>CAVWHY010000001.1:0-827223 GCA_963754955.1 uncultured Acidobacteriota bacterium
GTCGGTGACCGAGCGCAGCATCGCCATCGGGCCGCAGCCGTAGACGACGCTCGCCGAGGTGCGCTCGATGACGTCGCCGAGGACGTCGCTCACCCAGCCGCGGCGCCCTGAGGAGCCGTCGTCGGTCGTGACGGTGACGCCGTCGGCGGTGCGCCGGGCCTCGACGACCCCGAACAGGCGGTCCTCCGAGGCCGCGCCGAGCACCATCTCGACGTGGCAGCCGCGCTCGCGCAGCGCCTCGGCCAGCCAGAACAGCGGCGCCGACCCGTAGCCGCCGCCCACCAGCACGCAGGCCACCGGCTCCGCGGGCAGCGGGAACGGCCGCCCGAGCGGTCCGACGACGTCGACCGGGTCGTGGGCGCGCAGGCCGGTGAGCCACACCGTGCCCGGGCCGTGCGCGGCGACGACGACGTCGACGGTGCCGCCGTAGGTGCCCGACGGCTTGACCTTGTGGATCGAGAAGCAGCGCCGCAGCAGGTTCGCCGAGGTCGGCCCGCCGACGGCCAGCGCGACGAACTGCCCGGGGCGGGCCAGCTCGGCCACGCCGGGCGCGACCAGGGTGAGGTGGTGGTAGGCGCCGACCCGGCGGGTGGCGATCAGCTCACCACTGACCTGGACGACCCCGCTCACGCCGTGGCCTCCACGCCGTAGAGGTCGAGGGCGGCCGCGTGGTCCTGCAGCGAGGTGACGTCGAGGTCACCGGTGATGACGGCCTCGATCGCCTGGACCGCCGCCGCGAGCTGCTGCACGGTGGTGATGATCGGCTTGTCCATCGCCGTGGTCGCCGCGCGGATGGCGTAGCCGTCGGCCCGCGCGGACGCGCTCGGGCCGCTCGGGCTGTTGACGACCATGTCGATCTCGCCGGCGTTGATCCAGTCGACGATCGAGCGCCCCTCCGCGCCACGCTCGGCGTGCTTGAGCACCACCTCGGCCTCGATCGAGTTGCGCCGCAACACGTCTGCGGTGCCGGACGTCGAGACGATCCGGAAGCCCAGGTCGACCAGTCGCTTGACCGGGAAGATGATGGCCCGCTTGTCACGGTTGGCCACCGACACGAACACCGTTCCCTTGGTGGGCAGCCCGCTGATGGCGCCGAGCTGGGCCTTGGCGAAGGCCCGACCGAAGTCGGTGTCGATACCCATGACCTCACCGGTGGAGCGCATCTCCGGGCCGAGCAGGCTGTCGACGACCAGCCCCTCCTTGGTGCGGAACCGCTTGAACGGCAGCACGGCCTCCTTGACCGACATCGGGGCGTGCACCGGCATCCGGCCACCGTCGGTGTGCGCGGGCAGCACGCCCTCGGCGCGCAGCTCGGCGATGGTCGTGCCCATCATGATGCGGGCGGCGGCGTTGGCCAGCGGCACGCCAGTCGCCTTGGCGACGAACGGCACCGTCCGCGACGCCCGGGGGTTGGCCTCGAGCACGTAGAGGATGTCCTGGGCCAGGGCGAACTGCACGTTCATCAGGCCGCGCACCCCGATGCCCTGGGCCAGCTTGAGGGTCGACTCGCGCACCCGGTCGAGCTCACCGGCGCCGAGCGTGACCGGCGGCAGGGTGCAGGACGAGTCGCCGGAGTGGATGCCGGCCTCCTCGATGTGCTCCATGATCCCGCCGAGGTACATCTCGGTGCCGTCGTAGAGCACGTCGACGTCGATCTCGATGGCGTCGTCGAGGAAGCGGTCGACGAGCACCGGGTGGTCGGGGCTCGCGATCGTGGCGCGCTCGACGTAGCCGGACAGGGTCTCGTCGTCGTAGACGATCTCCATGCCACGGCCACCGAGCACGTACGACGGCCGCACCAGCACGGGGTAGCCGATCTCGTGGGCGATCTCGACCGCCTCGGGTGCGCTGTAGGCGGTGCCGTGCTTGGGCGCCGGCAGGTTGGCGTCGTGCAGCACCCGGCCGAAGGCGCCGCGGTCCTCGGCGAGGTCGATGGCCTCGGGCGAGGTGCCGACGATCGGCACGCCCTCGGCCTTGAGCGCCTTGGCCAGCCCGAGGGGGGTCTGCCCGCCGAGCTGCACGATGACGCCGGCGATCGGCCCGGCGAGGCTCTCGGCGTGCACCACCTCGAGCACGTCCTCGAGGGTGAGCGGCTCGAAGTAGAGCCGGCTGCTGGTGTCGTAGTCGGTCGAGACCGTCTCGGGGTTGCAGTTGACCATCACCGTGTCGTAGCCGGCGTCGCGCAGGGCGAAGCTGGCGTGCACGCAGGAGTAGTCGAACTCGACGCCCTGGCCGATCCGGTTCGGGCCGGAGCCGAGGATGAGCACCGCCGGGCGCTCGCGCGGCGCGACCTCGGTCTCCTCGTCGTAGGTGCTGTAGTGGTACGGCGTCAGCGCGGCGAACTCGGCCGCGCAGGTGTCGACCGTCTTGTAGACCGGGCGCACGCCGAGGGCGTGGCGGACCCCGCGCACGACCGCCTCCGGCATCCGGCGCAGGGACGCGATCTGGGCGTCGCTGAAACCGTGCCGCTTGGCCAGCCGGAGCAGCTCGGGGGTCAGGGCGGGGGCGTCGACGACGGCATCCGCGACGTCCTCGATGAGCGCCATCTGGTCGAGGAACCACGGGTCGATGCCGGTGGCCTCGTGCACCTCCTCGACCGAGAGCCGGCCACGCAGCGCCTGCTGCACGAGCACGATCCGGCCGTCGGTGGGGCGGCGGGCGACGTCGAGGGTCGCGCGCGCCTCGTCGGTGGTGGGCCGCTCGCCGTCCCAGTGGAAGCTGCTGCCCTTCTTCTCGAGGGAGCGCAGCGCCTTCTGCAGCGCCTCGGTGAACGAGCGCCCGATCGACATGGCCTCGCCGACCGACTTCATCGTCGTGGTGAGGGTGTCGTCGGCGGCCGGGAACTTCTCGAACGCGAACCGCGGCACCTTGACGACGACGTAGTCGAGCGTCGGCTCGAAGGACGCCGGGGTCTCGCGGGTGATGTCGTTGGGCACCTCGTCGAGGGTGTAGCCGATCGCCATCTTCGCGGCGATCTTGGCGATCGGGAAGCCGGTCGCCTTGGAGGCCAGCGCCGACGAGCGCGAGACCCGCGGGTTCATCTCGATGACGATGATCCGGCCGTCGGCGGGGTTGACCGCGAACTGGATGTTGCAGCCGCCGGTGTCGACCCCGACCTCGCGGATGATCGCGATGCCGATGTCACGCAGCCGCTGGTACTCGCGGTCGGTGAGGGTGAGGGCCGGTGCGACGGTGATCGAGTCGCCGGTGTGCACGCCCATCGGGTCGAGGTTCTCGATCGAGCAGACCACCACGACGTTGTCGGCGTGGTCGCGCATGACCTCGAGCTCGTACTCCTTCCAGCCCAGGATCGACTCCTCGAGGAGCACCTCGGTGACCGGGGAGTACTGCAGCCCGGCGCCGGCGATGCGGCGCAGCTCCTCCTCGTCGTGCGCGAAGCCCGAGCCGAGCCCGCCCATCGTGAACGAGGGCCGCACGACCACGGGGTAGCCGAGGTCGGCCGCCGCCACGAGGACCTCGTCCATCGAGTGGCAGATGAACGAACGGGCCGACTCCGCTCCACAGCGCTCGACGACGCCCTTGAACTTCTCGCGGTCCTCGCCGAGCATGATCGCCTCGACGTTGGCGCCGATGAGCGGGCAGTCGTACTTCTCGAGGATGCCGCGCTCGTGCAGCTCCATCGCGCAGTTGAGCGCGGTCTGGCCGCCCAGGGTCGCGAGCACCGCGTCGGGGCGCTCCTTGGCGATGATCTTCTCGACGATCTCGGGGGTGATCGGCTCGACGTAGGTGGCGTCGGCGAACTCCGGGTCGGTCATGATCGTGGCCGGGTTGGAGTTGACCAGGATGACCCGGATGCCCTCCTCGCGCAGCACCCGGCAGGCCTGGGTTCCGGAGTAGTCGAACTCGCAGGCCTGGCCGATGACGATCGGGCCCGAGCCGATGACCAGCACGCTCTTGATGTCCTCGCGCTTGGGCATCAGGCGCGCACCCCTTCCTGCGTGGTGTCGGACGTTCGGGTGCCGGCCATCAGGTCGACGAAGCGGTCGAACAGGTAGGCGGCGTCGTGCGGGCCGGCCGCCGCCTCGGGGTGGTACTGCACCGAGAAGGCGACCAGCCGCCCGTCGCGCTTGACCTCGAGGCCCTCGACGACGTCGTCGTTGAGGCAGACGTGGCTGACCGAGGCCGTGCCGTAGGGCGTCTCGGTGTCACCGTCGAGCGGGGCGTCGACGGCGAAGCCGTGGTTGTGGGCGGTGACCTCGACCTTGCCGGTGGTGCGGTCCATGACCGGCTGGTTGATGCCGCGGTGGCCGTACTTCAGCTTGTAGGTGCCGAAGCCGAGGGCCTTGCCGAGGATCTGGTTGCCGAAGCAGATGCCGAAGTAGGGCGTGCCGTCACCGAGCACCTCGCGCAGCAGCTCGGCCTGCACCTCGGCGGTCGCCGGGTCGCCCGGGCCGTTGGAGAAGAAGACGCCGTCGGGCTCGAGGGAACGCACGTCGCCGATCGTGGCCGTGGCCGGCAGCACGTGCACGTCGATGCCTCGCTCGGCCATCATCTGCGGCGTCATGGCCTTGATGCCGAGGTCGACCACGGCCACGGTGAAGCGCTTCTCGCCCACCGCCGGCACGACGTAGGCCGTGTCGGTCGCGACCTGCTCGGCCAGCGACGCCCCGGCCATCGGCGGCGAGTCGATGACCTGGGTGAGCAGCCGCTCGCGCGGCGCGCTCGCGGCATCCCCGGAGAAGATGCCGACCCGCATGGCGCCGCGCTCGCGCAGGTGACGGGTGAGCGCGCGGGTGTCGAGCTCGCAGATGCCGACGACGCCCTGGGTGTCGAGCTCGTCCTCGAGCGACCGGCGCGAGCGCCAGTTGCTCGGGCGCAGGGCGGGGTCGCGCACGACGTAGCCGGCGACCCAGATCCGGCCCGACTCGTCGTCCTCGTCGTTCCAGCCGGTGTTGCCGACGTGCGGCGCGGTCATGACGACGACCTGGCGGTGGTAGCTGGGGTCGGTGAGGGTCTCCTGGTAGCCGGTCATCCCGGTGGAGAAGACCGCCTCGCCGACGGTCGAGCCCCGGTGGCCGTAGGCGCGGCCGGTGAAGGTGCGGCCGTCCTCGAGGACCAGGACGGCGGGCTCGCGGGTGGTCAGCATGCGGTGGGCTCCCCTCCACGGGCCGTGACGCGGCCGCGCAGGATCGTGGTGTGGACGGCGCCGGTGAGGGCCTGGCCGTGCCACGGGGTGTTGCGGGACAGGGACTGCGAGGTGTTGCGGTCGACGCTGACCGTGGCGGTGGGGTCGACGAGCACCAGGTTGGCGGGGGCTCCGGCCGCGACCGGGTGGCCGTGGTCGGCCAGGCCCGCGATCCGGGCCGGACCGGTGGACATCAGCCGGGCGAGGTCGGCCCACCCGAGCCGGCCGTCGGCGACGAGCAGGTCGTGCACGACGGCGAAGGCGGTCTCCAGGCCGAGCATGCCGAACGCCGCGTCGACGAAGGCGTGCTCCTTGTCGTGGCGGGCGTGGGGGGCGTGGTCGGTGGCGACGGCGTCGATGGTGCCGTCGAGCAGCCCCTCGACGAGCGCCTCGCGGTCCTCGCTGGGCCGCAGCGGCGGGTTGACCTTGAACACCGGGTCGTAGCCGGTGAGCAGCTCGGTGCCCAGCGCGAGGTGGTGCGGGGTCACCTCGGCCGTCATCGCGATGCCGCGTGCCTTGGCCCAGCGCACGACGTCCAGGCCCTCGGCGGTGCTGACGTGGGCGACGTGCACCCGGCTGCGGGTGTGCTCGGCGAGCAGGGCGTCGCGGGCGATGATGCTCGCCTCGGCGACCGGCGGCCAGCCCGGCAGACCCAGCCGCCCGGAGAGCTCACCCTCGTGGCAGCAGGCCTGCGGGCCGGCGAGGGCGGGGTCCTGGCTGTGCTGGGAGACCACGCCGTCGAAGGCCCGCACGTACTCCAGCGCCCGGCGCATGACCCGGCCGTCGGCGACGCAGTGGCCGTCGTCGGAGAAGACCTTCACGCCGGCGCGGGAGCGGTGCATCAGCCCGAGCTCGGCCAGCTCGGCTCCGGCCAGGCCCTTGGTGACCGCGCCGACCGGCACGACGTCGACGAGCCCGGCCGCGCGGCCGAGGTCGAGGATCCGCTCGGCTGCTTCGGCGGTGTCGGTGACCGGGGTGGTGTTGGCCATGGCGAGCACGGCCGTGTAGCCACCGACCGCCGCCGCGCGCGAGCCGGAGTCGATCGTCTCGACGTCCTCGCGGCCCGGCTCGCGCAGGTGGGTGTGCAGGTCGACGAACCCGGGCAGCAGGGTCAGCCCGTCGGCATCCACCCGCTCGGCGTCCGTGGGGGCGTCGACGGTGCCGACCTCGGCGACCACGCCGTCGCGCAGGAGCACGTCGCCGCGCTGGGCGGTGCCGTCGGCCGAGTACCAGGTGGGCCCGGTGAGGAGCACGGTGCTCACGCGACCGCCCCCTCTCCCGCGAGCAGGTGGTAGAGGACGGACATCCGCACCGCCACCCCTGCGGAGACCTGGTCGAGCACGAGGCTCTGGGCGGCGTCGGCGGCGTCGGCGCTGATCTCGAGGCCGCGGTTCATCGGGCCGGGGTGGCAGATGACGGCCTCCGGGTTCGCGTCGGAGAGCGCCCGAAGCCGCTCACGGGTCAGGCCGAAGCCCACGGTGTACTCGCGGGCGGTCGGGAAGAAGCCGCCGCTCATCCGCTCGCGCTGGACGCGCAGCATCATCACGGCATCCGGGCCGGAGGCGAGCACGGCGTCGAGGTCGTCGGTGAGCTCCAGGCCGTCGGCGGCCGCCCACGAGGCGATGCCGCTCGGCATCAGCGTGGGCGGCGCGACCAGGGTGACGTGCGCACCGAGGGTGCGCAGCGTGATGGCGTTGGAGCGGAAGACCCGGCTGTGGGTGAGGTCGCCGACGATGGCGACCCGCGCCCCGTCGAGGTCGCCGAGCCGCTGCTCGATCGTGTAGGCGTCGAGCAGGGCCTGGGTCGGGTGCTCGTGGGTGCCGTCACCGGCGTTGATGACGCTCGCGTCGACCCACTGCGACACCTGGTGCGCGGCCCCGCTGGCCATGTGCCGGATGACGATGGCGTCGACCGACATCGCGTCGATGGTGCGCACCGTGTCGCGCAACGACTCGCCCTTGCTGGCCGAGGAGCCCTTGCCGGTGATGTTGATCGTGTCGGCCGACATCCACTTGCCGGCGATCTCGAAGCTGGACCGGGTGCGGGTGGAGTCCTCGAAGAAGAGGTTGATGACGGTGCGGCCGCGCAGGGTGGGCAGCTTCTTGACGTCGCGGTGCTGCACCTCGTGCATCTCGGATGCCGTCGCGAGCAGCATCCGCACGTCGTCGCGGGTCAGGTCGGCACTGGAGAGCAGGTGGCGGTTCATCGGGCGTCACCCCCGGCGATGCGCACGACGTCCTCGCCGCCGTCGTGGCCGGCCAGGCGCACCTGCACCTTCTCGCTGTGGCTGGTCGGGAGGTTCTTGCCGACGTGGTCGGCCCGGATCGGCAGCTCGCGGTGACCCCGGTCGACGAGCACGGCCAGCCGCACGGCGCGCGGACGACCGAGGTCGGACAGGGCGTCGAGGGCGGCCCGGATGGTGCGCCCGGAGTAGAGCACGTCGTCGACGAGCACGACGACCTTGTCGTCGATACCGCCCGGCGGGATCGTGGTGTGCATCGGCGCCCGGGTGGGCTGGTGGCGCAGGTCGTCGCGGTGCATCGTGATGTCGAGGCTCCCGACGGGCACCTCGGTGCCCTCGACCTCACGGACCAGGTCGGCGAGGCGGTGGGCCAGCTCGACGCCGCGGCTGGGGATGCCGAGCAGGACGAGGTGGTCGGCACCCTTGTTGTGCTCGAGGATCTCGTGCGCGATGCGACGCAGCGCCCGGGACACGTCGCTCGCGGAGAGCACGGTACGACCGGACGGGTCGAGGGGATGGCCGGGGGGCACGGTGGTGTCGGCGCGCGTCAAGACGCGGACCTCCTTCCCTGCCTCACGGGACAGGTCGTTAAAGGATGTCGGACTGCGGTGCCCACTCTACGGGGTCGACGCCTCCGCCTCGGAGCCGGCTCGCGGTGCGGACGCCAGGGCGAGCCGCGGGGTCCAGATCGCGAGAATTCCATAACGCAGGTCTATACATCCCCAAACATGGCGTGATGCAATGGTGGCTCGATCGCACCACCACACCCGCACCACAGCGCGCCGCGAAGGAGGCCCACCGTGCAGACCACCACCACGACCGACCCCCGTGGCGCGCTGTGTGCCGACGCGTCCGCCCCCTCCGCCGGTGCCTCCCCCGCACCCGGCGTGCAGCCGCTGTTCCCCCCGAAGGACGCCGACGCCGAGGCCCGCCGCCGCTGGCTGGCCAGCTCGCCGTGGCCCGAGGTGGTCTTCGCCGCCGCCGGCGCCTGATTCGTCGGGTCGCGCTCCGCGCGCTCGGATTCACGCATGACGCAGCCCCGGTGACGAGGGGTTGCCTCGCCACCGGGGCTGCGGTGTCCTACAGCGGGTGCGGGCTGCCTCAGAGCGCGCCGCGGTCGTACGTGTCGCCGTAGTACGTGCCCAGGCGGTCTCGGTACTCCGCGTCGTCGGACATGGTCGAGTCGTCGAACTCCGGGGAGTCCTTGATCTGGTCCTTGGTCCGGTCCACGTAGACCTTCTCGTCGTTCCAGTCGACCCGGTCGATCGTGCCGGCCGGAAGCATCACCTTCCGGCCGAAGATCCACGGGCCGGTGTCGACGACGACATAGCTGCTGCCGACGTCGAGGGTGGCCTTGTCGATCTTGCCGATCGAACCGTCGACGGCCTCCACGGAGAAGCCCGTCAGGTCCTTGCCGCGTGACGACACCTCAGCGCTCTCCCGATAGTTCCAGGCATCCCAGGTACGGGTGGCCATGGCGTTCTCCTTTCGTTTGAGTGTTGCGGGCATCGGATGTCCTACCCCCGCGCCTGCGTCCCCAACCCCGCTCTCAGCGAACCCTCAGGTTGCCAGGTTCCGCACCATCACGACCCTGCGTCCGTGGCGTGCCATCCCGAACCGCTCCTCGCTCTCGCGCATCGGCTCCAGCCTCGCGGGCAGCTCGTCGAGCTCGACGTACCCGTGCCGGGCGTAGAACGGCCCGTTCCACGGAACGTCGGCGTAGGTCATCAGGGTGACCTCGCGACCGCCGCGACGGGCCAGCTCGGCGTGGGTGGCCTCGAGAAGCTCACCGCCGACCCCGCGACGCCCGTGCGCCGGGTCGACCGCGATCTGCTCGAGGTGCCAGTGCCCGTCGAGGTCGAGGACGTGGGTGAACCCGATGACCGTCCCGTCGTCGTCGACCGCCACGAGGAGGATGCCGGGCTCGGCGGCCCGCTCCTCCCCCGTCGACGCGGCCGGCCAGTCGACCCCACCGAACCGCTCGGCGAAGAGGGTGTCACCGGCATCCTCGATACCGGCGAGGAACGCGAGGTCCTCGAGCCGGGCGAGACGAGTGGTCGTCATCCGAGGCAGTATGCCGCGGTCACCCGACGCAGGGCTGGCCGAGCGCGGCCGGTCCGAGGATCATCACGGACGTGGGCACCGACGGGGTGCCCCTCGCACGGAAGGTGGGCGCCATGGCACACACGTACGGCATCAGCGAGGTCGTCGGCACGTCGACCACCTCGATCGAGGAGGCCATCTCGTCGGCGGTGGCACGGGCGTCGACGACGGTGCGTGGTCTGGACTGGTTCGAGGTGACCGAGATCCGTGGCCACCTCGAGGAGGGCGTGATCGCGCACTACCAGGTGGGACTGAAGCTCGGCTTCCGCCTCGAGGAGTGAGCCGCGGTCCGGCTCTCGGCGAGGCGGGTGCGGTGATCCCTGCCCGCGCGCGGGGTCTCGGCGCGATGATGTGGGGGTGAGCACGACCCGGGAGTCGCGAGCTCCCTCCGTGTCCCCGCAGTCGGGCGCGGTGGGCGGTCCGCGGATCGTCGTGCCCGACGTGCTCCGTGGTGTGGCGATCCTCGCCATGCTCATCGCGCACGCCGTGCCGTTCCTCCCCGGGGCCCCGAGCGCCCTGAACTTCCTCATGTACAACATCAACGACGTCGCGTCGCCGCTGTTCGCCCTCGTCATGGGGATGTCCGCGCAGATCGTGACCCAGCGCACCGCCCGGGCCCAACGGGGGCAGATGCTGTTCCAGCAGGTCGTGAGGGGACTGCTGCTCATCGCGCTCGGCCTGTGGATGACCGAGTGGGGCTCGTGGGTCGCCATCGTGCTCAGCCACCTCGGCGTCCTGCTCGTCGTCGGCGCACCGCTCCTGCTGCTGTCCACGCGGTGGCTCGTGGTCGTGACGGCGGCGGTCGTCGCCCTGGGTGCGCCGGTGAACGAGTGGGCTCGGTCGAACCTCGGCTGGGCCTACTCCGACCCCGATGGCCCGGCATCGACCCTCGCCCAGTGGGTCGTGCTCAGCACGCACTACCGCCTGACGAACCTGCTGCCGTTCTTCCTCCTGGGAGCCCTCCTGCTCCGGCACGGCTTCCGCCGTGACGCGCTGCTCTGGACGATGCTCGCGGTCGCGCCGCTCGCGTGGCTCGTCAGGCCGGCCCTCGAGCGCGGTCAGCTGGCTACCGACGTCTCGTCCGGGAGCTACCCCGACACGCTGCACGACGTCGGCCTGGTCTTCCTCACCTACGTCGTCGTCGTGGTGCTCGCCGGCGTTCGCTCCCCCGGCCCCACGCGGGTCGTGGCAGCTGTCTTCGAGCCCTTGCGCGCGGTGGGAACCCTCGCGCTGAGCCTGTACGTGCTGCACGTCGCCATGCTGGCTCTCTGGGCGCCGGGCGGCGTGTGGCCGGCCGAGAACGACCTCCTCGGATGGCTGGTGATCGTGCCGGGCACCCTGGCCGTCGGCTACCTCTGGTGGCGCTTCGTCGGCACCGGACCGGTGGAATGGCTGATGGGCGCCGCCACCGGGCGGCGCAAGCCGCTGCGTCGCCCCCGCTGAGCCGTCGGCGCCAGGGGCAGGCAGCGTCAGCGTCAGGCGAGGGTCGGCTTGACCTCGGCCAGCCGGGCGAGCAACCCGTTGACGAAGCGGGGGCTGTCGTCGGTGGACAGCTCGGTCGCCAGGCCCACCCACTCGCTGATCGCGACCGGCTCGGGCACGTCGGTGGAGAAGAGCACCTCGTACGCGCCCAGGCGCAGGATCGCGCGGTCGACGGCCGGCATCCGCTTGAGCGTCCAGCCCTGGGAGTAGGTCGCGATGAGCTCGTCGACCTGTCCCCAGTGCTCGACGACGCCCATGACGAGGTCGGCGGTGAACTCCGACAGCGGCGCCTCGGTCACCGGTGCCGCCAGCCGCTCACGGAGCAGGTCGGCGGCGTTGACCCCGAAACTTCCCACCGTTGGCTGCCAGCGGGTTCATCGTGCGAAAGCTCGGCTTTTCGGGAGAGGTCGGAGATCTGGTTCAATCCCGGCGACGGAAAGCCATTGATGCTGCATGGCCCTGACAGGCGGCACGCCGCGGGCGTTCCTCGTCGAGGGCGCCAACACCCCCGCCTGGTCTCCAGACGACAGCAGCGTCGTCTACGTCTACAAACCCAATCGCGACGATCCGATGTTGATCGCCGATCGCACCGGCGCAGACGCGCGCCAAATCCTCGCGCCGGCGTACTCGAAGAACATCAATCCGGTCTGGTCACCAGACGGCCAGTGGATCTACTTCGTCCGCGGATCGGAACCGCAGGACGAGACGAACGATGGACGTGTGGCGCCTTCGATCCTCGGGCGGCACGCCGGAGCAGCTGACCCAGCAGCACGCGGCCGTGAATTTCCTGGCGCCGCTCGACGCGCGCACGCTGCTCTACGTGGCGCGCGCGGAGGACCGGTCCGGGCCGTGGCTGTGGGCGCTCGACGTCGACCGCAAGGTGACACGCCGGGTGCAGTCGGGCGTCGATCAATACACGTCGGTGTCGGCCAGCCGCGACGGGCGGCGCGTGGTCGCCACCGTCGCCAACCCCAGCGCGAGCCTGTGGCGCGTGCCGCTGCTCGATCGGCTCGCCGACGAGCGCGACGCGCAACCCTACCCGCTGCCGGTGCCGACCGGTCGGGCGCTGGCGCCGCGCTTCGGCGGCAGCGTCGTTGTTTTATCTGTCCGCCCGCGGGACGGGCGACGGCCTCTGGAAGGTCCAGGACGGACAGGCGTCGGAAGTTCGGAGCGAGGCGGACGGCGCGCTGTCCGAACCGCCCGCTGTGTCGCCGGACGGCAGCCGCGTGGTCGTCGTCGTCAGACACGAGGGGAAACGGCATCTGTCGATCATGTCGGCGGACGGCACGAACGCGCAGCCGTTCGCGCCGTCCATCGAAGTCGAAGGAGCGTCCGGCCAGGGCGACCGCGGACTGGTCGCCGGATGGGACGTGGATCGTGACAGGCGGGCGCGACGCGCAGGGTCCGGCACTGTTCAAGATTCCCGTGAAGGAGGCGGTGCGACCCGTGCGGCTCGTCGCCGGTCAGGCCGTCAATCCGATCTGGTCGCCGAACGGCAAGCTGATCGTCTATGCCGGCCGGTCGGTCGTCGGCCAGGTCGCAATCCTTGGAGTGCGACCGGATGGGACGCCGTCGAGTTGCCGACGGTATTGGTCCGCCCGGCGGCTATCGCTTCCTGCCCGACGGATCGGGCTTGGTGTACTTGCCGCGCATTCAGGGGCTGGACTTCTGGCTGCTCGATTTCGCCACGAAGACAATCCCGTCAGCTCACTCGCCTCAGCAATCAGGGCACCCTCCGGACGTTCGACATCACACCTGACGGGAAATACATCGTGTTCGACCGCTCGCGGCAGAACTCGAATATCGTCCTGATCGATCTGCCGAAAGTAAGCCCGACCTCGGTCTACTCGGCCCAGGTTCAACCTCACGCCGACCATCGCGCGGCGCGGGTCCATGAAGGACGTCGGCTGACCGAAGTTCGGGCTGAACAGATTGTCCGTCGCCAGGCTCTCTTCCGCCGTGTCGTTGAGCGCGTTGAGCACGTCGACCAGCAGCTCGACACGTGCTCGCGGCGCCGAAGCGGATCGTCCTCGACACCCGCACATCGAGCAGCGACTGCGACGACAGCCGGCGCGAGCCGCGCGGCTCGAGCAGCACGCGCTGGTCGCCCTGCGGCAGCGCGACCTGCGCCGTCGCTCGCCCACGGCTTGCCGCTGAAGATACTGCAGATTGGCGGCGACCACGAGGCCGGTCCGTCGGCACGTCGACGGTGCCCATCGCGCGGAACATGTGCGGGCGATCGTTTGGCAGCCGGCCGCGCGCGTTGGTGAGATCGTTGGGATCGCGCCCGAACGGCAGGTTGGGGAGGCGCCACGGTGCTGACTCTGCGCGCCCGCCGCCGTCGTCCCGCTGGACGCCTGCAGCCCGAGGCTCTCGACAACGTGTAGGAGCCAAACGCCTGCCAGCCGTTGGATCGGCGCTTCTCGACGGCCATCACGAGGCCGTTGTACGTCATGGAGTAGCCGTCGGGATTCGTCAGCAGAAAGCGCCGATCGGCCGTGGCGTTGACGAGCTCGAACACGGGTACGGTGCGGCCGTCGGGCAGCGGTCCGCGTCTCTCACGATACTGACCGCCGACGTCCGTCCATCCGATGAAGTTGGCGCCGTCCTTGCGGACGTAGGCGATCGCCACGGCCAGCCGGCGACCGACTTCGCGATCCACGCCAATCGAGTACTCGTCGGTGTGCGGTGCGCGCATGCCGGAATCGAGCAGCAGGTTCGTCTTGGATCGACGACCGAGACGAGGCGTGTGTAGCCGCCGGTCGCCGGATCGAACGCCGTGGTCGTGATCGGCGTGACGCCGGGGTGGAAGGCGCTGAACTCTCCGGTCAGCACGCCCTGGCTGAACCGCCCGTAGCTCCCGCGCAGCATCGTTCGGCCGTCGGCGGTGAGCTTCACCGTGACACCGAGGCGCGGCGACCACAGGTTCCAGGTGTACAGCGTGCCCAGACCCTCGATGATCGCGTCGGTTTCGCGTCCCGTCGAATCGATCGCGTGCAGGTCCTGACTGATGGCGCGGCTGTGGTCGAACCGCACGCCGGCGCTGATCGTCAGCCGATCCCCCACCGTGATGGCGTCGCTCGCGAACGCCGCGGCGGTGATGAACGACCCGCCGGTCATGGAGGGATCGCTCGAGATGGCCTGAAACGGCCGTCCGTTGTCGTCGACGAACCTCACACCGGTCGGAATGATGCTCGGCCCGTGGTGCTCGCCCCTTTCGATTTGGCCGCCGATCTTCCACTGGTGATCGGCGCCGAGCAGCGCGGACGGTAGTGGCTGAGGGTCGCCTTGGCGGTCGTGCGAATCAGCGTCAGGCCGCCGAACGTCGGCGGAGCGCCGCTGGTGACGCCCGTCACACGGTCGAACCGGCTCGGCGTCGTCAGATCGCCCGTGCTCGGGTCGTCCTCCCGCGCGTAGACGAACCGGCCGACGCGCACATCCCACACGGTGTTGGCCGACGACGGTATGCGTCAGATGGCCGAAGGTGATCGCCGGCACCGATGCGTGCAGACGCAGCGTGGCTTCGAACGGCTTCACGAACGTCGGTTGTTCGGGGTTGACCCAGAACTCGTCGTGCACGCTCTGAACCAACTGCCAGCCGGGAGCCAGTTGCCACGTGAGCTTCGCGAAGATCTTGTCCTGCTCGTAGGTCCTCGGGAACTGCGGATCGCTGCCTGGCTGGCTGTCGTAGTCGCGCAGATACTGGTATCCCGCGAAGAACCACAGCCGATCGCGAACCGCAGGACCGCCGAGGTTCGTCGTGAAGTCGCGATACGTGGCACGTTCGTAGCCGCTTGCCCGCTGGCTGGATCCGTGAAGGCAGCCGTACCGGCTGGCTGGTCAGGCCGGCGGTCTGCCCGTAGTACGACGCGTCATACAGGAACCGCTCGCCTCCCTGCCTGGTGACGACGTTGATGACGGCGCCCTGCACGTTGCCGTACTCGGCGGACGCCCCGACGGACTGGACCTGTATTTCCTGAATGAAGTCGATGCCCGGCTCGGCTCGCGCGATGCCGTTGCACGGGCAGGTGAAGTTCGTGCCGTCGATGAGGAACTGATTCTCGTTGGTGCCGGAGCCGAACGCCGACACCGTGGTCGCCGTGCCGCTCGCCCGGCGACGTCGGCGAAATGCCGGGGGCGGCCCTGATGAAGTCGAACATGCTCGCCCGTCGCGTCGGGATCGCCTCGAGGTCCTCGGGGCCGAAGCGCGTCCCGAATCCGGGATCTCGTGCTTCGATGCGCGAGCCCGCTCCCTCGACCACGACCGATTCCGCGAGGCCCGCCAGCTTCAGGACGACCGTTCTCTCGATCGTGGCGCCTGCGCCGATGCGGATGTCCTCTTCGTGATAGGTCGTGAATCCCGGCAACTCGATGTCGAGCACGTATGGACCGGGAGGCAGCGCGGGGAAGCGCAGTTGGCCCTTCTCGTTCGTCGTTTGCGTCGCCGGCCCGCCAATCAGCGCCGGCGAGCCGACACGGACGACCGCCCCGGAAAGGACACCGCCCTGTGCGTCCCTGACGGTTCCGATGAGGGAGCCGGTCAAGCCCTGCGCGATGGTCACGCCTGGGAGCAGGAACAACGTGACGCCGCCGAGGAGGACGAGGCAGCGCCGCGTTCGAGAGATGGACGGCCGGCGGCGCTCGCTGTCCATGTGACCGCTCCCATTCAGGAGCCAACCCCGAGTCAGAAATCCGACCGCAGGGCGACTCCACACGAAGCCGTCCAGCGAGTCTACGCTACTTATGACTACTCATGACCTAGCGTCCGTTTGCTGTGGGCGTTTTTGTGAGCGCTTGAGATAGTCAGAGCGTGAGCGAGAGTGTAAGAGGGTGAGATTCATCTGATGGCTAAATGACTGCTCTGGCCAGGAATAGCAGTGTTTCCGCCGTCATTCGCTGCGACGTGTGACACCCTTTCAAGGCCAAAACACGGGTTCGAATCCCGTTGGGGACGCCAGTCCTTCCTGTCCATTCCCTCGAAAAAAGACCTGACAACGTGCCTTCACCCGTCAGCCGCCATCTGTTCGGCGCGATCGGCGCGAACGTGACGCGTCTTTTCAGCAGCGACGACACAATCGGTCGTGCGTGCGTCGGATCATCGGCCAGCACGACGCGCCAGGACGACGCCAGCGTGAGCAGCCTCGTCGCGTACGCGGTTCGCCTCAGACGCGTTGATGCCCCTGTGTTGCACGATTGCGGCTCGGTCTGCCTCCAGGGTCTGACGGCGACGATCGAGCGCCCTGAGCGCCTCCAGCAGGCCGGACAGCCAATCGCCATCCTGAACCGCCTTCATGAGGGTCGTGTGCTCACGGCTCACGGCCGCCAGTTCCCGATCGAGTTGATCGCCGCGGTCGTCGGCGATATCACCACGGAGGACGGTGATCGCCGCATCGACAGCGTCAGACACCATGCTGTCATCCAGCACGTCGTCGAGCAGCGTCTCGACCGTGACGAGGTTCGCGTCGAGCATCGGGACGTCGGCCCGGTTCTGGCACGTGCCTCGTTCGTGGAACCCTGAGAAGCCGTATAGGTGCTTGCGACTGGCACCGTGGCTCGTGGACACGACGTGCAACGTGCCGCTGCATGTGCCGCAGAGGGCGAGATTCGTCAGCAGGTACTTCGACGGATTGGCGAGCGCCGGCCGGCCGAACACCTCCCCGCCCGTCCCGCGGAGGTAGATCGCCCGGCCCGCTCCATGCGATCGTGCGCAGCGGACCAGAGCTCCGCGCTGATGATCTGGAGGGCCGGCGCCGGAATCGAGAGCCACACTTCCGCCGGCCGCGCCGCCTGTTTCTGGACGCCCCATCGGTTACGTTTCCGGGTTCGATTCCACGCGATCGCGCCGCGGTAGACATCCCGATAGAGCACTTCGCGGACGGACGTCGGCGCCCAGGACTGCGGCCGGCCTCGCTGGGCCCGTGGCGACGGGGCCCCCTCCGCGTTCAGGATTTTCGTGATGGCCTTGACGCCGTGCCCTCGACGGAGAGCGCAAAAATCCGACGGATGACAACGGCCTCCGTCTCGTTGATCTGCCGCTCGACGTGCGACCGCCGGCCGCTCGCGTCTCTCACGTCGAGGTTGTCGTAGCCGAATAACCGCCCGCCTGTCACATGGCCGGCCTTCGCCTTCCGCGCCATGGCGTCATAGGTCCGCTGCTGCGCCTTCTCGCGCTCGAGGTCCGCCGCGAACGTCAGCGCGCCTAGGAGAAACTTGTCCGTTGCGCTCTCGAGCAGGACTTCGCGATCCTCCTGATAACTAAAGCAGCGCACGCCCCGCGACAGACAACTGCTTCAGGGCATACGCGGTCTCGATCTGCTCGCGCCCGAGTCGCGAGACTTCGGACATCACGAGCACGTGAAACGGTGCTCGAGGTTTCAGCGCGTTGAGCAGTCGGACAAAGCCCGGCCGATTCGCAAACTCGGCGCCGGAGACCCCGTCATCAACGTAGACGTGCGCGTCGTCCACCATCCAACCCTTGCGATTCGCGTACGCCCGCGCGTGCTCGATTTGCCTCGCGACCGACTTCTGATCGTCCGCGAGTCCTGACTGTTCTGTGGACTTTCGACAATACACCGCTGCCAGCCATGTGATCCTCTCGAGAGGTCCAGAAGGTCTGACTGCTATGGGAGAATGCAGGCAGGCCGCCTACCGCTTATCCCGGTTGACGACTTAGGGGCGTCGGTTCGTGCTTCCAACACGGCCGGCGTTCCCGATTACTCTGCCGGAACCGTCAGACCTGTCAAACGCTGGTAGTGTCAGTTTGAAATCAGCGGCGGTGCTTCCCGGATAACGCCAATCATCCAGAGGGCCAATAGTAGTGCGGCATACGCGATGACGATGAGAAGGCCCTTCTTGAACGTGTACCTCCGCATAATCTACCTCCAGGTGAGCCGTCTTTAGACTCCGAGCAATCCGACGATTTCGTCAATGCCCCAGACGTCCTCGCCGGGGTTCCGCAGTTCGCAGAACATACGCGCCCTGTCGGAGGCTCGAACAAACTCGAATAACAGTTCGCCCGGCTTCGATGCCCGCGCGGGTGCCGGCTTGCGATTTGGGGAGTAGAACGGTTCCTGAGTCATACGAGTTTTTGGCAGTCAGCGCGTTCACGTAAGCCGACTGCCCTGCCCTCCGACGATTACGGGACCGTGCGTCAAGCCGAAATACCGGACTAGCAGAAATACGACGAGGACAACTACCGCAAACACAATCAGCCGCTTCATCTCGTCCGTCGGCTCTCTCGGCGTCCTCGAGGCTCCAGCATCCATAGCTGCTCTCCCTTCTGGTGTGCTTTGAACCCTCGCGGATCCTTCACACGATTTCACCTGTCAACTGGTCGCTCAGCGCGCCGGCACGTCGTCCACCCAGCCGGTCCGCAGTAGATCCTGCTTCACACTCGCCGCCGCGAAGCGTGCGTGGCCTTCATCCGGACAACGCTGCGAAAACAGCGGCTCGTCGTCCTGCAACACCATCACATCCCAGCCGGCACTCGCGCGGGAGTCGTCGCGCAGAACGCAAGACTGCACGCGTCCATCCGGGCAGCGCAGCCGCCAGACTGCTTCGCCAAGCCGTGGCGTGCGTCCCGCACCCTTCTTCGCGTTCCACAGCAGCGCAGCTTGATCGCGGGGTGATGTGTCGCTCATGGCCGCTCATTGTATAGCTCATGCGGAAGGGACAAACGCCAGTGAAGGTAGACGGGTGTCGTACATAACGGAAAGCCCACGGCATCTCAATTGCTGGCACTCACACGTAGGAATGGAGGCAAGCCATGCCAGCGTCGGACGAACCCTCCAGCCCCGACGTGTCTTGCCGGACGTGCAAGTCTCCCGAATTCAAGCCGGTCCTCATCTCTGAACGATTTGGCGTCGAGACGTTTTTCTGCCCCGAGTGCGAGCAGACGTGGGAAAAACCTGCGGAAGGAATCACCCTCGCCGATCCGCGTAGCCCAGACTTTTAGGCGCAGCGCGGTGTTCCAGCACTCGAATCCCGCTTACGCTTCAGGTGTTTCCCCTAGGCTCACGGCTGTGCTACGTTCTTGACCACTCAGGCTAGTGTCTTGTCCCCCACCCGTCGCGCCGCCGGAGCGTCGAGACCTGGATCGCCCAGCAGCCCCTCAGTGCGAGAACTGTGGGGAACCCGCAGTTGTGGCGCTACGCGTCGAGGAATTCGTCTATTTTCGCTGCCCTAAGTGCGGCTGGAATACGTCCGTCCCGAAGCCCGCCAATCGATCTGATTAGTCCAGCCGCGGTGTTGTTTGTCACCGAGGCGTCAAACGGCCGCGCGGCGCAGGCGCAAAGCAGCCGCCAACGTACGGTTCCCGACAGACGCTTGGTATTTGGGTGCGCTACTAATTCGGCTCCATCTTGGTGGTGCCATGCGTCCAGAACCTCAAGACGCCAGTCCGCTGAATCCGCCCGCTCCAAAATTGTGCCCAGACTGCGGGGCGGTTCTGGCGCCAGAGACGCTGTCGCGCGGTCCCTTAATTGGATGGCACCATTGCCGAACGTGTGGGCTGGTCTGGCGCGATCAAGAGACCCATTGAAAGGCGCCTGGCTTGCGATCGTTGTGATCGTTATCGAGATCGCCATTCTCCTTACCGCTGGCACTGGGCTTAGGCGGCTTTCCACTACTAGAAGAAGACGAGGAGCGTCGCGTCGGCTGCAAAGCCTCCCGCTACGGGGTGATCACTCCAAACAGCGCCACCATCGATTTTTCATCTCGCCACGGCGGTCTAGCCGTCGGATCGACCAGCCAGCCGCGCGCCGTTTTCGTCGCCGGCACTAACCGTAGCCGGCACCAACGGGCGACCCGGCAATGCCGAAACCTCTTGCGTCATATCCGGTCCCACGATCGAAAACAAAACACGGCCGCGAGGCCCAAACACCGGAATGCCCGGCCGGCCCCAACCTCGCGGCCCACGAATGGGGCCGTGTCTCTTACTGCAACTTCGCCGCGAGCGCGAGGATCTCGGCTTTCCACGCCTGGACGGCCGCGCGCGACCAAATGAACTCCCGTCGGACGTGCACCCAGCCGCTATGCCGGCAGCCGATCGATTTGGGAAATCCGTGGCGGGCGATCAGCTCCTCACGCCCGCCGTCATCGAGGCCGTCTAACGGTTCTTGCCTCTGCTGCCCGCTTCGGTGACCGACACAGTCTGCCCTCCGACGGTGACGGTCGTGGTCCGTGCTTTCGCTGCAGTGTTCGGCGTCGCGGAGAGAGTAATGGATCCATTCCCGGATCCGGGCCCACCGGCGACTGTCAGCCATGCCGCATTGCTCGTCGCGCTCCAAGCACAGCCCGCAGGTGCAGTGATCGTCACGCTGCTAGGACTCCCAGTTGTCGTCATCTTCACTGTGGAGGGCGACGCCGCGTACCCGCACGCGGCTGCCTGTGTCACCGTGACCGTCTGGCCCCCGACACTCATCGTGGCGCTCCGCGAAGTTAGCGCGGAATTGGCGGCGGCCGTCATCGTCACGCTGCCGTTGCCCGAGCCAGTTCCACCACTCGTAATACCTAGCCACATGGCACTGGTGGTCGCCGTCCACCCGCACCCCGGGCTTGTCGTGACGTACTCGAGGACCGTTCCCCCTGCGGCCGGTATGCCGGCGTTGAGTTGCGACACACCAAAGGTGCAACTCGTGAAGGCAAACGAGTCTGGGGAGATTGAGCTCGTGCCGCGTCCCCCAGGTCCAACAGCTGCGACATCCGCAGTGTAAGTCGACCCCGCCGCTAATGGCGTGCCGAACAGGGATGCCAAACTGACATAGATCGTACCGGTTCCGTCAGGAGTCGGCTTGCCAATTGAGACGCTCTGAATCGGCGCAGAAGCGCCACTCAAATAGAAGTCCATCTCGTAGTGATTGACCACCGGTGTTCCGTCCGAATAGGTCGCCGAGTGAGATGCAGATGCCCTGAAAGTGGCAGCCGTTGGATTCACGATGGTCTGCGCTGACACTGGCGCAACTGCCGCGAGGAACGTGATGCCTGACAAGAAAGCGAAGCGTCGACGCAGGGTGCGAACCACGCGGCTCCTCCATGGCGGGAAAGAAAGTTATGACCTGGCTGATGCGATTGCGGTGCCCGGCGCGGCCGAGCATGCACGAGGCTTGCCCGTTCGGTGCGCCTTGCGCCAGTGCGCACTTCTCGTTGTTACGTAAGGAGGTTTGTGGTCTTTAGGTGTTGGGGGGGCCGCAAGACCTGCAGACTGGCGTTACAACTTTGCCTCGACCGTTCACAACCTTGCCTCGACCGTTCACAACCTTGTTGGATCGAATGAGCGCGTGCCCGCGCCGACCCACCCGTAGGCTGTCGACGCGGGCTATGCTCCGGCGGCACGCCCGCGACCGCTGTTGGTGTGTCGTGGTTCGAGAGGTATCGCCAGCCGGGATGATGCTCTCCCGGCCTCGGACGAAGGGTTCGAACGCACGTTGAAGTCGCCGCACACCGGCGGCGACGAACATTCCATCGTCGGAATCGGCGCGCCGTCGCTCAATCGAGAAAAGGCCCGCGCCTTCATCGCCCATGGCACACTGACCAGCGGGGTCACCGTGCGGTCTCCTGCTCCTGCGGGTCATCCATCGGGATGACCGGCTTCAGCAGTTCGGCAGGGTCGAGTCCGAGCTTCCGTGCTAAACGGAGTCGCTGGTCCTCGGATGGAATGCCCTTGCCTGTTTCAAGCAGGGTGATGAACCACTGCCCGATGCGGACGTCGGGGTCGAGGCCGAGCTGTTCTTGGGAAAAGGTCTAACCCTCGGCGTTTGAATTCGAGCTCGGTCATTGGGCGCACGGGACTGCTCCTTTCGAAAAGGCGCCAGCCCGTACGCGAAAAGAGGCCGACGCCGGATTTACAATCCAACGTCGGCCTCTTGAACACTTTCGGGCCGAATGGGTTTTCGATCGGCTCCAGCCGGCACGTCGCGTCGTCAAAATAGCCTAAATCGCAGTGCATGAAGGTGACGAGCCAGATGCGGTCGCCGACCTGAGTCACGCCTACGGTCTGTCCGGCGAACACGTGACTGAGATTGATCTCCCGGTTCTTGAAGCAAATCCGGCCGCAGTGGGTCACCGTGAGCGTGAGGTCGTGGAACGGATACCCCGCGCAGCCGTAGAAGAACTTGCGGCTGGTGCCCTGACTGCGCGAGAGCGCCTTGAGGGAGCCTTGACAGCAGCCACAGATGGCCAGGTTCGTCAGCAGATACTTGGAGACGTTTCCGACCGCCGGCCGCCCCACCGGCCGGCCCGCCGCCGTATGCTGCATAAAGAGCGAGCGAGCCGCCGCTAACCGCTGATGCGAGGCCTCCCAGAGGTCATCGCTGACGATGCGGAGTGCAGGCGCGGGCCGGCGAATCCAGTCGGACTCCGGCCGGGCGGCCTGTCGCTTCCTGCCCCACTTGTCTCGCTTGGCTGTTTGCGCCCACACGATCTGCCCGCGATACAGTTCGCGATGGAGAACTTCCCGAACAGACGTCGGCGCCCAGGATTGCGAGCGCCCTTGTTGGGCCCGCGGGGACAGGCGCCCTCCTCGTTGAGCCGCTTGGCCATGACCGAAGTCCGTACCCCTCCGCCGAGAGTTGGAAGATCCGCCTGATGGCCGCGGCCTCGATGTGGTCGATCCGTCGCTCCACGTGCGATCGCTGGCCGCTCGCGTCTCTCACGTCGATGTTGTCGTAGCCGAAGGTTTTTCCGCCGCACACATGGCCGGCCTTCGCCTTCCGCGCCATGGCGTCATAGGTCCGCTGCTGCGCCTTCTCGCGCTCGAGGTCCGCCGCGAACGTCACCGCGCCTAGGAGAAACTCGTCCGTTGCGCTCTCGAGCAGGACTTCGCGATCCTCCAGATAACTAAAGCAGCGCACGCCCGCGACAGACAACTGCTTCGGGGCATACGCGGTCTCGATCTGCTCGCGCCCGAGTCGCGAGACTTCGGACATCACGAGCACGTGAAACGGCGCTCGAGGTTTCAGCGCGTTGAGCAGTCGGACAAAGCCCCGCCGATTCGCAAACTCGGCGCCGGAGACCCCGTCATCAACGTAGACGTGCGCGTCGTCCACCATCCAACCCTTGCGATTCGCGTACGCCCGCGCGTGCTCGATTTGCCTCGCGACCGACTTCTGATCGTCCGCGAGTCCTGACTGTTCTGTGGACTTTCGACAATACACCGCTGCCAGCATGTGATCCTCTCGAGAGGTCCAGAAGGTCTGACTGCTAATGGGAAAATGCAGGCAGGCCGCCCGACCGCTTATCCCGGTTGACGGTTTAGAGGGCCGGCTGGCGTTGGTCGCGCTAGTCGGTTCCTCGCTACTCGTGGTATCCCGTACCACACGTTACTCCGACGTTGCCGAGAATTGACACCGTCGAGTTTTTTTTGGCCAGACCAGCGCTTACAGTCATCGTCGAGATCCTAAACGGTTGTTGTGGGTTGCGAGCCTATGACGCCGAATGATCCTCAAAAGGAGATGATGACGTGACCCTCACCGCCGACGAAGTCGCGATGTTCTACAACATTTATTCCTACGCCGCGCGTGTTGACTGGGCGTGCTACGAGTCCTTTCGCGTGCGCATCTTGGCAGAAGGGGCAGAACAGACCGCACCGCCTCTCGAGGCGGACACGCCAGCGTTGAACGACGCAGGCAGCCCCTCTCATCTGCCTCCCGCTCCGTTCCCAGATCGAGGCGGGCTCGTATCTCTCACTGAGATGCCCAAAATTCTGTGGAAGCTCACCAAGTCTCTCGAGGCGCGCCAGCCACCTCATTGACGATGGTCGGCAGTTCCAGTTCTATCTGTTTATGCCTTTTCTCGTATCAGCAATTTAATGGACATGACCAGCCTCAGTCAGGGCAATCGCTATTACAAATACAGAAGGCGATTGTCTTGTTGGCAAACCCAAATCTCCTTGATACGCTGGGCGAGGCTCCCGTCAATGAGGTGAGGTATGTTTAGTTCACTCGGCGCCGTTGCGCTCGCGCTCGTCCCGGTGTACCTGACCTACAGGGTTTGGCAGCACTACCGCTACACGAAGTCTTTGGAAAAGACGCTGACCGAACGGACTCACACTTCACATTAGCCACGCGGGATCGGAACGGCCGAACTACGCGAGGTCCGTGCTGACGGCGGGGTCGAAAGCATCCCGTGTGCGCGTCGTCCGATAGCCACTCGTCCGGTTGGGGCATCACGCCCTGCCCGTCTCGCCGGCGGCGTCAGCCCAGCCGGTTCGTAGCAGATCCTGCTTCGTGCTCGTCGCGACGAAGCGCGCGAGGGTTTCGTCCGCGCAGTGGCGCGAGAACAGCGGTTCTCCGTTTTCGAGCAACATGACGTCCCATCCGGCGCCGGCCTGGGTGTTATCGCGTAGCTCGCACGACTGCACCCGTCCGTTCGCGTGCCGCAGCCGCCAGACTTCTTCGCCGGGTCGTGGCGTACGGGCCGCTGCCCGCTTCGCGTTGAACAGCAGCGCCGCTTGATCGCGCGGGCTCGTATCGCTCACTGAGCTTGCCTATTTCTTCCCCGTAAACTCTATCGCACCGATGTCACAGCCGTGGCGCCGGGGAGTACCAATCTGATCCCGCTTGGGACACACCGAGTCATTCCCTGTATTAACTGCCTGACTCGTCGGCAGGAGTGGATAATGCGGATGACCTGGCACTCCATCGTCTGTGAACGCGTCCAATCCGGCGTCACCTGTCCGATCGCCAGGCTGGAACGACACGTCGCATCCCGTCACGTCGCTGATGATGTTGTTCCCGAGCGACGTGATGCGACCGGTGCAGTCAAAGGTACGCGTTTGATCGGGAGCGTGCACGAGAATCGTGTTTGCCAGGAGCATGACCGCGGCGTCACCGAAGGACGCGATTGTTACCGCGGCAGCAGTCGGAGTCGCGAGTGAATCGGCGAATGTGGTGTTGGTAAGCAAGAAGTGACCGGTGTTGCCGATGGTTTCGGTAGCGTTTTGAGTAAAGGTCGTATTCGTCACCTCTACCGAACTTGCACGGTTAGAAATTGCCCCAGTTCCTCCCAGTAGTGGGCTAGACCGGTTTCCGATGAACGCGCTGTTCGTGATCACGAGCACTCCACGCTCTTGAATGACGACGGCTCCGGCGCTGTCTCCAAGATTGCCCTCAAACGTCGTGCCGTCGATTGAGGCGGTGCCACCGAACAGAGTGACAGCGCCATCCGTCGCACCATTATTGGCAAAGCGGCTCTTACTAATACGTACCGTTCCTGACGAGCTTAATAACCCGCTTCCCTCAAATGCTCCATTGTGTTCGACGAGACAGTCCGTGAGAATCAACTGACCGTCCGTATTGCTGAGAGCCCCTCCCCCGCCACCGCTATTGTTCGCGAATGTGCTCCGTAACACGGTCGTCACGCCGTGGTTGTTCGCGACGGCTCCGTTCCGCTATTGCGAGTAAAGGTACTGTCGGTCACGGTCAGCACACCGCCTTCATTGAGAATGGCGCCGACTCTGCTCGAGAGCACGACTCACGTTGTCGGCAAAGGTACTGCGGGCGATCGTTGTCTCGCCCCTATTAAGAACCCCAGCGCCGCCTGAAGCGTTGCCGTTGCGGACCGATACGTCTTCGAGGGTGAGGTGCCCGCCGATTGCCACATGGAACAATCGGAACGCCGGAGCGCCCGCCGCTCGGACGATGTCCGCGTGCTCCTGGGACGCGGCAATCGTCAGGACGCTGGTGATGGAAGGGAGGCCATTCGGCCCATCAGCATCGTTGTTGACGTCGATAATCGTGTATGTACCTCCTTCCAGTTGGATCGTATTCTTGGGGCGACCATTCGAATTAGCCTGGTCGATCGAATCGATCAAACACGCGACATCGCCTGCCGCACAGTGGAACGTCTTAGCGCCCGCGGCATGCGGTAGCAGCAATGTGGTCAGAGTCACCGCCGCCATCATCGCCGGGTGGCCTTTGCCGAACAGTCTCATAGTCCCTCCTGTGCCGGGGTATTCACTCCCGTTAACCGAGGTGACTCTATCGGATCGGACCGCGTGTGCCTAACAGAAAGGCCATCTGCCGAGAAATGACCGTGATTTGACTCAAAGGTCGCCATGAGTGAACGGTCGCGGCGGTCGAGGCAGTCATTCTCGAAACGAGACTCTCTTGCTCAACTCTCGTCATGCCCGATCGCGTCGTTCGCCGCCATTGGAGCGCCATAGGTCCGTCCATCCACGGTCGCCGTGCCCCTGGCTGAATCCGCCAGCCGTGTGTCGTCAACGTTGCCGGCAATAGCCGGCACCGACACCAGCGCGTAATCCTGGCCGGCGGGCAGCCCCAGTAATCCGCCAGTTCGCGCGTGCTCATCCCGTCGTATCCGCTCCCACAATCCAAACAAAAGACCAACGGCCTGGGGCGCACAACACTGGTAGACATTCCAGCGCCCCCAACCCTAGGCCACGAACGAATGGGGGCAGTCTTTACTTCGTCAACTTTGGGGCGAGCGCGACTGTCTCGGATTTCCACGCCTCGACGGCCGACTCGGTCCCCAGGGCGCGCGTGAGGCCATTGCCGCGAATCGTCCGGACCATCTTCGCCCAGCCCGACCATGCGTCGGCGCTCGCGCAGCTCCGCAAGGTCGCCGATGGCCTGCGCCCGCGCTTTCCGCGTGCCGCGGCGCTGCTCGAAGACGCCACCGAGGACATCCTCGCGTACCGGCATTTGCCCCTGGAGCATCAGCGCCAACTCCACAGCACAAATCCGCTCGAGCGCCTCAACAAGGAAATCAAGCGCCGCTCGAACGTCGTCGGGATCTTCCCGAATCCCGCGGCGGTGATTCGGTTGGTGGGCGATTCTGCTGGAGCAGGACGATGAATGGACCGTCGCGGAGCGGCGTTACTTCAGCGCCGACTCGATGAAGCAGCTGACGACACCGACGCTGTCGACGACGGCGCAGGAGATCTTGGCCGCGATTGCGTAAGGCAGGCACACGCGGGGTGGGCGCTTGTGGGAAAGCCGCTCTTCAGGGTTTTCCAAGAGGCGGTGGACGGTGTTTTTCCGTCCACGGCCTCGGCAGTGTCCACGCCGTCTTCGAACTCACGAACGAGGCGACCGAATTTCCACCACTTGACGGGACACTACCTCCCGAGGATCGCGCTGTTGGTCACGATAGTCATTGACATGTTGCCGGCGCCACGCCATTGTGAGCGCCGCGCCGAGCTGACGCACGATGAGCGCGCGCACGTCGGCAGGCAGGTCGCGGACCATTAACGCGCGCTCCGGATTTCGATAGACGTGCCGCGGTTGAACAGCACGTCCTCCGACTCCTTCAGCACGTTGGCGAGCTTGCGCCGCTCGTCGGCGGTGGCATGCACCCAGCCGTTCAAAATGCTCGACAGTCGATTCTCAGGAACGTTGGAGAGTCTGGAGACCGCGCGCTGCGAGAGTTGCCGCTGAAGTAGGACGGCTTTAAGACCAAGCAACATAGATCACCTTTCCCAAGAAAAACTTCTCTTAGGATGAGACCTACTGCTGCTGCTTCGCTAGGATGGGAAACTGGTGCGGTTAGGCGTCCTGCTTATCTAGGTTCCTGATCAGCACGAACTGGGAACGGTAGTATCGACCGTAGCCGTCGGACTTCAGCCTCTTCGCGACTCGTTTGTACGAATCCTTGATCGTGAGGATGTCCCACACGAGGACGCCCCGGTAGATCGGTCGCCGCAGCACAGCGCGAATCGTCCCCGGGGCCCAGCCGGCCGGTCGGCCGCGTTGCGGCCGCGGGGACGGTACGCCTTGGGCGTTCAGCGCGTGGGCGATCTGCTTGAACCCGTCGCCCTTCGCGTAGCGCTGGTAGATGTCCAGCACGACGGCGGCTTCGGCCGCGTTGATGCAGCGCTCCAACGTGCCCCTGCACGCGGACGCTGTCGTAAGGTACGCGCCGTGATCGAGGAGAACCTTTGCGATGCGCTCAAACTTGGGGGTATCGAAGAGCCAGTCGCCGCCGTGGCCGGTTGCGGCAAAGTCGAGCGGCGTCCATCCTTGCGGCGAGTTCGGCAGGAAGGTCCCGCCGTGATAGAGGGAGAGGGCTGCCTTGCAGTTGACGTCCGCGCCGTGATCGAGCAGCCACTTCGTGATCAGCAGGGCACCGTGACACACCGCCTGATGGAGCATCGTCATGCCGTTGGCCTGGGTGATCTCCGCTAGCTTGCTCGGGATGTTCGTCGAGTACGGTGCAGAGTGCTTCCTCATTGCCGCACTTCGCGGCCCGCTCTAATTTGCGGGCGGCTTCGGTGGGACCTTGAGGCCCGCGTTCTCCGCGCGTCGTACGAGCCGCCTGGATCGCGTCAACGATCTCGTCGTAGCCGCGGTCCCGCGCGATCGCGTAGGGGCTTGTCCATATACCGCGTCCCGGATCGGCTCCGAATTCGAGCAGCAGTTTGGTCATCGAGAGATCGCGCTTCAGGACGGCGATTTGCAGGCGCGCATCTCGCCACGGCCGAGCTCGCGCCGACGCGTGAGAAGTTCGTGTACCTCCGTGAGATCGCCGCGTTGGGCGGAAAGATGCAGTGTCGTGGAGGCGACGGCGTCGACGGCGGCGTTCAGCTTGAGCCAGCGTTCGAAGCCGTAAGAGCGCGCGAGGACGAACTGGGCGTCGTACGGTCTGCCGCGTGAATTCGGGCGCGGCCTCCTTCTCCAAGGTCCTCGGGAGCTTGAAGCCTTTTTGCGTCCCGCGCCTGGCCGCCTGCCACCTCTCGGCATACCAGACCACCTCTCGCCATCTCTCGTCGAGCTTCCCTCATTGAATCGCTAGATGCAGTACGCTACGCTTCAGCTTCATTAACGTCTCCTATGCCCTTCCGTGACTGGCCATCGGTCACCGTCTGTCCGGCTTGTCAGCAGCCGACCGGCCGATTCCTTGACGCCGTCAGTCTAGAAACCAAAAAGCCGCATTACCGCTGCGAGCGGTGCGCGCATACGTGGATTCCAGATCAGATACCCAGCCCTATTCGTCGGAATCCGCCCTCGCCAGGCGGTGTAGTGCCGTAGCCCCGACCATAACTGTACCAATTCCGGCAGTTTATTGAGGTTAACTCGACCGCCGACGGCTGATTTATTGCCTGCCTTTATCAACTCCCCACCCGCAGGTCTGGACTCTAACCGATTCAGGCCCACCTCGCCGACTGCCGATCCCGCGCACGCCGCAAAATTTTCAGGGCCCGTCCTGGCGGCCTTGCCGGAGAACGACCGCCCAGCACACGCAGCGGATGGGGCCCCATAACCGGGGGGCCTTCGTGAGTGGTAAATCGATCTCCAAGGGACCCCGTCTTCTCGAACCGGGGGCCTCGGCGGTTAGTGACGTGCCTCGCGATGCATAACCGGCGATGCATATCGCCACTTTCGCTATGCGCCACACAACGGCTTAGGCTGTGTAAATCCTTGTAAGTAGAGATCTTGTGTCCGATAACGGATGCTATGTGAACCCTAGCGGATTGATGCCAAGCGTAGGCGGGGACACCGTGGGGCCCGCCGACTAGAGGGTGGCGAGGCAGGCTCGGACGCGCGGTCCATCCCAGTGATTGCTGTCAGCGTGGCGTGACACGCGACGTGAGCCGGTTTCCCGCTCCATGTCGCATTCCTGAGTACCGGTGGCGAACGTGCGCGAGCAGCTCGCCGTGGCCGCCGCAAACGTCAGTCACGGAAACCGAGCTACCCCCTTGCAAGCCATGCGCGACGCCGAGGCGCTCATCACGCAGCTGAAAGCGCACTACCAGATCGCCCCCGACATCGACGTGACCTGGAGCAGTCGCGGGCGCGCGTCCGATCTCGGCGGCCGCTACGGCATCCACCTCTCGACGGCGACGCCGATGGGGCTGACGCCCCTCACGATTCATGAGTTCGCGCACATCCTCGACTTCGTGCGAACGCCGCACGCGCATCACCATCACAACCAACACTATTACGCCTGCCTGCTCGACACGCTCGACGCCGCTGGCATTAACCGGACGGCGCACCCGTGGGAGCGCGAGTATGCGACGCTCAACGGCTTCGCGCGGCACGACGGCTACACGACGCGCCCGACGGTGGAGCAACAGGCGGCATGGGCAGCGACCCAGCGCGGCGTGGCCGTGGGTGCCACCGTGACGTGGACCTCCCCCAAGCACGGCCAAATGAGCGGCACGGTGCTCAGCGCCTACCCCGGCTGCCGCGCCCGCGTGCAGACGACGCGGGGCGCGTGGATGGTGCCGCAGAGCTGGCTGACCGGGCGGGCGTTGACGCTCGCGGCCTGAGCCGGTGTCCGGCTCGATTCGCATCCTGATCGGGAGAGATATCAAAGCGCGTGAGAAGCGTTCGCAACCGCCCGACGCGCCGTCCTGCGGTGCATCTAGGCCGAATTCGTTCAGGAGATCCGATAGTGACCAAGAACGACGTCGCCATCGTGGCAGATTCCGAAGGGAGCCCGAGAAAGAATCGGCACGCCGTCGCACCGGATCACAGCCGAACCTCCGTCGGTTCACCGGCGCAGAAGCAAGCCGCCCGTCGCAACCGGCGCAAGTCTGCCCGGCCCGCCCCGCAAGTATCCCGTCGAGCTGACGGGCGCGGAGCGCACGCATCTCGTCAACATCGAGCAGCAGGGGGGCAAACCGCGCCCCCGCGCGCAGCACGCGGTCGTCAACAAGATCGGCGTCGTGAAACCGCAGGGGCCACGGTCATGACCGCGAAGGCTGTTTGGGGCTGACTCGCCCACACGCGAGGCACCACACAAGGAGAGAGGCATGGAAACGACACAGACGGCCCTGCTGACCGACACGGTTTCCGCGCGGCAACTGGGCGAGCGCATCGTGGAGTTGCTGCAGGAGCGTTCCACGTACGTGCAGGTGACGCAGCCCGGCTACACCACCGATCCGTCAAAGTACGGCGTGGCATGTCAGGTGTTCGAGCTTGCCCTTGCGCTGGGCGAATCGAGCGAGTCGATTCATGCCGCGCTGGGGCACCTGCACCGGACCAGGCGCATCCAGGGCTTCAACGTGGCCCTGCGGAACGGCAGTCCGATCTACTGCATCGCGCTCCGCGATCAGCGATGACCGCACTCATCTCCGCCGCCAGGGCGACAGGCCACGTCAATGCGCCATCAGTCAATACGCCCGGCGCAAGCTGCTTCCGCGCGCACTTTCGCATCCTGAGTCTGGAGATGGTTGCATTGACGACTCGCAGAATCAGGGCCGGATCGGTCGCCGTAAATACGGCGCTTAGGGATTCGATGCGGCGTGCCCTCGTGCTCCCGTTTTTCCTCTTCGTCGGTGTCGCTGCCGCCTGCGGGGGCGGCCGTTCGCCGACGCCCACAGCGCCCACACCCCTGCCCCTGTGACGCCAACGGTCACGGCTGTGGCCGTGAGCGGTACCGCGCCAGCCGTCGGCCTGACAGCGCAATATACGGCGACCGTGACACTCTCGAACGGCGCGACACAAAACCTGACGGGCCAGGCGCCGCTTGCTTGAACCTGAAGTCCTGACATCATGTGAGGCGCTCGCGGACACCCGCGTCGTGACCACCGTGCAGGCTGGAACCGTCTCGGTACACGGCTCGAAGCGACCGAGGCGGTTCCTGGAGAGGGGCGGCAGAGGTCAAGCCGAACGGATGCTTCGAGGTGCGCCTAACTTGCACGAACCGGAACTGCGCTCCGGCTTCGACTCCGCCGCCCGCGCCACCTGTGCCACCGACATCACCAGCACCACCGACATCGCCAACGCCGCCGCCGACATCACCAACACCGCCGCCGCCACCGACGCCAAACACGACAACGCAGAATATCGCCAATTACATGGCGGGGCTCCATGCGCAGACACGTACGAATTGGGCTTCGCAGGAAACCGCCCTCGCACACAGCGCGGCTGCGGCTGGAACGCTTAACACCGGGGCCACTCTCAGTGCTTCGAGGAACCTCTACGTGTCGTATGTCCAGAGCTTCGTGAGCCAGTCTCTCGCATATGTCGGCCAGGTGTCTCGGGGTGCGGCCATTGACCGCGCGGCAGTTTCCGCTCTGTTCTCGACGTACGAAGCCACAGATGTCACCGATGCTCACAGCTTTTATTCAGGTGCTCCGTTTGCCTTCGTAGTCGGGACGCTCCTCCTGAAGCGTTTCTTGTGCCCCTCCAAGACAAGATCACGGCCGCCTATGTCCAGGCGATCTCGCAGCTTCCGTAAGGACAAAGACCCGGTACTGCGGGGAGTGACGATCAATCAATTGAGGGCGGGCGGCATCAAGGCTAAGTGAACTGGCAAGTTGGCGATGTCTGCCGACACGGACGGCTGCTATTACCTCAGAATTTCCAGAACCCGCAAGCCGCGCTCGTCAGCAGGGTGAGCATTCCCATAACCAATAAAACAAACGTGGACGGCTCATCAGGCACGACAGCCGCCGCAGGTGTGACCGTGAAGCGGGTGACCAAGCCCAGAGTGCTTAACGTATTCGCCGCCGTAGTGCCCACGGGAGAGTCCACGCCCCCTGGTATGTCACCGTTCGTCCACACGCGCGAAACGCCGTCGCCGTCAGTCGCTTCAGCGTCCAGCGAGAACCCGAGATTGCCACCCTGAAAGTTTCTAACGTCGAGCAACAGATTGCCCTTGGCAGGATCATAGATAAATGGATTTTGAAGATTGATCAAGACATCGAAGTCTTTTGGTCCTTGATATGGCCCGATAGCCGCGCTAGACAACAAGAGAGATCCTCTGGCGAAAACCACAGCATCGTCGGCTCCGAGGTTTGACAGAAACAGCGGTGATAGATCGTCAGGCTGGCGAGTTGTCGTCGAGAGGTTGATTTGGATGTCGGGAAGCGTGACCGAGAAAGGCGTTTGGTTGCTGTGTTCGGGTCGAAACGCGAGCGCCGTAATCAGCAGCGCGTCAAGAGATCCGAAATCCGAAGCCGCGTACACTTGTTGATAACGCTCAGAGGGTAGCGTACCCGTGTTGAACGGAGCCGCATTGCTGAGATTCCCTTCGATATTCTGCAGTGCAATCGGAACCGCGATGAAATCGGCATGGGCGACCGTAACCGTGACCAGAACAAGGAGACCCGTCAAAATCCGTCGAGCGGCTCTCGAAAAGCGTTTCGTCATAGGCTTTCCGTTCGAGGATCGAGCCTTCACGCGCGTGTGTCAATCCACAGTTTCCGATTGACGACCGTTGATCGGTCGGATCCTACACCAAACAGAGCGCGTTCCGGCGCACGATGCCCACAGGCATTGCGGACACTTCTCCAAGCTTCCGCTCTCTGTCCGCCCGACTGCAGCAAGAGGAGTCGTGACAGGGTGGCCGAGTTCTCGACGACCCACGCGCCACGGCACACTAGTGTCGTGACCGCGAAGATTGTGAAACAACTGCGCGGGCCCGTCGTACTCGTCTACAAGGAGGCGAGTATGGTTCGGCCCAAGGCGGCGTTGATTCTCACGGATGACGAACGCGTGCAACTCGACTCGTTGGCCCATCGCTCGCGCACGGCGCCGCATCTTGCGCGTCGTGCCCGAATCATCCTCGCGTGTGCCGAAGGCATCGACAACCGGGTCGTGGCCCGGCGACTGCGCATGTCGGAGGTCACCGTCTGCAAATGGCGCGGCCGGTTCAGTCGCGAGCGCCTGGACGGGTTGTGTGACGAGCCCCGGCCCGGGTCGCCGCGCCGGGTCACCGACGCGCAAGTGGAGCACGTGATCGTGCGGACGCTCGAAGAGACGCCCCGGGGCGAGACGCACTGGAGCAGCCGGGCATGGCCAAAGCGAGCGGCTTGGGACGGACAACGATTCAACAGATCTGGCGGGCCTTCGGTTTGCAGCTTCACCGCACCGCGACGTTCAAGCTGTCGATCGATCCGTTGCTGATCGAGAAAGTGCGGGACATCGTCGGGCTCTACATGCAGCCACCGACGCGCGCCGTCGTGTTCTGTGTCGACGAGAAATCGCAGATTCAAGCCTTGGATCGTACCCAACCGGTGTTGCCGATGCGGCCGGGACAAGTCGAGCGCCGCACGCACGACGACCGGGCGGCACGGCACGACCACCTTGTTTGCGGCGCTCAACGTGAAGACCAGTGAATTGGTCACGCAGTTTCATCAACGGCATCGCTCGACCGAGTTCCGGCAGTTCCTCGATGCGATCGATGCCGCCGTGCCCGCGACACCTCGACGTGCATCTGATCATGGATAACTACGGGACGCATAAGACGCCGCGCATCCGCAACTGGTTCGCGAAGCGGCCGCGCTTTCATGTCCACTTCACCCCGACCTACGGGTCGTGGTTGAACCTCGTGGAACGCTGGTTTGCCGAGCTCACGAACAAACAACTGCGTCGCGGTGTCCACCGCAGCGTCGCCCAGTTGAAGACCGCGATTCGAGAGTTTATCTCCGCGCATCATGCGCACCGAAACCGTTTGTCTGGACCAAGACCGCCGACGAGATCCTCGCCAGCATCGCGCGATTCGCTCAACGGACACTCGACTTTCAGACCGTGCCCGTTCTTCAGCGAACCACGCGGTCAGGACACTAGATTGACACCGCCCTCCTCCTCATTGAGCCCGTCAACCAACAGTGAGGCGCCCCGGAAACCTGTAGCACTGGGCGTGAAAGTGACCTGAAGTGTGCAGGTGGCACCCACGCAAGCATCGACGGGCAATCGAGACATTGCCAGCGGCGCGGTCTCGCCGGACGGCGAACGAGTCGCGTTCACGGGCCGCGACAACGCAGGAACCCAGCTGCTGTTTGTGCGGCCGATCGGCGCTCTGACCGCGGAGCCGCTTCCGGGCACCGAAGGCGCCGTGGCGCCCTTCTGGTCGCCCGACAGTCGATTCATCGCGTTCTCGATCGCCGGATCACCCGGTCGTTTGCTGAAGGTGCTCACCACTGGAGGGACACCCGAGGTCATCTGCACGTACGTGGGGACGCCACTCGGAACATGGAACACGGACGGGATCCTTGTCGTCGGTGGAGACAGGCTTCAGCGGATTCCGGCTGGCGGCGGACAGCCGACGGCGCTCTGGCCACAATCGAAGCAGCTTGGTGTACAGCAGAGTGGTCCGAGTTTTCTTCCGGACGGACGCCACGTCGTCTTCTTCCAGTATTCACGGACAGCGACCGATCGGGGCGAGCTCTATGTCGGGTCGATTGATGGGGAAGGGCCGACACGTCTCACGGTCGCCGATTCACCGGCGGCCTACGATCCCAAGTCCGGACAGTTGCTGTTCGTGCGGCAGAGCACACTGTATGCGCAGCCGCTCGATCTCAAAGGGTTGCGCCTGACCGGCGATCCTGTCGCAGTCACCAGCCATATCGCGACATCCGGTCTGAACCGCTGGGCGCGAACGGTCTCCCTGTCGGAAACGGGAACGCTCGTCTACGGTGTCGGTGGCGACACGAAGGATGGACCGTTGCAGCTGGTCTGGAACGATCAACGCGGCACGAACGTGGGTACCCTCGGTCCGCCTGCCGACTATCGCGGCGTGGACCTGTCTCCGGACGGCACACGAGTGGCGACGCACGTGCACAACCCGCAAGGAGGAGACATCTGGACGATCGACACGTCGAGCGGGACAGCCTCGCGACGGAGGTTCGATCCCACGAGGGACAACTCAATGCCCGTCTGGTCTCCAGACGGGCGCTCTCTGGCGTTTAAGTCTCACAGCGGTGAGGGAACGTCGCGCCGTTTCGGGGTTCGCAAGGTGGCGGCGAATGGCGTGGGCACAGAAAAGGAGCTACTGCAGGGCACGGACCGACCGCTCATGCCCACCAACTGGACCTCAAACGCGCTGATCTATCAGCAAGTGGACAGCCGCACGAGGAACGATTTGTGGCTCCTGCCGCTCGCACCAGCGAGTCATGCCACAGAGTTGGTGCGCAGTCCAGCCGAGGACGGCGGCGGCCAGGTGTCGCCCGATGGGCGATGGTTCGCGGATAACTCGAACGAGTCCGGACGATTTGAAGTCTACGTCCGTCCGTTTCCCAGGGGCGCCGGCAAGTGGCAGGTGTCGGTTTCCGGCGGCGCCTACCCCCGCTGGCAGCGAGACGGCCGTGCGCTGTTCTTTATGCTCTATCAGACGGGCCGTGCCGTCATCAGAGCCAACGTCAGATCGAGCGGCGGCGCATTCGAATCGGAAAAACCAGAGGTGCTGTTTGACACCAATGTGACCATTCGCGATCATGCGAGCTCCGCCGGATTCTACTGGCCGTGGGCCGTGGCGCCGGATGGACGGCGGTTTCTGATCGTCGCACCGGCCAATGCCACCGAGCAGCTCGGCGCTGGCTGTCGTGATGAACTGGACGGAGGCGTCAAGCAGCGGGAGACGCTGAATTCTGACTGCCCTCACGCACTTGCCGCATCTGCAAGAGCCGGAAACGCTATCCGCGGTTTCCAGTTGCCCTTAACAGCAGGTAACCCGACGTTTGGCGACCCGTTGGAGAACACCAATCGGTCTTGATGTTAGTCGTTAGCGTTTACAACTGGGTCTGCGCGGCGGAACTGCTCCCACCGACATCGAGCAGATACTGCCCCGCCTAAGCGGGTGACTTCCCAGCGTCTGTTTCACCCTCAAGCGGCCGGCAGTAGAACCGAGGATTGCGTAAGGTTTCAGGTCGATCTGCCGGCTAACCATCTCGGACCCGCCTGGCGGAGACGAATCACGTGAAGGGGCGTGATGACTACGTGCAGCGCCGCTCTCGGTTCTGGGAAACTAGATCGCATCTCGTAATTCTCGGAGGGCTTCGATACCTGCACGACGCTGCGTCATCTCTCGGCCTGTCACCTCGACAGTGAGAGCACCCAAAGCACCGCATCCGATCGGCCCGTTCGGGCAGCGGCGCACGAGGCGGGTCCGCACCTCCGTGCGAGGCGCCGGACGAGTCGCAGCAGAACAGTGGCGGGATCCAGCATATGGTCGTGGTCGTGGTCGAAGGTGCACGCTCGAACACGTACGGTAGGATGCTGCGGCAGAAACGGGCGCGACGGCGCGTGGCCACCACCCAGCGCTGACTCGTCCCTCGATCCGTCCGCGCGCGCGAGCTATCCGCGCTTCTACGGGGATGGCGCCGCCGGCCAGAAAGGCAGCCGCCGTATGGCGTCCCCCCGATCACCGTCGCACCTGATTCGAAAGTCCCTGCCTGTGCCCGCAAGACACGTACGACAGCATGGCGGCGGCCGCCGCGTTTCGGTTCCGTTAATCGCGGTCGCAGATGTCACGCTGCGACTGCTCGAGGGGGCCATTTCCGGCGGACGGGCGCACGCGGCGAAGTCGATCACTGAACGGCACGAGCATGGAATCGCCGACCTGTAAGGCGAAACCAGTTTCACCACGGGCTACTGGACTAGGAGGTTGTCATGAAAGCGGAGAAATTCTCAACGATCGTCGTCGCGACCACGATCTTCCTCTACGCATTCGCACCGCGCGCCGCTGGTCAGACCCCGAACGTCGTCATTCAGTGGAACGAAGCCTTGCAAGCGCAGTTCGGAACAGCGAACGGTATTCACCTCCGTGCGCTTCCGATGATGCACATCGCGATGTTCGACGCGATCAACTCCATCGAGGACCGCTACACCCCGTATCTCGGGCGGATGAAAGGTGCACACGGCGCGTCTGCTGAAGCGGCGGCCGCCGCCGCGGCGAGAGACGTGCTGGCAGCGATTTATCCGGCACAGCAGACGGCGTTCGACGACCTGCTGGCTTCGCAGTTGGCCGGCATGCCGCGCGGAAGCACGCGTCAGGGTGTCGCCGTTGGCCAGGCGGCGGCAAAAGCCGTTCTCGACTGGCGGAAGAACGACGGCTGGCCGACGACCACGGCGGCCGTCAATCTTCCCGACGCGAACTATGTGCTGCCCCCGTTCCCGGGCTTATGGCAGCCGACACCGCCGTTGAACGGCCCTCCGTCGCTGACCTTCTATCCGAACGTGCTTCCATTTGCGATGTTAACGGCGACGCAGTTTTTGCCACCATCTCCGCCGACGCTCATAAGCGAACGGTACGCGGTCGACTTCAACGAGGTCAAGCGGCTTGGATCGGTCGACAGCGCGGCGCGCACGGCCGAAGAAACGCTGTGGGCACAGATTCACGCGGGCGTCTCCACGCAAATCGGTTTCATCCACGTCTGGAACCGAGTGGCCGGCGACGTGGCCCAGCGTTATGGACTGTCGCTCATCGACACCGCGCGCACGTTTGTTCTGTTGACGGTCGCGCTTCACGATGGACTGCAGACATCGTTCACGAGCAAGTTCACGTACAACCTGTGGCGGCCCGTCACCGCAATCCGCCGCGCAGACGAGGATCTGAATCCTGAGACTGCCGCCGATGGAGGATGGACGCCGCTGGTGAACACGCCAACCTATCCATCGTACGCGGGCAACGCAGCATGTTTGTCGGCCGCGTCGGCGCGCGCGCTGCAGATCGCTTTCGGCGAGGATGACATTCCTTTTATCGTCACCTACCCGCGCGTCGGCCTGCCCACTGAAACTCGTTCTTACGCGGGCTTCTCGGATCTCGCGCAGCAGGAAGCAGACAGTCGCATCTTGGCTGGCCTCCATTTCCGGTTCGACAACGAAGCCAGTCAGGCGCACTGCGGAAAGGTGCCTGAGTTCACGGCTGAACACTTCATGCTTTCGCGCTTCCGGTGAGTGGTCGTGGAGAGGCTGGTGATGCCGTTGCTCATCAGCCTCTCGTCGCACGAAGGAATTGCCAAACGCATGGAAAGTGCGGATTAACGATCATCCCCTTACGCTGACACCGCTCCTCGGGCTCCCGCTGGCAGCCTTAGGTGCGCAGGCGCGGCCGGCAGCCGACTTTGGCGTCGTTCCCCACAAGACCCCCGAAGAGCTGATGACCTTCGTTTCGAAACACGCAAGCAATGGACACACCGCGGCCTGGCGCAATCGTTGACGCGTCTACGTGAGGTGCTGCGATGCCACATCAATGGCCCACATCTCGTGGAGCGAGTTGCCCGAGCTCACGGCCGCCGCAGGCTGCAAGCGGTTGTTGGCAACTGAGGGCGGACAGTCCTCCCACCGATGTCGCGCAGGCATTGCTCGCCGAGGCGGTGACTTCCCTGCGCCTGCTTGACCCTCAAGCGGCCAGCAGTAGAACCACGAGCTGCTTGAGGTTTCAGGACACACCTGCCGGCTAACCGCCTTGGACCAGGCTGGCGGAGACGAATCTCGTGAGCGGGGGTGATGGCTACACGCAGCCTCGCCTTGCGCGCATCGCCTCGCTGTGTGGCTGGCCCGTTCGGTCGAGCCAGCTTCGGTCATTGAAGCCTGTGGAATTGACCACGAGTGTGTTGCCCTCGCACTCGCCGACGGCATAACCCATCCACGTCGGCGCCGGATCTGGGGCTGGGCACGGCCGTCCGTGAAGATTTGCCTGAAGTCGGTACTGTTCTCGCACAGAACCACGATCAGGGCTGGAGTTTGAACGATCTTGAAAGGCATCGGATACGTGTTAAGAGACGGCAGTCCCGTGGGGCTGACACCGCGTCAGATCATCTGTCAGTGACGCTCGGCGCGTTGCCGGTACTCGGCCTCAGCCCAGGGCATGAACTGAACCTCTTCGGACTTCAGATGTAGGCCGTGATGTCCAGAACTGCGCCGCCGAATGTGACCAGCCGCCTGACGCGCGTGGTCACATTCCATGACCTCGGGATGTTCTACTGCTTGTCGTAAAACAAGACGCTGTCGATGGTCTGGCCTTGCGCATTAATACCTTTAGAGGTGACCGTGCGCGTCTTTCCGTCGGCGGAGACGACAGAAGTCTGTGTCGTGGTGACCTTCACGCCCTTTTTATAAACCGTCGTGACGGTGTTGGCATCGACGCGCGTCATCGCGGCGGCATCGCCGTAAGGACTGTTGCCGACGATAGGGGTCTCCTTACCGTCATATTTCGTTGTCGTCACCCAATGAACGCAAATCCGGGGAGACTCCAGGCGGGCGGCCTTCGCGCATTCGACCCCATCACGATAGAACGGCTCGTGCTGTCGAGGGGATGTTCCGTCCCGATCTGCCCGCGCTCGTGAGGCCTTCTGGAGTCAAGAACCAGCCCGCACCTCACGACACCGCTCGCGAGTGGCACGAAGAAGCGGGAACGTCCGGCAACGATTTGTCGCGAGGGACGGGAATCACGAGCGTCTTTCCGGCGGAAGCGTTCCGATTGCTCGCCACATAGAAGAATCTCCCGTCGGAAGACCACACTGCCCAACAGGTTTCAGCACAGATCTTTCTGGAAGCGCCGCCCTGGACGGGCACTGCGAGCGTTGCAGATACGGCACCCTCGCCACTACCAAGCGAGGATACGATAACCCACTTACCGTCGGGAGAAACGCCAGCCTTTTCCAGGATCGGCGTAGTCGTCACTCGTTCTCGTCCGCTTCCGTCCTTCTTGATCCGAACCAGTGAATTCGTTGCCCCGTCCAGCGCCCGAAAGATGAGATCGCCATCGGCACCGAAGGATACGCGATCTCCGCCTCGAGCGATCTCGCGAGGTGGTGTGCGTCGGTCGAGGGACTACAGACACGCCCGGCAGCACACTGTCGGTCTTTCCGGAGCCGAGGTCCACGGAGCGCAATTCGGCTGACGATGGCCCCCAGCCACCTGACACTGCCACCAAGTCGCGCGCAAAGAGGTAGAACACACGTGTGCTATCCCGGGAAAGGCGGGGATCCAGAGCGTACCCCTCCGATGAGATCGCTCGCTCGCCCGTCGCGTCGTGCATCCAGATCGCGCTCCGACGGTTTCCGACCGATGTCACCAACGACCGGCCGTCCGGCGCCAATGCAATGCCCTCCTCTTCTATCGGACCGAAAGTGATCTGCTCGGGTGCTCCGTCAGGGAACTCTTGGCGCCAGAGGTGGGCGCTTCCTCCAACCCTCGCGCCAAAGTACATCCACTTTCCGTCGCGAGACCAGGCGGCTGATGTGCAAGTGCCCTGAGGTCCGACCCGCCGGCCCGCAGAGCTGCCGTCAAAGGGCAGCAGCCGGCACGGTTGATTAAAGGTGTGGGTCTGGTCCATCTCGACGACAAGAACCGACCGACGGTCCGGTGACGCGTAGGAGTAGTGCGCCATCGCGGTCTCGAGCGACGGAAAATAGATCTGCCGCGTCTCCGCCCGGCCCTCCGTCGCGGTCACAATCCCCATGTGGAGGCTGGTCCCGGCCATGATCTCGGAGAACAGGACCCGCTGATCGGCGATCCAAGTGAGGCCGGAGGCGTTGGGCAGGAGCCGCGCCGGCGGGCCCCCGAGCACCGGAACGGTCCAGGTATCCCACGATTAGGAAGTGCTGCCTAAGGAGGAGGTCATGCTGGTAAACGCCATCCGCGAGCCGTGCGGAGTAAACACGGGCCCGTACTTGCGCCCAGCGTCGCTGGTGAGCCGTACAGACTCGCCGTTCGGAAGCAACTTGACGTAAATCTGAGCGCCTTGGCTCAAGAAGAACTCTCCGCCGCGAATGAATGTCACGATTCGCCCGTCGGGCGACAAGCTGGGCGCCACGGCCGAGTCGTTAAAGTTCGTGATCTGCGTGTACTCCGATGGTGAAGTCACCGGCGCTAACGGTCTCGCCGAGTAGAACAGCCCTACCCCGCCTGTGAGAACTAGTGGACCGTACTCGCTGAAGTACTACCAATTCGATGCGCCGGGTTGCGATAGGCCCAACGGATCGGTTTCGGTGCTTTGTTGTAGCGATGGATATAGCGACGAATCTTGCGAGCCAGGTCGGCGACGGAGGTAAAGATGCCGCGCGCCAGCAGGTCGCGCTCGATCTTCGAAAACCAGAGTTCGACTTGGTTGAGCCAGGACGAATAGGTCGGCGTGAAGTGCAGCTGCACGTTCGGATGCGCGAGCAAGAAGGTGCGCACGGCTTGCGTCTTATGGGTCGAGAGATTGTCCGCGATGACGTGAATGGCTCGCCGCTTCGGCTGACTGGCGACGATGTCATCGAGGAAGTCGACAAAGGCGGCACTCGTGTGTCGCGGCACGGTCTGGCCGAGCACTTCGCCCGACTGCGTGTTGAGAGCGGCGAACAACGAGAGGGTGCCGTGCCGGTAGTACTCGAAGCCGTGGCGCTCGGCGCGTCCGGGCGACAGCGGCAGCACGGGATCGAGGCGGTCGAGCGCTTGAATCGCGGTTTTCTCGTCGACGGCGAACACCGCCGCGTGGTCAGGCGGATTGACGTAGAGGCCGATCACGTCGGCGGCCTTGGGTTCGAAATCGGGATCGTCCGACTGCATGTAGCGCTCGAAGCGATGGGGCTGGAGGCCGGCGCGTTGCCAGGCCTTCGCGACGAGGTTGTGGTGAATCTTCAGCACGCGACCCAGCTTTCGCGTACTCCAGTGCGTACTGCCGTCGGGTGGCGGTTGCTGCGTCTTGGCCAACACGCGCGCTTCCATCGCCGGCGTCAGCACCGTCGGCGGCTGCCCCGGTACCGCGGACGCAGCCCCTCGAGGCGGTCGGCCAGAAAACGCCGACGCCACCGATTGATGTAATCGCGGTAGCACGGGACCGTGGCTTCGATCGTCGAGTACGATTCGCCATCGCTCAGCATCAGAATCACCCGCGCTCGGCGCGCGTCCTCCGCTCGAATCTTGAGGCTTCGCACGCGACGCTCCAGCTCGGCTCGTTCATCCGTCGTCAACGTCAGCGCCATATGGCGCTAAACAGTACCGGTACTGCTTCAGTCAGTACAAGCCACTAGGAGCGCCAGGACGATCAGCCCGACCACGATACGAGGGATGCGAATAGCGTCGAACCGCGACCGCGAGCGGTTCGAGTTCGGCGCGTGCATCCCCGATGTCTCTGAGGCGTTGTTGCTGATCCTGAACACTGAATACTTGACTAGCCGCGAACGACGGTGCGTGCGCCCGCCTGGCATTGTGTCCGGGCGGGCGCGTTTCCTTCACCTCGTCAGCGTCGGCGTCGTTCTCGCGATGGCCTGAGAGATTCAGTAAACCGCGGGGCGATCATGCCGCTCTAAGTGTTCTAGTGAACAGCACTTTCACGAGGGTACGAATCCCGTTGGGGACGCCATCCCTAATGGAAAGATCGCCGTCTGAAACAGCCCGGACAGCGTGCCGACGCCGTTCACAATCCATCCCTTCCGCCCGTCGGTCTTCGGCGTGAACGTCACGCGCCCGTCCGGCAACGCCGTTACGACCGGTCGCGCGTGTTCGATTTGATTTGCCAGCACGCGCCGCCAGGACGTCGCGAGTTCCAGCGGCTCGTCACGCATCCGGTTTGCATCTACCGCCCCTAGGCGACGTTCCGCGCGCATCGCGTCCCGTTTGGCTTCTAGCGTGCCCCCGCGTCGCCTCGCGCGCTTGCAGCGCCGCGACAAGGCCATCAAGGGCGCCTCCCGCGGCAATCGCCGCGACGAGTCGCTCACGTTCCCGATCAACGGCCCTGATTTCACCCTCGATCGCCGCGAGCCGTTCGGATTGATCGTTGCCGTGTAGGAGTTGCACGGCCTCCCCGACTGCGTCCACCACGATCGACCCACATCGACGTTGTTCGTACAGACCGTGCTTGTCGCTTAATCAACATGTTCTAAGCCCAGCGTCTTTCTCTTAAGGCCACGTTCGTGCTTAAGGCCACGTTCGTGCGCAGCTCCTTGTGGAGCGCCGCAGGATCGAGCGCACCGGCCTGATCGAGCACCGCCAGCCGATCGAAGCTCTGACCGTAGAGCCGCAACGTGGCCAAGCTCGAGGCATCCCAACGCCCCAGACATCGAGTAGCCCTGCGACCACCCGGCGCCCACTAGCGCCCAAACCCGCGCAGCGTCACCCGCCGTTCCCCGATCGAGGCCGGCGCAGGGGGCCGTGTTGTCGGCTTCCCGTGGCGCGTGTGCCGGTAGCTGCCTTCCGCAAGATGCCAGTCCACCGGCTTTCGATTCGTTCCGCCCGATCCAAATCCGCCCATTCAATCCCACCCTAAATCGTTTCGCTGGCTCGTGTGTGAGCCAGAGGCATCGCCGGTTTACAAAAAGCAAATCCACAAGAATCCCAAGCCGCCCCCGTACCGTTGATGATTCTCGACTGTCGAGCTGTGGATACAGGAAATCCCGTAGCCCGAACGTGCTATTTCGTCCAACCGCAAACGACGGCTAACTTCAGCCAAATGCCACCGGAGCAACCCATGCTCGCCATATGCCCCAAATGCCGAGAGCTGAAGGGCCGGCTAGTACGCCGCACGAAAGCCGGGGACAAGTACGAGTGCCGGGGGTGCTTCTGCATCTGGATCGCCGCAGACCCCGAGCCGATCATCCTGAATGATCCGACCGGGACGCGTTGACGACAGCGTTACGGCTCGCCGACGAGTCATGCAGCCGCCTACTCCTACGGCTGCCCGGCATTCCGCTGCCCTGCCAGGTGTCAACTGGTTTACACCTGGTTCCTTGCCGTCGAAGAGCTGTAGATCGTCACGCTCAGCCCGGAGTTGTTGCCAGCGCCGCGGTCCAGCGTCCCGTTGGACTTCAATGGGTCCGCACTTCAGCCAGGGCGAGACGCCGAGGGCCTCCGTCTTCGAGAGGTCGTCCAGCCCTTCGCTGCGGGCGATGGTGAACATCGTGTCGATCACCGTAGCCATGTCGCCGTTGTCCGTGAATGTCAGGGTTTTGCGTGCCAGCGTTTCGATCCGCGCCGTGCGTGGATTCGACGCCAGGTTAGTGCCCGGATACTGCTTCTGATTCCCCGAACGTTCAGGCAAACGTTGCCGTAAACCTTCCACGAACGTCTGGAGAATGTTTGCCCCACCCTTCACGGGCTCGTCGGGGATGTCGGTCACATTGGCGGCAAAGGCGTCCACCAGTGAACACGGCGGAATTTCAGCCAAATCCTTCAAAGCGCCCCGCATGACGTTCGCGTTTTCGGGGGGATTCCACTTCCACCAAGTCGGGACGTAGAACACGCGCGCGTCGGCATCGAAATGCCAGCCAAACGTTGTGGCAACGTCAGCCAAAGCTTTCCGTAACATTTCCGCGGTCGTGTCCAAGTCATCGGCGGCCGCGTGGAGGCTGAAGAAGACAGCCCCAGCCTGTTCGATTGCGGTCCGAACAGCAGGTACATGCCAGCAGCTTGCCGAGTGGTGTGAGGTGTTTGAAGCCTGGGTGTCGAAACAGCCGAGGGTACGCTTTGCGATACCGGGAGAGCAGGTCGCTCACGCGGCGCCTTCCTTCCAAGTCAGCGTAAAAGCCGCCGCAGGAGGGAATTCTAGTGGAGTTTTTGGGCGGTCTACGAGTGAGGCGCAGTGCTTCGGTCTGGGAACCTATTTTCCGGACTCGTAATGTTCTCAGACTTGTCGGGACTCGGCCGGGCTTAGAATGCCTATCGCGGAGGTCACCATGAGTCGATCCGTGCCGTTGACTTGGGCCTCGTTGGTTATCGCGTTCGTCGCCGCACTGCACGCTGTCGGGGCCCCTCGCACCACGTTCGTCGAATTGGATGTGGTCGCGCTCGATAGCGAGGATCGGCCCGTCGAAGGACTGCACCCACAGGACTTCATCGTCACAGACGATGGTCATCCAGTGGGGATTACGAGCTTCACCCAAGTCACAACGGCCGACAACGGCAGGCGTGAAGACGGCCGTTCTATCGTTCTCCTTCTTGATGATTCAGCACCGCCTATCGTGCCCAGAACCGTGCAGGCGATCGCAGCGGAGTTCCTCAACCGAGCACGTCCTAACGATATCGTTGATGTCGTTCGCCTCTACCGTCGCGACGACAATCTCTCAGGCAACTTATCGACGGCGGCGAACAGGGTCGCGACGTTTGTAGGTGGCTCAGGCTCTTTCGACGGTCAGAGCCCGGCTGACCATATGCTGCGAACGTTGACGCGGATCTCGCGTTCGCTCCAGTCCATCCCGCATCGACGCAAGGCCATTGTGTGCATTGGGCATCGTTTCGTCTGCGCCCCGTATTTTCGTTCTCCGGAGGATTCGATCGTGTGGCACTCCTGGCGGGATGCCATCAGTGCTGCGGCCGACGCGCACGTGAGCCTCTATTCCATCGATACCGCTGGTAACGTGGGTGGGATCGATGTGGGATCAGCAGTCGTCGATGAAACTGGTGGTGTCGCATTCGGGCGCTCAAGCAACTTTGATCGTGTGGCCGATCTCGTCTTGGAGCAGATCGGGCATTACTATCTGCTTGGCTACACGCCGACGGCGAAGCCAAGCGACCTGCATGCGATCAACGTCTCAATCGCTCGACCTGGTGTGCATCCTCTGGCGCGCAACAGCCGGGGCGACTAGGATCGTCAGGCGCTTCTACGCCGCGATAACGCCCTCCCGCTCGATTGTCCATCAACGTCCGGTTCCCCGTTGCATTCAATGGGATCTATGCTGCAAATGTCCGGCTGAATCCAATGACCGGAAGGTGTCGAATCCCCTTGGGGACGCCATCCCGACGGGAAAAGTGTCCTCTCAAAGAGACCGACCAGCGTACCTTCACCGCTCAGGTCCAGTGGTTCTTCTTCTCCGGCGTCGGCGTGATCGTCACGCGTCCGTTCATCATCGCCGCCACGATCGGCCGCGCGTGGCCTGCGTTGTTCGCCAGGACGCGCCGCCACGAATCCGCCAGCGTCAGGAGCTTCACCCGCGCGAGCGCCGCGTCTGAGGCCTCCAGCCGCCGCTCCGTACGCATCGCCTGACGTGCGGCCTCCAACGTCGCCCGCGTCCGCTCGCGCGCCTGCAGCGCCGTCAGCAGCCCGTCCAACTGGCCTCCCGCGGTAATCGCAGCCACCAGCCGATCCCGTTCCTGCTCCACCGTCGCGATCTCTGCGTCGAGCGCCGCGAGCCGTTCCGCGGAGTCGTCGCACTGCTGCAGCCGCATGGCCTCGTCCACGGCGTCATCCAGCATCGACTGGTCGAGCACGTCATCGAGCAAGGCTTCGATCACAATCTCGTCCGCGTCCGCCATCGGCACGTCAGCGCCATTGGTGCAGACCGTACGCCCGCGTTCGTGATACCGCGAGCAGCCGTAGAAGTATTTGCGGCCGTTGCCGTGACTGCGGGTCCGGACCCGCATCGACCCGCCGCAACAGCCGCAGTTGACGAGGTTGGTCAGCAGGTACCTGGACGGATCCCCGAGCGCCGGCCGGCCGAAGACCCGCCCGCCGGTTGTTTTCAGATAGAACCCGCGTACCGCGGCCAGCCGTGCGTGAGCCGCCTGCCAGACATCCTCGTCCACGATCCGCAGCGCCGGCGCCGGAATGCTCAGCCAGTCCCAGCGGGCCGCGCCGCCTGCTGCTGGATGCCCCACCGATTCCGCTTGCGCGTCCGATTCCAGGCGATCGTGCCCCGGTAGACGTCCCGGTGGAGCACTTCGCGGACGGACGTCGGCGCCCACGACTGCGAGCGCCCGCGTTGCGCCCGCGGGGATGGCGCCCCTTCCGCGTTCAGGATCTTGGTAATCGCCTTCACGCCATGCCCCGCCACCGACAACTCGAAGATCCGCCGGATGACCGCGGCCTCCGTCTCGTTGATCTGCCGCTCGACGTGCGACCGCTGGCCGCTCGCGTCTCTCACGTCGAGGTTGTCGTAGCCGAATAACCGCCCGCCCGTCACATGGCCGGCCTTCGCCTTCCGCGCCATGGCGTCATAGGTCCGCTGCTGCGCCTTCTCGCGCTCGAGGTCCGCCGCGAACGTCACCGGCGCCTAGGAGAAACTTGTCCGTTGCGCTCTCGAGCTTGACTTCGCGATACTCCAGATAACCAAAGCAGCGCACGCCCGCGACAGACAACTGCTTGAGGGCATACGCGGTCTCGATCTGCTCGCGCCCGAGTCGCGAGACTTCGGACATGACGAGCACGTGAAACGAGGCACGAGGTTTCAGCGCGTTGAGCAGTCGGACAAAACCCGGCCGATTCGCAAACTCGGCGCCGGATATCCCGTCATCGACGTAGACGTAGACGTCGTCCACCGTCCACCCTTTGAGCACGCGTAGGCTCGCGCGTGCTCGTTTGCCGCGTCACAGACTTCTGCTCGTCCGCCACACCTGCTTTTGTCGGTGCTCTTCCTGACGTAAATGGCCGCGCTCATGGTTGAATCTCCATCGCCTTCCGCTCCTGCTCCGCCCACGCGCCCGCCAACTCGCGCGACGCCCACGCCCCACGGCCGAACACCAGTTCCTTTGCCATCGACGGGACCAGCGCCAGGAATTGCACTTCCCAGCCATAAACCTCGCCGTGATTCCGCAGTTCGCAGAACATGCGCGCCTTGTCGGAGGCCCTGATGACTCGAATAGGAACTCGCCCGGCGTTGTCTTCCGCGGTGGTGCCGGCTTGCGCCGGGCGGCTCAACCACAGGCGTCTTGAATTGCGACACCGGCAAGACTCGGCATTATTCAGGTAGGTAGGAAACGTGCAAACTGAAACCCAAGCCTAGATGAAGAACAGAAGAGCGACGTCCATTGACTGAGCAAGCTGCCTGAGACGCCAAACAAAGCCCCCTTGATCGGGTATCACAATTGCAAGGGGCGCGGAGCGGTCTTTTGCGAGCGGCGGATCGGCAAGCCGGGCTCGGCAAAGCCTGACAGACGCGATTGGTATCGGAAGCTGCCGGAGCGTCCCATGAAACATCACTGGCTCGCAATCATTGTGATGATTTTCGAGATAGCCGTCGGGCTCGCCGCCACTGCGGGAATGTACGCAGTTTTCCCTCCCACTAGAAGAAAGTGAAAACGTCTTCGTCCGAGAGAAACGCTTTGACATGCTGGCTCTCCTCGGTTGAGAGCCGAAACGGTCTGATGCAGGTACAATCTGCGGCAGATCGAATCGGCGATGACACGCTGATTCGGTTTAGGGGCGCGGTTTCCGTGTTCCACGCGGGGCCGCGTTCCCGCTCACTCAGCCGTAGGGCATTTAGGCCTGTCAACGGTTTTTCTCTCGTCCAATTCCCGCCGGTCATGTCCGCGGCAGTGTCCGCCGAGCCGATTCGTAGCAGATCCTGCTTCGTGCTCGTCGCGACGAAGCGCGCGAGGGCTTCGTCCGCACAGCGGCGCGAGAACAGCGGCTCTCCGTTTTCGAGCAGCATGACCTCCCAGCCGGCGCCGCCATGAGTATTGTCGCGTAGCTCACACGACTGCACCCGTCCGTCCGCGGCCGCAGCCGCCAAACTTCCTGACCGGGTTTCGGCAGACGTGCTGCCTTCCTCTTCGCATTCCGGCCATGAAGCAGATCGGACAGGCTCGGCACGGGCTCTCCTCCAGTAGTAGCAAGACTTGTCGGGGACCTGACAGAGATATGGGCGGCCACGGGTTTACGATATGGCGCATGGCCCGAGTGGTATCACTGGCTACGCGCCTGAAACAGATCGAGGAGCTTGCCCACGACCTCGCTCTTGACTTGGGGCGTGGTGGCGCCCCGGAACGTCCGGGGACGTTCGCGATGGTCCATCGTGAGATGGCCGACGCAATCAGGACGGAAATCGAACACGTCATACGGGCTCTAACTAATTCACCGTGAGCCACTCGACAGATCACTATCCAATCATCACCACCTGAATCCGCTATGAATTTGCGGCGGCGCGTCGTGTCCAGATCCCGATCGAGATCGCCAGCTCGAATCCATCGGTGAACTGTGTCCCGGCTGACCCCGAACGGCCGAGCGAGCGCACTCTTGCTCGCGCCCTGCTCCAGGTAGTGCCTGAGTAGCATCCGCGTCTCCCGTCCGATCATCGCGTCTCCACTGAAGTGAAGACGCATGGTGAAATGAATCACCGGCCGGGAGCGAGGTCCTCAGCCGGCAGCCAGACCGTGCTGCCGACTGTCAGATTTTCGCCCGCCATCAGTGTCGAATTTACGCCCGCCGCTAACAGATGTCACGCGTCGTCATGGGCACGCAGTGACTCTCTCGCATGCTGTAGCGCCTTCCAGCGACGCGCGATCCGCTCTGCTTACTGGGTTCTCGAGATGGCCGAGTTCGTGCTCAAACACCGCCAGTTCGGCATCGTCATAAATCGGTGGCGTTTCAATCGTGCGAGTGGCCGAGCAGGCAGCAGCGCGACGCCAATCCGACACCAGCGCGAGGTTCAGCTCATACCGAACGGCCAGGTCAACCGCACGGTCCAAGTGCGCATACGTGATAGTGCCGCCCGGGTTCAGCACCGAGAGGGCGTGTCGGCGTTGTTCCACTGGGCGTTCGATTCGCGTACCGCGACATTTGGCTCATCTCAAACTCGGCGCGTCTTTCCCCGTCACGGCCGGCGCGACAGGCGAGTTGCCAGGGACGGGGTCCGATGGCAACGTCGTTGAAAGTCGGCGCGTCCTTCGTGGTATCGACCTTACAGCTCCAAATCGAGCCCTTGAAGGTCACCATGTTGCCGCGCGTGTAGGTCTTGCCGGGTTCGTAGACGCCCAGGTATTCCACTGACGGCCGAGCCTCGAGATGGTTGACTCGCTCCATCAGTGCCTTGATTTGGTACCAACTCGCCAAATACGAAAAGTGCCGCGCCGAGCATGATGGCGACATCCGCTAGATTGAACACTCCCGTACGCAGCGGTCCTATTCCCATGTTCAGAAAGTCCACGACGCTGCCCCGGAGAACGCGATCGATCCAATTCGAGGCGCCACCCGCAATGAAGAGGACAAGTCCCAGCTCCGTCGATCCCGTGTACTTCCGTCCGAGGGTCAGGGCTAGCAGCGCCATCAACGCGATCCCTGTCGTGACGGTAAACAGGGCATTTCTCGCGATGGGCGGCAAATTGGCCCCAAGACTCAGGAACCCGCCAGCATGCCGTTCACCGGATTGCCCGATGCGACGGCTGGGACCTAAGTTCACTCTTCAACGAGAACACGGACTCGTTGGCCCCCCGCTCGCAGTCTTCATCGCCCAGCTGAAGACAGCAACACGTGCGCGAACAGCCAACGTGAATTTTGCGGGTGGTGAGACTCGCGCGCAGCTTCCGGCACGATGCTGCTCTCTGCGGCACCGCAGTACTGGTCGCCGCGAGATGGTCCGGGAGAGGATCGACCGATTCTCGCAACGCGGGCCGATGGCTGCGGTGTGCGCATACGGGCGGCGGTCGGTCAAGGCTGGCTCGTGTCGGTCCGACGTCGGGCGCAGTTTTTTGTCGGCCTCGATACGCGCCACGGTTGACTTCGAACCTTAACAATTTGTGCGCGAGACATGCGAGGCAGAACTCGCCTTGCAGCACCACTTCCACGGAAGACATAGGATCGCCCGGCAAGAACGCGTCGGCGGTGTTTACGAACCGAAGCTCCACCGCTCCGCGCTGCTGCATGGTTTCTCGCCTGATTCGTTGGTCGCTCAGCGGTACATGGTTTGCTGGTGAACGCGTTGAGGAGCACATGATTATGCTGAAGCGTCATGCGGCAACCATTCTCATCGGGGCAGTGATCGCATTCGGCGCGACGGAAGCACAGGCGGTCCCCATTACGTTTAGCACGAACGGCATCTTCAGTACGACCGGGACCAACGTCGCCAGCTTTTCGGATGGCAGCGGCACGACGACGCTCACGTTCAATGCCGCCATGGATTCCGTGTTCACGCCCGCTGGGGCGCAGTTCGGGGACATTGTCGTCACGTCAACTGAACCGTCAGGCGTCCTTGGCCCAGCCGTCACAGGGAATTTCGCGCTGAACTTCACCCAAGTCGCGCCCCCGGGAACGGGCACCCTGTCCGCCGCGCTTTTTGGAAACCTCGGATTCAATATGGGCATTGCGACACTGTCATTCGCGACGACGTCAGTGACGATCAATGGGTTTACCTATACCGTGAACCCGATCTATACCATTGCGTTGCCGGTCACCGGCAGCGGCGGAGGGGCCGGGTCAGGCACGACCACGCTCCAAGGCACGATCGTCGGTCCTGCGACGACAGTTCCCGACCGCAGCGATACTCTCGTTCTGCTCGGCGGCGCGCTGCTGGCTCTCACAGTCGTGCAGCCGCGTTTGCGGTCGGCATAGTGGTCGCCTGACGGCGCGAGCGCGGATGTCATTAATCCGTTCCGATAAGCGCTCCGGGCGGGCGGTTCTCCTCGGGTTGATCAGCGCCGAGCAGACCCCCGCCCCATTTTGTGGACTGCCGACAGCGTCGCAAATTCAGGGACGTTTGCGCCGCCGTAACCTTCACTCGACGAGCCGGCGAAGTCTTTCTGCAGCGCGCCGATTTCGACGGCGCTTGAGCCTCCGGGAACTTCCCCCAACCGGTGCGTGCGATTTTCCCGCCGCGGCTGGGTCTAGCCGCCGTAGCCCTATGCCGCCAGAGCCACCACTGCTCGCCGTTTGCCCGAGATGCCGACAGCTGAAGGGCCATCCGGTACGGCCGGCACCACTCGGCGAGATCCTCCTCGTCCCGACGTACGAGTGCCGTGGCTGCTTCTGCGTCTGGGTCGCCGCAGACCCGGAGCCGATCGTCCTGACTGAACCGACCGGGCCGCGTTGACGACAGCCGGCAGGCCGGCCGTCGAGAGCGTGCAGTCTATAGGTCTACGTCGGGCGCCGCGGCAGTCGAGGGACGCCTTGTCCGAGACCCTGACGAACTCGAAAAGATGTTCGCCACGCTTCGCGGTGAGTCATGACTCACCTTCCATGTGCGGTGTAGATTCGGGCGGAACGATCACGATCGGACCCGCGTTGCACAGCGGGCAGGGTTCGCCCGGGCTTCGGCAGCCGTCATGGGGCCATGCGCGATCCTGGTGGGTTGTGCTGCCGCGTGCGGCGTTCGTCTCAGATGCCTGTGTACGATTTCTAACAGACACGGCGCCTGACGTGGCGTTGAATCTAAAGTTCCCCATGCAAGAGACGTCGGAGCATCCATCTCCTGGTGTCTGTCCGAACTGTGGAACCGTGGTCCCGCCACGGAAGGCCCCCGTTGCTCGGGTATCACTTTTGCCCGGCCTGTCGGTGCCTCTGGGACCATCGGGGAAAGCCGTGCCTCAATTCGCTCCGCGCGTACAGAATCTGACACACGCTGACGCCATCGCTCGCAAAAGCACGGGCATATCCATTGATCGCGCCACGAATAGTTCACGATCAGTACTGAAATAGCCGCTCTGTCAAGCGACAGGAGAAACTGACCCCCTTCCGACACTAAAACTGACCCCTCCTGATCTGGTGTTTTCCGTCAATCAGCGCGAGCCGGCAGCGCCGGCGAGCGCCCACAGTGATCCGAAGCTGCACGGTGTCGAATGGGACACGGTCAGCCGTCGTTCCGCGGTGCTCGGCCGAGCAGTCCCGCCTTCTTCTTCTGTCGCAATCGATAGCTCTCGCCCTGGATCATCAGCGTGTGACTGTGATGCAGCAGGCGATCGAGGATCGCGGCGGCGAGGACGTCGTCGCCGAAGACGGCGCCCCATTGCGTGACGACCTGGTTGGTGGTGATCAGCAGGCTGCCGCGTTCGTACCGACGGGCGACGAGCTGGAAAAAGAGATGCGCGCTGCGTCGTTCAAACGGCAGGTAGCCGAGCTCGTCGATGATCAGCAGCTTCGGCTTCGTGTAAAACATCAGGCGGTCGCTCAGCTGCCCGTCGGTTTCGGCTTTGGACAGCGCCGCCAGGAGCGCGGTGGCGCTCGTGAAGAGGACGGAGTGGCCGGCTTCGACGACGGCGCGCCCGAGCGCGATCGCGAGATGCGTTTTGCCGACGCCGGGCGCGCCGAAGATCAGCACGTTTTCGGCTTGGGCGAGAAAGCGCGCCGTCGCCAGCTCGCGGACGAGGCGCTGATCGACCGACGGCTGGAATTTGAAATCGAAGTCGTCGAGCGTCTTCACCGTCGGGAAGTGCGCGATCTTGAGGCCCATCGCGACGCGCGTCCGCTGCTTCGCATCGACCTCCTGGCGCAGGACGCCGTCGAGGAAATCGAGATAGGTCGGCTCGGTGCGCGCGGCGTCATTGAGCACGGCATCGAGGCGCTCGGCGACGTACCGGAGCCGCAGGCGCGTGAGCTGCTCGACGACGCGGGCATGAATGACGACGCTCATTGGCCACCGTCCACGACGGCGGCGTAGTCGGCGAGGTCGCGCCCGAGGAGCGCGAGGCCCGGTGTCGGCGCGGTCGTCCAGCGCCGAGCGCCACAAGCCGGCGTAATGGGCCACGTCGACCACGCGGGCAAACGGCTCGGTCGATCGGGCGTGCGTCGCGACCAGCTCGGTGCCGTGAAAGATCCGGACGAGCTGATCCTCGACGACGACCTCGACGTGGTCGCGCACCAGTCGATGCGGCACGCTGTAGCGGACCGTGTCGACGTCCACGAAGGCGTCGAGCGCGACGCGACGGCGCAGGCGCTGCGTCCGCCGCGGCAGCGCGCGGAGCGGCAACGGGCGCAGGGCCGCGCGCTCGTCTCGCTCGAAGCGCACGATCGGCGCTTCACGCGTCGTCCCGTGGCAGCGCTGATCGGCGATCGTCATCCACTCGGCCAGGTGCTGCTCGAGCGCGGCGAAGGAGTCGAAGGCCTGATCGGCCAGCGCATTGCGCTTGACGTATTTGACGCCCGCTTCGGTCTTGCCTTTGGTCCGCGCGCGATACGGCGCGCACGCGCGCGGCTGCACGTCCCAGTCGCGACAGAAGGCGAGGTAGGCCGGATGGAAACTGACGGTGCCGGTCGCGCGGTCGCGCCCGAGCACCAACGCGCGCGCATTGTCGCCGAGCAGCGTGCGCGGCACGCCGCCGAAATGCGTGAAGGCCGCCGCGATGCCCTCGCGCCAATCGTCGCCGCGCTCATTGAGAAACGCTTTGACGAAGAGGCGGCGCGAGTAGCTGAGCACCGCGACCAGGAGAAAGATCCGGACGCGCACGCCGGCGATCAGCAGCCGCTTCTGGCCGAAGTCGATCTGCAGCTGGTCGCCCGGTGCCGTTTCCACGCGGACGGTCGCCAGCGCCGCCACGCGCTGCGCGCGTCGAATGTCGGCCACCGCCCGCTCGATCGTCCGGACGCTCATCGCGCAGCCGCGCTCGGCGAGCAGCCGCTGCACCACGACCGCATTGCCGGCGGCCGGCCCCTCGTAGAGCGTCCGGGCCTCGCTCGCGCCGATCGTCGGTCAGCCGCCGCGCGGCCGGTCGGACCTGCTGCCCCGGCGTGATCGGCTGCACGCAGATACCGGCGCACCGTATTGACCGCGACGCCGACCTCGCGCGCAATCGCCTTCTTGCCGACCCCACGACCCGCCAGCGTCCGAATCGCGGTCACCACCTCGCCTTCGATCACCGGCACCTCCGTCGTAGGAGATACCAGCACGTCCCTCTCGAACTCCATTCGCCCCTCCTGAGGGGGGTCAGAATTAGTGTCGCGAGGGGGTCAATATCACTGTCGCTCTACACGCTCGGTCTGTTGCCACGGCCTGGGTCTCCACAACGACCTGAGAGCCCACACCGAGAACGCGCGGCATTTCGTTGCTTCGACTCCTGTCAGATATGGCGGCGAGCCGTGCAGAGGGAGACGGTTCTCGGCCCCTGCCCGTATGCTGCCCCAAGTGTAAGTGTGACGCGGTGAAGCCCATCCTCACTTCAACGATTCGGCATCAACACGTTTTTTCTGCGCCGAGTGCGAGCACCTATGGCAAGAACGTGCCGGCAAGGAATATCACGGGGCAGATTCCTGCCCACATCCGGGAGTATGTTCGCCACACTCCGGCGCGTTGCCTGCAATGACGGATGCATGGCACGACAGTCGAGCCGGCACTACCGTCCGCGTACAACACGGCGGCCGCGACGGAGAGCCGTGTAGCGATCGCACGGACACGGCGACCCGCACCTGCCAAGATGGTGTCTTGACTGGGCGTGGCTAACGGCCGCTCTACCCGCGTTTCCTCCCGATCCTGACTTCTTCTCAAGGATTCGCCCCTGAAGGTTTGCCCCGTGCCTTGCAGTTGCTGTTCCCCGCACGCGAGCGAGGCCTTCTGCCGGTCATCCTGCTGATCCTTGCCTTTCTGATTCTGAAGAACGTTCTGGTCTATGGCAATCGCACGCTTCTAGCCTGGATTGAAGGGAAAACTGGTCACGATCTGCGCTGCCGAATGTTCAACGGACTGATGAGCGCCGGTTACGGTTATTGGGAAAAGCGCGATCCCGGAAAACTTCTGGATACCCTTGCGAGTGAAAGCTGGCGCGTGTCGCAGGGATTCCAGCTGTTGAGCGGCTCGTTGCTTCACGGCTGTACCGTCGTGGTGTTCACGGCTCTCCTATTCGCAATTTCGTGGCGGCTGACGCTAATCATCCTTCTGAGCATCCTGATGATTTCGTCGGTGATCTGGGTGTGTGCGTGGCCGCTGAAACGGGCCGGCGAACGAGCGGTCGCGGTGAACGCCGAACTAGGGGCGCGGATGTGGGACGGGGTGGCCGGCATCCGCGCGATCCAAGCGTATTCCCTGCAAGTCATGAAGCAGGAGCGCTTCGCCGCCGCCTCCGCGCGCGTGCGCCGCGCGTTCTTCCAGATGGATCTTCTGTCCGCCGTCGTGCACCCCACGTCTGAGGTTCTCTATACAGCGTTGCTCCTCGGAGTACTAGGCTGGCAGCTGTCCAAGACCACATCGGTACCCGTCACGCTGGTCTTTCTCCTGCTGCTCTTTCGGTTGCAGCCGAACCTGAGCCAGCTCAGCAACAACCTCGCCGCACTGGCCCGGCTCTCGGGTCCCGTTCGCGCGGTGGAGGCGTTGCTCGCACGGGATGACAAGGCCCCGATGGCGTCGGGGACCATCGCGCATGTCGGTCTGAAACGGGCCATCTCCTTTCGAGATGTGTCGTTTCGCTATGAAAAAGAGTCACCGCCTGTGCTGGACGGCCTGACGTTCACCATTCCGGCCGGGAAGATGACAGCCGTCGTCGGCGGATCGGGCGCGGGCAAGAGCACGCTGGCGCACCTGCTCTGCCGATTCTACGACCCGACCGGGGGCTGGATTGAGGTGGACGAGAACCGCCTTGCGCATCTCGATCTGGATGGGTGGCGAGATCGCGTGGCGCTGGCCAGCCAGGACATGCACCTCTTCAGCACCACCGTTCGAGAGAACATCAGCCTGGGCTGTCAGCGTGCGACGAATACGGACATCGTTGCCGCCGCCGTTCGAGCCCAGGCGGACGAGTTCATCCGGCAGTTGCCGGAACGGTACGAAACCGCGGTTGGCGAGCGAGGTCTCCGGCTGTCCGGCGGGCAGCGACAACGCATCGCGATCGCTCGGGCGCTGGTGCGGAACGCAGATCTCCTGATTCTGGACGAGGCGACCAATGCGCTCGACAGCTTGACCGAGCAAGCGCTGATGCGAAACGTGCTGGAACTCAGGCGACCTCAGACCATCGTCATCATCGCCCATCGCCTCAGCACCGTGCTCGAGGCGGATCTTGTCATCGTGATGGACCAGGGTCGCATCGTCGAAAGCGGCTCGCCTGCGGAGCTGATTCCGGCAGGGGGACCGTTCTCGGTGCTCTACAAGGCGCAAACAACCTCGCTGAAGACACCGGTGCAGAACTCATGACATGAATCCCCCAGGGGTCCATTCGGTCACATGGGTGAGGTGAATTCAATCCGTCGACGCAACACCATACGCGATCGGAGGCGGTATGGGTGCGCGTTGGTCCAGGATGTCGTGGAATGATCGGAACGAGCTGTGGGCACGCAGGCGGCGGGGCGAGTCAGTTAGGCAGATTGCACATGGACTGCGGCGCTCGTCGAGTGTCATCCACACGGCCGTCGCCGCTGAAGGCGGCATTACGCCCCGTCCGGGGCGGCGGTCCCGGTTCGCTCTGACCGCGGCTGAGCGCGAAGACATTTCCCGCCACCGAGCGGTGTGGCCAATTGCTACGGGCAATCAGTCGGCTGCTCGGCCGCGCGCCGTTCCCACTGAGCCGCGAAGTGGCGCATAACGGCGGGCGCAGCGTCTATCGAGCGGCCGGCGCCGACAAACGAGCCTGACACCGCGCTCGTCGCCCCCAGCCTTGTCGTCTTTCGACGCATCCCGCCCTGCGGAGCATCGTCGCACAAACTCGCGCAGCAGTGGTCGCCACCGCAGATCTCCGGCTGGCTTCGATGCACCTTTCCGAGTGATGCTGACATGCAGGTGTCACCGGAAACGATCTACCGCAGCCTATTCGTGCAAAGTCGCGGCGTCCTGCGGCGCTGTCTGCTCAAACACCTGCGGCGCCAGCATTCCTTTCGCCACGCGCGCCGGCGCTCGGCTGCACCCGCGACCCGGCCAGATTCTCGACGCGGTTTCGATTCGAGAGCGACGGGCAGACGTCCGTGATCGCGCTGTGCCTGGGCATTGGGAAGGCGATCCTTGAGGGCGCCCGAGGCACGTTCATCGCGACGCTCGTCGAACGTCAATCGCGCTACGTGCTGCGGTGCGACTACCGAGCAAGGATACGCATACCGTCACTCGCGTCATCGCCCGGCAGATCCGCCGGCTGCCACGCGGGCTCGTGAAGTCGCTGACCTGGGATCGTGGCGGCGAATTAGCCGCGCGCATCACGCGTTCACCGTGGCTACGAACGTGAAGGTCTATTTCTGTGATCCACGAAGTCCTCGGCAGCGGGGGTCAAACGAGAACACGAACGGCCTGCTGCGCCAGTATCTGCCGGCCGCGACAAACCTGATGGATCACACCCAAGCGCAATTAGATGCCATCGCATTGTGCCTGAACACGGCCTCGCATGACGCTTGGATATCAGACGCCGGCGGCTAAACTCGCAGCGATCGTTGCGGCGACGGGTTGAAAACAGGTGACAGTTCATTCAAGTGACATCGGTAAATACTCCCGTGGATCCGTGCGCCCTATTCCGCGCTCAGCTTGGCGATATTCGCGCTCGCCGCCGCCGTGACCTGATCGATGGCCGCGTACAGGTCCTTCGCCTGCGCGTTCAGTTTGTCCGCATCCGATTTCAGGCTCGTCGCCGACGCGGCATTCAAATCGTGACCGAGATACGTCACCTGGTCCTGCAGCGTCTTCATGATCGGCGAGTACATGTCAGCGGCGTTCTGACCGGTCTTCCGCAGATCGACGAAACGGTCCTGCGTGCGCTTCAGACGCTTCTGGCTGCGGTCTCGCAGCTCCGTACTCTGAATGGCAGCCGTCGAGGCTTCCCAGCTCTTGAACAGCTTGTCGGCGTCGACGTTCAGTTCCATGCTGCGAGTCGAGACCTCCGCGCGTTTCTTCTCCGACGTCGCCATCTCCTTCTGCAACGATTTGTACGCGTCGCGACGATCTTTCACGTCCGGAGCGAGCACCGCGTTGTAGGCCGTCATCGTCTTCTGCAGCTGCTGCTTGGCATCGCTAATGGCTTCGACTTGAGACTTGGCGCGCTTGATCAATTGTTCGATCTGCTTGACGCCTTCGTCCTGCGCCTGCGCGGCGCCGGTCGCGGCGACGAACAGCACGGCGCTCGCAATCACTGTCGGGAAATGGCGTGGGCTCATGTCACAGCTCCTTTCGTCGGGTCGTTGATGGCCGCGAGGCTCTAACGCTACAGCGCCAGGTGGAGGTAATCAATGCCTGATACGTGCAGGACGACTGGCGGCAACGTCGCGTTCCGTGTTGTTGAGTTTCGATGCCTTCGCGGGGTACATTGAAGTCGATGCCGATCACCGTTCAGCACGAGCGGGCCAACATCTATCGATTGGACGTGAGCGGACGGCTGTCGAAGCCGGAGTTCGATCGCAGCCAGGACGCGTTGGCGTCGGAAATCCGGCGCATCGGGCGGATCAGGCTGCTCTTCGTATTGTCGGACTTCGAAGGCTGGGAGCAGAATCCGAACTGGGGCGACCTCAGTTTCTATGTCGCCCACGGCGACTCGATCGATCGCATCGCCATCGTCGGCGATGAAAAGTGGCGAAACGAGACGATGATGTTCGCGTCCGCGGATCTGCGCCGCGCGCCCGTGGAGTATTTCTCGGCGGAGAACGCCCTTGACAAGGCGCGCGCCTGGCTGGAGGCGTGATCGTCAGAAGCGCAGGACAGGCCCGACGCTGAGTTCGAACTGCTGCGCCGCAGGTCCGGTGAGGACCACGATACACCCGCCCACGCCCACCACCCCACACGCCCAGGAGCTGACTTCCGGCGCAATCAGGATGGGGAGCCATTTCGCTTCGGCTCGGATCGCGAAGCGGGAGCCCACGAATTGTTTCAACCCTGCGCCGAGACCGAACGAGAAGCGTGTGAAACCGTCGTGCGCCGCGGCCATGTGCGTGGCGCCGACGCTTCCTGTCAGAAACGATCGCAGCCCTTTGACTTCGGGAATGACGAACTCGCGCGTGAAGTCGCCGTGGAACTGGTCCAGCGTGACGTCGCCGAGCGACGCGCCCACGAATCCGAGCGGCGCGTCGAACCGCAGCGTCGACGTCGACCGCGCCCATCGAAACTCGATCAGCGAGAGCTCGTCGAAGCGGACACCGGCAGAGAGGCCGTAGCTCGACGCGTCCTTCCAGCTGGCCTGAGTCTGCGGCGGCTGGTCCCCGCGCACATCGAAGGTCCCCCCGAACCTGATCCCGACGAACGGTGTAACTTCGACAGACTCGATCTGCACGTATTGCCCGCGCGCCGGCGCAGCGACGGTCACCAACACCAGCACGCTCTCGAGGGTCAGGACAGCCGTCCGCGCCCGCGACCGCACCGTATGCAGGAAATCGAACGGCATGCTGTTAGCGTACACCGTCGAGCTAACCGGTCGTGGCCACACAGCACGGAATTGCCACGAAATCAGCCTCGTGCCACAACCGTAATGGACGTTACGGTTTCGGAGCGGCCAGAAAACTGCGACCGATGGATATTGCTGCGTTGGTACTAACGCAATTAGCCGACGCGCTTCGCGGTCACCTCAATTCGTTCCGTCAGCGGCCAACTACTCGGCGCCGCAAATGGTGGCTGGCGACTTCAACGCCGACATGGACCAGATCGGCACGACGCTCGGAATGCTGCCCAACTTCGCTGATTCGTGGCCGATCGCGGGGTCCGGCCGCGGGTTCACCGCGACTCCCCCGAATCCGACGATGAAGCTGGATTACTGGTTCTCGGACGCCGGCGGCCGCGCGCAGCCGACGTCAACGGCAGTGGTCACCACCACGGGAACGGCGTCGGATCACTATCCCGTCCGGACGACCTTCGCCATCCAGTCCGGTGGAGCGCCGGTCGTCGTCACGGGGCTGCGGATATCACCGCAGTAATGTGTCTCCCCCGAGCTAGTCGCCGCCGCTGCCCTTGAACTGATCGTCCTCGTCCGCAAAGAGGACGTTGAAGCTGGTCAGCGAGCCGTAGCAGCCGCTCACGTAGCTTTGCAGCTTCACTTTCGCCGAATCCGGCAAATCGGACGCGTTGACCTGCTGCTCGAGCGTCCTGAGCCGGTTGCGCAGCATGACGACCTTGTGGAAGAACGTCTCGATGGGCCACGTCTTTTCCTGGCCGGCGGTACCCGGGCGCAGCACCAGCGTCCCGCCGCGCCATTTGTCAGCCGGGACCACCGGGGAAATTCCGGTTTCCTCGCGGATGATCCGCCGCAGCAATACTTCCAAATCCGCAGGTGCCTCGCTGACGGGCATGGTTGATGTCCTCTCGCGCTCGCTGACGATGGGAAATGGCGCCCGGCTCGCAGGGGTTCGCCTGGGGTCGGACGCCGCCGGAGACGCCGCCGCCGGCCGCGGCAACGCGGATCCTCCGCGATAATTGTGCTCGCTATGGCAGTATCCGCAGACCACGCGAATGGGCACGCCGTCCGCGTCGACTGCAATAACCGTGTGGAGACGGTCGGCTTTGCACGCGCGGCACAGGTCTTCGAGCGACTCGCCGGCTCGATAAGCACGGGTCAATGGCATCGCGGGAGTATTGTAGCGAACGGTCGGGTTGCGCGGTTCTTTACGGCAGAGATTGACCGGCCACTAATCGCCACATACAGTTGAGTTTCACGAATGGCCACACGGAAGCCGCGACGGCGCCGTTGTCGCCACGGAAAAAGAAGAAGCCGACTACGCCCCCTTGCCCTTCGTGCGGCAGCGTCGGGGTGATTCCCGTGAACACGTGCGCGCGATTCATGACCGCCTGGTTGTCCTGTGCGGTCTGCTATCACGTGTGGAGCGTGCTGAAGACGAAGTGACTAGCACGACTCACTGCGGCACCGAGAGGCCAGCAGCCCGGTAGCCGTGCTCAGATCCAGATCGGCCACGAGCAGACCGTCATGGCCGTACGGCTGATAGCACTGCAGCGTCCCGTCAGGCCGGACGACCGCCGACGTCGTGGCCGAGCCCTCGCTGGCGCAGTTCACCGACGCGAAGTAGCACGTGTTCTCCGCTGCGCGACAGAGCATCGCTTTTTCGTGGAACGTGTTGGCGGGATCAGCGAACGTGACGGGGCGATAGCTCCCGGGTTCGGCGACGTGCGCGTGCGGGTGGAACACGAGCTGCGCGCCGCGACGGACGGCCCAGCGCACCGTTTCCGGATAGCGCCAGCCTTCGTGGCAGATCACCACGCCGAACGTCAGCGGCCCCACCGTAAACACACGCCGACCGGTCCCCAGCGCGGGATAGATGTGTTCCTCCGAGGGATCGATCTGGCCCTTGTCCTGCCAGCCGGCGACGGTGCCGTCCGGATTGAACACGCAGGCGGCGATCTGGAGGCCGCGTTCGGTGACACGCTCCGTCCCCAGGACGACGGCGATGCGGGCCCGCCGTGCGGTATCTCCCGTCGCAGCCCACGCGCGCTCGAGGAACGCAGGATCGGGCGGCGGCGCGTCCCGGCCCGGCCATCGATAGCCGGGGACGAAACACTCGGGAAAGCAGATGACCAACGCGCCTCGACGGCCGGCTTCAGCGATTGCCGCCGTCGCGAGGCGGAGGGAGTCGTCCGGCGCCTGCGGAACACGGATGTTTGCGAGAGCGATGCGGACGTTGGCGATGAGCGTCCTCCTCTTCGATCCCGGAGGTACACGATACTATCGCCTGTGCTTCAGAAACCGGCAGGCGGAATCCGATCGTCCATCGTCGCCCTGTGGGTCGCGCCGCTCGCGTTCTACCTTCTCGCGTTCTGCCTGCTGACTTACCCGCTGATCCTCAGCTTTCCCTCGCACTTCTTCGCCGACGCCGGGGACGGTCTTCAGAACGTCTGGAACCTCTGGTGGGTGCGGAAAGCGATCGTCGAACTGCACACCACGCCCTGGTTCACCACGTTCCTTCACTATCCGTCGGGTGTGTCGCTTCTCGGGCACACCCTGAATCCGTTCAACGGCTTCCTGGGCCTGCTGCTCCAGCCATTCCTCAGCCTCATCGCCACGCACAACGCCATCGTCGTCTTCTCGTTCGTCGTGGCGGGCCTGACGGCATTCAGGCTCGCACTCTACGTCACGGGATCGTACTGGGGCAGCATCGTCGCGGGGTATGTGTTCACGTTCTCCGAATATCACTTCGCGCACGCCGAGGGGCATCTCCAGCTGGTGGCGCTCGAGTGGATCCCGCTCTTCACGCTGTGCTGGCTCCGACTGGTCCTCGAGCCGAGCGCCCGGGCAGCGATCGCCGCATCCCTGGCTTTGCTGCTGGTCGCGCTCTGCGACTACTACTACCTGTTTTACTGCGTGCTGGCGGGCGCTCTCATCGGCGCCTGGCACGTCTGGGGTGTTCGCGGCGCGCTGGTGGACTATATGCGCCGTGCCTGGCGGCCGATGGCGGTGTTCGGCGGTGCGACGCTGGCGACCTCCGGGATCCTGCTGGCATCGCTGCTGCGCCTGAACGCGGCGGACCCGCTCGGCGGCGAGCACCAGGCCATCGCTTTCTCGCTCGATGCGCTCGCGCTGTTCATCCCCGGCGGGCACTGGCGCTTCGCCACTCTGACGAAGCCTTACTTCGACCGCCTGCCGGGCAACATCCACGAGAACAGCGTGCATCTCGGCCTCGCGGCGGTGCTGCTCTCAATCTATGTCTGGGCGCAGCGCGCACGGCTTCGCCCCAGGCATCCGTCGTTGTACCTGTGGTTTGGCCTGATGCTGTTCTTTGCTGTGATGGCGCTCGGGCCGGTGCTGCACGTCGGCGGCCCAGCCATCTACGACGGCCCGATGCCCTACTCGGCGCTCGAAGCCGTTTTTCCTTCGCTGCGACTCTCCGGTGTGCCGGTCCGAATGGTGGTCATGGTCACGCTGGCGGCTTCCGTCATCGTGGCAATCGGCGTCCAGGCGCTGCTCGACCGGCCCGTTGTCAATCCGGCGCGCCGGTCGGTGATGATGGGACTCGCAGGTGTCCTGCTGATTGTCGACTCCTTGCCGCAGCCGATCCCGCGGACGAGGCCGGTTATTCCGGAGTACGTCACCGCCCTCAGCCACTTGCCTCGCTCCGGTGCCGTCCTCGATCCGCTGGCCGACCAGTATCTGGCTCTGTACTACCAGACCATCCATCAACTGCCGCTCGCCGACGGCTACGTGTCGCGGCTGCCCCTCAGCGTGACTCAGACGCTGCTGAGCAAGTATGACGATGCGACCGCCGGTCGGTATCAGCAGTTGTTGCACCGCTACAACGTGCGCTACGTCGTGATGCATTCAGCGGCAGCGCAGCCACCGCCTGAGGGGCTCACGCTGTGGTATTCCGGTGAAGGCGTGAAGCTTTACTTCATCCAGTGACGCGACAGGGCCGGATCTACCGGGCGTCGGCGGGCAGCGAGAACGCGAGGATGCTCGGGCCCGACGCCACCGCCACGAACTGACGGCCGTCGAACTGGTATGTCATCGGCGACGACTTCCACACCTGGCTGGTCTGGAAGCTCCAGAGCCGTTTGCCCGATCGTGCGTCGGCGGCCGCGAACGCCCCGCTGTCGTCGCAGAAGAACACCACGTCGCCGGCGGTGCTGAGGACGCCGCCCCAGGAGTCCACGGCGCCGAACTGCGGCAGTTCCCACGCGACCTTCCCGGTCTGGATGTCGATTGCCCGAAGCACGCGCTGCGCGGGCTCGGGCGCCGCGGCAAACGTGCCGCCCATGAAGCTCTTCCCCGGCTCCCACGGCTGTTCGACACGCGTGAAGATGCCGCACTTGTCGTTGGTCTGCGCGTAGAAGAGGCCGGTCCGCGGGCTGAATGACGCGGAATACCAGTTCGACGCGCCTTCGAGCGAGGGGCACACCCGGCGCCCTTCCGGCGTGGGTTGCATGTCGGGGACGACGATGGGGCGGCCATCGGGCGACAGGCCGGAGGCCCATGTGATGTTCTTCACGTACTGCGTGCCGAGGAGATACTCGCCCGTCGTGCGATCGAGCACGTAGAAGTAGCCGTTCCGGTTGGCCTGCATGAGCAGCTTCCGCGGCCTCCCCTTCCACGCCGCGTCGACGAGCACGAGGGGCTGCTGCGCGTCGTAGTCGTGCACGTCGTGCGGCGTGAACTGAAAGTGCCACTTGCGCTGGCCGGTCTTCGCGTCGAGGGCCACGACCGAATCCGAATACAGGTTGTCGCCCTGCCGTTCGTCGCCGATCATGTCGGGGCCGGGGTTTCCCATGGCCCAGTACAGCGTCCCGAGCTCGCGGTCGTAGCTGCCGGTCATCCACGTGGCGGCGCCGGGGTGATCGATCGCCGTGCCTTTCCACGTTTCCGAGGCCGGCTCTCCACGCGCGGGCACCGCCCAGAAGCGCCACACCTCCTTGCCGGTCGCCTGATCGAACGCGGCCACGAACCCGCGAACGCCCTCGTCGCCTCCCGCGATGCCGGAGATGACCAGGTTATCGACGACGAGCGGGGCGCCCGTGCCGTTGTAGTTGCGATGCCAGTCCGCCATCTCCGTTTCCCACAGCAGCGCGCCGGTCGCGCGGTTGAGGGCGATGAGGTGCGCGTGGTCGGTGGTCACGAAGACGCGGTCGCCGTCAACCGCGACGCCGCGATTCACGCCGCGCGCGGCCACACCGGCGAGGCCCCTGGTGCGCGGGCGCCGGTAGTTCCAGAGCTGACGGCCGGTGCCGGCATCGAGCGCGTAGAAATCATTGGCGGCCGTGACGTACATCACGCCGCCGGCCACGACCGGTGTCACCTGCAGCTGGGCGGCGTTCGGCAGCGTGAACACCCACTGAGCACCAAGGCGGCCGACGTTCGAGGCGGTGATGCCCGTGAGCGGGCTGTATCGATTCCCGCTCGGTTGCCCGTTGTAGGCCGGCCACTCGGTTTGCGACGTCACCTCGCGGTACTGTCCTTTGGTGGTCTCGCGGAGCAGGTGGACGGCGCGGTCGTCGCCAAGGAGCTGCAATTCGCCGTGGCTCTGGTTGAGGACGATACCCTCGAGGGTCCGGCCGCCCGTAATCGTGACGTTTGCTCGACGCGGTCCGGCGCTCGAGCGCGGATGCAGCGTCCGCAGAAACGCCACGAGGTCCGTGGCGTCAGCCCGCGCGAGCGTGGGAAAGGCCGGCATCCCCGAACCCGGGACGCCCTCGCGAATCACCGCCTCGAGCTCCTGATCGTTGCGCAGAGGCACGCGTCCGACGATTGACGGCCCCAGTTCGCCGCCGGCCCCCTCGGTTCCGTGGCAATTGGCACAACGGCCGGCAAAAACACGGCGGCCCGGCTCGACGTCCTGCGCCCGGGCCAGGGGCGCCGAGAGCATGAGGGTGACGAGCACGCCGCGTACGACAACATCCCTGGGCATGGCGCGTACTCTAGAACAACAGTTCGGAAGAGTCGATACCTCGAGGGTGTAAAGTCACCACCAGAGGAGCGATGACGGACGCCGTGACGATCCCGATCAATCCGCTCGAAACCGCTCGACTTCTGCTCCGCGTGCCCGAAGTCACGGACGCGGAGGCGCTCATGGGGATCATCTGGGATCCGGAAGTCGTTGAGCGGAAGCAGGTCACGCTGTTCGAACCGCCTGGCGGCCTCGAGTTGGCGACGAAGAACTGCCAGGAGATGATCCGCCAGTGGGACCTGCGCGGATACGGCCAGTGGTCGGTCGTCGAGAAGGCGACAGGACAGGTTATTGGCTGTGTCGGCTTTTACCATCCGGAGCGCGCGTGGCCGGGCGTCGATCTCGGCTGGGTTATACACCGTTCCCGATGGGGCCTTGGCATTGCCACCGAGGCGGCAGCCGCCGCTCTGGGATGGGCCTGGGCGCACACAGCAATCACGCGCGTCATCAGCCTGATCGCCCCGGGCGACCTGCGCTCCAGCCGGATTGCGACGAAGATCGGCGAACGCTTCGGGCGAGCCGGCGTGGACCCCGTGAACGGCGAACCCGTGCACGTGTATACGATTACCCGACCTTGAAGAAGGCCGTTCATCGCGGAGCGGGACGCGCTACCATACGTGCGGCGTGGGGTCGGCCGGGAGACAACCGTGAAACAACCCCAACACTTCGAACAGATTCGGGGCAAAGCACGGTAAGACGGTAAGGAGGAACAGCTGTGTTGAAAGCACTTTCGGTTTTTGCAATCGGTCTGACCTGTGTGAGCGGCACCGCCGTGGCGCAGGATGCCGGCGCGGTCATCGCGAATGCGCAAAAAGCGCTTGGCGGCGTGACGTCCGTCACGTATTCGGGTACGGCGAAGGACGTGGCGTTCCAGCAATGCGGCGCCAACTCGACGGACATGACGTGCCGGGGCACGCACGATCCGATGCGGCCGATCACCAACTACGTGCGTGTGATCGACCTGGCGGGCCCCGCGTCGCGTGCCAGCGGGACGACCAACAACATCGGGCCGGGCGGTTCGACGGCGCTGACGCCGGGAACGTTCTTCCAGCAGGTCACGCCTCAGCAGGCTGACGTGTCTCAACCCTGGGCCGGCTCCCTGGAGCTGTACATCACGCCGTGGGGGTTCCTCAAAGGCGCGGCGGCAAATAACGCGGTCGTCAGCCGCCGCAAGGTCGACGGCAGGAACTACACCGTGCTGACGTGGAGTCCCGCCGTCAAGGCGCCCTCAGGCAAGCCGTACGTCATCAACGGCTACGTGAACGACCAGAACCTCGTCGAGCGCGTCGAGACATGGCTGGGCGAGAACATCATGGGCGACATGCAGATCCTCGCCACGTACACCGGCTGGAAGGAATACGCCGGGTTCATGGCGCCGTCGAAGATCGTGCAGACCCGCGGCGGCTGGCCGTTTTTCGACGTGGACGTTACGTCCGCCAAGGCGAATCCTCCCGATGCCGCGACGCTCGTGCCCGCACCGGCGCCGGCCGGGGGCCGCGGTGGACCCGGCGGCGGCGGACCGGGCGGCGGAGCGCCTCCCGCCCTGATGGTCACGTCCGAAAAACTCGGCGACGGCGTCTACAGGCTCACGACCGGACCGGGCAGCTACGACTCGGTGATCGTGGAGTTCAAGGACTACATCATGATGCTCGAGGCGGGACAGTCCGAGGCGCGCGGCCTCGCGTACATCGCCGAAGCGAAGAAACTGATCCCCAACAAGCCGATCCGCTACGTCATGAACACCCATCCGCACGCCGATCACACGGGCGGGCTGCCGCCACTGGTCGCCGAAGGCGCGATCATCGTGACGCAGAAGAACAACGAGGCGTTCCTCGACAAGGCGCTCAACACGCCGCGGACACTGCTGAACGATACGCTCGCCCGGAATCCGAAGAAGGCGAAGATCGAAGCCGTCACAGAGAAGAAGGTGTTCTCGGACGGGACGCATACCGTGGAGCTGTATCACGTCTCGCCCGTGCCGCACACGAACGGGATGCTGATCGCCTTCCTTCCGAAGGAGAAGGTCCTGCTGCAGGGCGACTTCACGCTGCCGGCGCCGGGCCAGGCGCCGAACGACCACGTCAAGGCGTTGTTTCCGATTCTCGAGAAGCTCAATTTGAACTTCGATCGGTACATCCCCGTGCACACCACGCCGACGCCGCAGACGAAGGCCGATCTGTGGAAGGCGATGGGTAAATAGGTCCTTGGTCCTTGGGCCCGGGTTCCTGGTCCCCCGCGGACCAGGAACCCGGGACAATCAGGTGAGCGCGTCGAGCGCCTGCCGCATACGGGCGCGCAGTTCGGCGGTCCAGACGTGCCCGCCCGCGTAGTGAAAGACCTCGTGCCGCAGGCCCCGACCACGCAGGAACTCTTCGTCCGCCTCGACCTTCGCCGCCGTGTACCACTCGTCGCTGTCGCCGGCGGCGACCAGGATGGGAGGAAACCGCTCCCCGGAGGCCTCCTTTACGTCGGGCGGGACATCACCGCCAATCGCGATGACGCCCCGGGCATGACGCTCGCCCATCACCGCGGCGCGGTATGCCATCGCGACGCCCTGCGAAAACCCCAGGAAGACGATTAGAGCGTCGTCGCCCACGCCCCGCAACGCCGCATCGACGACGCGATTGACGTAGGCGAGGTTGTCAGCAATCGCCTGCTCGCGATCCTCGCGCGTCATCCAGCTGGCGACGACCTTCCCCTGTCCCCGCGCGTAGAAACGGTGCAGCCCCTGCACGGAGACGAGCGTCCATCGTTCGCTGCCGGGAATCAGCTCGAGTTCTCCGAGCATGTCGTCGGCGCTCTGCGCGTACCCATGAAAACCGACCAGCAGGCCCGCGGAAGAAGAAAAAGACGAAGATGCGTCCTTGATCAGGGCGCGGCCGTGCGTGTGTGTCTCGACCGAAATAGTTCTCACAGGATCGTCAGCACATGTTAGAACAGGTGCCGGACGCCATGAACAAAGGTCTCGTCGGAGCGGCGTGCGCGGTCGTCTTGCTTTTGACGGCCGTCGTTGCAACGCAGCAAGGTCAGGCGCGCCCCGACTATCAGCTCACCTACGTGGACCACGACGGGCGGCGCACGATCGTCGGCCGCGTACCCGGCTCGACGTTCGCACCGCGGATTTCACCGGACGGCCTGCGTGTGACGTTCGACACGCAGGCTGACGGGGCCGTCTGGGTCGCGAACCTCGCGGACGTCGCATCGCGGCGCAAGATCACGACGGAAGGTCGGAACCGCGGTCCTCTGTGGTCGGGCGATGGATCCCGCATCCTCTACATCACCGACCACGAGGGCGCGGAGACGATGTTCTGGCGTGCGGCCGACGGCACCGGCGATGCCGAGCTTCTTGTGAAGCCCGCGCGGGCGCCCGAATCATGGTCAACCCCGCTGCAGCGCTTTTCGTTCATCACGTTCAAGGCGCCTGGCGACTACGACGTGTGGACGTACTCGCTGGCTGAGAGACGCGCGACGCCGTTCGCGGCCCTTCCGGACTCGCCGCAGCACAGCAGCCGTTTCTCCCCCGACGGCCGCTGGCTCGCGTATGTCTCGGCAGAAAGCGGACAGCTCGAGGTCTACGTGCAGCCGTTTCCCGGACCGGGCGCGAAGATCAAGGTGACGAAGACCGGCGGCGGGCACCCGCTCTGGGCGCCGGATCAGAAAGCGCTGTTCTTCGACAACGGCGGCCAGTTGTTTACAGTGGGCGTCAGAACTGACCCGACGTTCACAGTCGGCGACGCGGTTGCACTGCCGATCACAGGGTTCGTGCAGGGCCCGCTGCGACGGCAGTTCGACCTGACGCCGGACGGGAAGCGCGTTCCTCATGATGTTCCGCTCCGAGTGACTTGATGCGGCACTGGCTGGTCAGAAATGGCACAACCAGGACGGCCCCGGCGCAGCCCGCTTTCCGTAACCCACTGAGAGAACAGAGGATCTAAGAACCTGCCGGGTGGTCCCCCGGTTGCACGGCGATCCGCCATGGCCTCATCAACCGCACGGCGTCTGCAGGACGGGTTCCTCGCTCTTTTCGGCGTGTCCATCGTGGCTTCCGGCATGGCCGCCATCGACGAGACCGCGCGCCAGCACCTCCTGAACGCGCTGCACGGCGAATTCCCATCCGTCCCGGCGGCGTTCCAGTTTCACACCATTGCAAGACAGATCGGCGAGCTGCTGCCAATCGGCGACACGTCCTTCGTCGCGTTCGGCGTCGTCGGGTTCGTGCTGCTCGTCTTCATGTTCAAGATGTAGCCGCCGCGCGAAGCTACCGCGCGTAGACTCCGTACCCGAGAATGCCGGCAAGCGCCACCAGGACAACTCCGGCCGCCTGAAACTCCCAGGCGCGCTCCAGCGACACACGCGCCATCATTTTCAGGCCCCACGCCGGGACACAGAAGCGAAGCACGCTCTTGATCAGCGAAGCCCACCCAATCACAGTCAGCACCACCGGTATGCCCGACCAGACGTTGTGAAAGGCGATGACGATGCCGGCCAGGATCAGATACGGAAGCCCGTCCGCGAACGATCCGGGCGGGCCTTGACTGCGTGCGAGGATGAAGGCTTCAACCCACGCCTTCGGCTGCAGGATGTGCGAGAGCCCGAGGACGCCGAACAGCACGAGCGCCAGAATCTCAACGGATCGCTCCATAGCGGGAACAATAGCACTGACGACTCTACGTGCTCCGCGTGCTCTGCGTTCAACGGGTCCGGTTCGCCGGCGACTTCTGAATCTGCTTTCGCGGCGCGTCAGGTGGGGTCAGGGGCGCTTCGGCGAACGTGATATAGAAAGTCGATCGGCCCTGATTGAAATATCGCGTGGGCTGCACGCTGCCTGCCCCGGCAATCTTGTCCGTCCCCCCGAACGCCGGCGCGCCGATCACCTGCGGATACCAGCCCTGGTTGTCGGCGATGGCCAGCCTGGGCTCCACCCACAAGCGCGGGTCTTCGAGGCCGGCCGCGTACGTCATGTAGACGCCGGCGGTTTCGTAGTTGCCGCCTTTCGATCGGTCCATCAGGATGACGAATTTCTGCAGATCGCCGTTCCAGTGCACCGACGGCCCCCAGTAGCCGTTGTTCTCCGCGCTCGTCCAGGAGACCTGCCGGTCGTCGTGGAAAATTGCCACGCTGCGGCCGCCGATACCCGGAGCGGCCCACGCCCTGCCGTCCCACTTGCTGACCTGCGACTGCCCGGAAAACCGATCGAACGGGCGATCGCGCTCGGTCCACGGCATGCGGGCGAAGGAAATCCCCTGTTCCTCGAGATCGCCGCCATAACTCGAGAAGATGAAATACACGTAGTGACGTGCCGGGTCGGGATCGCGGTCGAGGATCACGGAGAAATCGCCGACGCCGCCGTTGGTCACCGGATGGTCCGTGTCGCACGTCACCGAGCCGTCCCTGGGCGTGAGCACGACGCCGACGTCCTCCCACGACTCGCCGTTGTCCTCAGAGATCGCGGCGCCGATCTGCGGCCACGTCCGCCGCCCCTGCGGACAATCCGTCTGGATTTCCTGATGGTACCAACCGTACAACCGGCCGGCCTCCTCGTCTCGAATCACCGCCTCGAGCCAGCGGCCGGCCATCCCGTTGTTCGTATACGAGGAGCTTGGCCCGGTAGGGTTCGTGTCCACCGCATCCTCGATGCTCCCGCCGCGCGCGCGCCGCGGCTGCCCACCCCACGAATTGAAGACGTAAAAGCGTTCGCCGTCCCAGAACGCCGGGCTGTTGGAATCGGTCGGGTTCGGGAACTCGAGCGGCGGCGCGGCCGTGAACTTGACGGCGACCAGGTTCGGCGGCCGGACGGCCGGCTCCTGCGCCGCTGGAGACGCCGGCGCGGCGAGCGTCGCGATGACGATATACGCGGTGGATCTGGCGTTGAGCACCATACGAGGTGTGATGACGACCAGATACGCGGCAGTTGAGGGATTTGGGGCTCAGGTGGGCCTGGGGGCCGTTTCGTAATAATCTGGAGGAGCCAGTGGCTCACATTCCGCGCCTGCATACAGGATCCCATGATGACCGTGCCCGGACGACTGCTCCTCGTGACCCTCCTGCTGTCCGTCGCGGCGTGCAGCAGCGATACGCCTGCGACGCCCACGACTTCCAGCGCACCCTATTCGCAGACCGACCTCGTCGTCGGCACCGGCGCCACCGCCCTTGCGACGAGTCGCGTGACGGTCAGCTACACGGGCTGGCTGTACGACACGAGCAAGCCCGACGGCAAGGGGACGCAGTTCGACAGCAGCGCGAGCGCCACGTTCCTGCTCTCGCAGGTGATCGCCGGTTGGCAGCGGGGCGTGCCGGGTATGCGAGTCGGAGGGACGCGCCGGTTGATCATCCCGCCGGAGCTCGCGTACGGCAGCTCGGGCAGCGGCTCGATCCCGCCAAATGCCACGCTCATCTTTGACATCGGCCTGCTCGGCGTGCAGTAGTCACGCTCGGCGCGCGTTACACGGTTTTTGGTTTTGAACCGCACCGTGTCGTCTCGGGCGGATCGTGCGTCAGCTTCGACTACATCACGGCAACGCGCCCGTAACCGCCGATGGCCTGGCCGCCGACTGCGCCCAGGCCATCGCGAGCATGGCCAGCACGCTGAGGATCGCGAACCCGGACACGAGCGGCACGACGGTGCCGTCATAGCTCTGGCCGATCGCGGTGCCGAGCGCCAGCGAAATCAGCGTCGACAAACCGCCGACCACTGCCGCGCCGGTGCCCGCGATGTGCCCGAGCGGCTGCATCGCCAGCGCCGTCAGGTTGCCGAACAGGAGACCGATTCCGAAAAACGTGGCGAGCAGGTACAGCATCAGCGACCAGAGCGGTGGATGCCCCGCCTGGCTGATCACCACGCCTGCGAACGGGATGGACACAGCCGCGACCAGCCCGAGGGCCGACGCGGCGAGTGGACGCATGCCGTACCGCCCGACGAGCCGGGCGTTGCACAGCGACGCCGCGCCGAGAGAAATCGCCAGCATCGAGAAGTACAACGGAAACCGTGACGCGAGCGCGTACTGCTGCTGCAGGATCTGCTGGACGGAGCTGAGGTAGCCGATGAACGCCCCGTACACGAGTCCGGCCGCCACCGTATAACCCAGGGCCACCCTGTGCGTCAGGACCTCGCGTCCCGCACGCGCGATGTCCGCGCCCGAGAACGGCCGCCGGCGCGCGGCAGGCAGCGTCTCTTCCTGACGCCATCCGAACCACACCGTCACGACGAGCGCGAGCGCCAGGTACAGCCCGAAAACGGCTCGCCATCCCGCCACCCCGAGCACGGCCTGCCCGAGGGACGGCGCGATCACCGGCACCAGGATGAAGACGGCCATGACAAACGACATCACCCGTGCCATCACGTGGCCCTCGAACCTGTCCCTCACGAGCGCGATGGTCATGGTCCTGGGGCCGGCGACGCCGAGGCCCTGCAGGACACGGCCGACGAGCATGACGGGAAAGGTCTGCGCCGTCAGTGCCAGCAGGCAGCCGGCCGAGAACAGCCCCAGGCCGAAGTACACGGCGGGCTTGCGGCCCACGCTGTCCGACACCGGGCCGTACAGGAACTGGCCGAAGCCGAACCCGAGAAACAGCAGCGAGACGACGAACTGGACGTCGTTGGCGTGACGGACGGCGAGCGTCGCGCCGACAGCGGGCAGCGCCGGCAGGATCATGTCGATCGACAGCGCCACGAGCGCCGTCAGCATCCCCATGAGCGCCACGAACTCCACGGGCCCGAGCGAGGTGGGTTTTGCGCCGTTCACGCGGCTCATTCTGGCACGGAAGGCAGGCCCGGCGGCCTGTGCCACACCAATCGAAAACGTTTTAGAATCTGGGCATGGACGTTTCCGAGCGGTACGAGCAGCTGATCGCGTATCTGAATTCCAATCTGCCCGCCCCGGTCGACCAGGCGGAGAGCGAAGCGGGCGTGCGGCAGTTCCTGGGCGGCGACCCGGTCGAAGTCGTCGCGCGGCTGACCGAGACCAGCGTCACGGTGTCGGAGTTCGCGGGCGTCTGGGAGTCGTCTTTGACGTTTGCGATGCGGCCGCGGCGTGTCGGCGTGCTGAACTGGCGGCGGCTGCCGGAGAACGCCCTGCTGGCGGCGCTCGGGGCGCTCATCAAGGGAGCCCGCGAAGCGCGCCTGGCGTCCTATCAGACCTGTCAGGAGTGCGGACGCCGCACGGCGCCCGAATACCTGCACGACAGCGAGACCTGCCAGGCCTGCGCCAGCCGGCACACCGTCATTCACTGACGCGTGCTGTTGATCGTTACGGACGGTCCGAGAGGAATCCGCCGGCGGGACGCTGCGCGAACGCGTCGCGGCGCGATCGGCGCATCAAGTTGAACCCGTGCAGCGTGCCGGCCAGCCACGCGATCAGGAGGACGAGGCCGGCGAGATACGGATGCCCGAGGATGGCGGCGCCGGCGGCGGTGCCCGAGAGCAACGCGGCCGCGACCCACAGCGTGATCGGGAGGTGGCAGGGACACAGCACGAAGGCCCCGATGACCCACGCGACCCCTCGCCGGCCGGCCTGCTCGGGCGTCAGCGCGCACGCTGCCTGCTTCCGCAAGATGCCCCTCCCTGCCCAATCAGCATACACCAGCGATCCCGATTCGGTATCGGTGGTAGTCTCCTCCGCGAGGTGACTGAATGCCGAAGTACCTGCTGCAGGTTTCGTACACAGCCGACGGCGCCAGGGGATTGTTGAAGGAGGGCGGGTCGAAGCGCCGCCAGTCGGCGGAACAGGCCATCAAGAGCGCCGGGGGATCGATAGAGGCGTTCTACTTCGCGTTCGGGGACACCGACGCCATCGTGATCCTGGACGCGCCTGACCACGCGTCGGTGGCCGCCGCGGCGCTGGCGATCAACGCCAGCGCGGCCGTGCGCTGCAAGACGACCGTGCTCCTCACACCGGAAGAGATCGACGTCGCGGCAAAGAAGAGCGTGGCGTACCGCGCGCCCGGTCAGTAACGGTGCGGAGTGCGATGGGCCGCGAGTGGACGTTCGACGACCCGCGTGCACTTCGCGGCGCCGCAGAAGTAGTGCAGGCCTTAAGGCCTGCACTACACCAGTCGAAATCTTAGAAGTTGAACTCGGCGCTGATCCGGAACAGCCGCGGCGTGAGAATCGAGCGCGGCTGCAGCCAGGTGCCGTTGGGCACGAACGTGTTGTTGTACGTCAGGATCGGGTTGCTGTTGAGCGCGTTGTAAAGATCGAGCGCGATCATGGCGCGCTTCCCGGAGAAGCGCAGAAGTTTCGCGACGCGGAAATCGAGCTGGTTGACGCGGTCGCCGTACTGCTCCCCCGGCGCGCAGCAGGTTGATGGTGACATTCGTCACGTTGCCCGAGGGCGGACGGCCGAGCGACTGCGCGATCACGGCCGCAGGCACCGCGTAGTTGGCGGCCAGGATCGCACCCGGCTTGCTCTGCACCACGCCGCTCACCTGGACGTCCACGCGCGGAATCGTGTACGTGGCGAGGCCGCGCATCTGCGTCAGCCAGCCGTAATCGACCTTGCAATACGGGCTCACCGTGCTGACCGTCGAGCCGACCAGACCCGCGCCGATGATCGTGTTCAGCTCGGGTAGCCCTGATCGGACATCGCACGCGTCGGCGGCATTGTGCCCCGTGCTCGTGCCGCCCTGGAACGTCAGGCCGTTGGTGGCCCTCACGCTCAGGGTGATGTCGTAGCCGTTGAAGGTCTGGGTTTCCGTGCCGTACTTGTCGGCCAGTGTGGTCAGGCTGTTGATCTGGCCCGACAGCGACGGCACGATGTCGTACAACCCCGGGATCGTGTACCCGCCGCCGCCCGGCAGCCGCGGATCGAGCGGCGCCGTGATGCTGTACGGCGTGTAGTCCGACGCCTTGGTGACCTGGTTGTCCACGACCGTGAAGCCGCCGAACGAACGGCGGTTATAAGCAATCTCGATCGACGCCCGTTTCATGAGCTGCTGCTGCACCGACACGCTCAGCCCCCAATCCGACGGCCGGACGCCGGAGCCGGACGTGAGGTCGGGATCGAACGAGTTGGTCAGCGTGCCTGTCCCGAAGGCGAGGTTTGTGATCTGGCCGCACAAGTCGCCTCCGCTCCCGCGCAGGTCCTGCAAGTTCGGGTTCTGCAGGTTGCAGTCGGGACGGAAGTTATTGTTGGCATCGGTCCAGGTGCGCTGCACGCCGAGCGGTCCGAACGGCGGGTTCGTGTTCGGCAGCCGCAGCACCGGGTTCGTGTTGTAAAAGACAACCGGGTTGCCGGTGCTCGCGCCCTCGAGGTACTTGCCCAGGCTGAACTTCAGGGCGGTCTTCCCGTTGCCGAAGACATCCATGGCGGCGCCGACGCGCGGCGTGACGTCGACGTAGCTGTCCACCCCTTGTGTCACAGGGTAGTTGACCGGTGTCGGGAAGAACCGCGTGGGCCCGATCTGCTGCGCCGGAAACCACCCGTGCGCGCGGTCGTAGCGAACCGCGCCCTGCAGCGTCAGCCGGCCGTGCGTCCATTGCTCCTGCGCGTAGAACGCCATGATCTGCGCACGCGCCAGCTGCACGAACGGCACCGCCTCGGTGAGCTGGTTGGGGACGCCGTTGTTCACCCGGAACACGAGCTGCTGATCGTTCGTGAAGCTCTCGCGGTTGTCCACGAAGTACGTGCCCGTGTGTCCGAACTTGAGGCTGTGCGCGCCGGTGACGTACGCCGCCGACGCCCGCCACTGGTACGCCCCCGTGCGGTTGTTGTTCCAGTCCTGTGACCGGTAGACCAGGCCGGCGATGCCGCCGTTGGCGGCACATCCGCCGGCGCACTGCTCCTGCATGCGCACGAGTCCCCGCGTGTTGTTGTCGCTGCGCTCGAAGCTCCCCCATCCGTAGTACGTCGTCCCGAAACCTGCGTCGATCAGCAGACGGCTGGTGACCGGCGAGCTCCACGTGGCCTGCTGGACGCGCAGCGGGATCGTGGCGTTTGGCCCATCCGCCTCTGGCGCCACGATCTGCGCAGGCGACGCCAGCCCGGTCGTGGTGCCTTCGCACTTTCGGCAGACCCACTGCTCATCCCAGAACCCGCCGATCTTGTTGCGCGGCGTCGCCTGCCAGGTGACGCGGCCGCTCACGTTCTCCCAGGTGCGATCGGAGAATCCGGGCCGGCTCAGATCGGGGGCGTACAGGAACTTCGTCGGATCTCCGACGTTGAGGTTGTAGAACTGGTTGGCGGTCACGCGCGTGCTGCCCTGGGTGCGCGCGTTGACGAAATACCAGACGCGATCTTTTGCGATCGGCCCGCCCACGGCGCCGTTCAGATCGTAGACCTTGCTGATCGGCGTGGCCTGCGCCAGGCCCGCGGCCTTCAGTTCCGGCGTGAAATTGTCCGACTGAAGATTCTCGCCCGTTCCGCTGAAGAACGCGGCGCCCTCCAGGCGATTGCCGCCCGTCTTCGGCACGATGTTCATGACCAGGCCGGCCGTCTCGGATTCGCCCAGTCCGCCCGATGTCGTGAACGTCACTTCCTGCGAGTTGCCTACGTCTGCGACGTAGGTGGGCGGTTGATTGCCGCCGGGCGGGTTCCCGACGTTCAGGCCGTCGATCGTCAGGCGGCTTTCGTTCGCGCGGCCGCCGTGGATCGGAAACTGGTTGATGAGCGGGCCGGTCGCGACGTCGTTGGTGTTGGTGACCACGCCCGGCACCAGCAGCACCATCGAGTTGTAGTTGCGTACGGTCGGAATCGACTTGATCGTGTCGGCGTTCAGCGTCGTCTCGCGCCGCGCGCTCTGCACGTCGACGATCGGGCTCTCGCCGGTGACGGTCACCGTTTCGGCCAGCGCGCCGACCTTCAGATCCGCGTTGATGGTGGCCGTGAACGAACCGGTCAGCTCGATGCCTTCGCGCCTCGTGGTACTGAAGCCCTGAAGAACGAAGGTGACGGTGTAGGTTCCGGGCCGCAGGTCTTCGATGCGGTACTGGCCGTTGCCGTCGGTGACTGCGGTGCGGGTTTTTTCGATGAGGACCGGGCTGGCGGCCTCGACGCTGACGCCGGGCAGCACGGCGCCGGAGGGGTCTTTCACCGTGCCGGCGATCACGGCCTGGGCACGGGCAACGGAGGGAACGCCGACGAGGACCGCCAACAGCGCCACGATCTTCACAGCAACGCGCATTTCGCACCTCGCAGAGTGATGACCCGCCGACCTCGCCCGACCTCGAGTCTGCAGCTTTATGAGTTCATGATGGCGACACACTATGCCTGTGGATGTTCAGAGTCAACGTACATTTCGAAGAGATGTATCAGTTTTCGAGCAGGAGCTGTGCGGGATCTTCGATCGCGTCCTTGATCTTCACGAGGAACTGCACCGCCTCGCGGCCATCGACGATGCGATGGTCGTAGCTGAGCGCCACGTACATCATCGGCCGGAGGACGATCTGGCCGTTCACGCCGACGGGACGTTCCTGGATCTTGTGCAGCCCGAGGATGCCGACCTGCGGCGGGTTGAGAATCGGCGTGCTGAGCAACGAGCCGAAGACGCCGCCGTTGGTAATCGTGAACGTCCCGCCCGTCAGGTCCTCGAGCGTCAGCGTCCCGGTCGAGGCCTTCTGCGCGAAATCGCGGATGGCGCGCTCGATCTCCACGAACGACAGTCCGATCCGCGTCGCGCAGGACCGGGACCACGAGGCCGCCTTCCGCGCCGACCGCGATGCCGATGTCGTAGTAGCGCTTGAGGACGATCTCGTCGCCCTGAATCTCGGCGTTGAGCTGCGGGAACGCGCGCAGCGCCGCGACGCTCATCTTGACGAAGAACGACGCGATGCCGAGGCCGACGCCGTGCTTCTGCTTGAACGCGTCCTTGTGCCGCTCGCGCAGCCCCATGACGGCCGTCATGTCGACCTCGTTGAACGTCGTCAGCATCGCCGCGGTGTGCTGCGCTTCGACCAGCCGACGCGCGATCGTCGCGCGCCGTTTCGTCATGCGCTGCCGGTCCTCGGAACGGCCGCCGGCCGGCCGGCTGACAGCGGCCGGGGTCGTCGCGTCGGGTTGACGCGCGGCCGCTGTTGATGCGGGAGCCGGAGCGTTGACGGGAGCCGGGGTGGAAGCCGGAGTCTTGAGCGGAGCGGGGGTGGGCGCCGGAGTCGCGGCCTGTGCGGAAGCAGGCGTCGCAGGAGGCGCAACCGGCGGCGCTGGAGGCCGCGCGCAGCTGGAGGCGGCGCCGCGGCTGGAGGCGGCACGGCGGCTGGAGGCGGTGCTGCCGCCGCCGTGGGCTTGCCGGACGCCGCCCCGGCGTCGTCCAGTTCGCCGAGCGCTTCCCCGACCTTCACGTCCTCGCCTTCGCTGCCGCGTGATGCGCGCGATGACGCCGGCGCGCTCGGCGCTGACCTCGAGGTTGATCTTCTCGGTCTCGAGCTCCACGATGGGCTCGCCCATCTCGACGCGATCGCCTTCCTTCTTCATCCAGCGCGCGACGCGCGCTTCGAGCACCGATTCGCCGAGCTGCGGGACGACGATGGTCATCATGCGTGTCAGACCTGCTTGGAAAGAACCATGGACGATGCCGGCACCCGCCTGGCCGCGCCGAGGTCGAACGCCTGCTCGACGAGCGCCGTCTGGTTCAACTGGTGCCACGCCGCCGATCCCTCCGACGGGCTCGAGTTGCGCGCGCGCCCGATGTAGCGGAGCGGCCGCCGATCGCCGACGAGCTCCTCGAGCCGCGGCCGCATGAATTCCCACGCGCCCATGTTTTCCGGCTCCTCCTGGAGCCAGACCACGTCGCGCGCCGACGGGTAGCGGTCGAGGACTTCTGTCAGGGCGACGCTGGGAAACGGGTACAGCTGCTCGACGCGGCAGATCGCGATTCCCGAAGCGGTCCGCCGGGCGTCGCTGGTGAACAGGTCCACAGCCACCTTGCCGCTGCACAACACCACCCGCTCGATCGCGTCCGGCGAGCGCGGCGCCTCGGGATCGTCGAGCACCGAGAAGAACCGCTCCTGCTCGAGCTCGAGCGGCGTCGATGCGACGAATGGGTGTCGCAGAAGGCTTTTCGGCGTCAGGACGAAGAGCGGCAGCGGGTCGAGCTCGAGCAGCGCCGCCTGGCGGCGCAGCAGGTGGAAATACTGGGCCGCCGTCGTGCAGTTGACAAGACGAAGGTTGATGTCGGACGCCGCCTGCAGGATGCGCTCGGGGCGCGCGTTCGAGTGCTCGGGCCCCTGGCCCTCGTATCCGTGCGGGAGCAGCAGGACGAGTGACGGCGCGAGGCCCCACTTCGCGCGGCCAGACGTCACGAACTGATCGAGCATCTCCTGCGCGCCGTTGAGGAAATCGCCGTATTGCGCCTCCCACACGACGAGGCGCCGCGGCGCCTGCATGTTGTAGCCGAACTCGAACCCGATCGTGGCGTTCTCGCTCAGGGGGCTGTTGTGCAGCTCGAACGAGGCGCGCGCCTGCGGGAATTCCTGCAGCGGCACCAGCTGCTGCCCCGTCGCCGCGTCGTGGTACACGGCGTGGCGGTGGCTGAACGTGCCGCGCTCGACGTCCTCGCCCGTCAGGCGGACGGGGATGCCGTCGGCGAGGATCGTCGCCAGCGCCAGTTCCTCCGCTGTCGCCCAGTCGACGGAGCGATCCGACGGGTTCACGAGCGCCGCCTTGCGCCGTTCGCGCCCGCGTTCCAGCTTGCGATGGAACGTGAAGCCCTCCGGGCGAACCAGCAGCGCGTCGTTGATTTCCCGCAGCCGATCCAGCGGCACGCCTGTGGACACTCTGGCCGCTGCCCCCGGAGACGGCTGCGGCGGCACCTGCGGGCGGTACGCCTGGTCCGGCTTCGAGCGACGCGTAGGTCGTTTCCAGCACGTCGAAGTGTTTCTTGACGAGCGCGGGCGGCACATCGGCGGCGATCGTGCCTTTCTCGACGAGCGTCCGCGCCCAGCGCTCGCGCACGGTCGGGTGGACGGCCACGGTCTGGTAGATGACCGGCTGCGTGAACGACGGCTCGTCGCCTTCGTTGTGGCCGTAGCGGCGGTAGCCGACGAGATCGATCAGGAAGTCGAGCCCGAAGCGCGCGCGGTACTCCCACGCCAGCCTGGCGGCCTCGAGGCACGCGACCGGATCGTCGGCGTTCACGTGCACGATCGGGATCTTGAATCCGCGCGCGAGGCCGCTCGCGTAGCTGGTGCTGTACGACTCCTCGGGCGTGGCCGTGAACCCGAGCTGGTTGTTCGCGATGATGTGAATCGTGCCGCCCGTGTCGTAGCCGGCGAGCCGCGAGAGGTTCAGCGTCTCCGCGACCACGCCCTGCCCGGGAAACGCGGCATCGCCGTGAATGAGGATCGGCAGCGTGATCCGGCCGTCGAAGCGGGCCGCGCCCCGGCCGTCCGCCGCCGTGCCGGCGGCCCGCGCCATCCCCACCACCACCGGGTCCACGGCTTCGAGGTGGCTCGGATTCGGCGCCAGCGTGACGTACATCTGCCCGCGCGGCGCCGCCGTTCGCGCGCCCGCGTGATACTTGACGTCGCCCGTCCAGCCCAGGTCGGTGCGATACGAAGCGGCCGCGATCGGATCCTTGAACTCGGCGAGGATCTCCGCGTACGGCTTGTCGAGCACGTGGGCCAGCACGTTCAGCCGTCCGCGATGCGCCATGCCGAGCAGCGCGAACCGCGTGCCCCCGCCGGCGGACCCGCAGATGATTTCGTCGAGGATCGGCACGAGCATGTCGAGCCCCTCGACGGAGAAGCGCGTCTTGCCGGGGAAGGTCCTGTGCAGAAAGCGCTCGAAGGCCTCGACCTGGCTCAGGCGATCGAGCACGGCGGCCGCGGAGGCCGCATCCACCGGCGGGAGGAATCGGCCGGACTCGGCGGCGTGGCGGAGCCAGTCGCGTTCCTCGGGCACGAACACGTGCGCGTAGTCGAACCCGGTCGTCGAACAGTAGACGCGGCGGAGGCCTTCGATCGCGTCGAAGGCGCTGGCAGACGACTCGGCGACCGGTCCCTCGACGAGCGAAGCGGGCAGGCGCCTGAGATCGTCGTCCGTGATGCCGTGGGCCGCGGGCGAGAGCGACGGGTCGCCGATCGGCTCCGAGCCCAGAGGATCGATGCGGGCCGCCAGATGACCGTATCGCCGGATGCAGTCCGCGAGGTTCGCGGCGCCCACAATCGTGGCGATGTCCGTGGCACTGTGCCTGCTGACGTCGCTGCCAGGGCTGCCAGGGCTGCCGGCGTCCACCGCTCCGGCAGCGGGCATCGATGCCGCGGCTGGACCCGGCGTTGGAGGAGACCAGGTCTCGAACGCCCTCCGCGTGGCCGGGTCGACGGACAACGGATCCTGCCGGAAGCGGTCGTACAGCTCCAGCACGTAGGCGGCGTTGACCCCCTGGAATTCATCGAACCGCATGGCCGTCCTGCCGCACTCCTACGACTTCGCGTTCGTGTCCCACGCGAGCGCGCCGGCGTCCCTGCCGGCCACCGAGTAGAGCGCGCCCGGCGCGTTGCGCGTCTGCTGAAACGTCTCGAGCGTCTCGCCGCGCATGGCCGCGTAGATGTGAAGGTTCGACACGCCGATGACGGCGCCGAGCTTTTCGAGCATGAAGAAGATGACGCCGTAGTGGATCATGCCGCGCCAGTCGCGGCGGCGCACGAGGCCGCGCTCCTCGTCGGTCAGCCCTGCCGCGGCGAACGACGCTTCCGGATCGTCCTTGAAGCGCTGGCGGTGGGCGGGATCGACCATGTCGTGCAGGAACCTGTTCAGCCGGTACGCCTTGACGCTGCGCTCGAGCGTGAACGGGTAGGTACCCGGAATGCGCTCGGCCCCGGCGAGTTGCCGCGCCATGTGATGACGATACTCCTCGGCGTTGCTGCCGACGTCCGCCGACGCTTCGTTCTCGTAGATCGCCGTCGCAATGGCCGTCATCGACGGCAGGTAGTAGCTCTGGTGGACCTTCCGGATGCTGGACGACAGCGCGCCGCGCATCACGAGCCACATGATGACCTCAGACCCTTCGAAGCCACCCCACTCCGCGTACTCGGCGTGCGTCAGCTCGCAGAGGCGTTCGGGGTCCTTTTCGATCAGCTCGAGGAACTGCATGTCCCACGGCGTGTTGTTGAAGCCCGATCGCTCGCCGTGCACCTGGTGCGACAGCCCGCCGGTCGCCACGATCGCCACCTTGAGGTCTTCCGGGTAGCTCTCGATGGCCCGGCGCAGCGCCTGCCCCAGCTTGTAGCAGCGCCGCGCCGAGGGAATCGGAAACTGCAGCACGCCGACGAGCAGCGGGATGATCCGCGCCGGCCACTCGCCCGCGTCCGTCCGCCGCGCCAGCATCGAGAGCGGCGAGAACAGGCCGTGGTCGAGCGGCTTGTCCTGGAAGAACGACATGTCGAACTCGTCGGCCATGAGCGCCTGGCCGATGTGCCGCGCCAGCGCGGGGTGGCCGATCGCGGGGGGCAGCGCACGCGCGCCGCCGCCCTCGTCCGCCACCGGAAACTGTTCGCCGATCCCGAGCGTGAACGCCGAGTAGTGATCGAAGAAGAAGGACGTCACGTGATCGTTGAATACGAACACCATTACGTCGGGTTTTTTTTCGTCGATCCAGCGCTGCAGCGGTTCGTAGTGCTCGAAGATCGGCGCCCACGCCGGATCGTCGCGCTTGTCGCGGTCGAACGCGAAGCCGATCGTGGGCGTGTGCGAGCTGGCCAGGGCCCCGATGATACGTGCCATGGCCCCGATTGTACTGATATTCTCCACGCCATGCAGACGCGTATCGTCGTACTGGGCGCCGGTTTCGGCGGCCTCGAACTCGTGACTATTCTTTCCGACGCGTTCGGGGCGGCCCTCGACATCGTCCTCATCGACAAAGGCGATTCATTCGTGTTCGGCTTCTCCAAGCTGGACGTGATGTTCGGGCGGAAGATGCCGTCGGACGCCCGACACCAGTACCGCGACGTGCTCAAGCCGGGGGTGCGGTTTCTGCAGACGGCCGTGCAATCGATCGAGCCGGCGGCCAGGCGCGTCGTGACCGACGCAGGCACGTTCGACGCGGACATCCTGATCGTCGCCCTCGGGGCGGATCTCGATCCGGCAGCCACGCCGGGCCTGCCGGAAGGCGGTCACGAGTTCTACTCCGTCGCGGGAGCCTTTGCGCTGAGAGACGTCCTCCCGCAGTTCGAGCGCGGCCCGGCCATCATCGGCGTCTGCGGCAAATCGTTCAAGTGCCCGCCGGCGCCCAGCGAGGCGGCCCTCCTGCTGCATGATTACCTGACCGCCCGCGGACGCCGCGACGCGACGGAGATCACGCTCGTGATGCCGTTCGGCACGCCGATTCCCCCGTCGCCGGAAACCTCGCAGGCGATTCTCGCGGCGTTCGCCGAGCGCGGCATCCGGTTCGTGAAAGACAACGCTGGTGAAGTCGCTCGACCCATCGCGCAAGGTGGCCGTCCTCAGTGACGGCACGGAACTGCCGTACGCGCTCTTTCTCGGCGTGCCCGTCCACCGCGTCCCGCAGGTCGTCGTCGAATCGGGACTCGCCGCGCATCCGTACGACTGGGTTCCCGTCCACAAGCCGACGCTCGAGACGAAGTTTCCCGGTGTCTATGCGGTCGGCGACGTGAACGGCGTCGGCACGCCGAAGGCCGGTGTCTTCGCCGAAGGCTCGGCGCGGGTCGTCGCCGCGACCATCATCGCGAAGCTGCAAGGGAGTGCGTCACCCGACGCGTACAAAGGACAGGGTTCCTGCTACGTCGAGTTCGGCCACGATCAGGTCGGCCGCGTGGACGTGGACTTCCTCAGCGGCCCGAAGCCGACCGGCACGTTTCAGGTGCCGTCGGCGGCGCTCGTCGCCGAGAAGGCGCTCTTCGGGTCGAGCCGGCTCACGCGTTGGTTCGGCAAATAAGCGGCAGCGTTTCACCGATCGGGCGTGAGAGGACCGCGTCCGCGATCTCGTCGAACGGTGTCGGCTCGGCGTTCACGATCACCACGCGCGCGCCCGCCTCTCTCGCGGCAGGCACGGCCCCGGCGACGGGGTAGACCTGCAACGTCGACCCGACGGCGAGCAGCACGTCCGCTTCCGATGCGGCGCGCATCGCGCGTCGAATCACGTCCGGCTCGAGCGGCTGCCCGAACGAGATCGTTGCGCTCTTCAGAATTCCGCCGCATTGCCGGCACGGCGGATCCACTTCGCCGGCCCGGACGCGCTCCAGCACGCCCGGCATCGGACCGCGCCATCCGCAGCTCATGCACATCGCGTCGTGGACGGTGCCGTGGACTTCGATCACCTTGCCCGGAGTGCTGCCGGCGCGCTGATGCAGACCGTCGATGTTCTGCGTGATCAGCGCGTGCAGCTTGCCGCGCCGCTCGAGGGCCACGAGCGCGGTGTGCCCGGCGTTCGGCTCGGCACGCCAGGCCGGGTGCGCGAGGCGGCTCTGCCAGGACAGCCTGCGCACTTCAGGATCCGACATGTAATGGTGGATGTTCGAAAGCCGCTCCGCTTTCGGATCCCGCGTCCAGACGCCCTGCGGCCCGCGAAAATCGGGGATCCCCGACTCGGTCGAGATCCCGGCCCCCGTCAGGACGACGACGCGGGCGGCCGCGTCGATCCAGGTTCGAATGTCATCGATCCGTTCGCGCATTCCGAAAGTCGTGCGGGGCTTCAGGCCCGCGAGACCGCCGCGTGGATGCGTTCGAGCTGCCTGAGATGCAGGATGTCGTGGCCGGCATACAGCCGGCGCATCCGATCGAGGCTCTCCTCGCCTCGTTCGCCGTGTATCCCGATCCGCTTGAGATCGACCGGTGTCAGCCGGGCCCAGATGCGCGCGTTCGCCCGCCGGAGCACCGTGAACTGCTCCAACGCCTCGCCGATATCCACCGAGCCGTACTCGAGGCGATCGGCCCACAAGTCCTGGTCGTAGCCCGTCAGCCTCGGGCGGTCGTGTGCGAGCACCATCCGCAGGCGGAAGCCGCCGACCAGTTCCGAATCCGCCAGATGCTGCACCACGTCGCGGATCGACCACTTGCCAGGCGCTTCCGCGCGCACAGCCATGTCCGCCGGCACAGTTTCGAGCAGCCGCGCGACCGCGCCAGGCGTGTCGCCAAGGACACGGACGGGATCCTGGTCCCCAAGCAGCCCCAGCAGCCCGGCGACGTACACGTCAATCTCCGCCGGCGTGGACGATGCGGGGTTCGAATAGATGCTCATGGCGGTAGTGTAACGTCGCGCGGGAGTATCATGGCGCCACCATGAACCCACCAGCCTGCCGAACAGTGACGATGATCGCGGCGGCGGCACTGCTGATCGCGATCGCGGACGCGCCGGCGAAGCTGCAGGCGCAGTCCGGATCGGCGCCCGGGCGCGACTCGGCCGCGCGGATCCAGCGCATCGAAGACCGCGTCGAAATCGAACAGCTGCTGCTCAACTACGGACGCCACCTCGACGCGCGCGACTTCAAGGCTTACGGGCAGCTGTTTGCCCACGACGGCGTCTGGGAAGGCGGCATGGGCACCGTGCAGGGACCCGCCGCGATCCAGGCGTTCATGGAGAAAGCCATCCCGGGGCCCAACGACGCCCACAACTTCCATCTGCTGTCGAACTTCGTCATCGATGTGCAGGGCGACAGCGCGACGGCATGGTCGCGCTGGCAGTTCGTCGCGCCCGGGCAGGATGGACGTCCGGTCGTCGCGCAGGCCGGCCGGTACGACGACACGCTCGTGCGCGAGGACGGCCGCTGGAAGTTCAAGCGCCGCATGGCCTCGAACGACCTGCCGCTTCCCCGCCCGTCGCCGCCGAAATAGCCCGCGGTAAACATTTGCTGTTAAGTGGTATCGGCCGTCCGTTACCCGACGGCCGACGGACGAGCTGAGCTCTGCCTCATCCGCATTTCTCTTCGAGAATTCAGGTCGACATGCTCGTGGCCGAGCGCAACCGTCTGGCGACGGCCCGCCGCTCCGTCCGGGCGAGCGTCCAGCAGCACGTCCGGTGGCTCGAGCACCGCATCCACGACGCCGACCACGACCTCACGACGATGATTCACAGCAGCCCCCTCTGGCGCATCAAAGATGACCTCTTGCGGAGTGTCCCCGGCGTGGGCCCGACGACCTCCCGCCTGCTGATCGCGTGCCTCCCGGAACTCGGCACGTTGTCGCGCCGCGAAATTGCGAGCACCCGCTAGTCGTTCTTCGCGCGCAGCAGCCGGCTCTGGACCGTGCCGTCGATGTTGTTTTCGAGATACTCGACGCCGTCGGCGGTGATCGTGATCCCGGAGTCGTCGCCGCGCGTGATGAATTTCTTTTGCGTCAGGAACCAGATCGAAAACTCCAGGTGTTCCCGCGGCCGCCCCATGAGCGCTTCCATGTCGAGCATGGACATGGTCGGTTTCTGCGGCTCCGTCCTGCGACGCGAATAGAGCAGCTCGAGCACGGTCAGCCGCGCAATCTGCTCGCTCTTGAAATCCACATCGCCGCTGGTCGTCTCGACGACCTTCCAGCGCTCGCGCCAGTGCTGCTGATGAACGACGTCGTACTGGGCGCGCCGCTCGGGATCGCTGAGAACCTCGTACGCCTGCGCCAGTTCGCGGAATCGATCGGCGTTGCCGGTGTCGCCGTTGTCGGGATGAAAGCGCTGAGCCAGGAGCCGGTAGACCCGATGAATCGTCTCGGGTTCGGCGTTGGCGCTGATTTGAAGCGTTTCGTAGTGGTCCATCGTCTTAACACTCTACGGGTTGTCCGATATTTCGGCCACAGCGCGCGGCGTGGATAGGATGGGGCCCCGACATTCATGCAACGATAGGCACTTGCGGGCGAACACGGGACACGGTGGAGCAAAGGAGGCCGCACACATGCGCAGCATCATAAGGGTCACCGTCTTGCTCGCCGTCTCGTCCGGCGTTGCCGGCAATGCGTGGGCGCAACTGAGCGCCCGTGTTTACGCGACCGGCCTCTCGTCGCCGGTAGCGTTCGTACAGGACCCGACCGACACGCGCGTGCAGTTCGTCGTCCAGCAGGGCGGACGCATCCGCGTCGTCAGCAACGGCACCGTCCTGGCGGCCGATTTCCTCGATCTCTCGGCGGTCGTCCAGTGTTGCGGCGAACAAGGCCTCCTCGGCATGGCGCTCGCGCCCGACTACGCGGCGACAGGGCGCTTCTACGTCCACTTCAGCCGGCAGCCCGACGGCAACCACGTCGTCGCAAGGTTCCGCCGCGGAACGGGCACGCCGCTCGTCGCGGATCCGTCCTCGCGCTTCGATCTGCGCTGGGGCGGACCGGACGGCGCGCCGTACATCCTGCAGCCGTTCTCGAATCACAACGGCGGCAACCTGGTGTTCGGTCCCGACGGCTACCTCTACGTCGGTCTGGGCGACGGTGGGTCGGCCGGAGATCCGGGGCATCGGGCGCAGGACCCGGGGATGCTGCTTGGAAAGATGCTGCGCATAGACGTCGACGTTCCCGACACCGACCTGCAAGGCTACCGCATCCCGCCCGACAACCCGTTCCTCACGGCCTTCCCGCCGGGTGTCCGTCCCGAGATCTGGGCCTTCGGTTATCGCAACCCATGGCGTTACAGCTTCGACGATCCGCTGCGGGGCGGCACGGGAGCGCTGATCGTCGGCGATGTCGGACAGAACGTGTGGGAAGAAATCGACTACGAGCCGGCCGGGCGCGGCGGGCGGAACTACGGCTGGCGCAACCGCGAGGGCGCGCACGTTTACGACGACTCCCGGCCCCCGGCGGACCTGCCGCTCGTCGATCCCATTTACGAATACAGCCACGCTGACGGCGCGGCGTCGGTCACGGGAGGATTCGTCTATCGCGGCTCGGCACTCGGGGCGGCGTTTCAGGGCCGTTACTTCTTCGCCGAGTACGTGCAGGGGCGCGTCTGGTCCATGGCGCTCAACGTCGATCCGTCGACCGGAGAAGCGACCGCTGCCGATCTGCGGGACCACACGACGGCACTCGGCGGCGCCTCGACGCTCGGCAGCATCAGTTCCTTCGGGGTCGACGCCGCCGGCGAGCTGTATGTCGTCGGCTACTCGCGCGGGATGATTTTCAAGATCGCCGGCCCGAGGCTGGCGCCTCGCGCCGCACGGGCCGCAGGCGGCCGCTGAACGTTACGACGCCGTATCGCGTTCGGGCGATCGAGTGGCGCCGCGAATGAGGCCGAGCCGCCGGAAGGCCGCGGCAACGCCGGCAGCGCCGGCTTCAGGGGGCTGAACCACGTTCGGGTGCTGCGTGGACAGGTAGGTGCCGAGCGCCCAGGCTGTCGGCGTGCAGCCAAGCAGCGCCACGCTGACTCCGTGGTACACGAGCGCGATGACAGCCAGCGTCGGCCAGAATCCGATTCTGGCAAGGCCGGCGACGAGGCCCGCGAGCGCGACGACGGCCACGAGATCGATGCCGGCGGCGATGTGGCGAGGATACGCTTCGAGCCACCACGGGAGCCCGCTGGCCGTCTCCGGCCGCACAGCCGGCGCGCGGCGGTCGCCTTCCGGCAGCGCCGGAGGCAAGTCGTCGCTCCATACGAGCTGATGGCCGAGGAATTCGGCGGTGCCGCGCACCAGGCGCTCGGCGCGGCGATCGCCGTTCGGCACGAGGCGGCAGAACTCGTCGACGGTCGCCTCCGGGTCCACGCCGACCGCCTCCGCGTAGCTGCGAATGTAGCTTCGGGCGGCAACGCCGGTCGGCCACCGCGAGAAGTCGTTCCGCTCCATGGCGTCCCACAACTCGACGCTGACCTTCGTGCGCGTGCTCAGATCTTCAAGGGAGAGCCCGCTGCGCATGCGGCGCCGGCGAAGGTTCGGGCCAAAGGCTTCGAGGCTGCTCACGCTGCCCGTATGGCAAGCCTTATTCCGGCGGCGACCCCCCAGAATTGCCAGTGAACACGCGAATTTTCGAGAGTAGCCCGCCCGGAAGGCGACAAATTTGTCCCAAAACGAACACTTTCGTGATTGGCGGCTTCCCGTGCCTGTGCCCTCAGGCGTAGCGCCCGGCGCCCTGATCGGACGCAACGGGAACAGCGCGCCGTTCGGCATCGGCACGCAGTCGCAGCCGCTGCCGATGCCCGCGTCGGGTCGGCTCGTGCTGCGGCGTCAACGACGACGACCCGAGCGATAACAGCGGAGCCTTCACGGTAGTGGTGTCAGGCCGGCAGTGAGCAGGGCGGATCGGGTCCCTCGCAAGGCACCTATCGCTGTGCGCTGGCCGTTCGCGGGGCGAGTTGCGGCGCTGCCCAGTCACCCGCGCCCACGGCGTCCGTGACGCGTTCGATACGGATCGTTGCGGAATCGTTGCGTACTGACGTGACAACCGCCTCGCCGGCCCGAGTGCGCTTGCTGCTTCTGTCCGCGCCGGCAGGCTGGCGGAACAACGTGAATCGCTGGCCCACGCGGACGCCGTGGACAGCGCCGCGATCGATCACCAGCATCCGCAGCGGCACGCCCAGCGACTGGCCCTCGTCCGCGAACAGGATGCGGGCCGCGTCGTAAAAGGCCGGCGCGCCGATCGGATCGGGATCCCGCGCCGGTTCGGGCTTGAACGACGCGAGGAAGTCGCCCGGCCGCATCGCGTCGCAGGCATAAATCACGAGGCCCACCGACGAGTGCGCGGTTGCCGTGACGATCTGCACGACGCCGGCCGAGTGCTCGGCGACAATGTCGGCGCCGTTCGCCGCGTGCACGTGATAGTGGCGGCGCGCGACGAGGTTGCGTCCGACCAGCAGGCCGTCGTCGAGACCGGCATCGATCACGAGCTCCGCGCCTTCGAGATACAACTCCCCCTGCGGTGCGTGGCGGCGCGCCTTGATGGTCCCGAGCGACTCGGCGATCGCATCCGGCTTCGCCGGACCACAGACGGCCGCGCGATCGTGTTCGGGCAGCGGCCGCGCCACGAGCGGCGCTGGTGGCGGCGGCGACTCGAAACGCGCCCGCGGCACCGCAATCGCGGCCGGCGCGCGCACGACCACCGTCTCCGACAACGGCGCCAGGCTCAGGCGCTGCGCGACTCGTGTCTCCTGGCCAGGCTGCACGACGACGTCCGCCGCTGCGTCCGCAAAGCCTTCGAGCTGAAAACCGAGTGCCACAGGCCCCGCCGGAACTTCGGTCAGGACGTAGACGCCCGCACCGTCGGTGACCGCTGTCGCCACCACGCGTCCATCAGTCGAACTGGCGATGACGGTGACCCCCGGCAGGACACCCGCGGATCCATCGGTGACGGCGCCACGTACCGCGCCGGACGCAGCATCCTCGTGGCCTGGCTGCAGTGCGAGCGGAACCGAACCCGTGAGGAGGACGGCGAGAACAGCGAACGTGGCGGCTGATGTGCGCATGATCGCGGCGGAAACCCCCGTGATCAGCATCGGTTTCCCGCGGCTGAAACTTTAGCCGCCGGCCAGCACGCCGTAACAATTACGCAGGCCCGTAGGTAAACGGCAGGCGCGACGGCCGCGCGAGTGATCGCTTAGAACGTCAGCAGCGCGCCGAGCACCACAAAGTAGCTGGCGGCCATGTACGCGACGAGCACGAGCGCTCGTCCCTTTGCAGACTGCGAACGCCAGGCTGCATAGGGGTGCGCGCACATCGCGAGCGAACGTCCGATGAAAACTTCAAGCCGGGGAAGCGTTGAAGGCATGGCGATTTATAGCGCAAAAGCGGGACCAGCTGGAAGACCTCGTATTCAGGGCACTTGCAGCGGGCGGCTCTTGGCGAAGTCACGCGAGAGGACGACTTTTGTCCGTTCGGCGCGCCGCCCGTCATAGCGAGAAGCGACACTCCTCGAACCGGACGGCCGCTGTGCTTCCGTCGACCCGAATCACTTCGGCCGCGCAGATCGGCTGGCTCGCCGCGAGCCAGCCCGCGCGAATCGGCGGCGACAACGCCAGTTCGACGAGCATCCCGGGCTCGAGTTCGCAGGAGTTGAAAAGCACGCCCGAGTCGCTCAGGTTCACGACGGTGCCTGAACACCAGCGCGGCTCGCCGGGTCGCCGATACTGAATGGGGATAGGAAACGAGACGCGTTCCGATCGCGGGAGAATCGTCGTCGTCATCTGGCGGCGCGGATTCTATCACCTGCGCGGTACGTGTAGAAGCGACGCAACGCGCGCCAGGCGGCGCACAAAATCGTTGCGCGTTAGCCGCGCGGAGGAAGACTTCGGCTGCCGGCTCTATTCGCCCGCGCCGCGCTTTTCCTGCGCGCGCGCCGCGCTCAGGATGAACCCGAGACCGTAGTTGCCTTCGTGGCAGGCGTACTCGAAGATCGGGCCTTCCCACTTGCGCATCATCATCTCGCCTGACCACGGCCGCGTCCACGTGGACGGATCCTCGATCGTGAACTTGTACAGGATTGAGTCCGCATCGGTCCGTGTGAAGCGCTCGACGACGTGCAGGTCGCGGCTGCTCTGAATGTCCTGACGCGCCGTGGCAGGCGGCCCGCGGAACGGCGTGGCGTCAGTGAAATTCGTCGTGTCCACGACGAGCGTGTTGCCCTCCCAGCGCCCGCGCGAGTCCCCGTGCAGCAGGCGCACGGGGTTCGGCAGGTGCGGCGTGCCGTCAACAGGCACAATCCGGACGCCGTTCATGATCTCGTGCCTGATCACGAACGCATTCTTCGTCTGCATGAACTGCAGGTTCGCCTGATAGGTCGAACCGAGCATCGGCGGGCCTTCGTTGCCCCAGGAAATACAGCGCTCCCCGAGGCTGCGCGACTGCGCGCTGTCGGAGGGAGCCGTGCGGGCCGCTTCGGCGCGCGCGGCGGCGCGCTGCTGGCCGAGCGGCGTCAACGGCGGGACCTTGCCGTCCGCCGGATCGACGACGATCGACGTCCGCAGGCGGCTGACCACCTTCCGGTAGCTTTCCTGCTGCCAGATGACGTTGTCGTAGTGGATGTCGTTTTTCGCCTGGCTCTCTTCCTGGAGCTGGCGCTGCTTCTCGTACGCGGCGGCCTCCGCCTCCGTCATGAACTCCTTGCCGGCGAGTTCAGCGGGGCGCTCGAGCGGCGTGAAGGTGGCGTTGGTCCAGTAGCCGCGGAAATCCGGATGCCCGTCGGGCGTATGAGGCTGGGTGTAGGGGACGGCCCCGCCGGCCGAGAGCGCCGGTGGTGTCAACGAGATCACCGAGACGGCCACGGCGACGGCCGCGAGGGCACCGAAGACTCTCAGGCGCATCTGGTCCTCCTGATGCAGCACCGGCACCCGGGTCGAGCCCGGGCGCCGGTTACACGATACCAGATGTGGCGTGGCCCGAGGGGGCGTCAGCCGACCGCTTCGACCTTGCGGAGCGGCGAAGCGTGGGATGCGGCGGTCGATCCGACCGTCATCTGCACCTTGCCGCGCAGCGTGCCGCCGTCGGCGATGACGAGCCGCGGCGAGGCGACATCGCCAATCAGCGACCCGCTGGCGCGGACATCCAGCCGTTCGGTGGCGGTGACGTTGCCGGTGACCGATCCGAGGATGATCACCGTTTTGGCCACGATTTCCGCCTTGACCTCGGCAGTTGCGCCAATCGTCAGCGTGTGCTCAGGCAACCGCACGCTGCCCTCCAGGCGGCCGCAGAGCGTCAGGTCTTCAGAAGCGCTCAGCTCGCCTTTGATGACCACCGATGTGCCGAGATCCATACTGGGCTTCTCCGCTGGCTTCACTGCCGCCTGTGTGGGTTGAACTGGTTGAGGTTGTGGTTGAGCTGGCACCGCGGCGACAGGGGGCGGTGCGGGTGCGCTGGTCGGATTGACGGATTGGTCCCGTTTCCACATCGTACGGTTCTCCTGCTGGGTAAACGCCGAGCCGTGAGCAAGAAGAATACCCAAGCCCTTCAGCCCGCACGTCAGTCTATTTATCGAACGATCGGAGATTGTCAGCAGCGGTCTTGATAGTCGTCGAACAATTTTTGCTCCTCGGGGGTGTAATTGTTACGGGCTCAGGTCGTTGTTGTCATGAGGTACCTGCAAGTCCTGGCGGCCGCGAGCCGGAATTGACGCGGTTTGGGGCTACCGCCCGAGACCGGGCTCGCCGGGCGGCCGGCCAGCCAGGCCGCTGCAGGAATGGCGGCGATTCAGCGGCGTGGCGTCACCGCGCCGAACGCAGCCCCGCCTGGGCGCACTCGTCAACCGTCGTCAGATAGCGCTGCACGCGCTCGGGCCCGATGACATACGGGTTGGGATCGCCCGGCTTCCGCTGCTTCACTGCCGGCAGTTTCGCCTTCGAACCGTCGTAAATGGTGTGGTTCGAGATGAGCGCGTCGGCGCCCGCCGTCCGCACGACGTCGCGGAAACGGCGCGCGGACTGGCTGTAGGTTTCGAACCAGAACCGGTCGGGCCGCTCGGGCGTGATGTAGGCCGCCCGGTTGCGCAGCCAGTTGAACATCGTCCCGCCCCACTCGGCGACCAGGTGCGGCGTGCCGTTGTCCTTCACCGGGATCAGCGTCGAGATCGTGCCCAGCGTGTGTCCGGGCGTGATGTACATCGTCAGGGTCGTGTCGCCGAGCGTCAGCTTCTGGCCGTCCGTCGCGACCATGTCGCGCGCGGGGCCTCACGCCGGTACTTTTATCGAGAAGATCCCAGTCGGCCGCCGTCAGGATGATGCGCGTGCCGAACTTGTCCTGGAGGAACTTCGCGCCGCCCGAGTGGTCGGCGTGACCGTGGCTGACGATCGCGTATTTGATCGTCTCGGGATCGAGGCCCAGCTTCTTCAGCCCGCCGGCCACTTCGTCTTCGACCGAGTAGTCGAAGATGGTGTCGATCAGGATGATGCCGGCCGACGTCGTCACGGCCCACGCCGAGAACTCCGACTGGCCGACGAAGTACAGGTTGTCGAACACCTTGACCGGCTCGGCGTGCCAGCGGTCGCGGGGAGGAGGGCCGGCGGCAGGCGCCGGTGCAGGTGCCGCTGCGGGCGCAGCCGCCGGCGCGGCCGCAGCTGTGCACAGCAGATCGAACACCGCGTTGTGATCCGTACCGGCCGCCGCCTTCGCCGCGGCGACGTGCGCGTCCCGCGTGTCAGGCCCACCCTGCGCGAGCAGTGTCCCGCCAACCAGTAATCCGACGACCGTACCACAAGCAATCACACGGCGCATGGCACTCTCCCCTCAGAAGTAGTGCGGACCTTCAGGTCCGCCGTGGCAGGCAGGCCTGAAGGCCTGCACTACTTAATGTAAACGGCCTTCCGATCGACGAAGAACTCCAGCCCGCTCTGGCTGTTCTCGGGCAGGCCGGCACCCGACTGCTTGAAGCCGCCAAACGGCATCGACGGCTCCTTGTACCCCGTGTGGATATTAACGTGCGCCAGACCGGCGTCAATCTCATCGACGTATCTCCTGGCTGATGCGAGATCCCGGGTGAAAATGGCCGACGAGAGCCCGTAGATGGAATCGTTGGCGATGCGGAGGGCATCGTCCAAGGAGGAGAACTTCGAAACGGCAAGCACCGGCCCGAAGATCTCGTCACGAAATACACGCATTCCCGGCTCGACGCCCGCAAACACCGTCGGCCGGACGAAGTATCCCTGCGAAGCGGAGCCTGCGCCGGCCGGGAACTCACCCCCTGTCACCAGCCGCGCGCCCTCAGCCTTCGCGCGCCCGATCGCCGCTGTCACGTCCGCATACTGCTGCGGACCAGCGACTGGTCCCATATCGGTGGTTTCGTCGAGGCCGTCGCCCACGGCCATCTTCTCACAGCGGTCGACCAGCTGATCGAGGAACGCCCGCGAGACCGTCCGTTGCAGCAGGAGGCGGCTCGTGGACGTGCACCACTGCCCCGCGTTCGAGAAACCGGCCGTGATCGCGGCGTCGACGGCGGCGCCGACGTCGGCATCGTCCATGACGATCAGCGCGTTCTTGCCGCCGAGCTCGAGCTGCGTGCGCGTCAGGTTCGCCGCTGCGAGCGCCTGGATTCTCTTCCCTACCTCCGTCGACCCCGTGAACGACACGGCGCGAACCCGGGGATCCTGCACGAGGCTGTTGCCGATGGCCGAGCCGGCGCCCGTGACGCAGTTGAACACGCCCGGCGGCACGCCGGCGAGTTCGAAGAGCTTCGCCATGAACACGCCGGACCACGGTGTGAACGAGGCCGGCTTGAACACCACCGTGTTGCCGGTCAGCAGCGCAGGCAAAGCCTTCCGGCACATCACGTTCATCGGAAAATTCCAGGGGCTGATCACGCCGACCACGCCGAGCGGCTGGTACTGCACCCACGTCGTGATCGCTCGAGTGCCTCCCGGTCCGGCGCTGCCGGCGAACGCCGCCACCTGGTTGAGGTGATAGGCGCCCTCGACCAGTGCGGAATCGACCTCGGCACGCGACTCACGGATCGTCTTGCCGTTTTCCAGCGTGACGATGCGAGCGAGATCGTCGCGCGAGCGCTCGAGCTGCTTGAGGAACTCCGCGACGTGCTGCTGGCGCGCGGCGAGCGGCGTACGGCGCCACGCAACGCTGGCGGCGGACGCTGCCGCGATCGCCGCGTCGACGTCTTCCGCGGTCGACGACTGGAAGAGACCGAGATTGCTTCCGCGCGAGGCGGGATTTTCGTTGCCGAACGTGGCCGCGCCGCGCGCGCGCATCCACGTGCCGTTAATCAGGTTCAGGTGTTCCTGCGTGTCGGCCATGGCGCTCCAAGCACGTTGAACGCAGAGCTCGCGGAGATCACTCGGAGCATCGGATTCTCGAATACGGAATGTAATTCTCTGCGAACTCTGCGTTCAACGTCCGCCCGTTCCGGTCAGTGCGCGGGTTCGATGCGCAGCAGTGCGGCCTGGTCTTCCTCGGTCAGCAGGTACAGCAGTCCGTCGGGGCCCTGCCGCACGTCGCGGATCCGCTGGTGCAGTTCCCGCAACAGCGGCTCCCGCCGCATTTCTTCCCACTTGTCGTTGAACACAATCCGCTGCAGCTGCCCGGAGCGGGCGATCTCGCCTTCGCGCAACCCGCCGACGAACACGTTGCGCTGCCAGCCGGGGAACTTGTCGCCGGTGTAGAAGACCAGGCCGGACGTCGCAATCGACGGCACCCAGAAGACGAGCGGGTCTTCCATACCGGGCAGCGTCGGGCTGAAGCGCGGCCCGTTGTAGTCGCGGCCGTAGCTGACGATCGGCCAGCCGTAATTGCGGCCGGCCTTGATGACGTTGAGCTCGTCGCCGCCGTTGGGGCCGTTCTCGGTTTCCCACAGCTCGTTGGTGTACGGGTTGAACGCCAGGCCGAGCGGCACGCGATGGCCGATCGAGAAGATGTACGGCTTGTAGCCGACCTTCCCGACGAACGGATTGTCGGGCGGCACGCTCCCGTCGTCTTTCATGCGAAGGATCTTGCCGGCGAGGTCGTTGGTGCCCTGCGCCCGGTCCATGCTGATCTTCGAACCGGTGCCGGGCCCGCCGATGCCCATGTAGAGCATCCCGTCCGGCCCGAACGCCAGGCGCGACGCCTCCATGTCCACGTCGTCGGCCACGAAGATGTCGCGGACCTCGGTGAGCGCCTTGCCGTCCCACGTGGCGCGGAGGATCGCGTTGCTGGCGATGGGCGCGTCGCGGCCTTCAACACTCTTCGCTGTGCCCATCGGCTTGTGGTACGAGATGTAGATCCACTTGTTCTGCGCGAACCGCGGGTGAAGCGCGATGTCCATCAGGCCGGCCATCGTGCCAAGCGACACCACGGCCGGCGTGCCGGCGACGGGCGTCGGGTCCAGCTTGCCGTCACGCACGATCCGGAGGCGCCCCTGGCGCTCGGTGATCAGGATGGCACCGTCCGGGAGAAACGCCACGCTCCACGGATGCGTCAGCCCTTTCGTCACGACGACGGCGCGGAGGCCGCGCTGCTCGTAGCTGTCGAACAGGAATGGGCCGTCACCGATCGGCGGGCTGTTCCAGGGCTCGACACGCGGACCCGGAGGCACCGCGCCCCGCTGGTCGCGAACCGGCGGATACGGGTACTGGCGCTGGGCGTGCACGACAGCGATGGCGCCAGCGAACAGGAGTGCGCACGCGACGAACGGAAGAACTCTTCGCACGATCAACCTCGACTGGGCGCTCGTAGCGTCCGCCTTCAGGCGGACGCGTGACGTCCGGCTAAAGCCGGACGCTACGGCAACCGGACGCTACGGCAGCGCGAACACGAAAATATTCGGGCCGATGCCGGTCTTCAGCTCCGGCGTCAGGCCGCGCGTGGAGTTAGCCTCGAGCGACGGGCCGACAATGGCCGCGACGTACTGCTTCCCGGCGACCGCGAAGCTGATCGGATAGCCGCTCGCGGGCGAGCCGACGATCGTCTCCCACAACACCGCCCCCGACTTGTCGTCGAGCGCCTTGAACCGGCCGTTCGAGTCGCCGCCGAACACCAGACCGCCGCCGGTGGCGACCAGCGAGAGCATGCCCGCCCGCTGCTCGTGTTTCCACATCGTCTGCCCCGTTTCGGCGGAGATCGACCACACGGTGCCGACCTTGTCGGCACCGATCGAGAATTCCTGCTTCATCTGGATGCCGTACACCTTCGACGGGTCGCGCGTATCGACCGTCGTCGTGGCGTTCATGCACATGTTCTGCATCGGCATGTACATCGCGTTGGTCAGCGGGCTGTACGCGCCGGCCGGCCAGTTCTTTCCGCCGCTGCTGCCGGGGCAGACGAACTTTTCTTCGTTGATCTTCGTGAACAGCACTTCGGGGTTGACGGTCACGCTGCCCGTCGCGCCGTCGATGTTGCTGATGACGTTCTGCATCACGGTCGGCCGCGCCCAGAGGAACTCGCCCGTCTGCCGATCCAGGGTATACACGACGCCCGTCTTGCCGGGGATGCCGGTGATGACCTTGCGGCGCTCCCCTGCTTTGACGCGCGGGTTGATCCAGCGCACGTCGCTCGCGCGCGGCGCGACGACGGTGTCCACGAGCAGGCGCTCGAACGGATGATCGAGGTCCCAGTGATCGACGATGTGCTGGTAGTACCAGGTGATCTTGCCGGTGTCGGCGTTAATGGCCAGCGTGCAGTTGTGATAGAGGTGCTGCTTGTCGTTGCCGCCGAGCGTGAACTTCGGCGCGGGGATCGTCACCGACGTGCCGATGTAGATCAGGTTCAGCTCAGGATCGTAGCTCGGCGTCATCCAGGTGCCGACGTGCCAGCGCTGTTCCATCGGCACGTCGCCCCACGATTCGTAGCCCGGCTCGCCCGGCCCGGGAATCGTGTGGAACCGCCACAACTCCTTGCCGGTTTTCGCATCGTGCGCCGTGACGACGCAGGAGTCGCGGCCGGCGTCGGGCTGGCACTGGCGGCCCGTGATCAGCTTGCCGTTGGCGACGATCGGGCCGCCGCTCGTGGGCGCGCGCTTGTTCGCGTCGAGCACCTTCGTCTCCCACACGAGCGCGCCCGTCCGCGCGTTGAGCGCGTAGACGAAGTTGTCCGAGCTCGAGTTCAGGATCAGATCGCCCCACATCGCGAGCGTGCGGCTCGTCTTCGGCCGAACGCCTTCAGGGAGCTTGCGGCGGTATTCCCAGATCAGGTCCCCGGTGGTCGCGTCCACGGCCTGGATGTTGTCGCCCGGGTTCGGGATGAACATCATGCCGTCGTGGACGAGCGGCGTGCCCTCCTGGTTGCCCGGACCGATGAGCCCGCGCGTCCAGACCATCTTCAGCCGGGAGACGTTCGTGCGATTGATCTGGTTGAGCGGGCTGTAGCCCCAGCCATCGAGCGTGCGCCGCCAGGCCAGCCAATCGCCCGGCTCCGGCTTCTGCAGCATCGCGTCGGTCACCGGCACGTACTTGCGCTCGCTCTGCCCGCGGCCGATCGCGACGGCGCCGGCGATCATCAACGCGCACACGGCAATTCTGCTCGTCAACCTCTGCATGGGTCTTCCTCCGTGGAGTGCCGTAGACTATAGCTTAACTGTGTGTAAGAACTGGGGAACAGAGGTTAGAGGTTAGAGGTTAGAGGTTAGGGCTGGGGGCTTGGGGAAAACGCTCGCGTCGATTTGCGTCGGCTTCACACTCGTCACGGCCGTCGTGCTGCCGGCGGCGACCACCGAACCGGTGCGTACGGATGCGGGACTGATCGCGCCCGCCGCGAATTCGCCCGATGGCGTGCGCGTGTTTCGCGGCATTCCGTTCGGCGCGCCGCCGATCGGTCCGCTGCGCTGGAAGGCGCCGCAGCCGGTCGCGCCCTGGAGACGGCGTGCGCAAGGCTGACGCGTTCGGTCCCGTCTGCGTGCAGCCGAAAGGTGTCGGCCGTCTGAACGTCTCCGTCGACATGCCCGACTCGCCGAAGGCCGACGAAGACTGCCTCTATCTCAACGTGTGGACGGGCGCCGCGCGCGCGACCGAACGGCGGCCGGTCATGGTCTGGATTTTCGGCGGCGCCTACACCGAAGGCGCCGGATCGAGCCGTCACAACGACGGCGAGGCGCTCGCCCGCAAGGGCGCGGTGGTCGTCACGTTCAACTATCGGCTCGGACCGTTCGGGTTCTTCTCGCATCCCGAGTTGACAAAGGAGTCTGGCCACAACGCGTCGGGCAACCAGGCTGTTTTCGACGCGCTCGCCGCGCTCGGCTGGGTACAGAACAACATCGCCGCGTTCGGCGGCGATCCCGACAACGTCACGATCTTCGGTGAATCAGCGGGCGCGTCGCTGTCCGCGGGCCTCGTCGGGTCGCCGCTGGCCGAGCGGATTGTTCCGGCGCGCGATTTCGGAAAGCGGCGCGTGGATGGGCCTCAGCATGGCGCCGATGCGGTCGCTGGCTTCGGCCCAGGACGCGGCCGGCCGCGCCGCGTCGCCGATGCAGTCCGCGCCGCTCGCTGACCTGCGGGCAAAATCAACCGACGAGATCGTCCGGGCCCTTCGCGGCGCCGGCATGATTGTCGACGGCTGGGCGATTCCCGAAGACCTGTCCACCGTCTTCGGCACCGGTCGGCAGAACGCGGTGGACGTGCTCGTCGGATCGAACAAGGACGAAGGATCGTTCATCCTGCGCGGCCCGACCGCCGAACTGTGGACGAGCCGCGTGCGCCAGCGTTGGGGCGACCTCGCCGACGCCTACCTGAAACTGTATCCGGCAGGCTCCGACGAGGAAGCCGCGAAGTCGTCGGAGGCGGCGTTTTCAGACGAGATGGCGTGGCACATGCGCCTGTATGCCCGGGCGCAGGCGAAACTCGGGAAGCAGGCGTACCTCTATTACTTCACGCACGAGCCGCCGGCCGACGCCGAGTCAGCCGAAACTGCGCGCGACGCACACGGCGGAAATTCCGTACGTGTTCAACAACCTGAAGGCCGTACGCGTGTACCCCGACACGAGCTCGCCCGAGCTGTCGTCGGCGTCCGAAGCCGATCGGAAGCTGGCCGACATCGTGTCGTCCTACTGGGTGAACTTCGCGCGCTCTGGCAACCCGAACGGCCAGGGCCTCGCCGTGTGGCCGGCGTATCGTGACAAGGCAAGCGGCCCGGCGATGGTGCTCGACGTCGCACCGCGCGTCAGGAACGAGACCACGACCGACTCGGCCAGGCGGGAGATCTACGACAAGCTGTACGCGAAGCAGATGGCCGCCAGATAGCCGTGGGCCTGTCGATACGCCATGAATCTCGATCCCACGTGGGTGTTCCTGTCGCTCATTCCCGGCGGAATCGGGTTCGTCCTGTTCGTGTACGGCAAGAAGCTGTCGCGGTGGCCGCACCTCGTTGCCGGTTTGCTCCTGATGGTCTATCCGTACTTCACAACAAGCGTCGCCCCGCTGATCGGCGTGGGCGCGCTCATTTGCGGCGCGCTGTGGTACGCGGTCCGCGCAGGCTGGTGACGTGGACATAGCGCGACGCACGGTCGTTCCGGTTCTGGCGGCAATCAGCTTCTCGCATCTGCTGAACGACACGATCCAGTCCTTGCTGCCGGCCATCTACCCGATTCTCAAGTCGTCCTACCACCTGAGCTTCGCGCAGGTCGGGACTCGATGACGCTGACGCTGCAGCTGACGGCGTCGCTCCTGCAGCCCCTCGTCGGCATCTACACGGATCGGCACCACACGCCGTACTCGCTTGTGGCCGGCATGGGATTCTCCTTGATCGGGCTGCTGCTCCTGTCCGTGGCGGGCCGCCTCGGATCGCTGCTGCTGGCGGCTGGACTCGTCGGCGTCGGCTCGTCCGTCTTTCACCCCGAGTCGTCGCGCGTCGCGCGCATGGCATCCGGCGGACGGCACGGCATGGCGCAGTCGGTGTTCCAGGTCGGCGGGAATATCGGATCGGCCATGGGCCCGCTGCTCGCGGCATTCCTCGTGCTGCCTCGCGGCCAACTGAGCGTCGCCTGGTGCTCGCTCGTCGCGCTGCTGGCGATGATCGTGCTCTATCAGGTGGGCGGCTGGTATCAGCAGCATCGTCCCGCGTCGACGATTCGGACGGTCGCATCGGCTGCGCTCCAGGAGATCGGACGTCCGGGTCTGTCGCGGAGTCGCATCTTCGTGGCGGTCGGCGTGCTCGTCGCCCTGATCTTCTCCAAGTATTTCTACCTGGCGAGCCTCAGCAGCTACTACACGTTTTATCTGATCAGCAAGTTCGGCGTGTCGGTGCGCACGGCGCAGCTCGACCTGTTCATCTTCCTCGGCTCTGTGGCCGCAGGCACCATCCTGGGCGGGCCCATCGGCGACCGCTTCGGCCGGAAGCTCGTGATCTGGGTGTCGATCCTGGGCGTATTTCCTTTCACGATGCTGCTGCCCTACGCGAACCTGTTCTGGACGCGAATCCTGACCGTCGTCATCGGGCTGATTCTCGCGTCGGCGTTCTCCGCGATTGTCGTCTACGCGCAGGAACTGGTGCCCGGACGCGTCGGCATGATCTCGGGGCTGTTCTTCGGCTTCGCGTTCGGCATGGGCGGCCTCGGCGCCGCCGTGCTCGGGTGGCTCGCGGACGCGACGAGCATCGAGTTCGTATACCGCATCTGCGCGTTCCTGCCGTTGATCGGGGTTCTCACCGCGTTTCTGCCCGACGTAGAGCGGCACTACGTCGAGCATCACTAGGTCGGGTGGGTCGGGTAGGTCGGCCTACGAGATTCCTTTAAACGCGAACTTCTGCACGCGCTTGCTGCGGTTGATTTCCGCCGTGTAGATATTCCCTTTCGAATCGGTCGCGATCTCGTGCAGCGTCCCGAACTCGCCGGGCGCGGAGCCTGGCTTGCCGACCGTGCCCACGGTTTTCAGCGTCTGGCGGTCGAGGATGTCGATGACGTTGTTGCCGAGATCGGCGACGTAAAGGAACTGCTGCGCGCGGTCCGGCGAGAACGCCAGACCGGCCGCCGTCTGCATCGCGGGCGTCTCGGCGCCAATCGCAACCTGCTGCTTGAACTCGCCGGCGCTCGTGAACACCTGCACGCGTTTGTTGCCGCGGTCAGCCACGTAGACGAGCCCGTCGTTGGCCACCCGAATGCTGTGGACGATAGTGAAGGGTGTGCTGCCGTTGGCGCCCCAGGTACGTTTGAACTTGCCGGTGGCCGCATCGAACACCGCCACTCGGTGATTGCCGTATCCGTCGGCGACGAAGATCTCGTTCGACGGCCGCACGACGACCATGTCCGCAGCCTGCTTGACGTCGTCGTGATCGGCGTCGCCGGTGCTCTTCCCGCTGTGGCCGATCTGCAGGACGAATTTGCCCGCCGGCGTGAACTTGAGCAGCATGTCGTCGGACTTGCCCGGCGGCGGGGGCGTGCCCGGCGCGCTGTAGCCGTTGTTCCCGCTGATCCAGATGGCGCTCGTGCCCTCGGCGTGAATGCCGTGCTCGCGCTCGGGCCATTCGTAGCCGGCAGCCGGCCCGCCCCAGGCACTGACGAACTTGCCGCCCGCCTCGAACTCCATGACGGCGGGAGCGGCGCTGGCCCGCTGTTCGGCCGGTACGTTGCGCGGCCGATGGATGATCCAGACGTGATCGCGTCCGTCGACGGTCACCGACGAGACGTCGCCGAGGATCTTCCCTGCGGGCATGGCGGGAAACGCCGGATCGACTTCGAACTTTGGCGCCCGGCTTTGTCCCGCCGTACGATCCACTCCGCCCACGACCGCCGCAATCACGATAGCTGCGGCGGCGAAGCCCGCGCGTCGATTCATATCGGCCTCCAGGCGCCAACCTTACGACGCCCCGGCCGGCGATTCAAGCTGTGACGAGTATCAGCTGTGATCCCGACCGGACCGCTCTCTTAGCACCGACATTGCCAGGCTGCAGCGATGGTCTATCACTCTTCGTGCCTTCGTGATTGCCTTTGTCAGCGCGCGAATGGCGCTTCGAGGTCGGCGTACGAGAAGCCGAAGTTAGGGATCGCCTCCGCGAACGATTGGCCATCGGCGAGCCGGCCCAGCAGCCGCGACCACCCGAACCCCGGTCGGTCCGCCATGACGCCCACGGCCAGCAGGCTTTCGTCGTACGCCATCTGCGCGGGGGCGGCGCCCATGTGGCCGAACCCGTGTTCGAGGTCCTTCAACGGAATCGGCCGGCCAGGCGCCTTCATCCGCCTCCTGGCGGCCGCCGGATCGGAACCGTCGAAGAACTGGGCCAGGCCCTCGTTCAGCCACGTCGGCACCTCGCGCCGGACGATGCCGGCGATGACGGCGTGAGTGAGCTCGTGCGTCATCACCCGCTCGAAGAGTTCGGCCTGCTGCCCCGCTCCGGCAACGGGTATCCGGATGCGACCGTCATACTGCCCGCCGGCCCACTCCGGCGCGCGCGTGACATCACGAAACTGTTTTTCGGTGTACAGCACGGCGACGATGGTGCGGGATGGGTACTCGCCGAGGGTGTCGCCGATCCGGAAGAACGCGGAGTTGAACACCCTGGTCGCCTGCGCCGCGAGCGCCTCTTCCGATCGCCCTTCGAACATGACGCGGAGGCGATCGTAGCGGGTTTCGGAAAACGCGTGGTGCACATCGGCGTCGCGCCGCAGGGCCGCCAGCGCATCGGTGAGATCGGAGTCGCCTGGAATAGCCTTCAACGCGCGCTCGTAGGTACGAATCGCCAGTTCGGTGTCGCCTTCATCGAAGGCGATCTGCCCCAGCAGCATGGCGGCGCTGCCCAGCCGAGGGTTCAGCTCCAGTGCCCGCGTGAGACGGGCCATCGCCTCCTTCTGGTTGCCGCGTTCGTGCGCCGACACGCCCGCTCCCATCAGAAGGACGGGATCGTTGGGACGGAGCGCCAGCGCTTCGGCAAACAGCTTCGCCGCCTTGTCGCTGTATCCATCGTGAATGGCCTTCCAGCCGGCGTCGTTGAGCTCGACGACCCGCGATTGGCCCTGGAGCGGTGTCAGAGACAACAGGCACAGGCAAACTGTCGCGATCGCTCCTCGTGCAGGCATGCGCAGCGAAGTGGCAAGCGGCGTACCCGGCGGATCGTGTGTCAGCGTGGGCGAAAATGCCCGGCGGCCGGCGAATTCCGTGCGCCGGATCACATCATGGGAGATTTCTCTGCGTGCTCCGCGTGCTCTGCGTTCAACGTTGTGACATGCCTAGTTGACGCTCTTCTGATCCTTGTCGTACCCGAGCTTCAGCATGCCGCTCCTGGACCCGTTCACCGTCCCGGTCTTCAGCCACTCGAGCGACGCCTCGAACAGCAGCGCGTGGTTCTTTTCCCACATCGCGTTGTGCGACGAGCACGCGAGGTCGATGAACACCTTGTCGAGCGCGGCGAGATCGGCGTAGAACTCGCGGACCCGATCGGGCGGGACCTGCTTGTCGTGGGCGCCGGCCACCATCAACGTCGGCGTCTGGTTCTTCGAAACGGCGGCGCGGTTCCATCCCCAGCTCGGCACCGACGGCGCGCGCCGCATACCGCTGCCCCACGTCCGCCCGATGGGATCGGAGGCCACCATATCCGACCACACCGCGCTGCTGACCGCCTTGTCGTACTGGTCCGGGCAGCCGACCTGACGGTCCCAGTTCGCGTCGAATTCCTGCCGCGACTGCGTGTTGAAGACGACCGTGTCGGGGCGGGGGGCGGGTGGACCATCGCTCCCGCCGCGGGCGTACGCAGGCGCCAGCAGAACGAGGCGCTGCACGCTCTCCGGATGCTGCGCCGCATAGCCGCCGGCGCGGGGGCCGCCCTGCGACCACCCGGCCAGGTTGACGCGCTCGACATGCCGCAGCGCGCGCAGGTGCGCGACGACTGCGCCGATGTCGTTCCAGTCCGACTCAATCGTCGTCGCGCTGCCCTGAAATGACGGCGCGCACGGCGCGGCGATGAGCGCCGGCACGAAGAGCGCCTGCTGCGCGCGCGTGAGGTTGCAGGGATCGTTCATGACGGTCGGCCGCGTCGATCGGCCGTAGCCGGTGACGTCCATCGAGAACACGTCGAAGCCGCCGTGAGCCAGATAAGCCATCCAGCTGTAGTCGCCGTACGGCACATCGAACGCCACTTCCGCGGGCGTGCCCGCGCCGTGGACGAACAGCACGACGCCCGACGAGCCGTGCAGCAGCGAGCGGCCCTCGACGCGCTCGCGCACGTAGAGCTGCGCCGTCTGTCCGTTCATCGACGGCGCGGTCGACCGGACGGCGACGTAATGGTCGATGCTGAGCAACTGGGCGCTGTCGGCCACCGCCGGTGCGCCGGCGTCCGGGGTCGTGGCGCCCGGGAGGCTCGCGCAAGCGGACGCGGCAAGGGCCAGGACAAGTGGGGCAAGAGCGGTGAATCGCATCCGGTGACGATACGCGGATTGCCGGCGTCTGTCGAGGGTCCGCGGGCAGGGTGTACAATGCGCAGGTTTCACGTGGCAGGTCGCGCGGCCCGGCGCGACAGGAAGAGGATTTCCGATGCGCCTGTTTCGTCTCCTGACCGCGGCCGCCGCCCTGCTCGTGCTGGCGGCGCCTGCGTCAGCCCAGTTCGGGCATCCCCTCAAGGGCACCTGGATCGGGGAATGGGGCCCGAACAAGGAACACGTCGTAGTCGAAATGAAGGTGACGGGCGGCGTCATCACCGGCACCGTGAACCCCGGCGCAAACGGCATCCCGATCAAGGCCGCGACGTTCGACCCGCCGACATGGAAGGTGCATCTCGAAGCCGAAGGCAAGGACAAGGCGGGGAGCACCGTCCGCTATGTGATCGACGGCAAACTCGAAAACATCGGGGCGTATGCCCGCTTCATCACCGGCACGTGGACGCAGGGTGCGATGAAGGGCGACTTCAAGATCACCAGGACGTAGCGGCGCATCGCTTCGGTCTTGCTGGCGGGCTGCTCCGTTCTCGCGGCCCCGGAAACGCCGTCGGAGGCTGGTTGTGATCCCGACGCCATCACTCAATACGGTCAACTCTCCATGGCAGTGACTCGCCGCAGCTTTCTCACCACCGCCGCGCTCGCGGGCGCCGGCGGCATCGCGCACGCGCGGGCCCAGGCGCCCGCGCAGGCACCCATCTCCCCCGTTCCGACGCCGCGCGATTACGCGCGCGGCGAGCCGGTCCAGTACCCCGACCCGGACATCGTCGCGCTCGACAACCGTTTCCGCCGCTACATCGTCGGCAACACGTCGATCAAACGGCTGCACACGGGCACGATGTGGGCGGAGGGCCCCGCCTGGAACGGCGTGGGCCGCTATCTCGTGTGGAGCGACATCCCGAACAACGTCCAGATGCGGTGGACCGAGGAAGACGGCCGTGTCACCGTATTTCGCAATCCGTCCGGCTACAGCAACGGCAACACGTTCGACTTCGAAGGCCGGCAGATTTCCTGCGAGCACGGCGGCCGGCGCGTCGTGCGGTACGAGCACAACGGAACCGTGACCGTGATCGCCGAGAAGTTCAACGGCAAGCGGCTGAACTCGCCGAACGACGCGGCCGTGCACCAGGACGGCAGCATCTGGTTCACCGATCCGACGTACGGCATCCGGGGTAACTACGAGGGCTTCAAGAGCGAGCAGGAAACGAAAGAAGCCGTGTACCGCGTGGACGGCAAGACGCTGCAGATGGACAAGGTCACCGACGACCAGAGCGGGCCGAACGGGGTTTGCTTTTCGCCGGATTTCCGCAAGCTCTACGTAGCCGACACCGGCATGGGCCGCGACATCCGCGTGTACGACGTGGATGGCAAGTCGCTGCGGAACGGTAAGCGATTCGTCCAGCTCGACATTCCCGGTACGGGCGCGCCCTCGGCAGCCGACGGGATCAGGTGCGACGTGGACGGCAACATCTGGGCGGGCGCGAGGCCGGGCGTGCAGGTGATTGCGCCGGACGGCACACGGCTCGGGATGATCCGGCTGCCGGAAACGTGCGCGAACGTCTGCTTCGGCGGCAGCCGCCGGAACCGCCTGTTCATGGCCGCAAGCCAGTCGCTCTACGCGGTTTACGTGGAGACGACCGGCGCGCCCGTTGCCTGACCAAGTACGTTATTCTATCGGTTCTCACACGGAGGAGAGGAACATGAAGAGTTCGTGGCGCTTTGTGGCCGCAGGCATGGTCAGCGTATGGATCGCCGGCGTTGCATACGCTGTCAAGCCAACGGCACAGGCTGTAATACCGTCGCCCCCGCCCGGGGCTATCGCGGGTACGTTTTTCAAGAACGTGACGACCAGCACCCTCAAGACGTTGACCGTCGATGACTTCATCGCGGCCATGGGCGTCATGTCGGGTGCGCTCGGCTGGGACTGCGCGGACTGCCACCCGGGGGCCGGCACCGATACCGTCGACTGGGTGTTCGACACGCGGGTGAAGCGGACCGCGCGCCGGATGGTGGAAATGGTGGACGCCATCAACAAGGCGCAATTCGGCGGCGTGCAGAAAGTGACGTGCTGGACCTGCCATCACGGCCGCGACATCCCGGCGAGCTCGATCATGCTCGACAAGCTCTATGAAACACCGAACGACGAGCTCGACGATCTCATCGTCCAGGACAAGGATCAGCCGCAGGCGACGGTGATCCTCGACAAGTACATCGCGGCGCTCGGCGGCGCGCAGCGGCTGAACGGGCTGACGAGCTATGTCGCCAGCGGCACCAGCCTCGGCTTCGGCGAATTCGGCGGCACCGCGGACTTCACCATCTTCGCGAAGTCGCCCGACAAGCGCACCACGCTGATCAACTACAAGGATCACCCGGACCGCGGTGAGAGCCTGTGGACGGTCAGCGGCACCACCGGCACGGTGAAGACGCCGCGGGCGCTGCTGCGCGACTACACGATCGTCGGCGAAGAGCTCGACGGCCAGATGTTCGAGGCCAAGCTGGCGTTCCCAGGCAAGATCAAGGAGGCGCTCACGAACTGGCGCACCGGCCAGCCGAGGGCGATCGGCAACAAGGACTACGCGGTCGTCCAGGGCAGCGGTCCGCGGGGGTTCATGGCGACGCTTTACTTCGATCAGGACACCGGCCTGCTGGCCCGGATGGTCCGCTACGGCGCGTCGCCGGTCGGCCACGTGCTCACGCAGACCGATTACTCCGACTACCGCGACGTCAACGGCATCAAGTTCCCGTTCGCGTACAAGTTCTCGTGGCTCGACGGACGATTCAGCGCGACGCTGAAAGACGTCAAGGTCAACGTGGACATCCCCGATTCGAGATTCGGCAAACCGCAATAAAGGGCAAAGAGCAGAGGGCAAAGGGCAAAGGGCCGAATGGCTCTTTGCCCTCTTTTTTGTGCATCCTCGGCTCAGTCCCCTGCCCTGATCCGGAAATTGGTTGGCGCGCCGGCGCGCCGGACGCGCTGCCCACGACAAAGAGCGTGACGCTCTGCGGCGGAAGCGTGACGACGAAGCTGGAGCCGGTGACCGCGACATGCGGCAGACGCACGATGGCGTTGGCCGCCGTGAGCTGCCACGCCTGCACGGTGCCGTTGTGCGCGAAGTTCGCCAGCGATCGTCGCGGGCGTGCCGCCCGACAGGGACTTCGCGATCACCATCACCGACAGCGCGCGATCGCTCGAACGCTGGGCCGCGAACGCGGCAACCGCGTCCGGGTTCGGTACGGTGGCTGACACGCTCGTCTCGCCGAACGTGGACCGGCTGCCGTCGTAGTTGCGATACAACTTCATGGCCTTGTACGTCGGCGTGCTGCTGGCGGGCGTGGTCCACCGTGCGGCCATGCCCAGTCCTTCGCGGCCGAAGATCCCGAAGATGTCGGCCTGGGCCGTCGCTCCGTCGATGTGGTTCTCCGCGCCCCAGTTGTATTCCGTGATTCCCGTCAGCGTTCCCGGGTAATAAGCGTTCACCCACCCTGCGAGGCGTGGCACCAGCTGTACCCTGTCGTTGATCCAGGTTTCATCGACATACGCGGGGTCCCAGAGCGATCGCGTCGAGCGGTTGCGCCGCAGTTGCATCGCGCCCGACACATCGTCGCTGAACTCTCCGCCCTGCGGGTAGTAGTGGACGGTGAAGACGTCGAGAAGCCGCACGCCGGTGGCGGCATTGTCCTGGCGCAGCGTATCGAGCAGCCAGGGCAGGTAGTCCGCGCCGCCGTGCGCGTTCCGATCGGGCAGCGATCCCCAGCCATGGGCGCTGCCGTACTGCTGGTCGTAGCCGCTGAAGAACTAACCGCTCCAGCCCCATTCCTCCGGGCCGACTGTCAGCGCCGACGGATCGACCGCCTTGATCTTGCCCGCGTAGTCGAGCACCTTGCTGCGGATTTCGTCCATCGTCGGCGTCGTCGGGCGGACATCCCGATGGGTCCCGTGCCAGATGCTCGGCTCGTTATCGAGAATGTAGTAGCGCAGGCCGCCGTTCGCGTTCGTGCCCCAACGGCCGACGAGGTGCTGCACCCATCCCTGCTGGAACGTCGAATTCGACGGAACGTTCGCGTCGTTCGGATCGTTGCCGGTCACGTACTGGCCGTTCGTCCGCACGCCGTTTCCGCGTCGGGGAACCATTGCGCATCGTTCCCGGTCTGCGCGCCGTACGTGGCGACCGAGAACCCCGCCAGCTTGCTCCGGTTCGCGCCAATTTTCGCGACCCATTCGATGGTCGGAATCGTCAGCATTGCCTGGGCGTTCGCGGCCCGCGAGCTCGCGACGAACGTGTCGCCCCGTTCGCCAGGGGTCGCGCTCGCGTCGGCGATGCTCTCGTAGTACCAATCGTTGCCGCGATTGTCGGCGTTCAGTTGCCAGTTGTACCGCGTGGTGTTGTTGCCGCCGTTGCGGTTGAGCGGCGAGTTCAGGTCGCTCAGTTCGGCCGTCGTGGCGTGAGCAACACCGTAGATGTTCGGATTAATCGGATGGCGATTCGCCGAGACGTCGACGGCGATCGTGATGGCTGCCTGCGCCTGCAGCGAGATGGCGGCCGCCAGCACGGCGAGGCACGCCGCGGCAGCATACCCTCGAGATGGTCGTGTGGGCACGGGGCGGGTCGTGCACAAGGTATGCCGCGCCCGATTCTACGATTCTCTTGGCGTTTCCTTATTTCGCCTGGCAGTCTTGTAAGCGACCAGGCAAACCTTTCCGCCGTCGCTGTCCCCTAGTTGGAGTCGAGCTTGTTGACCAGGCGTATGTCGCGGAGGGTCCGGCGCATTTCCTCCACGACTTTCATGTTCTCGAGCGTCGCCTGCAGCGTGTCGGCGGTTGCGTGCACGGCCCGTATCGCAGCGTGGCGGGCCTCTTCGGCGGCGACGCGTGCTTCTTCTGCGGCGGCTCGCGCCGTCTCCCCGGCTTCCCTCAGGTGCTCTTGCTCTTCACGGAGGGCCTCGGCGGAAATGCGGAGGGTCTCGGTGAGCCGCCGGTCGTGCTCGGCGTCCTGCCGTTGATCTTCTGCCCGTTCTCGCACGCCCTCTGCGTCCTTCCCGTGCTCTTCGCGGGGGAGGCGATCTTTCGGCATATGGCTCCTTTCTCTTCCGCCCGGGCCAATCAATCGTGCAGCAGGATGCTGAGGAGGGACGTATTGACCTTGAGCCGGCCGTTGTATTCGATGAACCCGAGCCGCCTGAACTTGTTCATGAAGAAGTTCACGCGGGTGCGGGTCGCGCCGATCATTTCCGCGAGCGTCTCCTGCGAGATCTTCGGCAACGTCCGCTGAGGGTTGGCCTGACCGTATCGCGCCAGCAGCAGCAGCGTCCTGGCGAGCCGTTTTTCGCTGGAGTTGAACAGCTGATCGACGAGGTCCGCTTCGATCCGGATGTTCCGGCTGAGCATGTGGGCAAGGAAACGGTCCGCGAACAGCGGCTCTTCATGGAGCAGGCGGACCATCGCCTCTTTCTCGATGATTAGCACGGTGCTCAGCGCCATCGCCGTCGCCGTCTCGATGCGAACCGACTGGCCGGCGAGTGCCCCCTCGCCGAAAAAATCCCCGGGGGTCAGCAGCGCGACGACCGCTTCTTTCCCGATGCGGGAAAGCACTGAAATCTTGATGGCGCCCTTCTGGATGTACCTGATGTCACCGGCCGCGTCGCCTTGTCCAAAGGCGACCTGTCCTCTCCGATATTTCACAACCTTCCGTGCCGGTCCTGCTGATTCGAGATACTTCTGCGGATCGAACGGTGGACGCTTCGGAATGACGGTGCGTAACTTTTGTTTGTTCAAAAAGACCCCGCCCATCTTATCCCATGCGGATGCACCGTCCCCGCAGGCATCGGGTTGAAGCGGGGTGTCCAATATTTAACAGACCCGCGCCGGAAGAGCTGTCAGTCTCCGTGTCCTCCACAATCCGTCGAGCGTCCGCGCGAACGACTCGCGTGCCGGAGTTCCCCTTGAGCGTGAGCCTCGACGACGCCAACCGTCTGGATCCGTCCACCGGCCAAGCCGGACGGCCCAACATCGCCCGGGCGGGACAACTAGCGAAAGCCCTCACCGGAATCCGCGGTCTGGACGAGATCACGCGCGGCGGTCTGCCCAAGGGCCGTCCGACGCTCGTCTGCGGCGGACCTGGATCAGGCAAGACCCTGCTGGCGCTCACCTTTCTGGTGAACGGCGCCCTCCATTTCGACGAGCCGGGCGTGCTCATGACGTTCGAGGAAAACGAGGAGGAGATTATCGGCGACGTGGCATCGCTCGGCTTCGATCTGCCACACCTGATCGAGGCGCGGATGCTCGCGGTCGACTACGTGCGCGTCGAACGCAGCGAGATCGAAGAAACCGGCGAGTACGATCTCGAAGGGCTGTTCGTTCGCCTCGATCACGCCATTCGTACAGTGGGTGCCAGGCGCGTCGTCCTCGACACCATCGAATCGCTGTTTGCCGGGTTGAAGAACGACACCATCCTCCGCTCGGAACTGCGACGGCTCTTCCGATGGCTGAAGGACCAGCGCGTGACCACCGTGATCACGGGCGAGCGCGGCGACGGGGCGCTCACGCGGCAGGGACTCGAGGAGTACGTCTCGGACGCGGTCATCCTGCTCGATCACCGCGTCCACGATCAGGTGTCCACGCGCCGCCTGCGGGTCGTCAAGTACCGCGGATCCCATCACGGCACCAACGAGTATCCGTTCCTGATCGATACCAACGGCATCAGCGTGCTGCCGGTCTCCTCTCTGGCCCTTCAGCATGCGGCGCCGCTCGAGCGCGTGTCGTCGGGGGTGTCGCGGCTCGACGAGATGCTCAGCGGCCTCGGGTATTACCGCGGCAGCACGATCCTGGTCTCGGGGACGGCCGGCACCGGGAAGACCAGCCTGGCCGCCCATTTCCTCGACGCTGCCTGCCGCCGGGGCGAGCGCTGCCTGTGTTTTCTCTTCGAAGAGTCGCCGCAGCAGCTCCTGCGGAACATGCGCTCCATCGGCATCGACCTCGAGCCGTGGGTCGCCGCCGGATTGCTGCAGTTCCACGCGGACCGGCCGTCGCGCTACGGCCTCGAGACGCATCTGGTCACCATGCACCAGGTCGTGGCGGACTTCAGGCCCACCGTGACGGTCATCGACCCGGTGACCAACCTGATGACGGTGGGGACGTTTACCGACGTCCAGGCGATGCTGACGAGGATGATTGACCATCTCAAGACCGAAAACATCACCGCCATGCTGACGAGCCTCATGCCCGGACAGACCGAGGTCGAGCGGACGGAGACCACCATCTCGTCCCTGATGGACACCTGGATCGTGCTGGCGAACGACCAGATCGGCGAGCGGCACCGGCGCGGCCTGTACGTGCTCAAGTCGCGCGGCATGGCACACTGGAACGAACTGTGCGAGTTCGAAATGACCGATCGCGGATTGAACCTCCACGCGCGGGTGGCAGCGCCACGGGGCACAGACGCCACGGACGGCAGTTCTCAGAAGGGCAACCACCATGCAGGTCTATAACAACGGGCTGACCGCCCCTTCGGCCATCGCGGGCCCGCTCTACTCGCTGCGGCTCTACGTCGCCGGGCAGACGCCGAAGTCCATTCTGGCCTTCACCAATCTGAAGCAGATCTGCGACGAGCACCTGCGGGGGCGCTACGCCATCGAGGTTATCGACCTCATCGAGACTCCGCAGCTCGCGCGCGGCGACCAGATCTTCGCCGTGCCCACCCTGGTACGACGGCTGCCGGAGCCAATCAAGAAGATCATCGGCGATCTGTCGAATACGGAACGCGTACTCGTCGGGCTCGACCTTCGTGTGCATCAATGACGGCGATGCCGCAGAGTCCTCCTTCGACTGGCGCAGCGCTGGAGCGCACGGCTCGGAGGCGTCGCGAACGCTACATCCTTCGCTTGTACATCACCGGCCTGACCGCCCGATCGTCGCGAGCCGTGGACAACCTGAGGGCGATCTGCGATGAGTATCTCGATGGACGGTACGATCTCGAAGTGATCGACATCTACCAGCAGCCGGCGCTCACGAAAGGCGAGCAGATCATCGCGGCGCCCACCCTGATCAAGAAACTCCCCCTCCCGATGCGCCGGATCATCGGCGACATGTCGAATCGCGAGGGCGTGCTGCTCGGACTCGATCTGGTCGCGGGATCGCGGGGAGCAAGACGATGAGCACGCCCACCGAGCGGCTCGCCGAAGCGGAGGAAATGCTCCGTGCGATTCGATACGGCGAGATCGACGCCCTGGTCGTCGAGGGCTCCGGCGGCAGCAAGGTCTACACACTGCACAGCGCCGACGAGCCATACCGCAACCTGGTGGAACAGATGCAGGAAGGCGCCGTCGTCCTCACCAGACGGGGCGACGTGCTCTACACCAATGCGCGCTTCGCGGAGCTCGTGGGCGAGCCAATCGAGTCGGTCATCGGGAGCCACTTCGATCGGTTCGTGGATGAGGACGACAGACAAAACTTCGAAGATCTTCTCTCTGTCGGCCGCGGACGATGCGGCGTCAACCTGATCGGACCTGGCGCGGGAGACTTCGCAGTGAGTCTCTCTCTCACGGCCGCCGCGGCGACCGGCGAAGGCCGCCTGAACCTCATCGTCACCGATCTCAGCGAACTGCTCGAGGCCACCAGAAGCCGCGAGCGCGCAGAGCACGACAACCGGACGAAGGACGACTTCCTGGCCATGCTGGCGCACGAGGTGCGCAATCCGCTCGGGGCGATCAACGCCGCTCTCGGGGTGCTCCACTCGGGACAGGCGACAGGTGAAATCGTGCTCCGCGCACATGCCGTCATCGCGCGACAGGTGGAGCACATCTCCCGCATGCTCAGCGACCTCCTCGACGTCAAGCGCATCGTGTCAGGAAAGATCCGCCTCCATCGGGAGCCGATCGACCTGGCCAGGGCGGTACGAAGGGCCGTGGAATCGATCGCTCGAGGTGGGCCGTTGGATCGCGACGTCGATATTCGGACCGTCCCGGTCTGGATCTCGGGCGATTCGCTGCGGATCGAGCAGGTCCTGACCAACATCGTGACCAACGCCGTCAAGTACACGCCGGCCGGCGGCCGGATTCGGGTGACACTCGACGCCGACGGCCCCGACGCGGTGCTCGTCGTCGAGGATTCCGGCTCCGGCATTCCGGCCGCCCTGTTGCCCTTCATCTTCGATCTGTACGTCCAGTCGGATCGCACGATCGACCGTGCTCAAGGCGGCCTGGGGATCGGCCTGACGCTCGTCCGGCGCCTCGTCGAGGCCCACGACGGCACCGTCGAGGCATCGAGCGCGGGCGAAGGGCTCGGCAGCACTTTCACGGTGCGCCTGAAAGCCATTCCTGCAGCGGACATTGCTCCAGCGGCGCCATTTCTGGAACGTCGTGCCAAACCGCGACGGGTGCTCCTCATCGAGGACAGCGACGCCGCACGGGAGATGCTGCGGATGACGCTCGAACTCTCGGGGCACATCGTCCACGACGCGCCCGATGGCGAGCGCGGGCTCAAATTGCTGGACGTCGTCCGTCCCGATGTCGGGATCATCGACATCAGCCTGCCCGCGATGGACGGCTATGAAGTGGCGAGGCGGATTCGCGCGGAGCCGCAGGGCCGGAACATGCTGTTGCTGGCCTTGACTGGCTACGATGCGCCTGACGCCGCGAGGCACGCGCGGGCGCACGGATTCGACTATCACCTGGTGAAGCCGGTCGATCCGGATCTCCTGGCGCGCATGATCGGCGCCGACGCCGACGGGCCGGGCTGATCGGGTAGGTACTACTTGCCGAAGACCGGCTGGCCGAAGTCGTCGGTCAGCCGCTGGAGATACTTGTTGTTTTCCTGGCAGATGTATTCGGACAGCTCCGCGTTCGCGCGCCACGGAATGTCCCACGCGACCTTGAACGACTTCGTGTAGGCGCCCGGATCGTCGATCGAGCGCTTCGTAGTGCAGCGTCTGCTTGCTGGGGCGCGAGAAGCGCTCGACGACGTGGAGTTGGTCGGTGTGCGGGTGGCCGAAGTAGTCGAGCCACGTCGCCTCGTTGAAGCCGACGACGTCGACGACCAGCGTGTCGCCTTCCCAGCGGCCGACCGAGTGGCCGAGATAGGTCGGGTTGAGCGCGTCGCCCGCGGGATGCGGGCGGCCATCCATGAAGATCTCGCGCCAGATGTGCGTGGCGCCCTCGAAGATCATGATGATGCGCTTCTGCTCCGGCAGCTGGATGATCTCCGCCGGATACGGCGTGGCCATCATGCGCGGGCCGCCGGGCGGCAGGCAGTAGCCTTCAGGATCGTACTTGGATTGGTTCACCGAGTTGTAGTCGTAGACGGCCGCGGCCCACGGCTGAAACGGCACCCACGGCTCGGACTTCGCGCCGCCGCGACCGCCGCCTGCGGTGCCTTCGCCGCCGCCGAGCGGCGCGCCCGCCGCGGCCGCGTCCGGCGGCGTCGGCCGCCGGAGCGAGCGGCTTGCCGCTGTCGTCCACGACGCCGCGCGCCCATGTTGGTGATGTAGGGCACGTTCCAGATGCCCTTTTCACCAACGACGCGACCGAGGTTGACGGTGCCGTCCGCCAGGCGCGGTGTCGGCTGCGGAGGTTCGGCCGGACCACGTCCGCGACCCTGCGGCGCCGGCTGCGGTTGACCCGCCGTCCGGCTGCGGCCCCGCGTTCCTGCGCGCTGGACCGCAAGGAACGCGGCGACGACCATCGCGGCCGTCGGCAGTACAAACGTTCCCCGCAGACGCGGTGCCACGATGATGGTCTTCCTGAGCCTGTGGCTACGGAGTGGTCGTCTGGCTCGAGCCGGCGAACAGCTTCTGGCCGCCCGTCAGCGTGACCGAGCGCGCGTTGCCGATGTTGGAGCCGTCTTTCGCGCGGCTGCCTTCCACCGTCACTTCGTCGCCGATCTTCATCGAGTTGCGCGACCAGCCCTGGCGCATGAGCCCGTTCGGGCTGCCCATTTCCATGCCCCAGTTCGTCACCTTGCCCGACTCGTCCTTCACGTCGATGTAGAAGTACGCGTGCGGGTTCATCCACTCGATCTTGGTGACGGTGCCGGTGAGCTTGACCGGCTTGCTCGCGTCGAACTCCGCCGCGAACGAGTGATGAGCGATGGCCGGTACGGACGCCAACAGGAACAACGCGCCAGCAGCGACAACGGCAAGTCTCGTCTTCATTGAATGGCCTCCACGCCTAAGTACGTATGTGGTCCGGGTTTACACTTTGCCCGTGTCTATTTTCGTAGCGAGGTTCGCGAATGTCAATTGCGTTTTGGGCCCCGGGCAGGCGCTATCATGGGCTCGCACGCGAGCGGGGAGGCACCATGCTGGTTAACCGTCAGACGGCGATGGCGACGGCGGCGATTCTGGCCGTAATTGCCGCGGGGACGGCAATTTCCCGCGCGCAGGAGAACGCCGGAGCGCCCCTGCGGCGCGTCGGCGGCCACCTGGACCTGAGCGGCGTCTGGCAGGCGCCCTACGTGCCGGACATGACACGGGACGGCCGCGGCCAGAAGGGCGAGCCGAATCTCCCCTTCACGCCGGCCGGCGAGCAGAACTGGAAAAGCTACGACCCTGCCGACGGCGATTACACGGGCAGCTGCCTCCCGTTCGGCCTCAGCCGGTCCATGAACGCGCCGAACCCGATGCAGATCATGCAGAGCCCGACGCGCGTCGCGTTCCTGTTCGAGATCATGAACTGGTTTCACATCGTGCCGACCGACGGCCGCTCGCTCCCGACGAAGCCGGACCCGCTGTGGTTCGGCTATTCGACCGGGCGCTGGGACGGCGACACGCTCATCATCGAAAGCACCGGCTTCAACGGCTGGACGCGCCTCGACACCGTCGGCCATCCCCACAGCGACGCGCTGCGGCTGACGCAGACCTTCCGCCGCACCGACGCGGAACACCTCGCGTACACCGTCACGGTCGACGATCCGAAGATGTACACGAGACCGTGGACGAACGTTCGCACGTTCACGCTGCTCAAGGGCGACCTGATCGAGTACTCGTGCCAGGAAAACAACAAGGATCTGCGCGACGGCCACATCAAGGCGTGGACACCGCCCGCGGCGCGATAGCAGTCAGATGAGAAAGCACATGCGGAACAGCACCTTGTTCGCCTGCGCGCTTGCCGGCGCGGCTCTCGTCGCCACAACCTGGGTGCACGCGCAGAACACGACGAACTTCGCCACGCCCCTGCCGCGTTCCGCGCCGACCGGGCCGGCGCCGCGCACGCCCAACGGCAAGCCCGATTTCACCGGCGTCTGGCAGCGCGCTTACGTGCCGGACATGAGCCGGAACGGACGCGGGCAGCAGGGCTACGCCGAAGCGCCGTTTACGCCCGGCGACACACCGGCCCGGCGTGAGGAGCTTCGCAGGGCGGGCAACTACGCTGAACTGCCGTTCACGCCCGCGGGTCTCCAGGACTGGCGGACCTACGATCCCGCCAACGGCGAGTACACCGCCAGCTGCCTGCCCTTCGGCCTGAGCCGGTCGATGAATTCGCCGGACCCGATGCAGGTGATGCAGAACGACAAGTACATCGCGCTGCTGTTCGAGCAGAACACGTGGTTCAACATCATCTACCTCGACGGGCGCCAGCACCCCCGCAACCTCGAGCCGACGTGGTTCGGCCATTCGATCGGCAAGTGGGACGGCGACACGCTCATCGTCGACACCGTCGGCTTCAACGGCTAGACCCGGCTCGACACCGTCGGCCATCCGCACAGCGACGCGCTGCACATGATCCAGACGCTGCGCATGGATCGACGCCGGCCACATCGCCTACACGGTGACGATCGACGATCCGAAGGCGTACACGAAGCCGTGGAAGAACGAGCGGACGTTCACGCTGATGGACGCCGAGCTGATCGAGTATTCGTGCGAGGAGAACAACCGCGGTCTGCGGGAAGGCCGCATCAAGCAGTGGACGCCGCCGGAGAAGTCTCTGTACAAGTAGAAAAGTTGAAAGTGGAAAGTGGAAAAGTAGGCCGAACTTCAAGGCCTTACTTCTCCACTTGAGACTTTCTACTTAGTCGATCGCGCCGAACTTTCTTCTATCTCCCTGATGGCCTCGAGCACCTCGCGATAGGTCTTCGGACCGCCGGGGCCGAACTGCGATCGCAGGCCCATCTGCGCGCTCCAGTCCTGCCGCTGCGCCGTCGCCTCGGCCATGATCGGATCGACGCCGATGGCGCGCAGCGTCTCGGCGACTTCTTCCATCTCGCGCGCCCGGCGCTCGCCGTGCACGACGACGCGTCCGCTCGTGTAGTCGGCGAGCTTCTTCCAGTCGATGCCGGGGAAGCGTTTCCGTCGAGCGACGCCCACACGAGATCGTCGGCGTCGAATCGGCTCGCGCCCATGACGCACTCGAACAGCAGCGCCTCGAGTCCCCTTGACGACGATGCTGCGGCACATCTTGACGGCGGCGGCGCTGCCGACCTTCGCGCCCTCGAGCAGCTGCAGGCGCAGGCCGAACGGCGTCATCGCGGCCGCGAACGCCGCCGCCCCCGCCCCGCCGAGCAGCATCGGCACCTTGTGGCCGTACGGCAGCACCGGCGCCATCACCGCGACCTCGACGAACGCCGCGCCGCTCGCGCCGACAACGCGGTCGATCTCGCTCTTGACGGCCGGCGACACGGAGTTGAGGTCGGCGTAGAGGTGGCGGCGCTCGAGGAACGGCGCGGCCGCCGACGCCGCGTCGAGCGCCGAGCTCGACGTGACGGTCGACAAGAGGATGTCGCTCGATCGAACCAGGTCGGCGGGCGACTCGACCAGCGTCGTGCGGCTTTCGTCCGCGCGGCGCACGATCGCCGGGCCGAAGTCGGCGGCGGATGTCTTGATGTCGAAGGCGAAGAGCCGCTCGACGCCGGCCGCTCGCAGGCCGCAGGCGATCGTCGAGCCCGCTTCGCCAAACCCGATGAATCCGACCGCGGGCGTCACTTCTGGAGTGTCTAGTGCCAGACTTTACTTTGCACTTTGAACCTTCAACTTTGAAGCGATCGAACGCCGCCGCACGCGCCGCCGGTGCACGCGCGGAATGTGGCGCGCGACGGCCGCGAGCGCGACGAACGCGACGCGTCATCGTCATCGCGATGATGCGGAAGTAACCCGACGCGCCGCCCGAGTCGAGCGCCCACGACCGACCGACGGGCTCAGCACGCCGCCGATGCGGCCGAAGGCGACCGCCGTGCCCGACGCCGGTCGCGCGGATCGACGTCGGATACACGTGCGCGGCCAGCGCGTACATCGTCGTCTGCACGGCGTTGATGAGGCCGCCGGTCCAGCCAGCATCGCGAACACCGGCGAACGCTGTTCTGCGGGCCGATCGACATCACCGCCAGCACGACCGCGCCGGCGACCGCGCCGGCCGCCATCGTCAGCATCGAGATGCGCGAGCCGAGGCGCATGATGACGATCGCGCCGAGAATCGCGCCGACGACGCCGCCGACGTTGAAGGCCGTCAGGCCGTAGCTGGCCGTCCCGACGTCGAACCCGTTGCCGACGAGCATCGACGGCACCCAGTTCGTGCCCATGTACACGGAGAGCAGGCAGAAGAAGAACGAGCCGAAGAGCGCCAGCGTGTCGCGACGGAATTCCGGGACGAAGCAGCTCGCCGACCGACGCGCTGCGCCGACGGCTTTCTCCGTGCGCGTCGACGAACGACGGCGTCGGCCGGCACGTCGTGGCCGAGCCGGCGCAGCAGCGCGCGCAGCTCGGGCCAGCGCTCCTTCGTGCCGGGCCAGGATAGCGCGGCGACTCGGGCAGCACCTTGAGCAGGACCGCGGCCAGCAGCAGCGGCAGCGATGCCGCACGACGAGGAACAGCACGCGCCAGCCGAAGCGCGGCAGGATCTGGCCGCCGATGAAGCCGGCGAGCGATCCGCCGAGCGGGATGCAGACGATCGTGAGCGTCACGGCGAACGGCCGCTGCCGCGTCGGCACGTACTCGGACGAGAGCGTCGCCGCGTTCGGCATCGCCCGCCGAGACCGAGGCCGGCCAGGAACCGGAGCACGGCGAGCGCGAACGAGGCCCGTCGGCGAGCGACACGATGCAGCGTCAGCACGCCGAAGGAGATGACGCTGCCGAGCAGCGCGACGCGGCGGCCCGAGTGCGATCGCCGACGACGCCGCCGATGAAGCCGCCGAACATCATGCCGACCATGCCGCTCGTCAGCGCCGGCGTAAGCGCCGAGCGCGGCACGTTCCACTCGCGCATCAGCGCGGGAATGCGCCGCGACGAGCACCTGGTTGTCGAGGCCGTCGAGGATGATGGTCAGCGCCGTCGCGAAGACCAGCAGCTTCTGATAGCCGCCCCACTCGCCCTCGTCGAGCACCGCGCCGACGTCAACGGTTTTCATGGCACCTCGAATCGTCGGTGGACCGAGTGAACGCAGCCGACCCAATGGACCTGGCGGACCTTGTAGACCTCTTGGACCTGTTGGACCCTATGTTCAGTGTTTCCGCCGCCATCGCCTGCTGTCCGCGCGCGTGGCTCGTCGAGAAGATGACGTGCAGCGACATCAGCGCCTGCAGCGGATGCGCGCCGGCTTCGGCGAGCGGACCGACGTGCTCGCTGACCAGGCCGCCCTTGCCGACGTTGATCAGCTCTTCGGCCGCCGCGCGCTGCTCGCCGTGCAGCTCGTATTCGTCGCGCGACCGCGTCGAGAGTCGTCGATGATGCGCGCGCGCAGCTCCGCGCTGTGCCGCGACTCGAACAGGAGCTTGTTGAGGCCGTACGCCTCCGCCGGCGGATGCTTGTAGAACTGGAAGCCCTGGTTCTTGAACTCGAAGCCGCCGAACTGCTCCGCGACCTCGGTCGGCGTCGTTCTTGCGCGCGCGCTGCGGCAGGAACCGCATCATGCCCAGGCCGTGGTGCCAGGTCGGAATGTAGTCGATGAGCTCGCCTTCCTGCGCGCCGATCGCGCCGAACATCATCGCCCAGCTGAGCATCTCGGTGTTGCCGACCTCGTCGAGCTGCGTGCCGGTCATGTTCGAGCAGCGCGTCGGTGTTGCCGGCCTCGAACTGCGAGACGCAGCCAGCGATCGAAATCGAACTCCGGATGCAGATACTTGGTCGTGCCGGGGAAATGCGACATGCCGCCGCTCGCGATGATCGCGACGCGTTCCTTGCGGCCCTTGACGATCTCGGCGATCGCCTTGCCCAGCGCCGCGCACCGCTTGCGGCGTCGGCAGCGGCGGCACGTAGACGTTGGTGAAGAACGGAATGACCGGGATGTTGCGCTCGCCGATCACGTACTCGAACGGCACCGAGAAGGCGTGGCCGAGCTCGGCGTCTTCCGAATACGCGATGTCGAAGCTGTGGTCGACGACCAGCTTGTTGAGGATGTCTTCGGCCATCTCGCGATGGATCGGCAGGTTGTGCTCGCGGCCGGCGAACTTGCGCGATGGCGCGGCTGCCGGCGACGATCGCGAACGTCGGGCACGCAGGTGACCGAAAACGTCTCGACGTGATCGGCGCCGAAGAACAGGATGACGTCCGGCTTGGTCTCGTCGAGCACCTTGCCGAGCTCCTGCATCGCCGGCGCCGGCCTGATCGAGCTGCTGCGGATTCTCGTCCGGCGGCCGCGTGAACATGTACGGGGTATGGCACGTGCCGACGGCCGCAACGATTTCACCCATGGCGTCCTCTCCCTATCCCCAGCCCCTCGTCCCCAACCTCTAGCCTCTAGACCTCTGACCTCTTACTCATCCTTGTCCACGTAGACCACACCAAGCTCCGTCAGCTTGGCGCGCAGTCCATAGAAGTCTAGCCCGAGTTCGCCGTTCCGGAGCCGCTCGCGCGTCTTGCTTTCCTTGGCGAACGCGCTCGCGCGCCAGCCGCGCCACCTCGGCCGCCTGCTGCCGCGGGCACCACGACCACGCCGTCGGCATCGGCGACGATGACGTCGCCCGGGCTGGACGGCGGCGCCGGCGCAGACGACCGGCACGTTGACCGAGCCGGGCGTCGCCTTGACCGTGCCCTGAGCGCTGATGGCCTTCGACCAGACCGGGAAAGTCCATCGCCGTCAGGTCGGCGACGTCGCGGACGCCGGCGTCGATCACCAGGCCGACCACGCCGTGCGCCCGCGCCGACACGGCCGAGCAGCTCGCCGAACATGCCGTCGGTCGACTCCGAGGTCGTCGTCACGACGAGGATGTCGCCGGGCTGGCAGACACTCCATGGCCGCGTGGATCATCAGGTTGTCGCCGGGCTGGCAGGAGACGGTGACCGCGCTGCCGGCGGCCTTCGCCGTCGCGATAGATCGGCCGCATGTACGGCCGCATCAGTCCCGTGCGGCCCTGCGCTTCGTGGACGGTCGCGACGCCGAGCTCGCCGAGCGTCGCGATGACGCCGGCGTCGGCGCGTTGAATTTTTCGAACGATGGTCGGTTTCATCGGCAAGCCTCAGGCTGAGTCGATGCCCCAAGCTTGTTGATCCGCGGATACACCCTCCGCGCGTTCCCTTCGAAGATCTTCTGCCGGTCCGCGGCGCGTCAAGCGTGGGCAGCGCGTCGATGTAGCGCTTCGTGTCGTCGAAGTACTGTCCCGTCTCCGGATCGATGCCGCGCACCGCGCCGACCATCTCCGACCCGAACAGGATGTTGTCCACCGGCACGATCTTCGAGCAGCAGATCGATGCCCGGCCTGGTGGTAGACGCAGGTGTCGAAGAACACGTTGTCGCGGATCAGGTCGGCGAGCGGCGGCCGCTTCATGTCCTGCGCCAGACCGCGATACCGGCCCCAGTGATACGGCACGCGCGCCGCCGCCGTGCGGGATGATGAACCGCAGCGCCGGGAAGTCCTTGAACAGATCGGCCGTGAGGAACTGCATGAACGCCGTCGTGTCGGCGTTGATGTAGTGCGCGCCGGTCGCGTGGAAGTTCGGATTGCACGACGCGCTGACGTGCACCATCGCCGGCACGTCGAGCTCGACCATCTTTTCGTAGAACGGATACCAGTAGCGATCGGTCAGCGGCGGCGCGCGTCCAGTGGCCGCCGGACGGATCCGGATTCAGGTTGCAGCCGATGAATCCGAGCTCGGTTGACGCAGCGCTCGAGCTCGCGCGATGCAGTTGGCGAGCGGATCGCCCGGCGTCTGCGGCAGCTGGCACACGCCGACGAAGTTCTCCGGATAGAGCGTGCAGACGCGGTGGATCAGATCGTTGCAGTGCTCGGTCCAGTGCAGGCTGGTCGTCGCGTCGCCGATGTGGTGCGCCATCGCCGAGGCGCGCGGCGAGAAGATCGTGACGTCGGTGCCGCGCTCGCGCTGCAGCTTCAGCTGCGCGCCCTCGAGGCTCTCGCGGATCTCGTCGTCGCTGATGTCGACGCGCGCCCTTCGTTCGCGCGGCCGCGCGGGTCTCTTCAGCGCCGCGATCTGCGCGTCGCGATAGACCTGCAGCGCCTTCGGCGCCGTCGTGTAGTGGCCGTGGCAGTCGATGATCATGGACGCCGTTCATCGCCTTGTCGATCTGGTCGAGCAGCGCCATCGTCGGCACGACGCTCGCGGCGCTCGATTCCGGCTCGCGGCCTTCGCGGATGGCGCTGACGAACTCGACGTCCTGACGATCGAACGCGGGCATCGGGTCGAGCGGCACTTCCTTGCCGTCGCTGTCGGTCATCGAGTCGCGGTAGACCTTGTAGGTCTCCTCTTCGCCGATGTAGCGGTAGAACCCGCCGAACGGTCCCTTGTTGTTGAACGACATCGCCATCGTGAAGAGCGGCCCCTTCTTCGACTTCATGGCGACGGTGAGGTCCATCGGGATGCCGAGCTCCGGGTGGTCCGGTCCCTTCTGTCCCCAGACGTCCCAGTTCGGCATCGTCGAGCACCCACTGCGCGATGTCGACCGAGTGGCAGCCGTGGTGCCACAGCAGGTTGTCCACCCACGAGCGCGGCTGGCCGTGCATGTTCAGGTTCGTGCGGCGGAAGAAATAGGTCTCGACGACCATGTGATGCAGGTGGAACGTGCCCTCCCGAATGCGGCGTCTTGATCTCGCGATGCGGGCTCGAGAAGCGGCGCGTGTGCGTGACCATGCAGACCTTGCCGGCCTTCTTCGACGCCGCCAGCATGCGCTCGGCGTCCGGCAGGTTGAGGCTCATCGGAATCTCGACCTGGACGTGCTTGCCCTTCGACAGCGCCAGCACCGTCTGGTCGGCGTGCTGGTCGCTCGGCGTCGTCAGGATCACCGCGTCGACGCCGGGCCGGTCGATGCACGCCTCGAGGCTGGTCGAGGTGAACGGAATCTTCTATTCCTCGGCGAACGCCTTCGCCGCTCTCTTCGGTGCGGCTCGCGATCGACACGATCTCGACGCCGTCGATCTTCTCCAGCGCTTTCGCGTGAATGACGCCCATCGCGCCGGTTCCCGCCAGACAAATCTTCATTCGAATCTCTCCGTCATGGACCTGGCTCGAACCTCTCGGACCTCTATTCCTCAACCAACCGCGTCGGGATCGTCACCGCCATCGTCCGGACCTCGTCGGCGGAGAAGCCGGCGTCGAGCAGCTGCTGCGCGAACATCGCGAACCCTTCGGCGACCGGCGGGTTGATCGTCTGGCCGAGGTCGGTCGAGATGACCGTCCGCGACACGCCGGTCTTGCGGATGTTCGCGAACGCCGTCTCCCACGGCGCCTTGTTCGTGTAGGTCGTCGTGAAGCAGTGCTCGATGATCGCGCCCAGGTCGGCGAGCTCCTTCTGCTCGTCGCCGGTCAGGCTCTGCGACGGGAACTCGGCGTGCGTGACGAGCGACCTTCTTCACGCCCATCTCCTTCGCCGCGCGCACGAGCGCGAAGATCTCCTGCCGGCCGACGTGGCCGGTCGCCAGGATCATGTTGTGCTTGGCGATGCGCTCCAGGCAGCGGCGTGGCCGGCTCGATGAGCTGCCCGCTGCCGTCGATCACCGATCAGCGGCGGCGGCGAGATGCCTTCGGCCGCGAGCTCGCGCTGAATCTTGGCCCAGAACGGCAGCTTTTCGGTGCCGCCGTCGAGCCGGCCGGCGGTTTCGTTCTCCGCGTCGACGGTCGGAAACCAGACGATCTTGCACCGCGAGCGGCCGGCCAGTTCGACGGCGACCGGGTTCAGCCCGCCGACGCTGTGATTCAGCGTGATCGCGCCGAACACCTTGCTGCCCGGCACGGCCTTGGTCACGACCTGCGCGCGCTCGCCGGTCTGGCATGTAGTGCGACTTGAGGACGAAGCCCTTCATGCCCGTGCTGCAGGAATTCCTTCGCGCAGTCGATGTCGTCGATGCGGCGGCGCGATGACGTCGGGGCCGACGTGGATCTGCAGGTCGTAGGCGCCCTGCAGGCATTGCCAGGCGGTCGTCGGTCGGGCGGATGGTTTCAGGATTCTCGGCGCTCATGGCTCCCTTTTACGTGTACACTCTGCCGGCTATGAGACCACTGAAGATTGCTGCCGCCGTAGCCGTCGTTGCTGTCATGGCCGTCGTGTCTGCCGCGCTGCTCGCGCAGGGCTCAGGCGAACGCACAAAGGTACAAGGATTCTCGGATGCGGGCAAGGCCGCCCTCTCGAAGCAAATCGCCGACGCGGTCAGCCGCGGTGACACGCCGGGCGTCGTGGAGATCGTTGTCAACCGGGAAGGCGACGCTGTACCTGGGGAGCGCCGGCAAGTTCGACGTCGCCAGAAACGTGCCGATGCCGACCAACGCGATCTTCCAGATCGCGTCGATGACGAAGCCGGTCACCTCCGTCGCCATCATGATGCTGCTCGAGCAGGGCAAGCTGAAGCTGGACGATCCGGTGTCCAAGTACCTCGGGCTACGACAACCTGCAGGTGATCACGCACTTCAACGAGGCGGACGCCACCTACGAGACCCGGCCCGCCAAAGACGACGATGACCATCCGCCACCTGCTGGCGCACATCTCGGGCATCGGCTACGGGTTCACGAACCCGATCGAGAACAAGCTCACCGCCAAGACGAAGAAGGGCGAATGGGAGCTGCCGCTGCTCGACGATCCGGGCACGAAGTGGAACTACTCGGCCAGCACGCGCGTCCTCGGCTTCATCGTCGAAAAAGTGACCGGCACGCCGCTCGAGTCCTGGTATCAGGAGCACATCTTCAAGCCGCTCGGCATGACGGATACGTCGTACGCCGTGGCGGCGGACAAGCAGTCGCGGGTGCCGACGAATCACAGCCGCTTTACCGGCACGATGGTCGAGCAGCCGCCGGCGCCGATTCCCTCCACGCCGACGCCGCCGTTCCGCGGCGATGGCGGCCTCTACTCAACCGTCGAGGACTACAGCAAGTTCGTGCGCATGCTGCTGAACGAGGGAACGCTTGGCTCGGCGAAAATTCTGACGCCCGCGTCGGTGAAGATGATGGGGCAGAATCAGATCGGCTCGATCTTCGTCGAACGGCAGCCCGACGCGGACAAGCAGCGCACCAGGCCGTTCCCGCTCGGCGCCGGCAAGGACAAGTTCGGCCTCGGCTTCCAGATCGCGTCGGACGATGCCGCGATGGCGAAGTTCCGCAGCCCCGGCAGCCTGAGCTGGGCCGGCATCTTCAACACGGAATTCTGGGTGGACCCGGTGAGGCACGTCGGCGCCGTGCAGATGATGCAGGTGCTGCCCTTCTACGACGACGGCGCGATCCGCACGCTGAGGGGCTTCGAGGAAGCGGTTTACCAGAACCTGCCGTAAGACGCGTCGCGCGGCTGTCTAGCGCCGGGGCGAATCCGTCCGTTTGACGTCCGGCACGACAACGGGGCCATCCGTCCACCAGCGGCGCCGATCGGGGTGGACGCGCGGGAACCCGCGGCGATCCTGGTATCGCCGGCGCTCCGGCGTGAAGCTGGCCAGCGCCCATCCCGTCCGAATGAGGAACTCTTCCATGTTCATCTGGAACGTGGCGAGCGCGGCGGCGTCGCCGAACGGAACGCGGCGGGAACCGTCAGCGTTCGTGATGACCAGGGCCAGGTCTTCCTGTTCGTCGTAACGCTGCAGCATGAGCCGCTCGTCACCCCGCTGAAACATCGACGTGAATGGCATGCGCTCACGGTATCGGCCGCTCGCGGCCGGGACGTTTGGGGCACGCGATGCGGCGGCGGCATTCGTGTGCAGGTTTGTGAAGCGGGGGGTCATTCGGCGCGGAGGATCTCGATGAAGACGGCCGCCGTCTTCTCCGAGGGCTCGGCGCCGAGTTCGTCGCGGAACAGTTTCCGGCAGTTGGCGTACACGCGCAGGGCCTCCGCGCGGTTTCCGGCCGCGGCGTGCGCGCGCATCAGCGCCTGGCAGGCCACCTCGTCGAATGGTTCGGCGGCCAGCACCTCGGCGGCATACTGAATGCCGAGTTCCAGTTCGCGATTGCTCGTGCTGACTGCCGACAGGACGAGCAGCGAACGCCGCCACACGCGGGCGAGGGCCGCCCGCTGCTGCTCAATCCAGGGAGATTCTTCGCCCACCAGGAACGGCTGACGCGTAATCGCGGCGGCGACATTCGCATTCGCCCACGCGGTCCCTGCATCGCCCGCCCGAAGAGAGCCCTCGGCGCGATCCAGCGACTGACGCGCGGACTCGATGTCGAGCCATGCCGAGGACATCGCCAGCTGATATGCGCCTGAATCGGTGGCGACGCCGTGCGGCGGGGGCACGCCAACCCGGCGCATAGCGGACCGCAGTTTGCTGACTAGCGCGTTGAGTGCGCCATCGACGGATCGCGGGACGTCCGAATTCCACACGCCCTCGATGAGCTGCGCTCGCGAGACCGGTTGTGCCCGGCGTGTTCCGAGGAACGCCAGCAGGAGGCGCCCCTGCCGTCCCCCCAGTTCGGCCTCCGAGAGCACGCGCCCGCCGCACTCGAGGGCGATGCGCCCGCATAAGTACAGTCTCGCCGCGCCCTCGCCGCACGCCGCCTTCGCCAACGTCCTGCCAACCATTCACCAATACCGGTGCATATGATACGCAGTCACAGGAGGGGCCAATGAAGAAAGTCATCCAGTGCCCGTGCGGATCGACGATCGAGGGCCAGAGCGACGATGAGGTGGTGAAGAAGGCGCAGGAGCACGCGAAGGCCAACCACGGCATGGACTTGTCGCGCGAGCAGGCGCTGTCGATGGCCCGGCCCGGCTAGCCGGGATGATCACGGACAAGGCCACCGAGGCGCAGCGGTCACGGAGATTCCATGTTTGAACACAAATCCTCTGTGCTCTCCGCGCCTCCGTGGCTCCGTACGTTTGTCTAGTTCGCGACCCGCCAGGGTGAGAACTCGGGCCACGACTTGAGCGCGTCGAGGGCCCACTTCGTGGTCTTGTCGGTGTGGCAGGTCGTGCACGGGTTCGGCACCTTCAGCGAATCCGTGGTCGCGGGCGAGATGAACTTGAACGTGTGGCTCCGCACGTTGACGTCGGCCAGCTGCGTCGCGATCGGCGGCATGTGGCAGCCGATGCACTGGCTGCCGGTCGAGTTCGGCTGGTGGTGCGTGTGCTGCTGGAGCGTCGCCGTGTGCGGGCCGTTCGGGGACCGCGGACCGTGGCACGTCAGGCACATCTCCTGCGGCGGCTTGATGAGGTCCGCGTTGTTCGCCGTGCCGTGGACGTCGTGGCAGCTGTAGCAGGTGATGCCCCGCGTATACATCAGGCTCTGCGTGAAGTCGTTCCCCTGCATCCGGTTCTTGTGCGCGGTACCGTCGGGGAAGTGCGTGAACGTCGTCTCGCCGAGTTTGTGCTCTTCAAGCTCCCAGAAGTCGTGGAGCTTCAACCCCGGGCGGTAACCGACGGCCCAGTCGTAGTAAACGCCATCAATCGGCCGCGTGACGGGCTTGCCCTGCGAGTGGCACTGCACGCAGACATCGACGCCCGCGATCGAGTCCAGCCGCGCCGGGTTCACGATGTTGGCGCGGGACGGGTTGTTGACGTGCGCGCCGCCGGGGCCGTGGCACTTTTCACAGCCGACGTTCCACTCCGAGGGCTTCTTCGCCTTGATGTCGTAGTTCACGGAATGGCAACCGTCGCAGAGCGGGCCCGTGGGGCGCGTCGCGTTTCCGCCGGGATAGAACTCCGTCCACCAGTCCGTGCCGTTGGCGACCTGGTACGCGCGCCACTGCTTGTGCGTGATGTCCCACTGCGCGCCGAGCGGAAAGTAATCGTCGCCCACCTTCGTGAAGTAGCGCTGCTTCCACTTGCTTCCGTACACCCAGGCGATCTGATCCTTCGTGAACGTGACGAGCGGATTGGGCTGGCTCAGGTCGGGAATGATCGCCTCGGGATGTTCTTTCGGATCGCGGACGACGTTCGCCATCCGCGTGTTCTTCCAGCGGTTGTAGGTGGCCGTGTGGCAGACGACTGCACGACGCCGAACCGACGTACGTCGGCGCAGCCGCGGCCGGCTGAGGTTGCGCCTGGGCCAGGACGGGCCCGCGCACCACCGCGAGAACGGCGAGCCATGCGGAGGCGAGCGCGAGCCACACAAAAGACGTTCTGCTCGATCGGGACATCGTCCCTATTTTACCTGGGGGCGCGCTCGACGTAGAAATCGGGAAACTGCCGGCGGAGCGCTTCGACTTTGGGACGATCGTTCATGACGATATACGGTTCGTAGGGGTGCCGGCTGAAGTAGTCCTGGTGATACGCCTCAGCCTCATAGAAGGTCTGCCCGGCGTCGATCGCCGTCACAATCCGGCGCCGCCCGAACACCTTCGCGGCATCCAGTTGATCGACGTACGCCTTGGCGATGCGTCGCTGCTTCTCGTCGGCGACGAACACGGCCGATCGGTACTGCGGGCCGACGTCGGGCCCCTGCTCGTTGAGCTGTGTGGGATCGTGAGCGACGGTGAAGAAAATCTTCAGCAGCTGGCCGTACGAGATACGTGACGGGTCGTAGGTGACTCGCACCGACTCCGCATGCCCGGTGCGGCCGGAGCTGACCACTTCATACTGGGCCGTACGGGCCGTGCCGCCGGCGTACCCGGACGTTGCGCTCGTCACGCCCTTGACGTGTTGAAACACCGCCTGCACGCCCCAGAAACACCCGCCTGCCACCACGATCGTTTCGGTGCTCGAGGCGGAAGCGAGCGGCTCATCGAACGCGGGATCCGGAACCGGCGTCTTCGCGAGAGCAGCGGCCGGCCGGCCGCGCGCGAGCAGCACGACGGCGACCGTGCACGAGAGACCGGCGATGGCGGCAGCCAGGACGAAGGATCGCAAGTTGCTTGAAGCTTACCATGCGTCAGGATGATAGAGTGTTTGGCGGTTTCGCTGGCCGCAAGGCCTGCAGCGGGCACGCCCAAGGAGATCGCATGATGTCTGCAAAACGTCGAGTGGCTGGTGCCGGAGCGGTTGCGGCTACAGCCGTGGTTGCGTTCGCGTTGACGGTCAACGGCCAGTCGAAGATCGCCTGCGATCCCGACAACGGGGGCATCAAGCTCCCCGAGGGATTCTGCGCGCTGGTGGTCGCGAACGACCTCGGTCCGGCGCGCCACCTGGCGGTCGCATCCAACGGCGACATCTACGTCGCGTTTCAGAGCCGCGGCGGACGCGGACAGCCCGAGACCGGCGGCGGCGTCATCGGCCTGCGCGATGCCGACGGCGACGGCAAGTTCGAAGTCCGGGAGCAGATCGGCACGGGCAGCACGACGGGCGTGGCCCTTCGCAATGGGTATCTCTACCTCGCGCACCCGAAGACGATCGAGCGATTCAAGATGACCGCCGGTCAACTGAAGCCGGCCGGCGCCGCCGAGATCGTCGTCAAGGATCTGCCGCCCGACTCGCAGCAGCACAACGACAAGGGCATCGCGTTCGACGGCAAAGGCAGCCTGTACATCAACGTCGGCGCGCCGAGCAACGCCTGTCAGCAGCCCGATCGTCAGCCCGGCGCGAAGGGTCAGGATCCCTGCCCGATTCTCGAGAAACACGGCGGCATCTGGAAGTTCGACGAGAACAAGCTGAATCAGACGCAGGACCAGGGCACGAAGTTCGCGACCGGCCTGCGGCAGTTCCCCGCCATCACGTGGCACGAGAACGCGCTCTACATCGTGATGAACAACCGCGATCAGCTCAATTCCTTCTGGCCGGACAAGTTCACGGCGCAGGACAACGCCGACCGTCCGGCCGAGCCGATGTTTCGCGCGACGGGCGGCGAGAACTTCGGCTGGCCGTTCTGCTTCTACGACTACCAGCAGAAGAAGTCGGTCATGAATCCCGAGTACGGCGGCGACGGCAAGGACGTCGGCCGGTGCGCGTCGTTCGCCCAGCCGATCGCGGTCTTCCCCGCCCACTCCGCTCCGGTGGACGTGATGTTCTACACGGGCAACCAGTTCCCGAAGAAGTACCAGGGCGGCGCCTTCATCGCCTTTCACGGCTCGTGGAACCGCGCGCCGATGCCGCAGGACGGCTACAACGTCACGTTCCAGCCGTTCTCCGGCGGCAAGCCCTCGGGCAACTCCGAGATATTCGCCGGCGGATTCGCGGCCAAGGCTCAGTTGATGAACCCCAACGACGCGGTGGCGCGCGCCGACGGCGTCGCGCAGGCGCCCGACGGTTCGCTCTACATCACCGACAGCCAGAAGGGCAAAATCTGGCGCGTCATGTACAAGAAGTAGTCGTCCGTACGTAGCGGCCGGCTTGAGCCGGACGGTCCAGACACGGTCAGGAGCTGATGATGCAACGACGCGCGTTGATTGGTGCGGCCATCGTGGCGGCGGTGTGCGGCCTGCAGGCCGCCGACCGGCCGGAAATCACGTTCACCGACGGCCGGATCTTCCCCGAGAGCCTGACGTCCACGAAGAACGGCACGCTATATATCGGGAGCGTCGGACAGGACAGCGTGTACCGCGCGACCGGCAAAGAAGAAAAGGCCAGCGTCTGGATTCAGCCGAAGTCCAACGGCCTGCAGACCGTGCTCGGCGTGTTCGCCGACGAATCCGCAGGCACGCTCTGGGTCTGCGCCTCGGCCAGCGGCGGGCGCGGCGGCACGCCGGTCGTCGGCGAAACGGCGATGAAGGCGTTCAGCCTGAAGGACGCGTCGTTCAAGGCGAGCTACCCGTTCCCGGGCAACGGCGTCTGCAACGACATGGCGGTCGCGAAAGACGGCACCGTGTACGTCACCGACACGACGGGCGCGCGTGTGCTGCGGCTCAAGAAAGGCGCGGCGGCGCTCGACGTCTGGGCCGCCGACCCGATGCTGCTCGCCACAGCCGACGGCGTGGCGCTGCTGGCCGATGGCCACGTCTACGTCAACTCGGTCGGACAGGGCACGCTGCTCCGCATTCCCGTGAAGGCAGACGGCTCGGCTGGACCGATCGTCAAGCTCGAAACGTCGCGCCCCCTGATGCAGCCCGACGGCATGCGGTCGGTCGGCAGCAAGACGATGCTGCTCGTCGAGGGCGCGGGACGGCTGGACGAGGTGACGATCAACGGCGACAAGGCCGAGATCAAGGTGATCAGAGGAGGGCCTCACCGGGCCGACAGCCGTCACTCTGACCGGCGGCATGGCGTACGTGTCCGAGGCCCGGCTGAACCTGCGCAACGATGCCTCCAAGGATCCCGGCCCGTTCAGGGCGCTTGGTTTTCCATACAAGGCACCCAAATGAGAATACGAATCTGGTCATTTGGTCATCTGGTCATTTGGTCATTGCTGCTGGGGTCGCGCGCGGCCAGCGCACAAACCACCCTCCCCTACGATCACGTCCACCTGGCCGCGCCTGATCAGGCGGCAGCGGTCGAGTGGTACCGCAAGAACCTCGGCGGGCAGCTGTCCGCCGAAGGCAAGGACCGCGTGACGTTCGGGAAGACCCGGTTCATCTTCCTCAAGAACGACACGGCGCAGCCGAGCGCGGGCACGGCCATCGATCACATCGGCTTCTCGTTCGCCGACCTCGACGCGAAGATGAAGGAGCTCGAGGCAGCCGGTGTGAAGATCGTCACGCCCGTCCGCGACGTCGCCGGCCTGTTCAAGCTGGGGTTCATCGAGGATCCCTGGGGCGTGAAGATCGAAGTCGTGCAGGATCCCGAAACGCTCGGCTTCCATCACGTGCACCTTCGGGCGCCCGACCCGGCCGTGGCCCTCGCCTGGTACAAGGAGCGGTTCGGCGGCGACACGGCGAAGCTCAAAGGCCGGATCGATGGCCTGAAATACGGCGACGTCTGGGTGCTGGCGGCGAAGGGCGACGCGACGCCGAGCGTCGGGCACGCCATCGACCACGTCGGCTGGCGCGTGGCGGATCTCGACCAGACGCTCGCCACCCTCAAGGCCCGGAACATCAAAATTCTGCAGGGGCCGACCGCCCTGACGCTGGCGACCGGCGTCGTGCACTTTTCGTTTGTGGAAGATCCGGCCGGCACGAAGATCGAGATCGTCCAGCGATAGGCCGTGATATGCTCCTGCGCTGGCCGCGCGGACGGTGCGGCCGGTCTAACTCACTCTTCTCGAAAGGATTTTCCACATGGCAGCGGATTTCTTCCTCGGTGAATCACTGGTCGGCGATGGCAACGAAGTCGCGCACATCGACCTGATCATCGGCTCCAAGTCAGGCCCCGCAGGCGCCGCGTTCTGCAACGCCCTGACCAACAACAAGGACGGGTTCACCACGCTGCTCGCCGTCGTGGCGCCGAACCTCCCGTGCAAGCCCGACACGATCCTCTTCAACAAGGTCACGATCAAGGGCGCGAAACAGGCGGTCCAGATGTTCGGACCGGCACAGGCCGCGGTCGCGCGCGCCGTCGTGGACTCGGTCGAGAGCGGCGTGATTCCGAAGGACAAGGCCGACGACCTGTGCATCATGGTCGGCGTGTTCATCCACTGGGAAGCAGCCGACGACAAGAAGATCTACGACTACAACTACCAGGCGACCAAGGAGTCGATCGCGCGCGCGCTGGGACAGCAAGCCGAGCGTGGCCGACGTGATCGCCGGCTCGAAGACGGCGAAGCATCCGTTCAGCCCGAAGTAGGGTCCAACAGGTCCGCGAGGTCGCAGAGGTCCAACGGGTCCAGCGATAATTCGAGGGCGGGTGCTGTCGCGCCCGCCCTCATCCATCTCCCGCCGTGCGCAAACTGCTCCTGCAACTCGACACCTCTCCCCACCCCAGCGTCTTCGATCGCGTCGTCGCGTACGACGGCGGCGCGGACGAGGTCATGAGCTACGGCGGCATCACCGAGGATGTGGTCCGCGATCTCGTGCACGGCGCGATCTTCACGCGCGGGCCGAAAGATCTCCGCAACACCGCCATCTTCATCGGCGGCACCGACATGGCAGCCGGCGAACGGCTGCTGGCCGCGGTGCTGAAGTCGTTCTTCGGTCCGATGCGCGTGTCGGTGATGCTCGACTCGAACGGATCGAACACGACGGCGGTGGCCGCCGTCGCGAAGCTGCAGCAGGCGTCCGAGCGCCGGCGGCGGCGACCTCACCGGCCGCAAGGCGGTCGTCACCGCGGGAACAGGGCCCGTCGGATTGCGCGCCGCGGGACTGCTCGCACGGGCGGGCGCCGACGTGCGTCATCACGTCGCGGCGCGCGGCGGACCCGAAGACGCTCGACGGCCTTCGGCAGCGGTTCGGCGGTGCCGTGCGAGCGGCCACGCTGTCCGACGCGTCGCAGGCCGGCGCCGTGCTCGAAGGCGCCGAACTGCTCCTCAACGCGGGTCCGGCCGGCGTGCGCCTCGTGCCGCGCGACGCGTGGGCGGGCCGCAAGGGTCTGCGCGCCGCCGCGGACGTCAACGCCGTGCCTCCGTCCGGCATCGAAGGCATCGAGGCGACCGACAGACGGCGTCGAGCGTGACGGCGTCGACCGTGTTCGGCGCGCTCGGCGTCGGCAGCCTCAAGATGAAGATCCACAAGGCGTGCATCGCCCGGCTGTTCGAGCAGAACGATCTCGTCCTCGACGCGGAGACGATCGTCGAGGTCGCGCGCGCGCTGGCGCCGCCGGAATCCTGAGCGCGGCGGAGTAGACTGGCGGGCATGCCGCGAGTGATCGGGATCGACCCTGGCACGGTCAGCGTGGACGTCTGCGGGCTCGATGCCGGCGCGCGTCTTCCTCGATCGTTCGATGCCGACCGCGGAGGCGCTTGCCCACCCGTCGGTGCTCGCAGGCCTGCTCGAGGATGCGCACCGGTCGGCGCCGCTCGATCTGGTCGCCGGCCCCTCGGGATACGGTCTCCCCATCATCGACGCGCGCCGGCTCACCGACAACGATCTGCGGCTCGCGTACCTCGCGGCAGACGGGCGAACCCGGCGGCATCGGCGGCCTGCGCGTCGCTGATGCGCGAGCTCGCGCGCCTGCCGATTCCGATCGTGCTGACGCCCGGCGTCGTGCACCTCCCGACCGTGCCCGCGCACCGCAAGGTCAACCGCGTGGACATGGGCACGGCGGACAAGGTGTGCGTGGCGGCGCTCGCCCTGCGCGAGCACGCGCGATCGGCACGGCTGCGCGGAGCGCGACGCGTCTTTCATCCTGCTCGAGCTCGGCGGCGCGTTCACGGCAGCCCTTGCAGTCGAGCACGGCGCCATCGTCGATGGCGCGGGCGGCTCGTCCGGGCCCGATCGGCGGCGCGCGCGGCCGGCGCACTCGACGGCGAGGTCGCGTTTCTTGCCGGAACCGTGACCAAACGACTGCTGTTCTCGGGCGGAGCCGCGTCGATTGCTGGAACACCGGATGCATCGGCCGAAGAATTGGCGGCGCCTCGCACGGATCGCGGGCCGCCTGGCGTGGGAGGCCTACCTCGAGAGCGCCGTGAAGGCCGTCGTGTCGCTCGCGGTGTCCGCGCCGCGCGCGCGCGAAGTGATCGTGTCCGGCCGGTTCGCGCGCATCGCGAGCGTTCGCGACGAGCTGACGCGGCGGCTGTCGGCCGTGGCGGCGCCGCCGGTGCAGCTGCTCGCCGGGTTCGCCGCCACCGCGCTGCAGGCGGCGCAGGGGGCGGCGCTTCTGGCCGACGGTCTTGCCGGCGGGACGTCGACGGCCCTCGTGGACGCGCTCGGCATACGCGAGGCGTCGGGCACGGTGCTCGATCATCTGTACGTCATCACGCCGGCCGCCGCGCGAGCGAGGCTCGGACTTGCCTGAACTGCGCGATCCGGCCGCCTCGCCCGGCGTGAAACCCCACGTGCTGGTGGCCGGAGTGTCGACGCGGGCGGCGGCCGAATCCGCGGCCCGCGCCGGTTTTCGCGTCACGGCCATCGACGCCTTCGGCGATCTCGATCAGCATCCGCTGGTCGCCGCACGCACGCTCGAACGAAAGTTCTCGGCGCGCGCCGCCGCCCGCGCCGCGCGCGACATCGAGTGCGACGCGGTCGCGTACCTGTCGAGCTTCGAGAACCACCCGCACGCCGTCGCGACACTCGCCCGGGGCCGCGCGCTCTGGGGTAATCCGCCCGTCTGTGCTCCGTCGCGTTCGCGATCCGCTTACTCCTCGCGAGAGCGCTGCGTGAACGCGGCTTCGCGGTTCCTGCAGTGCACTGCGCCCTCGAACCCGGAACCCTGAACCCGGAACCCGGAACCTTGAACCATGAACCAGCCTGGCTCGTCAAACCCCTGTCTTCCGGCGGCGGCCGCCGCGTGCGGCACTGGAGTCCCGGCACCAGGCTCCCGCGGGGCTGCTATCTGCAGGAGTTCGTCGAGGGGACGCCCGGCTCGGTGGTGTTCGCGGCGACCGGAGGCCGCAGCGTGCCGCTGGGGATCTCGCGGCAACTCGTCGGCGATCCCGCGTTCGGCGCAACGGGTTATCAGTACTGCGGCAGCATCCTCCTGCGGGCGACGACACGGACGGCGAGGCGGCGGCGCTCGCTGCCGCCGTTGCCGCGAGAGTTCGACCTCGCCGGCGTGAACGGCATCGACTTCATCAGCCGCGGCGGCCGCCGCGTACGCGATCGAAGTGAACCCGCGCTGGTCTGCGTCGATGGAGCTGGTGGAGCTTGCGTACGGCGTCTCTGTCTTCGGCGCGCATGCCGCCGCGTGCGCCCACGGAGAGTTGCCTGATTTCGACCTCGCGCGCAGCACAGCGCAGCGCGACGGCCGTGTTCGGCAAGGCCGTCGTCTTCGCGCGACCGCGACGTCGTGATCGGCGACACGAGCGCATGGCTGCCGGCCGTGCCCGGCCTGCCCCACCGGCCCGGCCCGCCCGACCTGCTCGACCTGCCCGCCCTGAGAGATGTCCCCCAGGCCGGCGAACACATCGCCGCCGGTCGACCGGTGTGCACGGTGTTTGCCGGCGGCCGGACGGTTGCGGAGTGCCATGCGCCCTCGTCGAGCGCGCCCGGCACGTCTACGCGGCGATCGCCGCCTGGGATCGGGAGGTCGCGTGACGGCCGCGAACGCGCAACCTCGGGTCCGCGCGGATTTGCTGTGGCAGCACTGGCAGCAGCGCCGGCGGATGGCGCAGCTGCCCGAGGCCATGCGCCCCGGGACACGCGAGGCCGGCTACGCCGTCCAGGCGCTTCTCGATCGGCACACCGCGTTTCCGCTCTTCGGTTGGAAGATCGCGGCCACCAGCAAGGCCGGACAGGCGCACATCGCCGTGGACGGCCCGATGGCGGGCCGGCTTCTCCGCGAACGCGTGCGCGACAACGGTGGACGCGTTCCGTTCGCCGGCAACCACATGCGCGTGGCCGAAGCGGAGTTCGCGTTCCGCATGGGCGCGGACCTTCCGCCCCGCAGCCGGCCGTACGGCGCCGACGAAGTGCTCGCCGCCGTGGCGGCGCTCCATCCGGCCATCGAGGTGCCCGATTCGCGCTTCGAGGACTTCACCGTGGTCGGCGCCGCGCAGCTCATCGCCGACAACGCCTGCGCGGACTACTTCGTCCTCGGTCCGCCTGCGCCCGCCGGCTGGCAGATCGATCGACCTCGCCGCTCACCGCGTCACCGGCCGCGTCAACGACGGCCCCGCGCGCGAGGGCATGGGCGCCAACGTCCTCGGCGATCCGCGCGAAGCACTGGCTGGCTGGTCAACGAGCTCTCGAGCCTGAACGTGACGCTGGCGGCCGGCCAGGTCGTGACGACCGGCACGTGCCTCGTCCCGCTGGCCGTCGAACCCGGACAGCACGTCTCGGCGGATTTCGGAATGCTCGGCGCCGTGGACGCCTGGCTCGACGCATGACTCCCCCACGCGAACCAGCCGGCGAGCGTCTCACCGACTCGGCGACGTGCCTCGGCTGCGGGTGCGCGTGCGACGACATCACGGTGGTGACGCGCGGGCGATCGGATCATCGAAGCGCGGAACGCATGCACGCTGGGGACGGCGTGGTTCGGCGATGGCCGCGTGCCCGGTCTGGCGCAGATCGCCGGCCGCGACGCGGACGTGGATGCGGCCCTCGATGCGGCATCCAGGCTGCTCATGCGAGCGCAACGGCCGCTCGTGTACCTGGGTCCCGACATCTCCTGCGAGACGCAGCGCGAAGGCGTCGCGATCGCCGACGTCCTCTGCGCGGTTCTCGACAGCGTGACGACGACGAGCGGCGCGATGCCCTCGCTGCTCGCGGCGCAGGAGCGCGGCCGCGCCGGGGCGACGCTCGGCCAGGTGAAGAATTTCGCCGACGTCGTCGTGTTCTGGGGAGTGGATCCGTCGCTCCGGTACCCGCGCTACGGGTCCCGTTACGGGCTCGACGCTGTCCGGATTGGGTACGCCCGCCGGGCGGCGGTCGCGCACGGTGATCGCCGTCGACATCGACAATGCGAGAGGACCGGCTGAGGCAGACGTGCGGGTCTCGTTGACCGCGACCGAGGAAGTGGCCACGCTCACGGCGCTCGGTGCGATCGTTTCCGGTCCGGCACGAGCGCCCGCACCGTCGGACGGTCCGTGGTTTCGCGCGCAAGGGCTCGCGCCCGCCCTGCTCGCGGGGTGTTACGTGATTTTCGTCGCGGACGGCGAGAGAGGCCGCCGGCGGTGATATTGGGCGCGCAGCGGCGCTGATCGCGTTGACGCAGGCGCTGAACGGACCCACGCGCTGCGCGCTGAGTCTCCTGCGCGGCGGTGGCAATCGTACCGGCGCCGACACCGTCACGACGTGGCAGACCGGCTACCCGGCTGGCGTCGATTTCGCTCGCGGCTATCCTCTGTACCGGCCGCACGACGGCGCCGCGGCCCGCCTTTCGCGTCGCGAGGTCGATGGCGCCCTTGTTCTCGGATCGGTCGCCCTGATTCCAGCGGACATCGTCTCGTCGATCTCCCGGCTGCCATGCGCCGTGATCGGACCCCGCGCGAGCACGAGCGCGCTCGCAGGATGCGAGGCGCTCATCGACACGGGCGTCGCGGGCATTCACGAAGGGGGATCGGCCATCCGCATGGACGACGTCCCGCTGCCGCTGCGGCCGTCGCTCCCGGGACCTCGAGGCGCGGTGGATGTCGTCCGCGGCCTCAGGGAACGTGTGGCAGGCCGATGAGCCAAATCAGGATCGCCGGCGGGACGGTGTACGACCCCGCGAACGGAATCGACGGCGAGGTGCGTGACGTCTGCATTGACGACGGCCGCATCGCGGCCGACGTGCCGCGCACCGCGCCGACGATCGACGCGCGGGGCATGGCCGTCATGCCTGGCGGTGTGGACATCCATTCGCACGTCGCGAGCGGCAGCGTCAACCTGGCGCGGCGGCTCACACCGGACGAGCACGATCGCGATCCCGCACCGGCGCCGGACCTGCTGGACACGTTCTCCCGTTCAGGAACGGGCGGGACCGTGCCCAGCACCTTTACGACCGGATACCGCTACGCCGGTCTCGGCTATACGACGGTCTTCGACGCCGCTGTCGCCCCGCTCTTCGCACGGCTGTCGCACGCGGAGTTCGACGACACGCCGATTGTGGACGGCGGATTCTTCGTCCTGATGGGTAACGACGAGTACCTGCTCCGCCTGATCGCGAGCGGCGAGCGCGAGCAGGCCCGCGAGTACGCGGCGTGGCTTCTCGGCGCCGCCGGCGGGTACGCCATCAAGATCGTCAACCCCGGCGGCATCGAAGCCTGGAAGCAGGGCGACCGCGGGCCGTTCGCGGGGCTGGATGCGCCGCTCGGATCCAGCCGCGTGACGCCGCGCGCCATCATCGAAACACTCGTAGACGCGGGCAACGGCCTCCGCCTGCCCCACGCCGCCCACATTCACTGCAACAACCTCGGCGTCGCCGGCAACGTCGAAACCACGCTCGCGAGCATGCGCGCCGTCGAAGGGCGCCGGGCGCACTTCACCCACTTGCAGTTCCACGCGTACGGCGTCGGCTCAAACGGCGCCCGGCAATCAGGCGCCCGCGATCTCGTCGAGTACGTGAACGCGCACCCGGAGGTCAGCGGCGACGTCGGCCAGGTGATGTTCGGCCCTGCGACCACGCTTACCGCGGACGGCCCCGTCGAGTACCTGCTGCACAAGAGCACGGGCCGCCGGTGGGTGAACGTCGACATCGAGCTCGAGACCGGCTGCGGCATCGTGCCGTTCAACTATAGGGAGAAGGCCGCGGTTTCGGCGCTCCAATGGGTCGTCGGCCTCGAGCTGTTTCTGCTGTCCGCCGATCCGTGGCGCATGGTGCTGTCCACGGATCATCCCAACGGCGGATCGTTCATGGCCTACCCGGAACTCATCCGCCTGCTGATGGACCGCACCTATCGGGACGATCGGCTCAAGATGGTGAACCAGCAGCTGCTGGCCGGCAGCGCGATGGCCGACGGCATCTCCCGCGAGTACACCCTCAACGAGATCGCCATCGTCACGCGCGCCGGACCGGCGCGCCTGCTCGGGTTGACGGGCAAGGGTCATCTCGGCATCGGCGCCGACGCGGACGTCACTGTCTACGTGCCGGATAAAAGCGGCGACTGGTCGCGGATGTTCAGCACGCCGCGCTTCGTCGTCAAGGGCGGCGTCCTCGTCGTCGAAGAAGGACAGCTGCGTCGAGCGCCGGCCGGCCGCCGGCTCCACGTGCGGCCCGATTACGACACGGCCATCCAGCGCGACCTGCGAACCTTCTTCGACAAGTTCGGTACCGTGTCGTTCGACAACTACCCGGTCGGCCCCCTGCGCGACGCGCCGTCGCGGCTTGGCTGATATCATCAGCTGCACGAACGTGAAGATTCGCGACGTCCTCATCGAAGACACTTTTGCCGAAGCGTTCACCATGCGGGCGGCCCGTGTCGTCATCACGGCGAAGAACGAAAAATGGGCGCGTGAAGCCGCCCTCAAGTTCACGGGGTTCGCCACGTCGGTCATCGCGTGCAAGTGCGAAGCGGCGATCGAACGGATGCTGCCGCCCGAAGAGACGCCCGATGCCCGCCACGGCGCCAGCATCCTGATCTTCTCGACAGACACGGACGGCCTCGGCAAGCGGCTCATCGAGCGCATCGGCCAGACGGTGCTCACCTGCCCGACGGCCAGTTGCTTCGACGGGCTCCCCGATTCGCCCGTCCGCGCCACGGCCGGCCGCGCGCTGCGGGTGTTCGGCGACAAGTTTCAAATCAGCAAGGTCCTCGGCGGCCAGCGCTACTGGCGCGTGCCGGTGATGGAAGGCGAATGCCTGCTGCAGGAGAGCTTCGGCATCGAGAAGCAGGGCATCGGCGGCGGCAACTTCCTGATCCTCGCGCAGGACGCCGATAGCGCCCTCGGCGCCGCCGAAGCCGCCGTGGCCGCGATCGACGGCATCCCGGGTGTCATCATGCCGTTTCCCGGGGGCATCGTACGCAGCGGCAGCAAGATCGGCTCGCGCGGTTACACGTCCCTCGTCGCGTCCACCAACGACGCCTACTGCCCGACGCTGCGGCTGACGACGGCGTCGGCATTGCCGGAAGGCGTGAACTCGGTTCTGGAGATCGTGCTCGACGGCCTTGGTGCCGACGCGATCGGCCAGGCCATGCGGATCGGGATCGACGCGGCGTGCATCCCCGGGGTGCGCGCGATCACCGCCGGCAATTACGGAGGCAATCTGGGTCCTCACCATTTCCACCTGCGCCAGATCATGGCCGGGGACGGCGCCGCATGAGCGCGGTCGTGGCGCTCGAGCTGCGCGCGCCGGTCGATGGCGTGGTCGAAACGGAAGGCCTCACCGCGGATCGGCTCGCGGCGCTCGGGGAACGCGAGATCGCCGGCCTCCCCGCGTGGGCTGGTACTCGCCAGGGGGCGCTCGGCGATTTTTTCAAGGTCCGCGGCGAGCGGTCTGCCCGCGTGTGCGTCCTGGGTTCCGTCGCGAACGTGAACGGCCTCGGCGCCGGGATGGCCGGAGGCGAACTGATCATCGACGGCGACGCGGGCGACCGCGTCGGCGCCGGCATGACCGGCGGCGTGGTGGACGTGCGCGGCAATGTGCGGCACGACGCCGGCGCGGCGATGGGCGGCGGGGTGCTTCGCGTCTCCGGCAGCGCAGGGGACCGGCTGGGCGCGGCCACGCCGGGCGCCTCCCGCGGAATGACCGGTGGAGAGATCGTGGTCAGCGGATCGGCCGGCAGCGAAGCCGCCGCACGGACGCGCCGCGGGCTGGTCGTCATCGTCGGCGACGCCGGGAGCTTCGCCGCGCGCGCGATGATCGCCGGCACCCTCGTGGTGATCGGACGCACAGGCGCCGACCCCGGCCGGTCGAGCAAGCGCGGGACGATCATCGCCGTCGGCGGGATCGACGTCCCGGTCACGTACTGGCATGCCTGCACGTACCAGCCGCCGCACGTGCGGCTGACGATGACGTATCTGCGCCGGCGGTACGGCCTCCCGATCGACGACCTTGTCGCCGGCGGGATCTACAAACGCCACTGCGGCGATGCCGGCGATCGCGGCCGCGGCGAAATCCTTGAATGGGCTGGACGATGAGCCTCGACATGAACGAGCGCGCGTGGGCGCTCGCCAGCTCGCACATCGATCGGGCCGCCGAGTTCAACATCGCCGTGCACACGCTTCCCGGCGGCGCGCGCGTGATCGACGCCGGCGTGAATGTCGGCGGCGGGTTCGCTGCAGGCCGCGCGCTGACGGCGCTGTGCATGGGCGGCCTCGGCCACGTGGAGTACACGACCCTGACGATCGGCGGCGAGATGTGGCCCGGAGTGCTGGTCTGGACAGATCACCCCAGCGAATCGTGCATGGCGTCGCAGTACGCCGGGTGGGCCATCAACTCCTGACGGCTACTTCGCAATGGGGTCCGGCCCGCTGCGAGCGAAGGCCCGCGTGGAACACGAGCTGTTCACGAAACTCGGCTACGAGGAGAGCGCGACGCGCGGCGTACTCGTCCTCGAATCCCGCACGCTGCCGACCGCCGATGTGGCCGAGTGGGTCGCCGACAAGGCCGGCGTCTCCCCCGGCGCCCTGACGTTTGCCGTGGCCCCGACCGCGAGCATCGCCGGCGGCGTGCAGATCGTCGCGCGCGTCCTCGAGACCGGCTTGCACAAGATGGAGAAGGTCGGCTTCGACGTGCGCCGCGTGGTGAGCGCCATGGGCACGGCCCCGCTCCCGACGACGGCGCGGAGCGACACGCGGGCCATCGGACGCACGAACGACTGCATCCTGTACGGCGGCCAGGCCCGCTATACCGTGCGTGCGGACGATGACGAGCTGGCACGGCTCGCCGAGCAGCTGCCGGCGACCGGGTCGAGCGATTACGGCACGCCGTTCTACGACGTGTTCAAACGCTACGATGGCGATTTCTACAAGATCGATCCGATGCTCTTCAGCCCCGCCGAAGTGTGGCTCACCAGCGCCACCAGCGGCCGCACGTTCCATGGTGGCCGGCTGAACCCGGAAGTGCTTCGCGCGTCGCTGTTTCCATGAAGATCGTCATTCTCAGCGCACGCACCGGCTGGCACACCGACGAGTTGTGCCGCGCGTTGTCCGCTCGCGGTCACGGGGCACGCGTCCTTCCGTACGAGGGGCTACGCGCGCACGTGGGCGGCGCGCGTGGCGCGGCGGCGCTCACGAGCGAAACTGCGGCGGTGCTGAACGCCGACGCCGTGCTGGCGCGCATCATCCCGAGCGGATCGCTCGAGCAGATCATTTACCGGGTCGACGCGCTGCACTGGATCGAGGACCGCGGCGTCCCCGTCATGAACTCGCCGCGCGCGATCGAACGCGCCGTCGACAAGTTCTACACGACGGCCCTCCTCCAGGATGCGGGCCTGCCGACGCCGGAGACGGTCGTCTGCGAGCGCCTGGCCGACGCGATGGAGGCCGTGCGCGTCATGCTTGCGGGCGGAGACGTCATCCTCAAGCCCATCTTCGGGTCGATGGGCCACGGGCTCGTCCGCTTCAGCGATCCGGACACGGCCTTTCGCGTGCTCCGATCGCTCGAGGGCATTCGCGCGGTCTTCTACCTGCAGCGCGCCGTCGATCACGGCGGCCGCGACGTGCGCGCCTTCGTTGTCGGCGGACGGGTGGTCGGCGCGATCGAACGAGAGGCGCCCGACGGCGACTGGCGCACGAACGTGGCGCGGGGAGGATCGGCGACGTCGTTCGCGCTGCCGGCCGAGTGGGAACGGCTCGCGCTCCGCGCCGCCGAGGCCGTCGGCGGCGACTACGCCGGCGTGGACCTGCTGCCGTCGCGCGACGGCTCGGTGTTCGTCCTCGAAGTCAACGCCATCCCCGGGTGGGAGGGGCTGCAACGCGCCACGGGGCTCGACGTCGCGGGGGCGATCGTGGCCCACCTCGAACGCAAGGTGATCGAACCCACAGGCCCTCGGCATGCCGTCCGCCGCTGACGTCGCGGCGGCCGCGCAGCTGGCGTGCCTGCTCGAAGCCAGCGCGCCGAAACCGGGCAACGTCTGCCCGGGCCGGCCGTTCGGCGATGCGCGCTACGAGGACTTTCTGGCCAGCGCCGTGGCGATCGGAGACCCGCTTGCGGGCGCCGGCACCCGGCGGCTGGGCGCGACAATCCTGCGCGCGGTCGAAGCGACGGCGCGCTGGACGCGGTCCAACACCAACCTCGGCATCGTCCTGCTCGTCGCGCCGCTCGCGCGCGCGGCACTCTGCGTGGCAGGAGGCCGGCGGCGGGGCTCTGCGCGCGGCATTGCGCGGAGTCCTCGCGGACACGAACATCGACGATGCGCGCGACGTGTACGCGGCGATTCGCCTGGCCGCGCCGGGCGGACTCGGGCGGGCGACGGAGCAAGACGTCCAGAACGATCCGACCGTGACGCTCCTCGATGCGATGCGGCTCGCGGCCGATCGTGACGGCATCGCGCGAGAGTACGCGGACTCGTTCGAGACGACATTCGAGATCGGTGCGCCCGCGCTCGAGCGCGCGCGGGCAGATGGCCTCGAGTGGAACGATGCCGTCGTCGAAACCTTCCTGACGCTGCTGGCGGCGCGACGCGACACCCACATCGCACGGCGCGGCGGTGCCGCGCTCGCCGCGCACGCAACACAGCTCGCCGCAGCGACTCTGGCCGAAGGGGGCGTGCGGTCTGCCGCGGGGCAGAGAGCCGTCGACGAGATGGACCGGGCTCTGCGCGACGAACGCCACCACGGGAACCCTGGCACGACCGCTGACCTGACCGCCGCGTCGATTTACGTCGTCCTGCTCAGTCAGAGGTAGTGCAGGCCTTCAGGCCTGCCTGTGAGAATGCACCTCGTTGTCAGGTGTGCGCAGGCCTGAAGGCCTGCACCACGCCAGACTTCAAGGTCTCGGCCGCTACGGTCTCTGGCTCCGCGGCGGCGTGATGCCGTTCATCCGAAGATAGACGGCCATCTGGCCGTAGATGTCCCAGGTGTGGCCTAGCAGGAAGTAGATGACGCGCGCGCGAGACGAGGGTCCCAGGTACTGGTTCGTGTCGACAATCTGCAGCAGCGACTGATCCGTCTGCTCGTTGATGACCGCCGCGCCGAAGTCGTAGGCGTCCGCCAGGGCCTTCATGATTTCGGCTTTCCCCGTCGCGTCGCCCTTGATCGCAGGCGGCTGCGCCCTGGCGCCCATCAGCCGCAGGTACATCATGCTGCCGTTGGCGACGTGCAGGATCTGCTGGCCATAGTCGCGCTGGGCCGGTGTGGTCTTGTACGAGTACTTCTCCGCCGGCATGGCGTCGGCGATCTTCAGCATGATCGCCTTCTGCTCGTTCCAGTCCTTCAGCAGCTCGGCGCGCAGCGGCGATACCTGCGCGTGGGCCCGTGGTGCGGCGAACATTATTCCAAGGGCGACCACCGTCAGCAAAACACGCGTGTTCATGTCAGTCCCCCAGCCAGTTGTCGGTTGTTCCGCGAGGCGATAGGATTGTCGTTCCCCATGGACCCAGAGACGTTCCGCGTAGCGGTCACCAAAGATTATCTCGTCTTCGCGTCGGCGCACTTCATCACGTTCGCCGGCCACCGGTGCGAGGGGCTGCACGGGCACAACTACCGCGCCCGTGTCGTGCTGGACGGCGCGCTCGACCCGGAAAGCTGGTTCGTGTTCGACTTCGTCGCGCTCAAGCACATCATGCGCGACCTGTGTGATGCGATCGACCACAAGGTGCTCCTGCCGCTGCAGAACCCCAAGATTCAGATTGGCTACGAGGGCGACGCCGTCACCGTCGCCTACGAAGGCAAGCCGCGGTACGTCTTCCCGAAGACCGACTGCGCGCTGCTGCCGATCGCCAACACCACGGTGGAGATGCTCGCCCAGCTGCTCGCGACGCAGCTCCGGGCGGAACTGGCGAAGCGCGGCGCCCGCGGGCTGACCGCGATCGAGATGGAAATCGAGGAGAACTTCGGCCAGTCCGCCATCTATCGGGTTCAACTCGACGGGCGGCCCTCGAAGTAGTCCGGACCTTCAGGGCCGCTGGGCCCGGCCGGCCTGACGGCCCGCAGTACGGCTGATCTCAGCGGCGCCGACCCGGCCGTCGTGCAGCGCCGTCGCCACCAGCGCTGCGTCGCAGCCGGCCTCGGCAAGCGGCATCAGATCCTGCTCCCCACGAACGCCGCCGCCGGCCGCGAGCGTCAGCTGCGGCACGGCCGCGCGGACATCGTCGATCAGGCGCAGGTCCAGGCCCGCTTCCCCGCCGACGCGCGCCAGATCGATGACGATCACCGAGCCCACTCCGGCGTCCGCCGCCTTCGCGGCCAGCACGGCGGGCGCCTCGCGCGGGCCGCTGAACGTATCGGCTGTCAGCGGGCGGCCGTCGCGCAGGTCGAGGCTGAACGCCACACGGCTGCCTCCGATGGCCGCGCAGATTGCCGCGAGGGCGCCGAACGACGGCAGGGTTTCGAGGCCGACAATCACGTGGGCCGCGCCAAGTTCGATCAAACGTCGCGCCCGGTCGGCCGAGGCGACGCCCGCGTCCACCCACGTCGGCGTGTCCAGCGTGGTCAGCGCCGCGATGCGCGCGTCCTGAACGCAGCCGCCGGCGATCGCGTCCAGATCGGCGACGTACAGTTCGCCCACGCCGAGCGTTCCGGTGTACGCGCGCGCCAGGGCCAGCGCGTCGCCCGGCTCGATGGCCGATGCGCCGACGCGTTCAACGGGAGCAAAGCGCTGCCTGTCGCCTCCTGACGCGTGAACGGCGCGCCCGCAGGCGAGGTCCACGACGCCTATCACCCGCACGACGGTTTTCTCAACGCGCGCGTTTCCTGTAAGGTGATCCTACCGTGATCGGCTGGGATATCGGCGGCGTGAACACCAAGGTCGCCTGCGTCGAGCGCGGCCGTGTGCTTGCGGTCCGCGGCCGCCCGTACGAGCTGCAGCGCGCCCCTGATGCACTCGTCCCGCTTCTGCGCGAACTGGCTGCGGACGTCCACACCGATGCAGACGCCGCGGCGCACGCCGTCACGATGACCGCCGAACTGTCGCAGATGTTCCGGACCAAGAAGGAAGGCGTCGCCTTCGTGCTCGACGCCGTCACGACGGCGTTTCCGACGGCCGCCGTGCACGTGTTCACCGTCGACGCCCGGTTCGTGAGCGTCGGCGACGCGTGCAGCGATCCGCTGTCCGTGGCCGCCGCGAACTGGGCCGCGACGGCGTGGGCCGTCGCTGCTCATCACGCCGACGCGCTGCTGATCGACATCGGCACGACAACCACCGACATCATCCCTATCATCTCGGGACGGGTGGCCACAGTCGGCCGTACCGATCCCGATCGTCTGGCATCCGGCGAACTGGTGTACACGGGGGCGGTGCGCACGCCCGCCGAGGCAATCGCCAGCCACGTGCCGTTCGACGGGGCGTTCGCCGGTACGTCGGCCGAGGGCTTCGCTCTCGCAGGCGACGTGCACGTCTGGCGCGGAAGCCTGTCGCCCGACGACTACACGTCCGCGACACCTGATGGCCGGCCGGCGACTCGCGAGTTCGCCGGCGAGCGCCTTGCGCGTGTCGTCTGCGCGGACCGCGAGATGCTGGACGAAGACGGCATCTCGGCCATCGCTGCCGCGCTGGCCCGGGCACAATGCGAACAGGTCGCCGCCGCGATCCGCCGCGTAGCCGGACGCCATCCATCGATTCGGACGGCCGTCGTGACGGGCATCGGCGCGTTCATTGCGGTCGAGGCCGCGCGCGCCGCGGGGCTGACCGTCGTGCCGCTGGCCGAGACAATCGGTGACGCAGCCGCGCGTTGCGCGCCCGCGGCATCGGTCGCGTTGCTGCTCGAGCGCGAGTTGAACGGAGGTGGACGGAAAGTCATGGATGCCGTAGCGTCCGGCTTCACCCGGACGGCGGGCTCTATCGACACCGTATTGAAACTGGGCGGCAGCGTGCTGGCCCACCCGCAGCAGTTCGAGTCCGCGCTGAGAACGATCGAACGCCTGGCGCGCGAGCGCGGCCTCCTCGTCGTGCCCGGCGGCGGGTTGTTTGCGGATGCGGTCCGCGACACGGACCGGCGATTCCATCCGGGCGATTCGGCGGCGCACTGGATGGCGGTACTCGCGATGGATCAGCACGCGCATCTCATCGCCGCCCGGCTGCAGCGGGGAATGGTCGTGGCGGCTGTGCCCGAGGCGATCGAGGCAATCGCGGCCGGCTCGATTCCGGTGCTGGCCCCCTATCAATGGTTGCGCGAGGCCGATCCGCTTCCCCACTCGTGGGACGTCACGAGCGACAGCATTGCGGCGTGGGTGGCCGGCGCCCTCGGCGCGACGCGCCTCGTGCTGGTCAAGCCGCGTGGCGCCGCTCTAGACGATCTGGTTGACGCGTACTTTTCCCGCGCGCTCCCCGCCGGCGTGACGGCGGAGGTGCTCGGCGCCGACGATCCGCAGGCCTAGAGAGCCCCGAGAACCTTCTCGAAGAGGAACAGCGTACCCAATGCCACGCACCAGGCGCCACACTGGAGCGCGAGCACGGTCAGCGCCGGCCTGGGCTCGCGCGGCAACCACTTGAGCGCGAAAAACAGGATGATGGGCGCCTGCAGGACCATGAGCAACTGGAAGAGGTGCGCGGCGGCGCCTTCGTCTTGTTGCGGCCCGCTGGTCCGGGAGCCGTAGATGGCCACGTAGCCGATCACCAGGGCCAGCGCGCCGAGCGACATGGCGATCGGCAGATACGCGCTTGGCCGTTTCGTCAGGCACACGCTCACGGCAGGCGCCTCCGGATCCACGACACGGAAAGTACTTTACATTATAAAGATGAACATGTCAACGCCGCAGCGCGGGCTATCGCCTGGCGCTGAGCGCGCGATACATGCCGGCGACGTTCTGCGGCCGCTGCTGCGCGTAGAACTCCCAGTCCTTGTAGGCGTCCATCGTCACCGCCGCCTGCGCCTGCTCGAGGGTCTGCCCGGCGGCGATCGCCGCGGCGACGGCGTCCCGCAGCGCCTCGCGGTACCTGATGCTGGCCGTCACGTCCGCTTTCCTGCCGAGCATTCCGTGGCTGCAGACGAAGTGCTCGAAGTCCATGCCCTCGATCGTCTTCACGGCGGCCGTCTCGGCGTCGCCAATCGGGCCGAACGGCAGCCGGTGCACGGTGATCCAGTCCGACGCGAACAGCACGTTCGTGCCGTCGACAAAGCGCACGATGGTGTTGTCGTCGGCGTGCGCGGTCGGTTTCCAGATGATCTCGACGCGTTTCGCGCCGAAGGTGAGCGTCAACCGATCGGTGTATGTCAGGTCCGGCGCCCGGACGTTCGCGATGGGGCCGCGGACGACCTCGGCGCCGCTGAGGGCGCCGTCCCTGTTGGCATCGTACAGGTCGAACTGCGCCTTGATGTTGCCCTGCGCTTCGCCGGCTTCGATACGGCCGTTGCCGTTCGCGTCCTGCGCGCGCACCTGCTGCGGGAGAGGGGTATCCGCGGGCGGCATCGCGATGTTCTTGATCAGGTTCTCATGGCCGATGAAACGAGCGGTGTCTGCGTAGACGGCGCCTCCGGACGCGTGATCCCAGTGTGAGTGGCTGTAGATGACGAACCGCACGGGCAGGTTGAACCGACGATTCAGTTCGCCTTTCAGCCACGTCGCCATCTCCGTCCCGATGGGTTCGACGAGGACGATGCCCTCGGGCGTCACCATGAACACGGACACGTAGTCGTCCATGCGCGCGTAGTACACGTCGCCCGTCAACTTGCCGATCTCCTGCCCCTGATACTGCGTCTGCTGATACGTCGCGCGCGGCTGCGCGCCGGCGGTGGCCGTCACCCCGCACAGCAGGCACACGATCAAAACGCCAAGCCAGCCGTTCTTCATGATGTCCTCACTAGCGCCTGAAACTCTGTTGAAGCTGGCGGACACGTTCAGCCGAGACCTGTCCGCCGCGGCCGCCATCGCACGCGGCCCCGCGAACGCCGGCGATGTCCGCGCCCGCGTCGCGAACGAACGGCAGATCACCGGCAGTCAGTTGTCCGGCCAGCGCGACGAACAACCCGGCCTCGCGCACGCTGCTCACGAACGCGGCGAGCGCCGCCGGTTCCATCAGCCCCCGCAGCCCGGGCCCGCTCTTGTCGGCCGTGTCGAGCAGCAGGCCTTCCGCGCCGGCTCGGGCCGCCTCGGCCACCAGCGCAAACGGCGCGAGCCCGACGGCGCGATCCGCGTCGGCAAACGCGACCGCGACGACGCCGCACTGACCTGCGCTGCCAATCCGCGCACCGCGTACCGCGGCCTTTGCCAAAACGCCCACGCGTTCGCCGCTTGCGATACCCGCAAACCCGATCTTCACGAACCGCGCGCCCGCTTCTCCGAACGCGCGGGCGGCACGCTCGACGACGTCCTCGTCCGCGGCGTTGCCGAGCGCCGCTGTCACGGGCCGCGCGCCGGCGACAGCATCGACGATCGCGCCAAAGGTGTCCGGCGCCACCGCCGTCAGCGCACCGACCGTCGGGTCTTTCGCGTCGATCAGGTCGGCGCCGCCGGCGAGCGCCGCCGCCGCATCCGCCGCGTTTGCCACGCTGACCAGCAGCCGCATCGGGCGCTACTGTATCATCTGGTCATCGGATCATCTGGTCATTTGGTCATTTCTGTTCCGCTTACAAAACGAACCAACGACGACCAGATGACGAGATGACCAGATGACCAGATTCTCCGAGGCCAGCGCAGGGCCATTGGCCGATCGTCGTGTGCTGGTCACCGGCGGGTCGAGCGGCATCGGGCGGGCCATCGCGCTCGCAGCGGCCGGCGCGGGCGCCGACGTGGCTCTTACGTATCGTGTCAACGCCGACGGGGCGCGGGAAACGGAACGCGCGATCGTGGCGCTCGGGCGTCGCGCCGCTGTGCTGCGGTTCGACGCCACCGACGAGCAATCCCTCCGCGCCCTCGGGCCCGCGGCCCGCGACGCGCTCGGGCGGATCGACGTCTGGGTCAACAGCGCCGGAGCGGACATCCTCACCGGCACGGCGGCGTCGCTCCCGCTCCAGGACAAGCTCGACCTGCTGCTCGCGGTCGACCTCCGCGGAACCATGCTCGCCTCGTGGCAGGCGGCGGACATGCTGGCCGCGCAGCCCGACGGCGGCATCATCATCAACATGAGCTGGGATCACGTGCTCACCGGCATGCCCGGCATCAACCCGCAGATGTTCGCGGCAGTGAAGGGCGGCGTCCTCGCGTTCAGCAAGTCGCTCGCACGATCGGTCGCGCCGCGCGTCCGCGTCAACATCGTCGCGCCGGGCTGGATCGAAACGTCGTTTGGCGCCCAGCTGGACGACCGCACGCGCGACGGCGTCGCCGACTCGACGCCGCTCAAGCGCTGGGGCACGCCGGACGACGTCGCCGGCGCCGTCGTGTTTCTCGCCTCGCCGGCCGCCGCGTTCATCACCGGGCACATGCTGGTGGTCGGGGGCGGAATTGTAATGTGAGAGCCTGAAAGGTGCTCGGCGGGCACGGTCTCCAAGGTGCTTTGGCGATCACCGTCGTAAAGGGCTTCGGCGTAAGAGCACTGCAAAGGGCTGAGCGGATAGAAGCCTGCAAGGTGCTTCGCGTTCACGGTTTCGAACGGACTTGGAAGGCACGATCTCCAACGTGCGGCGACGTGCGAGCCACGATACAGTGTGACGATTCGCACGTTGGAGCGGTGGCCGCTCGAGCACTATGGAGACCGTGACATTGCAGCCCTTTGGCGACCGTGGACGCAGAGCACTTTGAAAACCGTGACCACCAAAGCACCTTGGAAACCGTGACCGCCCTGCCCTTTGGAGCTTTATGCCTACGAAAGAACCGACCTACACCGAAGCGCAGATCGTCGAGCGGTTGAATCAGCTGCCGGGCTGGTTCTTCGAAGACGGCTGGATTCGCCGCAACTACAAGACCGACGGGTGGCCGACGACACTCATGCTCGTGAACACCATCGGCTACCTGGCAGAAGCCGCGTACCATCACCCGGATCTCGCGGTGACGTGGGGGCGGGTGCAGGTGAAACTGTCCACACACAGCGCGGGCGGCATCACCGACAAGGATTTTGACCTGGCGCGCCAAATCGAGGACCACGTCCTGTGGCGCCCGGCGGCGGGGGCCGCGCTCACGGGCACCCCGAACAAGTGGGTGCGCAGCGCCGACCCGCGCGGATGAGCAGTCGACAACCCGGCGTCGGCGGTCGCCGGTCAGCAGTCCGCAGTCCGCACGCAACCCGGACAAACAACCCGGGGCGCGTGCTGTTCGTCACCGGCCGGCTGGCCGAGCCCGCCCTGCGGCGGGTGCTCGCGGCCACACCGCTGCCATTCCCGTACGAAGTCGCAGTGCTGCGAATCACCGTCGCCGCGCTGATGACGACGGCGTGGATCGCGCGCAACCTGGTAAGGCCGAATGTGCCCGACGGTACCGATCTCGTGATCATTCCGGGTCTGTGCGAGGGCGATCCGCAGCTGATCGGCGATGCGCTGGGCCTGCCCGTGGAAAAAGGACCGGGCGATCTGCGCGAGCTGCCGGGACATTTCGGCAGGGCCGCGGCGGCGGACAGCTACGGTGCCTGGGACATCGAGATCGCGGCCGAGATCAACAACGCACCGAAGCTGACGCGCGAAGAGATCCGCCGCGCCGCTGATTACTTCCATGCGTCGGGCGCCGACATCATCGACATCGGCTGCACGCCGGGACTGCCCTTTCCCGCGCTCGGCGATGTTGTCTCCGAGCTGAGAGAGGACGGCCGGCGCGTGAGCGTCGACACGTTCGACCCGTGGGAGATCCGCACGGCGGTCGCTGCGGGCGCGGAGCTCGTCCTCAGCGTCAACGGATCGAACATCGAGGTCGCAAACGATCTCGCGGGCACGAAGGCGCGCGTCGTCGCCGTTCCGGAACTCGGCGGCGCGCTGGACACGCTGGAGCCGACTCTGGAGGCACTGGCGAGGCGTGGAATTCCCTATCTCATCGATCCGATTCTCGAGCCGATCGGCCACGGTTTTACCGCGTCGATCGAGCGCTACGCCGAAACGAGGCGGCGCCACCCCGAAGCGGAAATGCTCATGGGCATCGGCAACCTCACCGAGCTCACCGCGGCTGATTCGACGGGCGTGCACGCGGTGCTCATCGCCATCTGCCAGGAGCTGGGAATCCGCACGGTGCTGACGACCGAAGTCATTCCGTGGGCACGCGGCGCCGTGCGCGAGGTGGACGTGGCGCGGCGGCTCATGCACTACGCCGTCACGCAGCACACCATCCCGAAGGGTGTGGACAACGGCCTCGTGACCGTCAAGGACCCGGCCGTGCTGGTTTACTCGGAAGAAGAGCTGCGTGCGCTTCAGACCGGCATCACCGATCCGAACTTTCGGATCTTCACGGATCGCGATGGGATCACGGTGCTGAACAACGACCGTTACGTTCGCGGCACTGACGCGTCCGCCCTCGGCAACATCTTTGCCCAGCTTGGCGTGGACGAACCCTCGCATGCGTTCTACCTGGGCACCGAGCTCGCCAAGGCCGCGCTCGCCGTGACGCTGGGCAAGACTTACCGTCAGGATCAGGCGCTCACGTGGGGCTACATGACTCCGCCGGAGCGCGCGAAGCCGAAACACACCCCGCTCACTGCGCGCAAGCCGCGAGCGAACCGCGAAAAGAGCCGAAAGGGATGAGCGCCGCGGTGCACGGCAAGGGCTTCGTGCCCCTGGTCGAGGAATTGGTTCCGCCGCCCGACCCGGTTCGATGCTGTGAACAAGTCGGTGATCTGCCGTACCGCGTGTTTCTCGACAGCGCCGCGAGGAGCCCGCGGCTCGGCCGCTATTCCTTTCTGACAGCTGACCCCGTCGCGATCGTCCGCAGCAAGGGCGCGCACACGGAGTGCGACGGCACGCCGATCGCCGGCGGGGACGCCCTGGATGCGCTGAGATCGCTGCTCGCGCCGTTTGCCGCCAGCCCCCTGCCGGAGGTTCCTCCATTCCAGGGAGGCGCCGCGGGTTACCTCGCGTACGACTGGGGACGCGTGCACGAACGTCTTCCGTCGCCGCGCTACGAAGACCTGGGTGTCCCTGACGTCCTCCTCGGCGTCTATGACTGGGTACTGGCGTGGGACCACGAATCGTCACGGGCCTGGCTCATTTCGACGGGCCTGCTCGAACGCTCGCCGGATGCGAGGGCGCGAAAGGCCGCGGCACGCGCCGCCATGATCCTCGATCGATTGAGGTCAGCGCCTCCGGCTGCGCATCCAGCTCCACCCGCGACGAGCGAACACGGACGATCCGATGGCCCGCGTGCGCCGACGTACCCGGTCGTCGGCCGCGCTTCGGATCCCCGTCTCGAGCTTCGCTCCTCGTTCACGCATGACGGCTACCTCGAGGCCGTCACCCGCGTGCGCGAGTACATCCTCGCCGGCGATATCTTCCAGGCCAACCTGTCGCAGCGGTTCGATGCTCCGCTGAGTGAACCGCCGTGGGAGCTCTATCGCCGGCTGCGGACGCAGAACGCCGCCCCGTTCGCGGCGTTTCTCGATTTTCCCGAGGCTCTCGTCCTGAGCGCGTCGCCCGAGCGCTTCCTCTCGGTGAGCGCCGACGGCCGCGTGGAGACGCGGCCGATCAAGGGCACGCGCCCGCGCGGCGTGGGTCCCGAGCACGACGCGGCGCTTGGACAGGCGCTGACCGCGAGCGCCAAAGACCGGGCCGAGAACCTGATGATCGTGGACCTGCTGCGCAACGACCTCTCGCGCGTGTGCGCGCCCGGCAGCGTGCGCGTGCCGGAGCTCTTCGCCCTCGAACATTACGCGACGGTCCACCACCTCGTCTCAACGGTTGTCGGCACTCTCGCGCCGGATGAAGACGCACTGAGCCTGCTGCGCGCAGCATTTCCCGGCGGGTCGATTACGGGCGCACCCAAAGTCCGGGCCATGGAGATCATCGCTGAGCTGGAGCCGTCGGAACGGGGCGTGTACTGTGGGGCGATTGGCTACGTCAGCCTCACCGGTGCGCTCGACTGCAGCATCGCGATCCGTACAGCCGTCGCACACGCCGGTCGGGTATATTTCAGTGCAGGGGGCGGGATCATCGCCGATTCGGATCCCGAAGAGGAGTACCGCGAGACGCTCGACAAGGCCCGCGGCATGATTGATGCCCTGCGAACACCTGAATGATTCTCCTCATCGATAACTACGATTCCTTCGTCCACAACCTGGCGCGGTACGTCCGCGAGCTGGGCGGCGACACGATCGTCCGCCGCAACGACGCGGTCACCCTCGGCGAGGTGGAGGCGCTCGCGCCGTCGCACATCATCCTCTCGCCGGGCCCGTGCTCGCCGGCTGAGGCCGGGGTCTCGGTGGATCTCGTCCGCCGTTTCGGACCGATGACGCCGATCCTCGGCGTCTGCCTCGGCCACCAGTGCATCGGCTCGGCCTACGGCGCCGACATCGTTCGAGCGGGCCGCCCCGTCCACGGCCGCACCTCACCCATCTCGCACGACGGCACGGGCATCTTCGAGGACCTGCCGTCCCCGTTTCTCGCCGCGCGCTATCACTCGCTCGTCATCGCGCGGGCATCGCTGACGCCGGCGTTGCGCGTGACGGCAACGGCCGGAGACGACGGCGAGATCATGGCGGTGCAGCACGAGGCTCACCCTGTCGTCGGCGTGCAGTTCCACCCCGAGTCTGCCGCGAGCCAGTACGGCTACGCGATGCTCAACTGGTTCCTCCAGTCCGATCATGCGCGGCGCCCCGGCCTGCCGAGCGGCGCCGACGGCGTTGACGGCCCGGAGAGCGCCCTGCGTGCGGCCGAGGCCTCCAGCGCGCCGGTGCTGCCGTGGGGCCCCCCGGATCGCTCGTTCGTCCCGCCTCCCGTCGAGCTGGTGCGCTGACGTGATCCTCGAAACGATCGTCACCACCGTCGCCGCGGATGGCGCCGTGAACTGCGCGCCGATGGGCGTCGAGTGGGGCGAGGATTCGATCGTGCTCAAGCCGTTCATCGAGACCGCGACGTACCGAAACGTGCTGGCGACCGCGAACGGCCGTCGTCAACCTCGTGGACGATGTGCGGGTGTTCGCGCGGGCGGCGATCGAGAACCCGCAGTATCCGACGGTGGCGGCCGTGGTCGTGCGCGGCGTGGTGCTGGCGGATTGCTGTTCGTGGCGCGAGCTCGAGATCCGGACGGTCGACAGCACGCCTCCGCGGTCGCGGCTCGACGGCGCCGTGGTCCATCACGGGATTCGCCGGGAGTTTCTCGGGTTCAACCGCGCGCGCAACGCCGTCCTCGAAGCGGCTATCTACGCGACGCGGCTGCACCTGCTGCCGCGCGCGTTCGTCGAGAGCGAGCTGCAGCGGCTCCAGGTGATCGTCGACAAGACGGCCGGCGACCAGGAATTCGAGGCGATGGCGCTCCTGACGGAGCACGTGCGGGCAAGACCAGCGGGCGTATGAGCGACACCGTCGTCTTCGTGGAAACAGCGGCGCGCCTCCACTTCGGCCTGCTCGATCTCGGCGGGACGCTGGGACGCCTGTTCGGCGGCATCGGCGCGGCGGCGCCCGCGCCCACGCTGCTGGTCTCGGCGCGCCGGGCTGCCACGCTCGAAGTCGCCGGAGACGATGCCGCCGGCCGCGCCACCGCCTTCGCCCGTCGATTCATGGACGGCGAGCATGCCCCGACGAACGTTGCCGGTCGCGGCGCCCGCGTCTGCGTCCACCGGAGCCTTCCCCCGCACACCGGCCTCGGGTCGGGCACGCAGCTCGCGTTGGCTGTGGGGCGCGCGCTCGCGGAGCTCCACGACGATCGACCTCGACCCAGCGGGACTCGCCCGTGCGGTCGGACGCGCGCGCCGGTCGGCGATCGGCACGTGGACGTTCGCCGGCGGGGGCCTGGTGCTCGAAGGCGGACGCCGGACGGGCAGCGACGGCGTCGCGCCGCTGCTCGCGCGGATCCCGTTTCCGCCGGCGTGGCACTGCGTGGTGGCCGTTCCGGATTCCGCTCCGGGCATGAACGGCGGTGCGGAGGAAGCGGCGTTCGCCCGGCTTCCGCCGCCTCCCGAGTCGGACGCCGCCCGGGTCGCTCATCTTGCGCTGATGGCGTTGCTGCCGGCGCTCGCCGAGGCCGACCTCACGGCGTTCGGCGCGGCGCTGACCGCGATTCAGGCGATCAACGGCCGCTGGTTCGCGCCCGTGCAGGGCGGCACGTTCGCGCCAGGCCCGAGCGAGGAGCTCGTGCGCCGCATGACCGAATGGGGCGCCGCTGGCGTCGGGCAGAGCTCGTGGGGCCCGACGGTGTACGGTATCGTCGAGGGCGCGGATTGTGCCGCGCGCCTCGCAGAGCAGGTGCGTGCGCTGCTCTCCAAATCGGGCATCGCGGGCGACGTGCACCAGGGCCCGTTTCGCACCGTCGGCGCGCGCGTGTGGCGCGAGCCAGTCGGCGAATCACAACTTTCTTACGAACGCTGAGCACTGGCCGCCGTACGGCCGATACCCCTTCAGACTTGCCCAAGCTGTACGCATCGCCAGTTTTCGCCGCAGTCGCCGTTCGCACTTCTCGCTCTGTGCACGCCGCTGCCCGCCATGGCGCAGTCGCAGGATGTCCAAAGCGCCCAGGATCCCACGCGGTTCCAGACGGAAATCGTCGTAACACCGGAGCGCGGTGAAACGCCGAAAGCTGCTCGTCCCCGCAGCCACGGTCGTGATGGACAGCGCCGCGCTCGCGGCGCGTCCTGTCGTGCAGCCGGCGGAGCTCGTCCAATATCTGCCGGGTTTCCACGTGGCGCAGTCGGAGTTCTATGCCGGCAGGCCCGTCGTGTCCGCGCGCGGGTTCTTCGGCGGGGGCGAGGCCGAGTACATCCGCCTGCTCGTCGACGGCCAGCCCGTGGCCGACGTCGAGTCCGGCCTCATCGACTGGTCGTTGATCTCCGCCGCGTCGATCCGGCGTGTCGAAGCGTCGAGAGGACCGGGCGCATCGATGTACGGCGACTCGGCCATCGGCGGCGTCATCCAGATCCTGACGGATCGCGCCGCAACCGGCGGCGTGCTGACTGCCACGGCCGGAACGTTCGAGTCGTTCACGGCCGACGGGACCTACGGCCGGCGCCGGGGCAGCACGGGGTTCAACGTGTCGGGCGCGGCGCGCGGAACCGGCGGCGCGTTCGATCACTCGGCCGGCAGCCAGTTCGTGGGCGCCGGTGCGGTCGACGGCGCGAACAAGGGCTTCACGTGGCGGTGGAACGCGACGGGCGGGACACGCGACCGTGACGATCCCGGCGCGCTGACGACCGACGTGCTCCAGGTCGATCCGACGGCGTCCGATCCGCTGTTCCGCTTCGACAATGCGAGCCGCCGGAGCTTCGCGACCGCGTTCACGCTGCGCAGCGCCGATCTCTCGTGGAAACCGCAGGCGCGCGTCTACTTTTCCGACAGGGGCGAGGACACGATTCGCACGGTCCTCCTGGCACCACGCCTGGGCGACACACAGGCGCGCGCGCTCGGCAGCGACGTCTTCGGCGGGAGCGTCGAGGGCGAATACGCCTTCGCGGCGGCGCGGCCGCCTGTCGTGCGATTCGGCGTCGATCTGGCCCACGAACACCTGGATACGAGTTACCGCAGCGTGGATCGCGGCGTGGTCGGGGGCCTCGAAAGCGAGGCCGCGGGCCGCCGCGTTCGCGCGGGCCTGTTCACGTCGGTTTCCTTCGCACCTTCGTCGCGTGTGCGGCTCACGGGGGCCATTCGCTGGGATGACGTCGACGATGCCGGCTTCGGCGTGGCGGACGCGGCGTCGACACAACGCGCGTGGTCGCCGCGCGGCGGTGTCGTCGTTCAACTCACGGATAGCGGATCGGTTGCGCTCTTCGCGCAGGCATCGAGGGCATTCAAGGTGCCGACGCTGGATCAGCTGTTCGATCCGCGGCCGTACCCTGACTTTCAGGGCGGGACATTTACCATTTCGAATCCCACTCTCACGCCGCAGCGGGCGTCGAACATGGAGGTCGGCATTTCTGGCGGCGGTCGCGTACAGTGGAGCGCCCTCGTCTACCGGATGAACGTGGACAACGAGATCGACTTCGACGTGCGCACGTTCTCCTATGCCAACATCGGGCAGAGCCGCCACGCCGGAATCGAACTCGAAGCCGAGGGGCGGTGGTGGAAACATGTCAGGCCTTCTGTTACTTATGCGCTCGCGGACGTCACGGATCTGGAAAGCGATACCCAGCTCAAGAACGTCCCGCGCAACCTCGTCGGGCTGGCCGCGTCTATCGATTTACCGTGGGCCATCGCCGCTCACGTTCGGTACAACCGCGCCTGGGGCGCCTTCCTGGACGATGCCAACGTCTTTCCGATTGACGGACCGTCGACGCTCGATCTCCGCGTGCGGCACGCCATCGGGCGGCACACGGTGTTTCTCGACGTCGTGAACGCCGCCAACACCACCTTCGAGGAATACGGCTACACGCTCACCGATTTTCGCGGGCGCACCGTCCCCTACGCGTACGCGGGCGCCCAGCGCGCGCTGCGCGCCGGGCTGACGGTGTCGTTGTGAAAGGGCGAGAGGACATCCCCGTGATCTTTCGCATTGTCAACGGTGTGATGGCGGTGCTCTTCGCCGTGGCCGTCGCCGTCCAGTACAACGATCCGGACCCGATCCGGTGGATGGCGATCTATGGCGCGGCATTCATCGTGACGGTCATGATCGCCGCGCGCGGGTGGGCGCCGGTCTTTGCGGCCGCCATCGTCGGCGGCATCGCCCTCGCGTGGGGCGTGTACTGGGCCGTGACGAGCGGCACGCCGCTTCTTTTGTACGAACACATGTTCGACGCGTGGGAAATGAAGAACACGGCGATCGAGGAGGCCCGCGAAGCGAGCGGCCTGCTCATCGTCGCGGTGTGGATGGCGGTGGTCGGGGCCGTGTCGGCCCGGGCGCGGAGGTCCCATGTCTGAGCTGGGCGAGACAATTGAGGATGCCATTGAAGAGGCCGGCAAGTCGCGCCTGGGAACGATCGTCGCGCTGCTGGTCGCGCTGGCCGCCACGTTCGTGGCGCTCGCGGGCGTCAAGGACCGGAACCTGACGCTGCGCATGACGCGGGCGCAGACCAAATCAGTGGACGCCTGGAACCAGTACCAAGCCAAGAGCATGAAACAGAATCTCGCCGAAGCGACGCTGGACGAGTTGCTCGCGATGCAGGAGGGTTCGGGCGGCGCCGCCGCGGCCGCCCAGCTGGCCAGGCGCATCGAGACCTACCACGGGCAGGTCGCCCGCTACGAGCGCGAGAAGGAAGAGATCAAGACACAGGCCGAAGGGTACGAGCACGAGTACGAGGCGCTCAACGTGCGCCACGATCAGTTCGACCTCGCGGAAGCGGGCATTTCCGTGGCGATCGCCCTGCTGGGCGTGACGGCGCTGACCGGCAAGCGCTGGCTGCTCGGGGTGGCCGGCGTCTTCCTCGCCCTCGGCGTGTTGTTCGGGGTGGCGGGATTCCTGAACTGGAATATTCACGCCGACGCGCTGGTTTCCTGGCTGGCGTAGTACCGCATGAGTCTGCTACATTCTCCCGAAATATATTCCCCTCGGCAGCGCCCGATTCTTCTCCGGAGGACTGCATGAAGAAAGCCTCATTCCTAGCGTTGTGCCTCGGGCTCGCGCTGGCCACCGTCATGTCCGCGCAGGCGCCGAACGCCAACGGGACCGCGCGCAAGAAGCGCGTCGCCGTCTTCGATTTCGACTACGCCACGGTCCATCAGTACTCGTACGCGATCTTCGGCCGCGACATCGACGTGGGCAGGGGCATCAGCGACCTGCTCGTGACGATGCTCGTCAAGGACGGGACCTATTCGGTCATCGAGCGGAAGAGCCTCGACAAGATTCTCGGCGAGCAGAATTTCTCGAACAGCGATCGCGCAAACCCTGCGTCGGCGGCCAAGATCGGAAAGATCCTGGGCGTGGACGCCATCATCGTCGGCAGCGTCACGCAGTTCGGCAACGATACGAAGAACACGGGCGTGGGCGGCGTCGGCGCGGGGCTCGGCAAGGTCGGCCTCGGCGGCTTCAGCCGCAAGGAGAGCAAGGCCGTCGTCGGGATCGATTCCCGGATCGTCGATATCGACACGGCTGAAGTGCTTGCCGTCGCCGAGGGAAAAGGCGAATCGAAGCGAACCAGCACGTCGATGACGGGCGGCGGCGGCGCGTGGGGCGGCTTCGGCGCCGGCGGTGTGAATTTCGGCGCGAGCGATTTCCAGAACACCATCATCGGTGAGGCCACGAAGGCGGCGACCGAGATGCTGAGCACCAACCTGATCGCGGGCAACGCCAAGCTGGTCGTGCAGGACCGTCGTGGTGGAAGGCCTGGTGGCCGCAGCCGATGGCGGCCAGATCATCATCAACGTCGGCGCCAAGTCGGGGCTGAAAGTCGGCGACCAGATGAACGTCGAGCGCCTCTCCCGCGAGATCAAGGACCCGGCGACCGGCAAAGTGATCCGCCGCATGACCGCGCCGGTCGGCGTCATCAAGATCACCGACGTCGACGATCAGTCGGCCGTCGGATCCGTGGTTTCCGGCGCCGGCTTCAAAGTCGGTGACTCGGTGAAAACACTCACGCAGTAAACGAACGTGAGCGTTCGACGAGGCTCACCGTGGTTCGCCGGGCTGGTGCTGATCGCAGCACCACTGGTGGTCGTCGCGCTCGCGGGACAGGCCGGCCGCGGCGACGCTGCCGGCCGTGCCTTGGCGGGAGCGATCGACATCCACGTCCACAGCGCCCCGGACAACACGCCGCGATCGGTCGACGCGATCGACGCGGCGAAGCTCGCCCGCGCGGCCGGTATGCGCGCCATCGTCCTCAAGAACCACTACGACCCGACCGCGGGCCTGGCCGACCTTGTCCGCAAGGAAGTGCCGGGCATCGAAGTGTTCGGCGGCGTGGACCTGAACCTGACGGTCGGGGGCATGAACCCGGCGGCCGTGGAACACATGACGCAGGTGTCGGGCGGATGGGGCCGGCTGGTGTGGATGTCCACGTTCGACGCCGAGAACCAGGTCCGGTACTCGAAGGAGAGCCGGCCGTTCGTCGCGACGTCGCGCAACGGCGAGCTCCTGCCGGAAGTCAGGCAGGTCATCGGCGTCATCGCGAAGCACAACCTGGTGCTCGCAACCGGACACGTGTCCCCCGACGAAGGGCTGATGCTGCTGCGCGAGGGCAGGCGGCAGGGCGTGCAGCGCATGGTCGTCACGCACGCGATGAACCCGCCGGTGCTGATGGACCTGCCGCGGATGCAGGCGGCGACGAAGGAAGGCGCCTTCATCGAGTTCGTCGCGGGCTCGCTGACGACGCCCGACGCCGCCGGGCGGATGGATCGCTACGCGCAGGCGATTCGCGCCATCGGTCCGGAGTTCTGCATCCTGTCGTCCGACCTCGGCCAGCGAGGCAACGCGCTGCCGGCCGACGGCTTCGCGGCATTTTTCGCCGCCCTGCGCGCTCGCGGGCTCACCGAGCAGGACGTCGACAGGATGTCGAAGCAGAACCCCGCGAAGCTCCTCGGACTACCGTAGCGTCCGCCCAGGCGCAAGTATTGCCGCCGACGGTCCCTGTCTATTTCAGCTCCGTGATGATCGCCCTCGACTCGCCTTCAACGAGCGTCTCGGTATGCACGCGGTCGCGCGCGTTGAAGGTCGTCTTCCCCACCGTCAGCTGATTGACGACGCTCTTGCCGTCGGGGGTGGTGGATTTGAGCGCGCCGTTCTTCAGGTAGACGACCAGGGCGTCCTTGTCATGAAAGTGCATGGGCGTCGGCTGTCCCGGCGTCCACGTGTAGTCCCACATGACGACGCGATCGTTTTCGAGGAGCTTTTTGGCCGCCGGCCGTGGGAAACGCGTTGGGATATTGCGACTTGTTCTCCATCGTAGACGGCGGCGAATCCTTCAGCTCGACGACGATCGATCGCGCCGGCGGCGCCTGAAGACGGCGGCGCCTGCCGCACCGCGCCCTTCGGCCAGTAGACGGCCTGTCCGGTGACCGGGGCTATCGACACCCAGATGGCGTTCGACGTCGTGCGCTCCATCGCCTCCGGCACACCGCGCGTCCAGGTGAAGTCCCAGACCGTCACGCGCGCGTTGTCCATGATCGGCCGCGCGCCGTCCAGCGTGAGCTCGTCGTTCCCACTGCGCCCACCCGCGTTGCGGCGCTCGTTCTGCTGAGGCCACGGCGCGAGAAACAACATGAGGAGGCTGAACAGAAGCGTCATGGCGGTCATTGTAACGCCCCGAAGCGGCGGGCGGGTCAGGTGGGCCGTGCAGGGCGACGGGTCTTACGATGTTAGCGGTCGAGCACGCTTTGCACGAGATCGCCGAGCTGCTGCGCGGTGAACTCGTTGCCGTCCAGGTTGCCCACGAGAACGCCGTGTCGGTCGATGACGGCCGTATGGAAGGAGTGCGTCAGCGAACCCTCGTCCTGCCAGAACTGGACGCCGAACATGCCGGCCACCCGCTTGATGTCGGCGAGCGGGCCCGTGAGGAAATGCCATCCACGCGGATCCGTGGTCCAGGTGCGCGCGTACTCGGCGAGCGCCGTCCCGCGATCGAGCTCGGGGTCGATGGCGATCGTCAGCAGGATCACGTCCTTGCCGAGCCGGCTCTTGAAACGCCGCTGCAGCTGCGAGAGGTTGCCGGCGAGCCGGAAGCAGTACGCGGGGTTCGGGCAGCGCACGTACGTGAACGTCAGCACGGTCACCGAACCGGCCAGGGTAGACAACGTGACAGGCTGCCGCTGCTGGTCGGTGAACGTGAAGTCGGGCACCTGCTGACCGGGCTCGAGCCGTTTGGCGGTCTCGCCGCCCGCCAACTGGCTCAGCAGCTCGAGCTGCCGATACTCGGACGGCTTCGGATCCACGCTTTGATAGCGGCGGACGCGCAGGCTCTCGATGCTCGACGCATTGCCGTCGAGCGCCACGGTGAACGCGATGGCGGCGCCCGGCCGCACGTTCGTCATCAGCGCGGCGTCCTTCACCGCAAAGGTCATGATCATCGCGGGCATGACACCGGGCACGCTGTCGCACGACACCGACAGGGTGTGCTTCGCCGGATCCACGCTGAGCACGACGCCGGTCATCTGGTGCCGCTCGATCGGCGACGCCTGCGCTGCCGGCGCACCGCCCAGCCGGACCGGTGTTCGAGCCAGTCTCGTATACCCGGTTGCCGACTCCGCGATCCGGATGAACTGCCTGCCCGCCACGTTGGTGAATCGCTGGCGCGTGTTCGAAGCGGGCCACCAGACGGCAATTTCATCGACGCGCGCGGCGTCGCCGAGGCCGATGTGCAGTTCCATCGGGTTCGCGCCGAACGATCCACCACTCGACACGGTGCGGTGGATTTCCCGCCCGCCCGCCGTGAGTGTCACGCGGGCGCCGATCGCCGCGCGGTTGCTCTTCGCGCCGACGAGCCGCAGGTTGATCCAGCCGTTCGCGTTGCCGGGATTCTCGAAGAGCCGCAGACGGGTGCCGATCCGCCTGCACCGCGCCGCCGACTTCGGCGACGATGTCCTCGTCGCCGTCGCGATCCAGATCGGCGAAGGCGATGCCGTGTCCCTTGTGCAGCTCGCCGGTGCCCGAGGCCGCCGTCGCATTCGCGAAGGTCTTCCCCGCCAGGTTCAGCAGCAACTCGTGCGGCATGATCGACGCGAACGACGGGCTGCCCATGCCGAGGTAGATGTCGAGGAAGCCGTCGTTGTTGACGTCGCCGAAGTTGGCGGCCATCGGCATCCAGACCTTGTCGAGCCCGACCTCGGCGGAGACGTCCGCGAAGCGGCCGTTGCGGAGGTTGCGATACAGCTTCAGCGTCTCGGCGTTGTGCGGGCGTCCCAGATACGTCCGGACGGATTCGTCCGTGCTGATGTAGTAGCTGGTGACGAACAGGTCTTCCCAGCCGTCGTTGTCGTAGTCGAAGAACCAGGCGGCGAAGCTTCGCCACGGCGCCTGTACGCCCGCGTCCTTCCCCACCTCGGCGAACGTCCCGTTGCCGTTGTTGTGAAAGAGCAGGTTGTTGCCTTCGTAGTTCGTCAGGTAGAAATCGACGAAGCCGTCGTTGTCGTAGTCGCCGGGCACGACGGCCTTGATGAACGCGTTCACGTCGATGCGGGCCTTCTGCGTGACGTCCTCGAACGTGCCGCGGCCGGTGTTCCGGAGCAGCCGGCTCGGCCCATCCTCGCTGGCCAGGAAGAGATCGACGTTGCCGTCGTTGTCCACGTCCGCCCACGCGGCCGTCTGCGTGCGCACGGACGGCGGCAGCCCGGCGTCGCGCGTTACGTCGGTGAACGTGCCGTTGCAGTTGTTCCTGAGCAACGACGGGCGCAGCGGGAACTCCCACCCGCCTCGCAGCACGAGCACGTCCATGCAGCCGTCGTTGTTGTAGTCCGCCTGCACGACGTTCAGCCCGCCGAGCTGATCGGACAGCCCGGCCTCCTTCGTCTTCTCCGTGAACCGCCCGTCGCCGTTGTTGTGGAACAAGTGGAGCGGTTCGCAGACGTCCATGCTCGACGTCAGGACGTCCAGGTGGCCGTCGTTGTCGAAATCCTCGACGATCGCACCGCCGGCGAGCGACGCCACGTTCAGTCCGGACCGCGGTGCGACGTCCTTGAAGCGCCCGATCACGGCGGCGGGCGCCGACGCGAACGCCGACGGCGGGATCAGGTGCGCGGGCGGCACGGCCGACGGGTAGCCGCCCAGGGTGAGGTAGGCCATGTTGAGCAGCCACTTCACTTCCAGATCGTCCGGCTTGCGCGAGAGGTACTGCTCGAAATAGTCGACGGCCTTGCGCGACGATGCGGTCTGCGGAAGCGCCGTGTTCGCGCCGGGCGCCGGAGGAAACAGGCAGAAGTCGCCGGGCGCGCGGTAGACGCCGTTGTCGATCTCCGACTTATGCCAATGGGCCAGGCCGAGGGTTTCGAGCAGCCGCGGCATCGCGTCCGGGATACTTTCGGCAAACTGCCGCGCATGTTCCCAGAGCGCAATCGCCGTATCCAGCTCGCCCTGGTACGCATGGAGCTGCGCCCACGCATACTGCGTGTCCATCGCGTCTATCCACAGATCGCGCGGCAGCGCCGCCGGCTCGATCACCCCGCTCACGTCAGGCGGTCCCGATTTCAGCCGTTCGACCACGGCCGGAATCGAATCACGCCGGACCTCGCAAACGGTCTGGAGGTCCTCGCCCCATCCTGGTCGCTTCAGCATCGCCAGGAGCACTGCGTCGGCTTCGGCCAGTCCGCTGACGCTCAGGCCCGCGTACACGACGCTCGATGCGCTGGTGGACAGCCGCTCCAGCTGATTCGCGGCCGGCCGTCCCGCGGATTCGGACGCCGGGACGACTTTCAGCACCGCGAAGCCGCTGGGGATGCGGACGACGGCCGTCAGCCCGCCGGTCGCGACGCCGCGCAGCGCGTCGCGCAGTTCGGGGCGCAGCGTTGCCGGATCGAGGGTGCCGAGGAAACCGCCCTCGCGGGCCGTCGGCTCGATGGACTGCTCCGCGGCAAGCGTCGCGAAGTCCGCGCCCTGGCCGAGCTGTTCGACGATGCGCGCGGCCTCGTCCGCGGTGGAAACGACGATCATGCGGAGGGTGACGACAGACGCTTGCGGATTCTGGGACGCGAACGGTCCCGCGCCGAACGCGATCGCGGCGGCCACCACGATGGCAGCGCCGAGGGCGACACGCCACAGTGGTGTCATCAAGGCGCTCCGATCTTCCGCTGCCTGCCGCGGTCCGTCAACCATCGTGTAGACTGGCTGGCGCCTGGAAGATTGGTTCCGTAGCGTCCGGCGTCCGCCGGACGACTGCGTTCAGCAAGGAGACTTCATGAAGCGCGCAGCCCTGTCCACTATTCTCGCCGTCGCCCTCTTTTCTTCTTTCCCGGGCGCGGCGCGAGCACAAGTCGTCACGAGCAGCGAACCGGTGGTGTACGGCCACCATCACCTGAACACCACGAACATGGAGGCGCAGAAGAAGTTCTACGTCGAGGCGCTGGGCGGCAAACTCCTGAAGATCGGGGCGAACCAGCAGGAAGTGATCGCGTTCCCGGGCGTCCTGATGTTCTTCCGCCCGATGCAGGCGCCGACGGGCGGCACGATCGGGACGACCGTCAACCACATCGGCTTCTCGGTGCCGGACCTGCGTCCGCTCGTCGCGAAAATCAAGGCGAACGGCTTCAAGATGATCACCACCGATTCGGTGGCCGCCACGGTGAAAGTGACCGACGACATCGCCGCCGCCAGCCCGACGACGAATATCGCCTACGCGCTCGGACCGGAAGACACGAAAGTCGAGTTCGTCGAGGTGAAGACGCAGACGGCGCCGATCCAGCTGCACCACCTGCACTTCTTCGGCCAGCAGAACGCGGAAATGCAGGCGTGGTACGCCAAGACGTTCGGCGCGAAGCTGCTGCCGCCCAATCCGGGGTCCGCGTTCGTGCAGGATCAGCTGCCGGGGCTGTTTCTCAACTTCACGCCCTCGCCGACGCCGACCGTCGGCACGACCGGCCGCGCGCTCGATCACATCGGGTTTGAAATCAAGAACCTCGAAGCCTTCACCAAGAAGCTCGAAGCCGACGGCATCAAGCTCGATCGGCCCTACACGAAGGTGGCCGCGCTCGGCATCGCCATCGCGTTCATCAAGGATCCGTGGGGGACGAACATCGAGATGACCGAAGGGCTTGATACGTTCAAGTAGAGGTTAGAGGTTCGGGACTGGGGCTGGGGGCTCGGGATTGGGGGCTGGGGCCGGGCGGGGCTTACGCCTGGCGCGGCCGCTCCAACCTGCGCAGACGAACCTCGTGATCGCCGAGGCGTTCGGAGTTCGCCCGAATGGCCTCGGCGAACAACCGCAAGTCGTCGCGCAGGCTTTCGGCCACGACATCGAAATGACGCCGCGTCTGTTCGGATTGCTGCCGAACTTCTTCGCTCAGCCGACGGAACTCAAGATCGACCCGCCGAAATCGCTGGTCGACCCGCTTGAACCGCGAGTCCATGGATCGTTTGAGCTGAGCAATCGTCATGGGCTCACGAGGTGCGCGGATCATAGCATCGTCGCGTAGGCGACGGAGACACCTCTTCCTCTCTGACATGAGCAATCAGTCACGGGCGATATAATCGCGTCAGCCCCATGCGACTGCGACTTGATTACGGGACCGACGGGCTCGAGGTCGATCTGCCCGACGAGCGGGTGACGGTCATCGAGCCGGTGTTCCGGCAGGCCGTTCCGGACGCACACGAGGCGCTGCTGAAGGCGCTGCGCGCACCGACGGGCCGGCCGCCGCTTCGCGACATCATGAAGCCGGGACAGCGCGTGGCGATCTCGGTCTGCGACGTCACGCGCGCGCAGCCGCGGACCGAGATGGTGCGCGCGCTGCTCGACGAGATGCCCGGCATCCGCGCCGAGGACGTCACGATCCTCATCGCCACCGGCACGCACCGGACGAACACGCCCGCCGAGTTGGAACGGATGCTCGGCGCGGACATCCTGGGGCGGTATACGGTCATCAACCACGACAGCCGCGACGAGGGCTCGCTTGCGCACGTCGGGCAGACGGCAACCGGCGTACCCGTCTATCTGAACAAACGGTGGCTCGCAGCCGACGTGCGGATTACGACCGGCTTCGTCGAGCCGCATTTCTTTGCCGGTTTCAGCGGCGGGCCCAAGATGGTCGCGCCGGGCCTGGCAGGCCTCCAGACCGTGATGGTGCTGCACGATGCGGCGCGGATCGGCAGCCCGAACGCGACGTGGGGCGTCATCGAGGGCAACCCGATCCAGGACGACGTCCGCGAGATTGCCCGGATGACCGGCGTCACGTTCTCGGTGGACGTGACGCTCAATCGCGACCAGCAGATCACCGCCGTCTTCGCCGGCGAGTTGTTCGCCGAGCACGCCCAGGCCTGCGCCGCGGCGAAAGGCAGCGTGATGCGCGCGGTGGATGCGCCCTTCGACGTCGTGCTGACGACGAACTCCGGCTACCCGCTCGATCAGAATCTCTATCAGGCGGTCAAAGGCATGTCGGCGGCCGCGAAAGTGGTGAAGCCGTCGGGCACGATTATCTGCGCGGCGGAGTGCCGCGACGGCCTGCCGAACCACGGGTCCTACGGCGAGGTTCTCGCGTCGCGGCCGTCACCGCAGGCGCTGCTCGAGATGATTCACACGCCCGGGTACGGCGTGCCCGATGCCTGGCAGGTGCAGATTCAGGCGCAGATTCAGGTGAAGGCGCGGGTGCTGATGAAGAACAGCTTCATGCCGCCGGCGGCGATCCGTGCGGCGCACCTCGAACCGATCGACGACGTCGCTGCGAGCGCCCGCCAGGCCCTCGCCGCCGCGGGCTCCGGCGCAACGCTGTGCGTGCTGCCCCAGGGCCCGCAAACGATTCCCTACCTGCGCTGATCCTACTGCGCTGAATTCGACGACTGCTTTATCACGAAGACACGAAGGCCACGAAGATCTCTTTGTTCAAGATGATCTTCGTGATCTTCGTGCCTTCGTGATGAAGACGTCCGAGGTTACTGAGGTGCTGGCTCGATGCGAAGCAGCGCGCCGTGGTCTTCGTCCGTCAGCACATACAGGTAACCGTCCGGTCCCTGCCGGACGTCGCGGATCCGCTGCCGCATCTCGAGCAGGAACTGCTCGCGCCGGATTTCTTCCCACTTCTCGTTGAACACGATGCGCTCGATGTGCCCGGTGCGATCGATCTCGCCCTGGCGCATCGCGCCCGACGAACACGTTGTTCTTCCAGGCCGGGAATTTGTCGCCGGTATAGAACGTCAGCCCCGACGTGGCGATGGACGGCACCCAGAAGACAATGGGCAGCTCCATGCCTTCCTTCCAGGGCACCTCCGACTGGTTCGGCCCCGCGTACTGACGCCCGTAGCTGACGAGCGGCCAGCCGTAGTTGCGGCCCGGCTTGATGACGTTGATCTCGTCGCCGCCGTTGGGCCCCTGCTCGCTCGCCCACAGTTCGCCGTTCACCGGGTTGAAGGCCAGCCCCTGCTGGTTGCGCTGCCCGAGGGTGTAGATTTCCGGCCGGAACCCTGCACGCCCGACAAACGGGTTGTCCTTCGGCACTGTCCCATCGTCATTCACGCGGATGACCTTGCCGAAGTGGTCGTTGGGATTCTGGCCACCGTCGGGACGATCGCGGTCGCCGCAGGTGATGAACAGCGTCCCGTCCTTGGCGAACACGATGCGCGAGCCGAAGCGCCCGTCGCCCAGATCGTTGCCCTTCATCCACGACTCGGTGACGATGACGTCCTGGACCCCGGTCAGGGACATGCCGTCGAGCCGTCCGCGCGCGACGGCCGTCGTCGCGCCCTTCTCGCCGTCCTTCACATACGAGAAATAGACCAGTTTGTTGGCGGCGAAATTCGGATGGAGCGCGACGTCGAGGAGGCCGGCGAGCCCGCGCACGTGCATCGGCGGCAGGCCGGAGATCGGCGTGGGATCCAGCGCACCGCCGCGGATCAGGCGAAGCCGGCCGGCGCGCTCGGTCACGAGGATGTCGCCGTTCGGCAGCCACGCCATGCCCCAGGGGTGCGACAGTTCGCGCGCGACGATCGAGACGCGGATCTTGTGCTCTTCTGCTGTGTCGAACACGACGGGCGCGGCGGGCAACGGCACCTCGGCGACGCCAACGGAGAGCCGGGCGCCCCGCCCGCGCTGCTGCGCCGAGGCGGCGGCCCCCGTAACCATCGTAACCATCGAAACGGCGAACAAAAACGCAGCAGCGAGCGTGAAGTTACGGCCCATGGAGGGCAAGTATAATCACAACCCTCAAGGAGGGCGGCCGTTTCACGCCCGCACACGCGGGGCTGAAAGCCCCGCGCTACGTTTTTCAAGGAGACCGCATGCGCGGAAGAATCGCTTTGGCGCTGGCTCTCGGAATCGCTTTGTGGACGGCCGCCGGCTCTGCGGCCGACAAGAACCGGGAGTGGCCGGCGTATTCCGGCGACAAAGGCAGCACGAAGTATTCCGCGCTCGATCAAATCAACAAGAACACGATCAAGGGATTGAAGATCGCCTGGCGGCAGTCGAGCGTGCCCGACGAGTTGAAGACTCTGTTCCCGGACGCACAGGGAGCCACCAACTGGCAGAACACGCCGATCATGGCCGGCGGCCTGCTGTACATGAGCAGCGCCGTCGGTATTGTCGTGGCGCTCGATCCGGCGACCGGCACGGTGGTCTGGTACGACATCCCACCGCACGAAGAAGGCAAGGCGCCCGCGCGCGCGGGCTCGACGCGGGGCGTCGCGTACTGGGCCGGTAGCGGCAACAGCGACGCGCGCATCTTCGCCATGAACGGCCCGAACCTCATCGCGCTCAACGCCAGAACCGGCAAGCGATACGCGGACTGGGGCACGAACGGCCAGATCGATCTCACGAAGGTCGGGTACGACCGTGGCGGCGTCACCGGGTACCGCAACAGCAGCGGGCCGATCGTCGTCCGCGACGTGGTCGTGGTCGGCGGCGTGCCGGCTCCCGCGACGGACTACCTGAACGAGCGCGTGAAGGCGACGAAGGAGGCGCCGCCCGACGACATCCGCGGCTTCGACGCGAAGACGGGCAAGCACCTCTGGACGTTCCACGTCGTGCCGCGCGACGGCGAAACGGGCGTCGAGACCTGGCTGAACGGCTCGCACAGGTACTCGGGCAACAGCGGCGTGTGGTCGCTGCTGAGCGCCGACGAAGAGCTCGGATATGTCTATCTGCCGATGGAAGAGGCCACCGGCGATTACTACGGCGGCACACGGCCAGGCAATAACCTCTTCGCCGAAACGATCCTCTGCCTCGACGCGAAGACCGGCAAGCGCGTGTGGCATTTCCAGACGCTGCACCACGGCCTCTGGGATTACGACCTGCCGGCGGCGCCAATCCTCACCGACATCACGGTCAACGGACGGAAGGTCAAGGCCATCGCGCAGGTCACCAAGCAGGCGTACGTCTACGTGCTCGACCGCGTGACGGGCCAGCCGATCTGGCCGATCGAAGAGCGACCGGTGCCGAAAGGCGAAGTGCCCGGCGAGTGGTATTCGCCGACGCAGCCGATCCCGACCAGACCACCGGCGTTCGACCAGCAGGGCGTCGCCGAAAAAGATCTTCTCGACTACACACCGGAGCTCAAGGCGGCAGTCACAGCGGATCGTCGATCAGTACAACTACGGCCAGCTGTTTACGCCGCCTGAAGTCGTCGGCACGCCCAAGGGGAAGATGGGCACAATCTTCCAGCCGGGCACCAACGGCGGCGCAGACTGGGGCGGCGCGGCGTTCGATCCGGAAACCGGCGTGCTGTATATCCCGTCGACGCACATGCCGGACATCATTGGACTCGTGCACTCGGAACATCCCGAGTCGAACATGCCGTGGGTCAAGCGTGCCTGGCCGAAGATGCTCGGGCCGCAGGGGCTGCCCGATCCCTTCAAGCCGCCGTACGCCCGGATCACTGCCATCGACCTGAACAAAGGCGACATCCTCTGGCAGGTGGCCAACGGCGACGGCCTGCGCAATCACCCGGCGTTCAAGGGACTGAACCTGCCGCCGATCGGCACGCCGGGCCGCAACGCGGCCATCGTCACGAAGAGCCTCGTCTTCATGGGCGAGGGCAGCGACACCGGCGTCGGTGTGCCGCCCGGATTCGGCGGGAAGATGTTTCGCGCGTTCGACAAGAAGACGGGCGCGATCGTCTGGGAGATGGAACTGCCCGCCGGCGTCAGCAACAGTCCGATGACTTACATGGTGAACGGCCGGCAGTTCATCGTCGTCGCGGCATCCGGACGGACGTTCCCGGGCGAGCTCGTTGCGCTGGCACTGCCGTGACCGAACGTCCGGCTAGAAGCCGGACGCTGCGTCAGATTCGGACGCGTCAGATTCCGTAGCGTCCGGCTTCAGCCGGACGGAGAATGACTCGATATGCGCAACATCTCCTCCACGCTGGCACTAGCCGCCACTGTCTTGGCCGCCGTCGTGGCGGCGCAGAGCCAGCCCGCGACGCCGAAGGCGGTTCCCGCCGTCACGTCGCAGATGCTGGAGAACCCGAGCCCGGAGGACTGGCTGATGTACAGCCGGACCTACGACGCGCAGCGCTTCAGCCCCCTCGAATTCATCAACCGGCGGAACGTGGGCGAGCTCAAGACGGCGTGGACGAAGGAGCTGGGGACCGGCAATCACGAAGGCATCCCCATCGTGTATCAGGGCGTGATGTACGTGATTCAGCCTGGCGCATCGGTGGCGGCACTCGACGCCACCAACGGTGCGCCGCTCTGGGAATACAAGCGCGACACGACGCTGGCGTCACGGACGAAGACGCTCGCGATCTATCGCGACCTCGTCTACTACGCCGCGCCGGACGGCTTCATCGTCGCGATCGACGCGCGGACGGGCAAGATGCGGTGGGAGGCGAAAACCGACGGCGGCATGACGTCCGGCCCGGTGGTCGTCGAGGGAAAAGTCATCACCGGCCGCACGTGCGCGGCCAAACGCACGAACTGCTATATCTCCGCGCACGACGCGTTGACCGGGCAGGAGGCCTGGAAGTTCTACACCGCCGCAGGCGACGACGACCCGGGCGGCGCGACCTGGGGCGGGGCCCCCGAAGCCGGCCGGCTCGCGTCGACGTGGGGGTTGCCGGGGAATTACGACCCCGTGACGAAACTCCTCTACTGGGGGGTCGCCAACCCGATGCCGAACACTCGCATGGCGAGGCATCAGGGGAACGTCGACGCGATCGGCACGTCTGCGCCCGCGGATCTGTACAGCAACTCGACGCTGGCCCTCAATCCGACGACAGGAAAGCTGGTCTGGTACTTCCAGCATCTGCCGGGCGACGACTGGGACGAGGATTACACGCACGAGCGGACGCTGCTGCGTACGGCGGTCAGGCCCGACCCGAAATTCGTGAAATGGATCAACCCCGGCGTTCGCCGCGGCGAACAGCGCGACGTCGCCGTGATGGTGGGTGAAGGGGGCGGCATCTTCGCGCTCGATCGGCGGAACGGCCAGTTTCTGTGGGCGAGCCCGTTTCCGTTCGACGCGCCGAACTTCCTCATCAGCAACGTGGACGGGAAGACCGGGAAGGTATCGCTCAATCAGGACCTGTTGTTCCGCGGCCCGGGCGAGCGTCACGTCATCTGCTACTGGAACACCCGCAGCTATTGGCCGACGGCGTATCATCCGCGTCTGAACGCGTTGTTCGTGCCGTGGGTCGACAACTGCCTGGACATGACGTCGGCAATCCCTGCGACCGCCGACAAGCCGGCCGTCAACGAGAAACGGGTCGGCGTCCCGCGGGCCGGGTCGAAGCCGGAGGAGTTTGCCGGCCTCGCGAAGATCAACATGGAGACCGGCGAGATCCAGCACATCTACAAGGGCCGGGCGCCTGGTAACGGGGCCGCGCTCGCCACGGCGGGCGACGTGGTGTTCTGGGGCGATCTCGATCAGAAATTCCGGGCGTTCGACGCCGTCACCGGTAAGATTCTGTGGGAATCGACGCTCGGCGGCTCGATCAACAACAGCACCATCACGTACGCGGTGAACGGAAAGCAGTACATCGCCGTCATGTCCGGCGAGGGATTGCTCACGGGAGGGCTCATCGGGCAGGCCGGCATCCAGCCGGCACGGAGGCACAATGAGATTTACGTATTTGCCCTGCCGTAGCGCGACGCTCGCGTTCGCGGTGTCCCTTGCCGGCGTCCTCGTCCTGGCGTTCGGGACGTCGGCCCGCGCGCAGCAGCCGATCCAGATTTTTCTGAGCGCGGTTGACGCCGACGAGAAGCCGGTCGTTGATCTGAAAGAAGAAGAGATCGACATCCAGGTGGACGGCGCCGCCTGCCCGATTGCGCGATTCGAGGCGATCAACTGGCCCACCAAGCTGACCGTCATGGTCGACAACAGCCCGGTGTTCAACGACTCGCTGCGGCAGCTGCGCGAATCGCTGCGGGCGTTCTTCAAAGCGATTCCGCCGACGATGGAGGTGTCACTCGTCAGCACGGCGCCGGCGCCGCGGTTCGTCTACAAGGCCGGCAACGACCGCGTGAAGCTGATGAGCAGCATCGACCTCCTCACGCCCGACAGCGCCGCGCCGCGATTCATCGACGCGCTGGCGGAGGCGGCGGACCGCGCGGTCAAGGAAAAGGCCGGCAAGGAAGTCAAGAATTTCTTCCCCGTGTTCTTTATCGTCGGCAACAACGGCGTCGAGGGCAGCAGCCCGCGCGACTACCAGGTCAACAAGTTGTTCAAGCAGACACTCGAGAGCGCCGCGACCGTCCACGTCGTGATGCTGAGCAGCTCGAGCCGGCAGCTCGACATCGGCGCCGGCACGAACCAAATCGAGGTCGGCCTGAAGCTCACGCAGCTGACCGGCGGGCGCTACGAGGCGATCGCCGCGCAGACGAGGCTCACCAGCCTCCTGCCGGAATTCGCGACGCAAATCGCCCGGAGCCAGTCGCGGCAGTCGAACCAGTATCGAATCACCTGCCAGCCGCCGGCCGGCTCCAAGCCCCAGCGCATCACCGCCGCGACGCGGCGCGACGGTATCTCCGCGGCGCTCACCTTCGACGGGCGCGTTCCCTGACGATATGCTGAAGCTATGCTGACGACCCTGGTTCCTGACGGAAACATCCCGGCCATCCGGCACGACTGGTCGGTTGACGAGATCGAATCAATCTACACGGCGCCGCTGCTCGACCTGGTGCACCGGGCCCAGACGGTCCATCGGGGACATCACGCGCCCAACCAGGTCCAGGGATGCGTGCTGCTGAACGTCAAGAGCGGCGGCTGCCCGGAGGACTGCGCGTACTGCCCGCAGTCGGCGCACTACCCGACCGGCGTCGATCGCTACGAGCTGATGAGCGTGGACGATGCGCTGGATGCGGCGCGGCGGGCGCGCGCGCAGGGCGCCACACGATTCTGCATGGGGGCCGCGTGGCGAGACGCCGCCGAAGGCGAGGAGTTCGACCGGGTCCTCGACATGGTACGCGGCGTCCGGGCGCTCGGGATGGAGGCCTGCTGCACGCTCGGCATGCTGACGCAGCCGCAGGCGGACGCACTGGCGGCGGCGGGGCTGTCGGCGTACAACCACAACCTGGACACCTCGCCCGAGTTCTACGGAAGCATCATCACGACGCGCGACTACGCGGAGCGCCTCGATACGATCGCGCGCGTGCGCCAGGCCGGCATCACGGTCTGCTGCGGCGGCATCATCGGCATGGGCGAGACGCGCCGGGCGCGTTGGGGCCTGCTGCACCAGCTCGCGTCGCTCGATCCGCATCCTGAAAGCGTGCCGGTGAACATGCTGGCTCGCGTGGAAGGCACGCCGCTAGGCGATCGCCCCGCGGAGGATCCGCTCGAGCTGGTTCGCACGATCGCGACAGCGCGCATCCTGATGCCGGCATCCTTCGTGCGGCTGAGCGCGGGGCGCCTGTCGCTTTCCCCTGAGGCGCAGGCACTGTGTTTTCTGGCCGGCGCCAACTCCGTGTTTCTCGGCGACCAGCTGCTGACGACGCCGAACCCGGCGGCGGACGACGACCGACGGCTGTTCGCGGATCTCGGCCTGCAGCTGCAGGAGATGCCCCGGTGACGAACGTCGGCAACGGGACCGACGGCCCCGGGCCGCTCGAGCGGCGCGTCGGCCGCCATCTTCGCGACATTCGAGAGGGTCAGCTCCAGCGCACGCTCACGCCGCCGACCGGCTTCGACTTCTCGTCGAATGACTACCTCGGTCTCGCCGGTCATCCGCGCCTGAAGCAGGCGATGATGCAGGCCATCGAGCGCGGCGGCGTCGGCAGCACCGGCTCGCGGCTGCTGCGCGGGGATCGAGAGGTCTTCACTGATGTGGAGCGCCACTTCGCCGCGTTCAAGCGAACCGAGCGATCGCTGTATTTCTCCAGCGGCTACCTGGCCAATCTCGCCGTCCTGACGACGCTGCCCGAGCGCGGCGACGTCATCTTCTCGGACGAACGAAACCACGCCAGCCTGATCGACGGCGCCCGGCTCTCGGCCGCAGGCCGCGTCGTGTTTCCGCACAACGACGCCGGGGCGCTCGCGCGCGCCCTTCACGAGCGTCCCGCCGGCAGCCAGGCATTCGTGGTGACCGAGTCGTTGTTCAGCATGGACGGCGACGTGCCGCCGCTGGCGGATTACGCCGCCCTGTGTCGATCAACGGGTGCCGCCCTGATCGTGGACGAAGCGCACGCCGTCGGTTGTTACGGGGAGCGCGGAAGCGGCCTCATCGAGGCTTGCGGGATCGAGCAGGACGTCTGCGTGTCGATCAACACCGCGGGCAAGGCACTTGGCGTCAGCGGCGCGTTCGTGGCGGGGCCCGCGTGGGCGATCGGCTATCTGATCCAGCGCGCGCGCCCGTTCATCTTCTCGACGGCGCCGCCGCCGTCGGTCGCCGCCGCGCTCGATACCAGCCTGGAGATCGTCGCGCAGGAGCCCGAACGGCGCAGCCGGCTGGCCAGCCGCGCCCGGTATCTTCGCGACGCGCTGACGGACGCCGGCGTGCCCGTGCCGGACGGCGTCACGCAAATCATCCCGGTCGTCCTCGGCGACAACGACCGCGCGCTGCTCGTCGCCGGGCAGATGCAGGCGCGGGGGTTCGACGTCCGCGCCATCCGCCCGCCGAGCGTCGCGCCGGGGACGGCCCGCCTGCGGATTTCGGTCAACGCGGACCTCCAGGACGACATCCTCGACCAGTTCGCCGGCGCGCTGTCAGTGGCCCTGCGGGAATCCGTTCCGTGCTCCGCGGCCTCTTCGTAACCGGCACGGACACCGGGGTCGGCAAGACCGTCGCCGCCGCCGCCCTGCTCCACCGCTATCGCGGCCAGTTTCCGCTCAAGTACTGGAAGCCGATTCAGACCGGCATCGAGCAGGACGACGACACGGCCGAAGTGACGCGGCTGGCGGCGTGTGGCTCGCATGAAATTCTCCCCAGCGGCGTGCGCCTGGAGCGACCCGTGTCGCCTCACCTGGCGGCGAGGCTGGCGGGCCGGCCGATCGACATCGAGGCAGTTCTCGCGCCGGTGACGACCGAACCGCAGTCGGCACGATGGGTGGTCGAGGGCGCGGGCGGATTGCTCGTCCCGATCAACGACGCCGCGAACATGGCTGATCTGATCAGCCGCGTGCGGCTGCCGGCGGTCATCGTGGCGCGGACGGCGCTCGGAACCATCAACCACACGCTGCTGACGATAGAGGCGCTGCGGCGACGATCGATTCACGCCGCCGGTGTCATCATGGTGGGTGTGCCAAACGCCGACAACCGCGAAGCGATCGAACGGTACGGCCGCGTCGAGGTACTGGGCGTGATGCCGGTCCTCGAGCCGTTGACTCCTGCCTCGCTGGCCGCGTGGGCAGCGGCGGAGCTCGACCCGGAGCGGCCGGCTCGCGCGGCTGCTGCAATGAGCCTCATCGATCGGGATCGCGCACTGCTGTGGCATCCGTACACGCAGATGAAGACGCAGCGTCCTCCGCTCGCGATCGCGCGGGGCGAAGGTGTCTACCTCTACACGGAAGATGGCCGCCGGCTGCTCGACGGGATCTCGTCGTGGTGGGTGAACATTCACGGGCACTCGCACCCGCGGTTGAACCAGGCGCTGGCGGATCAGGCGAAGCAGATCGCGCACGTGATCTTCGGAGGCGCCACCCACCGCCCGGCGGTCGACCTCGCGGAACGCCTGGTCAGCGTCCTGCCGGAGGGGCTGACGCGCATCTTCTACTCCGACAACGGGTCGACGGCGGTCGAGGTCGCCGTCAAGCTCGCCGTGCAGTACTGGGGCAATCAGGGCCGCCCGCGAACCCGCATCGTCGCGCTGCGGCATGCGTATCACGGCGACACCGTGGGCGCGATGTCGGTCAGCGACGAATCCGTGTTCACCCGGGCGTTCACCTCGCTGATGTTCCCGGTGGATCGCGTGCACTCGCCGTACTGCTTTCGTTGCCCGCTGGGGCTGCGCCGGGAGAGCTGTCAGATTGACTGTCTGGGCGACCTCGAGCAGCAGCTCGCGACACGCGGACACGATGTGGCCGCCGTGCTCGTCGAGCCGATGCTCCAGGGCGCCGGCGGGATGATCATGTGGCCCGCGGAATTCCTTGTCGGCGTGCGCAGGCTGTGCGATCGCTACGGCGTCTTGATGATCGCCGACGAAGTGCTCACGGGGTTCGGCCGTACCGGCCGCATGTTCGCCTGCGAGCACGGTCCGGTAACGCCCGATATCATCTGCTTGTCCAAGGCCCTGACGGCCGGCTATCTCCCGCTGGCCGTCACCGCCGTGACCGACGCGGTGTTTGACGCCTTCCTCAGCGACGACCACGGCAAGACGTTCTTCCACGGCCACTCGTTCACGGCCAACCCGCTCGCATGCGCCGTGGCGATTGCGAGCTTCGACCTCTTCCACGACCAGAAGCTGCTCACGCGTATCGCGCGGCTGGAAGCGCAGCTTCGCGCCGGCCTGACGCCCCTGCTGCGGCTCCCGATCGTCGGCGACGTGCGTGTCCTGGGCGGTGTGGGAGCCATCGAGCTCGTCTCGGATCGCGCGACGAAGGATGCCGGTGGGTATCTCGATCGGATCGGCCCGCACCTGTCGTCGGCCTTCCTCGAGCGAGGACTGCTGCTCAGGCCGCTCGGAAACATCGTCTATTTCATGCCGCCGTACGTCATCACTGACGATGAGGTCGACTGGGCTATCGGCCAGATCGGACAGGTCTTACAAGACGTTCGATGGTAGAGGTTGGCGGGGTATACTTTACCGTTTCCTTATCCGCCACCAGCCTCGGTTCACCTGGAGAGACGTCATGAAGAGATTCGCAATCCTGACATTCGGTCTGGCCGTTCTCGCCGCCGCCACGGCGTGCGGGCAGCCGGCGGGCACGCTGGCCGCTGCCGCCGAGGCGCTCAAGGCGAACGACACGAAATCGATCGAGTATTCAGGGACCGGGAAATGGTTTCAGTTCGGACAGGCGCCCAGCGCGACGCTGCCCTGGCCTCAGTTCGACGTCACCGCGTTCACCGCCTCCATCAACTACGAAGGCCCGGCCGCGCGCGTGCAGATGACGCGCAAGCAGACGGTCGACCCGGGACGCGTCCGCCCCGCGGCCGTCGAGCAGAAGCCCGACCAGTACATCAACGGCACGTCCGCCTGGAATATGGCGGTCCCTGCCGGCGCTCCCGCCGGCACTGGTCCGGCCGCGGCGCCGCAGCCGACCGCAGTCGAAGAGCGCACGATGGAGATCTGGTCGACGCCCCACGGGTTCCTGCGCGCCGCGACGGCCAACAACGCCACCTCCATGGCAGCCGACGGCGGATCCGAGGTGACGTTCACCGCCGGGAAGAACAAGTACGTCGGCACCATCAACGCGCAGAACGACGTCACGCGTGTGCAGACCTGGATCGACAACCCGGTGCTCGGCGACACGCTCGTGGACACGACGTTCGCCGACTACCGCGACTTCGGCGGCGTCAGGTTTCCCGCGCACATCACGCGCACGCAGGGCGGCCACCCGGTGCTCGACCTGACGGTATCGTCCGTCAAGGCGAACGCGGCGCGTCGACGCGGCGGTGCCCGAGAACGTCAAAGCTGCGACTGCCCCGCCGATCGTCGTGACAGCCGAGAAACTCGCCGACGGCGTCTTCTATCTCAGGGGCGGCACTCACCACAGTCTCGCGATCGATCAGGCTGACCACATCGTCGTCGTCGAAGGCCCGCAGATCCGAGGAGCGCTCGCTGGCCGTCATCGCGAAGGTGAAGGAAACGATCCCGAACAAGCCGATCAAGTACCTCGTCAACACGCACGTGCACTTCGACCACTCGGGCGGCCTGCGCACGTGGGTCGACGAGGGCGCCGTGATCGTTACGCACGAGATGAATAAGCCGTATTACGAGAAGGCGTGGGCCGCGCCCCATACGCTGAACCCGGACAAGCTGGCGCAGTCGAAGAAGACGGCGACCTTCGAGACGTTCTCCGGCAAGTACATGCTGACGGACGGCAAGCGCACGATCGAGGTATACGAAATCGCAGGCAGCGGCCACAACGACGGGTTCGCCATGGTCTATCTGCGGAAGGAAAAGATCCTCGCCGAGGGGGACGCGTACACCCCGGCCGCGGCCGACGCGCCTCCGCCGGCCATGCCGAATCCCTACTCGGTCAACCTCTACGAGAACATCCAGCGCCTCAAACTCGACGTGAAGCAGATTGCCGCGCTCCACGGGCCGCGAGTCGCAACGATGGCGGATCTTCGCACTGCCATTGGCGCGGGGAAGGCATCCGCGAATTAGACGATATTCAACGGCCGCGCTACACTGGACGAGCCGGATCGAGCACTTTTTACTCGCTCTTTCCGGCTCGACTGTCCGCACGCCACAGGCTCCTTCCGGGTAGTACAACCCGCAAGATCTTCAGCGACTGGATGTTGTCGGGTATGGGCGACCTTCGCCCGCGGGTACTTCTTTTGCTCACTGCAGCGCGAATGGCGCTTGGCTGGGAACGGCCGCTCGAGGGAAAACGGGATCTGCGCATCGACTGGCTGCGCGGGTTGGCGATGACGTGCGTCATCGTCGACCACTCACGGCTGTGGTCGCTGCTCAGCTGGTTTACCTACGAGCGATTCTGGATCGTCACCGCTGCCGAGGTCTTCGTCGTCCTCTCGGGCGTCGTGCTCGGCACGGTCTACGGGGACAAGCTGCTCCGGAAGGGGTGGCCGGTTGTGCTCCGCGGGCTCTTCCGGCGCTCGCTGACCTTGTACGTCGCGTTTCTCGCCGTCACCACCTCGCTGCTGTTCGCGTCCGCCGCCGGGCTGAACGTCGAGTCCCTGACCGGATCACTCGACGTGCTGTCCATGCGCGCGTCCGACTGGCGCGACCTCGCGCTCATGCGCTTCGGCCCCTGGCCGTTTCAAATCGTCGGACTGTACGTCTGGCTCGTCGCGGCGGCCGCGCCCTGCCTGCTGTTCCTGCGCCGCTTCGGCTGGCGCGTGCTGCTTGGCGCGAGTTGGGCGCTGTATCTCTGGTACCGCGTTTCGCCGCATGCGTTGACGACCGCGGAATTCGAGACGACGTTTCCAATGCTCGCGTGGCAGCTGCTCTTCGTGCACGGGATCGTCATTGGCTCGCGCCGCCAGCAGATCCGCGGATTCGTGGATCGTCTTCCCCGAGGCGTCCCGCTGGCCGTTGGAGCGGCCGCTGTCGCGTTCGTGCTCCTGGCGATGAGCAACCCGTGGGCGGAGGGCCCCGACTTCATGCACTGGGGCTTCGTGTCGCCTGAACGCTTCACGGATCTGTACTTCACCTATTTCCCGCTCACGGAGCTGGGCATCGGCCGCATCCTCAATCTCGCGGTGGGGCTGCCCGTGGCGTACGCGCTGCTCACCTGGGGCTGGAGAATCGCCCGGCCGTTCGGCGCGGTGTTCGTGACGCTCGGTCAGCAGTCGCTGGCGGCGTTCGTGATGCAGGTGTACATCGTGCTGCTCGTCGAACAGCTGCCGCTGTTTCAAGCCAACGATTTCTGGATCAACACGCTGGCGCAGGTCGTCATGCTCGTGTCGATGGCCGCCTTGCTCAATGGCGCACAGCGCATGCGGGCGTTCATGGCTTCTGGAGGCGGAACAGGGTCCGTTCGGCTGCCTCGCGATCCCGTTTTCGGTTTTCCCACTCCGAGCGCGCTGCTGCCTCGTCCCGCTGAGCCTGTGCAAGCGCTGCCTGAGCCGTCTTGATCTCGGCCTGTCTCTGACGCTCTGCCTCGGCGGCCGCTTCGGCCTTCTCTTTCTCCTTCCGCTCCCGTTCCGGCGCGCGCGGATCAGCCTTCTGCTTCCCTGAAACCGCGCGGAGCGCCGCCGGTGCCGTTTCCCTGACAGAAACGCCCGCCAGGGCTTCAAAACCCGCCGGCTGGATCGGCTGCGTCAAACGTCCGGCCGCTTCACCGGCTTTCGTCGCGACCGACAATGCCTCCAGGGTCCGCGTGAGCGCGTCGGGATTCGGGTTCACGCCGGCGGAGGCTGCAAGACGCTGCGCCTCCATGACCGCCGCCGCCAGTGCCTTACCGTGGGCTTCGGCGGCGCCCCGCAGATCGGCGGCACGGCCGCCGAGCGCGGAGATTTGTGCCGTTCGAAGCGCTGCGCCGCTCTTGATCAATCGATCGTAGACAGGCCGCGCGTGCCAGTACACCTGGTTGACCGCCCAGGCCACAGCCGCCGGCTTCTGCAGTGCCTTGACGCGCTTCGCCTCGTCTCCGCTGAGCGTCTTTGCCACTGTCTTGGCAAGCGCCGTCCGCGCGGACACGAACTCCGCTAGCGGGCCTTGATAGAGCTGGTCGATGCTCGACTCGAGCGACGGCACGGAAGGTTACCTGCCCGACGGCCGCCGCCGGCGTGCGCGCGGGCTGGTTTCCGCGAACGGGACGCCCGCCCGGCGGCCCTTGCGTTTCTGGTTCGGCAGGATCCCGCGATGGACGAACACGCCCCGGATGGTGTCCTGGTACTGCCCCCGGTTCAACTGCGTATCGGCCGTCAGCAGCGCGTTGGCTCCGTCTTCGAACGTCGCCTTTGGCGTGAGCAGGAAGTGGTGCGCGAGCACGAGCTTGTCCGAAGTCCGACGGCCGAGGGCCGCGCGGATCTCCCACAGGCAGCTCGACCAGATCTCCCCATCGTCGTGCTCCTCGCCTTTGATGTCCTTCGGGTACTTCTTGTTGCTGTCGAGACGGCGGAGGCACGGCGGCTCCGCGCCGCTGTACGACACCGCGTCCCAGTTACCGAGCGTCGGCCGCATCGCCTGGGGCTTGACGTCGGCGAAGAAGCTCGCCGCCAGGTAGTCGCCGAAGCCTTCGCCCATCGCTTTACCTTCCTTCGACGCCCCGAACCCCGGCAACTGGTCGTCCTGCAGCGCGTGGCCGTATTCGTGGAGGATGATTTCAGCGTCTTCCGCATCGTCCACGCCGCCGGTGCCGAAGGTGAGCGCCTTCGTGGTCGGGCTGTAGAACGAGTTGTCGTCCGTCTGCCCGTCGATATGCACGCTGATCGGATGGTTGAGGGCGTTGGTGAACCCGAGGTCCTGGATGTAGCGTTGTGCGCGGTCGATGTGGAAGTACACCATGACTTCCTTGAACGCGCGATCCGCCCGGGTGAAAAGGAATCGCCGATTCGCCCGCTTGACGCGATTGGGCGTGTTTTTCGTCGACACGTACGGCCCGTCGAGGAACCCGCTCGATTTCAGATCCCGCAGATCCACCTCGGTGTAGGCGTTCATCGGAATCGGCGACTTGTCCTTGAGCGACGTGTCGTTCAGGACCGCGACCGGGTTGGGATCGAACACGCGACCCCTCCCCGTGGCCTGCTTCAGCAGGTTATTCCGGCTGAGGACCTCCCCGCTCGACGCGTCCAGGTAGATCTTCCACTCGGCGGCGGGCTTCCGGGTCTGGACAATGACCTTCCACGCCAGCGTCGGAGCGCCGCCCGACTGGAAGTAGCACAGCTCCTTCGAGAGGACGTCGGTTTCTTTTGCCGGGCCGGCACTCTCGACGGCCCGGCCGACGGCTTCGCGCTCGGTGAGTTGTCCCCGCGCGGCTGCACTGGCTGGAGCCGCCGCCGCGCGCTTTCTCACGGCGTTCATCGTCGGCATCGGCACGACGTCGTTGGTCACGTTGTACACGTGGCCATCCTTGTCGATGTCGACGCGAATCCACGCCCCCGAGACAGGCTTGCCGGCGTGATACTGCTGGTACGTCACGTGTTTGCCGAGGACGGTTTCGCGGACTTTCTCGTACTTGAGGTCCGCGAGCTGGGGATCGATCTTCAGCTTCGACGCCAGACGTTTCAGCGCCGCGTCCGCGATCTGGCGGGGCGTGCCCTTTCCCGAGACCAGTTTCGGTGCCGACAATCTCTTCGTGACCTTGCGAACCGGATCGACTGCGCGCCGAGCCGCCAGCGTACGCTTCTTTGTCATCGAGTTACCTTTGATAATCACTGAACTCTGCGAACTCCGCGTGCTCTGTGTTCAACGCGTCAGCCGTTGCGCACCATGAACCAGTTTGGGGTGCCCAGGACGCGATCCTCGGCGACCGTTTGAAACCCGTAGCGCCCGTAGATCGCGACGTTCTCAGGCTTGTCGGTCTCCAGGTATGCCATCGCGCGATCCTCGTCCATTCGTGCACAGAACGCGCGCAGCAGCGAGCCGCCGATGCCCTTCCCCTGAAGCGCTCGCTCCACGCCAACGGGGCCAAGGTGCCAGTGCGGCGCTTTCGGATCGTGTCTGGCCCAGGCGCCGGCCCAGCGCAGGGCGCGCATCGCGGACCCGAGTCCGGCGGCGCCAACGAGCGCCGGAATCATCCGGAGCCTGTCCATGCCGGACAGCTGACAACCGCCGGGCGGCACCATGGAACAGACGCCGACGAGCGTTCCCGCAGAGAACGCCCCCAGAATGACGCCTCTCTCCAGGTGTCCGCCGAGCACGGCGGCGAACAGGCGCGTGAGCGCGGCTTCGCGGCGGCCCTGATCGGCGCCGAACGCGCGTTCGTGAATCGGATTGTCGCGCATGCCCCGGCCGAGCACCGCGGCCGCCGCCGCTGTTTCAGCCGGCAGCAGCGGGCGGACCTCGACCCCTGTCACAGGATGTTCCAGCTGAGCACCCAGGGCCGCGGAATGATGAGGATCATCAGGGCCGCTCCGAGCAGCGCGAGGTTCTTCTGGAAGTTCACGCGCTGGTTCATCTGCTGCATCGCGTCTGCTTCCTGCCAGTACGCGTGCATCATGAACGTCACGGGCACGAGGAACACGACGATGCACAGGACGCCGATTTCCGGACGGCAGCCGAGCACGATGGAGGCGCCGCCGATGATGATGAGCAGGCCCGAAATGATGATGGCCACTTTTCCCGCCGGCACGCCCTTGGAGGCGACGAAGCCCGACATCATGCCGAGATGGCTGAAGTGATTGAGCCCACCGACGATGAAGAACCCGCCGTAGAGAATGCGGCCGAGCAGGAAAACGTATTCCACATGAGCCTCCAGTCCGCCTAGTGTATCCACGCCGAATTCCGGGACATAATCATCTCTTCCAGGCGGAGCGCCAAAAACCCCTGTGTTGCCGCACAAAAATGGTGTTTCAGACCGGAATTTCTCATGAAATTCTCCTCCGGTCTGTCGCCCCAAAAGGCTCCGCCACAACACTCTGACCGCAAGGCCTTTGAAGAATTACCTCTAATAAGCCACTGCGACGGAAGTTTCGCAGGAGAATCGTGTTACGAGAAGCCGGTTCTAATCGACTGCTCTGGTGTTGTGGAGTGGAGTGGAGAGGTGGGCGGTAAGGCCTGGCCACCCGTGCCGTCACGATGACTAGCCGTCTGAGCGGCGGCTGGCTCTACACTTCGCGACTAGGTGGCGACCGATTCTGAACACCATCCGGTTGACAGCGCGATTCATCTGAGGAGGGGCCACCAACCCCTCCCCAGTTCCAGGCAGTAGAAATCGCTGTGATCTGATCCGTTGTTTGTGGTGAGTTGGCGGCAGCCAGCAGGCACCTACGGACAAAACGCGGACACCGAATGTCGCAACGTCTCGCCACACGTTCGCCTGCTGGGCATTCCCATGATGCGCTTGACCGCGCTCTACTAACCCATCGTGTGCGTATAACCCGAAGGCTTATGGTCTGACTTAAGACTAATTGCAGGCGCCGTGGCCTGTCGCGCTCCACGACCCCGTGAAATTCGAACCGCCCCCACCGCGCGGACCTTGGATCAGCGATTTCTGAACCTGTGTATTTTTGGGTGTGTCGGCGTGCAGGCCGTTGCCGTGATACGCCTGGATCATCGCCTGATTCCAATCCGACGGCCAGAAGGTATAGACGGCGGCGCTCCACTGCCACGAGAACGACAGGCCGGCGTCGTCGGTCTGCGTCGTGAAGCGAATCGTCGCCTGCCCGCCTCCGGCGATCGCCGGGCCGACTGGAATTGCGGCGCCGACGAAGAAGTTCTCGTCGCTGATGAAGCCGGGGTTGATGGTCGTCGTCCACAGGGCCGACGACGTACCCGGCGTTCCCGAGAATGTCGTGGTACTCGTGGCTGGGGCGTTGGGGTCGAAGTTGACGATGCCATTCGGCATCGGATACGAGACGCCGTTCAACAGGAACGACACACCGGTGAACTGCACGGTGGAGCTGGTGGTGGTCGGGACGCCGGTGGGTTTGAACTGCGCGTGCACCCAGGCGACCGGTGCCGTGCCGAACGGGACGTTGAACTTGTTCCAGGAAGTCGGACTGATGACCTCGCTCGCCGCCGGAATCGTGCAGGCCAGAGGAGCCGTCTGAGTGAAGAACCCGAAGTCGCTGGCGGTGCCGTCGGCCGCCCGGCCGGACACCACGCTGAATCCATTGACGTCCGGAACGCCGTCGCTGTCGAACGCGTCGTCTCCGACGTTTGGAGGTGAAGCCTGCATCCCCGGGGGTATCACGACGAACACCGTCGTCGTACCGCCGGGAACGAAGATGGAATAGAAGCCGTTCACATCCTGTCACGCCTGGAATCGTGTCTGAGCCGTCGCACAGTTGGCACACGAACACCGTGACGTTCTCGATGCCGGTCTCGCCGACATCCTGCACGCCGTTCTTATTCGTGTCGTTGAAGACCGTCCCGCACACGCCGCCCGATGCGCACCGGGCTTGCGCCGACGCCGGGGTCGCAGCAACTGACGCCAGCGGGAGGAGGACCGCCGCAAGCGCCGCGCCCCTGATATGTTTCAGCGGTCCATCAAATAATTGCCGCGTCTGGTCGCGGAGTTCGGCTTGGTTTCCTGACATATTCGACTCCTTTTGGGCTGCAGCAGAGGCAGATCGCGCACGAGTGTCGGGCATAACGACATCAGCGACTTCACGTCGTTGAAGCCCGGGGGCGCATCATTCCGGAGCACACCCGCTGCCGCCAGCATCTCCCTAGTGCAGAAGGGATGCCGCGGCGGCGCGAATGAATGCCCCACTCTTCCTGTGAGTTAAGAGCGGGAAAGACAATTGGCGATTGTTGGAGCGACAGAAGTGTCAGTGCTCTTACGGAGCCTGCAGTCTTTACGATTGCGCTCTGAGAGCTCCGAGCTTGCTAAGAAGGACTGCACTTGAAATGGAAATGACTGCGTGTGGCGTGCAGGGGGGAATGGCCTTGCCACGCGTGGCTGCTCCGGCACGCGTGGCAAGGGCCTCTGTCACTTCGCCTTCGGCTTCCGTGCCGCAGGCAGTGTGCTGAACGCATCCGGCTTCGCAACAAACCCTCTACGCACTGGCCTCTCCCATCCGATCTTCGCAGCGGCAGTAGCCAGCTTCGCAATCTCGTCTACAGCACTGTTGAACGTAGGATGACTCTTCGTCATTCCCCGCGTGGTCTTCTTCGTCGTGAGGTCCGTCGTGGCTGCGTAGCTGGTGCCACTGCCGTCTGGCCGTGCGATTGCCATCAGCACCAGCTTCGCGCCGAGTGAGGTGAGTGTGAGACGTGCGGATCTGGGCGTCTTCTTCTCTACGGTGGGAACAACGTCTTCGTTCTGCGTGGTCGTCATGTGGGCTCTCCTATCGCTCAGTCCTTATTGACTGAGCCTCCGGGAGAGTCACTTCGAAGCGTGCATCAAGACAACGTTCAATTGTCCATCACGCTTTGTGGCACCAAGGGCATTCGGTGATGACGCAACTTGGTTACACTTCGGCTCACTGATGAGAACGCATGCAAACCAAATCCACACTTCTTGTCATCGAGAAGGTGCCTGCAAAGGGTTTCAAGGTGGACGCTCTTGGAACACACATCCGACGGTCCAAAATTCCGGGCGGATGGCTTGTCGTTCTCCGTGGTCACCCTAGTCACGGACCGCGACGCCAGGACCGACCGTCGCCAACACGCTCGGCGCGGAAATATTCAGGTTCACCAGAAGAACTGAGCGTAAGAGCCCAGGCGCGACGAATCCATCGCGCCCGGGGCTGCCGTATGCCGGAGTTGGCGCTACTGACCTGCGATCGCCTCCGCGGTGAGGTGCAGTGCCGGCGACGAGATCGATGAAATGCCTGCGCCGATTACGGTCACCTTGTAAACGCCAGGCTCGGTCAGGCGGGCCGGAAGCGTGAAGTCGACGGTCTCGCGGAACGTCTTCAACGCGACCTCGGTGATGTTCCAGTTCGTCGTGCGCGCGTAGAAGACGTTGCCGTCCTTGTCGGTGAGGCTGACGATCGGGTAGTTTTCGTCGGTCTCGACGTCATCGCCGTAATTCGATCCGGCGTTCTGGCCGTTGAGCCGCTTACCGGTAAGACTGAAGACGCCGCCACCCTGATACTTGATTCCCTCGACGCTCGGCCTCAGGTTCTGCTTCGGCCCTCCGTCCGCCGTGAAGATGAATAGTTGCGAATCGGAGTCGGAAAAGAGCAACTGCCCTGTCGGAAGCATGACCATGCGTGTCACGAAGGCTGGTACGGAATTTAGATCCGAGGTCGGCGATGCGATTTGGGAGATCGTGTTCGCGTCCGGGTCGAAATCGAAGACTCGCGTCGGCCCATCGAATAGACCCGTCGTGGGACCCGCGTCGGCTGTGAAGACAACGTGGCCGTTCGGGAGCACGGCGGCGGGCGCGTCGTCGGCGCCGAACAGCGCGGAGTTGCCGTTCAGCGTGCCGATGATGTCCGGCCCGGCTGCCCAGTTATTCGTCGACGGATCGTAAAGCGCAGTATGGCCGGTGGCGCCGATCACGAAAATTCGACCGTCCTGCAGGCGGAGCAGCGGTCCTAGTTCAAATCCCACAGCCGAACTGCTCAACTGCGGGATGAAGCCGGAGGCCGTGCCGTCGCTCGGGCTGATGCTCGACCCACGTGTTCGTCGAGGGAATGTAGCGTTCCGCGTAGCTGCCGCCGGTTGCGACGCTCGTGAAAAGGTCATAGGTCAGAACGCTCCCGTCCGGAAGCTTGACCCAGCCCTCCTCGTCGCTCCGGTCGTTGTACACCTTGGGCGCCGCGGAGGACCATGTGTTCGTCGCGATGTCGTACAAGAAGGAGTTGCGGGTCAGGATCGATCCCGCGAGGATTTTGCCGTTCGAGAGGAGCATCGACGGGATCGTCCCCGAAGAGTGTCTCCGGATGATGCGCGATCGGCGACCAGGTGTTGGCGAGCGTGTCGTACATCTCACCGTGTTCGTCCAGACCGCCGGCAGCGGAGAGCCGGTGTATTCGCCGCCCAACACCCACACGTTGCCGTTTTGCAGGACGTGCGACGCGAAATACAGACGCGGGATGCTCATCGGCGCCAGATTCGACCACGTTCCGTTCACATACCCTCCGGTCGCATCCGGCGTCAGGCGCATCCAGTTGTTGCCGGGGTCGTATCCCTGCACCATGACCGTCCCATCGGTCAGGAGCAGCATCGTGCCGGTGAAATCAGGCGCCTGATTGGTCAAGGCCGTCCAGGTACCTCCCGATCCTGATTTCTTGGGAGCAGCGTTGCCGACCGTAGTGATCACCGCGAGCAACATGCACGTAACGGCGATACACGACCAAACTCTGCGTCTTGTTGCCATAAGCGGCCCTCCATGTAACGAATCAGCAACTGAATTGGGAAGGATCTCAATACGACAGCTTGAGGGCGTGGAGTCTATCACCGGCGAGGTTTTTGGAGCCTCAACAATACGTCGCCGATTTGAACGGCACGCGCGCTCTCTACGCCGACAGCTCTCGCCGGCGGAAGCACCCGATCGTCATCGACGAATTGAGCGGCGAGTAGGAACGTCCGATGATCATTTGCATGCCGACTTCGGCCCGCCCGCAGCGCGGCTACGGCACGGCTTTGGTATCTCGTCCAAACGCACCGGGGACCGCGACCATCGCCACGGACCTCTATCGCTCCGCCGATGACGCAACAGCGCGAGGGCTGTCTTTACAAAAGCCTTCGCTTCGCCGTCCACCGCTCTCTTGAACTCCTCGACGACCTCCCGAGGTGGTGTGCTCGTGCCACGCAGTCTCCGCAAGGCACATGGGCATACGGAGCTTCTACCCACCTCAATACGGCGTGCGGTATGCCAGACTTTTACGGTCGGCCGTCGAAAGTGCGACCGTTCGCGACCCAGGTGACGCCTAACTAGGCGTTCATAAACCCATGAACACCACGCAGCGGGGAGAGACGTTCGAGGACACGATCTACCAACTACTCAATCGACAGATCGGAGAAGGCCGGTTCTGGGACCGCCAGGAGTGCGGTAGGATTTTTAGAAAGAAAGGCTACTACTCCGAAGATAGGCAAAAGGACATCATCTTTGATGTGTCTATCGAGATCACGCTGCCGGGCGAGAAATCCTACTCGGTACTTGTGCTCATTGAATGTAAGGACTCCTCAAACACGATCCCAGTCAACGACCTGGAAGAATTTTGGGCCAAAATCGAGCAAGTAGCCGGCGCGAACGTGAAGGGAGTGGTAGCCTCCACTGCTGCGTTCCAAGAAGGCGCACTTCGATACGCTGAGAGCAAAGGTTTCGGAGTTCTTCGGCACTTCGGGCAGGACGACTTCAAGTGGGTGTTGAAGCGGTCAGCCTCGTGGTCCGGGTCAGACAGCACGGCGGAGATGCGAGAAGTGCGACGGGCCCTGACCGCCGAACGTTATGTGAGCGACTACTACGACTTCTGCTTCCTCGCGAAAGGCACCTTGACATACTCCTCGAACCGAATGTTTGAAGCATTGTGCCTCGGTGGCGGCTCGCCCGATCAATCACAGTTCATTGCTCGCGTCAGCAATCCTAACAAGGAAATGCGCCCGACGGTTCCGTACGTTGAAAAGAATGACATCGAACAAGTTGCCTGTGACTGCCTCACACAAATCGGGTATTTTGCGGGCCCAGTCGATCTCTCCTCAATCTGCGAATGGCAGCAACGCGAGTGCGGATTGTCAGTCACGTATGAAGCCAGCACTCCTGGTGAGAATGGCAGGCTAGGCACACTCGCCTTTCATCCCGTCCAGATTTCAATTTTCAACAACGACCGCAGTTCCCCAAGAGGTAGGTTTACGCTCGCACATGAGCTGGGACATCTTTTGCTGCTGCACGATCGGTTCATGGTGAGCGAGCTAACACGTGAGGCCGACCTTCAACGTGACTCCTACTCTCACCTCGAGTTCGTAGACCTGAGACGCATGGAGTGGCAAGCTCCTCATTCAACGTGTCGAGGCAGGCGACCGAAATTCGCCTGAAGGAGCTGGGCTACATGAACGACGTGCGACACGAGTCGGGCCTTCAGCGGTTGGCGCTGACTAGATCTGACGATCATGCGGCTCGCGGCTGAGCAGCAGAGCGCTGCGTGGACAAACGAGCGCGCTCCAAGAAAAATGGCGCTCTGAGTGAAGCGCATAAAATTCCTCCACCCACGCCACACATTCGAAGTCAGCTCTCCCGTCGTGGAGGTGTCACACGTGGAATGATAAAGGCAGGGCCTCCGGCAGATGAACCGGAGCGGGGTGTACGGAGAGGGTGGTCTAAAATCTGTCTAATCTAGGCTGCTAGGGTTTGGTATGGTCTCGTGAGTTGCAACGTGAGATTCGCCCCATAAAACCACCCGAAGCCACACTCAACTACACTAAGCCATAGACCGAAATGGCAATCATCTCTTCAGAACCGTGCAACGAACCTTCCTGAGCGATCTCGCGCGCGCCGTCGGACCAGGCGGCCTGCTCCAGGACCCGGCGGATCTCCTGACGTACGAGTCCGACGGGCTGGTGCACCTGCGCGCCACTCCGGCCGCCGTCGTGCTGCCGCGGACGACGGAGGAAGTGCAGGCCGTCGTGCGGTTGTGCCGGCGGGACGGCGTCCCGTTCGTGGCGCGCGGCCACGGCAGCGGCCTCTCGGGCGGCGCACTGCCGGTCGCCGACGGCGTTGTCATCGGGTTGTCGCGGATGAACCGGATCCTCGACGTGGACATCCCGAACCTGCGGGCCGTGGTCGAGCCGGGCGTGACGAACCTGGCGATTACGAAACACGTTGCCCCCTTCGGCTGCTACTACGCGCCTGACCCGTCGAGCCAGATCGTGTGCTCGATCGGCGGCAACATCGCGGAAAACTCGGGCGGGGCGCACTGTCTCAAATACGGCTTCACCGTGCATCACGTGCTGGGCGTCGAGGCCGTCCTGCCCGACGGCGAAATCGTGCACATCGGCGGCGCGGTCCTCGATGCGCCGGGCCTCGATCTGCTCGGGGTACTGGTCGGATCGGAAGGCACGCTGGCGGTCGTCACGAAAGCCACTGTCCGGCTGCTGCGGCGGCCTGAAAAAGTGACGACGCTGCTCGCCGGCTTCGCGTCGATCGACGCGGCCGGATTGGCGGTGTCCGCGATCATCGCGGACGGCATCGTGCCGGCCGCGGTCGAGATGATGGATCGGCTGACGATCGACGCGGCCGAAGCGTCGGTGCATCCGAACTTCCCGAAGACCGACGCCGTCCTCATCGTCGAGCTGGACGGCCCCGAGTCGGAGGTGGACGAGCTCTTCGCGACGGTCGAATCGCTGTGCCGGTCGTGCGGCGCCATCACGATGGAGGTCGCGAAGGATCAGGGCCAGCGCGAACGGATCTGGAAGGGCCGTAAGGCGGCATTCGCGGCGATGGGACGCGTGTCGCCGAACTACTACGTGCAGGACGGCGTCGTGCCGCGCACCAGGCTGCCGGAAGTGCTCCGCAGGATTCGCGCGCTCGAGGAGCGCTCCGGCCTGCGGATCGGCAACGTCTTTCACGCGGGCGACGGCAACCTGCATCCGCTGATCTGCTACGACGAAGCGATCCCCGGCCAGGCGACGCACGCCGAACAGGTGGCGTCGGAAATCCTCCAGTACTGCGTTGACGCCGGCGGGTCGATCACGGGCGAGCACGGCGTGGGCGCCGACAAGAAGCACTCGATGTCGCGGATGTTCGCGCCCGACGACCTGGACACGATGCAACTCGTGCGCTGCGCCTTCGATCCCACCGGCATCTGCAACCCCGGCAAGGTCTTCCCGACCCCCCGGCTGTGCGGAGAGGTGCCGGGCCCCTACCGACGGCACCCGCTCGAGCAGGCCGGCGTGGCGGAGCGATTTTAGATGGCGACGGAAACGTTCCAGCCGGCCGATGCCGCCGGCGTCGCCGCGGCGTTGAAGTGGGCGAACGGCGAAGGGCTGGCCGTATCGGTCCGCGGCGCCGGGACCAAGCAATCGTGGAGCGCCCCGGCCAGCCGAACCGACGTCGTGCTCTCGACGCTCGGCCTGAACGCCCCCGCCGATCATGTCGCCGGCGATCTGGTCGCGACGGTGTCGGCCGGCGCGTCGCTCGACGCGGTCAACGATGTGCTGCGGCGCGAGCGTCAGTGGCTGCCGCTCGATCCGGCGTGTTCGAGTCGCGCGACCATCGGCGGCATCATCTCCACCAACGACAGCGGTCCCCGGCGCCACCGCTTCGGCACCCCGCGGGATCTGATCATCGGAATTGAAATTGCGCTGGCTGATGGGCGGATCGCGAAGGCCGGCGGCCGCGTCGTCAAGAACGTCGCGGGCTACGACCTGTCGAAGCTCCTGTGCGGATCGCTCGGCAGCCTCGCCGTGGTGACGGCCGCGACGTTCAAGCTGGCGCCGCTGCCTCCCGCATCGTCGACGCTGATCGCCACGGTTCCGGACGCCCGGAGCGCCGGGGCGCTTGCCGTGGCGTTCGCCGGTTCGACGCTCACGCCCTCGACGGTGGAGCTCCAGTCGCCGCCCCATCGATTGCTCGTTCGCTTCGAAACATCGCCGCGCGCCACCGAGCGGCAGGTTGCCGCGGCGGCCGGCTTGTGTGCCGCGCACGGTGCGACCACCGAGGTGTTGACGGGACAGGAGGAAGCCGACGCCTGGCGCGCGCACGAGCAACGGATGGCGGGCGAGGCCGGCACGGTCGTGAAACTGGCGACGCTGGCCACCGACGTCGCAGGAATGCTCTCGCGCGTCGAGACGTTGACCGCAGAACACGGCGGCGCATACGTGGCAGCCGGCCGCGCCGCCCTCGGCGTCATCTTCGTGCGGCTCTCCGGTGATTTGGACCGGCACGCCGGGATTGTCCGCGAACTGCGCCGCGAGGCGATCGCCCGCCGCGGCAGCGCCGTGCTCCTCACGGCGCCACAGGGCCTCACAGCGCAGATTGGGACATGGGGACCAAACGGCGACGCCGTGCCGATCATGCGCGCGGTCAAGGCGCGCTTCGATCCCCGCGGCACGCTGAACCCCGGACGTGAACCCTGGGAGGCCGTTGCTCCATGAGCGGCGCCGCCTCACCCCCGCCCGAATTCGCGACGCTCTCGCCGCTCGAGCCGCTGATGGACAAGTGCGTGCATTGCGGCTTCTGCCTGTCGACCTGCCCCAGCTACCTGCTTGCTCGGCCAGGAAATGGACTCGCCGCGCGGCCGCATCTACATGATGCGGGCGGGCGTCGAAGGCCGCATGGCCCTCAGCGACGGCATGGTCGGGCACTTCGACACGTGTCTCGGCTGCATGGCGTGCGAAACCGCGTGCCCGTCCGGCGTCCGGTATGCGCCGCTCATCGAGGAAACGCGCGCATCGATCGAGCGGCACCACGAGCGGCCCGCGGGCGAACGCCTGTTCCGCCGCCTGCTGTTCATGCTGCTGCCCTACCCCGCGCGGCTGCGCGTGTTCGCGCTGCCGCTGGCATTTGTGAACCTGCTGCGCGGCTGGCCCGGCCTTCTGCGGCTGCTGCCGCGGCGGCTGAGCAACCTCATCGAGCTCGCGCCAGACGTCAGGGTGTCGCGCCGAGTGCCCGAGCGCACGCCCGCTTCCGGAACGGCTCGACTGCGGGTCGGGCTGATGACCGGCTGCGTGCAGCGTGTGTTCTTTGGTCACGTCAACGAAGCGACCGTCAGGGTGCTGGCCGCCGAAGGATGCGAGGTGCTGGCGCCGGCCGATCAGGGCTGCTGCGGCGCGCTTGCGCTTCATTCAGGCCGTGACGAGGACGCGCGAGCATTCGCCCGCAGCCTGATTGCCGCCTTCGAACGCGCCAACGTGGATGTCGTCGTCGTCAACGCAGCGGGATGCGGTTCGACGATGAAGGGATACGGCGAGCTGCTCAAGGACGATCCGGCCTGGGCCGCCCGGGCGAAAGCGTTCGACAGCCGGGTCCGCGACGTCACCGAAGTCATCGCGGGCCTCGACCCCGGCGCGGGCAACGCGGCGCCCGCTCGAGATGCGCGTCGCCTATCACGACGCGTGTCACCTCGCGCACGCGCAAGGCGTCCGGCAGCCGCCGCGCGACGTCCTGGCGTCGATCCCCGGCGTCACGATCGTGCCGATTGCCGACGGCGACATCTGCTGCGGCAGTGCCGGCATCTTCAACCTCGTACAACCGGAGATGGCCGCCGAGCTCGGCCGCCGGAAGGCCGCGAACATCGACGAGGCCCGGCCCGACGTCGTCGCCACCACGAACCCGGGATGCATGCTGCAGATCGGCGCGGCTGGCCGTAAGGCGGGCAATGCCCGGCCGGTCCTCCACGTCGTCGAGCTGCTCGACGCCTCGATTCGAGGCGAAAGACCTCCCATATGATCATCGACCCGACGACCGTTCCCGCCAACGTCAACTACCGCATCCTGGTCAGCTCCGTCGTGCCGCGTCCGATCGCGTTCGTGTCGACGGTGTCGCCGGAAGGCGTCTACAACCTGGCGCCGTTCAGCTTCTTCAACGTCGTCTGCGGCGATCCGCCGGTCGTGTGCTTCAGCCCGATCTGGCGCAATCCGCCCAAGGACACCATCGTGAACATCCGCGCCACGGGAGAGTTCGTCGTCAACATCGTGAGCGAGGAGTTCGCCGAGAAGATGAACGTCTGCGCCGGCGAGTACCCGTCGAGCGTGGACGAGTTCAAGTTGTCGGGGCTCACGCCTGCGCCGAGCGACGTCGTGCGGGCGCCGCGCGTGCAGGAGTCGCACGTGAACATGGAGTGCCGGCTGCTGCAGATCGTCGAGGTGAGCGACCGGCCCATGGGCGGCAGCCTCGTCCTGGGCGAGGTGGTCCGCTTCCATGTGGACGACGCGGTGATCAGCGACTTCAGGATCGATGCGGACAAACTCGGGGCAGTCGGCAGGATGAGCGGTTACGATTACGCCCGCACGCGCGACCGGTTCTCGATCGTGCGGCCTGCGTGACGTCCGGCTGAAGCCGGACGCGACGGGACGTCATGGAATCCCCGACGCACCGTAGTTCTTCGTCCAGCCCGTGCGGCCATTGGTTACGGTGAAGCTGCCGTCCTCGCTCGCGCTCAGCTTGAGCCAGGCGGCGCCGTCGCGCTCGTTGAACAGCAGGTTCGCGATGAAGGCGTCAGGAACGTTCTCGGCGCCGTCGTTGATCGTGCGGTGCAGCTGCCAGATGTCCTCGAGGCCCCGGAACGCGTGGAGCTGCGCCAGCGCCGTCGCCGTCGTGCCCTTCCACGGGCCGTTGTTCGCAATCGCGACTCTCGGCTGCAGCGCCTCGAGCGTCGCCGGCAGGTTGGGGTCGTTGTTGGCGTGGTGGGCGACGAGGTAGACATCGACCGGACCGATGAGATTGGCCGGGCAGATGAGATCGCCGATCCGGTTCCGGATCAAGTCGCCGATATCGAGAAAACGGAACGCGCCGTACCGGATGCGGACGCCGATCGACCGCGGGTTCTCGCCGCGCAGTTCCCCGCCGATATCCACCCCCTGGCACGCCGGATTCGGCCGTCCGCCGCCGTCAAGCGGCCGCGTGAGCGTCGCACCGTCCGCGCTCACGACGTCGACGTCGAGGCCGCGGAACGGCAGCCGGTCGCCGGGCTTCGGGATGAGATGTTCGGCGTGCGTCCGCGCCTCCTGGTAGGCCGCAAACGACGCGACCACTTCCGGCGCGGTTTCGATCGGCGTTCCGTAGTCGATGAACGTGCCAATCGGAAGGCGCCGCTGGAGCTCGGCCACGCCGCCGTTGTGATCCTCGTGCAGGTGCGTGACGAGCAGGTAGTCGATGCGTTTCACGCCGGCATCCCGGACGGCGGCCACGATGCGGTCGGGATCGCGCGCGTTGAGCCCCGGGTACCCCGCATCGATGAGCAGAGTCTGCCCCGCCGGCGTGACGACGAGCGTGGATTGTCCGCCCTCGACGTCGATGAAGTAGATATCGAGTGTTTTCGCCGCGGCAGCGGCGAGTGCGCCGGCACCCAGCGCGAGAGCCACGATCGCCGCAGTCAGCTTCATCGGTAGGTTCTCGTCAGGCCGGTTCTGCCATTGGTGACGGTGAAGCTGCCGCTTGCCTCGGCGCTCACCTTGATCCACGCGCCCGCGTCGGCTGGTCCGTCGTCGAGGTTGGCGATGAACTCGTCGGCGAAGTTCATCGCGTCGGAGTGGCTGGTCTTGTGCAGCTGCCAGGTGTCTTCAATGGCCCTTGTGACCGCGAAGGACGCTGAAAGCGTCCGCGTCGCCGCCCTTGAACTTGCCGTTGTTGAGGATGGCGACGCGCGGCGTCACGGCCGCGATGACCGCGGGGATGGCGCTGTCTTCGTTCCCATGATGAGGCACGAGGTACAGATCCACATGGCCGATGAGATTTGTCGGACACACGAGCGCGGCCAGATTCTTTCCCGGCAGATCGCCCAGATCGAGGAACGTGAACTTGCCGAACTTCAGGCGGATCCCGAGGGAACGCGGATTTTCCGTCGGCGGATCCGCCAGCGTGCCGAGCGCGGCGCACGCCGGGTTGGCCTGGCCGACGCCCGGCGCCCGCGACATCCCGGACAGCGGGCGGGTCGCCACGCGGCCCCCGGCGCTCAACACCTGGACGTCCACCCCGTTCAGCGGCAATTGATCGCCCGGCGCCGGATGCACCTGCGCGGCACCTTCGCGAACGGGCTTATAGGCGGCAAACGGCGCAGCCGCAAACGGCGTCGTTTCGACCGGCTCTCCGTAGTCGACGAACATTTTGACGGGCAGGCGCCGGGCCACTTCGGGCACGCCGCCGAGATGGTCACTGTGGAAGTGCGTAACGAGCAGGTAGTCCAGCTGGCTGACACGCGCGTCGCGGGCGGCAGCCATGATGCGATCCGGATCGCGGTTGGCAAACCCGGCGTAGCCGGCGTCGATGAGCATCGACTGCCCGGCCGGCGTCACGATCAGCGTCGACTGGCCGCCTTCGACGTCGATGAAGTAGATGTCGAGCGTTCTCGGCGCCTGCGCCGACGCCGCCGCCCCCGACACGACCATCAATATCGTCAGTCGTCATCGCCATCGTCATCGCGGCGAGCGATCGCATAGAGCGACATGATACCGAAGATTGCCGGGTTCGGTTGCGCGCGACCGTGGCGGGGGCTGTAAACTAACGCGCATGTTGAAACGGCCGGCGGCCTGTCTTCTGGCCGTCCTGGTCTCGGCCACCTTCGCCGTGACGGCGGCGCGGCCGGCCCAGGTGACGGCCGCCAGCCGCGTGCCGTCGCGCCTCGCCGATCAGGAATTCTGGTCGCTGGCTGCCGACCTCTCGGAGCTCGGGGGGACATTCCGGTCCGACAACCTCCTGTCGAATGAGTCGCGGCTGCAGTTCGTCATCCCGGAACTGCTGAAAACTGCGGCGCGCGGCGGCGCATATGTCGGCGTCGGCCCCGAACAGAACTTCACCTATATCGCCGCTCTCCAGCCGTCCATTGCGTTCATCGTGGACATCCGCCGCGGGAACCTGCAGCTCCACTTGATGTACAAGGCGCTGTTCGAGCTGTCGGCCGACCGCGCCGAGTTCGTCTCGCGCCTGTTCTCCAGGCCGCGTCCGGATCACCTCGATGCCGCGTCCACGCCGGCGGCGCTGTTCGAGGCGTACGCCAACACTGCGCCGAGTGATGCGGTCTACGAGGAGAACCTCAAGGCCATCGAAGAGCAGCTGGCCGGCGTGCACGGCTTCCCGCTCTCGGCCGACGACCGCCGCGGCATCGCCCACATCTACCACGCGTTCTACGCGTTCGGTCCCGGCATCAATTACTCGTCCAGCGAAACCGGCAATGCGAACCTGGGCTATCGGCCTACCTACGCTGACCTCATGGTTGCAACCGACGCCGCGGGCGACGCGCGCAGCTATCTGGCGACCGAGGACTCGTTCGCGATGGTCAAGGCGCTGCAGGCGAAGAACCTGATCGTTCCCGTCGTTGGCGACTTTGCGGGCTCGAAGGCTGTCAGGGCCGTGGGCGCCTGGCTGAGGCAGCACGACGCGACGGTGTCGGCCTTCTACGTGTCGAACGTCGAGCAGTATCTCCGGCTGGAGCGGGTGTGGGGCTCCTTCTGCGGCAACGCCTCACGGCTGCCAATCGACGAGAGCAGCACGTTCATTCGCGCGGGGCGCGGCGGCCGCTATTCGCGGGGGACCGCGCTGACCGCGGAGCTCGCGCCGATTGCCGTCGAGGTCGAAGGGTGCGACCGTCGGCCATGAGTCGACGTCGAAGGGCGGCCGCAGACGCCGCGGACGCGTCAGGCGGGGCGAAGGCGCCCCGCCCCGCGTCACGCAGGGCGCCATGGCGCCGCTCGTGACGCCATCGCGTTCTCGGATCGCCAGATTCTTGGCGACGATCTGGCGAGGCTCATCGAACGGCACCGCAACAAGCGATTCCTGGCGTTCGTCGTCGTCACGCGCGCGAACGTGAACCCCATGACGTTTGCGTTCCTGTACCAGACGCTGCGCTCCCAGAACCGGCCGATCACCGATGTCCACGAGTTCCAGGTGTCGGTGCGCGACGCGAGCGAGATTCTCCGGGCGTGCCTGGTGAAGCAGCCGCAGGCCTGAGCGCCCGGGCGGGTCCCTTCTGTGGCACAATCCGCGTAACTCAAGGAGGCCGGCGATGCGGGTTTGGATCGGATCGCTCGTGATTCTCGCGCTGGCCGTGGCCGTTCCGATTGGCCAGACGCGCCCGAAGGGCCTGGACATCTACGTCGTGGACGTGGAAGGCGGCAACGCGACGTTGTTCGTCTCGCCGTCGGGCGGATCGGTGCTGATCGATTCCGGCAACCCGGGCCCGGCCGCTACACGCGACGCCGACCGCATCATGGCCGCGGTCAGGGATGCCGGCCTCACCCAGATCGACAATCTGATTACCACGCACTGGCACGGCGACCACTTCGGCGGGATGGCCGAGCTCGCCTCGCGCGTCCCGATTCGCAACTTCATCGACCACGGCGGCAACGTCCAGCCGGCTCAGGCTGCCGACGATTTCCTGACGAAGGTCTATCCCGCGCTGTACGAGAAGTCGAAGCACGCGGTCGCGAAACCGGGCGACAAGCTCGCGGTAGCCGGTCTCGACTGGCGGATTGTCACGTCGGCCGGCGCGACACTCAAGAACCCGCTGCCCGGCGGCGGCAAGCCCAACCCGTACTGCTCGTCCTTCAAGCCGCAGGAAGTGGACAAGAGCGAGAACGCCCAGTCCGTCGGGAGCATCGTCACATTCGGCAAGTTCCGCGTCGCTCATCTCGGCGACGTCACGTGGAACAAGGAATTCGACCTGATGTGCCCGACCAACCCGATCGGCGCGGTCGATCTCTTCATCGTCTCGCACCACGGCCAGGCGATCTCGAACTCGGAGGTGCTCGTGCACGCGCTGGCGCCTCGCGTCGGCATCGTCAACAACGGCACGCGCAAGGGCGGGCAGCCGGACGCGATGCGTGTCCTGCACTCGTCGCCTGGGCTCGAAGATCTCTGGCAGATGCATTTCTCGCAGCTGAGCGGACAGGAATACACCGTGCCGGGCATGTTCATCGCCAACTCGACGGACGAGCCGCAGACCGCAATGCCCATCGCCGCCATCCAGGCTCCGCCGCCGGGCCCGGGCGCCGCGCCGCCGCCCGCGCACAACGGCGCCGCCTTCTGGTTCAAGGTGTCGGCCCAGGCCGATGGCTCGTTCACGGTCACCAACGCGCGTAACGGCTTCAGCAAGACGTACCGCGCGCGTTAGCAGTCAGATGAAATTCGCCGCGTCCAGGTTCAGCCGGACGCTCGAGGTACAGGCCATGAAACGACGAGACTTTCTGACCGCCGTCGCCGCCACCGGCGCCGCCGCGGTCGTGGGCGGATCAGCACACGCGCAGGCGCCGCGGCCGCCGATCAAGCGCAAGGGACGAATCAAGCAGTCTCTCTTCCGGACCGTTTTCGGGCAGGATACGCCGGGGCTGACGACACTCGACGAGCAGTGCCGCGAGGCAGCGCGCCTCGGCGCGTACGGCTTCGAACTGATTCAGCCGTCCGACTGGCCGACCCTCAAGAAGTACGGCCTGGTGCCGACGATGGCGCCGATGATCTTCACGACGATCCCGGACGGCATCGTGCACAAGGACAAGCACGACGCGACCGAGAAGGCGTTGCGCTCCGAGGTGGACGTCTGCGTGGCAGGCGGCTGCGAGAAGATCATCGCCTTCGGCGGCCAGCGCCGGGGCATGACGTACGAACAGGGCCTCGACGACTGCGCGCTGTTCCTGAACCGCGTCAAGGGTTACCTCGAGGACAAGGGCGTCACGCTCTGCCTCGAAAACACGAACAGCAAGTATCCGGACAACGTGCTGGGCCGGCCGGACCAGCTGTGCGATCGCGCCGCGTGGGGGTTCGAACTCTGCAAGCGCGTCAACTCACCACGCGTCAAGATGCTGTACGACATCTACCACGCGCAGGTCATGGACGGGAACGTCGTCGCGACGATCAAGGACAACATCCAGTGGATCGCGCACTTCCACACCGCGGGCGTGCCGGGCCGGCACGAGATCGACGACACGCAGGAATTGAACTACCGCCTCGTGGCCCAGACGATCGCCGACCTGAACTTCACCGGGTACGTCGCGCACGAGTACCGCCCGTCGCCGGGGCGCGATCCGATCAAGAGCATCGAAACCGACATGGCGATCCTGGACGTGTAGGCGTAGCTACGATCCCTTCCGGCGTTTCGGCTTGCTCATGACGTTCTGCCACGCGAGCGTCATCGCTTCACCCACCGTCTCCTCGTCGACCGCGGCAAACCGTACGGACGTGGCTCCGCCGCGTCCCCAGGCACCGGCGGCGGGCGAGAACGCGTCAGGAGCCGCCCGCAAGAACCGCCCCTGCTGATCGGGCGTGAGCATCAGCGCGCCGGATTCGTGACTATCGTGAATGGTCGCGAAGATACGGCCGTTCGGACCCGGCGCGCGGAAATCCGGATGGCCCATGTGCTCGCGCTCAACGGCGTCGGCCATGCCGAGCGCCATGCGCCGGAACTCGTCGGCTGTCATGAACGGCTCGCGCGCCCTGGCTAGAGTTTTCTCGACGTCACGTAGGCGGGACCGATTTCTCGAATGGAACGCACCCCCGACTGCCGCATGATCAGTTCCAGCTCACGGCGCAGGATGTCGAGCACGGCTTCGACGCCCGGCTGACCGAACGCCGACAGACCCCAGATGTACGGCCGTCCGACGGCCACGGCGCGCGCGCCAAGGGCCAGCGCCTTGAAGATATCGGTCCCGCGCCGGAATCCGCCGTCCACCAGCACTGGAATGCGGCCGCCAACCGCCTCGACCACTTCGGGCAGGATGTCGATCGTCGCGCGGCCCGTCTCCGTCGCGCGGCCCCCGTGGTTCGAGACGATGATGCCGTCGACGCCGGATTTCAGGCACAGCTCGGCATCCTCGTGCGTCTCGATGCCCTTGACCACGAGCTTCATCTTCATCGAGTCCTTGAGACGCTTCACGTCGTCCCAGGTCAGCGCCGCATCGTTGACGCCCACGCCTTTCATGTCGATGCCGTCGAACATCGGCCGTCGCTTGTAGACAGCGGTCGGTCCGGGCTCGTGGCAGGATTCACAGCGGCGCGTGTCGAGCTTCTTGAAACGATCGCCCGTCTCGAGATTTCTGCCGCCCGAGAGATCGACGGTCAGCACGAGGACCGGGCAGCCGGCAGCCTCGGCACGCTTGACGACCTTCAGCCGGACGTCCCAGCTCGACGTGGGGTACAGCTGATACCAGATCGGCCCGCCGCGGGCCGCGATCACGTCCTCGACGGAAGATGTCGTGACGGTCGAGAGTATCTGGAGGTGGCCCTTCGCTTTCGCGGCCCGCGCAACGGCGATCTCGCCCTCCGGGTGAAACATCTTGTGGCCGCCCACCGGGGCCAGCACGATCGGCGTTGCCCACGTCGTTCCGAACAGTTCGGTCGTGGTATCGACCTTCCGGACATCGACGAGCCGCCGCGGCCTGATCTGGTAGTGCGCGAACCCCTCGCGGTTGGCTCGAAGGGTCGCGTCGTCGTCGACGCCGGTCGTCATGTAGCCCCAGTGCGCCGGGGGCAGAACCTTGCGCGCGGCGGCTTCGAAGTCGAGCACGCTCAGCGCATCGGCCGGGCTGCCGATGACATCGTTCAACGACGCGGCCTGCGACGCCTGCGACAGGGCCTGCAGCACCGCCGGGCAGCCGGCGAGCACGGGGCTCGCCGCCAGGAACCTCAGAAAATCGCGCCGGCTGTTCATGTGTTTGTTTGAGATCGGAAGTAGTGCAGGGCTTTAGCCCCGCCGTGCCCAGCAGGCCTGAAGGCCTGCACCACTACTGAGGCAGGCCTGAAGGCCTGCACTACGTTTGACTGGCTATGGCAATGCATAGACGAACAACGCGAAGCCTGCGGCGATCGCGACGTATTGCTTGCCGTCCACGGCAAACGACATCGGGATCCCGCGGATGTTCCCGCCGAGCTGCGTGTCCCACAGCGGCTTGCCCGTCTCGGCGTCGAGCGCGAAGAAGTTGCCTTCTTCGGTCCCGCCGAACACGAGCCCGCCCGCGGTGGACAACAGGCTGCTCCTGTCCGGCCGAGAGCAGCTTGAACTCCCATTTCAGCTTGCCGGTCGTCGCCTCCCAGGCACGGACGGCGCTCCACGAGTCGTCGGTGTTGAGCGTGCGCCCGCCCCCGCCGGTGAAACCGATGCGCGGGTTGTACACCGCCTCGCCCTTGTAGAAGATCGTCCCCATCTCGACGGCCGTCTGATAGAAGAGGTTCGTCTTCGGACTGTAGCTCGGGCTGTGCCAGTTCGCCGCGCCCTGAATGCTGGGATAGACCAGGATGCCTTCCCGGGTTCGGCTCGAGGCCTGGCTTCGCGATCGCGCCGGCCCTTGGCATCGAGACCGTCCGCCCACGTCTGCTTCACGAAGGACGTGCCGGCGACGAACTCGCCGGTCGCGCGGTCGAGCACGTAGTAGAAGCCGTTGCGATTGGCCTGGGCCAGGAGCTTGCGCGGGCGGCCGCCAACCGGCGCGTCGAACAGAATCATCGTTTCGTTCGCGTCCCAGTCGTGCGTGTCGTGCGGCGTGAACTGAAAATGCCACTTGATGCGTGCCGTCGTCCGGGTTGAGGGCGAGGACCGAGCAGGTGTAGAGGTTGTCGCCCGGACGGTTGTCGCCGTTCCAATCGGGTCCCGGGATTGCCCGTCTGCCAGTACAGCAGCTTCAATTCGGGATCGTACGAACCGGTCAGCCACGTCGAGCCGCCGCCGGTCTTCCAGCTGTCCTTGCCGCCCCAGGTCTCGTTGCCAGGCTCGCCCGGCGCCGGAATCGTATGCCTGCGCCACACTCGCTTGCCCGTCTTCGCGTCGTAGGCGTCCACGAACCCGCGGATGCCGTTTTCCGCGCCCGACACGCCGACGATGATCTTGCCGTCGATCGCGAGCGGCGCCAGCGTCAGGTAGTAGCCGAGCTTGTTGTCGTCCACGGCGACGTCCCACCGCAGCGCCCCCGACTTCGCGTCGAGCGCCGCCAGGTGGCCGGCGATCGATCCGGCGTACACCATGTTGTCGAGCACGGCGACGCCGCGATTCACCGGCGGCGATCCGATCACGATCACATCGTCGGGAATCTTCGGCGTCCAGGTCCACAGCGGACGCCCGGTGCGCACGTCGAGCGCGGTCACCGTGCTCGGCGGCTCGGTCATGTACATCACGCCGTCCACCACGAGGGGCGAGGTTTCGAAGACGCCGCCGCCGCGAAGCTGATACACCCAGGCCGGCTTCAGCTGCGACACGTTCTGCTTGTTGATCTGATCGAGCTGGGTGTAGCGCTGCGACTTGTAGCTGCCGGCGTACGTCAGCCAGTTCGCCGGCTCGCTCTCGGCCTTGACGATGCGGTCGTAGGGAACCTGCGCGAAGGCGGACCCGCCACCGAGGACGCCCGCGAACAACCACTGCCGGAATAATCGTCTTCATGGTTCAGCCCCCCGCAGGCTGACGAGATACGCCACCAGATCGGTCAGCTCCGGCGCCGTCAGCCGCGATGCGAAGCTCGGCATCAGGCTCTTCCCTGTCTGCTTCTCCAGCAGCTCGAGGTCGCTCTTCCGCAGCGAGTAGAACTTGCCGGCCGCGTCGCGCACCTGAATGCGTGAACGCATCTTCGTTGACCCGGATCCCGCGGACTTCGCCGCCCTGGCTGGTGACGATGCGCAGCGGGCAGGTACTCGGCGTAGCCTCGCGAGAGCACCGAGAGCGTGCCCTTCGGCAGCGCCGCACCAGGATCGACGACGGCCTCGCGCAGGTACGCCGCGCCCCGCATGAAGCCGATGTCGGTGAGATCGGCCCGAGGTTGCCGCCCTCGCCGGCGACGATGTGGCAGTGACGCGCAGGCGAGATTCTTGTAGATGGCGGCGCCCTTCTTCGGCGTCGCCCGGAACGCGTTCCTGTCGACAGCTTCCCGAGCGATCGCACGTACGCGACGAGCTGCTGCAGCTCGCTTTCGGTGAACCGGCGGATGCGCGGCATCGCGGTATTCGGGATGCCATTCGGAGTCACGTTGACCAGCGCGGCATCGGTCCGGCGCGTGCTGAAGCCTCGGACGATTCAGGCTGGGCGCGTCGCCGCCGGTGCCGCCGGCGCCGTGGCACTCGACGCACATGCCCTGGAAGAGCAGCCTGCCGCCGTCGATGTCGGCGTTGTTCTGCGCACCGACTCGCGCCGGCATCGCGCCAGCGCAACGCCGATCGCGCCGCGTCCACAACCATCGTTTCATGATCACGATCCTCACTCCTGGTCTCGTAGGGCGGGGCTTTCAGCCCCGCCTCGCGGCCCTGAAAGGGCCGCCTACTGCTGCTTCTGCTGTTGCGCGAGCTGCGACCTGAACACGCCTTCGACGATGTCCAGTTCCGCCGTGTAGCCCGCCGGGTCGATGTACGGGTTCGGCCCGTGGCCAACCTTCGCGTATTTCTCGGACATGTTGTACATGCCGGGGTGCGAGCCAAGCGGCACGTCGGGGCGGAATTTCCGCAGCGTCGCGAAAGCCCGGTTGAATTCCTCCGCGATCTGCGGCGCGTCCGGATTGTTCACGAGCTTCATGCCCGGGTTCACACCAACGCTGCCGATGATCAACACCTCGTAGTTCCTGCCGTTCTCCTGCGCCCTGAACGTCCACGTCGTGCAGCCCCGCGTGTGGCCCGGTGTCAGGTGCGCAACGAGCGTCATGCCGCCAAGCTTCACCTCGTCGCCGTCGTGCAGAACCTTGTCGATCGGATGGGGCTTGCCGCCCGGCATCATCTTCTCGAGCGCGGGCACATCCTCGGCCATGGCCATGACCGTGGCGCCCGTGAGCTGCTTGACGAGCGCGTCGCCTTCCATGTGGTCCGCGTGCGCGTGGCTGCCGAGGAGAATCTTGACGTCGGTGTACTTGAATCCCAGCTGCTCGATTGAGCCGCGCACGGCCGGCACGTTCCGCTCGTAGTCGCTGTTGATCAGGATGTGCCCCTGCGGCGTGGTGATCAGGAACGATGCGAGCGATCGCGTGCCGACGTAGTACAGGTTGCCGATGATCTTGTGCGGCGGGAACGCGGTGTCCTGATCTTCGCGCGTGCCGATATTGCGACGGAACAATTCCTCTGGCGTCCAGACCTTCGCGGTTTGAGCCGCCGGCATCGCAGCGCCGGCGCCGGCGAGCAGGATGGCCAGCACGGCCGGTTTGACTGCAGGCATGACGCGATATGATGCGCCTAATGCGCTGGAAACGCCAGATCCCGCAGTGCGTTCGGGCATGAGCGACGCGTTCATGCAGGCGGCCGTCGAAGAGGCCACGCGGGGGCGGCTCGAGCGCGGGATCCCGATCGGCTCGGTGCTCGTACACAATGGCCAGATCATCGGACGAGGCCACAACCGGCGAATTCAACGAGGAAGCGCCGTCCTGCACGGCGAAATGGACGCGCTCGAGAACGCCGGCCGGCAGCCTGCCCAGGTGTACCGGGAATCTATTCTGTACACCACGCTTTCACCCTGCGCAATGTGCAGCGGCGCCATCCTGCTCTACGGCATCCCCACGGTCATCGTCGGCGAGAACCGGACGTTTCTGGGCGAAGAGGATCTCCTGCGTTCGCGGGGCGTGTCGGTGACGGTCCTGCAGGATCCCGGGTGCATCGCGATGATGACGGACTTCATCCGCGCCCATCCGGAATTGTGGAACGAGGACATTGGGGTCTAGCTACCGGTCTTCCGCCCGCGCGGCGCTCAGGATGTTGCGCAGGCCGTAGTTTCCCTCGTGGCACTCGTAGGCGAGCAGGGGCTGCGGCTCCGACGTGAGCGTCAGGCCAATCGTCCACGGGCGCGTCCACGTCGCGGGGTCTTCGATCGTCGCGATCCACGCGATCCGATCGGCCGCCGGCCGCGTGAAACGCTCGACAATGCGCAGCGTGGCGGCGTTGGCGCCGCGGTACGCGGCGGCCTCCGTGAAGTTGGTCGTCTCGACGACCAGCGTCTCGCCTTCCCAGTGGCCCCGCGCGTCGCCCATGTGAGCACGGATGCCCGGGCCGACATGCGGCCGGCCGTCGAGCGGGATGATGCGGGCCTCGTGGATGATCTCGTACCTGATCACCACGACGCCCGGCGCCTGCAAGATCTGGTAATCGTTGCCGTACATCACCGGGATCATCGAGCCGGGCACGCTGCGCGAGATGCAGCGATCGAGCAGGCTGAAGTCCTCAGGGCCGTCGAAGGGACCGCCGACGAAACTGCTGCGCACGCGGCGCGCCGCGCGGCGCTGTCCGTCGGCCGTCAGCGCGGGAATCCTGCCGTCCGGCGGATCGATCACGAGCCATGCCTGCCGGCTGTTGGCGACGTTCAGGTTCTGCACCCACCACGCGTCGGGACCGCGGACACGCCCGCCCGGCAGCGCGTCGATGACGGCCTCGAGCTGCGAGCGCCTGACCTCGGCGAGCTCCTGTCCCTGGATGTCTTCGAGGCGCCGGCCGGCGAATCGATCGGGCCGCTCGAGCGGCGTGGTGTAGGCGTCGCCATTCGAAAAGACGCCGCGGAAGTCGGGATCGCCCCACGCCGTGCGGGGCAGCGTCCACGCCTTCGCCGCGGACCTGCCTGCGGGCGGAGCCGTTTGGGGCCGCGCGCCGATCGCTCCCGTCAGCAGCACGCCGAACGCCGTCGCGGCAACCACTGCCCGCATGACGCGTAGTGTCCGCCCACCCGCGGACCGAGTCAACAGTTGTGATCAATGCGAAGCCGTGCAGAACGAGCGGGATCGCCGAGCTGACTTGGGTATAATCGCGGCGCTCCCGTCAATATGATCTACCGCACCACCCACGCGGCGCTTGCCGCCTTGACGCTCGCTGCTGCGGCCGTGCTGTTCGCGTTCGATCCCGCCGTGACCGCCTGGTTTCCGTCGTGCCCGTTGTTCGCGCTCACCGGCTGGCTGTGTCCGCTCTGCGGATCGCTGCGCGCCGGCCATGCCCTCCTGCACGGCCACGCCGGCGTCGCGCTGGCATTGAACCCGTTGACCACGACGACGGCCGGGGTCGCCCTCGCCGCAGTCGTGCACGATACCCTGCGGCCGGACCGCTCGTCATTCGTCGATCGACTGGTGCCGCTCTGCTTCGGCATCCCGGGCCTGGCGCTCGCCGCCGCCTTCGGCGTCCTGCGTAACTTCATTCGCTCATGAACGGATAAGGACTCGCATGGATACTCCCGAGATGATCGCCGCCGAGTACCTCCGCCGGAACGTCGAGATCGACATCGGCGGCGCCGTCAAGCGCGGCTGGGAGCTGGTGATGGCCAACATCAACGTGCTGGTCGTCGCCACGGTGCTGACCTGGGCGATTAACACCGGCCTCAGCTTCATCCCGGTGATCCGCTGGGGCGGCGGCGTGATCGTGGGCTCCGTGCTGCACGCGGGGCTGATGCTCATGTTCATCCGCCGCATTCGCGGCGAGCGCGTCGAGCTCGGCGACCTCTTCGCCGGCTTCAACTTCGCAGTGCCCCTCATCATCGCCGGCCTGCTGATGGCAGCGCTCACCCTCGTCGGATTCATCCTGTGCATCCTGCCGGGCGTCTACCTCGCGGTCAGCTACGTCTTCGTGCTGCCGCTGATCATCGACAAGAAACTCGACTTCTGGCCGGCGATGGAAGTGAGCCGCCAGGTCGTGCAGAAACACTGGTGGGCCATGTTTCTCTTCGCGCTCGTCCTGGTGCTCATCATCTGCCTGGGCGCGCTGCTCTGCGGCGTGGGCCTGATCATCGCGGCCCCGGTCACGATCGCGGCCCTATCGTACGTGTACGAGGATCTGTTCGGAACGGCCGGCTCCGTCGAGCACCTCATCACGCCGGCGGCGGGTCCGACGACTACGACGTAGCGTCGAATGCGGTCTGCACGAACGGCGCCTCGTGAACCTGGGGCGCCTTTCGCTTCGCGGCGATCAGCCACCACTCGCGCATCGACGCGAAGATCACGACGACGACGATCAGCATGAAGAAGATCGACAGCCCGGCGTCGAGCTGATCGTTGAAGATCAGGCGCGTCGCGTCCGGGCTCGTCGACGAGGCGAGCGTCTGGGCGTGCGAAAGGAAACCCAGAGCCGGATCCGGCGAAAACACCTTCTGCCAGCCTGCGGTGAGCGTGGCCGACGCCAGCCACACCAGCGGGACGAGCGTCACCCACGAGTAGCGGAGCTTTCCCATCTTGATGATGATGGTGCTGCTCACGCACAACGCAATGGCCGCGAGCAGCTGGTTCGCGATCCCGAACAGCGGCCAGAGCGAGTTGATGCCGCCGAGCGGATCGATCACGCCCTGGTACGTGAAGTAGCCCCAGCCGGCGACGACAACGGCTGACGAAAGCAGGATGCTCGGGTACCACGACAGCCGCCCGAGCGGCTTCCACACGTGGCCGGCGAGCTCCTGGAACATGAACCGCCCGACCCGCGTCCCCGCATCGACCGTCGTGAGGATGAAGAGCGCTTCGAACAGGATCGCGAAGTGATACCAGAGCGCCGTGCCCGGTCCTGTGAAGACGTTGCCGAGCACACTGGCCATGCCGACCGCGAGGCTCGGCGCCCCTCCGGTGCGCGACAGCAGCGTCGTTTCGCCCATCTGCGCCGCCAGCGCCTGCAGCTGCTCGGGCGTGACCATGAAGCCCCACTCGGCGATCTTGCGCGCGGCCGAATCCGCCGTGGTCCCGAGCGCACCGGGGCCGACGTTCATGGCGAAGTAGACGCCCGGATCGAGGATGGCCGCGGCGATCATCGCCATCAAGCCGACGAACGACTCCGTGAGCATCGCACCGTAGCCGACGAGCACGGCGTCGGTTTCCCGCATCACCATTTTCGGCGTCGTGCCGCTGGCGATGAGCGCATGGAATCCGGAGATCGCCCCGCACGCGATGGTGATGAAGGCGAACGGGAACAGCTTGCCGGCAAACACCGGGCCGGTGCCGGCGGCAAACTGCGTGACCGCCGGCATCTTGAGCGGCGGCGCCATGATGATGATCGCGCCCGCCAGGATGACGAGCGTGCCGACCTTCAGGAACGTGGACAGGTAGTCGCGCGGCGCCAGCAGCATCCACACCGGCAGCACCGACGCGATGAAGCCGTAGACGATGATCGCCCAGCAGATCTGCGTGCCCGACCACGTGAACGCCGCCGCCCAGACGGGATGCTGCGACACCCACTGGCCGCCGACGAGGCCGAGCATCAGCAGCACGACGCCGATCAGCGACGCCTCGACGACTTTGCCGGGGCGGACGTGCTTCATCCACCAGCCCATGAGGAACGCGATGGGAATCGTGGTCGCAATCGTGAACAGGCCCCACGGGCTGCCGCGCAGCGCGTTGACGACGACCAGCGCGAGCACGGCGAGCAGAATGATCATGATCGCGAGAATCGCGACCATCGCGGCCAGCCCGGCCACCGGGTTCACTTCCTCTTTGGCCATCTGGCCGAGCGACTTGCCGTCGCGGCGGATCGAGGAAATCAGGATCGTGAAGTCCTGCACCGCCCCGCCCAGCACGACGCCGAGGATCAGCCAGAGCGTCCCAGGCAGAAAGCCGAACTGCGCGGCCAGCGTGGGCCCGATCAGCGGTCCCGCGCCCGAGATCGCCGCGAAGTGATGGCCGTAGGCAATCCAGCGGTTCGTCGGATGGAAATCGCGCCCGTTGTTGAGCCGTTCGGCGGGCGTCGCCCGCTGGCCGTCCAGCGCGAAGACCTTCGTCGCGATGAATCGCCCGTAGAACCTGTACGCGACCAGGTACGTGCAGACGCCGGCGATCAGAATCCAGGCCGCGCTGATCGTCTCGCCCCGCGACAGCGCGATGGCGCCGAACCCCACCGCGCCGAGCGCGGCCACCCCAACCCAGAGAACGGCAGACAGCAATCGACCCATGATGCGGATACTGTAATACAGGGCAGAGGGCAAAGGGCAAAGAGCAAAGGGCCAGAGCAAAGAGCAGAACGTGCCCCTGCCCTTTGCCCTATGCCCTCTGCTCTTTGCTCTACTCCGTCGCCGCCACCTGATACTGCTCCAGCCTGCCGTCGGGCATGACGAAGGTGGTCAGGCGCAGTGTTCGCGAGGGGAACCGGATCCGGTACGACCGAGCGGTCATCCCGCCGCGCAGCGATTGGCTTGCCTGCTCGAACTCCTGCGGCATGCCGAGCGGGCCCAGACTGGCCGCGAAGTCGGCGAGCGCGGCTTCCGAGAAGTACGCGTTGGCGTTGTCCGTGAAGACCTTGCGATCGATCCGGCCGTGCTGCAGGCCCTCGAACACCGTCCGTGCCTGCGCCAGCGCCTGATCGGCGCCGCTGTCGCCGCCGGCCGAACCAAAGAGCGCGTTCGCGATCCGGCTCGCGATCTCAGACGACGCCCCGGTGGCGTCGAGGTTCGTCAGCACGACGACGGCCGCCCGATCGTCCGGGTAGATGGCGTTGACCGCCGTGAAGCCGGACACCTCACCCGTGTGCGACACCTGACGGCGGCCGCCCGCCGCGCTGACCTGGACGCCGAGGCCGTAGTTGGTGGCGAGGCCGTTCCTGAGCACTGTGCTCGCCTGCATCGTCCGGTAGGATTCCGGCCTGAGAATCGTCTGGTCGATGGTGGCGACGTCCCATCGGGCGAGGTCACGGGCGGTCATCGCCAGCTCACCCGCCGCGAACATCCATCCTTTTCCTTCCTTCGGCGCGGGCCGCGGCGGGCCGAGCGCGTAACGCAGGTAGCGCATCGGATCGCCGGGCCCGAGCGCCGCCTCGTCTGAATCGACCACCGTGGTCATCCCGAGCGGCGTGAAGACGCGGCGGCGCAGAAACTCGACCAGGCTCATGCCGCTGACGCGCTCGACGATCAAACCGGCGATGACGTAGTTGGTGTTGCTGTACTGCCAGCGGGTGCCCGGTTCGAAGTCGAGCGGAATCTTTGCCCAGCGGTTCAGGATCTGCTGCGGCGTGGTCGCCAGCATCATCCCGGGCATGACGTAATCCTGCGGCCAGAAATCCTGATAGCCGGACGTCATCGACAGCACCTGGCGGACGGTGACGTCGGACGCGCGCGTCAGATCCGGCAGCCATCGGCCGACTGGATCGTCGAGCGACAGCTTCTTCTCCTCGACGAGCAGCAGGATGGCGGCAGCCGTGAACTGCTTGCTGATCGATCCGATGCTGTAGCGCATCTCGGTCGTGGCTGGAACATCGGGCTCGATCCGCGCCTTACCGTACGCGTGGACATATGCGATCCGGGCGTCGCGGACGACCGCGATGGACGCACTCGGCGCGCCGGTGCTCTCGAGGATCTCGGTGGCGGCGTTGTCGATCGCGCTGCGGACGCTCGCGGGCAGCTCGAGGGCCGCGGCGGCTGTCGTCTGCGCGAGCAGGCGAAACTGAAACGCCCCGGCCGCGGCCACCAGCACGGCGACGGCGGCGAGGCGAGGCGCGCGAGAGATCACGAACATCAGCTATTTGACGGGGAGCCCCAGCAGCTGCATCGCGGTGTGTCCGAGGATCGCTTCGCGGTCTGCGTCGCTCAGCCCGGGCGTCGCCAGCACGTGATCCACCGGAGCGTCGACCCAGGGGTATGGATAGTCGGTGCCCATGACGATGTGGCTCGCGCCGACTTCTGCGGCGAGATGCCTGAGCGCTTCAGGCGTGAACACGAGCGAGTCGTAGTACATCCGTTTCACGTACACCGTTGGATGCTCTTTCGGCACGCCGGGTTTGCACTGCGCCGGGAACGTGACGCAGCCGTGGTCCGAACGGTTCATGTACGACGGGAGGTAGCCACCGCCGTGCGCCGCGCAGATCTTGAGCCGCGGAAACTGATCGAGCGTGCCCTCGAAGATCAGGTGCGAGAGCGCGATGGTCGTCTCGAGCGGGTTGCCGATCACGTTGGTCAGCAGGCCGTTGCCCCTGAGACGCGCGGCGAGGTCGGGCGTCGCCGCGGCCTGCGGGTGGATGAACACCACCGCGCCAAGCTCTTCGGCCTTCGCCCAGAACGGATGAAACAGCGGGTCGGCCAGTTCTTTGCCGGCGACACTTCCGCCGACGGCGACGCCCCGCAGCCCGAGCTGCTTCATGCCGTGCTCGAGCTGCTGCGCAGCCAGATCCGGGAACTGCAGCGCGACGGACGCGAACGCCGCGAACCGATCCGCATGGCCGGCGCAGAAGGCGGCCATGGCCTCGTTCTGCACCGTAATGACTTGCGCGGCGAGGTCCCGGGGGACGTCGTACCAATTGGGGTTGATGCTGAGGACGGACATGTCGATGCGCTGCGCATCCATCGCGGCGATGCGTTGGGCCAGCGCCTGGCCGTCGAGCAGGAGCGGGTCGTCGCTCGCCTGGTTGGACGCCGGACGCCGCAGCAGATCCGTGGCTTTCGGCACGGCGCAGTGCGCGTGCATGTCGACGGTCGTGATCCGTCGTCCCTTGACGACCACCGGACGGCGCGCGGCGGCTCCGGCCGGGCGCGACTGCGCGGCGGTGGTGATGCCGCAACCGACGAAGACGAGGCCGGCGGCGCCCGCCACATCCTTCAGGAACTCCCGACGATTCGTCATGACATCCCTCCCGTCGCCAGTTCCGCGGATGTCGCCAGCCTCAACCGCCAGCCATCTGCCGCGCGCACGACCACGTCGGTGAACGCCGTGCGCCCTTCGACCCGGTCGCCGGTCGCCAGCCGCACCCGCGCCCGCTGCACGCCGCAGACGACCCCCGTCTCGTCGAATTGTTCCACCGACAGCGATTCGAACCGGAGCTCTTCGATCTGAAACTCGCCGGCCTCCACCGCGGCGATGAACGGCTCCTTGCCGAGCCGTTGGCCGAGCTCGTCGATCTGGACGAAGTCGGCCCTGAGCACGGCTTCGAGCGCACGCCTGTCGCGCGTGCGTATCGCGTCCATGATCTGGTGGCTGAGTTGCTCGAGTTCATGCATCACGTGCCGTCCTCCGCCTGCGCGGGGCGGCACACCGCCCGGCACGACCGCCAAAGTGTAAGCCCGGGCCGGTCGAAAAGCGTAGAATCCTTCCTGTGAATATCACTCGCCGAACCGGGATGAAGGGGCTGCTGGCGCTGGCCGCGGCCGCCGCGACGCCCGCGGGAGCGGACCGAGCGTACGGAGCGACCGATCCCGTGGTGCCGCCGCAGGGCATCGGGCGCCGGATCCGCCACATCTCCTACAGCGACCAGGGCGGACGGCCCGACGGCGTGCAGGTGATGGTCAACCGGGGGCACGTCTACGTCGGCCACATGTTCAGCGACGGCGTCACGATTCTCGACGCCACGGACCCGCGGAAGCTCAAGCCGGTCGGCTTCTTCACGGCCGGCGTCAACACGCGCACGCATCACCTGCAGGTCGCCGAGGACCACCTGCTGCTTCTTGCCAACGGCGCGAACATCGTGGCGATGCAGTCGTACGACAACCTGCGCGGCTATTTCGAGAACGCGCTGACCGACAGCATCACGAACAAGAAGAAGTTCCGGTCGGGGCTCAGCATCCACGACATCTCGAAACCCGCGCGAGATGCGGGAGATCGCGTTCCTCGAGATGCCCGGCTTCGGGATCAACCGCCTCTGGTGGACCGGCGGCCGCTACGCGTACGTCTCCGCGCATTTCGACGGCTACACCGATCACATCATGTGCATCGTCGATCTGCAGAACATCACGAAGCCGGAGATCGTGTCGAAGTGGTGGCTGCCGGGCATGTATCGCGCCGGGGGCGAGCCGTCCACGCTCGCGCCAGGCAAGCGCGTCGCCCTGCACCACATGATCGTCGCGGGCGATCGCGGCTACGGCGCCTGGCGCGACGGCGGCTTCACCATTCACGACATCAGCGACCGGACGAAGCCGAAGCTGCTCTCGCGCCTCAACTGGTCGCCGCCGTTTCCGGGCGGCACGCACACGCCGCTGCCGCTGCCCGGGCGCAACCTCGCGATTGTCGCCGACGAGGCCAACGCCGAGAAGTGCGCCAAGGGCATGTTCCACACCTTCGTCGTGGACATCCGCGCGCCGGAGAACCCGGTGCCGATTGCGACGCTGCCGACGCCGACGGGACGCGACTTCTGCGGGTTCGGGACGTTCGGTCCGCACAACCTGCACGAGAACAGGCCCGGGTCGTTCCAGAGCGAGGAGACGCTGTTTGCGACCTACAACGTCGCCGGCGTGCGCGTGTTCGACATCCGCGACGCGTTCGCGCCGAAGGAAATCGCGTCGTGGACGCCGCCCACGCCGAAGAAGCTGATCGACCCGCGGCCCAACGTCGCGCTCGCCGCGAAGTCCGCCGACATCTTCGTCGCAGAAGGATGGCCTGATTTATCGTCAGCGACTGGAACGCGGGGCTGAACGTGCTGCAGTACGAGGGATAGGGGTCCAAGGGGTCCGAGAGGTCCGAGAGGTCCAACGGGCCCACAAGCCGAGAGCGCCGGTGAGTCTTCATCCAGTCTTGTGGCGATGGGCGGTTGCGGTCGCGACCGTGTGCGCCCTGGCATCTACCGCCACAAACGCACAACAGGCTCGAACGAACATGTTCGTGTTTCACAACGGGTTCTGGTTGAACCTGCATCAGTTCGTACGCGCGGAGGCTTTTCGGCGCGCCACCAACGCGACGCAAGAACTGGACCCGGCGTCCCTCAGCGAACAGGATCGGGCCGCGTGGTTGTCCGCACTCGAGACGTACGCGGATCTGGCGAAACGCGTTCTGACGTTCGATCCAACGCTTGTGCGGATGGCGAATACTCTCTCGGTGATCGGCGAGGACCCGAGGCTGGCGCCAGGCATCGTCGAGCCGCCCTTTACAGCGGCCCTCAATGCCGCCGCACCCATCTACCGCGCACGTGTCTGGTCCGCCCGACGCCAGGCCAACGACGAGTGGATCGACCAGGCGAAATCCCTGGCCGCCAGGCACGAGGCCGGACTGGCCGCTGCCCTCGCCGCCGCGTATCGTGCCAGCTGGCCTGCCGATCCGATTCTCGTGGACGCGGTTGGCGACGCCGGGCCCAATGACGCCTACACCCACGACGGCCCCGCCGGGTACGGAGCGCATACGCTGTTCAGCTCGTCCACCTCGCGCAACTTCGGCGACGCCTCGCTCGAGTTGCTGTTCCATGAAGCCAGCCACTCGGACGGGATCGAGGTGCCTCTTCGACGCATGATCAAGGAAGAATGCGCGCGCCAGAAGCTCGACGAGCCGGAGAACTTGTGGCACGCGTTGATCTTCTTCACGACGGGCGCCATGACGTCGCGAGTGCTGGCGAGGGCCGGAAATGGTGATTACGTGGCGTATGGCGATCGTCAGGGAGTCTACGCGCGCACGATGGCCGCCGATCGCGCCGCCCTCGGACGGGATTGGCAGCCCTACCTCGAGGGAACAGTACCGTTCGAGCAGGCCCTGCACGATCTCGTCCGCGACGCACGATAGGCGCGCGCCCGGCCCGAGGCGAGGAGTATAGTTTCGCGAGGAGGAACGACCATGCGCGGCAGGCTGATTTCATTCGCTCTTCTCGCGGTGCTCTCAGGTTCCCTATCCGCGCAGCAACCGGCGGGCGCGGTGCGGAAGCCCAAGACTGGGCCGGCGGCGAGCCTGACGCCAACCGGCGTGCCCGCGCCGAACGCGGCCGACGCCGCCACGATCGCCGAGGTGCTGGCGTTCGAGAAGGAAATGGAAGCGGCCGTGGTCCGCGGCGACGCCAAGTTCCTCGACCGCGCGCTCACGCCCGATTTCATCTTCACGCACGGCGACGGCTGGACGACGGGTGGGGCGCCGCTGAAAGTCGACACGAAAGCGAGCTGGCTGGCGTACGTGGTGAAGCAGCCGCCGCCGTACCTCTATCGCGAGCTCGATCACGTGCAGGTCGAGCTGCACGGCAACGTCGCGCTGACGATCGGCCGGTACCTCTACCTGCCGAACTCGACCACCCCGCCGCAGGCGAAGGAACATCTGTACGTCTGGTTCGAACGCGTCTACATGAAGCAGAACGGCGAGTGGAAGCACGCATCCCACCGGACCGTGAAGGGTCCTGTGCGCGAAGCCGACGAACCAGCCGCCAACTAGCCAATACCACGCTGACTGTCGACTGCCGACTGCTGACTGTCGACTGCTGACTACTTCTCCGAGGGATTCTTCTTCCCCTTCGACAGCAGGTCGACCGTCTTCGCCAGGCGCATCGCGCGCGTCTCCGGCCGCTTCGCGTCGATGATCCAGGTCACGTACTCGCGCTGGTTCGTGAATGACAACGTATCGAAGTGCGCTCGCGCCTTCGCGTTCCGGCCCAGCAGCTTCTGAAGATCGCCGGGGGGTGTGATCACCCGGTTCTTGCGATCGATGCAGACGGTGCCGTCAGCGTCCCGAATGACCTCCTCCTGCCGCGCCTCGCGCGCGCGGTCGAGTCCGGGCGCGTGTTTGAACCGGACGCTGGACCACGTCTCGTCGAGGCCGATCATCGCGACCGGATTCCAGTCCGACCCCTTTGAGGCTTCCCACTCGCCCATTCCGAGATCGGTCTCGATGCCTGAGCTCTTTTTGGGATACGACACCCACAGCGCGCCGTCCGTCCTCAGCGCCGCGAGGGCCTTCGACCACTGCGCGCTCAGGCCCTTCTGATTCGACGCGAACACCATGACGAGATCCAGGTCCGCCTTGAGGGACGGCTCCTGCTTCACGCCGGCCGGCAGCTTCCCGAGCGTCCGCGTGAAACCATCGGGTGCGTTGACCACCGCGAACCGCATGCCCGACTTGAGGTGGAGCTTTTTCGGCAGCATGGTGTTCTCGCGTCCGCCTTCCTGCTGATCCGCTACGGATTCAGGCGGCTGAGAGTGTACTGGCACGGACCGTAGCCCTGGCGTTCTGCGCTCTTCAAGACGTCCGCGGCCGCACGGGCCAGCTCCCCGTATGCGCCCAGCCCCTCGGATCCGTGCAGTTGTTTCGCCGCGTGCGCGAAAAGCGTCAGCGACGACACGAGCTTCAGCGCGTCGGTCGACGACCCCATGAGCGTCTCGACCGGCACCCCTTTCGACAGGTGATCGCGGACCGCGGCCGTGACAGCCATCAGCCGGCCACGAAGTTCCGAATCCCGCAGGTAGGCTTTGGCTTCGGCCACCCCGTCGATGGCGTACGCGCGCGAGACGCTCGAGCGGCCAAGCCCCGACAACTGCGGAAACACGTACCAGATCCAGTGCCCCCGCTTGGAGCCTGCCTGCAACTCCCGCAGCGCCGACTCGAACCCCGCGCCGGCCTGATCCTGCGCGGTTCTGAACCGCGTGAGATCGAACTCGCGATCAGGGCGCTTTGCAGACGAAGTTTGCGGCGTCATTCGCGCTGCCGGTGCCTTTGTAGGTCGCGACCTGCGGGTATGGGCACAGCGGGCGCACCATGTCCACGCGGTTGTTGGCGACGTGATACGCGGTCATCGCATCGGGCGCGACGTTGCCCTCGCGCCAGCGCTCCATGATCGCCATGTAGTTCACCTGGTTCGGGCCGGACCCGCCGCCGCAGTGCTGCATGCCGGGCGCCATGAACAGGCGAATGAACCCGTCCTGTCTGCCGCCCATTTTCTTGAGCACGCTCTCGTAGTAGTTGATCGAGTTCCCCGGCGAAATCGCCGTGTCGTCCCAGCCGTGATACATGAGGACCTTGCCGCCATGCGCCTTGAACGCGGACAGATCAGGGTTGACCGCGTTGACGATGCTCCCGACCTTTTCGTCCACCAGCTTCAGATCGCGATCGAGGTCGAACGCCTTCGCGTCCCAGTTCGCGTCGTTGTACGCCACCTGAAAGGAGCCGACCGACACGCCGGGCGCCAGCTGGCCTGCGAGCACGCCGCCCCAGCCCGTCTCGCTGCCAGGTTCCTTGCCGGGAAAGACGGCTTCTCCACTCTTCGTCCTGGTGGTCGCGTAGGCGCGCTTCACGGATTCAAGCTGCGGCGCGGTCAGGCAGCTGTCCGAATCGCTGCTCCCTTTGCAGAGCAGGACGGAGGGATCGAACATGCACGCGCGCGGGTTGTTGATCAGGCCGTCCTTCAGTCCGTCCTTCGCGTCGCAGGCGTCGATAGCGGCCTTGTTCAGCATGGCCAGCTTCGCGGCGGGCACGGCGGCCGCGGAATCCTTGAGCGCCGGCACGGCGACGCTCAGGTCCCACGCGTGCAAGTGCGTCTGGAAGTTCGCCGGTGCGCCCGCGATGATGGCGTCGAAATCCTCGGGATACTTCTGCGCCTCCATCAGGCCCTGCCGTCCACCGGTCGAGCAGCCGTTCCAGTACGACAGGCGTGGTCCGCGATCGTAGAACTTCGTGATGAGCGCCTTGGTCTGCACGGTCGTCTCGTGGACGGCGCGGTACGCGAAATCAACCAGCTTTTCCGGATGCCCGATCGCAAACAACGCGTTGCCGCCCTTGTGTCCGGTGTCGGTGGAGGCCGTCGCGTAGCCTTCCTGCACCGCGGTCACCATCGCCGGGAAGCTGATGATGCCGGCCCAGCCTCCGCCGCCGACGAACTGAAACTTCCCGTTCCAGTTCTCGGGCAACCATGCTTCCATTTCGATCTCGGAATCCGGCGACGGCCGCAGGATCGCGTTGATCCGGCAATGCGCGGGAACGATCTGCGGCGGCACGGGCGGCCCACCCCGTCCTCCGCGGCCCGCCGCTGGTCCAGCCGCCGGCGCCGGCGGCGTGAACGGACCGGCCGCCACCATCTCCGCGGCCACGATCGTGGTGTTCGGGAGCGACAGCGACTTCAGGCTCTCGCACGTCGCAAGTGACGAAGCCAACGTCGCCGAAAGCGCCAGTGCCAGAATCATCTTCAGCCCCCCATCACAATCATGAAATGCTTTTCACGAAGGCACGAAGACCACGAAGTTAACGGGAACCCCTTCCCGAGACTTCGTGACCTTCGTGGCTTCGTGATGTCACACCCGATCATTGAGCAAAACTCAAGAATGCGAGCTTATTACCCGCCGATTCGGTGAACCAGAGCTTGTCGATCAGGTGCTCGGGCGGCCGCCGGTCGCTTCCCGCCGTCAGGCCCGTCGGACCGCTGCCCGGCGTCGGGAGGTCGAATTCGGTGATGACGCCGTCCGCCGTGACGCGGCCGAGCTTGCCGGCCTTCGTAAACCAGATGTTGCGATCGGGACCGACGGCGATGTTGATCGGCGACCCGCTCTGGCTCGGGATCGGAAACTCGGTGACCTTGCCGTCGAGCGTGATTCGGCCAACGCGATTGCCGTCGACGACGCGATCGTCCATGCGGCCGTTCAACTCGACGAACCACATCTGTCCGTCGGCACCGGCCGTGATGTCGCCGGGACCGCTGTTGGGACGGGGCAGATCGAACTCGGTGACCTTGCCGTCGAGCGTCATGCGGCCGATCTTGCTCGCGTGGAACTCGGAAAACCAGATGTTGCCGTCGGGGCCCGCGGCCAGCGCGCGCGGCCCGCTGTTGGGCGTCGGGATCGGGAACTCGGTGATGACGCCCTGTGGCGTGACTGCGACCGATTTTGCCGGCCGCGAACTCACCGAACCACACGTTGCCGTCGCGGCCGAGCGCGGTCGCGCGCGGCTGGCTGTCCGGCGTCGGGATGTCGAACTCGGTGATGACGCCGGCCGGCGTGATGCGGCCCATCCGGTTGCCGAGATGCTCCGAGAACCAGAAGTTGCCATCAGACCCGATCGTGATGATTCGCGGCGAACTGTCCGGGTGCGGGAGGTGAATTCCATGATGCCGGAGCCGTCGGCGCCATGCGGCCGATGCGGTTGCCGCGCGCTCTCGGTGAACCAGACGGTGCCGTCGCGGCGCAATCGCCATCGTCGTCGGTCCGCTGCCTGGATTGGGCAGCGGGAATTCCGAGAACGCGCCAGTCGCCGCGGGCGCGCCCAGCACCGGCGATTGACAAGGCGCCAAGCGCCGGTATCGTCAAGCAGAACAGTGTGTTACGGACGAACACAGCACGGGGCGAGCGGAGGCTGACACTCATTCAGACGTGCTAGAATTTGCCCAGCGCACGCGTGAAAGTCAAGCTGCGGCCGTTTGTCCTCGTCCTGGTCGTCGCGTGGCGCTCGCCACGTCCGCCGGTTCGGCGTATGTTCGAGCGGCGCAGCAAGCCGCGGCACCCGCGCCTGCGACCCCACCTTCCGCCGCTCAGCGGCGCGCGCTCCTCGATACATACTGCGTCACGTGCCACAACGCGCGGGCGAAGACCGGCGGTCTCGTGCTCGACAAGGACGCGTGGACGTCGCGCGCCCGCCCGAACACGCCGGAGATCTGGGAAAAAGTCGTCCGCAAGCTGCACGGCGCATGATGCCGCCGCAGGGCATGCCCCGGCCCGACGAGGCGACGCTCGACGCGTTCGTCGCGTCGCTCGAAACGTCGATCGATCGCGTGGCGCTCGCCAAGCCCGAACCCCGGCCGGTCTCCGCTCCATCGCCTGAACCGCTCCGAGTACGCCAGCGCCATTCGCGATCTGCTCGCGCTCGATATCGACGCGACGGCGCTTCTCCCGGCCGACGACGAGGCGAACGGGTTCGACAACATCGCCGACGTGCTGAAGGTGTCGCCGTCGCTGCTCGAGCAGTACCTGACGGCGTCCCGCAAGATCGCGCCTCGCCGTCGGCGATCCCGCGATCGACGCCGGTCGGCACGGTCTACCGGGTGCCGCCCGATCGCGCGCAGGGCGATCACATCGAAGGGCTGCCGCTCGGCACGCGCGGCGGCATCGTCGTCCAGCACAACTTCCCGCTCGACGCCGACTACGAATTCCACGTCAACCTGCTGCAGAACATCGTCGGCTACGTGCCGGGGCTCGAGTGGCCGCATCAGCTCGAGATCAGCATCGACGGCGAGCGCGTGTTCACGGCGCCGGTCGGCGGCGAGGACGACAACAAGCTGTCGGACACGAACCTCGCGCAGACCAAGGACACGCTCGATCAGCGCCTGCGCACGCGCGTCCCGGTCAAGGCCGGGCCGCGCGTCGTCGGCGTGACCTTCATCAGGAAGAACTCGGCGCGAGTCGGACGAGCCGCTGCAGCCGTTCACGCGCGACCTCGACATGCAGAACATGAACGGCGTCCCGCTCATCGAGCACGTGCAGATCACCGGGCCGTTCAATGCGACGGGTCCCGGCGACACGCCGAGCCGCCGCAGGATCTTCGTCTGCCGCCCGTCGAACGAGCGCGAGCGAAGCTGCCTGTGCGCGACGCGGATTCTGCTCGACGCTGGCGCGCCGCGCGTATCGGCGTTCCGCGACCGACGCCGACCTCGACACCCTGCATGGGCTTCTTCGACGCGGGCCGACGCCGCAGCGGGACGTTCGACGCCGGCATCGAGGACGCGCTGCCGCTTCATCCTGACCAGCCCGACCTTCCTGTTCCGCGGCGAGCCGGATCCGCCGCACGGTCGCCGCCGGCACCGTCTATCCGGTCACCGATCTCGAGCTGGCGTCGCGGCTCTCGTTCTTCCTCTGGAGCAGCGATCCCGGACGACGAACTGCTGAACGTCGCGGCGCAGGGCAAGCTGAAGGATCCGGCCGTCCTCGAGCGGCAGGTCCGGCGCATGCTCGCGGACCCGCGATCGAAAGCGCTCGTCGACAACTTCGCCGCGCAGTGGCTGTTCCTCCGCAACCTGCAGAGCTTTCGTGCCCGACAGCGACGACGTTCCCGAACTTCGACGACAACCTGCGCCAGGCGTTCCGTCAGGAGACCGAGCCTGTTCTTCGAGAGCATCATGCGCGAGGACCGGAACGTCCTCGATCTGCTGACCGCCGACTACACGTTCGTCAACGAGCGGCTGGCGCGGCATTACGGCATCCCGAACGTGTACGGCAGCCGGTTCCGCCGCGTGACGCTTGCCGACGAGAACCGCCGCGGCCTGCTCGGCCAGGGCACGGTGCTCGCGGTCACGTCGTATCCCGAACCGCACCTCGCCGGTGCTGCGCGGCAAGTGGATTCTGGAGAACATCCTCGGCACGCCGCCGCCGCCGCCGCCGCCCAACGTCCCGCCGCTCAAGGAAACCGGCGAGGGCGGCAAGGCCGATGTCGGTCCGAGAACGCTGCTCGAACAGCACCGCAACGAACCCGGCGTGCGCGACCTGTCACCGGGTCATGGACCCGCTCGGCTTCTCGCTCGAGAATTTCGACGCGACCGGCAGAATGGCGCGCGAAGGAAGCGGTCGGCGTCCGTCGACGCCTCCGGTCAACTGGCCGACGGCACGCCGGTCGACGGCCCGATCGCGCTCCGCAAGGCGCATCCTGAAGCACCCGGAACAGTTCGTGCGGACGATGACCGAGAAGATGCTGACCTACGCGCTCGGCCGGGGTCTCGAGTACTACGACATGCCGGTCGTCCGCGCGATCGCGCGCGACGCCGCGCACGCAGAACTACCGGTTCTCGTCGCTCGTCTCGGGCATCGTCAAGAGCACGCCGTTTCAGATGAAGCTGAAGGCGTCGGACGGCGTGGTGGCCTCGAGGTAGAGCGGTCGCTTTCAGCCGAGCCGCTACGAATGGAGCACATATGTTCATCACCAAGAAGCACCTGCCGCGCCGGACCTTCCTGCGCGGTGTCGGTGCGACGCTCGCGCTGCCGCTGCTCGACGCGATGGTGCCGGCGCGAACGCTGCTGGCGAAGACCGCCGCCAGCCCGGCCTCGCGCCTCGGCTTCGTCTACCTGCCGCACGGCGCGATCATGGACAAGTGGACGCCGGCCACCGAGGGCGACGGCTTCGAGTTCTCGCCGATCCTGAAGCCGCTCGAGCCGTTCCGCGAGCATCTCGACGTGGTGAGCGGGCTCGGCCACCGCGCCGCCGACAGCACCGCCGTCCACTCGCTGAGCCCGACCACGTGGCTGAGCGGCGTGCGGCCGAAGCCGACGCAGGGCGTCGACGCCTACGCCGGGCATCACGGCCGATCAGATCGCCGCGCAGCAGATCGGACAGGAGACGCTGCTGCCGTCGATGGAGCTCGCGACCGAGGATCAGTCGGGCCTGATCGGCGCCTGCGATCGCGACTACGGCTGCATCTACATGAACACGCTGTCGTGGCGGACGCCGACGACGCCGATGCCGATGGAGATCAACCCGCGGAAGGTGTTCGAGCGGATGTTCGGCCAGGGCGGCAGCGCCGCGGAGCGTCAGGCAAGCGCACGGAGAGGACTCGCAGCGTGCTCGACGCGATCACCCAGCAGATCAACGGCCTGCAGCGCAGCCTCGGCCGCAAGGACTCGCGACGACGGTGAACGACTATCTCGAGAGCGTCCGCGAAATCGAGCGGCGCATCCAGATCGCCGGACGCGAGCAGCAGATCGACCTCGAGCTGCCCGCCGCGCCGGTCGGCATTCCGTTCGAGTTCGAGGAGCACATCAAGCTGATGTACGACCTCCTGGTGCTCGCCTATCAGGCGGACATCACGCGCGTGGCCACGTTCATGGTGGCGCGCGAGGAGAGCAACAAGACGTATCCGCAGATCGGCGTGCACGAAGGGCATCACGCGACGTCGCACCACCAGAACCGGCCGGAGAAGATCGAGAAGCTGGTGAAGATTCAGACGTACCACGTCGGGCTCTTCGGCGACTTCCTGAAGAAGCTGGAATCGAGGTACAGGACGGCGACGGCACGCTGCTCGACCACTCGCTCATCCTGTACGGCAGCAACATGAGCAACAGCAACGCGCACAACCACTTCCCGCTGCCGAATCTGGTGGTGGGCGGCGCGACCGGCCAGCACAAGGGCGGCCGTCATCTCAAGTATCCGGATCACACGCCGATGACCAACCTGATCCTGTCGATGCTCGACAAGGTCGGCGTGCCGATGGACACGCTCGGCGACAGCACCGGCCGAATCGAGATGCTCTGATGAATGCCCGTGCGAAGGGGCTGATTGTCGCCGCAATCCTCTGCAGCGTCCGCCTTGGGGCGGCCGGTCCGGCCGTCAATGGCGCGGGTGCGGGACTCGTCGAGGCGGTCAAGGCCGGCGACAAGGCTGCGGTCGCCACGCTGCTGCAGCAGCACGCCGACGTCAACACGCCCGAAGCCGACGGCACGACGGCGCTGCACTGGGCCGTGCGGGAGGACGATCTCGGAGCTGACGGACCGGCTGCTGCGCGCCGGCGCCGACGTGAAGGCGGCGAACCGCTACGGCGTCACGGCGATCTATCTGGCCTGCGTGAACGGCAACGCCGCGATCATCGAGCAACTGATCAAGGCGGGCGCCGACGCCAACGCCGCCGGACGCGAGGGCGAGACGGCGCTGATGACCGCGGCGCGGACGGGCCACGTCGACGCCGCGAAGGTGCTGCTCGCGCACGGCGCGGCCGTTGACGCGCGCGAGGAGTGGCACGGCCAGACCGCGCTGATGTGGGCCGCCGCGCGAAGGCCACGCCGACATGATCCGCGAGCTCGCCGCGCACGGCGCCGACGTCAACGCGCGATCCGCGACGCAGAAATGGGAACGGCAGATCACGGCGGAGCCGCGCGAAAAATGGCTGCCGCCGGGCGGCATGACGCCGCTGCTGTTTCGCCAGCCGCGAGGGCTGCGTCGAGTGCGCGAAGGCTCTGGCGTCGCCGGCGCCGACGTGAACGCCGCCGATCCGGACGGCATCAGCCCCGATGATCTCGGCCATCATCAACGGCCACTACGACGTCGCCGGCGCGCTGCTCGACGAAGGCCGACCCCAACCTCGCCGACAACACCGGCCGCACGCCGCTCTACGCCGCCGTCGACTTGAACACCATGCCGGCGTCGAACCGGCCGGCGCCCAAGGTCGTCGAGAACCAGATGAGCGGCCTCGATCTCATCACGGCGCTCCTCGACCACGGCGCCAACCCCAACGCGCGACTGAAGAAGCAGCAGCCGTATCGGACGAAGGTCGATCGCGGCAACGACACCATGCTCGGCGCCGGCACCACGCCGTTCCTGCGCGCGGCCCAGGCCGGCGACGCCGCGGCGATGCGCCTGCTGCTCAAGCGCGGCGCCGATCCGAAGCTCGCGACCGGCAACGATACGCCCGTCGACGTCAGCCAGCCGCGCGGCGCGCGCCCGGCGGCATCAACGCGCTGATGGCCGCGGCCGGGCTGGGCACGAAGGAAGAGGATAGCGCCGGCCGCAAGAAGACCGAGACCGCAGTCCATCGAGGCGATTGAGGTCTGCCTCGATGCCGGCGTCGACATCAACGCGGTGGACGGCCGCGGCCAGACCGCGCTGTACGGCGCGGCGCAGCAGGGCTACGACGAGGTCGTGAAGTTCCTCCTCGCGCACGGCGCGAAGGCAGACATCAAGGATCAGCGCGGCTTCACGGCGCTCGATGCCGCCGAAGGCAAGGCAGGCGGCTTCGGCTTCGGCGGCGGCTCCGCGAACCCGCATCCGAGCACCGCGAAAATCCTGCGCGAGTCAATCTGACGCTCTTCACTTCACCGTAATCGGAACGGTCGCGACGTGTTGTTCCCACGCGAGCTTCAGCTCGACCTTGTTTGATCCCTGGTCGGTCAACGTGTAGTTCAACCTCTCGACCAGCGCCGGCGGCTTCGCCATCGTCATCTTCACGCGGCCGAGATCCTGGGACGGCGCGTAGGTGAGGCCCCACTGCCCCGTCTGCTTGCTGATGATCAGTTGCCACGACGCCGGGTCCTGCACCCACACATAGAGCGTGTAGGTGCCCTTCGGCACGTGCAGGCCGCCGACGTCGAGGTCCGCGTCGGTGTGGAACGTGGTCGCCGAATTGGCGCCGGCCCGCCAAGCCGGGTAGGTGGGGTCCCTCGACAGCACGCCGCCGTCACCGAAGATCTTCCGGCCGCGTACGGACGGCGCGGAATACCTGACGCTGATGGTCTTTCCAGCGACCGTAACCGTCGCCGATGCGGGCGGGCTCTGGGCCCATGCGGTGGTGGCGATCGCGGCGCAAAAGGCGATGCTGGTCAAAATATTCCTGGTCATTTGATGATCCTCTCGGCTCAAGGTTGAATCGCAAGCGCGCGCGCCGCATCGGCTGCGCGGACGACAGCATAGTCATCGTTCACGAACAGGACGGCCGGCGATCGCGCCAGGGGCACGCCAAGCTGTTTCCGGCGCAGGAGGAACAGCCGCGCGTCGAGAATCCTGGACAACTGAAGGAGCGACGGCTCGGTGACCGTACGCGCCAGGAGCGGCTGGGCGCGGGCGGTTGTTTCAGCGGACTGCAGCAAATCGGCAGATCGGGAGTAGCTCAGCGCGATGACGTCCTTCCATACCCAGGCGAGCGGGACGTCGAACTGCCGCAGGCCGACGGGGCCCGAGACGCGCTCGCCGGGGACGCGCAACACCTGCACGGCGCGAATGACCTCCATGGCCGCACCGGACCTCGCGTCCGGCTGGTCGCGGAGAATTCGCCAGGACAGCCGGCCGCGGCCGGCCATCGACCGCAGCGTCGTGAACCAGCCCGGGCCGAATGCGAGGAGCGCGCACGCCGCCGCCACGGTGACGAACGCCCGCGCCGCACGCCGGCTGCCGTGCCAGTCGCGCACACCCAGCGTCAGTGCCCCGATCGTGAAGAAGTCGAGAAAGCGAACGCCTCGCGCCATCTCGAACTCGAACGGCCTGCGATTGAGATATCCGGCCACCGCCCCGTCCAGGATCGGCACGCCGAAAGCCACGATGAGAAAGCCTGCGACCAGTCCCACATAGAACCGTGACGCTCGATCGAAGGGCCGGCGGACGAGAACGACGACCGCCACGGCATCGAGCAGAATCCGGAACGATGTCACCCGATAGACCACCAGATCGCGGATCAGGCGCCGCGGCTCGAGATCCCTGAAGATCGGCCTGATGATGTCGAGCGATTGGGCGGCGATTCCAGGATCTGCATCGACTGTCTGTCCGTATCGCAACGCATAGACGACGATATAGGGCACCATCGTCGCCAGCGCCACACCCGCCGCCACGGCGCCGCCTCTGACCCGGTCGGCCATCGGCTCGTCGCTCGCCGCGACGAAGGCGACGAGGATGGCGCCCACGAGTACCGGCGCGCTCAGGGATGTACGTGAAACAGGAGCGCCGCGCCTGCGGCGATCCACCAGCGGCGCGACGATGGTGCGCATCGGATGGCGAGGATGATCGTCCACGGCACGAGCGCTGTGAAGAGCATCCGCGGCGTGACCGTGAGAATCGACCAGTACTCCCCCGGCGGCGGCATGTCGTGATCGAGCAGCAAGCCAAGGCCACGGCCATCTCGACAACGGGCGCGACCGCGATCGAACGAAGGCTGGAAACGGCGGTCCCCGCCGCTGTTACAACGGCCGCGGCGAGCAGGGCCGCGCTCAGCCTGAAGCGGCCGGCCGTCATCACGAATACTCGTCGGCGAGCGCATAACGCGAATCGGCGGCCAGGCACGGAGCCTCGGGCAGCCCCAGCTCATTCCGGACGATGTTGGTGCCGCGCACGATCGCGACCATCTTGTAGAACGCGATTCGGCGCGACATGCCTTCGCGGCCGAACCCGCAGTCGCTCGTCACGACGAGACGGTCGACGGGGATGTACTGAAGCGCCTTCCGGATGATCGCCGCGACCTGATCGGGCGTCTCGACCTGCAGGTTCCGGTGATCGACGACGCCGATGGCGATCTTCTTTCCGGTGATCGTCCGGCCGATGGCTTCGAGATCCACGCCGTCGTTGGCGCACGTTTCGAACGTCATCACGTCCACGTCGAGCTTGTTCAGCAGCGGCAGCGCGCTCGCATACGACTGGTTCGTCGCGTACAGGCGCTGCTGCGCCGGGTTTCCCCAGCACGTGTGGCACCACACCTCGGTCGTGGCCCGCAGGCCCTTGATGGTGCGGTTGAAGGTGTCCACGAAGAATTCCGGGCCGAGCAGCGGCGCGCCGCCGCCGCGCTGGATCCCGGCGAGATGGATGTTCGGCTCTTCCATCTGGATGATGGCGCAGCCGGCGCCCGCCAGTTCCGACAGCTCCGCGTGCATCGCGTCGGCCAGGGCGAACAACAGATCTTCCTGCGTCGCGTAGTGGTCGTTGCCAATCGACGTGCCGATCAGATCCGGCACGATGGTCCCGAACTTGACGGGCCTCGCCGTCAGGCCCTGCGCCACCTTCCACAAGTACGTGTAGTGCAGCGTGCCCCGCTCGACCGGACCGACGCACCGCGGCATGACGCGGCTTTCCATCACTTCGAAGATAATGTCTCCCTTGCGCGTGCCGCCGTAGCCCTTGCGGGTGCGGTGGTAGTCGCCCCCGCCGAGGCCCTTGAGCCGCCGCGCCGGGTACTGAAACCAGCTCATGCCGCCAACGTCGCTGTCGAACCGCGCGTCCCCGTCGGTGACGATATCGAGACCCGCGCGCTCCTGGTCGCGGATGAACGTCCCGACTGCGTCCGTGTACTGTTCCCGGAACCGTGCGTCGGCGATGGCGTCGCGGAACGGGCGCTGACCGAGGTTCTCGACGTACCATGCGGGCCGCGGCAGCGAGCCCGTAATCGTCGTCGGCAGCGTCATCGTGTCGGTCGTTTTGGGCATTGTTGTGTTCGCGTCCCGCCACCACGCACGTGGCTGGCGGATTTGACGCGTCCGGGCAGGTTGAGGATCCGCCGTCGACCCTTCGGCGAACTCAGGGTCGCCCTGAGCGTTAGTCCAAGGGCGACGGGCTCAGGGCGCGCGAAGGTCGGCTACAGTGTAACCCTCCAGGAGATGTTGAGGCATATGGCGAATCTCGGCTACGTGGGACTCGGCGCGATGGGCAGTCAGATGGTGGATCGCCTCATGGCGAAGGGCCACACGGTCACGGGCTACAACCGCACGAAATCGAAGGCCGACTGGCTGATCAACAAAGGCATGGCGTTCGGCGACACGCCGAAGGCGGTATGTCAGGCGGCCGACTTCGTGTTCGTGATGGTGACCAATTCGGCGGCGCTCGAATCCGTCGCCGGCGGACCCGACGGCCTGCTCGCCGGGCTCGCGCCCGGCAAGGTCATCATCGACATGAGCACCGTCAGCCCTGCCGTCAGCAGGGCCCTCGCCGCCAAGGTCCGCGAGAAAGGCGCAGACATGGTCGACGCGCCCGTCTCCGGCAGCATCGTCACGCTGCAGCAGGGCAAGGTCTCGGTGATGGTCGGCGGCGCGAAGCCGACATTCGACAGGATCAAGCCGATCCTGGACGATGTCGGCCCGAAGGTGACGCACGTCGGCGAAAACGGCCTCGCGCTCGTGATGAAGATCGCGAGCAACCTGAGCCTGTGCGTGCAGATGCTCGCCTTCTCCGAGGGCGTGCTGCTCGCCGAGAAGAGCGGGATTCCCCGGGCCACCGCGGTCGACGTGCTCACGCACAGCGTGATCGCGTCGCCGATGGTCGTCTATCGCGGGCCGTTCGTGCTGGAGATGCCGGCCGAGGCGTGGTTCAACGTCAACATGATGCAGAAGGACATGATGCTGGCGCTGGAGCTCGGCCGCCAGGTGGACGTCCCGCTGCCGACGACCGCGGTGGCGAACGAGTACCTGACCGCCGCCCGCGCCATGGGGCTCGTCGAAGAGGACTTCGCGACCGTGTTCAAGGTCCTCGCGCGCATGTCCGGCGTCAAGCCGTAGGGCGCGAGGTGATCAGTCGGCGACGCGGGCGCGCGCGGTCTTGACGCGCGAGGACTCCTGTTCGCTTTCGGTCCATGCGAGCACCACTTCGTCGCGTACGAGGGCCATCCGCGGGTAGCGCGTACCGGACTGATTCGCCACCGTGACGGCAGCCGACCGCGTGCCGTTCGGCTGCACGCGGCGAACCTGGAACTGCGGCGTCTGCCCGGCGGACTCCACCCACCCCACGATCGCGGAACCGCTCTTCTCGATCGCGACGACCACGCGGCCGAGCGATTCCTTGTCGTCGGCCCGGACCGGGGCGCCGAACGTCCTGCCGCCGTCGTGCGAAAACGCCAGGTACGATCGGTTCATCTCGTTGGGAGCGGTGAACCAGGCGACGACGACGTCCTTGCCCCGGGCCGCGATGGCCGGGCCGTTCACGGGACACCCTTCGATCTTGAAGTTATCGTGGTGGACAGGGACGGGGGCCGTCCACCGGCCGCCCGCCAGGCGCGTGACGTAGATGTCGCGGATTTCGCCGGCGCTGCGGTTGCGATACGCCGCAACCGGACCGTCCGCGGCGAGCGCCACGGCGGTCGGGCAGCACTCGCACACGCGCGCATCGATCACGGCGTCGGACAACTGCTTGTGCGCGGCGTCGTACATCGCGGCCCGCATCTGCATGTCGCCTTCGTCGCCCCGTGTGGTGCGGCCGTCCAGCCAGACGAGGCCCATGCCGCCGCCGGCGGTCGGAAACAGCGAGGCGAACCCGTGCTGGGAGATGGTCTTGTCCCGATTCGGCGCGACGGGCGCCGACCAGGTGCGTCCGTCCGTGGACCATGCCAGCCTCAGGTCGTAGGCCTCGGGATCGGGCCCGTTCTCGACCATCCAGTGCGCGGACAGTGTGCCGTCGGGCATCGCGCGCACCGACGGCACGTCGGCCGAGTTGACCATCAGGTGGTCGCTCGACACGACCACGCGCGCGTCCGACCAGCCCGCGGCGGTACGCTCCGCGAACTTGAGGGCCGCCTGTTTGCCCGAGCGTTCGATCCAGCTGAGAATCGCGCGATCGCCTTCGACGGTCAGCTGCGGCGCCGAGCTATTGGCGCCGGCCGGCGATGCGACAGGCTCGACGGCGATCGACCGTTCGTCAGCGGCCAGACCCGCGCAGAGCTCCAGGCCGGTGCAGAGGGACAGGGCAAGAAATCGCGCCTTCGACATCGTCGTTCTCCTCGACAAATCCTGGACCTGAAGGTCCGCACTACTTCCATCTACGTGCGATCCAGGTCGGCGACCCAGTTCGTGATCGCCCGTTTAATCTGATCGGCCGTGAGCCGTTCACGGTCCGCGCGTTCAGCGAGGGGCCACAGCTCGCCGTCGGACGCGAATCGCAGAGCCACCAGCTGCGCCTTCCCGAGCCGCGCCACCACGGCCTGCTGCGGCGCCGTGAGCAGCGACGCGCATCGCAGCTGCATCTCGAGCTTGATGATGCGGTCCTGCAACGCCGTCGTATACGTGCGGCTGATCACCAGCAGCGTGAAGATCGAGCCCGCGAAGCCCAGCACGACAGCGGCGCGGCCAACGGGCCGGCCGGCAAAGAAGAACCCCACGATCGCAAGGACCAGGAACATGAAGCCGATGCCGGTCATCCGGGGCTGGTGGCGGTGCGTCGCATACGTCTGTGCGGACATATGTCGAGTATGCCACGACACAGATCGTCCGTCGTGCAGGCCCACACCCCTCGACGTCGCTCTGGGTGCCCTGCGGGCACGGCAGACCTGACGGTCTGCGCTACTTCTGGGAACGAAGCCGCGTCAGGAGATCGTCGAAATCCGGCGGGATGGGCGCTTCGAGCCGCAGCAGTTCCCCGCTCGCCGGGTGCTCGAAGGCCAGCCGGTACGCGTGAAGCGCCTGCCGCTCGAACTGGATCGGGCGGAGCTCGTCGGGCCCGTACACATACCGCCGCTCCCCGACCAGCGTGTGGCCCCGCAGGCGCGCCTGAATCCTGATCTGATTCCGCTTGCCGGTCTCCAGCCTGACCTCGAGCAGCGACGCGGCGCCGAACGCTTCCAGCACGCGATAGTGGCTCACGGCATCCATGCCGTTGGGATCGCGCGGGTGCGTTTCCTTCTGGATCAAGGCCCTCTGGTCCCACACGAGCCGATCGCGCCATGTGCCGTCGTGCGGCTCAGGGTGCCCGTACACGATCGCCCAATATACGCGCTCCACCACGTGGCGCTTGAATTGGCCTTTCAGGCGGCCCTGCGCCCCCGCGTCCTTGGCGAACACCACCAGCCCCGACGTGTCCCGATCGATCCGGTGAACGACGAAGGGGCGCCGCTTGCCGTGCGGCCGCAGATGCTCGAGCACCTGGTCGTAGATCGACGGCGCGCCGCCGCGCCGCTCGAGGGGCACCGCGAGCAGGCCCGCCGGCTTGTCGAGCACCATGAGCGCATCGTCTTCGTACACGATGCGAAGGTCGCGCGCTCGCCGCGCTACGCGCCCACGCGCGCTGCCTGGGCGATCCATCCAGACGCGGACGCGATCACCGGCCGCAAGGCGTGTCGCCGCCGCATCCTTCGGGGCCTCGACGGCGTTGAGGAACACCTTGCCGCGATCGAGCGCGACTGACGCGCGCCGCCGCGATCCCAGGCGCTCCGGGCCGGCGAGAAACTTGTCGAGCCTCAGGCCCTGCTCATCGGTATTGACGGTCCATTCCATCTGTTAGAATTCCGCGCGGGTGCTCACTCTCAAACGCGCCGCGGCGATCGTGTTCCTCGCCGCCGCCATTCCCTACGCGCTCTCGCCAGTTTACCGGTTTCCTCCCCCGCGCACCTTCGGCGGCCCGGCTCTCTGGAACCCGTACGCGCACCTCGCTGGATCGTGGCAGCGCGCCAACCTGCACGCGCACGGGCACGCATGGAGCGGCCTCACCAACGGCACGCACACCGACGACGAGGTGGTGGCGGCGTACCGGCAGCGTGGATACTCGGTGGCCGGTGTCTCGGACTACCAATGGATCGCGGCACGCCACGGTGTGCCGACGCTGCCGCTGTACGAGCACGGCTACAACATCAGCAAGGAGCACCAGCTGGCGATCGGCGCGCAGGGCGTGGAGTGGCTCGATTTTCCCTTCTGGACGTGGTTGAACCAGAAGCAGTACATCCTCAATTGCGTCGCATCGACGTCGGCGCTTGTCGCCATCAACCATCCGGGCACCGCCTACAGTGAAAGCGATCTGCGCCGGCTGACCGGCTATCAGCTGATGGAAGTGATCAACGGGCCGTTCGAGTTCGAGGAGCTCTGGGACGCGGCGCTCTCGAGCGGGCATCCGATCTGGGCGCTCGCCAACGACGACATCCACGACCTGTCGAACGTCCGGCGGCTGGCCATCGCCTGGAACATGATCGACGCGCCGACGCCCCACGAGCCGGACATCGTCGCCGCGCTGAGAGCCGGGCGGTCTGTACTCCATCTCGCTTGTCGGCAAGACCGCCGACGCGGCCCTCGCCGGCGTGCACGTGCACGACTCGGTGCTGACGGTGTCGTCCACCGGGGTGCCTGGGACGTACGTCTTCATCGGCCAGGACGGCGCGGTGCTGCAGACGTCCGATCAGGTCATGCAGGCGACATATTCGATCAAGCCCGACGACACTTACATCCGCACCGTGATCCGCACACCCAACATGGTGATGTATCTGAACCCTGTTCTTCGCTACGACGGGACGAGCGTGCCAGTGCCGGTGGCGACCGTCAACGAGCCGCTGACCTGGGCCTCGCACGTGTTCGTTGTCCTGTTGTGCCTGACCGTGCCGCCCCTGCTGTGGAAGCGGCGAAGGACGCTGCCGGTCCTCGCCGTGCTGGCCATCGCCGAGTTCGGCGCGCCGGCGGCGGCCCGGGCGCAGGCTCCGGAGCCGGCGGAACAGAACACCACGTACGAAACGAACCTGTCGCTGCAGATGCTGCGCGACCTGCCCGCCAGCAACAACCTGTTCTCGCTCCTCGAGACGGTCGATCCCAACGTGATCACCGATCGTTTCTACGGCGGCGGTCTCAACATGGGCCGCGCCAGCCGCGTCGGGGCGTTCCTGAACTCGTGGACGCAGACGCAGTACCGCGTCGGGGACGTCAACATCACGGTGCCCGACGGCAGCGGGTCGCCGTTCCTGTTCCCGACACTCCCGTTGTGGGAACGCGCGACTGTCTCGACCGGCTTCATGGCGGGCGGGCTTGGGGCGCCCGGCCTCGGCGTCACGCTCCAGCCGATGCAGCCCGGCGCGACATGGACGCGCGTGGTGGATGCCTCGTTTGCGGGATCCGGGCTCGTCGCCGGGCCGTCTGCCGGGGCGCCGGCGCCGCCCATCCACACCTTGAACGACTGGCGGCACGTCGGCTTTCTGGGCAGCGGGCCCATCGCGCCCGGCCGGCTCGGCCTGGTGACCGCGATCGAGTGGACCGACGCCGCGCAGATCGAAAGGACCGGGGCCGTGCAGCCCAGCGGCCGCGCCGCATCGATCTTCGCGAACGTGGTGTTCGCGATCAACCGCCGCGACGAGATTCACACCGTCGGCTGGTTCCAGCAGACGCGGGCCCCGTTCGTGCCTGCCCTGTCAGCGGGAATATCAGGGCCGCTCGCGCCGGCGTCGACGGACACCGACGAGCAGACGTTCACCCACCTGCAGTCGACGTGGCAGCGCGTGGAGCAGGGTCTGCTCTGGCGGCTGTTCGGCGCGTACTCGCAGCGAACGAGCACACGCAGCACGAGCCTGCTGCCCGGCGCGCCGCTCGTGATCGAACGCCTGACCGACGGCCCGGTGCCGCTGCTCGCCGCCTCGGGCGATCGGAGCGATTCCCGATGGTCCGCCGGTCTGCGCGCGGCGCCGGCGCAGCCGCCGCCTGGCGGCGTCACGCACGCGCTGCAGTTCGGCGCGGATATCGCCGGCGGGAAGTCGCGCGTCGGCCCCTTCGCCGGGTCGATTGGCGAGCTCGTCGACGGCATGCGCGCCCGGATGTGGACGTTTGCGAGCCCCGGTTCGGACGCCCTGCGCCATGAAACGACCTTCTCCGCGTATCTGTCCGACCGGATCCAGATGGGCAGGCGCGTGGTGGCCGAGGTCGGCGTGAGCTACGACGGCGTCCGGGGATCGGCCGAAGACGCCGCCCAAAGCGTCAGCTGGAACACGCTCCTCGGGAACGCATCATTCTGGTGGGCCGCCACCGACTCCTCGAAGACGTGGATCTTCGCAGGCTATCGGCGCGCGGCCGATTCGCTGCCGCTCGACATGCTGGCCTACGGCGATCCTGCCGCACCGGCCGGAACGGTCTCGGCCTGGACGTCGCAGGGCGTCGGCTCCATCGTCGCGCGTGTCGGGCCCGGCACCGGCGGCAACCCGGCATTCAGCGCGATTGACGCGGCGCTCAATCGGCCGACGACCGACGAGTTCACGGTGGGCGCCGAAACGCGTCCCATGCCCGGCATGCGCGTGCGGCTCGCGGGCGTGATGAAACGCCAGCAGAACCGGATCGATCTGGTGAACACGGGCGTGCCGCTTTCGAGTTATACGCTCTCGACGATTGTGGACGGCCGGCCGGCGGCTGACGGAGGCAACGTGCTGCTGCCCGTCTACAACCGCCTGCCGTCCAGCTTTGGCCGCGACCAGTATCTGCTGACGAACACCACCTCGGAGGAGGCCGCCACGTTCAGCGGCGTCGTCCTCAGCGGCGATATCGCGACGGGGCCCTGGACGTTCCTGTTCGGCGCGACGGCCAGCCAGACGGACGGCCTCGCCGCCAACCGCGGCTTCCACGTCGACGAGAACGATCCCGGCCTCGCCGGCGAAGTGTTCACGGATCCCAACGCGAACACGGACGCGCGTGGGCGCCTGTTCTTCGATCGCGCGTTCACGATCAAGCTGGCGTCCGTGTATCGCTTCGCGCACGGCGTGAACATCGGCCTCATCGCGCGCTACCAGGACGGTCAGCCCTTTTCGCGCGTCACCGTCGTTCCCGATCTCAACCAGGGGACCGACTTCGTCCGCGCGTATCCCGCCGGCGACGCGCGCTTCAGCTTCACCGGCACATTCGACTTGCGGCTGCAGAAGGGCTTCTCTGCCGGGCGCACGCGGATCGACGCCATCCTCGACTGGTACAACCTGTTCAATCTGGGTTACGAAGTCGAAGAGCGCGTCGTGACGGGCCCTCAATTCCGCTACATCACGGCCATCCAGCCCCCCAGGGCCGTGCACCTCGGCGTCCGCGTCACCTTCTGAACGGCGAATTTGGTCATTTAGTCATCCGGTCATCTGGTCATCGCTGATTCGATTGATCCATTTGTGCCAATGTCAGACAACAAGTGACGAGGTCGCCAATCGTGCGCGTTCATGGGCCGCACACGCGCGCTAGCGAGCGTGCCGTGAGGGCGCAACCGCGTAGTGGAACGCAGAGGACGTGATACGCTTTGTAACTGTCCCGTCCGTGGCAGCAGCAGCGCATCTCCTCATTCGCAGGCACTACGATTACTTCAACGAGCGGCGTTTCGCCGACGGCGCCGACTTGTTCGCGGAGGACTGCGTCCTCGAGCACCCGCCGTTTGGACAGACCAGGCACGGACGTGAGGGCTACCTCGACCTGGTCAACGAGTGGGTCCGGGCATTTCCCGACGGGCAGCTGCAAATCGATCATGTCGAACAACGAGGCGACACGATTTGCGAAGTGGACCTCGTCGGCACCGGCACGCACCTCGGCGATTTCAACATGGGGGGCTACGGCGTGTTCAAGGCCTCCGGTGCGAGCACGACGATACGGTTCCGCGAGCTCATCGAAATCCGCGGCGGCAAGATTACTTTTTCGAGCATCGCGTTCGACCCTCACGACCTGATCCGCCAGCTCGGCGGGAAATCCTGATGGAAGACGTCCCCACCGTCCTCTGGACGCTCCAACGCGACGGCCGCGAAGCGGCGTGCCGCGCGCGCCTCGCGCCCTACGGCATCGAGATCGACCTGACGAGCGACGGCGATCCCGTCGTGACGCGCGTCTTCGAAACGGGCGAAGAGGCGCTGGCCTGGGCCGACAAGAAGCGCGCGGATCGGGAAACGCAAGGCTGGCGGCCGGCGGACGCGCATTAAGCGCTAGTGCAGGATCATCCGGCCGCCGCCCCAGATGGCTTTGGCCCGCCAGTCTTCGTCGAGCACCGTCCAGAGCATCTGATCGAGGTACTCGCCGTCGCGCAGGAATGACTTGCGAAGGATACCTTCCTGCACCGCGCCGATCTTCTTCAGGGCCCCGTTGCCGCGGCCGTTCCTGACGGCCGCGCGGGCCTCGAGGCGGTGCACGCCAACGGTCTCGAACGCGAACTCCATGACGAGCCGCGCGCCCTTCTCGAAGAGGCCGCTGCCCCAGAACGGCGATCCGAGCGCGAAACCCCATTCCGCCGTGGCGAACCCCGGTTCGGTCGAACGCAGCTGGAAGATGCCGACGGCCGTATCGGTGTCGCCGACCGTGATCGCAAAGCAGGCGTAGGCGCCCGCCGCGCGCTGCCGCGCCGCCCACAGGATGAACCGCTCGAAGGCTTCGACGGTGCCCGGCGGTGGCGAAATGAACCTCGCGACTTCTTCCGTCGTCAGCAGCGCAAACAGGGAGGGGGCATCCGACACGCGCATCTCGCGCAGCGTGATGTTCGTGCCGCTGAGGACCGGAAGCGCGTCGCGCCAGTCGGTCGTCACGACCGCCGTGGTCGCCGGCGCCGACACCGTCGTTCGCGGCGTGGCGGCGTCGTGCGAACGGCCGAGCGGGAGCTTCTCCACTACAGGCCGCCCCATGTGACATTCGACATGTCTGACGCATCCGTCAGCGAAACGAGTGGTAACCGCAGTCCGCGTGTCATGTGCCGAGTCCACTTGTGCAAACGCACGGCCAGAGGAAACATGGCGCTCGACGGATCGCTATCTCTCTACAGACATGGAACTTACGCCTGGTCTCGCTGGATCATCGGCGCGACGTCTCTGTCCTACAAAGAACCATGAAAAATTGGCGATTTCGCGAGTCTTAAGACCCTAAGCCTTTTAACCGCTTGTGTTTAGCATTGAAGGTTTCAGTCCATGCGATCGTTGCCACTAAACGGAACACACTGTCATTTTTTGTCCTATGACAGTTCCTGTCGCCCCAGCCCACTCGCCGGCCGGCGCATGTTAGATAATGCGAGCGTCACCCGTCACATGCTGATGAAACTGCGTACTGTGCTGCCGCTCGCCATTGTCGCCGGCGCCTTGACCCTTCAAACCGCGTCGGCTGATTTCGCTGAGGGCGACTTCCTGTCGCGCATCCGCCGGCTGACGGTCGAAGGCAAGCGCGCGGGCGAAGGCTACTGGTCACCGGACGGCAAGCGGCTCGTCTTTCAGAGCGAACGCGAACCCGGCAATCCCTTCTACCAGATCTACTCGCTCGATCTGGAAACCGGCGACACGACGCGCATTTCGCCCGGCCTGGGCAAGACCACCTGCGCGTTCTTCCGGCCGGGGGCGGACGGCGACATCGAGTTCGCCTCAACGCACGCCGATCCGAAGTCCAAGCAATACCAAGACGAGGAGAACGCGTTCCGGGCCTCGGGCAAGGAACGGCGGTACTCGTGGGATTACGACCCCGAAATGGACATCTACGTCCGCAGCGGCCGCACCGGCACGCTCACGCGGCTGACGACCGCCCGGGGATACGACGCGGAAGGCAGCTACTCGCCGGACGGGCAATGGATCGCCTTCACGTCGATGCGCGACGCCTACAACCGGACGCTCAGCGACGCCGAGAAAAAGCAGCTCGAAATCGATCCCAGCTATTTCGCCGAAATCTACATCATGAAAGCGGACGGCTCGGGCCAGCGACGGCTCACGAACGTGGCCGGCTACGACGGCGGGCCGTTCTTCACGCACGACGGCTCGCGCATCGTCTGGCGGCGGTTCGATGTGACGGGCGTGATCGCCGACGTGTGGACCATGAAGCCGGACGGCACCGACCAGCGGCAGATCACGAACTTCGGCGCGATGAGCTGGGCGCCGTACGAGCACCCGTCGGGGAAATACTTCATCTTCGCGTCGAACAAGCTCGGGTTCGACAACTTCGAGCTGTACATGGTCGATACCGCGGGGACGAAAGAGCCGGTGCGTGTCACCTACTCGGCCGGTTTCGACGGGCTGCCGGTGCCCTCGCCCGATGGCAGGCAACTCGCGTGGACGTCGTCGCGAGGCGGCGGATCCGCCGGCCAGTTGTTCCTCGGCCAGTGGAATCACGAGAAGGCGCTCGGAGCCATCGCCGAGGCGCCGCTCAAGCAATCCCGGACCAAGCCATGAGACACCGTCCTTTCCTGCTGGCATTTGCGCTGGCCGCGGCAGCCGCGACCCATCCGTCAGCAGACGCGTCCCGGCTCCGCACGTACGTGCAGACGCTGGCCTCCGAGCGTTTTGGCGGCCGCATGACGGGCACCGAAGGCGAAACGCTCGCGCGCCAGTTCATCATCTCGGAGTTGAAGCGCATCGGCGCCAGACCGTTGCCCGGGCGCAGCGATTTCGATGCGCCCTTCGAATTCACCGCCGGCACGCGTGACGGCGGATCGACGGTCGGTTTCAACATGGCCAACCCGCCTCGCGACAGTGCGCGGGCACTCTCCTTTTCCGACAACGGCGACGTCGAGGCGCCCGTCGTGTTCGCCGGGTACGGGATCGTCGTGCCGGACAGCCAGGAGTTCGGGTACGACAGCTACGCCATGCTCGACGTGAAGGACAAGATCGTTCTCGTGCTGCGCTACTTCCCGGAAGACGCCGACCAGAAGACCAAATCCATCCTGTCGCGTTACGCTGATCTCCGTTACAAGGCGATGGCCGCGCGGCAGCACGGCGCGAAAGCGATGCTTGTGGTGACGGGGCCGCACTCGCCCAATGCCGGCGAGCTCGCACCGATGTCGTTCGACACCGCGATTGCCGGTTCGGGCGTGCTGGCTCTGAGCATTACCGGCGACCTGGCGAATGCGCTCTTCGCGGGGATGCCGGACAAGAACCTCGGAGATGTTCAGAAGTCCCTGGATGGCGGCAACCCGCACGTGGCCGGATTTCCGCTCACCGGCGTGACCGCACGAGTGCACGCGGCGGTCGTGCGCGAGACGCGCACCGGCCGCAACATCAGCGCCTATTTGCCCGCGTCAGGGTCGACCGCAGCCGAGCCGAAGCCGTGGGTCGCCCTGGGCGCGCACTACGATCATCTCGGGTCCGGCGCCAGCGGGCTGTCGCTCGCGTCGAAAGAAGACGCCGGACGCGTGCATGGCGGCGCCGACGACAACGCCTCGGGCACGGCGGCCGTCCTGGGCATCGCGGACACGTTCTCCAGAGAAAAGCGCCGCCGGAACCTGGTATTCAACTTCTGGTCGGGCGAGGAGCTCGGCCTGCTCGGTTCCACAGCGTTCACGTCGAAGCCGCCGATCCCGCTCTCGGACATCGAGGCCTATCTCAACTTCGACATGGTCGGCCGCATGCAGGACAACAAGCTCAACCTCCAGGCCAGCGGGTCGAGCCCGGTGTGGGACAAACTGATCGAGCAGGCGAACGTGAAGGCGGGATTCGACGTCCGCCTGCAGCCCGATCCGTATCAGCCCACGGATGTCCAGACGTTCAACATGGCGAGCATCCCGAGCCTCAACTTCTTCACGGGCTCGCACGTCGACTACCACAAGCCGAGCGATACGGCCGACAAGATCCAGTACGACGATCTGGATCGCATCGTCGATTTTGCGGCGGCGATCATCCGCCGGCTCGATGCGCTGACGGACGCGCCCGCGTTCACGAAGGTCGAACCGCAGACGCAGGGGGGCGCGAGCCGGGCCGGTGTCCGGATCTTTACGGGCACTATCCCCGACTACGCATCGGACGCGAAGGGATTGCTGCTCGGCGGCGTGGTGGGCGGCGGCCCTGCCGAACAGGCCGGCCTGCAGAAGGGCGACGTCATCGTCGAGATCGCCGGGCAGACGATCACGAACATCTACGACTACACCTACGCGCTCGACGTCCTGAAGATCGGCCAGCCCGCGAAGGTGGTCTACATGCGGAACGGGGAGCGGAAGGAAACCACGCTAACTCCCTCCGCGCGCAAGTAGTACAGAGCTATAGTCCTGCCGTGCGCCGGCAGGCGTCTGAAGGCCTGCACTACTTACGCAGCCGAAAGAACGTGATCATGTCGGTGCTCTTCGGCGGCGCCGCGCCGAGTTGCCGCAGCAGCGTCGTCACCTGTCCCCGATGGTAGCTGCCGTGGTTCACGACGTGGGTGAGCATCTCGGAAAACGGTGACGCGCCGCTGGCGCCGCTGAGCAGCTTGTATTCGAACACGCGCGAAACGCCCGCCTCGCCGAGGCCGTCCACGAACGCGCGGACCCTCGTCTCGAGGTCGGCCCACGCCCGCCGGATCGATTCCACGTCCGGATACGCGTCATAGGCGATCAAGGCGGAAGGCGACTCCCCCAGCCACCGCGTAAACCAGATCCAGTCGGCGGCGTAGACATGCGCTACCGTGTCGCGGACGGACTTGAAGCTGCTGTCGACCTGCCGCGTGAACTGCTCGGGCGACAGCGGCGTCACCGCATCGAGAATCACGTCGCGGGCCCAGTAGTGATAGTCGAGAAGAGTTCGCAGATCTTTGAGGTCCATGGCGGGAATTATAGTCGGCAGGCGACAGTCAGCTGGAGACCAGTTCCAGCAGCGACACGGCCTGGCGGCACCGACGGTCTCGCACGAAGCCACGAAGGCCACGAAGTCTCTTTCCGTGAAGATCTTCGTGATCTTCGTGCCTTCGTGATTAAGTCGCGGCCCTCTGCGGCGTTTCCACGTGGGGCCGGCCGATGCCGAACGCGATGAGGCGTGGAGGCAGATCGCGGAGGATCGGAACGTGCGAGAGGACGCGGACGAAGAGCGGGATCGAAGGGGTGTCGGCCGAGGCGAGCGCCGGTGCAAGGAAACGGCTCTGGACGGCCGATTGGAATGCCTGGAGGAGGCGCACCGGCCGCTCGCGTCGCCGCTGCACTTCCGCGAGGTCAGCCTCGGTCACGCGACGCGCCGAGAGCGGCCGCCACAGGACATTCGCAGCCGCAACCGCGTCCTGGATCGCGACGTTGATGCCGAGCCCGCCAATCGGGGACATGGCGTGCGCGGCGTCGCCGATCGCCAGATATCCTGGCTTGTGCCACGTGACCAGGCGGTCCGCCCGCACGGTCAGCAACTTCACCTGCTCCCAGTCGGTGATGCCGGCGACGCGATCGGAGAGCTCTGGGGCCACCCTGGCGACTTCCTGGCGGAAATGTTCCAGCCCCTCTGTCCGAATGGCCCCCGCCGTGCCCTTCGCGATGACGAACGCGATCTGCCAGTAGTCCCCGCGGTCCAGCATCACCAGCACCCGGCCGGCGCCGAGCCGGCCGTTAATCGCGCGCGGCTCTCCCGGAAGTCGCGGCAGCCGGAACCACAGCACGTCCATCGGAGGCGACGTCTCGACGAGCGGCAGCTGCGCGGCCTCGCGCGTGCGCGCAGACCGGCCGTCTGCGCCAACGGTCAGGATCGCCGTCAGGTCGAACTCGCCGGACGCATCGCGACAGCGGACCCCGACGACGGCGCCGTCCTGATGAAGCAAATCGACGACCTCCGTGTTCCTGATGAGGGTAAACGACGGAAACCGTGCGGCTTCGCGCGTGATGAATTCCAGGAAGTCCCATTGCGGAACGAACGCGATATACGGAAACCGCGTCGGAAGCCGCCTGAACGTGAAGGCAATCGACTGGCCGGCGGTCGTCCGGCCGCCGACGTCGGAGACTTTGCTGTGTGGAAGGGCAAGAAACGAGTCGGCCAGACCGAGCTCGTCGAGAATCTCGAGCACCGACGGGTGAATCGTATCCCCCCGGAAATCGCGCAGGAAATCACCGTGCTTTTCGAGGACGACAACGCGGATGCCGGCGCGAGCGAGCAGGTACCCGAGAACTGCGCCCGCGGGACCGCAGCCCGCGATACAACAGTCGGCAGTCGACGGTGCGCGGTCGGCAGTCATGGCCCAGTCTAACCGAGGCTCGCGCCGCCGATAGCCCACTGCTGACGGCCAAAAAAATGGCGGTGCCGGTCATCCCGACCGGCCACCGCCACCCGACGCTCGACTCTGGACACGGTCGACCGCCGACTGCTGACTATCCGACTGCAGACTAGCGACTGTCGACTGCAGACTGCTGACTGCAGACCGCCGACTGTTACGCCACCGGCTTCACGGTGACGAACACGCTGTGGCCCTCGCGCTCGACCAGCAGCAGCACCGGACGATCCGTCGTCTTCCGAACGGCCGCGCGAAGGTCGTCGGCCGACTGCACCGCCTGCCGGTTCACCTCGAGGATCACGTCACCTTCCTGGAGCCCCGCCTCGGCGGCGCGGCTATCTGGATTCACCTGGGTGATCACGAGGCCCTTGGCGTTGCGCTCGACCCCGATGCCCAGCGCGCCCTTGTCCGCGCTCGCGGGCTCGTCGTTGTTGCGGGCCGCCCGCTTGCTGACTTCCGCCTCGTCGAGCTTGACGGAGACCGTTTTCTCGCCGCCGTCGCGAATGATCCCGACCGTGGCATTCGACCCGGGCTGCGCGTCAGCCACATGGTTGCGGAGGCTGTTGAAGTCGCTGACGGTCTGTCCGTTGAAGGACTGGATCACGTCGCCGCGTTTCAGCCCCGCGCGGTCCGCCGCGCTGTCCGGCGTCACCTTGCTGATGATGGCGCCGCCCACGTGCTTGAGGCCGAGGCTGGCCGCAAGGTCCGACGTCACGGGCTGCACTTCCACGCCGAGCTGCGCGCGACGGACGCGGCCCTCCTTACGCAGGTCGTCCACGACGCGGCGCGCCATATTCGACGGAATCGCGAAGCCGATGCCGATGTTCGCATCGACCGGCGACAGCATCTCGGCGTTGATGCCGATCACTTCGCCCTTCGTGTTCACCAGGGCGCCGCCCGAGTTGCCGTGGTTGATCGGCGCATCGGTCTGCAGGAAGTCCTGGTAGCTGCGGTTGCCGTCGCTATCGCCCGAGCCGGTCGACCGGCCCTTCGCACTCACGATCCCCATCGTCACGGTCTGGCCGACGCCAAGGGGATTGCCGATCGCGAGCACGACGTCGCCAATCTGCGCGTTATCGGAGTTGCCGAGGGGCGCCGACTGCAGCCCCGTGGCATTCACCTTCACAAGCGCGAGATCGCTCGGCTTGTCGGTGCCGATGACCTTTCCTTCGAGCGTCCGGCCATCAGACAGATCGATGTGAATCGCGTCCGCCCCTTCGACAACGTGGTTGTTCGTCAGGATGTAGCCGTCGCTCGTCATGACTACGCCGGACCCGAGGCCACGCTGACGGAAGGTCCGGGGTACGGCACGCTGACGACGCGGTCCGCGGCCGTTGTCGCCCTCGTCCTCACCGAAGAACCGACGGAAGAAGTCATCGCCCTCGAACTGCGTGGGCGAGATCTTGGCTTTACCTTCGACTCGGATCGTCACGACGGCGGGCGCCACGGTCTTGACGACGTCGGCGTACGAATCGCGTGCACCTGGAATCCGGCCGGCCACAGCCGACTGCTGACTGCCGACTGCTGACTGCTGACTGCTGACCGCCGACTCGCGGCTGCCAGGGGTTGAGAGTTGACTGGTCGCGCCCAGGTTGTGCCAAGCGGCACCGCTGATCAGAACCGCCGCGGCCACCGCCGCCAGGCCGCTTCGAATGCTGAAACTTCGCTTACCCATGGTGGTGTTTCCGTCCTTTCAGAAAAATGACTTCTGAATCATTAGACGGCACCCCACCTGTCAGGGACGTGACGGAAGGATTACAAAGAAGAAAGGTTCAGGGTTCAGCGTTCAGGGTTCAAGGTTCAGGGTTCGGGCTGCAAGGACACCGTAAACGTCGCGCCACGGCCGGGTTGACTGTCGACGCTGACAGTGCCACCGTGAGCCTCGACGATGGCCTTGACGAGGCTCAGGCCCAGGCCGAGGCCGCGTTCGGTCCGGCTGCGGTCGCCGCGGAACAGGCGATCCCAGATGCGAGGCCGCTCGTCGGCCGGGATACCCATCCCGGTGTCGCTGACTCTGAGGACGGCGCGGCCCTCCTCGCGGTTGGCTGACATCTCAACGCGGCCGCCGGGCGGCGTGTACTTGATCGCGTTGTCGAGAAGGTTGGCCGCCACCTGCTCCAGCCTGGTGCGATCGACGCTCACGTGGACCCCGTCATCCGCGCGCGCCGACAGCGTGACCCCCTTCGCGTCGGCGGTATCCCGATACAGATCGACGGCCCGCTCGACAATGTCGGAGAGCGCCACGGGCTCGCGCCTGAGGGGCATCGCCCCGCTCTCCGCTTCGGTGATGTCCATCAGCGTCGTGAGCATGACGAGCACGCGATCGGCTTCCTCCACGCAGTCGGCCAGCGCTTCGCGGTAGCGGCCGATGTCGGGCGGACCGGCAAGCGCGAGCTCCGCCGACCCGCGCAGCCGCGTCATCGGCGTCCGCAGATCGTGCGACACGTTGTCGAGCGCGCCGCGCATGCCCGTGACGAGGCCCTCGATCTTGTCGAGCATGGCGTTGAACAGCGCCGACAGCTCGCCGATGGCGTCACGATGTTCGGCGATGGGCACCCGGCTGTCAGTGCGGCCGGTCGCGATGATGCGCTGCACGGCCTCGGTGAGCTGGCGGATGGGTTTCACGGCGGTTTGCGTGGCGATGACGCCGCCCGTCAAGGCGACGAGCACCACCGAGAGCGTCACCAGCCCGAGGGCGGCGCGGAAGCGCGCGAGCAGATCGTCGCGCGCCTCGGTGCTCTTCCCCACCTGTACCAGCGTCCCGTCGGCGAGCCGGATGGATCCCGTCTCGAGCGACGCGACATCCCAGCCTTGCGGCTGGCTCAGGACAATCGCCTCGGCGCCGCGGTCGACGACGCGCACGAACAGCCGTTCGGGCGCCGTCTGCTGCTCCGCCTGCACGGTTGCGGCGAGCGCGTCCAGCCCGCCGCGATCGTACGCTGTCGCGTACAGGCCCAGCTTGCTGTCGATGAGCTGACGATCGCGCTGGGCAAGCGACGCCGACGCGAGCAAGTACGTCAGCGTCACGATGGCCATCGAGCCGGCTACGAACAGCGTCGCATACCAGACGCCGATGCGCAGCCCGTACACGAGCGGACGCCCGTCGCGCTCAGGCGCGGAGGACATACCCCACCCCTCGCACGGTGTGAATCAGTTTCGGTTCGAAGGCGCGATCGATCTTGTCCCGCAGGCGGCTGACGAGGACGTCCACGATGTTGGTCTGCGGATCGAAGTTGTACTCCCACACGTGGGAGAGGATCATCGTCTTCGACACGACCTTGCCGGCGTTGCGCATCAGGTATTCGAGCAGCGCGAACTCGCGCGGGCGCAGATCGACCACGGTCCCGGCGCGCGTCACCCGGCGCGAGAGAAGATCCATCACGAGATCCTCGACGGTGAGCGTCGTCGGCTCGGGCGTCCGGGAGGCCCGCCTGACCAGCGCCTGTACACGCGCCAGGAGCTCGGCGAATGCAAACGGCTTGGTCAGGTAGTCGTCCCCGCCGGCCTGCAGTCCCCGCACGCGATCGTCCACCGAGCGCTTCGCGCTGAGAATCAGGACTGGCGTCATCACGCCCTTCCGGCGAAGCTCTTCGATCACCGACAGGCCGTCGCGCCTCGGCAGCATCACGTCCACGACGGCCACGTCGTACGTCTGCGCGAGGGCGACGTCGAGCCCTTCGGCGCCGTCGGCCGCGCGGTCGACCGCGAACCCTGCCTCGCGCAGTCCGCGCGCGACAAAATCCGCAATCGTGTCGTCGTCTTCGATGAGCAGCGCGTGCACTCTCTGGTCCTTGGTCCGTCAGTACTTCGTACCTGGTCCGTCCCTGGTCCTTGGTCCGTATCCAGCACCGCCGACTGCCGACTGCCGACTGCGACTGCAGACGGTTCCCGCTAGCCGAGCGGCTCGCGGGCCGGGCTGCCGGGCGGCGCCGCGCGCAGGTACTGCTTCGGCCACGGCACCGTCCGCTCGAGCTCCGCGGCGGCGCGCAGGGGCCAGTACGGGTCGCGCAGCAGCTCCCGCGCGAGCAGGACGCAGTCGGCCTGTCCGCTCGCGACGATCTCGTCTGCCTGCCGCGCCGAGGTGATCAGGCCGACCGCTCCCGTCGCCACACCCGCCTCACGGCGGATGCGCTCCGCGAACGGCACCTGATAGCCCGGCTGGACGGGAATCGTCGCGGCGGCGACGTTGCCTCCCGACGAGCAATCGATCAGATCAACGCCTCGCGCTCGCAGCGTCCGGGCCAGATCCACCGATTGCTCAATGTCCCATCCGCCGCCGGTCCAGTCAGTGGCGGAGATGCGGACGAACACCGGACGACCGTCGGGCCACACCTGCCGCACGGCGTCGACCACCTCCACGCACAGCCGGATGCGATTCGCAAACGAACCGCCGTACTGATCGGTACGTGTGTTGCTGAGAGGAGACAGGAACTCATGGAGCAGATACCCGTGCGCCGCGTGAACCTCGACGACGTCGAAGCCGGCATCGAGGGCGCGGCGGGCGGCGGCCGCAAACGCCGAAACGATCGTGGCGAGATCGGCCGCCGACAGGGCGACCGGCCGCGGGTAAGCGTCGGAAAATGGCTCGGCCGTGGGGCCCGCAACCTGCCATCCGCCATCCGATTCCGGCACGGCCCTCATCCGGCCGTCCCATGGCACCGACGTGCTGGCCTTCCGGCCCGCATGCGCCAGTTGAATGGCCGCGGCGCTTCCCTGCGATCGGACAAAACGTACGATCCGTGCCAGACCTTCGATGTGGCGGTCGCTCCAGATTCCCAGGTCCGCCGGAGAGATACGGCCTTGCGCCGTCACCGCCGTGGCCTCGGTCATGGTCAGCGCGGCGCCGCCCGCCGCGCGCGATCCCAGGTGCACGAGGTGCCAGTCATTTGCGAACCCATCGTCACTCGAGTATTCGCACATGGGCGAGACGAAAACGCGGTTGGCCAGCGTCAGGCCCCGGAGAGTGATCGGATCGAACAGGTGCGGCATGGCCACCATTCTCGCCTGAAAGCGCGGGCGTGTTACGCTCAGATACCGACCTCTGCTCGGCCACGTCGGGGGCGGCGTGCGACCACCACCAGCGTGCGCGTCTTTCTTTCCACGTCATCGGGATTTGTGTCATGACCCCTTTAAAAAATATCAAGGAGAGGTCGGCGGTGAGAGCCGTCGGCCTGGCGGCGCTCGTGCTGTTCGCGCCTGCCATCAGCCTGGCTCAGATGGCCGCACAGGAGACGGCGGCCCGCCCGCAGGGCGTGAACACGTCGCCGTTTCTCGGCGGCGTGCCGACCGGAACGCCGACCGCGGAGCCGGTCGCGGTCTCCATCGTCGACGCGATTAACCGGTCGCTCGAGCACAACCTCGGCCTGCTCCTGTCGGAGAACGGCATGGGCCGCGCCGCGGGCCTGCAGAAACAGGCGATGAGCGGTCTGCTGCCCAACATCCGCGGATATGTCTCGGAGTCGCGCCAGGTCGTCAACCTTGCCGCGTACGGCTTTCCGTTGCCAGAGGGAATCCCTCCCATCGTTGGGCCGTTCAACCTGTTCGACGCGCGCGTTTCGCTGTCGCAGGCGGTCCTGGATTTTCATGCGTTGAACGACAACCGGGCGGAACAGCACAATGTCACGGCCGCAGAGCACAGCTACAAGAGCGCGCGCGACCTGGTGGTGCTGGTCGCCGCCAACGCCTACCTGCAGGCGCTGGCGTCTTCGGCGCGCGCAGACGCGGCACGGGCGCAGGGCGACACGGCGCAGGCCCTCTACAATCAGACGACGAACCTCCGCCAGGCCGGCATCGTCGCCGGGATCGACGTTCTGCGCGCTGAAGTACAGCTCAGCACCGAGCGGCAGCGCATCACATCCACACGCAACGAGTTCGAAAAGGCGAAGCTCCAGCTCGCGCGTGTCATGGGCCTGCCGGTCGGACAGCAGTTCACGCTCGTCAGCGAGCTGCCGACCGTGCCAAATCCCACTCTGTCGTTCGAAGACGCGCTCGAACGCGCGTACAAATCGCGTCCCGACTACCAGGCAGCGCTCGAACGGGTGCAGGCCGCGGAATCCGCGCGCGCGGCCGTCGAGGGTGAGGGGCTGCCGTCGATACGCGTGAACGCCGACTACGGCGACATCGGGCTGAGCGTGCCGAACTCCCATTACACGTACGCGATTGCCGGCGTGGTGAACGTCCCGATTTTCCAGGGCGGACGCGTCAAGGGGCGCCTGCTCGCCGCTGACGCCGAACTCCGCAGCCGGCGCGCGGAGGCGGACGACCTCCGGGCCAGCATCTATTACGACCTCAAAACGGCGTTCCTCGATCTCGAAGCGAGCAACGAACAGCTGCAGGTGGCCACGCGCGCGCGTGAGGTGGCCACGGCAGCGCTGGCGCAGTCGCGCGACCGCCTGGCTGCCGGCGTCGCCAACAACATCGAAGTAATTCAGGCGCAGGAAGCGGTGAGCGTCGCCAACGAACGCTACATCACGGCGCTGTACCTGAACGGCGTCGGGAAGGCCGTGCTCGCCCGGGATCTTGGAGGAGCGGAGCAGGCCGTTCGACAGTACCTCGGAGGCGCACGCTGATGGCCGAGCAGGCAGCGGGTTGGACTGGACAGCCACGATTTCGCATTCTGATTGGCGTTGTCATCGCGATGATCATCGGGGTCGGCGTATGGCTGTACCGCACGGCCGGGCGTGAAACGACGGACGATGCCCAGGTCGACGCGCACGTGGCGCAGATTTCCGCACGTGTGGGCGGAACGGTTCTGCGCGTGCTCGTGAAGGACAACCAGCAAACGGATGAAGGCGGAACGCTGGTCGAAATCGATCCGCGCGACTATGAGATCGCCGTTGAGCGCGCGCGGGCCGAACTGCTGGATGCGGAAGCCGCCGCCAAGGCCGCCCGAAGCAACGTCCCGATCACGACGACGACGGCGGCCGGCGGCGTGACGAACGCGCAAAGCGCCATCGAACAGGCGAACGCATCGATCGACGAGGCCGAAAAAGGCGTCGAAGCCGCGCGGGCGCGGCTGGCCGCCGCCTCGTCGCGGGTCCGCGAAACCGAGGCCAACGCCACCAGATCGGCTCGCGACGTCGAACGCCTGAAGGGCCTGCTCGCCAAGGACGAGGTCTCGCAGCAGCAGTACGACACAGCGGTGGCCACCGCCGAAAGCCAGCGCGCATCGGTGGACGCAGCCAAGAGCCAGGTGGTCGAAGCCGAGACAGGTATTCGAGCCGCTGAAAGCCGCCTCGTGCAGGCGCGCACCGGCGTGAAGACCGCCGAAGCCGGGCTGCGGACCGCCCAGACGGCGCCCCAGCAGATCTCGGCCATCGAGGCGCGCGCGGCCGCCGCCGAGGCGCACGCCCAGCAGATGCGGGCGATGCTTGCCCAGGCCGAGTTGAACCTGCAGCACGCGACCGTCAAGGCACCCGTCAAGGGCATCATCAGCCGCAAGACAGTCGAGGTCGGACAGAACGTTCAGCCGGGCCAGCCGTTGATGGCGATCATCGCGCTCGACGAAGTGTGGGTAACGGCCAATTTCAAGGAGACGCAGTTGCAGCACATGCGCGCCGGCCAGCGTGCAACGCTGAAGGTGGACGCCGTCGACGGACGCGAGTTCAACGGGCACGTCGAGAGCATCGCCGCGGCGACGGGCGCGCGTTTCAGCCTGCTGCCGCCGGAAAACGCGACCGGCAACTTCGTCAAGGTCGTGCAGCGCGTGCCCGTCAAGATCGTGCTGGATCCGGGCCAGGATCCGGAGCACGTGCTGCGCCCGGGGCTGTCGGTCGAGCCCACGATATATACAAAGTAGGGGCTGGGGACTTGGGGCTGGGGGCTGGGGGTGAGGCCCTCGCGACATCCATGACTGATCAACAGCGGCAGATCAACCCGTGGCTCATCGCCATCTCGGTGATGCTCGCCACGTTCATGGAAGTGCTCGACACGACGGTGGTCAACGTGTCGCTGCCGCACATTGCCGGCAGCCTCTCCGTGACCATCGACGAGGCCACGTGGGGCCTGACCTCGTATCTGGTCGCGAACGCGATCATCCTGCCGATGACCGGCTGGCTAGCGAGCGTCTTCGGCCGCAAGAACCTGCTGATGCTCTCCGTCGTCGGCTTCACGGCTGCCTCATTCCTGTGCGGTCTCGCGCCGACGCTCGGGGCGCTGATCTTCTTCCGCATCATCCAGGGCGCGACGGGCGGCGCGCTGCAGCCGCTCTCCCAGGCCGTCCTGCTCGAGTCGTTTCCCCCCGAGGATCGCGGCAAGGCCATGGGCCTGTGGGGCCTCGGCGTCGTCGTCGCGCCGATCCTCGGACCGGTGCTTGGCGGCTGGCTGACCGACAGCTACAGCTGGCGCTGGGTGTTCTACATCAACATCCCGGTGGGCATCGCGTCGCTCGTAATGACGAAGATGTTCATCTTCGACCCGCCGTACCTCAGCCGCGAGAAGCGGAAGATCGATTACTGGGGCATCGGCATGCTGGCGGTGGGGATCGGCACGCTGCAATTCGTGCTCGACAAGGGACAGGAAGCCGACTGGTTCTCGTCGAACGTCATCACGACGCTCAGCGTCATCAGCGCGGTCACGCTGATCGCGCTCATCTGGCATCTGCTGCACACCGACGATCCGGTCGTCGATTTGCGCGTGTTCAAGGCGCGCAGCTACGCCGTCGGGGTGTTCCTGATGACCGTCGTGGGGTTCGTCCTCTACGGCAGTCTGGTGCTGCTGCCGATCATGCTGCAGACGCTGCTCGGCTACCCGTCGCTCCAGGCCGGCATCGCCATGGCGCCGCGCGGCATCGGGTCGTTCTTCATGATGCCGATTACGGGCGCGCTCACAGGCCGGTTCGACGCCCGCAAGCTCCTGACGATCGGCCTCATGGTCGGCGGCGGTACGCTGCTCTGGCTGTCGTATCTCAACCTGCAGGCCGGCTACTGGGATATCTTCTGGCCGCAACTTGTCCAGGGCGGCGGGCTGGCACTGCTCTTCGTCCCGTTGACGACCGTGTCAATGGATCCAATTCCGCGCGAGAAGATGGGCAACGCGACGAGCCTGTTCAACCTGATGCGGAACATCGGCGGCAGCATCGGCATCGCGACGACCGGGACGATGATCGCGCGCAACCAGCAGCGGGTCACGGCGACGCTCGGCGAAAACATCAGCGCGTACGACCCGACGTCACAGAACATGTTCCAGCAGATGCGGGCGGGGTTCATCGCGGCCGGCGCGGACGCGGTGACGGCGACGGAACGCGCCTACGCCGCGCTGTTCGGCATGCTGCAGCGCCAGGCGGCGATGGTGTCGTTCGTCGGCCTGTTCCAGACGCTGGGGATCGTGTTCCTGCTGCTCATCCCGCTCGTGCTGCTCATGAAGCGACCTGGCTCCAAGGCGCCGCCGGTCGGGGCGCACTAACAGGGCTGAGGGCTGAGGGCTCACGATTGCAGATATTGCGTCCGCTGAGACCGCCCACGAGGCGGTTTCAGCGGACGCGTTGACTGATTGCTCGAATATGTGGAGACGCGGCGGGCACGGTCGTTGCGTCGTTTCCAGTGGTGCGGGAATCGCTTATCTGCGCGCGAGCGTTTGAGTTCTCGGTCCGAATCTTCGACTGTGCGACAGGATGTCCAGGAAAGGTGCGGTCGGACGCCACGTCGCCTGGCAGCTCATGAGATGCGGGACTTCCATCGGTGCGAACGCGGCGGAAGCGCAAGAGGGCCAAACCAAACCCGACTTCGTGGCCAAACTCGCTGTGTCGCGCAAAGAGAGTCGGGAAACCCTTTACTGGCTCCGCCTGGCGGCCCCGGGTTGCGATCGTGACCGACGAGGAAGTGGCGGGGGAGCTCGACGAAGCGATGCAGCTGCGCTCAATGATCATCAGCGCGATCAAGACAGCTCAGGAATCGCCCGGGCGGCGTGGACCAGAATAGCGCGCAATTCTTCAGTCCTCAGCGTTCAGCCGTCAGCCCTCAGCGTCCAGCCCTTCGTGATCACATCAGCGCACGATTGCGAAACCTCTGCCGTATCTGCGTCGCGGCTGTTAAACTGGTTAGGTGAGGCGCTTTGTCGGGATCGCGGTGGCGCTGATCGCTGCCTGGCTCTTGCCGCCTGCTGCGCGCGCCCAGTCGGACGCGGCGCACCCGGCCGATGCCCCTCGCCCCTCGTTCGCCGAATTTCTCGCCGGTATCCGCAGCGAAGCCCTCTCCCGCGGTATTCGCCCCGAGATCCTCGACGAAGCGCTCGCCCACATCGACGAGCCGAGCGCGGTCGTCATCGAACGCGATCGCTCGCAGGCTGAAACCGTCTTGTCCCTCGACCAGTACGTCGAGCAGCGGGTGACCTCGAAGTCGGTCGCCGCGGGCCGCGACATGCTCGCGCGGCACCGCGAACTGCTCGATCAGATCAGCGCGCGCTACGGCGTGTCTCCCTCCCTCATCGTCGGCATCTGGGGCTTCGAATCCAACTACGGCCGGTTCAGCGGCATCCGGCCGACGATCGCCGCGCTCGCCACGCTTGCGTGGGATCCCCGGCGCTCGGCGTTGTTCCGCGCGGAACTGTTCGACGCCCTCGACATCCTCAACCGCGGCGACATCGAACTCTCGCGGCTCAAGGGTTCGTGGGCGGGCGCGATGGGCCAGGTGCAGTTCATGCCGTCCAGCTATCTGAAATTTGCCGAGGACTTCGACGGCGACGGGCGCCGCGACATCTGGGCGACACCGTCCGATATTTTCGCGTCGATCGCCAACTACCTGAAAGGCCACGGCTGGGTCGAGGGCGGCGCGTGGGGCCGCGAGGTCGCCGTCTCGCAGGACGCGCGCCGGCGGATCGCCAGCGAAGTGGATTCGCGCAACGGCACCTGCCGCGCGACGCGTGACATGACCGTGGCGCTCCCGGCCGCGACGTGGCAGGCGCTCGGCGTCCGCACCGCAACGGGCGACTCGCTGCCGGCGGCGCTGCCCGACGCCGCGCTGGTGACCGGACCATCACGCGCGTACCTCGTGAACCGCAATTACGACGCCCTGCTCGAATACAACTGCTCGCACGCCTACGCCATCAGCGTCGGCCTGCTTGCCGATCGCATCGCCGGGGCGGAACCAGCGTTGCAGCCGGCGAAGGCGAAAGCAGGCAAGGCGTCCCACTCCCACACGAACAAGAAAAAGAAAGCCCAGGTATGACGGCTCTCGCCACCGACGATCGCGGCGTCATCGCAGCCTGCCCGGCCTGCGGGCAGAAGAATCGCCTCGCCTACGACAAGTTGAGCGACACGACGCGCTGCGGCCGCTGCAAGGCCGACCTCCCCGCCGCGTCCCTGCCTGTCGACGTCGCCAGCGCCGCGGACTTCGACCGCCTCGTAGCGTCGGCATCGATCCCGGTCGTCGTGGACTTCTGGGCGCCGTGGTGCGGCCCGTGCCGGATGGTGGCGCCGGAGGTCGAGAAAGTCGCCGCGCGCCAGGCCGGGCGCCTGCTCGTGGTCAAGGTCAACACCGACGCGGTGGACGGCCTCGGGCAGCGTCTCAGGATCATGTCCATCCCCACGATGGCTGTGTTCCGGGGAGGCCGGGAGATCGCGCGGACGACGGGCGCGCGCCCTGCCGCGGACATCGAAGCGTTCGTGGCGGGAGCGCTCGCCGGCCCAACTCCCTGAACGTGGTTCGCGCCGGCCGAGTCGTTCTCCTGCTGCTCCTCGCGCGCTGGACGTTCGTGTTCCTCGTGTGGCCGATGCGGGAGGATGTCGTGGGCGCGACGTTCCTGCACCTGATCAACCTCCCGTTTCACGAAGCCGGCCACATCCTCTTCTCGCCCTTCGGCGAATTCATGACGACGCTTGGCGGCAGCCTGACGCAGGTGCTGGTGCCGGCGATCTGCGCGGCTGCATTTCTGACCTCGCACTGGAATCCGTTCGGCGCGGCGGTCACGGGCTGGTGGGCGGGCGAGAACCTGCTGGACGTGGCGATCTACATGAACGACGCGCGGACGCTGCAGCTCACGCTCATCGGCGGCCAGACGGGCGCCGAGGTCGACGGCCACGATTGGGAGCACCTCCTGCTGATGACCAACTCGCTGCACCTGGATCACCGGATCGCGAGCATCACGCATTTCCTGGGCGGCGCCGTGATGATCGGCTGTCTTGCCTGCGCTGCGGTCATCGCGTGGAGAGCAAAGGACGAATAATGGTTGCGCGAAAGACTGTCAACCTCCTGGCGGCCGCCGTGGCGCTGTCAATCGCTGCGTTGACGGCGCAGTCGCCCCGCGTCGCACCTTTCGACCTGGACGAGGTGACGATCGCCGAGTTGCAGCGGCGGATGGAAACGGGCGCGGAGACATCCCGATCGATCGTCGAGAAATACCTGGCGCGGATTGACGCCATCGACAGGCGGGGTCCCGCGATCCGCAGCGTCCTCGAGATCAACCCCGACGCCGCGCGGATCGCCGACGGGCTCGACACCGAACGCCGTGCCGGCCGCGTTCGCGGGCCGCTCCACGGCATCCCGATCCTCATCAAGGACAACATCGCGACCGCCGATCGCATGATGACGACCGCGGGTTCGCTGGCGCTGGCGGGCGCCGCGGCCCCGGCAGACGCGTTCGTCGCCGCGCGACTGCGAGCGGCCGGCGTGGTGATCCTCGGCAAGACGAACCTCAGCGAGTGGGCGAACTTCCGCTCGACGCACTCGTCGAGCGGATGGAGCGGCCGCGGCGGGCAGACACGCAATCCGTACGCGCTCGACCGCAACCCGTCGGGGTCGAGCTCCGGCTCGGGCGCCGCCATCGCGGCCAACCTGGGCGCGGCAGCTATCGGCACCGAGACGGACGGCTCGATCGTCTCGCCATCGACCAACGCGTCGCTCGTCGGCATCAAGCCGACGCTCGGCCTCGTCAGCCGGACCGGCATCATTCCCATCGCGCACAGCCAGGACACGGCTGGGCCCATGGCCCGGACCGTCGCCGACGCCGCGGCGCTGCTCGCGGCCCTGGCCGGGTCCGATCCGGCCGACAACGCGACGAAGGACGCGGACACGAAGGGCCGTCACGACTACTCGTCATCGCTCAGTCGCAACGGGCTGCGGGGCGCGCGGATCGGAGTCGTCCGCAATCGCCTCTTCGGCTACAGCCCCACTGCGGATCGCCTGGCCGAGGCGGCGATTGCCGACATGAAACGGCAGGGCGCGGTCATCGTCGATCCGGCAAACATCCCGACGCTCGGGCAGTTCGACGACTCCGAGTTCGACGTCCTGCTGTACGAGTTCAAAACCGACCTCAACGCGTACCTGGCGTCGCGCACCCAGTCCGCGCCGGTGCACTCGCTCGCCGACCTCATCGCGTTCAACAACGGCCATCAGGACGAGGAACTGCGGTATTTCGGCCAGGAAATCCTGACGATGGCCGAGAAGAAGGGGCCGCTGACCGAGGCGAAGTACAAGGCCGAACTGGCGCGGAATCATCTGCTCGCGCGAACGCAGGGGATCGACGCCGTGATGACGAAGCATAAGCTGGACGCCCTGGTGGCGCCCACCGGGGGACCCGCCTGGCTGATTGATCTCGTGAACGGCGACGGCGGCACGGCCGCCGCTCCGGGCCCTTCCACTGTCGCGTCAGTGGCCGGTTATCCGCACATCACGGTGCCGATGGGATATGTGGGCGGGCTGCCGGTCGGCATCTCGTTCTTCGGCCGCGCCTGGAGCGAGCCGACGCTGATTCGTCTCGCGTACGCGTACGAACAAGCCACGAAGCACCGGCGTCCGCCGGCGTTCGAGCCAACGGCAAACTTGTCACAACGTTAAACACAGAGCACGCAGAGCACACGGAGTTCTTCTTTTCAGGAGAATCTCTGCGTGCTCTGTGTGCTCTGCGTTGATCGTCGTGATTACATCGTGCTCTGGCAAACGGCTCGTCCGACGAAGAACGGCCCGAGGCGTTCGAGGTAGAGCGACGTCTGCTGCGTCTTCCTCATCGTCTGTACGAGCGCCGACAGCGGGTACAGGTCTTTCCCGATCAGGCCGACGATGAAGTCGTTGTCGCTCTTGTCGAGACCGTGGCACGCGAGCCGGATGTCGTGCGCGTAGTCGCCGGCGCCGTATGACATGCCGATCGCGCCGTGCTCCGCGAGAATCACGCGCTGCTCGTCGGCGGGCAGCGCCGCGAACTTCCCGCTCCGCCTGAGCGGATACCAGACCGCCCATTTCCACTGCGGGTTCAGGACCGTGCGGCGAGGCCGGTGCAGCAGCACGTCGGCGAGGTCGGGCTCGTACCCCAGCGCATACGTCCGCCCGAGCATGGTGTACTCGGGCTTCTGCACGAGCGAGGCGAACGGTTGCCGGTTCAACATCGGCCGTACCGAGTCGAGGAAGAAGTCCGCGTCGTGGCTGAAGGTGAGCAGCCCGAGACCGCGCGGATCGTTGACGTCGGCGTAGACGACGCCCGCGACCCCGGCCGCATCCAGCGCGTCGCCGAGCAGGCGCGTGTCCTGCGTGAAGCCGCCGAACGCCATGAACTGCATGAAGAGCCGCCGGTCGAGCCGCTGGGGCTGTCCGTCCTTGATGCCGCCTTTTTCCGCGAGATCGGGCGGCTCCGGACCGCGGCGCGCAGCCGGCTGATCGCGCGGAGACTGCTGGTCAGTCGTGGGGTGGGCCATGACGGCAAGTATAATCCGCCGATCGATGTCCGACTATCGCATCCGGCGTGCGACGCTCGACGATCTGGACGCGCTCGTGCATCATCGCGTCGCGATGTTCACGGACATGGGTGTCGATGTCGACGTCCCGGCCCTCGACGCGGCGTTTCGCGCATGGCTGCGGGCCACGATGCCCGCGGGCGACTACGTCGCCTGGGTCGGGGAGGCGGCGCCGGACGACATCGCGGGGGGCGGCGGCATCTCGCTGCTCCGCTGGCCGCCCGGGCCCCGCCCGGTGCCCGGCGACCGGCTCGCCTTCGTCTACAACGTCTATACGGAACCCGCCCACCGCAAACGCGGACTCGCGAGGTCGCTGATGGAGACCATCCACGCGTGGTGCGCCTCACAGGGCATCCACGCGCTGGCGCTGAACGGGGCGGCCGACGCGAGGCACCTGTACGAGTCCCTCGGTTATGTCGACGCGCCGAGCCGGATGATGTACAAAGCGCTGTAGCGGGAACGGCCGGGGCTGGCGAAACCCCGGGCTTTCCGATAGGATCTTGACCCCGGAGGCTGGAGACGCACAACGATGCCATTCATCATCACTGACCCCTGCATTGAAACGAAGGACACGGCCTGCGTGGACGTGTGCCCGGTCGACTGTATTCACCCGCGCAAGGACGAACCTGAATTCGCGCAGACCACGATGCTCTACATCCACCCGGATGAATGCATCGACTGCGGCGCGTGCGTCCCGGCCTGCCCGGTCGCCGCGATCTACGAGAGCATCGACGCGACGCCGGCCCACCAGAAGGATCTGATCGAGGCCAACGCCATCTATCGGAACGCGGAGCCCGATACGATCGCCAGGGCTGAAGAGATCGTCAAGAAGCACGTCGCCGATCACGCGGACATCATGGCCGTGCCGGCGGCGGAGCGGCAGGCCGCGCACGCGCGATTCTGAAAATCGCCACCTGGAACGTCAACGGCATCCGGGCGCGTCACGCGCAGGTCCAGGAATGGATCGCGCGGGATCGCCCGGACGTCGTCTGCCTGCAGGAAATCAAGGCCACACCGGACCAGATCCCCGAGCTTCTCCTCGACCTCGACGGCTACTGGTGCTACTGGCACGGCGCCAAGGGCTATTCGGGCGTCGGCCTGCACGTCCGTCGGGAACTGGCCGCCGAACGCCCCGTCTGTTTCCATCCTGAGTTCAACTTCGAAAACCGCATCGCCGCGGTGGATGTGGGCGACATCACCGTCGCGTCCATCTACGTGCCCAACGGCGGCAAGGACTTCCCCGCCAAGATGCGCTTCCTCGAGGCGCTGGACGCCTACGTTGCATCGTTCGCCGCCAGCGGCCGGCACCTGGTGCTCTGCGGGGATCTGAACGTGGCACGCACCGACCAGGACGTGCACCCGAAGGAGCGCAAGCTGAAGGCCATCGGACAGCTGCCGGAGGAGCGCGCGCTGATCGAACGGATCCTCAGCCGCGGCTTCGTCGACCTGGGGCGGGCGCTCGATCCGGCCAACGACGGACTGTTCAGCTGGTGGGCGCCGTGGCGGAACATGCGCCAGCGCAACATCGGCTGGCGCCTCGATTACGTCATCGCGTCGCAGCCGCTCGCCGCGCGCGCCGTCAGCTGTCCGGTGCAGGCGGAGGTCGGCACCAGCGATCACGCACCGGTCATGGCGACGTTCACATAGCGCCTTCTCCTCACGAAGACACGAAGACCACGAAGACTCTTTTCAAAACGAAGCACTTCGTGATCTTCGTGACTTCGTGATAAATGGTTGCAGGAATCATGAGTGACGTACTCGAACGGTTCCTTCGCTACGTGCGGTTCGATACGCGGTCGGACGAAAGCTCGTCGACCGTGCCCAGCACGGCGATGCAGCTGGTGTTCCAGCGGGCGCTCGTCGAGGAACTGCAGGCGCTGGGGATCCACGATGCGGCGCTCGACGAGCACGGCTACGTGATGGCGACGGTGCCGGCGACCACGAAGAAGTCCGCGGTGCCGGCCATCGGGTTCATCGCGCACGTGGACACCTCGCCGGAGATGAATGGCACGGGCGTCGTGCCGATCGTCCACCAGGGCTACGACGGCCGCGACATCGTCCTGCCCGACGATGGCACGGCGATCCTGCGGCTGGCGGACAACCCGTGCCTGGCGCAGCAGATCGGCCACGATATCGTCACCGCCTCGGGTACAACGCTGCTCGGCGCGGACGACAAGGCCGGCGTCGCCGAGATCGTCAGCGCCGCCGCCTTTCTGCTGGCGCATCCTGACATCCCTCATGGCGTCGTGCGGCTGGCCTTCACGCCGGACGAGGAAATCGGCCGGGGCGCGACGCACTTCGACGTCGCGCGGTTCGGCTGCCGCTGCGCGTACACGCTGGACGGCGGCCGGCGCGGCGAGGTTGAGAGCGAAAGCTTCTCAGCCGACGCGATGACGCTGGTGTTTCACGGCTTCAACACGCATCCCGGCTACGCGAAAGGCCGCATGGTGAACGCGATCAAAGTCGCTGCGGACTTCGTCCACCACCTCCCCGTCGACCGCCTCTCCCCCGAGACGACCGACGGATACGACGGATTCGTTCATCCCTACGTCCAGCAGTCCGGCGTCGATCGAACGGCGGTGCGGCTGATCGTGCGGGACTTCGAGACGTCCGGCCTGAACGACAAGGAGTCGCTGATCGAACAGCTGGCGCGCGAGACGGTTGAACGGCACCCTGGCTCGCGCGTGGATGTCACGATCGAGGAACAGTACCGGAACATGAGGACGGTGCTCGACGGGCACCCCGAGGTCGTCGGATACGCGTGCGAGGCCGTGCGGCGCACGGGTCTCGAGGTCCGGTCCACACCCATTCGCGGGGGCACGGACGGGTCGAGGCTGTCGTTCATGGGCCTGCCCACCCCCAATCTCTTCGCCGGCGAGCACAACTTTCACTCCCGCCTCGAATGGGTGTCGCGGCAGGACATGGAGAAAGCCGTCGACGTCATCGTCGAACTGTGCCGCATCTGGGAGCGGCGGACGCCGGAATAGGCCTCGGGACCCGGGGCCTGGCTCCTTCGGCCGCTGCACAGCGGTCGTCGGTGTCCCTACCGCGAAATCAGCCGTTCTGGGGTATTCTGGGTTGACTGCATCCCATGTCCGATCAAGAAGATCAGCCCGCCGCGCTGTCCGCTGAAGTCGGCGACCCGTTTGCGGCGATCGGCGCGGAGCCTGCCGCCGAGGCGCTGCCGCCGCCGCCCCTCGAGGCGTTCGAGCCCGCTCCATTCGCAGTACCGTTCGAAGCGGTTCCGCCGGCAGTGCCCGCGGTGCCGCCGGGACCCTCGGCCTGGGCGCGCGCGGGCCAGGAAGTGGTCGCCGGGCTGAAGACGCTTGTGTCGGCAGCCGTGTACGCGACGCTGATCGTCACGTTCGGTTTCCAGGTGGCCCGCGTGGATGGCCTGAGCATGGCGCCCACGCTCGAGGATCACGATCGCCTCATCGTCAACAAGCTGGTCTACGAGCTTGGCGAGCCGCGTCCCGGCGACATCGTGATGCTCTACTACCCGCTGAACCCGGAGAAGATGTTCGTCAAGCGCGTCATCGCCCGCGAGGGCGACTCGGTGCGCATCGTCGACGGCCATGTGTACGTCAACGACGTCCCGCTGCACGACGACTACGTGCCGGCGGAGTTCCGCAGCCACGACGACTGGGGCCCGCAGATCGTGCAGCAGGGCTACTACTTCGTCATGGGCGATCACCGCAACAACAGCTCGGACAGCCGCCACTGGGGACCCGTGCCGAAGAAGTACATCGTCGGCAAGGTGAAGGTCCGCTGGTGGCCCCTCCAGGACGCCAAGATCTTCTAGCGTGCCCACGTCTGCTTCGTGCACGGTGCTGATCGGCGCCGCCGAGCACCTGCCCGCGCTCAAGGAACGCACGCACGAGCCCGGCGACCTGCTGGCGTTCACCGACGCGGAGGCGCTGCGCGCGCTCGAGATCGTCCTGACGCGGCGGCCCCACGTGGTCGCGCTCGAGCGGCTGTTCGCGGCGACGCCGCGCGGTGCGGCGCTGATCAACCGCATCGAGGCCGATCCGGCGCTGGTCGAGACCGAGATCCGCATCATCTCCCACGACAGCGATCACACCGGGGTGTCAACGCGCCTCCGGCCGGCGGATGTCGAACCGATGATCGTGGAAGAAGATCGCGCCCGAGCCGCAGACACTCGATCAGCGCGGCACGCGCCGAGCCCCGCGCTTCAAGGTGGCGGGCACCTTTGGCGCCCTGCTGGACGGCAACCCGGCGAGCGTCATCGACATCTCGACGATCGGGGCGCAGGTCGTGTCGTCGATGGTGTTGAAGCCGAACCAGGTCGTGAAGATGGCGCTCAGCGATGATCACGACAGCCTGCGGTTCAACGCGGCGGTCGCGTGGGCGTCGTTCGAAATCCCGCCGAACAGCGGCCCGCGCTACCGCGCGGGGCTCAAGTTCATCGACGCGGATCAGGGTGTCGTCGGCGGCTTCTGCCGGCGCCACAAGTCATGACGCCAGCCCCCGCGACTTCATCACGTCGTCCCTGACGATCGTATCGTCGCGTTCGGAGCCGGTCGAGACGATCGCGGCCTGCACGCCCGATACCTCTTCGAGACGTGCGATGTAGCGGCGCGCGGCCTCCGGCAGATCAGCCCACCGCCGGACTCCCTTCGTCGGCGCGGACCAGCCGGGCATTGATTCGTACACCGGCTGGCAGGCGGCGAGCTGCGCCAGGTCGGACGGAAAGTCCGTCAGCGTACGCGTGCCGCAGGTGTACGCGGTACAGATGTCCACCTGTTCGAGCCCGTCGAGGACGTCGAGCTTTGTCAGGGCGAGGGCATCGAGGCCGTTGATCCGGACGCCGTAGCGCACGGCCACGGCGTCGTACCAGCCGCAGCGGCGCGGCCGTCCGGTGACGGCGCCATATTCGTTGCCGCTGTCCCGCAGGCGGTTGCCCATCTCGCCTGTCAACTCGGTCGGCAGCGGCCCTTCGCCGACGCGGGTCGTGTACGCCTTGGCGACGCCCAGCACGCCGTTGATCGCGCGGGGCGGCACACCGAGGCCGGTGCACACGCCGCCGATCGAGGCGTTCGAGGACGTGACGTACGGATAGGTGCCGTGATCGATATCGAGCAGCGTGCCCTGTGCGCCTTCGAACAGCACCGACTGGCCGGCCTGCATGGCCTGCGACAGCATCAGGGAGACGTCGCGCACCCACGGCTTGAGGCGTTCGGCGTGCTGCCGCAGCTGGTCGAGGACGGCCTTCGGGTCCATGGTTGTGTCCTGGACCAGCCGATTTCGCGCGTTGACGTTGTCGCGGACTTCCTGCTCGAGGCCCGCCTGGTCCGCCAGGTCGCCGACGCGGATCCCCCGGCGCGCGATCTTGTCTTCGTAGGCCGGCCCGATGCCGCGGGAGGTCGTGCCGATCTTGCGTTCGCCGCGCCGGGCTTCCGACAGCAGGTCGAGGTCGCGGTGGTATGGCAGGATGACGTGCGCCTTGTCGCTGATGACAATGCGTTTGCCCACGTCGATGCCCGCGGCGGCGAGCTCATCTATTTCCGCAAAGAGCGCAGCCGGATCGATGACGACACCGTTGCCGATGACGCACGTGATGCCGGGATGCAAAATACCGGAAGGAATCAGACGCAGCACGAACTTCCTGCCGCTGACGTACACCGTGTGCCCGGCGTTGTGTCCGCCTTGATACCGGGCCACGATCGAAAAACGCGGCGTGATCAGGTCGACGATCTTGCCTTTACCTTCATCGCCCCACTGCGCACCGAGGATCGCGAGGTTCATATCGGGCTACGATTCTACTTCGTAACCGGCGATCGCCGTGACGAAACGCCGCAGGAATTGTTCGAGCGCGCACATCGCGCGCGAGTCAGAGCAAAAAAAGTTTTCAAATTCGATTGACAACGTCCGCGCCGCTTCTTAAGGTCTATTCTTTCGCATGATGACGCCGCGCACCAACCTCACGCGCCGGATCCTCGGAGCACTTGACGCGTCGCCGTCGCGCATCCCCGTTCTCGTCGGCGGCTGCGGCAGCGGTCGCACGACGATGCTCCACCAACTCCGCGAACGGCTCGGCCGGACCTCGGCGCTTTATCTCGATGTCGAACGCACGGCGACGACACCCGAGCGTTTCCTGCGCGCCATCGTCGCGTCGTCGCCGTTCCCGGTCAGCGAGCCCGCGCCGGCCGGGGCTCGCGCGGCCTTCGACGCGACGCTCAACTTCCTGTGCCGCGCGCGCACCGGCAGCGGCGAGCCGGTGACCGTGCTGCTCGACGAATTTCTCGAGATGCGGACGTTCGAGAGCTTCCCGGGACTTCGCCGCGTCCTGCACGACGTCATCGACGGCCTGACGACCAGCGGCAACCGGTTCGTGATCACCAGCCGCTACGTCGCCCGCACCCTCCGGCTCCTGCGCGATCGCTCCGCCCGGTTCGAGGTCATCCACATGCCCGCTCTGACCTCGGAGGACACGCTCGATATCCTGGGGCTCGCCGGCGAGCCCGATGGCGACGATCTCGCGCGCACCGTGCAGTCGCTGAGCGACGGCCGGCCCGCGTACGTGCGGGCGCTCGCCGACGAACTGTCGTTGATGCGCGAGCACGGCGGCGCGCCCGCCGTCAGCGACCCGATTGGCGCGCTGGCCGCCCTGCTGGCAACCGAGGGCCGGCTGTCCAGGCACTGCAGCTTCTGCTACGAGCTGCGCCTCCACAGGGCGCGCGGCTACGGCGCGCTCAAGGCCATCCTCGAGATTCTCGGCGAAGAGGAAGGCCTGACGCTGACCGAAATTTCCCAGCGCCTGCAGCGGACGCCCGGGTCGACGAAGGATTACCTGTCGTGGCTCGAAGACGTGGACCTGGTCACCTCGCGGCAGAAGCGCTACAGCTTCACGGATCCGCTGCTGCGCGTCTGGGTGCGCCTGCACTGCCGCGCGACCGCGCCCACCGAAGACGACCTCGCGCGCGAAGTGCACCGCTACGCGCTGCCGCGCCTGCCGCAGCAGCCGGAACCGCGCGAGCAGCCGGAAGCCGCGTACGCGATGGTGTCAGCCGGCGGCGGCTCCGGCATCATCGAAATCGATTAACAACGCGTGGCGCGGGGCTCTCAGCCCCGCGGGTCGGCGGCCCTGAAAGGGCCGCCCTACTCACAGCACCGGCAGCTTGACCAGTTTCGCGGGATTGTCCTTGAACATCATGTTCAGTTCTTTCTCGGTGAAGCCGGCCGCGCGCAGCGCCTTAGCCGCGAGCGCCAGCGCATCGGGGTGGTTGTTGCCGGGCAGGCCGCTGTCACTCGCGACGAAGCACATCGCCGGCCCCACCGTCCGAATCGACTCGAACGCGTGCGCCTGTGCCGGTCCTGCCCGCGAAACCGTTCCCGCCGTGAACTCGATGTAAGCACCGAGCTTGGCCGCCTCCTGCAGTTGCTCGATCGTCATCGCGCCACCGAGGCCGAGCAGCGGGTGCGTGACGATCATCCGTTGAACGCCTCGCTTCTTCGCTTCGCGCATGATCATGAACGCCTCCGCCGGCGATACGTGGCCGGTGGCCAGCGTCAGATCGTTCTGCGCGATGACGGACAGGGTTTCGAGCACTTCGGGAAGCAGCTGTCCCTCGCGCGACACGGCCACGAACGGGCGGTTCTCCTTGCCGGCTTTGACCTCCGGTTCGGAGTCGTGGGTCGGCATCCAGACGATGCGTCCAAAATGGCCGACCACGTCGGCCATGTACCGGACCGCCTGCGGATTCACTCCGCCGACCGGGGTGTCGAGCGAGACCGCGCCGAACACTTCGAACCCCGGCGTCGCGTACTTGCGTGCGAGGTACGCGAGGCCGGCCGTCTCGGTCCAGTGATTTTTCAGGACGATGCCGCGCATGCCGCGCTCCTGTGCCAGCTTCGCGACCTCGAAGCCGTCCCACGAACGCGGATAGCTGTCCGGATCGCTGTGGGCGTGCAGATCGATGGCGCCGATCAGCGCCGGATCGGTCAGATGCTTGTCGACTGAGGGCGGATATTTCCGGTTCTTGTAGGACTCCCACGCCGTCTGCGCACGCAGCGTGACGCCAGCCGTCCGCACGCCGACGGCCACAGCCATCGCCGCCCCGACCACCACCGCCAGCCGCTTCTGTCCTGCCGTCATCGGTCACCTCGTTCCCGTGGACCACGCGGAGACGTTATGAATGCAGAGATCGCGGAGATCGCAGAGAGGAGTACTTTAAAGTAGTTTCCTCTGCGATCTCTGCGATCTCTGCGTTTGATCCGTCTCCGCGTTCTCCCTGAACTAGAAGTCGAACTGCCCGCCGATCTTGAAGTACCGTGCCGGCGCAATCCGCGTCGGCGTCAGCCACGCGCCGCCGGGCACGAACGAGTTGTTGAACGTGATGACTGTATCCGAGTTCGACAGGTTGTAGACGTCGAGGGAAATGGTCGCCCGCTTCGTCATGCCGAACTTCAGGAGCTTGCTCAGGCGAAGATCCACGTTGTTGCGGACAGGTCCAAACACGGTTCCGGGCTGAATCAGGTTCACTGTGGCATTGGCGCCGCCCGAGAGCGGACGGCCGAGCGGCTGCGGCCCTGCCGCGATCACCGCGTTCGACGCGACGTAGTTCGCGGCAATCTCCGGTCCGGGGTTGCTTTGCCACGTGACGCTGGTCTGAACGTCCACCTTCGGAACCAGGTACGAGGCCAGGCCTGTGACCGACGTGCGGTACGGTTCGACCACGCGGCAATACGGGTTCGTTACCGACGTCAGGAGTCCTCCGGCCGGCACGATGGCAGTGCTCGGCGTGACCTCCGGCACCAGTGCCCGCACGTCGCAGGCGTCCGAAAGCCGGCGCCCGGTGCTCGTGCCCCCCTGCACGGTGAGCCCATTGTGCAGACGCGCGTTGACGCTGACATCCAGACCCTGCCAGTTCATGGTCTCGTGCCCGACCACGGATCCGAGCTCGTGGAGGTTGCTGACCTGGCCGACCTTGTTCGGGTTCAGATCGTAGAGGCCGCTGACGACCTGTCCTCCGCCTCCCGGCAACCGCGGATCGAGCGGCGCCCTGATGCTGTACGGCGTGTAGTCGGAGATGAGTGTCGACGTGTTGTCGACAATGGACAGGTTGCCCCACGCGTTTCGATAGTAGCCGACAGTCAAGGCCACACGAGGCACCAGCTCCTGCTGCACCGACACCCCCGTGGACCAGACGTAAGGCCGGTTTCCCCAGCCGGTCACCATGTTGGGGTCGTAGTTCGTGTTGAAGACTTCGGTCCCGAAGGATTGATTGGCCATCGGCCCGCAGTCGGGCTGCGCCGTGGTGACGGCAAGATTGCAGCGCGGGTTGTTCGTGAAATTGAAGCTCGTGGGATTCAGCCACGGCCGCGTCGTCATCGTGGGGATGCGGAAGATCGGGTTCATGTCCAACCCGAACAGCGAGCTGAGACCTTCCACATATTTCCCGGTGTTGAACTTGATAGCCGTCTTGCCGTTCCCGAACAGATCGTAGGCCACGCCCACTCGGGGCGTGATGTCTTTCCAGGCGATCCCCTGGGTGGACCCGGTCGGAAACGACACCTGCTTCGGCATGAGGATGTAGTCCTGCCCACCGATTGGGTCGGAGGTGTAGTTTGTGATGCCGTTGTCCCACCGCAGGCCGCCCTGCAGCGTCAGCCGGTTCCGGGTCCACTGATCCTGCGCGTACAAGTTGACGGGGATCACGTGGCGGCCGGTACGAAGCCAGCCGGGATACGCGAGGTTCTCCGTGATTTGATTCGGCACGCCGTTGTTCGTCCGCACCTGGATGACCGTGCTGTCGTAGTAGTAGTTCTTCGTCGGCGTGCTGAACCCGCCCTGGTAGCCGAACTTCATGTTGTGCGCGCCGCTGACGTACGAGAGGGACGCCCGCCATTCCTGCGTCCCGATCTGGCTGGCGCTGAATCCACCGTTCGCGAGCCCGGGATGCCGGGAGATCAGGCCCGGGATCGAACAGTTGCAGCTCGGGATGTTGCCCGTTTGTTCGAGCTGCTGAATCATCAGCGGATTGTTGACGCCGCCGATGCCACCGGTGCGCGGACCGCCCCCGCCGCTCTGGGTGTACGTGCCCTCGTAGGTGCCGATTCCCGCCTCCGCCAGCAGCCTGGCGTTGATTGGAAACGTCCAGGTGGCCTGCTGGATGCGGGACGGTTTGAACAGGGTCAGGCCCGTGCCGTCGGGCGTCTGCGTCGGCGTGCCGCCGCCCTCGGCGCCAATGTAGTTGTACTGTTCCTGCCAGTAGAACGTCAGCTTGTTGCGTCGCGTCGCCTGCCAGGTCAGGCGGCCAATGATGTGCTGATCGAATGAATCCGTAAAGGCCGGTTGCGACAGATCGAAATCCACCACCCACAGGTTCGGATTGTTGGCGTTCTTGTTGACCCACATTCCCGGGACCGTGCTGTTTGACCCGACCTGGCGGTAGGTCACGTAGAACCAGAGGTTGTCCCTTTTGATGGGGCCGCCACCCATGGCATCCCAGTCGTACAGGCTCTTCAGCTTCGACGGTGCCCGCAGGCCCTGATCCTTGAGCGACTGCGTGTAGTTGTCACCCTGCATCCCGCCTGTCGCACCGTTGACAAAGGCGGATCCCCTGAACGTGTTGCCGCCGTCCCTCGGCGTGATGTTGAGGATCACTCCGGCGCCCTCTGCTTCACCGAGCCCGCCGGACACGTTGATCACCACTTCCGAGGCGCCGGCCGTGTTCAGGAGCTGACCGCCGGCAATGGCCTGGCCCGTGAAATCCGTGTTCAATCCATCGGTCTTGGTTCGCGAACCATAAGTGTTCCCGCCGTGGATGGTCCCTGCCAGGCCCCCGATGCCGCCCGCGATGCCGCCGGAGTCGCCACCGCCGACCGCGACACCCGCCTGCGAGACGTTCAGTCCGGGAATCAAGGACTGGATCCCGGAAGCGTTCCTCGAGCTGGGGATGGCGGCGATCACATCCGCGCTCACCGTCTGCTGCACCAGCACGCTCTGGACGTCGACGGTCGGCGACTGAGCGCTGACCGTCACAGACTCCTCCAGCGCGCCGACGCTCAGATCGGCGTTCACCGTGGCCACGAATCGGCCCGTGAGCTCGACGCCTTCCCGCTTGACCGTTTTGAAGCCCGCGAGCGAGACCGTCACCGAATACGTGCCGGGCCGCAGGTCCACGACGCGGTACTGCCCCGTCCCGTCGGTGGCAACCGACCGCGCCTTCTCAATCATCACGGGGCTCGCCACTTCGACAGTCACGCCGGGTAGCACGCCGCCCGACGCGTCCCTGACGACGCCGGTGATGGCGGCCTGCGCGAAGCCGGCCGCCGGGAAAAGCAACAACACCGACAGTGCCGCTACCGACCGCGCGACGAGCCTCGCGGGAACCATGAAGCGCTGCATCTCACCCTCCTCACGTAAAGACGGGGTAAGCCTAACCACTTGTACGATCGTCCCGCTCTACCTAAATAGAGGTATGACCGCACGACGATGATTGACTTGGCCGGGGCGCGGCGTCAGAATCGCCGCCCGATGCCGCGCGTATCCCGCCTGGCGTTCATCATCCTGCTGGCGTTTCCTGCAGGCGCCTACCCGCATTCGATCACGCCACCGCGTCACGAGGCGCTCGGCGACTACACGGTCGCCACGTGGGGCGAACGCGACGGGGTGCCGCCCGGACGCATCCGCACGATCAGGCAGGACAGCGACGGCTACCTCTGGCTGGCCACGGATGCCGGCCTGATCCGCTTCGACGGCGCCAGGTTCGACGACTGGCGCGGAACAGCGGGCAGCCGCCTGCCGTCCGGCGCGGCGACGTCCCTGCTGATCGCTCGCGATCGGAGCCTCTGGGTGGGAATCGGCATCAGCGGCCCATCCGCGGTCGTGCGAATCCGCAACGGCGCCTTCACCTCGTACGGGCCGGCCGAAGGGCTCACCGGACGTTACGTGCTGTCGCTGACAGAGGATCGCGCCGGGACGATCTGGGCGGCGACATTCCAGGGGCTGTTTCAGTTCCGCGGCGGCCGGTGGCGCGAGGTCGGGCCCGCCGACGGTCTCGCCGAGGGAGCGGTGCTCGGCACGTACGAAGATCGCGAGGGCCAGCTGTGGGTGGCCACGCAGTCGGCCGTGTTCAGGAAGGCGTCGGGCAGCACCCGCTTCGATCAGATCGACGTGATCGGCGTTTCCAGCAACCTCTGGCAGAGTTTCAGTGAAGACCCGGCGGGGAACGTCTGGATGACGGACTTCAACGACGGCTACCGCCTGCCCGCGCATCGTTTGCCGGGCGCCGCGAAATCTCCGCGCCACGGCTTCGGCGTGCAACTCCTGCACGATCGGCGGGGAAACCTGTGGATTGCGACGCAGGGACAAGGTTTGTGGCGCGTCCGATACGGCGCGGAGCACGACGCGTTCCAGGCCGCCACGATTGCCGACGGCCTGCTGAGCGATTCGGTGCAAGCGTTGTTCGAAGACCGCGAGGGCAACCTCTGGGTGAGCACGCGCGATGGTCTCCAGCGGCTGTCGCCGCGACGCGTACGACCGATCAGGAACATGCCGATCGGGACGACGATCGCCGTGACGCCGGACGGCAGCACCTGGGTGGGAACGGCAGGCGGGCTCACGCAGTTCTCGACGGCGGGCCGGCGTGAATACGGGCAGGCCGACGGGCTTCCCGGATCGGTGGTGATGGCCCTGCAGGCCGGCGAAGGCGACGACCTGTGGGTCTCGACGGAGCGTGGGGTCTCGCATTTCGCCCGCGGCCGGTTCTCACCGGTCCTGATTCCGCCCGGCGACGGAAGCCACCGCGTCACGGGCATGGTCACCGCCGCCGGAACGCTGTGGCTGCGCGACTTCCACAGCCGCCTGTCCCGGTGGAACGGCGGGCACCTGACGGTGCCGGATGCCGTGCCCGACTCGTTCCTGAAAGGCGTCACGACGCTGTTCGCCGATCGCCGCGGGAACGTCTGGATTGCCGCCGGAGGACGCATGGGCGTGGTGCCGCCGGGCGGCGGATTCCGCTCCTACAACGTCTCGATCGGCAGCATCGCCTGCATCTTCGAGGATGCCGGCGGCACGCTGTGGGCCGGCGGCGACGATGGGCTCAGCGTGCTGTCCGGCGACCGCTTCATTCCAGTCACGCGCGGTGGCGGCTTCCCCGCCAACATCCGCACCATCGTCGAGGACGACCTGGGGTTCCTGTGGATTGGCGTCGCATCGGGGATCCTCCGCGTCGATCGACACGAGCTGATCGAGGCGAGCACGAACCCCGGCCATCAGCTTCGGTACCGGCTGTTCAACGCGGCGGACGGCGTCGCAGGCGCGCCGATGGGCGAAGGACGGCATGCCTCGGTGCGCGCCAGCACGGGCAAGCTGTGGTTCCTGACCACCAGCGGCGTCACGGTCGTGGACCCTCACAATCTAGGTGAGTCACGTCCGATGCCGCCGGTCCGGATCGAGACGGTCACCGCCGACTCGCGAACACTGGATCCGTCTCCCGACCTCCGACTGGCTCCGCGCACGTCACACGTGCAGATCGCGTTCAGCGTGCTCACCCTGACCGATCCGGCGCGGGTTCACTTCCGGTATCGCCTCGACGATTACGATCGCGATTGGGTGGATGCCGGCGCCGCGCGCCAGGCCTCGTACACCAACCTGCCGCCGGGCCGCTACCGTTTCCGCGTGCTCGCCAACGGCGGCGACGGGATCTGGCGCGACCCGGGCGCGGTCTGGGACTTCAGCGTCGAGCCGGTGTTCTACCAGCGGCAGTGGTTCCAGGCGCTCTGCATCCTGGCGATTTCGCTGTTCGTGTACGCGTCGTGGCGGGTGCACGTCCGGCAGGTTCGTCGCCAGTTCGCGATGGTGCTCGCCGAGCGGATTCGCATGAGCCGCGCCATCCACGACACGCTGCTCCAGGGTCTGGCGGGCCTCGCCCTGCAGGTCGATGACCTGTCCCACACGATGGAGACGTCGCCACAGGCGGCTCGCGAGCGCACGCTCCAGATCCGGCGGCAGGTCGAGGACTCGATCCGCGAAGCGCGGCACTCGATCTGGGACCTGCGGTCTCCCCTGCTGGTGTCGCGCGATCTGCCCAGGGCACTGCGAGAGGCCGGTGAACGGGTCATCGCGGGGCGCCCGGTGGAGCTCGACGTCAAGGTCTCCGGCGCCGCACGGTCCGCGGCTCCGCTGGTGGACGAACAGCTGCTGCTGATCGGACAAGAGGCGCTCAGCAACGCAGTCCGGCACGGAGGCGCGACGACTGTCACGGTCGAGCTCGATTACCGTGCCGACGAAACGCGGCTTCGCGTCCGCGACGATGGGTGCGGCTTCGATCCCGGCGAAACATCGCGATTTCAGGATCGCTACGGCCTCGTGAGCATGCGCGAACGCGCGGAACAGGTGCGCGGCCACATCGTCATTTCATCCGCACCCGGCAAGGGTACGGACGTCCAGGCCATTGTTCCCACCTAGCCTGACAGCCGCCGGCGCTGTCGACGACTCGGGAACGCATCAACGCGGCCACCGCATCCGTGTGCTCTGTGTCGACGATCACCGCGTGATGCTCGACGGCCTCTCGCTGCTGATCGGCAGGCAGCCGGACATGGAAGTGGTGGCATCGGCCACAAGCGGCGAGGAAGCGGTGGAGCTCTTCGAACGGCACACGCCCGACGTGACGCTGATGGATCTGCAGCTGCCGACGATGAGCGGCCTGGAGGCGATCCAGATCATCTGCCGCGCTCGCGAGGGAGCACGTATCGTGGTGCTGACGATGTATCAGGGCGACGAGGACATCTACCGCGCGCTCGAAGCGGGCGCCGCCGCCTACGTGCTGAAGGACGCCCTCTCGGACGATCTGGTATGTGTCATCCGGGAGGTCCATACGGGAAAACGTCCGATCCCCTCGGACGTGGCCGCGACGCTCGCCTCGCGGCGGGCACAGCCTTCACTCACACCGCGGGAAGTGGAGGTCGTGCGGCTCATCGCCGAGGGCCTTCGCAACAAGGAAATCGCGTTCGCGCTGGGGATCACCGAGCAGACGGCCAAGGTGCACGTGAAGAACATCCTGGCGAAGTTGAGCGTCAACGATCGCACGGCCATCATCCCCATCGCGCTCAGGCGGGGAATTATTCATATCCGATAGTGATCGACGGTGATCAGTGATCAGTGATCAGTAGTTAGGCGGCTGAGCGCGAGGCGGGCGGCTTCCTGCTCCGCCTCCTTCTTGCTCGGGCCGGTCGCGCGCGCGAGGGGCTCGCCCGCCACCAGCACTTCCACGTCGAACCGCTTCTGATGATCCGGCCCGACGGCGCCGACGACGCGGTATTCGGGCAGCGGGCGATTGCGTCCCTGCACCAGTTCCTGCAGCGCCGACTTGTAATCCTGGGCTGACACCCCGTGGCGGCGCAGTTCCTCGACGAAGCTGCCCAGTTCGCGCACGATGAACGCCCGCGCCTCCTCGACACCGCCGTCGAGGTAGAGCGCGGCAATGAGCGCTTCGTACCCGTCGGCCAGCAGCGCCTGCTTCCGGCGGCCCCCGGTCTTCTCCTCGCCGCGGCCGAGCAGCAGGTGATCGCCGAGCCCCAGCCGCTCGGCCACCCGCGCGAGCGTGGCCGTCGAGACCAGGATCGCCTTCATCTTCGACTTCTCGCCCTCGTCGTGCTCGGGGAACTCGCGAAACAGCAAATCGGCCACGACGAACCCGAGCACCGCGTCGCCGAGGAATTCGAGCGACTCGTTGTCCATCACGCCGCCGCTCGCGTCCTCGTTGGCGCGCGAGGTATGCGTCATCGCGTGCTCGAGCAGGCCGCGGTCGCGGAACCGGTAGCCGACTGCGGCCTGCAGCGTCTCGAACTCGTCCCGCAGGCGCACGAGCTGGCCGCTCTGGAGCTCGGTGCGATGGCCGTCGATGATGCGGCGCGCCTCATCCGCATCGTCCTGGCGGACGGAGATGCGCACCTCGCCGAGGCCGTTCACCATCAGCGGGAAGATGTTGTGCGGAACATCCGAGGTGACGACCGACGGCACGCCGTTCGCCTCGAGCAGCCCGCGCACGATGCTCGCCTCCATGTCCGAATGGGTCCGGAAGATGACAGTGAGGTCAGGCACGGGCGCGGTCGATCCTCAGGAGAATCATGGTCATGTCATCGTGCTGCGCGGCCGTGCCGACAAACGAGGCGATTTCGCGCAGCACGCGTTCGCGCAGCTCTTCCGACGGGAGATCGGCGTGCTCCTCGAGGAGACGTCCGAGCCGGTCGTCGCCGAAACAATCGTCGGCCTCGTTCATCGCCTCGCTGATCCCGTCCGTATACAAAGTGTAGAGGTCCCCGTCGCGCAGCGGAATGGTCTGCTCTTCGAGGAGCCGCTCGAACATCGTGCCGTCGTGCATCTGCAGGCCGAGTACCAGGCCGTCCGGAGCCAGGATGCGCATGCGGCGGCCGTCCGGCCCCGGCGGTGCGCCGTCGCCCGGCAGGTACATGAGGGGCGTGTGGCCCGCGCGTGCGTAGGTCATCGTCCGCTCGCGCAGGTCGACGATCGAGTAGGTCATCGTGATGAAGCTGCGCGCGTCGAGGTTGGTGGCCATGATGCGGTCGGCCGCCACCAGGAGCGCGCGCGGCGAGGTGTGAATCTGGCTGAGGGAGAGCATCAGCCCCTTCAGCTCGGCCATGTACAGCGCCGCCGACGTGCCCTTGCCCGACACGTCGGCGATCAGCACCCCCAGGCGCTGCTCGCCGATGCGAAACAGATCGTAGTAGTCGCCGCCGACCTCGCGCGCAGGCACGCACAGCGCCGTCACCGACAGCCCCGGCATCACCAGCGCCCCCTGCGGCAGCAGCGACATCTGGATCTCACGGGCGATGCGCAGTTCCTCTTCGAGGCGCTTTTTCTCGGCGGCTTCACGCAGCAGGTCCTCGATGCTGGCCGTCATCGAGTTGAACGATTGCGCGAGCTCGCCCAGCTGGTCCTGTGCCGTCACGGCGATTTTGTGGGTGAAGTCCCCGTGGCGGACCCGCTCGGTGCCGGTGAACAGCTCGTGCACAGATCCCGTGATGGACCGCGCCAGCGCGAGGCCGGTTCCGAGCGCCATGACCTCGATCAGGATGAAGAGGCCGCCGATGACGAACAGAATCAGCAGCAGCGCCTGGCTCGACGCCCGGCTGACCAGGCCTTGCGCGGAGGAAATGCGCTCGTACAGCTCGGCGATGCTGAGCTGCGTGGAGAGGATCAGGGTGCCCGACTCGCCCGTGTTCCAGTCCCGGTACTCGAGAAAGCTCCTGAGGTTCCCGAGGATCCCCGTCGAGGGCGCTCGCGCCGGCAGCTGTTCGCCCCCGCGTCCTGCGATCGGCTTGACGCCGTGAGCCCCCGCTCCCGAGTCCGGAGCGACGCTGGCGCCTCGCATCTCGATACCCGTCTCACGCCGGAGCTGCTGTGAAATCTGCTCGTGGACCGGCAAGTCGACGACCACCGCGTAGCCCGGATGCCGCGCGTCGGGAAAGGCGACCGCACGCAGGAGCACGTCGGCCTGGTCACCTGACTCGCCGTCCGGACTGGGCGACGCGTAGGCTTCCACGCCGCTCACGCCGGCGCAATCGATCCACCTGGGAATGCTGGACGGCGCGTTCACATGAGCCCACGGCCCGGCGGTGATGACGTGCGCGGGCGAGGCCGTCTGCGCCGAGCTACCCGCACAGATGCGATCGGCGGGCACGACGGCGATCGACACACCGGCCATCTCGCCCGTCGTGTTGGCCTGCCGCCGTTCGATGATGCCGGGGATGTCGCGGCCGTCGGCGCGCTGAATCTCGAGCGCGGTCCCCTGCGCCAGGAAGCTGGCCTGGTCGGCCAGGGCGCGTAGATGACTCTGCACGAGGTACGAGCTGAAGTTGTAGAAGAGCAGGAACCCGCACAGCAGGAAAAAGACGACGATGAGCGTGGCCGGAAAGAAGCCGACGAATACGTACGAGAGCATCAGCTTGCGGCGCACCCGCCAGAGCAGGTGACGCTTCCCGAGCACGACCAGCTTGAACACGACGTACGCCGCGCCGATCGCGAGCGCGAGGCCGGCAGCGGTGTCGATGACGCTGAGAAACCCCGGCACGGTGCCGAGCGTGAGGCCAACCGCATAGACGGCGAGCCGCAGCACGATGCCGATAACGATCGCCCGTCCCGGCAGCGTGCCGAGCAGCGCGTGACGCGCGCTGTCCCAGCGGCTGGCACCTGATGGAAGCTCTCGAAAGGCGGGCATGGACGTGGACTTCGCGTTATTAAAGCATGTATCGTAAAGAGATCGTGAAGCTCACGCCGCACGCGCGATTCAGCACGCTGTGCCTGCACGCCGGGCAGGAACCGGATCCGTCGACCGGCGCGATCATCACGCCGATCTACCAGACGTCCACGTACGTGCAGGAGGCGCTCGGCCGGCACAAGGGCTTCGAGTACGCGCGCACGCAGAATCCAACCCGCCAGGCACTCGAACGCAACCTGGCGGCCATCGAAGGCGGCAAGGAAGGCTTCGCGTTCGCGTCGGGGATGGCCGCCATCGGCGCGATCGCCACGATGCTCAAGTCGGGCGATCACGTGGTGGTCTCCGACAACACGTACGGCGGCACGTTCCGGCTGTTCGACAAGGTGCTGACGCGCTACGCGCTCTCGTTTGCGTACGTGGATACCTCGCGGCTGGAGGACGTCGAGCGCGCGTTCACGCCGGCGACGCGCATGGTGTTCGTGGAGACTCCGACGAACCCGGTCATGCAGATCACGGATCTCACGGCCGTGGCGGAAATGGCGCATCGTCGCGACGCGCGCCTGGTCGTCGACAACACGTTCGCGAGCCCCTGCATTCAGCGCCCGATCGAGTTCGGTGCGGATCTGGTCGTCCACAGCACCACGAAATACCTCAACGGGCACAGCGACAGCGTCGGCGGCGCCGCGATCGCGGTGCGAGACGACGACATCGAGTGGCTGCGGTTCGTCCAGAACGCGGAAGGTGCCATCCTGAGCCCCTTCGACTCGTGGCTCGTGCTGCGCGGGACCAAGACGCTCCCGATCCGGATGGCGCGGCACAACGAGAACGGCCTGGCGCTCGCGCGTTTCCTCGCGGATCATCCGAAGGTGCGCCACGTGTACTATCCCGGGCTGCCGTCGCACCCGCAGCACGCGCTGGCGGCGCGACAGATGCGGGGCTTCGGGGGCATGCTGTCGTTCGAGCTCGGTTCGCTCGAGGGGGCACGCCGCGTGCTCGACAACGTGCGCCTGCTCGCGCTCGCCGAGAGCCTGGGCGGCGTGGAGTCCCTGATTTCGCATCCCGCCACGATGACGCACGCCTCGGTGCCCGTCGAGCGGCGCACGGCGCTCGGCATCACCGACGGTCTCGTGCGCATCTCGGCCGGGATCGAGGACATCGAGGACTTGCAGGAAGATCTCTCGCAGGCGCTCGATCGGGTTTGAAGGCTGAACCCTGAACCCTGAACCCTGAACCTTGAACCCCGTCGACTTCATCCTCCATAGCGATCAGAAGCTCCTCGAGCTCGTGTCCACCTACGGCTCGTGGGTGTACGGGATCCTGTTCGCGATCGTCTTTGCGGAAACCGGCTTCGTGGTGACGCCCTTTCTGCCGGGCGATTCGCTGCTCTTCGCGACCGGCGCGCTCTGCGCCCAGGGCAGGCTGAGCACACCAGTGGCCGTTGGACTGCTGATCCTGGCTGCGTTCGTGGGTAACGCCGTCAACTACACCATCGGCCGCATCGTCGGTGCGCGCGTGTTCACCGCGACGGATCGATCGGGCCTCTTCCACCGGCTGCTGAACCGGGAACACCTGCAGCGGGCGCACGCGTTTTTCGAGCAATACGGAGGCAAGGCGATCATCCTCGGGCGCTTCGTCCCGATCGTCCGCACGTTCGTGCCATTTGTGGCGGGCGCCGCGTCCATGCGCTCGCACACGTTCGCCCTGGTCAACCTGATTGGCGCGGCCGCGTGGGTCGGGATCTGCGTGGGCGCGGGCCTGCTGTTCGGCAACGTGCCCATCGTGAAGCAGAACTTCTCGCTGGTCGCGCTCGGGATCGTTGCCGTCTCGCTGCTGCCGATGGCCGTCGAGCTCGCCAGGGGATCCAAAAGGTCCGAGACGTCCACTCGGTCCTAGAGGTGCACTCGGTCCGCAGGTCCACCCAGGTCCGCGACGCCGCTCCGGGACCTCTCGGACCCTTCGGACCTTCCGGACCTTCCGGACCTTTCGGACCTTTCGGACCTATTGGACGTTTTGGACGAGCTCGATCGCGACGAGGTCCGGCCCTTCGATCATCGCGGCGCGCATCGAACCCCAGCGGTGAATCTCCTCGGTGACCTTCACCCCCTCGCGTTTCAGCATGACGACGAGGCCGTCGAGATCCGGCACGCTCAGCGCGAAATGGTCGACGATCTGCCCTCGCGGGCTGACGTATGGACCGTGGCGCGGGCGAATCAGGATCGATACCATGTCGCCGACGGGTACCGCGCCTGCCGGGTTACGCACCATCCCGATTCTGTCGAACGCCGGCCACGTGACTTCTTCGTACGGACGCTTGCAGTTGTCGGCCGTAATCGGCGCACCGCGGCCCTCAACACCGGCGCCGATGCCGAGCCGGGTCGTGTACCACACCTGGGCGCAGGCGGGATCCTCGTGGAACAGGTGTACGTGGTTGAAAAACTCCGTCGGTGGAAAGTTGCCGGCATTCTCGACCAGCGCTCCATCGGGTCCGCGCAGGTACTGAAAGCCGCCGACACGTGGAGGCTGCGCGCCCTGGGCCCGCAGCTCCATCAGACGGGCCGCGGTCGGGAACGTCCCGGGGACATCGCTCGAGATCTCCACGACCGCGGCGTCCGGGCCCGCGAACATCGGCGCCACCTCGAGCTTGAGCGCGTGAAACCGCTCGAGGTAGGCACGCGAGTCCGGCGTATTCCACCCGAAATGCCAGATCGCGCTCTGTGGCTGCGTCGGCGGAGGCGTGTTCACCTTGCTGAACAGCAGGTAGGGACCGTTGATCGTTCTGACGGCTTCATCGCCGTTGAACGTCGTCTGTACTGACGTGGTGAACGCCTTCGGGTAGTAGGCGGCGGCCATCGCCGGGTTTACCGAGTTGAGATGGACGTGGTGAAACCGGATGCCCGCCGGCACGGCCGCGCCCCCGGGCACCTGCGCGCGCGGCGTCCCGCTCACGAGGACGAGCACAGACGCCGCAAGAATCTTCCTCATGCGTTGGACTCGGACCTCTCGGACCCCTTGGACTTCTCGGACCCTTTATCGTGTGAGCCCGACCCAGTCGAGATATGCCCGGCTTCCGTCTTCGACGGGGAGGACCACGAACTCGGGGATTTCGTACGAGTGCAACGCCTTGAGCCGCGCCTCGAGCGCCGGCACGCGGTCGCGTGTGGTCTTGATGACCAGCTGACGCTCGGCGTCGCGCTCGACCTCTCCCTTCCAACGATAGACGGACACCATCGGCCCGTGGAGGTTCACGCAGGCGGCGAGCCGTTCAACGACCAGCGCGCGCGCCAGGCGCTCGCCCGTCTGCTCGTCGGGAACGGTTGAGAGGACGATCACGACATCAGTCATGGTTGTACTTTGCGCCGAATTGTTGTAACGTTTCCGCGAAAGTGCCGAAGGCCGCGACGCGCCCCATTGTCAGGAAGAAGAAGATTCCGCGCAAGCCGAGCTCGCCCGGCCGCACGGTCGGCCGCTGGGTCATCCTGATTGTCATCGGCATGATCGTGCTCGACGCGATCGTCGGCGACCGCGGGTTGATGGCGACGCTCCGCGCGCGCCGCGAGTACCACGAACTTGCCGGCGTCATCGCCAACCAGCGCGCGGAAAACGCGCGATTGGCCGATCAGGCGCGGCGCCTGCGTGACGACCCCCGTGCTATCGAAGAGGTGGCCCGGCGCGAACTCGGCCTGATCCGGCCGGGCGAAAAGGTGTTCATCCTGAAAGACGTCGGCCCCGCCAAAGACAAGCAGCCATAGGCACGGCCTCGTACCCTACACTGGAGGAGGGGTTGCGATGCCGCATTCGACTACTTCTTCCGGCGCCGCCAGGGGCGTCAACGGTCTTCATCACATCACCGCCATCGCGGGCCCCGCGCAGGAAAATGTCGATTTCTACGCGGGCATCCTCGGCATGCACCTGGTCAAACGGAGCGTGAACCAGGACGACCCCGGCACGTATCACCTTTTCTACGCGGACGCGGAAGGCAGCCCGGGCACGGACCTGACATTCTTTCCATGGACGCGTCAGGCACCCCCGCGGATCGGCCACGGACTGGCGGTCGAGACAAGCCTGGAAATCCCCGCGGGCAGCCTGGACTACTGGAGCGCGCGGCTCGAGCGATATGGCGTCCGCTTCGAGAGGACGGAAATGCGGTTCGGCGACCGGAACCTGCCGGTCGTCGATACGCACGGGTTCCGCCTGTCGCTCGTCGAAAGCGCCGCTCCAGGCCGCCGATTCACGCCCTGGGACGGGAGCCCTGTCCCTCCGGAGCGGCAGATTCGCGGGCTGTACGGCGCCCGCCTCTGGGAGCGCAGCGAGGTCGCCACGAGCCGGTTCCTCACCGGTGTGCTCGGCTTCGAGCGCCTCGGCGAGGAGGACGGATGGACGCGATACGGGTTCGGCAGCGCCGCCGGCTTCGTCGACGTCCGCGAAACGCCCAACGCGCCGCGGGGCGGCTGGGGCGTCGGCGTGGTGCACCATCTTGCGTGGCGCGTGGACGACGAGGCACATCAGTTGGCGGTGCGGCAGCAGGTCGAGGCCGGCGGCGGGCAGGCGACCGGTGTCATCGATCGCTTCTGGTTCAAGTCGGTGTACTTCAAGGAGCCCGGAGGCGTGCTGTTCGAGATCGCGACCGACGGCCCCGGCTTCTCGACGGATGAAGACCCCGCCCACCTCGGCGAAGCGCTGGTGCTCCCGCCGTGGCTGGAGGCGCAACGCCGCGGGATCGAAGACGTTCTGCCTCCCATCACCCTGCCGGTCATGGCGGCGACACAGGAATGACGGCGCCCCCGGGCCTCGGCTTCGAGCACATGTTCGCGGCGCCGACGGCGCCGGACGCGCCGACGCTCCTGCTGCTGCACGGCACAGGGGGCACCGAGCACGACCTGCTGCCGCTCGCGGAGTCGATCGCGCCCGGCGCGGGCGTGCTCAGCCCGCGCGGCAAGGTGCTGGAGCGCGGCATGCCCCGGTTCTTCCGCCGCCTGGCCGAGGGCGTGTTCGACCTGGACGATCTTCGCTTTCGCACACACGAGCTGGCCGGGTTTGTTGAAGCCGCGTCGCGCCACTACGGATTCGATCGCGCACGAGTCGTCGCCGTCGGATTCTCGAATGGGGCCAACATCGCGGCGAGCACGCTCCTGCTCGAACCGGGCGTGCTGGCCGCCGCGATTCTGTTCCGCGCGATGGTGCCGCTCGTTCCGGATCCGCTGCCGTCGCTCCAGGGAACGCCGGTCTTCATGTCCAATGGACGGACGGACTCGCTCATCCCCGCGGCCGGCGCCGAACAGCTCGCCGACCTGCTCCGGCAGTCGGGCGCCAGCGTGACGCTGCAGTGGCAGCCCGGCGGCCACCAGCTCACGCGTCAGGATGTGGTGCAGGCTCAGGAGTGGCTAGTGGACCGTACTCGATGAATCCGGTCACGGTATGACGATCAACGCAGAGCACGCGGAGCACGCCGAGGCGTTCGTCCGCGTTTGTCGGGCGCTCGGCCTGCCTCGGCAGGCCGCCCGCGTCGAGCGCTTCACCGAGCGCTGCGTTCAGTCTTCTCTGCAGACTCGCCGTGCTCTGTGTTGTACGTGCCGTGGCTGTGATCCGTACGCCTTAGAAAGACGCGCCACTAGCCAACGTAGCGGACTGCTTTGCCGGGCCGCGGAACGTCCGCCTGAAGGCGGACGCTACGGCTTCTGTTCGACGACGGCGACACCCCAGGGCCCGCGGCCGAGCGGGATCTTCTTGCTGACCTGCTTCGTCTCCAGATCGACGACCGACAGATCGTTCGACGGTCCGTTGGCTGTGTAGATCGTCTTGCCGTCGGGCGACAGCGCGATACCCCACGGCCGCTGCCCCGCCTCGATCGATCCCGCGACCTGGTTTGTCGATGTGTCGAGGATGAAGACCATCTTGCTGCGTCCGGTCGAGACGTAGAGGTGCTTGCCGTCTCTGGCCATCGCGGTGCCCATCGGACGAATGCCCTCGCCGAGCTTGATGGTCTTGACCGTTGCGAGGCGCTTCGTGTCGATCACCGACAACGTGCCGCCGTTTTCAGACGGCACGTACGCGCGGGAGCCATCGGGGAGAAACGCAATTGACCGCGGACGCGGCCCGACCTTCACCGACTTGATCACCCTGCCGGCGGACACGTCGACGACGAAGACCGCGCCGTCTTCCTCCGAGGTGACGTACACGTGGTTGCCGTCGGGGTGAACAGAGACGCCTTCCGGCTCCTCCCCGACCTTGATCATGTTCGCGATCGTTCCATCGGCGGTGTTGATGATGGTCAGGCGCGCGGCATCCTCGTTGGCGACGAAGAGACGCGCGCCGTCGTGGCTGACCGCCACCTGCTCGGGGTCGGGCCCGCTCGTGAGCACGCGAACCAGCTTGCGCGCGGCGATGTCCACGACGCCGATGCCGTCGGCGCTGCGGTCTGGCGGCGGCAGCGTCTTCTCGTCCACTCCGGGCGGGGCCGATGGAGAACCGCTGAGCGCGACGTACAACAGCTTGCCGTCCGGGCTGGCGGCGATGCCTCTCGGGCGTTTCCCAAGCGGCATCGTGCCCACGACCGCCTGCGTGGCCGCGTCGATGATCGACAGGTCGCCCGATGCCTCGTTGGTGACGTAGATGCCGACTGCGGGCGGAGGCGGCGGGGCCGGAGCGGCCGCAGGCGGCGCCTGCGTGGTCGCCGGCGGCGCCGAACCGCCGCACGCGGAAACAGCCAGGGCAATCGCGAGAGCGGGCAGGCGTTTCATGGTCACAGGATGATCTCCAGCCGTGTATTCCACGCCGGGCGGCGTCTGTCCACGGATTCTTTCGCGGCAGGACGGGATAGAATTCCGCCACCGCGATGGCGAAGTCCGATTCTACTCTCGTCCTGCGGCGCGCCGCTCCTGTGACATGCCGGCGCCTTCGGCGTCAAGGCGCACGGCGAAGCCACAGAGGCAAAGAAGAAACCCCTGCGATTGCAGCGTGGCTACCGGCCGGAGGGCCAGCGGCTGTCGAGCGGCGCCTTCGGATCCGCGGTGATCTGAAGGTCGGCGCAGTGGTGGTAGTAGTAGCCGCCGTCCTTGTTGTACCCGTGTTCGGCCATGAACTGCACGATCTGCAGCGTGCACTTCTGGCAGCTGATGTTGGGCAGCTGGATGTCGGTTTCAAATGGATCAGCCGGCTTGGTCGTATGGACGAACAGGCCGTCAGCCAGCACCGGAGCCTTCGGCGCCGCAATGGCGGCGGATACCGACCATGGGCCGCGCTCCGAGTCGCGCGTGACCACATCGGGGTCGGCCGGAAGGTCGGCGCGGTTGGCGACGAGGGCGATCCGATAGTGGCCGGGATGGAACACTGTTTCCATCACCTTCACGTGCAGCTTCGAGTTGCCCTGCACCTTGCCGATTGCGTTGGTCGGCATCCCGGCGTCCGCCGACGTCCCGCCGCACGGACCGAGCTTCTGCGGATCGCCCAGACGGTTCTCGACGAGCCACGACGCCGGCTCGATCAGCGTGAAGTGCGCCTCGACGAACGCCGGCACGGTCAGGGCGAACGCGGAGGCGGCGATCAGGCCCTTCATCAGGTTTCTCATGCGGTCATGATACCACCGGGATTTTCACGACGACCAAAACAGCCTCGCCGGGAATCTTCGTTTCAATGAGCGTCGTGCGCCTGTTCCGGAAGACCATACTTTGTCTCTTGTCGCTCGCGACGGCATCGGCCGCCTCGGCGCAGGCGCCGGGAGGACAGTCGCCGCCGCCGCCCGTGTTCAGGGTTGAAGTCATCGCGGCGACTCCCCTTCCCGGCGTCGATCTGACACTCGATCAGATCCCCGCGCCGATCCAGACCGCCCTGGACACCGACATCGTCGGCAGCGGCGCCATCGACATCGCGGACTTCTTGAACCGGCGCGTGACGGGCGTGTACGTGAACGAGTTGAGGGGCAACCCGTTCCAGCCGGATGTCAGCTACCGCGGCTACACCGCCTCGCCGCTGCTCGGCACGCCGCAGGGGCTGTCGGTCTACATGGACGGCGTGCGGTTGAATCAGCCGTTCGGCGACGTCGTGAGCTGGGATCTGATTCCTCGACTGGCGATCTCCACCATTGCCATCATGCCGGGATCGAACCCGTTGTTCGGCCTGAACACACTCGGAGGCGCGCTGGCGATGCAGACCAAGACCGGCCGCACGAGTCCCGGGACCACGGTGCAGGGCCTCTACGGGAGCTACACGCGCCGGGCCGTCGAATTCGAGCACGGCGGCTCGAACACCTCGGGGCTGAACTGGTACGTCGCCGGAAATCTGTTCGCCGAGCAGGGATGGCGAGACGACTCCCCGTCCGACGTGCGCCAGGTGTTCGGTTCGCTCGGCTGGAAGAACCAGCGGAACGAGATCACGTTCGTCACGTCCTACGCCGACAACTCGCTCACGGGTAACGGCCTCCAGGAGCAGCGCTTCCTCGAGCGGGACTACGCGAGCGTGTACACGAAGCCCGATATCAACGACAACCGCGGCACGTTCGTCAACGTCACCGGCCGGCGCACAGCGGGCCCGAGCGTGACGCTGTCCGGCAACATCTACTACCGGGACATCCGCACGAGCGGCGTGAACGGCGACATCAACGAGAACTCACTCGATCAGCCCGTGTATCAACCGACACCGGCCGACCAGCGCGCGCTCGCCGCCGCAGGGTACACCGGCTATCCGACGAGCGGCGCCGACGCGTCCAACACGCCGTTTCCCTATTGGCGGTGCATCGCCCAGGCGCTCCAGCGTGACGAGCCCGCCGAAAAATGCAACGGGCTGATCAACAGCGCCGAGACCGACCAGCACAACTACGGCGCGGCCGGCCAGTTCGCGGTGACCGGATCGCACGCCGGCCTCCGCCACCAGCTCACCGCCGGCGGCGCGTACGACGGGAGCCGCGCAGGCTTCCGGCAGTCCACCCAGCTCGGCTATCTCGTGCCCGACCGGAGCATCACCGGCGTGGATGCATTCGGAGACGGTGTGACCGGCGGTCAGGTCGACGGCGAGCCGTACGACACGCGCATCGATCTCGACGGGCATCTCGACACCTGGAGCCTCTACGGCATGGACACGCTGACGTTCGGCCGCACGTGGAACCTCACGCTCTCGGGCCGCTACAACCGGACGAACGTTCACAACACGGATCTCATTCGGTCCGGAATGCCCGGCTCCCTCGACGCCCGGTACACCTTCGGGCGATTCAACCCGGCCGCCGGCGTGACGTTCAGCCCGTCGCCTTCCCTCAATGTGTACGCCGGCTACAGCGAGGGCAGCCGCGCGCCCACATCGATCGAGCTCGGGTGCGCCGATCCGGATCTGCCCTGCAAGCTGCCGAACGCGATGGCCGGGGACCCGCCGATCGAGCAGGTCGTGACCAGGACCATCGAAGCAGGGCTGCGCGGTGAGACGTCTCCGAACGCCAGGACCAATTGGACGGTCGGTTTCTTCACGGCCAAAAACGACAACGACATCCTGTTCGTCTCATCGACCCAGTCAGGGTTCGGCTATTTCAAGAACTTTGGAAACACCCGGCGGCAGGGCGTCGAGCTGAGCCTCAGCACGCGCACGGACCGCGTATCGTACGGGGCCGGCTACACCTACCTGAACGCCACGTATCAGAGCGCCGAGACGGTCGGCGGATCCGGCAACAGCTCGAATGACACGGCAGCGGCCGGAGGCAAGGGGCTCGAAGGGGTCATCGCGATCGAGCCAGGCGACCGGATTCCGTTGGTGCCTCCGCATACGTTGAAGGCGTTTACCGAAATCCAGGCGACCTCGCGGCTCGCGGTGAACGTCGATCTGATCGCCGCGTCGAGCACGTTCGCCCGCGGGAACGAGAACAACCGGCACCAGCCGGACGGCATCTATTATCTGGGGGCGGGGACGTCAGACCCCTACGGTGTCGTGAACCTCGGCGTGCGCTATCGGCTGACGAAGCAACTCGAGCTGACCGGCCAGGTCAACAACCTGTTCGACCATCACTACAGCAGCGCCGCCCAGCTCGGGCCGACCGGTTTCACCAGCACGGGCAACTTCATCGCCCGTCCGCTGCCACCCATCGGCGGCGAGTTCCCCCTGGTGAACGCCACGTTCTACGCGCCCGGGTCGCCGACCACCGCGTGGATCGGGCTGCGATTCAGAATCTAGCGGTGGCTTGTTCACGAAGACACGAAGATCACGAAGCCTTTTTGTTGAAAAAAATCTTCGTGGCCTTCGTGGCTTCGTGATGAGCAGGCGTGACTAACCAGCCCTAGTGATGGTCCAGCGTCACGATGTGCGGGGCATCGTGCTCGACGCACGGCGGCGCCTCGAGGAGCGCGTCCGCCTGGCTCGTCGACAGCTTCAGCGCGCGCGGCGTCGTCGTCCACGGCTTCGCGAGGACGGCGGGATCCTCCACGGTGGCCGTGTACGTCACCGTGTTGCCTTCGCGCTTGAGGCGCTCGACGACGTGCATCGCCTCGGTGTGGAAGTAGCCGTCGCTGCCGAGCCACGTGTCGTCATTGAAGCTGGTGACATCCACGACGAGCGTGTCGCCTTCGTAACGACCGATCGAATCGCCCATATACGAAGGGTCGGCGTCCGCGCGATGCGGCCGGCCGTCGGTCGGGATTACGCGAAACAGGTTCGAGTTCCCGTAGAGAAATATCACCTGGCCGGGCGTCTGCACGATCTGGCTCGGCGGACCCATGCGGGGGACGCCTTGCGGCTTGCAGTAGAACGCGGGGTCGAGGATGCCCTGCTTGTCCGAGAGGTCCTTCACCTTCGCGAGCAATTCTGGCTTGTACTCGGGTTTGTTCGGCGCTGCGGCGCGTCCTTCGACCTGCCATCGATCCAGACCCTTGAAGACATCCCCACCTTCGGGATTCACACCCTTGAGCGGCAGCAGCCATCGAACGGACTCACCGGGCTTCGCTGCCGGCGGCGGCGCGGTGACGCCCCAGATGCCGTTGAGGTCGACTTTGCCGTCCGCGGTGCGCGGCGTGGCCGGCGCCGACTGCGCGGCGACGAGGGCACCCGCGAAAAACAGGGCGGCTGCCGTAGCAAATAGAGGGTTGCGCATACTTCGCTCCTACTGCTTCGCCGCGTCGTCGCCAAGCCAGAGTTCGATGCTGTGGCCGTCGGCGAACGTCATGCGGCGCATGAAGCCGAAGTTGGATCCGTCCTTGGCGTGATACGCGAGGACCGTCACCGCCTGCCCCTGCCCGAAGCTCGCACGGGTCACGCCGACGCGGCGCGCGGCGGCGGGGCCGAGACTGGACAGCGACCACGGCGTCACCTTGCCGTTCGCGTCCTTTACGTCAAGGTAGACGTACACATGGGGATTGACCCACTCGACCTTTGTCACGGTCCCCGCCAGGGTCACCGGCTTGTTGATGTCGAACTCCGCGGCGAACGAATGATGCGCGGCCACGGACACGCCGGCCAGAAACATTCCGGCAATCGCCAGCACGCCAGACCATCTACGCTTCATATGCCTGCCTCCGCGTTTCAGTTGTCGGCAGGCCTGAAAGCCCCGCCGTACACGAAACTCATTATGACCGATGGGAACCGCGAATCACGCCAAGCGCCGGCTGGTGCCGGTGCAGGAACCAGCGGTCGAGGACGACGTGTCGTACGAAGGCCGGCGCCGAGAGCAGGCGGCGCCCGACTGCGGCGCCGAAGCCATCGGGCACGGCCCTGGAGAGCGCCGTCGCGACGGATCCGGGACCGAACCGCGCGCGCAGACGATCGGCGTACGGCTCCAGTTGCCCGGCCGAATAGTCGCCGTCGGCTTGAAGCGCCACGGCCGCAGCCATCAACCCGGATTCGATCGCCGGCCTTATCCCTTCGCCGCTCTGGGCATAGGCCAACGCGGCCGCGTCGCCGATCAACATCACGCCGGAGTCCGTCACACGGCGGCGCGGCGTGTCGTACACGGCGTACGCGTGGCCCCGCCAGCGCGGCGACACGTCGCGCGGGATGCGGCCGGTTGCGCTGAGGAACCCCAGAAATTCAGCCGTTGCCCTGGGCAGGGACCGGCGATCGAGACGCCCGAGGCCGATGTTGAGGTACTCGCCTTTCCGGAAGCACCACCCGTACCCTTTGAAGTCGCGGCAGAAGTACAGCTCGGGCGCTTCGCCCTGCACGGCTCCGGCTGCGGTCGGTTCGACGCGGAACTCCGCCTCCTGCGCGACGACGACGGGTGCGGCCGCGGCCTGATCACGCCCATCGGCGTTGACGTGCCGCGCGACCGGGCAGAAATGGCCACCCGCCCCGACCAGAAGCGGCGTGCGGATGCTGCCGTTCACGATCCAGTGAGCGCCGTCCCGCCGGAGGCTCGTCACGGGAGTACCGGCCACGACGCGGGCACCGGAACGCTCGAGCAGGTAGTGATCGAACTCGCAGCGCCGGATGCCGAAGCTCACCTGCCGGCCGTACTGCGTGTCGGTGCCGGCGCCGCCGTCAATCAACCCGACATGGAACCCGGAGATGGGCTGAAACGTCCGGCCGCGGCGGTACTCGTCGACGTCGAGATCGAGTGACGTCACGACCTGCGGCGTGATCCACCCCGCGCAGACCTTGTCTCGCGGGAACACGGCCGCGTCGAGCACGAGGACGTCGAGGCCGGCGCGGCGAAGCGCGCGTGCGCACGCCGACCCGGCGGGTCCACCGCCGACGATGAGCGCGTCGCACGCCTGATGGACGGTCCCTGCAGAGCCCACGGCACTCACCCGCACGGGCTCAGGAGAGACGCGTCCAGGGGATTTCGTTGCTGGCGCCTCGCGCGAAGACCACCTGGTACAGTTGCATCGTGCCCGTGGTGAACGCGGCCTGCGATCCCGCGAGGTAGAGGCGCCACGCGCGGACGAACGTCTCGTCGAACATCCGCGCCACCTCGTCTGATGCGGTCTCGAAGCGGCGGCGCCAGTGGTCGAGCGTGGACGCATAGTGCAGCCGGAGATTCTCCACGTCGAGCACCGACATGTTCCACGGTTGCAGCACGCGCTCGAACACTTCGGGCAGCACCGGTGGATACGCGCCGGGAAAAATCCGCTTCCGGATCCACGGGTTGAGCGCGCCGGGCTGGTTCCGTCCGATGAAGTGCAGCAACCCGCGGCCCGCGCCCGTCAGCGAGCGCTCGACGACGCGAGCCGAAGGCTTCGTAGTCGCCAAGCCCCACGTGTTCGAGCATCCCCACCGACACGAACACGTCGTACTGGCCCCGGACGTTGCGGTAGTCGTCCTCGACGAACTCCACCTGCCCCGCAAGACCGCCTTCTTTCGCCCGGGCGCGCGCGTAGGCGATCTGCTCGGAAGACACGTTGAACGCCCTGACCGACACGCCATATTGCTTGGCCATGAATAGCGCGAGCGAGCCCCAGCCGCATCCGGCCTCGATCACGCGCTCGCCCGGCCTGAGATTCAGCTTGCGGCAGACGCGTTCCATCTTCGCGATCTGCGCGTCCTCGAGCGTGGCGTCCGGCGACGGAAAGTACGCGCACGTGTAGAGCATCTCGCGGTCGAGCCACAGGCGGTAGAAATCGTTTCCGAGGTCGTAATGGCGGTGAACGTTCTCGCGCGCGGCGTGCTCGTCGTTCACGGGCTTGCTCGACGCCTGCTCGCGCGCCCTCGTGCGGCGCAGGGCGCGGTAGATCTCGCAGAGCATCGCCACCAGGTCGCCCTGCAGGTCCACGGCGCCGAACATGTAGGCCTCGCCGAAGTTCAAGTCCGGGTTCCACACCCAGCTGAACAACGCGCGCCGGTTCCTGAACACGATGGTTCCCACGGGCGCGTCACCGGCGTACGGCAGTTCGAACCCGTCCCAGAGTACGAACCGCAGGCGGGCCGAGGGCACCGATGCCCGGATGCGGCCTGCGACCCAGCGGTCGACGGCCGTCGAGGCACGTGGCGCCGAATCACTGGAAAACGTCGGAACCGAAAACACGCGAGCGTCGCCGAGCTTCATGACCGGGCTCCGTTCAGTGGGGGCCTCAACGTCCCGTTTCGTCGATCGGCCGGGGATTATAGCCGTTCCCCGGCTTACCCGCGCTCCCGATCCCCTGCAACCCGCGGACCGGGTGGGTCGCAGGACCTAGTATTCGCTGATCGCATCGTCCACATAGCAGTACAGCCAGCGCTCACCCGGCTGCGCCGACGCCACCACGGGATGCCCGCTGACACGCGCATGCTTGCTGGCGTGGCGGTTGGGCGACGAGTCGCAACAATGGGTCGCTCCGCACTGCTGGCACGTCCGCAGGTGAACCCAGGCGGCGCCCGTCTTGACGCATTCATCACAGACGAGCTTCTTCGGATGCTTCACGGTGCCCGTGGCGCCGATGTGTGCGCACGCGTCCACTTCCATGTGTTTTGCGCCCCTTCCTGCCTCATCTTACGTCGCCGCGGTAACCGTCCGGTATCATGCCCCCATGCAGCATGACGCCTGGCCGGCGCTTCCCTACGAGGCTTGGAAGGACACGTACGCGACGCTCCACATGTGGACGCAGGTCGTCGGCAAGGTCGCGCTCGCCCAGGCGCCCCCGCTCAATCACTCGTGGGGCAGCGCACTCCAGGTGACACCCGCGCGGCCTCTCCACGCGGACGCTCCCGCACGGCAATCGATCGTTCACGATGCAGTTCGACTTCGTCGATCATGCCCTCGCGATCGTGCCATCCGACAGTGCGGCGCGCACGCTGCCACTCGTGCCGCGAACCGTCGCGGAGTTCTATCGTGACGTGATGGCGATGCTGGACGAGATGGGGTTGCCCGTGAAGATCTGGCCGATGCCCGTCGAGATCGCCGATCCGATCAGGTTCGATCAGGATACGCTGCACCGATCGTACGATCCGGTTTCCGTCAGCCGCTGGTGGCGGATCGTGTCGAGCGTCGCGCGCGTGTTCACGAGGTCCGCGTGCGGGTTCGTCGGGAAATGCAGCCCGGTGCATTTCTTCTGGGGGAGCTTCGACCTCGCGGTCACACGGTTTTCCGGCCGGCCCGCGCCGCCTCGGGAAGGCCCCGCCTTCATGCGCGAGGCCTACTCGCACGAGGTGATCAGCGCAGGGTTCTGGCCCGGGGGCGGTCCGGTGCCTGAGACGATCTTCTATGCCTACGCCGTACCCGAACCGGCAGGCCTCAAGGAAGCGGTCGTGCACCCGGACGCAGCCTACTATCACCGCGAGCTGGGCGAGTTCGTCCTTCCATACGAGTCCGTCCGGACAGCGCCGTCGCCGGACGAGGCGCTCACGGCATTTGTCGAGAGCACGTACGAACGCGCGGCCGCGCTCGGCGGATGGGACAGCTCGCTGACTAGAAGTCGGACGTCGCGCGGATTTTGAGGTAGCGGATGATTTCCTTCAGCCGCGCCACATCCCACGTCTCGAATACCCATCGACACGGTAAAGGCGTTCGTGCTGGACGGCGTCTGCTGCCAACGCCGGCCCGTTTTCGATGTCTGCATGGCGGCTGCCGCAGGACGTCCTGACGAACTTCGCCGTTCATCCGCTGACGCGTGAGAAACGACGGAGCGTGGACGACACCTCGACGAAGGCGTCGACGACGGCGGGATCGAAATGCGTGCCCTTCCCCGCGACGATGAAGCTGACCGCATCGGCGTGCGACATCGGGTCGCGGTACGCGCGGCGCGTCGTCACCGCGTCGTATACGTCGACGAGCGCGATCAGACGGCCGGCAATCGGAATGGCCCGTCCGGTCAGGCCCTGGGGATAGCCGGTGCCATCCCACTTCTCGTGATGCGTGTACACGATCTCTTTCGCCATCGCGAGAATCGTATCGTCGGAGGAACCGGCGTCGCGTTCGGCGTGCACGATGACGTCGCGGCCGTGGACGGGATGTTTCCGCATCTCGATCGTTTCTTCGGCCGTCAGCAAGCCGGCCTTGTTCAGCAGCCGGTCGGGCACGCCGACCTTGCCGATGTCGTGCAGCGGCGCGAGGCTCGCCAGAAGGTCGATGCGCTCGGGTGTGAGATACCCGCGGAAATCGGGATGCCTGGCGAGTTGCGTGGCGAGCAGGCGCGTGTACTCCTGCGTGCGGCGTGAATGGCGGCCGGTTTCGATGTCTCTCACTTCAGTCAGCGAGAGCAGCGTCTGCACCATCAGGCGCTGCGAGATCGACCTTGTCATGTCCGGCCTGGTCGGCGCGGTTGCGCTCGAGGGCAAACCTGCCGCCGGCAATCGCACCAAGCGAGGCGATCAGGCCGAGCGTCGGATACAACGGCGAAAAAAACACGCTCGCGCCGGACATCAGTCCCCCTGCGCCCGCCCAGACGACGAGGAGATACGCGGCAATCGTGGCGCCGCCCCACGCGAGACCGAACCGGGCGACGAGCAGCGACACGATGATGCCGACGACCAGCACGCCCAGCGTCTCGATCGCGGACCCATACTCGGGGCGCCGGATGTAGTCCTGTTGCAGCAGGTTGTCTGCGACGGTCGCCTGCACTTCGACGCCGGCAAACAGGGTATCGATGGGCGTGGAGACGACTTCGCGCGTACCGAGGGCGGTCGTGCCCACGAAGACGATCTTGTCCTTGAACGCGTCGGCGGCGAGCCCGCCGCTCAACACGTCCGTGGCCGAGACGTATTGGAACGTCCTGCGCGGGCCCCGGTACCGGAGCCGCATGTTGCTCTTGCCGTCCAGCGGCACGCTCTGGCTGCCGAACCAGAGCGTCGCCGAGTTCACATTCCCGACGCGCAGGGTTACATCGTGGATATTCTTAGCCGCGATGACGGCGGCGAGCCCGAGCGCCGGATAAACATGCCCGTCAAACGCCGCCAGCAGCGGCACTCGCCTCAACAGGCCATCGGGGTCAGGGGCGGCGTTGAGAAATCCGGATCCCCCCGCGGCTTTTGTCAGCATCGGAAGGCTGCAGACCACGCCAGTGGCCTGGAAGAACGGCTCGGGTGCCCGTTCGTCGCCGCGGCGTACCAGCACGAGGCCGAGCGGATGCTGCACGCACGCGCTCGACGGCTTCGTAGAATTGTCGAAGGTCAACGCATAGCCGAGCACGACCTTTCCGGGGCGCAAGCGCTCCGGCCATCGCTTCGTCGGTGGCAGCCCCGGCGCCCGCATACCGATCCGACTCGGCGAACACGATGTCGAGCGCGATGGCGGAGGCGCCGAAGTCGCGAATGCGGCTGACGAGGCTGCCGACCAGATCGCGGCGCCATGGCCACTGCCCGACGGAAGAGAGACTGCGCTCATCGACGTCCACGATCACGACGTCGCCGCCCGGCGGATGCGTACGGGCCGCGCGCAGCAGTGCATCGTACGAGGCGTACTCGAGCCTCTCGAGGAACGCGGGACGGTAAAGCGACAGCAGGGCGACGATGACGGCGGGCACGACGCCGCAGACGAGAACGACGCGGCGCGGCTGAACGCTCATCTCACCGTGATTTCGACGCGGCGGTTACGGGGCTCGAGCACCTGATCGGCGGTCTTCACGAGGAGGTCGGCTTCGCCATGCGACGTGACATCGATCACAGCCGCACCGATCCCCGCCTGGACGAGCTGCGCGCGAATCGCGTTGGCGCGCCTGAGGCCGAGCTCGACGTTGCCGGCGGCGCTCCCCGTCGTATCAGTGTGCCCGACCACTGCAACATCGGGGAACGGGCGGGTTCTGAGCGCTTCGAGCACCTTCGGAAGCAGCGCCCGGCTCTCGTCGGTCAGGTCATCCGATTCGAATCGGAAATACAGGACGAAGTGCTCCGGCGCCGGCGGAAGCGTCGACAGGAGATCGCCGAATAGCCGGTTCGCGTCGTCCTCGCTGAGGACCGTAACCGGCGCGGGGGGCCGTCCGGGAGAAGCGGTTGTTGATTCGCGCGCGGCGGCCAGTGCCACTCCTCCGGCGGGGTTGGACACAACGGCGCGCCCGACGGCCGCATCCCCGGGGTCCGGAAGGAGGACCACCTGGGCCTGCCCGGGACGCAGCGGCGGGATCCGCTTGGGTCCGCAGCCCGTCATCGCGCAAGCCGCCAGCACCGCAACCGCGACGGGTCGCGCCCAGGTCATTCAGGCACGACGCGAAGCGCCAGCGTCGTGCCGCGGACGCCCACGACGGCCGCCGGTGTTTCGAGACGGATCGAATCTGGCGAGAGCTTCGCAATCCGTCCCGAGACGTAGGCCACCACGCCGCGGACTACATTGAGCACGAGGCTGAGCCGGCCTTCCGCCGGGGCGTACAGGAACCGGTCTACCCGCATTTCGCTGCCGGGCCCCATTGAGACGCGCGTATCGTCCTTCAACGTGACGCCGAGCCGGCCGTCCGCGCCTGTGCGAAGGGCGTCGGCCTCGTATACCAGCTGACCTGCCTGCGCGGGTAAAACCGTGCCGGCGCGCACAACGAACACCGACCCGGAAGCTATCTTGATGCGTCCGGCTGCAGTCTGCGGCTGGGCCATGGCGGTCGCCGCCACCCCTGCGAGGATCAGCGCTCCCAACAACGCGTGTCGAGTAATCACATCCGTCCCCCGCACCCACGATACCCCCGTTTCGAGACCCCGGTCCAGATAACTCGGCCGGACGGCGAGGCACGCCCATTCTGGCGGGATTACGATTCTGAGATCCCGCAAACCGATGTCGTGACGCCGTATGGCGGCATGACTGTTGTGCTACCGTGGCAGCTCAGCCAATGCCGATGACCTACCGCATCGACCTCGATGCCAACGTCCTGTTTGTGGTGATGACCGGCGAGCTTACGCACGCCGAGCGGATGCAGACAATGCTCCGGTGGATCAACGATCCGTCGTATCGACCGGGCCTCGACACGTTTTGCGACCTGACCGAGAGCCTGTCGACACCGGACCTCGCCGAGTTGCGCGAAATCGTGGCCACCATCTCCGAACATGCGCCCCGAATCGGACCGAAGAGGGTCGCCATGCTCACGGCCAGGCCGATTACGTTCGGCGTCGCCCGCGTGTTCGAGGCGTTGGCAGAGGTCGAAGAGACTCCGCTGCAGGTGAAGGTGTTTAACGACCGGCGCGCCGCCTGGGCATGGCTTCGCCCGGGAGAGTCGGATCAGCTGGATGCTCGCTGACGGCGGGGCTGCGCGGCTTAAGCCGGTGTGAGCGCGCGCGTCCGCGCCGATGCGCCTGCCAGGCCGAGCGCCACCTGCAATGCAGAGGCGAGCGCGGTTTCCTGCGCGTCATACGGGAACGTGTAGCCGCCGGCAAACCACACCCCGCCGCGTCCTTGCAGGCCGCGGAGCACGCTCTGCGCGAACAACGTCGCCGGCGTCGGCAGCATGTGATTGAAGACCGCCTCGCGCAGCACAAGGCTCGGCCGTCGCGTCCGGTGCGTAATCCAGCTCTTCCAGATCTGTGCTGCCGTAAAGGGCGGCAAGTCCGGCAGGACGGCTGCCATGGACATCGACGCCTCGCAGAACGATCCCTCGATGTGGCAGTTGAGAAACGACCAGAGCCGGGCATCCGCGGGTGCGTAAAGCGGATCGAGGTGCAGCGCCAGCGCGGCCGGATGAAATTCCAGCCCGCGCAGCGCCGCCCGCTGCACATCCATGCCGGGCAGCCCGCCGAGCAGCCGCAGGCTGGCGGGTCCCGACGCGGCAAGGACGAGGTCGTCCACGTATAGCGTCCGTCCGTCGAGACATCGGATCACGAACTGCCCCTGTGGGGCGCGCGCAACCTGCAGCACGGGCGCGGCCGTGAGAACGCTGACCGTGGACGTCTGTTCGATGAGCCGCTGCAGCACCTGCACCATGCCGTGCCTCAGCACGTAGTACATCGTCGGATCGAGAGGGTTGGCGGGCAGCGCCTTCGCGGCGAAAATCATGGCGGCACGTGCAGAGAGGCCGCGCGCCTGCGCGATGTCGCCGGAAAAGAGCGAGGCCGCCCACGGCAGCAGCATGCCTTCCCACTGCTCGCGCGACAGGCCGAGCGTCGGGAGCCAGTCCTCGAGCGTCACGGCCCAGCTCTCCCCCGCTTCCTCGCGGCGCTTCGCCGCGGAAAACGCGACGGCGAACGCTGCGGTTCCTGCCCGGTTCCACTCGGCCAGCAGCGGCCATGCGCGCTGCGGCAGCACGGGCGAGACGAAGCGGAGCGATGGATCCGTGTCGGCCGTCACTGTGATGGACGCAGGGAACGAATGCGCGTCGCTCATGCCGCCGGGTCCCGCGTACAGTCCAAGCGCCGTCAGAAGCGCCGTGTACAGAGGATATGGACCCGGATGGAAGTATTGCGCGCCCATGTCGACGACACACGATCGGCCGAGGAGGTCGACGTCAACGCTCTGCACGTTGCCGCCAATCGAGTGGCGCGCCTCGAGCAGCACGACGTCGCGCTCGGCGTCGAGCAGCCAGGCGAGGGCGGCGCCCGCCATCCCCCCGCCGATGATGCCCACGCGCCGCCGCGTGGCGGCGGCCGCGTTCAACGCCGGAAGACCGGTGGCGGCTGCGAAGCTGCGGAGGAGTTCGCGCCGGCTCCAGATCACGGGGTGCGTCATGATGCTCCTGTCTACGGAATCTGCAGCGGCTCGAGACGCAGCAGGGCGCCGTCGTCTTCGGCAGTCAGCAAATACAGCAACCCGTCCGGGCCCTGCCGGACATCGCGGATCCGCTGGTGCAGGTCGGTCAGCAGCATCTCGCGCCGCATCTCTTCGTCCCTGTCGTTGAATACGAGCCGCTGCAGGTGGCCCGTACCCGGGTATCTCGCCCATCCGCATCGCGCCGACGAACACGTTCCCCTTCCACGACGGAAACCGATCGCCCGTGTAGAACGCCATGCCGGAAACGGCAATCGCCGGGGTCCAGTACGCGACGGGGTTCTCGAATCCGTCGGCAGCAAGTCTGCCCTGCCACGGCCCCGCGTAGTCGCGCCCGAGGCTGACGAGCGGCCAGCCATAGTTGCGACCGGCCTGGATGATGTTGATCTCGTCGCCGCCGTTCGGCCCGTTCTCGTTGGCCCACACGGCGCCGCTTCTCGGGTTGATCGCGAGCCCGAGCTGGTTGCGGTGACCGAGCGAAAAGATCTCCTTCTTCGCGCCCGCCGTGCCGGCAAACGGATTGCCCGCCGCTGCGGTCCCGTCGTCGTTGAGGCGCAGGACTTTGCCTTTGTGGCTGCCGAGGTCCTGCGCTTCTTTCATGTTCGCGACCGACGCGCCGGTGGTCATGTACAGGAGGCCGTCGGGTGCAAACGCGAGGCGCGACGCCGCGCCGCCGTTGCCGTCCCACGCCGGATCGGCGATGAAGATGTCGCGGACATCGATCAGGCCGGCGCCGTCCCAGCGCCCGCGCGCCAGGGCCGTCTTCATGAGACCCTCCCCTGCGGGCTTGCTGTACGTGATGTAGACCAGTTTGTTCTCGGCGAAACGCGGGTGCAGGACGACATCCAGCAGCCCGCCGAGCCGCACCGCCCGGACTTCCGGCGCGCCGGCGACAGGCTGCGGGTCGAGCACGCCGTTCCTGATGATCCGCAGGCGGCCGCCGCGTTCGGTGACGAGCATCTGCCCGTCGGGGAGGAACGCCAGGCTCCACGGGTTGTTCAGGCCCCTCGTCACGACGACGACGCGGATTTTGTGCTGTTCAGCGGTATCGAGGACAAACGGTCCCGCGCCGAGCGGCGGCCAGCTGATCCCGATGGGCGCGCGTCCGCGCTGCTGGGCCGACAGGCTCAGGCCTGCTCCCAATGCGAAGACGACGAGAGCAACCGCGGATCGCGCCATCTTCTTCATCTCCTCTGACAAACGTGGGGTGCCGTATAGTGGGTGATTCTCCCATGTTTCTTTCACGTCGGCCGTCACCGAAGACGATTGCCCGCTTTCTCGAGGAATCGGGCCGCCTGCCGCTTTCCTATCCGCGCGCCGGTACTGCCAGCCATCCTCCGCCGAAGTACGACACCGACGAGACGGCCGTGGTGATCGCCAGCGGCGAGTCCGGTTTCGAGCGCGCGAAGGCGGCGCTCATGGCGTGGAACATTTCGACATCGAATGGGCACGCATCCGCCCGGAGGGCGCGCCGATTGAAATCGGAGCCACGGTCGCCGTCGTCGTCAACCACTTCGGGTTGTGGTCGCTCAACGGCTGCCGTGTCCTGTATTTTCTCGACGATCGATGGCATAGATCGACGTTCGGGTTCGCGTGCGGAACAGTGGCCAACCACGCCGAGCAGGGCCAAGAAATCTTCGAGGTGTCACTGAATCGCGCGTCGCAGGCCGTGACGTAGCGCATGCGCGCGGCATCAAGGCCGCGGGCCGTGCTGGCGCGGCTCGGATACCCCGCAGCGCGAATGCTCCAAGAGCGATTCAGGCGGGATTCGGGTGAGGCGCTGCGGCGCGCGATGCAGGCCGTGCGGGTGTGATGTGATGCTAGAAGTCGGGCAGGGTGATGGACATCACCATGCCCAAGGGCCAACGTCCGGGCGGCACATCAGTCGAATCGTCGTTTCGGCCATGCGGGATCGAACACCGTCAACCGCCGTATCATCGCGCCCCGCTATGCGTCTGGATCTGCCGCAGGTTGTGCGCCACCGCAAACCCGCGCACCGCCACCAATCCCACGCCCAGGCCGATGGCTAGCCGTGGATGTGTGCGGGCCACGTTGCGTAAAGCGTGATCGGCGGCAAAGGCTTGCGTGAGCAGGACACCATCGATGGCGTAGGGATTCTGCGTCGGGAGGATCACTTCCCGGCCGCCGGTAGTGACGATGTGGTGAGTCGTGGCCGCATCCGCCCCACACAGCACCCACCAACTCAGCAGCAGCGGTTTCATACTCGGTTCTCCGTGAGGGCGGTCATCAGTGGTTAACCGAAGTCGACCACGCCGGATTGAATGCTTGCGGTGACGACACCGTTCGCACCATCCCCGCCGCCAGGTTGTTCCGGCGCGTCGACAGACGCACGACGCGTGAGGCGCGCTGGGTCCTCCAGTACTCGACGACGTTTTCGATAATTTCGTCGAGATGGACGGTCGGCGAGTAGCCGACGCATCGCCGGATCTTGCCGATGTCTGGCACTCGGCGAGGCATGTCTTCGAAGCTGTCGTCGAACACGTCGGCGTAGGGCACGAACTGAACCGGTGAATTGCTGCCGGTCAGCGCCTTGACCTTGTATGCAAGGTCGCGAATGCTGATTTCCGCGCCGTTTCCAATGTTGAACACTTCGCCAACCGCCTTGGGCTCGGCGACCAGTTTCAGCATCGCCGAGACCACATCGCCGACCCAGGTGAAGCTGCGCGTCTGCGTGCCGTCTCCATGGACGCTGATGGACGCGCCTTCGAGCGCGCGCTTGACGAAACTTGGCAACACCATGCCGTAGCGACTGCTCTGCCGCGGCCCGACAGTATTGAAGAAGCGCACGACGATGACGGGAGACTGGTGCTCCTTCCAATAGGCGAGCGCGAGGAACTCGTCGAGGAGCTTGCTGGTCGCGTACCCCCACCGAGTCTTGGAGGGTGCCCCCAGCACAAGGTCGGCGTCCTCCCGGAACGGCAGCGCGGTGCCCTTCCCGTAGACCTCCGACGTCGACGCGACGAGAACAAGTTTGCGTTGCCGGCTCGCCTGTTTCAGGACCGTCTCGGTGCCGTGCACGTTGGTTTCGATCGTGTGAACCGGCCGTTCGCACACGAGCCTGACACCGACGGCGGCAGCGAGATGGAATACCACGTCGACCTGATCAATCAGCCGCCCGACGACAGCCTCATTGGTCACCGAGTCGATGGTGCACGTGAAGTGCTCGTCGCCGACCAGATGTTCAATGTTTTCGAGACGACCGGTCGACAGATCGTCCAGCACCGACACCGTGTGCCCCTGCGCCAACAGCCGTTCGGCGAGGTGCGATCCGATGAAGCCCGCGCCGCCCGTGATCAGTGCCTTCATGCCATCTCCCTGATTGCCGGTTAAAAACGCCGAACGAGCACAACGCTTCCGCTGACACCGCGGAACGCACCGCTCGCCAGCCGCTGATTCATCAGCGCGCTGCCATTGATCTTCAGCACCCACGCCGCGTAGATGCCGAACGTCGCTTCCGCGGTCGCGGTGCCGCCGACGTGGAACGACGGTGACGTCGAATCGCGCTGCGCCCCCACCGCCGTCGACAGAGACAGTCCGACGTTTTCGCCCAGTTTGAAGTACGGAAGAGCGGTGAACGCGTAGTGCTCGTATCGCTGCGGATCGTAGTAGCCGTTTGGCAGGTCCTCAGCGGTCTCGAGACGATACGCCGACACGCCGAGGTCCAGGTTGAAGCCCGCCGTGCGAGCAAAGCTGCGGCGCGGCGAGATCGTGAGTTCCAGTCGATGGTTGCCGTCCGACAGTTCCTGATACGACCCGTCTACCGCGACCATCGACTGCAGCGTCGGCGCCCAGTTGACCTGGACGCGATGAGCGATCTGCGTCAGCCCCATCCCGACGGTTCGCGGCGAAATCACGACCGGTCCGGACGTGCGATTCACCGCAAACCAGAGGCTGTCGGTGGCGCGGGCTTCCGCGCCCGCGCTGTAGGTGACGATGTCGTGCGTTTCCGCACTCGCGTAACCGCCCTGCAGGCTGAGTTTTACCTGCCCGATCATCTGGCTGGCCGCCATCCAGCCGTGCCGGTAATCGGCCGTCTGCGAGCCGTCCACCTGTTCGAGGCCACTCCCGGCGCGCGCGTCGAGCCTCGCGTGCTCGTAGCCGGCCGACACCGTGGTTCCGCTGCGCAGCGCAACGGTCGCGCGTGGAACAAAACGCTGAACCGTCAGCTGGTCGGAATCGGTCGCTACGGTGAATTGCGGGTCGAACGTTGATGCCAGCATCGTGCGCAGGATCCGTTCCGCGTTGTGAGTGGCGCGACTCTCCGGCGCCAGTTGACGTACCGTTTCCAGAGAGGTAAACGCCTCGCGGACGCGATGCTGCATCGCCAGGGCAATGGTATGAGTGACATTCAGCTCGTAGTTGTCGGGGGATTGCGCGAGAAGCGGTGCCACGACATCCTCGGCGCGACCCGGGCGTCCGCTGCCCGTCATCACCGCAGCCAGCTCCTGCGAGTACGCCGACGTCTCTCCGAAACGCGTCCGATATTCCGTCAGCGCCCGCTCGGCGCTGCCATAGTTGCCGCGCCAGGATTCCGCTTTGGCCAACTCGAGCCACACCTCCGCCGCATCCGGGCGCGCTTTCAGGTAGCGCTCGTACTGAGTGACGGCCTCATTGGTGTTGCCTCCCCACGCACTGACTCGCGCGAAGGACAACGCCTGGTCCACATCGTGCGGCTGCAACATCCCAAGGAGACGGTAGCTGTCACTGGCTCGCGTGTAGTCGGCGAGCCACGCAGCGAGCGTCGCGCGGGCGCGCAGATATTCGATCGAAGTCGGCGCCAGCACCCAGGCGCGCTCGACCGCAGCGAGCGCCGCGGCGGGCTGCCCGGCCATTGAGTACGCCTGCGACAGACGGAAGTAAATGGCGGCACTCGGAGCCGGCGCCGCACCGATTGCCCGCTGGAGCGCGTCGATGCATTCGGTCAGATGGCCGTTGCGTGCCTCGATGTCGGCTACGCGGACCCACCAGTCGGCATGATGCGAATCGGTCTCCAGCGCAATCCGGTACAGGCGGACGGCCTCGTCCCACCGGCCTGCACCTTCAGCCGCAAGCGCGTCCTCTGACGCGGAGGGCTGGGCGCCCGCCGCGGACGCCGTGAGCACGACGAGGAGGGCACCGAGCATGAGGAGCCGGCAGGTCATTTGCGCCACTTCCTGTTCTTCGTAATCCAGATATCCGTCGCGAATCGTCCGATCGTCAGCAACTCCACGCCAACGAGCGCGTAGCGAACGGGCGTACCGAGCAAGCCCTTCAGCAAGTACTCCAGGCGGCGGCCCTTCATCACAAAACAGAGCGCGAACAGGCAGATCGCCGTTTCGGCGATGGCTGTCACGGCCAGCGCCTCCCACATCCCGAGAATCGCCATGATGAGAAGCGACGCCGGGAGGAACACCTTCTCGACCGCGGACAACGCGAGGACCCATCCCGCCGGCCGGCCACATTCCTCGGTGCGGGCGCGACCGAACGGCTGGCGATACGGCTCACGAATCACGCGTCGTTCGCCTGAGCCGTTCGAATCACCCCATCCGGCCGCCTGCAACATCGAGCGTTCGGCCGTCGCATTTCCCATTCGAAGCGACTGTGATGATGATTGCGAGCGATGCTCCTCGGGCCACGCACTCTGCCCGATGGTCGCGAGCGCTGGCATTCGAGCGTCCCCAAGCGACAGGACCGGAATCGGCAGTCTGCGTGAAGTACCCGAGGGGCCCGTCTGTCCAGGGTGCCTGCGACTGGCCCACCGGCTGAACACCTTGAGCGGACTTCGCAGCAGCGGATCGAAGTAGTAACACGACTGCAGAAAGGCGGACGACCACAGATACATCTGGCGCGGCAACCGGTGCACCTCGGGCTCGACCGTCCGTGCGTAGACGTCGTTCAGCTGAACGTTCCGATAACCCTCGTTCAGCATCGAGAAGCCGATGAAGATGTCTTCTGAATTCGTCAGATCGTCGCCGAGAATCGGGCTGATGTGTTCGAAGAGCGCGTGCACGTACTTCCTGCGGTACGCGACCGCGCAACCCACTGGATTGCTCGTCGTGCCGAAGAGGCCGATTTGCCCGCGGTAGATGATGCGCTGTAAGAACAGATACAGCACTTCGCGATAGACGTTTGTGACCCCCCGGGCGGCATCATGAATCCATCCGGCCGGCCTGGCGGACTCGTTCGTCGAACGGGCCGACCGCGTGCGGAGGAAACGCCTGACCCCCGGCATGTGTTCGGCGTCACGACGGTCTTTCTTTCGCTGAGGCAGAATCGTCCCAAAGGCACTCGCGATGCCCACCGCCTGGTAGAGTTCCTGAACTGTTCGCTCGATGTAGTTGGTGGACTCGAGCACCGTGTCGGCGTCCAGAACGAATTCAACGTCCGAGTCGAGCTCCCTCGCCTGACGCTTGAGTGTTGGCGTCTTGCCGATCGGCTTCCCGCGCTGAATCGCCGTTAATTCGACGCCCTGTTGCCGACAAAAACTCTTTGCCCGTTCAACCGTGTCATCGGTGCTGCCGTCATCGATGAGAAAGATCCGGCGAGGGCGAACGGTCTGGTGCAACACGGAGGCAAGGCACAGGACGATATTCTCGGCCTCGTTCAGCGCGGGGATGACGACGTCAATTCTGGCGTCGCGCCAGTCTTCTGCCGGCGTGGCCTTGATCGGGTCAGGGCCCCTGAGGATGCCGCTCAGGCTCAGAATCGTGCTTGGACTGAAAACGAAATACGGTATGGTTGCCATGGGATCTCGGTGTCCCAGTCATGAGCAATCTGATGTCCGAGTTCATCGATTCGGGCGGTCGCACAGCCAAGCGGCAGGCCACTCAAGCACTTAGCGTCGATTTGTGCGGGACGGCACGTCCGCAGACAGCGCCAGAGTCTGGATGCGAGCAGATTAAGGAGTGGCCGCGGGAAGAGTTTCGGGACTACCTTACCCTGTCATCGTGCGTTCCCTGCCGACCGTGACCACCTTCCTCCGGCCGTTGGCGCGCGCGCCAGACCTCCGATGGGCGCTCGCGAACACTCGCACCGGCAGGGTGGTCGCGCATCGGCTGCTGGCCGCTTTTGATTCGGCCTCACGACGAAAGGGCCTGCTTGGCCGACGGTCGTTTCCGGACGGCCAGGCGATGATCATCGCCCCGTGCAGGGCCGTGCACACGTTCTTCATGCAGTTTTCGATCGACATCCTGTTCGTGTCGAAGGACGGCCGGGTGCTGAAGACCTGCTCCGCCGTACCGGCTCGACGAATCACGGCATCACTTCGCGCCCATGCGGTCATCGAGATGCCGGCCGGCACACTCGAACGAACTGAGATCGTGCCCGGCGACACACTGATCATTGTCACTACGAAGTAGCGATCTCGAAACGAGCGCCGACGTTCTCTCCTGACGCGCGCATCGTTCCCGATTCCTCCCCGCTCACCAGCCTTCACCGGAGATTGTTCTGCCTCCGGCTAGACAGTCCGACGCTGGCGTGTCGACACGACTGTGGCCTGTTGACGCCGCCATTTCACGAAACCCCACGAAACCCGAACAAAACTCCTTCGCATGAAGATCGGCGCGCGCGCGGCACCGCGCTTGCGATAACGACTCGCGGGTAATTCGCGCGGCGACGGTGCCTGTCGGCACGTCAACCCGCTCTTCGAGGTGCGAATGTCTGGACGACGTGGCCATTGCAGGTACGGGATGACGAATGCCGCAGCAACCGTGCGGGTTCTCCGTGAGGTAACGGTGCAGAACGGCACTGACGACGAAGTCGTGGCGATCAGCGGCGAACCCGCGGTTGCGGGAGACGTCTTCATACTCGACCGAATCGTCAACCACGCGAAGCTCAGCTCGCGGGTCACCGTCGTCGACAGCCGTCCGGTAGTGGTGAACGGGTCCGTCCGGTATCGGCTTCGTTTGAAGCCGCTCGACGAGGCCGGTACGGATACGCACTCGAGGACGCGATGATTTACGGATTCGAACGGCCCGACGCGGGCGACAGCCAGCTCGCCGCGCTGACCAAAGAGGTTCGCGTTCGCATCCTCAATTGCAGCGCGACCGGCTGCCTGGTGGAGAGCAACGGAGCAATACCCGTCGGCACCGTCGGCCTGCTGCGAGTGGCGTTCGACGGATCCGAGTTCGAAGACACCGTGCAGGTTGTGCGGTGCCAACCAATCGTTGGCGCGGGTGCGATCTGTCACGTCGGAACCAAGTTTCTCTCGACGACGCCGCCGTACGCGGACACGCTGCGGCACGCGATACGTCGCGACCTGGGCAAGTTAGCCGGATGGCTGCGGACACCGGAGCCGCGCTGACCCCGGCATGGAGATTTGTCGCGCCGCCGCACGGCCGACGCGACAGAGAGCAAATGAATGCCGTGCAGGCCGTCGGGACGTCGCGAGCCGAGCTTTTGTCCCAATCATGGGATAACGAGTTGCCACCGGCACTCACTTACTCGATGCGACCAACGTTCCGCGGCCAGTCGTTAACTCGTCGGTGTATTGCGGAGGAGTCATGAAAGGTCTGATGGTTCGTTTCGTTCGTGAGGATGAGGGTCAGGACCTCATCGAGTACGCGCTGCTGGCAACGGTGATTGCGCTCGTCGTGTTCGTCGGCGCGTCGCTGGCCGGAACGTCGCTGAACTCCTGGTACACGAATATCAGCAAGACCGTCGACAAGTGGGGCGCGCTCGCGCTCAAGTAGACGAGTCGGTCGCACCGGAGTGGGCATGTCCATTCGGTGCGGCCGGTTCACACGGGAGAGACGCGCAGGTTGTCGGGACGTCGCGAGCCGAGCGTTTGTTCCAATCATGGAATAACGAGTGCCACCGGCACTCACTGACTCGATGCGACCAACGTTCTGACGCCAGACGTTAACTCGTCGGTGTATTTGCGGAGGAGTCATGAAGAGTTTGATGGTTCGATTCGTTCGTGAAGATGAGGGCCAGGACCTCATTGAGTACGCGCTGCTGGCCACGGTCATCGCGCTCGTGGTGTTCGTCGGCGCGTCGCTGGCGGGAACGTCGCTGAACGCCTGGTACACGAATATCAGCACGACCGTCGACAAGTGGGGCGCGCTCGCCCTCAAGTAAACCTGTCGGTCGCACCGGAATGGAGCCATCTCCATCCGGTGCGGCGCAGTTCAGACGGACCAGCGATTGGTATTGTGCGGGTGATCAATGTTGCTGCTGATGCGACTCGTCGGCGAGGAAGACGGTCAGGACGTGATCGAATACGCGCTCCTGACAGCCGCGATTGGACTCTGTGCACTGGCGGCATTCAGTTTATGGAGCGGGGCGATCAGCAAGACGTACAACAGCTGGAATACGAGCACCAACCAGCTATGGGATCCCGAACCGAAGCCGTGAGCGAAGGATTCATGATGCTTTCTGCCGAACATGTCGTCGTCGTCGTCGCCGTTGCCGCGTGCGTCTGTGACCTGCGGACGCGCCGCATACCGAACGGACTCACGTTTGGCGCTGCCCTGGCCGCGGCAATGTTTCATGTCGTCGACTGGCGGGGCGACCGGCCTGATGGCGTCCGCCGGCGGCTGGCTGCTCGGAATTGCGCTGTTCTTTCCGTTCTTCGCGCTCCGGGGCCTCGGCGGCGGCGATGTCAAGCTGCTTGGCGCCCTCGGCGCCTGGCTCGGCCCGGTCGCCGTCTTTCACGTCGGCCTCTACTCCGCCATCGCCGGCGGCGTGATCGGCACCCTGGTGGCGTTGCGCACGGGCTATCTGCTGCGGGCGCTCCACAATCTCGCGTTTCTCGGCACGTTCTGGTCGACGGTCGGTCTTCAGCCGGTCGAAGGCCTGACGCTTGACGCGCCAGACAGGCCGCGTCTCGCCTATGCCGTTCCCATGCTGACCGGTCTTCTGGTGACGCTATGGCTCCAATCATGACGATCCTTCGACGGCTGTGGAAGACCGACAGCGGCGCCGAGCTCATCGAGCTCGCCATCGCGCTGCCAATCCTGCTGCTGGTGACGTGCGGAATCATTGATTTCGGCATCATGTTCCAGCGCTACGAAGTCGTGACGAACGCCGCACGCGAGGGCGCTCGCGTGGGCGTGCTTGCAGGACTTCACGGCGACCGACGTCCAGAATCGCGTCAACGGCTATCTCGCCGCGTCGGGGCTGACGGCGAGTGCGCCTGCACCCACGGTCACGTACAGCAAGGTCCCCATCTCGGGCGGTGGGCCGTCCATCTCCGTGGTGAAGGTCGTCGTGCAATACCCCCATCAGTTCGTGTTCCTCGGACCCGCGGCCACCCTGTTCGGGGGCAGTGCGCTCGGGGATATCACGCTGGCGGCGTCGTCCACGATGCGGCGCGAGGGCGCCGCTGCACCGTAGAGCACAGAACAACAGGAGCATTCATGAGTCGCAATACTCGAACGTTTGTTGTCATGGCCATCGCCATCGCCCTGGCGGCGGCTGCCAGCTTCGGCGTCTATCGCGCCATCAGGCAGATCCCGGTCCGCGAAGTGGAAGTGGCGCATCACTCGGCCGTCGTCGCGAGCCACGACCTGCCGCTCGGCACGCTGGTGACCAAGGAGGACGTCAAGCTCGTGCCCTGGCCCTCGAGCGATCCTCTGCCGGGCGGGTTCGACACCGTCGAGAAGGTGCTCAATCGCGGCGTCGTCGCGCCCATGATGACAAACGAGCCGCTGGCGGAGAGCAAACTCGCCCCCATCGAAGCGGGCGCCGGGCTGCCGCCGACCATTCCCACCGGCATGCGCGCGATCTCGGTAAAAGTCAACGAGGTCATCGGCGTCGCAGGCTTCACGGTTCCCGGGACGCGCGTGGACGTACTGGCCATGATTCGCGACAACAGCGTCTCGATGTCGCGAATCGTCGTCGCCAACGTGCTGGTGCTGACGGCCGGCACGAAGTACGACCAGGACGAGTCGAGAAAAGACGGCAAGCCGATTCGGACGACGGTCGTGACCCTGTCGGTCACGCCGACCGATGCGGAGCGAATCGCGCTGGCGGCAACCGAGGGCCAGATCGTGCTGGCGCTCCGAAACCCCCTCGACGCGGAGTCTTCAGCGACGTCGGGCGTGCGGATGGCCGAACTGATGTCCGGCACCTCCCACGCGCCAGCGCCGAAGATTGTCACGGTCGCCGGGGTCCGCAAGGCGATTGTCCCCCCGCCGCCGCCGCCGGTCGCGCAGCCAGCGTTCTCGATTTACAAAGTGGAAGCCATTCGCGCGTCGAAGCGCAGCGAGGAGACGGTACGGTAATGGGTCTTAGACATTCATCCCTTGCGCGTGGTGTGCGGGTCGGCCTGGCGGCGCTGTGCGTCGTCGTCGGGCGCCCGGCGTTCGCGGCGCAGCAGCCCGCCGAGAAGTCGGGCACCTTCGAGAAGATTCAGCTGACCGCCGGTCGATCGACGGTGCTCACCACCGACTTCGACGTGTCGCGCATTGCCGTGACGAACCCCTCCGTGGCCGACGCCACGGTGGTTCAGCCGCGCGAAATCCTCATCGACGGCAAGACCGCTGGCACGATCAGCCTCATCGTCTGGGGCACGACACGTCGCGCTCAGTACGATCTCGTGATCGAGCCGGGCGTGACAAGCCTGCAGCAGCAGCTGCAGACGCTGTTCCCGGGCGAGAACATTCAGGTGGGGGTCAGCGACGAAGCCATCGTGTTGTCCGGCGGTGTGTCGAGCAACCAGGTGATGCTTCGGGCCGGCGAGATCGCCACGGCGAGCTCCTCGAAGCTCAAGGTGATCAACATGCTGCAGCTGCCGGGTGGCTCGGAGAGCCAGCAGGTGATGCTGCAGGTGCGGTTCGCAGAAGTCAACCGGCGCGCCATCAAAGAGCTGGGCGTGTCATGGTTCACGAGTCCGACCGGCATCAACAGCGTGATCGGGCGAACCACGACCGGACAGTTCGCGGCCCCTGGCTTCGACAAGCTGGAGTACACGAAGGCTGAGCCGGGGTTCAACAAGGATGTGACAAGCGCTTCGGGGCAATTCACGTTCGGCGATTTCCTGAACGTGTTTCTGTTCAGCGAAAAACTTGACTTGGGCGTGATGATCCGGGCCCTCCAGTCGAAGGGCTACCTGCAGAGCCTCGCCGAACCGAACCTCATCGCCTACAACGGCCAGTCCGCGAGCTTCCTTGCGGGCGGCGAGTTCCCGGTGCCCATCGTGCAGGGCATCAGCAACGCGGTCAGCATCATGTTCAAGGAGTTCGGCGTCAAGCTGGATTTCAAGCCGACCATCGCCGGGGACATGATTCGACTGAAGGTGAGACCGGAAGTCAGCTCACTGGACTTCGCGAACGGGATCACGCTCTCGGGCTTCCGGATCCCCTCGCTGATCACGAGGCGCGCCGAGACGGACGTCGAGCTCCGCGATGGCCAGTCGTTCGCCATCGCCGGCCTGCTCAACAACCTGTCGCAAGAGGACTCCGCGAACATCCCGTTTCTGAGCAGCATCCCGGTCATCGGGAACCTCTTCAAGAGCAAGGCTGACCGTGCCGAGCGGACCGAGCTGATGGTCCTGATCACGCCGCGGCTCGTCCGCCCGCTTAACCCAGACGAAGTTCCGCCGCTTCCCACTCAGATGAAGAAATTCCTGCCGGCGCTTGACGCTGTCGGACAGGAGCTCTCGGGTGGCGGCGGACCGGTCGACGCGCCCGCGAAGACACAGAACCCGGCGCCCAAAGCGAAGTAGGACTGACAAGGCCATGACCAGAGCTCAATACGTTCGTCAGTCGGAGCGCGGTGCCATCCTGGTACACGTCGCAGCGGCGCTGATGATGCTGATTGCGCTCAGCGCGTTTGCTGTCGACTTCGGCCTGTTCTGGCTGGGCCGCGGGCAGGCGCAGAATTCGGCCGACTCCGCCGCGATTGCCGGCGCCATCGGCCTGGCGTACGACAGCTCGACGGATACATCGGACACGGGACCGGCCAAGCTCTCCGCCCTGATGGCCGCCCGGGCGAACCTGGTCGCCGGCCAGCAGCCGTCTGTCAGCGTGACCGACGACATCACGTTCGTCGACTGCCCCGACGGCACCAAGGCGCCGGCGTGCATTCGTGTCAATGTCTACCGCGATAACGCCCACGGGAATCCGCTTCCCACGTGGTTCGGGAACCTCGTCGGCGTGACATCGCAGGACACGAAAGCGACGGCGACGGCCGAAGCCGGCGGCGCCAATGCCACAAACTGTCTGCGTCCGTGGCTGATTCCGGACAAGTGGAGTGAGGTAACGGCGCCCGCGACCACCTACAACGGCGCGGATGTCTACACGCCGCCCGATCCTAAGACCGGGCTTGGCGGCACCGGCTACACCGTCGCCAAAGACTATGGGACCGTCGTGACGATCCACCCCGGTGATCCGAAAGCGGCGATTTCGCCGAGTGACTACTACGACATCGATCTGGCCGACAGTACAGGTGGTCATGATTACAAGACGAACATCAGCACGTGCATCAATACAACCGAAGGGTTAGGCGACGCCGTCACGGTGGAGCCTGGAGGGAAAGTCGGGCCAACGAAGCAGGGCGTCGCGGACCTGACGGCGAAAGATCCCAACGCCACGTGGGATCCGGTGAAGAAGGAAATTGTCAACAGCGCCTACGGCGTGAGCCCACGGATCGTTCCGATCGGGTTGTTCAGCCCGGCCGAGTTTATGGCGCTCGATCGGAAATCCGGTCGATTCGATCTGCACATCGTGAACCTTCTGGGGTTCTTCGTGTGGGACGTCAGCGGAGCCGGGGACATCAAGGGTGTGCTGATTAGCATCCCGGGCGAACTCGTTGCCGGGCCGAACGTCGGCCCCGCGGCCTCGTTCGTCAAATACATCCAGCTCGTGAGATGAGCGGCAGCGTTTCGTGTTCAACAGGAGCCTCTGTGTCGATTGATGTGACTATCGTCGGAAGCAGCACCAGCGAGCTGGAGGACACGTGTCGGGCCGGCGGCATCCGTTCGTCCAGCGTCGCCCTCAGTGACTTGCTCCACTTCGCGCAGCCCGGTGCGAAAGCGCCGCGGGTCATCGTCCTGGATATGCGTCAGCGCACGTCGCTGCCGCCAGCGATCGCGTTGTTGAAGAGCGAGCACCCGTCGACCGGCGTGGTCATCGTTGCCGGCCAGCTCGATCCGAAGGTGATGCTCGAGGCCATGCGCGCCGGCGTCAGCGAGTGGGTCACCGATCCGGTGATGCCCGGCGACCTCGCGACGGCTGTCCAGCGCGTCGCGGGGACGGCCCCTGCGACGGCTGCCGGGGACCTCTTCGTCGTTGTTGGTGCCAAGGGCGGCGTCGGCACCACGACGGTGGCCGTCAATCTGGCCACCGCGCTGGCGTCGGACGCCAAGGCCAAGACGCTGCTGATTGATCTTCATCCTGCGGGCGGCGATGCCGCCCTGTTCCTCGGCGCCGAGCCAAAGTTCTCGCTCATCGATGCGCTGAAGAACACGCACCGGCTCGACGCGGCGTACTTCAAAGGGATTGTCGTCAAGACAGCTGCCGGCCCGGATCTGTTGGCCTCTCCGGATCACGGGGCTCCGGCCGCCGTCGACCCGGGACAGCTACATGCGGTCGTCGAAATGGCGATGCGGTGTTATCGATACGTCGTGGTCGACGTGGGACGTGCCGAAGCGTCGATCGACAAGACCCTCGACCTGGCATCGCGCATCATCGTCGTCGCCACGCAGGAACTGGCTGCGGTTCGCGGCGGCGCGCGGACGGTGGCGCAACTCCGGGCGCGATACGGGAACGAGCGGATCGACGTCGTGCTCAACCGTTACAACCGCGAGGCGGACATCCCGACGGAAGATCTCGAGCGCGCCTTCAAGACTCGCATCCCGCACAGGTTCCCGGGCAACTACCGCCTGGCGATCGAGGCATTGAACAAGGGCCGTCCGCTCGTCGCCGACAATCACAACAAACTCGCCAGTTCGTTTGCGGCGCATGCGCGGTCGTTATGTGGTGCCGCCCAGACACACGCGCCAGCGCGCCCCGCCGGCCTGTTGAGCAAACTGACCGGCCGCCGTTAGACAACAGGTTCGCGAGGGAGAGATGCCGTATGACAACGATGACCACAACGACCACCGCACCAGACGCCGTGACGGCCGATCAGACGGGCTTTGCATCTGGCGCCTACCAGGAGCTGAAGAGTCGCATCCATCAGGACTTGCTGAACCGGCTCAATCTTGATCGACTGGCTGAGGTCTCGCGTGAGGACGGGGAACCCGAGATTCGGTCGCTCGTCGACAGCATGCTCGATCGCGAGTATCGAGACACGCCGCTCAGCTCGGGCGAGCGCGAAGGGCTGATCACCGGCGTGCTGCATGAACTGTTCGGCCTCGGGCCGCTCGAGCCGCTGCTGGGCGATCCGGAGATCTCGGACATTCTGGTCAATCGCTTTGACCGGGTATACATCGAGAAGAACGGCCGCCTGACGGAGATGCCTGGCATCACCTTCAAAGACGACCGTCATCTATACCGGATCATCGAGCGCATCGTCAGTTCGGTCGGACGCCGCATCGACGAATCGCATCCGATGGTCGATGCGCGGCTGCTCGACGGCTCGCGCGTAAACGCGATCATTCCGCCGCTGGCGATCGACGGTCCGGCGCTGTCGATCCGGCGGTTTCGGACGGATCGTCTGGGTCACCAGGATCTCGTCGAACGCGATTCGCTGACCCAGCCGATGCTCGACTTCCTGCGCATGGCGATCGGCGGCCGGTTGAATGTGCTGATCTCGGGTGGCACGGGCGCCGGCAAGACGACGCTCCTCAACGTGCTGTCAAGCTTCATCTCCGGAGACGAACGCATCCTCTCGATTGAAGATGCGGCCGAGCTCGTGCTCCGCCAACGCCATGTCGTCCGGCTCGAGACCCGCCCGGCGAACATCGAGGGTAAGGGCGCGATTCGCCAGCGCGACCTGGTGATCAACGCTCTTCGTATGCGTCCGGATCGCATCATCATCGGGGAAGTCCGTGGCGAGGAAGCCCTCGACATGCTGCAGGCGATGAACACCGGCCACGACGGGAGCCTGACGACGATCCATTCCAACTCACCGCGCGACGCCCTGCATCGTCTCAATACGATGGTCGCGATGGCGAATCTGAACATCCCTGACAAGGCGATGCGGCAGCAGATCGCGTCGGCGTTGAATCTGGTCATTCAGGTCACGCGACTGTCGGACGGCGCACGCCGCGTGACATCGATTTCTGAAGTCACGGGGATGGAAGGCGATGTCATCACGATGCAGGAGATCTTCTCGTTCGAGAAGACCGGCCTGACACCAGACCGCAAGGTGGTCGGCGTGTTCCGGGCGACCGGCATCCGACCCAAGTGCAGCGAACGCCTCGTCGCGTCTGGCGCCACGCTACCCGCCGAGATGTTCGAGCACGTCAAACCGGTCAACGTCCAGGCCGCCAAGACGGGCAAGACGGGAGAGCCGCGATGGTAATGGTTCCGAGCGTGTTCGTCGCCGTCCTCGTGATCGTACTGGGAATGTATTACGCACTGGTCGTGCGACCGGAACATGAGCAGCAACGACAACTGCGCAAGCGGTTGAAGACTGCGGGGCGCACCAACGTCGCACGAGCGGCCCTGGTGAAGGAGATCGGACGACTCAGCTCCGTCGACTTCGTCGAGGCGCTGCTCCGTCGTGCGAGCCACGTCGTCAAGCCGATTCGGCAGATTCTCGACCAAGCCGGTTATCGGATGACGGTGGGCACCTTCGTTCTCGCAACTGTCTGTGCCGCCGCAATCCCGATCGCCGCGGTAATGGTGATGACCGGTCAACTGCTCATTGCCCTGGTCGTCGGCGCCTGCGCCGCATGCGTGCCTTACATGTGGGCGCGGCGGGCGCGAGCGAGCCGCCTCTGGAAGTTCGAAGAGCAGTTTCCTGAAGGCATCGATTTGATCTCGCGAGCGCTGCGCGCCGGCCACACGTTTCAGGCCGGCCTCAAGATGGTGGGCGACGAGCTGGACGCGCCGGTCGGAACGGAATTCCGGCTTCTCTACGACCGACAGAGTTTTGGCATGCCGTTGACAGAGGCGCTGCGCGACTTCGCGGATCGCACTCCCGTGCTCGACGCGAAGTTCTTCGCCACGGCGGTACTCACGCAGCGCGACGCCGGTGGCAACCTGGCCGAAGTGCTGGACAACCTCTCGACAGTCATTCGGGAGCGTTTTAAGGTCAAGCGCCAGGTGCGGGTCATCTCGGCCCACGGACGAATCACGGGCTGGATTCTCGCCTGTCTCCCGCCGGTGCTGGCCTTCGTGTTTGCGTTGATCAACCGCGAACACATGCAGCTGTTATGGACCGATCCCCTTGGCTTGAAGATGCTGTACACCGCGATCTTCCTGCAAGTGCTCGGCACGCTGATCATCAGGAAGCTCGTCAACATCGAATACTGAGAAAGAGCCGACATGTTATTCCCATTGACGATCGCCGCGGTGTTTCTCTCGGTGGCTCTGGTCGCCGGGTTGGTGGCCAGTCTTCTCCTGAACCGGAATGCGCCAGGCCGCAAGCGTCTGCGCACGATCTCGAACAGCGGGGCATCGTCGCTGGTCATTGAAAAGAACGGATCCGGGTTGCTGCCCTCGCTGGCGCCGGGCTTGCAGCGCCTGGCGATGTTCATTCCGAAGTCGCCAAAGGACATGTCACGGCTTCAGAAGCGGATGGCGAAAGCCGGGTACCACGGTCTGGGGCCGGCGCTCATCTTCACGGGGTTCGAGCTCCTCCTGCCGGTGGTCTTCGGTGCCGCCGCGTTTCTGCTGGCCCACGGCGCGGTGAAAATCATCGCGGCCGTCGTCGCCGCGGCGGTCGGCTACATCGTGCCCGGGTTTGTGCTGCAGCGTCAGATCAAGCGGCGCCAGAAGGTCATCCAGAACGGTCTTCCGGACGCGCTGGATCTGTTCATCGTCTGTCTCGAGGCGGGATCGTCGCTGGACCAGGCGATTCTCAAGACCAGTGTGGACCTCGACGTGCCCTATCCGCCCCTCGCCGACGAACTGCGCATGATCAACACGGAGATGCGGGCCGGCAAGCCGCGGCTCGAGGCGTTCAAGAACTTCGCAACCCGCACAGCTGTGGACGACGTGCGGGCGCTGGTCAGCATGCTGGTGCAAGCCGATCGATTCGGCACGAGCATCTCCCTGGCGCTTCGCACGCACGCTGATACGTCGCGGACCAAGCGCCGTCAGCGCGCGGAAGAACGCGCCCAGAAGATCGGCGTCAAGCTCGTTTTCCCGCTGGCGTTCTGCTTGTTCCCGGCGTTCTACGTCGTCACGCTCGGCTCGGCGGTCGTCAAATTCGCCCACTTCTTCTCCGAACAGGTCGCCAAATAACAGCCAACCAGAAGGAGCCAGCCATGAACCTCACAACCGTGATCCTTGCCGTCGCCTCAATCGCCGCATTCGGCGTGTACCTGATGCGTCGCCGCGCCCGTCTCGGCAGCGAAGAGTAATCCGGACATGCGCTTCGTCCTCACGCGCGCTCTCGTCATCGCAGCCGGCGCGTCGCTGCTCGCCGGCTGCGCCCACCACCGAGCCCCAAGTCCCGCCGACCGTTTCCTCCTGCACAAGGAGGCCAGACGGACGACGAACAAAACCCCGGAACAGGAGGCATCGTCGCGGGCAACCGAGCAGACACTGGCGGAAGCCCGGCGGCTGATGGCCGCGGCCAAGCCGAAGCCGAAGGAGCCGGTGTCGACGCTCGAGACGACGGACCCGGCTCTGGGAGCCGCACTGAAGGCCCTGACCACCCCGCCAACGGCGGATGGGCTGTTCGCGGTCGGGGCCGCCTACCATCGACGAGGGCTCATCGATCAGGCCTACTCGTACTACTCACAGTCGCTGCAGGTAGATCAGCGGCACGCGCAGACACACGATGCGCTCGCGCGCGTCTGGCGTGATTGGGGTCTGCCACAGCTCGGACTGGCCAACGCGCATCGCGCCATCCACTACGCGCCGACATCGGCGGCGGCGCGGAACACCCTGGGCACGGTTCTTCACGCCCTCGGTCTGCGAGACGATGCCCGCCGCGCGTATCGAACGGCGATCCTTCTCGATCCGAAGGCCGGGTATGCGTTCAACAATCTGTGCTACCTCTCGTTTGTCGAGGGCAAGTCGGACCTCGCGATTTCCGAGTGTCGCACGGCGCTGACGATTGATCCGCGATCCCACGCGGCCCACAACAACCTGGCGTTGATCTACGCGGCGATCGGCCGCGGCGATCTCGCTCGCAGCGAATTCGCTGCCGGCGGCGGCGCCGCCAGTGCCGCCTACAACATGGGAATCGTCTATCTCGCGCAAAACCGGTATGCAGACGCCGCCGACGAGTTCGACCAGGCCCGTATCGCACCGCTGCAAGTCGTCGATGCCGAGCGGCGGGCCCGCGACGCACGCCACATGGCCGACGTCGCGCTCAACGCCCAAGGAGGACAGTAGATCATGTCACTGCTGGTCGACGCACCCACGCCATCGGTCGTTCATCCGCCAGCACCGGCCAATCTGGCGGAGGCCGGTCTGACGCTCGACCTGGTGGTGCAGCTCGTTGTGAAGACGCTGCATTTCGCCGGTGAGCTCACCGGTTCAGATATCGCCAGTCGCATCGGCCTGAACTTTCCGGTGGTCGAACCGGCCATCGACGAGTTGATCCGTCAGCATCACTGCGAGATCGCGGGCGGGACGATGGTCGGCCGCGCATCGTACCGGTATCGCATTACCGACGGTGGGCGGGCGCGGGCCATGCTGTTCCTCAAAGACAACCAGTACGTCGGCGTCGCCCCCGTCCCGGTGGCCGAATACCGGCGCTACATGGCGCAGGTCAAGGGCACCATGACCACGAAGGCCACGCGGGCACGAATCCGCGAGGCCTTCTCTCACCTGGTGATCAGCGACCACGTGGTGGACCAGTTGGGCCCGGCCATCAACGCCCGGCACTCCATGTTCGTGTACGGCCCGCCCGGCAACGGCAAGACAGTCATATCCCAGGCCATTCGGAACGTGCTCGACGGCGAAATCGCCATTCCACACGCCATCGAGGTCGAAGGCAGCATCATTCGCATCTTCGATCCGGTGCTTCATGAACCCATCACTCAGGAGGCGCGCGGCGACAGGCTCGACGGCGGAGCCAGATCTGACGCGCGATGGGTGCGGTGTCGGCGGCCGATGGTCATGGTCGGTGGCGAGTTGCGCCTGGAATCGCTGGATCTGTTTCAAAACGCAGGCTTCTACCGTGCTCCTGTGCAGACGGTCGCCAACGGCGGCGTTCTGGTGATCGACGACTTCGGACGGCAGCAGTGCACACCGCGCGAACTGCTGAATCGCTGGATTGTTCCGCTCGAGAGCCGGATGGACTTCCTGTCGTTGACGAGCGGTCAGAAAATCGAGCTGCCGTTCGATGTCCTCGTGGTGTTTGCGACCAACCTCCAGCCCAGCTCTCTCGTCGACGAAGCGTTCCTGCGCCGGATTCAGTACAAGATTTTTGCGCAGGGGCCCACCCGTCACGAATTTGAAACGATCTTCCGGAATTGTTGCCGCGATGAGGGCATCGTGTTCGATCCGGCGATGGTCGATCATCTCGCTATCAACTGGCACGAGGCGCGGAACATTCCGTTCAGGGGTTGTCATCCCCGCGATTTGATCAAGCACGCGCTCGCACTCGCCGAGTACCTCGACCGCCCGCGGGCACTGACACCCGAGTTGCTCGACGGCGCGTGCCATGGCTATTTCGTGCACGAGGAATCGTCTGTGGAAGAGACCAAGTGATGCGTGCGGCGATCTGCGTCGGCCTCGCGGTTCTCGGGGCCAGCCTTGGGATTCGCGAGCGGGTCGTGATCGCCGCGCCGCACGCGACGCTGTCGGTGCGCATTACCTCACCGCTCGGCCGGACGGGTCTGGCCGGCCCGATCCGGCTCGTCGCGCAGGTCCAGCAGCACGACAACGTCCGCCTCAAGCCCGTCAAGTTCTACATCGACGACGCCCTGTTCGGCGAGGCGGAGAGCGGGCCTCCGTTTGCGCTCGAGTGGGTCGACGAGAACCCGTTCGAGGCCCGCGAAATCGTCGCCGAAGCGTGCGACGAGACCGGCGAGTGCGTACGCGACCGGGTGCTGCTGAAACCGCTCGAGATTCTCGAACAGAGCCAGGTATCCGGCGTGTTACTCGAAGCATCCGTACAGGACAAGACCGGTCGTTACGTCGGCGGGCTGACGCTCGATGACTTTTCGCTCGCAGAAGACGACGTGCATCAGCAGTTAGATCTGGTGGATTCGAATGCGGTCGATTCCACCTACACGCTGCTGCTCGATTGCAGCCAGAGCATGTGGCGGCGGATGGATTTCGTGCAGGAGGCGGCCAATCGGCTGCTGCGATACCTGCGGCCGAACGATCGCGTCATCGTGGCCCCATTTACCAAAACCATCGGCAGCATTACCGGACCCACCGACGACCGACGGACGGTCACGACGGCGATTGCGACAACCCGGGCGGGAGGCGGCACCGCGCTGCTCGACGCGTTGACCGAATTGCCGCGATTGCTGCAGGGCGCGACGGGCCGGCAGGCCGTCGTGCTCGTCACTGACGGATACGATGAGGATAGTACGCATACCCTGGACGACGCGGTACGCGCCGTGAAGGCCGCCCAGGCGACGCTGTTTGTGGTCGGCGTGGCGGGCGGCGCCGGAATTTCCATCAAAGGCGAGCGGGCCCTCCGCTCGCTTGCGGAGCAATCAGGCGGGCGGGCGTTCTTCCCGTCTCGAGAGGAGGAGTTGCCGCACGTTCATGATCTGATCGCCTCCGATATCCAGCACCGATACTTGCTGGCATATACGCCGGCTAATCAGGAGATCAATGGTGCGTGGCGTCGAATCACCCTCAGGACGAAAGACGAGACTCAGAAGATTCGCACGCGCCCAGGCTACTTTGCGCCGGCCCCGCCGCCCGTTCGCGCCACGGTCGAGTTCACCCTGGCGACATCCGATCAGGAGCCGATCGACGTGGCCTCCGATACCTTTGACGTGTTCGAAGACGGCGTGAAACAGACGCTCGACACGTTCCAGGAGGCCGTCGCGCCAATCTCGATCATGCTGGCGGTGGACGCCAGCGGCAGCATGCGGCCGGTAGCCGATGCCGTCAAAGACGCGGCCACCAGCTTTGTGAAAGCGTTACGCCCGGCGGATCAACTCGCCCTCACGATGTTCGCGGACCAGGCGGCGGTCGTTCATGACCTGACGACGAAGCGGGAATGGACGATAGAAGGCATCGATCAATACACCGCGAAGGGCGGCACCGCCCTCAACGACGCGGTGTATAACAGCCTCGCTCGACTCGGCTCGGTGGACGGCCGTCGCGCCATCGTTCTGCTCACGGATGGTCGCGACGAGAACGGCCCGGGGACTGCTCCGGGCAGCCGGCATTCGCTGGCAGACGTGCTCACACAAATACGCGGAGTGGACGCAACAATCTATGCAATCGGCCTCGGTCCGAAAGTCGACCGCGCGGCGCTCGAGAAGCTGGCGAGCGCATCCGGCGGCGAAGCGTTCTTTCCCCAGACGGTTGACATCCTCGCCGGGGAGTACCGCCGTGTCGTCGAACGGCTGCGGCAGCGGTACGTGGCCAGCTTTGTGTCGACCAACCCGAAACGCGACGGCCAGTGGCGGACCGTCGACATCAGCAGCCGCAATCCGTCGATCATCATCAGGAGCCGCGGCGGCTATTTCGCCCCCGACAGGTAAACGAACGCTTTCTTTCAGGGCGCAGACTCTCTGGCTATTCCGGCCGAGCCTTGTTGCAGCGCTACCAAAGAACTACAGAGTCCTATTCAGGCATAAATAGTCATATTCTCGTGTACCATATGTCTCATTTTAAGAATATCAGATAAACTCAATTTAATGAGCATGTTACTATTATTGTAACGAATTTGGTGTATCTATAAGGAACACAAAGGCGCGCCTCTGCCCGTATACCATTTTCAACAAGTAGTTACCTGACAACGCTTTACGTCTCATTCTCGCGTGGGCCAGCAATTTGCTGAGTTCTGGATGTGCGGGCTGCTGCCCGACATCTTATGAAACCAGACATGCACAGCCCGTCAAACGAGCCCAGGACTGCCGGCAATCGCGCCGCGGCCCCGATTATCGCGAGCCCTCAGATGAGCGAGCTCCTGAAATTCGCCGAGCGCGCCGCGAGCAGCGACGCGAAAGTCCTGATCACGGGCGAAAGCGGAGTCGGCAAGGACGTGATCGCGCGTCATATCCACACCAACTCGCTGCGCCGACAGAAGGAATTCGTCCCCGTCAATTGCGCCGGGGTCACCGAAACGCTTCTCGAATCCGAGCTGTTCGGGCATGTCAAAGGCAGTTTTACCGGGGCGTATCGCGACAAAGTCGGCAAACTCCGGTTGGCCGATCTCGGCACCTTGTTCCTCGATGAGGTCGGCGAGATGAGCGTACGGATGCAGGCGCTGCTGTTACGATTTCTGGAGAACGGAGAAATCCAGGCCGTGGGCTCCGACGCGGCGCACCATATCGTCCATGTTCGCGTCATTGCCGCCACCAATCGCAATCTGACGGAAATGGTTGGAGCCGGCACCTTTCGTGAGGATCTCCTTTATCGGCTCCGCGTCATCCACCTTCACGTACCGCCCCTCCGTGAGCGCGTCGAGGACATCCGGCCCCTCGCGATGCATTTCTTTGCGCGCTCCGGACGATTGATTACGTTGACTGAGGAAGCGTGGAAACTGCTGGAACGTTACCGATGGCCCGGAAACGTACGCGAGCTTCAGAATGTTGTCGAGCAGATGACATGGCTATCCGCCTCGCCTGACGAAGCCCTCGACGTCCAACACGTTCCGGCCATTGTCAAATCGACGGGACAGGCGATCCTGCCAACCCGTGAACGCCGGCGGCAGGTGGCGGACGAACTGTATCAGGCACTCGTTCACGGCGGCTATTCGTTCTGGGAGCACATCCATCCCCTCTTTCTGAGCCGTGACATCACACGGCACGACATCCGCGAGCTCGTGCGTCGCGGGTTGAGTGTCACGCGCGGCAGCTATCGTACCGTGCTCGAGCTGTTCGGGATTTCGGCGAGCGACTACAAGCGCTTCATGAACTTTCTGTCGACTCACGATTGCCGTGCGGATTTTCGCGAGTTCCGGAATGTCAATGCCGACGCCCCCCAGCCGGTGCGGACGATCATGCCGCCCTTACGGCCACTCGGCACGCCCTGGGGCGCACCGAAGGCAACTGAGGTTCGTGACGTCAACGGAGTTGACAAGCGTGAAGCGTCGTAGGCGGTTTTGCCGCGCGCGCCTGCCGACACCCGCTCCAACTGCAGACGTCGCGCATCGCAGCGCTCGGACAGGGGCTGAGCCTTAGCGTAAAAAGAAATACCTCACGCACCCGACGTGTCTTTCGAACGGCGGAGCATCTGCGCGACAGCCACCTTGGGTTCGAGGGCTGATGAAGGCACGGGTGCACGTGGGGGGCCGTGACGAAGACACCGTCTGTCACGGCCACGCGCGATCCTCGCCTACGCGGCCGTCGTCAAGAGGCCGCGGCAAGCCAGACGACGATGGCAGCGACTGCCGCCGCAACGCCGGTGGCGGGAGCACGGTCTGCGGAATCGCAGCCCGCGACCGCGACGACGACGGCCGTCGTCGTTTCGTCGCCCACTCGGGGACGCCACGGCAAGGCGGACGTGGCGATCTTCCGTCCCTCGACCGGTGCAGGGCAGATCCTGACGTCAAAGGCGCGGCTCTCGTCGACGCCGATTGTCTGGGGCATCGCGACGGACGTGCCCGTACCCGGCGATTACGATGGAGACGGCAAGACCGCTCCGGCATTCTACTCTCCAGTTACAGGCAGCTGGAGAGTGCTCAAGTCCGGCAGCGGCTTCGTGAGCGATGCGACCATCGCGTTGGGGTCGGCGTAGGACATCGCCGCGCCCGGAGACTACGGAGACGGGAAGACCGACCCGGCGGTCTACCGCGCCGCTACGGGCCAATGGATGATGCGCCTGTCGAGTGTGGATTACGCGACAACCGTCACATTCGTTCTTGGCACACCAACTGACATCCCGTTCCCGGAGACTACGACGGCGACGGCGCCACTGACATCGCCGTGTTTCAGCCGCAGACGTCCACGTGGATTGCCCGGCTCTCCAGCCTGGACGGGAAGACGACGAACGCTGGCGACGCTTGGAGCGGCAGGCGACACGCCTGTCCCGGCCGACTACGATGGCGACGGCAAGGCGGATCTCGCGGTGTGTTTCACGACGGGCTCTGGCACATCCTGGCGTCGAGCGTGAAATATGCCTCCGGCATCGATCTGCCCTGGGGCCGGCGGTCTGACGTGCCGCTGCACCGAGCGCCTCATCCTCTCTGAAAACGGCCGGATCGTGCATTGACACTGCACAGTTTCAGCGTTAGCCTATCCGGCTGGCAATCACGCTCCCGCCTCACGGAGGATCCAACGTGCGCGCATGTTCGAGAGTTGCACTCCTGTTCGCGATCGGTCTGCTCATTCCGCGCGTCTTGTTCGCGCAGGCATCCCTTGCCGGCGTCGTCAAAGACACGTCCGGGGCAGTGCTCCCCGGCGTCACCGTTGAGGCGGCGAGCCCCGCCCTGATCGAGAAAACACGCACGGCGGTCACCGACAACACGGGCCAGTACCGGATTGAAAACCTCCGGCCCGGGACGTATTCCATCTCGTTTACGCTCGTGGGCTTCAGCACGACGAAGCGCGACGGCGTGGAGTTGACCAGTTTCATCACCACCAGCCTGAACGCCGAGATGCGCGTGGGCGCGGTCGAGGAGACCGTGACGGTCACCGGTGAAACGCCGGTCGTGGACGTCCAGAACGCGTCGCGCCAGATCGTGCTGTCGAAAGACACGCTCAACTCGATCCCGACGGCCGGCACGTACAACGCGCTCGTCGTGCTCGTCCCGGGCCTGTTCGGCGGCCAGCAGGACGTCAGCATGGGCCCGTGCAACTCGTGCACATTCAGCGCGCACGGCGCAATCCTGTCAGGCGGCCGCGCCAACTCGGAAGCGCGTCTGCTGCTCGACGGCCTGAGCATCGCCGTCCCCCAGGCCGGCGGCACCAACTACTTGACGGACACGAGGAATGCGCAGGAAGTGAGCTTCACGACGCAGGGCAGCACGGCGGAGGTCGAATCCGGCGGCCCGGTGATGAACATCGTCCCGCGCAACGGCGGCAACAGCATGTCGGGCAACGTGTACGGGAGCTGGGCCAACAACGCACTGCAGGGCAGCAACTACACCGACGAACTGAAAGCCGCGGGCCTCGCAGCCCCGAACCCGCTGATCAAGCTGTACGATTTCACCGGCGCGGTCGGCGGCCCGATCAAGAAGGACAAGATCTGGTTCTTCGGCACCATTCGCTCGCAGGGGAGCGCGTCCTACATCCCGATCTACTACAACCAGAACCAGGGCAATCCCAGCGCGTGGCTCTACAAGCCTGATCTCACTCACCAGGCAAAGAACGACAAGACGTGGCTGAACGAGAGCCTCCGTCTCAGCATGCAGCTCAGCCCTCGCAACAAGCTCAATCTGTTCTGGGACGAGCAGAACGTCTGCAGCATCTCGTTCGCGATCTGCGAAAACGGCGGCAACTATTCGAACGCGTTGTTCTCGCCTGAAGCGAACGGGTACGGCGACCTGTATCCGATGCGCGCGCAGCAGGTCACCTATTCCTCACCGTTCAGCAACCGGGTGCTGATCGAAGGCGGCTTCGGCTACTTCTTCTCCCGCTGGGGCGGCCGCGCCAAGGAAGACCCGAACACGGAATCGCTGATCAAGATGGTCGAACAGTGCACGGCCGGCTGCCCGGCCAACGGCAGCGTGCCGGGCCTGACCTACCGCTCGCAGACCGTGGATCTCTTCAGCGACGGCCGCAACAAGAACACCACGACGACGTGGCGCGGGTCGGTGTCGCTCGTCGGCGGATCGAGCAGCCTGAAGATCGGCTACCAGGGAAGCCTCCTCGGCGACATCCGGTCGGCCAACCGCGGCGCCAACGCACTGCGTTACCGCGTCAACAACGGCGTGCCCAACCAGTTGACGATGTTCATCAACAATTACCAGAACGATCTCTGGATGCGCGACGACGCCTTGTACGCGCAGGAGCAGTGGACCCGCAACAAGCTGACGCTGCAGGGCGGGCTGCGGTTCGACCGCGCGTGGAGCTGGGCGCCGCCGCAGCAGGAAGGGCCGGCCGTGTTCCTGCCGACGCCGCTCGTCTACCCGAAGACGCCCGGGGTGGACAGCTACAAGGACATCACGCCGCGCGTCGCCGCGACCTACGACCTGTTCGGCAACGGGAAAACGGCGATCAAGGCCAACATCGGTAAGTACGTGGAATCGACCATCACCGCGTCGAATTACGGGATCGCCAACCCCACGTCGCGCATCGCGCAGAACGTGACGCGCAACTGGACCGACTCGAACCGCAACTTCGTCGCCGACTGCGATCTGCTCAACCCGGCCGCGCAGGATCTGTCAGGACGCGGCGGCGACGTCTGCGGCGCGTTCTCCAACCTCAACTTCGGCAAGAACGTCTACAGCAACACGATCGATCCGGCGATCCTGAAAGGGTGGGGCGTACGTCCGTCGGACTGGGCGCTCGGCGTCGCGGTTCAGCAGGAGATCGCGCCGCGCGTCTCGATCGAAGTCGGCTACGTGCGCCGCTGGTTCCAGGGCTTCGTCGTCACCGACAACCTCGCCGTGACACCCAACGACTTCGGGAAGTTCAGCGTCGTCGCGCCGGTTGACGCGCGGCTGCCCGGCGGCGGCGGCAACACCATCACGGATCTGTACGACGTCAACCCGGCGCTGTTCGGCGTGACCAACAACTACCTGACCTACTCCGACAACTACGGCACCCAGTACCAGCGATTCAACGGCATGGACATCAACGGCACGGCCCGCCTCAAGAGCGGGCTGAACATCCAGGGCGGCCTGAGCTTCGGGAAGACGAAGGCCGACAGCTGCGAAGTCAGGGCCAAGTTGCCTGAACTCGCGCCGCTGAACCCGTACTGCCATATCGAGACCGGCTTTCTGCCCCAGTTCAAGGCTCTCGGCAACTACGTGATTCCCAAGGTCGACGTGCAGCTGAGCGCGGCGTATACCGGCAAGGCGGGTATCCAGGTGAGCGGCTTCGGAACACCGGCCGGCGTCGGCGGCGCGCTCGCGGCCAACTACGGCGTGCCCAATTCGCTCATCGCTCCGCAGCTTGGACGGCCGCTGTCGGGCGGCGCCGCCAACGCGACGGTCAACTTGGTGGTGCCCGGCGTGCTCTACGGCGACCGGGTCCACGAAGTGGACATGCGTTTCGGCAAGATCCTGCGTTTCGGGAAGACGCGGGCGAACGTCGGCGTCGACATCTACAACCTGCTCAACTCCGACGCGATCCTCAGCTACAACCAGTCGTTCATTCCAAACGGCGCGTGGCTGATCCCGACGTCCGAGATGTCGGCGCGCTTCGCGAAGCTGAGCGTGCAGTTCGACTTCTAACCAGGTCGGGTGGGTCGGGCGGGTCCGGCCGGTCTGGCGGGCCAGGCCTGCCCGCCGTGCCCGGCCTGCCTGACCTCAGAGCCCCTTAGTTCTTTTCGTCCGCCCGCGATCCTGACAGGATGTTCGACATCGCGTGGTTGCCTTCGTGGCACGCGTATTCGAAGAACCGGTACGCCGGGTCGCGCTTCAGCGGGAGCGCGGCCGTCCAGGGTTTCGTCCACGTCTTTGGATCGTTGACCGTCACCTCGTACTGGATGGTGTCGACGCCTGTGCGCGTGAACTTCTCCACCACTTCCAGCGCGTCGCTGGTGATCATCAGGTTGCCGTTCGCTTGCGCGCCGGTCGCGCCGTTGAAGTTCGTCGTCCGCACGACCAGCGTGTTGCCCTCGAAGCGCCCGCGCGAATCGCCCATGTAGGAGCGAATGCGTGGCGACAGCGGTGGGCGGCCGTCGAGCGGGATCACGCGCGTTTCGTGGATCATTTCGTTCCGCAGCACGACATAGCCGGGCGTCTGGATGAACTGGTTGCCGTTGTTGTAGACGACCGGGAACATCGAGCCGAGCAGGCCGCGCGAGATACAGCGGTCGTAGGGCCCAAGCTCCGAAGCAGCGTCGAAGCCCGTGTACTGCAGGTACGTGTTCTTGGTCAGCGCCACGCGGCGCAGGCCGTCAGCGGTCATCGGCGGCAGCTGGCCGTCAGGCGGGTCCACGAGCAGCGAGGACTGGCGCGACGGCAGGCCGCGCTCGAGCCAGAACGGCGGCGGTGACGTCACGCCGCCGACGTCGCCGAGCGCGACGACCTCCGGCTTGACGTTGTCGATGCTGAACGATTCGTTGTCCAGATCGGCCTGCTTCTCGGCGTCCTTCTGCCGCTGTCTGAACTCCTCGTCGGTGAGGGCCAGCCGCGTGCCGAACTGCTTCGGCCGCTCGAACGGCACGCCGACCATGTCGGTGCTCGGCCAGATGCCCTGCAGATCCGGATCGCCCCAGGCCGTTTTCGGGGGCGTGTAGGTTCTCGCGCCAGCCGAGCTCTGCGCGCCAAGCGACACGACCGCGCCCGCCGCGCAAAGTGTCGCCGCCAGCGCCAGCTTCAACGCCGCTTTCTCAACTTGCATGCTGTCCTCCGCTATTGCTCAACCCATTCTAGAGGATGCCGATTACGAACGTAGCCGCGGAGGCACAGCGAGCACAGAGACTTCTCTTCAAGAAGAGTTCTCTGCGCCGTCCGTGTCTCTGTGGGTACGTCTGTGAGCGCGGTTCAGTTGGCTTTTGCGCGCCGCTCGGCGATGGCCTTGAGCAGGGGCAGGCTGTCCGCGGCGGGCGCCGCGGGCGTAATCGATCGAATGTACGTGTACACGTCGACGAGATCGCGCTCGGCGGTTGCGGCAAACGAGGGCATGCCCCGGCCGGACGGCTTCCGCACATAGGCGACAAACGCGTCCTGCTGACGGCCCATCGGCACCAGCCGCGGCGAACCGGTCTGGCCGTCGTACCCGTGGCACGCGTAGCAGCGCAGCGACGACTCGAACAGTTCCCTGCCGTGTTTCGCGTCGCCGGTGGGTGCCCCCGCCGGCGCTGCCGGCGCCTGCGCGGCCGCGATTGCCGATGTCGTCACGATCAACGCGATTCCCAGATACACCCGCATGATTTTCTCCGTCAGGACGCGGCGCTCGAGGCGCCGCGCTCCTCAATTGAACGTCAGCGCGGCTGCGAGACGACGTCGATCAGCGCCGGCTCCCCGGCGCGCACCTTGCCGAGCGCTCGCTGAAAGGCACCGGCCAGATCCTTCGGGTTATCGATCGGTCCCTCGCTGTACATGCCGTACGCCTTCGCCATCTGTGCGTAGTTGATGTTGGGATTGGTGATCGTCGTGCCGATGTTCGCCTTGCTGACGTCGCGGCCGCGCTCGCCCATCAATCGCTGCACGATCATGACCTCGGCGTGGTACGCCCGGTTGTTGTGGATGACGAGCAGCACGGGGATCTTGTGGTGGGCGGCGGTCCACAGCACGCCGGGGCTGAAGTTCAGGTCGCCGTCGCCAAAAATGCCGATCGGAAGATGTCCCGCCTTCTTGTGTCCGAGCGCGCCGCCGATCGACGCGGGCGCGTCGTAGCCGATGCCGAACCCGCCGGAGTCGCCGTTGTAGCGCCAGGGCTTGTCGTGGTTGAGCAGCCTTCGCTGCCAGTCGCCCGTGAACTGATGGCCCGAGACGATGGCCCAGTCGTCGTTCTTGATTTGATCGGCGAGTTCCGAGAGCATCCGGGGGACGCTGACCGGGCTGGCGTCCCACCCGTACCGGCCATCCTCGATTCCCTTCAGCTGCGCCTCCTTGTGCGCCGCCGCGATGCGTGTGCCGCGCGCCTGCATGGCGGCTCGTTTTTCAGGCGTCACGAGGCGCTTGATCTCCTCGATGAGCGAGGGCAGCGTCGCCTCGGCGTCTGCGGCGATCGCCAGATCGACGTCGGCGTAATGTCCGTAGTCGTGGATGTTGCTGTGCTGGAAGAGCAGCTCCGACGAGATGCTGATCGTCTTCCGGCCGCTCTCGCGCGCGGTCCGCGCCTGGTTCGACATCTCCCCCACTTCGAGGCCGAGCAGCACGTCCGGCGTGTACCCGCGGCCGCCGTTGCCGTACAGCGGATGCCACGACGGAAACTTCTGCCAGGATCCGTTGGTGCCCACCTGCACGGGCGCCTGCAGCGTTTCGGCCAGCTCGATCATCAGGTCCCAGGCCCGCGGCGTTCGGCCGATCTTCGAGATCTGGATGGCCGGCCGCTCGGCGTTCACCAGCAGGCGCGCAGTCTCCCGCACCGCGGCCGTCTCGCCCTGCGGCGGCGACGGGATTGTCAGCTCCGGGATGCGGACGGCCTGTTCGAGCACGAGCTCCTGCAGCTCCGCCGGCACGATGAGCGCGACCGGCCCCATCGGGGGCGTCATCGCGACGCGGTACGCGTGCATCGCCGATTCGACGAACCGCTCGGGCGTCGTCGCCTCGTCGTCGAACTTCACGAAGTCGCGGATGATGGCGCCCATGTCCTGCGCGCTGTGGGGCGCGTTGATGATGCCCGTCGGGTTGCGGTGCTCGCCGACGATGAGGAAGACGGGCACGCGGTCGGCCCACGCCTGGAACAGCGCCATCGACGCGTGCAGCATGCCGACCGTCCCGTGCACCATGACGACCATCGGCTTCCCGGCCGCCTTCGCGTAGCCGTGCGCCATGGCCACGGCGGCTTCCTCGTGCAGGCACGTGAGGATTTCGGGGCTGTTGCCGCCGTAGTTGAGCAGCGACTCGTGCAATCCCTGGAACGCCGAGCCCGGGTTGATCGCGGCGTACTCGAAGCCGAGCTTCTTGAGCACGTCCACCATGAGATCGGATCCATACCGCGCGGCGCCGGCATTGGCGGCCGCGCCAGCGTTGGCCGTGCCCCTCGCCTGCGCGTAGCCGAACTCGTCGGCCTCCGTGGGCCGCTTGACGCGGGGACGGCTCTGGACCGGCGTGGCTTCCGCCGGCGATACCTTGTTGACGACCAGGCCGGCGGCGCCCACGGCGGCGCCCTTGAAGAAGTCACGACGTTCCACGTTGCCTCCTCAGGCGGATAGTTCGATCTTCCGGGCCATTAAGGTACACGGATCGGGTCCTTTTCACGACTGTTTTCCACCGCATGCCCCGGCCGGACGCATCGGCCGCTTGCCGTATCATCGGTCAGCGATGCCTGTCGTCACTGCCGCCCCACCCGATCGACGACGCCGCATCACGATTCTCGCGGCCGTCACGCTGGGGCTGGGGCTGCTGGCGCTCCTGGCGCCGGTCGGCGGCTCCGAATCTCCAGCCTCGCGGGTCGGGGCGCTGCTCGGGATTGCCGCCACCATCGAGGCCCTGCACTCGGCACGGCGATCGACGGCCTCGGCGCGCCGGAGGGGCACGGCGAGCGCGCTCATCAGCATGGCGATGGCGCTCTTCCTCCTCAATGCCCCGTTCGTCGCCGCGCAGGCGTTGCGGATCGTCGTCGCCGCCTGGTTCACGATCGACGCCGTCCGCTACGCCATCAGCGCGCTCCGGCGCGGTGAGCGCAGAGAGCGCGCCATGGCGGCGCTCGCGGCGTCCGGGAATGTTGCCGGTGCGCTGCTGATCGTTCTTGCGCGCGGATGGGACCAGGCATGGGTCGTCGCCCTGGCCGGTGCGTACCGCATCTGCGGCATCGCCTGGAACATCATGATCGCAGACGTGCGCACGACGGCCGAGGCCTCGGAAACCGTCGTCGACGAACTCGGCCTCGCGAACCAGCCGGGAGCGGCTGATCTCGTGGCCGAGATCGACGCCGCCGAACGAACGAGGGCCTCGATCGACCGGGGCTGGACACTCTCGTTCGCGGCCACGCTCTTCGCCATTCACATCGGACGTATGAGCACCGATCTGACGCTGCTGGGCGTTCTATCGCCTGCCGTGGCCGTCGCCGGCGACATGCTCATCGCCGTGCTCTTTACGCTGCTCGTCATCAACCCGACCTATCTGGCGTGGCGGGGACCGACGCGCTGGATCGAGCGTCGATTGTGGCGCCGGCACTTCGATCGTGGGGCGATCCCACCCACGTGGCTCGATCGCGCCATCGTCTGGTGGCTTCGCTTCAGGTTGACGACGGCCATCCGGATGCGCGAGTTGCGCTATTCAGTGCCGGCGGCGCTCAATCGCGGCCTGCAGTACGGCCTCCCGATTGCCGCGATCCTTGCGGCGACCGTTCCGGTCTGGGGCATGAGCTGGTACTTCGATACAGAAAACTGGGCGGCCGGGATGTGGAACTCGTGGGCCGAGTCGAGGACCGACACCTGGCGCGAAGCCATGGTGAGGGCGGTGCTGGTCCCGGAGGGTGGGAACCCGGGGCCGGCGAGCTTCACCGTTACACCGGAAGGAGTCGGCTCGGGCGACTTCTCGTTCGTCGTCATCGGCGATACCGGCGAGGGCGACGCCTCCCAGCATGTCCTTCGCGATCAGTTGCTGACGGTGGCGAACAGCCCCGACGTGCGTTTCGTGGTCATCTCGTCCGACGTGGTGTATCCGACGGGCGCGATGCGCGACTACGAAGCCAAGTTCTGGCTGCCCTTCAAAGGCGTCACACGGCCCGTGTATGCGATTCCCGGCAATCACGACTGGTACGACGCGCTCGAGAGCTTTGCCGCCACCTTCTTCCAGCCGGACGCCGCGCGCGCGAGCATTCACGCACGGGTCAATTCCGATCTGCGTGTGACGAGCACGACCGACGGCCGGATCGAAAGCCTCATTCACGAAGCGGAACGGCTGCGGCGCGAGTACAACGTGCCGACGGGTTTTCAGCGTGCGCCGTTCTTCGAGGTGCAGACGGAGGGATTCGCGCTCATCGCGATCGACACCGGGGTCCTGAGGCAGATCGACCCGCAGCAGGAGCGCTGGCTCGAGGGCGCGCTGCAGCGTGCCGCGGGGAAGACCACGATGGCGATCGTGGGCCATCCCTTTTATGCCGGCGGCTACGACGTCACCATCGGCGATCGCGAATTCGGACGGTTGAAACAGCTGCTGCTCGACCACGGCGTCACCATCGTGATGGCGGGCGACACGCACGATCTGGAGTATTACGTCGAAAAGCGATCTGCGGGGCGGGCCGACGTCCACAACTTCGTGAACGGCGGCGGCGGCGCCTATCTGAGCTTCGGCACCGCGCTCAGCTGGCCCTCGGAGGCGCCGACCGCTGACTGGGCGCACTACCCCGATCGCCGGGCTGTCTCAGGGAAAATCGAAGCGGACACGCCCATGTGGAAACGGCCCGCGTGGTGGTGGACGACGACGTTCGACGCGTGGCCGTTTTCCGCCGAATGGCTGTCGGCGGTGTTCGATTACAACGTCGCCCCGTTCTTCCAGAGCTTCGTCGAGGTGAAAGTCGAACCGTCGGCACGGCGCGTGCGCGTCGTGCCGTACGGCATTCACGGCCGTCTGCGGTGGGCGGACTTCGCGGCGTCGACCAGTCTGCGGTCGGGCCGCGCTGACGAGTCCCTGGTCGAATGGACGATTCCGATGACCCCGTCGCGCTAGCGACGGGGCTTCGTCTCGACGGAGTGGAGAATTTCCGCCACCGTCGGCGCGGTGGCGCCGCCGACGAGCGTCATGATCACAGCCGGCGTGACGCCGAGCACCAGGAGGAGCACGCTGGTCGACGTATCGGCGCCGAGGGCGACGGTTCCGGCAACGAGAACGACCACGGTCGCGCACCAGCCGCCGACGAGCCATGAGCGGGAAATACCAGTCAACATGATGTAAGCCCTCCAGAGTCTGCGTGGCGGGGAGACCGAAGTGGGCCTGTCGGCGCGCACCCGCCCGCGGCGGGGGCACTGCTCGAACGCTGGCGGGCTCAGAGCGGTAGAACGACTTTCACTATACAGGAATCCCCACGCTCGCGTATTTCCCGCTGAAAGCAGTTGGCGGCGTATACTAAGTGCACGAAATCGCTTTCCTGAGCCTGCGGCATTCCGGCCATCAGCCCTCACCAAAGCTCGTTCCTGGAGGGCCGGTGAATCACCCCACCCCACTCGCATCAGTCCGCCCGGCCATGCAGCCGGTGCAGTGTCCGGCCTGCCAGTCGGCGGCGATCGTCACGACCGCGAAGGTTCCCGACGCGGCCAGCTACTGGCGATGCACGAAGTGTGGAGACGTGTGGAACGCGTCGCGGTCACAGTCGGGCCGCCAGGGCGCGCGCCGATGGCGTTGACGCGCACGCCTGCCGTACGTGGGCTGCTCGACGTGATTGCGGCGCTCGATCGCCGTGTGCCGCGCGTGGAGCGGGCCGGCGAGGTGGCGATCGCCCGCGATGCGGCGGAACTCAAGGCCCGGGCGTTGAGACGCATCGCGGAACTGGATCGCGTGCCGGCGTCGGTTGAATCCAGGTAACTCGCAATACCCGCGGAGGGTCCGAATGTCCAGCTCGCGCTGGCGCCGCTCGCGTCTGTCGGCGCCGGAAAAGCCGCTGCGCGACGAGCTCCTGAGCATCGAGCGGCTCGAAGACCGTGCGCTGGCCCTGGCGGCCAGCCTCGCTGTCGATCCCGATCCACGCCGGCGTGCCAGAGACACGTTTCCGCGATTCAACGACAACGTCCGGCTGCTTCGCGCGGCGTATCGAACGCTCGCCGAAGACGTCCGCACCGGCCAGTTCGTCGTGCCGGCCGCCGACTGGCTCCTCGACAACTTTCACCTCATCGCATCGGAGATTTCCGACATCCGTCGAAATCTGCCGCGCGCGTACTCACGCACGCTCCCGGCGCTCGCCGGACGGGAGCACGCCGGCCACGCCCGCGTCTACGCCATCGCCGTCGAACTGATCCGCCACGGCGACAGTCGTCTGGATCGCCAGCAGCTGATCCAGTTCCTGAACAGCTATCAACAGGTCGTGCCGCTGACGATCGGTGAGCTCTGGGCCTGGCCGAGCATGCTGAAGCTTGCGCTCGTCGAAAATCTGCGCCGGCTGGCCGAAGAGCTGTTGTCCGCCCGCGCCGCCCGCGGCGCCGCAGACCGGTACGTCTCGAGAACGGACGATCAGCAACAGATCGAGGCGCTGCCGCCCGGCCACGAACCGGCGTTCGTCGTCCAGGTCCTGCATCGCATTCGAGAATACGGGCTGGGCCTGTCCGCCGTCCGGCTCGCCGTGGACGAAAACCTCACGCTGCGACACACGACGGCCGAGGAGACGATTCGACGCGAGCACCAGCGGCAGGGCGTGGCCCAGGTCTCGATGGCGAACGCGGTGACCAGCCTGCGCCTCTGCGCGACGCTCGACTGGCAGGAGTACGTCGAATCCGTCAGCCTTGTCGAACGTGTACTCCAGCGGGATCCCGCAGGGGCGTACGGCCGCATGGACTTCCTCAGCCGCGACGCGCAGCGGCGCGCCGTCGAAGAGTTGGCGACGCCGAGCGGTGAAGGCCAGGTGCGAGTGGCGCTCAAGGCCATCGAAACGGCCCGGCAGGCGGCGGCGAGCACGTCGAGCGCGGATCGCACCGCGCACGTCGGCTACCACCTCGTCGACCGGGGACGTCGCGATCTCGAAGACGAACTCGCCTATCGGCCGGGCGCCAGAAAACGCGCGCAGCGAGCGCTGGTGCGCAACGCCTCCCTCCTGTACCTCGGCGCCATCGCCGTGCTCACCGGGATCTTCGTCGCCGGGGCCGTCGCCTACGCCGGATATGCGGGCGGGTCGGCGGCGGCGTTTTTGGCGATCGCGCTGATCGTCCTGCTGCCTGCGAGCGACTTCGCGATTGCGTGCGTCCAGCGCGTCGCGGTCAAGCTCGTCCCTCCGAAACGGCTGCCCCGTCTCGATTTCTCCGCGGGCGTCCCGGAGACCGCGCGGACGATGGTGATCGTCCCGACGATGCTGACGACCGCGACCGGCGTCGACGTGCTCCTCGAGCACGTTGAAGTCCTGGCCCTCGGCAACAGCGACCCGTTCATCCACTTCGCGATCCTGAGCGACTTCGCCGACACCAGCACGTCCAACGCGCCGTCGGACGATGCGATCCTGGCGCGCGCGCGGGCGGGGATCGAGGCGCTCAACGTGAAGTTCGGCGAAGGCCACGCCGATCGCTTCTTCCTCTTTCATCGCGATCGGCAATGGAACCTGGGCGAGCGCGCCTGGATCGGCTGGGAGCGGAAGCGGGGAAAGATCGAAGAGTTCAACCGGCTGTTGCGGGGCGCCTCAGACACCAGCTTTTCCACCCAGGTCGGCGAACTGGACGTACTCCCGACGGTCCGCTACTGCCTGACGCTCGATTCCGACACGCGCCTGCCGCGCGATGCTGCGAAACGCCTGATCGGCATCATCGCGCACCCGTTGAATGTGGCACTGGTGGACCGCCGGCTCGGACTCGTCACGGCGGGCTACGGGATTCTCCAGCCCCGCGTGAGCGTGACGATGGCGAGCGCGGCCGGTTCGCTGTTTGCGCGCACCTACGCCGGCCACACCGGCGTCGATCCGTATACGACCGCGGTGTCCGACGTCTACCAGGACCTCTTCGGCGAAGGCATCTTTACCGGCAAGGGCCTGTACGACGTCGACGCGTTCACGACAGCGCTCGATGGGCGCGTGCCCGAGAACGCCCTCCTGTCCCACGATCTCTTCGAAGGCCTGTACGCGCGCACCGCCCTCGTGACCGATATCGAGGTCGTGGACGACTACCCGTCCAGCGTCCTGGCCCATGCGCGGCGGCAGCACCGCTGGGTCCGTGGAGACTGGCAGATTCTGTGGTGGCTGTTTCCGTTCGTGCCGTCGCGCGCGGGCCTCACGCGCAATCGCCTGCCCGTCATGGCCCGATGGAAGATTCTCGACAACCTGCGCCGCAGCGTGCTGCCGCCCGCGACGGTGCTCCTGCTCGTGCTCGGGTGGACGGTGCTGCCCGGCTCGCCCCTCGCGTGGACCGCCATCGGTCTGGCGGCCGTCCTGTTCCCATGCCTGGCGGCCACGCTGTCTCTGCTGGCAGGCCGGCGCCGACGGCAATCGTGGCGCAGTTTCGTGCTCAGGGCGGCCGACGACCTCGAAACGGACGCGGCGCGCGCCGGACTGCAAGTCGCCTTCATGGCGAACGACGCGTGGGGCCGGCTGCATGCCATCGTGGTCACTCTCGTCCGCCTCGGCGTCACACGCCGCAGTCTGCTGGAGTGGGAGACCACGGCGGCCAGTGCGGCGCGGGCCGGCACCGTGCGGCTGCGCGCCTTCATCGCCGGCATGAGGGCGAGTCCGCTGCTGGCGCTGACGATCTTCATCGCCGTCGCAGCGCTGCGTCCGCCGGCGCTCCCCGTTTCCGCGCCCATTCTCGTCCTCTGGGTTGCCGCTCCGTGGATCGCATTTGCCCTCAGCCGGCCGGCGCCGCGACACCACGCGGCGCCATCGTCAGCGGATAGCGCCTACCTGCACGAGGTCGCGAGGAAGACCTGGGCGTACTTCGAGGCGTTCGGCGGCGAAGAGGACCACTTCCTCCCGCCAGACAACATCCAGGTTGGTGCGGCCCTGACCATCGCCCATCGCACGTCGCCGACCAACATCGGCCTCGGTCTCCTGGCGACGCTGGCCGCTCACGACCTGCACTTCATCGACACGCCCGAGCTGGTTCTCAGAATCGATCGCACGCTCGCCACCGTCGAGCAGATGGAGCGCTTCGAAGGCCACCTGCTGAATTGGTACGACACGCAGACGCTGGCGCCCTTGATGCCGGCTTATGTCTCCACGGTGGACAGCGGCAACCTGGCGGGTGCGCTCATCACGCTGTCGGTCGGTCTCCGCGAACTGGCACCGCATCTTTCGGCGCGTGCCATGGCGCTCTTCGACGCGATGAACTTCGGATTTCTGTTCGATGCCAAGCGACAGCTGTTCTCGATTGGTTACCGCCTTGCCGATGCCGACGGGATCGGCAGGCTCGATGCCTCGTTCTACGACCTCCTCGCGTCGGAAGCGCGCCTGGCCAGCTTCATCGCGATTGCCAAAGGCGACGCGCCGGAGATGCACTGGTTTCACCTCGGACGCTCGATCTCGACGGTGCGCGGCGCCGCCGTCCTGCTCTCGTGGAGCGCCACGCTGTTCGAGTACCTGATGCCGATGCTGGTGATGCGCACGTACCCGAACACGCTGCTCGACGACTCGTGCCGGCTCGTCGTTCGCCGCCAGATGGACTATGCCTCCGCGCATGGTGTGCCCTGGGGGATTTCCGAATCCGCGTACAACCTCGTCGATCGCCATGGCAACTATCAGTACAAGGCATTCGGCATCCCCGGACTCGGGCTGAAGCGGGGCCTGGGCGATGAACTCGTCGTGGCTCCGTACGCAACTGCCCTCGCTGTCATGATCGACCCGGCGGCAGGCACGGCCAACCTGCGCCGGCTCGCGTCGATTGGCCTCCAAGGCGACTACGGGTTCTTCGACGCCATCGACTACACGCCCCGGGGCTCGGATCCGACTGGTGGCGATGATGCGGTTGATGTCTCTCAGGGCGTCGTCGTCCCGACCTATCTTGCGCATCACGAGGGGATGACGCTCGTGGCGCTGACCAATGCACTGCTGGGAAATCGCATGGTCGAGCGTTTTCACGCGGAGCCGCGCGTGCAGGCGACCGAGATGCTGCTGCAGGAACGGGTGCCGCGCGACGTGGCGCCTATCGAGCCACGGCCGCTCGATGAAATGCGCGTCGCCGCGCCCGCACGGCCGAGCCCGGTCCGCCGCTTCCGCGCGCCACACACCAACTCGCCGCACACGCAGTTCCTCTCGAACGGGACGTACGTCACCTCCGTGACGAACGCGGGCGGGGGCGCAAGCGTCTGGCGCGGGCTCGCGGTGACGCGGTGGCGCCGCGACGCCACACGCGACGCGGACGGGCAGTTCGTGTATCTGCGCGACGTGCGCAGCGGCGAGGTGTGGTCGGCGACCTATCACCCTTCTCGACGGGAGCCCGACGAGTACGACGTCCTGTTCTCAGCCGACCGCGCCACTTTTCGGCGGCGCGACGACGAAATCTCGACGCAGCTGGACGTCGCGGTGTCGATCGAAGACGACGTCGAGGTGCGCCGGATCACCGTCCGCAACCATGGCGCGCGCATCCGCGAAATCGACGTCACGAGCTACGCGGAGATCGTCCTGACGTCGGCGGCGAACGACCTCGCCCATCCGGCGTTCAGCAAAATCTTCGTCGAAACCCAGTATCTGGCCGACAGCGCCGCGCTGCTCTGTCATCGCCGGCCCCGCGATGCTGGGGATGCCGGCGCCTGGGCGTTCCATGCGTTGAGCCTGGAGGGCCGTTCGCAGGGTCCGGTCGAATGGGAAACGGATCGCGCGCGGTTTCTGGGCCGCGGCCGGAGCCCGGCGCGGCCGCTCGCGCTCGACGGACGCGCGCTTTCCGGCACCACCGGCGTCGTCCTCGATCCGATTGTCAGCCTGCGTCAGCGGATCCGGATTCCTCCCGGCGGCCTGGTGCGGCTCTGCTTCGCCACCGGCATGGCCCCTGATCGCGAGACGGTCGAGGCGCTTGCGCGCAAGTACCACACGCCGAGCGCGGCGGCGCGCACCTTCGCGCTGGCGATGACCCACGCCGAGAGCGGCCTGCGCCATCTCGGCATTTCCGCGGACGATGCGATGCTGTTCGAGCGTCTGGCGTCGCGTGTCCTCGGAACCCACGGTGCGCTCCGGGCGCGCCCCGAGGCCCTCGAGTCGAACGAACTCTGTCAGGCCGGCCTGTGGCCGCACGCCATCTCAGGGGACCTGCCGATCCTCCTCGTTCGCGTGGTCGGGAACGACGCCATGTCGCTGGTGCGTCAGGTGCTGCAGGCCCAGGAGTACTGGCGTCTGAAGGGCATGAGTGCCGACGTCGTGATCGTCAACGAGCATCCGGCCAGTTATTTCGACGAGATGCAGGCCCAGCTGACGGCGGTCCTCGAGGACGGGCCGTGGAGCACGTGGCAACATCGGCCGGGAGGCGCGTACCTCCTTCGCTCCGACAGCCTGGGCCGCGCGGAGCGAGTCCTGCTCGAGGCCGTGGCGCGGGCGGTGCTGTGCGGAGACGAAGGCGACCTCCGGGCGCAACTCGATCGTCCCGACGCGCTCCAGGCCCAGCCTCCCCTGCTCGTACCGGCATCAACTCCAGAGCAGCCGCCATCCAGGACCGCCCGTGTGCCGCTCACCATGTTCGACAACGGAGTCGGAGGCTTCACCGACGGCGGAGGGACCTACACAGTTGCGCTCGACGGCGCGGAAGAAACGCCGATGCCATGGAGCAACGTCATCGCAAACGCCGCGTTCGGCACCATCGTCACTTCGTCGGGGGCGGCGCACACGTGGGCCGGGAACAGCCGTGAGAACCGGTTGACGCCCTTCGCGAACGACCCGATCGGCGATCCGACCGGCGAAGCGCTCTTCGTGCGCGACGACGACACCGGCGAGTCCTGGTCGCCAACGCCAGGGCCCATGGCGCGCACCGCGGCCGACGACTGCGTCATTCGCCACACGGCCGGCGTGACGCACTTCTCACGAACAACCCGGGGTATCGGGCACGAGCTCGCCGTTTTCGTCGATACCGACGATCCCGTCCGGTTCTCCCTGCTCACGCTGACCAATGACGGACCCGCGGATCGCAGGCTCAGCGTCTTCATCTATAACGAGTGGGCACTCGGGCCGCCTCGTGATGGCGACCACCTCCACGTGGTCACTGAAATCGATCAGCCGAGCGGAGCGATTCTGGCGCGAAACGCGTACAACCAGGAATACGCCCGGCGCATCGCGTTCTCGCACGCCTCCGACCCGCCATATTCGGTGACCGCCGATCGCCGCTCTTTCATCGGCCGGAACGGCGACATCTCCGCGCCCGCTGCGTTGAGCCAGGTGGCGCTGTCCGGCCGGGTCGGCGGGGGGTTGGACCCCTGCGCCGCGCTTCAAATCCGATGCGTGCTGCGGCCAGGGGAACATCGCCAGATCCTGTCCCTGCTGGGAGAAGGCACCACTCGCGATCATGCGCGCCAGCTGATCGAACGCCACGGTCAGATTGACGCGGCGCAGGCGGCGCTCGCGCGGGTGCACGCGACCTGGGAGCAGACGCTCGGCGCCGTGCAGGTGCGAACCCCGGACGATTCGTTCGACGCGCTGCTGAACCACTGGCTGCTGTACCAGACGATCAGCTGCCGGCTCTGGACCCGCAGCGGGTACTACCAGCCCGGCGGCGCCTTCGGCTTTCGCGATCAGCTGCAGGACGTGATGGCGCTGTCGTTCGCGCGGCCCGAACTCGCGCGGGCGCACCTGCTCCGCGCGGCGGCCCGGCAGTTCGAGGAAGGCGACGTCCAGCACTGGTGGCACGAACCGAACGGCCGCGGACTTCGCACCCGCTGTTCCGACGATCTGCTCTGGCTGCCGCACGTGGTCACCCAGTACGTGCGTGCAACGGGCGATACGGGCGTCCTCGATGAACGCGTTCCCTTTCTGAAGGCGCCGCCGCTCAAGGCCCAGGAACACGAATCGTATGATTCGCCCGCTGTCTCACCTGGTGACGGCACCCTCTTCGAGCACTGCGTGCGGGCGATCGAACGGGGCACGACGCACGGCGCGCACGGGTTGCCGCTGTTCGGCGGCGGCGACTGGAACGATGGCATGAACCGCGTCGGCCAGGCCGGACGCGGCGAGAGCACCTGGCTCGGCTTCTTCCTGCATGGCGTGCTCGTGGAGTTTGCCGGCTTGTGCGACACGCGGCGGGAGTGCCCGCGCGCGGCGCGGTACCGCGACCAGGCACGCATCCTGGCCTCACAGCTCGAACTGACATGGGACGGCGAGTGGTACCGGCGGGGGTATTACGACGACGGAACGTCTCTGGGTTCAGCGCAGAACGACGAATGCCGCATCGATTCGATCGCGCAGTCGTGGGCCGTCCTCTCCGGAGCCGTGCCGGCGCGTTTCGCCGAGCGCGCGATGGACGGCGTGCGCACGTCGCTCGTCGCGCGGGGATCGCAAATCCTGCTGCTGCTCGATCCGCCGTTCGACCGGTCCGCCCAGGACCCGGGCTACATCAAGGCGTACCCTCCCGGGGTGCGTGAAAACGGCGGGCAGTACACGCATGCCGCCGTGTGGGTAATCATGGCGCTGGCCCGGCTCGGCAGCGGCGACGAAGTCGCGGAATTGTTCCACATGCTCAACCCGATCAACCACACCCGCACGGCCGTCGCGGTGGACCGGTACAAGGCCGAGCCGTACGTGATGGCGGGCGATGTCTACGGGCGCGAGCCTCACGCCGGACGCGCCGGCTGGAGCTGGTACACCGGCTCGGCGGCCTGGATGTATCGGGCAGGCCTCGAAAGCATGCTGGGACTGCGCCGGCGAGGCGAGACCTTCAGCATCGATCCCTGCATCCCTTCGTCATGGCCGGGTTATGAGATCGTGTGGAACGTGGGCCGCACGACGTACTTGATTTCCGTGACGAACCCGGACCGTCACTGCCGCGGCGTCTCGACAGCGTGTCTCGACGACGTCGTCAGCAATGCCGACGCCATCCCGCTGGTCGACGACGGGCACACACACCGGGTGCGAGTCGTTCTGGGCAGCGCCTCGATGCCAGCCGTTTCTTGACAGTCAACACCCCGCTGCCGTAGCGTCACCCTGCCATGAGCGCCGACCCGCGGGACACACTCGCCCACTCGCCGATGACCGCGCAGCAGGTGATGGTCGTCGCGATCACCGTCGCGCTGAATGCCCTCGACGGGTTCGACGTGCTCTCGATCAGCTTCGCCTCGCCGGGCATCGCCGCGGAATGGGGTATCGATCGAGGCGCGCTCGGCGTCGTGCTGTCGATGGAGCTCATCGGCATGGCGGTCGGCTCGGCGGTGCTCGGCGGTGTTGCCGATCGAATCGGGCGGCGGCCGGCGATTCTCGGCTGCCTCGCCGTCATGGCCACGGGCATGGTGATGGCCACCACGGCGAGCGGGCTGGCCGCCCTCTCGACGTGGCGCATCGTGACGGGGCTCGGTATCGGCGGGATGCTGGCCGCCATTAACGCCGTCTCGATGGAGTTCTCGAACACCCGGCGGCGGCACCTGAGCGTGTCGCTCATGTCGATCGGCTACCCCCTCGGCGCGGTGTTCGGCGGTATGGTGGCGGCACGGCTCCTTCAGGGCAACGACTGGCGGACGATCTTCTATTTCGGCGCAGGCGTCACGGCGGTCCTGATTCCGGTGGTGTTCTTCTTCGTTCCGGAGTCGGTCCACTGGCTGGTCCGCAAGCAACCGGGCGGCGCGCTCGCGCGTGTCAATCGGGCATTGGCGCGGATCGGATACCCGTCGGTCGACAGGCTGCCCGAAATCCCCGCGGACGCGCGCAACCGATCGTTCGCAGATATCTTCGCCGCGCAGCAGGTCGCGGGCACGGTGATCGTGACCGCGGCGTACTTCCTCCACATCACCACGTTTTATTTCATCGTGAAATGGGTGCCGAAGATTGTCGTGGATCTCGGCTTCGCGGCGTCGGCGGCTGCCGGCGTGCTGGTGTGGACGAACGTGGGGGGCGCCATCGGCGGCGCCGTGCTCGGGCTGCTTACGCAGAAGTTCAGCGTCAAGACGCTGACGATCGGCGTGCTTCTGGCGTCAACGGTCGCGGTGACGGCGTTCGGCCGGACGCCAGCGGACCTGCAGCGCCTCTCGATCATCTGCGGCGTGTGCGGCTTCTGCATCAACGCGGGGATCGTCGGCCTTTACGCGATCATCGCGCAGGTCTTCCCCACGCACATTCGCGCGACCGGCACCGGCTTCACGATCGGCGTCGGCCGCGGCGGTTCGGTGTTCGCGCCGATCATCGCGGGGTTCCTGTTCGTCGCGGGCTACTCGTTGCCGACCGTGGCGTTCGTACTCGGGCTCGGTTCGCTCTTCGCCGGGACAGTGCTCCTGTTCCTGAAGCTCGAACCCGATCGGCCGGCGGTCGAACGGTCGGGCGCCCGAATCACTGTTACACCCATTCCCGCGGCCGGCCCCGCGCGGTAGGAGGCGTCATGCGGTCTTTGAGATCTGGTGCGGCACTGACAGCGTTCGCGGCAGCCGGCCTGTTCGTCTGGGCATCCGGCGCCTTCGCGCAGGCGCCGTCCGGCCGCGGCGCCGAGGCTGCGGCGACGAGACCGCCGCTGGTGTTCAAGGAAGATTGGCGGCTGCCGCCGCACGAGGGCGCACCGACCGACGAGAACATGCGGTTCACGCCGGCCGTGGTCAAGACCGACGCGATCGAGGCGAAGCTGTACGGGACGACCGCGTCCATGATCCGCGCGGCCGAACACGAGGGCCGCATCGATTTGTGGACCGGCCTGGCCACGTCACCGGTCGCCGTGACGCTGCGCGACAAGCGCAACTACGTCGACCTGACGGGCCTTGCACGTCTGCGCTGGCTGGTGCGCACGTCGAGCATTCACACGCTGTATCCGGTCGTGAAACTGGCCGACGGCACCTACATTGCCGGCAACCGCGGCATCTCGACCGACGGCGAGTTCCTGCAGGTCGAAGTCGCGTTCGCCGGCATGCGGTGGTACAAGCTGGATCCGGTGAAGGTGGTCGTCACTTCGGAAGTGAAGAATCCCGACTTGAGCAAGGTTGACGAGGTGGGCCTCGTGACGCTCGCTCCCGGCGGGGGCCACGGCGTGGCCGGATCGGCGAACCTGTCCACGGTTGAACTGTTCGCCAGGACCGTTCCCCGTTAGACGGGCCGTTCGGCCTGCGCACGCGGGCGGCGCACCGTCATGATGCCGACAATGACGCCGACGGCAGCGCCGATCACGGCTCCAATCAGCTGGCCGACGATCAACCGCGTGGTCGCGTAGCGGATCACCTCGGGGATCTGGACGACGGCCGGAATCGACGCACCGCCCGACAGCCCTCCCGGCGCGGTGTACCACGCGAGCGCAGGCGGCACGGCCAACGACGCGACGATCACGCCGGCCAGCGCGCCGACAAGTGCAAGAACCAGGGTCGTTTTCATTTGGCGCCTGACCGACTGTTGTCCGCGGATTGCCGGCTGCCGGCCGCCGACTGGTCGGGCACGAGCATCCTGATCCATCCGTCCTGGCGGGACGTCAGGAACAGCTCGCCGTCGCGGCTGCGGCCGATGTGCAGGTCGGCGCGAGTGGCCGTCGCGCCGTTCGCCGCCTCGACGAGCTCGTGGAAGGTGACATACGTCCGGCGGCCGCTGCTGTCCCGGGTGTAGAGCTGCACTTCTTCCACCGGCGCCACAGTCTGCGGAATCCCATCGTCGGCCTTTTTCATCGCGGCCGTGTCGGCCACGAACACCCGCCCCCGGACGACGTCGCCGAAGACGAACTTGCCGCGGAGCGCGGCGATGCGCCCGTTATACGCGAAGCCGCCGGCCACGGCCTGGCCGTCGTTGTGATCGTACATGGCGACGGGGTAGATGAATTCGTCCTTCACTTTCCCGCTCAGGACCTCCGGCGGCAGCGCAAAGAGCTGATCGAGCGCGCCGCCCGGGCGGAAGATGCCGTTTTCCCAGATCCCCTCGCGCTTCATCCAGCCGTAGTTCCCGCCCTCGTGGATGATGTTGATCTCCTCGACGTTGTTCATGCCGATGTCGGAACCAAACATCGTGCCGTCGGTGAGATCCCAGGAGAGCCGATGCGTGTTGCGGAACCCGTACGCGTAGATTTCGCCGAAGGTCTTCGGGTCGCCGTCGGCCGCGAATTTATTGATCGCCGGCACCGTGTAGTCGCCGAATCCCCTCGTGCCGCCGGACACCGACGGGCTCCGCGGGTCGATGCGAAGGACGGCGCTGACGAGCGTGTCGAGGCGCTGCGTCTGCGAGGGGTTGTTGTTGTGCGGCGGGCCGCCATTGCTGAACCCCATGTCGCTGCCGCTCGTGTAGAGCAGCCCGTAATCGGGAGAACCGGGCCTGGCGGTGGGGTTGAACTCGACGTCGCCGAACGGGTGCGTCAGCGTGCTGACGATCTGGCCGATGCGGATGATTTCGCGCCGGGTGCCTTCGAACGTGGTCGCCGCGGGGTTCGTCGCGTGCCACTCGGTGATCACGTTGTGGAAGTTGACGTCCGCCTGGGTGAACCCCGGCGGGATGAAGTTCGGCGTCGCAGGGTTGCCCTTGGCCACTTCCGACGTCACGGTGTAGAAGAGCCCGTTCGACGCGAACTCCGGGTGGAAAGCAAACCCGATGAAGCCGCTTTCGAGCCGGTTGTAGTTGGCAAACGGGAAGGCCGCTCCGATGTTCGCGTAGACGGTCGGCGGATTGCTGCCGTTGAGCAGGTACAGGAGGCCGCGCGAGTCGTTGGCGAACCGGCGGCCGTCCGGCAGGTCGCGTACGAAACTGACGCGCGCCCAGCCCGCCGGCGTGACGTCCTGGTCGGCCGGCCGCAGCCTGCGTGTTTCCGGCAGGCGGACGACGTCCCTGATCTCCACGCTCAGCCCGCGCTTGATAACAGGATTCGGAATCGGGTTGGTGATCTGGGCGTGCATGGCGGCGGCCGCCAGGAGCGCAATGCCGGGGACCATCATGAGCTTGAGCGGTGTACGCACAGACCCTCCTCAGCCGCCGATTATCGCTGATTTCGCCGGCGCTCCGGCGCTCTGTTACGCGCCCGGCTCCGGAGGCATCCGTTCTCGAGGTTCTGCTATCATCGCGGAAGGGCGTCCGAGGAGTTCATCAGATGATCGCCGCCAAACTCATCGAGCTGATCGAGATCCACGCGGATCGTCTCACGGCCGATGTGTCCCGGGACCTTGTCACCAACGATCGAACGCGCGGGTTCCGCGCCGTCCGCCAACAGGATCTCGAGCAGCGCATTTTTCAGATCTTTCATCATCTCGGCAACTGGATCGGGGCTCCGAAGTCGCTGAGCGTGCAGGCCGAGTTCGGCGACTGGGGACGCCGTCGGTTCGATGAGGGCATCCCGCTGAGCGAAATCGTCTACGCCGTCATCGTGCTCAAGCAGCACATGGCCCGCTACATCCTCGACAACGGCCTGGTCGATGCCGCGTTCCCGCGCGTCGACAGCGACTACGTGCTGCCCATGCACCTGAACAGCCTGCAGGATTTGAACACGCAGGTCGGGCAGTTCTTCGACGAGGCGCTGTACGACCTCGTCTGCGGGTACGAGGACGAAGCGAAACGCCTCGACCGTCAGCGGCTTCCTGGAACCCCCACAATCTGATTCGCCAAGCCCGGCCGTTCGCTCTACCGCGCTGGCGGCCGTACCGGCGGTACGGAATGACGATTGCACCGGTTGCGAGCCTCGGTGCGCGATCGGGACGCGGCGGTCCTGATCGGGAGGTCGACATGGCGTCCGCACGTACTTCGATAGCAGAGGTTCTCGGCTGCGGCATCGCGCTCACGGCCAGCGAAGCCGTGGCCATCGCGCGGGCCGCGCTCGCATGCGATCTGACGCGGGCCGCGGGTTCCGAGGCGCCGTCCGGTCGGCCGCTCCCCGATACGATCTTCGTCGAAGCCGACGGCAGCATCGTGGGGCGCCATGCGGCGCCGCCGAGTATCTCCGACGTCGCGTTGCTTCTCCGCACCCTGCTGCCCGCCGGCAGCCCTGGCGTCCCGGGCGGCCTTCGCTACGCGATCGCCCGCGCTCTGGGCGAGGTGGATGCGCCGCCGTTCGACTCCCTGGAAGACTTTTCCATCATCCTGTCGCGATTCCAGACGGTCGACGGCCCCCAGGTCGCCCAGGGGATGCTCGCCCGTATCGAGGCGGGTGAGAACCGAAATGCCCGCCGCACCGCCGACCGGCGGAGGCCGAACGGCGCCACCGTCACCAATCTCCGGCGTGCCCTTCGCGAAGCGGACTCTCAGCTCTACGAACGGCAGCGCTCGGCCGACGCGCAGGTCGCAAAGCGGCCTCGTGCGTACAAAGCGATGGCAATCGCGGCGTCGATCGCCGGGGCGGTGCTGCTGTTTGTGGCCGGCGCGGCCACGCGCGACCGAATCGCAACGCCGGCGCCGGCCGAACCGGAGGCCGCGCGCCTGGTTCCTGCTGCGAGCGACATCGAACTTGAAGCCCCCCCGCGAAAGCTGCCGGTCAAAGCCAGGGTGCGGGCAAAGAAGCCGAAGGCAGTGGCCGTGAGCAGCGCGCCGGCGCCAAACCCGACGAAGAACCGCGGATTCTTCGGACGGCTTCACCTGCAGTGGCTGAAGAAGGCCTTTTCATAGCGCGTCCGGCGGGAACCCACCTCTGCTACATTGTCGGGGCATGAAGCACCTGCTCGCCCCGATCCTTGCTGTTGCGGCCCTCGCCTCACTCCACGCCCAATCTCCCGGCGCGAGCGCAGTCGACTGGGATCGGCTGCGTCCCGAGATCCTGGAGCGATACCGCGACCTGGTGAAGATCGACACCACCGCCGGCCGCGAGACGCTGGCGGTCGATTACCTGAAGAAGGTGCTCGAGGGCGAAGGCATCCCGACCAGGATCTTCGCGCTCGATCCCAAACGCGCGAACCTGGTCGCGCGGCTCAAGGGCAACGGCAGCAAGCGGCCGCTGCTGATCCTCGCGCACACCGACGTCGTCGGCGTGCAGCGCGAGAAATGGCCCGTCGATCCGTTCGGCGCCGTCATGAAGGACGGCTACATCTGGGGACGCGGCAGCAAGGACGACAAGCCGGTGCTGGCGGCGAATCTCATCACGATGCTGATGCTGAAGCGGCTGAACGTGCCGCTCGACCGGGACGTCATCTTCCTCGCCGAGTCCGCTGAAGAGGCCGACACCACCGGCGTCGGCATCAACTTCATGGTGCGCGAGCACTTCCCGGAGATCGACGCCGAGTTCGCGATGACCGAAGGCGGCGGCGCCACCATCGAGGGCGGCGAGCGTGACGCGGGTCAACATCGGCACGGCGGAAAAGCTGCCGGCACGCGTGCGCCTCGTCGCCACGGGCACGGCCGGCCACGGCTCCGCGCCGCGCCTCGACAACGCGCTGATTCACCTCGCCGCTGCGGTCGAGAAGGTGGGTCGATGGGAAACGCCGATGCGGCTGAACGACACGACGCGCGCGTACTTCGAAAAGCTGGCGGCCGCCGGTTCGCCGGAACAGGCCGCGCGGTATAAGGCGCTCTCGGACCCAGCGAGCGCCGCCGACGCGCAGCGGTACCTGCGGCAGCATTCGCCGGGCGAGTACTCGATGCTGCGCACGTCTGTCGTCCCGACGATGCTGAAGGCCGGTGTCGGGCCGAACGTCATCCCGTCGGAAGCCGAAGCGACGATCGATGTCCGCGCGCTGCCGGATGAGGACATCGATAAGTTCTTTGCGGAGATGACGAAAGTGATCGCCGATCCGGCCGTGAAGGTGGTACCCGTGCCGCGGATCCGTCCGCCGTCGCCGGCGTCGAGAATCGACACCGATATGTATCGCGCGATGGAGCAGGCCGCGAAGAGCGTCTATCCGGGCGCGATGGTGCTGCCGTCGATGTCGACCGGGGCGAGCGACCAGGCGCAGCTGCGCGCGAAAGGCATCCAGTCGTACGGCATTGGCCCGGCGTCAACGGAAGCGGATGCGACCGACTACCCGGCGCACGGCGACGTCGAGCGCCTGGCCGAGTCGTCGCTGTACCCGTTCGTGCAATACGTCTGGAATGTCGTGACGACGATGGCCGCGCACAAGTGAGCGGCCATGAATCTGGTCATTTGGTCATCTAGTCATCTGGTCATCGCTGATCAATTTTGAAATCTCAACATTTCAAAACGATGACCAGGTGACCAAATGACTAAATGATCAGATTCACTGTCTAGTCGAAGGTGCCGCCCCACTTCCAGCCATCGGACGGCCGGGTGATGGTGCGCATCCGCAGGCGATGGTCCTCGGGGTTGCGGCCCGGATTGCCCGTGATGATGACGTGGTCGCCGGGTTTCAGCGTCTCACGCGTCACGCCCTGGCGGTTCAGCTGAAGACCGGCGCCCCACTCCACGGCGTACCGCACCACCTGCCCCTGCGCGTCCTTGCCCTCGACGTGCACGAACGAATGCGGGTTGCGGAAGAGAAACTGCACCAGCTCGCCCTCGACCGTCTCCGTCTTGTCTTCAAAATACGTTGCCGCGAACGAATGGTGCGCGTACGCGGGCGCGACCGAGTAGGCCAGCGCCGTCACGAACGCGCCGGCCGTGAGCCCCATCAACACTGTGCGCTTCATCCATCTCCTCCAGTCTGCCCAAGCCCCGAGCCCCCAACCTCTAACCTCTTCTCGATCATTTCGCCCCGCAGGCCCGCGGATTCCACCCGGTCGCGTCCCGCTGCTTCTTGAACTCGTACGTCTTGATGTACGCGGGCTGAAAATACGTCGGATCGTCGAGCATCGTCGTCACGGCGAGATATTCCTGGCCGCCCCGGTCGGCCAGGTGCACGAAGTACTCGGTGAGCGTCGTGTTCGTGCCGTAAGGCACGCCGTTCCTGCGGACGTACCCGGGACGCAGGTGGTTGGTGACAACCCGCAGCTGACCGACACGCGGGGCGCCGCCACGGGCGGCCGGAGCCGGGCCTCCCCTGCCCGCGTTCGGGAAATCCCACCGTGCGACCGAATATCCCTGCCACGTCGGCTCGGCGGCCGGCGGATGCGCGGCCGCGAGATTCGGCGTGCTCTCGAAGAAGAACCGGCGCGTCTGCGTGCCGGCGTCGATGTCCATCTTGAGCGTGTGGTCGTCGTCCCACGTGATGTGGAGCCGGATCGGGAGGCGCATGATGCCGCCCGCGCCGTAGGCCTTGCATTGCTCGCCGGCGGCGGCGTCCTTCGCGGGATCCCACGTCCCCGCGACGCGGCGCGCTTCAGCCGTGACCGGCAGGTAGTCGACGTTGCCCTTGGGCGGCGTCAGCATACGGTAACGCCAGTCGTCGGTGATGAGCGAGACCCAGTACCCCGTGATGTCGTAGGGCGCGGCCGCGCGGGCGACGGGCGGCGGCTGCGCCGGCGGTGCCTGGCCGCGTCCCTGCGCGAGCAGCTGAAGACCGAGCGACGCAACAGCGAGCGAGACGGCAATGGCGAATCGGCGCACAGCGATCCTCGTTACGATTTGGCATCGAGGCTGCGGAAGATCGCCTCGATGAACATGTCCGGCGTGTACGACGTGCTCCGTCCGAAGCGGCCGTCGTAATCCCTGGTGAGCTTCGCGGCCTTGATCTGTGGAAGCGTCATGCCCTTCTTCACGGCCGCGCGCACGCGATCGCGCATGATCGTCACCATGTCGCGGTAATACGCGGCGTCGGCCGAATCGACCAGGCGCCCGTGTCCCGGCACGATGATCGTGCCGCCTTCCATCATGTGCTCGACGACCGCCATTTCGAGGATCCAGTTCAGCGCGTTGACCTCACCCTGGATCGTGCCGCCCTTGTCGATGTCGATCACGGGATAGCCGTTCATGTTGATGACGTCGCCCACCGCGAGCACTTCGGATTCGCGGAACTGGACGATGGTGTCGCCGTCGGTGTGCGCGGCCGGCATGTGCCACAGCACCACGCCTTCGCCGTTGAAGAAGTTCAGCTTGAAGCTCGCGCCCTCGTACGCCTCGCTCGGCATCGCCGCCGACGGGACCGCCGATCCTTTCGGGAGGTGCGACGTCGCCTTCTCGTGCGCCATGATCCAGGCGTCCTGCGCCGCAAGGCCGATATGGCTGCGCCCCGCGGCCGCGAGGACCGCGTTGCCGCCCATGTGCTCGGAGTCGAAGCTCGTGTTGACGATGCCGACAATGGGCTTGGGCGCGGGCGGCCCCGAGGTCGTGGGGAGGAACGTCGAGCTGTTCCACCACGAACAGCCTTCCACCACGCCCACGCACGACTTCTGGGGCATGCGCATCGCCGTCACCTGCCGCGACAGGTTCTGGATCGCCGCCAGCAGCTTGTCGGTCATGGCGGCGCCGCCCGTGTCCACGAGCATGATGCCGTCCTTCCCGATGGACGCCACGATGTTGCTGCCTCCCGCCGACAGCAGCCAGATGTTGCCCTTCACAGGCAGGATGCGCACGTCGTTGCTTACGGCGCTTACGGCCGGCTGCTGGGCGCGCGGGCTGGTCTGCGCAGAGAGCGCGGCCACGACAACGAGCACGAGCACGAACGGAGCGCGAGTCAGTCTCATTCCAACCTCAACCTGATTCAGCGGCCGATGGACGCGCTGCGATCGCCGGCCGTCCACGTGCTGTCCTTGAGCGTCTGCTCGTACTCGGGGTAGATCGTCTCCACGCCGCCCGTCGGCCGGCCGTCGGCGACGCCGTACCGAGCGCGGATGTCTTTCAGGTACGGGTTTTCGCCGGGCTGGAAGTGCGGGACCTTGCCCTTCTCGAGCCCCTCGTACACGGACGTGCACGGGTGCGGCGGAACGAGCGAGTTGACCGTCAGCCGGTACTCCGAGCTGCGAATCAGCGGCTCGGCGAGGTACGTCGGGTCGTGGATGATGTTCACCCACGTCAGGATGTCGCCGCGGCGAATCCACCAGGTCGTCACGCTCGCCTCGTCGGTCGCCATCGCGCCGTCGCGGCGGATATAATCCTCTTTGAGGTGCGACGTTTCGATCCGCAGCATGTCGCCTTCCCACTGCGCCGTCGAGAATCCGCCCCACGAGTGCACCGCTTCAGCCGGCGGGTGCTCGCGGCCGTCGAGGAACACGGGCATGTTCGTGGACTGGTGCCACTCCGGCTGGTAGGCCACGATCTCGCGCGAGTACGGATCGATTTCCTTGCTGATACGCAGTTGCGTCGGGCCGCGGTAGATATAAGCCCAGCCGTGGGGACGGCACTGGTACTCCGGCAGCGACAGGAGCGAGGCGTCCCAGGTTTCGGCCCGCGCCAGGCCGTCAGCGTTCAGGGGCAGGCCGAAAAAGTCGCCGACCCAGGGATTTTCCGTGTTGTCCTGGGATCGGACGACGGTCCACTCGCCGGAGAAGTCCGTGGTGATGTTCTGGGCGATCCCGGTCGCGGCGGCGAAGGCCGCCGCGACTGCGGTGGCGAGAAAGACTACGAGCCGGCGTTGCGTTCTGAGCATCGGATAGCCTCGAAAAGATGGCGTAATGGCGCGAAGCGCCCCGAGGGACCGTATCTCATTGATTCGTTAAGTGTCAATGAACGGCTACTACCCAAAAGGGGTACCCGGGATCATGTGTAGCGGCAATGGACACCGACCTTAACAAATGTTATCGTCGCCGCGTGGAAACCCGGCTGACCTCCGCGGCCGTCCTGGCGTTCACGCTCACCACAGGGCCATGGCTTGCGGCCCAACAAACCGCGGCTCCAGCGCCTCCCGCCGTCGACCCGCATGCCACCGTCGACAAGTACTGCGTCAACTGCCACAGCGAACGCCTCGAAGAGCGGCGGGCTCGCGCTCGACAACATGAATTACTCGGACGTCGCCGCGAGCGCCGGCGTCTGGGAAAAAGCCATAAAGAAGATACGCGTCGGGATGATGCCGCCGCAGGGCGCGCCGCAGCCCGACCCCGCGACGCGCGGCGCGCTCGTCTCGTGGCTGACGACGTCCCTCGATCGCGCCGGCGCGGCCAAGCCGAATCCCGGGCGGCCGGTGCTGCACCGCCTGAATCGCGCCGAATACGCCAACGCGGTCCGGGACCTGCTCGCGCTCGACGTCGATCCGTCGACGCTGCTGCCGCCCGACGACTCCGCGTACGGCTTCGACAACGTCGGCGACGTGCTCGGTGTGTCGCCGGTCCTGCTCGAGCGCTTCATGGAAGCCGCGAACAAGGTCAGCGCGCTGGCCGATCGGCGATCCCGACAGCGGCATCGGCGGCCGAGACGTTCCGCATCCGCCAGGACGCGTCGCAGGACACGCACCTCGAAGGCCAGCCGATCGGCACCGTCGGCGGCATCCTCGCGAAGGTCACGCTGCCGCTCGACGCCGAGTATCAGCTGGCCGTGAAGATGTTCCGGACCAACCTGGGCGTGACGCGCGGCCTCGAGTACGAGCACGAGGTCGAGTACACGGTGGACGGGGCGCGCGTGCACACCTTCCGCATGGGCGGCGAGGCCGACTTCAAGGCCAACCTCGTGAACATGACGAAGGCCGGCGACGCCATCGACGAGCGCGGGCGTATCCGCCTGAAGCTCACGGCCGGCCCGCACGTCATCGGCGCCGCGTTCGTCGCGCGCAGCGAAGCGACCAACCCGACGCGGCTGCAGCCGTTCATCCGCAGCTCCACCGACACGCGCGACACGTCGGGCCATCCGCACTTCGAAACGTTTACCGTCACGGGCCCGTACAACGCGACCGGTCCCGGCGACACGCCGAGCCGCCGCCGGATCTTCAGCTGCCATCCGGCGACGCGCGCCCAGGAAGATCCCTGTGCGAAACAAATCATCGCGCGGCTCGCGCGCCTCGCGTACCGCGGCGACGCGACCGACGTCGACCTCCAGCGCCTCTTCGGCTTCTACGACGCGGGCCGCGAAGATCCGGCACCTTCGAGACGCGGCATCCAGAAGGCCGTCCAGCGCATGCTGGCGAGCCCGAAGTTCTGCTTCCACATCGAGCAGGATCCGGCGGGCCTCGCGCCAGCGGCCGTCTATCGCCTCGGCGATCGCGAGCTCGCGTCGCGCCTGTCGTTCTTTCTCTGGAGCAGCATGCCCGACACGCAGCTGCTCGATCTGGCGGCGCAGAACAAGCTGCATACGCCGGCGGTCCTCGAGGCAGCAGGTCCGGCGCATGCTGGCCGATCCGAAGGCCGACGCGCTGACCACCAACTTCGCCGGCCAGTGGCTGTATCTCCGCAACCTGAAGAACATGCAGCCGAACTCGGAGGAGTTTCCCGACTTCGACGACAACCTCCGCCAGGCCTTCGAGCGCGAGGCCTCGCTCTTCTTCACGAGCATCGTCCGCGAAGATCGCAACGTCCTCGACCTGATGACGGCCGACTACACGTTCCTGAACGAGCGGCTCGCGCAGCACTACGGCATTCCGAACGTCTACGGCAGCCACTTCCGGCGCGTGATGCTCCCCGACGAGAAGCGCCAGCGGGCTGCTCGGGAAGGGCGCCGTGCTGATGGTGACGTCGCACACCGACCGCACCTCGCCGGTCGTCCGCGGCAAGTGGGTACTCGACAACCTGCTGAGCGCGCCAGTGCCGCCGATGCCGAACAACGTGCCGCCGCTCAACGAAGACCCCAACCGCGGCGGCCGGATCCTGACGATGCGCGAGCGCATGGAAGAGCACCGGAAGCAACCCGGGCTGCGCGGCGTGCCACAAGATCATGGATCCCATCGGGCTCTCGATGGAGAACTTCGACGCGGTCGGCGCCTGGCGCACGCGCGACGGCGACAGCGTCGTCAACCAGGGCTCGCCGATCGACGCGCAGGGCCAGCTGCTCGACGGCACCAAGGTCAACGGCATCGTGACCCTGCGGCAGGCGCTGCTCCGCCAGCCGGAGCTGTTTGTCGGCACGGTCACGGAAAAGCTGATGATTTACGCGCTCGGCCGCGGGCCTGCAGCCCTACGACATGCCGTCGGTCCGCGCCATCGTGCGCGAAACCGCGCAGAGCAACTACCGCTTCTCGTCGATCGTCATGGGCATCATCAACAGCACGCCGTTCCAGAAACGCGTTACGCTGGACGAGCCGGTTCGATTTGCGAAAGGGAGCCGCTGATGTTTATCTCGAAAATGAAGCTGTCCCGCCGAATGATGCTGCGCGGCATGGGCGCCACGCTGAGCCTCCCGCTGCTCGAGGCCATGGTCCCGGCGCTGACGGCGGCGCCGAAACCGATCACGCGCTTCGGCGCGATCTTCACGCCGCTCGGCCAGCGTCCGGGCTACTGGGAGCCGAAGACGGTCGGCAAGAATTTCGAGTTCAACGTCATCATGAAGCCCGCCGAGCAGTTCCGCGATCACATGACGGTGGTCACCGAGCTCTGCGACCCGCTCGACGGCCATGCGACGACGGTGTCGGCGTGGCTCTCCGGCCAGATTCCCGTACCGGACGATCGCCGAGAACGTGAAGTCGGGCATCACGATCGACCAGGTCATCGCGAACAAGATCGGCCAGGACAGCCCGCTGCCCTCGCTCGAGCTGGCGACCGAGGACTTCACCGGCTGGATTGGCGGCTGCGACACGGCGTACAGCTGCGCCTACATGAACACGATCTCGTGGAAGAACGAGACGACGCCGCTGCCGATGGAAATCAACCCGCGCATCGCGTTCGAGCGGCTGTTCGGGCAGCCGGGCACGGCGCAGCAGCGCGCCGCGCGGATGCGCGACAACAAGAGCATCCTCGACTCGGTGCGCGAGGAAGCGCACGACCTGCAGAAGACGCTGGGCGGCAAGGACCAGGCGCGGCTCAGCGACTACCTGGACAACGTGCGCGAGATCGAAGCAGCGCATCCAGAAGGCCGAGAAGAACGCGGCGACCGAGCCAGACGGTGCCCGACGCGCCGATCGGCATCCCCGACACGTTCGACGAGCATGCGGCGCCTGATGTACGACCTGGCCGCCGTGGCGTTCGAAGCCAACATGACGCGCGTGTTCACGTTCATGAAGTCGCGCGACGCCAGCCAGCGCGTGTACCCGAACATCGGCGTCAACGAGCCGCACCACGCGATGTCGCACCACGGCAACAACCCGGACAAGATCGCGGGCCTCGTGAAGCTCAACACGTACTACATGAGCCTGTTCGCGAAGTTCCTCGCACAAGCTGAAGGCGACGCCCGACGGCGACGGCAACCTGCTCGATCACTCGATGATCCTCTACGGCAGCGGCATGAGCGAGAGCGACCAGCACTCGCGCATCAACATCCCGACGCTGCTCGCCGGCGGCCTCTGCGGCACCGTCGAAGGCAACCGGCACATCCAGGAGAAGAAGGAGACGCCGTTCTCGAACCTCCTGCTGTCGATCGCCAACAAGTACGACTGCGAGATCGACAAGTTCGGCATCAGCACCGGCAAGGTCGCGATCTAGCCATGCTCAGGGCTGAAGGCTCGGGGCTGAAGGCTCGGCGTTTCAGCGCTCAGCTTTCAGCCCTTGGCCCTGTCATCGCAGCTGTCTCGCCGCCGCCATCAGCCTGAGCGCCGCCGGCGCCGGCACCAATCTCATCGACGCCGTGAAGGCGGGCGACCGCGCCAGCGTGCGCACGCTCCTGAGCAAAACCACCGTCAACGCCGCCGAGGCGGACGGCATGACGGCGCTGCACTGGGCGGTCCGCGCGGACGACGCCGAGACGGCGCAGACTGCTGATTCGCGCCGGCGCGAACGTCAGCGCCGCCAACCGCTACGGCATCACGCCGCTGTCGCTCGCCGCGACGAACGGCAACGCCGTCATCGCGCGCGCGCTGCTCAAGGCGGGCGCGAACGCCGAACGCCGTCGGGCCCGACGGCGAAACCATCCTGATGACGGCGGCCCGCGCCGGCAACGCCGACGTCGTGACCGCGCTGCTCGATCGCGGCGCCAACGTCAACGCGGCCGAGACCTGGCAGGGACAGACGGCGCTGATGTGGGCCGCCGCCGAAAACCACGGCGCCGCGATCAAGGCGCTCGTCGACGCACGGCGCCGACATGAACGCGCGCTCGAAGGAGCTGTCCTTCCCGGAATATCGCTACGAGACCAACGGCATGGCCGTGTTCCAGCTCCCGAAGGGCGGCTGGACGGCGCTGATGTACGCCGCGCGCCAGAACGCGATGGAGTCGGTGTCGGCGCTGGCCGACATGAAGGCCGATCTCAACGCGACGACGAAGCAGGAAGGCACGACGGCGCTGCAGATCGCGGTCATCAACATCCACTACGACCTCGCGAACCTGCTGCTCGAACGCGGCGCCGATCCCAACGTCGTCGACCTGTCGCGGCATGACCGCGCTCTACGCGACGGTGGACATGCGCGCGCCGGCCAACATGCTGACGCGGCCCGAGCCCAAGCTGCACGACAAGCTCGACGCGCTCGGCTTGGTCAAGTCGCTCCTCGCGCACGGCGCGAACCCGAACATCCAGCTCAAGAAGCCGATCATCGGCCGCCACCAGAATCTCGTCGGCGACGGCGACGCTCACCGAAGGCGCCACCGCCCTGGCGCGGGCTGCGAAGACGAGCGACGTGCCGGTCATGCGTGCGCTGCTCGACGGCGGCGCGGACGCGACGCTCGCGCTCGCCAACCGCACGACGACCGCCATGATTGCAGCCGGCGGCAACGCGCCGGAGCCGAAGGTGCTCGAGGCGGTGACGCTGCTGGTCGAACACGGCGTGGACGTCAACGCGTTCAACGCGAACGGCCAGACGATCCTCCACAACGCCGCCCAGCGCGGGCAGAACTCGGTCATCGAGTACGTGGCCGGCAAGGGCGCCAAGCTCGATCGGCGCGACAAGCAGGGACGCACGGCCCTCGACATCGCGCTCGGCGCGGGCACCGGCGGGCGGCGGCAGGGCCGCCCCACCACCGCTCCGGTCGTCAACGAGAAGACGGCTGCGCTGCTCCGCGATCTGATGGCGAAGAAATGACGACTCGTGGACCCCGGGCCGCCCTCATGGCGGTCTTCACCGCGCGCGCTGCTTGGCGCCGCGACGCTCAGCCCCACGCTCACCGCGCAGGCCGGGGCGAAGAACGTCCGCGACGGCGTGTTCACCGCCGACCAGGCGCTGCGCGGCAAGTCGGGCTACGACGGCGTCTGCGCGCGGTGCCACGGCGTGCCGCTGACCGGCAGCCAGGGCAACGGCCCGACGCTCAAGGGCCAGGCGTTCCTCGCGCACTGGGACAAGGACACCCTCGGCAGCCTCTTCACGAAGATCCGCGACACGATGCCGCTCGGCGTCGCCGGCACGCTGACCGACGACGTGAAGCTGCAGATCCTGGCGTATCGTGCTCGAGCAGAACGGCTTCCCCGCCGGCAAGAGCGAGCTCCCCGGAGACGTTGGCGTCGCTCGAAGAAATCGGCATCCAGCAGCGCGGCGTCTGGGACGGCATCTTCACGGCCGCGCAGGCGGATCGCGGCGGGCCGCCGGCGGCGCGCTGCCGGGGCTGCCACGGGCCGGATCTCACCGGCACCGATCGCGCGCCGGCGCTCAAGGGCCCCGGGTTCCTCGCCAACTGGGAGAACGGCAGCGTGAACCGCCTGTTCGTGAAGGTGCGCGACACGATGCCGCCGGGCAACACCGACTCGCTCCCGCCCGACACCAAGCTCGACATCGTCGCGCTTCCTGCTCCGCGAGAACGGGTTTCCGGCGGGCGGGAGCGAGCTGACGGCGAATGCGGAAGCGCTCGACAGCCTGCAGATCGTGAAGAAGGGCGCCGACACCGGCGCGCCGAACTTTGCGCTGGTGCAGGTGGTCGGCTGCTTCACGCCGGATGCCGGCCAGCGGGTGGAAGCTGACCAACGCGACCGAGCCCGCCGTCACGCGCGACAACGTGCCGACGCCCGCGGCCCTCAAGAGCGCCGAAGGCAAGGCCCTGGGACGGCAGACGTTCGGCCTGGTGAGCGTCGACGCCGCCGCGAAGACCGGGACGCTGAACGGCCAGAAAGTCGAAGCTCGCGGCCTGCTCTATCGCGACGGCTCGTACGCCGACCTCAACCTGACGTCCCTCAAGGCCGTCGGATCCCGCTGCTCCAACTGATGCATCCGTAGCGGCCGGCTTCAGCCGGCCGGACGAACGTCCGCCTGAAGGCGGACGCTACGAGTGCGACCTTGCCAGATACCCCGCGAGATGCTCGATCAGATCCCGCGCGTCGTCCTCGGCGCCGTGGATGAACGTCGACTTGCGGCGCCGGAGCACGGGCAGGCCAATCGCGTACAGCCCCGGCGCATCCACGACCCCGCCGTCGTGACGCAAGTGGCCTTTGGGATCCACCACCGGAACGTGCAGCCAGCTGTAGTCCGGGTGAAAGCCGGTCGCCCAGATGACCGACCGGATCTCGCCCGTCGCGAGCGGAAGGTCGAGCCGAGATGAAGCCGGCGGGCGCGTGGGTTCGAAGCGCTCGATCGGACCGACATCCGCGTCGCGTCCCTGGCTGCGTGCCCACTCGTCGAACGCGTCGAGCAGCCTGTCCATTTTCAGATCGGCCAGCGCGAACTGATTGTGGAGCCCGCCCGAAAACAACGCGCGCCCGTCGCGCACGGCGGCCAGGCGGCCGACGATCTGCACGCCGGCCTCGCTCAACGAGTTGAGGTTCAGCGTTGCGCGCTCGGGTGTGCCGACCAGCTGCGGCGACGGCAGCTTGCGCGCGCGCGTCAGATCGTCGATCTCGTCGTAGCGCTGGTTCCAGATGCCGGACGCGTCCATCCACCACAGCACGTCCTTGCCGCGATAGGTTCGCGGCAGCCGCACGTGCTCGCCGACCGAGAGCGATCACGGGCCGGCCGGAGCGCCGGACTTCGTCGGCGAGCTGCACGCCGGTGGCCGACGCGCCGACGACGAGCACGCCGCCGTCGGGAAGCTGATCGGGGTTGCGGTACTCGAGCGCGGTGAAGCACTCGATGGAGGCCGGCAGGGCCTCGCGAACAGCCGGCACGCTCGCGACATTGCACGCGCCGCTCGCCAGCACCAGGCAGCGGCACCTGAAATCCCCGCGATCGGTGGCGACGTGGTAGCCCTCGTCGACACGGGTGACGGCGGTGACCGTCGTCTGCGTGCGCACCGGCGCCGCCGACACGGCGGCGAAATCCGACACGAACGCGACGACCTCGGCCATCGTCATGAAGCCGTCCGGGTTCGGACCTTCATACCGATAGCCGGGGAGGCGGCTCTGCCAGTTCGGCGTCAGCAGACGCAGGGAGTCCCAGCGTTCGCGGCGCCAGGAGTTGGCCACCTCCCCGCGCTCGAGCACCACGTGATCGATCGAGCGCTCACTGAGGCAGCGGCTCGCCGCCAGGCCGGCGTGCCCGGCCCCGATGACGACCGCCGTGACGCGTTCGATGGCGGACTCGATCAGGCGACTACGACGGTGACGTTCGTCGGGTTGGTGACGATGTCGTACACCGCCGAGCGCTTCTGGGACTGCGCGACGAGCGCCTCGATGTCCTTTTTGGACGCGTCCGCGTCGATGTTGAAGGTCACCTTGATGTCGTCGTACCCGTTGCGCACGTCGCTGTCGATGCCGAGGATGCCCTGGATGTCCATCGAGCCTTCGAGCTTCGCCTCGACGGATCGGAGCTGGATGCCGCGATTCTGCGCGACCGCGGCGACGCCGGCGGTCAGGCAGCTCGCCAGGCCGACCAGGACGTACTCGACGGGTGTCGCGCCCAGATCTTCGGACGCGAAGATTTCAGGATGATCGGCTTCGAACGAAAACTCGGTCTTGTGCTTCTGCTCGGCGCCGAGCCCGTGAAAGCCCTCGACCTTCGAGTTCGTATGCGTGCCGTTCTTCCACTTGCAGGACGCCCGCCACTTGAATTTGGCCGCCTGCGGGGCGCCTCTCAGCGCTTCCCTCGCTGCAAGCAGCGCGTCGACGTTCACTCCGTTGTTGACGTTCGTAGTAGCCATCGTGATGCCCCCTCGATCGCGGTTGACACCGGTCCTTTGCGCGAGTCCGGAATCATACATCGGCGCCGCCGGCGCCGCCCTCGGGATTAACCCTGAACCGTGAACCTTGAACCCTGAACCTCACACAGTATGATCCCCCGCATGACGACGACACCGTCGAAGGCCGCCGCCGGTTCGGTCGGCACGGTGGACACGCAGTTCCTCGAGCTCTCCGCGCCGTTGAAGCTCGACTGCGGAAAGGAACTGCATCCCGTCCGTATCGCGTACGAGACTTACGGAAAATTGTCGCCCGCCGGCGACAACGTCATCCTCGTCTGCCACGCGCTGAGCGGCGACGCGCACGCCGCGGGCTTCGCGGCGAAGCCGGCCGAAATCAGCACGCGGGACGGCTTCCGCGCGGACGAGCGCGACGCCGGCGCCGCCCGCCAGGGCCTGGGCTGGTGGGACGGCATGATCGGCCCGGGCAAGGCATTCGACACCGACCCGCTTCTTCGTCGTCAGCACGAACCTGCTGGGCGGCTGCCGGGGCACGACGGGGCCGATGTCGATCGAACCCGGCAACGGGCCGGCCCTACGGATCCGACTTCCCGGTGATCACCGTCGCGGACATGGTGCGCGCGGAGCGGGCGTTCCTGGATCGAGATCGGGATCAGGCGCCTCGCCGCCGTGGCCGGCGGGTCGCTCGGCGGCATGCAGGCGCTCGAGTGGGCGGTGACGTACCGCGACGACGTGGACGCGATCATCCCGATCGCGAGCACGCACGCGCTCCAGCCGCAGGGCGTCGCGTGGAATGCGATCGCGCGCAACGCCATCACCGCGGATCCCGACTGGCAGGGCGGGCACTACTACGGGACGGGCGCGCCCCGACGGCCGGCATGGGCATCGCGCGCATGCTCGGACACATCACGTACCTGTCGGCGCCGTCGCTCAGGCAGAAATTCGGCCGGCGCCTGCAGTTCTCGGACGACATCCGCTACGTGCTCACGGAGCCCGAGTTCGAGGTCGAGAGCTACCTGCGCCACCAGGCCGAGAGCTTCGTCAAGCGTTTCGACGCGAACACCTATCTCTACACGTCGCGGGCTCTGTCCTACTTCGACCTCGCGCGGCAGCACGGCGGCGGCCAGCTCGCGCGCGCGGTGCGCGACGTCAGGGCGCGCACGCTGCTGATCGCGTTCAGCTCGGACTGGCTGTACCCGCCGGAGGGATCGGAGGAACTGGCGGCCGCGCTCCGGACGACCGGCCATGACGTCGAAATGCACATCATCGACGCGCCGTACGGCCACGACTGTTTTCTTTTGGAGGAGGCTCGCCAGACTCCTATGATTCAGGGGTTTCTTCAGTAGCGTCCGCCTTCAGGCGGACGTCGTCCGGCTGAAGCCGGACGCTACGTCGCTCAGGAGAACCTTATGGAACAGTCGCGCGATTTCGGATTCGATACCCGTCAGGTGCACGCCGGCCAGCGGCCGGACCCGAACACCGGCGCCCGCGCGGTGCCGATCTACCAGACGACGAGCTACGTGTTCGAGGATCCCGGAATCGGCGGCGGCGTACTTCAACCTGCAGGAGTACGGGAACACCTACTCGCGCATCATGAATCCGACGGTGGCCGTGTTCGAGGAACGGATGGCCAACCTCGAGGGCGGATGCGGCGCCGTCGCGTTCGCGAGCGGCATCGCGGCCCAGGCGGCGGCGCTCTTCACGATGCTCGTGCCCGGCGATCACGTCGTGTCGTCGGCGGCTCTCTACGGCGGAACGGTCAACCAGCTCAAGCACCTGCTCCGCAAGATGTCGGTCGACGCTGACGTGGGTCGATCCCGACGATCCAGCTGCGTGGCAAAGCCGCCGATCCGCGACAACACGAAGGCATTTTTCGGCGAGACGATCGGGAATCCCGGCGGCAACGTGCTCGACATCGAGGCGATCGCGTCCATCGCGCACGACCACCAGTTCCCGCTGATCGTCGACAACACGTTCGCGACGCCGTTTCTCTGCCGCCCCATCGAATGGGGAGCGGACATCGTCGTGCATTCGGCGACGAAGTTCATCGGCGGCCACGGCACGAGCATCGGGGGCGTGGTGGTCGACTCGGGGCAGTTCAACTGGTCCAACGGCCGCTTCCCGGTCGTCGCCGATCCGTCGCCCGCGTATCACGGCCTCCAGTTCCACGAAACGTTCGGCACCTACGGCTACCTGATGAAGCTGCGGGCCGAGACGCTTCGCGACCTCGGCGCCTGCCTGAGCCCGTTCAATGCGTTCCTCTTCCTGCAGGGGCTCGAGACGCTGTCGCTGCGCATGGCGCGCCACGTCGAGAACGCGGCCGCCGTCGCGCGGTATCTCGGCTCGCACGCGCTCGTCTCGAAGGTGACCTACGCCGGGCTGGACACGAGCCGCTACAGGCCGCTCGTCGACAAGTATCTGCCGAGGGGCGCAGGCGCCGTGTTCTCGTTCGACATCCAGGGCGGCCGCGACGCGGGGCAGGACTTCATTCGGGGCGTGACGCTGTGGTCGCACCTCGCGAACGTCGGCGACTCCAAGAGCCTCGTCATCCACCCGGCCAGCACCACGCACCGGCAGCTCAGCGACGATGAGCTTCGCGCGGCCGGCGTCGGCCCCGGAACGATCCGGCTGTCGGTCGGCATCGAGGACGTGGACGATCTCATCTGGGACCTCGAGCAGGGCTTCGCTCGCGTCGGCGCGTCGCCGGACGACCACGGCGGTGTCGCGATGACGCCCTCGTTCGATCTGATCCGCTACCAGGATCCGCTGACGATTCAGCGCGTGATCCACACCGCCCGGACCATCGCGATCGTCGGGCTGTCGAGAAACGAGCTGCGCGCCAGCTACTTCGTCGGCTTCTATCTCACGCGGCACGGGTACCGCGTCATCCCCGTCAACCCCCGCGAGACGGAGATCTTCGGCGAGAAGAGCTTCAAGAGCCTCGCGGACGTACCGGTCCCTGTCGACATCGTCAACGTGTTCCGTGCGCCGGACGCGCTGCCCGGCATCGCCCGGGAGGCGGTCGGATATCGGCGCCAGGAGCCTCTGGTGTCAGTTCACCGTGATCAACGAGGAAGGCGGGCGGATTGCCGAAGCCGGCGGTCTGTCCGTCGTCATGGACCGGTGCCTCAAGGTCGAACACGCCCGTTACGTCGGACGCATGCACTGGCTCGGTTTCAACACGCAGCGGATCACGTCGGTGCGCGGCGGCATGCAGTAGCGTCGGATCCAGTAGTAGTGCAGGCCTTCAGGCCTGCATCTCATCGGCCGGATATCGCCGATCAGAAAGATCCAGGACAAGGCCCCGACCAGCGCGACTCCGCCCACGAACGCCAGCGCGCCGTAGAACGAGCCCGTCGCCTGCAGGATCGCTCCGATCACGAGCGGCGTGACGATGCCCGACAGGTTGGCCGATGCGCTGAAGAGCCCGGACACGAGGCCGAGCTGCGACCGCGGCGCCACCTCCGAAATGACGGTCCAGCCGGACGAGGACATCGCCTGGGCGAAAAACGCGACAGACAGGATGCGCGATCACCAACCCAGTCGCTCTCGACGTAGTTCGCGGCGGCGATGGTGGACGCTCCCACCAGGCCGGCGATCACCGGCAGCTTGCGCGCCACGTTCAGCGTTTGGCCGCTCGCCAGCATGCGGTCCGACCACCATCCTGCGAACAGGATGCCGAAGAACCCCGCGATGTACGGCAGCGCCGTGAAGATGCCGACGCGGATCCAGTCCATGTGCCGCTCGGTGGCCAGGTACGTCGGGAACCACGTGAGGAAGAACACGAACGTCGAGTAGACCGCGTATTGCCCGATGCAGAGCCCCCACATCTGGCGATGACGGAACAGCGCGCGAACATGGCCCAGCTCGAATCGGACCGGCGCCGTTCTGCCCACATCTCCCCCGCCGGCGGCCACATATGCCAGTTCGGATTGGCTCACGGATGGATGATCGGCGGGATCGCGATACTGCCTGGCGAAGACGAACGCGACGGCCACTCCGATGCCCCCGGCGGCGCCAAACAGCGCGCGCCAGCCGAAGGCGTTCAGGATCCAGAACAGCACCGGGCTCATGAAACTCAGGCCCACGTACTCGGCAGCCGTGTAGACGCCGATCGCGCGTCCCCGCTCGCTGCGTGGAAACCATTTCGCGACGACGTTGCTGTTGGCGGGAAAACAGGGCGCTTCGGCGAGGCCGAGCGCGAGGCGCAGCCCCAGGAGCGACGCAAACCCCGTGGCGGCGGCGTGCAGGAGCGTCGCGAGCGACCAGGCCAGCAGGGAGAGCGAGTAGATCGCCCGCGTGCCGAATCGATCGAGCAGGACGCCGGACGGCACCTGGCCGATGAAGTACGTCCACGAGAAGGCCGAGAACACGACGCCCATCACGGCCGGGCTCAACGCGAACTGCTGCTGGATCGACGGCGCCGCGATCCCCAGCACGGCGCGATCCAGATAATTGATCGCGACGGCCAGCGAGATGAGGGCGAGGATTCTGACGCGGGCGCTCAACGATTCCGTCCTGGAGACGACGCGTCGAATGATTCGAAGACGCCCCGCATCCTCGCGGCGTCGGCCTGCAGCCCGGTGAACAATCGAAACGCCTCCGCGGCCTGAGACACGGCCATCCCCCCACCGTCGAGCGTCCGGCATCCGAGTTGTCTCGCTGCGCGCAGCAGTTCGGTCTCGAGCGGGAAATACACGACGTCCGCGACCCAGAGGTCCCGACGAAGAAGCGAGACTGGAAGCGGAAGACCCGGATAGTGCCGGCATCCCGGTTGGCGTCGCGTGGATAAGTCCCTCGGCGCCCGGCAGCGCCGCGCTCACGTCACGTTCCGCGCGCACGCGTCCGGGAAACGCCGCGGCCAATCGATTCACGAGCGAGCCGGCACGTTCGTGAATGGTGTCCACGACGACCAGCTCGCGCACGCCCAGATCGAGCATCGCGTACGCGGTGGCCGCGCCTGCCCCGCCGGCGCCAAGCTGCACGACGCGACCGAAACCGGCGCCCGGCAGGCGATCACGAACACTCTGCCTGAACCCCGACCAGTCCGTGTTGTGCCCTGCCCGGCGGCCGCCGGCGAAGACGACCGTGTTCACCGAACCGATCGCGCGAGCCTCGTCCGAGAGATCGGTCAGGAGAGGCATGACCGCCTGCTTGCACGGGTGCGTGACGTTCACGCCCGCGAACCCCATTCGCTCGGCTGCCGTGAGCAGGTCCGGGCAGGGCCTCCGCGGTCAGGCCGAGGCGGTCGAGATCGATGCGCTGGTAGATGCAGCGCAGCCCGTGGGCTGCCGCTTCCTCTTCGTGCATCGCGGGAGAGCGCGACGCGTCGATGCCGGCGCCGATGAGACCGAGGAGCAGCGTGCGCGGTCGCCCGGTCACGGTGTAGGCCCTGTCGGCGAATCAGCGAGTGTGATCGAGAGACCGGGCGCAGGAGCAGCCCGAGCAGGCGGCCCGTGGTGACGAGGATGATCGGTCCGATCACGAGGCCGATGAACCCGAAGGCGGCCGCCCCGCCGAGCAGGCCGAAGAAGATCACGAGGCCGTTGACCTGCGTCCGGCCGCTCAAGAGGAGCGGCCGCAGCACGTTGTCCACCATGCTGATGCCCAGCACGCCGACGACCAGCATGCCGACGCCCCGCCCGGTCTCGCCGGACAGCAGCAGCCACAGGCCGGCCGGCGCCCACACGAGCGCGGCGCCGACGACGGGAATCAGCGAGCAGAACGCCAGCACCACGCCCCAGAACACCGGGGCGCCCAGCCCCAGCAGCCAGAACGCCACGCCTCCGACCGTGCCCTGGGCCGCCGCCACGGCCAGGCCCGCGCCGACGCTGGCGATCACCAGATCGCGGGTGTCGCTCAGCAGTTGGTCGCGATCCCGTTCGTGCAGCGGCAGCAGGTCGCGCAATTGCGCGGTCATGGACGCCGCCGTCGCGCAGCATGAAGAAGAGCGCGAAGAGCATCGCGAGGAGCGACCCCAGCGTCGCGAAGGCGTCGGTGATGATGGCGCCCGCCTGCGGGGCGAGGAACGACATCGTCCGGCGCGCGCCTTCGGCGAGAAGCTCGGTCGGGTCGTCCGGCAGCACGACCGGACTGCGCTCCTTGATTGCAGTCCATCCGTCGTCGATCCAGCGGGGCGCGCTGCTCGTCGTCTGCTGCACGTACGACGGTGACCGTCGGCGCTTCACGCGCGAGCGCGGTCACCAGCGTCGCGACCGGGCCGACGATCAGGAACGCGGTCAGCAGCGTCGTCGCGATGGCCGCGCGGTTCGGGCCGATTTTCAAGGAGAGGCTGCGCCTGAAAGTCCTGAAAAAGGACGGCAAGAATGGCGGCCCATGTGAGCGCCACGAGAAACGGGCCAAGGACGAGATAGGTCAGGTAACCAGCGATCAGCAGGAGGGCGAAGAACAGAGGGCGTCCGGCACGGGTCATCGTTGTTCCATTTTCGTGCTTCGTGATCTTGAGCGCGGCGTCCATGCCCTTCTCTGCCTCGCTCCGCACCTTTCCGCGGATGATCGATCCGACGAAGCCGCTGAGGCCGTCCGATCGGCTCCGGTTGACCGTCACGAACCAGACACCGTTGCCTCGCGCAGGATCGGGTACCAGCACGCGCAGTTCGATGGCCGTCCAGAAATAGTGGCTCGCATACAGCATCTTCGACACCGCGACGACGTGTGTCGGCTCCTCGGCGATCGTCACGTGGTTGATACGGATGGTGGGCTTCAGGCCGAACTTGGCGTTCTGCCAGTAGAGGAACGACTCCGACCGTGGCAGCGTCGCCCTGGGATATTCGAGCAGATACTTCTTGAGGTCAGGCAGGTACTCGGTCAGCTCCGGCATGCGCCCGACCATGTCCGCGAACTCGGCTCCGACAAACGTCGGGCGCTTCGTGTCGCGGTACTCCGCGAGCCGTGCGTTTCCGCCTTCGAGGTAGCCGTTGACGTAGTCGAACGCCATCTTCTTGACGGCCCGCTCGACATCCGCGCCGGCCGTCGGCGCCGACCAGTTAACCTCGTTCTTGATGCGCGTCAGGGCGGTTTCGCTCAGCTTCAGCTCGCAGTCTCCCACCTTGCAGGTTTTCAGATCCTCGATGTCATCGGCCGGCAGCCGCAGCGCGTCGAAGTCCTCGAGGCGCGGCGGGCCGCTGATGCGCTTGGTCGCCAGGAAGTTCTCGCCCTTCTCGAACTGCTCGATATCCCTCAGCGCGGCGATGTACCGTGTGGCGGGCGCGGCGATCCAGACGGCGCCGAAGATCGCGACCTCGCGCGACGGGTCGGCGTCGAGCAGCTGCGTCACCGGCTGTCCCGCGAGCAGCTGCCCGCGCTGCGCGGACGTGAGCTTCACGGAACTGGTGATGTACGTCTCGAGACGATCCGGAAGCGTCGCGGGTCCGCGCTGAGCGCCCGTGACGACAGAGAGAAGGACGATCGCCGCAATCGCACAAAGCCCACGCACGCCACACCTCCCTCGTCGCCCGGGTTCGTGCAGCCAGATTACAGGCGCGACCCCGAGGCTCACAAGCGCTATCTCCCCGTGCGCGACTGGCTGAGGTCGTGCGCCGCCCTCCGGGAACTTGCTAGACTGTGCACGTGCACTTCCGGCGCCGCCAACGCGTGTGGATCGGCGTGCTGCTTGCCGCCCTGCTCGCAACGGTGGCGAGCGGCCAGGGCCGGCGCCGGGGATTCGGCGGCTTCCGCGGACCAGCGCCGAAAATGGCCACGCCACAGGACTTCGACGGCAACTTTCTGTTCTGCCGCATCCTGTTCCGGAACGCGCCCGATGGCGATGGAGACGGGTGGGGCGTCGATTACCCGCGCGCCGACATCAACCTGACATTCCGCCTCTCCGAGCTCACGACAACGACCGTGAGCCATGACCCGGAAGACGAGTTCAAACACGTCGTCGTCCGGCTGAGCGATCCGCTGCTCTACCACTGCCCGTTCGTGATGATGACCGAACCCGGCGGCGCGTTCTTCGACGAGGCCGAGGCCGCGCAGCTGCACGACTACCTGCTCAAGGGCGGTTTTCTGTGGGTGGACGATTTCTGGGGCGAGTTCGCGTTCCGCCACTGGACTGGAGAAATCGCCAAGGCACTCCCGCCTGAGCGTTATCCGATCAGCGACGTGCCGCTGGAGCATACGCTCTTTCACACGCTCTACGACATTCACCGCATCCTCCAGGTCCCGTCGATTAACTTCTGGAGCCGCTCGGGTGAGACGTCAGAACGCGGCCGCGACAGCGCGGTGCCCCACGTGCGGGCCATCCTGGACCACGACGGCGGCCGCATCATGGTGTTGATGACGCACAACACCGATTTCGGTGATGCCTTCGAGCGCGAGGGCGACGACCACCGCTATTTTCTGCAGTTCGCCCCCGAAGGCTATGCGTTTGGCGTCAACGCCATCGTCTACTCGATGACTCACTGAGTGAGCCGCCGTCACAGGATCCGCCACTCGACGAATCTCCTCATCGGTACAGCGACTCCCACCGAAATCGAAACTGGCCGACCAGAACTGTGCATTGCTGGCTCAGCAGGAGCACTCATGGCGGTGCGCTGCACTGGCGCGATCGTTGCTGCGGTTGCGCTTATGCGCGGGGGGCATCGCACTCGCAGTGTGTTCGTCGCATTCGCCGCTGTCGCGGTGCTGCCGATGATCCTCGCCGCGCTCAGCACGCAGGGAGGGCCGCTTCCCGGACCGCTGCCGATCTTTCCGCCTGACAACTGGTGGAACACCGATATCTCGATGGCGCCGGTGGACACGGCATCCGCGACATATATCGCTTTTGTGGGCGCGACGAAAGGACTCCATCCCGACTTCGGTGGCGATGTGACCCCCGGCGGTGCTCAGGTTTATGGCTTCCCGTATGCCGTCGTTGACAGCACGGTGACAAAGCGGGCCGTCCAGTTTCAGTACGGAGATGAAAGCGACGGCGTGAATCATACGACCGGAGCGAGTATTCCTTTTTACCCGATCCCTGATGAGGCGATCACCCAGGCCCACTGGGTCGAGAGCGGCGAACCCGGCAACGTCGATCTGCGCAGCAGCAGCGATCGCCATCTGCTGATCGTCGATCGCACGAATCGCTACCTGTACGAGTTGTACAACGTCTTTTACGATGGCAGCCAGTGGCGGGCGGGGTCGGGAGCGTTCTTCGACATGAACGCGAACGGCCGGCGGCCTGACGGCTGGACCTCGGCGGACGCGGCCGGGCTCGCCATCCTTCCGGGCCTGGTCCGGTACGACGAGGTGTTCGGGACGGCGGAGATTCAGCACGCGTTCCGGGTGACGGTCCGGTCGACGAACGGATACGTGTATCCCGCGTCCCATCGCGCCGGCTCGACGAGCGGCGCGTTGCCCATGGGCGCACGGTTGCGTCTGAAATCGAACCGGGATGTGTCGGGGTTTACGCCCGAGGTCCAGCGGATATTCCGCGCGATGAAGCGTTACGGGCTGATCGTCGCCGACAACGGGTCGGACATGTACATCAGCGGCACATACGATACCCGCTGGAACAACGGCGTGCTCAATCCCGCGTTCGGCGCGCTGAAGGCGTCGGATTTCGAGGTCGTTACCTTGGGATACAGGCCACCGAACGGACCATCAGCGCCGACCGGGTTGAAAATCGTCAACTGAGCTCAGGGAACGATCCTCAGACCGGTCGGGGCCGGCGGCGCCCCGAGCGATTCGAATTTTCGACTGCCCAGACTATTCCATTTGTGGTGCCGGCCGCCGAGATGCCCGGCGTGGTGCCCGGATACGCGAACAACCTGGCACTCGCCGACGCCGCGCTCGAGGCCGGCCGCGCGTTCGTGACGGCGGACGCCTTGAGCGTACTGCCCGTCGCGCGTAGTACACCGTGTTGTTGAAGTAGGCCGAAACCGAACCGCCACGGCGCCGCTGATGTCCTGGTAGCTCTGGTTCGACGCGGCGTTCCAGTTTCCCATCGCGTCGCGATTCACCAGGTAGGTGTAGCCGTCTTCACGGCGCCGACGGCGAGGTGCCGGATCTGACCCGTGCCATCGAGGAGATCGGACAGCACGACCGTGCCGCCGGAGCCCAGATCGCTGTCGACGTTGATCGCCGCCAGGGTGTCGAACGTCGCGAAATAGTCCGCCACCGCCACCCGCTCGACATCGCGATCTTCAGGAAGGCGTTGCCGAAGTTCCCTGATTGGGAAAGCCCGCGCGGGTGAGCGTCGTGTCGAACGTCCCGTTGCCGTCGAGCAGATAGAGGTCGCCTTCATGATTGACGCCAGGCCCGGCGCCCGCCATCCAGAAGCCGCCTCTCGACCCGGTCGGGGTCATGTTGAGGACGCCGGACTGCGCCAGCGTGCCGGCGTCGTGGGTCATGATCTAACCGGTGTAAGGATCGATATCGCAGTGCGACGTCCACGCCAGGATGATCCGGCCGTTCAACATCGTCAGCGCGGCCCGCTCCTCATATTGCTGCGGATCGAAGATGACGGAGCAGCCCGAACGGCCCGCCCCGGTTCCCGGAAACGATGCCTGGATCGGCGTCGGGCCGCCGAAGAGCTCGGCCGCGGTCGCGAGGTCGAGCGCTGCAGGCGCTGAAAAAATATACGTGGCGGCCGTGGACATGGCAGCCCTGGACATCGCGGCGACGTAAATTACGTCGTCTCGCCGGCGCCGAGCGTGGACGCGCGCAGAGGGCGACGCCAGTGGCAGCATCGAGCGCGTACACGCTGTCGTGCTCCGTCATGGCATACAAGACATGCTGCGCGCGCCCAGCCCCGGGATCGAGAGGGCTGACACGAAGAGCGGCTGGGCGTCGACCTTCCCGTCAACCGCGAAGAACGCCCGTTTCCCGAACGTCGAGCTGTTGACAGACGCGACGGTCAGGATCGTCTCGCTCAGGTTCTGCCAGTTCGCGCATTGTCGTTGTGGTAAGTGACCACGTCCGTACCGGCGGCCGACATCAGGATGCGGGTGGCCGCAATGAACACCAGTGCCGCGCCCGTCAGGGAGCCAGCACTTGGAAGCCTGGACACGTGCGGAGTTGTGCAGACGCCGGACCACGCTGCTATCGATTTGGTCCGCGGTGGCTGCCTCGCGCGCCCCCCGCCGGCGCCGGCATGACCAAACCTGGCGTTCGTCTTTCAGAATTGGCATCAGCTCTAGCGAACAACAGGCAATTTCGAGCGCTTTTCAGGCCATTCCCGTGGCACAACGCTTGCCCCGAGTGGCGGTCTCGAGCGCCCACGCCAAGAATGACTAAGACGATTTCGCAGAGCCCGCTGGAAGCCCAAGCCGAGGCGGTGGATGCCGTCGCCGCCGAGATCCAGCGTACCGCCCGCCAGGAACTGGACGCGCTTCGCGACCTGGTGGGTACCAGGCTCGCTTCGCTCGAACGCACGCTCGATCGCGACCGGAACGATCCGGCGCTCGCTCCTATTCTGCAGAGGCTGTGCGAGGCGGCGACGGCGCAGGCCGATCGCGCGTCCGCCGCGGCCCGTGCCCAGGCCGAGGAAGCGGCCGCACGTGATCTCGCTGCGGCCCGCGAGCAGGCGCAGACGGACCTGAATGCGGCGCGCAAGCGGTACGGAGCCGCACAGGCCGAGAGCAAGGTCGAATTCCAGAGACGTCTGGCGCAATTTGAAGAATCGTCGGCCGATGCCGCTCGCGCGCTGGCCGAGGCCGAGAGCGTGGCCGCGTCGATCCGGCATGCTGCCGAGGTCGGCGCCGCCAACCTTCTCGACGCAAATGCGCGCATCCAGGCCCTCGAACAGGAACTGGTGGAGCTGGCGCTGGCGCGGGATGTCGCCGACGCGCACCTCGAAGGCGAAGTCCAGGCGCGGGCTACGCTCGCGGCCGAACTGGACGCTGTACGCGAAATGGCGCTGTACGCCCAGACCGACGCCGATACGAGCCGGCTCGCGCTTCGAAACGCGACCGAGCGGATTCGCGTGCTCGAGGAGCGCCACCGGAAGCTCGACGCCGATCGCCGCAAGCCGGCCGGTGCACCCGGCGCGGAACCCGCGACCACGCTCGAGGAGGTCAGGGCGGGACTTCAGACGCTCACTGCCACAACGACAGGGCGCGGCCTGCTCGACGCGCTGCTCGAGCCCCTGGCACAGCATTTCTCCATGGTCGCGTGGTGCGTGGTCCGGCGCGACGACTACGTGGTCTGGGGAAGCCGCGGGTTCGATCCGCCGCTTCAAAGCCGGAAGACCGTCAGCCCCGTGCCCGCGGACTCTCCGTTATCGCGAGCGCTGGCTGAGCGGAAGCCGGCGACGGCACGGCCGACCGACGGGCAGGCGCCGCTCGGTTTGTCGGGGCGGCCCGTTGGATACGCCATCGCGCTGCCGATTGTGGAACAAGGCCAGGGCTGGGTGATGCTGTACGCGGAGAACCCGCCGGAATCGACCTGCGGCGATCCCGACGTCGCCGCGAAGATCGCAGAAATCTTCGCGGATCACGTGCGGCGCCGCCTGCGCAAGAAGCAGACCGCGCTGTCCGAGGAGCCCCCGACGCATTCGCCGGAGCGGAAGGCGCGACGCGTCAAGATCAAGAAGAGCGTCAACGTCACCATCGACGGCGCCCCGAGCGCACTGGTGGATCTGTCCACGACCGGCGCGCAGGTGCTGTCGCCGCGCGCGGTTCGCCCCGACCATTCCGTGCAGCTGATGCTGCCGAACGACAACGGCGGCCTGTCGTGCCGCGGCCGCGTCGTGTGGGTCGTCGTGGAGCACACGCGCGACCCCAAGCACGCGCTGTATCGGGCCGGCATCCAGTTTCGCGACGTGGATGCGCCGGAGTTCGAAGCGTTCTTCAACGAGCACGGCATCGTCGAGACCGCGATCCAGCACTGATCGCCGTCGCCGTCCGGCCACGCACCCTTCTCGACCATATCCCGAAGCGACACGGATCGGGGATACACTACTTTTCGCGGGCCTGAAGCACGAGGAGCGCATATGAAACGTCTCATTCTGGGAGCCTTGACGGCGCTGGCCAGCGCCGGCGTCCTCACGACCATCGACGTGTCCGGCCAGGGTCGCGTCGACTCGTCCGGCGTCATGACGCCCGCGGGCGGCGTGCCGGCGCTCGGCAGCTACAAGGTGCCGAAGGCGCCGTGGGGCGAGCCCAACCTGCAGGGCACCTATAACGCCAACGACCTGCAGGGCGTTCCGATGCAGCGCCCCGAGTCGCTCGGCACGCGATACCGGCTGAACGACGAGGAGTTCAAGCAGCGCGTCGCGCAACGCGACCAGAACGTCGCCAACGACAACAGCTTCGACTTCTCCCTCGAGCGCGGCGAGGAGTTCGAGGCGAGGTTTGGCACCGTCGGCGGCGCCGTGTCGCCGCCGCCCCACTGGCTCGAACGCGCGAAGGGTGTCAGCCGGGTGTCGTCGTACGTCATCGATCCTCCGGACGGACGGATTCCGGCGTTGACGCCCGCGGCGCAGGCGGCAGCCGAGCAGCGCCAGCAGGCGCAGGCCGCCCGCCGCCGCCAGCTGAACGGCGTCGAAGCCGACTGGACCACCGATCGCAGCAACTACGACCGCTGCATCAGCACCGGCGTGCTGAATTCGGTCACGCCGAAGATCTACAACTCCGGCAGCCGCATCGTGCAGGGACCGGGCTGGCTCGCGTTCCAGAACGAGATGATCCACGAGACGCGCGTCATCCCGACGGACGGCCGCAAGAACGTGGGCTCGGCGATCAAGACGTGGATGGGCAACTCGGTCGGCCACTGGGAAGGCGACGTTCTCGTTGTCGAAACCAGGAACATCAGGCCCGAGTCGGTCGTCAACGGCCAGCCGCTCTCGGACGAGGGCGTGCTGATCGAACGGTTTACGCTGGCCGACGCGAACACGCTCGACTACCGCATGACGATCAACGACCCCAAGGTCTACGCCGGGCCGTGGACGGTACGGCTGCCGATCCCGCGCGACGAGGGCTACGGCTTTTACGAGTACGCGTGCCACGAAGGGAACTACGCGATGCGCAACCTTCTCTCCGGCTCGCGCGCCGAGGACCGGCGTCGCGCCGAGGCGCTGGCCCGAGGCGAGAAGATCCCGGAGTACGTCGAGCCGGCGCGCGGCGGCGGGCCCGGACAAGGCGGCCCCCCTGCGGGTGGCCGCGGTCGCGGCGGGAACTGACGGCGAACGGCGTGTGACTTTCGGAGCCGCCTCCGACTGAACGGAGATTCCCGGAGGTGTACGATGCCTCCGGGGCCTTCCGCTCCTTCCAATCCGCTCTCCAGTAGTAGATTTTCGTCGCTTTGGCGACGATGCGATGTGGCAAACGTCTTGCCGGTCACGGGTGTCGGACTGCTGCATCCGCAGCGACAAAGGAAGAGGTCATGACGCGATATCGACTACTCATCACGGCAGCCGCCCTGCTGGCGACGGCGGGCGGCCTGCGCGCGCAGACGAAAACGACAACCCAGAACGTGAAGGGCGCAGCCCACGTCACCAGCGCGCGGATGACGGGCGTCGTCGATTGGGTTCAAGGCAACACGCTCGTCGCGAGGATGCAGCCGAACAGCCACTACCACGTCTTCGACGTGCAACCGGGCCGGGAGTTCACGATCGACGGGCAGACCCGCCACATCGGCGATCTCAAGCCCGGCACCGTCCTCACCGCCACAGTGACCACGACGACGCGGCCCGTGACGGTTCGCACGACGAGCGCCCTCAACGGCACCGTGTGGTGGGTCCAGGGGAACTACGTCATCCTGACGCTCGAGAACGGCGAAAACCACGAGTACCACGTCCCGCCGTCGTTCAAGTTCGTGGTCGAGGGAAAGCCGGCCTCGGTGTCCGAGCTCAAAAAAGGCATGAAGGTATCGGCGACGAAGATTGTCGAAGAGCCTCACACCGAGATCGCGACGAACACGGTGATCACGGGCAAGGCACCGAAGTAAGGGTGGCGACTCGGGCCATTTGGCGGTTCGCATTTCTGCTGCTCGTCGCGGCGAGGCCGGCAGGGGCGCAGGAGCAGACCGGCGCGGTTCCGCAAACGCGTGGGGAGGCCATTGCCGCCGAGCGCGCCGACAAGGTGGCCGAGCTCTGGCCCGAACGCCAGAACGCGATGGTCGACATCGCCAATGGCCTGAGCGAGCGCGGACTCGGCGAAGGCCTCGACTCCGGCAGGGGCGCCAACGGCATCCAGTTGCTGTTCGGCGGCATGCGGTCGGGACAAGGCATGAGCGGGGGCGTCGGCTACCGGCGCTCGGACCTGTTCCGCGAGCAGCTGGGGGTTCGCGGGACGGCGCGCGCCACGACGCGCGGCGGCTACATGTTCGACGCGGACGTCGACTTCCAGGGAATCCGGAGCGATCGCACGTTCCTCCGCTGGTATACGCGCTTCGAGCACTCGCCTCACATCGATTACTTCGGCCAGGGGAATGATTCGGCCGAGGCCAACCGGACCAGTTACCTGTACAACGACTTTTCGAGCGACTTCAACGCCTCCTTTGCGCTGACGCGCCGGGTCCGTGTCGGCGGCACCGGCGGCTACTTCCACGCGCATACGGCCCCGAGCGGCGAAGACGACATCATTCCCATCAACGAGGCCTTTCCCCCGGAAAGCCTGCCTGGATTCGGCGCGGACACGAAGTACACGCGCATCGGCGTGTTCGCGTATTACGACTCGCGCGATTCACAGACGGGCCCGCGGAGCGGCGCGTTGTTCGTCGTGCGATATCGTGAGTACTGGGACATCGATCTGAAACAGTTCGCGTTCCGGCAGACCGAGTACGCGGTGCAGAAGTACGTGCCGTACTTCAACGGAGGCCGGGTTCTCGCCTTCGGCGCATCCGCCGTGCTGTCCTTCCCCAAACAGGACAACACGGTGCCGCTGTATCTTCAGCCAACCCTCGGCGGCAGCGACGAACTGCGCGGGTTCACGCCGTACCGGTTCAAGGACTATCACTCGGTGAACCTGACGGCCGAACACCGCTGGCACGCCTTCAGCATGCTCGACATGGCGTTGTTCGCCGACGCGGGCAAGGTCGTCCCGCTCAAGCGCGACGTCGACGTCTCGCATCTGCACTACGGTGGCGGCATCGGCTTCCGCTGGCGGATTCGTTCGGCCATTGTCAGCCGGATCGACTTCGCGGTTTCGTCGGAAGGTCTTCAGTGGATCTGGACCTTCAGTGACATCCTCGATCCGAAATTCTGACGCCATGTCACGCATCCCGATACTCTGCGTCGTCATCGCGGTTCTCGCCGGAACCATGCTGGGGGCGCAGAGTCCTCCGCGGTTCTACCCTGACGATCCGCTGGCCGCGGAACCCCGCCCCGTGGCCGTCAGCGAGCCGCAGCGCCGCGCGCTGAGCGCCCTGCTCGAGACGGTGAACAGCAACCTGCGAACGAGGGGGCAGCGTCATCCGGCCGATGGCGTGCTGGAGTCAAAGGGCGTGAACACGCTCGGCGACGTGATGGACGGGGACTGGTACGTGAACCGCCACGCAGCGCGCCGCATGACGCTGGCCGAGTTGCAGCGCGGGCCGGGCCACGACCGGCCCCCGGACATGACCGGCGACTGGCGAGTGCTCGTCGTCAAACCGTTCGGCGTCAACCCCGGCCTGCTCGTGGCCGACGGCCGGCAGGACCTCTTCATCCTCCGCTTCGACCCGTTCGGCTTCGAAGGCCTCGCCACCGGCGCGCAAATGGTGGCGTCGCAGTTCTTCTACGCGCTTGGCTATCACGTCGCCGAGAACTACATCGTGCGATTCGACCGCTCCCGCCTGACGATTGACGAGACCGGACAGGCGGTGTCGAGCGCCGGAAAAACGCGGCGTCTCGCGGCGGAAGACATCGACAGGTTTCTCAAGTGCCGTCCCCGAGGGAGCCGGCCGCACCTATCGCGCCGTCGCGACGCGTATCCCCGAGGGACGCGCGGCGCTGCTCGGTCCGTATCAGATGTGGGGTACGCGCAGTGACGACCCGAACGACACGGTGCCGCACGAGCACCGCCGCGATCTGCGCGGCATGTTCGTGTTTGCCGCGTGGCTGAACTTCAGTTACGCGCGCGCGGTCACCACCCAGGACATCGTCGCAGCCGTCGATGGCGTTCCGCGGATCCGTCATTACGTGGTGGACCTCACCAGGTCGCTTGGCAGCGGCATGTTCGACGGCCCGAAGCTGGTGTGGGAAGGCAACGAGACCGTCGTGACGTCGCGGGGCGCGGTCGGCAAGACCATCGCCGGCCTCGGCCTGTCGACGCCCGCGTGGATGCGCGAAAAGGATTCCGATCTGCCGGAGGTCGGCGCGTTCGGCAGCAGCACGTTCGAGCCGGAGGCGTGGACCTCCGCGGATCCCCTGCCGCCGTTCGTGAATCGCCTGCCGGACGACACCTTCTGGGCCGCCCGTCAGGTCATGGCGTTCACCGACGAGGAAATCCGCGCGATCGTGCAGACAGGCCAATACAGCAAGCCGGCCGAGGATTGGATCACGGCGGCGCTGATCGAGCGCCGCAACCGCATCGGCCGGACCTATTTCGGACGGGTGCTTCCGCTCGACCGCATCCGCGTCCAGGGGAACACGCTGGCGTTCGACGACCTGGGCGTCTCGAACGGCTTCGTCCCCGCGCGCACTTACACGGTTACCTGGAACCGGTTCGACAACGCCAGGAACGCGGTGCTGGAAGCGATTGGGACAGGGGCCGACATTCCGGATGCGGCGCGCGCGCTCCCGGCCGGCTCCTACCTGGCGGCACGCATTTACGCAGGCTCCCAGGCCATGAATGTCACCGCCTATCTGCGCAGGCAGGCCGACGGTTTTGAGGTCGTTGGGCTTGACCGATCATGGCCCGGCAAGAATGTCGTGACGCTGCCGCCGCCGCCGCGGGCCGACCGGCGCGCCTACGCGGACCTGGCGCCTCGCCAGCAGGAGTTGTTCCAGACGTTCGTGGACAACTACAACGCGACCCGCGGCAGGCAATACACGGCCGAAGAAACATTCGAGCGGCTCACCGTCTCGGAACAGACCACGTTCTACGGTGTCACGCACGCGCTGTTGCACACGTCGCTCACCGACTCCGCAGGTGCGCCGATGGGGCTGGCCATCGACCGCGTTGAAGCGGTCAACCGGATCGCCGGCCAATATGAAGGTCTCGGCGGAGACCAGCAGTTCCGGGTCTACGTGACCCTGAAGGCGGGCACCCGCGAACTGCTCGAGAAGAGCCGCGAGTTCTTCGTGGACCACCAGAACACCGTCTACCACGTCGGGTTCCCGCGCTCTTACCGCCAGATCGGCAAAGAACCAAACATGCAGATGTCCATGTCCGAGGACGGGCTGCGGGCGGATATCGACGTGGACTACCGATCGAGCAAGAGCCCGCAAGTCACTGTTCAACGGACATCTCACCGCGTCCAACTCCGACGTGCGGGCCGGGGAAAACCCGAAAGCTGCATAACGCGCGGTGGTCAGGGCTCATTCTGTGGTGGCAGGACACCCTCGGCAAACTGCAGGTCATCCCTGGCCAAGCCGGTGGATCTCGCCAACACCGACCGCGCCATGGGCCCGGCCACTCCCCTCCCTCCCGACCGGCCGGCGGGCGCCGCGCCCGAGAAGCTCGAGGACGCCGCGCAGGAGTTTCTCACCGACTGGCTGGTCCGGCGCCAGTACGATCAGGCGCTCGAGTTCCTCTCACCGCAGTCCTACGCCTGCCTGAACCTGAGCGACGATGCGAGAGGCCAGGCGCTTGACGCGACCGGTGTGCGCCGCGAGGCTCGCAAGCTGATGGAATATGCGAACGCACGCCTGGGCCCCCGCCCGGATCTGACGAGCGCGATCGTCGCGTTCACGCCGCGCAATCCGAACCGTCCGGTCACCGACCACGCCTTCAAGAAGGAATTCCTCCTCGGGCCGATCCCAGAGGACGAGGCGCGGCAGTACCTGTGCAATCAGGCGGCAGCACCCGCCGCCGCCGCGCGCCCCGACTACTACGCCGTGGTCTTCACGTTTCGAACCGACGGCGGGGGAACCCTCGGGTTGCTCTGGAACCGCGAAGGCGGCCGCTGGAAGATCGTGTCCTACCAGCCGCTCGTGCCCTAGCCGGTTCGCTGCACCACCACGTCGCGCTCGCGGCACAGCACCACGACAGATCGCGCTCGCACGCGGTAACTCGCCTCCTCGAGCGCGGGCTCGTGCCCCGGTTCGACGATGTCTTCCGGGCTCGGACGCGCGGTGTCGACGACGCGGCGCCACGGGCGGGGCTGTATGTCGGGGATCGTAACGTCGCGATCGTTCCAGTGCCCGTTCATCATCACGTAGAGATCCCCGTCACCGACCCCGGCGCCGCGCAACAGGAAAGCGACGAACCGGGATTCGTGGCCGAGATCCACCGGCCCGTCGGGGCCATACCAGGCCACGTCTTCACGCCAGAACACGGGCCGGCCGATACACGCGTGGGACTTGCGAAACGCGATCATCAGCTTGAAGAAACGGAAGATGTCGCGATGGCGTTCGAGCCGGGACCAGTCGAGCCAGGTGATGTCGTTGTCCTGGTTGTAGGGGTTGTTGTTGCCGCGCTGCGTGTTCAGGAATTCGTCGCCGGCCACGATCATCGGGATACCGTTGGCGAGCATCAGCAGCGCGCAGACATTCTTTGCCTGCTGCCGGCGCAGGGCGAGCACGGCGGGCGGCGCGTTGACATCGCCCTCGGCCCCGCAGTTCCAGCTCCTGTTGTCGTCTGTGCCATCGGTGTTGCCCTGGCCGTTGGCGTCGTTGTGCTTGCGGTCGTACGACACGAGGTCGTAGAGGCAGAATCCGTCGTGAGCGGTCACGAAATTGATGCTCTGGTACGGGCGGCACGTCTCGTTGAGGCCGTCCGGAAACAGATCGTCGCTGCCGTAGAGTCGCTGCATCAGCGCGCCCACCTTGCCAGGCTCGCCGCGCACGAACGCCCGCACATCGTCGCGAAACTTGCCGTTCCACTGGTGCCAGCCGATGCCCGGAAACCCGCGGCCCAGCTGATAGCTGCCGATATCCCAGGCCTCGGCGACCACCCGGACGTCGAACAGATGCCCGAGCAAACTGATCTCGGACACCATGGACGCTTCGTGAACGTTCATCGTGCCGTCGGCCGCGCGCGAAAAGATCGACGCCAGATCGAACCGAAAACCATCCACACCCATGGTGCGCGCCCAGAAACGCAGGCTTTCGAGCACCAGCACCCGCGCGCCCGGATGGCCGGTGCGCATGGTGTTGCCGCAGCCGGTATCGTCGACGTAGTGCCGCCGATCCGGGGTCAGCAGGTAATAGCTGCTGTTGTCCACGCCGCGGTAGCTGTAGGTCGGCCCGGCCTGGTCGCCTTCGGCGGTGTGGTTGTAGACCACGTCGAGCCACACCTCTATTCCCGCCTCGTGGAACGCCTCGACCATGGTTCGGAATTCCTCGAAGGCGTCCCCGTACGCATACGACCGATGCGGCGAGAAAAAGTGCAGGGTCATGTAGCCCCAGTAGTTCCCCTCCTGCGGATCGAACTGGTGGACCGGCAGCAGTTCCACAATGGTGACGCCGAGTTCACTGAGGTACGGAATCTTCTCCGTCAGTCCGGCAAACGTGCCGCGCCTGTCGGGTGTGACGCCCGAGTTCGCCCGCGCGGTGAATCCCTTGACGTGCAGTTCGTACAGGATCGCCTTCCGGCAGGTGTGACGCGGCCCTGTTCGGGGCGGAACGGCGGGGCTTCCCTTCTCCGGCAGGCGGCCGAGCGGCGCGCGTCCATCGGTCGGCCCCCGTTCCGCGCACGCAGCGCGGCTGAATTCAGGGGGGAAGAACACGGACGGCGCGTACGGATCGAGCAGGACTTTTCCCGGATCGAAGCGGTGTCCGCGCTCCGGCTCGTACGGGCCTTCAACCCGGTACGCGTACAAGCCGGCGCCGCGGAGTTCCGTCGCCGGGATGCGGCAGTGCCAGACGTTCCCGGTCTTGTGCGCCGGATGCTGAAAGCGGAATTCGAACACCGGCCTGACCGGGTCTTGCTCCGTGTAGCACAGCAGCACGACGCCGGTGGCGTGCCTCGAGTACAGCGAGAAATTGAAGGCGTCTTCCGCCTCCACCCACTGAACGCCGAACGGCCAGGGACTTCCCGCGCGCATCGAGCCCGCTGATTCTTTCATGGACGCTTGTCAGGAGACTGGCAGATGATGGAAACATCGATGAGACTGCCTGACCACAAGACCAAGATCGTCGCCACGATCGGCCCGGCGTCGGAGTCCCCTGAGATGCTCGAACGCCTCATCCGCGCCGGGCTGAACGTCGCGCGGCTGAACTTCTCGCACGGGGACCTCGCCGGCCACGCCGAACACATCGCGCGCATCCGCGCCGCCGCACACGCCGTCGGCCGGCGGGTCGCGATCATGGCCGACCTCCCCGGTCCGAAGATGCGCCTCGGCAAGATCGAGCCGGAACCGATCCAGCTGATGCCAGGCGATCCGTTCACGCTCACCACTGAAAACATCGTCGGCGACCAGCGCCGGGTCTCGATGAGCTTCGAACGGCTCCCCAAGGTCGTGAAGCCGCGCGACCAGTTGTCCCTCAACGACGGCCTCGTCCAGCTTGTCGTGGATCGCGTGACGGGCAACGATGTCCATTGCACCGTCGTCGTCGGCGGCGAACTGCGTTCGAGGAAGGGACTGAACCTCTCGGGAATCGATCTCGGCATCAGCGCGTTTACCGAGCACGATCGCGTCTGCCTGGAATTTGCGCTCGAGCACGGCGTGGACGCCGTCAGCCAGTCGTTCGTGGAAACCGCCGCGGACATCGAAGCGGTGCGGGCGGCGGCGAACGCCGTCGGCAAGCAGCCCTTCGTCATCGCGAAGATCGAGCGTGCCGACGCGCTCAAGCATCTCGACGACATCCTGACCGCGAGCGACGGCATCATGGTGGCGCGCGGCGATCTCGGCGTGGAGCTGCCCGTCGAACAGATGGCCGTCATCCAGAAGGATCTCATCTCCCGTGCCGGCCGCGTCGGCAAGCCGGTGATCACCGCCACGCAGATGCTCGAATCGATGACCGCCAGCCGGCTCCCGACACGGGCCGAGTCCACCGACGTGGCGAACGCCATCCTCGACGGCACCGACTGCATCATGCTCTCCGCCGAGTCGGCGATGGGACGATACCCGGAGGAGGCGGTCGCGATGCTGGCGAAGATCGCCGCCTACACCGAACAACACCGCCCGCACGGGCTGCCCCGCCCGAAGGCGATCGTGGGCGATCGCCAGCCGACGTCGCCGTCCGAGGCGATGGCGTCGGTCGTGGAGAACGCGCTGTCAACAGTGCCGTGTGCCGCGGTCTTCGTGCCCACCAGGAATGGAACGACAGCCCGGATGATCTCGCGATTCAAGCCCCCGGTGTGGATTGTCGCCGTGAGCCGGGATCCGCCAGACATGCCAGAACCTCGCATTTTCCTACGGCGTGCATCCAATCCATCTCGCCGAGCAGCCCGCCAACTGGACAGTCTTTGCGCGTGACTGGAACCACGAGCACGACATCCCCGGCGCGCTGGCGATGCTCGCGGCTGGTCCTTCCACAACCAACCCGGCCGATAACCACCGTCTCGAATTCCTGCGGGTGAAGACAAAATGATCGTCCGATCGTTCAGTCGACCGGGCACGGGTCGGCATGCCAGATGTCCCTCGCATACTCCGAGATTGTCCGATCACTCGAGAACGTTCTCGATCCCGCGATGTTGAGGACCGCCTTGCGCAGCCAGTTCTCCTGGTCCTGATATAGCTCGCCCAGACGCACGTGCGCCTCGCCGTAGCTTCTGAGATCCGCGAGGTGCATGTAATAGTCGCCCTGGCGAAGCAGGACGTCCAGAAGGGGCTCGAAAATCCCGGGCTCGTTCCGGCTGAAGTGGTTGCTCGCGATGAGGTCGAGCGCGCCACGGGTCTCGGCCTCGTTGTCGTAGTGCCACCGTGGGTTGTAACGGCCCCGGCTGCCCGCGACTTCCGCGGCGCTCAGCCCGAACAGGAAGAAGTTCTCCTCCCCCGCGGCCGCGGCCATCTCGATCGTCGCGCCGTCACGTGTGCCGATCGTCAGCGCGCCGTTCATCATGAGCTTCATGTTGCCGGTGCCGCTCGCCTCGAACCCCGCCGTTGAAATCTGCTCGGACACGTCGCTCGCCGGGATCAGCCGCTCGGCGATGGAGACGCTGTAATCGGGGACGAACACCACCTTCAGGCGCCCGCGCATGGCCGGATCGCCGTCGATCGTCGCGCCGAGGTTGTTGATGAACTTGATGATCAGCTTGGCGAGATGGTACGCGGGCGCCGCCTTGCCAGAAAAGAAGAACGTACGCGGCGGCACGTCGCGCTCCGGGTTCTCGCGCAGACGCTTGTACAGCACGACGATGTGGAGGGCGTTCAGGAGCTGACGCTTGTACTCGTGAATGCGCTTGATCTGCGTATCGAAAATGGACTCGGGATCGACCACCTGCCCCGTCGCGGACTTGAGCCAGCCGGCGAACCGCACCTTGGCGTCGCGCTTCGCGTTGCGAATCGTCGCGCGGAACGCCTTGTCCGCAGCAAGCGGCTCCAGCCGCTGGAACTGCCCGAGATCGACGATCCAGCCGTCGCCGATGGCGTCGGTGATGGCCGCCGCGAGCGGCGGGTTCGCGAGCAGCAGGAACCGCCGCTGCGTCACGCCGTTCGTCTTGTTGTTGAATCGGTCGGGGAACAACGCCGCAAAGTCCGGCACCACCGTGCGCGTGAGCAGGTCGGAGTGGATCGCCGCCACGCCATTCGTGCTGTGTGAGCCGACGATGGCCAGGTTGGCCATGCGGATCTTCTTCGGCTGTGCCTCTTCGATCAGGCTCACGCGTGCGAGCCGTCCGTCGTCGCCGGGATAACGGGTCCGGACGTCGTCCAGAAGACGGCGGTTGATTTCGTACACGATCTCGAGCTGCCGCGGCAGCATCATCTCGAACCACGGCAGCGGCCATTTCTCCAGTGCCTCGGGTAGCAGCGTATGGTTCGTGTAGGCGAGCGTGCGCTGCGTCAGATCCCAGGCCTGATCCCATTCGAGCCTCGCCTCGTCGAGCAGGATCCGCATCAGTTCGGGCACCGCGAGCGTCGGATGGGTGTCGTTCAGCTGCATCGCCACTTTATCCGGCAGCGCGGACCAGGCGTTGCCTGCGGCGCGGAACCGGCGGATGGCGTCCGCCAGCGTGCAGGCCACCAGGAAGTACTGCTGCAGGAAGCGAAGCCCCTTGCCTTCGGTGGTGGAGTCGTCCGGGTACAGCACGCGCGTGAGGGTCTCAGCCGTGAGCGTCTCGGCCAGAGCGCCGACGAAGTCGCCGCCGCTGAACTGCTGGAAGTCGAAGTAGTCCGGCGTGGCGGCGGACCACAGGCGCAGCGTGTTGATCGTTCGCCCGCCATACCCCACCACCGGGCGATCGTGCGGAATGCCGATGAGCGTCGACGCCCGGCCGGCAATCGTCCGCAGGGCGCCGGCATGGATGTCGAACGAGCACGCCAGCTGCACTTCGACCGCTTCGTCCGGCCGCTGGACCTCCCACGGATCCGGCCGGGCGAGCCAGTGGTCGGGCTGCTCGCGCTGCCAGCCGTCGCGCACGGTCTGCTTGAAGATGCCGTACTCGTAACGGAGTCCCGAGCCCATGCCCGGAATGCCCAGGGTCGCCATCGAGTCGAGGAAGCACGCTGCCAGCCGGCCCAGACCGCCGTTGCCCAGGCCGGCGTCCGGTTCCTGCTCGATGATCTCGAGCGGGTCCAGCTTGTGCTTCCGGCAGAGCTCGATCCAGAGCGGCTCCAGCTGCAGGTTGGTGATGTTGTTGGCCAGAGAGCGCCCCATCAGGAACTCGAGCGACAGGTAGTAGACGCGCTTCGCGTTGCGCGCCTGGTAGGTTTGCTCCGTCTTGATCCAGCGCTGCGACAGGAGGTCGCGGACCGAACGCGCCACGGCTTCGAACCTGTCGCGGGGCGTTGCGGCCGCGATCGGCACCACGCGATCGAAAGTCAGGTGCCGTTCGTACAACGCGTTGGTACCTCCGGAGAACGTGACCGGTCCGCAGTTGAAGCGATCGAGAGGATTGGTACGCGGCATCACTTGGCTCCCGTTATCGAATCATATTGCCCCAGTTCGAGCGGTCCCTGCTACAGTCGATGTGTTTCCTGCATCGCAGCGGTCAAGGAGGTCCCGATGCCGGTCGTTGACTACGATCAATACTGCGAGATGCTGAATCGCGCGCGGGCTGGCAAGTTCGCCTATCCCGCCGTCAACGTGACGTCGCTCACCACGGCCAATGCGGTGTTGAAAGGGCTTGCAGACAGCAAGAGCGACGGGATTATCCAGGTTTCGACGGGAGGCGGCGCGTTCGCGTCAGGCTCGAGCGTCAAGGACATGGCGCTCGGTGCCATGTCGATCGCCGAACACGTCCACCGCGTCGCCGCACGGTATCCGGTCTACGTGGCGCTCCACACCGACCATTGCCAGGCGGACAAACTGGATGCCTTCGTCATGCCGCTCGTCGAGGAGACGGAACGGCGGCGGGCGGAAGGCAAACCGAACCTGTTCAGCAGCCACATGTTCGACGGCAGCGCGCTGCCGCTCGCGGACAACCTCGACGTCGCCGTGAAGCTGCTGGAACGATTCAAGAAGAGCGATCTGATCCTCGAGATCGAAGTCGGCGTGGTGGGCGGCGAGGAGGACGGCGTCCACGCGAGCGCCGCCGCGAAACTCTACACAACGCCCGAAGACACGCTGGAGGTGGCCCGCCGCCTTCGGGGCGTCTCCACGGCTCCCTTCCTGCTGGCGGCGACGTTCGGTAACGTGCACGGCGTCTACAAACCCGGCCACGTGAAGCTGAAGCCGTCCATCCTGAAGGACTGCCAGCAGGCCGTCGTCGCCGCGCTCGGCGAGGGGGCGCAATTCTACCTCGTCTTTCACGGCGGATCGGGATCGGAGCTGCGTGACATCCACGAGGCGCTGGACTACGGCGTCGTGAAGATGAACGTCGACACCGACATGCAGTACGCCTTCACCCGCGCCATTGCGGACCATTGCTTCAAGAACTACGACGGCATCCTCCGGATCGACGGGGACGTCGGCAACAAGAAGGCCTACGATCCGCGCCCCTACATGACCGTCGCCGAGAAGGCGATGGCGGCTCGCGTCATGCGGGCGGCCACGGAACTGCGGTCGGCCGGCACGACGATGATGCGATGAGCGGGTGGAGGCCCGGAATGCGCGACGATCTCGACTTCACGATTGCGAGGCTCGGCGAGTGCCGCGTGCCGTCGCCCGTATCCGGCATCCGGTTCATGGCCGACGATGAACGGGTCCTCTACCACTCGACCCTCGAGGGAATCGATGGCTGCCTGGCCAGAGGCGCCCGGCCTCCGGCCATGGAGTCCGCCGGCCCGCGGCGCATGTTGTTCTTCGATCCCTCGCGGCTTGCGTGCGGGATCGTGACCTGTGGAGGCCTCTGCCCCGGACTGAACGATGTCATCCGGGCCATCGTCCTGAACCTGCGCTCCCAGTACGGCGTGACGAAGGTCTACGGCTTTCGTTTCGGCTACGAAGGCCTGGTCCGCCGGCTTGGGCACCAGCCGCTCGAACTGACGCCCGAGTCCGTGCACCGGATCCACGAGAGCGGCGGATCGCTGCTCGGAACGGCCCGCGGCCCGCAGGACCCGGCCGAAATGGCGGAGTACCTGAACGAGCTCGGCGTCGGGGTGCTCTTTGCGATCGGCGGGGACGGGACGCTGCGCGGGGCGCAGGCGATCGGCGAGGAAGCGGCGAGGCGCGGCTTGCCGATCGGCGTGATCGGCGTGCCCAAGACGATCGACAACGATATTTCCTTCGTGCAGAGGACGTTTGGATTCGACACGGCTGTCGCAGAGGCGCGGCGCGCGACCGATGCCGCCAACGCCGAGGCCGAATCAGCCCGCAACGGGATCGGGCTCGTGAAGCTCATGGGCCGCGATTCCGGCTTCATCGCGGCGTATTCGGCCCTGGTCAACAGCCACGTGAATTTCTGCCTGGTTCCGGAGGTGCCGTTCGCGCTCGAGCGGCTCCTGTCGGCGCTCGAGGAGCGGCTCGCGCGCCGCCAGCACGCGCTGATCGTCGTGGCGGAAGGTGCCGGTCAGGAGCTGATGGCGAAGACTCGGGAGCGGGACGCATCGGGGAACATCAAATACGGCGACATCGGCGTCTTCCTGCGGGACGCGATCACGAAACACTTCAAGCAGCGCGGCACCGACATCACGCTCAAGTACATCGATCCGAGTTACACCATCAGGAGCGTGCCGGCGACGGCGCACGACGCCGCCTTCTGCCTGCTCCTCGGGCAAAGCGCGGTCCATGCGGGCCTCAGCGGGCGAACGAACATGGTCGTCAGCTTCTGGAATCATCGGTTCACCCACGTGCCGATTGCGCTCGCGGTGTCGGAGCGAAAGAAGATCGACCCATCGGATACACTCTGGAGCAGTGTCCTCACGTCGACAGGCCAGCCGCGGGAGATGCGGTAGTTCCTCGATGATTCGATCGCGAGTCGTTCTCCTGATCGCGCTGGCGTGGCTGCTTGCGGCGGGATGGTTGAGGGCGGCCGGAGCGCAGGCGCCGGAGGCGCCCGCACCCGGAACTCCAGCCTCGGCTCCTGGGAAACCCGCGGCAGAAGGAAAACTGGAGGGTCGCTCGCCCTGGCTTGTCGTGCCGGTGGTCTCCTCCAATCCCAAACTGGGCACGTCGTTCGGCGGCATGGGCGCATACCTGCACCAGTTCGATCCGGTCAGCCAGGTGTCGCTGTTCGGGATCACGTACCAGTACACCTCGACGCACTCCACCATCGCCGGAGCGTTTGCCCGCACGTCGTTTCACGAGGATCACCACCGGATCGTCGGCGTCGCCGCGTTCGGTTACATCAAGAACGACTACGAGGACTATCTCGGTAGCGGGCAGCCTCTCCGGACCAACGACGACCTGAAGGCCCTCGCAGGCCGCTACCTGTATCGAGTCGCGGGCGACTGGTTCGTCGGCATACAGGGCAACGCGGCGAACTACCAGGTGCTGGGCGAATCCGCGCAGGACGATCTGGTGCTCGAGACGCTGGGCATCCGGGGATTCAAGTCGGCCGCGCTCGGCGCCGTCGCGATGTACGACTCGCGGGACAACCCGGACATGCCGACGGGCGGCTGGTATCTGAATGTGAACAACCTCGCCTACCGCGAGACACTCGGCGGAGCCGCGACGTTCGATGCGTACCGCGTCGACCTGCGCTCCTTCTGGCCGCACAGCGGCGGCCACGTCCTCGCGTTCCGGCAGTTCAACTGGTTCACGCACGAGGCTCCGTCGGCCGCGCAGGCGGCCGTCATGCTGCGCGGCTACAAGATCGGCGAGTATCTCGCGCCGTACATGTCGTCGTTTGAAGCCGAGGAGCGCGTGTCCTTCAGTTTTCGATGGGGCGCGACGCTCTTCACGGGCGTGGCGAGCCTGTACGGTGAGAGCGGCGCCTTGTCGGCCGAACGAGATTTTTACCCGATGTGGGGCGGCGGCATTCACTTCGTACTGAAGCCCAAGGAACGCATGCTGATCAATTTCGAATACGCGGCCGGCGTCGAAAGCAATCGCGGCCTGTATCTGAAGTTTGGTTACAGCTGGTGACACCGCGCGCGATGCCGGTCCATCGTCACCTATACTGCGTCCGTGACGGGTTCGCCACGCGCTGACGTCGCCCGGGCCACCGGATGGGGATTGGTCGCCGCCTCCCTCGTCCTGGCCGGCATCTACCTCGGCAGCCGCCGCCTCAGGGATTTCGACGCGGCGCTGGTCCCCTATGCGGGCGCCAGCGTGTTTTCCGCGTTCGGCCTGGGGTACCGCTACTCAATGTGGCTGACGAAGCCGCCCACCCGTCTCTTCTGGCGGCGCGGCTGGCGGTTGTTCTTCGCGCCGTCCCGCCTGGCGCAGAACCTCTCGCGGCTCGCCGCTCTTTTTGCCGTGAACATCGTCGCCCAGCGGTTCATCGAGAAGCGGTCGCCGTTGCGGTGGGCGGCACATTGGTTCATCTTCTGGGGCTGCATGCTCGCTGCAGCGGTCACGTTCCCTCTGTCGTTCGGGTGGATTCATTTCGAGACCGTCGAAGCGTCGCAGGAGCGCTACCAGGCCTTCGTGTTCGGCCTTCGCGTGTTCACCTTCGACCTCACCGGCCCGCTCGCGCCGTTGGTGTTCAACGTCCTGGATATCTCGGCCGTTCTCGTGATTGCGGGCGTATCGCTCGCCATGTGGCGGCGCAGCCGCGATCGCGGCTCCCTCGCCGTCCAGCAATTCGGGGCCGACCTGCTGCCGCTCGTGATGCTCTTCGCTGTCTCGATCACGGGCGTCTTCCTGACCATCTCGACCCATCTCATGCGCGGGCTGCACTTCGTGTTCCTGTCGCAGCTTCATGCGGTGACGGTCATCTTTACGCTGCTGTACCTGCCGTTCGGCAAGTTCTTCCACATCTTCCAGCGGCCCGCGCAGCTCGGCGTCGCGTTCTACCGCGAAACGGGTGCGAAGGGCGAAGCGGCCCCATGCGCGCATTGCGGCGAACCGTTCGCGTCGCAGATGCACATCGAGGATCTCAAGACGGTGGAGCGCGAGTTGGGAATCCGGTATGACGCGGTCCGGTCCGAGCAGGATGCGATCGTGCACTATCAGGATGTCTGCCCCGCCTGCCGCCGCAAGAACCTCGCGCTGACACAAGACGCGCTGTGGAGGCGCGGCGCATAATGGCCAGACTGCCGGCCGCCATTCCCGATCTCGTTGCCCGGTTCGGTCCGCATCTCAACCGGGAACCCGCCGGCGGCTGGACGACGCTCGGTGAGCCCGACCGGATCGTGCCGACGCACTGCTGTTTCTGCGGGCAGCAGTGTGGCATCCAGCTCAAAGTGAAGGACGAGAAGATCGTCGGTTTCGAACCCTGGGAGGCATTCCCCTTCAACCAGGGGAAGCTCTGCCCGAAGGGTGTGAAGCGCTACCTGCAGGACGAGCATCCGGATCGGCTTTTGACGCCGCTCGTGCGCGACGAAGCACACGGTTTCCGGGCGGTGGACTGGGACACCGCGCTCGATCGTACCGCGCGCGAAATCAGGCGCATCCAGTCCGCCTACGGTCAGGATGCCTTCGCCGTGCTGACCGGCGCCTCGCTGACCAACGAGAAGGCGTACCTGATGGGCAAGTTCGCGCGGGTGGCCGTGCGCACCGCGAATATCGACTACAACGGCCGGCTCTGCATGGTCTCGGCGGCCGCCGCGTCGAAGAAGATCCTCGGGATCGATCGCAGCGCCAATCCATGGAGCGACATCCCCAGGGCGAAAGTGATTCTCGTGGCGGGCGCAAACATCGCCGAATGCGCCCCGATCACGACCGACTACCTCTGGCAGGCGCGCGAGAACGGTGCGCGGCTCATCGTCCTCGACCCGCGCATGACGCCGATCGCGCGCACCGCCGACCTGTTCATCCCCGTCCGCTGCGGCGGAGACATCGGTGTCTTCTACGGCATGCTCCACGTCATGGCGCGGCGCGGCTGGATCAACCGCGAGTTCATTGCGGCACACACGACCGGCTGGGACGCCCTCGAGCCCATCGTCGAACGCTATACGCCCGAATATGCGGCGAGCATCGCCGGCGTGCCCGCGTCGATGATCGTGCGCGCGGCAGAACTGTGGGGGCCGGCCGAGACGAGCTTCCTGCTGCACGCGCGCGGCATCGAGCACCACTCGAAGGGCGTCGAGAACTGCATGGCCGCCATCAACCTGGTGGTCGCAACCGGCCGTATCGGGCGCGAGGGCTGCGGCTACGCGATGATCACCGGCCAGGGCAACGGCCAAGGCGCCCGCGAACAGGGACAGAAGTGTGACCAATTGCCTGGCGCGCGCGATCTCGAGAACCCGGCGCATCGGGAATACATCGCCGGGGTGTGGGGGGTCGAGGAAACGACGATTCCGCATACCGGTCTCTCGGCCGTCCCGCTGCTCGAAGCGATTCACGACGGCCGCGTCAAGGGCCTGCTGCTCCTCTGCTTCAATCCGGCCGTATCGCTGCCCGACGGTGACTTCGTCCGCGAAGCGCTGAGCCGGCTCGAGTTCTTCACGGTCATCGACTTCTTCATGTCTGAGACGGCGCGGTACGCCGACCTCGTGCTTCCCGGCTCGCTGATGGAAGAAGACGAAGGGACGACGACCAGCGTCGAAGGGCGCGTGATCCATCACCGCCAGGTCGTCCGCCCCCCTGAGGGCGCTCGCCACGACTGGCGCATCATCTGCGACCTCGCGAAACGGCTCGGCGCCGGGGACAAGTTCGCCTACGAGTCGACGCGGGATATCTTCGAGGAACTGCGCATCGCCTCGAAAGGCGGTGTCGCCGACTACGCGGGTATCACGTGGGAACGCATTGACCGCGAGATGGGCGTGTTTTGGCCGTGTCCATCCCTCGATCACCCGGGCACCCCGCGCTTGTACGAAGGCTGGCAGTTCGGCCATCCTGACGGCAAGGCGCACTTTCAACCTGCCGACTGGCGGCCCGCTGCCGAAGAACCGGATGCCGATTACCCCATCGTGCTGACGACAGGACGCGTGGTGTCGCAGTATCTGTCGGGCACCCAGACGCGCCGCATCGGCTCGCTCGTCGATCAGTACCCGCAGCCGCGCTGCGAAATCCATCCGCGCCTGGCCGGGTCGATCGGCGTGGCTGATGGCGACTTCGTCCTTGTGGAAAGCCGCCGCGGGAGCGTTGTCGTGCGCGCGCAGGTGGTGAAGACCATTCGGCCGGACACCGTCTTTGTCCCCTACCACTGGCCGCTCGATCGATCGGCGAACAACTGCACGAACCGCGCGATCGACCCAGTCTCCAAGATACCCGAGTTCAAGATTTGCGCCGTACGAGTGACCAGGGCGCCCGCGCCCGCCGGCGCGATCGCCGCGCTCGAGCCGGAAGCGGGAGGCGCCCGGTGACCGAGCTCGCGTTCTTCATCGATTATTCGCGGTGCATCGGATGCCAGGCCTGCGTCCACGCGTGCGAGGAATGCGACACACACCGCGGGCGATCGCTCATCCACCTCGAGACGATGGAGCGCCGCGACAGCGTGCAGACCGCGCCCCAGGTGTGCATGCACTGCCAGGATCCGATCTGCGCGCAGGTGTGCCCGGCGGACGCCATCAAGCAGACCGCGGAGGGCGTCGTACAGAGCTCGCTCAAGCCGCGCTGCATCGGCTGCTCGAACTGCGTGCTCGCGTGCCCCTTCGGCGTCCCCAAGTATGACAGCGACGCCGATCAGATGATGAAGTGCGACATGTGTTACGACCGCACGAGCACGGGCCGGCGTCCAATGTGCGCCACGGTGTGTCCCTCCGGTGCGCTGGCGTTTACGACGATTGAGGAGATCATGCGGACGCGGCAGGGACGGGCGGTCAACGACTGGCACTTTGGCGACCAGCACGTGCGCACGAAGGTGTTCGTGCTCGTGCCCACGGAGGTGACACGGGTGAACGTGGGAGTCATTCCCCTGAGCTCGCTCAGGCGATCGCCGCCGCCGCCCGACCCGTACGACGTCGCGGCGCTGCTGGAGGCCCGCTGATGGCTGACGAGCGTCCTCGCTGGCGCGAGGACTTCCCCGTCCGATGGGACGAAGACAATTACATGACCCGGCGGGAACTGGCCAAGTTTCTCACGCTCGGTTCGGGGCTGCTGGCGGGCGTGAACGCCCTGATCGCGTTCATCGGCCTGACAGGCCGCGCGCCCGCGCCGCCGGCGAGGCGAATCGCCGCCGCAGACGAGGTCGCGCCCGGAGGCTCGCTGTTGTTCCGCTATCCGACCGAAGACGACCCGTGCATCCTGGTGCGTGACGCGGCGGGACGTTTCGATGCGTTCTCCCAGGTCTGCACGCACCTGTCGTGCGCGATCGTCCACCAGCCCGGCGACGACGTGCTGGCGTGCCCCTGCCACAAGGGATCGTTCTCCGCGCGCGAAGGTGTTCCCGTCGCGGGACCGCCGACGCGGCGCCTGCCGCGCATTCTCATCGAGCAGCGCGGCGCCGATCTGGTGGCAACGGGCGTCGAGGTGTAGCGTGGAAACGCGGCAGCAGGGCTCGATTCTCTTCTCCGCCGTGCTCGTCCTGATCGCGTTGCTCGTCGTGATCCAGTTGTGGCTCGTCGCCGCCGCGCTCGACGCGCTGTTTGCGCGGCAATTCGTCGTCCTGGTGCCGACGGCCGTCGCGTCGGGCGTGCTGTTCGTGTTGAGCGGCGGATTGCTCTGGTACGTGGTGTCGTTCGACGCCCGCCTCCGGCAGTGGGGCCCGCGTGACTGAGGGTACGGGCCGGCCGCCGCTCGTCGTCCATGCTCCGGAGGTCGCACGGAGCCTTGCTGCACGACTCCAGATCACGCACCTACTGACGCGCTATTCGGAGCGCCCGATCTGGGCCCTGTTCATGTTTCTGAACGGCTTCATCACCATCGCGCTGCTGGCGGCCGTCGCGATGGTATCCCGCACGCCGTTCGTGTTTCCCTCACTCGGGCCGACCGCGTTTCTGTTCTTCTTCACCCCGCGGTCGCCGGCGGCCAGTCCTCGGCACACGATCTACGGGCACGCGATCGGCATCCTCTGCGGCTTCGGGGCCTTATGGCTGTTCGGCCTGCAGGACGCGCCACCGGCGATGGCGACGGGCGTCTCGGCCGCCCGCGTGGGCGCCGCGGCGCTGTCGCTGGCATCGACCGGCGCGCTGATGATCCTCGCGAAGGCCGCGCACCCGCCCGCCGGTGCCACAACGCTGATCGTCTCGCTCGGCATCGTGACACGGCCGTTCCACCTGCTGGTCATCGAGATCGCGGTCGCCATCCTGACGGTCCAGGCCATCGTCATCAATCGGGCGGCAGGCATCGACTACCCACTGTGGGCGCTCAGGGATCGCCCGGTCCCTACCGACCCGTCCACGGGCGGCGCGTAGCACGCCTCTGCCGCGTCGAGCCATGCTGCACCTGACTCGCTGACCCTCATCGTCGTGGCCGTGTTCTTTGGCGCGACGCTTCTCCGATCCGCTCTCGGGTTCGGCGAAGCCCTCATCGCCGTCCCGCTCCTGGCGTTCGTGCTGCCGGTCAAGGTCGCGGCGCCGGTCGCCGTGCTGATCTCAATCACCGTGGCAGCCGTTGTCGTGTCGCAGGACTGGCGGCAGGTGCACGTGCGAAGCGCTGCGCATCTCGTCGTCTCGACGCTGGCCGGGATCCCGCTGGGGCTCCTCCTTCTTCGCGCGGTCTCCGAGCCGGTTGTCAAAGGCGTCCTGGGTGTGCTGGTCGCCGGATTTGCCGGATACGCGCTTCGACGTCCACGCTCGTATGAGCTGAACGACGATCGCCACGCGTGGCTCTTCGGCCTGAGCGCCGGCGTCCTCGGCGGAGCGTACGGGATGAATGGTCCCCCCCTGGTGGTGTACGGCGCGCTTCGGCGCTGGTCGCCCGAGCACTTCCGCGCGACGCTACAAGGCTACTTTCTGCCGGCGAGCGTGATGGGGATGATCGGCTATTGGGCCGCCGGCCTGTGGACGCCCGAGGTCGGCCGCTATTACCTGTGGTCGCTCCCGACATCGCTCGTGGCGATTGCCCTCGGCCGTATCGTCAACCGGCGCTTCGATGCCCAGCGGTTCTTCGTGTACGTGTACGCCGGCCTGATCGCGAGTGGCGCGGGGCTGGTGTGGCAGGCCCTCGCCACCTGGACGACCCATCAGCCAGCGGCGCGCTGAGCCTCGAATGCCCGCGACCCATCGCACGCAACTCCCGCCGCGCCTGTTGCCCATCCTCTATTTCGGAGTCGCCCATGTCGCGTTCGCGCTGGCCTGCCTGGCGGTGGCGATCGACCCGCGGGGCGTCGTCGGGGTTTTTCTACCACTCGCGGATGCTGGCGATCGTCCACCTGGTGACGCTTGGGTGGATTACCGCCTCCATCCTGGGGTCGCTCTACATCGTCGGGCCGGTCGCGTTGGGCGTGTCGGATCCCGTCCACCCGGCTCGACTACACGGCGTTTGCCCTGGTGTTCATCGGCTTCGTCGGCATGGTGGCCCACTTCTGGATCGAGGAGTACGGCGGCATGGCGTGGTCCGCCATCACGATCTCGGCGGGCCTTCTCCTGGCCGGCGTCCACGTGGCGCGGCTTCTGCGGCTGTCGTCGCTGCCGGGTGCTATCAGCGCGCATATCATGCTCGCGTTCCTCAACGTCCTTGGCGCCGCGATCGTCGGCGTGCTCATTGGGTTCGACAAGGTCTATCACTTTCTGCCGGGGTTTGTGCTCGCCCGCGTCTTCGCGCACGCGCACCTCGCGGCGCTCGGCTGGGCCACGATGGTGGCGATCGGCCTCGCGTATCGACTGCTGCCCATGGCGCTGCCTGCCGCGACACCGGACAGCCCGCGCCTGTGGCTCAGCGCGGTGCTTCTTCAGGCGGGGGTGACCGGCCTGTTCATCACACTGCTCTGGCGCGGTCCGTTCGCGTGGATCTTTGCGCTCACGATCGCCGCGGCACTGGCCGCGTTTTTCTCGCAAGTGGCGTGGATGCTGCGACGTCCGCGCCGCCGCCCGCCCGGGATGCGCACGCCAGACCCCGCGATGCTGCACGCGAGCGCGTCGTTCGTCTGGCTCGCTGTCGCCGCCGTGCTCGGCGTCTGGCTCACCATCGCAGAGGCATCGTCACAGATGCTGCGCGTCGCAATGGCGTACGGTGTCGTGGGCCTCGTTGGATTCCTGGCGCAGATGGCCGTCGCCATGGAGGGATGGCTGCTGCCGATGTTTACGTCCTACTGGGCCTGCGCCAACACGGGATACAAGGGTCCCGTCCGGCCGCCGCACGAGACGGCCTGGCGCCGCTGGCAGGAACTCGTGTTCGTGCTGTGGTTATTCGGTGTGCCTGCGCTGGCGGGCGGCCTTGCCTTCGATGCCATTCCGTTCGTCGGCGCCGCCTCATGGGTCTTACTGGCCGCGTCCGTGATTGAGTCGGTCAACGTGATCCGCATCCTGCGCGACGCGTCCGTCACGCCTCCTGAGCGGATCAGGCCGAGCGGATCATCGTCAACAGCATTTTGAACCGGGTCCGCGCGTACACCGCGTGGGGCTGATTGGCCGGCATCAGCACCAGTTCCCCTTTCGTCGCCTTGAGCGGTGTCCCCGCAATCGTGATCTCCGCTTCACCTTCGAGCACCTGGGCCACCGCGTCGAACGGCGTGGTGTGCTCGCTCAATCCCTGGCCTTCGTCGAAGGCGAACAGCGTCATCGTGCCGCCCGCGCGCTTGAGGAGCGTGCGGCTGACCACCGCGCCCTCCTGATATGCGGCCAGTTCCAGCGGCATAACGGGTGCGGCGGCGGGCATTTCAGGTGCGATTGCCATGGTGGCCTTATGATGCCCGAGCCGCCGGCGCATCAGGCGCTTTGTTTTTCGCGGAGCAAATGTCGACTCGGGACGCCGCTACCGGGAAGCCAGCACGGGCTCTCGATGTGTTTTCTCGAGTTCGGCGATCAGCGATCGTCCTGCGGCACGCGCGGGTTCCTCGATGAGGCGACCGGCTGCCGTCGCGAGCAGGAGGGTACCGAACACGACGGACGCGTACAGCGCGACCAGATACGGAAGCGGGTATCGAGCCAGTGGGGTGAAGTGCCGAATCACGCGTTCGGCGACGTCGAGGACGACGAAGTGCACGAGATATCCGCTGTAGCTGATGGCGCCGAAGTAACGAGTATAGGCGTTGACGATCAGTGATGTTGGATGGAGCGCGAGCCCGAATGCGAGAATCGCGAAGACACTTCCCCAGAACATCGAATGGGGTCCCAGGATCGGCAGTGCGAGGACGACGGCCCCGAGCGCCAGCCATTGCGCGCGCGAAGGCCACCCAGCCCGCGATAGACGCTCACGCGCGAGATATGGCGCGAGCGCGTAGTACAACACGAACCCCGCGGCAAAGACGGGCAACTGTGTCGGCAACCAGAGGTTGTGCATCAGATCTGCCAGGTACTGCTCGTCCGGGAAGAGGGCCCGCACGAATACAGGCCGCATCGCCGCGTTGACGACGGCCTGGCCGGCGACGCACGCCATGAAGAACCAGACACAGCGCCGCAGGCTGGTCAGATGCCTGAACAAGACGGGGACGAGCAGATAGAAGTTCATCTCGACCGCGATGGACCAGCCGCCGGGCACGACGCTGTTGATCATGGTCGGGCTCCACCCGTGGGCGAAGCAGGCCGTCGCGAGCACGTCGGCCCATCCGATGCCGTGGGGCGCCCAGTACCTGCGGGCCGGTGCCGTACCACCACACGTAGAACAGCACGGCGAGCCAGAACGGCGGCGCGATTCTGAACACGCGGCGCAGGAAGTAGTTCAGCGTCGGCCGGCGTTCAGACCGCGATCGCTGGCTGAGCGACGAGAACAGGGTGAACGCGCTCGCGACGAAGAAGAGGTGCACCCCGTAGCTGCCGAAGTTCGTCGCCGCATCGACGAACGCAGGCAGCCCCGTCACGCGCTGGCCCGTGTGCACCAGCAACACCCCCAGCAGCGGCAATTCCGCGCAGGGAATCGACGAACCCGAAGTGCGCCGCTTCGTCGACGGCGTGTTTCCGGTCAGTCGTAGTACCCCGCGCAGTCCCGGCACAGCGGGATCGACGACTTCTTCCCGCGGCGGAATGCGTCGATCATCGACGCACGTCCCTGCGGAATCGAAGATCTCGCGCAGGCTGCTCTCGCCGAGATCGCCGATGACCCCGCGTGCATTGAGATCGGCGCAGCACACAGTGACGCGGCCGTCCGGAAGGAGCACCAGCTCGCTCAGCAGGAACTTGCAGACAGGGTGTTCCGGCGCCACCGGCCTCGCGATGACATCGCGGGCCTGTCGAAGCAGCGAACGGCCCATGCCGAATAACTGGAGCGTTGCGGCCTGGGCAGGCGCAGCCTTCGGAGCCAGGCCAAGCTCCCGGCTGCCGTCCCAGTTGTGGGGATGGCGGAGCTCGTACGAATCGACGGCCAGTAGCACGTCGCGAAACTCAGCCTCCATCCAGTCGATCGTCAGCGGCCGATCGGGCGGCACCACACAGATGACGCCGGTCTTGATTCTTCGCGGCGCAGCGTTATTCAGGCTCACGAACTTGTGGATGTTGTCGCGCACCCTGCTCCACCTGGCCGGGGTCCTGATCTCTTCGAAGGCGGCCACTGACCCGCCGTCCACGCTGACCCGAAGCAGATCGATGGCGCCCGACGACAGGATGACGTTCGACTTCGCTTCGTTGAGCAGCACGCCGTTGGTGAGCAGGGAGACGGCGGGAAAAGACGCGCGGCCGGCTCGCCTCCCCGCAATGACGGCCAGCATCGAAGGCAGCCTGGGATGCAGGAGCGTCTCGCCGCCGTTGTGCAGTGCGATTTCACCGACCGCCCAGTTCCCGGTCGCGAACAGTTCGTCCAGCGCCTTCCCCAGAAGCGCCTCGTCCATGTGCACCGACGGCTTGTCGAAATCCAGGCTGCACCACTTGCATCGCAGGTTGCACCGGGACGAAAACTCGATGTTCAGCCAGTCGAGCGAAATCCCGGGTGCGGGCGGTGGCGTTTCGGTGGACATGCCGTTCGGCGTCAGCAACTGAGGCAACCAGCCCGGTTATCGGCTCGCCGGCGTCCACCCAGCAGAAGCTCGTTGAAATGTTGATTCTAAACGACTTGGTGCGCTCCGAACGCGATACTAATATGGAGTCGTGCTGTTCACGGAGCCCACGTTTCTCTTTCTCTTCCTGCCAATCCTGCTCGCGCTGTATTTCATCAAGGGCTCCCGGGAGCACGGCACCTACGGCAACTGGCTCCTGTTAATCGCGAGCGTCATCTTCTACGCGAAGGGCGGGGGCGCGTTCACGTGGTTGATGCTCGGGTCGATCACGTTCAACTACTGGATGGCGATCGCGGTCCATCGCGCCGAGGGGACGCCGGCCGCCCGCCGGCGGCTGGCCGCCGCCGTCGCCGTCAACCTCGCGGTCCTCGGCGTGTTCAAGTACGCCAACTTCTTCGCCGACAACGTCAACGCCTTGTTCCTGGCTCTCAGCGTCCAGCCGCTCGTCGTGCCGCGCGTGCTGCTGCCGATCGGCATCTCGTTCTTCACCTTCCACGCCATCTCGTACGTCGTCGACGTCTATCGCCGGGACGCCACCGCGCAGAAGAGCCCGGTTCATGCGGCGCTGTATCTCCTTCTCTTTCCGCAGCTCATTGCCGGGCCGATCATCCGCTACCGCGACCTCGCGGACCAGCTCGCGCGCCGGGTCGTGACGCTGGACGACTTCGCCGCCGGCGTCCAGCGGTTCATCATCGGCCTCTCGAAGAAAGTGCTGATTGCCAACGTCGTCGCGGCGCCCGCGGACCAGATCTTCGGCATGCCGTTCGCCGAGCTGTCGCCGGCGCACGCCTGGCTCGGGGTCGTCTGCTACACGCTGCAGATCTACTTCGACTTCTCCGGCTACTCCGACATGGCGATCGGTCTCGGCCGGATGTTCGGCTTCCGCTTCCCCGAGAACTTCCGCTGGCCCTACATCGCTGACAGCGTCCAGGCGTTCTGGCGGCGCTGGCACATCTCGCTGTCCACGTGGTTCCGCGACTACCTGTACATCCCGCTCGGCGGCAACCGCGTCAGCGTGACCCGGCGTTACGTGAACCTGGTGATCGTCTTTTTCCTGTGCGGCCTCTGGCACGGCGCGAGCTGGAACTTCGTCATCTGGGGCCTGTGGCACGGATCGTTCCTCGTCCTCGAACGCATCACGTCCACAGGGACTCCGGTTTCTGACGCCCGCTCAGGCATCCGTGCATGGCCGATCTGGCCGCATGCTCTACACGCTTGCGGTTGTCATGATCGGGTGGGTCTTCTTCCGCGCCGACACACTGCCGGGCGCGATCGCCTTTCTCAAGGCGATGGCCGGCGTCACGACGCCGGCGCCCACGGCGTACACCGTGTGGTGGTATCTCACGCCCGAGTTGTGGCTCGCACTGGCGGCCGGTGCCATTGGATCGACGCCGTGGGTGGCGGCGCTGGCCGCCCGGCTGTCGGAGGGCAAGCCAGAGCGCGGCTGGAGCTGGGGCGTGTCGCTGTTGAGCAGCGCGACGCTCACGGTCCTGCTGCTCGCCTCCATCATGCACGTCGCGGCGCGCACCTACAACCCGTTCATCTATTTCCGGTTCTGATGGACACTCACGACAGGCGTGAACGGGTGAATCGCGGCGGGCCGCTGCTCGTGGCGCTGTTTCTCTGCGCGATCGCCCTGCCGCTCGCGGCAAACCTTGCCGGCGTCGATGGCGGCGATCCCGGCGCCGAGAATCGTGAGCTGGCGGCGTTCCCCCGTCTCGACGGCACGCGGGCGTCGCTCGCCGCCTTCCCCGCCAATTTCGGTCTCTGGTTCGACGATCATTTCGGCTTCCGTTCGCTCCTCGTCCGGTGGTACGGCGAGACGCGCCTGTTCGTCCTCGGCGTGTCGCCCTCCGCCGCGGTGGTCAAAGGCCGCGACGGCTGGTTCTTCTACGGAGACGACAAGGCGATCGAAGACTACGCGTCCGCCCAGCCCATGACGCCCGCCGAGCTCGCGAACTGGCGCGCGGCGATTGTGCGGGCGCGCGACTGGCTCCGTGCGCGCGGGATCGCCTATGTCTTCACCATCGCGCCCGACAAGGACGTGATCTACGGAGAGGAGATGCCGCCGACCCTGGCCCGCGTCGGCCGACGTGTCGCGGGCCGATCAGCTGTTCGCCACGCTGAAGGATACCGGCGTGGGCGTGGACGTGCAGGCCGTCGCTCCTCGACGCGAAGCGCGGCGATCGGCTCTACCATCAGACCGATACCCACTGGAACGATCGCGGCGGCGCTGGTCGCCTACCAGCGGATCATCGAAGCGGTGCGCGCGCAGGTGCCGGCCATGCCGCCTGCCTGGCGGCGCGAGGATTTCGACGCCGGTGGATCGCAGTCGTTGAGGGGCTGGACCTCGCCGGCATGATGGGGTTGACGCGCGTGCTGCGCGAAACCAACCTCACCCTGGTGCCGCGCCGGCCGCGGCGCGCGCGCGTCGTCGAGCCGGCCGGCGGCGAACCGACCGACCAGGTGGGACGCCTCGTCACCGAAATCGACGATCCGTCGCTCCCGCGCGCGGTCGTCTTCCGCGATTCGTTCGTGTCGCCGCTCGTGCCGTTTCTCTCCGAGCACTTCCGCCGCGCCGTCTATCTCTGGCAGAACGACTTCGACGCCGCCGTCGTCGAGCAGGAAGCGCCGGACGTCGTCATCCAGGAGATCGTCGGCCGCCATTTCTACAACTTCACTCCGTCGCCCGAGCTCGTGCCGGACCACTGAGGCCTTGTTCCTGGCGCGAACCTAACAGCGTCGCGCACTCCGTGGCGATCGACACCTCGTCGCCGGGCGGCAGCCAGTGCCCGTAGTCCTCGCCGAACCATGTCGTCGAGAAGCTCCGCCCCGATCGAGCAACCCGGCCGAGGCGATCGGCTGTAGAAGCGCATCCACTGCGTCACAGCGATCGCGAATACGAGATCGAATCGCTCCGCGGCTGAACCGATACCGGCTCGGGTTCATGGATTCGTCGAGGTGATCGGAGACAAACGCCTGCAGCACGTGATCCCGATCGACTCCGGCACGAAAAGACCAGCCTCCACGCGACGGCTCGAGCAGCGGCGGCCGGACACGGCCGCCGATCTCGACCGGATGACGGAGGTTCAGGTAGAACTTCATGCCCGCGTAGTTGGCGGCCAGGTCGGCGTTCGAATAGATTCCGCTGACGAGCGTGCCGTAATACGTGTGCTCCTCTTTCACGCCGCGGGCCACAACCTTTGCAATCGCAGCGGTCGTGACGGCCCCGTCCGGCTGCGCGTGCGTGATCTGGTCGTAATACTCGTGACCCTGCTGGAAGAAGTGATCGATCTTGTCGGTGCCAAGATACATCCCGTGGACGTTCACGGTTGGTGAATCGAACAGAAACGAGAACGGCACCGGCGAAAACGCGCGGCCGTAGATCGAACGGAACACGTTCGGAAGAAAGCCCACCGTGCCGTCTTCGACGCGAATCTGCTTCACCCACTGCACGAGACGGGACACGAAGATGTTGCTACCGACCCATTCGGACAGGACACGCTCGGGATCGCGGCCCGTGCGATCGAATTCGATGATGTCGCTGATCTTGCGAGACAGCATCGGGCCCGATGTCGTGGAGCGGGGCGCGCGGCGTGGTGAACTGGTCCGTCTCCATCGCGTCCGCCGCGTGTGCGGTGGCCAGAACGGAAGAAAGCAGGCAGGTCAGATGGACGAGGATGCGAACGCGGGCGCGCAACGCTCTAGTCTACGCAATTCAGGGGCAGCCAGGCGTCACGGCAGGCCTGAAGGCCTGCACCACGCCGTTCCAGCAATGATATGGTTCGCTGCATGATTCACAGCCAATTCCTGCGGCGGGCGTGCGCCTGTGCGCTGGCACTGACTCTCGACGCCGCGGCCACGCACGCGCAGCGGCCGGCATTTCAGGTGCACGAAGCGACGATTGCCGACCTGCAGCGCGCCATCCTGAACAGGCGCGTCACCACGGTCGGGGTGGTCGAGCAGTATCTGAAACGAATCAAGGCCTACAACGGCCGGTGCGTCAACGAACCGCAGGGGATCCTCGGGCCGGTGACGACGATCCCGCATGCCGGGCAGATCAACGCGCTGTCGACGCTCAATTTGCGGCCCGCGGCGCGTGAGCGGTGGGGCTTCGACGCACGGAAGGCGCGCAGCCTCACGGATCGCGCGGACGGCGCCGCCGACATGCCCGATGCGCTCGAAACCGCGGCCGCCCAGGACCGCGCATTCGCGCGCACCGGCAAGCTCGTCGGGCCCCTCCACGGCGTCGTGATCGCCATCAAGGACCAGTACGACACGAAAGACATGCGCACGACGTCGGGCGCCGATGCGCAGTACGCGAACGACCGTCCGCCGGACGATGCGACGTTCGTGGCGCGGTTGCGAGACGCGGGCGCCATCATCCTGGCGAAGGCGAACCTGGCGGAGTACGCCGTGGACGGCGCGCGCAGTTCGTTCGGCGGCACCTTCTGCAATCCGTACGACACCGAGCGCGAGCCGGGGATGTCGAGCGCGGGATCGGCCACCGCCGTCTCCGCCAACCTGGTCACCTGCGGGATTGCCGAAGAGACGGTTGTTTCGGTGCGCTGGCCCGCCTCCGTCAACAGTCTCGTCGGTCTGGCGCCGACCAAGGAGCTTGTCAGCACCGACGGGATGATCGGCGCGGGCCTCAACATGCGGGTCGGCCCGATCTGCCGGACCGTGCAGGACACGGCCAGGATTCTCGATGTCATTGCCGGGTACGATCCGAAGGACGACTACACCGCGCTCGGCATCGGACGGACGCCGGGCACGACCTACCTGGCCGCGACCAGCGCGCGGTCGCTCGCGGGCCTGCGCATCGGCGTCGTCCGCGAGTACCTCAACCGAACACTGCTGGCCAAGGCGGACGACGAGAGCATCGATCTGGTGGAACGCGCGATCGCCGCCCTGAAGACAACTCGGCGCAACCGTCGTCGATCCGGGGCCCGATGGCGCGCTGTTTCAGCGTTGCATCGCGCGCTCCGCGCCGGAGCTGATGAGCTCGGCGTTCACCCGGCAGAACCGCCAGCTGTTTCCGGTGGACGCGGGCGGGCAGCCGCAGGGCGATCAGATCGCGACGCTGGTCGAACTGCATGCGGATCCGGCACGCGTCCCCGAGGGGCTGACGCTGCGCAGCCTCGGCGGCGGCTTCGGCGAGCCGGGCGAAGACAAATACATGATCAACCGCTACCTGCGCGAGCGCGGCGACGCAACATCAAGACGAACGCGGACCTGATCGCCAAGGCGACGTTTTACACGGATCCGAACTTTCCGGATCGACGCGCCGCGCGCGAGCAGGCCGAGCGCGCGACGACGCTGGATACGTCGGCGCGGATGCACACACGGTTTGCGCTCCAGACGCTGCTGATGCAGTGCATGGAGGAACAGAAGCTCGATGCGCTGGTCGCACCCATGTCCACCGTGCCACCGAGGAAGCTGCTGTCCCCGCGTGAGCCGCCGAGCAACGGACGCACCGCGATTGGCTGGTTCATGTTCGGCCAGCAGGGATTTCCCGTGATCACCGTGCCGGCTGGTTTCACGACCTCCGTCTGGGACCGGGAACCCGCGGGCAATGAGACGCGGCTCGTCGGCCCGATTCCGGCGGCCCTTCCCGTCGGCGTCGATTTCATCGCGCGGCCGTTCGGCGAGCCGATGCTCTTCCGTATCGCAGCCGCCTATGAGGCCGCGACGAAGAACCGGCGGCCGCCCGCAGATTTCGGTCCGCTGCCATGACCGCGGCGCCACGACGCCGACCTGACATATCCTGACGCTCCCATGGCCAAAAAGAAGAGAGCGGTCCGCACGAAAGAAGCAGGCTGCCGCGTCGATTGGTCTCTCGCCCGCGGAGACCGTCGCCGGCGTCAGTGAGGCCGAGGCGCTGACACCGATCGTCGAACGCGACGGCGGCGCAGTGCTCGGCGCGTATCGCGACCCCTTTGGCGGCACGCCGGTCCTGATCGTCTCGCTGCCGATCGATCGCGTCGAGCCCACGCCGTATCAGCGCGACCCGTCGGACGCGCACGTCAAGCGGCTGATGAAAGTGATCGAAACGCTCCAGCGCTTCCTCGACCCCATCATCGTCGTCCGCCATGACGATCGGTACTGGACGCCCAACGGGAACCATCGCCTCCAGGCGATGCGCCGCCTGGGCGCCAGGGCCATCGTGGCGCTGCTCGTCCCCGACGCGCAGATCGCCTATCAGATCCTGGCGCTGAATACCGAGAAGGCGCACAACCTGCGGGAGAAGTCACTCGAGACGATCCGCATGGCGCGAGCGCTCGCCGGCGACACGCGCGAGCCGGAGGAGGCCTTCGCGTTTCAGTTCGAACAGCCGTCGTTTCTGACGCTCGGCGCCGCCTATGAATCGCGGCCGCGACTGAGCGGCGCGGTGTACCAGTCGGTGCTGCGCCGGATTGACGACTTCCTCGACAAGCCGCTGCCGAAATCAGTCGCCGAGCGTGAGCGGCGGGCGCGCCTCGTTCTCGCGCTCGACGACCGGGTGACGGCGATCGTCGAGAAGCTGAAAGCGCGCGGCCTGACGAGTCCATATCTCCGGCCGTTCGTGGCCGCACGCATCAACCCGATCCGCTTTTCGAAGGCCACCAGTTTCGACTTCGACGAGGTGATGGAGAAGATGACGGCGGCCGCTGGCAAGTTCAACATCGAGCGGGTGAAGCCCGAAGAGGTCACGAAGGCCGCGGGCCCGCCGGCCGACGAGGACTAGCCGCACGCATCGTCAGATCACGGCTACGGCCTCGATCTCGATCATCCAGTCCGGATGGGCCAGCGCCGAAATCTCGACGAGCGTCGAGGCCGGACCTTTTGCTCCGAGAAACTCCTGTCGCAGCGGGGCGAGGTCGGCGCGGTAACGCATGTCCGTCACGTACGTCGTGATCTTTACGATGTTGGCCATCGTCCCGCCCTGAGACTCAACGAGCCACTTGATCGCCTCGAATGCGCCGCGCGCCTGCCCGTGGAAGTCGCCGCGGCACGCCACGCCGCCATCGGCGGTGTACGCGACCTGGCCCGATAAGAACAGAATCGTCTGGGCCTGGCTGACCTTGATGCCCTGGCTGTAGGTCGCCGGCTCGAACACACCTGCTGCGCCGAACTTCTCGATTGTGGCCATGTCGGCTCCTGAAAGAGGATGAATTCTAACTTGAAAGCGCGGTGCGATTTGCTCAACGATCGCGGGGCCGCGCGCTGACCGATTGCGCCGCGCGGCGAGGAGGGTCAACCGGTGGCAGACCACATGGGAACTGAACAGGCATACGTGCTCGGCAACCACCCGGAAGAACTGGCGCGGCTCGATCGGCAGGCGCAGGCGATCGAGCGCCCGACGCGGCTGCTGCTGCAGGCCGCTGGTCTGACGAAGGGCATGCGCGTACTCGACCTGGGCAGCGGCCTGGGGCACGTCGCGAGACTTGCGGGGGAGCTCGTCGGCCCGACCGGCTCCGTCACAGGAATCGACCAGTCTCCTGACGTACTTGCCGTGGCCCGCGATCGCACGCAGCAGGCGGGCATGACTCAGGTGAATTTCGTTGACGGCGACGTCACCACCTGGCGAAGCGTCGAACCGTTCGACGCCGTCGTGGGGCGGCTGCTGCTCTTTCACGTCGCAGATCCTGCCGCCGTCGCGCGACACCATATCGGCAATCTGCGTCGGGGCGGCCTGTTCGTCGCGATCGATTTCGATCTTGGCGCGACACGCGCCGACCCGCCCGTTCGCGTCATCGATGAGACGGTCCGCCTCGTCGAGGCGGCGTTTCGCGCGGCGGGCGCGTGGCCCCGAATTGGCGCGCGGCTCGGGGTGCTGCTGGACGAGGCGGGCTTTACTCGTGTTTCCACGTTCGGTATCCAGGCGTACCTGCCACCGTCCGATCCCGCCGGGCCGGCGCTCCTCGCGAGCGTCGTGCGCAGCCTCGCTCCGGCGATCATCAGCCACGGCATCGCGAAAGCCGAAGAACTGGAGCTCGACACGCTCGAGCACCGCCTGGCAGAGGCCGGCCGTCAGGCCGGCAGCGTGATTCTCCTTCCGACGGTCGTTGGCGCATGGGGAGTTTCTCCGTAGCTACGCAAAACGCGCAACACCGGCTACTCTTACCTCCTATGCGCACACTCGTACGCTACCGTTTTTTCGTTGCCGCTCTGGCGATCGGCACGACCGCGCTCGCCCAGCCGCCTGCGTCGATCTCGCAGGATGATGCGACCTCGATTCAGGCGCTCGTCTCGAGTTACGCACGCGCGCTCGGAGGGTGCCACGCCGAAGAGTTCGCGGATCTCTTTGCGCCGGAGAAGAGCTACTTCGCGAGCGGCTTTCGGGGGCAGATGGCCGGACGCGAACGTCTGATCGCCCTGGTGCAGAGCGAGCGCCACTGTGTGGCAGCCGCCGGCGCGACGCCTGCCCCGCGCCCGGGCGGCAGCAGCGGACCAACGGTGGTCGTCGAGCCGACGCCGTCTGGAGCCCGCGGCGTCGCCGACATGGGCGCCGCCGGCCAGTATCAGGACGAATACGTAAAGACGGCGAACGGCTGGCGATTCCTCTCGCGCACCGTGCTCATCCCCGCCGAGAGAAACGCCGGCCTGGACGCGAAAGAGATGGCAGCCATTCAGCGCCTGGCCGGGCCGGGACTCGGCGACTACTACGTCCCCGACCAGAACGGCGTCAAGCGGCTGAAGACGTCGGGCGTCGAGATCAGAATCTCCGACGGCGCAGTCACCGGACGTGCTTACCTGAAAGACGGCGGCTACTACGACGATGTGTACGAGAAGGTGGCGCCGGGAGCAGTGGCGCATCAAGTCGCGCACCCGCGTCGGAGAATAGTCTCCAGTCCGCGCGATTTGTCGTTGCCTGTTACGCGCCACCTGCGTTACCTTCGCCGACGTGTAGAACGGCTAAGCCATCCTGTCGCTGGCTCGAATTTAGCGATGTGGAGTGGCACAAAATCGCCGCCGGGCGGATAATTCACTCGAGCGCGGACAGGATAACACGACGTGACTTTAACGAACACCTCAGCCGATTGAGGTCAGCGTCCGCCGGGCTCCGCGGGGCGCAGCCGGCCGGTCGTCGACGAGCGAAGCCTGTCGAACCACGCTTTGAGCCGCCGGTTCGCCAGCGACTGCTCGAGCGCGTCGAGCTTCGCATAGGCGGCCGGCACGAGCAGGAGCGTCAGGAAGAGACAGAGCGACTGACCGCCGATGATCGTGACGGCAATCGCCGAGCGCTGGGCGCCGCCGATACCGAGGCCGAGCGCGGTGGGAATCAGGCCGGCGATGATCGCCGAGCGTCGTCATCAGGATCGGGCGGAGCCGCGTGCGGCACGCTTCGACGATCGCCTGCTCCAGCGGGAGGCCCCGCGCCCTCAGGACGTTGGTGTAGTCCACCTGCAGAATCGAGTTCTTCTTGACGATGCCGAACAGGAGGAGGATGCCGAGCGCACTCCACAGATTCAACGTCCGCCCCGTCACCCAGATGGTGAACAGCGCGAACGGAACCGACAGCGGCAGCACGGTCATGATGATGAGCGGCTGCACGAAGCTTTCGAACTGCGCCGCGAGCACCATGTAGACGAAGATGCTGGCGAGCGCGATGGCCATCACCAGGTTGTCGGTCGTCTCGTCGAGATTGCGGGTCTGACCCTGCATCCGGACGCTGTACCCGGGCGGCATCTTGCAGGTCGGCGACGAGCTTCCGCACGTCGTCCGATGCCTCGTCGAGCGCGTGGCCCGGCGCCACGTCGGCGTTGAGGTTGATGGAATACTGCCGGTTCGACCGCGAGATCCTCGTCGGTCCGAAGCCCCGGATCATGCGGGCGATGTTGTCGATCCGCACCGGCTGCCCGGACAGCGGAGGTCACGGTGAGCTTGCCGACGGTCCCGATATCGCGGCGCTGGCTCTCGAGCACGCGGATTTTCACCGGGTACTGCTCGCCGGCCTCACGATAGGTGGAGATCTCGTCGTCGCCGGCCACCATCAGGCGCAGGGTGTTGCCGACGGTCGCCATGCGGACGCCGAGGTCGGCCGCGCGCGCACGATCGACGGCGACCTGAACCTCGGGACTGGCATCGCTGTAGTCGGTCCTCGCGTCGACCAGGCTCGGCGTCGCCTGCGCCTTCGCGAGAATCTGCTGCGAATAGTCGTAGAGCTTGTCGATGTCCGGGCCGAGCAGGACCGCCTGAATGGCGGTGTTGCCGCCCGTGCCGAGCGGGTTTCGCGCCTGCACCGACGCGCTGTAGGCCGGGTGCCGCGCCAGGACCTTTCGCACGCGCGCGGTCACCTGCTCCTGGGTGACGGTCCGCTCGGTGACCGGCAGAAGATAGAAGTACACGTGGAAATGCGTATAGCGGTCGGCCCCGGCCAGGTAGGTGACGTGTGACACGCCCTCCTGCTCGCCGATCTCGCGGACGACGCTCTGCGCGATCTCGGTCGTCCCCTCGATCGAGGTCCCCTGCGGCGTGTCCGCGTGAACCGTGAATTCGGCCATGTCCTCGCTGGGCACGAACGTGCGCCCGACCATCCGGTTCAGCGGATAGGTCAGCGCGACCAGGGCGGCCGAGATGCCGATAATCGCCATCGGATGCGCGAGCGTCCATCGGAGCGACGCGGTGTACCCCCGATCCAGGGCGTGAAACAGCCGGTGGTGCTTGGTGTCGGGCTCGCCGTGCGTGTTCGGAGATCTTCAGCCAGCGCGAGCTGAGCATCGGCGTCAGCGTGAAGCTGACGATCATCGAGACCAGGATCGCAAACGCCATCGTCCAGCCGAACGGGTAGATGAAGCGGCGCGCGTAGCCGGTCATGAACGCCACCGGCAGGAAGATCACGATCAGCGACAGCGTGGTCGCCATCACCGGCAGCGCCACCTCGCGCGTGCCCTCGATGGCGGCGTCGAACGGCGTGCGGCGCTTCTCTTCGACGTAGCGGAAGATGTTCTCCAGCACCACGATCGCGTCGTCGATGACGATGCCGACGGCGAGCGTCAGCGCCAGCAGCGTCATGTTGTTGAGCGTGAAATCCATCGCGCGCATCAGCGTGAACGTGGCGATGATCGAGGCGGGAATGGCCAGGGCCGAGATGATGACCGCCCGGACGTTCCGGATGAAGAACATGACGACCAGCGACGCGAGGAGGCTTCCCCACAGCAGGTGTTCTTCGAGCGACGAGATCGACGCGTAGATGAAGCGGGAATCGTCGGTGTTCATCGTCAGCGTCACGTCCGGCGGCAGGGCCTGACGGACCGAGGCGAGCTTGGCCTTCACGGCTTCGGTCACCTTGATGGTGTTCTCGCCGGATGCGCGCCGGATGTCGAGCTGCACCGCCGGGCGCGCCGTCCTGCATGAACATCGAGGTCGCGACCTTCTGAACCGTGTCCTCCGCGTAGCCGATGTCGGACACCCGCAGCGGAACGCCGTTGACGGTCGCGATGATGATGTCGTTGAACTGCTCGCTGGCATCGATGCGGCCGAGCGTGCGCAGCCCGACCTCCCACTTGCCCTGCTCGAGCGTCCCGCCGGGAATCTCGACGTTCTCCTTCTGAATCGCGTCGCGCACCTGGTCGATCGACAGGCCGTGCGCGTTCAGCTTCTGGACGTCGACGACGATGTGAATTTCGCGCGGCCGGTCGCCGCTGATGGTGACGGCGCCGACGCCGTCGACCGACTCCAGCGCGCGCTTGACCTGCTTGTCGGCGATCTCGGTCAGCGCGCGCAGGCTCGTGCTCTTCCCCGAGACGACCAGGCTCATGATCGGGTCGGCGTCGGGGTCCTGTTTCTGGATGACCGGAGGCAGGACCTCGGGCGGCACGTTCCGCATCGCGCCGGCGACCTTCTCGCGCACCGTGTTCGCGGCGTCGTCCAGATCGCGCCCGAGCAGGAACTGCACGGTGATGCTGGCGTTGCCGCCGGCGTTCACGTTGGCGCGCAGCTGGTCGATGCCGGCGATGCCGCTGAGCGCGTTCTCCATCGGCATGATGACCGACGAGGTCATCTCGTCGGGCGCCGCGCCCGGGCAGCCGGAGCGACACGTTGACGGTCGCCGGATCGGCCTTGGGAAACAGATCGACGCCGAGATCGCGGAACGAGAAGAGGCCCAGCACCACGAGCGACATCACGAGCATCGTGGCGAAGACGGGCCGCCGCACGCAGAGTTCAGACAGCACGGTTACTCCGCATCTCCGTTGACGGCGACCTTCATGCCGTCGGCGAGATTGTCGACATCGGTGAGCGCGACGAGGTCGCCCAGCTTCACGCCGCCGAGAATTTCCATGCGATCGCCGACGCGATCGCCGGTTTTCAGCTCGTGGGCGGTCAGCCGATCGCCGTCGACGGTGAACACGCGATAGACGCCGTAGCGGTATTGCATCGCCGCGTAGGGCACCGTCAGGACCTGCTCGACGAGCGCGGTTTCGAGATGCACGCGCGCGAACGTGCCGGGCTTCAGCCGCGCGTCGTGATTGGGCGCCAGCGCCTCGAACGCGAACGTCCTCGTCTGGGTGTTGACGGCCGGGCTGATCCTCGACACCGTCGCCGGCGAACGTCGTGCCGGGAAACGCGTCCACCTGCAGGTCGAGCGATTGGCCGACCTTGATCCACGGCGCCATGCGCTCGGGAATCTCGGCCAGCAGCTTCAGCGGATCCACGCGCACCACCGTCATCACCGGCATCTGGTTCTTGACGAGCTCGCCCACCGACACCATCCGCTTCTGGACGTAGCCGTCGAACGGCGCCCGGATGTAGCGTGTCGCGCAGCTGATCGATCGGCCAGCTTCATGGCGGCGTCCGAGGCGTCGACGTCGGCCCGCAGGTTCCTGGCGTTCTGGAGCGCGGCGTCATACGACGCCGCCTTCAATCGCAGCGTCGTCTCCGCATCGTCGAGCGCCTGTTGAGGAATGAGCGTTCGCTTGTGCAGCTCGCCGGCGCGTTCGCGGCTCTGCTTCGCCTGCGCCAGCTCGGCGGCCGCCTTGCGGACGTCCGGCAGTCTCCTCGACCGGCGGCAGCTGGCCCGACTCCGACGCGCCGTACTTCGTGAGCGCCCGCGCGTGAGCCGCCTTCTGCTCGTCGAGGGTGTATTGCAGCTTCTCGCGATCGATCTCGACCAGCGTCTGGCCGGACTTGACCGGATCGCCGAGATCCGCGAGCACCGCGCCGGACGATGCCGTCGGCCTGCGAGGAAATCGTGACCTCGTCTTCGGCGGCGAGCGTGCCGACGACTTCGACGGTGCGGCGGAGCGCCTCCTGCCGGACCGGCTCGGTCTTCACCATCTTGGCGGCCGGTTCGCGCGCGGCAGCGGGTCCGGCTTTCGATCGGGTACAGCCCGGCGACAGCGCAATCGCCAGGCACGACAGGACGAGCACACGTGTGCCGTTGAACATGATGTCAGACCAGATTCTATTAGGAATGCGAGGGCGAGGGAAACGTGCGGGCTTGGCACGGTTCCCCGCCGGGACTCTTGTTGCGCGGCCCGATGACGCCAATCTCTCGGACGTTCTCTCGTTCGACGGAACCAGCCGTACGCCGGTCAGCAAGGTCTATGCCTTGCTATACTCGAAAGATGCATCGAGCTGTCGCCTGCCTGATCTGCGCAGCGGTGCTGACGAGTTGCCACGAAGGTCCGCATGTCAATCAGCCCTCGCCGCTGCCCATCCCCACGTCCGTCCCGTATTTCCTGACGGCTGGCGCGAGCGTCGGTCAGGGCGCGGACGCCGGACACGCGACGATCAGCGTGAAAGTGCAGAATGTCGAGGGCGCCCCCATGCAGGGCGTGCCGGTCACGTTCGAGACCGACCAGGGCACGATCGACCCGGCGACCGCCGTGACGCTCGCGGACGGCACGGCCCGGTCGCTGCTGATCGCATCGGGTACGGCCACCGTGGTCGTCTCGACGCGGACGTTGAGCCAGAGGCTGCTCGTGACGTCGCAGGCGCCGGCGTTCGGTCACCCCTGAGTTTGGACGGATAGCCTAGCGCGGTGAGGCGCCGTAGGTGGTCGACGTCCCCACGGTGAACTTGCGGTAATTTGAAAATTCAGAGACGCCGCTGACGCGTTCCTGCTTCACCAGGAGCAGGCGGGCACTGCCGGTCCACGTGACCCGTGCCGGCAGCCAGGTCTCGTCGTTGACCTTGCGGCGCTCGTACATCGCGCGCGCGCCCTTGTGCACGCGCGCGAACACGCCCCAGCCGAACGTCAGATCGTCGAGCGCCTCGACCTCGACGCGGGCGATCTCGGCATCCGCTTCGTTGATCCAGCCCCTGGCGCGGAAGTGCTGCATCATCTTCCCTGCGTCGGTCGTCGGCCTGGCGGCCGCTCGCGGCGTGGCCGTCACGACGATCGCATCGCGGCCGTCGAGCGGTTCCCGTCCGACCAGGCGGATGTCGTAGACGCGAAAGAGATCGTCGATTGCGGCCTGCAGTTCGCGGCGATCTTTTTCCTGCTGCCGCGCTTGCTGATCGCGGCCGGCCGAGCTCGACGCCGTTCTGGTGTACGACCTCGGCGGCCTTCTGCCGCGCGCGATCCTCGCTCGCCAGCTTGTCGGGCGGGACGGGCCGGCCGTCTTCCTCGATCAGCCGGCGATAGCGGTCTTCGCCTGGCAGGGCTGGATACACCTCGAAGACTTTGACCGAGGTGTCCGTGACGCGGCCCTTGGCATCCACCTTCGTCTGTGTGGCCCGCTCGATGTAGGTGTATCCGCTCTGCCGCTCCTCGTCGCTGACCAGATGGGTCTTGGCGCGTGCGATAAACGCCGCGGCCTCCGGGAGGGGCCTGTCCTGGGCCGCGACCAGCTGCACGAGCGCCACTGCACAGAACACGACGGCCAGGCGCTGCATGACTCGATTATCGCCCGATCGCTCGCGACACTCGACCTCAACCGCCCCGGGGCTGAACCGGCGCTCGAGCGGCAGTCGAGCCTCGCGACATCAAGCGGGCTGGCAGGGAGCGATCGGCAGCAACTCTTCGAGTTCGAATCGGATCGGCGCGCGTCCGCTGCTACGAGCCATTCCTGTCTGACCGCCAATTCTGAATGATAATCACCGTGGCGCGGATCACGGCGCCATCGACTCGACCGGCGTTCGCAGACAAACACCGTCAAGAAAGAGATCATGCCGCCATCATCAGTCGCGCGCGCCGATTTCCATTTGCTCGCCAAGCCGACCGGCGCCGTGTGCAATCTCGATTGCAAGTCCTGCTTCTTTCTCTCGAAGGAGATGCTGTACCCGGGCAGCCGGTTCCGGATGGCGGACGAGCTCCTCGAGACCTACATTCGCCAGCTACTCGAGTCGCAGCGAGGGCCGGACGTCATCGTCGGCTGGCAGGGCGGCGAGCCCACGCTCATGGGTCTCGAGTTCTTCGAGCGCTCAGTCGAGTACGTCGAACGCTACAAGACGCCCGGACAGCGAGTGTCGTACACCATCCAGACCAACGGCACCCGGATGGACGACGCATGGGGTGCCTTCTTCAAAACGCACAAGGTGCTCGTGGGATTGAGCGTGGACGGACCGCGCGCGCTCCACGATGCGTATCGGGTCGACAAGGGCGGCAACGGCTCATTCGACGATGTCATGCGCGGATGGGACTGCCTGAACCGGCACGGCGTGGACGTCAATATCCTGTGCACGGTGCACGCGGCGAATGCCGACCAGCCGGCCGAGGTCTTTCGGTTCTTCCGCGACGAGTTGAAGACCGAGTACATCCAGTTCATCCCCATCGTCGAACGCGTGACGGCGCAGATGATGCCGATTGCCAATCTGGGCTGGGGCGAGCGCGGCAGCGACCCGCGTCCGCTCTATCTGCAGGAAGGCGACCTCGTGACGGAGCGCTCGGTGACCGCCGCAGTGGGGCCGCTTCCTCATCGGCGTCTTCGACGAATGGATCAGGGCCGATGTGGGCAAGGTGTACGTGCAGATGTTCGACGCGGCGCTCGCGTCGTGGGTAGGCGCACCGACCTCTATGTGCATCTTCGCGGAGACCTGCGGCAGCGCGCTGGCCCTCGAGCACAACGGCGACCTCTACTCCTGCGATCACTTTGTGGAGCCCGCGCACCGGCTCGGCAACATTCAGTAGGTCCACATGCTCCAGCTCGTCACCTCTGAGCAGCAGCGGAAGTTCGGGCTGGCCAAGCGCGATACCCTTCCCAGGTACTGCCGGGAGTGCAGCGTCCGCTTCGCGTGTCACGGCGAGTGTCCGAAGAATCGCTTCATCACGACGCCTGACGGCGAACCCGGGCTGAACTATCTGTGCGGCGGCTACCTGGCGTTCTTCCAGCACATCGATCGCCCGATGCGCCTGATGGCCAGTCGGCTTCGGCAGGGCCGGTACGCAGACGAAGCGATGGCGATGCTGGCCGGTGGATCGTCGCACGGATCGCGCGGATAATCCGGCATGCTTGCGGCACCGCCGAATCCGACGGCGTAAGCGCGCTGAAGCGGGCTCACGAAGCCATCCTTCGGACCGACGACATCTCCAGCAACGTCCACGATCTCTCGCATCAACTCCATCCGCCGAAGCTCGAACTGATCGGTCTGGTCGCCGCGCTCGATGGTCTGCGCCGTGAGTTGTCGCTCCAGCACGAGTTAGCGATCGGGTTTTCACATCGGGGCGTGCCGGCCAGAGTGTCCCGTGACGTCTCGCTCTGCCTGTTCCGCATCGCCCAGGAGGGATTGCAGAATGCGATCAAGCACAGTCGCGCGCGCGCGATCTCGGTGCAGCTCGGTGCGGAATCGGGTACGCTGCGGCTCACCGTCTCGGACGAGGGCACCGGGTTCGATGTCGAGGCAAACGGGCACGCCGGCCTCGGGCTCCTCAGCATGCGGGAGCGCCTGGTCTGGTTCACGGGACCATGACGATCCACTCGAGTCCTAGAATGGGGACGCGCCTGGAAGTCGCCGTGCCGTTCGGGGTTCACGACAGCACACAACGTCCGTAGCGGCTCACGCACGCCGGTGTGCGGACCGTACGAGCCCCAGGCTGTCAACGCGAGGTGATGTCATGACAGATGCGGACCTGCGGACCGTCACGGTCCAGGGCAGCGCGGCCGGTTTCGCGCAGACGATCTCGGTCGCGCAGCACCGATTCACGGCCGACGAACCGGTGACCGTTGGCGGAACGGACACGGGACCCAACCCGTACGATCTGCTCCTGGCCGCGCTCGGGGCGTGCACCTCGATGACCGTGGCGATGTACGCACGACGCAAGGAATGGCCACTCGAAGCGGTCACGGTTCGTCTTCGGCATGCGAGGGTGCACGCCGCGGACTGCGAGGCGTGCGAGACACGCGTGGGCCTGCTCGATCACGTCGAGCGCGAAGTCGAATTCAGTGGACCGCTCACCGACGAGCAGCGACTGCGTCTGCTGGACATCGCGAACAAGTGTCCCGTCCACCGCACGCTGACATCTGAGATTGTCGTCCAGACGCGCATGACGGGAGGCTCCGCCGCGCAAGCGTCAGACGGCGAACGCCCGCGCGGAGCGTAGGTCCCGGTCTACGTGGTGGTCCGGCGGACGTTCGTCGCCCGGGGGCCTTTCGCACCGCCGTCGCCGAGATCGAACTCGACGCCGTCGCCCTCGCGCAGCATGTCGATGCCCTCGCCGTAAATGGCGCTGGAATGAAAGAACACCTCTTTGCCGGAGGCATCCCGAATAAAACCGAATCCCTTGTCTGCGCGCAGTGTCTTGATGGTTCCTGTCATTGTTGACTCGCTCTCTTATGCGAACTTGCGGAGGTCTGGCGCCGACATTCGGCGTGACCGGAAAGACGAAGAGGCCGCCGGCACCCGGCGACCTCTTCTTGGAGGTTTCTTTGGTTGCGGGGGCGGGATTTGAACCCGCGACCTTTGGGTTATGAGCCCAACGAGCTACCGGACTGCTCCACCCCGCGTCAAGAACATCTGATTGTATCACACCGCACGGGGATGAACAGCCAGGCCTTCCCTGCGCCAGGACATCACCGAAGGCGAGAGCGGCCTGCGCTCACCCTCGCCCTCACGAGATCATCAACGCGCCAGAATTGCGCGGCGGGTAACGACTCCGAATACGCGCAGCCGGGCTGCGACGGTACGGCCGAGACATTTCTCCGCGGCGTGCAGGTCGGGTAGGTCGGGTGGGTCAGTGGGTCGGTAGGTCTGGCAGCCACGCTCGGGCTGGTGGTACTGTTACCGAATCGCATCCCCCACGAACATCGGACCGTTCCCCACCTTCGCCGACGTCGAGCGTGCGGCGCGGCAGATCGCGGGCGTCGCGCACAACACGCCGGTCGTCACGTCGCGATCAGTCAACGAGCGCACCGGCGCCGACGTGTTCTTCAAGTGCGAAAACCTGCAGCGCGCGGGCGCCTTCAAGTTTCGCGGCGCCTACAACGCGCTGTCGCGGCTCTCGCCCGACGAGCGCCGCCGCGGCGTCGTCGCCTTCTCCTCCGGCAACCACGCACAGGCGGTCGCGCTCGCCGGCCAGCTCCTCGATATCCCACGCGTCATCGTCATGCCGGCAGACGCGCCGGCGGTGAAGCGCGCCGCGGCCGAGGCATACGGCGCGGAGATCGTGCCGTACGATCGTGACCGCGACGACCGCGAGGCAATCGGGCGCCGCCTGTCGCAGGAACGTGGGCTCGCGCTGATCCCTCCGTACGATCACCCGGACGTGATTGCCGGCCAGGGCACGGCCGCCCTCGAACTGTTCGAGGAAGCGGGCCGGCTCGATGTCCTGCTGGTCCCGTGCGGCGGCGGCGGCCTCCTCGCGGGATCGGCGCTCGCGGCCAGGGCCATGTCGCCGGGCTGCCGCGTCATCGGCGTCGAACCCGAAGCGGGAGACGATGCGACGCAGATCCTTTCGGACGAAACAACTGCAGACGGTGAAGAACCCCCAGACCGTCGCCGACGGTGCGCGGACGGCGTCGCTCGGCCTCCTGACATTCCCGCTCGTGCTGCAGCACGTCGGCGACATGACGACGGTGAACGACCGCGCACTGCTGGCGGCGATGTTCTACTTGTGGGAACGGCTCAAGCTGGTCGTCGAGCCAACGGGCGCCCTCGGTGCGGCGGCCGCGTTCGAGGGCAGCGTGCCCGTCGCGGGACGGCGGGTCGGTGTCATCCTGACGGGTGGAAACGTCGATTTGTCGCAGGTCTCGCGCTGGGTCGCGGAGACGTCCGACACGCCACGAGGGCAGGCCTGAAGGCCTGCACTACTTCCGGAGACTACGACAGGCCGAAGAGGCGCATCGCGTTCTCTTTGAGAATCAGCGGACGGACTTCGTCTTTGATTCCGATCTTCTCGAAATCCGCCATCCAGCGATCGGGCGTGAGCAGCGGGTAATCCGATCCGAACAACACCTTCGTCTTGAGCAGCGTGTTTGCGTACTGAATCAGCGTCGGCGAGAAGTATTTCGGCGACCAGCCGGACAGGTCGATGTACACCTGTGCCTTGTGCAGGCACACGGAAATGGCTTCGTCCTGCCACGGGAACGACGGGTGCGCCATGATGATCGGCAGATCAGGAAAATCCACGGCGACATCGTCAATCGGCATGGGGTGGCCATACTTCAGGCGAATCCCGCCGCCGCCGGGCATGCCGGTGCCGATGCCGCTGTGACCGGTGTGAAACAGCACGGGCAGCCGCGCCTCGGCGAACACCTCGTAGAGCGGGTACGCGATGCGGTCGTTCGGGAAGAATTGCTGCAGCGGCGGATGCAGCTTCAGCCCGCGCACGAGACCTGACGAGACGAGGCGCCTGGCCTCGCGAACAGCGTCGGCGCCGCGATTCGGATCCAGGCTCGCGAAGGGAATCGCGATGTCGGCGTTGTTCGCGGCGAACTCGGCAACCGCGTCGTTCGACACCTGCGGCCGTCCGGTGAGCCGCTCATCGACCGTGAACACGACGCATCCCAGCTTGCGGGAGCGGTAGTAGTCCGCCAGCACGTTCCAGTCGGGCTGTGCGCCGGCGCCGAAATACTGCTTGGCCGCGGCGTCGGCCGCCGTCGCCTCTCCGGTGTGTTCGAGGTGGACGTGCACGTCGATGGCGGTCAGAGCGGAAGCGTCGATCATGTTAGTCCTCGGTCCGTGGTTCCGGGGCCTTGGTCCGTCCGTAGAGTCCGTGGTCCCTCAGCCGCAGCCCTCAGGACGCGGGCCGATGACGTCTCCGCGTAAAGCTCGTCCACCAGTGCGGAGCGGTTCTGGAGCATCATCTTCTGGTTCAGCGATCCCTTGTCGGTGATCTCGCGCGCGTCGATGGACGGCGGTTCATCAAGCAGAATGGCCCGCGCCACAAACGTAGTGCTGCCGGTGCTCTCGCGGGCGAGGTCGTCGAGCAGCACCTGAAACCGCGCGCGGACGCGCGCGTCCTGCAGCAGCGCCCGCGCCGGCGTATCCTTCGGCAGCTCCGGGCACAACGCGGCGCACGCCGGCAGGTTCGGCACGATGAGCGCGCCGACGACGTCGCGATCCGGCGCGGCGATCACGACGTCCTGCGCGACAGCCGGCCGCACGCGCGAGGATTCTGGAGCGCAGGGGACCCACGCTGACCCACGTCCCGCTCGACAGCTTGAAGTCCTCCGCCAGCCGTCCGTCGAAGACGAGGCCCTTCGCTGGATCGTGCGGATCGACGAACCGCATCGCGTCGCCGAGCCGATAAAATCCCTCATCGTCGAACGCCGCCCGGGTCAACTCGTCGTCTCGAAAGTATCCCGGCGTGATGTTCGGACCACGCACCCGCGCCTCGGTCTTGTCGCCGACCGGGGCCAGCTTGAGCTCCATCCCCGGAGCCGGCAGGCCGAGAACGCCCGACGACGCGCCCTCGGGACCGGTGCTGAGGGCGAACGGCGCCGTCTCGGTCGCGCCGAACCCGGTCATCCACAGGATGTCTTCTCCGCACGACTTCACCGCCATCTCGCTGAGCTCGTCGAAGAACCGCTGGCTCAGGCCTGCGGCCGCGTAGAACAGTATCTTCAGGCGGCTGAAGAAACGCTCGCGCAGACTCCGCGTCAGCGCGGAGATACGGCATGAGCGCTTCGTAGGTCCGGGGCACCGTGAAGTGCGCGGTCGCGGCGATCTCCCTGAGGTTGCGCACGGTCGTCTCGATGCCCGACGGGATTGGACGGCCCTCGTCGATGTAGAGCGTGCCCCCGTTGAACAGCACGAGACCGAAGTTGTGGTTGCCTCCGGCGGTGTGGTTCCACGGCAGCCAGTCGCAGAGCACGACGGGTTCTTCGGTGAGAAACGACAGCACGCTGCGAATCATCTCCTGGTTCGCGCACAGCATGCGCTGCGTGTTGATGACGCCCTTGGGCCGGCCCGTGGAGCCCGACGTGAAGAGGATCTTTGGCGATCGTGTCCGGACCGACGCGCGCGTTGGCGTCGTCCACGGCCGATGTTGGACGCGCCGCTTCGAGCTCGGCGAACGGAGTGGCGCGCATCGAAGCCGTCGCGCCGGGGCTGAGCGAGGACACGACGAGCTCGACGCCCTCTCGGCATCACGCGGCTCAGCGCCCGCTCGAAAGCGGCGCCCTCCGCCGCGAAGACCAGGCCCGGGCTGCATGTGCTCGAAAATCCGGCCGAGCGTGCCGTAGTCCTTCGCCTGCAGCGAGTATGCAGGCGCGATAGGCGCATAGAGCACGCCGCTGAACATCGCGGCGAGCGCCAGGAGACCGTGCTCGATGCCGTTGCCCGACAGGATCAGGACGGGCCGATCGTTCGACAGCCGCCGCTCGAGCAGCGCCTGCGACAGGCGCACGCACGCGCGCGAGCGCCTGGCTGTAGCGTCACGCGACACCAGGCGCCGCTGGCGTCGCGCTGTGCGAGGAAGACGCGGTCGGGGGCGCGTTCCGCCCAGTGCTCCAGGCGGTCCGTGATGCGCACCGGATACGCGCCGAGCGGCCGGCGCGACTCCATGTACACGATGTCGCCGCTGCGGCGGCAGGCGATGTCGGGTGCCGCGACGCTGACGGCCCGGACGCGGTCAGCCACGTGCGGCGTCGAACTCGCGGAACGTCGACCCGGCCTTCGCCAGCCGCACGAGCAGCGGCGCCGGCGCCCATCGCTGGCCCAGATCGCGGTGAAACGCCTCGACCCTGGACAGGATTTTCGCGAGGCCGATCTGATCCGCGCAGAACATCGGGCCGCCGCGATAGCGCGGGAAATCCGTAGCCGGTCAGGTAGATGACGTCGATGTCGGCGGCGCGCGACGCGATGCCGTCCTCGAGCACGCGGGCGCCTTCGTTGATGAGCGCGTAGATCGCGCGGTCGCGGATTTCCTCGTCGCTGACGGCCCGTCGGACGATCCCGGCTTTGCGAGGCCTCGCGCTCGATGAGCGCGACAATCTCAGGATCCGGAATCGGTTTGCGGTCCTCGGCATAGCGATACCAGCCCATGCCGGTCTTCTGCCCGAGCCGCCCCATCGCCACCAGCACGTCGGCCACGATCGGTTTGCGCGCGCCCGGCTCTTCGAACTGGTGCAGTTCCTGCCGGACCCGCCACGCGACGTCGAGGCCGCCCATGTCGTCCACCGCAAAGATGCCCATCGCCATGCCCCAGTCGGTCAGCACGCGATCGACCTGCTCCGGCGTCGCTCCGTCCTCGACGAGGAACTGCGCCTCGTACATGTACGGGAACATCATCCGGTTGCCGACAAACCCGGGACCGTTGCGCACGGCGACGCCGACCTTGTTCAGTTTCTTCGCGAACGCCAGCGCCGTCGCCAGCACGCTCGTGCCCGTCGCGGCGCCGCGCACGATCTCGACCAGCCGCATGATGTGCGCGGGGCTGAAGAAGTGCATGCCGATGACGGCCTCGGGCCGCGACGTTTCGCCGCGCGATCTCGTCGATGCTGAGCGTCGAGGTGTTGGACGCGAGGATGGCGCCGGGCTTCGCGGCGGCATCGATCGCGGCGAACACCTGCTTTCTTGAGCGCGAGGTTTTCGAACACGGCCTCGATCACGAGGTCGGCCTCGACGCGACGCCGTCGTAGCCGATCGCTCGCGAATCAGGCCGATTCGCCGCTCGGCATCCTCCGGCGTGTAACGGCCGCGCTTGACGGACGAGTCGTAGTTGCGGCGGATGCCGGCCATGCCGCGGTCCACGGCGGCGCGGTCCGACGTCGGCGAGGACGACCTGCAAGCCCCGCGTTGGCGCACGCCGTCGCGATGCCGCTGCCCATCGTGCCGGCGCCGATGATCGCGACGCTCGCGATCGGCATCGTCGGCGTGTCCTTCGGCACGTCCGGCACGCGAGCGACCGCGCGCTCGGCGAAGAACGCGTGCACGAGCGCCTTGCACTGGTCCGAGCGAAGGCACTCGAAGAAGATCTCGCGCTCGCGGCGGACTGCCGTCGGGAAACGGCAGCGTGGCCGCGGCCTCGATCGCGTCGACCACCTTCAGCGGCGCGAGCATGTTGCGCCGCGTCTTCCGCGCGAGGTCGCGTCCCGCCGCCAGGAGCGGCGCGTTCGATCGCGGGCGTGCCCAGTCTGTCGCGTCGATCGCGCGTCCTCGGCACGGGTGATCCCGCCGCGGCGCATCTCGCGGGCAAAGGCGACGGCGCCGGCCCGAAGATCGCCGTTGATCAACCGATCGACGAGGCCGGCCGCCAGCGCGTCGGCAGCCGCCAATCGGCTTGCCCGAGACGCACATGTCGATGGCCTTTTCGACGCCGACGAGCCGGGTCAGACGCTGCGTGCCCTCGGCGCCGGGAATGATGCCCAGGTTCACCTCGGGCTGACCCATCTTCGTGTCCGGGAGCGCCACGCGATAATGACCGGCCATCGCCAGTTCGAGGCCGCCGCCGAGCGGCGTACCGTGCAGCGCCATCACCACGGGCCGGTCGCAGTTTTCGATGCGCGCCAGCAGATCGTGAATGTTCGGCGGACCCGATCCTCCGCCCCACGCGGCCTGTTCGAGCTCCTTGATGTCCGCGCCAGCGGTGAACGTGCGGCCGGCGCCCATCACGACAACGGCCCGAATGGACGCGTCCGCGTCGACCTGATCGAACGCCGCGTTCAATCCGTCGACGACCTCCGGACCAAACGCGTTGACGGGAGGGTTGTCGATGACGATGATGGCGACAGGCACGGCGGCTGCTGCCGTCGCCGTCGCGTGTGATGCTGACCTGCTGGCTCATCGTGTCCGTGCGGGCGGCTGGCAGACGAAGCTGTCCGCGGTTTCGAGATTGCCGACGCCTTTGAAACGGGCCTCCGCCGGGTACACGCACAGCGGCCGCGTGCGGCCCGGCCACGGCGTGCCCGCGCCGGCCGTTGCGATAATCTCGTCGGGCGCGATGCCCTTCTCGACCCAGCCGACCAGCGCGCCGAACGCGTCGAACTGATCGGTCGACGGTCCGCCGGCGCAGTGGTTCATGCCGGGCACGGCGAACAGCCTCACGAACTCGGCCGCACGACCGGCGATTGGCCTTGTTCAGCGCGTCCCACCAGGCGATCGTGTCGAGAATCGAGAACACCGGGTCGCTGACGCCCTGCGCGATCACGAGCTTGCCGCCGCGCGCTTTGAACGCCGACAGGTCGGTCGAGTCGGCCTTCATGAACTCCAGTGAGGACTGCTGGAACTCGTTCGCCCGGTTGTCGAGCGCGGCGCGGTACTGGTTGACGTCGAACGCCAGCGCGTACGCGGCGGCTCCGCCGCCGACCGTCGGCACGGCGACCGGGCGGCGTCACGAAGATCGACGGAAGCGCGCTCGCGCCGAGCGTCAGGTTGATGGCGGCGTTGGCCGGCGCGCCGTAGGGCCCGAGCTTCCAGATGCGCCAGCCCATGTTGTAGGTCGCGCCGACCTTGCCGCCGACGCCCGCGTCCCAGGCCCACGCGGCGTACACCGGCCTCGCCCTTCGACGTTCGCGCGCCGCCGAACACTTTCTTGAGCGCCGCCACCTGCGCGGGCGTCACGCACGTCTCGGACTTGGCGCCCTTGCACGTGATCGCCGACAGCTTCGGCGCCACGATCGGCGTCGTGCAGGACGCAAAGCTCTGCACCAGGCCGTCCGCCGCGCCGTCGATCGCATCGCAGGCTTCGAGCACCGCGCGCGAGACGAGCGCCAGATCCTCGTCGGTGAAGGCCTTGTTCACGTGCGGCTGGCCGTTGGCGTCGACGAGGTGATCGCCGCGAGCGACCTCGGCGAACGCCTGGCTGTCCCACGCCTCGGCCACGGCAGCCCGCGGAAGGTTGAAACCGGGCGAGCAGGCCAGGATGCCGTCGAACTGCGCCGGAAAACGCTGCGACAGCATCATGCCTTCGCGGCCGCCTTCCGAGCAGCCGGCGAAGTACGACTTCTCGGCCGCCCGCCCGTAGTACAGCGCGATGATCGCCTTCGCAGTGGTCGCGACCTGATCGTACGAGTTGTAGCCGAAATCGAGCCGGGCCTGCGGGTCGAATCCGAATGTCTGCGAGCCGCCGCGCGCCGGATCGTTGTTCGTCTGGTTGTCGTGCCCTGAATCCTGCGACACGACGGCGTACCCAAGCGCCAGGGCGACCGTCGGCTGCCGGCCCTGCAGCGTGCCGAACGCGTTACCGACGTTCCCGTTGCTGCCGCCGCCGCCTTCGAAGAAGAATCGGCCGTTCCACATCGTCGGCAGGCGGAGCCTGAAATTGATCCCGTAGCGCTGGCCGCCCGCGCCGGCGCGATCTGCGATGCGGCCCGTCACGTGACAGTGCTCGGGCAACGCCGGCGTCGGCGGTGCAAAGGGGCCGGCGCCAGGCGCGCGCGTCGGACGCCGATGCGAACGCCGCCGTCCGGATGACCGTCGCCGGATTGGGGAAGCCGGTTGCCACGACGAGCGCGCCGCACGCCGTCGCCGACGGACCGGCCCCGCCCTGCGCGATGACACGAACCGCCGGCGCTGGTGCAGCGGCGGCCAGAACGGCGGCCAGACACGCAGTTCGCAGCCGGTGCACGCTCAGCGCCCTGCCCGTTCTTCCGCGCGCGCCGCGCTGAGAATGTTGTGCATCGCGTAGTTGCCTTCGTGGCACGCGTATTCGAACACGCCCTGCGTATCGTCGCGCGTCAAATTCAGCGCAAAAGTCCACGGCCGCGTCCACGTCGCCGGATCCTCGACGGTGACCTTCCATTCGACGACACGCCGGGGAGACCGGCGTAAACCGCTCGACCAGCCGAAGGGCCTCGCTGTTGAACGTCCCGTTGCCGTTGATGCCGATCGCGGTCTTGTTCGTGAAGTTGGTCGTCTCGACGACCAGCGTGTTGCCTTCCCAGTGGCCGCGCGGGTCGCCCATGTACGTGCGGACCTTCGCCGGAGCGTGCGGCCGGCCGTCCATCGGGATCAATCGCGCTTCGTGGATCATCTCGTAGCGAATCGCCACGTAGCCGGGGGCCTGGACGATCTGGAACGAGTTGCCGTAGATCACCGGCAGCATGGAACCTACCACGCCGCGGGTAATGCACTGGTCATACAGGCTCCGATCGTCGTACGAATCGGCGGGCCCGCGGACGCTGCGGGCTGCGGCGCGCGCGGCGGCCCGCTGCTGCGCGGCGTCCGTGAGCGGCGGGATCTTGCCGTCGGGCGGATCGGTCACCATCCAGGGCCGGCTGTTCTTCGCGCCGTAGTGCTCGTACCAATGCACCGGTCCCGCGCCGGTATCGGCGCCTGCCGCTCCGCCAATGGTTCCAGCGCTCGCCACGGCGCGCGCCTGCCGTTCGCGGACGATGTCGGCGAGCTCGGAGTCGTCCAGTTCCTGCTTGCCGTCGAACTGGCTGGGCCGCTCGAGCGGGATGCCGTTCTCGTCCTTGTCGGTGTAGATGCCCTGCAGGTTCGGGTCGCCCCACGACGTTTTGCCGGGCGCGTACGCCTTCGAGGGCGCGGTCGCCGCTTTCTGCGCCGCGATTCCCGCTCCCGCGAGCACGGCAAGGCTCATCGCCACCACAAACGTCTTCATGCGAGCTCTCCTGTCAGTCGGCATTCTCTCACGACGTCCGGCTAAAGCCGGACGCTACGGCCGGACGCTAGGCCGGACGCTACGGCCGGACGCTACGGTCGGACGCGTCGGCTACGCCGGCGCGCGGTTCCGCGCGGAGTCCTGACACTTCTCGGCCGATCCGGAAGTCCAAGCAGCAGGATCGCGACGATCGCCGCGTACGTCTGCGGCCTGCGGATGTCCGCTTTCACGAGCCACCAGTAGTGAATGACGCCGCACACGGCGGTCACGTAAACGAGCCGGTGCAGCTGGTTCCAGCGGCGGCCGCCGAGCCGGCGGATCATGCCGGCCGTGGACGTGATCGCCAGCGGCACCATGAGGACGAGCGCCGTAAAGCCGATGGTGATGAACGGACGCTGGTAAATGTCGCCGCCGATCGACTTCAGCAGGCTCCGCAGCGTCGTCCACGACACGATGCCGCCTGGAAACTCGACGAGGCCGGCAAACCGATCGAGGACGACGTAGGTGGTGAAGTGGAGCATGCCGTAAAAGAACGCGTAGAGGCCCATCATGCGGCGGAACCGGATCACGTCGTTCCAGCCCGTCAGCGCGCCTGAGCGGCGTCACCGTCAGCGTGATCGCAATGAACCGCAGCGTCCAGACGCCGGTCTCGTTGGTGACGTCGCTGAGCGGGATTCGCGCTGAGGTGGCCCGTGAGCGCGGCCCACGTGAGGTACACCGCCGGGCCCAGGCAGGCCAGGAAGACGATTGGCTTGACGACGAAACGGATGATGCGGGTGCGGTCAGCCAATGCTCGATCAGGTGTAGTGCGGACCTTCAGGTCCGCTCACACGGCAGGCCTGAAGGCCTGCACCACATCAGAAGTTCTTCTTCAGGTCGATGTTGTTGTAGAGGCTGGCGACCTGTTCGCCGTAGCCGTTGAACATCAGCGTCTTGCGCATGAAGAACTCGCCGATGCGCCGTTCGCTCGCCTGGCTCCACCGCGGGTGATTCACTTCCGGGTTCACGTTGGCGTAGAAGCCGTACTCCCGCGGCGCCATGCGCTGCCAGGTGTTGACGGGCTGCTTCTCGAGTGAACTCGATCTTGACGATCGATTTGACGCCCTTGAACCCGTACTTCCACGGCACGACCAGGCGGATCGGCGCGCCGTCCTGGTTCGGCAGCGCCTCGCCGTAGATCCCGACGGCGAGGAGCGCCAGCGGGTGCATCGCTTCGTCCATGCGGAGCGCCTCGACGTACGGCCAGTCGAGGACGTCCGAGCGCTGGCCCGGCATTTCCTTGGGGTTCGAGCAGCGTGGACATCCGGATGAAGTTCGCCTTCGGCGTCGGCCCGCACCGCTTGATGAAATTGCCGAGCGGGATGCCGGCCCACGGAATCACCATCGACCAGGCTTCGACGCAGCGCATCCGGTAGATGCGCTCTTCGATCGTCTCGCCTTTGAGGATGTCGTCGAGTCGAGTACTTGCCCGGCTTGGCGCACTCGCCTTCGACCGAAACGGTCCACGGCTCGGTCTTGAAGTTCCTGGACAGCTCGGCGGGCTGGTCCTTGTCGGTGCCGAACTCGTAGAAGTTGTTGTACGTGGTGATCTGCTCCCACGTGTTCGTCACTTCGCCGTTGGTGTTGCTGAAGGGACTGCCCTTCTTGACGTTCGCCAGCTTGCGCCCGTGCGCGGCAGGCTGCACGGCGTGCAGGACCGCGGCCCCTTTCGTGAGGACGCCCACACCGGTCGCCGCGCCTGCAATGGCGCCGGCGGCCTGAATGAACTGGCGGCGGTTCAGTAGAGCTTCTGGTCGGTGATTTCCGAGCTGCGAATATCGGCCGGGCGCTTGATCAGCATAGAAATTGGCCCCTTGCTCTGCCTTCCATTATAGATGCAGACGCCACGTCCGGGGTTTCAGCTCTACTTCACGTCCCGCCAGGTCTTCCCGGCGTCCATCTGGCGGGAAAAACAGGCGAGCGAGCTGGCGAGCGCGTTGCTGAGCGACCCGGGGGACACGGGCCGCAGCAGGTCGGCGTCGCCGGGGCAGGCCAGGCGCGATCGCAGGCTGAGAGCGGTCGGCCGGGCATCGCCGGGCACGGGGCCCCAGCCCGCAAAATAGATGGCGGCGCCCTCGCGCACCCACGCCGAGCGTTCGCGCAGGATGGGGTCGGCCATCAGGTGCACGAGCTCGTGCCGGATCGTGCGGTCGAGCACGCCGCGCTCGCGCAGCGACGCCAGCGGCACAAGATGCAGCTCGCCTCCGACGACCGCGCCCGACGTAAACCAGGGCTGACCGGTCGCACGCTCGTAGCTCGCCGTCGTCGGATGGAAGCGGATGGTAACGCGCGCCGGGCGCCGCAAGGCGAAGGGCGCAGGGCGATGTCGCTGCGCGCCTGCCCGGTCAGCTGGGCGATCGCGTCGCGCTCGCCCTCGTCCTCGTCTGGCAGCGCCAGGGACACGCCGCCGACGCCGGTCGCAACGGCGATCGCTGCAGCCGCTGTCGGCGGAGGCGGAGGTGCAGGCGGAGCCGGCGCGGCAACGCGCGCACGGCGCCGGCGCGGGGACCGTCGAACGGCCGCGGGCAACGACGGACGCGGCCGGCCCGGATGACAGGCTGCGGGGACGGCGATCTCAAGGCCGGGAAAATATCTGTTGAGGATCTCGGTCGCGGTGCGGCCGGCCACGGCGAGGTTCATCGATCCGATGACGCACAGGCCGACGCCGTGGCCCGACCCTCGCCCCTCGAAACGGTACGTGTCGCCGACGCGTTCGAGCTCGAACGCGGCGCTCTTGATGTACTGCCAGCCGAGCGTTCGACCGACCACGGCCCGCAGGTCCTGGCCGGAGATTTCCTCGGGCATAAATCCGGCGACGCGTAATCGAGCGACGCGTCCCGACACATCCCGCGACAGGACGCGGAAGTCGCGCAGCCGTTCGCCGCGGAATCCCGCCGGCGCGCAGCGCACGCGTCAGGTCCGTCGGCCTCGATTTCCGCCGTCCACGCCGGCGCATCCCATGCACGCGTCGTCGGGCTGCGACGGCATGTAGGACGGGTCTTCGTGCCCGGGCCAGACCGCCGACGGGATTTCGGTCTGGCCGCCGCACGAGGCCGAGTAGAAGACGGGCGCGGGCACGCCGTTTCGCAGCAGCGCACGCCCGGCTGTGGCCTGGGCCGCGCGCTCGTGCGCGGGCGTGGGCGTCCGCATCACCTGGCAGTGCGTCTGGTCGCAGAGGTCGAAACCGTCGGCGTTGTGGCGCCCGGGGTTCGCGAGCGCGATAGGTCCTGATCGTGATCGCCAGCGCCTCGAGCGCGGCCGGCCGGCTGTCGCGCGCCGCCTCGCCCGCCAGCACGCGGGCGATGTAGGTTTCGAGCGGAACGGTCTGAACCGTGTAGCCGCCGCCCGGCCGCAGCGACGCCGATGCGAATCTCGCGCTGCGGCATCCTGCGCGCCGAGACGACGAGAAGGACGACGAGCCACAGAGACACAGAGGAGCACAGAGCAACCAGCCATTTAGCGTCTCGGTGATCTCCGCGCCTCTGTGGCTTGCGTGATTTGCCGTCATTCGAGTTCCAGGAAATGGCACCATGCCGTCCCAGATTCGCGGCAGGCTGGCGGTCAGCTGGTGATCGTCGTCCAGGAGCGAGAGCGTCACGTTGGGCCGCGCGCGGGCAAACTGCTCGACCGTCCGGTAGTCGACGGATGCGTCACGCATGCCCTGAAACACCATCGCCGGCTGGGAGAACGCCGCCTCGAACGAGTCGTGGCGGAGCGAGTCCTCGTAGAAGGCGACGTCGAGCGGCCGCTCTTCGCCGTAGGCGTAGTGGAAGAACCGGAGCGAGCCGGTCCGCCGCCATTCCTCGATGCGTTCGGGCGGCAGCAGGTGATGGCCGGGCTTGGCGAACATGACGGCCGGAGCCAGCAGCACGAGCCGATCGACGCGATCGGCGAAGCGGGCGGCCGCCAGAATCGCCAGCGTCCCGCCCAGGCTCGATCCAATCAGCGTGGCCGGCGCGTGCCGCGCCTCCGGCGTCCGCCAGCTCGTCGTCGAGCTGCTCGAGCATCCGCGTCATCGTGAGCGACGTGAAATCCGGCTCGTTGAAGTCGGGACACCGGAACGGCACGTCCGCGCCGCGAAGCCGCTCGCCGAAGTACGCCGCCTTGGTGGACCCCGCCGACGACGCGAAGCCGTGCAGGTAGAACACCGCGGGCCGGCGCGCACTCAGATCAGCCTCTGGCAGTCCGGCTGGCACCGGCACTTGATGAGGCCGTCCCCGTCCGTGTTGTAGTCGTAGGTCAGCTCTTCGCCCTTCCGGATGTTCCGGGCCGCGCGGATCCAGATGACGCCCTTCTTGATGTCGATGTAGCAGTTCGGGTGGCACGAGTGGTTGATGAAGCGCGCGACGTTGCCGCCGACGCCGGCGTCGATCACCGAGCGGTTGGTCAGCTTGAAGCACCAGATGTGGCCGCGCCTGATGTAGCGCCGCTCGCGCTTCAGGCTCTCCTGGTTGGAGATCAGCTCGCCGGCGTAGTGGATGACCCGTGTGTTCTTGGTGATGCGCGAGGTGGCGAAGACGCCCCACCGATGGATGCTCGATCGCCGTTTCTCAATCATTCGTGATTCAAGGATAACTCAGCCCGGGATTCCACTATAGTGGGGGGCGGAGGACGCCTTGGAAGGGATCCTGACGGCCTGGGGACGGATACTCAGAGGCTATACGCCCTCGCTCTCGATCGAAATCACGCGAGAGTGCCCGCTGCACTGTCCTGGCTGCTATGCGTACGGCGAGGATCATCTGGGCGGCGACCTCCGTCTGCGCGAGCTGCGCGATTTCAAGGGACAGGCCCTCGTCGACGGCGTGCTCGGGCTCGTGGATCGCCATCGCCCGCTGCACCTGTCGATCGTCGGCGGCGAACCGCTCGTCCGGTATCGCGAGCTCGACACGCTGCTGCCCATCCTCGCCGCCCGCGGCATGTACACGCAGCTCGTGACCAGCGCCGTCCGCGAGATCCCGATCGCCTGGCGCGGCCTCCGCCGGCTGCAGATTGTCGTGTCGATCGACGGGCTGCAGCCCGAGCACGACGCCCGGCGGACGCCGGCCACCTACGACCGCATCCTCAAGCACATCGCCGGCCACGAGATCACGGTGCATTGCACCGTCACGCGTCAGCAGGTCGAGCGTCCGGGGTACCTCGAAGAGTTCCTGGCGTTCTGGCAGGCACAGCCCGACGCCAAGCAGATCTGGATGAGCCTGTACACGCCGCAGAAAGGCGAGGTGTCGGCCGAGCGGCTGCGGCCGATCGACCGCGAACGTGTGGTCGCCGACCTCACGGCGCTGCGGTTTCGCTACGCCAAGCTGCGGATGAACGAACACATCCTGCAGGCGTACAGCCACCCGCCGGCGTCTCCCGACAGACTGCCTGTTCGCGCGCATCGACGACGACGATCTCGGCGGATCTCGAAGACCAAGATCACGCCGTGCCAGTTCGGCGGCGCGCCCGATTGCAGCAACTGCGGCTGTCTCGCTTCGGCCGGCCTCGCAGCCGTGGGACGGCACCGGCTCCTCGGCGTGATTCCGGTCGAGTCGATTTTCGGCACGTCGATCGACGATCGGCGAACACGTCCGCCGCCTGCGGCCGGCCGCGTAGCCGAGTGCACTGATGCGAGAGAGACATCTGTTTCGACATCGATTCTGCACTATGAGCCTCGCCACCACCGCCAGTCGCAAGGTGCGATCGGCGCGCGAATTCGCGCGCGGGCTCATGGACACCGCGCACCCGCTGCTCGTCCAGATCATCCCGATCCGCCGCTGCAACATCGACTGCGGCTACTGCAACGAGTACGACAAGGTCTCGCCGCCGGTCCCTACCGACGTGATGACGCCGGCGCATCGACAAGCTCGCCGAACTCGGCACGTCCGTCGTCGCGTTCAGCGGCGGCGAGCCGATGCTGCACCCGGATCTCGACGACCTGATCCGGCTGATCCGCCGGCGCGGCATGATGGCGGGGCTCATCACGAACGGCTACTTCCTGGTGCCGAAGCGCATCGAGGAGCTGAACCGGGCCGGGCCTCGACTTCCTGCAGATCAGCATCGACAACGTCGAGCCGGACGAGGTGTCGAAGAAGAGCCTGCGCGTGCTCGACAAGAAGCTGCAGCACCTGCGCGACCACGCCGACTTCGACGTCAACATCAACTCGGTGCTCGGCGGCGGCATCAAGAACCGCCGAGGACGCGCGGACGATCAACCGGCGCGCGCGCGCGCTCGGCTTCTCGACCTCCATCGGCATCATCCACGACGGCTCGGGCCTGCTGAAGCCGCTCGGACCGGCCGAACGCGCGGTGTACGACGATGTGTCGGCGGCGATCAGCGGACCGTGGCAGGTGTTCAAGAACCTGTATTCGGGGATCACGAACTTCCAGGAGAAGCTCGCGGACGGCCAGCCGAACGAGTGGCGGTGCCGCGCCGGCGCGCGCTACCTCTATGTCTGCGAAGAGGGCCTCGTCCACTACTGCTCGCAGCAGCGCGGCTACGCCGGGCGTGCCGCTCGAGTCCTACACGATCGACGACATCCGCCGCGAGTTCGTCACGCCGAAGTGGTGCGCGCCGTACTGCACCGTCGGCTGCGTCCACCGCGTCTCGACGATGGACTTCTGGCGGAGCCCTCAGGAACTGTCGCCGGCCAGCAGTCGGCCGTCAGCAGTCAGTAGTCGCTGAGCGTCGCGGTCTAGCGCACGGACGTCCGCCTGACAGGCCGGACGCCTGACCTGCACCTGCGCCTGTCTCTTATCGTCCTGACAGCCTGACTCGCACGCCGACGTTCACCAGCCGCGGCGTGCCGGTCGTCGACGGGTTGGTCTGCACGAACGACACCTGGTCGAACATGTTCTGCACGCCGAAGAACACCTGCACGTTGCGTCCCGACGTCGCGCAGGACGCGTGAGATCGACCGACGCGTACCCCGGCAGCCCGGGGCCGGTGAACGAGGTCGTAGCCGGCCTCGGCCAGCGTCGCCACGGGGATGAACTTGACGTTCTGATCGTCGTTGTACTGCAGCGACAGCGCCTGCATCGGAGAAGGCGACCGTTCGCGTAGCTGCGGGTTCGAGTACGCGACCTGAAACGATCCGCGGTGCATCGGCACCTGCGGCAGGTACTTGCCGACCAGCGCCGCGTTCGCGACGCCGCCGTCGGTGACCTTGGCCTGGTCGTAGAGATAGGCGCCCGACACGCGCCAGAACGAGCCGATGCGGTACTCCACGTCGGTCTGCACGCCGCAGATGCGCGTCTGCGCCGAGGTTCTGTTTCTGCGCCGTGGTCGCGTTGAGCGTCACGTTCGACACCGGATCGTCTGATGCGGTTGTCGAACCACGTCAGCCGGGCCGTGACGTTGCTGCGCCGGCGCGACGTTGACCCCGGCTTCCCCGCCGACCAGACGCTCGGGCCCGAGCTGATCGTTGGGACGCGTCGTGACCGCGCCGACCGAAAACTGGCGGTACAGCTCGGTGAGCGTCGGCGCGCGGAACCCGGAATTCGCCGCGCCCCAGACGCTCACGCGATCCGTCACGTGATACATCGCCGCGACGCGCGGGCTGACGACCGTGTCGCTTCGCTCGGGAATGGATCGGCCGATTGTTGACCGTCGGCAGGCCGGTCGACGACCGTGGTCTCCAGGTTGTGGCCGTCGTAGTTCCGCCAGTGATCGACGCGCGCGCTGAGCGTGACCACCAGCTTCGGCAGTCGGCGTGAAGATGTCCTGGACGAACGCGCCCGACAATCTGCTGCGTGCCCCCGGAGACGCGCTTGACCGACAGCGTCGCCGCTGCGTCACCGGCGGAATGATGACCGTGGGGCACCGCCGCGACGTACGCGTCTTCCTGGCTGTCGCCGTCGACCCAGCGCCAGTCGGCGCCGGCGCTGAGGACGTTCGATGCTGCCGAGCGCCTTGGTCCACTGCCGCGGTCGTGCCGACGCCGTTGGTCGGCACGTGCTGATCGGTCGCCAGGCGGACGAGGTTGCGGGTCGTGGCCGGGTTGGTCACGGCCAGGAAGTTGAAATGCGACGCGCGACACGTCGACGAAGACGCGCGCCTGGAGGTCGCTGTCGTCCGGCAGCCGGATCCGGACGCCGCCGTTGACCGTCGTCCACCGCGTGTCGTTGACCTCGCCGACCTTGCCGTTGTTCCGATCCTCGGTGAAGTAGCCGGCGCGGAAGAACGCGTTGACGCGGTCCGACGGCGTGTACTCGACCTTGGCGCTGACGTTGCGGTAGTCGACGTTGGCGTTGTTGTCGATCGGCCCGCGCTCGCTCGGCGCGACGATCGGAAATCCGTCCGTGTTGAAGAAGCTGCCTTCGACGAGCGCCCCCACCTTGTTCCACCGGTCGCTGGCGAAGAAGTCGAACTTCGGACTGCCTCGGTTGCCGTACTGCGGCTTGAGCTCGATCGTCCGCCGCGTGGGCCGGGTCGTGACGATGTTGATGACGCCGCCCATCGCGTAGTTGCCGTACAGGCTCGAGGTCGTGTCGTCGGTGATCTCGATGCGATCCACGCTGATCGAGCGGCACACGCGTCCAGTACACCCAGCCGCCGAAGGGATCGTTGAACGGAATGCCGTCGAGCAGCACGAGCGTCCGGCTCTGGCCGCTCGGTCCGATGCCCGCGCAGCGACACGCCCTGCGTGGTCGGCTGCGCGACGAGGCTGCTGGTGCGGCGGAAGAGGCTGAACGTCGGCATCTGCCGCAGCACGTCGTCGGCGACGACCGCGGGCGAGGCCTCGATTTCCTCGCGCGGTCAGGACGTTGACGCTCGCGGGGATGTCGCCCAGGCGCTGCTCGGTGCGGGTGGGCGTGACGGTGACGGTTTCGAGGAGGGTCGCCGGCATCGAGCACGAGGTCGAGGTCGCCCGTATGCGCCGGCGGCACCTGCGTGGTTTTCTCGGCGAACCCACCGGCGCGGACGACGACCGTCAGTTGACCGGTTCGGGCACGTCGACGGTGAACCGGCCGTCGGGCCCGGTGGTGACGCGATGTTCGCCGCGCCTCCGGCGCGCACGACAACGGCGGCACCGGAAACGACGCCGCCGGTCGAGTCGTGGACGACGCCGGAAATGGTCCCGTCGGCGGCCAACGCGGCCATCAGGGCAAGCGCAGCAATCATCATGGCGCAGGATTATACTGCGCGGGCAGTCGGCAGTCGGCGGTCGCGGCAGCGCAGTAGGCGGTCCGCAGTCAGCGGTCAGCAGTCAGCCGTCGGCGGCAGCGGTCGCGGCGGAGGCAACCTGCTTACGCGATCCTTAGACGCGCTTGACCTTCCCGCGGCGGACGCTCGAACGTACGAAGCCACCGAGGCATTGAGGACACGGAGTTCTGTTTTTGAAGAGAGCGATCTCTGTGCTCGCTGCGCCTCCGTGGCCACGTCCGTGGATCAATAGAAATCGTGGGCGTCGAAATCGACGCCCGCCCCGGGCAGGCCCTGGACCTCCTCGGCACGCACCGAGATGACGCCGTCCTGGTTCTGCAGCACGCCGTCGACGAGCAGAAACGGCTCTTCGACGATGACGAGCCGATCGCGGGCGAAGAGATCCGGCCGCACGATGATGTTGGCGATGCCGGTTTCGTCTTCGAGCGTGAGGAACACGAATCCTTTGGCCGTTCCCGGCCGCTGGCGGGTGATCACCATGCCGGCGACCCGCACGCGCCGCCCCTGCCGCGCCGCGTGCAGATCGCTGGCGCGCAGCACGCCGCGCATCGCCAGCTCGTCGCGCCGCAGCGCCATCGGATGGCGGCCGATCGAGAGGCCGGTGCCTGCGTAGTCGGCGACCAGCCGCTCGGCTTCGGTCATCGGGCGGAGCGGCGTCAGATCAGTCATCGTCGCTCGTGACTCGTGACTCGGGGCTCGCAGAGTCCGCAGAATCGTATCTTCTTCCTCAACAAGCATGTTCTCTGCGTGCTCTGCGTGCTCTGCGTTGATCGTCGTGAACAGTTCGCCCGATGGACGCACGGCCTGCTCGGCCTGCCACAACGCCGAGCGCCGGTCGTAGCCGAACGCATTCAGCGCGCCGATGTCGGCCAGCGTGACGAGCTCGTCGCGGCGCAGGCCCGCGCGCGCGACCAGATCGTCGAGGGAGACGAATCGGCTGTAGCGCGGCCCTTTCAGCGCCGCGGCGAGCGCCGCCCAGTCATGCGAGCAGTTGTTGCAGAACCGCTGATTGCCGTCGATTTCGAGCATCGACGGATCGTCGCAGCCGCATTTGGGACATATCAGGGCGGGCTGGGCGGTGGGCGGGCCGGACAGGCCCGGACGGCCGGGCAGACGCGGACACGCTTGCGATTCGCCTGCCGATCTCCTGCGCGCAGTCCGTTGACGTAGCGCAGGCCCAGGCGGATGCGCGCCGTCGGCTTCGACGGTGCAGTCCCAGTCCGACACCTGCACGTCGATCGGGTGAAAACGGACGCCGCGCCGCTGCGCGTCCTTGACGAGCGTGGACGGATGGTAGAACCCCATCGGCTGGTTGTTGAGCAGCGCCGTGTAGAACGCCGCCGGGAAGTGCACCTTGAGATACGCGCTCGCATACGCGAGCAGCGCGAAGCTGGCCGCATGCGACTCGGGGAATCCGTACAGCGCAAACGACGCAATCGAGGTGATGATCTGCTCCGCCGCTTCGCCGGTGATGCCCGCTCGCGCCATGCCCTCGCGCAGCTGCGCCTCGATTTTCTTCATGCGCTTTTCGGATCGCTTGAAGCCCATCGCCCGCCGCAAGTCTTCGGCCTGACCGCCGGTGAATCCGGCCGCGACCATCGCGATCCGCAGCAACTGCTCCTGAAAGAGCGGCACGCCGAGCGTCCGCGCGAGGATCGGCTCGAGCGACGGATGCGGATACCGCACCGGCTCGCGGCCGGCGCGGCGATTCAGAAACGGGTGCACCATCTGGCCGACGATCGGGCCCGGCCGGATGATCGCCACCTGCACGACGATGTCGTAGAAACAGGCGGGCTTCAGCCGCGGCAGCGTCGCCATCTGCGCGCGCGACTCGACCTGGAAGAGGCCGATCGTGTCGGCCTGCTGCAGCATCGCGTAGACAGCGGGATCGTCCTGCGGCAGGTGCGCGAGATCGACGCGCGGCTGGTGGCTCGTGTCTCGAGGCTCGTCGAGCTCCCGAGTCACGAGTCACGAGCCCCGGCGTGTTCACGAGCGTCAACGCATCCTGAATCGCGGCCATCATGCCGAGCCCGAGCAGATCGACCTTGACGATGCCCATGTCGGCGCAATCGTCCTTGTCCCACTGCACGACGACGCGGCCGGGCATGCTGGCGTTTTCGAGCGGCACGCACGAATCGAGGTGCCCCTGGCAGATGACCATGCCGCCGGAATGCTGGCCGAGATGCCGCGGCAGATCCTGCATCTCGCTCCACAGGCGGGCGAACAGCCGCACGCGATCCGAATCGAAATCGAGGCCGACCGACGCCAGGTGCCGCGGCAGCGTCTCCGCCGGATCCTGGAATTCGAACTGGTTCATCACCTTCGCCAGGCGATCGACCTGCGCGGCGTCCATCCCGAGCACCTTCCCGACTTCGCGCGCCGCGCTGCGGCCGCGGTACGTGATGACGTTCGCGGTCATCGCGGCGCCGAGACGGCCGTATTTTTCGTAGACGTGCTGGATGACGCGCTCGCGACGATCGCCGCTCGGCAGATCCAGATCGATGTCGGGCCACTCGCCGCGCTCCTCCGACAGGAACCGCTCGAACAGCAGATCCATCCCGACCGGATCGACCGCCGTGATGCCGAGGCTGTAGCACACGGCGCTGTTGGCCGCGCTGCCCCGCCCCTGCACCAGGATGTCGTGCTGCCGGCAGAAATTGACGATGTCCCAGACGATGAGGAAGTAGCCGGCGAGCGCGAGCTTCTCGATCAGATCGAGCTCGCGCGCAATCTGCGCGCGGGCGCGCTCGTGATACGGCCGGTAGCGATCGCGCGCGCCGACTTCGGTCATCTTCCGCAGGAAACTCGCCTGCGTTTCACCCGGCGGCACCGGGTATTCGGGAAACCGGTAGCCGATGTCCGCCATCGTGTACTGCAGCCGCTCGGCGAGTTCGGACGTGCGTTCGACCGCGCCGGGCATGTCGGCGAACAACGCCGCCATGTCGGCCGGCGACTTGAGATACCGTTCGGCGTTCGGCGCCAGCCGCCGTCCCGCGTGGACGAGATCCGTCTGGTGGTGAATGCACGTGAGGACGTCGAACAGCGGGCGCTGCTCCGGCGCCGCGAAGCGGACGCCGCCGGTCGCCAGGACGGGCACGCGAAACGCGGACGCCAGCTCGACGAGCGCCTGGTTGTCCGAGTCTTCGCCGCGCCGGCGGTGGCGCTGCAGCTCGATGAACAGCTGCCGGCGGCCGAACAGGCCGACCAGGCGGTCGACCAGGCCGCCGACGCCGTGCCGATACCCGCCGAGCGCGACGCGGCCGGCCAGCGCGACCAGCCCGCCGACGTGGCCGTCCAGATCCTCGAGCGTCAGCGCGCCCTCGCCTTTCGGCGCGCGCATTTTCATGCGCGTGATCAGCCGGCACAGGTTGCGATATCCGTCCTGGGTTTCGCAGAGGACGGGGAGGGTGAAACATGGGCCGGGCAGGGCGGGCATCGGCGGGCGGGCGGGGCGGGCTGGGCAGGCCGGGAGAGCCCGAACGTGCTTTGTGAATTTCCGCGCCAGCCCTGCCAGCCCCGCCTGCCTGCCGCCACTGTCAGCTCTGCGCCGATGATCGGCCGCAGGCCCGCCGCGAGCGCGGCCTTGTGAAACCGCGGCGCGCCGTAGACGCCATCGCGATCGAGCAGGGCGAGCGCAGGGTAGCCGAGTTCGGCGGCACGCTCGACGAGCGCTTCAGGCAGCGACGCGGCCTGGAGAAAACTGAATGCGGACGAGGCGTGGAGCTCGACGTACACGGCGGGCCAGTCGCAACCGTTCAATCACAGATGGCGTCGATGAACCAGCCGCCCGTGGCGCGGTCCATGAACACGCGATACGAGCCGCCGTCGTTGAGCGTGACGTCCCACTCGTCGCGATCCCAGCTGCCCGCCTTGCCTGCCTCGCCCGCCCCGCCTGGCGCGCCCGCCCCCGTGTTCCACCATTCCCCCGACGTGCGCCACGGTCCCGACGCGCTCACGACCGTTCCCCCCGCAAACCCGCGGCGATCCGTCGTCACGCGCACGGGCCGTCCGCTTGCGTCCGCCGCGACGCGTCCCGGCACCGGCTGGCGGCAGCGGCGCAGGGCAGGGGGTGGAGGCTGGGGGCTGGGGGCTGGGGAGCACGTTGAACGCAGAGTCCGCAGAGCTCGCAGAGTTGTCGGCTGTATAAGTATTCGCTGCGCGCTCTGCGTGCTCTGCGTTCGACTGTCGCTGCTCGGTGCAAACGGTTTCATCGCAAACGCCCCCGGCCGATACGAGTCCACGGTCGCGGGGCGATCCGATGCGGTCCTGCCCCATCACGGCGCCGAGCCGCGCGAGCAGCGTCGAGAGCTGCTCGGGCGTCAGCTGCGGGCGGGCGAACAGCGTGTGCTGGACCACGCGGCCCGGCGTCGGATCGACGACGAGGGTGACGCGATCGATGGCGGCAGCGGGCGGATGCGACTCGAGATCCAGCAGCGCCAGCGTGCGCAACGCCCGGACGTCGCGCATCGGCGACGGCAGGTCGAGGCGGCGCGCGTGCAGATCGCCGCCCACCAGCCCGAGCTGCACGTGCAGCACGGCCACCCCGCGGTCGCGGCGCTCGAGGCGAATGGACAGCGGTTCGAGGAGCCGCGTGAGCACGAACGACAGCGGCTCGAGGCCCTCGATCGGCCACTCGAGATCCATCGACGACTCGAAGCGCTCTTCGGCGGCATCCGGCACGAGCGGCCGGACGTCGTCGCCGCGCGCCAGGGCCTGCCACACCAGGCCCGCCCGCCCGAGCCGCGACGACAGCTCGGCCGGCGGCAGCGCCGCCACCTCACCGAGCGTCCTGAGTCCCCAGCGGTTGAACGCAGAGATCGCAGAAGATCGCAGAGGTTCTCCTTCCGGTACTGAAGTTTCTCTGCGTGCTCTGTGTGCTCTGCGTTGATCGTCGTGATCGCAGATCGAGTTTTTCCAAGATGCCCATCGCCAGCGGGGCGAGGGCGTCGTGCTCCGCGCCCGGCGTGACCACCGTCAGGCCGGGACGGGCGACGGCGAGCACCAGCGCCGCCGTCCGCGTGCCGGCCACGGCCACGTGCACGCGCACGCCGCGCCGGGCCGCTTCGCGCCGCAGTTCTTCCCCGATGGTCTGCGCGCCGCCGAGCAGCCGGTCGAGGCCGCGCACGTCGATCGTGACCACGTCGCGGCCGCTCTCGAAGCGCGGGGAGAACTCCTGCGCGATCGCGACGAGGTCGTTCACGACGTTGGATGCCACGACATTCAACGCAGAGCACACAGAGCACGCAGAGTTTTCTTGTACGGATATTTCTCTGTGTGCTCCGCGTGCTCTGTGTTGATCGTCGTGATGTTGATCGTTGTGCTCCGGCGGGCGGTACAGGCAGGCGTACATGGTGAATCGCTAGAGGACGTTCTTCAGGACATTCCTCAGCTCGGGGGCGTGCAGCGTGAGCCCCGCCGGGCTTCTGGACATCCGATCGGATCCGACGAGCAGGCAGGCGGTCCGGGTGCCTTCGACCATCCGCTGCAGCCGCAGCCACGTCGTGAACGGCAGCCGGCGGATCGCGTCGGCGGGCGCTTCGCCCGCGTCGAACACCACCAGGCCGAACTGGCCGGCCTGCAGCACGAGCGTGAGCGCGCGGATCGCCTGTACCAGCGCACGCTGGTTGAGGTCGCGGCAGAGCCCGGGATTCGGCACGACGAAGCCGCGGATCCAGAGCAGCCGATCGAGATCGATGCCGGCCTCGGCCGCCGATTCCACGTCGAGCATGTCGAGCGCATCGACGAGCGCGATGAGCTCGCCGCGCGCGCTGGCCGCCGCCAGCAGCTGGAACAACAGGCGCGTCCGCCCCGAGGACCGCGGGCCGACGAGCTCGGACACGTGGCCGCGCGGGATCCCGCCCTGCAGCCGGGCGTCTAAGGCAGCGTGTCCGGTGGAGGCGTACTCGAGCCCGGGACGCGGGGCCGCGGGTAAGCGTCCGGTCGAGCTTTTTCGTATGAAGCAGTGATTCGAGTTCGGCGCGTGCGAGAGAAGCCATACGATTTTCGCTTTTTGTTCGCCCTACGCGCGAACTATAGCGCGGCTCTCCAGCCCGATCAAGCCGGAACTTAATGTAAGATGACCAGCCAGACTCTAAACGTCTGTATCACAATCGCTTAGGACCCATTGGCAGAAACCGCCGCCGCGAAAACCACCGAGCCGGTCGTCTCCACGGAGACCCCTCTTCCCGACGTCGCGGACGGCAAGCCGTCCACGTCGTTCCAGCGCGGCCTGCGCCGCATGCTGGCGGCCTTCACGTACCGGGATTTCCGCGTCCAGTGGATCGGCGCCTGCAGTTCGGCCATCGGCACGTGGATGCAGATCGTGGCGCAGAACTGGCTGGTCCTCTCGCTGACCAATTCGCCGTTCTACCTCGGCCTCGACGCGTTCCTGCAGCAGCTGCCGATCATCCTCTTCACGCTCATCGGCGGCGTGTTCGCCGATCGCTACGACCGCCGCAAGACGCTGATGGCGTCGCAGTACATCCAGATGGCCACGTCGGGCACGCTCGCCGTGCTGATGTATCTCCACGTCGTCCAGGTCTGGCACATCATGGCGCTGTCGTTCGTCACGGGCGTCGCGCAGTCGTTCGGCGGCCCGGCGTATCAGTCGCTGCTCCCGTCGCTCGTCGACAAGAAAGATCTGCCCAACGCCATCGCGCTGAACTCGATCCAGTTCAACCTCGCGCGTGTGCTCGGACCGCTTCTGTTCGCCGCTCACGCTTGCCGTCTTCATCAAAGGGGGATACAGCGAGCCGCAGGCGATGAACGCGGCCTTTGCCCTCAACGCGCTGTCGTTTCTCATCGTGATCGGCACGTTGATGTCGCTGCACGTGAAGCACGTCCCGCCGACGCACACCAAGCGCATGCGCGACGAGTTGCAGGGCGGCCTCTCCTACGTCCGCCACCACAGCAGCCTTGTCGCCCTCATCGTGCTCGCCGCGGCGACGACGTTCCTGGGGTTTGCGATTCTGACGTTTCTGCCGGTGTTCGCGCAGCGCGTGTTTCACGCGGACGCCAGCGCCTACGCCCGCCTGATGGCGTTTTCCGGCATCGGCTCGGTCTGCGGCGCCCTCATCGTGGCCTGGCTCGGCAAGTTCAAGCGGATGGGACTGACGGCGCTGCTGATGCAGGCCGTGTACGGCGTCCTGATCGTGGCGTTTGCCTCGTCGCGCATGCTGTGGCTGAGCGCGATCCTGCTGTTCTTCACCGGCGCGGCGCTGATGATGGTGTTCTCGACGGTGACCTCGCTCGTCCAGCTCATCGCCCCCAACGAGATGCGCGGGCGCGTCATGAGCATCTACATGGTGGCGTTCCGCGGCGGCATGCCGCTCGGCAGCCTCGCCAGCGGTTACTTCGCGACGCTGATCGGCGCGCCGACTGGTGATCGGCATCAACGGCGTCCTGCTGGTCCTGGTCGCGATCTACTTCCTCGTCATTCGAAGCCACGGGGTCAGGGAAGCCTAGAAGAAAGGTGGAAGTTCAAAGTAGAAAGTTGAGAAGTGCGCTTGCGACGGTGGCGGTGACCGCCTCCACCCTTGTTGCTGGCGCAGTCGCCCGCTGACGACATCACGCGGCTCGAGCAGCAGCGCGCCGACGCCATCCGCGACGGCCAGAACGCGGCGCGGTTCTACTCCCCGGCCTATCGCGGCATCAGCGCGCTCGGCCAGTACGAAACACGCGAACAGGCGATCGACGCCGACGCGCGCCAGCCGCGCGACGCGCGACTTCTCCGTCGAACGGCACGGCGACACGGCGATCGTCACGGGGATCGAAACACCCGGCGGCGGCGGCGACCGCGAGCGCGTGCTGCGCATCTGGACCCGGCAGAACGGCAACTGGACCATCGTCGCGGCGCAGACGACGTGGATCGGCACCCGGCCGGGCGCGGCGGCGCCGTCGGGTCCGCTGCCGACCCGGTGGAGCCCTTCGTTCCACGCGGCGCGGTGGAGGACGCGATCTGGAAATCGCAGGACGCGCTGATGCGATCGTTCTCGGAGGCCGACCCGGCATCCTACCGCCTGTTCTCGACGGACAACTCGCTTCGCCTGACGACCGGCGGCGACGTCATCGCGCGCGATCAGTGGCTGGACACGATCGGCCAGGCGCGCGAAAGGCCCGCTCGCGGTCGTGGACGAAGTCCGGATCGCCGCGTACGGCGACGTCGGCCTCGTCACGCTGCGCGGCCACGAAGCCAACCCGACGCGCCAGAGCTGGGTCTATCTGAGGCAGGACGGCGTCTGGAAGCTGCACCTGCGATACACCACGCTCATACGACACTGAATCTGGTCATTTGGTCATTTAGTCATCTGGTCATTGCTGATCAATCGTGAAAATTGATCATTGGAGCAGCGATGACCAGATGACTAAATGATCAGATGACTCAGATTCCTCTGCCGAGCGCGAAACCCATCCACACGCCAAGCAGTCCTGCCACGACCTGACCGACGATATTGAGCGAGGCAGCCGCGACGTGCCCGTCGCGCAGCAGCCAGAAGCTCTCGAACGCGTACGACGAAAACGTCGTGAACCCGCCGAGCACCCCGACGAGCAGAAACGCGCGCGGCGCGGATCCCAGCGGCACCCGCTGATCGGCCGCGCCGGCGATCACGCCAAAGACGATGCAGCCGAGCAGGTTGACGGCGAAGGTGCCGAACGGAAACAGCGAGCCGGACACGCGCAGTACGAAGGTGGACAGCAGATAGCGCGCCACCGAGCCGATCGCGCCGCCGGCCGCCGACAAGGAGGATATTCAGAAGATTCACGCTAGAATAGCGAGGCTCCCCATTATGCCAGTACTCGAAATCCTCACGAGCTCCGGGCTCGGCTCGCTGCTCGGCATGCGCCACGCGCTCGAACCCGATCATCTGACCGCCGTGTCGACACTCGTGACCGGCGAGCGCAACAGCTATCGCGCGGCGATGCTCGGCGCCTTCTGGGGACTCGGCCACACGCTGTCGCTCGTCGTCGTCGGCGCCGTGCTGGTGGTGCTCCGCGCGGAGATGCCCGCGCGCGTCTCGGACCTGTTCGAGCTGTTCGTCGCCGTGATGCTCGTCGGCCTCGGCGTCCGCGCCGTGCTGCTGGCGGTGCGGCAGGGCCGCATCGGTCCCGCGCACGAGCATCATCACGGCCGCCTCGTGCACAACCACGCGGGCGCCGCGCCGCACGTCCACGTCGGCAAGTGGACGCTCGCCCGCCGTCCGCTCCTGGTCGGCGCCGTGCACGGCCTGGCCGGCAGCGGCGCGCTGACGGCGCTCGTGCTCGCCACGCTGTCGTCCACGACCGCGCGGATCACCTATATGGCGCTCTTCGGGATCGGGTCGACGCTCGGCATGGCCGCGTTGTCGGGGCTGCTCGGCTGGCCGCTCGCGAAGCTCGGGCACAAACCGCACGCTCGTGCGCGGCATGTCGCTCGCGGTCGGCTGTCACGTCGATCGTGCTCGGCGTGTTCTGGGGCTACCCGCTCACTTCACGGTTACTGACCAACTGACCGGCGCCGACACGGGGTTGAAGCACACCGCGTCGTCGCACGCCTGGTAGTTCAGCACGCCCGCTACCGTCACGCGATCGCCGGCCTTGAGCGGCGCACCGAGCGTGATCGTCTGCTCGAGACGAAACGGAACGTCGAACACGGGCACGTGTTCCTTGAGCGGCTCGAAGTACCAGTCCTGCGATTTCGGGTACACCAGCTTGCCGACCTTGATGCCCGCGCGAGGCGTGATCGCTCAGCGCAATCGGCATGATAGTCCTTCGCGCCAGGCGCGTAGACGTGCACCTTCGGATCCGGCAGTCACGTCCACGAACAGGCGGATGGCCATGCCCGCCCGCGCCTCCGCCGCGCTCGCACTGGTCGTCATCTTGATGTGCGGCGTCGCCGGCGCGCTCAGGAGTTGGGCGAGCAACAGAACCAGAAAGGCCATGGGGCGATTATAGAGGTTGGAGGACTAGAGGTTAGGGGTTGGGACTGGACAACCGCCGACCGCCGACTGCCGACTGCCAGCCTGCCGACTAGAATGTTCCCGTGACCCGAGTGCTCGTCGTCGAAGACGATCCGGACATCGCGCAACTGGTCGTGCACTATCTCGACAAGGCTGGTTTTTCCACCGAGACGGTGGCAAACGGACGCGAGGCGATTGCCGTCATTGCCGCGCGGCCGCCGGACCTGCTCGTGCTCGACCTGATGCTGCCCCACGTGGACGGTCTCGAAATCTGCCGCATCGCGCGATCGAACGACGCGACCGCCGGCATCCCCATCATCATGCTGACGGCGCGCGCCGAGGAATCCGATCGGATTGTCGGCCTGGAACTGGGCGCCGACGACTACCTCGCGAAGCCGTTCAGCCCGAACGAACTGGTGGCGCGCGTCCGCGCGCTGCTGCGCCGCGCGAAGCGTTCGGCGCCCGGCGCCGGGCCGAACGACCACCTACGGGCCGATCGTGGTCGATTCCGGACAGCACACCGTGTCGGTGGACGGCAGGACGGCGACGCTCACCGCGAAGGAGTTCCTGCTGCTCGAATATCTCCTGCAGCATCGCGGCCGCGTGCTGTCGCGCGATCTCCTGCTCACCGACGTCTGGGGCTATCGCTACACGGGCGGCACGCGCACGGTGGACGTCCACGTCCGCCGCCTGCGCGAGAAACTGCCGCTCCTCGCCACGCGCGCTGGTGACGGTCAAGCAGTTCGGGTACAAACTGCTCGACGATCCCGATGTCACGAGTGACTAGGCCCAGGCCGGTCGTGACTTCGTGTGTTCGTGATACTGAACCCGTGACGTTTCAGACCAAGCTCTTCTCGGCCGGCACGATCGCGGCGGCGATCGGCGCTGGCGGTCGCCGGCGCTGTTGTTCGCCGGCACGACCGCCCGCCGCACCGACGCAGCAAATCGAGCAGACGCTGACGGCGGAGGCGCGCCTCGCCGGCGAGCTGCTGGCCCGCGCGGCGCCGGCATCGGCCGTGGCGGAGCTCGACGCCGAAGCCGACCGCATCGGCGATCTGGTCGGCGCTCGCGTGACGTTCATCGCGGCGGACGGCGTCGTCGTCGGCGATTCGTCGGAATCTCTCGAGGGCGTCGCCCGCATGGAGAACCACGCATCGCGCCCCGAGGTGGTCGAGGCGCAGGCAGTACGGCCTGGGCAAAGGCCGCCGCCACAGCGACACGCTCAACATCGACATGCTGTACGTCGCGGTGCCGGTCACCCATCCGGCCATCGCGTTCGTCCGGGTGGCGCTGCCGCTCACCGATATCCGCCAGCAGTTTCGCTCCATGCTGGCGGCCATCGCTCGCGGCGCTCGCCCTCGCGCTCGTCGGCGCGGCCGCGATCAGCTGGATCATCTCCGCGCGCGTGGGCCGCCGCGTGCGCGCGATCGCCGGCGTCGCGGAACGCTACGGCGGCGGCGATCTCTCGCCCTCCGGTCTCGACTACGGAGACGACGAGCTCGGCAGCGTCGCGCGGGCGCTGGACGACTCGGTGCAGGTGGTCGGACGGCAGCTCGCCGAGCAGGCGCGCGATCACGCCCGCATGGAAGCCATCCTCGCCGGCATGATCGAAGGCGTCATCGTCGTCGATCCGCACGGCAGGCTGCAGCTGGCCAACGAGGCCGCGAGGCGGATGCTGAGGCTGGACGACCTGCCGCTCGGACGCCACTACCTCGAGTCCATCCGCCATCCCGGCGATCGCGGAGCTGGTGGCCGCGGCGCTTTCGGGACGGTCGCCCGACGCGCTGCAGCTGTCGCCGCCGCGCGACGCGTCGCGGACGATCATGGCGCGCGCGACGCCTGCGGCCGGCGGCGGCGCCCACGGCGCCGTCCTCGTGCTGCACGACATCACCGACCTGCGGCGCGCCGATCAGATCCGCCGCGATTTCGTCGCAAACGTTTCGCACGAGCTGCGGACGCCGCTGACGGCCATTCGCGGCTACGTCGAAGCGCTGCTCGACACCGACGCGTCCGGCGAGCAGGGCCGCACGTTTCTCGGCATCATCGCCCGGCACTCGGAGCGGATGGAGCGCCTGGTCAAGGACCTGCTCCGGCTCGCCCGGCTCGACGCGGGACAGGAAACGCTCGACATCATCTCGTGCGACACGCGAAATCTCGTGCACGGCGTGATCGCCGACCTTGGTCCGTCGGCCGAGTCGCGCCGGCAGCGGATCGAGGTCACCGTCGAGCCCGGCGCGGAAGCCGCTGCACGGCGATCCGGCAAAGCTGCACGACGCGCTCCGCAACCTCGTCGCGAACGCGATCACGTACTCGCCGGAGCACACGACCATCCGGATCGATGCCGCGCCGCGCGGACGGGTCCGTCGCGCTCTCGGTGTCCGACGAAGGCCCAGGCATTCCGGAGGAGGATCTTTCGCGCGTGTTCGAGCGGTTCTACCGCGTCGACAAATCACGCGCGCGCGACCCGGGCGGCACCGGGCTCGGCCTCGCCATCGTGAAGCACCTGATCGAGCTGCACCACGGCAGCGTGCGCGCCGAGAACCGCCCGGAGGGCGGCACCCGCGTGACGATCACGCTGCCGTTCGCGTCGCCTACCGCTGGCCTGACGCGGCCCGCTCCTGGGCCCGCGAGCCGCTCAGGATGTTGAACATCGCGTAGTTGCCCTCGTGGCACGCGTACTCGGGCACCTGCACCTGCCGCGGGTCTTTCTTCAGGTCGAGCGACGCCGTCCACGGTTTCGAAAACGTCGTCGGGTCGTCGACCGTCAGCTCGTAGTGCACCGTGCCGGCATCGATGCGCCTGAACCGCTCGACGACGTGCAGGTTCGTCGTCGCGCCGCGATAGCCGGCATCCTTCGAGAAGTTGGTGACGTCGACGACGAGCGTGTCGCCTTCCCAGTGGCCGCGCGAGTCGCCGAAATACGAGCGGATCGCCGGCGAGAGGTGCGGCCGGTTGTCGAGCGGGATGACGCGCGCGTCGTGGATCATCTCGTAGCGAATCGAGACGTAGCCCGGGCCCTGCACGATCTGCGACGTGTTGTCGTAGATCGTCGGGAAGATCACGTGAGGGAACCCGCGCGTGATGCAGCGGTCGTAGCGATCGAGATCCTCCGGCCCGTTGAACGACGGGCGTTCCGGCGTGCGGGCCGAGGCGGCCGCGCCGCGGCGGCGCGCCTCGTCGTTCACGAACGGAATGCGCCCGTCGGGCGGGTCGATGATCGAGAGACGTGCGCCGCGACGGCTTCCCGCGCTCGATCCAGTGCGCGGGCGGCCCGGTGCCGCCGGCCACGGGACCGCCCTCGGCGGTCGTGCGCGGCGCGACGAAGGCCTCGCGATCCGCTTCCTCCTGCCGCTCGGCCTGCCCCTGCCGCTGCGCGAACTCCTCGGCGGTCACGAACTGGCGATCGCCGAACTGAACCGGCCGCTCGAACGGCACGCCCAGCTCGTCGTCGGTCGTGAAGAGTCCAGAGATGTCGGGATCGCCCCAGGCCGTTTTCGGAGCGGTCCACGATTTGGCGGGCGCCTGGCCTGCAAGGGACGCGACGGCAGCCGACCAGCAGGACGGCCGAGACAAGAAGCCGCATGCGGACCTCCACTCGAAGAAAGTTTAAAGTAGAGAAGTTCGAAGTGGAAAAGTAAAAGTGGAAGCGGGGTCTCAGCGAGCGCCGGCGGCGCGCAGCAGCAGGTAGGTTCCGGCGCCGATCGCCCCGGCGGCGGGGATCGTCAGCAGCCACGCCCAGACGATGCGGGTGGCGACGCCCCAGCGGACCGCGGACAGACGCCTGGTCGATCCGACGCCGACGATCGCCCCGGTGATGGCGTGCGTGGTGCTCACCGGGAATGCTGAAGTGCGTCGCGGTGAACAGCGCGACAGCGGCGCCCGTCTCGGCAGCGAACCCGCCGACCGGCTGGAGCTTCGTGATCTTCGAGCCCATCGTGTGGATGATGCGCCAGCCGCCGGCGAGCGTGCCGAGCCCGATCGCCGCGTACGCGGACATCTGCACCCACAGCGGGACGTGAAACGTCGTGATGTAGCCCGAGCTGAAGAGCACCGCCGAGATGATGCCCGCCGTCTTCTGCGCGTCGTTGCCGCCGTGGTTGAGGCTGAAGAACGCCGCCGACACGAGCTGCAGTCGGCGGAACCAGCTGTCGACGCGTCCGGGCGGCATGTACCGCAGCAGCCAGTAGATCGCGATCATCAGCCCGTAGCCGACGGCCAGGCCGATGAACGGCGACACGACGATGAAGGCGAGCGTCTTGGTCCAGGCGGTGCACTCGGCGCACAGGACGGCGGCCATGCCGCCCTTGGCGATCGCGGCGCCCGCGTAACCGCCGATCAGCGCGTGCGACGAGCTCGTCGGCAGCGCCAGCCACCACGTCAGCAGGCTCCACGCGATCGCGCCGACCAGCCCCGCGCAGATCACGGCCAGCGTGACGATCGTGATGTCGACGGTGCCCTTGCCGATCGTCTGCGCGACACCGGTGCCGAAGACGAACGCCGCGACGAAGTTGAAGAACGCGGCCCAGATCACGGCCTTGCCCGGCGACAGCACGCGCGTCGAGACGACCGTCGCGATGGAGTTGGCGGCGTCGTGAAATCCGTTGATGTAATCGAAAACGAGCGCGATGACGACGAGGCCGGTGACGGTCCAGAAGAGCATCCGCGCTAGCCGTGCTTGACCGCGACGCCCTCGATGACGTTCGCCACGTCCTCGCAGCGGTCGGTCGCTTCTTCGAGGAAGTCCAGCGTTTCCTTCCACTTCATCACGGCGATCGGATTGGTTTCCTCGTCGAAGAGGCGTCCGACGCTCTGCTGGTGGATGCGATCGGCTTCGTTTTCGAGGCGGTTGATCTCGACCGAGTGCACCGCGAGGCTCTTGCCGCCGTCGCTGAGGGCCGTGAGCGCCTGCCGGATGGCCACGGTGGACGCCGAGATGACCTTCGCGAGCTCGCGCGCGCCGAAGCGCACGCTATCGAGACGGTACAGCCGCACCACGCGTCGCCGACGCGTCGATGGCGTCCATCACGTCGTCGAGCGAGCGGGCCAGCTCGTGGATGTCTTCGCGGTCAATGGGCGTGACGAACGTGCGGTTGAGGCGCTGGATGATCTCGTGGGTCACGAAGTCGCACTTGTGCTCCACTTCCTTGATCTCGTCGGCCTTGTCCCAGATGGGTTTCTCGGCGGCAAGCATTTCTTCGAGCAGGCGCGCGCCCCGCTGCAGCTCGTCGGCCATGGCGAGGAAGTCGGCGAAGAACTTTTCTTCTCGCGGAATCAGGCGGAAAGCCAATCCATGTCCCCCAGACATCGGACACACACGACCGTCGCGGCCGCCGCGCCCCAAAACCTCAGGATTGTAGCAGATAGTTTACGCCGCTGTTACACGCGGGCCGCGCGCCGATGTAGCATTCGTGGCAACCGATGGCCCTTCACAACGAAGTTCTCGCGCTCGTACTCGGCGGCGGACAAGGCTCGCGGCTCTTCCCGCTGACACAGCTCCGATCGAAGCCGGCGGTGCCGATCGCGGGCAAATACCGGCTCATCGACATTCCGATCAGCAACTGCCTGCACGCCGACATCCGCCGCATCTTCGTCCTGACCCAGTTCAACTCGGCGTCGCTCAACCGGCACATCGGCCAGACGTACCGGATGGATCTCTTCAGCCAGGGATTCGTCGAGATCCTGGCGGCCGAACAGACGCCCGACAACTCCAGCTGGTTTCAGGGCACGGCCGACGCCGTCCGGCAGGCCGCGCGGCACATCACGCGCCACGAGGCGGACTACTACGTCATCCTCGCCGGCGATCATCTCTACCGGATGGACTACTCCGAGATCGTCGAAGCGCACATCGACCGGCAGGCCGACATCACGATCGCGGCGCAGCCGGTCGCGCCGGACGAGGCGTCGGGCATGGGCATCCTCCGATTCGATCGCGACGGTCAGATCGTCGCGTTCGAGGAGAAGCCGGACGCCGCGCGCCTCGCCGACATCGGCCGCAGCATTCCCGCGGGCGCGTCGTTCGGCGGGCACATGCCGGACAAGCCGTTCGTCGCCTCGCTCGGCATCTACGTGTTCTCCCGCGAGGTCCTCTTCGAGGTGCTCGAGCAGGACGAGGCCACGGACTTCGGGCGGGGGATCATCCCGCACGCGCTGAACCACTACGAGGTGCAGGCGCACCTGTTTCGGGGCTACTGGGCCGACGTGGGGACGATCCAGTCGTTCTACGACGCCAACGTCATGCTGACGCAGCCCGGCGCGCCGTTCAGCTTCTACGATCCGCGCCGGCCGATTTACACGCGGCCGCGGTTTCTGCCGGGCGCCCGCCTGGCGGATTGCACCGTGCGCGACGCGATCATCGCCGAAGGGCTGCGACATCGATCGCTGCGCGATCGAGCAGTCCGTCATCGGGATCCGCGCCAACATCCGATCCGGCACGCGCATCACCCGCTCCGTGCTCCTCGGCGCGGACTTCTACGAGTCCGACGACGAGGCACCCGCGCGCGGCAACCGGCCGCGGCTCGGCATCGGCCGCGACGTGGTGCTCGATCGCGTGATCGTGGACAAGAACGCGCGGATTGGCGACCGCGTGAGCCTGACCAACGCGGCCGGTGTCCAGGAAGCCAACGGCACCGGCTACTACATCCGCAGCGGGATCGTCATCGTGCCGAAAGACGGGGTGATCGAAGAAGGGACGGTGGTCTGATGTGACTACGATTCGAGCAGGATCCCCCGGCTGGCCTCGATGTGCCAGCCTCTCGCCGTCAGGTCTTCGACTTCCAGCCTGACCACGGCCACCGCGCGTTCGACGCGGTGCCAGTCCTCGTAGTGCACGCTCTTGATTCGCTCGAGATCTTCCTGAAGCGTCAGCTCCCAGCCTGACGGCTGCGAAGCGGACACGGCATATTGACGGGTGTGCTGTTCGCGACGGAGCGCGATTGAAAACATGTGCAGATGCCTTTGTGAAAGTCTGCACCATCTTGTCTCCGTCCAATCGAGCGGCTCAGGTAAATTCCGTGTAAACGTACCGGCCTCGACGCGAGCGGCGCTGGTCCGCTATGATCGGTGGCGTACGAACGGGCGATGGACCACGAGAATCACTCCAGATGACCATGGGCGGCGCTGCGACGGCGCCGCGAGGTCATGCGTCCGCATCTCGGATCCGGCGACGTCGTCGATTTCAGCGATCCGCGGCTCTACATCAACAGGGAGCTGAGCTGGCTCGCGTTCAACGAGCGCGTGCTGGCTCACGCGCAAAGCGACACGCATCCGCTGCTCGAGCGCGTGAAGTTTCTGGCAATCGCGGCGAACAACCTGGACGAGTTCTTCATGATCCGGGTCGCCACGCTCACCCGCCAGCACCGGGCGGGTCTCGCCGGCGCGCTCCCCCGATGGATTGACCGTCGAGCAGCAGCTCGATGCCGCGCGTGCACGCGCCGGCCACATGCTCACGGCTATCGCCAGCTGCTGGAACGACCGGCTGCTCCCGCTGCTGGCGGCGGCCGGCATCCATTTCCTCGAGCGCACCCAGTACACGCCAGAGGTGACGACGTATCTGGCGGACTACTTCCGCGCCAACGTCAGCCCCGCGCTGACACCCCTGGCGTTCGATCGCGGCCATCCGTTTCCATATATCTCGAGCCGCAGCAAGAGCTTTGCCGTCGTGGTCGAGGATCAGGGCGCGACGAAGTTCGCGCGCGTGAAGGTTCCCGACGTCCTGCCGCGCTTCATCCCGATTCCGCAGTCGATGTCGGGGCGCGGCGGAGACACGTTCGCGCTGCTCGAGGACGTGGTGCGGCTGAATCTCGGCGAGCTGTTCCCCGGCGTGGGCGTTCGAAGCGCCCACCTGTTCCGGATCATTCGCGACACGGACATCGTGCTCCGCGAGGAAGAAGCCGACGATCTGCTCGAGTCGGTGGATCAGAGCCTGAGGGACCTCCGGCACGGGCCCATCACGCTGCTCGAGGCGGAAGCCGACATGCCCCTGCGCGTGCGGAACATCCTTGTCGAGAATTTCGAGCTCGACGAGTCGGCGGTGGTGGCCACGCGCGCCCGTCTGGCCATGGCCGACTGGCTCGCGCTCATGCGGATTCAGCGGCCGGACTTGAAGGACGCGCCGTTTGTCCCGCGGATGGTCTGGCGCGACGATCAGCGCGAGCTGGTGTTCGATCGCATCAGGGACCAGGACGTGCTGGTGCATCATCCCTTCGACTCGTTTTCGGCGGTCGAGACCTTCCTCGACGCGGCGATCGACGATCCGCAGGTCGTGGCGATCAAGATCACGCTCTATCGCATCGGGAGCAATTCACCGATTGTCGATCGCCTGATCGACGCGGCCGAGCGCGGCAAACAGGTCGCCGTGCTGGTCGAACTGAAGGCCCGCTTCGACGAGCGGAGCAACATCGACTGGGCGACACGCCTCGAAGAGGCCGGCGTGCACGTCGTGTACGGCCTCGCCAATCTGAAAACCCACTGCAAGCTGTGCCTGGTCGTGAGAAAGGAAGGCGACCGCTTCAAGCGCTACGCCCACATCGGCACGGGCAACTACAATCGGACGACGGCCCAGATCTACACGGATTTCGGCCTGTTCACGGCGAACGAGGAGATTGGCGCGGATGTCTCCGACCTGTTCAACTACCTGACGGGCTACTCGCGCCAGACGGAGTACCGGGCGCTGCTCGTCGCGCCCGTCTCGCTGCGGGTCCGGTTCAGGAGCCTGGTCGAGCGCGAAATGGCGCACGCGCGTGCCGGCCGGCCCGCCGGCATCGTCATCAAGAACAACTCGATTGCCGATCCGGGAATCATTCAGCTGCTGTATCGGGCATCGCTCGACGGCGTGCGGATCGATGGCATCGTCCGGGGCATCTGCTGCCTCAGGCCGGGCGTCCCGGGCGTCAGCGAGCTGATCCAGATCCGATCCGTGGTCGGCCGGTTTCTGGAGCACTCGCGCGTGTACGCGTTCGAGAACGGCGGCAGCCGGGAGATCTACATCGGCAGCGCCGACCTGATGGAGCGGAATCTCGACCGCCGCGTCGAGGTCCTCTGCCCGGTGCTGGACCCGGTGATCCGGGAAGAGATCGGCCAGTTGCTTCGGATGTATTTGCGCGACGACACCAGGGCCACGGTTCTCGCGCAAGACGGACGATACGACACGGTGCATGAGGAGCGTGCCGGCTCGGTCGACGTGCAGGAGATGTTGATGGCGGCCCGCCGCGCGTGACGTATTGATTTTCGCCGGGCCGCCCAGCTACAGTAGCTTCGGGACACGCGACATGCTCAGACGAATCTCGTCGCTGCTGCTCGTCCTCGGGCTGATGCTGGTGCCGGCGGTCGGGCGCGCGAAGCAGCGCGTGGACCCGCCCAACACCAAACGGCTGTCCGCTCCCTACCGATCGGTTGACGTCCGGCCGGCGCCGGTCCTCATCGCCCCGGACACGTCCACGGCCGCCCGCGCTGACGTCGACACCGACGGCGCCGGTCAGCGCATGGACCTCGCTGGCGGCCCCGTGCTGCCGGCCGCTCCCGACGTCTCCGACCGCGGATCGCTGCGCGGTCCTCCCCGCCGCTAGCTTCCCCACTCTCTCGCTCGTCAACGGTTCTTCATCGGTCCGTGGCGCCCGCCGGCGCTGACTGGACACCCGGGGGCTTCATGCTGCGGCTTGGCGCCGAGCTCGTGGACGCATTCCGTCGGCTCGACACCTGCAAGGTGTCGAACGCGATCGAAACGTTCGACGTCCGTCTGCGCAACGAGGGATTCGCGGATTCGACCATCCGCGGCCTCTTCGACGATCTGCCGCCCGTCATCGGACATGCGGTGACGGCGCGGATCCGCTGCGTCGTCGCCGCCGCCGGTCGGGCCACAACTACCACGACCGCACGGACTGGTGGAACTACATCCTGACCGTGCCGGCGCCGCGCGTTGTCGTGGTCGAGGATGCCGACGAGCGTCCCGGCATCGGCGCCTTCGTCGGCGAAGTGCACGCCAGCATCCTGCAGGCGCTCGGATGCGCCGCGTACGTGACCAACGGCTCCGTGCGCGACCTGCCGCGGGTCCGCGCGATGGGGTTCCAGTTCTTCGCGCCGTCTGTGTCCGTGTCCCATGCCTACGCGCACATCGTCGAATTCGGCCAGCCGGTGACGGTTGGAGGCCTGACGGTTGCCCCGAACGACATCGTCTTCGGCGACCGCCACGGCCTGCTGACCATCCCGCCGGATGTGGTCGAGCGCATTCCCGAGGCGGTCGATCGGATGTCGAAAGCGGAACGCCGGGTCATCGCGTTGTGCCAGTCGCCTGAGTTTTCAGTGGAACACCTCCGTGCGCTTGTGAGGGAGATTGGATGAACGGATTTGCGAGACACATTGTCATTGGCTCGCTCGCGGCCTTGGGGGCCGCCGCCACGGCCGGTTGCGCGCGGCCTGACGCCAAATCGGTCGAACGTGCGGCCGCAGGCGCGCCGACCGTCGCCGTCATCGCGATCGGCCGGGGCGATGTGAAGCAGGTGGTCACCGTGGCCTCCGAGTTCAGACCGTTCCAGGAAATCGAGATACACGCCAAGGTCGCGGGCTTTCTGAAGTCGATCGCCGTGGATGTCGGCGACCACGTGCAGGCCGGCCAGCTGCTGGCCGTGCTCGAGGTTCCCGAGCTCCAGGACGAGGTCCGTCAGGACGATGCCTCGGCGAGGCGCGCAGCCGAGGAGATCAATCGAGCGGAGGCGGATCTGGACCGGGCCGAGTCGGCGCACGACGTCGCGCATCTGGGCGCCGCGCAGGCTGGAGAGCGTCATGAAGGCTCGGCCGAACCTCGTCGCGCAGCAGGACATCGACGAGGCCGCCGGCCGCGACCGCGTGGCCGAGGCCCAGGTCGCCACCGCGCGGGCGGCGCTCGCCTCGAGCAAAGAACAGCTCGAGATCGCCAGGGCCACATCGAGCAAGACGCAGACGCTGTTCGACTACACGCGCATCACCGCGCCGTTTGCCGGCGTCATCACCCACCGGTACGCCGACACCGGGCGCCATGATTCAGGCCGGCACGTCGTCGCAGACCCAGGCGATGCCTGTCGTCCGGCTGTCGGAAAGCGATCGGCTTCGCCTGGTGATTCCGGTGCCGGAGTCCGCCGTCTCCCGCATGCAGCTCGGCGCACCGGTCGATGTCGACGGTCCAGTCGCTCAACAAGACCGTTCAGCGGCACGGTCGCCCGTTTCGCCGATCGGCTCGACACCGACACCCGGACGATGCGGGTGGAGGTCGACGTGCCGAACCCGCGCTGCGAGCTCGTGCCCGGGATGTACGCCGACGCCTCGCTCGTGCTGCAGGAGGCCAGCGGGGCGATCGTGGCGCCTGTCCAGGCGATCGATCGCACGGAAACGGGCGCGCGCGTGCTCGTCGTCGGCCGCGACGAAACGCTGGAGGCTCGGAACGTTTACATTGGGCCTCGAAGCCGCGGATCGCGTCGAGGTCACGTCGGGGCTGCGCGAGGGCGACATGGTCGTCATCGGAAGCCGGGCGCAGCTCAAACCGGGGACCGTCGTCGTCGCCGAAGCTCGCGGCGGCCGCGGCGGCCGCCGACGGAGAACGCTGATGTCCCGCTTCTCCCTGCGCAACCCCTACTTCGTCATCGTCGTGTGCCTGATCGTCGCCGTCATCGGCCTGACGAGCCTGGTCCGGATGCCGGTCGACCTGTTTCCCGACATCAACATCCCGCAGGTCGTGGTCGCGACGTTCTACAACGGCATGCCGCCGGAGCAGATCGAAACCGACATCACCGGCCGGTTCGAACGGTTCTTCACGCTCGGCGTCCGGCATCGATCACATGGAGTCGCGGTCGCTGCCCGGGCGTCAGCATCATCAAGGTGTTCTTCCAGCCGGGCACGAACGCGGATTCGGACGTGACCCAGATCTCGAACCTGGCGATGGCCGATCTCCGGCGGCTGCCGCCGGGCACGTTGCCGCCGATCGTGCAGAAGTTCGACGCGTCGAGCCTGCCCGTCTGCCTGATCACGCTGCGAGGCGAGGGACTGACGGAGACGGCGCTGCGCGATCTCGGGCAGTTCACGATCCGCAACCAGCTCGCGGGCGTGCCGGGCGCGTCGGTGCCGCAGCCGTTCGGCGGCAAGTACCGGCAGATCATGGTGTACGTCGATCCGGCGAAGCTGCAGGCGTACCAGATGAGCCCGATGGACGTGGTCCGCGCGGTCAACAACGCGAACCTGATCCTGCCGTCGGGCGACGTCAAGCTCGGGCCGTTCGACTACACGCTGTTCACGAACAGCCAGTTCCGGAGCATTCCCGACATCAACCGGATTCCGCTCAAGACGGCGGGCAACTCGATGGTGCTGGTCAGCGACGTCGGCCACGCCGAGGACGCCAACCAGATTCAGAACAACATCGTCCAGGTCGACGGCCAGCGATCGGCGTTTCTGCCCGTGATGAAGCAGGGCGGCGACACCAACACGATCGCGGTCGTCAACGGCGTGAAGGAGGTCGTCGGCCGGCTGCTCGATATCCCGGCGCAGCTCAAGGCCGACGTCGTGTTCGACCAGTCGCTGTTCGTCAAACGCGCCATCGAGACGCTGCTCGACGAGGGCGGCATCGGCCTGGTCCTGACGGGCATCATGGTGCTCGTCTTCCTGGGCAGCGTCGCGCGCGACGGCGGGCGTGTTCCTGTCGATTCCGCTGTCGGCGCTCGCCGCCATCATCGCGCTGTACATCGGCGGCAGCTCCATCAACACGATGATTCTCGCGGGCTTCGCGCTCGTGTTCTCGCGCCTCATCGACAACGCCGTCATCGTGCTCGAGAACATCTTCCGCCACCTCGAGATGGGCGAGGCACCCGCGGTCGCTGCCGAAAAGGGCGGCGAGGAGGTCTCGATGGCCGTCCTGGCCGCGACGCTGACGAGTTCGATCGTCTTCTTCCCGGTGACGTTCCTGTACGGCGTGAGCCGGTTCCTGTTTTCAGCCCTGGCTCTGTCTGTGGTGCTGGCGCTATTCGCGTCGTATTTCGTCGCGTTGACCGTCGTGCCGCTGTTCTGCGCCCGGTTCCTGAAGGCGCCGCACCACCACGACACGGCGACGCGCCGCCGGTCTGGCGGAACGCTTCAATCGAGGCTTTGGCAGGCGCTTCGAACAGGGTGCTGGCGTGGTACGAGCAGCGCGTCCGGCGGTCGCTCACGCGTCCGGGCTGGGTGGTCGGCAGCATCACGGCGGTGTTCGCAGCCAGCCTCATCCTCTATCCGCTGCTGGGCGTGGCGTTCTTCCCGCGCACCGACGCCGGCCAGTTCGTGATGAACGTCAAGGCGCCATCCGGCAGCCGCCTCGAGGTGACCACCGAGGAGGTGAACCGCGTGGAGGCGCTCGTGCGGCGCATCGTCGAACCGCGCGATCTCGACCTGATCGTGTCGAACATCGGGGTGCAGCCCGGGTTCTCGTCGCTGTACACGAGCAACGCCGGGCCGCATACGGCGACCGTCCAGGTGGCGCTCAACGAGGACCATCGCGTCGGCAGCTACGAATACATGAACCGGATGCGCCGCGCCATGCGGGACGAACTGCCCCACCTGAGCGCGTTCTTCCAGTCCGGCGGCATGGTGGACGCGGTCCTCAACCAGGGGCTGCCGGCGCCGATCGACGTGCAGCTGAACGGGTCGAACCTCGAGGTCGTCTACGCGGCCGCGGCGTCGATCGCCGACGCGATCCGGCAACTGCCCGGCGTCAGCGACGTCTACATCCCCCAGGACATCGACTATCCGTCGCTGCGGCTGGACATCGACCGCGAACGGGCCGCGTCGCTCGGCCTCAACCAGCGCGAGGTCGTGAACAACGTGATCACGGCGCTGACGTCCAACCAGATGATCGCGCCCAGCTACTGGGTGGACCCGAAGAGCGGCAACGACTACATGCTGACCGTGCAGTATCCCGAGAACCAGGTGCGCAACCTGCTCGATCTGCGCGGCATCCCGCTGCACGGCGAGCGCGTGAAAGATCCGACGCTGCTCGATGCCGTCACGACGGTCACGCCGGTGACGTCGCCGACCGAAATCGACCACTACCAGATTCGCCGCGTCATCGACATCTACGTCAACCCTGCGGGTGAAGATCTGGGCACGCTGGCCGCCGGCATCCGCCGCATCCTCCGCACGGCCACGCTGCCGGCGGGCGTCCGGGCCGACATGCGCGGCATGGTGCAGGGCATGCAGCAGTCGTTCACGCAGCTTCGGTCTCGGCCTGATTCTCGCGCTCGTGCTGCTCTACCTGATTCTCGTCGCGCAGTTCCGATCGTTTCTCGACCCGGTGCTCATCCTGCTGGCGGTTCCGACCGGCCTGACGGGCGTGCTCGTCGCGCTGTTCGTCACGGGCACGACGCTCAACGTGCAGTCGCTGATGGGCGTGCTGATGATGGTCGGCATGGTGGTCTCGAACAGCATTCTCATCGTCGAGTTCACGCACCGGCTCGAGCAGGACGGCATGCCGCTGCTCGACGCCGTGGTCAACTCGTGCCGCATCCGGCTGCGGCCGATTCTCATGACGTCGCTCGCCACCGTCTTCGGCCTCGTCCCGATGGCCATGAAGCTCGGCACCGGCAGCGAAGCGTACGCGCCGCTGGCGCGCGCGATCATCGGCGGCCTGACGGTCTCGGTCGCCCTGACCGTGTTCATCGTGCCGGCCGCCTACGTGATCGTCTATCGGCGGCGGCGTCCCGCGGCCGGGGAGGTTCGACCGTGACGCGTCGCACAATCTGTCTGAGTGCCTGGCTGGCGGCCCTTGCAGGCTCGTGGGGCGCAACCGTGCACGCCCAGCCGCCTGAACGCCTGTCGCTCCGCGATGCCGAGCAGCGTGCCGTCGACGGCCATCCACAGGTGCAGGCCGGCCGGTCGGCGGCGCTGGCCGCAGGTGAAGTCGTTCGCGAGACACGGTCGGCATTCTGGCCCACCGTCTTTGGCAGCCTTACCGGCGCCGTCGCTCTGGACGGCACACGCATCACGGCCGGCGGACTCAACAACCCGACCGTCTTCGATCGCGTCGGCGCAGGCGTGACCGTCTCGCAGCTCGTCACGGACTTCGGCCGGACGGCCAATCTCGTCGACACGCAGACGCTCCGCGCGGGCGCGCAGGAAAGCAACGCCACGCGGCTCCGCGCCGAGGTCCTTCTGCGTGTCGATCAGGCGTACTTCGACGCGTTGCGCGCGCAGGCCGTGCTGCGCGTGGCCCGGCAGACCGTGGAGGCCCGCCAGCTGGTCGCCGACCAGGTATCGGCGCTCGCCGCGAGCAACCTGAAATCGGGCCTCGACGTCAGCTTTGCGCGCGTGAATTTGAGCCAGGCTCAACTGCTCCTCGTCCAGGCGCAGAGCGACGTGGATGGGTCGTTTGCCGCCCTCGGCGCCGCAATCGGATCGCCTGCCGTGACAACATTCGAGCTCGTGGAAGAGCCGATGCCGGCGCCACCCGCCGAGGATGTCGCCGCGTTGATTGCACAGGCGTTCAGGGAACGCCCGGACGTCGCCGCCCAGCAGCTCGCGAAACAGGCGGCGGCCAGATTCGTCGCGGCCGAGCATGCCCTCTGGTATCCGACGATTGCCGCTGTCGGCGTCGCCGGCGTCACGCCGTATCACCAGGACACGCTGAACGACCGCTACGCCGCCGCCGGAGTCAACGTCACCGTGCCGATTGCCAACGGCAGCCTGTACTCGGCGCGCCACGCCGAGGCCGCCTATCGCTCCGAGATCGAGGACGACGCGCTCAGGGACCTCGAGAACCGCGTGACGCGTGACGTCACGGTCGCCTGGCTCCAGGCGAAGACCGGATTCCAGCGCGTCGACCTGACCAACCAGCTCCTCGCCCAGGCGTCGGACGCGCTGGAGCTCGCGCAGGCGCGCTACAACCTCGGGCTGAGCTCCATCGTCGAGCTGACGCAGGCCCAGTTGAACAAGACCCAGGCGGAGATCGATCAGGCGACGGTGCGGTACGACTTCCAGGCGCGGACGGCCGCGCTGCGATTCCAGATCGGCCTGCTGAAGTAGGGCGTCCGTAGCGTCCGGCTTCCAGCCGGACGTTCACATCGACTGGATGCTCTCGAGCCGCCGGGTGGCGAAGCGCGCGAGCAGCGAGCAGAGGAACACGATCGTCACGAGCACCAGCGCGCCCGCCCACGCCTGGCGGTGCCAGTCTTTATAGGGCGAAATCGCGTAGGTGAAGACCTGCACGGTCAGCGAGGCGATCGGCTGCGTGAGGCTGGTCGTGAAGAAGCGGTTGTTGAACGACGTGAACAAGAGCGGCGCCGTTTCGCCGGCGATACGCGCGAGCGCCAGGACGATACCCGTGATAATCCCGGGCAGGGCAGACGGCAACACTACGGTGAAGACCGCGCGGCTGCGGGTCGCGCCGAGCGCCAGCGCGCCCTCGCGCATCGTGCCGGGCACGAGCAGCAGCAGTTCTTCCGTCGTGCGCGCGATGATCGGAATCATCATCACGCCGAGGGCCAGCCCGCCCGCGATCGCGCTGAATTGCTTGAACGGGAGCACCGCGATGCCGTAGACGAACACGCCGATGACGATCGACGGGACGCCGTTGAGCGTGTCGGCCGCGAACCGGACGAGCGACGCGAACCGGGTGCCGGCGTACTCCGACATGTAAACGCCGCTCAGAACGCCAATCGGTACCGCGAACGCCGATCCCAGCCCTGTCAAAATCAGCGTGCCGACGATCGCGTTCGCCATGCCGCCGCCCGCTTCGCCGACCGGCTTCGGCATCTTCGTGAAGAAATCCAGGTTGACCGCCGAGATCCCTTCACGCACGACGAAGAACAGGATGAAGGCGAGCGGCACCAGCGCCACCAATACCGACAGCGCACAGAAGCCGACAAACAGAGACGACACGCCCTTGCGCCAGGCGGTGGATTTCCTGCTCATGCCGCCTCCGCAACAGTCGGCGGCGCGGCGGGCTCGGCCGGGGCGGCCGACCTGCTCCTCGCCATGCTCCAGATCAGGAGGCGCGACAGCGAGTTGACGATCAGGGTGATCACGAACAACACCAAACCGATTTCAATCAGCGCGTTCAGATATAGCTCGGTGTCGGCTTCGGTGAACTCGTTGGCGAGCACGGCGGCCATCGTGTATTGCGGCGCGAACAGCGACGCCGAAATGCGCGGGTTGTTCCCGATGACCATCGTCACCGCCATCGTCTCGCCGAGCGCCCGGCCGAATCCGAGCATGATCGCCCCGACGATACCGGTGCGCGCGAAAAACAGGGCGTTGCGAATGGCTTCGAAGCGCGTGGCGCCAAGCGCGTACGCCCCCTCGCGCTGTGCCGCTGGCACGGACTTGAGAACCTCACGCGCCACCGACGACGTGAACGGTATCACCATCACGGCGAGAACCAGGCCTGCCGCCAGCATGCCGACGCCGAGCGGCGGACCGCTGAACACCGGCAGGCTGCGCAGTGCCTGCGGCATCGCGGACTCGATCGCTCGAACGGCCGGGACGAGAACGAAGATGCCCCACAGGCCGTACACGATCGACGGAATGGCCGCGAGCAGCTCGGTGAGGAAGACCAGGGGCTGCCGAAGCCAGTTCGGGCACAGCTCGGAGATGAAGACGGCAATGCCCAGCGCGATCGGCGTCGCCAGCGCGAGAGCCAGAATCGATGAGTAGAGCGTGCCCCAGATGAACGGGAGTGCGCCGAACTCGCCCGCAACGGGATCCCAGATCTGCGTGCGCCAGAAGCTGAGGCCGAACTTGTTGATCGACAGCATCGACTGCCGCGTGAGCTCGAACCCGATGGCGCACACGATCAGCACGAGGACGAGCGCAAACGCGCCCGTCCCCACCCTGAACCCCAAGTCGCCTGTCTTGCCCGCCTTGCCCGCCATGCCTGCCCCGCTCCCCTAAGAAACCTTGACCTTCGCCAGGGCCGCCATCTCGAGCTTCACGACGGCCTCGGGCAGCGGCGCGTACCCGAGCTCGGCGCAGAACTTCTGGCCATCCGTTAAGGCCCATTTCATGAAGTCGACCATCGTTTTCGACTGGACTTTGTCCTTCGGGCTCTCATACAGCAGCAGCCAGGTGAAGGATGAAATGGGATAGACGCCCTTGCCTTCTGCGTTGGTGATGGAGACGCGGAAGTCCGCCGGCATCTTCCCCGCCGCGGCCGCGGCCGCGAGCGTCACCGACTGCACCGAGGCGCGGACGAATTCGCCCGCCATGTTCTGCACCGATCCGTAGCTGATCTTGTTCTGGAGCGCGTAAATCAGCTCCACGTAGCCGATCGACCCGGGTGTCTGCGTCACCAGCCCGGCGACGCCCTCGTTGCCCTTGCCGCCAACACCGGTCGGCCAGTTCACCGCCGTCGCCACCCCGACCTTGGTCTTCCATTCTTCGGACACCTTCGCCAGGTAGTCGACCCAGATGTAGGTCGTGCCGGATCCGTCGGACCGGTGGACGACGGTGACGTCGGCCACCGGGCAGGTTGACACCCGGGTTGAGCTTGGCAATCGCCGGATCGTTCCACTTGGTGATCTTGCCGAGGAAGATGTCCACGAGCACCGGGCCAGTGAATTTCAGCTCGCCCGTTACGCCGGGGATGTTGTAGACGGGAACGACGGCGCCGAGCACGGTCGGGAAGTGCATGATCTTGCCAGGCGCCGCGATCTGCTGATCGTTGGTCATCGGCCCGTCGGTGGCGCCGAAGAACACCGTCTGGTTGGTAACCTGGCGGATCCCACCGCCCGAGCCGATCGACTGGTAGTTGATCAGCACGTTGCTGTGCAGCTTGTTGTACTCGGCGAACCATTTCGAATAGATGGGATACGGGAACGTCGCGCCCGCCCCGTTGATTTGCACGTTCTGGGCGGCGGCGCCCGCCCCCAGAGCCAGCGCGCAGGCAGCGATGGCGATCAGCTTTCGTTTCATGTCAGTAGCCTCCTAGAAATTGACCAGCGCGTGCAGGGCGATCTTCTTCTGCGACGGCTGGGCGACCGCGTAGTTTTCAAACGTCTGTCCGTCGTAGTCGAGCATCAGCGCCGTCGAGACGTTGCCCTGATGCCGGAACCAGTACGACACGCCCACGATCGTGCGCGGCCGGACCTGTGCGTGGTTCACGGGGCTGTCGACATCGGGCGACAGATGGTCGTAGCGAATCAGCGCTTCGATCGACGCGCCGCCGCTGAGCGGCTTCATCGGCGTCAGCCAGAACGACCATCCCTGCGCGTGCACGTCGCGGGCGGTGATGGAGGGCTGGTCGTACGCGTTGATGTAGTCGTAGCCGGCATTGATATACGGCTGTTCGTAGGTGACCTGGAACACCGCGCGCGTGCGCTCGGAGTCCTTGATGTAGTTGTCGCCGAAATAGAACCCCGTCACCCGCAGTCCACGAAGAACGGGCTTGGCTCTCGCGAACGGCCGCAGCGGTGCCGCGGACTTCGATCGCCTTCTGATCGTTGGGGTCCGTCTTCGCGTAGCCCTCGCCGTTGTACACGCCGACGTGGATGTCGCCGTAGTTCGACGGCACGTTCCAATGGAACGACGCGCCGGCGTCGGCGGAATTGTAGAAGCCTTCGCGCTCGGTGAACGTCGTCCCCTGAAAGCGGTAGCGGTAGATCCCTTCCTCGTAGTCGAGAAGCGGCGTCTGATGGATCCCGAACCGCGCCCACGACCCCTTGGTCATCCAGTCGTCGAGGTTGAACTGCGCGAACGCGTACTTGATCCGGAAGAGCAGACTGTCGTTGCGAGATGCTGCTGCCCGGGCCGAGCGTAATCAGGCCACTCTGCCGGACGATGTCCGGCGTGATGCGGAAGGCCACGATGTGGTTGATGTTGCCGGTGACGTTGATGTAGCTGCGCGTGACGTTGAAGCCGCTGGCGTGGATGACGTTCCCGTCGGCGTCCTTGGTTTCCGGAGCCTCCGCGTACGTGAAGTCTGCGTACAGTGTGACCCCGACCTTGATTGACGGTGTGTCGTCGGGCGGCGTGAAACCCGCCGCGGGCGTCACCTGTGCCGAGGCCGCCCGAACGCCGAGAAGAACCACAATCGAGAAACACGCCAGTCGTCGCACTGAAAGCCCCCTCCTCGGGCTCCATGCCCGCGAGCATCGTGCTTCTAACGGTAGCGGTGGCGTATGTCCCGCGTGATTCGCACGTGTTACATCTCGGTAAAATGTGTAACATCGCGCGTCACATGCTGTCTGACGCGTCGAAATTACGGTGTGGTCACGGTGGCGTGGCTGCGCTGTCACGGCACCGGAGTATTTCTCTGGGCCATGTCCTACAACCTCACGCTCCAGTGCGGCTGCATCGTCTACGTTGCGTGCGACCCCAGGACCGGCCTGGCGCACACGAGGATCCTCGAAGCCAGGGGTTCCGGCTGCCCATCGAGGAAACACGAAATCGGCCTGCGCCTGTACCTGTGGGAACTTCTTCCCGACCCGGCGTACAGGACTCGCCCCGTTTTCATTGCAGACGCCGCGCCTATCACCGTGATTTAAGACGCCGATCGGCTTGACGGGCGCCCGGTGCCCGGCGAAAAGCGTGCCGACCGCGGGCAGGCGGCATGTGCCGCCGGGCAGCGATCGCTCCTCACCGGTCACCGGCCGCCCGTCAAGCGGCCCACGACCCGTTGCGATACAACGTGAGCGCCACGTCCACGTTCGAACGCAGCGCCCGCGCAATCGCGTCCCATTCCTTCTCGCACCGCACCAGCGTCTTCCACGAGTAGAGGTGCTTCGGCTTGTGAAAGTCGCTGTTCGCGACGTACGGGTAGTGCTTGAGGCTCGTCACCGAAAACAGATCGTCGCGGTTGGCCGCTTCCCAGACATCGACGAGCTCGGCCACCCGCTTCCGGTGATCCCACAAGTAGCAGGTGCCGATCTCGACGCGTCGCGTGGTGCGGTGATGCGGATGGCACGCGATGCTCAACGCGCCCTGGCGGCGAATCTCTTTGAGAATCTCGTCGGCCGGCTGGTCGGCGCTGATGTAGTCCCTCAGGTTGAGCGCGACGATGTGCGAGTTCTTCTTGCTGCGAATGTGATTCTGCGTGATCTCGGCGCCTGGAATCACGAGCAGGTTGTAGAGGCGCTTCGCCCTGATCGGCCTCGCTCGAAATCTCGTCGAGGTAGGCGCTGAACCGGTCCGCCGTCACCGAGAACTGCCGATAACCGAGCGACGCGAGGCGACCGGCCCGCGCGAGCAGGTCCCGTTTCATCAGGATGTGATCGGTGATGGCGATCACGTCGAAGTGCCCGGTGCGGCCGTACAGGTCGATCGACCTCGCGCACCGACAGACGCCCGTCACTCCAGCGTGTGTGGACGTGGAAGTCGCACAGCAGAAACGGCTCGTATCCAGGCATGATGCTCCTAGGCCCTTACGTCGAGATGCTCGCGGTCGGCCGGGCGGTGCCGCAGGATCTCGGACCAGAAGTTGCGCACGTACAGGCCGAACACTTTTCGCTTCCCCATCACGACGTAGCGGCGCGCCGACGTCCACACCCAGCAATCGCGGCACATCGCGACGCCGCCCGACAGCCGTCAGCCGGCGGCCCAGGTTCGTGTCTTCGCCGTGAAACTCGATGCGTCTGTCGAACCCGCCGATCTGCGTCAGGGCGCGCGGCCCGGACGGCGAAGTTGCCGCCGTACAGAATCGCGCCGGCGTGCATCACGTGGTGAACCAGCACGTGCGTCGGCGGCGCGACGATCCAGTCGTAGAGCCGGATCAGCGTGCGGCCCGCCAGATCCCAGTCGTAAAAGCGGTACGGGCCCGGTCACCGCCACAGCGTCCGGCAGCGCCGTCGAGGCGCCGCTCGACGCGGTCGAGCCATGTAATCGGCGTGCGGCAATCGGCATCCACGTACGCGAGCACGTCGCTGCGCGCTGCGCGCCTGGCCGTCTCCCGGGCGATGACCAGGCCCTTCGATCGGCTCGTCGAGAACCCGCACGCCCGGAATCGCGCGGGCCACGGCGGCCGGTCGCGTCGGTGCTTGCGTTGTTGACGACCAGGATCTCGTCCGGGGGACGCGTCTGCGCCAGGAGGGAATGAATGCAGGCCGCAAGGTGTTGCGCTTCGTTATACGCGCACACAATCGCGGTGATGGTCAACCGGCGGCTCTCATCCGCCGTAGGATAGTACCGTGGCGTAACACGGTCGTACCTGGCCCGATTACGACGCTGTGAAATTTACGGGAGCGACGTCACGATCAGACCGTGCCGCGAGGCTATGAGCCGCCGGCAGGTCCATCGGGAGCGGCGGGCGCGGCGAACCAGTCGCGTTTCGGCACCACCTTCGGCGCGGCCGGATCGAAGACGTAGTTCGGGGACATGATCTGCACGCCGTGCTCGTTGAACACATCCTGGATGTTCGCGTGGAGCGCGGCCAGGACGAAGGGCCGCTGGTCCTGCCGCTCGAGGCAGACAAACAGCATGTACTTCACGTAGAAGTCCTCGAGGCTCGCCTGGAGCACCACGGGCGGCGGCTCGCGGCGGATGCCGGAGGTACGCTCCGCCGCCTGCACCAGCATCGCCTGCACCTGGCGCCACGGGGCGTCGTAGCCGATCGTCACCGACGTCGGCGTGAACACGCCGACGCTGTCGCCGTACCGCGAGAAGTCGGTCGTGGTCTGCGACACGACCACGGCGTTGGGGACGGTCACGTCCTCGTTGCGAAGCGTCCGGATCTTCGTGGACAGCACACCCAGGTGGGTCACCGTGCCCTCGACGTCGCCGATGCGCACGAAGTCGCCCAGCCGGAGGGCCCGCGAATACGTGAGCGTGAAACCGCTCATGACCTGGTTCACGAGGCCGCTCGAACCGAGCGTCACCATGAGGCCCAGGAACACGCTGATCCCCTTGAAGGCCTCGGTCTGGCTTCCGGGCAGATACGGATAGGCCACGACGACCGCAAACAACCACAGCAGCGCCGTCGCCAGCCGGCGCGTCGGCTGGGCCGTCTCCGGGTAGATCCAGCGAGCCGTGACGCGCCCGGTCTCGACGGCGTGAAACCACAGCCCGAGCACCCGGACGACGAAGCGAGTGATGACGGCGATGAGCACGACCGTGAACAGGCCGGGGACGGCTTCCACCATGCCCAGGCCGAGGCTCGTGACCGTCGTCAACAGGAACGAGCGCAACGATTCGCCCCAGGGCCTGGTGTAGGGGAACTGGCGCAGGACGAAGCCCAGCATCCAGTACACGACGATGAGATCCAGGCGCGATCTTCGCCGCGGTCACCATGCGGTGCTCGAGGTCCGCGATGTGCATGCCCTGCAGGACCTCGAGGTCGGCGATCTTCGACCTGGCGACGGTCTTCTCGGCCGCCGTCACCAGCTTCCCGGCTACGCGCCCGATGGATGCGGCCGATGGCCCACAAGAGAGCCACGCCGACGAGGAGTCCGAGCAACGCGATCGCGGCGGAGCGCAGCAGCGTGCGCAGGCGGCGTCCCTCGGCGGCTTCTTCGAGCGCAATCTGCAGGCGGGCGACGACCTGCGCGGTTACGCGTCTGGACGGACTCCCCGGTCAGGTTGTCCACGTCCACCGCCGTGAGCCCCAGCACGACCCGCGAGCCGACGCTGATCAGGGCCGCGCCTTCCAGCGGCTCGACAGCGACGGGTCCGGTGATGCCCTGATCGACGAGGTCGTCGAGGGCCCGCTGGGCGCCCGCGGCGCGTTCCGCCGGCGATCGGCCGAGGACGTTCGCCCTCAGCAGGACGATGGGCCGATTGGCGTAGGTAAAGGTGGCCGTCTCGCGTCGCCGGCGTCGCGCCCTGCAGCGCGCGACGCGAGCCCGGGTGGCGGCTGCGCCGGAGGCGCCTGCGCGGACACCGCAACACCGCCCGCGAGAGCGAGGCACAACACGAGCCAGCGTCCCAGGCGCGCCACGTCGCGATTCCGGGATCCGGAGCCGTTCGGCATGCCGCTGATTCTATACGTCAGTAGACATCGCGCACGAACCGGCGGCGCGCCAGCGTCGCTTCGTCGTCGTACGCGTGCTTGCGCGACCGATCGGGGAGTTTCACCTTCGGGCGCTTGATCTTCTTGTGCGGGATCGCCTGCAGCAGGTGCGCGATCACGTTGAGCCGCGCGCGCCGCTTGTCGTCGGAACGGACGATGAACCAGGGGGCCCAGCTCGTGTCGGTGACCTTGAACATGGCGTCGCGCGCCCGTGAGTATTCGTACCACTTGGCGCGAGAGGGCAGGTCCATGTTGCTCAGCTTCCACTGCCGCAGCGGATCGGCCATGCGGGCCTTGAACCGCCGCTCCTGTTCCTTGTTCCCGACCTCGAGCCAGAACTTGATGAGGATGATCCCGCCGTCGATCATCTGCTTCTCGAAGCCCGGAGTCACCTTCATGAAGCGCTCGTATTGTTCGTCGGTACAGAAGCCCATCACGCGCTCGACGCCGGCGCGGTTGTACCAGCTCCGGTCGAACATCACGATCTCGCCGGCGGCCGGAAAGTGCTGCATGTACCGCTGCACGTACATCTGCGACTTCTCGCGGTCTGACGGCGCGGGCAGCGCGACGAGACGGAAGACGCGCGGGCTGGTGCGCTCGGTGATGGCCTTGATCGTCCCGCCCTTCCCCGCGGCGTCGCGGCCTTCGAAGACGACGATGACGCGCAAGCCCTTTCTCCTTCACCCAGTCCTGCAGGACGCAGAGCTTGCGCCTGCAGGCGGAGCAGCTCTTTCTCGTACTTCTTCCGCTTCAGCTTTCGGTTCTTGCCGTCGTTCTTGTCGTCGCTCGCCATCGGTTCGCTCCTCGCGCTCAGGGTTCCGGCTGCCAGCCGCCGCCGAGCGCCCGATAGAGCTCGGCGCGGGCCCGCAGCTCGGCCCCGCGGGTCTGCGCCAGCAGCAGCTGCTGCTCGAACAGTTGCTGGTCGGCGGTCAGAATCTCGATGTAGCTCGCCAGCCCGGATTCGTACCGTTCGCGCGACAGCTCGGACGCGTCCTGCAGGGCCGTGACGCCCAGCTCGCGGTGGCCGCGCTGCTCCGCCAGCTTCTGGATCGTGACCAGCGAGTTGGCGACTTCGCGGTAGCTGTTGAGCGCGGCTTTCTGGTATTCGGCGAGCGCCGCATCGAATCGCGCCTGGGCCGCCTCGAGGTTCCGGCGGATCCGCCCGGCCTGGAAGATGGGCTGAAACAGGCTGGAGCCCGAGCGACCACACGCCCCCCGTCCCGCCGAGGAACGAGGTGAGGTCGCCGCTGACAGCCGCCCAGAAATCCCGTCAGGCTGATCGTCGGGTAGAACAGCGACTTCGCGACGCCGATATCGGCGTTCGACGCGACGAGCACCTGTTCGGCCTGGACGACGTCCGGCCGCCGCTCGAGCAGGGACACGGGAAGCCCCGCTGGAATGGGTGGCGGCAGCAGTTCGGTGTTGGTCAGGCCCTGGCGCGTCACGGGGCTCGGGGGGCGCCCGAGCAGCAGCGAAATCAGATTCTCGACAAGAGCGATCTGGCGCTCGATTTCCGGGATCGCGACGGCGGTCTGCTCGCGAAGCGCCAGAATGCGGTCGAGCTCGAGACGATTCGACACGCCGCCGTTCAAGACGGTTCCGGAAATAGGTGACGGTCTCGTCGTTGAGGCGGAGGGTTTCCCTCGCGATCTGCATCTGCAGGTCGAGCTCGCGCAACAGGAAATAGTTGGTCGCGACGTCCCCGACGAGCGTCACCATGACGCCGCGCCGCCCCTGCTCGCTCGCGAGCGCGAGCGCAATCGCCGATTCCTGCCCGCGTCGCAGGCGCCCGAACAGGTCGATTTCCCACGACAGCTGAAATCCGTAAGTTGCCGCTCTGATGCGTGGTGTCGTCGTTCTTGTCCGTCGTAGACGCCCCGCGGACGCCGTAGGAGGCCGTCGCCATCGACCTGGGGATAGAGGTACGACTTGGCGATCCCCGCGCGGGCTCGCGCCTCTTCCACGTGCGCCAGCGCCACGCGCAGGTCGAGGTTGTTGGCGATGGCCTCCCGAATCAGGGCCTGCAGCACCGGGTCGTCGAACACCTGAAACCAGGCGCATGTCGGCCAGCGACTGCGCCTGCGCGGGAGCTTCGACGAAGCGGTACGCGGGCGGCGTCGGAAGCGTGGGCCTGTCGTAATTCGGCCCCACGGCGCATCCGGCGAGCGCCACGGACGCGCCGATGCCAAGAAGGACGGAACTGAGCGCGCGCGAATCAACATCTCAGTGCCCCTCCTGCCCGTGTTGCGTCGCCAGTGTGTGCGGGGGCGGCGCCGCCGCCGCGGTGGCGGGCGCGTGCTGCTTCACGCCGATCATCTTCTCGATCAGCGACATACAGCATCGGAACGAGGAGCACACCTAGGATCGTCGCGACAACATGCCGGAGAACACCGTCATGCCCATGACCTTGCGCGATTCGGCGCCGGCGCCCGACGCCGTGAGCAGCGGCACGACGCCGAGGATGAAGGCGAACGCCGTCATCAGGATCGGTCGGAACCGGAGCTTGGCGGCGTTGAGCGCCGCATCCATCAGCGGTTTCCCCTGGTCGAACTCCATCTTCGCGAACTCGACGATCAGAATCGCGTTCTTCGCGGCGAGCCCGATGAGCATGATGAGGCCGATCTGCGCGAACACGTTGTTCACGTAGCTCGGCCCCAGGATACCGGCGCGCGAGCCAGAGCCCGAGATAGGCGCCGAAGGCCGCGAACGGCGTCCCCAGGAGCACGCTGAAGGGCAGCCCCCAGCTCTCGTACTGCGCCGCGAGGATGAGGAACACCAGGAAGATCGCGAGCATGAAGACGACCGCGACGCCGGGGGCCTTGCGCTCCTGGTACGACATGTCGGCCCAGTCGAAGCTCATGTCAGGCGGCAGGATCTCGCGCGCCGTCGCTTCGAGCGCGTCGAGCGCCTGCGCCGACGAGAAGCCGTCGGCCGGCACACCCGTCAGCTCCGCCGAGCGGAACAGGTTGAAGCGGTTCGTGAATTCCGGCCCGGCGGCCGGGCGCGTAGACACGAGCGTGTCGAGCGGCACCATGCCGCCGCCCTGGTTGCGGACGAAGAAGAGACCGAGCTGTTTCGGATCCTGGCGGAACTCAGGCTCCGCCTGCACGTACACCTTGTAGACGCGGCCGAACCGGTTGAAATCGTTGACGTACGAGCTGCCGAGCAGCGCGCCGAGCGTCGTGTTGACGTCGTTCAGCTGCACGCCGGACTTCAGCACCTTGCTGCGGTCGATGTCGGCGATAGACCTGCGGCACCGCCGCGCGGTAGAGCGTGTTGATGCGCCCGATCTCCGGCCGCTTTCGCGCCGCCTCCATGAATCGCCGCGTCTGCTCGGCCAGATAGTCCGGCGAGCCGCCGCTGCGATCCTGCAACTGCATCGTGAAGCCGGCGCCCGTGCCGAGACCCGGAATCGACGGCGGCCCGAAGGCGATGACGCCCGCCTCCGGAATCTGCTGCGCGAACGCGCGGTTCAAGGCCAGGCACGACGCCGTTCGCGTGTTCCTCTTCGGTCTTGCGCTCCTCCCACGGCTTGAGCTGCACGAAGAAGAAGCCCATGTTCGACGAGTAGGCGGACGTGAGCAGCGAGTAGCCGCGAGATGGTGTTGAAGCCGTCGATGGCCTCGTTCTTCGCCAGGATCGCTTCCGCCTTCTTCATGACGGCGTCGGTCCGTTCGAGCGACGCGGCATCGGGCAGCTGCGCGTTGACCAGGATGAAGCCCTGGTCCTCCTCCGGCACGAAGCCGCCGGGGATGTTCCGGACGAGCACGACGAATCACGTAGATCAGCACGCCCATGAACGCGAGGCTGCGGAACATCTTCCGGACGAGGATGGCGGCGAAGCTCACGTACGCGGTCGGTCGTCCAGCCGAACACCTTGTTGAACCCGTTGTAGAACGGCGTCAGCAGCGACTTCTTGCCGGTCGCCGGCTTCAGCAGCAGCGCCGACGAGCGCCGGGCTGAGCGTCAGCGCGTTGATCGACCGAGAGCAGCACCGATATCGCGATCGTGATCGCGAACTGCTGATACAGCCGTCCCGTGATGCCGCCCATGAAGCCCACCGGCACGAACACGGCGCTCAGAATCAGGCCGATGGCGATGACCGGACCCGACACCTCCTCCATCGCCTTGATCGTCGCCTCCTTCGGCTGCATGCCGTGCTCGATGTGGTGCATGACCGCCTCGACCACCACGATCGCATCGTCCACGACGATGCCGATGGCGAGCACGAGGCCGAGCAGCGAGAGGACGTTGATCGAGAAGCCGAGCAGCGGGAAGAAGATGAACGCGCCGATCAGCGAGACCGGCACCGTCATCAACGGAATCAGCGTTGCGCGCCAGTTCTGGAGAAAGATGAACACGACGATGATCACGAGCGCGACGGCTTCGAAGCAGCGTGTGCACGATCTCGTTGATGCCCTCCGACACCGGCAGCGTCGTGTCGAGCGAGACCAGGTACTCCATGTCGCGCGGGAAGCGCTTCGACAGGTTCTCCATCTCGGCCTTGATCGTTCTTGGCGACGTCGAGCGCGTTGGTGCCCGGGAATCTGGAACACGGCGATGACCGCGGCCGGCTTGCCGTCGTGGCGCCCGACGGCGTTGTAGAGCATCGTGCCCGAGCTCGAGCCGGGCGACGTCCTTCAGCCGGCACCTCGCGACCCGTTCGGGATTGGTCCGGATGATGATGTTGCCGAATTCCTCCTCGTTCAGCAGGCGGCCCTGCGTACGAACGGTGTAGGTGTACTCGGTGCCCTTCGCCGCGGGCGGTCCGCCGATCTGGCCGGCCGGGGTCAACTGGTTCTGCTGGCCGATGGCGTTCGCGATGTCCGGGACGGTCAGGCCGAGCCGGCCGATGACGTCGGGCCGCAGCCAGACGCGCATCGCGTAGTCGCTGCCGCCGAACAGGTTGATCTGACCGACGCCGGGGATGCGCGCGATCGCGTCGTTGACGTTGATCGTCGTGTAGTTCGACAGGAAGCTGCTGTCGTAGGTGCCGTTGGGCGACTTGATCGAGATGACGAGCAGCGGAAACGCCAGCGCCTTCTTCACCGTGACGCCGTAGTTCTTGACCGACTGCGGCATCTGCGGCTGGGCCTGTGACACGCGGTTCTGCGTGAGCACGTTGTCCATGTCCAGGTTCGACCCGACCTCGAACGACACCTTGAGCGTCAAGCGTCCCGTCGTTGGCGTTGGTCGACTTCATGTAGATGCCTTTTTCGACGCCGTTGATCTGCTGCTCGAGCGGCGTCGCGACCGACGCCTCGACGTCGGTCGCGCTGGCGCCGATGAAGGTCGTCGTGACCTGGACCATCGGCGGCACGATTTCGGGATACTGCGCGATCGGCAGGCCGCTGCATCGCGACGAGGCCGAGCATCACGATGATGATCGACATCACCATCGCGACGATGGGCCGGTTGACGAAGAAACGGGCCATGGCTACTTCGCCTCGCTGGGCGCTGGGTGGCGACCGCCTGCGCGACGCCGGCCTCCGGCGCCGCGGCTTCCGCCGGCGCCGGCTTGGCCACCACCGTCATGCCGTCCTGAATCCGCTGCAGGCCCTCGATCACGACCTTCTCACCCGGCTTGAGCCCCTCCTCGATCACCCACAGCGAGCCCGACGCGCAGACCCGATCTTCACCGTCCTGAACGCGATCTTGTTGCCCGCATCGACCACCGCGACGCTGGTCAGAGTTCTGCAGTTCCTGGACCGACCGCTGCGGCACCAGCAGCGCAGCCTGTCCGGGTATCGAGCAGCAGGCGGGCGCGGCCATACTGCCCTGGACGCAGCAGGAGATCCGGATTGGGATACTCCAGCTGGATACCCAGGGTGCCCGTCGTCGGATCGACCGCGCGATCGACCAGGTTGACGCGGCCCAGCTGCGCGTACGTGCTGCCGTCGGCGAGCGTCAGCGGGATGCCGGTCCCGCGGGGCGCGTCGGTCGTCGCGCGTTCGCCCATGCGCCGCGAGAAGCGCAGGTAGTCGGCCTCGGTGGCGGCGACGCGGAACAGCATCGGGTTGATCTGGGAGATCGTGGTCAGCAGCGTGCTCTCGCCGCGGCCGACGAGATTGCCCGGTTTCACCCGCGTGATGCCCGACCAGCCCGTCGATCGGCGACGTGACGCGCGTGTAGCTCAGGTCGAGCGTCGCCTTGTCCACGGCGGCCTTGCCGGCCTCGACCTGCGCGGTTTCGGCGTCGCGCGCCGCTTTCGCGTTGTCGAGCTCCTGCTGGCTGACGGCCTGCTTCGCGGCCAGCGGTGTATAGCGCGCCACGTCGTTCTTCGCTTTTTCGAGCCTCGCCTCGGACGTCGCCAGTTCGGCCTTCGCTGCCGACAGGATCGCTTCGAGCGGCTTGCGATCGATTTCGTAAAGAAGATCGCCCTTGCGGACGAGCGTGCCTTCCCGGAAGTTCACCGTCTCGAGGAAACCCTCGACACGTGCCCGGATGTCGACGTCCTGGAAGCCCTGGGTCTGCCCGACGAGCTCCAGGTAGACCGGCACGTCCCGCTGGACGACGTCGGTGACGTACACCTCGGTCGGCGGTGTCACGACGGGCGCCGGCTTCTCGCACGCCGCGCTCATTCCGGCGACGATTACCAGGACGGCGAGCATCGTCCTGCCTGCATCGGTTCGCATGTTCACGTCCGGTTCTCCGTTTACAACCATCGGGCCTACAGTTCGTCTCACGATCTGCGCTCCTGTTGGGGAGGCGCGAGAGCGGCAGGCGGGCGCATCCGTCAAAAAGCGGGGGTGCGGCACAGCATACACGGCGGAGACACTATCCCGCCGGGTTTTTCCTGCGGTTGAGAGCAACCACTGTACCAGCAGAGTGCGCCGTTTCATGACGCGCGGCTTATATGCGGAAATCTGCGGTGCGGCGTGCCCTTCCTGGAGGCCTGGGCGTGGGCGAAGCCTCCACCCCGCTGGACGTCCTCCGGCATTCCGGATGCGCCCCGGCATGATGCGGAGCCGCCGGCCTTCAAATGGAGCTGGTGTCTGGCACGAGGCGTGCTCCAACGCCGTGCCCACCGTATCCTCGAGTGACTCGAGCGACCTCCGGGATCCCGCGGGATCATCATGGCGCTCGTCGCCATCACGATAGCGCTCGCGCGCTGATACGAGAGTTCACCCCATGATGATCGCCGCTCGTTCGTGGATGGCTTCATACGACCGGATGTGGCTGCGGGCAGATGCCGCTGCCGGGATCACGCTGACCGCGTACCTGTTGCCGGCCGGTCTCGGCGACGCATCGCTTGCCGGGCTGCCGCCGGAAGCAGGGCTTTACTCCTGCCTGTTTGGCGGGCTGGCCTTCTGGCTGTTCTGCAGCTCGCGCCAGACGGCCGTGACCGTCACGTCCGCGATCTCGCTGCTCGTCGGCGCCTCGCTTGCCGAGATCGCCGGTGGCGATCCGGCGCGCCATGCGGTGCTCGCCGCTGCCACGGCGTTGCTCGTCGCGGCGATCGCGTTCGTGGCCTACGCGGTGCGCGCCGGCGCCGTTGTCAATTTTTTCTCTGAAACCGTGCTGGTCGGCTTCAAGTGCGGCGTGGCGCTGTTTCTGGCCAGCACGCAGTTGCCGAAGCTCTTCGGATTCAGCGGCGGCCACGGCGGCGATTTCTGGGAGCGCATGGCCCACTTCTTCCGGGGCCTGGGCGACACGAACCCGGCGTCGCTTACCCTGGGCGTGATCGCGCTGTTACTGCTCCTGCTCGGCAAGACCGTTCTGAAGCAACCGCCCCGTGGCGCTGTTTGTCGTGGTTGGTGGCATCGTCGCGGCGAGGGTGATGCACCTGGACGAACGCGGCGTAGCGCTGCTTGGCGTCGTGCCTCAGGGCCTGCCGATGCCCACGCTGCCAGCGGTGACGCGCGCCGACTTGCGCGAGATCCTGCCATTGGCCATGGCGTGCTTCATGCTCGCCGCCGTGGAGACCACGGCGATCGGGCGGATGTTCGCCGCCAAGCACGGTTACCGACTCGACGCCACACAGGAATTCCTGGCGCTCGGGGCTGCCAACCTCGCCGCGGGGGTCGGCACCGGGTTCCCGGTCAGCGGCGGCATGTCCCAATCGCTGGTCAACGAAACCGCCGGCGCCCGAACCCCGCTTTCCGGCCTCGTGTCGGCGCTCATCATGCTCGTCGTGGTGGTGTTTTTTACGGGCCTGCTCCGCACCCTTCCGCAACCTGTGCTCGCCGCGGTCGTGCTGATGGCGGTCACCGGCTTGATCCAGGTCGAGACGCTGCGTACCACCTGGCGATTCAGTCGGGCGGAATTCGCTGTCGCCATGGCCGCGCTCCTCGGCGTACTCGCCGCGGGATTACTCCAGGGCGTGCTCATCGGAGTGGCCATCTCGATTCTCCTGCTCATCCGGCGTGCCGCCCGCCCGCGCGTGGCGGAAGTCGCACGAATCCCGGGGACCTCCTACTTCGCGGATCTGGCGCGTCATCCCGAGAACCCGCGCGAGCCCGGAGTGCTCGTGGTCCGGCCGGAGGGGTCGATCGTCTACTTCAACGTCGATCACGTGCGCGACGCGTTGTCAGCGCTGCTGAAGATGCGGCCTGATCCGCCTCAGCTGGTCATTCTGTTCATGGGCAATGTTCCTCACGTCGACCTCGCCGGCGCCGAGTTGCTGATCGCCCTGCGCCGCAACTGTCTCGGACGCGGCATCGAGTTCCGGCTCGCCGAAACTCACGGGCCTGTTCGCGAAGCGCTGCTCCGCCTCCACGGGCCCGACGCAAGCTCCCTCGCCGAAGCGAATCAGACCGTGGACAACATCCTCAACGAGCGGGTTCACCAGCAGGCGTGAGCGCGTTCAGTTTGCCGTGCGGAGCGGTTCCGGCTGGGCACGGGGATCCGCGGCCGGGTTGTCCGGAAGACGACCGTCGGCGATATGCAGCGTCTGCGACGGAATCGCGATCACGGTGCCCGGCGGCGTCGACGCCTTCCATGATGCGCAGCAGCAGTTCCTGCTGGACGTCGAGAAACCCGTCCCCGTCGCGGGTGAAGACGTAAGCGGAGACCTCGACGTCGAGAGAAAACGCACCAAGCCGGATAAACCTGACCCGCACCGATCTCGCATCGACCTGCTTGTGAGCGGCGAGCAGCTTCTGCACGCCGTCGATGACCAGGCGCAGCTGCGCGGCCGTTGTCTCGTAGCGCAGCCCCACGAAGTGATGGAACCAGAACTTGTCGCGATTGGACAACGTTTCGATGCCGACGCTGGCGATCTGCCCGTTGGGCACGGTCAGAATCGTGCGATCGAGCGTGCGGATTCGAGTGGACCGGAGCCCGATGTAGTCGACGGTGCCGACCGTGGTACCGAACTTCAGCGTGTCGCCGACCCGGACCGCTTTGTCGAAAATGAGGGACAAGCCCGCGATGATGTTCTCCAGCGTCTTCTGGGCGGCGAGCGCGACGGCGATCCCTCCGATTCCGAGTCCCGCCAGCGCCGCGCTGGGATCGAATCCGAAATAGCGGACCACTACGAGGACGCCGACCGTGATCACCAGCACGTCAGCAAATCGGCGCACGACGCGCAGGAGCGACGCGAGTTCGCTGCCGACATCGAAGCGGCGCCGGATGTAGCCCTCGCCGTAGGCGTTGACGAGCAGGAGCAGCCATCCGGCCGCCACGATGAACATCAGGGCCGCCGCGGTCGTCCAGAACTGGCGTTCGAGCAACGGCAAATCGATGGTCGCGAGGATCCAGCGGATCGCGATCGCCAGCACCAGCAGCCGCAGCGGGCCTGGGAGGTGATCGGCCGGATTCTGCTGAGGATCGCCAAACCGCCGGCGCCAGCGCGCCGCCAGAGGCCTGACTACCCAGTTGAGCGACCCGAACAGCGCGTAGCAGAACGGCAGCGCGAGCAGCAGGGCCAGCCACTCGAACAGCCGGACGCCGGCGATGCGGAACTTCGTCAGGAATCCCGGAAGGTACCGGTCGATGACGACCAGGTTGACCTCGGCATACGCCTCGGGAATCAACGCCAGCGTCTGACGCGAAAACAGCCACACAGGCCGGGAATCGCCGCGCGTGACGCGCTCGAGCACCAGCTCGAACGGGCCGTTCTTCGTGCTGATGGTCCCCACCACGTCCAGGTCGGGCTGCAGCGGGTTGTCCGGCGTGCCCTCCGGCCGATCGCTCAACTGGCTGAGACGAACCGGCAGGCGGCTGTCGAGCACCACGTACAGCTGATTGGCGAGATCCCTGGCGCCCTGGCCCGTGAAGTTCGTATCGAGGTAAAGCGGGGCGACGTCGGTTTTGCCTGCGCGAGCCGCATCCATGAAACCGAGCACGGTTCCGCGCGGCGTATCGCGCCCGAGCGCGTCTGTTTCCGCAGGAGGTTGAGGAGCCGTTTGAGCAGGTGTCTGGGCAGCCGTCTGAGCAGCCGCGGCCGCGCGCCCGGCCTGCGCCTCCACAAACCGGGCGTGCAGCGAGAGCGCTATCAGGACGGCGGCAAGCGTGTGCAGACTACGATGCGTGATGCACCTACTTCAGGAGGGCTTGTGTTGCGCGGCGGGTTCGAGCAGCACGTACCAACTTTCGCAGTCGCCGCGCGATCCGCCTGACAGCGTCGCGGTGAACACCAGGTCGAGCGAAGGAATCTTCCATTCGTGCTTCGCGAGATTGCCTTCCACGTCGAGTCGGTAGGGCCGCAGGAGGTTTGCCGGCGAATCGTGAGCCCGGTGCTCGTCCTGCACGCCTTCGAAGATCGCAAACTCGCGGCGGGGCCCCATGTGGACCTCGAACCTGGGCACGCCGTTGACGACGTGGTCGTACACCCGCTCGCTATAGCGACCGTCGGCTTCGCGGCACGACTGCCAGTTGCCTTCGAGGATGGCGTGTGAGCTGCGCGGGTAGGACGTGAACTGGGCGGACACCGATACGGCGGTAAGTGTCCCAACCACCAGCGCGAGAGCCACAGCCGAGGCCCGACGCGAATTCATGGCGCTCAGAATATCACCACGTCGCTTCGAACCCGGCCAGGCTCAGCCGAATGGCCGTTGGGCAACTCGACTTTTCGTCACGAACGAGTCAGCCGCCGCAGCGCACCGACTCGTTTTTTGTCAACGCACCCGGTTGATTGTCGCGTCGTAAAACATCTCGACGGACGTCCGGAACTGCTTCAGGGCTTCGCGGCTCATCGCGTCGGACACGGCGTCTTTGGACGCGGCGGCCTTCAGGTTCTCCGGCTCTGGTCCGCCGCCGCCGATGAGCAGCACGAGATCGCGCTCCACGTCGTGCAGGCACAGCCTCCAGGTGCCCGACTCTTTGTAGCTGCTGACCAGCTCGTCGAAATCTTTCCTGAGCTGCGCCATCGATTTGCGCGTGCCGGAGCGGCCGAGCGCGGAGTCCTGGACCCGTGCGAGCGCGCTCTGCGCTTCCGCAAGACGCTGTTCGGGCGATATCTGCGGCGGCGGGGGCGTGGACGTGGGCGGCTGCGGCGTGGGCAAGGACGCAGCCGGCGGCTGGCCGGGGGCGGTTGCGCCCGGTGCAGGAGACGTCGGAGCCCCGGGCGCGGGGAGCGGCGTCGGCGGGGGCTGTTGTTGCAGCGTTCCCGGGGCAGCTGGTTGTTGCGCGGGCGCCCCTGCGGGGGGCTGCTGGGGTGTCGCCAGCGGCTGCTGCGGCGTCGCCGGGGGCTGCGGCGGTGTCGCCGACGTCGGCGGCTGCTGTTGTTGCGGCGCTCCCGGGTTGGGAGGCGGCAGCTGTCCGGCGGGCGGGCCGGGAGGCGTCACCTGTCCGGCGGGCGGCGCCGGCGCTGGTGCCGGTGCCTGCGCGGCGAGCGGCATCGACATGACGACTCCCAGCGACGCCACGAAGAGAAATTGCGGTGACGCTGGATCCTGTGCGCGTACATTCAAAGGAAGAGCCGCAACCAGGGCTGCGGCGACGGTCCACACTGCAACTACTCGCATGACATCTCCTTTCAGGAATTCCTGCCGCGCTGCGACATTGCAAGCGCCATTCCTATGAAGAAGCTGCGAGCGCAGAGGCAGCCGCGACTGAAGGCTTTAAAAGCCGGGCCGGAAGTTGAATGCGAAGGTCCAGCCGGGCCGCGGCTGATCGAGTGGACGCACAGCGTCGAGCTCGAAGACGAACCCTGCCGCAACGAGCCGCACGCCCGCGCCCGCACTGCGGAGCGTGCCGGCACGGGCCGCGGAGGCGGCGGGCGGGATCCAGAAACGGCTGGCGTCTGTGAACACCAGCGCCTCGAGCGGCAGCTGGCTGAAGCTCGCGCCGTGGCTGAAGGCACCGGGGATCGGAAATCGCAGTTCGGCGTTGCCGAGCACGAAACGGTTCGCGCTCAGGTACGGCACCCCGAGCGCGTTACCGCCCGTGTCGCCGTACCCGCGCACGAGATCCCGCAGCGTCCACGCAAGCGGCAGCAGCCGCGGATCGTCGGCGCCGCTGCCGTAGCGTCCCTGGTGCATGACCCGCATCGCGATCGTGAACGGCCGCACCGGCATCACGTATCGCCGGTAATCGGCCGTGACGCTCGTGTAGCTGATGCTCCCGAACGCGGGCGCCACCGCGAAGCGGTAGCGGTGCCCGAGCACCGGGCTCGCGGGCCCGAACACCGCGCTGTCGTACACCAGCGCCGCCGCGGTCTCCAGCATCGCCGCCGGGGCCGCGGCCGTCGTCGTCTCGGTCGATCTGCCGAGCAGCGCGCCGGAGGTGCCCGAGAAGCGCGCAGTGGTCGATTCGCGATCGAAGGCGATCGTATGGACACCGGCTGTGAACTCGACCCGCTTCGAGCGGCTGAACGGGTACATGGCGACGCCCGACAGCTCGCGATGCAGCTGCCGGTATGCATCCGCCTGGCGCTCGATCGCGCCGGCCTGCTCGCTGAGCGCCACCGGACGGCCGGTGCCGACGAGCCATGCCACCTGTCCGCCGGCGAGCCCCCAGTTCCAGCGGAATCGCCGGTTCAAGTACGCGGCCTGCGCGATGAAATCGTCGAGGCCCTTCCCCGCCTGAACGGCCAGCTCGAGGTGATGGTTGCCGAGCAGATCGCCGAATGACAGCCCGACACCGCCGCGCACGAACCCGCCGGCGTCGCTGCCCCCCGCCGTGAGATAAGGCTGGACCAGCCGATCGAGTGACAGCGCGGCTCGATACGGACGATCGGAAAACGCGACAGACGGTGCGTCCGCCACCGGCGTGGCCACGGTGGTGGTCTGAGGAACGTAGGCGCGCGATGGCTGCGCCTTGACGTCCATCAGGTGGATGTCGTACCCGCCGCCGCGATAGACACTGAACGCGATGCGATCGCCGGTCGACAGCGACATCGCCGGGCTCAGCTCGGTGACGCCGCTCACGCCGACAGCCTCCGACGTCACCTGAAACACCTCGCCGGTGGCGACGACAACGCGGTAGATGTTGCTCACGCTGCCGGCGTCGGCGACGAAGAACACACTGGCGCCGTCGCTCGACCAGTGCGGATCGATGTTCTTGGCGCCCGCAACGCCGGGGAGCGGACGCACGACACCGGTGTCGACGTCCATCGCCGCGAGGCCGAACTCGCCGAAGCGCAGGGCCTCGAGGCGAGGACGAGAATCGATCGGTCGAGAACACGATAGTGCGTCCGTCGCGCGACCATGCCGGCTGGACATCCGCGAACCCGTCGGCCGTCAGCGCGCGGGCCGCTCCGGTCTCCACATCGAGCACGTAGAGATCGCTCAAGCCGCCGGCCATCGCCGATACGGCGATGAGCCGCCCGTCGGGAGACCACGTCGGCCCGAACACCTGGTCGGTTCCACGGATCGGATACTCGCGCTCGAGCGCGCCGGTCTTCATGTTGAAGATTGACACCACCGGCTGACCGCCTGCGAGCGCAGCCAGGGCGAAGCGCTTTCCGTCGCGATCCCGCCCGCCGGCCGACTCGATGAACTGCAGGCTCTCGAAGTGGGGATCGCCGGCGGTTTCGACCAGCTTGCGCGGGATTGCGCCGGTGGCGGTGTCGGCGACCCAGACGTCGATCGAATACTGGCCGCGCTCGGAGAGGAACACGAGCGAGCTGCCGTCGGGGCTGAGCGAAGGCGCGACGTTCAATCGGCCGCCGCCTCCGGCCGTGACGAGCGCCTTGAAACCCGCCCCGCCGTCGTCCCCCCGCGGAGCGGCCGCGACAGCGCCGATCCACTCGTGCCACGCCTGCGTCAGCGCGGCGGCATCCTCCCCGGTCGCCGAGACGATGCGGGCCACGGCGCCGCCTTTCGCCGCGAGGCTGCCCGCCACGACTTCGTCGCCGAAACGGCCGGCCAGGTAGACCCAGAGCGCCTGACCGTAGCGGTACGGAAAGAAGCGCGCATCGTCCAGGCGATCGATCGCCGGCAGCGGCCGGGCGGCGGCATCCCGCAGCCACATCGCGGTGTTGGCGTCGAGCCGGCCGATCGACAGGTACTCCGCCATGCCTTCGACGAACCACAGCGGCAGCAACGCGAGCGAGCGCCCGCTCGCCCGGAGAATGTCGCGCTGGAAGGCGTGCACCAGCTCGTGGCCGAGAACGTGATCGGTTTCGCCGAGGCCGGCCGCAAACGGCAGGACGAGGCGGCCGCGATCGTGTTCGGTGACGCCGCCGACTCCATCGGGCAGGAAGCCGGGCACGACGTTCGTCTGCGCGAACTGCGCGTGGCTGCCGTAGAAGACGATCGGCTGGCGTTCGCTGAACTGATGATGGAGCGCGGTCGAGAGCCGATCGTACCAACGCTCGGCCATTCTTGCGGCTTGCAGCGTCGCGGCGTGCTCCGCGGGGTAGTAGTAGATGTCGAAGTGCGGCGTGACGAGCACCCGGAAGTCGAGGTCGTCGTAGTGGACCTTGTTGCGCCCGAACGGCTGCGCGGCGGCGGTTCCCGCCGTCAGCACGCACAGCACGAGGCCGAGAACGCCCTTCAGCACACCCGTATCGCTCCGCTTCAGAGCTCGCGCCGGTCCGTCAGCGCGATGGATTGTAGTGGTCGAAAAATTCCGGTCGGCAGGCGGACAATAGCGTCAACGCGCGGTGCGAATCAAGCTCAGGCTTGGCGTGTCTTGTCTCCGTCAGAGTGCAGCGCCGCCCGAAGGCGTGACGCGATGAACGACAGCGCTTCGCCAGCTGCCGGAATCACCGCGGCAAACGAGATGAAGGCGTGAATCGTGTGCTCGAAACAGCGGTATTCGACGGGCACGCCGGCGGCCGCGAGCCGATCGGCGTATCCCGCCCTTCGTCGCGCATCGGATCGCAGCCCGCGGTCAGCACCAGCGCCGGCGGCAGGCCCGACAGATCCTCCGCGAGCAGCGGCGACACACGAGGGTCGCTCATCTGACGCGCGGGATCGGACAGGTAGCACGAGCGGAAGAATTCCATGTCGCGAACCGACAGGAAGAAGTCGCCGCCGCCGAACTCGACGGCCGACGGGCGTAGCGGCGCCAGCCGGAAGTCCACGGCCGGATACAGCAGCGCCTGATATGCGATCGCCGGGCCGTTTCGCGCCTTCGCGAGCTGACACACGACGGTGGCCAGGTTCGCGCCGGCGCTGTCGCCGACGACCGCGATTCGGCCAGCATCCCCGTTCAGCTCGGATGCGTGCTCGACGGCCCATCGCGCCGCGGCATAGGCGTCGTCCACCGCCGCCGGAAACGGGTGTTCCGGCGCCAGCCGGTAATCCACCGCCACCACGACGGCGTCCGCGTGCCTGCACTGAAAACGCGCAATCGAATCGTGCGTATCGAGGTCGCCGGCGACGAAGCCGGCGCCGTGATAGTGCAGCACGATCGGAAACGGCCGATCCGGGGCGGCCGGCCGCGGCGTGTAGACGCGGAGGCTGATCTCGCCGCCCGGCACGGGCATCCGGCGATCCTCGACATGGTGGACGTCGGCGGCGGGCGCCGCGAGTTGCAGCGACGCGCCTCTGACGTTCGATCGGATCTCTGCGGGCGTCAGATCCCACAACGGCTTGCCGCGCGAAGACTTCACTTCGCGCAGAAACGCGGCGCTCGCAGCATCTGGCATCATGGTTCTATAGCGTTCTCTTTTCGTCAACGAGGTCGAGGAAGACCCATTTCTTGCCGCCGGCCAGCCCGGCCAGCTCGCGACCGGCGTTGCGAATGACCGGCGGCGCCGACGTGACGTGCTGGGTGCCGGCGTGCATGTCGCGGAACAGGCGCTGAATGGTGCCCTCCCGCAGCGCGATCGTCCCGGCCGTCGTATAGACGAACTCAGCGATCTCGTGGCAGGTCCATGTGATGTGGGCCAGCGCGAGCCGCACCATCGTGTGCTGCCGCACGGTCAGCGGTTCGCCGCGATCGAGCGTTTCCTTGACACTCTCCCAGGCCTCGTTCACGAGCGCGCGCGCCGCGCGGAACTTGCCTTCGACCCTCGCGTACTGCTCGTGGAACGCCTCGCTGCCCGCCAGCGTGCCAGAGCGCCCGACGCCGGCGCGCACCTTCTTCGTCAGCTCGTCGAGCAGCCGGCGGCCGATGCCGCAGGCCCAGCCCGAATGACAGATGACGGCGAATCCGGCGATCCCGATCGTGTACAACCCGCCGCCGCGCCGGGGTGTTTCAGTGACGGCGAAATGCGTGTACGCCTCAGGGACGAACACCTTCTCGGTCCGGTAATCGATGCTCCCGGTCGCGCGCAGGCCGAGCACGTCCCAGTTGTCCACGAGCGTCGCGCTGCTGACGGGCAGCACGAAGATCCGCGGCTCGCCCGTGCCTTCGATCACGCCGAGCGTGTGAACGTGTGTCGCGTGCTTGATTCCCGACGCGAAACTCCACGACCCCGTCAGGCTGAATCCGCCGTCCTGCGGGACGGCAATGCCCGGGCGAGTTCCCTGCCCGGCAATCACCGGCAGGCGATCGCCGCCGAACAACTCGTCCACCGCATCGTCGCCGAGGTAGGAGGCGCCGGTGCCGATGGCGAGCGCCGCCGCCATCAGCACCCAGCCGGCCGACGGATCGCCGTGCGCTACCGTTTCGATGACGCGAAGGGACGACACCGGGTCGAGCTCGGCGCCGCCGCGAATCGATCGCGGGACCCACATCCCGAACAGCCCTTCGCTCGTGAAGGCTTCGACAACCGGCGCCGACAGAGAGCCTTGCCGGTCACCCTGCTCGGCGTGTTCATCCGCTACCGTCGCGGCGCGGCTGGCGCCGCCAAGCAGATCCGGCGTTCGTTCGATGCTTGCGGTGCTCATCGTGCGCCTCTCTTCCCGTTCCCGCTTCGCAAATCGTATCTCATGGCCGATGGAGACTACTACGTTCGGCTGAGCTGATGCGGGGGCTGGATGGCGGCCGCCACGGTCAACTCGTAACCCACAATTAACAGCTCCGATACGGTCTGGAAACGTCCAGCCGATACCGTAACGGTGTCGAATGCCCAGGCACCGCGTACTCATCGTCGAAGACGAACAGGACATCGCCGGACTCATCAAGCACACCCTCGAGCGCGCGGGCGACACCGAGGCGCACATCGTCGGCAGCGGCGATGCCGCGCTCAAGTCCGTATCGGATCTGCCGCCGGATCTGATCATCCTGGATCTGAATCTGCCGGTCGTGAGCGGCGTGGAAGTGTGCCGCATCCTGCGCTCGCGCGCCGACGGCCGGCACGTGCCGATCATCATGCTGACGGCGCGCACGAGCGAAGACGATCGCGTGACGGGCCTCGAGCTCGGCGCCGACGACTACGTGACCAAACCGTTCAGCCTGCGCGAGCTCACGGCGCGCGTCCGGGCCGTGCTGCGCCGCAGCACCGTCAAGGACGAGCAGCCGCTGGTGAACTACCGCGGCTCCCATCTCGTCGCCGATTTCGAGGCGGTGTCGGTCGAGGTGGACCGCGAAACGATTCGCCTGACGCGGCGCGAGTTCGAACTGCTCCGGTATCTGGTGCAGAACAAGAACCGCGTCGTGTCACGCGATCGCCTGCTCGAACGCGTCTGGGGCTACGACCGGTCCGTTGAAACACGATCGGTCGACGTCCACGTCGGCCGGCTGCGCAGCAAGCTCGCCGCCGCGTCGCGCCAAATCGAGACGGTGATCGGGTTGGGATACCGCTTCGTGGACTGAGAACCGCGGCTACTTCTTCAACGCCTTGAGAATCTTCGGGGTCACCATCCAGCGCATGACGCCGGCCCCGCGCAGCGTCGCGCCTTCGACGTCGATCCGGCAGATGCCGCCCTTCTTGAACTCGACGGGACGACGCGAGCCGAGCAGCCACGCCGCGAGCTCCCCCATTCCCGGTTCGTGGCCCACGAGGAAGATGTGGGGGCGACGGGCGTGCTTCGCGATCTCGGCGCCGACGGCAGGCATCGCGCCGCCGGGGCCGAGCGCGTCGACGTTGACGATCGGCGGATGCGGGCTGAAGGCGCCGGCGACGATTTCCGCGGTCTGACGCGTACGGACCAAGCGGGCTGGTCAACACCACGTCGGGCGTCAGGCCGAGGCGCGCCAGCGCTCGTCCCGCCCGCCTCAGACGCGAGATTCCGTGATCGGTCAGCGGCCGTTTGTTGTCGTCCGGCCACGCCGGACCGCGCTCCTCGGCGAGACCGTGGCGAATCAGATAGAGCTCGCAGACGTTGCGCATGCGTGCCGATCAGCTCGCCGCGCGGCGGCCGCGCCGCGGCCGATTTCAAGCCGGCGGCGCGATCGCAGACGGCGACAACGGCCGCCTTCTGGTGCATGAAACGGGCATGCAGGCGCCGGCAGTCGTTCTCGAGGGCGAGGGTCAGCGAATCCAGCCGGCGGGACATGACCGACTCGCCCGGCGTGAGCGACGCCTGCAGCTGGCGAACGCGATCGAGCAGTACCTGCACGTCGTGGAGGCGCCCAAGCATGTCCTGGCCCCGCTTGAGCGCACGGAGGTCGGTCTTCATGTCGAGCCCACCGGCCTCGGCGGCCACTTCGTGCGCATACCGCAGCTTCTTGAGCGCGATGCGCACCAGCGTGCAGCCGCTCGGGCAGGTAGAGTGCACCAGCCTCGGCCAGCGCTGTCTTGAGCGCGAGCGCCCGGTGCGTCACGCGCGCGTCGACCGCCCAGTGCCAGTCGCGGGCGGTCTTCTTGCTCGTCTTCAGATCGCCGGCGATGCGGCCAAGCTTGCCGGCGATGCGGTGCAGTTCTTCGACGGGAAGTTTCTCGAGCAGACGGCCGCGCGCGCGCTTCCGGTCCTCGCCGACAAACGCCGCGACGCGCTTGCATGGCCTGCTGGTCGTATCGGCCGGATGCCGACAGCTCCTCTATCAGGAGGCTCAGGACATCGAGCTCGCGAACCGCCCCGAGCCGCTGTGTGACTTTGCGGAGACGCCGGCCCAACCGCGAGGCCACTTCCGGGTCAACCTGCAGAACGGGAAGGATTTCGCGCAACCGCCGGGACGCCACTCTCGTCTGGTGCAGGGCCCGCACGTCGCCTTCGTCAAGGCCCTGTAACATTTGTGTAAATCTGTCCAGGCGCTTGTGCAGGAGGTCGTAACGTTGTGTCGATGCCGGCATGGTAACCAGGGCGGCGCGCCCGAAGGCCCCATTATAGTAGGAAGGACCGATGCGCATCGCCGCCATTGATATAGGCACGAACTCGCTGCACATGATCGTCGTGCGCGTCCGGCCCGATCTGTCGTTCGAGGTGATCGACCGCGAGAAAGACATGGTCCGGCTCGGCGCGGGCGGCCTCGACGGCCGCGCGCTCACGCCGGAGGCCACGCAGGCCGCGCTGCAGGTGCATGTCGAAATTCCGCCGGCTCGCCGATTCGCACGGCGTGGACGAGATCATCGCCGTCGCAACCAGCGCCACCCGCGAAGCCGAAAACGGATCGGAATTTCTCAAGGCCATCGCCGCCAAAACCGGCATTCGTCCCCACGTCATTTCCGGGACCGAGGAAGCCAGGCTCATCCATCGCGCGGCCGCGTACGGCGTGGGTTCGGCCGGCGACACCGTGGTGGTGATCGACATCGGCGGCGGCAGCGTCGAAATCACCCGGGGCACCGGCCCGAACATGGACGTCGGCCGGAGCTTCAAGCTGGGCGTCATCCGCCTGACCGAGCGGTTCATCAAAAGCGATCCGCTCGTCCCGCGCGACGAACGCAAGCTGAATCGATACCTCGACGCGGAGCTCGGCAAGTATCTCGATCAGATCCGCCGCGCCGGCTTCGATCGCGTCGTCGGAACGTCCGGCACCGTGCTGAGTCTCGGCGCCGTCGCTCACGCGGAACGCAACGAGCCGGCCGGCGCGTCCCTGCGGAACCGGCGGATCTCGGCGAAGCAGCTGCGCCGCACCAGGAAAGCGCTGGTCGAACGCGACCTCCAGGAACGTCTGCGCGTGCCCGGGCTCGAACCGCGCCGCGCCGACCTGGCCGTCGCCGGCGCCATTCTGCTCGACTCGATTCTGAAGCGTCTCGGCGCCGAGGAGATCACGCTCTGCGATCTGTCGTTGCGCGAAGGCCTGGTGCTCGACTACGTCGCCAGGCACCGCAAGGAAATCGTTCAGGCCGATCGCTACCCCGACGTCCGCCGGCGCAGCGTCTTCGAGCTCGCCGAGCGTTGCAACTACAGGCCGGAGCACGCGCAACAGGTGGCGCGCCTGTCGGTCGCGTTGTTCGACCAGACGCGCGGCATACACGGCCTGACCGATCGCGAGCGTGAGTGGCTCGAATATGCGGCGCTGCTGCACGACATCGGCGTCCATATCAGCTACGAGCGTCATCACAAGCACTCCTACTATCTGATTCGGAACGGCGACCTTCGCGGGTTCGAGCCCGACGAGGTCGAGACCATCGCCCTGATTGCGCGGTACCATCGCCAGGCGGAACCGAGACGCCGGCAATCGGGCTTTGGCGATCAGAAGCGGAAGCGACGACGGACGATTCGCGCGCTCGCAGCGATCCTGCGCCTGGCCGAAGGGCTCGACCGCAGCCACTCGCAGCCGGTCGCCGGCCTCGAGCTGCACGATCGCGGCGACGACGCGACTGCTTCAGCTTCGAGCGGGCGGAGACGCCGAGCTCGAGCTATGGGCCGCGGCGCAGGCACGCCGCGGCGTTCGAACGGATGATTGGAAAGCCGCTCCGCGTCGAGGCCGGCACGAGCACGGCGGCCGGATACATAAATGCTGAACAATCTCACGAGACCGCACGAGTACCCGGGCAAACTCCTCGTCGTCGAGGGAATCGACGGGTCGGGAAAGACCACCCAGCTGGGGCTGCTGGCGAAGTGGCTGACGGCGGAGGGACACCGGGTGTTCGTCACCGAATGGAACTCGTCCGCCCTGGTGAAGGCGGCGACAAAGACCGGCAAGAAAAAGAACGCGCTGACGCCGATGACGTTCAGCTTGCTGCACGCCACTGACTTCGCCGACCGCCTGCTGTACAACATCATCCCGCCGCTCAAGGCCGGCATGATCGTGCTGGCCGACCGGTACGCCTACACCGCGTTCGCGCGCGACGCGACGCGCGGCGTCGATCGCCAGTGGGTGCGCGAGCTGTACAGCTTCGCGGTGCGGCCGGACATGGCGCTCTACTTCCGCGTGCCCATCGACGTGTCGCTCGACCGGCTGATGGCGCGCCGCGTCAAGCTGAAGTTCTACGAAGCCGGGATGGATCTGGGCTGGAGCGCGAACCCCATCGAGAGCTTCCGCCTGTTCCAGGGCAAGGTCCTCGACGAGTACGACCGGATCGTCGACGAATACGGCCTGAGCGTCATCAGCGCCGTCGGCAGCATCACCGAGCAGCAACGGCTCGTGCGCGACCTCGTCGCGAAGCACGTCGAGACGACGCACGTCATCCGGAGCGCGGAGACCCACGATGAACAACCTGCCTGAGCCGACCGGCGCCGCGATCGACGGAGCGACCGCGCGGTATCCAGCCCGGACGCTATTACGGCCGCAGCATCCCGTACCTGCCGATCAACGGCTACCCCGGCAAGCTGATCGCCGTCGAAGGCACCGACAGCGTCGGCCGGACGACGCAGATTCAGCTGCTGCGGGAGTGGCTCGAGGTCAAGGGCTACGGCGTCGTCGAGACCGGGTGGACGCGCTCGCCGCTGATGCAGCCGACGATCGAGCTGGCCAAGTCGAGCAACACGCTCAACAAGCTGACGTTCGTCCTGCTGTACGCCACCGACTTCGCCGATCGGCTCGAAAAAGAAATCATCCCCGCGCTGAAGGCCGGATTCGTCGTCCTGACGGATCGCTATATTTTCACGGCGCTCGCGCGGGCCGGCGTGCGAGGCGTCGATCGCGCGTGGCTGCGGAACCTGTACGGGTTCGCCATCGCCCCGCACCTGGTGTTCTACCTGAAGGTCGACGTCGACACGCTGATCGGACGCGTGCTGTCGTCGCGCGGGATGGACTTCTGGGAATCGGGAATGGACCTCAAGCACGGCGACGACATCTACGACAGCTTCCGCGCGTACCAGCAGAGACTGCTGCGCGAATACGCCTCGATGGCCGACGAATTCCACTTCAACGTCGTCGACGCCCGCCGGTCCATCAACAAGATCCAGGACGAGCTGCGGCGCAAGGTGCAGGCGTTTCTCGAACCGCCGCAATAGCTCCAAGCGTCCAAGAGGTCCGAGGGGTCCGAAGGGTCCCAGGATCCCAGAGGTCCGAGAGTCCGAGACGTCCCAGAGGTCCGTGTCCGGGACGTGTCGGACCTCTCAGGCCTCTCAACCATTCGGACCATTCGGACCTTCGGACCTTATCCAACAACCCCCTCGTATCCCAGCGCCTTGCGGGCGTACGCGAGTTGTCCGATGTGGTAGGTGTCGTGCAGCGTGAAGAACGCCAGCAGGTCGCCGATCGGTCTGCACCGCCGGGTCGGGTTCAGCGGGGCGGGCCTGGCGAGATCGGCGTCGGTGAGCGCGCCGAGCTTCGCGTACAGGCGGCTGTTCACCTCGCGTGAGACGGCCTGCATCGACTCGCGGTCGGGTAGCCGGCAGCACTGCCAAGGCTCGCGCCCCGGCCGAACAGGTCGCCCCAGCCCGTGTCGAACGGCTCGCCGAACGTCTTGAGCATCTGCGCGCGTGTGGCGACCATGTGCCCGAGAATCCACTGCATCGGGTTGCTCCGATCCGTCGGCCTGCGCCAGATGTCCTCCTCCGCGATCTTGTCGAACGAACGCGACGCGAGGCTGTCGTTCATCGTGAAGATCAGCGCGAGAGGCGCCACGGCCGGGTGGTATTCGGCGGCCCGCGCCGCATACGCCTGCAGCAGGCCGCCCCAGCCGTTCGGCGAATCGACGCCGGTCCGCACCGCTCGCCAGCGCCCTCGCCGTGCCGCTCGAAGTGGCGATGTTCGAGATCGACGCGCGTCAGGCCGCCGGCTTCGGGCGTAAACCGCACCTCCACTTCGCTCGCCTTCTCCAGATCCGGTTCGTACTGCCACTTCGCGTCGATCTGCCACGCCAGCACGAAACGGTTCGGCGGCTCCCACGTCAGGACACGTCCCCAGTCGCACTCGGTGCCGTCGGCTTCGCGGCCGAAACAGCGGCCGCCCGCCCGGGTTTCGATGACGGCCTTCACCATCGGCTGCTTGCCGATGTGGTGGCGAGCGCGGCCACCAGCTGTCGAAGCCGTCGGTGAAGACCTTGAACGCGTGCTCGACGCTGGCCTTCACGGTGATGCTCTTCTTCACGGGGGCGAGAACGGTCGTCGCGGCGTTGGCAGTCATGGCGTCATCCTCCGTCTATTGCTCCGCCGCCCGCTTGAAGGCAGCCAGGGCATCGGTCCAGAACTGATCGAAGTAAGCGCGCAGCGCTTTGACGCCGGCGGGGTCGAGCTCGTAGATGCGGTTGTCGGCCGTCGCGGCGTTCGCGCACGAGGCGCGCGTCGCGCAGGACCCGCAGATGCCTGGAAATGGCCGGGCGGCTGACGTCGAAGTGCTCGGCCAGTTCGCTCACGCCGTGCGGGCGGCCGGTGAGATAGGCCAGCAGGGCCCGCCGGGTCGGGTCAGCCACCCCTCTGAACGGGTCCGGCTGATTGGTAACCATATGGTTACGCATTATCACCGGCTCGCCTCCCCGCGTCAAGTGCGCCACGACCGTTACGCGGAATTTACATGCGGGAAACGCTTCGGAAACCACCCTGCGATACCGTTGCTCGATGCTCCTCCAGGACCCGCCGGTCGTCCCGCAACCGGCGGTCAACGCGCCTGCCTGCTCCGTGCCCGCTGCGCCGCCCGTCGCACCGAAGATCCAGGTGGCGGGGATGAACTTCTATTACGGCTCCCGGCGGGTACTCGAGAACATCGGGCTCAACGTGCAGCCGAACCAGGTGACGGCGCTCATCGGGCCCTCGGGCTGCGGCAAGTCCACGTTCCTCCGATCGCTGAACCGCATGAACGACATCGTGCCCGGCGCCCGCGTCGAGGGCTCGGTGTGCATCGACGGCGCGGACATCTACGCGGCGACCGTGGACGTCGTCGATCTGCGCCGGCGCGTCGGCATGGTGTTTCAGAAGTCGAACCCGTTTCCCAAGTCGATCTTCGACAACGTCGCCTACGGGCTGCGGATCAACCACCTGACGCGGTCGCAAAGAAGAGTTGCGGAGCCGCGTCGAGGCGAGCCTCAAGGCGGCGGCGCTCTGGGACGAGGTGCGCGATCGGCTCCACACGTCGGCGCTGTCCCTGTCCGGCGGCCAGCAGCAGCGCCTCTGCATCGCGCGCGCGCTCGCGGTCGAACCGGAGGTCGTCCTGATGGACGAGCCGGCGTCCGCGCTCGACCCGATCGCGACGCAGCGCATCGAGGAGCTGATCTACCAGCTGAAGACGCGGTACACCATCGTCATCGTGACGCACAACATGCAGCAGGCCGCGCGCGTGTCGGACGTGACGGCGTTCTTCTGGCTGGGCAAGCTCGTCGAGTGCGACCGCACGAACAAGATCTTCACGGCTCCGTCCGAAAAGCTGACGGAGGATTACGTGACGGGAAGGTTCGGTTAAACCGATGGAACTCGAACGCCACGGACGGCATTTTCAGGAGGAGCTCGAACAGCTCAAGACGCGGCTGCTCGAGATGGGCGGGCTCGCCGAGGAACAGGTGCGCCTGGCCGTCAAGGCGCTCATGGAACGCGACCGCGAGCTCGTCGCGCTGGCCCTGAACGGCGACGAGCCGATCAACAAGCTGCACATCGAGATCGACGGCCGCTGCTTCACGCTGCTCGCGCTGCACCAGCCGATGGCCGTGGACCTGCGCGCGATCGTCGCCGCCGTGAAGATCAACACGGACCTCGAGCGCGTCGGCGACCTTGCGATCAACATCGCCGAAGCCGCGCGCCGCTACGCGCAGCACGCCCCTGTCAAGAAGCTGATCGACATCCCGCGGATGGCCACGATCGCGCAGACGATGCTGCGCGACTCGCTCGACTCCTTCGTCCGCCGCGACACCGATCTGGCGCAGCGGGTCCTGAACGAGGACGACAAGCTCGACGCCCTGAAGACCCAGATCTTCCGGGAGCTCCTGACTTACATGCTGCAAGACCCCGGCACCATCGAGGCGGCGCTCGACCTGATCCTGATTTCCCGCCATCTCGAGCGCATCGGCGACCACGCCACCAACATCGCCGAAGACGTCATCTTCATGGTGTCGGCCCGCGACGTCCGGCACCACGCCGGCGAAGGACAGCCCTCACACTAGAAGAAAGTTCAAGTTCAAAGTTCAAAAGTTAGAAGTTCGAAGTCGATATAATCCGGGTTCGGACAGCGATGGCGGAGCCCCCGAAACCAGAGAAGGTAGAATTGTGCGTGTTCTGCAGGCGCCACCCGGCGGAGCCGGCCTGGCGCCCGTTCTGCAGCGAGCGCTGCAGGATGCAGGACCTCGCGCGCTGGGCCGACGAGTCGTATCGTGTGGCCGGCAACCCTCTGGACGATGAGGAGAAGGTAACCGACCCCGATGGCTGACACACTGACGATCACGGACAACCGGACGGGACAGCAGTACGAGGTCCCGGTCACCGACGGCACCATCCGCGCCATGGATCTCCGGCAAATCAAGGTCGCCGCCGGGGATTTCGGCCTGATGACGTACGACCCGGCGTTCCTGAACACGGCGAACTGCCGCAGCGCCATCACCTACATCGACGGCGACAAGGGCGTGCTGCTCTATCGCGGCTACCCGATCGAGCAGCTGGCCGAGCACAGCGACTACCTCGAAACGGCCTACCTGATTCTGTTCGGCGAGCTGCCCACGCATCAGCAGCTGCAGTCCTGGACGCAGCAGATCACCAACCACACGATGCTCCACGAGAACATCAAGAAGTTCATGGAGGGCTTCCAGTACGACGCCCACCCGATGGGCATCTTCCTGAGCACCGTCGGCGCGATGTCCACCTTCTACCCGGACGCGAAGCACATCTTCGACAAGGATTCGCGGATGCGCCAGACGCACCGGCTGATCGCCAAGGTGCCGAGCATCGCCGCGTATGCGTACCGCCACAGCATCGGCCGTCCGTACATCTACCCCGACAACGACCTGAGCTTCGCCGGCAACTTCCTGAACATGCTGTTCAGGATGACCGAGCTGAAGTACCAGCCGAACCCCGTGCTCACACGCGCGCTCGACGTCCTCTTCATCCTGCACGCCGATCACGAGCAGAACTGCAGCACGACGACGATGCGGACGATCGGGAGCTCGCAGGTCGATCCGTACTCGGCGCTGGCCGGGTCGGCCGCCGCGCTGTACGGACCGCTGCACGGCGGCGCCAACGAAGCCGTGCTCCGGATGCTGAACGAAATCGGTTCGGTCGATCGCGTGCCCGAGTTCATCAAGAAGGTCAAGAACGGAGAGGGCGCCAACCGGCTGATGGGCTTCGGCCACCGCGTCTACAAGTCCTACGACCCGCGCGCCAAGGTCATCAAGCGGATCGCAGACCTCGTCTTCGCCGTGACCGGCAAGAACCCGCTGCTCAACATCGCCCTCGAACTCGAACGCATCGCGCTGCAGGACGACTACTTCGTCAGCCGCAAGCTCTACCCGAACGTGGACTTCTATTCCGGCCTCATCTACCAGGCGATGGGCTTCCCGATGGAGATGTTCCCGGTGCTCTTCGCCATCCCGCGCACGGCCGGCTGGGTGGCGCAGTGGGAGGAGATGCTCCTCGACCCGGAGCAGAAGATCGCCCGCCCGCGGCAAATCTACACCGGTCCCCAGCAGCGGGACTACGTCTCGAGGGACAAGCGGACCTAAGTCCCGCGAATCTAGTCAATTAGTCATCTAGTCATCTCGTCATTTCTGAACAATTGGGCAATGGCTCAATTGACCGACGATGACCAGACGACGAGATGACTAAATGACCAAGTTCGCCAGCCGAGAGGCCGAGGGCGACCCGGCCCAACGTTTCCGCCGCGCGTCCGTCTAATCGGCAGATGGAAGCTGAGATATCGACCGTCTTGGCCAGGGCCCGCCAGGGGGACAGCGAAGCCTTTCGCGCCCTGGTCGAGCGGCACAGCCGGACCGCCTTCCGGCTGGCCTACCGGATGACCGGCAACGAGCACGACGCCGAGGACGTGGTCCAGGACAGCTTCCTGAAGGCCTACCGGCAGTTGGGCCGCTTCGAGTCGCGGGCCCACTTCGGCACCTGGCTGCACCGCATCGTCGCCAACTGCTCGGTGGACCTGCTTCGCGCCCGCCGCTCCCGCCAGGATTACACCCGCGTCGAAGACCTCGACGCCATCGTCGAACAGCCGCCGGCCGACGCGCCCGGGCCTGAACGCCTGGCGCGCAGCGCCGAAATCGACCGGTACGTCGCGTCGGCGCTGACCGAGCTCAGCCCGCTCGAACGCGCCGCGTTCACGCTCCGCCACTACGAAGGGCGGTCGATCGCCGAAATCAGCCAGACGCTGGGGCTCAACACCAGCGCCGCCAAACACAGCGTGTTCCGCGCCGTCAGGAAACTGCGCGCGGCGCTCGCGCCGATTCGGGGTGAATCGTGAAGCACTACTCGGAAGAAGACCTGATTCTTCATTTCTACGGCGAAGACACCGGCAGGCGCCGACGCGAGACCTCGCAGCACGTGGACGAGTGCGCGTCGTGCGCGGCCGTTTACCGGGAGCTGGCCGGCACGCTGCAGCTGCTCGAGGCGCCGGACGTGCCCGAGCGCGGCGAGCAGTACGGGCTCGAAGTCTGGCAGCGCATCCGGGCACGGCTGCCGGAGCCGGAAGCGCCGTGGTGGGTGCGGTGGTTGAAGTGGGATCGACTGGCCGTCGCCGGTGCGGTCGCGATGCTGCTCGTCGCGGCGTTCATCACCGGCCGGTCGTGGTCGAGCCCGGCCGGCCCGCTGCCCGCTTCCCCGCCGGCGATCGCTTCAACGGCTACGGGCACCAGTTCGGCCGCCGGCCGCGACGGCCGTCAGCGCATCCTGTTGACATCGGTCTCCGAGCATCTCGACCGGTCCGAGCGGATTCTCACCGACATCATGAACGCGCCCGACGGCGGCGACATCTCGACCGAACAGCGCCGGGCTGAGGATCTCGTCTCCACCAGCCGGCTGTATCGCCAGGAGGCCGTCGAAGCCGGGGAACAATCGGTGGCCGGCGTGCTGGAGGATCTCGAGCGCAACCTGCTCGAAGTCATCCACAGCCCGTCGAAGATCACCGCCGCCGATCTCGACGACGTCCGCCAGCGCATCGACGCGGCGTCGCTCCTCTTCAAGGTGCGCGTGCTCGGCGACGAACTGCGGCAGCGCGAGCAGTCCGCGCCGCCGGCCGCGCCGCACGCGCGAACCGTCACTTCACAAGTCAGCTGAGGGATCCCATGGCCATCCATCGCATCGCCGCCGTCTCGACACTCGTCGCCGCGCTCGCGGCCCCGCTCGCGGCGCAGACGCCAGACCCTCCGCCGTCGCCCGGAATCGCGTGCCCGCGCGAGGGCCGCGGCCCGCGCGTGCGCGTCAACGTTCTCCGATGCCGCCGATGCCGCCGTTTGTCGTCGAACCGGAAGCGCTCTACGAACAGGCGCGCGAAGCCATCGAGAACAGCCAGTTCGATCGCGCGCTCGCGGAGCTCGATCGCGTGCATCGCCCAGACGAACAACCGGGCCGACGCGGCGATGTACTGGAAGGCGTACAGCCAGTCCAAGATGGCGCTCGAGCAACGAAGCCCTCGAGACCATCAAGGAGATGTCGAAGCAGTTCGCCGCGAGCCCCTGGGTCAAGGACGCGAAGGCCCTGGAGCTCGAGATCCGTCAGGCCGCCGGCCAGCCGATTTCCGCGGATCTGCAGGGCGACGAGGAACTGAAGCTGCTCGCGCTGCGCGGCGTCATGCAGACCGATCCGGACAAGGGCCTGCCGATCATCGAGAAGATGCTGGCGGGCGGCGCGGCGCCGCGCGTCCGCGATCGCGCGCTGTTCGTGCTGAGCCAGAGCCGGTCGCCGAAGGCGCGCGACATCATGCTCACCACGGCGAAGAACAACGCCAACCCCGAGCTGCAGCTGCGCGCCGTCCGCTATCTCGGCATGATGGGCGGCGCCGAGGATCGCGAGCTGCTCACCGGCATCTATCGCTCGAGCTCGGACCTCTCGGTGAAGCGCGCGGTCCTGAACTCGCTCTTCATGCAGCGCAACGCGAGGGCACTCGTCGACCTCGCCCGCGCCGAGAAGGACCCGCAGCTGAAGAAGGACATCGTCTCGAAGCTGTCGGTCATGAAGGCGCCGGAAGCCACCGACTACCTCCTGGAGCTGCTCAAGTGACGTCGCTGCTGCTGACCGCGGCCCTGGCGCTGGCCCAGGGCCCTCCGACGACGATCACGAACGCCCAGGTCGAGACACGCGCGGCCACGCAGAGCGTCGAGCGTGAAATCGCGGCGCTCGCGGCGCGCAAGGACGATCGCTGGGTCGGCTACCGCGTGGCGCTGTCGCGGCAGCCGCCGCTCGATGGACTGCTACGAGCGCTCACGGATTGCGCTCGAGCCGGCGCGTGAAGTCCTGGTGCTCGCCCGCCTCGAGGCCGGCGCTCGTCGTCAGGCTGCGAACGGCGACGCCGGACTGCGAGATCGATGCCGGCGGCCTGCCCGTCGTCTGGCTGGACGGCGTGAAGCCCGACGACAGCGTCGCGTGGCTGACCTCGCTCGTCAACACCATCCCCGCGGCCGGTGAACGGTTCGACCGCGTCGTCCGGCCCGCCGTGGTCGGCGCTCGCGATGCACGAGGGCACGGCGGCGACGACGGTCGCTCGTCGCGATCGCACGGGACCATCCGGTGCCCCGGATGCGATCCGACGCGCTCTTCTGGCTCGGGCAGCGCGCGGGCACCGAAGCCGTCGGCCACGATTGCCGAGGCGATCGATCGCGACCCCGAGACCGAGGTCAAGCGGCGGGCGGTCTTCGCGCTCAGCCAGCTGCCCAGGGACGAGGGCGTGCCGAAGCTGATCGACGTCGCGCGGAACAGCCGGAACGCGGTCGTCCGCAAACAGGCGATGTTCTGGCTCGGACAGTCGAACGATCCGCGGGCGCTCAGGTTTTTCGAAGAGATTCTCTTGAAGTAGCGCGCGCCGACCGGCGGCGGAAGACCGACGAAGCCCGACCAGCCAGCATCACGCCGGCAGCCGACGCTGGCCAGCACCAGCGCACGGGGGACCGCAGGGCGCATGTAGTCGTCGATGCGCGCGTACGGGCCCGACCCGCCCGCCGCGTCAGCAGCCGTCCGCACGTAGTCACGTCCCGCGTCGGATGAGCACACGGTCGAACACCACATTCCAGACGACGACCGTCGCCGCCAGCCACAACGCCACCACCACCCGCTTCATTGGTCCCTGGGCCTTCGTGCCTGGGCCCTGGTCCGCCTTGGTCCCTGGTCCGTCCATGGTCCATGGCCTTAGTCCGGCTCGCCAGCCGGCTCTCATCCCCAACGCCGGACAGGAACCACGCACGAGGGACGAAGGACCATTCAGCGTCGTCTGGCATAGGCGCGGAGGATGATGATCACGACCGCCACGCCGGCGAACGACCCAGGTGACCGAACGCGGCGTGCCGTCAGGAGATGCGCGGGTCATGAAGACGGCGACCAGCACCATGAGGGCCAGCGCCACGAGCGAGGTGATGAGGGTCGACTTCGATCCCGCGCGGCCCTCGCGGGGAGGCGCGAACACCGGCTCGGTCGTGGCGGTGCCGCACTTGTAGCACACGATCGCCTTGTCGGCGATCTCGATTCCGCATTTGCGACAGATCATAGGCAGTCGGCAGTCGGCAGTCGGCAGTCGCAGTCGGTCGGCTCAATGTTCAGTGACGGAACAGCGGCCTGACGACCGCCATCAGGATCAGCACCAGCCCGAACGTGCAGACGATGGTCGCGCCGGTCGGCAGATCGAGCTTCAGCGACAAATAGACGCCCAGCGCCGACACGATCGTGCCCATCGACCAGCCGATGGCCAGCCGGCGGCCGACGCTCTTCGCATACAGCATGGCGGCAACCGACGGCACGATCAAGTAGCAAAACACCAGCAGCACGCCGGCAATCGACACCGACGAGGTGACGACGAAGCCGAACGAGGCGTAGAACAGGAAGTCCCAGAACCGGATCGAGACGCCCTCGGCTTCGGCGCGGTGCGGGTCCATCGAAATCTCGAGGAACCGCCGCCGGAACACGTAGTGAAAGATGCCGATCGGCGCCGTACAGCATCGCCGTCTTCGCCCACTTCCTTCCAGGAAACCGCGAGGATGTTGCCGACGAGCATGTCCTTCAGGTGTTCGCTCTCGGACGTGGACTTGCTCATGGCCAGATATCGCCGCCGCCGACGCGACCGCATAGCAGATGCCGATGATGGCTTCCTTCGGGATGCGCGCGCGCTGGCTGCGGACGGTCGAGAACACGAACGCGCCGATGAACGTGAAGGCGAGGCTGATCCAGTACACGATCGGCGCGTGCGGATCGCCGTGCGCCGCGGGCAGGAAAATGGCGATCGTGGCGCCCGAGCGCCGCGATTTGCGCCAGCGACAGATCCACGAAGATCACGCCGCGTTCGACGACGTGCACGCCCAGGTAGGCGTGGATGCCGGTCAGGATCAGGCTGGCGAAAAACGCCGGCGCGAGAAACGAAATCATCGAGGAATCGAGCATGGCGGCCTACTGTTTCAGCGCGTTGACGAGCAGGTTGATGTTGTAGTCGAAGAGCGCGAAGTAGTCGGACGTTTCCTTGACGCCGCCCACCGACGGCGGCATGACCAGCACGCGGGCGCCGGTCTCGCGGCCGATGGCCGTCGGCGTCTTCAGGTCGAAGTAGGGCTCCACCAGCACCACCTTCACCTTCTGCCGCTTCATCTCGTTGATCAGGTCCAGCGTGTGCTGCGGCGTCGGCGGGATGCCCGGCCGCGGTTCGACGTAGCCGACGATCTCCAGGCCGAAGCGCTCGGCGAAGTTGGGGAACGACCGGTGGTAGGTCACCACTTTCGTGCCCTTGTAGGGCGCCATCGTCGCCATCCAGCGCTTCTCCGCCGCGTCGAGGCGCGAGGTGAAGTCGGCCAGGCGCTGGTCGAAGTAGGCGCGGTCGCCGGGCCGCAGCCGATCGAACGCGTCGACCATTTCTTTCGCGATGCGCTTGCCGTTCTCCGGGTCCATCCAGTAGTGCGGGTTCCCGAGCGGGTGCACATCGCCCATCGCCCGCGTAATCTGGCCGGTCGGGATCTCGAGCTTCTGGACGCCCTGCGACGCGTCGAGATACCCTTCCGCGCCCGGCTGAATCTTCCCGTTGCGGCTCTGCTGAACCAGCGGCGGCAGCCACCCGATTTCGAGCTCGAGGCCGATGACGATCAGCAGGTCGGCCTTCTGCAGCTTCAGGATGAAGCTCGGCTTGGCCTCGACGAAGTGCGGATCCTGGTACCCGCGCGCGATCGCCTCGACCGCGATCCGCTCGCCGCCCACCTCCTTCGCGATGGAGGCCAGATCCTCCGTCGTCGTCATGACGTTCAACTTGCCCTGAGCCCGGGCGACTCCGCACATGAGCAGCGACGACGCCACGCCCAGGACTATCAGCTTTCGGATCATGAGTCTGGTTCCTCTGCTTGTCATCACGAAGTCACGAAGATCACGAAGACATCTGGTATCCGACGAGATTCCTCGTGCACCTTCGTGTTTTTCGTGCCTTCGTGAAGACAGCGCTCATGTGATTTAGAACGGGTGCGCGCCGTGCGCGCCGATGGAAAACTGGAACTGGAACAGCAGCTCGTTGGCTGCCGGCCCGATGGCGTAGTTGGTGCGCCGGTACTGGCCGCGAATCTGGCTGAACTCGCTCGGCCAGAACGTCAGGAGGGCCGAGCCGCCCGTGTCGCGAAGCGTCGAGTCGTAGGCCCGATCGGATCCGTCGAAGCGGACGCCCGCGAACCAGCGGCGCGCGAACTGGTAATCACCCGACGACGTAGTAGCCCATGCCGCTCTGCAGCCCGTTCGGCTGCTCGCGGCTGGCTCCAGATGACCTCCGAGCGGCCGACGAACGAGTGGTAAATCGAACGGCGCAGCGGCTTCCACCGCACGGTCGCATCGAAACCCAGCAGCCGCGTGGTCAGATCGTCGATGTCCTGTGAGAGACCCGACCCGTTGTAGCCGCGCGACGCACGAGCACGCCGAGGTCGAGGTTCGTGGACTCGGAGATGTCCTGATAGCCGCGAAGATGCGCGACGTAGCTGAGCTGGCCGCGCTGGCTGGTCTGGTACAGCGGGCTCTTCGACCGTTCCCGAGTCGCCCCGAAACACCTGGCCCGTCGCTTCGAGAAACAGCCAGGGGTTCGGGATCAGATGCGCCACCGAAACGCCCGCGTCGTCGATGCCGTCCTCGCCGCCCACGAGGTTGTTGATGACGAGCGGCCGATCGGCCCAGGGCAGGACGTGATTGTGAAGGCTGTTCACCTTGCCGAATGCCGCCCGCATCTTGCCGACCTTCGTCAGCAGGCCGCCCGGCAGCGAGGTGAGCGTGACGAAGCCTTCTTCGAGGTCGACGCCCTCCTCGCCGAACGACATGAAGAAATCGGCCCGCGCGTACGGATCCACGACGGCCTGAAACGACGCCTCCGACTCGTGCATCTCGAACGCCGGAGCCGGCGTGACGCCGTTGGCCGGATCTGTGTGGACACGCCCGGCGGTTCCGAGGAAATCGCCGATCACCGCCATGTCCGGGTTGAACACCTTCGATCCGCTCGCCGCCGCCTGTCCTGGCCGCCAGCGCGAGGCGCCTGTGCCTCCGCCTGCGGCGGGACCTGGGCCGGCGCTGCCTGTGCCTCAGGAGCCTGCGGGCGGCCCTCAATCGCCGCCAGCCGCATCTCGAGGGCCGACAACCGGGCCTCGAAGTCCTTTTTCAAATCGTCGATCGCAGCGCGAAGCGCCTGCGCGTCCGGCGGCGGCTGCGGCGCGGGTTGCGCCGATGCCCGGACTGCCGACAACGCGACCAGCACGAACGCCGCACGAGTAAATCGATGCGACACGGCGTACCCTCCCGCGATCCGCGCACAGCACGAATCGCTTCTGATCGAATGGCTCTCGCCGCGCGCGGCGCCGCATCTGCGGTGACCGCGCCGCGACGGAGTGATCAAATGAAGGGGACGGGAGGCGAACGGCCGGTCGACTGCCGGGGCAGCAGCACGCTCTCGGCAAGCGGCTGGAAGAGCGCAGCCTGGCCGGCGTCGGCCAGGTGCCAGGCGCCGACGACGGCGGGGGAATCGGGATCGGTGCCGAGCTGACTCGCCGTGCAGGCCGTGCAGTGCTGCGGGTTCTTGAGGTGACAGAGGAGGTCGTGGTGTTCGAACGACGCGACGACGAGGAACGCCGCGTAGAGCGCGATGCCTGCCAGGCGCAGGAGCGACCGATCATGACTGTCTCTTGGCGATCACTCTTCCTCGATCTTACTGCCGTTTCGGTTAGCGGCCGATGAGCACCTTGAACCGCGCAGCCATGCCGCCCAGGTCCGTCTCGCCGACCTCCTTCGATATCGCCGCCGGCGCCGATGATGCCCGGGACGTGCGTGTACTGCGCGTCCACCGAAAGGCCGATCTACTTCTGGACGCGGAACTCCACGCCGCCGAACGCCAGGTAGCCCACATGGTGGGCGTCCACGGCGTCGCCTTCGGCTGAGAAGTCCGACTCCTCCTTGTAGTTGTAGCGGCCGACTCCTCCACCGGCGTACGGAATCACCTTCCACTTCGCGGCGCCGATGCGGTAGCCGGCGCTCAGCTCGATCGGCGTGACGGTCGCCGTCAGCGGGATCCCGAGTCCGAAGGCCTGGCCGTTGCTGACGAACGCGCGCTGACCGGTCTTCTTGAACCGGGTCACGCCGAACTCGATGTAGAAGCCGCTCCGCAGACGTGATTTGCACGCCGCCGCCGAAGAACGGCTGCGGTCGAGCTGTCGAACGCGGCGTCGACGGTTGTCTTCGCCGCGAAGCTCTGCTCGGTCGCGATGAAGAACCCGCGGAACCCGACGTCGGACGGCTCGCTGAAACCGGCCGGATCGCCGGATGACTGCGCCGCCGCCGGACGCGCGGCGAGCACGGCCAGGGCGAACAGGCACGCTGCCATCGTCTTCATTTCGCCAGCCCCAGTCCGCGCAGCGTGTCGCGCGCTTCAATCAGCCCGTAGCCGAAGGTGTTGTCGCGGCCGGCGTCGCCGAGGTCGGTGGCGAACCGCTCGAGCGCCGCCTCGATGGCCGCGGGGTCCTTGATGCCCTGCTGCATCAGCATCGCCGCGACGCCTGCCACGTGCGGCGTCGCCATGGACGTGCCGACGTAGCCGATGTAGTTGAGCACGTCGAAGCGGGGTGCCGTGTAGGACGCCGGCGGCAGCAGAAAGGTGTCGGTCAGCGTGAAGTCGTAGGTCTGCTGCCAGACGTAGCCGTTCCGGCCGAACCCGCGATCGGTGCCGCCCGGCGCCGAGAGCTCGATGTAGCTGCCCGTCGTGGAGTAGTGCGAGTGCGCCTTGTTGGGATCGACGGCGGCCACCGACACCGCGCCCTGCACGCGCGAGGCGATATCGGCGACGACTTCCTTCGGGTTGCCGTCCTCGAAGGAGTTGCCCGCGGCGACGGCGATGAACACGCCCTTGCCGACCGCGTATTTCATCGCGTCCTCGATCACCGGCGCGGGGTCTCCGGGCCGGCCGATGCTCATGTTGATGATGTTGGCGCCGTTGTCGGCCGCGTACCGGATCCCGCGGGCGACGATGTCGTCGGTCCCCTGGTTCGGCGAGCCGAAGATGTCGTCCCACATGCCGTCGATCACCTTGACCGGCATGATCTTCACGTTGAACGCCACGCCGGCCATGCCGGCGCTGTTGTTGGTCAGCTGTCCGATGGTGCCGCTGACGTGCGTGCCGTGGCCGTCGAGATCGAGCGGCGCGCTGTCGTTCCAGATGAAATCGCGGGGCGCCACGAACCGGCTGGCGGGCCCCAGTTCAGGCGCGAGCGACGAAGTTGAGCGTGAGATCGCCGAGCGGCGGATACAGGACGCCGTTTTCGTTCCGGAAGGCGTTCGCGTGAAACCGCACCGTGGCGTTCGCATACGACACGCCGGTGTCGAGGACGGCGACGGTGATGGTCGATCCGGCGGCCGGCTGGATGTCCCAGGCGCGCTCCAGATCGATGAGCGGCATGTTCCACTGCAGTTCCTTGTAGTACTGGTCGTTCGGCACGAAGTCCGTGCGCATGCGGTACGCGGGCTGCGCGTACTCGACGTCGGGGCGCTGCCGCAGGGCCGCCGCCACCGCCTCCGGGTCCTCCCCCGGATCGATGCCGACGACGTCGAAATTCGCATATGATGGTCGTTCGGACACCGTTGCGGTCTGCGACACGGTGGACATGGCGCGGACGCGCGCGGCCCCGACGAAGCGACGAAGACGAAGCCGTCGGCATCCCGTCGCGGAACTTCACGATGACGCGGCCGGCGACGTAGCGCGTGCCGGACGAGCCCGCGCGGTCGAGCGTGACGATCGAATGCCGCAGCGATTCGCGCACGATCGCTTCCGGCGTGCCCGGCGCATGCGACCAGTCGGCGGCGAGGCCGCGATCGATGGCGGGGAGAATGCTGGCCGGCAGGAACGATCGGAACGCTCCGGCGTCCTGGCCATGCACGACGGCGCGCGCGACGAACGCCGCGGCCGCGGCCGCGACGGCCAGCGTAAAGAAAAAGTAGCGGAGATGCGCACGCGGCATCTCGGTATTGTACTGGAGTCCCATGGCTGAAACGCTCTTTCACAAAGTCTGGAACGCGCATCGCGTGCGCACGCTGGCAAGCGGTCAGACACAGTTGTTCATCGGACTGCACCTCGTGCACGAAGTCACGAGCCCGCAGGCCTTCGACATGCTGCGGCAGCAGGGCCTGCCCGTCGCGTTTCCCGAGCGCACCGTGGCCACGATCGATCACATCGTGCCCACGAGTTCACAGAAGCGCCCGTTCCTCGACGTCATGGCCGAGGAAATGACCGTCGGCGCTCGAACGCAACTGCCGCGACTTCGGAATCCGTCTCTACACACCGGATACCGACGAGCAGGGCATCGTCCACGTCATCGGCCCGCAGCTCGGGCTGACGCAGCCGGGGCTGACGATCGCGTGCGGCGACAGCCACACGTCCACGCACGGCGCGTTCGGCGCCATCGCCATGGGCATCGGCACCTCGCAGGTCCGCGACGTGCTGGCCTCGCAGTGCCTGGCCGTCGAGCCGCTGAAGGTCCGGCGCATCGACGTCAACGGCCAGCTGCGGCCCGGCGTGTTCGCGAAGGACGTGATCCTCACCATCATCCGCCGGCTCGGCGTCCAGGGCGGCGTGGGCTACGCCTACGAATACGGCGGCAGCGCGCTCGATCGGATGTCGATGGACGAGCGCATGACCATCTGCAACATGTCGATCGAAGGCGGCGCCCGCGCCGGCTACGTCAACCCGGACGACACGACGTTTGCGTACCTGAAGGGCCGCCAGTACGTCCCGAAGGGCGACGCGTTCGACAAGGCCGTGACCTGGTGGCGCGGGATGGCGTCGGATCGGAACGCCTCATACGACGATCGCGTCACGCTCGACGCGGCGTCGATCGAGCCGACGGTCACCTGGGGCATCAACCCGGGCCAGGCCGTGGGCGTCAGCGAGTCGATTCCCGCCGACGCCGACGCCGAAGCGCTCGCCTACATGGGGTTCACGGCGAAGAGCCCCATCCGCGGGACGAAGATCGACGTCGCGTTCATCGGCTCCTGCACCAACGGCCGGCTCTCCGACATCGAGGAGGCCGCGCGCATCGTGCGCGGCCACAAGGTGTCGCCGCACGTGAAGGCGCTGATGGTGCCGGGCTCGCGCGCCGTCGCGCGCGAGGCGGAAAAGCGCGGCCTGCACCAGGTGTTCATCGACGCCGGGATTCGAGTGGCGCGGCGCCGGCTGCTCGATGTGCCTCGCGATGAACCCCGACAAGCTGGAGGGACGCCAGGTCTGCGCGTCGTCCTCGAACCGCAACTTCAAGGGCCGGCAAGGCAGCCCGACCGGCCGCACGCTGCTGATGAGCCCAGCGATGGTGGCAGCTGCGGCGATTGCCGGCGAAGTGGTGGATGTCCGCACGATGCTCGAGGCGGTGCCCGCATGAGCCCACAGGCAGGTCCAGGCGAGAAGATCACATCGGTGGCGGGACGCGGCATCCCGCTGCACGGCAACGACATCGACACGGACCGCATCATGCCGGCGCGGTTTCTGAAGGTCGTGTCGTTCGAGGGGCTCGAGCAGCACCTGTTCGAGGACGACCGCAAGACCAACCGCGAACAGCACCCGTTCAGCGACATCCGCTACAACGAGGCGACGGTGCTCATCGTGAACGCCAACTTCGGCTGCGGATCCTCGCGCGAGCACGCGCCGCAGGGGCTGGTGCGCTACGGCATCCGCGCGATCATCGGCGAGTCGTTCTCGGAAATCTTCCTCGGAAATTCCGCGGTCCTGGGACTGCCCTGCTTCACCGCCGATCACGAGTCGATCGAGAAGCTGCAGGCGCTCGTCGAGAAGACGCCGGAGGTCACGATCTTTGCCAACGTCGAAACGGGAGCCATCGTCGCGGGCCCGCTGGCGTTCACCGCGTCGGTTCCGGCGGCGCTGCGCGACGCGTTCGTCAGCGGCCAGTGGGATCCCACGTCGATGCTGCTCGCCGATTTCGGCGCGGTGCGCGAGGTCGCGCAGCGGCTGCCGTACGTCGCCGGGTTCTGAGCCCTCCGAAGTAGCGCAGGCCTTCAGGTCTGCTGGACAGGGCAGGCCTGAAGGCCTGCACTGCACCTGGACGTACACACCGATTTGCTTTGACTTGGCGCTGACTGATCCATATCGTCGTGCGCTGCAGCGCGCTTGTAACGCGGGCCGTCAGGCCTGCCAAGCGGCGGAATGGAGCGCACGATGCGGACGAACAGACGGCTGATCGCGGTCACGGCCCTTCTCGGATCCCTCACACTCGGCAGCACGCTGGCACGCGCCGGAGACGACGAACGGAGCGCCTGCCAGGGTCTCCCCTCCCACGCGGCGCTGCGTGGGGCGCTCGAGGCGGCGCAGGCGCAGCCGAACGGCGGATTCGGATTGGAGATGTGGGCGACGGTCGTCAACCGCGACGGCGTCGTGTGCGCCGTCGTCGTTCACGGGCCACGATCGCGGCGACCAGTGGCCCGGCAGCCGGGTGATCTCGGCGCAGAAGGCCAACACGGCCAACGCCTTCAGCCTGCCAGGGCTCGCGCTGTCCACGGCGAACATCTACTCGGCCGTCCAGCCGGGCGGCAGCCTGTTCGGGCTGCAGGCGAGCAACCCCGTCAACACGGAGGTTGCGTACGGCGGCAACCCGGCGAACAACGGCCAGAGCAACGATCCGATGGTCGGCGGGCGCATCGGCGGCGTGAACGTGTTCGGCGGCGGGCTCGCGCTGTACAACGCCAGCGGCCGGCTCGTCGGCGGCATCGGCGTGAGCGGCGACTCCTCGTGCGCGGATCACAACATCGCGTGGCGCACGCGCAACACACTGAACCTCGACCACGTCCCCTCGGGCGTGAGCCCCGACGGCACCCGCAAGGACAACATCGTCTACGACATCACCCCGCAACCCGGCCAGATGCCGGGTGTGAGCGCCAGCGGCTGGGGGCACCCGGTGTGCTCGGACGCCGCGAAGACGATTGCGGCCGGACTCCCGGTCACGCACTAGGCGGGACTGCGATAGGGCAGAGGCAGAGGGCAAAGGGCAGAGGGGAGGGCAGAGGGCTCTTGCCCTTTGCCCTTTGCCCTCTGCCCTTTGCCCTTCGCTATACTCACCCCGGAGGCTGTTGTGCGCGAGACGTTGTGCCTGTTCGCTGCCCTTCTTGCGCTCGGCAACCCGGCGTTCGCGCAAACCCTTCCCCGTGGCGTTCAGCAGCGAGCGAGCCTCGGCGGCATCACCGAATACGCGTTCCCGAACGGGCTGCGGGTGCTCCTCTTCCCGGATCCGTCGAACCCAAAGGTCACGGTCAACATGACGTACCTCGTCGGATCGCGTTTCGAGGGCTACGGCGAGACGGGCATGGCCCACCTGCTCGAGCACCTCAACTACATCCGCTCGACGCACGACCGCGACATCAAGAAGGAACTGACCGACCACGGCGCGCAGTGGAACGGCAGCACGGACTTCGACCGCACCAACTACTTCGAAACCGTTACGGCCACCGACGAGAACCTGCGCTGGGCGCTCGGTCTCGAGGCAGAGCGCATGGTGAACATGCGCATGGAGAAGGCGCTCCTCGACACGGAGATGACCGTCGTCCGCAACGAGTTCGAGCGTGGCGAGAACAATGTCCAGCGCGTCCTCGAGGAGCGCGTCCTCGCGACCGCTTTCCTCTGGCACAACTACGGCAAGGCCGTGATCGGCTCCCGCGTCGATCTCGAGCGCGTGCCTGATCGATCGGCTGGCGGCGTTTTATCGCAAGTACTACCAGCCCGACAACGCCGTGCTCGTCATCGCCGGGCAATTCGACCCGACGAAGGCCCTCGCCATGGTCGCCGACACGGTCGGCGCGATCCCGCGGCCGGCGCGGGCACTGGACGCGCCATACACCGCTGAGCCGGCGCAGGACGGCGAGCGCTTCGTCGAGTTGCGGCGTGTGGGCTCTACGCCGGTGGTGACGGCCGCGTGGCACGGTCCCGCGCTTGCGCACCGGGATGCCGCAGCGCTCGAGGTGCTGGCCGGCGTCATGGTGAGCGGCGGCGGCGGACGCGGCGGTGGCGCCGGTACTGGGCGGCTCTACAAGGCGCTCGTGGACGGCAAGAAAGCGCTGACGGTCCGCATGGGTGTGGAGGAGCTGCACGATCCCGGGTTCATCACCGCGACGGCAACACTCGGCAGCGACCAGTCGCTGGACGAAGCGCGCAAGGTAATGATGGATACGATCGCGGCCGTGGCCGCGGATCCGCCAACGGTGGACGAGGTCGCGCGCGCCCGGACGCGCATCCTGCAGGGCATGGAAACGCGGATGGCCAACTCGCAGCAGGCGGCGCTCGGCCTGTCGGAAACGATCGCGAGCGGCGACTGGCGCTTGTATTTCGTCAACTACGACCAGGTCAAGGCGGTCACGCCGGCGGATCTCGTCCGGGTCGCCCGGCTCTATTTCAAGGCGTCCAACCGCACCGTCGGCTATTTCATCCCGACGCCCGATCCCGACCGGACCGATGTTCCCGGGCCGGTCGATCTCGACGGCGCTTCTGACGAACTACAAGACCGGGCTGTCGGTGTCGTCCGGCGAGGCCTTCGATTCGTCGCCCGCCAACGTCGAGAAACGCCTCGTGCGCGCGACGCTGCAGAACGGCATGAAGCTGGCGATGCTCTCGAAGGCCACGCGCGGCGACGCGGTCACGGCGACGATCCAGCTGCGATTCGGCGACGAGAAATCGCTGGCCGGCATGCGGGCCATCGCCGACACGACGGGCGCCCTGCTGGGACGCGGGCACCCTGACGCACACGCGCCAGCAGCTGCAGGACGAGATGCTCAAGCTGAATGCCCGCATCACCGTCACGGGCGACGGCGGGGCGCGCCTCGGCCACGATCGGCACCACCGAAGCGAACCTCGTGCCGGCGATCCGGCTCGCCGTCGAAATGCTGCGCGAACCGTCGTTTCCGGAGGCGGAGTTCGACCAGGTGAAGAAGCAGCGCCTGGCCGCCATCGAGAACAACCGGAGCGAGCCGGCCGCGCTCGCACCGCTCGCGCTCGCCCGCGCCCTGAACCCGTTCCCGCGCGACGACGTCCGGTACGTGGGCACCATCGACGAGCAGATCGCCGACGTCACGCGCGTGACGCTGGACGATGTGCGAAAGTTTCACGCGCGGTTTTACGGCGCCTCGCACGGCGAGCTGGTCGTCGTCGGGCAGTTCCGGGATCCCGCCGTGCGGGCCGCGGCGGCGGAACTCCTCGGCGGCTGGTCGGCCGCGGCGCCGTACGCGCCAATCGCCACGGCCTACCAGAAAGTGCCGCCTGTGAACCTGAAGGTGGAGACGCCGGACAAGCAGAACGCCACGTTTGACGCAGCGCTCGCCGTTCGCGATGTCCGACGCCGATCCCGACTACCCCGCGATGGTCCTCGCCAACTACATGTTCGGCGGGTCGATCACCGGCCGCGCGCCGAACCGGATCCGCAACCAGGAAGGGCTCAGCTACGGCGTGAACTCGCGGTTGTCGGCGCCCGCGCTCGGGAATGCGGCGAGCTTCGGCGGCACGGCGATCGCCAACCCGCAGAACACGCCGAAAGTGGAAGCCAGCTTCCGCGACGAGCTGGCGAAAACGCTGGCCGGCGGCTTCGGTGCCGACGAAGTCGCCGCCGCAAAGAACGCCCTGCGCGATCAGCGGACCGTCGGGCGCTCGCAGGACGTCCAGCTGCTCAACCTCATTGCGACCCGCGAGGAGTTCGGACGCACGCTCGCCTGGGACGCGCAGATGGACGCGAAGCTCGAAGCGCTGACCGCGGACCAGGTCAACGCCGCGTTCCGCCGCCACGTGAGCCTCGATCAGCTCTCGATCGTCAAGGCGGGCGACTTCAAGGCCGCCGGCGCGTACGCGCCGTAGTCCGGCAGCTCCACCGACGTCGCCGCCTCGCGCTCGCGGCGCCGGTGCTCGCGGAACCGGTCGAACACGGCGTGGTCGTCTTCCAGTCCCAGCGCCGACCGCCACGTCGATCCCGCGAAGGTGTGCGCGAGCATGGCGCGGCCGTGCTGCAGCACGAAGCCGGGACTGTGTCGGCACGCCACGGGCATGTGCCGCAGTTTCATCCAGCGCTCGGCGCGCCAGCGCAGGTACTCCACCTCGCGCGGCGGCACGTGCGCCGTGCCGACGACTGCCGTGGTTCCGTCATAGTGCGCGACGTCCTCGTCCACGATCAGCCGGCGGCGCCGGAAGTCGTCCGTCATCGGCGTGCGCGGATACGGCGTCGGATGCTGCACGTAGGGCCAGTCCACGTAGCGGCGCGCAAATTCGAGGTTGGCTTCGATCGACTCCCGCGTGTCGTCCGGGTTTCCGACGATCAGCCCGCCGACGACGTAGATGCCGTGGCGATGCAGGTGGTCGATGGCGGTGATGGCCGCGTTGCCGACAGAGCGGCCAGCGTGGCGATGCGTGTTCTTCGCGCCGGCCTTCAGGAACGCAAGATCCGACTCGAGGATGTTCTCGATGCCGAGGAACACATAGCGGAACCCGGCGCGGCGCATCAGCGGCGCGAGCCGGGCGCCGTGTTCGGCGAGCGGCGACGTCATCGCCTGCATGATGTAGTCGACGTCGCTCAATCCGCCGTCGATGATCGCCTCGCAGAGCGCCTCGAACCGCCGCACGTCGAGCGTGATGTTGTCGTCCACCAGGAAGATCGCGCGCGCGCCGTGGCTGCGCGAGTCGGCGATGTCCGCGAGGACGCGATCGATCGGGTACGGGTGGAAGTTCCGGCCGCGCATCTCGATGATCGAGCAGAAGCTGCAGTCGTACGTGCAGCCCCGCGACGTTTCCACGACGTCGGCCTGCCGGCCGAGCACCGTGTAGCCCCCGAGCACGCGCGCGCTGCGGTCGGGCAGCCGGAGTTCCTCCGATTTGAGCGATGCGACCGGGCGATTGGGGTTGTGCACGAACCCCGCGCCGCACCGGTACGAGAGGCCCGCGATGGTGTCGGAAGGGGCGCCTGATTCAATCGCCCGCAGCAGTTCCCGGAACGTGTGCTCGCCCTCGCCGCGGACGAGGAATTCGATGGGTGTGCACGATTCGTACGCCTCCGGCGCGAGGCTCGGATCGTAGCCGCCGGCCACGATTCTGACGCCCGGGCGCAGCCGCTGCACGAGCGCCGCGACCTTCAGCGCCGTCGCCCGCTGAAACGTCATGATCGACAGGCCGACGACATCCGGCTGATGCTCCTGCAGCAGGCGCGCAACAGTCGGTCCGACCTTTCCCTGCACGAGGATCAGGTCGGCGATGGACACGCGGTGATGGCGGTCCACGTTGCCGGCGAGCGACGCCAGCGCGCCGTTGGGAATCCGGATCGCGACCGGCGCCATGTGCTCGAATGAGTCCGGCATCGACAGCAGGAGGATGTTCATACAGTTGCCAGTCGGCAGTCGGCAGTCCGCAGTCGGCGTAGCGTCCGGCTTCAGCCGGACGTTCCGGCAAGTGTAAAGCAGAAGTCGAGACGGAGGCGTACCAGCCGCGCGAAGAAATGCTGCTGAGCTTCGAAGCGTGAATCTGGTTTCAGATGTTCGCGGAATGTTCCTGGGCGACTTTCAGAAACGCATCGGAGGCGTGCGACCGGTGCGCCTTGCGGCACACCAGCGTGACCTGCCGCTTGCGCGACACACCGGTCACCTGCACGGCCACGAGCCGCTTGCTCGCGATCTCGGTGATCGCGCAGCGTCTCGGCAGGAGCGCCACGCCGAGATTGAGCTCCACCGCGCGTTTGATGCCGTCCAGGCTGGGCAGCGCGATCACCATGTTGAGGGCGATGTGGTGCTCTTCGAACAGTCGGAGCACGCGCTCGCGCGCCGGGGACGGATCGTTGTGGGCCACCACCGGATGGCCCGCCAGCTCCGTCATCGTCACCTGGCGGCGGCCTGCCAGTTCGTGCGACGGCGCGACAAGCAGCACGAGCTCGTCGCTGCCCACGGGGACCTCGAGCAGGCCTTCTTCCGTGGGGTGGAATGTCAGCGCACCGAAATCGAGGCTCCCCTGCTGGACTTCGACCGCGATCTGCCGCGCCGGCACACGGCGCACGTCGATGGCGATGTCGGGAAACCCCCGGCGGAAACGCCCGATCAACGGCAAGAGCGTGTGAACGGCGGCTTCGTTGGCGCCGATCAGGACGCGTCCGCGCCGCAGGTCGCGCAGCTCCCGCATGGCCGATTCGGCCTCCTCCGCCAAACGCACGAGACGTTCGCCGTAGTTCTGGAGGACCCGTCCGGCGTCGGTGAGGGTGCCGGTCTTCGAAGAGCGATCGAACAGCTGCTCGCCGAGGTCCACCTCGAGCCGGCGGACGGCCTGGCTCACCGCGGGCTGGGTGCGGTGGACCTTGGCCGCCGCTCGCGAGAAACTACGTTCCTGGGCCACGGCCAGGAAGGTCTTCAGGGCGGCGATATCCATAAATCCGTCTTATTCTATCGTAATGATTATCACTTTGACTTCTAATCTGCCGAACGCGCACACTCAGGGCCATGGCTACTGAATCCGCACGGGTCGTGATCTTCGATACCACCCTGCGGGACGGCGAGCAGGCCCCGGGCTTCTCGCTCGAGGTCCCGGCAAAGGTGCAGATGGCGCGCGCCCTGGACTCGCTCGGCGTGGACATCATTGAAGCCGGCTTCCCCATCGCCTCGCCGGCCGACGCCGAGGCCGTCGCGCAGATCGCGAAAGAGGTCCGCCGGCCCGTGATCGCCGCCCTGGCCCGATGCCGCCCGCTCGACATCGACGAGGCCGCCCGCGCCCTGGCGCCGGCAGCCCGCCGCCGCATTCACACGTTTCTCGCCACGTCCGACCTGCATCTCGAGCGCAAGCTGCGCATCACGCGCGAGGCCTGCCTGTCAGCTGTCGTCGATGGCGTCCGCCGCGCCCGGCAGTTCACCGACGACGTCGAATTTTCAGCCGAGGACGCGACGCGCAGCGATCACGATTTCCTGTGCCGCGTCGTCGAGGCGGCCATCGAGGCTGGCGCCACGACGATCAACCTGCCTGACACGGTCGGATACACGACGCCGGACGAGACCCACGAATTCTTCGCCGAGATCATCCGTCGCGTGCCCAACTCCGATAAGGCCATCTTCAGCGCGCACTGCCACGACGATCTGGGCCTCGCCGTCGCCAACAGCCTCGCCGCGGTCACCGGCGGCGCCCGCCAGGTCGAGGTCGCAATCAACGGCATCGGCGAGCGGGCCGGCAACGCGGCGCTCGAAGAGGTCGTGATGGCGATGCGTGTGCGAAAGGATCGGCTGCCGTTTGAAACGGGCATTCAGTCCACGCGGCTTTTCGAGACGAGCCAGCTGCTCGCGAGGCTCGCCAACGAGCCCGTGCAGGCCAACAAGGCCATCGTCGGACGCAACGCGTTCGCCCACGAAGCCGGCATTCACCAGGACGGCGTCCTGAAGGACGCGCGCACGTACGAGATCATGCGGCCGCAGGACGTCGGGCAGGAGCCCGAGCAGCTGGTGCTCGGCCGTCACTCCGGGCGGCACGCGGTTCAGCGGCGCTGCGATGCGCTCGGCCTGCACGTGGCGGCTGGCGAAATCGACCAGGTCTACCGCGCCGTCATTTCGTTCGGCGAGCACCGCAAGGTCGTCGGCGACGGCGATCTGCGCCGCATCGTCGAGCGGCTGCGCGGGAGCGGCCCCGACGCGCCCGACGATGCCAACGGCGGACACCACGTCGAACATATGGGGTACGGGCACGGGGTTTGAGAAGCTAGAAGTTAAGTTACGCTATCCCCGTGATCCCCCTGCGCGACGTGATTCCGTCGCGAACCGTTCCTTTCGTCACCGTTTCCATCATTCTCCTCAACGCCGCCGCCTGGATCCTCGAGATTTCGCTCGAGCCGCACGAGCTCAACCGGTTTCTGGTTGACCTGGGGCGTCGTGCCGGCCGCGTTCAGGCCCGTCACGCTCTTCACATCGATGTTCCTGCACGGCGGCTGGTCGCATGTCATCGGTAACATGTGGTATCTGTGGATTTTCGGCGACAACATCGAGGACGAATTCGGCCACGGCCGCTTTCTTATCTTCTATCTCCTCTGCGGGCTGACGGCGGCGCTCGGGCAGATCGTCATGGAGCCGGGGTCTCTGCTGCCGACCATCGGCGCCAGCGGCGCGATCGCCGGTGTCATGGGCGCGTACTTCGTGCTCTACCCGCGGTCGCGCGTGCTCACGCTCGTGCCGATTTTTTTCTTCAACGTGATCGAAGTGCCGGCGATTGCGCTGCTCGGGTTCTGGTTCCTGATGCAGCTCTTCAACGCGGGCGCGGTCGCCTCGATGGCGAACACCGGACAGGGCGGCGTAGCGTTTGCGGCGCACGTCGCCGGCTTCCTCGTCGGCGTGATCGGCGTGTTCGTCTTCAAAAGGCGCCAGCGATTCCGCGCGTGGGATGCATAGCGCGGGATGGCCCGTAGCGGCCGGCTTCAGCCGGCCGGCGGACGTCCGCCTGAAGGAGGACGCTACAGAAGCTACGATTTCCGCACAGCGTGGAACACGACGGGCGATCGATTGACCTGAAAGCCCCCGGGCGGCGCCACGAACCCCTGCCGGACGAGCTCGCGCCTCATCCAGCCGGTCGACGGCCACGTGGGCGTGTGGACGCCGTACATCCGCCCGCGCGCGCGAAGCGACGCCTGGTGTCCCGTGAGCTGAAGAAGAACCGAGTTCATCAGGCCGAAGGTCCGCCACGCGATCGTCCGGACGTTCCCCCGCCATTTCGCCGTTCTGATGAAATCGACGCCTTCCTGAAACGTGCCGAACGCCAGGATGAGCCGGCCGCCCCGCGCAAGCACACGCGCGAACTCGCCCAGGGCAGCACGGACGGGCACGTAATTCAACACCAGCCGGCAGAAGACGACGTCGAACGAGCGCGACACGAACGGGAGGCTGGCTGCCGTCGCCTGTGCGACGACCGGCGGAGGGGTGGACTCGCGCTGTGCGAAGACACGCGATAGTCGAAGATACGGTTCCTCGAGCTCGATGCCGACGGCGTGCGCGCCGAGACGTCCGAAGGTCGCCAGGTGGCGGCCAAAGCTGCATCCGACGTCGAGAAGCCGCCGGCCCGCGACGAGCTCCGCGCTGACGCCCTCGGGCAGCCGCCGGCCCGAGTCGATCCAGTTGCTGTACTCCTTCGCGAAGTTCGCGAGGCGGTAGTCGTGCGTGGTCAGCCTGCACCGGCGAGGCTCGTTCGACTCAATGAGGCCGAGCGCTCTCGCCGAGACCGCCGGCGGGGACGCTTCGTCGACGTCGCGCTGCCCGTGGATTCCTGTTGGAAGTAGATATTTCTCAGCAGCCGCAGCAGGTCGTCCGCGCCCTCGCTGCGCATCGCGTGCGCAAATGTCTCGTCCAAGACGTGGATAGCTTAACTGATTGCCGTTCAGGTTTTTGAACGGAGCTCGGCAGAGATCCGTGCCAGTTCGAGCAGCAGGCGTTCGAGCTCCGCCTGGTATGCATCGGGGGCCATCGACGAGCGCCTCGCCTTGAGCGCCTCGACCTGCGCTTCGAGCGCGGTCTGACGGGCGGCCAGCGCGCGCCGCGGCGCATCGACCGGCTCTCCGGCCGACTGCAGATACGTTCCGCGCGCGAGCGATCCATCGGCGCCCGGGCTTTGCGCCTCGCGCCCGACACCGTCGCCATCGTCGTCGATCAGCGGCCGTTCGGTCGGGAGCTGGTTGTGCTCGTCGTACCAGCGGCGGACGGCCGCGCTCGCATACGTGAACGCCTCGAGCATCGACACGCGGCCGTTCTTGTCGGCGTCGGCGCCCATTTCGGTCAGCGCCTTGACGAACCACTCCGCGAACACCGTTTCGAATTCCTGCGCGGTCGAATCCGTCGCCGTGACGACCACGCGGCCGGGAGCCGCAAGCTTTCGCATGAACGGGAAGCTGACCGATGTCGTGTCGACGAATACGAGCCGCCCGGAGACCGGCTTCAACAGATCCGCCCACTCGCTCGCGGTCATATCGGGGCCCACCAGGTTGAACTTGGCGTCGGCGTCACCCGTCAGCGTGCCGTGTCCGATGAGCAGGACGACGAGGAGATCATCCTTGGTGAGACGCGTCCGCAGATCCCGCAAGGCCCGCTGCACGTGTTCGCGGGTCGCTATTGCAACGCCGGGCTCTTCTTTCTCGGCCAGGGCGATCACATGATCGGCGGGGTACTCGAATTTGTCGCGGAGCGCGGACACGAACGACCGCCGCCAGCCGTCATATTTCTTCGCGTAGTCGTCGCCGCCTGAGGCGCCCGAAACGACGAGTGCGTAGTTGTCGCCGGCCGCCGCGGGCAGCGCGAGAAAGACCGCACACAAGGCGAGCGCGCAGCGGATGAACGTCATCTCAGGCCCCACCGGCGGCGCAGCGCCCACTCGACCGACAAGAGGAGGACGAGCAGGCCGAGCACCCACGATTTGTCCCACAGATCGTCCGGCACCGGCGTTGTATTCTGCTTCGCCGCCTCCTGCAGCCACACCATCAGCCGCGCCGCGTCTGCCGCGCGAACGTAGCGGCCTCCCGATTCGCGCGCGGCGCGCCGGAGGAACCCCTCGTTGAGGCGCGGATCCGCGAACTCGCGATCGGCGCCGCCGACGTAGATCCACCGATCGGATCCGCCGAGCGGCGACCCGGCGCGCCTGGCATCGGCCCGGACATGATACAGACCGGCGCGTTCGGGACGGAACGTGGACGTGAAACGGCCGGCTTGCGCGGCGACGCGACGGAACGTCAGCGGCCGGCGCTCGCCGCCTGGCAGTTCCACGGTGGCATCGACGGCAGCATCGGCGACGGGAGCAAACGCGGCGTCGCGCGCGTCGACGTCGATTGCGACCGAATCACCGGGTTGAGGCGCATCGGGCACCGCGATAGCCACCGGATCCGGTGACGTTTCGGCGAGCCATCGCGCCGCCTGCCGCCAGAACAGCTCGTGGCTCCGATCGGTCGAGGCCGCCATCATCCGCCAGCGCCACGATGCTTCGCCGCCGAAGATCATCGAGCGTCCGCGGCCGTACTGCTGCACGGCGACAACCGGGAACACCGCGCCGCCGGAGGCAGACGAGGCCGCGAGCACGACGGCGCCCGGTCGCGCGCTGCCAAGCGGCGCCGCGGCCGCCAGCGCCGGCAGCGCCGCCCACTTCCGGCGTGTGTCCTCGCCCGACACGCCCAGCCGCATGATCGGGTGCGTCTCGCCTTCCGGCGTGACGACCAGGCCGTTGGCTGGAGCGCGATCGCCTGCGACCGTGCGAAGCGTGCCGCCGCGGCGCTCGTCGAGCTCCACCGGCAGCACCGCTTCGAGAGGCGTCCCGACCAGCCCTCGCTGCGCGAACGATCGGCCGCCGGTCACGAGCAGGCCGCCGCCGCGGTCGGACACGAAATCGGCGAGCATCGCCCACCGATCGCGCGTGAAGGCAGCGCCCTCGAGGTTCGACACGATGACCGCATCGTAGGCGTAGAGATCTTCCCGCCGGGCCGGGAAGCCTGCCGTCAGCGCGGCAGCACGGCTGCCCTCCGCCTGAATCAGAAAGGTATCGCTGCCGTTGACGTCCTTGCCCTTCCGAACGACGGAATCGATCTCGAGCCCAGGATCCGCCGCCCAGGCCCTCCTGACGAACGTGTGCTCGAATCCCGGCGCACCCTCGATGACCAGCAGGCGGCGCTTGCGGCCGGCGGGGCTCACCATCACGCTGCGCGTGTTGTTCTCGGTGACGGCTTCTCCGTCGGCCTGGGGGATGTCCACGGTGTACACGGTCGGCTCACGCCCATCGGGGTAGACGGTGAACCGCTGCTCGGTGGGCGACCCGTCCGCGGACGGAGTCACGCGGCGGCTTTCGAGCAGTTTGCCGCCGGCGACAACGCGCAACTGAAACGGATCGCGGCCGAACCCGCTGCTGGCGGCCGACACCTGCAGGTCAACGGACGCGTCCTCGAGCCGCTGCTCCCCCGCGGCGATCCCGAGGACTTCGCGATCGCGCAGTCCGGTCGCCGATCCGACGCCGATCGCGAACACGGGCCACGGCGATACGGCGTCGGCGGCCCGTGCCGGTGCAGCCGGCGGAGCGGTGTCGCCGCCGTCCGACAGCACGACGACGGCGGCAACGCGCTGGCCGCGAAAGCGTTCACGAACAGACGCCAGGCCGCCGGACAGGTCGCTCTGGTTCGCGCGAGCCGTCAGCGCGTCCACCGACGCCGTCTCCACGGCGTCGCCGACGGAGAGCAGCTCCGTGCGGAACTGGCGCGACAGCACGGGCAGCAGGTCGACGCGCAGCAGTGCCGCCGCGCGCGCGATCCGTGTGTCGCCGTCGGCATCGGCCACGCCCATGCTGCGCGAGACGTCCACGAGCACGGGCACGACCTGCTCGTGGTCACCGGCCGGAGGCCGCAGCGCCACGGGACGGAACAACACGAGCAGCAGCGCGATGAACGCGGCGGCGCGGAGCCCCACGAGAACGGCGCGCTGCGTCTTCGAGAGCGGCGCCAGCGGGTGGCGGTACGCGGCAAACACGGCGGCCGCCAGCGCCATCGCCGCGAGCACCGTCAGCCACCAGGGCGGGAGAGACGCGAAATGCATCGAAAGGGCCGACCGCGGTGCGGTCAGGGCTGCTTGCGGTTCCCCAGCGCCTTGAAGTACCTGGTCCACCTGCAGCTGGTAGCCGGCCGGGGCTTTGTCGTTGACGCCGGCGGCCGGACGGCCGGATGCATCTTTTTCCTGCAGCCTGCCCGACAACGAGGACTCCGCGCGGTCCAGCGCGCGCGTGGCCTCGGCGCTGAGCGCCTGCCAGCGCGCCAGGTCCTGCTTGAACGCTTCGGTGCCGGGCGAGGAGAAGACCATACCCGCGCCCTCGAACGTAAAGCCCGCGCCGCCACTGGCGAAGCTCGGATCCTGCCGGCGCAGCTCGTCCAGAAGTTGTCGCGTCCGTTCGAGCTCGCGCGCGGCCTGCTCGCGGAGCCGCGTGATCTCGTCGCCGCGGCCGCCCGGCCCCGGCTCGCGCCGGTCGTCGGTCTTTCCCGTCTGGTTTGGCGCCTTCTGACCGTTCGGCGTATTCCTGCCGGACTCCTGCTGGCCGAGCTTCTCGAGCTCGCGTGTCAGGCGCTCGATGTTCTCGCGCAGCTGCTGCGCGCGACCGCGCTGCTCGGAGATCGCCCGCGACTCGGCGTCGCGCCGGGTGCCCGAGCCTGCCGCGTCACGCTGGGGATCGCCGGGCTTCTTCTGCTGGCCCTCGCTCCCCGCGCGGAGGTGCTGTTCGAGCGACTTCAACTTCTCGAGGGCCCGGCTGCCGCCGGCGCCAGTCTGCGCGGAGTCGCGGCGGCGCAGATCGTTCGTGGCGCTGCGCATGTCGTTGGAAATGTCGCGCAGCTGTCGCGCGGTCTGCTCGCTTCCAGACGAGGACCCGGCCGGCGACCCCGCCCCGTTCTGCTGGCCCGACTCGAGCTTCGACATGCGGCGCGCCAGTTCCTCCGCCTGCTGCCGCAGCTCGGCCTGCTCACGGGTCAGCTTCTCGAGCTGCCGCGCCATCTCCGCCTCGTCCAGGCGCTGGCGCGCGAGGTCCTGCTGCCGCTTGAGCATCTCGTCCTGCCGCCGTGCGAGCTCGGCGATTTTCTCGATGGCGTCCCGGTTCTCGCGGTTCTGCCCGCCAGAGGGCTGGCGTGTTTCGTACCGCGTCTCCTGCAGCCGTTGCAGCTCCTTGTCGAACAGCGCCGAAACGTCGTAGTTCCGGTTGTTGTTGCCGGGACCGCCCTGCGCCGATTGCTGTCTCGACACCTGCCGCTTCTTCACCAGCGCTTGCGCCTCGAGGAGCGAGTTCAGCGCCTGCATCTCCGCCGGAAGCGCAGTCGCGGTCTTCAACGCGTCCAGCGACACGATAGCGCGTCCCATCGCTTCGACCGCCGCCGTCATCGCGTCTTCCTCGGGCATCGGCTGGCCGGCGGCATCGCCCCTGCCCTGCAGCCGGCGGCGTGGATCGCGCATTGTCGATTCGCGAAGGGAGCTCGCCGTCTCCTCGGTACGGGTCTTGAGATCCGCTTCGGTGCGGCTGACTGCGCGGATATCGGCCGGCGATTGCGCTCCGCTGGCGTTCTGGCCGCGCCGATCGAGTTTCCACGTCGCGACGACAACCTGCTTCTGCGCGTTGACGAGATCGTCGATCGAGCCGTTGTAGCCGCCGCCCGCCATCGACTGGCTCTGTGCGAGCGAAAATTCCTGCTCGAACGGCCTGACTTCCAGGAAAAAGATGTCACTGCGTCCTTCGTTCGAGCGGGTACCGCGCGTGACGTCGCGAGCGCGCACGTAGTAGGAGATGAAGTCGCCAGGGTGAACGTCGAGGTCCTCGAGATAGAGCGTATGCCGTGCGGTGACGCTCGTGCCGCGGCGCGGCACGTCGAGGGGGATCACGCGTTCGGACTGCCCGCGAACGGCGTACACCAGATCCATGCGCTCGATGCCATAATCGTCCTCCGCCTGCGCCTCGATATCCACTTCTTCGAGCCGCGTGACGGATCGGTCGCTCGCGGGCTTCACCACGTGCACGTCCGGCGGCCTGTCTTCTATCGCTCGAATGAAGTATTCGGTCTGGCCCGGATCGGCCAGGCCGTCCAGATCGCGAAGCGCGACTCTGTACGCACCGTCCTCGACAACCTTCATCGCGGCGGTGAGCTGCGCCGACGAGTCCACTGACAACGCGATCGCTCGGCCGTCCGCGAACGAAAGCTGGCCGGACGCGATCGGCCGATCGGTGTGTACATGGAGCGTGATGTTGGTACCGGCCGGCGCATACACGTCGCCGCTGTCCATCTCGGTGCGCGGCGGCAGGCCCAGCGCCTGCGGGTACGAGTAGTCGACGTCGATGCGCGTGACACGAGGGGGGTGGGCGACGGTCACGCGATACACCGGCGAGGTGATCGGCCCGGCGACGACACGGTACTGATAATCGGCGACAGCCGGCGGCATCGCCAGGCGGAACCCGCCTGCCGACTCGGCCTGCATCGCGGTGCCGCGCCAGAGGTCGCCCGCGCCGACCTCGAGGCGCGCGCCGACCGGAGCGCGATTGCCGATCAGGCGCGCCTGGATGGTGAGCGGCGCGCCCTGCCTGACTCTCGCGTTCCCGGGCACGATCTCCAGCCGCACCCTCTCGGGAAACAGCGCGAGCGAGGCCGCGTCGAGCGACTGGCGCGCGGGCTCGCGGGCCATCACCGCGAGGACAAGCAGCGCGATTGCGGCCGCACCCGCCTTGAATCCACCCGCACGGATGCGACGCCCCGGCACGACCTCGTCGACGTCGATCGCATCCACGCGGCGTGCCGCGTCCGCGACGAGCGGTCCGGCCAGCGGCGAGGGTGTGTCGCGCTGGACGATGTCGACGGCCGTCGCGAGACGGTCGTCGAGCGCCGGCACCTGCTCTTCGACGAAGCGGGCGAGCTGCGCGTCGGTCGGCGCGCCGCGAAGGGGCAGCAGCCCCCAGGCCAACGCCACCGCGGCCAGCACGAGCACGACGCCGAGCAGGCTGGTGAGTGCGATCGGCGATCGGCCGCCGAGCGACGCCAGCGACCACACGGTCAGCGCGACGGCGACCACCGCCGACAGCCCCAGCGCCACCCGCGCGGCGGCATCGAGCGCGGACAACGCCCGCAGCCGCGCGCGGACGCGCTGCAGGAATCGGCCGATCGGTTCGTACTGACGGTCCATGTTCGAATTCTGCTGCAGTGCGGGGCTTCAGCCCCGCCGTGTCTTGGCAAGCCTGAAGGCCTGCACTACATCTGATTCTAGACAGTTCGCATCTGGTCCTAGACAGTTCGCGCCGCGACCACACCCTCGACGGCGAGCAACACCATCATCGCCCCAAGCAGATATTGCCAGACGCGCTGGCCCGATTCCCGGTTTGACGCGGCCGTCCGCGTCTCGGCCGCGCCCGCATCCTTCAACCGCGCGATCGCCGATTCGAACTCGGCCGGTGAGATCCGCGCCGGCTCTGACTCGACAGGGTCGACGTTGATCACGACCCGGCGCGACGGCGCACCGGCCGCCCCCAATGTCACGATCCCGGGCACGGGCACCGCCCCGGCCGGCGCCTCGCCCACGAGATACTCGGTAGCCTGAGCACGCCCACGCGACAGATACCGCACCGTCTCGTGCATGAAGGGCAGGAACGACGCGTGCAGGGGGAAGTCGTTCCAGCGGTTGTTCAGGTCGGAGGACACCACCAGCGCATGACCCTCGCCGATGCCGCAGTCGATGACGGCGGCCTCACCGGACGTGAATTTCGCGAGCGTCTGGCAACCCGAGGCGCTGATGGCCGCGACACGCTCGAACCGGACCAGGCCAAGCGACGCCGCTGCCGGTCCGAACGGCTGGAAGATCGGATGACGGATATCGGCCGGCGCCAGCGACAGCGGCTGCGGCGCCCGTCGATCGTCCGGCGCCTGCACGCGCAGTTTCGCGGCCGCGCCGAGTACGTCTGCCGCCACGTCACCGTCGACGTCCTGGCCCACGGCAATCAGCAGCCCGCCGCCGGCGGCGACATACGACGCGATCAGCTCACGGCCGCGGCGGTCGAGGCCCCGCGTCGACAGCAGCAGAACGGATGCGAAGCCGGCCGTTTGAGCGCTCGTCCAGCTGCCGAGCTGCCCGGCAGCGACTCCTGTCACACCCGACGCTCCGCCGGCGCGAGCGGTGCCACCAGCCACGAGGGCCTGGTGCACGTAGAACGCGTCACGATCGAGATCTCCGGTGGCCGTCACGACGAGCACCGCGGAGCGGAACGTGCCGGTGAGCCGCGCGTAGCGGACGTTATCGGCCTGCAGTCCATCGCGATCGTCGACCGAGGCGGCGGCTTCGCCGCCCGATACTGCGGAAAACACCACGTCTGCAGTGCCGTGCGGCGCGACGGGCGCGGAGCGCTCTCCGGCCATCCGTCCGTCAACGCTCAGGCGGACAGCAACGTCGCGGGCCCGTTGGCTGTCATTTCTCACCGTGACGACCACCCGATCGCCGTCCGATCGAAGCCCGACGACGGCGAGATTGTCGGGCAGCGCGCCGACATCTTGAACCTCCACTCGCGTCGACTCGGGCACCGACGCGTGATCGCCCGCGTCCCACCCGCCCGCCTGGAGATCGGTGACCACGACAACGGTTCCCCGGCGGCTGCCGAGAGCTCGACCCGCCGCATTCACGGCCGCCAGATACCGCGTGCCTCCCGCTCCTGCCACGGCGGCATCGATGGCCGCCAGCGCGGCCGCGCGGCTGCTGGACGGGGCGGCAACGAGTTCCGCCCGATCGCCAAACATCACGACGCCCACATCGTCCCCTGCAGGCGCGCGATTCACGGCGTCCCGTGCGAGCTGCTGCGCGCGAGCGAACCTGCCGGGCGACGACATGCTGTAAGAAGTGTCGAGCAGGACGACCGTCGCGTTGCGCGAGGCCGCGGCGGCTGCAGGGGAAGGGAAGAAAGGCCGGGCAAACGCCAGCGCCAGCACCAGCAGGGCCGACACGCGCAGCATCAGCAGCAGGATCTCGCGCAGCCTCCGCGTGGAGGAGCGTTCCACGGGCGCGTGCCGCAGCAGCGCCACCGCCGCAAACTTCACGCGCGGCTCCTGTTCGCGCTTGAGCAGGTGCAGGACTATCGGGACAGCGGCGGCCAGGGTCCCGAACAGGAACAGCGGCGACAAGAAGAGCGGCATCACATTTCAGGAACCACAAAGCACACCAGGACCACAAAGGATGGCTTTGTGAGCTTGGTGATCTCTGTGGGTCATCTGGCCATTCTCGAGCGGGTGGACAGGTACGCCAGCAGGGCAATCTCGAGCGGCTGCTTCGTGTTCAGCAACTGGTAGTCGATGCCGGCGCCGCCAAGCTCGCGACGATACCGGTCGATGAGATCGCCGATCGCCTTCCGGTAGTGCGTTCGCACGACGTCGGGAACAGCCGTCACCTCTTCTCCGCTCTCCAGATCCTCGAACCGCGTGGCGCGCTCGAACGGAAAATCGATCTCGTCCGGGTCGAGCACGTGGAAGACGAGGACGTCCGACCCGCGGTGGTGAAAGAGCCTGAGGCCGCGAACGACCGCCTCGGGGTCGTCCAGCAGATCGGAGATGACGACGACCATGCCGCGCCGGCTGAGTGCTTCGGCCACCTGGCGCAGCGGCCTCGCCACATTCGTCCGGCTGCCCGGATGGAGTCGCGACAGCGCGACGAGCAGGTTCCGCAGATGGCCCGCGCGCGTGCTCGCCGGCACGGCGCTGACGATGTGATCGTCGAACGCCATCAGCCCGACGCCATCGCGCTGCCGGGTCATGAGATAACCAAGGGACGCGGCCAGGCAGGCGGCGTACTCGAACTTGCTCGGCCCGCGCGACTGATACGCCATCGAGCCGCTCACGTCGATCAGCAGGTGGCAGTCGAGGTTGGTTTCCTCCTCGAACTTCTTGACGTAGTACCGATCGCTGCGGGCAAAGACTTTCCAGTCGATCGTCGAGAGGTCGTCGCCGCGGATGTACTGCCGGTACTCGGCGAACTCGACGCTGAGGCCTTTGTACGGGCTGCGATGCAGGCCCGAGAGAAACCCTTCGACGATGGTCTTGGCCTTCAGTTCGAGCGTGCCGAGACGCGCGATGACGGCGGGGTCGAGAAACCTTCCCTCGCTCGCCTGCATCTACATCCCGCTCTTCGGCACCGGCACGGCGTCCAGCAGCCGATCGACGATGGCGTCCGGGGTGATGCGCTCGGAATCGGCGTAGAAGTTCGTCATGATCCGGTGACGCAGGATCGGCTTGGCGAGCGCCTGGATGTCCTTGATCGACACGTGGTAGCGGCCGTGCATCAGGGCGCGCGCCTTGGCGCCGCGCACGAGCGCCTGCGACGCGCGGAGCCCGGCGCCCCACTTCACCCACTGTTCGATGAACTCGGGCGCGCCCGGCCGGCCGGGCCGCGAGGCGTCGACGAGCCGGACGACGTAGCGCGCGATCTCGTCGGCGATCGCCACCTGGCGCACGATCTCCTGGAACTGCAGGATGTCGGATCCCGTGAGCACGCGCGCCGGCACGGGCTGCTCACCGCCGGTCGTCTGCGTCACCACCCGCACCTCATCGTCCTGGCTGAGGTACGTGATCACGATGTTGAACATGAAGCGGTCGAGTTGCGCCTCCGGGAGCGGATACGTGCCCTCGAGTTCGATCGGGTTTTGCGTGGCCAGAACGAAGAAGGGCTGCTCGAGCGGGTAGGTCCGCCCCGCGGCCGTCACGTGGGCTTCCTGCATGGCCTCGAGCAGCGCCGCCTGCGTTTTCGGCGGCGTGCGGTTGATCTCGTCCGCGAGGATGATCTGCGCGAAGATCGGGCCCTTGACGAAGTGCAGCCGCCGTGCGCCCTGGTCCTCGTCGAGGATTTCGGTGCCGGTGATGTCCGACGGCATCAGGTCGGGCGTGAACTGAATGCGTTTGAAGTCGAGGTCCAGGATGCCGGCGAGCGTCTTGATCAGCAGCGTCTTGGCCAGCCCGGGCACGCCGGTGATCAGGCAGTGGCCACCCGTGAAGAGGGCGATGAGGACTTCTTCGACGACCTCGTCCTGGCCGATGATGACCTTTCTCAGTTCGGCGAGAATCTGCGCGCGGCCTTCCGCGACGCGCTCTGCTGTCGTGGCAACGTCCATGCAATCTCATGGCAGACCTGAAGGTCGGCACTACTGCAGTCGTAGTGCAGGCCTTCAGTCCTGCTAATGTGTCAGTGAATAGACGATCTCGTTGATCGCCATGCGATAGGCCATCGAGGTGTATTTCAGGTAGCCGGGGTATTCCTCGACGTTCGACCACTCCCAGCCGTCGCCCATGTCGGTGTTCCAGTTGATGAACAGCATCGGCCGCCCGGCATCGTCGAGGATCGTGCGCAGGTGCGGGACGAGGCCGCCTTTTTCCCACGTGCGACCCGCCAGGAACGAGCCGATGCCCGCGACCTGCGGATACGCGTCGAGGGCGTAGAAGCACCGGAACACGGGGTGGTCTGGTGTGACCTCGGTGATCCGGCGATCGGGAAACACCTTGCGCAGCTGGCGTTCGAGGTTGTCCCACTCGTACGGCCCGTGAAAGTCGTCGAGCATCAACGTCCCGCCGCGCAGCAGGAACTCGCGCAGGTTCGCCGCCTCGCTGTCGGTCAGCCTGAGTGCCCCGGGTTCGACGATGTAGATCCAGGGGTGCTCAAACAGCTGCGGGATCGTCGAGCGTCATCAGGATGGGATCTTCGACGGCGATCGAAGTCGCCGTCTTCACGCGGCGCGACAGGTTCTGTTCGGCCGCCGGCGAGTCGATGCCCCAGGGCTCGCCGTACACGTCGAGCTGCATCGCGCGCAGCGCCGCGGCGTCGTAGTGATATTTGATCCGGACGAAGCGCCACTGCAGCCCGGCCGAGCGGGCGGCCGACGGCTGCGGCTCCATCGCCGCCGCCTTCCAGCGGAGAACCGGCAGTGGGCAGGCTCAGGAGAAGCGCTGCGGCGGCGGCCACCGCCGCCCGGTTCACGGCCTCGCCTCCGCCAGCTTCAGCAGGAGGTCCTGCGCGCGCTCGTACGTCGGCGCGATCTCCAGCGCCGCGAGCGTCTGGCGCTTCGCCTCGTCGCGCTTGCCCGCCTTGAGGTAGCTCTCGGCGAGATCCGTGTGCGCGACGGCCGGATCGATCGGCTTGAGCGCGATCACGGTCCGGAATTCACGAGCGGCGAACTCGAGCGTCGTTCCGCTGCATCGCCATCCGGCCGAGCGCCGCGCGGGCTTCGCCGTCGAACGGGTCGAGCGCGACGATGCGCTCGTATACGGGACGGAGCCTGGCCGGATCCGTGACGCCGGCTTCCTTGAGGAGCGACGCCAGCCTGTGCGCGGCGCCCACGTTCTCGAAGTCGGCGTTGAGGAAGGCCGTCAGCTCGGCGATCGCGCGGGTGCGATCCTTCTTCTCGAGCGCGATCTCGGCCATCTGCGCGCGCGGGCTGTCGTCGCCGGTGGCGCTCGGCGCCAGCGCGGCGGCACGCTCGAACACCTGCATCGCCTCGTCCGTGCTGCCGGCCTTTCGCAGCGCGTGTCCGTAGGCGAGCTGCACCGGGTAGCTGCGGGGATTCTCGTTCGCGAGCTTGCGGAGCTCGTCGATCGGCGCCTTCGCGAGCTGAACGTCTTTCGGGACGACGAGCGCTTTCTGCAGGGCGCCGAACGTCCGCTCGGTGTACTGGTCGAAGCCGATCTGCAGCTTATCGAAGTCGGTGTCGAGCACTTCCTTGAGCGCCGTGTCCGTGTCGACGCCGCGCCCGTACGCGCGCACCAGCTTGTTCAGGCCGCTCTGCCCGAACGTGGCCACGAGGTGATCGACCACGAGCGACGCCTGGTAGTAGGCGATCGCCGATCAGCTTCGGATCCTGGAACGCGGCGTTCAGATCCTTCAGCTTGATCGTCTCGTCCCGGTTGAGGAGCGACGCGAACGTGAAGTCCATCTGCCGGGCCCATTCACGATGGGCGCGGCGCTCTTCGTATTCGGAGATGCCTTCGGTCAGCCATCGCGGCACGCGCTGATTCGACATCTGCAGCGTGATGACGTGGCCGAGCTCGTGCCAGAGCGTGGCTTCCCACTGGAAGTCGCCCGGCGGACGCGCCTTCGGCGAGTCGAGCGTGACCACGCGGCCGAAACACGCGCCCAGCGCGCCGATCATGCCGGGCAGGCCGAGCGTCCTGACGGCGAAATCGTCGTGCTTGGGGAACATCTCGATCAGGATGGGCCCCTTCGGCGTGAACTCGTACTTGGCCGCCATCGCGCCGAGCGCCTGGTGCGCGAGCGCGACGGTGTATTCCTTGAGGACCGGGGCTTCTTCCTTGCTCAGCTTGACGATCAGATCGCCGTCGCGAATGGTCTCGAACTTGTCGAGCGAGTCGAGCAGGCTGAGCGCGTTGAACGTGACGACATCGTACGGGTCGATCTTGAACGAGGCTTCGAGCGCCGAACGCGCCTCGGGCTCGTCGCCCGTGCGGAGCAGTTGCGCGCCGAGGTCGGCGAGCGCGCGCGGGTCGTTGGGCGTCAGCGTCAGCGCCCTTGCGCGTCAGCGCCACCGCTTCTTCGAACCGGTAGTTATGCGCGACGAGTTCGCCGGCCACGCGGTACACGTCGCCGTGATTCGGCGAGATGGCCAGCACCTTGGCGACCTCGGCTTCGAACTCCTGTGGCTTGTCCTCGACGTACGCCAGCGCCGCCAGCGTGCCGCGAGCGTCGAGGCTCGACGGGTTGATGGCCAGCGCCTTGGTCAGCAGCTCGCGCGCCTCGGCGCGCTTCTCGGCGTCGATCGCCTGATTGGCGAGGAAGACGTGTGCGTCGACCGAGTTCGGATTGATTTCCATCGCGCGCTTGACGAGCGTCGCGGCCTGCGGCGGGTTTTCGTCTTCGAGCGCGCGCGCGCCGCCGAGGAGCGCCGGCGCGAAGCGCGGATCGATTTCGAGCGCCGCCTGGTAGGACTTGACCGCTTCGGCCTTGTTGTATTTCTCCAGGAACAGGTCGCCCCACGCCGTCTGGATGGCCGCGTTCGCGGGCGCGAGGCCGGCCGCGTCCCGGAATGCCGCGTTGGCTTCCTGGAACTGTCCGAGGGCCTGCAGCGCCCGTCCCGCGCGCGCGAGCTCGGCCGCGTCGCGCGACGAGTCGGCCAGCGCGGCCACGCGCGAGAGCGTCGCCCGCGCCATCGGGCCGACTCAGCATCTGCTGCAGCAATCCGAGCTCGAGCGCGGCCTCGCTGGCCGGCGCGCGCGAAGCGGCCGCCTGCAGCGCGGTTTCGGCGTCGGCGTACATCCCGCGCTCGATGGCCGCCCGGGCGCGCAGCGCGACGACGTTGGGATCCCTCGAGGTCGAGTTTCGCGGTGAGCGTGTCGACCTCGGCGTATCGTCCCTCGATGAACGCGCGCGTCGCGGCCTGAAACGGCGTCGCGGGAGCGGCAGGCGCCTGCGCGCCGGCGCTGTCCCTGCGCCATGACGAGCACTGCGCAGAGCGGAACGCCGACGGCCAGCAGCAACGTCAGCAGGTAGAACCTGCGAGAGAAGGTTCGAGGCATCTCGCCTCGTATTATATGCGTGCTTCCGCCCGCTCCGGCTCATCACGAAGGCACGAAACCCACGAAGAATCCTCATCTACAGAGCGTCCTTCGTGAACCTTCGTGGCTTCGCGATAAACAGACCTGTCGAGCGAGCCGTGTGTCAGTACAGCGGGCGCCAGGTGTAGAACATGGCCGCGTTTAAAGCCTGAAACGCCGCGAACGAGGCGAGCCATGCCGGCCGATGTCTGGGCGGCACCGCTCCGGCCAGCCACAGGAACGCCGGAAACAGCACCGACGAGAAGCGCCCGGCCGAGATGAGTCCGCCCGCTGCCAGCGGCGGCAGGATAAAGATGAGGATGAATACGGCGTAGGCCAGGCCGAGCTTGCGTGCCACCGGCCAGACTGCGGCAAGCACGAAGATCACGCCGAGCGCGTTGATGAGGTCGTGCGGCAGCGACGCGACATAGCCTTCGACGCCCGCGTTGGCGATGATGTTGACGCGATCGCCCACCAGCGTCAGCAAGTCCCTGAATACTCCCGGCCCCACGCCCCGTGCGCTCGCAGCCATCCCAGCGGATCGTCCGGTCAGTTGCCAGACGTACGCCGAATAAATCAGCATGCCGACGCCGGGCACCCGCAGCAGCGAGCATCGCCGTCAGAACTTGCCTGCCGCGTCCGCTCTGCTCAGTCGTCCCAACCTGCCCCGCCCGGCCGCCCCGTGCGCGCTGCCCGACCTGTAAGTGCGCAGCATCGCGAGCGGGATCGACAGCAGAAAGCCGTTCGTCTTGGTCAGGCCAACCAGCACACCCCACGCCGCGGCGCGGGCGTACCGTCCGTGCGTGAAGTGGTAGAACGTCGCCGTCATCCCGAGCAGCAGGAGCGGCTCGGTGTAGATCGCGCCGAAGAACAGCGCGAACGGATACGTCGCGATCGCCCAGACCGCAAAGCGCGCTTCGTCTTCGTCGAGCGTGTCGCGCGCGAGCGCGTAGAGATAGATGAGCGCCAGGAAGAACGTCCCGAGCGAGACGATCACGCCGGCTCCGATGTAGCTTGTCAGCCGTCCGCCGAGGATGCGGCCGACGCCTCGCACCAGCATCGGGTAGGCCGGGAAGAAGGCCACGCTCTGCTGAAGCCCCGGCTGGTTCGGCACGAAGTGGTAACCCTCGGTCACGATGCCGAGATACCAGTTCGCGTCCCATCTCGCCTGCAGGTTCACCAGCTCGTTGTTGACCTGCACCGGCGGCGCCGGTCCCGGCGGGTAGCCGAACACCAGCACGGCCATGTAGCCGACAAACAGGATCGCCGGGCGCGTCCCGGCTGTCGCGATCGCGGCGGTGTGCACGCGCGGGCTCACGCCACCACACTCGCCAGCCGCGCCGGCAGGTCGCGATAGATCGGCGCCGCCGGCGCGAGGACGTGGCGGACGATGCGCGATCGCGAGCGCCCACAGCAGCGTGACGTACGGCGAGGTGACGGCCACGCGCAACGGGCCGATGCGGACGCGGAAGCCGCCCGACATCGCGACCAGCACGCTCAGCACCACCAGTGCGAGGCACAGCGCGTCGACTGCGCGGACCCAGCGCGGCGGCTCGGAGGCAGGCAGAGTTGTGCGGGCGATCGGCGAAGGCATCTGCCGCCGCGAATTGTACACTCAGGACCCGGTCAGGCCTGATGGAGCGCGCGATCCTCGACCGAGATGCGTTTGAGCATGAGCCCGCAGAACAACAGCGTCGCCCAGCGGCCCGGCGACGAGCGCTCCCGACATCAGCGCCACTCCGACCAGTTCCCCGGCAACGGCGACGTAGTTCGGATGCCGCAGCCACGCGTAGGGACCGCTCGTCACCGGCGACGTCACCCGGCACCACGATCACGCGAAACGTCCACGATCGTCCGAGCGACCGGATCGCCCACCACTTCAGCGCCTTCGCCAGAAGAAACAGGACGAAGCCGGACACGGCGAGCGGCGCGCAGCGGCCTGACGCCACGCCCCTTCGGCGATCATCGCGAGAAACACGGCCGGATAGGCGACGCGCATCACCGCGTAGACATCGCCCGGCGGCTCGATGCCGCCCCGTGCACGCTGAAGGCGTTCGTTACGGGTCGCGCGGCCGGCCTCGATGAGCATCGGCACGAACACGATCGCGAGCAGCGCGATCGTCGTCAGGCGTACCCGACATCTCCGGCGTACTCGATCGCGGCGCGCAGCCCCGCCGGCGCCAGACGCGCGCCCCACGATGCTCCGCCGACGGCAGCCGGCGACGTGACGAGCGACCGCAGCAGGCGGTTGAACCGCCATTTCGACGCGAACTCGGCTCGCCGCCTCGCCGCCAGCCGCTCGTGCACGCCCTGCCAGCCGTGTTCGAGCACGTCGAGCGCCGCGACGCCGGCGAGCTCGCCGCCGCGCACGGCGAACCGCAGGCCGTCGCCGGTCATCGGATCGATGAACCCGGCGGCGTCGCCGGCCAGCAGCAGCCCGTCGACGTGTACGGAGTCGTCGACGTCGACCGCCAGCGGCCCGAGCACGACGGGTGTGCCGGTCAGCCGCGCGCCGGCAAAACGGTCGCGCAACAGGGGGTCGCGCGCCAGCTCCGCGAGCACGGCTCGCCTTCGGGTCGCCGAATCGCCCGATCGCCGGGCCGCCACGGCCTCACGACGCACACGTTCGTCAGGCCGCCGGGCACGGGCGCGATGCCGATGTAGCGGCCAGCGCGCACGTGCATTTCGCCGAGGTCGCGAGGCGGTCCGGCCACGGCGGTGTTCTCGACGTATCCGCCCATCGCCCATCGCCGCGGCCGCGCGGGATGTCGCGCCATGCCCAGCGCCGAATGCCAGCGTCGAGCGCCGGCCGTCTGCCGCAATCGTCACGCGCGCGCGAACCTCGCCGTCGAACGGCCGCCCGCTGACCCGCGCGCCTGCGACGCGGCTTCCGTCCATAATCGCGCCGCGCACGGTGCACGCCGGCTCGAATTGCGCGCCGGCTGCGAGCGCGTCCTGCAACAGCATCCAGTCCAGGTGACGGCGCAGCAACGCGCGCCCGGAGACGCCGTCCGGGTACCGTCCCTCGATGACGACGCCGCGCGCGCCCGTCACGCGCATGCCGACCACGGGCAGGCCGCACCCGTCGATCGCCGCGGCCATGTTCAGCCGCCGCAGCAACCCGAGCGTGCCGGGATTGACCGTATCGCCGCAGAGCTTGTCGCGCGGGAACAGGCTGCGGTCCACGATGCGCACGCGTGCGCCCGCACGCGCCAGCACCGTGGCGGCCACCGAACCGGCCGGACCTGCTCCGACGATCAGGACATCGAGCATTTAGTCATTTAGTCATTTAGATCATCTGGTCATTGCTGATCCATTTTGAAATCTGGCGATTTCAAAACGATGACCAGATCACCAGATGACCAGATGGCTGCCAAGTTCATCGTTCACCGCGCCGCTCCTATCACCAGGGCGCTGTTCTTCGACCCGAAGCCCAGGCAGTTGCACAGCGCGGCCTCGGCGCGCGCCTCGCGCCCGGTGTTCGGGACGAAGTCGAGGTCGCACGCCGGATCGGGATCGTGCTGGTTGATCGTCGGCGGGAAATAGCCCCGCGCCAGCGCCAGCGCCGCCGTCACGACGCCGGCCGATCCGCTCGCCCCCTGCGGGTGCCCGATCATCGATTTCACCGACGAGCCCGCGAGCCGCTCGGCATGGCCGCCGAACACTTCGCGGACGCACCGCGCCTCGACGGCGTCGTTGAGCATCGTCGATGTGCCGTGATAGCTGACGTACCCGATCTCCTCGGGCGGACGCCCCGAACGCTCGACCGCCAGGCCGATCGCCCGCACGATCTCGCGACCGTCGGGCGCCATCTGGACACGGTGGTACGCGTCGCAGGTCGAGCCGTAGCCGTCGATCGATGCGTAGATGCGCGCGCCCCGCGCCCGCGCGCGATCCTCGCGCTCGAGCACGACCATCCACGCGCCTTCGCCCAGCACGAAGCCGTCCCGCCCGCGATCGAACGGCCGCGAGGCGCTGCCCGGCTCGCCGTTGTACGCCATCGAGACCACCTTCATCCGCGAGAAGCCGAAGATCATCCCCGGCGTGACGCACGCGTCGGTGCCGCCCGAGAGCAGGACGTCGGCTTCGCCGGTCCGGATCTGCGCGGCCGCGTACCCGATCGCATCGGTCGAGCTGGTGCAGCCGCACGACAGCACGTGGCTCACGCCGCGCAGGCGCAGCGAGATCGAAATCTCGCTCGACACCATGCCGACAATCGACACGGGGATCGCGTACGGCGTCACCTTCCGCTCACGCTCGGCGAAAAAGTCGGCATACTGCCGCTCGCCGACGTCGATCCCCCCGCCGCCGCTGCCGACGATGACGCCCGGCGCCGGGTTCGCCGATGCGCAGGCCCGCGTCGCTCCAGGCTTCGCGCGCGGCGATGACGCCGATCAGCGCGGCTCGCGAATACCGCTTGGGATCGGCCCGGTAGTCCGGATCCCAGATGTCCTCGCCCTCGAACGCCGGCACATCGTCGATCGTGACGCCGCTTGCCGGCGCCGCGACCTGGCAGCCGAACGCCGACGCATCGAACTCGGTGATCGCGCGGGTGCCGCTGCAGCCGCGCCGAACGTGGTCCCAGAAACGCTCGCGGCCCACGCCAAACGGCGAGACGACGCCGATGCCGCTGATGACGACGCGTGGCTGGCCCGAGTGACGCATGGCAGGTCCTACAATACTAAGGTTCAAGGTTCAGGTCGGTTCAGGGTTCACGGTCAGGGTTCGATCACGGTTCGGAGAACACGCGCATGGTCGAAGGCCTGGTGCGATGGGCGGGCGGTGCGGTGTTCGTCGTCGCCCTGCTCGTCTGCGCCGGCTCGTTCGTCGTCAGTCTGGAGCACGTCCCGCGCCATTTGACGCCGCGGCAATCGCGATCGACGCCGTACTGTTCTCGGCCTTCGCGGCGCACCACAGCGTGTTCGCGCGCGACCCGGTGAAACGCTGGCTGACGCGAATCGGTTCCCGAACGTCTGCTGCGGTCGGTCTACGTCTGGCTCGCGAGCCTGCTGCTGATCGGGGTGTGCGCGGCGTGGCGACCCGTCGGCGGCGAGATCTACCACGTCCGCGGCTGGCCGGCGATGGCGCTTGCAGCGGTCCAGATTGGCGGGGCTGCTGATCATCGCGAGCGCCGTCCGCGCAATCGACGCGCTCGAGCTTGCCGGCATTCGTTCCCATGCTGCGACGAGTCGCTGCAATTTCACGGCCCGTACCGCTGGGTGCGCCATCCGCTCTACCTCGGCTGGCTGCTGGCGACCTTCGGCCCCGCTCACATGACCGGCGATCGCCTGGTATTCGCAGGAATCTCGTTGTTCTACCTGGTGATCGCCGTGCCGTTCGAAGAACGATCGCTCATCGGCAGCTTCGGGGAGCCATACGTGCGATACCGCGAGCTCGTCCGCTGGCGGATCGTGCCTTACGTGTATTGAAAGGGGGGTTACAGCGGACAGGGACTCGGGTTCGGGTGTGGGGGCTGGGGGCTTGGGACTTGGGACGAAGTGCTGGGGCTAGGGGCTGGGAGTACGTCGCGCGTGTGACGATCGACGCTGCGGCGCAATCGATCGGCGACGTCGCGTTGATCGACCTCGTGCAGTGCTTCAATGAGCGACCCCATTGTGTCGCATGCCGCTGGCAGGCCTGAAGGCCTGCACTACGACCGCCATCTGCCGACCGACCGCGGACTGCGGACTGGCGACTGCGGACTGCCGACCGCCGACTGCTGACTGCTGACTGATCACCGGCAATCGCCTGCGGGGTAATTGAGTAAACTCGAACGAATGTCCGAAGCGGTCCGCACCTACCCGAGCGAGCTCCCCGTCGTCGCGCTGAGGCAGATCGTCGTCTTCCCGCTGACGCTGCAGCCGCTGGCCGTGAACCGTCCGGCGTCCATGGAATCGGTCAACCGCGCGCTGTCCGGCGATCGGCTCCTGTTCCTGGCGCTTCAGAACAACGACTCGGCCGAAGACCCCGAACCGGACGACGTGCGGCGGATCGGGACGATCGCGGCCGTGCGGCAGATGGCGCGAGCCCCCAACGGCGGCGTGCACATCATCGTCGAAGGCCTGATGCGCGCGAACGCGGACATCGTCACCAAGAACGGCGCGTCGCTGCGCGCGACCGTCAATCCCGTCCCCGAGCCCGCCGAGCGAACGCTCGAAGTCGACGCCTACGTGCGCCGGCTGCAGGAACTGGTCGAGCGCGGCCTGTCGATCGCGGCGGGGCTGTCGCAGGATCTTCGCGGGATGGTCAGCGGGATCGACGAGCCGCTGCGCCTCTCCTACCTGCTGGCCAACCTGCTCGACATGAAAGCGGAGGACAAACAGCAGATCCTCGAGACCGATCAACTCGTCGCGAAGCTGCAGGCCGTGGCCGCGGCGCTCAGCCGCGAGATCTCGCTGCTCGAGCTCAAGAGCAAGATCGAAACCGAGACGCAGGAGGAGATGACGGACGCGCAGCGTCAGTACTACCTGCGGCAGCAGCTCAAGACCATCCAGGACGAGCTCGGCGAAGGCGAGAAAACCGACTTCGAGGAGGTCCGCAAGCGGATCCGCGACGCCCAGCTTCCCGAGGCCGTCGCGCCGGTCGCGGCGCGCGAAGTCGAACGGCTGGAGCGTACGCCGTCCGGCCTCGCCCGACCATCAGATGATCCGCACGTACATCGACTGGGTGCTGGACGTGCCCTGGTCGACGGTGACCGCCGATCGCCTCGATCCGGTCGCCGCGCGCCAGGTGCTCGACGACGATCACTACGATCTCGACAAGGTCAAGGAACGCATCGTCGAGTACCTGGCCGTGCAGAAGCTGAAATCGCGGCAGTCGAAGGACGACTCGCCGGCGGGGACGATCAAGGGGCCGATCCTGTGCTTCGTCGGGCCACCCGGCGTCGGCAAGACGTCGCTCGGCCAGTCCATCGCGCGGGCGATGAACCGCAAGTTCGTGCGCATCTCGCTCGGCGGCGTGCGAGACGAGGCGGAAATCCGCGGACACCGCCGCACCTACATCGGCTCCATTCCCGGCCGCATCGTGCAGGCGCTGAAACAGGCCGGCGCCATGAACCCCGTGTTCATGCTGGACGAGCTCGACAAGCTCAGCGTCGGATTCCAGGGCGATCCCGCGGCGGCGCTGCTCGAGGTGCTCGATCCGGCGCAGAACCACTCGTTCCGCGATCACTACCTCGAAATCAGCATGGACCTGTCGCGCGTCCTGTTCATCGCGACGGCCAACCAGCTCGGCCCGGTACACCCGGCGCTGCTCGATCGCATGGAGATCATCTCGCTCGCCGGCTACACGGCGGACGAAAAGCTCCACATCGCGACACGTTACCTTGTGCCACGCCAGCTCGAGGAGCATGCGCCTGACACCCGCGGACGTGACGTTCGAAGACAGACGCGCATCCAGCGCATCATCCGGGATTACACGCGCGAAGCCGGCGTTCGCAGCCTCGAGCGCCACATCGGCGCCGTGGCCAGGAAGATCGCGGCGCGCACCGCGGCTCCGGATACCGTCGCAGCAGACGACGGTCCGTGCCGACGCCATCCCGGACTATCTGGGGCCACCCCGCTTCCACGACGAGGTCGCGTTCCGCGTGTCGCGCCCGGGCGTGGCCACCGGCGTCGCGTGGACGGAAACGGGCGGCGACGTGCTGTTCATCGAGGCTACGCTGCTCCCGTCCGGCCACCACGACGTGATTCTGACCGGCCAGCTGGGCGCCGTGATGCAGGAGTCGGCGCGCGCGGCCGTCAGCCACATCCGATCGCAGGCCCTCGAGATCGGCGTGCCGGCCGACTTCCTCGACAATCACGATCTGCACGTCCACGTGCCGGCCGGCGCCATCCCGAAAGACGGACCGTCAGCCGGCGTGACGATGGCGACGGCGATCGTGTCGGCGCTGAAGAAGCAGAAGGTGCGCGACGACGTGGCGATGACGGGCGAGATCACGCTGAGCGGCCTCGTGCTGCCGGTCGGCGGGATTCGCGAGAAAGCGCTCGCGGCCATGCGGCACGGCATCAAGGAGTTCATCCTGCCGGCGCGCAACGAGCCGGACCTCGCCGAGCTGCCGCCCGAGCTCAAGCGCGGGATGCATTTCATCCCCGTGCACACCCTCGCAGAAGTTTTGCGTGTGGCGCTGCCGCGCCACGACAGCCGCGGACGTAAAATGACGAGGTGCGCCGTCCTGTCGTGCTGCTGCACGCCGTTGCATTCATGTGTCTCGCCGCGGCGACGGCGGGACCGCGCGCGCAGACGACGGACGCCGGCGCGCCGGCGGCGTCGGCACCATCAGCGGCCACGTCAAGCTGACCGCGCGCGTCCGCGCGCCGCTGCCGTCGAACGTCTACCCGTCGAGAACGATCGGCAAGCACGACGCCCCCACCATCCCCGAAATCCGCAACGTCGTCGTCTACCTGAAGGATCCGGGGTTCCGCGGCGCGCTGCGCACGACGAAGTCGGAGCTGCGTCAGGAGGACGAGACGTTCATCCCGCACGTGCTCGCGATCACGCGTGGATCGACGGTCGAATTTCCCAACGGCGATCCGTTCTTCCACAACGTGTTCTCGCTGTCCTCGACGGCGACGTTCAACCTCGGCCGCTACCCGCGCGGCGAGACGCGCGGCCAGCGTTTCAACAAGCCGGGCCTGGTGAAGGTGTTCTGCGACATCCACTCGCACATGAGCGCCTCGATCCTCGTCCTCGATCATCCGTATTTCACGATTCCCGCGGTCGACGGCGCGTTCGAGCTGCCCAACATCCCCGCCGGCCGGTACACGCTCGTCGGCTGGCACGAACGCGTCGGCGAACGGACGCTGACCGTGCGCGTCGAGGCGGGCCAGACAGCCACGGTCGAACCTGACCGTGCCGGTCGAGGACCAGCCGTGAGCGGCCGCCGCGGCCGCCGCGCCTGCTCGTCAAGACGCTCGCGGTCACCTTCGCGACGGTGGCGGTGCTGCTCGATCGGTCGTCTTCGTCCTCGTGACGGCGAGCGTTCGCGATCAGGTCCGGCAGTCGGTTTCGACGAACCTCGAGGCCGGCCAGCGGGTGTTCGCGGCGATCGAAGCCCGGCGGCAGCGCGAGCTCAGCGAGCAGGTCGGCCGCGCTGGCCGAAAGCCCGCGGCTGAAGGCCGCCGTGGACACGTACGCGGCCGAGTCGCGGATCGAACGCCGATCCGGCAGTCCGCGAGCAGTGGCTGACCACGATCGCGCGGCAGCTCGAGGAAGTGGCGGCGCGCATCGACTCGGACGCCATCGTGCTCACCGACGTGCGCCACCGGACGCTGGCGGCCGCCGGCCGGCTGGCGGCCCTCTGGCCGCGCGACCGCGAGGTCGTCATCGCCGGCGCCGAGGGCGATCGCGTGGACGGCGTGGCGCGCGTGGACGGCACCGTGTTCCGCATCGTGTCGGTGCCGTTCGATCTGGACGGCGTGCGAATCGGCACGCTCTACCTGGCGACCGGCGCTGGATCGCCGGTACGCCGACGATCTCGCAGCGCTGGCCGGCGCGCAGACCGCGATCGTGAGCGACGGCCAGGTCGTGACCAGCACGCTGTCGCCCGCGTCGGCCCGCGCGTTCGAGTCCGCGCTGGCCACGGCGCCGCCGGCTGGCGGGATCATCACGCTCGACGGCGAGTCGCACGCGTTCCGCCGCCTGGTGAACGTGAACAACGCCAGCGTTCTACGCGCTGACGTCGATCGACGAGTCCTCGCGCGCCGCGACGCGAACCGCCGTGCAGCGCCTGTCGCTCATCGCCGGCGGCGCGACGCTGCTGGCGCTCGCGGCGAGCTTCTGGCTCGCGCGGATGATCACCGAGCCGATCGGGCAGCTGTCGACGTCGCTGAAGCGGATGGCCGCGTCCCGCGATGCGGCGGACCTGCCGGCGCCGAGCGGGTCGAGCCTCGAGATCGACGAGCTGACCGACACGTTCAACGCGCTCATCACGTCGGTCACGGCCGCCGAAGATCAGACGCAGGGCGCCTACACGGGCGCGATTCGCGCGCTGGCGATGGCGCTCGACGCGCGCGATCCGTACACGGCCGGACACTCCGAGCGCGTCAGCGTGCTGTCGGTCGCGATCGGCCGATCGCTGCGCCTGCGCGACGAGGAAATCGAAGTGATCCGGCTCGGCGCGCTGCTGCACGACATCGGCAAGATCGGCGTGCCCGACGCGGTGCTGCTCAAGCCCACCGCCCTGACGCCTGCCGAGTTCGACATCATCAAGCAGCATCCGGGCGCGGGCGCGCGGATTCTCCAGTCGGTGCCGTTCCTCGCGCCGCACATCCCGATCGTCGAGCTGCATCACGAGCGGCCGGACGGACGCGGCTACCCGCACGGACTGCGCGGCGACGAGATCCCCATCGCCGCGCACATCGTGCACGTGGCCGACGCCTACGACGCCATGACGACGCGCGCGCGCCTACCGCGGCGCGCGGCATCCGACGGCGGCGCTGCAGGAGCTCTGGCACTTCGCGGGCACGGCGTTCCACGCCGAAGCCGTCGGCGCCCTCGCGACGGTGCTGCCAGGCGTCATCTCGGACACCGGAGAAGTGGTGCTCGAGCGCATGCATGCGTAGCCTCCGCGCCGGGCTGCTGCTCGGCGGCCTCGTTGCCGGCGTCGCCGCGTCGCGCCGTCCCCGTCGCCGCGCAGACGCCGTACGAGCGGTTCAGCCTCGACACGACGGTCGGCCCTCGATCTGTTCAGGGGCGACAACGTGTCCGATCGCCCGCAGATCATCGTCGACGTCATCGGCACGGTGCAGCTGGGCGACCGGTGGCAGATCTACGTGCGACCGTGGTTCCGTCTGCCGCGACCGTCGCCGCCCACCGCGCCGCCGCCGGAATGGGACACGCAGCTCTACCAGGCCAGCGTGCGGTACGAGCGCGCCGGACCGATCTCGACGCGCGTGGATGCCGGCTACATGGCCTCGCCTGTCGGCCTCGGCCTGTTCGACGCCAACCCGAGCGTCAACCCCACGATCGCGGGGCACACGAGCTACTTCACGCCGATGCTGCCCTTCGACGCGGGCGGCCCGCGCGGGCCTGCCGTCGCCTCCACGTATCCGCTCGGCGCGGTGCTCACGCTGTCGGCCGCCCGGTGGGATGCGCGCGCCGCGATCGTGAACTCCGCGCCGGTGCGCAGCTGGATCGTCGGCGCCGCGACCAACCCCGTCTCGACGCCCGTCTTCGAAGCCGGCGCCGGCATCACGCCGACCACCGGGCTTCGCCTCGGCGTGTCGTTCGCCCACGGCGCGTTTCTGAAGGACGAGGAACTGAACGCCGAACGCCGTGCGCGGCGATCGCACCGTGACCTCGATCGGGTTCGAGGGCGACTACGCGGTGCGGTACACGAAGATGACCGGCGAGTTCATTCACGACAGCTTCGTGATCCCCGGGCTGGACGCTCCCGCCTACGCGTGGTTCATCCAGGCCACGCAAACGCTCAGCCCGCGCTGGGCGATCGGCGGCCGCCACGAAGGCACGGACGCCCCGGTCGCCGGCACCGGCGCGATCTTCCGCACGCAGCCGCGCCTGCTCGCCAACGAGGTTACCGCCCGGTACCGCATCACGCGCGAATTCACCCTCAAAGCCAGCTACTACGCCCGCCAGCCGTACGGACGATCGACCTGGGATCAGCAGGGAGGCATTCAGATCGTCTGGCAAAAACGTTGGTGGTGAGAATCTGCAAAGGACTGGTTGAAAAAGGCTCCAAAGGGCGCTTCGGCAAACCCTCCAAAGGACTTGGAGCGAACGCTCAACGGGCCCTTTGCGGCTGCAAGCGTCCAGCCCCTTTGCGACCGTGACCCCATCAGTCCTTTGAAGCCGTGACCGCCAGTGTCCTTTGAAGCCGTGACCCCCGTGTCCTTTGCAACCGTGACCCACTGAAGCCGTGACGATCGTCTTCTATATTTCCGGCCACGGCTTCGGTCACGCGTCTCGCAGCATCGAGCTGCTGAACGGAGCTGGCTGCACGGCGGCCCGACGCGCGGCTCATCGTCCGCACAACGGTGCCGTCGTGGCTGTTTCGGGCGTCGGCGCCCGCACACGTGGAGGTGAGGCCGGTCGAAACCGACACCGGCGTCGTGCAGATCGACAGCCTGAATGTCGACGAGCACGAGACCGCGCGGCGCGCGGCAGGGTTCTATAGAACGTTCGATCGCCGTGTGGACGAGGAGGCGGCCTTCCTGGCGGCCGAACATGCGGCGATCGTCCTCGGCGACATCCCGCCTCTCGCGTTCGCAGCGGCGGCTCGAGCCGGCGTGCCATCGGTCGCGATCGGAAACTTCACCTGGGATTGGATCTATCGCGGGTACGACGCCTTCGCCGCGTCCGGAAACGACGCGGCCGGCGTGATCGACGTGGTCCGCGACGCGTATGCCACGGCCACTCGCGCCCTGCGGCTGCCGCTCCACGGCGGGTTCGAGGCGATGGCGGCGGTGACCTCCGACATCCCGTTCATCGCGCGACGGTCCACGCGCGATGCGGCGGAAACGCGCGAACGCCTCGGCATCCCCGGCGATCGGCCGTTCGTGCTGGCCTGCTTCAGCGGCGCGGATGTTGACTTGCCGTATGGACACCTCGCTGACGTCGAACACCTGACGGTGCTGGCGCCGGAGCGCGAAGCGCCGGTCGGGTTGAAGTATCCGGATCTGGTGGCGGCTGCTGACGTGGTCGTGAGCAAGCCCGGCTACGGCATCGTCTCGGAGTGCATCGCCAACGGGACGCCGCTGCTCTACACCTCACGCGGACGATTCCCCGAATATGACGTGTTCGTCGCCGGGATGCCGCGCGTGTTGCGCTGCCGCTACGTCGATCGATCGGATTTGCTGGCGGGCCGGTGGGGCGACGCGGTCCGCGCGCTGCTCGCGCAGCCGCCGGCGCCCGAAACCGCGCACGTTGACGGGGCTCGGGTCGCCGCGGAAGAAATTGTCGGTCTTATTGCTTGATGCAGGTGATCAGCGACCAGAGGCGCAGCAGGTTCACCTTCTCGATCGACACGGGGCGAAGGTTGGCCTGCGCGATGAAGCGCCGGCAGGTCGAGATCCGACTTGAAACCGATGTGCACGGTGAAGGGTGAGATCGCCCGTTCGATGGCAGCCAGCAGCCTGTTCGGGCTGCGGAAATGGTTCAGGACGATGACCCGTCCGCCGGGACGACAGACGCGCTGCATTTCGCGGACGACGGCGACAGGGTCGGGAACGACGCTGATGACATACGGCGCGTAGACGATGTCGAAGGTGTCGTCGGGGAACTTGAGGTCGGCGGCGTCCATCTCGATCAGACGCATGTTGCGGATGCCCTTGCGGGCCATCCGGTCGCGCGCCTTTTCGAGCATGGATCCCGAGAAATCGATGCCGGTCACCGAGCACGAGCGCGGGTAGAGCGCGGCGTTGATACCGGTGCCGACGCCCACTTCGAGGACGCGATCGCGGGGGCCAATAGCCATGCGCTGGATCGCCTGCACGCGTCCGGGGTGCAGGGTCGGTCCAAAAAATGCGTCGTAGGCCCACGCGATGTTCTCGTAGACCCGTTCGACGAAGTCGTTTTCGACGACCGCTACCGACAACGCGCGGGAGGCGGCGTCCGACCCGATGAACTCCTCCCGCGGTTGCGAAGACGGCGGCTCAAAGATGGCCATCAGTGCCTTCGGAACTATACATGGGAAGGGTCCGCGAGTCCATGTCAGAACGTCAGATACGCGATTTCAGGTATCGAGGCGTTCGCAGCGCAGAGTTTCGTCGTTGATGAGCAGATACGATTTCGTCACCATGTCGAGGCCGATCGACCGGACGCCCTGCCGCGCTGAATCGGTGAATTCATGATGGTGGCCGAACAGGTGCAGCCGCGGCCGCATGGTGGTGAGAATTTCGTTCAACACGGTCTTTCCCGCGTCGATGTGCCGGCCCGCCGGATAGAACGGCCGGGGCGCCTCGTGGGTCAGGAAGACGTCGATCCCCGTGAGCGCCTTGCAGGCCAGCACTTCGTCCTTCACGAAATGCCGGCGTTTGTCGTCACGCCGCTTGCCCAGCTTCACGAACGCGGTCGTCGTCTTGTGTCCTCGCGACGGCGGCAGCGCCGAGGCCGGCGCGTTGTACCAGCTCGGGGCGAACGTGCCTCCGAGCGCCGCCACGCGCCAGTTGCCCACCTGATGGAGCGCGCCGTTGCGCAGGTAGTGCAGCGTCGGCGCGGGCGAACGGCCGGCTGCCGCTTCGGCGACGACGTCGAAGTCCTCATTGTTGCCCTTGATCCAGTAGAGGGGCGCGACCGGCGTGAAGTACTCGCCGTCGTTGCTGGCGACGTCGCCCACCTGCAGCCAGAACGGCACGTCGGGGTGCCGGCGCATGATCTCCTGAACGGTGTCGAACTCGCCGTGGATGTCGCCGAGCGCCCCGATCATCATGATCGTGGTGGGCTGGCGGGCCAGGCGGGACGGGCAGATCGAACTGCGATGGCGGGCAAGACGGGCGGGGCGGGCAGGCCGGAGCCGGTCTGACGAAGCGATCATCGTTTTCGCCTGTCCTGCCAGTCTCGCCCTGCCCTGCCTGCCTTTATCCCGCGTGCTGTTTGGTGCTGGAGGGCGGGACGAGGAGGTCGGTCTTGTCCCAGACGAACTGATCCTTGCTGTAGACCGCCAGCTCGTAGTCCTTGCCCATGAAAATGGCGCCGACCGGACACGCCTCTTCGCAGTAGCCGCAGAAGATACAGCGCGTCTTGTGAATCTGGTACACCGACGCGTAGCGCGGGCCCGCCTGAACGCCGCCGGTGTTTTCCTGAGCCTCGAGATAGATGGCGTCGGCCGGGCAGGCGACCGAGCACAGGCCGCAGGCGACGCATTTCTCGAGATCGTTCTCGTCGCGCATCAGCACCTGTTTGCCGCGATATTTCGGGAACATCGGAACCTTCTGGTCCGGGTAGTTCACCGTCACGGGCTTCTTGAAAATGTGCTTGAGCGTGGTGAAGAAGCCGACGAGGAGAGGCCGAATGACACCCATTGCCCTTCAGTTTACCTGTCCCTTCTGGACAATTTCCAGGGGATTAATGATGAGTTGGCGCCAAATCCCGTGCTTCACCGACCCCGCGTGTCAAGCTGTGGAAACCCAACATAGCGCCTCAGCACCGCCGTCACGATAAGATCAGTGCAAATCATGCCGGGGCCGACGTCTCTGTCGACGGACCAGCTGCTGCTCACGACGCTGCTGGTAAAGCTGGCCGTCATGGCGGCCGCGGCGACGATTCTGGTGCGATTCCGCCGGTTTCGCCACTTCTTGATCTTCGAACAGCGGCCGTCACCCGATCGGCTCACCTTCGCGCTGAGCCTCGGAAGCCTGCTGTCGCTCGGCGTCGTCGCGCGCCTCCTCCTCGGATATCAGGCGGCCGACCTGACGCTCGAGGGCGCCTTTCTGGCCGGCCTGATCGACGGACCCTACGCAGGGCTCACCGTGGGCGCCATGGTCGGCATCCCGCCGCTCTTCTCCCACGAATTCATCGCCCTGCCCTTCGCCATCGGCTGCGGGTTTGCGGGTGGCGGCCTCCGCGAGCTGTGTCCCAAGGACGTGCTGTGGCAGTTCTCGCCGTTCGTGTTCACCAGCCTGCACCGCCGCGCCTGGCAGATGCTCCGATCGTTGAAGGTGGATTGGCAGGTGATGCTGCTGCTCGCGCCGATCGGCCTCGAAATCATCCGGCAGTTGCTCGGCGCCCGCTACCACCGGCTCTTTTTCATGCCGCCGGGATCGCCCCACTCGGTGTGGTTCGTTATCGTGGTGTTCGCGACCGTGCTCGCTGTCGCCACGCCGATCAAGATCTGGAACAACGCGCGCATCGAACATCGGCTCCAGGAACAGGAAAAACTGCTGCTCGCGGCCAAGCTCGAAGCGCTCGCAAACCAGATCAACCCGCACTTCCTGTTCAATACGCTCACCTCGATTTCTTCGCTCATCCGGACGCAGCCGGAAACGGCGCGCGTCCTCATCACCAAGCTCTCCGGCCTGCTCCGGCGGCTGCTGCGGAGCACCGATCACTTCGTCACGCTGCGGGAAGAGCTCGAGGCGATCGACGAGTACCTGCACATCGAGACGACGCGATTCGGGCCGCAGTTGAAGGTGGTCAAGCAGATTCAGCCGGCGACGCTCGACGTCATCGTGCCGAGCCTCATCCTGCAGCCGCTGATCGAGAACTCGATCAAGCACGGGCTGTCCCCGAAGGTTGGCGGCGGCCGGATCACCATCGCCAGCCGTCTGCTCAACGGCCACACGATCATCGAGGTCGTGGACGATGGCCTGGGCATGTCCGAAGAGCGGATGCAACAGGTCCTCGGACGGGGCATTGGTCTCAGCAACGTCAACGAGCGGCTGCGGACGATCTACGGCGCCCAGTGCCAGCTGCGGTTCAAGAGCGCTCCCGGCGAAGGCATGGCGGTCAGCCTCGAAATCCCGGAACTGGTCATGCCCGAGCGCGTGACGGCCTGATCGATGGATCTCAAAGCCGTCCTCGTCGACGACGAGCAGCTCGCGCGCGACGAGCTGGGTTTCCTGCTGGGACAGATCGGCGGCGTGTCGGTGATCGGCCAGGCCGGTAACGGCGTCGAGGCCCTCACGACGATCGGCCGGCTTCAGCCGGACGTCGTGTTCCTCGACGTCCAGATGCCGGGCCTCACGGGCTTCGAGGTCGCCCGCCGCCTGATCGATGCGCACGCGGCGTCGCACATCATTTTCGTGACCGCGTACGATCAGCACGCGATCGAGGCGTTCGAGGTGAACGCCGTCGATTACCTGCTGAAGCCTGTCGATCCCGCGCGGCTCGACGTCGCTGTCAAGCGTACGCGCCGGCTCGTCGCGTTCGAGCGATCCCCGGATCGCGCGACCGACGCCACCGTCGGCTCGCCAGGCGTCACCGCCGAGCAGCTCGAGCAGATCGTCGAACGCGTCGCCGAGCGCCGGAACCGGCGCGACCGGCTGGCCATCAAAGTCGGCGAGCGCTTTCTCCTCGTGCAGGCCGACGAGGTCGTGTTTGCGTCGCTGACCGACGATGTGATTACCGTCGCCGCGGGCCAAGCACGTCGGCACGTCGAATTACCGGACGCTCGACGAGCTGCAGGAGCGGCTCGACCCGGGCGTCTTCTTCCGAGTCCACCGATCACATCTTGTGAACATCAACAAGATCAAGGAGATCGTCCCTTGGTTCAATCGGAACTACATCCTCAGAATGAAGGACGAGAAGGCGACGGAAATACCGGTGAGCCGCACGCAGACGCGCCGGCTCAGAGAGTACTTGAAGCTCTGAACGCGTCCGACGCCCAGCTGCAGCAGACGCCGGCCGCCAGTCCGGCCGTCCAGCTGGCGCAGGTGCAGGAAGAACTCCTGGCCTGGGTGAAGACGCTGGCATCGGCCGCCGTGTACGCCATCCTGATCGTCACGTTCGGCGTCCAGGTGGCACGCGTCGAAGGGCCAGAGCATGGCGCCCACCCTCGAGGACCAGGATCGGCTCATCGTCAACAAGCTCGTCTACCGCATCGGCGAGCCCCGCCGCGGCGACATCGTCATGCTCTATTACCCGCTGAACCCGGACAAGTCGTTCGTCAAGCGTGTCATCGCCGAGGAGGGCGACACCGTGCGGATCGTTGACGGCCGCGTGTACGTCAACGACATCCCGCTGCGCGACGATTACGTACCGGCCGAGTACCGCAGCCACGACGACTGGGGCCCGCAGGTGATCCCGGAGGGCTACGACTTCGTGATGGGCGATCACCGGAACAACAGCTCGGACAGCCGGCACTGGGGCATGGTCCCCAAGCGGTACATCATCGGGAAGATCCAGCTGCGCTGGTGGCCGGTGCCGACGGCGAGGGTGTTCTAAGAAGAGGTTAGAGGTTGGGGACTCGGGCTGGGGGCTCGGGGCTGGGGTTACTGTCGACTGCCGACCGCTGACTACCGACTGCGACTGCCGACTGCCGACTGCCGACTGACCACCTTGATCTCGAACAGCCTCGGCCAGAGTTTCCCGGTGACGAACAGGCGATCGGTCGCGGCGTCGTAGGCGATCCCGTTCAGCACGGCGTCGCCGGCGCGCTCGCGGGCGGGCAGCAGGCCTCGCAGGTCGATCCACCCCGTCACGCGTCCCGTCGCCGGATCCACGCGGGCGATGAAGTCCGTCGTCCAGATGTTCGCCCACACCTCGCCTTTCACGAACTCCAGCTCGTTCAGGGCTGTCACGGCGACGCCGGCATCGGTCACGGTCACGCGGCGCCGCTCGCGAAACGTGGCCGGATCGAGGAACCTCAGGGCGGCCGTGCCGTCGCTCATGATCAGGTTCGCGGTATCGTGCGTCAGCCCCCATCCTTCGCCGGAGTAGGAGAAGGTGCGAAGCGGCTGAAATGTGCGCCGATCGTAGACGAGCGCCACCTGCGACTGCCACGTCAGCTCGAGCAGCGTGTCCTTCCAGATGGTGATGCCCTCGCCGAAGTGCTCGGCGCCCACAGCCCGGCGCTGGACCACGTCGCCAGTCTCGAGCTTCACCTTGCGGATCGACGACCGGCCGTTCAGGCCGGTGCCCTCGTAGAGAAATCCATCGACGAACTCGAGCCCCTGCGTGAACGCTTCGGCGTCGTGTGCGTAACTGCGGACTACGCGGAAGGTGTCGACGGGCGCTTTCGAAGCCGCGGGTGGAATCGCCGGAGCTTGCGCCGACAACGGCACGTAGGGCGGCGCAGGTCGGGTGGGGCAGGTTGGCAAAAGCAAGGACGAACAGAGAACACGCGAAGCCCCATCGTTTCATGTCTTACCTGCCAGCCTTACCCGGCCCACCCGCCCCACCCGACTTACCCCACGTGCCCGACCTGCCCCCGCCCGCCTGGCCCGCCCTCCGGTATGTGCCGCTCTCCCCGCCCGTCTTCAGCATGAGGCGGATGTTGCCGATCACCATTCCTTTGTCCACCGCTTTGACCATGTCGTACACGGTCAGGGCGGCGACGGCGACGGCGGTCAGCGCCTCCATCTCGACACCGGTCTGCGCGGTGGTGCTGACGTGCGCTTCGATGTCGTAGCCGCTCTTCGCCTCCGTCAGATCGACGCGCACGCTCGGCGAGCGGCAGCGGGTGGCACAGCGGGATGAGCGCGGAGGTCTGCTTGGCGGCCATGATGCCGGCGAGACGCGCGGCCTGCAGTGGGTCGCCCTTCTTGACGCGCCCGCTGCGCACCAGCGTGAGCGCCTCGCGCGACATGCGGATCGACCCGCGCGCGATCGCCTCGCGTCGCGTTGCGGGCTTCTCGCCCACGTCGACCATCTTGACGCGACCACGTGCGTCGACGTGTGAGAGGCGCGGCCTACTCTTCATGCTCGGCCCGCGCAAGAAAGAACGACAGGTTCTCGAGCGAGACGGTGAGGTCCACGCTTTTCATTTTCACTCCCGGCGGCACCTGAAGCGTGCCGGGCGAAAAATTAAGGACCGCCTTGATGCCGGCGGCGACGACCTGGTTCGACCACGAGCTGCGCGGAAGCGGCCGGCACGGCGACGACGGCGATGCTGATGCCGTCGCGGCGCGCGATCTTCTTGAGGTCGGCCACCGCGTGAATCGGCACGCCGCCGCGCGACTGCTGTCCGACCTTGCCACTGAGGGTGTCGAAGAGCGCCAGGATCTCGAAGCCCTCCTGGCGGAAGCCGGGATAGTCGGCCAGCGCGAGGCCGAGGTTGCCGGCGCCGATGATGGCGACGCGCAGGTTGCGATCGAGGCCGAGGATCTGCCGCAGGTGGCGCTTGAGATCGCGCACGTAGTAGCCGACGCCCCGCACGCCGAATTCGCCGAAATACGCCAGGTCCTTTCGAATCTGCGCGGCGTTCAGGTGAAACTGCTCGGCCAGGGCCTGGGAGGAGATCGCGCGGACGCCGGCTTCTTCGAGGGTGTTCAGGCAGCGCAGGTACACCGACAGGCGATTGGTGGTGAGCTCCGATACCTGGTCGCCGCTCGGCTTGCCGGCGGTCGCCTTGGGGCGGCCTTTGTTCGCGTTTTTCACAAGCTAACCGGAATTGTAGCAAAAGACCGCATGCTAATATCGCGCTCCATATGGCCACTCCTGCGACGCCGTCAACGTCGGCGACCGCGTCTTCCCCGGGGCCGCGCGCCTTTCAGCCCTACGTCCCCGCCACGGAGTCGCCGGCCGAATTCACGCTGAAGGCCGTCGTCATCGGCGCGTTGTTCGGGCTGCTGTTCGGCGCCTCCACGGTGTATCTGGGGCTGCGCGCGGGCCTGACCGTCAGCGCGTCCATCCCGATCGCCGTGCTCGCGATCTCGGTGCTGAAGAAGCTCGGCGGATCGACGATCCTCGAGAACAACATCGTCCAGACGATCGGATCGGCCGGCGAATCAGTCGCCGGCGGCGTGGTGTTCACCATTCCCGCCCTCATCTTCCTGACGCCCGACGGCCCCGGCTACTTCAACTACTACCAGATCTCGATGCTGGCGTTCGCCGGTGGCATCCTCGGCGTCCTGATGATGGTGCCGCTGCGCCGCGCGCTGATCGTCAAGGAACATGGCGTGCTGCCGTACCCCGAAGGGACCGCGTGCGCCGATGTGCTCGTCGCCGGAGAGCGCGGCGGCAAGCTGGCGACCATGGTGTTCGGCGGTCTCGGTATCGGAGCGCTGTGCAAGTCAGCTGTCCTGGGTCTTCAACATCTTCCTGACCGAGCTCGACTACTCGACGCCGAGGACGGCCCAGTTCCCGAATGCCACGTTGAACGTGGACATCTCCCCCGAGTACATGGGCGTCGGCTACGTCATCGGCCCGCGTATCGCCGGCATCATGTTCGCCGGCGGCGTGCTGTCGTGGCTGGTGCTGCTGCCGCTGCTGACGATCCTTGGCGCGTACATCACGGTGCCGTTTCCGCCCATCCATCCGAACTTCGCGAACAACCCCGCGACGGGCATGCCGTTCCTGATTTCGGAAATGGGCGCCGGCCAGCTGTGGAGCGCGTACATCCGCTACATCGGCGCGGGCGCGGTGCTCGCGGCCGGCCTCATCACGCTCGGGCGCACGCTCCCGACGATCGTCGCGTCGGCGCGTGAGGGGCTCAAGGACTTCGGCGGCGGCGCGGCCGCCAAGGCGCCGCTGCGGACCGAGCGCGACATCCCGACCATGGTCGTCCTCATCGGATCGCTGCTCCTCGCGATCTTCCTCGCGCTGGCGCCGAAGATGCCCATGCAGGGCAACTTCCTCGCGGCCATTCTCGTCATCGTGTTCGGTTTCCTGTTCGTGACGGTGTCGTCGCGCATCACGGGCCTCATCGGCACGTCGTCGAATCCGATTTCCGGAATGACGATCGCGACGCTGATCCTCACGTGCCTGCTGTTTGTCGCGCTCGGCTGGACCGGCGAAGCCTACGGCCCGATCGCGATCTGCGTCGGCGCGGTCGTCTGCATCGCGGCCGCGAACGCCGGCGGCACGTCGCAGGATCTGAAGACCGGGTACCTGGTCGGCGCGACGCCGTATTACCAGCAGCTCGGTCTCGTCATCGGCGTCGTGACGTCGGCCGCCGTCATCGGCTGGACGACGCTCTACCTGCACAAGGTCTTCGGCATCGGTTCGCAGGCCATTGCCGCGCCGCAGGCCACGCTGATGGCAACGATCATCAAGGGGCTGCTCAGCCAGAATCTTCCGTGGGGACTCGTTCTTGTCGGTGTCTTCATCTCGATCGCGCTCGAGTTGTGCGGCATCCGCTCGCTGTCGTTCGCCGTCGGGTCGTACCTGCCGATCGCGACCACGGCGCCGATTTTCGTCGGCGGTCTGGTGCGCGGCTACGTCGAACGCAAGATGGGCGTGCCGCAAGAGTCGGACGTCAGCGCCGGCACGCTGTTCAGCTCCGGTCTGATCGCCGGCGGCTCGCTGTGCGGCATCCTGTTCGCCGTCCTCGTGGGAACGGGTCACATCGCGGGCCCGCAATCGATCGGCAACATGGTGCCGTTCCTGCACGACGGCCGCAGCGGGTATATCGCGGGAGTGCTCCTGTTCCTGGGGCTGGCCGGCATCCTCGCGCGCCAGGCACAGAAAAAAGTGATGTAGGGCCGGCCTTTCAGGCCCGCCCGCGCCGCGGCCTCGAGAGGGCCGCGCTACTATAGAAATATGCAGCGAACTCTCGCCGGGCTGGCCGTGCTCATTGTCGCGCTCACGGCAGCGCCGGCCCTCGTCTCCGCGCAAACCGCAACGCGCCGGTCGACCAGCCTCGCCGCGCTCGCGACGTTTCCGGGGTTCTACCACGGCCGTCCGATTCTCATCGTCGGCACGGTGACGACGACGGAGGCCGGCATCGCGGGTGTCGGACGACAACGCGTCCATCCGCCTGCTGTCCAAAGGCCCCACGCCGGATGGTCTCGACGAGGTCCGCGGCGAATTCTGGGACATCGGCCGGATGAAGCCCGACGATCCGCAGCTTGCGAACTACGACCTGAAGCGGACGTTCAACATCGACCAGACCGGGTCGTGGCCCCGCCCGGCGAGGTGACGGCGATCATTGCGACGTCCGTGACGCGGGCGCAGCTGCCGCCCACGGCCTCGATCAGGGCCATCGCACTCCACCCGACGCGCTTCGTCGATCAGAAGGTGACGGTCACCGGCCAGTTCGGCGGCAGGAATCTGCTTCGGCGACCTGCCCGATTCGCCGGGCAAGAGCCGGTACGATTTCGTGGTGCGCTCGGCGGACGCGGCGATCTGGGTCAGCGGCGCACAGCCGAAGGGCAAGGGCTTCAACCTGTCACTCGACGCACGGCTCGATACCGGCCGGTGGCTCGACATCACGGGCACCGTCAAAACCGGCCGCGGGCTGGAGTGGATCGAGGTGGTCCCGGACGGCATTCAGCTCGGCAAGGCGCCGACCGAATCGCCGCGCAGCCGACACCGAGCCGATTCGCGTGTCGGCCGCGCCGCCGCCGGAAGTCATCTTCAGCGCGCCGACACAGGACGAAACCGACGTCTCGATGAGCACGACCGTGCGCATTCAGTTTTCGCGCGAGATCGATCCGGCGACGATTCGCGGCAACCTGCGCGTGCGCTATCTCGAGTCGCAGACCGCCGAGCGCGGGGAGCCGACAACGCCGACCGCGGAGTTCACCACGCAGTACACCGGCGCGAGCCGCGTGCTCGAGCTGAAGTTCACGAAACCGCTCGAGCGGTTCCGGACGGTCCGCATCGAACTGGGCGACGGGATTCTGGGCACCGACAAGCAGCCGCTCAAACCGTGGACGCTGAGCTTCGACGTCGGCGGCGCTCAATAGAACCCGACGTGAACCTTGAACCTGACCTCAAGGCACCAGCCTGAACGGCACGAGCGTTCGCGTGGAATCGCGCCGACACTTCGACCAGATAGTCTCCCGGCGCCAGCGGCGCGAGCGCGAGCTTCGGCGCTCGCCCAGCGTGAGCCGTCGGCATCGTCGCGCATCGTTGACGCCACCGGGACGGGAAAGGGCTTCCCGGTCCGATCGAGCAGCCGCGCCGTCGCCATGACGGCCGCCGACGGCACCTCGACGTGGAGCCGCTCGCTCCGGCGGTATCTGAGGTCGGCGGTCGGCAGATCCTTGTTTCCCGAGGACGGCCCGCGCCGCATGTAGACGGCGCCTGACGCTGACGATGCGGGCGGCAGTGTGACGGGAACGGTCAACGTCTCGACGCCGCCCGGCGTCTGGCTGCGCACCCGGACCTGATAGTCACCCGCATCGAGGCGACCGGTCGCAGCGATCGGCATGAGCAGGCTCGACGGCACCTGGCGCGATGCGTCCGCGCGCCGAACCGACCACTTCCCCGCGATGCGTCAGCACCGCATCGATATCGCTTCCAGGGATGCGGTCGGCCACCTCGGTGACCATCCAGAAGGCGGCCTGCGGCTGACCCGCTGAGCCCGTCGCCTGCCGGCCGCCAGCCGGCCGTGACGTGCACGCGCAGCGGCTGATCGCGGGCTGCGGCAGGCAGCGTGGCCACAGCGGCCGCGGCGGCGGTCGCGATGGCGTTTTCGGCGCCAGGCGCGCCCGCCGTGGGAGCCTTCGGCAGGCCGCGTGCGGCATCTGCCGCGCTCGGCGCCAGATAACCGCGCCGCGCGCGCACTTCGACACCCGGACGTTTGACGCGGACGCGGATCGAGTGGAACCGGCCGTCGAGCTTGCCCGTCGAGTAGTACCCGAGCAGGTAGTACGCGCTCATGTCGTCGATGATTCGCTTGAAGCCCTTCTCGATGTCGTTCGAGCCGACGATCGCGAGTCCGTCGGTGGCTTCGGCGAGTCCGCGCAGCGACGTGCTTCGCTCGAACAGGCGCGCGTTCTCCTCGCTCGACGAAAGCGTCGGGTTGGCGCCGCGGCCGATTCCGACGCCGGCCGTCGGCACAATCGGCTCGTCGAACACGACCAGCCCGCGCGGGTCGATCGGGTAGAAGGACACGTTCGCGCGGTTCGCCTCGTCGTAGATTGTCCGGATGCGCTGCTCGTCGTTGAGCTCAGACGAGCGTGTAGCGATCCGCCTCGCAGTTCGCGCGCGTGCCGCCTGTCGTGTTCGGCGTGTCCTTGGTCGTCAGCCTGCCGTTCCGCGGATCGACGTTCACAGCGGCCATGGGCGGCGGCCGTGTCGAGCGGCCGCGCGAGAGTCCTGTCCGGCGTATAGAGCCGCCAGCCGTCGGTGATGGTGATGACCGCCTTTCGCTCCTCGCGCACGTCCGCGCAGGAACGTGCGCCAGATCTTCCAGCGCGTCCAGCGTCTGCTTTTCGCGCCGGCGGAGAATCATCTGCCTGCGCGATGCCCTTGTCCTTGGCGTCCGCGTCGGGTCCCTGAGGCACACCCGGATAGCAGAGGGCATACTCGTTCTCGACCGGATCGCTGAAGTTCACCCGGTCGCGCTCGCCCCACCAGTCGCTTCGAGAGCACGCCCTCGATCGATGTCCTGCGGCGTGCGAACGTGATGTCGCGTGCCGACATCCCGGGCGTCATCGCGGCGACGTAGTCGTCTGGACCGATCAGGTGGTTGAGCGCCTTGACCAGCGGACTGGCGATCCGGCGCGACGCGTCGCCTTCGACGTGCTTGAGGTCGAGGAAGAGCACGAACACGCGCGCGCGCGGATCCTGAACAGCGCGTCGCGATTCCTCGACCGTGTTGGGTTCCGGCCGGCCCGGCTGCGCCCGCGCCGCCGGCAATGACGACGCGCTCGAACTGTTCGACCTTCTGCAGGACGCGGTCTTCGGAGACTTCGAAGTCCTCCAGACGCAGGTCGGCGACCGGGGCGCCGTCGAGCGTCGGGTAGACGTCGACGCGGACGTAGTTGGCCTCGGTGCGGAACGTGGGAACCGGCGGCGGCTGGGATGGCGCCTGCTGATCCTGTCCAGCGGCGAGGACCGCGACCGAGGCGCCGATCGCAATCGCAGCTGACAGCCTCAAGACCCCCCCAGCTTAGCAAATCGCCGCGAGCCGATTGTGAAAATCGAGTGACGGGCGAACGCGCTAGACGACGGGTCCTTCCGCCAGGAGGGCCGCGATTCGCTCACGGACGCGTCCGATCAGCTGGTCGCGGTCGTTGAGGTCGACGTCGGCGGTCTCGATCGGCGGACCGACGCGGATGCTGATCGTGACGGGACGGATGATGGCGCTGCCTCGCTGCATCGCCGCGCGGCCGCCCGAAATCGCGACCGGGACAATCGGCGCGCCGCGCCTTGATCGCCATCACGAAGCCGCCCTTCTTGAACGGCAGCATCTCGCCCGTCCGGCTCCGCGTGCCTTCCGGGAAGATCAGGAACGAGCTGCCCGCGCGAATCGACGCCGCGCCCTTCTCGATCGACCGCATCGCCGATTCCTTGTTGCGGCGATCGATCGGGATGAACCCGCCCATGCGGAACGCCCGCGCGAGCACCGGAATCTGATCGATCTCGTGCTTGTAGAGGATGTGCATCCGCGGGTGGAGCGCTGTGAAAAGGAGCGGCGGATCGACGTTGCTCTCGTGATTGGAGCAGTAGACCGCGGCGCGGTCGAGCGGGAGATGTTCGCGGCCGGCCACCTTGAACCGGATGCCCGCAGAGCCAGAGGCCGAGGTACACGCCTCCATGCCCGAAGATGTAGAGGATGCCAGACCCAGCCAAACACCGTCGCCAGCAGCATGCCGACGACGCCGGTGACGAGCACGTACAGGGAAACGGCGACGTAGGTGATCGCGGAACGAACCGCGGCGATGAGCACCGCCGCCCATCATAAATGAAAACGCCCGCTGCGGCGGTTGGCCACAGCGGGCGTTTCTGACGTGTCGTTTCTAACTTTTGACTTTCTACTTTTAACTTCTAACTCTCCCCTAGGATGCCCGGGCGGCGCGCCGGGGCGCCGCGGCCGGGGCCGCCGCGCGCGTGGCCACCTTGACGACCTTTGCGCGCGCCATGGTCCGCGCCTTGGTCGAGAAGCAGCGCTCGAGCGCGCGATCCACCTGCGCTTCGATGGCGAGCGCCGTTTCGCGCATCACCTCGGAGACTTCAGAGATGACGAGGAACTTGGCGCGGTCGAGCATGCGCTTCTCGCGGAACGACAGGCTCTTGGACTTGGCCAGGAACGTGAGGCTCTTGAGCACGTCCGCCACGTCGTAGATCGAGCCGCTGCGCATCTTGTCGGAGTTGTCCTTGAAACGCCCCTTCCAGTTCTGATGGTTGTCGATCTTGCCGTCACCGAGCAGGCCGAACAGGCGTTCGACTTCCATGTCGCTGATGGCGCGACGGAGGCCGACGCCGTCGACGTTGGCGATCGGGACGAGCACGATGGTTTCGTTGGCGACGATGCGGAGATGGTAGAAACCGCAGGTAGTGCCGAGGATGGTTTTTTCTTCGATGCGTTCGACGATCCCGAGACCATGATTCGGGTAAATGACCTTGTCTCCGACTTCAAATGTCACGGTTCCCCCTGACTGGAAGCGCTGTATGGAAGGCTAGAAAGCGTCCCGGCAGCCTTTTAAGTGTAGCGCAGTCGGCCGCGAAAAACAACGCGAAAGGGCCGAAAACATGGGTGTTTTTGCAGTTTCGCCTATCCTGCGGGTGGTCGCGGAAGTCGCCACGGCTGAGGATATTCCGGTCAAAACCCGCCGGTGCGGGTGGCCGTAGGCGGCCGCAAGCTGTGCGCTAAGTAGTTCAGCCCGGCGAAGTTGGGCGGTATACTGCGGGACTCCCCCACTTCCGGCCGGAGTGGTGAAACTGGCAGACGCGCGGGACTCAAAATCCCGTGGGGGTCACCCCCCGTGAGGGTTCGATTCCCTCCTCCGGCACCACCTATCTTGTTCTAGCCATTGGGCTGTCCCGTTCGGGACGACCGCCGTTTCCACAATGCCTCCAAAATCCCCGTCCGCCAGGGGCCGGTCCAGCAGCTGTATCGTCCGCTCCAACGGGGCCGGGCTCAGATGCATGTACCGCTGCGTAGTCGTGTGATCTTGATGCCGGCGAGTTCCTGGATCAGGCCAACCGAGTCCACAAAATGGGGCGGGGCTTCCCGGCGCTGATCAATCCGAGGAGAACCGCCCGCCCGGAGTGCCTATCGGAACGGATTAATGACAGTCGCGGTCGCGCCGTCAGGCGACAACTGCCGCCGACCGCAAACGGCGCTGCACGACTATGAGACCCAGCAACGAGCCGCCGAGTAGCATGAGGGTATCGCCGTGGTCGGGAACTGCCGTCGCAGGACCGACGATCGTGCCTTGGAGCGTGGTCGTGCCTGACCCGCCCCTCCGCCGGTGCCCGTGACCGGCAACGCGATGGTATCGATCGGGTTTCACGGTATAGGCAAAACCATTGATCGTCACGGGCCTCGTCGCGAACGACAGTGTCGCAATCGGTCACGCGCGTACGCGCGGGGTGCCCAGTTCGCGGCGGAAGCATCGATACTTTTCGATCAAATAAAGTCGACGACCTTTCTTCCGTTTGCGGTTGGCCGCCAACCGGCCAAGAGTATCGGCCGACGGCCGGAAGGCGGAGCCATCGATGACGAGTCGCAGCGTCTATCAAGTTCGTGCTCAAGGCATCAGAAGACATCGGCTGGCCAATGGTAGGCTCTGGTCGATTCGGGACTGGCATCTTCCCTCGTTGTCATCTCACGGCCGTCGGCCAACGTCAACCTCCCTCTCACCTCGATCTCGCCTCTACTCAAGATCAGCTTTTCTGAAGTCGACGTGATAATGCGCGCGACGGTGTCTGCACGTTCGAGCGATGAGTGCCATCTGCATCCTTGTCACTGACCGAAGGTTGGCCCATCCGACCGAGTCGTCGTCGGCCTCCTCTAGATAAATCTCCAGCTCGCGCCAGAGTCTCTCTCCGCCGCGCGCGCCGCCGGCGCGCGATGGTGTGCAGCTACATGCCTCCGTGCTCCCACGACTCGTGGCAGTGGCGTTGCTCAACGACGGATCGGCGAATAGATTCGCCCCCGATTGACTCGTCATGCCCGCATCACGCGGGGAAGGCATTCTTATGCGTTCGCTCTTTCGTTTCGGATTGCCCATTGTCGTCGCCGCGCTGGTCGGCATTTATGCGTACGCGGCCACCGGCGATTCGCAGAGCGGCACGTGGACGAGCGCTGGTGAAACGAGCACCGTCCGAGCACATGCCGCCAGCGCGCTGCTGTATGACGGGAGAGTGCTGGTCACCGGCGGCCGCTCCGCGGATGGATTGCTTCGCAGCGCGGAGCTGTTTACGCCTGGTGCGGGCTTCAGTGCGGCCAGGCCGATGCAGTCCGCTCGCAGTGGACATGCGGCGGTCGCTCTGTTCGACGGCCGCGTCCTCGTGACCGGCGGCGTCGGTGTCGATGGCCTCGCGATGAACAGTGCCGAAACGTACGACCCCTGGAGCGGCACCTGGCAGGCGCTGTCTTCGTCGATGACTGAGTCACGCACGGGTCACACCGCCACGCTGCTGGACGATGGGCGTGTGCTGATCGCGGGCGGTGACGTCGCGGGTGTGCCGAGCTCGACCTTCGAGGTGTTCGATCCGGCGCTTGACGTCTTCCAAGCCGCGGGCGTTCTCTCAGTGCCACGTACGTACCACGCGGCGGTGCTTCTGCCGGACGGACGCGTCCTGATTGCCGGCGGAACCGACGGCAACATCGCGCTGGCATCGATGGACGTCGTGGACGCGGACGCGGGATGGGTCGCCCAGGCCGTAATGGCCACTGGCCGTTTTGGCCTGACGGCGACGACCTTGCTCGATGGCAGGGTTCTCCTGGCCGGCGGCAGCACATCGAAGGCGGAACTCGCATCGACGGAGCTTTACGATCCCGCAACAGGCACCGTCGCGGCTGGCGCACCGCTGACACAGGCTCGCACGGGACACCTGGCGTTCCGGCTTCCCAACAACAATGCCGTTCTCGTCGCTGGTGGCTCGATTGCTGGGACGTCGCTAGGTTCGTCGGAGCTGTACTACCCCTGGTCGGACGTGTGGTCTGCGAGTGGATCGCTCAGTAACTTGAAGAGCGCATCGACGGGTACGCCGCTAGCGGTCACTGGTCAACTGCTCGCCGCTTCCAGTGCAGAATCGGCGCTCGCGGAAACCTACCATTTCGCCACGGTGACCACTGACAGCGACGACTATGCGCCGGGGGAAACCGTGACAGTTTCGGGCAGCGGCTGGCAGCCGGGGGAGACGGTCACATTCACCCTCCACGAAGATCCCGACATCGACGAACATGCCGCATTCACCGCGGTCGCGGACGGACGTGGCCATTTCACCAACACGGACTTCGCGCCCGATGAACACGACCTGAACGTTCGGTTTACGCTGACCGCTAAAAGCGCGGCATCAGAAGCCCAGATGATCTTCACGGATGCCAATCCCAACCCCGCGTCTGATGGCGACGGCTCCATGGTGGTGGCACCGGCGAGCGTGACTTCCGGGACCAACAACAACCTCTTGTTTACGTTTACCGGCGATAACAACAAGAATTTTGATGCCGGTTCGCAAGTGCGGATCACGATTCCTTCAGGGTGGACGGCCGCGCAGAATGCCAACGCAAGTGCACCGGGTTATGTCACGGTGCTCAGTGCCACGTGCCAGTCGGCGTCGATCACGACCGTGACGCCCACCTCCGTGACGCTGACCATCGCGTGCGACAAAGGGAAGACGTTTGCATTGTCGTACGCACAGGTGACCGCGCCGACGGTGGGAGTGGCAACGCCGTATACGTTCGCGACCGAAACGAGGATTCCGTCCGGTACGTTCAAAGCCACCGACCTGGCGCAACAGCCGCACCCCAGTCCGCAAGTGACCGTCAATCCGGTTTCGTGCACATCCCCGAGCGTCACGACGAATCCGACGAACCAGACGGTCACGTACGGCGGAAGCGCGACGTTCACGGCAGCGGCATCGGGCAATCCTGCGCCCACCGTTCAGTGGCAAGTCAATACCGGCAGCGGGTTCACGAACATTGCCGGAGCGACGGCGACGACACTGACCCTGACGACTCCCTCCGTCAGCGCGAACGGGAACCGGTACCAAGCCGTTTTCACCAACAGTTGTAACGGAACGCAGACGGTCACCACGTCCGCGGCGACGCTGACGGTCAACACGGCGTTGCTGACCGTGACCGCGGACGACACGTCGCGCCAGTACGGAGCAGCCAATCCGGCCTTCACAGCGACGGTCTCGGGATTCGTGAATGGAGAAGGGCCTGCCACCTCTGGCGTGACCGGCAGTGCGGCATTCATGACGTCCGCGACAGCATCGAGTGCGGTCGGCGGCTACGCCATCGTGCCGGCGCTCGGCACGCTGGCGGCCGTGAACTACGGCTTCACGTTCGCGAACGGGACGCTCACGATCAACAAAGCCCCGATCACCGTAACGGCCGACGCGAAGACCAAAACGTACGGGGATGCGGACCCGGCGCTCACGTCTCAGGTGACGAGCGGCAGCCTGGCGACCGGCGACAGCTTTACCGGCGCCCTGAGCCGCGACGCGGGCGAGAACGTGGGCGTCCATGCCATCACTCAAGGGACGCTCGCGTTGACCAGCAACTACACGCTGACGTACGTCGGCGCCAACCTGCAAATCACGTCTCGCGCGGTCACGGTCACGGCCGATACAAAGACGAAGACGTATGGCGACGTCGACCCGGCGCTCACGTATCAGGTGACGAGCGGCAGCCTGGCGACTGGCGACAGCTTCACGGGTGCTCTGAGCCGCACCGCCGGCGAAAACGTTGGCGATTACCCGATTGGTCGGGGAACGGTCGCGTTGAGCGCCAACTACACGCTGTCCTACATCAGTGCCAACCTGAAAGTGACGCCGCGGGCCGTCACCGTGGCGGCCGACGCACAGAGCAAAGTCTACGGGGACAGCGATCCCGCGCTCACGTATGAAGTGATGACTGGCACGCTCGTCAATACCGACACCTTCAGCGGGGCGCTGGCCCGAGCGGCCGGCGAAGCCGTCGGCCCCTACGCGATCACGCAGGGCACGCTCGCGCTGAGCACCAACTACACGCTGTCCTACGTCGGCGCCACCCTGACGATTACGGCGCGCCCGATCATGGTGACGGCGGAGGCCCAGACCAAGGTGTATGGGGACGCGGATCCGGCCCCTCTGCCGTATCACGTCACCAGCGGTAACCTGGTGAATACCGACAGCTTCAGCGGGGCGCTGGTCCGAGCGGCCGGCGAAGCCGTCGGCCCCTACGCGATCACGCAGGGCACGCTCGCGCTGAGCACCAACTACACGCTGTCCTACGTCGGCGCCACCCTGACGATTACGGCGCGCCCGATCACGGTGACGGCGGACGGCCAGACCAAAGTCTATGGAAACGCGGATCCGGCGCTGAGCTATCAAGTCACCAGCGGGACCGTCGTGACGGGCGACAGCTTCAGCGGAGCGCTGACCCGCGTGGCCGGCGAAGCCGTCGGCCCCTACGCGATCACGCAGGGCACGCTCGCGCTGAGCACCAACTACACGCTGTCCTACGTCGGCGCCACCCTGACGATTACGGCGCGCCCGATCACGGTGACGGCGGACGGCCAGACCAAGGTGTATGGCAACGCGGATCCGGTCCCCCTGCCGTATCACGTCACCAGCGGCAACCTGGTTGCGGGCGACAGCTTCAGTGGGGCGCTGACCCGCGTGGCCGGCGAGGCCGTCGGCCCTTACCCGATCGCGCAGGGCACGCTCGCGCTGAGCACCAACTACACCCTGTCCTATGTCGGCGCCACCCTGACGATTACGGCGCGCCCGATCACGGTGACGGCGGAGGCCCAGACCAAGGTGTATGGCAACGCGGATCCGGCCCCCCTGCCGTATCACGTCACCACCGGCAGTCTGGTTGAAGGCGACAGCTTCAACGGGGCGCTGACCCGCGCAACCGGCGAAGCCGTCGGCCCTTACGCGATCACGCAGGGCACGCTCGTGCTGAGCACGAATTACGCTCTGACCTATGTCGGCGCCACCCTGACGATTACGGCGCGCCCGATCACGGTGACGGCGGACGGCCAGACCAAGGTCTATGGCAATGCGGATCCGGCGCTGAGCTATCAAGTCACCAGCGGGACCGTCGTGACGGGCGACAGCTTCAGCGGGGCGCTGACCCGCGTGGCCGGCGAGGCCGTCGGCAGCTACGCGATCACGCAGAACTCACTTGCGCTGAGCGCGAATTACGCGCTGTCTTACGTGGGGGCCAACCTGACGATCACGGCGCGCCCGATCACGGTGACGGCGGAGGTCCAGACCAAGGTGTATGGCAACGCGGATCCGGCCCCCCTGCCGTATCACGTCACCACCGGCAACCTGGTGGAAGGCGACAGCTTCAACGGGGCGCTGACCCGCGCAACCGGCGAAGCCGTCGGCCCTTACGCGATCACGCAGGGCACGCTCGTGCTGAGCACGAATTACGCGCTGACGTATGTCGGCGCCACCCTGACGATCACGCCGGCAACGCCGTCGATCGTTGTCACCGGCGGACCGTTTACGTACGACGGGAATCAGCATCCGGCGATCGTGTCCGTCACCGGCGTCGGAAATGCTGTCGTGAGCGGTGCGTTGACCATCACCTACAACAACTCGTCGTTCGTTCCCGTGGGCGCGGGCACCTATACCGTTGGTGTGACCTTCGTCAGCGGTGACGCCAACTACAAGAACGCCTCCGGCGCGGGCACACTCCTGATTAACAAGGCTAACCAGACGGCCACGCTGGCGGGTGTGCCCGCAGCCGTGACGCTTGGCGAAGGACCGTTTGCAGTCTCCGCCTCGGCGAGTTCAGGTCTGCCGGTTCAGATCACGGTCAGCGGCTCGTGCTCGTTCTCGGGGAGTTCACTGAGCATCACTGGTCCCGGAGCCTGCACGGTCTCGGCGAATCAGGGCGGGAATTCGAATTTCAATCCCGTACCCGAAGTCGTCAAGACGTTCAACACCGTCGTGTCCTGGTCGGATCTGCTGCAGCCGATCAACATCGACGGCAGCTCGATATTCAGAGTACTCGAGCACGATACCGGTCAAATTCCGGCTGACGGGAGCATCAGCGGGCAACGGCAATCTCGTCGCACGAATCACTGTCGCGAGAGTCTCGAGTCAGGCAATTGGATCTGAACTTGAAGCGGTCTCGACATCGGCCGCCGACGCGGGAAACACGTTCCGCTACGATCCCACTGCGGGACAGTACATCTTCAACCTGAGTACGAAGCTCACCGGAATGACCCAGGGCACGTGGCAGATTCTGATCAACCTGGGGGACGGTGTGGTGCATACAGTGCTGATCTCGACGAGGAACTGAACCCATCGCATTCCCTGTCGGGGCCAGATCCCTCACAAGAGAAATCTTCGTTCTTCTCTGCGGACAGCGGTCCTCTCAGGGTCCCATGACGTCGCAGTGTCTGCGCAGTCTCACTCAAAGCGTCCGGGATCACATGGATCGAGGCGGTCTATCAGCGCTGACTGTCTGATGGCTTCACGACCGCGGGCTGCGTCCGCACGACAACCAGGTCCGCAGTGTCGCTGCGATGGCCGTCGCGGTATGAACGCCGATCCGCATCCTGCGCATAGTCGGCCTGTAGAAAGCGCACGTGCGCTTGCTGTGAGGCTTTCTTGGGACGGATGCGGCAGGGCTCGCCGACCGAGTTCCGGCAGCTGCCGTGGCGACGCGTCCCCAGGCTACGGCCGTTCATGCGGCCACCATGTGGAGAGTACCAGGGATATGGAGGTCGGTCGATATTAACAGTTATGCGTCCTCGATTTGAGCCGGCATCAGCTGAACGAGTACGTCTCCATCCTGGGCCGACATGGTTCGCGGCAATTAACACTGAAACCCCAACGATTCGGTGTTCTACTGCCGGCTGCTTGCGGGTAAGCGCGGCGCCGTGAGCGATTAGGGCTGCGGCTTCGTGATGCCGAAGCGGTCTCCCGAATGTCTCCACGACTCCGGGCGACTCACGAGGAGCCGGGAAGACTCCAGTGCAGAACTCGAATATGGTAACGGGCGGATAGTCAAACCGTAAGGCGAGAAGCCGCGCACCGTCACTCAGTGAGAAGAAATCCGCTCAAGGGTTCGATTCCCTCCTGCGGCCCCAGGTCAGCCGGGTTTCCGCCCAACTCCCTGGCCGGCAGCTCGGCTCGGCAGGCCAGCCGTTTGCGCCAACTCCGGTGTGCCGACCTACCCGACTTACCTGACCTGCCCGACCAGCCCAGCCCGCCTGAGGCGACCCACCTGGCCTACCCGACCTACCTGACCTACCCGCCCGACCTGCCCTGCTGACGCGTCCACAATTTTCAATAATTATTGAAAGTTCAACCCACTTGTGCCTATGATGGGCCCATGACCGAAACGCAGGCGATCCGCGAAGAGTTCGTGCGCCTCTGGGGCAGCATGGGCCCCTTCTGGGGCGTCCCGCCCACGACGGCGCGCGTCTACGGGTGGCTGCTGTCGCGCCCCGACACCGCCACGGCCGACGAGATCGTCGAGGGCCTCGGCCTGAGCCGCGGCGCCGTCAGCATGGCCTGCCGCGAACTGCGCGACTGGGGCCTCATCCACGACGATCGCCCCTCGGGCTCTCGCCAGTCGTCATACCGGCCGGAAACCGATCTCGAAAAGGCCATCCGCAACATCGTGCAGACACGCAAGCGCCGCGAGTGGGACCCGATTCTCGAACATCTGCGGACGTGGATTCCCAAGCTCGCCGCCGAGCGATCGGCCGACGCGCAGGTCTTCCGCGACCGCCTGAAGGCCCTCGAGGCCCTGGTCGGCCTCGCCGATTCGATGGCGGAATCGTTCCTCAAGGGCGGCATGGTGAACCGCCTCGGCCTGAAAGTACTCGTGGCCGCGGCCGGCAGAAAAAACAGAAAGGCCCGATCATGAAGGTCCTGCTCACCGGCGCAACTGGTTTCGTCGGCTCTGCGCTCACCCGGCGACTGGAATCAGCAGGCCACGTCGTCCTGCCGGTCAGCCGCCGGCCGGGCGCCCGCTACGACTGGTCGGACGACGGCCTCGAGCGGGGCGTCCGCGAAGCCGACGCCGTGGTGCATCTCGCGGGGGAAAACCTCTTCGACAAACGCTGGACCCGCAGGCAGAAGCAGATCCTCGGGTCGAGCCGCGTCGACGCCACACGCCGCCTTGCGGCGCTCGTCGCCGCGCGGCGGCCTTCCTGCCTCATCAGCGCGTCGGCGGTCGGCTACTACGGCGCCAGCGAGCAGGGCCGATTCGATGAGACCTCCCCCGCCGGAGACGGGTTCCTCGCGGGGCTGTGCCGCGACTGGGAAGCAGCTACCGGCGCGGCCGCGGCTGCCGGCGTCCGCACCGCGATCGTGCGCCTGGGCGTCGTGCTCGGACGGGACGGAGGCGCGCTCGCGAAGATGCTCCCGCCGTTCAGGTTTGGCGTTGGCGGCCCGTTAGGCAACGGCCGCCAGTGGGTATCGTGGATTCACATCGACGATCTGACGTCGCTCATCGAGTTCCTGCTCACCCGGCCCGATCTGTCCGGCGTGTTCAACGCGACGGCGCCTGCGCCGGTGACGATGGCGCAGCTGGCGCGCGCGCTCGGCCGCGCGCTTCATCGTCCGGCGCTGATGCCCGTGCCGGGGCCGATCCTGCGGCTGGCGCTCGGCGAAGTGGCGGACGTGCTGCTGACCGGCCAGTATGTCGAGCCCCGGCGGGCGAAAGACGCCGGCTTCCGATTCACGTTTACCGACGTCCAGCCGGCACTGCGCGACGTCGTCGCGACTTGAGCCGCAGGCCTGATCCGCCCGACCCACCCGACTTCCCCGACCCGCCCGACCTCCCTTACTTCCCCCCGAGGTAGTGCGCGGCGTCCTTGTCGATGCACACGAACTCGCTCAGCTGCAGGTCCGGCGCGATTCGATTGTGAATGACGGCGGAAAACGGCCGCGTATAGGCCTTCTTGTCGTCGATCGTGACGGTCAGCTCGAGGTTGCCGTAGCTCGTGCGGCGGAAGCGCTCGATCATCCTGCCTTCGCTTGTCAGCGGACTGCCCCGCACGTCGAGCCACCCGTCGTCCATGAAGTTCGCCGTCTCGACGACGAGCGTGTCGCCCTCCCAGTGGCCCACCGAGTAGCCGTTCCACCAGGGCTCGGCGTCCTTGCCGGGCAGTGCGCGGCCGTCGAGGAAGATCTCGCGGACCGTCGTGCCCGATCCCTCATAGATGATCACGAGCTCTGCAGGCGTCTGAATGATCTTCCGGGGAAACGGATGCGAGTCGAGCTGCATGATGCCCATCGGGAGGCAATGCGCGTCTGGATTGTCCTTGCTGTTGTCCGCCATGCGCTTTTTCACCAGCTCGTCGGCCCAAGGCTGATAGGGCGCGCCGCCCGGGGTCTGGCCGCCGATATTGCCGAAGACATTTGCGCCCGGGTTCGGGGCGGGGGTTGGCGGAGGCGCCGGCGCGCCGCCACGTCCGGCCGGCGGCGCCGAGCCCAGGCCCGAGATCACGGGCACACCGCAGCCGCGGCAGGGAACGGTTTCCCACACGCCCGAGAGATCAGGCTTGCCGTCGGCCGTCTTCGGCGTCGGCGCATCGAGGTTGACCTTGCCGTCCGCTGTTCTCGGCACGGTCGAGACGATCTGGCGTGGCCACTGCGCGAGCAGGGTCGGCGAAAGGCTGGCGGCGAGCGTGATGGTAGCGGCGATGAAAGTGCGTGACACGGTGCGTGCCTCCCGGGCTGAAATCCCGGCAATCGTACACCAACCGGTTTATTGACACTACACATGCCGGGTGGAACAATCCGGCCATGAAGCACCACATCATCGTCGTCGCCGCCACGTTTCTTGGCGCACTGACGGTTGGCCCGCCGCCCGCGGCGGCTCAGGCCAGCAGCCCGGCGCACGCCGCCACAGCCGGCAGCGGCAGGACGTGGACGGTCCCACGCACGCCATGGGGCGATCCGGATCTGCAGGGCCTGTGGCCCGCCAACGACATGCAGGGCACGCCGTACGAACGGCCGGCGCAGTTCGGTGAGCGAGCGACCCTGACGCCCCAGGAACTCGCGGAGCGGCAGGCGCAGACGGTGCGGCAGGAGGAAGTCGACTCGGAGACCGTCGTCAACACGCAGCGCGCGCCGCGGGGCACCGGGACCGGTCCACCGTCGCACTGGGGCGAGCGCGGCAAGCCGTCCCTGCAGGCCTCCCTCATCGTCGATCCGCCCGACGGCCGGTTTCCGCCGATGACCGCCGACGGCATCCGCCGATCGAAGGAAGCCTACAGCACCTATTTCCTCGACTTCCCTGACGCCGTCACGGCGCATCCCTTCGAAACGTTCGAAGATCTGGGACCGTACGATCGCTGCATCACGCGGGGCCTGCTGCCATCGATGCTGCCCACGGCCTACAACATGGGCAACCAGATCTTCCAGCTCCCGGGATTCGTGATCATCCGCAACGAGATGATCCACGAGACACGCGTCATCCCGCTGGACGGCCGGCCGCACGTCAGCGCGAAGATCCGGTCCTACATGGGAGATTCACGCGGACACTGGGAGGGCGACACGCTGGTCATTGAATCGACGAACTTCAACGGAAAGGTCGGCATCACCCGCAACGGCAACACGCTGCCGACGAGCCCGGAGATGCGAATTGTGGAGCGCATCGCGCGGGTCGACGCGACGACGCTGCAGTATCAGGCGACGGTGACCGATCCGGCGACGTGGACGCGTCCCTGGACCGTCAGCCTGCCGCTCAGATCCCAGCCTCAGTACGGGATGTTCGAGTACGCGTGCCACGAAGGCAACTACGCGATGAAGCACATCCTGAGCGGCGCGCGCGCGGACGAAAAGCAGTAGACATCACTTAGCCACAGAGGCACAGAGATCACGGAGTCTTCTTTGAAAGATCTCCGTGCCCTCTGCGCCTCCGTGGTTAACGTAGCCGTCAGAAGTCGATCGACGCGCCGATCTTCATCACCCTTGCGGCGAGTACCGATGTCGGGGTCAGCCAGGTAGCTGTCACCGGGCTGTACGTCTGGTTGTAGGTCAGCACCGGCGCCGAGTTGAGCGCGTTGTACATGTCCAGGCTGATCTTCGTCCGCGTCCGCCCGTACTTGAGGAGCTTGGTGAACCGCAGGTCGAGCTGGTTCACGCGGTCTCCGTAAAGCGACCCGGGCGTCACCAGGTTCACCGTGACGTTGGCCACACCACCCGACGGCAGCCGGCCGAGAGACTGGGCAATGACGGCCGCCGGCACGTTGTAGTTGGCTGCCAGCTGCGCTCCGGGCTTGCTCTGGAACGTCGCCGAGATCTCGACGTCAATCTTCGGCACGGCGTAGCTGCCGAGCCCCCTGAACTGCGTCAGGAAGCCCGACGCCAGGTGGCAGTACTGCTGCGGCGTCATCCCGCCCTGGCCAACCGTAAACGCGGTAAACCCAGGGGTGTTCACGCCAATCGCGACCGCCTGAGGCGCCAGCAGCGCCTCCGGCACGGCGTCCGAGACGCTGCACAGATCCTGGACCGTCTGGCCGGTGCTCGTCCCGCCCTGGAACGTCAGGCCCTTGGCGGCGCGCATCGCCATCGTCACGTCCACGCCGCTCCAGTACGAATACTGGTCGCCGTAGTTGGACGTCGCCTGCACTTCGTAGTTCGACAGGCCGAACTTCGACGGGGTGATGTCGTGCAGACCGGTGACGGCGTAGCCCCCGCCGTCGGGGAGCCGCGAGTCGACCGGCGCCGTGATGTTGTAGGCGTTCCAGTCCGAGGCCTGCACCGCCTGGTTGCGGCTCACGTAGTAGCCGTTGAACCAGCGCTTGTTCCACTGCACTTCGGCGGAGATGCGCGACGTCAGCTGCTGCTGCACCGCGAGGCCCAGCTGATAGTCCCAGGGGCGCAGATCCGTCAGCAGCTGGTTGCTGTACGCGTAACCCGGGTTGAGCGTGCCGAAATTGGTGTTCGACAACGCGCCGCAGCGATCGCCGCCGGCGCCCGTGGCATCGGAGGCGCCAGGCGTCGTGAGGTTGCAGTCCACGACGAAGTTGCGGTTGGCGTCAGTCCAGCTGCGCGTCGCGGTGGTCGCGATGAGCGACGTCGGCGCGGCGCCGGTGTAGATGCCCGCGTTCTGCGCCGGCTGCACGTACTTGCCCCAGTTCACTTTCAGCGACGTCTTGCCGTTGCCGAAGACGTCGTACGCGGCGCCGGCGCGCGGCATGATGTCCTTGAAATTCGCGCCGTCCGCCTCGGGAATCGTCGTGAACGTCGGGAAGAAGCGCGTGCCCCCGATGTAGGACGCCGGGTAGTAGCTGAAGGCGTGCTCGAACCGCACGGCGCCCTGCAGCGTCAGCCGGTTGTGCGTCCACTGATCCTGCGCGAAGAAGGCGTCGTAGCGGGTACGCCACTGGCTCTTGAACACGCCGGAGAGCTCCCAGATCTGGTTCGGCACGCCGTTGTTGAACTGGTAGACCAGCCCCTGCGAGTTCGCGTAGTTCGAGTCCTGGTTGTCGTAATCGTAGAGGCCGTTGTAGCCGGCCTTGATGTTGTGCGAGCCGGTGACGTACGAGATGTTCGCGTGCCACGTGTTCGCCGAGATCCAGCCGGTCGAGTTGAGGAACGTGCCGCCGCACAGCGGACTGCCCGCGCGATAGCACAATCCCGGAATGGCGCCGCCCTGTTCCCGCACCTGGATGAGATCCGGTGTCGGATTGCCCGGCGCCGACGGTCCGCCCCAGCGGTTGTTGTACGCGCTGTAGCCGAACTCGAACAGCGCCTTGCTCGAAAGCGTGCTCACATACGTCGCCTGCCAGATGCGGTTCGGCGGCGTCGAGTACACGCCGGTCTCCGGGGCCTGCGTCGCCGTTCCGCCCATGATCCAGCCGTCGGGCGTCTGGCGGCAGCCGGACCCCGTCGTCCCGATCCACTGCGCGCCGTTGCACCCGTGCTGCTCGTCCCAGAAGAGGTTCAGCTTGTTCTTCTGGCTGATTTGCCACGTGACGCGGAGTCCGTTGGCCATCGTCGAGTTGTCGTTGCGGGCCTGCAGGCTCTTGTCGGCCGTGTACGACCATGAGCTCGGATTGCCGACGTTCGCATTCGCGAACATGCCCGTCACCGACGTGCCGTTGCCATACGAGCGGCCCAGGTAGAAGAACCAGAGCTTGTCCTTCTTGATGGGGCCGCCCAGCGCGAAATCCACGTCCCACAGCCGGAGAATCTGGCTGGGGGCGCTCAGCTTGCTTCTGAGATTGTCGTCGTAGTTGTCGCTCTGGAAGGACGAGTTGGCGTACTGGAAGCTGCTCGACCCGCGGAACGTGTTGCCGCCCGTTCGCGGCACGATGTTCATCAGCGGCCCGCCCGTTTCCGCTTCGCCCAACCCGCCGGATGTCCGGAACGAAATTTCCTGGACGTTCGCCGTATCGACGGAGTACCCGGAGACGCCGCCGCCGCCGCGCGACGCGCCGACGTTCATGCCGTCCACCTGCAGACGACCTTCCGTCGTCGGGCCGCCGTGGATGCCGAACAGGACCATTCCGGGCGTCAGCTGCACCGTGTTCGGATCGCCCGTCACGCCGGGAATCAGGAGCATGATGCCGTTCCAGCTCTTCGCGGCGGGAGTATTAGCGACGAGGTCGCCGTTCAGCACCTGCTGCCTGGCGGCGTTCTGCACGTCCACGATGGGCGTTTCGCCGCTGACCGTGATCGTCTCTTCGAGCGTGCCGACCTTCATCTCGCCGTTGACTTGAACCGTGCCCGATCCGCCGAGCTCGACGCCTTCGCGCTTCACGACGCTGAATCCGGTCAGCGAAAACGTCACGGTATAGGTCCCGGGACGCAGGTCGACGATCTTGTACTGGCCGCTCGCGTCGGTGGTGACCGAGCGGACTTTTTCGATCAGCGCAGGGCTGGCCGCTTCGACGGTCACGCCCGGAAGCACGGCGCCGGATGTGTCCCTGGCGACACCGGCCAGAGACGATTGAGCCGACGCGATTGCGGGGAGCAGCAGCAGGAGCCCGACGGCGAACACGGATCGCACACAACGCATTACGAACCTCCAGCAAAACGGCACAAGAGACAGATCTTTCATCGTGTAGCAGGGGGCAACTTACTTTCCAACCTGTTCAGCGTCAAGCGACATTCCGCGCCGCGGGCAAGAAAAGCAGGCGGGCGATCCAGAAATTTGTTCTGAGGAAGAGGAGGAAGAGGAGCGGGAACGGGGCCGACCACAAAGGCCACGAAGATCACAAAGAAACTCTTTGTGTTCTTCGTGACCTTCGTGGTTCCAGATCAGATTCGCAGCATCCCGTTAGAAGTCGATCGACGCCCCGATCTTCATGACCCTCGCGGCGAGCACCGATGTCGGCGTCAGCCAGGTGGTCGTGATCGGGCTGTACGTCTGGTTGTAGGTCAGCACCGGCGCCGAGTTGAGGGAGTTGTACATGTCCAGGCTGATCTTCGTGCGCGTCCGCCCGTACTTGAGGAGCTTCGTGAATCGCAGGTCGAGCTGGTTCACGCGATCGCCGTAGAGCGTCCCCGGTTCGACGAGGTTCATCGTCACGTTAGCGACGCCGCCCGATGGCGCACGGCCGAGGAACTGCGCGACCTGCGCCGCCGGCATGTTGTAGTTGGCCGCCAGCTGCTGCCCCGGCTTGCTCTGGAACGTGGCCGAGATTTCCACGTCAACCTTCGGCACCTGATAGCTGCCAAGGCCGCGGAACTGCGTCAGGTAACCGGACTTCAGGTTGCAGTACTGACCCGGCGCCATGCCCGCCTGAGCGCCGTTCAGTGGAACGAAGCCGGGCACGGTGACCCCGATCGCCAGCGCCTGCTGCGGGGCCAGCAAGTCGGGCACGGCGTCCGAGGCCGAGCAGATGTCCTGAACGGTCTGCCCGGTGCTCGTGCCGCCCTGGAACGTGAACCCCTTGATCGCGCGCGCCGCGAACGTGAGGTCGATGCCGTCTCCAGGTTTGGAAGGCGCCAGGCAGGCCGTAGTTGTTCGACCCCTGCACCTGATACTGCGCGACGCCGAACTTGGAGGGCGCGATGTCGTGGAGACCCGTGACGGTGTAGCCGCCGCCGCCCGGCAGCCGTGAGTCCGTCGGGGGCGGTCACGTTGTAGGTTTGCCAGTCCGACGGGCTGATCGCCGTGTTCCGGCTCACGTAGTAGCCGTCGAACCAGCGCTTGTTCCACTGGACCTCGACCGACAACCGCGACGTCAACTGCTGCTGGAGCGCGACACCGACCTGATAGTCCCACGGCCGCAGCCCGTTGAGCAGCTCGGAGCTGTAGGTAAAGCCTGGATTCAGCGTACCGAAGCTGCTGTTCGACAACGCCCCGCAGCGGTCGCCGCCGGCGCCCGTGGCGTCCGACGCGCCCGGCGACACCAGATTGCAGTCGACGACGAAGTTGCGGTTGGTGTCGGTCCAGCTGCGCGTGGCCGCGGTCACGATCGTCGACGTCGGCGCCGCGCCCGTGTAGATGCCCGCGTTCTGCGCCGGTTGCACGTACTTGCCCCAGTTCGCCTTCAATGATGTCCTGCCGTTGCCGAACACGTCGTACGCGGCGCCCACGCGCGGCATGAAGTCCTTGAAGTTGGCGCCGTCCGAGGCAGGAATCGTCGTGAACGTCGGGAAGAAGCGCGTGCCGCCGATGTACGACTCGGGGTAGTAGCTCCAGGCGTGCTCGTAACGCACCGCGCCCTGCAGCGTGAGACGGTCGCGCGTCCACGAGTCCTGGACGAAGAACGCGTCGTAGCGGGTCCGCCACTGGCTCTTGAACACGCCCGAGAGCTCCCAGAACTGGTTCGGGCACGCCGTTGTTGAACTGGTAGACCATGCCCTGCGAGTTGGCGTAGTTCGAATCCTGGTTGTCGTAGTGGTAGATTCCGTTGTAACCAAGCTTGACGTTGTGCGCGCCGGTCACGTACGACAGGTTGGCGTGCCACGTGTTCGCCGAAATCCAGCCCGTTGATGTCGCGAAGCCCTGGCCGCACAGCGTGCTGATCGCGCGGTAGCAGAGGCCCGGGATCGACCCGCCCTGCTCGCGGACCTGGATGAAGTCCGCCGTCGGGTTGCCCGGCATCACCGGCCCGCCCCAGCGGCTGTTGTACCCGCTGTAACCGAACTCGAAGAGCGCCTTGCTCGACAGGGTGTCGGTCCAGGTCGCCTGATAGACGCGCTGCGGCGCGGAGTTGCCGTACACGCCGCCTTCAGGCGCGATCTGGAACGGTGACGACGTGCCGCCGACGATCCAGCCGTCCGGCGTCTCGCGACAGGCCTCCGCGCCGCTGCCGATCCAGGCGGCGCCGTTGCACCCCTTTTGCGAGTCCCAGAACAGACTGAGCTTGCTCTTCTGGCTCATCTGCCAGGTCATCCGCAGGCTGTTGACGATCGTCGAGCTGTCGTTTCTCGCCTGCAGGGCCGGGTCGGGGAGATACGACCACGCGTTCGGGTTGCCCGCATTCTGATTGGCAAAGATGCCGGTGACCGACGTTCCGTTACCGTATGTGCGGCCCAGGTAGAAGAACCACAGCTTGTCTTTCTTGATCGGACCGCCGAGCGCGAAGTCCACGTCGTACAGAGCCAGAATCTGGCTCGGCGCGCTGAGCTTGCTGCGCAGGTAGTCGTCGTAGTTGTCGCTTTGCAGTGACGAATTCGAGAACTGGAAGGCGCCCGTCCCTCGGAATGTGTTGCCGCCCGTTTTCGGCACGACGTTCATGTACGGTCCGCCGGTCTCGGCCTCGCCCAAGCCCCCCGGACGTTCGGAACGTGACTTCCTGGACATTCGCGGTGTCCACCGAGTATCCGGACACGCCACCGCCGCCGCGCGACGCGCCGACGTTCATGCCGTCGACCTGCAGTCGGCCCTCGGTCGCGGGACCGCCGTGAATGCCGAACAGCACCATCCCGGGTGTGAGCTGCACGGTGTTGTTATCGCCGGTCACGCCGGGCATGAGCAGCATGATGCCGTTCCAGCTTTTGGCCGCCGGCGTGCTCGCGACGAGCTCTCCGTTGAGAACCTGCTGGCGCGCCGCGTTCTGCACGTCGACGATGGGGGTCTCGCCCGTCACCGTGATCGTCTCTTCCAGCGTGCCGACCTTCATGTCGGCGTTGAGCTGTACGGTGCCTGAACCGGCAAGCTCGATGCCCTCCCGCTTGATCACGCTGAAACCGGTCAAGGTAAACGTGACCGTGTAGGTGCCGGGCCGCAGATCGACGATCTTGTACTGCCCGCTCGTATCGGTGGTCACCGACCGGACCTTCTCGATCAACGCCGGGCTGGCGGCTTCAACCGTCACTCCCGGTAGCACGGCGCCGGATGTGTCCCTCGCGACACCGGCGATCGATTGCGCCCACGCACCCGCGGGCAACAGGAGCAGCCCGACGACGAACATCAATCGCAGACTACGCATTGCGAACCTCCAGCAAGGCAGCACGAGACCCGCGTCTTTCCCTGTGTAGCAGCGCTGAACATATGCCCCGGATGTGCTAGCCGTCAAGGGTGATTTATGGGTGCGCTCAAGAAAATGCGCCGCCGATCCAACTTGCCGTGCTATGGCCGGCGGGTCGTGTAAGAACGTTGGTCTTCGAACCCGGCCGGTAGGGAAACGGCGCGAAATGGACGTCGTACCCGGCCCGGGCGCCGACGGCTCGCAGCAGCGCGCCGTTCACCCAGACGACGAGCGATCCATCGAGCTTCCCCGGCCCCTTGAAGGCCTGGCGGTATTCGTCCATCGAGGAGACGAAGATGTCCTGCACCTGCAGGTAGCCCCGCGGATGCAGCAGCGGCAGCGTGTTGGCGAAGCTTTCGCCGGCGCCGCTCGACACGCGAAATCGAATGTCGTCCGGCGCCTCCGCGAGGAGATCGTCCAGGTGCAGACGCGTCAGGCCGGGCGGCACATGCGCCTCTTCGCCATCGTCCAGCAGACGCAGGCGCTCCTCCAGCCGGAACGCGCCCACAGCTTGTAGTGAATCCAATCGAGGTGCACGCGAAGAGCGCCGAGCAGCTTCGGGTCGACCGCCCCGCTTTCCGCCAGCGTCGTCAACGACGCGGTGACCAGGCAGGTCAGCTCACCGAGGCTCTTCGCGCTCTTGCCGCGTGAGATGTGATTGAAGTGGAGGATCACCGCCCGGCTCGCCGGCCGGCTTTCGTCGTTCCAGATGATGCTCTCCCGCCAAGGCAAGCTGTCCAGGTACACCCCGTCCTCGCATGCGTGCCGTCTTCGACGTGCGCCTTCGCCTACATCGCGTCCGCATAGTGTCAATGCACAGAGTGAATCCAAGAAACGGGATCAATCGGCCTGGATGAGCTTGAAATACGGTGATTTTCTTACGATTTCATCTGCTGACGTTATGTAACTTGGGACTGAACTGAAACGTTCACCCGTTTGGGGTAGACAACAGGAGCAATGAGATTTGCAGAGCAGAGAGGGAGTGTAAACATGTTGCGAACCGTAAGACTCGTGGCGTTGCTGGCGTGCGTCGGGCTCGCCCCGTCGGCCGCGTGGGCCCAGGCGACCTTGTCCGGCACCGTGAGGGACGCGTCCGGCGCCGTCCTGCCCGGCGTCACCGTTGAAGCGTCCAGCCCGGTGTTGATTGAAAAGTCCCGGACAGCGGTGACCGATGGCACCGGGCAGTACCGTATCGAGAGCCTGCAACCGGGCGCCTACTCCGTCACGTTCACCCTCGCGGGGTTCTCCACGCTGAAGCGCGACGACGTCGTGCTGTCGGGAACCGGCGTCATCAAGATCGACGCGGACCTGAAGGTCGGCGGGGTTGCTGAAACCGTGACGGTCGCCGGCGAGACGCCGGTCGTCGACGTGCAGAGCACGAGGCGCGAGGTCACGCTCGACAACGAGACCATGCGCAACCTGCCGAGCGTCCGGAGCTACAGCTACCTGCTCACCGCCGTGCCCGGCGTGCTGCCGAACAACAACAACGTCAACTCCGGCCCGGTGTTCGCGATCTTCCCGATCCACGGCGGCCGCGGCGTCGAGTCGCGCCTGACGGTCGATGGCCTGAACATCGGCAACCCCCCGGGCGGCAACCAGCCCTCGAACTACGTGGCGGACATCGGCAACGCGGCCGAAGTATCGATGATCACGTCGGGAGGCCTCGGAGAACTGGAGACGGCCGGCCTCACCGTCAACGTCATCCCCCGAGTCGGGCGGCAACACGATGTCGGGCCTCGTGTTCGCCTCCGGCTTCGGCAAGGGCATGCAGTCGAGCAACTTCGGCCCGGAGCTGCAGTCACGCGGTGTGACGCAGCCGAACCCGGTGTACCACGTCTACGACTTCAACGCCGCCGTCGGAGGGCCCATCGTCAAGGACAAGCTCTGGTACTACATGAGCGTCCGCGAACAGGGATCGCGTCAGAACACGCTGAACCTGTTCGCCAACCAGAACGCGGGCAACCCGAACGCGTGGACATGGGTCGGCGATTACAACAGCCCGGCGTACTCGGATCGCACGTGGGAGAACTACACGCCTCGCATCACCTGGCAGGCGAACCAGAAGAACAAGTTCTCGTTCGTGTGGGACGAACAGCCCATCTGCCGCAAGTGCACGGGCGCGACCTCGTTCAGCGGCTCGCCGTCGCCGACCACGTCGCCCGAAGCGGACGGCCTCGGCGATTTCAACCCGCAGCGCGTCCAGCAGGTGCGCTGGACCTCGCCGATGACCAACAAGCTGCTGCTCGAAGCAGGGCTGGGCACGAGCTACTACCAGTGGGCCGGCAAGGAACGCGATCCCAATCCCACGCACGACCTCGTGCGCGTGTTCAACATCGGCCAGGTCTTCGTGCCGGCCACGGCGACGACGCCGGCGGTCACCGGCAACATGACGTACCGGTCGCAGAACTGGTATCAAAACCTCACGAACGCCGTGAACTGGCAGGGATCGGCCTCCTACGTGACCGGGTCGCACAGCATGAAGTTCGGATACCAGGGCTACTGGTGGAAGGACGATCGAGGGATGTTCGTCAACAGCCAGGCCCTGCAGTACACGTTCATCGGCGGCGCGCCGTTCTCGCTGAACGAGTACATCAACGGCTACCAGGTGAACGCGCGCGCGGCGGCCGCATCGTTCTACGCGCAGGACCAGTGGACGCTCAAGCGGCTGACGCTGCAGGGCGCGCTCCGGTACGATCATCCGTGGAGCTGGTTCCCGGAGGTCACGGAGCCGGCGAGCCCGTTCTTCCCCGGCGCCAGTTTCCCGCGCGCCACAGGCGTGACGGGCTACAGCGACATCACTCCGCGCCTCGGCGCAACCTTCGACCTGTTCGGCAACGGCAAGACGGCGCTGAAGGCCAACGCCGGGAAGTACCTCCAGGGCGCCAGCGTCAGCAACCTGGCCTACGGCGCGAACCCGGCGCTGCGGATCCCGAACGGCAACACGACGTTCGGCGGCATCTTCGCCCCGTCGACGACGCGGAACTGGTCCGATGCCAATCGCAACTTCGTGCCGGACTGCACGCTGAGCAACCCGCTGGCCAACGGCGAATGCGGCCAGATCGACAACCTCGACTTCGGCAAGACGAACACCGTCGGGACGAACTTCGACCCGGGCCTGCTGTCCGGCTGGGGCGTCCGTCCGTCGGACTGGTCGTACGGCGTCTCGATCCAGCAGCAGCTCTTCCCGCGCGCGTCGGTGGAGGTCGGCTACTACCGCCGGACGTTCACCCAATTCACGACCGGCGGCACGGTCACCGACAACCTCTCGATCTCGTCGGGCGACCTCAGCGCGTTCTACATCACGGCTCCGCTCGATCCGCGTCTGCCCGGTGGCGGCGGCTACCAGGTTGGCCCGTTGTACGATCGGACGCCGGCGGCGTTCAGCCGGGTGCCGAACAACCTGTTCAAGTCGACCAAGGACGTGGGCGACGACACGCGCACGTTCGACGGCGTGGACGTGACGTTCAACGTGCGCTCGGCGAAGAACTTCACGTTCTCGGGCGGCACCAGCACAGGCAAGGTCGTCAACGACTGGTGCGCAATCCGGGCGGCGGTTCCGGAGAACACGCTGTTCGGCGTGAGCACCCTCGTGAACCCCTACTGCCACCAGGAGTCTCCGTTCCAGACGGCGTTTCGCGGTCTCTCGACCTACATCATCCCGCGCGTCGACGTGATCATCAGCGGGGTGTTTTCGGACAAACCGGCAGCCAACAACGGCACGGATCAGCTCGCTGGCGCGGTGGCGGCCAACTACACGCTGACGCCGGCGGACATCGCAAACGCGGCGGCCCAGATCGGCCGTCCGCTGACGACGACCGGAGCGATTACGGTCAATCTGATCCCACCGGGCAACGTGTACGGCGACCGCGTCCGCTCGCTCGACCTGTCGTTCAAGAAGATCCTCCACTTCGGCAGTCAGCGTGTGACGGCCGGCCTGGACATCTACAACGCCATGAACAACAACGTGACGCTCGTCTACAACTACACCTACTCGCCGACGTCTACTGGCTGGCTGCAGCCGACGACGTACATGAATCCGCGGGTGTTCCGTCTGAACGCGGAATGGGCGTTCTAGAAGTTCGAAGTCGGAGGTAGTGCAGGCCTTCTTCAGGCCTGCCGGGCTTGGGCCTGCTCCCGTAAAAGGGGGCAGGCCCTTTTTCGTTATCAGGCGAGGATATCCTTGACGACGTCGCCGGTCACGCCCGTCAACCGCACGTCCAAACCCTGAAACTGCACGGCGAGCCGCTTGTGATCGATGCCCAGCTGGTGGAGCATCGTCGCGTGGAAATCGTGGACGCTCACGGGATTTTCCGTGGCCGCATAGCCGAGTTCGTCAGTCGCCCCGTAGGTCAGGCCGGCCTTGACGCCGCCGCCGGCCACCGCGTATGAGAACGCCTTGATGTGATGGTCGCGGCCGTCGCCCGTCTGCGACATCGGCGTGCGCCCGAACTCGCCGCCGAAGATCACCAGCGTGTCGTCGAGCATGCCCCGCTGTTTCAGGTCAGTGATGAGCGCCGCCGTCGGCTTGTCCACTTCCTCGGCCTTGTAGGCCATGCCCGTCTTCACGCCGGAGTGGTGATCCCAGTCGCGGTGGTAGAGCTGGATGAACCGGACGCCGCGTTCGGCGAGACGGCGCGCGAGCAGGCAGTTGGAGGCGTACGATCCGTCGCCCGGCTTGGCGCCGTAGGTGTCGAGCACGCTCGCCGGCTCGTTCGTGAAGTCGACGAGGTCCGGCACGCTCGTCTGCATCTTGAACGCCATCTCGTACTGCGAGATGCGCGTCAGGATTTCCGGGTCCGGCGCCTTGTCGAATCGCAGCTGATTCGAGCGTCTTGATCGCGTCGATGGACTCGCCCTGCTGTGCGGCGCTGATGCCCTGCGGGTTGTCGATGTACGACACGGGATCGCCGAATGAGCTGATCTTCACGCCCTGGAATTTGCTGGGCAGGATGCCGGCCGCCCACTGGCGCGCCGCAATCGGCTGCATGCTGCCGCCGCGGCCGGTCGAAACCATGACGACGAAGCCGGGCAGGTTCTCCGCTTCCGATCCCAGGCCGTAGAGCAGCCACGATCCGAAGCTCGGGCGGCCTGTCAGGATCGAACCGTTGTTCATGATCTGATGCGCCGGGTCGTGGTTGATCTGCTCGCCGTACATCGAACGGATGATGCACAGGTCGTCGGCCACGCCGCCCATATGCGGGAAGATCTCGGTCATCTCCTGGCCTGACTTGCCGTACCGCCTGAACTGGTACTGCGGCGCGAAGCACATCAGCTTCTGGCGCTGCAGCTGCGCCAGTTGCTGCCCTTTCGTGAACGACTCCGGCATCGGTTCGCCGTTCATGGAGGCCAGCTTCGGCTTGTAGTCGAACGTCTCGAGGTGCGACGGTCCGCCGGCCTGATACAGGAAGATGACGCGCTTGGCCTTCGCGGCGTGATGCAGCGGGTTGACGATGCCGCGCGACACAGTCGACCCCGCCTGGCCCGCCGCCGTCAGCGCCGGCGCGAAGAGCGAGCGCAGCGCCAGCGCGCCGAATCCCGCCATTCCCCGTCCCAGAAACGTCCGTCGGCAGATATCTGTGTGATTCATGGATGTCATTCACTCGTAGCGTCCGCGTTCAGCGCCGGACGGTTGCCGGCCGGCTGAAGGCCGGCCACTACGCAGCCGCTAATTCCTCGTAATCAGCTCGTGGAGATTCAGGACCACTCGCGTCACCGTCGTCATCGCCGCCAGCGACACAGGGCTGATGTTCGCGGCGACGGGGTACTCGCCGGTCCGAATCAACTTGCCCGCTTCGCCCGGGATCTTTCTGAAAACGAGCCAGACTGCCCGCGTGCAGCTTCGACAACGTCCGCAGTTCCTCGGGATCCGGTGTCCGGCCAAGCGCGCGCGAATAGATCCAGTTGAGCTGACGCGAAAGAGTGGGTCCTCCCTGCTTCAGCGCCCCTTCCGCGAACACACGCGCCGCTTCCACGTAAATCGGATCGTTCAACAGGTCGAGCGCCTGGAGCGGCGTGTCCGACACGACGCGCTCGAGTACGCACTCCTCACGCGATGGCGCATCGAACACGGCGAGCGACGGGTGGAGAAACGTCCGCTGCCAGTGGATATAGAGCGCGCGCCGGTACAGATCGTCGCCGCGGTCCGCGGAGTAGGAGCGGCGCGGGTAATTCAGCGCCGCGAGATACCCGTCCGGCTGGTACGGTCTGACCGACGGGCCGCCGAACCGCTCGGCGAGGAGCCCGGATACCTGCAGCGCGACATCGTGCACGACTTCTGCGTCGACGCGTAACGGCACCTGCCGGGCCAGCAGCCGGTTGGCGGGGTCGCGCGCGTCGAGATCAGGCCGTGGAGCCGACGACCGCTTGTAAGTGTCGCTCGTCACGATCGTCCGCACGACGTGCTTCATGTCCCACGCGTGCGTGCCGGTGGCGTCGTACTGCGGGGCCATGAACTCGGCGGCGAGCCAGTCGAGGAGCGCGAGGTGGGACGGCCACTCGCCCTGCGAGCCGAGATCGGCGAGGGTGTTCGACAGGCCCGTGCCGAAGAACTGGTGCCAGATCCGATTGACGTATGCCCGGGCCGTCAGCGGGTTTTGCGCGGACACCAGCCAGTTGGCCAGGTCGAGACGAGTCGCGCGGCGACCGCCCGTGTTCAACTCGCCCATGAACCCGGGAATCGCCGGTTCGACGACGGCGCCGGAGTCGTCCATCCAGTTGCCGCGCGGCAGGATGCGGGTTTCGCGGGGCGCCGGCATCGCCTCGCTCACCATGACGCGCGTCACATCGCATCTCGATGGCGGCCTTCGCGGCCTCGAGCCTGGCTTGCGCGCTGACGAGCGGCGCGAGATCCGGCGAACTGAGCTGGAAATAGGCCTGCGCCACCGTCTGTGCGTCAGGCGCCGCACCCCGGCCACGCCCGCCGCCGCCGGTCCCCTCGGAAGGCGCGGCCGGGCCTGCGGTCGCGCCTGGGGCCGCCGACAGCGCCTGCACGAGGCGCGCGGGAAGCCCGCGGTATTCCTGCGCCTCGTCGACCGCGTTGTCCTCCACCGTGCCGCCCGCGATCGCATCGTCGCCCCAGGCAGGACCGGCAGACAACGCGAGGCGGAATCGTCCGAGCGTGGCCCGCCGCACCGGCGAGACCTGGCGGATCCGGATCACGATGGTGGTATTGGCCGACGTGGTCAGCGGTTGTGCGAGCTGAAACGCGGCAAACGGATTCGACGAAGAGGTGCCGAAATCGCCGAAGCTCCACGCCGTCTTGAGATCCCCGTCGATGGCGTTCGCCGGCGACATCTCGACGTTGCCGAACGCGCCCGCGGATGCCGCAATCGCAAAGGACAGCCGGCGCCCGTCCACGTCGGCTTCGATCTCGCTCAGCTCGGCGCCGATACCGCCGCGCGCCACGAATGCGCCCGGCAGCGTGTCGTCGCGCGCCACTTCGATGCCGAGCGACCGCCACGTGCCCGCGCCGGGTTTGAGCGTGATCGTGTACGTCTCGGTGTCGGGGTTGGCGCCGCTCACGACGATGAGGTTCGTGACCGGCTTTTCCTTGAACCGCAGCAGGCTGCCGACGCGCACGCCGAGATCGTCGCGAACGCGTCATCGTCGCGGCCTGCGCCGACATCGACACCGGGCGCTGGAACCGCCACTTCAACTCGCCCCGTTCAAAGCGATCGAGCGTGGCGCGCGCCCACTGCTCGCGCTGCTCCGCGAGCGCCGCCGTCCGGTCCGCCAACGCCTTTCGCGCCTCAGCGATCCGGCTATCGAGGTCCTCGAGCCGGCGCTTCTCGTCGGGCGTCGGCATCGCCAGCTTTACGCCCCACGCTTCAGGACCGTTGCGGCCGTTGCCGTCGCGAGCCATACCGGGCTCGTTGATGTCGGCGAAAAAGGCTTTCATCGCGTAGAAGTCCTTCGCCTTGAACGGATCGAACTTGTGATCGTGGCATTCGGCGCAACCGAGCGTGCTGCCCATCCAGACCGTGCTCACCGTGCGCACGCGATCGGCGCCGTATTTCGCCAGGTATTCCTTCTCCTGCAGGCCGCCCTCGCCCGACACGCGGTTCAGGCGGTTGTAGGCGGAGGCGATCCGCTGATCCACCGTCGCGCCCGGCAGGAGATCGCCCGCGAGCTGCTCGCGTGTGAATGCGTCGAACGGCTTGTTGTCCCGGATCGCCTTCAGCACCCAGTCGCGGTACGGCCAGACCGGATACGGGTTGTCTCCGTGAAATCCGGCTGTATCCGCGTAACGCACGGCGTCCAGCCATTCGATGGCCTGCTTCTCCGCGTAGCGGGGAGACGCCATCAGGCGGCTCACGACCTTTTCGTACGCGTCGGGCGATCGATCGGCGAGGAATGCGTCCGTCTCCAACGCCGTTGGCGCGAGCCCCGTGAGATCCAGCGTCACGCGGCGCAGCAGCGTGCGGCGATCGGCCTCGGGCGATTTCTTCACGCCTTCCGCGTCGAGCCGGACCTGCACGAATGCGTCGATCGGATTGCGCGCGGCGGCAGCCGGAACGGCCGGCCGGACGACCGGCTGGTACGACCACTGCCCTTCGTACACCGCGCCCTGCTCGATCCACCGGCGGATGACCTGTTTCTGCGCGTCGGTGAGCTCCTTGTGAATCGCCGCCGGCGGCATCACCCGCGCGGGATCGTCGGAGAAGATGCGCCTGACGATGAGGCTCTCGTCAGGTTGTCCTGGGACGATCGGCGTCCCGTTACCGCGGCGCTTGAGCGCCTCGTCGCGCAGGTCCAGCCGCATGCCGGCGCGCCGCGAGCTTTCGTCGGGGCCGTGGCACCGGAAGCAGGTACCAGACATGATCGGACGGACGTCGCGATTGAAACTGATGTTCGCGCCCGAGGGGGCCGGCGCCTGCCCCGACAGGTTGACGGCGACCGCCGCGACCAGGGCGACCGCTACCTTCGATGCCGCATGCGATGGTGAATGCACCACGGTTCCTCGCTGACTAAAATGCCCTGAGCGGCCGGAAAAATGCTCGAACGTCCTCCGCCAGCAGCTCCGGCTCCTCCATCGCCGCGAAGTGCCCGCCGCGCGGCATCTCGGTCCAGCGGACCAGGTTGTGCTGCGCCGACATCCAGCGCTCGGTCGACACCAGGATGTCCTTCGGGAAGATCGCGCAGGCGACGGGGACTTCGACCTTTCGTGGCGCGTTCGGGGCCACGCGGTTCTCGAAGTAGATCCGCGTGGACGACGTGATCGTCTGCGTCACCCAGTAGAGCATGACGTTGTTCAGGAGCTCGTCCTTCGTGAACTTCCGTTCGACGTCGCCGCCGCAGTCGCACCACGCGCGAAACTTCTCCACGATCCACGCGGCGAGGCCGACCGGCGAATCGTTCAGGCCATAGCCGAGCGTCTGCGGCTTGGTGGACTGCACCTGAAAATACGCGAGCTCGTTCTGCATGGCGGTCTGACGCTCGCGAACGCGGGCGAGTTGTGCCGGGGGTATCTCGTCGTTCGCACCGGCAGTTCCCGGTGGCGCGCCGGCGGTGCAGAAGTTCAGGTGCAGACCGGCCACGTGCGGCGCGTCGTTGAGCGCCGCCATCCTGCCAACCACCGATCCCCAGTCGCCGCCCTGCACACCGTAGCGCTCATAGCCCAGGCGCTTCATCAGCGTGGCGACGACAGCGCCCATGCGCTCAGGCGAAAAGCCCGGCTCGCGCGGCTTGTCCGTGAACCCGTAGCCTGGAAGCGACACGGCCACCACGTGAAATGCGTCGGCATCGCGTCCGCCGTGGCCGGCGGGATTCACCAGCAGATCGCTGATCTTCACGAACTCGAGAAACGATCCCGGCCAGCCGTGGATCACGACAATGGGCATCGCGTTTGGCACACGCGATCGCCAGTGCACGAAGTGGATGTCGAGGCCGTCAATCCGCGTCTTGAACTGCGGCAGCTCGTTGAGCCGGCGTTCCTGAGCCCGCCAGTCGTAGCGATCGCGCCAGTAGGCGGTCAGCTGCCGGAGATACGCGAGGTCGGTGCCGTAGGTCCAGCCCGCGTCGGATAGCTCGTCGGGAAAGCGGGTCTGGGTCAGGCGCTGCTTGAGATCGTCCAGGACCGCGTTCGGCACCTGAACCTTGAAGGGCACAATCGCGTCCGGCTGCGCCGCGGCGGGAGCGGCGAGCAGTGCGGCAACCAACGTGAGGACGGGAACACGCATCACCATGCTACCTGCCGGCCGGATGGCGGCCAGCGTGCCCGATTGTACGGCTAAAGCAGCTTCTTTCCGGCGAAGGGCTCGTCCTTGGTTCTTGGGCCTTAGTTCCAGGTCCGTCCTTCGTCCTCGGGCCTTTTGTCCATCGTTGGCGGCGCCAAGGTGCAGGACCGCGGACGCCGGGACCGGGGACGGACTGCGGACTAAGAATCAAGGACCAAGGACTGACAGCCGGCGCGACGGCGCGACCCGAAGTGAAACCCGTCTAGAAGTCCCACCTGAAGCCGAACTTGATGATCCGGCCCTGGATGACCGACGTGGGCCGCAACCACGTGCCGCCGTTCACGCCGGAATAGCCCGTGGTCAGGGCCAGCTGCGCATCGGAGTTGAACGAGTTGTAGATGTCGAAGTTGGCGTCGAACGTGCCGGTGCCGATGTGGAAGATCTTGCTGAACCGGACGTCGAGCTGGTTCAGGCGATCCGAGAACATCGTATTGGGGTCGTAGATGTTGACGGTCTTCTGCCCGTTGGGGCCCGCGCTGAACGGGCGGCCGAGGGCCGGCGCCATCTGCGTGCCCGTGTACAGGACGCCCGCCTGCACGCCAGGTCCCGGCAGGCTCTGGAAGTTGCCGCTGACGCGCACCGCATACGGCAGCATGTACGAGCCGAACATCTTGTACTGGGGCTGCATACCGCTGTCGGTGTGACAGAACTCCAGCGGAAAGGCCGCGCCAGCCACCGTCGGCCCGACCGCGGCCGCGGCCGATGTCTGCACTTCGGGCAGCTGCTTGACGATGTCGCAGTTGTCGTTCATCGTGCGGCCGGCGGTGACGCCGCCGCTGAACGTCGTGCCGCGCGGGAGCCGGAGATCCGTCGTGACGTCGAACCCGTTCCAGTGGCGGTACTGGTTGCCGTAGTTCGACGCGAAGGTGTTGACGTTCTGCGTCGCCGCGACGAGCGCCGGGCTGATGTCGTACACCGTGAACGTTCCGCCCGGATTCGGGAAGCGGCTGTCGTTCGGCGCGACGACGTTGAACTGCGTGAAGTCGGAGGCTTTGTTGGCGATGTTATCGGTGACCAGGAAGCCGCCGAAAATGCGCCGGAAGTAGGCGAACCCGACCGAAACGCGCGGCATCACCTGCTGCTGCACGCCCGTCGAAAACTCCCAGTTCCATGGCCGCACGCCGAGGCCGCTGAGCGTCGCCGGGTCGTTCTGGGTTCCGGGCACGACGCTGCCGAACGTGCTCGTCAGCCACGGACCGCACTCGCCGTTGAGCAGCGGGTTCGTCAGCACGCAGTCCGGCACGTGGTTGTTGTTGAGATCGTTCACCGTGCGGGCCGTCGTGGTGATGAGACTGACCGCCGGGTTCAGCGCGTCGGCCGTCGCGAGCGATTCCTGCGCGACGCCTCGCGCGACACTCGCCTTGATCGCGGTCTTGCCGTCGCCGAAGAGATCGTACGAGACGCCCCCGCGCGGGTTGATTTCCTTCCAGTTGACCACCTTCGCCCCTGGAAACGACTGGTTCCGGTTGGGCAGGAACTTCGTCGGGCCCGCCGTGTACGCGTCGTACGATTCTTTCTGCACGTCGTACCGCACCGCGCCGCTGAGCGTCATGCGATTGCGCGTCCACCGATCCTGGACGTACACGCCGCCGTTCAGGTCCAGGTTCGTCTGGTACGCGCCGGACGGCGCGTAGATCGTCACCTGGTTGAGCACGAATCCCGTGGTGCGAAGCTGGATGTCGTCCGCGAAGTTCGTGTTCACCCGGCCGCGCACACCGGTCTGGAAATCAGTGCCGACCTTGAGCTGGTGGCTGCCGGTCACGTAGGACATGGACGCCCGCACTGAATTCTGGTGCTGCGGGACGTCGTAGATGCTCAGGCCGAAGGGACCGTAGGTGATCGGCGCCACCGGCTGGCCCTGGTAGGTACCGCCCGTCTCGACGACACGGTAAACACCCTGCCCACCGGTGATCTCGCCTGCTCTGGGGAAGATGGTGTCCGGGCTGGCGCCGTAGTTGTAGCCGGCCTCGAAAAGGACCCTGTTAGTCGCGACGTAGGTGACGCTTCCCTGATACAGGCGCGGCGGCCAGTCCACCACTCCCACGGATTCCGGCGACGTGGCCGCCGTAATGGTCCAGTGCGGCCACCACTTGCGCTGGATGTCGAAGAAGGCGTTCACGCGCATCTTCGACGTGACCGCGGCCGTGAACCGCGACGTGATGTCCCAGACGTACTGGTTGTCGAAGCCCTGCTGCGACTTGTCGTCGACGCGGATGAAGGCCTTCGGATCGACCGGGAAATACAGGCCCGCGATGTAGCTCGTGTTGGTCTGATAGCGGCCGGTCGAGAAGAACCAGAGCCGGTCTTTCGCGATCGGCCCCCCGATGGCGGCGTTGATATCGAACATGTTCTTGAGGCTCGACGTCGCGGTCAGGCCGGTCGCCTTGAGGCGATCCGTCAGGTTGTCGCTCTGGAGGTTGCTGTTGGACCCGTTGGCGAGGAACGTGCCCGCGAACGTGTTGCCCCCCGAGCGGGGAACCGCGTTGCTCGTCACACCGATGGTGGTGGAGTCGCCGCCCTGCCCGGAGATCTGGACGTCCACCTGCTCGTAGATCAGCGGCGCCAGCGACACGTTCGTCCGGCTGCCGCCCATCATGTTGCCGATCCGCAGGCCGTCGAGCAGCTGCACTTCGTCGCCCGTCGCGCTGCCGTGGGAACTGAGCTGCGCCTGCACCGGCGAACCTGATGCGCCGCCGACGTCGACGACGGCCGCGCCGCCGACGATGCTCACGCCCGGCATCATCGCCGCCAGCTGGTACATCGTGCCGCCGATGGGCACCGACTTGATGAGTTCGGGGGTCACCGCCCGGGTCTGCGCCGCGCTCTGCACGTCGATCAGCGGCGACTGCGCCGTCACGGTGACAGTCTCGGAAATCGAGCCGACCTTGAGCTCCCCGTTCACCGGTGCCGTGAAATTCGCCAGCAGGTCCACGCCTTCGCGCTTGCTCGCGTTGAAGCCGGTCAGCGTGAACGTCACGGAATAGGTGCCGACCGGCAGGCTGACGATCGAGTACTGCCCGGATCCGTCCGTCACCGCCGTTCGGGTTTTTTCGATCAGTGCCGGGCTGGCGACTTCAACCGACACGCCGGGCAACGCGAGGCCCGACGAATCCCTGACGACGCCGGCGATCGTGCCGAGCCCCTGCGCCGAACTGAAGGCCGGTAGCCCCAGGCACGCCAGCATCGCAAACACCGCCGCTTTAGCCAGCACTCGCATGTGATATCCCCCAAAACCCTGGTATGTAGCGCGAACAGACACTGTGTATCGCGGCGCCACAATAAGCCGGGCTCCCAGCTGTGTCAACATAGTTCGACGCCGAGTCAGCGCGAACCGCTCGTGACCATCCAAGAATCCGAATACGGTGGCAATTCTGCCTGTTTTGTCCCGCTGAACGAACGCCCGGCGGCCGGCGATTTCTGGCACGCTGAAAGCACGCGGCGCTGGTCCTATAATCGCGAGGCCGAATCGGTCGGAGAGCCGTGAAGGATCACAAGATCGTCGCAATCGTCGGCGCGACCGGCGGACAGGGCGGCGGGCTGGCGCGCGCTATCCTGGCCGACCCGCCAGGCGCGTTTTCGGTCAGGGCGGTGACGCGGCGGCCCGAATCAGCCGCGGCGCGGGAACTGGCGGCCCTCGGCGCCGAGATCGTGGCTGCCGATCTCGACCGTCCCGAGACGCTGAAGCGCGCGTTCGACGGCGCCCACGCCGTGTTCTGCGTCACGAACTTCTGGGAACACGGCTCACCCGAACGCGAACTGGCGCAGGCGGCCGCCATGGCGAACGCCGTGGCGTGCGCCGGCAACGAACACGTGATCTGGTCGACGCTCGAGGACACGAGAGCGTGGGTGCCGCTCACGAGCGATCGGATGCCGACCCTGCTCGGCCGCTACAAGGTCCCCCACTTCGACGCGAAGGGCGAAGCCAACGCGGAGTTCAGCCGGCGCAACGTGCCCGCCACGTTGCTCCTGACGTCTTTCTACTGGGACAATTTCATCAACTTCCCGGGCATGGCTCCCCACCGGGGGCCCGACGGCGCGATCACGCTCACCATGCCGATCGGAGACAAGCGCCTTCCGAGCATTGCGCTCGACGACATCGGGCGCTGCGTCTACGGCATCCTGCGGGGCGGACCCGAATACATCGGCCGGATGATCGGGATTGCCGGCGAGCATCTCACCGGCGTCGAGCTCGCCGCCGGGTTGTCGCAGGCGATCGGCGAACGCGTCACGTTCGTCGATGTGACGCCCGAGGCGTACCGGCTCCAAGACTTTCGCGGCGCGCACGAGCTGGGCAGCATGTTCCAGTTCAAGCGGGATTTCGAGGAGGTCTTTCGATTCGCGCGCAGCGTCGAGGTCGCGCGGGAGCTCAACCCGTCGCTGCAGACGTTCGAACAGTGGCTGAGGACCAACGGCAGCCGGATCCGCGTCGCCGGGTAACCAATGTAGTGCAGGCCTTCAGGCCTGCCGTGACTTGGGCGCGGGCCCGCGGTCAGCGCGCGGCGTCGGCGGTGTTCAGGTCTTCGGCTCGGGACGTCGCGAGTTTGTCGGCCAGATACTGCCAGTCCCGGTTGAACCGGTAGCCATAACGGGACGGAAGCTGCGGAGACTGCGTCTCGAGCCAGCGCACGGGCTTGCGGCTGGTGTTGCGGAAACCGTGAATGCAGCCGACGCCCGTCCAGAACACGTCTCCCGGACGCAGCAGATACTGACGGTCGTCCGCGACCGCTTCAATCTCGCCTTCGAGGATGAAGTACGACTCCTCCAGCGGGTGATCGTGCGGGTGCGCCACACCGCCCGGCTGGTACTCCACCATGAACATCGTCGACAGCTCGGCGCCCAGGCGCTGGTCAACCATCATCTTGAGAGCGATCCCGCTGTATGCCAGCAGCGCGGTGTTCATGCTTGCGGACACGGTGGGGGCATCGACCGCGGCGCCGGCCTTCAGGCGGTCCAGCTCGATGTCGCCGTCCGTGACGAGAAACAGGTGGCGCGATCTCGGATCGCGAATGTCGAAGTCGTGGCGTTCGTAGGTGGCGACGGGGCCGAGGAAAAACGTGTCGGCCGGCGCAGTTCCCGCGCGCGGCTGCGGCGCCAGCATGTCGATCCAGCGCGCCGTTCCATGAGCCGGCGCCACCCAGGCGTGCGGCGTGCCGAGCGGCACCAGCCCGCAGGCGCCGGGGCCCAGCTGGTACGCGCGCGCATCGATGATAAGTGTCGGCGCGCCCTCGAGTACGTAGAAGCTTTCCTCGAAGGAATGGACGTGAACGTCGACGTAGCCCCCGGTCCGCAACTCACACAGGCCAAGGCCCATATGGACGGAGCCGACGGACCGATCGACTAGGGAGCAGCGGGCGAACTGGCGACTGTTCCCGGAATAAGCGGGCACGACCTTGATGTCCCGGCTGTACAGGGCGTAATGCATGTGGCGCAGGCGTCACACTACAGTCATCCGGCGTGCATCGTCAATACACACTCTGCACACATGGTGCAGCGCTTTTATCGGCCCCAGAGCTCCGTCGACGCGAGCCGCGCGCCCTCGGCGAGGCTCTCGAACTTCGCCCACATCACCTGCGGATGCACCCGTGCGAGGGTTTCGATCTGGGCGAAACCGCAATCCGTCGAGGCGACGACGTTCTCCCGTCCGACCAGTTCCGCGAAGCGGACGATGCGATCGGCGACCAGCCGGGGGTGCTCGACGGTCGTCGTGTGATGAGTCACCACGCCGGGCATGAGAATCTTGTCCGCGGGCAGCTTGACCTTCTCCCACACGCGCCACTCGTGTTCATGCCGGACATTAGCGGCTTCGATCAGGTACGCGCCCGCGTTGACCCGGAGGACGAGGTCCACGATGGCTTCGAGCGGCGCGTCCGCGACGTGCGGGACGTGCCAGCTGCCGAAGCAGACGTGATAGCGGATGCGGTCTTCCGGTATGCCGGCCAGCGCGTGATTCAGCGCTTCCACCCTCAGCTCCGCCCAACGGCGGTAGTGCGCCGGGCTCTGCTGCACGAGCTCGTCGTACATGTTGGCCAGTACGGCATCGTCCACCTGCAGGACGAGGCCGGCGTTGTACACAGCCAGGTACTCTTCTCGCAGGGCGTTCGCGATCGCGAAGACGTAATCCCGTTCACTGGTGTAGTACTCCTGGAAAGTGTCGTAGCCGACGCTCGCGGGCGCCACCGTCGTGAGGAAGCCTTCCTCGACTTTGACTGTGGCCAGGGCGGCCTTCAGATTCGCGGCGTCGCGACGGATGCTGTCAGGATCCTTGTATACGATCGGTCCGACGCAGGCGTCAGCGGGCACCCCCTGCAGGCCGCGCGGAAATTCAGCCGCCATGAACTCGGCGAATCGAACGCGGTCGCGGCCGAGCCATGTGGCGGGTGCCAGGCGATCGGGACGCGGCTCGAATCCTGTCAGCCGCGCGAGCACGTAGTTCGACCAGCTCGATTTCCCGAACTCGCCGTCGTTGACGATGTCGAGGCCGGCGGCTGCCTGAGAGGCGACCACGTCGGCGACCAGCCGCTCGAGCCCCGCTTCGTACCGTTCGCGGCTCGCGGCGTCGCTCGAAGAAGCCACAGCCGCCGACAGGTCGCGCAGCGCGGGCGGCCGCACGATGCTGCCCACGTGTGTCGTCAGGATGCGATCGAGGCTTCGTTTCATCCTTCACGGCAGGCCTGAAGGCCTGCACTACGACTGCGAACTGTTGACTGCGGACTGCCGACTACGTTATGTGTTCCACCCCGCCCGATGCGGCCGAGCGGACGACCGCCTCGGTCACGGCCGCGCCGTGAATCATCTGGTCGAGGGGAATGGGGAAGGGCGCGCCGCCGCTGGCGGCGTCCGCGAAGGCCTCGAGACACGCGCGCGTGACGTCGAGCCGGGCCGCTTCCCAGACCACCGCCTCGCCCTTGATCGGTTGAAACTTGCACGTCCCGAACAACCGGGTCCGGCGTTCCTCCGAGGAGGCCCCCGCCACGTGCGTCATCCCTTCCAGCCGCACCGACCCCGTCGACCCGAACACCTGGAAGCTGAACCCCGGGCCCGTCGCCGTCATCGTGCCCAGGTACCCCGACATCCCGTCCTGCATCCGGAACAGCATCGACGTCGTGTCGTCGCTGTCCACCGGCACCACGCGCCGGAAGCTCTGGCAGTACACCTGGCGAATCGGCCCGCACAGGTCGATCATCCCGTCGATGGCGTGCACCCCCATGGGCGTCAGCGCGCCGCACGGCGTCTCGTCCTTCGCCGCGCGCCACGCGTCGGGCTTGAGAAACAAGCCGTTGGGAAACGTCATGGTCGCTTCGACGTGGAGAATCGTCCCCAGCGCGCCGCTGCGCACCTGCTCGCGCAGCGTCGTCATCTCGGGATGAAACCGGCGGTTGTAGCCGAGCCCCAGCGTCACGCCGGCCGCCTGCGTCGCCGCCACCGCCGCGGCCGCATCGGCTTTCGTCAGCGCGAACGGTTTCTCGCAGAACACATGCTTGCCGGCGCGCGCCGCCGCGATCACCTGCGGGCTGTGCAGCGAATGCGGCGTCGCCAGCACCACCGCCTCGACGCGCGGATCCGCCAGCACCTGCTCATAGGAGGCGTGCAGCGTCAGCCCATGCGTCGCGGCAAACGCCCGGTGGTCGTCCGCTTGTGTGCGGGATGCGCCCGCCACGAACTGGATCGCCTCGCTGGTCCCCTGGACCGACTCGACCAGCGTCTTGCCCCACCACCCCAACCCCACCATCGCCGCGTGAATCATGTGCGCTCAGTCTCCAGTCGGCAGTCAGCAGTCAGCAGTCCGTCCAGCCCCCCGACCTCTACCCTCTACCCTCTACCCTCTACGCGGTTCTGATCAGCGAGAACTTCGGATCGGCGGCCGGGCTCGGCGTCATCGGCAGGCCCAGTTCCTGCTTCACCTTGTTCACGCCCTGCACCAGCGCCACCATCTTGTAGAACGCATGCCGCCGCGACATGCCTTCCCGGCCCATCCCGCAGTCCGACGACAGAATCAGCCGCTCCTTCGGGATCACCTGCAGCGCCCGCTTCACCAGCGCCGCCACCTCGTCGGGCGATTCCACCTGCAGCGTGTGATGGTCGATCGCCCCAATCCCCACCTTCATGTGCGTGATGTGCTTGCCGACGTCCTCGAGATCCGCGCACTGGCTGCTCGCCATCTCGAACGTGATCACGTCGGCGTCCACCTGGTTCAGCAGCTCGAGCGCCGGCTTGTACGACTGCACCTGCGCGAACATGCGCTGCTGGCTCGGGTTGCCCCAGCACGTGTGGCACCACACCTCGGTCTTCGCGCGCAGCCCCTTCACCGTGTTGTTGAAGACCTTCAGCATGAACTCGGGGTTGATCACCGGGTCCTTGTAGCCGCGCGCCGCCAGCAGGTGGATCTGCGGCTCTTCCATCTGAATGATCGGGCAGCCCGCATCCGCCAGGTCGTGCAGCTCCTGGTTGAACGCGTCGCTCATCGCCATGATCCGCGACGGCAGGTCCTTGTAATGCTCGTCCTGCACCGCAAACGCGACCAGCTCCGGCGTCACCGTCCCGAACTTCACCGGCTTGGCCGTCAGGCGCTGCGCCGCTTTCCAGATCTCCGCATACTGCATCTCGCCGGGGCCGAGCGGCCCGACAATCCGCGGCATCACGCGCGCTTCGAGATAATCGTGCAGGATGTGGCCGCGCGGAAACCCGATGCCGCCCGCGCCGACCTTCGCCAGCTTCGGATGCGTCGCGTCGAACCCGCTCATGTGATGCGGCGGATAGCTCGTCCAGCTCTGCCCGCCCACGTCCTGGTCGAACCGGCAATCGCCGTCGGTCACGATGTCCAGCCCCGCCACTTCCTGCTCGCGCAGATACACCGACAACGCATCCACATACTGCTCGCGGAAGCGGCTGATCACCATCGCGTCCAGGAACGATTTCAACTGCAGGTTCTCGGTATACCAGCTCGGACGCGGCAGCGAACCCGTGATCGTCGTGGGCATGATCAGCCCGGCAGAGGCTTTCAACATGATTCAGTCTCTCTCGACGCGCCGTTGGTCGGCGCAATGGATGAAGGTAAGGTCAACAAGGTCAGCTCGGATGTACGCCGGCAGATCCCTCGAAGCATGACACGCTGATTTGTGAAGTGTCAATGCACACGCGCATGACGCAACGGGCCGCTTACAACCGTTCTGTATAATCGCGCCCATGTCTGGATCGAAAAAGATCGAGCGGGACACGGGGGTCAGTGCCGACGGGCGCCGCGAGAAGATCTCCCCCGCGCTGGGCTCGCGGCTTCGTATCGCCCGCGAGCAGAAAGGCATGACGGTTCGAGGGCTCGCGCGCTACGTGGGCGTTTCCCCGAGCCTCGTGTCACAGATCGAGCGCAGCCGCGTCATGCCGTCGGTTGGCACGCTCTACGCCATCGCGAACGAGCTCGGGCTGGTCGTCGACGATCTCTTCAAGGGCTCGCCGTCGCGGGCGAAGGGCCGCGAGAAGGCGCCGGAGAAGGAATCGTCCTTCGTGGACATCCAGAACCCGGTGATCACGCCCGACCAGCGCAAGACGATCAACCTGGCCGACGGCGTCAGATGGGAGCGCCTGACGCCGGTTCCCGACAAGGAGCTCGAGTTCCTGATCGTGGTCTACAACGTCGGCGCGGAGTCCTGTCCAAAGGACGCGCTGATTCGGCACGGCGGCAAGGAGTACGCGTATCTGATCAGCGGCCGGCTCGGCATCAAGATCAGCTTCGAGGAATTCGAGCTCGGTCCCGGCGACTCGATTTCGTTCGACGCGCAGATGCCTCACCGCCTGTGGACGGTCGGCAAAGAACCGGCCGTGGCGGTCTGGGTGGTCCTCAACCGCCACGGCGATACCCGCGTCAAGCCCGCGAACTAGAAATCGTAGCGCACCGCGAACTTCACGAATCGCGGCTGGATGACGCTCGTCGGCAGCCGCCACACGGGGCCGAACGTAGCCGATCTCGGTGAGGACGGCGTCCGAGTTGAACGCGTTGTAGAAATCCACGTTCAGATCGAATCTTGCCGACTTCCGACGTTGAGGACCTTGGTGAACCGCAGGTCGATCTGATTGAGCCGATCGCCCCAGTACGAGCCGGGCTGAATCAGGTTCACGTTGGCCTGGCCGTTCGTGAACGGCCGCGCCAGGTCCGTCGTGGTTGTGCGGTTCGTGTTGTTGTAGATGTTCGTCGCCGACACCTGCGGACCGGGCAGGCTCTGAACGTGCCGGCCACGCGGATTCCATACCAGGGCGACAGGTAAGACGACAGGGCCTTGTAGCCCGCCTGATACGGCGTTTCCTGGTGGCAGAAGGCGCTCGACGTGAGCACGTTCGGCACCCGGGTTCGAGACGGGAACTGGATACCGGCCGGGAAGTTTGCCGTCAGCGACTCGGGGCACGGCGCGCGACGATGGCGCAGTTATCGGTCATCGACTTGCCCACGCCGACACCGCCCTGGAGGAGCAATCCGCTGCGCGGCCGCGCGTCGACGCCGATGTCGAAGCCGTTCCAGTGCTGGAGCTGCTCCCCGAAATCAGACGCCATCTTGACGACGTTCTGCGGAGCGACGATGAGGTTCGGATCGTAAAGTCCGCCAATCGTCTGCCCGGCGTTCGGCAGCGCAAAGCCGTTGCCGGTGGTCGTGGGCACCTTCACCGAGAACTGCGTGAAGTCGTTCGGGCCGAGCGCCTCGTTGTCGATCACGTAGAAGTTGCCGCCGATGCGGCGGAAGTATCCGAAGTTCAGGGACATACGCGGCGCGATCTGCTGCTGGACGCTGGTGGAGAACTCCCAGTTGTACGGGCCGCACGCCCCATCCGTCCATGATGGACGGGGAGTAGCACCGTGCCCGGCACCGACGTGCCGAAGGTCGGCATGAGCCACGGGCCGCACTCGCCGTTCGACGGCGCCGATCGTCAGGTTGCAGTCGGGCACGAAGTTCCTGTTCGTGTCGGTCCAGACACGGTTGGTTTGCGTGATGATCGTGGACGCCGGGTTGTTGGCCTGCGCGTAGCGGATCGAGTCCTGCTCGACGCTGCGGCTGACGCTGGCCTTGATGGCCGTCTTGCCGTTGCCGAACAGATCATAGGCCGCCTGGGACGCGCGGATCGATGTCCTTCCAGTTCGGCACGTTCTTGACCGCCGCGAAGCTGGAGTTGCGATTCGGTGCCCACTTGTGCGGTCCCGCCGTGAACGGCTCGGTGGACTCGTTCTGCATGTCCAGACGGATGCCGCCGCCCAGCGTCAGCCGGTTCATCGTCCAGCGATCCTGCGCGTAGATGCCCAGGTTGTAGTTGAGATTCGTTCTGCCAGCCGTACACCGGCGCCTGGATAGTCACGAATGCCGGCGCACCCGCCGTGGTGGTGTACCAGATGCCGCCGGTGGAATCGTTGTTGTCCCCGCGCCAGAAGTGGCCGCGCTGCATGTCGAAGCCGACTTTCGCGGTGTGAGCACCCGTCACGTAGCTCATCGAGCCGGTGAACGATTGCGACGGCAGGCGGTCGTCGTTATTCGCCCCGGTGGGCGCGCGATAGAAGAAGTTGCCCGCGGTCTGCTCGGTAATCGAGATGCAGACGGGCGCCAGCGCGCCCTGCGACGGGCACTGGCCGACCAGGTCATGATTCAGGTCGATGGTGTCCGGGCTCGCGCCCGCCATCACGCCGACTTCGAACAACACCTTGTTGGTCGCCGCGTACGTCCACTTCGTCGTGGACAGCTGCGTGTGCCAGGTCGTGATGCGCGCCGCCTCGGGCGACGCGTTGAAGATGTTGAGGAGCCAGTGCGGATCGACCTTGTACTGGTAGGCGTACCAGCTCGAGATCTTCTGTTTCTCGGACGAGCGCCCATGTGATCCGGCCGTTGTTGTCGTACGTGTAGGTACCCGCAAATCCCTGCTTGCCGAGATCGTTCGTGCGGGTGACGGCGGTGACGTCGGTCGGGTAGTAGCGCGACGCGATGTAGTACTCGTTCGTGAAGTAGCGCGACGTCGCGTAGAACCACAACTTGTCCTTCTTGATCGGACCGCCGATGGCGCCGTTGAGGTCGTAGAGCGTCTTCAGCGTGTCGACGAGGCCGTCTGCACACCCCGCGACTTGAGGTTGTCCGTCAGGTTCGAGCCTTGCAGCGACGGGCCCGAACCGTTCGCGACGAAGGAGCCACTGAACCGGTTGCCGCCCGATCGTGGGATCGCGTTCATGATCACGCCGTTCGTGCCGGTTTCCGCCATCTGGCCGGAGGCCGATACGTTGACCTCGTCGAACAGCAGCGGCGACAGGCTCATGTTGGTCAGGTTGGAGCTGATGTACATGTTGCCGATCCGCATGCCGTCGACCAGCGACACGCCGTCGCCGGGGTTATTACCGTGCGCCGACACCTGCGGCGCCGGTCTGATCGCCGAGGACGCCGCCCACGTCGGTGTTCGACGCGCGGACCGCCGGGGTGAGCGCGGCCATCTGGATCCAGGATCCGCCGGACGGCAGTTCCTTGAAGGCCTGTGCGGTCACCGTGCGCGTCTGCGTGGCCGACTGAATGTCGACGACGGGCGCTTCGCCTGTGACGGTGATGGTTTCGGCGACGGCGCCGACCTTCATCTCGGCGTTCGTCTGCGTCGTCACGCCGACCGATACTTCGACGCCTTCGTGCCGGGCGGTGTTGAAGCCCGTCAACGTGAACGTCGCCGTGTACGTGCCCGGCGGCAGGTTGACGATCTGGTATTGGCCGGATCCCCCCGTCACGGCCGTGCGCACCTTCTCGATCAGCGCGGGGCTGGCGACTTCGACCGTCACGCCTGGCAGCACGGCGCCGGAAGGATCCCGGACCACGCCCGCCACAGTACCGAGCTGCTGCGCCGAGGCCGCTGTTGCCAGGGCCAGCCACGCGACAACGAGGAAAGTCCGTCGAATGATGGTGTACATGCGTCTACCTCACCTCTTGAGGGAGCTAACCCGTCTGTCGTACTTCACTCAGGGCAGATGGGCGAAGGCTAACCGAAAGATGCGTGCAGTGTCAATACACACGAGCGGTTTTTGTGCCCTTTTGGGCACGCTTGACGAGGTGTTCAGCGCTCATTACCATGCCGCGACATTCCGCTCGGTCACCCGACCCGGCCACGCTGATGAACGCAACGTGAATCTCGTTCTCATGGGTCCGCCCGGGTGCGGAAAAGGCACGCAGGCCAACCGCGTCGCGCAATCCAAGGGTGTGCCGGTCATCGGCACCGGCGACATGCTGCGACGGTCCGCGCTCGCGCCGACGCCGCTCGGCCGCGCGGTGAAACTCCTGATGGACCGCGGGGAGCTGATCGACGACGAGGTGATGATCGAGATCCTGTCCGAGCGCATCGTCCTGCCCGACGTCAGGCGCGGGTTCGTGCTGGACGGCTTTCCCCGAACGGTTAACCAGGGCCTCGCGCTGGACGTCCTGATGGAAACCCGGGGGCCCGTCATCGTCGTCGAAATCGCCGTCCCGCAGGAGGAGTTGATCCGGCGCCTGAGCCGGCGCCTCGTCTGCGGGCGTTGCGGGCTGAACGCAGATCCGATGGACGGAGAGGCCGCGTTGTGCCCGTGCGGCGGCGTCTTCCAGGCACGGGCCGACGACCGGGAGACCGTTGCGCTCGATCGGCTCCGGACCTACGCGCGGGCGACCCAGCCTCTGGTCGATTTCTACCGCAAGCGAGCCAGCTTCTGCGTCGTCGACGGCACGCACGCACCCGATCGTGTCACGGCGCATATCAGCCTGGCGATCGACGCCGCCTTCGACAAGCTCTCCGCCTGAGATCGCCTCGGCGCGCGCCATTCTGGACGATAATTCGGCGCCGCGGAATGACCACGAGTCCCCCGGGACATCGGCTCCACTGGACGTCGCCGTTCGCCCTGCTGATCTGCGCCGGGTTGATCTCCGGCTGCGGCCGCGCGGGCGGCGGGAACGCCGTGGTTTCCTCGTCCATGCTGCCGGATGGTCCGTCTTCCGGGTTTTTCGAGGCCTTGCCGATCGGCGAACGCCCTACGGCCGGGGAACGGCCGCGCATGACGCACGTGCAGATTGCCGACCTCGACAAGGACGGCCTGCCCGACGTGCTTGTTTGTGACGCCCTCCGCGATCGCGTGAGCTGGATCCGGCAGTCACCGCGCGGGTCGTTCACGGAAACGGTTGTCGCGTCGATCCACGCTCCCGCCCATGTCACGCCGATCGATTTCGACGGCGACGGCGATCTCGACCTGGTGGTCGCTGTGCTCGGCGTGCTGATGCCGAGCAACAACCGCACGGGATCCGTGATCGTCCTGGAGAACGACGGTCACCAGCGTTTCACGCCCCACGTGATTGCCGATCGAATCGCCAGGGTGGCGGACGCCGAGCCCGCCGATCTCGACGGCGACGGCGACATCGACATCGCCGTCGCGGGCTTCGGCTACGACGATGGTGAGTCGGGGTGGCTGGAGAACAAAGGCGGCTGGCGATTCGAGATGCATACCCTGCTGCGCCTGTCGGGAACGATCAACGCGGCCGTTGCCGACATCAACAACGACGGCCGGCCCGACATCGTGGCGCTGGTCAGCCAGGAGTGGGAGGAGATCTGGGCGTTCGTGAACGACGGCCCCGGGCGCTTCACGCCGCGGATGATCTGGGGCTCGACCAATCCTGACTTCGGGTCGAGCTGGCTGACGCTCGCAGACCTGGATCACGACGGCGACGTCGATTTCGTGTACAGCAACGGCGACGCGTTCGACTACGCGCCGTCGAACAGCCGGCCGTGGCACGGCGTGCAGTGGCTGGAGAACAAGGGACAACTGCAGTTCGCCTTTCACCGCATCGCCGATCTGCCGGGCGCCTCGAGCCCGCAGGTAGCGGATATCGACGGCGACGGCGATCTCGACGTCATCGTCGCGAGCGCGAATAACGACTGGGACAACCCGGTCGCGCCGAGCCTCGTGTGGCTCGAAAACAACGGGCGGATGCAGTTCACGAAGCACACCATCGCCAGCTCGCCGACGCACCTGATCACGCTGGCGGCTGGGGATCTCGACGGAAACGGCACCCCGGACATCGTCGCGGCGGGCATGCACATCAACCGGCCTTTCTCCCGGATGGGGCGAGTGACCGCCTGGATCAATCATGGGCCGCCGGCGCCGCGCTGACTCTCGCGGCGATGATCGCGACGAGCGCACTCGTCAGACCGCGTGGCCGCGCGCGTGGCTGTCGCAGCGGGCCACGATCCTCGTGCTGGTGGCCGGAGCGGCCGCGGCCGCCGTGCTTCTCCTGGCGCCGCACGTGTGGCGGACGTTCGCCGGCCGGGACATTCCCCGGCTGCCGGCACTCGAATCGCAGCCTTCCGCCGTCAAAGACCATCTTCGTGACGCGTTCACCGCCGCGACATCAAATCCATCCAACGCCGCCCTCGGAGCGTATTGCGTGGCGCTGCACGCGGACATGTTGCTCGCCGAGGCCGAGCGCTGTTACGAGGTGATCGAAGGACGCGAGCCGGCAGCCTGGGCGTGGAGCTACTACCGCGTCCTGATCCTGAGCGAACGCGGCGGCGGTGACGATCTCGCGCGAACGCTGCGGCTGATCGCCGTGCGTGCCCCGGATTTCGCGCCCGCCTGGTGGCGCCTTGGCGAAGCGGAGTTCAAACGCGGCCGGTACGGCGAAGCCGCCGAGGCCTGGAATCGAGCGGCCGCGGCGCACGAGCCCGACCGCGGTGTCGAGACACCCGGGCACACCGTCGACGTCCCGGTGGCCGCATACGCGACCCTTGGACTGGCGCGTATCGCGGTGGTTGAAGGACGTGCGGCCGACGCGCATCGGCTTCTGACAACGGCGACGATGGTCGCGCCGCGTTTTGGATCCGCCTATCGGCTGCTCGCCGAAACAAACGAAACGTTGGGACGGCGCGCTGACGCGGAGCGCGCGCACGCACGCGCCGCTCGCCTTGCGGCCTTCGCGCCCTACGCCGATCCCATGGTCGACGCCCTCGCGCGGGCTTCGCGCAGCGCGTCGTTTCTTCTCAGGCAAGCGTCCGATACCGATCCGGAGACCAACGGACCGTGGAGCGAGTTTCTCCTGCGGCGGGCCCTGGAGTTCGATCCCGGAAATCCTGACGTGCTCGCGAAGCTCGGTCGGGTACTGCGCAACCTGGGGCGAAATGACGAGGCGCTCGATGCGTTCCGCGCGTATCACGAGAAAGTGCCGGGAGACTTCGAGGGAACGGCGCAAATCGGCACGTCGCTGACCGAACTCGGCCGCCTCGACGAGGCGGAACGCTACCTGCGCGACGCGCTGATGGGAGTTGACGACGCCCGGACGCATTACAACCTCGGCGTAGTCCTGTCCGGGCTGAACCGATCAGCGGAAGCGAGCGCCGAATACCGGCGGTCGCTCGACCGCGATCCGTATCTCGTCGATGCGCGAAACAACCTCGCCGCGCAGCTCGCGCGCGAAGGACGCCTGGCCGAAGCGGGCGCCGAGCTCGAACGAGTACTGCAGCTCGAGCCCGACAACGCGAGGGCGCTGGCCAACCTGCGCATCGTGCGCGGCGACCACAAATAGCGTTGGCCTGGGATCGTTCGTAGCGTCCGGCTTCAGCCGGACGTCGTGTTCATGCCGCGTTCTCCAGGAGCAGGACTGCCGTGGCGGTGTTGGACACCGGGACGTGGTACTGCTGGTACCGCTCGACGACACGTCCGGTCAGGGCCGCTCGCATGGCGAGCCACGTCGTGAACTCAGTGTCCTGTGCGCCGCCCAGGCGCACGATGTCGGCCACGGAATAACGGGTAAACGCGACCGGATCGTTGACGAGCTGATCGAGGCACAGCTTATCGAACTCGGGGTTGAGAAAGCCGGCGCGCTCGCCGTCGGAGCTGGTGCGACAGTCCGCCAGAGCCGATGACCACCACGCGCGAATCGTCGTCGAACGATTCAATGGCGCGTCCGATCGCGGCTCCGAGCTTATAGCAGCGCGAAGGCGTGGGCAGCGGGTGTTGCACATGGTTAATGACGATGGGCACCGTCCGGACGGGCCGCATCCCCGCGCCAGGCCACAGCAGTGCCAATGGAAGCGTGAACGCGTGATCGATCCGCATCTCCTGACAGGTGGTGATGTCGAACTCGTCGGCCACGAGCGACTCGATCAGATGCCAGGACAGTTCGGGGTGCCCCGGGTAGGGCGGCACGACTGGAAGTCCCCAGCCTTCATCGTCATTGACGTAAGTGGCTGCAGCACCCACCGCGAAGGTCGGCAGGGCATTCAGGAAGAAGTTCAGGCCGTGGTCGTTGTAGATGACGACCGCCACATCCGGCCGCGCGGACGCCAGCCACTGGTGGATCGGCGTATACCCGTCGAAGAACGGCTTCCACGCGGGCTCGTTCTGCCAGCCGCGCGCAATCGCGCCGCCGATCGCGGGCACGTGTGAGGTGGCGATACCGCCGACGATGGTGGCCATGATCAGGGCTTCCCGCCTGCGCCGGCGGCGCCGCGAACGAGCATGTCCTTGAATGCCTGTTCCGTCATGCCGCGCTGCTGCGCGCCGAACTGCTGCACGTTGAGGCCGAAGACACCCGAAAATTTCGCCAGGTAATAGATGTTCCCTCCCGCGTGGAGCAGCTCGAGCACGTTGCGGTGTTTGACGGCCTGCCGCTGCTCGTCAGTGAGGCGAAACTTGCCGAGATACGCATCCTCGTCGCGGCGATATTCCTCCCGATTCGCCGCGGCGTTGAGCGAGTAACACATCTTGTTCAGGGCGTAGCCCTTCATGGCCTGCCGCCCGTCGAACAGAATCGTCCCCCGGTATACCGGTGTCGATCATCCGAGCGCCTCGGGAATCAACCGTCCGAAGTAGATGACTCCGAGCCACAGAAACAATGAGGCTCCGGCGATGAGCTTTGCCAGCCCCGGCGCATCGTCGCCCGCCCGAAGGGTGTCTACCGCCCGCGACATGCCGGTCACGTAGAACGCCAGCAAGTTCAAGCCGGCGAGCGCGATGAACGCGAGCTTCAGCTGGAGCCACACGTCGGTCCTGATCACGTCGTAGGGCGACATCGGCACATTGGAGCGCATGCCCGTCACGAACACCAGGCCAGTGACGACGCAGAGGATGAATCCGAACACGCCCCCGGGAATGAAGCGCTTCAAGGTCACGGGTGGCAGCGCCCTGGCCATGCCGAGCACGCGCAGGTCGAACATGCCGATGCCGCCAATCAGCAGGATGATCCCGAAGAAGTGAAACGTCTCGCAGAGGGGCCACACCCACGAATGGGCGCTGATGAAAGCCGCCACCGAGGGCCACTCAATCCACTGCCGAAGAAAGGCTTCCATGTTGTTATCCTCCCTGGAGGGCGGGCTTTTCAGGCCTGCGTTCCTGCGATTCTGCAAGCGCCACCCTGCCGAAAGTCCTGGCGACTACATGCCGGACGAAAAGGATCAGGAAGGCGGCGATGAGCACAGCCACTGCGGATTGCTTGCGGACGTACCACGAGTAGGCCGTAAAACGGCCGGCCGTGACAGCGACCGCCCAGAACACCAGCATCACCACCGCCACGATCCTCGTTTTCAGAGGAACAGCGCCCGTATCGAGCATCGCGCCCTCGCGAAACAGCCCGTCCCGGAGCATCCTGAGGCTGACAATCGCCCCCGCGATGGCCGTGAGCTTGACGTAAAAGTCCGGGTTGGACAGCAGGCTTCTCGCAGCCAGCATCGTCAGGACGATTCCCGTCGCGGCGTTGACCCAGAAGCCCACGAAGATCAACGGGAAGAACTTCTCCATCGGCGCCAGCGGAAGGGCGCGGGCGAAGCCCAGGGCCCGCAGGGCGATCATGCCGCTCAGTCCCACGAGGAATGCCATGCCGAAGGTGTGCAACGCGAGAACGGTTGAATACGCCAGCACGGTCGGTGCTTCGCGCACCCACGTGGAGAAGCCGCTGTTTTCAATGGCTTCCAATACGTCCCACATACAGTCAGCCCTCCCTTTCATCGGATTGATGCCGCGCCCGGTCCATGCGAACGGCCAGCCGGGCAACGATGGCGAAGACGGCGACGGGGGCCGCCAGCAGGATAAAGATGCCGCTCCGGAAGGCGGCAATCATCTGCCGCCCTTCCGGCGACTCCAGCGCGCGGCGGCACATCGCGCACTGCGCCGACACCTGGTCGAACGACAGCAGGACGATGATCATGGCTAACGCGGCGATGCAACTGACCGGCCTCGCCGGCTTAACGGGGGCCATAGTGGTTCACCATCTCGTGGATCCGGGTCGCATCCGGCGCGATGAGCACGAACAACACGACCGCCGTCACGATCAGCCCGACCACGACCGTCAGCACGATGCCGGCGCTTTCGGCGCGCAGGTGCATGAAGTTGGCGCCGATGATCGACGCCTTGGTCAGCATGGCGGCCACCATGAACACCACGAAGGCCAGGCGCGGAACCGTCGCGGTGTCGGCCCACAGCATCGCGACGGTAACGACGAGCAGCACGCCCCAGGTGATCCAGTAACCGCGCATGACACCACCACGGCAGGCCTGAAGGCCTGCACTACAACAGGTAGAACAACGTGAAGATGAAGACCCAGACGAGATCCACGAAATGCCAGTAGAGGCCCGCCATCTCGACTCCGTCCTTCGTCGAGCGACTGCCCGCCAGCCGGATTGCCGTCGACACGAGCACGACAACCCCCGTCAGGACGTGCGTGCCGTGAAAGCCGGTCAGCAGGAAGAAGTACGCGCCGAACGACGCGTCACCCCACGGATTGCGCACGAGCCTGGCGCCCTCTCCGATGAGATGACTCCATTCGTATGCCTGCATTCCAAGAAAGACGATGCCGCCGATCGCGGTGAGCACCACGAACTTCAATGCATCACGGCGCTTGTCTTCCGCCATCGCGTGCACGGCGCTCGCCATCGTCGCGCTGCTCGAGATCAGCACGAACGTCATGGCCGCGATGTATTTCAGGCTGAAGACTTCGGCCTGGTGCGGCCAGTTGAACGCGAGGATCCGCCCGTAGCCGTACGAGGCGAGGAAGCCGGCGAAGAGCAGGCCGTCGGTGACGATGAACCACCACATCATCACCTTGCGCCAGCCGGCGTCGAAGGGACAGACGCCGCCTGTCCATCGATCGATCGAAGACGCGGTTGGGTGAGCCATACGTTTCAGTAGACCGAGACAAGGAGAAACAGCAGGACCCAGGCCGCGCCGAGGTAGTGCCAGAACGTCCTGCACAACCCCATGCGCGACGCCCACGCCCGCGGATCGCGCGCGCCGCGCATCGTGGCGACGGCGCCCCACGTCAGCACGACGAGCGCAGCCACCACATGGACCGCGTGGGCGCCGGTCATCATGAAGAAGAAGGCGCTGTGGGGGCTCGTCGGCAGGTACACGCCGGCCGCCGCGAGCTGCCGCCACGCGGCGACCTGCCCGGCGAGAAATCCTGCGCCGAGCAACAGCGCGACCAGCACGGCCGCCGTCGCCGGCCGCCATCGCTCCCGTTCACCGTTCAGGCGCGCCGCTTCGAGGGCGACGCTGCTCGCCGCCAGGATCGCCGAGTTCAGCCAGAGGATCGACGGCAGCGCGATGTGCCGCCAGTCCGACCCGCTGCGTCGGACGACATAGGCGCTGGTGAACGCGGCAAACAGCATCGTCACCGTCGCCAGGAACATCCACAGTCCGAGCCGCACCTGTTGATCGCGAAGCGAGAGCGCGGCGAGCTGCGCGCGGTCAGTGCTCATACTGTCACCGGCGCTTCGGCCCCGGAGACACTCTGGGCCGCGAAATCGCCACCCGCGACGGGCACGCCGTACTCGTACGCCCAGCGCGCCACGGTCGGCACGTGTTCGAAGTTGCCGTGCGGCGGGGGCGAGGCCACGGTCCATTCCAGCGTGGTGGCGCGCCAGGGGTTGGCCACCGCCACACGCCCCTTGAAGAGGCTCCACACGAAGTTCACGAGGAACAGGAACTGCGCCGACACCAGGAGAAATGCCGCGAGGCTGATGACCAGGTTCTGACCGCGCGTCTTCTGAAGGTAGTCGAACGCCGTGAACGCGTAGTACCTGCGGGGGGCGCCCTGCAGGCCGAGGAAGTGCTGCATGAAGAAGATCGTGAAGAACGGCGCGAACGTCAGCCAGAAGTGAGCCTTGGCCAGCGTCTCGTTCATCATCCGGCCGAACATCTTCGGGAACCAGAAATAGATCCCGGCGAACGTGGCCATCAGCGTGACGCCGCCGATCATCATGTGGAAGTGTCCGACGACGAAGTACGTGTCGTGCAGCTGCATGTCGGCCGTGGCATTGCCCAGGAAGAGCCCGCCGAGGCCGCCGCTGCCGAAGAGCGCGATGACGCCGAGCACGAACAGCATCGGCGATGCGAGCTCCAGCTTCGCGCCCCACAGGCTCGCCAGCATGTTCACGCCGAAAATGGTCATCGGCACCGTGATCGTCAGCGTGACGAGCGAGAAGTACTCCCCGCTGAACGGACTCATGCCGCTGACGAACATGTGGTGCCCCCAGACGATCATGCTGAGCGCGCCCACGGCCATCAGGCAGTACACCGACGAGCGATATCCGAAGATCGGCTTGCGCGTGAACGCCGGCATGATGTCGCTGGCGACGCCGAGCGCCGGCAGGAGCAGCACGTACACCTCAGGGTGTCCCAGGAACCAGAACAGGTGCTGCCACAGCAGCGGCGACCCGCCGGTCGACGGCACCAGCTTGTTGGCAACGATGAGGCCCGACGGCAGGAAGAAGCTCGTGCCCAGGTGCCGATCGAACAGCAGCATCACCGCGGCCGCGGTCAACGGCGGGAACGCCAGCAGCCCGAGGATCGACGCGATGAAGTAGGTCCAGACCGTGAGGGGCATGCGCATCATCCACATGCCCGGCGCCCGCACGCTCAACACGGTTGCGACGATGTTCAGCCCGCTCATCGTGAAGGAGGCGATGAACAGCGCCATGCTGAGGAGCCAGATCGACTGGCCCATCTGCGATCCGGGCACGGCCGCCGCGATCGCACTGAGGGGCGGGTACGCCGTCCAGCCTGCCGCCGCCGCGCCACCCGCCACGAAGAACGAGAGGATAAGCACGAGCGCCGACAGCAGCGCAATCCAGTACGAGAGCATGTTGAGGAACGGAAACGCCATGTCGCGCGCGCCGACCTGCAGCGGGACCAGATAATTCCCGAAGCCGCTCACGAGCACGTACGAAATGAAGAAAAACACCATGATGGTGCCGTGCATCGTCACCACGCGCGAGGTAGAACTCCGGCGCCATCACGCCGCTCTGATAGCCCTCGGGCAGGAGCTTCGCCAGCAGCGGCCACGCGTGATCGGGCCATCCCAGCTGGAGGCGGATCAGCGTCGCCAGCCCCGCACCGAGCAGCGCCATCAGCAGGCCCGTGATGATGTACTGGATGCCGATCACCTTGTGGTCCATGCTGAAGACGTAGCGGCGGAGGAACCCGCGCGGCTCCGCCGACTCGTGCACGGCCACGGAGGCCGTTACTGTTTGCGCAGCCACTCGGCGAACTCCTTTTGCGACACGACGTTGAACGTGCCGCGCATCCGGTAGTGCGCCAGCCCGCAGAGCTCCGCGCAGGCGATTTCAAAGGTGCCCGTCTGCGTGGGAAAGAAGACAACTTCCGGTGTCATCCCCGGCACGGCGTCCTGCTTCACGCGGAAATGCGGCAGGAAGAAACTGTGAATGACGTCCTTCGAGTGCAGCAGCACGTGCACCGCCTGGCCGAACGGCACCGTGATCTCGTTGAGCGTGATGACATCGTCTTTGGCCGCGGGATCGGACTTGACCAGCCCCAGCGGATTCGTGGTGTCGTCGACCAGCTTCGGATCGGTGCGGCCGAAGACGCCGTCGGGGCCCGGGTACCGCACGTTCCACATGAACTGCTGCGCGGTGACCTCGACAACGGTGGCATCCGCAGGCGGCGCCGCGTCGAAGTACTCCGCCCACACCGGCATGCCGATCGCGATGACCCCGCCTTCGGCAACCACCGCCATGCCGAGGCCGAGCGTCGCTGACAGGAGCATTTCGACTCTGCGCGGCGCGAACCTCGGACCGATCGCGTCGCGCCGGGTTCCCCGCCAGATGAAGTACGCGAGCGCCAGATAGCCCGCGGCGAACAGGGCGCCCACGGTGACCAGCAGGTAATGGAGCATCGTGTCGATGCCGGCGCCGTGACGGCTGGCAAGCGGCGGCATCCAGGTTCGAGCGCCGTAGAGGACGCCCACGATCGCCGTGCCCGCAAACAACAGGGACACGAGCGAGCCTTCGATTTTGCGACGCACGGCCGGCCGTTGTGCAACGGAGGTGCCACCGCGTGAAGGCGTCGTTCAGGTGTGGTGGGGACCTTCAGGTCCGCCTGCGCCGGCAGGGACGCTGTGAGTTATTTCGCAGCCGCGTGGAATATTCAACGGCGGCGTTCGCGGGAATCCGGCACGCGCGGCCCGCGCGGCGCGATCACGTGAACTCGATCACGCCGGTGATGATCGTGCGATCGCCGGTGTCCTGCACCGCCTGGCGGCTGTCGGCCAGCGTATACCGCTTCGTGATGACCGAGGTCGCGTCGATGACGCCGCGCTCGATCAGCTTCACGTAGCGCGGGATGTCGCGCATGATCTGGAGGCCGCCCTGCTGCCCGGGATGAATCGTCCGCCCCAGGAGCGCGAGCGCCGCGCCGGGAAACGACACCGGCTGCAGCGTAAATCCCATCAACATCACGTGGCCGCCCATCCGCGTGCAGTCCCAGGCCTGCTGGACGGTCTTCACGTTGGTGGGATCGGGCTGCGCTTCGACCTTCGGCGGCCACGCCTGTAACCCGGCCGCCTCCACGACGAAGTCGGCGCCGCGAGCCATGACGGCGTTTCCCGCCCGACCCCAGCTCACGCCGCCGGCGAAGCGCCGATCGTTCGGGCCGCGGCACAACTCGCGCACCCGCTCGACGATGCCGTCGCCTTCAGCCGCGGGATCGAGCGTCGATCGTGGCCCCCATCTTGAGCGCGAAGTCGCGGCGATACTTGATCGGGTCGACGACGATGACCTGGCCCGCGCCCAGGACCCGTCCCGCCTGCACGGCGCCGAGACCAACCGGGCCCGCGCCGAAGACGACAACGTCGGAGCCTGGCTGGAAGCGCATGTCGGCGTGGCCGGCGGCAAACCCCGAGGCGAGCTGATCGCCGAGCAACGTGAGCTGCGCGGCCGGCAGATCGGTGAACACCGGCACGCAATACTCCTCGAACGCCGTCATCACCTCGCTCATGCCGCCGATGCCCGCTTGTGCGTACACGGGCGTGCCGTCGGAAAGCTCGGCGAACGGCGGAAACGCTTCGACGCCCGGCGCATTCGAGAAGAACGTGAACTGGCAGTAGTCCGGCCGGCCCTGCAGGCACTGGTAGCACTGCCCGCACTGCGAGGTCCCCGCGACCACCACGCGGTCGCCGACCTGAACGCGCCTGACCTGAGCGCCGACCGCCTCGACGACGCCGAACCCGCAGTGGTTCGGCACCTCGGCGCGCTGGATGGTGTTCGTGCTCAGGGCGCCACGGACGATCGTGTAGCAGGGCGCCACGGCCGTCGAGCGAATCACCACCTGCCGCGGATCCGTCGGAAGCAGGCGCATTTCCTGGATGTCGAGTGTGTTCGAGTGGCGGACGAGTCCCTTGAAACGGCGGCCCGCCTGCGTGCCCGTGAGCACGGCGGGGGCCTGGGCGCCCTGCGCCGGCGCGCCGGTCAGCATCGCGGCGCCGCCGCCGAGCGCGGAGGCCCCCGACTTCAGGACGTCCCTCCGCGTCAGACGACGCCGGCGGATCGAACGGTTGTCCATGTCCTGCTCCCCACGTCGCGTCGCCGTTTATCATGTCATAACCATGGAGAGCCACTCACTCGACGACTACAACGCGCTCAAGCTGAAACTGAGCGGATACACGAAGCCGGGTCAGCAGTTGTTCCGAAATGTCCTCTTTGATCAGGTCTACGCGTCGATGCCAACGGATTCACCCGTCAAGGTACAGATCTACAACGCGGAGATCGCGGCCGGCGGGTTCACCAACTGGCACTGCCACAACGGCGCGACGTTCTTCATCGCGCTCGAGGGGATTTTCGAAGCGACGTTTGAAGAGGGCGTGCTCGTAAAGGCGACGGCCGGCGACGTTTACTCGGAGCCAATCGGCAAGTTCCACCGCGGCCACAACCCGCATCCCTCGATGCCGTATCTGTGCATCGGCGTCTGCATCACGCCACATGACCGCGACCACGTGACCAACATCGACGTCCCGCCGTGGCAGACACGGTAGCGTGACTCAGCGGGCCGGCCGCCCGCGCTGCCACGCGCGCCAGTCCTTCTCGACGGCATCCGTCATCCGCAGCGCGGCATCGGCCAGCCAGCGGCGCGGCCGCCTGCGCAGATCGGCGCGAATACCGGATCGGTCAGACCCGATGTGCATGTTGGCTGTTTCCCATCCCATGGTCCCGAGCAGCCTCTCCTCGTCCCGCCTTCCGGGCAGGTCGCCGAGATCGATGCGTGAACAGTCCGGCGCAAGGCGCCGGATTACCCAGTCCCCGCGAAACGCGAAAAACGGATCCGGGATGCGGATCGCGCGCTTCAGGAGCCGCGCCGCGTCGGTCGTGCGGGCCTCGCCGCGGCGCGTCCATACCAGCGCCGACGGCACGGCAGCTTTCGCTTCGCGAGCGACCAGCCCGCCGCCCCATTCGGCGAGCGCGACGAAACGCGGCCGCCCCAGGCTTCCGACGCCGGCCACACGCCGCACGACGCGATACGGCAGCTTCGGATCGGGCATCATCGATCGCAGCGCGTCATGCGGCACGCCGCTCGTCACCCGGCGCAGCTTGAGCAGCGCTGCCCAGAAGTCGACGGGGTCGCGCAGTTCGTTTGCGGCGAGGCGCCGCAGCCAGCGGCGGCGTTCGGCCAGCACCACCGGGCCGCCCCCCCGTTCGCAGGACGTGGCATACCCTTCCAGGATCGCCTCGCAGGCATCACGCGCGGAGATGTGAAGCCGGTGCGATTCGATCGCCAGGACCGCGCTGGTGGCGAGCCTGACGACGTCGTGCGTGTACGGCAGCCTGCACGCTTCGTCGAGATCGTTGACGCCCCACACGAGTCGCCCTTCGACGTCGCGCCAGGTGCCGAAGTTCTCGATGTGCAGATCGCCGACGGACAACACCGCGGGCGCATCCGCCGCCTTCCCGCACACCGCAGGCCATTGCTGGATCCAGCGGTAGAACGTCCCGCGCAGGAACACGAAGGGGTTCTCCGCCAGCCGTTCGTGTTTGAGTTGCAGATCTTTTTTGACGACTGACGTCCGGCGCGCGAGCCACGACTCGTACGCCCGGGTCGCCTCGAACACGTCCATTTACCGGTTGTCGTACGGCGTCGACACGAACGACACCACCGCGTCCACGCGTAGCGCCAGGGCGGTGAACCCGAGCATGAGCGTGTAGCGTCCCGCCGGGTCGCGTCCGAACACCAGCGGCTGCTGGAGCCTGATGTGCCAGTCGTGTACGGCGTACCAGACGTCGCTGCCGACGTCGATGAAGTCCGGAAACTTGCCGTTCGCCTTCAGATACTCCAGCTGCTTCGCGCGCACCGGCGCGATTTCCGCGAAGCTCGATTCCGCCGCGAGCGTCGTCCTGATGTCCCTGATTGCGTTCGCGATGTCCTTCGCGTCCTGAGGCGACAACTGCTGGGCATTCCCTTCGGCGCCGCCCGGCGCCAGCGCACCCAGCAACCCGCTCATGGTCAGCAACTGGCGTCGTTCGATCATCGCGACCTCCTGAGGCCTGGCGGCCTGTGGACCGTTACGGCACCAGGACGACCGGCGCCCGCCAGAACGCGACCTTCTGACCGGCGGGGTCGAGCACCGTCACCTGGCAATCATATCGTCCGGTCGCGAGGCTCTCGAGGGGCAGCGCGAACCGCAGCGGCACCGCCTTCGAGCGGGGATCGAGGCCGTCGGTGACGGGCAGCGGCGCCGTTTCGAGCGCCTTCACCTCGCCGCGATAGAACGTGACGAACGCCACGAGCGGCTCCGTGGTCGTGGCGCCGCGTTCGTACGCCTGCAGGAACACGTACATGTCGCGGCTCTTGCTGAACACGCGCGTCACGCTCGGAATCAGCTTCTGCCCGTCGTACACAAGCGGGTTCGCGCCCACGTTCTTGTCGGAGTCCGACTTCTGCACGTTGTAGATGGCGTCGCCGAACGGCACGCGCTGGCTGGCCAGCACGACGGAGCTGATCGGAATCCGCTTCTCCTCGCGGTTCAGGTTCGGGACCGTGAACGCCGCCTGGAACGTGCCGACGCGGCCGGTCTCGGAATCCCGAGCCAGGAACTTGATGACGTACTTGCCCGGCAGCAGCGTGAACCCGGTCTCGTACTGGATGGGACGCCTGGCGAGCTGCGCCGCCGTCTCGTCGGTCAGCTTGATGTCCAGCTTGTCCCGTACGTTCTGGATGGTGATGCCGTATTCGTCCTTGATCTCCCCGATGAAGTCGAGCGTCGTCCGCGCCGCGCCGCGGCGGCGCGCGAGGGCGAGCTCGCTGCCGGGAATCTTGACGGCCACCGGGACGAAATACTCCGCGCGATTGAGCTGGAAGTAGTTCACCTCCATCGCGATGGTGATTTCGGTGACCGGGTTCTCCAGCATCAGCGCGTCTTCGAGCTGGCGCTCCTTGTCGGCCTCGCTGAACTTCGCGAACTCCTTGTCGGCGAAGTAGCCCTGCCGGTACGAGACATCCGCCGACAGATTTCCGGCGAGCGAGATCTTCACGCGGTGGAACTTCCCGTCCAGTGCCGTGTGGCTGCTGTAGAACCCGACGATGTAGTAGCTGGTGACCGCCTGGGCGGCCTGGACGATGCCCATCGACAGGTCGTTGTAGTCGAACATCGCCTTGCCGCCCGTATCTTTCGCCAGCGAATAGAGCGTGTCCTGCGATCGCTGGAAGTTGGCCAGCAGCCCGCCCGCCGCCTGCCCGGTCAGCGCGGCGACGCCCGTCGGCGACGGCCGCGTCGCGTCGCCGAGCGGGGCTGACGCCACGAGCCCGCGCGCGTCCACGGGAAAGATCGATACGTTCGCCCGGACGGCGGCATTCGTCGTCGCGCGCAGCTGCGCCTGGTTGTCCACGCCGTTCAGGCGAAGGCCGCTCGAGAAATAGACAAGCGACTTCTGATCGGGCAGCGGCCGCAACATCCCGACGGCGGTCTGCAGCGCCGATAGCTGCCGGTCCGTGTTCAGGATCGCGAACTCCGCATCGTCCTGGCCGAACGCGGTGCCTTCCTCGAGGGTGTCGGGGATGCCGTCGCCGTCCTTGTCCTCGCCGAACACGAGCGTCTGCACGACCTCGAGCAGCACGTCTTTGTTGTCGGTGAAGTCCTGCTTCACGCGGACGCCGCCGCCCTGGAATCCCATCACGGCCACGAGGTCCGCGGGCGTCATCTGGGTGTTGATGTACTTCCGCGCGGCGTTGTATGCGCGCAGCAGGTCGGGCGGAGGCAGCGCCGTCAGATCGAAGTACAACACCAGGAGCCGCCGGTTGCGGTACCGGATGTCGCCAGGCGCCGACGATGCAATGCGCGCGTCCGTCGTGGACGTGACGCTGTTCGCGGCCGCGGGCGCCGCCGGAACGACCGGCGTCGCCACGTCGGGGGTCCCATCACCGATCGTGACCTGACCAGACGCTGTGACCTGAATCGTCGGGAGGCGCTGGAACTCCGCGAAGCTGACCATCTGAGGCTCGCCGTCCTCGGTGACGATGAAATCCTTCGGCGCCAGCCCTTCGATCGGCTTCCCGTCCTTGTCCTTGACGCTGACCGTCTGCACGATCAGCCGCGTCGTGCTGCGAAACGTCGCCGCCGGCGGCTGCTGTGCCGGCTGTTGCGCAACCACGACTGCACCGGCCGCCAGAACGACGACCGCGACACGACAAATTACCGAGCCACAAAGATCGCGAAGATCACAAAGAAGCTTCTGAAAGCCTTCGTGCCCTTGGTGAGCTTCGTGGTTCAGTAGCTCGGTCGTCGTCATCAGAATCTAAGCCTCATCGTGCTTTGGACTTTCCGCGGCGTATTTGCGAGGCTTGGCAGCCCGAACTGCGGGCCGCCGATGATGTTGTTCACGCCGGTGTACGTCTCGAGGTTCAGCACGTTGGTGAAGTCCAGCCGCCAGTCGAAGCTCAGACGCTCTGTCCACTGAAACGTGCGCGCGACGGCGGCGCCGAGGTTGAACTGCGTGGGACCAATGGCGGAGTTGCGGCCCGCGGTCCCCCACTGCCCCGCCGCCGGCGGAGCGTAAGCGTCCGGATTCAGATAGTAGCCGTCCGGGGCCGTCGCTGTCGCGCCTGTCAGGCTCGGGCGCAGCGATCCGGTGACGCCCGTTCCCGGTACGGGTGCGAGGTACACCGGCGTGAACGGTAGGCCGCTGCCGGCCGTGAGCTGGCTCGTGACGGTCCACCCTTTGAGCAACGCGCCTTTCACACCGTCGACCAGCGCGCCGCCCGCCACGCCGACGCCAGACGTGTACTGGAACTGCGCCGTCACCTGATGCCGCTGATCGAAGTTCGACGGCGCGAGCTCGGCGTCGAGGTCGCGCCAGTTCTGCGCCACGACGCCGCCGTTGAGGTTCACGCCCGCGAATGCCGCGGCGTTGTCCGTCGCCTTCGCGAGCGTGTACTGCACGCTGGCCGCAAGGCCGCTGCGCAACCGCCGGCGCAGTTGGAACTGTCCCGCGTGCCGGGACGAGCTGCCGTTCGAGCTCAGGTAGATGAATCCCGCAGGGCAAGACGGACACGGGTTCGCCGTTCCGGCGGGATACGTATTCGGCAGAAATTCCTGGAGCAGGTTCGTGCCCTTGGTGCCGAGGTACGTCGCAGTCATCGTCAGCGATCCCGGCAGATCGCGCTGAACGAGCGCCTGCCAGTTCTGCGATGCGCCGACGCGCAGGTTCGGGTCCACCGCAAACGTGTTCGCGGTAGTTGACGGGGGCGGCGTAAACCCGTTGGCCAGCGTCAGCGGGTGCTCGAGGCTGTTGCTGATCGTGAACGCCGTGGAGAGCGGCGGCTGCTGCGCCAGCAGCAACGTGATCGGCTGGTAGAAGGACGTGTTGCGGTACATCCCATAGCCGGCGCGGACCACCAGAGACGATCCCGGAACCGGCCGCCACGCGATCCCGACGCGAGGCTGGAGGCCGCCGCGATCGCCATTGATCAGCCCGGCCGGGTACTGCTGGCCGGTCAGCGAACCTGTCCCGCCCGCAACGACGGGGCTGATGGCCGAAAACCCCGGCGCCACGTCGAGGTTCACGAGACGGCCGAACAGCTCGGTAGGTGGCGTCTCGTATTCCCAGCGCGCGCCCGCCTGCACGGTGAACGTCGGTGTCAGGCGCATGTCGTCGGTGACGTAGGCGTCGGACGTGAAGGCGCGCAGATACTTGTCAGCGTTGCCGAACGCAATCGAGCTCGTACTGGGAATACCGAGCATGAAGTCGGCAAGGTCGGACCCCGTCAACTTGCCGGTGAACGCGAAGCCGCCACGCGGGTTCTGCTGCGTCTGGATGTCTACGTGGTTGCGCCGCAGGTCGCCGCCGAACGTGAAGTTGTGCCGCCCGCGGCTCAAGTACGCTTCGCCGCCCCCGCCGAGGGTCCGGTTACGGTTGTAATTCGGCAGGGCGTCGGCGAGGCCGCTGATGCTCGAAAACGTCAGGGTCGGCGGTCCCCAGTTCGCGGGGTCCTGGTTGTTGCCCGTGATGCCGGCGGCGCCGGACACATTCGTGCGGTTGGCGAAGTACGGTGTGGCGTGGGTTGTGATCTGCGTGAACTGCACGCGCGGACGAATCGAGAAGAACTGGTTGATCCGCCGCGTCCAGGTCACTGATGTGTCCACGCCGGACACGGCGTTGGCGTCTTCAAACCCGAACAGGGTGGTTTGATCCGTGTGCGTGCGCTGGTACGCGAACAACCCGATCAGCTGGTTGCGATTGTTGATCGGCTGCGTCACGCGCGTCGTGATCAGATCCTGCCGGGCGGCCGTGATGAGCGGGGCCTGAAAATTGTAGCCGCCACCCGTCAGCAGATTCGGCCGCGGGTAGTACCCGAGAAGTGAGGCCGCCTGCGGGCTGATGCGCGAGCTCGGAATGATATTGCCGGGAAACGGCTGCCCCGTGAGCGGATCGACGATCGTGAGCGGGTTGCCGAAGGCATCGATGCTTCGCGAGAAGTCCCCGCCCCGCTCGAGCAGCGTCGGCATCACTCCGGGTTGCGTCGTCGAGTTGTGATCGTCGGCGTACTGGACGGCGGCGAACACCGTCGGACCGTTTCGCAGCGCTCGCGCGAACTTCAACGGTCCACCGAAGGTGCCGATCACGCGGACGTCGCCGTAATCGGGCTTGGCAGTCGGCAGCGCCCCGAACGTGAACGGGCTCGAGTCGAACGCCGAGTTCCCCAGGACGACGCCGATTCCGCCGTTGAAGAGCGACCCGCGGCCTCGCCGGTTATTGCCGAACGCCGCGGCCTGCGCGAACGGCGAAGCGGCGCCGTTGTTCACGCTGCCGTTGATCACGAATCCGTCGGCGGCGCCGGGGCCTGCGTCCGCGGGACCCGGTTCGTCGGCCGCCGCCGGTCCTCGCCCCGCGGGCGCCGCAGGGGCCGCGGTCACGCCTGCGCGCTGAAATCCACCGCGCCCGGGGGCCGCGGCTGGTGTCGCCGGAACAGGCCTCGACCCTCGCGCGGCGGGTTGGCCGGCCGGTTGAGCGGCCGCCGGTGGCGGAGGTGGAAGTCCGCGGGTGATCTCGGCGAACGGCTTCAGCGTCAACAGCCACTCCGAGGGCTGCGGGTCGGTCGTGACCGTGATCTCGCGCGTCAGCTGCTCGAACCCGAGCATCTCAACGCGGAGCGTCCACACGCCCGCCGACGCGTCAGGCAGCCTGAAGACTCCCTGCTCGTCGGTCGCCGTCGTCAGCGTCTTGTCGCCCGCCGACGCGGTGACGGTGGCGCCCGGGACCGGCAGACCGCTGAAGGTCACCTGTCCGGAATGCTCGCCTCCCGCCAGCACGTGATGCGCTCCGAGGATGAGCGCGGCAACGATCGACGCGAATCGCGCGGCGGACGACATGAGGCGGAATCAGTCTTCTGTCGGATGTTCCACGCGGTCGATCACAAGCACGTCAACCGGCCCTCGGGCCGAGTCGAGCTTCAGGCCCAGCTGCTCCTGGACGGCAGTAAAGATCGAGGGTCCGTTTGGATCGATCGCCGGCAGCGCCGGCGCGCCCGGGGGTGCGTCGCCCCGGCCCTGCGGCATCTGATCCGGCGTCCATTGCAGATCAAGGTCGTAGTTGCCCGTGAGCCCGGTCTTGTCCACGACCGTGCGATTAACGAACCTGGCCAGCACGTTGGTGAGCTGCGCCATCGAGGAGCTGCCGCCTGACAGGTTCCCCGGAAACATCCGCATGCCGCAGGGGACTCGCTCGCCCGGCGCCGGCGGCGGAGGCGGCGCACCGCGGCCGCGTGCCGCCGCCATCAACGCCGCGCAGTCGGTCGCGGTCGGACGCAGCTGCGGACCCAGCTTGCCGTCGGCCCGTGCGAGCACGAGGGAGTAGATGGGGACTTCCTTGGTTTCGCGGTGGACGCGCAGCTGAAACCTTTCCGCCAGCAGGTTCCGGAGCATCGCGAACATGGCCGCCGGAGGCCCGTTCGGCCCCGGCTGCGGATCGCCCGGCGCCTTCGCGACGATATCGAACCGGTCGGAATCCATCCATTTGGGACCGCCGGTGATCTGAAACGCCGCGAGCGGCTGCGGGGTGCCGTAAGCAGCCGAGATCAGCTCGCGAAGCGGTACGTTCGTGGCCCGGAAGCGTCCGCCGGGCGCGAACCCGATGCCGATCCGGTTGTCGCCCGACTTGTTCGCCTTGACGGAGGCGACCTCGAACGTCGCATTGTCCGCCGGTGCCTCCGGCGCCTGCGGAAGGGGGCGCGGGGCGGCCACCTCGAACGTCGCGTTGTCAGCCGACGGCTTCGGCGCCTGCGCAAAGAGACGCAGTCCGCCGGGGGCTGCCAACGCCGCGGCAAAGAGGACGGAGGCCGGTACGACGAGTTTTCGCATAGTCATAGGACATTACGCCCGCTGGTTTGGTTGGGTTCCAAGACGTGGTTTTCCGTCGATTTCGCGACTCGGCCCGCGTCCGGCTTCAAGCGGGGCTGTTCGTAAACAGCCGGCCCTGCGTTCTCCGTTCTACGTTCTACGTTCTACGTTGGTAACACCCTCAGTCCTCGGCCGGCTTCTCCGCGCGCTCGACCACCAGGACATCCACGGGACCCTTGGTGGACTCCAGCTTCAGCCCCAGTTGCTCCTGCAGTGCCGTGAAGAGCGACGGGCCGTTCGGATCGACCGGTACGCCGTTGACCTGGACCGGCTGATCGCCCACCGGCCTCGGAATCTGATCCGGCGTCCAGGTGAGATCCACGTCGTACCCGCCGGCGAGCCCCGTCCGATCGACGACGATGCGACCGGCGAAGGTGGACAGCGTCGACGCGAGCGCCGCCATCGTCGATCCGCGCGCCTTGAGATTGCCAAATCCCAGCATGGACCCGCAGGATGGAAGTTGGCCGGGCGCCGGAGGCGCGCTGGGCGCGGTCGCAGGCCCGCAGTTCGCATCGGACTTGCGCAACTGCGCGCCGGTCTTGCCGTCGGCGCGCGCCGGGACGAGCGAATACGTCGGCATCTCTCGTGTGTCTGGCCGCACGACAAGTTTGAACCTGTCCGCGAGGAGCGACCGGAGCATCAGCTGCAGCTCTTCCTGCGAGGGGTTTCCGCCTTCGGCCTTCGCGACGACGTCAAAGCGCGCGGTGCCCAGCCAGTCGGGCCCCCCGACGATCTGAAAATCCTGGACCCGGTAGGCGTTGCGAATCATGAGGCGCAGCGGCACGTTCACGAGATTGAGGCGGCCACCGGGCTGCGGAGACATCAGGACGCGGCCGTCGCCCGACGTGTTCGGCTTGACCGACGCGACCTCGAACGCCGGCGGCTTCGCCGGGCTCGTCGATTGAGCAGCGGTGACAACCGCGAGGACCGCCGCCGCGAGCACGCTCTTGACCATGAAAGCTCCAGGCTATTGGACACCGCGGGATCGAATCGGATGGTGAACTAATTTGCTTCCGGCTGCTCGGCGCGGTCGATCACGAGCACGCTCACGGGCCCCTTCGTCGATTCGAGCTTCAGCCCGAGTTGCTCCGGCAGCGCCGCAAACAGCGAGGGGCCGTCGTTGGCCGGACGTTCGGGACCAGGCGGCCGGCCCGGCAGATCGCTGCGTCCCGCCAGGGATGGGTCCGGTGCGTATTCGAGCGTGAACTCGTAGAAACCCTGGAGCCCTGTCTTGTCGACGACCATCGAGCCGGCAATGCGCGAGAGGTTATTGGCGATCTGATCGATCGTGACGTGCCCGCTCGAGATCCGGCCGGGCCCGAGCATGATGCCGCAGACCTGCATCTGAGCCGGCGACATCGGCTGCGGAATCGGCCGGGAATTGCCGGCGCCCGGCGGCGGCGCCACCGGGCAATCGGTCGCCGTGGACGGCTTCAGGCTCGGCCCCAGCTTGTCCTGGCCGGTACGCACGAGCGCGAACATCGGCAGCTCGCGCGTCTCGGTGTGTGTCACGAGCTTGAACCGATCCGCGAGGAGTGTCTGCAGTTTTGGAAAGAGCATCGACGGCGCCGCGCCGGGAGCATTGCCGCTGCCGAGCACGTCGAAGCGATCCTCGAAGAGCCACTTCGGTCCGCCGGCGATCTGGTTGTCCTGCAGCTGGAACGCGATGCGTATCAACATCCCGAGCGTCACGTTAGCGGCGCTCCACCCGCCGTTGGCGGCCGGCAGCATCGAGATGCGCCCCTCGCCGGACTTGTTGGGCTTGACCGAAGTGACGTCGAACGCCGGCCTGCCGGACGGCGCGTCGGCCGGTGGCGCGGGCGACGCCTGAGCGATCTGCGCGGCGTTCTCACGGGACCGCTGCAACTCCGCGACCCGCCTGTCGACCTCGGCCCGAAGCTCGTCGATCTGCTGCTTCGCCTCACGCTCGAACGGCTCGGGCGTCTGCGCGCGCAGGCGCGGCGTCAACACACCGACAGCGATCGGCACGGCGACACCGGCCAGCGCGGCGAGCGCGAGCAGCGATCGGGTCCACGGCGTCAGGCCCGCCCTCCCCTTCGCCGTCATGATCTGTTCGACGCGCCGTTTCAGATTCGAACCCGTTACGCCGGCCACGCAGGCGGGCGGCGCCTCGACGTACCACTGGCACGTTCGAAGAATGCTCTCGGCGTAGGTTCGGGGATCGCTGCCCATGGCGACGACGGCCTCGTCGCAGGCCCGCTCGCGCTCGTCGACGAGACGCGATCCAATCCACCACACCAGCGGATGGAACCAGCAGGCCGCCTGCACGAGCATGTGCAGCGCGGCGACGAGATTGTCGCGGCGGCGCACGTGGACGACCTCGTGCGCGAGAATTGCGTCGACCTGGCCGGCCGTCAGACGGGCCTCGATGCCGTCCGGCCACAACAGGACGGGGCTAAAGATACCGAAGACGCCGGGCTCGAACGGCGACGGTGAAACGACCAGCGGCAACGGCCGCGCGCCGGGCATCCGCGACTCGAGGCGCCCGAGCGACTCCGCCACCGGGCCGCTCACGACGCGATTTCCCGCCGTGACCAGCGCGGCCACACGCCTCCACTGCACCAACCACACGAGCAGCACGACGGAAGCACCCGCGAGCCAGACGGCGACCAGCGCCGACGCGATGGCGTTCTCCGACGCCGCGGAACCCGCGACCCCGACATCACCATTGGGAAGTGCCGGCGCTGCAAACGGCACGCCGACCACCTCCACCACCTGGGCGATGGGCGTGGCAGCGGTCAGCCGGGAGGGGCGCCAGTCTACCTGACTGCCGGCACCGACGAGCAGCGCGAACGGCACCAGGAACTTGAGCGATGCCGCCAGCCAGACGCCGTGACGCACATACGCGTGGTGCCGCCGGAACGCGAGCGCCAACAAGGCGGCACAACCGGCAACGAGAGTGGATTGCCAGAGGTGGTTCGCGAGAGACGCCATCATGGGATCACTTCCTTTCTCCGCGCTCGCTGCGCTCGCCGGCGAGCTTGAGCAGCGTCTTCTCCGCCTCCTGGACGTCTTCGAGCGACAGACGGCCGGATTCGATGAGATGCGCCATGACCGGCTGCATTCGTCCGCCGAAGAAGCTCAGGAACTCGTCGATGAGCCGGCGCTGCGCGGCCGTCCTCGAAATCGCCGCCGCGAAGATGTGCGCGTTGCCGATCTTCTTCACGCGCCGCAACGCCTTCTTGGCCTCCAGCCGGTACACCATCGTCTGCACGGTGGTGTACGCGGGCCGGTTCTTCTCGGGCAGCGCTTCCTGAATCTCCCTCACGGACAACTCGCCGCGCGTCCAGAGGGCTTCCATGATCCGGAGCTCGATCTTGCTCAGCCGCGGCAGCGCCACGCGTGACCTCCTAACGACGTAGACAGATCTACTACAGATGTAGTTTTAACGCAAGCCGCTAGACTGGACGCGTGACGTATAAGGTCGGGCGGTTATGTCACCGCGCCCGGCGTCGGCGCGCTGGCCGCGCCGGCGAACGCGGTGGTTTCGGCCCATCCGGCAGGCTGGCGCAGTTTGTCTCAACGCATTGAATCGTCGCGCACGAACATCCACAGCAGGGTGCTGACGATGCTCACGACGAGCGAGCCGAAGAACGCCGCCCAGAACCCGCTCACGTGAAAGCCGAGGCCGAGCGATTCCGACAACGAGCTCGTCAGCCACAACATCAGACCGTTGACGACCAACGCGAAAATGCCGAGCGTCAGGATGATGAGCGGCAGGGCCAGGAGCTTGGCAACGGGACGGATGAACGCGTTCACGATGCCGAACACGAGGGCCACGCCCAGCAACGGGAGCAGGCTGCCGGAATAGGTAACCCCCGGGACGATCCGAGTCGCAACCCAGAGCGCCGCCGCGTTGACGAGCAGGTGGACGAGAAACATCACGTGTCCTTTCGTCCGGACGAGCCGGAGGCGACCGTCCCTGAACGGTCACAAGGCTCATGGTTCTACCCGAGATCGCCCGAGTCGGCAAGTGTTTTCAACCGTGTGGGTTAGACGCTCGTAGCGGCACTGCGGCAGGTGGCATCACCGTTGCTCTGTCAGGATGTGCCGTCGTCTGGAACCGAGGTGGGTACCTTGTCTCTGCACATGATTCAGTGGAAGCGGCTCGCCGGCATCGGCGGGGCCGCGGCGTTGCTTGTCGTCGGTATGAGCGGGTCTGCCGCCGCGCAGGTCTGGGCCGCGCCGGACGCTGCGGTGCGTTTTGACGTCAAGCCCAAGCAGGCGCAGGTGTACGTCGACGGTTTCTATGCCGGCATCGTCGACGACTACAACGACTGGTACGAAAGGCTGTACACCGCACCAGGGCCCCATGAGATTACGGTCTATCTCGAGGGCTACCGTACGCACACCGTGCACGCCTACCTGGCGCCCGATCACACCTTCAAGGTCAAGATCATGATGGAGAAGCTGCCCGCCGGCGAAGTGGCGGAGCGGCCGCCGGCGCCGCCGCCTCCTCCGCCGCCCGGTGAGCAAGGCGGTCCGGGACCGCGCCGCACGAATGGCCGCCGCGGCCAACCGCCCTATCCGGGCGCACCGCCCGATACGTCGTCGCCAGGGTCGCCAGGCGCCCCGCCGCCTTCAGCTGAACGCGCACGCGGCACGCTCGAACTCCACCTGCAGCCGGCCGACGCCGAAGTCATGGTGGACGGGCAGTCATGGCAACGCTCGGGGGCCGATCGGGTGACGATCGATCTCTCGGAAGGCAACCACAACATCCAGGTCAGGAAGAGCGGCTACGTCGGGTATCTCACGGACGTGCAGATTCGCCCCGGCGAGACGGCTGCGCTCGACGTCAACCTGAGGGCAGAGACGCGTTAAAGAAAGTCGAAAGTGCAAAGTTGAAAGTGGAAAAGTAGTGGAAAGTAGATGAGAAAACTCACTTATCCACTTGTACACTTTTAACTTTGAACTTTCCTCTGGCCGTTCCCCTGTGTCTTCTGGCCGGCGCGTGGATGAGCGGCCAGGCACCTGCCGGCCCGCCAGAGGCGGGCATCAGCGAGACGCTTGCGCGGGATCGCGCGGCTCGCGTCTCGAACCTGCGCTACGACCTGTCGTTCGTCATTCCGGCCGATCGCCGCGCGGTCATCTCAGGCCGGGAATCCATCACGTTCACGCTCAGCGATGCGTCGGTTCCCCTCGCGGTTGATTTCGCGCCGAACCAGCAGGGCCGCGTACGGCGCGTCGAAGCCGCCGGCATGGCCATCGAAGCGCAGCAGGTCAACGGTCACCTCGTCGTGCCGGCGGCGGCGCTCCATCAGGGTGACAACCGCCTGACGATCGATTTCGACGCGGGCGATGCGCCCGCTCAACCGCAACGACGATTTTCTGTACACGATCCTCGTCCCGGCGCGCGCGCACCAGGCGTTTCCGTGCTTCGATCAGCCGGATCTGAAGGCGCGGTGGACGCTGGCGCTGGACGTGCCGGCCGGGTGGGAAACGGTCGCCAACGGGGGTGAGACCGCGCGCGTGGTCGGTGACGGCCGTGTGCGGCTGACGTTCGCCGAGACGCAGCCAATCTCGACGTACCTGTTCGCGTTCGCCGCGGGCCGCTTTTCAGTCGAGCGGGCTTCGCGAGGCGGCCGCGAGATGCGGATGTTCCACCGAGAAACCGACGCCGCGAAGGTCGCCAGGAATCGCGAAGCCATCTTCGACCTGCACGCGGCGGCGCTCGACTGGCTCGAGCGATACGCCGACCGGCCGTACCCCTTCGGCAAGTTCGATTTCCTGCTGGTGCCCGCGTTCCAGTTTGGCGGCATGGAACACCCTGGCGCGATCTTCTACAACTCGTCCGGGCTGATGCTCGACGAGTCGGCGACGCAGAACCAGCAGCTCGAGCGCGCGAGCGTCATCTCCCACGAAACGGCGCATATGTGGTTCGGCGATCTCGTCACGATGCGCTGGTTCAACGACGTCTGGATGAAGGAGGTCTTCGCCAACTTCATGGCCGCGAAGATCGTCAACCCGTCGTTTCCGTCGATCAACCACGAACTGCGATTCCTGTTCGCGTACTACCCGGCGGCGTATGAGGTCGATCGCACAGAGGGCACGAACGCCATCCGCCAACCCCTGGGCAACTTGAGCGAAGCGGGAACGCTCTACGGCAACATCATCTACGACAAGGCGCCGGTCGTCATGCGGCAGCTCGAGACGCTCGTCGGCGCGGACGCGTTTCGCGACGGCCTGCGCGAGTACCTGCGCGGGTTCGCGTTCGGCAACGCGACGTGGTCCGACCTCGTCGCGATCCTCGACGACAAGACGCCCGACGACCTCGCGTCGTGGAGTCACGCGTGGGTGGACGAGCGCGCCCGGCCGGTGATTACGACGGCGGTAACGACGGAAAACGGTCGCATCGCGAGCCTGACACTCACCCAGCGCGACCCGTATCCGGACCGCGGCCTGGTGTGGAACCAGGCAATGGAGGTGGCGCTCGGCTACCCCGATCGCGTCCAGCTGCTGCCGATCAAATTGAACGCCCGCTCCGTCGAGGTCACCGCCGCGCGCGGCCTGCCGGCGCCGCTGTTCGTGCTGCCGAACGGCGGCGGCCTTGCCTACGGCGATCTGCACCTCGATCCCGCAAGCCTCGCGTGGCTGAGCACGAAGCTCCCCGAGATCCACGACGCGCTCACGCGAGGCAGCGCGTGGACCACCCTGTGGGACGCGATGCTCGACGGCGAGCTGCCGGCGGACTCATTGATCGATCTCGCGCTTCGATCGCTGCCGCGCGAGGCCGACGAGCTCAACGTCCAGCAGATGCTCGGCAGCTTGAACGAGGCGTACTGGCGATTCACTTCGCCGGAACGCCGCCTCGAGCTGGCGCCGCGGATCGAGCGTACGTTGCGGTCCGGCCTTGCCGCGGCGCGGACGCGGAGCCTGAAAGGTTCGTATTTTTCCACGCTCCGCGACACGGCGCTGACGCCCGCCACGCTCGCGTGGCTGGCCACGATCTGGGAACGGAGAGCGAAGGTACCGGGTTTGACGCTGGCGGAGAACGACGAAATCGCGCTCGCCCAGGAACTGGCGCTCCGCGCAGTGCCGCGCTGGAAGACGATGCTGGAGCAGCAGGCTGCCCGGACGAAGAACCCGGATCGGCAGGCGCGCCTGCGGTTCGTGATGCCGGCGCTGTCATCGGATCCCGCTGAGCGCCGCGTGTTCTTCGAATCCCTCCGCGACGCCGCGAACCGGCAGCACGAGCCGTGGGTGCTCGACGGCCTCCGGTCGCTGCATCACCCGCTGCGCGCCGAGGCCTCCGAGGCGTACATCCTGCCGAGCCTCGCGCTGCTACCGGAGATTCAGCGGACCGGCGACATCTTCTTCCCCAAGCGCTGGATGGATGCCACGCTCAGCGGTCATCGGTCGCCCGCCGCTGCGCAGACCGTCAGAAGCTTCGTCGATATGCTGCCCGCGTCCTACCCCGATCGCCTCAGGCGCATCATTCTCTCTTCGGCTGACGACCTGTTCCGCTCCGCGCGCATGAAGTAGACGAGCGCGAAGGTCAGCGCCGCCAGCGGAAACGCGCAGAAGCCCGCCCAGCCGGCGACCGTGAACCCCAGCGGCCCGAAATAGGCCCCCAGCGCGCCGCCGGCGAAGAACGCCACCATGTAGAAGGTGTTGAGCCGCGCGCGCGCGGTCGGCACCAGCATGTAGATGCGCGACTGGTTCGCCACGTGGCCGGCCTGTACGCCGATGTCGACGAGCACGATGCCCGCAACGAGCCCGGCCAGCGTCCGGCCCGCGACGAGCAGCATCACGTATCCCGCCAGGGTCATGGCGATCGCTATGAAGACCGTGCGCTCGCTGCCCTTCCGATCCGACTGGCGTCCCACAAACGGCGCCGCCGCGGCGCTCGCCGCTCCCAGCAGGCCAAACGTCCCGGCCGCGCCCGTGCCGTAGTGATACGGCGGCGTCCTGAGCAGGAAGACGAGCGTCGTCCACAGCGCGGCGAACGAGAAGAAGAGAAGCCCGGCCAGGAGCGCGGCCTCCCGCAGCACCTGGTGCTCGCGGGCGAGGTCGAGGACCGATCGCATCAACTTCGTCCAGGGCATCGACACCTGGGGCGGGCTGATCGGCAGCGCCAGGCGGATGACCGCAGCGAGGCCGATCATCAGCACGGATGCCGCCCAGTACACCGTTCGCCAGCCGTATGCCGCGCCGAACACGCCGCTGAAGGTCCGCGCGAGCAGCGCGCCCACGAGCAGTCCGCCGAGCACCGTGCCCACGATACGCCCGCGTTCGCGCTCGGGCGCGTGGTGCGCCGCAAACGGCACGATGACCTGCACCGTCGAGGCCGTGAGGCCGACGACGAAGCTCGCCACGCTGAGCCACACGACGTTCGGCGAGCTGGCCGTGAACGCCAGCGCCACCGAGGCGGCGACGAGCAGCGTCGAGATCAGCCGCCGGCGTTCGTACTTGTCGCCCAGCGGCACGAAGATCAGCATGCCGGTGCCCATGCCGATCTGCGTCAGCATGAACACGGCGCCGACCTGGGTGACGGACAGGCCGAATTCGCGCGCGATGTCGGCCAGCAGCGGCTGCGCGTAATAGATGTTGGCAACGATGCAGCCGGTGCTGATGGCAAGGAGCCAGATGATGCCGCGCGACATGGAGTGCGTAACATATCAGTCAGCGGTCGGCGGTCGCCAGTCGGCAGTCGGCAGGCGGCGTCCCCAATCCCAAGCCCCCAGCCCCGAGCCCCCAGTCCCCAACCTCCAACCTCTAACCTCTAGCCTCCAACCTCCACCCTCCCATTGACACCGCAGATCCCCCGTGTTATCAACGCGCCGGGTGAACGTCATGCGAAATCGCAGAGAATTCGTGAAGGCGCTGGCGGGCGCGTCCGCGGCGATGCTGGCAACGGGCCGGACGGCGTTCGGCCAGGCGCGCCGTGAAGTGTCCGTCGGCGGCAGGCGGATCAAAGTCATCGACATTCACGGCCACTTCATCGAGCCGACGGAGCTCGAGATCGTGCGGGACACCAACCTTGCCGGCAACATCAGCAACAACCTGAACGGACCGCTCGTGCTCGGCCCGGCGCGGATCCGCGTCCTGGACGAATGGGGCATCGACGTGCAGGCGCTGAGCCATCAGGGCGGCTGGTGGTACGGGGCGGACCGCGATCTGGCGCGCAGGATTGTCAAGGTCCAGAACGAGAAGCTGGCGGAATGGTGCGCCGCGCACGCGGATCGATTCGTCGGCCTGGCGTCGGTCGCGCTGCAGCATCCCGATCTGGCGGTCGAACAGCTCGAGGAAGCCGTCGGCAAGCTCGGGTTGCGCGGCGTCGGCATCGCCGGCCACGTCGCCGGCGAGGTGCCCTCGTCGCCGAAGTACGATCCCTTCTGGGCGAAGGCCGAGCAGCTCGGCGTGCTCGTGTTCGTCCACCCCGTCGGCGCTGACAATGTGCTGAAGGACGGCGTGCTGCGCGGTCGCGGCGACCTCGGCAACATCATCGGGAACCCGCTCGAGACCACGGTGTTCTTCTCGCGGATGATCTTCGACGGCACGCTCGATCGCTTTCCGCGATTGAAGTTCTGCGGCGCGCACGCCGGCGGCTACCTGCCCTCGTATCTCGGGCGCGCCGACGTGACGTGCGATTCACGCGCCAACGCGAACTGCGCGAACAAGAAGCACCCCCGGGAATACTTCAAGGATCAAATCCTCGCGGACTCGATGGTGTTCAGCGAGGAAGGCCTCCGGCACCTGGTCGCCGAGATGGGCGTCGGCCAGGTCGCCTACGGCACCGACATCCCGTTCAACTGGCCCGCGCCGGTCGATCTCGTGCTCAAGGCCACGTTCCTGAAGGATACGGAGAAAGAGGCGATCCTCGGCGGAAACGTCGCGCGTCTGCTGAAAATCCAGGCGGGCAGAGCGTAGCGGCGAGCTTTAGCGCCGGGGTGAAGGCGGCCCTGAAAGGAGCCGCCCGTACTTACCCGACCCACCCGACCCACCCGACCTAGTTAGAAGTCGATCTGCACGCCGATCTTCATGAAGCGCGGCGTCAGCACCGACAGCGGTGCCTGCCACGCCTGCGATCCCGTCGTCGCTGCGGGGTTGAACGTCTGGTTGTAGGTCAGGACTGCGGCCGAATTGGTGACGTTATAGAAGTCGACCCCAATCGTGTTCCGTGTGCGGCCGAAACGCAGGACCTTCGCAAACCGCAGGTCGAGCGCGTTGACGCGATCGCCCCAGACCTGCCCCGGCGCGACCAGATTGATCGGGACCGTGTTGCCAACCACGGCGGCCGGCCGGCCGAGCGCCGCCGATACGAGCGCTATCGGCGCATTCCATGTGGCCGAAAGCGGCGCGCCCTGATCGCTGCGGAACGTGCCGCTGATGAGCACTTCGATCTTCGGGATGGTGTAGCTGCCGAGCGCCGTCATCTTGGTGATGAATCCCGGATCGCTGTGGCAGTACGGATTGCCGACGCCGACGGCGGGGCTCACGCCGGCAGCCGTGATATTGAGCTCGGGCAGCTGCGCGCGCACGGCGCAGTTGTCCTGAACCGTCTTGCCGGTGTTGACGCCGCCCTGAAACTGCGCCGCACCGAGCCGCGCGCTGACGTTGAGCAGCATGCCGTTGTACATCTGATACTGCTCGCCGAAATCACTGGCCAGCGTGATGTTGTTGCTGGTCTGCCCGAACTTGCCCGGCACGACGTTGTACAGACCGCTCACGGCGTAGCTGCCGCCGCCGGGCAGCCGCGGATCCGACGGCGCCGTGATGCTGTACGGCGTGAAATCTCCCGCAGCGGTCGCCAGGTTGTCGGTCACCGTGAAATTGTTCAACCACCGGCGGAAGTACCCGGCTTCGATCGACACACGCGGAAGGATCTGCTGCTGGATCGACGCGCCGAACTGCCAGTCGTTCGAGCGAACGCCCCAGCCATGGAGAATCTTCTGGTCGATCGCCGCCGTCGTCAGGGCGGTGGTGCCGAACGTCTGCGCGCTCATCGCGCCGCACTCGCCGTTCAGAGCGGGACTCGTCAGGTTGCAGTCCGGCACGAAGTTGTTGTTCGTGTCGGTCCAGCTCCGCGTGGTCGTCGTCGCGATGCGGCCGATCGGGTTCGACAGGATGTAGTTGTTGTTGTTGCTCGTCGGCTCGAGGTACTTGCCGAAGTTCACCTTCACGGAGGTCTTCCCGTTGCCGAACAGGTCGTACGCGACGCCGCCGCGCGGCGACAGATCCAGGTAGCCGGTCACGCCGGGCGTTTCCGGAAAACTGATCGGCGTCGGCAGGTAGTTCGTCGGGCCGATCTGCTGCGCGGGCGAGAAGCTCCAGTTCCGATCGAAGCGCAGGGCGCCCTGGAGCGTCATGCGGCCGAGCGTCCACTGGTCCTGCCCGTAGAAGGACATGTTACGCGTCCGATAGCTGGTGGTGTACGGCAGCAGGCTCTGCACTGAGCGAGATCGGCGTCCCGTTGTTGACCGTGTACGCGAGGTTGAGATCGTTGGTGTGATTCTCCAGGTCCGAGACCAGCGCGACGCCGCCGTACCCGATCTTCAGGTTGTGGGCGCCGGTCACGTACGACATCGAGCCTCGCCAGGTGTACTGAGCGTCCCAGCTGTGGCCCCAGTTCGCCGAGCGATAGATCAGGTTCGGGATGCCTCCGTTCGCCGTGCATCCAGCCGCGCACTGCTCGGTCACACGCGCAAGCGGCCGCGTCGTGTTGCCGGGCTCTCGTACGGCCCGAACGGCGCCTGGTACGCGCCGAACCCCGCCTCGAACAGCAAGCGATTGGTCGTCGGCGAAGACCAGGTCACGAGCCGCACGCGCGGGTGGGCATACAGGTAGCCTCCAACTTCCGGCGAGGTCGTCGAGGTCAGGCCACCGAGTCCAAGCGGACCGTAGACCGCTTCAGACTCGGGCTGATTCCGGCAGCCATCCTCGTTGGTCGTGAACGTCGACCCGTTGCACGGGTGCTGCTCGTCCCAATGCACGTTGAACTTGTTCCGCGCGGACGCCTGGTAGGTTACGCGCACGACGTAGAGCCGCCAGCTTTCGGCGCCTCGTACTTCGCGCGTCTTGTCGGGCGCGTACAGCCGCTTGGTCGGATCGCCGGCGTTGAGGTTCGGGTAGATGTTGGGAATGGATCGGTACTGTCCCTCGTCGCGCGCCGTCACGTAGTACCACAAGCGGTCCTTGATGATGGGTCCGCCGATGCCGAACGTGTAGTCCCACTGCCGGAGCAGCTGTCCCGGCCTGGTCAGGCCCGCCACACGCAACTCGTCGCTGTAGTTGCTGCCGACCATCCCGCCGCTGACGCCCGACAGGTACGCGGCGCCCCTGATGGTGTTGCCGCCGCTCTTCGGAATGATGCTGAGCGATGGGCCGCCGACTTCGACTTCGCCGAGGCCGCCGGAGGTGGTCGTCACGACTTCCTGTGCGTTCGAGATGTCGGCGACATAGGTCGACACGCCGCTGCCGCCAAGACCGGCGCCCGCGTTCAGGCCGTCCACCTGCATGCGGCCTTCGTTGTTGCGCCCGCCGGCGCCGCCAAACACCGTCATCTGCGGCGTGACCTGGATGTCGGTCGGGCCGCCGCCGATGGTGACGATGCCGGGAATCAGCAGGGCCGTCGCCGCCCAGGAGCGCGCCGTCGGGATGGCCGTCATCAGCTCGTTGCTGATCGTGGTCTGGCGCCGGACGCTCTGCGTATCGACGATGGGTGTCTCGCCGCTGACCGTGATGGTTTCTGCCACGCCGCCGACCTTCAGATCGGCGTTGACCGTGGCATTGAAACCGCCCGTGAGCTCGATGTCCTCGCGCCTGATCGTGCTGAACCCCGCCAGCGTGAACGTCACCGAATACTTGCCCGGCAGCAGGTTGATGATGCGGTACTGCCCGGAGCCGTCGGTGACAGCCGAGCGCGTCTTTTCGATGAGCACGGGGCTGGCGGCTTCCACGGTCACACCGGGCAGCACGGCGCCGGAAGCGTCCTTGATCACGCCGCTGATCGACGCCTGCGCGTAGACGGACGCCGGGAGAACGACGAGTGCGGTCAACAGAAGCAAGACCCGTCTCAAACTGTCCATGCGCTCTCCTTTGAGAGAACCCGTCGTTGCATCGAGGTGACAGATGGTAGGAACACACCGCCGCCGCGTCAACGCTGACGGCGGTGTTTCTGCAGGGTCTCTCCGCGATATTGCCGGAGATGCAGATTATTGGATCGAATACGAGGATGAACGAGACGCCGCTATACGCTGGGGATCCCGCACGTGTCCTTGGGGATCGGCGGAATCGAGGAGAGGTACTCGTAGATGGCGCGCAGATCGCTGTCCGTCATGGCCTGATAGACGGGCCACGGCATGACGCGGAGGACATCGCCGGGATTGTCGGGATCCTCGCCTGTCCGGATGACGTGCCTGAACTGGTTGAACGTCAGCCCCGCGGGCTTTCCGTCCTCGAAGGGCGTGATGTCGCGCGACACGGGCGACCCAGGAGGCAGACCGAACGGCGGCGGACCAAACGGCTGGCCTCCTGCCAGGTAACACGCGTTGTTGATCTGTTTCGGCGCGCCGAGCCCCGTCATCGGATCGAGCGTGAACGGCGGCGCGGTGTGGCAGTCATTACAGCCGCCGACCGCGTTGACCAGGTAGCTCCCGAGTCCAACAACGTCGCGGTTCCTGTGCTGCAGGTTCAGATGAATGCCCTGCTGGCGCGCGTAGTTCAGCCCGGCCTGGACTCTGGCGTCCCGGTCATGGTCATCATCCCGGTCCCACATCTGGCCCGGGCGGTTTTGATCCGCAGTGACCATCGCCATCCCGAGAAACACGACGAACGCCGACGCCGCCACGCCCACGACAACATTTGGTCTCATTTCGGCTCCTCTCTGCCGCGCTCATTCACGCGAGGCGCGACAGGCAGGCGCATTCTAGATTCGATGGTGCGCCGCGAGTCCAGACTTTTTTTGCTTATTTCTTGTTGAGCTCGTCGTAGATCGCCTGGATGGCGGCCTTGGTGCGCGCGGACTCGTAGCCGGCGTATTTGGTCGTCAGGTTGATCGACGCGGCGGCTTCGTCGACGCTCTTGCCCGCCTTCATCGCGGCCTGAACAGCCGCGAGAAGATCGGCGTTGAACCGCTGATATTCCTGCAGGTCTTTCCACTGCACCACCGGCTGGTGGCCGCCGACGATGGTGTCGACGTTCCTGATGCCTTTCAGCGCGTTGTCGAGCGTCCTGGGCATGTCCACGCCGCTGCCGCCGTTGCTGCGATCCAGGAACGGCGCGTCCTTCCACGGAAACAGATCGCCCATGTGCATGGTGCGGAGCGCCGGGAAGACGACGAAGGTGTCGCCGTCGGTGTGGCCGCGGCCGAAGTAGTACAGGTCGATCTGGTTCTTCCCCGTCCCGATCGACATCTTGTCTTTGTACGTGCGCTTCGGCAGGAACTTCGCGTTGTCGCCCTTGAAGGCGTCCATCCGGACCATGTTCGCCTTGGTGTTCTCCTGAACGATCGTTTCGACCGAGGTCCCGAAGAACGCGTTGCTGCCCGTATGGTCGCCGTGCGTGTGCGTGTTGATGATGATGGTGATCGGCTTGTCGGTGACCGATCGCACCTTGTCGAGGATGACCTGCCCCCACCCCGCGAGCTTGGTGTCGACGATGATGACGCCGGCATCCGTAACGAAAACGGCGGTGTTGCCGCCGCTGAAGGCGTCGCGGTTTGCGGCGCCCGAGCCGGTGATAATGTACAGGTTGTCCTTGACCTTCTCCAGCTTCGTTGCGGCCAGGGCGGCCGGCGAAAGCCCCGCCTGCGGCGCCTGGGCGGCGGCGCCAGCCATCGACAGGGCGCCTGCGGCAACGAGCAGACCGAGCACGAGTCCACGGGTCATGGATACCTCCACCTGTGGCGCGGGGCTTTCAGCCCCGCGACCGGCGGCCCTGAAAGGGCCGCCCTACGTTCAGCGCATCCAGCGGACGATGCCGGCGACGCCGTCGACCGCCACCTGCGCGCCGTCCGGAATGCGGCGGGTCGCGTCGGCGACGCCGAGCACCATCGGGACGCCGCGCTCGCGCGCGAGCGACGCGATGTGCGAGGTGCTGCCGCCGCGTTCGGTCACGACGCCGGCGACGCGCGGCAGGATGTGACTGAGCGCCGGCCCGGCGACGCGCGTCACCAGCACGTCGCCCGGCGCGACGCGCCCAATCTCGCATTCGCAGTTGATGACCACGGCGCGGCCGGCGCCCCAGCCGACGCCGGCCGGATGTCCGCTCAGCCGCGGGTGCTGCAGCCAGATCTCGTCCGGCACGTGCGCCGGCCTGCAGGTGCAGCGGCCGCGCCTGCAGCAGCTTGAATCCGTCGTCCTCGTCGAGCGCCCACTCGATCTCGACCGGGATCGCCGGCGACGTCTTCCGCTCGCCGCAGCAGCCGGCCGATCTCCAGCACGCTGCGCCTCGTCGAGGCACGGTTCGGCCGCGCGCGCCTGCGACACGGCCTCGGTCGACGGCGCCCGGCGATGCGACGCAGGCGACGGCGTGATCTTTCTGGCCGACGGCGACGCGCAGCAGTTCGCCGTCCTGGCTCGAGCTCGAAGCGATCGGGCGTGACCTCGCCTTGCGCGATGGACGATCCCAGTCCCCACGTCGCGCTGACCAGCATCTCACCGTCGGCCGTGCGGCTCAGTCCGCCGCCGGACGCCCGCGCGCGGACGAGCGGCTGGATCAGCACCGCCATCGCGGTGTCGGCCGGATCCAGATCGTGCGTCGCCATGTAGCGCAGCGCGCGCGTCGACCACAAGCGCCGCCCAGCAGCCGCGCACGGCGGTGAGGAATTCGGATTCGCATCTCGAGGCCGAGGTAGCTTTCGAACTGCCCGGCGAAGCTCGAGCCGTCACGATCTTCGACGAGCGCCGACGACCGCACGGCGGTCAGCGCGCCGGTTCGCGTCGACCAGCTCCCGCCACGCCTCGAGCAGCGGATCGAGCACGGCCGGCACGATCGGCTGCTCGAGCAGCTCGAGCTTCATCCGCAGCGCGTGCCGCCGCGCTTCCGCGCGATCCTCGGTCGCGAACGCCCCACGCGCCGACGCTTCCAGGCCCAGCGCCGCGAGCTGCAGGCGATACGCCGTCGGCGTCGAGGCAGACGCCGTCGGGAATCGGCAGGCCCGCATGGCCGAGGGCCGCCAGGTTGGCCGCCTTGGGACCGAAGCGGCGGCGTCGGTCGCCTCAGGGGAGGAAAGGGGAACAGAAGAGACGTTCAGCAAGTGGAAAAGTTCAAAGTTGAAAGTAGAAGACGTAGGTTCAGAGCTCAAAGTTGTTCAAAGTGGACGTCGAGCTTACTCAGTCCACTTTGAACTTTGAACTTTGATTTACTTCACGTGATCGCCGTAGCCCGGAATCGGATCGACCACGGTGATCTGCTTGACCGGGAAGTTCGAGATGATCTCGACGCGGTCCTCGTGCACGATCAGCATCTCCTCGATGCGCACGCCCCAGCGGAACATCTTGCCGTGCTGGGTTTCGAGCGCGAACACCATGCCCGCCTTGATCTCGATCGGGTGATCGAGCGACCAGATGCGCGAGATGACCGGCGGATCGTACTGCGCGAGACCGAGGCCGTGGCCCCACAGGTTCGCCGCGGCCTGGTCCTCTTCCTCGTAGCCGTACGCTTCCTTGGCCGACGGCCACTTCGACGCGATCTCGCGCGTCGTGGTGCCCGGCCTTCACCGCGCCGATCGAGTCGTAGAGCCACTTGAGCGCCGTGGCGTAGACCTCCTTCTGCTCGTCGGCTCGGCTCCTTGCCGACGCAGTACGTCCGGTAGTAGCACGACTTGTAGCCGTTCCAGGTCAGCGCCGCGAGATCCATGAAGACGATGTCGCCCGGCTGGATGATGCGGTCCGAGAAGTTGCGCCAGTTCGGCCACGTGTTCGGCCCCGACGACACGATGACGTCCTCGACGTCCTCCATGCCCGGAATGTTGTAGAGGAACTGCATGATGTGCGCCGTCACCTGGTTCTCGGTGATCGCCCGGCCGCAGGAACCTCATCGTCTCCCAGTGCGCGGCGTCGCCGATGGCGCCGACGATGCGGAGGCACTCCTGCTCGTCGACGTTCTTGACGGCGCGCGCCTCCATCATCGGCGACATGCCGTCGACCCAGTCGATCTTCGCGTCCTTGAACGCCTGGATCATGTTGATGTCGATGAAGTCGACGCCCAGCTTCATGCCGGCCGACGCCGCTCTTCTTCATCTGCTCGAGGGCGGCCTTGGTGAACTTGCCGACCTGCTGGCGCGACGCCGGGCCGGCGGCGCCCTTGATCCAGGCGTACGACCACTGGACGTTTTCCTTGGGAATCCACGGCGAGTGGCGCTCGATCTGGAATCCGAGGTCGCCCTGCTCGAACAGCACCGGCGGATCGTCGCCGCAGAGCATCGCGTAGCGCAGCCCGGGCTTGAGGCGGTTCCAGCCCGGCGTCAGCGTGCCGGTGAGGTACCGGACGTTCTCGTCGTACATGCAGAGCATCGCGCCGAGCCCGTGCGCCTTCATGCGCTCGCGCGCGCGCTCCAGCCGGTACTTCCGCATGCGATCCCAGTTGACGCGCTGCTGCCAGTCGAGTCCCGCGATTCCGAAGTTCGCTCCCATGTTCGCTCCGCGCGTCGTGTGGTGTAGGGAAAATCGTCGAAGAGTGCCCGTGAAGCATTACGTGGAGCCGGTACCCGAGTCAAGGGCGTATACTCTCGTGGCTCGGTGGCTGCGGTCGGCTCGTCGGCGGTCGCGGCTGACGGCCGGTCCACGACAGGAGTGAGACCATGCGTACTTCAGTCGTCTTCATGATCGGAATCCTGTTGGGCGCGGCCATCGCGCCGGGTTCGCGCAGGACCAGAAGCTCCCCGGCGACAACTACGTGAACCACGTCGGTATCGCCGTACGACAACTTCGACGAGGCGTTCGCCTTCTACACGCAGAAGATGGGCTTCCGCGAGGCGTTCACGGTGAAGGACGCGGCCGGGAAACCGAGCTGGCGTACGTGCAGGTGAACCGCAATACGTTCGTCGAAATCCAGCAGGCCAACGCGAACCGCCGGCCGGGCCTCAACCACTTCGGCCTGCACGTGCAGGACCTCAAGGCGTGGTCGCCGCGCTGAAGAAGCGCGGCGTGATGGTGGACGAGCCCGCGTCCGCCCGGACGACTCGTCGGTCGCGAACGCCACCGATCCGAACGGCCTCCGAATCGAGATGTTCGAATTCGGTCCCGGCTCGCCGCAGGGCAAGGCGATCGCCAGCTGGAAATAAGACGAGGGTCAACACAGAGCACGCAGAGCACGCGGAGAATCGGATTCCGGGAATCCTGACCTGCGTGCTCCGCGTGCTCTGTGTTGTACGTCGTGTTCTATCGCGCCGGCGGGGCGCCGCAGTCCGTCTTGCACGGCTCGCGCGGCACGTACGTGGCCTTGATCTTCTTCCGGTACTCCGGGTACAGCGTTTCGACCTCGCCAAGCACCGCCGCCCGCGGCAGGTTGTACAACTTCGTCAGTTCGTCAACGAACGGGTTCTTTTCCGGCACGAAATGCGGCACGGGTTCGCCCGGGCGCTTGCCTTCGAACGTCGTCACGCACGGCGGACCGACCGGCAGCATCGGCGTCGCCGACAGCTGAAAGCTCTTCGTGACGATGTGCGGCTCGGCCAGGTAGATCGGATCGTCGACCACGGCAAGCACTGTGAGAATGTCGCCATGCCGCCAGAACCGTGACGTCATCGTCGCCTGGTCGCTCATCGGCGGGCCGTTCTTGCGCAGAAAGCCCGCCTTCATGTGCGTGGTCTCGGCGACGAGGGTGTCGCCCTCCCAGCGTCCGGTCGTGAAGCCACCGCGCGTGTGCTCGGCGTACTGCGACGGGTGCGGCCGGCCGTCCATCCAGATCGTGATGGGCGCGCGGTCTTCCCACGCGCCGATCGTCAACGAGATCGATGGAGCCCTTGATGGGATCGGTGTCCGCCCAGATCTTCAAGCCGAACGGTCCCTGCACGAAGTACACGGCCGGCCAGCCCTCGCACTGCCGCTCGACCATCGCGAGCTGCCCTTCGTTGTAGCTCAACGCCTTCGTGCGCCCTTCGTCATTGAGCGGTAGGCCCAGGTAGTCCACGGGGTACGAATCCCGCGAGACGTCTTCGGTGTTGCGCGGATTCCACGACCCGGACAGCTCGGCCTGCGCAAAGACGCTGCGGGTCAGCGGCGCCCACAGCAGCAGCACGAGCAGGACGAACGCGATTCGAGGCGCGCGTATTCTTACCATGTGGCCGAGCACGGCGTGGGATCCCATTTGGAACCGTCCGCTTCCTTCTTGAATTGTGAGCTGACGATGAACTGCTGTGTCAGGTAGCGCGGGTCGTCCACGATCGTGGTGACGACGATCAGCTGACCGTTGCCCGGCATCGGCGACACGTCGAAATATTCGGTGACGCGCGCGGCGTCGCTGTAAGGGACGCCGTTCTTCCGCAGGTAACCCGCCTTCATGTTGGTCGTCGTCACGGCGAGCGATCCGGCCTTGACCGCGGGGTTGCCGCGCCCGGGCCGCTCCCAGCGAGCGACCGACTGGCCCTGCCAGGTTGGCTGCGCCGGCGGCGCAGCCGGCGTTACGAACCGGAACAGCCGCGTCTGCGTGCCGGCGTCGGTGTCGAGCTTCAGCGTGTTGTCGTCCTGCCACGTGATGTGGATCCGGCCGGGCACCCGCATGATCGCGGCCGCGCCGTACGACCTGCACTGGTTGCCGGCCGCCTCGTCCGCGGCGGGATTCCAGGCGTTCACGATCTGGAGCGCCTCACGTGTGATCGGGACGCCTTTGTAGTCGCCTTTGGCCGGCGTCACCATGCGATAGCGCCAATCCTCGTTGACGACCGATACCCAGTAGCCGGTGAGGTCGATCGGGGCCGACGCTCTCGGGGTCGGCGCCGGCGGCTGCGCGCCCGGATTCTGCGCGCTCACCCGCACGCCGGCGAGCAAGACTGCCAGTAACGCCGAGAGAGAGACCAGGCACAGTGGAAAGAAGAGGCGCCGATTCACGGCTTCTCCTGCGAGAGGCTCTGATATACGGCCTCGACGAAGTTGTCGGTCGTCCACGAGCCGGAATCGGTTCCGTAACGCTTCGTGTACCCTCGCGTCGGAGCGGTCGCCTTCACCTGCGCCAGGGTCATCCCCGCCTTCCGCGCGTCGCGGACCCGATCGCGCACAATCGTCAGCATGTCGCGGTACTCGGCCACGTCGGTCTGATCGCAGATGCGGCCGTGGCCCGCGATCACGAGCGTGCCGGCCTCTCGAGAGACGATCGGCACCGACGGGATCGCGAGGTCGACCAGCCGGTTCAGCGCCGCGATCAGACCGTTGACGGAGCCGCCCTTCGCGACGTCGATCACCGGGAACCGCGTCGTGTCGAGCACGTCGCCGGCGACGACGACGTCGGATCGGCGGAAGAACACCATCGAGTCGCCGTCGCTGTGCGCGGCCGGCTGATGGAGGATCTCGATGCCCTCGCCGTTCAGGTACATGTACTTTCGCGCGAAATCGAACGTCTCGGTCGGCGTCGCGCCGATCGGGTACGGCGCCGCACGGCCCGTCGGCGCCGTCATCCGCTCGAGCACCTTCTGCGCCGCCAGGATCGAGGCGACCCCGCCCAGAAAGTCGCCAGTAATACCGATGGAGCCGGGATTGGTGAACAGCGTCTGTCCCGCCTTCGACACTGTCTCGTTGCCGCCCACGTGATCGGCGTCCGCGTTCGTGTTGATGATGTAGCGGATCGGCCGCGGCGTGATCCGCTTGATCGCGGCGACGACGGCGTCGGCAGTCGAGGCCTGGCCGGCATCCACGACGATCACGCCGTCCTCGCCGACCTGCACGCCGATGTTGCCGCCGGCGCCGGCAATCATGAAGAAGTTCGGGCGAAGCTGCAGAACCTCGAGGTCCTGCCTTCCCTGCTGCGCCGCCGCACGGGCGCTGAAAATATTCGTCGGAAACGCCACCAGGCACGCGCACGCCGCCGCCACGGCCAGACCGCTGCTGAACGCAGGCTTCATTGCGAGCAATCCTAGCAGACCTTGGCCTTCGACAAGCTCAGGCCAGGCGTGGACCGAGTTCGTCGAAGGGCCTGGCCTGAGCTTGTCGGAGGGCGGCCCTGAGCCCGCCTCATGATTTCGTGGCCAACGGAGCCGGCCGGCGCTAACATTTCCCGCATGAAGGTCCATTGCGTGCTCTGCGCCGCGCTACTGGCCGCGGGAGTGTCCGTTCAGACCGCGCCAGACTCGGATGCGCTGTTCGCGGCGATTCGGCGCGGAACCGCCGCCGAAGTCGAGCGGACGCTCAAGGTCGGCGCCGACGCGAACGCCGTGGACGCCGACGGCGTGCCGGCTCTGATGGCGGCGGCCCTCTTCGGCGACGCGCGTCTGGTCGACGTCCTGCTCTCGCATCACGCCGATCCGAACGCCAAAGGTCCGGGAGGCACGACCGCGCTCATCTGGGCCGTGCCCGACATTCAGAAGGTCCGCACGCTGCTCGATCATGGCGCGGCGGTCAACGCCAGGACCGAAACCGAACGCACGGCCCTGCTCGTCGCGGCGTCGTATCCACGCACGTCCGCGCTGCTGCGCCTGCTGCTCGAACACGGTGCCGATCTGCGCGCTCAGGATCGCGGTGGCGCGACCGCGTTGTCGCTCGCCGCGCGATCTGCGGACATCGACGTCGTCCGGTTTCTCGTGGACCGCGGCCTGGATCCGGCGGCCCTTGCGGTTCCGGAGCGGCGCGCCGCCTTCGCGCGCTGGGATCGGCCGACGACCGACTACCTGATGTCGAAGGCCGCCGCGCCAGTGGACGGACTGCTGGAGGCGGCCGCCACCTGGCAGCCCGCCGCACTCGTTGCCCGGTGGATCGACCTCGGCGCCGACGTCAACGCCGGCGCCGCCCGGTACAGACGAACGGCGCTCATGAATGCGGTGGCGTCTGAAGCGGAAGGCGCTGACACGGTCCGCCTGCTGCTCGAACACGGCGCCGATCCGAACGCCAGGATGGCCGAGGGGGAGACCTCGCTCGACTGGGCGACTTACAAGGGTGACCGAGCGAAAATCGAGGTGCTCGAGCAGCACGGGGCCATGCGAGGCAACGGCCCCCGGCGCGACGCGATCGATCCGCCCGCGCCAGGCGGCATTGCCGACGCGAAAGTATCGTTGACGAAGAGCGTGGCGCAGCTGCTGCCCGCGGCCTCGACGTTCCGCGACAAGACTTCCTGCATTTCATGCCACCACAACGGCCTGCCGTCGATGGCGGCCGCCGCCGCTCGGCGGAAGGGTGTCGCGGTGAACGACGAGCTCGACCGCAAGAATCTCGATGATCAGATCGGCTTCTTCAAGCGAATGACGGCACGCGTGATGTCCGGCGATCCGGCTGTCGGCGGCGAAGCGCTGACGGTCGGCTACACGCAGCTCGGCCTCGCGGCCGCCGGCCATCCGCTCGACACCGTGACGGCGATGATGACGCACTGGGTCATGGCGCGGCAGATGCCGGACGGCAGCTGGCTCGGCAACGGCCTCAATCGGCCGCCGCTCGAATACAGCATCATCAGCCACACGGCGATGGCCGCCGGCGGGTTGGCGGCGTATCCGCTCCCGGGCCGCCAGCGCGACATGACCGAGAGCCTGAGCCGTGCGAAGCAGTGGTTGTTGTCGGCGGATCCGAAATCCGCCGAGGAACGCGGCATGCGGCTGATGGGGCTCGTCTGGACCGGCGCACCGCAGCCCCGCATCGCGGAGGCGATCACTGCGATTCGGGCGCGACAGGAAGCGAACGGCGGGTGGTCGCAGTTTTCCCGAACGGAACCCGATGCCTACGCGACCGGCCTGTCGTTGTACGCCCTGCACGTCGCCGGCGTGCCGGCCGGCGATCCCGCGTACCGCAAAGGCGTCGCGTACTTGCTCGGCAGCCAGTACCAGGACGGCGCGTGGCTCGTGAAGACCCACTCGTTCCCCGTGCAGGTGTACTTCGAGAGCGGGTTCCCGTTCGGCCGCCATCAGTGGATTTCAGCCGCCGGCACGAGCTGGGCGTCGCTCGCGATCGCACAGACCCTTCCCGATACGACGCGATAGCGTTACGACGATCAACGCAGAGCACGCGGAGCACACAGAGTTCCTGTACTGATTACTCGGAAATCTCTGCGTGCTCTGTGCTCTGGGTTGTACGTCGTTATTTCCTCGGCGGGGCCGGCTTGCCGAACCGCGCCGCGTCAACGGGGACGTTCAGCTGCACGTCCGTGAGCTCGATGCTTTCAAGGCCGTCGAGCCAGGTGACCTTGATCCTGAACGGCATCTTGATGCCGGCGACGTCGCGGTAGTCGGAGTAGTCGATCTGCGTGGGCAGGCGGCCGACCTTGGAGTTGGCGTAACGGACGAGGCGCGTGAGCAGGCCGGTCTCGCTGTCGAAATAGAACGTGGCCAGCGTGCCGTTCGGGCGCGATGCCCTGCACCACCAGAACCGCCTTGTCGTCGATCTCCGTCGGAAGGCCGGCGCGCCACTGGCCGCAGCGTCTCCTTGATGCGTGCCGGAAACGACAGCTCCGCTTCGAGCCGCAATCCATCCAGCTCGCTTCCCGTCAGGCCGCAGCACGGCCACGGGTTTGTGCGGGGCCGAGATCCAGCCGGACTGCCCGTCGTACACGGTCGTGTTGTCGCCGTCGAGCGTGTGGATGATCGTGGCGCGCTGGCCGGGCGCCTTGGCGACGATCTCGATCGGCCGCGTGCCTTCCGGACCGTAGCCGGTGCTGGTTCCCTTCGCCGCGATGCTCGTCATGCCGGCCAGCGCGTTGCGCGCCGCCGATGGCCTGAATGTACTTGTCCAGGATCTGATCGGCCGTCGGTCCCGTTTTCGCCGCGCGAACGATATCGTCCTGGTCTTCCAGCATCGACGCACCGTACAAGGCCGTGAGGCTCGGGGTGACCCTCGGCCGGCCGCTGCCTCGATGGCACGTGTAGCACGTCACCACCTGGCGGCCGCCGAAGCTCGTCTGGTTGATGGACGCCATCATCTGCACCATCCGGCGCGCCGTCACTTTTCTGGGGCTGGTGTCGAGCGCGTAGTTTTCCCACGTCGTGTCCGACGCCGAATGGCAGTCTTCGCACGACATGCCGAGCGCGGCCGAGAACACGCCCATGGTCCCCATGAACTCGTCCACGGGAAGCCCACGCAGCACGCGGATGTTCTTGAACACCTCTTCGGCCAGCGGCTGCCGTTCGGGCGGAGCCTGGCCGCCGGCCGACAGAACGGCCGTCAACCAGACGAACGCCGAAACCACGACGCCGACCGACGCACGCACTGAACGAACCCTCATGTCGTAACCTTCCCCAGTCGGCAGGCCTGAAGGCCTGCACTAGCACCTGGCTCGGAAAACGCTCTAATCTTGCCACAGAGATCAGCGCGGGCGCGACGCCGGGCACGCCCAGATACTGCGCCTTGATGTCCTCGTTGTCCCACAGCGCGGCGGCGTCCGACGAGTGCACGATACGCCCCTGGCTCATCACGTGGACGCGATCGGCCAGCCTGACCGCGAACGCGGCGTTCTGCTCGGCCAGCAGCACCGTCGTGCCCTCGGCTTTCAGGCGGCGAATGGCGTCGGCGACGATCGCCAATCGAGGCGATCGAGAGGCCCTCGGTCGGCTCGTCCATGACGACGAGCGCCGGGCTGGCGACCAGCGCGCGGCCGATCGCCAGCATCTGCTGCTCGCCGCCGCTCAGCTCATTGCCGCGGTGATGCCGCCGCTCCTCGAGACGTGGAAACAGCTCGAACACCCGACGGATGCTGGAGGGCGTCGAGCGCGCAATCGCGAGGTGCTCGTGCACGGTCAGCGACGGGAAGACCCGCCGCCCCTGCGGCACGAGGCCGACGTGCATCCCGTGAATCCTGTGCGACGGCATCCTCGTGATGTCGACACCGTCAAACACCACGCGGCCGGACCGCGCCGGCGTGAACCCGACGACGGTCCGGCACATCGTCGTCTTGCCGACGCCGTTGCGGCCCAGCACGGCGGTGACGCTGCCCTTGAGCGACGTCGAACGTCACGCCCTGCAACACGTGGCTGTCGCCGTAGTAGGTGTGAATATCCGTGAGCTGCAGCAGCGCCGCCTCGAGCATCATGCGTCCTGCACGCCGAGATAGATCCGCTGCACGGCGGGATTCGCGCTGACCTCGTCTTTCGATCCTTCGAACAGCACGCGGCCCTGGTCGAGGACCGTGACCGTCTCGGCGAACCCGAACGCGACGTCCATGTCGTGCTCGATCATCAGCACGGCGATGGCGCGATCGAGCCGCTCGAGATGCCGGAGCATCACCGACCGTTCGCCTGCGGAGAGGCCGGCCATCGGTTCGTCGAGCAGCAGCAGCGGCCGGCCGGCCGGCCATGGACAAGGCGACTTCGAGCATGCGCTGGTCGCCGTAGGACAGGTTGCCGGCGGCCTCCGCCCTCGCGGCCCAGAGCCCGAACGCTTCGAGCAGCGCCGGTAGCGCGTTCGGTCAGGTCGCTGAACGACGGAGAGCGGCCGGTGCAGCGTGAACTTGCGCGGGTCGAGCGCCTCGCAGCCGAGGAGCATGTTCTCGAGAACCGTCAGCGACGCGAAGAGACGCGTGATCTGAAACGTCCGCGCGATGCCGCGGGCGGCGCGCTGATGCGGCGGCAGCGCCGTCACGTCGGCATCCTGAAACAGGATCGACCCTGCTGTCGGCGGAATCTCGCCGCTGATCAGGTTGAACAACGTCGTCTTGCCCGCGCCGTTCGGCCCAATCAGGGCGCGGCGTTCGCCCGGTTGCACCGACAGGCTCACGCCGTCGACGGCCTTGAGCCCGCCGAAGGTCCGCGACAGGTTCCGGAGCTCGAGGCCGGCGGCCTGTACCTACTTCATCTTCGGGCATAGAGCGGCTGCTTCAGATACTCGACCGGGTCGAATTTCCAGAACTGGGAGACGGCCGGGAAGCGTTTCGATGACCGTATTCTGCAGCGCGCCGTTCACGCGCTCGACCTTGCGGATGTAGATGTTCTCGATCGGGTTCCCGTATTCGTCGAGCCGCACCGGCCCGCGCGGCAGGTCCGACACCCGCACGCTCCGCAGCGCGCGCAGGAACGCCTCCGAGTCTTCGACGTCGCCGTGAACTGCGTCGGCCGCCGCGGCGAACCACTTGGCGCCGCTGTACATGCTTTCGGAGTAGTAGCTCGGGATCTTGTTGTAGCGCGCGCGATACGCGGACGCGAACGCCGTGTTCGCCGGAGTGTCGAGCGCGGCGCTGTAGTGGAGCGCCGTGATCACGCCAAGCGCTTCGTCGCCCATGAACGGGAGCACGTGCTCGTCGGTCGTCGTGCCGCCGCCGATGAGCAGCACGCGCTGCTTCAGCCCGAATTCCTGGTACTGCCGCATGAATTGCAGCGCGGCCCGGCCGAGCACGAGCGCGTACACCGCGTCGACGTCCCTCGAAATCTGCGCGAGATAGGGGGCGAAATCGTGGACCGAGACCGGGCACCCAGATCTTCTGCGCGATCGTGCCGCCTTCCGCCACGAACGTCCGCTCGAAGCCGCCGACCGACTCCCATCCGAACGCGTAGTCGAGCGCGATCGTCGCCACCTTGCGCCGCTTGAGCGTGCGATACGCGTACTCGCCGAACGCGTGGTTCGGCTGGCTGGCGGTCCAGCCCGTGCGGATGATCCACCGGCCCGGACGCCGCTGCGTCAGGTCGTCGGCGGACACGACCGGGTAGATCATCGGCACTTTCATCGAGTCGATGTACGGCGCCAGCGCGTAGCCGGTGGACGACAGGAGTGCGCCCGTCATCAACTGGACGTGGTCCCGTTCGATGAGCTTCCGCGCCTTCGTCAGGCCGACGGCCGGAATGGCCTCGTCGTCTTCGACGATCAACTCGACGGGACGTCCGCCCGCGCGATGGCCCATCTCGTCGAGCGCGAGCAGGAACCCGTTCAGGATGTCGCGGCCGTTCTGGACGTACGGCCCGGAGAGCGGCCCCAGGAACCCGACCCTGATCGGCTGCTGTGAAGCCGGTTGCCCCATGAGCACGGCGCCGGCCGCCAGGCACATCAGCAACAGCAGGCGCCGGTTCATTCGTTGCCGCGGCGCGCGATCTCTGCCTGGATGCATTCCGAGATGACCGACCAGAACCTGGCGTAGCGGTCCGTAGCGACGATGAACGGGTTGGGATCGCCGGCCTTGCGCGTTCGCAGCCGCGCGAGTTTGTCGGCCATGCCGTCGAAGAGGGGATGGTTCTGCAGTTCGACGTCGACCTTCCTCTTCTTCGCGATCTCCAGGTAATGGTCGATCGACTGCACGTACTGTTTCAGGCCCGGGGTCGTGATCCGATCGGCCGTCAGGATCGTGCCGCCGAACAATCCGGCGGTGTACGTGCGCCGCCCTTCCTTCACCGGGAAGATGAACGCGAGCGAACCCGGCGTGTGCCCCGGGATGGCGATCGGGGTGACGGTCGTGCCGCCGAGGGTCACTGGCTGGCCTTCGACGAGCACCAGATCGCGATTGGGCCCGCGGGGCGCGTTCGCCGGCTGGTTCGGCGGCGGATTCGGCGGGTTGATCAGGTCCCAGTCGACGGCCGTCGAACCGACTTTGGCGCCGTAGTGTTCCTGGAAGTACCGCGCGCCGCCGAAGTGGTCCGCGTGGCCGTGTCCGAGCAGCACGTACTTCACGTTCGCCGGGTCGAGCCCCAGCGTCTTCAGCCCCGCGACGACGACGGTTTCGACGCGGTCGGCGTACCCGGAGTCGATCAGGATGATGCCCTGCGGCGTGACGATCGCGTAGACCGTCGCCTCGGAGTTCCCCACGGCATAGACGTTGTCGAACAGCCTGACGGGCTCGAGTTCCGGCGCGGCCGGGCTGTTCCCGCGGGCGTTGCCCGCGACACAGTAGAAGGTGAACGGCGCCTGCAGCCACGCGTCGCTGCCGGCGAGCGTCCTGGCGGCCTCGACGTGCATCAGCGACTGGGGATTGTCAGGCCGTGGCGGCGCAGCCGGTCCGCGGCCCGGGCCTTGGGCCGCGCCGATGCCCGCCGTTGCCGCAAACGCGACCGCCGCCAGCGCCAGTGTTCGTTTCATGATGCGCCTGCCCTTCTCGTGACGCGCCGATTCTGCCATGGATGCTGCCTGCGCGGCCGAACGACGTTACAATGCCTGCCGCAGCAAGCTAAGGAGGATGCCTTGAAAGCCCTGAAAGTCTTGACCATCGCGATGTTCACCGCGCTCGCCCTTGCCGCCGTCTCCGCGGGGCTGTTCGCGCAGCAACCCGGGTTCAAACGGACGGTTCTGCAACAGCAGAAGCTCTCCGCCGCCGGGCGAGAGGCGGTCACCGCCATCGCCGAATTTCAGCCGGGCGGCACCGTCGGCGCGCACACGCACCCCGGCGAGGAAATCGGCTACATCCTCGAGGGGTCAATCCTGCTCGAGCAGGACGGCAAGCCGCCGGTGACGCTGACCGCCGGCCAGACTTTCTTCATTCCGAACGGCCAGGTGCACAACGCGACGAACAAGGGCTCGTCCACCGCCCGCGTGCTCGCCAACTACGTGGTCGAATCCGGCAAGCCCGTCGCGACCCCCGTTCCGGCGAAGTAGATCACGGTTCGGACGTAGCGTCCGCCTTCAGGCGGACGTTTACGTCCGGCTGAAGCCGGCCGCTACGTCTTCTTCCGCAGATTCCACAGTCCCTGCGGCGCGGCAAGAATCGTCGCGATGTAGACCGTGCCGAGGATCAGCAGCCAGCGCTGCGTGTACGTGCTGATCACGTTCTTGAGCAGGACGAGCGCGGCGGCGCCGATCGCGGGACCGATGAGCGTGCCGGGTCCACCCAAAGTGACCATCAGGAACAGCTCTGAAGACGCCGTGAGATCCAGGTAGGTCGGGCTCACGAAGCCGTTGTAATACGCCCACACGACGCCCGCGACGCTGGCGAACACGCCGGCGATCACGTAGCTCAGGTAACAGTGCAGCCACGTGTTGAATCCGAGGCTCTTCATGCGCGGCTCGTTTTCCCGGATGCCGCGCAGCGTGAAGCCGAACGGCGACCGCACGACGAGCGCCATGAGGCCCGCGCAGGCGGCGAACACCAGGAGTGCGACGTAGTAAAACGGGATTGCGCCGGACACGGGCAGGCCCGCGTGTGCCTCGAGGCGCGGAATTCCCGAGATGCCGTTGTCCCCTCCCGTGACCGGGATCCAGCGGTAGCTCACGCCCCACAACACCATCCCCAGGGCGAGCGTGATCATCAGGAAGTACGTGTTGCGGACATGCGACACGAGGAGGCCGAGGGCGGCGCTGAGGATCATCCCGCCGAGAATTCCGGCGGCCACGCACGCCCAGAACCCCGCGTGATACGTCGTCGACATCACCGCCACGGCGTACGCGGCCGCGCCGAAGACGCCCGCATGCCCGAGCGACGGCAGCCCCGTGTATCCGAGCAGGATGTCGAGGCTCATCGCCAGAATGGAAAAGATCACCATCTGCGTCAGGAGCCCCACCCAGTACGAGCTGAGTACGAACGGCGCGGCGAGAAGCAGCACCGCCAGAGCAATCAGAACCGGGAGCGCCGGCGCGCGCCCGGCCCTAGGTCCTGCCATAGAGACCAGTCGGCTTGACGGCGAGCACGATCACCATCGGCGCGAAGAGTGTGAAGTACGACAGCTCTGGAACCAGCGCTTTGCCGAAGTTGTCCATGAGCCCGACGATGACGCTCCCGATGAGCGCACCCTTGAGGCTGCCCATGCCGCCGATGATGACGACGACGAAGGCGAGCGGCAGCAGATCGAAATCGATGCCCGTGTAGCCGCCGAGGATGGGGCCGCCCATCACGCCGCCGAACGCGGCAAGCCCAGCTCCCGCGGCGAAGACGCACGCGGACAGAAGCGCGACGTTGATGCCGGTGCCGCCCGCCATCTCCGGATCGTCGACGGCAGCGCGCAGCTTCGCGCCGATCAGCGTCTTTTCGTTCACGAACCACAGCAGGATGCCGACGGCCGCGGCCACGGCGATGACGAACAGGCGATACGATGGGAAGACGATGCCCGCGGCGTCGATCGAGCCGCGCAGGGCCGGCGGATACGGGAGGGTGAACGGATCCCCGCCCCAGATCACGAATACGAGATCACGGCACACCAGCGCCACGCCCATCGTCAGCATCATCTGGGCGAGCGGCTTGCCCGCGAAGCGGCGCAGCAGCAACGACTGCACGAGGAATCCGGCGGCCGCAACAGCGACGATCGCCGAGAGCGCGCCGAGCAGCAGGCTGCGGCTCCGCCCGACCACCGTCGAGGCGACATACGCCCCGAGCATGTAGAACGACCCGTGCGCGATGTTGACGATTCTCATCACGCCGAAGACGAGCGTGAGTCCGCTCGCGATGAGAAACAGCAGCGCCGCCGAGAACAGGCCGTTCAGCGTTTGCGTCGCAAAATAGATCACGACTGGTGGTCCCAGGGTCCCAGGGGGCCCAGGGGTCCAAGAGGTCCGAGGAGTCTGCGACGCTCGGACCGGGCCCTTTCGGACCTCGTGGACCTCGTGGACCTCTGGACCTCGTGGACCTCTTGGACCTTTTGGACCTCTTACTGTTGCCCGCGTCCGCGGCCTGCCGCGGGGGCGGCACCGCCGGCCGGCGGCGCAGCGGGCGTCAGCGGCGGCTGCGGGCCCAGCACCTTCGTCAGCGCCGTGTACGCGCACAACTCGTCTTGCGAGCCGCCTCCGACGCCGATCGCTCCGATCAGCTGGTCCTCGACGACGATCGGGAGACCGCCGCCGACGAAGTAATACGCAAGCCCCTGCGATTTTCCGAGGTCCAGCCGAATCAGCCGCCCGTCGATCGTGCCGAAGCGCTGCGCCACGGCGCTGGAGGAGGAGCGCGCGTACAACGCGGTTTTTGCTTTGAGCTGGGCGGTCTCGACGGCGATCGGCAGCTGGCCGTCCATCACCTGCGCGGCAACCGGGTCGCCGTTCGGGGCGAGGACGAACACGGAATACGTCGCGTTGCTCGCCTTGCCGAATTCGACGCACGCGTCGACGAGCGCGCGCGCCGTGTCGGCGTTGATCTGCGTCTTCGTCAGGATCCGCTTGGCGGCCTCGCCGGACACCGTCACTTTCGCCAGCGTCGCCGGCGCCTGGGCGAATGCCGGGCGTCGTCAGGGCGCACATCGCGGTCAGGATCACACTCGTCTTCTTCACCATGTTCGTGGTCTCCTATCGGGTTCGGGCGGATGCCGCGACGCCCACCGGCTCGCTGGCGTCGTACACGACACGTCCGCCGACAATCGTCATGACCGACTTGATGTCCTTGATCTGGTCGACCGGCACCGTCAGGTAGTCGCGGTCCAGCACGGCGAGGTCGGCGAGCTTGCCGGGCTGAATCGAGCCGAGGTTGTCCTCCTGGAACAGGAAGAACGCGTTGCGGCGGGTGTGGGCGATCAGCGCGTCCTCGCGCGAGATGGTGTTCGATTCGCGAAGCGCGCGCGTGCCGCCGACCATCTTGCCGGTGACGGCCCACCAGAGCGTCGTGAACGGCTGGATCTGGTTCGCGCGGCTGCCGTCGCTGCCGAAGCCCCACATGATGCCGCTGTTCTGAATCGTGCTCAGCTGCGCCATGTCGAGGGCGGCGTCGCCGAACACGGCCTGGTTGATGCCGCCGTTGATGACGGCCCACGGGTGAACGGCCGCGTACATGCCCAGCTTCTTCATGCGCTCGAGGTGCGACGCGTTGAGCTGGTTGACGTGGGCCAGCGTCCAGCGCAGGTTCTTGATCGGGTATTCCTTGTTGATCTGCTTCGATCTGATCGAGGAACGCGTCGAGCGTGTTCGTCAGGTTGGCGTGAACGTGGAGCGGCAGGTGCGCTTTCGCAATTTCGGTGGCGATGCGGCGCCAGGTCGCGAGCTGGTCGGGCTTCGGATCCGACTTCGGGATGAACATCGGATCGTGCAGCGGCCCGAAGACGCTCTCGCCGTAGAAGATCGAGTCGAGGTAGGCGTCGCCCTGGAACAGCTTCATCTGCGCGATGCGCGGCAGCAGCTGATCGGTGTTGCCGCCGCCGGCAGGCGAGGTGATGCAGCCCACACGCACGTTCAGCTGGCCCTGGTCGGCCAGCTTGCGGAACGTCGGCAGCACGTCAGCCTCGCACCCCGCGCTGCCGAACGCCGTCAGGCCCATGCGGTTCAGGTCTTTCATCATCAGCCGCGTGCTGGCCTCGATGTCCGCCCCCGACGCGGTCGGCAGCTTCCCCACCAGCTGGCGGAACCCGGCTTCGAGCACCCGGCCGGTCGGCTTGCCGGCGGCGTCTTTTACGATCGCGGCGTTCTGCGCCGCCGCGTCGTTCGACGCCGAGGAGCTGCAGCGCGCGGCTGTTGAGGAACGCCTCGCGATACGACGCCTGCAGCAGCACGGGGTTATTGGGCGCCGCCTGATCCAGTTCCTCGCGCGTGAACGGCTTCTTGTCGTCGGCGAACTGCTCGATCGCCCAGCCGCCGAGCGTGTAGATCCATTCGCCCGGGGCAGTCGCCGCCGCCCGCGCGCGCAGCAGGTCGAGGGCATGTTTGCGCGTCTCGACGCCGTCCAGGCGCACCTCGTATTGCCAGGTGGTGCCCGCCCGCAGCAGGTGCATGTGGTTGTCGATCAACCCGGGTGTGACCGCGCGCCCCCGCAGGTCGATCCGCCGCGTGCCGGCACCGGCGAGCCGCGTGATGTCCTGGTTGCTGCCGACCGCGACGATCCGATCGCCTTTGATCGCCACCGCCTGCGCAATCGAGAAACGCTCGTCGACGGTGATGATCTTGCCGTTCGACAGAATGAGATCCGGCGCTGGTTGTTGCGCGTGAACTGTGGCGCCGACGCCCGTGGCAAACACCAGAGCCGTGATCGCCCGCTTCAGTATTCTGCGTGCCATCAATCCCCCTTACTTCACCAACCGTGCATCACGAAGTCACGAAGATCACGAAGCCTATCCTGCTCTTCGTGTTTTCGTGTCTTCGTGATAGACAAACGCCCCGAAGCTACTTGCTCGCCGGCTTGGCGAACTTCGCGTTGTCGATCGGCGTGTTGTCCTCCACCTTGATCACCCGCAGCGTCGCGTCAGGAGCGAGCTCCGTGCGCGCGTTGGCCGGGTTCATGTGGATCAGGAACGGAAACTTCACGCCGCTCCCGGTGTCCCGATAGTCGTCGAAGTCCGTCTGGAACGGGCTGTCGCCGATCGGCGTCGGCAGCACCGTCTGCTTCCGCAGCAGCAGGCCCGTCTGCGTGTCGAAGTACAGCGACTCGGGTTTGTCGCCGGCCGGCACACCCACGACGAGGTATGCGTCGCGGCCGTTCACCTTCTCGATGCCGCGCACCGTCAACTGGGCGTACTCCTGCTTCAGGTTCAACGGCTCGTAGAAGTCGGCGGCCCGGGCGGCGCGGCCGACGTCGAGCTTGACCGGTTCGCGCCACGCGGCCCGCCTGGTTCTGCGTCCAGGCCGTCGTCCCGTCGAACCCTTCCGCGATCGCATACGCCGGCGCGCGGTACGTCGTCACGGCGAGGTTCGGCGCCTTCTGGAGCCGCTCGACAGACGCGGGCGTCGGCACCACGCCGCCCGGTCCGGTCGGGATGTACTGCGTGCCGGTGATGGTGCGCGTCGTGACCTTGCGCAGCGCCTGCTCGCCGCCGAGGGCCTGGACGTACTTCGCCAGAATCTGGTCGGCGGTCGGAAGCGCCGGCTTCGGCGTGGTCACGGGCTCGTAGCACGGGGAACACCGGCACGGCGGCCGGCGTCGGGTGGCCGTTGTGACACGTGTTGCAGGTGACCACCTGCTTCCCGCCGAACTGGCGCGTGTTGATGTCGTTCATCATGACGATCATCGCGCGCGCCACTTCCTTCGCGGGCTTCACGTCCTTTTCCCATTCGCGCTCGATGTGACAGTAGACGCAGTCGAGGCCGACGGCGCCCTTCATCAGGTGCATCGACTGGTTCAGCTCGTTGGCCGGCGTCCCGCGCAGCGCCTTGATGTTCTTGTAGACCTCCTCGGCCTTCTTGCTTTCATTCGCCGGCGACACCTGGGCCACGGCCGGCGAGGAGGCCGCGAGCGCCGCGAGAGCGAAGACGACGACGGACGCGCAGCTGAACAAGCGATGCATATGGCACCTATTGTGTGGAATCGTGAACGATGCGGCCGCCCACCATGGTCATCACCGGCTTGATGTCCTTGATTTGATCCGCGGGGATCGTCAGGTAATCCCGATCGAGCACGACGAGATCGGCGAGCTTGCCCGGCTGAATCGACCCGAGGACGTCTTCCTGGAACACGAGGAACGCGTTCCGGCGCGTGTGCGCGATCAGCGCGTCTTCGCGGCTGATGGTCTGGCGGATGACCTTCATGCCGCCCGGCATCTTCCCGGTAACGGCGAAATAGAGCGTCGTGAACGGCAGGTACTGGTTGGCGGCCGTCCCGTCGGTGCCGAACCCCCAGACGATGCCGCTCGATTGAATCGTCGCCAGCGGCGGCATGTCCCAGGCGCCCTCGCCGAAACCCTCGTGCATGATGCCACCGTTGATGACGGCCCACGGGTGCACGGCCGCGTACATCCCCAGCTTCTTCATGCGCTCGAGCTGCGCCGCGTTGATCTGGTTGATGTGCGCCAGCTCCCAGCGCAGGTTCTTGATCGGATATTCCTTGTTGACCGCTTCGATCTGATCGAGGAACGCGTCGATCGTGTCGTGCAGCTCGGCGTGCACGTGCAGCGGCAGTCCCGCCTTGGCGATTTCCATCGCCAGCCGCCGCCAGATCGCCAGCTGATCGGGCGTTGGATTGGACTTGAGCGCGAACATCGGATCGTGCAGCGGCGTGTACACGCTCTCGCCGAACAGGACGTTGTCGATGTAGTTGTCGCCCTGGAACAGCTTCATCTGGCCGATCTGCTGAATGGATCGCTCGACCTGGTCGGGCGAGCCCGCCGCGGCGCCGCCGATGCAGAAGACGCGGAGCGGCAGCCGATCCTGCGCCTTCCACTTCTGGAAGATCTCGAGCACGTCGGCGTTGCACCCCGCCACGCCGAACGAGGTGAGGCCGGCGCGGTTCATGTCCTTCACGAGCTGAAGGCTGCTCGCCTCGAGTTGGTCGGGCGCCACCTTCGGCAGCCGGGCGGCCACCGGCCGGGTCGCGGCGATGTCGCCCCTGATGACGCCCGTCGGGTTCCCCGACGCGTCGCGGATGATGGACCCCTTCACGAAATCCTTCGGGTCGGGCGCGTTCGCTTCGATCCCGAATTCCTTCAGCGCGCGGCTGTTCAGGAACACCTGGTAGTAGGACTCCTGGAGCGCGACGGGGTTGTCCGGGGCAATCTTGTCCAGTTCGTCGCGCGTGAACGGTTTGGGGTCGTCGGCGAACTGCTGGTGGGCCCAGCCTCCGATGTTGAACACCCAGCCGCCTGGTCCTTCCGACTTGGCGCGCGCGCGAATCAAGTCGATCGCGTGCCGCCGCGACTCGACGCCGTCGAACCGCAGCTCCCTGGCCCAGGTGGTTGCGCCGCGGAGCAGGTGCATGTGGTTGTCGATGAGGCCGGGCGTGACGGTGCGCCCGGCGAGGTCGATGCGCCGCGTGCCGGCGCCCGCGAGCTTGCCGATGTCCGCGTTGCTGCCGACGGCGACGATGCGGTCGCCGCGGACGGCGACAGCCTGGGCGATCGTGAAGCGCTCGTCGACGGTGACGATCTTCCCGTTCGACAGGATGAGGTCCGGCGGCGTCTGCTGCGCGCGCGGCGTGGCCGCGGCGAGCACGAACAGCGAACCGGCGAGCGCGAGCAGTCTGCCCTTAGCCATAAGCCCCAGTCCCCCGACCCCTAGTCCCCAGCCCCATGATCCAGGATGATTTTCATCCGTGCCCCGCTGTCGGCGCTGCCAGGGCCCAACATGCCAATGGCGTCCTTGAGCTCGCCGAGCGGCATCACGTTGCTGACGAGCGGTCCCAGCCTGACCTGCCCGCTCTCCACGAGCGCAATGGCGGCCGGATAATCCTCGCTCTTCGCCACGCGCGCGCTGATGAGCGCGAGCTCCTTGAAGTACAGGTCGTAGAACGGCAGCGCGCCTTCCTTCGCCGTGATGATGCCGAACAACAGCAGGCGACCGCCGGAGCGCGCCATGTGCACGCACGAGGCGACCGATGGAAGGAAGCCCGTCGTTTCGATGACGGCATCGGCGCCGCGGCCGTCGGTGAGCTCCCGGACGCGCTCCAGGGCTCCCTCTCCACCGGGAATCGTGAAGTCAGCCCCAAGCGTCTCCGCGAGCGCCCGCTTGTCGGCGCTGCGGGTGACCCCGATCACGGGATTCGCGCCCCGCGCCTTCGCCAGCTGCACGTGCAGCTGGCCGGTCACGCCGAGGCCGTAGACGACGACGGCCTCGCCGGGAAAGATGTCGATCTGCCGCTGCGCGTGCAGGCAGGTCGTGAGCACCTGGATCAGCGGCGCGTCGCGGCTGTCGATCGAGTCCGGGAGCGGAAACACGTGGCTCGCCGGCGCAGTGACGTAGTCGGCGAAGCCGCCGTTGGTGTCGCGGCCGATCAGCATGCCTTTCGGACACAGGTGGGTCTGGCCGATGCGGCAGTGAAAGCAGGCGCCGCAGTACAGCTCCGGGTCCACGATGACGCGGGTGCCGCCCCGGAGCGGCCCGGCGCCCGGCGTCGACGATTTCGCCGGCCATCTCGTGCCCCATGACGCGCGGGTAGCCGACCGGAATCGCGCCGCTGTAGATCTTGTAGTCGGTGCCGCAGATGCCGCTGTGCGTCATCTTCACCAGCGACGTCGCGCTCGTCGGGGCGCGGCATCGGCAGTTCGCCGGCCTCGAGCGCCATCGGCGCCCGCAGGACCATGGCTCTCATGGTCGCTTCGCTCCAAGTTCAAAGTTCAAAGTGAAAGTTCAAAGTAAGTGAACAAGTTCACTTGAACTCACTTTCTACTTTGAACTTTGCACTTTGAACTTTCACTGCAGCACCTCTGGGTTGACCGGGTTCTTCGGCGGCTTCCCGGTCAGCACGGCCACCACTTCTTCGGCGGCCTTGCGCTGCAGCTCGAGCAGCGACTCCTCGGAGTAGAAGCTGGTGTGCGGCGTGATGATCACGTTGTCGCGGCCGAGCAGCGGCGATCCGACGGGCGGCTCCTGCGGCATGACGTCGAGCGCCGCGCCGGCCAGCCGTTTCGCGTCGAGCGCCTCGGCCAGCGCCTGCTCGTCGACGATCGGGCCGCGCGCGGTGTTGATCAGGTACGCGGTCGGCTTCATCTGCCTGAACGCCTCGGCGCCGAACAACCCGCGCGTTTCAGGCATCAGCGGCGTGTGAATCGAGATGTAGTCCGAACGCGCCAGCAGCTCGGCGAAGTCCACGCGCTCGACGCCTTCGCGCGCGAACACGTCGCGACGGCACGAACGGGTCGTACGCGATCACGGTCAGGCCGAACGCCTTCGCCTTCGGCGCGACGAGCTGCGGAATCCGGCCGAAACCCGCGAGCCCCAGCACGCTTCCGCGCAGCCGATGGATCGGCACGACGGCCGGCATCTCCCAGCGCCCGGCATGCACCTGCGCGTTCGACAGCGTGATCTTGCGCGCCGCGGCGAGCAGCAGCGCCATCGCGTGATCCGACACCTCGTCGATGCAGTAGTCCGGCACCTTGGTCACGACGATCTTCTTCGCGGTGGCGGCGGCGAGATCGACGTTGTCCACGCCGATGCCGAAGCGCGAGATGATCCGGCAGCGCGTCATCTGCCCGATCATGTCGGCCGTGATCTTCGCGTAGGTGACCAGGAGCGCATCCGCGCCGGCGGCGATCTTCAGGATCTCGTCGGGCGTCGCCTGCGGCGCGAGCTGCAGGTCGGCGCCGATGGCCGACAGCACGTCGCGCGCGGTATCGAGGTTCGGGAAAACAGAATCGGCGACGGCAACAAGCACGGGGGGATTATATGAAAGTTTAAAGTGGAAAAGTTGAAAGTGGAGAAGTAAGGGGAGAAGTACTTGAAGTTACTTTTCTACTCTGAACTTTGCACTTTTCGACTTTCTCGATTTTGGCAGCAACGGGGCGGCCGCGGGCGCGTCGTCCATCGGAAGCCGGAAGCGCCGGATGCCGTCGTACGAGTGCAGCGCGCCCGCGACGGCACCGGCCGTGGCGACGCAGCCGATCTCGCCGACGCCCTTCGCGCCGTAGCCGCCGACCTCGTCCGGCACTTCGACCAGGACGACGTCCACCGGCGGCATGTGCTTCGCGCGCACGATGCCCATATCGCGCAGGGTCAGCGAGTCCGGCCGTCCACCGGTGGACGGAAAGTCCTCCGACAGCGCGTACCCGAGCCCCATGTGGACGCCGCCTTCCATCTGCTCGGCGCACAGCCTCGGGTTGATCGCGCGGCCGACGTCGTTCGCGACCAGCACGCGCTCGAGCGTGCCCTGGTCGTTCGAGGATCACCACCTGCGCGGCGTAGCTGAACGTCAGGTGCGTCGTCGGGTTCAGGACGGACTCCGGCGTGCCGGGCCGCGTCGTGAAGTTGTAGACGCACTCGCCGTAGTAATCGCGGCCCGCCAGTTGGGCCAGGGCGCTCTCCTGCGTCGCGTCCGGCTTCAGCCGGACGATCTCGTTCAAATCGGCGACCAGCTGCTGCGCGGCGCGCTGCGCTGCCGCGCAGCTCAGCGTCGTCGCACGCGACGCCCACGTCTCGCCGCACTTCTCGCCCAGCTCGTGGTCCCAGCCGAATCGTCATCATGTCGGCCGGGAAGCCGGTTTCCTCGCACACCGCCTGAATCGTGGCGGTGTAGACGCCCTGCCCCATCTCCGTGTAGCCGTTGAGGATTTCGATGCGCGGACCGGCCGCAACGCGGAGGCGGATGTACCCGCCTTCAATCGTGCCGTTGCCGAGGCCCGTGCTCTTGATGCCGCAGCCGATCCCCTTGTACTTCGCGCTCTTGTAGACGCCCTTGACCGACTCGAGCGTCTCGCGGATGCCGCGGACGCTCTCGCGCATGATCTGGCCGGTGCCGAAGGCATCGCCGGGGTTCAGGATGTTACGATCGCGGATATCCCAGCCGTCGACGCCGACGCGCTCGGCCAGGATGTCCATCACGCCTTCCATCGCGAACTGGGCCTGGTTGCTGCCGAAGCCGCGCATGGCGCCCGCGTTCGGGTTGTTCGTGTAGACGGCCTTCGCCTCGACGTCGACGTTCGGAATGCGGTACACGCCCGTCGAATGACACGCGGCGCGGAGCGCGCACTTCGCGCTCGTCGTGTGGTAGCCGCCGGCGTCCGCGACGATGCGCGACCGCAGCGCGAGCAGACGGCCCTGATCGTCGGCGCCGACCGTGAGCGTGACCGTCATCGCGTGGCGCTTGACGTGGTGCTGCGTGGACTGCCGGCGCGTGAGGACCGTCTTCACCGGCCGGTTGCAGCAGATAGCGCGGCGATCGCCGTCTGTCCCTGGATCGACAGTTCCTCTTTCGCGCCGAACGCGCCGCCGCTCGCGGCGAGCGCGATCTCCACCCGCGAGGGATCGAGGTTCAGGACCCTGGCGATCTGCGCGTGGTCGTACAACGAACCCTGACTCTGCGCGTGGACCTTGACGCCGTCGGGCTGCGGCACGGCCAGGCACGACTCGGGCTCGAGGAACGCGATGTCGATCGGCTGCGTGTCGAACGTCGCCTCGATGACGTGGGCAGACGCCGCCAGCGCCGCGTCGACGTCGCCACGCGAGAAGGCGGTCGTCGGCTGGAGCACGTTCGACGCTCTCGGCGCGAACGTCTCCGCCGAGTGCACCAGCGGGGCGCCGGGCGCCAGAGCGTCGACCGTGGAGGTGATCGGCTCGAGCACCTCGTAGTCGACCTTCACCTGCGCCGCCGCGCGGCGCGCGTGAAACGGCGTGTCGGCCACCACCATGGCGAGGAAATCGGCGACGCAGCACGTCAGCTCGCCTTCGGCGACGAAGACGGGCTGGTCCGGATCGTTCAGGCCGGTGCCGCGGTTTCCGGGAACGTCGGCCGCCGTCAGCACGCGCACGACGCCCGGCATGGCCGCGGCATCGGCGGTGTGGATCTTCAGGATCTTCGCGCGCGGATGCTCGGTGAGCACCATCGCGCCGTGCAGCATCCCGGGCACGCGCATGTCGTCGACGAACGGGATCTCGCCGAGCGCCTGCTCGAGCCCGCGGTGCCGCGGGATCGATCGTCCGACGCCGTTCTGACTGCCGTGGCCGTTGCGCACGAACGCGGGATTGCGCCGCAGGCCGAGCTCTTCGCCGAAGTACGAATGCCGGCGCGGCTCCGTTCGCGGCAGGACGTCCGCCGTTCCGGCACGCTTCGCCCGCCGTCTGAATCGAATCGAGAATCCGCCCGTAGCCCGGTGCACCGGCAGAGGTGGCCGTCGAGCGCCTTGGCCACCGCGGCCCGGTCGTCCGTCTTCCCGTGCTGCGATCAGCGACGCCGCGCGCACGATGATCCCGGGAATGCAGAAGCCGCACTGGACGCCGCCTTCGAGCAGGAACGCTTCGCTCAGGACGCGCCGCGTGTCGGCCGGGAGGCCCTCGACCGTGACCACGTCCTTGCCCTGCATCTGCTCGGGTTTGCGGAGACACGACATCGCCGGGTGGCCGTCGACCATGATCAGGCAGCAGCCGCAGGAGCCTTCCGGCGCGCAGCCGTCCTTGACCGACACCACGCCGCATTCCTCGCGAAGCACCTCGAGAAACTGCATTCCCGGCTCGTACGGGACGTCTACGGCTTTCCCGTTTAGATTGAACGCGATCCTGGGCATCCGGCTACCCTCGATGGTATCATCCCGCGGTTACGGAGGCCCCAATGGATCAGCCCTGGAAAACGGACAAATGGTTCACCAGCCCCTGGTGTTACCTGCCTGAGGTCCGGAAAAACGACACGTTTGCCCCCAACATCAAGATTCACGACGTCACGCTGCGCGACGGCGAGCAGCAGACTGCCGTGGTGTTCCGCCGCGAGGAAAAGGTCGCCATCGCGAAGCAGCTCGATGCGCTCGGCATCCACCGCATCGAAGCCGGCATGCCGGCCGTCTCGCCGCAGGACAAGGCGGCCATTGCCGACATCGCCGCGCTGGGCCTCAAGGCCGAAGTGTTCGCGTTCTCGCGCTGCATCCCGGAGGAGATCAAGGTCGTCAAGGAAGTCGGCTGCAAGGGCGTCGTCGTCGAAATCCCCGCCAGCGACCACATGATCAAGAACGCCTACGGCTGGAGCGTCGACCGCGCCATGAAGGCGTCGATCGAGACGACGCTGGCCGCGAAAGAAGCCGGGCCTCTACACCGTGTTCTTCACGATCGACGCCACGCGGACCGAGCTGAACCGGTTCCTCGACATCGTCGATCAGGTCGCGACCGAAGGCCACATGGACGCGCTCACGATGGCCGACACGATGGGCGTGTGCACGCCGGAGGCGGTCAGCCACGCGGTGCAGGCAAGTCATCGCGCGGCTGAAGAAGCCCGTCGAGATTCACTGCCACCAGGATTTCGGTCTCGGCGTCGCGAACACCGTCGCGGCGCTCGCCGCCGGCGCGTCGGTGGCCCACACCACGGTCACGGGACTCGGTGAGCGGGCCGGCAACGTGCCGATGGAAGACGTCGTGATGTCGCTGCTCTGCCTGAACGGGATCGATCTCGGCATCCGCACGGAGAAGTTCTGCGAGGTCTCGAAGTTCGTGATGGACCTGGCGAAGGTCACGCAGCCGCCGAACCGGCCGATCGTCGGCGAGAAGCTCTACGAGGTGGAATCCGGGATCATCGCGGGCTGGGTACGCATGGCGCGCAAAGAGCACCCGCTCGAGTTCGTGCCGTTCGCGCCGGAACTGGTCGGCCAGAAGCCGGTGAACATCGTGCTCGGCAAGAACAGCGGGCCGCCCTCGATGGAAGAGTGGTGCGAGAAGCTGGGCATCAAGGCGACCGACGAAGAGCGCATGGCGATGCTGCAGCAGGTGAAGGCGAAGTCGTTCGAGAAGAAAGATCTCCTGACGGCGGACGAGTTCAAGGACATCGTCAACCGCGTCATGCAGAAGACCTCGTCGCCGGCGCTCGCCTAGCTGAGGAGCATGCCCATGCAGGTCGCACGACGCCTGCTCACCGCGATCGCCGCCGGCGCACTCGCCGCCGGCGCGATCGTTCCGCTCGCTGCCCAGAAACCCGCGCCCACGCCGCGCACGTCCGGCGGCAAGGTGGATTTCTCCGGTCTCTGGAGCCCCGATCGCACGTTCATCTACGACCTCAACGACGCGCTCCCCAAGGGCGAACTGCTGCCGCTTCAGCCGTGGGCCGAAAAACTTGCGCGCGAACGGCTGTCCAAGGACGATCCGGAGGCGCTGTGCCTCCCGACCGGCGTGCCCGCGGCAGGCTCCCTATCCGTGGCGAATCGTGCAGACCTCAACCCACATGTTCTTCCTGTTCGAGGGGAACATTCACAGCTATCGCCAGATCTTCCTCGACGGCCGGAAGCACCCCGAGGATCCGGATCCGACGTGGTACGGCCATTCGACCGCCCGCTGGGAGGGCGACACGCTCGTCGTGGACTCGGTGGGGTTCAACGACCGCTTCTGGTTCGACTTCGCCGGACATCCGCACACCGAGAAACTGCACGTCGTCGAACGCTACCGCCGGCCTGATTTCGACCATCTCGACTACGACGTCACCGTCGACGACCCCGGCGCCTACACGAAACCGTTCACGTTGCACGGCCACTCCGCCCATCAGCCGAAGGACGAGCTGATGGAGTACATCTGCAACGAGAACAACAAGGACGTCGCCCACATCGTCGGCAAGGATCCGCGCAACAGATACGCGAAGCCTTAGCTGGTCCTTCGTCCCGGGTACGTGGTTCTTGGTCCGTCCAGAGAGTCCACGGTCCCTGGTCCCGCATCGGTGACGCAGCGGAGCACGGGCCGCGGGACAGTCCGGGACCATGGGCGGACTGAGGCCCAGGAACCAAAGTCCAAGGACTAGATGCCTTCCACGACAACTGTTTCGACGATGCCTCCGGCAATGCGGTGGACCGAGGCTTGCTGGTACTCGGGGGACTGAAAGCACGCCACACCCTGCTCGAGCGTCGGGAACTCGATCACGACGTACCGCTCGAACGTCTGCGGGCCCGCCATGATCTGATAGCGGCCTCCGCGCGCAAGGATCCGCCCGCCGTGCTTGCTCACGATGGCGGGCACCTGGTCGGTGTATTTCTTGTAGACGACGGCATCGGTGACGTGCGAACGGGCGATCCAGTACGCGGCCATAGGGCGGCTCCTGTTCGGTAGATTGAAATGCAGTCTGGCAGTCAGTCCCGAGTCCCTGGGCCCTGGTTCACGGTCCGTCCCAGGTCCGTGGTCCATCATTGGCACGATCTCACACTGCTCACGCGGCGCGTCAGCAACCGGCTCGGTGGACCAGGAACCTCGGACAACGGACGGACCCACGAACCAGGCACCAAGGCGCAGGGACCCACCGCGCGTTGACGGTGCCTGCGCGGAGCCTAGACTACGCCAGCTTCAACACAATGCGGAATCTCACCCGCCGTGCGTTCGTTGGAAGCGCCCTGCTCGGTGCGTTCACCAGCCGGACGCGCGCGGCTGCGGCGTATTCCTTCGTCCAGTATCACAACCAGACGGCCGCCAGCCCGCTGCATCGGCGGCTCGTCGAGATGTGGACGGCGATCGGCCTCGAAACGAACGGGCGCGCCGTCGCGCAGGTGTTTCCCAACAACAACGGCATCAGCGGCAGCGATCCGGCGGCGCTGCGCGCGCTCATGGCGGGCGACATCCAGTTCTTCACCCTGATGGGCGGGATCCTCGGCACGGTCGTGCCGGCGGCCGAAGTCCAGCAGGTGCCGTTCGCCTTCAGATCGGCCGGCCACGCCCACCAGGCGATGGACGGCCCGCTTGGCGCCTATCTGCGCGGGGAAATGGCCGCGAAGGGCCTGGTCGGGTTCCCGGTGGGCGCGTTCGATAACGGCATGCGGCAGATCGGGGGCACGAAACGGCCGATCGTGCGTCCGGAGGATCTGGCCGGCGTGCGCATGCGGGTCCCCGCGGGACAGATGGTGGCCGACACGTTCAGGGCGCTCGGCGCGGAGCCCGTCACGATCAACAGCGACGGCATCTACGCGGCGCTCGAGAGCGGACGGGTCGACGCGCAGGAGAACCCGCTGGCGCTGATGGAACTGTTCAAGCTCGACGAGGTCGTGAAGTACGTGAGCCTGACGAACCATATGTGGTCCGGCTTCAACCTGCTGGCACACCAGCCGACGTGGGCGCGTCTGCCGGCCGATATCCGGACCGCCGTCGAGCGGAACGTCGCGAAGTATGTGCGTCTGCAGCGGCGGGACCAGGCCGACCTGAACGCCGCGGCCCGCGTCAGGATGGAAAAGCGCGGCCTCGCGTTCAACGAGATCGAGGCGGCGGCGTTCCGCGCACAGCTCACCGGCTTCTATACGGACTGGAAGAATCGCCTCGGCAGCAAGTGCTGGTCGCTGCTGAACCTGCAGGCCTGAAGGCCTGCACTACGACTACAATATGCGCAGGTTTCCAGCCGAACGCCGAAGAGGATGATGATGATGCAGATCCACCGGAACAGACTTGCCATGGCCACCGCAGTGGCGGTGTTGATGGCGGCCGCGTCGGCCTCGGCGCAGTGGAAGGGCGTTCGAACCACCGGGCCGCGCCTCCCCGACGGCAAGCTCAACCTCGACGGCCCGGCGCCCCGCACGCCGGACGGCAAACCGGATCTCTCCGGCGTCTGGCTGACGCGCGGCATCTACATCGGCGATATCGCCAAGGACCTCAAGGAACCCGTGCCGATGCAGCCCTGGGCGGCAGAGCTGTACAAGCATCGGCGAGACACGGAGAGCAAGGAAGATCCGACCGGATGGTGCGTGGTCGGAGGCGTTCCACGTTCGACCGCTGTGCCTTACCCCTTCAAAATCATCAACTCCACCGGGATGGTGGTCATCCTGTACGAAGCCGTGCACTCGTACCGGCAGATCTTCACCGATGGCCGCGAGATCCCGAAGGATCCCAACCCGCAGTGGTTCGGCTACTCGGTCGGAAAATGGGAAGGCGACACGTTCGTCGTGTCGTCGACTGGCTTCAACGACAACGTCTGGCTGGACAACTTCGGGCATCCGGCCGGTGAAAACCTGAAGGTGACGGAGCGGTTCCGGCGCAAGGACTTCGGCCACCTGGACGTGGACGTCACGATCGACGATCCGAAAACCTACACGAAGCCCTGGACCGTGACGCTGCCGCTCGTCTACCAGCCTGACAGCGAGCTGATCGAGTACATGTGCACGGAGAACAACAAGGACATCCCGCACCTGGTCGGCAAGTAACGCACCCGCGAACGAACGTGAGACGCCTGGCGAGGTGGTCCGCGCTTCTGTTCGTGGCCGCACCTCTGAGCGCCGCCGCACCCGCACCCCCGGCGGATATCGACGTCCTTCACTACGCGCTGACGATCACGCCTGACTTCGACCGGCACTCCATCTCGGGCGAGACGCACATTTCGTTCACGAGCCAGCGCGACGCGCTCGCCGACGTTCACTTCTCCGCCAACTCGCTGATCGTCGACCGCGCGACGATCGGGCGGCAGCCCGTTCGTGTGTCGCGCTCACAGGACGACATCGTCATGGCCCTGCCGCAGCCGGTACCGCGCGGCCAGACGGCGATGCTGACGATCGCTTTCCACGGTGTTCCGGCGCGGGGACTCGTGTTTGGCGCGCGCTCCGTCTATACGAGCTACTTCACGTGCGACTGGATGTTCTGCGTGCAGGACCGCCCGGGCGACAAGGCTACGATCGACCTGACCCTCGTCCTGCCGAAAGGCATGACGTCGGTCGGCGTGGGCGCACGCGTTTCAGTGGCGTCCGCGGCGGGCGGCCTTGATGCGCACGCGTCGCGCGAGACGCGGCCGTACTCCAGCTACGTCTACGGATTTGCCGCCGGCGACTTCCACATCGCGTCAGAACGGCAGGCGAACGTCAGAGCTCGTCTACCTCAGCGAGACAGCGCAGCCGGAGCGGCTGCGCACGCTGTTTGCGAGCACGGGCGAGATGGTGCGCTTTTTCGAGGAGAAGGCCGGCGTCCGACTCCCTCACGGGCGCTACGTCCAGGTGCACGCTCCTGGAACGGCGGCACAGGAAGCCGGCGCGTTTTCCGTCATAGGCGAAGACGAGGTGTCGCCGGTTCTCGACAATCCGCAGGAGGACTGGGTCATCGCCCACGAGCTCGCGCATCAATGGTGGGGCAACCTCGTGACGTGCGCCGACTGGAGCGAGTTCTGGCTGAACGAGGGCATCACGACGTTCATGGTGGCGGCGTGGAAGGAACATCGCTGGGGACGCGCGAGCTACGACCGCGAGATGGATTTGGCGCGCCAGCGCGTCGATGCGGCTGCCAGGAGCGGGATCAGCGTCCCGCTCACGTTCCCCGGGCCGTTCCCGTCCCTGTCCGCGCGGCGCGCCATCGCATACTCCAAGGGTGCACTCTTCATGGATCGCCTGCGGCGGGAACTCGGGGAGCAGAGCTTCTGGGCGGCACTCCGGTCGTTCACCCGCGCATATGCGGGCGCGACCGTCGTCAGCCACGACTTCGAGCAGGTGTTCGAACATTCGAGCGGCCGCGATCTGAGCGCGCTCTTCAACCAGTGGGTCTACTAAGGCAGCCTGAAGGCCTGCACTACGATTACTTATCGAAATGGTGCGTTGATTTCTCGTTCTCGCCGCAGACGAACTCGATGAGGTCCGTGTCGAGCATGATCGACTGCTCGATCTTCACCGTCCACGGCCGCGTGTACGCCTTGGGATCGTCCACGGTGATCTCGATCTCGAGGCTGCCGTAGTTCACCCGCCGGAAGCGCTCGATCCACTTCGCCGCGTCGGTGAGCGGCGCGCCGTTGATGTCCAGCCATCCGCCGTCGCGGAACCCGGTCGTCTGCACGACGAGCGTGTCCCCGTCCCATCGGCCTGTCGAGTAGCCGTACCACCACGGCTGCGGATCGTTTGACGGCAGCGGCCGGCCGTCGGTGAAGATCTGCCGGATGCCGGCGTTGCCTTCGTACAGCACCACGATCGACCGCGGTGTTTGGATGATCTGCCGCGGCTGCGGATGATTGTGCAGCTGCATCAACCCCATCGGCAGGCAGTGCGCGTCGGGGTTGTCCTTGCCGTTGTCGTCCATCCGCTTCTTGCGAAGTTCGAACGCCCACGGCTGCAGCGGCAGCGGCTCCTTCATGCCCCACCCGATGTCCCAGAACTGATTATTCCGCGGCGGAATCGAACCGTCGGCGTTCGGCGCACCGGCCGTTCCGGCGACGCCGGGCCCGCCGCCCGGCGGCGGCGCGCCGGCTCCGAACCCGCGCACGTTGCGCCACAGGCCCGAAAGGTCGGGCTTGCCGTCGGCCGTCCGCGGGGCCGGCGCCAGCAGGTTGGGTTTCCCGTCGGGTGTCCGGGGCACGGCGGCCGTCGGGTAGGAGGGCCACTGCGCCAGGAGCGGCGGGAGCGAAGAACAGACCACGGCCGAAAGTGCCAGGGTGCACGCCGAGTTGACCCAACCGTTCATGCGAGCCCTCCCGGGAGACAAAATAAAGTGTAAAGTTCAAAGTGCAAAGTGAAAAAGTAAGTACGGAAAGTGCTGAAAGTGCTGAAAGTCTGAAAGTAATGGGCAAGTGATGAAAGCCAGTGGGAGGAAGGCGATGCGTGGTGTGACAATCGCGGCACGGGCGATGGCGCTGGCGATGACGCTGTTGACGATGAGCACCGCGGCGTCGGCACAATGGCTCGACCACCCGACGGCCGACATCCCGCGGCTGCCTGACGGCAAGCCAAACCTCGCGGCGCCCACGCCGAGGACGCCGGACGGCAAGCCCCAGCTCGCCGGACTCTGGCGGCCCTCACCCGGCCTGACCGGCGACATCGCGCGCAGCCTCAAGCCGGGCGAAAAACCCAGCGAGGTCCCGTTCCAGCCGTGGGCCGAGGCGCTCTACAAGGAACGCCGCGCCAACAACAGCAAGGACGACCCCACCGCCAACTGCATCGTCGGCGGCGTGCCGCGGTCGGACCTGGTCGGCTACCCGTTCAAGATCCTGCAAGTACCCGGGATGGTCGTCATCCTGTACGAGGCCGTCCACTCGTACCGCCAGATTTTCACCGACGGCAGAAAGCTCCCCGCCAACCCGCAGCCGACGTGGTTCGGCTACTCGGTCGGCCACTGGGAAGGCGACGTGCTCGTCGTCGAGACGACCGGGTTCAACGATCAGGGCTGGCTGGACAACGCGGGGAAGCCCGCGACCGATCAACTGCACGTCACGGAGCGGTTCGTCCGCAAAGACTTCGGGAATCTGGACATCCAGATCACGATCGACGACCCGAAGGCCTACACGAAACCGTGGACGGTCACGCAACCGCTCGCGTTCCAGCCCGACACGGAACTGCTGGAATACATCTGCAACGAGAACAACAGATACTTCGACTTGGTGAAGGACTACCGGAAGTAGTGCGGACCTTCAGGTCCGCCGTGTCAGGCAGGCCTGAAGGCCTGCACTACTTCCGGGCCTGCATTACTTCTTCCCTGGCTCCGCAGGCTTCGCGAATCGCGCGGCTGAAATCGCGACGTTCGGACGCAGTTCGCTCAGCTCGATCGTAAACCGTCCGTCCAGCCACGTGTACGTCCACTTGAACGGCAGTTTTACTCCTGACACGTCCCGGTAGTCCGAGTAGTCAGTCTGCATCGGGATGCGGCCGACAACCGAGTCCGCGTAGCGAACCAGGCGCGTCAGCAGGCCCGATTCCTTGTCGAAATAGAACGTCGCCATCCCGCGTCCCGGCCCGCTGCCCTGCACGACCTGCACGTCGCGATCGTCGATGGTCGAAGGCAGGCCGGCGCGCCACGTCGGGAACGCCTGCTTGAGGCGCGCGGGAAAGGTCACTTCCGCTTCGACCCTCGCGGCCTGGAGATCTCCGCCGGTCAGCGCCTGCACGGTCACGGGGCGCTCGGTGATTGGCGCAGCGAGCCACGCCGCGCCATTGCCGTAGACGGTGCTGCTGTCGCCATCCGACCCGTGCACGATCGTGGCGCGCTGCCTCGGCGCCCTCGCGTACACGTCCACCTGGCGCTTCTCCGGATCGCCGTAGCCCTGATACGTGCCCTTCGCGGCGAAGCTGGTGAGCTTCGCCAGCTTCTCAGCGCCACCGAGGGCCTTGATGTACTGATCGAGAATCGCGTCCGCGGACGCCCCCTGGGCGGGCACGACGACGTCTTCATCTTCGTCGAGAGGACCGCCGCCGTACAGCTTCGCGAGGCTCGCCGTGACCAGCGGCCGATTGCCGCCGCGATGACACGTGTAGCAGGTGACGACCTGGCGCCCGCCGAAATTGGTCTTGTTGATGCCCTCGACCATCGTGAACATGCGGCGGGCGATACGCTTGCGCGCGTTGTCGTCGGCGTACTTCGCCCAGTTGCCGTTGCTCTCGTTGACGTGGCAGAACGTGCAATCGGCGCCGAGCGACGCGGTGAAGAACCCCATCGTCTCCATGAACTGGTTGACGGTGGTGCCCTTGATGACCTGCAGATTCTTGAAGACCGCGTCGGCCATCGGGGCTGCCGGTGCAGCCGCCGCGGGCGCGGCAGGTGCGGCCGGCAACGGCGGCGTTTGCGCGCCGGCCACGGCAGGCCTGAAGGGCTGCGCGGCCAGCATCGCGACGACGACGAGAGCCAGTCCGCGCGGCACGTCTACTTGGGGGCCGCTGCGCCGACGGCAGGCTTCGCTGTGTTGTCGAAGAACTGCTGGTTCTCGCGGACCGAGCAGATCTGCTGGTAACGCAGGAAACCGGTGTCGGACAGCGTGAAGTTCCTGTGCGAATTCCAGGGCTTGGTGTACGCGCCCGGGTCGTCAATCACCATGTCGAGTTCGAGCGTCTTCTGGTCGACGCGCTTATAACGCTCGGTGAGATGCAGCTGCTCGGTGTGCGGGTGGCCCATCTGATCGAGCCACGTCTTGTCATTGAAGCCGATCGTGTCCACGACCAGCGTGTCGCCGTTCTCGTAATGGCCGATCGAGTGCCCCCACCATTGCGGATCGGGATCCGCCGGGTGCTTTCCGTTCAACCACACGACACGGAAGAACGGGCCGAGCTCGTACAGGATGTACACGGCCTCGGCGGTCTGAACGAACTTCGTCTTCACCGGCCAGAGGTAGATGTGTGGAACTCCGGGCGGCTCGCAGTAGATCGACCTGCGGATCCGTTGTGACGTCGAACTGCGAGTTGGCGCCGGTCGACGGCTTCTCCGACATCGTCTTCGTGCGCGCCCACGGCTGGTAGGGAATGTCGGGCTCGTTCCCCCGGTTTCTGCCGCCCATGTCGGCGATGCTGAGGCTCTGGCCGAAGCCGCCGCGCGTGCGGTCGGACGCCCAGTCGCCAGAGAGGTCCGGCACCTTCGCGCCCTGCGCGATCAGCGCCCGCGAACCCGCGGCCGCCGCCGCGGTCATCAGCAGCGCCGCGAGCGAAGCCTTCAGAAAACGTCCCATGGCCAGCCTCCCTGCTCTACTTCGCCGGTGCCGGCGCGGGCGCCGCGGCACGCGGCGCGTCATATGCGGTCAACTCGGTCCCGTTCGGCAGCACGATTCTGTTCAGCGTGCCGACGTTCGAGCCGTTCTTCGCGGCGAAGATGTACATCGTGACCTTTTCGCCGACGGGAATCGACTTCCGGGTCCACCCGCGTTCGAGCATAACGAGGGGCGGTTCCGTGTAGGCGACCCACTGGACGACCTTGCCGCTCGCGTCGGTGACATCGATCGCCACCTCGTTGTGCGGGTTGCCCCAGTAGAACTTCGCGACGGTTCCCTTCAATTCGATCGCCTTGGTCATGTCGTACAGGTTCGCCCCGTGGTGCGCGAACACCCTGGCCGACGCCAGAAGTCCAACCACCGTCATCGCGATCACCAGCGTACGGGTGAGCTTTAACACGGCCATCTCCTTTGTTTGCAGAAGTAGTGCGGACCTTCAGGTCCGCCTGACAGGCAGGCCTGGAGGCCTGCACCACGACCGCCAACGTCGCTCATTCTACTTGCTCGCAGCCGGTCTCGCGAACCTGGACGCGTCAACCGGCACGTTCGTCCGGACTTCCGTCAACTCGAACGTCGATCGCCCATCCAGCCAGGCTACCGTCCAGCGAAACGGCATCTTCACGCCCGAAACGTCCCGGTAATCCGAATAGTCGACCTGCGTGACGATGCGGCCGACCGGTGACTCGGAGAACCGGATCAGCCGCACCAGCAGGCCGGATTCGGCGTCGAAGCAGAGCGTCGCTGTCGCGCCGTTTGCCGTGTTGCCCTGAACGACCATGACCTCGCGGTCGCCGAGGACGGCAGGCGCGCCGACACGCCATCTGGTCAGCACCTGCTTGATGCGCGACGGAAACCACAACTCCGCCTCCAGCTTGACGCCGTCCAGCTCCTGGCCCGTGATCGGAAACACCGGCATCGGCTTTTCGACGTCCGGCGCGACGATCCAGCCGTCGCGGCCGTCGTACGTCGTCGTGCTGTCGCCCGAGAGGGTGTGCACGATGGTGCTGCGCTGGCCGGGAGCTTTCGCGAAGATTTCGACCGTGCTCTTGTCCTGATCGTCAAACCCGCGGTACGCGCCCGTGGCGGTCAAGGATGTGATCGCGGAGATCTTCTCGGAACCGCCGACCGCCTGGACGATACTTGTCGAGCACCTGTTCGGCGGGCGGCTGTCCCGGCGCCTGGGTGATCGGCTCGCCGGGTTCGTCAGGCGGCGGTGTGCCGTACAGCAGCGCGAGGCTCGGCTGGACGTTCGGCCGGCTGTTGCCGCGGTGGCAGGTGTTGCACGTGACGACCTGCCGTCCGCCAAAGCTGGTGCGGTTGAGCGCTGTCACCATCTGCATCATGCGGCGGGCCGTTTGCTTCTTCGGGTTGTCGTCGGCGTACCGCGCCCAGTTGCCGCCGCTCTCGTCCACGTGGCAATCGGTGCAGTTGAGGCCGAGCGATGCGGAGAAGAATCCCATCGTGCCCATGAACTGGTCGACGGGAATGCCCTTGAGGATCTGGACGTTCTTGAAAACCTCTTCCGCCATGGGCGCCCGCGCCGCCGGGGCCTGGCCACCCGCCCACGCGGCGCCGAGCAGCCACGCCACCGCGGTCACGCCGAGCTTCTTCATTTCCAGCTGTCCATCGCCTTTCGCTGGAGCGACTCGGGCCCCATCTCGGCCAGCTCGATGCGCAGGCCGTTCAGGTCGGTGACATTGGCCAGGATGGCGTGCGAGAACGCGCTGGGCGCGCCGGGATCGGTCGCCATCGCGCCGCGTGTCTTGTATGTCGAGACCGTGTTCTTGATGTTGGGCGCTTCCAGGCCGAAGTGGCTGATGCCCGCGGGACGCTGCCCGTTCGCCTGCTGCAATTCGAGGAACGTCGTCTTGCTGATCTGCAGGTAGATGGCCGTCGGGTTCCCCTGCGGGTCGCTGTTACGGAACGCTTCCTTGAACCCCAGCTTCTGCATGTAGAACGCCGCCGCGTCGGGGATGCTCGGCACGGCGAGCCCCACGTGGTTCAGCACGACACCAGTCGTCCCGGCCCCGTCGCCCTGCGCCATCGTCGTCTGAACGCCCAACCCACAGAGAAGGCCGGCGATGAACAATCCAAAACCGCGCATGGGAGACTCCTTACAAGTTGAAAAGTTTAAAGTTCAAAGTGGAAAAGTAAGTGAAAAAGTACTTGTCTACTTTGCACTTTCCACTTACGCGATCCCACCTACTTTCCAAGTGGTGGACTGGCTGGCTCGGCGGGTGGAGGTCCCATGCTGTAGTGGGACTGCATGATCATCTGGTTGTCGCAATACGAGTCGAGGATCTCCGTGTCGGCCTGCAGCGTCAGGATGATCTTGTTCGTCCACGGCTTGAGGTACGCCTTGGGATCGTCGATCGTCACGGTCTCTTCGAGGTGCCCGAAATCGATCCGGCGCCAGCGCTCGATCACGTGAAGCGCATCGCTGTTCGGATACGCCATGTTCGCGCTCAACCACCCCTTGTCGCGGAACCCGATGCTCTCGACGACGAACACGTCGCCTTCCCAGCGGCCAACGGAGTAGCCGAGCCACGCGGGCTCGGTCTCGCTCAGCTTCGGCAGCGGCCGGCCGTCGGTGAAGATCTGCCGGAACGTGTTGCCCACGAACGACTCGTGCAGGAAGATGGTCATCGGCGGCGTCTGGACGATCTTGAACGCGCTGCGGTGGTTCTGCCGGGGGACGCCGAGCGGCATGCAGTACGTATACGGATCGTCCACGTGATTGCGATCGCGGCGTCCCTTCTGCAGCGCCGGCCGCCCACGGCGTCAGCTGCGGGGCGTCGTCGCCTTTCAACCCGGCCGCCAGATCGTGAAAGTAGGTCATGGCGCCGACGTCCCAGATGCCCGACAGATCCGGGTGCCCGTCAGGCAGCCGCGGCGGCACCGGCGCCGTCAGGTTCGGCTTGCCGTTCGGCAGCCGCGGAATGCCCGGCGTTGGACGATTCACCCACTGCGCCTGTGCGACGACGCCTGAAAGGAGCAGCGCCACCATCGAGGCGACTGCCGTGCGTTGTGCCTTCATCGTCGACCCTCCACGTTTTTGATCACGGCGTCGTGCCCGGAGTCCGTCGAGGCTCCAGGCTCCGGGTCCCGCCGCCCAGAAGAACAGATACAGGTAACAAAAGAGAATGGACGCTTCCATGCCGGCCAGCTGAAAGCTCTGCCAGAAACCGCGCGGAGCCCAGTTCCTGAAATACGCCACGGCCATTTCGCCCGAGAGCAGGAACGCCACCGGGCGAGTAAACAGGCCGAAGATGATGAGCGGTCCGCCGACGAATTCCAGCCATCCTGCCAACCCGCGCATCGTCATGATGTCCCGGTCGATTCGGCCGCCGCCAACCGAAAAAAACTTCTCGAGGCCGTGCATGACGAACAGGCAGCCGGCGACGATGCGAAGCAGACCCAGCGCTTCAGACGCCCACGCGGTGTCGCCTTGGTGGCGATCCAGTTTCCAGGCGCCGCCGCCCGCGGCCGCGAGATAGAGAAAGAAAAACGCGTTGAGCAGAATGGGGTCGCCGCCGTTGCGGTGCGTGTACCAGCCGCGCTGGAGCGGGCCGACGAAGAACAGGACGAAGTACAGCACGGCCATCAACAGCCCCACGGGCCGGGTGTACAAGCCGAGGATGATCAGCAGCCCTGCGGGAAACGCAATGAGCTCGACGATGCCTTCGTACGACAGCCGCGCGGCTGCGCTGGCTTCCGGATAGCCGAACAGCTGCTCCATGCCGTGACGCACGATCAGGAACCCGAAGACGATTCGGACGATGCTCTGGAGGTACGGCGTCCACTTCACAGGGGAATGCCTACTTGCCGAAGACTTTCTTGTATTCCGCGGCTTCGGATGCCGACGGGATCATCTCGATGAGGTCGATGTCGGGCGGCAACAGCCGCAGCCTGACTTTGTCGCGGGGCACCCACGGTGCCGTGTACGCCTTCGGATCGTCGATCGTGACGGTGAGCTCCATCGTGTTCGCGTCCACGCGGTGATACCGCTCCTCGACTTTCATCTGGTCGCTGTGCGGGCTGCCGGCGTTGTCGAGCCACGTGCGCTCGTCGGTGCCGTTGGAATTGACGACGAACGTGTAATCGTCTTGCCATCGGCCGACGGAGTACCCATACCAGCGCGGGTCGGGGTCCTTCGGCAGCTGGCGGCCGTCGGTCCAGACCGTCCGCCATCGCTTCTCGAACATGTACAGGATCAGCGACCGACTTCGGCGTCTGAACAATCTGGAAGGGCCGGAGCTCGAACAACAGGTTGCGCGGAAACCCTTCCGGATCACCCAACGTGGAGAGCGGGTCGTTGATCTGCTCGACCGGCACCATCCTGATGCCGTCGCCGGATTTGTGCGTCTTGCCGAGGGCCTCGCCCCACGGTGTGAGCGGAGCGGTCTGGTATCCGCGCGCGCCGATGCCCGCGCCGCCGGCGTCCCAGATGCCGGTGAGGTCGCGTTTCGGCGCCGGACCGGGCGTCGTCGCCACGGGCTGATTGGGGCTTTGCGCGAGCCCCGAGTTGTTCCACGGCAGCAGCTGCTGTGCGCCCAGAACCGACGACAGCACGACGACCGCCGCCGAGCCAATGATGGGAGCAAGCCAGCGCTTCGCCATGTGGGAACCTCGCTTACCTGACCTACTTGTCAGCTGCCGGCGCGGGCGGCGGCGCGGCGCCGCGTCCACCACCCGACGAGAGTGTCTGCCCGTTCGGCAGGACGACGCTTCGCAGCCGGCCGATGGGCGCGCCGCTCTTGACCGGCTGCAGCGTCACCGTCACCTCGTCGCCGCCCTTAAAGGAGGTGCGCGCCCAGCCGAGCCTCGTCATGTCGGTCGGGTTGCTGACCTCGACGGCCCAGTTGCGGACCGTCCCCGTGTCGTCTTTCGCGTCGAACTTCAGGAAGCAATGCGGGTTGGCCCAGATCCATTCCGTCACGCTGCCTTTGAGCGTCAGCTCTCGCGTCGTGTCGAAGCTCGCCGCCCCGTGATGCGCGATGAGCGGGGCCGTCAGCCCCATCAGGCAAACGGCCAGGAACACGCCTGGAAACCGAGCTCTCATGAGCAGCCCTCCGAGTCTCTGAAGCATCGACACGCACACCATAGGATAAAAAGTGAAAAAGTTCAAAGTCTAAAGTTCAAAGTAAGTTCGCGCGGACTTTGAACTTTTCGACTTTCGACTTTGAACTTACTTCCATGCCGCCCTGACCGGCTTCCCGACCAGAAACGCCGGGTTGGCGCCGGCGCGCGGGCGGTATTTCTGCGCGCCGCCGTTGTCGACCTCCGCGACGTAGAAGTTGCCGTCCTGGATCGTGCTCATGCCGTGCACGCCCCACATGCCGCCGGGGAAATCGCCCCACGTGCCCCACGAGTACTGGAAGTTGCCGCTGAGGTCGTACTTGAGGATCCGGTTCGTGCCGCGATCGGCGGCCCACAGGTATCCGTCGCTGGTGATGTTGAACATGTGGACGTCCGACGGCGGGTCGCCGAACCGCCACGAATCGAGGAACTTGCCGTTCTCGTCGAACACCTGCGCGCGGTGGTTGCCGCGATCGTTGACGAAGATCGCGCCGCGTCTTCGGATCGACGGCGATGCCGTGGACGTTGTTGAAGTAACGCGGGCCGCGTGTCGTTCTGGTTCGAGCCCTTCTCGCCCCACGCCGCCAGGAACTTCCCGTTCTTGTCGAACTTCGCGACGCGCGTGCCGTTGTAGCCGTCCGAGACGACGAAGCTGCCGTCGGGGAACCAGTCCATGTAGGTGGGACGGTTGAAATGCGTCGCGTCGGCGCCCGGCACGCCGTAGGTGCCGATCGTCAGGAGCTTCGTCTTGCCGTCGTGGCTGAACTTGTAGATCACGTGCTTGTGATCGTCGATGAGCCAGACGTTCTTCGTCCGCATCGTACGGGCTGATCGCGATGAAGTGCGGACGCTGCAGGCTCGCGTCCCACTGCATCCAGTTGGCGGTCTCCGGCAGCAGGTTGCCCTGGCCGTCGAACACCAGGATGCAGTGCTCCCAGCGCGCGTCGACGCCCATCTTGTTGTTGCGTGCCCAGGCCTCCATGCCGCCCTCGGCCAGCTGGCCGCTGCCGCCGTTGCCGGGAGGGCTCGCGGTCGTCGCGTCACGCCACGGCAGCCGGCCGATCGGGAACGCGATGCTCGGCCCGAGGTCCGACAGCTTCTTCGTCATCGGCCGCGGGATCTCCGGCAGCTCGCCGCGCTGCACGACGTAGATCGCGATCGGCGCTTTCGGCGAACACGCTCTGGCCCGCGCCGAACGTCCAGCCCTCGTGTCCCGGGATGGTGCGTGAGCTTCTTCGGCCACCCGGCGACGACTTCGTATGCGCCGAAGACGTCCTGCCCGCCCTTTTCCGACGGCACCGCGGCGACGCGGGTCGGAGCGGATTGAGCGGTCATCGGGGCACGCTCGATCGCGTACATCAGCACCACGCCAGCGAATACGGCCATTACCATGTGCCTACGCATGTCGGCCTCCGGGAAAGTGGAAAAGTGGAAAGTTTAAAGTAGATAAGTAAGGAGACAAGTTCAGAAAGTGCAATACGCGGCGATCGCACCACGGCATTCCGGAGATTTTCTCGTGGCACTCGAGTTGCTTGCAGATCGCGCGATGCCGCCATGGGATCTCGTTGAACGGACGCGTCACTTCGCACTGGACGTTCTGAGGTTCTATCGCACCCTGCCGCCGGATGCCGAGGCGCAGGGATGCCGGGCGGCAGTTGCTGCGCGCCGCGACGTCGACGCGCAGCAATTACCGATCGGCCAGAAGAAGCCGGTCTCGCGCTGAATTCCGATCGAAGCTGCAAGTCGCATTCGAAGAAGCGGACGAGTGCGTGGACTGGCTGGAGTATCTGAGAGACGGCCACATCCAGCACGAGGCCGCACTTCTGCGTGAAGCCCAGGAAATCGCCAGCATCCTGGCCGCCGCGGTGCGGTCGACACGCAAGCTCCCGGAGCGCCGGTAAGAGTCACCCGTTGCACTTCTCGACTCCTCAACTTCTCCACTTATCCACTTGTCCCCTTACTTTTCTACTTTCAACTTTTCACTTTGAACTTTCTTCTGTGTCCTTGCCAGCCGCTCCAGCACCGCACAGACCGCGGCCGTGTCCCGATCTTTGCCGCCCCGGGTGGCAGCAGTGTAGATCGGAGCGGTCGCCGCGAACAGCGGCGTCGGCGACCCGACCGCGCGGGCAAACTCGGCGATCACGGTCATGTCCTTCTGCCAGACGCCGAGCTTCATCAACGCGCGGGAATAGTCGCCTTTCACCATCATCGGCCCGCGCACCTCGAACATGCGCGAGCTCCCGGCGCCGGCGCTGATGACATCGAAGGCCGTCGCAGGGTCGAGCCCCGCCTTCATCGCCAGCACCAGGGCCTCGGCCGCGGCCACGTTGTGAATCGCGACGAGCAGGTTCGCCACGAACTTCATCTTCGACCCGGCGCCGAAATCCCCGACGTGAAAGCGCGCCCGCGCGAATGCGTCCAGCACCGGCGCCACCCTGCGATACGCGCGGCGGTCGCCGCTCGCGAGCACGACGAGATCCTTCGCCCGCGCCTGCGATCCGGTTCCGCTCAGCGGGCAGTCGAGCAGCGTCGCCCCACCCGCGGCGAGCGTGTGCCGCGCGGCCTCCTTGACGGCGAGGGGCAGTGTGCTGGTTTCGATCACGATGAGCGTCGGCCGCCCGGCCGCGGCGAGTTCACCGGCGACCTGCCGCAGGGCCTCGGACGAAGGCAACGAGCAGATGACCACGCCGGCCTGACGGGCGACCTCCCCGCAATCTGCTGCAGAGTGCCCGCCGATGCGGCGAAGCGCCCTGCGGCGCGTCTCGAGCACGTCGTACCCGATCACCCGGTATCTGGCGCGCCTGAGGTTCGCCGCCATCGCCGACCCCATGATGCCGAGACCGATCACGCCGACGGACCGAGAGGCGCTGCTCAACGCCTGAAGTGTAAGGGAGAACGGGCCGGCCGTGTCACATCCGCGCCGCCAGGTCTCCACTGAGAATGGCGGTGGCGGCCTCGCGCAGGGCGCGCCGCAAATCATAGTCCGAGTGAAACGGCCGGTTGGGGATGACTCTTGCCCCGATCCCGAAAGGAATGACCGCCCCGCCGAAGAGGTCGGGCGTCACGACCACACGCGTGCCATGAAGCCTGACCGTGAATGCATCGAACCGCTGCTCGTCGATCCCGCCGGAGCAAAACGCCAGCGAAATCAAATCGGCGAGACGGACGAAGACGTAATCCCCCAGGAGGTCTCCGAGCGGAAGCCCGGCCGCGCGAAGCAGCGCGGCGCGAGCGGCCTCCATCGCCTCGAAGAACGGCGTCCATTCACCGTCGGGCCGGAGGCGGTCGTACACCGTGAGCGCGTGCTGAGCCACGAGCGCCGCGGCCCACGGATCGCCCTCGAGCCCGGCGATACTCCGCGGCCAGACGGCCTGACGCAGGGCGGGTGGGGCGCTGATGAAATCGAACACGGCTCCCCTCGCCGGGTTCACGATGGGGGCGGCGTCCGGCCCGGCCCATCCGCTGTCGTGTTCCGAGATGGCCAGCAGAATCGCATCGTGCCGAGGCCGGTCTCGCAGCGGGACGCAGTGGTCCATGATCGCCCGTGCCAGGCGCGCGTGATCGGGCTGGGTGATGAGCTCCAGGCGATCGGGAAACGTGCGGACGATCATCGCGCGCCGCGTGTCACCCGAGGCGGGCGTAGTAGTAGCCGTCGTTCTGCGTGATCACGATGGGCGCGTCGAACAGGGCGCTCAGGCTGGCCGACGTGAGCACCGACGTCTTCGGACCAGCCGTCACGATGCGTCCCTGGCCGCAGCAGGACGACGTGCTGAATCTCGGGGACGATTTCGTCGATGTGGTGCGTGATCAGGATGAGCGTCGTGCCGTCTCGGGCAATCTGCCGCACGCGCTCCATGAAATCGTGCCGTGCCGACCAGGTCGAGCCCGGTGGTCGGCTCGTCCAGCACCAGCGCGCGCGGCGACGTCACGAGCGCCCGCGCCAGCAGCACCCGCCGCGCTTCGCCGCTCGATAGCTCGTCCAGCCAGCGCCGAGCCAGGTGGCTCGCGCCCATCCGCGCCAGTGCCTCGGCGGCCTTGCTGCTTCATCTCGCTCGGTGATCGTGCCGTAGCGAAGGATGCCGTCCGAGGCGAGAAAGCCGGAGAGCACCGCCGCCTCGCCCGAGATGCGGCCCTCGCTGTTGCCGGCCACGAACCGCTGGTGCAGGTCCGCCGACACGATGCCGAGCTGCGATCGCAGGTCGAACACGTCCCAGTTGTCGCTGCCGAACACCCGCACGGTGGACTGCCCATCGTCTCTCACCAGCGCGCGGACTTCGTGCGTCAGCAGCCTGACCAGCAGCGACTTACCCGCGCCGTTCGGACCGACAATGGCTGTGTGCTCGCCCGCGGGGATGGTCAGCGTGAGGTTGTCGAGCACGCGACGGTCAGACTTCGACGACCGTCGCATCGGCGAGTTCCAGGACAGGCATGGGGAAAGTGGAAAAGTTCAAAGTCGAAAAGTTGAGAAGTGAAGTTCAGAAGTCCTGCAATTGACTTTCAACTACTTCTCAACTTACTTTTCAACTTTGAACTTTGAACTTTTCAACTTTCCTCAAGTCGGCAACGCCTTCCCCCGTGTCTCGACCGCGAACGGCAGAAGAAGGACGCCGAGTACAAACACAGTGGCGGTGACCGCAACGGGCACGCCGAGGCTGCCGTAGCGCTGAATTGCGGTGCCGACGAGAAACACCATGGCGACGCCGACGAAGCGGCCGACCGAGCTGACGAAGGCGATGGCGCTGGCGCGGCAGTTGGTCGCGTACTGCTCGGGCAGCCACAGCGTGTAGAGCGCGAAGTTCGCGCCGCCGATGCCGAGGAAGAAGATCAGCACGAAGAACGTCGCGAGCGCCGCCGGCAGGTAGAACACGTAGCCGAACGCGATCGCGACGGCCACACCGAGCGCGGCGAAGTAGAGGCCCATCGCCAGCCGCCGGCCGAGGCGCTCGGCCATCCACGGCGCCATCAGGCACCCGATGATCGTCGCGATCGACAGCACCATCGAGCCGTACGACGCCATCCGCGCCGCGTCGGCAGCCGTGTAGCCCTCGGCCCGGGCGATCTGCGTCACGGCCGTCGGCACGTAAATCGAGCCGGCCCACAACCCGACGATCGACACGGTGAACAACAGCGAGTTGATGATCGTCCGGCGCCGGTATTCGCGGCGAGAACAGCGCCGCGAACGCCTCGCGCATGCCGGGGACGCTCGCGCGCCCGTCGCCTTGTCCTGCCAGGTCTTCGGCTCGCGCACGCCGCTCTGGATCCAGCCGACGAGCAGCGCCGGGCGCGCCGCCGAGGATGAACATCCATCGCCACCCGTAGTTCGCGCCGATCGTGTAGTTCGCCAGCGCCGCGAGGAAGAAGCCGAAGTAGTAGCCGGTGTGCATGTAGCCCGGCGCCCATCTTGCGGCGATCCTCGGGCCACTCCTCGGCCACGAACGTGCCGCCCATCGGCTGTTCGCCGCCGAGGCCGATCCCGCACAGGATCCGCAGCACGGCCAGCTGCCAGATGTTGGTGACGAGTCCCGCACATGAACGTGAACACCGAGTAGAAGAGGATCGTCAGGATCAGCGCGCGCACGCGGCCGAAGCGATCGGCGATCGGACCCCACACCATCGACAGGCCCCAGCCGAGCAGGAACAGCGCCTGCAGGACGCTGCCGTAGTAGCCCGACGTTGCCGGGCGTCGACGGCGACGCCCGATCGCGGCAGCAGTTCGGTGAGCGCCGGCACGAGCACCAGCGCGTAGATGAACGCGTCCATGCCGTCGAGCGTCCAGCCGCCCCACGCCGCCCAGAATCCCTTGATCTGGTTCGCATTGAGCTTCGTCAGTGGTCTCGGCGCGCGTTTCGGCGATCGACGCCATGTGCGGGTCCCCTCAAAGACACGCGAGTCTATGGGCGTTCAACGACGCGGGTCAAGCGTGAGCACGGACGTCCAGATCGTGCCGGGCCGTCGGCGTTGTCGGGATCGAGCTCGCACGGACTCGGCGCAGATGCTCGACCGCCTCGTCGCGCGCACCGCGCGTACGCGAGCGCCGCGCCGAGGTGCCAGTGCGTCTGCGCCGAGCCCGGGATCCAGCCGGAGCGCCTCGCGAAACTCCGCGATCGCTTCGTCGATCCGGCCGCTGCCGCGCGAGCGCGATGCCGAGGATGTTGTGCAGTCGGCTGATTCGGGAACGAGGGCGCCGAGATACGCGCTGCCCGCGACGAGACGGCCGTGCTGTCCGGCCAGGCGGCGTGCACGCGCCATCTCCGCGCGGCGACGCCGCGTAGGCACGATCGAGCAGCGCCAGGTACGTGTCGAGCCCTTCCACCAGCGGCACCGGCTTGCCGCCGACGAAGCACGCCGGGCACCAGGCGCCGACCTGCCGGCAGATCGACGATCGACGCCGGCACGGCCTCGCCGAAATCGAGCAGCGACGCGCACGCCGTATTCCTGGATCGGCCGATCGTCGCTGACCGGCGCCGACGCCCCGGGTCGCCTCGGCGCAGCGTTCTGCGCCGAGCCGACGAACGTGCCGACGATCTCGCGCACGCTCCCGAGATCGAGCCGCTGCAGGTCCGCCTGCAACCGCCGGCGCCTCGCGAGAGCGCCGCCGCCACGCGCACCGGATCGATCTCAATGCGCGAATCGTTCGCGCCGAGGAGCAGCAGATCGGCTTCAGCGCCCGAGATCAGCACGGCCTGCGGAAACACGTCGATGAACGCGCGAATCATCGCCAGCGTGGTTGCCGCCGGCACCTGGTACGCCGGCAGCCACTGGCTGACGATAGCCGCCCGGCTTGAGGCGCGTCCGCGCCAGCGCGTAGAACTCCGTGCGAATACAGGGCGGCCACGCCGGCATAGCCAATCGGCGGCGGCTCCAGCGTGATCAGATCGTACGAGCGCCGGCGGCTGCATCTGCAGGTGCTGCCGTCCGTCGTTGACGTACACCGCCACGCGCGGGTCGCTCAGCACGTCGCCGGTTGACGTCGCTGAAGTAGCCGGCGTGCGCGAGGATATCCCCGGGACAGATCCGCCACCTCGACGCGCCGGATCGACGGATGGAGCGTCGCCGCATGCGTCGTGTTGCCGACGCCGAAGCCAATCACGAGGACGGTCTCGGGGTCGTCGATGGCGAGCAGCGGAATGTGCGCCAGCGCACGCATGTACCGCTGCGACAGCCGCGTCGTCGACGACATCGGGTGGCCGTTCGTGAGCAGCGTCCGTCCCTGCCCGGCGACTCGGTGACGGCGACGACTTCGGTGAGGCCCTCGCTGCAGCGTGATGCAGCCGTTCGTTCGTCGAGCGGGGGCGCCAGCGCCCGGGCGATGACGTAGTCCGGAGGCAGCAGCAGCCACACCCCGATCGCCGCTCCGCTGGTCAGCGCCGCGATGGATCGAGCCCGGCCGCGCCCGCGTCCCTGCCGCGTCGCCAGGTACGAGCGGCACGATCGCGAGCGCGCCGCCGATCATCAGCACGGTCGCGCTGCCCTGGATCCCGAGCGCCGGCAGCAGCAGGAAGCCGGCCGCGAGGCGAGCCGCAGACGGCGCCGGCGGTATTGGAGAGATAGAGAACGCCGGCGCGGCGGCCGACGGATCGGCTCCGCGCGCTGAATCAGGGCGTTCGCGAGCGGAAAGTCGAAACCCATCAGCAGCGCCGGGATCGCCAGCTTCGAGGAGGATCGGCCTGGTGTTGAACCAGAACTCGCGGAGCGTTCGCGTCGCCAATCCGGATGGCTCGGCGTCCGTCGCGCCGCCCAGCGCGGCCGATACGCGCGATCGGCCGTCACGACGCGCTCCGATGACGCTCGCGTCGGCGATCGCCAGTCCAAGCAGCGCGAACGCGACGAAGAGCGCCCTGCACCGACCATCAGCCACGCGCCCGGCCGGGCCGCGCGGCGGTTCAGGAAACTCGGACGCGAGCGATCCGCGCCGATGCCGACCAGGATGACGGTCATCAGCAGCGAGAACACGGCGCGAAATCCGCCGAGCAGGATCGACACGTGGCGGAACCACAGGATCTCCATGCCCATCGCCGCAAAACCCGACAGCGCGAGCGCGACGCTGGTGAGCAGCGAGAGCAAGCCGTGAGCGCTCCGGCTGAGGGCTGGCTGACATCGTCCGGCTGAGGCCGGACGCTCCGGACGCTACGCCCGCGACGGCTGTCCGTTTCGTGTGCCGTGCGCGTATGGTCTGTCAGCCGGACGTGTTCGCCGCGACGAGATAACGCGCCTCCCGCCGCGACCAGGTTGAACGACACAGCGACGAACTGCGTGCCGAGCAGGCCGAAGCGCCGGCACGAGCAGGAAGTCCGTCAGAAAGCAGCCGACCGCCGCGCCGCCGGTGTTGACGGCGTAGAGCATCGCGATCCGCCGGCCGCCGGTATCGACGTCGCCGCGGACGAGATGCCGGATGAGAAGCGTGAGCGTGCCGCCCATCAGCAACGTGATCGGTGTGAGCAGGACGATGGCTATCGCGGCGCGCGCCAGGTGACGAAGCGGTCGAGAGGACGTACCAGCCGTTCGAGGCCCGAGCGTAGGAAGAAACCATGCGCCGAGAACTCGGCCGAGTGCGGCAGGACAGCGCGGAGATCCCGAGCCCGATGAGCGCGATGGCGAGCTCGAGCGACGCCGTACGCGGCAGGCAGGGAGCCGGGCACGCGGCGCGGCGTACCGCCGATCCGCCCATCGTCCGACGACGTAACTGCCGGCGCCGAGTCCGAGCATGAACACGGCGACCACCAGCGACGTGGAATAGACCGTGTTTCCGAACACGTTGCCGAAGACCCGGACCCAGACGACCTGATAGATCAGCCCGCTCAGGCCCGAACAGAAAAAGAGAAAGTAGATGAGGGGCTGCCGCCTCACTTCCACGCTGCGTACACGGGCTTGCCGACCAGCAAGGCCGGGTTCGCGCCGGGCCGCGGACGGTACTTCTGCGCGCGCCCGCTGTCGACTTCGGCGACGTAGAAGTTGCCTTCCTGATCCACGCTGAGCCCGTGCACGCCCCAGAAGCCGCCGGGGAAGTCGCCCCACGTGCCCCAGGAATACAGGAAGTTGCCGTCCAGGTCGTACTTCAGCATCTTCGACGTGCCGCGATCGGCGGCCCACAGATACCGGTCGCCGTGATGATGAACAGGTGGATGTCCGACGGCGGCGGGCCGAAGCTCCACTCGCGGAGGTACTTGCCGTTCTCGTCGAACACCTGGACGCGGTGGTTCTGCCGGTCGTTGACGAACACCTGCCGCGTCTGCGGATCGACGGCGATGCCGTGCACGTTGTTCAAGTAGCCGGGCCGCTTCTCCGGAGGCGCGCCGCGGCCGGTCGTGCCGGCCTGGCCCCACGTCATCAGGTACTTGCCGTTCTTGTCGAACTTCACGACGCGCGTGTTCGCGTAGCCGTCCGCGACGAAGAACGTCCCGTCCGGCAGCCAGGCCATGAACGTCGGCCGGTAGAAGTGCTTGTCGTCCGCGGCGTGCACGTTCGGCTCGCCGATCGTCTGCAGCAGCTTCTTGCCGTCGTTGGCTGAACATGAAGATGGCGTGCCGGTAGTCGTCGACGATCCAGACACGCTTCTCGGGATCGTACGGGCTGATGTAGACGGCGTGCGGCCGCCGCAGCATCTTGTCCCACTGCGTCCAGTCCTCGATGATGTTGCCGTTGGCGTCCACGACGACGATGCAGTGCTCCCAGCGATAGTCGATGCCGGGCTTGCCCGACGTCCAGATCGTCGCCGACCTTGCCGTCCCGCTCGAGCGCCCCGGGAGGGCTGGCCGACCGTCGCGTCGCGCCACGGGCAGCCGGAAGTTCGGGAATTCGATGTTCGGACCGAGTTGCGGGAGCTTGATCGTCCTCGGCCGCGTGCATGTTCGGCAGCTCGCCGCGCTGCAGGATGAACACGCGGTTCGGGCTCTCGGCGAACACGCTCTGCCCCGCGCCCCAGGTCCACTTCTCGTGGCCGGGCAGGCTCGTGAGCGGTTTCGGCCAGTTCGGCACGATCTCGTACGCGCCGAAAATGTCCTGACCGCCCTTCTCGCCCGGGACGGCCGCGAACCTCGGTTCCTGCCTGTTCTGCGCCGCGACGCCGCCGAGTGCCGTCACGGCCGCCGCCATCACCGGCACGGCCACAAGAATCGCGAAAGCCCGTCGACCTGGACGCATGTGAGTCCCCCGGGCAAGCCTGAAGGCCTGCACTGCTTCAGCAGGCCTGAAGGCCTGCACTACTTCTACAGCGAGCCGAGATACGCCGCAATCGCGAGGATGTCATCGTCGGTCAGGCGGGCGACCGGCTTCTTCATCAGCTGGGCGTCGATGCCGTTTCGCGTGCCGTCCTTGAAGAGATAGAGCTGGCGAGCGATGTAGATCGGATGGAGACCCGCCAGCCGGGGGACATTTCCCAGGCCGCGCATGTTGTCGCCGTGGCAGATGGCGCACGCGGTGGTCTTCCCGGCGCCGCCGCCGTCCACCAGGGCCTTTCCTTTCGCGATACTGCCGGTCGGGACGTACGCGATAAAACCGGATTTAGGATCGCGGTTTCTCGCCCGCGCCTGATCCTGCGGGACGGTGATGATGCGGTTGCCGATCGGCTCGGTGCCGCCGGCCGGCGCGAGGAACCGCATCCGGCCCTGGCCGACGACGGTCTTCGGAACGGTGTCGGCCTCGGTCACTTTCGTCCACGACGCGGGTTTAAGCGACGCGAACCACTCGCCGACCTGCTTGGATTCCTCCTCCGTCACGTCCTTTGCGATCGCGTTCATGCGCGCGGAGTCTTTCCTGGCGCCGCTCTTGAAGTCGGCCATCTGCTGGACCAGGTAGGCGGCGGTGAAACCGGTGAGACCGGCCGACTCCGGATGCCCCTCTCCGGACATCAGATGGCAGGCGCCGCACGCCAGCGCCGCCCCGTGGCCCTTCTGCACCAGCGGCGGCGCGGGCGGGTGCTCATCGGGGAACCAGTCGGGCGGATTCATCAGGTCGTCGATTTGCGCGGGAGTGTACGACTTGCTGCTGCCGGGCACACTCTTGGCGCCCTCCTCCGCCGGCAGCGGCTGGTTGATCGCCGGGAACGCCCAGGAGGGCTCCCGGCCCGCCGGGGGCGTTGCCGGCTGCTGCGCGGCCGTCGACCAGACACACACCCCGGCGAGCATGATCGCGCCGATGATTCGTTTCACAACCAGCCTCCGTCGCAGAAAGTTCAAACTGGAAAGTTCAAAGTTGAGAAGTAAAGTCGTAAAGTCGAAAAGTCGACAAGTCAGAAGTCGACAGTAAGAGCCGCAGTCTACGCCAAGTCGCTGCTCCTCCACTTTTCGACTTCCTGCACTTCCCACTTTACTTTTCCACTTTCGACTTTGAACTTCTCAACTTTCAAGTATCAGAACGTAAGCCTGAACCCGAGTTGCACGGTGCGCGGTGCGTACGACAGGTTCGAGTTCGAGATCGGCTGCCCGTAGGTCGGGCTGGTTTCGGTGACGTTGTAGCTGCCGTAATTGGCGTGGTTGAACAGGTTGAATATCTCGGCGTACCCGCTCAGGGCGACGCTGCCGCCGAGCGGCACGCGCTGCTGCAGCCGGACTTCGAAGCGGTGGATGGGATCTCCCACGAACGCTTCGCGAGGGATGATCGTACCGTCGAGACGCAGGCGGTCGATGCTGGTGATCTGGAGCCCACGCGCGTCGCACCCGCAGACGGCCTGCGTCCGCTGGCCGGATCCGTAGAAGTAGATGCCGCTCACCTGGAAGCCCTTGCCGACCTGCCAGATGCCGTTGAAGACGGCGCGATGCCGCTGATCGCTTTCCGCCAGCGACCGTTCGCCGCCCAGGTCCGGCGCCACCGGGAAGGGAACGGCCGTAAAGCCGCTGAGCGGCGGCGGATCCTGATCCCAGAGGCCGGCCAGCGTGTACGTCAGCGAGGCCTGCCAGCGCTGGCTCATGCGCTTGGTGAAATTCATCTGCAGGCCGTGGTAGTCCGACTGGCCGATGTGCGGGATCATCCCGACGACGCCATACAGCGGGAACGCGCGATGAGCCGACGTCCGAATACGGATAGGGGATGCCCGTGGCGGGGTTGAACGTGATGTTGACGTTGTCCTGGATCGACTTCTCGTCGCGGCTGCGGGTGTTCACGTAGTCGATTTCCACCGCCGCGCGGCTCCCGAACTGATGCGCGATGCCGATCGAACTCTGCCAGGCATGCGTCACGTGCGCGTATTCGGGGATCGGCGCCTGTTCCTGAAGATCGCGCAGCAGGCATCCGGGCCGTTGTTGACGTTGCAGAACCGCTGCAGCGCCTGGTCGTAGGTCGGCAGCGGCCCGTTGAACGGGTTCGCCGCGAAGTCGGGGCGGCCGTCGTTGTTGACGCGAATCACGGCAATCGTCAGCGGACTCTGCGGCCACAGCACGTTCGTGTTGAGGATGTCGTTGTAGTACAGCCCCGAGCCGCCGCGAATGACGGTGCGATCGGTGACCTGCCATGCGAACCCGACGCGCGGCTGCAGGTTGTTCGCGTCCTGCGGACGGTCCGGCATTTCAAACGGCGGGAAGACGACGTTCTGCGCGAAGGAATTCCAGATCAGGTCGTACCGCAGGCCGAGGTTCACGGTCACGTTGGAGGAGAGCCGCCAGTCGTCCTGCGCCCACGCGCCGTATTTCCAGAGCGGCAGCGGCGTCAGGAACGCCGACGAGTCCGACACGCCGACCTGGTAGTTGGTCGTGATCCTCGACAGCTGCGACAGCGCCCAGGTGTCGGCGTTGAAGGGATCGAGCAGGATCTGCTCGATGTTGGCCGGGCACCGGCCCGTTGTTCGCGGTGATCACGCCGCCGCACCGGTTGCAGTTGCGCGTGTTGTCCAGCAGGTGGAGATATTCACCGCCGGACTTGAGGTCGTGACGGCCTGCGGCGTCGAAGGAAAACGTGAAATCGTCGTGGAACGTGTATACGTTCTGGTTGCGATACCGCGGCAGGTTGTTGTTCCGGCCGGTCGAGAAGCCCCCGCAGCGTGATATTCGGGCCGTCAGTGGTGATGCCGTTCGGCTTCCTGCCAGTGGTTCGACCAGGACGTGAGCGCGATCTGGTTGATTCCGTAGGACGCGTAGCCCGCCCTGAAATCGTTCACCGCGCGATTGCCGAGCACCTGCGTGAACTGTCCGACGACGTCGGTCGAATGCTCTTCGTTGCTGTTGGTTCCAGACGGATGGTTGCTGGTGCCCGGCCCGAACGGCTCGTACAGATCCGAGTGGTTCACCTTCCCCATCAGGCGCAGCTTCGACGTTCAGTTCGTGATCGACCCGGACGCCGGCCAGCTTGACGTCTCGGATGCCCTGCAGCTCGACGTTGAACGCGGGATACGGCGTCTGCCAGATCGAGGTCAGCGGCTGGTGCTCGTATTCGTAGTTGGCGAAGAAGTGCAGCTTGTTCTTCACGATCGGACCGCCGGTCGTCCCGCTGATCTGCTGGTTCGAGTACGGCACGACCTTGTTGAGCACCGGATCGGCCGCGTTCCAGTCGCTGTTCCGGAAGTTGCCGACGAGCGACCCGGCAAAGTTGTTGCCGCCCGACTTGGTGATCGCGTTCACCTGCACACCCGACGAGCGGCCCTGCGTCGCGTCGAAGCGGTTCGAGATGAACTGGAATTCCGCGATCGCGTCGTTGCTGTACCTGGACTGGTTCCCGGTGCCCAGGTTCGACGTCACCTGCAGGCCGTCGACGTTGAGCTGGAACTCGCGGACGTCGCCGCGGTCCTGGACCGGCGTGACGCCCTGCGCGTTGGTGCGGTTGCCGGGCGCGAGCAGCGCGAGCGACATCCAGTTGCGGCCCTGCGACGGCAGTTCCGTCACCTGCCGCGGATCGATGCTGGAGCCGAGGCTCGACGTCGTGGTTTCGATGAGCGGCGCCTGCGCCGTCACCGTCAGCGACTCGGCCACGCCGCCGGTCGCCATCTGGAGGTTGATGGTGGTCGTCTGCCCGACGAGGATTTCCACGCCGTCGCGGGTGACCGTGTTGAAGCCCGACAGCGTCGCCGTGATCTTGTAAACGCCCACGCGCACGGGAATGCGGTAGGCCCCTCGCTGGTCGGTGACCGCTTCAAACGTGTTGCCCGAAGCCGCGTGCACCGCCTTGATCGTGACACCGGGCAGCACGGCCATGGTGGCATCGGTCACGATGCCCGTGAGTGCGGCTTCCTGCGCGAAAACGACCGCCGGCACGACCAGAATCACGGAGACAGCGAGCAGACGTCTCAGCAGACTCGATCCCATGGCTCCTCCCGGGAGAAGGCTTGTTCACCTGAGCGAGGTCAATTCACATTCGGATGATTCTTTCACTGCACGCAACCGCTCATCGGACGAAGAGGTACGCGGCGCCGGCGTCGCGCGTGGAGCTGTCGGCCTGGTTGCCGTTGATGCCCTTGGCGCCGCTGTCCTCGCCGCGGGCGCCCACCAGGAGCGTGCGGCCGTCGCCGCTCAGCGCGAGCGAGGACCCGAATTCGTCGGCGGCTCTCGTGTTGGACGCCTTCACGTAGGCCTGCTGCGTCCAGGTCGTGCCCGTGCGGGTGTAGTAATAGACCGCGCCGGCCTCGGGCGCGGTGTTGTCGTCCTGCTTGCCGTTGATGCCCTTCGACGCGCTGTCCTCGTTCGGCGCCGCGACGGCCACCGTGTTGCCGTCGCCGCTGATCGCGATGCGGACGCCAAACCAGTCCTGCTTGCGCCGGGTTCGACGACTTGAGGAACGCCTGCTGCGTCCAGGTGGTCCCGTTGCGCACGAACACGTACGCGGCCCCGGACGAATTGTCCATGGGCTGGTCCTTGTCGCAGCCCGCGGGGTTGATCCCGGGGATCAGGCAGTCTTCGTCGGCTGCGCCCGCGGCGATCGTGTTCCCGTCGTCGCTGATGGCCATCGAGTAGCCGAGCGAGTCGCCGTTTTCGGCGTTGTCGGCCTTGATGCGGGCCTGATGCGACCAGGCGCCGCCGCTGCGCGTGAGCACGTAGAGCGCGCCCTGGCCGCGGTCCGCGTCGTACTCGGCGACCGCGAGCGTGTCGCCGTTCTCGCTGAGCCCGATCGAGTACCCGAACAGCACGTTCGGGCGCGTCATCGCCGACTTGACGTACGCCTGCTGCGACCAGGCGCCGCCAGTCCTCGTGAAGACGTAGGCCGCACCGGACTGGTTCGCCGAATTGTCTGCCTGGTCGCCGTTGACGCCGGTCGCGTTGCTGTCTTCGCCGATGGCGCCCACCGCCAGCGTGTTGCCGTCGTCGCTCAGCGCAATCGAGTAGCCGAACTGGTCGCCTTCAGCGAAGTTCTCGCCGACCGCGGCGTTGCCCGTGTTCGACGCCTTGATGTAGGCCTGCTGCGACCAGGTGTTGCCGCGTGCGCGTGAAGATGTACACGGCGCCCGCTTCGGGAATCGAGCGATCGGCCTGGTTGCCGTTGATGCCGGTCGCGTTGCTCGACTCGTAGTAGGCGGCCACGGCGAGCGTGTTGCCGTCGCGGCTCAGCGCGACGCTCGACCCGAAGTTGGCGCCGTCGCCGGGATTGGACGCCTTGATGTAGGCCTGCTGCGTCACCGCGGTGCCCCGGCGGGTGAAGACGTACACCGCGCCGGAACTGTAGGCCGACTTGTCGTTCTGGTTGCCGTTGATGCCCTTGGCGCCGCTGCTCTCGTGCGGAGCGCCCACCGCGATGGTGTGCCGTCGGCGCTGACGGCTGACGAGTTGCCCGCGTGGCCTGTCAGCGTGCCGCCGCAGGCGAAGTGCGCGTCCTCGGACGGGTTCGAGGCCTTGAGATACGCGACCTGCCGCAGCGTACCCGCGGCCGCGGCGCGAGGCCGGAGCCTGCGCCCGGCGTAGGCGACCACAGCCACACTTGCAGTAAGGGCCGCCAGGACGACAGCCGACAGCGTCGTGCGTTTCATGCCGCCTCCTGAGACGTTACGGCTTGGCTGCCGGAGCAGCTGCCGGAGGCGCGCGCCGCCTCACCGAAGTTCGGCGTCCGGAAGATCTCCTTGCCGGTGTCCGCCATGACGATCTGGGCCTTCTCCGTCATGTTCATGTACGGCGCACCGCTCTTCACCTTGCGGCCGTTGAGCGTGATCTTGTCGCCGATCTTCAGGTTGTCCTTCGTCCAGCCGAACTGCCGGACGAGCTGCTGTCCGCTGCCCATCTCGGCCTGCCACCTGACCACCTTGCCGGAGGCGTCCGTCGCGTCGAACACCAGGATGGAGTGCGGGTTCGTCAGCTTGATCTCCACCACCGTGCCCGTGATGATGAACGGCGTTTCGTCGTAGCGTCCCGCGTCGCCGTGGTGCGCCGCCACTGCCCCGGACATCCCGGCCGCGAGCAATAACGCGAGGAGGAATTTGCTCTTCATCATCGTCAACTTCTTCTTCATAAAGATGCGAAACCTCGCTGGCTTATTTAGAGCCGATCCCCGAATATGTCAAGGAAGAAAAGGTATGTTACGTTGATTCCGATCGTGCCCGCCACTGATCGCTCTTCGACGACGCTGCTGGACCTGTATCCGTCCTACGCGGCCACACGCGCACTCGACGACCTGCGCGCCGCGGAATACCCGACGCTCGACGCCCAGGGCCACACGTACCTCGATTTCACGGCCGCCAATCTCTACGCCGCCTCGCAGCTCGAACGGCACCAGGCGCTGCTCCGGGCGGAGCTCTTCGGCAACCCGCACTCGACGAACCCGACGTCGTCCAGCGCCACTGAACACATCACGCGGGCACGGCGCGCGGTGCTCCGATTCTTCAACGCCTCGCCCGGAGGAGTGGACGGTCGTCTTTACCGCGAACGCGAGCCATGCGCTGAAGCTCATCGGTGAATCCTACCCGTTCGGGCCGGGCGATCGATTCCTGCTCACGTTCGACAACCACAACTCGGTGAACGGCATCCGCGAATTCGCGCGGGCGGCGGGCGCGGTGGCCACCTATATCCCGGTCGTGCTGCCGGACATGCGCGTGGACGAGGGCGACCTGACGCGCGCGCTCGCCGACGTGCGGCCGGGCCACCACCACCTGTTCTCGTACCCGGCGCAGTCGAACTTTTCAGGCGTGCAGCATCCGCTCGAGTGGATCGCGGCGGCACAGGCCAAGGGGTGGGACGTCCTGCTCGACGCGGCCGCATTCACGGCGACCAACCGGCTCGATCTCGGCCGGTACACGCCGGATTTCGTGGTGCAGTCGTTCTACAAACTCTTCGGATACCCCACGGGCGTCGGGTGTCTTCTCGCCAGGAAGTCCGCGCTCGCGAAGCTCCGGCGCCCCTGGTTTTCCGGCGGCACGATCACGGTCGCGTCGGTACAGGGCGACAAGCACTATCTCGCCGAAGGCGAATCGGCTTTCGAGGACGGGACGCTCGACTACCTCGCGATCCCGGCCGTCGAGATTGGGCTCCGGCACATCGAGTCCATCGGCATGGACGTCATCCACGAACGGGTGCGCTGCCTCACGGGCTGGCTGCTCCACGAGTTGCTGGCGCTCGAGCAGACCAACGGCGCGCCGCTCGTGCGCTTGTACGGCCCCCCGAACACCGACCGGCGCGGCGGCATCGTCACGTTCAACTTCTACGGCGCGGACGGCCGCGCCATCGACCACCGCATCGTCGAGCAGCACGCCAACGCGGCCAGGATCTCGCTGCGGACCGGTTGTTTCTGCAATCCGGGCGGCGGGGAAATCGCGCTCGGGCTGACCGGCACCGAGCTGTCATCGTGTTTCCGTCAGCCGGAGCACCAGACCCGCATGACGGTGGACGATTTCAAGCTGTGCGTGGACGGCAAGAGCACCGGGGCGGTGCGCGTGTCGCTCGGGATGATCAGCAACGAGGCCGACGTCGAGCGGTTCCTCGCGTTTGCCAGGGGGTTCATCGGCCAATGACTCACAGCCGCCGCCTCGCCGCCATCGTCGCGACGCTCGTCATGTGCATGAGCGTCCTTTTTTATACCTACGGCCGCAGCGTGGCGGCGCGCAGCATCACGCTGCCCGTCAGCGACCAGGAATTCTGGCAGCTCGTCGAGGACTTTTCCGAGCCCAACGGCTACTTCCGGTCGGATAACTTCCTGTCGAACGAGAACGCGTTCCAGCACGTGATCCCGCGGCTGCAGGGCACGTTGCCCAAGGGCGGCATCTACCTCGGCGTGGGGCCCGAGCAGAACTTCACGTACCTGGTGGCGCTGCGCCCGAAGCTGGCGTTCATCGTGGACATCCGCCGCGGCAACATGAACGAACACCTGCTCTACAAGGCGTTCATCGAGCTGTCGACGGATCGCGCGGATTTCCTGTCACGCCTGTTCGGGCGGCCGCGGCCGGCCGGGCTGACCGAGACGACTCCGATCGCCGAGATGATGGACGCCTACGAGCTCATGGCGCCCAACGACGACCTGTTCCAGAAGAACCTGAAGGCCGCCACGGATCATCTCGCCGGGCACCACAAGTTCCGCCTGACACCGGACGACATCCGCGGCCTCGAATACGTGTACACCGCGTTCTTCAAAGGCGGGCCCGATCTGAACTACACGTTCGGCGGGTCGACGTTCTTCGGCAGCATGCGGTTTCCCACGTACTCGACGCTGATGTCGGAAACCGACGAACGCGGCCAGCAGCGCAGCTACCTGGCCACCGAGGAGAATTTCCGCATCCTGGCCGAGATGGAGCGCAACAACGCCATCGTGCCGATCACCGGCGATTTTGGCGGGCCGAAGGCGATCCGCGCGGTCGGCAAGTACCTCAAGAGCCGCGGCGCAACCGTCAACGCCGTCTACACGTCCAACGTCGAGCAGTACCTCTTTCAACAGGACGACGCGTGGCGGCGCTACTACGCGAACATTGCCGCGCTGCCGATTGACGGCCGGAGCGTGTTCATCCGGTCAATTTCGAACCGGGGCTATCAGCCGCAGGGCCCGGGGTTCGGTTTCCGCGCCCAGACGCGCCTCTGTTCGATCGCCGATCTGCTGACGGCCTTCAACCGCGGGCAGATCACCGGGTACTACGACGTGATCTCGATGTCGAACTAACGCGGGGGCTCCGCCCCATACGCCGGCTCGGCCGTCCTCAGCTTGGTGGCCGCGCGGCGGACGAGAGGACGGCGGCCATCGGCAGCTCGAAGCCGGCTCCCGTTCGGTAAGGTTCAAGGTTTTCGACGATCGCGCGTCGAATGGCAGTGGTCGCCTCCGGCGTCTGCGCTTTCAGCAGCGCCGCCGTGCGGACGGCGCCTTCGACGAACGCGTCATAGAGCCCGTCCACAGACTCCAGCCTCCAGGTAAGCGGGATCTGTTCGACGTGCGGATCCACGAATCCGGCGGCGAGCAGGCTCCGGGCGGCTTCGTCGGGATCACTGAAACGGAAGAACGGCGGTCCTTCAGGCAGCGGGACGTTCATCCGGCCGCGAGCCTCGATTGCGCGGAGCACGATGCCGAAGCCGACGGACACCTCGGGCTTCGCCCAGACGGTCAGCGCGCAGCGCCCGCCGGGCGCGAGCACGCGGCGCGCCTCGGCCAGCGCCGCGTCGGGCCTCGCCAGGTGCAGCACGCCGAAATTGAGCGTCACCGCATCGAAGGTTTCGTCGGGAAACGCCAGCGCTTCCGCGTCGCCTTCCTGGAAGACGACCCCGGGATAACGGTCTCCCGCCAGGCGCACCATTTCCGACGAGAAATCGATTCCGACGGCGGAAGCCCCGGCCGACGCGGCCGCCGCGGCGACGTAGCCGGGGCCGCTCGCCACGTCGAGCAGGCGCGTGCCGGGTGAGACGTTCGCCGCCGCGAGCAGCCACGGAATCGTCTGACTCGTGAGGCCGCCGAACGCGTCCCCGTACCGCTCCGCCGCACGCTGCCAGCCGGATTGCTCGAAGGAATGAAAGGTTTGCATCGGACCCCTTATAATCCCTCAAGTTACGAATCGTACGAGGAGGCTTGCTCATGACACGAGTGTTTCGAGGATTGGCTTTGTTCGCTCTGGCCGCGGCTCTGACGACAGCACGGCCGGCGGCCCAGACCGCATCGCTCAAGGGCGATTTCGTGAAGGACTGGGCCCAGCAGAAAGACACCCTGGCCAAGATTGCGGCCGCCATGCCGGAGGACAAGTACGGCTTCAAGGCGACGCCCGCCCAGCGCAGCTTCGGTGAACACGTCCTGCACGTCGCGCAGATCAACGTGATGGTGCTCCAGACGCTCGGCGCCAAGGCCGCCGCGCCGCAAATCGACATGAAAGCGACGTCGAAAGCCGCCGTGATCAAGGCGATGAACGACTCGTTCGACTACGGCACGGCCATCCTCAACGAGCAGACCGACGCGACGATGGCCGGGACGATCCAGGGACCGCCGTGGATGGGACCGTCCACCCGCGTGCGGATGTTCGCGTTCCTGATCGGCCACACACAGGACACGTACGGACAGATGGTCGTGTACCTCCGGCTGAACGGCCTGGTCCCGCCGGCAAGCCAGAGACCGTAGGAAGAAAGTTGGAAGTTCGAAGTTCAAAGTCTAAAGTTGCGATCGTGCTGGCGGTGGCGCTCACGGGCGCCGCCGCTCTCTTCGCGCAGGACCCGCAGAAGCGGATCACGCCGGCGGAAGTGCCGTGGCCGGCGGGAAGCGCGAGCGGGTCGCTCGTCGGGAGCTCGGGCGTGACGGGCATTCAGACGGTCACGCTCAAAGGCGATCCGACCAGGCCGGGGTTGTACACCTTGCTGCTCCGCGTCGGTCCGAACACGAAGATCCAGGCGCACTCCCACCCGGACGACCGGGTCGCAACGGTCGTATCCGGCGACTGGTATTTCGGGTACGGCAAGGATTTCAACGAAGCGGCGCTGAAGCGGCTTCCGCCCGGGAGCTTCTACACCGAGCCGCCGGGAATGGACCATTTCGCGATGACGAAAGCGACCGGCGTCGTGATTCAGATCTCGGGTACGGGACCCTCGGGCACGACCTACGTGGATCCGAAGAACGATCCCGCGCGAAAGTAGGACACGGCCACGACGTACAACACAGAGCACACGGAGTTCTTTGAGCGCCTGAAAACTCTGCGTGCTTTGCGTGCTCTGCGTTGATCGTCGTGACGTCAGGCGGTGGCGAAGCCGGCGATGATCCGATCGAGTTGCGCGAGGTGGTCCAGGTCGTGGCCGGCCATGGTCTCGACGATCACACGGAACGTCATGTCGCCGCGCTCGGGATGATTCACCGGCTTCGCCATCGACTCCGGCGTGGTCGACCCGATCAGCGCGAGGTTCCACTCACGCAACGCCGAGAACGCGTTGAGCGCCGAGCGCGCGCCCAGATTGCCGTACATCCCCGCCCAGCGCTCCTGGTCGAACGGCTGGATGACGTGCTTGTCCTCGGCCAGCGTCTGACGGAGGCGGAAGCCGAACGCGATCTCGGAATCGGCGAGATGGCAGAGAATCTCCCGGGCGTTCCATTTGCCCTGCGCCGGGCGCCACTCCATGCTGGCGGGCACGAACTGGACGGCGAGCCCCGACAGGTTGGAGGGTGTCTGCTCGATCACCTCGAGCGCATTCCGGTCGCCGAGGAACGACGCATACGGATTCATGCCGGGATTATATATGCCTTCTCATGTCATCCTGACGACCGTTAACGACCAGCCCGGCATGCTGTCGGCGCTCACGCAGGTACTCGCGCGCCACGACGCGAACATCGCCCACGTGGACATCGTCCGGCGCGGCCAGAGCCACGCCGAAATCTACTTCGAGTTTTCGTGCGAGGGACCAATCGACGCGGTCGTGGCGGGGCTGGGTGACGTGCCGGGCGTCGACCGCGTGGAGTTTCCGCCGTCCTTTGCGAAAATCTACGGCAAACGCATCGTCATCATGGGCGGCGGCGCGCAAGTCGGTCAGGTCGCGATCGGCGCCATCCTCGAAGCCGATCGCCACAACATCCGGGGCGAGCGCATCTCGGTAGACACCATCCCCCTCGTCGGCGAACAGGAACTGGCAGCCGCCGTGCGAGCCGTCGTGCTGCTGCCGCGCGTGCGCCTGCTGGTGCTCGCCGGATCGTTGATGGGCGGTGAGATTACGCGGGCGGTCGAAGACGTCCGCGCGAAGGGCCTGCTGGTGATCTCGCTGAATATGGCCGGCAGCGTGCCGGACGCCGCCGATCTGGTCGTGTCAGACCCGGTTCAAGCCGGCGTGATGGCCGTCATGGCCGTCGCGGACACCGCGAAGTTCGACATCGTGAGGCAGCAGAAGCGGCGGTACTGACGCAGGGTCGGGGTGAGTCGGGTAGGTCGGGTGGGTCTGGTAGGCCGGGTGGGGCAAGTAGGTTTCTTCGCTACCTGGCCCACCCGGCTTACCCGACCTACCCGCCTTCTACTTGACCTCTTTGAGGAGCGCGCACGCTTCAAGCGAATGCGCCGGATCGAGCGCTTCCTGCGCCATGAACACCTTCTGCACGACGCCCTTCGTGTCGATGATGAACGTCGTCCGGCGAGCGACGAGGCCGCGCTCGTCGAACACGCCGTAGGTCTTGCTGATGTCGCGGCTGGCGTCGCTCAGGATGTTGAACTTCACGCCGAGCTTGTCCGCAAACGCCGCGTTCGCCCACGTGCTGTCGACGCTCATGCCGAGGATGACGGTGTTGTTCGTGTTGAACTGCCCCGACGTCTCCTGGTACTTCGCCATCTCGTTGGTGCAGCCGGGCGAGAACGCGGCCGGGAAGAACGCGAGCACGACGTTTTTCTGTCCCTTGTAATCACTCAGCTTGACGGACTTGAATCCCGGCCGTCCGTTTTCCATCGCCAGGTAGTTCGCGGTGAAATCGGGCGCGGGCTGGCCCGCTTTCACGCTGGGCGGCGGCGGGGGCGCCGCGTTCGGCGCCTGCGCGCGCGCAGACGGCGCGGCCAGCAGGCACGCCGCCATCGCCAACGAAGCGGTGAGATGCAGGTGACGGATGCTCATTGCGTATCTCCTTAAAATGCGAACACGTGCTGCAGATTCCTCTGGAACGATCGGAGGGTCGTCAACTTGCGGATTGTCGACGCTCGGAGCGGCTATTGTCAACTTGCCGGAAACCTTGGGCGCGCCCTCGGAACGCTGTAGAGTGGGGTCATGCCATATCCCACGCTGACGGCCATCCTCCTCGCCGGCGCACTCGGCGCGCTGCAGTCAGCGCCCGCACCCTCGCAGAGCGCACCGTCCTCCAAAACCAAGACCGATCCGAACGAACCGGTGACGATGAACGGGTGCGTGACCCGCAGCGCCTCGTCCGCGAAGGAGTTCATGTTCACGGACAACACCAGCGGCTTCCAGTACCGCCTGAGCGGAAAGGACGTCTCGAAATTGCTCGGGCAGCCGCTCGAGATCGTCGGCGCGGTGGACACCAGCCGGCTGAAGGTGAAGACCGGGCTCTATCCGTCGCCGAATGTCGCCGCGCAGGCAGGCGCGATGGATCCGGGGAAGGCTCACGTCGCCGCACTTGGCGGGGGCACCACGGGGAGCGGAAGCCCTGACCTGCCGACGTTCAAGGTCGCACGTGTCAGCGCCGTTCAGGGAGAGTGTCGGAAGTAGGGGTTCCGTCTTCGCCGGGGACCTGCCGATACCGGTTGGCCCACGCGCTGGTGATCGTCCAGTCGCCGGTGTCCCTGCTCAGGCTGAACGTCCACACCCGCCGCTCGGTTCGAGGCGCAGGGTTGCCGGTCGCCGGAACGTAGCGGACCGATCCACGGCACACGGCACGCGCGGACTTCTCCTGCGCGTCCACCGTGCACGACTCGAATTCGATCGACTGCGAACGGAACTCCTCGAACGCACGGGCCAGGGCCGTCTCATCGACGCCCGGATAGACCGCATGCACGCGTGGCGCGTCGAGGCTGCTATACGCACGGCGATACCGGTCCAGCGTCTCCCAAATCATCGTCGTGTCGCCCTTCGCGGGCACGGGCGTCCCAGCCGCAACGGACGCGGGTTCGGCTGGCGGTGTCGGGACGGGAGGCTCCGGGGTCGCACCTTCGTGCTGAGCCGCCGGCGGTTCCGGCGCCACCGCTCTCACCGCCGTGTTCTGCGAGCCGCCAGGTACGAGCGGACGAGGCGACGGGATGCGCACGATGTCCCCGTCTGGAAGCAGAGCCCTGGACGGCAGGTGAGCAGCACGCTGCATCAGGATTGCACGCAGTGCGTCGGGGCTCCACTGCGGCTGCCTGCCAACGAGGAAGCCGAGCGTGGCGCCGGCAACCGTCCATGATGCAGCGACCGCGAGCACGAGGCGCCGCCGGCTTCGCGCGGTCACGGCCGCGGCGAGTTCTGCGGCGAGCTCGCTGCTCGCGGGCAGGCCCGGTTCGAGTTCGATCAGCTCGTCGATCGCGATCGTCGCGTCTCCAAAGCGGCGCGCGGCGATCGCCGCGCGCGCCGCGGCAATCCGCTGATCGATTCGTCGCTGTCGCACACGCGCCTCGAACGACGCGTATCTTTCTGGCGAGTTGAAACCGGCGGATGCGGATGCGGTGGCCGTGGGTGCCGGCGGCGTGGGCTCGACGGGCGACGTCGTGTCGTGAGGACGGTTCAGCGAATCGCGCAGCATGCGCGCGGCGGCGAAATCAGGATCGATCGCCAGCGCGGCATCGACGCTGGCTCGCGCCTTGGCGTGCTCTCCCGCATCGCGGGCCGCCCGGGCCGTCCGCAGATGAAGCTGAAGCGTGCTCCAGCGAAGGTGTGGATCCACGGGTACCGGCTAGCCGGTGCAAGGCGGATTCCAGAATCGGGTCGATCGGCCGAGCTGACGAGCGACAGCTGAGCCCTGACGGAAGACGTGGACCTAGTCGGTCTTCTTGATGACGGGCGCGAACACCCATGCGATGAAGATGCTGAGGATATAGAGGCCGATCATCGGCGCCGCGAGAATCGTCTGGTTGTAGGGATCGCCGCTCGGCGTCACCACTGCCGCGATGATGAAGATCACGAGGACCGCGTACTTGAACTGGGATGCCAGGAAGCGCGCCGTGACCAGCCCCATCTTCGCCAGAAAAAACACCAGCGTGGGCATCTGAAACACGACGCCCAGGATGAAGAGCATCCTCGTATACATGCTGAAGACGTCTTCGAGCCTCGGCAGAAACGCCAGCTGCGTGGTGTTGAAGCTCGCGAAGAACACCATCAGCATCTTGAACGCGACGTAGTGGTTGAACGCCGCGCCGCCGAGGAAGCCTGCCGTGGTCATCAGGATGAACCAGATCGCGAAGCGCTTCTGCTTCACGTACAGCGCCGGCGCGATGATCTGCCAGACCTGGTACATGATGAACGGCGACGTCAGCACGATCCCGGCGATCAGGGCGATCGTGACGTACACCGAGAACGCCTCGCCCGGCACGGTGTAAATCATCTTGCTGCCAGGCGGCAGGACGGAGCGGATCGGCCGGAACACGAACTCGACGATCTCGTTGATGTAGGCGAAGGCCACGAGAATGCCCACAGCCACGCCAACGCTGGACCGGATCACGCCCTTCCTGAACCGATCGAGATGTTCGAGCACCGACGACATCGCGAACAGCGGGCGATCGGGATCGGACGAACCAAAACGACCGAGGGTCAACGGCACGAGAAACGCTCCGCTTCCATTCTAGCCGGAGCGCCTCGCCATCGCCTGAATCCCTGCGAGCGAGAAACTGGCGATGTGCTCGGCGACGCGGTCGGGAGTGTCGTTTCGCAGGTGAAACTTCGTCCGAACGCGCGTGGGCATGGGCCGGGTCGCGAAGAGGATCCACTGCGAGTGGATGCTCATGACGCACCGCGCAACCCGCTCGTCGCCGGTCTGGCAGCCCAGCAGGTCGGCGACGATGGCGGACAGGTCCTCGATGCGCGGCCGGATTCCCTGGTCGACCAGGGCGTCGAAGGCGGGAGTGGGATCGGCGATCTCCCGCTGAATCAGCCGCGAGATCCAGTCCGCATGGCTCTCGGCCACGGCGCGGGACAGCGAGACGTGGATGTAGCTCCGCAGCCGCTCCTCGGCCGGCTTGCCGTCACCCGCCACGCGCGCCGCATCGCTCGTGGCGCGTAGGGTGTCGATGGCGCGCTGCAGCACTTCGCGGTACAGGCCGTTCTTGTCGCCGAAGTGGTAGTTGACCGCCGCGACGTTGGCGCGGGCGCCCCGGCAGATATCGCGGACCGTGACCTTCTTGAACCCGCGGTCGGCGAACAGCTGCGCGGCCGCCCGCAGCACCCGTTCTCGCGTTTCTTCGTCGCGCTGCTTCATCGGCCTACAGCGTCCGCTTGAACAGCATCGTCGCGGCCGTCATGCCGATGGCAGAGAACACCAGCAGGTACAGCAGATCCCCGCCGATCGCGCTGAAACCCGTGTTCTTGAGGAGCAGGCTCTTGAAGGCGTGCACCGCGTAGGTGAACGGGTCGACGGCCGCGATGACCTGCATCCACCCGGGAAACCCCTGGGGCGGATACACCGCGCCGCTCGGGAAGTACAGCAGCGTGTTCAGCACGCCGAAGATGGCGCGCGGCATGAGCGGATCGTTGACGCGCACCATGATCAGGAACATCAGGCTGATGAGGGCAAAGGCGGTCACGACGATTACGACCGTCAGCCTGAGCAGGCGCATCGGATCGAGCGGAGACGGGATCCCCGCGATGAGGCTCCCGATGATCATGATGGAGATACCGGCCATCACGGCCTTGATCGTCCCCGAGATGTTGAAGCCGGCGACGAGCTCGAGCTTGCTGATCGGCGTAACCAGGTACCCTTCGTGCAGCCCGCGCGCCTTGTCGTCGATGAAGATGATGCCGCCGCCGATCATCACCATCATGAAAATCGACATCACGATGGAGCCGGGCAGCAGGTACTGGACGTACGGGACGTAGGGGTACACCTCGACGACGTCCAGCCTGGCCAGGCCTGACACGCGCGGCGCAGCCGAGGGCAGGTTGAACGCCGTGACGAGGCTCCCCATCTGCCCGACGAGCGTCGCCGAGACGAAGTTGTCCGTGTTGTCCTCGATGAGCGCGACGTGCGGCTCGTTCTTCTGCAGCACCCGGCGGGAGAACTCGGGAGGGATCGTCAACACGCCGTTGATGCGGCCGTTCCGCAGATCCGTGAGCGCGGCACCCTGGTCCGCGTACTGGATCGTGTCGAACGTGTTCGCGCCGCCGGCCACTGCGCCCGCCAGCTCGCGTACCCGCACGGCGGGCAGGCCCCCGTCCTGGTCGACGATGGCCACTTTGAGGTGCTTGACGTTGCCGCCCATCGCGTAGCCCAGGATCACCAGCTGCACGAGCGGAAACACCATCGAGATCACGATCAGGATCGGGCTGCGGCGGAACCGGCGCAGCTCGCGTTCGACGATCGCCCAGGTGCGGCTCATATGGTTCCTCCCCGAATCAGCGTCGCATCATGAACGCGGAGTCCTGCGGGCTCGCGTCCTGCAGCGCGTCGCGCAGCGCGCGTCCCGTGTAATGCACGAAGACATCGTCCAGCGTGGTGCTCTGGACGGCCAGCGAGTTCACGGTGATGCCGGCGGCTGCCGCGGCGTCGAGCATGGCCATCGTCGTCGCCGGGCCGTTCTTCGATGAAATCCGGAACACGGAATCTTCCGACGTGACGCTCTCGACGCCCGGCAGTGCCTTGAGGCGGTCGCCCCAGCCGGACGGGGGCGACGTGAAATTCACCTCGAGCACGTTGTTGCTGGGGACGGCCAGCTTGAGCCTGGTCGGGGTATCGAGGGCCTTCAGCTCGCCGTGATCGACGATCGCGATCCGATCGCAGAGCTTGTCGGCCTCGTCCATGTAGTGCGTGGTCAGCAGGATGGTGAGCTGGCGCTCCGCCTTGATGCGCTGAAGCATCTCCCAGACGTTGACGCGCGACACGGGGTCGAGGCCGGTGGTCGGCTCGTCGAGGAAGAATATGCGCGGCTCGTGCACAAGGCCGCGCGCGATTTCAACGCGGCGCCGCATGCCGCCCGACAGGTTCTTCACCTGCGCGTCCTTCCACTGCGTCAGCTCGACGAACTCGAGCAACTCCGGGATCAGCCGCTGCCGTTTTTCCCGCGGCACGCCGTAAAGCTTGGCGAAGATCAGCAGATTCTCTTCGACGCTGAGCTCCAGGTCGGTGGTCATCGCCTGCGGGATCACGCCGATCGATCGCCGGACGCCGTCCGACTGCTTGACGATATCGAAACCGTTGATGACTGCCGTGCCCGACGTCGGCGGCAGCAGGGTCACCATCATGCGGATGAGGGTGGACTTGCCGGCGCCGTTCGGCCCGAGCAGCCCGAAGATCTCGCCTTCTGCGACGTCGAAGCTCAGGCCCTTGACGGCCGTGAACTTGCCGTACGTCTTGACGATGTTGCGGACGTCGATTGCGGGCAGCATCACCGCACCGGCAGGAGCACGTACGCCGTCATCCCGACGGCGAGTCGCCGATCGCGATTATCCACGCGCAGGCGGACTTCGAAGGTCTTGATGTCGCGCTTGGTCCGGCTGACGTCGCGCTGCGTGGCGAACGCCGCGTCGACGCCACGGTAGAAGACGCGCCCCTGGCGCTCTTCGCCCGAGGGAAGCCGGACGGTGAGGGTGTCGCCCATCCGCACCCCGTCGATGTACGTTTCCTCGACGTCGGCCCGCACCCACAGGTCGTCGGGGTTGATGAGGGACAGCACCGGCTGCCCCGGCGTGACGACCTCGCCGGTGCGCGCGGCGCGGACGTCGACGATACCGTCGATCGGTGCGTGCAGCTCGGTGTAAGTCAGACGCACGTCGGCCTTGGTGCGTTGGGCGTTGGCGGCGGCCTGCTGGCTCTGGTTGGCCTGGAGCTGGCTGCGCTTCACTGAAATCTGCTCGGCGTTGGCGTTCGCGAGCGCGAGGGCCGACCGCTGGGCGTCCACCTGTTTCTGCAGCGAGTCGAGGCGCGCCTTTGCGGCGTCGTACGCCGTGCGCGCCTGGTCCAGCATCTGGACGGGCTCGACGCCCTTCTGCGACAGGTCGCGGGTGCGCTCGAACACGAGACGGGCGTTCTCGAGGTCCGCGACGGCTGCCGCCTGCTGCGCCTGCGCGGCCGCGAGCGTCGCCTCGGCCTGATGAATCTGGTCGATCGTCTGGCGCTGCTGGTACCGGAGCGCGGCCTCGCTTTCCTTGACCTGCGACCCGAGCCCCTCGGCGCTGTGCTGGTAGTAGGCGATGTCGGCGCGCAGTTCGTCCGGCGTGATCACGGCCACGAGCTGGTCCTTCTTGACCACGTCCCCCTCGTCGACGAGCAGCTGGCGGATCTGGCCGGCGATCTGCGGGCTCACGATCACGTCGTTTGTCGTCACGATGCCGGTGAGCGTCAGGCTCGTCGGGCGGCGGTTGGCGTACCGGAAGGCGGCATAACCTCCCGCGCCGAGGACCAGCAGGATGAGGAACGAGCGTACGATCTTCATGTCAAACAACTGTATAAAACAGTTGTTTGACAGGTGTCAACCCCGGTGGACGCCCGATTCGACCGCGCGGCCCGTGTGTATACTGATGCCGCTGTGCTTCGGGATCTTCCATCGCGAGCCCGTTGGTACACGATCGGCGTCATCGCCCTGGGCACCCTCACCTTTGCCGCGCTGGTGCCCCGGGCGACGCTCACGCCCGTTCCCCCGCTCCTCTTCTTCATCGTCCTGTCGTCGCTCACGTCCGCGTTCAAGGTCCACTTTCCGATCGCCAGCGGCTCGAACATGTCCGTGTCGTACATCGTGGACATCGCCGCCCTCATCCTGCGCGGGCCGCACGCGGGAATGATTGTCGGCGCCGCCAGCGGCCTGACGCAGTCGACGCTCAACCAGCCGGCCACGAGCCGAAACCCGCTGTATCGCACGCTGTTCAACATCTCCATCCTCGTCCTGACGACGGAAGCGTCGGGCCAGGTGTACGTGTGGCTCGGCGGCACACCGTCGACGCTCGACCTCGTCGCGCTGGTTGGGCCGCTGTCCGGCATGGCCCTCACGTATTTCTTCGTGAACACGGCGCCCATCGCCGTCGCGATCGGCCTCGCGACGAACCAGAACGCGTGGCGGATCTGGCGGCGGGACTTCCTGCCCAACGTGCCGAGCTATATCCTCGGCGCCGCCGCCGCCGCGGTCGTCCTGGCCGTGACGGAAAGCTCGGGATACTGGCTGGCGCTCCTGCTCACCGCCGCGCCGCTGTACCTGACATACAAGATGTACCGCACGGGCCTCGAGACCGAGGCCCGCCAGGGCGCCATTCTCGAGGCGGCGCACGATGCCATCATCACGATGGATTCGCACCTGGCCATTCGCGAATTCAACCCCGCCGCTGAGCAGATGTTCGGCCACCGCCGCAGCGAGATCCTCGGCCGGCCCGTCGACATCCTCCTGGAGCCCGAGAGCCGGGACGAGGCGCTCGACGCCCTCGGCCAGTATCTGCACACCGGGCGGGGACCGCTCCTCGGACGGCAGCTCGAGTTCACCGGCGTGCGCACCGACGGCACCGACTTCCAGTTCGAGTTGACGGTTGCGCGAGTCGGCTCGGAGACGCGCCGCGCGATGACCGGCTTCGTCCGCGACATCACCGAACGGCGGCTCCTCGAGGAACAGCTGCGCCAGTCGCAGAAGCTCGAGGCCATCGGCCGGCTGGCCGGCGGCGTGGCGCACGACTTCAACAACATCCTCATGAGCATCATGGGCTCGGCCGACCTGCTCCTCATGGACGTGACCGATGAGCCCACACGCGCCGAGATCACCGAAATCAAGCAGTCGGTGGAGCGCGGCGCCGCGCTGACGCGGCAGCTGCTCGCGTTCAGCCGGCGGCAGGCGACGCGCGCGCGCCTGTTCGCCCTTGGCGATGTCGTCGCCGGCATGGAGACGATGCTGCGCCGGCTGATCGGGCCCGAGATCGAGTTGAACGTTGTGCGCGGCCGACCGGTCATGGTTCACGCCGATCCCGCTCAGATCGAGCAGGTGATCCTCAACCTCGTCATCAACGCGCGCGACGCCATGCCGGAAGGCGGACGCCTCGACGTCAGCGTCGGCGATGTCGAACTCGACGACGCGGCAGCGGCGATCATCGCGGAGGGCCGGGCCGGACGGTACGCCCTGTTGAGCGTCGCCGACACCGGCACGGGTATGGACGACAAGACGCGCGCCAGGCTCTTCGAGCCGTTCTTCTCCACCAAGGAACAAGGAAAAGGCACAGGTCTGGGCCTGTCGATCGTCTACGGGATCGTCAAGCAGAGCACCGGGTATATCACCGTCGCCAGCGAACGCGGCCGCGGGACCACCTTCGTGATCTATCTGCCGGTTGTCGCCACTCCAGCAGCCGCCGAAATCGCCGCCGTCTGATGGCGCGACTCATGCACTGACGGCGGAGGCTGCTGTACGAGGGCCGTCAATCGGCCGATATAGAGGACACCATGAGGTCTGTCGCACTCCTCTGCGGACTCGCCGTCCTGGCGGCAGATCCCGCGTCGTCCACGACCGTTTCAGAGCCGACCTTCGATGAACTCGTGCTCAGAGCCGAAAGCGTCGTGGTCGCCCGGGTGGTGTCGACGCGATCGGCGTGGGTGGATTCGCGCTCGGGCCGGTCCATTGTCACGGACGTGACGGTCGCGATCGAGCAGACGATCAAAGGTCCTGAGTACGCGCAGCGCTCGTATGAGTTCCTCGGGGGCACCGTCGGCGACGACACGCTGCGAGTCGAAGGCATCCCGCAATTCGAGGTCGGCGACCGCGACGTGCTGTTCGTCAACGAAGCGGGCCGGCCGGCGAGCCCGCTCGTCGGGTTCATGTACGGCCGATTTCGGATCATGCGGGATCCGCGCACCGGCGCGGATATGGTGCGGACCCACGACGGGCGCCCGCTGGCGAGTACCGAGGATGTCGGCAACGCGAAACCGCCGGCCCGGGTCGCACCGGCGCGGACGCTGACGCTCGCCGATTTTATCGGCGCCATCCGCGACAGAGCACGCATCCAGGCACAGGGCGGCCGATGACCGCAGGCTTCACGCGGATGTCGCTTGCGCTGCTCTTCGCCGGCGTGTGCGCGCGCGTGCTGTCGAGTTACGTACTCATCGACGACAAATGGCCCGATGGGACGGTGACGCTGCGCCTGCAGCTCGGCACGCCGGGCCGCGCATTGACCGACGGCTCGCCGAACTGGGGAGCGGTCGCCGAGTCGGCGCTGGGAGAATGGAACGGGGTGATCAGCCGGCTGCAGTTCAACGCCGTGCGCGATTCCACGAGCGCCAGGGGCGACGGCGACGGCGTGAACAACGTGTCCTTCTCGAACGACATCTACGGCATGGCGTTCGACAGCAGCGTCGTGGCCGTCACCACGAACTGGCTGCGCCGCAACGTGCGGGTCGAGGGCGACGTGGTGTTCAACTCGGCGCTCGACTGGGATTCCTATAGCGGCGCGCGGCGGCGAACCCTGGATTTCCGGAGGGTCGCGCTGCATGAGTTCGGACACGTGCTGGGCCTCACGCATCCCGACGATAACGGCCAGGCCGTGGCGGCCATCATGAACAGCCATGTCAGCGATACCGACCACCTGACGCCGGACGACATCGCGGGCGCGCGGGCACTGTTCGGCGGCGGCGGAGGCAGCGTCTCCCCGGGTGGCGGCAACGTCGTGGTGTCGTTTCCGCCGCGCGACGAGTCGCTCGACTTCCGCAACCAGCTCGAGAGCAAGTACCGTGACGCGCTGCGTCGCGGGCCGACCTCCACGTCCGTCGACCTCGAAGGCGACGTCGTCTGGACGTCGGAATACCTGCGGTACCGCGTGTATCAGTGCACGCACCAGCAGGCCGTTGACCGCGTCACGACGCAGATCGACGGCAACACCGCGCCCGCCGTCTGCGGCAGTGCCACGGCCGGCGCCGTGCAGTTCCCGCCACGCGACGAGGCTTTCGATTTCCGGAACCAGCTGGAGACGAAGTACCGCGACGGCCTTCGGCGCGGCCCCACATCGACAGCCGTGGATCGCGAAGGCGACGTCGCGTGGATCCAGGAGTACCTGCGGTACCGCGTGAACAGCTGCGGCCATGCCTTCGCCGTGCAGAGCGTCCTGACGCAGATTGACGGCCGCTCCGCTCCGCCGGTGTGTCGTTAGATCAGGCGGCAGTCAGCAGGCGCGACGCTGAAGTAGTGCAGGCCTTCAGGCCTGCCGACGACCCAACAACGGGCTCATGATTGTCGACTGCGGGCTGCCGACTGTGCACTGCCGACGGCAGACTGCCGACTGCTTATTCGTCCGCGACCTGGTGGCCGGCGACCACCAGCAAGGTCAGCGCGAGAAACATGGCGCCGGTGAGAAACGGTGCGGCTTCGCCGAAGCGTTGAAGCGACGCGCTGCCCCACACCGGACCCAGCGTGCGGCCCAGGCTCTCGACCGCCCCGGCGGCGCCCTGCACTCGCCCCTGCTCGTCGCCCCGGCCGGCGCGGCTGATGAGGCTCGACACAGTCGGATGGCCGAAGCCCATGCCAATCGCAAGCGGAACGAGCGCCAGCGCAAACAGGAATACGGAGTGAGCGAACGCGGCTGCCGTGAGCCCGCCGATCGAGAAAATGATCCCGGCGACAAACGTCGCCTTGTCGCCCGCCCGCCGCACGATTGGACGGATGAACCCGCCCTGAATCACGGCGCCCAGGACACCGAACCCGGCAAACAGGTATCCGGTGTGCGACGCGTCGAACCCGAACCGCCGCGCGGCGAACAGCGCAAACGTCGTCTGGAAAATGGCGAACGAGAACCAGTAGACGAAATCGATGGTGAGCACCCGGCGGAGGGCCGGCCGCCGAAACAGTTCCGGCAGATAGTCGAGCGGGTTGCCCGTGCCGGCACGGGCCCGATGGACCGTTTCCGGCAGCCACAGCCACGCCATGGCCGTCGCGACCAGTGTGAGCGCCGCGGCGGCCCAGATGGGCGCGGTGTAGCTCACCCTCGCCAGCACGCCGCTGAGCGCTGGCCCCATGATGAATCCCATCCCGAACGCGGCGCCGATCAAGCCGTAGGCGCGCGCGCGATCTTTGGGCTCGGTGATGTCGGCGACGTAGGCGCGCGCCGTCGAGATATTGCCGCCTGACAAGCCATCGACGATGCGCGCGAGGAACAGCATCGTGATGCTGTGCGCCACGGCCAGCATCACGAAGCTGACCACGGTGCCGGCGAGGCTGAAGACCAGGACCGGCCGCCGGCCGTAGCGGTCGGAGAGGTCGCCGAGCAGCGGCGCCGCGATCAGCTGACACAGCGAGTACACCGCGAACAGCAGGCCGATCACGACCGGCGACGCGCCGAACGTCTCCGCATAGAACGGCAGGAGCGGGACGATGATCCCGAAGCCGATCAGGTTGACGAAGATCGTGAGGAAGATGATGAGGAGCGGCCGGGTCATCGTGTCGCGGGCGCCGTCACGGTACCCAGGCGTGCTCCCTGCCGGTCCCGGACCGGCACGTGGTCGAGGTTTGCGAGGCGCAGGCCGGTTTCGTAGATGAATTCGCCGACGCGCGACATCTTGTCGAACTCGATCTTCGACACATCGTCGGTGTTCGCGTGGTAGTCCGGGTGAAGGCCGGTCGTGAAGAAGATGACCGGGATGCCGCGGGCCGCGTAGCTATAGTGATCGCTGCGCGTGTAGAGCTGCTCGGGATCCGCGGGATCGTTGAATTCGTAGTCGAGCCGGAGCGGGTTGCTCGCGTCGCGGTTGGCGGCCTGCGCGATCCGATCGAGCTCGGTGCTGATGCGGTCGGACCCGACCATGTACAGGGTGTTCGATTCGCTCGCCTTGTTGTCGCGATTGCGGCCCACCATGTCGATGTTCAGCTGCGCGACGATGCGGTCGATGCCGACCGGCGCATGGTCGGCGAAATAGATCGATCCCCAGCGGCCGCGTTCCTCGCCCGCATGCCAGACAAACAGGAGCGATCGCTTCGGCCGCGGGCCCAGCGCGAAGGCGCGCGCCATCGCCAGCAGCGTAACCGTCCCCGAACCGTCATCGTCGGCCCCGTTCCAGATGCGATCGGCTTCCGAACCCGGGGTGATGCGGCCCGGAGACGAGGCGCGTCGTGGGCCGTCCGCCGTGTTCGTGAGCTCGCCTTCCGCATAGCCCACGTGATCGTAGTGAGCGCCGAACGCGACGTACGTCTGCTTCAGCTGCGGGTCCGAGCCCTCGACGATCGCGACCACGTTCTGCGTGAACTGGGTGCGGACGACTTCGTAGTCGGTGTTGACCTCGAAGGTGAGCTTGACGCCGTCCAGCCGAAAACCGGGCAGCGCCTCGCGCGCCTCCGCCCGGCGCTTCAGATCGCTGTACTTCACCGGAGCGCGGCTGAACAGGAACTCGAAGAACGGATCTGTGCCCGTCACTTGCGGCGGCACGATGCGATCGAGGCGTTCCGCCGTGGTGAAGTCGGCAGCTGGAATCGGGGTGCGGCCGCCGGGACTCGGAGCAGCGGCAGCCTGGTTCTGCCCGCCGCGTCCCCCGGCCGGTGCGACGCCGATGCTCGCGGCGGCTCGCAGTTCTTCGATCGCGTACCGGCCGCGGCCGTTGAGGAGCAGGCGGTTCGTGGCCGGATCGAATCCGCCGGGCGCCGCGGCTCCGCCCGGACCTTCGGCACCGAGCCACACGACGGCGGCGCCGCTGACATCACGGCCGCGATAGCTTTCGTGCCCCGCGCGCGGCGCGTCGAGTCCGTACCCGGCGAACTCCACGCGGTCCAGCGTGACCGTCTGCCGGGCGCCCGTGTTGCGCTGAAACCTGATGGCGTCGCCGTCGGTGAACGTCCGCCGCTCGCCGTTGATCGTGACGGTGACCGTTGAATGCCTGGCAGCCTTCACGCCGAGCACTTTCACGGTCTGGAGATACGACCCGTTGTCGCCGCCCGGCTTGACGCCCCACTGCCGCAGATGCTGCTGGAGGTAGGAGGACGCCAGGCCGAGGCCCGTCGAGAAAACGGCGCGGCCCTGGAGGTCGTCGGAGGCGATATAGGACAGCCATTCCTTGAGATCGGCGGTGTCGAACGAGGCGGCTCCGCCGGAGGAAGCGGCCCGGACAGCCTGGGGTGGTGCAACGGCGAGAAAGGCAGCCATTGCCAGGCCCAGCAGGCCGGCTCGGCCTGATTTCACGCTACCTCCATGGGCTAACTATATGCGACTTGCCATGTTGCAAGACTTCAGGTAAGGTTTTTCAACTGGATCGGCTGCCAGCGTGTTTGCGCCTGCGAACTTTCGCGCCTTCCTGCCCGCATTGTCCACTCTGGATATTTCACTGCCATTAGAGGAGCGTTGATTGGCTGTCCGTCTGTTCGTGGGAAATTTATCGTACGCCACCACCGAAGCGGAGCTCCGGACGTACTTCGGAACCGTCTCTCCACCGTCGCAGGTGGTGCTGCCCGTCGATCGCGAGACCGGCCGGCCGCGGGGCTTCGCGTTCGTGGAGTACCTCGACCGTGCGCACGCCGAGCAGGCGATTCAGCGCTTCAACGGTCAGGCGTTCAACGGGCGGCCGCTGGCGGTCAGCGAGGCCCGGGCGCGCGAGGATCGTGGGCCCGGCGGTTATTCCGGCCCGCGGCCGGGTGGTGGCGGTCCTCCGGGCCCACGGCCCGGCGGCGGATACGCGCCGCGCCCGTCTTATGGTGGCGGCAGTCCCGGGTTCGGATCGGGCAGTTCGGCGCCTGCGTCCGACCGCGCCAAGAATTTCGGTCCCGACGCCAAGCCTCAGCGCGGCGCGGCCGCCAAGAAGGGCAAGAAGGGCGACGAACGCCCGCGCGGACCGATTCCTGTGAAGGCCACCCGCCGCTCGTTCTCGCTCGACGACGACGACGCGTCCACGAGCGACGAGGCCATCGCGGACATCGACAACTTCGCGACCAGCAAGCCCGAAGAGAAGGAAGTCGAGGAGCCCGAGGAACCGGGAGACGACAAGGCGTAGCCGCCCCGCGCGTCACGCTACCTGGCGTCGGCGTCGTACACGCGATTCACCGTCGCCTTGCGCTGCGCGCTTTCGATGTTCAGCGTCACGCGGAGCTGCTTGTGCTCGGTGTCCAGGGTGTAGGTTTCCACAATCTTGCCCTGCCCGAGCCCGGAAACCTCACTCACCAGCTTGCCGGCGTCCCACTTCGTCCGGCGTTCCACGCTCGTCGATTCGTCCTTGATTTTCTTGCCGTCGGCCGACAACCGCGTGGTGCGGCCGTCGCCGGCCGTCAGGATGATGGTGCTGCCTGACGCGACGATTGTGAGGTGCTCGGGCGCCTCGAGTTCGTCTCGGAGCGCGTTCCGCAGGCGCTGAACATCTTCCGGGTTTCTGCCGTCGGCGCGACCGCCGCCGGAACCCGTTCCCCCGAACCCACCGCCGTGTCCGTATCCGCCGCCCCGGCCCCCGCCGCCACGGTGTCCGCCCTGATGGTCCTCCCGTCCGCGGCCGCCTTCGGCGCCCGCGGGTGGCTTGTCGCTCAGGTCCTTGTTGAGGGTCCACGCCCCTTCGAGAGACGGAGACGGCGGGGCCTGCGCCCGGACCGCCGCCGACACCGGAGAAATCACGAGAGCAACGGCTGCCGCCAGGACGGTGATGCGCATGGAGCGATTATCGATCGATCACCTAAAGAGTTCGTCGGCGCGGCGCCAGCAGCGGCAAGCCCTCCCGGACCTTTTCGAACGCCGACAGCATCTCCTCGATCATGCGCGGCGGCCGGCTCGCCCGCCGGTAGACCCACCCGGTCTCGCGCACCAGTTCGTGGCCGTCCACGCGGGCGCAAAAGAACTGGCGCGCCCGGACTTCGCGCGCGATCGCGATGTACGGCACGATGCCGATCCCCAGACCCGTCTTGACCATCGCCTTGATGATCTCGACGTTCTCGGTGTCCATGACGATGTGCGGCTCGATGTTCTCGCTGAGGAAAAACCGATCGATCACGCGGCGCGTCCCCGACCCGGCCTCGAACAGAACGAACGGCTCCCCCGCCAGGTCCTGCGCGGTGATGCGTTTGCGCTTCGCCAGCGGGTGGGTCGGCATGGTCACGATGAGCAGTTCCTCGCGAAGCACGGGCAGCGTGATCAGATCGTCGTGCTCGACCGGCAGCGTCAGCAGCCCCGCGTCCACCTGGCCGGTGCGGATTTCCTCGATCGACCGGCCGGCCGGCGCGACCATCAGCCGGACGTCAAGCTGCGGGTGCATCCGGCGCAGCTGTTTGAGGAGCGGCGGGAACACGTACAGGCACACCGTCATGCCGCCCGACAGCCGCAGCGTGCCCCGCAGTTCGCGCGTCCGATCCGTGATGGCGCCCACGGTGTCGTGCACGTCCTGGAACACGCGCTGGCCGAGCTGGACGAGCTTTTCGGCCGCCGGCGTCATGCGGACCTGGCGTCCCACGCGCAGGAACAGCGGCTCGCCGAGCTCTTCTTCGAGGAGCAGGATCTGACGGCTGATGGCCGACTGCGAAACATGGAGCTTGCGGCCGGATGCGGTGAAGGATCCCGTTTCGGCGATGGCCTGGAGAATTTCGAGCTGACGAAGATCCATGGTGCGAATGCGGACTCGGTGGCTACGGGCTGGGGGCTGGCGGCCGGGATTTTCTGAAGCTGACGCCGTGCGCCTCGGGGCCGAAATACGTGACGACGGCGACCCCGATCATGATCACCGCGGCGAGAAAGCCCATGGCCTGCCCGTAGGTGAAGATCTCGCCGAGCAGCGATTCGACATACGGAATGCTCGCCGACAGCGCGGCGCCCAGCTGGTACGCCAGGCCGGGAAAGAACCCGCGGAACTCTCCCGGCGACAACTCGTTGATGTGCGCCGGGATGACGCCCCACGCGCCCTGGACGAAGAACTGGATCAGAAACCCGCCGAGCGCGATCAAGATGGTGTTCGGCGCCGCCACCCACAGCGGGACCGTCACGAGCGCGCAAATCGCGGCCGTGATCATCGCGCGGCGGCGGCCTATCCGGTCCGAGTAGTAGCCGAACACCAGGCCGCCGAAGATCGCGCCAACGTTGGTGATCATCGTCAGCGTCGCGACGTCGCTCGGCGTGTAGTGGCGCAGCTGCTGCAGGAATGTGGGGTACATGTCCTGCGTGCCGTGCGACATGAACGCCATCATCGTCATCAGCAGGACGAGGTAGCCGAAGCGCGGCCAGTGTTTCCAGATCGACCGCCGGTAAGTGGCCCAGTCCACCCTGTTCTCGTGCCAGGCCTCCGACTCCTTGACCCGCGCGCGGATGAAGAGCGACAGCAGCGCGGGCAGGCCGCCGAGGAAGAACATCACACGCCACGCCCAGTCGGGATGTGTCGCGTGCACCGGCACGTACACCATGCGGAACGCCAGCGCCGCGAGGAGATTGCCCATCGCGTAGCCTTCCTGCAGCAGGCCGGACAGCAGGCCGCGCAGCCGGGGAGACGCCGACTCGAGCGCCAGCGACGCGCCCACACCCCATTCACCGCCCATGCCGATGCCGAACAACAGGCGGAGGAGGACGAAGGTCGTGTAGTTGGGCGCGAGACCCGAGAGCACCGAGACGATCGCGTAGAAGATCACGTTCAGCATCAGCGGCAGACGCCGGCCGTAGCGGTCCGCGATGAGACCGAAGATGACGGCGCCGATCGGCCGCGTGACGAGCGCCAGCGACACCGTGAGAGCGATGTCCGGCCGGCTCTTCCCGAACGCCGTCGCGACGTCCTGAATCACGAAGGTGAGGACGAAGAAGTCGAAGGCGTCGAGCGTCCAGCCCAGGAAGCCCGCGAGCACGGCATTGCGCTGGTTCACGCGCTGTTCGCGCGTCATCACGCTCGAGGGAAGAGGGGCGGCGGTGGCCATCAGGACGAGCGGGCATATCATAGCAGCCGCCAGTCATGAGTCATCCACGTCAACCGGTGCACACCGTCTACGGGGGCGCGCATCTGTTCAGGGCCGATCTCGCGCGCAAGCTGGGCGGCCTCGCACTCCGGGCGTTCAACGAGCACGCGGCGGATGCGGCTGCGCTCGGCGCCGCCTTCGGGCTCGACGCGGCGACGGCTTCGGCCGTCCACCCGCGCGTCGCCGAGAAGCTGCAGCGCGAGCCCGTCGAGGACTACCGGATCGATTTCGAAGACGGCTTCGGCCATCGTCCCGACGATGAGGAAGATCGAACCGCGGAGGCGGCGGCCGGAGCGGTCGCAGCCGGCATGGCCGGCCGCACGCTCCCGCCGGCGATTGGCATCCGGATCAAGCCGCTCACCGCGCAGCTGGCCGCGCGCGGCCTCCGCACGCTCGATCTGTTCATGTCCGCGCTCGTGACGAAGAGCGGGGGCGCGATCCCGTCACCGTTCGTCGTTACGCTGCCGAAAGTGACGTCGCCCCGCGACGTCTCGGCATTGGCAGACGCGTGCGATGCGTGCGAGCGCACGCACGGGCTGGCGTCAGGATCGATCGCCATCGAGGTCATGGTGGAGACGCCCAACGCACTGTTCGCGCCGGACGGCCGCCTCGCGCTGCCGTCGCTGGTTGCCGCGGGAGCGGGACGGGTGACGGGCGCGCACTTCGGGCCGTTCGACTACACCGCCGCCTTCCAGATCACGGCCGCGCACCAGGACATTCGACACCCGGCATGCGACTTCGCGCGTCAAGTGATGATGGTCTCGCTGGCGCCGACGGCCGTTCACGTGTCCGACGGCCCGACGCCGATCATGCCGGTCGGCCCCCGGGACGCCGTTCATCGCGCGTGGAAGCTGCACGCGGGCAACGTCCGACACGCGCTCGTCAACGGCATCTACCAGGGCTGGGACCTGCACCCCGCGCAGCTGCCCTCACGCTATACGGCGGTCTTTGCGTTTTTTCTCGAAGGCCTGGCGCCGACGTCCGAGCGGCTGAAGAACTTCGTCCAGAAAGCGGCGCAGGCGACACGCGTTGGTGACGTGTTCGACGACGCCGCCACTGGACAGGGGCTGCTGAACTATTTCCTGCGCGCGATGCAGTGCGGCGCGATCACGGAGTCCGAAGCGGTCGAGCGCAGCGGGCTGACGGCCGACGAGATTCGCGGCCGCTCCTTCGCCGCAATCGTCACCGGACGGCGCTCGTAGCAGGTCCCCGGGCCCTGGTTCGTGGGCCTGGGTCCGTTCCTGGTCCGCTCATCACAAGGACCGGACGACCCAGAACGAAGGCCCAAGGACTAAGGACTGGGCTTGCCGGGCAGCAGCACGGGCTGGGCTTCGCGCGTCCAGCCTTCCTCCCATGACATCCGCGCGGACTTCCGCGCGCCGGTCCGCAGCCGCTCGAACGTCTGATCGTCTCCGGGGAACGCCTCGAAGAAATCGAACAGGACGCTCGACAGCTGCTCGGCGGTTGAAAACAACAGGCCGTTGGTACCGTGTCTCACCCGCTCGGCCAGCGTCGCCCCATAGTCGAGCGCGCAGACCGGCACACCGGCGCCGAATAGATCGGCCACTTTCATCGGGATGTCGAGGCCCGAGGAAGACCGGTGGAGGCAAAGTCCCAGGTCGGCGCTGCCGACGACGCGCGGGTAGTCTTCAGGCTCGAGCCACCGCGTGCGCAGGTGGACTCTCCGTGCCGGCAGGCCGGCAAAGCGCCGCTCGAACTCGGTGCGCCTGGCGCCGTCACCGGTCACCAGAATCACGAGATCGGGGAACCGCACGGACGGGTTCGCCCTCTCGCGTCCCCGGATGCGATCCTCGAGGCGCCGCACGGCGTCGATGACCACGTCGAAGTCCTCGTCTTCCGTCCAGCTCGTGGGGCAGACGATGAATCCGACGACGCCGGCGTGAATGCCCAGCCTCGTGAACAGCGCCTGCCGGTAGTGTTCGCGCTCGACGTGCTCGACGGGCGCGAAGATCGAGGCCGGCCGGTCGTACAGCACGTGGGTGTTCGAGAGTCCGAACTTGTTTTTCAGGAACTCCGAAAGCCCGCGCGACACGCACAGGCTCGCGTCTGCCTCGCGCGCGTCGTGGCGCTCCAGCCAGCGCGCCAGCCGCACGGCGGGATGCCATCGCCCCAGCCGCAGTTCCAGCAGCGTGTAACCGATATTGTGCCAGTCGATGACGACGCGGACGCCCTTCCGCTTGAGTGCCCAGCGCGCCACGACCAGCGTCGGAAACGCCGGAGGGTTCTGCACCAGCACCAGATCGGGCCGCGGCAGCCGCCGCAGCGTCGTCCACAGCCGGAAGCTGATGCGGGCGGCGTCCACGAGCGCGATCGGCGCGTAGCTCAGGCTCGGAGCACCGTGCCGCAGCATCGACGCCGATAGGCGGTGCACGGTGATGTTGGCGTCTCCGGTGATCGCGCGGCCGAGCGGCGTGCCTTCGAAGCCGACCAGGTCAACGTGAACGCCCTGCGCGGCGAGAGCCTGGGCGTGATAGCGCATACGGGCGCTGCGTCCCAGATCTCCGAGGGCGACGACGACGGCTCTCATGACGGGGAATGTCAGCTGAGGTAGGCCATCATTCTAGCGCGATTGTCTACGCGGATGGCCACAGCTTGCCGCCGGTGATCAGTCGGATGCGGCGCTGGAAGGTCACGTATGCCCAGGCCCACTCGCCCAGCACCGCCAGACGGTTCCGGAACCCGATCAGCCAGAAGATGTGCAGGAACAGCCAGAACACCCACGCGAGCCATCCTGACGCGCGCACGGGGCCGATGTCCACGACCGCCGAACCGCGGCCAATGGTGGCGACGTTGCCGAAGTTGAAGTAGCGGAACGGCTCGAGCGGCTGCCCGGCGACCGCCCGCGCGACGTTCTTCGCGGCATGCGCGCCCTGCTGTTTGGCGACCTGGGCGACGCCTGGCAGCGGCTTGCCATCCTGCTGAAACGAGCAGATGTCGCCGACCACGAAGATCTCGGGATGCCCGGACACGTTCAGCGTCGCCTCGGCTGCCACGCGGCCCGCGCGGTCGAGCGGCACGCCGAGCGACGCGGCGAGCGGTGACGCCGCGACGCCCGCCGCCCAGATTACCGTCTGCGCCACGATGCGCACGCCTCCGACAGTCACGCCCTCGGCGTCGATTCCCGTTACAGCGGAGCCGGTGCGCACTTCGACCCCAAGATGTTCGAGCGACGCCCGCGCCGCGGTCCGAAGGTGATCGGGAAACGTGCTGAGCAGATGGGGGCCGCTTTCGAGCAGCACGATACGCGCTGACTCGGGGCGGATCCGGCGGAAATCATCCCTGAGGGATTGCCGGGCGATCTCGGCGAGTGCGCCCGCCAGTTCGACGCCGGTCGGCCCCCCGCCGATGATCACGAACGTCAGCAGGCGCCCCTGCGCGACGGGATCCGGTTCGCGCTCCGCCGCTTCGAACGCCAGCAGGACACGGCGCCGCATCTCCAGCGCATCGTCGAGGGTCTTGAGCCCCGGCGCCCATCGTTCCCACTCGGAGTGCCCGAAGTACGCGTGCGTCGCACCGGTGGCGACGATGAGGTAGTCATAGGGCACCGGGTCGCGATCGGTGAGAACGAGTCGGGCCGCGGTGTCGATGGCCCGCGCGTCGGCCAGCAGGACCTCGACGTTCTGCTGCCGTCGGAGGATCCAGCGGATCGGCGAAGCGATATCGCCCGGCGACAACGCCGCGGTGGCCACCTGGTAGAGCAACGGCTGGAACACGTGGTAGTTGTGGCGATCGAGGACGGTGACGCGAACGGGCGCATCCGCCAGCGCGCGCGCCGCGTCCAGCCCGCCGAAGCCGGCGCCGACGATGACGACACGAGGATCGGGGTTCATGGTTCAGGGTTCAGGGTTCAGGCGTCAAGGTGTTATCGTACAGCGATGGCCACGTCAGAGAAGAGATCGCGGACGCCTGACACCGAGCCGCTCGGCTCGTCGGCTGTCGAGGTGGAGACGGCGTGTCCGCTGGATTGCCCCGACGCCTGCAGCCTGGCGGTCACCGTGCGGCGGGGACGCGTCGCGAAGATCGACGGGTCGCACAAGAACCCGGTCACGGACGGCTTCATCTGCGCGAAAGTCCGCAAGTTCGACGAGCTCGTCTACGGGCCCGACCGGCTGCTCTATCCGTCTGTGCGCAAGGGCCCGAAAGGCGATGGCCAGTTCAAACGGGTCACGTGGGACGACGCGCTGGATCTCGTGGCGTCGAAAATGCGCGAAGCCAAGGCGCGATCCGGCGGCGCCAGCATCCTGCCCTACTCGTACGGTGGCTCGAACGGCCTGCTGACGCAGGACAACATCGACGCGCAGATCTGGCGCCGCTTCGGCACCTCGCGCCTCGCGCGCACCGTCTGCGCGGCGCCGACGGGCGCGGCGAACATGGCCCTGTACGGCAAGATGGCGTCGGTCACCTACCAGGACTACCCCGAGGCCTCGGTCATCATCCTGTGGGGCGTCAATCCCTCAGCGACGGGGATCCACCTGATTCCCTATCTCCGCGGCGCGCAATCGCGCGGCGCGAAGCTCATCGTCATCGATCCCCGGACGACGGCGCTGGCCCGGTCGGCGGATATCCACCTTGCGGTCAAGCCCGGCACCGATGTGGCGGTCGCGCTGGCCCTGCACCGCTTCCTTTTCGTTAACGGCTTCGCCGACGAAGAGTTTCTGCGTGAGCACACGCGCGGCGCCGACCGGCTCCGCGAGCGGGCCGAGCCCTGGACGATCGAGCGAGCCGCGGAAGTGGCCGGCATCGAGCCCGCAGCGCTCGAACAGGCCGCGCGGCTCTACGCTGAGCGGTCGCCTGCGCTGATTCGGTGCGGGTGGGGGCTCGAACGGAACCGCAACGGCGGCAACGCGGCGATGGCGGTGCTGGCACTGCCGGCCGTCGGCGGGAAATTCGGCGTTCGCGGTGGCGGCTACTCGATGAGCAACTCGGCGTCGTGGAATATCGAACGCACCTGGATCAACGCCGACGAACCGGCCACGCGCGTGGTCAACATGAACCATCTCGGCCGCGCGCTCACCGAGTATCGCGATCCGCCGATCGACGTCCTGTTCGTCTACAACTGCAACCCCGTCGCCACCGTCCCGGATCAACACCGCATCATCCGGGGGATGGCGCGCGAGGATCTGTTCACTGTCGTGTTCGAACAGGTGATGACGGACACGGCCCTCTACGCGGACGTGGTGCTGCCGGCCACGACGTTCCTCGAAGGCTACGACTTCGCGAAGGCGTACGGGCCGATTCACATGGGGCTGGCGCGTCCGATCGTCGATGTTGTCGGCGAGTCGCGGTCGAACGCCGACGTCTTCGGCGAACTGGCGTCGCGGCTGGACCTGCTCGAGCCTGGCGAGGCGACCGGCGAGCTCGATCTTCTCGTGAAGGTCCTCGACGCGCTGCCGGACACGATGGGCGCTGATTTGAGCGCGGATGTGCCGCCCACGGCGCCCTGCGGCCCGGCGCCGGTGCAGTTCGTGGACGTGTTCCCCAACACGCGCGATCGCAAAGTGGATCTGTTCCCCGCCGATTTCGAGGCCTCCGCGCCGATGGGACTCTACGCGTTTCAGCCCGATCCCGCGACGGACAAGTACCCGCTGGCGCTGATCTCGCCGGCGAGCGAGCGAACGATCAGCTCCACGCTCGGACAGCTGCCCCGCCCCGACGCGAAACTGCTCATGCATCCCGCTGATGCCGAGGCTCGAGGGCTGTCCGACGGGGATCTCGTGCGGATCTTCAACGATCTCGGCGACGTGCACTGCCCGCTGCAGGTGGCGGCCGCCATCCGTCCCGGAACGATCAGCCTGCCGAAGGGACTCTGGCGCCGCAGCACACGCAACGGCACGACAGGCACGGCGCTCGTCCCGGATGCGCTGACGGATATCGCGGGCGGCGCCTGCTTCAACGACGCGCGCGTGCAGGTCACTTCGTTGCCGACCGCATAGGCAGTTCGAGGCCTGCAAATCACGAAGGCACGAAGAACACGAAAGAACGTCGTCCGGCTGAAGCCGGACGCTACTTGGCCTGCTGTGGGATGTACTCGGGCGGGAGGGCGGAACCTTCGCCGAAGAAAAAATCCTCCATGTGCTTGGCGACGAGGTCCTGCGCCTCTTTCTGCCACGGCATCAGGCGGTACTCGTTGAGGATCATCTTCATCCGCTCTTCCCACATCTTCCAGGCTTCAGCGGAGATGTTCTCGTAGATACGCTGGCCGAGCTCACCCGGCCACGGCGGCGAGTCGAGCGCCGGCAGCTCCCGCTGGAGCTTCGCGCATTTCACTTTGCGGCCGCTCGTGTTACCGGCGGGCGGTTTGGGCGGAACGGGATCGCAGGCATCAGCCATGGGGTGATCTTACCATCGGCACCTCGGGATCGATGGCGAAGCGCAGGCACGCATGAGCGTCCCGCAGGGACTGTTCGGCATCCGCCGGCGTGTCGCCCCGGGCGAAGATGAATCCCAGGTAGCTGGCGCCCTCCGGCAGCGGCATGAGCTTCTGGTCGGGTTTGGCCGTGATCCGCACGTCATCCACGCCGCGCACGGCTCTGGCCGCCTCGACGCCCTCGACGCCGCGGTAGATGCCCGGCTTGCGGGATCGGAATCATCATGACACCCGACGCCGCGGCTTCGCGCCGCCAGTCGTCGGGCGATTCGCCGATCGCGTGACGCAGCAGGAGCTCCTCGAGCGAGATCGGACTCGCCTTGGCCGCGTGACTCGTGCTTCTCGAACCTCAGCGCTCCGGCGCACAAACCGCCGATGGGCCGCGCCGCCACCTCGAGCACGTAGACGCCGCGATCGCCGACGCGGCACTCGGCGTGAACGGGGCCGTGCGTCAGGCCGATCGCGGCCGCAGCCCGGGCAATCGCGTCGACGATGTCGCGCTGCATCGGCTCGGGCGCGAGCGACGGCGTCACGTAGATCGTCTCCTCGAAGAACGGGCCGTCGAGCGGATCGGGCTTGTCGAAGAGCGCCAGCTCGTAGAGGGAGCCGTGATGCAGGAGTCCCTCGAGGGCGAACTCCCAGCCCTCGATGAATCCCTCGACAAGGACACCGTCGTGCGCGTCGTCGCGCTCGGCGCGAACGTCAGGCGACGCGAGCAGTTTCCGCAGCCGCAGGAACGCCTCGACAAACGACGCCTGGTCGTCCGCCCGCATGACGCCCCGGCTGCCCGACAGCGACAGCGGCTTGACGACGCACGGATACTGCAGCCCGGCGGCGAGTTCCTGCGGGTCGGCGGTGACGTCGGCAGGGAAGAACCACGGCACGTGCAGGTCGCTGTCGCGCAGCCGTTCGCGGGTCAGCAGCTTGTTGCGGGCGACAGCCGTCGCCATCGGCTGGTGGCCGGCCAGGCCGAGCGCCTCGCCCACCATCGCCGCGATCGTCGTCGGCCGATCGCCGACGACGAGGATGCCGTCGATCGGATGCGTGCGGGCGCGATCGAGGATGGCGGCGACGGACGCGTCCTCGTCGTGGAACCGCACCGGGATGGCCGCGTCCTGCCAGGGATCCTCGAGCATGTCGCACCGGTCCGTCGCGAAGACCAGCTCGACGCCCAGGCGCGCCGCTGCATCGCCGAAGCTCCGCGTCTGGTAACCGGTTGTGGTCGCGAAGAGGAGCGACCCGCATCACACGAGACTCAGATGATCGGGGTTAGGTTCCGCGCAGCAGTACCAGGGCTCGCTCAACTGCGGCACGACCGATCGGTTGCGTCGTGGTCCGGCCTGCCGGGGGGCTCTGCCCGCCCGCTCGTAGGCTCTGGCCGCTATCTGGTCGAACATCGCCCGGCGATCGCCGGCGACCCGCACCCCGACCAGCCCCGCGATCTCGCGGTGCAGTTCGTCCACCCTGGGATCGGCGTGCACCCACGGATAGGCGAGCGTGTCCGCGTCAAAAGGCCCGATTCGCGCGCGCACGTCGTCCAGTTCGAGCAGGCGCGAGCCCTCGGGGATGAGCAGGCGAATCGCCAGCTGGATCGGCGCAACGTGGTCGACGAGGTCGAGCTGATCGATGCGATCGAGCAGATCGCAGTAGCCGTCGAGCGTGAGCCATGGGTGAAACGCCACGAACGTGGGGACGAACGTCAGGCCCGCCTCGCGGCATGCCGACGACCGCGTCCGCAAAATCCTGCGCGGTGTGGCCCTTCTCGAGCATCCGCCAGCACGGCGTCGTCGATCGATTCGACCGCGCTCGTGACGAAGGCGCAGCCGCTGGCGGCGAGCCGCGGAAGCAGGTCGCGGTGACGCAGCAGGTGCTCGACCTTGATGGTCACGTCGTAGGTGACATCGGGATGCGCCGCGTGGAGCGCATCCACGATCCGCATCGCGTGCGTCGGACCGTTGAAGAAATCGGGGTCGCCGAAGGTGATGTGCTCGGCGCCGGCCTGGATCTGGGCATCGATATCGGCCAGGACGACTTCGGGCGGCACGACGCGGAACTGCCCGCGATAGATCGGCACCACCGGACAGTGCCGGCAGAGGTGCTTGCACCCGCGGCTGGCGTCCGTCGATCCGACGACCTTCTGACGCCCGTCGCCCATGTGAAGCACGGCGTACTGGGCCGGCGGCGGGAGCCCTCTGCGATCGGGCACGAGGTAGTGAATCCGCGGGAGGGCCGCGCCCGGCGCGCTGCGGCTGCCGCCGTTCGCGCCCGCGGCGTACGTCGTCAATTCCTCCTCGAACTCACCGCCAAACACCGCGTCGACGCCAATCGACCGGAGCCAGTCGCCGTTGAGCGGTGCGTACAGCCCGTACGCGCAGACGCGCGCCGACGGGTTGATCTCGCGGACCTTGCGGATGACCGGGCCGGCGAGCCGCGTCGCGGTGTGCATCGGCAGGTGGAAGCCCACGAGATCGGCCGCCTCGATGCTGGCGCGCTGCAGACGTTCTCGCGTCACGTCGACGCAGACGACGTCCCACCCGGCGCGGCGGAGCCAGGCGGCCGGCGACGCCAGCCCGTACGGCTGACGGCCCAACTCGTAGGTGGAAATGAGCAGCGCGCGCATGCAGCGTCCTCAGAACATTCTGTCACAGTGTCTGCTATGCTCCGTCGGGCTCAGGCGGACGCGACGGAAGAAAACGGCGCCGGGCCCGACACACGACATGGCCACCAGACATCCACCGGGACTCTACGTCCTCTTCTTCACCGAATTGTGGGAGCGCTACAGCTTCTACTCGATGATGGCGATTCTGTCGCTCTACATGAACGAATCGCTGCATTTCGACGTCGCCCACGTCGGGCGCATCTACGGGCTGTACAACGCGGGCGTCTACATCCTGCCGGTCTTCGGCGGCCTGCTCGCCGATCGGCTGCTCGGCTTCAGCCGGGCCATCATCGTCGGGCGGCGTGCTGATGATGCTCGGGCATCTCGTGCTCGGCGTCGAGGCGCTGCCGTTCTTCTACTCCGGCCTCGTGCTGCTCGCGTGCGGCAGCGGGCTGCTCAAGCCGAACGTGTCGACGCTCGTCGGCAACCTCTACCGCGATCGTCCCGAACTGCGCGATCAGGGCTTCAACATCTACTACATGGGCGTGAACATCGGCGCCTTCGTCTCGCCGCTGACGGTGGCGTGGCTGCGCGCGCACTACGGCTGGAGCGTCGCGTTCATGTCGGCGGCCGTCGCGATGCTGTTCTCCCTCGTCACGTTCGTGTCATTCAAACACCACCTGGCGGAAGCCGGACGTCAAGGCTGACACGGGAACCACGAGCGCCGGCACACTACCGTCGGCATGAGGTCCGCTCGCGCGTCATCACGCTGATGGCGATCTTCGGGATTTCGCTGGTGTTCTGGATCGCGTTCTATCAGATCTTCTACACGTTCACGTTCTGGGCGCGGGACAACACGGCAACGTCGTGGTCGCCCGAAACGTTCCAGCCGTTCGAGCCGCTCGGCGTCATTCTGCTGTCACCGGTGCTCGTGGCGCTCTGGGCGTGGCTGCAGAAGCGCGGATCCGAGCCGTCGACGCCGGTGAAGATGCTGCTCGGCGTCCTCTTCGTCGGGGCCGCGTTCAGCCTGCTCGGTTACGCCGGGACCATCGGCGGCGACGCGGGCCGCGTGTCGCCGTTGTGGCTGATCTCGGCGAACGTGCTGATCGCCGTCGGCGAAATCGCGCTGAGCCCGATGGGGATGTCGCTCGTCAACAGCCTGTCGCCGCCGCAACTCCGCGGGCTGATGATGGGCGGCTGGTTCGCCAGCCTCGGCATCGGCGGCTATCTGTCGGGCTACATCGGCCGCTACTGGGACATCATGCCGCACAGCCGGTTCTTCTTCATGGTGGTCGGCATCCTGATCGCCGTCGCCGTGCCGCTCTCGCTGCTGACCCCGCAGATCAAGCGAACGATCGCGCGAGCCGAGCAGTGAAGTTGGTCATCTAGTCATCTCGTCATCTGGTCATCGTTGTTCAATCTGTCAATGGAGCAATTGGGCAGCAATGACCACATGACCAGATGACCAAATTCATGATCTAAGATCCCGTTATGGCGCTCGAGGAATACCGGCAAGAAACGCGACTTCAAGAAGTCGCCGGAACCGGAAGGCAAGGTCGCGAAGAAGAAGAGCAAAGCCCTGTTCTTCTGCGTGCAGAAGCACCTGGCGAGCCACCTCCACTACGACCTCCGGCTGGAGTTGAACGGCGTTCTGCTGTCGTGGGCCGTGCCGAAGGGGCCGTCGCTCGATCCGAAGACGAAGCGGCTGGCGATGCACGTCGAAGATCATCCGATCGAGTACGGCGAGTTCGAAGGCGTCATCCCCGAGGGATACGGCGCCGGGATCGTGATGCTCTGGGACCGCGGCACGTGGACGCCCGAAGTGGACGACGTCGAGGCGGCGCTCAAAAAAGGCGACCTGAAATTCACGCTGAACGGCTTCAAGCTCAAGGGCTCGTGGGTGCTGGTCCGGACGAAAGGCTGGCCCGGCGCGAAGACGGGCCCGGGCGGCAGCAGCAAGAGCTGGCTGCTCATCAAACACCGCGACGAGTGGTCCGGCGATGTCGACATCACGGAGTTCGCGCCGAAAAGCGTGAAGAGCGACGGCGATTTCGAGGATATCCTCGCCGAAGACACGCCGGCGATCTGGATTTCCAAGGGGCCGACCAAGGGCGGCGAGGCCGCCGCCATGCTGGCGGACGTCATCGAACGGGCCGCCGCCATCAAGGCGAAACGGCGGAAGCGATAGGAGTGCACACATGAACGCGACGCGTCGCGAGTTTCTTCAGGCGGGTTCCCTCGCGATCGCCGGAGGGGCGCTGGCGACGGCGGCGGGCGCGGGCCAGCAGGCGGCCGGCCGGACCGCGCGGGATCTGGGCGCCGTCAAGGCACTCGTGTTCGACACGTTCGGCACGGTGGTCGACTACCGCAGCACGATCATCAGCGAAGGCGAGGCACTCGGCAAAGCGAAGGGACTCACCGTCGACTGGGCGAAGTTCGCCGACGCATGGCGCGGCGCCTACGCGCCCGCGATGGACCGCGTCCGCAACGGCGAGCTGCCCTGGACGAAGCTCGACGCCCTTCACCGCATGATGCTCGACAAGGTGCTCGCGGATTTCAAGCGTGAAGGGCTTGACCGAGGCCGAGATCGAGAACCTGAACCGGGTGTGGCACCGCCTGAAGCCATGGCCGGACGCCGTGAGCGGCCTCACGCGCCTCAAGAAGAAGTTCATCATCGCGCCGCTCTCGAACGGCAACGTGTCGCTGATGACCGACATGGCGAAACACGCCGGGCTGCCCTGGGACCTGATTCTCGGCGCCGAGCTCGCACGTCACTACAAGCCGGACAAGGAGGTCTACCTCACGGCCGCCGACCTCCTGAGCCTGAAGCCCTCGGAAATGATGATGGTCGCGGCGCACCAGAACGACCTGCGCGCCGCCCGCGGCGTGGGGTTCAGGACGGCCTTCGTGCCGCGCCCCCAGGAAGGGCCGAACGGCGAGAAGAACTTCACGGCCGATCCCGTCTTCGACGTCGTCGCGCAGGACTTCAATGCGCTGGCTACGGCAATGGGCGCCTGACATCACGACGTACAACGCAGAGCACGCAGAGCACGCAGAGCACGCAGAGCATTCGATCGGATCAGGTAACGCTGTGTGCTCGGTGTGCTCTGTGTTGTACGTCGTGATCGTTAACTCTCGGTGAGCAAACGCCGCGACAGGATGCTCCAGAGCGCGTAGGCCAGCCGCAGGCGATCGTGGCGGGCGATGTCCCCGGTCCAGAACTCGCCGCCGACGACCTCGCAGTGAGCGGGCACGTCGCCCGCCAGCAGCGGCTGCTTGTGCTCCTGCGCGTAGCGTTCGAGCACGTCCGCGGCAGGCCACACCGTGTTGGTGATGACGACGTCCACGCGCCGGCCGGTGGCCTCCTCGATGCGGGCGACGGCTTCCGCCGCCGTGAAGCCGGCCATGCCGCGGCCTTCCGTGAGCAGGTTCGCGATGAAGATGATCGGCCCGCGCATGCCGGCCATCGCCTCAGCCACACCGCGAACCAGGAAGATCGGCATCAGGCTCGTGTAGAAGCTGCCCGGCCCGATGATGACGGCGTCGAGCTTCTTCACGGTCGCGCTGACCGCCGGATGAATCGACACGACCGGCTCGAGCCAGATGCGGCGGACGAGGCGGCCGGAGGTCTGTCCCGCATCCACCTCCACTTCCCCGCGGGTGACGGAGCCGTCGCCGTACTCCGCGCACAGCGACGCCTGTTCGACCGTGACCGGCCAGACGCGGCCCCGGCAGCCGAGCAGCGCGCTCAAGCCGTCTACGGCATCGAGGAAGTCGCCGCTGTACTGCTGCATCATCGAGAGCAGCAGGTTGCCGCCCGTGTGGCCGCCGAGCCTCGCGTGCTCGAGCATGGGCAGCCGGGCCAGCAGCACACGCCGTGCCTCGCGGGCATTCCGTGAGAGCGCGAGCGCACACTTGAGGATATCGCCCGGCGGCAGGACGCCAAGCTCGTCGCGCAGTTGCCCTGAACTCCCGCCGCTGTCGAACATCGTCACCACGGCGTTGACGCGCAGCCAGGGATTGTTTTTCAGGCCGCCGAGCACGCTCGGCATCCCGGTGCCGCCGCCAAAGCAGCCGACATTCAACTCGCGGAGACGCATGCGCTACATAATACTCATATGCCCGAGATCCCAGCGGCGGCGCGAACGCTCGACGGCGACCTGCGCGAGGTGTTCGGCGCCCGCATCCGATCGGTCGTCGTATACGGCATCCATGCTCGAGAGGCCGAACAGCGCCACGCCGGCGACGGTCACGGAGGCAGTGGACACGGCGGCGAAGCACCGCCCCTCCATATCCTGGCGGTGGTCGATTCGCTTACGCCCGACGACCTCCGCGCCTGCGCGGTGCGCCTGCCCGGGTGGCACGATGTCGGGCTGGCCACGCCGCTCCTGCTGGCCTCGGACGAGTTCGCGCGATCGCTCGACGTGTTTCCCGTTCGAGTTGAGCGCCATCATCGCCGACCACATCGTCGTCTCGGGCGAGAGGCCGTTCGACGGCATGCGCGTCGAAGCCGCCGACCTGCGGCAGGCGTGCGAGGTGCAGGCGCGCGGCCATCTGCTGCACCTGCGGCAGGCCTTCATGGAAACACGCGGACGGGCCGATGCGCTTGCCGTGCTCATCGTCCATTCGGCGCCGGCCTGGGCGGCACTGCTGCAGAACGTCGCGCGCCTTGATGGACACGCGTCGCACGATCGCAGCGCCGCGGCCCGCCACGTCGAACGCCTGCTCGCCGTCACCAACGGCGTCGAGGAGATCGTGAAGCTCGCCGGCGTGAAGGAAATTCCGTCGGCCGACGCGCTGCGCATCTTCCCCGGCTATATCGATGCGGCGGAGCGCCTGACGAAGTACGTGGATCGCTGGAGTCAGGCGAAGTGAATCGTGTCCTGCGCCTCATCGTGCTCCTCGCGCTGCCCTTTGCTTTGCTCTTTGCCCTCTGCCTTCTGCCCTCTGCCCTGCTTTATGCCGCCGATCCTCCCCCCGAACTCGTCGCGCCGGTCAACGACTTCGCCCATGTCATCGACGCCAGGAGCGCCGCGCAGATCGATCGGCTGAGCCGCGCGCTGAAAGCGGCCAGCGGCGACGTCGTGGTGGTCGCGACGGTCCCGACCATCGAAGGGTACGGCGACATCCGCGAATACGCCGTCAAGATGTTCGAGAACCACGGCCGCGGCATCGGCGACAAGGAGAAGGACAACGGGCTGCTGATCCTCCTCGCGATCAAGGAGCGGAAGGTCTGGGTCGAGGTCGGGTACGGGCTCGAGCCGTGGATCACGGATCGATTCGCCGGCGAAACGAGCCGCCAGTACATGGTTCCGCAGTTCCGGAACGGCTCGTATGGTCTCGGCCTTCTCGCCGGCACGTCGCGCATCGTCAACCGCATCGCGGACGGCCGGCAGGTCAAGCTGGAAGGGATCGCCCGCGAGCGCGAAGCCGAACCCCAGGGCGGATCAATCTGGCCGCTGCTGCCGATTCTCATCTTCATCGCCATCCTCGTCATCAGCCGCATCGGCCGAGGCGGAGGAGGCGGCGGGTTCCCGTTCTGGGCGCTGGGACCATGGAGCGGGTGGTCGAGCGGCGTCGGTCCGTTTGGCGGCGGGCGCCGCGGCGGCGGCTTCGGCGGGGGTTTCGGCGGCGGCTTCGGTGGATACGGTGGTGGTGGCGGCGGCGGATTCGGCGGCTTCGGAGGCGGAGGCAGCGGCGGAGGTGGCGGCGGTGCAGGCTGGTGAGGGAGGCTGTAAACTGGAAACCATGAAGATCACACGTCGCCTCGCCGCGAAACTCTTCCTTCTCGGGTTCGTCGGATTTTCACTGTCCGGCTGTTCGTATAACAAGTTCGTCAGCCAGGAAGAAGCGATCAAGGCGCAGTGGGCGCAGGTCGAGAACCAGCTCCAGCGGCGCAACGACCTGATTCCCAACCTCGTGGAAACCGTGAAGGGCTACGCGAGCCACGAGGAGGGCGTATTCAAAGAAATCGCGGAGTCGCGGGCGCGGCTCGCAGGCGCGAAGTCGCCCGAAGAGACGATCAGCGCGGCCAACCAGCAGTCGAGCGCGCTGGGACGGCTGCTGGTCGTCGTCGAGAACTATCCGAACCTGAAGGCCAACGAGCAGTTCAACGGCCTGATGGACGAGTTGTCGGGAACCGAGAACCGCATCGCGGTCGAACGGATGCGCTACAACGAGCGCGTGCAGGAATATCAGACGGCGAAGCGTCAGTTCCCGTCGAACATCACGGCGAAGGTGTTCGGCTTCAAGGAATATCCGTTCTTCGCCGCGCCACCCGAAGCGAAGCAGGTGCCGAAGGTCAATTTCGGGAAGCCCGCGTCATAGGAACGTGACCATCCCGCTGCCGTGGGAGCGGCTGCTGTGGAGCGCCCGCCCCACGCCGCTGCTGCCGCGGCTTCACCTGCACGGCGAGCGCTACGTGCTCACCGACATGCGGGTGGTGCGGATCTCCAGGACGGGCGTCGACGAGCTCGCGACCTCCGACGTCGGCGAGGTCCATCGGACCCAGACGCCGCTCGAACGCGTCCTCGGTGTCTCGACGCTCCACATCCAGCATCGCGAAACCTCGCAGACCCTGGTGATTCGCGGCGTGCGGCGCGCGTCGCAGCTCGCGGCGCTCGTCGACCTGCTGGCCACCGATCCTCGAGCCCGGGCCAACGTCGGGGCGGCGCTCTCGGTGATGACCTGGGAGCCGACGATACGGACTCCCGGCGCACGCGCATCGCTGACGAGTATCGCGGCGATCGTGTGCACGGCCGCCATATTGTTCGGCATCGTCACGGCGCTGCACGGCACCGGCGCGCCCATCCGCTACCCTGCCGGCGACGCGATCTATCCGAACGGGCAGAAGCGGAACCGGGACGAGATCGTACAGTTCATGGAAAGACGCGTGATGCCGTGGGCGCGCCAGGCGCTCGCGCCCGTCATCGGCACGCCTGACCTCGTCACCTGCAATACGTGCCACGGAACGGAGGCGGCGGACGCCGGCTGGCACATGCCCGCAGTTGCCGCGCTGCCACGGCCGGCGGTGCGGATCGCCGGGTGGGAAAACTACGGCGGCGCGATGGATGACCAGATGCGCAACGCCATCTACGGCTACGGGGCCGAATCGGATCGGGCGTCACGCGCGGCGTACATGCGCGAGGTCGTCATGCCGGGGATGGCGCGGCTCCTCGGCCGCCCGGCCTATGATTTCACGCAGCCGTACGCGTTCAACCGATCGCACTTCGCGTTCGGCTGTTATCACTGTCACAAGGTCAAATAGGTCCGAGAGGTCCCAAAGGTCCACACGGTCCGAGAGGGCCGCAGGGTCCACACGGTCCACGGGTCCGAGGGGTGCACAGGGTCCTTACCGGGGCACCAGCGTCAGCGTCGTTTCCGCTGCGGCCTGGACTGCGGCATCGCTGAAGGCCATCGGAAAATACTCGCCGGCCGACCACGGCTTGGCGAGATCGGAGAAATGTCGGCTCCCGGGCGCGCCCGACTGCCCCGGCGCGTTGATCCAGAGCGAGCGGTCCCAGTTGGACAAATCGACGACTTGCCTGAACGAGGCGCCCCCGGTCACCTCGCCGGAGGGATACGTCGACAGCACGGTGTCGGGGTAGCCCGCGAGCTCGAACGGGCCGACGTTGAATCGACGCCGGGCCGCCTGCGTGATCGCGAGCGGATGCTTGAAGGTCAGTGTGTGCAGGCTGCCCCAGGAAGAACCCGGTGCCGAACGGCCGGGCGCACCCGCAGGATCAATCGCGGCGGCCAGCGCATCGAGCAGCAGGCGATCGCGAGCGCGCACGGGATCGTCGTCGAACCACAGGGACGACGGCGTGGTCAGCGCCGCGATCGGCAAACCGGCCCGTGCTATGTAGTCGGTGCGCAGGTCCGGCGCCAGGCGAGCCTCGGCCAGCTTGCGCAGCAATTCACGTTCCCACGACACGTAGACCCTTGCCGCCACTGAATCCGCGCTGATGCGCTTGTCCCACTGCACAAGCATCCTGCGCGCCGCTTCGACTTCGCTTCGATCGCTCGCGAGAGTCGCGAGCAGCGGGACAAGCTGCTCGGCGTTCCATGCGGTAGTGTCGAGTTGCATCCGCTTGAAGTCCTCGACCGTCTGCGGCTGCGCGCCTCCGAGCACGTCGTCGAGGCGATTGGTCCGCGCGGTGTTCTGGTTCGCCGACACGAAGAACCCCCCGGTTGTCGGCATCACCGCGTGAGGCAGCTCATCGAGGCGGCGCCATCCCCGCCATTCGAACGTCCCAGACCAGCCGGGCGCCGGCAAGGCACCGTCCCAGCTGCTCCGGACGGGCAGTAGCCCCGTGGCCTGACGGCCTGCAGCGCCGTCCACCGCCGCGTAGACGATTTCGACCGCGGGCAGCTTCCACCGTGCGAGCGCTGCGCGGAAATCTGACGCTGAATCCGCGCGGGCGAGGGCCAGCGCAGCCAGTTCGCCCGTCGTCCCTGGCTCGCTGCCGGACCACTTCACCGAAAACGCCAGGTGGCGCTCGGAATCGGTCGCGACGATCACGCCGTTCGGCGTGTGCTCGCGCTCGAATGGAAACGGCTTCGCCTGGCCTTTCATGGCGATCGGATCGGGCACGATGGTCGTATTCACCCACCGGCCGCGGTAGTGCACCTGATGCGTGTTCACAGGGTTGACGCGCTCGACGTAAACGTCCGCGACGTCTGCCGCGGCGGCGGGCAAGGCCGTCATTCCCCACGCCACCCGATCGTTGTGCCCGATGACGACGCCGGGCAGCCAGGGCGAGGTGGCGCCGATCACGTCCCACCCCGGAGCGTTGAGATGAACGAGGTAGCGAAGCGATGGGTGTGCGAATGGCTGGTGGGGGTCGCTCGCAAGCAGGGGAGCGCCCGTGGCCGATCGCGACCCGCTCACGACCCACGCGTTCGAACCCGCGCCGCGATCGGCTGGTGAAGCGACAGGTGCTGCCAGGCCGAGAAAGAACGGCGCCGTCCCGGCACGTCGCAGCGCCTCGCCGACGACCGGCGGCACTGCGTCGATGGCGAGGCCGGCCGGACGCCGATACGGCGCGCTGCTGGCGAGCCACAATCCGGCGCGCTGGTCGCCGAGCGCCGCTACCATACGAGCGCGAAAGACGTCCGCGTCGACGCCGGCGGCGACGAACGCGTCCGTCCGGTTCAGCAGATCCTCCGCGCTCCACGTCTCCGGCAGCCAGCCTGCCACGGTGAACTCCTCCGGCACGCGCACGCGCGCTTCGGCCACCCACGCGTTGATGCCGGCGACGAACGCCTCGGCAATCGCCTTGACGCCGGGGCCGTAGCTCGCCCAGTCGGCGGCCCCATCTCCGTGGTACTGAATCCGGCGTGTCGCGGCGTCGCGCTCCACGAAGTTCAGCCCGAGCACCTCCGACAGGCGGCCCTGCACGGACCGCCGCCAGAGGTCCATCTGGAAGAGCCGGTCCTGCGCCTGCACGTAGCCCTGCGCGAAAAAGAGATCGTGTTCGTTGCGCGCGTAGATGTGCGGCACGCCCCACCGATCGCGCACGATGCGCACGCGTTCGCTGATGCCGGCGAGCGGCAGCGATCCGGATACGACCGGCAGCGGTCCCACCGCCGGGGCCGCCGCCGTCGGCGCGGGCCGCCGGCACGCGCCTGCGGCCAGGACACCCAGCAAACATATCAGCCGCGCTAAACTAGAACGCATGGCGATCAAGGACGCGCTGCTGGCCGAATTCGATCACGAGACGGCGACCACGCGGCGGCTGATCGAGCGGATTCCGGACGAGCGGCTCACGTGGAAGCCTCATGAGAAATCGATGTCGCTCGGCGGCATCGCGACGCACCTCGCCAACATCCCGAACTGGGGCACGACGATCCTCGACGACCCGTCCTTCGACCTGGCCTCCGCGCCGCCCAACCAGGACGCCAAAGGATCCCGCGCCGAAATCCTGGCGGCCTTCGACGCCGCCATCAAGGCTGCGCGCGCCAGGATGGACAAGAACGACGCCGAGTACCTCGCGCACTGGGTGCTGAAGCGCGGCGGGCAGGAAATGTTCACGATGCCGAGGGCCGCGGCCTTTCGAACCTTCGTCCTCTATCACCTCGTGCACCATCGGGGTCAGCTGAGCGTGTATCTGCGCCTCAACGACGTGCCCGTCCCCGCCATTTACGGGCCGTCGGCAGACGAAGGGTAACCCAGCATACCTGTGGCCGCGCCATTCGTTCCGCGTCCCTGGCTCGCGAGCGGCCACCGCATGACGCTCTACAGCTGGGGCAATCCCCGGTACTTTCCGCGCCTTCCCCCGCCGGTCCGGCGCTACTTCGACGTCGATCACGATGCGCGCGTCGTCGCGGACTGCCACTGGCAGGCGGAGCCCTGGACGCGGCCGACGATCGTCGCGCTGCACGGGCTCAACGGATCGAGCGACGCCCACTACATGCGTGGGATCGCCGCGAAGGCGTTCGCGCGCGGCATGAACGTGGTGCGCCTCAACCAGCGCAACTGCGGCGACACCGAGCATCTCTCCGCGGGCCTCTTTCACTCGGGCCTGACGGCCGACGCCGCGCACGTCATCGCGGAACTCGTCGCGGTGGACGGCCTGCGCACGATCGCCGTGGCCGGGTATTCGCTCGGCGGCAACCTCGCGCTCAAGCTGGCGGCCGAGTACGGAGACGCTCCGCCCGATGCGCTCGTCGGCGTCGCCGCCGTGTCCCCCATCATCGAGATCGGGGAGTGCGTGCAAGGCCCTCGAGCAGCCGGGCAACCGGCTCTACCAGTGGAATTTCGTGAAGGACCTCAAGCGGCGGATGCGCCGCAAGGGGCGCTTCTGGCCCGGCCGCTTCGACTTGAGCAAGCTGCGGCAGATCGGGACCGTGCGCGAGTTCGACGAAGCATATACGGCGCCCTACTTCGGCTTTGCGGGCGCGGAGGACTACTACCACCGCGCCAGCGCGATGCGCATCGTCGAGCGCATCCGCGTCCCGGCGCTCGTCATCACGGCCGACGACGACCCGTTCGTCCCGTCGCGGCCGTTCCACGACGCGAAGCTGACGGGCAACCCGTGCGTCCGAGTCGCCATCTGCGAGCACGGCGGCCACTGCGGCTTCGTCGGCCCGGCCTCGGCCGAAGACGATGGCTACTGGGCAGAAAACCAGATCGTGGAGTTTGTCGGCTCCCTTGCGGAAGTCAAAAGCGCGTCACAAGACCTCCGAAACCTGACCTCGTTGGCGAAGTAGCGTGAAGGTGCTCACGAGGAACTCGGACGCGTTCGCAACGCGGTCAGCATCTCCGGGTCGAGTTGCGCCTTGTCCCACTCGATAACGTCGCGCGTGACTCGCGCGCCGGCGGCGACAAGGTGCCCGACCACCTCGTAGTACTGCCCGCCGTGTCCCGACCGCTGCCAGCCCGTCAGTGCCCACAAAAGAGGGGGCGTGTTCCACGTCTTATCGATCGCGTGGAGATTGGCGCCGTGCTGCAGGAGCACTTTCACCGCCTCGGCTTGTCCATGAAACGCCGCGACGTGGAGACCTGTGTGTCCGTCTCCGTGGCTCTTTAATTCCGCGTCGACGTCGACGCCGCCGTGTGCCAGCACAAAGTCGATGACAGGTGCGCGGCCGTACGCGCACGCGAGAGAGAACGCCGCGAGAACTTCTTTCCGCGTTACACGATCGATGAGCCGTTTGACTTCATCAACGCGTCCCAGGCCTGACGCACTTTCGAGATCGAGCGGCGCGCCGCGGCTCGCCAGGTATTCCGCTGCGTCCGGTTGGCCGTTGGCAAGGCAGCCTTGCACGAGTTGACCGTCGTGACCCACGGATCCCCGCAAATCCATCCGCGCACCATGCTTCAGCAGTACGTCGATCACCTCTCGTTGGACGCCGGCGACAGACGGAGGACTACTGGTCGCCACCAGGCCCAGGGCGGTGCATTTTCCCCGATAGACGTCGCGTCGTCGCATTCACGTCTGCGCCGGCGCTGATCAGCATCTCGGCGACTTCGCCGCTGTTTCGTGGCGACAGTTGTCGGTAGCCTTCGACGCCGTTCGCCGACACGTAGTGGAGAAGCGTCGCCCTGTGCTCGCGCGTGGAACGGGCACGCGCCAGGTGAGGATGCGCACGCAGCAGCTGCCTGAGTCTCTCAGTGTCGCCGTTCACCACGGCTAAGGCGGCGGCCTCGAACGCGGCGACCGTCGATGTTCTATCTTGGAGTGATCTCAGATGACTGGCGAACTTCGGCCAGCTCGCGAAACCATGCGCGCGCGCGACGACGAACTGCGCCATCGACAGGGAAGACGTACCGCCGGAGAACTGCTTGCGCGCAAACTCCTCCACGCGTCCGGCGCTCGCCTCGATGTCGTCCGCTTTTTGGAGCGTCTTGGGCCGGTGCTGGAGCGTGGACAGCCTATCAATCCAGCGGATGGCCCAGCCACGAATGGCCGTGCCGTTGCCGGACCTGCACACTTTGACCAGATCCTTCGCAAGCTTCCGGTAGTGCTCAAGATTGGGTCGCGGTGTAAGCGGAAGGGCTTCCTGCGGATTCGGGTACATACGAATCTCCTTTCATCACGCGCCTGGAGTCCGCTCGCATCAGGCTGAAAGAAGGTTCGTGTTTCTGGCGTAACGACCTGAGGGTGGGCACGGCCCTTTCCGCGGACTGGATGCGCCCCTCGCGCAGGATCCAGTATAGGACCAAGACCAGTTCTTCTGGCCGACGGGACACTTCTCGGGAAGGACGACAAATTCAAAGTCAACCCCTGCGATCTGACAGCGCGTGCATCGAGTCTCCAATTTGACACCGACTTATACGTATCGTATAAGTTGATGTATGACCGAACACGACTACCGCGCCGCTCTCGACGCGGCGGTCAGAGAATACGAGACCCTCGGCCGGGAGAAAGGCGCGATCGACGATCGCCTCGCGCAGCTCGGCCAGACCATCGGCACCCTGACCCGGCTTCTGGGCCTCACGCCAACGGTCCCGCTCGGACTGACCGACGCTTGCCGCATGATCCTGCGCCACGGCGAGCCTCTGACGCCGGTCGCCGTCCGCGACCGCCTGGTATCCGTCGGCATCGACATGTCGAAGTACGCGAACGACCTGGCCGCCGTGCACACAATCTTGAAAAGGCTGAACACCTCCGGCGAGCTGCGATTCATCCCCGGGACGCCGGGATCACACCAGTACGTCTGGAACCGGCCGACGACGCCCGGGATACCGGCGCGAGACATCGTCTCGGCCATGCACGACGCCACGTACGAGCGCCGCGCGATGCGCGTCACGACTGTTCCTAAAGAAGAAGGTGACGACGGTCTGCCCCGGGTGCGGCGCATGAAGCGGCCGGCATCGCGAAAGACACGGTGATGGATCTGGATCTGCGCCGGCGCTTCTATGCCGAGGAGCTCGAGGCGATCTGCCGGTTGCGGTCTGCGGCGCTGGTGGACGCATTGGCGGCCGTCCCGCGCGAACGTTTCCTGCCGCCGGGCCCCTGGACGGTGCTGGTGGATGTCGCGAGCGGCAGCGGCTCCGGCATCCAGACACGCGTGACGACACGGCGACGCGTCCGGTCGTCCTCGTCAATGCCGGGCTGACGCATCCCCTCGAAAGCTGGCTCGACGCCGTCACGCCGGGCGGGAAACTCGTGCTTCCGCTCACCGGCACGATGGCCGCGATGGGATCGAACATCGGCAAAGGAATCGTCCTGCTGCTCACGAAGCAGGATAGCGGTGATTTCGCCGTGCGGTCGCTCGGTTTCGCGGCGATCTACTCGGCCATCGGCGTGCGGGACGCAGGGATGAACGACCAGCTCGGAAAGGCGATGATGGCCGGGCCGATGCGATGGCACGGGATCACGCGCCTTCGGCGCGACGCGCACGAGCCCTCGGAGTCGTGCTGGCTGCACGGGTCCACGTTCTGCCTGAGCTTGTAGCGACCGCGGCTCAGCGTCCCTGTGCCGACAACTCCTCGCGTTGGATGACCTTCCCCTTGACGATGACGGTTTCGATGGTGTCGAACGCCGCGGTTGACGCCAGCGGATCGCTTCGCAGCAGGAGCAGGCTCGCAATCTTCCCGACCTCGACCGTCCCATAATCCGCCAGGCCGAAAAAACGCGCGTTCTCGATCGTGGCGGCCGACAGCAATTGTTTCGTCGAGATGCCGGCGGCCTCCAGCTCCCGCAGCTCGAGGTATCCGTTGTAGCCCGGCGGGTTGGCATATGTCGGCGCCGACGGCGTATCGCTCCCAAACAGAATCCTGCCACCTTCGCGAGCGAAATAAAGCGCGGCCCGCTGTCCCCGGGCCTGAATATCGGCGAGAACGGCATGTGCCCGGTCTCGAGGCAGCGCCATCCCCTGCACGATCTCCCGTGCGAACCACTGCCCTTCCTGGGTGTGGTACCACGAGGCCACGGCAGCGGGCAGCACATGCTGCAGGTGCTCATCGCCCAGAAATGCCGGGACGGCGAGATCGGCGAGGCCGCCAATCACGCGCGAGGTTGGCATCATCGCGATGCCGGCCATGCGTTCCGCGTCGAGTGTCATCCTGACCGCGGCTGGGATGTCGTTCCCTCTGATGCCGTCCTGTCCCCAATTCCACATGCCGTGGACAACCGCCTCGGGCTTGACCTCTGCGGCGAAGCGATGCGCCTCGAGGGAGTTCGCATGAAGGAGCAGCGGCAACTTTCGGCGATGGGCCGCCTCGCGCACCTCGCTCATCATCGCGACGGTGGGCACGGGAAGCTTCCCGATCCTGGGATCGAAGCCGGGCTCGTAGGCTGCCTTCACGCACACGCCGCGGCCGGCTGCGACGCGCGTCACGGCCGCCTCCGGCGAGTGATCGGCGGCCGAATACTTCCGGGGAATCGAGCTCGCCTGGCGCGGGTCGTAGAGGAAGTTCGGGTAAGCGTCCCATCGCAGCGCGGGCGGCGTATACGCCATCGGATAGCCGTTGGCGAACGCGAGCGCATTCCCGCAATCGAACACGGCAGGGCCAACATCCGTGGCTTTCAGCCGGTCGAATCGCGCACGATCGACGACGTTGAGATCCACGACGGCCGTGAAACCGAAGTACAGGTAGCTTCGTGGCAGTTGCCGATCGTATGCGGCGGCGGCCTCCCGCATGGCGATCTCCTGCTCGCGCGTCATCCCAGGCACGCCGGCCAGGTGGACATGGCCGTCGATCAGGCCGGGAACAAGATACTTCCCCGCTCCGTTGATGATCGTGACACCGGAGACTGCCGCGGGCAGGCCGTCGCTCACAGACGCGATCCGGCCGTCGCGAACGACCACGTGCGCGTGCGGCAGCGGCGCCGGCCGCTCCGGGGAGATCAGCGTGACATCCTGAATCCAGACGTCGTCAGCCCGGAGGAGCGAGCTGTCAGGTGGCTGGCTGGGCCTGCACGCCGACAGGCCGAGAAGAACCACCCAGACGGGGCGCCATGTCATCCGTGCCTCCTCGTCGTGTGCCCCCCGAGGCCGCGGCTCAGTGCTGCGAGACGCTCAGCGTGTTGCCGTCAGGGTCCTTGAACCACGCGATCCGCGCTCCGCCGGGCGACTGCCAGATCCCCTGCTTGTCCTGACCCATTCCTGCGTAACGCTGGAACTTGACGCCGGCTTTCTTCAACTGCCGGACAGCCTCCTCGATCTCCGGCACCTGCCACCCGAGCACGGTGTAGCCTGCCGGCGCGACCTTCTCCACCGGCGTCACGCGCAGCATCGTCCCGTGCGCATCGAAGACGAGGGCGAACGGGCTTTCGTCGACAAGACGCAGGCCCAGCTTGTCGCGATAGAACTTCCTTGCCCTGGCCGCGCTGGTGGTCGCGACGAAGGCGACGATGTCCCTGGTACCGAGTGGTGATGCAGCCACACGCCCTCCTAGACGCCGAGGCGATCCATCAGCAGCCGGGCGAACTCCGGCCCCTTGCCGGACTCCTCGTGCTTGAAATAGACGAACACGTCGCGGCACGCCGCGGCATCGCGCGCGATCGTGTCGGCCCATCGCCTGATGTCGTCCGGTTGATATCCCTCGTCGCGCAGGCGGAAGTACGCGTAATCGCCCGCGATGCGTACCGGCGTCGACAGCTTCTCGCTGTCCGCGATGCAGACCGCGAGGTTGCGCGACGCCAGCCGCCCGAAGACCTCATCATCGAACCAGGAGGCATTGCGGAATTCAAAGGCGGCGCGGACGTTCTCGGGCAACCCGGCGAGGAACGCGTCGAGCAGCGCAACATCCTTTTTCAGGAACGGCGGCAGCTGGAACAGCAGCGTGCCGAGCTTGTCGCCGAGCGTGCCCGCGACGTCACAGAAGAACTTCACGTCGTCGCCGGTGTCGCGCAGCCGTTTGTCGTGGGTGATCCGCCGCGGTGCCTTGAGCGTCAGCTGGTACGGCGACGGCGTCTGTTCGGCCCAGCCGGCCACCAGCTTTTCGGTCGGCATGCGGTAGAACGTGTAGTTGATCTCGACGGTGGGAAATCGCGCCGCGTAGTACGGCAGCATTTTTTTCGCTGGAAGATCCCCGGGATAAAAGCTGCCCTTCCACTCGGGGTAGTTGTAGCCCGAGGTGCCGACCCAAAACATGTAGACTAGATTACATGCAACGGCGCGGGTTTCTGCTGTTCGTTTTGTGCGCGCTGCTCACCGCCTGCGGCGGAACGAAGACCAGCGGGCGCACCTATCCGGTCGAAGGCCAGGTCATCGCGATTACGCCCGATCGCGGCGAGGCCACGATCAAGCACGGCGAAATCAAGGGCCTGATGCCCGCGATGACGATGCCGTACCGGTTCAAGGAGAAGGCGGAGCTCGACGCCGTCAAGCCCGGCGACATCGTCGGCGGCACGCTCGTCATCGTCGAGAACGACGCGTATCTGACGAAGGTCAAACGCATCGGCGAAGCGCCAATCGAGGAGGCGCCTCCCGAAACGACCGTGACAACGGCCGCTTCGTCCGGACTGGACCTGCTGAAGCCCGGGGACGCCGTCCCCGATTCGACGTTCGTCGATCAGGACGGCAGGAAGAAGACGTTCCGCGCGTTTCGCGGATCGAGGGTCGTGCTCACGTTCATCTACACCAAGTGCCCGATCCCCACGTTCTGCCCGATGATGGACCGGCATTTCGCAACGCTGCAGGAGCACCTGCAGGACGATCCGGCGCTCAAGGACGTGCATCTGGTCACGGTCAGCTTCGATCCGGCTGTCGATACGCCGGCCGTCCTCAAGCAGCACGCGCGCGAGCTAAAAGCGGACCTCACGCGCTGGACATTCCTTACGGGCGACCGCGACGACATCGACAAGTTCGCCACGCGGTTCGGCATGAGCGTGGCGCGTGCGCCGAACGACGCGCGCGACATCACGCACAACCTCCGGACCGCGGTCATTTCCGCCGAGGGGAAACTCGTCAAGGTCTACACGGGCAACCAGTGGACACCGAAGGACATCCTCGAGGACCTGAAGCCCGCGGCGAACGCCCGGCTCGAACGCGAATTTAGTCATTTAGTCATCTGGTCATCTGATCATCGTTGCCAATTGAGCAATTCGACAATTGAACAACGATGACCAGATGACTAAATGATCAGATGACCAGATTCACACGCGCTGAGCGCCGGCTCGTCGCGGCTCTCAGCACGCCACGAGCGGTTCAGCGCTATTTAAACCGCCTGCCGTACAACAACGAGCCGGGAGGCCGCGCGACGCTGCGCAGCTTCAGGGGCGTGGTGGAACACGGCTGCGCCCATTGCCTCGAGGCGGCGCTGTTTGCGACGGTCGTTCTCGAACAGCACGGCTATCCCCCGCTGCTCCTCAGCTTCGAGTCGATCGACCGGCTGGATCACGTGATCTTCGTCTACAAGCAGCGCGGACGATGGGGATCGGTCGCGCGGTCGCGCGACCCGGGTCTGCATGGCCGCAAGCCGGTGTTCGCCACGCCGGCGGCGCTCGCCCGGAGCTACTGCGATCCCTACATCGACCTCACGGGCCGCGTGACCGGCTATGCGGTCGTCAACGCCGCGCGCGAGATGGGCGCGTACGACTGGCGGCTCGCGGAAACGAACGTGTGGAAAGTCGAACGGATGCTGCTCGACTACCCGCACCGGCCGATCGTGACGTCGGATGCGCGTACGAACCGGCTGCGCGCCCGGTACCGCGCGTTCAAGAAGGCGAATCCCGGCCGCAAGCCGCTGTGGTACCGCGGCTGCGACCGGTGGACCGAACTGCCGGCCGGCGATCGGGTCAGCTGGTAGCGCTCAGTCGAGATCGAAATCCCTGGTGGGTTTCGTGACCGGCTCCTGGCGGGCCTGCTTGAGAGCCTCCTCGAAACGCCGGGACAACGAGTCGCCGCGCGTCTTCTCGGCATCCACCGACTGCTGAAAGACGGCTTCGCGGCGCGCCGCTTCCTCCGCGAGGATCCGGTGGGCGTCGCCCAGTTCGGGTTTGTTCCCGCGTTCGGGTTCGCTGTGGGACACGACGCGCCCGAGGTTGGTGTCGATCACGAGCACCGACTGGCAACAGGGGCACGAAACCTCGATCTCCGATTTGAGCCGCGGCGTCATTTCTTTCCCTCTTCCTCGTTGCCTTTGAAGACACCCACGCCGGCGAGGCCGGCGAGGCCGCTCCCTTTCAGATCCAGCCGGACATCCACAGGGGCCCCGCTCTTGGTCGTAGCCGTGAGCCGGAGATCCTTGAGCTGCTGGCGCGCGAAGTCGAACCGGCGTCCGTACGCCTCGATGAAGATGCTGAGCGGCGTGTGGAGTTGCTGCCCCGCCGGAATGGATTCCACGGTCAGCCGATACTGGCGGTTGACCCAGATCTCGACCTTGTTCCAGTCGTCGTTCGTGCTGTTGGTGACGGTGAGACGCCCCGCTTCAAGCTGAAGCGCCGGGACGGTCTTCTTCGAGCAGGCCGACGCCAGGACGATCGCGAGCAGCATCGTGGCTGCGATCCGCGCCGTGATCCGGGGCCGGCAGCGTGGGCGCACGCCCCATCATACGACGCCCCGCCTGGCGGGCGCGTGCCTCAGCGTAGACGCGCGCGGGCACCGCCTGCACGTCCCACGCGAGCCCCACGGCTGCCAGGATGCGAATGACGTACCACGTCGGGATCGAACTCCCACCAGAAGAACCCGTTGCGCGCGGCGCGCTGATATCGGTGGTGGTTGTTGTGCCACCCCTCGCCGGCGGCGAACACCGCCGTCAGGGCGTTGTTGCGCGAGTCGTCCAGCGTGTCGAAACGGCGGGAGCCGAACAGATGGTTGACCGTGTTGATCGCGAACGTGGCGTGCGCCAGCGTGACCGTCGGCACGCAGAACCCCCACACCAGCCACTCGATGCCGCCCGCGAGATACATGGCCGCCGCGAGCGCCAGCGGCGGCGCGAAGTAGTACCGGTCGAGCCACGCGATCTCGGGCACGGCGCCGAAATCACGCATGACGGCATTGGCCGACTCGATGCGGTCGTGCCGCGCGTCGTTCAGGAACCAGCCGATGTGCGCGTAGTAGAAACCGCTGACGGAGGGGCTGTGCGGATCGCCGTCGCGGTCGGCGAACCGGTGATGGTTCACGTGGTGGCCCGCCCACCAGAGCGGCCCCTTCTGCATCGCGGCCGTGCCGATGAGGGCAAAGACGAAGCGCGCGGCGCGATTCATCTGAAACGCGCGGTGCGCGAAATAGCGGTGGAACGTGAGCGTCAGGCCGATCGCGCGCGCGAAATGCGAAGCGGCCCACAGGGCAGCCAGCGGCCACGACAGCGGCACGAAGAACGCGAGCAGCGCAGACGCCTGCACGGTCCAGAACACAGCGATAGCGGTAAACGTGAGCACTGACAGAAAAGGACGGGGACCCGGGGGAGAAGGCGTCAGCCTTCTTCTTCGAACTCTTCCTCTTCGGGCGGGCCGAGGCGGGTGGACGGCCGCAGGGCTTCACGGTAGTCGTAGATCGGCAGGTCGCGGACGTGCAGCGACAGCGTGCACGCGGGCGATTTCATGTCGACGACCACGGTCACCGGGCTGCCCTCGACGCCGTCACGAAACGTGATCCGGCAGCCGCAAGCGAGCCGCGCATGTGTGAATCCTTTAGCCATCAGATCGCGATCATACCATCACAAAAGGGACTTGATCTCTTTTTCGAAGTTCTCTTTGGACGAGATACCGGCATGCTTCGCGCAGATTTTCCCGTCGCGCGAGATGATCGTGGTCACGGGAATGCCCCAAAGTGGGCCGTATGCATCCTGGATATCGTCGTGGTGCAGGCCCTGGAGCACCGGGTAATTCATCTTGAACTCCTTGACGTAGGGCCGCAGCTTCTCAACCGTATCGTCGACTGACACGCCGATCACCTGCAGTCCCTGGGGTCCGTATGTCTTCTGAAACTCGATGAACCAGGGAATCTCGATCTTGCAGGGCCCGCACCAGGTCGCCCAGAAGTCGAGCAGGATGACTTTGCCTTTGTAATCCGCCAGCTTGATGGCGTTGCCCTGCACGTCCTTGAGCGTGAAGTTGAGATTGGCCGGTTTCGCGTTCGCCGGACACGAGCCGCCGGCTGCCAGCGCCGACCCCTCGAACCAGAGTTCCGAGCTGTCGAGCGTCAGCAGCGCCAGGGCCAGCGCCCCCACCGTCGCCACGATCCATCGCACTCGCATCGGCATGTCCTTCCAGAGGCTCTTCTGAATGTTAGCTCAGTGCAGCGCGGTCTGAACGACGGCGGTCATGCGCGACAGGTCCGCCGCCGCTTCCGCCTGGTTCTCCGGCTCGCGCGCGACGAGCACGAACGTGCGGTCACCGGTCGACCAGATGGCCGCCTCGTGCCCCATGACGTCGACGACCGATTGGGGCCGCGATGTTTTCGGAATCATGAACACGGACACCGGCTGTCCGTTGTGCAGGTACATCAGATGCGCGGCGAGGCCGCGCCCGTACAGGCACACGCGCGCACCGAGGAGTTCCATCCCGGCGCGCGCCGCCGCTTCCGGCAGCGGCATGTGCCAGCCGAAGGTCGACGCCATCGTGCGCTCCGCTTCCACCGGATCGTCGGCGACGTGCAGGACGGACTTCATGCCGAAACACTTCACGTGATCGGCCGTCAGTTCCGCCGCCAGCAGCGCCGACGAGCGCTCCGTGAGCACGTACATCGCCGCCACCCCGGCGGCGACCACCACGCCTGCCGCCACGGCAAACGGCACGAGCCGCGCGCGCCACGGTTTCGCGGAACCGCCACCGCCGTCCGCGGCCGACGACCGCCACCGCAGCGCCTCGCAGCGATCGCGCAGCGCCGGCGACGCGGTGTCCGCGGCGAGCTCGCCTCGTCTGGTCTTCATCAGCTCGAACACCGCGCGCTCGGCGCTGACGCGGGAGTAGCAGGGCGGGCATCGTCGGACGTGCTCGTCGACGAGACGGCGCTCCGGCGCGCCGATATCGCCGTCGATGTAGGGCGTGATGAGCGGATCGATCGACGTGCAGTCAGGCATTGACGGGCCTTAAGTGTTGAAGGCGATCGAACAGCAGGCGGCGGCCGCGCGAAATACGCGACATCACCGTCCCGACCGGAATCGCCGAGCATCTCCGCAATTTCGGCGTAGGAAAACTCTTCCACGTCGCGTAACCACACGGCCTGGCGGAACGTGTCGGGCAGCGCCTCGACGGCGGCCTGCAGGTCGGGTGTCAGCGTGTCGCGGAGGAGCAGCGTTTCGGGAGTGTCAACCCGGCTGTTGCCGGACCAGGCACCTGCGCTGTCGTCCGCGCGGTCGACAACCTCGCTGTCGGCGGTCACCGTGTCGCGCGCGCGGTCACGGGCGCGGTTGCGCGCGGTGTTGTGGAGGATGGTGAACAACCAGGCCCTCAAATTGGTGCCTTCCTGAAAGCTATCGGCCGCGCGGAACGCCTTCAGGTAGGTCTCCTGGACGAGATCCTCGGCGTCGGCCGGAACGTGCGTCAGCCGTAGCGCCGTGCGGTACAAGCTGTCCACACACGCCAAGGCGTCAGCCTCGAACGTGGCGGTCCGGGCCGGACCTCCCGCCTTAGGGCCGTGCGTTCGCATCCTCCACGGGCGCCAGTGGAGTAAACCCGGGCGCCCCCTCGGTTATTCCGGAGTATACCCTGTCGCCTCGCGGCGTCAGGCGGGCCGGCGGCTGCACGGGACTGAGGACACAATGCCGCCTGCAGGCCCGATCTGGTGGGATCGACGTTTGCAGGCCACGGGGCGTCACAGTAAGATCCGCATACCTACTCAGAGGTAACAGCTTATGCGCGTCCGGCATTTCGTGCCGTCCTGCCGTCTCGTTGTCATCGCCGCGATCCTGGCCGGCTGGTCGGCCTACGCCGCCGCGCAGACGCCGTACGTGCCGTACTACGGGAAGAACAACATCCACTACGACACGTTCAACTGGGAGATCTACACGACGGATCACTTCGAGATCTACTACTACCCCGAGATGAAGCAGCATCTCGAGCGGGTCGCCGGTTACGCCGAGAGCGCCTACCAGCAGATCAGCGCCGACCTCAAGAAAGAGCTGCCGAACAAGATCCAGCTCATCCTGTTCAAGACCCACAGCGAGTTCGAGCAGGAAAACGTCGACCCGTCGGCGGGTCAGGAAGGCGTCGGTGCGTTCGCGGAGCCGACCCGCCTGCGCATGGTGATGCCGATCGACGCCCCGCCCGACCAGCTGTACGGGCTCATCGTGCACGAACTCACGCACCAGTTCGAGTTCGACATCATCCCGCAGGGACTGATCCGCCGGAACGTTCCGCTCTGGGTGAACGAAGGCCTGTCCGAGTTCGAGCGCGGCCAGTGGACGCCGCTCGACCTGATGACGGTCCGCGACGCGGCGGTCGCCGACATCGTGCCGAAGATGACCGAGACCGAGGCCTACGGCAACGCGAGCAACGCACGGTTCGTCCCCTACAACCTCGGCCACGCGGTGTTCGAGTTCATCGAGGCCAAGTTCGGCCGCGAAGGCATCCGGCAGTTCATGTTCGCGCTGCGCAAGAGCGTCATCGGCGGCGGCGAGGACGCCTACGAAGACGCGCTGAAGATGAAGAAGGACGAATTCGACCAGAACTTCGAGCGCTACCTCAAGGAGCGGTTCAAGCCGTTCCGCGACAAGGAACGGCCGGCCGACTACGGCCGCGACCTGTCGCCGAACAAGGAAAAGACGTCGTTCGCCGAGGCCTTCTCGATCGCGCCGTCCCCCTCGGGCGACCTCATCGCCGCGATGACGTTCAACCGCGAGGATCGCGAGATCGACGTCATCCTCATCTCGAGCAAGGACGGATCGATCGTCCGGAACCTGACCAAGGGCTTCGACAAGGACATGGGTTTCGACCACATCGTCCAGCTCGGCGAGCGGTTCGAGATGCCGTGGATGGCGTGGTCGCCGAAGGGCGATCGTCTCGCCTACTTCGTGCGCACGGCGAAAGAGCGCACGCTCATCATCCAGAACGTGCTGACGCGGAGCATCGAGCAGCGCATCGACATGAAGACGGTCGACGAGCCCGAATCGCCGTCGTTCTCGCCCGACGGCAAGACGATCGCGTTCGCCGGGCTTCGCAATGCCGTCGGCGACATCTTCCTCGTCGACCTGGCGACCCAGAAGGTCACCAACCTGACCGAGGACGAGTTCGCCAACTCCGGGCCCACGTTCTCGCCCGACGGCAAGTTCATCGTCTTCAACGCGCGCGTCAGCGGGAACCAGAAGCTGTTCCGGATCGAGCTCGACACGAAGAAGACAGACGCAGATCACCTTCGGGACCGTCGATGAGACGGCGGCGCAGTTCATCGACGAGAACACCCTCGTGTTTTCGTCCACGGCCACCGATCCGAACGTGCCGCTCGAGCCCGACGTCGCCAAGAACGGCAACATCTACAACATCTGGACGATGGATCTGAAGAACGGCGAGATGCGGCAGTACACCGACACGCTCGGCGGCAACTGGTCGCCGGCCGTGCTGCGGGAGGGCGAGAACGCCAACCGCATCGCCTTCATCAGCTACTACAAGGGCGAGTACACGGTGCGCACGCTCGAGCGCAAGGAACCGCTGCACACCGCGGCGGCGTCCGACTTCGGCTCCCCCGGCCCCATCATCGACTTCCAGGCGCCGCTCCAGCACACGCTGGTGGCCGACAATGTCCGGAAGAAGAAGACGTTCGAGAAGATGTTCCTCGACGGGCGGCCGCCGGTGAACCTCGGCGTCACGAGCAGCGGCGACATCTTCGGCGGCACCGCCGTGACGTTCGGCGACGTGCTCGGCGACAAGCAGTTCAACTTCTACTTCGCGTCGATCTCGCAGTACCGCACGTTCTCGCTGGCCTACACGAACCTGTCCAAGCGGTTCCAGTACGGCCTGCAGGGCTACTCGCAGACGGTCTTCTACTACGGCCAGCTGGGCGGCGCGTTCTACGACCCGTCCTACGCGCCGTTCCTGAGCCGCGACGATGCGCAGGCGACCAGCACGACGTGGGGCGGCACCGCGTTCGGCATCTGGCCGCTCAACCGCTACAACCGCGTCCAGGTCTCAGGCAGCTTCGTGCACCTGAGCCAGTCGTTCAACAACCCGGCGCTGCAGGACTACTCGACCCAGTACCAAGCCTCGCTCACGGGCGGCCAGCAGCTCGCGCAAAACGGCCTGCTCATGCCGCTCGGCATCGCGTTCGTTCGCGAGACGACCGTCTTCCGCGAGTTCGGACCGCTGGCCGGCAGCACGATGCGCCTCGCGTGGGACACCTCGCCCCCCATCGGCGGCATCCTCTCGCGCCGGACGCTCGACGCGGATGTCCGCCACTACACGCGGCTCGGCTCCACGGGCCTGCTCGCCACGCGGTTCCACGGGTTCAGGAGCCGGGGCGACTTCCCGGACTTCCAGTACTTCGGCGGCAACGGCGACCTGCGCGGCTACGACTACCTGCAGTTTGTCGGGCAGAACATGATCCAGGCCAACGCCGAGCTGCGCTTCCCGCTGATCGAGGCGGCCCTCACGCCGATTGGCGTGATCGGCGGCATCCGCGGCGTGCTGTTCGCCGGCGTCGGCGGCGCGTGGTTCAGCGACCAGAAGTCGCAGAACCCGTGCGCGAAGGAGAACGACAACTTCAGGTTCCTGGCGAACTCGTCGCAGATCTGCCAGGTCACCACCGGATATCAGACCGACGCGTTCGGCAACATCGTCACCGTGCCGGATCCAGCGGTGCCCGGGACGTCGAAGCCCGTCGCCAATTACATCGCGCGGCAGGTCGACGGGTTCCGGCTGCAGGACGCCCGCGCGTCGTACGGCATCGGCCTCGAGACGTTCGCGCTCGGCTTCCCCATCCACTTCGACTGGTCGTGGCGCACGCTGATGAACGACAACTGGGAGAACGTGGTCTTCTCGTGCACGGCGGTCCTGCCGAACGGCGCGTGCGTCAACGGCGCGGAAGACTTCCGCAAGCCGCGGTTCATGGTGTGGATCGGCTACGACTTTTAACGGGCCGGGTCTCGAAGCTGCGACGGTCTGAGACGTAGAAACTGCGGAGCTACGCATTGAGAGCCTTGAAGTGTTCTACCGCAGCACTCGAGCCGTGCCCAGAGCACCTTACATTGAGGCGAGCGCTAGGAAATCGCCTTCAGCCGCAAGACGCTGCGCTCGAGATCGATGCCGACGCGATAGCCGCTGAGGAACTTGTGCCCGACGATCCCGCCGAGCTGGAAGCCGAGCAGGGCGCTCGGCGCGTTCAGGTTCAGCACGACGACCGGGAAGTTCGTGTACTTGATCGTGTCGAACGCCAGGTCCACGCCCGGCATCAGGAACGCGTCGCGGTCCCAGCCTGACGAGCCGTACACGCGCAGCGCGATCTTGCGCGCGCCTTCCTTCACCGGCAGCCGGTTCGCGGTGGCCTGGCTGATCGAAATGACCTCGCCGCCCGTGTCGACCACGAAGTTCGCATGGTGCTGGCTGCCGACGAGGCCCCTGACCGTCACGAGGCGGTAGACGCGCAGCGGGAGCTCGAGGGCGCCCGTCTCAATCGGCAGGTGCTTGCCGAACGTGAGCTTGTGCGACTGGTAGTCGATGATCATCGAGTAGCCGAGCGCGATCGGCGACAGGCTCTCGGTTTCGTTCGACGGCAGGTCGCGCAGCGGCGGGCTCTTGATGATGCACGGCACGTTGCGCAGCTTGAGCGTGCCGAGCTCGAGCGAGTCCACCCGCGCGAGCTGCAGGCCGCGCAGGCCGGTTTCGCCGACGCCGGCGCTCAGCGTGTACGTGATCGGCGCGACGCCCAGGCGCCGGGCCGTGGGCTCGGTGATGATCGTGCTCTCCGCACCGGTGTCGACGACGAAATCCTGCGGGCTGGCGTCGTTCACCCGCGCGCGCACCACGACCTTGTCGTTCACCAGACGGAAGTCGACCGTGAACACCTGGTCGTCGGTGCCGGGATCGGCCTGAAACGGCACGCGCTGCGCGAACGATCGCAGGAACCGGATTTCGGCGCGCGACCACGCGGCCTTCTCGCTCGTGTCCTTGTTGGGCAGGAGATTCACGTAGTTGCCGTACGCGGCGGCCGCTTCCTCGTACTTGTGCATCCGCTCGTAGATCGCGCCGACGGTGTGGTGGACTTCGAGGTCGCGGGGCGCGAGCCTGAGCGCCGCCTGCGCCTGATTCATCGCATCGTCGAGCTGGTTGCGCGCGAGCAGCGACCGCGCGATGCCGTGCAGGCCGCGCGGCAATTCGGGCGTCAGCGCCAGCGCCTCGCGGTATCGCAGCTCGGCTTCCTCGAACAGGCCGGAGGCCCACAGGGCGTCGCCGTACAGCGAGATGGCGTCGGCGTCGCGCGGGGCGGCCTTGGCAAGGGTTTCACCCTCGTTCCGTGCGGTGTCGAACTCCGCCACCCGCAGCGCCGCCTGGACCACGCCCGCCCGCGCCCCGCGCAGCAGGAGCGCGTCCGGCGACTTCAGGGCGTTCTGAAACGCCTCGAGGGCCTCGACGTAGCGTCCTTCGGAATAGAGCAGCGTACCGAGCTGATACTGGACGTCAGCCGCCTGTGATGAAGGGCCGTCGGCGTGGATGGCGAGCGATGCCGCCGCGACAAGGACGAGGACAACCGACGACCGGAACCGCACCTGCATGGTCCCTCTTCTCCAGCGCAAACGTCAGACTGAACAGTTAGACCCGGGCGCCGCTCCTACAAGATCCGCGCCCGCCCAAATCAAGTCCTGGATACTGTAACGGGTTGAAGGGCTTTCGGAAAACGAAATCCTTATTTCAACGAGTGTACTGTTCGATCGGCACCCCGTCGTACATCTGGTCGACGCGGAGAATCTGCGTATCGCGGTGGTAGCTGCCAAGCTCGTAGTCCTCGCTCATGATGAGCGCCTTGATCGGCTTGGTCGGGCAGACCTCCGAGCACAGCCCGCAGAAGCTGCAGCGCGAGAGGTTGAAGTCGAAGTAGTCGAGCACCTTGATCTTCATGCCGGGCTCGCGGTGGCCGCCAAGCGCGATGAGATCGTCGGGGCACGCCTTGGCGCACTGGTCGCAGACGATGCAGGTCTGCGCGCCGCTGGCAGGTTCCACCTGCAGCCGCAGCACGCCGCGGAACCGCGGCGCCGTCGGCCGCCGCTCGGCCGGATACTGGAACGTGAAGGCGGGCTGCGGCGTGTACTTCAACGTCAGCCACATGCCCTTCACGAGGTCCACGAGGAAAATCGTCTTGAAGAACCGGATGATGGTCTGCATCAGGCGCGCTCGCCGATGAGTGTGGGTTCCGTGTCGCCTGACATGATGATGCGTTCTTTCCTGAGCACGGTGCCTTCCTTGCGAATCTTGTCCTGCAGCCGCATCAGGCCGTACAGCAGCGCCTCGGGACGCGGCGGGCAGCCCGACACGTACACGTCGACCGGCACGACCTTGTCCACGCCCTGCAGCACGCTGTAGGTCGGAAACGGGCCGCCCGCATTGGAGCAGCTGCCCATCGAAATCACCCATTTCGGCTCGGGCATCTGGTCGTAGAGCCGGCGGAGCACCGGCGCCATCTTCTTGGTGACCGTCCCGGCGACGATCATCAGGTCCGACTGGCGCGGCGAGGCGCGAAACACCTCGGCGCCGAACCGCGCGATGTCGAAGCGCGAGGCGGACGCCGCCATCATCTCGATCGCGCAGCACGCCAGCCCGAAGCCCATCGGCCAGATGGACGACTCGCGCGCCCAGTTGAGGACGCGGTCGATGCTCGTCGTGATGAAGTTGTCTTCGAATCGATGGTCGATCAGGCCCATTAAAAAACTCCGTCGTGGCTCGTGGCTCGTGGCTCGTGGCAGGAAACGCCCGGCCCCTGGTCCCCAGCCTCTAACCTCAACCTTAACCTCAACCACGATCATAGTATGAGGCGTTCTTCCCGATAAAGCTCGCCCACTTGTTCGGCGTCTCGTCGAGCGAAAAGATCGCCTCGACGGGGCACGCCGGCACGCAGGCGCCGCAGTCGATGCACTCGTCGGGATGAATGTAGAGCATCTCCGCCGCTGCGAAACCGGCCTCGTCCTTGCGCGGGTGGATACAGTCCACGGGACAGACATCCACGCAGGCCGTATCCTTGGTGCCCACACAGGGCTCGCAGATGATATACGCCATCCTCTTTATTCTACTAGCGGCGCTGGCCGCTCCGGCCCAGGCCCCCGGCCCCCCGCCCGCGTATGACTGCGATGCGGCCCTGACGGCGCTGTTCACCCCGACCCATCCGCGGGCGGGCACCTACGAAGTGTGCGCCACCACGTCGCGGCTCGAGGACGTGGCAGAGGCGGACGCGCGCGGGCGCGCTGCGCAGGTCGGCGCGGTGGACGCGGTGGACCCGCTCGACGCATTCGGCACGTCGGGGCCGTACGATCGTGCGGCGCTCTCGAGATTGTACGGCGGCCGGCGGGCGCGCGTGGCGCGCGGCTGGTGGCGCGACGGCCGCGTGCTGGTGTCGACAACTTACATCTCGCCCCACCCCGACCGCGGCTTCACAACGCTTGTGCCGGGCACGCTCGTCATCCGGTACATCCTCGAAAACCGCGGACTATAATCCGGGGCTGGGCATGAAACCGGCTCTCCGCGCGTTGCTCGTCTGCGCGCTGGCGCTGTCCCGCCATCTTCCGGCGCGCGCGCAGGCGCTGCCGTCCGAACCGGTGTCGATCGCCAACGGCCACGTGACCCTCAGCGGCGACGTGTCGGCGTCGATGGGCGGCGCCGACACCGGGTTCTTCAACTACACGGACTACGAGCATTCCGCGCTCCGCGTGTTCCGTGTCGACCTGACGACAGCGGTGAAACTGAACGACCACGTCTCGGTGCTCGGTGAGGTACGCACCGAGAACGTCGGGCCGCTGCAGGCGTACGCCTTCTACCTGCGCGTCCGGCCGTGGGCGCACCGCGCCTTCGACATCCAGGCGGGCCGCGTGCCGCCGACCTTCGGCGCGTTCACCCGCAGAATCTACCCGTCGGAAAACCCGCTCATCGGGTCTCCGCTCGCATACCAGTACCTGACGTCGCTGCGCGCCGACGCCGTGCCGATGAACGCCAACGAACTGCTCGCCATGCGGGGCCGCGGGTGGCTCTCGAGCTACTCGATCGGCAACCCGGTACCGGCCGCCGGCCTGGCGCTCGCGAGCGCGTTCCGCTGGGACACCGGCGTCCAGGTGCACGCGGGGTCAGAGCTCGTCGACGCCACCGTGTCCGTGACAACCGGCACGCTGTCGAATCCGCTGCTCAGGGACGACAACTCGGGCCGCCAGCTCGCCGGGCGCCTCAGCACGCGCCCGGTCGCGGGCCTCGTCCTGGGCGCGTCAGCCGCGCACGGCCCGTTCGTCAGCGCGACGGCGGCGCGCGGCGCCGTCGGCGACGGCCACGACGGCGAGTTCACGCAGACGGCCTGGGGCGCCGACGCCGAGTACTCGCGCGACTACTACCTCGTACGCGCGGAAGCCGTGTTCAGCGAGTGGCGGGTGCCGTCGGTCGGCGCGCCCGTCATCAACACGCCGCTGCGCGCGCTCGGCAGCTACGTCGAGGGACGCTACAAGATCAGGCCCGGACTGTATGCGGCGGCCCGCCTCGATCATCTCGGTTTCAGCGAGCTGACAGGCAGCAACGGCCCCACGACGTGGGACGCGCCCGTCACCAGGCTCGAACTCGGCGGCGGCTATTCCATCCTGCGGAACCTCCTCGTCAAGGTGTCCGGCCAGCACAACACGCGGGAGGGCGGCCGCGTCACGCGCCTGAACCTGATGGCTGCGCAACTCGTGTACTGGTTCTGAGATGGTCCCGCGCCCACATCCCCTCGCGATCGTCGCGGCCTTCGCCGTCCTGGCGGCCTCTGGCCTGCCCGCCATGCCTGTCCTGCCGGCCGCGCCTGCCCTGCTCGCCCCGGCGTCGCAGGGCTTCCGGGATACGGGCACCGTCCGGGGGCGCGTCGAATTAGGGCGGCCGGCGACGCCCCCTGAACGCCGGCCGAACGTGGCCGACCTCGGCGCGCACGTGGCGCAAAGCGACGTGTCGGATCGCCTCACGTCGGTTGTGTACTTCGACTCCGCTCCGCGCGCCGCCGCGGCGGCTGCCCCGGGCCACGCCGTGCTCGACCAGCGGGACGAGCGGTTCGTGCCGCACGTCCTGGCCATCACCACGGGCACCGTCGTGGACTTCCCGAACAGCGACCGCATCTACCACAACGTGTTCTCGCTGTCGAAGACGCGGCCCTTCGATCTCGGCCGCTATGCCGCGGGGCGCTCGAAATCGATCAAATTCGACCGCCCCGGCATCGTCCGCGTGTTCTGCGACATCCATTCGCACATGAACGCGTTCATCCTCGTGTTCAACCACTCGTTCTTCGCGCTGACCGATGCCGAGGGGCGCTATCGCATCAACAACGTGCCGCCGGGCACGTACAACCTCGTCGCATGGAACGAGGGCGTCTCCTCCGGTCCGCAGCCCGTCGTCGTGCCCGAAAGCGGCGAGGCGGAGCTGGACTTCGCGCTGAGATGACGCTCATCAGCTCCCTGCGCGGCCGGATCTTCCTCGCGAGCGCGCTGCTCGCGGTGCTCTCGATCGGCGCCGCGATTTACGTCGTCAACCAGCGGGTCACGCGCGAGGCCGAGCGATCGCTGCAGCGTGAGATCCGCGCGACGGTGGTGCTCGTCGACCAGCTTCGCAAAACGCGCATCGACACGTACACGGTGATGGCCCGGCTCATCGCCGATCTGCCGAAGCTCAAGGCCGCGGTCCTGACGAACGATCCGCCGACTGTCGAAGACAACCTGCGGGACTACCAGGAGCCCTTGAAGTCCGCCAACCTGCTGGTCGTGACGAACGGGACCGGCCGCGTGCTCGCGACCTCCGGCGACTCGGCGCCGGCCGGCCGGCCCGCCGGCGACTGGCCCGCTGTCCGCGACGCGCTGCTCGGCCACGAAACCGTCGGCCTGCTTCCCGAACCGGACGGCATCCTGCAGGTGGTGACCGTGCCGATCGTGATCGGGCTCACGCAGCCGCAGATCCTCGGCTCCGTCAGCGTCGGGTTCCTGCTGAACGACGCGCTGGCCGGCCAGCTCAAGGAGATCACCGGCAGCGACATCGCCTTCGCGGTGGGCGGCGACGTGCTGACGACGACGCTGCCGCGCGAATACGACCATGCGCTCGCGGCCCGGCTGCACGGTACGGGAGTCTCCACCGTGGTGCTCGGCCCCGACGAGTACCTCGCGCTGCCGCTGCCGCTCGGATCGGCGCAGCCTGGAAGCAGCGCCGCACCGGTGGCGCTGATCCTGCGCTCGCGCACCGATCAACTCCGCTCGCTCGACGCGATTCACACGGGGCTCGCCGTCACGGCCATCGTGGCCGTGCTGCTGGCGACGCTCCTCAGCTTCGCGGTCGCGCGCACGATCACGCGGCCGCTCGCGGCGATCACCGACGTCATGCACGAGGTGGCGGCGACGGGCGATCTGACGCGCAAGATCGCCGTCGGCGAAGGCCGCCGCTGGCACGACGAAGACGCCCAGCTCATGGCAACGACGTTCAATACGCTGACGGACTCGATCGCGCGCTTCCAGCGCGAGATGTCGCAGAAGGAGCGGTTGTCGTCGCTCGGCCGGCTCTCCACCGTCATCGCGCACGAGGTGCGGAACCCGCTGATGATCATCAAGGGTTCGCTGCACGCCCTGCGGCAGCCGGATGTGAGCCGGGCGGCCATGCGCGAGGCGGTGGCCGACATCGACGAGGAGGTCGACCGGCTGAATCGCATCGTGAACGAAGTGCTCGATTTCGCGAGGCCGATTCATTTTCAGGTCGCGCCGGCGGATCTGAACGCGCTCTGCCGCGAATCCGCGGCAGCCTCCGTCGCCTCCGGCCCTGGCGCGCCGGTGCACCTGGAGCTCGACCCCGCAGTGGCGCCCGTGGCGACGGATTCCGAACGCCTGCGCATCGCGCTCGTCAACATGCTCGTCAATGCGCGGCACGCGGTCAACGACAGGACAGTCGGCAGTCACCAGTCGCCAGTCAGCAGTCATCAGTCGCCAGTCGCCAGTCAGCAGTCAGCAGTCAGCAGTCAGCGTTCGGCGATTGGCGCCGTGGTCGACGAGCCGCTCGTCACGTTGACCACGCAGGCGCGGGACGGCCGGGTGACGATCGTCATCACTGACCGGGGCGCCGGCATCGATCCCGCGCACCTGCCGCGCGTGTTCGATCCATACTTCACGACGAAGCGCGGCGGCACGGGCCTGGGTCTCGCCATCGCCAAGAACATCGTCGAAGGGCTCGGCGGCACGATTGGCGTCAACAGCGCGCCAGGCAGCGGCACCGAGATCCGCATCAGTCTTCCTGCAGGTGTCTCCGGATAACTCATGACCCACTCGCGCGGCTCGATCCTGCTCGTCGACGACGAAGAAAAGATCCTGAAGTCCCTCGGACGCGCTCTGCGCGAGGCCGGCCACGCCGTCGTGGACACGGCGAGCCCACGCCAGGCGCAGCGGCTGCTGGCCGAACGGCCGTTCGACGTGCTCGTGGTGGACAACATGATGCCCGAGCTCAGCGGCCTCGATCTGATACGCGAGTACGTCGGGACGACGGCGGACAACGAGCGCGCCCAGATTCTGATGATGACGGCGCACGCGACCGTCGAGAGCGCGATCGAGGCGATGAAACTCGGGACCCTCGACTATCTCATCAAGCCGTTCGAGATCGACGAGCTGATCGTGGTCGTCCGACGCGCGCTCGATCATCAGCGCCTGCGGACCGAGCACCGTTACCTGCTCAGCGAGCGCGACGAGCAGTTCGACCACTACGGCATCATCGGCCGCAGCCGGACGATGGAGGAGGTGATCCGGCGCGCGGAGCTGGTCGCCCAGACGAAGAGCACGGTCCTCATCACCGGCGAGACCGGCACCGGCAAGGAACTGGTGGCGCGCGCCATCCACGACCGCAGCGCCCAGCGGGACATGCCGCTCATCAAGGTCAACTGCGCGGCCATTCCTGAAACGCTGCTCGAGTCGGAGCTGTTCGGCCACGTGCGCGGCGCATTCACCGGCGCGACGAGCACCAAGAAAGGCAAGTTCGCGCTCGCCGACGGCGGCACCATCTTCCTCGACGAGATCGGCACGATGAGCCCGCCGCTGCAAAGCAAACTCCTGCGCGTACTGCAGGAGCGGGAGTTCGAGCCGCTCGGGTCGGAACGCACCGAGAAAGTCGACCTGCGCGTGATCGCGGCCACGAACCGCGATCTGCGGCAGATGGTCGCCGATGGCAAGTTCCAGGAAGATCTCTTCTACCGCCTCAACGTGATCCCGATAGCAATCCCGCCGCTGCGGGAGCGGCGCGACGACATCCCGTCGCTCGTCGAACACTTCATCCGGAAACACGCGCAGCGGGTCGGGCGCCGGATCGAAAAGCTCGAGGACAGCGTGATGACCGGCCTGCAGCAGTACGACTGGCCGGGCAACGTCCGGGAGCTCGAGAACACGATCGAACGCGCCGTCGTGCTCTCGACCGGAACAGCGATCAGCGCCCGCGCCGTCTCCGTCCTCGGCGCGGCGGCGCCACAGGCGAACACGCTCCCTTCGCTGAAACTCAGGCAGAACATCGAGTGGGTCGAGCGCGAAACCATCAGGCGGGCGATCGAGAGCGCCGCCGGCGTGAAGAAGGACGCGGCGGAACTCATGGGAATCAGCCAGCGGGCGTTGTCGTACTATCTGGCGAAATACCGCCTGGATTGAAGGGTCGCGCGGTGTCACCGGCGTTACGGGGAGGGAAACCTGTTACGCCTTCTGTAAACCCGGCGTCGCGCAGCCGGGCGTTCCGGACGGAAGGTCCTGCGAACTTCCGGCATCCGGCTTGCGTAGGGAGCTGTGACGTGCGGACCCCTCTGGTCATCGGCACCGTGCTGGTCTGCACAGCATGCGGCTGCGGCGGCAACGGACACCGGAACGACGACGGCATGATGGGCATGCCCACGCCCGTGTCCTCCCAGGACGCGCGGGTCGTCACCATTCAGGGACAGCAGGGCATGCTGTCATTCGATCCCAATCCGGCGCACATCGCTCCGGGCGCGCTCGTTGTCTGGCACAACGTCGACAACGCCACCCATCGCATCGTCATGAACGACGGATCATTCGACAGCGGCGCAATCGCGCCCGGCAGTTCGAGCTCGGTGATGCGGCTCGGTGCGGCCGGCGGCTATCACTGCATCATTCATCCGACCATGATGTTCGGCAGTATCAACCCATGACAAACACCCGCATTCTCTGGACACTGATCTTCTCGCTGCTGGCGGCGACGGGCGCCTACGCCCAGAACACGAACGAAGAGGACGACCGCGTGCTGAAGCTGGCTGAACCGGACTTCACGCTCGTCAGCCTGCCGACGTCGCTGCGGCTCCCCGTCAACGGCAGCGCGTTCCGCGTGACGCATCGCTTCACGCGTCCTCTCAGCTGCGACCTGTGCCCGAACAGCCTGGTCGCGGACGCATTCGGCATGGACTTCGGCGCGCGAATCGGCCTCGAGTACCGCTACGGGATCATGCCGAACACCGAGATCGGCGTACATCGCGCCAGCGACAAGACCATCGAGCTGTTCGGCCAGTACGGATTTCTGCGCCAGGGCACGAGCTCGCCCGTCGAAGCGGCCGCGCTCCTCGCAATCGAATTCAGCGACGTGGGGCGATCGAACGTGGACAGCCAGTCGCAGCCGACGCTCGGGCTGATTGTGTCCCGCCGGATGGGAGAAAAAGCGGCGCTCTACGTCGAACCTATCTGGGTGCACCACGCCAACATCTACGACTCCTCAACGCCGGACAACGACACGTTCATGCTGGGTCTGGGCGGCCGCGTGCGAATCCTCGAGACGGTTTACCTGGTCGGCGAATGGGCGCCGCGCGCCGGCTACGATCCCGGAGTCAGCCACGGTGCGTTCGCGCTCGAGAAGCGCGCCGGCGGCCATGTCTTTCAGCTGAACTTCTCCGACTCGTTCGCGACCACGTACGGCCAGCTCGCGCGAGGCGGCACGCGCAGCCCGAGAGCAGACGGCAGCAACGGCACGGACTGGTACCTCGGATTCAACATCTCGAGGAAGTTCTACTGAGGAACAGGTGTAGTGCAGGCCTTCAGGCCTGCGTTTCGGGGGGCAGGGCTGAAGCCCTGCACTACATCATGAAGGAGATAACGATGCGATCACGGATAACGGGCGGGATCTTCGCGGCGTTGGGGCCGGCGCTGATGCTGGCCGCGTGCGGGGGGAGCGGCAACAACAGCAGCAACCCGGCCGCGCCGTCGCCCACGACTCCGACGACGACCCCGGCGGGCGCCGTGAACACCACGACCATCACGATCCAGAACAACGTGGCCACCCCGAAGGACATCATCGTGCCCCGCGGCAGCCAGGTGACGTTCATCAACAGCGACAGCCGGCCGCACGACATGGAATCCAACCCGCATCCGGAGCACACGGACTGTCCGGCGATCGCGCAGGTGGGTTTCCTCAATCCCGGCCAGACCCGGCAGACCGGCAACCTCACGACGGCGCGGATCTGCGGCTATCACGATCACAACCTGGCGGATGTGGCCGGGCTCCAGGGAAGCATTACGGTCCAGTGATCACGTATATAGCTACAGAGGCGCAGAGAACACAGAGGATCTCCTTCTTTCGGAAAGAGGACTCCGTGCCCTCGGTGCCTTTGTGGCTAACGTCCGTGCCGCGCTACTTGTTTTCCCCGCCGTCCAGCTGCTGCCCGAGATACCGCTCGTAGCCGAGCTGTCCGATCTGGTGCATCTGCGCTTCGAGGAAGTCGACGTGTTCTTCCTCGTCCTTGAGCAGTCGTTCGAACAGGTCCGCCGATCCGTTGTCACCCGCCTCGCGAGCCAGCTTGACGGAGTCGTTGTACATCACGGTCGCCTTGAGCTCGAGCTTCAGATCGCTTTCGAGCTGTCCCTTGACGTCCGAGCCGATCGTCAGCGGCAGCGGCTGCATCGACGGGATGCCGTCGAGGAAGAGAATGCGCTCGAGGATTTCCTCGGCGTGCTTCATCTCGCCGATCGACTGCTTCTTGATGTAGTTCCCGAGGCGGTGATAGCCCCAGTTGTGGCACATCTCCGCGTGGACGAAATACTGGTTGATCGCGGTCAGCTCCTCGCGGAGCGCCTCGTTCAATTTTGCGATGACCGCGTCGTTGCCCTTCATCCGCTGACTCCCAATCCTGGCTCGAAGCGTCGAGCCTGTTTCTGTTCATTCCGGCATCGGAGCGGCCTTGGGCCGCGACGCCACCGGCGCCGCGACCGCCAGCCGGCGCCAGAGCCGCCAGCCCACGAGCCGGCGAAACGCGAGTGCCAGTCCCGTCCAGACGAGAACCACTCCGCCGAGACAGGCTGTACCCGCGAGCGTCTGACCGACAATACCTCCGAGCTCGCCCGTGTGCCCGAACCGGACCCAGCCACGCCACTTCTGGCCGCGGCTCTGCGCGGCGTACGGTTCCCAGCGGACGACGCCGCCGGTGGCGGTGTCGAGCAGCAGCTGCGAACGTGCGAACGCGTTCCAGTGTCGAGCGTCGTTCATTGTAAACGACACGTCCGCGCGCGCCCGGTCCGGTAGCCGCATGGTGACGGTCTGCCAGGTCGGCAGTTGCTGTTCGGCGTTGGCCCAGAGCCGATCGACGTCAACGCGCGGCCCCCGTCGATCCTGCGACCCGCGTGAATCTGGCGGACTCTGTGGCCCTCGTGGCGCAGGCAGCGGGCTGCCGGCCATCTCGTAGAGCAACCGATTCGCCCATGGGTACGACATCACGGCGCCCGTCGCGGTCAGGACGATGAGAAGCGGCGCGCACCAGAAGCCGACGACGTTGTGCCAGTTGAAGTCGCGAGCGCGCGCGGTGGTCGTGCGCCTGAAGAACAGGATTGCGTTCACGTGCTGCGGCAGCCAGTTGTGCGGCCACCAGAGGAACAGCCCCGAGACGGCCAGGGCGAGAAACGCCAGGTTCGAGGCGCCGGTCAGCGCCCGGCCGGTGTCGCGGTTCTCGCCGGCGAGGCTCAGCCAGCGATGCAAGTCCTCCGTCGTGCGGAAGAACTGCTGCGCGTCCGCCCATCCTGCGCCGAGGACGGCGCCGGTGTAGGGGTTCACGTACAGCGTCCCGTCACGCCCGAATCCGACCGCTGCGGAAGCCGACGGATCGCGATCGAGCACGAGCGTCGCCGCGGACACGCCGGGCCGGGCGGCCTGCGCGGCCGCGAGGATTTGCGACAGCGGGAGCCGCGGCGTTGCCGCGGGCTCGACGACGCGCACCTTGCGGTCCACGTGATTGAGAATTTGCGGCTTGAACGCGAGGACGGCGCCCGTCACGGACATCACCAGGATGACGAGGCCGGCGGCGGCGCCCGCCGCAAGGTGCAACCAGAAGAGGCACGTACGAAACGGTTTCATGGTGTCTGGGGAGCTGCCCAGCGCGAGATCAAATGAGATTGAGTCTCACTTTCAGCATGTGAGCATAATCCCGACCTCTGCGGATGGTCAAGGCCCGGGCGATCCGGCGGGCGTGACGCGCTATCGCGGCTCGGCGGTCACCCGGCCGCCGTAGGCCGGGTTGCCCTCGTGATTGTGATCGTGAAACCCGCAGGGCGTCAGGTGGGTAATCGGATCCGTCGCGCGCGATTGGCCGGGCACCAGGTACCCGGCCACGTTGATCTCAGGACAGTCGTTGTGAAGGCCGAACGGGCTCGACAGCACATCGTGCGGATCGTTGTCGTTGTTGATGAACATCAGGCGTGCGCCCTGGTAGACGTGCAGATCGTTGATGTCGAAGAGCGCGGCAGAGGCCTGATCGAGGTGAAACCCGGACGCGTTGATCGTGATCGTCGCGCTTTCGAGCGGCTTCGGCGGCCCCGCCGGAACAACAGGCACCGTCGGCGCCACCGGGGTCGGCGGTTGGGCCGGGTTCTCACTCGCACACGCCACCGCTGCCGCCAGGAGCGCCGCGATCGATAGTTGTCTCAGCGTCATATTCTTCTTCTTCCCAAGCCCCTATCCCCCGAGTCCCCGGCCGTCAGCCCCCAGTCTTACCCGTTCCGCAATACCTTACTGAACGCGTAAGCTGGGAGGACCTCCCGCCGTTCAACATCACGGGTTTTGCCGGCGAGCAGCGGCACTTCCCTTGCGTGGCAAGAACTGATCCGTCCGAACCTGATGCGTCTGTCGCCGTTCGTCCTTGTCCTCATTCTGCTCGCCGGCGTCCCCGCGACGGCGCAGGATCCCGTGACGGCCCCGGCCCCCGTTCATGTGCACGGGGCTGCACCCGGCCCCGGTGCGGGGGAATCGGCTTCGTGGACCTGGTCGCCCGACGCGAACGTGTTTTTCGGTTACAACTACCAGCAGCGCGAGTTCAGGGACCAGTCGGCGTGGGAGTCGCAAAACTGGTTCATGCTGCACGGCGAGCGGCCGCTCGGCCCTGGAGCATTCCGGCTCGAGAGCATGATCTCGCTCGAGCCGTTTACGATGCGCGGCATCGGGTCTCCGCAGCTCTTCCAAACCGGCGAGTCGTACCAGATGGGGCCGCTCATCGATCGCCAGCACCCGCACGATCTGTTCATGGAGCTTGGCGCGATCTACCGGCTCCGTGGTCCGCGCGCCACGATCATCATGTCGGCCGACCTGGTTGGCCCAGCCGCACTGGGCCCGACGCCGTTCATGCATCGCGAGTCGGCTCGCAACAACCCGCAGGCCCCGCTCTCGCATCACCAACTTGATTCCACCCACATCACGCCGGGGGTGCTGACGGGCGGAATCGAGACAGGTTCCGTGACACTCCTCGCATCGTGGTTCCGGGGGCAGGAACCGGACGAGCATCGGCTGAACATCGCCCGGCCGTGGCTCGATTCCTGGTCGGTGCAGGGCAAGTGGCAGCGCGGCCCGTGGATGGCCCAGGTGTCAGGCGGCATCCTGCACGAGCCCGCCTGGTTCGAGCCGTACGACATTCCACGCATCACGGCCTCGATCGAATTCAACGGAACGGTGCAGTCGCATCGCGTCGCCGCCACGCTGGCTTGGGGCGAGAACCGCGAGATCCACGGGCCGCTCGACGGATATCTCTTCGAATGGGACACGCCGGTTGCCGGCGCGCGGGCATTTCTACGGACGCATGGAAGCGTCCGCCAAGGATCTGCTCGACCTGGGCTTTCCGGATCCGCCGGGCTTCGTGTCCTTTCATCGCATTTCACATGTCGCGGCCGCGACGGCCGGCTACGTCCACGACGCCGTAAGCAAACCGTGGGGACGTCTCGGCGTCGGCGGAGACGTGACGTTCTATCACGTGCCGGACAACATGATCGACTACTACGGGACGTCGCCTCGCTCGTTTCACGTGTTCGTGCGCTATCGTCCGCAGCCGCGCGATTCGATGGCTCATCACCACTGAAGTACTGCTATTCTTGATGAGTCCACTCATGCGGGATTTCCATCAATGTCGCTCGTCGCGCTCTCCGAACTCCTCGGCGCTCCCGTGCGCGGTGCCACCGGCGCCGTCCTCGGACGCGTGCGTGAGATCGCGATCGCCCCGCAGGATCACCCGACCCGGATCGCCTATCTAATCGTCAGGACATCAGACGGCGAGCGCGTGCTCCCGTCGGCAGTGCTCAAATCATGCGGGGCCACGGTCCGGACCGACGACGATGGCTCGGCCTGGGAGAGATACTCGGCCTCTGACGGCGTCCTGCTCCTCAAGCGGGACCTGCTCGACCAGCAGATCATCGACGTCCACGGGCGGAAGGTCGTCCGCGTCAACGACGTCGAGCTCGACTCCACGCCCGTCAACACCCACGTCGTGCTCAGCGTCGTCGCGGTCGACGTGGGCGCCCGCGGCGCGATCCGGCGGCTCACGAAGGGCATCGTGCCGTCGTTCACGCTGCGGACGCTGCTCGCCCGTATTCCGCCACGCGTCATCCCGTGGGCGTACGTCGATCTCCTCGAAACGGACCCGGCGCGCCGCGTCAAGCTGAAGATCGTCTACGAAGGCCTCTCGAAGCTGCACCCGGCCGACATCGCCAACATCGTCGAAGATCTGCCGCGCGCCGAGCGTGAATCCGTTTTCGAAACCCTCGACGAGGAGGTCGCCGCCGAGGCGCTCGAGGAGCTCGATCCGAAAGTCCAGGTCTCGGTCGTCGAGTCGCTCGATTCCGACCGCGCAGCCGACATCGTCGAGGAAATGGACCCCGACGCCGCGGCCGACCTGCTCGGCGAGCTGCCTGAAGACCGGTCGGGCGAAATCCTCAAGGAGATGCAGCCGCAGGAGCGCCAGGAGGTCGCGCAACTCCTCGAGTTCGGCGAGCACACCGCCGCCGGCCGTATGACAACCGAGTTCGTCTCCATCGGCGATCACGCGCTCGTCGATGATGCCATCGAAGCGCTGCGGCAGTTCGAGGGCAGCCGCGAGGCCGTCGCCACGGTTTATGTCTACAACGTGGCCTTCAAGATCACCGGCGCCGTGCCGCTGGTGAAGATCGCCGTGTCGCCGCCGGCCACCCCGTTATCGCAGCTGGTCGAACCAGCGGTTACCTGCACGGCCGACACGCCGGACGACGACGTGGCGGCGCTGTTCGACAAGTACAACCTGGTCACCCTCGCCGTTCTCGACGAACACGAGCGGCTCGCCGGCATCATCACGGCGGACGACGTCATCACGATGCTCCGCCACAGCCGCTAGCCATGCTCTCCACGCTGAAACACTGGAAAGCGCGGCTGCTGCTTCTGCTCGCCGTCATCGGGCCGGGGTTCATCACCGCCAACGTCGACAACGACGCCGGCGGCATCTTCACGTACTCCCAGGCCGGCGCGCAGTTCGGGTACTCGCTGCTCTGGACGATGATCCCGATCACGATCGCCCTCATCGTCGTACAGGAGATGGCGTCGCGGCTCGGCGCGGTCACCGGCAAGGGGCTGAGCGATCTGATTCGGGAAGAATTCGGGTTCCGGCTGACGTTCATCGTCATGGTGACGCTCATCGTGACGAACTTCGGCAACGTCGTCGCCGAGTTCGCCGGCATCGCGAGCAGCCTCGAGCTCTTCGGGCTGTCGCGGTTTGTCGTCGTGCCGGTGGCGGCGTTCGCCGTCTGGCTCCTCGTCGTCCGCGGCACCTACGCCAGCATCGAGAAAATATTCCTGACCGCGTCGGCGTTCTACGTCACGTACATCATCGCCGGGCTCATCGCGCACCCGGACTGGAAGGCCGCGGCCTTCGCCACCGTGACGCGTCCCGAAGCCGCGGGGATCCGGAACTACGGCTACATCTACATGGTGATCGGGCTCGTCGGGACCACGATCGCGCCGTGGATGCAGTTCTACCTGCAGGCGTCGATCGTCGAGAAGGGCATCACGGCCAGGCAGTACGCCGCGTCGCGGTGGGACGTGATCCTCGGCTGCGTCTTCACCGACGTGGTCGCGTGGTTCATCATCGTCGCCTGCGCGGCCACGCTCTACGCCAACGGCCATCACGACATCGGGAGCGCGGCGGATGCCGCCCAGGCCCTGCGGCCGCTCGCCGGCGAGTACGCTTACCTGCTGTTCGCAGCCGGTCTTTTCAACGCCTCGCTGTTCGCCGCATCCATCCTTCCGATCTCGACGGCGTACGCGGTGTGCGAGGGCCTCGGGTTCGAGTCGGGCCTCGACAAGAAGTTCCGCGAGGCGCCCGTGTTCTACTGGCTCTACACGGTCATCATCGTGCTGGGTGCCGCAGTGCTGCTCGTGCCGGGCCTGCCGCTCGTCTACGTCTCGGTGCTGTCGCAGGTGGCCAACGGTATCGTCCTGCCGCTCGTGCTCGTGTTCATGCTCATGCTGACGAACGACCGTGAGCTGATGGGCAGCTACACGAACTCGCGCCGCTTCAACGCCATCGCCTGGACGACGGTCGTCGTGATGGTGCTGCTCACCCTGCTGATGTTAATCACGCACAAGTGAAACCGCCCGTCAGATCTCGCGGAGGTTCAGGCAGACCGTGCCTTCCGGCCGCAGGCTGATGCGGGGCGCCGGCCGGACCGCCGTGCCCGACGCCAGGCGGACGTCAAAGCGCTGGAGAATCGAGGCGAGAATCAGCGGCGCCTCCATCATCGCCACTTCCATCGCGATGCACTGACGGGGACCTCCGCCGAAGGGAAAGTACGCGAACTTGGGCTGCGCGCCAGACCGCTCGGGAAGAAACCGATCGGGGTCGAACGCCTCCGGCCGCTCCCAGAACTGCGGCGAGCGATGGGTCACAAACGGCGAGATCACCAGCAGCGCGCCCGCCGGGATTCGGTACGAGCCGAGGATGTCGGCGTGGATGGCGCTCCGCGCAAACGCCCACGCCGGAGGGAACGGGCGCAAGGACTCGTGAAATACCCGCGCGAGAGACGGCATGCCCTGCAGCGCGGCGAACGAAAGGGGCCCGGTCCCCGCCGTTGACGCAATCTCCTGGCGGACGCGGCCGGCGGCCTCCGGATGCTGCGCCAGCAGCACCAGCGTCCACAGCACGGCGTCGGTGACCGTATCGTGGCCGGCGTTCAGAAACGTCACGAGCTCATCCCGCACCTGGAGATCGGTCATCGCCTCGCCGCTCTCGTCGTCGCGGGCCTGGAGCAGCAGCTCCACCAGGTCGGCCGCTGGCGCCGACGACGATAGGCGGCTCGCGACGAGGCCGTACACGAACTCGTCGATCGTCCGCAGCGAGCGCTTGAACCGCAGGCGCCCGGGTGTGGGCGCCCACGCAGGCAGGTGAAACGGCAGGAACTGGGTCCCTCCTGCCTCAGGGCGACGGGCTGCCCGCTGCGGGCCTTGCCGGCCCACGCATCCAGCATCCGCGCGACACAGGTCCGCATCGGCTGATCGAACGCAGCCGTGCGCACGTTCTGAAAGGCAACTGCGCGAGCCGGCGCTGGCGCAGCCAGAACGGGCGTGTCCTGCAGCACGCGTTTGACGTAGTCCGGGTGGAACACCGCGTACGACACGCCCTGGCGAAGGGCCACGATGTCGGGGAAGCTCGCCTGCAGGCTGGTGAGCAAGTGGATAGGATCGCCGATCCCGCGCCAGATGCGCAGATAGCGGGAGCCTGGCGCCTGCGCCGGATCGATGCCGGCTGGATGTGGCAGCCGGCCGATCAATACACACCCGGGATCGCTCGCCGGACGCGGCGCATGTAGCGGCGGTATTGATCGCCGAACGCCGCGATGAGAACGTGCTCTTCGGTCCTCGATCTCAGTTCGCCGCCCACAATCAGGGCGGCGGCGCCGAGCGCGACCAGGACGTGCGGCACCCAGACGACGGCGCCGAGCCCGAGAAGGTTGAACGCCAGGTAAATCGGGTGCCGCACCAGGCCGTATGGCCCCGTCGTGCACAACGGGTGATCGCGTTCGAGACGCGGCTGAATGTTCCACGAACGATGGACAGCGAACGCACACGTGAGCAGCGTCATGGCGGCGACGTGCAGCCCCGCGCCCGCCAGCCCCTGCAAGGTCACGTGCCTGTTCATGCGGCCGCCCCAGAACGCCATGCCCAGGCCCGTCCACATCAGAGCCAGCCCGATTTCGTACAGGACGATTCCCGGAATGCGGTGGCTCGTCCGCAGTTCATCGCCGAAGCTGGTGTCGGGTGTCTCGCGCCTGGCGAGGCGATACACCATGGGCGACCAGAACAACACCTGCAGCGCGAACATCAGCCAGTGTTCGCGACGCGCGTTCGAAGCGGGCCGACTCGCGCCAGATCCGCCACAGCAGCCTGGGGTAACCGACGACAGGTTCGAGCAGGTACTGGCTTCGTTGCGCCGGAGTGAGCGTGCGTTTCAGGTCGCGGTGCAGGATCAGCTGCTGGTACCACGGCAGGCTCGCGACGAGGTGATGTTCCCAGTGACAGGGCGAACCCCACGGACCGCCGCCGATCAGCAGCCCCCAGAAACCGGTGCCGAAGCTGCGCGATCCCCGGTTGTTCTCGAGCGGCATCAGGTTGTGTTCGGTATATTGCCGCAGGCGATCCAGCCAGAACCCCGCGTGCGGCACGAACAGCACCAGCGCCGTCAGCGTAAACCCCGGGCCGACTTCGCGTGTACCCAAGCGGCCGGTGCGCGATGAAATCGCTGTAGTTGATGACCGTGCCAAACGGCAGGAGCGTCGCCCAATAGCGCCGCGGGCTGACGAAGTTCAGGAACTCCCCGTCGTTCTCGGTACCGAACTTCGCGTGGTGCGACATGTGGTGCACGGAGTAGTCGCGCGGCTCGCAGGCGCTGATGCGGCACAGGTTCGACGCCAGGCGGTTCAGAAAGCGGCTGACGGGATCGGCGTGCGGGAAGCCGATGCCGTGCGCCGCACCTTCGTGCATCGAGAACACGCCAAGCGAATACAGGAGCCAGCTGTGCAGGCCGCCCGTCGTCAGCGCCGCAAGGACGAACGACGCCGCGCTGCGATTTGGTTCGCCGTGCAGCAGCGGCGATGGCAGCGCCAGCAGCACGTAGTAGTCGGCCGTGAAGAGGAACACGAACACGGACAGGTTGATGAGGGCATGCAGGACGGGATGCGCCTTGTGCCATCTGAACAGCTGTCGGCCGCGGTCGAGGATCGCCTTCAGCTGTTCCCTGGAGAGGCCCGGGAGCGGGCAAATCTCGGTATATGAGCGGGCGAGCTCCAGTTCCTCTGGATGGAATTTCATCGACGTCAACCGCGCGCGGGCAGCCGGGACAAGTAGGCCTTCCCTGCCCTATCGCCGAGATCGAGAAGCCTGGCGGCGTACGACGACTCGTAGACGACCGAGCGGCCGTTCAACGTGTCGACGCAGACACAATCGATCGGGACGTCGGGGAACCGGCGCTGCAGCCGGCTCAGGGCCGCCAGATTCTCGGTCCGGTCTTCCATCGAGTTCGATACATCTACCGCGAGGATCTGCGCCGGCTGGAACGGCGGCGTGAACAGGAGGTGCGCGGGAAGCCGATCGCGGGCCCCTCCATCCATCAGCAGGTACTCACCGCCGTCACCCGAACACTGCAGCGGCCGGAACAACCCGGGCATCGCGGCGGCGCCGCGCACCGCATCGTAGAGCGGCACGATAGGCCGCTCGTTGTGCCAGACCACCTGCGCCTTCGACAACAGGTCGTACGAAACGATGCCAATGCGCGAGAGGCCGTGGTGCAGGCCGCCGCACGACGTCGCCAGCCGCCCCAGCTGGACGGGAATGTCTCCTGCGAGATACATGTAGCGCTCGCGGACGCGTGACGGGATCCGGCGGAGGATCGCCCAGGAGAGCAGGTGCCGCGATCGGAGCGCGAGCCCGGCGGCCGCGAGGGAATCGAGATCGAGGCCAACCGCCCCGTAAAACGCCGTCACGATGGCACCGGCGCTCGTGCCCACCAGTTCTGTAATCTGAAAGCCGCCCGCGAGGAGCGCGCGCAGAACGCTGATGTGTGCGAGCCCCCGAACGGCGCCGGCGCCCAGCAGGACGCTCACCGGACGATCAGGCCGGCAGCGCGGTTGTTCATCCATCTCGAACAATCGTCGTGCGACACCCGCCCTCCCGGGTCGGACGTGCCGGATTGGAGAGCGATCAGGTAATCTGGGAGTGTCGTGGAGACAGGGAATTCTACACCCGCCGGTGCAGCGAAGCGCCGGCGCTCGCGGCGCCGCCGGGTACCGCGCGGGGGCCGCAGCGAGGTCAGCGCGGCCACGCGGGTCGAGATCCTGAAGAGCGCCGCCGCGGCGTTCCGCAAGCTCGGTTACCACGGCGCAACGGTCGAGCAGATCGCCGCCGCGCTGCGGATGAAGAAGGGCAACCTCTACTACTACTTCCGCAACAAGGAAGAAATCCTCTTCGCGTGCCACGAGTACTCCCACGATCGGCTGCAGGAGCTGCTGGACCAGGTCGTGCGCAGCACCGCGCCGCCCGACGCGAAGCTGCGGCGCCTGATCGTGTCGACCGTCCGCGTGATCCTCGACGAGCTCCACGGCACGGCGCTGCTGCTCGACCTCGAGGCGCTGACGCCCGCGCATCTCAAGGCCGTCATCGTGCGGCGCGATCGCTTCGACCGGGGCATGCGCCTGATTCTGGAAGAGGGAATCGCGACGGGCATCTTCGCGCCCGGAGACCCCAAGCTCGTGGGCTTTGCCATGCTGGGGGCCTTGAACTGGATTGCCCGCTGGTTCAACCCGGCCGGGCCGGCCACCTCCGAGCAGATCGCGACTCGTTTCGCCGATTACCTGATCGCCGGCCTGCGCCCCACTGGCGGCATGAACAATGAACAATGAACAATGAAGAATGTAGAATGTAGAACGAAGATTGTTCATTCTTCATTGCCCATTCTTCATTGATTCATGGGTCCCGTCATCCCCCTCGTGCCCGCCCCTCCGGCGGCGAAGCCGCCAAAGCCCGATTGGCTGAAAGTGCGCGCGCCGGGTTCGCCGAATTACACACGGCTCAAGGGCCTCATGCGCGAGCTGAAGCTCCACACCGTGTGCGAGGAAGCGCAGTGCCCGAACATCGGCGAGTGCTGGAATCACGGCACCGCCACGTTCATGATTCTCGGCGGAGTCTGCACGCGGGCCTGTGCGTATTGCGCCATCGCCCACGGCCGTCCGGCGCCCGCGGATCCGGACGAAGCCGCCCGTGTGGCCCACGCCATCCACACACTCGACCTCAGTTACGTGGTCGTGACATCGGTGGACCGCGACGATCTGAAAGACGGCGGGGCCTCAATTTTCGCGGACACGATCCGCGAGACCCGCGCGATTCATCCGGCGTGCCGGCTCGAGGTGCTGATTCCGGACTTCCAGGGAAACGAAGCCGCGCTCCGGACCGTGCTCGACGCGCGCCCCGACGTGTTGAACCACAACACGGAAACGGTCCCGCGCCTGTACCGCATGGCGCGTTCGGGCGGACGTTACGCGCGAACGCTGGAGCTGCTCGATCGCTCACGCCGTTACGCGCCCGACATCCCGACGAAGACAGGCGTCATGGTGGGGCTGGGCGAGGAACACGACGAACTCGTCGCCACGTTCCGCGACCTGCGTGGAGTCGGCTGCCAGATCCTCACGATTGGACAGTATCTGCGTCCCTCGAGCGAGCACGCGCCCATGACGCGCTATTACCACCCCGACGAATTCCGCGACCTGAAGCAGATCGCGCTCGACCTCGGGTTCGTGCACGTCGAGTCGGGCCCGCTCGTGCGCAGCTCGTATCACGCCCACGAAACCGCCGACGCCTGGCAGGCTGCATCCGGGTCACAGGCGACGGACGGCCGGATTTTCACCTGAACTGATCACGGCGATCACAGCGCCGACAATCGGATCTTCCATGTTCTGAGAGGCGCGCGTACGGCCCCGCTCGCAATGGCGATCCGCACAGAACCGTCGGGTCGAAATCTGATTCTCACATTCTTGTCTGGATGCGCCCGCTCGGAGCGGTTTGCGCCATGCGAGCCCGGGCCCTCGCCTCGCGTCTCTGCGTCGAGGCCAACATGAATGTCGCCGCCGACGCACCGTTCCACGTTCTTGTCGGCTTGAACGCCGGCCGTGGCGCACGACTGAATCGATGAAATCGTTGAAATCAGGCCTGAAAACGCGGATCCTGCCGGAATCTGGCCGGCGCGCCAATTGGAGCCAGTCTTGCTCCTGTGTCGATATGTGGACGCCTCGGCGGGTAAGAACACTCGGAATGGTGCTTTTGCTCTCTCCAGCCCAGGCAGTCATCAAGTGAGGGAATGATGATGAATGACATGTCTCGACCGGTTCCACGGCTCTCGGGCACCGAACGGCTGATTCTGGATTTGCTGCGGCAGGGCGAGCTGTTCGGCCTGCAGCTGGTGGACCGCTCCGAGGGCGCGCTGAAGCGCGGCACCGTCTACGTCACGCTCGGCCGCATGCAGGACAAGGGTTACGTCGAATCGCGGACCGAACCGCTGCCGCCCGGCGCCATCGGCCTGCCGCGCCGCTGGTACCGGCCGACCGCCTACGGGCTGAGGGTCAGCAACGCGTGGATGATGGCGGCGCGTTCGTTCGCGGAGCAGGAACTGCGGACGGGAGCGGCGTAGAATGTAGAACGCAGAACGCACAACGGAAAATCGGATTCTTCCGTTCTACATTCGCCGTTCTACGTTCTCTTAGGCTTGTAGACGTGCGTCGCCTGGCCGAAGAACACTTCGGCAGCTTCCATCAGCGTTTCGGTGAGCGTCGGATGCGGGTGGATCGAAAGCTTCAGATCCGACGCGGTGGCGCCCATCTCGATCGCGACAACGGCCTCGGCGATGAGCTCGCCGGCGCCGCTGCCGACGAGGCCGACACCCAGGATGCGTTCCGTCGCCGGATCGATCAGCAGCTTGGTGAGGCCGTCCATGCGGTCGAGCGTGATCGCGCGGCCCGACGCCGCCCACGGAAACTTCGCGACGCTCACGGCCCGTCCCGCGGCCTGAGCCTGCGCCTCTGTCAGCCCGGCCCACGCCAGTTCGGGGTCGGTAAACACGACAGCGGGAATCGCCTGAGGCTCGAACACGGCTTTGTGGCCGGCAATCACTTCGACGGCCGTCCGCCCCTCGTGCGACGCTTTGTGCGCGAGCATCGGTTCGCCCACGACGTCGCCGATGGCGAAGATCGACGGCTCCGCCGTCCGCATCTGTCCGTCCACGACGATGAAACCGCGTTCGTCGAGCTGAACCCGCGTCTTGTCGAGGCCGGGCACGCTGGCGTTGGGACGCCGGCCGACGGCGACGAGCACGCGGTCGAACACCGCGTCGCCGGACTGGCCGCCGTCGAAGGTCACGCGGATGCCGGCCGGCTCCGCCTTCATCTGCACGACCCGCGTGTTCAGCAACACGGCTTTCATCGTCCGGCTGATGCTTTTGGCGAGGACGTCGACCAGATCACGGTCGGCGCCGGGCAGCAGGCCCGGAGTCATTTCGACCACGGTGACGGCACTGCCGAGCGCCGCGTAGACCGACCCCAGTTCGAGACCGATGTACCCGCCGCCGACCACGAGCAGCGATGAGGGGATGTCGGGCAGATCCAGCGCCCCCGTCGAATCCATGACGCGCGGATCGTCTCCTCCCGGGAGCCGGAGCGACGCCGGCACGGCCGGTACCGATCCCGTCGCCAGGATCGCGTGCTCGAACTGCACCGTGTCTTCCCCGCCTGACACGAGCTTCACCCGCAGTGTGTGCGCGTCCTCGATCGAGGCGAACCCGCGCAGGTACTGCACCTTCCGGCTCTTGGCGAGCAGCCCGGTGCCGTTGGTGAGCCGCGCGACAACCTGGTTCTTGAATGCGCGCAGTTTATCGAGATCGATCGCGGGCTCGTTGAACGTGATCCCCCACGCGTCCGCGTGGCGCGCTTCGGTGACGAGCTTGGCGACGTGCAGGAGGGCCTTCGACGGGATGCAGCCACGGTAGACGCACACGCCCCCGGGATTGACCTCGGGATCGATCAGCGCCGTCTTGAGACCGAGGTCCGCCGCGAGAAACGCGGCAGCGTAACCGCCCGGGCCGCCGCCCACGACGACGACTTGAACGGCAGTCATGCCTGAAGCGAGAGCAGGAAGGGCTGCTCGAACACGTCGGCGACCCAGCGCAGGAACCGGGCGCCGTCGGCACCGTCGATCGCGCGATGGTCGTACGACAGCGACAGCGGGAGCATCAGGCGCGGGGTGAACTGTCCGTCCCTGAACACGGGCTCCATGCGCGCGCGCGAAATACCGAGGATGGCGACTTCCGGCGCGTTGACCAGCGGCGTGAACGACGTGCCGCCGATGCCGCCGAGATTGGAGAGGCTGAACGTACCGCCCTGCATCTCTTCGACCGACAGCTTCCGGTTTCGCGCCTTCTCGGCCAGTGCCGCCACTTCCTCGGAAATCTGCGTCAGGCTCTTCGTGTCGGCGTCGCGGACGACGGGGACGAGGAGACCGCGATCCGTATCGACGGCCACACCGATGTGGACGTACTTCTTGACGATGATCTCCTCGGCCGCCATGTCGATCGAGACGTTGAACTGCGGAAACTGCCGGAGTGCGGCGGCGACAATCTTCACGGCGAGCGTCGTGACCGTCAGCGGCGCCGTGCCCGCGCCGGCCTGCTTCGTGTGGCGCTTCCGGATTTCCTCGAAGCCGGTGATGTCGGCCAGGTCGTACTGGGTGACGAGCGGAATGGCCGCCCACGACGCAGCGAGGTGCTCGGCCGTCTTCCTGCGGATGCCGCGCATCGGCTGACGCTCGACGGCGCCCCAGCGGCTGAAGTCGGGCAGCGGCTCCGCCATCGGTCGCTGCGCTGAGCCTCCGGCGGCAGCCGACGCAGCCGCCGTGATCAGGCGCTTCGCATGCTCCTTCACGTCGTCGATGGAGATCCGGCCGCCATCGCCCGTGCCGGGTACCTGGTTGATGTCGACGCCCAGCTCGCGCGCCATGCGGCGGACCGAGGGCGCCGCCGGGGCCGACGGTGCATCAGACGCAGGCGCCACGACGTGCCGCGGGCCTCGCGCGATGTCGACGACGTTGTCTCCGGTGGGCCGGGGCCGTTCGGCAGCCGGCGGAGCCGGCGCGGACGCGGGCTCGGGCTCAACTCGCGGCGGCGCGGTTGTAACAGAAGCAGGAGCAGGAGCCGGAGGTGCGGCGGGCGGCGGCGCGGCCGCGGCCGGCGCGGGAGGAGGCGGCGCCGCCTGCGCGGCCGGCGCGGCGGCGGAGGCCCCGTTGTCGGCGAGGCTCAGGATCGCCTGTCCGACCTTGACCTTGTCGCCCGCCTTGACCTTGATGGCGGTCACGGTGCCCGCGACCGACGATGGCACTTCGATCGTCGCCTTGTCGGTTTCGAGTTCCAGAACCGGCTGATCCTTGGCCAGCGTATCGCCGACCTTTACCAGCACGTTCAGCACATCGCCTGCGCTGATGTTTTCGCCCAGTTCGGGCAGCGTGAAATCCGCCACTACGACACCGCCGGGTTCAGTTTGTCGGGATTGATGCCAAGCGTCTTGATCGCCTTCTTCACCACGGCGACATCCAGCTTGCCCTCGCGCGCCAGCGCGCCGAGCGTGGCGACGACGATATAACGGGCGTCGACTTCGAAGAAGTCGCGAAGGCTTTCGCGGCTCTCGCTGCGGCCGAAACCATCGGTGCCGAGCGTCTCGAGCGGACGCGGCAGCCACCGATCGATCGCGTGCGGCAGCGCCTTGACGTAATCCGAGGCGGCGACGAACACGCCGGGGGCGTCCTTCACGCACTGCGTCACGTACGGCACGCGCGGCGTCTCGCCGGGGTGCAGCATGTTCCACCGGTCGGCCGTGAAGCCGTCCCGATAGAGCTGCACGTAGCTCGTGATGCTCCACACGTCGGCGCCGACGCCGTAATCGGATTCCAGGATCGCCTGCGCTTTGACCACTTCGGGCAGGATGGCGCCGCTGCCGAAGAGCTGCGCGCGCAGCTTGGCCTTCGGCGTCGACGTGGCGCGGAAGCGGTAGAGCCCCTTGAGGATGCCCTCGCGCGAGCCTTCGGGCATGGGCGGCATCTCGTACTGCTCGTTCATCACCGTCAGGTAGTAGAAGACGCTTTCCTGCTCGACGTACATCCGGCGGATGCCCTCTTCGATGATGACCGCCATTTCATAGGCATACGCCGGGTCGTAGGGCAGGCAGTTCGGATACGCGAGCGCGAACATCTGGCTGTTGCCGTCCTGATGCTGCAGGCCTTCGCCGGCGAGCGTCGTCCGGCCGGCCGTCCCGCCGAGCAGGAATCCGCGCGTGCGTGAATCGGCGGCCGCCCAGATGAGATCGCCGATCCGCTGGAACCCGAACATCGAGTAATAAATGAAGAATGGGATCGTGTTCACGCCGTGCGTCGCGTACGCGGTGCCCGCGGCGATGAACGAGGACATCGATCCGGCTTCGTTGATGCCTTCTTCGAGAATCTGCCCGTCGGACGCCTCCTTGTAGTACAGGAGCGTGTCCATGTCGACCGGTTCGTAGACCTGCCCCGCGTGCGAGTAGATGCCGACGGCACGGAACAGCGCCTCCATGCCGAAGGTGCGAGCCTCGTCCGGCACGATCGGCACGATCAAGCGGCCGATTTCCTTGTCGCGCAGGAGCTTGCTCAGCAGCCGCACGAACACCATCGTCGTCGAGGCCTTGCGGCCTTCGGTGCCCTTGAAAAACTCCTCGAACTGCTCGTGCGCGGGAGCCGGCAGGGCCTCGCTGCGGACCTTGCGCGCGGGCACGAATCCGCCGAGCGCCTTGCGTCGCTCGCGCATGTAGCCGGTTTCGGGGCTGTCTTCTCCGGGGCGGTAGAACGGGGCGTGGCCGATGTCTGCGTCGGAGATCGGGACGCCGAAGCGTGTGCGGAAGGCGCGAAGCTCGTCTTCGTTGAGCTTTTTCTGCTGGTGGGTGATGTTCTTGCCCTCACCGGCTTCGCCGAGGCCGTAGCCCTTGATGGTCCGGGCGAGGATGACGGTCGGCCCGCCTTTGTGCTCCACCGCCGCCTTGAAGGCGTTGTACACCTTCACCGGATCGTGGCCGCCGAGGGTCATCTTCTTGAGCTGGTCGTCGCTCAGGTGCTTGACCATCTCGAGCAGCCGCGGATCGGCGCCCCAGAAATGCTCGCGCAGGTATGCGCCGGATTCGACGGCGTATTTCTGATACTGGCCGTCGACGATTTCGCCCATGCGCTTGACGAGCACCCCGTCGCGGTCCTTCGCGAGCAGCACGTCCCATTCGCGTCCCCAGAGGACCTTGATCACGTTCCAGCCGGCGCCGCGGAACGCGGCCTCGAGCTCCTGGATGATCTGACCATTGCCGCGGACGGGTCCGTCGAGACGCTGGAGATTGCAGTTGATGACGAAGATGAGATTGTCGAGCTTTTCGCGCGCGGGCAGCGTGATGGCGCCAAGCGATTCGGGCTCGTCCGTCTCGCCGTCGCCCAGGAACGCCCAGACCTTCGTCTGCGACGGCGGCTTCAGCCCGCGATCCTCGAGGTAGCGGATGAAGCGCGCCTGGTAGATCGCCATGATGGGACTGAGGCCCATCGAGACGCTCGGGTAGTCCCAGAAGTCGGGCATCAGCCAGGGATGCGGGTACGACGAGAGGCCGCCGCCGTCTTTCAGCTCGCGGCGGAAGTTCTCGAGGTGCGTTTCGTCGATGCGCCCTTCGAGGTACGCGCGCGCGTAAATGCCGGGCGCCGCGTGGCCCTGGAAGAAGATCACGTCGGGATCGCCCGATTCGTGTCCACGGAAGAAGTGATTGAAGCCGACTTCGTACAACGTCGCGGCTGAGGCAAACGTCGAGATGTGGCCGCCGATCCCTTCCGACGCCTTGTTCGCGCGCACGACCATCGCGGCGGCGTTCCAGCGGACGAGGCTCTTGATGCGGCGCTCGACGTCGGGACTGCCCGGCATCAGCGACTTGTTCGTCGGCCGGAATTGTGTTGACGTAGGGAGTGTTGGCGGTGAACGGCAGCTTGACGCCGTGCTGTCTGGCGTACTGGGTCAGTTCGCGGAGCAGGCGTGCGACCTTGGCGGGACCGCCGCTCTGCAGGACATAATCAACGGAATCGAGCCATTCGCGTGTTTCCGTCGCGTCGAGATCGGCCGCGTCTTTGGGGGAAATATGTCGCACGAAGGGCGTTCCTTTCGGAAGTGTCGGCTCGCCGTGACTCGACCTGTAGGTCAATGTTCATTGTAACCCTGCGTTGCGAAAAGCCAACCATGCGGCGCCGCGCGAGCTCCTCCATTTTTGTCGTGCGGCCTGAGATCTCACCCCGAACTGTCGCGATTGACCGGACGACTCCGCCGAGGACGCCGCGCAGACTTGTGCACGCGGGGGCGCTCCGCACGTGACGAAGCTGAAGCTGATCGACGTGTCCACCGCGATCGTATCCTGCGAGCTCTGCCCGCGGCTGCGCGCGTACTGCCGGCGCATCGGGATCGAAAAGCGGCGCGCGTTCCGCGACGACACGTACTGGGCGAAGCCGGTTCCGGGATTCGGCGATCCGCACGCGCGGCTGCTCGTCGTCGGCCTCGCGCCGGCCGCGCACGGCGCGAACCGCACGGGCCGCGTGTTCACGGGCGACGGCATCGGCGGATCCGGAGACTTCCTGATGACGGCCCTGTGCAAGGCGGGCTTCGCCAACATCCCCACCTCGCAGCACACGGGCGACGGGCTCGCGCTCGACGACGCGTTCATCGCGGCCGCAGTACGGTGCGCGCCGCCCGACAACAAGCCGACACCCGAAGAAATCGCCCGCTGCCTTCCGCATCTCGGCGCCGAGCTCCTCGCGCTGCCGCGCGTGTCGATCGTCGTCGCGCTCGGGAAAATCGCGTTCGACGCGTATCTGCAACTGCTGAAGCGCAACGACGTCGCGCTGAAGCCGCGGCCGACGTTCGGCCATGGCGTGGCGCATCGCCTGCCGAATGGACAGATGTTGTTCGGGTGCTATCACCCGAGCCGGCAGAACACGAACACGGGCAAGCTCACGGCCGACATGCTCGGGGACGTTTTTAACGAGGTCCGCACGATCCTCCAGGTCCAGTAGGTTCAAGAGGTCCGAGAGGTCCGAGAGGTCCGAGAGGTTCGAACCATTCGGAACATCCGTGCGGGGGCGGGGTCCAACTTCTACACGGAGGTTGGCCATGCGACGAAGACGCTCGGTCCTCCTGATCTCTATCTCTGTTCACGCGGTGGTGCTGGGGCTGGTGGCGACGGCGCCGTGGTGGTCGCCCATCGCCAACTGGCCGATGCCGCGCGAGGTGCTCGCGTTCACCGTAAGCCCGCGCGTCGCCAGCGCCGCAGGACATCGAGCTGCCACGGCCGCCGCGTGCGCGCGCCCGGCGGGCTCCCGCGTCCGCGTCTTTCGCGTCGCCGGAGCTCGCGCCGATTGTCGCGCCCACGGGCGTGGCGCCGGAACCGGCGCGCGAGGAACGCAGCAGGTCCGTTGTCAGCCGTCGAGCCCGCAGACAGGGGCACGGGAACAGTCGATGGTGTCGGCGTGGCAGCGTCGATGCCGCCGCCTCCTGCGCCAAAGCCGCCGGAACCAGTCCGGCCGGGCGGCATGGTTCGGCAGCCTGAAAAGATCGTTCACGTTGCGCCGCAGTACCCGCAGATCGCCCGTGCGTCGCGCGTTCAGGGCGTCGTCATCATCGAAGCGACGATCGACAGCCAGGGCAACGTGGAATCAACCGCCGTGTTGCGATCCATTCCGCTGCTTGATCAGGCGGCGCTCGCAGCGGTCCGCCAATGGAAGTTCACGCCGACGCTGCTGAACGGCGTCGCGGTGCCGGTGATCATGACGGTGACCGTGAACTTCGAGTTGTCGCAGTAAGACAAGACGTAGAACGCAGAGCACGCAAAGGGCGCAGAGTTATTCCAGTACACATCTGATCTCTGCCGATTCGGCGTGCTCAGCGTTCTACGTCGTGATTGATCAGTACGCGGCGGAGCGTCGCGGCGTCGATGTTGCCGCCGCTCATCACGCAGGCGACCTTCCGCCCGGCCAGCCGATCGCGCAGCTTCATCGCCGCGGCGAGCGGCGCGGCGCCGGCGCCCTCGGCCAGGTTGTGCGTCGCCCGCAGCGCAAGCCGCACGCCCTCGGCGAGCTCCGCCTCCGTCAGCGTCACGACGTCGTTCAGTTCCTTCTGCAGGATACTCGAACGTCAGGTCGAACGTGACGCGTGTGGCCATGCCTTCGGCGAACGTCTCCGCCCGCTCCCCGACAACACGTGAACCGCGTCCGCCACGATCGCGTGAACGCGTCGGAACCCTTCGCCTGCACGCCGATCACTTCCGCGCGGCTGCCGATCCCCGTGCGCACGATGCAGCAGCCGCTGGCGCTGCTGCCGCCGCCGATCGGCACGAGGATCACGTCGATGTCGGGCTGGGACTCGAACATCTCGAGCGCCAGCGTGCCCACGCCGGCAACCAGCAGCGGTTCGTTCGCGGAGTGCACGTAGCGCAGGCCGCGCTCTGCCTGCAGCTGCTCGACGCGCTCGCGCGCCTCGTCGAAGTCCCGGCCGTGCTCGAGGACCTCGGCGCCGTAGGCACGCATCGCGGCGTTTTTCTCCGGGTTGTTGCCGACCGGCGTGACGATCGTGCAGGGCACGCCCTCGCGCTGGCACGCCAGCGCAATCGACTGACCATGGTTGCCTGTCGTCGCCGAGATGACACCGCGACGGCGCTCGTCCTGCGGAAGCTGTCCAATGAGGTTCAACCCGCCGCGGACCTTGAACGAGCCGGTCGGGTTGTGGTTCTCGTGCTTGACCAGCAGATTCAACCCCGATTCGGCATCGAGCAGCGGGTGCCGCATGAGCGGCGTCGGGCGGATGAACGGGTAGACGCGCGCGCACGCCGCGCGCACATCGTCAAACGTCGGAGGGTGCATGGGCCACCATTGATCGACACGCCGCGGCAAGCAAGTGACGCGAGGATGACGAATGAGTCCATGAGGTCCTACGAATGGACGACGGGGACGATCGTGTCAGGGCGGTCGGTGATGAGGGCGTCGACGCCCAGGCCGAGCAGGCGGCGGGCAGTGTCTTCGGTGTCGACCGTCCACACCTGGACGCCGAGGGCGGCCTGGTGCGCAGCGTCAACGAACCTGCGGGACACCACGCGTGTACGGCCCGACCATTCGGGTACCTGGAAGCCCGCGTAGGGCGGACGACGATGGCGGCCATCCGCACCACGATCGATACAGCGCCCAGCGGACTTCCTCGCGCGACGCGCTCGTCGCCAGCGCGGGCTCTGCCGTCCGCACGGCACGCAGGACGCGGCGCCCGAACGCTCCGAAACAGACGCGCTCGACGGCGTCGGCCCGCCGAACGACGTCGAGCGGCCGCGTCTGCGAGCGCAGCGTCGTTAAGCTTCAGCTCGACGATGATACGAGCGTCGCGGAAGCGCGCCAGCACAGCCGCGAGCGTCGGCACGCCGATGCCCTGCCCTCTGCACGGATACTCAGGCCGCGCGGCGACGCGCCGGAAATGGTAGCCGGCATCGACGCGCGCCAGTTCGGCCGCGTCACGGGCGTCTGACGCGGCCCCGGGCGTTTGTCGTGCGATCGAGCGACGCGTCGTGGTGGACGACGACGACGCCGTCCCTCGACAGGCGCACGTCGAGCTCGAGGCCGTCAGCGCCGAGGGCCACGCCCGTTTCGAACGCCACGATGGTGTTTTCCGGGGCCAGCCCGCTTCCGCCACGATGCGCGAAGACGAGCGGGCGGGACGCGGCAAAGAACGGATGTCGCGCGTCAGCCACGAGCCACCAGTTCGGATAGAATCGACCCATGGCGGCCACAATTGCGACCCTTGGCGAGCTTCGACAGGCGCGCCTGCACAAGCGATCGGTGAAGCAGGAGATTCGCGACAACCTCATGCGCAAGCTGCAGGCCGGCGAGCCGCTCTTCCCCGGCATCATCGGTTACGACGACACGGTCATCCCGCAGCTCGTCAACGCGATCCTGTCGCGGCACAATTTCATCCTCCTCGGACTCCGCGGCCAGGCGAAGAGCCGCATCCTGCGCGGCCTGGTCGATCTGCTGGACGAACAGATTCCGGTGGTGCCGGGCTGCGAAATCCACGACGATCCGCTGGCGCCGCTCTGCGCCGCGTGCCGCGCACGCGTCGCGCGGGAAGGCGACGCCATGCCGATCGCCTGGCTGCCTCGCGAGGCCCGATACGTGGAGAAGCTCGCGACGCCGGATGTGACGATCGCCGACATGGTCGGCGACATCGATCCGATCAAGGCCGCGCAGGCGGGCCTGAACCTGTCCGACGAGCTGACGATGCACTACGGCCTGCTCCCCCGCGCGAACCGCGGCATCTTCGCCATCAACGAGCTGCCCGATCTCGCGGGCAAGATCCAGGTCGGCCTGTTCAACATCCTGCAGGAAGGCGACGTCCAGATCAAAGGCTATCCGATTCGCCTGAAGCTGGACGTGATGCTCGTGTTCACGGCCAACCCGGAAGACTACACGGCGCGCGGCAAGATCATCACGCCGCTCAAGGATCGCATCGGATCGGAAATCCGCACGCACTACCCGGCCACGCGGCACAACGCGATGGCGATCACGCGGCAGGAAGCGTGGACCGAGCGGACCGGCGGCCTGCGCGTCGAAATCCCCGACTACGTCCGCGAGGTGGTCGAGGAAGTGGCGTTCCAGGCGCGCGCCGATCGCAAGATCGACAAGCGGTCCGGCGTCAGCCAGCGCCTGCCGATCACCACGCTCGAACTCGTCGTGTCGAACGCCGAGCGGCGGGCGCTCTCGAACGGCGAGACGGTCGTCGTCCCGCGCGTGACCGATGTCGCGGCGGCGCTTCCGTCGATTACCGGCAAGTTCGAGCTCGAATACGAAGGCGAACTGCGCGGCGCCGAGCAGGTCGCGCGCGATCTGATCCGGTCGGCCGTCGGCGCGGTCTTCACCGGCATGTTCGAGGGCCAGGACACGCGAACGGTCGTCGAATGGTTCGATCTCGGCGGATCGCTGCCATTGAGCGACGTCTCGTCGGCCGACGAAGTGGTGACGCAGACGCGCGGCGTGCAGGGTCTCCGCGAGCTGGCGGAACGGGCTGGAGTCGCCCCGGGCGCGACCGCGCCCGCCGTGGCGTCGGCGATCGACTTCGTGCTGGAAGGTCTCTACGCGCAGAAGAAGATCAGCCGCAGCGAAGAACGCGGCTACTCGGCCGACCGAGCCTCAGCCCCGGCGCTCGGCGCGCCGTGAGGAGCCGCCGATGGACGAAGGGTTCCAGGTCCCCGGCGGGAAGAAGAAGTATTACAACTAGAGCGGTGGAGCATGAAATACCGCTACTCGAAATATCACCGGCGATCCGCTCGAGGACATCGACCTCGAGGACCTGGTGTCGAAACTGTCCGACCTGCTGCTGGCGAGCGGGTTCGGCAACCCGTACGGGCGGGACGAAGAAGAGCGGACGATGCAGGCGCTGCACGACGCGATTCTCGACGCGCTGTTCAACGGCGGCGTGCTGCCTGAAGAGACGATCCAGCAACTGCTCGGCGATCCGGCGGACGGCGATCAGGAAGACGTGCGATCGAAGCTCGAGGAGCTCATCCAGCAGATCATCGAGCGGATGGGCGAACAGGGCTACATCACGATGCCGCCGGATCTCGAGCCCGAGCGGCAGCGGCGGAGCGGACCGCGGCGCCGGCCAGGGCCCCGATCAGCCGCCGGTCACGTTCGAAGTCACCGACAAGACACTCGATTTTCTCGGCTACCGGGCGCTTCGCGACCTGCTCGGATCGCTCGGCAAGAGCAGTTTCGGCCGGCACGACACGCGCGAACAGGCGACCGGCGTCGAAACGACCGGGGCACCCAAGCCGTACGAGTTCGGCGACACGATGAATCTCGACGCCGCGGCCACGCTGCTCAACGCCGTCGCGAGGGAGGCGGAAGACAGGCTCGGCAGTCGACAGTCGGCAGTCAGCAGTCGGCCGTCGGCAGTCGGCCGCGCGGTCGCGCCCGCGCCGTCAAGATCAACGTCACGCACGAGGACCTGATGGTCGTGCAGGGCGAGTATCAGAGTTCGTGCGCCACGGTCCTCATGCTCGACTGCAGCCACAGCATGATTCTGTACGGCGAGGATCGGTTCACGCCGGCCAAGCGGGTGGCGCTCGCGCTGGCGCAGCTCATCAAGATTCAGTACCCCGGCGACGCGCTGAACGTCGTGCTGTTTCACGACTCGGCGGAGGAAATCCCGCTCGCGGAGCTCGGACGCGTGCGCGTCGGGCCGTACTACACGAACACGCGCGAGGGTCTGCGGCTGGCGCGGCGCATCCTCGACCGCCAGCGCAAGGACATGCGCCAGATCATCATGATCACCGACGGCAAGCCGTCGGCGCTCACGCAGCCCGACGGCCGCATCTACAAGAACGCGTTCGGCCTCGACCCGTTCATCGTCGCCGAGACGTGCGCGGAGGTGGCGGCGTGCCGCAAGAGCGGCATCATGATCAACACGTTCATGCTGGCGCGGGACTACGACCTCGTCAGCTTCGTGCGCCGGGTCGCCGAGATCTGCAAGGGTAAGGCGTACTTCACGACGCCCTATACCCTGGGCCAGTACGTCCTGATGGACTACATGGACAAGAAGACGAAGACGATTCACTAGAAGGGTTCAGGGTTCAAGGTTCAGGGTTCGTATGTCGGAGCTGCTGCCGATTTTTCCGCTGCCGAACGTCGTGCTCTTTCCCGGCGTCTTTCTGCCGCTCCACATCTTCGAGCCCCGCTATCGCGAGATGGTGGCCGACGCGCTTTCGAGCGACCGCATGATCGGCATGGTGCTGCTGCGTCCGGGCTGGCAGCACGAATACGAAGGGCGGCCGCCGATCTACCCGATGGGCTGCAGCGGCGTCATCACGCACGTCGAGTCGCTGCCGGACGGCCGGTACAACATCGTGCTGCGCGGCGTGGAACGGTTTCGCGTCCTCGAAGAGGACGATCACGAAGAGCTACCGGCGCGCGATCGTGGAACCCGTGCCGGACCGTGTGGGGACGGGGGACGACCACGCGGCGCTGCGGCGCCAGCGGTCGAAGCTCGAAACGCTGCTGGCGCCGGCCATCGAGCGGTCGGTCTCAGGCGCCGGGCAACTCGAATCAGTCGGGGCCGGCGGACGCGACCCCAAGATCCCGTCGACCATGGCCGATGAGGATCTCGTGAACGCGCTGGCGCAATACCTGGATCTCGAACCGCTCGAAAAGCAGGCGCTGCTCGAGCAGCAAAGCCTGCGCAGCCGCGCCGAATCGCTCGTCGAACTGCTGGAGATGAAGATCCTGATCGCGCGAACGCCCGGCGTCTCCAACGTCGCGCACTAACCATCTGGTCATTTGGTCATCTCGTCATTGCTGCTCAATTGAGCGTCTCTCGTTGGACAGCAATGACCAAATGACGCGATGACTAGACGATTAAATTCGTCCGGCAATGACTTCGACGATTTTCTCGCCGTGGAAGCGGCCGTTCTCGATGAAGACCGTGCCGGTATCGTCGCCGGCCATCGCGCCGCCCGCCACGAACAGGCCGGGCACGTTGGTTTCGAACGTCTCGGGATTGAACGCCGGGGCATTGCGTGGGCCGAACGTCACGCCCGCGCGGGCCATCAGATCGTTGTCCGCGCGATAGCCCGTCAGCAGCAGCACGGCATCAGCCGGCAGTTCCTCGATCCACCGGTCTGGCCCGGTCACCACGACCGACGTCGGCCGAATTTCGCAGACGTGCGTATTGAATCGCGCCGCAATCGACCCTTCCTTGATCCGGTTCTCGATGTCGGGTCGCACCCAGTACTTGATCGTCGACTTGAGCTCCGCGCCGCGGTGAACGAGGGTCACGTGGGCGCCGGCCCGATACATCTCGAGCGACGCCTCGGCCGCGGAGTTCGCGCCGCCGACGACGACGACGCGCTGCCGGTAGTAGAGGTGCGGCTCGCTGTAGTAATGATGGACGTGCGGCAGGTCTTCTCCGGGAATGCCGAGCAGCACCGGGTGATCGTAGTAGCCGATGGCCATCACGACGTGCCGCGCGTAACGGACGCGCCGCCCCTCGACACCCTCAGGGTTCGCCGAACCCTGTGATGGCCGCGACGAGCGCGTCTCGACGGCGAATACAGGGTCTTCCCCGGGCGCGGTTTCGCGCGTGATGGCGGTGACGGCTTCCTCGTAAGCGATCCGCAGGTCGAACTTGTCCACGACCTTGCGGTAATAGTTCAGCGCCTCGGCGCGCGTGGGCTTCTCGAACGGCGACATGAAGGGCAGACCGCCGATCTCGAGCAGTTCGGGCGTGGTGAAGAACACCATCTGCGGCGGAAACCGGTAGATCGAGTTGACGAGCACGCCCTGCTCGATCACCTGGTAGTCGAGGTCGCGCTGTTTGGCGGCAATCGCGGCCGACAACCCCGACGGCCCGGCGCCAACGATGATCAGGTCTCTGACGGACATCTCATGATCGTATCTCAGACGGCCGGAGGCTCGGTCTCAGGGAGGGCAGAACCGGCGGAAAGGACCTTTGAACGAGCCGTTTCTCTCCTCTCCTCGTGCCCGTTGGGCCTCCCAGCGGCCCGTTCGCCGCCGCCCTTGGCCCGTTCGCTGAAATTGTAATCGGGCAAGCCCTGTCTCGTCTATGATTTACGGGAATTGGGGCACTCTCATCCTGCCCCATGGAGGAGACTCTCGCATGCACGCGCCTATCAAGTACTTCGAGAAGGGGCTCTCGGCCACGGCCAACGGCGCCTGGTTCCTGTTCAGCCGGCTGAACAAGATCTCCCAGAACCCGTCGTTCACGCCGAAGTGGTCCGACAAACCGCTCCTGAAGTCGTACCAGAAGACGAAGCCGCCACTCGGCTGGCCCCGCGAGACCGACTCGCTGTGCCCGGTCTGCACGCGCGAGGCGCGCCAGGAGATTCTCGACGGCAAGAAAGACGTCAGCGTGCTGTTGAACGAGAAAGTCGGCGAGATCAAGGCCACCATCCTCGAGCGCGACGGCAAGATCCTGATGGTGAAGGACTGCCCCATCCACGGCCACTTCGAGGACGTGATGGCGATCGACACCGAGTTCTTCAAGCACCTCGAACAGGTGTTCCCGGGCCGCGACATCCGCGCCCACAACGACGACAAGCTGCACAACCACGGCAGCTCGACGATTCTGCACGGCCGCGGGTCGGTGCTGACGGTCGACCTGACGAACCGCTGCAACATGATGTGCGACCCGTGCTTCATGGACGCGAACCAGGTCGGGTTCGTCCACGAGCTCACGTGGGACGACATCAAGATGGTGCTCGACAACGCCATCAGCATCAAGCCGCGGCGCCAGATGTCGGTGCAGTTCTCGGGCGGCGAGCCGACGATGTCGCCGTACTTCCTGGACGCGGTCGCCTACGCGCGCAAGGTCGGCTACAACAGCGTGCAGGCCGCGACCAACGGCATCGAGTTCGCCAAGAGCCCGGAATACGCGAAGAAGGCGGCCGAGGCCGGCCTCCGCTACGCGTATCTGCAGTTTGACGGCATCGGCAACGCCGCCAACGCGCACCGCCGCGTCGGCAACCTGTTCGACGTGAAGCTGCAGGCGATCGAGAACCTGCTACAGCGCCGGCGTCGACATCGTCCCGGTCGTCACGATCGTCAACGGCGTGAACAACGAGCAGGTCGGCCGCATCATCGAGTTCGCGCTCGACAACCCGAAGACGATCAACTTCCTCTCGTTCCAGCCGGTGTCGTTCACGGGCCGCGACGAGGAAGTCACCGACGAGCGCCGTCACGCGCAGCGCTACACGCTGTCGCACCTCGCGCACGACGTGAAGAACCAGACGGGCATCGGCGAGCCGGTCCGCGACTGGTTCCCGATTTCGTTCATGGGCAGCTTCACCGACTGGGCCGACGTCACGCACGGCGCCGAGAAGGAATTCGGCCAGCTGACGTGCGGCTGCCACCCGAACTGCGGCGTCGGCATGGCCGTCATGATCGACAAGGAAACCAAGGAAGCCGTGCCGGTGACGGCGTTCCTCAAGGCCGAACAGCTCGCGAAGGACGTCCAGCAGGTCAGCGACGCCGGGCGCAGCCGCTTCCTGTCGAACTTCGGCATGGCGCTCGTCGCTCGATGCGCAACTACGACTCGTTCAAGTCGCCGACGATTTCAAGCTCGTCGACCTGCTCCAGCAAGTTCGACAAGACGTTCGGCGCGACCAAGTCGGCCGAGAAGGGCAAGTACGGCAGCGTCGAAGGCAACCGGACGGTCAGCCGACATCGCCAAGCGCCGGTCGGATCGCTGGAACTTCCTGTTCATCGCGGGCATGTGGTTCCAGGACCTGTTCAACTACGACTTCCGCCGCACCGAGATGTGCATCATCCCGTATGCCACGCAGCAGGGCGAAATCTCCTTCTGCGCGTACAACACCGGCATCGGCTGGCGCAACATCATCGAGAAGATGCACATGACGGCGACGCTCACCAAGTGGTACGAGGAGCACGGCCGCCACGAGATCTTCGCCGGCAACAAGAACGTCCCGCTCCCGACGGTCGACCATCACCTCGCGCTCAACGCCGAGGCCGTCGCCGCCGGCGCGCAGACCGACCTCGACGAGCTCGGCATCGCGAAGAACGCGCGCGAAGAGAAGCTCCGGGCGCGCGAGCACAAGGACGACCCGAAGTACCACGAAGAGATGGCGCGGCTCTATCGTCAGCAGGTGCTCAAGGAGCAGCCGACGCTCCAGATTAAGGGTCTCGGCGGGTCCAAGAAGAAGTCCGACGTGACGACCGTCCTGCACAAGCCGCAGGCGTGAGCGCGTAACGTCCGGCTTCAGCCGGACGTTCGGCCGTCCGCCTGAGACGTACGCTACGGAAGCACGAGGGGCCGGCGGGCAACCGCCGGCCCTTTTCTTGTTCTAGCGCTTGGGCGGCGCAGGCTTCGCGGGGGCGGTCTTCGCAGGCGCAGGCTTCGGAGGCGCAGGGCGATACTCGATCTGCACGTTGCTGACGACGGCGATCGGCCGGCCCGGCGACGAATACGTGGCGGTGCCGTCGAGACGCTCCACGGTGACTTTCTCGCCGAGGATGCTGACCTGCTGCTCGTCTTCGGGAATCGTAATCGACACCGACTCGGTCCCCGTCGGCGCGACGGCCTTCGCCCCGCCAGGTCCCGCTCCCCCGCCCACGCGATCCACGAAATCGGCTGCCCGCCGGAACTCGCTCTGCACGACCGCACGGCTCATCAGCGTGTTGTCCATCGTCAGGACGCCGATCGTCGCCGTGTAGCGGGCGAACGCGCGATTGGGTGTGACCTGCTCCTCGGAGTACGTGTGGCGGTTGTGGAGGTTGAACGTCAGCGTCACCGGACCCTGGTGTGGCGGCAGCCGGACCAGCACGCCCTCGGCCGGATCGCGGCCGCTCATGATGTCGCAGAAGGCGACCTTCGTGCGGATGCCGATGCCGAGCGGCGTCGGGCACGATGAGATCGGCGAGCTCGGTTTTGGGAGCGACCGGTGCCGCAGGCGTGGGCCGCCGCGGCGGGGGCGGCGGCTTGCGCGTCGGCGTCTGCGCCGTGATGAGCGCACCCAGCAGGGCGATGAGAGCGGCAACCGGGACGAGGATCCTGAAACGGCGCATCCCGCATCAATCCTCGCCCATGCAGGCGAGGCTGGTCGCGGCCGACTCCCGGGTGGCCGACGCGCCGCTCCGCAGCTTGATCAGTTCGAGGAATTCCATCCGCGTCCGCACCTGATCGCGGAACACGCCCACCATCGCGCTCGTCACCGCGAACGAGTTCTGCTTCTCCACTCCCCGCATCGACATGCACAGGTGAGTGGCCTCCACGACCACCGCCACGCCGAGCGGCCTGACGATGTCGCGGATGGTGTCGGCGATCTGATTCGTCAGGCGCTCCTGCACCTGCAGCCGGCGGCTGAACACGTCGACGATGCGCGGAATCTTGCTGAGACCGATCACCTTGTCCGACGGGATGTACGCCACGTGGCACTTGCCGAAGAACGGCAGCAGGTGATGTTCGCACATGCTGTAGAAGTCGATGTCCTTGACGATGACCATCTCGCTGTAATCGACCGAGAACAGCGCGCCGTTGACGATTTCGTCGAGGTTGGCGTCGTAGCCGCTCGTCAGGAACTTCAAGGCTTTCTCGACTCGCTTCGGGGTGTTCTGCAGCCCTTCGCGTCCTGGCTCTTCGCCGAGTTCAGCCAGCAGCTGCCGGATCAGGTCCTGCATGCCTCTATTCTAACCAGCCTGAACGGTCTGACAGCATGGTATAGTCCAGCTTGGAATGGAGTACGACGAGACACGCGATACCGAGCGGATTGCCATTCTGGGCGAGCTGCACGGCGAAGTAATGGTCTTCCAGGCGACGACCATAAAGGAAATCAGCCGGCGCGGCGCGCAGGTCGAAACCATATTCCCGCTCCACGTGGACTCCCTCCACCAGTTCCGCCTCTCGCTGGGCGACCGCTCGGTCGTCGTCAAGGGACGCATCGCGCACTGCAGCATCCGCGACGTCGACCAGGAAGTGGTCACCTACCGCTCTGGCATCGAGTTCGTCGAGCTGTCCGATCGAGTCTTCGAGGTGATCGCGGACTTCATCGACGCCATCAAGACCGGCCGGCGGGCTGGTTGAGACCACAGCCCTTGGTACTCGGTTCCTGGGCCTTGGTCCGCTGTCCTGTTCTGAGCCGGCGTGTCCGTTTCGAAACCGCGCGGAGGCAAAGGACCTGGGACCAAGGACGTACCAAGAACCAAGTACCAAGGCCCAAGGACCAGTTAGCGAGCGGTCTTGACGTCGTCGGTGTCGCGCGCGGGGCTGATATAGGGTGACACTAGGCTTTCGTGGCCGGCGGCGTCCACAGCCGCAACGCCAAACACCAGATCGTCGATGAGCGTGTTCGGCAGCGTCGCTTCGGTGACGTTTCCCACGAGCAGGTCGTGCTGCCAGTCAGGGCCCCAGGCTTCGCGCCAGAAAATCCGGTACGCCGTCGCGCCCGGAGACGCGGTCCACATCAGGTGGGCATCGTATCCGGACGGCGCGCGGTTGATGTTGGCCTGACCGCGCTCGTTGAGGACGCCCGGCGCCGCCGGCGCGAGGGCGAGCGTCGCGGCCGCCGCCGCGTTGACTCGCGCGTTCTGCGCGAGATACGCCGGCCAGAGACCGTCGAACGTGTCGCGCGGGTCGTGCTGCCGGCTGAAATCCTCGCGCGATTCGCGGAACCCGACCGCGGGGAACCCGTACTGGGTGTAGGCCGAATGGTCGCCCCCGCGCGAGAACCGGTCGGGGCGCGCGAGTGGCCGCACGGTGTGCGACGGCACGTACCGCATCCCCCACCGCTGCACGAACCGCGCAAGCTCGCGTGACGGGGAGTCCTCCGGCCCGTCCGAGTACACCCGGATCGAGGCGCCATCGATGATGCCGTTGCCGCCCCGGGCGTTCCCCACGATGTCGTTGTTCAGCACCGCGTCGATGCGGATCCCGAGGTCCCGCGCCTTCTGCGCGTGCAGTTTGGCGCCCATCAAGCCCTGCTCCTCGGCCACGTGGCACATGAACACCAGCGTCGCGTCGAACTCCAGGCCGCTCTGGCTGAACACGCGCGCCAGCTCGATCGTCAGCGCCGTGCCGCTGCCATCGTCGTTGACGCCGGCGGCCGGATTGTCGTTCGGCGCGTTCGGATCGGCCGGTTGCGAGACGACGATGCCGTCGCGGCCGCGGTTGCCGGCGTTGCTGCCGCTCTGTCCGCCATTGATCGCGATCGTGTCGTAGTGGCCGGAAATATAGATGCGTCTGCGGACTGCGGCCGGGCAGGATCGCCATCACGTTCCGGGCTTCCACGTCGCGCGTGATGCGGCCCTGCGCGGCAATCCGGTAAGTGTCGAAGGAGACCTGAAGCTTCGGGCTGTAACTCTTCAACTCGTCGAAAATCCACTGGCGCGCGGCGCCGATGCCGCGCGTCGGTGAATCGACCGACGAGAGCGTGTTCCGCGTGCCGAACGTCTCGAGTTTCTTCAACAACGCTACGAGGCGCGGTTCCGACACCTGTGCGACGAGCGTCACGACGCGCGGGTCGAGATCCTGGGCCGGTTGAGACGATGCCAGCCGACCGATGCAGCAGAGACACAGCGCGAGCGCGGCGGCGCGGCGTCTCAATGCCGGATCCTGAGGTGGTCGAGGTAGTCGCCCGACTCGATGCGCTGGGCTCCGCCGAGGGGCGCGTTGTAGAAGTAGGTCCACGCAGTCTCCGTGCGGCCGTCCTCGAGCGTGACGGAGGTTTCACTGCGGATGTAGAGGCTGGCGTCAGGCTCGCCGGGGGTGAATCCCTCGATGGCGTCGAGCTCCCGGAGGACGACGTCGGTGTCAGCCATCCGGTGCAGCTCGCCGCGGACTTTCGTATCGGAGGCGGGAATCGCGCCCGGGTACAAACCCAGGTCGAACAAAGCGGCGTGGATCCAGCCCCGACCGACAGACGTCAGCTTCGCGTCGATCCGGTCACGGCCTCGACGCTTGAAGCCGCTCATCAGCGTGCCGTAGAAGAAGACCAGATCGGTCACGATCGGAACGAAATTCTACTTTATTCCTTCTTCGGCGGGGGCTTGACCATGGCCGCGTGCAGCGCGTCGAATATCTGGGCCGGCACGTCCACGGACAGGGCGACGGTGTTGCCCGTGCCACTGAGCTGAAGCGAATCGACAAACCGCTGATACTCGGGCTTGGCGCTCGTCTGCAGCTTAGCAAGCGCCAGGAACCCGCGAATGACGTCGCGCAGGTTGTTGGCGGACATTTCGTCGCGCGCCTCCGCGCTCAGCAGCGCCTCGATTCCTCCGTCGATGCGCCCGCTGACGGCGAACCACGTGATCGGCGGCAGCCTGTCAGCCACGACCTCCGGCAGATGGGCCTGGGCGCGGAGCACGTCGAAGCGGCCGACCGCCCACACATTGCCGGTCGCAAGCTTCCGCACGCGTTCCATCAGGGCTTCGTTGGTCAGCGCGCTGGCGCCGCCGCCGTTGTGCAGGTCCACGACGTGCTGCACGAGAGCGGTCGTGCCCACCGCGACGAGGCCGGTCTCGACGAAACTCAGTGAAAAGGTCTGAGGGGTTCGGGGAATCGGGGGAACACCGGTATCCGCGGACGGGGGGTCTGCGGGCGCAGCCGATTCGGGCTTCTCTGCCGTGATGAGGCGTTTGCCTTTGTAGACCTCCACGCGCGCCCCGTGCTCGCGCATGAGGCTTTCGATCTTGATCTCATCGAATCGGCCGCGCGCCAGCACCACAGTGCTGCCCATGTGATTCGTTGCAGTGCTGCCGGAGGCGTCGAAGCTGGCAACCACGCGATCGATGTCTGTTTCGATGTTGATGCCGGTTAGTTCCTGAAACTGGCGCCGGCCGTTTTCCTGGGCGTCTGAGGCGATGGACTCGCGGAACCGCTGCCGCAGTTCCGAGGTCATCACATCGCGGACGTCAGCGTAGGCGACGACGGCGGAGCTGGAAGGCAGATAACGGAGCTCCTCGGGACCGCCGGTGACAAGAAAGGCGCTGGTGGGAAACCCGAGGTAATAGGCCGTCAAACCCGTGCCGAGGCCGACGCCGACAACGAGCAGCGAAAGAATGACGAAATACCGGGTTCTAACAGTCATGGACGCCCCTCGGTCCTGTAGACGAGCAATACATCCCTATTGTTCAAGCACGTACTCCCGATTTTCAACCGCACGCCCGCCGAGCCAGAGCGCAGCCGCGATGATGGCGGCGAGGCACACCAAGCTGACCCAGACCGGCGGCAAATCCTGAAACATCCCCAGCAACATGCTCAGCGACGAGTCCTGCGGCATCGCGTGCGGTACCAGAGCCTGCAGGTAATAAGCCACAGTCAGCCGCTTGAGGTATCCGGGAATCAGCAAAACCGTCTGCTCCCAGCCGAAGGCGAACACCAGGCCGACGATGAGGGGCCTCTTGAGCCAGGCGCCGACAAATGCGAACACTGCCCCGTAAGCGGCGACACCCACCGCAACCATTCCGAGGTCGGCCGCGAGCTGGGGGAAGGCCTGCCCGATGCTCCCGCCAACGGGAACGATGAGAAAAAAGATGATGATGATCGCCGGCAGCAGCAGGAGCACGACACACGCGAGGTACGCGAGGTACTTGCCCAGCAGGACGGACGCGCGGGGCACGGGGCGCGTGAACAGGTACGTGATGGTCTTGTCGTCGACTTCGTCGGCCATCAGCGAGGTGCCGTAGAACACGCCGAGCACCGGCACGACGAAGCGAACGAAGAGCAGCCACATCACGACGCCGAACAGCGCGGGACCGCCGACCTGCGAGCCGTTGACGATCGGCAGCCAGCCGGCGAGCGCGAAGATGCGAACGACAACAGCGAGGATGATCGGCGCGCCGACCAGCAGCCCGAGGAAGACCGACCGGCGGGACCACAGCATCTGCCCGAGCGAGAAGTCGAACACGCGCGCCGCCGACGAGAAGAACGTGGGGCGCGCGCTCACGATTTCACCAGGTACTGGAAGACGGCCTGGAGATTGTCGTCGGGCGACGTCACCTCGTGAATGACGCCGAGCTCGCCCGAGGCGGCCAGTTCCGTCAGCTGCGCGTAGAAGACGTCGGGCCGGCCCGTCTGCACGACGACCGCACCTTCCTCGAAGCGCAGGCTCAGCACGTGATCGTCGGCCAGAAACCGCCGCGCCAGCTCACGGGTTTCGTCGGCCTTCACATAGACGGTGTGCGGGTGCTCGTCGATCAGGTCGCGAATCTGGTGCACGTTGCCTTCGGCGAGGATGCGGCCCTGGTTGATCAGCACGATATCCGGCGTCATCGATTCGATTTCGTGCAGGATGTGGCTCGAGACCAGCACGCTCTTGCCTGCCCGGCCCCAGTCCTTGATCAGGCGGATCATCTTCCGGCGCACGAGCGGATCCATGCCCGACAGCGGCTCGTCGAGGATGAGCAGCTCGGGATCGTGCGCGATGGCCTGCGCCAGCTTCACGCGCTGGCGCATGCCCTTGCTGTAGGCGGCAATCCGTTTGCCGGACACGTCGCTCAATCCGACGGTTTCGAGCGCGCGGACAGCCATGTCGCGCGACGCCGCCTCGCCGAGCCCGTTCAGGCTGACGAGCGCGGTCACCCACTCGAGACCTGTCATTCGCTCGTAGAACGCGTCCTGTTCCGGACAGAAGCCGATGCGGCTGTAGATCGGCGCGTTCTGCCAGATCGGCTCGCCGAGCACTGTCACCACGCCCTTGCTGGGCTTCAGCTGGCCGGTGATGAGCTTCATCAGCGTGGACTTCCCGGCGCCGTTCGGTCCCAGGAGGCCCGTGATGCCCCGCTGCACCTTCAGCACGACGTCGTTGAGACCGATGACCTGGCCGTACCACTTCGAAACGTGCTCGGCACCAATAATGACGTCAGCCGCGTCCGTCACGCCACGATCTCCACACCGCGGACCCGGCGCTCGAGCACGAGAGCCGACGCCGCGATCAACACCACGACCATCAGCAGCGAGACTGGCCACGGCGTCTGGAAGTGGAGCGGCACCCGGAAGATCACATCGCCCAGCTGGGTGAGGTTGTTGCCGAACGCCACCCAGGAAAGGCGGGTACTGCCGGTGATGAACCGCAGCACGTTGTACAAGGCCAGGCTGAAGAAAATCAGGCCCGTGTACATGATGCCGACGAAGCGGCTGTTCGTGGAGAGCGACGACAGCGCCAGCATCGCGGTCGAGGTCATCGCGACCTCGATGGCGGCATACAGAGTGATCGCTGGAAACAGGTACGCGTTGGCCTTCAGGAACTCGAAGTTACCGGCGAACACGACCTGGACGCCGAGCAGCAGAATGGCCGGCACCCACGTGATGAACAGGAGGAACGACGGCGAGGATCCCGAGCTTTCCGAAGATGTACTCGGCGCGCGTGAGCGGCTTCGCGAGATAGATCTGCAGCGCGTTGACGCGCCGGTCCTGCGCAATCAGCCTCGAGCCCAGCGTGACCGTGAGGATGTAGACGAAGATGTCCTGCTTGTCGAAGAAGTCCCTGAAGGTGTCCGCTTTCGGCGCGATGACGGCGGCCTGGGAAAAATTCGCGGCGATGTAGAACTGGACCGCCCGCACCAGGAACTGCAGCCACGCGGCGGCCAGCAGCACGATGAACTTGCGGTCGCCGAGCATCGTGCGGATGCCGGTCTTCATGATGACGAGCCACGCCCGCCCGCCCGCCTTGCCGCCGCGGTAGCGCCGGTATCCCTGGTCGTGGATGGGCATGTGCTTAGTCCTGGCCCACCGCGTGGGCGAACACGTCCTCGAGCGTCGGCACGCTCGGCCGGAGGTGGCGGACCTGCGCGCCCTCGGCGGCGGCCAGCGCGAACAGCTGACGCGCGCCGCCGTCGCCGGGCACGAAGACGCGCACGATATCTTCGTCGGTCGCGTGGCACTCGAGGCCGGCCGCACGCAGCCGGCCGAAAAACGTTTCGAGATCGACGGGGGTTTTGACGCGCAGTTCGTACACGCGGCCGCGCGGCTGCTTGAGGGCCGCTATCGGTCCCGAGGCCGCGACGCGCCCCTTGTCCATGACGACGACGGAATCGCAGGTGTACTCGACGTCCGGCAGCACGTGCGAGGACAGGATGAGGTTGACGCCCTTGTTGTGCGCGAGATCGCGGACGAGCTCGAGCATCTCGTCGCGGCCTTTCGGATCCATGCCGTTGGTGGGCTCGTCGAGAAACAGCAGGTCGGGATCGTGGACGAGCGCCTGGGCGAGCTTGATCCGCTGCTTCATGCCGGTCGAGTAGGTCTCGACGTTGCGGTAGCGGGCCTCGCCGAGCCCAACGTAGAACAGCACCTCGTGCGCCCGCTGCATCGAGTCCGATCGCGGCAGCCCGGCCAGCTCTCCGCAGTAGGCGACAAACGACACGGCGTTCATGCCGGGGATGTGCGCGTCGTTTTCCGGCATGTAGCCGATGCGGACGCGAATCTCGATCGGCGATTTGGCGACGTCGAGGCCGAGGACGTGCATCTGGCCCTGGCTCGGCGCGACGAACCCGAGCAGCGCCTTGATCATCGTGCTCTTGCCGGCGCCGTTGGGGCCGAGCAGCCCGACCGCGCCCGGCAGAAACGTCGGTCGTCACGTCGGCGAGCGCCTGCTGGCGCCCGTACGTGACGGTCACGTTGGCAAGCGTCACGATCGGCTCGGGATCGGCCATACGTCAGTGTTATACGGACGAAAGCCCGGAAAAGGTCCGCACTAGCGCGATCCCCTCAGACCGAGCGCGTCGGCCCGTTCGCGCATGAAGCCGATGACGTTGGCGATGTGCTCATCGAGCGGCAGCCCCAGAATCTCCGCGCCGCCGCGCAGGTCCTCACGCTTGACGGCGCGCGCGAACGCCTTGTCTTTCATCCGCTTCACCACCGAAGCCGCCTCGAGGTCGAGCACGCTCTTGCTCGGCCTGACGAGCGCGGCCGCCGTGATGAAGCCGGCCATTTCGTCACAGGCCCAGAGCGTTTTTTCCAGGCGGCTCTCGCGCGGAACGCCGCTGTAGTCGGCGTGCGACAGGATCGCCCGCGTCACCCACTCAGGATAGCCCTTCTCCCGCAGGATCTCGCAGCCGCGAAACGGATGATCGTCGAGCGACGGCCACCGCTCGTAGTCGAAGTCGTGGAGCAGACCGACCACGCCCCAGCCTTCTTCGTCCTCCCCGAACAGCCGCGCGTACCCGCGCAAGGCCGCCTCCACTGCCATCGCGTGCTTCAGCAGGCTGTCGCTCTTCGTGTACTCCGTCAGCAGCTGCCAGGCCTCGTCCCGATTCATGTAAGCTGAGGCATCTTAATGCAGCTCGATACCGAATTCACACGCGGCCTCGGCCTCTTCGACGCCACCATGGTCGTCGTCGGCTCGATGGTCGGGTCCGGCATCTTCATCGTGTCCGCCGACATGGCACGGAACGTCGGCGCACCGGGATGGCTGCTTGCCGCGTGGGTCGTGGCCGGCGTGCTGACGGTGGTCGGCGCGCTGTCCTACGGCGAACTGGCCGCGATGATGCCGCGCGCCGGCGGCCAGTACGTCTACCTGCGCGAGGCCTTTTCGCCGCTGTGGGGATTCCTGTACGGATGGACGCTGTTCCTGGTCATCCAGACCGGCACGATCGCGGCCGTCGCCGTCGGGTTTGCGCGCTACTCCGGCGTGCTGTGGCCGTGGATCGCCGAGGATCACTATCTGGTGGCGCCCGTGCACCTCAGCGCCGGCTACGCGCTCTCGCTCTCGACGGCGCAGCTCGTCGGCGTCCTGCTCATCGGCCTGCTGACGTGGACGAACACGCGCGGCCTCGAATACGGCCGCATCGTCCAGAACGTTTTCACCACCACAAAAACCGGCGCGGTGGTCGGGCTGGTGGCCGTCGGCCTGATCCTCGGCTGGAACCACGACGCGGTGGCCGACAACTTCGGCCAGTTCTGGACGCGGCGGGGATTCTCCGACATCACGCCGGGTGTCTCGGCGGCCACCACCTTCGGGTTGTTCGTCGCGATCTGCGTTTCGCAGACCGGATCGCTCTTCTCGGCTGACGCGTGGAACAACATCACGTTCACGGCGGGCGAAGTGCGGGAGCCGCGGCGGAACGTGCCGCTGTCGCTCGCCCTTGGGACCTCGATCGTCATCGGCCTGTACCTGCTCGCGAACATCGCGTATCTCGTCACGCTGCCGTTTGCCGCCGTGCAGCACGCGCCGTCGGACCGCGTGGCGACGGCGACGCTCGAGGCGGTCTTTCCCGGGGCCGGCGCCATCATCATGGCCATCGGGATCATGATTTCGACCTTCGGGTGCAACAACGGGCTGATCCTCGCCGGCGCCCGCGCGTACTACGCGATGGCGCGCGACGGCCTGTTCTTCACGGCTGCCGGCCGACTGAATCGCGCGCGGGTGCCGGCCTGGGCGCTGGTGCTGCAGGGCGTCTGGGCGGCTATCCTCGTCCTGCCGCGAACCTACGACGCAGCGTCCCGGACGTACGGCAATCTCTACAGCAACCTGCTGGACTACGTGATCTCCGCCGCGCTGATTTTCTACATCCTGACAATCGCCGGCGTCTTTCGCCTGCGACGAACGCGGCCGGACGCCGAGCGGCCATACCGGGCGTTCGGCTACCCGGTCGTGCCGGCGCTGTACATCGTCGGAGCCGCGACGATCCTGCTGATGCTCTTCGTCTACCGGACGTCCACGACGTGGCCGGGGCTGGTCATCGTGCTGCTCGGCGTGCCGGTCTATTTCGCGTGGCGCCCGCGCGCCCGGGACTGACGCGTCACCAGACGACGGGCCGATCGCCGGCATCGAAACCGCGAAGAACCCCCTTGCGAATCACGGCCGCGGTCACGTCGGCCACGGCGTAGCGCGCCAGGCCATCGAGCGGCACCCATTCCGCCGCATCGGCATCGGACGCGCCGCACAGGATGCCGCCCAGCGGCCGGCAGACGAAGTCCACCAGCACGAAGTGATGTTCCACGCGGCCGTCCGCGTCGCGCATGATCCGGTCGAGCACTTCGACGATCGGGCCTACGTGCACGTCGAGGCCGGTTTCCTCGCGGACTTCGCGCGCGATCGCCTGCTCGAGCGTCTCGCCGAGCTCCACGCCTCCGCCCGGCAGGCTCCACTGCCCCTTGAGCGGCTCGTGCGCGCGCCTGATGAGGAGTACCCGACCCGCGTCGATGACGACTGCCCCGACACCAACGATCGGCCGCTGCGGGTACGACCTCACGACGACTGCACGCCGCGCAGCCGCCGGGCCCGCAGGTGCAGCCCGCGCTTGTTGACCTTGACGTCGATCGCATGCGTTTCCTTGGAAGACGCCGACGCAGACGCTGACGGGGCCGGCCAGTAGCCCAGCAGGTAGTACGTGCCCGTGTCGCGGCGCACGATGTCGATCACCCGCCCGATGTCGTTCGTATTCCTGAACGCCTCACCGCCCGTGATCTCGGAGATGGAATCCCGTGAGAGCTCGCCGCGATTGGACAGGCCGTTCGGCATCAGCGAGTAAACGCTGGCGTTCGCGCGCGCCGCGGCACCGATCGCGTCCACCCAGTACCTCCAGATGAGGCTGCCCCGCCCGGTCGACGGCTCGACGACGCTGCAGATGGACGCGACCCCGATGCACACGAGCGCCTTGCGGCGATGCTCGATGGGCTCGAGCGTCCGCGAGACCTTGGCGACGCCGCGCAGAGCGTTCTCGATCGTCTCGCGGCCGAAGAACGGCAGCGCGTCCGATCGGTATTCGGAGATCCTGAGCAACGCTTCCAGGCGATCGCCGAACGCCTCGTCGCGGCGGTTGTTCAGGCGCACGACGCTGAACTCGTCCGGCGCGGCCATGCGCGAGACGAACATCCGCGCGATCGTCTGAATCGGCAGCGTGTTGCCAGGGCCGACACCGCTGTCGTCGAGCAGCAGCACGATCGATCGCTGGGGAGGCCGTCCGCCCGGGACGTCGGCGACGGCGTCGAAGGTCTTCAGTTCGACGGAGTGACCATCCTCTTTGACCTGAAAGTCCTCCTGCTTCAGGCCGGGCACCGGGCGGTTATCGTCGTCGAGGACGACGACGTCCAGCTCGACGAGGTACTGCGCCTGCTCCTGCGACGCGACGATCCGCGCCGCTATCGCACCCAGCACGAGCGCCGCGACCGCGACCTGCCGCCGCATCAGAGTCCCATCACCTTCACGACGACGCGTTTCTTGCGCCGGCCGTCGAACTCCGCGTAGAACAGCTGTTCCCAGGGGCCCAGATCGAGCACACCGGCCGTGATCGGCAGCACGACCTGGTGTCCCATGATCGTTCTCTTCAGGTGCGCGTCCGCGTTGTCCTCGCCGGTCTGATGGTGGCGATAGCCCGGATCAGCGGGCGCCAGCTTCTCGAGCCACGCCTCGAAGTCGTGCAGCAGGCCATCTTCCCAGTCGTTCACGAACACTCCCGCGGTGATGTGCATCGCCGAGACGAGCACCGTGCCTTCCCTGACACCGCTGGCTTTCACGATGGCCGCCACATCGTCGGTGATGCGGACGAATTCGCGGCGCTGCTTCGTGTTGAACCACAGGTAGTCGGTGTGGACTTTCATAGCGCCAGCGCCGGATCGGCGTTGAGGTCGTCCGGAGCGAACAATCCGGCCGCCATGCGGCGCAGCCCGGCTGCCGCGATCATCGCCGCATTGTCGGTCGACAGCGCAAGGCTGGGGAGAAACGTCGGCATTTCGCGCTGTTCGCCGTGAAACGTGAGCTCGGCCCGCAGCCGGCTGTTGGCGGACACGCCGCCCGCGACGCCGATGCCCTTCGCCCCGTGCCGGCTCGCAGCCTCGAACGCCCGATCCACCAGCGTCGTCACGATGACGCGCTGAAAGCTGGCGCAGATGTCGGCGATCTCCTGTTCCGCCAGCGCTCCGTGTTCCTGCCGCTCGCGGACGAGTCGCAGCACGGCCGTCTTGAGGCCGCTGAAGCTGAAGTCGAGATCGCCTTTGAGGTGGGGCGCGTTGCGGTCGGCGTGCGTGAGCCGCGTACCGGGCAGGCGGACGGCGCGGTCGTTTCCGGTGCGCGCCAGCCGATCGACGATCGGTCCGCCCGGATAACCGAGGCCCAGAAGCTTCGCGACCTTGTCGTAGGCTTCGCCGGCGGCGTCGTCTCGCGTGCGGCTCAGCAGCTCGTAGCGGCCGGGCGTCTCGACGAGGTACAGGCTCGTATGCCCGCCCGACACGACAAGGACGATGGCCGGCAGCGGCAGCTCGCCGTTCTGGAGCACGAGCGATTCGATGTGGCCGGCGAGGTGATGGGCGGCAATCAGGCGGCAGGCCGGCCGCGGCGGCGGCGGCCTTCGCAAACGAGACGCCCACGAGCAGCGATCCGACCAGCCCCGGCCCCTGCGTGACGGCGATGGCGCCGAGATCGCTCCACGTCGAGGACGCGTCGGACAGCGCGCGCTCGACGACGCCGCAGATGTCGCGGATGTGCTGCCGCGACGCCAGTTCGGGGACCACGCCGCCCCAGTCCCGGTGGATCGCGATCTGGGAGGCGACGACGTTCGAGCGGATCGCCCAGGGACGTGCCGGATCGCCCGTTTCTTCAACGACGGCGGCCGACGTTTCGTCGCAGGAGGTCTCGATGCCGAGGATTCGCATCCGTCACACGCCCGCAGCCTCGACCTCGAAGGCTCGCGCAAGCGATTCTGTGTAGGGCGGCCTGAAGATGCCGCGCTCGGTGATGATGCCGGCGATCAGCGCGCTCGGGGTGACGTCGAACGCCGGGTTCCACACGTGCGCGCCGTCGGGCACGAGCTGCGCGCCGCCGGCGTGCGTCACTTCGCGCGCGCTGCGCTCTTCGATCGGAATGTGCTGGCCGTCAGGCGTCGACAGATCGATGGTCGACAGCGGCGCGGCCACATAGAACGGAATGCGGTGCTCGCGCGCGAGGACGGCGACGCTGTACGTGCCGATCTTGTTGGCGGTGTCGCCGTTGGCAGCGATGCGGTCCGCGCCGACGACGACGAGATCGACCCTGCCCTGCCGCATCAGCGACCCCGCCATGTTGTCGGCGATGACGGTGGTGTGGATGCCGTCGCGCACGAGCTCCCACGCCGTGAGGCGCGCGCCCTGGAGAAAGGGACGTGTCTCGTCGGCGAACACCGTCACCTGCCTGCCGGCTTCGACGGCCCCGCGTATCACGCCGAGCGCCGTGCCGTACCCGGCTGTCGCCAGGGCGCCGGCGTTGCAGTGCGTCAGAATGCGGGCTTCGGCCGGCACGACGGCGGCGCCGAACGCGCCGATGGCCCGGCAGCTCGCGACGTCTTCGTCGTGAATCGCCTCCGCTTCCTGGTCGAGCCGATCCTTGATCTGCTCGACCGACTGGCCTGCCCCGGCGGCCGCTGCAAACACCCGCTTCATCCGATCGATCGCCCAGAACAGGTTCACCGCCGTCGGACGCGTCGCCGCCATCAGCTCGCAGACCTTGTAGAACTCGGCCGCGAACTTCTGGGTGCCTGTCGTCGTGCTCTTCCGCATGCCCAGGGCGATGCCCATGGCCGCTGCCACGCCGATCGCCGGCGCGCCGCGAATGACCATCGTCTTGATGGCGCGGGCGACTTCCTTGGCCGTCGTACAGCGAACGTAGATCTCAGCAGCAGGCAGCTTGCGCTGGTCGATCATCACGACCGCGTCAGCTTCCCGGGCAATCGTTGGCAACATGGTGCGATTGTACTGGTTCACGGTTCAGGGTTCAGGGTTCAGGGTTCATCGTTCAGGGTTCGGGGAACCTTGAACCGTGAACGTTGAACCTTGAACCTCTTTAGAGCAACCTCGCGTCGAACGGCAGCGGCAGAAGATCCTTCAGCTCGAGCGTGCCTTTTTCGTCGGTCATGTTCGCGAGCACGACCTGCAGGTTGCCGCCGAACTCCCAGAGCATCTGTCGGCAGGCGCCGCAGGGCGGCGTCGGCGAGTCGGTGTCGGCGACGATGGCGATGCGCGTGAACGCGCGATGCCCTTCGGACAGTGCCTTGAACATCGCGACGCGCTCGGCGCACATGGTCAGGCCGTACGTGGCGTTTTCGATGTTGCAGCCGCTGACGACCGTGCCGTCCGCCGCTTCGAGCGCTGCGCCCACCTTGAAGTGCGAGAACGCGGCGTCGGCGTGCTCGCGGGCGCGGCGCGCAGCGGCCACGAGATCGATCTGCCCCGGCCGGTCGCGAAGCCGGCGGGGGCCCAGCCGCCTATCGGGGCCGGACTGCCGCCTCTCGCCGTCCGCCCGGCCCGCGTTCTCGCGGCGGCGATCGAAGCCGGTCCGCCGGTCGGGTTCCTGCGCCATGCGGCTGGAGTCGGTCAGCAGCCGCATCGGATTGTGACGCTGGACGCCGTTCACGACATGCGTCACGCGCGCGATCTTGAAGAGCCTCGCCGTCAGCACCTGCACTTCGAGATCGCCGTGGCACAGTTCGGCCGCCGCGGCACTCGCCCAGTGGCGAACCGCGTAGAACCGCATGGGCGATGCCTCGTCGCGGACGATGTCGGCGCGCCCGTACTCCTTGCGGGCGAGCACGGTCGAGAACTCGCGGGCGATGGCGAGGAAGTCCGCCTCGTGGCCGTCGTTGACGTCCACCATGGCCACCGAGAGACGTCCTTCATGCGAGGCGGTCAATGATGCCCTCCAGTAGCGCGACGAACTGCCCGCGCACCCGTTGCGCCGTCTCCATCACCTCGGAGTGGTCCAGCGGCTGAGGCAGCACGCCCGCCGCCATGTTCGTGATGCACGACAGTCCGAGGACCTCGAGTCCCATGTGCCGGGCCGCGATGGCCTCGAGCACCGTCGACATGCCGACCGCGTCCGCCCCTATTGCCCGTAGATATCGGATCTCCGCGGGCGTTTCGTAACTGGGGCCGAGCAGCGCCGCGTAGACGCCGTGCGCCAGCCGCAGCCCGATGGCTGCTGATGACTCGTCCGCCAGCGCCCGGAGTCGCCTGGAGTACACCTCTGACATATCCGGGAAGCGCGCGCCGAACCTGTCGTCGTTCGCGCCCACCAACGGATTGTGGCCGGTCAGGTTGATGTGGTCGTCGATCGCCATCAGCGCGCCCTGCGCGAAGCCGGTGTTCACCCCGCCAGCGGCGTTGGTCAGAATCAGGGTCCTGACGCCGAGGACGCCCAGGGCCCGAACCGCGAAGGTCACGGTCCGCGCGTCGTGGCCCTCGTAGAGGTGACAGCGTCCCGCAAGCGCCGCGATCCGGGTGCCCCGGCTCGTGCCCACGACCAGACGCCCCTCGTGACCCGGGACATTCGACACCGGCCAGTTCGGCAGCTCGTGATAGGGAAGCGAGACCGGGTTCCCCAGCGAGCTCGCAAAGTCGCCGAGCCCGGATCCGAGCACGATCGCGATCGACGGCGCCTCGCCGGCGCGCGCCCGAACGACTTCAGCGGCGGCATGGACGGCGTCGTAGTACGGCATTTAGAGCAGGAATCCGGCGATCGTGGCGGTCATGAAGTTGGCCAGCGTGCCCGCGAGCATCGCGCGCAGGCCGAGGCGCGCCAGATCGTGCCGGCGGTTCGGGGCGAGCCCGCCGATGCCGCCGATCTGCATGCCGATCGAACTGAAGTTGGCGAATCCGCAGAGCGCGAACGTCGCGATCGTGAACGATTTCGGATCGAGCGTCGCCTTGAGCGGGCCAAGCTGCGAGTAGGCAACGAACTCGTTGAGCGCCATGCGCGTGCCGAGGAGATTACCGATCGTCGGCGCGTCGCGCCAGGGCACGCCCATGCTCCAGGCCACGGGCGCGAACACCCATCCGAAAATCTGCTGGAGGCTGAGGTGTGCGACGCCCAGGATCGCGTTGACGAGGGCGATGAGCGCGAGAAAGGAGATGAGCATGGCGCCGACATTCAGCGCCAGGTGCAGACCTTCGGCCGTGCCCCGGCCGGCGGCGTCGATCACGTTGACGTCGGTCTGCTCCACCTGCAGCCGGACCGACCCCATCGTCTTCGGGACCTCGGTTTCCGGCACGAACATCTTGGCCATCATGATCGTGCCGGGCGCGGTCATGATGACGGCTGTGAGCAGGTGCTTGGCCTCGACGCCGAACAGGACGTAGGCGGCCATGATGCCGCCCGAGATGTGGGCCATGCCCGAGGTCATCACCGTCATCAACTCGGACTGCGTCATCTCAGGCAGGTACGGCCGGATGGTGAGCGGTGCTTCCGTCTGCCCCATGAAAATGCTCGCGGCGACGTTGAGCGACTCGGCGCCGCTCGCTCTCATCACGCGGTGCATCGACGACCGCGAACACGCGCACGACGAGCTGCATGACGCCGAAGTAGTAGAGGATGGCAAACAGCGCGGCGATGAAGATGATCGTCGGCAGGACCTGGAAGGCGAAGATGCTCGCCGACTGCGCCCCCTCGGGGCCGAGCGCCGACGTCATCACACGCCCCCACAACGCGCTGTCGCCCGAGCGCGCCGAAGACGAACGCGCTGCCGACGCCGGCGAACCCCAGCAGCCGCGTGATGTAGGCCCCGAGAGTCGTGAAGACGCGTCTGGCCGAGGCCGGTCTTCAGCACGATTACCGCGAAGACGATCTGCAGCCCGAGCCCCCAGGCGACCGTGGGCCAGCGAATCGCGCGCCGGTTCGTCGAGCAGGCATACGCAATGGTCAGGATCACGACCGCGCCCAGCAGCGGCTGCAGCGGTCCAAGCGTCATGTTGTCACTCCGCGCACCTCACCGAGAATGAGCGGCCGGATCGCCGGTGCCGCGTCGCCAATCGTGATGGCCGCCTCCGCCAGCGGCAGCGCGGCCTCGAGCCGCGAACGATCCCGATAGTGGAGTTCGAGCACCGGGTCGCCCGCGGCGACGCGTGTCGCCCGGCGCTGGCGAGCACCATGATGCCGACGGCCGGATCGACGCCGTCCGCCGCCCGGTCCCGTCCGGCTCCGAGCGCCACCGACGCCCGGCCGACCCGCTCGGCGTCGAGTCCCGCGATCACGCCTCCGTCGCGGCGCCGTCACGAGGTGCCGGTGAGGCGCGGAGGGCAGCCGGCCGTAGTCGTCCACGACCTTCGGATCGCCGCCCTGGTTCTCGATGATCTGCCGGAACCGTTCCAGGCCGGCGCCCGACGCGATCGCGGCGCGCACACGCCGATCCGCGTCAGCACGGTCCGACACGACGCCGCCGACGATCAGCATCCGAACCGTCAGTTCCACGGACACTTCCACTAGATCGGCGGGGCCGCGGCCTTTCAGCACGTCGAGACACTCGATGACTTCGAGCGCGTTGCCGACCGCGCGGCCGAGCGGCATGTCCATCGCCGTGATGATCGCCTCGGTCCTGACGCCGGAGGCGTTGCCGATCGACACGAGCGACTCGGCGAGCCGCCGCGAGTCGGCTTCGGTCTTCATGAACGCGCCGCTGCCCGTCTTCACGTCGAGCACGAGCGCGTCGATCCCCTCGGCGATCTTCTTGCTCATGATCGACGCGCTGATGAGCGGGATGCTTTCGACGGTGGCCGACACGTCGCGCAGCGCGTACAGCCTCTTGTCGGCCGGCGCGATCTGCGACGTCTGCCCGATCATCGCGCACCCCACCCGGACGAGGGCCGCCCGCATTTCGTCGAGGGTCAGGTCGACCCGGAAGCCTGGAATCGCTTCGAGCTTGTCGAGCGTGCCGCCTGTGTGACCGAGGCCGCGCCCCGACATCATGGGCACCTTGAGCCCGCACGCCGCCGCGAGCGGCGCCAGAATGAGCGACGTCTTGTCGCCGACGCCTCCGGTGCTGTGCTTGTCGACCTTCGGCCCCGGGATGTCCGACAGATCCACGCGGATGCCCGAATGAACCATCGCGTCGGTGAGCCAGGCAGTCTCCTCGTTCGGTCATTCCCCGCAGGACGATCGCCATCAGGAGCGCGGTCGACTGGTAGTCCTGCCACGAGCCGTCCGTCGCGCCCGCCACGAACGCCCGAATTTCCTCCCGCGAGAGCACCGCGCCGTCCCGTTTCCTCGCGATGATGTCAACCGCGCGCATTCGCGCGAGTATACTGCGAGAACCGACATGGCCTCGGACGTCACGGCGGCGCCCCCGCCGCTCGGCCCGGAAGACTCGATACGTCTCATTGAGTTTGCGCGCGCGTGCAAGGCGGCCGCGCGGGCCGTGCTACTCTATCCGCGCCGCGCATCCCGCCATCGCCGCGACGCTCGGCCGCATCGTCGATACCACGTCCGAACGCACGCTGCCGCAACCGCTCCGCCTCACCGTGCTGCCCGGACGGCCTGCTGCAGGACGGCTGCGCGCCGGGCCGCGCGGATCAGTCGCTCGGGGAACTGGCCACGCTCCTCCACGATCATCTGGTGGGCGAAATCACGATCGCACCCGGCGGTGATCGCGAGACGTGGCGCAGCTTCCTGATGCTCCTCGGGCGGACTCCGGCCTCGGTCCGGGCCGATGGCGGCGTCGCGCTGCTGTGGGCTGCGGCGGGAGGCCGCGGCATCGAGCTCCAGGAAATCGATTACGCGGAAGTCCTGCGCGAGCGCAGCGGCGGCAAGTCGGCCAGCTGGGAAACGATCGTCGCCCACTGCGTGTCGGGCGGGGCGATGGCGCTCGACGAAAGCGCGATCGCGGAGTTGCTCGGCATCGCCGCCGATCCCGCCAAGGTCATCGAGCTGATGGCGACGGTCGAGGACCGCACGGAAGGCGGCGTGGCCGCCAAGGCGGCCTCGGTCATGCGGATGATCCGGGGCGTCGTCTCGACCGTCTCGAAGAAAGACGCGGAGCGGGTCGAACCGATGCTGCGCAACATGGCCGCGGCGGTCGGCGAGCTCTCGCCCGACCTGCTCGTCGGCCTCCTGTCCGACGATGCCGGCAGCGCCGACGAGGCGCGGGTCATGGACGCCATCGTCAGCCGCATGACCGACCGGACGATCGCCCATTTCGTCTCGAAGAACGTGATCGCGAGCAACGGCACGCCCACCGATCGCCTGGTCGAGGCCTTCCAGACGCTGGTCAGAAACCCGGACGACCGCCACCGCCTGCTCAACCTCGCCCACGCCGATGCCGCGGCATCGCCGTTCGGCCAGACCGAAGGGCTTCGAGACGGTGTGGAACCACGTGGCGGAAAAGCTGTTGACCTCCTACTCCGACGCCACGTTCGTATCCGAGGATTACGCGCGCGAGCTGTCGGGCGCGCGCACGAAGGCCGTAGACGTCGAGCAGGCCAGCGACGACCCTCCCGAGCGCCTGGCGGTCTGGGTGGACAGCGTCGCCGCCAGCGCGCTGCGGTCGCTCGATCTGCACCTGCTGCTCGATCTGCTGCGGCTCGAGCAGGACGACGCAGCGCTGGGGCACGCTGATGGCGCCGGTCGTCCACAATCTCGAGGACCTGCTGCTCGTCGGCGACTTCGACTCCGCCATCGAGCTCACGGCCGTGATCACCGGCGCCGCAGCGGACGGCGTCGTCGAAAGAACGGCGGCAGCACGCGCTGATCGCGATCGACATGCTCGTGGCGGGCTCGATGATGCGGAACATCGTGACGCACCTGCTGTCGATCGACGAGCCGTCGTTCGAGCGGGTCAAGACGATGTGCGTGTCGCTCGGCGAGGTGCTGGTGCGCCCGCTCGCCGAGGCGCTGTCGGTCGAGGAGCGCGGGCGGGACGCGGGAGCGGCTGACGGCGATCCTGATCGCGTTCGGGCCCGCCGGACGGCGGACGATCGAACGGCTGAAGACGTCACCGAACCCGGCGGTCCGGCGGACGGCCATCCATCTCATGCGCCAGTTCGGCGGCGTGGACTCGCTGCCGGACCTGACGGATCTGCTGAACGACAGCGACTCGATGATTCAGCGCGAGGCCGTGCGCGCCATCCTCAACATCGGCACGGAGAAGGCGTACCGGGTGCTCGAGGAGGCGCTGGCCACCGGCACCGAGCGGTCGCGCGACGCGATCATGCTCGCCATCAGCATGCAGCGCGACGAACGCGCGACGCCCCTCTTCGCCTACATCGTCCGCCACATCGATCACCGCCGCCTCACCGCCATCTACCTGCGCGCCATCGAATCGCTGGGCGCGCTGCGCGACCCCGAGGGCATCGCGCCGCTCATCGAAGCGCTCGGCAAGGGCGAATGGTGGGCGCCCCGGCGCACGGCGGCGCTTCGTGCCGCGTCGGCCGCCGCGCTGGCACGGATCGGCACGCCCGAAGCGTTCAACGCGCTCGAGACCGCCGCCGACGGGTCGCGGCGCATCCGTGCCGTTGCACGCCCGTTTCTCGAGAACCGCGGTCGCGCCGGCGGGAGAACGACGTGACGGCGCCGCGGGTCCAGCTCGCCGACGAACTGCTGCGCAGCTTCGCCGCCACGCTGCGCTCGGCGCAGCTGTATTCCAAGGGCCATCCGATCATCACCCGCAATCTCGGATCGTTCTCGGCCGCGATTCAGCTGCTGCACACCCTGTCGCCGCGCGTCGTCATCGGCCTGATCGGCGACGAAGTAATCGTGGACGACACGCCGATCGCCAAGGTGGAAGCGATGGGCCCGCTCATCCACCGGCTGCGCCAGAACGGTCTCGAGCGCATCACGATCGAGCGCGGCGTCACGCTCGACGAGCTCGGCCGCTTCGTGGAAGCGACGACGGCGCTCGAGCATCAGGACGCCGGCGGCCAGCCGGAGACGGCGTTTGCCGGCTTGCCGCACATCCGCGTCGGCCGGGTGATGGTGGACGAGCGGACCGCCGGCGAGCTGGCCGACATCGCGACGATCAAGCGGATGTACAACGAGGCCGTCACCGTCGCGACCGACGTCTGGAACAGCGCCCAGAGCGAGGGCAAGCCCGACGCCACCATCGCCAAGACGATGATCGACGGCCTCGCCCAGGCCGTCGCCCAGAACCGATCGGCGCTGCTCGCGCTCACCACGCTCAAGAACTACGACAACTACACCTTCACGCACATGGTCAACGTCTCGATCCTGACCATGGGCCAGGCGCGAGGGCTCGGCATCGACGGGCGCGCTGCTGCGCGAGTTCGGCCTCGCCGCGCTGATGCACGACATCGGGAAGGTGCGAACACCGCTCGAGATCCTGAACAAGCCCGACAAGCTGACGCCGGACGAGTTCGCGATCATGAAGCGGCACACGGTCGACGGGGCCGAGATGCTCCGGAGCACGCCGGACATCCCGACGCTGGCGCCGGTCGTCGCCTTCGAGCACCACCTGAGGCTCGACGGGACCGGCTACCCCGACGGCGCCAAGCGCCCCACGCTCAACGCGGGCACGATGCTCTGCGGCATCGCCGACGTCTACGACGCCATGCGATCGCAGCGCGCCTATCAGCAGGCGTTTCCCACCGATCGCATCCTCGAAGTGCTGAAACGCAACGACGGCAAGCAGTTCGATCAGCATCTCGTCCGGCGGTTCGTGCAGCTGATCGGCATCTACCCGATTGGCAACCTTGTTCGCCTCAACACGGGTGAGGTGGCCGTCGTGCGGTCGATCCACGCGCCGGACCCCTACCGGCCGCAGGTCAGGGTGCTGTTCAACCGCGCCGGCGCCCGGATCGACCTGCCGTACGAAATCAATCTGTGGGAAATCGTGGCGGGCGAGGATCGGCCCGTCGCAGGTCGTTGCGCCGCTCGATCCGGCGGCCTTCGAACTCGATCCCCTCGCCCTCGATGTGACCCCGTGACCCGCGCGAGCGCCGCTTAAGACGCCGGCGGCATCATTCGCCGTCGCGCGTGCTGTCTGTGGTCAGGCGAATCCCACCGGGGCGCGTCGCCACTTACGGCGAGGTCGCCGCAATGGCCGGCCGGCCACGCGCTGCCCGCGCCGTGGGCAATATCATGCGGACGTGTGCAAGGCCGGACGTGCCGTGCCATCGCGTCATCGCGGCGGGAGGGAAACTCGGCGGCTACGGCGGCCGCGAGATGATGAAACGGGCGCTGCTCATGGCCGAAGGCGTAACGGTCGCCGGAGGCCGCGTGCGGGATCTCAACCGCGTCAACTGGCGCCGCCAGCGGCCGAAGGCGGCGTGAGGCGGTATAATACCGGCAGGCTTTGATGTTCAGCCTGGAGGCGACGATGAAGCACGTGCTGATGGTGGGAGTGCTGATCGTAGCGAGCGCCGCGGCCGCAGCCGCTCAGACATCCAAGGCCAAGCCGGCCAGCGATGGCCACACCGCTCCGAAGGTGCAGCCGGCCACCGCCCCCTCTCCGCCCGCACCGGCCGGAGAAGTGGCACTCGGGTCCGTGCACTTCGCGAAGGGCGTCAAGGCCGACGGCAAGGCGCTGGCGGCCGGCACCTACCAGGTGCGCCTGACCCCTCAGGCGGCAAACCCGCCGGCGAAGGGCCAATCCGAGGGCCTCGAGCGCTGGGTGGAGTTCACGCAGGGCGGGCAGGTGAAGGGCCGCGAGGTCGTCACGATTATCCCGCAGTCGGAAATCTGCCCAGGTGCAGAAGGACACGCCACCCGCAGCAAACGCGTCGAAAGTCGAGCTCCTCAAGGGCGGCGACTTCGTGCGCGTCTGGATCCGGAAGGGCGGCAACCACTACCTGCTGCACCTGCCGACGGCGTAGAATCGAATAGAGGCTAGGGCAAAGAGGCAGAGGGCACAGGGCAATAGACCCGTTGGCCCTCCAGCCTTTGCCCTCTGCCTCTCTGCCTTTCGCAGTCAGACCGCCATCACGTCGAACTGCTCGTGATGGAGCTGGTGGTCGGCTTTCACGGTCACGTCGCGTGCCCAGCGACTGTTTCAGATCGCGGAGCACCGCGCTCTCTTCCTCCCGCAGCGCTCGCGCGATATCGGGGTTCACGCGCAGCAGGACCCGGTGCCCGTTCAGGTCGGGCCCGACCTTCTTCACTTCCGTCAGGATCTCGTAGCAGATCGTCGAGCTCGACTTGATGACACCGGTGCCCGACGCAGTACGGACACGGTTCGGTGAGGACGCGCTCGAGGCTCTGTTTCACGCGCTTGCGCGTGATGATCACCAGCCCGAAATCCGACACCTGCAGCGCCTTTGACGGCGACCGATCCTTTCGCAGCTCCTGCTCGACCGCCTGGTACACCTTCTGGCGGTTCTTCTTGTCCTCCATGTCGATGAGGTCGAGCACGATGATGCCGCCGAGGTCGCGCAGCCGGATCTGACGGACGATCTCCTTGACGGCCTCGAGATTCGTCTTGACGATTGTGTCCTCGAGCCGTCCGCTCGTCTTCTTGCCGACGAAGCGGCCCGTGTTCACGTCGATGGCGACCAGCGCTTCGGTCTGGTTGATGACGATCGATCCGCCCGACTTCAGCCAGACCTTGCTCTTGAGCGCCTTGTCGATCTCGCCCTGGACGCCGTACTCCTCGAAGATCGGAAACGGCTTCGAGTAGAGCTTCACCTTCGGCGCCAGGTTCGGCAGGATGTGCTCGATCAGATCCATTACGCGCCCGTGTTCCTGCGCGTTGTCGATCCGGATCGCCTGGTAGTCGTCGTTCAGCAGGTCGCGGAGCAGCCGTCCGACGATGCTCGGCTCCCGGTACAGGACCGCCGGGGCGCGGGACGACTCCATCTTCTGGCGGATCTCGGTCCAGATCTTGTGGAAGGCTTCGAGGTCGCTGAGGATGTCCTCCTTGGGCCGGCCCGACGCGGCGGTGCGGATGATGACGCCGCCCGTGAACCCGTGCGCTTCGCGGAACTCGCGGACGATGCCGCGCAGCCGGCTGCGCTCCTCGCGCGAGTCGATCTTGCGGGAGACGCCGACGTGGTCGACCGTCGGCATGAACACCAGGAAGCGCCCCGGCATGGTGACGTGGGACGTGAGGCGGGCGCCCTTGGTGCCCAGGGGCTCCTTGACGACCTGGACGATGATTTCCTGTCCCTCGCGGAGCAGGTCCTCGATCTTGGCCTGCGGCTGGCTCTCGGGGCGCGGCGCCCCGCGGCCGCCGCCGTCCTCGTCGCCCGACTCGAGCTTGTCGAACTCTTCCATCGTGTCGATCACGTCCGCGACGTAGAGGAACCCGTCGCGTTCGAGGCCGACGTCGATGAACGACGACTGCATGCCGGGCAGGACCTTGTTGACCCTGCCCTTGTAGACGTTACCGACGACCCCGCGCTGGTTTTCCCGTTCGACGAAAATCTCGGCCACCAGGTCGTCTTCGAGAATGGCCACGATGGTCTCGTGGACATTCGAGGAGATGATCATCTCCTTGGTCATGCGCGAAACTCCTGAGGATCGGCATCATGTGTCGATCCTCAATTCGTGAATCTGCGCATGCGTACGTTGAGCACGAGCCCGAAGCCCGCGAGGGTCGCTATCATCGACGACCCGCCGTAGCTCATGAGCGGCAGTGTTAACCCTTTGACGGGCGCCAGTCCGGCCGACATGGTGACGTTGTAGATCACCTGGAAGGTGAAGCTGGCGAGCACGCCGAGCACGAGATACGAGCCGAGTTGGTCCTTGGCGAGGCGGGCCGACTCGAGCGCACGCAGAATCACGAACAAATAAAGGCCGAGCGCCACCAGCACGCCGGCGAATCCCTGTTCCTCGGCAAGCACCGAGAAGATGAAATCGTTGTGGGCCACGGGGAGAAACCGCAACTGGCCCTGCGTCCCCTGCTTGAACCCTTTACCTGTCAGTCCGCCCGATCCGACCGTGATGCGCGCCTGAATCTGCTGGTAACCGGCGCCCTTCGCATCCTGCGACGGATCGAGAAAGGTGGAGATACGCGACTTCTGATACGGCTTGAGCGCGAACATCCAGGCGGGCGGCGCCGCGAGGAGGATCGCCAGAAAAATGACGCCGAGGATGCGCAGGCGCATGCCGGCCAGGTACGCGATGGCGATGAAGATCGGCACCAGCGTGACCGCCGTGCCGAGATCCGGTTCCTTCGCGATGAGCGCGAGCGGAAGGAGAGTGAGCACGCCCCCGATCGCGAGGTCGCTCCACTGCGGCTCGCCGCCCTTCTCGCCGAAGAACTTGGCGAGCACGAGCGCGACGCCGACCTTGGCGAATTCGGAGGGCTGCAGGTTGAACGACCCGAAGGGCAATCCAGCGGCGCGCGCCCATCTGCGTCGTGCCGAGGAACAGCACGTACAGCAGCACGGCGAGCAGGCCGATGTAGATGAAGTGAGACTTGTCCGTGAACGTGCGGTAGTCGAGGGTCAGCGTGACGACCATCGCGATGAGCCCCAGCCCGATCGCGTACAGCTGGGTGACCCACAGGTGCGACGAGGCCCTGGTGGGATCGGCGGTCGTGCTGTAGATCATCGCGACGCCGATTCCGCACAGCGCGAGAATCGCCGCCAGCAGCGCCCAGTCGATGTGGAAATACAGTCGTCGTTCAAACACGTTGCGTGCAGGGGATTATTCCTGACCTCCGCCGGGGTTGTCGCCCTTCCGAGCGTACGGGTCCTTGTAATCGAGCCGCATCTGCTCGTGCGTCGGGACGGGCGGCAGCGGCCTGCCGTCCTTCTTCGCGAAAAACGTGTCCAGAATGTGGTGCGCGACCTGCGCGGCGTTCGGGCCGTGAATACCGTGCTCGAGGAAGCACGACGCCGGCGATTTCCGGATTGTCTCGCGGCGCGAAGAACACGAACCAGCCGTTGTCCCGCAAATCCTTGTTCGATCGGGCCGCTGCCAACCGGCCGGCGTTGGAGATGACCTGCGCCGAGCCGGTCTTCCCCGCCACGTCGCGGCCCGCAATCCGGGCGCGCCCGCCCGTGCCGGCCGCGTTGACGACCAGCCAGAGGCCGTCGCGGATCGCCTGCAGCTTCTCGGGATCGATGTCGACTTTCGACTGCGGCGGCGGCGCCGGCACCGGCTTCCAGCCCGTGCCATCGTCGACGGCCTTGAGCAGGTGCGGCGTCACGCGCGTGCCGCCGTTGGCAAGCGTCGCCATGTACACGGCCATCGAGACCGGAGTCACGGACACGGCGCCCTGCCCGATCCCGACCGAAATGGTCTCGCCGGCGTACCACTTCTCTTTCTTGACGCGCTGCTTCCACTCGGTCGAAGGCACGAGGCCCTGCAGCTCGTTCGGCAGATCGATCCCGCTCTTCACACCCAGGCCGAGCGCCGTCGCCCACTTGTTGATCTTGTCGATGCCGACCATGTTGGCGACCGTGTAGAAATACACGTCGCACGACTGCTCGATCGCGTGCCGCAGATCGACCGACCCGTGCCCGCTCTTCTTCCAGCACGCGAACGGACGGCCGTAGAACGTCGCGTGGCCGGCGCACGAAACGCGGAAATCCGGCGTGATCACGCCTTCTTCGAGCGCGGCGAGGCCGACGGCCATCTTGAACGTCGAGCCGGGCGAGTAGCGGCCCTGCGTCGCCCGGTCCTGCAGCGGCCGCAAATCGTCGCTGTTCAATGTCGTCCAGGTTTCGCGGTCGATGCCCGACGCGAAGGCGTTCGGATCGTAGGAGGGCCGGCTGGTGAACCCGAGCACGGCGCCGCTGTTCGGGTCGAGCACGACCGCCGCGCCGTTGAACTGAGCCGATGCGAACGCTTCCTCTATCGCTTTCTGCAGGTCATAGTCGATCGTCAACTGCAGCCGCTTGCCCTCGGTGGGCTCGTCCTCGTCGAGCGTGCGGATCTCGCGTCCCACGCTGTTGACCACGACGCGCTTGGCGCCGTCTTCGCCCTTGAGCAGCGCGTTATATACCTTCTCCACGCCGGCCTGGCCGACGATGTCGCCGCTCTTGAGGGCGTCGTTCTCGGCCACCTGCGCATCGCTCACCTCGCCGACGTAGCCGAAGAGATGCGCGCCGATCATGTCGGGATAGCGCCGGGTGGGCACCTGCTCGACGACGACGTCGGGCAGCTCGAAGTCCAACCGGTGGGCGACGACTGCCGCGACCTGAGCCAGCGAGGCGTCCTGGATGATCGTGATCGGCCGGTACGTCGGTTCGCGCCTGTGGCGGTCGACGATGGTCCGCACGCCGGCTTCGTCGAGGCCAACGACCGCGGCGAGCGCGCGGATGGTGTGATCCAGGTTCTTGGTGTGTTCCCGGACGATCGAGATGCTGTAGGAATGCCGGTTCTCGACCAGCACGCGGCCGTCGCGGTCGAACACGAGGCCGCGCGGCGCGCGCCACGCGAGCGTGCGCTGGTGGTTGTTCTCGGCCAGTTCCTCGAACTTCGCGTGCTGCACGACCTGCAGCACCCAGAAGCAGACCGCCAGCAGGGAGAACAGGACCCCGATCACGAACTGGACTCCGCTCAGCCGTACGTTGGCTTTGCGACGCTCCTCAATTGGCATCTTGCTGGACTATCCTTCCCGGTTTTCCGCGGCGACTAGCTGTCATTCTGCGCTGCCGGCTTCTACCGGCGCAACCGCGTTTTTGCCATCCGCCGGCGCTCCACGGCGCCCGGCAGCAGTTCGACCAGCTGAAACGCCGCCGTGCCAACCACCGCGTTGCCAAGCGCCTGGCCCGCTACTCCCGCGTAAGGCGATCCGAGCGGCCGCAGGCCCAGCACCACGCCGAGGCCGATCGTGATCGTCTGGTGGAGCACCGTCGCGCAAAAAAACACCAGGAACCTCGGCAGCGGCCGCGCCACGATGAACTGCGTGCCGATGATGCCGGCCAGGAAACCCACTACGGTCTTCGCAAGGCCCCCGATGCCCACGACGCCCGTCGACAGCGCGTCCTGCACCAGGCCCGCGACCGTGCCCGCCAGCAGCCCGGTGACTGACCCCGACATGAGCGCCACGTAGACCACAACGACCAGCACGAGGTCTACGGCGATCGTACCGCGAACGAGAAACTGCGTCAGCGTCGTCTGTAGCACCAGGGCAAGCGCAATTGCCAGGGTCACCCCGGCCGCCCTCACTCGTGGCTCTCCTCTGCCTCGCGCGCCGGCGTCGGCGTCAGGACGACCAGCACCTCTTCGAGCGCCGAGAAATCGACAGCCGGCATGACGGTGATCCGCTTGTAAGCGGGACCGCTTTTCTCCACCGTATCCACCTTGCCGATCGTGAAGCCCTTCGGGAAGATGCCCTCGATGCCGGATGTCACCACCAGGTCGCCGACGGCGACGTCCGCGGCTTCGGACACAAACTCGAGCTGCAGGCGGTTCTCGCCGATGCCCTTGACCACCCCTTGCGCGCGCGAGCGTTCGACCAGCGCGCCGGCGGCGGCGTTGCGGTCGACGAGCAGCTGCACCTTCGCCGCGCGTCCGCTCGGCGTGACCACCCGGCCGACGACACCACCCGGCGCGATCACCGCCATGTCCGTCCGGATGCCGGAGCTCGTGCCCTTGTCGATCGTCAGCGTCCGGAAGTCGGGGGACGCGCTTGACGCGATGATCTCGGCCGCCGTCGTCTTGAGCTTGGAGCGATCGCGCAGATCGAGGAGCTCCTGCAGGCCGCGCGCGCGGTCGGCCAGGGCGCGGCGCTCCTGGAGTTCGACCTGAACGGCCTCGAGCTGCCGCTTCAGGTCGGCGTTTTCCTTCTCGACGTTGCGGAGGCCGCCGTACCGGTTCCAGAAGCCGCGTACGCCCGAGACGCCCACCGAGGTGCTCCGCTGTGCTTCGGCGAACATGCCGAAGGTCACGGCCTCGAGCATGGGAACGCCGCTCCGCGAGTTGACCTGGGCCGAGATGAGGATGACGTGGCCCAGCGTGACCGCGAGAAAGAGATAGCCGGCGTGCTGGCGAATTTCGAGGATGGACACTAGTCGATTGAAATTTTCCTGAGCAGGTTGAAGTCCGACAGCATCTTGCCCGCGCCGAGCACGACCGACGACAACGGATCCTCGGCCATGGCGAGCGGCAGGCCCGTTTCCTCGCGCAGCCGCTTGTCGAGGTTCTTCAGCATCGACCCGCCACCGGTGAGCACGATGCCGCGATCGACGATGTCGGCCGACAGTTCGGGCGGCGTACGCTCGAGCGCCACGCGCACGGCGTCGACGATGACGTTGACCGTCTCGGCCAACGCCTCGCGAATTTCTTCATCGCTGATCGTGATGGTCTTCGGGACGCCCTCGATGAGGTGCCGGCCCTTGATCTCCATCGTCATGCGCTCCTCGAGCGGGAAGGCGGACCCGACCTCGATCTTGATGGCCTCGGCCGTCCGCTCGCCGATGAGCAGGTTGTACGTCTTCTTGATGTATTGGATGATGGCTTCGTCCATCTCGTTCCCGGCGACGCGCACCGCCTTGCTGTAGACGATGCCTGCCAGCGAGATGACGGCGATGTCCGTGGTGCCGCCGCCGATGTCGACGATCATGTTCCCCGACGGCTCGGTGATCGGCATGCCCGCGCCGATGGCGGCCGCCATGGCTTCTTCGACCAGGTGCACCTCGCTGGCCTTGGCGCGGTAGGCGCTGTCCTTCACGGCGCGCTTCTCGACCTGCGTGATCTCGGAGGGCACGCCGATGACGATGCGCGGCCTGACCCAGACGTTGCGGTTGTGGGCCTTTTTGATGAAGTAGGTCAGCATCTTCTCGGTGACCTCGAAGTCGGCGATGACGCCGTCCTTCATCGGCTTGATCGCCACGATATTGCCGGGGGTGCGGCCCAGCATGTCCTTGGCGTCCTTGCCCACGGCTTCGACCCGTCCGTTGACCTTGTTGATGGCCACAATCGACGGTTCGTTGACGACGATGCCCTTGCCCCGCGCGTAGACGCAGGTGTTGGCCGTGCCCAGGTCGATCGCCAGATCACTCGAAAACAGCGACAACATCGAACGAAGACTCAAAGAAAACTCCTGTCGGCGATCAGCGGCCGGTGATCAGCGGTCAGTGAATCGGAGCAGTCGCGTGCGGTTTCGTGCAATTCCGGCCACTGATCACTGATCACTGGCCATCGATCCCTGTTCACTCCGTGTCGCGTCAGTTATCGGCTGGAGCGCGTGCGGCCTGAATACCGTTCTTGCCCGAGTCCTTCACGCTGTACATCGCCTTGTCGGCGGCTGCCATCAGTTCCTCAGCCGATGCGGCTGCGTCGGGCAGGGTCGCAAGGCCGACCGACGCGGTCAGGCGGATGTCGAGGCCGTCCCGGGCCAGGAAGTTGTGGGCGGCAATGCGTTCCCGGACACGCTCGCCGACCGCAAACCCACCCTCCCCGCCGGTATCGGGCAGCACGACGGCGAACTCGTCGCCGCCAAACCTCGCCACCACGTCCGTTTCACGGGCGCAGCCCTTGATGACGGCGCCCGCTTCGACGAGCGCACGGCTTCCCGACAGATGGCCGTGGGTGTCGTTGACGCTCTTGAACCCGTCGAGGTCGATGAACAGGAGCGAGAGCGGCCGCCCGCTACGCGAGGCCCGCTTGGTTTCCTTATGGAGAATCGCGTTGAGATACCGCGAGTTGAACAGATGCGTCAGATCGTCGGTCACCGACAGCGCTTCGGCGCGCTTCAGTTGCAGGGCGCTGTCGAGCGCCGACGCCGCCGGCTCGATGAGCATGCGCACCGCCTTCAGCACGACCGGCGACAGCTAGCGGTTTTCTGGCGGACGGCGCCCGGTCGAAGCCGATCAGCGCGCCGACGCGTTGACCGCGGGAGACGAGCGGAAACGCCAGGACGGCGCCCACCGACTCGCTGCGGATGCGCGCATCGCCTCGCAGGTTCTCGCTCGCGAAATCTTCGCCGCGGTACATCACCCAGTTCGCCACGCTGTGCAGCGCGGGCCCCATCTCCGGAGTGAGGCCGCGGCTGGCCAGCACCTGGAGGCGAGCTGACAGGTCCGACGACACCACGGCCCAGTTCGGCGCCGGGATCCACGCCGCGGCGCGCTCGACGAGCAGTTCGGCGATCTCGACGGGCTCGAGGGTCGAGCTGATGGCGCGGACGATGTCGAGCAGCGCGTCGCGCGCGCTCGCACGCGGCGCCGCAGCTGCGCCTGGAACACCCGGAGCCGGCTCGCCCAGGTCGAGACCTGGCGCAGCCAGCGACAATTCGCGGGGGCGCCGTCTGGCCCCGCGCTTCTTGACGGCGGCCACGGCTTGATAGGACGATCGGCGTGAACTCGACGGGCTTGTGGCTCGGCTCAAAGGTGGCATCGAGGACTTGGACGACCACTCCGCCCGGCGTGCACGGGCCCGCCTGGCTCAGCTGGACGTAAGTACTTCTATCCACGGCAAATATACCACAGCGGCGGGGCTAACTCGCTTGCCACTGTGGAAGTTCATGGCGTAGCATCAACGTTTCCGAAGGTGGCCTCATGACGATGCTCGATCGCATGCGCCGGCACAAAGCCTGGCTCCAGTGGAGCTTGGTGCTCGTTGTGCTCGCGTTCATCATTTTTTACATTCCGGATTTCCTGCGGTCGTCGGGCACCGATGCCGCCGCCGGCGACACCATCGCGAGCGTGGAAGGCCGGACCATTACGTCGGGCGATTTCCGCCGCACGTACCAAGCGCAGCTGCAGGCATACCGGTCGGCCTACGGCGGCAACATGAGCGAGCAGCTGCTCAAACAGCTGGGCATCGAGCAGCAGATCCTCCAGCAGATGGTGGACGAGCAGGCGTCGGTTGCCGAAGCGCGCCGCGTCGGCATCGAGGTGAGCGACGAGGAAGTGCGCCAGCGCATCTTCGCGATTCCGGCGTTTCAGGAGAACGGTCATTTCATCGGCGATCAGCGATACCAGCAGCTGCTGCGCATGCAGCGGCCGCCGCTGACGCCGGCGGATTTCGAGGAAGGCATCCGCCGCAGCCTCACGGTCGAGAAACTGCGCGCGTCGCTCACCGACTGGCTCATCGGTGCCCGACAAGGAGCTCGAACAGGAGTACCGCCGCCGCAACGACAAGGTGAAGCTGCAGGTCGTGAGCTTCCTCGCCGACAGCTTCCGCTCGCAGGTCACCGTGACCGATCAGGAACTGGCCGCGCATTTCGCGGCGCACCCGGCCGACTTCAAGGTTCCCGAGAAGCGCAAGGTCCGCTTCATGATCGTGGACATCGACGCGATCCGCGCCAAGGTCACCGTGCCGCCCGCCGACATCGAGCGCGCGTACAACGACAACCTCGATCAGTATTCGACGCCGGAGCAGGTGCGCGCCAGCCACATCCTGTTCCGCATCGAAGGCAAGGAAGAAGCGACCGTCAAGGCGAAGGCCGAGGACGTGCTCAAGCAGGCCAGGGCCGGCGCCGACTTCGGCGCGCTCGCGAAGAAATACTCCGAGGACGAAGCGAGCGCGAAAAACGGCGGCGACCTCGATTACCTCGCGCGCGGACGCATGGTGCCCGAATTCGATCAGGTGGCGTTCACGCTGCAGCCCGGCCAGATCAGCGACGTCGTCAAGACGCAGTTCGGCTTCGACATCATCAAGGTGACCGACAAGAAGGCCGGCACGTGCGCACGCTCGCCGAGCTGCGGCCGCAGCTGACCGACCAGCTCGTCGTACGAACGCGCCCAGGCGCAGGCCGCCGATCTGGCGGCGAACCTCGAGAAACTCGATCACCAAGGCGTCGGACCTCGACAAGGTCGCGAAGGCGCAGGGCCTGAACGTGCAGGAATCAGGGTTCTTCGCGCGCGACGAACCGATCCTCGGCCTCGGCCCTTCGCCGGAAGCCGCGAGCGCGCGCGTTCGACATGAAAGTCGGCGACGTGTCGCCGGCGCTCCGCGCGTCGCGCGGCTTCGTGTTCATCACGCTGGTCGCCAAGCAGGATCCGTACGCGCCGAAGCTCGACGAGGTGAAGGACAAGGTGCGCGACGAGGTCATCAAGCAGAAAGCGCGCGACCTGAGCCTGCAGAAGGCGGCCGAAGTGGCGGCGAAGCTGAAGGGCGCGCCCGATTTCGAGAAGGCGGCGAAGGCCGCCGGCGTCGAAGCGAAGACGACCGAGCTGATCGCGCGCGATGCGCCGATGCCCGACCTCGGCGTCGCGCCCGCCGTCGAGGACGCCGCGTTCGCGATGCCCGTCGGCGCGGTCAGCGAGCCCGATCGCCGTCGACGAACGGCACCGCCGTCATCAAGGTGCGTCGAGAAACAGGAAATCAAGCCCGACGACTACGCGCTCGCCAAGGACAAGTTCCGCGACGAGCTGCTCGCCGATCGCCGCAACCGGTTCTTCGGCGCCTACATGACGAAGGCGAAGCAGAAGATGAAGATCGAGGTCAATCGCGAGTCGCTGCAGAAGGCCGGTCTCATAGACCGGGGCTCGTGGCTCGGTGGCTCGATGGCCTCGTAGCCGAGCCACAGCCTACGTGCCTACCAGCGTAAGAACGTCACCGGCATCAGCGCGAGCAGTTCGCCGCGGCGGAACATCGCGAGCGGGCCGCGCATCAGCCGCAGCGCTTCAGTTCGCCTTTCGACAGGTTCGCCGACAGCCACGTGTCGACGGCGAGCCGGTCGGCCGCGCCGCCCGAGTTGATCGCTGAGAATCTCGTAGAAGCTCTTGCGCGGCGGGAAGACGACGAGCTCGACCTCCGCGTCGGCCGCGAGCTTGGCGCGCTGCTTCGCGATCGCCACGGCCGCATCGAGACCGCCGAGCGCGTCGACGAGGCCCTGTTCCTTCGCCTGCTGCCCCGTCCAGACGCGTCCCTGCGCCACGTGCGTCGATCTTTTCCGGCGTCGTGTGCCGCGACGCCGCCGACCTTCCCGATGAACTGGTCGTAGAACGACTGCAGCTGCTCGTCGAGCTTCTTGCAGTTCGCTCGGCGTTGTACGGCCGCACCGGCGAATTGATCTCGGCGTGCTTGCCGATGCTCGTCGACTCGATGTGCGCGCCGAGCTTCTCGTAGACGCCGCCGGTCACGATCTTGCCGCCGAAGATGCCGATCGATCCGGTCAGCGTCGACGGCTGCGCGACGATGACCTGGGCCGGCATCGCGATGTAGTAGCCGCCGGACGCGGCGAGGTCGGACATCGACGCGATAATCGGCCGATCGGCGCGCTCGTTCCTGGCGATCATCAGCTCGCGCCAGATCGCATCGGACGCCGACGCCGAGCCGCCAGGGCTGTCGATGCGGAGGACGATGGCGCGCAGCGACGAATCGCGCCGCGCCTGACGAATGGCGTCGATGAGCGTGTCGGATCCGACGATCTCGCCGTTCAGCGGGTCGTAGCCGCTCTTGCCGCCGTTGATCGTGCCGGTGGCGTAGATCACGCCGATCCGCGGTCCGCCGTTCAGCCCGAACGAGGACGCGCCGATGCGTGAGTAGTCGTCGCCGTCGATCTTGCGCAGCCGCCCGTCGGCCTTGCCTTCGTCGCCCGCCCCGCCCGCCTTGCCGGCCCCGCCCGTCCTTGAGCCGCTCCTCGACCTGGTCCTCGTAGGCCACATCGTCGACCAGGCCCGCGCGCAGCGCGTCTTCCGGAAGGAACGGACCCTCGTCGAGCAGCCGCTCGACGTCCGCCACGTTCTTCTTGCGCCCGTCGGCGACGCCGCGAACGAACTGATCGAACAGGTCGCGGTTGAGCGACTCGTCCATCTCCTTGTGGGCGTGCGTGTAGCCCTTCTCGGTGAGCTGGTTCGACGGCCGTCTTGTAGTCGCCGATGTGGTGCAGGTCCGGATACGCGCCGATCTTGTCGAGCGTGCCCCGCAGAAACACCTGATAGGTCGCGACGCCGTTCAGGTCGAGCGGGCTCGACGGCATCAGGAAGATCCGGTCGGCCGCGCTGGCCAGGTAGTACTCGCGGTCGCCGCCGTACTCGAGGTACGCGTACACCGGCTTGCCCGACTTCTTGAAGTCGATCACCGCGTCGCGGATTTCCTGCACCTTGCCCCAGTACGGCGATTCGAAACCGGTCGGCTTCAGCAGGACGCGACGAGACGCGGCGTCGACCTTGGCCTTGCGCAGGTTGTCGACGATCCCGCGGACGGTGGCCGCCTTCGCCCCGCGCAGGTAGCCGACGACGTTGGCCGGCGCCACCTCGGCGAGGTCGCCGCCGACCTTGAGGACGAGCGTGGAGTTCGACGCCACGGCCGGTTCGCGGCCGACGGCGAGGTACAGGAGCAGGAACCCGGCCATCGAGACGAACAGCGCGAAGCCCAGAATGGTGAAGATGATGGTGAATCGTCGGCGGGCCATGGTGATCTCTCCTGTGAGTGACTTCCAATTCTCGCATGGGCCCGCGCTTCGGCAGGATTTTCCTGCGATTTCGTCACCGAGATGGCTCAGGTGCGCTGCACTGAACGCGAGGACGAACGCCGGAATCGACCTGCCGGCGTCCGTTCAGCTATACTGAAACGTTCACTGCCGCCCTCGGGGCCGGCGGGACACCACTCGCGGAAGTGGCGGAACGGCAGACGCGCTAGCCT
>CAVWHY010000002.1:0-124707 GCA_963754955.1 uncultured Acidobacteriota bacterium
CCGGCAACGTGCCGCTCGAGTACATCGAGGTGGAGGTGCGGCGCCCGTCGCTTCCGTAGGCGGGCGTCCGAGCCGGGAGCGAAGCGACGATGTTCCGGATCGAGCCCGCGACCGAACAGGATGTTCCCGTCATCCTGCGGCTCGTCAGGAGCCTGGCCGAGTACGAACAGCTTGCGCATGCCGTCGTTGCCACTGAGGCAACGCTGCGTGAGTCGCTGTTCGTGAAGCGTGCAGCCGAAGTCGTGATCGGCTACGCCGGCGATGAACCCGCCGGGTTCGCCGTGTTCTTTCAGACGTTCTCGACGTTTCTCGGCCTGCCGGGGATGTACCTGGAAGATCTCTTCGTCGAGCCGGCGTATCGACGCCAGGGTCTTGGCGAGGCGCTGCTCGCGCACCTGGCGAAGATTGCCGTCGAACGTGGGTGCGGACGGGTGGAGTGGTCGGTGCTCGGCTGGAACGAGCTCGCGATCGGCTTCTACCAGAAGCTCGGCGCACGCCCGATGAACGACTGGGTCACCTACCGGCTCACCGGCGACTCGCTGCGCCGGCTTGCTCAGAAGTAGTGCGGAGCTTGAGGTCCGCAGACACGGCAGGCCTGAAGGCCTGCACTACGGCTACAAATCTTGCACGGCCTGCAGGACTGCCTCGGCGTGGTTGTCGACCTTCACGTTGTCCCAGCGCTTCGCGACCTTCCCGTCGGGGCCGATCAGGTACGTCGTGCGCACGATGCCCATGAACTGGCGGCCGTAGAGCGACTTCTTCTGCCAGACGCCGTATTTCTCCGCGACCTCGTGATCGGCGTCGGCGAGGAGCGGGAAGTTCAAGTCGAACTTGTCGGCGAAGCGCTTCTTGCTGGCCTCGTCCAGAATGCTGACGCCGAAGATCGCGGCCTTGCTCTTCTTGAACTTCGGCAGGTTGTCACGAAACTGACACGATTCCTTGGTGCAGCCCGGCGTGTCGTCCTTCGGATAGAAATACAGGACCACCGGCCGGCCGGCGTAATCCGCCAGGCGGTGGGTCTTTCCGTCCTGGTCGTTGAGGGTGAACGCGGGCGCTTTCTTGCCTTGATCGATGAGCATGGGGCTCCTGGGAAGTTGACTAGATTATGTCTTAACCCGCGCGGTAATCTTGAGGGTGCCAGCCCGTCGGATGAAAGGTGTGCTCATGCGTGCTCTTGCGGCAATCGTCAGCGTGATGGCTGTCGGTGCGGTGCTCGCGGCGGCGCCTCCCCAGCAGGCGGTGCCGGAGACGTCCGCGGCGCCCCAGGTATCGCCGACATTCAAGGCCGTCAACCGGACCGTTGCCGTTTACGCAACTGTCACGGGTGCCGACGGCCGGCTCGTCGCCAATCTGACCCGTGATGCGTTTTCGATTCTCGACAACGGCCGCCGCCAGGACCTGACGCTGTTCTCGAGCGATCTGCAGCCCATCACCGTCGTGATGCTGCTCGACCGCAGCGGCAGCATGCGCGGGAACTTCGCGCTGGTGCAGAAGGCCGCCGAGACATTCGTGGAGATGATGCGCGCGGACGACCGGGCGCGCATCGGGAGCTTCTCGAACGGCATCCAGGTCGATCCGCGCGACTTCACCTCGGACCACGGCGAGCTGCTGCACATTCTGCGGACGGAACTGCAGGCGGAGGGACCGACGCCGCTCTGGAACGCGGTCAACGTCGGCATCACGGCGCTCCTGCACCAGCAGGGCCGCCGCGTGGTGCTGGTGTTCACCGACGGCATGGACAGCCCGATGAACTTCCGCAACGGCAACAGCTCGCTCAAGGACGTCATGAAGCGCGCCGAGGAAGAGGACGTCATGGTGTACGCGATCGGGCTCGCGCCGTCGATGCCCGGGGTATCGCGGCATGCCGGGCGGATCGCGGCGGCGGCGCGGTTTCCCGGCGGGTTCGGTCGTGGACGAGGCGCGTACGGGGGCGGCGCGCCGGTGGCGGACCACCCCGACGAAGGACTCGCGAAGATTGCCGGCGTCACCGGCGGCGGCTACTTCGAGCTGATGTCGACGAGCGATCTGGCGTCCACATTTTCGCGCGTCGCGGACGAACTGCACCGGCAGTACGCGCTTGGATTCACACCCGACAAACTGGACGGCAAGATGCACGCGATCGAGGTGCGCGTGGCCGGCGACGGCATGTCGGCGCGCGCCCGCCGCAGCTATCTGGCGCGGGCGGCCGCCGGTTCGAGCTAGGCCGGGCGGTGTTCCCAGAGGGGAAAATCCCGACTCCCCCTGCGATTACTGCAAAAGCATGCAGCTTTTCGTGGTACCCTCCGTCGGCGCCTATGGGGCGTCAACTAACGAAGGAGTCTACTGTGGCGAAAAAGGCGAAGGCGAAGAAGAAGACTGCTCGGAAACCGAACGCGGCGTTCATGAAGCCGGTCACGCCGGACGCGGCGCTGTCGGCGGTGGTTGGTTCCAAGCCCATCCCGCGCACCGAGGTCACCAAGAAGCTGTGGGCCTACATCAAGAAGAACGGGCTGCAGGACAAGAAGAACAAGCGCAACATCAACGCTGACGCCACGCTGAAGGCCGTGTTCGCGGGCAAGGGCACCGTCAACATGTTCGAGATGACGAAGCTGGTCAGCAAGCACGTGAAATAGATCCCGTTCGGCGGAACGGTACGGTCGGCAGAGGTAGTCATGACTTCGCGACGTTTTCTCCCGGCGCTCCTGCTGCTGTTCGTCGGCAGCGGGTGCGCGGCGCTCATCTACGAAATCGTCTGGTTCCAGTTACTCCAGCTGGTGATTGGCTCGTCGGCGATTTCGCTGGGAGTGCTCCTGGGCACATTCATGGGAGGAATGTGTCTGGGCAGCTTCGTGCTGTCATCCGTCGTGCCCGCGCGGCATCATCCCCTCCGCGTCTACGCGGGCCTCGAACTCGGGATCGCGCTGATCGGCCTGCTGGTGCTCGTCGGCATGCCGCTCGTCAGCGGGATCTACACGTCGTGGGCCGGATCGGGAGTCGCCGGACTCCTGTTCCGGGGCGTGATCGCGGGCGTCTGTCTGCTGCCGCCGACGCTGCTCATGGGCGCGACGCTGCCGGCGATCTCGCGGTGGGTCGAAGCGACGCCCGAGGGCGTGTCGTGGCTCGGCTTCTTCTACGGCGGCAACATCGCCGGCGCGGTCGCGGGAAGCGTTCTCACGGGCTTCTACCTGCTGCGTGTGTTCGACGTGTCGGTGGCGACGTACGTCGCCGTGTCCATCAACATCCTCGTTGCGCGTCGTCGGGCTGGCGATCGCAAAGGCGACGCCGTACGCCGCGGTCGAGGCTGTTCCGTCCGGCGTGACCCGCGCGGAGCGACTCGACGAGTGTCTACGTCGTCATCGCGCTCTCGGGCATGACGGCGCTCGCCGCCGAAGTGATCTGGACCCGGATGCTGTCGCTGCTGTTCGGCGCCAGCACCTATACCTTCTCGCTGATCCTGGCCGTCTTCCTGTTCGGGCTCGGCATCGGCAGCAGCGCCGGTTCGGCGGTCGCCCCGCGGCTCGCGCGGCCGCGCATCGCGCTCGGCTGGTGCCAGGTCGCGCTGTGCGCCTGCATGGCGTGGTCGGCATACACGCTCACGCAGTCGCTGCCGTACTGGCCGCTCAATCCCTCGGCCACGACGAACCCGTGGATCAATTTTCAGGTCGATGCCGTCCGCGCGCTCTTCGCGGTGCTGCCGGCCGCCATCCTCTGGGGCGCCAGCTTTCCGCTCGCGCTGGCCGCCGTCGCCGCGCGCGGCCAGGATCCCGCGCGTCTGGTCGGCGGCGTCTACGCGGCAAACACCGTCGGCGCGATCGTCGGGTCACTGGGCGCGAGCCTCGTGCTCGTCGCGTGGATCGGCACGCAGCACGCGCAGCAGGTGCTGATGGTCATCGCCGCGATCGGCGGAGCGCTCCTGCTGCTCGGCCCGGCGAACGAAAGCGCCGAGAAGTCGTGGTGGCCGACGATCACGGCGTGCGTGGCCATCCTGCTCGTCGCGGTCCTCGTCAGGAGCGTGCAGGCCATCCCGGCCGTGATGATCGCGTACGGCCGGTACGCGAACATGCGCGTGAACGACGCCGCGCAATACATCTACGTCGGCGAAGGCATGACCGCGTCGGTCGCCGTCTCCAAGCTGTCGGACGGCGTGCTCAACTATCACAACGCCGGCAAGGTGCAGGCGTCGAGCGAACCGCAGGACATGCGCCTCCAGCGCATGCTCGGCCACATGACGACGCTCATTCCCCCGCAGGCCCGGCGCGTCGTCGTGATCGGCTGTGGCGCGGGCGTGACGGCGGGCGCCGTGTCGATCGACCCCGTCGTCACGAAAGAGACGATCGCCGAAATCGAGCCGCTGGTCCCGAAGGTGGTCTCCACGTATTTCGGCGAGCACAACTTCAACGTCGTGAAGAACCCGAAAGTCGAGGTTCGCATCGACGACGCGCGGCATTACGTGCTGACGTCGAAGGAAAAATTCGACGCCGTCACGTCCGACCCGCTCGATCCCTGGGTGAAGGGCGCCGCGATGCTCTACACCCGCGAGTTCTTTCAGTCCGTCAAGGAGCACCTGAACCCGGGCGGCGTCGTGACGCTGTTCGTGCAGCTCTACGAGAGCAACACGGCGGCCGTGAAGAGCGAAATCGGGACGTTCTTCGAGGTGTTCCCGAACGGCGTGATCTGGGGCAATACGAACAACGGCCAGGGGTACGACCTGGTGCTGATGGGCCAGGTGCGATCCGATCCGGATCAACGTCGACGAGATCCAGGCCCGGCTGCAGCGGCCCGAGTACGCGCACGGTGGCCGCCGTCGCTCCGCGAGATCGGCTTCTACACGGCGGTCGACCTGTTCTCGAGCTACGCCGGCCGCGCCTCCGACCTGAAGGAGTGGCTCAAGGACGCGAACATCAACCGCGACCGCAACCTGCGCCTGCAGTACCTCGCCGGCCTCGGCCTCAACCTCTACGAGAGCGGCCCGATCTACTCCGAGATTCTCCGCTACCGCAAGTTCCCCGAGGACATGTTCGTCGGCTCGCCGGAAACCATCGCCTCGCTCCGCGCCGGGATCCAGCGCGGCCTCGATTACAGGGAATAGGCAACAAGGTTCACGGTTCAGGGTTCAGGGTTCCAGGTTCGGGTTCCGGTTCGAGGTTCTGACGGCTCGAACCGTTGCACAATAGAACCTTGAACGTCTGAACCCTGAACCATGAACCCTGAACGTCATGGCCTCCTCGTCGGTTCCCTCGTTGTCGGAGCGTTAGCCTGTCCGCGGCCATCGGCCTTGCTCAGCGCGGCGCGCCGGACCCGGTTCGCGCCATCACCGCGTACGTCGACGCGCACAACGCCGACGGCCTCGCCCTGCTCGAACGCGTCGTCAACATCAACAGCGGCACCCGGAACTTCGACGGCGTGCGCGAAGTGGGCCGGATCGTCCGCGCCGAACTCGACGGGCTCGGGTTCACGACGGCGTGGGTGGATGGCGCCGCGTGGCAGCGCGCGGGACACCTGGTGGCCGAACGGCCAGGGAGCGTGCCGGGCGCGCCGCGCGTCGTGCTGATCGGCCACCTCGACACCGTCTTCGAACGGGACAGCCCGTTTCAGAAGTTCGAGCGCGTGGGGCGGACCGAGGCGCGCGGCCCCGGCATCATCGACATGAAGGGCGGCGACGTCGTGCTGCTGCAGGCGCTCAAGGCCCTCGCCGCCGCCGGCGCGCTGGACGGCCTGAACCTCGCGGTTGTCATGACGGGCGACGAGGAAGCGCCCGGCCGGCCGCTCGCCGCCTCGCGGGCGGCGCTCGTCAACGCGGCACGCGGGGCGGCGGCGGCGATTGGCTTCGAGGACGGCCCGGGCGATCCCCGCTTTGCGGTCACCTCCCGCCGCGGCACGGCGGCGTGGACCCTGCGCGTGACCGGCACGACCGCGCACTCGTCGCAGGTGTTCCGCTCCGACATCGGACCGGGCGCAATCTTCGAGGCGTCCCGCGTCCTCAACGGCTTTCGCGAGAAACTCGCGGGCGAGGAGCACCTGACGTTCAACCCCGGCCTGATCGTCGGCGGCACCGATGCGGAGCACATGCCTGCCGAGGCGCGCGGCTCCGCCGCCGGGAAGGACAACGTCATCGCGGCCAATGCCGTGGTGACAGGGGATCTCCGCGCGTTGTCGAACGCGCAGTTCGACCGCGCGAAGAAGTCGATGCAGGACGTGGCATCGGCATCGCTGCCGCACACCCGCAGCACGCTGACCTTCGACGATGGATATCCGCCCATGGCCCCGAGCGACGGCAACGCGCGCCTGCTCGACCTGTACAGCCGCGTCAGCCAGGCGCTGACATTCGGACCGGTGGCCGCCGTCAGCCCCGATCGAGCCGGCGCCGCCGACATCTCGTTCGTGGCCGGCGATGTGGCCATGGCACTCGACGGCATCGGCCTCATGGGCCGCGACGGACACACTCCGCAGGAAACCGCCGACCTGACGACGCTGCCCACCCAAACCAAGCGGGCGGCCGTGCTGCTGCTGCGTCTCGCGCGCGGCGAAGGGACCGCGCCATGATCGCCAACAACATCCTGGACGTCATCGGCCATACGCCGATGGTCCGCATCAACCGGATCACACAGGGCCTGACTGGTGTCACTGTCGTTGCCAAGCTGGAAACGTTCAATCCCGGCAACTCGATCAAGGACCGCATGGCGGTGAAGATGATCGAGGACGCCGAGCGGAAGGGCCTGCTCAAGCCCGGCGGGACGATCATCGAAGGGACATCCGGCAACACGGGGATGGGGCTCGCCATCGCCGCGGTCGTCAAGGGCTACAAGTGCGTGTTCACGACGACCGACAAGCAGTCCAAGGAGAAGATCGACGCGCTGAAGGCGTTCGGCGCCGAGGTGATCATCTGCCCGACCAACGTCGACCCCGAGGATCCGCGGTCGTACTACTCGGTGTCGTCGCGCCTCGCGGAGGAAATTCCGAACTCCTGGAAGGCCAACCAGTACGACAACCTGTCGAACACGGCGGCGCACTACGAGCAGACCGGGCCGGAAATCTGGGAGCAGACGGAGGGCCGCGTCACGCACCTTGTCGTCGGCGTCGGCACCGGCGGAACGGTCACCGGCGTCGGCCGCTATCTCAAGGAGCGCAACCCGACGATCAAGGTGTGGGGAATCGACACCTACGGCTCGGTGTTCAAGAAGTTCAAGGAAACGGGCATCTTCGACAAGCACGAGATCTATCCGTACATCACGGAAGGCATCGGCGAGGACTTCCTGCCGCGCAACGTCGACTTCAGCGTGATCGACTCTCTTCGAGAAGGTGACCGACAAGGACGCCGCGCTGATGACGCGCCGTCTGGCGCGCGAGGAGGGGATCTTCGCGGGCAACTCGGCCGGGTCGGCGATGGCGGGTCTGCTGCAGCTGAAGGATCGCTTCCGCGAGGGCGACGTGATCGTCGTGATCTTCCACGATCACGGCTCGCGCTATCTCGGCAAGATGTTCAACGACGACTGGATGCGCGAGAAGGGCTTCATGGAGAAGACCGGCATGGCCGCCGCGGACCTGGTCGCTGCCGGCCTGTCGGGCGAGCTGTTCTCGCTCGAGTGCAACGAACCGGTCGCGCAGGCGATCCGGGTGATGAGCGAGCACGACTTCTCGCAGATCTCGGTGACGCACGACAAGCGGCTCGTCGGATCGCTGAACGAATCCACCCTCTACCAGGAACTGCTGCGGGATCCCGGCATCAAGAGCCACACCGTGGAGTCGATCATGCAGCCCGCGTTTCCGTTCGTGGACGTCTCCACGCCCGTCGATCTGCTCGCCACCATGATCACGCCGCAGAACCCCGCCGTCCTCGTCCGCGATTTCAAGACCGAGAAGACGTTCATCATCACGCGCAGCGATCTGATACGGGTGCTCTGACGAATCTGGTCACCTGGTCATTTGGTCATCTGGTCATCGTTGATTCATTTGATCGGTTGAGCATTGAACAACACGATGACCAGCTGACGAGATGATGAGATGACGAGATGCTGATCGCCGCGACCAGGGAAGTCAGCGCGGCGATTGTCCGGTGTGAGCTGACGCATCTCGCGCGGGTGCCGATTGACGCTGGGGTCGCGCGCGCACAGCATCGCGCGTACGAGCGGGCGCTGGCGGAGGCGGGCTGCACGATCGTGCGGGTCGACGCGGCGCCCGATCTGCCCGACGCCGTGTTCGTCGAGGACGCCGCGGTGGTGTTCGACGAGTTCGGGATCGTGACGCGGCCTGGCGCCGCCTCGCGTCGCGCCGAGACGGCCGCTGTCGCCGAGGCGGTTGGGCGCTATCGTCCGCTGCGGTTCATCGATCCGCCGGCGACGATCGACGGCGGCGACGTGCTGGCGGTGGCGCGCGATGTGTTCGTGGGCGTCTCGAGCCGCACGAATGCGGCGGCCGTCGGCCAGATGCGGGCTATCCTCGAGCCCTACGGTTACCGCGTCCGCGCGGTGTCGGTGACCGGCTGCCTGCATCTCAAGTCCGCGGCGACCGCGCTGGCCGACGACAGGCTGCTGCTGAACGCGGAATGGGCCGCGCGGGGCCAGTTCGAACCCCTTGCGCTGATCGACGTCGATCCGCGCGAGCCGGCCGCCGCGAACATTGTCCGCGCCGGGCGCGAACTCGTGTATCCCGACGCCTTCCCGCGGACGCTCGAGCGCATCGAGCGCGCCGGTTTCAGCGTCCGGACGGTGGATGTGTCGGAGCTCGCCAAGGCCGAGGGCGCAGTGACATGTTGCAGCCTCATCTTCGACGCCGTGCTGTAAAATTCGCCTGTTGAGGAGGGCTTCCATGCAGCTCCTTCGCGCGCCGCGCATCCTGTTGGCCGCCGTCTGTGTTGCGGCCGGACTGGCCGGCGGACTGGTTGCCGCCGAACGGTCCTCGGCGTCCATGGCCACGGCCGCTACGTCGCTTCTGAGCAGCCTCTCTCCCGAGCAGCGCCAGAAGGCCACGTTCGCGTTCGAGTCCGACGAGCGGACCCACTGGCACTTCATCCCGGCCGACGCATTCCCGCGGAAGGGATTGACGCTCAAGGAAATGAACGAAGCCCAGCGGGAGCGCGTCCGCGGGCTGCTGAAGGCGGGCTTGAGCCAGCGGGGCTACCTGACGGCCACGCAGATCATGGACCTCGAAACGCTCCTCGGACAGATCGAGCAGCGCAACCGGACGAGCGGCAGCGGCGCGGAGAACATGGTGCGGGACCCCGAGCGGTACTTCGTCTCCGTCTTCGGGACGCCGTCGAGCACGGCCACCTGGGGCTGGCGGGTCGAGGGCCACCACGTGTCGCTCCAGTTCACGATCGTCAACGGCACGCTGGTCGCCAACTCGCCGTTCTTCTTCGGGTCGAACCCGGCCGAGGTGCGGGAAGGGCCGCAGGCAGGCCTCCGCATCCTCGCGCAGCGCGAAGACACGGCCCGCGCGCTCGTGACCGCCCTCGACGCGGGCCAGCGGGCCAAGGCCGTCATCGCGAACGTCGCGTTGAACGACATCGTGACCGAGAACAAGGTCAAGGTCGACCCGCTGTCGCCCGTCGGCATCGCGGCCGACGCGCTGACGATGCCGCAGCGCGACCTGCTGATGAAGGTGGTCGAGGCCTACACGGGCGCCATGGCCGACGATCTCGCGGCCGAACGGATGGCCCAGCTGAAAAAGGCGGGGATCGAGAAGATCACGTTCGCGTGGGCAGGGGAACTCGAGCGTGGCAAGAAGCACTACTACCGGGTGCAGGGGCCCACGTTCCTGATCGAATTCGACAACACGCAGAACAACGGCAACCACATCCATTCCGTGTGGCGCGATTTCAACGGCGATTTCGGGCGGGATCTGCTGAGGGAGCACCTGAAGGCCGTCGCGCACTAGTCGGGCCCTGAATCTAGTCATCTAGTCATCTGGTCATCTGGTCATCGTTGCTTCATTGATAAATGGCGCAATTGAACAACGATGACCAGATGACGAGATGACCAAATGACCAGATTCGGCCGGCGCGTAAAGGTGTAGCGACACCGAGACGCGCCGATAACACGTGTGTGCTGCAGGCGTGCGGTGTGACCGACAAGGGCCGCGTCAGGCCGACCAACGAAGACTGCTGGGCGTTCGACGAGACGCGGAACCTGTGTGTCGTGGCCGACGGAATGGGCGGCCACAACGCGGGAGAAGTCGCCGCGCGGATCGCGGTGGATACCGTCGTCCGGTTCCTGGCGTCTGACCCGGCGCCCGCGACTGGCTGGGCGTTTGGTTACGACCCGTCACTTTCCTTCGCGGGCAACCGGCTGCGCACGGCCATCCATCTCGCGCACGTCCAGGTTCTGCAGGCGGCCGTCGCGTCCAACCGGTACTCGGGAATGGGCACGACGATTGTGGCCGCTTTCGTGGACGGCAACCGGCTGTCGGTCGCGCATGTGGGCGACAGCCGGCTCTACCTGCTCGCCGGAGACGGCATCCGCCAGCTGACGCATGACGACTCGTGGATGGCGTCGATGCTGGCCGAGCATCCGGCCGCCGACCTGGCGGCCCTCGAGCACCACCCGATGCGCAACGCCCTCACGAACGTCGTTGGCGCCAGCCGGCGCACCGACGTGCACGTGGTCGAGGAGGTCCTGCGGGGCGGGGAACGGCTCCTGCTGTCAACGGACGGGGTGCATGGGGAGCTGGACGCCGAGCGGATCGAACATCTGCTGCTCGATTCGAGCGACCTGAAGCAGGCCGCGGCGCGCTTGGTGGCCGCCGCACTTGCCGGCGGCAGCAGCGACAACTGCACGGCCGTCGTCGCCCGCTATTCGCCTGACTGACCTGAATTCACGAAGTCGCGAAGGAAACACGAAGAAGACGAAACCAATAAAGGCTTCGTGTTCTTCGTGTCTTCGTGATGATGCTAATGGCCCGGAGCGGCCGGCGGGGCCGGCGCGGTCGGTGCGGCCGGGGCGGCGCCAGCGGCGGGAGCGGGGGGCGGCAGCGTCGGAATCGCGGCTCCGCGGTGGCAGGTCATGCACTGCACGCGCGTGAGCTGATCGGCCGGCTTCTTGATGTTCGCCGCGAGCTTGTCGTTGAACTCGGTGGCCATCCGCATCATGTGCCGCGCGACTTCCTTGGCCGGCTTCGTGTCCGCCGCGTAGTCGTTGGTCGGCAGGCCGGGGCCCGTCCAGACGTGACAGTAGCCGCAGTTGGTGCCGAGCGCCGCCGAGAAATTGCGCATAATCGGCAGGATCTGGGCCGTCGTCATCGTTTTCGGCAGGACCTGCAGATTCTTGGGCTCGGGCGGAGGAGCGGGCGGGGCTCCGCGCTGACCTTCGGGGGCCTGCGCCATCGCCAGGGAGCCAGTCAGGGCAACCATGGCCAGGGCGAGGGTGACGTGCCTGAAACGCATCATGCTGACTCCTCTCGGGTTAGGGGTGGCGTCTTTTTGCGACAGAACTATACCACTTCCCGGACGCGCCGATGCTTTCCCGTGCAGGCCTGTTGCGGGACTGTAAGACGTCGTGCTATATTCGCAAGGTTCTGATGGAGCTAGGACACCCTATCTAGCTTCGCCGCACAGGAATAGCGTCTCCGGAAGTAACCGGTTAGACCCATTCACGCGATTAACCCGTAGGGTTTTCAGGCGCCAAGCTCTCGTGAGCTTTTAGGCCTGAAACAGCAGCGCCGCGCTGGTGCGCGGCGTGTATTTGGTCATCTGGTCATCCGGTCCTCCGGTTATTGATTGGGCGATAGCAGCGCCCGGAAATGACCAGATGACCAAATGACCAGATGACGAGATGAATTGATGCCGACTATCAGCCAATTGGTCCGGAGCGGCCGCAAGAAGATCGTCAGCAAGACGAAGAGCCCGGCCCTCCAGAACAGCCCCCAGAAGCGGGGCGTGTGCGTCCGCGTCTTCACGCAGACGCCGAAGAAGCCGAACTCCGCGCTGCGCAAGGTCGCGCGCGTGCGGTTGACGAACGGCATCGAGGTCACGACCTATATTCCGGGCGTCGGCCACAACCTGCAGGAGCACTCGCTGGTGCTCATCCGGGGCGGCCGCGTCAAGGACCTGCCGGGTGTGCGCTATCACGTCGTGCGCGGGACGCTCGACGCGGTGGGTGTTGCGGGCCGCATGCAGGGTCGATCGAAATACGGCGCGAAGCGCCCGAAGAAGGCATAGAGCAGAAGGCAAAGGCAAAGACATGCCACGTAGACGCGAAATCCCCAAACGCGACATCGCGCCCGACCCGCTGTACCAGAGCTCGCTTGTCACGAAGTTCATCAACTGCGTGATGAGCGACGGCAAGCGGAGCACGGCGGAGCGCATTCTCTATAAGAGCTTCGACATCATCAAAGAGAAGACGGCCGACGATCCGCTGAAGGTCTTCAAGAAGGCCATCGACAACGTCAAGCCGAGCCTCGAGGTGAAGTCTCGCCGCGTGGGCGGCTCCAACTACCAGGTGCCGGTCGAGGTGAACCCGAACCGCCGCCTCTCGCTCAGCATCCGGTGGCTCGTCGGCTACGCCAGCGAACGCGGCGACGGGAAGACGATGCAGGAGAAGCTGGCCAACGAGCTGCTCGACGCCAGCAATCTGCGCGGCGGCGCCGTGAAGAAGCGCGAAGACGTGCATCGCATGGCCGAAGCCAACAAGGCGTTCGCGCATTATCGGTGGTAGGTGAATTTGGTCATCTAGTCATTTGGTCATCTGGTCATCGTTTACTCAGTGTCCGATTGACCAGATTGATCAGAAACGACCAGATGACTAAACGACCAGATGACCAGATTCTAGGTTTCGATTAATGCCCAGGCAGTCACCGCTCAGCAAGACGCGCAACATCGGCATCATGGCTCACATCGATGCCGGGAAGACGACGACTACGGAACGGATCCTGTTCTACACCGGGATTACGTACAAGATCGGCGAAGTCCACGAAGGCACGGCCGTCATGGACTGGATGGAGCAGGAGCAGGAGCGCGGCATCACGATCACGTCGGCCGCAACGACGTGCTTCTGGCGCGACAACCGCATCAACATCATCGACACGCCCGGCCACGTGGACTTCACCGCCGAAGTCGAACGGTCGCTGCGCGTGCTCGACGGCGCCGTCGCCGTCTTCGACTCGGTCGCCGGCGTCGAGCCTCAGTCGGAAACGGTCTGGCGCCAGGCCGACAAGTACCGCGTCCCGCGCATCTGCTTCGTCAACAAGATGGACCGCATCGGCGCGGACTTCAAGCGGACGTTCGAACAGATCATCACCAAGCTCGAAGCCAACCCTGTCGCCATCCAGTTGCCCATCGGTTCGGAAGACAAGTTCGTCGGCGTCGTCGACCTCATCAAGATGAAGTCGATCACCTACAAGGACGAGACGATGGGCGCCGACTACGTCGTCGGCGAGATTCCGGCCGACATGCTGGACGAGGCGAAGCACTACCGCGAGCAGCTGATCGAGAAGGTCAGCGAGGCCGACGACAAGATTCTCGAGAAGTATCTCCACGGCCAGGAGCCGACCGAGGACGAAATTAAGGCGGCGCTGCGGCTGCGCGTCAACAGCTCGGTTCGCAGCAAGGGCGAGGCGGCGTTCGTGCCGGTCATCTGCGGATCGGCGTTCAAGAACAAGGGCGTCCAGCCGCTGCTCGACGCCGTCGTCGATTTCCTGCCGTCGCCGCTCGACGTGCCGTCGATCGCGGGCATCGATCCCGACAAGGCTGAAGAGACGATCATCGAGCGGCCCGCGTCCGACGACGCGCCGTTCTCGGCGCTGGCGTTCAAGATCATGACCGACCCGTTCGTCGGCCAGCTGACGTTCTTCCGGGTCTACTCGGGTGTGCTCACCTCCGGCGCGAGCGTCTACAACGCCACGAAGCAGCGCACGGAGCGCATCGGCCGCCTGCTCAAGATGCACGCGAACAAGCGGGAAAACATCGACGAGGTGTACGCGGGCGACATCGCCGCGGCCGTCGGCCTCAAGAGCGTGTCCACGGGCGACACGCTGTGCGACGAGAAGGCGCCGATCGTCCTCGAGTCGATGGACTTCCCGAAGCCGGTCATCTCGCTCGCGATCGAGCCCAAGACGAAGTCCGACCAGGAAAAGCTCGGCGTCGGCCTCCAGAAACTGATGGCCGAGGATCCGACCTTCCGCGTGCAGACGGACCAGCAGACCGGGCAGGTGATCATCGCCGGCATGGGCGAACTGCACCTCGACATCATCGTGGACCGGCTGAAGCGCGAGTTCAGCGTCGAGGCGACGGTCGGCAAGCCGCAGGTGGCCTACAAGGAAACGCTGACGCGGCCGGCGGACGGCGACGGCCGGTACGTCAAGCAGACGGGCGGCCGCGGTCAGTACGGCCACGCGAAGATTCATCTCTTTCCGGGCGAGCCGGGCAGCGGCTACATCTTCGAGAACGAGATCGTTGGCGGGTCGATTCCGAAGGAATTCATCAAGCCGATCGACGAAGGGATCAAGGAAGCCCTCACGCGCGGCATCCTCGCCGGCTTCCCGATCGACGACGTGCGGATCGAGCTCTACGACGGCTCGTACCACGACGTGGACTCGTCGGAAATGGCGTTCAAGATTGCCGGATCGATGGCGTTCCAGGACGCCGCGAAGAGGGCGCGTCCCGTGCTCCTCGAGCCGATGATGCGCGTCGAGGTCGTCGTCCCCAAGGAGCACATGGGGGACGTGATGGGTAATCTCAGCAGCCGGCGCGGCCAGATTCAGTCGCAGGAAGACCGCGGCGGCACGCAGATCATCCAGGCGCGGGTGCCGCTGTCGGAGATGTTCGGATACGCGACCGACCTCCGGTCGCGGACGCAGGGGCGCGCGACGTACTCGATGCACTTCGATCGGTACGAGCAGGCGCCGCCGTCCACGAGCGAGGAAGTCGTGGCGAGGAATCAGGGGAAGTAGGACAGCACATATGGCTACCGCATCTTTCAGCGACAAGATTCGCATCCGCCTCAAGGCGTACGACTACCGGGTGCTCGACCAGTCGACGAGCGAGATCGTCGACACGGCCAAGCGAACGGGCGCGCGCCTGGCGGGACCGATTCCGCTGCCGACGTCGAAGAACAAGTGGACCGTGCTGCGGTCGCCGCACGTGGACAAGAAGTCGCGCGAGCAGTTCGAGATCCGCACGCACAAGCGGCTGATCGACATCTTCGAGCCGACGCCGCAGACGGTGGACGCGCTGATGAAGCTCGACCTGCCCGCCGGCGTGGACGTGGAGATCAAGGCGTTCGGCAAGGAACACAAGTAGAGGTTCACGGTTCAGGGTTCAGGGTCAGGTTCGCCGTTTGAACCCTGAACGTTGAACCCTGAACCTCTGAACCGCGAGATCACTTTATGGTTACAGGCATCATCGGCAGGAAAGTCGGCATGACGCAGGTGTTCGACGCCGACGGGACGGTGCACCCGGCCACGGTCATCAAGGCCGGGCCGTGCGTCGTCGTGCAGGCGAAGAACAAGCAGAGGGACGGCTACGAGGCGGTGCAGCTGGGCCTTGTCGAAGAGCGCCCGGCGAAAGTCGGCAAGGCGATGGCCGGGCACTACAAGAAGGCCAACGTGCCGCCGACGCGCGTGCGCCGCGAAGTGGCGCTGGCGCCGGCCGCGAAGGCCGACGACGCCGCCGTCAAGGCGGGCGATCAGGTGCTCGTCTCGATGTTCGCCGACGGCGAGCGCGTGGACATCATCGGCACCGGCCGCGGCAAGGGCTTCCAGGGCGTCGTCAAGCGTCACCACTTCGCCGGCGGCGCTGCGACGCACGGATCGATGTTCCACCGCGCCCCCGGTTCGATCGGCGCGTCGTCGTTTCCCTCCCGCGTGGTCAAGGGGATGCGCGCGGCCGGCCGCATGGGCGGCGGGCGCGTCACGATTCACAACCTGAAAGTCGTGCGCGTGGACGCGGAGAATCACCTGCTGCTCGTCGAAGGCGGCATTCCGGGCGCACCCGAGAGCTACGTGATCGTGCGCAAGGCGGTGACGGCCAAGCGCCTCAAGGTGGCGCAGGTCGAGAAGCCGAAAAAGGGCAAGAAGTAGGGGCTCGTGGCTCGTGACTCGTGGCTCGGACGTTTCGAGCCACCAGCCACCAGCCGCCAGCCACGAGAGACTCTTATGCAATTTGATGTCGTCAACAGCGAGAACCAGAAGGTCGGCAGCGTCGACGTCCGCGACGAGGTGTTCGGCGGGCGCGTGAACGCCGACCTGATTTGGGAGTCGGTCGTCCGCGAGAACGCGGCGGCCCGTCGCGGCACGCACGCGACCAAGAACCGCGCGCTCGTCAGCGGCAGCGGCAAGAAGCCGTGGCGCCAGAAGGGCACTGGCCGCGCGCGCGTCGGATCGTCCCGGACGCCGCTGTGGCGGCACGGCGGCACGGTGTTCGGGCCGCAGCCCCGCAGCTACGCGTTCGAGCTGCCGAAGAAAGTCGAGCGCGGCGCCCTGCGGTCGGCGATCGCGCAGAAGATGCAGGACGGCGCGCTCGTGGTGGTGGACCAGCTGACCGCGGCCGAGGTCAAGACGAAGACCGCCGTCGAGATGCTGAAGCGGCTGGGCGTGACCGGCAAGGCGGTCCTCATCGACGTCGCGATGGACGAGAAGCTGTCGAAGTCGGTGCGCAACATCGCCGGCGTGGCGTTCGTGCCGAGCGCCCGCGTCACGGCGCGCGACATCGTCAACGCGCAGCGGGTGGTGGCCACGCGCGGCGCGCTCGAGAAGCTGCAAGAGGTGCTCGCATGAAACTTGCCGACGTCATCCGCCGGCCGCTCATCACCGAGAAGACGTCCATCCAGCGTGAGGACGGCCGCACGCTCGTGTTCCAGGTGGCGCTCGACGCCAACAAGATCGAAATCCGGCGGGCGATCGAGACGCTGCTCGGCGCGAAAGTCGACAGCGTCCGGACGGGGATCGCGCACGGCAAGGAAAAGCGCCAGGGGCGCTACGCGGGCCGCCGGTCGGACTGGAAGAAGGCCTACGTGAAGCTGCGCGAAGGCGAGAAGATGCCGGAATTCCTGGAGGGCGCGTAACATGCCCATTCGCAAGTTCAATCCCACGTCGCCCGGGCGCCGGTTTCAGACCGGCCACGACTTCGACGAGATCACGACCTCGGAGCCGCACAAGCCGCTGGTCGAGACGCTCCATCAGTCGGGCGGGCGCAACAACCGCGGCAACCTCACGTCGTGGTGGCGCGGCGGCGGCCACAAGCGGATGTACCGCGTGATCGACTTCAAGCGGGACAAGCACGACATCCCGGCGAAGGTGTCGACCATCGAGTACGACCCGAACCGGTCCTCGCGCATCGCGCTCGTGACCTACGCGGACGGCGAGAAGCGCTACATCCTGCAGCCGAGCGGTCTGAAGGTGGGCGACACGATCGTGTCCGGCCAGAACGTGGACATCCTGCTCGGGCAACGCGCTGCCGCTGAAGAACATCCCGCTCGGCACGCAGCTCCACAACGTCGAGCTGAAGCCCGGCAAGGGCGGGCAGATTGCGCGCAGCGCCGGATCGTCCGTGCAGCTGGTGGCCAAGGAAGGCCAGTACGCGTCGGTCAAGATGCCGTCGAGCGAGATTCGCAAGATCTTCAGCGAGTGCTACGCGACGATCGGCCAGGTCGGCAACATCGAGCACGAGAACGTCGCGATCGGCAAGGCCGGCCGCAGCCGGTGGATGGGCAAGCGCCCGCACGTCCGCGGCGTCGCCATGAACCCGGTCGACCATCCGCTGGGCGGCGGCGAAGGCAAGACGTCGGGCGGACGCCACCCCGTGTCGCCGTGGGGCCTGCCGACCAAGGGCTACAAGACGCGCAACCGCAAGACCACCGATCAATACATCGTCACGCGGAGACAGAAGTAATGAGCCGCTCAACCAAGAAAGGTCCGTTCGTCGATACGCCGCTCCTCGAGAAGATCGAGGTGATGAACCGCGGATCCGAGCGGAAGGTCATCAAGACGTGGTCGCGCCGGTCCACGGTGATCCCCGAGATGGTGGGACACACGCTGGCCGTGCACAACGGCAAGAAGTTCATCCCCGTGTACGTGACCGAGAACATGGTCGGCCACAAGCTGGGCGAGTTCGCGCCGACGCGGCAGTTCAAGGGTCACACGACGAAGGTGGCGGAGCGGGCGGCCCAGGCCGCGGCGGCGCCTGGCGCGCCGGGCGGCGCGGCGGCGGCAAGCCGGCCGGCGCGTCGAGCTAGGCGGAGAGCAGCGATGATACAAGCGCAGGCAACCTCTCGATACATCCGGACCTCGGCGCAGAAGGCCGGGCTCGTGCTCGATCTCATCCGCGGCAAGGACGTCAACCGCGCGCTGGCGACGCTCGAGTTCGCGCGCAAGTCGGTGGCGGAGGACATCGCGAAGCTGCTCCGGTCGGCGATTGCGAACGCGCAGCAGAAGGACGGCTTCAGCGGCGACGTGGACCGGCTGTTCGTGTCCGCGTGCTACGCGAACCAGGGGCCGTCGCAGAAGCGCGTGCGGCCGGCGCCGATGGGCCGGGCGTTTCGCGTCCTGAAGCGCACCGCGCACCTGACCGTGCACGTCTCGGAGCGGCCGCAGAAGGCTGTGGCCGTGGCGGCGGGCGAAACGAAAAAGCGGGCGCAGAACCCCGAAGAAAGCTGCGAAGGAGTAACCGTGGGCCAGAAGGTTCATCCGTTCGGATTCCGGCTCGGCTTCAACAAGACGTGGCGGTCGCGCTGGTACTCCGACCGCGACTACGCGAAGCTGCTGCACGAGGACCTGGCGCTGCGGTCGACGCTGAAGAAGCGCTTCGCGCACGCCGGCGTCTCGAAGATCGAGACCGAGCGCGCCGCCAACAAGCTGAAGATCGACATCTACACCTCGCGGCCCGGGATCATCATCGGCCGCAAGGGCACCGAAGTCGACAAGCTGAAGCAGGAAATCCAGAAGCGCACCAACCGCGAGGTGTTCATCAACATCCAGGAGATCCAGAAGCCGGAGCTCGATGCCCAGCTCATCTCCGAGTCGGTGGCGATGCAGCTCGAAAAGCGCGTGGCGTTCCGGCGCGCGATGCGCAAGGCGGTCGAGTCGGCGCTGCGGTTCGGCGCCCGCGGGATCAAGGTGCGCGTGTCGGGCCGGCTGAACGGCGCGGAAATCGCGCGGTCCGAGTGGTACCTGCACGGCCAGCTGCCGCTGCAGACGCTGCGCGCGGACATCGACTACGGGTTCGCTGAAGCCAACACGACCTACGGCCAGATCGGCATCAAGGTGTGGCTGTACAAGGGCGAGCGGCTCGTGCCGCAACGCGGGCGTGAAGAAGAGTACCGAGAGCGGGCCCCACGCCGACCGGCGGCGCGGGCCTAGGAGAATTGAGTATTTAGTCATCTGGTCATCTGGTCATCTAGTCATCGTTTGCCAATTGAGCCATTTCACAATTGAGCAACGATGACCAGATGACCAAATGACCAAATGACCAGATTCGAGATCGCATTATGTTGATGCCGAAGAAGGTCAAGTTCAGGAAACAGCAGCGCGGGCGCATGCGCGGCAAGGCGTGGCGCGGCGGCGACGTGTCGTTCGGCGACTACGGGCTGAAAGCGCTCGAGCCGTGCTGGCTGACCGACCGCCAGATCGAGGCGGCGCGCGTCGCGATGACGCGGTTCGTCGCGCGCGGCGGGAAGATCTGGGTGCGCGTGTTCCCCGACAAGCCGATCACGAAGAAGCCGCAGGAAACCCGCATGGGCAAGGGCAAGGGCGCCCCCGAGCAGTGGGTGGCCGTCGTGAAGCCGGGACGGGTGCTGTTCGAGATGGAAGGCGTGAGCGAGAAGGACGCGCGCGAAGCGATGAAGCTGGCGGCCGCGAAGCTGCCGATTCTCACGAAGTTCGCGACCCGCTTCTGCGCAGGAGAGAATCCAATGAAGGCCGCGGAACTGCGCGCCCTGGGCGCCGACGAGCTCAACGCGAAGGTGCGCGAACTGACCGATCAGCTGTTTCGCCTGCGCATCCAGAAGTCCATGGGACAGCTCGAGGCGCCGGCCAAAGTGAAGATCCGTGCGCCGCGACCTCGCGCGGGTCAAGACGGTGCTGCAGCAGCAGAAGGCGGGATAGATGGCGACGAAATCCGAGAAAACCGGCGTGGTCGTGAGCAACAAGATGACGAAGAGCATCGTCGTCGCCGTGGAGTGGCAGGTGCGCCACGGGCTCTACGGGAAAACCGAGCGGCGGACGTCGAAGTTCATGGTCCACGACGAGGAAAATACCGCCAAAGTCGGTGACATCGTCGAGATCGTCGAAACGCAGGCCGCTCAGCCGCAGCAAACGCTGGGCGCTCAAGCGCGTGGTGCGGCAGGCGGCGGAGGTCTAACCATGATTCAGATGCGATCGATCCTCGACGTCGCCGACAACTCGGGCGCCCGCAAGATCGCGGTGATCAACCCGATCGGCGGGTCGACGGGCCGCTACGCGCGCCTCGGCGACATCGTCACCGCGTCGGTCAAGGAAGCGACGCCCGAGGGCAACGTCAAGAAGGGCGCCGTCGTGAAGGCGGTCATCGTGCGCACCGTCAAGGAGCAGCGCCGGCGCGACGGCAGCTACATCCGCTTCGATCGCAACGCGGCCGTGCTGATCAACGATCAGAACGAGCCCATCGGCACCCGCGTGTTCGGTCCCGTCGCCCGCGAACTGCGCGAGCGCCGGTTCATGAAGATCATTTCGCTCGCGCCGGAGGTCCTGTAGGGACATGTCCAGCTTAGCAACGCCGATTCGCAAGAACGACAACGTGCTGGTGATTACCGGCAAGGATCGCGGCAAGCGCGGGCGCGTGCTGCGCGTGCTGCCCGACAAGAACCGGTTGATCATCGAGGGCGTGAACCTGATCAAGCGCCACACGAAGCCGAACCCCGGCAAGAACGTCAAGGGCGGCATCGTCGAGCGCGAGGCATCGCTGCACGCGTCGAACGTGCAGCTGGTGTGCCCGGAGTGCGGAGCGCAGACGCGCGTCGGCCGCAAGATTCTCGGCGACGGCCGGAAGGTGCGTATCTGCCGCAAGTGCGAGGGAGTGGTGGACAAATGAGCCGCCTGAAGGAGCGCTATCAGCAGGACGTCATCCCGGCCGCTGAAGAAGGAGTTCGGGTACACCAACGTCATGGCCGTCCCGAAGATCCAGAAAGTCGTCGTCAACATGGGCCTCGGCGAGGCGACGTCGAACGTGAAGATCATCGACACGGGCGCCGACGAGCTCGGACGAATCACGGGGCAGAAGCCGGTGACGCGCCGGTCGAAGAAGTCGATCGCGCAGTTCAAGGTCCGCAAGGGCCAGCCGGTCGGGACGATGGTCACGCTGCGCGGCGCGCGCATGTGGGAGTTCCTCGACCGCCTGATGAACATCGCGCTGCCGCGCGTGCGCGACTTCAAGGGCGTCTCGCCCAAGGGCTTCGACGGACGCGGCAATTACACGCTCGGCCTGCGCGACCAGCTGCTGTTCCCGGAGATCGACTACATGAAGGTCGACAAGGCGCGCGGCATGAACGTCTCGGTCGTCACCACGGCCAAGACGGACGAAGAGGCGAGGAAGCTGCTGCAGTTCATGGGCATGCCGTTCAGGCAGAACTGACGCGCAGGTCACAGGGCAAAAGGCACACGGCAGAGGGCAAAGGGTTATGGCAACGACGGCCAAGATCGCGAAAGAACAGAAGAAGCCGAAGTATAAGGTCCGGCTGCGCAACCGCTGCCACCTGTGCGGCCGTCCGCGCGCGTACATGCGGAAGTTCGCGCTGTGCCGCCTGTGCTTCCGCAAGTTGGCGCTCGAGGGCGACGTCACGGGCGTTACGAAGAGTAGCTGGTGAATAGAGTCATCTGATCATCTGGTCATCTCGTCTTCGTCGATCAATTGAGCACTTGCAATTGAGCAACGATGACCAGACGACCAGATGACCAAACGACCAGATGAAGTGAGATAGCAGATATGACTGATCCGATCGCAGACATGCTCACGCGGATCCGGAATGCCGTGAGCGCGAAGCACACACGCGTCGACATGCCGGCCTCGCGCATCAAGGCCGACATCGCCCGCATCCTGCAGGACGAGGGCTACATCCAGGGCTTCAAGGTCCTGGACGCGCCGCCCGGCCAGACGACGGCCGTCAGCAAGGTGCTGCGGGTGTTCCTGAAGTACGGGCCGCACGGCGAGCGGCTCATCACCGGCGTCGAGCGGATCAGCCGCCCCGGCCGCCGTGTCTATTTCGGCCACGACGACGTGCCGGAGGTGCTGGCCGGGCTCGGCACCAGCATCCTGACCACGTCGCGCGGCGTGATGACCGGGCGGGAAGCCGTCAAGGTCGGCGTCGGCGGCGAAGTGCTCTGTAATATCTGGTAGGACGCGCGACCACCACGAGCGACGGGAAACGAACATGTCACGTATAGGCAAAAAACCGATCACGATTCCGAAGGGCGTCACCGTCAAGGTCGCCGACGGCGCGGTCGAAGTGCAGGGCCCGAAGGGCAAGATGCGGCAGCCGTTTCCGGCCGGCATCAACTTCGAGCTCGCGGACGGCGCGCTGCACGGCGAAGCGGTCGACCGCCGACCCGGAGCTCGCCAAGTACCACGGCCTGGCGCGCAGTCTGATCGCCAACGCGGTGCAGGGCGTCACCGAAGGCTTCAAGAAGGAGCTCGACATCGTCGGCGTCGGCTACCGCGCGGAGCTAAAGGGCAAGCAGGTGATTTTCGCCCTGGGCTACTCGCACGCCGTCGTCTTCGACATTCCGACGGGTATCGACGTCGCGATCGACAAGCAGACGCACATCACGGTGACGGGCGTCGATCGGCAGCTGGTCGGCCAGGTGGCGGCGAACATCCGGCGCCTGCGGGAGCCGGATCCCTACAAGCAGAAGGGCGTTCGGTACACCGGCGAAGTGCTGAAGAAGAAGGCCGGCAAGACCGGGGCGAAATAGACATGAAGATTCATACGAAAGCCGATCGCCGCGAGCGGATTCACCTCCGCCAGCGCAAGCGGATCACGGGAACGACGGAGCGGCCGCGCCTGAGCGTGTTCCGCAGCGTGTCGCACATCTACGCGCAGGTCATCGACGACCTGAGCGGCAAGACGCTGGCGTCGGCGTCGTCCACCGATCCGAAGCTGAAGGGCGCGTTCGAGAAGGACGTGCGCGGCGGCAACATCAAGGGCGCCGAGGCGATCGGCAAAGCCATCGCCGAGCGATCGATCGACAAGGGCATCAAGCGCGTCGTCTTCGACCGCGGCGGGAACCTGTATCACGGGCGGATTCGCGCTGTCGCGGATGCCGCACGCAAAGCCGGTCTGGAGTTCTAAATGTTCAGTCGTGAACGCATCGATCCGTCGCAGCTCGACATCAAGGACACCGTCGTCTCGATCAACCGCGTGACCAAGGTTGTCAAGGGCGGCAAGAACCTGAGCTTCAGCGCCCTGGTCGTCGTCGGCGACGGACACGGCGTCGTCGGGTTCGGCATCGGCAAGGCGAAGGAAGTGCCCTCCGCCATCAAGAAGGGCATCGAGGCGGCGAAGAAGAACCTGATTCGCGTGCCGCTCAAGGGCACCACCATCCCGCACCGCATCGTCGGCAAGTTCGGCGCGGGCGCGGTGCTGCTGAAGCCGGCGCCGGACGGCACGGGCATCATCGCGGGCGGCGCGGTCCGCGCCGTCGTCGAGGCCTGCGGGGTGACGAACATCCTGACGAAGTCGCTGGGATCGGCCAACCCCCACAACGTGGTGCGCGCGACGTTCACGGGGCTCAAATCGCTGCAGGATCCGCTGAGCATCGCGAGGCTCCGCGGCAAGGACCTCGATCAGCTGGTTCCGGCGAACGCATAGGATTCGGAGATACAGAAGTGGCCAACGAACGGACGGATAGCAAAGGCGGCATCGTCAAGGTGACGCTGGTGAGGAGCCCGACCGGCTTCGACCGCAAGCAGTCGACGACGGTCACGAGCCTGGGGCTGCGGCGCATTCGCCACACGGTCGAGTTGAAGGACACGCCGGCCGTGCGGGGCATGATTCACAAGGTCCGTCACCTGGTGACGGTGGAATAGTGATGGTGAATGTGGTCATCTCATCATCTGGTCATCTCGTCATCGTCTCGATCAATTGAGACATTGGACAGTTGATCGACGATGACCAGATGACGAGATGACCACATGACCAGATTCGAGAGAGCATTTATGGATTTATCGAATCTCAAACCGCCGAAGGGCGCCAAGCACGTCAAGAAGCGCATCGGGCGCGGCCAGGGGTCGGGCAACGGCAAGACCGCCGGCCGCGGCCACAAGGGCGCGAAATCGAGGTCGGGTTACAAGTTCAAGCGCGGCTTCGAAGGCGGCCAGATGCCGCTGCACCGGCGCGTGCCGAAGCGCGGGTTTCACAATCCGACCCGCGTCGAGTACGACGTCGTCAACGTCGACACGCTCGCGGAGCGGTTCGAGGCCGGCACGGTCGTGACGCCGGAGCTGCTCCGCGAACACCGGCTGCTGCCGGGCGGCGGCCGCCCCCTGAAGGTGCTGGCCCGCGGCGACGTCAGCAAGGCGCTGACGATCCGCGCCCACAAGTTCAGCGGCAAGGCGGAGGAGAAGGTGAAGGCGGCGGGCGGAACGACGGAGCTGATCGCGTAGGTGGATTGATCGTCAAATCCATGGATCGCATATGGCCTTAGACAGCAGCCTCAAGAACATCTTCGCGGTGTCGGAGCTGCGCAACCGGGTGCTCTTCACCCTGGCGCTGCTCGGCGTGTTCCGCATCGGCGGGCGCATCGTCACGCCCGGCGTGGACATCCGCGCGCTCGAGGAATTCGCCCAGCAGCTCGGCAAGAACAGCATGTTCGGGCTGTACGACATGTTCACGGGCGGGAACCTCGCGAAGGTCACGATTTTCGCGCTGGGCATCATGCCCTACATCAGCTCGTCGATCATTCTCCAGCTGCTGACGGTCGTGTGGCCGTACCTGGAGAAGTTGTCGAAGGAAGGCGAGCTGGGCCGCCGCAAGATCACGCAGTACACGCGTTACGGGACGATCGTGCTGTGCGTCGTGCAGTCGCTCGGGATCGCGTTCTTCCTCGAGCGCAACACGACGCCGAGCGGCTTTCACCTGGTCACGAACGCGGGCTGGGGATTCCGGCTGTTGACGATCCTGACGCTGTCGACGGGGACGGCGTTCGTCATGTGGCTGGGCGAGCAGATTACCGAGCGCGGCATCGGCAACGGCATGTCGCTCATCATCTTCGCGGGCATCGTCGTCAACTTCCCGCGGGCGGTGATGACGACGTTCGAGCAGATGCGGACCGGCCAGATCGGGCTGATCCGGATCCTGTTCCTGATGGTGCTCATGGCGGTGGTGGTCGCGGCCATCATCTTCGTCGAGCGCGGACACCGGCGAGTCACCGTGCAGTACGCGAAGCGCGTTGTGGGCCGCCGGATGTACGGCGGGTCGAGCACGCACATCCCGCTCAAGGTCAACACGGGCGGCGTCATCCCGGTCATCTTCGCGTCGTCGATCCTGGCGTTTCCGGCCACGATCGCGAGCGCGTTCAAGGGGCCGTGGGTCGACACTGTCGTTCAGCAGCTGAACGTGGGGATGCCGCTGCACAACCTGCTGTACGTGGCCGGCATCATCTTCTTCGCCTACTTCTACACGGCGATCATCTTCAACCCGGACGACGTCGCCGAGAACATGCGCAAGTACGGCGGGTTCATCCCCGGCATCCGGCCGGGCAAGCGGACCGCGGAGTACATCGACACGATCCTGGCGCGGATCACGCTGGCGGGCGCGCTCTACCTGGCGGTCATCGCGATTCTGCCGCAGTGGCTGATGAGCGGCTTCCGGGTGGCGCCGATTCCCGTCATCGGGGACTGGCTCGATTCCGTGCTGCCGCGGTTCATCACCGAAGGCATGAACATCACGTTCTTCTTCGGCGGCACGTCGCTGCTCATCGTGGTCGGCGTGGCGATGGACACGGTGCAGCAGGTGGAATCGCAGCTCATCATGCGGCACTACGACGGCTTCATGAAGAAGACGCGGCTTCGTGGCCGGCGCGGGTAGCGTGTGGCAGTCAACGTCATCATGCTCGGCCCCCCGGGGGCGGGAAAGGGCACGCAGGCCGAACGTGTGGCGCGCAGCCGCGGCATTCCCAGGATTTCGACCGGCGACATCCTGCGCGACGCGGTCCATCACCACACGGCCATGGGGGAGAGCGTGCAGGCGGTCATGGACCGCGGCGAGCTGGTCAGCGACGACGTGATGATCGGCATCGTCACCGAGCGGCTGGGGCGCCCGGACGTGGCGCCGGGGTTCGTGCTCGACGGCTTTCCGCGCACCGTGGCGCAGGCCGCGGCGCTCGATCGGCTGATGAACGGACGCGATCCGCTCATCGTGCTGGATATCGTCGTGCCGGAGTCGGAGCTGGCCCGTCGTCTCGGCATGCGGCTGATTTGCGAGGACTGCGGCACCAACGCGGACGGACGGGAAGTCGTGCCGGGGCGCTGCGGCAAGTGCAGTGGACGGCTGACGCAGCGTGCCGACGACAGCGATGGCGTGGTGCTCGAGCGGTTCAAGATTTACCAGCGGGCGACAAAGCCGCTGGTCGAGTTCTACCGCGATCGATCGACGTTCCGGTCGATCAACGGCGCACAGCCGGCGGACCTGGTGACGGCCGAACTGGCCGCGGCAATCGAAGCCGTCGGCAACGGGCGCCTGAATGCCGCCAGTGGAGGGAACACGCGGTGATCGTCTGCCGGTCGGCCGCCGAGCTCGAACGGATGCGGGAGGCCGGGCGTCTGGTCGGCGAAGTGCTGACCGAGCTGACCGCCGCGGTGGCGCCGGGAGTGAGCACCGCCGAGCTGGACGAGATGGCGGAGCGGCGCATCCGCCAGGCGGGGGCGACGCCGGCGTTCAAGGGGTATCACGGGTATCCGGCGACCATTTGCGCGTCGATCAACGACGAGGTGATTCACGGGATCCCGTCGGGCCGCCGGGTGCTGGCCGAGGGCGACATCATCTCGATCGACGTCGGCGCCGCGCTCGACGGGTACTACGGCGACAGCGCGGTGACGCTGCCCGTGGGCCACGTCTCGGAGCAGGCCGCGACGCTGCTGCGGGTGACGGACGAGTCGCTGTACAAGGCGATCGAGCAGGCACGGCCGGGACGCCGCGTATCCGACATCGGCCACGCCGTACAGCGGCACGTCGAGGCGTTCGGGTTTTCGGTCGTGCGCGAGTTCGTCGGGCACGGCATCGGCGTGCGGATGCACGAGGAGCCGCAGGTGCCCAATTACGGCGAGCCGGGTCACGGGCCGCGGCTGGCCGAGGGCATGGTGCTCGCGATCGAGCCCATGGTGAACGCCGGGAAGCCGGCGGTGAAGGTGCTGGCGGACGGGTGGACGGCGGTGACGCGCGATACGAGCCTGTCCGCGCACTTCGAGCACACGGTCGCGGTGACGTCGGGAGAGCCGTGGATACTGACGGCACGGGAAGTCCCGGTCAGCGCGCGCCGATAGCGGGCGTGGTCGTCGAGCAGCTGCCGAGCGCGCTGTACCGCGTGAGGCTGGACGAGGGAACGCAGGTGCTGGCGCACGTCGCTGATCGGATCGACCGCAATTTCGTGCGCGTGATCGTCGGCGACCGGGTGCAGGTGGAATTGTCGCCGGTGGACGGCGGACGCGGGCGTATCGTGAGCCGGCTGTAGTTGTCGTGCAGGCCGTCGGGCCTGCCTGAAGATTCGAGGAAGCATGAAGGTTCGAGCGTCAGTCAAACGGATTTGCGACAAGTGCAAGATCGTCCGCCGCGCGGGCGTGGTGCGGGTGATCTGCCCGAACCAGAAACACAAGCAGCGGCAGGGCTAGCGGGACAAGGGCAGAGCGCAAAGGGCAAAGGGCAAAGAGCATATGGCACGAATTGCTGGTGTAGACCTTCCCCGGACGAAGCGGGTCGAGATCGGTCTCACGTACATCTTCGGGATCGGGCGGATGCGCTCGAACGGCATCCTCAAGGACGCGGGGGTCAGCCCCGATGTGCGCGTGAAGGATCTGTCGGAAGACGATGTCCGCAAGATCAGCCGGGTGATCGAAGAGCAGGGCGGCGTCGAAGGCGACCTCCGCAAGGAAGTGTCGATGAACATCAAGCGGCTGATGGAAATCGGCTGCTACCGCGGGGCGCGCCACCGGCGCAGCCTGCCCGTCCGGGGGCAGCGGACACGCACGAACGCGCGGACCCGGAAAGGGCCGCGCAAGGGCGCCATCGCGAAGAAGAAGGTCATTTAGGAAGGTCATCTGATTTATGGCGAAGAGTGATCCGGTCGACGCCTCAGCCGTCCCCGAAAAAGGCGAGAAGAAAGAAGGGGCAGGCCGGCGCAAGAAGACGTTCAAGAAGCGCGGGGAAAAGCGGATCGTGCACCACGGGCTGGCGCACATCCAGGCCTCGTTCAACAACACCGTGGTGACGATCACCGACACCGAGGGCAATGTCGTCGCCTGGTCGAGTGCCGGCGGCATCGGCTTCAAGGGGTCGAGGAAGGGCACCCCGTTCGCGGCGACGCAGGCCGCCCTGAACGCCGGGAACGCGGCGAAGGCCGTCGGCATGCGGTCGCTCGACGTGCGCGTGAAGGGACCGGGGTCCGGCCGGGAGTCGGCCGTCCGCGCGCTGCAGACCGTGGGCCTCGAGGTGAAGTCGATCCGGGACGTCACGCCGATTCCGCACAACGGCTGCCGTCCGCCGAAGCGTAGGAGAGTGTAATGGCGCGTTATATCGGACCCGTCTGCCGTCTGTGCCGCCGCGAGGCGATGAAGCTGTTCCTGAAGGGCGAACGCTGCTACACGGAGAAGTGCGCGATCGAGAAGCGCAACTTCCCGCCGGGACAGCACGGCAAGACGCGCAAGGCCAAGCTGGCCGGCTACGGCCTGCAGCTGCGCGAGAAGCAGAAGGTCAAGCGCATCTACGGCGTGCTCGAGGACCAGTTCCGCCGGTACTTCGAGTCGGCCGAGCGCACGCGCGGAATCACCGGCGAAACGCTGCTGCAGCTGCTGGAGCGCCGCCTCGACAACGTGGTCTACCGCCTTGGGCTGGCGACCTCGCGGGCCCAGGCGCGCCAGCTCGTGCGCCACGGGCACTTCCAGGTGAACGGGAAGAAGGTCGACATCCCGTCGTACTCGGTCAAGGCCGGCGACGTGATCACCGTGATCGTACGCAGCCAGAAGAATCCGACGATCGAGCACGCGATCGAGGAAGTGAAGGGACGCGGGATCCCCGAGTGGCTGTCCTTCGATCCGAACGCCATCGCGGGCCGGATCGTCTCGATGCCCACGCGCGAGCAGATCAACCTGCCGGTGCAGGAGCAGCTCATCGTCGAGTTGTACTCGAAGTAGTCCGTCGCGGCCCTGAAAGGGCCGCGCTACGCACGTAGGGCGGGCCTGTCAGGCCCGCCTCGTCACCCGTCGGCCCGCAGCCTTATACAGACCTGCGGCGGGAGGCCGGCGGTTACTTGCAGGTCTGGAGGCCCGTCTGCGGGCCCGTTGGCGAATCCGGGGAAGAACCCCGGATTAGAGAGGACACGACATGCTCTGGAAGGGTTTTCAACGACCGAAGCGGCTGGAGTTCGAGCGCGAGACGCTCACCGATCGGTTCGGACGCTTTTACGCGCAGCCGTTCGAGCGGGGATTCGGCACGACGATCGGCAATGCGGTACGGCGGGTTCTGTTGTCGTCGATTGAAGGCGCGGCCATCACGGCCGTCAAGATTGACGGGGTGCTCCACGAGTTCTCGCCCATTCCGGGCGTGGTGGAAGACGCGACGGACATCATCCTGAACCTCAAGCAGATTCCGCTGAAGCTGCACGTCGATCACGCCAAGACACTGGTGATCAAGGTGGACAAGGCCGGCGAGGTGCGCGGCCGCGACATCCAGGCGGACGGCGACGTCGAGATTCTCGAACCGGACGCGCATATCGCGACCGTGTCCGAAGGCGGCAAGCTCCACATGGAGATGCGCATGAAGCGCGGCCGCGGCTACGTCTCGGCCGACAAGAACTTCGACGAAGACCTCGGCATCGGCTGGATCCCGGTGGACTCGGTCCACTCGCCGGTCAAGAAGGTCAACTACCTGGTCGAGGCGGCGCGCCTTGGACAGACGACCGACTACGACAAGCTCACGATCGACGTCTGGACGAACGGGTCAATCAACGCGCGCGACGCGGTGTCGCTCGCCGCGAAGCTGATCCGCGATCACCTGAACATCTTCATCAACCTCGAGGAAGGCTCGGGCGATCAGGCGGAGGCGCTGGCCGACCAGCCGCGCTCCGGCGTCAGCAACGAGAACCTCGACAAGAGCGTCGAGGAACTCGAGCTCTCCGTCCGTTCCTACAACTGCCTCAAGAACGCGAACATCAGGACCATTCGCGAACTGGTGCAGAAGACTGAAGCCGAAATGCTCAAGACGAAGAACTTCGGCCGGAAGAGCCTGAACGAGATCAAGGAGATCCTGCACACCATGGGTCTCAGCCTCGGGATGCGCGTGGATATGAGCGGAGCGCAGGACTAGCAAAGGGCATAGGGCAGAGGGCAGAAGGCAGAGGGAAATTTGCCCTTTGCCTTTTGCCCTTTGCCCTACGTAATCACACCATGAGACACCGAGTAGCACACCGCAAGCTGGGACGCGTCACCGAGCACCGGATTTCGATGCTTCGCAACCAGGCGACGGCGCTCCTGCGTCACGAACATCTGACGACCACCGTGCCGCGCGCCAAGGAACTGCGCCCGTTCGTCGAGCGCCTCATCACCGTCGCCAAGCGCGGCGTGGCCGGCGGGGCGGCGAACGCAAAGGAACTGAACGCGCGGCGGCTCGTGATGGTCGATCTGCAGGACCGCGAAGTCGTGACGAAGCTGTTCGACACGCTCGCGCCGCGGTTCGCCGACCGTCCCGGCGGCTATACGCGCCTGCTCCGACTGGGCTTCCGCAAGGGAGACAGCGCCGAGGTCGCGCAGGTCGAACTGCTTGGCAGCGAGTACGACCCGAAGGCGAAGGCGGCAGGCGACGACAAAGCCGAGCCCGAGAAACCGAAGTCCAAGGGTGTCGGCGGGCGCCTGCGCGCGGCCGCGGATCGCATGCGCGGCAAGAAAGACGACGACGGCGGCAAGGCCGCGTCGAAGCCCGCCAAGGGTGTCAGCCGCAAGACGACCACGCCGCGAAAAGCCGGCGGCTCCTAGCTTCAGCCGGCCGGCGACGTAGCGTCCGCCTGAAGGCGGACGCTACGTACAATCACACCCGCGCCGTTTTCCACCGCCCCTGCCGGAAAATCCACACGCTCAGAAAACACATCGTCGAGAAGCCTACGCAGAGCGCGATGAACGCGCCGGTCGGTCCGAACCCGAGCGGGTTGGCGAGCACCCAGGCCAGCGGAACTTCGAGGAGCCACAGGCTGACGAGGTTGATCAGCGTGGGCGTGCGGGTGTCGCCCGCGCCGTTGAACGCGGCGGTCAGGGCCATGCCGTAGCCGTAGAACAGGAAACCCACCGACACGATCCGCAGGCAGTGGATCGCGTGCGCGGCGACGTCGACCTCGCCCGTGAACACGCTGACGATGAGCGGCGCGAACAGGAGAAAGATCACGCCGATCGAGACCAGACAGACCGTGTTGTAGATACAGATCTTCCACGCGGATTCCTCCGCGCGATCGGGGAATCCCGCCCCGAGATTCTGGCCGACGAGCGTGACCGCCGCGTTGCTGACGCCCCAGGACGGGAGCAGCCCGAAGAGGAAGATTCGGATGCCGATGGTGTTGCCGGCGAGCGCCGCGCTGCCGAAGGCGCTGATGATCCGCACGAGCGCCATGTACGACGCCGTGCCGATGAAGCTCTGGAAGGTCGCCGCACCCGAAATCGAAATGATCTTCCGCATGACCTCGGGGTCGAACCTGACGTGCGGCCACCGGATACGGAGGCGGCCGTCCTTGCGCGTCAGCACGTACAGCTGAATCAGCACCCCGGTCCAGCGGCCGATGCTCGTGCCGATCGCCGCGCCCGTGACGCCGAGGCGCGGGAAGGGGCCCACGCCGAAGATCAGGCACGGCCCGAGCGTGATGTTGATCGCGTTGGCAATCCAGAGGACGCGCATCGCGATGGCCGCGTCGCCGGTGCCGCGGAAGACCGAGTTAATGATGAACAGCAGCGTGACGCCGCCGCTCGCGCCGAGCATGACGCGCGCGAACCGGCCGCCGGTTGACACCACGCCTTCGTCGGCGCCCATCATCCTGAGAAGATCCGGCGCGAACAGGACGCCGGTTATCCCCACCACCGCGCCGACCGCGAGGCCGATGATGATCGACTGCACGGCGGCTCTCGCCGCGCCGTCGGGATCGCTTTCGCCCACGCGACGGGCGACGGTCGCGGCCGCGCCGACCGACAGGCCGATCGCCACCGCGTAGACGATCGTCATGAGCGATTCGGTGACGCCGACGGTGGAGATGGCGTCGGTGAGGCCCAGTCGCCCGACGAAGAAGATGTCCGCCACGGCGAACACCGACTCCATCAGCATCTCGAGCACCATCGGCACCGCGAGCAGGAGCACCGCGCGCCCGATGGGCACCTTGGTGAAGTCGGCGGTGGTTCCGCGAACCGCTTCGCGGAGCGTCGCCCACAGCGACGCGATGTCGGATCCCGGCTCCGCCGTCGTCGTCGTCGTCAAACTTCTTCGACTTCGACGCCCGCCCGCTCGGCCTTCGCCGCGGCGATGATCTTTGTCTGGAGGTGGGAGGGCACTTCGTCGTAGTGCGAGTATTCCATGTGGTAGGAACCGCGCCCGCCGGTCGCCGACGTGAGGTGCTGCTCGTAGGTGAGCATCTCGGACATCGGCACCTGGGCCTTGATGACCGTCGTGGCTCCCCGGGTATCCATGCCGGCGATGCGGCCGCGCCGGCCGTTGAGGTCGCCCATGAGATCGCCGGCGAAGTCAGACGGCGCGTAGACCTCGACGTTCATGATCGGCTCGAGGATCGTCGGCCGCGCCCGTGTCATGGCGTCCTTGAAGGCCAGCGAGCCCGCCAGCTTGAACGACAGCTCGTTCGAATCGACGTCGTGGTAGGAGCCGTCGAACACCGTCACGCGGAAATCGACCATGGGGAAGCCGGCCAGATAGCCGCGCGTCCTGGCATCCTGGATGCCCTTCTCGACAGCCGGGATGAACTGGCGCGGGATGGACCCGCCGAAGATGTCGTCGACGAACTCGAAATCCGAGCCTCGCGGCAGCGGCTCGACCTTGATCTTGCAGTCTCCGAACTGGCCGTGGCCGCCGGTCTGCTTCTTGTGGCGGCCGTGCGCTTCGGTGGAGCCCTTGATGGTCTCGCGGTAGGGAATGCGCGGCGGCTTCAGGTTGACGTCCACGCCGAATCGCCGCTTCAGCTTGGCGACGGTGACCTCGATGTGCAGCTGTCCCTGTCCGGAGAGGAGCAGCTCTTTCGTCTGCGGATCGCGGCTGTACTTGATTGCCGGGTCCTCCTCCTCGAGGCGGTGCATGGACGTGCTGATCTTGTCCTCGTCGCCGCGGGCCTTCGGCTCGATCGCGTATGAGAGCACCGGCTCCGGGAACACGATTGCCGGAAACGTCACCGCGCTGGCCTTGTCGCCGAGGGTGTCGTTGGTCAGCGTGTCCTTCAGCTTCGCCACCGCGCCGAGGTCACCCGCCTTGATCTCGGGTACGTTGGTCTGCGTCTTCCCCTGGAGCAGCGTGACGTGGCCGAGCCGCTCCTGGCTGTCGCGCGTCTTGTTGTGGACGGTCGAGTCGGCCTTGAGGGACCCCGTGACCACGCGAAACATCGTGATGCGTCCCGCGAACGGATCCGCGATCGTCTTCCACACGAACGCCAGCGGCGGCTGCTTCTCGTCCGCGGCGCACGGGACGTCGGTGCCGCTCTTGTTCACGCCCGTGTACGGCCGTTCGGCCGGAGACGGCAGGTAGCTGACGACGGCGTCGAGCAGCTGCGGAATGCCGATGTTGACGATCGCCGACGTGCAGACCAGCGGGAACAGCTTGGCGGCCGCCGTCGCGCTGCGCAGGCCGGACACGACTTCCTCGTCCGTCAGCGTGCCTGCTTCGAAGAACTTCTCCATCAGCTTCTCGTCGGCTTCGGCCACCATTTCGACGAGGGCCTCGCGGGCGGCGTCTACGTCCCCGGTCATCTCCGCCGGCACTGGCCCCTCCGTGAACGAGCCGCTCTCGTCGGTCTTGAACAGGAAGGCCTTTCTCGTCACGAGGTCGACCACGCCCCGGAAGTTCTTTTCCTCGCCGATCGGCAGCTGGATGGGGATGACCGTGCGGTTGCACACCTCGCGGAGCGACCCAAGCGACCGCTCGAGGCTCGCGCGCTCGCGGTCGAGGCGGTTCAGCACGACGATGCGGGGCAGCCTCAGGTCGTCGCTGGTCTCCCAGACCTTTTCCGTCTGCACCATCACGCCGCCGACCGCGTCCACGACGACGAGCGCCGAGTCGGCGACCTGCAGCGCGGCGCGGGCGTCGCTCAGAAAGTTCCCCATGCCCGGCGTGTCGATCAGGTTGATCTTCTGCTTGTTCCACTCCGCGCACGCCAGGCTCGCCGCGAGCGTGTGCTTGCGCGCAATTTCTTCTTCGTCGTAGTCGGTCGCCGCGGTGCCGTCATCCACCTTGCCGAAGCGGTTCAGCGTTCCGCTGTCGAACAAAATCGCCGAGGCAAGCTGCGTTTTTCCCGAACCGGTGTGACCGACGAGGGCGACGTTTCTGATGGTGGCGGCGTCGTAGACCTTCATAGGGCGGATCCCCCTTCAAGGTGGCAAGGCGCATCATATCGACGCGCCCGGGAGGCCGCAAGGTCCGCCGCTATTCGTATCGCAGCGCTTCGATCGGATCGAGGCGGGAGGCTTTGAACGCCGGGTACATCCCGAAAAACAGACCGACGGCGGCCGAGAAGCCGAGACCGATGGCAAAGGACCACCACGGGAGCGACACCGGGAAGCCCGAGACGAGGTGCACCACGAGCCCGATGCCGCTGCCGAACGCGATGCCGAGGATCCCTCCGAGCGACGTCAGAAACGACGCTTCCATCAGGAACTGGAACAGGATCTCGATCCGCCGCGCGCCGAGGGCCTTCCGGACGCCGATTTCCCTGGTCCGTTCGGTCACGCTGATCGACATGATGGCCATCACGCCGATGCCGCCGACCATCAGCGCGATCGACGAGATCACGACGAGCGCGAACAAGGTCGCCTGGCTCACGCGCTCGTAGAGCTTCAGGATCGAATCCTGCGTGAACATGTCGAAGTCGTCGGGCTGGTCGAGCCGCAGCCCGTGGCGGACGCGCATGATGCGCTGGATCTCGTCCATCGCGTCCTTGGCGCTCACGCCTTCGCGCGGCACCGCGGAGATCTGGATGTTCGAGATGGTCCCGAGATTGCCGAGACGGGCGACGCGGACGCCGAAGATGCGCGCATACGTCGTGTTCGGGATGACGACGAAGTCGTCGGTGTTCCCGCTGAAGCCGCCGGGCGTGGGGCGCTTGTTGAACGCGCCGACCACCTCGAACCGCTCGGCCCCGACCCGGACGGTCTTGCCGATGGGATCGATCCCGGACTCCCCGAACAGCCGCTGGTACGGTCCGTACGCGAGGACGACGACGTTCTTGCGGTACTGCAGTTCCGTGCCGTTGAAGAACCGGCCGGCGAGGAACGGGATGCGCGTGCCCTCGGCGAAGAACTCCGACGTGCCGAGGACCACGATCATCTTGGTCTTCAGCGTGCGGTAGAACACGCGCTGCTGGACTTGCGGGCCCACGCCGCCGCCGTACTCGAGATCGACGTACTGGAGCGTGGTCGCCTCGTTCTCGAGCGCGCGGGCGTCGGATGCGGTCAGGTTGGGCCGCCTCAGCAGATCCCGGATCTCGGCGCCGTTGATGAAGTCGGTGATGCCGAACCGCTGGACGAAGATCGTGTTCGGGACCGATGGTCGCCAGCAGGTCGCGCACCGACTGATCGAAGCCGCGGATGAGCGCCGTCATGCCGACGATGGCCGTGATCCCGATCACGATGCCCAGCACCGTCAGGCCCGAGCGCATCTTGTTGGTGCGCACCGTGTCGAACGCCATCGAGACGACTTCCTTGACGAGGCCGAGCCGAATGGTCGCCATCAGGTGATCATTCCCGCCTGAGCGCCTCGATCGGATCGAGCGCCGCCGCCCGGGAGGCGGGGTACAGGCCGAAGAAGAGGCCGACGAGCGCCGTGATCGTGATGCCCAGCACCACCGCCCAGATTTCGACCTTCGCCGGAATCGGCGTGAGCGCTGAAACCGCCAGCGCGACGGAGCTGCCCAGGATCGTGCCCACGACGCCGCCGAACATCGACAGCACCACCGACTCGGTGAGCATCTGCGACATGATGTCCGACCGCTTCGCGCCGAGCGCCTTGCGCAGGCCGATCTCGCGCGTCCGCTCGCTCACGACCATCAGCATGATGTTCATGATGACGATGCCCCCGACGACGAGCGACAGCCCCACGACACCGACGAGCACCGCGAAGATGCCGTTGGTCGCCGACTTGATAGATGCCCAGGATCGTGTCGGACGTGTACATGCCGAAGTTGTCGGGCTGCTTCGGGCTGAGGCGCCGCGCGCCGCGGAGGGCGACGGTCGCTTCGTCCTGCGCCGCCGCGAGGTCGGAGACCTCCTTGGGCCTGACGCGGAGATCGAGGGACCGCCTGGACCCGAACATCATCGCGAACTGGCCGAGCGGGATGATCGCGAAGCTGTCCTGCGACTGGCCGAGCATCGAGCCTTTCTTCTCGCTCACGCCCACGACCTGAAAGTGCACGCCCTCGATCTGGATGATCTTGTCGATCGGATCCACGTTGGTGCCGAACAGGCGGTCCGCGGTCTGCCAGCCGAGGACCGTGACCGGACGCGAGCGCTCCACTTCGATAGGGCTCATGAGGCGGCCGCGCTCGGCGGTATAGCCCGAGAAGCTGATGTAGCTGGAACTGACGCCCTCGACCTGCGTGTTGTCGATGGACTTGTCGCGAAACGTGATCCGCCCGCGCCCGCTGGTGTTGGCCATGATGGCGGCGATGTGTTCGCCGTCGTACCGCTGGATCGCGCGCATGTCCTGCATCGTGATGATCGGGTTGCTGCGGACGCGGTCGAAGTCCTCGTCGCTGCGCGTGACGGGGTACCGCTGGATGCTGAAGGACTCGGCGCCGGCCTCGTCGAGAATCGCCTGCTTGACCGAGGCGTTGAGCCCCTGGATGAGCGACACCACGGCAATGATGGACGTCACCGCCACGATGTTGCCGAGCACGGTCATGAACGACCGCAGCTTGGCCGACCAGATGGCGGCCAGCGCGATCTTCGCCGATTCGAGGATGGTATTCATAACACGGCCGGGCCGGGCGGCTCCCGCCCTCTAGGACCCGGTCCGGTTCCGCTGGTTCCTCTTGTTGTCGACTTTCACGGGATCGCCGTCCGTGATGTTGCGGACCGAGTTGTACGGCCCGGTGACGACCTCGTCGCCCGCCTTGACCCCGGAGAGCACTTCGAAGAACTTGTCGCCCGCGATGCCCATCTTGATGGGGACGAACTCGACGCGCTTTTCCTTCTCCCGCACGACGAACACGCCCTCCACTTCTTTGCGTGTCTGGCCGGGTTTCAGGTCGGGCAACGGCTGGTACGACGACTCCGAACTGGTGCCGCTCCCGCTGCTGGTGCTGCTGCTGTTGCTGCTGCTGAAAAAACTGCGGCGGCGGCGCTTCAACGCCTGCGGGTCGCGATAGATCTGCCCGTTCGCTTCGTAGATCAGCTCGCGCACGGCCACTGACGGAATCGGCACGGCGACCACGCCGTGGCGTGTCGCCGTCTTGATGTCGGACGTGCACGTGAAGCCCGGCCGGACCTCCGGGACCTTCTCGTCGAGGACGACCACCACCTTGAAATTCGTCGCCTGCGTACCGGCACCGCCGCCCGACGTCGTCTGAATCGGGCTGTTGCCGATTTCGGTGACGTGGCCCTGGAAGCTGCGGTCGGGAATGGCGTCGATGGTGATCTTCGCCGTCTGCCCGAGCTGCACGTTCGGGATGTTGGTTTCGTCGACTTCGACCTCCGCCTGGATGATCGACATGTCGGCCAGCGTCAGCAGCACGGTGCCGGCGTTGTTCATCGTGCCGATCATCGCGGTTTCGCCTTCCTGGATGTTCCGGCGGGTCACGATGCCTTCGATTGGCGACTCGATGCGGACCTTGCTGAGATCGTATTTGGCGTTATCGAGCGTCGCGCGCTCCTGCATGATGCGGCTGTCCTGGGCGTGGGCGCTCTTCTCGCGCTCCTGCAGGGAGGACTCGGCGGTCCGCACGTCGTTCTCCGCCCGCTCCAGCGATTCCCTCGTCGTCAGCTGTTGTTTCCACAGCGTCTGCTGCCGGGCGAGGTTCTGCCTCGCCTGATCGAGCTGGACCCGCGCCGTTTCGACGGACTGCCGCATCTGCTCGAGCGACGCCTGCGCGACCTGGAGGGATGCCTCGCCGCTGTCGACGCGCGTGCGGAGCGACTTCGGGTCGATCTGCAGCAGGAACTGGCCGACGTGGACGCGATCGCCCTCGTTCACCGCCAGGTTGACGACGCGCCCGGCGGTTTCCGCGGTGATGTTGACGAGCCGCTTCGGCTGAATCTTGCCGGAGGCCGACACGATGGCCTCGAGGTCGCGCGCCTTGATTTGCTCGGTCGTCACCGTCAGACCGCTGTCGCGGATGAAGTAGATGTTCGCCCCGACAACGGCGGCGGCCACCAGCACGACTCCGACGGTGATGAGAATGTTCTTCCCGGACATCGATACTCCCAGTTGCTACGAAAGGGCGGACCTGACGGCCGCGATGGCGACGACGATGACGAAGTACACGAGGAACATGGTCCAGGCGATCGGGCGCCGTGCGCCGCTTGTAGAGCACGCCCAGCCCGATGGCCAGGGACAAGATGCGCCCAGATGTGGAACAGATCGATGCGACCCCAGGAGGCGCGCGGGAAATGTGTTCTCCTCGAGAAACGGCGCGAAGACTCCGAGGTTGGTCGGGCTCGACATCGTTTCGCGCACGTAGTCGAGCGGAAGCGAGAAGATCGTCTGCAGGGCGACGATGAGCCCCGTGTGCGCGACGAGGGCGTAGACCTGCTTGAACCGCGCGTCGCCGCCCATCAGGGCGTTGAAGATGCCAAGCAGGATGCCGGCGATGATCGCCGCCGCCAGCGGAATGAAGACGACCTGGCTGACCGCCGACGTATACCGCGCCGATTCGAGCCGGGATTCCATCTGGGCCTGCTGCGCTGTCGCTCAGCTTCACCCCGAAGGACTCGAGCACCTGCGCCTGCTGCTCGAGCACCGCCTGCTGTCCGACTTCGGTGGAGAGGAAGGCGAAGGTCGAGCCGGCCACGAGCGCGATGCCCAGCGCCAGCACGCCGAACCAGCGCGGCCGGGCCGCCACGTCGGCGTACGTCGCCCGGGGCGACACGAAGACACCCACCACCCGCGCGAGCAGGCTCTTGCCGGGGGCGAGCGTCCGCCTGGACCGATGTGGAAAGCGTCTGGTCTGTCATAAGTCCTCGGTATAGACGCTCGACCCCCGCCAAGTGTTCCCGGGAAAGGACATATTCCTTCAGCGCCGTGAACGGGCCGGCCGGCCGCGGCCCGCCGCCAGCTGGGGAGGCGCCGCAAACGCCTCCCGCATCACGTCGAGTCCCGACTGCAGCCGCCGGCGGGCCGGCTCGTCGAGCGGCGACAGGACGGCCGCAATGTGCTGCTCGGCGCAGCGCGCCACGCGGTCGAGCGCGGCGCGTCCGCCGGCCGTCACCTCGAGCATCACGACGCGGCGGTCGGGCCCCGGCGTGACACGCCGGATCCACCCCCTGGCGACCAGCGTCGTGACGGAACTGGACATGCTGGGGAGGCTGACACCGCGGAACGCCGCGAGCTCGCTGAGCGTGCGCGGCTGCTCGCTGAGCATGTGAAGCAGCGGGAAATGCGCCGGCGCCGGCAGTTCGCCGGCCGCGCGCAGTTCGGCGGCGACCGTCCGCATCACCAGCGGCATCACTTCGAGCAGCGTCCGCGCCGCCTCGCGGGCTTTCAACTTGGTCATTTCAGTGAGCGGTGATCAGTGATCAGTGATCGGTACGGTGAGTTAAGACGGCTAACCGTTAGCAGTCCTAAGCTATCACGCGCGTCGCGGACGGGGCAAATCGCCGCGCCGAACAGCGCGCGGAACGCGCCGGTTGTCTTGACTCCGCACACCGCGCTGTTTACCATGCAGGTGCCCTCGCGGAAGGAGCTGACGTGGTCGGATTCGTGCCGAAGGAAATGTTCTTCACGAAAGGCGTCGGCAAGCACCGGGAGAAACTCACCTCGTTCGAGCTGGCGCTGCGCTCAGCCGGGATCGCCGCCTGCAACCTGGTGCGCGTGTCCAGCATCTTCCCGCCCGGCTGCCGGCTGCTGTCGCGCACGCAGGGCGCCAAGCGCCTCGAACCGGGGCAGGTCACCTTCGTGGTGATGTCCGAAGCGGCCACGCGCGAGCCGCATCGTCTGGTCGCGGCGACCGTCGGCGTCGCCATCCCGCGCGACCGCGAGCTCTATGGCTATCTGTCGGAGCATCACAGCTTCGGCGAGAGCGAGGAAGTGGCCGGCGACTACGCCGAGGAGCTCGCCGCCGAAATGCTCGCCACCACGCTCGGCCTGGAGTTCGACCCGGACAAGAGCTGGGACGAAAAGAAGGAAGTCTACCGTCTGTCCAACCAGATCGTCCGCACGCAGAACGTCACGCAGACGGCCGTCGGCGACAAGAAGGGCTGGTGGACCACCGTGGTGGCCGCCGCCGTGCTCGTCGGCTGACGCGCGCCCTATCAACCACGCTCAAACAACATTAAGGTTAAGGCCCTATGGCCAGAACCCGTCCGTCCGTTCTCTGCGCGCTGCTCCTGTGCGCGCCGTTGCCAGTCCTCGCTCAGACCATTGAAAGCGTCGGCATCCGCGCGCAGGGCGTGGCCGGCGCCTTCGTCGCCGTCGCCGACGATGCCACTGCGACGTGGTGGAATCCGGCGGGCCTGCCCCACAGCCAATCGTTCATCGACGGCGTTGTCGAGGCGGGACGTGGCGGGCACTGGGGCGTCGCCTTCGGATTTCCTGCACTCGGTTTGAGCTATTACCACCTGAATATCAGTCAAATACAGCCTTCAGCCTCTACAGCGGCCGGGAGCACGAGCCGACAAGATCTCGGACCTACAGGAACAGGTCTGCCTGTGCCGTATTCATTTGGATTCAACCAGTTCGGCGCGACCGTCGGGCAATCGCTCGGCGACCACTTCGTGGTCGCGACGACGGTCAAGGTGATGAACGCGTTGTCCGACACGCAGGGGCGATTTCGACATCGGCGCGATGGCGGCGTTTGGCCCGATCCGCGCGGGCTTGAACGTGCGGAACCTGATTGGCGGAACGTTCGGCGTGTCGTCCACCGCGACGACCGGACACGTCTTCGAGCTGACGCGGCAGGCGCGCGCCGGTGTGGCGGTGATGCCGCGAACGGCTCAATCGCTCGACCGGCTGACGCTGTCGCTTGACGTGGACCTGACGACGGCGCCCTTCGAGGGCCGAGACGAGCGGCACGTGGCAGGGGGCGCCGAGGCCTGGCTGCGGGGACGGCGTCTTGCCCTGCGCGGCGGGGCGGGCGTGAACATGGTCAGCGATGGCGGAAATGCGGCTTATGGGGCGATCGGCGTCACGGTGTCGCCGTTTCAGCGATGTTTCGTGGATGGAGTGGCCAGTTGGGGACCGACCGAGGATCGGAACCGTTGGGGTTTCGACCTAAGAGTGACGTTCTGAGTCAGTAGTGACATTTATTGTCAGAATTGGATAGCGACTAGTCCCCATGGCCGTCCGCATTGGCGAGCTCCTGCTGAAGGAGAAACGCATCACCGCCGACCAGCTCCAGCAGGCCTTGAACCATCAAAAGGCCAACGGCGGGAAGCTCGGCTACAACCTCGTCAAACTGGGGATCGTCAAGGACGACGAGATCACGGCGCTGCTGAGCAAGCAGTACGGCGTGCCGTCGATCAACCTCACGCAGTTCGACATCGATCCGGCCGTCATCAAGCTGATTCCCGCGGAGACGGCGCACAAGTATCAGATCGTGCCGCTGTCGCGGGCAGGCGCGACGCTGACGATCGCGATGACGGATCCCACCAACGTCTTCGCGATGGACGACATCAAGTTCATGACCGGCTACAACGTCGAGCCGGTCGTCGCGTCCGAGACGGCGGTGGTCGAAGCGGTCCTGCGGTACTACCCGACCGGCGGCGCCCCGAAGCCCGTGGGCCAGAGCAAGGCCGCCGTGCAGTCGGCGCCTCCGACGGCGGGCGGCCCGAGCGCGCTCGACATGGCCACCAAGGGCCTCGAGGAGATGCAGGCGCTTGCCGACACGGGCGACGTCGAAGTCCTCGAGGAGCTGCAGGAGATCAGCGCCGACGCGCTGGCCAAGCAGGGAGAAGAAGCGCCGGTCGTCCGCCTGGTGAACGTCGTGCTGATGTCCGCGATTCAGAAGGGCGCCAGCGACATCCACATCGAGCCCTACGAGAAGGAACTGCGCATCCGGTACCGCATCGACGGCATCCTCTACAACATCATGCAGCCGCCGATGAAGTTCCGCGACGCGATCTCGTCGCGCCTGAAGATCATGGCGAAGCTCGATATCGCGGAGAAGCGCCTGCCGCAGGACGGCCGCATCAAGATCCGCTTCAGCGACAACGGCCAGCAGAAGGAAATCGACTTCCGCGTCTCGGTGCTGCCGACGCTCTTCGGCGAGAAGATCGTCATGCGTCTGCTCGACAAAGACAAGCTGATGCTCGACATGACGAAGCTGGGTTTCGAGCAGGAGTCGCTGACCAAGTTCGAGACGGCGATTCTGCGTCCGTGGGGCATGGTGCTCGTGACGGGCCCGACCGGCAGCGGCAAGACGAACACGCTCTACTCGTCGATCTCCAAGGTGAACACGCCGGAAACCAACATCATGACGGCGGAAGATCCGGTGGAGTTCAACCTGGTCGGCGTCAACCAGGTGCAGATCCGGGAAAACATCGGGCTCAACTTCGCGGCGGCGCTGCGGTCGTTCCTCCGGCAGGACCCGAACATCATCCTGGTCGGCGAAATCCGCGACTTCGAGACGGCCGAAATCGCCGTGAAGGCGGCGCTCACGGGGCACCTCGTGCTGTCGACGCTGCACACGAACGACGCGCCGAGCACGATCAACCGCCTGATGAACATGGGCATCGAGCCGTTCCTGGTGGCAAGCTCCGTGCATCTGATCTGCGCCCAGCGCCTTTGCCGACGCGTGTGCGCCAACTGCAAGGAACCGCACCCGACGCCGCCGCCAGCGCTCATCCACGCCGGGTTCACGCAAGAGGAAGCCGAGAAGATCACGCCCATGAAGGGCAAGGGCTGCGAGCGGTGCAACAACACCGGCTACAAGGGCCGCGTCGGCCTGTACGAGGTGATGGAGGTCAGCGAGGAGCTCCGCGAGCTGATTCTGGTCGGCGCCTCCGGCCTCGAGTTGCGGCGCAAGGCGATCGACGAAGGAATGATCACGCTCAGGCGCAGCGGCCTGCGCAAGGTGATGGACGGCATGACGTCAGTGGAAGAAGTGGTCCGGGAGACGGTGAAGTAAGACGGGCTCGTGGTTCGGGGCTCGCTGCTCGGGGCTGGGGACTAGGGGCTGGGGAGACAAACGATGGCGACGCTGCCTGATCTCTTGAAAACGATGGTCGAAATGGACGGGTCCGACCTCCATATCGCCACCAACACGCCGCCACAGATCCGCGTCAACGGCAAGCTGACGCGCCTGCAGCTGCCGGAGCTGCAGCCGGCCGAAACGAAGGGGCTCGTCTACAGCGTGCTGACCGACACGCAGAAGAAGCGCTTCGAGGAAACACTCGAGCTCGACTTCTCGTTCGGCATCCGCGGGCTGGCCCGCTTCCGCTGCAACCTGTTCAACCAGCGCGGCGCCGTCGGCGCGGTGTATCGCCTCATCCCCGAAAAGATCCGGTCGTTCGGGGACCTCGGGTTGCCGGCCGTGCTCGGGTCGCTGTCGGAGCGGCCGCGCGGGCTGGTGCTCGTGACGGGCCCCACGGGCAGCGGCAAGTCGACCACCCTGGCGGCGATGATCGACAAGATCAACAGCGAGCGGCACGAGCACATCCTGACGATCGAAGACCCGATCGAGTACATCCACGCGCACAAGAACTGCCTGGTGAACCAGCGCGAGGTCCACAGCGACACCAACAGCTTCTCGAATGCGCTCCGCGCCGCCCTGCGCGAGGATCCCGACATCGTCCTCATCGGCGAAATGCGCGATCTCGAAACGGTGGAGGCGGCGCTGAAGATTGCCGAAACGGGCCACCTGACGTTCGGCACCCTGCACACGAACTCGGCGGCGCAGACGATCAACCGCATCATCGACATCTTTCCGGCGAACCAGCAGTCGCAGATCCGCACGCAGCTGTCGCTGGTGCTCGAGGGCATCGTGTGTCAGGCGCTGCTGCCGCGCGCCGACGGCAAGGGCCGCGTCGTCTCGCTGGAAATCCTGGTGCCGACGCCGGCCATCCGCAACCTGATTCGCGACGACAAGATCCACCAGATCTACGGCGCGATGCAGGCGGGGCAGGAGAAGCTCGGGATGCAGACGGCCAATCAATCGCTGGTCAGCCTCCACATGCGCCGGCTGATCAGCCTCGAGACGGCGCTCGGCGCTTCCTCGAATCGCGACGAACTGCAGGACATGATCAACCGCGGCGTAGGCGTAGTCGCCGGCGCGGGCATGGGGCGCCCCGGCGCGATGCCGCGGCCGGTGGCGAAGTAGTAGGAACGACTAGATATGGCTAACTTCGCATATTCGGGACGGACGCGCGGCGGAGAGACGGTCAGCGGCGAGCGGATCGCCGACACCATGGACGCGGCTGTGGCCGCGCTGCGCCGCGACCAGATCCTGGTCACGCGGATCACGCCGACCAAGGCCAGGGCCGAGGAGAAGGACAAGGAAAAGGCCAAGGGCGGCGGCGGCAAGACCACCAAGAGGGTGGCCGCCAAGAACCTGGCCGTGTTCACCCGCCAGTTCTCGGTGATGATCGACGCCGGGCTGCCCCTCGTGCAGTGCCTCGACATCCTGGGCAACCAGGAAGAGGACAAGAATTTCGCCGAGGTCATCCTGCAGACGCGGTCGAGCGTCGAAGGCGGCGCGGCGCTTGCCGACGCGATGCGGAAATTCCCGAACTCGTTCGACCCGCTCTTCACGAACATGATCGCCGCGGGCGAGGCGGGCGGTATTCTGGATACGATTCTGAAGCGGCTGGCGGTCTACATCGAGAAGAACGTCAAGCTCAAGGGTCAGGTCAAGTCGGCGATGATCTACCCGATCGCCGTGATCGTCATCGCAGGCGCGGTGGTGGGCGTCATTCTCTGGAAGGTGATCCCGACATTCGCGGCGATGTTCGCCGGCCTTGGCGCCCAGCTGCCGCTGCCGACCCGCATCGTCATCGCGCTCAGCGACAACCTGGTGAAGTACGGGCTGTTCGCCATTCCCGTTGTCGGCATCGGGGGATACGCGTTCACGCAGTACTACAAGACGGACGGCGGCCGCCACGCGGTCGACGCGGTCGCGCTGAAGATGCCGGTGCTCGGCATGCTCCTCCGCAAGATCGCGGTGGCCAGGTTCTGCCGGACGCTCTCGACGCTCATCTCCTCGGGCGTGCCCATCCTCGATGGCCTGGACATCACGGCGCGCACGTCGGGCAACGCGATCGTCGAGGACGCCATTCTCGAGACGCGGAAGAGCATCGAGCGCGGCGAGACGATTTCCGCGCCGCTCAAGGAAACCAACGTGTTCCCGTCGATGGTGACCCAGATGATCAGCGTCGGCGAGGCCACGGGCGCGCTCGACGCGATGCTCGCGAAGATCGCCGACTTCTACGAAGAGGAAGTCGACGTGGCGGTCGCGGGTATGCTGACGCTGCTCGAACCGATCATGATCGCGTTTCTCGGTACCGTGGTCGGCGGCATCGTCATCGCGATGTACATGCCGATCTTCGACATGATCAGCAAGCTGACGTAGTGGACCCCAAGACGCCCGCGAGCGACCTGCGGCGCAAGCTCCGGTGGCTGATCGCCATCCGCGCTGTGATCAGCACCGCGCTGCTGGGGTCGGCGACGTTCGCCCAGATCACCGCGCCCGGGTCGTTCCCGGTCGACCCGTTCTTCTTCCTGATCGGCCTCACGTATGCGCTGACGGCGGCCTACGCGGCGACGCTGCGGCTGGCCGAAGGCCGCCGGTGGATCATCGACGTGCAGCTGGCCGCCGACGCGCTGATCGTCTCGGCCTTCATCTACTTCACGGGCGGCATCACCAGCTATTTCTCGTCGCTCTACGTCCTGCCGATCGTGGCGGCGTCGGTGGTGCAGTTCCGGCGCGGCGGCCTCCTCGTGGCGACGTTGAGCGCGGTGCTGTACGGCGGGGTGGTGCTGGCGCAGTACCTCACGGCTGCCGGCTACGTGCACGACCCCTGGCTGGTGTCGCCGGTGCTGCCGCCGCGGTCGGTCGCGCAGTACACCTACCTGCTCAACGCGTTCGGGTTCTTCGCGGTCGCGCTGCTCAGCGGATCGCTCGCCGATCGTGTCAGGAGTACCGGGGCGCGGCTCGAACAGGCCTCCCACCAGATCGCCGATCTGCAGGCGCTCAACCAGCACGTGATCGACAGCCTGCCGAGCGGACTGGCGACGACCGACAACACCGGCCGGATTCTGACATTCAACCGCGCCGCGGAGAACATCACCGGCCGCTCGTCCGCGTCGGTGGCCGGCCGGCCGATCGCCGAAGTGCTCCACCTCCCCGAGGACGCGGTGGGGGCCCTGGCGCCGGAACTGGATGCCGGCCGCGCGCGCCGCATGGAATCGCACTACATGCGGGCGGGCCAGCACGTCGAAATCGGCCTCAGCATCGCCTACCTGCAGACGCCGGGCGGGCGGGCCGGATACCTCGTGACGTTCCAGGACGTCACCGACATCAAGAAGCTCGAGCGCGACGCGCGCCTGCAGCAGCGCCTCGCCGCTGTCGGCGAGATGGCCGCGGGCATCGCGCACGAAATCCGGAATCCCCTCGCCTCGATGTCCGGATCCATTCAGATTCTTCGCCACGAACTGCCCCTGAGCGCGGAGCAGAGCCAGCTCATGGACATCGTGCTGCGCGAATCCGAGCGCCTGAACACCACTATCGGATCGTTCCTCGCGTACGCGCGGCCGCAGCGGTTCGCCGTCTCGCGACACGACGTGCGCCGGGCGCTGAACGACGCGGCGCTGCTGCTGCGCAATTCCGCCGAGGTCCAGGAAGGCCATGTCATCGACGTGGACGTGCCGGCCTCGGAGCTGTGGTACGAAGCAGACGAAGGGCAGATCAAACAGATCGTCTGGAACCTCGCCTCGAACGGCCTGCGCGCCATGCCAACGGGAGGGCGCCTGAAGTTGATCGGCGGGTACGACGAGTCCGCCGACGGCGTCGTGATCACCGTGCAGGACGAGGGCATCGGCATTCAGCCCGAGGAGCTCGACGGCCTCTTTCAGCCGTTTCACGGGCGATTCAGCCAGGGCAGCGGCCTCGGGCTGGCGATCGTGCATCGCATCGTGACCGACTACAACGGCGAGATTAAGGTCAGCTCGCAGCCGAGCCGCGGCACGACCGTGGCCGTGCATCTGCCGGCACGGGCCGCGGTGGTGACATAGGACATGAACGCAACGGCAACCGAAACGCCCGCCGAACGCCGCGCGCCGCGCATCCTCGTCGTCGACGACGAGCGATCGATGCGCGAAATGCTCGCCATCCTGCTCAAGCGCGAGGGCTACGAGGTCCTCCTCGCGGAGAACGGAAAGAGCGCCATCGCCACGCTGGAAAAGGAACAGGTCGACATCCTGATCTCCGACATCAAGATGCCGGATATCAGCGGCGTCGAGGTGCTGCGCGCCGCCAAGCGGATCGACCAGGACATCCTCGGGATCATGATCACGGCGTTCGCGTCCACCGAGAGCGCAGTCGAGGCCATGCGGCTCGGCGCCTGCGACTACCTGACCAAGCCGTTCGATCTCGACGTCCTGCGCATGAAGGTGCGGGAGAAGATCGAGAACCGCCAGCTCAAGCAGGAGAACGTCCTGCTGAAGCGCACGCTCGGCCTGTCGCACAAGTTCGCCAACATCATCGGCCGCAGCGAGACGATGCTCGACGTCTTCAAGATGATTGAAACCGTCGCGCGCACCAACAGCACGATCCTGCTGACCGGCGAGTCGGGCACCGGCAAGGGCCTCGCCGCGCAGGCCATCCATTTCCACTCCCTCAGGCGCGAGCGCCCGGTCGTCGCCGTCAACTGCGGGGCGTTGCCGGAAGCGCTGCTCGAATCCGAGCTCTTCGGGCACATGCGCGGATCGTTCACCGGCGCCGACGCCAACAAGAAGGGCCTGGTCGAGGTAGCCGAACGGGGCACCGTGTTCCTCGACGAAATCGGCGAGATGAGCGCGGTGATGCAGGTGAAGCTCCTGCGTGTGCTGCAGGAACGTAAGTTCCGCCGCGTCGGCGGCCTCGAGGAGATGCAGGCCGATATCCGCGTCATCGCGGCGACGAACCAGGACCTGGCGAAGCTGGTTGCCGACGGCCGGTTCCGCGAGGACCTCTTCTACCGCATCAACGTGATCCCGATCCACCTGCCGCCGCTGCGCGAGCGCCGCGAGGACGTGCCGCTGCTCGCCGAGCATTTCCTGAAGAAGTACAGCGAACAGATGGAAAAGGAAGTGACGGGGGTTTCGCACGAAGCGCTCGAGCTGATGATGAGGTACGACTGGCCCGGTAACATCCGGGAGCTCGAGAACACCATCGAACGCGCAGTTGCCCTCGAAGCGACGCCTACAGTCCTGGCAGAGAGTCTTCCGCCGTCCGTGCGCGGCGACGCATCCCGAACGATCGCCGCCGCCGGGCAGTCGGCGAACGAAGCCCTGCCGGCGTCAGGCTTTGATCTCGAGGCGCACGTCAAAGAGATCGAGCGCGTGTATATCGCCGAGGCGCTCAAGCGGGCGGGCGGCGTGCAGGTGAAGGCCGCGGAGCTGCTGGGCATGAGCTTCCGGTCGTTCCGCTACTACGTCAAGAAATACAACCTGCGCTGACATTCTCTCGTCCTACATAGAGACAGTAATTGTCAGTTGCTGCTGATGCTGCGCGCTGGCTGGGCAGCCAAGAATCGAGGTAACTCGTGTTCCGACAACAGCTTGACGGTTAAGCCCAGCCGCTGGCACCCCCGTTGCTCAAGAGGTAGGCACGACATGCCTGCGACTGGGCTGCCGTTACAACATTCGGTTTGAAGGATTGAAGGGGAGAGAAGATGCGAACGAACCAGAAGGGCTTCACACTCATCGAGCTGCTGATCGTGGTTGCAATCATCGGCATCATCGCGGCGATCGCGGTGCCTGGCCTGCTCCGCGCCCGCATGTCGGGCAACGAGGCGTCGGCCATCGGGTCGATGCGCGCCATCAACACCTCACAGCAGAACTACTCGCAGCAGTGCAACGGCTACTCGCCGAGCCTCACCGAGCTGCGCGTCGCCGGCAACTTCCTGTCGCCCGACCTCACGAGCGCGGCGTCGGTGGCGAAGAGCGGCTTCACGGTGACGATGGTGCAGGCGTCCACGGGCTCGGCCATCCCGGCGCCCCCGGCGGGCTGCACGGGCACGACGACCAACTACTACGCGACGGCGGTTCCGCTCTCGTTCGGCTCGACCGGCACGCGGTCGTTCGCGACGACGGAGCAGGGCACGATCTTCTACACCAGCGCCGCCGCGGCTCCGGCCGACCCGATTCCGGCCGCTGCGACCCCGATTCAGTAACCGTAGGACCGCTTCTTCTCCCACCGGCATGGCTTCGCAAGGGGCCATGCCGGTTTCCATTTTGGGACACCCAGGGAGGCAATCCCTGACACTCGCTGTCAATCCGGGCAGTCACAAATTGTCAATCCGCGGTGATTCCGGTCCTGTAATTTCGTTCTAAACACCTGAATTATAGGCATTTAATAGAAACACCGCCTCTGGCATACCCGTTGCTCCTTGGCTGGGCACGACGACGCCAACCGAGCACAGTCGTAATGGAACACTTTCAGTTACTGAGATGAAGGAGAACAGACCGATGCGAACGAATCAGAAAGGTTTCACGTTGATCGAGCTGTTGATCGTGGTTGCGATCATCGGCATCATCGCGGCGATCGCGGTGCCTGGCCTGCTCCGCGCCCGCATGTCGGGCAACGAGGCGTCGGCCATCGGGTCGATGCGCGCCATCAACACCTCGCAGCAGAACTACTCGCAGCAGTGCAACGGCTACTCGCCCAGCCTGACGGAGCTGCGCGTGGCCGGCAACTTCCTGTCGCCCGACCTGACGAGCGCAGCGTCGGTGGCGAAGAGCGGCTTCACGGTGACGATGGTCCAGTCGTCACTGGGCGCGGCGATCCCGGCGCCCCCGGCGGGCTGCACGGGCACCACGACCAACTACTACGCGACGGCGGTTCCGCTCTCGTTCGGTTCGACCGGCACGCGGTCGTTCGCGACGACGGAGCAGGGCACGATCTTCTACACCAGCACCGCCGCCGCCCCGGCGGATCCGATTCCCGCCGCTGCGACCCCGATTCAGTAACGCTTCGCGTTTTCACAATCACCGGCATGGTTCCGCAAGGAGCCATGCCGGTTTCTTTTTTGTTTGGGGGATCTACTTGCCGCGTGAGGATGCTGCCGCTTCGGCCGCCTTCTTCTCCTCGAGCCGGGCGCCGACGAGCGTGTTGTAAAGGCCGTAGTTCCCTTCGTGGCAGGCGTGCTCGAACAGCGGTCCCGTCGTCGTCACCATGGGCATTTCCGCGGTCCACGGCCGTGTCCACGTCGAGGGATCCTCGACCGTGAAGCTGTATTGGATGGCGTCGGGGGAGACGCGCGTGAACCGCTCCGTCACGCGCATGTTCGCGCTCGAGCCTTCGAGCGGATTCTTGCCGTTGAAGTTGGTGGTCTCGACGACCAGGGTGTTGCCGTCCCACCGCCCATGCGACAGCCCGATCCATTGCCGGATATTGCCGGGGGACTGTGCAGCGGCGTCGAGGGGAATGATGCGGACGTCGTGAATCATCTCCGTGAGAATCATGACGTGGCCCGGGGCCTGGACGATCTGATAGTTGGCGTTGTACGCGGAGTTCAGCATGGGCGGCCCGGAGCCCACCATGATGATGCACCGGTCGTCGAGCTGGTTGCTCTGCGCCGAGTCCCACCGCCCGACGCGCTTGGCGAGTTCCGCGGCTTCCGCGGCGCGCTTCTGCCCCTCGGCCGACAGCGGCGGCAGGCGGCCGTCTTCCGGATCCACGATCAACGAGGTGCGCAGATTGCGGGCGAGTTTCGACTGGCTCTTGTCGAGTCCGAACTGGCTGAAGTCGTAGTGCACGTCGGCGACGGTTCCGGGCGTCGTCAGCTCGTTCTCGCTGGCGGCGGCGCGTTTCTCGGCTTCCATCGCTTCTGCCGCCGTATAGAACGCCTTGGTCACGCCCTTCGGCCGCTGGAGCGGCGTGTAGGTCGAGTTGGTCCAGAACCCCTGGATGTCCGGCTGCCCGTCCGGCGTGCGCGGGGGCGCGTAGGGCTTCGCCGGCTGGCTCACTTTCGTTGGAGCGGGTGGCGCCTGGCCAGCGATTGTGACGGACAGCGGCGACATAACGACCGTCACCAGACCGACGCAGGCGAGCAATGGACGAGTCATGGAAATCTCCTGGCTGGCTGGATCCGGCTCCCGCTCAATTCGCCTATCATACCCGCCCGGCTGGAGCGGGGGGATGCCCGGCCGGAGCTATAATCGGCGCGTTCCCGGGGGGCAGGCCCGGTCTTGTTCTGGAGGTTGCGGCAATGAAGCGAAGTCTGACGTTCTCGCTCACGCTCGTCGCGATGGTCGGCGCGCTGTCGCTGATGTTCGCTCCGCTCTCGCGGCCCGTGTCGGCGCAGAGCAAGGCCACAGCGGCGAACGTCCCCGTGATTCCGCACGAAGCGGTGCCCAATTTCTTCAAGAACGCGCCCGGCATCTACACCGGCGAGAACATGGGCATCGCCACGAACTCGAAGGGCAACATCTACATCTACCACCGCGCGTACGAGACACGCCTGTTCGAGTACTCGCCGCAAGGCAACTTCACGCGCGAGATCGGACGCAACAACTACGGCTTCGGCTTCGCGCACTCGGTGCGCGTGGACGCCGACGACAACATCTGGGCCGTTGACGAAGGCACCGACATGCTGGTCAAGTTCAGTCCGGAGGGCCGGGTGCTGATGACGATCGGCCGCCGCGAAGATCCCGTGGCGATGCTCTCGAACATGCCCGGCGCAGGCGCGTTTCACGGCCGCAACGAGAAGTACCGGTTCGGACGGGAGACAGACGTCGCGTGGGATCAACAAGGCAACATCTTCGTGCCCGACGGCTACAGCGACGCGCGCGTCGTGAAGTTCGACAAGAACGGGCGGTTCATCAAGGCGGTCGGCACGCGGGGGAACGGCAACCTGCAGTTCAACACGCCGCACTCGATCGCGACCGATTTTCAGGGAAACGTCTATGTCGCCGACCGCGGCAACGCGCGCATCCAGGTGCTCGACAACGATCTGAACTGGAAGGCGAACTACACGAACGTGGGCAATCCGTGGGCGGTGTGCGTGTCCGGCGGCCCGGGCCCGAAGAATCCCGGGAAGCAGTACCTCTACGCGTCCAACTCCTGGCCCGACAGCGCGCCCGCAGCCGCCGCGGAGTTCACCGGCGAGATCTACAAGATGGAGCTCGACGGGACGATCATCGGCAAGTTCGGCCGCGGCGGAAAGGCCCCCGGTGAGTTCGCGACCACCCATCAGATGGACTGCCGCGACCCCAACGTGATCTACACCGCCGAGATCAACAACTGGCGCTCGCAGAAGATTCTGCTGAAGCCCCAGGCCGTGAAGTCGACCGCGAACTAGGAGACGCCCATGAAGCGAACACCACGAACACTCCTGGCGTGTGCGGCGGCTGCAGTCCTCGCGCTCGGTGCGTCGCTCTTGGCGCAGTCCGTGCGGGACATCTCCTTCGACGCGACGGACCTGCTGAAGACGCCGCTCGACACGTTCGTCGGCGAAGTCGGCGGCGTCGGACAGAATTCGAAGGGCCAGATTTTCGTCTACACGCGGACGGGCCACCCTTATGCGACCATCGGCGACAACCGGACGTTCGCGCGCGGCGGCTCGCGGCTGTTCCAGTTCGACAAGACCGGCAAGTTCGAGCGTGAGCTGGGCCAGATGGTCTATGGCTTCAACGCCGCGATCGGCCTGCGTGTCGATCCGCAGGACAACGTCTGGACGATAGACGAGGCGGCCAGCCAGGTCGTCAAATTCGACACGGAAGGGCGCGTCGCCCTTGTCCTCGGACGGAAGCCCGAGGCGATTAACGTCCGCCCCGCGGCGGGCCGCGGTGGGCCGGGTGGCGGCGATGGTGAAGGCGGCGGTCGTGGCGGGCGTGGCGGCGCCGCCGGCCCGCCCGGATCGGGCATTCCAGGCTCCACGTTCAACCGTCCCACGGATGTCGCGTGGGATCGGGCCGGCAACATCTACATCGCGGACGGCATCGGCAACACGAACCGCATCGCCAAGTTCGACAAGAACGGCAACTTCGTCAGGCAGTGGGGATCGACCGGGGCGGGGAACGGCCAGTTCGCCGGCGTGAAGAGCCTGGCGGTCGACGCGCAAGGCAACGTGTACGCGGCCGACATCGGCAATAAACGGATTCAGGTGTTCGACGCCGACGGCAACTTCAAGTCGCAGTTCGGCAACATCGGCACGCCGCTCACGATGTGCATGACGACGGGCGCGACGCAGTACCTCTACGTCTCGCACTCAGGCGATCCCGACGGCATGGAAGACGCCGCCATCTACAAGGTCCAGCTCGACGGACAGATCGTGGGCAAGTTCGGCGCGGCCGGCAAGCTGCCGAAACAGTTCGGCCTGGCCAACTCGATCGACTGCCGCAACGAGAACGAGCTGCTCGTGGGCGAGATGACGAACTGGCGCGTGCAGAAAGTCACCCTGAGAGCGGCCCGTTAAGATCCACGTCTGGTCCGACGTCGTCTGCCCCTGGTGCTACGTGGGGAAGCGCCGCTTCGAGCGGGCTCTCGACGGCTTTGCCCACCGGGACCAGGTCCAGGTGACGCATCGCGCGTTCCAGCTCGACCCGGCGCGGCCGCGCGGCGAAACGGCGAGCCGTCGCGCCATGCTGATGTCGAAATACCACCGCACCGCCGCCGAAGTCCTCGAGATGGATCGCCAGATGGAAGCGCTCGCGGCCGCCGAAGGCCTCGAGTATCACCTGACCGACGCGAACCTGACCGGCAATACGCTGGACGCTCACCGGTTGCTGCACCTCGCCGGAACGCGCGGCCTGCGGGACGCGGTCCTCGAACGGCTCTACCGCGCGTACTTCACCGAGCAGCGGTCGATCTTCGACGTCGAGTCGCTCGTGATGCTCGGAGCCGAGACGGGGCTTGACGCGGACGAGGCTCGCCGGGCGCTCGACAGCGGCGCGTTCGGCGAGGCCGTTGCCGAGGATCTCAGAGAAGCGAAGTCTCTCGGCATCACCGGCGTTCCCTTCTTCGTCATTGATGGCCGCTATGGAATCTCCGGCGCACAGCAGACCGACGTGTTCGGTCAGGCCCTCGCACGTGTCTGGGAAGAACAATGAGATCGATGAACCGGAAAGAATTTCTCGGCGTGGTGACACGGGGCGCCGTGGCGTTCGGGGCGACGGCGCTCCCATGGGCGCGGCTCCGCGCAGAGTCGCCGGGCCCTGTCATGGCGACGCTCAGCGCTTACATGGCGGCTGCCGCGGCGCGGACGCTCCCTGCCGGAGGTCGTGGAGGTGACCAAGCACCACATCCTGGATACGTTCGCCGCGATGATCTCCGGATCGGAACTGCCGCCCGGCCGGGCGGCCATCGCGCTCGCGCGTGCAGTTGCGGGCGACACCACGGGAACCGTTGCGGGCTCACGCGTCCTCTGCGGTCCGCTCGACGCGGCGCTCGCCAACGGCGTGCATGGCGCACGCCGACGAAACGGACGATTCGCACGGCCCCTCGCAATCGCATCCGGGTTCGGCTGTCGTGCCGGCGGCGCTGGCGGCCGCCGAGCAGTTCGGCGCCGACGGCGCCGCGCTTCATCCGCGCCGTCGCGCTGGGCTACGACATCGGCCCGCGGGTGACGATGGCGCTCGGCGGCGTGAGGTTCCGGACCGAGAGCCACCGCAGCACGCACAGCATCGCCGGCACGTTCGGCGCCTCGGCGGCTGCGGGATGTGTCGCGCGCCTGAACGCGCAGCAGATGCGCTGGCTGCTCGACTACGCCGCCCAGCAGGCTTCCGGCTTCGCGGCGTGGGAACGCGACACGGATCACATCGAGAAAGGGTTCGTGTTCGCCGGGATGCCGGCCCGCAACGGCGTCACGGCCGCTCTTGTCGTCAGCCTGAAGCTGGAGCGGCGTCGACGACGTGTTCTCGGGCGAAGACAACTTCTTCGAGGCGATGTCGCCGGCAGGCCAATCCCGCGACGCTCGTCGAGCGGCTGGGCGAGCGGTACGAGGTGACGCGGACCGACATCAAGAAATGGACCGTGGGTTCCCCTATCCAGGCGCCGCTCGACGCGCTGGACAACCTTCTGCGCCGTCGTCCGCTCGACGCCGATCAGGTGCAGCGCGTCGTCGTCCGCCTTGCGTCCAGCGCCGGCGCGGTCGTGAACAACCGCGAGATGCCGGACATCTGCCTGCAGCACATGATCGCGGTGATGCTCCTCGACAAGACCGCGTCGTTCGCGGCCGCGCACGACAAGCCGCGGATGCAGGCTCCCGCGGTTCTCAAGCAGCGCGCGAAGGTCGAACTGGTGCTGGACGAGGAACTCGAGCGCCTGATGCCGCAGCGGCAGGCGATCGTCGAGGTCACGTTGACCGACGGCATCGCGGCTCACCGAGCGCGTCGAAGCCGTGCGGGGCACCGCGGCGAACCCGATGAGCCGTGAGGAAGTCGTCCGCAAGTGCCGCGACCTGACCGCGCCCGTCCTGGGCCCGGCCGTGGCCGATCGGCTGATCCAGACGGTGCTGACGCTCGAGCAGATCACCGACATCCGCTCGCTCCGGCCGCTCCTCCAACGCGAGTAGCGCAGGCCTTCAGGTCTGCTGGTCCGGCAGGCCTGAAGGCCTGCACTACTTCTGTCGCCCCCGCGACTGCCGACTGCTGACTGTCGACTGCCGACTGGTTACTGTGATACAAGTCGCTGGTTGTGAGTCCCACCGCCAGAACGCTGGCTGTAGTCTGTGCGCTGGCCGGGCTTGCGGCGATGGTTGCCGCCGCCTACGTGCACTATCACCTGATCTTCGATCCGCGCTACGCCTCGTTCTGCGACATCAACACGACGGTCAGCTGCACGCAGGTGTACCTGAGCCGGTACAGCACCGTGGCCGGCGTTCCCGTCGCGATCTACGGGATCATCTTCTTTGCCGGCGTGCTCCTGCTGCTCCTGGCTGGTTCGGTCGGGCCGCAGGCGATGCGCGAAAACGTGCCCGGGTATCTGTTCGCCCTGTCCACGGCCGGACTCGCCGTGGTTCTCTACCTCGGCTACATCTCCATAGCCGTTCTCAAGGCATACTGCGTCTTGTGCCTGACCAGCGACGCCGCGGTGGTCGGGTTGTTCCTGGTGTCCGGCGCTGCCACTTCCTTTCCCATGACGACATTACCCCGACGAGCTGTCACCGATCTGCGCGCCTGGATTTCGAGCCCGATCGCCATCGCGGTCACCGTGCTGTTCTTCGGCGGCGCGGCGTCGGCCGTGGCGTTCTTCCCGCGAGAGAGTGCGGCGCCCGCGTTGGCCGGACAGGCGGCGCCGCCCCAGGATCCGCGGTCCGAGTTCGAACGCTGGTACGCGGCCCAGCCGCGCGTCCCGATCATCGTGCCCAGCGAGGGCGCGAAGGTGCTGATCGTCGACTTCAGCGACTTCCAGTGCCCGTACTGCCGGCAGGCGTTCGTGTCGCTCAAGCCGATCATCGCCAAGTACAACGCGCAGGCGCCGAACACCGTTCGGCTCGTGCTGAAGGACTATCCGCTCGAGTCGGAGTGCAACCCCAACGTGCAGGGCGGCGGACCGCACCCGTCGGCCTGCGAGGCCGCGGTCGCCGTCCGGCTGGCCCGCGGGCACAACCGGGAAGATGCGATGGAGGAGTGGCTGTTCTCCAACCAGGAGGGCATGACGCCCGACACCGTGCAAGAAGGCGGCGCGCGAGGTTGGACAGGTCACGGATTTCGATGCGAAGTACGCGTCGCTGCTGGACCTCGTCAAGGGCGACATCGCGTTCGGCAAGACGCTCGGCGTCCAGGCGACGCCGACCCTCTTCATCAACGGCGTGAAGATCGCCGGGGTGCTCGCCCCCCAGTATCTCGACCAGGCGATCACCGATCGAGCTACAGCGCGCGGCCAAATGACCGATATATTCAGGTGAGGAGTGGTCCGCGCGTCGGCGGACCCATGGGGCCAGGCCGCCCTCGAGACGATTGACACCCGCGATCGAAACCATCGAGCTGACCAAGGACTACGCCGTTGGCTTCTGGCGGAAGCGGCCCCGGCGTGTCCTCGATCGCCTGTCGTTGACGGTCGAACCCGGCGAGGTGTTCGGCTTTCTCGGGCCGAACGGCGCCGGCAAGACGACCACGCTCAAGCTGCTGCTGCAGCTCGTGTTTCCCACCTCCGGCGAGGCGCGCATCCTCGGACGCCCGGCCGGCGACCTCGACGCCAAACGCCGCTTCGGCTATCTGCCGGAGCAGCCCTACTTCTACGATCACCTGACGGCCGAAGAGCTGCTCACCTACTACGCCGGGTTGTTCGGCATCGGTGCGGCCGACCGGCGCCAGCGCGTCGGCTCGCTGCTCGACGATGTGGGCATCGGCCGTGAGCGCCGCGACCCGCTGCGCAAGTTTCCAAGGGCATGCTGCAGCGCGTGGGTATCGCCCAGGCGCTCATCAACGAGCCCGAGCTCGTGATCCTCGACGAGCCGATGTCGGGGCTCGACCCGCTCGGCCGCCGCGACGTCCGCGCGCTCATCCTGCGGCTGCGCGACCGCGGGTGCACCGTGTTTTTCAGCTCGCACGTCCTGAGCGACGCGGAGGCGCTGTGCAGCCGGGTCGCGATCCTCGCGAAGGGCCGGCTGGTCGCCAGCGGCCTGCTGAGCGAGATGCTGGCCTTCAGCGTCCACGGCTGGGAACTGGTCGTCGCCGACCTGCGCGACGATGCCATCGCGAAGCTGCGCGCGCGCGTGCGGAGCGCCGTCGCCATCGGCGGCGGACGGTTTCAGCTCGAGCTGCCGCTCGAAACGCCGCCCGAACAGTTGCTGGCCGAAATCGTCGTCGGCCGGCGGGCGGCTGGTGTCGCTCAACCCGATCCGGGAAACGCTCGAGGAGCTCTTCATCGAGCGCGTCGGCGGGGCCGCAGCGTCATGAGAACCCTCGGCTGGATCGCGATGAACGGCTTCCGCGAGTCGGTGCGCGACAAGGTGCTGTACAACCTCGTCGCGTTCGCGATTCTGCTGATGGGCACCTCGTACCTGCTGGGACAGCTGACGGCCGGCCAGGATCTGAAGATCATGAAGGACCTCGGCCTGTCGGCGATGGCCGTGTTCGGCCTGTTCATGGCCGTCTTCATCGGCATCGGCCTGGTCTCGAAGGAAGTGGAGCGGCGGAGCATCTACAACCTGATGGCCAAGCCGATCCGGCGCCATCAGATCGTGCTCGGCAAGTACGCCGGCCTCGTCGTGACGCTCACGGTCAACGTCGTGATCATGACCGCGGCGCTCTACCTGGTGCTCGGCTACGTCGGCTGGGGCGAGAACGAGTTCGCGAAGGCCGCCCGTGAGGCGCCCGCGCTCGATCCCGCGCTCCTCAAGGCGGTCGTGCTGATCCTCGTGCAGTTGATGATCGTCACCGCGATCGCGACGTTCTTCTCGACGTTCTCGACGCCGATTCTCTCGGCCGCGCTGACCTTCGGGTTCTACGTGGCGGGCTATTTCAGCGCGGACCTCCGCAACTTCGACCAGGTCGTGGATTCGAAGGTCGGTGCAGTGGTTGGCGCGCGGCGCTTGTATTACGTGCTGCCGAACCTCGCGCCGTTCGACGTGACCGCGCAGGTGGTCCACGGCCTGCCCGTGACGTTCGGCTACATGGCCGTGACGATCGGCTACGGGCTCGTCTACATCGCGATGCTGCTCATCGGCGGCGCGTTGATCTTCTCGCGGCGGGACTTCAAATGACGCGAACGCCTCCGGGCGCCGATCGCGTCCGGGCTGGCCGCCGTGTTCGTGCTGTTTGCCGCGGCGGTCGTGGCTGCAGACGCTGCGGGACGGACGCTTTGCGCTCGAGACGAGCGACGAGGAAACGCTCTACCTGTCGCAGCGGGCGACGGGGCGCGTCGTGTTCGCGCAGCGTTCGCTGGCGTCTGATCTGTACTGGATACGGGCGATTCAGTACTACGGCGGGCGGACGAAAGACGCCAAGGATCGATTCTCGGACGCGCTCGAACCGCCGCCGGCCCTCGCCGCCAAGGCGCCGGTCACCTTCGATCTCCTGTACCCGCTGCTCGACATCGCGACCACGCTCGATCCGCGGTTCAACATCGCGTATCGGTTCGGCGCCATCTTCCTGTCCGAGACCTATCCGCATGGGCCCGGACGGCCCGACCACGCCGTCGAGCTCCTCGAGAAGGGCCTGCGGGCGATGCCCGACAAGTGGCAGTACTACCAGGACATCGGGTTCGTGTATTACTGGAACGTCCACGACTACCGCCGCGCCGCCGAGGCGTTCAAGCGCGGCGCCGAGGTCGCCGGGCGCCCCGTGGTGGATGCAGTCGCTCGCCGCGACGACGCTCGGCAAGGGCGGCGACCGCGGCGGCATCGCGCCTGCTGTGGAAGCAGATCTACGAGACGGCCAACAACGATTTCGCGCGCAACGCCGCGCGCACGAAGCTGCAGCAGCTCGACGCGATCGAGATCATCGAACGCCTGCAGCAGGCGGTCGACGCCGTCGTCAGCCGGTCCGGCGGACAGGTGACCGACTGGGGACCGCTGATCAGGGCCGGTACGATACCGGGCGTCCCGCTCGATCCGGCCGGCGTCCCGTACGAGCTGTCGTCCTCCTCGCGCGTCGAACTGTCTCCACGCTCGCCGCTCTTCCCGCTGCCGATCGAGCCCGGCGCGCGGAGCGGCGCGTGAGCGACGCCGCGCTCGTCTCTCGAAGCGGCCTACGTCACGCTGCTCGGCCTGATGCTCGGCAGCTTCATGAACGTCTGCATCTATCGGCTGCCGCGCGGGCTCTCGCCCGTCCGGCCGCGTTCGGGCTGCCCGAAGTGCGGCCACATGCTCGCGTGGTACGAGAACGTCCCGATCGTGAGCTACCTCGTGCTGCGGGGACGATGCCGCAAGTGCCGCACGCCCATCTCACCGATGTACCCGATCGTGGAGTTCATCACCGGCGCGGTGTTCCTCGCCGGCTACCTGTGGTTCGGGCCGCGGCGTCTGCTCCTGATCGCGCGGCTGACGTTCGCCTGGGCGTTGATCGCGCTCTTCATCATCGATTTCGAGCATCAGATCCTGCCCAACGTCATCACGCTCCCGGGCATCGTCGTCGGCATCCTGTTCAACCTGATCGGCGCGGGGCCCGGCTGGGTGGACTCGATCATCGGCGCCGCCGCCGGGGCGGGCGGCCTCTACCTGATCGCCGAGATCTACTATCGCGTCCGCCACGAGGAAGGGCTCGGCATGGGCGACGTCAAGATGCTGGGCATGATCGGCGCGTTTCTCGGGTGGAAGCCGATGGTGCTGACGCTCGTCCTCTCGTCGTTTCTCGGCTCGATCGTCGGCGTGTTCGTGCTCGTTTCGCGGAAGGAGTCGCTCAAGTACGCGATGCCGTTCGGCACGTTCCTCGCCGTCGGCGCGTTCATTGCCGCCGTGGCCGGCGACGCCATCCTCGACTGGTATCTCGGATTCTTCTGAGGCTCCATGACGCCTGCCGGCCAGCTGTTTCTGGGCCTGACCGCGATCGTGACGGTCCTCGTCGCCGTCATGACGTTCGCCGTGCTGAAGTTCTTCACGGCGGCGCGCGACACGCGGGGCCGGATGAGAGACGGCGGCATGGAGACCGCGCTCCTGTCGGCGGCCCTGCAGGACGCGGTCACCAAGCTGAAGGCGCAGGAGCGCGCGATGACGCTGCGCGCCGAGGCCTCCGAGCGGCTCAGCGACGAGATCATCGCCAACCTGACCGCCGGCCTGCTGATGGTCAACCGATCGGGCGAAGTGCAGATCGTCAATCCCGGTCGGCCGGCGCCTGCTCAATCTGCACGACGGCCCGCACCGCGGCGTCCACTACCGGCAGCTGCTGGCGCACGCGGAGCCCCTGGCCGCAATCATCGAGCAGTGCCTCAGCACGGGGCGCACGATGATCCGCCGCGCGGTCGAGTTGCCGGCGGCCACGGCGCCCTCGCTGCACCTGGGCCTCAGCGTGTCGCCGCTCGGCGACGAGTCGTCCGCGCCGCACGGCGTGATTTGCCTCTTCACGGATCTCTCGGCGGTCGTGGCGCTCGAGGAGCAGGTGCGGCTCAAGGACAGCCTGGCGAGGGTCGGTGAGCTGACGGCCGGCATCGCGCACGAGTTTCGCAACGGGCTGGCCACCATCCACGGCTACAGCCGCCTGCTGAACCTCGACGCGCTGCCCGGAGCAGTTCCGCCCGTACGTCGAAGGCATTCGCGCCGAGACCGAATCGATGCGCGAGGTCGTGACGAACTTCCTGAACTTCGCGAAGCCCGATCAGCCGACGCTGTCGCCGGTCGATCTCGGCGCCATCGCCGAGCGCGCGGCCGACGACCTGCGCGCCGACGCGCGCGCGCTGGCCGGCGACATCCGCGTGCGAAGGCGAGTTCGCGACGATCGAAGGCGACGACGTGCTGCTCCGGCAGGCGTTCAGCAACCTGCTGCGGAACGCCATCGAGGCCTGTGCGGCGGCGGCGACTGCGCCGTCGGTGTCGGTTGAGGCGCAGATCGATCGCGCGCAGGGCGTCTGCACGATCTCGGTCCGCGACAACGGACCGGGCTTTCCCGAACACATGCGCGATCGCGTGTTTCACCCGTTCTTCACGACGAAGGCGCAGGGCACGGGTCTCGGCCTGGCGCTGGTGCAGAAGATCGTCGTCACGCACAACGGGCGCGTCGTCGGCCGGCAGCGATCCGGAAGGTGGCGGTCGCATCACGATCGTGCTTCCAGTCACGGATCAGACCTAGCCTCTATCGCCAGGCGGCCCTGCAGTTTCTGCCACCCTGCCCGCAGGGGATACTGCAGCCCCTGCAGCGGTCTCGATCTCCTAGCCGGCCCTCATCGCGAAATCGTTCGAGTTTCCACGTCCATGCACCGGTGCTCGGCCTGGAGCGCGCGTTGCACTTCCTGCCGGACATGGCGACGAAGACTACATCCGGCATTCTCAAGAGCGAACGCGGCTTCTCGCTGCTCGAAGTCGTGATCGCCGCTGGCCTGGTCGCCGGCGCGTTTGCAGCGCTCGCGCAGGTGCTCGCGATGTCCCTTGCCAGCAACGTGTCGGCGCGCAGCGGTTCGACGGCGACGGTGCTGGCCGTGCAGAAGATGGAACAGCTGCGCGCGTTGCCCTGGGGCCCACGCGCACCGGGCGTGGACTACTTCGATCTCGCCGGAAACGTGCTGGGTGAGAGCGGTGCCGGCCCGCCCGGAACGGTGTACGTTCGCCGCTGGTCTGTTGACCGTTCAGGCGACGAAGACGAGGTCGTTCTGCAGGTCCGGTGTGACGGGCGGACACAACGGCGCGCGCCTGGTCACCACCCGGAGGAGGCAGGCGCCATGAGGCCGGCCTGGCGGAGCCAGGCGGGGTTCTCCCTGCTCGAGGCGCTCATCGCCACGACGATTACCGTGGCGGTCACGGCCGGCGTGTTCGCCGTCGTGGGTTCCTCGCAGGGAATCGCTGACACGCAGCCTGAGTTTGCCGACATGCAGCAGCGGCTGCCGTGCGGCGTCGACGTGCTGCGGCACGATCTCCTCATGGCCGGCGCGGGCGCGTACACGGGTCGCGCGAGCGGAGGCCTCGTGGCGCAGTTCGCACCCGTCCTGCCGTTTCGACGCGGCGCCTCGGCCACGTACGACGATGGAGCGGGGGTCGTTCAACGCAAGTGCGGTCACGATTCTCTACGTCCCGTCGACTGCCTCGCAGACGACGATCCGTTTGCCATTGACGGACCCGTCCCGGGCCGATCTCGATTCGGGGCCGGGCTGTCCGCTAGCCGACGCGGTCTGCGGTTTCCGGCCCGGCGCCGCCGCGGCCGTTTACGACGGCACGGGGGCATTCGACGTGTTCGCGGTGATCAGTGCGGACGCGGCCGGTGCGCTCGGGCTTCAACAGATGCAGCGCGGAGGAGGAGCGAAGCTATATGCCACCGGCGCGAAGATCGTGGAGGTCGTCAGGCATTCGTACTTCCTCGATGCGCCTGGCCGCCAGTTGATGCGCTACGACGGCCTCGCGTCCGCAAACGTTGTCCTGGAGAACGTCGTGGGACTGGATTTCGAATATTACGCGGACCCTGCGCCTCCGGCGTTGGCACACCCGGGCGTTGACCAATCGGTCAGCTACGGGCCTGCGCCACCTGCCCCGCACGTCAGCCAGGCGCCGTGGCCGCCAGGCGAGAACTGCGCCTGGCGAATGGTCGGTGGAGAGCAGGCGCCCCGCCTGGCGCTGCTCGGTCCGTCCGGGGAGGGCCTTGTCAGATTGACGGCCGCGGAACTCACCGATGGCCCGTGGTGTCCCGATGCCGCCAGCGACAACCGGTACGATGCCGACCTGTTTCGGATCCGCACTGTTCGTGTCGCGATTCGGCTGCAGACGGGCAACGCGTGGCTGCGTGCCTCGCTGGCGAGCGGGCGTGGGGCGCTGTTCGCGAACCCCGGCACGGCGAGGAATGCGGCGCGCATGGTCCCCGATCAGTCCATCCGGTTTGATGTCACCCCGCGGAACATGAATCTGGGCAGGTGAGTCGTGCGAGTGGAAGACAACGTCAGTGCTGGCGCCGGACACCGGCTCGCCGATGAGCGCGGGATGGCGCTGCTCGTCGCGCTCATGGCGATCCTCCTCGTGATGGCGCTCGGAACCGCGCTGGTTCTCGCCGCCAGCGTCGAGTCGACGATCACCAGAAATTTCCGCAACAGTTCGGAAGCGCTCTACGCCGCCGACGCCGGAGTCGAGCGGGCAGTCGGCGATTTGAACGCGATCGCAGACTGGAATGCCGTCTTGTCCGGTGCGGCGTCGTCTGCGTTTGCGGATGGTACGCCCACCGGAGTCCGTACCCTGCCGGATGGCCAGCTTATCGACCTGGCCGCGGTCCTCAACCTCGCCAACTGCCGGCAGACGAGCCTCTGCTCGACTGCAGCGATGGATGCGGCGACGGCCGACCGTCCGTGGGGCTCGAACAACCCGCGCTGGCAGCCGTTCGCGTGGGGGCCACTGATTGGCCTGCTGCCGGCTGAGGCAGACGAGCCGCCGTTTTACGTCTTCGTGATGGTCGGCGACGATCCGTCCGAGAACGATGGCGATCCGCTGGCAGACGGGGCGGTCCCGTGTGCGCCGGGAGAGACAAGCACGTGCAATCCTGGAACCGATCGCCTCGCGCTCCGCGCCGAGGCGTTCGGGCCCTTTGGCGCTCACGCGATCCTCGAGTTGACGATTGCACGGCGCGGCGCCGGCGAGCGTCCGCCGGACGATGATGACGGCGGGGGTCAGGCAGGCGTACGCGTCCTGTCCTGGCGCGAGCTGAGATAGATCTTGACACCGGCCCTTCGTCAGGGGCGGCCCTCACGTTGGGGAGGGTTCGAGCCGATACGATCTTTCGCCATGCGTCCATTTTCACAGCGCTGTCTCGTCGTCGTTCTGGCGGTGTCAGGGTGGGTAGGAGTCTCCTATCCCGTTCAGGCGCAGTCACTTGGGGATGTAGCCCGCCAGGAGGAAGCACGGCGGAAAGACCTCAAGGGCGCGGCCAAGGTCTACACGGACAAAGACCTGGCTTCGGTGCCGGAGTCCTCGAACGGCACCCTGCCGGCGCCCGGACCAGCCCCTGCGACGCCCAGCGAGACCGCCAAAGCGGACGACAACAAGGACAAGGGCACCGCGAATAAGAACACGACGGATAAAAACGCGAAGGAGCCCAAGAAAGACGAGGCCTACTGGAGCGGGCGCAAGAAGGGCCTGCAGACGAAGCTGGACACCGACCAGACGCTCGCCGAGGCCCTGCAAAGCCGGATCAACGCGCTCAACACCGACTTCGTCAACCGCGACGACCCGGTCCAGCGCGCCGCCATCGACCGCGACCGCCAGAAGGCCGCGAGCGAGCTCGATCGCCTGAAGAAGAGCATTGTCGACGACAAGAAAGCCCTCAGCGATCTCGAGGAAGAAGCGCGCAAGGCGGGCGTCCCGGCCGGCTGGCTGCGGTGAGCCCACGCCCGCGAGCGGCCGCTCCTCCAATTCTGCTGGTTGAGGACAAAGACTCGCTGCGAACGATGCTCCGCCTCGCACTCGAGGCGCAGGGCCACTCGGTCATCGAGGCGCGCGACCAGCCGGAAGCCGTGGCCGCCCTGGAGAGCTCGCGGCCCGGCGTCGTGCTCTCCGATCTCCGGCTGCCGAACGGCGATGGGTTCGGCGTTCTCCGCGCCGCCAAGGAACTCGATCCCGAGATGCCCGTCATCGTCATGACGGCGTTCGGCAGCATCCAGGACGCGGTCTCGGCGATGCGCGAAGGCGCATTGGACTTCCTCGCCAAGCCGGTCGATCCCGATCATCTGCTGCTGATGGTCGAACGCGCGCTCGCGCAGCGGCGCCTGGCGACCGAGAACATCCTGCTGCGCGAGGAGCTCGCCGCGCGGCGCGGCGCGCCCGCAAATCATCGGAGAAGATCCCGGGCTGCAGCAGGTCACGATCGCGCTGCAGCGCGCCGCCGGCACCGATACGACGGTGCTGCTCGAGGGCGAGAGCGGCACCGGCAAGGAGCTGTTCGCGCGCGCGCTCCACATGCTCAGCCCGCGCGCCGACGGCCCGTTCGTCGCGATCAACTGCGCGGCGATCCCGGAGAACCTGCTCGAAACCGAGCTCTTCGGCTACGAGAAGGGCGCGTTCACCGGCGCCGGCGCGCCGCAAGCCCGGCAAGTTCGAGCTCGCGCACCGGGGCACGCTGTTCCTCGACGAGATCGGCGAGCTTCCGCTGGCGCTGCAGGCGAAGATCCTGCGCGCGCTCGAGGAGAAACGGTTCGAGCGAGTCGGCGGAACCGTCCAGCTGCAGGTGGACGTGCGCGTCGTCGCGGCCACCAACCGCAACCTGAAAGCGGCCGTCGCCGCGCGCAGTTCCGCGAGGACCTGTTCTTCCGGCTGTCGGTGTTCCCGATCACGATCCCGCCGCTGCGCGATCGCCCCGACGATATCGCGATGCTGGCGACGCACTTCATCGAGCGTTTCAGCCGCGACCAGAACAAGAAGCCGCTGATGCTGGCGCCTTCCGCGATCGAGGCCATGGCCGCGTACCCCTGGCCCGGCAACGTGCGCGAACTCCAGAACTGCATCGAGCGGGCGGTCATTCTGACGGAGGGCGATACGATTCACGCGCGCCACTTGAACCTGTCGTTCAGGGACGCGGCGCCCGTCGCTGACGCGAGCCCGTGGTCGCAGATCGACTTGTCCGGAACGCTTGCCGGCGCCACGCAGCGCGTGGTCGCCGAGGTCGAGCGGCGCAAGATCGAGCAGGCGCTCAAGGACGCCGGTGGCAACCGCGCCAGGGCCGCGGACGTCCTCCAGGTCGGATTCAAGGCCTTCACCGCAAAGCTTCGGGAATACGGACTCGACGCTACTTCTTGAAGCCGAGCCGGAGCAGGGCCGCCTTGATCTCCTTCTCCGTCACATCGCTGACGATCGACGTGCCGCCGATGCCGGTCGGCAGGACGAAATGCAGCCGTCCCGCGACGACCTTCTTGTCGTGCCGCATGGCCTCGAGCATCCTGGCGCTCGAGAGGTCCGCGATTGGCGGGAGGGGACCGAGCCGGGTAATGAGGCCGGCCAGCGCCTCGCGATCGGCCGCCGGCATGACGGTGCGCCGCGCGGCGATCTCGGCGGCGACGAGCATGCCGTAGGCGACCGCCTCTCCGTGCCTGAACCGCTTGTATTTCGTCACCGCCTCGAGGGCGTGGCCCGCGGTGTGGCCGAAATTGAGAATCCGGCGGAGGCCGGCCTCCTTCTCGTCCGCGGCGACGACTCTCGCCTTGATCCGGCACGATTCGGAGATGATCGCGGTGAGCGCGGCCGGCTCGCGATCGAAGATCGAGTTTGAGGTCGCGGCCGATCCGCTCGAACAGCGCCCGGGCTCGACGTCACGCCGTACTTCACCACCTCGTAGAGGCCTGCCCGGAACTCGCGCCTCGGACAGCGTGCCCAGCACCGACGGATCGACGATCACGCCGTGCGGCTGATAGAACGATCCGATGAGATTCTTGCCGAGCGGGATGATTGACGCCGACCTTGCCGCCGACGGCGCTGTCCACCTGCGCGAGCAGTGTCGTCGGGATGTGGACCAGCGGGAGGCCGCGCAGATAGGTGGAGGCTGCGAACCCGGCCATGTCGCCGATGACGCCGCCGCCGAACGTGACGAGGGTCGAGCCGCGATCCGCCTCGGCCTTCACCAGCGCGTCGTAGACGCGGGCGACCGTCGCGAGCTGTTTGAACCGTTCGCCGTCGGGGATGAGAATCGGTTCCACGCCGTGCGTGCCTCTCGCCACCCGTGCGCCGTGGAGCCGCCACACCGTCGGACTGGACACCACGAACCGTCGGGCCGGAACCTTCAGCTCGTCGAGCAGCCGCCCGACGCTGTCGAGGGCGCCGTCCTCGATCGTGATCGCGTACGCGCGAGAGGGAGTGGGAACGTCGATGCGGACAGGGGGCATGAAGACCGGATGGTAGGATAACACCGCGTGCATCTCTCCCCGGATTTCATCGTCATCGGCAGCGGCATCGCCGGGCTGCGGGCGGCGATTGCGCTCGCGCCCGTCGGCCGCGTCCTGATTCTGACCAAGGCCGAACCGACCGAGAGCAATACCGGCTACGCGCAGGGCGGCATCGCCGTCGCGCTCGGCGACGACGACAGCCCCGCGCTCCACGCGGCGGACACGGTGAAGGCCGGCGACGCGCTCTGCGACGAAGAGGCCGTGCGGGTGCTGGTCGAGCAGGGACCGCCGCTACGTCACGGAGCTCGTCGAGTGGGGCACGCGCTTCGACCGCGACGCCGAGCGGGCGCCTGTCGCGAGGACGGGAAGCCGCCCACAGCGTCCGGCGCGTGCTGCACGCAGGCGACACGACGGGACGGGAGATCGCGCCGCGTCCTGTGGCGTCGTGTCAGCGCCCTGCCGACGGTCGAAACAGCGAACCACGCGCTGGTGACCGGAGCTGCTCGTCGAGGACGGGCGCGTGGCCGGCGTCAGGTTCTTCGATCAGCTCGGGTTTCCGCGGGACGCGCGGGCGCGCGCCACGCTGCTGGCGACCGGCGGGGCCGGACACGTCTTCAAGGAAACCACGAATCCGCCCGTGGCGACCGGCGACGGCGTGGCGCTCGCGTTCCACGCCGGGGCCCGCGTCGCCGATCTCGAGTTCGTCCAGTTTCATCCCACCGCGCTGAATGTCCGCGGCGCTCCGCGGTTCCTGATTTCAGAAGCGCTGCGCGGCGACGGCGCCCGGCTGCTCAACGGCCGGGGCGACGCGTTCATGGGCGGCTATCATCCCGACGGCGATCTCGCGCCGCGCGACGTCGTCGCCCGGAGCATCGTTCGCGAGATGGAGCGGACCGGCGGGCCTGTGTTCCTCTCGCTGTCGCATCTCGATCCCGACTACGTCGTCCATCGCTTCCCGACGATTGCCGACATGTGCCGCCAGATCAATCTCGACCTGGCGACGCGATCCGATTCCCGTCGGACCCGCGGCGCACTACATCATGGGAGGCGTCGAAACGGACCACTGGGGTCGGACCTCGATTCCGGGCCTGTTCGCCGCCGGCGAGGTGGCCTGCACGGGCGTTCACGGCGCCAATCGCCTGGCGAGCAACTCGCTGCTCGAAGGACTCGTGTTCGGCGCGCGCGCAGCGACGGCGATGCAGCAGGCTGACGGTGGCCAGTGGTCAGTGGCCGGTGATCAGTGGGTGCCGGCGCCACCGATCACTGATCACCGATCACCGATCACCGATGACGGATCACCGATCGCTGCCAACCGGCGTTCGTCGAGCGACCACCGTTCGCTGACGACCAGCGAAGTCCGCGACCTGATGTGGAAGTCGGTCGGCCTGTTCCGGACGGGCGAGGGTCTGCGCGATGCCGGCGCGAAACTCGAAGCCGCGTACCGCGCACATCGTCGCGCGCTCGACGACGCGCGCGCTGACGATGCGGATGCCTGGAAGCAATTCAACCTCGTGACCGTGGCGCGACTGATCGCGCGCGCCGCGCTGCGTCGGCAGGAGAGCCGCGGCGCCCACTACCGGCAGGATTTTCCGGAGAGGGACGATGTACACTGGAAAATCCACCTGGTAGATCACATCGACGCATATGGCGAAAAACGACAAGACTGACAACCCCGAGAAATCGGGAAAGAAGGACACGTTCGTCACCGAGATCACACCGCGGTCGCAGGATTTTTCACGCTGGTATCTCGACGTCGTCCAGCGGGCCGAACTGGCCGACTATTCGCCCGTGAAGGGCTGCATGGTGATCCGCCCGTACGGCTACGCCATCTGGGAACTCCTGCAGCAGGCGCTCGATTCGCGCATCAAGGCCACCGGGCATGTCAACGCGTATTTCCCGTTGTTCATCCCGAACAGCCTGCTGACGAAGGAGGCCGAGCACGTCGAAGGCTTCGCGCCGCAGGTGGCGTACGTGACCCACGGCGGCGGCGAGGAACTGGAAGAGAAGCTCGTCGTGCGGCCGACCTCGGAAGCGATCATCGGCACGATGTACGCGAAGTGGGTGCAGTCGTGGCGCGACCTGCCCATTCTCATCAACCAGTGGGCCAACGTCGTGCGATGGGAGAAGAAGACGTTTCCGTTCATCCGCACGACGGAGTTCCTCTGGCAGGAGGGCCACACCGCGCACGAAACGGCGGAAGAAGCCGAGGCCGAAACGCTCAAGATCCTCGACCTGTACGCGGAAGTCTGCGAGTCGGTGCTCGCGATGCCCGTGCTGAAAGGGCGCAAGTCGGACAGCGAGAAGTTTGCCGGCGCGCTGCGCACGTACTCGATCGAAGCGCTGATGGGGGACGGCCGCGCGCTGCAGGCGGGCACGTCGCACAACCTCGGCCAGAACTTCGCGAAGGCGTTCGAGATCACGTTCCAGGCCCGCGACAAGAGCGTCCAGCACGTCTGGGGCACGTCGTGGGGCGTGACGACGCGCCTCGTGGGCGGCATCATCATGGTCCACGGCGACGACAGCGGCCTCGTCCTGCCGCCGCGGATCGCGCCATACCAGGTCGTAATCGTGCCGATCGGCCGCGACAACTGGCGGGAAACCGTGCTGCCGACCGCCGAAGCGATCCGGCGCCAACTGGTCGATGCCGGCGTCCGCGTCACGCTCGACGAACGAGACGAGCGCCCCGGCTGGAAATTCTCGGAATGGGAAATGCGCGGCGTACCGCTGCGGCTCGAGATCGGGCCCAAGGACATCGAGAAATCTCAGGTGCTGCTGGCCCGCCGCGATACGCGCGAGAAGCTCGGCGTGCCGATCGAGGGCCTGGCCTCCCGCGTCACAGAGCTGCTGAACGACATTCAGCGGACGCTGTGGGAGCGCGCGGTCACCTTCCGCGACGAGCACACACAGCAGGCCGACACCTACGACACGTTCAAGCAGATGCTCGAGGGCCGGCCGGGGTTCGTCCTGGCGCCCTGGTGCGGTTCGGCTGCCTGCGAAGCGCAGATCAAGACCGACACGCAGGCGACGATTCGAAACATCCCCATGAACCCCCCGAAACCCGAGGGCTCGTGCGTGCGGTGTGATTCTCCGGCCGAGTTCGTCGTCCGTTTCGCGAAATCGTACTGAGAATCAGATATGGTGCGGGGCTTCAGCCCCGCCGTGTCCGGCAGCCCTGAAGGCCTGCACTACTTGCGCTGCGTCGGGAGCGCGCCCCAACGCTTCTCGATTTTCTTAATCACCCCGTGGCGCCGCGTGAGGCCTTCGCGTGCCACGATGGCCTGGAACGTGTCAGCGAGATGCTGGCGCCACCACGTGTCCTCGGCGCGCTCGTGCGCGGCGGCAATCGCTTCCAGGCACGATGCATCGCCCGCAATCGAAAGCGCGGCCAGAAATTCGACAGGCAGGGGCGTTGATGCGGCTTCGAGCGCTTCTCGCAGGTCGTATAGGCCGACCCGGCTGCGAGCGCTTTGCCAGGGCGATGTGCGCGGTTCCCCGGGCCCGTGTCCACTCGCCGCGGGCGGCCGCCGGCGCCGCGGCTTCCCGCTCGCGAAGGCGTTCGATGATGCGATGGAGGGTCGGCAATGGCGCCGTGGTTCCCGCTGCCACAAGCAGCCGCCGCACCGTTTCCGGCTGATCGGGAAGCCCCGCCTCGGCCGCTTCACGCAGTTGATCCCCGGGCGGCGCCTCTGCCCGCCGACTGGCTGGACGACCTGACCCACCGATACGCTCCCGGATCGCGGCGCTCGGGTCTGCCGCGAGGGTTTCCCACAGGGGCTTCAGCGTCGCCGCTTTGAGATCGCTGACGGCCGAGATCGCGGCCAGCCGCACCGATTCTGGGCGCGCGCGGTCGAGTGCAATTGCGGTCAGCCGGTCGAGTATCGCTGGATCGCGCCGGCCCTTGAGGAACACCTGCGCGAGGGCCACGGCCGCTGCCGCGACGCCGGCGTCCGCGTCCACCGCCGCCTGTAGCGCCACGTCCAGCGCCCGCTCGTCTGCGAGGGCCTCGAGGGCCCTGATGGCCGCCAGACGGGCGGTGACGCCGTTGTCGATGCGACCAACGATGGCCACCAGGCTCTCCACGGCGCGGGGACCGATCACGGTCAGCCGGGCAATTGCGGCTTCGCGGGTGACCGCGCTTGGAGACGCCAGATCGGCCGTCAGCACGTCAATCGAGGCTGCGGACGACTTCCTGATGGGCACGCCTGATCAAAACACAAACGGCCAGCCTGTGCTCGTGCACAGGCCGGCCGTTGGGTGAGAACGAGAGGATCGACGAGCTACTGAACGCTTACGGTGAGCGCGGCGCGGCGGTTCAACCGGCGCGTCTCCTCGCGCGAGTTGTCGTACTTCGGAGCTTCCTCACCGTAGCTGCGCGTCTGCATCCGGGCTGCCGGAACGCCTCGCGAGATGAGGTAGTCGCGCACGCTCGCCGCGCGGCGGTCGCCGAGCGCGAGGTTGTACTCCGCCGTGCCGATGCTGCAGGTGTGGCCTTCGATGACGATGTTACGGCCCGGGTTCGCCTGGAGCTTCGTGACCGCGTCGTCGAGGAGCCGAAGCGCCTCTGGACGCAGCGTCGAGCGGTCGAAGTCGAAGTAGACGTCGTCGAAGGTCAGCTGCGCGACCGGCGCCGGCCGGTTGACCTGGATGTTGACCGTATCAGACGCGGTCTTGTTGTCGGTCGGGCACGTGACCGTCACGGTGACCGGAACGGCGCCTTCCTGGTTCGGGGCGGTGAACACCGTCTGGCGCGCGGTCGGGTTCGCGAACGTGCCGCTCGGCGCCGTCCAGCGGTATGTGACGGCGCAATTGATCGAGCTCGTCGCGACCGCAGTCACCGTCGAGGTCCGTCCGACTTCGACCGTCGTCGGCTCGGCCTGGGCGCGCACCGAGAGGTTGTGAGCCGGAGGCGGAGCCGGAGCCGGTGCCGGCGTCGGCGTGGGCGGCGGTGGTGGCGGCGGCACGTACTTCCGGACACCGGGGTGGTATCCGATCCGGACCTGCCAGTCCCAGTAGTCGCCGAACGGGAAGTCGTCCGATTCGGCGCGCCCTGTCGCGCGCTCCTGCGTGGGCACGTTCCAGCTCAGGCCGACGCCGACGAAGAATCCCTTGGGCGCCTGGTACGTCGCGCCAACGGTCGCGCGTGTGATGTTCTCCGTGTTCACGGTGAAGAGCGGCCGCGTTCCGTCGAAACCCGGCGGGAAGCCGGCGGCCGGACCCGTATAGCTGGCGGTGCTGCTGGAGTTGGCGATGCCGTTCAGTTCGGCCGTGACGCGCAACGGCTGCCGCGACGGGAAGCCGGCGCCGACGCCCCACCGGAACGCGCCGCCGGGAATGTCGAAGTCGTCGGGCTTGCCGCGGAACTCGTAGCCGGCATAACCGGACACTTCGGCTTTCGCCAGTTCCTTGCTTGCGATGAAGTCGACGAGGAAGTCGGCTTTTCCGGTGCCGATGCCGTCGTCGGAATTGGCCGTCGGCAGCTTCACCATGAACTTGACCGCCAGCGCAGCCGGTTTCGGCGTCGCCTGCGACCAGAAGTTGACCTTGGCGCCCAGGAAGACGTCGCCGAAATTATCGCCGGTCCACGTGGTGTGGACGCGGGGATACCGATCGACGAACCCGCCGTATGTCGGATCGGCGACAGAACAGCGGCCGGACGTCGCGATCGATGCGCGTGTCGAACAGCACCGATCCGAAGATTTCGGCGCGTCCCTTGATGCCGTACGCGAACGTGCCGGAGAAGTCGCCGATGTTCGTGTAGCCCTGAACATAGTTCGTGCCCCGGCGGTAGCCGCTGACCGACCATTTGCCCGCGGGAAGTACCTCGGCTGTAGGCACGAACCACAGGCCGGTATCGCCGTAGAAGGTCGTCGTCGCCGGGCGTGTGTTATCTGTAGTTGTTGAGCTTGTCTGGCTGGTCTGTGCGCCGGCTGTCAGGGCCGTAAGCACGCAGAACACGGCAGCGAGACTCAGCGAACGGAACGTTGTCGTCATAAGGGTGATCAGCCTTCCCGCATCAGGATAGGACGGATCCGGCGAAATTGCTAGCTGATTTCGCGTTTTGGAGTGACGATCCATGCAATCAGGATGCTCAGCGCGTAAAGGCCGAGCATCGGCGCCGCAAAGATCGTCTGCGTGATCATGTCGCCGCTGGGCGTGACGACGGCTGCGATGACGAAGATCGCGAGCACGGCGTACTTGGTATTGCGGAGCAGGAAACGCGCCGTGACCAGGCGCATCTTCGCGAGGAAGAACACCACGGTCGGCATCTGGAACACCAGGCCCATACCGATCAGCATCTTCGTGTACAGGTCGAACACGTCCTCGAGCCTCGGCATGAAAATCAGGTCGGCCGTGTTGAAGCTCGCGAAGAACGTCATCATGAACGGGAAGATGATGTAGTGGTTGAACGCCGCGCCGCCGACGAACCCGATCGTCGACATCAGGACGAACGGCACAGCGAACCGCTTCTCGTTCGCGTACAGCCCCGGGGCGATGAACAGCCACACCTGGTACATGATCCACGGCGACGCCAGCACGATGCCGACGATCAATCCGATCTGCACGTAGAGCCCGAACGCTTCGCCGGGCTGCGTGTAAATCATCCGGCTGCCGGGCGGCAGCACGCGCCAGGTCGGCGTCAGGATGAAGTTGACGATGGGATTGATGAAGAAAAAGCCGAGGCCCACGCCGACCGCGACGCCGAGCAGGGCCTGCACGATGCGTTTCCGGAGCTCGTCCAGATGCTCCAGAAACGACATCTTGCCCCCAGCCTCTTCATCGTCTTCGAGATCGGGCTGGAGGGCCCCCGACTGAGGGCCTGGAAACTGCACTAAGGCCACGGAGGGGGCTAGGCGGTCTTATCAGCGTGCTGGGCGACGGGGTCCGCAGCCGGGTGCGAGTCGGGTGGGGCGGGCGTGACGGGCGCCGGCGTCGTCGTCCGCTGCTCCTCCATCCGGATTTCTTCTTCGAGCGTGCTCTTCAGCTCGTTCGAGGCTCGCTTGAATTCGGCGAGGCTCTTGCCGAGCGATTTGCCCAATTCAGGCAGCTTGCGGGGGCCGAAGATGATCAGCGCGATGACGAAAATCACGATGAGCTCCGGCATGCCAAGCGAACCAAACATGGTGTTCTCCTGCTTTCCGCCATTATAGGAACCGCGATGCAAACGGGTCAAGGAGTTCCGCCGCGAGCGGTACCCGGAAGTCGTTGCGCCTAAGGAAGTTATCTGCTAGCATGCCTGACATGCGACGTTACCGCTCTCTGTCCATCGTCGTGTCCGCGATCGCCGTTTCCGCGCTGGTCGGCGGGTTCTTCGGCAAGAGCCTGCTCGCCGACGACAAGGTGCCGGATCACTACAAGGCGTTCACGGCCGCGCTGAGCGCCATCGAATCCGGCTACATCGACAAGATCGATTCGGATCGCCTGGTGTACGGCGCGGTGCGGGGCATGCTCTCGACGCTCGATCCGCACTCGAGCTTTTTCGATCCGCGCGAGTACGCGCAGATGCGCGAGCGGCAGGAAGGGCACTACTACGGCATCGGGATCCAGATCAGCGCGGTCGACGGCGACATCATCGCGCAGTTCGTGTTCGAGGGATCGCCGGCGTACAAGCAGGGCGTGCGGCAGGGCGACGTCATCGCGAACATCGCGGGCGAAGGCACGAAGGGCTGGAACACCGATCAGGCGATGAAGAAGCTTCGCGGCGCGCGCGGCACGCCGGTGCAGATTTCACTGCGCCGCCGCGGCTACGCGCAGGTCATCAACGTGGAGCTCGTCCGCGACGAAATCACCATCCCCACCGTTCCCGCGTTCTTCATGATCGACGCGACGACGGGTTACGTGCAGCTGCGCGACTTCGGCGAGAACACCGATCGCGACTTGCGTCGCGCGCTGCAGGCGCTCGCGCCCAAAGGGATGCGCCGGCTGCTGCTCGACATCCGCAACAATCCGGGCGGGCCGCTCGACCAGGCCATCAAGGTCGTCAACGAGTTCATGCCGCGCGGCAAGATGATCGTCTACACACGAGGGCGCGTCTCCAACTCCGACCAGGATTATCGCGCGACCGAAGACGGTCAGTTCACCGACATCCCGATCGTCGTCATGGCGAACCGCAGCAGCGCGAGCGCGTCGGAGATCGTCACCGGCGCCCTGCAGGATCACGACCGCGCCTACGTCGTCGGCGAAACGACGTTCGGCAAGGCGCTCGTGCAGTCCATCTACCGCATCAGCGGCGGGGCGGGCCTCGCGCTCACCACCGCGCACTACTACACCCCGAGCGGGCGGCTCATCCAGCGGCCGTGGGACGCGAGCTTCGACGAGTACCTCACGTACACGATGCGCGATCAGGACGCGAACAAGGCGCACAACCCGAGCGATCTGAAGCACACAGATGCGGGACGGCCGGTGTACAGCGGCGGCGGCATCGAGCCCGACAAGCGTGTGGCCGGCCCGCTTGAAGGGTTCGACCCGACGCGGTTCGGCAGGGGCCTGAGCGGTCGCGGATCGTTCGCCGCCTATGCGGCAAAGTTCACCGCCGAGGGCGACACGCGCGTGGCCCAGCCGTCGACCGGCCGCAAGACGGTCAAGCCAAACTTCGTCGTCGACGACGCGATGGTCGCGGACTTCCGCGAGCAGCTGAAAGCCGATCACGTCCGCATCGACGAGGAGGCGTTCAAGAAAGATCTGGAGTTCATCACGGCGATGCTTCGGTTCGAGATCGATCGCGCGTTGTTCGGCGTGGCTGAAGCACGCCGCCACCTGATCGAGGTCGATCCGCAGGCGCGCGTCGCCCTCACCATGTTCGGCGAGGCACAACGGTTGTCCGACTTGTCGCGGACGCCCGCCAAGGCCGCACACTAAGAGGTGTAGCGTCCGCCTTCAGGCGGACGTCGTCCGGCCGGCTGAAGCCGGCCGCTATGGTTCGTTCAGCAGAGCCGATTGGGGCAAGTAACCACAACGAATAGGGCATCAGATTGCCCTTGCCCCAATACATAGGCCTTGCTACACTGGCGACCGCTTGGCGGCTCGGGGCCGCCTTCCGACTTTCGGAAGGCGAAGTAGCCGCAGAATCGGTCGCGTTGTCATTCTGTCACCCAGCCAGATTTCCGCACATTGAGGCATCCGTGTCGATGCCGTGGTGTCCACCATGCGTCTCGAACGTCTAGAGATCAACGGGTTCAAATCGTTCTCCGATCGCTCGGAGCTGGCCTTCGACAAGGGCGTGACCGCCATCGTCGGCCCGAACGGGTGCGGCAAGAGCAACGTCGCCGACGCCATCACGTGGGTGATGGGCGAGCAGAGCGCCAAGAGCCTGCGCGGCGAGCGCATGGAAGACGTGCTCTTCAGCGGCAGCGATGCGCGCAAACCGACGGCGTCGGCCGAAGTCCGGCTGCGTTTCAGCGGCGTGCTGAAAAGCCTCACGGGGCCCGCGCTGCCAGGCCTCGACGATGCCGCCCCGCACGAGAACGGACACGCCGGCAACGGTCACCACGGGAACGGCCATAACGGCAATGGCCACAACGGCAACGGGCATCACGGCAATGGGGCGAACGGCAACGGCCACGAACCGGTTCCCTTCGTCGCGACGCCGATCGCGCGCGAGGATGCGGTGCTCACGCGCGCGGAGGCCGAGGAGCTGATTCAGTCGGTGGCGCGCGAAGTGGAAGTGACGCGTCGTCTGTACCGATCGGGCGAGAGCGAGTACCTGATCGACGGCCAGGTCTGCCGCCTGCGCGACGTGCACGAACTGCTGATGGATACGGGCCTCGGCGCGAAGGCCTATGCCATCATCGAGCAAGGCAAGATTGGCCTCATTCTGAGCTCGAGGCCGACCGATCGTCGCCAGCTGATCGAGGAAGCGGCCGGCGTGACCCGCTACAAGTCCCGGCGTCGCTCGGCGGAGCTCAAGCTCGAAGCGGCGCGTCAGAACCTGACGCGCATTGACGACATCGTGTTCGAGGTGGAAAAGCAGCGCGGGACGCTGAAGCGGCAGGCCGGCAAGGCGAAGCGGTACCAGAAGCTTCGCGACGAACTGCGGCGCTGCGAAAAGGTCCTCCTGGCGCGCAAGTATCGGCAGCTCGCCGAGACGATCGCGACGGCGCGCGCGCAGCTCTCGGAGGCCCGGGTGCGCGAGTCGGCCGCGACCGCGCAGGTCGCCGAAGTCGAATCCAACCTGAGCCGGCTGCGCATCGAGTTGGTCGAAGCCGAGTCGCATTCCACCTCCACGCGCGAGGCGGCCCATGCGTGCGAGCTGACCATCAACCGCCAGCAGCAGCAGATCGCGTTCGACGACGAGCAGGCCCGGACGCTCGACGCGCGCGTCGCGGCCGTCGTGGCCGAGGCGGCAGCGCTCGAGGCGCGCCGCGAGCCGGCTCGCGCCGCACTCGAGGCGCGGCGGGTGGCCGCGATCGACGCCAACGCCGAACGCGACCGCGCGGCGGCGATGCTCGCGGCCGGCTCCGACGCCTACGATTCGGCGCATCGCGAGATCGAAGGGCTCGAAGCGGACGTTGAAGCGGCGCGCAGCGAGGTGTTCTCCGCGATCAACTCCGCAACCGCCCTGCGACACGCGCTCGAACACGCGGCCGCCACGCGGGACCGAGTCGGCGAGACGCTCTCGAAGCTCGACGTCGAAACGAACGACGCGCGGCTCGAGTCGGACCGCATCGGCGCGGAACGGGCCGCGGCGGCCGAAGCCCTCCGCCGGGCCCAGCAGTCCATCGAGGAGACGCGAATCGCGCGGACGGCGCGCGAATCCGAACTGGCGAGCGCCCGCATCGAGCACGAATGGCGCGCGCGCATGGTTCGGTCCGGCGAACAGGAGCTGGCGGGCCTCGAAGCGCGCCTGAAATCGCTCGAGGAGCTCGAAGCCGCGCGCGCCGGGTACGGAGATGCCGCGCGCACGCTGCTGGCGCAGGCCAACGGCAAGGTCGGGCAGAAGGGCGCGGTGGCGGACTACCTCGAAGTGGATCACGGATACGAGCGGGCCGTCGAAGCCTGCCTCGCCGACCTGCTCCAGCACGTCATCGTCGAACGGCCCGAGCACGCGGTCGCAGGCTTTGGCCTTGTGCGCGAAGCATCGGCGGGCCGCTGTGGGTTCCTGATTGCCCCTCCGGAGGCGGAAGAAGCGGCCACAGCGCAGTGGGGCAGGGCAGACGCCGCGCCGCCCGAGGGCGTCGTGGCGCTGTCGTCGATCGTGCGGATCAGCGGCGCGTATGGGGGCGCGATTCAGCACGCAATCGGGGACGCGTGGATCGCCGACTCGTACGAGCGCGCGGCTCAGAGCAGCGGCCTCACCGTGCTGCCTGTCGTGACGCCAGACGGCGACGTATTCCGCGGACCCAACCTGGTCTCGGGCGGACTCCACGAGGCGGCCCGGGGCATTCTCGAGACGAAGGGCGAAATCAAGGAACTGCGCGGCCGGATTCAGGCTCAGCGCGAGACCCTCGCCGCCCTCGGGGCAGAAATCGCGGCGCTCGACGCCACGATTGCCCACGCGTCGAATGCGATCACCGCGCTGGCGGCGGAGCATCACAAGCAGGAAAAAGCGGTCGTGGCGCAGGAAGCCCAGCTCCAGCACGCCCAGGACGAGGCGAATCGCCTCATCCTGAAAAACGAGCAGCTCAGCCGCGAGCGCCGGCAGGCCGAAGAGGAGCGCGAGGCGATCGACCGCCGCCAGGGCGAAGCACGCGAGTCGATCGCGAAGCTTGAAAACGATCAGCGGGCCGCAGACGACCGGCTGACCGCGGCCCAGCGCAGCCTGTTCGAGGCCCGCGAGGCCGCCGAGGATCTCAGCCAACGCGCGGCCGAAGCCCGTGCGGCCCACGCGGCCCTCGTCGAACGCGCGGCCGCGCTGGCCGCTGAAGTCGAGCGCCTCGAGGAAGCCGGCGCCGAGCTCGAAGCGCGAGCCGGCGCGCTCGCCGCTGAGCGCGACGAAACGTACCGCCGCATCGACGAGCTGCACGCCGCGATCGCCGCCGGCAAGGCGACGCTCGACGCGAACGTGCGCGCGCTCGAGCAGCTGAAGCAGGACGTCCGTGACGCGGACGAAGCCGTCGCCGCGCGCCGGGCCCACGCCGACGAGCACGAGATCCTCATCAAGGATCGCCGGGCCGTCCTCGAAACCGCCCGTGCCGCCGCCGCCGAGCTGGATCTGGCACGCGCGACGGCGGAAAGCGACCTGTCGCACCTCGCGGCGTCGGCGCTCGAGCTGCTCCAGTCCACCATCGACGAAGTCGTCGTGGAGGTGGAAGAGCTCGAACGGCAGGGCGGCGCGACGCCGGATTCGCGCGTGGTCTGCGCGCCCGACGACGCGGAGGACATGGACGACGACAGGGAAGACGCCGCCGCGGGCGCGGCGATGACCGCCGCGACCGAGCGTGCGCTGAGCGCCGAGGACGCTATCACGGCGCTGCGCGCCAAGATAGATCGCCTCGGCCCCGTCAACATGATGGCGATCGAACAGTTCGACGAACTGGAATCGCGGCACGGATTCCTGACGACACAACGCAAGGATCTGACGGAGTCCATCGCCCAGACGAGCGAGGCGATCAAACGTATCGACGAGACGACCCGCGAGCGTTTCGCGGAGGCGTTCACGGCCATCAACCGCAACTTCCAGGATATCTTCAGCACGTTGTTCGGAGGCGGCCGCGCCGGTCTGACGCTGCTCGACGAGAACGATCCGCTCGAAAGCGGCATCGAAATCATCGCCCAGCCGCCCGGCAAGCGGCTGCAGAGCGTGCAACTGCTGTCCGGCGGCGAGAAGGCGCTCACCGCCATCGCGTTGATGTTCGGCCTCTTCAAGTTCAAGCCGAGCCCGTTCTGCCTGCTCGACGAAATCGATGCCCCGCTCGACGACGCGAACATCGGCCGGTTCGTCGAGATGCTGAGGAGCATGCTGCGGCATACGCAGTTCATCCTCATCACCCACAACCGGAAGACCATGGAGATCGCCGACCGCCTCTACGGGGTCACCATGGAGGAGCCGGGTGTCTCGAAGTTGATATCGGTCCAGTTGAACTGAAAGGCGCCCTCGCGCGTATGTACGTCCGGAGGCGTGGCATGGTAATTCACGGCCTGCGGCGGCGATCCGGGCGGTCTCTTGCGGCGGGGTCGGTGTCGGCTGCCCTGGCCGCCGTGGTCCTGTCGGGCTGCGGCATTCCCGTTGGCCCGCATGGCCCCAGGGTGTCCGAGACGTGGACGCATACCTACCCCCTTAGCAGCACCGGCGAAGTCACCATCGTCAACGCCAACGGGCGCATCGAGGTCGAGGGGGTCCCAGGCAACACTGTCGAAATCGAGGCGGAGAAGATCGCCAGGGGCGCGACCGAGCAAATCGCGCGCGACCTCCTGCCGCGGATTCCGATCGACGAGCGCGTCATGCCCGACTTCGTCTCCGTCGAAACAAGGCGCCTCAACGGCTTCCTGATTGGCGCCAGCTACGAAGTACGCTACCGCGTGAAGATGCCCAGGACGGCGACCCTGCGCGCCACCACCGTGAACGGCGGCGTCTGGGTGAAAACGATGGACGGACGCGTCATCGCGCGGACGACCAATGGCGGCATCGTGGCGACTGAAATGAGCGGCGCCGTCGAAGCCCGATCCGTGAACGGCGGGGTTCGCGTCCAGTTTGCGTCCCTCGGCACCGAGCCCGTCGAACTGCGGACGGTGAACGGCGGCGTGCGCGTGGCAATGCCCCAGACGGCGAAGGCCACCGTGAATGCCTCGTGGGTCAACGGCGGCATCAGCCTTTCCGGACTGCAGTTCGAGGTCCGCGAGCAGGCCCGGCGCCGGTTCGAGGGCCGGTTGAACGGCGGGGGCGCGAACATTGAAGTCGCCACCGTCAACGGCGGCATCACCCTCAGCACGGAACTCGACAAGTCATCCGGGCCGGGGAGGGGATGGGGCGAACTGACTCCGGAGAAGCCTCCCGACGAGCGCGAACTGCACGAACTGCATGAACGAAGATAAGGCCAGCCGCTATCACCGGCTCAAAAGGCAGGTCAGCGTCGCGTCGATCGCGTGGACGCTGACCGTGCTCGCGGGCCTGCTTCTCACGGGCGCCAGCCTCTCGCTTCGCAGCACGGCCGAACACACCGCGCAGATCGGTCCTGTCGCCGGCTCCGCCACGTTCACGGTCGTCGTGTACGTCGCCCTGCTTGTGGCCCTTGTCGAAGCCGGCGCCCTGCCGCTGGCTTTCTACGGCGATTTCCTCCTCGAGCGCCGCTATGGCCTGTCGAATCAGCGCCTGGGCGGGTGGCTGCTCGATCAGGCGAAGGCGTTTGGGCTCGAGCTGCTCTTCGCGTGCGCGGGTGCGGCGATCCTCTACGCCGTGATCCGGTATTCGCCGGATCGATGGTGGCTGTCGGCCGGCATCGTGTTTTCGATCATCATTGTCGGCCTCGCGAACGTCGCGCCCGTGCTGCTGCTGCCGCTGTTCTCGCCGGTCAAGCCGCTCGACCGCGAGTCGCTGCGGACGCGGCTCGTCGGCCTCGCCGAACGCGCGGGCGCCCGCGTGCTGGGCGCGTACGAGTGGGGCCTGAGCGAGAAAACGAAAAAAGCCAACGCGGCGCTCACGGGGATGGGCGCGACGCGCCGCATTCTTGTGTCGGACACGATGCTCGCGGAGTACTCGGACGAGGAGATTGAGGTCGTGCTGGCACACGAGCTCGGCCACCACGTGCACAACGACATCTGGAAGGGCATCGTCTTCCAGAGCGTGCTGATCCTCGCCGGCTTCTACATGGGGGCGCGCGTGCTGAGCGCACTCGCGGACGCGTTCGCGCTGCGCGATGCCGCCGATGTCGCGGGGTTGCCGCTGCTGCTGCTCGCCGCCGGCGGCGTGTCGCTGGTGATGCTGCCCCTGGCGCACGCGCTCTCGCGGACGTTCGAGCGCAAGGCCGATCGGTTTGCGCTCGCGCTGACGCACAATCCCGCCGCGTTCATCTCTGCGATGCGCCGGCTCGCCGCGCAGAACCTCGCCGAGGAACAACCCTCCGTGATCGTGCAGTGGCTGTTCCACAGCCATCCACCGGTTCGGGAGCGGATCGCTGCCGCCCAGGCGTTCAGGGGATCCAGAATTTAGTCATTTGGTCATCTGGTCTTCTGGTCATTTCTGACCATAGACGATTAGGAGATGATCAGATGACCGGATCTATCGTCGCGGGCGGACCACCAGCTCGCCGCGCATCTGGCGGCAGCCGTCTTCAATTTGCAGGTTGCAGTAGAAGGGGAAGGTGCCTTCGCGGTCGGCGCGGAACTCGAACGTGACCGGCGCGCCGGGGCTGACCCGCTTGGAGATCCGGTAGGCGTCGAGGGTGACGCTGTGCGCGATGTCCACCGTGCGCAGTTCGATCCGGACAAGGTCGTCCTGCGCGACCTCGATGCGCGGCGGGTCGAACGCGTACTTGCGCGCGGTCACGGACACCCGTCGCACGGAGGGTTCGTGATCCTGGCCGACGGCGCTGCCGGCCACGAGAGCGACTGGGATGAAGAGAAAGTGACGGCGCGTGTACATCAGGGCGCTGTTCCTGATTGTACGACGGTCCGCGCCGTCCGATAGTCTGACTAGGTCGAGGCGGGCGCGGCGCCCTGTTCCTGCAGCAGCGCCTTACGGCTGAGTCGAATCTTGCCCGTCGGGTCGATATTGATCACTTTGACGAGGACCTGTTCGCCCTCTTTCAGCTCGTCGCGCACGTCCTTCACGCGGTGGTTCGCGATTTCCGAGACGTGCAGGAGGCCGTCGGTGCCCGGCATGATCTCGACGAAGGCGCCGAAATCGGTGATGCGCTGAACTTTGCCGAGGTAGGTTTTGTTGAGCTCCGGCGTCGCCGTCAGCTCCTGGATGATCGAGATCGCTTTCTGCGCGGATGTTTCGTCGGCCGACGCGACGTTCACGCGGCCGTCGTCTTCCACGTCGATCTTGACGCCCGTCCGCTCGATGATGCTCCGGATCATCTTGCCGCCGGGGCCGATGACGTCGCGAATCTTGTCGACCGGAATCCGGATCGTCACGATGCGCGGCGCGAAGTTCGAGATGTTCCCGCGCGGCGCCGAGAGCGCCTCGCGCATCTTCTCCAGGATGTGCAGCCGGCCGCGGCGCGCCTGATCGAGCGCCTGCGTCATCACCTCGGTCGTGATGCCGCCGACCTTGATGTCCATCTGCAGCGCCGTGATGCCCGTCGACGTGCCGGCGACCTTGAAGTCCATGTCGCCGTAGTGATCTTCCGCGCCGGCGATGTCGCTGAGGACGGCGTACTTGCCCGTCTTCTCGTCCATCACCAGGCCCATCGCGATGCCCGCGACCGCGTCCTTGAGCGGCACGCCCGCGTCCATCATCGCCAGGGATCCGCCGCAGACGCTCGCCATCGACGACGACCCGTTCGATTCGAGGATGTCCGACACGATGCGCATCGTGTACGGAAACTGTTCTTCGGTCGGCACCATCGGCGTCAACGCGCGCTCCGCCAGGGCTCCGTGCCCGACCTCGCGGCGTCCCGGGCCGGACATGCGCCCGACTTCGCCGACGGAGAAGGGCGGGAAGTTGTAGTGGAGCATGAAGCTCTTCCACGTTTCGCCCTCGAACGTCTCGATCTTCTGCGCATCGTCGGCCGTCCCGAGCGTGCAGGTGACGAGCGCCTGCGTTTCGCCTCGCGTGAACACCGCGGACCCGTGCGTGCGGGGGAGAACGCCGGTCTCGATCCAGATCGGGCGGACCTCGTCGAACTTGCGGCCGTCGAGCCGGACGTTGTGCGTCAGCACTTCTTCGCGCAGGACCTTTTCCTTCAGTTCCTTGAAGATGGCCTTGGCGTCGGATTTCTTCTCGGCTTCGCCCTCGGGCAGCGCCGAGACCATGTTCTTCAGCGTGAGCTCCACCGTCTCGTAATTTTCGAGCTTGCCGCGAATCCGCATCGCGTCGGTGAGCGGCCCGAGCACCTTGCTTTCGATCTCGTTGTAGAAGGCGGGTGCGATCTCTTTCTGCGCGACCGCGACCTTCTTGCGGCCCGCGGCTTTCGCCATGTCGTCGATGGCGGCGACGATCTGCTTGATCGCCGCGTGCGCGACGTTCAGCGCCTCGACGACCTGCGCTTCCGACACTTCCTTCGCGCCTGCTTCGACCATTACGAGGCCGTCCTTGCTGCCGGCGACGATGAGATCGAGCTTGCTCTGCTTGCGCTGTTCGAACGTCGGGTTCACGACGTATTGCCCGTCCACCAGGCCCACGCGCACGCCGGCGATCGTCTTCTGGAAGGGGATGCCGGACAGCGCGAGCGCCGCGGACGCGCCCGTGATCGCGAGGACGTCCGTGTCGTTCTCGGTGTCGGCGGACAGCACGAGGGCGATGATCTGCGTTTCGTAGCGCCACCCCGACGGGAACAGCGGGCGGATCGGCCGATCGATGACGCGGCAGGTCAGCACTTCTTTTTCCGCCGGCTTGCCTTCGCGCTTGAAGAACCCGCCGGGAATGCGGCCGGACGCGTACGTATATTCGCGGTAGTCCACCGTCAGCGGCAGGAAGTCGATGCCCTCTCGGGGGCTGGCGGCACGGCAGGCGGTGACGAGCACCACCGAATCGCCATACCGGACGATCACGGAGCCATCGGCTTGTTTCGCCAGCTTGCCCGTTTCGAGGGTCAGCGGCTTATTGGATATCGAAATCTCGCGAGTAGTCATAAAGGCTTTCCAACGGGTCCACGAGGTCCACGGGGTCCAACAGGTCCAGAGACCCGGCTATTTTCGGATGTTGAGGCGCTTGATCAAGTCCGCGTAGCGATGCGCGTCCTTGGCTTTCAGGTAATCGAGGAGACGCCGGCGGCGGCCAACAAGCATCAACAGCCCACGCCGCGAGTGGTGGTCCTTGGCGTGTGACTTGAAGTGTTCCGTGAGGTAATTGATGCGTTCGCTGAGAATCGCAACCTGTACTTCGGGAGAGCCTGTATCGCCTTCGTGGGTCTTGTAGTTGCCGATCAATTCGGTCTTGCGGTCTTTGGTTAACGCCACCTGGTCGTCCTCCACGCGCGGCCCAGTCAAGAGGCCACCGGGGCCTTCGCCCTGGTGTTTCAGACCAGCCCGCCGTATGTGCAAAAAACGATTAGTCGAACAAGCTCAATATCTTACCTCAGGACAATCGAGGGATGCAAAAAGCCCGGCGTCCGCGCAGCCTCACCGATTCCGACGAGTTGCCCGGCTTGATCGAACAACCGAACAGAGTCGCCGGCCGTCTTCTTCGCACCAGCCGACGCCACGTCCTGTCCGTGAGTGACGCGTTCAACGTCCTCGCGACCAAGCACCACGGAGGGCAGATCCTGCAGCATGCGCTCGATCGGCACAATCGCGGCGGCCGCAGCGTCGCGGCTGCGCTCGGCAGCGTCGAGCGCTATCGCGTCGGCCAGCATCAGGCCGGCGCTCACCGTGCGCCTCAGCGCCGCCAGGTGCGCGCCGGTGCCGAGCATGGCGCCGAGCTCGTGCGCGAGCGACCGGACGTAGAAACCAGCCGTGCACTCGAGCGTCAGCGTGGCGCAGTCACCGGCGAGGTCGATGACTGCCAGGTGGTGCACCGTGACGGTGACCGGTGACGGCAAGGCAGACGGCGCCGGCGGGCCGGGCACGGCGGCCGCCGCGGGCGAGGCGGACTGCCGCGCGGCGCGCGCCGCCTCGTAGCTGCGCCGCCCGGCGATCTTCTTGGCCGAGAACGCAGGCGGCTGCTGTTCGAACGTTCCGCGGAACGCATCGAGGGCGGATTCAAGCTGCTCGCGCGTGGGGACCGTAAGCGACCGCACTCCAACCGGCACGCCTTCGGCGTCGTACGTGTCGGTCGCCTGCCCGAATCGTACGACCGCCTCGTAGCGCTTGTTCGAGCCGCTCATGAAGCGGGCGAGGCGCGTCGCGCGTCCCAGGACGAGGGGCAGAACGCCGCTCGCGGCCGGGTCGAGTGTCCCCGTGTGGCCGATGCGCGACTCGCCCAGCACCCGCCGCATTCGCGCGACGACGTCATGGCTGGTCGGGCCGGCCGGCTTGTCGATGACTAGGAGCCCGTCCATCCGGTGGTGCCGCTGACCTTCTCCACGAACAGCTGCCGCAGCGCGTCGAGGCGCCCGATCGCGGTGCAGCCGGCGGCGTTCTTGTGGCCGCCGCCGCCGAACGCCTTGGCGACGGCGTTGACGTCTATCGTGCCCTTCGACCGCATGCTCACGCGGTACTCGTCGTCTTTCACGTGCTTGAAGAAGACGACGGCCTGGATTTCCTTGACCGTGAGCGGTTCGTTGATCAGCCCGTCGGTGTCTTCGTATGTCCCGCCTGCAGTCCGCGCGATCTCGTGATCGAGATACAGCACCGCGATGCGTCCGCTCTGATCGATCTGCATGCCGCTCAGAAGCGCGCCGGACAACTTCAGGCGCCCCATCGTGCCGCTGTCGTACACGCTGCGGGCGACGCGCACCGGATCGACACCCGCCTCGAGCAGCATCCGGCAGATGTCGAACGTGCGCGGCGAAATGCTCGAGAAGTGAAATGAACCCGTATCGGTCAGGATCGCCACGTAGATATGCGTCGCGATTTCAGGCGTCAGCGGCACGCCCAGCGCTCTGACCAGGTCGAACACCATCTCGGCACACGCCGCCGCCGACGCGTCGAACCAGTTGATCTGCCCGTAGCCCGTGTTGCCGGGATGGTGATCGATGTTGATGACGAACCCGCGCTCGAGTCCCGCGACGCCCGTCCGCGCGAGGTCCCCGCACTCCATGATGATCGCGGCGTCGAAGTTGCCGGCGGCTTCCGGCGCGATCTCGATCTCCGGCACGCCGGGAAACTCCATCAGCGTCGGCGGCGCCGGATCGCGGTTGACGACGCGGACGTGCTTGCCCAGGGCCCGCAGGGCATACGCCATGGCGAGCTCGGAGCCGATCGCATCGCCGTCCGGCCGCGCGTGCGACGACAGCACGAACGTGCGGCGCGCGCGGATCGCCTCGACGATCCGTTCGATTTCAGGAGCCGGTGTCGTCACTGTCGTCCGCATCGGGATTGGCATCGTCAGCGGGATGGGGATTCGCGCGAATCTCGTTCAGGAGTTGTTCGATGCGGTCCTGGCCTGCAATGGACTCGTCGTAAATCCACTTCAGTTCGGGCGTGCGCTTGAGCCGGAGCCGCGATCCGATCTGACGGCGGAGGAACGGGATCACGCGGTCCAGCGCGCGCGCGCTCGTCTTGCGCGCCTTGTCGTCGCCGAGGACCGTGTAGAACACGCGAGCCTGCTGCAGGTCGGGGCTGACCTGCACGCGCGTGATTGTCACGAAGCCGATGCCCGGGTCGTGGACTTCGCGGGTGAGCAGGAGCCCGAGCTCGCTGCGCAGCTGATCGGCGACGCGGTCGGGACGGGAACCTTGGGACATGGTGACAGGAACTGCAAGGTTCAGAGGTTCACGGTTCATGGAGCGGAACCCTGAACCCTGAACCTTGAACCCCGAACCTCTCGAAACGCTACGCCGAGACGGCGACGCGTTCCATCGTGAAGACCTCGATGAGGTCGCCGACCTTGAGGTCGTTGAACTTGTCGAAGCCGATGCCGCACTCGAACCCGGCCTTGACCTCGCTCGCGTCGTCCTTGAAGCGGCGCAGCGAGCCGATCTTGCCTTCGTACACCACCACGTTGTCGCGGAGGAGGCGTGCCTGGGTGTCGCCGGCGCGCGTGATGCGCCCCTCGGTGACCATGCAGCCGGCGATCGTGCCGTACTTCGGCACCTTGAAGGTGTCGCGCACCTGGGCCACGCCGATCCGGACTTCCTTGAAGGTGGGCTCGAGGAGGCCCGTCATCGCCTTCTTCATCTCGTCGGTCACGTTGTAGATGACCGAATGCGCGCGGATGTCCACGCGCTCGCGCGCGGCGATCTCTTCGGCGTTCCGGTCGGGCCGCACGTTGAAGGCGATGACGATTGCGTTCGACGCCGACGCCAGCAGCACGTCCGACTCGTTGACCGCGCCGACGCCGGCGTGAATGATGCGGATCTTGACCTTGTCGTCGGTCAGCTTCGTGAGCGTATCCGCCAGCACCTCGGCCGAGCCCTGCACGTCGGCCTTGATGATGATCGGCAGCTCCTTCATGCCGCCTTCGGCAATCTGCGCCTGGAGCGACTCGAGCGTGAGGCGCGAGCCCTTCGCGCCGAGCGACCGGCTCTTCGCCTGCTCTTCGCGGAAGGTCGCGATGTGCCGCGCCTTCGCCGCATCTGCGACTTGGAACACGTCGCCCGGCTGCGGCAGGCCCGCGAGGCCGAGCACCTCGACCGGCGTGGACGGTCCAGCGGACTTCACGGGCCTCCCGCGGTCGTCGATGAGCGCGCGCACGCGGCCGACGATCGGGCCGGCGATGAACGTTTCGCCGACTGACAGCGTGCCGTCCTGCACGAGCACCGTCGCGACGGGACCGCGGCCCTTGTCCAGCTTCGCCTCGAGCACGGTGCCCGACGCGCTGCGCTTCGGATTCGCCTTGAGCTCACCGATGTCGCTGACGAGCAGGATCATCTCGAGCAGCGTGTCGATGTTGGTCTTCTGCCGCGCCGACACCTCCACGGTGACGGTCTGGCCGCCCCATTCTTCCGGCATCAGGCCGAGGTCGGTCAGCTCGCGCTTGACGCGCTCGGGCTGCGCGTTGGCCTTGTCGATCTTGTTGATCGCCACGATGATCGGCACGTTCGCCGCCTTCGCGTGGTCGATCGCTTCACGCGTCTGCGGCATGACGCCGTCGTCGGCCGCGACCACCAGCACGACGATATCGGTGACCTTGGCGCCGCGGGCCCGCATGAGCGTGAACGCTTCGTGGCCCGGCGTGTCGAGGAACACGATGTTCCGCTTGTTGATCGTGACGTGATAGGCGCCGATGTGCTGCGTGATGCCGCCGGCCTCGCGCTCGGCGACGCGCGTGGTCCGGATCGCGTCGAGCAGGCTCGTCTTGCCGTGGTCCACGTGCCCCATGACGGTGACGACCGGCGCGCGCGTGACGACATCGCCCGCGTTGGTCTCGCCCTCGTCCACCTGAAGCAGCTCTTCCTCGAAGCTTCGCATCTGCACGTCCGCCCCGAACTCGCGGGCGATCATCGTTGCGGTTTCCGTGTCGAGCGCGGAATTGATGGTCAGCATGAGCCGCTTCATGAGCAGCTTCGCGAGGACATCCTTCACGCGCAGGTCGAGCTTGTCCGCCAGGTCCTTCACCGTCATGCCCTCGGCGAGCGTGATGGTGCGCGATACGGGCGGAGGCGCGGCGGGCGTCGGCGGCGGCGACGGCCGCGGATCGCGCCGCTGGCTGGCAGCGGGCCGTCCCGACCCGCCGGGACGCTGCTGATACGACGGCCGCGAGGGCATGCCGGGCCGCTGCGGGTACTGACCCGGGCGCGGCGGGAGTCCGGGCTGCGACGGGCGAATGGGCTGCGACGGCAGCGGACGTGGTCCGCCCATCGGCATCTGGGGCGGCCGGGGCGCCGGCGGCCGCATCGCGCCTGGCGCGCCGCCCGGGCGCGCCGCCATCGGCTGCCCGGGACGCGCAACGGCGCCTGGACGTCCCGCGGCCAGTGTGCCCGTGGCGGCCGGTTGCGCGGACGCCGCCGGCCTGGGGGCCGGGCGCGGCGCCATTCGAGGCGCCGGGGTAGTCGGCAGCGGCGGTGTCGGCGCTGTCGGCCGCTGTTCTTCGATGCGGAGACGCAGCGTCGGCGGCACCACGCGGCCCGGTGTCACCGGCCTGGGCGGAGGCGGTGGCTCGACACGGGGCGCTTCGACGGCGACGGGTTCCGGCGCAGCCGCGATTTCAACGGGCGGTGCTGGCGGCGACGGCTCGGCGGGCGCCTCAGGCGGCGCATCGGCGATCGTGTCGGGTGCCTGCGCGGCGATCGGTTCCAGCTCGGGCGCCGCGACCGGCGCGGGCTCGACCTCCTCGACCGGCGGCGCCACGGCGTCCGCGTCGATCGAAGCCGGCACCGGCGCGGGCTTCACCATCTTGACGAGGCGCGGCGGCGGCAGCATCGGCGCGGCCGGCTTGACCGGCTCCGGCGCCTTCTTCGACGGCGCGGATTTCTTGCCTTTGACGACCGGCGTCTCGGCGAAGATGTCGCCGCTCGGCAGCTGGATGTTGCGCTGTCGCGCCATCCGCTCGACGAACTGACGGCCCACGACCTCTTCGATCGTGCTCGACGCGCTCTTGACTTCGATGCCGTGGTCGCGCTTGAGCAGCGCAGTCACTTCCTGGCTCGTGGTGCCCAGCAGTTCCGCGACCTTGTAAATCCGGACAGTGGCCAAACGTTACTCCTGTGGTGCGTCCGTGGATGGCGAAGCCGGCGTCTCGGCGGACGGCTCGCCTGATGGCTGCGCCGGCGACTCGCCGCGCGCGGCGGACAGAATCCTCGCCGCCGTCTTTTCGCCGATGCCCTGCACTTCCGACAGCTGTTCGGCCGTCGCGGCCGCGACGGCCTCAATCGAACCGAAGCCCGCCTCGACGAGTTTCCGAACCGTCTTCTCTCCGACGCCGGCCAGTTCGTAGGGCAGGGGCTCGCCGGCCGATTCCCCGGCGGCCTCCCCGGCTCGCATCGGCGCCTTCCTCTTCGGACGGCGCGGCCTCCAGCCCCTCGAACTGCGCCTCGACCTCGCGGCGCTTCTCTTCCTCGCTCTTGATGTCGATGCGCCAGCCCGTCAGCTTCGCCGCCAGCCGGACGTTCTGTCCCTTCTTGCCGATGGCGAGCGACAGCTGCTTGTCCTCGACGACGACTTCCATGACGTGCTCGCGGTCGTCGACGATCTGCACGCGCTGCGTCTTCGCCGGGCTCAGCGCCTGGGTCACGAACGCGACCGGATCCTCGGAAAATTCGACGATGTCGATCTTCTCGCCGCGCAGCTCGCGGATGATCGACTGCACGCGCGTGCCTTTCATGCCGACGCAGGCGCCGACCGGATCGACGTCGCGCTCGCGCGAGAAGACGGCCACCTTGGCGCGATCCCCGGCTTCCCGGACGGCGCCGCGGATGACCACCGTGCCGTCGTAGATCTCCGGCACTTCCTGCTCGAACAGCTTGATCAGCAGCGCGGGATCGGTCCGCGACAGCACGATCTGCGGGCCCTTGGCGCTGCGGTTCACGCCCTTGATGACGGCGCGCACCCGGTCGCCCGGGTTGTAGCTCTCGGCGCGCGATTGTTCCTTCCGCGGAATCACGGCCTCGATGCGGCCGATTTCGACGATGATGTCGCCGTTCTCGAACCGCTTGACCGTCGCATTCTTCACGTCGCCGATCTGCTGGTTGTACTCGGCGAAGATGTTCTCGCGTTCCGCCTCGCGGACCTTCTGGAAGATGACCTGCTTGGCGGTCTGCGCGGCGATGCGGCCGAGCACCTCGGTCGGCTTCGGAAACTCCATTTCGTCGCCGAGCTCGATGCCGTCGGCCACTTCGTCGCCGTAGAGCTCGCGATACATCTGGCGGGCTTCGTCAATCGAGATCTCGGTGGCCGCGTTGGCCACCTCCTGCACGACCTGCTTGAGCGCGAAGAGATCGACCTGGCCGGTCTCCAGGTTGAAGCGCGTCTTCAGGTTTTCGCCCGTCTTGTAGTACTTGCGCGAGGCGGTCGCGACGGCTTCCTCGATGGCGCTGATGACGACGTCGGGCTCGATTCCCTTTTCTTTGGCGAGCGCTTCGATCGTCTGCTGCAAAGGATTCGACATTGTTAAAATTCCACTTCCAGGTTCGCCCGCGCGATGACGCCGAGTGGCACGCGATGCGTGCGCCGATCTTCCCCTTCGATGAGCACGTGGCCCGCGTCCACGCCGCCCAGGCGGCCCTTGAAGTACTTCTGGCCGTCCACCGCCTCGGTCAGGACCACCTTCGCGTGCCGCCCGGCGAACCGGTGGTAGTCGTCCGGCCGGATCAGCGGTCGATCGAGGCCCGGCGATGATACTTCGAGGGTATACGCCACCGGCACGACGTCGTCCACGTCGAGAATCGCGCTCAGGTCGCGGCTGACGTTCGCGCAGTCCGCCACGCTGACGCTTTCCTCGGCGCTCGCCGCCGGCCCGGGCCGGTCGATCCGGACGCGCAGCACCATCCCCGGACCTTCGCGGCGAAACGAGACGTCGAAGATTTCCAGCCCGTACGACGCGGCCACGCGGGCCGCCAGCGTCCGAACCTGCTCCACCACGTCGCTCGCGCCCATTGCCTCAACGACCAGAGGACCGAATTCCGGGTCCCCAAACAAAAAAAGTGGGCATACGCCCACTCGGTCCTACACCCAGGCTCCGAATTGAAAATTATAGCACGGGCCGACCAATCAAATCGTAGTCCCTCGCGCCCACGATGGTCACCTCGGCGAAGGCGCCCGGGCTGTAGAGGGACGGGTCGCAATCGGTCAGGTAGACCGCCGCGTCGATATCGGGAGCCTGCGTCGACAGCCGCGCTTTCACGACCAACTCATGCTCTCCCGAGGGGCCGTCGATCAGGACCCGCGCGCGCTCGCCGATCCGGCGGCGCTGCCGCCGCAGCACGCCGCGCTTCTGGAGGCTCATCACGCGGCGGCGCCGCGCCTGCTTGACCCGCTCCGGCACGTCATTCTCCAGGGCATGGGCGGACGTGCCTTCCTCGTGCGAATAAGTGAACACGCCGACGTGATCGAACGCCTGGCCGCCCACGAAATCGGTCAGCGCCTCGACGTCCGCGTCGGTCTCGCCGGGGAAACCGACGATGAACGTCGTCCGGAGCGCGACGCCCGGCACACGCGTGCGGATCCGGTCGAGCAGTGCCTCGTACCCCTGGCGCGTCCCGGGACGCTTCATCCGTTTGAGCACCGGGTTCGACGCGTGCTGCAGCGGCAGGTCGATGTACTTGCAGACTTTCTCGCAGTCGGCCATTGCCGCGAGCGTCGCGTCGTCGATCGTCGTCGGGTAGAGGTACAGCAGGCGGATCCATTCGAGGCCCGCGACGCCGTTCAGCCGCCGCAGCAGCCGCGCGAGCGCGCCGCGCTCGCCGCGGTCGACGCCGTAGAACGTCGTGTCCTGCGAGATGAGCAGCAGTTCCCGGACGCCGCGCGCGGCGAGGCCTTCGGCTTCCCTGACGATCGAATCCTCCGGGCGGCTTCGATAGTGGCCGCGCAGCGTCGGGATGATGCAGAACGCACACTTGTAGTCGCAGCCTTCCGCGATTTTCACGTACGCGTAGTGGCGGGGCGTTGCCAGCCAGCGTGGCGTGTCCGCGTCGTAGATATACGACGGCAGGTGGTCCGAGGTCCGAGGGGTCCGACGGGTCCGAGAGGTCCGCGGGCTTCGCGAAGTCCGACGGGCGATAGAGCTTCAACGGCGTCGCCGCGGACGATGAGGCGGTTCCGCCGATCGCACGAACGATGTCGGGGACTTCGCCCGTGCCGAGGACCGCGTCGATTTCGGGGATTTCGGCCTGCAGCGCGTCGCGATACCGCTCCGCGAGGCAGCCGGTCACGATGAGGCGCTGGCACGATCCGTTCTTCTTGTGGCCGGCCATCTCGAGGATCGCGTCCACGGATTCCTGCTTCGCCGAATCGATGAACGCGCACGTGTTGACCACGATGACGTCCGCGCCGGCGGCGTCCGCGGTCAGTTCGTGCCCCGCCTGGTGCGCGAGGCCGAGCATGACCTCGGAATCCACGAGGTTCTTCGGGCAGCCGAGTGAAATCAGGCCTATCTTCACGTTATCGTTCCAGGCTCACCATAGAAGTCTATAATCAATCGACCCCCTCTCGCGCAGCCCGACTCTCGCACAGGGCATCAATGGCGGTTGTGTGGGTATATTTCCACAATGGTGAGATCCATGCGCGTTCGGCTTGGAGTGGCCTGCGTTCTCGTGGCGGCTGCCGTTCAAACCGGCGCCGCGAACGGCGCGGCGGAGACGCCGATGGCCCGCGGCGAGTTCATCGGCCGGTTTCTCGCGCCTGACCAGGACCCGCTGGTGAGCTATCGCGCGTTCCGCCGGCTGACGGCCTCGACCCGCGGCGGGAAGATGAGCGCGTCTCTCGAGGCGTGGACGACGCTCGATCCGGTCCGCGGGTTCACGTACGAGATCACCGCGCGCGAGGGCTCGGGGCTCATTCAGGGGCGCGTGCTCGTCGCGGCGCTCGACGCCGAACGGGATGCCGTCAAGGCCACGGACCGCGATCAGTCGGCGCTGACGCCGGCGAATTACGATTTCCTCGACATCAGCCCCGAGGACGCGGGCGTCGTCAAGATGGACGTCCGGCCGAAGCGCAAGAACGTGATGCTCGTGAACGGCGCGCTGTTCATCGACGCCGAGTCGGCCGATCTCGTGCGCGTCGACGGGGAACTGTCGAAGCGGCCGTCGTTCTGGACCCGCCGCGTTCACGTGACTCGCGAGTACGAGCGCCTGGAGGGCGTGCACGTCCCGGTGAGCATGAGCTCGACGGCCGACGTCCTGATCGTCGGCGCCTCGACGTTTTCGATGACCTACCGGTACACCGAGATCAACGGCAAGACCATCGCAGAAAAGTAGCGTCCGGCTTCAGCCGGACGTCACGGATACAGCCGGTACAGCATGCGCGGGTAGGGAATCGTCTCGCGCACGTGCTCGAGCTTGCAGATCCACGCGACGACGCGTTCGATGCCCATGCCGAAGCCGCCGTGCGGGACCGTGCCGTACCGGCGGAGATCCACGTACCACTCGAACGCTTCCTGCGGCAGGTCGTGCTCCTTGATGCGCTGCAGCAGCAGATCGAGATCCGCCAGGCGTTCGCCGCCGCCCACGATTTCGCCGTACCCTTCGGGCGCGAGGATATCGACGCCCAGGGCGACGTCCGGACGGTCCGGATCGGGCTTCATGTAAAACGCCTTCACCGCGGACGGATAGCGGTGGACCATCACGGGGCGGTCGTACTGCTCCGACAGCATCGTCTCGTCCGGGCCGCCGAAGTCGCCTCCCCAGCTGATTGGCAGGCCGCGCGCCTGCAACGACGCGACGGCGTCGTCGTACGAGATGCGCGGAAACGGCTTCTGGACGGACTCGAGTTTGGAGACGTCGCGGTCGAGAACCGTCAACTCCCGCCGGCGCTTTTCGAGCACCCGGGCGACCACCGAGACGATCAGATCTTCGGCAAGCTCCATGACGTCGTTCAGATCGGCGAACGCCACTTCGGGCTCGACCATCCAGAACTCGGTGAGGTGGCGGCGCGTCTTCGATTTTTCCGCGCGGAATGTCGGGCCGAAACAGTACACGCGGCCGAGCGCCATGGCGTTGGCTTCGTTGTACAGCTGGCCGCTCTGCGTCAGGTAGGCCGTCGTCTCATCGAAGTACTGCGCCGGAAACAGCGTCGTCGTGCCCTCGCACGCGGCGGGCGTGAAGATGGGTGTGTCGGCGAGGATGAACCCGCGATCGTTGAAGAAGTCGCGGACAGCGTTGATGATCTCGTGGCGCACGCGGAGGATCGCCTGCTGGCGCTCGCTGCGAATCCAGAGGTGGCGGCGATCGAGCAGGTAGTCCACGCCGTGTTCCTTCGGCGTGATGGGGTAGTCGTGCGACGCGCCCAGGACCTCGATGGTGGCGACGTCGATCTCGTACCCGCCTCGCGCGCGTTTGTCGGCGCGCACGGCGCCCGTCACGGTGAGTGATGTTTCCTGCGACAGATGATCGGCGGCCTTGAACACTTCGTCGCCGACGGCGGCCTTGGACATGACCGCCTGGATGAACCCGGATCCGTCGCGGAGCGTCAGGAAGTGAATCTTGCCGCTCGAGCGCCGGTTGTGCAGCCAACCCTTGATGGTGACGGTTTCGCCCTCGTGCCTGCCAATGTCCTCGATGTAGACGCGCATGTCCGGTCTCCCTCGCCTCAGCGCCCCGCGCCCGCCTTGAGCATATTCTCGATCCGCCGCAGCGCGGCGCGCGACCGGACGAGCGTGTCCCGGGCCGGGCCGCGCGGCGCGGCTTCGACGATCAGGGCGCCGTCGTAGCCGACCTTCTGCAGCGCCGTCACGGCCGCCGGCCAGTCAATCGTACCGTCGAACGGCACGAGGTGATCGTCGGTGCGGCCGCGATTGTCGTGCACGTGGAGGGAGGCCAGGTGTCCCGACGTGATTTCGATCGCGTCGATGAGGTCGCCTTCGAGGTGCGCGTGGCCGACGTCGAGGCAGATGCCGATCTCCGCCGATTCCAAACCTTCTTCGGCAAGGTGCACGAGCGAGCCGGGCCGCGAGAGATCGTTCGGAATGACCTCGACAGCCAGGCGGACGCCGAGCGGTTCGGCGATCTCGAACAGCGTCTCGAGGCTGCGGCGGGCGGCGTCGCGGTTGCTGCCGCCGAAGCCCTTGTGCGTGCGCGGCCATCCCAGGTGAACGACGAACACCTGCATCGGGATGCGGCGCGCGATCTGAAGAGCGCGCTCGACCTCGGCCATGGCCAGTGCCCGGGCCTTCGGGTCGGCGCTGGCGATGGACATGTACTCGCCCGGCCGGCTGGAAGCAGGATCGCTCACCGGCGCGTGCACGCTGTGCAGCTCGAGCCGGGCCTCGGCGAGCCACTGCTGCAGGTCGGCGACGACAGACGGGTTGTGGTAGTCGAAGTGGGTGCGTGCGGCGAAGACCTCCACCGTCTCGAAGCCGTGGGCGGCGACCTCGAACACGTGGTCGCGGCTCAGTCGCTGATGGCGGTAAAGACGCGTCGAAACGCCGAACTGTCGCTGCACCACGAGAGTTCAATTCTAGCGTGGACCGCCGCGGATCGTGGTGCCCGCAGCCCACCGCTTCGGCCGCGATTCGACGGTACGCACCTCTGTGCGCTCTGTGCCTCCGTCGCTTCGTAACTCACGCTAACTCGGGGACGTGCGACGCGAGCAGCTCGCGAAGGCGGGCGAACCGTGGATATGTGGCGAGGTTGCGACGCGCGTACGCGAGCGTGCGAGGCATGTACTGGACGTAGGCGGGATTTCCACGCGCGCCGGCCTGGTTGCCGAACGTACCGAGGGCCTTGAGGTTGCGCTGGACGGCCATGAGATCGAATCGGCGGCGGAACTCGCCCGCGTCGCGTCCGCCGGCGAGCGACAGGTAGTGCTCCATCAGTCCCTCGAGCGCGGCGTCGTCGATGTCGACATACGAGTCGCGCAGCAGGGAGGCGAGGTCGTAGGTGTCCGGTCCCATGCGCGCGTCCTGGAAGTCGATGACGAACAGACCGCCGTCGTGCACCATCAGGTTCCGGCTGTGGTAATCCCGGTGGCACAGCACGCGCGGTTCGCCGGCCAGTTCGCCGGCGATCGCGTTCCACTCTCCGGACAACGCCATTCGTTCGGCGGCCGACAGGACGGCGCGGCGATAGCCTTCCACGAAATGGGTGACGAAGAAATCGAGCTCCCACGTCAGCTTCTCGACGTCGAACGCCAGCCGGTACGGCGTGCACGTGTCTGAAGCGAGTTCTGCGCCGCGCCGCTGGAGGCGCACGATGAACTCGATGGCTTCGCGATAGAGCCCGACGTGTCCCTGCACGCCCCCTGCGCCAAGATGTGCCTGCAGCGTCACGTCACCGAGATCCTGCAGCGCCAGGATCCCGAGGCGATCGGAATGCCCCAGGATGGCCGGCACGGGCAGCGGCATCCGGCTGAGCAGATCCGACACGGCGACGAAGGGAAGCGACGCGTACTCGATAGGGCCCTCGTGCAGTGCGAGAACGATCGGCGAACCAGCCGACGGGACTACGCGGAAGTACCGCCGGGTCGACGCGTCACCGGTGAGTGCCACGACTTCGTGATCCCGCGTGACCAGCGGGCTCCCGCTCAGGAACTGGTCGATGCGGCGGCGGTCCGCGGCAACGGGCTCATCGCTCATCGCGGCGTCACCAGCAGATGGTGGCCGTCACGGGCGATGATCGCCCGACGGTACACGGCTCCGGCCGGAATCTGAACGCGATCGGTCACGATGCACTCCTCCACGTTTGCACCGGCGCCAACCTCGACGTCGTCCCACAGGATCGATCGTGTGACTTGCGCGCCGGGGGCGAGGCGCGTCCCGCGTCCGTACGCGTCTTCGGGCGGCCGGCCTGCCAGGTACTCGAATGACGTGTTCCAGTAATCCTCCGGCGTGCCGATGTCCTGAAGTGCGGCCTCGCAGAAAAACCCCTGGATGCACCCCGGTTTCGTTTCGAGCAGCCGGTCGTACACGTCGCCGACCGAGTTGACCGGCTCGCCACCGGGAAGCGACGCGAACGCGTCCGTCTGCGCGGCCTGCACGCCCACGAACAGATGCGAACCTTCAGCGCCTGCGCCGCGAGGCGCAAAGCCCGTCACGCGGCCGCCGGCCCCTGTCAGCACGCCCCCGTACTTCTGCGGCTCGCGGTTGGGCGCGAGCGCGAGCGTCACCAGGGCGCCGGATCCCTCGTGCGTGGCCGCCAGTGCGTGCACGTTGACGTTGGTCAGCGTGTCGCCGTTCACGATGAAGAAGCTGCGGGCGCCGATGATGGGCAGCGCCTGCCTGGGTCCGCCCGCGCTGCCGAGGACCGCCGGTTGTTCCCAGGAATACCGCACGCGCGCGCCGAGGTCGCGGCCGTCTCCGACCACGGCCGTCAGCGTGTGGGGAAGATGGTGGAGGTTAAGAACGAGATCGCGAACGCCCTGTCCGGCGAGCCATTGGATGATCCGACGCACCAGCGGTTCGCCCGCGACCGGGACGGCGGGCTTGGCGCGCACCGACGTCAGCGGTCGCAGGCGCGTGCCGAGACCGGCCGTGAGCACGAGCGCGTGAGACAGCATCCGCGTCAGTCGGCCTCGAACAGCATGTCGCGCGCCGCCAGGCCGCGCTGCCCGCAGTATTGGACGAACAACCCTCGATACGATTCCAGCACGTAGTCGGCGGGGGCCCGGCCCAGCCTCTGCGCCACGCGATCGATGCCGGCCTCGCCGCCCTCGATCTCGACGAACACACCAACGGGCGTCTCGTCGATCGCCACGGTGCAGTCGTCGAGGGAAAACTCCTCGCGGTACTTCTGGTAGCGGAACCACACCCGGAACCCCAGTTCCTCGAACAGGTGCAGCAACAGGTGTCCGTCGCTGACGACCGTCTCAAGTTCCTCTCGCACTTTCACGCGAGCGGGCTGCACCGGTCCCTTGAACGTCAGCAGGCTCCGGCCGCCGTCCACACGGACGCGAAGGGCAGACCGGCGGCGGCGCAAGTCTTCGCCCGTCGTGTCGAGCAGCGAGTCTTCCTGGAGGCGCCGGCCGTGGACGGGAGTGGCCCCAGTGGCCATGACGGCGCCGCGGGCCGTTTCCGCGCTGTCGAATCGCAGCTTGACCTCGCGCTCGAGATGCCCGGACATGTCCGCCTATTCTAGGGCAGGCGGGTCGGGCGGGGCGGGGTCAGGCGGGTCGGGCGGGCCAGGTGGAAACGGCGCGTCACGTGACGCGCACGCGGAATGAGCAGCCGGCCAGCGCCGGCGTTCCGACGTCCTTGGCGAAGATCATCACCTTGTGCGTGCTGCCGAGGCCGCCCGGCATGAGGAGCGTCTTCAGCGCGAGGCGCCGTTTCAGATCCCCTGCGTCAATCGCCGCCGCCCCCAGTCCCATCAGGAAGTACGTCTGATCGAGGAAGCCGATGGTCGTCAGGCCCGCGGCTTCGGCCGCCATCCGCACGCCCGTGAAATCGACGTGGGCCGTGATGTCCTGTTCGCCCGCATCGTCGAGCCATGCCGGAGCGTCCGCCGGACGCTCGGGGCCGGCCATCGTGTGCCGTGAAAACGTGGCCAGGGTGCCGCCAGCGTGCGTGACCGAGTACAGCTCGCGTGCCTCGTGCCCGTAGTCGATGACGACGATGAAGCCGCGGGATAACCGGTGGGCCGCGGCGCGAATCCACTCGATGGCGCGGAGGTTGATTTCGCCCCGCCATCCCGGCTCGAGCGTCACGCCGAGCCGATCGAGATATGCGGCGAGCTCGGGCGTGGACGGCGGGCCCTCGATCGCGCGCAGCGAGCCGGACGAGCCTTCGACGTAGATCTCGCGCAGGCCGTCGCGGCGCATCACGACCTGGTGCACCGGCAGCGCGTCCAGCAATTCGTTGGCGAACAGGATGCCTTCGAAGGACGCCGGCAGCTCCGCGGACGAGGATACGAGCCGCTCGGCCATGGTCTCGAGCACTTCGTGCTGCCCTGCGCGGGCGGCAGGGCTGGCCTCGACGAGATGAAGGCGGATCCGCTCGTAGAACGACGGATCGCGGCGGCGAGCCGCCCGAAGAACGTCCGCCGATAGCCGGCCATTGCCCGCCGCGGCCTCGACGAGATCGACCGGGTGCAACGCGGATGATTTCTGTCCGTGCGCTCGGTGCTCGGCGTTGTTCGTCGTCAGGACCTCCGCCATCTCCGCGAACTGGACCTCGAGCAGCTCGCCGAACACCGGCCCGACGTCGACGCTGGTGAAGAAATCGCCGGAACGGCCTGACCGCTGGGCGGCGCGGGCGTAGTAGCCGGTCTCCGGGTGATAGAGGGCGAGATCCATGAACGCGGCCACGGTGAGCGGGCCGCGTTCACGGATATAGGGGAGCAGATCCGTCGCTATTCCTTCTTCACGGTGACGAACACTTCGCCGTCGCCCCGCCAGATGAGGATCTGCGCGATGCGGCCCGACGCCACGGTCTGCAGCTCGCGCGCCGCGTCGGCGGCGGTCGCGACCGGCTTGCGGTTCACTGAGAGGATGATGTCTCCCGCGCGGAGCAGGCCGGCCGACGGCCCGTCGGGATCCACCTCGGTCACGAGGGCGCCCGTCCTGCCCGAGGGCAGCTGCTGGCGGCGCGAGATCTGCGGCGTCACGTTACCGAGCGTCAAGCCGAACCCGCCGCCCTGCTGCGTCTCGGGGATCGGATTGGCCTCGGACCGCGTGGAACGCTGGCTCTGCTGCTCGGCGTCGAGATCCAGCTGATCGACCGTCACGTTCAGCGTCCGCTCCTGCTTGTTCCGCAGGACCTTCACGGGAACCGACGTCCCCGGCTTGGTCGAGATCACCATCTTGACGAGGTCGTCGCGATTCGGCACCGGCCGCCCGTTGTACTCCGTGATCACGTCGCCGGGTTCGATGCCGCCCTTCTGCGCGGCGCCGCCGGCAAGCACCGAGCCGACGACCGCGCCGGTGCGCGACTTGAGGCCGAAGTCCTCGTAGCCCTCGCGCGGCACGGCCGAAACAGTCACGCCGATGCGGCCCCGAATGACCTTGCCCTCGCGCAGCTGGGGCAGCAGATCCCGGACGGTGTTGATCGGCACAGCGAAGCCGATGCCGATGTTGCCCTCGGTGCGGCCGTTGCTGATGATGGCCGTGTTGATGCCGATGACCTCGCCGCGGATGTTCAGCAGCGGTCCGCCTGAGTTGCCGGGGTTGATTGCCGCGTCGGTCTGCAGCATCTCGTTCGACCGCCCGTCGGTCACCTGGAATGGCCGCTTCGTCGCGCTGATGACGCCGACGCTGACGGTATGCGCGAGGCTGAACGGGTTGCCGATGGCCATCACCCAGTCGCCCGGCGCCATCTGCGACGAATCGCCGAACTTCGCTTCCGGCAGCGGGGTGCTGGGCTTGTCGATCAGCTGGATGAGCGCGCTGTCGGTGAGGGCGTCGTGGCCGATGACCTTGGCGCTGTAGGTCGTCTCATCGTCGGCGTAGAGCAGCACATCAATCTTGATGGCGTCTTCCACGACGTGGTTGTTCGTCAGGATGAGGCCTTCCTTGCTGATGATGAAGCCCGTGCCGGTCGCCCGCGTGGTCGGCTCGCGCTGACGGCGCTTGTTGTTGCCCTGGCCGTTCTCGTCATTGCCTCCAGGGCCTCCGGGGCCTCCGGGGGCCTGGCCGCCGGGACCGCCGAAGAAACGGCGGAGGAAGTCGTCGGGCGCGCCGCCGCCGCCCCCGCCGAACAGATCCTCGAGGTCCTGGGCCTTCGCCTTCATCTCGGTCCGGATGTTGACGACCATCGGGGCCTGCGTCTTCGCGATGTTCCGGAACGTGTCGGCGCTCAACGCGCCGGTGAGCGGCGCGCTGTTCATCGGCGGCATGGCAAGCGATTGCGCCGACGAGGCGGGCGCGAGATCCAGGCGCGACGCGATGACCATGCCGACTGCCACCGACGCGATGACGATGAGCGGCAGGTAGACGAGCGTCAGCTTCGGCAGGGACAACAGGGTGAACTTGCGGGTGGACATCGAACTCCTCCTAAACGAGCGCCAGAATCTTGCTCTGCAGCGGGCCGGTCACGCTGGCGTCCCGGCCACCCATGGTCATGTTGATTTCCGATCGCACGCCGAAGTCGTCGAAGTACAGGCCCGGTTCAATCGTAAAGCCGGCGCCGTCCAGGAGCCGCCGATCGTCGTGTGTCTCGTAGTCGTCCATGTTGACGCCGTTCCCGTGCACGGATTCGCCAAGGCTGTGGCCTGTCCGGTGCAGGATGTGGGCGCCGTACCCGGCGGCGCGCAGCACCGACGACGCGGCGCGATCGACTTCCCAGCCGCGAAGCTCGCGGCCTTCGCGGGCCGCGTTCGTGACCAGCGCCACGGCGGCATCACGCCCCGCCGCCACCGTCGAAAACACCTGCTCGTAGCGCTCCGGCACCTGCGCGCCAGTGTAGCCGACCCACGTGATGTCGGCGAACACAGCCTGGGGACGGTCCAGCTTCCCCCAGAGGTCGAGCAGCACGATCTCGCCCGGGCGAATCACCCGGTTAACGGCGGCGGTCGGCATGTAGTGCGGGTTGCCGGCGTTCTCCTGGGCGGCGACGATCGGCGGTGAGTCGCTGACGAGGCCTTCGTCGCGGAACCAGCCGGTCATGAGCTGCTGAATGTCGTACTCGTTCGTCGGCGTGCCCGAGGCCAGGCGCGACCTGACGGCGTCGAACGCGCGGTCCTTGATGCGGTAAAGGGCTTCCGACGCCCGTTTGTGCGTCTCAAGCGCGGCGGCGTCCCAGATCGTCGCGAAGCGCTGGACGAGGTCGCCTGACGACACCACGTCGATGCCCATTCCCCGCACCAATTCGACGGTGCCGGCGTCAACACGCGCGATGTACGGGATGGCGCAGAGCGGCGAGTACTCCATCGCGACGCGCCGTACGCCGCGGAGCAGCTCGCGCAAGCCGGCTTCGAGCTCGTCACGGCCCGCGTAACGCGCCTTCGAGCCTGGCAACTGGTCGAGCGCGCGGCGCTCGATGGCATGAACGAGGCCGCGTGGCTCGCCGGAGGCGGGGATGAGGTAGTACCAGCGCCGGGTGGCGAGGTGTCCGCCATCCCGGCCGATGCCGGCGATCTCGCCGGCGATCGGGTTCAACCCGTGAAAATCGTACAGCAGCCAGCCGTCGAGGCCGTCGGCGGCGAGGGCGGCCTGAACGGCGCTGACGTCGAGCCCGGCCGTCGCCTGGGGCATCCCGCAAGTATAACGTGCCAACCGGGCGGAGTCCGCGGCTCAGGCATTCAGCGCCGCCAGAAAACCGGCCCGTCCCAATCAGGTAGGGCATAATTCGGGCATGAGCCGCACTACCAGCACCGTCGGCCTGATTCTGGCCCTGGCGGGAAGCGCGCTTGTCTCGGGCCAGGCACCTGCCGGTCAGCCGGCGGCTCAGCCGCCCGCCGTGGGACAGGCCCAGGGACCGACCTTCAAGGTTCAAGTCGACTACGTCGAAGTCGACGCGCTCGTAACCGACGCGCGCGGGAACTACGTGCGCGATCTGAAGAGGGAAGACTTCCAGGTCTTCGAGGACGGGAAGCCGCAGGCGGTCACCGACTTCGCGCTTGTGGACATTCCGATCGAGCGCGCCGAGCGCCCGCTGTTCGCGAAGCAGGCGATCGAGCCGGATGTGCGCAGCAACGAGCGGCCCTTCGACGGCCGCATCTACGTCATGCTCCTCGACGAGGCGCACACCCTGCCGTCGAACACGAATCTCGTCCGGCGCGCGGCGCAGAAGTTCATCGACGAGAAGCTCGGCGCCAACGATCTGATGGCCGTGGTGTTCGCGCGGGGCGTCGTGGGAGGCGGCGGCAGCTACGGGCAGGAGTTCACGAACAACAAGCGCCTCCTGAGCCTCGCCGTGCAGCAGTTTGCCGGGTCGGCTCCCCGCTCGGCCACGCTGAACAAACTGCAGGATTACGTCAACACCTCGGCTGCGCGCTCGGCCGGCGCGGGCGGACCGCCGCAGGACATGGACCGGCAGGAGCGCGAGTTCAACGCGCGCGCGATGCTCGAGGAAATGACCGCCGTCGCGGACTGGTTCGCGAGCGTCCGCGGGCGCAAGAAGACGCTTCTGCTGTTCAGTGAGGGCATCAGCTACGACATCCACGATCCCTTCGCCAACGGCGGCAACAACGCGGCGTCGATGATCATGTCGCGAATGCAGGATTTCATCAGGTCGGCCACGAAGGCCAACGTCAGCCTGTACGCGATCGACCCGCGCGGGTTGATGGCGCTCTCGGACGGCAACATCGAGCTCGTCAGTGTCGGCGGAGGCGATCCCAACGCCGCGGGCCTCAACGAGCGGGGGCTGCAGGAAGAAAGCCGCCTCGCGCGCGAGAGCCTGCAGACCTTCGCCGAAGAAACCGGCGGCTTCGCCGTCGTCAACACCAACGGCTTCGCGAACGCGTACGACCGTATTGTTCAGGAGAACAGCGCGTACTACGTGCTCGCGTACTATCCGCCGAACCCGAAACGCGACGGCAAGTTCCACAAGATCGAGGTCCGCGTCACGCGGCCCGGACTGACGGTTCGCTCGCGTCGCGGCTACGCGAATCCGACGGGCAAGATCCCGACGCCTGCCAAGACCACCCTGTCGCCGGAACTGCGCGACACGCTGGAGAGCCCGCTGCCCGTGAGCGGTCTCGGCATGAAAGTGTTTGCGGCGCCGTTCAAAGGAACCGCGCCGAACGCGTCGGTCCTCCTCGGCGTGGAGCTGCGCGGCCGCGACATCAGCACGGCGGCCAATTCAGGCCTCGAGCTCGCGTTCTTTGCGGTGGACGCCAAAGGCAAGCTGAAGGGATCGAGCCGCGAAACGCTGGCGCTCAACCTCAGGCCCGAGACCAAGACCCGCGTCGAGCAGGGCAGCATCCGCATGCTCAGCCGGTTGAACATCCCCGCCGGACGTTATCAGCTGCGCGTCGGCGCGCGCGACGTCACGGGCGGCGCGCTGGGCTCCGTGCTGTACGACCTCGACGTGCCTGACTTCGACAAGCCGCCGATCGTGATGAGCGGCCTCGTGCTGACCTCGGCCGCGTCGAGCCTGATGCCGACGGCCAAGCCCGACGCGGACCTGCGCCAGGTGCTGCCTGGCCCGCCCGTGGCGGCACGCGCGTTTGCCCAGGACGATCAGGTGGCGTTCTTCACGGACATCTACGACAACGACACGTCGAACGTCCACGTCGTGGACGTCACCGCGACGCTCACCGCGGACGAAGGACGGGTCGTCTTCAAGAATGCCGAGGAGCGTTCGACCGCCGACCTCGCAGGGAAGAAGGGCGGCTTCGGGTACGGATCGGCGATCTCGCTGAAGGACTACCCGCCAGGCCTCTATGTCCTGAAAGTCGAGGCGCGCTCGCGTCTGGGCAACAACGCCACCGCCAGCCGCGAAGTGCAGGTCACGATTACGCCCCCGGAAAGCCAGCCTCGCCAGCCATGACGTTCATGCTGTCTCTCGTCGCGACGTTCCTGATGACGCTCCAGGCGCCGGCGCCCATCCGCTCGATCGACAAGGGCCTCGACAGCCAGTTGGACACGCCGCGTCAGGCGACAGTGCGTACGGCGGCCGAGTGGGAAGCGCTCTGGCGCCTGCACGGGGGCGAGCGCGCCAGACCGCCCGTGGACTTCGCGAAGGAACTGGTCGTGGGGGTGTTTATGGGAAGCCGGCCGTCGGCCGGCTTCTCGGTAGAAATTGTCGGTACCCGCGTCGACGGGTCCGTCCTCGTCGTTCAGTACCGCGAAACTCGCCCTCCGGCGGACGCGCTCGTCGCGCAGGTACTGACGATGCCGTACCACATTGCGGCCGTGCCGAAGCGCGCGGGCGTGACCGACGTCAGGTTCGAAAAGATTCCGTAACTACTTCTTCGCTGCTGCCGGCGCCGCGGCGCCCTTCGACGAATCGTCAAGCTTGCTGACGCGTTTGGGCTTGACCGTCCCATAGGCATGGCTGAAGTTCCAGCTGTTGCTGTTCATCTTTCCCTGCTGGAAGGGCGTGGTGATGGTGACCGTGTCCACCGCACCCGCCGCGAGCGGCTTGTCCAGCGTGCCTTCTCCGGCCGCGACGATGTTGCCGGCCTTATCGAACCAGGTTTCGGCGACCTTCAGACGGGAGATTGGCGCGGTCGCCACGTTCTTCACGCGAATCGTGGTGACGACGTTGTCGCCGTTCTTCTTGGTGACCGGCTGGGTGAACTCCACCTCCGCCTGACCCTTGATCGGCGGCTCGACCTTCTTGCCGGCGAGCACCTGTTTGAATTCCGGCGCCGTCTGCGCCATCAGACCGCCGGGGGCGACGACGATGCCGGCTCCAACCAGCGCTGCTACTACTGCGAAGCGCGCACGAGTCATACCTGTCCTCCTCTGACTTACGGGCGGGGATTATACGTTACATCTCACCGTTCCAATCCTCTGGTTCAGGATTGAGCGAGCGAAAGATTTCCATGTGCCATTTTCCGCCGCCCCAGGGCTCGATGACTTCGGCGGCGACGACGTCCACCAGGATTTCCGAGAAGACCCGGCCCTCGGGATCGCCCTCGAGGTGATACGCCGGCTCGTCCCAGCCGAAGTTCGGGTACAGCATCAGCGTGAGGAACAGATCGTAGCCGTCGTCCACGACGATGAGCTGGCCGCAGGGGCGTTTAAGCGTCGAATGATAGATCAGATATTTCTCGGCGCTGTGCGCGCGGATATAGCGCTTCAGCGCGAATTCGCGCGCGACGACTTCTTCGACGGCGATCTTCTTGTCCCAGCAGTCGCGGCAGTACTTTCTCTTCGCCTCTCGGCTCCGACACCTCTTTGGCGCCGCAGAGCGCGCACCGCGACTTGACCACCGACTTTCTCGGCATATCATGAAAGTCTAGCACTATGGACAGACCCCCGCGACCCGCCCACCAGGGCCTCAGGCATCTCGCGCTCAATGCGCGCGACCTCGACGCGATGAAACATTTCTACGTCGACGTGCTTGGATTCGCCGTCGAATGGGAGCCGGATCCGGACAACGTCTATCTCACGTCGGGCCGCGACAATCTTGCGCTCCATCGTGCCTCGGGGGCGCCGGCCGGTGCCGCGCCGCCGGCGAGTCAGGCGCTCGATCATCTCGGCGTCATCGTCTCGACGGCGGAGGACGTCGATCGCTGGGCGGCGTTTCTCGACAGCCGCGGAGTGACGGTCGTCGCGCGGCCGAAGACGCACCGCGACGGCGCCCGCTCGTGCTACGTCAAGGATCCGGACGGCAACACGGTCCAGATCATCCACCATCCGCCAATCAGCGCGAAATAACGCGGCGGGCTTCAGCGGAGGGGCGGCACTGAAAGCGCCGGCCCGCGGGATCGCGAAGCAAGGGCGGGCGCGTACATCCGCTCGGCGTATTCCTTCACCATCCGGCGCGCGCAGAAACGGGGACTGACGGTGCGGATGGATTCCTTCACGATGCTCAGCCACCGGCGCGACACGCGCGACGCGTCGCGGTCGTAATACGCGGGAACGACTTCTTCCTCGAGCAGACGGTACAACGCGTCCGCGTCCGCCGCGTCGGTGGCGCTCGTCCGGGCTGCCCGCCGGCGCGCGGCCGTCGATCACCCAGCCGTTCGTGCCCGTGAAACCCTCGGCCCACCAGCCGTCGGCGATGCTCAGGTTCGGCACGCCGTTGATCGCCGCTTTCATCCCGCTCGTGCCGCTCGCCTCGAGCGGCTTGCGCGGCGTGTTCAGCCACAGGTCGCATCCCTGCACGAGGAAGTGCGCGACGTGCAGGTCGTAGTCGTCCACGAACGCGACGCGGCCGCCAAACAGCGGATCGAGCGCGCGCCGGTAGACACCCTGGAGATCGCCCTTGCCGATATTGTCCGCCGGGTGCGCCTTGCCGGCGAACACGATCTGCACCGGGCGGCCCGCGGCGTTGAGGATGCGCGCAAGCCGCGCCGGATCGGTGAAGACGAGCTCCGGGCGCTTGTAGCCGGCGAAGCGGCGCGCGAACCCGATCGTCAGGACATCGGGATCGAGCAGGGTGCCCGCGGCGACGATCCGCGGCGTGCCGACGTGCTCGTCGGTCCAGCGCTGACGGGCGCGTTCGCGGACGAAGGCGAACAGATGGCTGCGCAGCGACTGGCGTACGGCCCAGAGATCCTTGTCGGGAATGGCAAGCACCGCGTCCCACATGGCGGGATCGTCCTGGCGCTCGATCCAGCCGTCGCCGAGATATTTCGTGAAGAGCTCGGCGAGCTCGCCGGCAATCCACGTCGGCGCGTGGACGCCGTTGGTCACATACGCAACCGGCCGGTCCTCGGCGGCCACCCCCGGCCAGATGTCGCCCCACATCGCGCGCGTGACCTCGCCGTGCAGCCGGCTGACGCCGTTGATGTTGGCCGCCGAGCGCATGGCGAGCGCCGTCATGTTGAACTGCGTGCCCCCGCCGCTGTCGTGCGCCCCGAGCGCGAGGAACCGATCGCGGTTCGCGCCCAGCGTGCCCCAGCAGCCGGCCAGGTGTTTCTCCACCAGTTCGAATGTGAAGGCGTCGTGGCCCGCCGGCACCGGCGTGTGCGTCGTGAAAATGGTGGAGCGCCGGATGTCGTCGAGGGCGGCGTCGAAATCGGCGCCGTGCTCGGTGAGATCGTGAATGCGCTGCAGCACCACGAAACCGGCGTGCCCTTCGTTCAGGTGGAACGCCGCAGGCTGCACGCCGAGCGCCTTGAGCGCGCGCACGCCGCCGATGCCCAGCACGACTTCCTGCTGGATGCGCGTCTCGCGGTCGCCGCCGTAGAGCCGCGCCGACAGCTCGCGGTCCTCGGGCGCGTTCTCCTCGAGATCGGTATCGAGCAGGTAGAGCGTGACGCGGCCGAGGCGGACGCGCCAGACGACCGCCAGCACGGACCGCTCGCCGAGCGGCACGGCGATGATGCACGGCTTGCCCTCCGGCGTGGTAGCGGCGTCGACCGGCGCATCGTTCCAGTTCAGCCGCTCGTAGCTCTCTTCCTGCCAGCCCTCGCCGGACAGATGCTGGTGGAAATACCCCTGCGGATACATGAACCCGACGCCCACGAGCGGCACGCCGAGGTCTGACGCTTCCTTGCAGTGGTCGCCGGCCAGCACGCCGAGTCCGCCCGCGTAGATCGGAAGGGACTGGTGGAGCGCGAACTCAGCGGAGAAATAGGCGATCGGGCCGTTCAGGTGCGGCAGCGTGCGCGTCCACCAGGTATTCCGCGCGGCCCGCGCGCCGTCGAGGCCGTCGATCGCGCGATCGTACAACGCCAGGAATTCCGGGTTGGCGGCGGCCTGGGTCAGCGTCGACGCCGGAATGTTCCACAGCATCCGCACCGGGTTGTGCGCGGTCGTCCGCCACAACGCGTAATCCAGGCGCCGGAACACTTCGCGCGCCGGGTGCCACGCCCACCAGAGGTCGATGGCGAGCTCGTGGAGCCTCGAAATCCGCGCGGGAAGCGGAGCCAGGCTGGCGAATCTTTTCATGCGCGTGCTCCGACCAGCGCCGCAAACCGCGCCAGATCGATGTTGCCGCCCGAAACGATGGCGACGACCTTGCCGCCTCCGGCTCCGCCGCTGAGGGCTGCGGCGACCGCGCACCCGCCGGCGCCTTCCGCGATCACGTGGGCGCGCTCGGCGGTCGCCTTGATCGCGGCGGCGACATCGTCGAGCGATACGACGATCGAGCCGTCGAGGCCGCGCAGGAGCGGCCACATTGTCTCCAGCACCGACTTGCCGCCGGCCCCGTCGACAAACGACGCGCGCCAGTCGCTGAAGGCGACAGGGCGTCCCGCGGCCAGCGACGCGCTGAGCGGCGCCGCGGTCTCGGGTTCCGCGGCGTACACGCGGACGTTCGGGTTGAGCGCACGCACGCTGGCCGCGACGCCGGCGAGCAGGCCGCCGCCGCCGATCGACGCCACTACTGCATTCACATCCGGCAGATCTTCCATGATTTCCAGCCCCGCAGTTGCGTTGCCCGCAATGAACCGATCGTCGTCGAACGGGTGGATGAAGTAGCCGGTCATCCGATCCGATCCGTGCCGTTCGACCGTGCGCCAGCACTCATCGTACGAGGCCTTGACGATCGTGGCCCCGAGGCGCTCGATGGCCGCGAGCTTGGCGTCGGGCGCCGTGTCCGCGACCATCACCGTGCAGCGCGCCCCCGCCCGCCGCGCGGCGAACGCGACGCCCAGCGCGGCGTTGCCGGCGCTGACGGTCCAGACGCCGCCGGCCAGCTGATCGGGCGTCAGCTGGCGCACGACGTTCAGGGCGCCGCGAATCTTGAACGCGCCGACGGGCTGCAGCACCTCGAGTTTCAGGTACAGCTCGAGATCCCGCGGTGTCCGCGGACCCGCCGGCAGGTCCACCTGCACGAGCGGCGTGCGCACCGCCCCGCCTCGCATGGCCGACAACGCGGCCGCGGCCTCGCGGACCGCCTCAATCGGGATGTGGCGCGCGGTGCCGATCATGCCCGCGACGACGGAAGCGCCGAGATCTGCGCGGACAGCTCGTCGAGCCGCGCCATGATCTCGTCATGCCGCGTCAGATCCGGTCCCGGCTTTTTCGCGGAGAAGCTGATGCTGCCGCCCGGGTCGAGGACGGCGCGGTCGATGTCGTCGAGCGATCCAAAGCCCTGCTTGTGCGCGGCGGTTTCGAGCTCGGATCGCGTGATCAGCTCGCGTTTCAGCCGGTCGGCGTTCAGCACGCCGTTCTCGATCAGCACGCACTGATCGCCTTCAATGATCCGGTCAAGTTTTTCGTGGGAGTACAGGAATTTCACCACGCCGTAATTGACGACCAGCAGCGTCGCGGCACCGATGATGCCGCCCGTGATGCTGTTGTCCTCGCCGATGATGGCGTTCTGGACCGTGTTGGAGATCGTCAGCAGCACGACCAGGTCGAACGGGTTGAGCTGCGCCAGCTCGCGGCGGCCCGCCAGCCGCAGTCCCACGATCAGGAACACGTAGACGATGATGGGCCGGACGATCTTCTCCGCGATGGGGAGGCCAAGCACGAACATGTCCGCGGCGAGCTTGGAGTTCATGCGTCAATGCTAACGGAACGCGGCGTCTTTGTAAGCATGAAGCAGTACAATTGCCGCCTCCCATGCGGCGTCTTGGCATTTTCGTTTTCCTGATCACTGCGCTCGCGTCCCGCGTGGACGCGCAGGATCCGCCGCCGCGTATCGGCCCGTTCGCGGTGGACGTGCACATGTCGATCCCCGCGTTTCCGACCGATTCGCAGCAGCTGGCGGAGAGCCACTCGCTCAATCCCGGCGAGTTGCCGGGCCGCGGCCTGGGCGCCCAGGCCGGTGTGCATTTCTACCTGCCGCCGTGGGGGGCGCTGACGCTCGGTCTCGGCGGCGAGGTGATGATCGCCCGAGCCACCAGTACACCCGCCGACCCGTCGTCGGGCTTGCGGTCGGCGGAGGAGCGGCTCGTCACCGCGTCCCCCCAGCTGTCGCTCAATTTCGGATCGGGCCACGGCTGGAGTTATCTGAGCGGCGGTATCGGCCGATCGGTCTGGTCGATCCACCCCGTCGGGGATGAGCCGAGCGAAGCCGACGTCGAGCCGCTTCTGACGGTCAACTACGGCGGGGGCGCGCGCTGGTTCATCAAGCAGCATGTGGCCTTCAGCCTCGACGTGCGCTTCTACGAGATCCGGGAGGGCACACCGGTTCCCCCGGCTCCGGGCAGCCCGCGCACCACGCTGTTCATCATCGCCGCGGGCATCTCGCTCAAGTAGGGCAGACCTTCAGGCCTCGCTCAAGTAGTGCAGGCCTTCAGGCCTGCCGGACACGGCCTGAAGCCCCGCACGACACTGCGGCGTTCAGCGGGTCAGCAGGAGGTCGCCGCTCGCGGCGAACGGCGGTGTGCACGTCGTGGAGGTCACCGTGTACCCGCCCGTCAGCGTGGAGGTGGTGCCGGTCCGCGCGATCATCGTGCCGCCAAGCTGGCCCGCGCAAGCGGGCTGTGACGGGATGCCCTGCTGTCCGACCGAAATCGTGTACGTGAGCGACGAGCCGCTCAGCGCTCCGGTCAGAAAACCGTTCAGCAGCACGACGCCGTTGGGAAGCCGGACCAGCACCGGGCCGGACACCGAGGTGCCCGACTGCGTCAGCGTCCACACCATTTCCGAGGTCACCGCCTGCACGGGGAAGTTGCCGCGCCAGGTGCCGGTCAAGTCGATGGTTTGGGAAGGGGGCGTCGCGGAGCTCTGGACCGACGAGCAAGCCGGGGCGGCCATCGCCGCCAGCACGACACCCCAGACGATCGATCGCAGCCTCCCGGTCCGTCGCATGTGAATTTGCCCTCGCTGTCGCCTGGTTCAAAGTGTACGCCGACTTCGGGCTACCATCTGTGCCGGCCGATGAAGCGACCGGGACAGTTTGCGATTGCGGCGGGCTTTATCCTGCTGAGCTTGTGGGTGACTTGGCCGCTGGTGCTCCATCTGGACGAAGCGCTGCCGGGCGATCTCGGCGATCCGCTGCTGAATACCTGGATCCTCGGTTGGGATGCCGATCGCCTGCGCCATGGTCTGGCCGGACTGTGGAGTGCCCCGATCTTCTTCCCGTATCGCAACACGCTGGCATTTTCCGAACACCTGCTCGGCATCGGCGTGCCCGTCGCCCCGATTGTGTGGCTGACCGGCCGCCCGTTTGTCGCTTACAACGTCGCCTTCGTGGCGTCGTTTGCGCTGGCGGCCATCGGGATGTGGCGGCTCGCCCGCCGTTTGACGGGGCGTGAGGACGCGGCGATTCTTGCCGGGGCGATTTTCGCCTTCGCTCCGGCGAGGCTGGGCCAAATCGGTCACCTGCAGGTGCTGATGTCGGGCTGGATGCCCCTCGCGCTGCTCGGGCTGCACCGCTACTTCGAAACCGGATCGCGGCTGGCGCTCGCGGCCTTCACGGCCGTCTTCATCGTGCAGGGGCTGTCGAACGGCTACTACCTGTATTTCCTGGCCGTTCCCGCGGTGATCCTCGCGGTTCATGCGCTGGCGACGCGTCCCGCCGATCGACGCCGCATCGCCATCGGCCTGGCCGCGAGCGCGCTGTGCATCGTCGTGACGTTCGCGCCGATCGCGCTCGTGTACTTCGACGTGCGACAGACGTACGGTCTTCAGCGCACAGAAGACGAGGTCGGGACGTTCGGCGCCGATCTTGGCGCATACCTCCACGGCAACGAAGCGCTTCGCCCAGCGATTCGCATCTGGCGCGCCCTGCCGCATTACGACAAGCCCGCGGGCCCCGAAGGCGAAGTATTTCCGGGCATTGCCGCCATCGCGCTGGCGCTCGCCGCGCTGTGGCCGCGACGGCAAACGCCGGTCAGCGCCGTCACGCGCACCCCCGTCGTGCCGTTCTACGCCGTGATCGGTGCGGTCGCTCTCGTGCTGTCGATGGGTGCGGATCCCACGGTCTGGGGCGTGCGGCTGCCGATCGGGATGGTCTATCGGTGGCTCTTCGCGTACGTGCCGGGCTTCAACGGCCTTCGCGTGCCGGCACGATTCTCGACCGTCGTGCTTCTCGCGCTGGCCGTGCTTGCGAGCGTCGGCTTTGCGCGAACGGCCTCGGGCATGCGGCCTCGCGCGCGTATCGTCGCGTGCGCGGCGGCGCTCGCAATCATCCTGCTCGAAGGCACGGGCGGCGCCATGCCGCTGGCCTTTCTCGCGCCGCACGGCCGTCCCGATCGCGCGGCGTATGCGTGGGTCCGCGACGGGGGAGCCGGCGCCGTCCTCGAACTGCCGGCAGGGGAGCTCGACACCACGTTCCGGACGTATCAATACGAATACCAGACGCTGTTTCACCATCGTCCTATTGTCAACGGCGCCAGCGGCTACAACTCGGCGCTCCAGGTATTCCTGGGCAGCTCCGCGTCGCCGCTCGTCGAGCCGGACTACTTCCCGGACGGATTGCGCGCGCTGCGGCAGGCCGGTGTCGGCGCCGTCGTCGTGCATACGCAGGCGTTCACAGATCCGTCAGCCGGTGCGTCGATCGTCGGGCTCTTCGAGAAGGAAACTGGAGACCGGGACCGGTGGAGGCCAGGTGGTTTCAAAGGGCGCCTTTCCCGGAGTCGTCGTGTATCGCCTGGCAGAGTGGCGCGACGCGGCAGCGGAAGCCGGCGATGTCACCAGCGTCAACGGGCGCCCGATACCGGCGTCGAGTTTTGTCGCGACGTCGAGCCACGCCGCCGATCGTCTGGAGCGCGCGTTCGACGGCAACATCGAGACGCGATGGGTTTCGGGCGAGCGGCAGTCCGGCACGGAATGGATTGACGTCACGTTCGATCGCCCCCGCGACGTGGCGCGCGTGCGGATCCTCACCGCCGATCGGAGCCTCGGAGATTACCCTCGCGAACTGATCATCGAGGCCGTCGACGGCGGCCAGCCGCCGGTGACGCTGTATCACGGAACGATCGTGCAACAGCTCGTGAAGGGCCTGGTTGCCGACCCGCTACACGGGCCCATCGAGATCGCGCTTCCCGCCCATCGCACATCGCATCTGCGCCTGCGGCAGGTTGGCCGCACCCGGATTTGGTTCTGGGCAGTCGATGAACTGCAGATGATCGAGCGTTAAGACGGGGCAGTGTGCCTGAAAGCGGCACACGCGCCGGAAAAGTTCTCTGCGAACTCTGCGCGCTTTGCGTTCAACGTGGTGATTACGCGGTGACGCGCCCGTCGGCGAGACGCAGCACGCGCGTGGCGAACGTCGCGGCGAAATCCTCGTCGTGCGTGACGACGAGCAGCGTCCGGCCCTGTTCGACCAGGCCGCGAAGCAGAACCCCCAGCTCCTGCGCGGCGCTGTTGATCGAGCGCCGCCGTCGGCTCGTCCATCAGCAGAATCTTCGGCTGGACAGCGAGGGCGCGCGCGATCGCCACGCGCTGCGCTTCGCCGCCGGACAGTTCCCGCGGGCAGCGCAGCGGCCCGGTGTTCGACGCCCAGCGCCTGCAGCAACGTCGTGGGCCTGTTCGCGTGCCTCCTCCCGCGCGACGCCGTGCGCGTGCACGGGCGCGAGGCAGACGTTGTCGAGCGCGGACAGGTGCTCGAACAGGCAGTGAAACTGGAAGACGAGGCCGACTTTGCGCCGCAGGCGGCGCAGCGCTGCCCGGCCACCCGGTGTCGCCGTCGTGTCGCCGGGGGCGAGCGCGACATCCTCGATGGCAATCTGTCCAGACTGGAACGGCTCGAGCCCCGCAATCGCGCGAAGGATGGTCGTCTTGCCGGAGCCCGACGCTCCCATGACGCTGGCGAGCTCGCCCTGTCCGACCGTAAAGCTGGCGCCACGCAGGATTTCCTGCAGGCCCCGGCGGAGATGTACGTCGCGCAGTTCGAGAATCGGGTTCACGATGTCGGCGCCTTCCACCGGCGTTCGAGCCGCCGTGCCACCGCGGCCAGCGGCAGGGACATCGTGAGGTAGAGCGCCGCGCACAGCGCGCCCGGGATCACCCAGCTGCCGAGATTCGTCGCGAAGATCTGCGTCTGCTTCGTGAGCTCCATCACGGTGAGCACCGACACGAGGGCCGAGTCTTTGAGCAGCGCGATGAAGTCGTTGGTCATCGGCGCCAGCGCCAGGCGCAAGGCCTGCGGCCCCCGGATGAGCGTCAGGATCTGCCGTTCGCTGAACCCGAGCGTGCGGGCAGCTTCCAGTTGACCGGGGGACACGGCCTCGAGAGCCGCGCGATAGATTTCGCTCTCGTACGCGGCGTAGTTCAGGGCGAGCCCGAGGAGCGCGGCAATGAACGCGGGCAGACGGATGGCGTTCGCCAGGCCGTAGTAGAGCACGAAGAGCTGCAGGAGAATCGGTGTGCCGCGAATCAGCTCGACGTACGCGATGAGCCCGAGGCGCACCGTGCGGCCGCCGTACACGCGGCCGGTCGCGATCAGAATCCCGAGGGCCACGGCCAGAGCCATCGACAGGCAGGAGAGCACGACCGTGACCACCGATGCCCGGACGAGCGACGGCAGGTAGCGGCGTGTCGCCGCCCATCGCGAAACAGTCGCCGCGCTGTCCAGTGCGTCCCGGTGGCCGCGGCCCGCTCCGCCATCGTCGATGATGACGACTGGCGGAACCGATTCACCCGCGAGCAAGCGCGCATACAGCGCCGGCTGGTCGTCGTTCCAGACGCGCCACTTGCGGAAGATGCGCTCGAGGGATCCGTCGCGCATCGCCGCGCGCAGGATGTCGTTGCACGCATCACGCAGGGCGCGCCTGGTCCGCAGCGAGCGCGCCGACGTAGTGGCCGATCGCGACGGCGTCCGGCTGAACCGCGAAACCGGGCAGCGACCGCAGCCGCCGTTCGGCGAGCACGTGATCCAGCAGGACGGCATCGACGCGCCCGAGCACCAGATCGCTGTACGGATGGACATCGTCGTCGTACGAAACCGCCTCGATGCCGTGGTCTCGCTCGGCGCGCAGCAAGAATCTCGTAGGCGATTGTTCCGCTCAGCGTGCCGACCTTGCGTCCGCGCAGGTCGGCGAGCGTCCGGAAGCGGGGCACGTCCGCTGTCCGCACGCTCAGCACTTCGCGGAATCGATAGTAGGGAACGGTCAGCGACAGCGCCGTTCGGCGCGTCAGCGTGTCCTCGACGCCGCTCAGGCCGATGTCCGCGTCGCCCCTGGCGATGGACTGGTCGATCGACGAGAACATGATCTGCACGAACTGCGGCGTGCGCCCCAGGCCGCGCTGCGAGCAGGCCGGCGATCTCGACGTCGAAGCCGACCTGCTGCTCCGGATGCGACGGGTCGGCCTCGACAAACGGCGCGCCGCCTTCGGCGTCGCCCGCCCAGCGAAACAGGCGCGGCTGGCCGGCAGCGACCTGAGCCGTAAGGCAAAGGACCAGAATCAGGCCGAAGAGGCGGAGCGCTAGCCGATACTGACGAGGTCGAGTGATCAAAATTGAGATCGGCCGGGTCGAAATCCGGCACATTCCCCTATGCGACGATGTGAAATACCGGCAAACTTCGTTCGGCATTACAATTGCGATCCAGCGAGCCGTGACTTCCATGACTCCGAGTGCACCAGCCCCAGCCGCCCGGCTGCTGATCGTCGACGATGACGATGCGACCAGGGAAACATTCAGCCGGATTCTGAGGCTCGAAGGCTACGAGGTCCGCAGCGCGACCAATGCCGAGTCGGGGCTTCGCGAAATCGAATCGGGTTACCCGGACGCCGTGATCCTCGACTTGCGAATGCCCTTCGTCAACGGACTCGGCCTGCTGTATCGCCTGCGGGCGATTCAGCCGAATCGCCAGACTCCCGTCGTCATCGTCACCGGCGACCAGTGCCTTGACGATTCGGTGCTCGCCGAGCTTCGCGATCTGGGCGCCGACGTGCGGTTCAAGCCGCTCTGGATCGAAGACCTTGTGGACGTCGCCAAGTCGCCTCCTGCAGGCTCGTCCGTCCAGCCCGCGCCTGGCCTGAGCCCGAGCCCCGTCAGCGGAGTAGAATATCTCCGAGGTTCGCTGATGGGTATCAAACGTAGTGTGTCGATTACGGGTGTGCTGCTGGCGGCCGTCGTGGCGGCCGTGTGGAGCGTCAGGGCCTCGGGCCAGACCGCGTCTCCTGTGACTTCCATGCACCAGCACGCCGCGCCCCCGGCCCAGTCCAAATCGCAGTCCGTGACAGCGCAGCCCCCGAAAGTGCTCGGGCCCCACAAGCAGGCCAATCTGCCGCCGCTTCCGTTCGGCCCGCGGGACCCGCTGCCGCGTTCGCCGCAGGTCGTGGCCCAGGTGTTCCAGTTCGCCGCCGAGCACCCGGAAATCCTGGCCTACGTGCCGTGCTTCTGCGGATGCGACCACATGGGCCACAAAGGCAACGACGATTGTTTCGTGAAGTCGCGTGCGCCCAACGGCGACGTCGTTGCAGTGGGAGCCGCACGGCACCGAGTGCCAGGTGTGCATCGACGTCGGCCAGCAGGCGATGCAGATGTACTCGTCGGGTGCGTCGGTCCGCGATATCCGGGCGGCGGTCGAGAAGAAGTTCGCCGGCCAGTATCAGAACCACACGCCTACGCCGCAGCCCCCGCCGGCGAAGTAAACTGTCGGCCGACGCCGGCGGCTACGCTGCCGGCGTCGGGACCAGCGAGATGTAGGAACGCTGTTGTTGCGGCGGCGGCACCTTGTCGGCCGCCGGCGGCTCGGGCATGTCGCCCGTGTCCGGGCGCAGGAACTGATGCTGGTGCGGCTTGACCGTCGCCAGCAGTTCCTTCCGCGTCTTGATGTTCAGCGGCCGGCCGATGTGAATCTTGCCCATCTTCGCCATCAGCTTCTCGGGCAGCGCGTTGGCGAACATGAACATCGGCCACGTGAAGCCGGGCCCGTTCAGCTTGCGCAGCTTCCACGCCCAGAGCCCGATCGCGCCGAGCCGCCACACCGTCGGCGCCCACCAGCTGGCCTGACCCGGGACGCAGGTTCATCTTCCAGCACTTCATCATCAGCTGCCACTGCAGCGGCGTCAGCTCGCGCGTCTCGGAGACGCCTTTCTTCGACTCCATGCGCGTGTCGTGGAGCGGCGTGAAGATCGACGGGATGAAGAACGCGAACAGGCCGCGGCGCTCGACTTCGTAAATCAGATCGAGCGTGTCCTTGACGTCCTCGTCGGTCTCGCCGGGGTTGCCGATGATGAGCGTCATCGCCGGGAACCAGTTGTTCTTGTTCATCACCTCGAGGCCGCGGATGACCACGCTCGGCCATTCGTCGATCGGGAACGGCACGCCCTTGCTCGGCATGATCTGCTTCGCCATCCGCACCGAGCCGGTTTCGAGGCCGATGAGCGGCACGAGCGCCTTGTTCTTCGGATGCGTGCTCAGGTACGGGAGATGAATCGGGCTCTTGTCGAGCAGACGTCGGAGATCTGCTCGATCATGACCGGATCGACGACGGCCGGCGCGATCGTCGAGTGGCTCAGCACGTGCTGCTCGACGCCGGGCGTTTCGCACGACCGACTTGTAGAGATCGACGCAGCGCTTCGCGGTTCGGGAAGTAGAACGGCGTGTCCGTGTGCACCTGGCCCCAGATGAACATGTCCTCGGTGGCCAGCGAGATCTGCTTGTTGCCGTCGCGCACGTTGGCGCGCACGGCCGCCATGATCTTGTCCTTCGGCATGTCGATCTGCGGGTTGAGATCGGGCACGCAGAACTGGCAGCGCCGGCCGCATCCGGTCGTCATCTCGACGACGCCGAACGTCGTGCGCTTGTCGGGAAAGAGGATCTCGTCGCGATCCTTCGGATGCACGACGTCGATCTGCTTCGGCAGGTCCTCGCCCGCGAATCGCCTTGTCGAACAGCTTCAGCACGTCGGCCGACTCGCTCCGTCCCTCGACGACGCAGTCGACGCTCAGCGCTTCCCAGGAGTTGGTCTGCGTGATCTGCCAGCCGCCCGAGCCGCCGACGATCACCTTGAAGTGCTCGCGGTTCGGGTTGGCCTTGATGGCCGTCGAACAACTCCAGCGCGTAGTGCGAGTTGATCGGCTGCTTCGACGACCCGAAGATCGACGTGTAGACGCCGGCGGCGAACGTCACGCCGAGCGGGTTGTGCGTCGAGACCGCGACGACGCGCGTGTCGGGCCCGATGAACTTGTCGAGGTCGTCGGGATAGCAGCACGCGATGTCGCTGGCCGGGTAGTGGCGCAGCAGCGACGCTTCGAGCACGCGCACGCCGGCCGGCATGTAGCGCGCCGAGCCGTCCGCGTTGTATTCGACGTTCCGCCAGGTCGGGTATTTCCTGTTGAGGATGCCCTCGAGCCACATCGGCAGCGAGGCCATGCTCATCTGGATGAAGTACCCGGCGTGGTCGATGATTTCCGTCAGGGGGGCTGTCAGAACGATTCGAGCGCCTCGTACAGCAGTGCCCGGGCCCGGCGTTGTCTCGGAAGTCGCAGTGTGCATAAGAGTAATGGACGATCAGGCGCTGGCCGTAGTGCAACTACCGTAAACCAGCCGCCGTCAGAGGTCAATGCGGAGGGCGGAGACGGTTCACGGTTCAGGGTTCAAAGTTCAAGGTTCTGGATTGCCGGAACTCCCGAACCCTGAACCCTGAACCGTGAACCGTTGAGCTCGCCTAGTTCACCGCGAAGCAGTACAGCAGTCCCGCGCCGCCCGTGCTGACCAGGTTTTCCTGGCTGCAGCCGCGGCTGGCGTGCGTCGGAGTTCCACGAACCGTTGCCGCCGCCCTGCTTGTCGGAGTGGCCGAGCTGGGCCGTGCCCATGCTGTTGCTCGTCCAGTTGTTGCACGTGTGGTCCATGCGCGTCGGTGTACGCACGGCCGTCAGGCTGCGAGCCGGTCAGGATGTCGTGCTGGTTCGGCATGTCGCCGACGCCGTTGACGATGCCCTTGCTTCTCGGTCAGCGAGAGCTGCTTTGCCGAACGCGACGCCGAGGCGCGCGTCGTTGATGTCGTCGCCGTGAATCTGCGCGACGCCCCGGCCGATCATCTGGCCGTGCGCGTTGTACCACGGGCCGTTGCCGATGCGGTCGCGCGCGTTGACGGCGCCGGCGCCCTGCGTGCTCATGTAGGCGTGCCAGGTGACCGGCGCGCCGCGTCCGGCCGCGGTGGCGAGCTGCTGGCAGTACGCGTCGGCGCCGGCGAGGCCGCCGTAGTTCGCGCCGTCGCCCTTGGGGACGCTGGTGATGAAGAAGGACATCGGCGGCGGAGGACCTGCGGGACCGCGTCCCTGTCCGCCCGCCGGCGCCTGCGCGAGCACGAGATACGAGCCCGCGAGCAGCGCGATCGTGAGGGCCGCGAGATGTGTTTTCAGTCTTGACAGGTGTCTCATAGGCATTCTCTCGTCGTTGTCGAGGCGACCAGGATGGCCGCTCGCATGCGCGCGGATCTTACCCGACGCAGGCGCCTCCGTCCAATTGGTGGGCGCGGGCTGAGCGTTTTCGCAGGCAATTCCCGCGGTCCGTGTCCCCGCCTGCGGTCCACGGCAGGGGTCCTTGACCCGACCAATTCGGTCGGACTATGCTGTGTTTCTGAAAGTGAGACTCAGTCTCACATAAGTGAGACGTAAGCCCCGGTCACAGGAGCCCGAATGCGCGCCCGCCACGTCGCCGTCCTCGTCGTCCTCATGTTCGTTCCCACGCGCCTGCGTGCCGCTCAATCACGCCTCTTCACCACTCGTCCTCAGCGGGCACGTGGTCGACATGACGCACGCGCCGGTCATGGGCGCGAGCGTCACGATCGCGTTCGAAGATCGGGCGGGCGCTCCGGTCGTGGTCGATCACCGATCAGGGCGGCACCTTCACCGCGCCGCTCGCTCCCGGTCGCTACACGGTGCGCGTGATGGTCGAAGGGTTTCGCGAGAGCGTTCAGGACATCACGCTCCGGGACGCGCTCGACGCAAACGAAGGAGTTCGTGCTGGACGTCGAAGGCTTCAAGGACTCGGTGACGGTGAGCGCGCCGGCGGGCTATACCGTGCCCGCGATCTCTTCGGCCACGAAAACACCGACACCGCTGCGCGACGTGCCGCAGTCGGTGACCGTCGTGACGAAGGAGCTCATCAAGGACCAGATGATGATGAGCGTCGGCGACGTCATGCGCTACGTCCCCGGCATCGGCGTCCACCAGGGCGAGAACAATCGCGACCAGGTCATCATCCGCGGCAACAGCTCCTCGGCCGACTTCTTCGTCGACGGCGTGCGCGACGACGTGCAGTACTACCGCGACCTGTACAACGTGGATCGCGTCGAAGCGTTGAAGGGCCCCAACGCGATGATCTTCGGCCGCGGCGGCGGCGGGGGCGTCGTGAACCGCGTCTTCAAGGAAGCGCTGTTCATGCCGCATTACGAAGTCAACGTACAGGGCGGCGAGTACGGCAACAAGCGGCTGACGGCGGACCTCGACCAGCCCGTGAACGACAAGGTCGCCCTTCGCGTGAACGGCATGATCGAACATTCGGACAGCTTCCGGAACGGCGTCGACCTCGAGTCGATACGGCGTCACGCCGACGGTCACCTTCGCGGCCAGCGATCGGACGAAGGTCGTCGCCTCCTACGAATATCTGAACGACGCTCGTGTGGCCGATCGCGGCATCCCGTCGTTTCAGGGCCGGCCCGTCGATGTGGACCGCTCGACGTTCTACGGCAACCCGGCGGACAGCGACGTCCGCGCCCGCGTCAACGTCGCCTCGGCCACCGTCGAGCATCGAGCTACGAGCCTCACGTTCCGCAATCGCACGATGGTGGGCAACTACGATCGCGGATATCAGAACTACGTGCCGGGTGCGGTGACGCCGAATCAGCAGCAGGTGGCGTTGACGGCGTACAACAACGCCACCGACAGGACGAACGTGTTCAACCAGACCGACGTGACGTCCATCGCGTCCACCGGCTCGCTCCGGCACACGCTGCTCGCCGGCGCTGAAGTCGGCCGCCAGATGACGGACAACTTCCGCAACACCGGGTTCTTCAACAACACCGCCACGACGATCCTGGTTCCGTACGGTGCGCCGACGATCACCACGCCGGTCGACGTACCGGCAGAGCGCGACGGATGCCGACAACCACGTGCGCACCAACGTCGCGGCGACGTACGTGCAGGATCAGGTCGAGGTTTCGCCGCACGTGCAGCTGCTCGGCGGCGTCCGCTACGATCGTTTCGATCTCGAGTACCACAACAACCGGAACGGGGACACGCTCGGCCGCGTCGACAACCTCGTCTCGCCCCGGGCCGGCATCGTCTTCAAGCCCGTCGTTCCGGTGTCGGTGTACGGGAACTACAGCGTCTCGTATCTCCCGAGCTCCGGCGACCAGTTCTCGTCGCTGACGGTCATCACGGAGCAGGTCGAGCCCGAGCAGTTCACGAACTACGAGGTCGGGCGCGAAATGGGACGTGCGGCCCGCGCTCTCGCTGACGACCGCGGTGTACCGCCTGGATCGCACCAATACCAGAGCGACCGATCCCAACGATCCCACGCGCATCGTGCAGACCGGAAGCCAGCGCACCAACGGCTACGAGCTGGGCATCAACGGCGCGCTCACGCCGGCCTGGAAGATCGCCGGCGGCTACGCCTATCAGAACGCGTTCGTCACCAGCGCCACCGCGGCCGCACGCGCGGGCGCCATCGTCGGGCAGGTCCCGCGCAACACGTTCTCGCTCTGGAACAACTACCAGGTCCACCCGAGGGTCGGCGTCGGACTCGGCGTGCTGTACCGCAGCGACATGTTCGCCACGATCGACAACACCGTGGTCCTGCCCGCCGACACCCGCGCGGATGTCGCGGCGTTCGTTCGGCTGTCACGCGACGTCCGGCTGCAGCTGAACGTCGAGAATCTGTTCGACGCGAACTACTACACGAACGCCGACAGCAACACGAACATCTCGTTCGGATTCCCTCGCGCCGTGCGCGTCGGTGTGACGACGGCGTTCTAGAGTGCGTAGCGTCCGCCTTCAGGTGGACGTCACCCGGCCGGCTGAAGCGGGGCGCTACGTGATCGGCCTGCCATGAGCGAGGCCTCAATGGGTGCTGGGGCCGAGTCGAATGGTGCGGAAGCGGGGATTTGAACCCCGACCCGATTGCTCGGACTAGCTCCT
>CAVWHY010000003.1:0-661264 GCA_963754955.1 uncultured Acidobacteriota bacterium
CCGCAGAGAGATAAACCGTAGTGTTCTCACATTCGCTTGAAATCGTGCTCACCGTCGCGCTCCGCGAGGCGATCTCGCGCCAGCACGCCTACCTGACGCTCGAGCACCTGCTATACGGCGCTCCTGCACGATCCCGACGGCGAGCGCATTCTCGCGGCCTGCGGCGCCGACCTCCCTGCCTTGCGCAAGGCGCTGGCGACGTATCTCGAGGAGTCTGTCGAGCGCCACAAACGCGGCGGCGAGCGCGAACCCGAGCAGACCATGGCATTCCGCGCGGGTCCTGCAGGCGGCCGTCATGCACGTCCAGAGCGCCGGGCGCGACGAAGCGAACGCCGGCGACGTGTTCGCCGCGATCCTCCAGCAGCCGAAGAGCCACGCGGCGCAGGTGCTCGCCGCCCAGGGCATACGCGGCTCGACATCCTGAACTACATCTCGCACGGGATCTCGAAGATACCGCCCGGCGGCCTCGGCGCCCCCGTTCCGGCGCACGGATCGCCCGAAGACGAACCTGGCGGAGCGCCGGCCGGGGCGGACGCGCTGAAGACTTACTGCGTCAACCTGACGGAGCGCGCCAGGCAGGGGCTGCTCGATCCCCTCATCGGACGCACGGAGGAATTGCAGCGGACCATCGAGGTGCTGTGCCGGCGGCGCAAGAACAACCCGGTGTTCGTCGGCGAGTCGGGGGTCGGTAAGACGGCGATGGCCGAGGGGCTCGCCGCGCGGCTGCTCAACGACGACATCCAGGGTGTGTTGAAGGACGCCGAGGTGGTACGCGCTCGACACGGGCGCGTTGATTGCCGGCACCAGGTTCCGGGGCGATCTCGAGGAGCGGTTCAAGGCCGTCGTCGGCGCCCTGAGCGCGCTGCCGAAGCCGATTCTCTTCGTGGACGAAATGCACTCGATGGTCGGGGCGGGCGCCGTGTCGGGCGGCACGATCGATTTCGCGACGCTGCTCAAGCCGCTGCTGTCGGCGGGCGAGCTGCGCATCGTGGGATCGACGACGTTCGAGGAGTTCAAGCAGATCGAGAAGGACCGCGCGCTGGCCCGGCGGCTGCAGAAGGTGGCGATCGAGGAGCCCTCGATCGCGGACACGGTGAAGATCCTCGCCGGCCTGCGAAGCCGGTACAGGAGCACCACGGCGTCCGTTACACGGACGCGGCGCTGGAGGCGGCCGCCAAACTGGCGTCACGGCATCTGCGCGATCACCGCCTGCCCGATAGCGCCATCGATCTCAATGGACGAGGCCGGCGCCGTCACGCGGCTTCAGACCCTGGCCGCGGGGCCGCCGCCGGACGGGTCGGCTGACGTGCTGCCCGTTGTGGACGCCCGCGACATCGAGCGTGTCGCGGCGCGGGCGGCTCGCATTCCCGACCAGCAGGCGACGTCGTCGGACCGCGAGCGCCTGCGCACCCTCGAGGACTCGTTGCAGCGCGTCGTCTTCGGACAGGGCGAGGCGGTGCATGCCGTCGCGCAGGCAATCAAGCGATCGCGCGCCGGGTTGGCGCAGCCCGAGCGGCCCGCCGGCTGTTTCCTCTTCACGGGGCCGACCGGCGTCGGCAAGACGGAGCTGGCAAAACAGCTGGGGCTCCTGCTGGGCAACCAGTTCATCCGCTTCGATATGAGCGGGTACATGGAGAAGCACGCCGTGGCGCGGCTCATCGGCGCGCCGCCCGGGTACGTCGGGTTCGAGCAGGGCGGACTGCTCGTTGACGCCGTGCGCACGCATCCATACTGCGTCGTGCTGCTCGACGAAATCGAGAAGGCGCACCCCGATATTTACAACATCCTGCTGCAGGTCATGGACCACGCGGACGCTGACGGACAACACCGGCCGCAAGGCCGATTTCCGGAACGCGGTGTCATCCTGACGTCGAACGCCGGGTCGCGCGAGATGAGCGCGCAAGGCATCGGGTTCGCCGAGAGCGGGGCGGGCGGGGACGACATCGCGCGCGGACGCACCGCCGCCGGTAAGGCGAAGACAGCCCTCGAGCGCGTCTTCAGCCCCGAGTTCCGCAATCGCCTCGACGCCATCGTCACGTTCAAGTCCCTGACGCCCGAGGCGATGGAGACGATCGTGGACAAGTTCATCATGCAGCTCGAGAGCCAGCTGTCCGATTGAAAAGTCGCCATCACGTTGTTGCCCGAGGCAAGAGCGTGGCTCGCGACGACCGCCTACGACCGCGTGTATGGCGCGCGGCCGCTCGCACGTGTGATTCAGAAAGAAGTGCGCGACGTGCTGACGGACCAGATTCTGTTCGGGGCGCTCGAGAACGGCGGGACCGTCACGATTGGGCTGGCGGACAATCGCCTGAGATTCGACTACGCCGGGGAGTAGCGTCCGGCTTTAGCCAGACGTCCGCCTGAAGGCGGACGCTACGTACGAGTGTCAGCGGGCGTGGATAATCGCGCGGCCGGACTCGGGGCGGGTGGTGATCGCGGCTTTCACTTTCTTCAGCCACCGCATCGACGGCGTGTGCTTGACGTCGACTCTGGAGAAGCCGGACGAGCGCAGCATCTGCCGCAGGGCCTCGAGCGTCGGTTCCGCGCTGAACTCATACTCGAGGCCGGCTTCGAGACCGTCGCCAGGGAAGAAACTGACCAGCGGATAGTTTTCGTGAAACGCCGGCACGAGCGCGTGCGTTTCGAGGATCAACGTGCCCGTCGTGACGCGTCGAATCCGGTCGAGCACCTGGATCGGCGACCGCAGGTGGTAGAAGACGCCGAGAAAGAGGACGACATCGAACGTCCCCAGGATCGCCGGATCGATCTCTTCCGCTGCGCATCGCTGATGCTCGACCCTGGACTTGAGCATCTCGTGCGCCAGCAGGAACCCGTCCTTGCCGTACGTGTCCCACGAGAACGTGTCGATCGCGAGCACGCGCTTCGCCCCCCGGCGCTCGCACTCGAACGAGAAGAAGCCGTCCCACGCGCCGATGTCGAGAACGGTCTTACCGGTCAGGTCCTCGGGGATCTGGAGGAATTTCAGCCGGCGCTGAAAGCGCCGGCGGACGTGCCACTGGGGGCGGGTTTCGATGCCACCCAGGGTGAGCGGGTGGCACCACGTGATGGCCTTGATGCGTTGCTGAAGTGCCGCGGCTTCCACTGGTGTGTCCGGGGCGCCTCCCCGGATTACGCCCAGATCTCGGCGTCGGTCGGGACCTTCTTGTCTGTGATGACCTTGCCGATACGCGACACATTCATCAGGTGCTTGTAGTCGAGGTTTTCGGAAATCGAATTGCCGCCCCACGATCCGCAGCCGAGCGTCGTCGTCGGCGCGAAGCCGTTGGTCAGCGAGCCGCCCGCCGTGAACGAGCAGGCTTGATTGACGACGAGACGGCTGACCGGCAGCTCGAGCCCGCGGTAGCGGATATGGTCTTCGTTGTTCGAGTGCACGGCGGCCGAGTGCCCGGCGCCCTCGACAAGGAGGTTGGCCTTTGCGCTCGCGACAGCTTCCTTGAAGGTCTTGTAGGGCAGGATCGCGACGACGGGGCAGAGCTTTTCTTTGGCGAGGACGTCCTTCACGTCCGGCGCCTTCGGCGGGCAGCAGGATGATGCGCGCGCTTCCGGCACGTCGATGCCGGCCATCGCACCGACCTCTCGCGGCGACTTGCCGACGACGTCCTTGTTCAGATGGCCGCCCGGGAAGACGACGTCGCGCAGCTTCTGGACTTGTCGCCTTGTCTTCGGTGAACCACACCTTGCCGGTCGCCACGAACGCCTTGAGCACGTCTCGGGTATTTCTCTTCCGGCGCGAGCACGAACTGTTCGTGCGAGCAGATGATGCCGTTGTCGAACGACGCGCCCAGGACGATTTTCTCGACGGCGTCCTTGAGATCGACGTCGCGGTCGATGATGACCGGCACGTTGCCCGCGCCGACGCCGAACGACGGCCGGCCGGACGAGTACGCCGACTTCACCATCGCGCCGCCGCCGGTGGCGACGACCACGTCGACGGCCTTCATCAGTTCCTGCGTCGTTTCGATCGAGCCGTTCTTCACGATCTGCACCAGATGGTCCGGACCGCCGTTGGCCTTGACGACCTTCATGAACGCGTCGGTCAGCAGGTCCGTGCACTTCTCGGCTTTCGGGTGCGGCGCGAAGATCACGGCGTTGCCGGTCTTCAGCGCGAACATCGCGTTGCACATCGGCGTGACGATCGGATTGGTGACGGGCGTGACCGCGCCGACCACGCCCATCGGCTTGGCCACGAACACCATGTTGGTGTCGGCGTCTTCGCCGATGATGCCGCGCGACTTCTTGTCCTTCAGGTTGTTCCAGATGACGCGCGCCTTGCCCTTGTTCTTGAGAATCTTGTCTTCGTACACGCCGATGCCGGTTTCGTCGACGGCCATTCGCGCGAGCATCTCGGCGTTGTCGTAGACGTACTTGCCGATGCCCTTGACGATGGCGTCGACCTGCTCCTGCGAGAACGATTCGAAGACTGCCTGGGCGACGCGCGCCTTGGCGACGAGCTCCTGGACCTGGGTTTCGGTGATGATGGCGGGTTCCTGGACGCATTCGTTCATGGTCGTTCCTCGGGTAATGATTGCCTGAACAACCATTAATTATAGCCCACTCACCGCGGATCGCCCTTACGGCTGACCACGGCGCGAATATTCTCGTGGCGCCTCGCGACTGGCCGTGCGGTAGCATGGGCGGATTCGGATTGCGTCCAAGGGAGGTCAGGGATGTCTGCAACAGCCGCGTTGATTCAGGAATTCGACCAGGAAAGCAAGACCACCCGGCGCGTGCTCGAGCGCGTGCCGTCAGACAAGCTGGCGTGGAAGCCTCATGCGAAGTCGATGTCGCTCGGCACGCTCGCGATGCACGTGGCATCGGTGCCGGGGTTCATCACGTCCTGGGCACTGCAGGATTCGGTGGAGATGTCGGGCGGCAGGCCGCCGGAGCCGACGTCGACCGCGGAAGTCCTGGCCGCTCACGACGAGGGTGCGACGAAGGCGAAGAACGCCTTGACCACCATCGGCGACGCAGGCCTCGGCGCCATGTGGGCGATGAAGACGCCTGACGGCAAGACCATCATGGCGATGCCGAAGGGAGCACTGGTTCGATCCGTCGCGCTCAATCACCTCTACCATCACCGCGGACAGCTCTCCGTGTACTTGCGCCTGCTCGATGTCCCCGTGCCGTCCATTTACGGTCCAAGCGCCGACGAAGGCCCGGGCGGCATGTAGTCCTTGGGCCTTGGATTTGGTTCTTGGTCCTGAGACCCACGGACCACGGACGGACCAAGAACCAGGGCCCAAGTCCCAAGCCCCAAAGCCCAAGCCCCAAGCCCCCCACGACCCGAGTGCTATGATCGCGGGCCGTGGGCGCCATGCGCGTGGCACGGCGATTTCTCATCAGCGGGCGCGTGCAGGGCGTCGGCTTCCGCTTTTTCGTGAAAGCCGCCGGCCGCCGCGAAGGCCTCACGGGTTCGGTCCGCAATCTGTCCGACGGGAGCGTTGAAGCCGTCTGCGAGGGTGATGCCGACGCGGTGGCGCGGTTCGAGCTCGTCGTCCGGGAGGGCCCGCCCGGCGCCCGTGTGGACGAGGTGAAGATGCAGACGATCCCGGTCGGTCTGCGCGAACAGGATTTCAGAATACATGACTGATCTGCTGAAGAAGAAGATTCGACACGTTCAGGATTTTCCCAAGGCCGGGATCCTTTTCTACGACATCACGACGCTGCTCCAGGACGCCGAAGGATTCGGGGCCGCGGTGGACTGCATGGCCGGTCCGTTCCGCGGGAAGAACATCGACCTCGTCGTCGGCATCGAGAGCCGCGGGTTCATCTTCGGGGCCGCCGTCGCCGATCGGCTCGGCTCCGGCTTCGCCCCTGTACGAAAGGCCGGCAAGCTGCCCTCCACGACGATCAATGCGAGCTACTCGCTCGAGTACGGCACCGACACTCTCCATATGCACGCCGATGCGGTGCGAAAGGGCCAGCGCGTGCTGATCGTGGACGACCTGCTGGCGACCGGCGGCACGGCGAAGGCCACGCTGGACCTCGTCACCCAGCTGGGCGGCCACGTGCACGCCCTGGCGTTTCTCATCGAACTGGTGGCGCTGAACGGACGTCAGCGCCTGACCGGCCAGACTCTCCACACCGTCCTTCAGGACCGACGGCACCAGTTTGATTCTCCTCGTATCTGCGGCAATCGTCGTCGCTGCCGTGCTGATCGGCGCCGCGCAGATCGTGCGCGAGATGCGCGCGGACCGCGAACAGGCCGCGCATAGCCGGGGGCTCGCCATTGTCCAGCTGTTTGCGCCGGCGCTGACCGCCGTGCAGGACGACCCGCGCGCGCTGCTGGTGTGGCAACCGCTCGCGCGCGCCGTCCGCCAGCTGTACCCGCTCGAATCGGCGGCGATCGATCGTGCCTCGGGCGGCGCATTTCCGTTCGGCCGCGAGATGATGACGGCCGCGCACGCGAGGTGGACGTCTGACTGGCTCTCCTGGGAGCGGACGCACGACGCGGACTACAAGCTGAAAGCCGCCGTCCTCCAGGAGGAGCTCGCCGCGGGCGGGGATGCGGCGGTCGGGCGCGCCCGGGCCGAAGCGCTCGAACGCGAGAAGCTGGCGCTCTACCAGCGCCGGTACGAGGAATACACGCGGGTCGCCAAGGCGCTCCAGACGCTGGCGACCACGGCAACCGCGGCGCTTCCGGCGACGCCTGCCCGCGGAGACGGTGGGGAATCGCTGAAGTAAGTGGAGAGTCCGAGCGGGCGTGCAGCCGGACTGGACACCGGGGGCATCCCGGTGTACTCGGATGAGATAGTCGTTGACTTTTCCCCATCCCACCTTAGGATGCTTCGATCACAGGAGACCTCGCTTCCATCCGCATTCGAAGGAGGGGTGAATGCTTCGAATCCACGCTGGTGCAAAAGCGGCAAGCCGGCTGTTACTCCTCGCGATTCTTCTCGCCGTCATGTTCCCGTCGCTCGCCGCCGCCCAGTCGATCGCCGGGGTGGTTCGCGATCCATCTGGAGCGGTACTGCCCGGTGTGACGATCGAAGCGGCCAGTCCGGCTCTGATCGAGAAGATCCGAACCGCGGTCAGCGACGGCGCGGGCCAGTACCGCATCGAGAATCTGACGCCCGGCACCTACAAGATCACCTACTCGCTGCCCGGCTTCGCCAAGGTCGAGCGCGAGGCGGTCCAGGTGACGACCGGTGTGACGATCACGCTCAATGCCGACATGCGCGTCGGCGGCGTGGCGGAATCGATCACCGTCTCGGGTGAGACGCCGGTGGTGGACGTGCAGAACAGCACGCGCGTGCAGCAGGTGCTCAGCGCCCAGGTCCTCGAGGCGCTGCCGGCATCGCGCGGATACGGAAATCTGCTGGCGACCTCCTCCGGCATCCAGTCCAATGCCAATCAGAACGGCGGCGTCAACCCGGGGATGATCTTCTTCACGTCGCGCGGTGGCCGCAGCAACGAAGGCACGATCCAGATCGACGGGATGAACGTCGGCTCGGCGTTCAACGGCGGCGGCGTGGCGGGCTACGGCTACGACACCACCAATGCCCAGGAAGTGCAGCTCACCGTGGCCGGGGGGCTCGGCGAAGCCGACCGGGGCGGCCCGCAGTTCAACATCGTGCCCAAGACGGGCGGGAATGTGTTCCGCGGGACTGGCTTCGGCAGTCTGGCCGGGAAATGGTCGGACGGCAACAACGTCGACGATACGCTGAAGTCGTACGGCATTCCGGCGCCGACCGAGATCATCAAGAACTGGGACGCCAGCTTCTCGATCGGCGGCCCGATCATGCGGGACAAAGTGTGGTTCTACGCGGTCACGCGAACGCTGGGCGAGTACACCAACCTCGCCGGGCGCTTCGGCAACCTGAATGCCGGCGACCCGACCAAGTGGAACTACGTCGTCGATCCGAGCATCCATTCGCGGTCCGCGGGCAGCCGGAAAGTCGCCGGGACGCGGGTGACCGCGCAGTTATCGGAGCGGAACAAGATCAGCGGCTACTTCGACTACCAGTACACGTGCAACGGCAGCTCGTACGCGAAGGACGCCGATCAGTGCCGCGACCGCGGCGACGACTGGATCGCCGTGTACGGGTTCGGCACATGGTCGCCGGAGGCGAGCCAGTCGCAGAAGGGCGCCGAGCACATCATGCAGTTCTCCTACTCGGCGCCGCTCACCAACAAGCTGTTGCTCGAAGCGGCCGCGTCGCAGTTCCTGAGCAACTGGAACCCGACGTCGCCGGCCGGCGCGCTGAACGAGCTGCCGTTCGTCCCGGTGCAGGAGCGGAGCCTGGCCGGCGGCGTGCCGGTGCCCAACATGGTGTACCACGGCTACGCCGGGCTGAGTAACAACCACCAGACGCACAACGTGTGGCGCGCGTCGCTCTCGTACGTGACCGGCGCGCACAGCATGAAGGTCGGCTACGCCGCCGCCTACGAAGTGACCGACATCTTCGGCGACTTCGCGACGCACGGGCTTCAGTACCGCTTCAACGCGGGCGTGCCCGACCTGATCACGCAGCGCATCACGAAATGGCAGCAGGCCAACCGCACCAGGTACGACGCCTTCTACGTGCAGGATCAGTGGACGCACAACCGTCTGACGGTGCAGGGCGCGCTGCGCTACGAGAATGCGCGGAGCTTCTTCCCCGAAGGGTTGAACGGTCTGCTGACCGACAGCGTGTACGGCGGGCCGCCGAGGACGTTGCCGGCTGCGAATGGTGTGAACGGCTATAACGACATCGCGCCGCGCATGGGGATGGCGTATGACGTCTTCGGCAACGGCAACACGGCCGTCAAGGTGAACCTGGCCAAGTACTGGCAGTATGCCGCCAACGACGGCGTGTATATCGGCACCAACCCGGCGTCGACCTTCGCGCAGACGGCCAACCGCTCATGGACGGACGCCAACGGCAATTTCACTCCGGACTGCGATCTGCAGAACCCGCTGGGCCAGGACAATCGGGCCAAGGGCGGCGACTTCTGCGGCGCCCTCGACAATCAGAACTTCTTCACGTTCCGGCAGACCGGGTCCGCGGCGGGCACGGCGACGCAGACCGATCCCGCGCTGCTCAGCGGCTGGGGCGTCCGTCCGTACGACTGGCAGTTCAGCGCGTCGGTCCAGCAGAAGATCCTGCCGCGCGTGTCGGCCGAGATCGGCTTCAGCCGGCGCTGGTGGGGGAACTTCACGGTGACCGACAACCGTGCCATCGGCCCCCAGGACTTCGATATCTACACGTTCACCCCGCCCTCGGACCCGCGGCTTCCCGACAGCGGACAGCCGGCGTCGTATTACCTGAGGAACAATCGGACCGCGTTCGGCGCGGTCGACAACTACCTGACGCTCGCCAACAATTACGGCGACATGGTGGCGTACTGGCAGGGCCTGGAACTGAACGTGAACGCCAGGACGAACAACGGCGTCACGGTGCAGGGCGGCTTCACCGTGGGGGCTGGCGTTCGCGATCTCTGCGACGTCGCGAAGGCGGTGCCCGAGGTGTACTCGACCGTTGGCATGCTGCTCAGTGCGCCGACGTCTCCGATCGCACAGGCGTCGGCGTGCCGCGTCGAGGAGCCGTGGCTGTGGGCCTGGCGCGGTCTGGCCAGCTATACCGTCCCGAAGATCGACGTGCAGGTCAGCGGAATCTTCCGGTCGCAGCCCAACGTCACGGCCACCAACGATCCTGCGTCGAACGGCCTGGCGATGAACGCGACGTTCTTCCAGACGAACGCGGCGATTCAGGCGGCGCTCGGCCGGCCGATCGCCGGCGGCGCGACGACCGTGGCGCTCGACCTGGCAAAGCCGGGTCAAGTCTATCCGGACCGGCTCAACACGGTGGACATGCGCTTTACGAAAATCATCAAGATCGGCCGCACGCGCACCAACGTGGGCGTCGACTTGTACAACCTCTTCAACGCCAACACCGGCACCTCGTTCAACCAGAACTTCGGCACCGACGGCTCCACCTGGCTGCGTCCGAACGCCATCCTGAACCCGCGCTACGTGCGCTTCAACGCCACCGTGGACTTCTGATGCGGGGACAGCGGTCGATGGCCGTCAGTTCCGTCGACGGCACGTCCTGATCACCGCCCGACTTTGCTCCGCCGCCTTCCACGCCCGAATGTCTCGAGGCATCCGGGCGTGAACGGCCACTCCCACAATGTCACAGTAAACTAGAGAGTCACTCCGCAGTGTGCGCCCGTAGCTCAGCGGATAGAGCACCCGCCTCCTAAGCGGGGGGCCGCCAGTTCAATTCTGGCCGGGCGCACCACATTCCTTCATTCCAGTTGATACGAGATTGATACGGGCGGTGCGATGACCGAGAAGCGCGACGGCTGCTCGAGGCTGGCAAGGCGAAGAGCTTAAGGCCCCGGAAGTACGCTCGCAAGACCTTAAGCTTCACCGGATCGGTCAGATCCTCTACTTATCCTTACCTTTCGAGAACTGCTTCCGGTACTCACGGGTCTCAGTGTTTCCAGTGATATTTCCCGTAGTGATGGCTCGAACCTCCGCTCCGTCATCGTCAATGACGAAGTCCAAGGGGACCGTGGCCCCAATGGGAGCGACGAGGAGTGTCATCGAGCCCGTGCAGTCCGGAAGTACCACATAGGTGCCTTGAAAGGTGAAGTGGTGGATGACGCCGTTTGTGACACCAGTCGCGGTGCCTTCGGTATTGCCGTGTCCGTCGAAGGTCTGCCGCCCGATCTCGCCGAAAGCACCGGCCGAAGGGACTGGGAGCGCGAGGAGAGTCCCTGCGCTGGTGAAGCCGAAGCTGCCCTGTAGGCTAGCGACGGAGCAGTCCTTGTGGTCATCAGCCTGAGCCGTAGGCACGATGCCCAGAACGAAGACGAGAATCGTCGGCGCGAGGATTCGTCGCATAACTGACCTCCTGAAGTTTTCCTGGGAGAACGGTCGTTTCGCTGACCGAATGGACTCGGAGGAAATCGGCGACTGCGAGTCTACTGCGTTACCGGAGTGCAGGGCAGACTATCTCCGACCCTCCGACTGAACCATACGGGTGAGATGCGGGACCACCGTTCAATTCTGGCCGGGCGCACCAAACGGATGCGGACGAGTCATAATCCTTCCACCATCTAACCTGATTCTTCCGAGGAGCATTACCCCGATCTCGATAGAGCCGGGATTGTTCAGGCTGGTCGAGAGCGCATATTCTCCGATCGAAAACTAGCGAGGGTGGAGGCGTGACAATGACAACTCACATCGGCGTCGGGTACGCGGGACTGCTGCTCATTGCGCCAGCGCTGTCGGTATCCGCCCATCACAGCCATCCCCTCTTCTACGATCAGTGCAATAGCGTCACGATCCGGGGGCAAGTCGAAAACGTTCTATGGAAGAACCCGCACGTCTGGCTCGATCTCAAAATGGGCGACGGTACGACGTATCACGCGGAGTGGACCTCGTTGGAAGGAGTGACACGCAACGGCGGCCTCAGCGCCGCGCAGGGCGCGCTGGCGGCGGGAGCGAACGTCGTGGTCACGGGGAATCCGGCACGCGACCCGGCTCGGATCCGTGCCAGTTATCCCTCTTTCAAAGACGATCCGGACCCGAAAATCGTGGACGTCACGCAGATTCGCCTGTACGGACGACAGTTGGAGCTGGGCGCGCCCGGACGCGGGCACTCCTCCGCAATGCGGTGGGAAGTAGCGGCGTTTCGGACGCACGTGTTCGACCACGGCGAAGCGCTGGGCGTTGTATGCCGCAATTCCGGCGAACGTCACCCCTCCTGATTTATCCTAAGTAGATGTCGCTCGGATACGACATCTACGCTGACATCGGCCTGTTGTACATCCGTGGCCAGGGCGTCATCACGCAACGCGAGCGGATGGCCGCAATGCTGGCGTGGCTGCGCGATCCGAAGTACGAGTCCTGCACCGACGCGCTCATCGACCTTGCTGACGTGAAGACGACGCCAAAGGTCCGCGAATTGCGGGAGCTGATCGCGATGCTCAAGCAGGAGATGCCGGCCCACGGTCCACGGCGGTTGGCCATGGTCACGTCCAAGCCGATCACCTTCGTCGTCGCGCGGGTGTTCGAGCACCTGGTCCAGTCGCGAGGCCTGCCGTTCGAGGTCAAGGTGTTCATGACCCTCGGCCGGGCGTGGGCCTGGCTCCGGCCCGACGCGCCGCCATTTCAGCTGCACTAGGGTCAACGACCCAGCGTTCACTGATTCACGGGTGAGGGGCTTCGCCTTCGCCCACGGCCGTGCTAAGTTTTTGGCCTTGCCGGACCCGCCCCGACCCGAGCGCCGCAGCGACAACCGGCTTATCGCGCCCCCCTGCGAGAAGTGTCACGAGCCGACAATCGTCGCTCTTCGCGTTGAATATTTCGTCTACTTCCGCTGCTCGCGGTGCGGGTGGATCACCTCGGTGCCGAAGCCGCTTCAAAAGCTATGATCGGGGGTAGTGCAACCGTGAAGAACTCCGTCGGGCGCACCATATATACTGCTGGGGCCGTCGGCTTAGGCTGCGGATTTCAAACGGACCCCCGATCGCACAGGTGACCCATGGCCGAGGGAGATGACGACGGCGGGGCGCGGCGTCGCGCGCTCTCGCCAATTCTGAATGCGGATCAATTCCGCCCGCTGTCCGCCCTGGTCAAAGTGGAGGTCGCCGGCCGGACGCACCGCGGGAAGGTACGGCCCCTCAACACTGATCATTACCTCGTCATCCGGTTGAGCCGCTTGCAGGAAACCCTCCTGTCGAGCCTCACAAAGGCGGATCTGCCGGAGGCCTTCAACGAGTCCGGCTACGTGATGCTGGTGGCCGACGGTCTCGGGGAAGCCGGCAGCGGCGCCGTGGCCAGCCGTCTCGCGCTGAGCACGTTCGCCCACCTCGCCGTGCAACTCGGACACTGGAACGTGCGCGTGGACGCGCGCACGGCGGCCGACATCATCGATCAGTACGAAACCGCATACGGCCGCCTCAACGCGGCGGTGATCCAACGCGCCCGCGCGCATCCAGAGCTCTCCAACATGGCGACCACGCTCACAGCCGCTTACAGCGCGGGCGACGAGCTGTTCCTCACCCACGTGGGCAACTCTCGGGCGTATCTGTTCCGCGACGGCCATCTCACGCAGATGTCGAGCGATCAGACAGTGGCGCAGCACATGAGCGAGAACACCGGCCCTGCGTCGGTGGAGCGCGCCACGGAAGATCTCCGGCACATTCTCACCGAGACGATCGGCGGACGCATGGGCGGACCGAGGATCCAGGTGGAGCACTTCCGGCTGTGGGACGGCGATCGCGTCCTCATCTGCACGGACGGACTGACCGATCAGGTGGACGACGACCAGATCGCCGAGATCCTCACGCCGTATCGCAACCTTGACGAGCAGTGTCAGGCGCTGATCGACCTGGCGCTCGAGGCCGGCGGGCGGGACAACGTAACGGCCGTCATGGCGCAGTACTCGATTCCAAAGCCCTGAGGACAACATGAACGATATGAACACCCTGGACGAAATCACGATGACGATGAAACGCGCGCTGACGATTAGTGTGCTGGCGCTCGGAGCCGGCCTCACCGCTCTCGGCTGCGCGACGACGCCCGTGGCTCAGGGGAGCGCGAACACCACCGCGACCGCCCGGAAAGCGCTCGAAGGCAAGTGGACGCTGCTCGTGCTGTCCGTCACTGCTCCGGACGGCAAGCGGGCCACGCCGCAGGCGTCCGGCGATCTCAACCTTGACGAGTTCGGCAACTTGAGCATTCAGTACCGGATCGCCGAAGCGGGCCGCGCGGCGCTGGAGGGAATCGGCGTCAAGTCGCCGAATCCCGTCGTCTCCGCATCGGGCCGCGTGACGATCGATCCGCAGCGGAAAACGGTCACCTACATGCCCCCGGACGCGAACGCCCGCGCGCTCGACGCGGACCTCGCGGCTCTGCGCGCGAATCCGCTGGCGCTTGAACACACGCGCTATTACAGCGTGGCGGCGAATGGCGTGCTGACGCTCACGACGCGGCACGAGAACGGCAAGGAAGCCACGCGGGCCACCTGGAAGCGCGCGTCCTAGTCGTAGCGTCCGCCTTCAGGCGGACGTTTGCCGGCCGGCTGAAGCCGGCGGCTACGGCATTGGGTCGCTACACGAGTGGGTCGCCATGTTCGTGACTGGGCTCGAACATCACGTACAGCGCCGGCAGGACGATCAGCGTCAGCGCGGCGGCCGAGAACAGGCCGCCGATGATCACGACCGCGAGCGGCCGCTGCACTTCCGACCCGATCGCGTGTGAGAGGGCCATCGGCGTCAGCCCGAGCATCGCCAGCAGCGTCGTCATCAGCACGGTCCGCAGCCGCACGACCGATCCCTCGAACGCGGCCCGGTACGCGCCGGTCCCCGAACGCCGCAGCTGGTTGAAGTAGCTGACCATCACGACGCCGTTCAGCACGGCCTGGCCGAAGAGCGCGATGAACCCGATCGCGGCTGAGACGCTCAGGTGGATCCCCGTCACGTACAGGGCCAGGATGCCGCCCACGAGCGCGAACGGCACGTTCGCGAGGATCAGCGCCGCATGCTTGACCGACCCGAAGGCGTTGAACAGCAGGACAAAAATCAGCAGCACGCTGATGGGGACGATGAGGCTGAGGCGGCCCATCGCCCGCTGCTGGTTCTCGAACTCGCCGCCCCATGTGGCGAAGTAGCCCGCCGGGAAGACCACGTGCTCCTTCACGCGCCGTTGCATGTCGCTGACGACGCCGCCCATGTCGCGTCCCTGGATAAAGACGCCGATGGCCGCAACGCGCGTGCCCGATTCGCGCGCGATGTTCATGCTGCCGCTGCCGACCGAGACGTGGGCCACCTCCGATAAGGGCACGCGCAGGCCGCTCGGCGTGTCGACGAGGACGTGCCGGATCGCCGACGGATCCCGGCGCTCGTCTTCGTCGAGCCGGACGACCACCGGGAACTGACGTTCGCCTTCCCAGAGCGTGGTCGCGGTCTTGCCGCCCAGCTCGGTTTCGATCACGTCCTCGACGTCGGTCACGTTCAGGCTGTAGCGCGCCGCCCGCGCGCGATCGATTTCGACCTGCAGCTGGGGGACCTGCCCGCCGCGGTCCACGAACGCCCGCGCGACGCCCGGCACACTGGAGATGTTCCGCAGCACGTCGTTGGCCAGGCGCCGCAGCTCGTCTATGTCGTCGCCGAAGATCTTGACGACGATCTGTCCGTCGATCTGCGAGATGCTCTCCAGGACGTTGTCGCGGATCGGCTGCGAGAAGCTCGGCTCGATGCCGGGCAGCGTCCCAAGCGCGGTGTTCATCTGCGCGATCAGATCCGGCTTGGACATCCCGTGCCGCCAGGCGGACTGCGGTTTCACGTCCACCAGGAATTCCGCCATGTTGATCATCTTCGGATCGGTGCCGTCCTCCGGCCGTCCCGCCTTCGAAATCACCGACGCGACTTCCGGGAACGCGCGAATCTTCGCCCGCACACGGGCCAGCTGCCGGGAGGTCTCGCTGACGGAGATCCCCGGCGGCAGCATGATGTTGATCCAGATGTCGCCTTCGTTCAGTTCCGGCAGGAATTCGGTGCCGAGCCGCGGCACCAGCGCAAGGCTGCCCGCGAGCAGACAGACCGCAGCCGCGAGAACGACCCGTCGGCGCGCCAGCGCGGCCCGGAGAATCGGGCGATAGAGGCGTTTGCAGAAGGACACGAGACGGTTGTCTTCTTCGCTGCCGCCCTTGCCGAGCAGAAACAGAGAGAGCATCGGCACGAGCGTGAGCGAGAAGAGCAGCGAGCCAATCAGCGCCGAGACGACCGTGTACGCCATCGGCGCGAAGATGCGCCCCTCCTGGCGCTGGAGCGCGAAGATCGGGAGGTGCGCGAGGATGATGATCAGCATCGAGAAGACGGTGGGCCGGCCCACTTCCGAGGCGGCTTCCAGGATGATGGCTTTCGGCACGCGCGGATGGTCATGCGGCTCGTTCAGGTGGCGGTAGACGTTCTCGAGCACGATGACGGCCCCGTCAACGATGATGCCGAAGTCCATCGCACCGAGCGACAGCAGGTTCGCCGGAATCCCCCGGATCGTCAGGCCGATGAACGTGGCCAGCAGCGACAGCGGGATGATGACGGCGACGATCCCGGCCGCTCTGAGATTGCCCAGGAAGAGATACAACACGACCGTCACGAGGAGCGCGCCCTCGAGCAGGTTCCGGAACACCGTGCTGAGCGTGGTGTCGATGAGGCGGGAGCGATCGTAGAATGGCACGAGCTTCACGCCCTTCGGCAGGATCGTCTCGTTGAGGGTCGCGACGCGTTCTTTGACCGCGGCGAGCACCTGGGACGGATTCTCGCCTTTCCGCATGAGCACGATGCCGGACACGATTTCGTCCTCGCCGTCCTGGCCAATCAGGCCCTGCCGCGGAATCGCGCCGATCTTCACCACGGCAATGTCGCGGATCAGCAGCGGCGTGCCGCCGTGTTCGGCTACGACCACGGTGCCGATGTCGTCGGCGGAGCGGAGCATCCCGATACCGCGAATCAGATACTGCTGTTCGCCCTGTTCGATGAAGCTGCCGCCGGCGTTGGCATTCCCCCGGCCGAGCGCCGAGAAGACCTGTTGGAGCGACACGTTGTAGGCCTTCATCCGCGCGGTGTTGACGGTCACTTCGTACCGCTTGATGAACCCGCCGAAGCTGACGACGTCGGCGACGCCGGGAATCAGCTTCAGGTTGCGGCTGACGACCCAGTCCTGCGTGCTTCGCAGGTCAGTCGGCGTCATGCCTTTGCCCTGGATGCGGTACCGGTAGATCTCGCCGATCGCAGTGGAGAGCGGTGCGAGCTCCGGGTGCACGCCGTCCGGCAGATCGAGGGCCTGCAGCCGCTCGAGCGCCTGCTGGCGCGCGAAGTAGTCGGTCGCGTTGTCGTTGAAGGTGAGGATGATGTATGAAAGCCCGAACTGCGTGTGCGAGAACATCCGCACCGCGTTCGGCAGGCCGCTCAACCCGATCTCGAGCGGCATGGTCACCTGCTTTTCGACTTCCTCGGGCGCGTGGCCCGGGAACAACGTGATGACGGTGACCTGCACGTCCGTCACGTCGGGAAAGGCCTCGACCGGCAGCGATCGGAACGCCGCGATGCCCGCGGCCACGAAGAGGACCAGCAGCATCACGATCAGCAGCGGTTGATGGAGCGCCGTGGAGACAATGCGGCGAATCATGACCGTGGGGCGTCGGCTTCGAGTTGCCGGAGGAGGAGCACGCCTTCACTCGCGATGCGGTCGCCGGCCGAGAGGCCCGACACGACGCGAAGCCGTTCGGAACCTGCCGCGACGGTTTCGATGCCGCGGCGGACGAACTCCGGGGAATCGGCCCGCGCCTGGACGTAGACGAAGCTCCTCCCGCTCTCCACGAACACGGCCTTCATGGGGACGGTCAGGGCCGAGCCCGTCTCCGGCAGCGAGAGGCTGACCTCCGCGAACATCCCGGGCTTCAGGCGCGCGTCCCGGTTGGCGACCTGGATGCGTACCTTGGCCGTCCGCGTCTGCGCGTCGACCACGCTGCCGACCTGGGCGACCCGCGCGATGAAGTGCTCATCGGGATACGCGGTCGTCGTGACGTTGGCCTTCTGGCCGACGGCGATGCTGTGTACGTCGCGCTCGAACACGTCGGCCTGCACCCACACGCTCGAGAGGTCCGCAATCGTCGCCAGTGGAGGATTGTCGGGCCCGACGAACTGGCCGCTGGTGACGCTGCGCTCGATCACGGTGCCCGCAATGGGCGTGCGGACCGGCACGCGGGCTGGCAGGGGGCCGGCCTCGTCGTCGGGATGGCTGTCGAGGCCGAGGACCTGCAACACCTCTTCGGTCTGCGTGACGCGCGCTTTGGCTTTGGCCAGCTCGTTCTCGGCCTGCTGCTGAGCGATGCGCGACGCGGCCTGGTGCTCGAACAGATCCTGCGTCATCGCGTACGTCTTCTCGGCGAGATCGAGGTCTTTGTGGCTGGCGCGGTGCTCTGCGACGGCCGCGGCGACTTCGCGGCTGCTGAGGACGAACAACACCGCGTCCTTCGCGACGGTATCCCCGACCTTGATAGCCAGGTCGTGCACCTGGCCGGACACGGGCGGCAGGATCCGCGCCATCCGATCGGCGTTGAACTCCACGACGCCCGTGGTCCGGATGGCGTCGTCGGGCGCCGTCGCCGAGACCACTTCGACGTGGATTTGCTGGAGCTGCGGACCGCTGAGGCGAACCGCAGACGGGGCGTTGTTGGCGCTGCCGGGGGGCGCGGCGGCAGCCGGCACGTCGTCCGCGGGCGCGCCCGCGCCGCAGCCCGCCAGCAGGATGACGCTGGAGAGCACGAGGATGGTTCTGATGATCATGGGAGGACGTCCTTGTTGACGGTAAGAGACAGGCGCGCCTGGGCCCGCCGGTAGGCGGCCTGCGCGGAGTAGTACGTGTCCATGGTGTCGTTGAACGCCCGCTGGGCGTCGAGCACGTCGAGCAGGGAAGTCGCGCCCGCCTGGTAGACGTACGCCACGCTGTTTCTCGCTTCCCGTGTGGGCGCGAGCAGGTCGTGTTCGATGTCGGCGAGGAGCGACCGGGCCGATTCGAATTCCTGATACGCCGCTGCCACCTCGCCCGCGACGGATGTTTCTCCGGCACGTACCGAACGCGCGGCCTTCTCGCGTTCGGCGTCAGCTCGCGCGATTTCGCCCTGATTCCGGTTGGAGAAGGGCAGCGGCACGCTCATGAAGAAGCCGACCATGTTGCCCTTGCCGTTGACGCCCTGCTCGCGGCGGTATTCGGCGCCGACGGTGTAGTCGACCTTTCCCTGCGCCTGCTCGAGCCGCAGATCGGCCACGCTCCGAGCCTGGTCGGTGCGGAGCGCGAGCAGGTCGGGCCGGGTCTGCGCAGCCTGCTGCAGCGCGGGCAGCGCGGGCGCCTCGGCGGGCGTGACACCGAGCCGGTCGTCGATGTCGACGGGGACGTCGTCTGGCTGCTTCCCGAGCAGCGGCAGCAGCTTCAGCCGCGCCTCGCTGACCGCGAGCTGCGCCGTCCTGACAGCGCTGCGGTATTGCAGCATCGCGACACGCGATCGTGTGACCTCCAGCTGGGGAATCGCGCCGCTCGCCAGGCGCTGTTCGTTCAGCTGGACGAGGCGGTCGAGCGATCGCAGGTTGTCTTCGGCGAGCGCCAGCTTCGCCTTGGCCTCAAGGACATCGATGCTGGCGATGGCGACATCCAGCTTCAGGCGGCGGACCGATTCGGCGAGTTGCGCCTCCGCGAGGCGTCTTTTCTGATCCGCGACGTCGATCCGAATGTCGCGCTTGCCGCCGCGCTCGAATGGGACGTCCACGCGGACCGCGTACTGTGGCGGCCCCGCGGCGTTTACCGTGTCGAAGCCGGTGCCCAGCCAGTCCAGGCTCTCCGCGCTGGCCGACAGGACAGGGTTGGGCCGCAGCCGGGCAGTGATCGACGCAGCGTCGGCAATCGACAGGTTGGCCCGTTCGGCAAGCAGGGCCAGGTTGTTCTGGACCGCTTCGGCGATGGCACCGTCGACGGACAGACTGCGCACCCGCTCCTGGGCGGCGAGCCGGGGCGCACACGCGGCGGCGAGAACCGCTGTGAACATGAGTGGTGAACGAATCTTCATAGGCGAACTACTCCCGACAACGCGCACAACGGCGTAGCGTCCGCCTTCAGGCGAACGTCATCCGGCCGGCTGAAACCGGCCGCTACGAATTAACGGAGAACGAGGCGATGGCGGGAGGCGCGCGACAGGAGAGAGCTGACGAGAGGATCGCCGGCTGGAGACGCGTGGGTTGAATGCTGACGGGCGACCGGCGCGGAACCGCCGGCGTCCAGCGGCCGGTCAGTGGCAGGCCGATCGCATCGTCGGGTGTGAGCCCGACGTGCGACGCTTCGTCGGACGAATCGGCCGAGCCCAGCGAGTGGGGCTGCCCCAGCTCCGACGCGAACGGCCGCGCGTCCGACGGGCTGAACCCGCCGCGTCCGTCGTTCAGCCAGACGCCGACCACCTGGCGCGACAGCGCACCGGTGACGACGACGTCCAGATCGTTGTCGTGATCGACGTCGGAAACGCGGACGGTGAGCGCATCCTGCTCGGAGGCGAATGCGACGGTGGCCGTCTCACGGCCGGAAACCGAGAACTCGATCCGGTACGTCGCGCCATCGATCGCTTCCGGCACTCTGTCCGCGATGGCCGCGTCGGGCGTGCCGTCGGTGTTGAAGTCGCCGATCGCCGTGGACCAGCCCAGGAACCCTGCTGCCGTGCCGAGGCGGAACGCCGGCAGCGCTGGAATCGACGGCCGGACCGACGTGACTGGTTGTGGACCCGTCGCCGCGAGCGGACGTGCCGGCAACGCCGCGCCCGAGGTCAGCCAGGCGCACACGCCGGCCGCGATGGCGGCGAGCGTCCGGATGCGGGTCAACGTGGCAGGCATCTGTACTGAGGCGATACAAGAACAATAGATCAACACCACGCGCGGAGCCAAACCGCCCCGCCGCGCGTAGTGTTATGATGAAGGGTTGAAGCCATGAAACGAGCCGAACGACAGCGGTTGAAGCAGAACGATCTGGGCCATTTGACGCGCCAGGCGCAGGAGGTGTTCGCCGATCGGAAGCGCGACGTGGGCTGGATCGTGGCCGCCGTGCTGGTCGTCGGCGCGGTCGCACTCGGCTACTGGGTGTGGCACCAGCGCGTGCAGCAGGGCGCGCAGAAGCTCCTCGCCGATGCCATGGTCATCCAGGAAGCGCGGATCGGGCCGCCCGCGGCCGCCACCGGCGGAACCGGTTTGACGTTCCCGACGGAGCGCGAACGGGCGCAGGCTGCGCTCGGGAAATTCAAGGCGGCTGCGGACGCGTATCCGACCACGGACGCGGGGCTGTTCGCCCGTTACCAGGAGGCCTCGACGCAGGTCGTGCTGGGTAATCCGAGCGAGGCTGTCAAGGCCTATCAGGCCGTGATCGATGGCGCCGGCAACCGCCTCATCGGACAAACCGCGCGCCTGGGGCTGGCGGCGGCGCGCGCTCGCGGCGGGCAATTTGATCAGGCCATCACGACGTATAAGGAACTCGCCCAACGCAAGGACGGCGGGTTGCCGGTGGACGGCATTCTCATGGAGCTCGGTCGTGTGTACCGCGACGCCGGCCGCGCCGGCGACGCCCAGCAGACGTTCAACAGGCTGATCGAGGAGTTCCCCGATTCGCCGTTCAACGCCGACGCGAAGCGCGAGCTCGAGGCGTTGAAGAAGACGAAAGCCGCCTGACTCCTAACTGAACCGGTACGACAGAATCTTGTAGAGCAGGCGCGCGCAGAGAAAGTTCGGCGCGACGTTGCCGGGCATCGGGCACAACTCGACGATGTCGCACCCCACGACCCGCCGCCGTTCGATCACGCGCCGGAGCAGCCCCAGCCCCTCGTACCAGCTCAATCCGCCCGGCTCCGGCGTGCCGACCGCCGGCATGATCGCCGGATCGAAACCGTCACAGTCGATTGTGATGTACACATCGTCGGACAGCGAGTCGACCACGCGGTCCATCCACTGCGCGTCGCGGCGCATGTTGTAGTCGTAGAAGATCGTCGTCGCCAAGGAGGGGATTGCGGCCGCTTCCTCTGCGGAGAGGCTCCGAATGCCGACTTGCGTGCAGCGGGCATATTCGAGGGTGCGGCGCATGGCGCAGCCGTGACTGTGCCGCGTGCCCATGAACGAGTCCCGGAGGTCCGCGTGCGCGTCAATCTGCAACACGGACAGGTTCTTGTGTTGCGCCGCGAGCGCTGCGACGACCGGCGGCGTGATCGAATGCTCGCCGCCAAGGACGACGGGGAACTTGCCGCGTGTGACGAGTTCAGACGCGACACGCTCGATCTCACGCATCACCTCGTCCATCGACGGAAACGACAGCTGCAACTCCGGCAACGTGCAGATGCCGATGCCGTGGATGTCGGTCGCGGTTTCCTCGTCCCACAACTCCATATGAGACGAGGCGACGAGGATTTCGTGCGGACCGGTCCGCGTGCCGGACACGTACGAGGTGGTGCGATCCAGCGGAACGGGAAGGATCACGACCCGGGCGCTGTCGAAATCGGCGTCCGTCGATCCGCCGAACGTCCCGGGAGTGATTCGCTCGTAGTCAAACGGCAGGTTCATGCGGTCCTCGAACGGGTCGGAGAGGCCCGCTTATTATCGCTCGACGTCCTTGAGAAACGCGAAGTCGACGGTGGGGAGCGGACGAATGCCCCTGAGGTCGCGCTGCGCGACGATGACGTTGGTTTTGCACCACAGGCTGATGTACGGCGCCTGCTCGGCGATGAGGCGCTGTGCGCGGTTGTAGAGCACGCGCCGCTGCGCGTCATCGGTCGAAATGGTGGCTTCGTCCAGCAGGCCATCGACGCGGGGATCGCTGAACCCGCCGCGGTTGAAGCCGACGGGCGGCGTCTGATCCGAGTGGAACACCCTGCGAAGGATGTCGGGGTCCGCGACGGCGCCGCCGGTCCACTGAAGAAAGTACATCTGGAAGTTGCCGGCCACGACGTCGGCGAACAACGTCGCGAACTCGTACGTGCGAACCTCGAGGTCGATGCCCACGGCGCGCAGGTTCTGCTGCACCACGGCGGCCTGCAGCCGGTTGAATTCGTTGCTCGACATCTTGAGGGTCAGGTGCAGCCTTGGTGACGGACCCGCGCCGTCCGGATCGCGGTAGCCGGCTTCGTCGAGGAGCGCGCGGGCCCTGGATGGATCGTATGAAAACGAGAACGCGTCGGGATCGAAGGCCCAAGAGATCGGCGGCAGAATCCCCGTCGCTGGAATCGCCATCCCGCGGCGCAGGTACTCGATGATCGCGCGGCGATCGATCGCGTAGCCGATCGCCTGGCGGACGCGCACGTCTTTCAGCACGGCGTCACGGAGGTTGAGACCGATGTACTGGTAGTCGACACCCGGCGACTGCGTCGTGGCGAGACGGCCGTCGCGTTCGAGCTGCGCGATGATATCCGGCGGGAGGTCGTTGACGACGATGTCGGTCGTCCCCTTGCGAAGCTCGAGGCCCGCCATGATGTTGTCGGGGACGATCTTGAGCACGATGCCGTCATTCCGCGGGCGTCCGCGGAAGTAGCCGTCGTACGCAGCCAGGTCGAGCCGGTCGTCGACCGCGTACCAGACGAACCGGTACGGCCCCGTGCCGACCGGGTGCTCGCGCAGCGATCGGCTGGCGCCGGCGGGCACGATTTGCGGCAGCACCAGCGCGACGGGGAACGAACCGAACGGCTCCCTCAACCTGAAGACGACCGTGTAGCGATCGGACGCATCGATCGACTGGAGCAGCTGAAACGCGCCCTTGTGCGGCGTCACGAAGTCCGGCTCGAGGAGGCTGCGGAACGTGTACACGACGTCAGCCGACGTCAGCTCGTGACCATCGTGAAAGCGGACGCCCCGGCGCAGTGTCACCACGTACGTGGTCGGCTCAGGGTTGTCGAGGCGCTCGGCGAGATCGGGAACCGCGCGCAGTTGCTCGTCGAACGTCATCAGGCCGTTGTAGATCAGCTGCGCCGCCTTCTGCGACACATCGTCCGCGGCGACGCGCGGATCGAGGTCGTTCGGGGCGCTGGCGACCGCGACGACGAGGACGTGCGGATTGACGACCGGGCGATGCAGGCACGCCGCCGAAGCGATCAGGACGGTCAGGACAGCCAGGAGTGCCGCGCGAGTCGGGCGGGCCGGGCAGGGCGGGCGGTGAGGGCGCGGCGGGCAGGGCGCGCCGGCCGTCATGCCTGTTTCTTGAGGTCAGCCAGCAGGCGCAGCGCTTCGAGCGGTGTGATGCGGTCGACGTCCACGGCGTCGAGGGCGGCGCGCAGGCGATCGTCGGCCGTTGCCGGCGGCTGGAACAGCCCGAGCTGCCGCTGGGGATCCGATGGCGTACCGGTCATCGACGGCCGCCCGCCGCGTGCGAGCTCGTCGTGCTCGAGCGCGCCGAGGATCTCGCGCGCGCGATCGATCACCGGCGCCGGCAGGCCCGCGAGCCGCGCGACCTGGATGCCGTAGCTGCGGTCGGCGCGGCCTGGAACGATCTTGCGCAGGAAGATGATGTCGTCTTTCCACTCGCGCGCGGCCACGTGGAAATTGACGACGCCGGGCGTGGCGTCCGCGAGGTCCGTGAGCTCGTGGTAGTGCGTGGCAAAGAGCGTCTTCGGCCGCATGCGGGGGTTGGTGGCCAGGTGCTCGGCGACGGCCCACGCGATGCTCAGGCCATCGAAGGTCGAGGTGCCGCGGCCGATCTCGTCGAGGACCACGAGGCTCTTCGACGTCGCCGTGTGCAGGATGCTCGCGGTCTCCTGCATCTCGACCATGAACGTGGACTGCCCACGGGCGATGTTGTCGGACGCGCCGACGCGCGCGAAGATGCGGTCCACGAGCGGGATCTTGGCTTCGCGGGCGGGCACGAACGATCCGGCCTGGGCCATGATGCACAGCAGCGCCACCTGCCTGAGATATGTGGACTTGCCGCCCATGTTCGGACCGGTCAGGATCACGAGCTGGCAGGCGCGGCCATCGAGCGTGACATCGTTCGGCACGAACGCGCCGCCGGCCATGACTCGCCGCTCGACCACCGGGTGGCGGCCGTCGAGCACGGTCAGCTCGTCGCCGTCATGGATGTGCGGCTTGATGTAGTTGTTGACCGCCGCGACCTCGGCCAGCGCGGAGAGGACGTCCAGCGTGGCGAGCGCCCGCGCCGACGCCTGAATCCGTGGCGCTTCGGCGGCGACGCTGCGCCGCAGAACGTCCAGGACTTCGAGCTCGCGCTCGACGATCCGCTCGTCCGCGCCGAGCACCTTCTCTTCATATTCCTTCAGGGCGGGGGTGATGAACCGCTCGCCGCCGGCGATGGTCTGCTTGCGGTGATAGTCCGTTGGCACGGCGTGCAGGTTCGACTTCGAGATCTCGATGTAGTAGCCGAACACGCGGTTGAACCGGACTTTCAGGGACGAAATCCCGGTGCGCGCGCGTTCCCGCTCTTCCATTTCCGCGATGACCTGCTTGCCCGAGCGGCTGATCCGCCGCAAATCGTCGATTTCCGGATCCCTGCCGTCGCGCGTGAAACCGCCTTCGCGCGCCAGAGCGGGAGGTTCATCGACCAGGGTCCGCTCGATGTCGTCCCGGATGTCGGCGAGGTCGTCGAGCTCGGCGAGCAGCGACTGGACCAGCGGAGCCCGGAGGCCGGACAACACCGCGCGGACGCGGGGGATGACCGCCACCGACTGCCGGAGTCCCACCAGATCGCGAGGGCCTGCGGTGCCCAGCGCGGCCCGCGCCAGCAGCCGCTGGAGATCCTGCACGCCCTTGATCGCGTCGCGAAACTTGCCGCGGTCCGTCGTGAGAAACGCGAGCTCTTCGACGGCGTCGAGCCGATCGCGGATCGGCTCGAGCGTGACGAGTGGGCGGAGGAGCCACGAGCGTAGCAGGCGGCTGCCGATCGAGGTCACCGTGCGATCGATCTCGTCCAGCAGCGAGCCCTGCCGATCCCCGTCCGGCCCCCTCGATGATCTCCAGATGCTCGAGCGTGGTCGGATCGACGAGCAGCGCGTCCGCACGCGGGCGGTAGGCGAGGGCGCGCACGTGCGCGAGGTCGACCTTCTGCGTGCTCCGCAGATGGTTGACGAGCGCGCCGGCCGCCGAGACCGCGGCCAGGTGCCCATCGAGGCCGAACCCTTCCAGGCCGCCGGCCCGCAGCTGCGTCAGCAGGCAGCGGCGCGCTGATTCCGCCTCGAACATCCATTCGTCGATGCGGGTGATCGGGATGCCGTCTGTCACGATTGGTGCGGGCAGGGTGGCGCCCGACGCCACCACGAGCTCCCGCGGCTTGAGCACCGCGATTTCGTCGGCCAGCGCCTGCAGGCCGTCGGGGCCTTCGTACTCGGCCGCGCTGAACTCGCCCGTGGACAGATCGAGCAGCGCGACGCCGATCCTGGCGATGCGGGCGACGGGCCCGTGCTCTGGTGCGATCGCCATCAGGAACGCGGGCTCGCGCGCATCCAGGAAACCGGCATCCGTGAACGTGCCGGGCGAGACGACGCGGACAACCTCGCGCTTGACGAGGCCCTTGGCCTTCCGGGCGTCTTCGACCTGATCGCAGATCGCGACCCGGAAGCCCTTTTTCACCAGGCGCGCGATGTACGTGTCTACGGCGTGGTAGGGGACGCCGCACATCGGGATGCCCCCGCCGTTGGCGTCCTTCGAACGCGACGTCAGCGTGATCTCGAGGGCACGCGAGGCCACGAGCGCGTCCTCATAGAACGTCTCGTAGAAATCCCCCATGCGGAACAGCAGGATCGAATCGCGGTACTGCTCCTTGGCGTCCAGATACTGCCGCATCGCCGGAGTCGCCGACGCTGACATATGCTTAAAGTCTATCGCATGCGTGTGCTGGCCCTGGACACCACCGGGCGCGCTGGAAGCGTGGCGCTCGTCGACGACGGACAGATCGTGCGCGAGCACGCAGGCGACGCGTCGCGCACGCACGGCGAGCGGCTGCCGGGCGAGCTCGCGGCACTCGGCGCGCCGTTTGCCTCGGTGGACGTGTTCGCCGTCGCCAGCGGACCCGGATCGTTCACGGGCCTGCGGATTGGCATTGCGACGATGCAGGGGCTCGCGCTGGTGCACAGGCGGCCGATCGCCGCCGTCTCGGCGCTCGAAGCGCACGCGCAGCTGGCCAGCCGATCGGCCGGCGCCGGGGCGCTCGTCGCCTGCTGGATCGACGCGCAGCGCGGCGAGGTGTTCTCCGCGCTCTACCGCGTCGCCGAGGCGCCGCTGTTCACGCCCGAACGGCTGGTCGAGCTCCAGGGGCCGGCCGTCGCCGATCCGTCGCGCACGCTGGAGGAATGGGCCGCCTATCCGGTCCAGTCTGCGATTTTCGCCGGCGACGGCGCCGTGCGCTACGAGAGCGTGCTGCCCGTCGGAACCTCGGATGCCAGGCGGCTGTCCGCGCCGATACCGATCGCGGGCGCAGTCGGCTGCATGGCGGCCGTGCGCGCGGCGAGAGGGCTGGTGGTACCGCCGGAATCGGTCACGGCGCTGTACGTCCGCAGGCCGGATGCGGAACTGCACCGCGGATCGGTCCGCGCAACGTTGAGCCCAATGGCGAGCTGCATCATCGAGCCCCTGTCGTCCCCGTCGGAAATCGACGAGATCCTCGCGGTCGAGCAGGCATCGTTCTCGAGCCCGTGGACCCGCGAGATGTACCTCTCGGAGCTCAAGAACACCGGCGTGTCCTACTTCTACCTCGCGAGGAACGCCGCGCGCGAGACCATCGGTTTCTGTTCCTTCTGGCACGTGCTCGAGGAGCTGCACATCAACAATCTCGCCGTGCTGCCCGCGTACCGCCGGAACCGAATCGGCGCGGACCTGCTGCGTCGCGTCCTCGCTGACGGCGCACGGCTCGGCGCGCACCGCGCGACGCTCGAAGTCCGGCGTTCGAACGAGCCCGCCCAGAAGCTGTACGAGAAATTCGGGTTCACGATCGCCGGCGTGCGGCGTCTGTACTACAGTAATCCGCCGGAAGACGCGCTCGTGTTGTGGCGTGACGGATTGCCGTAGCTTGCAAGGCCTCTGGCCTTGTGTTACGTTCCGGTCATCATGCAGCCGCACGGTCCGATTCGAGCGTTTCGTCCTCAAGCGAATAAAGGAGGCCGGGCATGAATGAGCAGTCACAGCATACGGACGAGGAGTACCACGATCTCGCCGCCAAGCACCACGAGCTCGATGAACGCCTCAGCCAGTTGACCGCCAAGCACTACCTCTCCGAACCCGAACAACTCGAAGAAGCCACCCTCAAGAAGCGGAAGCTCCTGCTCAAAGATCGCATGGAAGACCTTCGCCGGCGCCGATCAGACGCCCCTTCCCAGCCGCACGTCAGCTGAGGCGACTGACATTCGGCGGCGCACTCGGCTGAGGCGCTTCGACGCTTCTGCCGGCGCGCCGCCTTCCTTAACTTGCGCATCGATTCCGCGGGTTTCCCCTTCATCAGTGGCGCGCTGGCGCTGGCCGTGCTGGCCGGCGCAGTCGGCGGGTGGCTGCCTGCCGCGCCCCTCGTGCTGCTCGCGCTGTTTTTCGCGTTCTTCTTTCGCGATCCGGAACGGCGCGTGCCGGCCGCCGCATCCGACAACGACGTGCTGTCTCCGGCCGACGGGGAAGTGCTCGTCGCGGGCGAGGCCATGCCTGAGGCCGCACCGCCGGGTTTCGTCCGGACGTGGCGCCAGGTCAGCATCTTCCTGTCGCCGATGGATGTGCACGTGAACCGCGTGCCCGCGTCGGGCCGCGTGACGCGCGTGCTGCTGACGCGGGGCCGCTTCCTGCCCGCATATCGACGCGAAGCGGCCACGGTGAACGAGCGCAGCGAAATCTGGATCGACCATCACGGACAGCACGTCGTGGCGCGTCAGATCGTCGGCATCCTCGCGCGTCGCGTCGTGTGCCGCCTCCAGGAAGGAGCCAGCGTGAAGGCTGGCGATCGGTTGGGCATCATGAAATTCGGATCGCGCATGGATGTGTTCGTGCCGGCAAATGCGACGATTACCGTGAAAGTCGGCGACAAGGTGCGCGGGGGCGAAACCGTCATCGCGGTGCTACACTCCAGGTAGCAGTGCTGACACAGCCCCAGGGACGCGGACGCGTCCGCTTCTTCCGCCGAGCCGAGGACCGGCCGCGCCAGCGTGTCAGGCGCGGCGTGTACCTGCTGCCCAGTCTGATGACCATGGGCAACATGTTCTGCGGCTACGCGTGCGTCGTGTACGCGGCCCGCGGCGAGTTCGAAACCGCCGCGCCATTCATCGGCTTCGCTATCGTCCTCGACATGCTCGATGGCCGCATCGCGAGGCTGACCGGCACGACCAGCGAATTTGGAGTCGAGTTCGACTCGCTGGCCGACATCATTTCCTTCGGCATCGCGCCAGCGATCCTCGCCTTCTCGTGGGGATTGAACTCCCTCGGACGCCTCGGCTGGGCGGCGGGGTTCCTGTTTGTCGCCGCGGCCGCGATGCGCCTGGCGCGCTTCAACATCCAGTCGGCGGCGGGCGGCGACAAGCGCTACTTCGTCGGCATGCCGAGCCCGGCCGCTGCCGCGATTCCTGCGGCGACCGTCTACGCGTACCCGTGGGGCCTGCTCGACTATCGCGCCGCGCTGCCCGCGCTCGCGATGGTTCTCGTGCCGGCGCTGCTGATGGTGAGCACGATTCGCTTTCGCAGCTTCAAGACGATCGATCTGCACGTGCGGCGGTCGTACACCATCCTCATCGTCATTGCGGCGGCGCTGGTCCTCATCACGACCCATCCCCGTTTCGTTCTCGTGGGGATGGCGTACGCGTACCTGGCCTCGCCCTTCGCCGGGATGCTGTTCACACGGCTGCGCTCGCATCCTCCCGCGGCGTGAATCTGGTCATTTGATCATCTGGTCATCTAGTCATTGCTGGTCATCGAGCAGCAATGACCAAATGCAATGCCCCAAATGACCAACTGACTAAATGACTAAATGACCAGATGACCAGATGAGATGGGCACCGTGATCGTCACCGTGGTGCCCACGCCCCGAGTGCTCTTCAGGCTGATCGTTCCATTTATCAATTCGATATTGCGCTTCGCGATGGTCAGGCCGAGCCCTGTGCCGGTGGCTTTGGTGGAGAAGTACGGCTCGAACATCCGCGCGAGCGCGTCGGGATCCATGCCGACGCCGGTGTCGGTGAGATCGAGCGGCAATCACCGGCGGCCGCGCCTCGGCACGGATCGTGAGCCGGCCGCGGCCCGGCATGGCGTGCAGGGCGTTTTCAATCACGTTCGTGATCGCGCGCGCGAAAAGCGTGCGGTCGATTTGCGCCTCCGGAAGATCGTCTGGCACAAACACGTCGATGGCGATGCGCCCGTTCGAGCCCTGTGCGGTAAGGCGTAACCACTTCGTCGATGATCGCCGCGAGCGCCGTGGGCTCCGGCCGTGCGGTGGGAGACGACGCGAAGCTCGAGAACTCGGACGAGATCTGGCGCAGCAGCGACACCTGCGTGAGAATTGCGTGCACGCAGTCGTCGAGCACCGGCGACAGGGGCCGTCCTCGGTCCACGTTGACACGCTGGGCGTGCTCGGCGGACAACTGGATCGGCGTCAGCGGGTTCTTGATGTCGTGGGCGACCTGCCGGGCCATGTCCGCCCATGCCTCGAGGCGCTGCGTGCGCTCGAGGTCCGCGCGCTGCCGCTTGAGGTCGTCCGCCATCCGGTTGAAATCCTCGACGAGGCGGCCGAGCTCGTCGGCTGAGGCCACGGCGAGGTGCGCGTCCAGATCTCCCCGCGCGATACGGCGCGTCGCGTGGCTCAGCCGGTTGATGGGATCCGCGATTCGCTCGGCCATCCAGTAGCCGATGCCGGCGCCGAGCAGGCTGAAGAGAACCGCACCGAAGATGACCTGCCGATCGAGTGCGTCGATCTGCCGCTCGATCTCGAGCTTCCGGAGCGGCAGGGGCACGGTCACGATTCCCTCGCGTCCGCCGGCGCGGATCGGGGCGGCAGCCTCCATGTACGTCGAGTCGGCCAGCTGTTCGACGCTCACGAACGTCGGCAGCCGTTCGAGCACGATGCGGCGGTACACCGCGCTGGGCGTCCGGGGCGACAGCAGACGCGAGGCGAACAGATCGCGCTGGCTCGTCGCTTCGAGGCTGGATCGCTCGAACAGGTTCACATCCTGATCGATGGCGCGGCTGACCAGCACCATGATCTGATCGTCAATCGACGTGGGCCCGGCCGGCCCGAGCACGCGTCGCGTAGTCTTCGACGAGCCGCTGTGCCACCGTCGCGGTCCGGGCGGCGGCGTCTTCGACGCCGGCGCGAGCCTGCGCGGCGAAGTAGGTGCGCACGGCAAACGCGAGGATCGCAACGGGCACCACCGCGCCCGCGACGTACGCGAGGAACAGCTTCCGGTAGAAGCTGGAGCGGAACTCGCGGAGCAGCTCGCGGCCGCTCGCCGGATGGATGGCGGCCACCAGCGCGAACAGCGCGGCGCCCGCGACCAGCACCACGTACAACGCGCCGGCCAGCACGATGAGCTCCGCGAGGCTCACGAGATGCCCGAACCAGGTCAGCGCCGGGTACCCGAGGGCGTAGATGCCGCCGCGATCGCTCGCGAGGTAGACGCGGAAGCGTTCGTCATCGCGCGACAGCGTCGTCCAGAATCCCTGGCGCGACGCCACGGCGCGCGCGAACGCTTCGTCAGGCAGCGGCCAGATGCCGGTTCCCGACACGTACGTGGGCGCGCGGCTCCAGCCGTAGCCGACGAATTCGACGTCGTTGCCCTGCAGCCCCTCGGCGGCAGTGCCGCTGTCCGGCCGCAGTGGCTCGAGATACGGGTTCTGGGACGAGAAGAACGGAAGCGCCCGGTAATCGAGCATCGTGCGCACGACGATCGCACCGCGCACGACGCCGTGGTCGCAGATGCCGCGGCCGGCCTGCGGGACGTGACGCTCCAGAGAGCCGAAGGGCAGCACCTCCTCGAAGACCTCCCAGTTGCAGCTCGCCGTCTCGTGACGGCGGGTGGTGGGTTCGGGCAGCAGGGAGAAGCGGCTGACCAGATCGCCCTGGCTGTTGTACAGCTCGACGGAGGACGTGAGACGGTAGGTCGCAAGCGCGGTTCTCGACCAGACCGCGAACGCGCGGTCGATCGTGGGCGTCGCGGGGGACAGGCCCGAGACGTAGTCGGCGAGATTGGGGAGCGCGTCGATCTGTTCGAGTGCCTGATAGAGGCGATCCTGGAGATCCTTGCGCTGACTGGTCACCTGTGGCGTGTACGTGGATGCGATCAGCCGTTCCTTCGCCGCCGTCGCGAGAAAGAAGAGCGACGGATACATCGCGAGCGCCGGCACGGCCAGCGCGGCGAAGAGCGCCACGAGCCGCGCCGCCTGGGAACTGCGCCGGGAGCGGCGCGACACCCGTTCGAACGCCGCGGTACACAGGCCGCACGCTGCGAGCGCGATGATCCACGGAGCGAGCGGAATCGATTCGACGTACGCGTGAATCGCAATGACGGCAAGAGCGGCGCCGGCGAGCCATCCGCATATCGCCGTCGCCCGAAGGTCCCAGCGCCGGGGGCGCCGCCAGAACACGCCCGGCGCGTGGGCGACCATCGCGACGCCCCAGAGAACGGCGGCGTGCAGCAGCACGAGACCGAAACCGACCGACAGCCCGCGCACGCTGAACGGATGCAGCGAGAAATGGACGACGTCGATGTTTGTCCGGGCGACGACCTCCTGCAGGAACCGTTCGTATCCGGCCAGGGCCGCCGCGGCGATGGCGCCGGCGACGACGTACACCGCCGCAATGCGCCAGTCGCCGATGCGCCTGCGGATTCCGGCGCAGCCAGAGCCGCGGACGCGGACGGGCGAAGCGCCGCCGGACGAGCGAGTCGGCGGCAAGTCCGACGAAGGCGGCGGCTGTCAGGGCCCCCAGCAGCACATAGGCTGACGAGCCAAACGGTTGAGGGCCCGCCACCGACGAAACGATCCACAGCAGTGACGAGCGCGCGACGATCAGGATGAGGGCGATCGCGCCGGTTGCGGAGAGAAACCCGCGAGCCGTCCGCGCGCGGCGGCGCACGTCGAGCAGCGGCCCGGCGCACAGCAGCAGGGCGACGACGATTACGAGCGCGCTCGCGGCGAGCGTTCGCGCGCGCCATCGCGCCCGCGCGTCCGCCAGGGCCGCCCGGGACACGCGGGCCTCGACTAGAAGCCCGCCCGTTGGCGATGGAATCAGGAACCTGGCCGCATCGTCGCCTTCGTCCGGCGGGCCGGGGCCTTCGAACTCCGTGCGGATCGACACGGGGACAATCGACGTGGAGACGACCGCCGCGCCGGCAGCCAGTCCGGTCGTCGGCTGAAGCCCCGATAACGACTGTTCGACCACCACGGTCGCTTGCCGGCCTCCGGGACGCCGGGGATCGGCCACGGGTTCGACACGGACCAGCCGTGGCCCGAGCGCGCCGGGCGCCACAAACAGCGCCGCCGGGCCGCCCAGACGTTCCTTTGCCAGATCGAGCACCCGCCCGGCCCACGCAAGCGGCCGGCCAGCCGTGTCGTAGACGGTGATCCCCGTACGCCCGGCCTGGTCGGCCGGCAACACCTGGGAGAGGACATCGAACAGTTGTGTCGCCGTTGCCGCGTCGCGCTGCGCGAGTTGAATCGCCGTGCGAGACGCGATCACGCGGGCGGCCATTGCGCCGAGGGCCTCGGCGCTGCCGTCGAACTGGCTGCGGAATTCGGTCTCGACGCGAGCCAGCGCTTCGTCGTCGGTCGATCCGAACCGGCTGAGCTCGAGGGCTCGACCGGCGGCGGCGGCGATGACGGCGCCGAGCAGTCCGCCGACGATGAGTCGTCCGGCTAGCGCGTTTTTCATTCAGGTGTCGTGCGGACCTTCAGGCCCGCTCAGCATACAATTGAAGCACATCGCCCGAGTGCGGCGAATTCCCCGAACGTGACCCTCAAGCTGCTTCTCAAACGCGGCGCGCTGCTCGCCGTTGCCAACTGGCAGGCGGTGGCGATCCAGTTCTTCGCAGAGACGACGTTCCAGGTGTTGCTGGCTGTTCCGATCTTCGGCGCCGCGATCCTCGTGGCCGTCGCCGTCGGCGCTGACCTGGGTGACCTGCTGCAGGGCAATCTTCGGGAGATCGCCGCCAACATCGCCCGCGCGCTGACCGCCGAACCGGTCGCGCTTGGTTCATTCCTGGTCGCGTTCGGGATCGCCCTGGCGGGGGGATCGGCGCTGACGTGTCTGGTCAAAGGGGGGACGCTCGACGTGCTCCTCGCGGCGAACGACGCCGCCGGTCCGATCGAGCGCGAAGCCGTGACGTTCGACAGCCTGCGCGGCGCCGCGCAGTTCAACGTGCCGCGATTCATGAGCGGCTGCGTGCGGCTGTTCCGGTCGTACCTGGGCGCTCGGCCTCGTGCTGGTGCTCGCGTATGCCGCATCAGGCGCCGTGTACCTCGCATGTGTCGTGTACGGATACCGCGCGGCCGAAGACGTGGTAAGCGTCATTGGATGGACCGCGATCGCTGCGGTCGCCACCGTGGTGCTGATCCTCTGGATCACCCTCGTCAACCTGGTCTATCTGCTGACTCAGATTGCGATGGCCGCCGACAACATCGGTCTTTCCGATGCGTTTCGCGCGGTCGGTCGATTCGTGCGCGTGGAAGCATCCGCGCTGTCGCGCATGTTCCTGATCGTGCTCGCGCTGGTCGTCGGCGCGACGCTCGTCTCGGCGCTCGCGTGGTCCGGGGTCGGCCTGATCGCGTTCGTGCCGCTCGTGGGCCTCGCCGTGGTGCCGCTGCAACTCGTGGCGCTCATCCTGCGGGGGCTCGCCTTCGAGTACATCGGACTCGCGGCAGCGGGCGCGTATCTGACGCTCTACCGCCGGATGCCGCGCGGCGCCGAGCGCCGCGATCCCGGCCTCGGACTCATCGACTCCCCGGTGGGCGCGATGGCCCCGGTGGCAGCGGCCCCGGCTGGCCCGGTGCCGGCGCCGTCGGGGTCATCGGGACCAGGCCCGGCAGCGGCGTAAGCGGCGCGATCGCCGGATCGAATGAGTGGCTGAGCGCGACAACGGTCACGCCCTTCACGATGTCGCGCGCCACGGCAATCACCACCGGAAACGCACGAGACACGGGCGTGAAGAGGTGCGGCGGCGCCGCGAGTTCACCGGCGAGAGCAAACTCACCAGCGGCTTTACCGTCGGTGGTCCGGTAGGCCCGAAGCATCGGCGCAGGTCCCGAGACGAGGATCGATTCGGCCGCGTGGAGCGGCCCGGTCGCGGGGCGCAGCGGCAGCGGGATTTTCCAGCGCTGCACGCCGTTCGACTTGTTCAGGGCCCTGAGCACGTTGTCGAGTGAGACGAAGTAGGCCGTCCGGTCGTCCACGACCGGGAGGCCGATGACAGGTCCTCCGGTCTGCCAGCGCCACTCGACCGCGCCGTCCCGGGTGTTCAAGCAGTAGAAGAAGCGATCCTGCGAGCCGAGGTAGAGACGGTCGCCGCTGACGAGGATTTCGTTCGCGGCGCCGCCGAGCCGGCGCTCCCAGACGAGCTCGCCCGTGTCGATGCGCATGGCGACCACGCGGGAGTCGCTCGCGGGCAGGTACAGGTGTTCGCCGGCAAGTGCCGGCCGCGCGTGGGCGACCGCGCCGACGTTGCGGCGCCACAACAAGGTGCCGTCGGCAGCCCGGAAGGCGAGCACGTCGTTGCTGATCGTTGCGACCAGCAGCCAGCCGTTGTCCCAGACCGGCGGGACCGCGACCATCTCGGCCAGCGGCAGTTCCCATGCGGACGTGCCGTCGGCCGCGCGCAGCGCCGACAGGCCGCCGGGCCTCACCACGAACACGAGGTCGTCGCCGGCCGCCGGTTCGAACGTGGTGTGGATCTTCGTCAGCCAGAGCCGCGTGCCGGTCGCGAGCTCGTACGCGGCGAGTTGATCGCCTTCGAGCGGGAAATAGGCGCGCGTCGCGTCGAAGCCGGGCGTCGCGGTCAGGCTGCTGTTGAGCGCGAGGGTCCAGAGCGTCTGCAATGGAAAGAGGGGCAGGGGCGTGCGATCGTCGGCCGCGTACGTTTGTTTGACGCGCCGCGCCTGCGCTGAGCTGACGCCCGTCAACGCCGTGATGAGGGCAAGTGCACTACAACATATTGTGGTCAGACGACTCGCCACCCCGTTATAATAGCGGCTAATCGCTCCACTCCTTCGATAAGCTCCAGGCGGGTCGTTTCGGTGAGCCACCAAACAATCGTCGTTCTCGACTTCGGGTCTCAGTACACACAGCTCATCGCCCGGCGGCTTCGCGAGCTCTCGGTGTACTCGGAGATCTGGCCGCCGGATGCGCCGGCCGAGAAGATTCGCGCGAAGCGTCCGGCCGGAATCATCCTGTCCGGTGGGCCGAAGAGCGTGTCCGACGCGGGCGCGCCGAAATGCGATGCCGCCGTGTTCGACGTCGGCATCCCCGTGCTCGGGATCTGTTACGGCATGCAGCTGATGGCGGATACCCTCGGCGGGACGGTCGCTCCCGCGCGCCAGCGCGAGTTCGGCCACGCAATGGTCTCGGTGAACGGACCCGCCCCGCTGTTTGCGGGAGTGCCGCCTGAGATCCGCGTCTGGGCGAGCCACGGCGACTTCGTCGCCGCCGCGCCGAAAGGGTTTTCCGTCGTCGCGACCAGCGCGAATGCGCCGGTCGCGGCGATGATGGACGACACGCGCGCGCTGCACGCGCTGCTGTTTCATCCCGAGGTCGTGCACACGGAATTCGGCCTGGAGATACTTCGCAACTTCGCGTACGGTGTCTGCGGATGCTCGGGCGACTGGACGATGGCCTCGTTTGTCGAGGAGGCGACGGCGCGCGTCAAGGCGCAGGTCGGCGACGGGCGCGTCGTGTGCGGCCTGAGCGGCGGCGTCGATTCGACAGTGGCGGCGCTCATCATTCACCGCGCGATCGGCCGGAACCTCACATGCATCCTGGTGGACAACGGCGTGCTCCGGCTGGACGAGGCCGCCCAGATCCGGAAGCGGTTCGAGCGGCTGAACCTGCCGCTTGTGTTCGCCGACGCATCCCAGCAGTTTCTGGAACGCCTCACGGGTGTCGTCGAGCCGGAGCAGAAGCGCAAGATCATCGGCGCGACGTTCATCGACGTCTTCGAGGAAGAGGCGGCGAAGCTCGGAACCGTCGATTTCCTGGCGCAGGGCACCCTGTATCCCGACGTCATCGAGTCGGTGGCCATCGTCGGGCAGTCCTCGTTGATCAAGAGCCATCACAACGTCGGCGGCCTTCCGGAGCGCATGCGCATGAAGCTCGTCGAGCCGCTGCGCGAACTGTTCAAGGACGAAGTCCGCGAGGTGGGCCGGAAGCTGGACCTCGACGACGAGTTCGTGATGCGGCAGCCGTTTCCCGGCCCGGGACTGGCCGTGCGGATCCTGGGCGAGGTGACGCCGGCGCGCCTGAGCCTGCTGCGCCGCGCCGACGCGATCGTGTCGGAGGAAGTGAAGCGCGACGGGTGGTATTCGCGTGTCTGGCAGAGCTTCGCCGTGCTCCTGCCGATTCAGAGCGTGGGTGTCATGGGCGACGAGCGAACCTACGAGTACACGGCGGCGATTCGGGCCGTCGAGAGCCGCGACGGCATGACGGCCGACTGGGCCCGGCTGCCACACGAACTCCTCGCGCGGATCTCGTCGCGCATCGTCAACGAAGTGCGCGGCATCAACCGCGTCGTGTACGACATCAGCTCGAAGCCGCCGTCAACGATCGAGTGGGAGTGAGGTCGTCCTTGGTCCCTGGTTCCTGGTTCTTGGTCCGTCCCGGGTCCGTAGTCCCTGGTCCGTCCTGGATGACGATCGCCGGACCCGGAACGAAGGACGAAGGACGGACCATGGATGAAGGGCGGACCATGGACCAGGCACCAGGAACCAAGGACCAGGAAAAGTGACCGACTTCGTCCACCTTCACCTGCACACCGAGTTCTCACTACTCGACGGCGCGTGCCGCATCGACGAAGTGCTGGATCAGGCGGTGGCGCTGAAGATGCCGGCGATGGCGGTCACCGAGCACGGGAACATGTTCTCGTCGGTCATCTTCCACGACCACGCGCGGCAGCGCGGCATCAACCCGATTCTGGGCTGCGAGGTGTACGTGGCGCCGGGCAGCCGGCTGAACAAGAACGGCAGCCCCGGCGAGACCGCCAATCATCTCGTCCTGCTGGCGGAAAACGCCGAGGGCTACCACAACCTGATCAAGCTCGTCTCGGCCGGGTACACCGAGGGCTTCTACTACAAGCCGCGCATCGACAAGGAACTCCTCGCGCAGCACGCGAAGGGCCTCATCGGCTTGAGCAGCTGTCTCAAAGGCGAGGTTGCCGAAGGCCTGTCGCGCCAGCAGGAGCGCAAGGCCGTCGAAGCCGCGGGCGCGTATCGCGACATCCTCGGCCCGGGCAACTTCTTCCTGGAAATGCAGTGGCACGGCATCGAGGAGCAGCGCGTGGTCAACGGCGGCATGCCCGCCATCGCGCGCGATCTGAAGCTGCCGATGGTGTGCACCAACGACGTCCACTACCTGCGCGCGGGTGACGCGCATCCGCACGACGTGCTGCTCTGCATCGGAACCGGCAAGGCGTTCAGCGATCCCAAGCGCCTGCGCTACGACGCCAAGCAGTTCTTCCTGAAGACGGCCGACGAGATGGCCGAGGCGTTCAGGGATTTTCCCGATGCGCTGGCGAACACTGTGCGGATCGCGGAGCGGTGCAACGTCAAGCTGGGGGAGGGCGAGAACTTCCTGCCCAACTTCGACGTGCCCGCGCCGTTTACCCTGGACGACTACTTCGAGCACGTGACGCGCGAGGGATTCGCGGAGCGGCTGGTCCGGCTGAAACACCTCGCGTCCACCGGAGCGCTGCGGCACACGATCGACGAGTACGAGCGCCGCCTGGCGTACGAAATCGAGATGATCAAGAAGATGAAGTACCCGGGTACTTCCTGATCGTCTGGGATTTCATCCGCTACGCGCGCGAGCAGGACATCCCGGTCGGCCCCGGGCGCGGGTCGGCTGCGGGAAGCCTGGTCGCCTACTGCCTGCGCATCACCGACGTCGACCCGATCGACTTCGATTTGATCTTCGAGCGCTTCCTGAACCCCGAGCGTGTGTCGCTGCCGGATATCGACATCGACTTCTGCGAGCGCCGCCGCGGCGAGGTCATCGAGTACGTCACGCGCAAGTACGGCCGCGAGAACGTCGCCCAGATCATCACCTTCGGCACCATGAAGGCCAAGGCCGCGGTGAAGGACGTGGGCCGGGTGCTGGAGATCCCGTTCGCCGACGTCAACAAGGTGGCCAAGCTCATCCCGCCGGCCCTCGACATGACGCTGGACAAGGCACTCGAGGAAAGTCCGGCGCTCAAGGAGCTCGAGCAAAACGATCCGAAGGTCAAGGAACTGCTGAACGTCGCGAGGCGCCTCGAGGGCATGACCCGCCACGCGTCGGTGCACGCGGCCGGCGTGGTCATCGCGCCCAAGGCGATCACGGAGTACGCGCCGCTCTACAAAGGGGCGCGCGACGAAATCACGACGCAGTGGTCCATGAAGGAGATCGAGCGTATCGGGCTCCTCAAGATGGACTTCCTGGGTCTGAGCACGCTCACGCTCATCTACGACGCGATCGCCGAGATCAAACGGACTACGGGCGAAACGCTCGACATCGACCGCGTGCCCCTCGACGATGCGAAGACGTACCAGGTATTTCAGGACGGGGCGACCTACGGCATTTTTCAGTTCGAGAGCAGCGGCATGCGGGACATCCTGCGCAAGGCGAAGCCGCAGCGCCTCGAGGACTTGATCGCGCTCAACGCGCTCTACCGCCCCGGCCCGCTGCGCAGCGGCATGGTGGACGACTTCATCGCGCGGAAGCAGGGCAAGACGGAGGTCAAGTACGAGCTGCCGCAGCTCGAGCCGATTCTGGCGGAAACCTACGGCGTCATCGCGTATCAGGAACAGGTGATGCGCATCTCGAACGTCGTCGCGGGGTTCACGCTCGGAGAGGCGGACCTGCTCCGGAAGGCGATGGGCAAGAAGAACGCCGAAGTCATGGCCAAGATGCGCGGCAAGTTCGTGGACGGATCGAAGAAGCTCGGGACGCCCGAGAAAAAGGCCGCGCACCTGTTCGACCTGATGGAGCACTTCGCGGGGTACGGCTTCAACAAGTCGCACTCGACGGCGTACGCGTTTCTCGCGTACCAGACCGCGTACCTGAAGGCGAACTACCCGTGGCACTTTGCGGCCGCGCTGCTGACGATCGAAGCCCAGAACACGGACAAACTCGCGCTGTATCTCGGTGAATGCCGGGACAGGGCCATTCCCGTCCTGCCGCCCGACGTCAACGAGAGCGAGCTGCGCTTCACGGTGACCCCCGCGGGCGTCCGTTTTGGCCTGACGGCCATCAAGAACGTCGGCGAGGGCGCGATCGAGTCGCTGCTGACCGTCCGCCGCGCGAAGGGCCCGATCAAGTCGCTTCAGGCGCTCTGCGAGGATCTCGATCTCCGCCTGTTCAACAAGCGCGTGTTCGAGAGCCTGGCCAAAGCCGGCGCGCTCGACTCTCTGGCCGGCGGCGTCACGGGACATCCGTGCGAGGTGAGGCCGCGGCTGGTGGCGGCGGTGGACGTCGCGTGCGAATACGGCGCGCGGCTGCAGCGCGACAGGAACGAAGGGCAGGCCCAGTTGTTCGGCGGGGCAGACGAGAGCGACGCTCCGGCAGCCGATGGCCGGCTGCCCGAGGCGGCGCCGTGGAGCGAGAGCGAGCAGCTCGCGTTCGAAAAGGAAACACTGGGGTTGTACTGGAGCGGCCATCCGGCCGATCGCTACCGCGACGACCTGAAACAGTTTGGCGCCCGGTCTACAGGCGATCTGGCGGAAGCGCCGACGACCGCGCGCGCTGACGGATGGGGGCCCGGCGGGCCCAAGCCCATCGAGCCGGATACGAGCGTCGGCGGCATCGTCGCCGCGTGCCGGCCGCTGAAGACGCGCAAGGGCGATTCGATGGCGGTCTTCACGCTCGAGGACGCCCAGGGCGGCGTGGAAGTCATCGTGTTTCCGGAGGCGTTCCAGCGGAGCGCCGGCCTCATTGAAACGGGCACGCTCGTCCTGGTGCGCGGCAAGCTCGAACGCGACGAGGAGTCGGTGCGCCTGCTCGCCTCGGAAATCCTCCCGCTCGACAGCCTGCGTGAGCGGCTGACCCGCGAGGTCGCGATCCGTGTCAAGATGCCGGCGGACCGTGGGGTGTTCGAGGCCCTGGGCGCAGTCTTTTCGCGGCATCGGGGCGATCGGCGCGTCTCGTTAGAGATCGAACTACCATCGGGAGCCACGCCCCTTCGCGTCCGCGCGGACGTCTCCCACCAGATCCGGGTCCGCCCCTCCTCGACGCTGATCGCCGAGGTCGAAGAGATCGTCGGCCACGGGTCGGTGTCGCTCAAGTGAGGTCGTCAGGACCGTATGGCTGAGACGCTGGATTTCGAAGAACCCATCGCGAAGCTCCTGAAAGAACTCGAGTCGCTCACCGTTCTGCCCCGCACCGACGCCCATCAGCGATCGATCGACACGCTGCGCCACCGGCTCGATTCGCTGCGCGGGGAAGTCTACGCCTCGCTGACGCCGTGGCAGCGCGTGCAGGTCGCGCGGCACCCGAACCGCCCCGGCCTCGACGGCTTCATCGAGCGGCTCTTCACCGGGTTTGTCGAAATCCACGGCGACCGTCGCTTCGCCGACGACCACGCGATCATGACCGGCTTCGCGGACTACAAGGGCCTGCCGATCCTGGTCGTGGGGCACGTCAAGGGCGGCGACACGAAGGACAAGATCTACCGCAACTTCGGCTACGCGAGGCCCGAGGGCTACCGCAAGGCGCTGCGGGCGATGCGCCTCGCGGAGAAATTCAGCCGGCCGGTGGTCATCTTCGTCGACACGCCCGCGGCGTTCCCGGGCATCGAATCGGAAGAACGCGGCGTGGCCGAAGCGATCGCGGTCAACCTGCGCGACATGATGCTGCTCGACACGCCGGTGATCGTGATCGTCAGCGGCGAGGGCGGGAGCGGCGGGGCGCTCGGCATCGCGGTCGGCGACGCCGTCATGATGCAGGAGTACGCGATCTACAGCGTCATTCCGCCCGAGGGGTGCGCGGCAATCCTGTGGCGCGACGCGAACAAGAAGATGGCCGCCGCGGAAGCGTTGAAGCTGACCGCGCCCGATCTCCTCACGGCCGGAATTATCGATCGCATCATCCCGGAGCCGGTTGGCGGCGCGCACGCGGATCCCGATGCCGCGGCGCGCCTGGTCGACGGCGTGCTGTGGCAGGTGCTGAGCGAGGTGCGGGCGCTCGACTCGCGCACGCGACTTGATCGGCGCTACCGCAAGTTCCGGAACATGGGCCGCCTCGGCATCGACTTCGTGGACGAAGGATGAGCACCATTTCGCCGCGCTGGGAATCGCAGGGCTGCGACGAGGGCGCGGCGGCGCGGCTGGCTGCGGCCATCGGCATTCCCCCGATCGTGGCGCGCCTGCTGTGTCAGCGCGGGCTCGACGATCCGGAACTGGCGGCCCGGTTCCTGACGCCTACGCTCGAGCATCTCCACGACCCGATGGCGCTGGCCGACATGAAGGTCGCGGTCGACCGCATCCTGGCCGCCGTAGCGCGCAAGGAACGCATCGCCATCCACGGTGATTACGACGTCGACGGCATTACCTCCACCGTGATTCTCCGCCGCATGCTCGAGTTGCTGGGCGGCGACGTGGTGCACTTCATCCCCGAGCGGATGCGCGACGGCTACGGCCTCCAGCCGGCGGCGCTGGAGCGGCTGCACGCGGAAGGCGTCTCCCTGGTCGTGTCCGTCGATTGTGGCATCCGGGGCGCCGAGGCGGCCCTCAGGGCTCGCGAACTCGGCCTCGACCTCATCATCACCGACCACCACGAGCCGGACGCCGAACTGCCGTTGGCGCTCGCGGTCATCAACCCCAAGCGGCGCGACTGCACATACCCCGACAAATGGCTTGCCGGCGTCGGCGTCGCGCTGAAGGTCGTGCAGGCGCTCTGCCGAGCGACCGGGCACGACAGCTGGCTGCCGGGATTCGTGAAGATCGCCGCCATTGGGACGCTCGCCGACGTCGTACCTCTCGTGGGCGAGAACCGGGTGATTGCCAAGATCGGCCTCGAGCTGCTCTCGAAGGGGCCGCACAAGATCGGCCTGCGATCGCTGCTCGACGTGTCCGGCCTGTCGGGCAAGGCCATCGACAGCTATCACATCGCGTTCATGCTGGCCCCGCGCGTCAATGCCGCCGGGCGCATGAGCACGCCCGACATCGCCACGCGCCTCCTGCTGGCGAGCGACGAAGCGCTGGGGGACGAAGCCCGAGCGCTGGCCACGCAGCTGGACACGGAGAACGTCCGGCGGCGGGAAGAGGAAGCCGCGATCGTCACCGCAGCGAGGAAGATCGTGCAGACCGATCCCGATGTCGGTGCCCAGACGGTCCTCGTCGTCGCGGGGGAGGGCTGGCACCGCGGTGTGATCGGGATCGTCGCTTCCAAGCTGGTCGACGCGTTCCACCGCCCGGCCATCGTGCTGTCCGTGGACGGCGGTGTGGCACACGGCTCGTGCCGCAGCATCTCGCGGTTCGACATGCTCGGCGCGCTGGAGCGTTCGGCGCACCTGTTGACGAAGTTCGGCGGGCACAAGCAGGCGGCCGGGCTGACGATGGACGCCGATCGCATTCGCGATCTGCGCGCGTCGGTCAACGCGGTCGCGGACGAAACGCTGGGCCCCGAGGACCTCATGCCGCGCCTGCGGATCGACGGCGACCTGCTGTTCCGCGGGATCAGCGGCGACGTCGCGTCCGGTCTCGCGGCGCTCGCGCCGTTCGGCGCCGGCAATCCCCGTCCCGTGTTCGCGGCGCGCGGCGTGGAGATAGTCGACGGACCGCGGAAGCTGAAAGAGCGTCATCTCAAGATGTCGCTGAAGCAGGACGGACGCATTTTCAGGGCGGTCGCGTGGCGCGCGGCCGAGCGCCACGACTACCTGGTCGATCACAAGGCTGCCCTCGACGTCGCCTTCTCGCTCGAGCAGAACGAGTTCAACGGGGCGACCTACCTGGAGCTCTCGCTGTCGGACGCGAGATCGGCCGCCTCCCCGGGTTCCCTGCCTGTGCCCCCGCGCGCACCCGCGTAATCACGATGCGCTGGCAGAAAGCCGCACGGATCGTGATGGCGTTCGTGGCCGTGGCCGTGTGTGTCGCCGTCGGGGTGACGTTCAAGCGCCGTGGCGGAACGGCGCCGACCGCGTCGCTCGTCCGGACCGATCCCCGCGCCGTCGTCGAAAGCACGAGCGGAACCTCGGTGCGTTTCAAGAGCGGCCACGAGGACGTTCGCGTCGAATACGAGCGGCAGCTGACCTACCAGGACGGGACGACGAAGCTGATTGGCGTGAAGGTGTCGACCGAAGATCGCGGCGACGGCCGATCGTTCGTCGTGACCGGGAAGGAAGGCGACGTCGGCAAAGACGAGTCCGTCGTCAATCTGAGCGGCGACGTGAAGCTGGTCGAGAAAGACGGGTTCACGGCCCGCACCGGCCGCGCGTCGTACGACAGCCGGGACGGCCTGGTCCGGGCGCCGGGGCCGGTGGAGTTCTTCCACGGCACGGCTGTCGGGCTCCGGGCAGGGCATGACGTACGACAAGAACACGGACACCCTGACGATTCTCGACAAGGCCGTCATGCACATGGCGCCCGACGAGGCCGGCCTCGGCGGGGCCGAGGTCAGGGCCGGCGCCGCGATTTTCGCGAGGCGCGAGCACAACGTGCGGTTCGAGCGCCTGGTGCAAATCGTTCGCGAAGGCCAGGTCATCAACGCCGACAACGGCATCGCGCATCTCAGCCAGAACGAAGAACGCGTGGAGTCCCTTCAACTCCACGGCGGCGCGACGATTGCCAGCACCGCCGCGACTGCCGGGGGCCTCAAGGGGCTGAACGGCCAGGACGTGACGCTGAACTACGCCGCCGACGGCCAGGCCCTGGAGCACGCGATCGTGACCGGCGACGCGTCGATTCAGATTGCCGGCGAAGCGCGGAAGCCTGTGCGGCAGATCAGCGCCGGCACAGTCGAGATCACGCTGGCGCCAGACGGCACGACGCCGACGCTGCTGACCGGCCGTGACAACGTACAGCTCACGCTGCCGGCGGAAGAGCGCGGTTCCGTCGCGCGCACGATCAAGGCGGCCTCGCTCGACGCCGACGGCGAGCCGGGCCGCGGTCTGACCAAGGCGCGGTTCACCGGCAACGTCGACTTCCTCGAGAAGAGCGCGACGGTGGACCGCGACGCGCGCTCGGCGCGCCTCGAAGTCGGGCTGAAGCAGGGCTTCAGCGCGTTCGACCAGGCCGCGTTTTCGGGCGGCGTCCGCTTCGCGGACCCGAAGTTCTTCGGCACCGCGGCCAGCGTCAAGTACAACGTCGACACCAGCGCGCTGGACATGACCGGCAGCGAGCCAGCCATCCCCGTGCCGCACGTGGCCACGGATCAGATCGCCGTGGACGCCACGCGGATCGAGGTCGTGCTCGGCGGCCCGACGATGCACGCGACGGGGAACGTCAAGAGCGTCCTGCAGCCGCCGAAGAAATCCGATAAGGGAGCGGACAAGCCGGCCGAAACGAAAATACCCTCGATGCTGAAGCAGAACCAGCCCGTGAACGTGACCGCGGCCTCGCTTCGCTACGACGGCGCGACATCCGGCGCGACCTACGAAGGAACGGCTCAGTTGTGGCAGTCCGATACGAGCATCAAGGGCGACACGATCGGCATCGACAGCAAGACCGGTGACATCACCGCCTCGGGTTCCGTGATCACCACGACGATGCTCGACCAGCAGGACAAAGACAAGAAGAAGAAAGAGCGCGTCCGAAACATGGGGACGTCGAAGGAATTCAAATACGAGGACGAGCCGCACCGCGCCACGTGGACGGGCGACGTTCACCTGAATGGCCCGTCAGGCGACGTGATCGCCGAGAAATTCGAGGCGTATCTCAAGGAGTCGGGCAGCGAGCTCGAGCGCGCCGAGGCGCACGATGCCGGCAACAGCCTGACGCTTGCGCGAGCAGGGCAGGAAGACCACCGGCACGCACCTGACCTACACGTCCGCGGACGAAATCTACGTCGTCACCGGTCTGCCCGTGGCCATCGTGGACCAGTGCGGCCGCGAAACGAAGGGCCGGACGTTGACCTTCCACAAGGCGACCGATACGATTCAAATCGACGGCAACGATCGCGCCCGTACGCAGACAAAGGGCAGCGGCGCCAGCGGCAACAGCAACGACAAGTGTCAGTGATCTCACTCGCGCGGCGCTGATGGCCACTCTTCGGACCCAGGATCTCACCAAGTCGTATGGCGGCCGGACCGTCGTCCGCGGCGTCAGCCTCGAGGTGGCGTCGGGCGAGGTCGTCGGCCTGCTCGGCCCCAACGGCGCAGGCAAGACGACCACGTTCTACATGACGGTCGGCCTCGCCGCGCCCGATTCCGGGCGTGTCATCCTCGACGGTCTCGACGTCACCGACGATCCGATGTACATCCGGGCCCGCAAGGGGATCGGCTACCTCCCGCAGGAGCCGTCGATCTTCCGCGGGATGACCGTCGAGCAGAATATTCTTGCCATTCTGGAAACGATGGACATCGACGGCGCAGCAAGGCGAGCCAGGCTGCGCGAACTGCTGGCCGAACTGAACCTCACGCCGCTGGCCCAGTCGCCGGCCCATACGCTGTCGGGCGGCGAGCGGCGGCGGGCGGAAATTACACGGGCGCTCGTGATTTCACCGAAATTCATCCTGCTCGACGAGCCCTTCGCCGGCATCGATCCCATTGCCGTGACCGACATCCAGAAGATCATCTTCCACCTGCGCACTCGCGGCATCGGCGTCCTCATCACGGATCACAACGTCCGCGAGACGCTCCGCATCACCGATCGGGCGTATATCGTCCACGGCGGGGTCATCTTCAAGAGCGGCACTCCCGACAGCCTGGCCGCCGATGAAGAAGTTCGTCGGATTTATCTGGGGACCGAGTTCCGGTTGGACTAAAATAAGGCGTGGGATTTGCATCAGACGCCGGTCCGCGGCCATTTCGGGTCCGCGGAGTTGCAGGCGTTCTCTGGACTAACTAGTTATAAGCAGGCACTTTAGCTGACCGCACACGGCTCAATGGGCATCCAGCAGAGGCTTCACACAAAACTCGTTCAGAAGCTCATCCTGACGCCATCGTTGCAACAGGCGATCAAGCTGTTGCCGATGTCGACGCTCGAGTTGTCCGACCTTCTCAACCAGGAAATGGTCGAGAACCCGATGCTCGAGGAGGTCCCGACCGAGGACCTTCAGCCGGCGGAGGTATCGACGGCGCAGGAGACCGAGAAACAGAACCCGGCCGAAGCCGCAAACAAGACCGACACCTGGGACGACCAGGACTACGAATACTTCTTCGGCGACTACCTCGACGACGGCTACCGCCCGCGGGCTCCGCAGGAGGTCAAGGAACTTCCTCCGATCGAGAACACGCTGTCGACCGCCACGTCGCTGTCCGATCACCTGATGTGGCAGCTCTCGATGCAGACCGACGACCCGCTCATTCGGGAAATCGGGTCGGCCATCATCGGCAACCTCGATGACGACGGTTATCTGGTGGCGTCGTTCGAAGAGCTGGCCGAGATGGGCTCGTGGCCCGTCGCGGATGTCGAGCGCGCGCTGCGGCTGGTGCAGGGGTTCGATCCGGTCGGCGTCGCGGCCCGCGACCTCCAGGAGTGCCTGCTGCTGCAGCTGCGGCACCTTGGTCTCGAGGGCACGCCGACGGAAAAGGTGGTCACCGATCACCTCCGGCTGCTGCAGAACCACCAGGTTCCGGAAATCGCCCGCAAGCTCGGGTTGACCATCGACGACCTCAAAGAACACATCGAAATCATCCGCAACCTCGATCCCAAGCCCGGCAGCCGTTACAACCCGACGCAATCCCAGTACGTCATCCCCGACGTGTACGTCATCAAGGTCGAGGATCAGTACGTCGCGGTGCTGAACGAAGACGGGCTGCCGCAGATGCGCATCAGCCCGGTGTACCGCCGGCTGCTCGACAAGGGCGCGGCCGGCAACAACGACGAGACGCGCGCGTACGTGAAGGACAAGTTCCGCTCCGCGCTGTGGCTGATCAAGTCGGTCGAACAGCGGCAGAAGACGATCCACAAGGTCGCCAACAGCATCATCAATTTCCAGCGCGACTTCCTCGACCACGGCATCGAACACCTGCGGCCGCTGGTGCTGCGCGACGTCGCCAACGACATCGGCATGCACGAGTCCACCGTCAGCCGCGTCGTGACGAACAAGTACATGCACACGCCGCAGGGCGTGTTCGAGATGAAGTACTTCTTCCACAGCGGCATCAGCAGCTCGTACGGCGAGAGCGTCTCGTCGGTCACGATCAAGCAGCGCATCCGGAAGATCATCGAGAACGAGGATCCGCGAAAGCCGCTGAGCGACTCGAAGATCGTGAGCATCCTGCAGCGCGAGGGGCTCGTGCTGGCGCGGCGCACCATCGCGAAGTACCGCGAGGAGCTGAAGATCTCGACGTCGAATCAGCGCAAAGTGCTGTACTGATGGTCGTGTTCACGGAGAGTTAGTTGACCGCAGCGCCTGGCGTCACCGTTCGCGGCCTGCTCAACAGCCGCCCCGACGCCCTGGGCCTCTCCATCGAACTGCTGGCCGGGGCCGCGGGCCTCGATCGACGAATCACCAACCCGCACAGCCAGAAGACGGGGCTGGCGCTCGCCGGTTTCCAGGAGTATCTGCGGCCGGGCCGCGTGCTGATTTTCGGCGAGAGCGAGATCCGGTATCTCGAGAGCCTCGACGCGGCGACCCGGCTGCGCACCCTCGGCCTCGCGCTCACGGTCGATTTTCCCTGCGTCCTCATCACGGGCGGCTTCACGCCGCCGCCGGAGGTCGCGTTCGTCGCCGAGCAGACGGACCTGCCCGTGCTCCAGACGCCGGTGGCCACGCCGACGGCGATCGCCAAGCTGACCTCCATCCTTGAAGATTCGCTGGCCGAGCGCACGGTGATGCACGCGGTGCTCATGGACATCCTCGGCCTTGGCGTGCTGATCGTCGGCGACAGCGGCATCGGCAAGAGCGAATGCGCGCTCGATCTGATCGTGCGCGGCCACCGTCTCGTCGCGGACGACACGGTGGAAATCCGCCGGCGGGCCGAAACGGTCCTCATCGGCACGTGTCCCGAACTGACGCGCCACCACATGGAACTGCGCGGCGTCGGCGTCATCAACGTCAAGGATCTGTTCGGCATCGCGTCCACGCGCTCGTCGAAGCGGGTGGAACTGGTGGTCCGGCTCGAACGCTGGGATCCGGCCCGCGAGTACGAGCGGCTCGGCCTGGACGACGAGTTCTTCGAGGTACTCGGCCTTCCGGTGCCGCTCATCCGCATGCCGGTGGCGCCCGGTCGCAGCGTGGCGATCCTGGTCGAGGTGGCTGCGCGCAATCAGCTGTTGCGGTCCCGGGGCCACCACGCGGCGCGGGCTCTCGCCGACCGTCTCGAAGAGGCGCTGCGCAAGGGCGCTCCCTTCGGCCGGACGGGCAAGGGCGAAGACGACGGCGACGAGGACGAGGAGAACGCCGAGTGAGTAAACGCGCGCGCGCGGCGGGCAAGACCGGCAAGCCGGCGGGGGCGGCCAAGCCGGTTCGAGCCGGCAAATCGGGACAGCCGTTCATCATCCTCACCGGCCTGTCGGGATCCGGCAAGTCGCAGGCGATCCGCGCGCTCGAGGATCTCGGGTATTTCTGCGTGGACAACCTGCCGACCACGCTGATTCCGACGATGGCGAAGCTCTCGCTGAAGGCCGGCGGCGACATCGACAAGGTCGCCATCGTCGTGGACGTGCGCGAAGGCAACCTGCTGTCCTCGCTGCCCAAGATGCTCGCGCGGCTGCGCCGGATGCCGCGGCTGAACCCGGTATTGATTTTCCTGGAGGCGAGTCACGAGGCGCTGGTGAGGCGCTTCAGCGAAACGCGGCGGCCCCATCCGCTCGCACCGGACCGCTCGGTCACCGAAGGGATTCGCGACGAGCACGCGCGTCTGCGGCCCGTCCGGGAGCTGGCCGACGAGATCGTCGACACGTCGGACATGACCGTTCACGAGCTGCGCCAGTTCTTCATGGCGCTGTCGCGCGATCGCAGCCGAGCCAAGCTCGTGATGACGATCGTCAGCTTCGGGTACAAGTACGGCCTGCCGGTCGACGCCGATCTGGCCTTCGACGTCCGCTGCCTTCCGAACCCGCACTTCGTGCCCGGCTTGCGGCGCCGCACGGGCCGCGACCGGGCCGTCGTCGCCTTCATGGAACGCGACGCTTCCACCCGCGAGTTCATGGATCGGCTCGGCGCCTACCTGCAGTACGTCGTGCCGTACTACATCGCGGAAGGCAAGAGCTACCTGACGGTCGCCATCGGCTGTACCGGCGGACGCCACCGCTCGGTCATGATCGCCGAGCGTCTCAAACGGGCCTTGAGCGATACACCGGGCGTCCGCGTGCGGGTGCGCCATCGCGACGTGGGTCGCGCATGACGGCTCCCGTCGGCCGTTGTCGCGGGCCGGTCTTCGTGGTTGAATGACGGGCTGACATGATTGGCGTCGTGGTCGTTACGCACGGACAACTCGCGGTCGAGCTGGTCAACGCCGCGGAAATGATCGTCGGCGACCTGCCGCAGTTCACCGCCGTCTCGATCGGCTGGCACGACGATGTCGGCGATGCGCGCGAGGAAATCGGGCAGGCCATCGACGCGGGTGCGCTCTGACGGCGGAGTGCTCCTCCTGACCGACATGTTCGGCGGCACGCCGTCCAACCTCGGCATGACGTTTCTCGAGACGGACCACGTCGAGGTGATCACCGGCGTGAACCTGCCGATGCTGATCAAACTGGCTGATCTCGCCCGGTCGTCGGACCTGCTGGCGGTCGCCCACGAGATGCGCGATCACGGCCGCAATGCCATCTGGGTCGCGTCCGATCTGCTCAGGGCCGAGAAGGCCGGCGCATGACGTCCCGCACCGTGCCCGTGGTCAATCAGCTCGGCATGCACGCGCGTGCGGCCGCGAAGTTCGTGCACATGGCGGCGCGGTTTCAGGCCCACGTCACGGTGGCCCGGGAAACCCGCGAGATGGACGGGAAGAGCATCATGGGCCTGCTGCTCCTGGCGGCGGCCCGCGGTACGACAATCACCATCAGCGCCGAGGGCGTCGACGAGCGGGAGGCCGTTGAGGGTCTCTGCGCGCTCGTCGCCTCCGGCTTCGACGAGGGCGTATGCAGCGACTGACCGGAATCGGGGTCTCGCCGGGCGTCGTGGCGGGCCGGGCCGTCATCCTCATTCAGCGCGAGCAGGTGCTGCGCTATCACGTGCCCGCCGCCCGCCTCGACCACGAGCTCGAACGGCTGCAGGCGAGCCGCGAGCGGGCCCGGCAGCAGCTGACGGGCATCCGCACCGGTGTCGCGGAGCGGCGCGGACCGGACATCGCGTCGATTTTCGACGCCCAGATCCTGATGCTGGACGATCCGATGCTGGTGCCGCGCGCCGCCGATCTCGTCCGCCAGCAGCGGGTCAACGCCGAGTGGGCGATCCAGCGCGTGTTCCAGGAATTCAGCGCCGTCTTCGACGAGATCGCGGATCCGTACCTGCGCGAGCGCAAGGGCGACGTGGCGGACCTCGTGGGCCGGCTGAAGATGAACCTGCGCCCCGGCATGGCGACGCCCCGGGACCTGCTTCGCGAACTCGACGAAGCCTCGGTGCTGATTGCCGACGAGTTGACCCCGTCCCTGGTCGCGCAGATCGACTGGACGCGGGTGCGCGGCTTCGCCACCGACGCCGGCAGCCGCACGTACCACTCGGCCATCCTCGCGCGCTCGCTCGAGGTCCCGGCGGTCGTGGGACTCTACGACGCGAGCCGCGTGATTCAGCCCGGTCAGCTCGTGGTGATCGACGGTTCGGCGAGCGAAGTGATCGTGGACCCGAGCGATGACGTGCTCGCACGGGCATCCGGGCAGCGGGACGACCGCACCCCTGCTGCGGGCCCGGCGCACGAGCGGCGCGGCCCGGCCGTCACCGCAGACGGCGTTCGCATCCGGCTCGACGCGAACATCGAGTTTCCCGACGATCTGGCCGCAGCGCGGTATGCGGGGGCCGAAGGCATCGGGCTGTTCCGCTCGGAGTTCCTGCTGACGAGCGCGACACCCACACCCGAGACCGCCGCCGCAGGCGGCGGTCTCGGCATCAGTGAGGATATCCAGTACGAGATCTACCGCGGCATGCTCGAAGGCATGGCGCCCGGACCGGTGACCGTGCGCACCTTCGACGTGGACGAAGACCAGCTGACGCGGCCGCTGGCCGACGGCTGGGTGGCGGACGCCGAACGGGCGGGCCGCCAGGGGCTTCGCGGGCTGCGCCTGAGCCTCGCGCGCCCGGAGCTGTTCCGCGTCCAGGTGCGCGCGCTGTTGCGGGCGGCGCGGCACGGCCAGCTTCGGATCATGTTTCCCTTCGTGTCGGGGGTGGAGCAGATCAGGGAGGGACGGCGGCTGGTGGACGAGGTCGCGGCCGAACTCGCCCGTGCCGGGCAGCCGCCGGCGCGCGTGCCGATCGGCGTGATGATCGAGATTCCCGCGGCGGCCTACACGGCCGACCTCATTGCGCGCGAGGTCGACTTCTTCACCATCGGCACGAACGATCTCGATCCAGTACTGCCTCGCCGTGGATCGCGCGGACGCGCGGGTGTCGGACATGTACGAGCCGCTGCACCCGGCCGTGCTGCGGATGATCGTGATGGCGCGGCGTGCCGCCACACGCGCGCGGATCCCGGTGTCGCTCTGCGGAGAAATGGCGTCAGACCCGGCGCTGCTGACGCTGCTCGTCGGGCTCGGGCTCACGGATTTCAGCATGACGCCGGCCGCGATCCCGACTGCCAGACAGGCGCTTGCGGAAATCCGCGCCGAGGATTTCCGGGCGCTCGCACGCCGTGTTATCGGCCTGCCGACCGCTCACGACATCCAGCGTGAACTCGCCGCCGCGCTGGACGGGTTGGCGGCGGGGAGGAAGAACTAGTGGACCGTCCTATTGAGTTGTACAGCGGTCATGCGATTCTCCGAGACGGGTCGGCATAGGCCCACCGAATGGGCGTCGCGGTCGTGTTGTAGTGCTTGATGTAGCGCATCAACTTGCGGCGGAGATCGGTGACCGATGTGAAGATGCCGCGTGCGGTGACATCGCGCTCGATCTTGGAGAACCAGAGCTCGACTTGGTTGAGCCACGACGAATACGTGGGCGTGTAATGCAGATGCACGTGTGGATGCGTCACCAAGAAGGTTCGGACCTGCTGCGTCTTGTGGGCCGAGAGATTGTCCACGATGATATGCATCTCGCGTCGGCGGGACTGCGTCTCGACGACGGTCTGCAGGAAGCCGACGAATTCCGCGCTCGTGTGTCGGGCCGCGGTGTGGCCCACGACTTCGCCCGTCCGCGTGTTGAGCGCCGCATACAGCGACAGCGTCCCATGCCGGTAGGTACTCGAAGCCGTGACGTTCGGCGCGGCCGGGCGACAACGGCAAGACCGGGTCGAGCCGATCGAGCGCTTGAATCGCCGTCTTCTCGTCGATGCAGAACACCACGGCGTGCTGCGGCGGATCGAGGTACAAGCCGATCACATCGGCGGCTTTCGTCTCGAACTCGGGATCAGTCGACCGCATGTACCGCTCGAGTCGATGGGGCTGCAGGCCGGCGTGTCGCCAGGCCCGCGCGATAATCGTGTGTTGCACGCCCAGCTTGCGCCCGAGCGACCGTGTGGACCAGTGCGTGGCGCCCTGCGGCGGCGGCCGTCGCGTCCACGTCATGATGCGCGCTTCCAAGGCGGGCGTCAGCACGGTCGGCTTCGAGCCCCGATGGCGGGCCGCCAAGCCGGCCAAGCCGTCCTTCGCGACGCGTTGCTTCCACAAGGCGATCGTCCGCGAACTGCATCCGGTCATCGTCGCAATCGAGGCGTAGCTGCAGCCGTCGGCGAGCAGCAGAATGACCCGCGCCCGTCGCGCGGCATCCGCGCGGCCGCGTCCCGATCGCACGCGCGCTTCGAGCTCGGTGCGTTGGTCGGCGGTCAGCACCAGCGATGTCGATGGCATGCGCCATCATACGATTTACAACTCGTTAGTACAAGCCACTAGGAATGCAGAATGAGGAATGCGGAATGAAGAACGCCGAATGAAGAACGCCGAACCGCAGTTCTACATTCGCCGTTCTCCATTCTGCATTCCGTTCTGACGGAACGCGCGATCCGTCAGAACGGAATATCGTCGTCGGTCAGCGGTTCGGACGCGTCCGGGCCCGGTGCATGGCTCCCCATGTCGCCGCCGCGATCGACCGATGCGCCACGGCCGCCGCCGCCCCCGCCCCCGCCGAGCAGCACGACGCGATCGCCCTTGATCTCGGTCGTGTATCGCTTGTTGCCGTCCTTGTCGTCCCACTGGCGTGTCTGCAGCTTGCCCTCGACGTAGACCTGCTTGCCTTTGGTGAGATATTCGGTCAGCGATTCGGCCGTCTTGCCCCACAGCACCACGCGGTGCCATTCGGTCTTCTCCTGACGCTGTCCGGACTTGTCGTTCCAGACCTCCGTCGTCGCCATGTTGAGCGTGGCGACCGCGGCGCCACCTGGCGTGTAACGCAGTTCCGCATCGCGCCCGAGATTTCCCACGAGAATGACTTTGTTCACGCTGCCCATAGATGCCTTTTGAGGAAGAAGACCAAACGTAGCATCCGGCGTCGGCCGGACGTCTGCCGGAGGGCGGGACGCTACGGATTGGAGAGACGACGCATTCTACATCGTCTGCGTCAGGGCTTCGCGGTGCCGAGCGCCTGTTTGGCCAGGCTGGCGGCGGCGCTGTCCGGATAGGTCTTGACGACGGTGTCCCAGGCTTCGCGCGCGCGATCCAGTTGCCGCAGGTTCCGGAGCGCCACACCCTTCAGGTAGTACGCGTCGGGAATCGAGTTGCTCATGGGGTACGTGCGGATCACCTTGTCGAACGCTTCGACCGCTTTGTCGTTCTTGGCGTCCTGGAGATACGACCGCCCGATCAGGAACTGCGCATCGTCGGCCTGATCGTGTTTGGGGAAATCGCGGATGAAGGCCGTGAACCCGTCGACGGCGAGGTCGTAGAGGCCGGCGGCGTAGTCGCCGTACGCCTGTTCCCAGGCCTTCGTCGGCGACGTGCCGATCGCCGTCGCTGCCGGAGCGGCGGGCGACGGCGGCGCCGCGCCATTGGTGGTCGTCTGGACCGGTGCGGGCGGCAGCGCCGGCCCCCCGTTCGGATCCACCACGACCGGCGGCGCGACGGGCCGCGCCAGCGCCTGCTGCACCAGCTGGCGCAACGCGTCCACTTCCTGCGAGAGCGAACCGACACGGACGTTGTTGTCGTCCACCTTCTCGCGGACGACGCCGAGATCTTTTGTCAGGTTGTCGATCAGGAGCTTCTCGTCTGCGAATGCCTTCCGGTTCACATCGGCCTGCTGCTCGAGGCGGGCATTGACCGCCTTGATGGCTTCCGCGAGCGTGCCGAGAGTGTTCTGCAGCAGCTGCGCCTGCTCCTGCAGCATCCGCAGGTCGGCCATCAGCTGCTGGTGTTCCTTGTTCGCGGCCGCGGCGGGCCGCGCCGTAGCCACCGACAGCCCCACGGTCAGCGCCAGCACCACGGACGTCCGGAAGAATCGACTCGTCATGACTACACTCATTTCGCCGTGATGACGAAGTGCGCGCGGCGGTTCTTGGCCCACGCACTGTCATCGTGGCCCGGATCGAACGGGAACTCCTTGCCGTAGCTGACCGTCTTCAGTCGGTCGGCCGGAATCCCGAGTGATACGAGATACGCGCGCGCGGCAATCGCGCGCCGTTCTCCCAATGCCAGATTGTACTCGGCCGTGCCGCGTTCGTCGCAGTGTCCTTCGATGGTTACGACCCAGCCCGGATAACGTTTCATCAGGGGCGCGTTAGCCTCCAGCACGGCCTTGGCGGCCGCGTCGATCTCGCTGCTGTCGAGCGCGAAAAACACCGGCCGGAGCGGAGAGTTGCGGTTGAGCTCGTCGAGCGACGCCGACGCAATCGCATCGTCTCTGACTGGTTCCGGTGGAACGGTGGTCGGCTCAACCGACGGCCGCGGCGGCGCCGGCGGGCCGTGAAGCGGGCGGAGGTGCCGGCGCGGCGTTCGCCACGGGCGGCGGAGGGGGCAGCGGCCGCGCCACGGGCGGCTTCTTGCCGCCACATCCAAGAGCGACGACCGTGGTCGCCATCAGCACGAACAGCGCGGGCTTTGCAATCGACATCGTATGCTCCATCCTATCTGGACCAGTCGGGCTGGTAATTGTTGCCGGTCCGTGTCACCTGTTTCAGGTTTCTGCCGTCCCGGGTAATCGTGAAGATCTGCGCCTTGCCGGCCCGTGTCGACATGAACGCGATGTGCCGGCCGTTGGGCGCGTACGACGGGCTTTCGTTGCTGCCTTCGCCGAACGTGAGCTGCTTCACGGTGCGGTTCCCGACGTCGATGATCTTGATGTCGAACCCGGGACCGTTGCGCGACGCGAAGGCGATTTCGTTGTACGGTGCGGGCGACCACGTCGGCCGGTCCGCATACGACTCGGACGTGAGGCGCTGCACGGCCCCGAGCCCGTCCGCCGCCACCAGGTAGATCTGCGGCGATCCCGATCGGTCGGACGTGAACGCGATCTGGGTGCCGGAGGGCGCCCAGGTCGGCGTCGAGTCGATCGCCGGGTGGTTCGTAATCCGCCGCACGTTCGATCCATCGCGGTTGGCGACGTAAATCTCCGAGTTGCCGTCCCGGGTCGACGTAAACGCGACGCGGGTGCCGTCCGGCGACCAGGCGGGCAGCCAGCTCTCGCCGACACCCTTGGTGACCTCCTCGAAGATGCCGTCGTAGATGTGCGACACGAAAATGCTCGGCGGCCCGCGGCGGTACGAGGTGTAGGCGAGCGACCGCGCATCGGGCGACCACGCAGGGTTGATGTTCAGCGTCCGGTTGGTCGTCACGCGGCGCTGGTTTTCGCCGTCGTAATCGGCCGTGTAGATTTCCTTCACGCCCCGGCTCTCGACCGTGCCCGACATGCGTTCGCCGTCGCGGTCGGAATCAAACGCCAGCTTGGTGCGGGCGACGCCGCGCAGGGCGCGCTGCTGCAGATGGATGTCGTCCGAGATCGTGTGCGCGTAGAGGCGCGCGTTGGACGATCCGCTGTACTCCTTGCCGAAGACCTGCCGCTTTTGCCGGACGTCGAACAGCCGCACCTGGATCTGGAAGCCGTTGCCGAGCTTCTGCACCGTGCCGACGATGACGCCGTCGGCGTTGAGCTCGCGCCAGCGGTCGAACGGCACGTCGTCGAACGACTTGGCCGCGGGAACCGTCGCGTAGACATCGCGCGGGATGAACGCGAACTCGCGCTCGAAGTTGAGATCGTCCCACAGGACGTCGCCGATCGTTCGGGCGATGGCGGTCGTCTCGGCATCGGACGACAGCGCGATGAACGGCGGCACCGCAAAACGCGGCGGCGTGCCGCTGCCCTCGCCGCTGATCGTGGTCGCGACGTCGGTCGGCTGCTGCGGGGGCGGGGTTTGCGGACGGGCGCCGATCGCGAGGCCGAGTCCCGCGACGAGAGCCAGGGTGAGCAGGGCAGTGGATTTCATCGTTGATACTGGAAATTCAAATGGACGGTGAGCGTGGGATTGGGAAACGCGGGGGGCAGCGCGACGAGCTGACGCGTAACCATCACGGCGCGCTGCGCGTTCTGATCGAGCGACAGCGTGCCGCTCGAGCGTTCGACGGTGGTGTCGGTCAGGCGGCCGTCGCGCTGGATGGTGAACTTGACCACCACGACGCCCGGCAGTTCCACCTGCTGGTTCCAGTTGCTCTTGATCTTCTCCATCATCAGCACGAGGTAGTCCGGGCAGCAGAAATCGGCGACGTCGAGCGTCGAGCCGGAACCCGCGCCGCCACCCGTCGAGAGGCCGAAGCCCTGTCCGCGCGCGCCCGTGTCGGCGACGGCGTTGCCGGGCCGGATTTCCTCGCCGCGGGTCAGCGCCTTGCCGCGCGCGTCCGGTGTCGTCGTTGGCGGGGGCGGAGGCGCCGGCTTTGCCGGCGTCGTGACGGCCTTGGCCGTCGTTTTCGGCGAGACCATCTCGGGAACCGCCGCCGCCGGCGGCCGGACCGCCTCCCGCACCGGTGCCGGTTCGGTGGTCTGCACGGGACGCCCGCCGATGGCCGTGAGACCGCCCGACCGCGGGCCGTCGCCGGCTCCGCCGAGCGAGATCGTCATCACCGATTTCGGCCGCTCGACCGGGGTGCTGAGCCGGTGAAACGGCCCGAACAGGAGGAACGCCATCACCGCACCGTGCACGGCGAGGGAGATCGCCGCCATCCTGGCGAGGCCATCGGGTTCCTGCCGCCGATCCCGCAGTACATCAGTGACGTCCATCGGCGCTCAGCGCTCACTCGACACGCTGGTTTCAATGCCCACGTGCTCCACGCCGGCCGCTTTCAGCAGCGAAAACACTTCCATCAGTTCGCCGAGGTTCAGGCGGCGATCGCCGCCAAGGAAGACGTCCTTCTTGGCCGCGGTCTCCATTTTCTGCCGGACGCGCTCCTGGAGGACTGCCGCGCGCACGGGCTCGCGTCCGAGAAACACAATCTTGTTCTGCCGGTAATCGATTGGCACCGTGATCTCGATCCGATCCCCGGGCATCTGCTGCGCGTTCCTGGCGACCGGCAGGTTCACGTCCACGCCACGCTGAATCATGGGCGCCGCCACCATGAAGATGATGAGGAGCACCAGCATGACGTCGACCATCGGGACCACGTTGATCTCCGACAGCGAGGTCGCGACACGGCGGCCCCGGCCGTGGCGGCCCTGCGAGGGCGCGTCGTTTCCGTTGACCTTCGGCACGGTTAGGTGAAATTCCGTTCGGCGATGTTCAGGAACTCCATCGCGAAGTCGTCCATCTCCGACGCGAACAACTTCACGCGCTGCGTCAGCAGGTTGTAGTAAAAAACGGCCGGAATCGCGGCCACCAGACCCATCGCCGTCGCTACCAGCGCATCGGCAATCGGCCGCGCGACGACGCTGAGGTTCGTTGACCCGGTCTGCGCAATTCCTTCAAACGCCATGAGAATGCCGACGACGGTGCCGAACAGGCCGATGAACGGTGTGATGCTCGCCGTGGTGGCCAGGAACGACACGCGATGCTCGAGCTTGTTGACCTCGACGACCGACGCGCGCATCAGCGCGCGATCGACCGCGGTGAGGCTCTTGAGAGTAGGACGCGCGGCGGGACTGCGTGGATTGGACCCCGTCGTCGTTTCCGCCGCCGGCGTGTTCTGCCGGAGCTGCGCGGTCAATTCGGCGTAGCCGGCCTGGAACAGGCCGACGAGCGGGCTTTCCTTGAGCGAGCCGCAGACGGCCTGCACTTCCGAGAACTTGTTGCTGCGGCGGAAGACGTCGATGAACGTCGTTGACTGGCGCACGAGGCGCCGGAACATCCACAGCTTATAGAAGGTGATGCCCCATGACGCGATCGAAAACGCCGCGAGGATGAGAAGGACGGCCTTCGAAATGGTGCTGGAGTTCGCGAGAATCTCCAGCAGGGCCGTTCCAGTGTTCGCAGGTGCAGCATTCTCAGGACCCTGCAGCAGCAGGGCCATGACTAGAGTTCCGGCCGTTCGCAAACGGGCCTCCGCGACATCGAGTTCGTGCGCCGCTGGGACAGCGCTGGGCCGGGGTGGGAGTTCCGGCGATTGCCCCGGGGCGGGGGAGCCCCAAGGTGTGCAAAACTGTAGCACGGTGTAAAAGAGCTGTCAAACCTATGTTACGATTGAACTTCTCGGTCTTTTTGCCCCCATGCTTCGCTTTCTGAGCATCAAGCGCCTCGCTGTAATCGACGCCGCCGAGGTTGAGTTCGAGCCCGGCCTCAACGTGCTCACGGGGGAGACCGGGGCTGGTAAGTCGATCCTTGTCGAGGCGGTCGGGCTTCTGCTGGGCGGCCGGGCGTCCGGCGACCTCGTTCGCACGGGCGAGGAGGTCGCCACCATTGAGGCGATCTTCGAATCCGGCGGCGAAGAACTGCTCGTCCGCCGCGAGATCACCGCGCAGGGCCGAAGCCGGGCCTACATCAACGGCGAGCTCGCGACGGCCGGCGCGCTCAAGGATCTCTCGCGCCGGCTGATCGAGCTTCACGGACAACACGAACACCACACCCTGCTCGATCCAGCGACGCATCTGGACGTGGTGGACAATTTCGGCGGTCTTGGTCGGTTGACCGAACAGGTGGCTGGCTTGTTCGAGCGATGGCGCACGAGCGGGCAGGAGCTGGCGCGAGCCAGCCGTGCGGTCGCCGAACGCGATGCGAGGCAGGAACTTGTGGCGTTCCAGCTCGCGGAACTCGACCGCGCGGCCGTCGCCTCAGCCGAGGAGGATGCCGAACTTGGCGCGGTCCGCCAGGTGCTGGCCAACGCGGAGCGTGTCGAGCGGCTCTGCGAGGAAGCGTACGCGTCCTTATATGAAAGCGACGGCGCCGCGCTGGCGACCCTGGGCCAGGTCTGGCGCCGCGTCTCAGACCTGGCCGCGCTCGACCCGGCTTTCCAGCCGTATGTCGACGCTCGCGACGGCATCAAGTCCCAGCTCGAAGACCTGGCGCTGTTTTTACGTCGGTACGCGGACGGCATCGAGGCGTCGCCCGCCAGGTTGCAGCACATCGAGGAGCGCCTGGCGCTGTTCGACCGCCTGAAACGCAAATACGGGCCGACGCTGGCCGAGTGCATTGCGCGGCGCGAGGCATTGCGGCGCGAGCTGGCCGAACTCGAAGGCGGGGACCAGCGGTTGTTGGAGCTCGGTCGCGCGCAGGCCGGCTTGCGGCAGGAGTTTCTGGCATCCGCGGAATCGCTGGCGGCGGCGCGGCGGCGCGCGGCGGCGACGTTCGCGCGCGGCATGGAGGAATTGGCCGCCGAACTCGCCATGGAACGGACGCGCTTCGAGGTCCGGTTCGGCGAACCGCTGGCCGAGGGCGCCTGGTCGGCCCGCGGTATCGACGCGGCGGAATTCTATGTCTCGCCAAATCCGGGCGAGGAACTGCGGCCGCTGGCCCGTATCGTGTCCGGCGGAGAACTGTCGCGGCTGATGCTGGCGATCAAGTCCCTGACCGCGACGTCCAGGGCGGGCTGGACGGACGCGGCCGACCGGCCGCCGAGCGGCGTGGCGCCGGGGTTGATCTTCGATGAAGTCGACGCGGGCATCGGCGGACGCGTCGCTGAAGTGGTCGGCCGAAAGCTTCGGGCGCTCGGATCGGCCTTTCAGGTACTCTGCATCACGCACCTGCCTCAGATTGCGGCGTGCGCCGACACGCACTTCGCGATCGAGAAACGGGTGGAGCACGGCCGCACGCGCACGTCGGTGACGCGGCTCGATCTGCCGGGGCGTGTGGAAGAACTCGGTCGGATGCTGGGAGGCGCGACGGTCACCGACGGGCTGCGGGCTTCGGCACGTGAGATGCTGGCGAATCGCCAGGCGTCCGCAGTCGCGCCTGCCGGGTCGCGAAAGGCGAAAGGCGAATCGACGTCGAAAGGCGAAAGCGAAAGAGCGAAAGCGAAGGGTGGGCGTGGCGCGTAAGTACCTGATCGAAACGTTCGGCTGCCAGATGAACTTCCACGACTCCGAGCGCATGGCTGGACTCCTGGAGCAGGCCGGCTTCGAGGCCGCTGCCGAGGCCGCCGACGCCGACGTCGTGGTCATCAACACCTGCAGCGTTCGCGAGCGCGCCGAGGAGAAGCTGTACACCCGCCTCGGCGAGCTTCGCCAGCTCGCCGAAGAACAGGGGCACGACCCGATTGTGGCGGTTGCCGGTTGCGTGGCGCAGCAGGAAGGCGCGGCCATCTTCAAGCGGTCGCCCGGCGTGACGAATGTGGTGATCGGAACCCAGGCCATTCGCCGGCTCCCGATGCTCGTGGAGCAGGCCGCGGAACACCGCCGTACGCCTCTGCTCGATCTCAACCCGTACGACGATGTAACGTTTCCGCTCGGGGTGACGAGGCGGGACGACCCGGTGAAGGCGTATGTCACCATCATCGAAGGCTGCAACGATTTCTGCAGCTTCTGCGTCGTACCGTATACGCGAGGGCACGAGCGCATGCGCGCGAAGGCAGACATCGTGGCGGAGGTCCGGGAGGCCGCGGCGAACGGCCGGCGCGAAGTGCAGCTGCTCGGCCAGATCGTGAACCATTACGCGGCACCGGACGACCCGGGCTGCGATTTCACCGGCCTGCTCGAGGCGGTGCATGACGTCGAAGGCGTCGAGCGTATCCGGTTCGCCAGCCCGCATCCCCGGCACGTGGACGACCGGTTCATCGACGCGATGCAGCGGCTGCCCAAGGTCTGCCGTCACCTCCACCTGCCGGTGCAGTCCGGCTCGACAAGCGTCCTGCACGCGATGCGGCGGCGCTACACCCGGGAGGCGTACCTGTCGCTGATCGAGCGCATCCGGGAGCGCCTGCCGGAAGTGGCGCTCTCGACCGATATGATCGTCGGGTTTCCAACCGAGACGGAAGCCGATTTCGAGGACACGCTGACGCTGACGGCCGCCGTGGGCTATCACAGCATGTTCTCCTTCAAGTACTCGCCGCGTCCGAATACGCTGGCCGAGCAGCGGCTGCCGGACGTGGTGAGCGAGGACGAGAAGACGCGGCGGATCGTGGCGCTGCAGGCGCTGCAGCGGGAGATTCAGGGCGGCCTGAACGCGCGCCTCGTCGGTCGGACGGTGGATGTCCTGGTCGATTCGGGCAGCCGACGGCGGGATACGGAGCTGTCGGGGCGGACGAGCACGAACGTGGTCGTGAACCTGCCCGGGCCCGTTATCGTGGGTGGGGCGCCTGATTCCCGTGCAGGTGGAACGGGCCGGCCCGCACAGCGTGTGGGGCCAGGCCGTGGAAATGAATAGAGCCGGCACCGGCGAGGCCGCGCCCGACGTGATTCAGAGGCTGGGGTGACGCCATGCAAATCGAGATGAGCATCAAGGGCCTGATGGTCGATCCCGTGACGAACATGCCGATCGTGATCCTGCGGGATCAGGCGGGGCAGAAGGTCCTGCCGATCTGGGTCGGGATGTCGGAAGCGAACGCCATTGCCCTGCAGATCGAGAACATCTCGACGCCGCGGCCGATGACGCATGACCTGCTCCGGAACGTCATCCACGACCTGAAGGCGAGCGTCCGCAAGATCGTGGTCTGCGACCTCCAGGACAATACGTTTTACGCGCTCATCTACCTGGCGCTTGGCGGCGAGACGCTGGCCATCGATGCGCGCCCGAGCGACGCGATTGCGCTGGCGCTGCGCACGCGGGCGCCGATTTTCGTCGAGGAGACCGTCATCGACCATGCGAAGACGGTCGACTTCACGCCGGAGAAGAACGACGCGGACCGGCTGCACAAGTGGCTGGAGAGCCTGGATCCCGACGACCTGGGATACAAGATGTAAACCGTCGGCAGTTCGACAGCCGGCGGTCGACTGCTGGCGGTCCGCAGTCGACAGTCTGCAGTCCACGTCCACAGTCCGCAGTCGGCCGTCCCGCAGTCGAGTCCACAGTCCACGGTCGACAGTCATCGATAGGTCGGCGATAACCGGTCACGGCCGCGCTTGGGCGTCCGTCCAAGCTCATCGAATCGTCAGATCCGTGGTTCACACGGCCGCCAACCCTGTTACAATCCTGCTCGTTCCCGCCCCCGGGCCCCTGATGATCGTCGCGATAGCAAACCAGAAAGGCGGCGTCGGCAAGACGACGACCGCGATCAATCTCGCCGCGGCGCTGGCCATGCGGGGCAAGCGCACGCTGCTCATCGATCTGGACCCCCAGGCCAACAGCACGATGTCGTTTCTCGACGTGGCGCCGGGGACGCGGAGCGTGTACGACGCCATCGCCGATCCGGCCGTGCCGCTCGCGGACGTGATCGTGCCGTCGCCCGTCGAAAATCTGTTCGTCGCGCCGTCCCGCATCGCCCTCGCCAAGCTCGAGGCGAAGCTGGTGGGGGAGATGGACGCGCATTTCCGGCTGAAGGACAAGCTCGAGCCGCTGCGCAAGACGTATCCGCAGGTCGTGATCGACTGTCCGCCGGCGCTGGGGCTGTTGACGGTGAATGCGCTCGTGGCGGCGACGCACCTGCTCATCCCGATTCAGTCGTCGTATTTCGCGCTCGAGGGCACGGACGACCTGCTCGAAACGATCGAGAAGGTCCGGGCGCGGCCCAACCCGGCGCTGCGCATCCTCGGTGTCGTCATCACGATGCACGACAAGCGGACGGCGCTGGCGCGCGACATCCGGGCGCAGATCCAGAAGGTGTTCGGCGGCAAGGTCTTCAAGACCGTCATCACCAAGAGCGTGCGCCTGGAGGAGAGCCCGGCGTACAAGGAGTCCATTTTCACCTTCGCGCCCGAGTCGGCCGGGGCGACGGAGTATTACCGCCTCTGCGAGGAGGTTATCGATCGTGCCTAGACGAGGACTACCCGACTCGATCGCCATGCGCCACGACGAGCACTACGTGGAGGCGCTGGCGGCGTCCGCCGGCACGCCGGTCGGGCGCCTGATTCCCATCGATCTCATCGACCCCAATCCGAACCAGCCGCGGCAGGTCATGGGGGATCTGTCGGAGCTGATGGCCTCGATTTCAGAAAAGGGGATCATCGAGCCGCTGGTCGTGCGGCCGCGCGGCGAGCGGTTTCAGATCGTGGCCGGCGAACGGCGCTATCAGGCGGCCGTGCAGCTCGGCCTCAAGGAACTGCCGGCCGTCATTCGCGACGTCGACGAAGCCGAGATGCTCGAGCTCGCGCTGATCGAGAACCTGCAGCGAAAAGACCTGACGCCGTTCGAAGAGGCCGAGGCGCTGCAGGGCCTGGCGGACGGGTGCCGGTATACGCACGAAGATCTGGCGCGGCGGCTGGGGAAGTCGCGGACGTCGATTACCGAGTCGCTGGCCCTGACGGCGATGCCCCAGGAGATCCGCCATCTGTGTCGGCTGGCCGACATTTCCTCCAAGTCGTTGCTATTGCAGGTGGTTAGGCAAGATACGCCAGCGAAAATGACCGCTTTAATCGAGAAGATGACCAGCCAGGGCGGCGCGACCCGCCAGCAACTGCGTGACGCCGTGGCCAAGGCCAAGCCGGGCCGGCCAAAGGCGTATGTGTTTGCCTACCGACCGCCCACCAAGGCGTTCAACCTGAAGCTCTCGTTCTCGAAAAGCCGCGCGTCGAAGGACGACGTGATCGAGGCGCTCGAGGCGATTCTCAAAGAACTCCGCAAAACGAAATAGGCCGCGCTCGCCTGGCTGGTCCGGGGTAGTCGGCGTCGGCCAGGCTCCGGGAATTCGGAAAATCCGCGGTCTCTGGCGTCGCCGGGTTGAAGCGGTTCGTGGCGAGGCGGCGTCGTTGGATCGGGCGGTGGTAGCGGGCGGCAGCCGGCTCGGATGCACGCCGGCTGGGAGTCTCGCGGGCCAGCCAAACTCCCATTAGTTAACATAATATCCATTATCGGACTCACGATATATCCCGAATGATTAGGCCCTGTGCATGCTTTGCGGATGCGTGTGTGCGGCACCCGCCCTAACGGCGGCTCGCCTTCACGCCTGCCAGTTGTCGCCGCTGAACGCCGTCGCCCGGCACGTCAACCTGAATCGGCCGCTGCGCCGGATAGCGTTCCGCCTCCGGCGTACCGGGACCGACGGGCAGGCTGGCCGACACGAAGAAGCCCACCGATTCGCCGGCCTCCGCCTCGAGGTCCACCAGCGGGACCGCCACCTCCAGCACGGTGCCGGCCGCGACCCGGGCGCCGGGGACCGCTGGTCCCCGACCACGTGGCCCGGCCCGACGGCTCTACCTCCAGGCGCTGCCGCGAGGGGTGCAGGAAGGTCAGCGAGAACCCGTGACCTTCCGCCATCAGGTCCGCGAGCCGGCGCTCGCCATCGAGGCGGACGAACAGGTGCGAGGCGCTGAAGCCGAACAGCACACGCGTGAGGATGCGCGGCACCGCGCCGGTCTGGTGCATGGCCCCCTGGTGCACCGGGATCTCGAAGGTGCCGGCGCCCAGCCATTCGAAGTAGCTCGTCGCCTCGCCGTCGATGGTCGGCGAGAGCCACGCCGAGGGCGGCTGTTCCTCCTGGATCGTCAGGGCCGCTGAGATGTTGCTGACGAAGAGCTCCTCCGGCACCGGCTGCTGCAGCAGGCGGTACACGTTCCGCAGGTGCCGCCGGAACAGGTCGTCGAACTCCGCGTCGTGATCCGACGAGTGGTCGTCCCCGTACCACCAGAACCAGTCGCTGCCTTCGGCGATGAGCAACTCCTCGCGGGCCTGCTCGACGGCGGTCGCCGGAGCGCCGGACGCGCGCTCGAGCGCCTCGCGGGCATCGCCCAGCTGGCTCCAGGCCATCTGGTCGTCCCGGTGGCCGATCCAGATGGAAAAGTTGGAATCGATCCACGAACCGGGGAAAATCGATTCGATCGTGCCGGGGGCGGCGCCGGGCGTCGCGCATGCTTCCGCCATGGTCACCGTCCGGAGCTCGGGATGGGTGGCCAGTCGGCCGTACAGCGCCCGGAGAAAAGGGTGGCCGTTCGCCTCGAAATGCTCCCAGGCGTTCTCGCCATCCAGGATGACGGGCAGGAGGGCCTCTCCCCCGCTCGACGGCCGCGAAGCGCCGGCCGGCTTCCGCGAGCCGCGCGACAAAGTCGTCAGCGGCCGCGTCCGGATCCCAGCCGGCGTAGACGAACCCGATGCGATCCGAGAGCACATGGTCGCGAAAGACGCAGGACACCGACGCGCCGCCGGCCCGGACGTCATAGGAGCGATAGAGCCGATCCGGCTGTTCGACGTGCCCGTACTGATCGCGCGTGAAGGTGAGCCCGATCGATCGCGCCAGGATCTGCTCGTCCGTCGCCATCCACGAAAAGCCGGCCCGCGCCACCAGCGGCACCATCGCGTCCGACACGGATCCTTCAGAAGGCCACACGCCGACCGGCCGGCGTCCGAACAGACGCTCGTGGCACTCCACGGCCCGCCGGAGCTGAAGGTCCGCGTCCTGCGGGTGCTGAAATCGCCGGCGCGGCATCGCCGATCCCGGATGCGTCCGCAGGTAGACGTCCGTATCGCACAGGAGCGGCAGAATCGGGTGGTAGAAGGGCGACGTGGCGATCTCGATCTGGCCCCTCGCTGCGGCGTCTCGGTACTCCGGGATGACGCGGTTCAGGATCTCGAGCTCCACGGCCCGAAGCACCCCTTTGTCGTCCTCGGAGAAGGCGCGCCCCTTGTCGACCAGCCGCCGCACGCGTTCGTCGCCCGTCAGGTAGAACGGGTCGATCCAGGCGAGCTTCTGCCAGACCTGCAGATCGCGCAGGTCGTCGGTCGAGAACGGCGCGGACGCCGAGCGCCGTTCGAGCAGCTCGAGGTAGCGCGGGTAGATTTCGATCATGCGCCGGCGCTGCGCGTGAAAGAAGTTGGCGACGATGAACGTGGCTTCCGCCTCGGTGAGGAGCGCCGCCGGCTTGAGCCCGAGCTCGAGATACCGGTCGCGCGCGCGGTCGGCGGCGAAGGCTTCGAGTTGGACGAGCAGCGACGGTACCAGGTTGAAGGTGGCGCGAACAGCCGGGAACTCGCGCAGCAGCGCCACCATCCCGTAGTAGTCCTTCAGCGCATGCAGCCGCACCCACGGCATGATGTGCTCGCGGGTGACGAGGTCTTCGTAGAACGGCTGGTGCATGTGCCACAGGAGGGCGACGCGGGTCATAGTGGTAGTCTAGCTGGTGGTGCCTTCTCTGCTCGACCGCTATGTCGTTCGCGAGACACTGCTGCCGTTCTTCCTGTCGCTGCTGCTCATCACCTTCCTCCTGATCATCCCGCCCACTCCTGCAGCAGGGATACACCCTCATCGCGCAAGGCGTGGGATGGTCGGTGGTGGTTCGCGTGCTCGTCACGCTGCTGCCGCAGGCGCTGAGCATCAGCATCCCGATGGCGGTGCTCATGGGGCTGCTCATCGCGTTCGGCCGGCTATCGGCCGACCGCGAGTTCGTCGCGATGCAGGCGTGCGGCGTCAGCGTCTACCGGCTGCTTCGCCCGGTGGTCTTCATCGCGCTAATCTCCACGGCCGCGACGGCGTACGTCCTCATCGTGTCGCTGCCGAATGCGAACCAGCGATTCCGGGAAATCACGCTGCGGGAAGTGTCCTCGCTCGTCGAGAACAACGTCAAGCCGCGGGTCTTCTTCGACAAGTTTCCCAATCGTGTGCTGTACGTCCGCGACCTGCCGCCGGGCGGCGGATGGCGCGACATCTTTCTCGCCGACTCGTTCAAGCCGGGCGAAACGACGGTCTATTTCGCGAAGGAAGGCCGCATCCTCGTCGATCGCGCGCACCAGATGGTGCAGCTGCAGTTGACGCACGGCACCCAGCACACCACCATCGCCGCGCAGCCTGATGCCTACACCGCGACCGAATTCGAGAATTTCAGCCTGAACCTGGACCCGCAGACGGTGTTCCCGCCGCCGCCCAGCCGCGGGGTGCCGGAGATGACGATCGGCGAACTGCGGCGCACGATCGCGCAGGCCGACGCGCGCAACGACCGGCTGCTCGGCTACAGCTCGCGGTTCATGGTCCAGTTCAAGTTCGCGCTGCCGCTCGCGTGCGCCGTGCTGGCGCTGATCGCGCTGGCGCTTGGCGTCAGCCACCGCAAGGACGGCAAGCTGGCCAGCTTCGTCATCGGCGTCAGCGTGAGCTTCATCTATTACGTGCTGCTCTACATGGCGCGGGCCTCGGCGTTCGGCGGGGTGCTCAATCCGAGCCTGGCGCCGTGGGTTCCCAACCTGGTGCTGGGGCCCGTCGGCGTCGCGCTGCTGTTCTGGCGCGCGCGGTCGACCGACCGTCCGATCCTGATCACGCTGCCCGCGCGTCGCGCCGCGGCGCTCTCGACGGCCTCGGGCGTGACCGTGCCGCTCCAGATGCCGTCACCGCTTCCCCGCCCGTCACCCGTGCTGTTCGTGGTCCGGGTGCCCCACCTCAATCTCCGGTGGCCCAGCATCCTGGACGTCTACACATCGCGCCAGTACCTGCGGGTGTTCGCGTTGACGATTCTGGCGGCGCTCGGGATCTTCTACATCTCGACGTTCATCGACCTGGCCGACAAGCTGTTCCGCGGCTCCGCGACGACGGCGCTGCTGCTGCAGTACTTCTACTACCAGACGCCCCAATACGTGTATTACATCATCCCGATCTCGGGCCTGGTCGCCACGCTCGTGACGATCGGCGCGATGACCAAGAACAGCGAGCTCGTCGTGATGCGCGCGTGCGGCATCAGCCTGTACCGCACGGCGGTGCCGCTGCTCCTGTTCGCCGCGACCGCCAGCGGCGTCCTGTTCGCCATGCAGGAGATGGTGCTCGCCCGCGCGAACCAGGAAGCCGACCGCCTGAACAGCATCATCCGCGGCTTTCCTGCCCAGACGCTGAGCGAACTGAACCGCTGGATGGCGAGCGAAAACGGCGACGTCTATCACTACGACTACTTCGATGCGCGCACCGATCACTTCACGCGCCTCACCCGCTATCACCTCGACCAGTCGTCGTGGCGGCTGAGCGCGGTGACGTATGCCGACAGCGTGGATCTGGTGGACACGAACCGCGCAATGGGCGCTCGCGAAGCCACGTGGCTGGCGCGCGCGGGCTGGGTGAGAACGGTCAGCACGCGGCGAACCGCCGGCACGGTGAAGACGGCCGTGGTGTACGAACCGTTCGCCGAGCGCCAGATGCGCCTCGAGGCGCCGGGCTATTTCAAGACCGAGTCGCCTGACGCGTTGAAGATGACGTACGGGCAGTTGAGCGACTACATCGAGCAGCTCACCGCAAGCGGATTCAACGCGGTGCCGGCCACCGTGCAACTGCAGCGCAAAGTGGCCTTCCCCTTCGTCACGCTCGTCATGACGCTGCTCGCCGTGCCGTTCGCGGTCACGACCGGCCGGCGCGGCGCCCTCGGCGGCATCGGCATCGGGATCGCGATCTCGATCGTCTACTGGGTGATTCTCAACGTGTTCAGCGCGCTCGGCGAAGGCGGGGTGACCACGCCCACCCTTGCGGCATGGGCGCCGAACATCCTGTTCGGCGCGGCCGCTGTCTACATGGTGTTGACCGTTCGCACCTGACGGCAGGCCCGAAGGCCTCCACCACGACTCATCGCTGCAGCGCCGGATTCGTGATCCACACGCGGCCCGACGTGCCGGGCCTGGTGTTGACGGCATCGACCACGAACAGGATGGAACGGATTTCGGCGCGTGGGGGCTGGTCCGTGCCGGCGCCGGCGGCGGGCGTCAAGTCGTCGAAGAACACGGTGCGCTCCTGATCCACCGTGTCGAGGTAGACCGACCGCTGCCAGCTTCCACGATCCGATCGGAGCTGGACGGACATCCGCATGGGCTGCTCGGCGCGTCCGGTGAACACCAGGCGGTCGTTCCCGGCGAGTCCCGCCGCCAGATCCACGACGAGCGCCGCGTACTGGAGCGCCGCCGGACCGTTGGCAAGGCCGAAGCGCAGCCGCGCCTGGCTTCCGCCGGTTCCACCTGGTCCCGGCACAGCCGCCGGGAGGTCGACGGCCGCAAGCGACGTGGGGTCGTACTCGACGCGCCACGTCGTTTTCGACGGCCCGCCGATGAGCGGCTGCTGCCGGCTCGCCGGGGGGCGTTGACGCTCGGTCGTTTCTGCCGGCGAATTCGCGAGGCGTACATAGATCGGGTTGCTCACCAGCCACGGTGTGTCCGCCGCGCGGATTTCGACCCAGTACACTCCTGCCCCGCCCGGTGCCTCGGTCGTGAACTCGGGTTCGTGGTGATCGCCGGAGAGCGAGCGTCGCGCCGTCACGGATCGTCGTCGTGAACCACGCCGGGGCGTTGCTGCGTACGCGCAGCTTCACGGGCCCGCCCGCCGCCGGCAGGTCGTCGCCTTCGCGTGCGGTCCCGGACGTATTCGCCGCCGAGAACTCGAACGCGGGCGGCGTCGCGATGCCGTCCACCGACACGTACAGGTGCCCGGCGCGAATCGCGCGCAGGACGATCGCCGAGGCATCTGCTACCGCGTTGCCCGTGAGCGCATGTTCGGGCCTGACATGGACCGAGAGCGCGCGGAACGATGACTCGTAGCTCGGAATCGGAATCGCCGCCCGTGTTTCTGCCGGGTCGCTCGACCGCCAGAACGCGATCTGCGCGTGCGCGTCCGCACCGGCGGTCGTGACGACGCGTCGGCGGCGGGCCACGTCCGCCCACTGTGCCAGGACGCCCGTCGGTTGCAAGCAGCGCGGCGATGGACTCGGCCGGGCGGAACGGGTACGAGAACAGCCTCTGCGCGAGCAACGGCGTTGGCAGCGTCGCACGACCCCCGAACGCCGGCGCGATCTGCTGCCGCCAGCTCGTGTCCGGGTTGACGAATTCGATCCCGTCGAAGGGCGCGGACCACTCGCGCCAGCTGAGCTCGGACTTCGGCGAGTCCGGGTGGGCTGCTATCCCGAACCCGCCGAGCCGCGTCACGTCGTCGACGACATCGCGTGCCTGGCCCGCCAGCGGATACGGCGCTTTCGGGATGTCGATCGCGATGTAGTGGCCGCCGGCCGTGCTGATCTCGACGCCGTCGAGGCACAACACGCCCTCGCGATAGACCGGCGCATCCGGCGCGCGCGTGCCGTCGCCGTGATCGGTGATGACGATGAACTTCAGCCCCGCGGCTGCTGCCGCGTGGGCGATCTCATCGAGCGTGCCGCGGCCGTCGGACCGCGTCGAATGAATGTGAATGGCGCCCGGGATCGTCCCGTCCTGGAACGACGAGGTGAGAACAGTGTGTTTCGGAGGAAAGGTCAGCCAGGCAGAAACGGCGACGATGGCCACCAGGACCATCGTCGCCGTGAGGAACCGCTTCAAGTCCGCCGGTTAGAGGCCGGCGCCCTTCTTCAGCGCCGCGGCCTTGTCGGTCTTCTCCCACGTGAACTCCGGCTCGGTGCGGCCGAAGTGGCCGAACGCCGCCGTCTTCGTGTAGATGGGCCGACGCAGATTCAGCTCTTCGTGGATGCCGCGCGGGCGTGAGCTTGAAGTTCTGCCGCACGAGCTCGGTGATCTTCGGCTCCGGGATCTTGCCCGACCCGTCGGTATCCACCATGACCGAGACCGGCTCGGCCACGCCGATGGCGTACGCGAGCTGCACGGTCGCGCGATCCGCAAGGCCGGCCGCGACGACGTTCTTCGCGACGTAGCGGGCCATGTAGCAGGCCGAGCGATCCACCTTCGTCGGATCCTTGCCCGAGAAGGCGCCGCCGCCGTGCGGCGCGTAGCCGCCGTAGGTGTCCACGATGATCTTGCGCCCGGTGACGCCCGCGTCGCCGTGCGGACCGCCGACGACGAAGCGGCCCGTCGGGTTGACGTAGATCTTCGTGTTCTTGTCCATCAGGTTCGCCGGCATCGACGTCTTGATGATCTTGTTGGTGATGTCCTCGCGCATCGTCTCCTGGCTGACCAGCGGGCTGTGCTGGCTCGAGATGACGACGGCGTCGATGCGGATCGGCTTGGTGCCGTCGTATTCGACGGTGACCTGGGACTTGCCGTCGGGCCGGAGGTAGTCGAGTGAGCCGTCGCGGCGGCAGCACGACAGGCCCTTGCACGAGCTTGTGGGCGAGCATGATCGGCAGCGGCATGAGTTCGTCGGTCTCGTTGCAGGCGTAGCCGAACATGAGGCCCTGGTCGCCGGCGCCGCCCGTGTCCACGCCCATCGCGATGTCCGGCGACTGGCTGTGAATCGACGACAGCACGGCGCACGTCTCGGCGTCGAAGCCGTACTTGCCGCGTGTGTAGCCGACTTCAGCGATCGTCTTGCGGACGACGTCCTGATAGTCGATCTTCGCCGTGGTGGTGATTTCGCCGGCGACGAGGGCGAGGCCCGTCGTGACCAGCGTTTCGCACGCGACGCGGCTCATGGGGTCCTGCGCGAGGATGGCGTCGAGAATCGAGTCCGAGATCTGATCCGCGATCTTGTCGGGATGCCCTTCGGTCACCGACTCAGACGTAAAGAGATGACGTCCGTTACGGCTCATGCCGTGCTCCTTGAAAGAAAGAGAGAAACCGTACGCTTCGAAGAAACGTGTGAGCTGAACACTGCAGTGTAGCAGAATCAGGGCCGCGGGTGGAAGCGGTCGTAGACCGCCCGCAGCCGCGCTTCGAGGATGTGCGTGTAGATCTGGGTCGTCGAGAGGTCCGCGTGCCCCAGCATCATCTGGATGGCGCGCAGATCGGCGCCCCGCTCGAGCAGATGCGTGGCGAACGAATGGCGCACCACGTGCGGGCTGAGCATGCGCGGCAGTCCCGCCTTTTTTCCGTAGCCCTTCAAGATCTTCCAGAACCCGACGCGGCTCAACGGCCCGCCGCGGGCGTTGACGAACAGCCGCGGCGTCGTCCGGCCCCCGGTCTTCTGGCGCCGGATGAGCCCGGGACGCGCGTCCGACTGATACCGCCGGATCCACGCGGATGCCTGGTCGCCGATCGGGATCAGCCGTTCCTTGTTGCCCTTGCCGATGCAGGTCAGGTAGTGCTCGTCGAGGTGAAGATCCGCGTCGCGGACGCCGACGAGCTCGGAGACGCGCATGCCGGTCGCATAGAGCAACTCGATCAGCGCGCGGTCGCGGAGTCCGAGCGGCGTCGACGTGTCCGGCTGCGCCAGGAGGGTGTCCACGTCCTCCACGGACAGGAACTTCGGCAGCGCAGGCCATGCCGGTGGCGGCTGCAAATCCTCGGCAGGACTGCGGGCAAGTCGCCGATCCAGGACGAGAAACCGGTAGAAGCCGCGTACGGCGGCCACGGCCCGCGCGACCGACCGCGGCGACTGGCCGCGCCCGCGCTGGTGCTGCACGAACGCGTCGAGCGCCCGGCGGTCGAGGTCCTCGAGATTCCGGTGCGACGTGTCGGCAAACGCCGCCAGCGCCGCCAGGTCGCGACCGTAGCTCTCGAGGGTGTGGCCCGACAGGCGCCGCTCGACGCGGAGATGATCAAGGTAGGCGGCGATCAGGCTCACGGCTATGATAGTATCCGCGGTTTCTTTTCAGAGGTTCCTGTCGCCATGCCCCTGCGCTCGAAGTGGCAGTCGCTGCCCACCGAAGCCATCAACCCCGACACGCTCGCCCTCGACAAGCTGACACCGGCGGACCTCGTCGAAGGCATGCTCCACGAAGATCGCAAGATGCTCGCGGCCGTCCAGCGCGAGAAGGATCGCATCGCGGTCGGCATCGACATCCTCGCGCAGGCGCTCCGGAGCGGCGGGCGCATCGTCTTCGTCGGCGCCGGCACGAGCGGCCGGCTGGGCGTGCTCGAGTCGTCCGAGATGCCGCCCACGTTCGGGACCAAGCCCGAACTGGTGCAGGCCATCATGGCTGGCGGCAAGGACGCGATGCTGGCGCCGCGCGAGGGCGTGGACGACAACTACGAAGAAGGCACGCGCTCGATCAACCGGCTCAGGCCGAGCAAGAAGGACGTGGTCATCGGCGTGTCCGCGAGCGGCATGACGCAGTTCGTGCGCGGCGCGCTCACACGCGCGCGGCGCGCGGGCTCGAAGATCATCTTCGTTACCTGCGATCCGCGCACCGAGTTGCAGACATTCGTCGATCTCACGATCGCCCCCGGCGTGGGCCCCGAGGTCATCGCGGGATCGACGCGCCTCAAGGCCGGCACCGCGACCAAGATCGTGCTCAACATGCTGACGACCGGGGCGATGGTCCGCATCGGCAAGACGTACGGCAACCTGATGGTGGACGTGCAGACGGGATCGGAGAAACGTCGCGATCGCGCCCGCCGCATCGTCTCCATCGTCACGGGCCTCGAAGACGACGAGGCCGACAAGCTGCTGCGGCGCGCCCGGTGGAACGTCAAGGCCGCGATCGTGATGGAGAAAGCCGGTCTCGCGTACCCGCAGGCGCTGTCGCGCCTTCGCAAGGCCCACGATTTCATCCGTGACGCCATCGGCGAGGACGCTGAAGCGCGCTTGCGGGAACTCCTGCAGGTCGGTTAACCGTGTCACGCCCGTTCCTCCGCCTCACGACACGCGTGCTGTGCGTCCTGGCGCTTGCCTGCGCCGTTCTGGTTTCGGTCCGCGCCGCGCAGGCCGGCGGCACGGCAGCCCCGCCGTCAACGCGAAGCGACGAAGTGCGGGCACTCTGGGTGGTTCGCACGAGCCTCACCTCGCCGGCAGTCGTGGACGAAATCGTGGCGTCTGCGAAGGCCAGCGGGTTCAACACGCTGCTCGTGCAGGTCCGGGGTCGCGGCGACGCGTACTACCTCGGCGGCTCTGAGCCGCGTCCACCCGCGCTGCTCTCGCAACCGGAATTCGATCCGCTGGCCAGAGCGCTTTCCGCCGCACACAACGCGGGGATTGCCGTCCACGCCTGGATCAACGTCAACCTCGTCTCGGGCACGGACCTCCCGGCAGGCCGGAATCATATTGCCTACCGCCACCCCGAGTGGCTGATGGTGCCTCGCTCGCTCGGCGAGGATTTCGCGACGCTCGATCCCACCGGGCCCGGAATATCTCGGGCGGCTGATTCGATTCGCCCGCAACCAGCCTTCAGTGCTCGAGGGCCTCTACCTCTCGCCGGTCGCGCCCGGCGCCGTGGAGTACACGAAGCTCGTCGTGCGCGAGATCGTGCAGCGCTACGCGGTGGACGGCGTCCACCTGGACTACGTTCGCTACCCGACCGACCAGTTCGACTACAGCCGCGACACGCTGGCGGCGTTTCGCCGTTCGATCCTTCCAGACCTCGGCGACGCCGATCGGGGCCGCTACGAGACACGTGCCGAAGCGGAACCACTGCTCTACACCCGCGCGTTTCCCGAGCGCTGGCGTGCTTTCCGTATCGATCACCTGACGAACCTGCTGACGCAGCTGCGTGAGACCGTGCGGGCCGCGCGTCCGGGTGCCGTCGTCAGCGCCGCGGTCGTGCCCGACCCTATGGAGGCCGCCGGCCAGCGGCTGCAGGACTGGCCAGGATGGCTCGCGAAAGGCCTGATCGACGTCGTCTGCCCCATGGCGTCTACGACTGACAGCGTCGCGTTCGCCGCGCAGATCGCGGCTGCGCGCGAGGCCGCAGGACGCCATCCGCTCTGGGTGGGCATCGGCGCCTCCTCGCTCTCGCACGAGCAAATCATGGACGACATCGTGGCGGCGCGGCGGATTGGCGCGGGAGGCGTCGGCCTCCTCTCGTACGACAGCCTCACCGCGCCGGCCCGCGGATCGGGATATCTCAGCCGGCTCGGCAAGGCGGCGTTCAGCTTTTAGGTTCAAGGCTCAGGGTTTAGGGTTCAGGGTTCGAGGTTCATGACGTCCATGGCTCCCTGCTCTGATGCGGCGCGCCGGGTTCTCGCCGACGCGATTCGCGCTCGCGTCTTCCCCGCCGCCACCGTGGAAGTCGGCAGCAGTGCCGGTCCGCTCTGGCAGGACGCCCTCGGCACGCTATCGTTCGATGCGGGCGCGTCGGCTATCGATCTCGACACGCCCTTCGACCTCGCCTCGCTGACAAAACCGATCGCAACGACGACGGTCCTGATGCAACTCGTCGCTGCCGGCGCGGTGATGCTCGCCGAGCCCGTGTCGTCGTGCTTTCCCGAGTGGACCGGACGCGATCGGCAGGATGTGACGATGGCCGATCTGCTGGAGCACGCGTCGGGCCTGTCCGCCCGGCTCCTCGATGTGCCGCCGCTCGACCGCCGCGAATTCGAGCACGAGATCTGCGCGGCGAAGCTCGAGTACGTCCCGCGCACCCGATCGATCTACAGCGACCTCGGATTCATCCTGCTGGGATTTGTCGCCGAAGATCGCGGGGGCGCGACGCTCGCGCTTCAATTCGAGTCCATCGCCGCACGATTGGGCGCGCCGCTCGCGTACGGACTCCCTGAAGACCGCCGCCGGCAGGCGGCGCCGACGACACCGCTGCCGGAGGACATCCGGCGGGGACGCGTGCTCGTCGGCGAGGTGCACGACAACTATGCGGCGGCGTTGGGCGGCGTCGCCGGGCACGCCGGGCTGTTCGGGACGGCGCCCGCGGTCGGCGTTTTCGCGCGCGCCGTGCTGAACGCGTCGCGGGGACGCGCCGGCTTGCCCCCGCCGTTCTCTCCGCAGTTCGTCGGCCGGTTTACGGCACGCAGCCTCGTGCCCGGCCAGTTCGCGCGCTCTCGGCTGGGACACGATGCTCATCACATCATCGTGCGGCACGCGGATGTCGCCGTCGGCGTTCGGGCACGTCGGTTTCACGGGGACGTCCCTGTGGATCGATCCCGACCGCGACCGTTATTTCGTGCTGCTGACCAACCGCGCCCACGGCGGCGGATCGCTGGAGCAGATGCGCGACGTCCGGCGCGCCTTTCACGATTCCCTCGGGGGCTAGCCAAACAGCCGCGCCCGTCGTCTTAACCCGGCGTGAGGTTATCGTCCGCGCCCGGGACCACCCGGGAAGGGGAATGGCGCGCCGCCACCTCCGCCGGGTCCGCCAGGAGGACCACCCGGGCCGAATGGACCGCGTCCGTCGCCACGTCCAGGAGGGCCGCCCGGGCCGGGGAACGGCGACGTGTTCGGGAACGGCGAGTTGGGCTGCGGATTCTGGCCCTTGGCCTCGCTGTCCCCGGCCGCCCGCGCCGCCCGGCGCCGCTGCCCCGCCGCCACCTGCGGCGCCAGCCGGAGCGGTGTACACAAACGCCCATTCGTTGTAGTGCGAACGTCCTTTGTACAGGCGGATGGAGGTGTCGGTGCTCTTGCTCGTGACACCGATAATGCCGCCCACTGCGGCTCCGGGCGTTGTCGCGCCGGCGAACGGGTTCGTTCCGCGTCCGGGTTGGGCGGGCTGCGGCTGCTGCTGACCTCGCCCGGCCGTGGCGCGGCCCCCTGGCGTGGCCGCTTGTGCTTGTCCTTGTCCCTGCGCCTGCGTCAGCGGCACGAAGTCTTCGTTCGTGATCGGATCTTTGTATTTCTTCCGCAGGAATTTCTGTTCGACGAGCACGTCGAGGGTCGGGGGATACGCGTTCGCGAATTTCCGCTGGAACATGCCGATCGAGTGCGCGATCTGCTCGCCGCGGAATACCATCTCTTCTTCCTTCTCGCGCCGGACCATCTGTTTCCAGACGGGCATGACGACCGTCATCATCACCGCCATCACCGTGATGCCGATAATCAGGGCGGCCATGGCGTAGCCGGCATCAGGGCCCCGTCGCGCTCCGCGGCGCCATTTACCTTGACCAGCTAAGTGCATGTGATTAAGATGGTTACAGCATTCATGCTATCACGATTTTGTTGGCCGGTTCGGCTGGTCCTGTTTACGCTCGCAGTGATTCCCATGGTGTCCTGCGAGCGCGTGCCGTTGCTCGCCCCGTCAGGGTCGACGCTGACGCTGACCAGCCCGACGACCGCGCTCCCCGTCAACGGGACGACCCGGATCGGCGTTCAGGTCATCGAACCGTCCGGCACGCCGCCGCACAGCGGCACGCACATCACTTTTACGACGACGCTTGGTACGATCCGGCCGGCTGAAGCGGAAACCGACGCCACCGGTCAGGCCGTCGTGCAGTTTGACGCGGGGTCTGCCTCCGGGACGGCGACGATCAGCGCGATATCCGGCGGAGCCAGCGTGGCATCGACGGGCGTGTTGAAGATCCTGGTCGGCACGGCCGCCGTCGGCAAAGTCGCGATCAACGCGAGCCCGTCGCTCGTGCCGTCACTCGGCGGCTCGGCCACGATCACCACGCAGGTCTACGACGTGAACGGCAACGTGCTCCCCGCTGCGCCCGTGTCGTTCTCGACAACCGCGGGTGTGTTGAGTTCCACGCTGGCCGTGACGGACACCAACGGGGCTGCGTCAGGTGGTACTGAACACCTCGACGCAGGCAGTCGTGACGGCCAGCGTCGGATCGACCGCACCCGCCACGCCCCCCGCGACCGGCGGCGGTGGTGGGACGACGACACCGACGACGCCCACCTCGACGGGTACGGCTTCCGCGAGTGTGACGGTGGGAGTCGCCGGCGCGCCGACGCTCACGATTACACCGCCGACAAGTCTCAACGCAGGCAGCCCAGGCGTATTCCAGTTCGTCGTGGGCGCCGCGACTGCCAACGGCAGCCCCGTCCGGTCGGTCACCGTCAATTGGGGCGACCGAACACCGGACCAGAATCTGGGCGCAATCTCTGGTACCTCGAGCGTCACCCACGTCTACGCTTCGCCTGGCACCTACACCATTCAGGCGACCGTCACGGATGCGTTCGGGAACGTCGTTCCTATTACGACGTCGGTGACGGTCAACGCGAAGCTCCAGCCGGTCGTGTCGATCACGCTCAACACGACGAATCCGACGTCCGGAACAGATGTGGCGTTCACGGCGTCGATCGCACCCGCCCCGAATTCGAATACCGTAATTCAGAGTGCGTCGGTCGACTTCGGCGACGGCACGAAGACCGAACTCGGTGCAGTCAACAGCACCACGATCTCGCTCCACCACTCGTATCAGACAGGTGGAACGTACACCGTCACGGTGACTGCGGTGGACAGCAACGGCGGCGTCGGCACGGCGGTCACGACGGTCTTCGTCCAGGCGTCTGCGCCGCTCGGCGTATCGCTGACTGCGACCACCACGCCGTCTGGGGCGAACACGACCGTGACGTTCACCGCGACCGCCTTCGGCCTCGGCAACGACGTGGTCGTCAACTACCACTGGGAGTTCGGTTCGACGCTCGGCACCGCCGACACGACGACCAACCAGGTGACGAGGACGTATCCGGCGGGGACCGGAACGGTCACGGCGCGCGTGACCATCACGACGTCGAGCGGCAAGCAGGCAAGCGCTACGACGGTGATCATCATCCCGTAGCGCGCCATCTCTGCGGGAGGTCGGGCAGGCCCGGCCTCCCCATCTGTCCATCAGTTCTGCTCCTCGACAGCCTCTTGACATCGGCCCGATGTTGCCTACAATGTAGTCTAAATGGCCGACGTCCTCGGAGCGTTCGAGCAGGCCGTGCTGCTGGCGATCGTCCGCCTGCGGGACGAGGCGTACGGCCGCGCGATCTCTGAAAGAAGTCCAGGTCCGGCTCGAACGGGACGTGGCCGCCGGCGCCGTGCACGCGACGCTCGGGCGCCTCGAGCAGAAAGGCCTGCTCACTTCGCGCCTCGGCTCCGGGACGCCTATCCGAGGCGGCCGCGCACGGCGCTTCTACCGGCTGCAGCCTTCCGGGCAGCGCGCGCTCAACGACGCACGCGCGACGATCGACAACCTCTGGGTCGGCCTTCGCTGGCCGCTGAAAGGACGGGCATGATGTGGACGATGGCCGTGCTCTCGCTGCTGATGCCTCCGGACGAAGCGGAAACGGTCGCCGGCGATCTCATCGAGGAGTACCGTGACAGCGTGTATCCAGCGGCCGGCAGGTGGCGCGCGGAACTCTGGCTCGCGCGACAGGTCGCCGGGTTCCTCTGGCGCGCGCCGCTCGCGTGGGGATCGCTCGTTGCCGTGTTCATCGCGGGGCGTTTCGTGGCCGACACCTTCGCGCCGCCCGCGAGCTACGCGGCGCGATCGTTCTTCACGACGTGGTCATCGATCGCGCTGTACCTCGTGGCGGGCGCGTGGGGCGGCCGGCGCTCCGGCCGTGTCCTGGCGGGGGTGCTGCTCGCCGCGGGCGCGCACGCGATTGGATGGGCCCTGAGCGGCATCGTCACCATCGCCCTCTTCATGGGTGTCATCCGCAACGAGCCTGCGATGCTGAACGTGTTTTACGCGACGGGAGGCTGGGGGGAACAGTGGTTTCTTCCGCTGATGCTCCTGCCGATTGTCCTGGCGCTCGGAGCAATCGGGGGCCTCTTGGGACGGACGCTCGCGCGTCCCGCGCGGGCCTGATTACCAGTCGGCGTACTTCGTGCCGTCGAGGGCCGTCGCTTCCGATCCGCTCTTGACGTCGTAGATGCCCGGCGAGGCGGTGGGATTGTTCGGATCCGGTTCGCTCGGAACGGTCTGCCAGCTGCTCGAACTCATCGTGAAGGGATCGTCGGGCAGCTTCCGGAGATATCCATCGCTCACGAGCGCGTCGAGTGAGCCTGGCCACTGCATCTTGTCGGCGTAGTACTGGTCGATCGCGTCGCGCATCCGGAACAAGTCTTCTTTCAGGACGGCTTCGCGCGCGCGCGTGACGCTGTTCCGGTATTGGGCGAGCCCGAGTCCGGCCAGCACGATCAGAATCGCGGCCACGACCATGAGCTCGATGAGCGTGAAGCCGCGCTCGGCCCGGTTACCAGTCTTTGTACTTCGTTCCGTCAAGCGCTGTTCCTTCCGACGTCGTGTGAACGTCGAACACGTCCTGCCCGCCCCACCTGGTGGATTTCGGATCGTCCTGATACGAGCGGAGTCCCCACTCGGTACTCCTGGTCATCGGATCGATGGGCACGCGCCGCAGAAACTTGAGCTTGCGCCCGGTCGCGTCGTTTGCCGCCGTGACGCCGTCGACGAGCGTCTGCAGATCCGGCGGATAGTTCTCGGCGCCTGCCTTGAGATCCAGCGTGCCGATCTGGCCCTGGTCTGCGGCGTCCTTGAACTTGTCGATCGCGGTCCGCATCTCGCGCAGCGCACGCCGCAATTCCGCTTCGCGCGTTCGCTGCATCGTGACCTTCGACAACGGCATGATGGCCGCGGCCAGCACCAGGATCATCGTCGACACGATGATGAGCTCGATGAAGGTGTAGCCGTTCTTCTTCATCTGCCGATCATGGCTGGATCGTCACCGTCACCGGCCGGAACTGCAGGCCCATGGCCGTGCCGCCGGGCCCGGTGGCCGATCCGCTCACGATCAGCTGCACGTCGCCCGGAGCGATCGCGTCGAACAGCACGGCGGCGAGCAGGCCCGTGCCGGAGGCGCCGGTGACATCGGGACCACGCATGATCGTGATGTCGATGCGGCCGCGGCCGACCTGCTGAGAGAACGTGACGTTCGCGCCGCCTGCCCTCAGGAAGCTGCCCTCCTGCACCGTCCTCACACGCAGCTTCGCCGGGTCGAATACCATCGTCAACGTGACGGTGGAGAGCCGCTGGGCGCCCGTGACCGAGATCGGGATGTTGTACGGTCCTTGCCCCACACGCAGCGGCGTCGCCGGCGGTGAGATGATCACCTGCGCCTGACCGATGCCCGGCGAGTTGATCGGCGGGTTGGCCTCCTGCGACGGCGCACCGGCGGCCGCCGCGGGCGGCGCAGCCTGAGCGTCGGGCGGCGCCGGACTCGGGGGCGCGGCCTGCGCCTGCGGCGGCGGCTGAGGGGGCGCTGCCCCAGGTGGCGGAGGCGCATTCGGCGCGGCGGGCGGTGTTCCCGGCGCCGGCTGATTCGGCACGACGACCGTGCCCGGGATCGGTGTGGCTCCCGGCGGTACGGTGATCGTGCCTTGAGGCGTGGCGCCTCCGATCGTCGGCAGCCCCTGGCCGGGCGGCGGCGCGCCTGCAGGACCGGCGGGCGCCGGGGCCGCTTCCGCGGGCGGCGGCGGCGCGATCAGCGGCGGAGGGCCGCCGAGTCCGAGGCTCTGCTGCGACCCGATGTAGATCGGCCGCAGATCGGCTTCGGTGATGTCCGGCGCGCGCACGATGCGCGGCGTCAGCAGCATGATGATGTCGGTCTGGGCAATCTGCTCGTCGTTGTTCGAGAAGAGCTGCTTGAGGACCGGCACGTGAATTGCGCCCGGAAACCCGTTCAACGATCGCCGTTCGTCTTCGCGGAGCAGGCCGGCCAGCAGGTTCGATTCACCATCGCGCAGCCTCAGCCGCGTGGTCACTTCCCTGTTGCCGAACGACGGGATGTTGACGCCGCCAATGTTGACGTCGCTCCCGCGCGAGTTGTTGATGATGGTGACGTCGAGCAGGATGTCGCCTTCGAGCGTGACGCGCGGCGTCATGTCGATGTTCACGCCGACGTCCTTGTACTGGTACGAGCTCAGCGGATTCACGCCTGCGCCGCCACCCGCGATCGGCAGGTAGCTGGTCGAGATGATCGGGATCTGATCGCCGACCTTCAGCGTCAGCTTGGTGCCCTCCGCGCCGCGCAGCTGCGGTTTCGCGACCAGCTTCGTGTTCGTGTCGGACTCGAGGAACTTCACGATGGCCGTCGGGACCGCCGTGTAGAAGTCGGCGGTCGTGAAGCCTCGCGAGATCGTATTGAGGTTGAACGGCGGCGGCGACGTGACTCCGCTCGGGGGCGTGGACCGGCCGCTGGCCGAGGCCGTCGTCGTCGTGCCGCCCCCGGTGGCCGGCGTCGTGCCGGAGGTGATGCTCGCTGTTCCGGCGGGCGACACTTCGGGCGAGAAGATGCCGCCGAGCGCGTACTCCGACAGGTTCAGCCCGTACTGCTTCACCCGCTGCCGGTTGACCTCCATGATCTCGACGTCCACGACGATCTCGGCGCGCGGCTTGTCGTTCTGCTGGATGATCTTCTCGAAGATCCGGACCATCGGTGCCGTGGCGCGGATGGTGACCGAGTTCCCCGTCTTGTTCGGGACGATCTGCGGCTGGACGGCGACGCCCGGTGGACGCAACACCGTGCTGAGCAGCTGCGCCATCTCGGTGGGATCGCTGTTGGACAGGTAGAACGTCTGGATCACCTGTTCGTCGTACTGCGCGTGCTTCTGCGCGTTGTCGTCGAACACGAGGATGGACTGTTCGCCGAGCACCTTGTACGACAGCTGATTCACGCTGAGGATCTGGTTCAGCGCCTGCTCGAGCGTCACGCCGTCGAGCTGCACCGTAAACGCGCGATCGGCGTACTGCCGATCGAAGGTGACGTTGATGCCCGTGGAGCTCGCGATGAAGCTGAGGATATCGCGCAGGCTCGTGTTGTTGAACGACACTCGCCGCAGCGGCGTCGTGAAGTTCAGCAGCGGGGGCGGCGCAGAGGCGGCCCGCGCGCGCTCCCGGAGCTGCTGGATCGGCGGCTTCGGGCGCGTCGCTTCGACGCGATCGCGAATCGTCTTATCGAGATCGGCCACTTTCACGCTGATGAGGCGGTTGGTGGGGTCGTACTCCGACGCCTGCTTGTATTCGCCGAGTGCCGCCTCCAGCTGGTCCTGTCCTTCGTACTCCCTCGCGCGATCGAGGTGGGCCCGCGACGCGGCGAGCATCGCCCGCTGCAGCGCGATCTTGTACTCCGCGTTGTCGGGAGCCTCTTGAACGGCCTTGCGGTACGCGACGACGGCGCCATCGAGGTCGCCGTTCTTCGTCGCCACCTCGCCCTGTTTGAACGCCTGCCCGGCCGCGCAGCCAACGGCCAGCGCCGCCAAGACGAGCAGCAGTCCCAACCTGGTCAGCAATCCCCAGTGTGCAGTTCGCAAGTGCGCAAGTCCTCTCATGACCCCGTGAACCGGATCGTCTGCCGGCCCCGGCCGTCGAGGTACGATATCTCAATCGACTCCGTCCCAATCCGCAGGATGCGGTACTGGCCCAGCACCGTTTCGCCCTCGCTGCCGTAAACGGGAGCGCCTTTGCCATCGCTCAACACCGCGACGACTTTCTTCGATTGCCCCGCGTCGATGATGCCGATGAACTTCAAGGCAATCGGCGGCGGTGGCGGCGGTCCCGTTGGTGCCGGCGCGACGACGGGACGCGCTGGCTGCGGCGTCGCGGCGTGCTGGGGCGGCGGCTTGGGCTTGAACCGGAAAAGGTCGCGTGCCGAGGCTGCTGGCTTCGGCCTCTCCGCGTCGAGGGCTTTGAGGTGAACGTCCGGTGCTTCCGCCGCTCCTGCGCCCGCCCGCTCGTTTCGTGCAGTGCGTCCCGGAGAACCCGGTTGATTAGACGCGGCTGGCTGACCCGCGGACGTGCCCGCCACGCCGAACGGCCAGCCCTCGATCGCCACGTAGGCGCCTCCCCCGAGGAGCACGACGAGCGCCAGGAGCAGCGGCTCCCGGCGGCGCTTAGGCTCCATTTGCCCCCACGCGATAGTAGGTCGACACGTCGAGCGTCAATGTGAGCGCCTTGTTCGCTTCAGGCTGCGTCACGCCGACATCGTCGACGATCAGAAATTCCGGCGTGGTCTCGAGCTCGTAGAGCAGCTGCCGGAGACTCTCGTAGTCGCCCTCGAGCACGATGCGCGTCTGGAGCCGGCCAAGCCGCGTGTTTTTCTGCCGCTGCTGCTGCAGATCGATGTCGGAGCGCCGCTCCTCGAACTTGACGTTCGCCTTCCGCGCGAGGGCAGGAAGCTTCGCGTAGGTCAGGCGCCGCGCGGCGTCGAGGCTCGGCGGCAGCACCTTCTGGTAAAACGTGGCGAGCTCCTGCTCCGCGGTCGTCTTTCCCTTGACCAGGGCGGCGGCGGCGGCCATGTCGCGCTCGGCGGCCACGCGAACACCCTCGGCCGCGGCGGCCCGGTCGACGGCCGTGGCCGATTTGACGCCAAGCGGATACACGACGAACGCGTAGACGAGGACATTGATCAGGAGCGCCACGGTGAGCGGCCACAGATACCCGCGATGTTCCTGAACGATCCGCCAGCCGAGGGTCATCGCGCGCCCCCGGTGCCGACGCGTCCGGCCGCATGGCCGACGGTGGGCAGATAGATGGTCTCGAGCGATGCCTGCAGCTGGCCCTGCTCGTTGATGCGCTCCTCGAGCGTTGCGCCGACCTGGGAGAACACTCCGGTTCGCTCCATGTTGTCCATGAACGAACTGACGTCTTCCGGGCCGCGCGCCACGATCGTGATCGTCAGGACGATCTGTCCCTTCTCGATCTTCGATCGGAATGACGTGATCCGCACGTCGTCGGGCAGTGTGGACTCGAACAGGTTGAAGATTTCCGTCCAGGAAAACGTCCGACGGTCGATGAGGTCGTTGGCCTGCCGCGCCTCGAGCGATGCGAACTCGATCTGTCTGGGATCGACGCTCGCCCGCAGGCGCACGGCCGATTTCCGCAGCTCCGCGGCGCGGGCCTCGTCGCGGGCCGCCTGTTCGCTGAGCTGCGCGTCGCTCCGCGAGTAACGCACGACGCGCGTCACGTTCAACGCCGTCACCGAGGCGACCACGAGCAAAAACATGATCAGGCACAACCGGACGATGCGCTCGTTGTAGAACGGCCGTGTCGAGAGATTGGTGCGGATCATACGGCTTTCCGGTTCCGCAGCATCAGGCCCACCAGCGGAGTGAGGGCCTCGAGCAATGCCGGCGCTGCGGCGATACGGTCGGTAAGGCCGGCGGCGGCTCGCGGATCGATCGGTTCGATATTCGTCCTCAGGCGCTCCTGCAGCGTCTGCGCCGAATCTGTCCCACGTCGGCGGCGTGATGCGGCCCCGCGCCGGCCGCGCCGGTCAGGAACGCCCGCGTGAACCCGCCGCCCGCGAGGCGATCTTCGTAGTACATCCGCGCCTGGTGAAAGAGGTCGGCGAGGTTGCCCTGGTGGTCCGCCGCGCGGTTCCTGAAGAAGATGAGGTGCGGTCCTCTCATGATGGCGATCGAGGCGTCTTCCGGCGCCACGTTCACTACGAGCCAGTCTCCCACGCCCCCGGCGACCGCCGGCGTGGCGGCGAGCACGGCGTTGATCACGTTGAAGGTCGTCAGATCGACGACGCCGGCGTGCGCGCCCGCGTCGGCGCAGAGCGCCTCGTATTCCTCGATCGTCGCCCGGCGCGCGAGGGACACGACGAACTCCTGGCCGGTGCCTCCGCCGGCGTCGGGCGCCGATGCCACCTTGATGCCCGGCACGAAGCTGACCTGTGCGTCCTCGATCGGGAACGGCGCGGTTTTCCGCACTTGCCAGCGGACCAGTTGCTCCAGGTCAGCCGCGCGCGGCGGGACTTGCTCGAACCGCACGAGCGACACTTTGGCGACCACATCGGGCACGACGAGTCCGACGCGCCTGGGCCGCCCGACCTCATCGAGGACGCGCCGGAGCGCGGCGACGACCGCCTGGCGGTCCTGGATGTTCGCCGCCGTCAAGGACGGCACGAACGCCCCTTCAGGCAGCGCCTCGGCCGCGTGGGCGGAGACGATGGGCGTGCCCCCACGACGTTCGAGCGTTGCGGCGGACACGTACCGGGCCGTCAACTCGACGGCCGCACCGGGACCGGACGAGTCGCGAAGCAGCGACAGGAGGCTCATTCGACGAATGTCACCTTGTTGATTTCCCTGAGCGTGGTCGTTCCTTCGAGAACGCGCTCCACCGCGGATTCGCGCAGGAACCGCATGCCCTCCTCGCGCGCCGCCTTTTTGATCTCGGAGGTCGGACGCTTCTCGAGAATCATCTCCCGAATGTGATCCGACAGGTCGAGCAGTTCGCAGATGGCCATGCGGCCCTTATAGCCGGTGCCGCCGCACTCGATGCAACCGAGGCCTTCGTAGAATGTGTGGCTCGCGGCAAGCGACGGGTCGAGCGCGGATTCTTCGAGGAGCGCGGGCGCGATGGTCGCCGGACGCTTGCAGTGGTGGCAGATGGTGCGCACGAGCCGCTGCGCTAGCACGCAGTTGAGCGCCGAAACGAACTGATAGGCCTCGACGCCCATGTTCAGGAAGCGGCCGAGCACGTCCAGCACGTTGTTGGCGTGGACCGTCGTGAACACGAGGTGGCCGGTCAACGCCGAGTTGATCGCAATCTGCGCGGTTTCGGAGTCGCGAATCTCGCCCACCATGATCTTGTCAGGATCGTGGCGCAGGATCGACCGGAGACCGCGCGCGAACGTCAGCCCCTTCTTCTCGTTGATCGGAATCTGCGTGATCCCACGCAGCTGATACTCGACCGGGTCTTCGATCGTGATGATCTTGTCCTCGATCGACTTGATCTCGGACAGCGCCGCGTACAGCGTCGTCGTCTTGCCGCTGCCGGTCGGCCCCGTCACGAGCACCATTCCGTACGGCTCCGCGATGTACTTGCGGAACCGCTTGAGCTCGGCCTCGGGGAACCCGAGGATGTCCAGGCGCAGCTCGGTGAACTGCTCGCTGATCGATTCCTTGTCGAGGATGCGGATAACGGCGTCCTCGCCGTGGACGCTCGGCATGATCGAGACGCGGAAATCGATCGTCTTGCCGGGCATGCGCAGGCGGAAGCGGCCGTCCTGCGGCACGCGCTTCTCGGCGATGTCCAGCTCGGCCATTACTTTGATGCGCGAGATGATCGAACTGTGGAACTGCTTCGCGATGGGTCGCATGGCCGGCTGCAGTACGCCGTCGATGCGGTACTTCACGTACACCGCGTCGTCCTGTGTCTCGATGTGGATGTCGCTCGCGCGCCGCTGGATGGCCGTGTAGATGGTCGAGTCGACGAGCCGGATGACGGGGCTGATGTCGCTCGTCAACCGTTCGACGGTCAGGCTCTCATCGCCGTTGTCCTCTTCCTTGAGCAGCTGGAGCTGGAAGCTCTCGGTGGCTTCCTCGAGCACGCGCTGGCTGCTCTCGCTCTTCTTGAGGATGAAATCGATGGCCGACCGCGCACCGACCATCACCTTGATCGGTGTGTTCAGCAGCACGCCGAGCTCGTCGATCATCGGCAGGTCGCTCGGATCCGACACGATGATGACGAGCTGCTTGCCGTCGCGCCGGTACGGTACGAACGCGTAGCGGAGCATCAGGTCGGCCGGAATCGACCGGAAGAGATCCTGGTCGATCCGGAACGTGTCCATGTCCACGAACTCGATCCGGTAGCGTTCCGCGAGGCGGCGCGCCTGTTCGAGCTCGCGGCGCCGTTCTTCGGCGCCGAGCTCCAGGTCGGCGTGCAGGGAGGGCGCGGGATTCGTCATGTCAGGACGGAGCTCAACTGGAAGAGCGGCATGTACAGCGCCAGGAGCAACCCGGCGATGACGAGGCCCATGAAGACGAGGAGCGCCGGCTCGACCAGCGTGACGAACCGCTCGAGGTTCATCGAGATTTCCTCGTCGTAAAAGTCGGCCACGGTATTCAGCATCTCCTGCAGCGCACCGGTCGATTCACCAACCTCGGCCATCTTCACGGCGACCTCGGGAAACACGCCGCGGGCTTCGAGCGCGGCGGCGAACGACTCCCCTTCCCGGACCCTCGTGTTGACGATGCCGAGTTGCGCGGCCATGTACTGGTTGCCGACCGACTTGGCCGCAATTTCGAGCGCGTTCACTAGCGGCAGACCGCCGCCGAGCAGCGTGGCCAGCGTGCGCGCCATCTGCGACGTCGCGAACTTCGCGGCGATCGGGCCGAGCAACGGCACCTTCAGCATCACTCGGTCCGCGCGCGCCTGCTGTCCGGGCTGCTTCACCCAGGCGACGAATCCGACGACAGCTCCGACGCACGACAACCAGAACGAGCAGGAACTGACTGCGGAGGAAGTTCGAGATGGCGAGGATGATGCGGGTTACGAGCGGCAGTTCGGCGCCGAACGACGTATAGAAGTCGGCAAACGCCGGCACGACTTTCAAGACGATGAGCGATACCAGGCCGAGGGCGAGTATCACGAGGATGGCCGGGTAGATTAGCGCCGACCGCGTCTTGCTCTTGACCGTCGCAATGACCTTCGCGTACTCGACGTAGCGGCGCAGCATCGCGTCGAGGTTGCCGCTGCGCTCGCCTGCGAGCAGCGACGCTGTGTACACGCCGAGGGAAACGATCGCCGTGTGCGGCGAATGCATCCGATAGCGCGCTGCCCGAACGCACCTTCTCGTGAACATCGTCGAGAACCGTACGGAAGAGCGGCGTCTCGACGCGCCTCTTCAGCAGATCCAGGGACTGTACGAGCGGCATGCCCGCCTTGAGCAACGTGGCCAGTTCCTGGTTGAAGACGAGGAACTCACGAGACGGAATGCGCTGCGATTGCGGCAGCTGAAGCGACAGACCGCCGATGGCGCCTTTTTGCTGCAGGGACAGGACGAACAGGCCCTTCTCCTCGAGCTCGTGGCGCAGCCGTGCCTCGCTGTCGGCGGAATACACGCCCTCGATGACCTGTCCGTTTGGCGAGGCGAGCCGGCACCGGAATTCCACGGTATCAGCTCCTTCCTCTGCAATTGGTTGTCACAAAGGACATTATCGGCTCGAAAGTATAACAAGACTCGCAAAGTCTGCCGCAGACTTAGACGGCTTGACGCGGTGAAAAGCTCGGTCGTCGAAAGGAGTTATCGGCTGTTATCGACCGACGAGACGCAGCACGCGCGTTACATAATCGCGCGTTTCGGCATACGGCGGTATGCCGCGGAACCGCTCGACCGCCGCCTCGCCGGCGTTGTACGCCGCCAGGGCGAGCCGCTCGGGAAAGCGATCGAGGAGCACCCGCAGATACTTGATGCCGCCCTCGATGTTGGCCTGCGGATTGTACGGGTCGGTGACGTTGAAGCGCCGCGCGGTTGCGGGCATCAGCTGCATCAGCCCCATGGCGCCCTTTCGGCGATCGCGCCCGTTCCTGATAGCCCGACTCCACGGAGATCATCGCCCGGACCAGGCGTGCGTCCACGCGATGCATCGCGGAAAGCCTGTCGATGATGTCACCGAACGGGACGTCTGGTCGGTGAGCGCGGACGCCTGGGAAGCGCCGCTCGCGGTCGCCGGACCCGGCAGGCTCCGGATACGGCACTTCGTCGGGCGCGAACCGGACGATCAGCGCCCGATCGCACACGATTTCGCCGCCCGCGCGCAGTGTCAGCACGAGCGACTCGCCCTCCAGCCGGTGGTCCCGGATCGACAGGCTGCCGCCGCTCGTGAAGTAGGCGAGCTCCGCCCCGGCCGGACGCCCGGCCGCGACGCAGATCGCCACCAACGCGGCGCGTACGAGCGATTTTCAACGTTCTGGATTGTACCAGAAGCTACCGGGACGATTCGACGACGGCCGCGTGAAACACGCGGACACCCAGCTCGCGCGGATCCTTCGAGGTCGCCGACAACTTGCTCGGCACGAACGTCTTATCGACCTCGATGCGAACGTCTACGTTCTCGTCCGTGCCGAGCGCGGCCGCCGGCAGTGCAACCTTGCGCAGCAGCGCCGGCTTTCTCGGCGTCAGCGTGAACTGGTCGAGCATCGTGGCCCCGATGCTCACCGTGACCTGCTGCGGCTCCTCGAAGATGCCGCCGGGGTTGTCCAGTTCCAGGTAGAGCACGCTGTCCTTCCTGGGATTCCTGACCGCCAGCGTCGCGGACTTCTTCGTCCAGTGCCACTCGACCATCGCGTTGTGCTCGGCCTGCTCCGCCGGGTGCCAGCCGTCCTTGAAGACCGAGAACACGGCCTCGCTTTGCGGCGCCAGCTGCACGCGTCCGACCTTGTACGCCCGCTGCCCCGCATCGTCGCCGCTCAGCGGCAGGCGCGGCTCGCTCGGCTTTCGAATACAGCCCGAGCTGGATCGTGGCCTCGCCCACATACGGATAGACGGGCACGAACACCGTGCGCGTGTACTCGACGGTCTGGCCCGGTTTCCATTCGGTCGTCGCGATCGGCGGATCGTGATCGTCGGTCCACATCAACTCTTCGTTCGGATCGACGACGTGGACCATGACACGGTAGTTCTGCGTGAACTTCGCGTCTGGCGCCACGACGAACTTGTACGTGATGTCGATCGGGCCGCCGAGTGGAACCTTGTCGCGGCTGAGCGAGACCGACGGCGTCGCCATCGGCGGCGCGGCCTTATCGACGCTGACTGCAGGCAGAAGCGAGCACGCCGGAGAGCACCGTCCCGGCGCAGACAGCAACACGGATCGCACGCGAGTTCATCAAGGCGCACGATGTTAGTGCAGTTGCTGCATGTATCGCAATCTGTTAGAGTTCCGCCACATTCCCCACATGGCGCAGGAAGCACTCGGCATGGTCGAAACCAAGGGACTCATCGGAGCCGTCGAAGCGGCCGATGCGATGGTGAAGGCCGCCAACGTCGTGCTCGTCGGCAAGGAATACATCGGCGCCGGTTACGTGACGGTGCTCGTGCGCGGCGACGTCGGCGCAGTGAAGGCTGCCACCGACGCCGGCGCGGCGGCCGCCCGCCGCGTGGGTGAACTCGTCTCGGTGCACGTCATCCCGCGCCCGCACACCGAAGTCGAACGGATCCTGCCCAAGGGTAGCTAGCGCCGGCCACGACCATGGCGGACCCTGCAGGCGGCAGCGCTTCATCATCCGATCGCGATCTCGCGTCCATCGCGGAAGCGCGCGCGCTGGCGCGCCGCGCGAAGAAGGCCTGGCTCGAGCTCGCCGAGTTCTCGCAGACGAAGATCGACGCGATCGTCGATGCCATGGCCGCCGCTGCCACGTCGCAGGCCGAGGCGCTGGCCCGTCTCGCCGTCGAGGAAACCGGCTACGGCATCGTCGCCGACAAGATCCAGAAGAACCTGTTTGCCTCCGAGAAGGTCTACGGCTTCATCCGCCCGATGAAGACCGTCGGCGTGATCGCCCGGCACGACGACACGCGCGTCGTCGAAATCGCCGAACCGTTCGGCGTCGTGGCCGCCGTGGTGCCGTCGACCAACCCGACGTCGACGGCCATCTACAAGATCCTGATCGCCATCAAGGCTCGCTGCGCGATTGTGCTGAGCCCGCACCCGTCGGCCGTGAAGTGCATCACGCGGGTCGCCGAGCTGATGAACGAAGCCGCGATCAAGGCCGGCGCGCCCGAAGGCGCCATCAGCTGGATGACGACGGTGACGCTCGAGGGCACGCAGGAGCTGATGAAGCATCGCGACGTGGCCGTCATCCTGGCGACCGGCGGCATGGGTCTGGTTCGCGCGGCGTACAGCGCCGGGAAGCCGGCGTACGGCGTCGGCCCCGGCAACGCGCCCGCCTACATCGAACGCTCGGCGGACGTGAAGAAGGCCGTCAAGGACGTCGTCACCGGCAAGACGTTCGACAACGGCGTGCTGTGCTCGTCGGAGAATTCGGTCGTCGTCGACGAAGCGATCGCCGAGGAAGTGAAGCGGGAGTTCATGGCCCAGGGCGGCTACTTCATGAACGCCGCCGAGATGGACGCGGTCGCGAAGGTGCTCATCTCGCCGCAGCGGCTGCCGAACCCGGCGCTGGTCGGCAAGTCGGCGCTGATCATCGCGCAGAAGTGCGGAATCACGGTGCCGGCCGATACGCGGGTGCTGCTCGCGCCGCTGACGGGCGTCGGCCGCGACTTCCCGCTGTCGATCGAGAAGCTCTGCCCGGTCCTCTCCTTTTACATCGTCACGGACTGGCGCCAGGGTTGCGAGCGGTGCAAGGAGATCCTGCGGTACGGCGGCATGGGCCACACGATGTCGATCCACTCGAGGGACGACGCGATCATCCTCGAGTTCGGCCTCAAGAAGCCCGCCTTCCGCATCATCGTCAACTCGCCGACCACGCTCGGGTCGATCGGGCTCACGACCGGCCTCGATCCGGCGATGACGCTCGGATGCGGCGGATACGGCGGCAACATCACGTCGGACAATATCTCGCCGAAGCACCTGCTGAACATCAAACGGCTGGCGTACGAGGTGTCGCCCGCCAGCCGCGCCTCGCCGCGGCCGGTGACCGCTGGCTGCCGCGCAATCGTCGGGAGTCACCGCCGAAGCGCTGGCCCGGAGGGTCGATGCCTTCCTCGGCGCGCGCGGGTATCGGCCCGGCGTCCGGCGACGGCAACGCGCCGAAGGCCGCCGACTGCGCCGCCGACGGCGCCCAACCAGACTCCGCTGCAGTTCGTCTGTGAAGAAGACGTCCGGCTGGCGCTTGCAGGCGGGCCGAAAACTCGTCGTCGCCGAACGCGCGATCGTGACGCCGGCGGCGCGGGAACTCGGCGAGGAACACCGGGTCTTCTCCGTCGCGGCCTGGCGCGAGTGAAAAAACGGCAACTGCTGTGCCAATTCGACTTATCGTTGACCTGCGCCGCTGCAAGCTGATAACCTAGCCAGGCCTTGATGGCACGACTATTTCCGCGTCGTTTTGCGGGCGTTTTTGGCGCGATCGCCCTGCTGGCGACGTTTGGCTCGATGCCGAACGTCCGTGCGCAGGCGATTGACGGCCTCGCCGCCATCGACGGCAACCACGACGCAGTCGTCGATGTCCTGGCGCAGCAGCCCGTGCCGCCGCCCCCGCCGTCACCTGATGTCCTGCCGTCCAAGGCGTTCCAGGGCGGGATCGTCGGTGACCTGCAAGTGTTCGGGGCACAGCATTCCCATTCCGTTGAATCAGCGCGTGCTCGACTACGTGTCCCTGTTCCAGGGTCGCCTGCACGACTTCATGGAAGACGGCATGAGGCGGGGCAGCAAATATCTGCCCATGATCCAGGGCGTGCTGCGGGCCGAAGGGCTCCCGCTCGATCTGGCCTACGTCCCGCTGGTCGAAAGCGCCTTCAACCCGAACGCCTTGTCCAGGGCCCGGGCCAAAGGCGTCTGGCAGTTCATGAAGGGCACGGCCCTCGAGAACGGCCTCAAGTCGGACTGGTACATCGACGAGCGATCCGATCCGGAAAAGGCAACAAAGGCCGCCGCGAACTACCTGAGGACCTTGGCCGACTTCTTCGACGGCGACTGGCATCTCGCGCTGGCTTCCTACAACAGCGGACCGGGCCGCGTGCAGCAGGCGATCAGGCGGGGCGGCCGGAGCGATTTCTGGCAGCTCTCCGCCAAGCCGCGTCTCCTGCCGCGCGAAACGCGCGACTACGTGCCGATGATTCTCGCCGCCATCGTCATCGCGAGGAATCCGGCGCAGTACGGTTTCGCGTTCGAGAAAGAGGATCTGCGGCCGTTCGAGACCGTCAGCCTCCCGCGCCCGGTCGATTTGCACCACATCGCCACGTGGACCGGCACCACCGTCGACGAGATTCAGGCGCTCAACCCCGAACTGCGGCGCAAGACCACGCCGATCGGCGACGCGCAGTATTCGCTGAAGGTGCCGCCGGGCACGAGCCTCGAGGTGTCGCGCCGGATGGACGAGTCGCCGGATGCCGAGCTCATCTCGATGACGTGGTATACGGTGAAGCCGGGCGATACGATCGCGGGAATCGCGAAGAAGCTGCGCGTGACGCGCGCCGATCTCTCCGAGGCGAACAGCCTGGGCATGAGCTCACGCCTGGCCGCAGGCCAGAAGCTGATCGTGCCCCCCGAGGCGACGGCCTACCGCGCGCGCCGCCGAGCAGCGATCGAGCGTCCAAGGCTCCGGCGCGGAAGAAGAACGGCCCCGAGCACCAGGTTCGAGCGCATCCACGTCCACACCGAAGAAGAAGGCTTCCGCGGACTGAGCCGTCCCGAACGCGGCGCTCGGCGTCTGACCCAGGTATGAGGCGCTTGCTGGCCTTCGTTGTCGTGATTGCCGGCGCGGCATCGCTGGCCGGTGCGCCGCAGGCTCCTCCACCTCGCGATTCTCAACGTCTCCCAACTTCAATTGCGCCGCCATCCGGCACCGGCCGGCTCACGGGCCGCGTGGTCGCCGCTGACGGCGGCGAGCCGCTCCGAAACGCCCGCGTCTCACTGTCCCCGGCCGCCGCCGACGTCCCGCTCGTTCTGACGGACGGCGACGGCCGATTCGGCTTTCACCGCGCTGCCCGCCGGCACCTACGCCGTGTCCGCTGCGAAGGCCGGCTATGCCGTGCCTCCCGGTGCGGTGCCGCGTACAGCTCGCCGAGGCCGCCAGTGCGGACGTCACGGTGCGACTCGCGCGAGGCGCGGCGATTGCCGGCCGGCTGCTCGACGAGGCGGGCGAACCAGTCGCGAACGCGAACGTGCTCGTCGAACAGCTTGTCGAAACCGGCGGCGTGCGATCCACGCGCGCGCGGCGCGCAGTGCAAACCAACGACATCGGCGAGTACCGCGTCGGCAGCCTGCCCGCCGGGGTTTACGTCGTCAGCGTCGTCACGCCGCCGCAGGCGCAGGTTCTGCGAACGGGCGTGACCGCGATCCTGGCGCAGCCTGCCCGGGCCGCTCAGGCGGTCCCGGGAGCATCGCGGATTTCGGACCGCCTCGCGTCTTCTTTCCCGGCGCGCCGACGCTGACCGATGCCGAGGCTGTCCGGCTCAACGCGGGCGAAGAGCGTCTGGCCGTGGATCTGTCCGGGGTGAGCATCACGGGCCAGCTCCAGGACGCTGCGCTCGCGCGAGACCGAACGCCTGCCGCACGCGATGCGACCGCCCGGGCCACGAGCGCGATCCGCGGCCGCGTGCTCGGGACGACCGGACCGCTGTCCGGCGCCGAGGTCCGGATCACCGGCGATGCAATCCGGCAGTTGCCGCCGGCGTTCACCGATGCGCTGGGCCAGTACGAGTTCGCCGATCTGCCGGCGGGTGTCTACACCCTGAACGCCAGGAAGAACCGCTACATCCCTCGCGCGTTCGGACAGGAAGGCACCTCCGATCGGGGAACGCGCATTACGCTTGCCGTTGACGAACGTCGTGATCGCGCCGACATCACCTTGCCGCGTACGAGCGCGATCGCCGGCCAGCTGACAGACGAGTACGGCGACCCCGTCGAGGGGGCGACGATTCGCCTGTATCAGGTGCGGTTTGCGTCCGGGCGCCGGCGGCTGGTCGATGTGCCGGGTGCCTCGAGCACGCGAACCGACGATCTCGGACACTACCGAGTATTCGGCGTTCGTCCCGGATCCTACGTGCTCGCCGCGTACGTCGGGCAGCTCGTGCTCGGTCAGCCCGGCGCCGCCGACATTCCCGGTTACGCCACCACCTATTTCCCCGGGACACCGAACCCTCCGGAGTCGCGGCTGATTTCTGTGGGCCGGTCGCAGGATGTCGATGGCTTGAACTTCGCAGTCTCGCGGATTGCGACGTCAACGGTGTCGGGCGTGGCGCTCGATGCGAAGGGCGATCCGATCACCGGAGGACTTCTCCTCAGCTCGAGCCGCCGCTCCGGTGCGCTGGCGACGACGCCCGTCGGCGCCTATATCCGCCCAGACGGATCGTTCGAGTTCCGCAACGTGCCTCCCGGGCGCTACGTGATCCAGGCATACCGCGGGCGACGGAGAGCCTCCGAGGAGGGAGAATTCGCCGCCGTGCCAGTCACGGTCAGCGGATCGGACGTCAAAGATCTCGTCGTGCAGACATCCACGGGTTCGACGATCGCGGGCCGCATCACGTTCGATGACGCCGAGGCGCCGGCGTCGCGCAATCTCACCCTTTCGGCGATCCCGTCGGATCCGGATCTGGCGCCGCTCGACGGGAACTTTGCGCGCGCCGACGTTCGCGGCGACTGGTCGTTCGAGATGTCGGGCATCAGCGGGACACGACGGCTCCGCCTACTGCAGGCCCCGAGGGGCTGGGGGCTGGAGCGCATCCTGGTGAACGGCGTGGACGCGACGGATACGCCCCTCGGTTTCGGCGCGCCCAATCAGTCCCTGACCGATGTCGAGGTCGTGCTGACCCGTCGAGTCACGGAAGTCTCGGGCAGGATCGCCGACGACCGCGGCACCCCCGTCGCCGACGCTCGCGTAGTCGTCTTCCCTGCTGCTTCGGATCTCTGGTACGACCGGTCGCGCTTTCTGAAGATGTCGGCGTCGGACGCGGAAGGCGCATTCGTCGTGAGGGATCTGCCCCCCGGGTGACTACTTTGTCGCCGCCGTCGATCGCCGCCGCGCAAGCGAGGACAACGGCGAATGGATGAACCCCGAACTGCTCGACTCGCTGACTGCCGGCGCGTCGCGCATCACGCTGGCGGAAGGCCAGAAGATATCCGTCAGCCCCCGGGTGACCGGACGTTAGCCGCCGCCAATTCTGCGGCGCGCGGGACCGTGCGGTGTCGCAGATTCTGCGAACAGCCCGCCTAAGCCCTTGTAAGAACGAATGAATATCGGGCCGGCCATTTGCAGCCGTCCGCTCGTGCTCGCGTGCCTGCGGACGGCAGCGGTGTTCGGCGTCGACGCCTGCCCTGTTCACGTGGAGGTCGATGTTTCGTTCGGGATGCCGCGGTTCACGCTGGTAGGCCTGCCCGATGTCGGCGTCCGCGAGAGCCGCGATCGAGTTCGCAGCGCGATTCGCAACTCGGGATTCGAGTTTCCCGCCCACCGGATCACCGTCAACCTGGCGCCCGCCGACGTCCGCAAGGCCGGCGCGTCGTTCGACCTGCCGATCGCGCTCGGCATTCTGGCCGCGCAGGGTGTCGTCGAACGGCGGCACATTGCCGATATCGTGCTGCTTGGCGAGCTGTCGCTCGATGGTTCCATCCACCCGGCGCGCGGCGTGCTGCCGATTGCGGCGGCTGCCAGGCGCGAGGGCATGTCGGCCATCCTGCTCCCGACTCGAAAATGCCAGCGAAGCCGCGATTGTCTCGGGCCTGGCGATTTTTCCGGTGTCGTCGCTCGGCGACGCCGTCCAGGCTCTCAACAACCCGGCGGCTTCTCCCCGCCAGCGTCCGCTGTCACCAGCCGGAGCCCGCGACCTTCCAGACGGCGCGGCGGGCGCGGACCTGGCGGATGTTCGCGGGCAGCTCCTCGCGCGTCGGGCAATTGAAATCGCCTGTGCGGGCGGCCACAACCTGCTCGTCGTCGGACCGCCCGGTGCGGGCAAGACGATGATGGCGCGGCGTGTGCCGGGAATCCTGCCGCCGCTCACGTTCGACGAGGCGGTCGATGTGACGACGGTCCATTCGGTGGCAGGGCTCCTGCCGCCGGGCGCCGGCCTGGTGACGCGGCGGCCGTTTCGCGCCCCGCATCACACGATTTCGGACGCAGCTCTTGTCGGCGGCGGACCGCGGCCGCGGCCGGGAGAAGTCAGCCTCGCGCATCACGGCGTGCTGTTTCTCGACGAGATGCCCGAGTTCAGCCGGCACGTGCTCGACGTCCTGCGGCAGCCGCTCGAAGAGGGCGCGGTCACGATCGCCCGCGCGGCGCGCACAGACGTCTTCCCCGCTCGCTTCATGCTGGTCGGCGCGATGAACCCGTGCCCCTGCGGCTACATGGGCGACGGTGTCCGGCCCTGCCGCTGCACGCCGCAGCAGGTCGAGCGGTATCGCGCGCGGTTATCGGGCCCGCTGCGCGACCGCATGGATCTCACGATCGAAGTGCCGGCGCTTCCTCCCGACGTGCTCGCCGCGGGTTCGCCAGGCGAGAGTTCAGCCCAGGTTCGCGCGCGCGTCGTTTCGGCGCGCGAGCGGCAGCGACGCCGCTACGCGGGAGAAGGACTGCGCACCAACGCCGAGCTGACGCCGGCGTTGATCGGCCGGCACTGCGTGCTCGACGACGCCGGGGTTCGTCTGCTGTCGATCGCGGCGGCGCGGATGGCGCTCAGCGCGCGCGGCTACGACCGCGTGCGCAAGGTGGCGCGCACGATCGCCGACCTCGCCGGCGCCGACACGGTCGACGCCGGACACGTGGCGGAGGCCCTGCAGTTTCGGCTGCAGTGACCACGCGGACGTCTGTCAATCGATCAGATCGGCCGTCAGGCTAAGATAGTCGCCGTCCGGGATGCCTTCCGTCACGCTGCCGCTTATTCTGATCATCTTCGGCTCGGGCGCGCTCGCAGGATCTATCGGATCGATGCTCGGTCTGGGCGGGGGCGTCTTCCTCGTGCCGCTCTTGAACCTGGCGCTTGGTTTGCCATTGCGGACCGCCGCCGCGATCAGCCTGTGCACGGTCATCGCCACGTCGAGCACGGTCTCGGCCGGTCAGGCGGGCGCTCAGTTGATCAACCTCCGGCTCGGCATGGTGCTCGAGGTCGCGACGGTGGCCGGCAGTCTGCTCGGCGGCCTCACGGCGCACCTGTTCTCCGAGCCGGCGCTTCAGCGGTTGTTTGGAATCGTCGCCATCCTGACGGCCGCCGCGGTGCTGTCCCGGATCAACCAGAGGAATGTGATCCTCGACCTGTCGGCCCACCCGGGGATGCTCGGCGGGCGGTTCTTCGATGAGGAGAGCGATCGGGTGGTGACGTATCGGGTGACGCGCCTGCCCGCGGCCCTCCTGGCCTCTTTTGCGGCAGGCAACGTCTCGTCCCTGCTGGGCGTCGGCGGCGGCATCCTGAAAGTGCCGGCCCTCAACACCTGGTGCGGCGTTCCGGTGCGTGCGGCCGCGGCAACGAGTGCCTTCATGATCGGCGTAACGGCGGCCGGCGGCGCGATCATCTACTACGGACGGGGGGAGCTGCCCGCGCTTCTTGCTGCCCCTGCCGTGCTCGGCGTGCAACTCGGGTCGTGGGCTGGCCTCCGCCTGGCGGGCCGCATCCCGGCCAAATGGCTCAAGGTGCTGCTGACTGTCGTCCTGGTGCTCGTCGCGGCGCTGATGTTCTTCAGGAGCGGTCGATGAACCCTTCTAATAATGACGGTTCTAGATAATGGTGACCGCGGCTTCGAATCGGCGCTGGGCCGATTGCTGGGCATTGGCGTCCTGGCGAGTACGGCGTGTCTGGCCCTTGGCCTCGCCCTGAGCCTTTCCCGCCCCGCCGGCGGCGCGCAGCCGGCGCTGCTCACCGCGGGTCTGATCGTGCTGATGGCGACGCCGATTGCGCGAGTGGCCGTCTCCGCATTCACGTATACACGCCGGCACGACTGGCTCTTCGCCTCGCTCACGGGGATCGTGCTGCTCGAACTTCTTGCGAGCGTCGCGGCGGCGCTTGGCGCGCGCTGAAGAGTTCAACGTGCTCGGAGGCGACGGGTGCAGGGTGCTTACGAGGTCACGGTTTCGAAAGTGCTTCGGCTGCCACGGCTCCAAAGGACTGGACGGCGACGGTTTCCAACGTGCTGCGCTCCCCGAGCACGTTACGGCATCGACACTGAAGCATGTTGCGCAATTGCGCCGATGCACTTTGCGTGATCGCGCTCAGCCCGTTGCGTGCTCGCATTCGAGCACATTGCATGATCGTGTTATTCTTTTGCGTAATAAACGCTGTCGGGCGGAATCTTTTCGGTGAGGTAGTCCTGCGCCTTGAACGGATATGCAGGCCGCGGCTTGGAGTTGATGTACGCCGCGACGTTCTGGGCATCCTCGTCCGACAGGCTGCCCGGATCAAGGTACGGCATCGCGTACCGGATGATGCCGGCGAGCGTGTAGATGCGTGCCGCCCCGGCCCCGTCATTCCATGAGTCGGGGCCCCACAGGGGGCCGGGCTTCTTGTCGCCGACCTGGACGCCCTGGCCGTCGAGGCCGTGACACGTGATGCAGCGCTCCTGGAAGATCGCCTCGCCTTTCCGCGTATCGAGCCTGGCGATCGGGATCAACGCGGCCGCCGCGATCGTGTTCTGGCCGCGCCAGGTCGGGTTGCTGCCGACGGCGGTTCCGCGCGCCAGCCAGGTGATGTACGCGGCCAGCGCCAGCACTTCTTTCGACGCCGGCGCCGGGCCGTCCGCCCGGTCGCCGCTGTGTGCGGTCCCGTCGTCCAGCGCGCCCGTGGCGTTCTCGCTGCGGAGGAAACAGTCGACGATGCGATCGGCGAGGCTGTAGAGACGGCCCGATCGGCGGTTGTACTCAGGGAACATGGCGGCGACACCCACGAGCGGAAGCGATCGCTCCCGCTGGCCGCCGTTCAGATGGCAGTTGTTGCAGGACATCCGGCTCGGCGCGAATCGCGGCGCCTCGGCGGGGGTGTTGGTGAAGAGTCGGAAGCCCCACCGGATGTCAGCCGACAGGCGCGAGTCGTCCAGGCTCTTGTCGATCAGCGGGTTCTTCGGAAAATCCCACGCGGTGACCATGGTCGTGCGGGACGGGATGAGCGGCCCGGCCAGCGGCACGCCGGAGGATGTCGTTGCCACCGGCTTGCGGGCGCAGCCGGACACGCCGGCCAGACCACCCCCGAGAAGGCCAAGGCCCAGGGCGAACACGACAGGAGCGACGGGCGGGAACGAGCGAGCGCGCGGCATGGCCGATCCGAAGTCTAGCGCGAACTCAGTCAGCAGTCAGCAGTCCGCAGTCCGTAGTCGGCGGTCGGCGGTCGGCAGTCGACGGGCGCGGATGGCCGCCAGGCGTCGGCAATGATTGACCCGGGCAATCGAGCGGCTTACCATGCACCGACTGGCGCGGCCAGCGGCTAAGAATCCGCATAAGAGCGAGGGCATCATGTCTGACCACATTCCCGTATCGCCGGTTGCACGCCGTTCGTTTCTGGCCCGCCTGGGCGCGGGCATGTCCGTCGCCGGCGTTTCACTGGTCGGCGGCGCGCCCGAGGCGACGGCTCAGGCCGCAACCGGCGGCTCGCGCTTCCAGCCGGCACGCCACACGCAGGACGACTGGATGGACGCGCTGCCCGGCAAGCACCGGTTCGTGTTCGACGCGACGACTGCGCCGACTTTCGGCGCCGCCCTCGCCTACGCCAATAACTTCTTCGTGGCGAGCGACACCGGCTACGGACTCAAGGATCCGGACGCCGCCGTGATCATCGTCGCGCGTCACTTTGCCACGCCGTTCGCCTACAAAGACGGCATCTGGGCGAAGTACGGCACGCCGCTGACGGGTGTGACCAGCCTGAGCGACCCGAAGACCAAGCAGCCGCCCACGATCAACCTGTACAACGCGGCCGGCTACGACAACCTCGCCAACATGGGCACCACGGTGGACACCGTGCTCAAGCGCGGCGTGCACTTCGCGGTGTGCCAGATGGCGACGAAGTTTTTTGCCGGCATGCTGGCCGGACCGGGCGGCAACGCCGACGCGGTCTACAACGAAGTGGTCGCGAATCTGATTCCCAACTCGCACGTCGTGTCGGCGGGAATCGTGGCCGTCAATCGCGCGCAGGAACGGGGCTATACGCTCGCGACGCCCGTCTAAAAGAGGTTAGAGGTTAGAGGTTAGAGGTTAGGGTCTGGGGTTGGAGCTGGGGGCTCGGGGCTGGGGAGACGGGAAACATGATGATGAACACGAAACGCACGCAGCTGGCGGCGGCTCTTTCCTTCGCGGTCCTGAGCGCTGCGTTGCTGGCGGCGCAGGCGGTCACGAAGGAGATCGGTCCCCGGCATCGTCAACTTCTCGCGCGTCGAGACGACGGTGGCGTGCGCCGGGGCGACGACTCCGGCGGCCGCTCTCGGAGGTGAAGCGCATGGGCTACGCCTCTGTCGTCAATCTGCGACTGGCAAGCGAAGCCGGCGCCGAGATCGAGGCAGAGGCGGCCGCCGCGAAGGCCGCGAACCTCAACTACGTGCACCTGCCCTTCAATGCCGCGGCGCCCGATCCGATGCTCGTGGACAACTTCCTGAAGGCGCTCAGCGATCCGAAAAACCAGCCGGCGTTCATCCATTGCGCGAGCGCGAATCGCGCCGCGGCGCTGTGGATGATCAAGCGGGTCGAACTGGACAAATGGGACGTGGATCGGGCCTCGGCCGAGGCCGCGGCACTCGGCCTCACCAGTCCGGCGCTCAAAACCTTCGTGATGGACCAGATTCAGGCTCGAAAAAAGTGAGAATCGCACCTTCGCTCGATGTTCGTTGGCGGTTATGCTCCAGTTTGTTGCATGTAACCCGTGTGATACAGTTCGGAAGCTTTCAAACAGCAGTGTTCACGCTGCAGTAATCCCTATTTCTTGTGGTTTTCGGTCGAAAACGCCGATAAATCCGGCGGAACCTGAATACTATGCGTGCGCGCCGCTATACCGTGATTGTCGCCGACCGATCTTCCGGATTGGTGCGTCGATTCACGCTCAGCCTGCGCCCCGCCATCCTCGTCTGCGTGGGGCTGGCCGCCCTGCCGATCCTGATGGGCCTGGGCGCGAACTGGAAGGCGCGATACGCCATCGAGCAGCTGCGTGCGGAAAACGCCGTGCTCGAAGTCGAAAACTCGAGCTATCGCGCGGCGACCGGCGAGCTCACCTCGCAAATCCAAACGCTCGAAGGCGTCGTTGACGATCTCGGTTCGCGCGCGAATCTCGATCCCGCGGCGGCGAATGCCATCCGGAAGCTGCCGGCCATGGTGCGTCAGCGCGCTGCCGGCGGACCGATGGCGGCGAGCATGCTGTCGAGCGTGCTTTCGAGCTCGCTGACCTCCCCTGAAGACACGTTCGGCGCACTGCGCGACCTGTTGCAGGGGCTCGAAAGCCGGCTGAACTTCGTGCGCCACGATGTCGAGCGCCGCGAAGCGCTGGCCAGCGCCACCCCGTCCATCTGGCCGACGCACGGCGGGCTCACCGGATTCTTCGGCGGTCGCAGCGATCCCTTCACGGGCGAGCCGGCCTACCACCAGGGGATCGACATCTCGACTGAAAAAGGCCAGGCCGTGCTTGCCACGGCCGACGGCGTCGTCGAGGCAGCCTCCTACTCGGGCGACTACGGCAACCTCGTGGTGGTCAAGCATGCGTTCGGGCTCGCGACGCGGTTCGGGCACCTGAGCGCGTTCGGCGTGGTGCCCGGCCAGAACGTGAAACGCGGGGACGTCATCGGGTATGTCGGGTCGACGGGCCGGTCGACAGGCGCGCACCTGCACTACGAAATTCTCGTCAACGGTCGCCTGATCAACCCGCTGCAACTCCTGACGCAGCCGGCCACCCGCTGAATCGCTTCGGCGGATTCGCCTGCCCCGCTCGGCCCCCCCGCCGGAACTACTTGGGCGTCGCCGGTTTCCTGCTACAATCAGTAGATATTCCCGGTCGAAGTATCCGGATTGTCACCCTGTAGATGATCCAATCCCTCCTCGCCAAGGTCGTCGGTACACAAAACGAACGTGAACTGAAGCGTCTGCGCCCAATCGTGGGCCAGGTCAACGCGTTCGAAGCGTCCATCAAGCCGCTGAGCGACGAAGCCCTGCGCGCGAAGACGGAGGAGTTCCGCCAGCGCCTGGCGCAGGGCGAGACCCTCCAGGACCTGCTGCCCGAGGCCTTTGCCGTGGTCCGCGAGGTGGGGCGGCGCGTGCTCAACATGCGCCATTTCGACGTGCAGTTGATCGGCGGCGCCGTGCTGCACTCGGGCAACATCGCCGAGATGAAGACCGGCGAAGGCAAGACGCTCGTGGCGACCCTTCCTGCCTACCTGAACGCGCTCGAAGGCAAGGGCGTCCACGTGGTCACGGTCAACGATTACCTGGCGCGGCGCGACTCGGAGTGGATGGGCCGGATTTACCGGGCGCTCGGGATGACGGTCGGCGTGATCCAGCACGACCTGAACGACATGGAGCGCCAGGTCGCGTACGCGGCGGACATCACGTACGGGACCAACAACGAGTTCGGCTTCGACTACCTCCGCGACAACATGAAGTTCGAGCTCGCGCACTACGTCCAGCGCGGGCACCATTTCGCGATCGTGGACGAAGTGGACAGCATCCTCATCGACGAAGCCCGGACGCCGCTCATCATCTCCGGGCCGGCAGAAGTTTCCACTGACCTCTACTACGAAGTCGATCGGATCATCCCCAAGCTGAAGGCCGGCGCGGTGGTCCGTGGGGATACCAAGGCGGAAGAGCGCGAAGCTCTCGAAGCGACGGGCGACTACATCGTCGACGAGAAGCACAAGACGGTCACGCTGACCGAGAGCGGCACGGCCAAGGCTGAGCAGATGTTGATGGGCCACCTCAAGGGCGGCCACATCTACGATCTCGAGAACGCCCACATCAAGCACCACGTCGATCAGGCGCTGCGGGCGCACACGTTGTTTCATTACGACGTGGACTACATGGTCAAGGACGGCGAAGTCGTCATCGTGGACGAATTCACCGGACGCCTGATGCCGGGCCGCCGCTGGAGCGATGGCCTGCACCAGGCGGTCGAAGCGAAGGAACACAACGGGCGGCATCCCGAGGTGAAGATCGAGCGCGAAAACCAGACGCTCGCGACCGTGACGTTCCAGAACTACTTCCGCAAGTACAAGAAGCTCTCCGGGATGACCGGCACCGCCGACACCGAGGCCGAGGAATTCGCCAAGATTTACAAGCTCGACGTCATCGTCATCCCGCCGAACCGGAAGCTGCTCCGCATCGAGAACCCGGACCTCGTGTATCGCACCGAGAAGGAAAAGTGGGACGCGATCGTCACGGAAATCGTGACGGAGCACGAGAAAGGGCGGCCCGTCCTGGTCGGCACGGTATCGATCGAGAAGTCCGAGCGGCTGTCGACGATGCTCGACCGGCGCGGCGTCAAGCGAGGCACGACGACGGGCGGCGGCTCGGGCAAGCATGTGGTGTTGAACGCCAAGTACCACGCGCAGGAAGCGGAATTCGTCGCGCAGGCCGGGCGGAAGGGCGCGGTCACGATCGCGACTAACATGGCGGGCCGCGGCACCGACATCCTGCTCGGCGGGAACCCCGAGTTCATGACGCGTCAGCAGTGCCTCGCCGAGCAGATCGCCGAGCGGCTTCCCGAAGGGGAAGAACGCTTCGTGGACGACGATCAGTTCGTCTACTACTATCACCTCGACGGCTTCTACCGCGTTCCACAACCCGAGTACGAACGGATCTTCCAGCACTTCAAGAGCCAGACGGACGCCGAGCACGACGACGTGGTCGCCGCGAGCGGCCTCCACATTCTGGGGACCGAACGCCACGAGGCGCGCCGCATCGACAACCAGCTTCGCGGACGTGCGGGCCGCCAGGGCGACCCGGGATCGTCGCGTTTCTACCTGTCGCTCGAAGACGATCTGATGCGGATCTTCGGATCCGATCGCATCGCCGGCCTGATGCAGCGGCTGGGCATGGAAGAGGGCGTGCCGATCGAGCACGGGATGGTCAGCAAGGCCATCGAGCGCGCGCAGAAACAGGTGGAGGCGCAGAACTTCTCGGTGCGCAAGCACCTGCTCGAGTACGACGACGTGATGAACAAGCAGCGCGAGAACATCTACACGCTGCGGCGTCAGATTCTCGAGGGCAAGATCAAGTTCGAGGACGAGGAAGGCCACGAGGAAATCGTGGGCACGCGCGAGTACCTCATGTCGCTCGCCGAGGATACGCTCGACGCGCTCATGACGACGTACGCGCCGCGCGAAGCCGACTTCGAGGACTGGGATCTGGACGGGTTGAAGCGCGAGGCCGGTAACGCCTTCGCCATCGACATATCGGACCTCGACTTCTCCGATCGCACGTCCGAGGAGATCGGGGACCTCATCTGGGAGCAGGCGAAGGCGTCGTACCAGGAAAAAGAGGGGCTGGTCGGGCGCGAGGTCATGGAGCGCGTCGAACGCGACGTCATGCTGCAGATGGTCGATCAGCAGTGGAAGGACCATCTCTACAGCCTGGACCACCTGAAGGAAGGCATCGGGCTGCGCGGCTACGGACAGCGCGATCCCCTCGTCGAGTACAAGAAAGAAAGCTTCGAGATGTTCCAGGCCATGAAGCTGCGGGTGGACGACGAGATCGTCCGCTTCCTGTGGCGCCTCAGGCCGATGATTGCCGACGAAGGCGGCGCCGTGCAGCCCGTCCCGCCGCGGCGGGCCCCGCGTCCACGTTCGCCCCTCATCCTCAGCGGCCCGAGCGAGGAACCCGTGCCCGCGTTCGCCGGCGCCGCGCGTTCAGCCGGCGTCGGACAGACGGCCGCGGCCGGCTCGGCGGTGGCAGGCCGGCAGCCTCCTCGCGTCGGCGGCGATGATGCCGCGGTGAAGACCGTCCGCCGCGACGAGCCGAAGGTCGGCCGGAACGACCCGTGCCCGTGCGGCAGCGGGAAGAAGTACAAGAAGTGTCATGGCACCGCGGCATAGCCTATGGATGTAAAAACTCAACCGCTCCTGGCCGTTGGCGCCGATCTGACCACCGCCCTGACATTCGACGATGTGCTGCTCGTTCCGCAGCACTCGATGGTGCTGCCCTATCAGGTCGACGTGAGCACCCGTTTCACCCGCAACATCCGCCTCAACGTGCCGCTCGTCAGCGCGGCCATGGACACCGTCACCGAGTCCCGTCTCGCGATCGCGATGGCGCAGCACGGCGGCCTCGGCATCATCCACAAGAATCTGTCGATCGATGAACAGGCGTCGGAAGTCGACCGCGTGAAGCGCTCGGAGAGCGGCATGATCGTGAACCCGATCACGCTCTCGCCGATCAACCGCATCTACGAAGCCCTGGAGCTGATGAAGAAGTACAGCATCTCGGGCGTGCCGATTACCGAGGATGGCAGCAAGGAAGGCCGCCTCGTCGGAATCCTGACCAACCGCGACCTCCGGTTCGAAACCAACGTGAACCGGCCGATCGCCGACATCATGACCAAGGACAACTTGATCACGGTGCCGGTCGGCACGACGCTCGACGCCGCGCGCGAGATTCTCCACCAGCACAAGGTCGAAAAACTACTCGTGGTGGACCGCGAATTCCGGCTGAAGGGCCTCATCACCGTCAAGGACATCCAGAAGGCCGTCAAGTATCCGAACGCGTCGAAAGACGAGCTCGGCCGGCTGCGATGCGGTGCGGCCATCGGCATCGCCCGCGACACGGAGGAACGGGCAGAGGCGCTCGTGGCGGCTCATGTCGATGCGCTGGTGGTGGACACCGCCCACGGCCACTCGCAGAACGTGCTCGACATGGTCCGCCGGATTCGCCGCCGCTTCCCCGATGTCGATCTGGTTGCCGGCAACGTAGCGACCGCGGACGGCACGCAGGCCTTGATCGGCGAAGGCGTGGATGCCGTGAAGGTCGGCATCGGCGCGGGCTCCATCTGCACGACGCGGATCGTCGCCGGCATCGGCGTGCCGATGATCAGCGCCGTCATGGAATGTGCGCGCGCGGCCGAACGGCACAACGTGCCGGTGATTGCCGACGGCGGCATCCGCTTCTCGGGCGACATCACCAAGGCCCTGGCCGTCGGGGCCAGCGCCACCATGATCGGCAACCTCTTCGCCGGCACGGATGAAAGCCCCGGCGAGCTGATCCTCTACCAGGGCCGCAGCTTCAAGGAATATCGCGGCATGGGATCCATCGGCGCCATGCGCAAGGGCAGCCGCGACCGGTATTTCCAGGACGAGTTCGACCTCGACAGCGGCACGCTGGCGGGGTCCGTCGAGAAGCTCGTGCCCGAGGGCATCGAAGGCCGCGTCGCCCACAAGGGCAGCGTCGCGGCCATGGTGCATCAGCTGGTCGGCGGCCTGCGGGCCGGCATGGGCTACTGCGGCTGCGGAAACATCGGCCAGCTCCAGCAGGACGCGAAGCTGATTCGCATCACGGCCGCGGGTTTCCGCGAGAGCCACGTGCACGACGTGGCGATTACGAAGGAAGCGCCGAACTACCGCTCGGAGTAACCGATCGTCCGCGTGTCGCCGCCGGCATGATCGATTCGCACGTCGATCGCACCGGGAATCGCGCGCGGCAGCTTCTCCGCCCACTCGATCGCCAGCACGCACCCCTGCCCCACTTCCTCGAGCCCCAGATCGTCGATCTCACGAGGATCGTCCAGCCGGTACAGGTCCACGTGCACGAGCAGAACGCGCCCGCCGCGATACTCCTGCATGAGCGTGAAGGTGGGGCTGCTCACCTCTTCGGGCGGCACGCCGAGCCCTTCGGCCAGCCCGCGGACGAACGCCGTCTTCCCCGCCCCGAGGTCGCCGTGCAGCAGCACGACTGACCCGGCCGACAGCGAGGGAGCCAGGTCGCGGCCGACGGCTGCCGTTTCTGATTCCGAGTGGGTGATGGCGGTCATGAGTTGCAGCGCGGCCCTTCCAGGACCGCGACCGCGGGGCTGAAAGCCCTGCGCTACTTCTCTGGTTCCACGACCCGGCGCCGGGCGGTGAGCTCGAGGATGGCGTCGCCGATCCGTCCGGCCAGGTCGCCTGCCGTCATGGATACTTCCCCTTCGTCGGCCTCCGCGAGATCGCCCGCCATGCCGTGCAGGTAGACGGCCAGCTTGCAGGCGGCTTCGGCGTCCAGCAGGTGCGCGAGCCACGCGGCGATCATCCCGGTCAGGACGTCGCCGGTCCCGCCGGTGGACATCCCGGGGTTGCCGGTGGGGTTGATGAAAACCTTGCCGTCGGGGGTGGCGATGAGCGTGCGGTGCCCCTTCAGCACGACGTACAGGTGATGTGACGTCGCAAAGTTCCGCGCGATTTCGAGCCGGCTCGCCTGCACCTCGTCGGTGGACATCCCGACAAGCCGAGCCATTTCCCCGGGGTGCGGCGTGATGATGATGTCGCGGCCCTCACGCCCGGTCAGCCCATCGGGCTCGCCACTGAACGCGTTCAGACCGTCCGCGTCGACGACGAGCGGCATCGTCGCGCGATCCACGAGCGCACGGATGAACGCGCGTGTGCCCGGCGCCTGTCCGAGACCCGGCCCGATCGCGATGACGTCGCGCGCGAGGTCCAGCAGCGGATCGACGCCGTCAGGATCGAGCCCGTCGGCGTTCTCGCGGAGTCCGATCGTCATGTACTCCGGGGCCATCGACGCGACGACGTCCTGGCAGGACGCCGACGTCGCGACGGTGACCAGGCCCGCACCCGAGCGGAGAGCGCCCACGCCTGACAAATGAGCCGCACCGCTCTTCCCCCGCGATCCCGCGACGATGAGGACGTGACCGTAGTCGCCCTTGTGGCTGTCAGGTGTCCTTGGCGTGAGGTGTTCCCGCGCGGACGACCGCGTCAGCAAATCGATCTGCGGGCCGTCGAGCGAGTCGATGACCTCGCTGGGGATGCCGATGTCGGCAATCACGATGTCGCCGGCGCGCGTTTCAGCCGGCGGGAGCACAAGCGGCAGCTTGGGCGCCCCGAGCGTCACGGTCGTGCCCGCCTCGATCGACTCGCCGATCGGATCGCAGGAGTCGGCCGAGAGTCCCGAGGGCAGGTCGATCGACACCACCGGAATACCCGACGCGTTGACGTCAGTGATGACGCTTTCTATCAGGCCGCTGACCGGAGCGTTGAGCCCGGTGCCGAAGATGGCATCCACGATCAGCGTGCAGTCGCGGACTTCCGACAGGTGCAGCTCCCAGGCCTGGCTGTCCGCGATCTCGATGACGGTGACCCCGAGATGCCCGAGGACTTCGAGGTTTGTCCGCGCATCGCCGCGCACGTCGGCGACCCGCCCGATCAGGAACACGGAGACGTCCACGCCGCGCTGGACGAGCGTGCGCGCGGCGACGAAGCCGTCGCCGCCGTTGTTGCCGCGCCCGCACAGCACCGCGACCTGGTGCTCCGACAAGTCCGTGTGAATCGCCTCCATGGCCGCCACCACCTGGCGGCCGGCGTTCTCCATGAGGACGAGAGACGGGATCCCGATGTCTTCGATCGTCCGGCGATCGGCTTCCCGCATCTGGGCGGCGTTCAGGACGCGCATGTCGGCTGCAACGATACTAGCCCATTGTTGCGGCGGCCGCCCGACGATGCTACCGTCGTCGTCCGGGCATGCGGCTGGCACGGTGATGTCTCTGAGAAGGAGGCCGCGATGCCACAACCGACGCAGGCAGAACGCTTACAGTTTCTGGAACGCAAGATGGCCGATCATGAATTCCAGTTTTCGCAATTCCGCGATGAGGTCCGTGTGGAATTTTCTGCACTGCGTACGGAAATGCGGCAGCTGGCGACCAGGGACGAAGTGCAGCAGTTGATCGCCGAAACCAACGATGAGACGCGGCATCTGATGCGGGTACTGCACGAGGATGTCATCTCGAGGTTCGCCGTGCTCGAAGAGCGCTGGAACGGCCGGCCGAAAAGCACGTCGCCGAGGCGAAGGCCTCACAAGAAACGCTGAGTCTCTGTGGTACTCTCGTGGCAATGGCTGCCACGGTGAATGTCAACGGACGCGTGTTCGATCAGGAACACGCGGTGGTCTCGGTGTTCGATCACGGCTTTCTGTACGGCGAAGGCGTTTACGAAACGATGCGGACGTTCAACGGGAAGCCATTCCTGTTCGAGCGTCACATGCAGCGGCTTCGGAATTCCTCGGGCATGCTGGCGCTGCCGGTCCCGCTGTCGGACGCCGAACTGTCCGCGCGCTGCCAGGAGACGATGCGTGTGGCGGGGCTCGGACACGGCCCCACGACCGAGGCCTACATCCGCGTGCTCCTGACCCGCGGCGTCGGCGAGCTCTCCTACGATCCCGCGGCGTGTCCGGTTCCGACGGTCATCGTCATCGTGAAGCCGCAGATCGATCCGCCCGCCGAAGTGTACGAGCGGGGTGTGACCATCGCGCTGGTCCCGATCGTCAGGAACCATCCGGGATCCGTCAACCCGCTGATCAAGTCCAATAACCTGCTCAACAACGCCCTCGCGATGCAGGAAGCGGTCCGGCGCGGCGCGTTCGAGGGCGTCATGCGGAACTACCGCGGCGAACTGGCCGAGTGCACGCAGTCGAACCTGTTCGTCGTCAAGGACGGCGCCGCGTTGACGCCGCCGCTCGACGCGGGCCTGCTGCCGGGCATCACCCGGGCGTTCCTGTTCGAAGTCGGCGCCGAAGCCGGCATTCCCGTCCGGGAAGCGGTTCTCCGCGACGACGACATGCTGAACGCCGACGAAGTCTTCTTCACGAGCACCACGCGCGGTGTCGTGCCGGCGACGAAAGTCGATGCGCACGTGATCGGCAGCGGGATGCCCGGCCCGGTGACCAACGCGCTTCGAAGCGCCTATATGGCGAAGGCGCGTGAGTCTGACCCACGTTGAATCCGCCAGTCACGAAGATCGCAGTGACTTGAGTGTCAAGCGTAGTCCGAGGTCGGCGGGCACGAGCACACGAGGTTCCGGTCGCCGTAGGGGTTGTCGATGCGGCCGACGCTCGGCCAGAACTTCCGCGCCCGGACGAACGGAAGCGGAAATGCCGCCTGTTCGCGGGAATACGGATGGGCCCACGAATCCGCTGTGACGGCGGCTGCCGTGTGCGGCGCGTTGACGAGTACGTTGTCGGCGCGGTCGGCTGTCCCGTCGATGACGGCCTGTATCTCCCCTCGAATCGCGATCATGGCGTCGCAGAATCGATCGAGCTCGTCTTTCGACTCGCTCTCGGTCGGCTCGACCATGAGCGTGCCCGGCACGGGGAATGACACGGTGGGTGCGTGAAAGCCGTAGTCCATGAGCCGCTTGGCAACGTCGGTCTCGTCTAATTCTCCACCGCTCGCTTTCGCGAGCGGCCGCACATCGAAGATCAGTTCGTGCGCCACGCGCCCGTTCGGGCGTGTGTAGAGCACCGGGAAGTGCGCTTCCAGCCGTGCCTTGATGTAATTCGCGTTGAGAATCGCGAACCGTGTGGCGTCCGTCATGCCGTCGCCGCCCAGCATCCTGATGTAGCCGTACGAGATGAGCAGGATGCTCGCGCTGCTCCACGGCGCCGCGGAGACCGCGTGAATCGGCTTCGTGCCGCCGGTGCGCACGAGCGTGTGACCAGGTAGATACGGAGCCAGATGCGCGGCGACCGCGATCGGACCCATGCCCGGCCCGCCGCCGCCGTGCGGGATGCTGAACGTCTTATGAAGGTTCAGGTGGCAGACATCGGCGCCGATTGTCGCGGGGCTCGTCAATCCGACCTGCGCGTTCATGTTCGCGCCGTCCATGTACACCTGCCCGCCGTGCTGATGAACGACCGCGCAGACATCCTGGATACCGTCTTCGAACACTCCGTGGGTCGACGGGTATGTCACCATCAGCGCCGCCAGGCGTCCCGCATGGGCGTCTGCCTTGGCTCTGAGATCGTCGAGGTCGATGCTGCCGTCCGGCCGGCTCCCGACAATGACTGCCCGCATGCCGGCCATCACGGAACTGGCCGGGTTCGTGCCGTGAGCCGACGCGGGAATGAGCACCACGTCGCGATCGGCGCCGCCATGGTCGCGATGGTAGGCGCGAATCACCATCAGCCCCGCAAACTCTCCCTGGGCCCCGGAGTTCGGCTGCAGCGACACGGCCGCGAACCCGGTGATCGTGCAGAGCGCGGACTCCAGCTCGCGCAGGATCTGCTGATAGCCTGCCGCCTGCTCGACGGGCGCGAACGGATGCAGCTTCGAGAACGACGACCACGTGATGGGCATCATCGCCGCGGCCGGGTTCAGCTTCATGGTGCACGAGCCGAGCGGGATCATCGACGTGTCCAGGCCGATGTCCTTGCGTTCCAAGCTCTTCAGGAATCGCATCATGTGCGTTTCCGAACGGTGCGCGCTGAAGACCGGATGCGTCAGATAGGCCGACGTCCGGGCGAGCGCCGGCGGATATTCCGGGGAGTCGTCGGCTCCGTCGGCCGCCGCTGCGCCGAACACGCGTGCGATGCTCGCGATATCACGTTCGTCGGTTGATTCGTCCAGCGCGATATTGATCGTCCCATCGTCGCGGTACCGAAAGTTAATCCCCGCGCCGATGGCTGCATCCCTGATGCGTGCGACAGGCTGGCTGTCGGGGAGTGCAAGGCGCAGCGTGTCGAAACAGGCGTCGTTCAGCTGCCTGACGCCAACGGCCGCGAGATCGCGCTCGAGCCCGGCCGCGAGCGATCGGATCCGCCGAGCGATCGCCGCCAGCCCGTCGGGGCCATGGTAGACCGCGTAAAACGCAGCGAGGTTCGCCAGCAGCGCCTCGGCGGTGCAGATGTTCGAGGTAGCCTTCTCCCGGCGGATGTGCTGTTCGCGTGTCTGCAGCGCCATGCGATAGGCGGTGTGGCCGTGCGCATCGACCGACGCGCCGATAATACGCCCAGGCGTCTGGCGGACGTAGGCTTGCCGGGTCGCGAAGAACGCGGCATGCGGCCCACCGTACCCGAGCGGCACGCCGAACCGCTGGGAGTTGCCGACGACGACGTCGGCGCCCCATTCTCCGGGAGGGCGCAGGAGCGTCAGTGCCAGGAGATCGGAGGCGACGGCGACCAGGACCCCGGCCTGCCCGCGCGCGCTTTACGAAGCCCGAATAGTCGTGGACCTGCCCGCCTTCGTCCGGTGTCTGGAGGAGGGCGCCGAAAACATCCGCGCCGAGATCAGCCGACTGCGGTTCTCCAAGCGTCAGCTCGATCCCCAACGGTTCGGCCCGCGCGCGCAGGACGTCGATCGTCTGCGGAAAGCACGAGCGGGCAACGAAGAACACCGCGCGGCCACGCGCTTTCTCGATGCGTTTCGCCTGCAGCCGATGCAGCATCGTCATCGCTTCGGCGGCGGCGGTCGCCTCGTCCAGCAGAGACGCGTTCGCGATCTCCATGCCCGTCAGGTCGGTCACCATGGTCTGAAAGGTGAGCAGGCCTTCGAGCCGCCCCTGCGCAATCTCCGCCTGGTACGGCGTGTAGGGCGTGTACCAGCCCGGGTTCTCGAGCACGTTGCGCTGGATGACGGCCGGGGTGATGCAATTGGAGTAGCCCAGTCCGATGTACGACCGGAACTGCTGGTTGCGTCCTGCGACATCACGCAGGTCGCGCAGGTAACGGTCCTCCGACTGCCCCGGCGGCAGGTCGAGCGGCGCCTTCAGCCGTGATCGATCCCGGGATGGCTTCCGCGACGAGGATGTCCAGCGAGGCCACTCCGACGATTTCGAGCATGGCGTCGCGCTCGGCCGCATCGGGGCCGATGTGGCGGACGCGAAAGGTGCTCATTTCACGAGGCTGCCGTACTGAGCGGCGTCGAGCAGCCCGGCGACTTCTTTCGGCTCCGACAGCCTGACGGCGATCAACCAGCTGCCGTGCGGATCCGCGTTCACAGACTCGGGCTTGCTCTTGAGCGCGGCGTTGACCTCGACCACCTCGCCCGATACCGGGGAGTACAGCTCGGACACTGCCTTTACGGACTCGATCGTACCGAACGACTGCCCTTCCTTCAGCGCGGTGCCGACCTCAGGCAGTTCGATGTACACGACGTCCCCGAGCTGCTGCTGAGCGTAGTCCGTGATGCCGACACGGCCGCGGTCGCCGGTGACGTCGATCCACTCGTGTTCTTTTGTGTATTTGTACCCAGACGGATACTCCATCACCGATGGCCCTCCGGTTCCGTCGTGCGTTTGTAAAACGGCAGCGGCACGACCCTCGCCCGTGCCGTGCGGCCGCGAATGTCGATCTCGATCCCGGCGCCGGGCGCGGCCATGTCGGCTGGCACGTAGGCGAGGCCGATCGCCTTTTTCAGATACGGCGTCCGGGTGCCGCTGGTGACCACACCCACGGGGACGCCCCCGGCGAGCACCTCGTGACCATGGCGCGCGATTCCCGGATCGACCAGCTCGAAGCCCACGAGTTTCCGCGAGACGCCGGCCGCCATTTGCGCACGCAGCGCGGCCGCGCCGATGAAGTCGGGCTTCTCCCACCCGACGATCCAGCCGAGGCCCGCCTCGAGGGCCGTCGTTTCCCCGTCGATATCGTTGCCGTAGAGCCGCATCGCCGCTTCGAGACGGAGCGTGTCCCTGGCGCCAAGTCCGCACGGGATGAGCCCGTCGGCCTCGCCCGACGCGAGAACCGCCTGCCAGACGCGGTCGGCCGACTGCGGCGGGACGAAGATTTCGAAGCCGTCCTCGCCGGTGTAACCAGTGCGTGAAATGGTCGCGCGCACATTGGCGACCTCACCGTGGGCGAACGCGAAATGCGGCAGCGATGACAAGTCCACGCCCGTCAGGGGCTGGACAGCGGCGGCCGCCGCCGGACCTTGCACGGCGAGCAGCGCGTAGCGCGAGCTCGCGTCGACGGCGACCGCGTCACCGGCGCTCGCGATGTGCTCGGCGATCCACGCGTAATCCGGGAAGAGGTTCGCCGCGTTCACCACGAGCAGGAAATGATCGGCTTTCAGCCTGTACACCACCAGGTCGTCCACGAACGTGCCCGTCGGCGTGAGGAGGCCCGAGTACTGCGCCTGGCCGGGCTGGAGCTTCGACGCGTCGTTGCACGAGATCTGCTGCAGGGCGGCCAGCGCATCCCTGCCGGCGATTTCGATCTCGCCCATGTGGCTGACGTCGAACAGGCCTGCGCCGGTGCGGACGGCCATGTGTTCGGCCGTGATGCCGCTGTACTCGAGCGGCATCTCCCAGCCACCATAAGGCACCATCTTCGCGCCGGACGCGCGATGGCGCGCGTTGAGCGAGGTCTTCTTGAGCGGCGGAGAGGACATGTGGGTGGCCAGGAATCGGTGGCCGGTGGTCGGGCCTGCCGCAACGGTACTATGCGCGTTTCGGCGGGTCAACCGCCGCCGCGCCCGGAAACACGCGCAAGCCATGCGCCGACGAGGGAGCCGGCACCGACGGCGAGCGCCGAGATGCCGGCTCCCATTACGAGCACGATTGGGAAGATTGTTCCAGGCCCTGCTCGAAACAGCATCGCCGCCATGCCGATGTTCGCGCCGCCCCACAGCGCGGCCACTGCCGCTGCTTCGCGCGGCCCGAAGGGCCACTTGAGCGCCACGATGGCGACGAGCGCCGCCAGCACCGCGAGCGCGATGACGGTCATCGCAACTCCCCGGCCGGAGTTGAGCCACCAACCCGTCGGTGTAAACGGCTGCACGGCGGCGGCAGCGATGCCGCCAAGGAGAGCAAGTCCTGGAACTATCTTCATCGGGTTGTCACCACGAGCAGGACGCCGGCATGTAGACGCACGTGCCGGTCGTAATGCCGATCGTCGAGTAGAAACAAAAGGCCGCCAGACTGTTGCAGCCGGTGCAGGCCCAGGACATCGACGGCGGCCAGTACCACGAGTACTGGTTGCAGCCTGCCTTCGCGTAGCAGATGATCGTGGGCGTCGCAGCAGGGGCGGAAGATTGAGCCGTCCAGCCAATGGAGGCCGTCGCAGCCCGGCTCGTTGGCCTGCACCGGCCGCACGAGCGACTCCAGCACCTTGCCGGCCGAGACTGCGCGGCTCCTGATCGTTCGCGGGCCACCGACACCGTGCCGGCCTTCGCCAGCCGCGTGTGGAACGTGTAGAACGCGAGCGCCTGCACGTTCGCCCACGCCAGCGATGGCTGGAACGTCCAGCCGCCCGAGGGCGTCTTCTTCAGCGCCTCCTCGGTGACTGACCCCTTCGTCAGGCCCTTGAAGCTCCACATCAGCAGCTTCTGGGACGGCACCCAGGCAATCTCGCCGACCTCGACGCCGGCATCGTAAATCCGCGTCAGCGTGTGCGGGCGCTTGTTTTCGCCGGGCTTCGGCACGACCCGCACCGTTTTCGCCGTGACGTCCTGGTCGAACTCCGTCACGACTTCAACCGCCCCGTCGTCGAGGTTGCCTGGACGGGCGCCGCGCGCGCGCGCGAACCGACCCTGCCACTGGACCGTCGACGGATGCCCGTCCCGCCGCAGCGCGTGCACCTGCAGCGCCGCCCAGTCGAGCGTCGGGCGCACGTCAGGCCTGCACCGGCGCATAGAACAACTGCCGTGCCGTTCGATTCGTACAGCATCTCGGCATCTCTCGCGCCGACCTGGTCGACGCTCAGCTTCCCCGCCTCGTTGCCCGCGAGATCCGTGGATCTCGTCCTGATATTCCCGTCCAGACCGCGATCGGCGATGGCCATGCCGTCAGCAAACCGTGTCGTCACTTTCTTCGCTTTTCCCTCGAGGAAGTAGAACGTGCCACCCATGTCCTTGACCTCGTTGTCCGTCGGCTGCGTGAGCACCGGCAGAGCCGGCAACCGCCCGACTGCCCGCGCGTCACTGGAGCCGTCTGCGTCGCAGGCACCTGGGCCTGCAGGCGCCAGGCGTACAGCAGGCCCACGATCAGAACGAGCGTACCTGCGAGAATCCACCAGCCGTCTGAAGCTGCGCTGCGATGATCCGGTATTCCATGGACACTCCTTGCGAACGACCGTCGCGTGCGCGACGGCCGCGGTGTCCAGCCAACGTGCGACCTCCACAGGAAATCCTGCCCCGTCTCGTCAGGCCGGGTTCGCCGCAGACACGCGGCGCCTGGCGGCGCTATCCAGAGCGCCGCAGTCTCCTCGGCTCCTGGTTCGCTTCGACGCCCTGAACGCCGGGCAACTCGGCGCGGCGCCTGAACCCGCTTCGAGACTCGTCGAGCCGGTACTGCAGGTACGTCTGCAGCGTGTGATAGCTGATGCCCGAGCACGCGGCACGCCTGACGTTTGTTGCCCTGGCAGCGGTCGACGACGACGCGCGCGTAGCGGCTCGCCCAGGCCCGGAGCGTATCGTTCCGGCGAAGTGAAGGCGCCAGGATGGCGGCGTGATCGCCGCTGATCGAGGCCGGCAGATCGTCCAGCTGGATCACCTCGGAGCGGCACAGCGCGACGGCGCGTTCGATGAGCCGCTCCAGTTCGCGAACATTCCCCGGCCAGCGGTACAGGATCAGAGCGCTTCGGTGGCGGCGGCCGACAGGTGCAGCGGCCGCGTCGAGCCGATGGCGTTCGAGGAAGTAGCTGGCCAGCTCGGCGATGTCGTCCTTCCGCTCTCGAAGCGCGGGCACGAAGACGTCGACGCCGCTCAGCCGATAGTACAGGTCGGCGCGGAACAGCTGCCGATCGACAAGCCCACGCAGGCTGCGATTGGTGGCAGCGATGATCCGGATGTCGACGCGCTTCGTCGCCCTGGCCGCCGACACGCTCGATGGCGAGGTCCTGAATCGTCCTGAGCAGCTTGGCCTGCGCCGCCATGGACAGGTCCGAGACTTCGTCGAGGAACAGCGTGCCGCCATCGGCCGCCTCGAATTTTCCGCGGCGTCCGCGGACGCCCGTGGCCGTGCGCTCCTCGATGCCGAACAGTTCCGCCTCGACGCAGTGTTTCGACCAGCGCGGCGCAGTTGATGGCGATGAACGGACCGCCACGCCGCCGGCTCAACTCGTGGATCTGCCGTGCGACCAGCTCCTTGCCGACGCCGCTCTCGCCCTCGAGGAGGATCGGTGAAGTCCGTGCACGCCACGCGTTCGATCGTGGCCCGCAGCCGCCGCATCGCGCCCGTCGATCCGATCAGAGGTGCAGCCATGTCGAGTCCGTCACGCCGATCGCGCGAGGTCCGGCGTCCCGGGATGACGCGGAAGCAGGTGGCGTGCTCATGGAACGGTTCCGTGAATGGCTCGGCGTCCGGAGAACCAAATTGGATGCCACGGCGATCGGCTCGTAAAGGCTGCATAAACCCTCGAATTCGGTCCCCGAGGAACTGCCTCACATCCCGGCCCGGGTAGCAGGTGCCCGTCTGGCCCGCCGCAGCCGCCTTTCGTGGCCGGGAAGTGAATACCCACAACCGAGGTCGTCGGCTATCCACGGGAAGGCGCTGATCGAACAGGATCGCTCCGCGATAGCGACACCTGGTCCGGCCCCGAGCTGCGCGACCGCGCATCGCACCACCTTGCCGCGGACCGCCGGCCGCCGCTTGTCCGGGTCGAAGCAAATCTCGACGGAGCTGCCCGGGAGCAGCCGGTGGCTCGTCTCGATGAGGGCGCCGGCGGCTGACACGTCGACGACCGACGCGTCGATCCCGGCCGCACCCTCGCCGAGACGATGCCGTGCTCGGCGACCGATTGGCGGCGCCGCGCGAGACGCCGCTCAGGCAGGTGCGTACGTCATACCGGCCGCCATTCGCGCGATCGCGAATCGAAGCGGTACGATCCGTACGCGAGCGGTCGCGCCGACGAGGCGGACTGGCGTACTGGGCGTCGCCGCGGCCGCGGATGTACAGCGTGCCCGGACGAGGACGTGCCGAGCGCGCTGAAGCTCACCATGTTGCTCGCGCCGAACCGGATCGGATCGTCGCCGGGCGCCGGGCTCCCCGCGTCGATCGCCGGCAAGTCCGGGCAGCGTCCCGAAGTCCACGCCGCTGAACTGGCTGGACAGCAGCTCCGGCGAGTGGAGCTGACGGTCGACGTTGTGCTCGAATGTCGCGGGCCAGAACGCCGTTCCCGTTGCCGTCGACGAAGACCGCGAAGATGAAACCGGCGTTCGTGGGCGGTGAACCGCATCGCGACCTCGGTCGCGCGCGTGATCGGCTTCGATGCGCGTGCCGTAGAACCGGGCGGCGAGGTAGCGCGCCGCACCGGCGACGCGCGCCTCGTCCAGTCGCGTGAGCATCCGAGGAAGAGCGGTCGCCGTGGCCGTGGCCGCGAAGCCAAGCACCACGGCGAGCTCCACCATCGAGTATCCAGCTGCTCGCTCGAGGACCCATCGACGGCGTTCCGCGTGACTAGTGCCTGGCGCTGCTGGCTTCGGCCCTGACCGACGCGACCGTCAGCTGCGGCTTGAGCTTCAGAAAGTTCTTCTCGCCGATGCCGGGGACGTTCATCAGCTCCTCGATTTTCTTGAACGGCCCGTTCTTCTGGCGGTACTCGATGATCCGGGCCGCCGTCTTGGCGACCGATGCCGGGCAGCGCCTCGAAATCGGACGCCGACGCGGTGTTGAGGTTGACGATGACGGCCGGTGGCCGGCTTTGGCGGCGGCGCGGTCCGGCGGCCTGCGCCGCCGCCCCCTGGGCGTGAGTGGAGAGCAGGGCGACGAGCACGACGAGCGGGAGCAGATGACGAAACATGCAGTCCTCCTTTGAAGGTTGACCCTGGCCGGCGGCCGCTCACCGAGTGGGAGGTCGGGCCCGGCCGTTGTGACTGCCGGTCCAGGGTCGCCCGGGTGCAGGGCAAACGCGGGACCGGCGCGGCGGGTACGCCCGTGCGCCGGGAACTCACTGCGCGTTCGTGCCTTACCGATCCGCGCCGTGCCGGCGGGCGATGCGGCGGCGTGGCGGAGCAGCTGAAAGTGACGCCTGCGGTTGCGGCGGCGCGCCAACTTCACGAAAACCCTGATGAAAGCCTTACGCCCACCGTTACCGCGCGCCATTAGAATCGCGCGAACTGATTGCGGGAGGTTGTATGACGTACGCATCGTGTGTTCGGAAACTCGTGGGCGTGTTCATCGTGCTCGCGGCAACGGCCAGCCTGACGCTGGCCCAGGCGCCGGCACCGGCCAAGACCCCCAAACCGAAGGCCCCGGCCGCGGCGGCTCAGCCCGCCACGAATCTCATGGATCTCAATTCCGCGACAAAGGAGCAACTGGCGACGCTGCCGGGTATCGGCGACGCGTACGCGCAGAAGATCATCGCGGGCCGGCCATACAAGGCGAAGACCGATCTCACGCGCAAGAAGATCGTACCGGCGGCCACTTACGACAAGATCAAGGATCTCGTGATCGCAAAGCAGTAGCGGTTGGATCCGCGCAGCGTATCGTCTAGAGTGGTCGTTATGAGAAACGCGGCCATTCTGGCGATCGCCGTCGCTGCCGCGACTGCCCTGGCGACGGCTCAGGAAGAGAAGCCGGTTCCGAAGGACTCCATGCGCGTGTACGTGGCCGGCTGCACCAAAGGCCAGGTGTTCACAGCCGGCCCCCGTACCGAAGATCCCCCCAGCAGCCTCGAGATTCGCGAAGGCATGCATCTGCGCATGAACGGGCCGAAGAAACTGATGTCGGAGATCAAGGCGCACGAAGGGTCGATGATCGGGATCACCGGCCTGATGAAGAAAGGCCAGTACATGCCGGGCGGCGTCAGCGTCGGCGGCGGCGTCCGCATCTCGCCAGGGCCGTCGGGCGGCGTCGCCGCGACCGGCGGCCCGTACGTGGAACAGGCCTTCATCGACATCGAAGGCTGGCGGCCGGTCGCCGGCACGTGCCCGTCGCGCTAGCCCGAAGCCCTCGATGATGCGACGGTCTTCGTGGGTGTTCGCGATGGCGCTGCTTGCGCTGTTCGCGTTCCGCCTCTACTTCGGCCTGTCGCTGCGGTTCTTCGCCGAGGACGAATCCCAGATCTTCCTGATCGGCCTCCGCTACTACACGACCGGCCACTGGCCCTACTTCGGTCCCGACGTCGTCTGGACGGAGAGCGAGATCCCCGGCGCGCTGCAGGGGCTGCTGGTCGGCGCTCCGCTGAGGATCGCCGCGGCGCCCGAGGCGCCCATCATCGTCCTGAACCTGCTGTCTTTCGGGGCGCTGTCGGCGCTGGCCTGGTACATCACGCGACGTGTGCCGTCGGTCCCCAGATGGCTGGTCTGGGGCTGGGTGATGACCGTACCCTGGACGCTCCACTTCTCGACGCACATTACGAACCCATCCTACGTGCTCGCGGGCGCCGTGGTGTTCTTTCTCGGCTTCTTCGAAGTCATTCCAGGGATCCGCCGGGGTGTGCTCCCGGTTCCGCTGGCCTTCGCCGCGATGGGTGTGGGCACGACGTGGATTATGCAAATCCACATGTCGTGGTATCTGCTCCTCCCCTACCTCGGAGTGGCGTGGATCAGCCGCCGGGCTGATGGCGTCGCAAGGCTGGCGGCGTACGTTCTGTCGTGCGCGGGCGGCGCCGCATTGCCCGGACTCGCGCTCCTCCCGACAGTGCTGCAGTACGGCGCGGGCGGCGGCACCGGCGGCACCCTCCGGAATCTGCACATCCACCTGGTGTCGCCTGCGGAGATCCTGGTGACCCTCGCCCGGGTGTTCTCGTTCGCGAGCCTCGAAATCAACCGTTTCATCGAGATAGACGATGCGCGGCGGGTGCTGTTCGTTCGCAATCACCTGTGGTTGCTCCCGCTGCTCGCCATCGTCTGGGCGGCGGGGATCGTTCAGCCGCTCTGGATGCTGGTGTCGTGGTTCCGGTCGCGCGTCACGTCCCCCGGCTGGCGTGCTGTGCGGTGGGTCGTGGGGTTCAGCGTCGGGCTCGTGTATCTCAGTTACTGGTTCGTGATCGAGCCGCCGCAGGCCCACGCGTTCTACATCGTGGCGCCCATCTCGTTCCTGTACGCGGCGTACTGCTGGTCGGCGATCGATTCACCGCGGTCGCGCCGGGCCGCCGCGGTGCTGCTCGGCATCAACATCGCGTATCAGCTGGGGTTCGCCGCCACGCAGTACTCGGCGATGTCGCTCTACACCGACCGTCAAGTCGTCGTTCGGGCCATCGATAAGAAGTCGCCGGAGATGTTCGGTCATCGCCGCGCGTTCGCGCCGGACGGCGGGCCACCGGTCCTGAACGATCCGACGCGGCCCTACAACCCGCCGCTCGACCTGCAGGTTGTCAATCCGATGTTCAGCGTCGGCTTTGCGCGCACGGCGAACTGGACGTTCGTGTTGAAGAACACCAACCCGCGCGTGGCGTTCCGCCGCATGCTGTACATGACGACGTACAAGGATCGCAGCGGCAAGGAAGAAGAGCGCCACCAGTTCATCGAGCGCATTCTCCAGCCAGGCGAGACGCTCCAGGTCGCCGTCAGCGACTTGTTCGTCAAAGACGGCGTGACCGGACAATCGCTACGAATCGCCGGTGCCGACGCGCTGCTGCCGATCGATTAGGCGGGTAGCGTCCGCCTGAAGGCGGACGCTACTGGGAAGGTTACGGCGCCGCACACGTCCAGTTGGCGGCATCCTTGACGTTCCCGGTGCCCTTGTATTTCGTGTACTGCGGATAGGAGCAAATCGGCCGCGTCAGGCTCGTCTGCGGGTTGAAGCCCGTCAACTGCGTAGGCGTCACGCCTTTCTCGCGCCAGGCCTCCATCGCGCCGATCGCGTCGAACGTGTTCGGTCCGTCGCCGCCGCGGCAGTGCGCCATGCCGGGCACCATGAAGAGCCGGACGAAATCGTCCTGCGGCCCCATCTTCTTCTTCAGGTTGTCGTAATAGAGCACCGTGTTCTCGGGCGTGATTGTCGTGTCGCTCCACCCGGCATACAGCAGCAGCTTGCCGCCGTGCGCCTTGAACTTGCTGAGGTCCGGCTCGACGGCGTCCACGAACCCGATCTTGCTGTTGATGATCGGCATGTCGCGATCGAGGTCGAACGTGTGCCAGTCGTACTTGTCGTTCTGGAACGCCCAGATACGAACCGTGTCGTTGCCGGCGCCCGGCTCCGGCATGTTGGCTCGCTGCGCCGGCAAGGGATTGCCAACGGCCTGCCCCGAGAAGATCAGCTCCCCCTTGCTGTTGTGCAACCCGCCGTAGAACGTTTCGACTGTCTTCAGCTGCGGAGGCGTCAGGCATGCCTCCGAGGCAGCGGCACCCGGCGCGCACGCGAGCTTCTTGAAGTCGAAGGTGCACGCCCGCGGGTTGGTCAGGAAGCCTTCCTTCAGCGTGTCGCACGCCTTGAGCACGGTCTGCGTGATCATCTGCGCCGTGGCCGGCGGAATCTGGCCCTCCGGATGCCGGGCCAGTTCGACACCGCGCGCCGCGCCCGCGGTGTGCATCTGGATATGGCGGTTGGCCAGCGCACCCGCGATGATGCCGTCGAAGTCGTCCGGGTACCGCTGGGCGTTCATCGCGCCCTGCCGCCCGCCAGTCGAGCAGCCCTTGTAGTACGAGGTACTGCTGCGGCCGGCCGTAGAACTGCTGAATGATCGACTTGGACGTGACGGTCATCTCGTGCATCGCACGGTACGCGAAGTCCACGATCTTCTCGGGGTGGCCGAGCGCGAACATTCCGTTGGGGCCGTCCACGTTGTTGTCGTGTCCGGTGTCGTTGCCGGACGTCGCATAGCCCAGGCGCAGCGCTGTCTGCATCTCGGCAAAGCCCTGAATCGATCCGCCGAACCCGCCGTTGCCGACCGCCATGAAGCGGCCGTTCCACGTGGTGGTGGGCATCCACAGTTCGGCGTTGATCCGCGAATCGGACGTCGGGGTCAGGAGCAGCCGCACGCGGCAATATTCGGGCAAGGCCGGCCCGGCCGGCGCTGCGGCAGGTGCGCCGCCGCGGCCCGTCTGTGCGGGAGGCGGCGACACGACCTCGACCGAGGAGATCGCGACGTTAGGGATCGCCATCGATCGCAGGCTGTCGCACGTCCCGCCCGACGCAGCCGACGCGGACGCGGCGAGCACCATCGACCCGAGGCTTCCGAGCAGAGCGCCGAGTTTCACGTTCATCAGGCGGGCCCTCCAGCGTGATCGGAGACGAGTCATTATGGACCGAGCTGACGCGGAGTCAACACGGCCGCCGCGCTACACTTCACCAGTCGATTCCCACTGTTTCATGACGCTCCTGCAGGGCTTCCTGCTGATTGTTCTCGTGGTTGCCGCTGGCTGGCTGCTTCCCCGCCTGCGCAGGGTGGCGGGAATCGGCGCCGCTTATAAGGCCAGGGTGGTCTGCTCGCTGGTTTTCGGCGGCGGCCGCGAGGCTGACCCGTCCATCCTTGACGAGGTGTCCGCGGACAGCTACCGGCTGCTGCGGCTCTTCCGATGCCGGGTGATCCCCGAGTCGCGCGCCGTCACGGCATCGCTGTGGGGATTTCGCCCGCGAACCGTGTTCTTCAGAGCAGATGGTGACGAAGTATCCGCTATCGCCCCGTGGCCGTCTGCGGCCGCGTCTCCGGCCGTCGATCAGATCGTAGCGTCGGCGTTTCTCGAGCCCGATCGCCGCCGCCTGCGCCGCACGCGCGCGATTGTGGTGGTGCAGGACGGACAGATCGTCGCCGAGCGATACGCCCCGGGTTTTGGCGAAACGACGCGGTTTTCCGGATGGTCGATGACCAAGAGCGTGCTCAGCGCCCTCGTGGGCGTCCTGGTCGGCGAGGGTCGCCTGTCCCTCAGGGACGCCGAGCTGATGCCTGCCTGGCGTCGTCCGGACCCGCGCGCAGCGATCGCACTGGAAGACCTGTTGCGGATGCGCAGCGGGCTCCGGTTTTCAGAGGACTACGCGAACCTGACGTCGGATGTGATCGAGATGCTCTTCAACCAGGACGATGCGGCCGCTTACGCGGCGAGCCGCCCGTTGATCGCCCCGCCTGGCACCGAGTGGAGCTACTCGAGCGGGACGACCAATATCCTGTCGGCGATTGTCCGCCGAACTGTCGGCGAGAAGGACTATCCCTCGTGGCCCCGCCGCGCGTTGTTTGCGCCACTGCGGATGACCAGCGCCCTGATGGAGCCAGACGCCTCCGGCACGTTCGTCGCATCGTCGTTCATGCTCGCCACGGCTCGCGACTGGGCCCGTTTCGGCCAGCTCTATCTGCAGGATGGCGTCTGGAACGGACAGCGTCTTCTTCCGGAGGGATGGGTGTCATTCAGCACGACGCCCACGCCGGAGTCGCCCGATGGGATTTACGGCGCGCACTGGTGGCTCGGACTCAAGCCCGAACTCGGCGGCGGGACGCCGGCTGCCGCCCGTCTGCCGCGCGACGCCTTCTTCGCCGTCGGGCACGAGGCGCAGGTGCTCACGGTCATTCCGTCGCGCCGCCTGGTCGTCGTCCGGCTTGGATTGTCGATCTCCATCGACGCGTGGAACCACGCGGCGTTTCTCTCGGAACTGCTCGAGGTCCTGTGATCAACGTCCGGCTGAAGCCGGACGCTACGGCGTCGACGCCCGGCACCAGTCGAGCGTGTGCCTGAGGCCGTCCTCGAGCGACACGGTCGGTTCATATCCGAGCAGCGCTTTCGCCTTGGAGATATCCGCCTGCGAGTCGCGCACGTCGCCGGCCCGCGCTTCCTTATAGACAGGGCGTACGTTCGCCTTGACGAGGCCGTTCAGGACGCGCAGCAGCTCGTTCAGCGAGGTGCGCTGCCCGGTCGCCACGTTGATCACCGCGCCCGCCACGTCCGGAGCCTCGCAGGCGCGCAGCACACCGTCCACGACGTTCGCGATGTAGGTGAAGTCGCGGGTCTGTTCGCCGTCGCCGTGAATGATCGGCGTCTGGCCGCGGAGCAGCGCCGTGGCGAACAGGGAGATCACGCCGGAGTACGGCGAGCCCGGGTCCTGACGGGGGCCGAACACGTTGAAGTATCGCGTGGTCACGGTCGGAAACCCGTACAGGTGCGTGAACATCTGGCAATACTGCTCGCCCACCAGTTTCTGCAGCGCGTAGGGCGACAACGGCCGCGTGGGCATGTCTTCGTGCTTGGGCAACGTCGGCGTGTCGCCGTACGCGGCGGACGAGCCCGCGTACACCAGCCGCTTCACGCCGGCGGCGCGCGCGGCGACCAGGATGTTCAGCGTCGCAGTGATGTTCGCGCGGTTCGTCGTCGCGGGGTCATCCACAGACCGCGGCACGGAAGGAATTGCCGCCTGATGGAGCACGTAGTCCATGCCTGACGCCGCCCGTGCCGCCACGTCCGCGTCGGCCAGGTCCCCTTCGATGAACTCGGCGGCCGGGATGCACGCGAGGTTGGCGCGTTTGCCGGTAATCAGGCTGTCGACGACGCGCACGCGGTGCCCGCGGCGCAGGAGCTCTTCCGCCAGGTGCGAGCCGATGAAGCCCGCGCCGCCAGTTACGAGATACGAAGCCACTCGGGAGTCCATCAGGATGGAAAACGGCCGTGCGGCAGGCCGGGGGTCAGCTTCATGGCGTTCTGGTAGTACAGCTTCCGGAGCACAGCATCCGGCAGGCCGATGCCGTACAGCTTCCAGAACGCGTGGTAGTCGCGATAGTAGTCGAAGTACTCGTCGCTCGTCTCGAACACGCGCCAATAGTACGGATATTCGTCGGGCTGGTAGGCGTCCTTGCCGAACATGATCCGATCCTGGTACTTCACGAAGAAGTCGTGCGCGGCGCGCGGCTGCCGGCCGATGTCGTAAAGCACAGCCCCGACCTCCGTCGACAGGTTCGGCATCCGGTCGAACATCGCGCCGAGCCGCGCCAGATCGTTCGCGTGCCATCCCATGTGGGCGACGATGAAGTTCGTTCTGGGATGCCTGGCGAACAGTCGATCGCGCTCGGCCATCAGGTCCTCGAAAGACGGAAACCGCGCGCGGTCGGCGTAGCGGCGGTCGGGATAGAGCGACAACTCAAGCCAGCGCTCATTCCGGAAGTCGATCGGCTGGAAGAACTCGGCCGGGTCGGCCGTGTGAATGTGCACCGGGATTTTCAGCCGCGCGCAGACCTCCCAGACGGGGTCGAGCTCCGGATCGTCGAGCTGCAACCGGGTACCGTCAGTCTTTTTCGCCGTCAGGCCGAAGTTTTTCAAGAGCTCACCGAGGCCCTTCGCCCCCGCTTTCACATCGGCCTCGATCTGCTTCGCCGTGCGCGTGCCGAATCCAGGGCCAATCGGATCGCGGAAGTTGATCGTCGTAAACGCGACCATGCGATCAGGATACGGACTCCGCCTGATCACATCGAGCATCTGCGTCAGGCGCTCGCCGGACGCACCCGACACGTTCACCATCAACTGCAGGTTCTGGCCGTCCATGGCCTTGACGACAGCCGCGTAGGCGTCGGCGGTGACTGGTCCCGGCCCGCCGAACGGATGCCCGTGGATGTCGATGACGGGAAACTTCGCGCGCGGCACGGGGTGCTGCGGCACGACGAGCGTCGAGCGCGGCTTGTATTCGCGGATGGTCGGCGCCGGAAACTCGGGTTCGCGTCCTTCGGCGGGCCGCGGGCGAAGCTGCCCGGGCGCCTGCGGCGTCTGCGCGGCGATCACGGCCAGCGTGCCGGCGGCGAGAAGCGAGAGCGCCGCAGCGCGCAGGGTCAGGTAGCGGAACATAAGGATCGCAGCGAGCCGTAAGCCGAATTCTGTTCCCTTCGGCTCGGCGCTTGCGCGCCTCGCTCAGGGTGACGACCATTCCTCTAGCCTCGCCATTGCTGGCGAGGTCAAGCAACCTACCCGAGAGCTTCGGATGGGCCATCCGTTCCCCCCGGCGCTTGCGCGCCGGACGGGGCTCTCCTATTTGGTCTTGCTCCGTGCGGGGTTTTGCCTGCCACCCGTGTTGCCACGAGCGCGGTGCGCTCTTACCGCACCTTTTCACCCTTACCCTTTGACGTGACGCTTACGCGCCTCGCTCAGGGCGGTATGTTTTCTGTGCCACTGTCCTTCGAGTTGCCCCGACCGGGAGTTACCCGGCGCACTGCCCTGCGGAGTTCGGACTTTCCTCCCCGCTTCGCCTGCTTTCGCAAGCTACGGCGCGGCGGTCGTCTGGCTCGCTACGATCGTCCGTATTGTAGGTTATCCGTCTGATTCCTGCGAAATCTGGTACTGCTCCAGTTTCTTGTACAGGTTGCTGCGGGGGGTGTCGATCACTTCGGCGGTCTTGGAGATGTTCCAGCCGCTCTCGCGCAGCTTCGCGACGAGGAACGCGCGCTCGGCGTTGTCCTTGAACTCGCGCAGCGTGCCGGCCTTGGCGTCGTTCAGAACCGCCGGTGCATCGCCGGCCCTGGACGGCGGCGCCGCGGCCGCCGACTGCGTCCGCACGTTGTCCGGGAGGTCGCCGACGTCGATCGTGTCGCTGCCGGTCATGATGATCACGCGTTCGACGGTGTTCCGCAGTTCGCGGATGTTGCCCTTCCAGCGATAGCGCTGCAGCGCTTCGAGCGCGGCGGGCGTGATCCGCTTCTGCCGCTGGTTGCCCTCGCGGCTGAAATGCTCCATGAAGTGCCGGACGAGCAGCGGGATGTCCTCGGGGCGTTCACGCAGCGGCGGCACGTAAATCGGAATCACCGCCAGCCGGAAGTAGAGGTCGTCGCGGAAGTGCCCCTTTTCGATTTCTTCCTCGAGATTCTTGTTCGTCGCGGCGATCACGCGGACGTCCACCTTGATCGTCCGTGCCGAGCCGAGGCGCTCCACTTCGCCTTCCTGCAGCACGCGCAGCACCTTGGCCTGCGTCTTCGCGCTCATGTCGCCGATTTCGTCCAGAAAGATCGTGCCCTTGTCGGCCTGCTCGAACTTCCCGACCTGTTTTTCCGTGGCGCCGGTGAACGAGCCCTTCTCGTGTCCGAAGAGCTCGGATTCGATCAGCTCCTCGGGAATCGCAGCGCAGTTCACCTGCACGAAACGCTCGCGGCTGCGCTTGCTGTTGCGATGAATCGTCCGCGCGACGAGCTCCTTGCCAACGCCGCTTTCGCCCTGAATCAACACGGTCGCGTTGGTCGGCGCGGCGCGGCCGATCGACGCCATCACCTGCGACAGCCCCGCGCTGTCGCCGATCATCTGGTGGCGCACTTCGACCGCCTGCTTGAGCGACCGGTTCTCGTCGCGCAATCGGGCCTGTTCGAGGGCGTTCTGGATGGTGACGCGCAGGCGCTCGGTGCTTTCGAACGGCTTCTCCAGGAAGTCGAGCGCGCCCTTCCTGGTCGCCTCGGCGCCCGCGCTACCGGTGCCGTGGGCGGAAATCATGACGACGGGCAGCGCCGGCAGCATGGAATGGAGCCGCGTGAGCACGTCCAGGCCATCCATCCCCGGCATCTTGAGGTCGAGGAGCACGAGATCCGGCGCTTCGCGCTCAACGAGCGCCAGGCCCTCCTGCCCCGTCGCGGCGCCGGCGACGTCGTACCCGTCGTACTCGAGCGTCATCTTCAGCGACTCTCGAATCCCGGCGTCATCGTCGATCACGAGAATGCGTGGTCTGGGCATGCGGCGGTGCCTGTGTCAGCGGTCTTCGACCCGGACCGTCACGAGGCGGCGCTGATCGATGTCCGGAAGGTAGAGGTAGAGCGCGAGGATGTCCCCCGCGTGGGCCGCGCGGGCGATGCGGCGGTATTCCGCCGCCGTCTCGACGGGCTGGCGATTGATCTCGAGCAGCACCACGCCGCGCTCGACGCCGGCATCGAACGACGCGCTGAGCGGCTCCACTTTCGTCACGAGCACGCCGTGGACTGCCTTCGGGATCTCGAGGCGCTCGGCGCTTCGCCGGTCAAGGTCCCGCACGACGAACCCGAGCGGTCCGTCCTGGTCTGCCTTGACGCGGTCGGCCGGCGCCGGCGCGCCGTTGCGCCCTTGTTGGTGCTCGTGGACGGGCCGCTCGGTCAGCGTGACCGTGACCGTCTCTTGCCGGCTGTCCCGGACAAGCGTGACGTGCACCGCGGTGCCGGGCGCGCGGCTGGCGATGTCGTGAATGAGCTGGTCGTCGCTCGTCACCGGCCGCTCGTCCAGCGCGACGATCGTGTCGTACGGCCGGAGCCCCGCCCGCTCGCCGGGCGAATCGCCGCTCACATCCTGAATCAGGGCGCCGCGCTCCACGGTCAGCTTGAGCGAGGCTTGAACGTCCGGATCGACGCTGCGGAGGGTCACCCCCATGTAGCCTCGGCTCACGCGTCCGCTCGATCGAAGCTGGTCGAGGATCACGGTCGCGCCGTTAATCGGGACCGCGAAGCCGATGCCGCTGGCGTGCGAGCTGATCGCCGCGTTGATGCCGACGACCTCGCCACGCGAGTTGATGAGCGGGCCGCCGCTGTTCCCGAAATTGATCGCCGCGTCCGTCTGGATGTAATCGTCCAGGCTTGCGTCGAAGAGCTTCCGCCCGAGAAAGCTGACGACGCCCACGGTGACCGAATGATCGTACCCGAGCGGATTGCCGATCGCACAGACCCACTCGCCCATGCGAAGCGCCGACGAGTCGCCGAGAGGCGCCACCGGCAACTTCGTCTGTCCGTCGATCTTGATGAGGGCGATGTCGGTCGCCGGGTCGCTCCCGATCACGCGCGCCTTGAGGCTGCGCCCGTCCGACAGGCGGACGATGATGCGATCGGCGCGGTAGATCACGTGATGGTTCGTCAGGATGCTGCCGTCGGCGTCGATGATGAAGCCAGTGCCGGTGCCACGGCGGGTCGGGTCGTCTGGATCGCCGATCTCCGTGTCCCGCCGTCCGCGCCCCAGGTCGAACGGCGCGTCGAAGTCGTCCAGGTCGTCGTCTTCGTCGTGCCGGTTGTGCTTCCGCTTGCCGGCCCGCCGCTTACTCGACGCGTCGATGCTGACGACGGCGGCGTTGATGTGCTCGACGATGTCGGCGAAGTCGATCGAGGCGCCGGGCAGCGGGCCCGGGCGGCGCGCCGCGGGCTTGCCGGAGGCTGCGCGACCGGCGACGGCGACCGGCCCGCTGAAGCCGCCGGCGAAAATGGTGCCGACGAAAAAGGCAACGGCCGCAGTGAGGATCAGCGTGACGTAGGTTGAACGCCGGGACATCTACATGTCCATTATAAGAGCGCGGAAGGCCTCCTCATCCAGCGTTTCGACGCCAAGCGTCCGGGCTTTTTCGAGCTTGGTGCCCGCGTCGGCGCCGAACACGACGTAGCTCGTCTTCTTACTGACGGAGCCGGCCACGCGGGCCCCGAGGCGTTCGAGCGTCGCGGTGGCCTCCTCGCGCGTCATCGACCCCAACGTGCCGGTGAGGACGAATACCTTGCCGGCCAGCGGGCCGGGCTGCTCGGCCGCAGGTTCGGGCGCCTGGCTGAGCGTGTTGACCCCGGCCAGCTTCAATTTGGCGACGAGCGCCTGGTTGCGGGGCTCCTCCGCGAACGCGCGGACGGACGCCGCAACGACCGGTCCGATTTCGGGCGCCGTCTGCAGCGCCTCGACGGGCTCCTGCATCAGCCTGTCCATCGACCGGAAGTAGCGCGCCAGGGTCGAGGCGGCTTTCTCCCCGACGTGGCGAATGCCAAGCGCATAGACCAGCCGCGAGAGGTCGTTGCCTTTGCTGCGCTGAATCTGGGTGGCCACGTTGCGGCCCACCTTGCCCAACTTGCGGGGAACGGCGCGCTCCGATTTCGGATCGCGCGGCGTCACCACGAGCTCCTGGAGCGTCTCGACCTCGAGGTGATACAGGTCCGCGAAGTCGTGGACGAGTCCCTGTTCGAGCAGCTGATCGACGAGCGACTCGCCCAGACCTTCGATGTTCATCGCCGACCGGGACGCGAAGTGCTCCAGGCTCCGGCGAAGCCGCGCAGGGCACGAGGTGTTCTCGCAGCGCCAGACGACCTCCTCCTCGTCCCGGTGCAGATGGCTGCCGCACACGGGACACGTCGTCGGCATCACCCAGGGTTGAGCGTCCGGGGGCCGGAGGCCCAACACCGGCGCCACGACCTTCGGGATGACGTCGCCGCCCTTCTCGACGATCACGGTGTCGCCGTCGCGCAGGTCCTTGCGCGCGACGTCCTCGGCGTTGTGCAGCGTCGCCATCGAGATCGTCGAGCCCGCAAGAAACACCGGCTCGAGGAGCGCGAAGGGCGTGACAGCGCCCGTGCGGCCGACGTTGACGGCGATTCGCAGCAGCCTCGTGTTGGCCTGCTGGGCCGGGAACTTGAAGGCCGTGGCCCACCGCGGAAATTTCGCGGTGGCGCCGAGCCTGGCGCGCAGCGCGAGCTCGTCCACCTTGATCACGACGCCGTCCGTATCGAAGCTGAGCGTCCGGCGTTTCTCGGCCCACTCCTGGCAGAATGCGATCACGGCGTCCACACCGTCGCACTTCGTCCAGTGGGGTTCGACGGGCAAGCCCCAGCGCCGCATTGCCTGCAGCGTGTCGCTGTGCCTCGGCAGGAGGTCCCCGTCCGCGACAATCTGATACGTGAATGCGCCGAGGCCTCTCTTGGCAACCAGTCCGGGTTCGAGGTTTCGCATGGTGCCCGCGGCCGAATTCCTCGGGTTCGCGTACAGCTCGTCGCCCGCCTCTTCGCGGTCGCGGTTGATCCGCTCGAACGCGGCACGCGAGAGGTAGACCTCACCCCGGACTTCGATGCGCCCGGGCGGGCCGTCGCGCAGCGACAGCGGGATCGCCCGGATCGTCCGGACGTTGACCGTGACGTCCTCGCCCCGGGTGCCGTCGCCCCGCGTGGCGCCGCGGAGCAATCGCCCGTCTTCGTACGTCAGCGCGATGCTCAGACCATCGATCTTCATCTCCGCGACGTAGGCGACGGGCGTGTCGCCCAGCCCGGCGCCCTTGCGCACGCGTTCGTCGAAGGCGCGCAGCTCCTCCTCGGTGTAGGCGTTGTCAAGGCTGAGCATCGGCACCTTGTGCTCGACGGTCGCAAAGCCTTCGGCGACGCGCCCGCCGACCCGCTGGGACGGGGAATCAGGGGTGACGAGCTCCGGGTGGTCGGCCTCGAGCGTTTCGAGCTCGTGGAGCAGGCGGTCGAACGCCTCGTCCGAGATCTCGGGCGCGGCGTGGACGTCGTACTGCTCCTCGTGATGGCGGATGGCGGCGCGAAGTTCGCTGATGCGGTCGGCGGCTTTCACGGCGCGCTGCGCTCGAGCGGGATCTTAACGATCGCGCGAGAGGACGTAGTCGGGAAGCGCCAGCAGGGCGTCTCGTTCCGCGCTGGGCGGAAACGCGTACAGCGGCTTCTTGGCGCGGTCGGCAAACTCTTCGGCCCGGCGGAACGCGTAGTCGATGGACGCGTGCTGCTTCAGGCCGCTCAACAGCTCCGCCCACTGATCGGGAGAAACGGCTCGCGACGCGATGACCTCGCGGACGATGCTCGCCGCAACGCCGTCGTTCGACTGCCGGAGCAGGTGGATCAGTGGCAGCGTGACCTTACCCTCGCGCAGATCGCTGCCGATGGGCTTCCCGACGGACCGGGTATCGCCCGTGAAATCGAGGAGGTCGTCCACGATCTGGAACGCCACGCCGAGGTTGAAGCCGTATTCGCGCAGCGCCTGCTCCTGCTCGCTCGACACCTTCCCGAGCACACCGCCGATCTGGGCGCATCCGCCGAACAGGTACGCGGTCTTGCGCCGGATGATGTCGAAGTGCTCGTCTTCGGTAATGTCAGCGTCACCGTTCTTGGTGAGCTGGTACAACTCCCCCTCGATCATCTTGAGCGTCACGTCGCACAGCAGGCGCACGATGTCGATCGCGTCGTGGGTGAGCGCCATCGCCATGGACTTGATGTACAGGTAGTCGCCCAGGAGCACCGTGATGTCGTTGCCCCACCGCGAATGCACCGCCAGGCGGCCGCGCCGCAGTTCCGATTCGTCGATGATATCGTCGTGCACCAGCGTGGCAGTGTGGATGAACTCGACCACGGCCGCGTAGAGGACGGCGCGGTCGCCGCGGTACCCGCTCAGGCGCGCCGCCATCAGCAGGACGGCCGGCCGCACCCGCTTGCCGCCGCTCGTCTGGATGTACTGCCCGATCTTGGGAATCAGGTCGACCTGGGACTGGACGTGCCGCGCAAACTCCTTGTCGACCTGCTCCAGGTCGGCGCGAATGGGTTCGAAGATCTGCGCGAGGGCGATCGGCGAGTGTTCCACGGGTTTCCGGTAGGACTTTATCACGGCCGGAAGAGCGTGTGGAAGTTCGCGGCCGCGCGGCGTCCCAGCTCGTCGGCGGACAGGCCGTGCAGCGAGCCGAGGACGTCCGCCACCCGCGCGACGTGGGCGGGCTCGTTCCGCTTCCCCCGGTACGGCACGGGCGCCAGAAACGGGCTATCGGTCTCCGTCAGGAGCCGGTCGACCGGCACCGCGCGCACCGTCTCACGCAGCTCGGCGGCCTTCGGAAACGTAATGATGCCCGCCAAGGACACGTACAGGCCGAGGTCGAGGCCGGCGCGCGCCAGCGACGGCCCGCCCGTGAAACAGTGCAGCACTCCGCTCACCTCGCCGCCGCCGGCCTCCCGGAGAATCGCGATCGTGTCGTCGTCGGCCTCGCGGGTGTGGATGACAACGGGCAGCGCCAGTTCGCGCGCCAGGCGCACCTGCGCCCGGAAGACGTCCATCTGGACGTCGCGCGGCGCGAAATCGTAGTGGTAGTCCAGGCCGATTTCCCCGACCGCCCTCGCCCCCGGCGTCGCGGCGATCTGGGCGCGCACGACCTCCGCCGCGCGGTCCGGCCGGTCCGAGAAGTGGTGCGCATGGTGCGGATGGACGCCGATCGCGAAGCGCACGTCAGGCCAGAGCGTTTCGACGCGCGCGGCCTGGGCCGCTTCTTTCTCGTCGCCCGCCGACAGGATGACCATCGCGCGCTCGAGGCCGGCGTCGCGCGCGCGCGCAATCACGGCGTCGAGGTCGGCGGCGAACACCTCGTCGGCCAGGTGGCAGTGGCTGTCGATCACGGCGCCGCCCGCTGCGCCGCCTGCCTGCGCTCGAACCGGAGGAACGCGGCTTCCAGGTCCTGCGTCAGGCGCGTCCGGGTCGGCGAGTCGACGAACGCGTGCTCGATCGAGTTTCGTGCCAGGCGTTTGAGCGTGGCGTAGTCGAGGCCGTGTTCCTCGACCGCCCTCACCCACTCGCGCGTGTGGCTCGACCGCGAGACGCCGAGGTCGTCGCTCGCGAGGGCGACCGGCACCCCGAACTGCAGGTACAGGCTCAGCGGATGCCGTTTGCCCCGCACGCCGAGGATCACGTCGTTGCTGGTCAGCGCGATCTCCACGAGGATCTTCTTCGCCGCCATCTCGCGCAGCAGCCCGATCGGGTCGTCCTCGTCCATCACGTCCACGCCGTGGCCGATCCGCAGCGCGTGGCCCTTCCCGATGGATTCGCGGATATGAAAACGCAACGCCTCGGGCGGCACCATGCCCTGGACAATCTCACCGGCGTGCAGCGCAACGCGGACGGACGGGTAGACACCGCTCAGAAAATCGATCATCGCGAGGTGGAGCGAGAAGTCGCGCACCGCCACCGGGTCGTCTTCCGGCTGCACGAGGTTCACGCCGGTGATGCGCGGATCCCGCGTCGCCAGCTCGAACCCCGCGAGGATCTGCGCGAACACCTGCTCGGGCGGGCCGGCACGCAGCACCTGCGAGATGTACCGAACCGTCACGCCGCAGCCGGCGTCAGCGGCCGGGGTCCCGCAGCGCTGCAGGTCGTTGCGGCGCGCCTCTGCCGAGTCGAGCCGCTGCCGGGCCTGCGTGAAGACGGCATTGAAGTCCGCGGCCAGCAGCCGCGCCCGCATCTGCGCGAAGTCGTGGCTGAAGGACGACTCGCGGCCGAGGCGCGCCGAGACGTTGCCGTCCGGCGACAGCATCAACTCGAGGTAGCTGACGCGTTCGGCCGCCGCCCGGGACGTCACCTCGGCCAGCATGTCCCCCACGCGGCTGGTGACCGGGTTGAACTTCGTAAACGCGGCGAAGAAATGATCGTGGCCGTTGCGGTCGGCCGGCCAGTTGCGCATGGACCAGGCGTCGATGGCGGCGTTGTAGAGCGCCGTGTCCTGGAGCACCGCCGCGGCGGTCGGCCGTCCGGCGGCGGCATCGCACGTGCCCGCGACGAGCGCGAACGTGGCCGTCGCGACGCACAGGTTGTCCTCGGCCGCCCACCGGATGTAGCTCTCGGCGTAGATCGATCCCGAAAGGTGGTTGTGCAGGTCCCCGCCCTTGGGCATCTCGCGCAGGAACGCCTCGAGCAGCAGCGGCTGCTTCCGGATGGCCGCGAACCGCCGCGCCGTCGCCGCCTGCGCGGCATCGCGTGCGGCGTCGGCACGGAGGGACGCCGAGTCGGCCGCCCAGACGCCGGCGATCGCCGCCGCGACGATCAGGAGGCCGCGAGCATTCACCTACCGGACCCTCGTTCCCGGCGGCGGCGGCTCCTCGAAGCTGACGAGGATGGGCTTGCCACCGTCCGGGCTGGCCGCGAGCACCATGCCGTTTGACTCGATGCCCATCAGCTTTGCCGGCTTCAGGTTGAACACCATCACGACGGTGCGGCCCACCATCGCCTCCGGCTCGTAGGCTTCGGCGATGCCGGCGACCAGCGTTCGCTGTTCGGTGCCGACATCCACGTGCAGCTTCAGCAGCTTGTTCGACTTCGGGACGCGCTCGGCCGCCAGCACCTTGGCGACCCGAAGCTCGACCTTCATGAAATCATCGATGCCGATCCGCGGGGCCTCGGCGGGCGCGGCCGCCGCCGGGGGTGCGGCAGGCGCGCCCGCCGGAGCTGGAGAAGGTGTTGCGGTTGGTGCCGGGGGCTCAGACGGGGGTACCGGTTGCGACGGATCGGATGACATGGTTCTCAACTCCTCCACGGAGCGTTCGATGCGTGGAAACAAGGCTTGCGTGATGCCGAGGCGGCTGCCCGGCGCGAGCGCGCCGCTCCGGAGGCCCACCCACGATTGCGGAGACGGTACAACGCCCACCATCTCGAGCATGCGTTCCCCCGTGGCGGGCATGAACGGGCGCAGGAGTTCTGCGATGACGCGGACGGCGTCGGCCGCGACGTACAGCGCCGCCTCGAGCTCGGCGCGCCGGGCGGCGTCCTTCGCGAGCGACCACGGCTCGCGCGTCACGATATATCGGTTCGTCGCGCCGATCACGTCCCATGTCTCGCGCAGCGCCTGGCTGAACTGGAACGATTCGACGCAGGTGCGGACACGGCCGACGAGACCATCGAGCGCCGACCGCAGCGCCGCTTCCGGCTCGCGGGCCAGCATTGCGTCGTCGGGGCCAGGTACGACGCCTTCGCAGTACCGGTGGACCATCGTGGTCGCCCGGCTGACGAGGTTGCCCAGATCGTTGGCCAGGTCGGCGTTGTATCGGCCCAGGATCGTTTCGTCGGTGAAATCGGCGTCCTGGCCGAACACCATCTCGCGCATGACGAAATATCTGAGCCCGTCGACGCCGAACAGCCGGATGTAGTCGCTGGGCCGCACAACGTTGCCGAGCGACTTGGACATCTTGGCGCCGTCCATGAGCCACCAGCCGTGGCTCACGAGCTTCCGCGGGATCTCGAGCCCGGCGGCCATCAGGAACGCCGGCCAGTAGATGCCGTGCTGGCGGACGATTTCCTTGCCGATGAGATGCACGTCGGCGGGCCAGTATCGTTCGAACGTGCCCGTGGACGACGCCGACGACGTTCCGAAGCCGACCGCCGTCATGTAGTTGGTGAGCGCATCGAACCAGACGTACATGACGTGCGCGGGATCGTCCGGCACGGGGATGCCCCAGGTAAACGACGTGCGGCTGACGCTGAGATCCGACAGGCCCCCCTCGATGAACGACACGATTTCGTTGCGGCGGCCCGGCGGCGTGACGAAATCCGGATGCTGGGCGTAGTAGTCGCGCAGGCGATCCTGAAACGCCGAGAGCTTGAAAAAGTAGCTCTCCTCCTCCAGCCGTTCCACGGCGCTGCCGCAGGTCGGACACTTGCCCGCCACAAGCTGCGTGTCTGGAACGAAGACCTCGTCAACGGTGCAGTACCAGCCTTCGTACGATCCCTTGTAGATGAACCCGCGCTCCTTCACCCGGCGCCAGAGTTCCTGCGCCGCCTCGAAATGCCGCGGCTCCGTCGTCCGGATGAAATCGTCGTTCGAGATGTTCAGCAGCGGTGACAGGTCGCGAAACTTCTGCGACGTGGCGTCGGCGAACGCCGGCGTGGGTACGCCGGCCTTTTTGGCCGCCCGTTCCACTTTCTGTCCGTGTTCGTCCGTGCCGGTCAGGAAGAAGACGTCGTCGCCCATCAGCCGGTGCGCGCGTGCCGCGGCATCCGCCACCATCGTGGAATACGCGTGGCCGAGATGCGGCTCCGCGTTGATGTAGTAGATCGGGGTGGTGATGTAGAACCGGCTCACGATGGACGCTCGAAGGCTTTCACTGCCAACGCCTGGACTTCCTTGACGGACACATTCTTCGCCGCGGCCAGCGCCGCGCAGTCCTCGAATTCGGGGACCGCGTTGACCAGGCGCCCGCCCCGCCATGCCAGCTTGACCCGGACTGGTCCGAGCGGCGTATCCACGCTGACGAGCTCCCGCTCGAGGCACTCCCTGTCGACTTCGGAGTATCGCAGCCCGATCGTGGTGGTTTCGCTGAAGATGATCGCGGAAAGCCGTTCGCGGTGATCGGGCGGCGCGACGACCGTCAGCAGCGTGCCGGGCCGGTTCTTCTTCATCTGCGCCGCGACGTAAAACACTTCGAGCGCGCCGGCCGCATACAGCCGTTCCATGGCGACGCCGAACAACTGGGGGTTCATGTCGTCGATCTCGCACTCGATCACGACGACGCGACCGGCTCCGGGCTGCGCGGCGGACGCCGGGCGGCCGACGAACACACGCAGCACGTTCGGTGTCGAGGGGAAGTCGTGGTCCCCCGCGCCGTAGCCGACGCGCTCGACGGTCATCGCCGGCAGGGGACCGAACTCGGATGCGTAGGAGGAGACGAGCAACGCGCCGGTCGGCGTCACGAGCTCCTTCTGGATATTGCCGCTGTAGACCGGCGCCCCGCCCAGCAGCTTCACCGTGGCCGGCGCCGGCACGGGGAACAGGCCGTGCGCGGACTGCACCATGCCGCCGCCCACGTTGAGCGGCGACGCCACGATTCGATCCGCCCCGAACCACTCCAGGGCGAACACTGCCCCGACGATGTCGATGATCGAATCTACGGCGCCGACCTCGTGCAGGTGGACCTTCTCGACCGGCATCTGATGAATGGCGGCTTCGGCTTCCGCGAGCCGCTGAAAAAGGGCCTTTGCGCGATCCCGGCCGCCGGCGGACAACGCCGATGTGTCGATCAGCGCGAAGATTTCGGGCAGGCTCCTGTGCGAGTGCGAGTGTGCGTGCGCATGACCGTGCTCGTGCTGGTGCTGGTGCGAATGGTCGTCGTGCTGATGAAGATCGTGGCCGCGATCGTGGTCGTGAACCGTGAACTTGGTGGCGGAAACGCCGGCGCGCAGCACACGGGCGGCGTGGACGTGATAGCCCGAGACCGCCAGCGTGCCGAGCGCGCCTTTCAGATCCTCGAACGGCAGGCCGGCGTCGAGCAGCGCGCCGAGCACCATGTCGCCGGAGATGCCCGAAAAGCAGTCGAAATACAGCAGGCGGCTCACAGCCGTCCGATCTCCTTGAAACTGCAGTACCGCGCGTCGCCGAGGATGACGTGATCCACCAGGTCGATTCCCATCAGCGCACCAGCCGCCGCCAGCCGCCCTGTGAGCTCCACATCGTCCGGGCTCGGGCTGGGGTCGCCGGACGGATGATTGTGGAACGCGACGACGGCGGCCGCCGAGCCGAGCGCTGCCTCGCGGAACACGTCGCGCGGCTGCACCACCGTGGTATTCAGCGTGCCGATGGCCAGCACGGTGGTCCTCAGCACGCGGTATTTCGTGTCGAGCAGGACGACGCCGAACTGTTCGACCGGCCTGCCGCCGAACGCCGGCATCAGGTACGCCACGGTGTCGCGCGGGGTCAGCAACTGCACGCGAGTCCGCGGCGCGTGGGTCAGCGTCCGCCGGCCCAGTTCCACCGCCGCCAGCAGCTGTGCGGCTTTCGCGGGACCTATTCCGGACGCGCGCGCCAGGTCCGCGGCGCTCGATCGTGACAGGCCGTGGACGCCGTCGCGGGCGGCCAGCAGTTCGTTGGCGACGGCGAGCGCGTCGAGTTGCCGGTGTCCGCTTCCCAGCACGAGGGCTACCAATTCGTTGTCGCCCAGCGCCGCGGCGCCGTGCGCGAGGAGCTTTTCCCTGGGACGATCGTTGAGCGCAAGTTCTTTCATCGTACTACACGGTCAGGCAGGCCTGAAGGCCTGCACGACATCCGTGCAAGAAGCGCCGCAGCCGTGGGTATGGGTGTTTCGAGCGCATTCGGCCGCGGAAGCGACGCAGGCGGCGAAAAGTGACGCCGTCAGGTGATGGCGGCCGGAAGAAAGTGCCAACTCAGTCGAGGAGCCACTCCCCTTCGCAGATCACCTCGGCCCAGCCGGTGAGGTAAACCGCCTCGTCCCGCCACTCGACGCGCTGAGAGCCGCCTGGAGCGACCACCGTGGCGTCGCGGGCAGCGCCGCCGAAAGCCGCGGCGGCCACGAGCGAGGCACACGACCCGGTGCCCGACGACATCGTCGGACCGACCCCCCGCTCCCAGATGAGAATCCTGATCAGGTCCGGCCGTTCCACGACGGCGAACTCGACGTTGGTCCGGTCGGGAAACAGCGCGTGCCGTTCGAGCGCACTCCCCACCCGGCGAAAACGGTCTTCGTCCGGGAGCGGGCCGAGGAGGATGCACTGGGGGTTGCCGAAGTTCAGGACCACAGCGTCAACCGTTTCACCGCCTGCGCCGGAGGTCTCCAACGTTACCTGACGCAGGCCGGACGGCAGGCCCATCTCCGTACGAAATGTCTGCCGGCTTCCGGCCCGGTCCAGTCGCACTGCCTGTTTGACGCCGCCTTCCGTCTCGATCGTCACGCTGCTGTTGACCGGCTCGCTCGCGTGAAGCAGCAGCGCCGCCAGCGCGCGCACGCCGTTTCCGGACACCTCCGCGCGGCCGCCGTCGGCGTTGAACAGTCGCATTCGCGCGCCCCGCCCCGTCCGTTCGTACACGATCAGGCCGTCGGCGCCGACTCCGGCATTGCGTTCGCAGATGCGGCGCGTCAGCGCCGGCAGATCGGCGCCGGCCCCCGCCGCCTGGTCGATGTAGATGAAGTCGTTACCGTACGCGTGAGCCTTGGCAAATCGAATCATCACCGGCGACCAGTCACTTGCTACAGAAGGCCAGGAGGTGCCAGCCGAAGCGCTGCACGAGCGATTTCGGCAGCGCATTGAACGCTGCGACGAACACGCCGTTGTAGACGGCGCCCTTCCACCCGCCGTGCAGCCGCGAGCGCACGGGAAACCGCTCGGGCACGATGCGAACGTCGCTGAACCCCGACACGAGCGTCTTGAACTCGCCAATGCTGAACTTCAGCAGCACGGGAGCATCATCGTGTTCAAGGCCGACCTTCATAACCGTCGAGAGCGCGTTCAGCCACGACACGCGGTTGTAGACCTGGAAGATCGCCTCGCCGCCGGGTTTCAGGACGCGCCGGCATTCCTCCACGAGCCGCTTTGGATCGACCGTGTACTGAACGACGCCGTGAGCGAACACGAGGTCGAAGGAGTTGTCCTCGAACGGCAGGGCTTCGCCGTCGGCGACGTGAAACTCTCCGGCGAGCTTCTGCTGTTTGAAGTTGGTGCGCGCGAGATCGATGGCCGAAGAGGAGAGATCGACACCGACGACGGTGGCGCCGCCCTTCGCAAAACGGGCGAGGTCCACGCCGGCGCCGCAGCCGACTTCGAGCACGCGGCGCCCGCGATAGCCGTCGAAGTGCACCAGCCGCAGCAGATGGTGCAGCTTCTCGAAATGGTACTGGTCGAGGTCGTCGAAGAATCCGCGCGAGCCGACCGGATTCGTCGTGATCTCGAGATCGTGGATGTGCCGGTTCCAGTAATCGCGGACGCGATCGATCGTCGGGCTGTGCTGTGTGGAGGCCACCTGAGGCCACTATACTATCGCGAGTGGCAGAGACGACGACCACGCAGCGCGGCCTCGCGCTCGACCTGCTCGGCGCTCGCGCCTTCGACGTGCTCGTGGTCGGCGGCGGCATTTACGGCCTGACGATCGCGTACGACTGCGCGCAGCGGGGACTGTCGGTCGCGCTCATCGACCGCGGCGACTTCGGAAGCGGCGCCTCGTTCAACCACCTCCGAACGCTTCACGGAGGGCTCCGATATCTTCAGACGCTCGACGTCGGACGGGCGCGCGAGTCCGTGCGGGAGCGGCGCACGTTTGCTCGAATCGCCCCCGGCGCCATCCGCGTCCAGCCGTTCGTTCTGCCTCTTACCCGCTCGCTCACCCGTGGCAAGGTGGCGCTGCGGGCCGGCTTCGCTCTCGATCGGCTCGTCGCGTTCGACCGGAACGATGGCGTGCCGGCGGATCTCAAGGTTCCTGCAGGCACGGTCCTCTCGCGCTCCGAGACGGTCCGGCGCTTTCCGAACGTCGACGTGCCAGGCTTGACCGGCGCGGCGATGTGGCACGACTACGTCAGCACGGAATCAGATCGCCTGACGCTGAGCTTCGGGCTGGCCGCGATGGCTCACGGAGCGGTGCTCGTCAATTACGTCACGGCCACGGCGCCGCAGCGGGACGGCGCCCGCGTGGCCGGCGTCCGGGCGGCCGACGGACCGACTGGCGCGGCGCTCGACATCGCCGCGCGGATCACGATCAACGCGGCCGGCGGCGGCGTCAACCGGTGGACCGGCGCGACCGGAGACGACGCGATTCCGCTGATGAAGGCGATGAACCTCGTCACGCGGCGCGAGGCCGGGTACGTCGCGCTGGGTGCGCGGTCGAGGTCGGGTCGGAACCTGTTCCAGGTGCCGTGGAGAAACCGCGTCCTGTTCGGAACCTGGGAGTCGGACGCGGTGGAGAATGACGCCGCCGTCACCGAGGCGGACATCGTGGCGTTCATCGACGAAATCAACCAGGCTTTCCCGTCGGGGGAGTTGACGCGGGCCGGTGTCACGCTCGTGCATCGCGGTCTGGTGCCGCGCCACGAGCGGATCGACGATCGGATCGACGGGTTGATTACCGTCGCAGGCACGAAATACACGACGGCCAGGGCCGTCGCGGAGCGCACGACCGATCTGGTCTTCAAGAAACTCGGTCGTGAAGTGTTGCCGTGCCGGACGGCGGCGACTCCCCTCCCCTTCAAGGACTCCGTCGATCTCCTCGAGGCTGTCAGGGACGAGATGGTCGTGACCCTCGCCGACGCCGTGATCCGCCGGACGCCAATGGGCGCGCTCGGCTGTCCCGACGATGCGGAACTGACGCGGGCAGCGAGCGCCATCGGCGCCGAACTCGGCTGGTCGCCGGAGCGCATGCAGCAGGAGATCACCGACGTCCGGCGCTTCTATTCCCAGATGTAGTGCAGGCCTTCAGGCCTGCGATGCGTTGTTGACGCGCGTGTAGACCGCCGGCACGGCAGGCCTAAGGCCTGCACCACGCCTGCCGCAGTTCCGCCCTTGGCCCGGCCTGCCGGACCCGCCCACCCTGCCAGATCCCCGCCCTGTGCTTACGGGACCGTGAAGGCGTTGAACACGTAGGTCATGCCGGCGGTGAACCCGAACGACGGGTCGATTTCCGTCAATCCAAACGCGACGGCGGCGTCCCAGCGCACCGGCCCGCGCGTAAAGCGAGCGCCGAATCTGAGGAGTCCCCGGCTCTCGCTCCCCGGGAGCGGCCCTTCGCCGCGAAGGTTCGCACGGCCATTGACCTCACCGACAATTTCCGCTGCCTGCGTCACCGCGCGCGCCAGCGAGATGCCATATGTCAGCACGTCGTTCTGCCGCTGGCCGTTCGTCGGGTCGCCGAGGATGCCGCTGCCGATGTTGCCGGCAAGGCGCACGGACCGCATGGTCTTGGCGACGAGGAGCGACGCGTAGAAGTCGGTCGTATCGAGGCCCAGGCCTGTCTCGTTGCGCGCGTTCGGCAGCTTGGTGGCGAAGCGGATGCCGAACGCCGGCCTCGACTCGCCCTCCGAGGCCACGCGGATCTTCATGCCGACCACCAGGTCGCTGACGTCGTGCGTCGAGTCGCCGGTGACGGTCAGCAGCGACGACAGCGGCGCCGGCTTGATGCTGGTGATGGCGAGGTGGTCGTAGAAGCCGCCGTCGATTTGTACCTCGGCAATCGAGCTGACCCCGACGCTGATCCCGAGCGCCGGGATCCGGGTGAGATTACCCGAGAGGCCCGATACGGTGTACTCGACGTCGTGGCCGTGCTCCAGGCCGGCCTCAATCAGCACGCGCCCGGCGCCGATCGCTTCGGGGTCTTCGGTCGTCAACGGACGCTGCTGCGCCGCTGCAGAACGCAGGAACGGCCAGGCGAGGATGAACGCCGACAGGACCAGGAGCCGGCCGCGACGGGACATCAGGATCCGGCGAGCACGGGACGCAGGCGCAGCGGTTCGGACAACGAGGGCCCCCGCGCGACGGTCGCGCGGAGATCGGCAGGCGGGTTGAGCCGCATGTCGAGCAGGTGCCGCGGCGCGACATTGCCCAGGGCCTTGAGCATCGACTGCTTGATCCCCGGATGCTCCCCTTCGAGATCCATCAGCAGCCGCTTGATCCGCTGCCGCTGCAAGCTCAGATCGCCGCACGCCGGGCAGCAGCAGCCGATGACTTCCAGCTCGCTCTCTTTGGCGTAAGCGCGCGCCTCTTCCTCGCCAACGTACACGAGCGGCCGGATGACGACGTGCTTGCTGTTGTCGGAGACGAGCTTGGCGGGCATCGCCTTCAGCGCGCCGGCGAAGAACAGATTCAGCAGCAGTGTTTCGATGAAGTCGTCGGCGTGATGACCGAGCGCGATCTTGTTCGCGCCGACCTCGTCCGCGATCCGGTACAACACGCCGCGCCTCAGCCGGGCGCACAGCGAACACGGGGTCTGATCGACGTCGAGGATGTCCTCGATGAGCTCGCCGATGCCGGTGTGTTCGATGCGGTATTCCCATCCGCGCGCTTCGCACGTGCGCGAGATCACGTCGTGCTTGTATTCCTTGTAACCCGAGTCCACGTTGACAGCGACCAGCGAGAAGCGAATCGGCGCGCGCTGGCGCAGCACGTCGAGCACCTGCAGCAGCGCCCAGCTGTCCTTCCCGCCCGACAGCCCGACCATCACGCGATCGCCGTCCTCGATCATCTGATAGTCGGCGATGGCCCTGGTGGTCCGCTTCGCGATGCGGGACTCGAGCTCGCTTCGATACGCCATCACCCGATTTTAGACGATTACGAGCCGCTTCACGGCATCAGGCCAGGTCATGGCCGCGGCCTGGGCCCGTGCCGCGCGGCCGAGGCGCTCGGCCAGGCCGCGATCGTCCATCAGGCGCGCGAGCGCGCCGCCGAGGGCGGACGGCGTCGGCTCGCAGACGAACCCGCTGTGGTCGTGCCGCACGAGTTCCGCCGGGCCGCCGCTGTCGGAGCACGTCACGACGGCCTTTCCCGACGCGAACGCCTCGCCCGTCACGAACCCGTAGTCTTCGCGAAGCGGGACGAAGCAGACGGCGCGGCACTGGCCGAGATGCCGTGTCAGCGCGTCCTCGGACAGACGCCCCGCGAAGCTAACGCGGCCGCCGACTCCCAGCGATTCCGCCAGCGCGTGCAGGTCGGCCCGGCCCTCCCCTTCACCACCGATGACGACGCGGACATATCGGGCCACGGGTTCCGCCAGCGCGCGGATCAACAGGTCGAGGCGCTTCGTGGGCGTCAGCCGCGAGACGGCGAGAATGTAGTCGCCGTACTCGTCGCATCGGTACTCGCGCGGCGGGGGCGGCGGCCACAACACATCCGCGCGGACGCCCAGGTCGTCGCGCAACCGGCGCTGGATCGTGTGCGACTGCGCGACAACCTGCGTGGGCCGGTATCGCAGCAGCCACCAGTCAGCGAGATGGATCAGGGACCGCCTGACGCTCTCCTTCACCCGCGCCTTCGCCGAGATCGACGCCGCAAACTCGGGCCACAAGTCGTAGTACTCGCGCATGGTGTGGTTGAGCCAGCACACGTGCGCCGGATGGCCGACGGCGTAGCTCGGATACCGGAGCGAAATCACCTGGTCGACGCCGGTGACGTCCCACGACCAGTTCGCCCGGTACGTGGCAAACGTCCGCCCGAACCCGAAATCGGGCGTCACGACGAGACGTGCGGTGTGGCCCTGCTCGCGGGCCGCGGCGACGAGTGAACGGGCGATGACAAGGTGTCCGCCCTCGACGCCCAATGGACTGGAGGTAACAACGGCGAGAACGGCCATCGTGAACTAGGAGCAGTGCCCAAAAGGCCGACATCGAACCACAAAGCTCACCAAGCACACCGAGATCCGATCTGCTGCTTTGTGACCCTTGTGATCTTTGCGGCTCATGAAGTGGCCCTGGACGAGACGATTCTGGCCGGCACGCCGACGGCCACGGCATGGTCCGGCACAGCCTCGCGCACCACAGCCCCGGCGCCGATGATGGCATGGCTGCCGATCGTGACTCCGTCGAGCACCTTCGCGCCCGCGCCCAGCCACGCGCCGTCCCCGATGGCGACCCCGGCAGAGGTTCGCGTCTGCTCCAGGACGGATTTCGCGGGGTCCGAAAAGTCGTGATCGCCGCCGATGACGTAACCGTATGCGGCCATGAGGACGCCGGCGCCGATCGTGACACGGCTCGCCGAAAACACTTCGCAGTTGAAGCCGATGTTCGCGCCGGCGCCGAGGTCGATGTCGCCGTTCTTGCACGACAGGATGCTGTTGCGGCCGACGAACACGCCGTCGGCGACGCGGATGCCGCCGTTCGACTCCCCTTTCGCGTCGAGCAGGCAGTTGTCGTCGATGACGACGTTGCTGCCGATGTGAATCTTGTGCGGGTGGCGCAGGACGACGTTCTGCCCGAAGACGACGTTACGGCCGCACGATCCGAGCAGCCACGGATACAGCTGCTTGCGCAGCAGGAGCCCGAACGCCCCGGCGCGCGGCTGCGCGAGCATGACGACCAGCTCGTACTTCAGCAGGGCCGCGAGCCCGGGCCGTCCGACGACGAGGCTCGCGTACTTCTCGCGCGGCGACTTCGAAGAGAACAGCTGATCCTGGATCCTGGCGGTGGACATCACTGGGAGAGTCCCGCGCTACAGCCAGCCATGTTCACGGTACCAGGCCAGCGTCCGGGTGATGCCGTCGCGCAGGCTGACGCGCGGCTCGAAGCCGATTTCGGTCCGGGCGCGGGTGATATCGAACGCGCGGCTCTTGGTGAAGAAGTCCACGCGCCGGCGATAGAGCGGCGGCTCGATGCCGAACGGCACGCAGACGGCCTCGCACGCGGCGCCCGCGATCCAGAACGGCCACACCGGCAGATGCAGCGACGGCGGGCGGACGCCGGCCACGCCGGCGATGAGCGTCATGATCTCGACGAGGGTCGTGACCTCGCGGCCCGCGAGGATGTACGTGCGCCCGGCAGCGGCGGGGTGCTCGCCGCACAGCCGGAAACCTTCGACCAGGTCGTCAATGTAAGTGAGATGGTAGTAGATCTGGCCGCTGCCGAGGATCGGAAACCGGCGGACGACGTTCTTGAACAGCTTGAGCAGCCGCCGATCGCCCGGCCCGTAGATCCCCGTGGGGCGCGCAATCGTCAGCTCGATGCCCGACCGGCCTGCGGTCTCCCTGGCAAGGTCCTCTCCTTCGAGTTTTGTGACCTGGTAAATGTCTCCAGGTTTGAGCGGCGCGTCTTCGTTGGCCGGCGGATGGTCGACGTCTCCGTGCACGCCAACCGTGCTGCAGTGCACGACCCGCCGGACGCCCGCCGCGGCCGCGGCCGTCACCAATTGGCCGACGGCGGTGCGATTGATGGCCCTGTAGGTCTCGGCGGGAACGCCGGCCGACCGGTAAATCGCGGCGATGTGATACACGACGTCGACGCCGCTGACGGCAGCCTGGACCGCCTGAGCGTCTCGAATGTCTCCCTGAACGATCTCGACGCCGGCGGCCTTCAGCACGGCGGCGCGGCCCGGGTCGCGGACGAGCGCGCGGACAGGCTGCGTCGCGGCAAGGGCGCGGGCCAGGTGGCCACCGGTGAAGCCGGTGGCGCCGGTGACTAAGACCGTAACGGCTCCGCGGACCGTACCGGCTCCGCGGACCGTATCCGCTCGGCGCAGACCGTGACAGGTGATCCGAGCAGGCGCAGCAGTCCGAGACGGTCGAGTACGCCCTCCGAGCCCGTCGTGAAACCTCGCGACCCGATCATCTTGTGCAGCTGGATGGGCATGACGAACTGCCGGTGCACCGACCGGATCCTGAACTGGGAGTCGGCCAGGGCGTTCTGAATCGTGGAGTGCAGGAAGACGCGGTACGCTTCGGTCCGTCCGCCGACGGCGCTGAAAATCCGCCGAAAAATCGACTGCGCGAGTGCCGCGCTCGTCGCCGAGGGGTAGTCGAAGATCACGATCCGATCCGCAACACGGCAGAGCTCGGCCAACGACTGCCGCCAGTCGGGCGTGTGCATGAGCACGCGCAGGCAGACGACCGCGTCGAACGATCGATCGGTGAAGTCGAGGTGGTGTACGTCCCCGCGGAGGAAGTTCACCTTGACCAGCTGTTCGGCGGCGCGCCGGCGCGCCTCTTCGAGCATCTGCTCCGACGCGTCGATGGCGGTGACGCGCGCTCCGCCGCGCGCGAGCAGCAGGGCGGCCCGTCCGGCGCCAGTGCCGACGTCGAGCACGCTGCGCTCCTGGATGCGGCCGATCATGTTCGCGAGCACGCGCGCCTGCTCGGCGGCGACCAGCTGCCCGATGGGCCCGCCAAACCGGCGATCTTCGAACGACCGCGCCATCGCGGGATCGGCGTAATGGTCGTAGCTGTAATGATCGCGGGATCCTGTCGAATCCGTCACGCGAGGTCCTTCGCCACCGCGGCCGGCCCCGGGGGCGCCACCAGGGCCAAGCACGCGCGCCGTGTCCGCTCGAGATACGCGGCGTAGCTGTACTTCGTGGCCGCGAGGCGCTGCGCGGACGCGCCGACGGCGGCCGCCCGTGAGGGATCGTTCAAGGCTGCCAGGATCCCGTCCGCGAATTCCTGCTTCGATGCGCCGGTCAGCACCGCAGTGTCATCGTCGAGCACCTGCGTGTGCGTCAGGAGGCGTGTGGCGACGATGGGTTTGCCCGAGCGCAGATACTGGTAGATTTTGAGTGGTGTGTTGGTCCCGCGCGACCGCGGCGACACGAGCACGTCGGCCGCCAGCAGGTATGCGGGGATTTCGCTGGCCCGGCGTTCGCCGGCGAAGACCGTCACATCCCCGATGCCGGCGGCCCGCGCCTGTTCGCGCGCAGCGATCACCTGATCCGGCTTGCCTCCGGCAAGGACCAGCCGAGCGTCCGCTCGGGAGGCACGGACGAGGGCCATCGCGGCGAAAAGCAGGTCGAGGCCCTGATACGCCTCGAACGTTCCCGTGTACAGCACGACGGGCGTCCGCTCGCCTACGCCGAGATCGCGCCTGACGGCTGCCGCCGCCGCGGGCGTCGCCTGATCCTCCGCCGATCCCGGCGCGTTCTCGATGAGCACCGTATGGGCGCCTGCATCGATACTGCGCACGGTGTCCTCGAGCGACGGGCAGATCACGATCACCACGCGCGAGCGGCGGATCATCAGGCGTTCCAACGCCTGAAAGACGCCCCGTATCAGCCGCGAGTTGGTGAACGCGAAGTTATTGAGCTGCTGCGGGAGGCTCGAATGCATGTCGTACACGTGCGGTACCCGCATCAGCGCGGCGAGGGCGACGCCGATCACCCCGCCCTCTTCGTGCGAGTGCACCGCGTCGTAGCGATCCGAACACGCGCGCCGGATCGCGGTGAGCGTCAGCAGCGCGTCGAGCGGGATCTTGGCGAACGACGGCCCGATCTTCACGTGCGAGAGAAACGGCACGCGCAGACTGCGAAACAAACGCAGGCCGGGCAGCGTCACGTCCTGGCCGATCGGATACGTCACGAGATCGACGGTGTGACCGAGATCGGTCAGCGCGCGAATGCGGTGGAACTCGCTGAACGGCGTCCCCCGCGGCTCGAAGAACGGCTGGGGCGCGATCATCAAGATGCGCACGGTTCCGGTGATTTTCTCACGAAACCGTAGTACAGTAACGGCTCCCGTTCGCCACAGAATGCCCCCGGAACAGCCTCAGACGCCCGCCTCCCGCCGCTACATCGTCACGGCGGTCAAGCTGGTGGTGAGCTTCGCGCTGCTGGCGTTTCTGCTGTCGCGCATCGACACCGCCCGGCTGTGGGCGAACGCGCGTCAGGCCTCGATCCCGTGGCTGGGGATCGCGCTCGCCGTGTACCTCAGCACGGTCTTGTGCAGCGTGTGGCGATGGTGGCTGCTGCTCGAGGCACAGGACGTCGACGTCGCGCCGCGGCAGTTGTTCAACTCTTACCTCGTGGCCCTCTTCTTCAACAACCTCCTGCCGAGCAACATCGGAGGCGACGTCGTTCGCATCAGCGACACGGCGAAGCTCGCACGGTCGAAGACGCTGGCGACGACCGTCGTGCTCCTGGACCGTGTGATGGGCGTGATGGCGCTGGTGCTCGTCGCGGCCTGCGGCGCGACGCTCGTCGCGACCAGGAGCGTCGTCGGTCATGGCGCGGTCCCCCTCTGGCCGTCTTGGTTCTGGGCGAACCTGCCGTCCTGGTTCTGGGCCGTCTTCGTCGCCGGCGCAGCGGCGACGACGCCCGCGCTCGTCGCGCCGGCGGGCGTGGTACGCCTGCTGCAGCCGCTGACCACGTTTCACCCGGAGTGGGTCGGCGGACGCATCTCGAGCCTGACGATCACGCTGGAAAGGTTCAAGGAACATCCCGCTGCGCTCGTCAGCTGCTTCGCGGGCGCGATCTTCGTGCAGGTCGCCACCGTCGGCTTCTACCTGGCCGTCGCCCACGCGCTGCACCTGAACGTGCCGGCGTCGGATCTCGCCGTGATCGTTCCGGTGTCCGGCGTCATTCAGATGGTGCCCATCTCGTTCGGCGGCCTCGGCCTCCGGGAGTGGGCCTTCAACATCTACCTGTCCGGCGCGGGCCTCGCGCCGGAGTCGGCACTGCTGCTGTCGCTGTCCGCGACCGCGCTCATCATGCTGTTCTCGCTGAGCGGGCTCGCGGTCTACGTCGGGCGCAAGAAGTAACGGGCAGGCCTGAAGGCCCGCACTAGTTTACGCTTCGCGGATTTCCCGGATGACGTAGACCGGCTTGTTCTGCGATTCGTGGTAGGTGCGCGCCTGCAGTTCCGCGAGCAAGCCGAGCGTCACAAGCTGGAAGCCGGTGAAAATCAGCAGGATGCCGAGCAGCAGGAGCGGCATGCGCTGCGACAGCGACGCCAGCTCGCGCAGCCGCAGGATCGCCAGCCAGCCGCAGATGATCACGCCCCCAGCGCCCATCACCAGGCCGATGAGGCCGAAGATCTGCAGCGGCCGAGTCGCGTAGCTCAAAAGAAACTTCACCGTCACCAGGTCGAGGACGACGCGCACGGTTCGCGAGATGCCGTACTTGGACTGGCCGTATTTCCGCGCGCGGTGGTTGACCTCGACTTCCTTGATCGCGACGCCCTGCTCGCTCGCGATGGCGGGCAGGAACCGGTGCATCTCGCCGTACAGCTTCAACGGCTTGATCACTTCCGCGCGGAACACCTTCAGCGAGCACCCGTAATCGTGGAGCCGCACGCGCGTGACGGCCGAAATCAGCTGGTTTGCCAGGGCGGAGGGCACGCGCCGCGACAACGTGTCCTTCCGTTCTTTTCTCCAGCCGCAGACGATGTCGTAGCCCTTTTCGATCCATTCGACCATGGACGGGATGTCGCGCGGGTCGTTCTGGAGGTCGCCGTCGGAGGTCGCGATGAGGCGTCCACGGGCGTGCGCGAAGCCGGCGGCAAACGCGGCGGTCTGCCCGAAATTGCGGCGGAACCGGATGACGCGCAGCCGCGGGTCCGCAGCCTGGAGCCGGGCGAGGATCTGGAAACTGTCGTCCGTGCTGCCATCGTCCACCACGATGATCTCGAAGGCGCGGCCCCAGCCGGCGAGCGTCGCGGTGAACTCGCTCACCAGCTCGGGAATCGCAGGCGCCTCGTTGCGAATGGGGATGACGACGGACAGCTCGAATGACACGGAGGCCTATTGTAGTTTATCGGCGCGCCGGGACCGGAGCAGGTAGATGACGAATCCGATCGCGATGAGGGCGACGAGGACGAGCGCCACGGTGGTGCCGTTGTCCCGGATGAATGCCATGGCGCGTTCGCCGTACCAGAGCGCCAGCAGACCTTCGATGGTGTAGCGCAAGCCGCGTCCGATCAGGATGGCGATCGTGAAGCGCGAGACGCTGATGTCGGCGACGCCCGCCAGCAGGACGAAGATCTTGAAGGGGGCCGGCGGCGGCAGGATCGACGGGATGAGGACCGCAAGCACGCCGTATCGGCGGAAGGTGTTGAGCGTGCGCTCGACGTTGGCGGAGCCCAAGCGCTTGTGAACGAACGCCGCCCCGCCCTTCCGCCCGATGCCGTACAACAGCAGGCAGCCGAGGAGCGACCCGACCGTGGCGCTGACCACGTAAAGCAGCAGGCGCGGCTTGTTGTTCGTCACCATCCAGATGACGAGCAGGTCGGCGATTTCCGGCAGCGACAGGATCGAGGAATCCAGGAACGCGACGAGAAAGATGCCCGGCGCGCCGAGCGCCATCGCGAGCACCTGAAACCTCTGGACGATTTTGCTCATGCAGCGATCGAATAATTTTACAGTGAATGGCCGTCGCGGCCTTCGTGGTAGAGTGACGGCGGACCACGTTGACTCACTGCTAGCCTCAAGGTTCATCTCATGGCCCACGTCACCGGCTTCAGCAATGACGTGTTCATCAGCTACAGCCACCTCGACGATCAGACCGTCAGCCAGGAAGGCTGGGTCACCGCGTTTCACAAGCGCCTGCAGATCGAGCTCGACGAGGAACTCGGGGAGAAGGCGGTCCTGTGGCGCGACGCGCGCCTCGGCGCCGCCGACGACTTCGGCGCGGATCTGGAAAAGCAGCTGCGCGGCTCTGCGGTCCTCGTCGCCATTGTCTCGCCGGGCTACCTGAACTCCCGCTGGTGCGACTGGGAACTGAAGGGCTTCGTCGACGGTGGCCGCCGCACCGGCGATCTCTGGATCGAATCGAAATGCCGCGCCGTCAAGGTCGTCAAACGGCCGGCGGAGCAGAACGCGCATCGCGAGGCGGTGCTGCGCGAGACGCTCGGCCTCGAATTCTTCAGCACCGACCAGGCATCCGGCCGCAGCTATGAGCTAGCGGTGGACTCGGAACTCTTTCAGCACAAGCTGACCGACCTCGCTCAGGACATCTGCTCGATGCTTCGGATGATGCGGCGCGACCGGACGGTCTTTCTCGGGTCCGCTCCCGAGGCGCTCTCCGCGCAGCGCACGAAGGTCAGCGAGGAACTGAGCGCGCGGCAGTACCGGGTTCTCTCGGCTCCGACGGGCGGCGCGCCGGACATCGTGCGACAGGCCGTCCAGGAAAGCGCCCTGTCGATTCATTTCATCGATCGCCAACCCGAAGGGGCGCCCGCCGGCGATGCCCTGGCGGCCGCCGAGCGGGACATCGCCAACCGGGCGGGGCTGCGCCAGGTCGTCGTCGTTCGTGATGGCGAAGGACCCGCTGACAAGAAGTGGAATCCGGTGGCGGGCACCACGGGGCCTGAGGTCGACGTGCTGGTCGACCCGCCGACGTCGGCGTTGAAGGAAACTGTGCTGCAGAAGCTGCGCAAGCCCGCCGAGACAGCCGGCCCGCAGCGCCTCGTGCGCGTGTACCTGATTTGCGAACGCCAGGATCATCCGTTGCTCGCCGCCAACCGCGCTAGAAGCCTGCGCGATCACCTGATGCGCCTCGGCCTGGAGGTCAAAGTTCCATTGGCGGAAGGCGGAGACGACGCGGAGTTCAGCAAGGACAACCGGACGAAGCTGCGCACGTGCGACGGCGTCCTGTTGTACTGGGGCGGCTCCAGGCAGGGTTGGTTCGAAGAGCGGCTCATCGAGTTGACGCAGGCGCTCGGCTGGAGACGCGGGCGTTCGTTCGTCGCCAGCGCGGCGTATGTCGCCGATCCGGCGAACCCCGTGAAAGAGAACTACGAGACGCGCGAGGTCGAGGAGCTGATCAAACAGTTCGATACGCTCGACATCAAGGACGAGCGGCTGGTCCGGTTCATCGCGCGCCTCGCTGAAACCGCATGACACGGACGAATCCCTTCCCGGGGCTTCGGCCGTTCGAGTCGAACGAGTCGGCGCTATTTTTCGGGCGCGACGAGCAATGCGACGAGCTGCTCGCCCGCCTTGGCCGGCATCGGCTCGTCGCTGTCGTGGGCGCGTCGGGCAGCGGCAAGTCGTCGCTCGTGCGCGCAGGCCTGCTTCCCGCCCTTCAGCGAGGCTACCTCCCCGCCGCCGGGTCCTCGTGGCAAATCGCCGTGTTTCGTCCCGGCGGGAGCCCGCTGGCGAACCTGACCGACGCACTGATCGGCGCTTCAACCGCCGAAGCCTCAGCGGCGGGCGTCAACCGCGACGGCATCACGCGGCTCCTGGCCTCGAGCAGCCTGGGCCTCGTCGCAGCGGCTGAGCGTCTTCTCGGCGGCGCCGGCGGCAGCCTGCTGCTCGTCGTGGACCAGTTCGAGGAGATCTTCCGCTTTCGCGATCTCTCCGGAAGCCGCGAGGCCGAGGAAGCCGCGGTGGAGTGTGTCAGCCTGCTGCTCGGCGCGACCAGCCAGTCTGAAGTGCCGGTGTACGTCGTACTCACGATGCGGTCGGACTACCTTGGTGATTGCGCGCGGTTTTCGGGGCTGCCCGAGGCGATGAACGACAGCCAGTTCCTCGTGCCCCGGATGACGCGCGAACAACTGCGCGAGGCGATCGAGGGACCGGTGGCGGTGGGCGGAGGCCGGATTGCGCCGCGGCTGGTGCAGCGGCTCCTGCACGACGTCGATGCCCTCGCGGGACGGACGATGCGCGCGCGGACTGAGGAGGCCGCCAAGCTCGACGAGTACGACCACGACCAGCTGCCCGTGCTGCAGCACGCGCTGATGCGTGTGTGGGATGTGTCGAAGGATGTACGAGCCGCCGGTGGCGAGATCGATCTCGAGCACTACGAGCTGCCGCCGGTGGAGACGATTCATCACGCGCTCGACCGGCACGCGGACGAGGTTTACGCCGGCCTGCCGAGCGACGACCATCGCGCGGTGGCACGCAAGATCTTCCAGCGGCTCACCGATCGCGACTGGGACAACCGGGAGGTCCGGCGTCCGACTCCCCTCGCCGAGCTCGTGGCCGTTGCGGCGGGCGCTAACGATACGAGGAGCGCTGAGACCGTGTCGGCGGCCGTGCGAACGGTGTTGAACGAGTTCGCCGCCGACGGGCGGGCGTTCGTCGTCGTGAACGCGCAGGAGCACGTGGACATCTCTCACGAGAGCCTCATCCGCAAATGGATGCTGCTGCGCACGTGGCTGCAGCAGGAGGCGCAGTCCCGTCGTATCTATCTCCGGCTGGCGGAGACGGCGACGAAATGGGCCGACGGCTCGGCGTCTCTCTATCGCGGCCCCGAACTGGCGGCCGCCGACGCGTGGTGGCGCCGCGAATCGCCGTCCCCGGCGTGGGCGGATCGCTACGATCGCCATTTCGAGACGGCCGGTCGATTCCTGCGGCGAAGCGTGCGTCAGCAGCGGCTGCGCTGGTCGGCTGCGGCCGCCGGCGCCGTCGTGACGATCCTCGTCGCGGTCCTGATGACCGCGCTCTGGTTCAGGGCCAGCCGCGCCGAGCAGCGCGCGCTGACGGCCGAAGGCGAAGCCAAGACCGCACGAAACGAGGCGGTGCGGGCCGCCGACGAGGCGAAACAGGCTCGCGAGCTCGAGGTGCAGGCCCGCGATGCCGCGCGGAACGGCGATGCCCGGCTGTCCGCGGCGCTCGCCGATCAGGCCCGGCAACTGGCCGAACAGTCGAAAGGCCGGCAGGTGCTCACGCCGGGCGAGACGAAGGAAATCGAGGCCCTGCGATCCGCCGCCGCGGCCCGGGCCGATCAGATCAAGAAGCTCCAGGAACAGAACGACGCGGTCAACGCGCGCCTGAACGCGTCGATCGCGGAAGCCGCGCGTTTGAAGGACGCGAGCGGCGCAGCGAGCGGCGCGAACGCAACGATCGCACGGGACCGCGATGCCGCGAACGACCAGCTGGCGAAAACGCGCGCGGATCTGAAGGCTGCGATCGACGAGCGCGACGCCTACAAGCGCCGGCTCGACGAAGCCATCGCCCGTGCCGCCGCGACGGGAGCCACCGGCGCAACGACTGGGACGACCAACGCTGGAAATTCAGGGAGTACGGACGCGCCCGTCAAGGGCAGCTACCGGGATATCTACGAACGCGCCATGACAGCAAAGGGCCGCAAGCAGTGGACCGAGGCCGAACGCCTGTTCGAAGCGGCCGCGCGGCTCAAGCCTGACACCGGCGAAGCGGTGCCGATGCAGGGCATCGGGACCGAACCGTATCTGCCCAACTACCAACTGGCGCTGGTGAGGCGGCAGCTCACGTGCGACGCGCTCGAGCGGGCCGACAAGGACGGCGCGGTGAGAAAACAGAAAGACGCGCAGGCCTTCGCCGATCAGCTGAAGGCGTGCGCCAGCCGCTGAACGGCTACTTTTTCGGGAAGATCACTTCCGCCGAGATCGTCGCGTACTTCGCCCGGGACGACAGGTCGGCGGCCGCGCTGACGTTCAGCCACTTCGCCACTTCGACACCGGCGCCGAACGTGTAGTGCACCACATCGGGTCCGCCCGGCAGCATCGCGCTCAGCAACGGATCCACTTCGTCCGGGGGATTGTTCGGGATGTAGCGGACCGAGTGGTCCGGATCCAGCCACGCTCCGCCGCGGAAGACCAGTTCCCGTGAAATCTGTGTCTTCCCCCACTTCAGCATGCGGAATTCGACGCCGCCGTGCACCTCGTTGGCGTCGTCGATCACGAGCTGCGACTCCCGCTTCGTCGCGATCGCCTGGTAGTTGATGAAGTCGGGCTTGAGCTGGGAGTACTGCACGCGGTCGTAGTCCGCGAGCACGCGCAGGACGCCGGCCTCCGCGTTGACGGCGCGCCACGACGCGCCTGCGCCGAACACGTCGGGTACCTTGAAGTGACCGGTGCGAACGACCTCCACGCCAGTCGCGAGCAGCCGATCGTCCTGATGAAATGTAAACTGCGGGCCTTTCCGGTACGTCGCCGCGAATCGCAGGTCGCGGCGCGGCCACCAGAGGATGCCCGTGTTGAAACCCGGTGCCGTATCGTCGGCGTCCTGCGTCGCGGTGGCGCTCACGATACTGGTATCCACCGGTCCGAACAGATCGGCGCCGTACCGCTTGAAACTCGACTCGAGTGAAAATGTGTACAGCGAGAAGCCGCCGCCTGCCGCGAGCTTGTCTTGCACGATCTGGTAGCCGGCGGACGCTCCGTAATTGGCAATCCGGATGCTTCGTGTACCGCCGAGCGGGATGTCACGTCCGCGATCGTCGGTCAGGCCGCCGAAGCTCGATCGTTGGAAGGCCCCCGAATAGAAGAAGGCGTTGTCGATTGCCGACACGTCGTGCCTGTAGGCGGTGACGGTTGCCCTGGTCTTCACGGGCAACATGACAGCGATGTAGGTCGGTCCGAAATGCGAGGCCGTGTCGCGTGCATACACCGGCGTCGCGATCGTGTCAGGCCCCCGGCCGGTGATCGCGCCGCTGACCCGTCCCCCAGCCAGATACGGCGTGTCGACCTGCCGGTAGCGGCCCTCGAACGACACCTCGAGCCGGCCGATGAACGCCAGGCCCGCGGGGTTCGTGAACGCCGCCGTCGCATCGTCGGCGGCGGCGATGAACGCGCCCCCGAGCGCGAGGCTGCGGGCGCCGGGTGCGAGGAAATCAAACTGAACCGGAAACTGAACGGTCGCCTGCGCGGCAGCAGGTAAAGGCACGCACAACATGACGGCGGCAAACGCCACGGCGCATCGGCGGCGGGTCACCACGCTCAGCAGAACGTGGGCTTGACGAACTGCACGGTCTTCGGATTGGCGTTCGATCTTCCGTCCGACGAGCGCACTGTCAAGGTCACCGTGCGTTCGGTAATCCCGGCCCCGCCCACTGACCCGCATGGCACGCTCACATTCTGAGCCGTGGGCCCCGAGGCCGTTGCGGCGCCCGACAGGAAGTTCCACTCGTACGAGACGATGCTCCCCGCAGGCGTCGAGATGCGGCCGTCGAACGTGCACCGCAGAACGTTGTGTTGCGACGGGGAGGCAACGCTTTCGGTCACGCACTGCCCGACCTTGGCGACCGTGAGGTCATTCGGCGTCACCGAAAAGTCCGCGACAACAGCCGACGGAGGCGGAGGCGGTGGTGGCGGTGGCGCCGAGCTGGCGCAATCCGCCGGAACGCCGCCACCGTTGATCTGCTGGGTGATCTTCTGAACCGTCGCGTCCTGCGAGCAGCCAGACAGCACGTAGCGAAGGTACTCCATCGTCCAGATCACGTCGCCTTCATCGTCGACGTGCGTATCGGCAACTGGCGCGCGCAATTCGTTGCGGTAGACGGTCTCGAGCTGGCGCCGGAACGACAGGGCGTCGCCGCGATCCGGGAACGGTTGCTCGCTATCCGAACACGGGGCCGGCACGCCGCCCCCGCGGATCTGCGTCAGAATCCGCGAGAACGAGTCGGCGGCCGAGCATCCTGACACACGGTACCGCAGATATTCGGAGACCCAGATGACGGAACCTTCGGGGTTGACGTTGGTCGGGAACACGCCGCGTGCGAGCTGCGTGCGATACAGCTGTTCGAGGTTGACGCTGCGAAACTGGAACGCCAGCTGCCTGTCCGGAAACGGCCGCAGAGCATCGGTCGTCAGGCGCGACGCGAATGACGATGGGAACGGCACGCCCCCGGCCGATGGAGACGTGGGCAGGACGGCGTTTCTCGCGTTCGTGAGATCCCGCCCGCTGCAGGCCATGGTCACGAGAAGCAGCAGCCCCGTCCCGAGCAGACGACCACGCTGATTTCGGCGCTGGCGCGTTGCGTTCATGCTCACCCTCCCCGGCTCGAAAGGCGTTCATGTTAGCGTAAGCAGGTCGTGTCCTCTTCGCGCGTGCGGAATTTGCTGTGCACGGTTTTTGCCGCCGCGCTCCTCGCCGGCATCGGGGCCAGCGTGTTCTATTTTCGACTTGGCTTGACGCTCAGCCATTACGATGCCCGCGGCCACCTCATCGTCGCTCGCCGCATCTTCGACAGCATCACCCCGGGCTGGCAGCAGATTGGCGCGGTCTGGCTGCCCCTGCCCCATCTGCTGAACGCGATTCCCGTCCAGATCGACGTGTTCTACCGCACGGGCCTGTCGGCGGTGGCGATCTCGGTGCTGTCGTTCGCGGCGGCGTGCGCGGCCATCGCGTGGATCGTCCTGTTGCTCACGGATTCGATTCCGGCTGCGCTTGCCGGCACGCTGGTCTTCGCGCTCAACCCCAACATCGTCTACCTGGAGGCGACGCCGATGACGGAGCCGCTGCTCCTGGCGCTCGCGGTGATCGGCGTGGGATTGGTGCTCGCGTGGGCGAAACGGGATGACGACGCCGATGCGGCAAAGGTCGGCGTCCGGGCCGGCGTCGTTCTGGCGCTTGCCTGCCTCACCCGCTACGAAGCGTGGCCGGTCGCCTATGCGTCGCTGGCCGCGGCGGCGTGGGCGCGCTGGCGGAGCGGCGAATCGGTGGAACGCGCGTTGTGGCGTGTAAGCCGGATCGCCGTCTATCCGACGCTCGCGCTGATCGGGTTTGCCTTCTTCAGCCGCGTGGTGGTCGGACAGTGGTTCGTGTCGAGCGACTTCTTCGTGCCCGAGAATCACGCGCAGGGCTTGCCCATCGCCGCTGCGGCGGAGATCGTCTGGGGAACGAGGCAGTTGAGCAGCGGCACGCTGGTAGCGTTCGGCGGCGCCGGTGCCGCTGTTCTCCTCGCCCTCGGTGTGGCCGTGCGCCGGCGCGCATCGTTCCTCATTCCAGTCGCGCTGGCGGCCACTGCGGCCGTGCCGTGGCTGGCGTTTCTGCAGGGCCACCCGTTCCGCATCCGCTACATGGCGCCGCTCATCGCGTTCGAGGCGGTGGCGGCGGGCGCGTTCGCGGGGCTGGCGGCAGCACTCGCGCGCAACCGCCGTTCCGCGGCCGTCTGGCTGGCTGTTCTTCCGGCGGCGATCGTGGGCGCCGTTGCGATCCTCACGCTCCGTCCGTTGATGACGACGGCGCCAATGGTGGTCGAGGCCCAGTGGGATCGTCCCAACGCGCCAGTGCGGCGCCAGGTCACCCGCTGCCTCCGCGCCCGGTACGACGGCAGCAGCGTGATGGCGAGCATGGGATCGCTCGGCCACTACATGCAGGAGACTTCGCGTGACGGGTTCAGGCTGCGCGATTTCCTGCACGAGGGCAACGGCGATATCTGGCTGGCCGCGCTCGAAAACCCGAGGCCGTACGCGGGCTGGGTGCTGATTGAAGAGAAAGCCGAGGGCGGAGACATGCTCGCCAGGCGTGCGCGCGAGCACCCGCATTTCCTCGACGGGTACTCGCGCGTGTGTGAAGGCGCCGGCGTCGCGCTCTACGAGCGTCAGAACCGGATGTTGAACGTGAAGAGATAGTTCATCCCGCCCAGGTCGATCTTCGTGCCGGCAAAACCCTGCCCCGGCGGCAGCGTGCCTTTCGCCGACTGCCAGCGCGCTTCGAAGCCCGCGGCCGTCGGGCCGATTGGCACCCGGACGCCCCCGAGCAGGACGGGCCCGACGTCCCACCCGGTCCCGACGAAGTTGCCGTTGAAGATCGTGTGATCGTCAGGATCCACGAACTGGCCGTACTCGCTGTAGCGCCAGCCGAAGACGCCGACGCCGCCGCCGACATACGGCTGGACGGGCGCGTCGTGGCCGAGCGGCAGCAGACGGAGCGTCGCCGTCCACGGCACGATGCGCAGCTTGAGGTTCGCGACGACTTCACTGCCGTTGACGTTCACGAAGTTCGAATCGACCGCGTGCACGGTTTCCTGAAAGTACCCGAGGCCTATGCCCGCGTCGAACTTGTCGTGCAGGCCAATCAACCATTCGCCTCCGAATGTGAACCCGTCGAAATCCTTGATACGGAACGACAGGAACTCCTGGTTGCGCACCAGCACGTCGTTGCTCAGACCCCCGGAAATGTCGCCGCGCGCATCAGCGGAGGTCGGTTCGAACCCGCCCATGTAGAAATTGACCGATTGCTGGGCTGAAGCTGCGGGAGCCGTAAGGAATCCCACGACAAGGCCCGCCACGCCAACCGTCACGGACAAACGGAGCCATCGACGCATAAGTCACCTCGACACGGCAACGGGCCCGACGCACAGGCCTCAGCCGTCACTGCCGGACTGTGTAGCAGGAGCAATGCCAGCCGAAATGATGGATTCGGGCGGAAAACAGGCGGGACACGCCGCAGGAACGCCCGTGGTGTCTCACGGGGATATCAAACCGTCCACTGCAACTGACGTCGAGAACCGTCAGGTGTAGCGCAGGCCTTCAGACCTGCGAATCACGGCAGACCTGAAGGTCTGCACTACTTCGTTTTCTTCTGATTCCGGAATCCGCGGATGATCTCGAGCATCGCGTCGTGCAGCAGGCCGTTGCTCGCGAGCACGTGCCGGCCGCGCGAGGCGAAAGCGACTGCCGTCCATGTTCGTGACGCGGCCGCCGGCCTCCGCCACGATCAGCGCGCCGCCCGCGACGTCCCACGGTTTGAGGTCGCTTTCCCAGAATCCATCCATGCGCCCCGCCGCCACGTAACACAGATCGATCGCTGCCGATCCGAGCCGCCGGACGGCGCGTGCCCGCCCCACGAATTCGCCGAAGAGGCCGACGATTTCCGCGATCCTCGAATGGACGTCGTACGGGAACCCGGTGACCAGCATGGCGTCCACGAACGCCGCCGCGCCCGATACGCGCAGCGGCCGGCCGTTCAGAAACGCGCCGCCGCCGCGTTCGGCCGTGAACAACTCGCGGCGGTTCGGATCGTAGATGGCCGCCACTTCCGCGACGCCGTCGATTTCGAGCGCGAGCGAGGAGCAGAAAATCGGCAGCCCGTGCGCGAAGTTGGTGGTGCCGTCGATCGGATCGAACACCCAGCAGGGGCCGCTCGGCACCGCCGCGTCGCCGCCGAACTCCTCCGCCAGCACCCGGTGATCGGGGAACCGCTCGGCCACCAGATCGCGGAACATCTTCTCGACGGCCACGTCCACGTCCGTGACGAGATCGATGGCGCCTTTCTTGTCGACGCGCATTGCGCCGCCGAAGCGATCGATTTGAATCGAGCCGGCGCGCACGACGGCCTCGATGGCGGTGGCGAGGAGAAGGGGATCGCGCGGCAATTCAGGCGACGGAATCGGTGGTGGGCTGGGACGAGACGCGCTTGGTCATCAGGATTTCCATGCCGCCTTCGGGAACGCGCCGCAGCTGCACCATGGTCCATGAAATTGCGGATCAGGAAGATGCCGCGGCCGCTGGCCTTGAGCAGGTTTTCCGGCGCCAGCGGATCGGCGAGCTCGCCCGGATCGAAGCCCGTCGCCCTGGTCGCGAACGCGAATCGTCAGTTCGGGGATGGTTTCGGGGGCGGCCTCGAAATCGACGAACACGCGCTTGGACGAGTCGTTGCGGTTGCCGTGCTTGATGGCGTTAATCACCGACTCGCGAACCGCCACACCGACCCAGTGCCGCGAGTCCTCGTCGAGCCCGATGCTCCGCCCCATGTGCTCGCTGACCACCTGGACGAAATCCAGCATTTCGAAGGCGCTCGTGAATTCGAGGTGAACGTCGTGGCGGGAGTTGAGCGGCATGCGCCTAATGGGACCCGGCGACAGAATACCACCGCTTGCGCGGCGTCGAGTCGCGTGGCGTAAGATCAGCAGTGTGCCGACCACTGCTGCCACTGTCGATCCGGCCCGCCACGTACGTGGCCGGATCCGCGTCCCCGGGGACAAATCGATTTCGCATCGGTATGCGCTATTCGCGGCGCTCGCCAACGGCACGTCGCGCCTGAGCAATTACTCCCGCGGCGCCGACTGCCTGTCCACGCTGGCCTGCCTGCGCCGCCTCGGCGTGGACATCGACGACGACTCCACCACCATTACTCTTATCGGACGAGGACTGGGCCGTCTGAGTTCACCCTCCGGCCCGCTCGATGCAGGCAATTCCGGTACGACCATGCGCCTCATGACGGGCGTGCTCGGCGGGCACCGCTTCACCTCCGTGCTGACCGGGGACGCGTCGCTGTCGCGTCGCCCCATGCGCCGGGTCATGGAGCCTCTGGGCCGCATGGGGGCGACGATTGAGGCCGTGGACGGTCACCCGCCGCTGACGATCCGCGGCGGCGATCTGCACGCCATTACACACGAATCGACGGTCCCGAGCGCCCAGGTGAAGAGCGCGGTGCTTCTGGCGGGACTCCACGCCACGCGGAACGACGACCGTGATCGAGCCGGCTCGAACGCGCGACCACACCGAGCGCGCGCTGCTGGCGTTTGGCGGCCACGTCGACGCCGACGCCACCGGCACGCGCGTGGCCGTGTCCGGCGGGCAGACGACGCTGGCCGGCCGGACCCTCGCCGTCCCCGGCGACTTTTCGTCAGCCGCGTTCTGGATGGCGGCGGCGGCGGCGTGCCCGGGATCGCGCGTCGAAATCGAGGAGGTCGGCCTGAACCCCACGCGGACGGATCTGATCGGCGTGCTCCGCCGGTTTGGCGCCAGGGTGGAGTTCCATCAGACGTCGAGCGACGCGGGCGAGCCGGTCGGCACGATCGTCGTCGAAGGCGATCGCATCGGACGGGTGGATATCGCGCCGGACGAAGTGCCGGGGCTCATCGACGAATTACCGGCGATTGCGGCGCTCGCCGGCCACGGCGGCGAGGTGAGCGTCCGGGGCGCGGCCGAACTGCGCGTCAAGGAAAGCGACCGCATCGCCGTGCTCGTCGCCGGGTTTCGCGCGCTCGGCATCCCGGCGGACGAGCGTCCGGACGGTTTCGTCGCGGGATCGGCGGGTATCATGGCCACCGGTTCCGGTCAGGCCGACGCCCACGGCGATCACCGGATGGCGATGGCCTTCGCGATCGCCGCCCTCGCCGGGCGGATCGCCGTCGCGCATCCTCGGCGCCGATTCGGTCGCCATCTCGTATCCTGGTTTCTTCGAGACACTCGCCCGGCTCGTCGCGTGAAAGCCGACAAGGTGTATCTGGTCGGCTTCATGGGAGCGGGCAAGACAAGCGTCGGCCGCGCGCTGGCCAGGCGCCTCGACTGGCAGCCCGTGGACGTCGACGAGCTCATCGAACAGCGCGAACGCCTGCCGGTCTCGGAGATCTTCGCCCGGCACGGAGAACCCTATTTCCGCGCGGCTGAATGCGAGGTGCTCACGGAACAGCTGCCGAAACGGCACGTGGTGGTCGCCACCGGGGGCGGCACGTTCGTGGACCCCGTGAACCGCGCCGTCATCAACCACGACGGGGCGTCGGTGTGGCTGGATGCGCCCATCGAACGCCTGATTGCGCGTATTCCAGCAGACGGCCGCCGTCCGCTCGCCGCCGATCGCGTCGCGCTGGAGCGCCTGTATTACGCGCGGCGCGCGGCCTACGAGCATGCCCACGTCCGTCTGGACGCCGGGCGTGCCAGCGTCGATGCGCTTGTCGAGCAGTTGGTCGACTGGCTGCAGGCATAGCAGAATAGCTGGCGACGTCCCGATCCCGATGCGCTACCTCGTCCTGACCGACATTCACGCCAACCTCGAAGCCATGGAGGCCTGCCTGGCCGCCGCCGCCTCGCGCGGCTACGACCGCGCCCTGGTGCTCGGCGATCTCGTCGGCTACTGCGCCGATCCCAACGCCGTAATCGCGCGCACGCAGGCGCTCGATGCCGCTGCCATCGTCCGCGGTAACCACGACAAGGTCGCCTGCGGCCTCGAGCAGGCGGACGGCTTCAATTCGGTGGCGAAACGGGCCGCCCACTGGACGCACGATATGCTGACGCCGGCCAACCGCGAATGGCTCGCGGCGCTGCCGCGCGGGCCGGTGGTCGTGGACGAGGTCGTGGAGATTTGCCACGGCTCGCCGTTCGACGAGGACGCGTACATCTTCGACGAGCTCGATGCCATACGGGCGCTCAAAATGTCCGAACGGCCGCTCTGCCTCTTCGGCCACACGCACTGGCCCGTGACATTCGAGCTGGCCGACGGCCGCGTGGACACGATCGGCCTGGCGGACACCTCCCCTTCCGTGCTCAACCTGAAGGCGGGGTCGAAGTACCTGTTGAATCCGGGCTCAGTCGGGCAGCCGCGGGACGGCGATCCCCGCGCGGCGTATGCCCTCGTGGACACCGCGGCGAAGAGAATCGAATTGTTCCGCGTGGACTACCCCATCGAGACGACGCAGGCGAAGGTGCTGAGGGCGGGGCTGCCGGACGTCCTGGCGCAGCGCCTCGCGGTGGGCAGATAGTCGTAGTGCAGGCCTTCAGGCCTGCCCACAGTAGCGGACCTGAAGGTCCGCTACTACTTCCGCGCCGCCGTCCGTGCCGCCTTCTCTTCCCGTCGCCGCAGTTCGGCTGCGTAGGCATCACGAGCCGCGCGCGAACCAAGGATCCATCCGATCACCAGCCCGGCGAGCAGGACCGACGGGATGAAGATGAAGTGACCGGCTGTCACCCGATGCGGCTCCCGCCGGCGCCTTGCCGCCGCTCGAGCGCCTGCATGTCGGCCTCGACCTTGCCGATGCGGCGCCAGATCGTCCACAGGTAGAACATCATCAGCAGCAGGAAGAAGGCATACGCCCCGACGACCAGCGGCGCCGCCGGCACCTGTTCGCTGACCGGCACGCCGGTGACCGGCACGAAGCCGTCCTGTGCGGCCGGCTGCTGAAGCGCGAACGCGGCCGCCGCCGTGAACGGCACGGTCACCAGCCACATGACGCAGATCCGCATTCCACGCAGCATCATCACTCCATCATTCTTCAGCGGCCAGGTAGGCGCGGTCCAGCTGGGCCCGCAGCTGCTCGAGCCGGACTCTCGCGGCCAGCGTGACCAGGAACAGCAGCAGAAAGGCTACCGAGCAGAACCAGACGAGATTCCAGGCCGCCGGAAATTTGTCGCCCAGGGTTTTCATGACGGTGGTCTGCGGATGGATCGTGCGCCACCAGTCAACCGACTTGTAGATGAACGGGGCGGTCGCCGCACCGAAGATACCCATGGCCGCCGCCAGCTTCTCGGCGCCGGGACCGCCGTACTTCCGCACGAGGAGATATCCGAAGAACACGAGCTCGAGCAGGAACGCCATCGTCAGGCGCGCGTCCCACTGCCACCAGACGCCCCACGCCTTCCGGCCCCACAACGAGCCGCTGAACATGCCGAACAGGCAGAAGATCGTCGTGAGCTCGGCGGACGCGACGGCGTAATGGTCGGCCGCGGGTGTGCCTTTGAACAGGTAGATCGCGCTGGCGATGCCGCAAACGGTGACGGAGGCCGTGACCGCCATCCAGGTGGCGAAGTGGAAGTAGAAAATCTTCTGCACGAGCAGCATCGTGGACTCGTACTCGACGCGCGCGATGCCGATTGGCGCCCACGCAAACATCGCCGCCGCAACGACGACGATCGGAACGAATAGTTTCCGCATGTGTTTTCCCTAGCCGCCCGCGTCTATTCCGTCATGAGCGGTTCGAACGTCCACAACGCCAGCGTCACGAACACCACGTCGAAGCCCGTCAGCAGGCCGATCCACAACGTCGCGATCGCCTCGTCCGGCGGCGCCTGCACGAGGGCCGATGTTCCCCGTACGCCCGCTATGATGACGGGTACCGTGATGGGATACAACAGGATGGGCAGCAGCGCGTCCCGGCTGCGCGTCCGCACGAGCATCGCCGCGAACAGCGTCCCAACCGACGCGAACCCGAGTGTCCCGAGCCCGAGGAGCGCCGCCAACAGCAGAGGCCGCGCGAACAGCGGCGCGCGAAACAGGAATGCCACGAGCGGCAGCAGCACCACCTGCGTGGACAGCATGGACAGGATCATGCCGAGGAGCTTTCCGACGTAGATGGCAGGCCGCGAGGCCGGCGCCATCAGCAGCGCACGCAGCGTCTCGCCGTAGCGTTCGCGCTCGAACGTGCGGCCCAGCGCGATCGTGCCGGAGAACGCCAGCGCAATCCACAGGATGCCCGACGCCGCATCCTCGGCGGGCACGCCTTCCTTGACGAACGCCACCGAGAAGATCAACAGGCACGAGATCGCGAAGAACACCGTCGTATAGAGGATCTCGCGGCTCTTCGCCTCGATGGCGAGATCCTTCTTCAACACGAGGACGGCGACTTTGAGGAACATCTCAGTGACCGACCAGCGTGCGATAGCGCGCCCGGAGGTTCTGCCCGGCGGGTTCGTCCTTGATGAGCCGCCCGCCCCGTACTACAGCCACGCGGCTTACGAGCCCGTCGGCGAGATCCAGGTCGTGCGTCGCCATGACGATGATTGCGCCGCCCGCGGCGAGGCGGCGCAGCCGGTCGGTCACGATCTGCGTAGCGGCGTCGTCCAGCCCGGTGAACGGTTCGTCCATGAGCACCAGTCGCGGATCGTGCAGCAGGGCGCGCTCGAGCGCCAGCCGCTGCCGCATGCCCCGCGAGAACCCCGACACTTCATCGTCGGCTCGATCGGACAGGCCCGCGGCAGCGAGGCCCCGGTTGACCGCATCGTGCGTGCGAAGGCCGTGAAGCTGCGCGAAGAAGGTCAGGTTCTGTCTTGCGGACAGCTCGGAGTAGAGGTGAAGTTCGTGGGCCAGAAGTCCGATGGCGCTTCGCAGCCGGCCGCCAAGCACGCGGGCGGCCACTCCGCCGTAGGTGATGGTGCCTGACGTCGGCGCGACCAGCGTCGCCAGCATGCCGATGATGGTGGATTTGCCCGCGCCGTTCGGGCCGAGCAGGCCGAGGATTTCGCCGGAGCGAATCGTGAAGGAGATCTGCGAGACAGCGCGGCGCCGGCCGAAGTGCCGCGAGACATCGGCCAGGCGAACTTCCTCGAACTCGACCATCAGGCCGCGACGTCCACGGGGCCGTCGGGGTCGTCGAGCGCGCTGTACACCTGCTCGAGCGAGGAGACGAGGTCTTCACGGCGCGCCGCGTATTTCGCCCGGTCGCCGCGGCCGCTGCGGTAGTCGTGCTCCAGCCGGACCAACTCCGCGAGCAGCTTCTCGCGGCGGGCAATCAGCCGCTTGCGGTCGCCTTCACGCGCCAGCGAGTCGGCCGGCCGCGTGGCGGCCCAGATGCCGACGAGGACGATCAGGCCGGCGATGGACAGCGCGGTCCAGCGCGGCGCCAGGCTGTGGTGCGGCAGTTCCGACAGCGTCAGCGAAATCGGCTGTCCGGCCGCCACCGCGCCGCCCATGGCGCCGATGATGATCTGCCCGTCGTTCGGAATATCCCGCTGCTGCTGGAGCTGCGCCGACGCCAGCTTCGTCTCGCCGACTTTCCGGACCAGCACGGCCAGGCGTTCGAGGTTCACGGGGAATGACTGCACGACGTCCATCGAGGCCGCCGTCACCGGCAGCTGGCACGCCACCTGAACGGTCGTGCGGCCCGGGGGAAATGGGCCGTCCACCGTCACGTGCGCCCCGCTGGTTTTCGCCAGCCGCGACGAGCCCTCCATCAGGGTGGTGCCCTGCGCGCCCGACGGCATGTCGAAGGCGAACGGCTTCTCCGGCGTCACGGGTGTGCTGGCGCCGTTGACGATGTCGAGCAGGTAATACACGTCGATGACTTCATCGCCCGGCTCGAGGACGATGCGGGTCTCGCCACCGAGCGCGACCTGTCCGGTCACGGCCGGCGCGCCGCTCTTTGCGCCCGCCGCCCTGTCGGTCGCCACGAGCATCAGGCGGATGCCGCCCTGTGCAGGCGCCGGGAATTCCTGCGACTCGAGATGCTCGCCGTCCACGTCCGCGCTGGCCTTGACGGGCGACCCGGCCGGCAGCTTGTCGAACTGCGCGCGCCCGGCGTCGTCGGTCTTGACGGTGAGCACCCGGCCGTTGCCGAAGTGCAGCTCGACGGGATGGCCGGCGATGTTGTTGGACAGCTGCCCACGAATGAGGCGTACGGAGACGCTGCCCGCCGGCAGATCGTCGACCGGCCGCGGGATGCCCGCCATCTGCTTCGGATCGGGCATCTGAAACTGGCCGAACGCCGAACCACAAAGGACACCAAGGCCACAAAGGATCCCCAGCGCCAGCGTGGCAGCCCTGCTCCTCATCTGCTTCTTCGTGGTTCGCATTTCAGAGTTTGGCGCCGCAATTCTTGCAGAACTTCGCATCGGCGTCCCTCGCGGTTCCGCATGCCGAACAGAAACGCGCGGCCGGGGTTTCCGCGACGGCCGTCCCGAGTCGTTTGGCAATCTCCTGTTCGACTTGCTCCCGATAGCCGGCGCCGGCGTCAAGCTGACGCATCAGCCGCGCGGCCCGCGCGCGCAAACGACCGGACATCTCCTGCCAATCCGATTCGGAAAGCTTCCCCATCGCGCGGTCGAACTCGAGCTCCTTGATGGCGCGCAGGGCGAGCAGTTTCTCGCGCTCGAGGGCGGCACGCGTCCGCTGCCCCACCATCGTCGTCCGATCGTCGTGCTCGGACACGAGAGGGCGGAGGGCGCGCACCATGGCCAGGCCGACCAACACCGTGGCCGCCATCAGGACGGAGATCAGCAGGATGGGTAGATAGCCCTGCCCGCGGGCCAGAAACGTCGCCGCCGTCGCGCAGCCGAGCGCCGCGAGGACGAAGAACTGCCAGGCCTGCAGGCCCTGGTCAACGCGCGGGCTGTCAGTCGAGGTTTCTGAGCTCATCGTCGAGACGTTCGGCCATGTCCGCGTCCATTGGCGCCCCCGCGGCAGCAGCGGGTTCCGCGCGGCGCGTCCACTTCATCGCGGACAGCCCGATGACGACGGCACCGGCCACGCCGGCGAGGTAAGGGAACAGCCACGCCAGGCGGTTGAAGCCCTTGTCGATCGGCGCGCCGAGCACTTCCTCGCTGTGGTTCGCGATGACCGCCTGGATGACCTCGTCGTGCGACTTGCCTTCGTCGATCAACGCGGCGACTTCGCCGCGCAGCTGATGCGACGTGACGCAGGGATCCTTGCGGCACTCTGCAATCGTGATGTGGCCGCAGCCGCAGGTGCAGACGATCTCGTGCTGCAGCTTGGCCTCGGCAGGTGTGCGCGCGTAGTGGGAGGTCTGCGTCGCCGCGTCGCCGGTCATCTGAGCGGACGCTTTGCGTGCGGCCGCCAAGCACGAGCCCGAACGACAGGAGGATCGTCAGTGCTGTCGTCGCGGCGTCGGCCGGCATCTTCGCCATGGCAAACGCGAACGTGCTCTCCGGCAGCAGCGCGATTCCTGTGCCGAAGGCCATGATGCCGAACCCCATCCAGATCCAGTCAACCAGCGGGTTGATGTGAATCTCGAGGCTCATTGTCTGTGTGCCGAGGTCGACGGCCGGCATGATGACGTAGAAGTCTTCGGCCGGCGTGCGGCGAATCGCGACGTCGGTGCGCGGCGGCTCGCTTTCGTGTTTGTGGAACGACGACTTGCCCGGGTACATCGTGTCGAGCTGCTTGCCGTCCTTGAAGACGGCCACGTAGCCCGTGAGCATCTGTTTCTGGCCGTCGTCTGTGAGCTTGATGCCGTCGTTGCGGACGGTGTAGGCGCCGATCGTGCCCTTCTCGCCCGGCTTGAGCAGCATCTGCTGATCGCGCTTGTACCCGTTGCCCGCGAAGCCCAGGAAGATCAGCACGATGCCGATGTGGACGATATAGCCGCCATAGCGGCGCTTGTTCCGGCCGACGAGGCCGACGAGCGCCGTGAAGACATCCGTGCCGGTCGCCCGCCGGCGCACGTTCGCGCCGCGCCAGAATTCCTGCGCGACGGTTCCGGCCACGAACGCGCACAGCGCAAAGCACAGGCCCGACACCCAGACCCTGAAGCCGAACGCCGCGAGGACTGCCGCCGTGACGACACCCGCGAGCACCGGGAAGAGAAACGAATCGCGCAGGTTGCTGATCGCGGACTTGCGCCATGCGAGCAGCGGCCCGACGCCGGTCAGGAACAGCAGGATGAAGCCGATCGGCAGCATCCACTTGTTGAAGAAGGGCTGCGCGACCGCAATGCGGTTGCCCGTCACCGCCTCACTGAGCGTCGGGAACATCGTCGCGAACAGGATGAAGAACGCCGAGAACAACAGGATCCAGTTGTTGACCAGGAACGCCGCCTCGCGGGAAATCCACGAGTCGAGCTCGTTGCGGGCCTTGAGCAGCGGCAGCCGGTAGATCACCAGGCCGAAGCTGAACGTCACGATGACGACCATGAAGCCGACGAACAGCCGCGCCAGTTCGACGTCTTCGCCGAAGGCGTGCACCGACTGCACGACGCCCGACCGCGTCATGAACGTCCCGAAGATCGTCAGGAAGAACGTCATGATCACCAGCACGACGTTCCACACGCGCAGCATGCTGCGGCGCTCCTGCACCATCACCGAGTGCAGGAATGCGGTCGCGGTGAACCATGGCAGCAGGCCGGCGTTTTCGACCGGATCCCAGCCCCAGTAGCCGCCCCAGCCGAGCACTTCGTAGGCCCAGATCATCCCGAGCGTCAGGCCGAAGGACAGGAACAGCCAGCTGACCATCGTCCAGCGGCGGACGGCCCGCAGCCACGAGTCGTCCAGGTGGCCGGTGATGAGCGCGGCGATGCCGAACGCGAACGGGATCGTCATGCCGACGAAGCCCGTATAGAGCGACGGCGGGTGAATCGCCATCCAGTAGTTCTGCAGCAGCGGGTTGAGACCTTTGCCGTCCGGTTCAGGCGTCGTCAGAAACGTCGTGAACGGGTTCTTGTGCACGACCATCAGGAACAGAAAGAACATCTCCACGACGGAGATGGTGGCGACGACGTACGGGATCAGCTCGCGATGGCGCTCCCGGTTCGTGTAGACGGCGCACGATCCGAAGATCGACAGCAGGAACACCCAGAACATGATCGAGCCGTCGAGGCCGCCCCAGTACGACGTGATCTTGTAGAACAGGGGCTGCGCCGCTTCGGAGTAGTGGGCGACGTACTTGATCGTGAAGTCGTCGGTCAGGAACGCGTTGATCATGACCGCCGAGGCCACGGCCATCAGGGCGGCGATCAGGTAGAACGCGCCGATGCCGCTCTCGATCAGCGCCCGCGAGCGGCGGCGGGCCCCGACGACCGAGATGACGGCGGCGTAACTGCAGACGACGAAGGCGGCAAGGAGGAGGAATGAACCAAGGGATGACATCTCAGGATCCCGAGGCCGCTTCGTATTTCGACGGGCATTTGGCAATCACGCCGTTCGGGTCCGTGTGAAAGCCTTCCGCGCTCAACTTGCCGTGCAGAACCACCTCGGCCTCGCCCTTGAATGTGTCGGGGACGATGCCCGAGTACGTCACGGTCATGACGTTGCCTGGTTCGCCGGCGCGAATCGGGTTGTTCTGGATCTTGAACCGCCAGTCGAGCGTGTTGGGCCGCTGTGCGATCGATCCGGGAATCACGTACCCGTGCAATTGCAGAGGCTTGCCTTCCCACGCCTGCCGGTCGGCGACCACTTCGTCCACGTGCTTGAAGTACTCCGTGCCGTTCTGCAGCGTCGTCCACATCAGGAAGCCGAATGCGGACGCGAGCACGAGCGCGGTGATGCTGATCTTGATATATCGATGTGCCATAAGGACTTCTGGGAAAGATTTCACGGTCAGAATAGCCCGACTACCCCGCCGATGCAAGCGCGCTCAGGAGTAACGAGACGTCCGCGACAGGCAGCCCCACCACGTTTGCGTAGGAGCCGTCGATTCCAGGGATAAACCGCGAGGCAAGGCCTTGAATGGCATAGGCCCCGGCCTTGTCGCGGCCCTCGCCGCTCGCCACGTACCAGGCGATGTCCTCGTCGCGGAGCTCCATCATATAGACGCCGGTGGCGCCAATAAATCCCCGTTCACCCCCGAGCGACCTCAGGCTCACCCCCGTCAGGACCTCGTGGCGGCGTCCGGACAGCTGGCGGAGCATGGAAGCGGCTTCGCGGTCGTCGCGCGGTTTCCCCAGAATCTGCTCGTCAACGACCACAGCCGTGTCTGCCGCGAGCACGATGTCTCCCGTAGCGTCCGGCTTGAACCGGACGACGTCCCAGGCCGCGGCGGATTTCTCGGCCGCCAGCCGCCGGACGTAGTCGCGCGGCGTTTCTCCGGCGCCCACGCGCTCGTCGATGTCGACGGGGAGGACATCGAACGTGTAGCCTGCCGCGCGGAGCAACTCGGCGCGGCGCGGAGACGTGGACGCGAGGACCAGGCGCATGCGACCAGAATGATAAGATCGATTCGATGCGGCCGCTCAGCTCCGCGGTTCCCGGCGCGCTCGCCGAACTGCTGCGTGCGGCGCCGCTGTCTCCCGGCAAGGTGAGTTTCGCGTGGCGTGCCGCGGTCGGCCCCGCCCTCGAACGCGAAACCGCCGTGCGGCTCGAAGGGACGACGCTCATCGTCGACGCCGCCACCCGTCAGTGGGCGCAGGAAGTCCGCCGCGCCTCAGCGATCATCCTGCGCCGCATGGACACGCTGCTCGGACCTGAGACCGTCAAAGAACTCAGCGTCAGGGAACGTCGAACGTAGAACGCACAACGTACGAACGTTGAACCTGAACCTTGAACCTGAACCTTGAACCACTCCGTCATCGTCTCCGCCGTTCGCACACCCACCGGAAAGTTTCTCGGCGCGCTCAAGACGCTGAAGGCGACAGAGCTTGGCGCGCTCGTTGTGGCTGAAGCGGTGCGCCGCGCCGGCATCGCGCCGGCGGCGGTCGACGAGTGCATCATGGGCAACGTCGTGAGCGCGGGTCTGGGACAGAACCCCGCGCGGCAGGCCGCGCTTCGCGGCGGGCTGGCCGATCACGTCGCGGCGCTGACGGTGAACAAGGTCTGCGGATCGGGACTGAAGGCCGTCATGCTGGCCGATCAGGCGATTCGCGCCGGCGACATCGAGATTGCCGTGGCGGGCGGCATGGAGTCCATGAGCAACTGCCCGTACCTGCTCCCGCGCGTGCGCGAGGGCGTGAAGATGGGCAATACCGAACTCCTCGACGCGATGATCACGGACGGCCTGTGGTGCGCCTTCGAGCAGTGCCACATGGGCAACGCGGGCGAAGTCGTCGCCGAACACTACCGTGTCGGCCGCTCGTTGCAGGACGCATACGCCGCGCTCAGCCATCAGAAAGCGGCCGCGGCGACTGAGGCCGGCCGCTTCGCCGCCGAAATCCTCCCGGTCACGATGCCGCAGAAGAAGGGGCCGCCGGTCGTGATCGATCGCGACGAGGCCATCCGCGCCGACTCGACTGTCGAATCGTTGGGAAAGCTGGCGCCGGCCTTTCAGGCCAACGGGACGGTGACGGCGGGCAACGCTCCCGGCGTGAACGACGGCGCGTCCGCGCTGGTCGTCATGTCCGACGCGCGCGCGCGGGATCTCGGCCTGTCACCTCTTGCCCGCATCGTCGGTCAGGCCACGAGCGGCCTCTCGCCGAAATTCGTGCTGATGACGCCGGTGGACGCCGTCCGGCGTCTGCTCGACAAGATTGGATGGGCGCTCGCCGATGTCGATCTCTTCGAGCTGAACGAGGCGTTTTCCGTGCAGGCGGTCGCCGTCCTCAACGAACTCGGCGTCGATCCTGCGAAGGTCAACGTCAACGGCGGCGCCGTCGCCCTGGGCCACGCGATTGGATCGAGCGGCAGCCGCGTGTTGACGACGCTCCTCTACGCGCTCGAACAGCGGAACCTGAAGCGCGGCATCGCGACGCTGTGCCTGGGCGGCGGCAACGGCGTGGCGCTCGCCATCGAGCGAATCTAAAAAGCCATCACGAAGGCACGAAGCACACGAAGCACGTAGAGGTTTTGCCCTAAGATACTTCGTGACCTTCGTGTCTTCGTGACAAACAGGCGATGCAAATCAAAACCGTCGGCGTGGTTGGCGCGGGCACGATGGGGCACGGCATCGCGCAGGTGTTCGCGCAGGCGGGTTTCGCCGTCTGCCTCGTGGACGTCGCCCAGCCCGTGCTCGATCGCGCGCGCAGCGAGATCGAGCGCAGCCTCGCGAAGTTCGTCGAGAAGGACACGCTCACGCCTGCCGCGCGTGACGCGACGCTCGGGCGCATCCAGATGGCGACCGGTGTGGACCGCCTCGGCGCGGCCGACTACATCGTTGAGGCGATCGTCGAGGATGCTGACGCGAAGCGTTCGCTGTTCAGCGGGCTGAACGCCATTGCGAAACCGGATGTGATCCTCGCGTCGAACACGTCGTCCATCTCGATCACGGCGCTCGGAGCGGCGTCGGGCCGCGCCGATCGCATGCTCGGCATGCACTTCATGAATCCCGTGCCGCTGATGACGCTCGTCGAGCTCGTTCGCGGGCAGGCCACATCAGATGCGTCGATGCGTACGGCCTCTGACCTGTGCGCCGCGCTGGGAAAGGTGGCGGTCGAGTCCGCGGACTACCCCGGCTTCATCAGCAACCGGATCCTCATGCCGATGCTGAACGAGGCGATGTTCGCGGTCATGGAGGGTGTCGGGACGGCGGACGCGATCGACACGGTCATGAAGCTCGGGATGAACCACCCGATGGGACCGCTCGCGCTCGCCGATTTCATCGGCCTCGACGTGTGTCTGGCCGCTCTGACGGTGCTGCACACGGGGTTCGGTGATCCGAAGTTCCGGCCGTGTCCCTTACTGCGGCGGATGGTCGCGGCCGGCCATCTCGGCCGGAAGTCCGGCCAGGGCTTTTACTCGGTACTAGCCACGCCGCGGCGGCGACGGTTCCAAGAATCACGACCTCCTGAACGACGGCGGCGATATTGCGCAGCATCGTGGCGAGCTCGAACATGTGCCGCCGTTCGGTCGGCCGAAAGACATCCCAGCCCGAGATGAACCACGCAGACGAGACCGGCCAGAGCGCCTGAATCCCGAGTGGCGGCGTCGGATCGGTCTGAAGCCAGTCGAGCAGGAGATGCGAGGCGTACGCGGCCACGCACGCGACGGCGAGTGTGCGTGTGACCTTCCCTGTCACGCGGCTGGCGACAATCATCAGGAGCGCCACCGCGGAGACCGCCGCGACGCTGTGGGTGACGGTACGGTGCGCGATGGGCAGCAGCAGGTCGGCGTCGGGAAGAACGGCCAGCATCACGCAGAGGTGGTCGTGGTGCACGCCTTCAGGCCTGCCACGCCGCCCGCGGCGGCAGCAGGTCCGAGCCCCAAGCCACGGCGAGACCGGCCAGGGCATGGCCAATTGGGCTGGGCATCGTGGCCGTATGATGGCAGATTCTGCCAACCCAGGATTTCGAGGCGAAAGTGCTCGCGTCCATAAGTCGTTGTTGATAAATATGTTCACAGGCTTACATTCACGGAATTGCCGTTGACTTTCGCCCGGCACAGATCTTAGAATAACCGCGCCTCCAAGGAGAACCGCCATGCCACCAGCCTCAGTCGAACGGTTAGACAGATCCGACAGGTCCGACAAAGACGACCGGATCGACCGCGAGAAAGCCAAGGCCGTCGAACTGGCCGTCGGGCAAATCGAAAAGCAGTTCGGCAAGGGCTCCATCATGCGGCTGGGCCAGAAGGGCCCGATTCAACCGATCGATGCCATCTCCACCGGGTCCATCAGCATCGACTACGCGCTGGGCGTGGGCGGCGTGCCGCGCGGACGGGTCATCGAGATTTTCGGACCGGAGTCGTCCGGCAAGACGACGCTCGCGCTGCAGGTGATCGCCGAGGCGCAGAAACTCGGCGGCATGGCCGCGTTCGTGGACGCCGAGCACGCGCTGGACGCCGCGTACGCGCAGAAGCTCGGCGTGGATCTCGACAACCTGCTGGTGTCGCAGCCCGACAACGGCGAACAGGCGCTCGAGATCGTCGAAGTCCTCATCCGATCGACGGGCGTGGACGTCGTCGTCGTCGACTCGGTGGCGGCCCTCGTGCCGAAGGCGGAAATCGAAGGCGACATGGGCGACGCGCAGATGGGCCTGCAGGCCCGGCTGATGTCGCAGGCGCTGCGAAAGCTGACCGGCGTCGTCTCGAAGTCGAAGACCTCGCTCATCTTCATCAACCAGCTGCGCGAGAAGATCGGCGTGATGTTCGGCAACCCGGAAACCACGACCGGCGGCCGCGCGCTGAAGTTCTACGCGTCGGTCCGCGTGGATATCCGCCGCATCGCCAGCATCAAGGACGGCGATGCCGTCGTCGGCGGGCGCACGCGCGTGAAGATCGTCAAGAACAAGGTCGCTCCCCCGTTCCGCGAGGCCGAGTTCGACGTCATGTACGGCGAGGGCATCTCGCGCACGGGCGACCTCCTCGATCTCGCCGTCGAGAAGCGGATCGTCGAGAAGAGCGGCGCGTGGTTCGCGTACGGCGGCGAGCGTCTCGGACAGGGGCGCGAGAACGCCAAGCAGTTCCTGAAGGACAACCCGGACATCGCGCGGACGATCGAAGATCGCGTCCGGCGCGAGCTGGGGATGGTTCGCGACATCGAAGCCGTCGCCGGGTAACAGTGGCGGTCGCGCTCGTCACGGGCGCCAGCCGTGGTGTCGGTCGCGGTGTCGCCGCCGCGCTGGCCGAGGCCGGGTACACCGTGTTCGCCACGGGTCGATCGGTCGCCACGGCTGCCCTGCCGGCGCCGATCATCCGCATCCCGTGCGACCACACGCGAGACGAGGACACGGACGCGGCGTTTGCGCGCATCGCAGACGTCACGTCCGGCGCCGCGCTGGATGTCGTCGTCAACTCGGCGTGGGGTGGCTACGAACGCATGATGGAGAACGGTGCGTTCACCTGGGGGCTGCCCTTCTGGGAGCAGCCTTCGCACCGCTGGGCGGGGATGATCGATGCGGGCGTCCGCGCGGCGTTCACGGTGAGCGCGCGCGCCGCGCGGATGATGGTCCCGGCGAAACGGGGGCTCATCGTCAACATCAGCCACTGGGCCGCGCAGAAACGCATCGGCAACGCGATCTACGGCGTGTCGAAGGCCGCGACCGACAAGCTCACGGCCGACACGGCCCGCGAGCTCGCGCCGCACGGCGTCACCGTCGTGTCGCTGTACCCGGGGATGGTGCGGACGGAGGCCGTGCTGGCGGCGGCCGAATGGCTCGATCTGTCGAACAGCGAGAGCCCGGAGTTCATCGGCCGCGTCGTGGCCGCGCTGGCACGCGACTCCCGGCTGCACGAGCGGACCGGCACGGTCCTCGTGGCCGCGGCCGTGGCGCTGGAACTCGGGGTCACGGACGTCGACGGCCGTCAGCCGGTGCCGTTGACGCTCGCCACGGCCTGAACAGCCCGCGTGTTATGATTCGGGTTCGGCTGCACGAAGCGATGCCTCGAGTGGCGAGGTAGCTCAGTTGGTAGAGCATACGACTGAAAATCGTAGTGTCGACGGTTCGATTCCGCCCCTCGCCACCTTCTAAACTACTTACAATACGCAACTTACCGATCAAGCCCTAAACCCGGCCAAATTACGGGGTCACGCCGGGGTCACAGAAAAAGCAGCAGCCGGGTGCAGTGCGATCAAGAGTTCGTTCTCCACGCCCCGGCTGTCTCGCCAGCCGCATCAGCCCAGCCAATTCGTAGCAAACCCTGCTTCGTGCTCGTCGCGACGAAGCGCGCGAGACCTTCATCGGCGCAGCGGCGTGAGAACAGCGGTTCTCCGTTTTCGAGCAGCATGACGTCCCAGCCGGCGCCGGCCTGGGAATCCGTGAGCTTGTGCCAGGACTTCTGGCCCGTTGACTTCACCTTCGACTTCGACATGGCTGCTCCTTGGTTGAAATCGTTCGCCGGTGACACCGCGCCCTCGTCGCGCACTTACCGTTTTGGTGCGCCAACCTGAGAAGTAGCACGCAGTACCAGTGCTGACCGACGCGGCAATGGTTTTGCGGACGCGTCGGCAATGCCCACTGCGCGCATGAATTTCGACTGGTTTGCGTTGGCGATCGTCGCGATCGCTTTCCTGATTGCCATCCTCTGTGTCGTTGGCGCTGTTTACTACTTCCTACCAAACATTCAATCGCTGTAGCTCCTGTTGCTGTTGGCGGCATCCATGTCCTTGCCGGCTAACGAACGCAACCAGGGCGCGCGGCTTGGCGAAGATCCACGAAATCCGTAATCGAACGTCTACGGTGTTCCCCCATTGAGTCCTCACACGAGGTACGTTACGCTCCCGCCCGCTTACCCTCCCTATGCCCTTCAGTGACTGGCCAACGGTCGCAGTCTGTCCGGCTTGTCAGCAGCCGAGCGGCCAATTCCTGGCTGCCGTCAGTTTCGAGACGCGAAAACCGCATTACCGCTGCGAACGGTGCGCGCATGCGTGGATTCCGGATCAGAAACCCGCCCCGTCCGCCCCACGGAATCCGCCACAGGCCGCCTAAGCGTCCGGTCCTAAGCAACTCAATTTTAGGTTGCTGTAGCAAGTGAGGCTACCCTTGTGGCCCGTTTGTCCTCAACGGCCGGAACATTCAAGTTCACTAAATCCGACTGGCTTCGATTCGCTTCGACGACCACCAGACAACCTTCGGGTTCTTTGTGGTTTATCCGCGCCTGTCCACCAGTGCGTTCGTGCCACGCGGCGTCAACACGTCGTCGTCTTGACGGTCGTCCGTCACGTGCCTTCGATAGCTACGCCCGCCGCAAAACGATCGCCACTCGAATAGCCAGGTAAACGGCCCACACCATGAGCAGCGCCCAGAAGCTCCGCGTGTGCGTGAGCGTCGAGGCGAGCCATTCCACGGCAACGAAGATGGCCGTCACAATCGCCAACTCGGCCGCTAGCCTTGTCGTCATCGGTTGACCTCCCGCTATCAACGTTCAAGTTGCGACGTGTCACCGTCCAGCCGGCGAGCCCCACCGACAGCGACGATCAGAAGCTCGCCACCTGGTCGAGGCGATGGCTCGAGGAATTGCGTTCCCGACAGTCGATTTGGCGTCGCAGCGCATCCAGCACGGCTCGTCCATCTGGTGTTCCGCGCGCTGATTCTGCTTGGTACGATTCCTACAGACGCGTGGTCCGACCTTCGCTATTAATTGAATCCGTGTGAGCAGCGAGACTCACGACCATCCGCCTCTGATCGTCTGTCCGAAATGTGGCGTCCTCATTCCGCCGCGGACGGAACCACCCCCACTGCGCGAGTATCAATACTGCCCGGCCTGTAAGCAGATCTGGCGCGAACAACGGCAAGCGGGGTCTGACGTCGTCGGTTCAAAACCTGACAGATGCTGACGCGAACTGTGTTGAAGGCTCCCCCTGTGCCCCACCGCGACCGCGACTGGTTCGCCATTGTGGTGATCGTTATCGAAATAGCCCTCGGCCTGGCCGCCACCGCCGGGGTCTACGCGGCGTTTCACTCCTACTAGCCGCACATCCGCGCCGCTCGCTACAGATTCCAGCCGTGCGGGCCGGTCCAGCCGTCGGCCCACTCCCTCTCAAGGATGACTTGCCGATTGTGGAGCGCAGTCGGATCGCTGAATTGTTCGACCAACTCCGAGCCATCCGGCATCCGGATCGTCAGCTCGCAGGCGTCTTTCGAAACTTCGCGCGATTCGTAGCCGAGAACTGAGCACCGCGCTTGAACCACGAGAACATTCGAACCTCCTCTGCGCCAGCGTGTCGTCGTCCACCGGTTCACCTGATGCGGCGGGTGACGCTCTGGACCATTTCATGCAAAGTTCTTGAAATTCGTCGGCGAATTGACCGAGGTCATGGAGGAGCCATGCCAGAGTCAGACAATCTGTTCAGCCAGGTCCCCGCCTGTCCGAAGTGCTCACCCGGGGCGCCCAAGCCTATCGTCATCGTTGAACGATTCGGCATCAAACGGTTCTTCTGTCTCCAGTGCGAGCATGTGTGGGAAGAACCGTCGGGGCCCAGGTAGCGTTCCCTCACGGCTCAGGAGGAGAGAGGACCGGCGTCCACAGCTTCGTGGCCTGCTCCTCCACCTGCTCACGCAATTGAGAATCGCTGTCGATCGCGCGGCGGAAATGTTCGATCCCGTCGTTCAGCGCCAGGATCAAAAGTTCTGGATGAACCAAGATGGGCAGCGTCGGGGGATTTGCACCCGCCGGCAACAGACCAGTGTCCTTCCACTGATACCAGATTTCGGAAACCACACCCTTTCCACCAAGACGTGACTCGGCGGCCTCCGCGTGCAGGAGCGCACAACGCGCGACCCATAACGTCTCAGGCGTCACTAAAGGGTTCCAGCCTGGAGGAATATACAGTTGAACCCATTTCTGAAAATCCGCGCCGTCGGAGTCGCCTGTACGGTTTCTCCGCTGGAGCCACGCCAACCCGTCGATCGTCGCGAACACCAGGATCAACGCGGGCAAAACCCCCTCGTCGCCTTGTTCCCAGAGAAGACGGATGGCCTTCGTTAATCGAGCGACTTGTCGGTCCAGCACGGCCAAAGCATCCATCACACGCCACCTCGCTGAATCAGCATCTCCCTAGATATAGCAGAGGCCTTGAGGGGCTCGAACCCGATTTTGTACGGTTTCCGACAGACTCATCATCCTGATTCGCTAGTGATGCCTAATCCTGGGCAACGAGACCGAAGACAATCCCACGTCGTGTGTCCGAAATGTGGCGCCGCCATTCCGCCGCGGAAGGAACCACCGCCACTCCTCGGGTACCACTATTGCGGCGCCTGCAGGATTGTCTTTCGCAACCCGGCCGATCGTCCAGAGGCGCCATCCACCTGATCACGTCCGCTAGTCAGCCGAGCGCCCACCTCGCGCCTTCCGGCGCATACGAATGAGCTGAGCGACGGCGACAACTCCCATTGCGACAGGGACGAGACTGACCTTTTCGTGCGTCGCGATGGCGACAACCGTCGCGACCGCAAAACAGGCGATCGCGAAGCTCAGCAAGACGACGCCGATGCGACTTCCCCGGTTCGGCTGGCTCATATGTTCACGCTTCTCCTTGGAATGATCCCTTAGAAGAGTGCCGGTTTGCCGGACACGCCTGAAATCAGCATCGGCCCAGTCCGCTGAGCCGGTTTGCCGATTGATTTCGCACTGTCATGTGAGGACACACGCGACTCTTTGACAGACAGAAAAGGTGAGCTGATGGCGACCACGGAGCGAAGGAATCTGAAGCGTGACTGGTTTGCGATTCTGGTGATCGTCTTTGAGATTGCCATCATCCTTACGGCCGGCGCCCTGGTATACGCGATGCTCGAGTCCAAGTAGTTCCTGCGACTGTATAATCGACGAACGCTATCGACCGTACGATTCCGCGCCTCGCCACCTTCTCACTATCTGACCCGATCGCCGTTCTTCGCTTGCCCTCGAGATCTTCGAGACAGGCGATCAGAGCGCCGATCGCTTTGACGATTCCCCGAGATGCTGAGCACCATCCGCTCGGCATTTCCGAAAGGACTGACATGGCGACTCGTCTGACCGCCCTGCTCTGCCTGCTCGCCGCGGTGTCCGTTTCCGCGAAAGTCGACGGACGCCTCGCATCGCTCCGCAAGGCCTACGTCGTGCCCATGGATGACTTGGGCGACGATCAACCCGTCGCCGCCTGCCTGGCGGATCATCTGCCGAAGCTGACGGCGATGACGGTGGTGAATACCAGGGAAGAGGCTGACATCATTCTGAGGGTCAGCGCCCACCTCCCGAGCGCGACGACGCGGTTCGTCCTCGGCATCGCCGGCGGATCGCCCTCTGCCCACCTCTTCGCGGAACTCCCGGACGGCACGAAAGTCTGGGACGATGGCGCGAAGTACCGCCGGTCGATGGCACCCCAGGGGATGTTCGGATCGTCGTCCGGGGACACCGGAAAAAGCGTCGAGTGCGGGCTCGGCGATGAACTGGTGGGCACGCTCCGGGATGCGATGCGCGAGTCGAGAGGCAGGAAGTAGCGCAACGCCCTCCGCGGAGACAGAAGGACGCCGGATGGAAGACTGTGACCTCGCACGGCGCCATGTCGGGCGTTGCCGCCCATATTTATCGGTCATTCCTGCGACTCCGGTTTGGTGTCTGAATTGCACTGAAGATCAACCTCACCCCAGCCGGGGCTGAGGCGCCGCCGGGCGTTGAGGGTCACCATATGTGTGACCCGACATCCGGGGCCGCCTCGGCCTCGGCGCCAACGCGACGCCCACCGTTCCGGGGGCGATTTGCCCCGCGATACAATCTTGGGCAGTCTCCATGGACGACACCGACACCGACGCGGCCAGCGCTCTCCATCTCCCCGACGTTACGCTGTCCGCCCGAGAGCTGTTCAAAATCGACACGGACCTCCGCGTTCCGGCGTTCTCCCGCGCCGACGAGCACGTGCCGCCGCTCGATCCCGATTATGTGTTCGATCGCGACACAACCCTGGCGCTGCTCGCCGGCTTCATGCACAACCGCCGCGTGATGGTCCAGGGCCGCCACGGCACGGGCAAGTCGAGCCACATCGAGCAGGTGGCGTCGCGCCTGAACTGGCCGTGCGTGCGCGTGAACCTCGACGGCCACGTCAGCCGCATGGATCTGATCGGCAAGGACGCCATCGTCATCCGGGACGACAAGCAGATCACCGAGTTCCAGCCCGGCATGCTGACCTGGGCGCTGCAACGGCCCTGTGCGCTCGTGTTCGACGAGTACGACGCCGGACGGGCCGACGTGATGTTCGTCATCCAACGGGTCCTCGAAGTCGAGGGACGGCTGACGCTTCTCGACCAGAGCCGCGTCATCGAGCCTCATCCCGCATTCCGTCTCTTCGCGACGGCGAACACCGTCGGCCTCGGCGATGCGACCGGGCTTTACCACGGCACGCAGCCCCTCAATCAGGGCCAGATGGATCGCTGGAACATCGTCGTCACGCTCAACTACCTCGAGCACGATCGCGAAGTCGAGGTCGTGCTGGCCCGGTGCCCGGAATATCGGAACGCCGAGGGACGTGCAACGGCGAGCGCCATGATCGCCCTGGCCAACCTGACGCGCCGCGGGTTTGCCGACGGCGATCTGTCGACCGTCATGTCGCCGCGCACGGTCGTGACCTGGGCCGAAAACACCACGCTGTTTCACGATCAGGCGCTGGCATTCAAGCTGACCTTCCTGAACCGCTGCGACGAGGACGAGCAACTGCTCGTCGCCGAGTACTACCAGCGGTGCATCGGCGACGAGCTGGCCGTCGCGCGGCCGGGCCCCGGGCCGCCACTAGGACCATCGTGGCGGGCCCCTTCCCCGCGAACACCATAGAAGCGGTCGGCGCGTGCACGCGCGCGATCGCCGGCCCCGGCGCGTCTGAAAACCTCGAAGCCCGGCTGGCGCTCTCGGATGCCGCGACGGTCAGCGGTCTGCGCGCGTTCGGGGATCGCCTGGCGATCAGGCAGCGGTTTCACGACGCGCGTATTTATGAGGCGCATCAACCGGTTGAGAAGCCCGCCGCCGATCTGTTCGCCGCACTCGAGGATGCGCGGCTCGACGCGCTCGGCGTGCGATGGCTGACGGGCGTCGCGAAGAACCTGCTCGCGCATCCGGGCGCTCAGAACGACGGCGTGCGCTGGCTTGCGTTCGAAGTCTTCAGCGGGCAGCCGCCTCCGAGTGCGAAGGACGCGATGACGGCACGCGTCAGAACTGCCCTGCCCTCACGTTTGATCGATGAGCTTCGCGCCTTAGGCGGCGACCTCGGTGACCAACGACGGTTTGCCCCAGCCGCTTCCGAATGGGCGAAGCAGGCGGCTCTGCAGGTTCCGCTGACGCAGGAGCCGGGCGACGCCTGGAAACGCGTCGAACTCCGCACGCGGAGCATTTCGCGGCCTCTCCCGGATCGTGGAGACCCCGGTGGAACGAGGTCCCCACCCAGGAAGGAACGGCGCACCAGTCAAGGCCCGGAGACAGGTACGGCCGCCGGCGCGAGTGTGGTGGCCGGTGATGATCGCGATCGGTCTTATCGGGCCTATACGACGGCTCACGACCGCGTGGTTAGTGCCGTGGATCTGGCCAGCCGCGAGGAACTGGCGCAGTTCCGCGCGAAACTCGATGCCGAGCTGACGTCGGTGCGTTCCCTTGTCGCGCGCCTGGCGAAGCGGCTGCTTCGCGTCCTCATGGCGAAACAGGTTCGTGAATGGCGCTTCGATCTGGACGAAGGACAGCTCGACGGGTCGCGCCTTGCGAGGCTCATCGCCAGCCGCGGCGGCGCCCGGCCGTTCAAGCAGGAAAGCGAATCGCCGTTTCCGAGCACGGTCGTCACCCTGCTGATCGACCACTCGGGATCGATGCGCGGCCGGCCGATGCTGATCGCCGCGCTGACGGTGGAGATCTTCGCGCGCGTGCTCGAGCGCTGCGGCGTGAAATGCGAGGTGCTGGGGTTCACGACCCGCGAATGGGACGGCGGCGAGCCTGCCCGCGAGTGGGCGGCCAGCGGCTATCCCGACCAACCCGGCCGGCTCAACGCCCTGCAGCACATCGTGATCAAGAGCGCCGACGTGCCCTGGCGCCGCGCGCGCGTCGCGCTCGGGCTGTTCCTGCACGACGACATGCTCAAGGAGAACATCGACGGCGAGGCTCTCCTGTGGGCGCATGCGCGGCTCCTGCAGCGCTCGGAGTCGCGCCGGATTCTGGTCGTCGTCTCGGACGGCACTCCGATGGACGAGGCGACAATGGCCGCCAACGGCCACGAGTACCTGGAAGGTCACCTGCAGGCGGTCGTCCGGGAAATCGAAGCGCGATCGCCCGTGCGCCTCGCCGCCATCGGAATCGGGCACAACGTGTCGTCTTTCTACCGGAACGCCACGCGGATCGCGAAGATCGAACAACTCGGTCCGGCTCTCACCGCCAAGCTGACGGGTCTGTTGTCGCAATGAACGATTCCGATACCACCGCAGAGACGGTCCGATTGGACGTCTGGCTCGACGTCGCGTGCCTGTTCAAGACGCGTTCGGCCGCGCAAAAGGCCTGCACGAGCGGAAAGATCGATGTCAACGGGCAGGGCGCGAAACCGCATCGGCTCCTGCGCGTCGGCGACGCGATTCAGATCGGCCGCCCGTACGGGCGCAAGCAGCGGATCGTCGTCAAAGCACTGGCCGATCGGCATCGTGCGAAAGCCGATGCGCGGCTGCTCTACGAAGACCTGACACCTGCCCCGACCGCCGAAGAAATCGAAATGAGGCGGATGGAGCGCATCTTCCGCGCCCAGATGACGCCGCTGAAGGCGCCGGACAAGCGCCAGCGCCGGGCGATCCGGCAGATGAAGGAACGCAGCTAGGGCGGCTCGTTGTCCCAGAACTGCCGGGCGGCGTCTTCCCCGGCCACCACCTGGGCCTGCTGCGCCTGCCGGCGCGCGTACAGGAATGCGGAGACGAAGATCGTCACGATGACGGTCAGCGAGACCCACTCCGGGATTTCGAAGTCCGTGTACTGTTCCTTGTGCAGGAACTCGGTCAGCAGCTTGAAGGCCACCCATGCAATGATCGCGAAGGCGCCGTCGACGAGCTGAGGGTAGCGTTCGATGATCGTCAGCAGCCGCCCGATCACGAAGCGCATGGCGACGATGCCCAGCATGCCGCCGGTCAGGATCACCCAGAGCTTGGACGACATGGCGACGGCGACGAGAATCGAGTCGATGGCGAACACGATATCGGTGAGCTCGACCTTGACGACGGTGCCCCAGAAGGCGGTCAGGCCGAGCCACGGTCGCGAAGCGGCCGGCGTGCGGCGCGCTTCCGCGGTCGATCGGAAGAAGTGCTCGTACGACGAGATATAACAAGTAGCCCGCGCCCGCGAGCTTCACCCATCCCAGTTCGATCAGATACGCCGCCGCGAGGGTCGCGCCGCCGCGGAACACGAACGCGCCGACGATCCCGTAGCGCAGTGCCTTCTGCTGCTGGTCCCTGGGAAGCCCGAGCACCAGCAACGCCAGCACCATCGCGTTGTCGGCGCTGAGGACCCCTTCGAGCCCCACGAGGAGCCCGATCGTCAGGAAGTCCGACAGCTGGAACACAACAGATATTGTGGCTCAGGAGAGTTGACACGAGTCGTATCAATACCTATACTTGTGTCGGCGCAACTTAGGCAGTGAACGAGAGGGTGATGGGAGTCGATCAAGAGCTGTACCTCATCAGCATGGCAGCGCGGTTGCTGGGCATGCATCCCCAGACGCTGCGAAAGTACGAGCGGCTGGGGCTCGTTCAACCAAGCCGCACCATCGGCAGCATGCGGTTGTATTCCCGCGACGAGCTCGAGCGCCTTCGCGTGATCAAGCGGCTCGTCGACGATGGCGGCATCAACCTTGCGGGTGTGCAGCGGCTGCTCTCGATCGCCGAGGTGGTGCAACGGATCCGGCCCCTGGTGACCACGTCCCGCGAGGATCAGTTGCCGGCGCGCGACGTGCGGCGCCGACTCGGCCAGGAGATCGATGAACTCCTGCGGATGCTCGGAATGGAATGAAGAGGTCGATGGACTTCAAAGACTACTACGCGACGCTCGGCGTGCCGAAGACGGCATCAGCCAAGGACCTGAAGGCGGCGTTCCGCAAGCTGGCGCGCAAGCACCATCCCGACGTCAATCAGGGTGACAAATCGGCCGAAGGCCGCTTCAAGGAAATCAACGAAGCGTACGAGGTTCTGGGCGACCCCGAGAAGCGCAAGAAGTACGACGAGCTCGGGGCGAACTGGCGGCAGTACGAGCAGGCAGGCGCGGGTGGTCCCGGTTTCGGCGGCCAGCCGGGCGGCGCATGGAACGTCAACGTGGGCGGCCAGCCGGGTGGCTTCCGAACGATGTCGCCCGAGGAAATGCGGGAGATGTTCGGCGACGGCGACCCGTTCTCGGATTTCTTCCACACGTTTTTCGGCGGCAGCCCCGGCGGCGACGATCGCGAGGGCCGGGGACGCGGCGGCCGCTCTCGCGCCCGCAAGGGACGGGACGTCGAGCAGGAGATCGAGCTCGGGCTCGAGGACGCCTACCGAGGTTCGACGCGCCGCTTCTCGCTGGTCTCTGACGGCCACGAGCGCACGGTGGACGTCCGGATTCCCGCGGGCGTCGCGGATGGATCGCGCGTCCGGGTCGGCGGCGAAGGCGAACAGGGATCGGGCGGGGCGGGATCGGGCGACCTGTACCTGCGCATCCGCCTGGCGCCGCACCCGGTGTTCGAGCGGAAAGGCCGCGACCTGTACACGCGCGTGGCGATTCCGCTCACGACGGCCGTGCTCGGCGGCGAGGCCGAAGTCCGCACGATCAGCGGCAAATCGCTGCGGCTGCGGGTGCCGCCGACGACGCAGCAGGGGCAGGTCTTTCGACTCAAGGGGCAAGGCATGCCGGCGGTCGGCAAGCCGGATGAACACGGCGATCTCTACGCGACGGCGGACGTCCAACTGCCGCGCGAGGTGACGCCGGAGCAGCGCGCCCATTTCGAGGCGCTGCAGAAACTGGACGCACGAACATGAACTTCAACAAGTTTACGGAGAAGGCACAGGAAGCGGTGGCTGCCGCGCAGCAGCTCGCCGAGCAGTCGAATCACGCGCAGATCGAGCCCGAGCACCTGCTCGTGACCCTCGTGGAGCAGCGCGAGGGTGTCGTGCCGGAATTGCTCCGGAAAATGAACGCGGACCCGGCGGCCGTCGGCCGAGCCGCCCGCGAGCTCCTCGGCCGCATGCCGCAGGCCTACGGCGGGTCGCAGGCCGGCATGTCGCCGCGCCTGAAACTCGTCGCCGACCTGGCCGAGGCGGAAGCGCAGCGTCTGAAGGACGAGTACGTCAGCACCGAGCATCTCCTGGTGGCGATCGCCTCGGAAACCGGCCGCTCCCCTTCCGCGAAGCTGCTGACCGATCGGGGCATCACCGCCGACAAGATCTTCCAGGCGCTGACGGCTATCCGCGGATCGCAGCGCGTCACCACCCAGAACCCTGAGGGCACGTACCAGGCGCTCGAACGTTACGGCCGGGACCTGACGGACCTCGCGCGCAAGGGCAAGCTCGATCCGGTGATCGGGCGCGACGAGGAAATTCGCCGCGTGGTGCAGGTGCTGTCCCGCCGCACGAAGAACAACCCGGTGCTCATCGGCGAGCCCGGCGTCGGCAAGACGGCCATCGTCGAGGGCCTCGCCATCCGCATCGTCCGCGGCGACGTTCCTGAAGGCCTCAAGAACAAGCGCATCGTGGCGCTCGACATGGGGGCTCTCGTCGCGGGCGCGAAATATCGCGGCGAGTTCGAGGAACGGCTCAAGGCGGTGCTGAAGGAAATCGTCGACGCCGAAGGCCAGATTGTGCTCTTCATCGACGAGCTGCACACCGTGGTAGGCGCGGGCGCGGCGGAGGGATCGATCGACGCGTCCAACATGCTGAAGCCCATGCTCGCCCGGGGCGAACTGCACACGATTGGCGCGACCACGCTCGACGAGTACCGCAAGTACATCGAGAAGGATGCGGCGCTCGAGCGGCGCTTCCAGCCCGTCGTGGTCGGCGAGCCGACTGTCGAGGACACGATCAGCATCCTCCGCGGCTTGCGTGAGCGCTACCAGATTCACCACAAGGTGAACTTCAAGGACGCCGCGCTCGTCGCGGCGGCCGTGCTGTCGAACCGCTACATCTCCGACCGGTTCCTGCCGGACAAGGCGATCGACCTCATCGACGAGGCGGCCTCCAAGTTACGCATGGAGATCGATTCGATGCCGGTCGAGCTCGACGAGATCAGGCGCCGCATCATGCAGCTCGAGATCGAACGGGAGGCCCTGCGGAAAGAGAAAGACAAGGCGTCGGCCGACCGGCTCGCGAAGCTGGAGAAAGAGCTCGCCGATCTGAAGGAAGAACAGGCGCGCCTGGCCGCCCGCTGGGAACAGGAAAAGGAGTCGATCCAGCTGACGGCGAAGCTCCAGGAGCAGCTGGACGGCGTCAAGCAGGAAGTGGAGCGCGCGCAGCGCAGCGGCAACTACGCGAAAGCCTCTGAACTGCAGTACGGCACGGTGCCGCAGCTCGAAAAGCAGATCAGGGACACCGAGGCGCGGCTGTCCGAGATGCAGAAGACGGGCGGCATGCTGAAACAGGAAGTGGACGAGGAAGACATCGCCGAGGTCGTCAGCAAGTGGACGCACGTGCCGGTGAGCCGGTTGATGGAAGGCGAAGTGCAGAAGCTCATCCAGATGGAAGAGCGGCTCCACCACCGTGTCATCGGCCAGGACGATGCCATCACCGCCGTCGCCAACGCGATCCGCCGGGCCCGCGCGGGGCTGCAGGACCCGAATCGTCCGCTGGGCAGCTTCCTGTTCCTGGGGCCGACCGGCGTCGGCAAGACCGAGCTGGCGCGCGCCCTCGCCGAGTTCCTCTTCGACGACGAGCAGGCGATGATCCGGATCGACATGTCCGAATACCAGGAGAAGCACACCGTGTCGCGCATGATCGGCGCGCCTCCCGGCTATGTCGGGTACGAGGAGGCCGGCCAGCTCACCGAGGCGGTCCGGCGGCGGCCCTATGCCGTCGTGCTCCTCGACGAGATCGAGAAGGCTCACCCAGAGGTGCTGAACGTCCTGCTGCAATTGCTGGACGACGGCCGCCTGACGGACGGCAAGGGCCGGACGATCGACTTCAAGAACACCGTTGTCATCATGACGTCGAACCTCGGCAGCCAGATCATCGCCGAGCAGACCATGGGCGAAGGCGGTACGATTGATGAAGGCACCCGGCGCCGCGTCATGGACGCGCTGCGGGATCACTTCCGGCCGGAGTTCCTGAACCGCGTGGACGAGATCATCTTCTTCCATGCGCTGGATCGGAGCCATCTGGCGAAGATTGTCGACGTGCAGCTGGCGGGGTTGATCAAGCGGCTCGAGGACCGGAAGATTCACGTGCGGCTGACTGACGGCGCGCGCGCCCTGCTGGCGCGCGAGGGCTACGACCCCACGTATGGGGCCCGGCCGCTCAAGCGCACGATCCAGCGCCGCGTGCTGGACCCGCTGGCGGTTCGGGTGCTCGAAGGGCGGTTCGTCGAGGGCGATACGGTGACGGTCGACACGGCCGGCGGCGAGGGCCTGACGTTCGAAAAACAGGAGGCAGTGACAACATAAATGGCCGCACAGAAGCCCGCGTCCCGCTTCAACCCGCTCGGATCCGGTGGCCCGCGCCCGGCGCGGCCCCGGCCCGGCTGGTCGCTGTGGTACGGGCTCGGTCTGCTCCTGCTGCTCGGCGTCGTGCAGATGTACTTCATGACGCCGGCCGGCCGCACGCTCTCCTACAGCGAGTTCAAGTCGCTCGTGCGGAACGGCGAAGTGTCCGAAGTGACGATCGGCGAGCAATCGCTGCGCGGCACGTTGAAGCCCAAGGCCGGCAACGACGACAAGCAGCAGCTCGTTCACCGTGAACCGCGTCGAGGATCCGAAGCTCGCCGAGGACCTCGAGGCCAAGGGCGTGAAGTTCACGGGCGAGGCGATGAACCGCTGGGTGACCGACCTGCTGGGATGGGTCGTCCCGGTGCTGTTCATCATGGCGCTATGGGGCTTCTTCTTCCGCCGGATGGGAGGCGCCGAGGGCGGCGTCATGTCCTTCGCCCGCAGCCGCGCGAAAATCTACGCCGACGACGAAGTGAAGGTGCGGTTCGCCGATGTCGCCGGCGTCGACGAGGCCGAGGACGAGCTGCGCGAGATCGTCGAATTTCTGAAAACGCCGAAAAAGTACACGAACCTGGGCGGGCGGATTCCCAAGGGCGCGCTGCTCGTCGGCCCGCCGGGCACTGGCAAAGACCCTGCTCGCGCGCGCCGTGGCCGGCGAAGCGCACGTGCCGTTCTTCAGCCTCAGCGGGTCGGAGTTCGTCGAGATGTTCGTCGGCGTCGGCGCCGCGCGTATCCGCGATCTCTTCCAGCAGGCCGAAGCCAAGGCGCCGTGCATCGTGTTCATCGACGAGCTGGACGCGCTGGGCAAGGTGCGCTCGCAGAGCCCGATGGGCAGCCACGAAGAGCGGGAACAGACACTGAACCAGCTGCTGGCCGAGATGGACGGATTCGACTCGCGCAAAGGCGTGATCATCATGGCCGCGACGAACCGGCCCGAGGTGCTCGACCCCGCGCTCCTCCGCCCGGGGCGGTTCGATCGGCAGATCGTCGTGGACAAGCCGGACGTGAAGGGCCGCGAAGCCATCCTCCGCATCCACGCGAAGGACGTGAAGATGTCGCCGACCGTCGATCTACGCGTCGTCGCGGCCCGGACGGCCGGGTTCGCAGGCGCCGATCTGGCCAACCTGGTCAATGAGGCAGCATTGCTCGCGGCACGGCTCGACAAAACGCTCGTCGACATGATCGACCTCGAGTCGGCGGTCGATCGCCTGGTCGCGGGCCTCGAGAAGAAACGGGTGATGAGCGCGAAGGAGCGCGAGATCGTCGCGTACCACGAATCGGGCCACGCCATCGTCGCGTCGGTGCGTCCCCGGCCTCGATCCGGTGCACAAGCTCTCGATCGTGCAGCGCGGGTTCGGCGCGCTGGGATACACCATGCAGCTGCCGCTCGAGGATCGCTACCTGGTGACGCGGACCGACCTCCTGGGCCAGCTCGCGGTGCTGCTCGGCGGTCGGACTGCCGAGGAGATCGCGTTCGGCGAAATTTCGACCGGCGCCCAGAACGACCTCCAGCGCGCGACGGACATCGCCCGCGCCATGGTGACGGAGTTCGGCATGAGCGACGCGCTCGGTGCGGTGAACTACGAGGGCCAGCGCCGCGCCCGGTTCCTCGACCTGCCGGCAATGCAGGAGCGCGGGCTGTACGCCGAGGTCACGGCCGAGAAGATCGACGCCGAGATCACCCGCATCGTGACGGAGGCCCACGCCAAGGCGCGCGAGCTCCTCACCGCAAATCGCGAGAGGCTCGAGTCCGTTGCGCGGCGCCTGCTCGAGATCGAAGTCATGGAAGGCGACGAGCTCCGCCGGTTGCTCGCAGCCGCCCCCGCCGTCTAAGCGGACACGGGATCCCACGCCAGCAGTGCAATCGCCGCCGTCGTAACCTGAACGGCGACGACGAGCGCAACGCAGGCCGGCCAGCCGCCGCGTGTCCAGAAGAGCGACGGCAGCGCGCCGCCGGCGCTGCCGCCGGCGTAGTAGAACATCGCGTACAGACCCACCGCGAGGCCGCGGTCGCGCGTGGCCGACGCGCCGACGTAGCTGCTCGCGGCCGCCTGCGCGATGAACACCCCGGACGACACGAGCGCGAGGCCGACGACCACGAATGCCAGCGCCCCCGACAGCGTCAACAGCGATCCGGTGACGCCGATGGCGATTGCCGCGACGAGCGCGGCCCGATGACCGTGGACGTCGATAAAGCGTCCGGAAAAAGGCGTGATCGCGGCGCCGGCCAGGTAGACCGCGAACAGCCATCCGAGTGCGGCCGTGCTCAGTCCGAACGGCGCGCCCGCCAGGTGAAACGTCACGTAGGTGAACATCGCAATTTGCGTGAACAGCACACAGAAGCCCGCGGCGTAGGCGCCGGCGAGCTCGCGGCTCGTCAGATGCGCCGCCAGCGAATCGCGACCGGAGCGGGCGGCGCCGCGCGGGCTCGAATCCACCTCGCCGCGGAGCCCCGACCAGAGCGCCACCGCGCACGCCAGGCTCATTGCGCCAATCACCACGAAGCTCGCGCGCCAGCCCGCTGCCGCCGCGACGACGCCAGCCGTGGCGCGGCCCGTGAAGCCGCCGATGACCGTGCCGCTGACGTACGCGGCCGTCGCCGTTCCCGCCCGCGACGGATGCCAGCGGTCGTGGACGTACGCGACCGTCACCGCGAAGACGCCAGGCGTCACGAGGCCCTGGACGAAGCGCCAGAAGATGATCTGGTTGAGTGTCGCGGCGGTCGATGCAAGCAGGGTCGCCGCCGCGAGCGCGAAGGCCGCGGCCACGATGACGCGCCGTTTGCCCCACGCATCGGCGAGCCTCCCGACGAACGGCGCTGCGAGCGCGACCGCCGCCGTCGTTGCCGTCACCGTGAGGCTCACGGCGAAGTGGCTGGCGCTGAAGACGCCCTGAAAGAGGGGAAGCATCGGCTGCGTGGCGTAGAGGCTCAAGAAGGCCGTGAACCCCGCAAGCACGACAGGGACGAGCCGCGGAGCCGTCGTCATGGCGTCTCCGGCACGATTGGCGCGCCCGTCCCGCAGCGCGCGGCGCCAGTTCACCGGCTACGTTGCAGGCTTGTCGCCGCTGCCGGCCACGGCCGCTTCGGCGGCCTGGAACCCGATCTTCGAGTGGGTCCCGTCGCAGAACGGCTTGTTCGTGGAGCCGCCGCATCGGCACAGGGCGACGGGCTTCCTCGGCGATCGTGTACTCGGTGCCGTTCCAGTCCACCAGCGTGATGTCGTCGGTCTCGACGAGATACGGCCCGTTCTGCCTGACCTTGATGCGAACCACTACCCCATCCTCTGCATGGCCGCGAGAAACTCCGCGTTCGATTTCGTCTTGCCCAGCTTGTCGAGCAGCAGTTCCATCGCTTCGACGGCCGACAGCGGGTTGAGCACCTTGCGCAGCACCCAGATCCGGTTGAGATCCTCGCGCGGCAGGAGCAGTTCCTCTTTGCGCGTGCCGCTCTTGAGGATGTCGATCGCCGGGAACACCCGCTTGTCCACCAGCTTGCGATCGAGGTGAATCTCCATGTTGCCGGTGCCCTTGAACTCCTCGAAGATGATGTCGTCCATGCGCGAACCGGTGTCGACGAGCGCGGTCGCCATGATGGTGAGCGATCCGCCTTCCTCGATGTTGCGCGCCGCGCCGAAGAACCGCTTGGGCTTCTGCAGCGCGTTCGAATCAAGGCCGCCCGACAGGATCTTGCCCGACGCCGGGATGACCGTGTTGTAGGCGCGAGCCAGGCGGGTGATCGAGTCGAGCAGGATCAGCACGTCCTTCTTGTGCTCGACCAGGCGCTTGGCCTTCTCGATCACCATCTCGGCGACCTGCACGTGCCGCTGCGCCGGTTCGTCGAACGTGGAGGAGATGACTTCCCCGTCGACGGACCGCTGCATGTCGGTGACTTCCTCGGGCCGCTCGTCGATGAGCAGCACGATCAGGTACACCTCCGGGATGATTCTTCGACACCGACTGCGCGATGCTCTGGAGCAGCATCGTCTTGCCGGTGCGCGGCGGTGCGACGATGAGGCCGCGCTGCCCTTTGCCGATCGGCGTCATCAGATCCATGACGCGGCCGGCGAGCAACTCCGGCGACGTCTCGAGCGTCAGGCGTTCCTGCGGATAGAGGGGCGTCAGGTTTTCGAAGAACAGCTTCTCGCGGGCCTGGTCCGGCGCCTCGAAGTTGACGGCCTCGACCTTGATGAGCGCGAAGTATCGCTCCCCTTCCTTCGGCGCGCGGATCTGGCCCGACACCGTGTCGCCGGTCTGCAAGTCGAATTTCCGGATCTGCGACGGCGAGACGTAGATGTCGTCGGGGCCCGGCAGGTAGTTGTAGTCGGGGGCGCGGAGGAACCCGAAGCCGTCCGGCAGCACCTCGAGCACGCCCTCGGAGAAGATGAAGCCGCTCTGCTCCGTCTGCGCTTTCAGGATCTGGAAGATCAGTTCCTGCTTGCGCATGCCCGTCGCGCCGGCCACCGACAGGTCCTTTGCGATCTGGGTGAGCTTCTGGATGCTCATGTCCTTCAGATCGGTGATGTTGAGCCCGCGAGGCGGCGGCGCGGGCTTCGGCGGCTCGGCCGCGACGGCTGAAGCCGGAGCCGTGGGTTCGGCAGCAGCCGCCGGTTCGGGAGCGGTGCGCGTGGAGCCAGATCGTTTCGATTGCGTCGGCATGCCGGTTTGCTCAGCGTGTAGTGGAGGCCAGCGGCGCGGCCGAGCCGGCGGCTGCCCGCGAGTTCACGAATTCGACAAGGCGCCGGCTGCCTTCGCGCAGGTTCTCCATGGACGTCGCGTACGAAAGGCGCAGGAATCCCGGCGCGTCGAACGCTTCGCCGGGGGTGACCGCGACGCGCTGCTCTTCGAGCAGCGCCTGCGCAAACTCCGTGGACGTCTTGAACCCGCCCGCCGACATCGCGCTGCGAATGTCGGGGAACATGTAGAAGGCGCCCCCCGGCTTCAGGCACTTGATGTGCGGGCTGGCCGTCAGCCAGTTGTACAGGTTGTCACGGCGCGTGCGATATTCGTCGAGCATCGCCGTGACCGGCGCCTGCGATCCGTTCAGCGCTTCGACGACGGCTTTCTGCGTGATCGAATTGACGTTCGACGTCGCGTGGCTCTGGAGCGCGTTCGACGGCGGCGATCATCTTCGCCGGACCGATGGCCCAGCCGCAGCGCCAGCCGGTCATCGCGTACGCCTTCGAGGCCGACCCGCAGATCACGGTCTGCTCCGGGCACTTCGCCGCGAGCACTTTCGGCAGGTTGTGCGGCACCGGATCGTAGATGAGCTTCTCGTAACAGAGATCGACCACCAGCCAGATATCCTGCTTCGCTGCCACGTCGGCGATGGCGCCGAGGTCTTCTTCTGAGATCAACGCGCCGGTCGGGTTACACGGCGAGTTGATGACGATGCCGCGGGTGCGCGGCGTGATCGCGCGGCAGGATCGCGTCGGCGCGGATCGCAAAGCCGTCCTCCGGGCGGGTTTCGACCGCCACTGGCGTCGCGTCGGCCAGCTTGATCTGCTCGACGATGGTCGGCCAGTACGGCTGGTGCGTGATGACCTCGTCGCCGGGCCCGAACAACGTGAGCGCCGTGTTGTACAGCGCCTGCTTGCCGCCCGCGGTGAGGATGACCTGCGGCTCCGTGTACTCGACGCCGTAGTCGGTCTTGTAGCGATCGCAGACAGCGCGCCGCAACTCGGCGATGCCGGGGACCGGCGTGTACTTCGTGAACTCGGCGTCGAGCGCATCGTGCGCAGCCCCCTTGATGGCGCGCGGCGTGCCGAAGTCGGGCTCCCCCGCGCCGAAATCGATCACTTCGACGCCGGCGCGGCGCAACCGATCCACGGTCGCCGTCACAGCCATCGTCGCCGAGCTTGCAATCCGCGAAGTTCGATCCGCCAGCCGAGCCATGGTCACCTCTCCGTCCGGCTGAAGCCGGACGCTACAGAAATCCTGCCGGACGCTACCTGAATCCTGGCCGGACGCGACATGAATCCGGCCGACAGTCTAAGACTTAAACGCGCGCCGCCTGCTTTTCGCGCAGGCGCGCCTCCACCATGTCCGGCACCAGCCCGTGCACCTTGCCGCCGAGCGCGAACACTTCCTTGATGAGCCGCGAGCTGATGTAGGAGTACTTCACGGCCGGCATCATGAACACCGTCTCGATCGTCGACGCCAGCTCGCGGTTCATCAGCGCCATCTGAAATTCGTACTCGAAGTCCGACACGGCGCGAAGACCCCGCACGATGACGTTGGCCTGGCGTCGCGCGACGTAGTCGACGAGCAGGCCGTCGAACGTGTCGACCTCGACGTTCGGATGATTCCTGAAGACCGCCCGCGCGATCGTCCACCCGCTCGGCCATGCTGAACAGCGGCGACTTCTCCGCGTTCACCAGGATCGCCACGATGATCCGGTCGAAGAGGCGCGCGCCACGCTCGATGATGTCCACGTGACCGTTGGTCAGCGGATCGAACGACCCGGGTACACGGCTAGGGTTGACATGTGTAAAAAGTCAGCGCGCTGTCGCCCGACGTGAGCTCGCGCAGGCGCGCGCAGGGCACCTGCAGCGTCGGCCGGCTTGTGTCGTCGTGCGTGTTCGAGGACCACGACGCCAGTTGCCGGAACGATCGCGCCCACTGCTTCGAGCACGTTCTGGGTGTCATCATGTGGACCGTCGTACGGGGGGTCGAGCAGGACCAGATCGAACGGCGGCTCGCTGCGGAGCGCGTCGATCGCCTGCAGAACAGTTGAGCCGATAATAGCATAGCCGCCGGAGATCCCGCACCGCGCGAGGTTGGCCGCAATCAGCTGCTGCGCGCGTCGATCGCGTTCGACGAATGTCACATGAGATGCGCCCCGGCTGATCGCCTCGAGGCCGAGAGCCCCGGTGCCCGCATATCCGTCGAGCACGCGCGCGCCCGCGAGCCCCGCGAAGTTGGACGCGAGGACGTTGAACAGGGTTTCCCGCAGCTTGTCGGACGTCGGGCGAAGACCCTCCCACGCCGGCGACTCGAGGCGCCGGCCCTTCAGCGAGCCGGCGATGATTCTCATCGATGAACTGGCCAATGAGGTGCTCGGATAGCCGGGAATCGGGCAATCGGGGTGTCAGCGTGGCCGCCGCCAGCTTGCGGAGCCGCAGCCCCACCCGCCGATCGCCAGCGCCTTCTTGCACCACTCCACACTGTACGCCTCGTCCGAGCGGTTGTTGTAGGCATCGAGGATGAACTCGAACGCGAGCACATCGACCTGCGGCCAGCCGTGACGTTTGCCTGCCGCCGTGGCCACCGACTGCGGATCGTTGCCGAGCCGGACGATCAGCTCCCAGTATCGCCCGAAGGCGCCGGGGAATCCCGTGTAGTTGGGCGACGCCTCCGGCTTCAGGTACCGCTCGCCCGCCTCGAACTCGAACAGCAGCCCGTCGCACCAGCCGTCGCGAAGGCAGCGGCTCCAGGCCACGGATCCCGATCCGCCGTTCGGGTCGTCGCCTTCCTGGCTGCCGCCCGCAGACGCCCACGAACTGCTCGTGTGGTTGAGATGCTGGCCGTGCCACGCGCGCGGAAACAGCGCGGCGATCAGCTTGCCATTGCGCTCGTAGGTGCCGGCCGTCATGTAGTTGCGCTGGTTCCGGCACTCCCAGCACACGGCGGTCGCGTCAACCTGATCGGCCGCCGCGGCAGCGAGCGCGCGGGCGTCGCGCGCGAAATGCGCCTCCGCGTCCGGATCCGGCACGCCTTCGCGCTCGTCCTTGAGAAAAGAGGCGATGTGTCCATCCCCGGCCAGGAACACGAGCACCTTGAAGGGCTCGCCGCGATTGTTCGTGTGAGCCCGGACGTCTTTGAGAAATCGGACGAAGGTCGAAGGGTCATGCCAGAGATCGATGCGGGCCGCCGCCTTCGCCGCCGTGGTAGTCGGCTCGCGGATCCACTACGACGCGGTTGTCGCCGCGCTCCGCATGAGCCTGCATCGCCCGCTCGAAACAGGGCCGGTTGCTCGTCCACGTGACGAGCAGAGACACGGGATCGAACATCGTGTCGTGGTGAAACCCGCAGCCCGGCACTTTGATCCCGCCGAAGTTGCCCTGATAGTTCCGGACGAAATCGACCTTGTCGAGCGCCTGCGCGGCCGCCGGCGACGCGCCTGCCGCCATCCCGAGCCACGCCAACAGACCAACGATGCCTGGCGTTCGCATTCCAGCTACCAAGTTACCCGATTACCCACTTACCCGATGACAAGTCATCCAATCGTCGATCGCGATTACCCGATGTGCACCAGCCTGAACCGTTGTTCCCACGCATCGAGCAGCGTCCGGAGCGCCGCCGGCGTCGGCGCGCGACGAGGCCAGCCATGCGCCCGCCTCGCGTTTCGCGGTATCGAGCAGGTCCTTGTCGCGCGCCAGATCGATCGATCGGAATGTCGGCAGGCCCGCCTGCCGCGTGCCGAAGAAATCGCCCGGGCCGCGCAGCGCCAGGTCGCGCTCCGCGATGACGAAGCCGTCCGTCGTCTCCGCCATGGCCTGGAGGCGCGCGCGCGCGTCAGGTGATAACGGCGACTGGTACAGCAGAAAGCAGTACGACTGGTGGCGGTCCCGGCCGACACGGCCCCGCAACTGGTGCAGCTGCGACAAGCCGAAGCGCTCGGCATGCTCGACGAGCATGACGCTCGCATTGGCCACGTCCACGCCCACCTCGACGACGGTGGTGGACACGAGCATCTGCAGCTCGCCGGACGCGAACGCCTTCATCACGCGATCCTTGGCGTCGGACTTCATGCGGCCGTGCAGCAGCCCGAGACGGTAGTGCGGGAAGATGTCCTGCGCCAGATGATCCGCCATCTCCGTGGCCGCCTTCAGATCGACCTTGTCGGACTCCTCGACGAGCGGGTACACCACGTAGGCCTGGCGCCCCGCGTCGAGTTGTTCGCGCACGAACCCGTAGATGTCCTCGCGCCGCGATTCGGGCTTGGCGACTGTCTTCGTCGGCAGCCGCCCCGGGGGCACATCGCGGATGACCGACACGTCCAGGTCGCCGTAGAGCGTCAGCGCCAGCGTGCGGGGAATCGGCGTCGCGGTCATCACGAGCACGTCGGGACGAGATCCCTTCGTCCTGAGGCTCGCGCGCTGCAGCACGCCGAACCGGTGCTGTTCGTCGATGATGACCAGGCCCAGCTGGTGAAAACGGACGTCGCCTTCGACCAGCGCGTGCGTTCCGATCACCATGTGAATGGTCCCCGCCTCGACCTCCGCCATTTCCGCGCGCCGCGACGCGCGCGACGTCGTGCCCGTCAGCAGCGCCAGCCGGAACCGCGACGCCTGCAGCAGGCGGGACACGTTCACGAAATGCTGCTCCGCCAGGATCTCGGTCGGCGCCATGAACGCGACCTGCAGGCCGTTCTCCATCGCGACGAGGGCCGACAGCAGCGCGACGATGGTCTTGCCGGCGCCGACGTCGCCCTGCAGCAGGCGGTTCATCGGCTGCGGCTTCTGCAGATCCTCGACGATTTCCCGAAGCGCGTCCTTCTGCCCGGCGGTCAGCTTGAACGGCAGGACGCGCCGCGCCGACTCGCGGATCCGATCGTCCACCTGCGGCACGACCGGCTTGCGCTCGCGGGCGACGGTCTCCCGCCGCGCGGCAACGCCGGTCTGAAACAGGAACGCTTCCTCGAAGATGAGCCGCTGCTGCGCCGGCGTCGCGAACCGGTTCAACGCGTCGATCGACGCGTCGGACGGCGGGAAGTGCGCGGCGATCAGCGCCGCCTGCCGCGACGGCAGCCCGAGCTTCGCGCGCACGGAGTCCGGCAAGCAGATCCGGCAGCTCCGCCGGAAGGCGCTGCAGCGCGTCGTAGACGAGCCGGCGCTGCATCTTCGGCGTCACGCTGCCGACCTTCTCGTACACCGGCACGATCCGGCCGGTATGAATCGTCTCGCCGTCTTCGTCGTCCAGGATCTCGTATTGCGGGTTCGTCAGCTGCAGGCCGCCGCTCCCCCGCATCTCGATCGGCCCAAACAGGACGACGTGCTGTCCGCGCGAGAAGACGTCGCGGAGGAACGCCTGGTTCAACCACGACACGCGGATGGACGCAGTGCCGTCGTCGATGACCGCGTCGAAGATCTTGAAGCCGGGACGCCGCGTGGAGCGCAGGCCGCAGCTCAGCACGCGACCGGCGACGGCTGCCGGACCGGCCAGCCTTGAGTGACGCAATCGGCTGGAGACGGCTGCGGTCCTCGTACCGAATCGGAAAGCGATAAAGCAAGTCCTCGAGCGTGATCAGGCCGGCGTGCTCGAAATCCGCTGCACGCCGAGGTCCGACCCCCTTCAGAAACTGAAGGGGTGTCGCCAGCACCTCGTCGGACGCGTTCATTGAATGACGATGGCTTGACCGCGGTCGACTTGAATCTCGCGGATGTTCGAGGGCAGGACGAAGGGATCGTCCAGGCTCAGACCTTCGGGCCGTTCCGCGGTGCGCGTGTAGTAGCTGAGAATTTCCTGCAGGACCGGCTTCGGCATCGGGATGCCGCCGACGGCCGCCGACTCGAGCGAAAACCGGCCGATGCCGTTGCTGGTCTGCAGCCCGCCGGTCGCCGTCACGGGCAGGCGGCCGACCAGCAGGCGCCTGGGGTCGAGCAATCCGCGCGGTGGCTGATCTCGCTTGACGGCGTCGAGATCGACGACGGCGCGTCCCGCAACCCGGCCGGGCCCGAGGATGGACACTGACGGCTCGACGACGCCGGTCGGGAGATCTTGTGCCGCGTCGAGTGCCAGATACGCGTTCAATTCGTTTTCCGTGAGCATCGTCCGCTGCGGCTGTCGAGGGGAGCGCGAGGATACTGCGCCGATTTCGATGATCGCGCTGACTTTCTGCTTGAGGAGGTCGGCGTCCTGGCGCGTCGAGCCGGCAGCGGCCAGGCCAGTCACGCCCGCGAGGGCGAGCAGGATCCCGGGAAAACCCTGGAAAGCTCGACGTAAGTACTGCGGGTACATGGACTTCGAAGCTGATGCGTACTGCCGAAATTGTACCACACGAAACTTGCGGGATCAGGGGAGGCGTTCGCCCTGACGTTGCGGACGGTTGGCGCGATTGGCCTGTCGCGCCCGAGTGACCAGTTCAATCTTGCGTCGCTCCATCTGCTCTTCGAAGATGCGGAACTGCGCCTGCTGCCTGAGATCGAGCACCTGGTCGATGGCGTCGTAGGCCTTGCGCGCCTCGGCCTGGCCGCGGCTCTCGATCTCCTGCAGCTGTTTGAGGCGTTCCTTGATCTGCGTTTCCTCCGTCGAGCTGTCGGCGAGCATGCGGCGGATGTCCGCGAGCGCGCGCGTGCGCTGCTGCAGCGCCTGACGGCGAACGTCCTGCAGCGCCTTGAACCGGGGCAGGAATCGGCTGTACTGTTCGTCGCTGATCTTCAGCTGGTCCTGCGCCTGGAGCAGCGCGTACGAGTCGAACAGCCGCTGCAGTTCGAACGGCGTGACGGTCGGCTCCTCCGGCGTCGCGTTAGGAGGCACCTGCGGCGCCTGCGCGTGGACCGGGGACATGCCCGCCAGACCCGTCGTCAGCAGTACCGCGCAGATCAGAGATCTCATAGCCGGCCAGGCCTGCCCGCTGCACGCGCGAGCTCCTCTTTCAACAGGCGCCCCAGCTCGCGGCGTTCCGCGCCGTCCAGTTCGCCGACGCTCGCATCGATTTTTCCGGCGCCCACGAGCTGTTCGCGCAGATCGTCCCAGTCGAGCGTCCGGCTGAAGTCAGCGACGAGGTCGAACGAGGGGTCGTCCCCGTGGCCCAGCAGCGCCGCGGGATCTGCATCCTGAACGACGTCGAGTGCGGGGTGCTGCTCCGGCGTCCGGTGTCCGATCGAACTGACAAGAGCCACGGCGATCGCCGCGCTGACCGCCACGCCCGCCGCGGCCCGCATCGACCAGCTGTTGAAAAACGCCGCCGAACGCGCCTCTGGTTCGGCCGCGACTGCCTCGCGCACTCGCGCTGACAGACGATCCCAGAACAACGGCGACGGCTCGGGCACGTCGGAATCAGTGGCGGCGATCAACATCTCGCGAGCTTCAGCGAGCTCCCGGCGGCAGCGATCGCATTCGGCCAGGTGCGGCGCCGACGCGGCGTCGCGCACACCCTCGGCGAGATCGATGAATTCCGCGGATGTCAGGTGCGCCATGCGCCTATGCCCCTCCGTCGCCCAGTTGGCGCCTGAGGTTTCCGAGCGCGTGGAAGAAGTTGGCTTTGACCGCCCCCACTGAGCTTCCAAGGATACCCGCGATCTCTTCGTGGGAGAGCTCGTGATACATCCTGAGAATGAGCGTGGCCCGCTGCTTGGGCGGCAGGGTCGCCACCGCGCGGCGCACCTGCACCGCACGCTCCTCGCGCAACACGCGATCGGCGGCCGACTCGATGCGCGTATCGATGTGCCGGCGTTCGTCGATGGGCTCCGTCGGCGATACTCTTCTGGCAACCCGGTTCAGGCAGAGGTTCACGCCGATCCGGTAGAGCCACGTGGCGAGCGAAGAGCCTCCGCGGAATTTTGCGAGACCGCGATACGCCCTCAGGAAAACGTCCTGCGAGAGGTCGCTGGCATCCTCGTGATTGCCCACGAAGCGGTAGCACAGCTGATACACCTGGCGGCGATGCCGTTCGACGACGACGTCGAATGCCCCGGGACGTCCCGAGAGACATGCCGCGATCAGGCCCGACTCGTCGAGGCTGTCGAGCGCCGCGAGATCCTCGTCGCCAAGACGTGTCACCCTGGACAGTCCGCGGGCAGCCAGACCCCGGCTGCCGGCCGCTGACGCGTCGTGCGGGCGGCCAGGCAGCGGCCAGGCGAGAGTAGAAGACACAACCTGTTTGACCGTCGAGAGGGCCAGAAAGTTACGTCCGGGGGCGCGCCCACAGCAGATCGTCGACCTCGGTCGGCGTCGGCAGGCCGCCTCGGGCGCCCAGCGCGCGGCAGTTCAGCGCCGCCGCGGCGTTCGCATACTCCAGGATCTCTTCGACGTCCGCCCCGGAGGCCCTCAGGCACGCGGCGGCGAAGGCGCCGCGAAACACGTCGCCCGCCCCGGTCGAATCCACGCAGTCCACCTGGAAAGCCGGTGTCCGAATCTCGCGGCCGCCGCAGCGCGCCAGGCTGCCCTGCTCGCCCAGCGTGGCGCACACGAGAGGGGCCTGGAACTCGTCAGCCATCGAGGCGAGCGCTCGGCCGAGCTCCTCGTATCCCGTCAGGGCGCACGGAAAATCCTGGGCCGTGATGATGATGTCAATCTGCTGCAGCAATTCGCCGATGCCCGGCCGCACTTTTTCGACGTCGACGATGGTGGGCACGCCGGCCTGGCGCGCGTAGCGCGCCGCTTGAGTAGCCGCGGCCGTCTCGTGGCAGTCCACGATCAGCATGCGTCCGGCGGTCACGGCCTGGCGCGGAATGGTGTCGGGGTCCCACGCCAGGGCGGGATCCCGATCCCATAGCACCGTGCGCTGCCCAGAGCGGGCGTCGACAAGAATGATCGCGAACTCGTTCGTCGCACCCGGGACCGTGCGGCTGGCGGCGACGTCCACGCCGGCCTCGATCAAGCTGTTCCGTGACAGGGTGCCCATGTCATCCCCGCCGAAAGTCCCGATGTACCGAGGCGCGCCAGCCGAGCTTCGCGCAGGCTGCGATGGCGGTGGCGATCTGGCCGCCCGGGAGCCGCGTGGCGCGCTGGAGTCGCTGCTTGGAGTTCACCGCCGGATGCTCAGCGACGACCGCCAGCAGGTCCACGCTATTGAGGCCGAACCCCGCCACGTCGAAGGCCCGATCGCCGGCCTGCGGGATCTTGAGCGACAACCGCACGGCGCATCGTACTCCACGCAGATCGAGGTGCTTTCGCAATCCCTTTGACTTTCGCCTTTCCTTTGCATATAGTGTCGCCCATTGGAGGTCGCATGCTCCCGCTCACCAAACGGCAGCGCGAGATTTTCGACTACCTGAACGAGTTCATCCAGCAGAACGGCTACGCGCCGAGCCTCGAGGAAATCGGGCACCGCTTCGGCCTCTCTTCGCTCGCCACGGTGCACAAGCACCTGACGAACCTGCAGGAGAAAGGCTTCATCAAGCGAGCCTGGAACCGCAGCAGGTCTGTGGAGATGGTCCCGGCTCGCACGGGCGGCCGCGCGATCGAACTGCCGCTCCTGGGGTTCGTCGCGGCCGGGCTCGCCGATCGAAGCCGTGACGTCGAACGAAACGATCGCCGTCCCGGAAGACTTCGTCGGGAAGCGTGACACCTACGTGCTGCGCGTCCGCGGCGATTCCATGATCGACGAGCAGATCCGCGACGGTGATTTCGTCGTGGTCGAGGACCGGAAAACCGCCGACAACGGCGAGATGGTCATCGCGCTGCTGCGCGGATCCGACGTCACGCTCAAAAAGTTCTATCGCGACCCGGGCGGCCGCATCCGTCTGCAGCCTGCCAACACGACGATGCAGCCGATCTTCGTCGATCCGGAGCAGGTGCAGGTGCAGGGTGTCGTCGTCGGCGTGATGCGCAAGTACTGATACGAGCGGCTTTTCGCGCCCCGCCTTCGCGATTGCGCTTAGACTGTGGGGCATGGCCGATCAGCCGAAGCAAATCAACTTCACCATCGTTCCCGACGACACGGCGGCGACGCCCCGGACGTACGCCAATTTCTGTTCAATTGCGCATACGCCGTTCGACTTCACGCTCACGTTCTGTGAAGTCATGCCCCTGTCCGACAAAGAGATCAAGGAAGCCGAAGCCGAGCACGTCGTCCGCGCGCCGGTGCGGATCAAGGTTGTCGTGCCCGTGCAGTTCGTGCCCAATCTCATCGGTGCGCTGCAGGAACACTGGCGGGTGTTCTCCGAGTCGTACACCAACGTCGGCTGGAACAAAGGCACAGGGCCCGTGCATTGAAAACGGCTGCTGCCACGCGCGAAGTCCTCGACCTGCTCGAGGGGCAGCACCCGGATGCGGATACCGAGCTGCACTACAAGAACGCGTTTCAGCTGCTCGTGGCCACAATCCTCTCGGCGCAGTCCACCGACCAGGGCGTGAACATGGTCACGCCGGCTCTCTTCGCGCGGCACCGCGACGCCAGGGCGCTGGCGAATGCGAAGCCGGCCGAGCTCGAGCCGCAGATCCACTCGACGGGCTTTTTCCGGCAGAAATCCAAGGCGCTCATCGGCATGGCCCGCGCGCTCGTGGAGCAGCACGGCGGGCAGGTGCCGGCCAGCATGGATGCGCTCGTCGCCCTGCCCGGCGTCGGCCGCAAGACAGCGAACGTCGTCCTGGGCCACGCGCTGGGTGTGCCGGGGCTGCCCGTCGATCGGCACGTGCTCCGCGTGGCCAATCGGATCGGCATCGCCGAGTCGGATGCTCCGGTCGTCGTCGAACAGCAGCTGTGCGGCGCCCTGCCGCCCGAGCGGTGGACGCGAACGTCGGACACCCTGATTCTTCACGGCCGTAGAATCTGCAACCCGAAGCCGCTCTGCGACCGGTGCGCGGTCACCGCCCTCTGCGACTTCTTCCTGGATCCGGACAACCCCAGCGGGCCGCGCGCCGCGGCGCGACTGGCGAAGAAAAAAACAGCGAAAGCGACACCCCGTGGATCGACGCGCGTTCGACGCCCTCGTCGCTGACGCTCTCGCCGGCATCCCGCACCGGTTCCGCGAGGCGATGACGAACCTGGTGGTCACAGTGGAGAGCGAGCCGTCGCGCGAATTGCTCGCGCAGATGGAGATCGAGCCGCCGGACACGCTGCTCGGCCTGTACCAGGGCACACCGCTCACCGAGCGGTCCTGGGGACACGGCAACGTGCTGCCCGATCGGATCCTCCTCTTCCAGGGTCCTCTCGAACGAGCCTCCGAAGATCACGACGATCTCGTCGTCGCCATCGGCGAAACGCTCATCCACGAGATCGGGCATTACTTCGGGCTCAGCGAAGAGGAAATCGAAGAGATCGAAGAAAAATACTGGAACGATGTCGGTGACCGCTAGCCCACCGGGAATTGCACGCAAGCGGTTCGGGCAGCATTTTCTCGAGCCGGCGTGGGTCGTCAAAGTCGTCCGTGCGATTGCACCGGCGCCGGCCGATGTGTTCTTCGAGATCGGTCCCGGCCGGGGCGCCCTGACTCGCGAACTGGCGGCCCGGGCCGCGAGGGTCACCGCGTTCGAGATCGACCGCGATCTGGCGGAGTCCCTTCGTGAACACGCGCCCGCCAATCTGACGATCGTGACCGGGGACTTCCTGCGGTCCGACTGGATTCTCGAGCACCGTCCCGAAGGACCGGTCCGCGTGGCGGGCAATCTTCCTTACAACGTCGCCTCACCGATCCTCTTCACCTTGATCGACCTCTACAGCGCGGGCATTGCGCTCGTGGACGCCACCGTCATGCTCCAGCGTGAGGTCGCCGATCGCCTCGTTGCGCGGCCGGGCTCCAAGGAATACGGCGTGCTCAGTATTCTTATCCAGCTGACTGCGGAGGTCGATCGACTACTCGCGCTTCCGCCCGGCGCGTTCCGGCCGGCGCCCAGGGTGCAGTCGGCACTCGTCAGGCTGCGGTTTCATCCGCCGTCACCCGCCCCCCGGAACCTCGAGACGTTCGTGGGGCTCGTCAAGGCGGTGTTTACCCGGCGACGGAAAACCTTGGAGAACGCCCTCCTCGCATTCCGGCCGTGGGGTCGGCCCATCGTGTCCGCGATCCTGCTCGCGGCCGGCATCGATGGCCGCCGCCGGCCGGAGACGCTGGCCGTCGACGAGCTCGTCCGCCTGGCTGACGCATCGGACATCCCTGCGGACGGGCTACCCCGCCGCGATGGAGCTATGCTATAGTCTCGGCTGGTAAGTTGTTCAGCTGACAGCACATCCCGCCCCTGTTTTGTTCAGGCGCACCCAGCAGCCTGATTGAGCCGCGACAGCGGCTCCCGACGCACGCCCGTTCCACCCGGAGCGGCGCGGGCCGAGGTCTGACGTTCCGGACAGAGCATGCTCGAAGTCGTGCCCCTCGGCGGGCTCGGTGAGTTCGGCATGAACATGCTGGCGCTCATCTGGCACGAGACGACGATCGTGATCGATGCGGGTGTGATGTTTCCCGACCCCGAGATGCTGGGTGTCGATCGCATCATCCCGGATCTCACGTATCTGCAGCAGAAAGGGCCGGTTGCGGCCCTCGTGCTGACGCACGGCCACGAGGATCACATCGGCGCGGTTCCGCACGTGCTGCCGTACGTCAGCGGTCCCGTGTTCGCGACCCCGCTGACGCTCGCGTTCATCGAGCCCAAACTGCGCGAGCACGGCCTCGACGGCGCGCACCGGCTCGTGCCGGTGCGGCCGCGCGAGCGCGTGACGGTCGGTCCGTTCGAGATCGAATTCATCCGCGTGACGCACAGCATGCCCGACTGCGTGGCGCTGGCGATTCACACGCCCGTCGGGACGCTGGTCCATACGGGCGACTTCAAGATCGACCAGACACCGATCGACGGCCAGCACTTCGACGTGCATCGCTTCGCCGAGCTCGGCTCGAGCGGCGTGCTGGCGTTGTTCTCCGACAGCACCAACATCGACCGCCGCGGGTTCACGGGATCGGAACGCGATGTCGATCGACGCGTTCGAGGAGATTTTCACGAGCGCCACGGGACGAATCATCGTCGCGGCGTTCGCGTCGAGCATCTACCGCATGCAGATTCTCGTCGACCTGGCGGCACAGTTCGATCGCAAGGTGGCGTTTGTCGGTCGCGGAATGATCGAAAATTCGCAGACCGCCCAGCGGCTCGGCTACCTGAGTATTCCTGCGGGCGTCATGATCCGCGACTCCGAGATCGGCACCTATCCCAGGCAGGACGTGTTGTGCCTGTGCACCGGTTCGCAGGGCGAACCGATGTCGGCGCTCTCGCGCATCGCGATCGACGATCACCGGCACGTGAAGCTGACGGCCGACGATACCGTGGTGCTGTCCGCGCGGTCGATTCCCGGCAACGAGAAGGCGATCGGCCGCGTGCAGAACCACCTCGCCCGTCGGGGCGCCGACGTCATCTACGAGGGCATCAAGCATGTCCACGTGTCGGGGCACGGCAGCGAGGAGGAACAGAAGCTCGTGTTGTCGCTGGTCCGGCCCAGGTACTTCGTGCCGGTACACGGCGAGTACCGGCAGCTCTCACAGCACGCGCGCATCGCGGCGCGGGTGTTTGCCGGGCGCGACCCCCGGCCGGAGATCCTGCTGGCTGAAAACGGAGACGTGCTGCATTTCGACGACGCCGGCGGCCGCCTGGCCGGCAAAGCCACGGTCGGGCGCGTCCTGATCGACGACACGCACACCGGTGAAGTCGGCGACGAGGTCCTGCGTGACCGTCGCCACCTGGCGGAAGACGGACTCGTCGTCCCGGTGGTGGCGATCAACAAGCAGACCGGTGCGCTCGAGGGCATTCCGGAGATCATCACGCGAGGGTTCGTGATGGAGAACAGCCAGGAGCTTCTGGCCGACGGTGTCCGCATGCTGGCCGACGTCATGGAGCGTACCGGCGTCGAGGAGCGGACGGACCAGGGCCTGATCAAGGAGAAGCTGCGGGTCGAGCTCCGGCGCTTCTTCAGGAAGCGCTCGGGCCGCCGCCCTTTCGTACTGCCCGTCATCATGGAGATTTGATTTGAGTCGATCGACCGCTTCGCGCCGCGTGAGTGAGTTCGTCGGCGTCGCGCTGTTTGCCGCCGCGCTCATCTGGCTGGTGTCACTCGCCAGCTACGAGCCGTCCGACCCGGTGTGGTTCTTCAGCACCGGCTCGCACACCGCGCCGCTCAACTTCGTCGGCCGCGTCGGCGCATTCCTGGCCGAGTTGTCGTTCCAGCTGTTCGGCTACGCGTCGTACCTCATCCCCGCGACGTTCGTCGTCATCGGCTGGAATTCGTTCTGGTGCCGATCGGTTGACGCCGCCGGCACGAAGGCGACGGGCGCCGGCCTGCTCTTCTCGGGCGCAAGCGCCTTCCTGAGCCTCGTGTTCGGCAGGCTGGACGTTGCCGGCAAGTCGTTCCGCGCCGGTGGATATGCGGGCGAGTGGCTGGCCGGCGAGCTTTCCGAATATCTGAACCGGACGGGCTCGCTCATCGTCATCGTCACGGTCATCGTCCTCGCGGTGATCATGTCCACGCAGTTCTCGTTCGGGCGTCTCTTCGGCGCCATCCTGACGGTGGCGGGACAGAGCGGTCGCCACGCGGTGCGCGCCTTCGCCGAGTGGCGCGAAATGCGGCGGCGCGAACAGCAGCGCCGCGAGGTCATCGCGAAGCACACGAAGAAGAGCGCCGCGGCGGGGGCGGCGGATGCGAGGCCGCCGATCGTCGCGACCGCCGAGAAACCCGTGCCGGAACGGCCCGAGAAGGCACCCGCGCGAGTGGCCGAACCCGCGTCTGGCGGCCCGAAATCGTTTGCGCCGCCCCCGAAGCCGCCGAAGGTCACCCTTCCAGCGTCGACATTGCCGCTCGATCTCGAGCCGGCGTCGAAGGCACCGGCGGAACGCCGCAAGGGCGAATTCACCCTGCCGCCGGCCGCGCTGCTCGACGCCGCGAAGACTGAGCGCAAGATCGACGAACGCGAGCTGATGGACGGCGCTCGGCTCCTCGAGGAGAAATGCCGCGAATTCTCTGTCGAGGGCAGCGTCGCGCAGATTCATCCCGGCCCGGTAGTGACGACGTTTGAATTCAAGCCCGACGCCGGCGTGAAGTACTCCAAGGTGACGGGCCTGGCCGACGACCTGTGCCTCGCGATGCGCGCCGAGTCGGTGCTGATCGACCGCATCCCGGGCAAGTCCACGGTCGGCATCCAGATTCCCAACGCGACGCGCGAGCAGATTTCGCTGCGCGAGCTGCTCGAATCCGAGGCGTACCGCCGGTCGACCTCGAAGCTGACGATTGCGCTCGGCAAGACGATCCACGGCGAGCCTTACATGGCGGACCTCGCCGCGATGCCCCACCTGCTCATCGCGGGATCGACGGGCTCGGGCAAGTCGGTCGGCATCAACGGCATGCTCACGAGCATCCTGTACCGCTCGACGCCCGACGATGTGCGGATGATCATGATCGATCCCAAGCGGCTCGAGCTCGGGATGTACGAGGACATCCCCCACCTGCTCACGCCCGTCGTCGTCGATCCGAAGCAGGCGTCGAACGCCCTGCGGTGGGCCGTGAGGGAGATGGAAGAGCGTTACAAGACGCTCGCCGCCGTGGGCGTCCGGAATATCGAGCAGTACAACCGCAACATCCAGCATGCGATCACCGAGAAGCACACGCCCCCGGAGGGCGGCTTTCCGAAGCCGCTGCCGTTTATCGTCGTCGTGATCGACGAACTGGCCGACCTGATGATGGTCGCGAGCAACGAGGTCGAGGAGTCGATCGCGCGGCTGGCCCAGATGGCCCGTGCCGTCGGCATCCACCTGATTCTCGCGACGCAACGCCCATCGGTCGACGTCATCACCGGCCTCATCAAGGCGAACCTGCCCTCGCGGATCTCGTTCCGCGTGCAGTCGAAGATCGATTCGCGCACCATCCTCGACAGCAACGGCGCCGAGCAGCTGCTCGGCCGCGGCGACATGCTGTTCATGCCGCCCGCTTCGTCGCGTTTCGTGCGCATCCACGGCCCGTACATCTCGGAGCAGGAAAGCGCCCGGCTGGCCAGCTTCCTCCGCAAGCAGGGCAAGCCGACGTACAACGAAGCCATTACCGCGGAGGAAAAGACCGCGGGCGCCGATGGGGTCGAGTTCGAGAAAGACGACCTGTACGACGAAGCATCGCGCATCGTCGTGCAGAGCGGACAGGCATCGATTTCCTACCTCCAGCGGCGGCTCCGCATCGGGTTCAGCCGCGCGGCCCGCCTCGTGGACATGATGGAAATGGATGGCCTGGTGTCTGGCGCTGCCGGCGGCAAAGCGCGCGAGGTCCTCGTAGACAAGCAGTACTTCGATGAAGTTGATGCCCAGTTGCGATGAGCATGTTCCCATGGTGAACGCACCAGTTTCTCTCCGCCGGTTCGCGCTCGCGCTGATTACACTCGCCGTCGCGGCGGCCTGGCCCGCCGGAGCGCTGGCGCAGGGCGCGGATCGCGATCTCTACGCCGCCGCGCGGGCGCTCGAACAGACTGCGCGCCTGTCCCTCGACGACCAGGGCGCCCAGGCCGAGAGGTCGCTGGACGACGTCCATACGGCCGTGGCCGCGTATCTGCTCGTGCCGAAGCGATTTCCCGCCAGTTCCTACAGTGACGATGCGCTGTGGAAGGCCGGCCAGCTTTCGCTCGATGCGTTCGCCCGCTTCGGCCGGACGGGGGACCGTGATGCCGGCCAGCGGCTGCTGAAGCGGCTCGCGACCGGCTACCCGGGCAGCAAACTGGCGAAACAGGTGCCGGTCGCGCTCGCCGGAGCTGCGCCTGCGGTCGCCGCGCCCGCGCCGGCGGCTGCCGCTGTGGTCCCGCCGCCAGCAGTCGAACCGCCGCCTGCTCCGGCGCCCGTCGCGACGGCCCCCGGGCCCACCCCCGCGGCGTCCGCGGCGCCGGCCGCCGCGCCTGCCGCGTCGCGCGCGAAACCGGCGGCCGTCCGTGCGACCGGATCAACGGCGACAATTCGAAGCATCCGCCGCACCGTGCTTCCCGATGCGGTCCGCATCATCATCGAGCTCGATGGCGAGGTGGTTTTCCAGCAGGAGCGCATCACGGGTCCCGACCGCGTGTTCCTCGATCTCTCGCCGGCGCGCGCCGCCCCGCCGCTCCAGGACCAGACGCTCCGCTTCAACAGCGATTCTGACGTTGTCCGCCAGGTGCGCCTCGGCCGCCACGAGAACCGCACGACGCGCGTCGTGCTCGATGCCGGCGGCGTCGGCACGTACAGCGTCTACGCGCTCTACAACCCGTACCGGCTCGTGATCGATTGCGTGCGCGCGAAAGCGCCTGAAGTGGTGCCGCCGTCGCTGCTGGCGGCGAGGCATTTGTCGCCGGCATGGAGCCGGCAGCTTCCCTCGGCGGCGCCCGTCAACGCCGTGGCGCTCCGCGACGCGGCGATCGTTCCGAAGGCCGCGCCGACGCCGCCGAAGATGGTTGCGCCGGCTCCGCCCCCTGCGGCTCCGGTCGTCGCTGCGGCCGCTCCCGCCTGTCGTCGCCTCCCCCGCGGACGCGCCGATTGTCGGACCGCCGCTGCCAGGACCGCCGAGTCTCGTGTCGACCGACTTGCCCGGCACGCAGGGCGTGATTGTTCGTGCGCCGTCGCCGCCCCCGGCGCCCACTCCTCCGGCTCCGCCGCTCGTCTCGAGGGTCCTGGCTGCGCCCTGGAACCGTAAACCGCTTGCGGCGTTGTCGCCTCGAAGCGCCGCCGCGATTCGCGAGGCGGTCGCGTCGCTGCCGCCGCCGGCCGAAGCGACGTCTCCGCTGGGCCCCGGAACGATTCCGCCCGATACGCTGCCTGCCGGCGGACCCTCGGCGGCCGTGTGGTCTCCACCGCCAGCCGACAAAAGTGCCAGGACGCCCGAGAAGAACTCGAACGGCGGATTCTCGATCGCGCGTCAGCTTGGCCTCGGCGTGTCGCGGGTCGTGATCGATCCCGGCCACGGCGGCCACGATCCCGGCGCCAGGGGCAAGGACGTCAGCGAGGCCGAGCTCGTGCTCGACGTCTCGCTGCGCCTCGAGAAGCTCCTGCAGAAGATTCCCGGGATTGAAGTTGTCCTGACGCGCCGCACCGACGATTTCGTCACGCTTCAGGAACGGACGGCGATCGCCAACCGGGAAGGGGCTGACCTGTTCCTGTCCATTCACGCCAATGCGAGCGAGAGCCCTTACGCGAGGGGCGTGGAAACGTATTTCCTGAACTTCGCGAACAACCTCGGCGCCGCTGAAGTGGCGGCGCGCGAGAACGCAGCGTCCGGCCAGGCGATGGCTGCCCTGCCCGATCTGGTCAAGATGATCGCGCTCAACAACAAGCTCGACGAGTCGCGCGAGCTGGCGACCATCGTCCAGCACGCGATGATCGAACGTTTGAGAGGCGTCAACAAGACGGTGAAGGATCTCGGCGTCAAACAGGCGCCGTTCGCGGTGCTCATCGGCGCCGCGATGCCCAGCGTGCTGGCCGAAGTGTCGTTCATCACCAACACGCAGGACGCCAGGCAGCTGCACTCGTCGCCGTACCGGCAGCGGATCGCCGAGGCGCTCGCGAACGCCGTCCGCAAGTATCAGACGTCGCTGCAGACGGTCTCGACCGTCGCCAGCCAGGAGTAGTGCAGGCCTTCACGCCTGCCGTTCACGGCGGACCTGAAGGTCCGCACTACTCCTGTCGCGAGCGGACGTAGAAGAGGATCCCTGCGAAGACGGCGCCCGCGGCCAGCGCGATGAGAACCATTGCGCCGGTCAGACCGAGCGAGGTGAGCAGGACCTCGCCAAGGCCGCCGGTCGGGTCCGAGGGCGGCTCGATGATGCGGACGGTAACAGGCGGCTGAGCGAACGCCGTCAGACCCATTCGCGGCTGGTAAACGCGAGTTCGGCCAGCGTGCGGACCGCCACGCCGCTCGGTCCCTTGGGCATGTAGGGCCGGGCCTCTTCGAGCCACGCGGTTCCGGCGATGTCCAGATGCGCCCAGGGCAGGCCGCCCGCAAACTCCTTGAGAAACAACGCCGCTGTCACCGAGCCGGCAGGCCGCCCGCCGGTGTTCATGAGATCGGCGATGTCGCTCTTGATCTGATCGAAGTATTCCTCGAAGGTCGGCATCGGCCACACGCGATCCCCGGCGCGGTCGGCCACGCGGCGCACGACGTCGACCCACCCCTGCGGCGTCCCGAACAGGCCGCTGGTGATCTTGCCGAGCGCCACGACGATGGATCCGGTCAGCGTCGCCACGTCCACCAGGTGCGTTGCGCCGAGCTTGCGCGCATACCACAGGCCGTCGCCGAGAATGAGTCTGTCCTTCGGCGTCGGTGTTGATGACCTCGACGGTCTTTCCCTCGGCGCTCTTCAGGATGTCGCCCGGCTTGATGGCGCGTCCGCCCGGGCATGTTCTCCGTCGTCGGCACGACGCCGATGACGCGGACCGGCGCGTTCAGGGCCGAGATGGCGCGCATCGCGCACACGACGGCCGCGCCACCGGCCATGTCGTCCTTCATCCGCTCCATCCCGTCGGCCGGCTTGATCGAAATGCCTCCGGTGTCGAACGTGATGCCCTTCCCCACCAGCCCGAGCACCGGGCCCGGCGGCACACCGGCGGGCTCGTGGCGGATGACCATCAGCCGCGGGGGCTCGTGACTTCCACGCGCGACCCCGAGGAGCAGGCCCATGCCGAGCTGCTCGATGGCTTTCTCGTCGAGCACCTCGAACGTCAGGCCGTTGCCGGCGACGATGTCGCCCGATCGCCGCGCGAATTCGCGCGGCGTCAGCGAATTGCCTGGCTCGTTGCAGAGCGCGCGCGAGAGGTTGCTGCACTCGCCGAGCAATCGCCCGCGCCGCACCGCGTCGGAGAAGGCCGACGCACGGCCGTCAGGGACACCGGAGGCGACAATGGTCCACGACGGAGCCGTGCCCGGCGGCGGGTCGCCCGTCTTGTACTGGCCGGTGTTGAACTCGGCGAGGGTCAGGCCTTCCGCCACCGCCTGACCGAGTTCCGCCGGATCGATGCGGCTCGCATCGCCCGCGCGAACCAGGAACGCGGCGCGCCGCACGCGCTTGCCTTTCATCGAGAGGCCGCTCGCCCCGGCCACCTTCCGCGCGAGGTCGCCGCTGAACGCGTCCGAACGCTCCCGTCCCCACGAACGCAACTCGCCGGGGTTTCCACGAAGGGTCTACAACCGTGGCCAGGAAGCTCTCATAGGGGCGCCCCGTGAACTCCCTGCTTTCGAGCGCGCGCGCGAGGTCGCCGCCAAGCGCCGCGTCGAGCCCGGGGACGCCCTGCGGCGCTTCGCCCTCGAACCACGGCACGATGAGCACGTCGGTGTCGACGGCGCCGGGGGGCGCGGCCGTGCACTCGATTGGTGCGGTCGTGGCGTCTCGTGTCATCTGGTCATTATCGCTTGAATCTTGCCCGGTCCGGATGCGGGGCCGTACAATACGCAGAGGAATACGATGAGAACAGGACGGCGATTGCTCCAGGCCGGCGTCGCGTGTCTCGTGCTTGCGGCCTCACTGGCATTGTCGGCGCAGGACAAGTCCCGGGACAAGGACTCTGGCGACAAGGAAAAAGAGAAGCGGCCGAAGCTGACGCTGACGGCGCGTCCGCCAATCGCCATGTCCCCCGCACGCGTGTCGCTCACGGCCGAACTCGCGGGCGGGCCCGACGACCTCGAAGACTTCTACTGCCCGACGATCGAGTGGGATTGGGGCGACGGCACCAGTTCTGAAACGACGTCGGACTGCGATCCGTACGAGGCCGGCAAGAGCACGTTCAAGCGGCGGTTCACCGTCGAACACGTGTTTCGCGCGGGCTACCATCGCGTCTCGCTGCGCCTGAAGAAGCACGACAAGCAGATTTCCTCGGCGACGGTCGTCGTCGATGTCCGGCCTGGAATCCGCGATCTCTAGTTAGGCGTCTTCGAGGCGCCACGGCATTTCAGCAAATCCGTCGGCTTCCAGTCGAAACAGACGGACTTCGGCGGGTTCGTCGCGAAGGCTGACGATCAAATACAGGTGATCGGGATACAGCGCCTCGGCGCGGTCGCTCGGCGACGGCGTGGCTGGTGAATGCGGATGCGAGTGGTAGAAGCCCAGGATCTCCCGGCCCAGGGCTCTTGCCGCCCGCCTGGCGCGTATGTGATCGCCGGGATCGATTGCGAACCGGTTGGGATTGGGGTCGACGTTCGCCGTCCGCACGGCCTCCGCAACCGTGTCGCCGGCGCCGACGAGCAGTCCGCAGCACTCGGCCGGCGCCGTTTCGCGAGCGTGGGCGATGATGTCGTCGTGCGCGCGGCGACTGAGCACCACGGAAGGAACTACAGCGCTTCGACGACCATGGCGATGCCCATTCCGCCGCCGATACACAGCGACGCCATCCCGTAGCGGAGCTTCCTCGCCCGCAGCGCGTGCACGAGCGTCGTCAGCACGCGCGCGCCGCTCGCGCCGATCGGATGCCCGAGCGCGATGGCCCCGCCGTGAACGTTCACCCTCGCGGGGTCGAGCTTGAGCTCGCGCACGACGGCCAGCGACTGCGCGGCGAATGCCTCGTTCAACTCGAAGAGATCGATCTTGTCCGCGGCGAGGCCGGCTCGATTCAGGGCGCAGGCGTACGGCCGGGACCGGCCCCATCCCCATGATCATCGGGTCCACTCCGGCGGTCGCGTACGACACGATCCGCGCCAGCGGTGGAACGCCCGCGGCTTTCGCGCGATCTGCCGACGCGACGACGAGTGCCGCCGCCCCGTCGTTGATGCCGGAGGCATTGCCCGCGGTGACGGAGCCTTCCTTCCTGAACGCGGGACGCAGCGCCGAGAGCTTGTCGAGCGTCGTGTCCGCGCGCGGGTATTCGTCGGTGGCAATCAGCCGCGGCTCGCCCTTCTTCTGCGGTACCGCGACCGCCACGATCTCCGCGGCGAAGCTACCGTCGCCGACCGCCCTCGCCGCGCGCCGCTGGCTCTCGAGCGCGAAGGCATCCTGATCCGCACGCGAGATGCCGTACCGCCCGGCGACTTCCTCAGCGGTGATTCCCATGTGGCACGAGTTGATCGCGCAGGTGAGCCCCTCGGCGAGCATGGAGTCGATGGCCTCGCCGTGGCCCAGCCGATAGCCCCAGCGCGCGCCCTTCAGGAGGTACGGCGCATTCGACATCGACTCGGTGCCGCCGGCGACGACCGTGTCGGTGAATCCAGCCCCAATGGCTTCCGCGGCGTGAATGACGGCCTGCAGCCCCGATCCGCACACCCGGTTGATCGTTTCGGCAGGCACGTCTACCGGAATCCCGGCCGCGAGCGCCGCCTGGCGCGCGACGTTCATGCCCGCGCCCGCCTGGAGCACGCAACCCATGATCACGTCGCCGACGTCGCGGGGGGCGACGTGCGCACGGTGCACCGCTTCGCGAATCGCCGTCGCGCCCAGCTCCGCCGCGGGGACGTCCTTGAACTGACCGCCGAACGATCCGATGGGCGTGCGGCACGCACTCAGGATGAGCGCGTCGATTTGCATCCGGGCCATGTCAGACACTCAAGGTGCGCCGCCACGAGGCCGCGCCGTTAAACACGTCGGCCAGACGATCGCCGGCCGGCAGATCGCGCCGGAGGTCCTGAAGCACCGCGATCAGCTGGTCGAGCGCCAGGGCAATTTCGTCGGCATTGGTGGCCGTGATGTCGCGCCAGATTTCGGCCGGGCTCGACGCGAGGCGTGTCGTGTCCGCCAGTCCGCGGCCCGCGAGGGCGAGGCCGTCCTGGCCGACCGCGTCGCCCACGACGTGCATGAGCGCGCTCGCGGTGAGCTGCGGCAGGTGGCTGAGAAACGCGAGGACGCGATCGTGCGCGGCCGCGTCGATGATGCGCGGCTGCGCGCCGAGGGCGCCGACGAAGGCCGTCAGTTTCTCGAGCGCATCGCCGCTCTCGCTGGACGGCGTCAGCAGCCACGGACGCCCCTTGAAGAGATCCGGCCGGGCGTTCTCGAGGCCGCCCTTCGCGCTCCCACCCAAGCGGATGGCCGCCGATGAACGTGAACTTCGACGGCAACGCCCGCGCCGCCTCGACGACGGCGCGTTTAGTGCTCCCCGTGTCGGTCACCACGGCGGGCTGACGTACGTGCTCGTCCAGTTCGGCGAGCAGCTCGATGTTCTGCCGGACCGGCGCCGCCAGAATCACGAGATCGACCTCGGCCAGCACGACGGGGTCGTCCGCGGCCACGTCGATCGCGTGAAGCCGCATCGCGGTTTCGAGCACGTCCTTGTTGTCGACGGCAATGACGAGCGACGTCGGCCACAGCTCGCGGGCGGCCAGCGCGATCGATCCGCCGATGAGGCCCAGCCCCACGATGCCGATCTTCTGAAAAATCGGTGGCTGGCCGGCTGCCCTGGCCGGCCGGCCCGGTTGGATGACGGGAAGCTCCATCAGCGTGTGCCGTCCGGCTCAATCCGGACGCGGCGCACTGCGCGCCCGGCGCGCCTTCCAGGCATTCGCTACGATCCCCAGCCGCGCCGGGCGACCGTCTCGAGGCAGATGCTCCGCCCGATCGCCGGCGCGATGATTCGCAGCTCGGCCATCAATCGATCGAACTGCGCCGGGAACATCGACTGCGCGCCGTCGCTGAGCGCGTGATCCGGGTCGTTGTGCACCTCGATGATGAGGCCGTCGGCCCCCGCCGCGACCGCCGCGCGCGCCATCGGCGCCACCATGTCGCGCCGGCCCGCGCCGTGGCTCGGGTCCGCCACGATCGGCAGGTGGCTCAGCTTCTTGACGATCGGAATCGCCGAGATGTCGAACGTGTTTCGCGTCGCGGTCTCGAACGTCCGGATGCCGCGCTCGCACAGGATGACGTCCTCGTTGCCGCCGCTCAGGATGTACTCGGCCGACAGGAGCCACTCTTCGATCGTCGCGGCGATACCGCGCTTCAGCAGCACCGGCTTCCGCACGTATCCCAGTTCGCGGAGCAGGGTGAAGTTCTGCATGTTGCGGGCGCCGACCTGGTAAATGTCCGCGTACTTGCCGATGACCTCGATCTGGTTCGCGTCCATCACCTCGGTGACGAGCTTCAGGTTCTCCGCCCCGGCGGCGTCGCGCAGCATCTTCAGGCCTTCTTCGCCGAGGCCCTGGAAGCTGTACGGCGAGCTGCGAGGCTTGAAGGCGCCGCCCCGGAAGATCTTCGCGCCCGCTTTCCTGACGGCGGCGGCCGAGGCGCGCACCTGCGCGTCGGTCTCGGCCGAGCACGGCCCGGCCATCACGACGACCTCGTCGCCGCCGATGCGGACGTCGCCAATCGTCACGACGGTGCCTTCCGGCTTGAACGTCTTGCTGGCCAGCTTGTACGGCTCGGAGATGCGCATGACTTCATGCACGCCCTCCATCATCTCGATGAGGCCGGGATCCGGCCGCTTCTGCCCCACGACGCCGAGAACCGTACGCGACACGCCCGTCGAGCGGTGCACGTCCATGCCCAATTCCACGAGACGCGCGACTACCTGCTCGATCTGTGTCTCGCTCGCCCGTTCTTCCATCACTACAACCATGGCTTCCGCCTCCAGAACGCGAACGTTCATGATACCGTGCCGCCGTCACTCACCGCTTCGTCGTGTGCCACGCGCCGTTCGAGCCGCCGCGCCTCGTCGATGATGCGCTCGAAGAGCCGCGCGATCGCGTCAGGCCCGAGCGGGCCTTCGGCGGCCACGCTGCGCACGTGATCGAGGACCTGTTTCTCCCTGTCCGGCTGATACACCTCGATCCCCTGCTCCTTTTTGAGGCGGCCGATTTCACACGCGCACCGCGCGCGCTCGTTGAGGAGCCGCACGAGCACCTCGTCCACGCGATCGATATCCCGCCGCAGTTCGTCAAGTGTCGGCATGTAGCTCCCTTGGCTGACAGGCACTCCTGAGCGAGCGGACGTAGATCTCGACGCGATCGACCAGGTGCGGCGACTCGCGTTCCTCAGCGATCACCGACACCAGCGCGCTGCCGACGACCGCCGCGTCCGCATAGCTGCCGACTTCCGCGACGTGCTCGGGCCGCGAAATGCCGAAGCCGAGCGCGATCGGCAGCGTCGTGGCCCGGCGGACGCGCCGCACCAGCGTCGCCGCATCGGACGACACCTGTGCCCGCGCCCCGGTCACGCCCAGCCGCGAAATGCCGTACAGAAATCCCTGCCCGAGCGCCGCGGCCTTCTCGATCCGCGCGTCGGTCGTTGTCGGACTCAGGAGAAAGATTGTATCGATGCCGGCGTCAGCCATGGTGCCCTGAAATTCGCCGGCTTCCTCGATTGGCAAGTCGAGCGCCAGCACGCCGTCCACGCCGGCCTGCGACGCCTGGCGGGCGAATTCCGCCAGGCCCAGGCGCAGGAGCGGATTCGCGTAGCTGAATACGACGATGGGCGCCGTGACGAACGGCCGGACCTCGGCGATCAGCTTGAGCGCCGTCCGCAGGCTCCCGCCCGCCGCCAGCGCACGCTCCGTCGCGCGTTGAATCACCGGCCCATCGGCCAGCGGGTCCGAAAACGGCACGCCGACCTCCAGCACGTCGGCGCCGGCGCGGTCGAGCGCCCGCAGCAACTCGGCTGATCGCGGGAGGTCCGGATCCGCGGCTGTCGTGTAAGTGACCAGCCCCGGACGCTGCTCGAGGTGCAGCCGGGCGAAGGTCGGTCCTATGCGCGAAGGCATTTTTCCACCGTCTGCACGTCTTTGTCCCCACGGCCTGACAGGTTCACGAGCAGGATGCCGTCAGGACCAAGTTCCGTCGCGACGCGCCGCGCATACGCGATGGCGTGCGCCGACTCGAGCGCCGGCAGGATGCCCTCGAGCTTCGCGAGCGTCTGAAACGCCGTGAGCGCGTCGGCGTCCGTGATGTAGCCGTACTCCGCCCTCCCGAGCGCGCGCAGCCAGGCGTGCTCCGGCCCGACCGCGGCGTAGTCGAGACCGGCGGAAATCGAATGCGTCAGCTCGATGTTCCCATCGTCATCCTGAAGGATGAACGTCCGTGTGCCCTGCAGCACGCCCGCGCTGCCGCCGGCGAAGCGCGCCGCGTGGCGGCCCCGGACGATCGCGTCCCCGCCTGCCTCGACGCCGATGAGCCGCACCCCCGGGTCGCCGACGAACGCATCGAAGATGCCCAGGGCATTGCTGCCGCCGCCGACGCACGCCACGATCGCATCGGGCAGCCGTCCGGTCAATTCCACGATCTGCTCGCGCGCTTCGCGCCCGATGATCGACTGGAATTCCCGCACCATCAGCGGATACGGATGCGGACCGAGGACCGATCCGAGCAGGTAGTACGTGTCGGTGACGTTGGTGACCCAGTCGCGCATCGCTTCGTTGATGGCGTCTTTCAGCGTCCGGCTCCCGGACTCGACGCGGCATACCTCAGCCCCGAGCAGCCGCATGCGGAACACGTTCAGCTCCTGCCGGGCCATGTCTTCGGAGCCCATGTAGACGTGGCACTCGAGCCCGAGGAGCGCGCAGGCTGTCGCCGTCGCGACGCCGTGCTGCCCCGCGCCGGTTTCCGCGACGATGCGGCGTTTGCCCATGCGGACCGCGAGCAGCGCCTGCCCGAGCGCGTTGTTGATCTTGTGCGCGCCGGTGTGAGTCAGGTCCTCGCGCTTGAGGAAAATGCGCGCGCCGCCGTACTCCTGCGTGAGACGCTTCGCCTCATAGACGGGCGTCGGCCTGCCGACGTAGTGCTTCAGCAGCCGGCGAAGCTCCGCGGTGAACGCGGGCTCCTCGCGCGCCGCGAAGTACGCGCGCTCGAGCTCCTCGACCGGCTGCACGAGCGTTTCGGGGACGAACCGGCCGCCGAACTCGCCGAAATATCCGCGACCGTCAGGATCGCGCCGTGATACTGCTTCCATGAACCGCCTCAAAGAGCGCCTTGATGCGCCCGTGATCTTTGATACCTGGAGCCGCCTCCACCCCGGACGACACATCGATGCCGAACGGCTGAACGCGCGCGATCGCTTCACCGACGTTCTCGGGGGTCAGGCCGCCGGCCAGGACAACCCGGCGGCGCCGGGCGATCGCGGCCGCGACCGACCAGTCGACGGTCCGCCCCGTGCCCCCGCGGCGCACCGGGTCGTGCACATCCACCAGGACGAGCACTCGCGTCGGCCACGATTCCACCATGCCCGCGGGCGGCGCCACGCCGTGTCGCAAGCCGACCGCCTTGACGACGGGTCTGTTGATCGCGGCAGCGTACTCAACGGGCTCGTCGCCGTGCAGTTGAACCGCGCTCAAGCCCACCAGGCCCGCGACGCCGTTCACGTAGGCCGCAGGCTGGTCCACGAACACGCCGACGGCGGACACAAAGGGCGGGAGCGATGACACGATCGCGCGGGCGCGATACGGATCGATCGCTCTCGGGCTCTTCGGCCAGAACACGAACCCCAGCGCGGACGCCCCGACCTCGACGGCAGCGTCGGCATCTTCGCGCCGCGTGATCCCGCAGACCTTCACGAACACGGCACACCCGCCAGCAGTTCGCGCAGCGCCTGCCCGGGATCGGGCACCGTCATCAGCCGCTCGCCAATCAGAAACGCGCGGTAGCCGCGCTGGCGCAGGCGCGCCAGGTCCTCGGCTGTCCGCAGGCCGCTCTCGCTGACCGCGATCACATCGGACGGCATGAGGCCGATCACGGCCTCCGAAGCCTTCACGTTCACCTCGAGGGTCCGCAGATTCCTGTTGTTGACGCCGACAATCCGCGCGCCCGCGTCGATCGCCGCGTGCAGCTCGTCCGCGTCGTGCACCTCGACGAGCACGTCGAGCCCGAGACTGGCCGCGCACCCGGCGAGTGCCCGCAGTTCCGCCGGGTCCAGCGCGGCCACGATCAGCAGCACGGCATCCGCACCGGCTGCCTTCGCCTCGAGAATCTGGTATTCGGAGACGACGAAGTCTTTGCGCAGGACCGGGACGGCTACGGCTGCGCGCACCGCCCGGAGGTGGTCGAGCGAGCCGTCGAAGAACGTCGGCTCGGTGAGGACTGAGATCGCGGCGGCTCCCGCTTCGGCGTAGCCGCGGGCGATCGCGACCGGATCGTAATCCGCCCGCAGCACGCCGCGGGACGGCGAGCGCCGCTTGCACTCGGCGATCACGTTCACGCCGTCGCGCCTCGCGAGGGCCTGCTGAAATCTTCCCGCGCCGCTTATGGAACCGAGGCGCGCCACCCGATCCCGCAGGGCCGGCAACGGCTCGTGCTGCTCACGCACCTCGACGATTCGGCGGGTGGCCGCGACGATCGTGCCGAGGAGATCCGCGCTCACGCGCCGACCCCTTCCGAGAACTCCTCCGCGGTGGAGACCGCGATCAGCGTGTCCAGCGTGCGCCGGGCGTCCCCGCGATCGATCGCGCGAGAGGCCCGCAGAATACCTTCGTCCACCGACGCGACTTCGCCCGCGATCAGGAGCGCCGCGCCGGCGTTCAGCAGGACCACGTCACGGGGCGCGCCGCGATCGCCTGCGAGAATGCGTTCGATGATCCGGGCGTTCTCGTGCGCGTCGCCGCCCTTCAGCCCGGCCGGGTTCGCCTTCGGCAGACCCACATCACCGGGGTGCAGGTAGAACGTGTTGACCGATCCGTTCCGCGCTTCCGACACCTTCGTGTAGCCGGCCGACGAGATCTCGTCGATGCCGTCGGCGCCATGGACGACCCAGGCGCGTTCGGACCCGAGCAGCATGAGCGAGCGGGCCATCAGCTCCGTCAGCTCGGGCCTCGGCACGCCGACCAGCTGGCGCGTCGCGCCGGCCGGGTTGGTCAGCGGGCCGAGCAGGTTGAACGCCGTCCGCACGCCGAGGTCGCGCCGCGTCGGTTGGGCGTGGCGCATTGCCGGATGAAACGTCGGCGCGAAGAAGAAACCGATGCCCGCTTCGGCGAGGCAGCGTTCGACAACGGCCGGCGAGGCCGTAACGCGAACGCCGAGCGCCTCGAACACGTCGGCGCTCCCGGAGAGGCTCGAGACCGATCGATTGCCGTGCTTGGCGACCCTCACACCGCACGCCGCGGTGACGAGCGCCGCGCACGACGAGATATTGAACGTGCCGGAGCGGTCGCCGCCTGTGCCGCAGGTATCGAAGACGCGATCGTACCGGCGCGAGACCTGCACGGCGTGGGCGCGCATCGCGCGCGCGAGCCCGACGATTTCGGTGGGACGCTCGCCCTTCATTGCCAGGCCGATCAGCAGGCCCGCCACCTGAGCGGGCGCCGCGCGGCCCTCCATGACCTCCGTCATCGCCGCCGCCGCCTCGTCGCTCGAGAGGTCCTCGTGCCGCGTCAGCTTTTCGATCAGTACAGGAAACATGATTAGTCGAGCCGTCCCTCCAGGAAATTGCGCAGCAGCTTGTGGCCTTCGCCCGTCAGGATGGATTCGGGATGGAACTGGACGCCGTGCACGGGCCAACGCCGGTGCCGCAGGCCCATGATGATCCGATCGTCGCGGGTCCGCGCCGTCACCTCGAGATCGTCCGGCAGCCCCTCCTCCGAGACGACGAGCGAGTGATAACGCGAGGCCGCGAACGACTCGCTGATGCCGCTGAACACGCCGCGTCCGTTGTGGTCGATGAGCGACGTCTTGCCGTGCATCGGCACGCCCGCCCGCACGACCTGCCCGCCGAAGACGGCGCCGATGGCCTGGTGCCCCAGGCAGACACCAAGAATCGGCATCCGCTCGCCGAGCTGGCGGACGACGCCCATCGTGATGCCGGCGTCCTCCGGGCGCCCTGGGCCGGGCGAAATCACGATCCGTTCGGGCTTGCTGGCGGCGACCTCCTCCACGGTGGCGGCGTCGTTGCGCACGACCTGCACTTCGGCGCCGAGCTCGCCCAGGTACTGCACGAGGTTGTAGGTGAACGAATCGTAGTTGTCGATGACGCAAATCATAGGATGCACGCCACTTCAGAGGCCCTGCTGCGCGAGTTCGAGCGCCTTGAGCAGCGCCCGCGCCTTGTCGCGCGTCTCTTCGTACTCGGCCGTCGGGTTCGAGTCGATCACGATGCCGGCGCCCGCCTGGGCGTAGGCCTTGCCGTTCGACATGATGATCGTGCGAATCGCGATACAGAAGTCGAGGTTGCCGGCGAAATCCACGTAGCCGACGGCGCCGGCGTACAAGCCCCGCGGGAATCGGTTCGAGTTCCCGGATGATCTGCATCGCGCGCACCTTGGGCGCGCCTGAGACCGTCCCTGCCGGGAAGCACGACACCAGCGCGTCCAGGCGATCGCGGTCATCGGCCAGCCGGCCCTCCACGATGGACGTCAGGTGCATCACGTGCGAAAACCGCTCGAGGCCCATGAACTGCGGTACGCGCACGCTGCCGTACTTGCACACGCGGCCGACGTCGTTTCGTCCGAGGTCGACGAGCATCACGTGCTCGGCGCGTTCCTTCTCGTTGCGCTTCAGTTCTTCGCCGAGCCGCATGTCTTCTTCTTCGTTGCGGCCGCGCGGCCGCGTCCCCGCGATGGGGTGCGTTTCGACGCGCGAACCTTCGACACGGACCAGCATCTCGGGTGACGATCCGACGACGGAGACGCCGGCCATTCGGATGAAGTACATGTAGGGCGACGGGTTCACGTGCCGAAGCGCCCGGTAGACCGTGAAGGGCTCCACGGCGACGTCGGCCTCGAAGCGCTGCGACAGCACGACCTGATAGATGTCGCCGGCGGCGATGTGCTCCTTCGCTGCCCTGACGTGGTTTTCGAACCCTTCACGCGTGTAGCTGGACCGCACTTCGAGCGCCCCGCCATCTGTCGACCGTTCGTGCGAGAGCCCGCGCTCGAGCTCGCGCTCGAGAAAATCGATCTTCGCGCACGCGAACTGATACAACGACTCCAGGTCGTCGTCGGCCGTGATGCGCGCGTTCGCGATGATCAGAATCCGGTGCCGCACGTGGTCGAAGGCGAGGACGGTGTCGAACACCATGAACCCGGCCTGATTGGCCCCGTCGTCGGATTTGCCCAGCTCGCCCAGGATCGGTTCGAACCATGACGACGCGCCGTAGCCGAAATAGCCGACGGCGCCGCCCGTGAACCGCGGGAGGTCGGCGACAAACGGCGACCGGTAGTCGGCCATCAGGCTGCGCAGCGTGTCGATGAACGGGCGCGCGCTCTCCGACGTCTGGCCGGCGCGATCGATGATCGTCTTGCCGTCGCGCGCGGTCAGGATCAGAAACGGATCCTTGCCCAGGAACGAGTAGCGGCCCACGTGCTCGCCGCCCTCGACGCTCTCGAGCAGGAACGCGTAGTCCGCGTGCTCCGCGATCTTCAGAAACGCCGACACCGGCGTCAGCAGATCGGCGACTATCTCCTTGCAGACCGGCACGAACGTGCCGCGGCGCGCAAGTTCCTTGAATTCCTCAAAGGACGTGATTTTCATGAACGCGTGAACTCCGCGAGCCGCCTCGAGGCGGCCTGCCGCATGACGTCAGCCGGCGCTTCCACGCCGGTCCACCATTCGAACTGTTCGATCGCCTGTCCGACGAGCATCTCGAGGCCGCCGATCGTCGCGCACCCTGCTGCGGCGGCCGCGCACAGCAACTTCGTGTTCGCCGGGTTGTAGACGAGATCGTAGACGAGACGGCCGGGCGGCCCGGACAACGCAGCCGCGTCCAGCGGCGACGCATCGGCGTCGGGATACATGCCCGACCGGGGTGCAGTTGACCAACACGTCCCAACTGCCAGGTACCGGCGGCAGCGGCCCCGTCGCGGCGCCCGCCGGCGCCGCGATTTCGCGTCCTCGTGCCGCGTTGCGCGCATGAACAGAGACTCGTGCGCCGCTCTCCGAGAGTGCGGCCAGCACGGCGCGCGCAGACCCGCCGGCGCCGAGCACCGCGACGCGCGCGTCGGCGAGCGTCGCGCGCTCGCGCAACGGCCGAAGAAAAGCGGCCGCGTCGGTGTTCCGGCCAACCCAGCGTCCCTCGATGGTACGCACGGTGTTCACGGCGCCCACTCGGGATGCCACCGTGTCGACGTCGTGCACCGCGTCGCGCAGCGCGACTTTGTAGGGAATCGTGACGCTGGCCCCACGAACATTGATGGCGCTCGCGAAGCTCATGAAATCGGCGGCGTCGCGCGGCGGGAAACGGCAGGTATACGGCGTCGAGGCCTGCCGACTCAAACGCGGCATTGTGCATGGCCGGGGAGACCGAGTGGGACACCGGTAACCCCACGAGGCCGTACACGTCGGTCGCCGCCGTGACGGACCGGAACCGGTACAGCTCCAGCAGTTCCGCGGGTGTCGTCTGCCCGACGTGTCGTTCGAGCCCGGCATACGTCCAGCGCGATCCGAATTTGCCCGGCAACACACGCGTGGACAATCCGCACTCACCCATTCCGATCAGCACCAGGTCCCCTCTACCCCGCCCGCCTCGCGCGCTTCGTCCCAGATCGAGGAGCGGCAGGCAATCGCTCAGGCGCGTCGTCTTGACGGCCAGCTTGACCACTTCCGCACCCGTCGCGCGCATGGCCGCGGCGCGCGCCGCGAGATCGGACGGCACGCCGTCGAAGTCGTGATTCGAGAGGACCACGCGGCGGCCCGCCGTCGACGAGAGGAGATCGTCGAAGTTCGCGCGCCACTCGACGTCCACGTATTCGGCGCCGAGCGCCAGCGCCTCCCGCAGGATGGCGCGCCGCTTCTCTTCGGGGCCGCGAAAATGCCCGCCCTCCCACTCCGGCCGGCAGGTGACGATCGCCGGCAGCCGCCGGCCCTCGAGTGCGCCGGCCACGTCCGGGTCGCTGACCGCGTCGATGCGCAGTTCGACCATGTCGGCGCCGGTCAACCTCGTCGCGTCTGCGGCGAAGTTCGGCGGTGGTCGGCGCGGTCACGGTGACGCACAACACTGTATGGCCCAAAAATAAAAAAGCCCCTTCAACCGTCAGGCTGAAGAGGCTCAGGTTTCAATCCGTCGCGCAGTGGCAGGTCAGGCCAAGGCGAATGCCCCTTCAGAATCGCTCCAATACCGCCACCCGTACACCGACACGGCGGCGACATCGGTCGCCGGTCTAAACGGGAATGCGCGGAGGCTCCGAGGCACTCGACTCATGAACAGACGCGCTGACGATAGCAGACGGCGTCTTTTGTTGTCAACAATGCTGCCGCAGAAGCGCCATTTCTCCTTGACCGATAAGCACTTCTCCCGTATAACCAGAGAGAAACCCCATGTCATTCCGCCGGGTCACGATTGCATCGCTGCTGGTCGTGCTGTGGCTCGTCCGCGTGCCAGCCGCGACCCTGCAGATGGGCATCTCCGAGATCCGGCCGGGTATGGTCGGCATCGGCCGGACGGTCTTCGACGGCACTCACGTCGAGGAGTTCAGGGCCAACATCCTCGGCGTCCTCGAAAACGCCATTGGCACCCGGCGCAACCTCATCCTCGCCAGGCTCGAAGGCGGACCTCTCGCCAACACCGGTGTCATCGCCGGCATGAGCGGGAGCCCGGTGTATATCGACGGCAAGCTGATCGGCGCGGTGTCCTACTCGCTCGGTCAGTTCTCGAAGGAACCCATCGCCGGCATCACGCCGATCGCGGAGATGACCGATGCGACGTCGTTCACCGATGCGCGCCCGGCGGGCGCGCGCGTCAGCGTCGAGTTTCCGCTGACGCGTGAAAACCTGACCGCCGCGTTCCGCAAGGCGCTCAACTGGAATCGTCCGTTCGCCGAACGGCCGGAGGACGCGCGATATTTCGGGATGGGCGGCGACGGCCTCGTCGCCGCGGCCGGCGGCGCGCTTGGCACGCTGCTCCGCCCGATTGCCACGCCGCTCGTCATGTCCGGCTTCGAGCCGGATCTGGCGGACATGCTCGGCTCGGCGTTCCGCGAGCAGGGGTTCGCTCCGGCCGGCGGCGGCGCGGCGGGCTTGCGGCCCGGCGAGAAGCCGTTCGAAGGCCCGCTGAAGCCGGGTGATGCGGTGGGCGTGATGCTCGTCGGCGGCGATCTCCAGCTTGGCGCGACCGGCACCGTCACCCACATCGACGACGACCGCGTGTACGCGTTCGGCCACCCGCTCTACAACCTCGGGCCGACGGCGTTTCCGATGACGCGCGCCTACGTCTACACGGTGATCCCGAGCCTGGCCGCGTCCATGAAACTGTCGACGACCGGTGAAGTCATCGGCGCGTTCACGCAGGACCGCGCTGTCGCCATCGCCGGCCGGCTCGGACCGGGCCCGAAGATGATTCCGGTGACGGTCGCTCTCGATGCCGATCGCGCACCGAGGCGCACGTTCCGTTTCGAACTGGCCAACGATCAGATGTTCACGCCGCTCATGGCGGCCGCGGCGATCTCGAACACGCTGGCGCTCGTACGAGCGCCAGTACGGCACGTCCACGTTCTACGTGCGGGGCACGGCAAAGGTGACCGGTCACGAGCCGATTGCATTCGACAACGTCTTTGCGGGCGAACAGCCGTCGATCAACGCGTCCACGTTCATCGCCGCCCCGCTCGCCGCCCTGCTCGGCAACGACTACGAGAAGGTCACAATCGAGGGCATCGATCTGACGATCGGTTCCACCGAGGAATCCAAGACCGCGACGCTCGAACGCGTCTGGCTCGACGACCAGCGGCCTCGCGCCGGGCGTACGGCGCCGCTCAAAGTGCTCATGCGCACGCGGCGCGGCGAGGAACTGCTTCGCACCGTGCCGATCGAGATCCCTTCGAACGCCACCGGCACGCTGACGGTCATGGTGGCCGACGGCAATCGCCTGACCCAGATCGAGCAGCGCGAAGCGCGCTCGCCTCAGCCACGCAACGTGGACCAGATGATCCGGATGTTGAACAAGAGCCGGCGCGGCAGCACGCTGTACATCAAACTCCTCGGGTCCGATCCGGGCGCCGTCGTCAGCGGCGAGTCTCTGGCCGCCCTGCCGCCGTCGGTGCTGGGTGTGTTCGAGGCCGACCGGAGCAGCGGAAGTTTCAGCCCGCTCAGCAACGCGACGCTGGGCGAATGGGAGCTCGCCACCGAGCACGCGGTCAACGGTTCCCGCACCATCTCCATTGCCGTTTCGCCCAATTAGCGTGACCGTCAAGTCTTTCCGACTGGTGTGCGTTGCTGCCGCAGCGCTCGCTGCCGCAACGCTCGAGGCGTCCTCGTCCAAGTTTTTTCAGACGGCGACGCAGGCCGACTTCCTGAAGGGCGAGGTCGACAGCCTGTCGGTCGACGCTCGCGGTCAGCTGACGCTGGGGCCGGCCGTGGATCTCGTCTACGAAGCCGCGGCGCCCTTTGTCTGGGCCGTCGTGCCTGGAAGCGACGGGTCCCTGTTCATCGGCACTGGAAACGAAGGCAAGGTCTACCGCGTCGACTCGTCGGGCAAGGGCACGGTGTTCTTCGACAGCGCCGAGCTCGAGATTCACGCGATGGCGCCGGCGCCGAATGGCGGTCTGTATGTCGCCACGTCCCCCGATGGCAAGATCTACCGGCTCGATCGGAGCGGCGTCGCCACCACGTTCTTCGACCCGGAGGATCGGTATATCTGGGCGCTGACGGTCGACGCCCGCGGCAACGTCTACGCCGGCACCGGGGACAAAGGCATCATCTACAGGATTACTCCCGACGGGAAAGGCACCGCGTTCTACCGGACCAAATCCACGCACGCCACGGCGCTCGCGATGGATCGCGCGGGCAACCTCCTGGTGGGCACGGAGTCGCCGGGAAAAGTGATCCGGGTCGATTCGGACGGCAAAGGCTTCGTGCTTCTCGACACGCCGTACCAGGAAATTCGCGGCCTCCGGTTCGACGACAAGGGCCAGTTGTATGCGGCAGCGCTCAACGGCCGTCCCGGCGGCGGCGCCCCCGCCCCGAACATGGGGCCGGATCAACCCGCTGAGACAGGCCGCGCTCCGGTGCCGTCGGTGTCAGTCTCCACCGAAATCACCGCGATTGCCGTGGTGGACGGGACAGGTTCTTCCAGCACGAGCAGCAGCTCGAGCCGCGACGACCGGCGATCGTTGAAAGGCGCCGTCTACCGCATCATGCCGGACGGCTTGTGGGATGTGATCTGGGATTCCCGCGAGGACGTGCCGTACGACGTCGTGTTCGACCGCACGGGCGCTCCGATCATCGCAACGGGCAACAAGGGCAAGCTGTACCGCCTCGAAGGCGAACCGCTGCGTCCGACACTACTTACGCAGGGCCAGCGCTCAGCAGGTGACGGCTTTCTACACGGACTCGCGCGGCCAGCTGTACTTCGCGACCGCCAACCCGGGAAAACTGTTCCGGCTGTCGGCAGAGCACGCCGCGCGCGGCACCTACGAGTCGGAGCCGGCCGACGCGCAGATGCTGGCGACGTGGGGAACTCTCAGCTGGCGGGGCACGGTCCCCAACGGCAGCAAAGTCGAACTCGCGACACGCAGCGGCAACACCGCCACGCCGGACGATACCTGGAGCGCCTGGTCCACCAACGCGGTGCCGTCCGACGGCGCGCCCATCGCGAGTCCCAAGGCGCGGTATCTGCAGTGGCGCGCGGTCCTTTCTGGACGCGGCGACGGCCCCGTGCTCACGTCTGTGACTGCAGCTTACCTGCAGCGGAACCTGCGGCCTGCGGTGCGATCAATCACCGTCCATCCGCCGGGGATCGTGTTCCAGAAGCCGTTTACGACCGGCGAGCCTGATCTGGCGGGGTTCGGCGATCAGACCACGCCGGATCGGAAGATGACGTCCGCGGCGCAATCGACACCCGGCGGATCGTCCTCGCCCGCGCTTGGCCGCCGCACGTATCAGAAGGGGCTTCAGACGCTCGCGTGGCGAGCTGAGGACGAAAACGACGACGACCTCGTGTACACCGTTTTGTACCGCCGCGAAGGCGAGACGGAATGGACGACCCTTCGGCGAGGCCTTGACGAACCCATCCTTGTATGGGACACGACGCTCGTGCCCAACGGCACCTACTTCATTCGTGTCGTTGCATCGGACTCGCCGTCAAACCCGCCGCCCGCGGCGCTCGCGGGCGAGCGCGACAGCACGGCGTTCCAGGTGGATCACACGCCGCCGACGATTATGGTCGGCTCGACGCGCACCGAGGGCGGTCGCACGACGCTGGTGTTCGACGTCACGGATGCGGATTCCCCGGTGTACGCGGGTCGAGTATTCGCGGGATGGCGGCGTACGATGGACGGCGGTCTTTCCGAAAGACGGGATTGCGGACTCGAAGATCGAGCACTACGAGGTGACGATCGACGGTGAGGTCGGCGACATCGGCCTCACGATTCGCGCGTCGGATTCGATGAACAACACCGATACCACGCACGTCGCCGCGCCCCGTCCCCGCCGGTAGTGTCCCCGCTACGTCTTGCTCAGACCGCGCAGCGGCGGGTGCTTCCCGCGCACCGTGGTGTGCGCGACCAGCCAGACCATGTTCACCGCGACGGGCAGTCCCTTGCGCGTCGCCGGTTCGAATCGGGCGTGCGACACGGCGTCGCGAAGCTCTTCGACCCGCGCGTCGGTCGCCTCGGGCGCGCCCGCCGTCGCATCGCGGCCGTCGAGAATCTCGAGGTTGGAGACCGTGCCCTCGCGCGTCACGGTGGCTGACAGCGTCACCACGGCGTCGCTGGCCGAGCGGGTGCCGCCCGCGGCGTCTTCAGCGACCAGCAGCAGTTCGCCGCTCGAAAACGGCGCGTCGAGTGCCCGGGGCATCATCACGCGCGCGTCGACGACGAACGGGTTCTCGTTGGTCCCCTGCGTCGCGAGGAAATTCAGGATGCCGGCCAGCGAATCCGCTCGCTCGATCGTGGCGAACCGCATCATGCCCAGGATCAGCATCAGGCACATCGTGGTCGCCAGCGACGCGCCGACGCCCGCGTAGACCATCCGGACATCCTCGAGGACGTCGTGCATCCAGGCGCCGAAGGAGGCGTCGTGCTCGACCTTGACCCGGTTGACGACCGTGGACGTGAACGCCGCGGCCTCGTCGCACGGCACGGGCGCCCGGCCAGGCGCCGCCGCCCGCAGCAGCGACCCGAGGCCTTCGAGGTCAGCCAGCGCGGCGGCGCAGCGGCTGCAGTGGTCCACGTGGGAGGACACGGCAATCTGGGCGGAGACCTGGAGCTCGCCGTCGTGAAACGCCTGCAACGAGCGGAACGCCGCCGCGCAAGTGAGCACCTTCATGGGGTCCTGTCCTCTCGCAGTTCGAACCGGAGCGCCTGCCGGGCGCGCGTCAACCGCGATTTCACCGTGCCAATCGCCAGGCCGAGCGAGAACGCGATTTCGTCGTAGCTCAAGCCGTCGATTTCGCGAAGCACAATCGCCGTCCGCTGGTCGAAGGGCAGGTTGTTGAGCGCACGCTGCAGCCGCGCGCCAAGCTCCTTCTGCGCCAGCGCCCGCTCCGGCGTCGCCTGCGGGTTCGAGGGCAACTCGCCGTGCGCCAACTGGTGGTCGTCGAGCGACACCTGGTCGGCCCGCCGGCGGCGCCGCCAGAACCGGTGGCGATTCCGCGCCTGATTGACCGCGATCCGGTAGATCCAGGTCCGCAGGCTCGACTGCCCCCGGAACCGATGAATCGTTCGAAACACGCGGAGGAACACTTCCTGGGAAACGTCGAGAGCTTCGTCGCGGTCGCCCAGCAGGTTGACGGCCAGCTGAATGACCATCCGCTGGTGCTCGGCGACCAGCTCGGCACACGCCAGCTCGTCTTTCAGTGCGCAGCGCTGCACGAGCGTCGCTTCGCGCGCGCCGATGTCAGACCAGCTGGCGACCCGTTCCTGCTTCACTATCGATGCCCGATCGTCCCCAGACTACAGCAATTTAGACACCAGGGGGACCTGGAAGTTCCGGTACCATGGAGCGAGCCCTCCAGACACAAATGCGCCGTTTTCTTCACGGCTTCTTCCCTGTCCTGGTCGTCCTGGCCGTCGCCGTCCTCGCCGCGACCGTCGCGTACCAGGCCGTCGCCCGGGACCGCGAATACCAGCGGCTGCTTGCGCGGGGGGACGCCGCACTCTCCGAGGACCAGACGTTTGGTGCCATCGAGGCGTATAGCGGCGCGATCGCGCTGCGTCCCGACTCCATGCTCGCCCACCTCAGGCGTGGCGAGGCGTATCAGCGCCGGGGCGATCTCGACGCCGCGGCCCACGACTTTCGGGCGGCGGCCTCGCTCGATCCCACTTCCCCGCGCCCACTCGAGGGCCTCGGAAACGTCCGGTATCAGATGCAGCGCTACCCGCTTGCCGCGGATGCCTACGAGACCGCGCTGCTCCTCGACGATCGGTCCGCCCGCCTCTGGTACAAACTCGCCCTTTCCCACTACCGCGCCGGTGAGCTCGATGCCGCCATCGCCGCCGCACAAAGGACCACGCAGCTGAGCGACAGCCCCGCCGAGGCGTACTACCTGCTCGGCGTGTGTTTCCGCGATCGCAGGAGGACCGCCGAGGCCCAGAATGCGTTCGAGCGTGCGGTCTCCGTTGTCGCCCGGGTTCATCGCCGCACGCGAGGAGCTGGCAGACCTCTATGGCGGTCAGAGCCGCCGCGCCGACGAGCTCGACCAGCTGCAGATCATGGCCGGCCTCGACCGCGAGCACGTCGAGCGTCAGATCACCGTCGGCCTGGCGCAGGCGCGCGCCGGCCACCCCGAGCCTGCGGTGCTCGCGCTCGGGACGGCGCTCGAACGCACGCCTGATCAGCCGCTGGTATACGAGGCTCTCGGACGCGTGTGGCTGGACGATGCCGAGGCCCGCGACGATCGAACGGCCCTCAATAAGTCGCTCGAAGCGCTGGAGCGCGCCTGCTCTATTCCGGGTGCGACGAGCGCGGCGCTCACCCTGTTCGGCCGGGCGCTGCTGCGCGACGGACAGCTCCAGCGCGCCGAGCAGACGCTGCTCCAGGCGACGACGCGGTTTCCCGTCGACCCGGCGGCGTTTCTTTTCTACGCGTCGGCGGCCGAACGGCAGAACCATCTGGATGTCGCGCGGCGCGCCCTCGTCGATTACAGCTCGCTCGCCAGCGACGATCCGCAATTCGCCACGCGGGCGGAGAGAATCGCGTCGCTGTCGCTGCGCCTCGACGATCCGGCCAGCGCGGCAACGTGGCTGGGGCGGGCGGTAGAAGCCGCCCCGGCAGACCTTCGTCTCCTCGCCTTGCTCGGCGAAGCGCAGCTCAGGTCGGGCGACCGCGACGGTGCGCGGTCGACGGCCGCCCGCGGCCTGGCGATTGACCCGGCACACCCCGCCCTTCGCGCGTTGTCCCGCCGCGTCAATTAACCGGGCGCAGCTGTTTCTTCGGGTCGACCAGGTCGCGCAGCCCGTCGCCGAGAAAATTGAAGCCCAGCACCAGCACCGCCATCGCCAGGCCCGGGAAGAGCGTCAGGTGCGGCGCGTCGAGCAGGTGGGCACGCCCCCCGCTGAGCATCGTTCCCCAACTGGGCGTGGGTGGCTGCACGCCGAGCCCGAGGAAACTGAGGGCCGCTTCCCCCACGACGGCGCCCGCCATGCCGAGCGTCGCCTGCACGACGACGGCGGGTAATGCGGCCGGCACCACATGACGGAACAACACGCGCGGCGTCGTGGCCCCGAGCGCCTTGCGCCGCCTGTACGTAGTCGAACTCGCGGGCGCGGAGGACCTGTCCGCGGACCAGCCGCGCGTACCCGACCCAGCCGATGATCGTCAGGGCGAAGAGCACATTGCCGAGGCTGGGCCCCAGCACGGCAACCAGCGCAATCGCCAGCAGCAGGCCCGGAAACGCCATCAGCGTGTCGATGATCCGGCTGATGAGATCGTCGATCCGCCCGCCGAAATAGCCGGCGACGGCGCCCGTCACCGTGCCGACCACTGCCGATACCGACACGACGGTCACGGCGACCAGGAACGAAATCCGCGCGCCGGCCAGCACGCGCGCGAGGACATCGCGCCCTAACTCGTCGAGCCCGAACAGATGTGCGCCGCCGGGCCCCGCAAGGCGCAGCGGCAGGTTCTGCGCCGCAGGATCGAACGGCGTGATGGCGGGGCCCGCGAGCGCAGCCAGCCCGGCGACCAGCACGATGCCGGCGCCGATCTTCAGGCGCATGTGCCCACGTCAGTCGTCTCCCACACGGATGCGGGGATCGAGGTACGCGTACGCCATGTCGGTCAGCAGGTTCACGGACACGTACGTCATCGCGATGAACAGCACGCAGCCCTGTACGACCGGGTAGTCGCGAAACCCGATCGACTGAATGAGCAGCCGGCCCACCCCCGGCCACGCGAAAATCGTCTCGGTGATGACGGCGCCGGTCAACACCGCGCCGACCTGCAGTCCCAGCACCGTGACGATCGGGATGAGGCTGTTACGAAGGGCGTGCTTCAAGACGACGCGTGCGGCCGGCACGCCCGCGCGCACGCGCGGCGGTGACATACCGCTCGCGCAGTTCGTCGATCAGGCTCGCGCGTGTCATGCGCGCAAGCACCGCAGAGAGCGGCGCTCCAAGCGTGATCGCCGGCAGGACCAGGTGCGCCAGCGTTCCGCGCCCCGACACCGGAAACCAGCCGAGCTCGACGGAGAAAACGATGGCGAGGAGCGGGCCCAGCCAGAAGTTCGGCATGGAGATGCCCACGAGCGCCAATGTCGTCGTCGCATGGTCGACGCCGGTGCCCGCGTTGACCGCGGCCAGCACGCCTGCCGGAATCGCGATGCCCAGCGCCACGAGCATGGCGGCGATCGCCAGTTCGATCGTGGCGGGCAACCTCGCCGCGATGGCCGCCGTAACCCGCTCGTTCGTCCGCAGCGAGACGCCGAGATCGCCCTGCACGGCACCCGCGAGAAACGCGGCGTACTGACCGCGCAGGGGCCGGTCGAGGCCGAGGCGGCCGCGCAGTTCAGCGACGCTCTGGGGCGACGCGGCGTCGCCCAGCATCGCCTGGACCGGATCGCCCGGGATGAGATGGAGGAGGGCGAAGACGAGCGTCGCGACGCCAAGCAGCACCGGAATCGCGAGCAGCAGCCGCCGAGCGAGAAACCGCAACACGACCGCTCATCATAGCCCGCCATCGCTTACGTCTCCGTCGCGATTCCCAGCCGCGCCATCAGTTTCCCGAGGCCCTGGCGCGAGATCCCAAGCTCGACCGCCGCCTGCGTGCGGAGGCCGCCGGTTCGTACCAGCGCCGCCCGCACGAACCGTTCGTCGAACGCGCGTCGCGCCGTGTCGAGCCGGCAGGCGGTACCGGACGGCGACGTCATGAATTGCGGTGGCAGCGCCGCCGGCCCCACCACTCCCCTGCGGCCGGCTCGCACGGCGAGCGCGGCCAGGACGTTCTGCAACTCGCGGATGTTTCCCGGCCACTCGTATCGCGCGAGAATCGACACCGTCGCCGGACTGAGTGTTGCGCGGCTCGACACGCGGTCCGTCGCCTCGCGCCAGAAATAGTCGACGAGCAGCGGGATGTCTTCGCGGCGTTCGCGCAGCGGCGGCACGGCGATCCGCACGACGTCGAGCCGATACAGGAGGTCGAGCGCGGAATCGGCCCGCTGCCGCCTCGGCCCGAAGATCCCGGTTGGTCGCGGCGACGATCCGGACGTCGATCCGCCGCGTGAGGTTTTCCCCGATCCGGCGCAGCTCGCCTTCCTGAATCACGCGCAGCAACTTCGCCTGCGCCCGCGGCGACAACTCGCCCACTTCGTCGAGGAGCAGCGTTCCGGTATGGGCCTCCTCGAAAACGCCGACGCGTTCGGCAACCGCGCCGGTGAACGCGCCCCGTGCGTGGCCGAAGAGCTCGGACTCCACGAGATCGTCGGGGAGCGCCGCGCAATTGAGCGTCCTGAACGGCCGATCGCGCCGCGTGCCGCCGCGATGAACGGCACGGGCCACCAGTTCCTTGCCGCTACCGCTTTCCCCTTCGATGAGGACAGCGAACGGCGCCGCCGCCGCCCGATCGGCGGCCCGCCGGATGTCGTTCATGGCGGCGCTGACGCCAAGCAGTCCATGGGACGCCGGTACGGCTGCCCGGGCCCGCGCGGCCAGCATCGACTGCACCAGCGGCGCCGCCGCCGTCGCCGCCATCGTCAGGATCGATACGGCGTGCGAGCTGTCGGGAGATCGAGCGATGGTCCACCGCGCCGCCAACACGCCCACAACGAGTCCGCCGCAGCGGATCGGCACCGCGCACTCGACGCGGTCGTCGATCCGATGCGGCACGATCGGGATTGCGGCCACGGAGGCCCGGTCCACCACGGAAGCATCGATTTTCGATCCGTGCCCGGCAAGCCGAACCGACAGACGGCCTTCGATCCCGTAGAACGCAACAGCAGCAGCCTCGAGCCTCCGCAGCGCCGTTTCGCAGACCCGGCCGAGCGCAGCTTCCTCGTCTTCCTCAGTGGCGCCCTGGCACTCGCGCAGCATCGCGACCGCGTCCTCGACGACAGCGCGCAACCCGGGCGCGTCGCCCGGACGAGGGGCGAACAACACCAGAGCCCCCAGGCCTGAAGCCGTCGCATGGCGGGCGGCGATGTCCGACGCGGGCTCGGCGGATGCCATTGTCTCGGCGACCATCTCGTAATGCCGACGCAGGATCGGCGGCAGACGTGCGGGCGTGAACCGATTGAGCACGCGCAGAACAGCCTGCGCCTCGGTACGCCGGCCGGCGCGCCGGAACTGCTCGGTCAGCAGGAGACGGACCCGAAACGCACGGAGCGGGTCGCGCGCGGCCGCGGCGGCCGCGATACAGGCATCGGCGTCACCGCTGAGCGACGCGATGTCGTCCACCGCGAGATGCACGAAGCCGGCCGTGCATCTCGCGTCGGCTACGAGTGTGGCGCTGCCGGCTGTTTCCGCTGCCCTGACGGCGTCGGCAGCCGACGACATCGCGCGGCTGAAATCGAGCCGCCCGACGGCGATCCGGGCTCGCAGGCCCTGCAGCCGGACGGTCGTCCGCGGATCGAGACCGACGTCCGGTACGCCCTCGAGTGCGCGATCGAGCCTCGGAGAAGCGTCCGCGCCAGAACCGGCACCGTGCGAGCGCCAGCGCGACTCCCACCGGCGGCGTCGTCCGCCGCCGTACCGGCCGCCGCCGCAGCCGACAGCACGCGCTCCGCCTCGTCCAGACGGCCCAAATCCGTCCAGGCCACCCCAACCAGCATCGCCAGCGCGATCGACGGGTCGTCGTGGGAGGCTCGGTGGCAGGACGTCCCCGACGCATCGAGCACCGCCTTTGCGTCGCGCGGGCGGCCGCGCCTGAGGAGCGAGGCCGCGAGCGCCAGCGCGGCGTCGTGTGCGGCCGTCCAGTCGCCGCGTCGCGCCAGCCCCGTCATCGCGCGGCGGAGCTCGCGATCGCCAGGCGCATGCCGGCCGGCTGCAAGCAGCGTCGCCCCGGACGCTGCCCGCTGACGCAGCGTGGTCAGCTCTTCGCGACTGGGCCAGCTTGGCCGAAGCGGCAGCAGGCACCGAGGCGGCCGGCTCATGTTCGTCCACGCCGTACAACGGCGCTCGTTCAGCAGCGGTAAGCCGAGCCGCCATGCGCTGTCTGTCTGGCTGGTATCCGGAGTTCAGGAGCTGCCGCAGGAATCGCCCCGGCAAGCCGTCAGCGCGCTCCGCAGCCCTGCGAACGCGACCGTCGAAGGCCAGGTGCGCAGGCCGGACCGCCGCGGCCAGCGTGGCCGACGCCAGCCGGACCAACCCCGCGCCCGGTGTGCCGGGCGGATCTTCGCACGAGGTGAACACGACGACATGCGCCTGCGGCGAGCGAATCGCCGCGTCGACAAGTCCGCGGCGCCACGTCGCCCCGTCGTCATCGATGAGGAACGCGGCGCGGCCCGTGCAGACCGCGCCAAGGGGCGATCCGAGGAGCCGCGCGCTGATCGGCACGAAGCCGTTCCGGCGCGCGATCCTGGCGAGATCCAGCAGTGCCGTTGTTTTTCCCGAGCCCTCCGGTCCCCACAGGCACAGCACCTGCGCCTGCAGCGGCACCGCGCCGTGCACTTCGAAGAGCTCCGCCGCAGCCGCAACCGCCCGGCGCTCGACGCAGACGATCCCGCAGTTCTCGAGCGGAAACCCGCGCTCCAGCGACACGGGCGCTTCGCAGGGGTAGCCATCCTCGGCGCCGGGAATCGCGACAAGGCGCGCCGGCGAATCTCGGTCGGCGGTGTCAGCGACGCGCATGGCCGCGCCGTTCTCGGACGCCGTCAGGCCGCAGGCCCGCAGAAACGCCGCCGCACTGCACGCCGTGCGGCTCGCGTCCTTCGCCGAGCCGCCAGATTGGGACAAGCCGCACTGCCAGGCTTCGAAGCGCCGCGTTTCGCCAATGGGGCCGTAGTCGAGCAGGCGCGCGAGCGCTGGCTGAAACAGCCGCTGAAACCAGTCGCACCGCGCGGCCCAGCGCAGTTGATCGGTCGGTCCGCCAGCCGACGACATCGTCAGCACGACGTCCGCTCCCGTCGCCAGATCGATGACGCGCCCACCGGGCGTTTCGACGAAGCGATCGGCCACCAGCGTCATTGGCATCGCGCGCACGCTTGGCACATGGCGAGGGCCTGTGCAAGATCACCGCCCGGCTGCGTTCCGAGTGAAATCGCGCGAGTTGTTCAGCAACCGTTGCCGCGGCGAACCGGCCGTGCGTCCGAGCCTCGCAATTTTTTCGGTTAGAATGACGCTTCGATGCTGCGATTTCTCACTGCCGGCGAGTCGCACGGCAAAGCGCTCGTCGCGATCCTCGACGGCATGCCGGCCGGCCTGACGCTCGATTTCGACGCGGTCACCGCGGAACTCCGGCGGCGGCAGGGCGGCTACGGCCGTGGACGGCGTATGGCCATCGAGTCCGACAGGGCTGAAGCCTGAGCGGCGTCCGGCACGGCGTGACCACCGGCGCGCCCATCGCGCTGATGATCCTCAACAAGGACTGGGAGAACTGGCAGAAAACGATGCACGTCGAGCCCGCGCAGCCGGAAGGCGCCACGGGCGCGGAGCGGCCGGCGGTCACGCGGCCGCGGCCCGGCCACGCCGATCTGGCGGGCGTCGTGAAATATGGGCACGACGACATCCGGAACGTGCTCGAACGCGCCAGTGCCCGCGAAACGGCTGCCCGCGTGGCCGTCGGTTCGCTCGCACGGCAGCTGCTTGCTGCCGTCGGCGCGCGCATCGTCAGCCATGTGTTCGCGATTGGGCCCATCTCACTCGCCGACCCGCTGAGCGTCACCTTCGAGCAGGCGCGCGATATCGGCCCGGACGCGCCGCTCCACTGCGCCGACTCCGCGCTCGAGCTCGAGATGATTGCGGCCATCGATCGCGCCCGCGACGCCGGGGACACCATGGGCGGCGGCTTCGAGGTCATCGCGCGTGGCGTGCCGCCGGGACTCGGCAGCTACGTCCAGTGGGACCGGAAGCTCGACGGCCTGCTGGCGCAGGCGCCTCATGTCGATTCCTGCCATCAAGGCCGTCGGTATCGGCCGCGGTCCGACGGCCGCCGTTCTGCCGGGTTCGCGGGTGCACGACGAGATCCTCCCGCACGCCGGAGCGCCGCCGCCGGGCGGCGTCAACGTGACGCGGCCGACCAACAACGCCGGCGGACTCGAAGGGGGCGTCACCAACGGCGAGGATCTGCGGGTTTCGATCTACATGAAGCCGATCGCGACCCTGATGAAGCCTCTCCGCTCGGTCGATCTGACGACGATGGCCGAGAGCCCTGCGGCGATCGAGCGCAGCGACGTGTGCGCGGTTCCGGCGGCGGCCGTCGTGGCGGAGGCCATGGTCGCCTTTGTGCTGGCGGACGCGCTGCTGGAGAAATTCGGCGGCGATTCGATCGAGGAACTGCAGGCCAACTGGCAGGCGACGCGTGAGCGAACGGCGGCCAGGTTCGCCAAGCCGATCACGACATAAAACACGGAGCACACAGAGCACGCAGAGTGAAGAATCTGCAATCCGCAGAGGCCGAACGGCCCTTCTTCTTCCGAAACGCGCATCCGGCATGGTTGCCACGGGAATTGCATGGCGAATTATGCGTGCAGCATCCCTTGAATGCCCTGACACAAACAATTATCGGCGCGGCAATCGAGGTGCATCGAGAATTGGGGCCGGGAATGCTGGAGAACGCGTACGAAGCATGCCTGACGTTCGAGCTATTGCGCCGCGACCTGCGTGATCGAGCGCCAGAAGCTGCTGCCACTCACGTACAAGGGTCAGCTCATGGACTGCGGCTATAGATTGGACCTTCTTGTCGAAGGCTCAGTCATCGTCGAGATCAAGTCAATCGAGAAGCTGGATCGCGTTCATTTCGCCCAGTTGCACTCGTATCTGCGCTTCGCCAGATGCCCGGTCGGCCTGCTTTTCAACTTCAACGTCGCCTGGCTTTCGCGAGACGGGATCAGGCGTATCGTTCATGACGTCGTGGTTGGTTGACCTCTGCGTGCTCTGAGTGCTCTGTGTTGTACGTTGTGATCTCGTTCTGACACCGTGATCCTCCCCATTCTCAAATATGGCGACAGCGTGCTCCTCGAACCTGCCCGGCGGGTCGAGACGATCACACCGGACGTGGATCGGCTCATCGACGACATGATCGAGACGATGTACGCGGCGCCCGGCGTGGGCCTGGCGGCGCCGCAGGTTGGCGTTCCGCTGCGCATCTTCGTGGTAGACCCCTCCATGGGACGCGATCCGGCAGCGCTCATCACGATGGTGAACCCCGAATTCGTGTCGCGCGAAGGAATGCAGCTCGAAGAAGAGGGCTGCCTGAGCGTACCGGGCTTCAACGCGACGGTCGTCCGGCCGCTGCACGCCGTCGTCAAGGGTTTGAATCGGAGCGGCGCCGAACAGGTGCGGGACGGGCATGAACTGCTGGCGCGCGCGTTCCAGCACGAAATGGATCACCTCGACGGCAGGCTGTTCATCGACCACTTGCGCGGCATCAAACGCGACATGATCGTCCGGCGGATCCGCAAGCTGACACGCGCGGGCAAATGGTAGATCGCGCGCCTCTGCGGATCGTCTTCTTCGGGACGCCCGCCTTCGCCGTGCCCAGCCTCGAGGCGCTGCTGGCCTCGCGACATGCCATCGTCGCTGTCGTCACCCAGCCCGACCGCCCGCGAGGACGCGGCCAGAAGACAACGCACTCGCCGGTCAAGGCGTCGGCGACGGCCGCAGGCGTGACGGTTCTGCAGCCCGACTCGATGAAGGACCCTGCGTTCGTCGCGGCGCTGGCGGCGATGAAAGCGGATCTGGGCGTCGTGGTGGCCTACGGAAACATCCTCACGGAGGCGGTTCTCTCGCTGCCGCGCTTCGGGATGCTGAACGTTCACGCGTCGCTGCTGCCGCGCTACAGGGGCGCCGCGCCTGTTCATCGCGCGATCATCGCCGGCGATCGTGAAACCGGCATCACAATCATGCGGGTCGTCAGAGCGCTCGATGCCGGCCCGATGCTGGCGACGGCGCATCGCCCGATCGGCCCGGACGAGACCAGCGAGGACGTCGAACGCGACCTCGCGCGCATTGGTGCCGCCCTTTGCATCGGGACCGTCGATCGCCTCATCGAGGGACGGGTCGAGGAAGTGCCCCAGAACGCCGCGGATGCAACCTACGCCCACCGGTTGGCGAAGGACGACGGTGTGATCGACTGGACACTCTCCGCCGATCAGATACACAACCAGATTCGCGGCCTTCATCCGTGGCCGCACGGGTTCACGTTCCTCGGCGACAAACGGTTGATTCTGCTTCGCTCGACGCCGTTGGCCGACGCCGCTGGCAGCGAGCCTGGAACCGTACTGGACGCAAGCGGGGATCGCCTTCGCGTCGCCACCGGCGCCGGCGTCCTGACCCTCCTGGAGCTCCAGGCTGAAGGCAAGCGGCCGATGCCGGCTCGCGAGTTCCTGGCGGGGCATGCCGAAGTGCGCCAGGGCGCACGGTTTCGCACGCCGGCATGATCGCCCGGGCTCGGGTTGCGGCGTTCGACATCGTGCGTGCCGTGGCCGCCGGGCGCGCCGACCTGCCGGCGGCAATCGCTCGATCGCGCGGCATACTGGACGACGATCGCGACAAGGCGCTGGCGGCCGAGATCGCGACGGGTGTCGAGCGCTGGCGTGCCTCGCTCGACTACCTGATCGAGGCGGCGGCGTCACGGCCGATCGAGCGGCTCGATCCGGAAATCGTGGCCATCCTGCGGCTCAGCGCGTACCAACTGCTTCATCTCACGCGTGTGCCGGCCTCGGCCGTCGTGGACGATGCGGTCGAACTGACGCGCAAGGCGAAGAAACGGAGTGCCTCGGGCTTCGTCAACGCGGTGCTTCGATCGCTTTCACGAAAGCGGGCCGCGCTGCCGCTTCCCGCCCGCCCGGCGGACGCGAGCGATCGCGCGGCGGCGCTCGACTACCTCTCAATCACGCTTTCGCATCCGCGCTGGCTGGTGTCGCGCTGGCTGGATCGCTTCGGATTCGCCGACACCGAACGCTGGCTGCAGTTCAACAACACCCAGGCCCGCCTGACGCTTCGCGCGAACCGGCTCAAAATCACCCCGCAGGCGCTGGCGGATCGCCTCGAGGCGCAGGATATCCAGGTCGCGCCTGGCCATTTCGCGCTCGATGCGCTCATCGTCGAGGCCGGCCAGCCCCTGGGCCGGGCGCCAGGCGTGATGGAACCCGGTTTGTTCGCCGTTCAGGACGAGGCGTCTCAGCTCGTGTCCCTGCTCGTCGACGCGCGCCCGGGCGATCGCATCCTTGATTGCTGCGCGTCGCCTGGCGGAAAGACGACCGCGATGGCGGCCGCCATGGGCGACATCGGACTGATCGTCGCCTGCGACGTCCGCCAGAAGCGCATCGAACTGCTCGAACGCACGGTTGCCGAAAGCGGCGCGAGGATGGTTCGCATCGTCCAGGCGGATGCCACCGGCGACCTTCCCTTCTCGGGCCGGTTTTCGCGGGTGCTGCTCGATGCGCCGTGCTCGGGGCTGGGCACGCTGCGGCGCGACCCCGATATCCGCTGGCGGCGGCGCGATGAGGATTTCGCCGCCCTCGCGGCGGCTCAGCGCCGCATGCTGGAACATGCCGCGGCCTGCGTCGCACCGCGCGGGCGTCTCGTTTACGCGACCTGTTCGAGCGAGCCCGAGGAGAACGAGCACGTCGTCGATGCCTTCCTCGCCGCGACTGATGCCTTCTCGCGGGTGGATGCCCGGACGATTGCGCGGGTCCCGGCGGATGTGGTGGACGCGCGTGGCTGGCTTCGGACCCTTCCCCATCGTCACGGCCTCGAAGCGTTTTTCGGTGCCGTCCTTGAGCGGTCGGAGGGCGCGGACGCCGTCTGACCTGTAGTACGATTTAAGATCGATGGCCCTCACAAGGCGCGTGTGGAGCGCAGGCAAGCTGCTGGTGCTCGCCGGCGCGCTCGTCGCCACTTACGTCGTGTCTGCAGCGGTCTCCATGCGCGTGGCGCTGCGCGCGAGCGAGGTATTGGTTCCCGACTTCACCAACCGGACCGCGAACGAAGCCACCAGCGCCGCGTCCGACCTCGGGCTCGCCGTGAAAGTGGACGACGCGAAGCGGACCGATCCGAAGATTCCCGCCGGCCGCGTTCTGGCGCAGGAACCCGCCGCAGGCTCGACCGCACGTCGTCAGCGAACCGTCAGGGTGTGGCTGAGCACGGGGCCGCGGGCGACCAATGTCCCCGGCGTCACCGGCGAGTCCGAGCGCACGGCGCAGCTCCGGCTGACGCAGAATGGCTTCGGCCTGACCGCCCTGTCGGAGATCCGATCGCAGGACTTCCCGGCGGATGTCGTCGTGGCCCAGGAGCCGCCGGCAAAGAGTCCCGGGGCGTCGGTCGCGCTGCTCGTGAACCGCAGCGATCGCGGCGCAACCTACGTGATGCCCGATCTGATCGGCGTGAACGGCGATCGGGCCGCCGAAGCCCTCCGGCAGCGCGGCTTCCGCATGGCCGTCGTGGGCTCGAACCCGTATCCCGGCATCCCTGCGGGGATCGTGCTGCGCCAGAACCCGCCGGCCGGATTCCAGATCGCGCCCGGCGAGCCGATTTCCCTCGAGGTGAGCCGGTGACCGTCCTCCTCGCGCCTTCCATTCTGTCCGCGGATTTCGCGGCCCTTGGCGACGCGGTCGCTGCCGTCGAACGGGGCGGCGCCGATCTGATCCACGTCGACGTCATGGACGGACACTTCGTGCCGAACATCACGATCGGCCCGCCTGTCGTGGCGTCGCTCAAGCGCGTCGCCAAGGTGCCGCTCGACGTGCACCTGATGATCAGCGACCCCGATCGCTACATCGAAGCGTTCGCCAGGGCCGGCGCCTCGTACATGTCGGTTCACGTCGAAGTGCTGCCGCACCTGCATCGGACGGTGCACGCCATCAAGGCGCTCGGCGTCAAAGCCGGCGTCGTCCTGAACCCGTCAACGCCCGCCGCGGTTCTCCACGACATCGCCGGGGACGTGGATTTCGTCCTCGTCATGTCGGTCAACCCCGGGTTCGGCGGCCAGACTTTCATCCCGCGGAGCGAGTCCAAGGTGAGAGAGGTGCGCGCGCTGCTCGATCGTGCGGGGAATCCGGCGCCGATCGAGATCGACGGCGGCGTGGACCTGGGTAATGTCGCCCGGGTCGTATCGGCGGGCGCCCGGATGATCGTCGCCGGCGCGGCTGTCTTCAACTCACCCGATCCCGAGCGCGCCGCGCGGGAACTGCGAGCCGCGGCCACGGCGGCGCTCACCTCCCCGGTTGGCCGTTGACCGCCCATTCGTCTGTCTCGCGGGTGCGCGTGCGCTACGCGGAAACCGACCAGATGGGCGTCGTCTATCACTCGAACTACTTCGTGTGGTTCGAGGTCGGGCGCACGGATCTGTTGCGCGGCACGGGCGTCACGTACCGCGAGATGGAAGCCGGGGGGTTCTCGCTGCCGGTCATCGAAGCGCACTGCGAGTACAGGCAGCCGGTCCGCTACGACGACGATCTCGAGATTCGGACCACCGGAACGCTGGTGTCGCCGGTGCGTGTGGCGTTCGCGTACGAGGTTGTCAGGCCGCTCGACAGCCAGACGGTGGCCACCGGGCAGACCGTTCACGCGTCTATCGATCGAAGCGGCCGGCCGTGCCGGCTGCCGACTCGCGTCAAGGATCTCTTTACATGAAGGCACTCGTGACCGGCGTCGCCGGTTTCATCGGATCGACCCTCGCGGAGCGACTGCATTGCCGACGGCGCAGACGTCGTCGGGCTCGACTGCTTCACCGACTACTACCCGCGGCCGTCAAGGAACGGAACCTCACCGGCCTCGCCGGCCAGCCGCGCTTCCGCTTCGTCGAGTCGGCGATTCGCGAGGCTGATCTCGCGGCGTTGCTGGCTGATCGCACGCACGTGTTCCACCTGGCGGCGCAGGCCGGGGTCCGGAAGAGCTGGGGCGCGGACTTCTCGATCTACACGGTCAACAACATCGAGGCGACGCAGGTTCTGCTGGAAGCCGCCTGCCGGGTGCCGACGCTCGAGCGCATCGTGTACGCCTCGAGCTCGTCGGTGTACGGCGACAACGTGGCGATGCCGATGCGCGAGGACGCGCTGCCTCAGCCGGTCTCGCCCTACGGAGTGACGAAGCTCGCCGGCGAGCAACTCTGCTATCTCTATCACGCGAACTACGGCGTGCCGACGGTGTCGCTGCGCTATTTCACCGTGTACGGACCGCGTCAGCGTCCCGACATGGGCTTCCACAAGTTCCTGCGCGCTACGGCGCGCGGCGACGCAATTACGGTGTACGGCGACGGCGAGCAGACACGCGACTTCACGTATGTGCACGATGCGGTGGCGGCGACGGCGGCCGCGGCCGTTCGAGGCGTCCCCGGCCGCGTGTACAATATCGGAGGTGGATCGCGCGTCTCGATCAATCAGGTGTTCGAGATGATCGGTCGCGTGTCCGGCCGTGCGCCGCAGCTCACGGTGGATCCGGCGCAGAAGGGCGACATGCGGCACACCTACGCCGACACGTCGCTCGCGCAGGCCGACCTCGGGTTCGAACCCACGGTCGGGCTCGAAGAGGGAATCGCCGCCGAATACAAATGGCTGTCCGGAGTGTTGTGAAGAAGCTGACTCGTATCGATCGGTCGTGGCGTCTGGCGTTGCTCGCGGTGGCGCTTGGCGCCTCGTTCGCGTGCGCGCAGTCGACCAGGGGCGCCGTGCCGACCGGCACCTCGGAACCCGACAAGTTCCTGTTCGACAAGGGCAACGAGGCGCTCGAAGCCAAGCGCTGGGTCGCCGCGCGCGAATATTTCAAGCAGGTCGTCGAAACCTACACGCAGAGCCCATATCGCCCGGACGCCAAGCTCGGCGTCGGCGATACGTATCTCGAACGAGGGCGGCTCGGAAAACCTGGTGCTCGCGATCAACGAGTTCCGCGAGTTCCTGTCGTTCTACCCGACGAACCACCGCGCCGACTACGCGCAGTACAAGCTCGCGCTCGTCGCACGCGCGGCAGATGCGCGCGCCGCAGCGCGATCAGAGCGAGACGCGCGACGCGATTCGTGAATACCGGACCTTCATCGCGCGGTATCCGAACAGCCCGCTGCTGCCGGATGTGAAGATCAAGCTGCGCGAGGCCATGGATCGGCTCGGCGAGTCCGACTACCAGGTCGGGCTGTTCTACTACCGGCAGCGATGGTATCCGGGCTCGATCGATCGCTTTTCGTCGCTCCTCAAGAGCGACCCCGAGTTTTCCAACCGCGATTCGGTCTACTTCTACCTCGCCGAGTCCTACGTGAAGACCCAGCGTCGAGCGCCCAAGCGCTCCCCTATTACGAAAAGCTCGTGAACGAATTCGACAAAAGCGAGCACCTGCAGGACGCCCAGAAACGGATCAGCCGAACTGAAGGCCCAGGCAGCCAACAAGTCTTAGGAGGAACGATGGCTTCGCACCGTGTTGTTGTACTGGCCGCCGCCTGCGCGCTCGCCGCGTCTGGCGCGACCGCGCAGACTGCCGACAAGCTCACGCCCGTTCAGATCGCGGTGGCCTGCGCCCCGCCGCCCGTCATCGCGCAGCGTCCCGGCGGAGGCATCGCGAATCATCGGCTCGCAGGATTCCGTGAACCGCAACGTGTTCGGCACGCCCGAGGTGCTGGTCATCAGCGGCGGCACGGACCGCGGCATGGTGCTCGGGCAGGAATACTTCGTCCGCCGTGTGGCCCGCGCACGCGGAGACGTACAGCGACAAGCTGCCCCACCAGGTCACGACAATCGGCTGGCTGCGCGTCGTCGCGGTGAACGCGACCACGACGATCGCCAGCGTGGACCACGCCTGCGGCGACATCCTGGTCGGCGACTTCCTGGAGCCGTTCCAGATGCCCGAACTGCCTGCCGGGCGACATTACGGCCGTGGACACCACGCGGGAACCCGATTTCACGTCCATCAGCAAGGTGCTGTACGGCTCTGAAGAACGGCGCAGCAGCGGTGCGGGCGATTTCATGTTGATCGAGCGCGGCATGAACCAGGATGTGGCCGTCGGCGGGCATTACGCCATCTACCGCGACCTCAAGGCACCCGGCACGCCGCTCAGCTCGATCGGCGAAGCCACTGTCGTGTCCGTCGGGCCGACGATGGCGCTCATCCGCATCAACCGCGCGCGTGACGCCGTGTTCAGCGGCGATCTCGCTGTCCCTCGTAAGTAGAACGAGGTACAACACGAGCACACAGGGCACACAGAGATAGTTCGGCAAAGGAAATCTCTGCGTGCTCCGCGTGCTCTGCGTTGTACGTAGTGATGTCGTTTAGCCGGCCTTGCGGTCCGACTGCTGATCGCGGCCGGCTGAGAAGCTGGCCACCCTGGGCGTGAGGATGTCGTTGAAGCGGCGGAAGTAGTCCGCGGCGGACACCAGGGCGGTCAGCACGACCACCCAGAGGCTGGCTTGCCCGATAAGAGTACAGCGGCCGGCGCGGGCCATCTTTGCCGTGGGCGAGGATCAGCGCCATGATGGCCACCACCTGCGCGACCATCTTGAGCTTGCCGAGCCGCGAGGCGGGCATCGCGACGCCGCGCGCGTAGGCCAGCTGCCGCAGCGCCGTGACGGCGAATTCCCGCCCGATGATCACCGTCACCAGCAGCGCCGAGGCGTATTCCATGCGGACGAGCGAGATAAGGGCGGCGCAGGTGAGCAGTTTGTCGGCAGAAGGGTCGATCACCTGCCCAAAAGCCGTAATCTGCTTGCGGCGGCGAGCCAGGTAACCGTCCAGCCAGTCGGTGACCGAGGCGACGGCGAAGATGAACGCGCCGACGATCTCGTGCGGCACGCCGAGGATCGTCCGGCCCTCGAAATTCGTCAGCAGCACCACGACGAGGAGTGGCGCCAGGCAGATGCGCGTCAGCGTCAGCGAATTGGGAAGGTTCATCGGCCGCGCTACGGCAGATGATATCATCGGTGGCTGACATGAAGGCGATTCTCCTCGCCGGGGGTAAGGGCACCCGGCTTCGGCCGCTCACGATTCACACGCCCAAACCGATTGTCCCGATCTTCGATCGGCCCTTTCTGCAGTTTCAGCTCGACCTGCTGAAACAGGTGCCCGAAATCGACGAGGTCATCCTCAGCCTCAACTATCAGCCCCGCCGGATCGAGGAAATTTTCGGCGACGGCGGCGACACCGGGCTCGGCCTGAAGTACGTCGTCGAGCCGGCACCGCTCGGCACCGCCGGCGCGGTCCGCTACGCCGGCGAGTCGCTGCGCGAATCGGTCGTCGTGTTCAACGGCGACGTCCTGACGCAGGTAGACCTCGGGGCCGTGATCGCCCTGCACCGGCGAACGCCGCGCCAAGGCCACCATCGTGCTGACTCCGGTCGACAACCCCCGCGCGTACGGGCTGGTCGAGACCGACGCGGACTCGAACATCCGGCGGTTTCTCGAGAAGCCCGAGGAAGATCAGATCACCTGCGACACGATCAACGCCGGCATCTACATCCTCGAGCCGGACACCTTCGACCGGATTCCGGCGGACACGCCGTGGTCGATCGAGCGGAGCTATTTCCCTTCGCTGATCGAGCGGGGCGAGACGTTCGTCGCGTACGTCTACCGCGGCTACTGGATCGACATCGGCACGCCGGAGAAGTACGTCCAGGTGCACCACGACATCATGGACGGCCGGTATCAGGCCGCGCCGTTTGCCGGTACCAACAGCGGCATCTGCGTCGCGCCGACGGCGCGGGTCGAAACGGGCGCGCGGCTCGAAGGCCCGTGCTTCATCGACGCGGACACCGTCATCAAGGCGGGCGCCCTGATCGGCCCGTACAGCGTCGTCGGGCCGGCACTGTCACGTCGAGGAGCACGCCACGGTCGAGCGGTCGATCGTCTGGGCCGACACGCGCATCGGCCAGGAGGCCGTCGTCCGCCAGTCGATCCTCGGTCGCCACTGCCATGTCGGGCGGAACGCGACCGTCGCGAACATCGTGCTCGGCGACAAATCCCAGATCACCGACTACAGCCGGTTGTAACGTGATGATCAACCCGTCGATCTTCAAGGCGTACGACGTGCGCGGGGTGTACCCCGGCGAAGTCAACGAGGACGCCGCTCGGGCCATCGGCTCGGGTTTCGTCGCATATCTCGGGGCGAAGCGCATCGCCGTCGGGCGCGACATGCGCCTGTCCTCGCCGGCCCTCGCCGCGGCCTTCATCGACGGTGCGACCGCCCAGGGCGCCGACGTCGTCGACTACGGGATGATTCCGACGGACATGCTCTACTTCGCCGTCGCCGCCGACGGGCACGACGGCGGCGTGGAGATCACGGCGTCTCACAACCCGAAGCAGTACAACGGCCTGAAGATGGTCGAGAAAGAGGCGCGGCCCCTGAGCGGCGACGCCGGCATCTCCGACATCCGCGACATGATCGCCGGCAACCGCGTGCCGGCGCCGGCCGCGCGCCGCGGGCAGGTCACGAAGGCCGACGCCTCGATCGGTACGTCGACCACGTGATGTCGTTCATCGATCCGTCGCTCGTCAAACCGTTCAACGTCGTGCTCGACGCCGGCAGCGGCATGGGCGGGCTGGTCGCGCCGAAGTTGTTCGAGCGGCTCCCCTGCAGAACCACCAGCTTGTGCTTCGAGATCGACGGCCGCTTCCCGAACCACGAGTCGAACCCGCTGATCGAGGAAAACCGCCGCGACATCGTCGAGGCGGTCATCGAACAGAAGGCCGACATCGGCATCGCGTGGGATGGCGACGCCGATCGCTGCTTCTTCATCGACGGGTCGGGCGAGTTCGTGTCCGGCGATTTCGTCACCGCGCTGCTCGCCGAGGCCTTCCTGCTCCGTCATCCGGGCGCGTCGGTCGTGTACGATTTGCGCGCCAGCCACGCCGTTCGCGACACCGTCGCCCGATACGGCGGCACGGCGCTGATGAACCGCGTCGGCCACGCGTTCATCAAGCAGCGGATGCGGGAGAGCAACAGCGTGTTCGGCGGCGAGGTCACGGGACACTACTACTTCCGGGACAACTACTTCTGCGACAACGGCTTCATCCCGGCGCTGCTGATGCTCGAGCTGATGTCGAAGAAGGGCCAGAGCCTGGACCAGTTGCTCGCGCCGCTTCGCGAGCGATACTTCATCTCCGGCGAGATCAACACGAAGCTCGCCGGGATGGACGCCGTGCCGGCGACGCTCGACCGCATCGCGGCGCGCTATGCAGGACGGCGCGCAGGCCACTGCTCGACGGCTTGTCGGTCGAGTACGCCGACTGGCACTTCAACGTGCGGCCGTCGAACACCGAGCCGTTGCTGCGGCTGAATCTCGAAGCCAGGACGCCCGAGACGATGGGGACGAGGCGCGACGAGGTGCTGGCGCTGATTCGCGGGTGAGCTAAAATGGTGGCCGCACAGCGGTAATCGCACGCGTCCGGCTGCAGCCGGACATCACGCGCGGGCTTAGCATAGTGGTAATGTCCTGGCTTCCCAAGCCAGTCAGACGGGTTCGATCCCCGTAGCCCGCTCCATCAATCCCCTTCCACTGCATCGCGTCGTGTTCCTGCGATCGCCATTCCAGAATGTCTCCAGCATGTCGGCGCGATCCACGCCTGCCAGCTCGACGGTGGTGATCGGCCACCGCCGCCGTCGGAACGACACGACGCATTCGCACGTAGAATGGCGAGGTAGCGCGCAGCGTCGATGAGTCTTGCGCGGATGTGATGTCGGGAGACAGGCACCTTGGAAAGACTCGATCGAACGTTCGTGAGGTTGCTGCGGTTCGCCGCGTGTGTGCTCGTCGTCGCGGTGCTGTACTGGGCGCAGGCTGTGCTCGTGCCGATTGCGCTCGCCCTGCTGATCACGTTCGTGCTCACACCCCCGGTGATCGTGCTTCAGCGATGGATTGGACGGGTTCCGGCCGTTCTCGTCGTGGTGGCCCTCGTGTTCACGATTCTCGGCCTCGGCGCATGGGCCGTGACGCTGCAGCTCTCGAGGTTCGCCGGCAGCCTTCCGCAATATCGCGTCAACATCCAGCAGAAGATTGCCGACATCCGCGGCGCCAGCCACGGGGGATCGGTCGAACAGGTTCAGCAAACCGTCAAAGAGATTCAGAACCAGCTCACCGAGCCCGAGACGCCGAGCGGCAACGCGCGCCAGCCCGTGGTTGTGGAGTCGAAGAAGGTCACGAGCCTGACCGACTTCCCGTCGTGGCTCGGGCCCGCGCTCGGACCGTTGTCGACAGCCGGATTCGTGCTGACGCTGGTGATCTTCATCCTGCTCGAGCGGGAAGAACTCCGGGGCCGCGTCATCGGCCTCGTCGGGAGCGGTCATCTCGCGGTGACGACGAAGGCGTTCGACGAGGCGGCCAGCCGCGTCAGTCGTCAGCTCATGATGCAGACGCTGGTGAACACGATCTACGGCCTCGCCGTCGGCGCAGGGCTGTGGTGGATCGGCGTGCCGTATCCGCTGCTCTGGGCCGCGCTCGGGGCCGCGCTGCGGTTCGTCCCTTATCTGGGCCCGATCGGCGCTGCCATCGGGCCGATCCTGGTCAGCCTCGCCGCGCTGCCCGGCTGGACGCGGCCGCTCTCGGTAGTGGGCCTGTTCGTCGCCTTGGAGCTGTTCACGAACCTCGTACTCGAGACCGTTCTGTACGCGGGCGCGGCGGGCGTGTCGCAGGTCGCGCTGCTGGTGGCAGTAGCGGCGTGGACCTGGCTCTGGGGATCGATGGGCCTGCTGCTGGCGACGCCGCTGACGGTCTGTCTGGTCGTGCTCGGCAAACACGTGCCGGGCCTCGACTTCCTGTCGACGCTGATGGCCGACTCGCCGGCGCTCTCGCCCGACGTCAGTTATTACCAGCGCCTGCTGGCGCGGGATCAAAGCGAAGCGTCCGAGATCGTCCACCGGCACCTCGCCAGCCAGCCGATGGAATCCGTATACGACGCGCTGATGGTGCCGGCGTTGAACTATGCCGAGCGCGATCGACTCGAGGGACGGCTGTCGGACGAAGAAGAGCGGGCGGTCGCCGAGCAAACCCGCGAGCTGGTGCATGACGTCGCGGAGCTGCAGCGAACGTTGCGACCAGCATCGCTCTCCGAGCCGAATGCGACCGCGTTGCCGTCCGACGCGCTCCCACTTGTACCGGTGCAGGTGGTGGCCGCCCCGGCGAACGGCGAACCTGATGTGATCGCGCTGCAGATGCTGGCGCAGCTCGTCGACGCCGACGCGATCCGGCTGAATGTCCCGTCGGCGCGGCTGCTCTCGTCGGAAATCGTCGATCTCGTGCAGCGGTCCGAGGGACACCTCGTCTGCATCGCCGATCTGCCGCCGAGCCCTCCGTCGAAGACGCGTTACCTGGTGCGGAAACTCCGCGCCGCTCTGCCGGACGTGACGATTCTCGTGGGTCGGTGGGCGGCGGCTGAACTGGCGGGCGACGATCGCACGACTTTAATGGAGGCAGGAGCCAATCACGTCGCCACCACGCTCCTCGAAACGCGCGACCAGCTGCGCCTGCTGGCCGCACACGAACGCCAGCGGCTGACGTCGACGTCGGCCGCCGCGCTCGACACGACGGCCGTCTGAACAGCAGGGAGCACGATGCCGACACACGACACGCACGGATCGCAGCGGAACCGCCACGTCAGCCTGTCAGACGAGGAAGCGGTCAAAGAGGTCGTGGGAACGGCCGTTCTCGACCTGTGGAAGGCCGTGAACACGCTCACGCGGCTCCGGCCGTCGCGGCGGGAGCGCTATCGCGTGGCGATTTTCGGTTCGGCGCGCGCCCAGCCCGGTTCGTTCGTCTATGACGAAGTGAAACGGGTCGCAGCGGCGTTCTCGGCAATGGGCTGCGACATCGTCACCGGAGGCGGACCGGGATTGATGCAGGCGGCCAACGAGGGCGCGAGCCTGGCGGGCACGACGACGGGGTCGATGGGCATCCGCGTGGACCTGCCGTTTGAACAGGACGTGAATCCTTTTGTCGAGCAGGCTTTCGAGCACGAGACGTTCTTCACGCGGCTGCATCATTTCGTGATCGCCTCCGATGCGTTCGTCGTCGTGCCGGGCGGCATCGGCACGGTCCTCGAGACACTCATGGTCTGGCAACTGCTCCAGGTCCGGCACGTAGACGACGTTCCGCTGATCCTGGTGGGCAAAATGTGGAAGGGCCTCGTCGACTGGGCGCAGGCCAGCATGCTCGACCCGCGGGTGGCGCTTGCCAACGCCGAAGATCTCCAGATCCCGCGATGTGTGGAGACGGCTGATGACGCGATCGCACTGGTTCGCGATCTGCACGCGAAGTGGAAGGAAACGCAATGAGCGGAATGATTGCGTCCCGCTCACGCGCTCGTCAGCTCGAAAATCCGGGCACTCCAGGGCGATTCGTCCAGGTACAGCCCGCGACCGTATAGTTCGTCGCCATCCCGGACGTAAGTGGTGCCGCCCAGCCGATCCGTCAATTGCCACTGCCTGCCGCACGCGCCGGCGAACGGCAGTCGAACCCGGCACTGGCTCTGGTTCGGCGCATAGTTCACCGCGACGATCAGCCGCTCGTTCCCCGCGCCGTGCCAGGCGAAGACGACGAAACAGTCATCGGTCCAGTTGCCGTCCCAGGCAGACGCACAATCAAGCAGCTGCCACCGGCCGTCCCGCACGACGGGATGACGTAACACGGCAAGCAGCCGGTCGTAAAAGTCCTTCATCCGGTTGTCGACGGGCTCGTGAGGGCCGCGAACCAGGTGGGGCGAAATCCGCCGGGTCCGCCCCTCCAATTGACCTTGGTGGAGGAAACGCAGTCCCGGCGAGAGAAACGTGATGACGGCGGCCGCTTCGTGCACTTCGTGGGAAAACGCGGCTGCCGCTCTCGGCTCGTCGTGGTTTTCGAGGAAGCGTGCCATCTTGTTCTGGTAATCCAGTCCAGCGCGCAGGTGGTCGCGCACCAGCCGTGCGTGCCCCTCACGCAGCCGGTCGTACAGCCGTTTGTCGTAGGTGTAATCGAATCCCTGCTCCTGCATCGACCATTCGCGGTCCCAGTAGACCTCCGCCATGAATTGGAACGCCGGGTACTGGCGCCGAACCGCGTCGGTGGCTTTCGGCCAGAACAACTCCGCGCGGATCGCCCCAGGTGCTCTCGAAGACGTCGGGCAGCACCAGCATCGCCATGTCGCACCGCACGCCGTCGCACTGCCCGGCGATTCGTGTCAACTCGCCCACCATCGCGTGCTGCAATTCCGGGTTGCCGTAGTTCAGCTGCAGCGTATCAGGCCAGCCTTCGAAGTACGGGTCGCGGCCGTAGGCGAGCACCAGCGGGCCGTTCTTCGTCTCCACCCGGCAGTAATTTGCCGGCGCGCGCGCCAGGTCGTCCCCGCTGCCCTGCACGAAATACTCAGGGTGGTCGTCGATCCACGGGTGATCGGGGGCCATGTGATTCGGGACGAAGTCGAGCATCAGCTTCAGCCCGCGTTGCCGGAGGCGTTGACGCACCCGCGCCAGCGCCGCCGCGCCGCCGAGGGCCCGGTGCACGGTGTAGTCCTGAATGGCGAAACCCGACCCGGCGATGTCTTCCTCGCGCAAGTCCGGGAGCGTTTCCTGAAACTCCCTGCGCCACCCGGGGTTGCTGCGCGACACCGACTGCGCCGCCGCGCCCGTCTGCCAGACGCTCAGGAACCAGATCCAGTCGAGGCCCTCCGTGGCGAGCCGATCGAGTTCAGCGTCGGGAATGTCGTCCAGCGTCGCCGGCCGGCCGAGAGACCGGGACAACTCCGTCAGCCAGACGCGCGTGTTGATCTGATACAGCGCCGGATAAAGCGGGCTCATGTGATCTCAGGCCTCGCGAGCGAACGCCCCTTGCTTGCCGGCTTCGAGAAACTGCTTCGCATCGAGGGAACCGAAGATCGTGATCAGCTTCGCCACGAGGCCCGTCCAGCCAGTCTGGTGACTTGCGCCGAGCCCCGCCCCGTTGTCGCCGTGGAAGTACTCGTAGAAGAGAACATGGTCGCGCCAGTGGGCATCCTCCTGGAACGTCTTCGTGCCGCCGTAGACCGGCCTGCGACCGTTGGCGTCGCGCAGGAAGATCCGCGTCAGTCGATCGGCGATCTCCCTGGCGACTTCGAAGAGGTTCATGAACGTGCCGGACCCCGTCGGGCATTCGATCGTGAAGCTGTCGCCGTAGTACAGGTAGAAGTTCAGGAGCCCGCGGATCAGGACGGCGTTGACGGGCATCCAGATCGGACCACGCCAGTTCGAGTTGCCGCCGAACATGCCGGTGTTTGATTCCGCAGGCAGGTAATCGACGCGGTGTTCCTCGCCGTTCACGAGGAACACGTACGGATGCTGCTCGTGGAATTTCGAGAGCGCGCGGATGCCGTACGGGCTCAGGAACTCGCTCTCGTCGAGCATCTTCGTCAGGATCCGCCGGAGCCGCTCCGGGGTCACCAGCGCCATGATTCCGCGCTCCGCGACGCCGAGGTGCCCCGGCCCCGTCGGGTGCATCGTCGCGCGACAGCTCCGGGTTCCGGCGCATCCGTTCGTGGACGTGAGCCATCACCTGCGGGATTCGATCGCGCTGCCACTTCTCGGTCACCGTGGTCGCGCAGAGCGGGAGCAGTCCGACCATCGACCGGACCTTCAGACGCTGCGCGCTGCCGTCGGGAAGCCGCAGCAGGTCGTAGTAGAACCCGTCCTCTTCATCCCACATGCCCTCCGAGCCGGAGCGGTTCATGGCGGCGGCGATGTAGTAGAAGTGCTCGGCGAACTTGAAGACCATCTCCTGGTACGTGGGATCGTGCGCGGCGAGCTCCACCGCGAGCTCCAGCATGTTCTGGCTGAAGAGCGTCATCCACGCCGTGCCGTCGGCCTGTTCGAGGTAGCCGCCGGTGGGGAGCGGAGCGCTGCGATCGAACACGCCGATGTTGTCGAGGCCGAGAAAGCCTCCCTCGAACACGTTCCTGCCGAACCGATCCTTGCGGTTCACCCACCAGGTGAAATTGAGCAGCAGTTTGTGGAAGGTCGACCTGCAGGAAGTCCAGGTCCACTTCCCCGCGTGCGGCCAGATCCATGCGATGAAGGAACAAGGTCGCAAAGGCGTGGACCGGGGGGTTGACGTCGCTGAAGTTCCATTCGTACGCGGGCATCTGACCGTTGGGGTGCAGGTACGAGCCGCGCAGCATCAGGCTCATCTGATCCTTGGCGAAATCGGGATCGACGATGGAGAGCGGCAGCGTGTGGAAGGCCAGGTCCCATGCGGCGTACCACGGGTACTCCCACTTGTCGGGCATCGAGATGATGTCCTTGTTCAGCATGTGGAACCACTCGGAGTTCCGGGCGTTCCGATAGCCGGTGTGGAGCGGGTTCGACTGGTGCTCGTCCAGCCAGTTGTCGCCGTCGAAAAAGAAGAACTGCTTGCTCCACAGCATGCCGGCGAGGGCCTGGCGCATGACGTTGGCTGCGTCTTCCGTTACGGATGACGGCGTGACGGACTTGTAAAATTCATCGGCTTCACGAAGCCTGCTCGCGAACAGGTCGTCGAACGGCTTGCCGAACGGCTGGCCTTTCTGGTCTGGAGACGCTTTCGACAATCGAAGGCGAATCACCCGGGCCTGTCCGGCCGGCGATCTCGAGCTTCCAGTGCGCGGCGACCTTCGTGCCTGTTTTCGCGGGGTTCACCGCGCCCTGGCTGCCCTGCACCACGCAGTCGTTGATGCCGTCCTTCACGTACGCGCTCTCGTTTTGCGTCTGGAAGAGCCGTTGATGGTTGGTTTCGTTCTCGGTGAACAGCAGCGGCACGTCGCCGTCGCAGTACAGAACGAATTCACCCAGCAGGGAATGAACAGCCGCGGCCGCCGTCGTGCGCGCGGGGGACTCGATCTGCCGGATCTGTGGTTTCGCGGCCGCGCGGTTCGAGTCGGCGATCCATTTCGACCAGTCGTTGCGGAACCACAGGGTCGGCAACAGGTGCAGTTCGGCCGCGTCCGGCCCGCGGTTGGTGGCCGTGATGCGGATCAGGATGTCTTCAGCCGAGCCCTTGGCGTACTCCACCACGACGTCGAAATAGCGGTCGCCCTCGAACACGCCGGTGTCGAGGAGTTCGTACTCCATCTCGTGGCGGTTGCGCCGGCTGTTCACGTCAACCAGGTCGGCGTACGGGAAAGGCGGCCTGCGGATACTTGTACAGAAACTTCATGTACGAGTGGGTCGGGGTGCTATCGAGGTAGAAGTAGTATTCCTTGACGTCCTCGCCGTGGTTCCCCTCGCTGTTCGTGAGTCCGAACAGCCGTTCCTTCAGGATGGCGTCTTTCCCGTTCCACAGGGCGAGCGCGAAGCAGAGCTGCTGCTGGTCATCCGAGATTCCGCCGAGGCCGTCCTCGCCCCAGCGATACGCCCGGGAACGCGACTGATCATGCGTAAAGAAGTGCCAGGCGTCTCCGTTTTCGCTGTAGTCCTCGCGGACGGTTCCCCACTGCCGCTCCGACAGGTACGGGCCCCACTTCCGCCACGACGTTTCCCCGGAACGGGCTTCTGCCAGCCGGTTCTGCTCTGCGTTCGCCATTGCCGATCTCCTCGGAGTGATCAAAACAGGAGGGAGCTCCGCCGACCAGCGTAGCCGATGCAGGGGGCGAAGTGTGCGATTACCGGAGGCAGCGGGTTTTCGTCAGGTGCTGAGCGGCGCGAACTCTTCGTAGGTTCCCTTGAAGTCGTGAATGCCGCCGTGCGCGCCGTCGCGGTCGAAGTGCCAAACGCGCGTCCCCACTTCTTCCATGACGTCCTGATCGTGGGTGACGAGCAGCACCGTCCCGTCGAATTTCTGGAGGGCTACGTTGAGCGCGTTGATCGATTCGAGGTCGAGGTGATTGGTCGGCTCGTCGAGGATCAGCACGTTCGGCTTCTGGAGCATGATCCGGCAGAACAACATTCGCGCGGTTTCGCCGCCCGACAGCGCCTCGGTGGGCTTCAGGCCTTCTTCCCCGCTGAACAGCATCTGCCCCAGCAGACCGTGAATGTCCTGGCGCGAGGCGAGCGGATCGAACTGGTGCAGCCACTCGACGGCCGTCAGGCCCTTCTGAATCGCACCGGTGTGATCCTGGGGAAAATAGCCGATGGACGTCTCGTGTCCCCAGCGCACCTTGCCGGCGTCGATCTCGGCGGCCGGCACACCCGTGCCCTCGACACCCGCGAGCAGCGCCTTCAGCAGGGTGGTCTTGCCGAGGCCGTTGCGGCCGACGAGCACGATCTTCTCGCCCCGATTCACGATCGCGCCGAAGTTGGACACGACCGACGCGCCGCCGTGCGCCTTGGTGACGCCCGAGCACTCCAGGGCCACGCGCCCCGAGGGACGATTCATGTTGAATCGGATGTACGGCCGCTGAATGTTCGACCGCGCCAGCTCGGTCGTCTGCAGCCGCTCGACCTCCTTGCGGCGCGAGGTGACCTGGCTCGCACGGGTGCCGGCATGGAACCGCGCGATGAAGTCGTTCAGCTGGGCGATCTTCTTTTCCCGCTGCTCGTTGTCGCTTTCGATCCGGGAACGAATCTGCGTCTTCGCGAGGACCATGTCGTCGTAGCCGCCCGTGTACTGGATGATCGTCTGGTAGTCGATGTCCGCCGTGTGCGTGCAGACGGCGTTCAGGAAATGCCGGTCGTGCGAAATCACGATCAACGTGCCTTCATACCGCACCAGGAACTCGCGCAGCCAGTGGATCGAGTCGAGGTCGAGGTGGTTGGTCGGCTCGTCGAGCAGCAGCGCCTGCGGATGGCCGAACAGGGCCTGCGCCAGCAGGACGCGAACCTTCTGCCCGCCCTGCAGCTCGCCCATCAGCCGATCGTGGAGATCCTGGCCGATATCGAGCCCCTGCAGCAGCACGGCGGCATCGCTTTCCGCGGTGTACCCGTCCTCCTCGCCGACGATGCCTTCGAGCTCGCCCAAACGCATGCCGTCCTGATCGGTCAGGGTGGCCTGTCCGTAGAGCCGTTCGCGCTCCTCGAGTGCGCTCCACAGCCGGTGATTGCCCATGACCACGGTGTCGATCGCCCGGTACCGATCGAACGCGAACTGGTCCTGGCGGAGGACGCCGACCTTCGCGGGCCTGGTCACTTCCCCGCGCTGAGGCGGGATCTCGCCGGTCAGCAGCTTCATGAAGGTGGACTTGCCGGCCCCGTTGGGCCCCGTCAGGCCGTACCGCCGGCCCTGGGAAAAGGCGACGGAGACGTCCTCGAACAGGATCTTCGAGCCGAAGCGCATCGATACGGAGTGGACTGAAATCATCTGATCAACTGTTTATTCTATCGCGACTCCCGGGGCCGTTCATGCGGCCGCGCGTCCGTGGTATCATTGTGGGTCGAATTTTGCCGCGTGCTGTGCCGCCTGTTAGCGTAACGAGCCATTCCGGACTCGCTTCTCCTGACGTCCTGCCTAGCCACGAGACGAAATCCACCGACTTCCGTTTCGGGACGTTCGGGGGCAGGTGCGCCGCCTCTCTGGGGCGCCAATCGTCGCAGTTGCGACGGAGGAGCAGTGATGGGTCGAAAGCTATACGTAGGAAACCTTCCTTACGAGGCCGGCGAAGCGGAGCTTCAGGAACTCTTCGGCCGATCGGGAACGGTCGAACGGGTCACGGTCATGCGCGATATGGCCACGGGCCGTGCCCGCGGGTTCGCGTTCGTGGAGATGGCGACCGACGATGAGGCGCAGCAGGCGATCACCGCGCTCAACGGACACGAGCTCGGCGGCCGCGGCCTCAACGTCAACGAAGCGCGTCCGAAGCCGGCGGCGGCGGCGGGGGCGGATTTGGTGGCGGCGGCGACTCCCGTCGGCGGCGCAGCGAGCCGCGTTGGTAAGCACGACGGCCACGTCGAGGCAGGGCTCCGCGCTCTGCCTCGGCATTCAACGAAGATGAGCGCGGAATTCGTCTGGAGCCCGACGCGCAGCGAGATGCCGAAGCGTTTGAACAAACCTCCACGACCGACCGAGCCGAGTGGTGAGCCGGTGACCGGTCGCATCGTGACCCTGATGGTTGGCCAGGGTCACGGCTTCATCCGCCTCGCGAACGATCGCGAGGTCTATTTCCATCGGGCCGATCTGCTCGACGGCGTGTCCTTCAATGATCTCCAGATCGGCGACGTCGTGAAGTTCGCCCTCCTCGAGGATGCCATCAGCGGCGCCCGCGCGCTGGGCGTCGTCCGGCACAAGCGCCCCCGGTAACCTGACCGGGCCTATACTCAACCGTCCCGCTTTTCTGAGCTCTTAGGCCCGTCTGCCCGAGCCCTCACGAAAGCCTTACCGTGAGGGTCAACGTGATACAACGTCCAGCCGGACTCGGCACGTTCGAATTCGTCGTGCTTGCCACGCTCCGCGCCGCGCAGCTGATGCGCGGGTGCCGCCCCAGGGTCGACGGTATCCACAAGGCCGCCGTCATCGCCCAGCTCGAGGTCGCACAGGGCAAAGTGGCCGCGATGGTCGGCGACGAGCCTGAGCCCGAGGCGGTCGCCGTCGCGGTTGCCGCGGTCTAGTGAGTCAGCCCGTAGACGATGTAGTTCACGCCCAGCTTGTAGGCTTCGTTGGTGTCGTCGATCGGCCGGAGGCCCGTGCCCGACCATTCCCAGATACTGTGAGATGTCGGTGTTGTAGTTGACGATGACCTGGAGCCGCCTCGAGGGGTCGTTGTCTTCGTACATCCCGCGGAAGATCGGCCGGCCGTTGATGTAGGCCTGCGGGATGATGTCGAGCCTCGGGATCTCGAAGAACGCATGAAAGATCCCGTGTGAGGCGTCCATGTCGAAGAAGCGGCCCTCGGGCATGACGCGCTTCATCGCGGCCTCGAAGACCTCCCACCCGGCGCCCCAGCCCTCGAAGTCGCCGCGAAACCGTCGCGGCTTGAAATCGTCCACGATCAGGAAGCCGCCCTTCTGCAGGTACGCGCGCAGTGAGGCGACCTCGGTGTCGGTGATTGCCCACCAGTCGACTTCGATGATGTACGCCACCGGATACTTGAAGATCTCCGGGTCGTCGAGCGCGATCGCGTTGATCTCGTCCGTGTGGGGGTTGAGGTAGCTGAGCTCGTTCATGATCCGCATGAGGTTCTGCTCGGCCACCGGGTACCCGTGGCCCCACGCGGGCCACCCGCCGTACCAGTAGCCGCCCGGCGCGGTGTTGTATTTCGCGCGCACGAACGTGAAGCGGCCGTCGTAGGGAATATTCGGGCGGATGCGGAACGGGCCGCGGCCGAAGCCGCCGAACTGCGCGAGGGCGCCCGCGGCAGCGAACAGGCAGGCGGCCGCCGCCGCGAGGATGCGCGCCCCCCGTCGCGGAGCCACGGCCCGGTCAGCCCTGAGGATTGAACTTGTAGCCCACCCACGGCTCGGTGACGAGATACCGCGGGTTGGACGGATCGGGCTCGAGCTTCTTGCGGAGCTGTCCCATGAACACGCGCAGATACTCGGGCTGTTCCTGCGAGGCTTCGCCCCAGACCGCCTCGAGCAGCGTCCGGTGCGTCAGCACGCGGCTCGGGTGCCGGGCCATGTAGAGGAACAGCTCGAATTCTTTCGGCGTCAGGCGCACCTCCGATCCGCGCACGTGCACGCGCCGCGCATCGAGATCCACGCGGAAATCGCCGGCGTCGAGCGATGCCGCCTCGCCTTCACCGTTGGCCCGCCGGATGGTGGCGCGCACGCGCGCCAGCAGTTCGTCGATGCCGAACGGCTTCGTGACGTAGTCGTCGGCGCCCGAATCGAGGGCCTCGACCTTCGTCCGTTCCTCGCCTTTCACCGAGAGCACGATGATCGGCACGTTCGAGACCGCGCGGATGCGGCGGCACAGCTCGACGCCGTCCATGCGCGGCATGTACAGGTCCGTGATCACCAGCTCCGGCCGCCACTCCGTGAAATTCGTCAGCGCCGACTCGCCCTCCGCCGCGGTTCGCACCTGGTATCCCTGGCTGGTCAGCACGGTCCTCAGCACTCGCGTAATCTGCGGTTCATCGTCCACGACGAGCACGCGCGACTTCTCAACGGCCATGTTCATCACAACACTCCTAGCTCTGTCAGGCTGACCGCCGCTGGCGTGGCGGGTAGTACGGCGTCGGCGCTCGTCCCCGGCACACGGGCGGCGGGCAGCAACAGCTGCACCAGCGTGCCCTTGCCGGAAGGCGGCGAGTCGATCCAGATTCGTCCGCCCTGCGCCTCGACCAGACGCCGGGCAATCGGCAACCCGAGGCCGATGCCTTTGCGCCGCGGATCGTGCGACTCGCGGCCGGGTACCCGGAAGAATTTCTCGAACACGCGCTCGCGAGCGTCGAGCGGGATGCCCTGCCCTTCGTCGCTCACCGCGAGCCCGACATACTGCTGTGTCGCTCGCGGCCGCGCTGACGCGAATCGTCGACCCCGGCGGCGCGTACTTGCTCGCGTTGTCGAGCAGGATGTAGAGGACCTCGACGATCGAGGCAGCGTCGACGGACAACGCCGGGAGGACCGGGGGCATGTCGACCTCGATGCGGTAGTCTCGCGTCAGCGTCTCGGCGCGCGCGAGGCCCATGCGCACGATGTCGCCGGCGGCGCAGCGTCGCGGCGGTTCAATGGCTGAACGGCGTCGCTGCCGGCCGCCGAGAGGCCTTCGATGAACCGGTTCAGCCGGTTCGATTCCTCGTCGATGACCTCGAGCAGTTCGCGCTGTCCTTCCGGCGACAGCGTCGGCGCGACCGAGGTCGAGTCGTCGCCGATGAGCGCCGTGACCGATGCCTTGATCGCCGTCAGCGGCGTTCGCAGGTTGTGCGTGAGCGCGTCGAGCAGCGCGGCCTTCACCTGTTCGCTGCGCCGCTCGGCCTCGACCTCGCTGGCGCGGTCGAACGCGCCCTGCAGCTCCTGGTAGAGCCGCGCCACTTCCTGGCGACCGGCCTGCGCTTCGCGTGCCCGGCGCTCGGCGCTCGACGCCAGCTCGCCGACGACCACGGCCATGATGATGAAGGCGGCCAGCGCCGCCAGGTCGCTCGGATCGCCCACGGTGAAGCCGGACGGGGTCACGAAGTAGCGGGAGAATCCCGCTGCCGCGCACAGCGACGCGACAACGGCCGGCCCGGTGCCGAAGAACCGGGCATCGATGATGAGCACCAGCAGGAGAATCTGGGCGGCCGTGGCGCCGTTCATCGTGGGGCCCAGCAGTTCGAGCACCGCGACCGCCAGTGCTACCGAGGCGACGGCAAAGAAGTAGCGGCGGGACCGTCCCACTCTGCGATTATAGGGCGCGCTCATGGTGCGTGGCGGCGTCTACGGTTTCCTTATACGGCACTTCGTGGCCATCGCCGGCGCATGCTCGCGCTGCTGTCGTACGCGGCGATCTACAGCCGCCAGGGCGCGCCGGCGCCGATTCGCTCCGACGGGTACAGCTACTACGTCTACCTGCCATCCTGGTTTCTCCACGGCGACACCACCCTCGACAGCGTGGCGCGCACGTTTCCCGGGGGCGAGTATCCGGAGTTCACCGCGATCAGACGATGGCCCGGCACCAATCGCTGGGTGAACCCTCACCCGATGGGGCCGGCCATTCTGATGGCGCCTTTCTTTTTCGGCGCGCACGCGCTGACGCGCCTGTTGCACGCGGCGCCGGACGGTTTCTCGTCCTATTACCAGCACGCCGCCGGACTCGCCGGCCTCGCGTATCTGCTCGCCGGGCTCGCCGTGGTGCGGCGCCTGCTGCTGCGCCACTTCTCTCCCGCCGTGGCCCTCGCGGCCCTGACGACCGTCACGTGGGGAACCAACTTGTTCCACTACGGGGTCTACGACAGCGTCTTCAGTCACATTTACTCGTTCTTCCTCGTCGCCGTGCTCGTGGCGTGGACGGAATCGTGGTGGACGACGCCCACGCTCGCGCGCAGCGTCGGACTCGGCCTGACCGCCGCGGCCATCTTCCTGACGCGGCACACGAACGTGCTCTTCGTCCTGATAGTTCCCTTGTACGGCGTGACGAGCTGGGCGTCGCTCCGCGACCGCGCCGTCTCGCTCCTGCAGCGGTGGCGGCCGTTGCTCGTTGCCGCGGGCTCGGCGCCGCGGGCGTGCTGCCGCAGCTGCTGATGTACAAGAGAGCGACGGGCGTCTGGCTGCCGAGCCCGTACGGCGCGATCGACGCGGGCTTCACGTTCAGCTCGCCGCATCTCTACGATGTGTTGTTCGGCACACAGAAGGGACTCTTCTTCTGGCATCCGGCGCTGCTGTTCGCGGTGGCCGGCTGGATCGTGGCGCGCGGCTGGGCCTCGACGCTCGTCTGGGCCGCCGGCATCGTGGTGACGATCAACACGCTCCTCATCGCGAGCTGGTTCGACTGGCAGTTCGGCGGCAGCTACGGCCACCGCGGCTTCACGGACGGGTTTGCGCTCGCGGCCGTGTTCATGGCGGCGTTCTTCGCGTGGGTCGGCGCCCTGCGTCACCGCGCCGCGGCGCTCGGCGCCACGGCGGCGTTCGCGACGCTGGCCGTGTCGTTGTCCGTCGCGCAGATGATTCAGTACTGGATGGGCGTGCTCCCGATCGCCAATACGACGTGGGAGCAATACCGCGCGCTGTTCCTGCGATTCCAGTAGCAGTGCACGTCAGGAGTAGTGCAGGCCTTCAGGCCTGCCGCCACAGCGGACCTGAAGGTCGCACTACTTCTGGGTCTGGCGGGCCTGCTGGACGATTTTCACGCCGGCGCTCGCGCCCACGCGCGTGGCGCCCGCGGCAATCATGGCGTTGACGCTGTCGAGATCGCGCACGCCGCCCGCGGCCTTCACGCCCATCTCGGCGCCCACCACCCGGCGCATCAGCGCCACGTCGGCGGCCGTCGCGCCGCCCGGGCCGAACCCGGTCGACGTCTTGACGTAGTCGGCGCCCGCTGCCTTGGCCAGCGTGCACGCGGTCACCTTCTCGTCGTCGGTCAACAGCGCCGCCTCGATGATGACCTTGCTGAGGACGTCGCAGTCGCGGCACGGCAGCGACCACGGCCTCGATGTCGCGCTCGACGACGCGGAGGTCGCCTGACTTCAGCGCGCCGACGTTGATGACCGTGTCGATCTCGCGCGCGCCGTCGAAAATGGCCCGCTGCGTCTCGTACCGTTTCACGTCGGCCGTCGTCGCGCCCAGCGGGAAGCCGACCACCGAGCAGACGCCGACGCCGCTGCCCGAGAGGAGCCGCGCGCACAACGCGACCCACGTCGGGTTGACACACACGGTCGCGAACCTGAACTGCGCCGCCTCCCGGCACAGGTCCTCGATGTTCTGACGCGTCGCGTCGGGTTTGAGCAGCGTGTGGTCGATCATCGCGGCGACGCCCGAGGGCGCGCCGCCCATCGCGTGGACCCCGACACGCGTCGCCCCCGCGTCGATGACGCGGCCGCAGCCGATCGGGACAGCAGTCGCCGAGCACGCCGTGGCACGCGCAAGGCGCCAGAGGACGCCCCACCGGCGATGCCGAGGCCGCCATTTCCGACACGATGACGTCGATCAATCGCTTCAGTTCGTCCCTTGTCATCTGATCATTTGGTCATCTGGTCGTGTGGTCATTTCTGACGCCGCTCGAGATCGCGGATCTTCGCCAGCCGGCGGATGTACCGCGGCTCGCGCATCGACGTCGTCAGCCAGGTTGTGACGATCGCCCGCGCTTCGTCCAGTGTTACGAGCGTCGCCCCGAGCGCCAGCACGTTCGCGCCGTTGTGTTCGCGCGAATAGCGAGCGATCGTTTCGGTGGTCGCCATGACAGCGCGCACGCCGCGGATCTTGTTCGCGGCGATCGCCGACCCGATGCCGGCGCCGTCGATGACGATGCCCGCGTCGGCCTCGCCGCGGGCCACGGCATCGCCCACGGCCGCCGCCACATCAGGATAATCCACGGTTTCGGACGTGTACGGTCCCGAGATCGTTGACGGCCAGGCCCCGTCCACGCAGGTACGCGATCAGAGTCCGGCGGAGCTCGATGCCGGTGTGGTCGCTGCCAATCGCCACTGAACGAATGTCGGCGGCCGGCGCCAGCGAGGCGTCCTCGTCTGACACCCGGTCGGCGCGCACCACGGTCACGCGGCGCTCGTTCAAGGTGTCCTGCGCCAGCGGCGTGATGTGGCCGCCGCGGGCGAGCGCCACCGTCTCGCCGCGCTCGAGCACTCTGGCGTCGCTTTCCGTGATGATCTCGAACGTTTTCATCTTCGCAGGTATGATGTGCCGCTATGGCCGACGCGCCGCCGCCTGAAATCCTACTCTCTGAGCAGCAGATCCAGAAACGGGTCGTCGAACTGGCCGCCGAAATCCGGCGCGACCTCCCCGAGGACGTGCACCTGGTGGCCGTCCTCAAGGGCGCGTTCATGTTTCTGTCCGATCTGGTCCGGCACATGAGCGGGGCCGTGACGCTCGACTTCATGGCGGTGTCGAGCTACGCGAAAGCCAAGAGCAGTTCCGGCGAAGTCCGGATGCTGAAGGATCTCGACAGCGGGCTTGCCGGCCGCAACGTGATCATCGTCGAGGACATCGTCGACACGGGTCTGACACTGACGTACCTGCAGGAGATTCTACGGGCACGCGGCCCGCGGTCGCTTCGCACGGCCTGCCTGCTGAGCAAGCCGTCGCGGCGCCAGGTCGATGTCGCCGTCGAGTATGTCGGTTTCACGATCGAGGATCGTTTCGTCGTCGGCTACGGTCTCGACTACGCGGAGCAGTACCGCAACCTTCCGCACATCGCCGTCATCAGCTGACGCGGGACCTGCGGCACGCGGCCGTGAGCCGGACGTCCTTCGTGTATAGTTTCGTGTCGTGTCCGTTCAACTTGTCGATCACCCGCTGGTGCACGACGCGCTGGTTTCGCTGCGGGACAAGCACACGCCGCCCGACGCGTTCCGGAGGCTGGCGACGCGCATCAGCGTCCTGCTCGCCGCCGAGGCGCTCCGCGGCGTACCCACGGCCCCGGTCACGGTCGAGACGCCGATCGGTCCTGCGGACGGGCGGCGGGTAGCCGCCGATGTCGTCGTCGTGCCGGTTCTGCGCGCCGGACTCGGTATGCTGGACGCGGTCCTCGACCTCGTGCCGTCGGCACGCGTCGGCTATATCGGGCTGCAGCGCGACGAGCGCACGGCGGTGGCGTCGCAGTACTACTCGAAGCTACCCGATCGGCTCGACAAGAGCTACGTGCTGATGATCGATCCGATGCTCGCCACCGGCGGCAGCGCGTCGGCCGCGCTCGAATTGCTGCGGCGCTCCGGCGCTTCCCGCGTCCGCATCGTCTGCATCGTGGCGGCGCCTGAAGGCGTCGCGTGCGTGGAACGCGACCACCCCGACGTCATCATCTACACGCCGGTGGTGGACGAGCGGCTGAACGCGCAGAAATATATCGTGCCCGGCCTGGGCGACTTCGGCGACCGGCTGTACGGCACGGTGTAAGAGGGCCACGTCATGAGCTGGCAGACATCGCTGACATCGATCGAACCCAACAAGATCCTCGTGCGGGGCTACCCGCTCGACGAGATGATGGGCCGCCTGTCGTTTGCAGAATCCACGTACCTGCTGCTGATGGGCGAGTTGCCGCCGCCGGCGGTCGGCCGCATGTTCGCGGCCATCCTCGTCTCGTCGATCGATCACGGCTTGACGCCGCCGTCGACGCTCGCCGCCCGTACCGTCGCCACCTCCGGCGCGCCGCTCAAGGACTGCGTCGCGGCCGGCATCCTCGCCTTCGGGCCCCACCACGGCGGCGACATCGAGACGTGCATGCGGTTTCTGGATTCCGGTCTGGCCCAGATGCGCGCCGGGCGGTCGCTTCAGCAGGCGGCCGAAGCGCTCGTCGACGAATGCGTCCAGAAGAAGGAAGAACCGCCGGGGTTCGGCCATCGGACGCACACGCGCGATCCGCGCGCGTCCCGCCTCTTCCAGATGGCGCTGGAGCTCGAGCTCGAAGGCGAGCACGTGCGGCTGATTCGCGCGATCGAACACGTGCTGGACGAGCGCGCCGGCGAGTTCCGGCATCCGCTGCCGGTCAACGTGGACGGCGCCATTGCCGCCGTCACCGCCGATCTCGGCTTCGCGTACGAGCTGGGCAACGCGGTCTTTCTCATCTCGCGCCTGCCAGGCCTCATCGCGCACGCGCACGAGGAGCGGACGCGGGAGGCTGTCATGCGGCAGATCGATCCGAAGGATCATCACTACGACGGAGCGCGCCAGCGCCGCTTGCCCGAGGGACGGAAGTAGGACAAGATCAACGCATCGGGCGCTTAGCTCAGCTGGTTAGAGCGCGTGCTTCACACGCACGAGGTCAGAGGTTCGAGTCCTCTAGCGCCCACCATCCAAACCTAATATAGTCCACCATTTACAGGAAGCGACCTGGCCGCATCTGGCGGTCATTGGACTTTCAATGGTGCAATAGTGGTGCTCGAGTAAAATCCACTTCGCGAGCGCCCTAAGACCTTTTAGTCGTTGGCGTCTCGCCCCGAGAAGGGCGGGCGGGCCGCGATGACATCCTGCCCCGCGTGGCCGCGTCCGCCCAGCCAGTTCGTAGCAAATCCTGCGTCGTGCTCGCCGCGACGTATCGCGCGAGGCCTTCGTCCGCGCAGCGGCGCGAGAACAGCGGTTCTCCGTTTTCGAGCAACATGACGTCGCAGCCGGCGCCGGCCTGGGTGTTGTCGCGTAGCTCGCACGATTGCACCCGGCCTGCGCGGTCTCGCAGCCGCCAGACTTCCTCACCGGGTTTTCGGCACACGTGCTGCTTTCCGCTTCGCATTCCACAGCAGCGCCGCCTTGTCGCGAGGCGAGGTATCAGTCATAAGCCTTCCTATTTATGTGCCCCACCAAAGCCTTGTCAGACCGAATAGAAGCAGAACGAGCACAAAGAACGTCAGCAGTAGCGGCACCGTGATTCCGATTGAGAACGACCCGATCACTTCAGGTGTCTCCTGTTCGATGCTCTTCGCATTCCGGCCATGAAGCAGATCGAGAGGCTCGGCACGGGCGCTCCTCCAGTAGTAGCAAGACTTGTCGGGGACCTGACGGAGATATGGGCGGCCACAGATTTACGATGTGGCGCATGGCCCGAGTGGTATCGCTGGCTACACGCCTGAAACGGATCGAGGGGCTTGCCCACGACCTCGCTCTTGACTTGGGGCGTGGTGACGCCCCGGACACTGGTGTGGGGATCCATCGAGATATGGCCGACGCAATCAAGAGGGAAATCGAACAGGTCATACGGGCCCTCAGTAATTGACCTTGAAGCCACTCGACGGATCACCATCCAATCATCACCACTGAATCCGCTATCGATCGCGGCGGCACGCGTCGCGTCCCGCTTTGTACGATTTCTGACAGACGAGTGAACTCAGTTTTCGCTATTTGTCTATCACGAAATACTCTATGAGCAACGAACAGCAGGACGTGCCGCACGATCCGCTTCCTGTCGTGTGTCCGAACTGTGGCGCGGTCGTACCGCCACCGAAGGAACCCGCCGCACTGGTCGGGTATCACTATTGCGCCGCCTGCAGGCTCGCCTTCCGCGAGGCGCCCGCCACCCCCGCCTGAACTCGGAAATCGCCCATGAAACCTGACTGGTTTGCGCTCGGTGTGATTGCTTTCGAGATAGCCGTCGGGCTCGCCGCTGTCGCTGGGCTGTGCGTTGCTATCCACTCCTACTAACCATCAGGCTTCTCTTGGCGAACAATGCGCGCGTTGTCGGAGGCCCTGACGAATTCGTAAGGGAGTTCGCCCGGCTTCGCCTCCGCGATTCGACGCCGGCTTGAGATTCGGAGAGTAGAACAGCGGTTCATCGTTCATTTTGGCGGGCCAAACCTGAGAAGTAGCATGCAAACTTTTGTACTCACCGACGTGGCCTGAACCGTACCGGGATGGTCGGAGGACGAGTTATGTGAGTCAGGCGACGGCGGCCTGCTCATAGTAGCGCGCTTCATATTCCGCCGGCGGCACGTACCCGATCGGTTCGAGCAAGCGGCGGTGGTTGAACCAGTCGACCCATTCCAGCGTCGCGAATTCCACGGCGTCGAGGCTGCGCCACGGTCCGCGGCGGCGAATGACTTCCGTTTTGAAGAGTCCGATCACCGATTCGGCGAGGGCGTTGTCGTACGAATCGCCGCGACTGCCGACGGATGGCTCGATCCGGCGTCCGCCAGCCGCTCGGTGTAGCGCATCGACAGGTACTGCGTGCCACGGTCGCTGTGATGGACCACGTCGCCGACGTCATCGCGGCAGCGATCGTAGATGGCTTGATCGAGCGCATCGAGCACGAAGTCGGTGCGCAGCGAGGCCGCAGACGCGCCAGCCGACGATGCGCCGCGCGAAGATGTCGATGACAAAGGCGACGTAGACGAAGCCCGCGCCAGGTCGCGACATACGTGAAGTCCGCCACCCAGAGCTGGATTCGGGCACGTCGCCGTGAAATGCGCGCTCGACGAGATCCATCGGCCGCTGGGCGTCCGGCTGCGACTGTGTCGTGGTCACCCATGCCCGTCCGCGCACCGCGCCGACGAGGCCCATCTCGCGCATCAAGCGGCGCACGCGGCAGCGCGCGTCGCGCAGGCCTTCGCGGCCCATCTGCTTCCAGACTTTGCGTGGCCCATACACGCGATGGTTCTCGTCGTAGATCCGACGAATGATCGCGCGCAGCACCTCGTCGCGGTGGGCCCGCGCCGAGCGTCGCGTCGGATCCCGCTGCTCGGCCTTGTGCCGAAAGTATGTCGACGGGGCGATCGGCAACAGCATGCAGATCGACTCGACCCCATGGACCTCGCGGTGGGCATCGATGAACGCCACCATCACTTCGCTCGGCGGTCGAGTTCCGCCTGGGCAAAATACGCCGACGCTTTGCGCAAGATCTCGTTCGCGCGCTTCAGCTCGCGCACTTCGCGCTCCAGCTCCTTCATTCGCTGCCGTTCGTCCGTCGTTAAGCCGGCTCGGTGGCCAGTGTCACGCTCCGCCTGGCGAACCCAGCGCCGAAGCGTCTCGCTCGTGCATCCCAGCTTCGGGGCGATCGCCGCGATCGCCGCCCATTGCGACGGATGTTCCGGCCCGTGCTCTCGGACCAGCCGGACTGCCCGTTCTCGAACCTCGGGAGAGTATCGTGTCGGTCGTGCCGTACGCTCCATCCTCTCAAACGAATGGGCCCTCCGACAATCCCGGTACGATTCAGCCGTTGTTTTGCTCACGCTTGACGTCTGCAATGCCCACGGCGCGCATGAAGTTCGACTGGTTTGCGTTTGCGATCGTTGCGATCGTTTGCCTGATTGCCATCCTCTCTCTCGTTGGCGTTGTTTACTACGACGTACTGGAAAATCTGTAGCTGCCTTGCTGTTGACGGCATCCCGTCCTTCACCGCTGCCACGCGCTCGACGATCGACATCCTTCCGAAACTCGCAGAGCCGTTCGCCCGGCGTTCCGAGTCGAACGGGCGATGACTTGCACGTTGGGGAATAGAACGGTTCGTCACTCATCTGACTCGTCTTCCGATGTGCGATACGGTTCTAATCCCGCCGGAAGCGTCGTGACCGGACCGGCATTGCACAACGGGCAGGGCTTGCCCATGCTCAGGCAGTCGTCATGGGGCCATGGGTGATGCTGATGGGCTTCACACGTCCACAGGTAGCCGCGGCAGCGAACGCACGTCGGCGTTGTTTCGCTCATGCCGTGAGTGTATCCGCTGCCGAATCGCCTTGGCATCCGCGTTGTTCAGCCGCGTTCGGCGTTCGTCTCAGATGCCTGTGTTCGATTTCTGACAGACACGGCCGCACGGCACCCCTATTGCTGGCACTCACACCAGGAATGTGAGGCGAGCCGTGCCAGCGTCGGACGAACCTTCCACCCCCAACGTATCTTGCCCGACGTGCAAGTCTCCCGAATTCAAGCCCGTCCTCATCTCTGAACGATTTGGCCTCGAGACGTTTTTCTGCACCGAATGCGAGCAGACGTGGGAAAAACATTCCGAAGGAATAACGCCCGCCGATCCTCCCACCTCATACCCTTAACCCGGCCGCGGCGCGGTGTTCCGGCACTCGAATCCGGGCGCACGCTTCCGGTGTGTCCCTAGGCTCACGGCTGTGCTAAGTTGTTGGCCACTTAGGCTCATATCCTGCCCCGCCCCTCGCCGCCAGAGCGTCGAGACCTGGATCGCCCAGCAACCCCTCAGTGCGAGAAATGTGGGGAGCTCACAGTTGTGGCCCTCTCCGTTGAGCCCTTCATCTATTTTCGCTGCCCTAAGTGCGGCTGGATAACGGCGATCCCGAAGCCCGCAGCTGATCCGCTAGGATGTTTAGTCCCATGGTGTGGTGGTGAGACGATTGGCCTCACCGCCAAGGAGACGCTATGGGCCAGGTACTTCACGGAAGCGCCACGACGACTCACGCCATCCGAGCAGCAATACAGCGATCGAAAGCTTCGATCCAGGCACTGAGCGAGCGGCACGGCATCAATCCCAAGACGGTCGCTAAATGGCGAAAGCGCGCATCATGACGTGGACCCGACGACCACCGCCTCATGGCGCCACCCATTGGTCCACCCGGTCGCTCGGCCGCACGCTCGGCGTCCAGCACACGGTGGTCGCGCGGGCCTGGCGACATGCCGGCCTGCAGCCCCATCGACTCGAGCGCTATATGCGCTCGACCGATCCCGAGTTCGAGACGAAGCCGCCGACGTGATCGGCTTGTATCTCGATCCGCCGCAGCACGCCGTGGTGTTCTGCATCGACGAGAAAACGGCGATTCAAGCGCTCGATCGGCGCGATCCGGTCTTGCCGTTGTCGCCGGGACGCGCCGAACGGCACGGCTTCGAGTATTACCGCCACGGGACGCTGTCGCTCTATGCAGCGCTCAACACGCGGACGGGCGAGGTGGTGGGCCACACGGTGGCTCGGCACACGAGTGCGGCATTCGTGGGGTTCCTGCAGACCGTCGTCGAGACACAGCCCCGTCGGCGCGAGCTGCACATCATCGTCGACAATCTCTCGGCCCCCAAAACGCAGCAGGTCCGGACCTTCTTGGTGGCGCATCCGTCCGTCCATCTCCACTACACGCCGACCTACTCGTCCTGGCTCAATCAAGTCGAACTCTGGTTCTCCAAGATCGAGCGCGATGTCACGGCGCGGGGGATCTTCACTTCGGTGACCGACCTGCGTCGCAAGCTGATGCGCTATATCAAGCATTACAACAAGACCGCGACGCCCATCCGCTGGGCCTACGCGGACCCGTCACGGCGAATCGCATGACCGCTGTACAACTCGTTAGTACGGTCCACTAGTTCCCCGCGCTTATTCGGCATGGTCAGGCCGCTTAAAGAGCGGACCGTGGCTTTTCCGAACAATGAGGACGGGAATCCCGAAACCCGGGGGAATCCCTATTTCGCTCGGAGCCGATTTGGTCTAGGCTCAGCCATATGCAAGCTGAGCTATTACCGCTCGCCATTTGCCCCAAGTGCCGACAGCTGAAGGGCCGTCCGGTAAGCTCCACGCGAATCGGCCAAACCCCCGTCCCGACGTATGAATGCAGTGGCTGCTTCTGCCTCTGGGTCGCCGCAGACCATGAGCCGATCGTCCTGACTGCCGCAGCGACTGAGCCGCGTTGAGGAGAGCGTTACGGCTCGCCGCCGAGTGGCTTTGCATCGCTCATGCGGCACATCGGAGCCCTGTGCGCTGCTCGTCTTCGAATCTCGCAGACGCGCATGTGTGTCGAACAGACGGGTGGCACGTCGAGGTCATCACGCCAGGCCGTCCGCGGTTGCCATCGGCCGGGATCGAGCACGGCATTGGTCGCGCCCGTGGCCTGACGTGCCCGGCGCGCGACAACGCGTGCGGCGGACACCGACCACCGGCCACCCGAGCCAAGCAGCCCGGATAGTTACAGCAGGACGACGGGCGCGACGGCGTCACTGAACGCTCCCGCCATTCCGAGGCCGAACACTGGTACTGGTGGTATCAACTGGTATCCGATACCACCTGATACCGGCGGTACTGGTATTCGGTACCACACACCCTAGTGTGGGTACCGATACCGGCAGACCCGAATCAACGGACATAGAACCCGCCGTCGTGATGTTGCAGGATGGTGTTTTGCTCAAGAAGCAGCTTCCAGGCAGCCAACCCGTCATTGCGATTGATACCAGCCCCCGTGATGGCTTTATTCGCAGACCTCGGCCGTTCGCCCACACCATGCGACAGGCGCAGGTATTCAATCAGCTTGCCGGCGGCGTGACGGCTCTCGGCCTGGAGTCACCGTTTTCCAGCCAACGGCAGTGAACTGCGCGGTGAACGGGGCCACGGCCGCACCATACGCCCCTCGGCTCTTCTCAAAGGTGACAACGAACCGAGCCCCCTGCTGCTGGCTGTAGCCCTCCGGGCGCGTCAGGTTGATCAACAGGTTCATCGGGTCTTCGGGTTTGCGGTGCCCGCGGGCGCCCCCCTGTCGGTTGCTGCGGTGTGCGAGCATGACGGCCTTGCCCCGGCGTCGAAGGCTCAAGAGATAGTCCTGAGCCGGCTGCCGGGCGCCGGGATCACTCTCACCTTCGGGATCGAGGCAGAGCGGTTGTCGAAAAAGATCAGATCCGCGTTGTCCACGAACGGCTCAAGGGCGGCTTGCCCCTCTGGCGTATCGAGGCGAGGGATGAATCCCTCCTGCCAGTCGGCGGCGACAATCTGACGACGAAGCCACCGAGATCCCGAGGTGCCCGGCGAGGAGGGCATACCGATCCTTGATGTCCTGGCTGGCCATCTCACCGTCTACATCCAGCACACGGCAGGGCGTCGGCGCATGGAAGCCCAAGGCGTCCCCACCGGATGCGGCGACCAAGGCCACGTCTTCAGGAACCACGTGTTGCCAAACCCGCGTGACCCGTAGGTTTCACCGAGATGCCCCTCGCGAAAGACGGGGGTGTCTCCGCGCATCAGGAGCGGCTTCCGCTCTGGGAACACGTGGGTCTGGAGATCTTCGAGGGAGAAACCTACGAGCGTCGGCGTCTGAGGAGACCCCGTCGCTGCCATCGAATACGCCCAGCCGATGCATTGATGGTGTGCGTCCCATAATCAGCGGGATCCTAACACCAGCTTCGCCACGGCCGCGGCTTTGTGCTCGGGCGCCAGATGCGCGTACGCGCAGCGTCATCTTGAGATCGGCGTGCCCGAGCAGCTCGCGAACCGTGTTGAGATCCACCTCCGCCATCACCAACTTGCTCGCGAACGTGTGCCGCAGATCGTGGAATGTGAACGCTGAGCTTCGCGGCCTTCACGACCGGCGCCCAAGCCTTTTTGATGTCGATGAGCGGCGTCCCGTCCTCCCCTGGGAATACCACGTCCGCGTCCGCAGGTTGCGTCGTGCGCCAAGCGCGGAGCACCTCGAGGACTTCCGTATTCAGAGGCACATACCGCGTCTGTCCGCTCTTCGCGCCTTCCCCGCGCACCGTGAGCTGCGCGCCCGCGAGGTCGATGTCTCGCCAGTGCAAGCCGAAGATCTCCCCCTTGCGCTGCCCCGTGTTGAGCGCCACCAGGACGATCGACGTCAGGCGGTCGGACGCATCAGCCGGCCATTCGGCATAGCCCCGTTCAAGGCGCCAGCGGTTCGCCTGCTCGCGTCGTGCCGCCCGTGACGCATCGCGCGCGGTCAGTGCCTTCCGGAGTCGCTGTTCTTCGGCCGGCGTCAGATAACGCACCCGGCCCGTGTTGTCGGCCTTGATGGGCTTCACGTCTTCGAGAGGATGCGCCGGAATAACCTTCCACGCCACCGCCTTGGCCAGCGCCGCCTTGAGCATCGTGATGTGGCTGTTCACCGTCGCTGGTTTCGGGCGATTCGTCTCACGCTTTAACCTCGCCGTCCGCCACTTCTCGACCGTCCACGGCGCACGAGGTCAGAGGTTCGAGTCCTCTAGCGCCCACCATTAGCGCCGGGCGTCCGCGCCGGCTGCCGCTGCCGGAAATCCCGCGTTTTCTTCAGGTGATTCGCTCGCCGCGCGCGCACGCGTGTTGAAACGCGTGGATGCTGGCGGGCGTATACAGTGGTCAGGACCCAGGCATGGCTACGACGTCAACGAGGCTCGCCGTGGCGGCCGTGTTTGTGGCCGCGTCCCTGCTCAATCCAGCCTTCGTCCGGGGCGAGGTCGTCAAAGCTCACTATCGCAAGGTCGCGCCCGGCTTCACCCTCTCAGACAGCAAGCGCGCGCCGATCACGCTCTCCGATTTCAAGGGCAAAGTCGTCCTGCTGGACTTCTGGGCCACGTGGTGCGCGGCCAGCAAAGTGGAAATGCCCTGGTACGTCGAGTTCGAATCCCGCTATCGGAACAGCGGACTTGCCATCATCGGAGTCTCAATGGACGACGAAGGCTGGGCGATCGTATCGCCGTATCTCGAGGGCCGTCCCGTCACGTACCCGATTGTCCTGGGCGATCACGACGTCGCGGATCGGTTCGGCCTCGCGTCGTTGCCCGTCACGCTGCTCATCGACCGCAACGGCAAGGTCGCCGCGAAACACTTCGGGCTCGTGGACAAGGCGGACATCGAGAACGAAATCCGCAAGCTCCTGAAAGAGCATCCGAAGAAGCCGAACGAAGAAGAAGACCTAGCGCAGGAACCGGGGGCGGCGGAATGCCCACAGAGCACCCCGCACGCCCGCCAGGAGCGCAGCACCCTGCCGCGCCGGGTTCAGCACATACGTCTGCAGCGTGTGGACCGTCTGATCGATGTGGCTCACCACATCCTCAGTCATCCGTTCGAGCCGGTCCATCTGGCCACGCGCCGCGGCCATCGACTCGATGGCTTCGGCCGACAACGTGTCGAGGCGTGCCAGCGCCGGCGCGGCCGCACCCTCGATCCGTTCGACGGCCGTGTTGACGCGCCGCGCGAGCCGGACGCCCGCAATCAGCACACCGACCTGCGCGATTGCGGTCGTCAAGGTCGCGAGCGCGATGACGCCGAGGAACACCTCGCTCGTCGTCACGCCGGGTTGGCCTTGGCCTGCTGATACGCTTCGCGGCCCTGGTCGACGGCGTAATTGACGGTGTCCCGCCCCTTCGCCACAGCCTCGCGTCCGCCTTCGATCGCCGAGTTGACGGTCGACCGCCAGCTGTCGACGTTCGACGCCACGGCATCGGCGCCCTGCGCCACCATATCCCGCGCCTTGGACGCCGCGTTCGCCGCCTGGTCGCTCGCCTCTCGCGCACGGCGCTTGAGATATTCGCGCGAGTCGCGGCCCGTCGCCGGCGCGCACAGCAGGGCCACGGCGGCTCCACTTGCGGCACCCAGCAGGAACATCATGAACCCAGTTCCGCTCGTGGATCTCTCGTCGTATGACATCTGATCTTCTCCCATTGTGGTCAGCCCATCATCTGACCATGCAACTTCTCTGCCCGGGAGTTCAGCGTCAAGAGCGCGACAGTAACGCTCTCCATGCCTGCAGACTGTAGCGTCCGCTGACACTTCGTCGTGTTTCCCGTCTCAACCGTTGTTCTTCACGGCCGGCACTCGAAGCTCCCGGCGTCTTCGATATCACCGGCGCCTTTGTACTGGGCATGCGTGGGATATGGACAGAGCGGGCGGCTCCGTCCCGGGAAGGCACGTCCGGTGGCCCGCACTGCATCCGGCGCCTTACCCTTCTCCACCCAATCGACGACGGCTGACAGTAAATCGAAGGTATCGAGCGTCGCGGATCCGCCCTGGCAGTGTCCCATCCCCGGCACCAGGAACAACCGGCTCCAGTCCGCCGTCCTCTCGCCGCCATTGGCGGCGCTCATCTTCTCGTAGTAGTCCACCGTGTCGAGTGCCGAGAACCACGGGTCGCTCATGCCGTGATAGAAAACGAGTTTTCCTCCGCGGCCCGAAAACGTGTTCAGGTTCGTCCATTGCTTCGTGTCGCCCACCTGTCTGGGATCGCTCGCCAATGCGAACGCATCGCGGTCCACGTCGATATCCGTCGAGAGATTGGGAGGGCCGAGCGGGCCCGGGCCAGGACTCAGCAGGCCGGGGATGCCCTGGCCGCTCGCGGTGATGCCCGTGTCCCACGGAAAGCCCGGGTAGATCTGGTTCTGGCGCGAATCCTTCGGACCGGCGAAGGCTTTCTTCAGCGCAGCCGTCTGCTGTGGCAGCAGGCAGCCGTCGGTCTTCGGGCCCTTGCAGGTCAGCGCGGCGACCGGATCGAAGTCGCAGGCGCGTGTGGCGTACACCAGGCCGTCGCGCGCGCCATCCTTCGCATCGCATGCGTTGAGCAGCGCGTTGACGATCAGCTGCTTGTCGCCGTCCGTGAAGATCTGGGAGGGAATCGGCTTCCCGGCGGCGTCCTTCGGCGCGGCCTGATTCAGCATCGTGGCCACCCACCGGTCGCCCAGGCCGGAGTATCCGGTGCGCATCGCCGGGGCGCCGGCGACGATACCGTCGAAATACGCCGGATACCGCTGCGCCATCAGCATCGCTTCGCGCCCGCCGGTCGAGCAGCCCGCAAAATAGGAGTGTTCCGCGGGCCGGCCGTAGTAGCGAGCGATAATCTCCCTCGCGAGAACGGCGACACGTCCAACGGCGACGTATTCGAAGTCCAGCAGGGCCTGCTGATCGCGCATGAACGCCGCGTCGAAGGCGCCGCCCGACGCTTGATGCCCCGTGTCGGTGCTCACAACCGCGAAGCCTCGGACGAGCCCGGCGGAATCGCCTGCGGCCTGAGCGCCGAGCGGAAGGCCGACGGTGCCGTTCAGCCCACCTCCGCCCTGAAACAGAAACCGGCCGTTCCAGGCGTCGGGCAGCGCGATTGCGAAGCCGATGCCGTACGCCTTGCCGTCCGCGCCGACGCGACGATCGATCGTGCCGTCGACGCGGCAATGTGCGGGCAGGTTCACGGTGGCCCCTCGCCCGCGAGCGGCCGGACCGGCCGCGACGGCGTCCGCCTTCGTAATGGCCAGCGCAACCCCCGGGACCTGCAGGCCCGAGAGCGCCGCGCACTTGGTGCCCGGCGTTCCTTGCGACGCCGTGGCGACCTGCGCCGCTGCTGTCGCCGGCCGCAGGCTCAGACACGCCGCCAGAGCGAGTTCGATGACAAGCCGTGTTCTCATGTCGCACCTCTGCGCGTTCGTGACGATACAATCACTCCGCCTCATGAACAAGCGGCCGTCCGCCCTGGCTCTGGTGCAGCCTCGTGGCGATCGCGATCGTTGGTCTTCCGGTCGTTTCCGTTTCTCTGTCTACGAGCACCTCGACTTCGACTCCGACCAGGCCATCGTCGGTCTCATGGCGAAGCACCTCAGCGAGCTCCGCACCTTTCCGCTCTTTTTCTACGGCCAGCACTACATGCTCGGTGTCCAGGCGTGGATCGCGGCGCCGTTCATCTGGCTTGGCGGCCCGACGGTGGCCATGTTGCGGCTGCCGCTCGTGATCGTCAACGGCGATCGTCGCGGTCTGGCTGTTGCGGATCTTCACGCGGTCGATCGGGTCGCCCTGGCTGGCGCTCGCGGCCGTCCTGCCGCTGGCGGCATCGGCGCCGGTTTTGTCGGCCAACCTGCTCGAAACACTCGGAGCCAGCGTCGAACCATTTCTTTACGTGCTCGCGCTCTGGGCGCTGCGCAGGCGGCCTGTCGCGTTCGGGGTCGTGCTCGCGGTGGGATTTCTGCATCGCGAGTTCACGATCTTCGCCGTCGGCGGCGTTGCGGCGGCATCGTACTTCGAACATGGCAGGACGCCCCTCGGCGACACCCGTTGGGTCACGCGGTCGGTGCTGGCATTCGGGGCCGTCTGGTTCGCCGTCGATCAACTGAAACGGCGCATCAACACGCTCGGCCCGGCCGGCGGCGCCAATGCGATCGCGCCGCTCACGCTGCAGTTCGAGAGCCTGATGTCTCGCGCCTTGCTTGCGCCGTCGCTCGTTGTTCCACGACTGAAACAGCTGGTCGCCGAAGGCATCCCCGACCTGTTCGGCATGCGCGCGATTCAGCCCCTTCGCTACAACATCAACGCGACGGTGTCCGTCGGTTCGTATCGTCGTCGCCGCACTGCTGATCGCCGCCGCGTTGCTGTGCCTGGCGCGGATCGCTGTCAACGTCCGCCGGTCCCACGCACCCGGCGAGAGGGTGCCCCTGTCGCCCTTCTGCGTCTTCCTCGCCGTGGTTGGCGTTCAGGCGCTGCTCGCCTACTCGTTCTCGGATGCGGTCGACCCGCGCTTTCCGCCCATCCTCCGATACGCACTGCTCGGCGCTGCTCCTGCCGATAGCGGTTGTCGCCGCGTTTTTTCGAAACCGAGCGACGGCCGCCGCTTCGAAACGTCGTCGCGTTTCTGCTCGTGGCCGCCGCCGTCCTGAACCTCCGCGACACGTGGCGGATCGTTGGCGAATATCGCACGATGCCGCCGCCCAACGAGCACCGGGTGCTGGCCGACGATCTGAGGGCCCGCGGCATCCAATACGGGTCGGCCATTTACGAGGACGCGTACATCACGGACTTCTTCGCGGGCGAACGGGTGATGCTCACGTCGACCGGCAAGGTGCGCATCGCGGCTTATGACGATGCCGCCGTGCGGAACGCCGCGAGCGCCGTGCGGGTCATCCGCCAGCCGTGCGTCCAGGGACGACGCGTCGCGTCCTGGTGCATCGTCGATCCCCTGAATCGTTGACCCAAACCGGCCCGGCAGATGTAGTATTTGCGCATGCAACATCACGCCCGACAGTTGACGGTCCTGGTTGGCGCCTCCCTGCTCGCAGCCGGGGTGGCGGTGTTCGCCGCCGATTACACCCTGACGGTCAATCGCGACCGCCTCGTCAACGCGCAGAACGAGCCGCAGAACTGGCTCCTGATGAACGGCGACTACGGGTCGACGCGCTACTCCAAGCTCACGCAGATCAACCGCGATAACGTCAAGAACCTTCGCATGGTCTGGGCGCTCGCGCTCGGCGGCATGCAGGACGTCGGGCAGAACGGCCCCGAGAACGAAGTGAACCCGCTCATCGACAACGGGTTCATGTACACGACCGACGGCTGGGGCACCGTCTACAAGATCGACGTGCGCAATCCCGGGCGCGCCGAGTTCGTCTGGACGGCCGATCCCGGCGTGAAGCACGAGGGCAACGCGCCCCGCACCCGTGGCATCGCGCTCTGGGAAGACAAGATCGTCGCCAACCTGCCCGACGGCCGCGTCATCGCCATCAACCGCGACAACGGCGAGATCGTGTGGGACAAGAAGATCGCCGGCAAGAACGAGTTCGGCGGCCAGGAGAAATTCCTGACGGCGCCGGTCGTCGCCGACGGCAAGGTGATCATCCAGAACGGCGCCGGCGACGCCGGCACGCGCGGCTGGGTCGCGGGGCTCGACGTCAACGACGGCAAGGAACTGTGGCGCTTCTACACGGTGCCGAAGCCGGGCGATCCCGGCAGCGAGTCGTGGAAAGACGATCACAACGCGTGGAAGACAGGCGGCGGCGGCATCTGGCAGACGGGATCGTTCGATCCGGCCACGCACCTGTACATCGTCGGAACCGGCAACCCGTATCCGATCTACGACCCGCAGTTCCGTCCCGGCGACAACCTCTACACGAACTCGGTCATCGCGCTCAACGTCGAGACGGGGAAGCTCGCGTGGTATTTCCAGTACACGCCGAACGACTCGTGGGATTTCGACGAGATCGGCGTGCACATGCTCTACGACGCGAAGATCGGCGGCGACGACGCGCAAGGTCGTCGGCCACTACGCGCGCAACGGGTTCTTCTATACGCTCGACCGCACGAACGGCCAGTTCATCAAGTCCGAAAAGTACGTCAACGACTTGAACTGGACGAAGGGCATCGATCAGAAGACGGGCAAGCCCGTCGAGTACAGCCCCAAGCTCGACGTGCAGTTCTACAACGAGGAAGCGCGCGCGCTTCGTGGCGACGGCATGAAGCGGACGTGCCCGACGTGGCACGGCGGCGTCGCGCACCAGCCGCTCGCCTACAACCCGGTCAAAGGAATCGCGTACGGTGTCGGCACCGAGGGCTGCTTCTCACAGAACGGCGCCGCGGTAGGCGTGCTGTCGAAGGACGGCGGCGTCGATACCAAGACGAGCCAGCCGCGCAAGTACACGAGCGACCTGTACTACGGCGCGGTGACGGCGTTCGACGCGCTGAACCACAAGGTGCTCGCGAAGGCTGTGACGGACATCGAGATCAGGTCTGGCGTGACAGCCACTGCGGGCGGCCTGGTGTTCACGGCCCTTCAGGACGGCTGGATCGTCGCCTACAACGACGAGACGCTCGAGGAGCTCTGGCGCTTCAACGTCGGCACGCCGCTCAAGGGCTCGCCGGTCACCTACGCCATCGGTCCCAAGCAGTACCTGGCGGTGCAGACCAGCGGCCGCCACCTGCACCCGGTGAACTGGGACAAGCTGCAGAACTCGAGCTATCTGTTCGTGTTCGCGCTGAATTAGAAGCGCAGTGTCACGGCAGGCCTGAAGGCCTGCACTACACCAGTCGTAGTGCAGACATTCGACGGTCTACTGAAGCTCCTTGCACACCTCGACCTCCGAGCCCCAGTACTCCACGCACTTGGCCCTCGTCATCGGGCCCTGTCCGACGACCTTTGCCTGGAGGAAATCGACAATGCGCTCCATCTCGCGGACCTGCAGCGTCGCGGGCGGGTCGGGCATCTGGAGATTCTTGCTCTTCAGGTCGGCGGCCTTCATGTTGTAGCAGCGGCCGTCGCTGTACGCGAGCCGGTCGTACGCGGGCATCCCCTTCCCGGGCCTGCCGCACTTGATCGTCATCAGCAGCAATTCGCGGCTCAGCCGGGTGGTCCGCAGGTTCGCGCCGTCGGGCATCTGCGTGTCCATCTTGCGGCCATCCGCCGCCCACCCATGGCAGGACTGGCAGTCACCTTTCGTTCGATACAGGCGCATCCCCTCCGCCACATCGTCGGGATCCGCGGTCTGGGCGAACGCGCGGGCCCCCGTGCCGTGACTCATCAGAAGAACCACGGTCGCGCCCGCCACGACGCCTGCCAGCCACTTCATATGCGATCGAGCCATCTGACGCCCCTCTGAAGACGAATCCTACCAGTTCACGCGGCCCGATGCTCGACGCTGCGCGGCCGGCGTTACAATGCGCGGTGGGAGGACGCCCATGAAACCCGCCGTGATTCTGGCGTTCGGTCTTCTCGGAACGACCGCGCTGTCTGCCCACCACTCGTTTGCGGCGGAGTACGACGGGACACAACCGGTCACGGTGACGGGCACGGTGGCGAAGATCGACTGGACCAATCCTCACATCCATTTCTACGTGGACGTCAAAGACGACGCGGGCGTCGTGACGCAATGGAAGTTCGAAGGGTACCCGCCCAACATGCTCATCCGGCAGGGATGGAAGCGCGACGTGACGATGAAGCCGGGCGACAACGTGACGGTGTTCGGCTGGAGGGCGCGAACGGACCCGAACCTCGCCGCGTCGCGTCAGGTCACGCTGGCAGACGGCCGCAAGCTCGCGTCAGGGCCGCCGGCCGGCACCGGCGGACAATAGCCATGGCAAGACAGACGTCGGCCACCACACTTCTTGTTGCCGCCCTCGTGACCGTGCTGGGCTGCGCCCTCCTCGCGCAAAACGCGGCGAAGACGGCTCCGCGCGGGAGCAGCACCTCTCCTGCGGCTTCCGCCGCACGGAAGATTCCGCGGGCCGCCGACGGCAAGCCCGATCTTTCCGGCATCTGGATAACAGGTGCGCTTCAGTTGCTGATTGGCGAAGACGAAGCCAACGACATCCGGCGCACGGACGCCGCGGCCGGCAGGCAGCCTCCGCCCCGGCCCGAGCCGCCGCCTTACACGCCGGCGGCCGAAGCCAGACGTCAGGCCTATGTGGCCCGGCGCGGCATCGACGATCCCATGGCGCGCTGCTTTCTTTCCGGCGTGCCTCGAATCACGACGCGACCGCTGCCCTTCCAAATCGTCCAGATGCGCGGCCAGGTCATCTTTCTTTACGAGGCGCACCATGCCTTTCGCATCGTCCCGACCGACGGCCGGCCGCATCCGGACGACATCGAACCCTCCTTCCTCGGAGACTCCGTCGGTCGCTGGGAGGGCGACACGCTCGTCGTGGACGTGATCGGCTTCAACGAGAAAACGTGGCTGGCAGGCGTCGGCACGATTCACAGCGACAAACTGCACGTCACCGAACGCTACACGCGGGACTCGGCCGACACCATCCGCTACGAGGTCACCATGGAAGATTCGGAGGTCTTCACCAGGCCGTGGCGCCAGGTGGAGATCTTCAGGCTCCGCCCGAACGAACGGCTGCGAGAGTACGAGTGCATCGAGAACAACGAAGACCTGCTGCGCTTCGAGAAGCTGCTGCAGACTGATCCCACACTTCAAAACACACCAACACGATGACCACATCGAGCGACACGCCGTCCCGGCAGGTGCTGGGCTTTCAGACCGAGGTCCGCCAGCTCCTCCACCTGATGATCCACTCCTTGTATGGGAACAAGGAGATCTTCCTCCGCGAACTGGTTTCGAACGCGTCCGACGCCTGCGATCGCCTGCGCTTCGAGGCCATCACCGACTGGGCGCTCCTCAAGGACGACCCCGAGCTGCGCATCCGCATCTCCGCCGATGAGAAAGCCCGGACCGTGACCATCGCCGACAATGGCATCGGCATGTCACGCGACGAGGTGATCGCGAACATCGGCACGATCGCGAAGTCGGGCACCCGCGAATTCCTCCAGCAGATGACCGGCGACCAGGCGAAGGACGCGCACCTCATCGGCCAGTTCGGCGTCGGCTTCTACTCCTCGTTCATCGTGGCCGACCACGTTACGCTCATCACGCGCAAGGCCGGCCTGACGGCCGAACACGGCGTGCGCTGGGAGAGCGCCGGCGAGGGCGACTACAGCATCGACACCATCGTCCGCGAGGCGCGCGGAACCGAGGTGATCCTCCATCTGCGCGAGGGCGAGGACGATCTGCTCCGCGCGCTGACGTTGAAGAACATCCTGCGCAAGTACTCGGACCACATCACGATCCCTATCTTCATGGGCGAGGAGCAGGTCAACCAGGCGTCCGCGCTGTGGGCCCGCCCGAAGTCCGAGATCACCGACGAGCAGTACGCCGAGTTGTACAAGCACATCGCCCACGATTTCGACGCGCCCCTGGCGTATACGCACGCGCGGGTGGAGGGCAAACAGGAGTACACGCTCCTGCTCTTCATCCCCAGGCGTGCGCCGTTCGACTTGTTCCACCCCGGCCACCGGCACGGCATCAAGCTGTACGTCCGACGCGTGTTCATCATGGACGACGCGGATCAGCTGATGCCCGCGTATCTCCGGTTCGTGCGGGGCGTGATCGACTCGACCGATCTCCCGCTCAACGTCTCACGGGAGATCCTGCAGCACTCGGCGGACGTGGAGGCCATCAGGACGGCGTCGGTCAAGCGGGTCCTGTCGCTCCTCGAGGACCTGGCGAAGAACAAGCCTGACGACTACGCGACGTTCTGGAAGGAGTTCGGCGCTGTCCTCAAGGAAGGCGTCGGTGAAGACGCGCCCAACACGTCCCGTATCGCCCCGCTGCTGCGGTTCACGTCCACACGATCGACCGGCGACGAGCAGACCGTATCGCTGACGGAGTACGTGGCCCGCATGAAGCAGGGCCAGACGCAGATTTTCTACATCACGGCAGACACACTGCAGGCCGCTCGCCACAGTCCGCACCTCGAAGTGTTCGGCAAACTGGACATCGAGGTCCTGCTGCTCTGCGATCGCGTGGACGAATGGCTGGTGTCGAACCTGCCCGATTTCGAAGGCAAGCCGCTCGAATCCGTCACGAAAGGCGACCTGGACCTCGGCCCGCTCGCCGACCCGGCCGCGAAGCAGGAACTGCAGCACGAAGAGGGCGAGTACAGGGGGCTGCTTGGCCGCATGACGGAGGTCCTCGCGGATCGCGCGGCCGAGGTGCGGTTGACCGATCGGCTGACGACCTCGCCGGCGTGCATTGTCGCGGACCGGCACGGCATGAGCACGCACCTCGAGCGGCTCCTCAAATCGGCCGGCCAGAAGGTGACGGCCGGGAAGCCAATCCTCGAACTCAACGGCCGTCACCCGCTGGTACAGCGGCTAAAGAACGAGGTCGACGGCCCCCGATTTTCAGATTGGAGTCACGTGCTGTTCGATCAGGCGCTGCTCGCCGAGGGCGGCCAGATCGAGGATCCCGCCGCGTTCGTCAAGCGGCTGAACGACCTGATGCTGGGGCTTGCGGGTGAATCGCCGTCGCGGATCTGGACGCCGTAGCCGGCGTCTATTCCAGGCGCGTCGCGCGCGTCCGCGCCTCGCCCATCAACGCCGACGCATCGTCCATGTTCTGTTCGGCGAGGCTGACGACGCCCGCGAGCGCTGCCGCGAACGGGGCAACGCCCTCATCGTCTCCGCCTAATTGTCGCAGCCTTGCGGCGACCCGCGTCGCCTCTCCCAGAGACGTGCTCGGCAGGACGATGCCCACTTCGCCCGTGGGCAGCGCGACGGCGATATCCACGGCGCGCAGCTGCGCGCGAAGTTCGCGCACCCACTTGCGTACGGTCAGCGGCTGGACGCTGCCGGGCTTCACGACGATCACCGCGAGCTCGGCTCCCGTGTCCCGGGCGAGCTGGATCTGCTGCTGCAGAATCTGATCGAACGGACGCTCCACGCCGCGGCGTCCACGCGCCAGCTCGTCGCGCTTGAGCAGCGCCGCCGTCCAGCAACCGAACACTGAGGCTGCCGCGTCGAGCAGCCGCTGGTCGCGGACGAGGGCGGGGCTGCGGTCGCTCGGCGCGAGCGCCAGCAGCATCTCGCACGACTCGACCAGTCCCTGCCGGACACTCACGCCTCCGGTGGCGCTCCAGGCCGTCAGCGAATCCGCGTCGCCGGCGCCCATCAGCACCGCGCCGTCCAGGCGCGTGACCGACAGGCCGGCGGCCCGCCCCGTCGCCACGGTCAGCTGCTGCAGTGCGCGGCCGATCTTGTCGCCGGCCGAGTCCAGTCCGGCCACCAGGGCCTGCAGCAGGGCCCACGTCAGGCGCGACATCTCCGCGGCGCGTGCCGCGCTCAGTACCTCGCCGAGCACGTTCACGAGCGCCGAGAGGCGGGGGACGGCTTCAGGGGTGATCTCGCCGAGAAACACGAGCAGCCAGGCCGGGGTTGCGCCGTCTGGCACGTGCGCAACGGATACGCCCCTCATGTCGGAGAACCCGAGTCGGTCCATCGCATCGGGCGTCACACGCACCAGCGCGTTGTCGTCGCCGAGCCCCGCGGGATCGATGATCGACGGCGCAAGCGCCGGGTTCGCGCCGCTCAGCACCACCGACCGGGAGAACGTGTGGTTCAGCGTGGCTGCGTAGGCGCGCACGTCCAAGTCGTCCCAGATGGCCAGCGCCTCGATGAACACGTTGATGACGGCGGTCTCCGATCCGAGGACCGTTTGCTCGCTGACGACGCGGCAGAACGCGGAAATCTGTCGCCACTCGGTGTCGCGGCTCGAGTCGGACGTGCCGGCGGGCTTGGCCAACATTTCGGCCAGCCACCCCGTCATCAGCTCCAGCCCTCGCCCGCCCTGGACGCGCTTGGGATCGTCGGCGGGCTCGGCCAGCGCAATCACAGCGGCGCGCAGCGGGTTGGCCGCGATGATCCTCGCGGTCGCCACGCGCAGGCCCTCGACGACATCCACGCGCGACTGTCCCGTCGCGACGACCTGCTCGAGCGCGGCGCGCATCGGCGAGCCATCCGGCTGCACCGCGAGACGCCGCAGACGCTTGACGATCGTGCCGTTGCCTGGCGGCAGGATCGGCATGCAGCGTTCGTCGAACAGCTCGAAGGCGGCGTTGAGATGATGGCGCAGCTGCAGGAGGTACTCGAGCTCCGCGTTCACCGCGCTGGTGCGCCGATCGATCGCGGCCGAATCCTGCGGCACGAGCTCGGAAAATGTGAGGGCGGAATCCTCCATGCGAGGTGAAGATGATGTTAGGTCTTTTTGATGAGCTAGCCAAGCGACAAACCTTCGACCGCGACGCCGCGTCGAGCCCAAGCGTGGCATTTCTCTTGCTGCTCGAAGGGCTGAAGGGACAAAACCAGCACGAACTTCCCGACCGCGAGGCTGATTCGCCTGATTTGATCGGCCGCGCGCGCGTGTGGGGCGGGTGTTGTCCCGCGGTTTGGCAGAAAGATGTCTGCCAGAGGCGTGATTTGTTGGACCTACAGATCGATGACACGGGCATGGGCGGCTTGGCCTGCCTGCCCGAAAAAGAATACGGTGAGGACGCCGCGAAACCACCCTCGCGAGAGAGTGTCGCGACGGACCGCCTGCACAGGGCCGTCTCGGCGTTGGCGATAGCTCTCCAGTCGACGGTGGCAGTCTTCGAAGGGCGCGGCCGTACGTTGCATCCGGTGTTGAGCGCGATGCGCGGCGCCGCACTGCCGTCGAGCGCGGCACTCGCGTCCGTCGCTGTGCCTGTTGGTGCGCTCGGACCGACGATTACGCCTGTGGCCGGCACGCCGTGGACGCTGGTTCGGCTATCAGGCCGCCGGCATCCGGCGATGCTCGCCGTTCACGGTGACCAGTCCCACGCCCGCGAGACGATTGTCGCGGCTGCAGCCGCGGTGACCGCGCTGCTGGCTGAGCGGGAAACGGACCGCGCTGCGCGCCGCCAGACAGCCGCGCACGCGCTCTCCCGCCGGCTCGCGCGCGTCTACGGGTTCCCGCGCATGGCGGATGTGGTCTCGGCGGCGACCGCGCAGCTGCTTGGTGCGCGCGTCGCGAGCACCGCGATCTTCGATCCCATGGCGCAAGTCCTCAAAGTGCACGGGACCTACGGGTATCCGAGCCTGCTCGTGGAGCACGCCCGCATTACGCCCGGCGAAGGAATTATCGGCACCGTCTTCCAGTCGGGCGTGCCGATGTGCGTGCCGGACGTTCGCGCGCACGACGACCTGTTCCGCAGCCGGCCGCGTTATCGGAGCAACTCCTTTGTTGCGGTGCCGGTTCGCGCTGGCCAGCGAATCCTCGGTGTGATCAGCGCGACGGATCGCGAGGACGATCGCCCGTTCACCAGAGACGACTTGTCGTCGTTGCGGGCGCTGGCTGCGCCGGTCGCCCTCGCGTTGTCGCGCGAACTGGCCGTCAGGGAGGCAGAACAGTACGCGCACGCGGCCGCGATCGATCCCCTCAGCGGGCTCTTCAACCGACGCTACCTGCACGTCCGCCTCGAAGAGGAACTTGAACGGGCGCGCCGGCATCAGATCCCGCTCGCGCTGCTGATGATCGACCTCGACGACTTCAAGATGGTCAACGACAAGTTCGGCCACCTGGCCGGCGACGCCGTCATCAAAGAAGCGGCCGTCATCCTGCGCCGGACCGTCCGGATGTTCGATGTCTGCACGCGCTACGGCGGCGAGGAGTTCGCCATCCTGATGCCGAACAGCGGCGCCCAGTCCGCGGCCACCGTGGCCGAACGTATCCGGCGCCGGATCGAATCGTACCGGTTCACGGAGCCGGCGCTAGCGTCGCTGTCGGTGACCGCGAGCATCGGCCTGGCCGTGTCGACTGCCCAACTGCTGCCCCGCGATCTGATAGAACGCGCCGATCAAGCGCTCTACCAGGCGAAGACGCTCGGCAAGAACCGAGTATGGTTCGGATGACGCCGGAGCCGTCGAGTTCATTGCAAGCCAGGATGTTGATGCTGACGTCATCCTCTCACCTGGCGGCGGAGGGAGCGGCCGAGGCCACCACGGTGCCCCCGGCGGTTCAAGGGCCACCTTCTTCTCCGGGGCGCAGCGCTGCTGTCAAAAACGATCACCAATGCGATGCCGATGTTCAGCTTACCCGACGAGAACTGGCGGCCTGTGTCGTTTGTCGATCTGAACCGCGCTGGCACGCCCGACGCCGTGCTGTGGAATCAGTTGGCGGCCGCCCTCGTACTCTACCCGCATCATGTGATGCTCATCGGAACCGCGGTGCTGCCTCGCTCGCCGATGTGTCGTGGGCGGTCGTCGGCACGCGATAGCTCCGGCAGAACTCCGTTCAAGTCGGCACAGGCCTGGTAAAGGATTGCGTGGAACCGGAAGATACTGAGACTCGCGATAGGCGCCGCACCGCGCTGGTTGTCGAAACGGATACGCTCCAGCTCTCTGCGATTACGCAGGCGTTGCGCCATCTCAGCTACGCGGTCGAACCTGTGTCCACGTTCGACGAGGCGCGGAGGCTTCTGTTGATCATTTCGGATCTCTCCCTGCTGGTGGCCGACGTCCGCCTCGGACAGTTCAACGGCCTTCACTTGGCGTTCAGGGCTCGCGCTCATCACCCGAACGTGCGCATCCTCATTACCGACCACGCGCACGACACCACGCTCGAAACTGAAACAAGGCGCCTCGGCGGCGCATACCTGGCCCGGCCCTTCACTATCGAGACGCTGAGCGCTATTTTCGCCCAGCCCGAGGCTCCGGCGCCGCCGCAGACCGGCACGCGGCGCTGGCCGCGCACGGCCGTCGTCGGCGTCACCGCAGCGGTGGGTCCGAGCTCGGCCCGGCTCTTCGACATCAGCTACGGCGGCCTGTGTCTGGAATTTGCTCCCGGCGCCTTTGACGCAGCAATGCCGTCCATCCTGGACGTCGAACTGCGCGAGCTGGGGCTCTCGCTGCGTATCCATCCGGTGTGGGTGCGCACCACGAGTTCGTCCCCGGCGTGGCTCTGCGGCGGCGAGCTTCTGACCGGCGACGCGCCGGCGATGATGCAGTGGCGCGACTTCGTAGATGCTCACCTCCCCGCCTGAACGGCGGCACCATGGGTCAGCGTCGTAAGGGGGAGCTAGCTCGAGCCGCCGGCGACGTAGCCGGACTCGTCCCGCTGCTCTTCCGAGCCGGGTTCGGCCTTGTCGTTCCTGATGACGCGGAACGACTGGAACGGCAGCTGACACTGATACTTCCGCAGAAAGTTGAGGAATCGCTTGTAATCCGATTCGTTCATGTTCAACAACTGAAGGAGCAGCCGGTAGTTGCCCTTCGTGCGCTCAAGGCCGAGCGTCACGATGCGCCGGAGATCGGCGCGGGTCAGGTCGCGCGCCATGAACGGCGCGTAAACGGCCGACCAGAAGGATTCTTTGCTCGCGATGAGTCGGTTGAATGTCGCCTCGGCGATCGCCTCGGGGGGTGTGCTGCCGGCCGTGGTGGCGACGACCGGGGCGCCGAGGATCTCCGGCGGGAGATCGGCGGGCACGATCACGCGGTTGCGTGAGCGGACCACGCACCGTTCGATGACATTCTTCAACTCGCGGACATTACCGGGCCAGCGATACTCGACCAGACATGCCATTGTCTCGGCGGAAATCTCTGGCGGCTGCACGCCGTAGCGCTGAACTGACAGCCTGAGAAACTGCTCGACGAGCGCCGGCACGTCCTCGCGCCGCTCGCGAAGCGGCGGCACGATGATGTGGATGACGTTAAGGCGGTAGTAGAGATCTTCCCGAAACGCCTTTGCCGCCATCTGGTCCACGAGGCGGCGATTCGTCATCGCAATAACTCGAACGTCCACCCGCGTCCGCGGCCGATCGCTGCCGACGGGCTGAATTTCCCCGGTTTCGAGGAACCGCAGCAGGAGGCTCTGCATGCGCAGGCTCATCTCGCCAACTTCGTCGAGGAGCACCGTGCCGCCGCGTGCGAGCTCGAACAGGCCAGGGCGGTCGCGGTACGCGCCAGTAAAGCTACCCCGCACATGTCCGAACAGTTCAGACTCGAGCAGGGTGTCAGGAACTCCGGCGGAGTTGAGTGCCACAAGCGGTCCGCTGCTACGGGCGCTGAAGGCGTGGATGGTTCGAGCGGCCAATTCCTTGCCGACGCCGCTTTCCCCCGTGATGAGCACCTTCGCATCGGAACGGGCGGCATCGCGCAAATCTTCATCGAGCGCCCGCATAAGGTCGCCGTTACCGATCAGGCGCCCGGATTGAAGTCCTGTTTGCGTCACTTGGGAAGATCAACGGTAGGACAGAAGCTATGGCGGGGTCAATGAGGATTGCACCGGATGGAACTGCGAGCTCATCAAATTACCAGAAAGTTAGCAGCGGTAATCATAGTCGCGCAAAAGAACGCCGCGGCGTGAAATTTCCTGCAAACCTATAGCGCGCCATAAGTCGTACGTAATCAAGATTTTAGACAGACCACCTCTTTTCTGCGAGTCTTGCTCGTGGACACGCCACCGCCGCAACGCACGTGACCACAGTCGCCAGCAGCGCGGTACGCGAACAGACTGCCGCGTTCCAAGTTCGCTGCCCCGCCGACTGCTTGCCGGTCGCACAGATTTTCGCCGTGGGGTACCTACGAATCGCGCCGTCTTTAAGGTAATCACCCGCCATCGAAGTCTCGTCCAGATCGTTGCAGATCTGACGCCGCCCGGTGCGGGGACAGCCACGAACGCGACGTCACAGCGACTCGCTCCGGCGGCGGCGATTGGGTCCGCATCACGGCACCGGGAATCCGAGCCGCCAGACCGCGGGCCTGGTCGTCGCGTTTTGCGACAGGGTTCTGCCGCGGAACGAGCCTCTAGGTACAGCGGCACGAGACAGCGAGCAGCGCTGAAGTCACCAGCGTCACAATCGGAAAGCCGGCGGAGAGGGCGCTTGTCGGTTCACACGGTCTTGATGCGATCGACGCATTCGCGCCATCCGAGCGCTCTGTCCGCGAGCCAGATCGAGTAATGGTCCTCGTGATTCATGACCACCCTGCAGGCGCGTGTTGTCTTCCCGATCCTGCTTCGCTCATACTGACTCCGCGTTCCCATCGATTCGCGCGCCCGGGGCCGCCGTCGCCGGCATCCAGCGCCAGCACCGCGTGCCCGCGGGTCCTTCCGTTACCAACGCACCTGTATAACCGGCGCCCGGCGCAAGGACGCGCAACTTCCAGCGAGCCGTCTCCCGATCGTCTCCGAACACGAGTAGCGACGCCGGTTCGTCCGGCGCGAACGTCACCTCGAACCCATCGAGCGGCTTCGCCAAGCCGCTCCCGAGCGCCTTCAGATACGCCTCTTTCCGCGTCCAGCACGCGAAGAACGCGCCGGTCCGAATCCCGTCGGGAAGCGATCGGAGGCGTTCGTTTTCCCCTGGCGCGAAGAATCTCGACGCGATGCCGTCTGCATCATCGAGAGCACGCACTGCTTCGACGTCGACACCCAGTTCGATGTCGCGCCCAATCGCGATGAGCGCCAGATCGTCGGAATGCGACACGTTGAACGTGAGCGCACCGCAAAACCGTCCCCCCAGTGAGGGCTTTCCACTCGGCCCGTAGCTGAACGTGAACTCCTCCGCCGCGGCATCGAGATACCGCGAGAAGAGCTGACGCAACACGCCGCGCGCGCAGATGTACCGGCGGCGATCGTGGTCGAAATGAAATCGGCTGGAGCGCTCGCGCTCGTCGGCCGAGAGCGTCGCGTAGAGGGGGTCGATGTGCGCCGGAGGTAAATCGAGGCCAACGGCCCAGACGTGTACGACGGTCGAAGTCAGCCATGGCAGCCGGTCCGGCGCAGCCTGCCACACCAGCTCCAATCTATGCATCACGTACGGCCGCCCTGAGTAGCGGAACCATCGCCTGTGTCGCGGAATCGCGGACCAGCCACCATGCGAAAGGGCTTGCCGCCGTTATGTACATCAAGGCGTCTCCCCTCGGAGAATTGCCTCCAGAGCAACCCCCGCGTGCCTACCGACATGTACGGCCTCATTTTGGCCGCCTTGAGAGCCCACGCAACCTTCCCCCGCCACTGGAAAAGCAGAATCGATGCCGTTTGCGGGCGGCGCCCGTCGGGCTTATTTCAGGAATAGCGTCAGCGGATCGCCGCCGGTCGTGTCCAGCAGTTCGACGCTGTCGCCCGAGACCCGGCCCACACGGTAAATCCAAGCCAGCGTTTCGCCCTCTTTGACCATGTACAGTTGTCCTTGGCCGGAGAGGATGGCGGTCCGCGTACCACCGTCCGGCCCCTGATCCTCCGCGACACCAATGAGCTTGAACATGATGAGCGGCGCCGTCTTCCCGTCCCCTCCAGCGAGCAGGCCCGCGGCGAGGGGAGGCGGCGTCGGAGCTGCCTTGGGTGCCGGACGCGTGAACGTGAAAATGTTGCGGTCCGGCCGGCCGTGCGGCGGGGGCTTCGCGCTCCAGTGGTGCAGTTTCAGGGAGGAGAGCACTGCCGCCGAGGCTTCGTCGCCCACGGCCGCTGAGGTCACCTTTGCGCTGGCTGCCGGCTGACTCGGCGCGACATGCGGGGTGGCAGTGAGCCACGAGTAGGCCGTGCTGCCCGCGACGATGATTATGCCCGGCCAGCTCACCCGCTTCAGCACAGATCGGGGTCCATCCGCACCGTGTTATCGGCCCGGCAGGCGAAACGGTTAGACCAATGTTTGCCGATTCGCCGGCGCTTGTGTCGTTCTCAGAATTGCAGAGACTTCCGACGCCAAGCGTTTTCACATGCCCAGCCGCGTACTGAGTGGAGTCAAAAGCGCTCTCGCCTGCGGTCGTGGCCGGACACTCTGCGAGCTTCCTGTTCGCCACAGCGATTCTGCCGAGCGACTTGTCGATCGAGATCGAGTCGCGCGGTCTACCCGGCGCTCCGTGCGGCTTACCGAAATCGCTGCTTCGGAGTTCGTGGCATCCACATGTTGGAAGCCCAGACATCGGATTCACCCCACGCCCTCGGAGATAGGGGTGCGTTCGACCGTGCCGAACGAATGGTGACGGAAGACTGAGCGGCGGCTTTCGCTGGGCCGACGCCCTGCGCGGTGTCAGCGCCGGCTGACACGAGCAAAAGGGGCGCGAACGCTGTAAGGTTCGCGCCCGAGCATATCAGAATGGTGAATCCGGGCACCCATCGCTGGTGGTCGTCGTCTTCAGGGTTTGAAGGTCACGCTGAGATGTACGGCGCGGACGCCGCCGTCGGAGTTTTGTTGTTGACGACATGTCGCTCGTAACCCGCCGCCATCATAATGGCCGACGGCCCAAAACGGCTCGGAGCGCTCGTTACTCGCGGAATTCCTTGAACGGCACCTGGCAATCGTGTTTGCGCAGGAAGTTGAGGAATCGCTTGTACTCGCTGTCTTCCATGTTGAACATGCGAGCGACGATCTTGTAGTTTCCGCGCGCCTCCTTGAGGCCCTTTCGGACCAGGTCGCGGACGCTGCTTCGCGTGATCTCACGCTGCATGTACAGTGGGTATACAACCGTCCAGAACGACTCCCGCTGATCGATGATCCGCTTGTACAGCTCGTCGGCCATGCCGCGCCGCCGCTCGCGCCGCGCCCAGCCACCGCGGTTCGCGCGCACGTCCGGGGGCAAATCCTCAGGCTCGATCAACCGTTTGGCGCCCCTCACGGCGCACCGCTCGATGACGTTCTCCAGCTCGCGCACGTTACCCGGCCACGAATACTCCATCATTGTAGCGAACGCCTCCGGGGTGATTTCCTTCGGCGTGAAGCGGCCATCGCCCGCGAAACGGGCCAGGAAGTGCTCAACCAGCAGCGGGATGTCGTCCTTGTGCTCGCGGAGCGGAGGCGCTACGAGGTGAATGACGTTGAGGCGGTAGAACAGGTCTTCGCGGAACTGTCCCTGGGCGATCATGTCGCGAAGGGTCCGGTTGGTGGCGGCGATAACGCGCACGTTCACGCGGCCCGCGGTCTGATCCGCACCGACCTTCTGCAATTCACCCGTCTCGAGAAACCGCAGGAGCAGGCCCTGCATCCGGAGCGTCATCTCGCCGATTTCGTCGAGAAAGATCGTGCCGTGATGCGCGAGTTCCAGCTTGCCCGGTCGATCGCGATAGGCGCCGGTGAAGCTACCCTTCACGTGGCCGAACAGCTCCGATTCGAGCAGCGTCTCGGGCACACCGGCGCAATTCACGGCCACGAACGGGCGTGCCGCCCGTGGGCTGCGTGCGTGCACGGCATGGGCGATCAACTCCTTGCCCGATCCGCTTTCCCCGGTAATCAGGACTTTGGCATCGGAGCGCGCGACATCGTCAATCTCTTCCTGGAGCTCACGAATCACGCTGCTTCTACCGAGCAGTTCTCCGGGTCGTTCATTTCTCACAAGCCGTCTCTCAACTGCCTCATCGCAGAGGCGTGCAACTCCGGTCTGAGACATTCAGAATCGCCGGAAAGCCACGATTGTTACAGTGCGGCCCTACCGTGTCTAGTGCAAACGGGCCGCCAATTGACGCTTTTTGTCTGCCTCCTAACAGCTGGAAGATCCGGCGTTGGATTTCTCGGTTTCTTGCGTCTGAGCGCTATCCAGTGTCATAAAGGCACACAGTAGATCACAATTGGTAGAACAAAGTCACCTGGATCGATGAAAATGGCCTCCGCCGGAGATCTCAAAAGTCCACCGTAACCCCGACAAGATGGGCCTTCGGCCCACCGAATGGCGCTCACGATTTTCTCTGCATGGCACCGCTCGCAGCGCGCCGCGGGATTTCCGGGCGGACGGGAATGATGCGGTAAGCGCGCGTGTTCGCTCGAGTTCGTTGACTCTGGTCCGTAGCCCCTGTCAACGAGAACGTCGCTCAAGCCGCAACGACCGCTTCCGATGGCGGTCGACGACAGCTCCCTTAGGCAAGCGCTGCTGGATGCCGAAGCGCCCCGCCGGACTCTGTTGCTCATGCGGTCTGCTTACTTCGGCGTGCGCCTGCGCCGTTCCACGGCGTGCTGCTGATTCTTCGCGCGCGCGGATGTCCATTTTGCGCCGGCCGGGGCGCCGTCCACCGTGATATACGCGGCAAAATCGCGCACCGTCGGGTATTGAAATAGCGCGGCGATTGGCAGATCCGGCTTGATCGTCGAACTGATCTGCTCGTGCGCGCGCACCAGCATCAGCGAGTGGGCGCCGAGTTCGAAGTAGTTCTCGTCGGTCCCGATTTCGCCGTCGAACAAGCGGCGCCAGATGTCCACCAGCGCCTTTTCCATTTCGGTGCGCGGCGCGAGCCTCGGCCCGCGGCGGCGCGGTCGCTCGGCGCCGGACCGCCCCGCCTGGCCACGGGTTCCCGCCGGCAGGCTGGCAAGGAGCGCCGATACGGTTGCGTCCTTTGACTCGGCCAGCGCGGCCAGGACGCTGACCAGATCGTCGGCCGCGGCGGCCGCCGAGGCGGCGCCGAAACGCACGCCGGCGCCCTGCGCCCGGATTTCCAGCTGCTCGCCGGGACGAACCAGAACGGTGGCCGGATAGTTGGTCGATTCCCGGCGGCGCTCGGGACGCAGCGATTCGGGAGAGCGGAGCGGACGCAGCCGCGCCTCGCCGAGCAATCCGGCCTTCGTATCGACGATGTAGTTCTGGACGACGAGCAGGCTGTCGAACATTCGCAGCCACGTCGGCACGTCGCTGCATCCCTGAATGCGCGCCAGCGGGGTCGTCTGGTATTGCGTGAGCTCGCCCATCAACGCGTGCACGTCCCGGAGCCACTCCCCGACTCGCATCCGCTCGTCCACGCGCACCCGGATGGGCAGGTTGTTCACGCAGGGTCCGACCATCGTCTCGATCCCGGGGACGCCGTCGGGCCGGCCCGCAAACGAGGCGCCGAACACGATGTCGGCGCGGCCGCTGTGATGCGCGAGCACGACGCTCCACGCGGCGCCCACAATGGCGCCGAGCGTCACGTGGTGGCTGCGCGCCAGCGCGCTCAGTGCGGTCGTCGCCTGAACGCTCATGAGCCGGCTGACCTCGCCCTCCGGTTCCTGCATGGCGTCACGGCTCTCCGGCGCCGCCGGAATCGGCGTGGGATCGGTGACACCGCTCAGCACACCGCGCCAGAAGTCGTCGTCGGCCGCTCCGTCGTGCCGGATGAGCCACTCGACGTAGTCACGATACGCGCACGCGGGCCCGAGGCCGTGCGCCGCGCCGGGCGCGTACAGTGTCGACAGTTCGGAGAAGATGAGCGGCCAGGACCAGCCATCGACCAGCAGGTGGTGCGTGCTCCAGATCAGCCGGTGCTCCGTATCCGCCGTTCGCAGGAGCGCGATGCGCATCAGGGGCGGTTTTTCGAGATCAAACGCCCACTGGTGATCGGCGGCGAGGAACTCGCGCAGGAGCTGCTCCTGCTGGGCGGTGGTCCGCTCGCGCCAGTCTTCCTCGTGCCACGGCATCTCGACGCGGTCGAGCACAATCTGGTGCGGCCTGGCCCCGCCGACCTCTGCGAACGCGGTACGCAAGGATGGGATGCCTCGCGACGACCTGCCGCCAGGCTTCGCGCAGCCGACCGGCATCGAGCGGCCCCTCGATCAGGAACTCCCATTGCTCGAACCCGGGCGACACCTCCACGCCATCCATCGAGAAGAAGAGCTGCTGCATCGGCGTGAGCGGGTACACGTCCGTCAGCGCCGGGAATCGCGCGGTCAGCACATCGAGCGCCGCCTGCCCGAGATCCGCCAGCGGGAAGTCCGACGGCGTCCTGTTTGCGGTCGGGCGCGTCACGCAGTGGTCGACGAGCTCGCGCAGCGCCTCCGCGTAGCGTCCCGCGATCGTGGAAATCGTCGCGGTTTCGTGGCACTGCGTGCTGTACCGCCACTGGACCTTCAGGCGGCCGTCGACCACGTGGGCGACAACCTCCAGCTGATGCGACCGCAGGTTTTCTTCCTCGCGCCAGGGCCCCCCCGATTCGGTGGCGAATCTGAACAGTGCCGACCCGGCCACAATCGCGTCGAGCGATCCGGAGTACTTGAAGAGGAGCCCGGGGCAAGGCACGCGCTCGAGCGCGGAGCGGACGTCGGCGTCCGAGGACAGATACCGCAGCGCGCCGAAGCTCAGGCCGTGGTGGTGCAGGTGCCGAAGCGCTTCCTTCGTGGCTTTGATCACCGCGCCGGGTGTGCCGTCACCGGCGTTGAGGTGCACCGGAGCGACCGCCGTGAACCATCCAATCGTGCGCGACAGGTCGGCATCGTTGAAGATGTTCTCGCGCCCGGAGCTCTCAACGTCCACGAGGACATCAGCCCGGCCAGTCCAGGGTTGCAGCGCCCGGACGAGCGCCGACAGCAGCAGGTCGTCCACACGAGTCCCGTAAGCCGAAGCCGTCCGATTCAGCAGCGCGTCGGTTTCTGCGGCGGTCAACGACACCGTCACCGTCGCGGTCGAGCCTTCGGTGTTCATTGCGCCATCGGCGTCGTGGTCGCGCGGCAGCACCGCCGCCCGTGCATCGATCCCACGGCTCCAGCCTGCCAGTCCTTCCTTCGCGTTCGTGTTCGCGTAGCGGACGAGACGCTCCGCCCAGAACTTGAACGACGTCGTCCGATTCGGCAGCAGCGGGTCACGTCCGGCCCGCGCGGCCCAATACGCCAGCTCGAGATCCTCGAGGAACACCCGCCACGACGCGGCGTCCACCGCAAGGTGGTGGATGACCACGAGCAGCCGGCCCGGCGTGCCGGGAGCGCACGCAAAGTGTACGGCGCGAAGAATCGGGCCGTCGGTGATGTCGAGCCCGGCCTGCGCGGACACGGCCGCCGACTCGATCGCCGTCGAGATCATCTCGGCGGGGTACTCGCGCAGATCGATCCGGTCGACCGTCGCCGGCGTATTCGACGGCACGTATCCGGACTGCCATCGGCCGGAACCGCCGTCGCCTTCGCGGAAACGCAGCCGGAAAACGTCGTGCTGCGCCACGACCGCGGCAAGCGCGGCGTCGAGGGCGGCGAGGTCGAGGTCCGCCGGCACCTGCAGCAGTTGCGCCTGGTACCAGTGGTCGCGGTTGCCGAACCCCTGCTCGAAAAACCATCGTCCGTTCGGGGTCAGCGGAGCGTCGCCTACGACCCGACGCGGACCGGCCGGGGGCGCCACCGCCGGGACGACGACCGCGGACAGCGCAGAGACGGTCGGAAATTTGAACAGGTCGCGCGTCGTCACGTGCAGGCCGGCCTGGCGGCACCTGGCGATCACCTGGATGCTCAGGATCGAATCGCCGCCCAGCTCGAAGAAGTTGTCTTCGACGCCGACCGCCTCGCAGCGCAGGACCGCCGCCCACACCTCGGCGAGCGTACGCTCGGTTTCGTTGCGCGGCGCCAGGTAGCGTCCCGACCGCACCGGAACCGACGGTACCGGCAGCGCGCGGCGATCGATCTTGCCGTTCGAGGTCAGCGGCAGCGCTGGCATACTGACAAACGCCGCAGGAATCATGTACTCGGGCAGCTTCGACTGCGCGAAGAGCCGCACGTCGTCGACGGACGCGCCCGGCTCGAGCACGACGTAGCTCGCCAGGCGCTGCTCGACGCCCGCTTCTTCCCAACCCAGCACGGTCGCGTTGCGTACGGCCGGGCACTGGCGCACCACCGCCTCGATTTCCCCCAGCTCGATTCGGAAACCGCGGATCTTCAGCTGGTCATCGATGCGTCCCCGGTATTCGAGCTCGCCGCTTGGAAGCCAGCGGCCCAGGTCGCCGCTGCGATACAGCCGCCGGTCCGTGCCGCCGACGGGATCGGTGATGAAGCGCTCGCGCGTCAGCTCGGCACGGTCAAGGTAGCCCCGCGCGACGCCGGCGCCGCCGACGTAGATCTCTCCGGTCACGCCGACCGGCACGAGCTGCTGGTGCTGATCCAGGACGTAGACGTCGAGGTCCGCGATCGGCACGCCGATTACGCTGCCGGCGCCGGCCTCGACGTCCGCCCGAAGAATTCGGCGATACGTCACGTGGACCGTCGTCTCGGTGATGCCGAACATGTTGATCACCTGCGGGCGATCGTCCCCATGGCGCTCGAACCATGGGCGCAGGCTGGACACGTCCAGCGCCTCCCCGCCGAGCACGATGGACCGGAGTACGAACGACGCTGGCTTCGCGCGCTCGCCGTCAGCCTGGATGAGTTGACGAAACGCCGACGGCGTCTGGTTGAGGATCGTCACGTGCTCGCGTACGAGCAGGTCGATGAACGCGTCCGGGTCGCGGCTGACCCAGTACGGCACGATGACGAGGCGCCCGCCGTACAGCAACGCGCCCCAGATTTCCCAGACCGAGAAGTCGAAGGCGTACGAATGAAACAGCGTCCAGACGTCGTCGCGCCCGAACTGGAACGAGATCTCTGAAGCGTCGAAGAGCCGGCTGACGTTCGCGTGCGTGATGAGCACGCCCTTGGGCCTCCCGGAGGAGCCAGACGTGTAGATCACGCACGCGAGGTTGTCGGCCTCGACGGTCTGCTGCGGGTTGTCGGCCGGCTCGGCCTCCGTGTCCTCGAGACAGAGACGTGCGGCTTCCCAAGGCGAAAACCTCGCCTGGAGGGCGCGTGAAGTGACGACCAGCGGCAGCCGCGCGTCGTCGATCATGAAGCGGATCCGATTGTGCGGGTCCGCGGGATCGAGCGGCACGTAGGCGCCGCCGGCCTTGAGGATCCCGAGAATCGCGATGACGAGCTCTGGCGAGCGTTCGAGATGCACGCCCACCAGCACATCGGGCCCGACCCCCAGCGTTCGGAGGCGGTGCGCCAGCTGATTGGCGCGCCGATTCAGCCCTTCGTAGGTCACTGTGCGGCCGCCGAAGGTCAACGCCGCAGCGTGCGGCATCTCCGCCGCGCGCCGCTCGAACCGCTCATGCAGACAGAAGGTCTGGATCCCCGACGGTCGCGGTCCTGGCAGCAGTTCCGTCCGTTCCTCCGCGACGAGCATCGGGATCTCGCTGAGCGATCGATGGCCGTCCTTCGCGAGCCCCTCCAGGAGCCGCCGCACGTGCTGGATCATCCGGGCCGCAATCGCGCCGTCGAGCGCCTGCCGATCATGCTCGAGCCGCAGCAGGAGCTCGGCGTCCGCGTAGCAGAGCAGCGTCACCGGGTAGTTTGTCTGGCCCTGATATGCGAAGTCGCCGGTTGATCCACGCGCCGCCGGCCCGCCGGAGCAGCGAGTTGAGCAGGTGATTCTCAAACACCACCAGCGTTTCGAACAGGGCCGTGCCCCCCGGGACGTCGCTCCATGACTGAACTCGCGCGAGCGGGGTGTGCTCGTGTTCGCGAAAAGCCAACTGTTCGGCCCTCAGGGCCTTGAGCCATCCGAACACCGTCTGCTGCGGCGACACGTGCGCACGGAACGGGAGCGTATTGATGAAGACGCCGACCATATCGGCGGCGCCTTCGATGGTGGACTGCCGGCACGCGCGGGTGACGCCGAAGAGCACGTCGTTCTCGCCCGTGTAGCGGCTGAGCAGCAGCGACCAGGCGGCCGCGACGAGGGTCCCGACTGTGCAGCCGGCTTCGCGCGCAAAGGCGTGCAACCGCTGCGTCTCGGCCGGTGTCACCGCCAGTTCGATTGCGCCGACCCCTTCCCCGCGACCCGGCGGCACCGACATCAGGAACGGCGTCGGTGTCGACACGCCGGCAAGTATCCGGCGCCAGAATGCTTTGGATGCGTCAGGGTTCCGCGAACGCAGCCAGTCGATGTACGCCCGGTATTGGCGCGCCGCCGGAAGGCGCCATTCGCGCCCGTTCCGTCCGGCGTCATAGAGCCCGAACACCTCGCGCAGCAGGATCGGAAACGATCGTCCGTCGAGGATCGCGTGGTGGAAGGTCCACAGCACTTCGTAGTGCGATGGCCCGCATACTGCGATCGTCAGCCGCATGAGCGGCGCGTGATTCAGGTCGAAGCCCGTCGTGCGGTCATCCGCCATGAGCGCCCTCAGGCGCTCGCGCTGCTCGTCGGCGGCGACGTGCCGCCAATCAACGACCCGGGACGGGAGCGAGACGGATCGGTGAACGGTCTGAACCGGTTCCGCGCGGCCTTCCCATTGAAAACTCGTGCGCAGAATGTCGTATCGCGACACGACCGTGCCCCACGCCGACAGCAATTGCGGGACGTGGAGTGGTTCTGACAGCGAGCACAAGACATGTTCGAGATCGACGCCGGGCCGGTTTCGATCGAGACTGTGGAACAGCATCCCTTGCTGCAGGGGCGACAGCGGATACTCATCGTCGATAGTCAGGCCTGCGGACTCGACCATTTCAGGGCGTCCGGCTCCTTCAGGGTTCACGTGCACGCGTGATTCTGTAGACTGCTCGCGAACAAATGAGCCAATCCCAAATTCCACGGCGTGCAAGGAGGCCACCCGCGGTCTGATATGATCAACGAGCGCCGTAGGCCATTTATTTTCAGCTATTTACAGACGTAAGATTCGGCTACATTTACAAATAAATCATAAGAGTCTTCCCTATGGGTGATGAATGCCCAACATCCGGAGCCTTTGAAAGGAATGACCGGCATCTACGAGCGACTCGACCGGCTCAACAGTTCCAAGCATTCCTCGACCGTCGGAACCGCTTCGATGCCAAGGCGTTCGGCCGCAGCCGAGAACTGCTCGTCCTTGCCGCGCCAGACGAGAATGGCGCGCGCCCCAGAGTCAATGATGACGTCGCAGCAGTTCTCGAGTCGGTCATCGACGACGACGTCGAGGTCGAGTGCGGCGGCAATGAGCCCGCGGGAACCTTGCACGACGTAAACGCTCGGACGTTCGAAGCCCTTCGAAACCAGCCAGCGTTGTGACTGCACCTGCGCCGTCGCGCCTGCGCTCGCCGGCCGCTTCGTGAGGAAGATGACTTCCCATCGATGTGCGGCCGCAATATCGGCGAGCCGCTTGACCGCCCCGGACTCGATCTCGCGCAGCGACTGCCAGAAGTTGTCCTGGGTTCCCACATGGCGCCACAGCCGGCTCTGCTCTCGCGCGGTCAGTTCGAATCCCGGCACCGGCTGAGGTGCCTGCCGTCGTTCGGAGGCCGTGCCCTGCTCCGTCGGCGCCTGGCTCGCGGCGGCCTGCTTCGCGGCAGCCCGCTCCTGCCGCCGTTGCAGCTTCTCGCCGAACAGCCTCTGGGCCTGGCTGAAGAGCGCCGAATCCATGTCGGCAAGGACGCCGTCCAAATCGAACGCGACACGCAGAGACAACGGCGAATCTTATCGCGTCTCGCCGCTGCCTTCCTCTCGCTACCGCGCAAATCTCGCGGTCGGGTGTCGAGCTATCATGGGGCGCCCGGAAGCCGTGCAGGAGAGAAAGCGATCATGCTGAAGCCGAATCCCTACCGCGCTCTTGTCGCCGGCCTCGCCGGAATCGCGATGGCCGCAGCCACTCTCCACTCGCAGGACAGCGGCCGCGGACTGGCCGGCCGTGAGTGGTCCGCGGTCAGCGGCGATCTGGGCAACACTCGCTATTCGACGCTGACGCAAATCAACAAGGACACGCTGGCGAAGCTGCGCGGCGCATGGACGTCGGCGCGCTTCGACGATGGCGGCGGCGGGCGCGCGATGCCGGTGGTGAAGGACGGCCTTGTCTTCATCACGGCCGGCTCCTACGTGTACGCCTACGACGCCCGGAGCGGCGCGACCGTGTGGAAGCATCAGACCGGCGCGTCGCCGCCAAGCCCCGGACTCACCGACTTCACGCGCCCGGAGCAGGGCCTCCCGGCGCGCGAGGGCGTCGCGGTCGGTGACGGCCTCGTGTTCGTGGGGCTGAGCAACGCACACGTCATCGCGCTTCGCGAGAAAACGGGCGAGCAGGTCTGGGACGTGTACGGCGGCATCGATCCCCCTCGACCCGGACAGGGTGTGTCGGGCGCCCCTGTGTACGCGCGCGGCCTCGTGTTCGTCGGCACGTCCGCCGATCCGGGATTCCGCGGGAAGGTCGTCGCCGTGGACGCCAAGACCGGCCGCAAAGCGTGGGAATGGTTTGCGGTGCCGGGCCCGGCCGCCCCCGGGCACGACACGTGGCCGAAGGACAACGATTCCTGGAAGATCGGCGGCGGCGCGATGTGGCTGGTCGGCGCCGCGGACCCTGAACTGGGCCTCGTGTACTTCGGCACGGGCAACGGCGTGCCCCAGTACGCGGGCGATCTCCGGGCGGGCGACAACCTGTATCTCTGCTCGCTCGTCGCGCTCGACATCAAGACCGGCAAGCTGAAGTGGTACTACCAGACGATTCGTCACGACATCTGGGAAGCCGACATCGCACAGTCGCCGGTCGTCTACGACGCGCAAATCGCCGGCCGGACGCGCAAGCTCGTCGCCGCGATGCGCACCGACGGCGTGCTCTTCGTGCTGGATCGCGAAACGGGAAAGCCGGTTCAGCAGATCGAGGAGCGGAAGGTTCCGCAGGATCCGCGTTCGCACACCGTTGCGACGCAGCCCTATCCGGTCGGCGCGGATCGCATGCTGCCGGACTGCGATGAATGGGGCAAAGAAAAGATCCCGGCGGGTTTCAAGCTCGGGTGCTTCTTCGCACCGGCGTCGCTCGAGGTGCCGAACCTGCTGACGCCGGCCTGGGGCATGCGCGTCACGCCGATGGCCTACAGTCCGCAGACCGGGTACTTCTACGCGCTCGGCAACGCGTCGCTGCAGTGGTTCCGCCGCGCGGAGGATCCGTACGTGTTCATTCTCGGCGGCGGGCGCGTGCCGGGGATGCCGCCCGGCCATGGCGTCATGGCCGCGATCGACGGACGCACGGGAAAGATCGCGTGGAAGAAGGACTTCAGCGGCCCGCGTCCTTCGGGCGCGCTCGCCACCGCCGGCGGTCTCCTCTTCCAGACGATGCCCGACGGCAACCTCATCGCGTCCGACGCGCAGACCGGCCAGCAGATCTGGCAGTTCCAGAGCGGCGCCACCGGCGGCGGCGGACCTGCCGTGACGTACGAAGCGGACGGCGAGCAGTACATCGCCGTCGGCATGCGCAACAACGTCATGGCGTTCAAGCTGAACGGTCCGATCGAGGCGAAGCCGCAGCCCGAAGCGGCGCCGAGGCCGGCACCGGCCCTCTTTGCCGGTCCGATTCAGGACACGAACAAGATTGAAATCGCCAGCTACGTGCGCGACAGCTCACAGGGCGGCACCCGGATGTACGTCGACGAATACTCCTTCAACGTGTACCGCGCGCGTGTGCAAGGCCGGCACCGCGGTCCGGTGGGTCAACAACGGGCGCATGAACCACACCATCGCGGCGGAAGACGGCTCGTGGACCACGGCTCGCCTGAGCCCGCTCGAGGCCGCAGCCGTCACGTTCGACAAGCCCGGCGAATACACGTACATCTGCAAAGAGCACCCGTGGGCCCGGGGACAGATCGTCGTGACGCCGTAGTATGATTGAAAGGTTGTAGAGGCACGGGTGATCGTTCACATCAACCACATCTCGCAGGCCAAGAAGAAGAGCGGCAAAGCCTCGCAGCTTGGGGAACTGGTCAGCCTCGTCACCGGCTCGTTGGTGGCGTGCGTCGAGGACGGCGTGCTCGATGCGAGCCTCGCGTCCTCGCTGCGGATCCACCTGGACTGGATCCAGTACCGCACCAATTTTCGCGACCCCGTCATCGTTCGACGGACGACCGACTCGCACGGCAGGCCGATGTCGCTCGCCGAGATCGCCATCGACCTGCGTCAGGCGGACCCCGCGCAGTTGCCGCAGCAACTGGGGCACGCGCTGAAGAGCGTCGGCCCCACCGCGGCAGCCGACGACGGCCGTGTCTACCTGGATGACTTCCGGCCGTACCGCGAGTGCATGATCTGGGATTTCAACCGGCTGTTCTGGCAGCACCTCGGCGAATGGGAAGCGGCGTCCGGCCGCGGTTTCGAGGCGGCGCTCCCGAGCGGCAAGTCCGACGCGAACCATCCCGAGGCCGTCGCCGATTCGGTCACGGAATTCTGGAAGCTCCTCCACGGCCTCAACGATCGTGGACAACTCCCGTCCGAAATCCCGGCGCTCGAAATCGGCGTCGGTTCCGGCGCACGCGCCGCGGCCTGGATGGACGGCTTCAAGGCGCTCGACGAGCAGCAGGGCACCGGGTTCTACTCGAAGCTCCAGTTCATCCTCGGCGACTACTCCGCGACCACGCTCGAGCGCGCCGTCGCCGCGCTCGCGCGCCATGCCGGCCACGTCAGCGCCGCGCCGCTGAACGCGCTCAACCCGTTCAAGGCGCTGTCGGCGTATCGCTTCAAGGTGATGTACGTGCACGCCACGAACGTGTACGACAACCTGCCGTTCGACGACGTCGTGCGCCGGGACGGCCACCTCTACGTGGTCGAGGTGCGCGCGTACCTGAGCGGCGCCGCGATCGAACGCCTGTGCGCTGATTTCGGGCTCCCGCACAACGACTTTCCGAACATCGTGAAGCGCCTGCTCGATCACGGTCCCGCGAGCCTGTTCCCCGGCGAACGCGGCGTCGCGTTCTGGCGATGTCTCTGGGACTACTTCCGGCTCGAGGAGCGCCTGCGTGCGCTCGACGATCGTGAAGAAGCGCACGTGCCGCCCGGTCTCAGCTGGTCGCACCTTGACGATCTGCTCGCCGAGGCGCCGGAAGACGTGCGCTTTCACATCTCCCGCGGCGCCGCCGAGAGCTTCGCGAACACACTGCCGCTCCTCCACCCGCGCGGCTACCTGCAGGTGCAGGACATCTTCGTCGAGCAGATGGACGAGTACCGCAAGGGTTTCAAAGGCCCCGGCAAGCTCGACGGATCTCTCGTCGCGTGGGTGAACGGCGCCCTGCTGCGCGCGGTCGGCGCCCGGGCCGGCTACGACGTGCACTTCGCGCCCTTCCCGTATCGTCCCGGCACAAAGACGACGGTCATGTACACGACGCAGCGCCCGTGACCTCCGTGGACCTTTCGGACCTGTTACACCTGGACCTTTTATGAAGCTACCGATTCTCCCCACAACCGTCATCGGCAGCTACTCGATGCCCGAGTGGCTCGAACGCGCCAAGAACGACTACCTGTCGCGCCGCCTGAGCCGCCGCGACCTCGACGAGATGCACGATGCCGTCCGGAAGGCGGCGATCAAGGATCAGGAAGTCGCCGGCATCGACATCGTCACCGACGGCGAGCTGCAGCGCGACAACATGATCGACTACTTCACCGAGCGGCTGCCCGGCGTGCAGGTCGACCTCGGATCGAAGCGCTTTTACTACGACTTCTACGAAAGCATCGTGCGCTCGAAGCTCGCGACCGGGTCCCTCGGGCTCGTGGAAGAAGTGCGGTTCGTGAAGCGGTACAGCGAGCGGGCCCAGAAGATCTCGGTGTCCGGGCCCCATACGCTCGTCAAGCGCATCCGGAACCAGTTCTACCCGAACGAGGAAACGTTCGCGCTCGATCTCGCCCGCTCGCTCAACTTCGAACTGAAGGAGCTCGCGCGCGCCGGCGCGACCGAGCTGCAGATCGACGAGCCGTACTATTCCGGCTTCCCCGAAGATCTCCCGTGGGCGGTCAAGGCCATCAACGCGGCGGTCGAGGGCGTGGACGCGCATGTCACGCTGCATATCTGCTACGGGAACCGTTACGGCAAGCCGTCGTTCGAGGGCAGCTACCGGTATCTCTTCCCCACGATTCTCGAGGCGAAGGTGGACGCGCTGTCGCTCGAGTTCGCGCGACGGGGCGAAGAAGACCTGGAGCTCTTTCGCGAGTTCAAGGCGCCGTTCACCCTCGGCCTCGGCGTCATCGACGTGAAGACGCAGGAAGTCGAACCGCCGACGCTGGTCGCCGACCGCATCCGGCGCGCGCTCGAAATCGTGCCCGCCGAGCGGCTCGTCATTAACCCCGACTGCGGCTGCGTCCACCTGTCGCGCGACATCGCGTTCAGCAAGCTCGCCGCGATGGTCGAAGGCACACGGATGGTGCGGAAAGACTTCGGACAGTAACGCCACATGAAATCAGCACTCGACATCGCTCACGACGCGGAGCTGCAGCCGATCACGGATGTCGCCTCCAAGGCCGGCATCCTGCCGAACGAGCTCGAACAGTTCGGCAAGCACCGTGGCAAGGTGCAGCTGCCCATCCTCGAACGGCTGGCCAAGGGCAAGGACGGCAAGCTCATTATCGTCACTGCCATCACGCCGACCAAGGCCGGTGAAGGCAAGACGACGACGAGCGTGGCGCTGACACAGGGCCTCGGCCAGATCGGCAAGAAGGTCATGCTGTGCCTGCGCGAGCCTTCGATGGGCCCGGTGTTCGGCGTCAAGGGAGGCGGCACGGGCGGCGGGCACGCGCAGATCGGCCCGATGGAGGAGATCAACCTCCACTTCAACGGCGACTTCCACGCCGTCACGGCCGCCCACAGCCTGCTGGCCGCGGCCATCGACGCGTCGATCTTCAACGGCAACCCGCTGCGCATCGACCCCGCGACCATCATGTGGCCCCGGACGGTCGACATGAACGACCGCGAGCTGCGCTACACGGTCGTCGGTCTCGGCGGCAAGACGCACGGGATCCCGCGCGAAAACGAGTTCGTCATCACCGCCGCGTCCGAGGTGATGGCGGTGTTCGCCCTGGCGAGCGACCTGAAGGATCTCCGGCGCCGGCTCGGCCGCATCGTTGTCGCGAGCACCTACGACGGCGAGTTCGTCACGGCCGACATGCTCAAGGCCGGCGGCGCGATGACCGTGATCATGAAGGACGCGATCAAGCCGAACCTGGTCCAGACGCTCGAGGGCCAGCCCGCGCTGGTGCACGCCGGGCCGTTCGGCAACATCGCGCACGCGAACAACTCGATCCTGGCGGACCGCATCGCGCTCAAGCTGGCCGACTTCGTCGTCACGGAGGCGGGCTTCGCCAGCGATCTCGGGCTTCAGAAATTCTGCGACATCGTCTGCCGCACCGGCGGATTCTCCCCGAGCGCCGCGGTCCTCGTCACCAGCGTGCGCGCGACGAAGTCGCACGGCGGGAAGCCGTTCAAGGACCTCGCGGCCGAGGACCTCGACGCGCTCGCCAGAGGCGCCGACAACCTCGCGGCGCACATTCAGATCGTCCGGCAGTACGGGTTGCCGTGCGTGGTGGCTATCAACAGCTTCCCCACCGACACGCCGGGCGAGATCGCGAAGGTGCGGGAACTGGCGGTCAAGGCCGGAGCCGAGACCGTCGTGGCGCACAACGGCTTCGGCAAGGGCGGCCCCGGCGCGGTCGAACTGGCCGAGGCGGTCGTCGCCGCCTGCAGCAAGCCGAACACGTTCGCGTTCCTCACCCCGGCGAACACGCCGATCGTGCAGCAGATTGAAGCGATCGCGAAGCGGCTGTATGGCGCGTCCGCCATCGATCTTCAGATGCAGGCCGTCAAGGACCTGCAGCGAATCGAGAAGCTGGGCATGGGAACCGCGCAGGTGTGCATGGCGAAGACCCACCTGTCGCTCTCGCACGACCCGCTGCTCCGCAATCGCCCGACCGGCTTCATCCTGCCCGTCCGCGGCATGCTGCCGAGCGCCGGCGCCGGGTTCGTGGTCGTCCTCTGCGGCGACATGCAGCGCATGCCCGGCCTCGGCAAGACCCCTGCGTTCGCGAACATCGATATCGACGAGAACGGGCAGACCGTCGGGCTGTTCTAAGACGACGTACAACACAGAGCACGCAGAGAATAGGTTCGACAAGTACTTTCCGAACTCTGTGTGCTCCGCGTGCTCTGCGTTGTACGTCGTGATCGCGATCGCTATTACTGCTGTTGTTGCTGCTGCTGGGTGCTCGCCGTCGATTCGGTGACGACGAGCGGCGCGGACGCTTCGCGCGACATCCAGGGGATGAACGGCGTGGCGTCGGTCCCGAAACCCGGTACGGTTCCCACTGATACACCAACCGCGAGCTCGCTCTTCATCGCGCTCGACCCCTTGAACACGCCGCGCGTCGGAGGCACGTCCGCGTAATCGCGTCCGACCGCGACGCGGATGTGCCGTTCCCCGGTGGTGGTGTTGTGCGTGGGATCGAAGCCCACCCATTCAAGGCCCGGCAGCCACGCTTCCACCCACGCGTGCGTCGCCCCGTCAACCGACCGCGCCGTGCCGTCGTGCTCCTGGAACAGGTAGCCGCTGACGTAGCGGCACGGAATGCGGAGGCGGCGGACGAGCGCGATCATCACGTGGGCGAAGTCCTGGCAGACGCCGCGCCGGGCGGACAGCGCATCATCGATCGGCGAATCCACGCGGGTGCTCTTCGGACTGTATTCGAAGCGCGTGTGTACGTCGGCCATGAGCTTCTTCACGGTGCACAGCGGATCGTCGCCGCGCGCGAGGCCGATCTCGTCGGCCAGCGCGTCGAGCAGCGGCGTGCCGTGCGCATACGGGCTCGGGTTCAGCTCGTCCCAGAACCGGCCGGACGGCGTGGCCCCGTCGAGGCGGACCCAGGCGTCGACGCCCAGATCGGCGGGAAGCGGGTCCGGCGGCCGGCACTCGACGAACGCCTCCGCCGTCACCGTGAGACGCGAGTGGCGCCCCGGGATGTTGAAATGATGCACGATGTTGCCGTCGTGATCCTGGTACATCTTCACCCGTGAGGGCGGCGTCGTGCTGAGGCCGAAGCGGACGCAGCGCTGCGCCGCGTCCGTGCACGGCTGCATGCGCGCCTCCATCACGCTCTCGCTGATGGGCGCCTCGTAGGTGAAGCGCGTGATGTGCCGGATGGTGTACTGCATGACGAGACGCCTCAGGCCGGCAGCGCCGACTCGATCGGGTACGTGATGTAGCTCTGGTACACGGCGCCGTGGATCTGCGCGCAGTACCGCGAGATGGTTTCGAGATACACGTGCGGGTCCTCGCTCAGGATCTCGTCGACCTGGCCGTAGTCGAGCGAGGCGTGGAGCCGCCCGGCCAGGCGTTCGGCCCGCCCTCCGGCGCCGCCCGTCGTCAGGCTGGCGATGGCGCGCAGCGAGGATTCGACGCGAGCCGCCGCGAACCGGACCGACCGCGGGAACTCCGAGTTGAGCAGCAGGAACTCCGCTATCCGTTCGGGCCGAAGGTCGGCCGTGTAGTGACGGCAGTACGACTCGAGCGCCGAACACGAGCGCAGCAGTCCCAGCCATTCCGCGTGGCCCGGCGGCAGCAGCGACTCGCGTCGGAAGTGCAGATCGACAAGTGCCGCGGTCGCGCTCGCGCGCTCCAGGAAGCGGCCCAACTGGAGGTGCTGCCAGCCTTCGCCGTGGCCCATGGTCTCGTCGGTCACGCCGTTCGACAAGGTGAATGCCGTCGATGACCATCCGGAAGATGTAGTGCGGACGCGCCGACCAGCCGCCTTCGGCCCTCGCCTGCTTCAGCCGCAGGAACAGCCCGTTCAACTGCTCCCACATCTCGGAGCTGATCTCCTCCCGGACCTGCGCGGCGTTCTCGCGCGCGGCCGTGACGCTCGCCAGGACCGCCGCCGGGTTGCCCGCGTCGAACACCAGCGCGTCCGACAGCGCGGTGGGGTTTTCCGGAGCAGACTCGGCCGCCTCCTGTCGCACCATCGCGTACAGCCGGCCGAAGTCCCAGCTCCCCGCGTTCGACGTGCGGTCGAGACCGAGATCGAGCCGGACATCGATCAGCCGCGCCGTGTGCTCGGCGCGTTCGAGATACCGGCCGATCCAGTAGAGCGAGTCCGCGACACGCGACAGCAGCATCGGTCCGCTACTCCTCGAGGACCCAGGTGTCTTTGCTGCCGCCGCCCTGCGACGAGTTGACGACGAGCGAGCCTTTCCGGAGCGCCACGCGCGTCAGGCCGCCCGGCACCACAGTGACGCGGTCGCCGTACAGCACGTACGGACGCAGATCCACGTGCCGGGGCTCGATGCCGTCGTCCATGAAGCACGGTGCGCACGACAGCGACAGCGTCGGCTGCGCGATGAAATTACGCGGGTCCGCCAGGATCTTCGCCTTGAACACGTCGCGTTCGGCCGCGGTGCTGTGGGGGCCGATGAGCATGCCGTAGCCGCCCGACTCGCCGACCGCCTTCACGACGAGCGAGTCGAGGTGCTCGAGGACGTACCGCCGGTGCGACGGGTTCCCGAGCAGGTACGTCTCGACGTTCGGCAGGATCGGCTCCTCTGACAGGTAGAACTTGATGATGGCCGGGATGTACGCGTAGAGCGCCTTGTCGTCGGCGAGGCCCGTGCCGATCGCGTTGGCGAGCGAGACGTTGCCCGCGCGGTACGCGTTCAGCAGGCCTGCCACGCCCAGGTGCGAGTCGGTCCGGAACGCGAGCGGATCGAGGAAGTCGTCGTCCACGCGGCGGTAGATCACGTCGATGCGCTTCAGCCCCGCGGTCGTTCGCATGTAGACGATGTTGTCGTGCACGAGCAGGTCGCGGCCTTCGACCAGCGCCACGCCCATCTCGCGCGCCAGAAAGGCGTGTTCGAAATACGCCGAGTTGCCGACGCCCGGCGTCAGCACGACGAACGTCGGATCGGCGGCGACCGGCGGGGCCAGCGCCCGCAGCGTGGCGAGCAGCGCCTGCCCGTAGTGCGCGATCGGGCTGACGCGATAGCGGTCGAACAGGCCCGGGAGCACGCGCTTGGTGACCTCGCGGTTCGCGAGCATGTAGGACACGCCGCTTGGCACGCGCAGGTTGTCCTCGAGGACGACGAACCGTCCGTCTTCGAGCCGGATCAGGTCGGTTCCCGACACCGACACGTAGATGTCGCGGTGTACGTGCACGCCGCGCATCTCACGCCGGTAGTGCCGGCAGCTCTGGACCAGGTCGCGCGGCACGACGCCTTCGGCGAGAATCCTCGCGTCGTGGTACACGTCCTTCAGGAACAGATTGACGGCCGTGAGACGCTGGGCCAGGCCGCGTTCGAGGTTGCGCCACTCCGCGGCGGTGATGATGCGGGGGACCAGATCGAACGGGAAGATGCGTTCGGTGCCCTGATTGTCGCCGTACACGGTGAAGGTGATGCCCTGCGTCAGGAACGCCTTGTCGGCCTCGAGCTGGCGCTGGCCCAGTTCGGACTGGGACGCCGCGCAGAGGGCCTCGACGAGGCCGTCGCAATGCGCCCGCGGCTTGCCGGCGGCGTCGAACATCTCGTCGTACGGCACGCTCAGCTCGTAGTTCGAGAAGAGCGGGCCCAGACCAGACACAAATGTCCGAGGACGGCCGGACGGGCCGACGTTAATGTCTGAACGAGTCGCGGGGGGCACCAGAAGACCACTCAGAGCAAGACATGAGCCACCATGCGCGCGCCCCCGAACACGCGGACGCGCGAATTTCGGGCAATTCTATCGCGATTCGAGGATGGCTGCGCCGTACGTGTAAGACATTCATGTAAGCTTCAAAGTTTCAACGAACAACTTTGCAGATGATCCGCCGCACACGCGCCAAGTTCCCAAGCATTTTGCACCGCGCGTGAGGCAGCGTTCTTGCTGAGAGCAGGAACACAAACCCCGGAGACTCCTTCTTGAACCCAACCGATACCGTGACGAGCCCTGACGGACCCGTGCTCTTGACGCTCGACGAGATCAGCCGCCTCGTGTCTCCGGGCGGTCACGCATCCGAGACGCTGACGAGCGTCGTCAACCTGATTCGCCGCCGCTTCGACACCGACGTCTGTTCGATCTACCTGCTCGAGCCCGACCGCACCAACCTCGTGCTCGCCGCCACGATCGGGCTCCGCCCCGAGAGCGTCGGCCAGGTGCGCATGCGGCTCACCGAGGGTCTCGCCGGTCTCGTCGCCCAGCAGTTACGGCCGCAGGTCGTCAAAGATGCCACGACGCACCCCCGGTTCAAATACTTCAGCGAGGCGGGAGAGGATCCGTACCGCTCGTTTCTCGGCGTGCCGATCGTCGATCGCGGTCTCCTGCAGGGCGTCCTCGTCGTGCAGACCACCGAACCGCGGGACTTCACGCCTGACGAAGTGCGTGCGTTTGCCGCGGCCGGCGGCCAGCTCGCGCCGATCGTCGGCGATGCCAGGACCATCGGGCAGTTCGTCGCGCCGGCGCACCGGCGGCTCAGCGCGTTGGCCCAGAACTTATGGTGGAGCTGGGATCCCGACATGACGAGCCTGTTCCGGGAGCTCGATCCGGTGCTGTGGCGGGATCTCGACAGCAACCCGGTCGCCCTGCTGCAGCAGATGTCGATCGAGCAGATCGAGGAACGCGCCTCCGAGCTGGCGCTGCACAGCCGCATCAACTACGGATACCGCCGCATGCTGGAATATCTCCAGTCGCGGAGCACGTGGGGCGCCCGTCATGCGGGCGTGCTGTGGGCGCGGCCCGTCGCGTACTTCTCCGCCGAGTTCGGGATCCACGAATCGCTGCCCATCTACTCGGGCGGCCTGGGCATCCTGGCCGGCGACCATATCAAGAGTGCGTCGGACCTCGGCATCCCGCTCGTCGGCGTCGGGCTCTATTACGATCAGGGCTACTTCCGGCAGCGGCTCGACGTCGACGGCTGGCAGCACGAAGACTACCTGGCGCTCGACCATCGCCAGCTGCCGATCCGGCCGGCGCTCGTGGACGGCGTGCCCGTCATCGTCTCCGTCGAAACCCGGACCGGGACGATCATGGCGCGCGTCTGGCAGCTGTCGGTCGGCCGCAGCACGCTGCTGCTGCTCGATTCGAACGTCGAAGGCAACCAGCCGGAGGACCGCCAGCTCACCTCCCGCCTCTACGGCGGCGACGAGCGCGTACGCATCCGGCAGGAGCTGATGCTCGGCGTCGGCGGGATGCGCGCGCTCGGCGCGATGGGCATCGCCCCGGGCGTGCTGCACCTGAACGAAGGCCACAGCGCCTTCGCCGCGCTCGAAATGGTCCGGCAGCGCATGCAGATCGAAGGCGTGGACGCGTGGGAGGCGCTGCGCCGCGTGGCGCCGCAGGTGGTCTTCACCACGCACACCCCCGTGCCGGCCGGCCACGATCGTTTTTCCGAACCGCTCGTCGACGAGCATCTGGGTCCGCTGTGCGCTGAGCTCGGCCTCCCCTTCCACGAGCTGATCGGCCTCGGCCGCGTGCACCCGCACGACGGCGGCGAGCAGTTCTGCATGACCGTGCTCGCGCTCAAGGCGAGCCATCGCGCCAACGCGGTTTCGTCGCTCCACGGCCAGGTCTCACGCGCGATGTGGGCCGGCCTCTATCCCGGCTCCACCGACGATCGCGTCCCCATCGGGCACATTACCAACGGAGTCCATGTCCACACGTGGCTGGCCCCGCAAATGCGTCAGGTTTACGACCGTCATCTCGGCCCCGACTGGCCCATGAACGCGAGCCACGGCAGCCTCTGGGACAAGATCGACGGCGTCGACGATGGCGAGTTGTGGGAAACACATCAGACGCTCAAGGTGCAGCTCATTCAGCTCGCGCGGCGGCGCGCCGCCCGCCAGGCCGAGCGCCGCGGCGAATCAGCGGAGTTCGTCGCGCAGATGCGAACCGTGCTCAGCCTCGACGCGCTGACCATCGGGTTTGCCCGCCGGTTCGCGACGTACAAACGCGCCAACCTGCTGCTGCAGGACCTCGAGGCCATGGAGGCGCTCGTCAACAGCGCGCAAATGCCCATCCAGTTCGTCTTTGCCGGCAAGTCGCATCCGCACGACCGGCCGGGCAAGGAAGTGCTGCAGCAGATCGCGCGGCTCATGCACAACCCGCGGTTTGCCGGCAAGGTGCTGTTCATCGAGGATTACGACATCAACGTCGGCCGGCGCCTCGTGCAGGGCGTGGACGTCTGGCTCAACAACCCGCGGCGTCCGCTCGAGGCGTGCGGCACGAGCGGGCAGAAAGTCGTGTTGAACGGCGGCTTGAACCTGTCGGTGCTCGACGGCTGGTGGGCGGAAGCCTACGACGGCCTGAACGGCTTCGCGATCGGCGGCGGCGAAACACACGCCGCGATCGACGTCCACGATCGCCGCGATGCCCAGTCGCTGCTGAACGTGCTGCGCGACGAAGTGATCCCGATGTATTACGAGCGGGACCGGGACGGCCTCCCGCGCGAATGGATCGCGCGCATCAAGCGCGCGATTCGTACCCTTGGGTGGCGCTTCAGCGCCGACCGGATGGTGATGGATTACGTCCGGCACGCCTACGTCCCCGCGGCCGGCGGGACCAGCAGCGAAGCTCGGCATTTCTAGAATTGCCGTCGTTCGCCTTCCGGGTCGCAGCGGTATAGTTGCCGCCGGGGGTGACACGTGGCTGACGCCGCTGACGTCGGATTGGAACAATTCAACGACGAAGACCGGCGTTACGCCGGCTCGCGGTTCCGCGACGTCGTGGATGCGCTGTTTGCGAATCCCTATCAGGCCGTGTGGGGCCGCGCGGGCGAACCACCGCTGCCTATCCAGGACGTCACGATCAGGAGCGTCTTCGGCGGCCTGCTGGCGCATGCCAGGCCCAACCGCTTCGAGGACGCCTCGGCTCGCACGCTCGACTCCGGTGCCGATCTCCGCTGGGGTCCTGACCGAAAAGGATTCGCGCGGCTGCTGCATCCGAATGGCGTCTGCCTCGTCGGACGCTGGCAGATCACCGAAGATACGCCATACTCGGGATACTTCGCGCGCGGGCGGACGGCACTCGCCGTGGCGCGCTACTCGAGCGGCGCGGGGGGCCCGCTGCGCGGCCGGGTCCGCTCGCTGGCGCTTGTCGGCAAGCTCTTTCCGACAACGGACCCGGATCACCCGACGCCGCTTCGAACCGCGAACTTCATCACGCAGGAAGATATCGGCGGGGCACGGAGCGACTCCATCAACGTCGCCGAACTTCGGAACGCACCCGACGTCACCGTGTTCCGCCGAGGTCCCGCCGGGACAATCCTGATCAAGATCGCCAGCGTCTTCCGGCACGTGGACAAACAGCCCACCATCCGTCAGCTCTACCCGATCGCGGAGCTCGGGAAGCCCGCGGGCGAGCCGACGAAGGCCCCCGAATTCATGCGGCTTCTCCTCGCGCAGGGGCAGCCGGAGATTCCCGGCGCCGAGCTCGACGTCCGGGACGAAGTCATGGCCCACATCTTCGACAAGGGCGATCCCGCGCCGAAGCGGACGCTCACCTTTGCCATCGAAGTCACCGACGACGGGAAGACGTCGGGGTCGCCGTTCCGGGTGCGCCGTACATTTCAGAACTGGCGGCGGATTGGCACGCTCGTCTTCGACAACGCCGTGGTGTCGTACAACGGCGATGCCGTCATCCATTTCACGCATCCGACGTGGCGGCAGGACCGCAACGATCCGGCGACCGCCACGCGGGTCGATGGCGTGAAAGCCCGGTGAGGGTTAGAGGATTTCCTTCAGCCGTTCCGCGGGGCGTGCGAGGATCGCCCGGCTGCCCTTTTCGACGATCGGGCGCTGAATGAGATCGGGATGGCGCACCATTAGATCCACGATCTCGTCGTCGCTCAGCGTGGCGTCAGCGATCTTCAGCGTCTTGTAAATGGGCTCCTTCGTCCGGAGCAGGTCTCGAGCCGGCATGCCCATCTTGCGAAGAAGCTCTTTGAGCTTGGCCTTGGGGATCGGGTCCACGTAATAGTTCACGGCGTCGAAGTCGACGCCGCTTTCCTTGAGCGCCGCGTGCACCTGCCGGCAGGTCGTGCAGGTGGGTTTCTGGTAGATGACGATCATCCTCCCGACAGGATACTTTCTTCCTCAATTCGTTGCTAACATTGGGGGATGGCCCTCGACGAGCGGAACCTGTTCAACGAGAAGTCCGAGACGCGGACCGGCCGCTATACGTGCCCCAAGTGCCGGCGCGCCGGCGACTACAGCATCCGGTGGGTGCGCCGCTCCAAGAAGGACCGGCTCCCGCCCGGCGCGAACGAGGAAGACCGGGCCAAGTTCGCCAAGCTGCGCGACTACCTGCTCCGCCTGGACGACGAGGTGGTGTGCAAGGCGTGCGGGAAAAAGTTCGAAATCCCGTCGCAGCACTCCCTCATGTTCGTGGATCAGCTCGCGGGCCTGCCGAACGACGAGGAGCTTGAACGCGAGATCAGCATCGCGTCGGGCGAGCCGGAACCGGTTCCCGAAAGCAAGCCCGCCCTGCCGGCCCGATTTACTCGAAAATCGACCGGCTGGAAATAACTATCCCGCAACCTGCCAGGGCCGTTCGATTGATTCCGAATCTCCGATTCCGGTGATAGGATCTTCAGTCGCGCCCAGTCGGGTGCGACTGACCGAGGAGACTCCAACATGTTGAAGGCAACCGCGGGCCTGGTGATGCCCACGACGATCACGGGTTCACTGCCGCGTCCGAGCTGGTATACCGAGAACCTGCAGTTGAAATCGTTCCTGGACGCGATGGTGATCAGCCGCTTCCGCGAGCAGTATGTGGATGCGTTGTCGGTGTATCTGCGCGAGCAGGAAGTGGCGGGGCTGGACATCGTGACCGACGGCGATTGCCGGTTCGACCAGGACGTGGGCGGGCAGAGCTGGACGAGCTATCCGCCGCATCACATGAGCGGGTTCGACGCGACGCATCCGAAGCTGGCGAAGGTGGGCGCGGGCGGGATCGGGTTTCCGCGCGGCCACATCCTGCACGATTATCTCGAAGCGCGCGTGATGCCGCGGATTGTCGGGCCGCTCGGCCCCGGCGAGATGCAGTATGCGGAGATCTGGAAAGCGGCGCAGCGCCTGACGGCCAAGCCGGTGAAGTTCGGGACGGTGACGCCGGAGCTGGTGGCGTTTGCGGTGCAGGACGAGCACTACAAGGACCTGCCGTCGCGGATCATGGCGATGAGCGACGCGTTCAACCAGGAGCTGCACGACCTGGCGGATGCGGGCTGCCCGATCATCCAGATGGAAGAGCCGCAGATCCACCTGCTGGCGGCGCGCGGCTACAAGGATCCCGGTGATCAACCCCGAGTTCATGCTGAAGGTCTTCAACAACACGGTGAAGGGGCTGCGCGCGAAGACCGAGGTGTGGTGCCACACGTGCTGGGGCAACCCGAGCCAGCAGCGCATGTTCGCGCAGGTGCAGTCGTACAAGCCGGCGCTCGAGCTGCTGAACCAGGTGGACGCCGACGTGATCACGTTCGAGATGGCGAGCAGCCAGTGCGCGGATCTCGAGGACGTCGGCAAGCACATCACGCACATGAAGGTGGGGATCGGGGCGATCGACCATCACACGCTGCAGGTGGAATCGCCCGACGAGGTGGCGGCGCTGGTGAAGCGGGCGCTGCAGGTGATCCCGAAGGAGCGGCTGATTCTGTCGTCGGACTGCGGGATGGGCCGGGAAGGCATGTCGCGGCGGCATGCGTTCTACAAGATGGTGGCGCTGGTGCAGGGCGTGAACAAGGTGAAGCAGGAACTGGGCCTGCCGATGACGCCGAGCCCGGCCGCCGATCCGAAGTTCTCGCTGATCAGAACCGCGTAGAGGGTAGAGGGTAGAGGTCGGGGGGCTGGACGGACTGCTGACTGCTGACTGCCGACTGGAGACTGAGCGCACATGATTCACGCGGCGATGGTGGGGTTGGGGTGGTGGGGCAAGACGCTGGTCGAGTCGGTCCAGGGGACCAGCGAGGCGATCCAGTTCGTGGCGGGCGCATCCCGCACACAAGCGGACGACCACCGGGCGTTTGCCGCGACGCATGGGCTGACGCTGCACGCCTCCTATGAGCAGGTGCTGGCGGATCCGCGCGTCGAGGCGGTGGTGCTGGCGACGCCGCATTCGCTGCACAGCCCGCAGGTGATCGCGGCGGCGAAGGCCGGCAAGCATGTGTTCTGCGAGAAACCGTTCGCGCTGACGAAAGCCGATGCGGCCGCGGCGGTGGCGGCGACGCAGGCGGCCGGCGTGACGCTGGGGCTCGGCTACAACCGCCGGTTTCATCCCGAGATGACGAAGCTGCGCGAGCAGGTGCGCAGCGGCGCGCTGGGGACGATTCTCCACGTCGAAGCGACGATGACGTTTCCCAACGGGTTGTTTCTCAAGCCCGACGCGTGGCGCGCGGCGAAGGACGAGACGCCGTGCGGCGCGCTGACGCCGATGGGGGTGCACGCCATCGACGGGATGATCGACCTGTGCGGGCCGATTCGCCAGGTGTACTGCCAGAGCTTCCGGCGCGTGGTGCCGGTGGACAGCGACGACACGACGTCGATGCTGTTCCGGATGCAGGACGGGATGTCGGGGTACCTGGGCACGATGACGGCGACGGGCCCGGGGTTCAGCTTCCAGGTGTTCGGGTCGACGGGGTCGGTGCGGCTGGAAGGGATGACGCACGTGGCGGGGGCCTCCTCGGAGGAACGCCGGACCCGGTTGTTCGGGACGTGCAAGTTTCAACCGATCAAGGGCGAGGCGGTGGTCTGGGAAGCGGCCCGGCTCGACGTCACGCGCGCGTGTCTCGAGGCCTTCGCGGACGCCGCCAGCGGCGGCGCGCCCTTCCCCATTCCCCTCGACCAGATGATTCACGGCGCGGCCGTGACCGAGGCGGTCGTTCGATCGGCCGCGTCGGGCAATGTAGAAAAGGTGTAGCGTGGATCTCGGCAACGGTCTCGGCCATCTGACGTACTCGACACTCGTGCACCCCGCTGACGATTGGGCGCAGCTCTGGGACTCACTGCAGCGTTATCTGCCGCAGGTGAAGAAACGCATCTCGCCAAACGCGCCGTTCGGCGTCTGCATCCGTTTGTCGCATCTGACTGCGGCGCAGCTGTCGTCGAGCCAGGCCGAGCGCGACAAGCTGAAAAAGTTCCTGAAGGACCAGGACCTCTACGTCTACACGGCCAATGCCTTCGTCTACGGCGTCTTCAAGAACACGCAGATCAAGGAGCAGGTTTACGAGCCGGACTGGCGGACCGACGAGCGCCGCGATCTACACGATGCAGGTGGCGGACATCCTCGCCGACATCTGTCCTGCCTGGGCCACGCCCTCGATCCAGACGGCCCCGCTCGGGTTCAAGCCGCGCGTCACCGGGCCCGACGTCGTCGACGCCTTCACCGAAAACGTGCTGCAGGTCTGCGCGCACCTGGTGAAGCTCGAACAGACGACCGGCAAGCTGCTGACGCTCGGCCTCGAGCCGGAGCCGCGCTGCTATCTGGAGACGACCGACGAGACGATCACCTATTTCCAGGAACATCTCTACACCAGCAAATCAGCCAGGCGCCTGGCAAAGCTCGCCGGTATCCCGATGGACACGGCGATTGCCGGTCTTCGACGCCATCTCGGCATCGTGTTCGACATCGGCCATCAGGCGGTGGGATTCGAAGACATCCCGCAGTCGCTGCAGAAGCTGGTCGATGCGGGCATCCCGATTGTGAAGCTGCAGGAAGCGGCCTCGATGTACATCGGCGAGGTCACCGACGAGAAGATCGAGGCCCTGCAACGGTTCGCCAAGACGATTTATCTGTCGCAGACGGTTGAATGCCGGGGCGACCATCTCGAGCACTACCTGAACCTCGAGGACGCCTTCGCCGGCTGGAAGACGGACAAGACGCCGCGGCAGTGGCGGACGCACTTCCACGTGCCGGTGTTCCTGGAGGATTTCGGCCCGCTGCATTCGACGCAGTTTGCGCTCGCCCAGGCGCTGGCCATGCACAAAGCCGACGCCGCTCAGCCGCCACCTCGAGATCGAAACCTACACCTTCGACGTGCTCCCCGATCAATACAAAACCGGCGACATCGTCGAATACGTCTGCCGCGAATTGGAGTGGGTCAAGGCGCAGCTCGCATAGTCAGTCAGCAGTCAGCAGTCGGCAGGCAGCGGTCGGCCCGCAGAAGTAGTGCAGGCCTTCAGGCCTGCTTCGTATCTCACGCCTGCCCGGACAGGCTCCTCAGCAGCCGTCCGGCGTCGTCCAGGTCCGCCGCCTCGTCCGCGTAGGCGCCGCGGTAGTCCGCGGGCAGCAGGCTCGCAATCGCGAGACCGACGGTGTCCATCATCAGCCGCCGGTCGCCGTTCGCCTTCTCGTGCAGGAGGTGAGCCGGGAATGGCCGGCCGAGGCGGATCGTGATCGGCACCGAGTGCAGGGCGTTGTCTCCCACCGGGAACAATTCTTCGGTGCCGGCGATTCCCACGGGTAACACCCACGTCCCGGGACCTTCGAGGTACCGCGATACGCCTGGCAGCAGCGGCTGCATGCCGTTGCTGCGACTCCGCGTGCCCTCGCCGAACACCAGCAGCGCGTCGCCGAGGCCCAGCCGCTCGTGCGCGATGTCGATCGACAGGCGCGCCGCGCGGGCGACCTCGCGCGCGTTCATCACGGCGTCCTCCGTCGATAGCGCGCTGCTTTGCGGCGTTTTGATGGTGCCGAAGCACAGGCTCGAAAATCGCCGCTTCATGCTCGAGTACACCTTCGGTCCGGCGATCACGGTCAACCGGTCCGCAAACGGCGCGGCGCCGAACCGCTGGAGCAGAATCTCCAGCAGGTTGGCGTCCGAGTACGACAGGTGATTGGCGTAGACGACGACGGGCTGCGCAGCCAGGGCGGCGGCGTGCTCGACGCCGTGCAAAGCCGACTCGGGGTGCAGCAGGCTGTCGGCCAGGACGTGGTGGATCCGCCGGGCGAGCGGATCGGCCTGGCAGTAGTGCCAGCCGTTGCCGCTGTCATCGAGCCGCGCATTGAGCAGGGCCAGCGCCTCCGGTCCGCCTGCGTCGATTTCACGCTCGAGGGCATCCCGGATTGCAGCGAGCGTGCGCGGATCGTGATCGGCGAGAAACGTGGTGATCGCGTTGACGAGCGTGCTGCGTCCGACGGCCATCAGTTGGACGCACGCTCCAGATCGTTCCGGACGACCACGCCGCCTTTCATGACGAACTTCACGCGCTGCATCTCGGTCACGTCCGCCAGCGGATCACCGGCGACGGCGATCAGATCCGCGAACTTGCCCTTCTCGATGCTGCCCACCTGATCCTTCCAGCCGTAATTCAGCACCTGCGCGGCGACCATGAAGCTACTCTGCAGCGCCTGGGCGGGCGTCATGCCCCATTTCACGAGGAACGGAAACTGATCCGCCTGGCGGCCGTGGGGATACGCGACCGGCACGGCACCGCTCCCGAACGGCAAGGGCACGCCGGCCGCGAGGAGCTTCTTGAACGACAACTCGGCCATCGCCAGCCGGCTGGTCTTGCCACCCGTCATCCGGCGGTCGCCGGCCTCGAGCCCCTGCAGGTCGTCGATCGTCATCATCACGGGCAGCCGCTTCTGCAGCACCAGCTTCATCGTCTCGTCATCGCGATAGAGCTCGAGCATGTGCATGGGCAGGTCCACGCCCGCCTGGACGCACGAGCGCATGCCTTCGCCGCCGTACGTATGGCATGCGACCTTGAGCCCCATGCGATGGGACTCGTCCACGATGGCCTGCACCTCTTCGAGCGTCAGCGACGGGATGGCGACGAGCGACCCGTCCGGCCGGAATTCGTCGAGGTCTCCGCCCACGAAGTCCTGCGTCGTGTAGATCTTCGCCCAGTCCGTGCCGTGCAGCTTCAGCTCGCGCACCGCTCCGCGAGCCAGCCAGGGCCCGTTGACGTTCTTCCCGTCCGTGAACCCGCTGAAGAACCCCGGCACTGTATTGGCCGTGGCCCTCGCGCCCCGAGGGTTCAGCGACTGCCCCGCGACCTGCATGCGCGGTCCGCGAACGAGGCCGCTGGTGATCGCGTTGCGCAGCTCGACGGTCCCGAACCCGCCGCGCGAATCCATGTCCACGATCGTGGTGAAACCGGCGTCCAGATCGCGCTGCGCGCTCTGGATCATCACGAACGTCCGGTGCTCGACTGACTCATCCGGCGTCGGACCGTTGGTATGGACGTGACCGTCGATCATGCCCGGCAGCAGCGTGGCCGCGCCGAGGTCAATCACGCGCGCCCCCGGCGGCACCTGTACCGCCCGCCCGACCTCCGCGATCCGATCGCCTCGAATCAGGACCGTCTGACCTGCTGTCATCGTACCGGTGTTCGCGTCGAACAGGCGCGCCGCGCGCACCGCGACGATCTGGCCGGCGGCGGCAATGTTCGGCGACTCCGGCCGGCCGCGCTCCTGCGAGCGGACGACGGCACTGAAGGCACAACCCACTGTAAGCACGATACCGACGAACCACGCTGTTCCGCGCATGCACCCCTCCGTCTCCTGCGCCGTGGAATCATAACCCCCTGCGATATACTTTTCGCGACCTCAGGACACCCATGAAACTGGCGCAGAAAATGTCCCGGATCGGGACCGAATCGGCCTTCGAAGTGCTGGCGAGGGCCCGCGCCCTCGAAAAGCAGGGCCGCAACGTCATTCACCTGGAGATTGGCGAGCCCGACTTCCCCACGCCCCGCGCACATCGTCGAGGCCGGGCAAACGCGCGCTCGACGAAGGCTGGACGAAGTACGGCCCGACGCAGGGCTTCCCCGAGCTGCGGGAAACCATCGCGGCGTACATCTCGCGCACCAGGAACATCGCGGTCGGCGCCGACAACGTGTGCGTCGTGCCCGGCGGCAAGCCGATCATGTACTTCCTCATGACGGCGCTGCTCGAGCCCGGCGATGAAGTCGTCTTCCCGGATCCGAGCTTTCCGATCTACGAATCGCTGATTCATTTTCTCGGCGCGACGCGCGGTCGGCGTGCCCGTCGTCGAGAGCCGCGGCTTCTCGTTCGATCTCGAGACGCTCCGGAAGCAGCCTCTCCGACAGGACGAAGCTGGTGATCCTCAATTCACCTGCCAACCCGACGGGCGGGGTGATTCCGGCGGCCGACATCGCGCAGATGGCGGCCATGCTGCGCGATCGCGACGTGATCGTGCTGAGCGACGAGATCTACTCCCGCATCTGGTACGAGGAAGAGCCGACGTCGATCGCGAGCCACGACGGGATGCTCGACAAGACGGTCATCCTCGACGGGTTCTCGAAGACCTATTCGATGACCGGCTGGCGGCTCGGCTACGGCGTGATGCCGGCGTGGCTCGCGACGGCCGTCGTGCAGCTGATGGTCAACTCGAACTCGTGCACCGCCAGCTTTTCGCAGCGCGCCGGGATCGCGGCGCTCGAAGGCCCCCAGGACTGCGTGACGGCGATGGTCGCCGAGTTCCGCAAGCGGCGAGATGCCATCGTGAAGGGCCTGAACACCATTCCGGGCTTCCGTTGCTCGGTACCCGCGGGCGCCTTCTATGCGTTCCCGAACGTGAGCGGCACGAAGATGGAGACGAAGGCGCTCGCCGACCTGCTCCTGAACGAGGCCGGCGTCGCCTGCCTCGACGGCACGGCGTTCGGCAAACACGGAGCGGGCCACCTGCGATTCAGCTACGCCAACTCTCTCGATAACATCCTCGAGGCCATCGAGCGCATCCGGCAGTTGTCGAACCGCTGGGCTTGAGCCGAGCGTCTGATAAGATCGAACTCGCATGCGTTTTGTGCGGCATCTCATCGGACTCGTCGTCTGTGCGCTGGCGGGCGTGGCGGTTGTCTCCGGCCAGGCGACCGAACAAGGCGAGCAGATCCAGAACGCGAGTTGCCTCGGCTGCCACGATCTCCGGCCCATTCAGACGCAGGCGCTCGACAAGGACGGCTGGACGAAGATGGTCGCGTCCATGGTGGACAAGGGCGCCGAGGTGAAACCGGACGAGACTAGCACCGCTCGTGGACTTCCTGGTGAAGAACCACGGCCCTCTTCCCGACGGCGCGGGCAAGACGATTCTCCTCAACACGTGCACCGTGTGCCACGACCTCGGCCGGGTCCGACGGCAGGGCGGAACACGCGACGACTGGAACGATATCCTCGGCGCGATGCTGAACGAAGGCGCGATGCTCTCGGAGCAGGATTACCCGGTCCTGCTGGCCTACCTCGCCAGAAACTTCAGACCGCAGTAGCGGGCCGCCGCCTTAACCCCGTTCATGGACGCGTTTTTCACATCCGCCGGCCTCCTCGCTCTCGTCACGCTCACGTTCCTCGAGATCGTGCTCGGCGTCGACAACGTCATCTTCATCTCGATTCTCTCGAGCAAACTGCCCCGCGAGACGCAGCCTCGCGCGAGGCGGACCGGCCTGGTGGCGGCGATGTTCATGCGGATCGTGCTGCTGATGTCGATCGCGTGGATCATCCGGCTCACGGCGCCGCTCTTTTCCGTTCTGGGCCGCGCGATTTCCGGCCGCGATCTGATCCTCATCGGCGGCGGCCTGTTCCTGCTGGCCAAGGCGACGCTCGAGATTCACGAGAAGCTCGAAGGCGACGAGGATCACGGCACGCCACGCGCCGCGCCGTCGTTTCCGCGCCGTCATCGGGCAGATCATGCTGCTCGACATCGTCTTCTCGCTCGATTCGGTCATCACGGCCGTCGGAATGGCCGAAGACCTGAGCATCATGATCGCCGCGGTCGTCCTGGCGGTCGGCGGTGATGATGTTCTCGGCCGAGCCGATCAGCGAGTTCGTGAACCGGCACCCGACGAGTCAAGGTGCTGGCGCTGTCGTTCCTGCTGCTGATCGGCGTGTCGCTCGTCGGCGACGGCCTCGGCATGCACGTGCCCAAGGGTTACATCTACTTCGCGATGGGCTTCTCGGTGTTCGTCGAGATGATCAACCTGCGCGTGCGCGGGTCGCACGCGCCGCCGGTCAAGCTGCACAACAAGCTGCCCAGCTGACGTGTCTGACCGTCCGGCAGGTCTGAAGGCCTGCACTACTCCGATTAGGGCTTGGCGACCGTCGGCTGCCGCTCCTGGCAGATCGACACCACGCAGATCGATTCGACGACGCGGTTGGGCGGCGGGACGACCATGTTCCGCGTCCATCATCATCTTGCGAATCAGCGCGGCGGTCTCGGGCCGGTTGACGGCCGACTGCACGCCGACGCGCACCAGGCCGTCGGCGTAGTCGATCGCCTGCCAGGTGTGGCCGGCCAGCTTCGAGGACGCCGCGTGTCGTGTCGCGGCTGCCGCCGTCGCGCTGCTCCAGCTTCGCGCCGTGGTCGACGAGGAACTGCACGACGTCGTTGCGGCCCTTGAGCGCCGCGCCCATCAGCGGCGTGCGGCCGTCGCGGTTGGCCGCGTTGACGTCGAGGCCGAGGTACACGAGCATCTTCACGGCGTCGAGGTTGTCCTTCGGCGAGCGCTCGTAGGTGACGCCTTCGACCCAGCCGATGCCGCCGGCGGCCGTCAGCGCGGTGTCGCCGTACGCCGTCGCCATGAACGGATCGGCGCCCTAGTCGAGCAGCAGCTGCATCAGCTCGGTGTCGCTCGATTGCGCCGCGCGCACGAACGGCGTGCAGCCGTCCTCGTAGAACCACTGCATCGTGAAGATCGTGCGCGTCAGCGTGTTGTCCTTGGACGCGTCCGTTCGGATCGGCGCCGTGGTCGAGCAGCAGCTTGATGTACTCGAGGTGGTCCATGTCCGGCTTCGGCACCGGATAGTCGCCGCCTTCGATGTTGCGGTTGTCGGTGGCGAGGTAGAGCGGCGTCCAGCCGCCCTTGTTGGCCATGTTCGGGTCGGCGCCGCGATCGAGCAGGAACTTGCCGAGCATGTAGTGCCGGTTGTTGGTCGCCGTCAGCAGCGGCGTCCACCCGTACTCGGTGGTCTGATTGATGTCGGCGCCGGCATCGAGCAGCAGCTTGCGCCGACTCGAGATCGCCTTCGCGAGCGGCGAAGACCAGCGCCGTCAGCCCGCCGCCGCCGCTGCCGACCAGGCCGGCGACGACGACTTCGTTGTCGTCGGTCCTCTTCAGCGGCGGCCGCTCCGCGGCCGGCAGCCGCAGGGCGCGCGCCCCGTCCGGCGGCGCCGCGTCCGCGCCCGTTCGCCGCATCGGCCTGGCCGCCGCCGACGCCGCGGCCGTCCGGGCACGCCGGGCTGCAGCGCCGGCGGCGGGCTGCGGCTGCTGCGCCTGCTCCGCGGCCGCCGCTTCCTGCTGTTGAATGCGCGCCAGCTGATCGCCGATGCTCGGCGGCCCCGTGTCCTGCCCGTTCGCCTGCTCGCACTTGAGCTGCTCTTCGTAGGTGCGGCCGGCGGCGGCTGCCCTCGCGTAGCGCTGCGGCGGACGCCTTGACGACGGCGGTGTTCACGCGCGGCGCCAGGTAGTTGCGCGGCAGGCCGGCGCCGCCGGACTTCGCGGCGAAATCCGCGCCGCCGCGCGAGCAGCGCCTTGACGGCCTCGGGATGCTTCTGTTCCGCCGCCCACATCAGCGCCGTCGTGCCGCGCAGCGTTTCCTTCGCGTTGACCTCCGCGCCGCCCTCGAGCAGCACGCTGATCGCGTCCGGGTTGCCGTTGCGCGCCGCCAGCATGAGCACGGTCTGCCCGTTGGGCCCGACTTCGGCGGCTTCGGCGCCCGCCTTCAGGAGCCGCGAGATCATCGGCGCGTTGCCGTAGAGCGAGGCCATGGCCAGCGGCGTGACGCCCTCGCGGTTCACGGCCTTCACGTTGGCGCCGGCGCGAATCAGCAGGTCGGCCATCTCGAGATCGTCGCGGTACACGGCCCAGTGCAGCGCCGTCGCGCCGTCGATCTGCGGCGCGTTGACGTCGGCCTTCTGCTGCAGGAGCGCGCGCAGCGCCGTCCGGTCGCCCTTCATGACGGCATCGGCCACGTCGCTCTTGCCCGCGCCGCGGCCCAGCGCCGTCACGCACAGCACCAACGACACCGACGACAGGCGACGAAGCGGTCTATTCATCGAGGTTCACGTTCACGGTTCATGTTCGCGGTTCAGAGTTTCGCCAGCCGGCCGTCGCTGTCGCCCTGCTTCTCCTTGTGGATGCCGTACATGTCGAGCACGTTCAGCAGCAGGTTGCCGGTCGTCACCGTCTTGCGCTCGTACGCGACGTGGCGGTTGCCCTTGAGCTGCCCGTTGGCGCCGCCGACGAGGATGTGCGGCACGTCGTAGTGCTGATGCTGATTCGAGTTGCCCATGTTCGTGCCGTACAGGATCAGCGAGTGATCGAGCAGCGTGCCGTCGCCGTCGGGAATCGACCTTCAGCTTCTCGGCGAAATACGCGAGCGTCGAGACGTGATAGCGGTTGAGGTCCGCGTAGCGCCGAATCTGCGTCGGATCGTCCTGATGATGCGATCCGCCGTGGAAGCCGACGCTGACGCCGCCGTTCGGGAAGAGATCGCTCTTCGGGAACGGATAGCTGCGGCCGGTCAGGTCGCGCGCGCCGAGCAGCGTCGCCACGCGCGTGATGTCGGCCTGGAAGGCCAGCGCGGTCAGATCGAACTGCAGCTTGATGTGATCGTCGAACTGCTCCGGCACGCCCGGCGGCAGGTCGATCATCGGCACCTGTCGCTCGACGCCTTCGCCGCGAGCTGAATCCGCCGCTCGATCTCGCGGATCTCGTCGGTGTACTGGCCGACGGTCCGGCGATCGCCGGCGCCGAGCTCCTTCTTGAGGCCGGCCAGCTCGCCGAGGACCGAATCGAGAATGCTGCGGTTCTGGCGCATGCGCGCGGCGCGCACCTCCGGCGTCGCGCCGCTGCCGAACAGGCGCTCGAACACGACCTGCGGGTTGAGCTCCATCGGCAGCGGGCTCGTGCGCTCCATCGGCTCGTTCGCCGGCGTCGGCAGGTCGATCCACGAGATCGAATTCGTGTACGAGCAGCTGTAGCCTTCGCCGCAGTTGCTCGAGCTCGAGTTCGGATCCTCGACCGCCAGCTGCAGCGACGGCAGCAGCGTCTCCTGGCCGATCTTCCGCGCGATGATCTGATCGATCGTCGGGCTGCCGACGGTCGCGTCCGACCCGGCGGTCTTGCGCGGCTTGATGCCGGTCAGGAACGCCGCGGCCACCCAGTGATCCGAACCGGTCGTCCCCTCCGGCGGCTCGGCCGACTTCGACCAGAGGCCGCTCAGCACGACCGTCTGATCCTTGACGTTCTTCAGCGACTCGAGGATGTAGCGGCAGCTTCGTCCGGAAGCGCGCCTTCCTGCTCCGGCACCCAGTAGCCCGGCGCCATCCCGTGCGGGAAGAAGATGCCCACGAACCGGCTCTTCGGCGCGGCCGCCGTCTGCGCCAGCGCCGTCGCCGGCCGGCATCATCGCGTCGAGCAGCGGCAGCGCCAGCGTGCACACCGGCGCCCCGCAGGAACGTCCGGCGCGGGATGTGTCTCTTGGTGATGATACATCCCTAATTTGCCCCCTGTCGCGACGACGACCAGGTCGCGTCCTGCACCTTCATGTTCATCTGAAACGGCTTGCTCTTGACGACGCCGAGGACGAGCGCCGAGAAGCGGTTGTCGCTCTTCGCGGCATCGCGCGCAATCGAGCGGACGAGCGGCATGTCCTGATACTCGACGCCGCGGCCGAGCGCGTACGTCAGCAGCTTCTCGGCGACGACCTCGACGAACTGATCGGAGTAGCCGAGCAGCCACTTCCGCAGCCCGGCCGGTCCGTCGATCTTCGTGCCGTCGAAGACCTGCGACGTCGCGTCGATCGGCTGGCCCTCGTCCAGCGTCCGCCACAGCGCCGATGCCGTCGAAGTTCTCGAGCGAGAACCCGATCGGATCCATCAGGCGTGGCACTGGATGCAGTCCGCGCGCACGCGATGCTCCAGCATCTTCTGCCGCATCGTCGGCTCTTGCGCGTTGCCGGTGGCGTCCGCCGCGCGCGGCGGCAGCGGCGGCACGTCCGGCGGCGGATCCGGCGGGCTCATGCCGAGGATGTTCCCCATGATCCACTTGCCGCGCGTCACCGGCGACGTGCGCTCGGGCTTCGACGTCGTCGACCAGGAACGCGCCCTTGCCGAGCAGGCCCCGGCGCAGTCTCCATGTCCGGGCCGAGCGTGACGCGGCGGAACTGGCTGCCGTAGATGTTCGGGATGCCGTAGTGCTTGGCCAGCCGCTCGTTGACGAACGTGTAGTTCGGCGGTCAGCAGATCGACGACGCTGCGATCTTCGCGGACGATGCTGTCGAAGAGCAGCTCGACTTCGCGCCGCATCGCCTGCCGCAGCGGATCGTCGAAGTCGGGATAGATCAGCGGCAGCGGACCGGACGCTCTGCAGGCCGCGCAGGTTCAGCCACTGGCCGGCGAAGTTCACCGCCAGCGCTTCGGCGCGCGGATCCTTCAGCATGCGGCGGACCTGCCGCTCGAGCACGACCGGATCCTTGAGCCGGCCCTGGCTGGCGAGCGTGATCAGCTGATCGTCGGGGCCGGTGCTCCAGAGGAAGAACGACAGGCGCGACGCCAGATCGAGATCGCTGATGCGGTACGGCGTGTTCAGCTTCGCGTTCGCCGGCTCGGTTTCGATGCGGTAGATGAACTTGGGCGACGCCAGCACGCGCGCCAGCACCATCTCGATGCCCTGGTCGAAGTCGCTCGTCTTTGCGGCCGTCCGCGTAGAACTTCATCAGCAGATCGACGTCAGCCGCGGACGCCGGACGCCGATACGCGCGCGTGACGAGCCTCGTGACGACTTGCGCCGGGCGCACGCCGTTTCCTCGGCGGCGCTCGGTCGGACGGCAGACGAACATCTTCCGGCGGCTCGGCGAGTCCTTCGCGTCGGTGGCGTTGAAGGGCCCTTCGATCCGCACCGTGCCGACGTGCGGGAAGAACGTGAAGCCCGGCGTCGGACCGGTCTGCAGCGTGTCGCGCTGAAAGTGCTGATCGAGATCGAGCACCGGCGCGAAGTTGGTTTGCGGGAACGTCACGCCGACCGCGTGCGGTCCGGCGGTCGTCTTGAAGCGGACGATCATCTTGGGCACCGCGTTGCGGTTGAGCCCGCCGCCGCCGCGCCGGCGCCGGCGCTGCCGCGGGCGCGGCGCCGCCGCTCCGCGGCCGCGGCCGCAGTTCGGCGTCGGCACGCCGAATCGGCCGCCGCCCTGCCAGTCGAGCAGCTCGCAGCCGCTCGCCGTCGAGCAGGACTTCGAGCTTCTCGCACGGCACCGATCCGAACCCGGTCGGCGACATGTTGTCGCCGAAGATCGGCGTCACCGTGATGGTGTACTCGCCGTCGGACGGAAACACGTGCTTCACGAGCATCCCGCCGCGCGTGCCGAACGGCAGCCCTTCGATGTGGTAGTCCTGCGACGTGTCCTCCGGCGTCCGGTACACGACGAGCGTCGGCGGCGTCGCTTCGCCGATCGCCAGCCGGCTGATCTTCCCGGCCGCCGACACGTACGCTTCGACGAGCGTCGACGAGATGCCGAGCGTGCCGGCGATGTTGTCGAAGCCGTGCGTCGAATCGTCGGACGGCAGGTACTTCGCGGGATCGATCTCGAGATCGAGCAGGTCGCGGACCGCGTTCGCGTATTCGGTGCGATTCAGGCGATGCAGGCCGGGCGGCGGCGTGTAGGGCGTCGCGGTCCGATCGAGCTCGTTCTCGAGCCACGCCGTCATCGCCTTGTAGACCGCCGGCTCGGGCCTGCGCGCGCCGGCCGGCGGCATCATGCCCGCGCGCAGCTTGCGAACGACCAGCTCGAGCTTCTCGGCGTGCGGGTGGACGTTGCTCAGATCGATCGAATCGAGCGACATCTTCCGCGCCGAATCCATGCCCGCCGCCTTGGCACGTTCGCTGTGGCAGCCGACGCAGTAGCGATTCAGCAGGTCGCGCTCGGCGGCCGCATTCAGCGCGGGCGTCGACGCCCGTCGGCGCGACCGGGCGTGAACGGCTGCGATGGGCGCCGGTGGTGCGGAGTCGCGGACGCGGGCGCGAGCCGGTGCGGGCGCCTGCGCGGACAACACCACGGCACAGGTAAGTCCAATGAAGCCAGCAACTATGAGGCGGTTCATCTGATGACAGAATACCCCAAATTGACGCGTTGTAAGACGCCGCGAATCCGGCTGGCACCCTTGGCTCAACCACAAGTAAATACGCGGGATACGACCGTTTCATTTACTCGCGGCCGCGCTCAACCGCCCAGCCGCGCAGGCTGGTAACGATGTGGCATGAGACGGGCCGCTAGTATGATTGGCGGACTCACGGAGGCGTTTCATGAAGGTTGGGTTGATTGGTCTGGGCCGCATGGGCCAGGGCATGGGTCAGAGGCTCCTGGGCGGCGGGCACGACCTGCTCGTTTTCAATCGGACGGCGGGAAAAGCGGCGGATCTCGAGAAGGCGGGCGCGAAGATCGCGCGCCACCGTGGCCGACGTGCTGCAAGGACCGCGACATCGTCATCAGCATGGTGGCCGACGATGCGGCGCTGAACGAGGTGGCGCTGGGCGCCGGAGGCATCCGGCAGTCGCTGCCCAGGGGCGGCGTCCACGTCGCGATGGGCACGCACAGTGCCGCGGCGATTCAGGCGCTCGCGGCCGCGCACGCCGAGAGCTGGCCAGACGCTGGTCGCGGCGCCGGTGCTCGGCCGTCCGGACGCGGCCGCCGCCGGCCAGCTCGTGATCGTCGCCGGCGGGCCTGCCGACGCGATCAAACGCTGCGAGCCCGCGTTCCAGGTGATGGGCCGCAAGACCGCCGAAGCCGGCACCAGGCCCGAGGCGGCCATCGCGATCAAGCTCGCCAACAACTTCGTGCTCGCGTGCGCCATCGAGGCCATGGCCGAGGGGTTCGCGCTCGTGCGGAAGTACGGCGTGCAGCCGCAGGTCTTCTACGAGGTGATCACCGAAGGCCTCTTCGCGGCGCCCGCCTACAAGGTGTACGGCAAGCTGATGGTCGATCAGGCGTACGACAAGCCCGGCTTCACGGCGGCGCTCGGCTTGAAGGACGTCAAGCTCGCGCTCGCCGCCGGCGAACTGGCCAAGGTGCCGCTGCCGAGCGGCAGCGTCGTTCGCGATCGCCTGATCGGCGCGATCGCGCACGGCGACACCGACAAGGACTGGGCCGTGCTGGCGCGCGAGCAGGGCCGCGCCTGCGGGCTGGATTGACATGAAGATCGCATTCATCGGCCTCGGCCGCATGGGCCGCGGCATGGCTCAGCGCATCCTCGGAGGCGGGCACGATCTCGCCGTCTACGACGCGATCAGCGCGCAGGCCGAACCGCTCGCCGCCGCCGGCGCGCGCGCCGCGGCTTCGGTCGCGGACGTGTGCGCGGGGCGTGAGGTCGTCGTCACGATGCTCGTCGAGGACGCAGCCGTCCTCGATATCGCATCGAGGCCCGGCGGCCTGTGCGAGTCGCTGCCGAAGGGCGCCATTCACCTCGCGATGGGCACGTACGGCGTCGGCGCCATCAGGACGCTCGCCGCGGCCCACGCCGCGGCCGGCCAGGTGCTGGTCGCCGCGCCGGTGCTCGGCCGTCCCGACCTCGCGGCCTCCGGTCAACTGGGAATCGTCGTCGGCGGGCCGGACGGAGCGGTTCGCGTCTGCGCTCCCCTGCTCGATGTGATGGGCCGCCGGACGTTTCACGCCGGCCCGCTGCCGGAAAGCGCCACGGCCATCAAGCTCGCCAACAACATGCTGCTCGGCTGCGCCATGGTGGCCATGGCCGAAGGCCTGTCGCTCGTGCGCGGCTACGACGTCGCGCCGGCGACCTTCTACGACGTCATCGCGCAGGGGCTGTTTGCCGGCTCGCCCGCCTACACCGGCTACGGCAAGACGATGGTCGACGAGAGCTGGGACACGGTCGGCTCTCCGATCACGGTCGGCCTCAAGGACGCGAACCTGATCGCCGCCGCCGCCGACATCGCACGCGTGCCGATGCCGAGCCACAACGTGTATCGCGATCGGTTGCTGGGTGCCGTGGCGCATGGCGACGGCGACCGCGACCAGGCCGTGCTCGCCCGCGAGCAGGCACGCGCCAGCGGACAGTCGTAACGTCGCCTTCAGGCGGACGCCAACGGCCGGCTGAAGCCGGCCGCTACGTACGGCGGGAATTCTCGTGAGGCGTCCGCGAGAGCACGAGCGAGCGGAGAAACTCCTCTGCGGTATTCAGCGTGCCGTCGTCGTTCCTGACCACGTAGTCGTAGTACGGCCGGTACGCCTCGACGCGGGCCGCGTTGGTCAGACGCTCGTCGATCTGTTCCGGCGTATTAACTCCGCGCGCGATGAGCCGCTGGCGGATGGTCGCAAGCGGCGCATCGATCAGGATCGTGACCGCTTCGGGCAGCAGCGCCTTCACGAACCGCACATTGCCAAGGTTGATGACCGCGAGCCCGTGCCGGCCGTGCAGCAGCGGCGCGAACGCCTCCGCCCAGGGAAGGCCATAGCTCATCCCGAACTGGAAATCGCGGTACTCGATGAACCCGCCAGCGCGTGCCAGGTCGACGAACGCCTCCCGCGACACGAACAAATACTCGCGCCGCGGCTGATCGTCGGGCCGCCGCTCGCGGGTGGAACAACGCGGGATCAGATCGATGGGAAGGGCGGGATCGGCGGTCAGCCGATCGACCAGCGTGCTCTTGCCCGAGCAGCTGGCCCCGTCGAGGAGGAACAGCGTGCCCGCATCCGGGTGCGCCTGGCGCTTCGCGCGCCAGGTCGACGCCTGCGCCTGCATGGCGCGCCACTCGTCAGGCGGAAACGGAATATCGCCGATGCCCGCGTCGGCCTCGGTCACAGGTAGGATGATCTCACGACGCTGCGGCCACCTGACGCTAAATGAAGAGACCGTCCTCTTCGTCGCGCGTACGGCGCGCGCGGCGGGTTCCGGAAATGGCGGATCGCCGCCATCACGGCCTGAAGCCCCACTATCCATGCGCGGCCCTCGCGAGCCGGTGTGACGATCGCCGAGTGAATCGTGGTGATCGTTTGATCGATTTTCGCGGCAGCGTCCGACACGAGCGCATCCAGGCGTTCGACCTGGGCCACCGCCATGGCAGCCGCCCGAGAGGCGTCGCGTGACATCGAGTTGAGGTGGCCGATGAGCGGCTTGATCTCGCGCTCGATCTCGTCCACGAACCGGCCGACCTGCCGCGCCAGACGTTCGGCGGCGAGGAGCAGCCATATCTGCACGATCGCCGTCGCGAGCGTGGCGATGGCGATCACGCCGAGGAACACGACCGACCAGGTGTTCACGCGATGTCTCCGCTCCGGGCCTTCTCAAAAGCCTCGCGCCCCCGGTCGATGGCGGTCGACAGGTTCTCGCGCCCTTCCTTGACGACCTGGCGTCCCCGTTCGGCCGCCTTGACCGCGCGGTCGCGCCCTTCGCGCGCCTTCTCCCCGAGGAATTCGCGCGTTTCCACGCCTGTCGCGGGCGCGTATAACAGGGCAACCGCCGCACCGGCGACGGCGCCGACCAGAAACGCGAGAACGACACTTCCAGCTCCCGCTCCATCATCGCGCGCCATCTGTACCTCCGGTTGCCGACCTGTTTGGACCTGTGGACCTAAAAGATACTGACTTTTACGTTCAGGTACTTCTTCGGATCCTTCTTGATGGCATCGACCAGCGTGCGCAGGTCCACGACCACACCGTTCATGTTCTCATACAACTGCTTGTCTTTCAGCAGCTGCCCCGCCGTCCCCTGGCCGTCGTTCAACCGCGTCAACAGCTGATCGATCCGCTCGGTGAGGGAGTTCAGCCGGTTGTAGAGCGCCGCGTCGGTTACCAGCTTTCCGGCAGTTCCCTCGCCCTTGTTGATGCGGTCGGTCAGCGTCCTGAGATTGGTCGTCGCCCCGGTCAGCGACGAGGCAAACGCGTCGTCCTTGAGCAGGGTGCCGATGCTGCCCTCCCCCGCGTTGATCCGCCGCGTCATCTCTTCGAGGTTCCTGAGCGACGCTTCGAGGGAGTTGGCGATCTTGGGATCGTTGATCAGCCGCCCCGCCGTGCCGCGCCCCTGACGGATGGTCCGCGTGATGTCGCCGGCCGTGGCCACGAATTTCTGGAGCTCGTCGTACAGCTGCTGATCGGTCATCAGCTTGCCGACGGTGCCGCGTCCGCCGCGCACGTCCTTGATGAGGCCGGTGAGCTCCGTGATGCCCTCCTGCGCCGTGTTCGTCACATCCCCCAGCGCCGCCGCGGACTTGCCCGTCGGCACGTAGCCCCAATCCGGAATCGGCGTTCCGGCAGACGAGGCGGTGATGTCCACGGCGCCCAGTCCGAGCAGGGACACTGACCCGAGCACCGCGGTCGACGCCGTCGTCACGCGCGGCCGGACCTCCTTGTTCAGCTCCATGACGACGTCCACCTGGTCGCCGGCAAACACGACGTCGGTGACGCTGCCGATTTCCATGCCGGCCACCCGCACCGGCGACCCCGACTTCAATCCGGCGACATTGGTGAATCGTGTCTTCAGGGAGTAACGCTGCCACGCGAAGCCGCGGCTGCCCATCACCGCGAAAATCGTCGCCGCCGCAATGACCAGTGCGACGATGACGAGCACGCCGATCTTCAATTCCGACCAGGCCAGGGAACGCGTTCGAGGCATATCAAAATCCTCAGGAGAGGAACGTCTGCAGATAGGGATCGGTGGAGCGGCGCAGTTCGTCGGCGGTGCCTTCGAAGCAGATCACCCCGTCTTTGACCATGATGAACTCCGCTTCCTCGCACTTCTCCGGCGTCGCGGGTACGATGCGCACCTGGCCGGATGCGTCGCGCACTGCCATGTGCGTCGCGACGTAGAACGCGTCGCGAAGCTGATGGGTCACGACAATCGACGAGACGCCCTCGAGATCCCGGAGCTTGATGATCTCGTCGTTCACGGTAATCGCGGTAATCGGATCGAGGCCCGTCGTCGCTTCGTCGTAGAGCAGAATCCGCGGCTTGAACGCCATCGCGCGGGCGATGGCGACGCGGCGCCGCTGTCCGCCCGACAGCTCGGAGGGCATCTTGTCGAGGTGCTCGGCAAGACCGATGAACCCGAGCACCTCCTTCACGCGCGCGTCCACCTGCTCGAGCGGCATGTCGGATTCCTCGTAGTACTTGTAACCGACGTTTTCACGAACCGTCAACGAATCGAACAGCGCGCCCTCCTGGAAGATCATGCCCAGGTCGTTGCGCACGTCCATCAGCTGCGGCTTCGGTGAGCTGATCCACGCGCTGCCCGTTCACCCACACGACGCCGGCATCCGAGCGCAGCAGGCCCGTGATGATCTTCAGGATCGTGGACTTCCCCGAGCCGCTTGCGCCGAGAATGATCTTCGTGTGGCCTTTCATGAGCGAGAAGCTCAAATTCCTGAGCACGACCTTCTCGTCGAACGCCAGCTGCACGCGGTCGAAGAGCACGACGGGGGCCCCGGGCTCGTTGAGGATCTCTCGCGCGGTCTGCATCAGTAGATCGCCCAGACGAGGAACTGGGTGACGAAGAAGTCGGCTGCGATGACGGCGACCGAGCCGGCCACGACCGCGATGGTCGTCGCCTTGCCGACGCCCTGCGTGCCGCCACTGGTGCGGAGGCCGACGTAACAGGCGACCGTCACGATCAGGAAGCCGAAGACGAACGGCTTGATGAGGCCCTGCTCCAGATCCTGGACGTAGAGCACGTCGGTGACTGACGACCAGTAAAGCGCGCTCGACACCTGCAACTGGAACCGCGCGACCACCCAGCCGCCGAAAATGCCCATGAGGTCTGAGATGATCGTGAGCGCCGGCGCCATGAAGAGGCCCGCGAGCATCCGCGGCACGACGAGCTTGCGGATGGGGTCGGTGCCGAGCGCCCGCAGCGCGTTGATCTGATCGGTCACGACCATCGAGCCCAGCTCGGCGGCGATGCCCGAGCCGATCCGCCCGGTCAGCATCAACGCCGTCAGCACCGGCCCGAGCTCGATCACCATCGACGCGCTCACGAGGCGCCCGACGAGCGGCCGCGCGCCGAACTGATCGAGGGTGATGCCCGTCTGGGACGCCAGCGCCGCGCCGGTGAACAGTCCCGTCAGCAGCACAACGGTCAGCGATCCGAAACCCAACGCGTCGAACTGCTCGACGATGTCGTGGCGGTAGACGGGCGGCGTCACCGCGCCTCGAAGCGAGGCGGTGACAAGCCGCACGTAGGCCTGGACCTCGAAGGCAATCTGCTTCAGCGGGCGTGTGAGAAACGGGAGCACGCGGGTCAGGGCCTCCGGGCGGCGCGCGGCAGTTGCAGCTCGGGGTTGCGCAGGCGCTTGATGGTGTCGCGAAGGGACGCGGCCTTCTCGAAGTCGAGATTCGCGGCCGCCGCTTTCATGTCGTCCCGCAGCGACGCGATGTGCCGATCGAGGTCGGCCTGCGTCTTGAACTGTTCCGCTCCGTCTGTGAGCGTCGTCGCCGGCGTCATGTAGTCCCGTTCGTACACGCTCGACATGACGTCGTCTATCCGCTTGACGATCGATTGCGGGGTGATCCCGTGCTCCAGGTTGTACGCTTCCTGGAGCGCGCGCCGGCGTGAGGTTTCCGACATCGCCGCCCGCATCGAGTCGGTCGTCTTGTCGGCGTACATGATGACGCGCCCGTTCACGTTGCGCGCCGCGCGCCCGGACGTCTGAATCAGCGACCCGGCCGAGCGCAGGAACCCTTCCTTGTCCGCGTCCAGGATGGCGACGAGCGACACCTCGGGCAGGTCCAGCCCTTCCCGGAGCAGGTTGATCCCGACGAGGACGTCGAATTCACCGCGGCGCAGGTCCCGGAGAATCTCGACGCGCTCGAGCGTCTCGATGTCGGAATGCAGGTAGCGCACGCGGACGCCCAGCTCCTGGTAGTACTGCGTCAGATCCTCCGCCATCCGCTTGGTCAGCGTCGTCACCAGCACGCGTTCGCCGCGCGCGACGCGCCCGCGGATCTCCTGAAGCAGGTCGTCCACCTGTCCCTTCACGGGCCGCACGTCAATCGGCGGGATCGATCAGGCCGGTCGGACGGATGATCTGCTCGACGACGACGCCCTGCGATTTCGACAGCTCGTACGGACCTGGCGTCGCGGACACGTACACGACCTGCCCAACGCGCGCCTCCCACTCGGCGAAGTTGAGCGGCCGGTTGTCGAGCGCTGAGGGCAGGCGGAAGCCGTAGGCCACCAGCACTTCCTTGCGCGACCGGTCGCCGAAGTACATGCCGCGGACCTGCGGGACCGTCTGGTGGCTTTCGTCCACGATGAGCAGGGCGTCGTCCGGCAGATAGTCGAGCAGCGTCGGCGGCGGATCCCCGGGCGCGCGGCCCGTCAGGTGACGCGCGTAGTTCTCGATCCCGTGGCAATAGCCGATTTCCTTGATCATCTCGAGGTCGAACATGGTGCGCTGGTGGACGCGCTGCGCCTCGAGAAGCTTGCCTTCCGATTCGAGCTTCGACCGGTACCACACCAGCTCTTCCTTGATCGTCTCGACGGCGGCCTTCGTGCGCTCCCGCGGCGCCACGAAGTGCGACTTCGGGAAGATCGCCACCTTGTCGTGCCGCTTGAGCGTCCGTCCCGTCAGGGGATCAAACGTGATTAGCTCGTCAACCTGGTCGCCGAACATCTCGATCCGGACGCCCAGTTCTTCGTACGAGGGGTAAACGTCGACCACGTCGCCACGCACGCGGAAAGTGCCGCGCGCGAAATCGTGGTCGTTCCGCTCGTACTGGATCTCGACCAGCTTCCGGAGGATCTGGTCCCGCGCGATCGTCTGCCCGCGCTCGAGCGGCAGCATCATGCCGTAGTACGCCTCGGGCGAGCCGAGGCCGTAGATGCACGACACGCTGGCAACGATGATGACGTCCCGGCGTTCGAAGAGCGACCGGGTGGCCGAGAGGCGCATCCGATCGATCTCGTCGTTGATCGTCGCTTCCTTCTCGATGTACGAGTCGGTCGCCGGCACGTAGGCTTCGGGCTGGTAGTAGTCGTAGTAACTGACGAAGTACTCGACGGCGTTGTCCGGGAAGAAGCGGCGGAACTCCTGGAACAGCTGCGCCGCGAGCGTCTTGTTGTGGACCATGATCAGCGTCGGGCGGTTCACGCGCGCGATGGTCTGGGCCATCGTGAACGTCTTGCCCGAGCCGGTGACGCCGAGCAGCACCTGGTGGCGGTCGCCGCGATCGAGTCCCTCGGTGAGCTCGCCGATTGCCCGTGCCTGGTCGCCGGCGAGCGCGAAGTCAGAGACGAGCGTGAAGCGGTCGTACACCGAAGGCATGGAAACAGACATCGTACCATGAACGGGCCGGTTCATCCGAAGCACGGCCGGCGCCGCAAGCGTATAATCGACGGTTGGTACGCCCATGAGGTGTCTAGCCGTCTGTCAGGACGAGCTGGTCATCAGGATGCTCGATGAAATCCTGCTGCCCGGCTTCGACGTGGAGTTCATTGTCGAGAGCAAGCCCGCCGCGCGGCGCCTGCACGACGCCGGCGTCCACGTGGTCGCCGCCGATCCTCGTCGCACGGAGAGCTACGTCAAGGCTGACCTGACCCCGGGCACCTGCATCATCATCGAAGACAACGGCCGGCGCAGCCTGAAGAAGATTCTCGAGGCCGTGCGCGACGCGGGCGGAACGCTTGTCTACGTGCTGGGCGTTGGCGTCGGCGCCCAGACCACGGCCAAGCGGGTCGAAGAGTTCCACGCCGAGTTCCCCGACGTCGTCTACTTGTCGATGGCCGAGCTCTTCGGCGGGCCCGCTCCTTACGGAGTTCAGCCGATCGCTGACGCGCGCTAGGGTCCTGCAGTACCAGCGGTACTTCAGCGACGCTGACCGGGTGCTCATCCTCCTGCACAACGACCCTGATCCAGACGCCATGGCCAGCGGCCTGGCGCTGCGCAACGTTCTCCACCGCACGCGAACGACCGCCATCATCGGCGCCATCCAGGGCGTCACGCGGCCGGAGAACCTGCGCATGCTGAACCTGCTCGACATCAACGTCGAGGCGGTGACGCCTGCCTCGGTGAAGGAGTACACGCGGGTCGCGATGGTGGACGTGCAGCCCCACTACTTCGGCGGCCTCATCGATCGCGCGGATCTCGTAATCGACCATCATCCCGAGCAGCCGGGCTACACGGCGGTCTTCAAGGACATCCGCGCGGACTATGGGTCCACGTGCACCATCCTCACCGAGCACCTCCGCGCCGTGGACATCGACATCTCGGAACGCACAGCGACGGCCATGCTCTACGCGATCAAGTCGGACACGCTGTTTTTCAACCGTCAGACAAACCGCGTCGACATCGAGGCCTTCTCGTACCTCTATCCGCTCGCCGATGCTGCCCTGATCCGCAAGATGGAAGGCGCCGAAATCACCAGCGAACGGCTCGGCTACGTCGTCCGCGCGCATCTGGGCGGGTCGCTCGTCGAGCAGGTGTTCTGCGCGTACCTGGGAACGACGGAGCGGGAAGACTTCATCCCGTACGTCGCGGACTTCTTCCTGCAGATGGAGCACGTCAAGTGGACGGTCATCGCCGGGCTGGTCAACGAGACGGTCATCATCTCGGTGCGGAACCTGGGCTACTCGAAGAACGCGGGAGAGTTCGTGCGGCGGTACTTCTCCGACATCGGCAATGCAGGCGGCCACCGGTCCATGGCGAAAGCCGTCGTCCCGATGCGGGCGTTCATGGAGAAGTTCGGCGCGCTCGAGGCGCCGTCCGTCGGCGCCCGCCTACAGGAAGTCGTCACGCAATTCCTGCACGAAGCGGCGGCCGCGCCCGAGAAGAAGCGGGAGACGGTCAAGTCAACGTGAATGCTCGATTCTGCATTCTTCATTCGACCTTCTACATTCCCAGCACCCATTCGATCGCCGCTCGCTCCGACCACCGGCTCGACGAACTGGTGGTAGGCGTCCTGATATCCCTGACCCATCAGCTCCGTCAGCGGCTGACGCCGGTCCGATCGGTCGTCGTACTCGCCGGAAAAGTCGAACGGGCCGATCGGGTTGTGACCGGGACGAATCGTGAAGGTCGCCATCCGCGGGGTGCGCGTCGCCACGAGACGCGTCGCATCGCGGACCGCCGCTGCTTCCGAGGACTGCAGATACTCTCCGAGCCGCCCCTTGCCGTCGAGCCGGCCTGCGGCCAGCGCGTGCGGGCCCAGCAGCTCGGGCGACGCCGACACGAGAATGGCCTGTTCCACGCCAAGATCGGCCAGTTCCTCGAGGATACGCGTGAGACTGCCGGGCCTGTCGCACACGCGGTGGGTTTCGCCGCGCCAGTAGGCATCGGGCGCAAACGTCAACGCGTGCGGGTCCGTGGCGATCGGCACGGCAAGCGATGCGGCCACGGCGTCTGCCAGGTGCGACCGCCCCGGGCCCGAAAGGTCGAGCACTTCGGCGCGCCGAGCCTCTGCGGCCGTGGTGCTCACCCGCCGGATCAGATCGCGGCGCCGCGGCTCGGCCACCAGCGCGAACACGAGATCGCGGTGCGCATCGAGGTCGTGCACCGCAACGAGCAGTTCGCGAAACCCCGGCTGGCCGATGTTCTCCGCGAGCAGATCCACATAGCGCCGTGCGAGATCCGCAGGCGTCGGCTGCCTGAGCGCCGCTGCGCCCCGCAGCAGGTCCCACAACGATCGCCAGCTGTGCGCGACGGCTTCGCGTGACGACAGCGGCGAGCCCACGCCCCGCCACCAGAACGGTCCGCGCTGACGCCGACGCTTCTGCGGAGAACACCGCGCGCATCACCTCGATGAGAGCGGCCGTCCCCAGCACCAGCACCACCAGTCGCGGCAGCCAGGTCGGGAATCCATCAGGCGCGAACAGCTGCTGCGTCAGGCGCCAGGTACGCGCCCGTGAGGCCGCCGGCGCCGCCGAGGCCGACCATGCGCACGACGAAATCGATCGGAAACACCAGCGCGCCGGCCGCGATCGCCGCCAGCGGCACGGCGACGATCAGGACGGCGAGCACCACCGCCCAGAACGCGAGGCGCAAGGCTGGACGCCAGGCGTACAACGTTTTCACGCCGGCCGACTGCCAGAACCCCTTGTCGCTCCACAGGCTCTGCCCGCCGTCGATGGCGGCAAACAGCGCCGACACGGCGCCGATGCCGCGGCCCGCGACGATGTCGAGTTTGACGCCGGCTTCGTGCGAGGGCGCGAAGGACACCGGCGTGGTAGGCGCCGGCCGTACCGGTGCCGGTCAGAACGAGTGCGGTGCGACGTTGCGGGGCGTAAGGTCCGGGCTCGGCGGACTCGGTCATCCCTCGGCGTCGTCGTGAATGGTGATGAGCTTCACGATTTCGAAGTGGCGCGTGCCGCCGGGGGTCGTTACTTTGACGGAGTCGCCGGGTTCCTTGTTCAGGAACGCCCGGCCGATCGGGGACGTCGTGGAGATGAGGCCCTTCGTGGCGTCGGCGTCTTCGGGCATGACCAGCTGAAAGACGAGCGGTTCGCCGTTGTTGCCTTCGATCACGTGAACGGTCGATCCGAAGCCGGCGCGGTCGGTGGGAATCCGATCCACGTTGATCAAGGCGATCTCGGCGACACGTGCCTGGAGCATGCTGATGCGCGCCTCGACCAGGCGCTGGCGCTCTTTCGCTGCCTGGTATTCGGCGTTCTCGCGCAGGTCGCCGAGTTCGCGCGCGCGCTTGATCTCTTTCGGCAGTTCCAGCTTCAACTCGTGGTTGAGCGTCGCCGAGCTCGTCTTCGAACTTCTTGATCAGTCGCTCTTTCATGCCCGGGTCGAATGGTACCACAGTGCTATGCTTTTCGACGCCGTGTCCTCACGCTCGCCGCGACGCATCAGCAGCCGTCAGTAATCCGAACATCGCCCGGTATCGAGCCGTGGCCCGGGGCGACGATCCGGACCGGCTCCTGCTCGACGGTCTTCACCTCGTCGCCGACGCTCTCGCCGCAGGCCTGCCGCTCGAGAGCGCAGCCGTCCTGTCCACGGCGATCGAACGTCCCGAGATTCGCGAGCTGATGGCCGAACTCGAGCGCGCCGACGTGGAGGTTGTGGTGACGACGGCTCAGGTGATGGCGGTCGTCAGCCCTGTGCGATCGTCGAGCGCGATCGTCGCCATCGCACCGCGGCCAGCCGCCGATGCAGGCCGCCTGTACGCCGGTGTGGCGCCCCTCGTGCTCATTGCCCACGACGTGCAGGATCCCGGCAACCTGGGCGCCATCGTGCGCGCGGCCGAAGCCGGGCAGGCGACGAGCGTGATCGCCGCGGGCGCCTGCGCGGACCCCTTCGGGTGGAAGGCGCTCCGCGGATCATCCGGCAGCGCGCTGCGCCTGCCGCTCGGCACCGCCGCGAGCGGCGCCGCGGCTATTGCCGAAGCGCGACGCCACGGCTGCCGCGTCATCGCCACCGTCCCGCGCGGGGGGCGATCCTTGTATGACGTCGACATGCGCGGTGCCGCGGCCGTCCTGATCGGCGGCGAAGGTCCCGGGCTCGACGCCGAGACGATTGAGCAGGCCGATGAGAGGCTGACGATTCCCATGCAGACGCCGGTCGAGTCCCTGAACGCGGCGGTGGCGGCCGCGATCGTCGTTTACGAAGCGCTGCGGCAGAGGCGTTGATGTCGTCGCTCTTTCCCGACGAAGCGACGGACGCCGGCCCCGGATCGACCGCCCCACTGGCCGAGCGGATGCGTCCGCGCACGTTCGACGAGTTCGTCGGCCAGCAGGATCTGCTCGCGCCGGGCATGCCGCTGCGCGAAGCCATCGAGCGCGACCGGCTGCAATCCATCATCCTCTGGGGACCGCCCGGCACAGGCAAGACAACCCTCGCGCGGATCATTGCCGATACGACGCGCGCCCGTTTCGTCGCGTTCAGCGCCGTGCTGGCCGGCATCAAGGAAATCCGCGAGGTGATGGCAGACGCCGAACGCCTGCGCCGCGCGACGGGCCAGCGCACGATCGTGTTCATCGACGAGATCCATCGCTTCAACAAGGCTCAGCAGGACGCGTTTCTGCCGCGCGTCGAAGCCGGCGACATCGTCCTGGTCGGCGCGACGACGGAGAATCCCTCGTTCGAGATTAACGCGGCGCTGCTGTCGCGCTCGAAGGTCTTCGTCATGCGCGGCTTGACGGCAGGGGAAATCGAAGGGATCGTCACGCGCGCCCTGCACGATCCCGTGCGGGGCCTCGGCGCGGAACCGGTGCTGGTGGACGACGCCGCGTTGAAGGCCATCGCCGTCTACGCCAACGGCGACGCGCGCACAGCGCTGAATCTTCTCGAGCTCAGCGTCTCCGGCACGCCTGTCGTCGAGGGCGAACGGCGACTCGATCTCGCCCGGATCAACCAGACGATTCAGCGGCGCGCGCTGCTCTACGACAAGTCCGGCGAGGAGCACTACAACATCATCTCGGCCCTGCACAAATCCATGCGCAACAGCGACCCCGACGCGGCCGTCTACTGGCTGGCGCGCATGGTCGAGGCCGGCGAAGACCCGCTGTACATCGCCAGGCGCCTGGTGCGGTTCGCGTCGGAGGACATCGGCAACGCCGATCCGCAGGCGCTGACCGTGGCCGTCGCCGCGAAGGACGCCGTGCACTTCATCGGAATGCCCGAAGGCAACACGGCGCTCGCGCAGGCGGCGATCTACCTCGCAACTGCCCCCAAGAGCAATGCGGTCTACGATGCCTACAACCGCGCGGCAGAAGACGCGCACCGCGACGTCGCCGAACCGGTGCCGCTGCACCTGAGAAACGCGCCCACGCGACTGATGAAGGAACTCGACTACGGGAAGGGGTATCGCTACGCGCACAACGAGGCCGATGCGATCGCCGACATGTCCTGCCTGCCGCCGGCCCTCGAGGGGCGCAAGTACTACGAGCCGAAGGAGCGCGGGTTCGAAAAGGAGATCAAACGGCGGCTGGACGGCTGGGAAGAGATCAAGAAGCGCCGCCGCGAGTGACCCGCGTCAGCCCCCATCCCGCCAGAAACGCCGCGACGCCGACCCCGAACAGCTTGGCATTCGGCCCCATCGGTCCCGCCGTGACGACGTCCACGAGCAGAATCCACATCCCGAGAATCTGCCCGCCGCGCCCGAGGTAGTAAAGGAAGGCGTTCACCTGTTCAGATCCTGTCGAAGTTCTTCTCGATCTCGCGCCTGGTGAGGCGCAGCATCACGGGACGGCCGTGCGGGCAGACGGTCGAGTACGCCGTCGCCCGCAACTCGTCGAGGATGTGCGTCATCTTCTCGTGGCTGAGCGGGTAATTCGCCTTCACCGCTGCGTGACAGGCCGTCGTCGCCGCGATGCGCTGGATGGCGTCCTGCAGGTGCGCGCCCGCGTCGAGTCCCTCGAGATCATGCGCGAGCGCCAACAGCGCTTTCGCGCTGTCGCCGGCGTCGATGAGCGCGGGCACCGCCGTCACGTTGATCGCGGAGCCCCCGAAGCTCTCGAACTCGAACCCGAACTGCTCCAGCGCCGACGCGCGCGCCACGAGCGACTGGTGCTCGTCGGCCGACATGTCGATCACCATCGGCACCAGCAGCCGCTGCGCCTCGAGCCGCCCCGCTGTCAGCCGCTCCATCACCCGTTCGAACAGCACGCGCTCGTGCGCCACGTGCTGGTCGATGATCGCCACGCCCTCATCGTCTATCGCGATGATGAAGGTATCGCGGAACTGCCCGAGCGCGATCAGTGGCCGAATTCCGTTGGCAGATGTGGGCAGGCCGGCCATCTCACAGTCCGGCGAGCCGGGCAGCTGGGGCGAGGCAGGCAGGCCGGGCGCCCCGAAAGCGGTCGGCCCTGGCGCGCCGGGTGGGGACATCGCTGATCGCACCGCGTCCGGCAGCCAGCGATTCGGGTACACGCCGCCGGCGAGCACGCCGGGGAGCGTCGCGTCACGCGGCATCTGGACCTGCACCTCAGGCTGCAACTGCAACTGGGGCACGCCGCCCTGGCCGAGCGCGTCCATCAACCCGCGCCGCACCACTTCGTGCACCAGCGACTGCTCGCGGAAACGTACTTCGGCCTTCGTCGGGTGCACGTTCACGTCCACCGCGTCAGCGGGCATGTCGATGAACAGGTGCACCTCCGGGCTGCGCTCCTTGATCGACGCGACGCTGTAGGCGGTGATGATGGCGTGCGCGATCGTCCGATCCTTGACGATGCGCCGGTTGACGAAGACGTTCTGGGGACCGCGCGTCGGTCCCTGCTCCGCCAGCGCCGCGATGTACCCGCTCAGGCGAATGCCGCCGGCCACCTTGGCCACTTCGAGCAGATCGACCCGGTCGCCGTACAGCTGATACAGCCGATCGCGCAGCGAGACGGCGGGGGGACACTCGAGCACGGTCCGCCCGGCACTCGTCAACGTGAAACCCACGGCCTGGTTCGCCAGCGCGAGCTGCGTGACCACCCGCGACACCTGCGCGCTCTCGGCGCCGTCCGACTTCAGGAACTTGCGGCGTGCGGGCAGGTTGTAGAACAGATCGTTGACCTCGATCCGCGTGCCCTCGGGGGCACCGACTTCGACGGCGGACGCGACCGTCCCGCCGTTGACGCGGATTTCCGTCCCGGTCTGCTGCCCGCGCGCCCGCGTCCGCAGGACGAAGTGCGAGACGGACGCGATGGACGGCAGCGCTTCACCCCGAAACCCCAGCGTCGCAATCGCCGCGAGATCGTCCGCCCGCCGGATCTTGCTCGTCGCGTGACGCTCGAGCGACAACCGGGCATCCGCCGGCTCCATCCCTTCCCCGTCGTCCTCGACCTGCACCTGCTTCTTGCCGCCGAACTCGACGTGAACGCGTATCCTGCGTGCCCCCGCATCCAGGGCGTTCTCGACCAGTTCCTTCACGACCGAGGCAGGCCGCTCCACGACTTCGCCGGCTGCGATCTGGTTGGCAAGGTCGTCGGCGAGGCGGGTGATCTTCCCCACGCTACATCCAGCCTTTCCTCGACACGAGGCCGGCGGCGGTGATGAGACCGCTCAACCGGTGCTCGATCCCGAGCAGATCCGCGCTCAGGCGGGCGAGGTGATGTTGAACGCGCCTGAAGCGGATGGCCATCTCGTCGCTGATATCCACGATCTCCCGCCGCGCGAGGCGGGTAACGACCGCCTGCTCGCAGGCCAGGCGCTGTTCGAGACGGAAGGCATCGCTGCGCGCCCGCAGGACCTCGCGGACGACATCCGGAGTCGCCTTCTCGAGCAACCGTCTTTCGAGACCGTCGGCACCGGAATGCTGCGCCTGGACGACCTGCGTCAGCCCGTCGACGGTCGCATCCACGAGCCGGTGGAACATCGCGAAGGGGCCCTCGCTGAACTGCTTGCCGCCGTGCCGGACGCTGTCGATCTGGTCGGCTATCGCCTTCGACTCCGCGCCGTGGACGCTGACGATGTAGTGAGGACCGACGAAGACGCTGATGTCGGCGTCCGCGCCGGCGACCACGGCAAACAGGTAGCCGGCAAACGCGTCGATTGTCGGCATCTGGCGCTCGGCGCGGGCTGCTTCGACGGCCAGCGGGTGAAAGGCAAAGGTATCGGTCAGCACCAGCGATTCGGGGATCGTCGGCGCGGCGAGATCCACCCACAGGTACAACGGCTTTCCCGCGGCGGCCGGGCCGAGCCAGCTGCGATCGATGCTGGTCGCGGATTCCGTCCGGCCGTCGCGGTGGACGAAGATGGTATTCATGACAGCGCTAAGGGCTGAGCGCTGAAGGCGGCCTGCACCCAGCCCCCTGCACTCAGCCCTTCTTGATCGACAGTGCTGCCTGTGCCGCCGCCAGGCGCGCGACCGGCACGCGATACGGCGACGCGCTGACGTAATCGAGGCCGACCTTCTCGAAGAAATGAATCGACGCGGGGTCGCCGCCGTGCTCGCCGCAGATCCCGAGCTTGATGTTGGGGCGCGAGGCGCGTCCCTTCTTCACGGCGATCTCGACCAGCTGGCCGACGCCGCTCTGATCGATCGTCGCAAACGGGTTCTTCTTCACGATCTCGAGCTCGGCGTAGTGCGGCAGGAACGACCCCGAGTCGTCTCGCGACATTCCGAGGCCCGTCTGCGTGAGATCGTTGGTGCCGAAGCTGAAGAACTCGGCCGTCTCCGCGATCTCGTCGGCCGTCAACGCACCGCGCGGGATCTCGATCATGGTGCCGACCAGGTACTCGAGCTTCACCTTCCGCTCGGCCTGCACGGCCTTCGCGACGCGGTGAACGATCTCGAGCTGCAGGTCGAACTCCTTCTTGAACCCGACCAGCGGAATCATCACTTCGGGACGGACCTTGATCCCTTCCTTCTGCACGATGGCCGCGGCCTCGAACACGGCTCGCGCCTGCATCTCGGAGATCTCGGGAAAGTCGATGCCCAGGCGGCATCCGCGGAGGCCGAGCATCGGGTTGAACTCGTGGAGCTGCTCGACGCGCAGGTGGATCTTCTCCGCCGCGACACCGAGCTTCTTCCCCAAGGCCGCCTGCTGTTCCGGCGTCTGCGGCAGGAACTCATGCAGCGGCGGATCGAGGAACCGGATCGTCGCCGGGAATCCCTTCAGCGCCCGGAAGATGCCGGCAAAGTCGTCGCGCTGATACGGCAGCAGCTTGGCGAGCGCCGCCTTCCGGGCGTCGAGGTCCTCGGCGAGGATCATCTCGCGCATGGCGTCGATGCGGTCGCCTTCGAAGAACATGTGCTCGGTCCGGCAGAGGCCGATGCCCACGGCGCCGAACGCCAGGGCGTTCTCCGTCTGTTCAGGCGTGTCGGCATTGGTGCGCACCGACATGCGCGTCGCCTGATCGCACCACTTCATCAGCTGCTGGAAGCTCTTGAACTTCTCGGTTTTCCTGGCCGCTGCGTCGTTGTCGACGAGCGCCGCCACGATCTCGGAGGGCGCGGTCGCGACGCGTCCGGCGAACACCTTCCCGGCGGTGCCGTCGATCGACAGCCACTCGCCTTCCTTGAACGTCCGGCCGTCGACCTTGACGGTGCGTGCCTGGTAGTCCACTTCGAGCGCGGCCGCTCCGCAGACGCAGACCTTGCCCATCTGCCTCGCCACCAGCGCGGCGTGCGACGACACGCCGCCGCGGGCCGTCAGAATCCCCTCGGCCGCGATCATGCCGCGGAGATCTTCCGGCGACGTCTCGACGCGGACCAGCAGGACCTGCTCCTTCCGTTCGGCCGCGGCGACAGCGCGATCGGCATTGAAGTAAATCTGGCCGGATGCGGCGCCAGGGCCGGCGGGCAGGCCCGTGGCGATGACCGTGGCTTTCTTCGCTTCAGCGACGTCGAACACCGGCGCGAGCAGCTGATCGAGCTGATCCGCGGGGTTGCGCATCACCGCGGTCTTCCAGTCGATGAGCTTCTCCTTGCACATGTCCATCGAGAATTTGAGCGCCGCCATCGCGGTGCGCTTGCCGTTGCGCGTCTGGAGCATGTAGACGACGCCGTCTTCGATGGTGAACTCGAAGTCCTGTACGTCCTTGAAGTGCTTCTCGAGGGTCTGGCGGATTCGCTCGAGCTCGTGGAATGCCTTCGGCAGGTGCTTCTCGAGTTGTGCGACCGGCTCGGGCGTCCGCACGCCCGCGACGACGTCCTCGCCCTGCGCGTTGATCAGGAACTCGCCGTAGAACTCCTTCGTCCCGTTCGCCGGGTTGCGGGTGAACGCCACGCCCGACCCCGATTGATCGCCGGTGTTCCCGTACACCATCGCCTGCACGTTGACGGCTGTGCCCCATTCGGTGGGGATGTTGTACTTGCGCCGGTAGACGATCGCGCGATCGTTCATCCAGGATCCGAACACGGCGCCCACCGCGCCCATGAGCTGATCCCACGGAGACGCCGGGAAGTCCTTGCCCGCACGCGTCTTGACGAGCGCCTTGAACCGGCGGACAAGCTCCTTCAGGTCGTCAGCCGTCAGCGCCGTGTCTTCGACGTCCTTGTGATAGCGCTCGTGTTTCAGCGTTTCGATCGCCACCTCGAACGGCTCGTGGTCCTCGTCCGGCCGCTTCTGGACGCCGAGCACGACGTCGCCGTACATCTGGACGAATCGGCGGTAGCAGTCCCAGGCGAAGCGGGCGTTGCCAGTCTTCTTCGAGAGCGCCTCCACGGTCTGGTCGTTCAGCCCGAGGTTGAGGATGGTGTCCATCATGCCCGGCATCGAGTCGCGTGCGCCGGAGCGGACCGACACGAGCAGCGGGTCCTTCACGTCGCCGAACCGCTTGCCGGTCTGTTTCTCGATCGAGGCGACGCCGGACTGCATCTGCGCCTTGAGCGCCGGCGGATAGGTGCGCTTGTGGTCGTAGTAGTAGGTGCAGACCTCGGTGGTGATGGTAAATCCGGGCGGCACCGGGAGGCTGATGCGGCACATCTCGGCGAGGTTCGCGCCCTTGCCGCCGAGGAGCGGCTTCATGCCGCCGTTGCCGTCGGTCTTCCCTTTGCCGAACAGGTACACGTACTTGCCGGACGGAGCTTTCGCAGCGCTCTTTTTCTTTGACATATATAGGTCGGACTTTTCAATCTACTCGTTGGATGATGTGCAATTATATCGCTCGCTCACGACGATCAACGCAGAGCACACGGCGCACGCAGAGTCAGTCGTAGTGCAGGCCTTCAGGCCTGCACGGATTCTTCTGGCGCAATCGCCGAAATGTCACCGATGTGCTTCAACACAGCCGTCCTCATTCGCGTCAGCAACGCGAGTCTCGCCTCCCGAAGGCGTTGATCGTCGGCCATCACCAGCACATCGACAAAGAACCGGTCCACAGCACCTCTCAGCTTTGAGAACTCGCGTAACGCATCGGTGTAATTGCCGCTGCCTTGAGCCGAATCGATGCGCGGAAACAGTTCGATCAGTTGATCGAGAAGCGCCAACTCCGCCGGTTCCCGTAACAGAGTCCTTATCTCGGCGAGATCTCGGCCCTCGTCCTCCACGCCCTTTGTGATGTTCTTGACCCGCTTGAATAGCCCCGCCAACGCTTTGAAATCGTCAGAACCGCTAGCCTTTGAGAGCGGCCTCAAGCCGCTTTAACGCGCGGCCTATGTTGGACCACGCAGACGGGACTCCCTCCACGACCTTAATTTCGGCTGACTTGAAGCCGCGCTTCTCAAATAAGTGGGCTGCTCTCTCCCAGAAGAACGGCTCCAGCGGAGACCGTCGCCAACCGTCTTCAGACCCATCGATCAGAGATGCGTGAGGCTGAAAGGCCTCATGCACGAGACCGAAGAGATCAGACTCGTTCAGGGCGAGCCCAAGTCCAGGCAAGTCCGCCAGGATTTTCACGACGCCTTGAGCCGCGCGCCTGATGCCATAGGGGTCGCGCGAACCCGTTGGCTTTTCACCAGCGGCAAACAGACCAACGACCGTATCGAGCTTGTCAGCAAGCGAGACGGCCGCCCAGGTCACCGCGGCTTTTCCTAGCTGCGCGGCGGTTGGCGGCGCATCGGCCTCGACACCAATCGGGAGGTACTGATAATAGATGGCCTTCCAGACCTCTTCGGGCTGACCCTCAGTTCGCGCATACACTCCGCCCATGATCCCCTGCAACTCAGGGAATTCACGAACCATGTCGGTCGCGAGATCCGCTTTCGATAACCTCGCGGCCGTCGAGGCGTGGTTGGCCGTCTCGTCGGACGCGCCAAACTCCTCTCTCGCGATCCAGCGCGCCAGTTTCTCAATGCGTAACGACTTTTCTTTGTAGCTGCCGAGCTTCTTCTGAAAGACCAACGTTGCCAGCCGGTCCACTCTGGATTCGAGGGACGACTTCCGATCGGCTTCCCAGAAGAACTGCGCGTCCCGCAGCCGCGCGCTGACGACGCGCTCGGCATTTCGGGCGATGGTCCGCTCGTGATCGGGCTCCGTGTTAATCACGGCAAGAAACGCGTTCTTCAGCTTGCCGTACTCGTCCTCGACCGGAAAGTAATGCTGGTGGTGAATCAGCGTCGTCGTCAGCACTTCGTCCGGCAGTTGGAGGAATTCCGGCGCGAACGTGCCCGCGATCACCGACGGGTACTCGACGAGGTCCGGCACCTCCTGCAGCAAGCCCGCCTCGTGACGCACGTTGCGGCTCACGCGCCCCTGCAGGCGCCGCGCCTTGTTATCGAGCTCGCGGGCAATCCGATCGTGCCGCTCGCTCCGCTCGAGGATGACGAAGTTCTCGAGCAGCCTCGCGCGGTACTCGTCAAACGAACGCACCTTGATGGCGCGCCCTGCGCGCCCGCTCGTCGTGAGGAACCGATGCCCGTACGTGGCGGCCCCGGTCGTGACGTCCTGGACAAGACCAGTCTGGGCCGCCGGCGTCCGGCCGATGGTGAACGGCACGACCCGGCCGCCGTAGAGGAACAGCATCCAGCGGATGGGCCGCCCGAACAGCAGGTCGCCTCTGCCGTCCTCGAGCGTCGCGTCCCAGTGCATGAGCTTGGGAAACGTCAGCGCGCGCAACGTGCCGCCGAGCACGTCGGGCAGAACGTCGACCGATGCCCTGCCACGTTGCCGCCGGCGGTAGCCGAGATACACGCCTTTCGGCGTCTCCACACGTTCGAGCGCGGAAACCTCCACGCCCTGCTTGGACGCGAAGCCTGCGGCCGCCGGAGTGGGCGTGCCGTCGGCCTTGAAGCCTGCGGTGACGGGCGGACCCGTCACGAGCTCCTCGAGGTCGGTCTGCCGCTCCGGGATTCGTTCGATACGGACGGTCAGGCGCCGCGGCGTGCTGAAGGTTTCGACCGCGGTTTCCGGCGGGCAGGCGCCGTTCGCGCAGCTGGCCCGCCAGCGCCTCGCCGACCTCTCTGGTCAGCGCCGGCAGCCAGCTGGCCGGAATCTCCTCGCACCCGAGTTCGAGCAGCAGTTCGCGCTCCACCCTACACGCCCTTCTGTTCCGCCGCGAGCTCCGGCTGCCGGCTCGTCTGCTCCACGTAGGCCTTCGCCACGCCGATGGCGAGCTTCCGGATGTTGAGGATGAACGCGGCCCGCTCGGTGACGCCGACGCTGTTGCTCGCATCGAGGATGTTGAACAGGTGCGAGCACTTCAGGGTGTGCTCGAGCGCCGGCAGAACGAGCCCTGACCTGAGCAGCGCCTCCGCGAGCCGGTAGTTGTTGTCGTACAGCGAGCGGTGCAGCGTCGCGAAGTCGTCGCCGGCCGCCAGATCGACGCCGACATTGAACGCGTACTTCGACTGCTCCACTTCTTCGCGCAGGCGGACGTCGGCGTACTTGACCCCCGGCGCCCACTCGATGTCGTAGATGCTGTCCACTTTCTGCAGCACCATCGCAATCCGCTCGAGCCCGTACGTCAGCTCCGCCGAGATCGGCGCGAGCTCGATGCCGCCCGCCTGCTGGAAATACGTGAACTGCGTGATCTCGAGGCCGTCGAACAGGACCTGCCAGCCGATGCCCCACGCGCCGAGCGTAGGCGACTCCCAGTTGTCCTCCTCGAAGCGGATGTCGTGATGGCGCGGGTTGATCCCGCACACCTCCAGGCTCTCGAGATACAGATTCTGGACCTCGTCCGGCGCAGGCTTCAGCACGACCTGAAACTGATGGTGCTTGAAGAGGCGGTTCGGGTTCTCCCCGAAGCGGCCGTCGGCCGGCCGGCGCGAGGGCTGCACGTACGCGACGCTCCAGTGCGCGGGCCCGAGCACGCGCAGAAAGGTCTCCGGGTGCATGGTCCCGGCGCCGACCTCGACGTCGAGCGGCTGCTGCAGGGCGCACCCGCGCGACGCCCAGAATTCCGAGAGCTTGAGGATGAGATTCTGAAACGTCACGGCCTTGTCATCGTCGCATTTCCCGCAGCACGCGCACGGACTTCAGGTCCTTCTCGAGGTGCAGCGTAATCAGTTCGCGATGCGCGGCTTCGAGCTCCTGCAGGATTTGCCGCGACACTTTCACATCTTTCAAGGCGAAGGGGCTGGAGCTCCGCGCCATCTCGAGGAATGCCCGCGCGCCTGCCGACAGCCGGTCCCCTTCCTCGTACACACCCTGGAGCCGCAGCAGCCAGTACTCGAAGTACCGCGCCAGCGGCTCGATGGGCACGCCCGTCGCCATCGCCTCGACCATGGAGACGCCGAGCCGGTAGAGCGTCTCGCTCGGGTCGCCTTCCTGCGCCCACTCGTCGATCAGCTCGGCAAAATACTCCGCGTAGCCCAGCGCCTCGCCGTCCGCCGCTGACAGCGGCGATCGCCGCTGTTCGACATAATCGAGCCGCACGAGATCCCGCCGCTCGCGCTCGAAGTACCCGACGCGCCCGCACGTGAGCGGCTCGAGCGCCCCGCCGAAGCGCCGGCGGCTCTGGCGGGCGTTCTTCGCCACGCCCCGCTTCTTGCCGCGATCGCGCGTCAGGAACACCACGATCCGATCCGACTCGCCGAGCTTGTAGGTCCGGAGAATCAACGCGTCAGTGGTATGCAGCGGCATTCAAGGGGGCGGGTGATGATCGTACTACATTTGGCGGGCCTGGCCTTCGACAAGCTCAGGCCATCCCGAGGCGCGTCGAGGGATGAAGGCCCGCTCTACTCCGGATCAGGCTTCCCCATCCCGATTTCACCCAGCACGTGATCGTCCTCGCGCCACTCCGACTTCACCTTGACGTGCAGATCCAGGTAGACGCGCGTCGCGAAGAACCGCTCCAGCTCCAGGCGCGCGGCTGTGCCGATCCGCTTGATCATCTCTCCGCCGCGGCCCACCACGATCGGCTTCTGCGACTCCCGATCGACCACGATGGTGCAATACAGCCGCATCAGCCCGCGCTCCCCCGTCGGCTCCTCGAACTTGTCCACGACGACGGCGCTGGCGAACGGGATTTCGTCGTGAGTCGCCTGCAGCAGCTGCTCCCGCACGATCTCGGCGGCGAAAAACCGCTCCGGCCTGTCCGTGATGTAGTCGGCCGGATACCGCGGCTCCCCTTCCGGCAGCCGATCGATGAGCAGCCGTTCCAGACGATCCACGTTTTCTCCCGTCGACGCGGACACCGGCACGATTTCGGCGAACTGCCCCTCCTTTCCGTACCGCTCCATGATCGGCAGCAGGCGCGTTTTCTTCATGAGGTCGACCTTGTTGAGGATCAGGATGACCGGGGCCTCGACGTCCCTGACGAGGTCGGCGACGAACTTGTCCCCCTTGCCGGTCGGCTCGCTGGCATCGACCACGAGGCCGACGACGTCGACTTCGCGCATCGCTTCGACCGCGGCGTCCACCATCTGCACGTTCATCCGGTGGAGCGGGCGGTGAATGCCCGGCGTGTCCACGAACACCACCTGGGCATCCGGGTAATTCCGCACGCCGTGAATCCGCGTCCTCGTGGTCTGGGGCTTGTCGGACACGATCGCGAGTTTCGTGCCCACCAGCCGGTTCAGCAGCGTGGATTTGCCCGCATTCGGGCGGCCAATGAACGAAACCAGGCCGAACTTATGAGCCATGCGGCTCGGCCTCGACAGGTTCCTCGTGTTTCACGATCCGGACCTTGTTGATGCGGCGGCGTTCGGCATCGAGCACTTCCACGGTCAGCCCGTCGATATCGAATCGCTCGCCTACCGTCGGCACGCGGCCCAGGTGCGAGAGCAGGTAGCCGCCGACCGTCTCGAACCCTTCCCGCTCGATGTGTACGTCGAGCCGGTGCACGATCTCGTCCACGTCGACCTTGCCGCTGAACACGAACCGGCCGTTGCCTTCGTCCACGACGGGCTCCGTCTCGACGTCGTACTCGTCGCGGATTTCGCCGACGATCTCCTCGAGCAGGTCTTCGATGGTGACGAGGCCGGCCGTGCCGCCGTACTCGTCGACGACAATCGCGATCTGCGTCTGCTGCCGCTGGAACTGCTTCAGGAGCTCGGGCACGCGCTTGGTCTCCGGCACGACCACGGCCGGTCTGATGATCGACGTGATCGGCCGGGCATTCTCCGACGCGTCCATGGCGACCAGGTCCTTGATGAACACGAACCCGGCAATGTTGTCGAGGCTTTCCTTGAAGACGGGGAACCGCGAGTACTCCTCCTCGCGGAAGAGCGCCCGCAGCTCGCCGATCGTTGCCTTCTCCGGCAGCGCAACGATGTCGGGGCGCGGCGTCATCACCTCGCGGACGAGCGTGCCTCCAAAGTCCATGATGCTTTGAAGGAGCCGCCGCTCCTCGCCTTCGATCATGCCGTCATGCTCCACCGGGCTCGCGAACGCCTCGGCCGCCTCGCTCGGGACGTCGGTCTTGACGTCCTCGGCGCCGACGGGCGGGATCGCGCGCCGTGCCGCCGCGAAGCTCGACGCCGGCGTCAACCATCGCGTGAGCGGGCCGAGCGCGTAGGCCACCGGCGTGAAAATCGGCAGGAGCAGTTCCAGTGTGCCTTCGGGATCGCGCGCAACGATGAGGCGCGGCAGCAGCAGCTCGAATACGGCGATGAACGCCACCACTGTGCCCGCGACGAACCAGACCGTCGGCGCGCCCTCGATGCCGATGCCCGTCGCGAGCAGCGCGGTGGCCGCGGCCGTCACGAGCGCCAGCAGGAAACGGACCGGGACAAACAACAGGAGCGGATCGTCGAGATACGCGGCCAGCGCCCCGGGGCGATCGCTGCGCTCGGCGGCGAGGCGCAGCGACAGCCGCATCAGCGCGCTGAACGCGGCCTCGATGGAGCCGAGCACCACGGCAACGCACGCCAGGAGGAAGACGACGAGCGGAATCACCGCCGTCCCGCCCTCTCGATGAGACCATCGGGCAGCCCGCCCCGGCGGCGCAGGCGCGTCTCCACACGCCGCATGCGTCCTTCGTCGCGTTCGTGGTCGTAGCCGAGCAGGTGCAGCAGGCCGTGCAGGGCCAGCACGCGCCATTCCGTGAGCTCGGAGTGGCCGGCCTCGCGCGCCTGGCGCCGCGCCAGGCCCCGCGCGATGACGATGTCGCCCAAGCTCGTGGCTCGTGGCTCGTTTCTCGTGGCTCGTGGCTCGCTTCTCGTGGTCTGGCTCGTGGCTCGCGGCTCGAAACCCGGGGCCCGCAGGGAAACTCAACACGTCCGTTGCGCGATTGACGCCGCGGTACCGCCGATTCAGCGCGCGGACGCGCGCGTCGCTGACGACGGCGACGCTCACCGTGCCGCGCGCGCGCGCCGGCGCGATGCGTGTCAGCCAGCGCGCCAGCCCAGGCGCAGACGGCATACGCCGGCCGTGCTCGTCCCCAACCAGAACCTGCAGCGCCCGATGTGAAGCACCGGAGCCGTCAGGACCCATGAGCAGGGCGTCCGCCGTTCGGATTCGAGAACGCCTCGTAGGCCTTGACGATCTGCTGGACCAACTTGTGGCGGACGACGTCCCGATCGTCGAAGTAGATGAACGACACCCCCTCGATGTGGCTCACGACTTTCATCGCCTCGACCAAGCCCGACGTCCGGCCGGCCGGCAGATCGATCTGCGTGACATCGCCGGTGATGACGGCCTTGGCGCCGAACCCGAGCCGGGTGAGGAACATCTTCATCTGTTCCGACGTGGTGTTCTGCGCCTCGTCCAGGATGACGAACGAATCATTGAGCGTCCGGCCGCGCATGAACGCGATCGGCGCGATTTCGATCACGCCGCGCTCGAGGTAGCGCGCCACGCGCTCGGTGTCCAGCATGTCGTAGAGCGCGTCGTACAGCGGGCGCAGGTACGGGTTCACTTTTTCCTGGAGATCGCCCGGCAGGAAGCCCAGCTTCTCCCCCGCTTCGACGGCGGGACGAGCCAGGATGATCCGGCTCACCTTCTTCGCCACGAGAAACGCCACGGCCTGGGCCATCGCGAGGTACGTCTTGCCGGTGCCCGCCGGGCCGATGCCGAACACGATGTCGTGCTGGTCGATGGCCTCGAGATACCGCCGCTGGTTGATGGTCTTCGGCGCCACGCGCCGCCGTCCGCCCGGCGTCAGCGTCCCCTTGAGAAAGTGTTCCCGCAGGTCGATCGTACCGTCGTGCGCGACGAGATCCGAGGCGGTCTTCACGTCCGCGTTCGAGAGCTTGTATCCGTCCTTCATCAACGCGGACAGCTGGCCGACGACGCGGTCGACGCGCTCCAGGTCTGGGGGCTCGCCTTCGACGAGGAGGTCGTGCCCCTGCGTGCGTATGCGGACGTTGAAACGGGATTCGAGGTGCTTGAGGTTCTCGTCGTAGGAGCCGAACAGCGTTTCGATCCCCTCTTCGGGGATGGCAATTCGTTTCATTGAGCCGTCACGATTTTACTTCTTTCGGGACTCCACGACCCGGATGTGCAGCTCCCGCAACTGCTTGTCAGATACGGCAGAAGGGGCGTTCATGAGCAGATCCTCGGCGTTTTGCGTCATCGGGAACGCAATCACCTCCCGGAGGTTGGGCTCCTGGGCCAGCAGCATGACGATACGGTCGATGCCCGGCGCGAGCCCCCCGTGCGGCGGCGCCCCATGGCGGAAAGCGTTGAGCATGCCGCCGAACCGCTTCTCTACCTCATCCGGACCATAACCGGCGATTTCGAACGCGCGCAGCATGACGTCGGGACGGTGATTGCGGATCGCCCCGCTCGACAGCTCGACGCCGTTGCAGACGATGTCGTACTGGAAGGCCTTGATGGAGAGGGGATCGCCCCCGTTCAACGCTTCGAGGCCGCCCTGCGGCATCGAGAACGGGTTGTGGCTGAAGGCGATCTGGTTCGTTTCCGCGTCCAGCTCGAAGAACGGAAAATCGGTGACCCAGCAGAACTGGTAGGCATTGGCCTCGAGCAGCCCTAGTTCCTTCGCGAGGTGGTTGCGCAGGCCGTCGATCGCCTTCGACAGCGTCTTCGGCGCGCCGGACACGAAGAACACCGCGTCGCCCGGCTGCACGCCCGCCGCGTCGAACACACGTTTGCGCCGATCCTCCGGCAGGTACTTCGCGAGGGGGCCCTTGGGCGTGTCCGCCGCGACAATATACGCGAGTCCGCCCAGACCGAGCGTCTCGGCGAGGCCGACCGTCTTGTCGAAGAAGCTGCGCGACTTCTCGCCCGCCCCCGGCGCGCGGATCGCGCGCACGACCGCGCCTTCCTCCACGGCCCGCGCGAAGACCGCGAACTCCGAGCCGCGGAAAATCTCCGTGACGTCCGCAGCCTTGATCGGATTGCGCAGGTCGGGCTTATCGCTCCCGTACATCGCCATCGCATCGTCGTACGCAATGCGGGGAAACGGCGGCGGCGTGACCGTGAAGTCGGAGAACTCCTGGAACACGCCCGCGAGCACAGGCTCTATCGCGCCGAACACATCGTCCTGCGTCACGAAGGACAGCTCGACGTCGAGCTGATAGAACTCGCCCGGCGATCGGTCGGCACGCGCATCTTCGTCGCGAAAGCAGGGGGCGATCTGGAAGTAGCGATCGAAGCCGGCCACCATCAGGAGCTGCTTGAACTGCTGCGGCGCCTGGGGCAGCGCGTAGAACTTGCCTTCATGGATGCGGCTGGGCACCAGGTAGTCGCGCGCGCCTTCCGGCGAGCTCGAGGTCAGGATGGGCGTCTGAAATTCGAGAAAGCCCTGTTCCTGCATCCGGCGCCTGATGCTGGCGATCACCTTCGAGCGCAGAATGATGTTGGCGTGGATCTTCTCGCGCCGCAGATCGAGGAACCGGTACCGGAGCCGCTGTTCCTCGGGAATGTCCTGCGTGCCCGCGACCTGGAACGGCAGCAGTTCCGCGGTCGACAGCACTTCGAGACCCTCGACCGTGACCTCGATTCCGCCCGTCGGCAGCGCGGGGTTGACGTTCTCCGGCGTGCGCTCGATCACGCTGCCGCCGACGCTGATGACGCTCTCGAGGCGAACGGATTCGGCGGCGGCGAACGCCGCGGAGTTCGGCGTGAACACGCACTGCGTGATGCCGTAGTGGTCGCGCAGGTCGATGAACAGGAGCGAGCCGTGGTCGCGCTTGCGATGCACCCAGCCGGCGAGCTTGACGGATTGTCCGATGTGCTCCGGTCGAAGAACGGCGCAGGTGTGGGAGCGGTAACGGTGAGAGGCGATCAAAGGGTTCAAGGTTCAGGGTTCGAGGTTCAGGGTTCGAGGTTCAGGGTTCGGGGTTCACGCGGATGGTGATGAATGCGGCGGCTTCCGCCCTGGGCATGGTTTCCTGCGAGCCGCTGCGCAGATCTTTGACGCTGACGGTGCCGTTGGCCCGTTCGTCGTCGCCGACGATTGCCACAAACGGCACGGCGCGGCTGGAGGCGTACTTGAATTGCTTGCCCAGCTTGTCAGCGTCGGGATAAACGTCGACGCGGACGCCGCCCCGCCGCAGCTCGCCGGCGAGCGCCAGGGCATCGGATCGTGATTCGTCGTTCCACACCGTCACCATCACATCCACGCCGCCGCCCGCGATCGCGTCCGGGAACATCCCGCGCTCCGTCATGACGACGATGATCCGCTCGAGGCCGAGCGAGAACCCGCATGCGGGTACGTCGCGGCCGAGGAACATTCCCACGAGGTTATCGTAACGGCCGCCGCCGCCGAGGCTGCCGGCCAGATCGGGCACGGTGATTTCCATGATTGCGCCCGTGTAGTATGACAGCCCGCGCGCGAGCCGCGGGACGAAGCTCACATGCCCGGCAGCCGGCGTGCCGGCGACGAGCGCAAGAATCCGATCGACCTCGGTCTTGGCGACGCTGCCCCTGCTGGATCCCTGCACCAGTCTCTCGAACAACGGCACATCCTCGAACGCATCGAGGCACGTGGACGCGCTCTCGTCGGTCATGCCTCTCCCGACCAGCTCCTTCCGCACGCCGTCGCGGCCGATTTTGTCCAGCTTGTCGATCGCGACGAGGGCTTCGCCGTGCAGGGCGGCGGGCACGTTGGCCGCCTCGAGCATCGCCGTCAGCAGCATGCGATGATTCAGCTGGATCGTGAAGTCGCCAAACCCGAGCGTCGTGAGGACCTCGGTGACCGCCGACAGCTGCTCGGCCTCGACCACGGGCGACGTCGATCCGATCGAATCGATGTCGCACTGGTAGAACTCGCGGAAGCGTCCCTTCGCGGGCCTGTCCGCGCGCCACACGGGCTGAATCTGGTAGCGCTTGAAGAACTTCGGGAGCTCGTTCTGGTATTGCGCCACCACGCGCGCCAGCGGAACGGTCAGGTCGTACCGCAGTGCCAGATCCGCTTCGCCGCTGGCCTCGTGCTCGCCGCGCTTCAGAATCTTGAAAATGAGCTTGTTGCCTTCTTCCCCGTACTTGCCTAACAGCGTCTCGATGTTCTCGAACGCCGGCGTCTCGAGCGGCTCGAACCCGTACCGCTCGTACACCCGGCGGACGACCGCGATGACGTGCTCGCGGCGCCGGACATCTGCCGGCAGGAAATCGCGTGTGCCGCCTGGAGGTTTGGTCGACATTGACGGCAGGCCTAAAGGCCTGCGCCGCTTCCTGAAGGCATGTAATCGAGGCGGTACCCGACGTAGCGATCGGCGTAGCCCTGAATGCCCGCGACTTCATCGTCGGTCAACGATCGTTTGACCTTGCCCGGGCTCCCCATGACGAGCGAGCGCGGGGGCACCTGAATGCCCTCGACGAGCAGCGTCCCCGCCGCGACGATAGACCCGGTCCCCACGCGCGACCCGTTCAGCAGGATCGCGCCCATCCCGATCAGGCAGCGATCCTCGATAGTGCATCCGTGAATAAGAGCGCCATGGCCGATCGACACGTTGTCGCCGACGCTGATCGGGTGCGTCCCCAGCATGCCGTGAACGACGGACCCGTCCTGGATGTTCGTCCGCCGGCCGATGCGAATCCAGTTCACGTCGCCGCGCACGGCGACGCACATCCAGATGCTGCTCTCGTCGCCGATCTCGACGTCGCCGATGACCTGCGCGCTGTCATCGATGAACGCGGTGGGGTGAACGCGTGGCAGGCGGCCGCGGTGCGGGCGGATCATAGTGGGATCACGCTAAAGGGCAGAGGGCAGAAGGCAAAGGGCAAAGGGCAGAAAGCGAAGCGCCACTCACTTCACCAAGCCCTCTACCCTACCCTCTGCCCTATGCCCTCTGCTCTTTGCCCTAGTTAGTTAGCCGCGACCGTGTTTCCACCGCGGCGCGGCGACGGCCCACCCTTGAACGTGAGCAGGTGGTTCTTGATCGCCTGGATCTGGGCCTCTGCAGAGCCGTCCATCCCCGGGTACTGCGATTTCGGGTAGTCGGGCCAGAACGCCGGCATGCGGGTGCCGGGGAGAATAGCCGCCGGGTTCTTGAGCCACTGCGCGATCCACTCGGGCTGCAGCCGGTCCGGCGCCATCCGCAGGTCGGGCGCGAGGTTCGCCGTCGGCTGATCCTTCGGAATCGCGCCGAGCACGTGGCACTGCTGGCACTTGAGCAGCTCGAACAGCTGCTTGCCCGCTCCCTCTTCCGCAGACGTCAGGCGCACGCTCTCGTGCGTCTGGAACGGACCGACGGTGTTCGACACCGCGCCGAAGTACTCCACCACGCCGTTCAGCTTCTCGTCGTTGAAGCCGAATGTCGGCATGCGGACGCTCAGCCACGGGCGGATCGGAATCGGGCCGCGAAGGAACGCATACAGCCAGTCGGGCTGCACGCGGGCGCCTTCCGGCGTGAGCATTGGCGGACCGAGCGACGGCTCGGCCACCAGCTTCACCATGTCGCCGCCGTCGCCTTCGATGATGTGACAGCCGACGCAGTTCTGCCGGTGCACCAGCGTGCGTCCCGACACCCGGTAGTCGGCACGGGCGTTCCGCACAGGCATCGCGGCGGCGGGCTGGGTTTCGCGCTGGAAGCTCATGACCGCCGTGAGCAGCCGGTCCACTTCGACGTCGGAGAAGTCCCAGTTCGGCATGCGCAGCTTCTCGAGCGGCTGCAGCACCCGGCCCTTGTCGAACTCGCGCGGGTTATGGAGCTTGCGGCGGAACCAGCCGATCTTCGACGTGTGCGGGATGTCGTTGATGAACGCGAAATCAAGGCGCGTCACGAGCTTGCTGCCCTCTTCGGACAGGTCCGTGCCGATCGCCTGCGCTTTCTCGAAGCCCTTGATGTCGTGGCAGCTGAAGCAGCCATAGCGGCTGATGACCTTCTGGCCCAGATCGAGCTGCTTCGCCTTCGCGTCGAGCTTGGCGACGGCGGCCTTCGCGTCTTCCGCCGGCAACGACGCCTTGTAGTAGTCGAGCAGCGTGTCGTCGACATCCTTCTCGGCGAAGGTGGCTTTCGCGGCGTCGCCGCCATTCTGCTTGAGCGTCATCAGGTAGGTGGCCACGTCGGCGGCCTGCTGATCCGTCAGGCGCAGGTTCGGCATGTAGGTGGCGGGGTTGTAGTGCTTCGGATCCCGCACCCAGTTGAAGACCCACTCGTACGTCGTCTTGTTGCCGATGTTCTCGAGGGGCTGACCGAACGTCCGCCGCGGGCCGACTTCCTCACGTTTCCCTTCGCCAACCAGGTGGCAGCCCTGGCAGCCGATGGACTTGACGATCTGCTCACCCGTTTTTGCGTCACCGTGCGGCGGGCTCTTGACGGCGAATTCGTGCGTGTCCGTGTTGGCGAACAGATAGGCGACGACCGCGTCGATCTCGACCTCGTTGCGCACGGCATCCGCCGGCGAGCTCGAGTTCGAGTTGTACCAGATGCGCGGCATCCACGTGGCCGCCTTGACTGACCGCGGATTCCGAATCCATGTCTTGACCCAGTCCGGCGACAGCTTCGCGTCGATCTTCGTCAGGATGGGCCCGGGCTTGCGCATCTTCTCGGCTTCGAACCCCTTGGTCTTATGGCAGGCGTAGCATCCGGCCCGCTCGTAGGTTCCGTACGCGATGTTCAGCATATCGGCCTTCGGGACGTAGATCTCCTGCTTGTGGCACTTGGCGCACGATGCTTCCGTCATCTTTAACGGCAGCATCGGGTAGTCCCAGAGGTGCGGCTGCTCCCAGCCGAACTTCTTCTCCCACTCCTCCTGCTGCTTCGGGGAACTCGGCATGTGCGCCGCGTCGCGGAAGCTGACGGACTGCCCCATCCCCTCGTGGCACACCGTGCAGCCGATGCGGTCGATCGGATGCGGTGAGTCGCCGCCGAGGTACGTGGACAGGTTGGGATGCGTCGTGAACGGCTGCGGGTACTTCTCGTAGCCTTTGCGGTCGATCGACAGGTGGCAAGTCATGCACCGGTCCATCTTCGACACGGTCTTGAAGTTCACGTCGTCGACGATGTTCGGCAGGATGAGCTGCTGAATCTTGATCGTCGGCGCCATGAAGTCGAGGAGCGGCGCGTTGAGGAAGTAGTCCTTGGCGGCGCTCGGCGCGACGCTGTCGAGCACCTTCCGCAGGCGCGTCTCCTCGGCGTGCATGTTCTCGATCTGCTTTGCGACCGCCGTCACCTGGCCCGTGTACTGGCCCTGCGACTTCTGGATGCCGGCGCGCTCGGCGATCAGCTTTTCGACCTGCAGATTCAACGCGGACAGGTTCTTCTCCTGTTCCGCGACGCTGGCGCCCTTCTTGGCGGCATTCGGCGCGCCCGACGCCCGCGAGGCCTCGAAGTCGTAGCGGTCGTGGTCGTAAGTGGCCTTGGCGTACTGGTAGTCGCGCTGCGCCCGGTCGAGCCGGATGTTGACATCGTCGAGCTGTTTCTGCAGCTCGCCGACCTTCGCCTGGTTCCCGGCGACGTTCTTCTGGGCCGCGGCGAGCTGCTGCTGCAGCTGCGTCAGCTTGCCCTTGTCCACGGCGCGCGACGCCTGCTGGTACTGCGCGCGCGTCACGTCGTACTGCAGCTGGGCGAACCGCCGCTGCGTGTTCTTCCAGTCGCGGTCGTAGTCGTCCCACACCATCCAGACGACCGACAGGAACAGGAAGATGCTGGACGCCGCGAAGACGACGTTCAGGAAGTCGACGTTGTAAGCGTGCCCGACGCCCTTTTTGTCAGCCATGATTCAAATATTGAAGAAGAATTCGGGGATGCCCACGATGTACTTCAGGTTGATGACCCACCGGAGCAGCATCTTGATCGGCAGTGACATCATCATCAGGAACAGGAACACCGTCACGTAATACCGCGGCGGCCCCAGCTTGATGTAATACGTCTTGAGCCACGCCTTCGCGAGGATCACCGGCAGCGCGAACACGTAGAACAGCACCAGCAGGATGCCGAAGATCTCCCGGAGCAGCCAGAACTCGGGCAGGCCCGTGCGGAACAGACGCACCCAGATGTACTCGGACAGGTTGACGTTGGTCAGCGCCTCGAGCTTGTGGATGTCCCAGAATTCGAACGGCCCGAAGAAGTTCCAGTTGGGACCGCGCAGGAACGTGCCCAGCACGATGAGCGACGACCACAGCACGGCGAAGCCGAAGAGGAAGATCGCAATCTCCGGCTTGCGCTCGTTGAACGTGTAGTAGCCGTTGCCCTTGGGGTTCTTGTCGATGTACGGGATGCAGATCAGCCCGACGATGATGAGGCCCGGCAGGACGACGCCGGCCAGCCAGGGGTCGAAGTACACCAGCATTTCCTGCAGCCCGAGGAAGTACCACGGCGCTTTCGACGGGTTCGGCGTGTTGGCCGGGTTCGCGGGCTGCTCGAGCGGCGCCTTGAGCACGATCGACCAGACGATCAGCACGACCGAGCACAGGATCAGCGAGATGAGCTCCGTGTAGACCAGGTCGGGCCACACCCACACGCGATCCGATTCGGCTTTCTCGATGGGCCCCTGTCCCGCGGCGATCCGCCGGTCGTTGAGGACGCCTTCGCGGAGGGAATACCACACGAAGAACACGAGCAGGAAGATCAGCCCGACGATCGGCACGTTGTCGGGCTTGGTGACCACCGAGCCGGAAGTTCGGGTCGAACGTGCCGAAGATGAAGAACGCCGCAAGAAAGCCCAGCGCCCCGTACCCGACGGCGTTGCCGGCAATCTTCTCGCGCTTCCACAGCATGACGGCGAGCCCGCCGACCGCGAGGAGGAAGAACAGCTTCGGGTCGGCGACCGCGTTGAATATGCCTTTGATGAAGCCCATATCTGCTGATTCCAAACCCTGTAGCGTCCGCCTTCAGGCGGACGTCCGGCTGAAGCCGGCCGCTACAGTGGGCCGGAAATCCCTCCGTCCTTGCGCACGCGCCAGAAGTGGACGGCCATCAGCACGGCGATGCCGAGCGGCAGCCCGACGCAGTGCAGCACGTAGAACCGGAGCAGCGCGCCCTCGCCCACGAACGTGCCGCCGAGCAGCGCGAACCGCGCGTCGTCGGCGGCGTGGATCAGCGGGACGTCGCCCAACCGCAGCAACTGCGCGCCTGGACCTTCGTGGCCGAGGAACGGCGTCGCGCGCGCCATGTTCGAGCCGACCGTGATCGCCCAGATCGCCAGCTGGTCCCACGGCAGCAGGTAGCCGGTGAACGAGAGCAGCAGCGTCAGCACGAGCATGATGACGCCGACCGACCAGTTGAACTCGCGCGGCGGCTTGTACGATCCGGTCATGAACACGCGGAACATGTGGAGCCACACCGTGATGACCATGGCGTGCGCGCCCCAGCGGTGCATCTCGCGCATGATGCCGAGCGGCACGTGCTCGCGCAGGCCGACGATGTCGGTGTACGCGTATTCGAGCGTGGGCCGGTAGTAGAACATCAGCAGCAGGCCCGTGAACGTGAGCACGAGGAAGAGAAAGAAGCTCAACCCGCCCATGCACCAGGTGTAGCGAAGCTTCACGCCCGACTTGCGGATCCGCACCGGGTGCAGGTGCAGGAACACGTTCGACAGCATCACCAGCACGCGGGTGCGGTCGGTGTTCGGCCGGTCGTGCCGGAACACGGATTTCCAGGCCTGCGTTTCGGTCAGCCACTCCCAGAACCGGACGAGCGGGCCTTCCTTGGGTGCAATGGTTTTCGCTTCAGCCATAATCCTCTACAAGTAGCGGCCGGCTTCAGCCGGCCGTTGCGACGTCCGCCTGAAGGCGGACGCTACGCCGTTACGCTTTCAAGAACGACTCAGGATCGATCCACTGGCCCAGCTCGCGCTGGTAATGCTTGCCCTTGTCCACCAGAATCTGGCCGTCGTCGGCGAGCACGACGCGCGCGCGCTCGAGCGGTCGCGGCGCCGGGCCTTCGAAGTTCACGCCGGTGAGACGGAAACCGCTGCCGTGGCAGGGGCACTTGAACTTGCTCTCGGCCGACAGGTAGTTCGGCGTGCAGCCCAGGTGCGTGCACACGCTGATGAGCACGTAGAAGCCGCTGGCGTGCTGCTCGATGTCGTCCGGGGTCCGGACGATCCAGATGCCGTACTTGTCCTTGAACCGCTCGTCCACGCCCATGCCGTACTCGCTCGGGAAGCCGACCTTGAACTGCTGCGGCGGCTCGTTGAGCACGTTCGGGAACATGAACCGGCCGGTCGCGGCGAGCGCGGCGGCCGATGCGGCGGAGAACGCGCCCCACGCCAGGCCCAGCCAGGCGCGGCGGTTCAGGAGCGGCGAGGTGTCGTCGGGATCGCGTCCAGCGGCGACGGCCGGCTTCGCGGCCGCCGGCGCGGCAGCCGCAGCCTTCGCCTGCGCACCGCCCGCGGACGCGGCGGTCGTCGTCTTGCCGGCGAGATCCGGCAGCGGCGCAGCCGGAGGCTTCGGCGGTGCGGCCGGTTTCGCGGCATGGCTGGCGACCGGCGCCGTGCTGACGCCGGTGGCCGCCGCAGCCGCTGCCGTCGCCGGGGCGTCGCCGCCCGGAACCTGGCGCGTATTCGGCGTCGCCGCCGGATTGGCGCCGGTCGGCGGCGCGCTGGGCTCTATCGCCTTGTTGTCATCAGCCATCGTTTATCCAATCACCTTCAGCGCTTCGAGCGCCGCCTGCCGAACCTTCATGCTCCGATCCTCCTGGCTGAGCGTGCTCACCAGCGGCTTGAGCGACTGTTCCTTCAGCGCCGCGGCCGCGCGCAGGCCGCTGATCATGACGTCGGCGATCGGATCCTGATCCTGGTCCTGGCGCACGTCGCGCTTGACCGTCTGCTCGACGTAGCCGCGGTCGAGCATCTGCCGCAGCACGGCGACGCCTTCCGCGCGGTCGTGGCGCGCCAGCGCGACGGCGGCGTTCCAGCGCACGTCGGGCGCGCTGTCTTCGCAGCGCCGTGCGCAGTGTATCAATCTGCGCGTCGCCCGGCAGCGCGCCGAGGGCGTACACCACCATCTTGCGGATGCCGGCGTCGGCGTCCTGCGCCTGGTAGAGCGGGATGAGGCGATCGATGACCGCCGGATCGCCCGACGAGCCCAGCGCCCAGATGACGCTGATGCGGGTTTCGCCGTCGGGATCGTCGAGCGCGCTGGTGAGCCTCGCGACGGCGTCGGGCGGCATCGGCGGGTCGAGCCGGCCGATGGCGAGCGCCAGATAGCGGCGGACCTGCTGATCCCCTTTCGATTCCTCGAACGCCTTGACCAGCGCGGGCGCGAGCGTGCGATCGGCCCGGACCTTCGGGTCGGCCATCAGCCGCGACAATTCGTAGGCGGCCGGCCAGCGCCGATCGGATCCGCCGTTGCGGATCTCGGCCAGGTAGTCCTGTGCGCGAACGGTCGTCGGTCAGGAGCGAGCGGAAGCCCACGTAGACCGCTACCGTTATGCCCACGACAATCAACGGGATCAGAAAAAACTGAACGGCGAGGGCGGGCGCGGCGACCAGAGGGCTGCGAGACGCGGATTCGCGCTCGACGAGTTTGTCCATGAATGGGAGTAAACCGGGCGCGCCTCGGACCGTCCGAGGCCTGCTAAGTTTTACTACGTGTGGCCTTTAGGGGTCAAGGCTGTCGGGCTCTGGAGAACTCGGGACTGGAGGCTGGACGCTAGGGGAAACGCACGAATCTTCCCCAAGCCTCCAGCCCCAAGCCCCTAGTCCACAGTTCTCAGCCTCTACTTGCCGACCGGCTCTTCCGTTTGAATCTTGACCGGGCGCAGGAACGGCATCATCGCGCGCAGCTTTTCGCCGACCTGCTCGACGAGGATGTGCTGCTCGATCTGCCGCTGCTTCGTGAACCACGGGCGGCCGTTCTCGTTCTCGTCGATCCAGCCCTGCGCGTACTTGCCGGTCTGGATGTCGCTCAGGATCTGCTTCATCGCCTTGCGCGTCTCGTCGGTGACGATCTTCGGCCCGCCGGTGTAGTCGCCGTGCTCGGCCGTGTCGCTGATCGAGTAGCGCATGTAGTTGAGGCCGCCCTGATAGACGAGGTCCACGATGAGCTTCAGCTCGTGGAGGCACTCGAAGTAGGCGATCTCCGGCTGGTAGCCCGCATCCACCAGCGTCTGGAACCCGGCCTTGATGAGCGCGCTCACGCCGCCGCAGAGGACGGCCTGCTCGCCGAACAGATCGGTTTCGGTTTCCTCGGCGAACGTCGTCTCGATGACGCCGGCGCGCATGACGCCGATGCCCTTCGCGTACGACAGCGTGATGTCGCGCGCCTTGCCGGTCGCGTCCTGATGGACGGCGAAGAGCGCGGGCGTGCCCGCGCCCTCGACGTACAGCTCGCGGACGCGGTGGCCGGGCGACTTCGGCGCGACCATCGCGACGTCGAGATCTTTTCTGCGGCACGATCGCGTTGAACCGGATGTTGAAGCCGTGCGCGAACAGCAGCGTCGCGCCCTGGTGCAGGTTCGGCTCGATCTCGGTCTTGTACATCTTCCCCTGGCTGTGGTCGGGCGTCAGGATCATCACGACGTCGGCCCACTTCGCGGCATCGGCGACGGTCGTCACCTCGAGGCCGGCCGCGCGGGCCTTCTCGATCGACCGGCTCGTCGCCGGCAGCCCGACCTTCACGCTGACCCCGCTGTCCTTGAGGTTCAACGCGTGCGCGTGCCCCTGCGACCCGTAGCCGATGATGGCGACCTTCTTGCCGCGAATGATCGCGATGTCGGCCGCGTCTTCGTAGTACATCTTTGCTGCCATCAGAATCTCCTCATATCGCGGACCTGATAGGTCCGCACTACTACTATGCAGATGCAGTGCAGGCCTTCAGGCCTGCCTGACTTACACCGAATAGTCGCCCAGGTTGTCGTGGCCGGCCTGTGCCGGCGACGGTTCGGCGGACAGCGGCACGGCCGCGCCGGTGCCGCGCGCCATCGCCACGCGGCCCGTCCGCACCATCTCGATCACCCCGTAGGGGCGAAGCACGTCGAGCAAGCTGTCAATCTTATCCTCGGTGCCCGTCGCTTCGATCACGAGCGATTCCGGGCTCACGTCGATGACCCGGGCGCGGTACACCTCGACGAGCTGCATGACCTGCGCCCGCACGTCGCCGGCAGCCGAGACCTTGATGAGCGCCAGGTCGCGCGAGATGGTCGCGCCGCAGGCTGAGGTTTTCGACGCGCCGCACGGGAACCAGCTTGTACAGGTTCGCCTCGAGCCGCCGCGCGCCGTACTCGTCGGTGTCGACCACGACGGTCATGCGCGAAATACCCACCTGCTCGGTCCGGCCGACCGTCAGCGACTCGATGTTGAACGCGCGGCGACGGAACAGCGACGCCACGCGGTTCAGCACGCCGGGTTTGTTGTCTACGTATACGGCGAACGTATGAATCATGTTAGTCAGGCCCTGCTCATCACGAAGCCACGAAGATCACGAAGAAACGAAGTACGTCTTCCAAAAGAACCTTCGTGGCCTTCGTGGCTTCGTGAAAAGTTCTAGTCCGCTGCCGTTTCCACGATCGGAGACGGACGCCGAATCATCTTGTGCAGGTCCGCGCCGGCGGGGACCATCGGGTACACGGAATCTTCCTGTTCGACGCGGAAATCGATGAGCGACACGCCGTGGTGGCGGCGGGCCGACTGCACGGCGTCCTCGACATCGGCGCGCCGATCGACGGCGCGCCCGAAGATCCCGAATGCGTCCGCCAGCTTCACGAAGTCCGGGCCCGTGATCGGCGTGGCGGCGTAGCGCTTGTCGTAGAAGAACTCCTGCCACTGCCGGACCATCCCGAGATAGCCGTTGTTCACGATGCAGATGTTGAGGTCGAGGCCCTCCTGCACGGCCGTCGCCAGCTCGCACATCGTCATCTGGAAGCCGCCGTCGCCGACGACGACCCAGACTTCCTTCTCCGGGCACGCCATCTTGGCGCCGATCGCCGCGGGCAACGCGAAACCCATCGTGCCGAGGCCGCCCGAGGTGACGAGCGACCGCGGCGTGTCGTGCTTGTAGTACTGCGCCTCCCACATCTGGTGCTGGCCGACGTCGGTCACCACGACCGCATTGCCGTCGGTGAGGCGCCACAGATCGTTGATGACGTGGGCCGCGTACAGATGCCCGTTGTCGGGCAGGTTCTGGATGTCGCGCACGGCCGAGTCGCCCTTGAGCTCGTCGATGTGCGCGTGCCACGCGCCGCGCGCGTTCGGCGCGAGGCCCGGCAGCCATTCCGCGATCGCGCCGCGCAGGTCCTTCGCGATGGCCACGTCCACGCGGACATTCTTGTTCAACTCGGCGCGGTCGATGTCGACGTGGATCTTCTTCGCGTTCAGCGCGTAGGTCCGCAGGTTGCCGGTCACCCGATCGTCGAACCGCATGCCGAGCGCGATGCAGGAGGTCGGCTTCCTGAATCGCCGTGTTCACCCACGCCTCGCCGTGCATGCCCATCATGCCGAGGTTGAGCGGATGGGACGCGGGCACGCCGCCGATGCCGAGCAGCGTCACGGCGATCGGAATCCGCGCCTTCTCCGCCAGCGCCAGGATCTCGCGCTCGGCGCCCGACAGCATCACGCCGTGGCCGGCCAGAATCAGCGGCCGCTCCGCGGCGTTGATGAGCGCGAGCGCCTCGGCCGCCGTCCCGTCCCCCGGCATCGCATCGTCGCGCGTCTCCATCAGGTGCGGCACGGTGGCGTCCCAGTCCACTTCGCAGCTTCCCGTCTGCGCGTCCTTGGTGATGTCCACGAGCACCGGACCCGGACGGCCACTGGCGGCCACGGCGAAGGCCTCGCGAATCGCCCCTGCGACGTCCTCGGCGCGCGTGACCAGGTAGTTGTGCTTGGTGATCGGCAGCGTGATGCCGGTGATGTCGGTCTCCTGGAACGCGTCCGATCCGATGAGCTTGCTGCCCACCTGGCCCGTGATGCAGACAATCGGCGACGAGTCGAGCATCGCAGTCGCGATGCCGGTGACCATGTTGGTCGCGCCCGGGCCCGACGTCGCGATCGCGACGCCGACCTTGCCGCTCGCGCGGGCGTAGCCGTCCGCCATGTGGGTCGCGCCCTGCTCGTGCCGCACGAGGACGTGATGAATCGGGTATCCCAGCATCGCGTCGTACGCCGGCAGAATCGCGCCGCCCGGATATCCGAAGACGTCGGTGACGCCTTCACGAACCAACGCTTCCCACAGCGCCTGTGCACCAGTCATAGCCATAAAAAATCCTTGTAAGGCAGAGGGCAGAAGGCAAAGGGCAAAAATGCCCTCAGCCCTCCCCTCTGCCTTTTGCCCTCTGCCCTTTGCCCTTCAGTACCCCGTGACCGCTCCCACCGACGCCGACGACACGAGGCGCGCGTATTTCGCCATCACGCCCGTCGTGTAGCGCGGCTTCGGCGCCGTCCATTGCGCCTTCCGCTTCTGCAGTTCCTGCTCGCTGAGCTCCACCGAGAGCTCGCGCTTGTCCGTGTCGAGCACGATGAAGTCGCCGTCGCTGCACCAGCGCGATCGGCCCGCCGTGCGCAGCCTCGGGCGCGATGTGCCCGACGATGAAGCCGTGGCTGGCGCCAGAGAACCGTCCGTCGGTGATGAGCGCGACCTTGTCGCCGAGTCCCTGCCCGACGATCGCCGACGTCACCGAAAGCATCTCGCGCATCCCGGGTCCGCCGCTCGGACCTTCGTATCGGATGACCACGACGTCGTTCGGCTTGATCGACTGGCTCTGCACCGCATCGAACGCCGCTTCCTCGCTGTCGAACACGCGCGCGGGGCCGCGATGGCGCAGGTGCGCGTTGCCCGCGACCTTGAACACCGAGCCCTCCGGCGCGAGGCTGCCCGAGAGAATCATCAGGCCGCCGGTCGGCTTAATCGGCTTGTCCAGCGGGTGCACGACTTCCTGCCCCGGCGTTTCTTGTGCCTGGGCCGCTTCTTCACCGATGCGTCTTCCCGGTCACTGTCTTGGCGGACGCATCGAGCAGCTTCGCGTTGGAGAGCCGCTGCGCGACCAGGGAGATGCCGCCGGCGGCAAACAGATCGTTGGCCACGAACCGCCCCGATGGCTTCAGGTCCACGTAGACCGGCGTCTTCGCGCTGATCCGATCGAAATCGGCAAGCGACAGCTCGACGCCGGCTTCGCGGGCGATGGCCAGCAGGTGCAGGACGGCGTTGGTCGACCCGCCGGTCGCGGCGACCGACACGATCGCGTTCTCAATCGCCGCGCGCGTCATGATGTCGCGCGGCCTGAGACCGCTCTTCACCAGATCCATCACGCGGGCGCCTGCCGCGCGCGCCACCGCCGCCTTGCCGGGATGGGTCGCCGGCACGCTGCCCGATCCGAGCGCCGCGATGCCGAGGAACTCCACGGCCGTCGCCATGGTGTTGGCGGTGAACTGTCCCCCGCACGCGCCCTGCCCCCGGGCACGCCGCCGATTCGAGCGACCGCAGATCCTGCAGCGTCATCTTGCCCGCCGCCTGCGCGCCCACGGCTTCGAAGACGTCCTGAATGGTCACGTCCTTGCCGTGCCACTGTCCGGGCGCGATCGAACCGCCGTAGAGCACGAGGCCCGGCATGTTCAGCCGCGCCAGCGCCATCGCGCCGGCCGGAATCGTCTTGTCGCAGCCCACGAGCACGATGAGACCGTCGAACCCGTTGCCGCGCGCGACGAGCTCGATGGAGTCGGCCATCACCTCGCGGCTCACCAGGGACGTCTTCATCCCCTCGGTGTTCATCGTGATGCCGTCGGAGATCGAGACCGTGTTGAACTCCATCGGCGTCCCGCCGGCCGCGCGGATGCCGTCCTTGACGTGGACGGCCAGATCGCGCAGGTGGTAGTTGCACGGGCCGATTTCGATCCACGTGTTGGCGACGCCGATGAGCGGCTTCTCGAGATCGGCGTCGTTGAAACCGACGGCCTTCAGCATTGCGCGGGCGGCCGCGCGGCGCGGCTCGGGCGCCGTGAGCGGATTCGGACGGGTCGTCATGCGGGTTGCCCTTTCCAGCCGGGATAGGAACCGAGCGTGCGCAGCACCGGGGCGAATTCAGCCAGGTTGCCGAGCGCGCGTTGACACGGCATCTCTTCCCGGGACGCCGCCAGGTCCACGTAGAACAGGTATTCCCACGGCCGGCCGGGAATCGGCCGCGATTCGAGCTTCGTCAGCGTCACACCGCGCAGCGCAAAGGCGCTGAGCGCCTTGAACAGCGAACCGGCCTCGTTGGGCAGCGAAAACACGATCGTGGTCTTGTCGGGCTGCGTGTCCGAGAGCGGCCGCCGCCCGATGACGATGAAGCGCGTGATGTTGTCGCTGAAATCCTGGATGGACGACGCGAGCGGCGACAGGCCGAAGATTTCGCCGGCGCGCGCCGACGCGATCGCCGCCGTGTCGGTCAGCTTGCCGTCCGACACCATCTTCGCGCTGCCCGCCGTGTCGTATGTCGCGATGATTTCGATGCCCGACAGCGTGCGCAGGAAGCGCTCGCACTGCGCCAGCGCCTGAGGATGCGAGTAGACGCGCTTGATGGCATCGAGCTTCGCGCCCGGCAGCGCGAGCAGGTGGTGGACCACCGGCACTTCCACTTCGCCGACGATCGGCAGGTGGTTCTCCATCAGCAGGTCGTAGTTGCGGTGGATGCTGCCGCCAATCGAGTTTTCGATCGGCAGCACGCCGTACTGGGCCGGCCCCTGCTCGACGGCGGCAAACACGTCTTCGAAGCTCTTGCACGGCAGCAGCGCCGCGTCAGCGCTGACCAGCCGCGAGGCGGCTTCGCTGAACGCCCCCGGCTCTCCCTGATACGCAATTTTCATAGTCGTCGTACGAAAAAAAGGGCCATCACCCCTTTGCGGATGATGGCCCCTGGTGTTTCGTGTCTGGCCTTACTTCATCCGCTGACCCGTTGGCGTGCGCTGATAAAGGGGACCATCAGTCCCACCGTAACGACGACGCTGACTACGGACACACCCGTCGGTCACGCTGTTGAACGGGCGACCGGGAGCGGTTGGGCACGTCATTGGTGTCCGACTATTACAGCCGGGTCGCCGCACCCCGTCAAATCGATTCTTTTTTTGAAGTTATAAGCAGAACTAATCGAATCGCCAAGACTATAAACCGGCCGAATACCGCGCGGACGACGTGGAAGGCAGAGCACGCGGAGCACACCGAGTTTTCGATCTGGATCGAATTTCTCTGCGTGCTCGGCGTGCTCTGCGTTCAACGTCGTGATTCAGCGCCTGAAGAACGACAGCACAAGCGTCAGGATGATGCTCAGGATGATCGACGTCGCGAGCGGGAAAGTAGAAGCTGACGGGGCCGCGCCGGACCACGAAGTCGCCGGGCAGCCGGCCAATCGGCAGACCGGCCATGATCAACAGCCCGACTGCGGCGAGGCCGAGGCCGAGGAACACGAGCAGCCTTCCCACTGAACCTCTAAATCAGGTCGATCCCGGGAAAGAAGTACGCGATTTCAACGCTCGCCGTTTCGGGCGCGTCGGATCCGTGCGTGGCGTTCCGTTCGATGGACTCGGCGAATTCCTTGCGGATGGTCCCGGCGTCGGCCTTGGCCGGGTCGGTGGCGCCCATGAGCGTCCGCCACTTCCTGATCGCATCCGGCGCTTCGAGCACCAGCACGACCGACGGGCCCGACGACATGAACTCGGTCAGGCTCGCGAAGAACGGGCGCGCCCGGTGCACCGCGTAGAAGCCTTCCGCCTGCGCTTTCGACAGGTGCGTGAGGCGCATTCCGCGGATCGTGAACCCCTCGGCTTCGATGCGCTGGAGAATCCGTCCCGAGACCCGCCGGGCGACCGCGTCGGGCTTGATGATGGCAAATGTGCGTTCGGACATCAGGATGAGATTATACGTGGCAGAAATTGCTAACTGCTGGCGATCTTCACGCGCTCGGCCAAAACCGCCGCTGCAAATCGCGACTGACCGTGCAATCGCAATTTGCAATCACCAATTCGCAATCTGCAGTTATCGCAGCCCTTCCATGATTTCCTCGAGCGCCTCGGGACCGGGCCTCACGCGGTCGAGCGGCAGCGTGGCCAGCGGTTCGTCGACGACGTTCAGCTGTTCGAGGAAGTCGTCGCGATCCGGCTCGATGTAGACGATGCCGGTCGCGAACTCGCCGCGGCGCGCCGTCTCGTGCAGGCGCCTGAGCGCCATGATCTTGTCCGTCGGATCGTAGCTGTCTTCGAGCTTCTTCAAATACAGCTTCGACCCGTCGTGCATCGTGACTTCCTGCGTCGAGCCCGGCTCGTAGTCCACGCTGATGTCCTCGAAGAACGGCACGAAGCTCACCTCTTCGAGCGGATCGTCGTGGTCTTTCACGTACGAGTAACTCTTCGTCGAGCCCTCGTGATCGTTGAACGTGACGCAGGGCGAGATCACGTCCAGCATCACGGTGCCGCGATGGGCCAGCGCCGCCTTGAGGATCGAGAGGAGCTGCTTCTTGTCGCCGGAGAACGACCGTGCCACCATCGTCGCGCCGAGCTCGATCGCGAGGGCGCAGGTGTCGATGGGCGGCAGATCGTTGACGACGCCCGTCTTCAGCTTGCTGCCCAGGTCCGCCGTCGGCGAGAACTGCCCCTTCGTGAGCCCGTAGCAGCCGTTGTCCTCGATGATGTAGATCATCGGAATGTTGCGGCGCATCAGGTGCACGAACTGCCCGATGCCGATGGCGCCGGTGTCGCCGTCGCCGCTGACCCCGATGGCGATCAGCTTCTTGTTCGCGAGCATCGCGCCCGTGCCGACCGACGGCATGCGGCCGTGCACGGCGTTGAACCCGTGCGACGTGCCCAGGAAGTACGCGGGGCTCTTGCTCGAGCACCCGATCCCCGAAAGTTTCACGACGTCTTTCGGGTTGATGCCCATCTCGAAGAACGCGTCGATGATGCGCTCGGAAATGGCGTTGTGGCCGCAGCCGGCGCACAGCGTCGTCTTGCTGCCTTTGTAGATGATGGGTTCGAGCCCGATGCGATTGAGTTTTCCGGCCATGGCTATTCTCCGCCCGTCATGCCGCCGCCGACGGCATCGGTGACGTGAACCGTTTTCTTCGCGACCTCGAAGCCTTCCTGCGCCAGCACGTCCTCGGTGACGCTGCGAGCGTCGATCGGCAGACCGCTGTAATGCAGGACGCTGCGCAGCTTCGCGCAGCGATCCGGCGTGAGCTCGAGCTTCATCAGCTGGCGCAGCTGCGCGTCGCGGTTCTGCTCGATGACGTACACGCGTTCGTGCGCGTCGATGAAGGCGTTCAGATCGTCGGTGAAGGGATACGCGCGAAGCCGGTAGTACGACGTCTTGACGTCGGTTTCCTCGCGCAGCTGGTCCCGGCTTTCGCCGATCGCCCAGTGCGACGTGCCGTAGCCGACGAAGCCGATCTTGGCGTCCGCCACCTGCTCGACGACCGCCGTCGGGACGAACTTGCGCGCCGTCTCGAACTTCCGCGCGAGGCGATCCATGTTGTTGACGTAGTCGTCCGGGCGCTCGCTGTACTGCGCCTTCGCGTTGTGACCCGACCCGCGCGTGAAATACGAGGGCATCCCATCGCCCGGGATCGTGCGATACGGGATGCCGTCGCCGTCGACGTCCGCGTACCGGCCCCACGTGCCCAGTTCCTGGAGCTTCTCGGCCGTGAGCATCTTGCCGCGGTTGATCGGCTTGTCGGGATACTTGAAGCCGGACGACATCCAGTTGTTCATGCCCAGATCGAGATCGAGCATCACGAAGATCGGCGTCTGAAATTGTTCTGCCAGGTCGAACGCCTCGATGGCCATCTCGTAACACTCCTCGACGGAGGACGGGATGAGCATGATGTGCTTGGTGTCGCCGTGCGAGAGGAACGCGGTGGACAGCAGGTCGCCCTGCGCCGTGCGGGTCGGCAGGCCGGTCGACGGCCCGACGCGCTGCACGTCGAAGATGACCGCGGGCGTCTCCGCGTAGTACGCGAGGCCGGTGAACTCGCTCATCAGCGAGATGCCGGGACCTGCGGTCGCGGTCATCGAGCGCGCACCCGCCCAGCTCGCCCCGATCACCATGCCGAGCGACGCGATTTCGTCTTCCGCCTGGACGATCGCGAACGTCGCCTTCCCCGTCGCCTTGTCCATCCGGTACTTCTTCATGTACCCGATGAGCGATTCGCAGAGCGACGACGAGGGCGTGATCGGATACCACGCGACGACGGTGACGCCGGCCATCATGCAGCCGATCGCCGCAGCCGCGTTGCCTTCGATCAGAATCTTCCCGGCCGTCTCGTTCATCGGCTCGAGGACGAACGGGTCCTGCTTGGGCAGGTTGGCTTCGGCGTAGTCCCAGCCGGCCTTCAGCGCGCCTGCGTTCAGGGCCACGGCCTTGGCCTTCTTGCCGAGCTGCTTGCCGAGCGCCTTTTCCATCAACGCCAGGTCGATGTTCAGCAGCTTCGCCATGATGCCGTCGTAAATCATGTTACGCACGAGGCGGCGGAGCTTGGCGTCCGGGCACACCGGAGCGACCAGCTTGTCGAATGGCACCGGGTAGAACACGACGTCGCTGCGCAGGGTGTTCAGCTTCAACGGCTCGTCGTAGACCACGGCGGCGCCGGGATCGAGCGTCAGTACGTCCTCTTTCGCCGTCTCAGGATTCATGGCGACGAGGAAGTCGACTTCCTTCTTGCGCGCGATATAGCCGCGCTTGCTCGCGCGAATCGTGTACCACGTCGGGAGCCCGGCGATGTTCGACGGGAACATGTTTTTGCCCGACGCCGGGATGCCCATCAGGAGCAGGGACCGCAGCAGGACGATGTTGGCGGTCTGGCTACCGGAGCCGTTGACGGTCGCCACCTGGATACTGAAATCGTTGACGACCTGCTGCTTGTTGGCGGAACTCTGCTGCGTCTGAACCGCGAGATCAGTCGGAGACATTCATGAAGTCCTTACGATGAAGTCCTTACGGGACATGACAATAGAGGGTCCACCCGGCCGTGTGATCGAGGCGGGACAACCAATGGGAGTATATCACGCAGGTACCACCAGCTCTGGTGGCGTGGGGCGGGTCTAGCGGCGGAGAACGGACTGAATCGCGGTGCCCATGTCTGCAGGGCTCTTCACAACCGTGACGCCGGCGGCCGTCAGCGCCGTCATCTTTTCGGCGGCGGTTCCCTTGCCGCCCGCGATGATCGCGCCCGCGTGACCCATGCGCCGCCCCGGCGGCGCGGTCTGACCCGCGATGAACGCCACCACGGGTTTTTTGAAGTTCGCCTTGATCCAGGACGCGGCATCTTCTTCCGCGGTGCCGCCGATTTCCCCGATCATGATGACCGCGTCCGTGTCGGGGTCCTCGCCGAACAGTTCCAGGGCGTCGATGTGGCTCGTGCCGATCAGCGGGTCGCCGCCGATGCCGATGCACGTCGTTTGCCCCATGCCGAGCCGGGTCAGCTGGTGGATGGCCTCGTAGGTGAGCGTCCCGCTCTTCGAGACGATCCCGATGCGTCCTTCCTTGCAGATGTGGCCGGGGATGATGCCCGCCTTCGCCTTCCCGGGTGAGATGAGCCCCGGGCAGTTCGGGCCGATCAGGCGCGTGCCGGGCCGCGACTTGAGGAACGTCATCGCGCGCATCATGTCGAAGGTGGGAATGCCCTCGGTGATGCAGACGACGAGCGCGATCGCCGCGTCGGCCGCCTCCATGACGGCATCGGCCGCAAACGGCGGCGGCACGAAAATCACCGACGCGTTCGCGCCGGTCGCTTTCACGGCATCGTGGACGGTGTCGAACACCGGCCACCCCTCGTGGGTGCTGCCGCCCTTGCCGGGCGTCACCCCGCCGACGACGGTGGTGCCGTAGGCGGCTGCCTGTTTGGCGTGAAACGTCCCCTCGCGGCCGGTCAGGCCCTGAACGATCAGCCGCGTCGACTTATCAATCAGTACGGACATAGCTCACTTCGAGGCCTGCTGTTCACGAAGTCACGAAGGTCACGAACTTTTTCTGTACCCAAGGCGCTTCGTGTTCTTCTTCTTCGTGTCTTCGTGATGAACAGCCGTTTGCTAACCAGCTAGCTTCACGACTTTGGCCGCCGCGTCGTCCATGCTGTCGGCCGTGGTGAGCTTCATCCCGCTGTCGCGGAGCAACTTCTTGCCTTCCTCGACGTTGGTGCCCTCCATACGGATCACGATCGGAACGGGGACGCCAAGCTCCTTCACGGCGGCGATCACGCCCTGGGCGAGCACGTCGCAGCGGAGGATGCCGCCGAAGATGTTGATGAGGACGGCCTTCACGTTCTTGTCCGACATCAGGATCTTGAAGGCGTTGCGGATCTGCTCGGCATTCGCGCCGCCGCCGACGTCGAGGAAGTTGGCCGGTTCGCCGCCCGCCAGCTTGATGATGTCCATCGTCGCCATGGCGAGGCCCGCGCCGTTGACCATGCATCCGATGTTGCCGTCGAGATGGATGTAGTTCAGCGAGAACTTCGAGGCTTCGATTTCGAGCGGATCTTCCTCGCCGAGGTCGCGCAGTTCGCGGATATCCACGTGCCGGTACAGCGCGTTGTCGTCGAAATTCATCTTGGCGTCGAGCGCCAGCAGGTCGCCGGCGGCCGTGACCACCAGCGGGTTGATTTCGACGAGCGTCGCGTCGTTGGCCAGAAACGCCTCGTAGAGCGACGTCGCCAGTTTGACGAACTTGTTCACCTGCGGACCGTCGAGACCGATCGCAAACCCGATTTGCCGCGCCTCGAACGGCACGACGCCGACGCCCGGCTCGATGTAGACGCGCACGATCTTCTCGGGCGTCGAGGCGGCGACTTCCTCGATGTCCATGCCGCCCGCGGCGCTCGCCATCATGACGGGTTTGCCCGCCGACCGGTCCAGCACCAGGCTCAGATACAGCTCGCGCGTCATCTGGAGGCCTTCTTCGACGAGCACGCGGCCGACGACGCGGCCTTCGGGGCCGGTCTGGTGCGTCACGAGCGTCATGCCCAGCATGTCGCGTGCGATGCGCTCGGCATCGTCGGCCGATCGCGCGAGTTTGACGCCGCCGCCTTTTCCGCGGCCGCCGGCGTGAATCTGCGCCTTGACGACGACGACGCTGCCGCCGAGGCGATGCGCGATCTCGCGCGCGTCGGCGGCGGTGGCCGCCACTTCCCCGCCCGGGACGGGAACGCCGTGGCGTTTGAGGATGGCTTTGGCTTGGTACTCGTGAATTTTCATGCCGGCAAGCGACTGATAGTAATCCGCCGCTGAGCGGATCGTCAAACACGTACTGGCGCAGGGGCTCTCATCGCACTCGACAGACACCGCAAGGCGATACTAAACTTCCCGTACATGGCCACACGCTTACGTGTCTTCAGTTCGTCCGTCGGGACGAAACTCGTCATCGGCGTCACCGGCTTTCTTCTTTTCCTCTATCTCCTCATTCATATCGGCGGCAACCTTCTCGTCTTCTTTGGTCCCGACGTCTTCAACCGGTACGCGTACATCATGGAGGAGCAGAACGCGCTGCTCCCGGCGATCGAGCTCGGACTGCTCGCGGTGGTTCTGATTCACGTGTTCAAGACGGTCGGGATGTTCTTCGGCAACCAGCAGGCGCGGCCCGTCAGCTACGAGAAGAAGCGGTACGCCGGCGGGCGAAGCCGGAAGTCGCTCGCCTCCTCCACCATGATCGTGTCCGGCATCTGGCTGCTCGTGTTCATGGTGGTCCACACCAAGGCGTTCAGGTTCTCGCCAACGTATGAATGGCCCGGCGGGGGGCGGGACCTGTACCGCCAGGAAATGGAGAACCTCTCCAACCCCTTCGTGGTGGCCTTCTACGTCCTCAGCATGGTCGTCGTCGGCTCGCACCTGTGGCACGGCATCACGAGCGCCCTCCAATCGCTCGGCGTGAGCCAGCCTAAGTGGACCCCCCGGCTGCTGGTGGCCGGCAAGGTTGTCGCCGTGCTGATTGCCGGCTCGTTCATCGTCATCGCGGTATGGGCCTACATGACCCAGGGTGGGCGGGTGCGCGTATGAAGCTCGATGCGAAGATTCCGGCGGGGCCAATCCGGGAGAAGTGGGATCGACATAAGTTCGAAATGAAGTTGGTCAACCCGGCCAACAAACGCAAATACACGATCATCGTCGTCGGCACCGGCCTGGCCGGCGCGTCGGCTGCGGCGTCCCTCGGAGAACTGGGCTACAACGTCCTGAACTTCTGCATCCAGGACAGCCCCCGGCGCGCCCACAGCATCGCGGCCCAGGGCGGCATCAACGCCGCGAAGAACTACCAGAACGACGGCGACAGTGTCTACCGCCTCTTCTACGACACGGTGAAGGGCGGCGATTACCGATCGCGCGAAGCCAACGTCTACCGGCTGGCACAGCTGAGCGTCAACATCATCGATCAGTGCGTCGCGCAGGGGGTGCCGTTCGCGCGCGAATACGGCGGCCTGCTCGACAACCGGTCGTTCGGCGGCGCGCAGGTGTCGCGGACGTTCTATGCGCGCGGTCAGACGGGCCAGCAACTGCTGATTGGCGCCTACCAGTCCCTGATGCGGCAGGTGCACGCAAAAAGCGTGAAGCTGTTCGCGCGGCGCGAAATGCTCGACCTCGTCGTGGTGGACGGCAAGGCGCGCGGCATCATCGTGCGCAATCTGATGACCGGCGAGCTCGAACGCTACGCCGCCGACGCCGTCATCCTGGCGACCGGCGGCTACGGCACCGTCTATTACCTCTCGACGAACGCGGTGAACTCGAACGTGACGGCGTCGTGGCGGGCGCACAAGCGCGGAGCGCTGTTCGCCAACCCCTGCTACACGCAGATTCACCCGACCTGCATCCCCGTGAGCGGCGACCACCAGTCGAAGCTCACGCTCATGAGCGAAAGCCTCCGCAACGACGGCCGCGTCTGGGTGCCCAAGCAGAAGGGCGACAAGCGCCTGCCGGAGCAGATTCCCGAGAGCGAGCGCGATTACTACCTCGAACGCAAGTACCCGAGCTTCGGCAACCTTGTCCCGCGCGACGTCGCCTCGCGCAACGCGAAGCAGGCGTGTGACGAAGGCCGCGGCGTCGGCGACAGCGGGCTCGCCGTCTACCTCGACTTCACCGACGCGGTGAAGCGGCTCGGCCTGGACGTGGTGAAAGAAAAATACGGCAACCTCTTTCAGATGTACTACAAGATCACCGACGAAGACGCGTACAAGGTGCCGATGCGCATCTACCCCGCCATCCACTACACGATGGGCGGGCTGTGGGTGGACTACAACCTGATGAGCAACCTGCCCGGGCTGCACGTCCTGGGCGAAGCGAACTTCTCCGATCACGGCGCAAACCGGCTCGGCGCCAGCGCGCTGATGCAGGGCCTGGCCGACGGCTACTTCGTCATCCCGTACACGATCGGCGACTACCTGGCCAGCAATACCCTGCCGAAGATCACGACGGATCACGCCGCGTTCAAAGAGGCATCCGACAACGCCCAGAATCAGATCAACAAGCTGCTGGCGGTTAAAGGCAATCGGGGTATCCGCGAGATTCACCGCGAGCTGGGCCGCATCATGTGGGACGACGTCGGGATGGCGCGCACGGAAGCGAGCCTCCAGCGCGCGCTCACCAGAATTCCCAAACTGCGCGAGGAGTTCTGGCACAACGTGTCGGTCCCCGGCTCGGCGGACAACATGAACCAGAGCCTCGAGTATGCCGGCCGCGTCGCCGACTACCTCGAATTCGCTGAACTGCTGGCGCTCGACGCCCAGCAGCGCAAGGAATCGTGCGGCGGACATTTCCGCGAGGAAAGCCAGACGCCGGAGGGCGAGGCACTGCGCGACGACGCGAATTTCACGTACGTCGCCGCGTGGGAATTCAAAGGCGTGGGGCGCACTCCGGAGGTGCACAAGGAGCCGCTCGCGTTCGACGAGGTTCACCCGTCGCAGAGGAGCTACAAGTGAGGCTCAACCTCAAGATCTGGCGCCAGGCGGGGCCGACCGCCGCGGGACGCCTCGAAGATTACGTCGCCGACCACGTGTCGCCCGACATGTCGTTTCTCGAAATGCTCGACGTCGTGAACGAGGGCCTGGTCAAGAGCGGCAAGGACGCCATCGCCTTCGACTCGGACTGCCGCGAAGGCATCTGCGGCATGTGCAGCCTCGTGGTGAACGGCGTCGCTCATGGGCCCGACCGCGGCACGACGGTCTGCCAGCTTCACATGCGCCGGTTCAAGGACGGCGACACGATCATCATCGAGCCGTGGCGGGCGAAAGCCTTCCCCGTCGTCAAGGATCTCGTCGTGGATCGCAGCGCGTTCGACCGCATCATCGCGGCCGGCGGCTATGTCTCGGTGAACTGCGGCGGCGCGCCGGACGGCAATGCCATCCTGGTCGCGAAGGAAATGTCGGACCTCGCCATGGATGCCGCCGCCTGCATCGGGTGCGGCGCGTGCGTGGCCGCCTGCAAGAACGCATCGGCGCACCTGTTCATGGCCGCCAAGATCTCGCACCTCGCGCTCCTGCCGCAGGGACAGATCGAGCGCGGCACGCGTGTCGTGTCGATGATCGACCAGGCCGACGCGGAGGGTTTCGGCAGCTGCTCGAACGAAGGCGAATGCGAAGCGGTGTGTCCGAAGGAGATTCCGATCTCCAATATCGCGCGGATGACGCGGGAGTACGTGAAAGCGGCCGTCACGCGCCGGCGATGACGCCGCGGTAAGGGAATGAGCGCGACACACCCGGTCTTCGCGATCGGCGCGCTCACGCTCAGCCTGCTCACGGCCTGGTTGGTCGCCCGGCTCTCGCCCGCGCCCTCCCCGAAGCGCTACGACTCCCTCGACGGCCTGCGCGGCCTGCTCGCCATCCTGGTGATGATCGCCCACGCCTCGGCGTGGCGGCTCTACGCAATGACGGGCGAATGGACGGTGCCGCCCTCGAGGCTGTACACCCATTTCGCGCAGAGCAGCGTGGCCCTGTTTTTCATGATCACGGCCTTCCTGTTTGGCTCGAAGCTGCTCGAAAGCGGCGAGCGCCCGGTCGACTGGCTCCGGCTGTATGTGTCGCGAGCGCTCCGTGTCATGCCGCTGTATTTCTCGTTCGTCGCGGTCATGGTTGCCGTCGCGATCGGCTCGTCCGGCCTGGCGCTTCATGAGAGTCTTCCTCGGTTCGGCCTCGACATCGCCCACTGGCTCGCATTCACCGTCGGCGGCATGCCCGCGCTGAATGAATTTCCGGCGCAAATCGTCGGCGGCGCAACCTGGTCTCTTCCGTACGAGTGGTGGTTTTACCTGGCACTGCCGCTGATGGGTCTCCTGCTGGGACGTCAGCGCCAGCCAGTTCCGCTCGTCGTCGCCAGTGCGATCGCGACGGCGCTCGCGTGTGCCTGGATCACATGGCGCGGCGGCTGGTCGAACGTGCTCACGTTTTCCGGGGGAGCACTGGCGGCGATCCTGGTCCGTGAACAACGCGCGCGCGCCATCGCACGCCACCTGGCGTGTGCGGTCCTCGCACTGATGGCGCTGGCCGCCGCAACCCGGACCGCTCCAGGGCAACCGCTGTCGACGCTGTTGCTGATCGTCGCTTTCGTCATCATCGCGTCGGGCAACACGCTGTTCGGCCTGCTGGACAGCGCGCCTCTTCGCACGCTCGGCGCCATGAGCTACAGCGTCTACCTTCTCCACGGGCTGGTGCTCTACGTGGCGTTTTCAGCGCTCGGCCGGGGCGTCGCCGGGCATCTCACCCCGCTGCAGCACTGGCTTGTCGCGTGGGGCTGTGTGCCCGTTGTCGTTGGGCTCTGCCATCTGACCTTCCGCGCGATCGAGTCGCCGGCCATGGCAGCGGTCAACGCGACCACTTCCCGGGTGCGCGCGATGGTCGGCGACGCACCCGTCAGCACCGCCATAGCAGGCCGGTAACCTCGCCGTGTGGTCTGCGGCCGATCCGGTGGCGCGCGGGTGTAGACTGCACGTCGTCAGGCGCTTATGAGAACCCACATCGCAGCCGCCGCTCTGTTGACCGCAATCGCCCTGAACGCCGCTCCTCTGCGGGCGCAGGGCAACCCCGACTGGCACCGCGAGATACCGGGGTTCAAGATCGCCGGCAACCTTTATTACGTCGGCACCGCCGATCTGGCCGTCTACCTGGTGAATACGCCGCAAGGCAACATCCTCATCAACTCCGATTTCAAGGAGGATGTGCCCGCCATCAAGAAGGCCATCGCGCAGATCGGCTTCAAGTACACCGACACGAAGATCATCCTGATCAGCCACGCCCATGGTGATCACGACGAAGCGACGGGCGTCATTCAAAAGGAAACCGGCGCGAAGCTGATGGTCATGGAGGGCGACGTCGCGGAGGAGCAGAGCACGGCTCCGGGCCGGCCGGGCGCTCACGTCGATCGGACGCTGCGCGACGGCGACACAGTCGAACTCGGTGGCACCAGGCTCGTGGCACACCTGACACCGGGTCATACGAAGGGCTGCACCACCTGGACGCTGCAGGTGCCGGACGGCGGACGCACGCTGAACGCCGTCATCATCGGCAGCCCGAACGTGAACCCGGGCTACGTTCTGGTCGGCAACACGAACTACCCGCAGATCGCCGAGGATTACGTCAAGACGTTCGCGGTCCTCAAGGCCCTGCCCTGCGACCTCTTTCTCGGCGCGCACGGCGGCTATTTCGGGCTGGCGGCGAAGTATCCGAAGCTGAATGCGGGCGGCCCGAACCCGTTCATCGACCCAGCCGGCTATAAGGCCTATGTCGAAGAACGGGATCAGGCATTTCGGAAGGAATGGGCGCGCCAGAAAGCGCTTAAACCTTAATCACATCCACCAGTTCCTTGACAGCCGCCGCGGACTTCTTGAATGCGGCGTCCTCCTCCGGCGTGAGCTTGATCTCGATGATCTTCTCGAGGCCCCTGGCGCCGAGCTTGCACGGCACGCCGACAAAGAGATCGCGGACGCCGTACTCCCCCTGGAGGAACACCGAACACGGCAGGATCTTCCGCTTGTCGAGCAGGATCGCCTCGACCATCTCGACGACCGATGCGCCGGGCGCGTACCAGGCGCTGGTCCCAACGAGCTCGGTGATCTCGAGTCCGCCGCGCGCCGTCCGCGCGCAGATCTTCTCGATCGTGGCCTTGTCCATCAGCTCCGTGATCGGGACGCCGGCGACGGTCGAATAACGCGGCAGCGGCACCATCGTGTCGCCATGGCCGCCGAGGACGAATGCATGAACGTTGTCCACCGACACGTTCAGTTCCTTGGCGATGAACGAGCGCATGCGCGCGCTGTCGAGGACGCCGGCCATGCCGATGACCCGTTCGCGCGGCAGCCTGGACAGCTTGTAGACGGCCTGCGCCATCGCGTCGAGCGGGTTGGAGACAACGATGATGATGGCGTTTGGTGAGTGTTTCACTACCTGCGTGGTGACGGTCTCCATGATCTTGTAGTTGACGTTCAGGAGGTCGTCGCGGCTCATGCCGGGCTTGCGGGGCATGCCCGACGTGATCACGACGAGGTCGGAGTTGGCGCTCTCGGCGTAATCGCCCGTGCCAATAACCCGGGCATCCGATCCCCACACGGGGCACGCCTCGAACATGTCGAGGGCCACGCCCTCCGCCTTCTTGTCGGCGATGTCGATCACCACGACGTCGGCGAGCTGCTTGTCCGCGACGCCCCGAGCCACCGTGGCGCCCACGTTCCCCGCGCCGCCTACTACTGTCACTTTGCGATTCATGTCCGCTCCTCTTCACAAACGATCAACACAGAGCACGCGGAGCACACTGAGTATTAGCAGCTCTCTGCGTGCTTTGCGTGCTCTGCGTTGTACGTCGTCTCTTCTACATTTTCTTGATGATTTCGTCACCGAACGCCGACGTGGACAGCTCGGTCGCGCCGTCCATCAGGCGCGCGAAGTCGTACGTCACGCGTTTCGTCGAGATGGCCCCGTCCATCCCCTTGACGATCAGGTCTGCGGCTTCCGCCCACCCCAGGTGACGGAACATCATCTCGCCAGACAGGATGACCGACCCGGGGTTGACCTTGTCGAGGTTCGTGTACTTCGGCGCCGTCCCGTGCGTGGCTTCGAACACGGCGTGGCCGGTGACGTAATTGATGTTGCCGCCGGGCGCGATCCCGATGCCGCCGACCTGGGCGGCCAGGGCGTCCGACAGGTAATCGCCGTTGAGGTTCGGCGTCGCGATCACGTCGAACTCGTCGGGGCGCGTCAGCACCTGCTGCAGCGTGATGTCCGCGATCGCATCCTTGATGACGAGTCCCGCGCCGGGCTTGCCGTCGGGAATCCGGCACCACGGTCCGCCGTCGATCTCGACGGCGCCGTAGTACTCCTTCGCGACCTTGTAGCCCCAGTCGCGAAAGGCGCCCTCGGTGAACTTCATGATGTTGCCCTTGTGCACCAGCGTGACGCTCTTACGCTTCGATTTCACCGCGTACCCGATCGCGCTGTGCACGAGCCGCTCGGTCCCCAGCCAGCTCATAGGCTTGATGCCGATGCCCACCTCGATGCCGGTCTCCCGCTTCGGCGCGCCGATCGCCTCGAGCTGCGCCTGCCAGGTCCGCCCGGCGCCTTCGCTGCCGAACCGGATCTTCCGGAAGTCCTTCGGGAACTCCCGCTCGAGGAAGTCGAGGATCTTCTGCGCCTCGGGCGACCCCGCGACGTATTCGATACCGGCGTAGATGTCTTCGATGTTCTCCCGGAATATCACCATGTCCACTTTTTCCGGGTGCTTGATCGGCGAGGGGACGCCACGGTACCAGCGGACGGGACGGAGACAGACGAAGAGATCGAGAAGCTGGCGCAGCGCGACGTTCAGCGATCGGATGCCGCCGCCAACCGGTGTCGTGAGCGGCCCCTTGATCCCCACGAAGTACTCGCGGAAGGCGTCGACGGTCTCGTCCGGCAGCCAGCTGTTCGACTGCTTGAAACTTTTCTCGCCCGCGTAGACTTCCAGCCACGCGATCTTCTTCTTGCCGCCGTACGCTTTTTCGACGGCGGCATCCATCACGCGCACGCTGGCGCGCCAGATGTCGGGACCCGTGCCGTCTCCTTCGATGAACGGGATGATCGGATCGTCGGGCACCACGAGTTGTCCGTTGCGACGGGCAATCGGTGTTCCGCTCGACGGTTTCGGAAGCGACGATGAATTAGACATAGTGGATTAGGTCAGGTCCCCCGAACCGGAAAAACAATTCACACAGAAATTGTTGAAAACTCTGTGGAAAAACCACCGCGGTTACTGCACTGTTACGCTGCAATTGGAATGTTTTAGCGGTTTGCACCATCGCAGGGCGACCACGCACAGCCGCGGCCTTCAACCGCCCGGAACCTTGGGATTATACTGTAGCGACCGTGCGACTTATTTTTTCTGCGCTCATGCTGGCCGCGACGTTGCAGTCCGCACCGCCGGCCAACACCGTCACCGCCGATGCGGCGTCGCTCGCCGCGGGCAAAAAGTTGTACGACGCCAACTGCGCCTCCTGCCACGGCGAAACCGGTCGCGGCGACGGCCGCGCGGGGAAAACGCTCACGCCGCCGCCCGCCAATCTCGCGGACGAGACCTGGCTCCATGGGTCAAGTGACGGAGAAATCTTCGTCGTCATCCGCGACGGGGTCAAACAAACCGGTATGAAGCCATTCGGATCCCGTATGACAACCCACCAGATGTGGGATGTCGTCAACTACGTGCGCAGCATCGGTCCGAGCTCGCCTCGCTGATTTCCCGCCTCATGAAAATCGTCGTCGCCGATACTCTCCCCGCTTCGGCGCTGGAGCTGCTGCGGTCGGATGGGTGGACTGTCGATGCCCGGAGCGGGCGTCAGCCGGACGCCCTCGCCGCCGATTTGTCCGACGCGGACGCGTTGCTCGTGCGCAGCGCAACCAAAGTCGATGCCACCCTGATGGCGGCGGCGCCGCGGCTGCGGATCATCGCGCGCGCCGGAACGGGCGTCGACAACGTCGACGTCGAAGCGGCCAGCGCCCGCGGCATCCTGGTCGTCAATGCGGCCGGCGCGAACAGCATCAGCGTGGCCGAGCACGCCTGGGCGCTGATGCTCGCGCTGGCCCGCGACATCCCGTCGGCCGATCGGGCGATGAAGGACGGCCGCTGGGAGAAGAAGGCGTTTCTCGGCACCGAACTCCGGGGCAAGACGCTTGGCGTCGCGGGCTTCGGACGCATCGGCCAGGAGGTCGCGCAGCGCGCGCGGGCGTTCGGCATGCACGTAATCGCCCACGATCCGTTCATTTCCGCCGATCTGGCCGGGCGCTTCGGCGTCGAGCTCGTGTCGATCGACGAACTGTGCGCGGCATCCGACTACCTGACGCTCCACCTGCCGGCAACGGCCGACACGCACCACCTGTTCAACGACGAGCGCTTCGCACGCTGCAAGCCGGGCCTGCGGTTGATCAACACCGCCCGCGGCGAGCTCGTGGACGAACCCGCGCTCGCGCGCGCGATTGAAAAGGGCATCGTGGCCGGCGCCGGCCTCGACGTGTTTGAAAAGGAGCCGTTGACGGATTGGGGCCTCGCCCGTCTGCCCCAGGTCGTCGCCACGCCGCACATCGCCGCGTCGACCGAAGAAGCCCAGGAAATGGTCGGCCACGAGACCGCCGTCACCGTCCGAAACTTCCTGCGCGACGGCGTCGTCCGCAATGCCGTCAATTTCCCGTCGGTTCACCCGGAAGAACTCCAGCGCCTGCAGCCGTGGATCCGCCTGGCCGATCTACTCGGCGCGATGGCGTCGCAGATGGGCGTCGCGCGCATCGAGGCCATCAGCCTGCGCTACTACGGGGCGCTCGCCGAGAGCCACGCCACGGGACTGCTGGCGTCGAGCGCCGCCGTCGGCGTTCTGCGGCCCATCCTGTCCGACAACGAAGTCTCCATCGTCAACGCGCGCAGCGTGGCCCGTCAGCGCGGCATCGACATCGTCGAGTCGCGGAGCGCGCGGCCCAGGCACTTCACGAGCCTCGTTTCCCTCAAGGTCCTGACCAGCGGCGGAGAGCGCTGGGTGGAAGGCACCGTCTTCGGGCAGAACAGCCCGCGGCTGGTCTCGGCGCGGGGCGTGACGGTCGAAGCGCCGCTCTCGGGGACCATTTTGATGCTGGCCAACGACGATCAACCCGGCGTCATCGGCGAGGTCGGCACGATTCTGGGCCGCCACGGCGTCAACATCGCCAGCTTCGCGCTGGGCCGAAGCGACGCAGGCGCGATCGGCGTTGTCAACGTGGACGCCGAGGCCGACAAGCGACAAGCGCTCGACGACGCGCTGGGCGCCATCCGGAGAGTCCCCGCGATCCGAGAGGCCTGGGTTATTCGGCTCTGACGCAGACGTTGAGCGCGCCAGGATGGATGCGGAGCAGCAGACTGGTCCCGCCGGCCGCCGGTTCGCCGTCCACGTGAAACGCGATCGGCTGCTCGCTCTCGATGGTCGCCCGGTCCACGCGGCGAATCGAACAACCCGGCGACCGCGCCGACCGTGCCGTTGAAGAGCCGCGGCAGGCTCGCCACCGTTCGCAGTCGTGAGCGTTCCTCCACGACGACCAGATCGAGCAGCCCGTCGTCGACCCGTGCTCCCGGCGCGATGCACGCGCCGTTCCCGAACTCCGCCGAGTTGGCGGCCGTCACGATGACCGCCCGCACGCGAACGCGCGAACCCGCCGTCGCGATGACGTACTCGAACGGCCGATATGTCATGAGGGACCCGGCAGTGATGAGCGTGTAGGTCAACAGACCGCGGCGGCGGCTGCCCGATTCGTTGAATCGCCGGGCCACGTGGGCGTCGAAACCGAGACCAGCGGTGTTGACGAAGAGCCGATCGTCAAGCTCGCCCACATCGATCCGGCGCGGCCCGGCGGCGATCGCCTGCCGGATGGCATCGGCGGGCTGCCGGGAAATCCCGAGCTGTCGTGCAAGCCCGTTGCCCGAGCCCGCCGGCACGATGCCGAGCGGGATCTCGCCGAACGCCAGCGTGGACGCCACCTCGTTGATGGTGCCGTCGCCGCCCCAGGCCATGACCAGCCGCGCGCCTCGCGCGACCGCCTCACGCGTCAGCTCGCGCGCGTGCCCCGCCCGCTCGGTGACGAAGACCTCGGCCGGGTCGCCATGGCGATCGACAATCGTCGACGCCAGTTCGGCACGGGCGCGCGCCGCATCGGGACGAACGCCGCCCGAAATCGGATTGATGATGATCGCGATCGAGGCCAATGGCCGGTTACTTGAGGGCCAGGCGCAGCTCGGTCGAGTCGGCCGTATCCACCAGTTCGACGACGTCGGACGAAATCTTCGCGACACCGTACCGGGAAGCCACTCGCTCGCCTTCCCTCACCACGTACAACTGATCGGGTGCCGAAATGATGGCCGTGCGGACGGGACTGCCCGAGGCGCTGTCTTCGGCGACGCCGATCAGCCTGAGCGCAGGACGCGACCGGAACCGGCGCCGACGCCGCGGCTGGCCCAGGCAGGATGATGGGAGCCGCGGCCGTTTTCTGCGGCGCGGGCGCTGCGAAACGGAACAGGTCGCGCCCGCGTTGCGGCGACGCGACGGGCTGCTGACGTCGGCCAAGCCGCGCGATTTCGGTCGCCAGCGCGGCGCCACGCGCATCGAGGGGCGCGCGCCGGCACGACGTGTGACAACGCCGGCGCACTGCGAACCTTGCCCGCAGACAGCGCGTACCACCCGGCACCGCCGCCGACGACGAGCGCGCACGCCGCCGCCACTTTAATGTTCATGAGAATGTGTGGCGCTGAACAAACCGCCGACGTCGGATCGTAGCACGGCGTCCTCGCGAGGTGTGCTATGATTCGCCGTGCACCCCTCATCGACTGTACCTACGGTCGATTCCGCGTATCCGCCGCAGGTTGTCGCCGTCATCCCCGCTCGATTCGCCTCTACACGGTTCCCCGGCAAGGCCGCTCGCCGACATCGACGGCCAGACGATGGTCGAACACGTCTACCGGCGTGCGTCGGCGGCGTCCACGATCGCGCGCGTGATCGTGGCCACCGACGATCTGCGCATCGCACGGCGCGTCGCGGAATTCGGCGGGCAGGTGCGGCTGACGAAGCCCACGCACGCGAGCGGCACCGATCGGATCGCCGAAGTCGCCGAAATCGCTCGACTGCGACATCGTCGTCAACGTGCAGGGCGACGAGCCGCTCATCGATCCCCGGGCGATCGATCAGGCGGTCGCGCCGCTCATCGCCGATCCGTCGGTGCCGATGACGACGCTCTACCGGCGGATCACGCAGAGCGCGGAGCTCGACGATTCGAACGTCGTCAAGGTGGTCCTCGATCGCGCCGGGTTCGCGCTGTATTTCTCGCGCGCCCCGATCCCGCACATGTGCAATCCCAAGGGCGGATGGCCGCCGCTCTACCGCCACATCGGCCTGTACGCCTATCGCCGCAGCACGCTGCTCGTGCTGGCCAACCTGGAGCCCACGCCCCTCGAGCGCGCGGAATCGCTCGAACAGCTGCGGGCGCTCGAACACGGCATCCGCATCAAGGCGGTGGAAACCGTGTACGACTCGATCAGCGTGGACACGCCGGGCGATCTCGAAGAGGTGCGCCGCCTCCTGGCGGCCCCGACGTCTGGATAGAACGCCGTAGCGTCCGGCTTCAACCGGACGGAGGATCGGAGCTCATATGACCGGACGGACGACCAAGTACATTTTTGTCACCGGCGGCGTCGTGTCTTCGCTCGGCAAGGGTCTGGCCGCCGCGTCGGTCGGCTGCCTGCTCGAGGGACACGGCTATCGCGTCACGCTGCAGAAGTTCGATCCGTACATCAACGTCGATCCGGGCACGATGAGCCCTTACCAGCACGGCGAGGTCTACGTCACCGACGACGGCGCCGAGACGGACCTCGATCTGGGACACTACGAGCGGTTCACCAGCACGCTCACGACCAAGAACTCGAACTGGACGACCGGCAAGATCTACCTGAGCGTCATCCAGAAGGAGCGGCGCGGCGACTACCTCGGCCGGACCGTCCAGGTGATTCCGCACATCACCAACGAGATCAAGGACGCGATCCGCACGGTCGCCAAGGACGTGGACATCGTGCTGGTCGAAATCGGCGGCACGGTCGGCGACATCGAGAGCCTCCCGTTCCTCGAGGCGATCCGCCAGTTCCGCCAGGACGTCGGGCGCGACAATTCACTCTACATTCACCTCACGCTCGTGCCGTTCATCGGCACGGCCGGCGAGCTCAAGACCAAGCCGACGCAGCACAGCGTCCGCGACCTGCGATCGATCGGCATCCAGCCGGACATCCTGCTCTGCCGCACCGACCGCCTCCTCGACTCGGACATCAAGCGCAAGATCGCGCTGTTCTGCGACGTGGACGAGGAAGCGGTCATCACGGCCAGGGACGTCGACACGATCTACGAGGTGCCGAGCGCGCTGGCCGAAGAGGGCCTCGATCGCATCGTCCTCAAGCACCTGCACCTGCCGCAGAGCGAGCGCCGCATGCAGCAGTGGGAAGACCTCGTCAGCCGCATCAAGCATCCCCTCGACGAGATCACGATCCACGTCGTCGGCAAGTACGTCGGCTACGAGGATTCGTACAAGAGCCTGAACGAAGCGCTGTACCACGGCGGGTTCCCGCATCGGCTGAAGGTCAACCTCAAGTGGATCGAAGCCGAGTCGCTCGAGGCGCCCGGCGGCGCGGCGCTGCTCGACGACGCCGACGGCATCCTGGTGCCGGGCGGGTTCGGCAACCGCGGCACGCGCGGCATGATGAAGGCGGCCGAAATCGCGCGCGAACGGCGCATCCCGTACTTCGGCATCTGCTACGGGTTCCAGTGGGCCACCGTGGAGTTCGCGCGCAACGTGGCCGGCCTGACCGACGCCGACTCCACCGAGTGCAATCCGGAAACGCCGACCAAGCTGATTTACAAGCTGCGCGACCTGCTCGGCGTCGACGATCTCGGCGGCACGATGCGCCTGGGCGAGTATGCGTGTCAGCTGACGACCGGCTCGCTGGCCGAGCGTGTGTACGGCGCCCGGCTGATTCACGAACGCCATCGCCATCGCTACGAGTTCAACTGCCTCTACGAACCGCAGCTGGCCGAGCACGGCCTCAAGATCTCGGGCCGCTCTCCCGACGGCAAGTTCGTCGAGATCGCGGAGCTTCCCGGACATCCGTGGTACCTGGCCGTTCAGTTCCACCCCGAGTTCAAGTCGAAGCCCACGCGGCCGCACCCGCTGTTTGCCAGCTTCGTGGACGCGAGCTACCGGCACAAGACCGCTCACGTCCGCAGCGCCGCGGAGTCGGTAGCGTAGCGCGATAGGACGGATAGAAGGTCGGGGGCGGGCAAGCGGGCGGGCGGGCAGGCAAGAATGCCTTGATGGAGCCGACGCGCCTGCGCTGATGAAGACGCGTTCGTCGGCCTGCCCTGCCAGCCTCGCCCGACCTGCGCTGCCCCGTATAATGACTCCCGTGACCCCCATCCGCGCTGGGCGAGATCTCTATCGGCTTCGGCAGTCCGCTGGTGCTTGATGGCGGGTCCGTGCGTCATCGAGAGCGAGGCGCACGCGAGCGCCATGGCCGCGGCGCTGCTGGACATCACCCGGCGTGTCGGCATCCCGCTGGTCTTCAAGGCGTCGTTCGACAAGGCGAATCGCACGTCCGGACGCTCGTTTCGCGGCCCCGGTCTCGCCGAGGGCCTGCGCGTGCTCGGCGCGATCAAGGCACGCCACGGCGTTCCGATCGTCACCGACATCCACGAGCCGTCGCAGGCTGCCCCGGCGGCCGAAGTCGCCGACATCCTGCAGATTCCGGCGTTCCTGTCGCGTCAGACCGACCTGATCGTCGCCGCCGCCCGGACCGGGTCGCGTCGTGAACATCAAGAAAGGTCAGTTCCTCGCGCCCGACGACGTGCGGCATGCCGTCGCGAAGGTCGTCGATGCCGGCAACCCGCGCGTCTTCGTCACCGAACGGGGCACCAGTTTCGGCTACCACAACCTCGTCGTCGACATGCGCGCGCTGCCGATGCTGCGGCAGCACGGCATCCCGGTCGTGTTCGACGTGACGCACAGCCTGCAGTTGCCGGGCGGCGGAGACGGCGTGACGGCCGGCCAGGCCGAATACATCGAGCCGCTCGCCTCTGCGGGTGTCGCCGCGGGCGTTGACGGCGTGTTCCTCGAGGTCCACGACGATCCGACCCACGCGAAGAGCGATGCGCAGAACGCGCTCCGGCTCGATCTGCTCGAGCCGCTGCTGCGGCGCCTGCTGGCCATCGACGCCATCGTGAAGCAGGCAGAAGCCGGCAAAGCGGCCACCACAGCGCGACATCCATTCATGGCTGACCGCGCCCTCGCCCGCAAGGTGCTGGAAACGGAAGCCGCCGCGGTCCTCGCCCTCGTCGGGCGGCTGGACGAGCGCTTCGACCGCGCGGTCGAGCTCCTTCTCCAGTGCCGCGGCCGTGTGATCCTGACAGGCATGGGCAAGTCCGGCGTCATCTGCCAGAAGATCGCCGCCACGCTGGCCAGCACCGGCACGCCGGCGTTCTTCCTGCACCCCGCCGAAGCCGCGCACGGCGATCTCGGCGTAATCCAGGGCGACGATGTCGTGGTCGCGCTGTCGTACAGCGGCGAGACGGACGAGATCCTGAACCTTATCGACACGATTCGCCGCCTGGGCTCGCGGTTGATCGCCATCACCGGCGTGATGCGGTCGGCGCTGGCACAGGCCGCCGACGTGGCGCTCGACTGCAGTGTCGCCGTGGAAGCGTGCCCGTTGAACCTTGTGCCGACGGCGAGCACGACCGCCGCGCTGGCGCTTGGCGACGCGCTCGCGATGACGCTGCTCAAGGAGAAGGACTTCCGGCAGGAGGATTTCGCCAGCCTGCACCCCGGCGGCAAACTCGGCAAGCGCCTGATGCGCGTCGACGCCCTGATGCACGGCGGCAAGGAATGTCCAATCGTGCAGGCGGGCACCGGCATGCGCGACGTCATCTACGAGATGTCGAGCAAGGGCCTGGGCATGACGTGCGTCGTCGACGGAGGCAGCGCGCTCCTCGGCATCATCACGGATGGCGACCTGCGGCGGCACATGGAAAAGGGCGGCGACATCCGCGCCCTGACCGCCGCGGACGTCATGACACGCGGCCCGGTGGCAATCGCGCCCGCGACACTGGCGGCCGAAGCGCTCAACATCATGGAACAGCGCAAGATCACGTCCATCGTCGTCGTCGACGGCGAACCGCGCCGCGTCGTCGGCGTCGTCCACGTGCACAACCTGTGGCGCACGGAGCTGTTCTGATCTGTGAACACTGAACCCTTAACGGCCAAGGCCGCAAAAATCAAACTCCTGCTGTTCGACGTGGACGGCGTGATGACGGACGGCGCGGTCCTCATCCACGGCGACGGCACCGAGAGCAAGCGCTTCCACATCCGGGACGGTATCGCGATGGTGTGGGCGCAGCGATCGGGCCTGACTGTGGGTCTGCTGTCGGCGCGGCACTCGCCCTCGACGCTGCAGCGGGCGGCGCAGCTCGGCATCACGCTGGTGCACCAGGGCGTGACCAGCAAGGCCGACACCTACGATCAGATCGTGGGCGACATGGTGCTGACCGACGACCAGGTGGCCTACATGGGCGACGACATCGTCGATCTGGCGGTTCTCGGGCGGGTTGGACTATCGTCGGCGCCGGGCGATGCGACGGCGGAAGTGCGGTCGCGCGTGGACTTCGTCAGCACGTGCGCCGGCGGCGCCGGCGCCGTACGCGAGGTCATCGAGCTCATCCTGCGGGCCCGGGGCATCTGGGATTCAATCGTGGCGGCCTACGAAACCGAGGGGCACTCGGGAAGATGACGGCCCTGTCCGCCTACGCACCGCTGCTCGCTGCGCTGATCGCGCTGCTGGCCGGATTGACGGTCGGCAAGGCGTGGGAGCGCTACAAGCTGAAGGACGGCAAGTGGATCGACCGGCGCCGCGCGCGACAGTCGTCGCACTACATTCTCGGGTTGAGTTTTCTCGGCGGCAACCAGATCGATATGGCGATCGAAGAGCTGGCGCGGGCTGCGAGCCTCGACGCCGACGCGCTCGAAGTGCACATGATTCTGGGGAACCTGTACCGGGAAAAAGGCCAGGTCGGCAAGGCCATCACCGTGCATCAGGGCCTGCTGCAGCGCCCGAATCTGACGAGACTGGAGCACGCCTACGTGCTGCTGTGCCTGGGCCTCGACTACAAGCGCGGGGGCTTCGTCGATCGAGCGCTCGAGGCGTTCAACGAGGTGCTCCGGCTCGACTCGACGAACAGCTACGCGCTCGTCAACCTCCAGAAGCTCCACGAGGAGCAGCACCAGTGGACCGACGCGTACGACACGCGGCAGCGGCTGTCGAAGCTGACCGACGTCGACAGCGGCTCGAAGAACCAGGCGATTCTCGCCTTCCTCGAAAACGAAATCGGCCTCGAAGCGATGCGGCGCAAAGACTATCCGGAAGCGATCCGGCGGTTCGAGGGCGCCATCGAGCTCGACGGCCGCGCCGTGCCCGCGTATCTCAACCTCGGCGACGTGAAACTCGCACAGGGTAAGGATCAGGAAGCCGGCACCACCTGGGAACGGGTGATCGCGGTCGCTCCCGACCGTGCGTATCTGGCCTTCGGGCGTCTCGAATCGCTCGCGGTCCGCAACGGCACGCCGGATCGCTTCGCACACCTCTGTCGGCGTCTCATCGATGAGAACCCGCAGGACTGGCGCGCGCGGCTCGCCCTCTCGCGCCATCTCGCCAGCAGCGGCCGTCCGCACGACGCACTCGACCTGCTCTTCTCCGCGCTCGTGCAGAACCCGCACGCGCTGGGGATTCATCAGGCCATCTGGCACTCCCTCGGCCAGCTGCGCTATCCGCCCCCTCTCGTCAACCGCTACAGCGAGCTGACCGAACACGCCGTCTTCTACCTCGACCCTCACGTCTGCATGCGGTGCCGCTACCGGAGCACCGAGCTCCTGTGGCAGTGCCCGCACTGCCACGACTGGAACACGTTCGTGGAAGAGCGCATCGCGCCGGCGCAGGACACGACGGAAGTCGAAGCGTAAGCCGCCGTGTCGAGGCAAACCGCTCTGGTCTGCGGGATTTCCGCCGGTCTGAGCGTGCTGATGTGCGCGCCCCTGTTCGTGCATCCGAATGGCGTCGGTCACTACGACTGGGATCAGCACCTCTTCTACTACGCGTCGGTCCTCAAGAGCGTCATCGAGTACGGCCAATGGCCGTTCTGGAACCCGTGGTACTGCGGCGGCAACGTGCTGTGGCAGAACCCGCAGGTCCCGCTGCTCAGCCCGGCGTATCCGCTGGCGCTCGTCTTCTCCCTCCCACTCGCGATGAAGGTGAACATCGTCGTTCACTACTGGATTGGATTCGTGGGGATGCACCTGCTCCTGCGCCAGGTCGCGGGCGTGCGCTTTTTGCCCCTCGCCTCCTATCTGGCCTGCGTGTTCGTCGCCTCCGGCGCGCTTGCCCTTCACGTCGCAGAAGGGCACGCCGTCTTTCTGCCCGCGTTCTTTCTGCCGCTGCTGTTGTACTGGCTGTGCCGCGCGATGTCCGGCGGCGGCGTCCGCGACGGGCTGTTCGCGGGAGGCGTGCTGGGGCTGACGATCGTCAACGGCGGTCTGCACATCATTCCCATGGCGGTCATCGGCATTGGCACTATTGCCCTGACAGCCGCCGTGGTGAAGCGCCGGTGGCAACCCGTCCTCGTTGCGCTCGTGTGCGGCGTGGCCGGATTCGCCTACGCCGCGCCGAAACTCGTCCCCGTCCTCACCTACATCGGCAGCGATCGGTTTCAGGACGATCGGGCGCTGGGGCTACCCGACGCCATGACGGCCGAAATAGTCGGCCATGCCTACGTCGATCCGTCACAGAATCGCCGGACGCACTTTCCGGACCAGGTGTACCCCTGGCAGGAGTACGGGAACTACATCGGGCTTCCGGCGGCGTTGCTGATCGTCGCGGCGTTGCTCTGGGTGTTCTTCTCAACGAGGCCGTTGCCGACGCGCTGGCTCGGCGTGTCACTCGCCGTCGCCGCCGCGCTTTTCTTCGCGTTTTCGCTCGGCGAGTTCAGCCCGTTCGCCCCGGCGTCACTGGCGCGCGTGGTTCCGTTCCTCTCGAAATACCGCCTGCCGAGCCGCTTCACGATCGGCTTCGTCCTCTTTGGCGCGACGCTCGTTGGATGGGCGCTTCACGAACTGTCGCTCGACAACATGCGCAGCCGCGGCGGACGCATTATCGTGGCGGCGCTCTGCGCGATCGCGTGCGCGGATCTGATCTGGAGGAACGGGTCACATTTCAGCGGGATCTTCGATCAACGCCCGCTCGACAGCGGCTTCGAGTGGCTGCGGCGGCCGCCGGCGCCAGTCACGGACACGGTCATTGACCCCTACAAGCAGGACGCGCCGATGCTGCGGGCGCTGATGGCCAACCGTTCGACGTTCAACTGCTATGAACCGCTCAAGCTGGTACAGCTCGCGAACGCCTATCAGCCGATCGTCTTCGCGGACAGCGGCGTGCGCGTGATTGACTCTATATTCAGGCCGAATCGGATCGACGTGGATATCGCGGGCGGACCGAAGCCCTCGCACGTCTTCGTCAACCAGAACTACGCGCATGGGTGGCGGAGCACCATCGGCGAGGTCACGACCGAATCAAAGTACAGGAACATTGCGGTCACTGTTCCCGCCCGGACTGCCGGCCGAGTGTCGATCGCCTTCTCGCCGACCGGTTTGACGGCCGGCTGGATCATCTTCGCGCTGGCCGGCCTGGCGTCACTCCGCTTCATGCGCTCTCAGAAGTAGTGCAGGCACTACTTCGATGGGAAAAACCCGAGGGCGTACAGGATCTTGTCGACTTGAGCGTCGGTCTCTTCGAACGTGCCGCTCGTGTCGATGACGTGACTGGCGCGCGTCGCCTTTTCTGCGGCGGGCAGCTGCGCGGCCAGGCGTTGGCGTGCCGCTTCTTCGTTCATCCCCCGCGCCATGAGCCTGGTCAGCTGGATGTCCGGCTTGCAGACCGTCGCAATCACGCTGTCGAAATCGGACGCCCGGCCGCTCTCGAACAGCAGGGGGACGTCCACGACGGCGAGCTGCGGGTTCCCGGTCAACTCGAACGCACGGAGCCCGGCCCTGATCGCGCGGTAGACCGCCGGATGGACGATCGCCTCCAGGTCGCTGCGCGCGGCGCTGTCCGCGAAGACGATCGGTCCGAGCTTCGTCCGATCGACGGAGCCGTCCCTCGCGAGCACGCCGTCGCCGAAGCGCGCCGCAATCGCCCGTGTGGCCTCGGTGCCGGCCGCCTCGACACCGTGCGCCAGCGCGTCTGCATCGAGACAAGGCACTCCTCGCCGGCGAAGCCCTTCGAGCACGTGACTCTTGCCCGTCGCGATCCCGCCGGTCAGCGCAATTTTCAGCATCGTCGATCTGTGTCCGTCCGTTGCTGCAGCCGGACGCTACGTCGGTCCTTGCCCGGCGCGTACCTGTGCGGCGAGCAGCGTGTTCTTCAACAGCAGCGCGATCGTGAGCGGTCCGACGCCGCCGGGAACTGGTGAGAGCGCCCCCGCGACTTCAGCGACGTTCGGATGCACGTCGCCGACGACGAGCTGGCCGCGCTTCGCGAACGCCTCGAGGCGTTTCGACCCGGGCTCGAAGAGGCGCTCGACCACGGCGCGGTCGCTCACCGGCGTCGTCCCCACGTCGACGACCGTCGCGCCCGGTTTCACGAAGTCGGGCGTCACAAAGCCCGGCCGCCCGATCGCCGCAACGAGGATGTCTGCCTCCGCGGCGACCTGGGGAAGATTCGGCGTTTTGGAGTGGCAAATCGTGACCGTCGCGTGACGGTGGAGCAACAGCAGCGCCATCGGCTTGCCGACGATGTCGCTGCGCCCGATCACAACCGCCCGTGTGCCCGCGATGCGGATCTGCGATCGCTCCAGCAGTTCGATGACGCCGGACGGCGTGCAGGCCACCAGCGACGCGCGGTTCTGTACGAGCCGGCCGACGTTGATTGGATGGAACCCGTCCACGTCCTTGTCAGCGCGGACCGCGTCGAACACCTGGCGTTCGGCGTCCGCCCCCATTGCCTCGGGCAGCGGAGACTGCACGAGGATGCCGTCGTGGACCTCGCTGCGGTTCAGGCGATCCACGACGGCCATCAGATCGGCCAGCGACGCGGCCGCCGGCAGCCGCTGAAGGTCAGCGCGCAGGCCGGCCTCCCCGGCCGATTTCAGTTTGCTGCCGACGTATACCTCCGACGCGGGGTCGTTCCCCACGAGGATGATGCCCAGCCCGGGTGGCCGTCCCATCTTCGCCGTGAACGCCGCGACCGCCGGGGCCACCTCCGCGCGAATTTCCGCCGCTACCGCGACGCCGTCAAGCCGTCGTGCCGCCATGTCCTCCAGCCTCCGTTTCCAGCCTTCTGAGCGATTCGGGCCGGCCGAGGACCACGAGCTTGTCGCCGCCGCCGATAATCGTTTCCGGTTCGGGATTGAATGCCATGCGCAGATCGCTGCGCTGAATGCCGACGACGATCACGCCGAAACGCTGGCGCAGGTTCGCGTCGAGGATCGATCGGTTCACCAGCCCGGACTTCTCGCCGATCGTGACCTGCTCCATCGCGAGATCGAGGCTGTCCGCGCTCGTCGCCAGCTCCACGAAATCCACGACCGCCGGCCGGAGCGCCGTCTGCGCGATCTGCAGCCCGCCGATGTCGTACGGGGACACGACGCGGTTGGCGCCGGCACGCTTCAACTTCACCCCGGCATCCTCTGTCGCGGCGCGGCCGACGATGAACAGATCCGGCCGCAGCACACGCGCGCTCAGCACGGCGTAGACGTTCTCCGCATCCGTGCCGACGACGGCGATCAGCCCTCGCGCCCGCGCGATGCCCGCCCGTGTCAGGAGCTCTTCATCGCTCGCATCCCCCTGCAGTGTCAGCGCGCCGTCGGCTGTCGCCTGATCGATGCGCGCGTGGTCCCGGTCCACCACGACGAACGGCACCGCCTGCCGCAGCAGTTGCTGCGCGACAATGCGGCCGATACGGCCGTATCCGCAGAGGACGAAGTGATCGTGGAGTGAATCGAGCATATGCGCGCGGCGACGCTGGTCGAACCGTTTGGGTAACCCGCCCTCGACCACCACCGTCGCAATCAGGGTAAACGAATACAGCGCGCCGCTCACGCCGGCGACGAGCAGCACCACCGTGAAGACCTGGCCGGCGAGCGTCGAGGCGGCCGGCGATTCCACGGTCGTAATCGCGAGCACCGTCCGGTACAGCGCGCGGCCGAAGCTCCAGCCTTCGATCCAGTGATACCCGAGCGCGCCGCCGAGCACCACGAGCGCCAGCATGGCGATGGCAAAGCCCGGGCCCTGCGCCCGCAACGCTCGGTCGCCCTCCCGGGATTTGCCCCGCCGATCAGGCGCGACGGTTCCCTCCGGCGACAGCGGCGCGCGTCTGCGCGGCCAGCGCGCTGCGCTTGTATCCGTACGAGAAGTAGATGACGAGACCGAGCGCCATCCACGCGATGAGCCGGTACCAGTTGGCGACCGGCAGCGAGAACATCAACATGAGACAGGAAGCGATCCCCAGAATCGGAACAGCCGGATAGAACGGCGCGCGGAACGGCCTCTTCGCGTCGGGATTGGTGCGGCGCATGATGAGCACGGCGGCGCAGACAATCAGGAACGCGAACAGCGTGCCGATGTTGGCGAGGTGCAGCAGCGCATCGATGGGCAGGAAGCCAGTCATCGTCGCCACGAAGGTGCCAATCAGAATCGTGGATTTCCACGGTGTCCGGAACCTGGGGTGCACATCGCCGAAGAAATGGGGCGGCACCATGCCGTCGCGTGCCATCGCGAGGAACACACGCGGCGCGGACAGCATCAGCACGAGCAGCACGGATGTGATGCCTGCCACGCCGGCAGCGGCGATGATGAACTCGGCCCACGGCAGGCCTGCCTGCTTGAAGGCGTCCGAAACGCCCGCGTCCACGCTCAGGCTGTCGTAGCGCACCATCCCGGTGAGCACGGCGACGACGGCAATATAAAGGATGGTGCAGATGAGCAGCGAGGCGATGATCCCGATGGGCACGTCCCGCGTGGGGTTCTTCGCTTCTTCCGCGTGCGTGGACACCGAGTCGAACCCGATGTACGCGAAAAAGATGATCGCCGCGCCGGCCAGCATGCCCACCGGCTGACCGCCCGCGTTGACCTGACCCATCAAGGGACGTCCGAAGAAGCTCAGGCCTGACATGCCGTAGGGAGCGAACGGCGACCAGTTGGCGGGGTTGATGTAGAAGGCGCCCACCAGGATGACGAAGAACACCGCGGCGAGCTTCAGGAACACCATCGTGGTATTGAAGCCCGCGCTTTCCTGGATGCCCTTCACCAGCACCGCTGTGACGATGGCGACGATCACGACGGCCGGAAGATTGACGACCCCGGCGGTGTGCACGAACTCTCCCGCCGTGTTGTAGACGATCGGCGGACCCGCCAGCGCCGCCGGCAGCTGGACGCCGAATTTCGCGAGCACGCTCTGGAAATACCCGGACCAGCCGTTCGCAACGGTCGCCGAGCCCACCGCGTACTCGAGGATGAGATCCCAGCCGATGATCCACGCAAAGAGTTCGCCGAGCGTCGCGTACGCGTAGGTGTACGCGGAGCCGGCCACGGGAACCATCGACGCGAACTCCGCGTAACACAGCGCGGCGAAAATGCAGGTCACGCCCGCCACGACGTACGACAGCATCAGCGCCGGTCCCGCGACATTGCGCGCGGCCGCGCCGGTCGCGACGAAAATGCCCGCGCCGATGATCGCGCCGACGCCCAGGCTGGTCAGCTGGACGGGACCGAGCACGCGGCGGAGCCGATTCTCGCCGGCCATCTCGTCGAGCAACTGCCGGAGCGGCTTGGTGGCGAACAGTTGATGTCTCATCAAAATTCCCCGGATTATACCCTGCCAACCGGCGCCAACCGGTCGAGATACTCGCGGACCCGCGCGCGTGGATCGCCGGTGGCGAGCAGATCGGAGATGACCGCCACCGAGCTGGCGCCGGCACGGATGACGTCCGCGGCGCGGTCGATCGTGATGCCGCCGATCGCCACGAGTCCGCGCGGAGGACTGCCGGCTGACACGGCCGCGCGCGACAGCGCCGCCGCGGCGTACCGGACCTTCTCGAGACCGACGGCGGTGTATCCGGTGTCCTTCGTCGCGGTGCCGAACACGGGACCAATCGCGATGTAGGTCACGGGCTCGCGGATCGCGGCGTCGATTTGTTCGGGGGTGTGCGTCGAGAACCCGACCACGGCGTCCGAGCCGACGATCGTGCGAACGGCCGCCGGCGACAGATCGTCCTGCCCGACGTGGACGCCACCGGCACCCGAGAGCCGCGCCACGTCCGCACGGTCGTTGACGACCAGAACGGCGCCGGCCGACGAGGCAATGGCCTGGATGCGCGTGGCCAGCTCGAGGAGTTCGCCGCCAGCAGTCGTTTTCGCGCGGAGCTGGAGCACGCGTGCGCCGCCGGCGACGAACGCCTCCGCGAGATCCGGAAGTGTCCAACCCGCGCGGGCGGCCACCTCGGTGTCGAGGACGGCGTAGAGCGGCGAAGACAACGTGGCTGGTGACTCGTGGCTCGTGGCGGGCTCGCAGCCGCCGGTCGCCCTAAACCGCCTCGGCGAGGCGGCCCTGCGGAGTGCGGTTCAGAAAGCGCTCCATGAAGGACGTGCTGAGCCGGCCCGCGGCGAAATCGGCCTCGGCCAGGATCTTCAAGTGCATCGGGATGTTGGTCTTGATGCCTTCGATCACCGTCATTTCGAGCGTCCGCCGCATCCGCGCGATGGCTTCCTGCCGATCGCGGCCGTGAACGATGATCTTCGCGATCATCGAATCGTAGTACGGCGAGATGGTGCACTCCGAGTGCGCGAAGGTCTCGACGCGCACGCCCGGCCCCCCGGGCACGCTGAAGACGTGGATGACTCCCGGCGAGGGCACGAAGGTGTCGGGGTCTTCGGCGTTGATGCGGCACTCGATCGAGTGGCCGGTGAACGTAACCTCGCTCTGCTTGAAGGACAGCCGCCCGCCCGCCGCGATCCGAATCTGTTCCTTCACGATGTCAATGCCGGTGACCATCTCGGTGACAGGATGCTCGACCTGCAGGCGCGTGTTGGCCTCCATGAAGTAGAACCGGCCGTCCTTGTCCATCAGGAACTCGAACGTGCCCGCGTTCGTGTACTTCACGGCCTTGGCCGCATCGATCACCACCGCGCCCATCTTGCGGCGCACCTTCTCGCTGAGCGCCGGCGACGGCGACTCCTCCACGAGCTTCTGGTGCCGGCGCTGAATCGAGCACTCGCGCTCGCCGAGGTGCACGACGGCGCCGTGCTGATCGCCCAGGATCTGAAACTCGATATGGCGCGGCGATTCGACGTACTTCTCGAGATACACGTCGCCGACGCCGAACGCCGCCTCAGCCTCGCGCTGCGCGGTCTTGAACGCGTGCGGCAGGTCCGACGGCATCGTGACAACGCGCATGCCGCGGCCGCCGCCGCCGGCCGTGGCCTTGATGATGACCGGGTAGCCGATCTCCTTCGCGATCTTGAGCGCCTTGTCCTCGCTCTCGATCGGGCCCTCGCTGCCGGGCAGGATAGGCACGCCGGCCTTCCGCATCACGCGCCGCGCGCGGGCCTTGTCGGCCATCAGCCGGATGACCTGCGGGTCGGGACCGATGAACTTGATGTGGCAGGCGGCGCACACTTCCGCGAGATACGCGCTCTCCGAGAGGAACCCGTAGCCCGGGTGAATCGCGTCGGCGCCGGTGATCTCGGCGGCGCTGATCACCGCCGGCACGTTCAGGTAGCTGTCCGCGCTGCGCGCGGGCCCGATGCACACGTCCTCGTCCGCAAAGCGCACGTGGAGGGAGTTCTCGTCCGCCTCGGAGTAGACAGCCACCGTCTTGATGCCGAGCTCCCGGCACGCGAAAATCACGCGCAGTGCAACTTCGCCGCGATTCGCGATGAGAATTTTCTTGAACATGGGTATTACGCGGTTCTGATGGCGAACAGACGCTCGCCGTATTGCACGGGCTGCCCGTTTTCGACGTAAACGTTCACGATCTCACCGTCGTACTCCGAGTCGATTTCGTTCATCAGCTTCATCGCTTCGATGATGCAGAGCACCTGGCCCTTCTTCACCTTCGCGCCAATCTCGACGAAGGCGGGCGCCGACGGCTCAGACGACCGATAGAACGTGCCCACGATTGGCGACTTCACGACGGCCAGCTCGATTTCATCGGCCGCCTGGGGACCCGGCGCGGGCTGTGCCTGTGCGCCAGGAGCCGCGCCGCCGGTATCTGCCGCCGCGGGCGAGGCGGCCGCGACCATCGGCGCGGTCCCGGCAGAAAGGGCCGGGGCCGCTGCGACCGTCACCACTGGTTCCTTCCGGAGCCGCAGCCGCAGGCCCTCCCGTTCGATCTCGAACTCCGAAAGCCCGTTGTCGCGCATCAGCGCGAGGATTTCCCTGACGTCGTCGAGATTCACAGTTCCAATAGGTCCGTCGTCACGCTCGTGAGCACATCGACGCCGTGTTCCGTGACCAGCACGTCGTCTTCGATTCGAACGCCGCCCCATCCGGGGAGATACGCGCCGGGCTCGATCGTGAACACCATGCCGGGCGTGAGAGCCTGGTCGACATCGACGACGCCACCCGCATCACCTCCGGGCGCCTCGCTGGCCGGCCGGGTAATGCGCGGGTCCTCGTGGATATCGAGGCCGAGGCCGTGTCCCGTGCCATGACCGAACGCCGCGCCGAGACCGCATGTAGTCAGCCAGTCCCGGGCCGCCGCATCGACCGCGAACCGTGACCGACCGGGCCGAACCGTTCGGATCGCCCGATCGTGCGCTTCGAGGACCGCGGCGTAGACTTCCCGGGCCCGCTCCCCCGCCCGGCCGACCGAAACCGTCCGGGTAAGGTCCACGCAGTATGAGTCGTAGACCCCCCCGAAGTCCAGCACCACGAGGTCATTTTCGTCTAATCTTCGCTCGCTCGGCGTGGCGTGCGGCAGCGCCGCGCGCGGACCGCTGGCGACGATGGTGTCGAAGGCCGGCCGTTCAAATCCCCCACGGCGGATCCGGTTGTCGATCGCGAGCGCGATGTCCCGCTCGGTCCGTCCCCGCGAAATCTCCTCGAAGACGCCCCGCGCGACCTCCGACAACAGCTCGGCCGCTTCGCGGAGCGTGCCGATTTCGTCGTCGTCCTTGCGCACGCGAATGCGCTCGACCAGTTGATCGGTGGGGACGAGAGCAGGTCCCGTGCGGGACGCATCCGAAAACGCCGCGGCGAGCAGTGAATGGCGGCTGACCGTGACATTCGACGCCTCGAATCCCAGCCGGCCGATGCCGAGCGCGCGAATCACACGAATCAACGTCGCGTCGTACGTTCCCTCGACCACCGACAACTCGAGATCGGGACAGGCCTGCGGCGACTTCTGCAAGGCGTCGAGTGCCGTGACGTACCGAAAATCCGTGATGAAGTGGGCTTTATCCTGCGCCACGACGACCGCGGCGGCGCTGCCGGTGAAGTTCGTCAGATACAGGATGTTGGAACGCGTGGTGACGACCAGCGCGTCGACATGATGTCGCGCGGCAGCCTCGCGAACCAGCTGGTGCCGGCGTCTAAGCGTGGCGCTCGACGCGCGAGGCATAGGCCGCCTGGAGCCACAGCTCGAGCGCGGCGACGATGCGCACGGCCCGCATGGGGACAGGCTCGACCGCAACCGCCGGCTCGGACGTCGGCTCTTCGTCGAAAACGGGCTCGACCGGCTCGACCTGAGCCGCGAGATCTGCGACCGTCTGTTCCAGATCGGGATCGTTGCGCGCCAGCGCGAGCGCCGCGCGATACTGCGCCAGCGCTTCGGCCAACGAGCCGCGCCGGTGGTGAATTTCCGCGAGGCCGCGGATAGCGGCCAGGTTCTCCGGCGCGCTCTTCAGCACGCGCTCGAGCTCCTGCTGCCCTGCGTCGAGCTCCTGCAGATTGAGGAGCGCGCGCCCGAGCGTCACGCGGGCTGAGAGGTATCCGGGGTGGAGGGCGAGGCCGGCGCGACAGACGTCCACGGATTCCTGGAGCTGCCCCGCGCGGCGGTATTCCTCGGCGAGCTGGGCGAAGGCAATCGACGACGGGTCCTGTTGGACCCGCCGTCGAAGATCTTCCAGCCGCTGATTGACGGACATGCTCAGTTGGCGATCACGGCACGGTCACAGTCTGGGTGATTGTACCCACCCTGCCCAGCGTGTCCGTAACGGTGAGCGTAACCTGTTTCGGACCATTCGCCGCGTAGACATGCGAAACGATTGCCGCCGTGCCCGCACTCGAACTGCCGTCGCCCCACGTCCAGGCGTAGTTGGAGATGAGCGACGTCCCGGCGGCCGACGACCCGTTTCCATCCACCGTCACTGTGAGAGCGCCGGTGTTCGCGAACGTAAACGACGCTTTCGGCTGGCCCGCCGTGACCGCCACGGTCTTCGTGAACGTCTTGTGCTGACCCGTATCGTCCAGCACAGATAGCAGCACGTTGTAGGAACCGACCGCACTGTAGACGTGCGACGCGCGCGAGGTCGACGCGGTGTTGTTGGCGGCGGTTGCGGCCGGGTCGCCGAAGTCCCAGCTGTACTGCACGATCGAGTGACCGGCAGCGGCCTGGATGGCGTCGGCATTGAACAGCACCGTATCGCCGGCAACGGGACTGCTCGGCGACGTCGTGAGGTCGCCGGACGGTGCGTCCGCCAGCGTCGTCGACACCACCTGCGCTGAGGAGCCCTGCACGCCGCGATCGTTCGTCACTGTCAACGTGACGGTGAACGCGCCGATCGACGTGAACCTGTGCGACGCCGTCTGTCCGCTTGCGCTGCTGCCGTCGCCGAACGACCAGGCGTAGCTGGTAATCGTCGCACCGGCGCTGGACGGCGCGAGGCAGACGCCACCCGCATCAAGGCCGCGCGCGCAGCTGCTGGACCCGTCGAACAGCACCGCCGAACCGACGTTGACCGGCGACGAGAACGTGAATCTGGCTGTCGGGGTGTTCGCGGGCGGGAGGATGACACCCGGCGGAACGAGCCGGATGGACGCAATCTGTGGATTGACGGTCTCGAAGTTGCTGCCCGTGGGGGTGGCGACGATAGTCACCACGGTCGGCGACCCTCCCGCCGCCGCAGGCGGCGGCACCGGCGCCGTGTACACCGTGGCGGCGCGGCCATCGGTGCCTGTGACGATCGTTCGGGCAGACAGCGTGCCGTAGTCCTGCAACGCACCGTTGACGGCCATATCCATTCGCAGCGCGAGGCCGGAGATGCCCTTCCCATTCGGGTCGAACGCGTTGACCACGATGGACGACTGCGAGGCGCCGTCCTGGCTGACACTGTCGGGGGTTGCGGTCACCCGCAGCGACAAGGCGAACTCGGACGGGCCCGCGAGCGGCGGCACTGTCTGCTGGCTCGTGGTGCACGCGGCGCTCAGCACGAGTGCCCCGATCATCAACCTGCGAATGAGCTTTCCCATGGTCGTCTATTTATCCCCGAAGTTGCCGAAGTCGATTTCGATAGTTCCGGTGGCAGTGATGTCGTTGCCCACCCGGTCGCGCCCGTAGAGCGTCACCTCGGCAATCGTCGTGATGATGACGCCATTCGTCTTGAGCTGCACCAGCGGCGCTTCCTCTTTGGCCGTATGGCGGACCAGCTGAAATCCCATCGTCACGGTGCCGGTCGCCGGCACCGTCGCCGTAGCGGCCCCATCGAACTCGTAGGGCACGTCCGTGCCCTGGATGTTTCGTCCGTCGGCGCGCCTGTACTTGACGTGAACGCGGGTGACCGTCACTTCGTTGTTGGTCGTGGGCGTCGCCGCTCCGACGATGTCCTTGGCGGCGAGCCTCAGCGTCGCCTGCCCGGGATCGTTGAAGATCGTGGGGCACGGCGCTTCGGTCGTGCATGGCGCCGGCGTGGTGACGTTCGTGATCACGTCCGACAGCAGAAAGCTGGAGAACTTCTGATCGTCATCGCCTTTGGCGGCAGCCAGCGAATCGATGACGAGAAATACCGGCGCGCGCCCGGTGCGCACGACGTCGCCGCACGACGTCCCGGCCAGCGCCACGGCGGCCGCCACGAACACTCGACTGAAATTGCGCATACGCGTCATAACCTCTAGCTCTTGGTAATCCGGGGCGTGATGAAGATCAGGAGCTCGGTGCTGTTGTCAAGCGCGGTGTCGCGCTTGAACAGCCAGCCGAGCAGCGGAATCATGCCGAGACCCGGCGTGCGATCCGTCTGGTACTGCTCGGTGCTCAGGTAGATCCCGCCGATCACCGTCGTCTGCCCGTCGTTGACGAGCACCGACGTGTTCGCGCTCTGGGTGTTGATCGGGGGAATCCCGTTGACGGCCTTCGTGAAATCGGCCTGGCCGTTCTCGAGCGAGATCTTCATGATGACAGTGTTCGCCGCCGTGATCTGCGGCGTGACCTTGAGTACCAGCGCCGCATCCTTGAACTGGACGGTCACGGTGTTGTTCGCGACCGTCTGAATCGGAATCTGTGTGCCCTGCTTGATTTCGGCTTCGACGTTGTTCTGCGTCGACACGCGGGGCGTCGAAAGCACGCGGCCGTTGCCCGTGGTCTCGAGCGCCGTGAGCGCGACGTCCAGGTTGAACGAGCCGTTCACCGAGCCGAGGTGGAGGCCGACGCCGCTCGTGGCGCCGCCCACCGGAAGGTTGACAGCCGTCGCCGAGCCACCAGGGGCGCCGGTGACTCCACCGGTCGCCCCGTTGATGGCGCCGCTGTTGGGGAACGCGAGCGGCGTGGTGTTGCCGAGGGCCGGATCCACCCGGCCGTTGAAGCCCCACTGGACGCCGAGCCGCCGCTCGAAGTTCTTGTTCACCTGGACGATGCGCGCCTCGATCTCGACCTGCGGCTGCGCCCTGTCGAGCGTGTTGATCAAGTCGGTGGCGGTCGTCAGCCTGTCAGGAAGATCCGTGATGATCAGCGTGTTCGTCCGGACATCGAAGTTCACCGTGCCGCGCGGCGAGAGCGCGCTCTTGGTGAGGAGGGGCGTCAGTTCCTCGGCCTTCGCGTAGCTGAGTGTCTTGGTCAAGACGCGAAGCTCGCCTGCCAGCGCCTGTTCGTCGGTCAATTTGCGACGCTGCGATTCTTCGTCCGACAACACCGAGAGCGGCGCGATGCGGACGATGGTGCCGTCCACGAGGTAGCCCAGCTTGTTGGCGCGGAGGATGATGTCGAGCGCCTGATCCCAGGGCACGTCGCGCAACGCCACGTCCACCGAACCGGTCACCGCCGGATCGATCACGACGTTGAGCCCGCTGATCTCGGAGAAGGTGCGGAGCACCGCCCGGAGATCGGCGCCCTGGAAGTCGAGGCTGACGGGATTTCCGGTGAACCGGCGTTCGTTGCCGCGGGCAGCGCCGGGCAGGGGCTGATCGGCTGGCGGCGGCTGGACCGGCGCCTGGGCGGCGGCCGGAGCGGCCTTGAGCGATACAGCCTTGATCGGGACGACTGGCGGACGGCCACCCGCTGCCGGGTTGTCGAGTCCCAGCGCCGCAATGGGATCGACGGCGGTCGAGTCCACTCGCGCGAGCAACCCTCCCTGGGCGACGTTTCCGGCGGCCGCCCGGGTCGAGGGCGGCAGCACGTACGGCGGGGTCTTGCCCTTCTTGTCTTTGTCCACGGCCTTGTCCGCCGCCTTGTCGAACTCGATGACGACCGTGTTCCGGTTGGCGCGTGCGCGGTAGGCGACGGGCTCTGACAGCGTCACCCGAATGCGCGGGTTCGCGACGCCCGCGTCGGCCTCGACGTTCTCCACGGCCACCGCGGCGATCGCGCTCTTCGCGTCGCCCTCGACGGTGCTGGTCACGGCACCCGCCGCGACATTGCGGAAGTCGATGAGGATCGTCAACGGATCCGGTCGCGTCGCCACGTACGGCACGGGCTCGGTCGCCTCGATGACGAGCGACGTTCCCTTGCTGGTCACACGCGAGCTGATGGTCTTCAGACGGATCGCCGGGGCCGTCGTCGCGCCGGAATTGCTCTCCGGACTCGACGCCGTCACGAGCGTACCCGTCAACACGACGGCTAGCACGAGGGCACTGCCCTTTATCACGTTCACTTGGAGTCCTCGAGCCCTCGCAACAGCTTTCGCACTTCTCGCTGTTTTACGACCGAGAGCGGATCGTTGACGGCTTGTTCAATCACTAGACCCTGCGCATTAATCGATTTGATCGATCCGTCGGCCAATTTGTCTCCAGGATGCACGATGTATGTCTTGTTGTCCGGCCCCTGCACCATCGCGATCAGGCCGCTCTTGCTCTGCATCACGCCCCGCACGGAAATCTCGGCGACGGTCATGCCCGCCGGTCCTTCGCCCTTCCTCGACGCCGGACGCGGATCGGTGCCGGAGCCGAGCAGATTCAGGAACGGATCCCGCCGGCCGCCCGCGTCGTACGTGTAGTTCTCCGGGACGACCGGAGGCTTCTCCGCTTGAGCGGCGGGCGCGGCCGCAGTCGGCGCGGCGGGCGCACCGGACGTGGCCGCCCCGGGCGTGGGCGCCGCCGGCGACGCGGCTTGCGGCGGGGGCGCCGGCACGTCGGGCGTGCCGGACAGCAGCACGAGGATTGCGAACCCTGTGGCGTGCATGACTAGGTCCCCTTCGGGGCGCCGGCCGCCGGTTTTGCGCCGGGCTTGGGGGCGCTGGGCTTGTCGAGCAGCACGAACGTGGTGGCCACGCACGTCGCCGTGATCGAAGAGTTGGCGACGGGCTTGTCCTTGCCCTTCACCTCGAGCGCGCTGATGTTGACGATGCGCGTGAACTTGCCCACGCGATCGAAGAAGAGCGCGAGGTTGTGATACGTGCCGTCGAGCTCGAGACTGATCGGCCATTCCGCGTGCAGCTGCTTGGTCACGACGGGCGCCGGCCGAAAGCTCTTGATCGTCAGGTTGGACTGCGTCGCAACTGTCTGCATGCGGCGCAGGAGGTCCGCCGCGTCCTTCTCCTCCGGCAGCACCGCTTTCAGGTTGTCGAGCCGGCCCTGGAGGTCGCCCACCTGGCTGCGAAACTCCGGCAACTTCCTGGCGGTGGCGACACCCATCGAGATGTCCTTGCGCAATCCGGCGAGCTGATTCTGGCGCGCCTTGAAGTCCTCGCGCGTCGGCATCTCGTAGTAGTAGACGAACGCCCCGACGCCGCAGGCCGCGAGCAGCACGAATGCGCCAACCTGTCCATACCAGGGCAGTTTTGTGAGACTTATATCCATTTACCTATTCGCCGTATCGTCGTATCCACACACGGGCTTTACGTGTTTTCAGTTCTTCACAGCGGCCGGTTTCACGCCTGTCTTCGATGCAGCCGCAGCATCGCCCGGCGTGATGAACACGCCTTTCACGCTGAACTTCTCGACGTCCGGAGCCCCCGGTGTCAGCTGCGGTTCCAGCTGGCTGCTGAGGATCTCCACCGACTTCTTGAAGTAGCCGGTGGCCTCGAGGTTCGCGACGAAATCGGACAGCGCCGTCAGCGACGTGCATCGACCGTCGATCGTGATGGCGTTGTCCTCCTGCTTGAGCGACGTGAGCCACAGCGACGGCGGCAGCGAGCGGCTGATCTGGTCGAGCATATGGACGGGCCCCGTCTGGCTTTTGCGCAACTGCTCGATGAGCACCACGCGCTGCTGCAATTGGGCCTTCCGCTGCTCGAATTCCTGGACCTGCAGGATGATCGCGTGCAGCCGCGTGGCTTCCTCCTGCGAGTTCGCGATGTCGATGTCGAGCTGCTTCGATTCGCTGTTGAGCGAGAGATAGCGCCAGCCGATCGCGACGATCGCGAGCACGAGCACGAGCGAGCAGGCGATCGTGACTTTCTGGCCCGTCAGAAAGGTCGACTTCTTCTTCGTGCGTTCGCGGTCGACGGCGAGGAGGTTGATGCGAATCATCGATCGCCCCGCCCTTCTGAGCGCGAGCCCGACGGCGACGGCCGCGGTCGGCACGATCCCATCAGGATCCGCCACGCCGAACTTGGCGGCATCGAACGCGACCGTCCGGAACGGGTCGAGCAGTTCGACAGATGTGCCGAACCGATCCTCGAGCGCTTTGATGAATCCATCCACGCGCGACGCGCCGCCGCTGAGCAGCACCTTGTCGATATGTTCGGAGGCGGCCGTCGCCTTGAAGAAGTCGAACGTCTTCTGGATCTCGAGCAGGACGTTTTCAGTCATCGCATGAAGCACCGGCTGCACTTCGGCAAAGGCAATTCCGTCGACCGGCTCGCCTTTCTTCAGGCGTTCGGCGCTCTCGAACGGCAGGTTGAGCTCTTTCTGCACCGCTTCGGTGTAGGCGTTGCCGCCGACCGAGATGTCGCGGGTGAAGACCGACTGATCCCCGGTGAGGATATTGATGTTGATCGCGCTCGCGCCAGCGTTCAGCAGCACGACGATCGTTTGCGGGTCGTGGCCGTAGTTCACTTCGTACGCGTTCTGCAAGGCGAACGCGTCCACGTCCATCACGACCGGATTGCGCCCGGCCTGCGCAATGACGCTTGTGTAGTCGGCGATTTTCTCCTTTTTCGCCGCGACGAGGAGGACGTGCATCGTGCCGTTCGAATCGGGTCCGGTGCCCGGGTCGAGGATCTGGTAATCGAGGTTCACGTCCTGGATATCGAATGGGATGTACTGCTCGGCTTCCCAGTAGATGGATTCGGCAAGCTCGGATTCCGCCATGACCGGCAGGCTGATCTTCTTGACGATGACGGCGTTGCCCGACAACGAGGCGGCCACTTCCTTCGCCTTGAAGGCCTTGTTCTCGAACACGCGGCGGATCGCGTCGGCGACGGCGGCGCCGTCGATGATGGCCCCGTCGACGATGCTGTCCGCGGGTACCGGCTCGGTGGCGAACGCCGAGACGCGGAAGCCTTTGCCGGCGGGCTTGAGCTCAACCGCCTTGACGGCGCTCGAGCCGATGTCGAGGCCGACGACCGCCTTGGACTTCTTGGTCAGACCAAACACGTGATGTCCTGTTCCTTTTCGTGACTCGACTGGACGCGCCGGCTGATGCGCAAAGCCGATACCAGATGCCGGCGCCCTGAATACGGCGCAAAATCGCCGCAAATCACCAGAATTGCGATCTGGACACTTTCGGGGCGTTGCAGTCGAATTACAGTTTCGTCGAGGGATTACAATTCGGGTGGCGGCCAGGAGCCCATCTGCAATCAGGGCCGCCGGCTTCGCCTCCCTGTTGCGTATCGGCGACCGGAAGCCTGGCCTTGACAGTGCCCGGAAACGCTCGTATCATCAGCGTTTGTCGTTGTCAGACCGTACCACGCTTACCCCCTCACAACGGGTCTTTCGGCGAAAGGGTTTTTGGGAATGTCTACGTTTATGGCCAGCGCGTCGCACGCCGCGAACGGCGTCCGCTGGCATCTGATTGACGCCGACGGCCGCGTCCTCGGGCGCATTGCGACCAAGGCATCGCGCCTGCTCCAGGGCAAGCACAAGCCGTCCTACACCCCGTTCATCGACACAGGCGACCACGTCATCGTGATCAACGCGGCGACCGTGAAGCTGACGGGCCGTAAAGAAGATCAAAAAATCTATCGCCAGCATAGTGGATACGAGGGCGGTCTGCGGGAAGAGCGCGCGCGACTCGTGCGGCAGCGCAAGCCCGAGCGCCTCGTCGAAGAGGCCGTGCGCGGCATGCTCCCGAAGACGAAGCTCGGCGAAGCGATGTATCGCAAGCTGAAGGTGTACGCCGGTCCCGACCATCCCCACGCGGCACAGAAACCGTCCAAGCTCGAGGTCGCGTAACGTGGCACCAGCAGCAGCGCAGTACTACGGAACGGGCCGCCGGAAAACGGCTGCCGCCCGCGTCTTTCTCCGTCCCGGCTCCGGGGCCATCAGCGTCAACCACCGCGCGTTCGAATCGTTCTTCCCCACCGAGGCGCTGCGGACCCAGATTCGCACGCCGCTCGTGCTGACGGAAACCAGCGACAAGTTCGACATCCTCGCGACGGTCGCCGGCGGCGGCGTGTCCGGACAGGCCGGCGCGGTCCGGCTGGGCATCGCCCGCGCGCTCGTCGAATTCAACGCCGAGCTCCGCAAGGCGCTCAAGAACGAAGGGCTCCTCACGCGGGATGCACGCGCGAAAGAGCGCAAGAAGTACGGTATGGCCGGAGCGCGCAAGCGCTTCCAGTTCAGTAAACGGTAAGGGAGGCTTTTTGGTCGCGATCGCATTGAAGGACCTGCTGGAGGCTGGAGTACATTTCGGTCACCAGACGAAGCGGTGGAACCCGAAGATGAAGGAATACATCTTCGGCGAGCGCAACGGCATCTACATCATGGATCTGGGCAAGACCCTGAAGTTGTTCCGTGATGCCGAAGAGTTCGTCAGCCGCCTGGCCGCCGAAGGCCGGACCATCCTGTTCGTGGGCACGAAGCGCCAGGCGAAGGACGTCATCGCCGAGGAAGCGCTGCGCTGCGGGATGTACTTCGTCAACGAACGGTGGCTCGGCGGCCTCCTGACCAACTTCGCGACCATTCAGCGCAGCCTCGGCCGGCTCCGCGACATCGAAGCCATGGCCACCGACGGCCGCTACGATACGCTGTCGAAGAAAGAAATCGCGCGCAACGAGAAAGAGCGCAAGAAGCTGCAGAAGAACCTCGAAGGCATCCGCGGCATGACGCGCCTGCCCGACGCCGTCTTCATCGTCGACACGAAGAAGGAACAAATCGCCGTCGATGAAGCGCGCAAACTCAAGATCCCCGTCATCGGCATCGTCGACACCAACTGCGATCCCGACGAAGTGGACTTTGTCATCCCCGGCAACGACGACGCGCTGCGGGCCATTCGCCTGTTCGCGTCCCGCATGGCCGAGGCGGTGCTGAGCGGCCGCGGCATGAAGGAATCGGCCGACGCCGACGCCGTCCGCGAGGGCGGCGACGCCGACGATGCGGCGAGGCGGCAGGCCCCGCGCCTGCCGCGGCGTCCGCGCGAAGCCGCTCCGGCGTCCGCGTAACGAACCATCAGGGCTATGGGCTGAAGGCTGAGGGCTCCCGGGCCCTCGGCGCTTTGTGACCCCTCGCCCTATTTTTTTGTCCCGACACGCTATGGCCACTATCACCGCAACCGACGTAAAGAAGCTCCGCGACCAGACCGGCGCCGGCATGATGGAATGCAAGGCGGCGCTGACCGAAGCGAACGGCGACTTCGAGGAAGCGAACACCATCCTCCGCAAGCGAGGCCTCGCCACGGCCGCGAAGAAAGCCGGCCGCGCCACGAGCGAGGGCCTCATCGCCAGCAGGCTGACCGCCGACCATTCGGCGGGCATCCTTGTGGAAGTGAACTGCGAGTCCGACTTCGTGGCCCGCACCGACGACTTCCAGCAGTTGATGCAGGACCTCCTCACCGAAATTGAAAAGGCGGGCGATGCCGCCGATCAGGCGTGGCTGCTGGATCCGAACGGGCCCGTGCACAAGCGCCTCGCGGCCACCATCGCCAAGCTGGGCGAAAACATGGCCGCGCCGCGCTTCGTGCGGTATGCCGGCCAGGGGTACGTCGGGCAATACATCCACATGGGCGGCAAGATCGGCGTCCAGGTGGAGTTTGCCGGCGTGACGCCGGATGTTGCCGCGAAGCCGGAGTTTACGACGCTGGTCAAGGAAATCGCGATGCAGATCGCGGCGTCGAGCCCCGGCTACGTGTCGCGCACCGCCGTTCCGGCCGACATGCTCGAGAAAGAAAAGGCCATCTACCGGGCGCAGATGGAGTCGTCCGGGAAGCCCGCCAACGTCATCGACAAGATCGTCGAGGGTAAGCTCGGCAGCTTTTACGCGCAGGTCGTGCTGACCGACCAGGCGTCGATTCGCGACCCCAAGATGACCGTGGCGGACGTCATCGCCGCGGCGTCGAAGGGTCTCGGCGCGACGCTCACGGTTTCGCGCTTCGCGCGCCTGCGTGTCGGCGAAGGCGTTCAATAAGGACGCCTTCGCACTATAATCTCGTCTCGTGACTGCCCCGCCCGCGCTCGCCTATAAACGAATCCTCCTCAAAGTCTCCGGCGAAGCCCTGATGGGCGAACAGACCTACGGCATCGATCCGGAGGTCGCCAATCAAATTGCCGAGAGATGTGTCCGAAATCCAGGGCATGGGCGTGGAGACGGCCATCGTCATCGGCGGCGGCAACATCTTCCGCGGTGTCGCCGCCAGTGCTCGCGGCATGGACCGCGCGACCGCCGACTACATGGGCATGCTGGCGACGATCATCAACGCGCTGGCGCTGCAGGACGCGCTCGAGAAGCAGGGCGTCACGACGCGCGTGGTGACCGCGATCGAGATGCGGTCGGTGGCGGAACCGTTCATCCGGCGCCGCGCGATCCGCCACCTAGAGAAGCGCCGCGTGGTCGTCTTCGGCGGCGGCACCGGGAACCCGTATTTCAGCACCGACACGGCCGCGGCCCTGCGCGCGATGGAAATCAAGGCCGACGTCATCATGAAGGCCACCAAGGTGGACGGCGTCTACAACGCCGATCCGATAACCCATCCGGCCGCGACGCGGTTCGATCGCATTTCGTATCTCCAGGTCCTCGAGCAGGGCCTCAAGGTCATGGACGCCACGGCGATTTCGCTGTGCATGGACAACGGGCTGCCCATCGTCGTGTTCAACCTGCGGACGCCGGGCAACATCAAGCGCGCGATCATCGGCGAGCCCATCGGGTCCCTGGTGACGGCGTGAAGTAAGTTTGAAGTTCAAAGTACAAAGTCGAGAAGTCTGTAGCGGCAGAGGGCTGGCATGGACGCGAACGACCTGAAAAGCCTGTTCACGGAAGCGACCAAGCGCATGGCGGCGGCGCTCGATCACGTCAAGCACGAGTTAGGCGGCGTGCGCACCGGCCGCGCATCGGTCACGATTCTCGACAGCGTGCACGTGGAAGCCTACGGCTCCAGGATGCCGCTCAACCAGCTCGCGGGACTCTCCGTCCCCGAGCCCACGATGATCGTCGCCCAGCCGTTCGACCCCTCGCAGCTCGGCGCGATCGAAAAGGCGATCCGGTCGTCGGACCTCGGGCTCAACCCGGCCAACGACGGCAAGGTCGTGCGGATCCCCATTCCGTCGCTGACGGAGGATCGCCGCAAGGAGCTCTCACGCCACGTGCACAAGCTCGCCGAGGAAGGGCGCAACAGCGTCCGCACTGTCCGCCGCGACGCCAACGAACGGCTGAAGAAGCTCCTCAAGGATCACAAGATCTCGGAAGACGACGAGCGGAAGGGCCTCGAAGAGGTTCAGCGGATCACGGACAACCACATCAAGCTGATCGACGATGCGCAGAAGAAGAAGGACACCGAGCTGCTCGGGCGATAACGGGCGGCCACAGATCCAAGGTGCTGGGCGGCCACAGTTTCCGAGGTGCTTCTTGCGCCCACGGTCGCAAGGTGCGTGGCGCCCACGGTCGCAAAAGTGCTGAATGATCGCGCAGCCAGCACGTAGCGATCGCCTTCTGAGCACTTTGCTTGATCGCGCCAGTGCACATGCGCGATGACTTCTTAGACAATCTGATCGAACGTCCTGATCGTTTCCGCTTCCGCGTAAGCGACCGTCTTGTTGCCCGGCCGTTCCGCCAGCAGCACCTGACAGCCCGCCGCTCTCGCGGCATCGAGCTCGGCCGGCGTATCTGAGACGAACAGCAGTTCTTGAGCAGGACGATTCAACTCGGCCGAGATCCGGCGATAGCTGTCTGGCCATCGTTTGGCGCCGACGCCGGTGTCGAAGAAGGCCGCGATGAAAGCCGTGAGGTCCCCCTGTTCCGTGGCGCCGAACAGCAGCCGCTGCGCGAGCACGCTGCCCGACGAGTAGATGGCGAGTGTTACCGACGCCTCGCGCCAGCGCGCAAATGCGCGCGGAACATCCGGGAAGACGTGCCCTTTCAGTTCGCCCGTCCGGTACCCGCCTTCCCAGATGAGACCCTGGAGCCGCTTGAGCGCCGGCGACTTCACGTCTCGATCCATCAGCCACTCCAGGTAGCCCGCCGCCGATTCGGGCACCTCGTCGTTCCAGGGGGGCACGGCACGGCGCCCGGCAGCATCGCCGGCCCATTCGGCGCGCAGCAGCGCGAGTGCCTCGCGAATCGCGTGGCGATCGTCGCCCGATCCATCAGCCAGGAAGCGACGGAGATGTGCCCGCGCGAACGGAAACAAGACCTCGTACACGAAGGCGATGGATGTGGTCGTGCCCTCGATATCGAGAAGGATCGCGCGGACGCCGCGATCCGTCAGGCGAAAGTTCACGCGCGCGGGAAGTAAGCCGGGCCGAAGCAGACGGGCTCGAAGCCGCGGTCGACTCCGCTCGCCGTGTAATGCGGCGTCCAGCCCGACGGATCCTGAAACAGCCGGATCGCGCGAATGCGCCGATCTCCGCAGAGATCGAACCAGTGGTGGGTGCCTCGCGGCACCCGGATCAGGTCTCCAGGCTCGACTTCGATCGCGAACACGGGGCCGTCGGGCGGATGAATGTGAAACAGCCCGCGGCCCTCGACGATGAGACGGACCTCGTCCTCGTCGTGCCAGTGCTCGGAGTTGAACCGGGCGAGCATCGCGTCGAGGCCCGGCGTGTCGGCTTTCACGTCGATCACGTCCGCGGTGACGTAGCCGCCGCGCGTCTTGAGCTCGGCGATCTTGGCGGCATAGGCGGCCAGCACCTGATCGGCCGTTGCGCCGGCGGCGATGTCTGCGCCGACAGCCGCTCGCTCGAAATCGATGCCCTGCTCCGCGAGAAACGCCGCGATAGCGGCTTCGTCGCTCAACGTGCGGTTCTGTTCAGGAATCCTCAAGATGGCCATGATGGACCTCCCGGCGCGGCCGCGACCCCGGCCCGCGCCTGCGTGCGCCCGATCGTTTCGAACAGGAACTCGAGAATCTCGACGTGACGTTCGGCGTCCGCGAGCGTGTCGCCCCAGGTGTACAGGCCGTGACGCCGCAGAAGAAACGCGTGGGCGCCGGGATGCTGTGCGAGCAGCCCGCGCACACGCAAGGCCAGACGCGTCATGTCCTGATCGTTGTCGATCACCGGGACGAGCTCCTGGTGCTCGTGCGTCGTCACGCCGGACAGCCCCTTCAGCATCTCGTAGCCTTCTATCACGATCCCGGGCGGGCCCGCCTGCGCGGCCGAGCCCATGTGAAACTGCCCTGAAAGCATCGTGCTCCAAACCGAGTGCGTGTGCAAGACTGCCCCGGCAGCCCGAAGCCTGGCGATTTCGACATGGAGAAGGGTTTCCGCCGATGGCTTTCCCCGGCGGCGCCCCACGACGCGGCCGCGATCGTCGCACTCGAGGATGTCCGTCGGGCGCAGGGCCCCCTTCGGCAGCGAGCTGGCCGTAATTGCGAGGCGCAGCGGGCGCCGCGACACGACCGCGCTGAAATTTCCGCTGGTCCCCAGCGCCCACCCGCGCGCGTAGAACGCGCGGCCGATCGCAGCAAGCGCCGTGGCCGTTTTCACAAACGAGTTATCGCGACCCATCGTGCCTTTCCCAACCTACCCGACCTACCCGCCACCCGACCCCGACTCACCCGACCTTCAATCTCCGAACGTGACGCCCAGCGCTCTTGCCGTCCGCAGGAGATCGAAATCGAGCGGCACGGTCTTCGTCTTCCCCACCACGTCCTCAAGCCTCCGCGCGACGATGTCGGGCGGCGCGAACGCCACCATCGTGCCGAACTGGCCTTGCATCACCTGCTCGACCGCGCAGCCGCCGAATCGCGTCGCGAGCAGGCGATCGAAGCTCGTGGGCGCGCCGCCGCGCTGCAGGTGGCCGAGCACGACGGACCGGGCTTCCTTGCCCGCCAGCTGTCCCAGGGCCGCGCATACGAGTGCCCCGATGCCGCCCAGGCGTTCGGCGCGCACGCCGGTGGCGTCTTCGATGAGTGAAATCCGGCCGCCTCTCGGATAGGCGCCTTCGGCCACCACGACGATGCTGAACTTGGCGCCCAGGCGGTCGCGCTCGCGAAGCCGCTCCGCTACGATCGCCAGGTCGAACGGCACCTCGGGGATCAGGATGGCGTCGGCGCCGCCGGCCACGCCCGCATAGAGGGCAATCCAGCCCGCATACCGCCCCATCACCTCGACGATCATGATGCGGTGATGGGCTTCGGCCGTCGTGTGCAGGCGGTCGATCGCGTCGGTGGCGAAGGCGACGGCCGTGTCGAATCCGAAACAGTTCGTCGTGCCGACGATGTCGTTGTCGATGGTCTTCGGGACGCCGACCACGGGGATGCCGCGCTTGCAGAACTGATGCGAGATGGCCAGCGTCCCGTCGCCGCCGATGGTCACCAGCGCGTCGAGTTTCATGCGGTGGAACATCTCGACGACGCGTTCGCCGTATGCGCGCGGACCGTCGGAGGTGTTGACGAGCGAGTCGAACGGGTTGCCGTGATTGAGCGTGCCGAGGATGGTGCCGCCGAGCCGGAGGATGCCCGTGACGTCGCGCGGGGTCAGGACGCGGGATCGGTTCGTTTCGAGCAGCCCGTCGAAGCTGTCTTCGAGGCCCAGGCACTCGACGCCGCGGCCGGCAGCGGCCTTGACGACGGCGCGGATGACGGCATTCAGGCCGGGCGCGTCGCCGCCGCCCGTCAGGATGCCGAGCTTCTTGATGGTGGGCATGTGCAGCGACTATAGCAAATGCCCCGATCCCGTCAGGCGCGGCGCGTTGCGGCAGAGCAAACCGGGGTGTTACACTGAAGGTTCGTCGGCACGCCGGATTACCACTCACCACCGAGTGGGCGACTAGCTCAGCTGGGAGAGCGCCGCGTTCGCAACGCGGAGGTCAGGAGTTCGATCCTCCTGTCGTCCACCAACCTTCCCTCATGATCGCAGACGAAGGTTGCCAACCGTCGCCGAAGCGGCGAAGGTCGGCTCCGTCAATGACCGAACGAGCTTCGGTTGGCGAGCCAACCTTCCTTCAGCATCGCACTCGTCCCCGTCGTGCTGCTTCTCTGCGCTTCAACGTCGACCGCGCGGATCTGCTCGGTGCGTGCGGGAGCTCTCGGACGCGCGAAGTCTAGTAGCCGAGCCACCGTCGAACGGACTCCCAGAGCACGACAAGCAGGATCACACCGACGATCGAAAAATTGATTGTGTCGTGCAACCTGCTCCACCAGGGCCGGTCGCTCCAGCGCCTGCTCCACCAATGGCCGCTCATGCCTCGCGCCTCAGAGATGCACTACCCTCGCGACACGCCTGCCGTCGATTCGCTCTTCGCTCGGGTGATGGAAATGAAGCTGCATCAGCTGGTACCGCTTGTCACGAACGCTGATGAAGCTGCCGGGCGCGTGGTTGATCGTAATCGTGAGCTCCAGGACCGGGCCAGTCTAGCTGATCTCGCGGCGACAAATCCGTCGCCAGCTTAAACGAGAGGACGGCGGTGGCCCGCCGCCCTCTGCACGACTTACATGTTGGACGTGTAGGGCACGCGGTAGTATCCGTGGACCTGTTCACCGTAGGCGCGATCGTACTGCGGCTCCTGGCCCGCCTTGTAGGACGGCGCTTCCTGCAGGACCCGTTTGTCCAGGTCGACGACATAGCCGCCGCGGCTGGTGTCGTAGGTCAGCATGTTCCACGGCAGTGGATGATAACTGTCACCCATGCCAAGGAACCCGCCGAATGACATCACCGCGTATTCCGCCTTGCCCGACCGTTTGTCGACCATGAAGTTATAGACCGAGCCCAGCTTCTCTCCCTGTCGGTTGTACACAGCCGTGCCTTCGACTTTATTCGACGCGATCAGACGATGGGTTTCCTCGATTTTCGCTTCGGTTGCCATGACTCCTCCTTGATCTCAAACGTACGGGAGTAACAGGGCTTGCCCTCCCAGGAGCTGGCAATTCATGATTCACGCCAACTCGATTGTTCGCGGCTCAGTTCCAGCGTACCAAGCTCCTCGTTGCTGCGTGCTCGTCTGCCGGCCGCGCGAATGGCGGATGCCTCACGTCGGCCCACTCGCCGAACCGCGCTCGCCGGGTTTCACGCCGGTCATGCACAGCGATCCGATCACGTGATTCGCGGCGTCGCGCGCCGGGTCATAGCTTCTGCGGACCACGTCGACGAAGCCCGCGGACTGGAGCACGCGCGCCAGCGTTTCCTCGCCGTAGGCGTACTTGTGCTCGCGGCCCTGCCGGAACAGATAGTGCACGCAGTGCATCGGCGTGTCGCACCACTTCGGCCCCCACCATCGGTCCATCGGAAACCCCACCTCGCGCCGGGCGACATATTCGGCAATGAGTCCTTCGGCGTCAGGCACGACAATGTCCAGTAATCCGCCGGGAGCGAGCACGCGACGGCACTCGCGCAGGAACAGCAGTGCCTCCGACGGCGCGTTGGGCGTTTCAAGGTTCCAACCGAGGGAATCGAGGACGTTCGGATAGTCGAGGTGCTCGAAAAAGTGCTCCGTGTAGATTTCGGTGATCGTGTTGCTGGAAAACGGCAACGGCTCGCGCAAATCGGGGGGAGGTCGGCGCCGGGACCGAACAGATCGACGTTGATCCACCCGTTCTTGCCATGATCCCCGCATGCGAGATGCAGCCGACGCGGGCCACTGGCGGTCTCGAACCTGGGCGCCTGACGACACGAGGCGCTGTACAAACCGTCGAAACATGCTGGCTCCACCGCCATGACAGCGTTGCTCATTACTGAGCGACGTAGCCGCACATCGTACCCATGATAACGGTGCCCCTCGCCGCGGGTAGGGCTTCGGTTAGCCATGCACAAGGTCAACCGCTGACGGTCTCCTTTCGAGGGTATCCAGCGTCGCTTGACCGCTCTGTCTGAACCCCGTTAGTTTCAACGTGGTGGAAACGGTCAACGACAAGATAGTCGTCTGCCTCCCGTGGAACACGATCGAGGCTGCGGCGCAGCAACAGATCCTCAACACCGCGTCGATGCCATTCGTCTTCAAACACGTCGCGGTCATGCCCGACTGCCATTACGGCAAGGGCGCGACGGTCGGGACCGTGCTGGCCACCGAGGGCGCCGTCATCCCGGCCGCCGTAGGGGTCGACATCGGCTGCGGCATGATGGCCGTTCGGACGCCCCTGAAGCGCCGTGATATTGCGGCACCGTCGGCGATACGCGCGGGCATCGAGCGGCGCATTCCGATGAGCGCGGGTAAGAACAACGCCAAGCTCACCGCCACGGCCGCCGAACGCGTGCGGACACTCGAGGACCTCGCCGCAGACACCGGCGCGACGCCCGATCAATACGACAGGAACTGGCGTCTCGCGCTCGGAACCCTCGGGGGTGGCAACCACTTCATTGAACTGGCCGAGGATGGCGACGGGGCCGTCTGGCTCACGTTGCATTCGGGCTCGCGAGGCGTAGGCAACAAGATCGGCAGCCATTACATCAAGGTGGCTCAACAGCTCTGCGCGTCGACGGGCGTACGTCTGCCGGACCGCGACCTCGGGTATCTGCCACAGGAGCATCCTGCCTTTGCGGCGTATCTCCGCGACTTGAACTGGGCGCAACAGTTCGCGCTGCACAATCGCAACGAAATGATGGACCGCGTGCTCGCGGAGGTGAGGCATGCGGTGTACGGCGCGGACCCGAACCCGCCGATGCTGGAGTTGCAGCGGATCAATTCGCACCACAACTTCACACAGCAGGAGCAGCACTTCGGCAGCCGGGTCTGGGTCACGCGCAAGGGAGCCATCGAGGCGCGCCGAAGCAATTGGGCGATGATTCCCGGCTCCATGGGCACGCGCAGCTACATTCGTCGCCGGCAGGGAACATCCGATGAGCTTTCACTCCGCTCCGCACGGCGCCGGCCGGCGCTATTCGCGGACGAAGGCGCGAGCGCTCTTCGGCATGGACGACCTGAGCCGGGCGATGGCCGGCATCGAGTACCGGCATGCGAAAGTCCTGCTGGACGAGATCCCGGCGGCGTACAAAGACATCGACGAAGTGATGGAGCACGCGCGGGATCTCGTCGAGGTGAAGTCCGTGTTGAAACAATTCGTCAACGTCAAAGGCGACTGAGTCGCACGTTGGCCGTACAGCTGGGGTCGCACAGTTCGCGAAATTAGCCGAAGCTCATCTTTGACGCTAACGACTCCGAATGCGCCAATCCCCGGGGGCGGAGTGGAGCAGATCGAAACATCTCAGGGCTCCCATTCCTCCCCCGCCTCACGAATCGGTGGCGTGCTTTGTGCACCTCCACCGTCAAAAAGCGTTCCCCGGAGGCACGAACACGCATGATCGCAGACGCTCCCCCTTCACCGGCAACACCGCTGGCCCGCCTGTCGACAGGCATCGTCGGTCTCGACGAGGTCCTGGGCGGCGGGTTGCCGCAGGGGCACATGTACCTCGTCGAAGGCGAGTCTGGGGCCGGCAAGACCACTCTGGGGCTCCACTTCCTGCTGGCAGGCCAGCTTCGCGGAGAACAGACCCTCTGGATCACGCTGTCGGAGACGGAGCGCCAACTGCGGCAGAGTGCGCAGTCGCACGGCTGGGAGCTCACCGGGGTCGAGGTCTGCAACCCGGTTTCTCCCGAACGCATTCGCCAGCCGGACGACAAGTACTCGTTTTTCTCGCCTGCGGATGTGGAGCTCGATGAGATTCGCAACGCGATTGCCGCCGCCACCGAGCGGGTGCGGCCATCCCGCGTGGTCTTCGATCCATTCTCCGACGTTCGCCACCTGGCCCGCGAAGTCCTCCACTATCGCCGCCAGGTCCTGAGCCTCCGTGAGTTCTTCAACGAGCACGGATGCACGGTTCTGTTGATGCAGGAACTGACGCGCGGGACCGCCGGCGATCTGCAGGCAGAGGCCCTGGTCCACGGGTACTTGACCCTTCACCAGGATGCGCCAGAGTACGGTGGCCAGCGTCGGCGATTACGTGTCCACAAGATGCGTGGCGTGGCGTTCCGCGACGGTTTCCATGATTTCTCGATACAAACCGGCGGCATCGAAGTGTACCCGCGCCTGATCGCGGCGGAGCACGTCGAACAACATGCCGAGGACGTCATGCTGAGCGGCCTGCCGCAGCTCGATGCGTTGCTGGGCGGCGGGGTGGACCGCGGCTCGAGCATGCTGATCATGGGAGCGGCCGGGGTCGGCAAGAGCACGCTCGCGTCACATTTCGCGGTCGCCGGCGCCCGGCGCCGCGAGAAGGCTGCCGTCTTCATTTTCGATGAAACCGTTCGGACGTTCCGGGCACGCGCCGAAAAGCTCGGGCTCTCGATGGCACCGCTTCTGGCGGACGGCACCCTCACCGTGCGGCAAATCGACAGCGCTGAGGTGTCGGCCGGGCAATTCACGAACATGGTGATGCGTGCCGTGGACAGCGGCGTCAGCACCGTGGTGATCGATAGCCTGACCGGCTACCTGAGCACGATGCCGGAGGAGCGGTTCCTTGCCGCCTATCTTCACGAACTGCTGACGACGCTGAGCCACCGGAACGTCCTGACGATTCTGACGCTCGCGCAACACGGCCTCGTGGGGGAACACGTCGCCGCGCCCATTGACGTGAGTTATCTCTCCGATACGGTCCTCCTCATTCGCTACTTCGAGACGTTCGGCCACATCCGCCGCGCGATCTCGGTCGTGAAGAAGCGCAGCGGCGCGCACGAGGTCGCCGTCCGTGAGATGCGCATCGAGGCCAGCGGCATCGTGATCGGCGAGCCGCTCACGGCGTTTCAGGGAGTGCTGAGCGGCCTTCCGCAGTTTACGGGCGACGCGGGGCAACTCGGCGTCCGGGAATGAACCCGGGCGAGCGCGTCCTGGTGTGGGCACCGGCGCGCGACGGGCGGCTCACGTGCGATTTCCTCACGGAGATCGGCTTTTCATGTGTCGTCGGCGTTTCCTGGGAGCACTTCCGTGCCGAGCTGAATCGCGGCGCTGGAGCCGTCGTCCTTGCGGGCGAATTCCTGTCCGAGTCGATTGTCGCGAACCTGCAGGCCATTATCGACGCGCAGCCGGCCTGGTCGGATTTGCCGGTCATCGTCGTGGCGGGCACCGAGCCCCTGGCGAACGACGCTTCCTTTCGAATGCTCGGCAACGTGTCGCTCCTCCAGCGTCCGGTGTCGCTCGATACGCTCCGTTCCACCGTCGCGGCCGCGCTGCGCGCGCGCAGACGCCAGTACCAGATACGCGATCTCCTGCAACAGCGCGACGAGGCGGACAAGCGGAAGGACGAGTTCCTCGCGATGCTCGCCCACGAGCTGCGCAACCCGCTGGCGCCTCTTCGAACGGGACTCGAGCTCCTGAAGCTGGAGCCGTCGCCCGACGTGGTCAGCCGCGCGAAAGCGACGATGGACCGGCAAGTGGCGAACTTGACGCGACTCGTGGACGATCTCCTCGACGTGTCCCGCATCAGCAGAGGACAGATCGCTCTCAAGCGAACCGTGCTCGATGCGCGACAGCGCGTCAGCGATGCCGTGAGCGCCGCTCAGCCCAGCGCGAGCCGGAAGGATCTCAGGATTGAGCTGCAGCTGCCCGATTATCCGGTGATCGTCGATGCCGATCCCGTGCGGCTGGAGCAGATGCTCGGCAACCTGATTGGCAACGCGATGAAATTCACCCTGCCCGGCGGCGACATTCGCGTGTCGCTGGAGAGCGATGACGAGTGGGCGGTGATGCGGGTCAGGGACACCGGCATCGGCATTCCAGCAGGCCATCTCGATAGAGTGTTCGAGTTGTTCGGCCAGGCGGCGGCGTCGCTCGATCGCAATCAGGGAGGTCTGGGGATCGGACTCACCGTGGTGCGGTTGATCGCGGAACTGCACGGAGGGCGGGCGCAGGTGTTCAGCGGTGGCGTCGGCCAGGGAACCGAAGCCGTCGTGCACCTTCCCGTCCACCCACAGCGAGCGGTGACCGCCGCCGCTGTCGCCGGCTGTGGCGCTCGCGCGACCGCGACCAAGCGCGTGCTCGTCATAGACGACAACGTTGATGTCGCCGAAATGCTCGCCGAATACCTGCAGCAGATCGGCCACGAGGTCATCCAGGCGCATGACGGCCGTACCGGGCTGGAGGCAGCGATGCGGCATCAGCCGGAGGTGATCGTGTGCGACCTCGGTCTTCCGGGCCTGGATGGATACGAGGTCGCCCGGCGATTACGCCAGGCGCCTCATCTCCGATCCTCGTTGCTGATCGCCGTATCCGGCTACGGGGAATCCGCAGATCGCGACAAGGCGCGAGCAGCCGGGTTTACTCATCACGTCACGAAACCGGCCGATCCGGTGGAACTGGCCGATCTGATTGGGAACACCGGCAAACCGGAATGAGCGGCGCGACGTCAGCAGCGCGTTGGTCTACAGGTCGGCGCGATCAACAGCTCCGCGACATCTGCCACCCTGAACACACCTGAATCAACGATGGCGAGGGCGCTGCGGGAAGGCTGACGATGCGGGCCGCTTCTATCCCCCAGCGCGCCGTACGATGACGGCCACGCCGTGGCCCGGCAGCATCACGGGTGTGAATGCCCAATAGTCGGCAGCATGATGCACCACGGTGCGTCCGGCGATCGTCCCGACGGCCGAACCAAACACCACGTCGCTCAACCAGTGGCGGTTGTCATGGAGGCGGGACACCGCGACATACGATGCGATCCCGTAGCCAAGGGCGGCCTTCCGCCATCCGAGATGCCGTTCGATCACCGTCGCCGCGGCGAAGGTAATCGCGGCGTGGCCCGAGGGAAACGACAGCGAGTTGCTGCCGTCAGGACGAAGACGCTGGGTGGACCACTTGAGCGGTTCGACCAGCATCTCCGTGAGTATTTGCGCCTGCACCAGATCCATTCCCAGATGCGCGACCTTGGGCTGGTCCCGCCATCGGCCAAACGCGTACGTGCCCATCGACATCGCGATCTGCGCAGGCGTGCCACCAACATATTTCCCAGGTGCCCACCAGTCATCGGCGGCGTCAGACTGGCTTTTCAGGTGAGCGTTCACCGACGCATCCGCTGGATGGACCGCGAGCGCCAGCCCGCCCCCGATTGCGGCCACATAGACATTCTGCATCTCGGGTAAGTGCTTGATGTCCTCTCCGAGATTGCCCACGAGCGCCCGAATACCCGTATGGGGCGGCGTGGGAGGTTCCTTGGCCTCCGCCTGCTGCTCTTGCGGGTCCGCGGGGCCCGATGCGTCTGGCTGGTCCGCCGCCGAGGCACCCACTCCAACTGCAGCGTCAGGGTAAGGGCGAGCGTCAGAATGAAATAGCTGGAGCGACCGCCACGACGCGCCCGAGCACACAGAGTCTGGCGACAGGAGCGGCGGTGGCGTCGAACCGACCGCCGAGGAGCAACATCGGGGGATGGTAGCACTCACGGATTGCTGCATCGTGTCATCAATCGGACACCCGCGCCCGTGCTCTGTTGCTACGCGAATTCACTCGCAAGCTGAAGCATCCAGCGTGGCGGAGATTGGTGGCTGACCAGCTTCACGTCCAGGTCGAAGCCGGATGCCATCTCGACAGCTCGCGGACAGCTGCATGAATCCAGTCGTCGTCATTGCCAAACGCACCCCCGCCCAGACTCGTGAGCAGCACCACGTTCGTGCCGCCTCGCTGCGCATTGTCGACAGCAGCCCACAACGTGGCTTGATACGCAGATTCCCGCACCAACGACGCGAAAGGCTGCCAGGTAACGCGGGCCACGTCGGTATAGACAACCGGGAGCGCGGAACAGAACGCCTGCGAGACAATCGGTAAAGGCGACCCTTCGGCGTCGGTCACCTCCACGTCGCGATGGACACCGATGCGCAGCCTGCCGCGCAACGTGTTGGTCGCCTCCGCGGTCAGGGACGAAAGGTGTGTCCCGATCGCGGCAAGGCCCTCGCGGGTGCATAACGCGTAGCCGTTGCGCATCGTTCAAAGGGAGTCAAGGGGCAGAGCCAGCGCCTGGCAGAGCGCCGCGCCGAGATCGGCGAGCCCGTCGATCTGGCGCGTTCTGGTCTGTCCAATGCCACCAGCGACCGGCACGAAGTAGTTCCGGTAAATGGTGCCGCGCCGGCAGCGATCGCACACGCCGGCCCCTGCGTTGGGTCGCTTTGGTAGCGAGTGACCCCCTGTTCGGGCGTCACCTCAGGCGAGACCATCTCGAGCAGGTTGAATTGCGAAGCGACCTGGAACAGCGCGCCGGCATATTCTCGCAACTGATGCAGACGACGCACGTCGCCGGTCACAACACCCACTTTGATTCGTCCTCGAAGGACGCGGGCAGAGTCGACGCGCTCGCGTAGTCCTTGCAGAGGGGCCAGTTCGAGCGCTCCTATGCTGTAGCTCCTCCCGTTTGCGGTGGAGCGCAAGCGTCCCTCATGGACCTCGAGGCGCCGACGCGTGTCGTCATAGCTCGTCTCGGCAAACCCGGTCAGACGCTCAAACCAGTCCATCCTGCCTTCAAATCCTCAGCGGCGGGACACCGTATCGACGGTCCGCCCTTCGGCAGCGCGGCTCGACACAGCCGCCGCCGGCGCCATTCCGGGCGGTCCCGGTGGCCGCGAGGAGACGTAGGCCGCGATCGCCACCATGTCCTCGGGCGTGAGGTTGGCGACAACGAGCTTCATCAGCTGCGCCTGCGGACCGTTCCGCGCGCCCTGCTGCATATCCCACATCTGACGAACCATGTAGCTGGGCGATCGTCCGGCAATAGGCGGCACGTCGGCAACGCCCATCAGGTTGATGCCGTGGCACGTGCCGCACGCCGTCGTCTTACCCTGGACGATGCGGTTGCCGACGATGCGCATGCCGCCGGTCGTCACGAGATCCTCGCCCTTCTTGATGCTGCCGACCGGGACGTATGCGACGAAACCCGAGCGCGGGTTGCGCAGCGTCTCCGCCTGCTCCTCGTCTTCCGGCGTCTCGATGATGCGGCCATTGATCGGTTCGGTCGCAGCGGGCTTCGCGGGCAGGAACAGATTGCCGACGATGCGCGTCTTCGGAACCATCTTCGTTTCGACGACGCGAATCCACGGCGTCCACTTGATGGCCGAGAAGTACTCGGCGGCCGCCTTGATTTCGTCGTCCGTCATGGCCCGGGCCAAATCGATCATCGTGTTCGTGTTCGGCTTCCGCGGATCGGCGGTGTGCCGCACGCCGTTGCGGAAGTCCTGGAGCTGGCGGACGAAGTACGCCACCGGCAGGCCCGACGGAGGGGCGTTCTCCGGCCGTCCCTTGCCGTTCGGCAGGTGGCACGAGGCGCAGCCGCGCGTGTTCTTGCCAAGCTTGGCCGGACCGTGCGCGACCACATTCGGCATCGGCGGGTGATCGCCGGGGAACCAGTCGATGACGTTCTGGCCGTCGCGCACGTCGACCAGTGAGTACGTGGCACTGCTGCCGTTCACGCGGCGCGGCCGGGTCTGCTCTGCCGGATCCTGGTTGGGCCGCAGATTCCTGTTCGGCGGCGCCTGGGGCTGCGCCTTGTCGCCGGGCTTCGGCGGCTCGAGGAACCCGTACGCCCAGAGCGGCTCCTGCTCGAAATTGATGGACGCAGTGTTCACGCCGGCGCTCTCGGGCGCGCGCGGCTCGGACTCCGGTCTCGCGCCGGCCTGGACCGGCGGACGGGCGGGCCCGCGGCGGGACTCGTAGACGCGCTGCGCGACGATGCCGAGCACGAAGCATATGACGCCGACGAAGGCGACACCGGCAAGACCGACACGCTGTTTCACAGACGCCTCCTCAAACAGCCAGCAGGACGACGTTCTTTATAGAACAGCTCGACGCCGTACAACAACCACGGGGTACAATAGCCGCTGATGACCGACGGAAGTCCCCGCAGCGCGTACGAAATCGCGATGGAACGCCTGCGCCAGAAGGACGTTCGCGACGGCGTGGATCACCAGCCGCGCACCGACGAGCAGAAGGCCGCCATCGCGGACATCCGCAGCCTTTACGACGCGAAGATCGCGCAGGCCGAGGTCATGCACCGCTCGGCCGTGGTCGGTATTCTAGATGAAGACGCGCGGATCCGGGTCGACGAGGAGTATCAACGCGACCGTGCCCGTCTCCAGGCCGAACGCGACGCCCGGATCGAGAAGGTCCGCGGCGAGAGCGGGCACTGAGGTTCAGCGAGCGCTCATGAAATCCATCGAGGTCGAAGTCAACCTGCGTATTCCCCGGATGAAGGTTCCGTCGCTCGACGAGCGGGGATATCCGATCGACAACAGTCTGATTCGGTTCACGAAGCTCATCACGGTGCCCGCGATCCCGAAGCCTGGCGAGATGCTGAACCTGACGAAAAGTGACGGCAGCACGTTCGAGTGCGAGGTCACCCGGGCGGACTGGAACGACGACCGGGCCCTGTTCATCCTGGGCTGCAAGTACGCCAAGCGGTCGATCTCGCCTGAGGAGTGTACGGCGCTGCTCCACGATGCCGAGTGGCAGGTGAAGCCGCTGCTCTGAAGAGAGCGGTCCGCCATTTGTCCCCACACGCGGACGTGGACGACCTGGACCCTGCACCTCGGACGGGCCAAGACCCACGGCCCAAGGACCTGGGACTTGCGCCGTTGAGGTGTGACGCTTACCCTTTCGTCATCGCAAAGCCCGTGATGATCGCTTCAACGTTGTGGGTAAAGCGGATGCCGTACACGCCATCGGTTGATTGCAGCTTCCCGGGGCCGACCAGCTGCGCCTTGTCGTAGCCGGCGACCACGATGCCGTTGATCGAGCACTCGGCCCTGCCAGCCTTGACCCGCCACGCAATTTCCTGAGTGACCGGCTGACCGACGCCCGCGGCCTTGTGGACCGCCGCGTTTGGAGATGTGCGAAGCAGCGTGAACACGTCGGCCCCCGAGAATCCACGGACCAGCGCGTTCCCGTCCCCGTACGCGACGCAGTACACGTAACTCATCTGATCGGTGCCCATGTTGGTGCCGCCGATGACGATCCCGTACGAGTGCGCGTGGCTGTTCAACTCCATGAACTTGGGCTCGAGGAACGTGGCCTTCACCGTGTAGTCGCCGCTCGCCGTGTTCGCCGGATTCCAGAACGTCGTCGCGGGGCCGGTCGTCACGTGGAGGGCGTTGCCCTCCTGCACGAACTTGGCGTCGTTCAGCACCCGCCCCTGCCGTGTCGAACCCGCGTCGATCTTCCCTGTCCAGCCCTGGACGAACACGCCGCCCCCGGCAATCACGCGATCGCGATCGAACTGCGCGCCGAGCAACACCGCGCCAACAAAAGCCACACCCGCGAACACAAGAATCTTTTTCATATCAGCAACCATTGTTCACGAAGGCACGAAGACCACGAAGCACACGAATCATTCTTGTACAAGAAATACTTCGTGGCCTTCGTGTCTTCGTGAAAAGACGTCACTCCGACCCACTATCGACCCAGGGATTTAGTAATGTCCGCCTTCGTCGCCAGCCGGTCGGGGTTCAGCGTGTGGACGGACATGATTCGCTCGGGTTCGATGTTCAGGCGCTCGAGGTTCGCGAGGAACACCTGCGTCCCGACAACCGGCGGGTTCGGCACGGGGTTGTCGGCCGGCGGCAGGTTGAACATGTCGGCGTACGCCGCGATTTTCTCCTTCGGCAGGTACACCATCAGCATGCCGTCGGCGTGCGGCAGGCCGAGGATGTGGTGGATTTCGACGGTGCGGGTTTCGTCCTGCAGCACGCGCTTTTCGAGGACCGCCTCGATGCTGGGCTTCTTCCCCGACCTGGACATCACGTCCGGCGCGAGCGTGCGCGGCGCGCTGAGCGCCTTCAGCAGGAAGTTCTTGTTGACGTCGTGCGTGATGATGGTCGCGCCCTCGGCCACGATCGCGGGCAGGCCGCTCGAGTGATCGAAGTGATGGTGCGTGAGGATCGAGTACCGGATCGGCTTGCCGGGGATGACCTTCTTGGCCTCGGCGATGATGGCCAGCGATCGCGCTTCGCTCTGCGCGCCGCCCTCGAACAGCACGATGTGATCCTTGAACTCGATGGCGAGCGCGTTGTACGCGCCGTTGATGCGGTACACGCCGTCAGCGAGCTTTTCCGAGGTCGGTCCCGCGGCAGCCGGCGGCGGAGCCCCGCCGCCGGGGCCCCCGCGCCCGCCACCCGCCGGGGGCGAGACGAGCTCCGCGATATTGGAGGGGTTCGCCCGGATGCCGAGGATCTGCGCTTCGAACACCGGCTGCCCGCCGCGCTTCTGCACGATGGTCGACGGATACTTCACGCCGTTCGCGTCCCGGTACTCGGTGTAAATCGCCTCGACGAGCATGTCCCCGAAGATCGGGTTTTCCACCCAGGTCTGCACCCGCTCGACCACGTTGCGATTGTTGATGTACCCGACCACCTTATACGAGTTGCCCGACGGCGACTTCTGCGGTGTCATCCACGTCACGACGTTGTAGGGGCGCGCGCCGACCACCTGGGGTGCGGCGGATCCGTGGTTCGCCGCGGCGCCCTTCAGGAATCCCCACGGCGTCAGCCAGATCTCCAGCTGCTGCGCCCAGTCGGCGTTCGCCGCCGTGACGTTCTGCTGGAACTGTCCCTGGACGGCGGCTCCCCCCGTCACCGGTGCCACGAAGGTGACGCCCGTCGCCCGCGACGCGGGCCGCGTGAAGTCGATCGAGCGCACGTAGTCGCTGACGTTGCTCCGGGGCCACGCGCCGTTCGCGTTGTTCGACTGCCCGAGGTTGAAATTGGCGCCGGCGCCGTAATACGAAATGCTGTTCAGGGTGTCGGCACCCATGGCCTTCGCAGCGGCCGCAATCACGGCTGTGCCGTCCTGGGCGGCGGCCGGCACCGGCAGCCACGCCAGCAGCGCGATCAGCCCTGCGGTTTTCCTGGTCATATCGTTTATCCTTCTGCCAAAACTGGGCGGAAATCGCCGCCGGGCTAGTCTACGGCCGATCGCAGGTCGGGCAACGGCAAACGGTCCGATCGCCGTATACTAGGCCGACCTCGTGAGGCTCGCCCGAGTGCGCCCGCGGGACCGGCTGGTCGCGGTGACGTCAGACACGTTAGACGCCGCCCCACCGCACCGTGGTGCAGAGAACCGGGAGACACATCGTATGCGGGCGTTGCGGTTCGTTCTGGCCCTGTCCATCACCGCGTTGCTGGCCGCCCCGGTCGTGGCGCAGGAAGGACATCCCCTGAAGGGTTCGTGGATCGGCACCTGGGCACCAATCACAACCAGGGCAACGATCTCCTGCTCGTGCTCAACTGGGACGGCAAGAACATCACCGGCACGATCAATCCGGGCACCGACAACATCGCGATCAAGAACGCCACGCTGCAGCCGGACGGCTGGGTCGTCCGTTTCGAGGCCGAGGCCAAGGACAAGGCCGGCAAGCCGATCACCTACGTGCTCGAGGGAAAGATCGCCAACCTGCCCCTGCCCAACCGCACGATCACCGGCACCTGGAAGAATCAGGAAGAGAGCGGCGTCCTCAAGCTCTCGAGGCAATAGGAGTGGCTGTGATGCGATCGCGCGTGCTGGCGGCGGCGTTCGCGGGCCTGCTCCTGGCGGGCGCGCGCCTGATGGCGCACCACGAGATCCTCGCGAAGTTCGACGACCACAAGCCCGTCACGCTGAACGGCATCGTGACGCTCGTCGACTGGCGCAACCCGCACGTGCACGTCTTCATGAACGTGCGCGGACGCGGCGGGACCGATCAACTGGGCGATCGAGCTCGAAGGCCCCATCGATCTGCGAGCACAGCGGCTGGTCGCGCGAGACACTGCGCCCGGGCGATCGGATCCGCGTCGCCGGCTATGCCGCCCGGAACGGCAGCCACCAGGCGTGGGGCAATTCAGTCGTGGTGCGGGCGACCGGCAAGAGCGTCTACAACGTCACGCTCGACGCCGCCCGCGCCGCCGCTCGAACCGCGGCCGACGCCGCGGTGGCCCGACCGGCAGCCTCGCCTTGGCGCGGCGCAGGGCGGCTCGACGGGGTACTGGGCGTATCCGAGCGTCACGGCGCTCGCGGAAGGTAACAGCGCCGGCAAGATTGCGGTCCCGATGGACACGTGGGGGCTGCTGAAAAATATCGCGGACGCACCGAAGGTCGCGCCGATGCAGCCATGGGCGCTGCAGCTCTACACCGAGCGCCAGAAACGCTTCCTGCAGGACGACCCGATGTACCTGAACTGCAAACCGCCGGGCGGATCGCGCCAGTTTCAGCTCGCGTACGGCGTCCAGTTCGTGGAAGACCGCGATCGCAAGCGGATCTTCGTGCTGATCGGCAGCGGCAACAACAACTACCGCATCATCAACACCGACGGGCGCAGCCACAAGGGCCAGGTCGGCGGCGACGACGAGAACCCGCTCTACTACGGCCGCTCCGTGGGCCAGTGGGAAGGCGACACGCTCGTGGTCGACACGAGGGGTTTCAACGAGGACTTCTGGTTCACCAACGGCGGCCTGCCCCACACCGATCAGCTGCGGCTGCTCGAACGATTCTCCCGGCCCGATTTCGACACGCTGAAGTACGATGTCACGGTCGAGGACCCGGGCGCCTACACGCGCGCGTGGTCGAGCAGTGCAACGCTCCGCTGGGTGGCGGGCGAAGAGATGCCGCGGCACTTGTGCCAGGACAACAGATCGTGACGTCATCACGTAGACGAACGGAGGACGAACAGATGAAAACGTACATCCTTGGCGGTCTCGCCGCAGTCGCCCTGCTCCTCTCAGCGGGATCGGCTGCCGCTCACCACTCGTTCGCCGCGGAATTCGATGCCGACAAGCCCATCACGCTGAAGGGCATCGTCACGAAGGTCGAGTGGACGAATCCCCACGTGTGGTTCTACGTCAACGTGAAGGACGAAAAAGGCGAGGTCACAAACTGGGGCGCCGAAATGGGACCGCCGCACGGCTTGCAGCGCCGCGGCTGGCGCCAGAACACGCTCAAGATCGGCGAAGAGGTCACCGTGTCCGGGTCGCTCGCGAAGAACGGCGCCAAGCGCATCAACGCCAGTAAGGTCACGCTGACGTCGACCGGCGCGCGTCCGGGTGAAACACTCGACGCGGCCTCGAGCGGCAGCGCCGAGAAGGTGGATTAGCCGTGCGCCCTCTGGTGCCCGGTGCGGCGGCCTTGGCAGTGTGCGCCGCGCTCGCCGCGACGTCAGGGCGACTGTCCGGCCAGGAGCAGAGCCGGGGTGCGCCCCCCGCGACGGGGGGCGGCGTCCAGGTCGGCGTGCCGCAGGGACGCGGGCCCGCTCCAGGCGGCCGCGGACGTCAGGCCGGTCCTCCGCCCGGTCCGGCACCGCGCGCAGCTGACGGCAAGATCCTGCTCGGCGGCGCGACGCCCTCACAAAAAGGCGTATGGCTCCCCGGCGGCGGCGGTTTCCAGACCACCGCCGGCGATGCCGTCGTCCCCTTCCAGCCTTGGGCGAAGGCGCTCTACGCCAACCGCGGCGTGAACCAGCTCGAGCCGCACACGCGGTGCAAGCCGTCCGGGTTCGTCCGCCAGTTCCTCACACCCTACGGCGTCGAGTTCGTCGATCTGCCCGAGATCCAGCGGGTGTACATCTTCGACATCGGCGGACCGCACACGTACCGCACCATCTACACCGACGGCCGCACGCACCCGGCGAATCTCCAGCCGGCGTATTACGGCCACTCCATCGGCTGGTGGGAAGGCGACACGCTGGTCGTGGACACCGTCGGCTTCAACGAAGGCTTCTGGATGGATCGGCGCGGCTCCCCTCACACCGACAAGCTGCACACGCTCGAGCGCTTCACCCGCACCGACGCGGCGACGATCAAGTACGAAGTCACGGTCGACGATCCGGGCGCGTACACGTCCACGTGGAAGAGCGGGTTCAACCTGCGGTGGGAAGACGGCACGGAGCTGTTCGAATACGTGTGCCAGCAGGCCAACTACGCGCCGGAGCTCATGGTCGGCGGCGAGAAATCGGTCGACCGCACGAGCAACATCGTTCCTTGAGGCTCAGGGTTCAGGGTTCAAGGGCAGGGTTCTGTCGGCGTCGAACCTCTGAACCTTGAACCCCTCAATCGCGCTAAACGTTCCACCCGTGCGGGCCCGTCCAGCCCTTCGCGATGAAGTCGCGCTCGAACTCGATCTGGCGCGCGGCGAGGCTGCCTGAGTCCGTACACGATCTCTACGTGCTCGACACCGTCAGGCGTCGTCACCCGCAGCTCGCAGGAACCATTCGGCAGCGTGCGCGCTTCGTATCGGAGAAATTGCCCTCCGCGCTCGAACCACCAGAACACACAACCCCCGCCTGATGTTATTGCGCCTCTGGCAGTTGCCCAAACAATCGAGCCAGATCGTCTGAAAGCGTATCACGGCCATAGGCGGTGGCTTGTGGATCAGCTGTCCGTAAACGATGCAAATAAGCATTACACACAGCCAAGATGTCAACTTAATATCACCTTGGTGAGCTTCGAACACGCGTCCCGGCGTGCGCTCATCGTCGACCCTGACGCCGCGTTCGCAGACGATCTCGCCGCACGCCTCCGCCCCTACGCCGAGGTGGCGACGTGCACGGGGTTCGCGAAAGCGCGGACGCAGTTGCGCGGGTTCGAACCGCGGTTCCTCGCGACGGCGCTCGCGCTCCGCGAATACAACGGCCTCCACCTGGTTTACCTCGCAGGTGCCGCCGGCCTTCAAACTCGCACATCGTCTACAGCGACCAGCTCGATCTGGGCCTCGCGGCCGAAGTGCAGGCGGCCGGCGCGTTCTTCGAACTACAACACCGCCTCGGCGCAGCCCTTCCACCCTACGGGTCAGCGATCGCGTTGCCCGACGCCGACCGGCGCATCGTCACGCGCCCGGACCGCCGTCACAATCCGCGAGGCGGACGCCGAATGACGGACCTTCAGCTGTCTGCCGGCGCGTGAACCGGAGCCCGCCACCGCGGGATGTAGACTAATCCGGTGATCGCCCACCGCTCCCGGCGCCTCGCGTTTGCGTTCCTGCTGGCGGTGTCGGTGGCGACGGCGGCGAATGCCCAGTTCCGCGGCCGCTTCCGCGGTCCGTCGGTGAAGCTGGCGACGCCGGAGGACTTCGACGGCAATTTTCTGTTCTGCCGGATCCTGTTTCGAAACGCGCCGTACGGCGACGGCGGCGGCTGGGGCGTGGACTACCCTCGCGCGGACATCAACCTGACGTTCCGCTTATCGGAGCTGACGACGACAACCGTCAGCCGCCATCCGACCGAGCAATACAACCACGTGGTCGTCCGGTTGACGGACGCGCTGCTCTACCATTGCCCGTTCGTGATGATGACGGAGCCCGGCGGCGCGTACTTCGATGAAGACGAGGCGCGCCAGCTGCACGACTACGTGCTCAAGGGCGGCTTCCTGTGGGCGGACGACTTCTGGGGCGAGTACGCGTTCCGGGTGTGGGCGAACGAGATCGCCAAGGCGCTGCCGCCGGAGCGATATCCGATCGTGGACATCCCGCTCGACCATCCGCTCTTTCACACGTTGTACGACATCCACCGCATCAAGCAGATTCCGTCGATCGGCGCGTGGGGCGGGCCCGGTGGAAACACGTCGGAACGCGGCCGCGACAGCGCCGTGCCGCACGTGCGCGGCATCCTCGACGAAGATGGCCGGATCATGGTGCTGATGACGCACAACACCGACTTCGGCGACGCCTTCGAGCGCGAGGGCGACGACCACCAGTACTTCCTGGAATTTGCCCCGGAGGGATACGCGTTCGGGGTCAACGCCATCGTCTACTCGATGACGCACTGAGCAGTCAGCAGTCAGGCGTCAGCAGTCAGCAGTCAGCAGTCAGTGCGGGGGTAAGCGAAGCAGCCGGCGGAGTTTTCGTTCCGCGGAGTCGTCGGCTGCGGTGCGTGTCTGGTCCGACGCCTCGATGCCGATCTCGTCGGCGTCGCCGCCATCGTGCAGTTCAACCACCCTGGCCTTCCACCCGAGCCCGTGCGGGTCCGAGATGATCCAGTAGCGGCGTCCGTTCAGCTGCAGTTCTCTGGCCATCGCTGTCAATCCGGCAGGGTCATGTTGTTACAGAACTGGTGTGTAACGCCAGCGGCCGTGTTTCTTTACTGGACAACCAATTGCACGTCTTCTCCGCGTCTTTCACAGAAAATTGCTATAAACCCAATGTTTTGAGTACGTTCCACCGATACCGATCAACAGGCGCCCCGCTGGCGGAACTCTTGCCGGATGGCGCAAGAGGTCTGTCAGCGCGAGCGAGCGAGGTCGTCATGTGGAAGTGGTTCAACTGTTATCTTTCCGGTCGTCATAGTTTCGGTGTGTCGTGCGAGCCGGGAGCCATCTTCCTGAGATGCTCGCAGTGCGGCCGGCGGTCGCCCGGCTGGGCCGTGGACCAGAAAGGCCACGCACCAGCGCCCGCGCCATCGCGCGCGCAGCGGGCTACCACGAAGGCGCTGTTGCCCTCCGTGGCGGTCGCCAGGCACCGCGCGCTGCCCATCGGCGGCGTGGCCCGCCGGCTAGCCTCCGGTTGACACTGCGCGCGCGGGCCGGGGACAATACCCTCTCATGGCGGTTCCGCGCATCACCAAGGAAGATCTCAAACAACAACTCGACGGGGGCGCTTCACCGGTGCTCGTCGATGCCCGGCTGAAGTATCCGTACGAGCACAGCACCGTGCGTTTGCCGGGCGCCGTGCGGTATCAGCCTGACGCGCCGGCGCCGTCGATCCCGAAGGATCGCGACGTGGTCGTGTACGACTCCGATCCGAACGAGTTGTCCAGTTCCGGCGTGGCGGCGGCGCTCATCCGGCAGGGATATCGCGCCGTCGCGCTCAAAGGCGGCATCGTCGAGTGGCTGGAAGCCAAGCTGCCGACCGAAACCAAGGAGGCGCCGCAGATGGCGCCGCCCGCTCCCGGTGCGTTGAAAGGCTAGCGCGCCGATTCCTCCCGATTCACGCGCTTCCCTTCATCAGACGCTGAGCGAGCTCGCGTCGCTGGCGATGATCCGGGGCGACCTGCGCGAGGCGTCGATGCTCGAGGCCGGCGCCGGCCTCGTCCGCGAGCGCGGCATTTCCTCCGACGTCGACCTCGGCCCGCTCATCGATCCCGCCATGCCATTCGACGGCGACCCGCAGCTGCGAAAGCGTTTCCAGCACATGTACGAGGCGGGCGCCTGGGTCCTGCTCGAGTCGGCCATCGCCGATCTTCCCGCCGATCTGCGCTGGCTCTTCGAATCGGGTGCGGTCACCGTATCGCAGCTCGCCGCGATCTATCAGCATCTCGGCGCCACGAGCGCCGCCGAGCTTGGCGCCGCTGTTGCGCAACGGGCGATTCGCTCGGTTCCCGGGCTGGACGAGGAGACGGAGGCCGCCGTTGCCGCGGCGCTGCCGTCGTTGCGCGCGAGGATTCCCAGAATCCCGCTCGGCCGTGCCGTCGGGATCGTCGATCCCATCCTCGCGCTGCTCCGCGGCCACCCGGACATCGAATGGGCGACGCCGTCGGGCTCGCTCAGGCGCGGACAGGAATCGGTCGGCGATCTGGATCTTCTCGCAGCCTCGGAAAATCCGGCCGGTGCGATCGACGATCTGTCGCGTCTGCCCGCGGCCGGCCGCCTGCTCCACGTCAGCGAGCGCCGCCTGTACCTGCTGCTCGAACGCGTGCAGCTCGGCGTGCGATTTCCGAGTCCGTCAGAAGCCGGCGCCGCGTTGCTTCGCGTGACCGGTTCGCTCGAGCATTTGCGGCGCCTCGAAGGCCTCGCCCGCGATCGGAACGTCGATCTCTACGCGCCGGCGGCAACCGAAGACGAGGTCTACGCGCGGCTCGGGCTGCCCTTCATCCCGGCGGAAATCCGAAACGGCGACGATGAGATCCGGGCGGCGCGCGACGGCACGCTGCCGCGTCTCGTGTCCCGCGCCGACATTCGCGGCGATCTGCACATGCACTCGTCATGGAGCGACGGCCACGACCCTATCGAGCAGATGGTCAGCGCATGCGCCGAGATCGGCTACGAGTATATCGCCATTACGGATCACTCGCAGGGCTCGAGCGCATCGCGCAGCCTGACCGTGGACGGTATCGCACGCCAGGCAGAAGAGATTTCGGAACTGCGCGAGCGATACTCGAATATCGAAATCCTGCACGGCTGCGAGGTCGATATCCTTCCCGACGGCCGGCTCGATTTTCCGGATCGCGTCCTGCAGCAGTTCGACATCGTCCTCGCGTCGCTCCACGACGATGCCGGCCAGGCGCCCGCGGCGCTCGAGCGCCGGTACCTCGCCGCGATGAAGCACCCGATGGTCGCCATCATCACCCATCCGACCAACCGCCTGATCCCTCACCGGCGCGGCTACGACCTCGACTACGACCGGATCTTCAATGCCGCCGCCGAGACCGGCACGCTCGTCGAAATCGACGGTGCGCCTGCGCACCTCGATCTCGACGGGGCGCTCGCGCGTCGCGCCGTGGCTGCCGGCGCGACCGTCGTCATCGACAGCGACTGCCACCGCGCCGACGCCCTCGGCCGGCAGATGGAGCTCGGCGTCACCATGGCGAGGCGCGGCTGGGTGGAAGCACGGCACGTCTTCAATGCGCGGCCGCTGTCCGAGGTCCGCGCCCTTCTCGCGCGCAAGCGCGGCCAGTGACGTGCGGCGGATTGCGGCCGCCTTTCTCGTCGGCGCCGCGGCGTTCTGCCTGTATGATGCGACGCTCCTTCCGGGCTTCGATTTCGGCGACACCGGATCCTTTCAGACGTCGGTCGCTTCTCCACTGATCAGAGCGAGAGACGCCTACCCGATCTACTTCGCGATCGGCCGGATCGCTCTGCGGCTGGCGCCGGGAGGACCCGCTCACGCGTTGAATCTCGCCTCGGCGACGCAGGCAGCGGTCGCCTGCGCCCTGGTCGTGCTGCTGGCCGAGGAGCTATCCGGATCGCTCCTCGGCGCCATCGCGGCGGCGATCGTGTTCGCGGGTTCCTACACGTTCTGGACCCAGGCCGTCATCGCCGAGGTGTATGCGCTGCACCTCGTGTTCGTTGCGGCGACCCTGCTTCTCCTGCTGCGATGGCAGGGTCAACCGTCGGCCGCGAGGCTGAGCGCGTTCTTCGCGATGTATGCGCTCGGCTTCGGAAATCACCTGTCGATGGTTCTCCTCTTCCCCGCGTACGTGATCTTTCTGTTCCTGGCCGCACCGCGCGGGTGGCGTTCAATGTTCGCGCCCCGCATCGTCGTGCTCGCGCTGCTGTTCGCGTGCCTGGGCGCGGCGCAGTATGCGTGGGACTTCATGGCTGTCTTGTCGGCCCCACACCCGCCGGCCTCGCTGACTGAGGCGGCGGCGCGCTTCTGGTTCGACGTCACCAAGACCGACTGGCGCGACACGATGGTGCTGAACGTGCCCGCCTCGATGCTCCCCGATCACCTGCGGATGTACTGGTTCGATCTACGCCAGCAGTTCGGCCCGGTCCTGCCGGCCGTCGCGGTCGTCGGCCTTGTCTGGGTCTTTCGCGTGGATTGGCGGCGTGGCGTCCTCATGCTCCTCGCGTACCTCGGCTCGGCGCTCTTCGCTTACAGCTACAACGTCGGCGACACGCACGTCTTCTATCTGCCCGCTCACCTGTGTGCCGCGCTGGTGCTTGCGGCAGCCGTCCCGGCATTAGCGTGTTTCCTGTGTTGGTGCAGTGCAGGCCTCGACGCCCGCCTCCTGAGGTGCGTGCTGGCTCTGGCCATCGGTGGTTACGGCCTCGTACGAACCTACCGCGACTACCCCGCGCTCGATCGCAGCCGCGACACACGGCCGGCGGAGGTGATGACGAACCTGACCGCGGGGCTCTCTGACCGGCACGCGCTGCTCCTGACGGACATGCCCTGGCAGATCGAGAACGGCCGATCCTACTTCGCGGAACAAGAACGGCCGGGGCTGGCGTTCGCCCGAATGCCGGACGTGATCCTCCATGCGCCGGTACTCGTCGCCGACAACATCGCCGCCGGACGGGAGGTCGTCGCGACGTCGCGCGCCGGCGAGGAGATCGCCATGGCGTACGGCCCGCTGATTTCCGCAGAGCGCGATCCGCGCGCGCCTGCACCGGTCGTCCGAGACGCCGTGAACGGGCTCCCCCGGGGTACCCGCTACGTGCTGTGCGTCCTCAAACCAATCCGGGGATTCGACGTCAAAACGGCAGACATGAACGACGCCATTCGGGTCCTGAGCGGCGGCGGCGCCGACCGCCTGCCCGCCGGCCAGTACGCTGTCGTCGCCGGCCTCGCCGGAGAGGCGCCGGCGCTCATGGCAGCTGGAGACGACCCCTTCACGCGTTCGCTGGACTTGTCGGGTGTGCGCACGGACGTGCGCATGGAGTCCTGGCTCGCCGCCGACACCATCCGCCGCATGGGCTTCGGTCACGTCGTCGCCGCGCGCCAGCACACGCTGATCGTGGAACGCGGAGCCAGCTTCGTCGCGTTCGACGGCTGGGGCCGCGCCTTGCGGACCGCGTACGAAGGCAATATTTTCGCCGCCCAACCGCGGTACCTCATCAAGATCGCACGTGGTATCGTTGATCCGTGACGAGGCTGGCTCGTGGCGTCGCGCTGATAACCGTTGCGACGGCCGCTCTGATGACCTGCCTCTCATCGCTGCCCGCAGGCGCGGAAGCGACGGCGGACGAGTTGATCCAGGCGCTGCAGAAACGATACGACTCGATCAAGGACTTCTCAGCCGATTTCGAGCACCGCTACCAGGGCGGCGTACTTCGCAAGGGCGTCTCAGAGCGAGGCCACGTCCTGATCAAGAAGCCCGGCCGGATGCGGTGGGAATACTCCGCGCCGGAGAAGAAGCTGTTCGTCGCCGACGGCGTGCGAATCTACTCCTACATTCCGCAGGACAAACAAGTGGTCGTCACCCCTCAGCCGCGCGACGCGGAGACCACCACTCCGGCCCTCTTTCTGGCCGGAAAGGGCAACCTGACGCGTGATTTCACGCCGTCGCTCGTGGATAACCCAGCGGGAACGCCTCCTGGGAGCCGGTCGCTCAAACTGGTCCCCAAAACACGCCAACCCGACTACGATTGGCTGGTGTTCACCCTGGATCCCGCGACCCTGGCCATCCGAGGCCTGTTGACCATGGACGCCCAGGGCGGCGAATCGGCGTTTATCTTCACGAATCTGAAGGAAAATACCGGACTGGCCGATAAGGAGTTCGCGTTCAATATCCCACGGGGAGTTGATGTCGTTACTGATTCCTCGCGCTGATTTCGCCGCTCGCGCCCTGCCGGTCGTCCTGGCTCTTGCCCTGTCGGCCTGCGCCACGTCCACATCCTCGCACCTCGCACGCGAAGCGGAGTATCGCCAGGACTACGACCGCGCGGTCGTCGAATACACCAAGGCGCTCCGCCAGAAGCCCGACGACGCCGATGCGCGCATCGGGCTGGAACGGGTCAAGGTCCGGGCGTCGGAGAATCACCTGCAGCGCGCCCGCCGCCTCTCGGCCACCGGCAAGCTCGACGAAGCGCTCGTCGAATACAGCATGGCGGCGGATCTGAACCCGACGAGCAGCGTCATCGACGACGAAATGCGGACGACGCGCAACAAGCTGCGCCTCCGCGTTGCCGTGTCGCGCGAGGGCAAGACGGAGCTTCAGACGCTCATCGATCGCACACGCGACCTGCCGCCTCCCGGCCTCGACCTTCCGCAGAACGCCCGCATGCCTGCCTCGCTCACCTTCCGCGATGCCGGCAGCCGCGACGTGTTCACCGCGATTGCGCGCTTCGCGGGCATCAGCCTGATCTTCGACGCGACGTTCCGTGACACGCCGGTCACCGTGGACCTGCGGAACACGTCGCTCACGGACGCATTGACGACGGTGACGAGCGCGACGCGCACATTTTTTCGAGTCACGTCCCCGCAAACGGTCGTGATTGTGCCGGACACGCCGGCCAAGCGCCGCGAGTACGAAGAAGAAATCATCCGCACCTTCTACCTGAGCAACGCCGATCTCAAGGAGACCATGGATCTCCTGCGGCTGATTCTCGACGCACGCCGCATTTCGCCCATCACGGCGACCAACGCCATCACGGTCAAGGACACGCCCGAGCACATCTCAGCGGCGGCGAAGGTCATTTCGGCCATCGACAAGGCGCGGCCGGAAGTCATCATCGACGTCGAGCTGCTCGAGATCGATCGGACGAAGCTGCTCGAGTACGGCCTGCAGATCGCCTCGCCGGGATCGCCGGGGCTCAACGGATCGGCGACGATCGCACCCGGGCGGAACCCCGAGCCAGACGATCACGCTTCAGGCGCTCAAGAACCTGTCGCAGTCCGACATCCTGCTGACGAACCTGCCGGGCATCTATTACCGCCTGCTCAAGACGGACACGAACACCCGCGCGCTGGCGAACCCGCAGCTCCGCACGTCCGAAGGCGTGACGGCGACGGCGCGGTTCGGCGATCGCGTGCCGGTGCCCGTCACGACGTTCGCGCCGATCGCCACCGGCGGCACGCCGCAGCAGCCCATCACGTCGTATCAGTACGAGAACGTCGGCGTGAACATCGACATCCTGCCGCGCACGCACCACGACGACGACGTCACGCTGCAGCTGAGCATCGCGGTCACGAGCATTTCAGGGACGGGATACGGCGGGCTGCCGACGTTCGGCAATCGCGAGATCAAGACGGTGATCCGGCTGCGCGACGGCGAAACCAGCCTGCTGGCTGGTCTCATCCGCGACGACGAGCGCCGCATCATGGACGGGATTCCGGGGCTGAGCGACCTGCCGCTCGTCGGTAAGATCTTCTCGCACTCCCAGCGGCAGACCGAGCAGACCGACATCGTGCTCACGCTCACGCCGCACATCGTCCGCGTGCTCGACCTGAACGAGGCCGATCTCCGGCCGTTCAAGGTCGGCCGCGAAACCGTGACGCTGATCGATCTTCCCGTCGCGATTCCGCCCCAGCCGCCGCAGTCGGCTGAACCCGCGACGCCCCCGCCGGCGCCGGCAGCGCCGCCGGCCAATCCGCCGGCTCGCGACGACGCCCGGCCCGATTCTTCCGCCGCGATAGAAGGTTTCTGGCTGAAGTAGTGCGGACCTTCAGGTCCGCTTGAGGCAGGCCTGAAGGCCAGCACTACTGCTTTCCATTACTGAAGCCGGACGCTACGTCTTCTCCACGTTGGCTCCGAGCCCCTTCAGCCGCTCCACGAGGCGTCCGTAGCCGCGTTCGACCGTCTCGAGCGGCACGAGCCGGCTTTCGCCGTCCGCGGCCAGCGCCGCCGCAATCAGCGCCATCCCCGATCGCAGGTCGCGGCTGTCGAGCGGGCGGCCGCGCAGCCGCTTCGGGCCCGTGACGATGATGCGGTGCGGATCGCAGAGGAACAGGTCCGCGCCCATGCCGCTCAGCTGCTCCAGCGCAAACAGACGCAGCTCGTACAGCCAGTCGTGCACCAGCGTCTGGCCCTCGCACTGCGTCGCCAGCACGGTCAGCAGGCTGACCAGATCGCTCGGGAAGCCGGGCCACAGTCCGGTCGTGATGCGGCCGGCTGCATACAGCTTCGACTGGTTGACGCGGAACACGTCGCCGACCATCTGATGGTCGATGTTCATCCGGCGCATCACGGCGCCGAGGCCCTCCAGATCGACCGCGCGCGCGCCGCGCACGTCGATTTCGCCGCCCGTGATCGCGGCGACGACGGCCCAGCTCCCTGCTTCGATGTAGTCGCCCCGACAGCGTGTGCTGGGCGCCACCGAGCCGCGCCCCACCCTCGACGCGAATGGTCGACGTCCCCTCGCCGGTGATGCCGGCGCCGAGTTTGCGGAGGAACTGACAGAGCTCCACGACATGCGGTTCCTCCGCCGCGTGCCGGATTTCCGATGTCCCCGGCGCGGCGGCCGCCGCCAGCAGCGCTGTTTCGGTGCCGGTGACCGACGCTTCGTACAGGTAAATCGACGCGGGCTTGATGCCGTCCGGCACCTCGAGATGGTGGCCAGGGCCCGGCAAAATGCGCGCGCCCATGGACGTGAGGGCGTCCAGGTGCGTGGAAATCGATCGGCGGGCCGGAAAGTCCCCGCCCGGCAGCGCCAGGCGGGCCCGCCCACGCCGCGCAAGCAGCGGCCCCAGCAGCAGCACCGATCCGCGGATTCGGCCGACGAGTGCCGCGTCGGGCTCGTCGCTGACGATCGTCTCGCAGCGGACGCGAAGCGTCGTCGTGCCGAGACCCTCGACGGTGGCGCCGAGATTCACAAGGAGACGCGCCATCGCCTCGACGTCGGCGATCCGGGGCACGTTCGTCAGCACGCACTCCTCGGTCGTCAGCACGCACGCCGCCAGCAGCGGCAACGTCGCGTTCTTGTTTCCTTCGACTTCGACGGAACCTGAAAGGCGGCGGCCGCCTTCGATGAGCAGAGTAGACATAGTCAGTCAGCAGTCGGCGGTCGGCAGTCTCGTCGAATCGACGTCGCCAAGGTACACGATTTCCTCGTGAAGCTCGACACCGAACTGCTCGCGCACGCGGGCCCGGCAACGCCCGATGAGCTCGCGGATGTCGCGCGCGGTCGCCTGGCCTTCGTTCACGATGAAGTTGCCGTGCGTCGGAGACACGCGCGCTCCGCCCACCGACGCATTTTTGAGGCCGGCACGATCGACCAGCGCGCCGGCAGACCACGGGACGCCGTCGGGCAGGACGTCGCGGCCCCGTCGGGGGTTCCGGAAGATACAGCCCGCGCTCGGGGTATCGAGCGGCTGTGTGCGTTTGCGGAAGGCCAGCGACTCGCGCGCGATCTTGCGAAGCGAGGCCGGGTCGCCGTCAGCGGCGGCGAATTCCGCCCAGAGAAGAATCTCGCCGGTCTGGCGTAGCACGGCTGCCCTCGTGGTCGAAGGCCAGTTCGGCGGCCGCCGCCTCGGTCGCGACGCCGCTCCGGCTCACCAGTCCTGCGCGCGTGACCAGATCGCCAATCAGGCGGCCGGCAAAGTGCGCGTTCCCGAAAATCGCGCCGCCGACCGTACCGGGCGTCCCCGCCCACGCCTCGAGACCCGCGCAGCCGTGATTGATCGTCCACCGGACGAGGCCGTTGATCGTCACCGACGCGTCGGCGCGTACGCTGCCTGCGCCGGTTCGACGAATGTCGCCCGCCGCGCGCCCGGACGACGAGCCCCCGGACGCCGGCATCGGCGACCAGCACGTTCGAGCCGCCGCCGAGCATCGTCACCGGAATCCCCTCGCGAGCGGCGAGCGCGAGCGCCGTGGCGAGCTCGTCGCTCGTGCGAACGTCCAGCAGCCAGTCCGCCGGACCTCCGACCCTGAACGTCGTGAACGGCCCCAGTGGACAGTTCTCCCTGGCGCGATCGCCGAACGCGGCACGCATCGCGGCTGCGAACGCCGGCGACGTCTCCGATGTCGACGATCTCATCGAGGGCCCGCCTCGAACGCCATCAGGTGCTGTTCCTGCCCGATCAGCGCGGCCATCGCCTCACGCTGCGAGCACAGGGCAAAAGAAATCATGTCGCCGGGGCCCAACTGACCCGCCAGGCAGATGTCCGCGGTGATGACCGTCGCGATCTTCGGATAACCGCCGCAGGTCTGCCTGTCGGCCATGAGCAGAATCGGCTGTCCTGAGGCGGGCACCTGCACGACGCCGAGCGGCGTCGCATCCGAAATCACGTCGGCGCCGCGTGTATGAGCGAGCGGAGGGCCGTCCAACCTGAAACCCATGCGATTCGAGGTGGAGGCGATGCGGTACGGCGCCGACTGGAGCGCTTCGAGCGCACCGGGGGCGAAGCGATCGCTTTGTGGCCCCGGCAGAATGCGAAGCGTCGCCCGGCCGTCAGGCACGCTCCTCAGGGCGGTCGCCGCACGCGGTTGTGCAGCCGGATCGGGCCGCTTGCGAGCCGCACCACACGACAGGCGATCGCCGGTCGCGAGCGCTCGCCCGCGAAAGCCTCCCATCGCGCTCGGCAGATGAGTCGCGCGGCTGCCGAGCACTGGGGGCGTATCGATGCCGCCGGCGACGGCGATGTACGCGCGCGCGCCGCGCAGCCGGCGTCCGAACCGCAGCGTTGCGCCGGCCGGAACCACGAATCCCCCAGCGGGATTGACCGGCTGGTGATCGATCTCGATTTCGAATTCCGCGCCCGCCACAGCCACGATCCGCTCATCGTCGAACAGCAGTTCGGGACCGACGAGCGTCACCTCCAGCGCGGCGGTGTCTCCGGCGTTGCCCGCCATCGCATTGGCGACCCGATGCGAGACCGGGTCCATCGGCCCGGCCACAGACACGCCGAGCGCCTGAAAACCCCATCGGCCTCGATCCTGAACGGTGGTCAGAAGGCCCGGCTTCACCACGTGCACTGCCACCTCAGCCGATCTCCTGCGCGAGCCGATCGAATTCGGCGCGATCGATGGCGTCGAACCTCACGGCGTCGCCGGCTTTCATGAGAAACGGGTTCGCGCGCGACAGATCGAACGGCAGGAGCGGCGTGCGCCCGATGATCTGCCAGCCGCCTGGCGTCTCGGACGGATACACGCCCGTCTGCGCGCCGGCGATCCCGACCGATCCTCGCGGCACCCGGACGCGCGGCGTATCGCGCCTCGGCGCGGCGATTCTCCCGTCGACGACACCGAGGTACGCAAGCCCCGGGGCAAACCCGAGCATGAACACGTGATAGGTCGCCTTCGTGTGCAGGTCGACGACGGCCGGTTCGCTGATGCCGCCAAACGCGGCCACGGTCGCGAGATCGGGACCAAACTCGCCTCCGTAGCAGACCGGCAGCCGCAGCACGTCGGGCGCGGCATGACGCGGCGGCACCGGCGCCGCGGCCTCACGCTCGAGGCGCGCGATCAGCGCGTCGTGCGCGGTGCGAAGCGGATCGAAATACACGGCCACGGAGCGGTAGGTCGGCACGACGTCGCGAACGCCGGCGAACGGATCGCCGCGGAGGCGATCGGCCAGTGCAACAGCCTGCGCGTTGACCTCGGGATCGATCCGTTCCTCGAATTCGACGACAAGCGCCGAGTCGCCGGCGGCGACGATCCGGAATGGGTTCACGAAACCACGCTGAGGGCCCCCAGCAGCTTGCCGTGAATGCCGCCGAAAGCGCCGTTCGACATTACGATCACCAGATCGCCCGCACGCCGCTCCCCCGCTATGGTGTCGACGATTCCATCGAGCGAATCCGCCTCGCGCGCCGATTGCCCGCGCGCCCGCAAATCGCGAACGAGCTCTGGCACGGACAGCCGCTCGGCTTCAGGAAGCTTCGACCGGAAGACCGGCGCCAGCAGGACTTCGTCGGCGCCCGCGAATGCCCGCGCGAAATCGTCCTGGAACACGCGGCGGCACGAGGAGGCCGAACGTGGCTCGAAGACGGCCCAGATCCTCGATGACGGATGCGACGCTCGCAGCCCGGCAAGCGTTTCGGCAACGGCTGTCGGGTGGTGGGCGAAATCGTCGTACACCGTCACGCCGCCGGCGGTGCCAACGACTTCGAGACGCCGCTTGATTCCCGCAAACGTCGCAAGCCCCTCGCCGATGCGCTCCGGCGAGATGCCCACTTCCGTCGCCACCGCGATCGCCGCCAGCGCGTTGCGCACGTTGTGCGCACCGACCATCGGCACCTCGAACTGGCCAAATGGCGATCCGCGGCGGCGCACCTTGAATCCGGTCCGATCGGCTCCGGGAGCCAGATCGTGCGCCTGCCAGTCGAGGACTTCGCCCGCGGGCGCGCCATCCCCGCGCACGCCGAGGCCGAACGTCTCCACCCGGGAGACGGCAGACGCGGTCAGCGCGCGCGCACCCGGATCGTCGGCGCCGATCAACAGGAGGCCCTTGCGCGGCACCAGGTTCGCGAGCCGCCTGAACGCCAGCGCGACCGCCGCGAAATCCGCGTAGATGTCCGCGTGGTCGAACTCGATGTTGTTGACGACGGCGATGTCGGGGACGTACTTGAGGAACTTCGCCGTCTTGTCGAAGAACGCGCTGTCGTACTCGTCGCCCTCGATGACGAACTCGCGGCCGCCGCCGATGCGGTAGCTCGACCCGTGTTCGCCGAAGTTTTTCGCGACACCGCCGACGAGAACGCTCGGGTCCGCGCCGCCGCTGGTGAGCACCCAGCCCGTCAGCGAGGTGGTGGTGGTCTTGCCGTGCGTGCCGGCGATCACAATCGACCGGGCGCCCCAGAGGAAATGGTCGCGAACGGCTTCCGGCAGCGAGCCGTACCGTATTTTTCGATCGAGGACTTCTTCGAGCTCCGGGTTGCCCCGTGAAATCGCGTTGCCGACCACGACGAAATCGATATCGCTCGTGATGTGCTCGGCGTGATAGCCGCTCAGCACCGGGATGCCTTCGCCCTCGAGGAAGTCGCTCATCGGCGGGTACACGTCCTGGTCTGAGCCGCGCACATCGCGGCCCTTCCGCTTGAGCATGGCAGCCAGCGTAGCCATCGCCGTCCCGCAGATGCCGATGAGATGGATTCGTTGCTTCAAGGCCATTAGTCCACAGCCGCTTCGTCGATGACCAGGCGCGGCCGCGGTCCCGCGATCACGCGGCACGACACGCCGAGCGGAAGCGTGAATGCCGGACCCGTCGTGTGCCCGGACGGAAACCCGATCAGCACCGGCCCGGGGAAATCGGCAAACAGGTCCGCCATCACGGAACGGCCCGTCAGCCCACCACCGGGCTCGTCGCACTGCGGCAGTTCGCCGATGACGATCGCGGCGGCGCGCGCGAGGAGGCCGGTCTGCCGCAATTGCGTGATCATCCGGTCCAGCCGGTACGGGCGCTCCCCGACTTCGTCGATCAGCAGCACGTGACCCGCGGGCGGCGCAAACGCAAACGGCGTCGCCTGCGAAGCGAGCAGCTGCGTCAGCGTCCCGCCGAGCAGCACGCCGGCAGCCTCGCCCGGCCGCAGGACCTCGACGCCCGGAGCGGCCAACTCTCCGAGCGGCTCGCGCCGCGTGAGCGCCGCGAGAAACGACGCGCGATCGTACCCGCCCGAACCGAGGCTCGAGCCGCCCGCCAGCATCGGACCGTGGAACGCGACCTGGTCGACCGAAACCGTCAGGAACGTCAGCACGGCCGTCAGATCGCTGCAGCCGATGAACGGCTTCCGCGCGCGGCAGGCCTCGTCTCGATCAAGCAGCGGCAGGACCTGGGCGCTTCCGTACCCGCCGCGAACCGCGATGAGGCCGGCAATCGAAGGGTCGCGCCATGCCCGCTCGATCGCTCGCGCACGAACGTCGGGCGGCCCGGCCAGATATCGCTGTCTCTCGAACACGGAATCGTCGTAGACCGGCTCGAACCCGATCCGGCGGATCTCGTCACCCCGCGATCGAACTCGTCGCGCCTGAACGCGCTGGCGGGCGCGACGACGGCGAGGCGGGCGCCGGGCTCGAGCGCGCGCGGCTTGACGCTCACGCGAACCGCGCCATCTCGTCGGCGATCGCGCGATGCTCGTCGCAGCCGAGCACGTGCCCGAGGGCCTGCGCCGTCAGCGGGCGACTGATCCCCGCCACGGAGGCCGCCGCGAGGAACCGCTCCTTTGCGCGCTGCTGCCGCTTCAGGGCGTCCTCGACGCGCCCGTACGGCAGCCGGCCGTCCTCGACGGCGTGTACGAGCGATTCGAGCGACGCGGCCTGCTGGTCGTGGTTCCCGCTGCAGATCAGCACGCCGTCGCAGCCCGCTTCGATGGCGAGGACCGCGGCCGACGGCACCGGGTACTCGCTGGCCACGGCCTTCATTTCCAGATCGTCGCTGAGGATGACGCCCTCATAGCCCAGCTCCTCGCGAAGGAGCCCCGAGACGATTCGGCGCGACAGCGTCGCTGGACGCTTCTCGTCGAGCGACGGGACCAGGACGTGGGCAGTCATGATGGTCGCGACGCCGGCGGCCACCGCCGCGCGGAACGGTAGGAACTCCACCTGGCGCAGCCGCTCCGGCGGGTGTTCGACGAGCGGCAGCTCGAGGTGCGAGTCGGTGCTGGTGTCGCCGTGGCCGGGGAAATGCTTCCCGCACGCCGCGATGCCCTCGGCCTGGAGCGTCCGAATCAACGCGGCGCCGTACCGGGCGACCTCCTCGGCCTTCCCGGAGAGCGCCCGGTCGCCGATGACTGGGTTCAGTGAATTGGTGTGCACGTCGAGCACCGGGGCGTAGTTCAGCGTCACGCCCACGGCGCGGAGTTCGGCCGCGAGCGCCCGGGCGAAGCCCTCGACCAGGCCGACGTCGCCGCTGCGTCCCAGCGTGGCCATCGGCGGCCACTCGGTGAACGGCGACTTCAGCCTCGCCACGCGCCCGCCTTCCTGGTCGATGCTGACCCAGAGCGGAACGTCGGCGACCAGCCGGGCCGCCTCGTACGACAACTCGGCGACCTGCGCGGGCTCGGCGACGTTCCTCGCGAAGAGGATGACGCCGCCCAGGCCGAAGTCCCGGGCAAGCGACCGCAATTCGACCGGGATCTGGGGGCCGTCGAACCCCGCCACCAGGAGCCTGCCGATCTGACGACGGAGTGAGCCTGACGCCATGCCGGAACGATTCTATAATTTCTTCGTGTCAAATCGCGGCATCGTCACAGCTTCCGCGCCGACGCGCATCGATCTGGCGGGCGGCACCATCGACATCTGGCCCTTGTACCTGTTCCACCCCGGCGCCTGTACGCTGAACGCCGCCATCAGCCTTCGAGCGCACGCCGCCATCGAACCACGGGACGACGGCCAGATCGAGCTCATATCGGTAGACACCGGCGGACACGTTCTGGCGCGCGAATCGTCCAGCCTGGACGGATCGGGCGAGTTGCCGCTGCTGTCGCTGATGGCCCGGGAGTTCGGCCTGGAGAACGCCACGCTGACGACGCGCGGGGAGTCGCCCGCCGGCGCGGGCATCGCCGGCTCGTCGGCGCTCACCATCGCGGCCTGCGGGGCGCTGGCGCGCTGGTCGGGGCGGACCAAAACCGACGCGCAACTGCTCGAGATCGCGATGAACGTCGAGTGCCAGACGATCCGCGTGCCGACCGGTGTGCAGGACTACCGGCCGGCGCTGCACGGAGGTGTCGCGGCCGTCGAACTCGGCGTGGACGGCGTCCACCGCGTCGCCCTGGACGTCGATCCGTCAGACCTGACGCAGCGGATCGTGCTGGCCTATACGGGCGCGCCGAGAAATTCCGGCACGAACAACTGGGAGATCACCAAGCGCCACATCGACGGCGACCGGCACGTCTTCGACTGCTTCGAGCGCATTCGCGACACGGCCGCGGCCATGCGCACGGCGCTCGAACTCGGCGACTGGGACGAGGTCGGCCGCCAGATCGCGACGGAGTGGGACAACCGGCGGCGCCTGGCGCCCGGTGTGTCCACGGCCGCCATCGACGATCTCATCGCCCGGGCGAAGGCGGCCGGCGCTACGGCAGCCAAAGTCTGCGGCGCGGGCGGCGGCGGGTGCCTCTTCTGCTACGGCCCTCCTGCGGCGCGCGACCGCATCGCCGCAGCGTTGAGGCAGGGCGGCGCCCGCATCCTCGACTACTCCATCGAAACCGATGGCCTGCGCCTTGGAGAACCCGCGTGAAGCTTCCGATGCTGTCAGCGGACGACAAGCTCGCCGAAATCAAGCGCCTCTACTACCGGACCACGGCCAAGACGATCGAGGCCGATCTCGTGCGGGCGCTCGACCTGCTGAAGTCGATGAACAACGACGATGAACGCGAGCGCGCAGCGGTCTACATGGACGGCCTTGCGCAGATGCGGCAGGACTGGAAACGCAAGCAGCGGAGACCGTAGAACGCCGAAGGTTGCGGCCTACGTCCTGTTGTCGACCGTCTTCTTCCGCGCGGCGAGGCGGAGGGGTTCCGGAACATTGCGGTCGACGGCGATCTGCGCACAGTCCTTCGAGCTCACCCGCTGCAGCAGGTTCATGCTGAGCGCCACGGGGGTCTTGGGGTTCTTGACCAGGCCGAGCACGACCTTGTAGCTCTTCATCCAGGCGCGGTTGTGCGCGATCATCCGCAGCACGTCTTCCGAGACGCTCGCCATCCGGGCAATGCTTTCGACTTCCTGCTCCGTCAGCTTCGGGCTGCTCATCACGGCGGCCGCGATCATCCTGTTCGTGTCGCGGACCAGGATTGCCCGCATCTCGCGCGTGCCCTTGGACGCGGCCTTCAGGCGCTGCGTGAACGTCATCTTGGCGATCTTCTGGCTGACGCTGAGCTGGTCGGTGTCGCCCTCCGCCAGCAGGTCCTCGTCGCCGGGTTCGGCGACGTCCACATCGACGAGCGGTGTCTCGGCGTCTTCAGCGGGCGCGCCGGCCACCGCCGCGACGCCGCGGGCGGCGAAGAAATCGCGCAGGGTGACGGACACGTCAGGCCTCGCCAGGAATCGGGAGAGAGCCTCGGCGGGCAGCCGGTTCAACGTCGCGTCCGCGGTCTGCCTGACCTCGCCATCCGGGTCGTCGAGCAGCAGGACAAGAATGCTCAACTGCTCGTGGGCCCGCGGCGCGAACCCGCCCTGGGCCGCCAGCAGGCGTACGTCGCGCGCCACTTCTCCTCGTTTGAAGAATTCGACCAGCGGGCTGGCAATCATGGGGTCACGAGATAGGTCTTGAAGCTGGCCAGGTTCACGCGCCAGGTGACAACCTGACCGTTTCCGCCGAGCGGCCTCGTCGGCAACCCGTTGAACGTCACCGACACGCCGCCCGCGTCGCCGGCGGTGAGGACGATTTCCCTGCGCACTTCGAAACTGGCGTCCTGGCCCGGTTGGAACTCGCGCTGAGCCGCGCGGCTGCCGTCCACGATCGCCGAGATCCACGATGGGCGGACCGCGATCACCCGCACGATGAATCGGTCGGCCGGCACCGCCACTGCCGGTTCGGGCGCAGTCGCCGCAACGCCGGACGGCGCAGCCGGTGCTGAGGGCGGTCCCCCGACAACCGCCTGAGTGCCGACTGGCGATCGCGGACTGTTGACTGGCAATTGCTGACCGCCGACTGCCGACTGCCGACTGTCGACCGCCGACTGTCGACTGTCCCCCGGCGACTGCTGACTGTCGGCTGCCGGCTGCTGACTGCGCCTCCCCACGGTCCCAAGGTAGACGACAACGGCGGCGATCGGAATGCTGATCGCGAGCAGACGCAGAACCGTCGAGGCGGTACGCCGGTCGCTCTCGACGGCCTCGTGGTCCTCGATCTGCGATGTCGTGGGATGGCCGGCCGTCACCGAGTCCTGGGGGAACTGGCCCATGAACTGCTCGATCATGACTTCGGGATCGAGGCCCACTTCGACCGCATAGGCGCGCACGAACGAGCGGCTGAAGATGCCGCCGGGAAGGCGCGCGATATCGTTGCGCTCGAGCGCCTCGAGCGTCATCATCGCGATTTTCGTCGCGTTGGAAATCTGGCGCAGCGACAGGCCGCGGCGCTCGCGCGCTGCGCGCAGCATCCCTCCGACATCGCCGCGCGCAGGCTGTGGCATCGGCCGGGTCAACCTCGGCATTATGTGAGGAAGCCGATCTCACCCTGTCAAACTGTCGCCGCGCCTCGCGGACCCGCGCGGCCAGGTCTGCGGCCTCCACGTCGAAGAGGCCGATCGCCGCCACGCCGGCGGCGCCGGTCGCCGCCACGGCCTCGATCCGTTCCATCGATACGCCGCCGATGGCGAGCACCGGCACGTGAACGGCCCGGGCGATCGCCGACAGCCCCCCCAACCCGAGATGCTGGCCGCAGGCCGGGCTTCGACGCCGTCGGAAAGACCGTGCCCGCCATCACGTAGTCTGCGCCCCGCGTCGCGAGCACCGCTTCATCTGCGCCGTGCACCGACCGTCCGATCAGAAACCCGGCGGGCGCCATCGATCGCGCGCGCTCAGTCGGGATGGAATCGCCGCGCAGGTGGACGCCGTGGGCGCCCGACACGATCGCGACGTCCAGCCGATCGTTGACGACGACCCGCGTCGGCGTGTCGCGCGCAAGGTCGACTACGCTCGCCGCAAGCGACAGGAGCGCCGACGCGTCGAGACCCGGTTCCCGGATCTGGATGAGATCGACGCCGGCGCGGACTGCGTCGCGGCAGTGATCGAGCACGGGGCGCCTCCGTCGGTCCGTGACGAGGCAGAGGATCACGCGGCCGGCCGGTCAGTCGCGTCGCGCGACTCACGCGAGGCGAACACCAGCGACAGGTCGGCGAATCCGGCGGCGAGGTTGACGCCGCCGAGACCGGTGACCCCGCCCCGCACGAAATGGTTCGTGAGGAACGGCCGGATCGCGGGCCACTTCAGCACGAAGTAGTTGTTGTCCCAGAACGTCGACCACGGCAGCACGACGAGCAGCAAGCCGACCTCGAGGAAGAATGCGACGTAGACCAGCCGGCGGATCAGGTGCTTACCCCCGCGCCTGCACTTTGTTGAGCCGGTCGACACGCGCGGCGACGTCGCGGAACTCCGGCGCGTTCGGCCTGCAGCTCGACGCAGATCGCGAGCGCGCGGACCACCTCGCCGGTCGATTCGAGCGCGTCGGCGAGCTCGTACAGGAGCATGTGCCCTTCGTCGTCGCTCGGCGCCGGAACCTGCGCGGCGCGCTCGAACCACTCGATCGCCTGGGGCAGCTGGCCTCGTCCGCGATGCGTCCGCCCGATGAGGGTGGCCGCCTGGAACCGGTGGTGCGGCGACCGCGCCGCAATCTCGAAGGCCTGGATGCTCTCGTCGATCCGGCCGGCCTGGCGCAGCGACATGCCGAGCCTCAGCTGCTCTTCCGCGCCGTCGGTCCCGGACGATCTTCGACGCCTCGCCGCGCAGCTGCTCGAAGACGCTGTCGAGCTCTCCGTCCCCGAGAGACGCCGCCGATTGTGCGAAGCGCTGATCGTCGTCTTCATCAAGACCCATGTCGCCGAGGATGACGCTGAGATCCACTTCCACGCTTTCCTGCGCCGCGTGAGCCGTCGGGCTGCTCGGCGGTCGGCGGCGGTGCTCGACGAACAGCGACCGGCGCCGGCGCCGGCTGAACGGCGACGCCGAGGCCCCGTGCAGCGACGCCAGGTCCAGCGGATCGTCGTCGAAGATGCCGGCCGCGTCAGGCGCCGGCTGCCGACGCATCGAGCGGCGACGAGACGGCGTCGAGGGACGGAAACGCCCCGCGGGTGATCACGTCGGTGCTCATGAACGGCGTCGAGCCGCTCAGGCGCTCGGCGATCACGCCATCGGGATCCGCTTCGCCCAGCAGGACGAGCGAGCGGCGGAACCGCTCGATGTTGGCCCGTTCCCACGGCTCGCGCGCGACGAGGTCCTCGGCGATGAACCGGGCTTCAGGCCCCATGCCCGCGGCGATGTACGCGTCGGCCAGCTGCTCCTGCGCCTCGTACATGGTCGCTTCGAGGCCGCCGTCCACGCAGATTTCGACCAGCCGCATCAACGCCGCGATGTGGTTTGGAACGAGGGTGACGTACTCCTGGAGCATGGCCGCGGCCGATGCCCAGTCCGCCTGCACGACGGCTGTCTCGGCCGCCAGTCCGACGACCTTGAACGCGACCTCCGGCAATTCTCCGGCGAGTTTCCAGCCCAGCGCGGCGATGTCGTCTCGGCGCGCGGGATCCTGCTCGAGCACGCGACGAACGAGCGCCATTCCGTCGTCGGCGTTCGCCGCGGAGCGCCAGCTCGGCCGCCATGATCTGCAGCTGCGGATCGCTGGCGGCGGTCTGGGCCGTGAGGTACTCGCTGGCGGCCTCCATGTTGCCGCGTGGCGACGAACGTCCGCGCCAGGTGCTCGCGCAGCTCGCCGTCGTGCGGATCGAGACGCGCGGCCTCGCGCAGCAGCTCCAGCGCGTCGCCGCTCCGCCCGGTGGCGTCGAACGCCGCAGCGAGGGACTTGAAGTGACCGGGCGTGACCACGAACTCGCGGGCGCGTTCGAGCTCGCCGGCAACAAGTACACGTTTGGAGCAGACGCTCGCGGATGTCCTCGTCGTCCGGCCTGATGAGCGTCGCCTGGCGCAACGCTTCGAGGGCCTCCGCCGGTGCGTTCTTCCTCGGACAGCTCGGCGGCGATCGTCTTGAGATCGGCCGCTGCTTCAGATGTTTCGCCGATGTCCACGCGGGCCGCCGCCGCGCGCATCCGCGCCTGAAAGTCCGCCGGATCGAGCGTGCCGAGCCGGATCATCACTTGCGCAACGCCGCGTGCGTCGCCGCGCGCGCGCCGCCGATCGGCGACGGTCTTGAAGTAAACGCGCGCGTCGGCCAGCAGCCCCTGGTTCGCGGCAATTTCCGCAGCCTGCACCAGCGCCTGCTCGTGGTCCGGCTTGAGCTTCAGAATCTTTTTGTAGAGCGCTGCCAGCCTTCGGCAGGAACCCGTCGTCGTGCAGAATCGACGCGATGCGGAGGATACTGCTCGACGGCCTTGTCGGTCTGGCCGGCCCGCACGTAGAGATCGCCGAGCGTGTTCGTCGAATTCAGGTCGCGCGGCGAATCGTCGACGATGCGCAGGTACTCCGCGATGGCAGGTTCGACCTTGCCCTGGCGGAGCAACTTCTCGGCGTTTCGGAGTGCGGCGACACGGTCAAGCGGCACGGGTAGGCTTCATTCCATGGTATCAAACCGGGCCGACGGCCGGAATGATCGCCGATGCACATCCGAGTAGCCATACCGTGCAACGGCGTCAAGGTGATCGGCCGTCGCGTAGCCTTTGTGGCGGTCGAACCCGTATCGGGGGTCGCGGGCATGGAGATCCCGCATCTGCCGATCGCGGGTGACCTTGGCAATGATTGACGCGGCGGCGATGGCTGAGCAGCGACGGTCGCCGTGGGCCACGCCGCGCTGCGCCATCGGAAGATCCGGCACGCGGAACGCGTCCACCAGGACGATGTCCGGCAGCGGCGCCAGCGCGAGGATGGCGCGCTGCATCGCGCGGAGCGATGCCTGGTGGATGTTGATCCGGTCGATCTCCAGCGGATCGGCGCCGGCGACGGCCCAGGCCACGGCATAGCGCGTGATCTGCGTCGTAGAGGAGCTCGCGTTCCTCGGCAGGTACAGCCTTCGAGTCGGACACGTCGGCCACGTGCCGGTCGGGATGCAGCACGACGGCGGCGGCCACCACCGGGCCCGGCAAGACAGCCGCGCCCGACCTCGTCGACGCCGGCGACGTGCATGAACCCGACCCGCCGGAGCGCGTTTTCCAGCGTTCGCGTGGCGGACACGCGCGTCATGACGGCCCTCAGCCGGCGGACTTGTCGCTTTCCTTCATGCGCGCCGCCTTGCCCTTCAGGTCGCGCAGGTAGTAGAGCTTCGCGCGGCGCACCTTCGCCGACCGGACGATGTCGATCTTCTGAATCGTCGGCGAGTGCAGCGGGAAGATGCGCTCCACGCCCTGGCCGAACGACACCTTGCGCACGGTGAAGGAAGCCTTCGTGCCGCCGCGATGCATGCCGATGACCACGCCTTCGAACATCTGAATGCGTTCCTTGTCGCCTTCGCGGACTCTTCACGTGCACGCGCACTGTGTCGCCCGACTTCATGGCCGGCCGGTCCAGTCAGCTGCGATTTTTCCGAAATCTCAATAGCTCCCATGTCGTGCTCCTTCGTTGTCGATTCAGATGTCGTGCAGGACTTCAGGCCTGCACTACGTTCGTTCGTTCAGCCACCAGCTCGCGCAGTATCTCCCGCTCTTCCTCGTCCAGCGCCGCGCCGGCCAGCAGTTCCGGCCGGCGTTCGAGCGTGCGGCTCAGCGATTCGCGCTTGCGCCAGCGCCGAATCTCCGCGTGGTTGCCCGACAGCAGCACGTCGGGCACCCGCAGCGATCCGACGTCGGCGGGCCGCGTGTAATGCGGAAAATCGAGCAGCCCGCGGCTGAACGAATCGTCCACCACCGACTGATCGTCTCCCACCACGCCCGGCACGTGCCGCGCCACGGCATCGACCACCACCAGCGCGGGCAACTCTCCTCCGCTCAGGACGTAGTCGCCGATCGAAATTTCCTCGGCCACCCGCGCGCGCACGCGCTCGTCCACCCCTTCATATCGGCCGCAGAGCAGCACCACATGCGCCGCGCCGGCTCAGCCTCACCGCCTCGGCCTGCGTGAACCGGGTGCCCTGCGGCGACATCAGCACCGTCAGCATCGCTTCGGGACGCGCCCCGCGCCGTTCACCGATCGTGTCGAGCGCCCGGAAGATCGGTTCCGGCTTCAACACCATCCCGGGCCCGCCGCCGTACGGCACGTCGTCCACGACGCGATGCCGGTCGGTCGTGAAGTCTCGCAGATCGTGGATCGCCACGTCCAGCGTCCCGCGTTCGATGGCCCGGCCCACCACTCCCGTCGGCCAGCGCCTGCCGGATCATCGCCGGAAAGATCGTGACGATGTCGAAAGTCACGCGTTCAGATCCAGCAACCCCTCTGGCGGGTCGATCACGATTCGCCGCGCGCCCACGTCGATCGTGGTGCAGATCCCGGCCGCCAGCGGGATCAGAATCTCGCCGGCGGTGCCGGCCACCACGAGCCGGCTGGCGCCGAGCGTGCCTTCCACGCGCTGCGACGACCCCGACGGCCGCGCCGCTGCGCGTCTCGACCTGGCACCCCACCAGGTCGTGGTGGTAAAACGCACCGGACGGCAGCGCGCGCGAGCTGCCCCGCCGGAATCCTCAGTTCGAGCCCGGCGAGGCTCTCCGCCTCGTTCATCGTGTCGACACCCGCGAGGCCAATCACCGGGCGTCCGGCCTGCACGCGAGCCGTCGTCACGGTCAGCGGTGTCACGACACCGCCCCGCATCGTGAACAGCGTCGCGCCCGGCCGGAACCGCTCGTCCGGAAAATCCGTGTCGAGGTTCACGATGACCTGCCCGCGGATGCCGTGCGCGCGCGCGATGCGCCCGACCAGGGCCATCTCGTCCCAGATCACGTCGTTCGTATCAACCCTTGTACGGCGTATTCCGGACTTCCAGCGTGACGGTCTTGCCTTCGCGCTCGCCGGCCGACGCCGCCAGCGTTCGCAGCGCCGCCACGGTGCGGCCCTGACGCCCGAGAATCTTCCCGGCGTCGATCGGGGCGCAGTACAGCTCGACCAGCGTGGTCTTCCCGTGCTGCGTCTCGACGACGCGCACGTCCGCCGGTCGATCGGCCAGGGCGCGCGCCAGCACTTCGACGACGGCGCGCACGCCGGTGGCGCTGTCCCCGCCGCTCACGCCTTCGGCGCCTCGCCGCGGCGCTCGCCACGGGCGCCGCACGGGCGTCAGGTGGCGCGCGATGAGCGTCCGCACCGAATCCGACGGCTGCGCGCCCTTGCTGATCCAGTAATCGACGCGCTCCTTCTTGACGTCGACGAGCGCGGGCCGGGTGCGGGGGTTGTAGTGACCGAGGATTTCGACGAACGAGCTGTCGCGCGCGGCGCGCGAATCAGCGACGACGACGCGGAAGAACGGACGCTTCTTGGAGCCTGCCCGACGGAGACGAATTGCTAGCATCACTCACTCCTGCACTGGCACCGGGGCTCGATCCCGATCGCCTGTTTCGCTGCGCGATGAATCTCAACGCAGAGATCGCGGAGATCGCTGAGAATGCATTTCTTCTCCGCGATCCCTGCGATCTCCGCGTTGAAAACCCTCTCGAGCTCCGCGGCCTTAACCGCGGTTGCGCAGCATCTGCATGGCGCGGCGGCGTCCGACCTTGCCGCCGCCCGCCAGCCCGGCCATCCCGCCGAGCTGTTTCAACATCTTCTGCATCTGCACGAATTGCTTCAGCAGACGATTCACTTCCTCGACCGACGTGCCGCTGCCCTTCGCGATCCGCTTCCGGCGGCTGCCGTTGATGATGTGCTGCTTCCGCCGCTCGTCCGGCGTCATCGAGCCGATGATGGCCTCGACGCGCGACATCTGCTTCTCGTCCGGCTTGTTCTCCGCCAGCGCCTTCATGTTGCCCATGCCGGGCAGCATGCCCATGATCTGATCGAGCGGGCCCATCTTGCGGATCGTCCGCAGCTGATCCCGGAAGTCCTCGAGCGTGAACTCGTTCGACCGGATCTTCGCTTCGAGCTTCTCCGCGTCCTGCCGATCGATCGCCGCTTCGGCGCGTTCGATGAGCGACAGCACGTCGCCCATGCCGAGCACGCGCGACACCACACGGTCAGGGCGGAACGGCTCGAAATCCTCGAGGCGCTCGCCGCTGCCGGCGAACGCGATCGGCACGCCCACCACCGACACCACCGACAGGGCCGCGCCGCCGCGCGCGTCGCCGTCGAGCTTGCTGAGCACGACGCCGGTGACGCCGATGCGCCGGTGGAACTCGCCGGCGCTCTTGATGGCGTCCTGCCCCGTCATCGCGTCGGCGACGTAGAGCCGGTCGGTGGCGTCGGTCACGTCCGCGAATCGCCACGAGCTCGGTCATCAGCTCGTCGTCCACGTGGAGGCGGCCGGCCGAGTCAACGATGATGACGTCGAACCCGAGGTTCGCCGCCTCCGTCAGGGCACCCTTCGCGCGCGCCACGGGATCCAGCTCGCCGGCCGGATCGAACACTCTCACCGAGGCCTTCGCGCCCGACGACGTTCAGCTGCTGGATGGCCGCCGGCCGCTTCACGTCGGTGGATACGAGCAGCGGGTGCCGGCCCTGACTCACCAGGTACTTCGCCAGCTTCCCGGCCGTCGTCGTCTTGCCGGCGCCCTGCAACCCGAGCAGCAGGATGACACGCGGCCGCTTGCTCGTCGGCTGCAGCCCGCCTTCGGCGTCGCCGAAGAGCGCCAGCATCTCGTCGCGGACGATCTTGACGACCTGCTGCGACGGCGACAGGCTGCCGAGCACGTCCTGCCCCATCGCCCGATCGCGCACGCGATCGACGAACGCCTTGACGACCTTGAAGTTGACGTCGGCCTCGAGCAGCGCCAGGCGAATCTCGCGCAGCGCGGCCTCGATGCTCTCGGGCGTCAGCCGGGTCTCGCCGCGCAGCGTCTTGAAGACGTCCTGGAGGCGTGTGCTGAGGGAGTCGAACATCGTTCTACAGTTCGGTGCCGGGTTCTTATATCGCGCTAAGCTGCTCTAGCGCAAACCCTTATCGTAGCGGACGCCCTGCCGGAGTGTCAAACGAGAAACCGATCCTGCGTGTCGGGACCCGGAACCATGCAGACGTCCCGACGGCCGAACCAACGGAATCGGTTGCGGGCGACAATGTCGTAGACCCAGTCGCGCAGCGGACGCGGGACGATCACGAGGCCGTAGAGGATCGGCCAGGGAAACCGCAGTTGCCGCGCGATGCGCAACGCGGCCTCGGACCGGACGAAGGCGCGCTGACCTTCGACGAGCACGACGCTGTCGGCGCCCCCCGGCGTCACGCCGGCCTGCCCCATCAGCCGGCGCGCAGCCTCGGACTGCAGCGCGGCAAACCGAATGTGCCCACGCGGGTCGCGCGGGATCACGAACCTGACGAAGCCGTTGCACAGATTGCAGACGCCGTCGAACAAGACCACCGCGTGCGGTGCGTCGTTGTTCACGAGGCGGTCCATGGCTTCTCAGACCGACGAGAGCTTGTGGCCGAGCTTCTCTTTCTTCGTCTTCAGATATCGCCGCGTGGTGTCCGACGCGGGTATTTCGAGCGGCATCCATTCGCTGACCGACAGCCCGTAGCCCTCGATGCCCACCAGCTTGCGCGGGTTGTTGCTGAGCAGGCGCATCGACCGGACGCCGAGATCTTTCAGGATCTGGACGCCCACGCCGTAGTCGCGCTGGTCGGCCTTGAACCCGAGGCGTTCATTCGCCTCGACGGTGTCGAAGCCTTCGTCCTGCAGCTCGTACGCGCGGATCTTGTTGGCAAGGCCGATGCCGCGGCCTTCCTGGTGAAGATATAGGAAGATGCCGCGGCCTTCTTCCTCGATGCGCGCCAGCGCCGCGTCGCGCTGCGCGCCGCAATCGCAGCGGATGGAGTGCAGGACGTCGCCCGGTCAGGCACTGCGAGTGGACACGGACGAGCACGTCCTTTCCGCTGCTGATGTCGCCGCGGACGAGCGCCACGTGCGTCTGCTTGTCGACCGCATTTTCGAAGCAGTAGATCCGGAAATCCCCGTAGTCGGTCGGCAGTTTCGCCGAGCTCACGCGCTTGACGAGGGATTCGGTGCGGGTCCGATAGTTGATCAGGTCGGCGATCGTCACCATCAGCAGACCGTGCCGCCTGGCGAACTTCGCCAGCTGCGGCACGCGCGCCATCGTGCCGTCCTCGTTCATGATTTCGCAGATGACGCCCGCCGGGTACAGTCCGGCGATGCGCGCCAGGTCGACGGCGGCTTCCGTCTGCCCCGCGCGCACCATCACGCCGCCGGTACGCGAGCGCAGCGGGAACATGTGGCCCGGACGCGCCAGGTCGGACGGACGAGTGGCCGGATTGATCGCCGCGCGCACCGTGTTAGCCCGGTCGCTCGCGGAAATGCCCGTGCTCGTCGTGCCCTTGGCTTCAATCGACACGCAGAATGCCGTCTCGAATCGGGAGCTGTTCTGCGACACCATCAGCGGGATCTCGAGCTCGTCGAGGCGCTCCGGGGTCATCGACAGGCACACGAGGCCGCGGCCGTATCGCGCCATGAAGTTGATCGCTTCAGGCGTGATCTTCTCGGCGGCGATCGTCAGGTCGCCCTCGTTCTCCCGGTCCGCATCGTCGACGACGATGACGAGCCGGCCGGCCCGGATGGCCTCGAGCGCGTCCTCGATCCGCGCGAACGGCTGCTGCGGCTTGCGGCTCGCGCCCTTCGCAATCTGCATGGAACGTTTCAATGCGTGACCTCCCCAGGTCGAACGACGGCGAGACCAAGCCCCGCCAGCTCGACTGCCCTCGCGACGTATTTGCCAACCAGATCGCACTCCAGGTTGACGCGATCGCTGGACCCGCGCGCGGGCCAGGTTCGTGTGCTCCATGGTGTACGGAATCACCTGAATGTCGAAGCGGTCGGCGCCGAGCGCCGCGATCGTGAGGCTGATGCCGTCGACCGCGATCGATCCCCTGTGCACGAGATACGGCGACAGCTGGCGCGAAAACCCGACCGACAACCAGTGGAAGTCCGCCTCGGCGCGCAGCGACTCGATGTACCCGATGCCGTCCACGTGCCCCTGCACGAAGTGGCCGCCCAGCCGGCCGTCCGCGCGAAGCGGCCGCTCGAGGTTCACGAGCGCCCCCCGCGCGAGCGAGCCGAGCGTCGTGACCCGGCTCGTCTCCGGTCCGATTTCAGCCTGCACGTCGACGCTGGTCTGCGCGGTCACGGTCAGGCAGACGCCGTTGACCGCCAGGCTGTCGCCCAACGCCAACTCGGACGCGAGCGACGAGGCGATCCGCAGCCGGAATCCGCCCGGCGTGGGCTGGTGATCGACGAGTTCGCCGACGGCTTCAACGAGGCCCGTGAACATATCCCTCAATCAACGTGTCAGGACCGAGCGGCTCCGTGTGTCGATCGATCAAATTCAGCGAAGCGACGGACCGGCCCGGAAGAAACGGAACGCCGCCGGTACCGATGACGCGAGGCGTGACGTACAGCCGGACAAAGTCCACGACGCCTTCGTCCCACGCCGCCGCGTGGAGGCGCCGCCCCGCCCTCGAGAAGGAGCGATTCCACCTGGCGTTCGGCGAGAACGTCGAGGGCGGCACGGAACGTCTGGTCCCTGGCCGCGACCACGACGGCCCCGCGCGTCTCGAGCGGCTCGCGGAGCGCCGGGTTCCCGGCCGCAGCCGCCGACGTGATGATGATGACAGGCCCAAGGGAGCGTGTCGAGAGCACGGCCGCGTTCGGCGGTGTGCGCAGCCGGCGGTCGAAGATCACCCGCATGAGCGGCCGTTCCCGGAAGGCGCCGCGCGCCGTCAGCTGCGGATCGTCGGTCAGGACGGTCCCGGCGCCGACGCCGATGGCGTCCACCTCGGCGCGCAACGCGTGCGCGTGGCGGTTGGCGGCCGCCGAGGTCAACGCCGTGCGGCGTCCCTCCGCCTCGGCGAGGCAGCCGTCGCGGCTGATCGCGGCCTTCAGGATGACGAACGGCCGCCGGTCGCGCATCAGCGTCAGAAACGGCTGGTTGAGCGACGCGGGCTGCCGACGCGCCGAGGCCGACTTCGACGTGGACGCCGTGCTCGCGCAGGTGCGCGAATCCCTTGCCGTTGACGAGCGGATTCGGATCCTCGATGGCGGCGACGAGGCGCGAAATACCGGCCTCCACGATCTTCGTGACGCACGGCCCGGTGCGTCCAACGTGGCAGCACGGCTCAAGGGTGCAGTACATCGTCGCGCCGCGTGCGCGCGTGCCCGGACTGCTCGAGCGCCAGCACCTCGGCATGCGGCTCGCCGGCGCGCCGGTGGAAGCCCTGGCCGACGACCACGCCGTCGCCGGCCACGACCACGGCCCCCACGAGCGGATTCGGGCTGGTGCGGCCGCGGCCTCTCGCGGCCAGAAACAACGCGCGGTCCATGTAGTCGGCGTCTACCACGTCTCTTCGAACAGCCCGTCGACGTACTCTTCGGGGGAAAACGGCACGAGGTCGTCCATGCCCTCTCCCACGCCGACATAGCGAATCGGCAGCTTCAGGTCGTGGGCAATGGCGACGGCTATGCCGCCCTTCGCGGTCCCATCGAGCTTCGTCAGCACGATGCCGTTCACGCCGGCGGCGGTCATGAACTCGCGCGCCTGCACCAGGCCGTTCTGCCCGACCGTCGCATCGAGCACGAGCAGCACTTCCTGCGGCGCGCCTTCCACCTCGCGCGCCACGACGCGCCGGATCTTCTGGAGCTCCTGCATCAGGTTGACGCGCGTGTGCAGCCGGCCCGCGGTATCGACCAGAATCGGATCGCAGCCCTTCGCCCGGCCGGACGAAATCGCGTCGAAGACGACCGCCGCGGGATCGGCGCCCGTGCCCGGCGCGCACCAACTCGACGCCGGCCCGCCGCGGCCCAGATCTCGAGCTGCTCGACCGCGGCGGCCCGGAACGTGTCAGCCGCGCACACGAGCGGCCGGAGGCCTTCCTTCTTGAGCGCGCTCGCCAGTTTGCCGACGGTGGTCGTCTTGCCTGTGCCGTTGACGCCCACGATCAGCACGACCTTCGGATGATGCTCGACGAGGACCGGACGGTCGACGGCGTCAAACACGCGGCGGATTTCCTGCTTGACCAGATCGCGCAGGCTCGCGCCGTCGCGATCGCGCGTCCTGACCGAGTCGATGATCGCGGGCGGTCGCCGAGACGCCGAGGTCGGCCGAGACCAGCAGTTCCTCGAGCGCCTCGACCGTGTCGACGTCGATCGCGCGCGAACGGCGTTCGGGAGCATCCGCGCGGCGGACGATGTCGTCGAACCGCGCGACGATCTGCTCTTTCGTGCGCGACAGACCCTGACGAATGCGGCTGAGGAGAGACAATGGATGTCTTCAGCGATGCGACGCAAACACGCGGGTCTTGCCGGCCTTGTCGAAGGCGATCACGTCAAACGACGCGACGTGGCCGTCGGGCGCTTCCATCCCGGGTGACCCGACCGGCATCCCCGGAACCGCCAGGCCGACGATATCAGGACGCTCTTTCAGCAGCCGCGTGATATCCGCCGCCGGCACGTGTCCTTCGATTACGTAACCGCCGACCGTGGCGGTGTGACACGAGCGGGCAGCCCGGGGACGCCCTTGCTGTCTTTCAACGAGTCGATCGCGGCAGACTCCGTGACGGTGGCCTTGTACCCGGCCTGTTTGAGATGCGCCACCCACTTCGTGCAGCAACCGCAGCCGGGATCCTTGACGACCGCGACCGTTGGCGCGCTCTGCGCGAGACCACCTGCGTGACGCCCGCGCCGACAAAAGCCGCGAGGAGGGCCGGGAGCGTGAATCGTTTCATGACACCTTCCATTGGATCGCCCAATTACACCATTGCCCCATTGCCCGCTTCCCGATCGCCGTCCGCCTCGGCACGCTGACGGCGCAGCATGAGCGTTTCGACGGCGGACCGGACGTCCATCCTCCCGCTGAGCACTTCGGCCATCTGCGTCGCGATCGGCAGCTCGACGCCGAAGCGGTTGCCCAGCGCGAGCACGGCGCCGGTCGTCTGGACGCCTTCCGCGATCATCTTCATGCCTGCGACGATGTCGTTCAACCGGCGGCCGCGCGCCAGCTCGGCGCCGACGTGCCTGTTCCGGCTGAGGGTGCCGGTGCAGGTCAGCACCAGATCGCCCAGGCCGCTCAGACCGGCCAGCGTATCGCGGCGTCCGCCCGCTGCGCACGCCAGCCTGGTGATCTCGGCGAGTCCGCGGGTGATGAGCGCGGCCAGGGCGTTGTGCCCGAGGCCCAGCCCTTCGACGACGCCCGCGGCGATGGCGATGACGTTCTTCATCGCGCCGCCAATCTCCACGCCGACCACGTCGTCGCTGCCGTACAAGCGGAAGAACGGGCCGCGGAACTCGTTCTGCACGAGTTCGGTCGCCTGCGCGTCGACCGATGCCGCGAGGACGGCGGTCGGCAGCTGCTGCGCGACCTCCATCGGCGAAACTCGGGCCGGACAGCACGACGACCGGGTGGCCGGGACCCACTTCTTCGGCGATCACCTGCGACACGCGCAGGTGGCTGTCGGCTTCGAGGCCCTTGGTGGCACTGACGATGACGGCGTGCCGGCCGAGATGCTGCGCGCCGTCTGGCGAAGCACTGCGCGGCAGCCGTGCGACGGCACGGCGCAAATCACGAGCCCGGCGCCGCGCAAGCGCCCGCTCGAGATCGTGCGTGACGGAGACGGTGGCAGGCAGCGTCACGTCGGGCAGGTAGACCACGTTGGCGCGGCGCGCCGCCATGTCGTCGACGATGCGCCTGATCGCGCGCCCACAGCCGGACGTCGTGGCCGACCCGGGCCAGGTGCACCGCCAGCGCCGTCCCCCAGCTTCCCGCCCCGAGTACCGCAACGACCGCCATCAGGCTCGCGCTCCCAGTCGCCGTTCGGTGCCGGCACGCAGCCGCGCCAGGTTGCCGCGATGCCGGAAGAGAATGAGTACGCGAGGCCGCGCACGCTGCCGTCAGCGTCGCCGTCGAATACCCCGTCGCGTACGCGACCGGCGGCAGGACGATCGTCGCGAGCACCGATCCGAGGGACACGTAGCGCGTGGCCCAGGCCGTCGCGATGAACACCGCGAATGCCGGAAGCGCCGCCAGCGGAGTCAGCACGGTGAAGACGCCGCACGCGGTGGCGACGCCTTTTCCTCCGCTGGAACCGAAGCCACACGGGGTAGATATGACCGACGATCGCGGCAAACCCCGCGGCTGCCGGGACGCCGCCGTCGGTGCTCAGGCGCATCGCCAGCACGACGCTCGCGGCGCCCTTGGCGATATCGAGCATCGCCACCAGCACGCCGACCCGAACGCCCGAGGCGCGGAGCACGTTCGCGGCGCCGACGTTGCCGCTGCCGATGCGCCGGACGTCGTCTCCGCGCGCAAGCAGGAGCGCGAACGGCACCGAGCCGATGCAATACGCCATCACGATGATCAGAACCATCCCATTGACGAGGATATCCGACTTTCAGGCTGGACGAGCGCCAGAGGAGATCTACGACAACATCAGGCGCAGCATGTTCAGCGCGGCCTGCGCGGATTGAAACTTGACCATCTCGCGCGCCCCACGAACTGAAACGTGCGCACGCGCGCGTCCGCACCCGCGAGCACGGCAATCGCCACGGTCCCAACCGGCTTTTCGGGAGTGCCGCCGTCCGGTCCGGCAATCCCGGTCACGCCGATGCCGATGTCCGCCGAGGCTTTGGCGCGAATGCCTTCGGCCATGGCGCGCGCCACCGGTTCGCTGACTGCGCCGTACTCCTCGATGAGCGCGGCGGGCACGCCGAGCGAATCGATTTTGGCCCGGTTGCTGTAGCAGACCTCGCTCCGCTCGACGTAGGCGGAGCTGCCCGGCACATCCGTCAAGCGCGACGTCAGCAGCCCGCCGGTGCACGACTCGGCCACGGCGACCTTCAGCCGGCGATCGCGCAGGCGCGCGCCCACCACTTCCTCGAGCGACGCGCCGTCCACGCTGTACACGTCGCCGCCCAGCACCGCCTGGAGCTCGCGAACGGCGGGGTCGAGCACCCGATCCGCGGCTTCGCGAGTCCGGGCGCGTCGCGGTCAGGTGCAGTTCGATCTGGCCGAGGACCGCCAGAATCGTCGTGCTGATCGGCACCTCCTGCGTCTGCCAGCGGCCGTAGATCGGCTGCGTCTTCGCGTCGACCGCCGACTCCGGCTGGCCGGTGATTTTCAGCACGCGGCGGAACAAGCCCGGCGCCTCCGCTTCGCGGCGCGAGGCGATCGCGCACGACCGCTTCGAACATCGGCTTCATCTCGCGCGGCGGACCCGGCAGCAGCACCAGCGCCGTTTTCCCGTGCTCGAGCCAGAGGCCCGGTGCGGTGCCGTTCGGATTGTCGAGCAGCGCGGCCCCGCGCGGCACCATGGCCTGGCGCCGATTGATCTCCTGCATCACCATGCCGCGCCGGGTGAAACGCTCCCGGATGCGCGCAACCGTCTCCTCGTCTTCGTCGAACGGCAGGCCAAGCACCCGGGCCACCGCCTCGCGCGTGATGTCGTCGGCCGTCGGGCCCAGCCCTCCGGTCAGCACGATGACATCGGCCCATGTGAGGGACGTGTGCACAAGCCCCGCGAGCTCGCCGATGTCGTCGCCGACGACCGTCTTGATGCGGACGTCGAAGCCGATGGTGTTGAGGCGATCGGTGATGAACAGCGAATTGGTGTCGACGCGAAACGGCGTCAGCATCTCGCTGCCCACCGCAATGATGCAAGCACGCCTCGGCATCTGGTCATCTTGTCATCTGGTCATCTGGTCATTCAAGAGCCCGACCAGGGACTAGCCGACCAGATGACCAGATGACCAGAGGCAGAGACGCAGCGCCAGATTCGCGTAGACGCCCGCCATCACGTCGTCGGCCATGATGCCGACGCCGCCCGGCAGGCGCTCGAGCCGGTTGGCGGGATACGGCTTCACGACGTCGAAGATGCGGAAGAGGAGAAACGCCAGCAGGGCGCCGCCCCAGCCAACGGGAACGAGAAACAGCGTGACGAGCATGCCGGCCACTTCGTCGATGACGACGTAGCCGGGATCGAACCGGCCGAAGTGATGCTCGGCGACGCTGCCGCTCCACGAACCAATCACGATGATCACCGCAATCGCGGCGGCCTGCGCGATCGCCGACGACGGCAGCAGGTACCACAGCAGCAGGCCGGCGGCGGAGCCAAAGGTGCCGGGCGCCACAGGCGCGTAGCCGACGCCAAGCGCCGTCGCCACGGCCAGCGCGAACGCGCGTGACGGTTTCGCTGCCGGTTCAGACGCGGACAACGCGCGTGCCTGCGAAACGGTCGTGGAGGCCCCGGTGATCGTGGCTGAGGATCGCCGGCAGCAGGCCCAGGCCGACGGGGCACGCCAGCACGAGCCAGGCGACGGTGCGCTTGAGGGCGCGGCCCAGGTCGAGGATCGTCGTACGGATCCGAACGTGACGATCTCGATGCCGGCCGTCATCTTGCCGAGCGTCTGGCCGCTCGCCGTGAAGGCCACGAGGTAGCCGACGTTCTGGACGACCAGAAACGCGACGAGCGGTCCCTTCGGCAGGAGACGGAACTCGGCGACACCGAGCCCGCAAATCTGCATCGTGAGGTAGATGACGGCGATGTCGATGGCACAGAGAATCAGGCCATCGATCGCCAGCGCGCCGATTCGCCGCAGGGCGCCGGCATCGTGCGCCGTTCGTCGGCGGACGACCAGTCGACGGCCTTCGCGCGTTCGGACTGCACTACACGCGGCGGCGGTCTCCGACGGCTCCAGATCGAGCGCGAGGTCCGAGTCCGCCGGCGCGCGGTCCGACAGACCGCAGCCGAGGCACCTCGGGCGTCGACCGGCGGACCGAGAGCGGCGCACGGGGCGGCGAAGGCCGGGTGATGAGCGGTGTGTCGTCTTCGATCGGCGATCCGAACAGCGGTAATTCCGACGCCGCCGTGCGCGTCGAGAGCGTCGGGCCCGATGCTGCTGCGCGGCTCCGCAGCGCGGCCGAACTCGGCGTCGAACCCCGACGAGGCGCGACGAGCCGTTCCGGCGTCGATCAACGCGAGATCGTCGAGGCCTTCGACCGAGTCGGCGTCGCGGCGAATGGGCAAATCAGGCAGCGCGACGGCCGGCGACAGCGCGAAGTCGTACCCGCAGTTGCGGCAGCGATCGGCGGTCTCGAACCCGACGTATCCGCACTTGGAGCATTTCACGGGAGGCGACTCGCGCTCCCAGCCGCAGCAGTTCACGCTGCAGATCGGCGCGAAGCCGATCGGCGTCGGACTTCTGCGGGTCTGTCGCGCGCACACCGTCGAGCACCGACAGCGCATCGTGCAGGGCGCCGCCAGCCGCCAGGCTGCGTGCCCGCGCCAGCGCCGTTTCGCCGCGCCGCGGCAACGCGAGCACCACGTCGCGCGTGACCGGCGCCAGCGTCGCCGCCGATCGGACGCTCGGCAGGCCCAGCATCGCGCGCCAGTCGCCGTTCGACGCGACGGCCGCGTACGCGCCGAACGCGACCAGGACGACAAGCATCATCAGCGACGCCGCGAGCCCTGCGCCGGCTCGGCCCTGGCCGTGCGCGGCGTGCGTCCCCCGGCCCGCATGACGCTCCCCTGCCACCCGCATCTGCGGGGGCGCAGCCGGCGCAGGCTCCATGCGGTTGAGCCGCTCGAGCATCGGGAACGCGTCCTCGAGCGGCGCGCCGCCGTCGATGGCCGCCTGCAGCAACCGCCGCGCCTCGCCCGCGTCGCCGCGGCGGAACGCGGCCGCCCCGCCGTGCAGCAGTTCCTCGGCCTGCCGCTGCCGCTCGGCGAGCGCGCTGCGCGCCCGATCGATGTACGCCCGCGCGCGGGCCTGGCTGCGGTCGAAAAACAGCGCGCGCGTCCAGACGTTGATGGCGAGTTCGTAGTGGGCGGCGAAGTAATGGTCGAGGCCGGCAAGCAGGAGCTGTTCGATTCGGGCATCGCGATCCGCGTCCGATGCCGCATCGACTGTCCGCGGCGCATCCGGGCCCGCGGGATCATTCGGCGGATCGGTGCGCAGCGGATCGGAACTCATGCGTAAAACACCGCGCCGATTATAGCAAAGCGACGATCCCGAGTACAATCCCCCGCCACCCGCCCTAGCCGCCGCCGTCGTCGTCGCCGTCAGGCCGACGTGACGGCGCAATGCCGAACGTTTTCATCTTGCGATACAGGTTGCTCCGTTCGACGCCGAGCACGTCCGCCGTGCGGGACATGTTGCCCTGCTGTTCGCCGAGCGTGCGGAGGATGAGCTCCCGTTCGAAGTTGTCGCGCGCCTCGTGCAGCGTCTGCCGCGACGCAGGCTCCGACCGTTTCGACGCGCGGCGCGGGCGCGACGTTCAGAAATCCCAGGTCGGCCGCCGAGATCGCGTCGCCGGGCACCATGATCATCAGGCGCTCGATCACGTTGCGCAGCTCGCGCACGTTGCCAGGCCAGGCGTACTGCTGGAGCACCGCGACGGCGCGGGCATCGAATCGCTTCAGCCGGCGCCCGTACTCGCGCGAGAACTCCGCCATGAAGTGATCCGCGAGCAGCGGGATGTCCTCCTGGCGCTCGCGCAGCGGCGGCACAAAGATCGGGATCACGTTCAGGCGGAAATACAAATCCTCGCGGAACTGACCCGCGCGGATCTCGGCCTGCAGATCCTTGTTTGTCGCCGCAAGCACGCGCGCATCGACGCGGATGCGGTTGGTGCCCCCGACCGGCTCCATCGTCTGCTCCTGCAGCACGCGCAGCACCTTGGCCTGCGTCTTCAGGCTCATGTCGCCGATTTCGTCGAGGAAAATCGTTCCGCCGTCGGCCACCTCGAACTTGCCGCGGCGATTCTCGACAGCGCCCGTGAACGCGCCCCGCACATGACCGAACAATTCACTCTCGATCAGCTCTTCGGGAATCGCGGCGCAGTTGACTTCCACGAATTGCGCCAGCTTCCTGCGGCTGAGCGCGTGGATCGTCCGCGCCACCAGTTCCTTGCCGGTGCCGTTCTCTCCGTAAATCAGCACACGGCCGTTGGTCGGCGCAGCCATCTCGACCTGCTCGCGCAGCTGGCTCATGGCGTAGCTCTCGCCGACCATCGTCTGATGGCGATCCACGCGCGCGCGCAGCGCCCGGTTCTCGGCTTCGAGACGCCTCTGGCGCAGCGCGTTGGCGACCACGAGCACCGTCTTGTCGAGCGACAGCGGCTTCTCGACGAAGTCGAACGCTCCCATCTTGATCGCGCGGACCGCCGACTCGATGTTCCCGTGGCCCGAGATGAGCACGACCTCGGCGTCCACCTGCCGCTCCCGCAGCCGCGCGAACGTCGCGAGTCCGTCCATGCCGGGAAGCCACACGTCGAGCAGGATCAGGTCGATGCTCTTGCGCGTCACCCGCTCCAGGCACTCTTCCCCGCTGGCGACGGCTTCGACGGTGTACCCCTCGTCTCGCAGGACGCCGCCGAGCGCCGCGCGGACTCCTGGTTCGTCGTCCACGATGAGAATGGTCGGCGTCAGCACGGCAGCTCGATCGTGAAACGGGTGCCGTGCGGGAGATTCTCGCCGGCTTCGATACTGCCGCCGTGCTCCGCGATAATCCGCCGCACGATAGCCAGCCCGAGCCCGCTGCCGCGGCCTTTGGTTGAGTAATACGGCAGGAACAGCTTGTCGCGGTCGGCGGGCGGAATGCCGGGGCCGTTGTCCGACACGACGATCCGCACCACGCTGTTGCTCTGATCGCGCTGCGTCTCGACGACGATGCACCCGCGGCGGCCCATGGCCTCGATGGCGTTGTCCACCAAGTTGATGATGACGCGCCGGATCTGCTCAGGGTCGATCCGCACGAGCGGCACGCCGGCGGCAAACTGCTGCTCGATCGTCACGTCGGCGAACAGGCCCGCATAGAGCGTGAGCGTGTCGGCGATGAGCGGCGCGAGGTCGACGGGCACGGTGCGCGGCGAGGGCATGCGGGCGAACTGGGAGAACTCGTCCACCAGTCCCTTGAGTGATTCGACTTCCCCGACGATCGTCGCCGTGCACTCGTCAACCAGCGCGCGCGCGTCCGGCGGGCTGCCGGCAAAATGGCGCCGCAGCCGCTCGGCCGACAGCTGGATTGGCGTGAGCGGATTCTTTATTTCGTGGGCCAGCCGCCGTGCCACCTCGCGCCACGCGGCGACCTTTTGCGCGCGAATCAGCGGCGTCACGTCGTCCAGCACCAGCAGCAGGCCATCGGGGACGCCGGTGTCGCCGACGAGTGCCGTCGCCACTACGGCGAGGCGAAGTTCCTGGGCCTCATGCGGAATGGCGATTTCCTCCGCCGCCGGCTCGGCCTTGAAGCGCCCCGCGCCGGCAAGCAGCGCGCCGAGCGGACGGAGGTCCTGTCGCGCGAACACCGCCGACGCCGGCTGGCCGACGATCGCGCGATCGAGGCTGAGCAGGCGCGCGGCCGCGCTGTTGATCGTCGTCACCGTGCCCGCGCCGTCGAGCGACACCACGCCGGTCGTGATGCGTTCGAGGATGGTCTCGACATACCGCCGCCGGATTTCGACTTCGACGTGCTTGCGCTCCAGCTCGAAAGTCGATCGTTCGACCTTGCGGCGGCTCGTGGCCAGTTCGCCGGCCATCGAATTGAACGCCTCGACGAGCGAACCAAACTCGTCGTTGCTCTGTGGTTCCACGCGCTGATCGAGACGGCCGGCGCCGATCTCCCGCGCCGCGGCCGCGAGCATCTGCACAGGGCGCGTGATCCGCTTCGCAAGGTACAGCCCCATCCACGTGGCGCCCACGAGAATGAACAGCGTCACCATGAGGAAGAACAACAGGTAGACGCCTGTCAGCGGACGCTTGAGCACCCGCATCTGCGTATAGCTTTCGAACGCCTGCGTCATGCGCCGCGATCGCGCCGCGAGGTCGCCTGTCAGGTAATCGGTGACCACGATCACGCCGGCAGGGTGGCCGTCAGCCGACCGGATCACGGCGGCCGCGTGCAGGAGGTCCCCGGACGCGCCGAGCGCTTCGATCGAGCGCGCATCGGACGACCCCGACAGCGCCTGCGCCGCCAGGCGATCCGCCGCCGCGCGGCTGTAGCCGGCCGGCAGAGAGGGGGCGGCAATGTCCACGACCGGCGCAAGCCCGGGCAGTGACCCATTCGCCGGGGCCACACGGTACACCTCGATCATCTGCACGCGACGCAGCGTGACCTCGGGCGCGAGCAGGTCGCGGATGGGCCTGACATCCGGCTTCGTCAGGTCGACGGCCGACAGCGCTTTCGCGATGCGGATCGCGTGGTCAGTCACCAGCAACTGCCGCTCGTGGTAGTAATCGCTCGCGATCTGGTTTGCCGACGACAGGATCTCGTCCATCGGCGCGTTGAACCACCGCTCGACGCTCGTCCGGATCAGCTCGCTGCCGACGATGAGCACGAGCAGCGCGGGCACAAGCGTCAGGCCCATGAGCACGGCGACGAGCTTCGCGCGGAAGCGCGCGAACGGCCGCGCCTGCCGGCGTTCGACAATGAGCTTGATGATGTTGCGGGCCAGCACGAACACCAGCCCCGCCAGCATCGTCAGGTCGCCCGCGGTCAGGGCGTAGAGCACGAACTCGGTCAGGAAGTCGGGCGAGAAGCGCGGCGTCCGGTTGACGACGATGAGGAGCGCGACCAGCGCCGCGATCAGGATGCCGATGCCGGCGAGAATGAGACGGGGGTTGTCGCGGAACGGACGCCGGCGCGGCGGGCCGGGCGACGCCGCGGGACCGCTCGATCGTCTGGGCGTGATGGTGGTGACGGTCGCTGGCATTACTCGTGGCCGGTGGCTGGTGGCTGGTGGCTGGTGGCTGGTGAACCTCGCCGAGTCCCCAGGCACGAGCCACGCGCCACGAGCCACTCGTTCATTCCTTGGCGTTCAACAGATCCTTCAGCTCGCTCATGAACTCGCCGATATCGCGGAAGTGCCGGTACACGGACGCGAAGCGGACGTACGCGACCTTATCGAGCTTCTTGAGCTCCTCCATCACGAACGCGCCGATGTCGGCTGTCGCGATCTCTTTTTCAGGCCGCTCCTGCAGGTTCGTCTCGACGCGGTCGGCCACGGCTTCGAGCGCAGCGGCGCTGACCGGCCGCTTCTCGCACGCCTTGAGGAGGCCGGCCACGAGCTTCTGGCGCTCGAACCGCTCGCGCGTGCCGTCCTTCTTCACCACCATGTACGCGATCTCGTCGATGCGCTCGTAGCTGGTGAACCGCTTGCCGCAGTCGAGGCACTCACGGCGGCGCCGGATGGCTTCGCCTTCCTTCGACTCGCGCGAGTCGACGACCTTGTCGCCGAGGTGGCCGCAGTACGGACATTTCATGGTGTCACGCGCGGAGGATCCGCCTGGTCGGCCAATCGCCGCATGCCGGAGAAGTTCAGGCCCGTTTGCGCGGCGAAAAACAGGCCCAGCAGCAGCGCCGGCCCAATCGAGAGCACATGCGCGACGATCGCGGCGCCGACGGCCGCGTCTTCCGGCGCGCCGAAGAACATCGTGGTGCACAGACGGAACGCCTCGTGAAATCCGCCGATGGCGCCCGGCGTGGGCACGGCCACGCCGATGACGAGCAGCGCGATGAGCAGGAACGACCCGGTGAACGGCACGGCCAGGCGGAACGCCACCGCCACGGCCCAGAGGCCGAGCGCGATCGACAGCCAGAGCGGGAAGGACCAGAGCAGCGCGACCAGCAGGCGGCCCGGCTTGCGCACGGCGCCCAGGCCGCGCGCGAACTTCTCAGCCACGCGCGCGATGAGCCCGGCGAGGGAGGACGGCAGGATCTGCTCGAGCCGCGTCATCGTGCGGCCGAGACGCTCCGGGTCGCCCGCGAGGACGAACATCACGACCAGCGCCGCGAGGGCGCCGCCCCCGGCGGTCACGCCCGTCCATTTCACGGCGGCCCAGGCAGTCGGGTTCGCCTGGCCGACGCCGGGATCGAAGAGAAAGATGAACGACGCGAGCAGCGCGAGCACGGTCAGGACATCGAGGACGCGCTCGAGGATGATCGTGGCGAACGCGCCGGTCGCGGTCATGTTCTCGTGCCGCGCGAGAAAATATGGGCGAATGACCTCGCCCGCGCGCGCCGGCAATACGCTGCTCGCAGCAAAGCCGACGGCAGTTGCCCGAAATGCGTTCCCGAAACTCGCATGTCCGAGCGGCTCGAGCAGATACTGCCAGCGGAGCGACCTGATCGCCAGGTTCACAATCATCGTCAGGAGCGACAGGGACAGCCAGCCGAGGTGTGCGTGCGCGATTTCGAGCGCGACGTGCCTGAAATCCACGTTGCGCAGGAACAGCGCGACGAGGGCGGCAGCGAGCACCAACACGACGGCCGTCCGAATGTGCGCACGCATGGCGGAAACGCTTCTTACTATAACGCCCAATCGGCGGCCAACACAGGCAGCCGCTACATCTTGTTGTTGTCCTCGCGGCCCGGCCCCGATAGAATCACGAGCTTCCGTCGCCCACTGAGGAACACGTTGCCCCTCCCTACTCCTGTCATCGAAACCACGCTCGACCGCCGTCGCCCGGACCGACAAGGCAAGGTCCGCGATATCTACGATTTCGGCGACCAGCTGCTGATCGTCGCCACGGATCGGATCTCGGCGTTCGATTACGTGCTGGGCTCGGGTATTCCCGACAAAGGCAAAGTCCTGACGCAGATCTCGTGCTTCTGGTTCGACCGGATGCGCGCGGTCGTGCCCAATCACATCGTCTCGACCGATCCCGCCGCGTATCCGGCCGAGGCGCGGCCGCACGCCGCCATGCTGGCCGGCCGATCGATGCTCGTCACCACCACTGAGCCGCTGCCGATCGAATGTGTCGCGCGCGGGTATCTGTCAGGATCGGGCTGGAAGGATTATCAGGCGACCGGCGCCGTGTGCGGCGTCCAGTTGCCGGCAGGGCTGCGCGAATCCGATCGGCTGCCGCAGCCGATCTTCACGCCGGCCACCAAGGCGACGAGCGGCCACGACGTCAACATCAGCGAAGCCGAAGCGGCCGCGCTGGTCGGGCAGGCGGTGCTCGACAAGGTGAAGGCGCTCACCTTGCGCATCTACGCGGAAGGCGTCGCGTATGCCGAAAAGCTCGGCATCATCATCGCCGACACGAAATTCGAGTTCGGCATCCTGCCCGCCGACACACATCCCGGCAAAGCCGAAGACCGCATCATCCTCATCGACGAAGTGCTGACGCCCGATTCGTCCCGCTTCTGGCCGCAGGACGGCTACAAGGCCGGCGGCGCGCAGCCCAGCTACGACAAGCAGTTCGTTCGCGACTACCTCGAATCGATCAAGTGGAACAAGCAGCCGCCCGTGCCGTCGCTGCCAGCCGACGTCATCGCGAAAACGCGCGACAAATATGTCGAGGCGTACCGTCGCCTGACCGGCAAGGAGCTCGTTTAGGCATGATCAGCGACCGGCTGGACAAGCTCGTCGACGAGATGGTGGAGCGCGGCGTCCAGTTCGATGATGCGATTCACGAGTTCGAGAAACGATTCATCGCCCGCGTGCTCGGCTGCTGTGACGGGAGCCTCATCAAGACGGCGGACACGCTGGGCATCCACCGGAACACGCTCAGCCGCAAGATGGACACGTACAAGATTAAGAAACGTTGATTCGCCCCATGGCGGCCGGCGGCCCTCACGGGCCATTCTACGCACCCGGCACGCCCAAGCCCGCCCTGTCTGCCCCGGCCGCCCGCTTAGCACTCCGCTGTTGACACTGCCAGCAGCTGTCATATAATTGGCAGTCGAGCAAGGCGACTGCTAACCGCCCGGGAACATCCACCTTTACGCCAGACGGAGTAACGAGCATGAACGTCAGACCGCTGCACGACCGCATCATTGTCCAGCGCACAGAGGAAGGCGAACAGAAAATCGGCGGCATCATCATCCCCGACACCGCCAAGGAAAAGCCCCAGCAGGGCAAGGTTATCGCAGCCGGCGCCGGCAAGGTCAAGGACGACGGCAAGCGCATCGCGCTCGACGTCAAGGCCGGCGACAGCATTCTCTTCGGCAAGTACTCTGGCCAGGAGATCAAGCTCGATGGCGAGGAATACCTCATCATGCGCGAGGACGAAGTCCTTGCGGTCATCGACGACGGCGAGACCAAGAAGTCCAAGAAGTAGCCAATCACAAGAAGTCTTGAGAGTTTAGGAGCACATCGATGGCAAAACAGATTGTGTACGGCGAGCAGTCGCGCCAGGCAATCCTGCGCGGCGTCAACCAGCTGGCCGACGCGGTGAAGGTCACTCTTGGCCCCAAGGGCCGCAACGTCGTCCTCGACAAAAAGTTCGGTTCCCCCACCATCACCAAGGACGGCGTCACCGTCGCCAAGGAAATCGACCTCAAGGATCCGCTCGAGAACATGGGCGCCCAGATGGTCCGCGAAGTCGCCAGCAAGACGTCGGACACGGCAGGCGACGGCACGACGACCGCCACCGTGCTGGCCCAGGCGATTTACCGCGAGGGCGCGAAGAACGTCGTCGCCGGCGCCAACCCGATGGACATCAAGCGCGGCATCGAGAAGGCTGTCGAGGCGGTCACGGCGGAAATCAAGAAGATGTCCAAGCCCGTCAGCGGCAACATGGTCGCGCAGGTCGGCACCATCTCGGCGAACAACGACGAGACGATCGGCAAGATCATCGCGGGCGCGATGGACAAGGTCGGCAAGGACGGCGTCATCACGGTTGAAGAGGCCAAGACGCTCGAGACCTCCCTGGACGTCGTCGAGGGCATGCAGTTCGACCGCGGTTACCTCTCGGCGTACTTCGTGACCGACCCGGAGCGCATGGAAGTCGCGCTCGAGAACCCGGTCATCCTGATTCACGAGAAGAAGATCAGCTCGATGAAGGATCTGCTGCCGGTGCTCGAGCAGGTCGCACGGCTCGGCCGCCCGCTGCTCATCATCGCGGAAGACATCGAGGGCGAGGCGCTCGCGACGCTCGTCGTGAACAAGCTGCGCGGCACGCTGCAGGCCGCGGCCGTGAAAGCGCCCGGGTTCGGCGACCGGCGCAAGGCCATGCTCGAGGACATCGCGATCCTCACGGGCGGGCGCGCGATCACCGAGGACCTCGGCATCAAGCTCGAGAACATCAAGCTCGACGACCTCGGCAAGGCGAAGAAGATCACCATCGACAAGGACAACACGACGATCGTCGAGGGCGCCGGCGTGTCCGGGGCCATCGAGGGCCGCGTGAAGCAGATCCGGGCGCAGATCGAGGACACGACCTCGGACTACGACCGTGAGAAGCTGCAGGAGCGCCTCGCCAAGCTCGTCGGCGGTGTCGCCGTCATCAAGGTCGGTGCGGCCACCGAGACCGAGATGAAGGAGAAGAAGGCCCGCGTCGAGGACGCGATGCACGCCACGAAAGCGGCGGTCGAGGAAGGCATCGTGCCCGGCGGCGGTGTCGCGCTCATCCGCGCCTCGCGGGTGCTCAAGGACCTGAAGCTTGGCGGCGATCAGCAGATCGGCGTCAACATCGTCGCGCGCGCCATCGAGGAGCCGCTGCGGTGGATCGCGACGAATGCGGGCCTCGAAGGCTCGATCGTCGTGCAGAAGGTCCGCGAGATGAACGACAGCGAAGGGTTCAACGCGCTGACCGACACCTACGAAGACCTGGTGAAGGCCGGCGTCATCGATCCCGCGAAGGTCGTCCGCTCGGCGCTGCAGAACTCGTCGTCCATCGCGTCGCTGCTGCTCACGACCGAGGCGCTCGTGTCGGAGATTCCGGAAGAGAAGAAGGAAGCTCCGATGCCCGGCGGCCACGGCGGCGGCATGGGCGGGATGTACTAGGAAGAAAGTCGGAAGTTCAAAGTAGAAAAGTAGAAAAGTAGGCGCAGGCAGTTGGCAGCAGGCCCGGGATGAGCAATCGTCCCGGGCCTTTTGTCGTCCTGGGGCCTACGGCAGACTGATCAGCCGGAGATCCAACGCGCGTGTCTCGCCCGGCGTGAGGACGACCGTCGACGCCTGCCGGCTGAGGCGTTCGAGCGTTTCCGGATCTTCCCAATCGGCGCTCAGGCCATCGAGCGCAATCGCGTAGAACTCGCCTGGCGGCAGGGTCGATACCGTGAATCCGCCGTCGTCTGCGGGGCGGCCAATCGCGAAGTAGCGATTCACTTTCCATTTCGCGCGATCCTGCGAAAACAGGGCGACGATGTAATCCTTGACGGCCTCGCCCCGTGCGTCGGTCACCTTCCCGGCGATCCGCTGGAGCCGATTGGTCATTTCGATGTCGACGCCCCCGACGGGCTGGCTCCCGACCTCGAACCCGCTGTCGGTCACATCGGCCCCGTTCACGTGGATGGCGTTCAGCCGCCATGTGCTGGCCGCGCCTGCCGGCTGCACGATTGCGATCAGCCCAATCCGCCCTGGTGCGGTCTTTAACTCGAACGTGAAGTCGTCCTTCACCGGCCGGGACGGACCACCGGCACCGACGCCGATGCCGGCGAAATCGTCTGGGTTCACCGCCCGCGCGACGACTCTGATCATCGAAGGATTCAACGAGCGCGCGGCACTCTGATCGTCGAAGGAAATCTGTCCGCTAATCGTGATCAGCGGGACGGGCGCGAGCCGCACACCGGAGACGTCGTCACCGGTGACGTTGACCACGGCCACGGAGAATTGCGGTGGCCCAGTCGGGCTTCCGACGCTCCGGGCAGCATTAGCGCGGAGGACATACTCCCCCGGCGGGACGTTCGGAATGGTGAACGTGCCGTCCTCCCGAAGCGGACCGCCAACGCCGCTGGCTCCAATCCCGCCGCCGTTGCCGCGAGGCGTCGCGAAGACGGAACCTGCGATCGGGCGGCCGGCCGGGTCGACGGCGCTGCCGGTGATCGTGGCCAGTCGTGTCGGCGTGAGCGCGATGTCGACACCGCTCAGCGTCTGCGCGCCGCCAACCGTCACTTTCTGCGCTGACGCCGTGTCGGACGTCCCCGGGTAGAACGTCGGCGCATAGCCGCTGTTCTGTCCCGACACCTCGACCGAGTTGCCGACGGGCATGGCCAGCGTCAACGCCTGCACTGTCGCTGACACGTAGTACTGGCCCGGAGCCAGGCCGAAAATCCGGTACTCGCCGATGTCGTTCGCCTGCGCGCGTTCGCCCGAAGGGACAAGCCGGGTCTGCCCCTGTTGATACTGCCGTCGCAGCGCCGTGACTGCGGCGTTCGGCACCGGCTCGCCGAACTCGTCGACGATGCGGCCCGTGATGACGGCGCCGTGGATCAAACGCACGTCGACGTTGTCGGCTGTCTGGTTGTCCGAAAGCGCGAGGGGTCTGCCCAGCCCGTCGGGCAGCGTTTGTCCGTACGACCAGCTGACGAAACTGGGCTTGGACGCAGTGATCGAGTAGCGTCCGGCCGGCAGATCACGAAAGTCGTATCGGCCGTCGGCATCGGTCAGCGCCGTTCGCGCGACCTGCAGTTCGGGAGCGCTGAGGCGAACGGTCGCGCGACGCAACGGTTGCCCGCCGTCGCTCGCGAGAACGCGTCCGCGAATCGCGGCGTGGCCTCTCGCCAGCCGCGCATCTCTGGGCGGCTGCCCATTCATCTGGACGACGCCGCCCCCGATGCTGACGCCGATGTCCTGAGAGAAAGTCGAGGTGGGCGCCACGCAAAACGCGACGAGCCAGGGCAGCAGCCGCGACATGACGCAGGCTACCGCAGCGTGAACGTCAGTTCGATCGTGACGAGCACGGCGACCGGCTCGCCCTGGCGCATGCCGGGACGGAAACGCCAGTCGCGGGCGGCCTTCATCGCTTCGAGGTCCAGGCCGAATGTCGAATCGAGCGAGCGGACGACTTTCACATCGCCCACGCTCCCGTCCGGCTTCACGACGCATTCGAGGAGCACCGTGCCCTGGACTTTCGCGCGCATTGCGTCGGACGTGTACTGCGGCTTCTTTTCTCGCAGGACGACCGGGAGCGTGACGCCGTTGCCCGGCCGGTAGACTCCGCCGCCCGTGCCGCCGCCGCTTCCTGGTCCGAGGCCGGACCCTGTGCCCGGTCCGATACCCGATCCGGTCCCCGTCCCTGCGCCGCCGCCCGATCCGCTCCCTTGCGATACCGTCGGCGGACCCGGTGGCGCTTCGATGGCGCCCGGCAGCGAGTCGACGGCGGAAGCGAGCGTCTTCGCGGGGATATTCAGCTGCTCAATCGCCGGCGGTTCGGTCTTGGTCTGCACCGGCTCGAGTTTCGGCGCCTTCTCGACCGGCACCGTGATCTTGTCCTTGCCCGGCAGTTCGGCTTTGCGCGGCGGCTCTTTCATCTTGTTGCCGCCGCCGCCACCGCCGCCGCCCGGGCCGGGCTCACTGAGCCAGATGATGTCTTTGCTGGGATTCTCGGGGAGGAGTGCAAAGACGGGAACGGTCGCGGGCTTGTACCGGCTCGCGAGGATGAGCAGGACAAACATCATAACCTGCACCACGGCCGAGCCGCCGACCGCGAATCCCATTCGCCGGGGCTGGCGTTCGAGCAGGAATGGCACTTCGTCGGGGTGTGCGCCCTCGACGTACACTGACAAGTGCCCGGCCGTGGTCGTGCGAGCCGTCGCGCTGGGTGTGCTCTCTGCCATGGGAACGAACTGAGACTAGTCTAGTTATTCTCGCGCACCGGTCTGGCGGCAGGCAACTGCAAAAGAGATGCCTCGCCGCTTACATGATTCTTAAGACTCCGGCGGGCCCGTTCCGGTTGACGGTGTCTCCAAAAGGGGCCGTTCTGAGCAAAAGCTATACGCGACCCGTCCATGCGCCGATCGCGGCGTTTCCCCCGCCGTAGGAGTGGAACAGCGCCAACGCATCGGCCGCACGAGGTTCGCTTTCGATGGCGACGAGAATGCCGCCACGCGTCGTAAGGGCGTCGAAAATCCGGCCGTCGTGCGGCTGGAACCCCACCCGCCGCATCGTGCCCGACAGCCCGAGCTTCGGCAGGTCGCGCTGGTCGCCCTGCAACGCTTCGATGAGCGGGCCGCGCCCGACCACGGCGCCGATCCCCGCGAGCTCGAACGTTTCTCCCGGCGCACCCGAGCGATGTTTCCACGAGACCGGCGGTCTCGGGGCTCGCCTTGGCGAGGATCGTCAGCGACGCGGCCGGAAACCCGGCCTGATGCAGGGCGTTCAGGCCTCTTCTGCGCCCAGGCGAGGTCCTGAAACACCGCGACCGTGAATCGTCGTTCGTCGACTTCGACCATGCCGTGTAATGTATCACGCGGCCCGTGGGACACCCCGGCGCGCCGCACGGATGGACAGCCTGAACGTAGATGTCGCGATCGTCGGAGCCGGGCCGGCCGGCTCGCGCGCGGCGTACTGCCTTGCGCGCGGCGGCGCGCGCGTGGCGCTCATCGACGGCTCGCACCCGCGCGAGAAGCCGTGCGGCGGCGGCGTCACCGGCCGCGCACTCGCGCTCGTGGCCGACGCGGTGGACACGGCGCGGCTTCCCTCGCGCCGCATCCACGCGGCGCGGTTCGTGGACGCGGCCGCCGGCCGCTCCGTCACCGTTCCGCTCGGCGCCGACGCGCTTGTCGTCGCGAGCCGCGCGGAGTTCGACGGTTTGCTGCTGGACGCGGCGCGCGGCGCGGGCACGCAGTTCGTCGCGTCGCGAGCCGTCGACGTCACCCGCTCGCCGGACGGGTTCGTCGTCGACACCGGTTCACGCCGCGTCGCCGCGCGGCGGCTGATCGGAGCTGACGGACCGAACAGCCTCGTGCGCCGGCGCCTCGCGCGTCCGTTCGCGCGCGCGGATCTGTCGATCGCCACCGGCTACTTCGCGCACGGCGCCGCCACTGATGACATCGTCGTGGAGCTGGCGGCCGATCCGCCGGGATACCTCTGGTCGTTCCCGCGGCCGGGCCATCTGGCTGTGGGGATTTGCGGGCAGGCGGATGCGGGCGCCACGGCGAGTGACCTGCGGTCGCGCACCGCACACTGGATGGATCGGCTGGCACTGGCTGACGGCGCACGGCTCGAGCCGTACTCGTGGCCGATTCCGTCGCTGTCCGCGGCCGGCATTCCGGTCGTTGACGGTCGCGGGACCGGAGTGGTTCCTGGCCGGGGATGCGGCCGGCCTCGTCGATCCGATCACCCGCGAGGGCATCTACTTCGCCCTGCGGTCGGGCGAGCTCGCCGCGCAGGCTGCCCTGTCCTCCGGCGACGCGCACGTCCGCTACCAGGAACAGGTGCACGACGAGATCACGGCAGACCTCGCGATCGCTGCGCGCTATAAGGCCGGGTTCTTCCGCCCGCGCTTTGCGCGGCTGCTCATCGACGCGTTGACGCGACAGCGCGGGCGTCCGGGCCGTGATGGCTGATCTCGTCGCTGGACGGCGGGCGTACTCGTCGCTGAAGTGGTCGCTGGCCGGCACCTTCGAAGTCGGGCTGGCGTGGCGCCTGCTCACGGCGTCGTAAGCGCGCCGTAAGGGCAGCGGCAGCGGAGAAAGTGGTAGACTCGAACGAAAGGGAGCAACACCATGGGCCGTCTGGGTTTGCCGGAACTGCTCGTCATTCTGGTCATCGTCGTGCTGATCTTCGGGGCCAACCGGCTGCCGCAGCTCGGCCGCGGCGTCGGGAGCGCGATCAAGAACTTCAAGGACGGCATGAAGGAAGGCACTGCCTCCGACGACCACAAATCGTAGCGTTCATCTCCGCTTTTTTCCCCGGGACTTTCCTCTCTCACGCCGGCCGGGCCTCTGCGCCCGCCGGCCTTCGCGCTTGGGCGCCGTGCGGCTGCGCCGCGGGCCGTGTACGCCTTCGCGCACCCGCTCCAGAATTTCGACCAGCCCCAGATCGATCTGCCGGACGTCCATGTTGACGCGAACGACCTGAACCATCACCTTGTCCCCGAGCCGATAGGTCTTCTGCGTGTTCTCGCCGCGCAGCGTGTGGGCGTTCTCGATGAACCGGTAATAGTCGTCCGCCATCGTCGACACGTGCACGAGCCCCTCGACGAAGTGCTCGACGAGTTCGATGAAGAGGCCGAACGCGGCCACGCCCGTGATGTAGCCCTCGAATTCATCGCCGACCTTGTCGGCCATGAACTTCACCTTCTTCCACTGCAGCAGCTCGCGCTCGGCCTCGTCCGCCCGCCGCTCCATCTCGGACGTGTGCCGCGCGATTTCCGGCAGCTCCTCGATCCGCCTCCTCGCGCTCGTCGGCTGCGAGCGTCTCGTGGCGCGCGGCGCGCAGCGCACGATGGACGACGAGATCCGGATAGCGGCGGATCGGCGACGTGAAGTGCGTGTAGCTCGACGCCGCGAGGCCGAAATGCCCGAGGTTCTCGGGCGCGTAGCGCGCCTTCTGCATGGTGCGCAGCATGAGGAACGCAATCGGCTTCTCTTCCGGCTTGCCCTCGATGCGCTCGAGCAGTTTCTGGAAGTGCCGCGGCCGCAGCGCCGTCAGCGGCACGGCCAGGCTGTAGCCGAACCCGGAGATGAAGTCCTCGAACTTACCGACCTTCAGGATGTCGGGTTCCTCGTGCACGCGGTACAGGGCGGGCGCGTTCTGCGCCTCCAGGTACGACGCCACGGTCTGGTTGGCCAGCAGCATGAACTCTTCGATCAGCCGGTGCGCCACGTTCCGGTGCAGGGCGATGATCGCTTCGACGACGCCGCCTTCGTCGATGATGACCTCGGCTTCGTTCAGGTCGAAATCGATCGATCCGCGGCGCCGGCGCGCGTCGTTGAGCACGTGGAAGAGCTCGAGCATCAGCTCGAACATCGGCACCAGCGGCTCGTACTGCTTCAGCAGCGCGGGATCGCGATCGGTCAGGATGCCGTTGACGCCCGTATACGTCATCCGCTCGTTGCTGTTGATCACGCCGTCGTGGAACTCGGCGCGCACGACCTGGCCACGGCGATCGACCTCCATCAGGCACGACTGCACGAGCCGGTCGACGTGGGGGTTGAGGCTGCACAGCCCGGTCGCCAGCTCGGACGGAAACATGTGCACCGCGCGCTCGGGGAAATACACCGACGTGCCGCGTTCGTACGCTTCGCGATCGAGCGCGCTGCCGTCCTGCACGTAGTGCGAGACGTCCGCGATGTGCACGCCGAGCCAGTAGTGGCCGTTCGGCAGCCGCTCGATCGTGATCGCGTCGTCGAAGTCGCGCGCGTGCTCCCCGTCGATGGTGACGGTCGGGACGTTCCGGAAGTCGGTGCGGCCGCTGATGTCCTTCGGCGAGACGGTCCCGCCGAGACGCACGGCCTCGGCGACGGCTTCGGGTCCGTGCTCGTCGGGAATGCCGAACTTGCGGATGATGATCTCGGTGTCGACGCCCGGCGCGTCGATGTCGCCGAGCACGTCGGCGACGCGGCCGAGCGCGCCCCGGGTCGATGTCGGCCAGCGCGTGATCTCGGCGGCCACCATCTCGCCCGGCGCGGCGCCGCCCTCCTGCCCCGGCGGCACGAAGATGTCCATGAGCACGCGGCGATCGAACGGCACGACGTATCCCATGCCGTTCTCGTCGCGGTCGTAGCGGCCGATGATCGATTCGTTGCCGCGTTCGAGGATGCGGATGACACGGCCCTCGACGCGGCCGCCTTCCTTGATCTTCTCGATGCGTGCGACGACGCGGTCGCCGTGCATGGCTTCGTTGAGATGGGGACCGGAGACGTAGATGTCGCCGGCGCCCGATTCGAGCGGCCGCTCGGGGACCACGAACCCGTAGCCGGCCGGGTGCGTCTGCAGCCGGCCGACGTACAGGTCCATTTTTTCGGGCAACCCGAACCGGTTGCCGCGGATCTGGATGAGATCGCCGGACGTCACGAGCGATCGGATGTGGCGCTTGAACGACGGACGTTCGTCGCGGGGAACTTTGAGGATCTGCAGCAGCTCGCGCATGGCTGCAGGATGGTGCACTCGCTCGCGCATCAGCGCGAGCACCTGGTCGAGAGAAAACATCGGAATTCAGGCTAACAGAAATAACTTGGAGATCGCCGACATTCGTGCCGGTCGGTCCCGTGTGAACGAGGTCGCCGAGCGCCTCGAAAAAGTGATAAGTGTCGTTTCGGTCGAGAAATGCAGCCGGATCGAGCCGGGCGGCGCGCGCACGATCGAGCGTCGTCGCATCCACGAGCGCCCCGGCGGCGTCGGTCGGGCCGTCGATCCCGTCGGTCCCGATACTGGCCAGGATGGCCGGCGCGCCGAGCGCCGCCAGCACCTCCGCGCATGCGAGGGCGAACTCCTGGTTGCGCCCGCCCGATGCCGTCGCCGGTCACGCGGACGGTCGTCTCGCCGCTCGACACGATGCACGCTGGACGCGCGACGTCGGCAGCGCGGGCCAGCGCCGCGCGCAGATGCGAGACAGCCGACGACCGCGCGTCGCCGACGACGGCGTCGTCGATGCGGATGACGTGGTAGCCGCGCGACGCGGCCGCCGCGACCGCGCCGTCCATCGCGTGCCGCCGGCCGCCGATGACCGACATGACTGCTCGCGACAGCCGCGCGTCATTGGGCTTGGGCGTATCGGGCACCTCGCCCCGGACGCCGCCGGCGATGCGTTCGAGGACCGCCTGCGGATATGCGGTCGGCCGCCGCCGCCGGCGAAGCGCTCGCAGGATGTCGACCGCGTCGCGGAACGTGGTGGCGTCCGGCACGGTCGGCCCCGACCCGATGACGCTGGGATCGTCGCCGACGACGTCCGAGATCGCGAACGTGCGGCACGCGCCGGGCGCCGCGGCGGCGAGCCATCCGCCCTTGATCGCGGACAGGTGCTTGCGGACGGTGTTGAGCTCGTGGATGTTCGCGCCAGCCCGCAGCAGGTGGCGCGTCGTCGCCTGCTTGTCCGCCAGCGTCAGTCCGGTCGGCCGGCACGGCCATCAGCGCGGACGCGCCGCCCGACAACAGCACGAGCAGCGATTCGTCAGGCTCCAGCGCGCCGGCTACTTCGAGCGCGCGCCGCCCGGCCCGTTCGCTCTCGGCGGTCGGCATCGGGTGACCGCCGACGACGAACTCGAACGGAATGTCAGCCGCACCGGCGCCGGGCGGCCCGATCGACGAGGCCGGCGCGAATCCGGCGGCCGAATAGATCGTACGCGGCGCGCACCATCGGCACCGCCGCCTTGCCCGCCGCGATGACGCGCATCGGTCCGGGCGGCACGGCGTTCGGCGCGGACGCCGCCTGATCGACCAGACGTCCGGCGTCGACCGCGGCAATGCCCGCGCGGACGATGGCGATCAGATCCTGGCGAAGTGTGTCGAGTGAACGAGTCAGTGCGAGTGCTTGGGATCGGACCAGGCCGAGAGACCGGTGACGACGTCGAATTGTTTCAGGAGTGAGCTGACCAACTGCGGGGCGTTTGCTTGTGTGGAGAGGTGTTCGAGCTGGGAGATGACTTTCGCGAGTGCCGTTTCAACGTCTGTGATTGCGCCTTCCGAGTAGTAGGCCCGCTGCTGCTCCAGACAGCGCCGGTGTTTGAGGAACTCCTCTCTGTAGAACTCCGTGATCGGGTGCTGCGCGCTGATCGGCCTCATCCGGGTCGCGAATCGGGGCATGCGGCTCCTCGAAAAAGAACTACCGACTGGATCTTCCTGAGTGTAGTGCCGCTTCAAAACCAGTGTCAAGATTGCGTAAACAGTTTAGGTCCGCCCGGCCGCCGCCACCAGCCCCCCGAGGCATCCGACCGCCATCCCGCCAACGATGAGCCAGAGGCACAGGCCCAGCGGCAGGAACCGGACCGACGACAGGTTGATCGTCGCCGCGAGGGGCGCCAGATAGGTGGCGCGCAGTGCGAGAAATGTAATTGCGAGCGCCGCCACGCGCGACCAGCGCAGCCAGCCCACCCTGCAGCGTCCCCTCCATGACGAAAGGCCCGCGGATATAGACCTGCGGCGCACCGACGAGCTGCATGATGTCGAGTTCGTCACGGCGCGCGAAGAGCGCCAGCCGCACGACGTTCGCCACCGTCAGGGCCGCGGCGGCGCCCAGCAGGATGCCGAGCGCCGAGCCCCAGCCTGCGGACGATCCCGATCGCCGCGAGGAGGCGCGCCAGCCACTGGCGATCGTACCGCACGTCGGCGACGCCCGGCAGCTCCCGGACCCGGCCGACGAGCGAATCGATCGCCTGATCCGCGCCGGTCCGCAGCCGGACTTCGTACGACGCCGGCAGCGGGTTGTCGCCCAGCCCCTCCATGCCCGACGCCAGGTCGGCGAACGTGCGCCGGAAGCGGGCCAGCGCGTCGGCCTTCGAGACGTAGGTGCGCTCGGTGACGACGATCGCCCGCCAGCACGCTCTCGATCGCCTCCCGCTCGGCCGGCGTGACGGCGTCATTCAGGTATACCGACATGTCCGCGGAACTGCTCCACTCGGCCCCGAGCCGCTCGAGATTCGAGGTCACGATGAGGAAGGCGCCGAGCACGAAGAGCGCGAGCGCGATGGTGGCCATCGACAGCGCGCCCGAGCGGCGTCCCCGCCAGAGGCTCGCGACGGCTTCGTCGAACGCATACCGGAGCGCGCGCATCAGGCGACCTCCACGAGGCGCCCGTGATCGAGCGCGATGGAGCGACGTCCGACGCGCCGAATCAGCTCGCGATCGTGCGTGGCCACCACCACCGTCGTGCCGCGCGCGTTGATCTCGCGGAACAGGTTCATGATCTCGAGCGAGAGGTCGGGGTCGAGATTGCCGGTCGGCTCGTCGGCGAGCACCAGCTGCGGCTCGTTGACCAGCGCGCGCGCGATCGCGATGCGCTGCTGCTCGCCGCCGGACAGTTCCTCGGGAAACGCGTTCATGCGGTGCTGCAGGCCGACCCACTTGAGCACCTGAAACGTCTTGCGCTGCTGCACGACGGTCGGCACACCGAGCACCCGCATGACGAACGCGACGTTCTGAAACACCGTCATCCGCGTGAATGAGGCGGAAATCCTGGAAGATGAAGCCGACGGTCCGCCGGTACGCCTGGATTTGCGACGATCCGAGCGTGGCGAGGTCGCGGCCATCGACTTTGAGGTCGCCCTCGGTCGGCAGTTCCTCGCGCAGGAGCATCCGCAGGAACGTGGACTTGCCGGCGCCGCTCGCGCCCGTCAGAAAGATGAACTCGCCTTTGTCGATGGTGAGCGACAGCTCCCGCAGCGCGTAGACGCCGCGCCCGTACTGTTTGGAGAGGTTATAGGTCTCTATCACTCGAGACTTTGACGTGTGATGGCGCCGAGTGTATCACGATCCCAGCGACCGCCTGAGCAACTCGTTGACGCGAGAGGGGTTCGCCTTTCCCGCCGTGGCCTTCATCACCTGGCCCACGAGAAAGCCGAGCGCGTTGGTCTTGCCCGACCGGTACTGCGCGACCGCGTCGCCGTTTTTCTCGAGCACCGCCGCGATGAGCCCGAGGATCTGCGCGTCGTCGTCTATCTGCGCGAGCCCTTCCGCGCTGACGATCTCGTCGGCGGGACGTCCGGTCGCGATCATCTTCTCGAACACGTCCTTCGCCATCGACCCGCTGATCGTGGCCTTCACGACGAGGACGAGCAGCCCGGCCAGCCGCGCGGGCGCGAGGCGTTCGCGCAGCCATGCCGGATCGCCTCCGCCGGCTTCGTTGACCTTCGCGCGGACGGCGCCGAGCAGCCAGTTCCGCGCGACCTTCGGGTCGGCGCCCGCCGCGACCGTCTCCTCGAAATACGCCGCGAGCCCCGCGCCCGTCATCGGCACGACCTCGGCGTCCGAGAAGCCGTGCGCCGCCTTCAGCCGCGCGCGCAGCCGGGCCGGCGTCTCCGGCAGGTCGTCCTTCGCCTGCTGCAGCCGCTCCGGCTCGAGCACGAGCGGTGGCAGGTCCGGCTCCGGAAAATACCGGTAGTCGTGCGCCTCCTCCTTGCTGCGCATCGAGACGGTGCGCTTCTTCGCGCTGTCCCAGAGCCGCGTCTCCTGTACCACCCGTCCGCCTGATTCGACGACGTCGATCTGACGATCGATCTCGTGCTCGAGGGCCTCTTCGAGGAAGCGGAACGAATTGAGATTCTTGATTTCAGCCTTGGTGCCGAGTGGGCTCGAACCGTCCTTGCGCACCGACACGTTCGCGTCGCAGCGCAGACTCCCCTCTTCCATGTTGCCGTCGTTCACGCCGAGGGCAACCAGCAGCTCGCGCAGGTACGCGAAGAACGCGGCGGCGTCAGCGGCAGTCCTGAGATCCGGTTCGGTCACGATTTCGATGAGCGGTGTGCCCGCGCGATTGAGATCCACGTAGCTGCGCGTGGCCGAATCCGCGAAGCCCTCGTGGAGCAGCTTGCCGGCGTCCTCTTCCATGTGTACGCGCGTGATGCGGATGTCGTACTCGGGCGCCCAGTGGTCGCTCCTCGCGCGCACGACGCCGCCGGTGGCGAGTGGCTGCTCGTACTGGGAAATCTGGTAGCCCTTCGGCAGGTCAGGATAGAAGTAGTTCTTGCGGGCGAAGATCGACGTCGGGTGAACCGTGCACTCGAGCGCGAGCGCAGCACGAACGGCGCCGTCGACGGCGGCGCGGTTCAGCACCGGCAGCGCGCCCGGCAGGCCGAGACAGACCGGGCACAGGTGCGTGTTGGGCGCGGCGCCGAACGCCGTCGAGCAACCGCAGAAGATCTTCGACGCCGTGCGGAGCTGGGCGTGGATCTCGAGGCCGATCGCGGGCTCCACCGGCGCCCGCCTCTAGACGGCGGGGCCGGCGGCGCGGACGTCCGCGCCCACCTCGTCTTCGAAGGCCTTGAAGTTGTCGATGAACATCTTCGCCAGCTTCAGCGCCTGCGCGTCGTACTCCGCGGGATCCGCCCAGGTCGAGCGCGGCTTCAGCACGTCGGCCGGCACACCCGGACACGCCGCCGGCACATCCAGGTTGAAACGATCGTCGTGAACATACGCGACGTTGTCCAGCGCGCCCGACAGCGCCGCGGTGATCATCGCGCGCGTGAAGGCGATTTTCATGCGACGCCCCGTCCCGTACGGACCGCCGCTCCAGCCCGTGTTCACCAGCCAGACGCGCGCCTCGTGCCGGGCAATTTTCTCGCCCAGCATCTTGGCGTAGCGGCCCGGAGGCAGCGGCAGGAACGGCGCGCCGAAGCAGGTGCTGAACGTCGCCTTGGGCTCGGTCACGCCCTTCTCGGTGCCGGCGACCTTCGCCGTGTAGCCGGAAAGAAAGTGGTACATCGCGCCCTGCGGCGTGAGCCGCGCGATTGGCGGCAACACGCCGAACGCATCGGCGGTCAGCATGACGATGTTGCGCGGGTGGCCGCCGAAGCCCTCGGGCACGGCGTTGTCGATGAACGAAATCGGATAGGCGGCGCGCGTGTTCTCCGTATAGCGGCCGTCGTCCAGATCGAGTGCGCGCGTCACCTCGTCGAACACCACGTTCTCGAGCACGGTGCCGAAGCGGCGGGTTGTCGCGTAGATCTGCGGCTCGGCCTCGGCCGAAAGCTTGATCGTCTTCGCGTAGCAGCCGCCCTCGAAGTTGAAGATGCCCCGATCGCTCCAGCCGTGCTCGTCGTCGCCGATGAGATCGCGTTCCGGATCGCTCGACAACGTCGTCTTGCCGGTGCCGGACAGGCCGAAGAACAGGGCCGTGTCGCCGGACTTGCCGATGTTGGCCGAGCAGTGCATGGAGAGGACGTTCTTGAGCGGCAGCACGTAGTTCAGCACGCTGAAGATCGATTTCTTCATCTCGCCGGCGTAGCTGGTACCGCCGATGAGCACGAGTTTTTTCGCGAAGTTCAGCGCGATGACCACTTCGCTGCTCGTGCCGTGCCGCTTGGGATCAGCCTTGAAGCTCGGTTGATCGATGACGGTGAACTCCGGCGCCGCCGCGGCCGCTGCGGCGGGATCGTCGATGAACAGGTTGCGACAGAACAGATTGTGCCAGGCGTACTCGCTGATAATCCGCACGGGCAGGCGGTAGTCCGGGTCCGCGCCCGCGTAGCAGTCGAGCACGTACAGTTCCTTGCCCTGCAGCGACGCCATGAAGTCCTGGTGCAAGGCGTCCCACTGCGCCTGCTCCATGGCTTTGTTCAGCTTGCCCCAGCCGATGTTGGCTTCGCTCGACGGCTCGCGCACGATGAACTTGTCGTTCGGCGAACGCCCCGTGTGCTGCCCCGTCCGGCAGACGAGCGGACCTTCGGCAGCGATCGTCCCTTCCTGTTTTTTCACGGCTTCTTCGTAGAGCGCCGCCACGGAAAGGTTCCACTTCGCTCGATCCGTTTTAATGCCTTCGCGGTCGAGGTGGGAGCCGCGCTCCACGCCGGTAGTCATCAAAAGACTCCTAAGGTATGAGTGCCCAGTGGTATGCGCCGAATCTGGCGATCGTAATCGTTGCGTTCTGATCAGTCAACAACTTGCCGGGTGCTGTAAACTGTAAACAGACGCCGGACCGGGTCGTAAAGCCATATGAGTGTTGATGTGCGGACTTCTGCCATCGCCGCGCCGCCCGCCCCAGCCGATCCCCAGCCGGGGACGGTCCCGGGACTTCCGGCGCACCCGACGCCCGCCCGGCGGCCCGTTACGGTCCCGCTGTCAGAGGATTCGCGGCTGGCTGTCGAAATCCGCATGCTGGTCGAAACGGGCGATCTCGATACCGCCCGCGACCGGTTCGAGGGACTCGTCGTCGCTCACCAGCGGCGCGCCGTCCGCATCGCGTATCAGTACCTGCGCGACGCGGCGGAAGCGGACGAGGCCGTCCAGGACGCGTTCGTCAAGGTGTTCAGCCACATCGGCTCGTACCGCGAGGCCTGGCCGTTTGAGGTCTGGTTCACGCGGATTCTCATCAACGGCTGCCTCGATCGTCGCAAAGCCCGCGTCCGCCGTGAACGCTGGCTGGTGCCCTCCCCTGCGGAGGACATCGAAGACATCCCGCAGGATCGGCGCGGCGGCCGTCGGCCTGTTCGGGGTCCCGCCCGGCGAGGGGAACCCCGAAGCCCGGCTCCTCGGGCGTGAACGGAGGGCGCGCATGACGGCCGCCATCGATCGGCTCGAAGGCCGGCAGCGCACCGTGTTCATGCTGTGCCACTACGGGGACTGCACGCCGCGCGAAGTCAGCGCGATGATCGGGCTCGAACGAGTCCACCGTGCGAGTCCACCTGTTTCGCGCCGCGCGCAAGCTGCGGGCGCTGCTCGGAGGGCACCCGTGAACGCTCGCGCACCGCACCTCCAGGACGATTCGCTGTCGGACTGCTATTACGCCGAACGCCGCGGCGAGCCGCTCGATCCGCCGGCCGCCGAACATCTCGCCGACTGCACGACCTGCGCCGCGCGCTATGCCGAGTTCGAACGCTTCATGACGTCGCTCCGGCAGGAAGCGGACGCCGAAGTGGACGCCTTGTTCCCGGCTGATCACCTCAGGGCGCAGCAGCACGAGATCGTGCGCCGTCTCGAATCCATCGGCCGCGCCGCTCGCGTCATCAGCTTTCCGGGCAGCGTCTCGGCCCGCCGCACTCATGCCTCCACCACGCGGCTTGCCATGCGCTGGATCGCAGGCGCCGCAGCGGCCGGCTTGTTCGTGGGGGTCGCCGCCGGCACCTTCTTCGATTTCGGCACGCGGTTCGAGTTCGGCATGCGCGGACGCCGGGGCACTGTGCAGCGGACGGTGCGTGAGGCCGGGGCTCAGACGCTCCCTGCCCACATGGCGGCGGCGCCCACCGTGGCCACGACGACCCTCGCCGGCGAGGCCGACGACGTGTTCATGTCGGCGCTCGACCTGGCGCTCGATCGCCCGCACATCTCGGAACTGGTCGCCTTCGACGCGCTCACGCCGCACGTGCGCGAGCTCGATCTGTCCCGGTAACCGACCGAGCGTTGGCTTCGCTGATCTTCCGCAAGGGCCTCGACCTCAAGCATGCCGTCGCCGGCATGCTCGCCGACAATTACCACAGCAGCCTCGTCGAACAAATCAAGGCCGACGATTTCACGTACCGCTCGGGGCGCCTGACCGTTCACCTCGCGCGTGAGTTCGGCTTCTGCTACGGCGTTGACCGCGCGGTCGACTACGCCTACCAGACGCGGGAGCGCTTCCCCGATCGCCGCGTGTTTCTCACGGGCGAGATCATTCACAACCCGCACGTTAACGAAAAGCTGCGGGCGATGGGGATCGAATTCATGGGCCACGACGACGCGAGCGTCAACGCCCTCGGCCAGGACGACGTCGTCATCCTGCCGGCGTTCGGCGTCACCGTCAGCATGCTCGAGCGACTCGACGGGCGTGGCTGCACCCTCATCGATACGACGTGCGGCTCGGTCCTGAACGTCTGGAAGAACGTCCGCCGCTATGCCGAAGGTGGCTACACGTCGGTCATTCACGGGAAGGTCTGGCACGAGGAGACGCAGGCCACGGCTTCACAGGCTGTGATGTATGGCGGCCGGTATCTCGTGGTGTTCGATCGTGACGAAGCGGCGCGCATCTGCGATTTCATCAGGCGTCGCGACCCGCTCGACGAAGCCGCGCGCTCGGCATTTATGGAGCGGTTCGGCGGCGCGGTATCGTCCGGGTTCGAACCAGGACGCGACCTCGAGCGCATCGGCCTCGCCAACCAGACGACGATGCTCATGTCGGAATCACTGGAGATCGGCGAGATGCTGCGGGCGGCGATGCTGGAGCGGCACGGCGCGGAAGGGCTGGGCGCGCACTTTCAGGCCTTCGACACGATTTGTAGTGCGACGCAGGATCGCCAGGACGCGGTCGTCACTCTCCTCCAGACCCGGCCAGTCGACCTGATGATCGTCATCGGCGGCTACAACAGCAGCAACACGTGCAACCTCGCGCGCATGTGCGCCGAGTCCAGGCCGACCTTTCACATCGCCGAGCCCGATTGCCTCGTCTCGGCCGGGGAAATCCGGCACCGGCCAATCGGCGCCAAGGCCGAGGTCTCGACGACCTCCTGGTTCCCGCCCGCCGGACCCGTGACGATCGGCCTGACGTCCGGAGCCTCTACCCCGGACAACCTGGTGGGGGCGGTCGTCGCCAGGCTCGCCGGGTTCGCCGGACCGCCAGCCTGAGCGCCCACAGACGCCGAAACCGCTAAACAAAAGGGCCTCTGCCATCGTATTTCCAGTAGATTCGCGGGTTTCGTGTGCTTTTCCCCGTTCTTGAGGTCTTTCTGATGCGACGGCAGATTGGGCGGGCAGTCCTCTGTGCCGGCCTCCTCGTCGGAGGAGCCTGGCCGGCCGTGGCTCAGCCGCCTCAGGGTCCGAACCCTCCCCAGCGGTTCGCGTGGTGGCGTTCAGAGCAGTACCAGAAAAATCTGGGGCTATCGACCGACCAGGTGAACCGCATCGAGGCGATCTTCCAGGCGGTCCTTCCGGAACTACGCAAGGGCCGGGATGATCTGGAGCGCCATGAGGCCGAGTTATCTCGTCTCATAGAATCAAGTGCTGACGAAACCCTGGTCACCCGGCAGATCGACAAGGTGGAGGCCATCCGCGGCCGCCTCAACAAGACGCGGCAACTGCTGCTGCTCCACCACCGGCAGGTGCTGACGCCCGAACAGCGGGTCAAGTTGGCGCAGGCCGAACGCGAACGGGCCGGCAGGCCGCCGAACGGCCAGAAACCTTAGCCGCGACGATCTTTGGCGTTCTTTTTGAGGATGAAGAAGAGGATGAAGAAGAGGATGACTGTGACCTATTCGAAGCTGACGTTGGTTTGCGCCGCCTTCGCCATGGGGCTGGCCGTCACCCCCGCCCCGGCTCTCGCGCAGCAGCGCGCCAGTGACGAACACGTCCGCGACCTGGCGCAGCAGGCCGCGCGGCTCGTCGCCTCGGGGCAGACTTCGGCGTTGACGACCGCCCAGCAGGGCGGCCAGGTCACCGCGCCGGGCGGCGGACAGAAAGTGGCGCTGTCCCTGGACGACGCCGTCAAGCTGGCGCTGGATCGCAACCTCGACATCGCGGTGCAGCGGCTGAACCCGCAGATCAGCGACCTTGCGTACGCAAGCGTCCGCTCGATCTACAACCCTGCCCTGACGGCGACGGTTTCATCGCAGTCCGCCACCAACCCGTCGACCAACACGATCACGGGTGGCACCATCGGGTCCGGCGTGACCAACGGCACCGGGCTGTTCAACGGAGGGGTCGCGCAGACCCTGGCCTGGGGTGGGGGCAGTTATCAGGTGAGTTTGAACAACCAGCGCGGCACGAGCACGGCCACGATCAGCCGGTACAACCCGTCCTATACCCCGATCTGGTCGGGTCAGTACATCCAGCCGCTCCTGCGCGGGTTCAAAACCGACTCGACACGTCAACAGCTGCAGGTGACAAAACTGAACCGCGATGTCACCGACGTCCAGTTGACGTCCATCATCACCAACACGCTGTCGAACGTGCGCAACGCCTACTGGGACTTCGTGTTCGCAGTGCAGGCGGTCGAAATCGCGCGGCAATCCGTCGATCTGGCGAACAAGCTGGTCGAGGACAACCAGACGCGTGTGCAGATCGGGACCATGGCGCCAATCGACGTAGTGCAGGCGCAAGCGCAGGCCGCAACGGCGGTGCAGAACCTGGTGACGGCGCAGGCGACACAGCGCACCTCGGAGCTCGCGCTGAAGCGTCTGATTGTCAGCGGGACGCAGGACCCCAACTGGAGCATGACGATCGACCCCGTTGACCGCCCCGACTTCCGCCCTGAGACAATCGACATAGAAGGGGCGATCCGGCGCGCGCTCAGCCAGCGCACGGACCTGACGATCGCGCAGAAGAACATCGAGGCCAACGACGTCACGCTGAAATACCTCGAGGATCAGACGAAACCGCAGGCCGACCTCAACGCGCAGTACGGGCTCTCGGGCGTGGGGGGCACGCAGCTGGTCCGCAACGGCAGCGGCGTCGGCGGTGACGCGCCCATCACGACCACGATTCCCGGCGGTTACGGCGACGCGCTGTCGTCGCTCTTCGGCGGCGGCTTCCCGCGCTGGTTGATTGGCGTGAACATCAGCTACCCGCTCGGCATCAGCGCCCAGAAGGCCGCGGTGGCTCGCGCCCAGGTCCAGCTCAGTCAGGTCCAGGCGCAGCTCAAACAAATCGAGCTGCAGATCGCGACCGAAGTGACCAACGCCGCGATCAACGTCCGCAGCAACGTCGAACGGGTACAGGCGGCGCAGGTCGCGCGCGAGCTGGCGCAGCGGCAGCTCGACGCCGAGAACAGCAAGTTCGCCGTCGGCATGTCGACGAACTACTTCGTGGTCCAGGCGCAGAACCAGCTCGCGACCGCGCAGAACAACGAGCTCCAGGCGGTGCTGAACTACCGGAAGGCCCTGGTCGAACTCGATCGACTGCAGAGCACGACGCTGCAGAATCTCAACGTCACGGTGGTTGGCACGGCGGCTGGCCGGTAAACGGCGAGCGCCGCCGCGGACGCCGGCCACGGCGCGTCCGCTCTGAACGGAGCATCATGAAGCGCGCGTTTCTCATATTGTTCGTCCTCGCCGTCGTCGGAGGCGGGGCGGGCGCCTACTACCTGCGCCGGGGCGGGGGCGAAGTCCAGATCAACGCGGCAGCGGTATCACGCGGCGAGATCATCGACACGGTCGGGCTCGACCGGCACCCTTCAGGCAGTGACGACGGTGCAGGTCGGGAGCCAGGTGTCAGGGAATATCAGCTGGCTGGGGGCGGACTTCAACTCGATCGTGAAGCAGGGACAGGTCATCGCGCGGCTTGATCCATCGCTGTTCCAGGCGCAGATGGATCAGTCCAAGGCGAACCTGCTCAAGGCGCAGGCCGACGTGGCGCGATCGAAGGCGGACGTAGACCGCAATCGCGTCGCACTCGTCGACTCGCAGCAGAAGTACACGCGGGCGAAGGAACTGGCCGCGAAACAACTCGTGACGCAGCAGGACCTCGATTCCGCGAAACTGGCCGTTGATACGGCTGAGTCGGCGCTGCAATCGTCGATTGCCGCGCAGAACTCCTCGCAGGCGTCGGTCGTCCAGGCGCAAGCCAGCCTGAGCCAGGCGCAGGTCAACCTCGATCACTGCACCATCACCGCGCCGATCGACGGCATCGTGATCCAGCGCAGCGTGGACGTCGGCCAGACGGTGGCCGCGAGCATGCAGGCGCCGACGCTGTTCGTCATCGCCGCGGACCTGACGAAGATGCAGGTGAACGCCAACATCGACGAGGCCGATGTCGGCCGCATCCGGCCCCAGCAGAACGTGACGTTCAGAGTAGACGCATATCCGGGCGAAGAGTTCCAGGGTTCGGTCGCCCAGATCCGCCTCCAGCCCGTCGTCGTCCAGAACGTGACGACCTACGCGACGATCATCAACGTGCCCAACCCGCAGCTGAAGCTGAAGCCGGGGATGACGGCCAACCTGCGCGTCCAGATCGCCCGGCGCGCGGACGTACTGCGCGTGCCGAATGCGGCACTCCGGTTCCGCCCGACCACCGAGATGTTCGCGGCGCTGAACCAGCCGGTGCCCGCGGAGGCCCAGGGCGGCCGCGGCGGGCGCAACGCCGGCGGCGCGGGCGGCTTTGGCGGCGGCGGCCGCAACGCGGGCGCCTCGCCCGAACCGGCGCCGGCAGCATCGCCTTCGTCAACTCCAAGCCGCGGCGAAGGCCGCTCCCGCCGCGCCGACGGACAAGCCGAAGGCGTCGGCGGGAACGGCCTCGGCGCCTTCCCTCGAGGCGCGAGGCGGCGGCGCTACCGGCGGTGCGCCCGGCTCCGGCCAGCGCGGCTTCGGCGAAGGGCGCGGCGGCGGATTCGGCGGCGGCGGCGGCACTGACGGCGGCGATCGCCAGGCGCGGATGCTCGAGCGGCTGAAAGCCATGTCGCCTGACGAGCAGAAGCAGTTCATCGCGCGCATGAAGGAGCGCGGCGTCGACACGACGGCCTTCGAGACAGGCCATCGCCCCCGAGCCCAAGGAAGCAAGGGTGGCACGACGACGGCGAACGGCGGCGCGACGGCACCGGCCGCCACGACGATCGACGCGCTGTTCGCTCCCCTGCCTGCGACCGTCTCACAGGGACGCGTGTGGGTGTCGGAGCACAAACAGCTCAAGCCGGTGCGTCTCCGGCTGGGCATCACGGACGGCACGAACACCGAGATCCTCGCCGGCGAAGTGGAACAGGGAACGCAGGTCGTCACCGGCATCGTGCTGCCGACGTCCGCGCGGCCGGCCGCAGCGGCCGCGGGCAATCCGTTCCAGCAGGGCGGCGGCCGCGGGCCGGGCGGGTTCGGCGGCGGATTCCCCGGCGGGGGCAGAGGACGGTAACGTGCCACCCGTCATCTCGGTCAAGAACCTCGTCAAGACCTACGTGGTCGGCGAGATCGAAGTGCGGGCGCTTCGCGGCGTCAACCTCGATGTCGAGCCCGGCGAGTTTCTGGCCGTCACCGGCACATCCGGATCCGGCAAGTCGACGTTCATGCACATCGCCGGGTTGTCTCGACCGTCCGACATCGGGCCAGTACTTTCTCGACGGCGACGACGTCTCGCGCATGTCGAAGGACCAGCTGGCGGCCGTCCGGAACAAGAAGATCGGCTTCGTGTTCCAGGGCTTCAACCTGCTCTCGCGTACGTCGGCGCTCGACAACGTCGAGCTGCCGATGCTCTACGGCGGCAGCGCGCTGAAAACCGCGGACCGACACAAGCGCGCGCTCGACATGCTGACGGCGGTCGGTCTCGGCAATCGCGCCGATCACCACCCGAATCAGCTGTCGGGCGGGCCAACAGCAGCGCGTCGCGATCGCGCGGGCGCTCGTGAACAATCCGTCTATTCTGCTCGCCGACGAACCGACGGGCAACCTGGATACGAAAACCAGTATCGAGGTGATGGACATCTTTCAACGGCTGAACCGCGAGCGCGGCATCACGGTGCTGCTCATCACGCACGAGCAGGACATCGCCGAATACGGCACGCGTATCGTGACGTTCCGCGACGGGCTCGTCGTGGCGGACAAGCCGGTCGCGCAACGCCGGATGGCCGCCGACGAAATGGCCGCGCTGGCTCAGCAGCCGGCGGCCGAAGCAGTCTGAGGAGTCTTACCGCATGTCAGTGATCATGATCTTCCGGGTCGCCCTCAAAGCGCTGAATCGCAATAAAATGCGAACGGCGCTGACGATGCTTGGGATGATCATCGGCGTCGCCGCGGTCATCACGATGGTGGCCCTCGGCACGGGCGCGCAGTCGTCGATCGAGGCGCAGATTCAAACGGCGGGCACCAACATGATCATCGTCATGGCCGGCAACTTCACGCAGGGCGGCGTACGGCAGGGCCAGGGCAACGCCAGCACCTTGACGCCGGACGATGCGGCGGAAATCGCGAAGCTTCCGGGCGTGCAGTACGCGGCGGCCGGGCTGAATACGCGAGGCCAGATGGTCGCCGGCAACCAGAACTGGAACACGCAGCTCCAGGGCACGGACGTGGACTTCCCGCTCATCCGATCCTGGCAGGTCGCCGAGGGCGCGTTTTTCACGCCCATCGACGTGACGACAGCGTCGAAAGTACTCGTCATCGGCAGCGTGGTGCGCGATCAGTTGTTCGGCGACGTCAATCCCGTCGGGCAGGTCATCCGGGTGCAGAATCAGCCCTTCACGATCATCGGCGTGCTGGCGTCGAAGGGCCAGTCCGGCGTCGGCCAGGATCAGGACGACGTGGCGTTCACGCCGTACACGACCGTGATGAAGAAGATCCGCGGCGTGCAGTTCGTCCAGCAGGTGCAGGTATCGGCGATATCGGCGAGCGAGGTCGCTCCCCTCGCCGACCGCATCGCCTCACTCATTCGGGTTCGTCACAAGATCCAGCCGGGCGACCCCGACGACTTCATGGTGCGAACCATCGAGGAAATGGCCAACGTCCGCAAGGAGGCCACCCAGACGATGACAGCGCTGCTCGCGAGCATCGCCGGCGTGTCGCTGCTCGTCGGCGGCATCGGCATCATGAACATCATGCTCGTCTCGGTCACGGAACGGACGCGCGAGATCGGCCTGCGCATGGCCATCGGCGCGCGGGGCCGCGACGTGCTGCTGCAGTTCCTCGTCGAAGCGGTCGTGCTCAGCCTGTTCGGCGGCGGGATCGGCATCGCGCTCGGCGTCGGCCTGTCACAGGGCGTCACGCTCTGGCAGGGCTGGCCGACCGCGGTGTCCACCGACGCCGTCGCCATCGCGTTCGGGTTCGCGGCGGCGATCGGCGTTTTCTTTGGCTTCTATCCGGCACGAAAGGCGGCGGCGCTCGATCCGATCGACGCGCTGCGATTTGAATAACACCATGATCCGTGTCCCACGTTTCCGGCTCGTCGCCCACGGTGCGCTCCTCGCCTGCGCCCTCGGCACATTTGCGTGTTCCGGCGAAGGCGCGTCGGCTCCGCCAGGCGGCGGGGGCGCAGCAGGCGGACGCGGCCCGGGCGGGCGCGGGGGCGATCCGACCGTTCCCGTCACCGTGGCGCAAGTCGTCCAGAAGTCGATGCCCATCGAGATCCGCGTGATCGGCTCGGTCGAGGCGTACTCCGTCGTCTCCGTGCACGCGCAGATCACCGGGCAGCTGCAGGAGGTCAACTTCAAGGAAGGCGACGACGTCGCGAAGGGCCAGGTGCTCTTCGCGCTCGATCGACGGCCGCTCGAAGCCGCATTGATGGCCGCGCAGGCCAACTTGCAGCGCGACATCGCACAGGCAGCCAACGCCAAGTCGGTGGCACAGAGGTACGCGGATCTCAACGGACGCGGCATCGCCACGACCGAACAGGTGGACACGAGCCGAGCCACTGCCGCTGCCCTGGACGCGACGGTCGAAGCCGACCGGGCGGCGGTCGAGAACGCCAAAGTGCAGCTCCAGTACGCGACGATCGCGTCGCCGATTGCCGGGCGCACCGGCGCGCTCATGGTGCATGAAGGCAACCTGATCCGGGCGCAGGACACGACGCCGCTGGTCGTCATCAATCAGGTCACACCGATCTACGTGTCGTTTGCGGTTCCGGAAGCCCGGCTACCGGAGTTGAAGCATTTCCTGGCGCTGGGCACGCTGGCCGTCGAGGCCAAACCGCCGAACGAGGCGCAGGCGTCGTCGCACGGGCACATCACGTTCGTGGACAACAACGTGGATCAGACGACGGGAACGATCAAGGTCAAGGCGACGTTCGAGAACACCGATCGCCGGCTCTGGCCGGGACAGTTCGTCAACGTCAACGTTGCGCTGACGAAGGACCCCACGGCGGTGGTCGTTCCGACCGCGGCCGTTCAGGTCGGCCAGCAGGGCGAGTACACCTACGTCGTCAAAGCCGATCACTCCGTCGAATACCGCCCTGTCGTCGTCGAGCGGACGGCGGGCCTGGATACGGTAATCAAGAGCGGCCTCAAACCATCGGAAACGGTCGTGACCGACGGCCACCTCCGCCTGGTGACCGGCAGCCGGGTCAGCATCAAAAGTGACGAGTCGCAGGTGACGCCATGAATGTTTCAGAGCTCTTCATCAAACGCCCCGTCACGACGACGCTGATCATGCTGGGCATTCTGGTGTTCGGCACGATGGCGTACCGTACGCTGCCGGTGTCAGACCTCCCCGCCGTTGATTTCCCGACCATCCAGGTGCAGGCGGGCCTACCCGGCGCAAGCCCCGAAACCATGGCGGCGACAGTGGCCCTGCCGCTCGAGAAGCAGTTCGCGGGCATTGCCGGGCTGACCAACATCAACTCGGTGAGCCAGCAGGGCTCGACGAACATCACGCTGCAGTTCGACCTGAGCCGGAACATCGACGCGGCCGCGCAAGACGTCCAGGCGATGATCGGCCGGACGGCGCGCTCGCTGCCACCGCAGATGCCGGCGCCGCCGTCGTATCAGAAGTCGAACCCCGGCGACCAGTCCGTCATCCTCCTCGTCCTGCGGTCGGCCACGCTGCCGCTGTCGATGGTCGACGAGTACGCGCAGCAGACGATCGCCCAGCGGCTGTCGATGCTCGACGGTGTCGCCCAGGTCGACGTCTTCGGGTCGCAGAAGTTTGCGGTTCGCATCGACCTGGATCCCCGCGAGCTCGCGTCGCGGTCCATCGGCATCGACCAGGTCGCGACGGCCGTCACCAACGCGAACTCGAACGTGCCGACGGGCACGATCTACGGCGACAAGACCTTCGTGGTACAGACGAACGGCCAGCTGATGCGCGCGGCTGCGTACGCCCCGACGATCGTCGCGTACCGCAATGGCAACCCCGTGCGCCTCGACGAGGTCGCCCATGTATTCGACGGCGTCGAGAACGACAAGTCCGCCGCGTGGCAGATGGACGAGCGCTGCGTGTTGATCTCGATTCGCAAGCAGCCCGGCACCAACGTCGTCGAGGTGGTGGATCGCGTCAAGGCGCTGCTGCCCTCGATGCGCGAGCAGCTGCCCGCGGCCATGACGCTCGGCAGCCGGAACGATCGCTCGGAGACAATCCGCGCGTCGGTGCACGACGTCAAGATCACCCTGCTCGCCACGGTCGGCCTGGTGATCCTGGTCATCTTCCTCTTCCTGCGAAACATCTCGGCGACGCTGATTCCGAGCCTGGCGCTTCCCGCGTCGCTCGTCGGCACGTTCACGGCGATGTACCTCCTCGGCTACAGTCTCGACAACCTGTCGCTGATGGCACTGACGCTCTCGGTCGGCTTCGTCGTGGACGACGCGATCGTGATGCTCGAGAACATCGTGCGGCACATGGAGATGGGCAAAGAAGCCATGCCGGCCGCCTTCGACGGGTCCAGGGAGATCGCGTTCACCATTCTGTCGATGACCATCTCGCTCGCTGCCGTCTTCATCCCGGTGCTCTTCATGGGCGGCATCGTCGGGCGCCTGCTGCACGAGTTCGCGGTCACGATCAGCGTGGCCATTCTCGTGTCGGGCTTCGTTTCCATCAGCCTGACGCCGATGCTCTGCAGCCGGTTCCTGCGTCCGCCGCACTCGCAGAAACACGGCGCGTTCTACAACGCCTTCGAGCGCATGTTCGACGCGTGGCTGCGCCTCTACGACTGGACGCTCCGCCTCACCCTGCGGCATCGCGCCGTGACGATGTTCGCCTCGGTGCTGCTGCTGGCGGCGACCGGTTACCTGTTCACCGTCGTCCCGAAGGGGTTCCTGCCGAGCGAAGACCAGGGCCGCTTCATGGTGAACACGGAAGCCGCGCAGGGCATCAGTTACGACGACATGACGCGACATCAGAAGCAGGTCGCGACGATCCTCCAGAACGATCCGAACGTCTACATGGCCACGGTGATGATGGGGGCCATCGGCAACAGCGGCGGCCAGCTGAACAGCGGCCGCATCTGGGTCGAGCTGAAGCCGCGCGAAGAACGGGACATGTCGGTTGACGACGTCATCGCGTCGCTGCGCCCGAAGATGGCGCAGTTGCCTGGCATCCGCGCCTTCATGACGAACCAGCCGCCGATCAACCTCGGCGCCGGCCAGGGCGGCCAGCGCGCCCTGTACCAGTTCACGCTCCAGGACACGGACACGACGGAACTCTACAAGTTCGCGCCGATCATGGAGGAGAAACTCCGCGGCATCCCCGGCATCGAGGACGTCAGCACGGACCTGTTGCTCAAGAACCCGCAGGTGACCGTCGAGATGGACCGCAACAGGGTCGCCACGCTGGGGCTCACCGCCAACCAGGTGGAGAACGCGCTCTACAACGCCTACGGCACGCGCCAGGTGTCGCAGATCTACGCGCCGAACAACCAGTATCAGGTCATCATGCAGGTCGCTCCGGAATTCCAGAAAGATCCGGCGGCGATGTCACTGCTCTACGTCCGATCCAACAGCGGCACGCTCATCCCGCTCGAGTCCGTCGCGCGGCTGAAGACGGCGGTCGGACCGATGTCGGTCAGCCACTACGGTCAGCTGCCCGCCGTCACGCTCTCGTTCAACCTGAAGCCGGGCTTCGCTCTCGGCGACGCCGTGGACCAGATCAAGGCGGTGGCCGCCGCGAACCTGCCCTCCACGATGTCGACCAGCTTCCAGGGCGCGGCGCAGGCGTTCCAGGATTCGCTGCAGGGCCTCGGCCTCATCCTGCTGATGGCCATCGTCGTCATCTACATCGTCCTGGGCGTGCTCTACGAGAGCTTCACCCATCCGCTCACGATTCTTTCCGGCCTCCCGTCGGCCGGTTTTGGCGCGCTGCTGACGCTGCTGATCTTCAAGACCGAGCTGAGTCTCTACGCGTTCGTCGGCATCGTCATGCTCGTCGGGATCGTGAAGAAGAACGGGATCATGATGGTGGACTTCGCGGTCGAGGCGCAGAAGACCGGCAAGACGCCGCTCGAAGCCATCCACGAGGCCTGTCTCGTCCGCTTCCGCCCCATCATGATGACGACGATGGCGGCGCTCGTCGGCACGATGCCGATTGCGCTGGGCTGGGGCGCGGGCGCGGAATCGCGGCGGCCGCTCGGCCTGGCGGTCGTCGGCGGGCTCATCGTGTCGCAGCTGCTGACGCTCTACATCACGCCGGTCTACTACGTCTACATCGAGAACGCGCGCCGGTGGCTGGCCGGACACAAGACGAACGCGATCGTTCCCCCGGTCGGCTCCGCGCACGCCCACGTGCAGTCGCCGGCGTCGCTACGAACCGTGGAAGGCGGAAACTAGCACGGCTGACGTAGTGCAGGCCTTCAGGCCTGCCGGAAGGAGGCGGACCTGAAGGTCCGCACTACTTCAGATGCGCGAGCAGCGCGGCGACGGTCGATCCGCTGACCGGGTCCACGAGATCCGGTGCGATTTCCGCCAGCGGATCGAGCACGAACAGGCGTTCGCGAAATCTCGGGTGCGGGACGATCAGTCCCGGCTCGTCCACCACGCGGCTTCCGTAGAGCACCAGGTCGAGATCGAGCGTCCGCGCGGCGCCCGGAAATGGGCGCTCGCGTCCGCGTTCGCGCTCGATGGCCAGCAGCGCGTCCAGCAGATCGCGCGGGCCGAGCGCCGTCTCCCCAACCGCCGCGGCGTTGAGGAACAACGGCTGATGATCGGGCACGCCCACCGGATCGGTGTCCTGATAGTGCGAAACGCGAAGATTGGTGAAGAAGGTGTTGATGCGGGCGACGGCGTAGTCGAGATGGGCGCGCCGATCGCCGAGGTTGCTGCCGAGCGAGACCGCGGCGACTACTCGATCCACCGATCGCCCAGGACGGCTCCCTGGGCCGGGCCGGAGGGATCGCCGCGCTTGCCGAGCAGATCGGTCCGGCCGGCCCGGGCCTGCTCGAAGAAGCGCTGCTGCTCGATCGTCTCGCCCAGGATGACCTGCAGCATCTTCCGGTTGCGCGCGTTGTTCATGGCTTCGACGCGCGGCCGCCAGCGTTCGACCATCGCCTGCGCCGCCCGCGCGTCCTGATCGAACAGGGCGTCGACCGACGCAGGTCCCGAGGCGATGGATTCGGTGGGAGTCGCGGCGGGCGCCGGTTCCGCGCCGCCGAGCTCCGTGATCGCCTTGGCCAGCCACGACAACTGGACGTCGTCGCGATTGACGACGTACTGGTAGGTGTTGTTGGCGTCGTACTGGCCCACGAGCCGCGCGTGCGACATATGCTGAATCATCGCCGCCAGCTTCTCGCGGTGAAACTCTTCAATCAGCGCCAGCGCCGCCGCCTGCGAGGTCACGAATTCTGTTTCTCTTTGCAGGTGATGCAGACGCGCGTCCACGGAATGGCTTTCAGGCGGGCCTCGGCGATCGGCTCGCCGCAATCGCGGCACACGCCGTAGGCCCCCTTGTCGACGCGCAGCAGCGCCTCTTCGATGGCCTGCAGGATCTTGGCGTCGGTCTGCTTCAGCTTGAGCTGAATGTGGACCTCGTTGTTTCCGCTCGCCTGGTCGGCCATATCGCCCTGGCGCGTGTTGTTCTCCATCGACGCCTGCAACGGCTTGATGCCGCCGGTCCCGAGAATCTCGGTGCGTTTCCTGAGGAGTGCGTCCTTGAAAAGCTGAACGTCCATTGGCGCTTCTGACTCCTGCACTGTGCCGGCCCGCGGGGGCACGGTCAACAGTGGATCTTAGCACACAGGCCCGGCGCGCTACTCCGAACGGAGGGTCGCCAGCGGCTTGTTGCGGAGCACGTCGAGGCTTGACAGGACGCCAATCGCGGCTACGAGAGCGGCCGTCAGCACGATGCCGCCGACGTGCTCGCCGGGAAACAGTTTCCAGGGGATGTCCAGCGCGAAGCGGCTCACGCCCCACGTCAGCGCCACGGCGCCCGCCGAACCGACGACGCCCGCAAGCGATCCCAGCACGCCGTATTCGACCAGCAGCATCGTGGCGATCTTGCGGGTGTTGGCGCCGAGGGTTTTGAAGACGGCCGCTTCGTACACGCGCTGGAATTTCGTCATCGCGACCGCCCCGACGAGGATCAATCCTCCGCTGAAGAGCACCAGGAAACCGACGACCGTGATGGCCAGCGTCACCTTCGACATCACGTCGCGCACGGTTTCCAGGATCTCGTGGAAATCGATGACCGACACGTTCGGGAAGCGCGAAACGAGGTCGTGCTGAAATCTTGCGCGCGCTGCCGGGCCCGACGAGGGCCCGCGAACGGGCGCGATGTATGTCTGCGGCGCCTGCTCCAGCGTTCCCGGCCTGAACACGAACATGAAGCCGCCGGCGCGTGCGTCCTTGAAATCGACGTCGCGAATGCTCGACACCCGCGCGTTGACGATCCGGCCGAGGATGTCGAAGCGGACGATGTCGCCGACGTTGATGGCGAACCGCTCGTGGAGTCCCCGCTCAATCGACACTTCCGGATCCGGCGAACTGCCGTGCCAGAACGCGCCGTCGACGATTCGCTCGTTGGCTTCGAGATTGTCCCGGTACGTGATCGTGTATTCGCGGCCGAGCGAGCCCCGGGCGCGCACCTCTTCGAAGCTCTCGAGGGTGGTGACGCGGCCGCTGACACCGGTGACGCGGGCCCGAAGCACGGGCAGCAGTTTCCACGCCCCGGCCCCATTGGCCGGATCGCTCAGGAACGCGCGCACGCCCTCTGCCTGGCTGCGCTGCACATCGAGGAGGAACATGTCGGCGGATTCTTCGTTGACCTGGATCGAGAACTCGGCGAGCAGGCTCGCCTGCAGCGATCGCACGCCGACGATGAAGAACGCGCCGAGGCCGACCGCCAGCAGGATCACGCGCGTCTGGTTGCCGGGCCGCGACAGGTGCAGGACGGCGTGCCGCAGCGGAAATGACCGCGCGTTCGCGAGTGGCGCCAGGAGCGCCACCAGCAGCCGCCCCGACAGCACGAGAACCATCGCCAGCACGGCGAAGCCGAGGCACACGACGAGCCCGACGCGAAGCGACGCGGCCTGCCAGGCCGCAACCGCGACCAGCGCCGCCGACACGAACACGGTGGCGGCGAGCCGCACGGTGTCACGCTGCGGCGGGCGCACTTCGTCCCGCAACAGCAGCGAGGGCCGCACGAGCCGCACCTGCAGCAGCGGCACGATCGCGAACAGGAGCGACACGAGGACGCCGATGGTCGCGCCCTGGAGCGCGACGCCCCAGGTGACGATGTAGTGCACGCCGGCGAGCAACGAGGACGAGGACGAGCCGAGCGCCAGCGGAATGGCCGAAATCGCGGCCTGCGCGATCGCCACGCCGAGAAGGCTGCCGGCAAGTCCGAGCGACATCACCTGCAGCAGATACACCGCCATGATCTGCCCGCTCGTGGCCCCGAGGCATTTGAGCACCGCGATGCCCTTGATCTTCTGCAGCACGAACACCCGCGTCACGCTTGATACCGCGATGCCGCCCAGGATGACGATCACCAGGCCGACCAGGCTCAGGTAGTTCTCCGCCCGATCGAAATCGCGGCCGATCGCGTCGTCGGTGGACAGGTAGGAGCGGGTGTTGATGAAGTTGTCCGCGAAGTCGTCGTCCAGCCTCTTGACGAGCGATGGAATCCGTTCGTCGGGCACGCGCACGGCGAGCACGTGGCGAACGCGGCTGCCGAACGCGACGAGGCCGGTCGACGGCGCGTCGTCGAAGTCGATGAAGACGCGAGGGCCGAGGCTGAACGCGCCGATATTGCGCCCGGGTTCGCTCGCCACGACGCCGCGGATGGTGAACGCCGCCTCCCCGATGGTCAGCGAATCGCCGACCGCGACGCCGAGCGCCGTGAGCAATTCAGGCCGCACGAGGGCGCCGTGGTTGACGAGGATCGAGTGACTGTAGGGCTGCCCGCCTTCGAGCGTCAGCGTGCCGTAAAGAGGAAACCGCGCCTGGACGGCCTTGAGTTCGACCATCCGCGTCGCGACCCTGGCCTTATCGACCGGCCGCACCATCGTCGGCGTCTCGATCGTTTCGGTGCGCGCCGTGGACCCGGCCTCCGCCAGGCGGCGGTCGATGGTCGCCCGTGCCTGTGGCGTCCAGTCCCGGTTGGTCGAGATGAGCACGTCGGCGGCGATCAGCGATCGGGCTTCGCCGCCTAACACGTCGCGCACGCTCCGGATCACCGACCGCAGCGCGACGATGGCGGCGACGCCGACCGCGATACAGATGAAGAAGAACAGCAGGCGCTGCCACGCCGCCCGCATCTCGCGCACGGCCATGCGAAGAACGAACGTCATACTACCCGGCCGTCCCTGAGGACAAGCTGCGCGTCGGCCGTCGCCGCGAGCTCGGCGTCGTGCGTGACGAGCACGATGGTGGTCTTCCTCGACCGGTGGACCTCGCGGAGCAAATCCATGATGTGGCGGCCGTTCGACGTGTCGAGGTTGCCCGTGGGTTCGTCGGCCAGGACGATCGGCGGGTTGTTCGCGAGCGCACGGGCGAGCGCGACGCGCTGCTGCTCGCCCCCCGACAGCTGTGACGGGTAGTGATGGGCGCGGCCGGTCAGGCCCACTTCCTCGAGCAGCGCCCGGGCGCGCGTGCGCGGATCGGAGACGCCGGCAATCTCCATCGGCACGGCCACGTTCTCGTAGGCCGTCAGCGAGGGAATGAGGTGAAAAAACTGAAAGACGAAACCGATCTTCTCGCCGCGCAGCCGCGCCAGCCGATCCTCGTCGAGCCGCGTGATGTTCACGTCGTCGATGATGACGTCGCCGGAGCTCGGCGCGTCGAGGCCGGCGATGAGGCCGAGGAGCGTCGATTTCCCGCTGCCCGATGGCCCGATGATGGACAGGAACTGGCCCTGGTCCACGCGCAGGGACAGCGGGTGCAGGATGGTGAGCGGTTCGGCGCCGCTCATCACCGTTTTCGAAACGTCACGAAGCTCGATCATGACCCGGCGGGGCCTTCCTTCCGGGTCTTTCGCTGCTGTTGTTCGATGAGGGGCTTCAGTCCGGTCCAGACCGTGTCGGCCACCATGCGCGCACCTTCAGCCGTTGGATGGATGCCATCGGGCTGGTTCAGCGCGGGATTGGCGGCCACGCCGTCGAGCAGAAACGGCACGAGGGGAATCTGATACTGCCTCGCAACTGCGGGGTACACCTGATGGAATGCGACGATGTAATCGCGGCCGAAGTTCGGGGGCGCTTCCATCCCTGCCAGCAGCACCTGGATATGCCTGGCCTGCGCTCGCTCGATGATCCGCGACAGGTTCTGCTTCAACTCGTCGACGGGCAGCGCGCGCAGCCCGTCGTTGCCGCCGAGGGCCACAATCAACACGCGCACGTCCCCGTCGAGCGCCCAGTCGAGCCGTGAGAGGCCGCCCGCTGATGTGTCGCCGGACACGCCCGCGTTGACGACCTGGTAGTCGAACCCGCCGGCGTCCAGCTTCTGTTGCAGCAGCGTGGGATACGACTGCGCGGGCGGCAGGCCGAGGCCGGCCGTCAGGCTGTCGCCCAGCACGACGATGCGCGGCCGCGCGGCGACAGGGGCCGATGCCGCGTCCGGCGGCATCGGCGCCGCGGATTGCGCGCGTGCGGCCGAGGCGGGGGGCTCTCCGGACGGAGCACAGCCGGCGGCCCACGGCGCGGCGGCAAGCATCATGGCGATAGCGATTCCCCGGAGCATCTCTCCCAAAATAGTATGCTACCGCGATGCAGCACGCGGCGGATCTCCTCACCCGATGGCCGGCGCTCCAGGTCGCGGCCAAACGCGATCGTCTGCGGCGCGGCCTGCGTGTCTCGCCCGGGCCGATCGCCAATCGCGTTCGTGCGGACACCGCGTCCGCTCAACGCGCAGCCGCCGCCATGTGGCGTCACGAGCCGTCGGCCTGGAGCGCTTCGCCGGAGGTGCAGCAGACGATCGCCAACCGGCTCGGCTGGCTGACGTCGCCGGGCCTGATGGCCGACTCGCTCGAGCGCCTCCGGGCGTTCGCCGACGGCATCAAGCGCGGCGGCTTCACCGATGTCGTGCTGCTCGGGATGGGCGGATCCAGCCTGGCGCCCGAGGTCCTGCGAGCCATCGTCGGCACGGCCCCGGGCTGGCCGCGGTTCCGCATGCTCGACTCGACGGATCCGGACGCGATCCGCGCGGCGGCCACGCCGCCCCGTCAGACACTGTACCTGCTGGCGAGCAAGTCGGGCACGACGATCGAGCCGAACACGCTGGCGGCGCATTTCCGCCGCACGCTGGAAGACGCCGGCATCTCGCGGTGGGCGGATCATTTCGTCGCGATCACCGACGAAGGCACCGACCTGGCGCGCCGCGCGCGCGCCGAGGCCTTTCGTGACACCTTCATCAATCCCTCGGACATCGGTGGCCGCTACTCGGCCCTGTCGTTCTTCGGCCTGGTGCCGGCCGCGCTCATGGGACAGGACATCGCGGCGCTGACCGGCTGGGGGCTCGCGATGCTGTCGGCTGCCGCCGAAGCTACCGACGGCAACCCGGCGGTCACCCTCGGCCTGCTCCTCGGCGCCGCGGCGCGCGAAGGCCGTGACAAGCTGACATTGCTGCTGCCGCGCGAATTGGAGCCGTTCGGCCTCTGGGTCGAACAGCTGGTGGCGGAGAGCACCGGAAAACAGGGCGCCGGCGTGGTGCCGATTGCAGGCGAAAGGCCCGGTGATCCGGCCCGCTACGGCGTCGATCGCGTGTTCGTCGAAGTCTCCGGACCCGCTGTGACGGCCCGGAGCCGCGAACTCGATCAGCTCGAGGCGGCCGGCCACCCGACGGCGGTGATGGACTGGTACGAGCCCGCCGCTCTCGGCGCGGAGTTCGTTCGCTGGGAGATTGCCACGGCGATCGCGGGCGCACTGCTCGAGATCAACCCGTTCGACGAACCCAACGTCAAGCAGGCGAAGGACGCGACCACGACGCTGCTGGGCACGTACCAGTCGAAAGGCTCATTTCCGCGCGCGGCGTCCGGCCTGACGCTTGAAGGCGGCATCACACTGACGGCAAGCCGGGAAGCCCGTGAGCGGCTGGCCGGGGCTGGACCCGACGCGCTGTTGACGCTGCTGCAGCCGGGCGATTACTTCGCGCTGCTCGCCTATGTCGACCCGCGCGCGCTGACCGACGACCTCGCCTGGTTCCGCAACGCTGTCCGTGACCGCACGCGTGCCGCGACGATGACCGGCATCGGGCCGCGATATCTGCACTCGACAGGCCAGCTGCACAAAGGCGGCCCGAACACCGGCGTATTCGTCCTGATCACGGCCACGCCGAGCGCAGACCTCGAGATTCCCGGGTACCCGTTTACCTTTGGAACGCTCGAACTGGCGCAGGCGCTGGGCGACTTCGCGTCGCTCGATGCGGCGGGCCGGCGGGCGGTGCACGTCCACCTTCCCACGGCCGATGGCCGGCTCATGCGCCAGGTTGCCGAGGCGCTGCTGGGGCGGATCGCTTTACAATAAGCGCATGCGCTACCTGGTCACGGCGCGCGTCAAGGCCAACCGGGCAAAGGCCCTCGAGCGCGCCATCGACGAGCACACGCTGGGCCGGGGTTCGGTGGCGGGCGACGAATACTTCCGCAACATGAGCGAGGCGCGCGCGCACGAGGACGGACGCGTGCAGTGGGTGGAAGTCTGCTACTGCTACACCCCGCTGGCGGAAGAGCGTGAGTACTGGGAGAAGTACTTCGATCTCGAGAAAGTCCAGGACGCGCACGCGCGCAGCCGCTGCCGCGATCTGAACGGCACCGAAGCCTGGTCCTGCGGCGACTGCGATTGCTCGGCCCGCCTGGAAGCGCGCCTCGCGACGAAGGGTCGCCCGTTCCTCGAGACGCTCCGCACCAAGACGTAATGCCCTCGTCTTCCCTGCAGGCGCTGCTGGCACGAGCGACTGCGGCGCTCGAACGCGGCCGCGGCGCCGAAGCCGGGGAAATCCTGGCGCCGGTGCTCCGCTCGGCCGCGCTGCCGCGCGAGGACGAGCTCGCCGTCCGCGCGATGCTCGCGGAAGCGTGGCTCCTGCAGGACGATCTCGACCGCGCGGGGACCGCACTCGGGCGTCCGCCGGACACGTTCCGCGACACGGTATCATCGGGCCGTCTCGCCTCGCTGTGGCGGCTGCACGGCAGGCTCGCATCCGCGCGCGGCGATCAGTCACGGGCAATCGCGCTCCACCAGCGCGCCCTCAAGCAGGCGGAGGCCGCCCACGACTCGCGCGCCATCGGGCTCGCGCACTACGAGCTCGCGCACTGCTACCGCCGGGTCGGCGACACCGCGATCGTCCGCGAGCACATCACCAAGGCCGCGTCCGCCCTTCACGCCGCCGGCGACAGGCGCCACCTCGCGCTCGTGCACTCGCTGTCGAGCATCCTGCTCGCCCAGGTCGGCGAATACGACCAGGCGATGGGCGCGCTCCGCCACGCGGAGCGGCTCGCTTCGACGGTGCGGGCCGACGACGTGCTGGCGACGGTGTGCAGCAATCAGGCCGGCGTGATGATGATGGAGCACCGCTACGAGCAGGCGCTCGCGCTCGCCGAGCGGAGCGTCGTGCTGCACGAAGGCCTGCGGTCCGGCCACGGGCTCGCGGTCGCGCTGGCCACCCTGGGCCAGATCTGCGTGCGTCTCGGCGACCTGGCCCGCGCGGAGGACGCGCTGCACCGCGCGCTCGACGTGCGCAGCCCCATCCAGTTTCACGAGACCACGGGCGCCGTGTTCGACACGCTCGCGCAGATCCACATGATCCGCGGCACGTACGAGACGGCCGCCGAGTACCTGGCGCGCGCCGGCGACGCGTACGGCGCCTTCGGACGGCAGACCAGCCAGTGGTACGAATGGTCGGTCCGGGTCCTGGGCGCGCGGCTGGCGATGCGGCGCGGCGAGCTCGAGGACGCAGTCGCCCGCTCCGATGAAATCCTGCAGGCGGGCGCTCCCCCGTTCGACGCCCTCCAGGCAACGCTGATCGCCGCCGAAGCGCTGACGAGCGCCGGCCGGCTGACGGAGGCCGAGCAGCGGCTGGCAACGGCCGCCGAAGCGCTCGACCCGAAAGTGGCTCCCGCGGCGTGGGGCGAATACCTGCGGCTGCGCGGTGGGCTGTACGCCAAAGGCGGGAGCGCGGCCGACGCGTACCACAACTTCGCGCAGAGCGCGACGCTGCTCGACCTGCTCGGCGAGCGCTATCAGGCCGCCCTCAGCCACCTCGCGCTCGGACGCCTCGTGGCACAGACCGGCGCGCGATCGGTCGCCGAACGCCATCTGAACCAGGCGCTCGGCGTCTTCGAACAGCTCGGCGCGCGAGCGTGATTCCTCCGACGCCCATGATGCCCGCGGCCTGCTGACCTCCGTCGGCTCGGGCGAGTACGTCATCTCCCCCGCCGACGCCGACGATGCGATCGTCCGGCGAATCGTGGACGCAGCGGCACTGCCGGACCTTCTCGGCCGCGAGACCGCCGCGGCGATGATCGAAGCCGCCGCCGGCGACTGCGCGGTGGTGTTCGTCAACCTGCCCGGGGGCGACGTGCGCGTCGTCGCGACGGCCGGCGCGGATGCGGACGCCGCGCGCGCGCTCGCCCGGACGGCGGCGAACGGCCACAGCTACGGCCGCGGCACGATGATCGTGGAGCAGCTCGGCCGCGATCCGGAGGGCCCCCGGTTCGGGCTGGTCGCCGCACCCCGCCCTCTCGGACATCCCGTGCTGCGCCGCCTTCGCATGATCGCGACGGTCGCACGACAGGGCTTCGCGCTGTGCGCGGCGCGCGACAGGCCATCCGGATCCTCGGCCGCCGCGGCCCTCGATCGATCGCTCGAGCCGCTCCTGCCGGGCTTCTTGACGGCGAGCGCGGCGATGACGCGGCTGGTCGAGCAGATTCAGCGGCTGCAGGGCAACGATCTGACCGTCCTCATCACGGGCGAGAGCGGCACCGGCAAGGAACTGGTGTCCCGGGCGATTCACGTCGGGTCGCATCGCAGCGCCGCGATGTTCCTGCCGTACAACTGCACCACGACCGGGCGCGACCTCGCGGACAGCCAGTTGTTCGGCCATCGCCGCGGCAGCTTCACCGGCGCGGTGTCGGATCAGCCGGGGCTCGTCCGATCCGCGGCCGGCGGCACACTGTTCCTGGACGAAATCGGAGACCTGCCGATCGACGTGCAGCCCAAGCTGCTGAGGTTTCTCGAACTGCAGGAGATCATGCCGATCGGCGATACGCGTCCGCAGCGGGTCGACGTGCGTGTGCTGGCGGCCACCAACGCGGACCTCGAACAGCGGGTGGCCGAAGGCAAGTTCCGCGAGGACTTGTACTATCGCCTCAGCGTCATCCGGATCCACGTGCCGCCGCTGCGCGATCGACGCGAGGAGATCCCCCACCTGAGCACCTTCTTTCTCCGGGAGGCATCGGAACGTCTCGGCAAGCCGGACATCCAGCTGAGCTCGGAAGCGCTCGACATGTTTTCGCAGTACTGGTGGCCGGGGAACGTCCGGCAACTGAAGAACGAAATCCAGCGCGCGGTCGCGATGAGCGCGCCAGGCGGGACGATCGAGGCGTCCCACCTGTCGCCCGAAATCGGCTCGACGCGCATGGCGCCGACGACGCCGCTGGCCCGGACGGGCGCCGCACCCGCCAACCTCGCTACGGCGATCGAGCAAGTCGAACGCGATGTGATTCAGTCGGCGCTCGACCGGTCGGCAGGCAATATCTCGGAAGCTGCCCGGACCCTCGGCCTGACGAGACGTGGCCTCTACCTCAAGCTTCGACGGCTCGGATTGGACTCGCCGGCCGAAGTGCCCGCCCCGTAGCTGGATACTGGATATCCAATTACCATCGTGATCGAATACCAAGTATCCACATTGCACAGGAAGTTCGCTGCTTGCACAATTAAGTAAACTACTGATTTAAATGGATCTTAGGTTAATCGACCAGCTACTGACTGACCTTGGAATCGACCGGGCCTGGCCCTTGATACATCTCCTGGCACAGGCTTTCATCCTCAGGAGGATGCCGTGACTCCAGTAATCGCTCAGACGCTGCCCGTTCAAAACGACCACGCACGACTGACCGAACGCCGGCCGGTGGCGCTGCCCGCGCGGCTCGTGTGGCGGGATCAGCGTGGCACTGAACGGTTCGCCAGCGTCATGGCCCGCAACGTCAGCGAGCAGGGCGTCTACGTGGAGTGCCAGTCAGCCGTCTCGATCCCGATGTATCGACTCGTCCAGTTCCAGCTCGAGCGCGAGTCCCGCGAAGCCGACGCGCTGCCTGAGGCGCTGCGTCGCGGCCGGGTGCTGTCCGCGGTGTACCGCGTAACGCCCGCGACATCGGCTGGTAACCCGCAGGGACTCGCGCTGCGCCTGATGGTCGAACCCCACCGCCGCCAGAACGTCGCGGCTCCGGCACGGGCGACGGCGTAACAGTCGGCAGCGGTAGCCCGTCAGGCCTGCTTTTTCCGCCAGTACCGCGCCAGGCCGCGCCAGTTCAGATCGAACCGTCCTGCGAGCTCATAGGCCGCCGTGTCCGCGTTGTTCAAGCGCTTGCTGAGCTCGCGGCGGACTTCGTCCGCGAACCAGGCTTCGCGATCGTCGTCTGTTCCTTCGCGGGCGAGCAATCTCCGGGACAGCGCGCCCACGAACTCGATGTGATCGCGGAGCGCCGGCAGATGCCCCGCAAATGCAGACGGTCCGAAGTGCGTGAGAAACAGCGTACCGGGCCGCCATTGCTCGATGCGGCCCAGGCCCTCGTGCCAGGCCTCGAGATCCACATCGGGTGGAGGTGTGGGCGGCATGATGAAGCCATCCGGCGTCAGCTTGACGCCGGCCGTGTCGCCCACAAGTGCCACGCCTGAATCGCGATCGAAAAAGCTCACGTGATGCGAGGCGTGGCCGGGCGTGTACTCGACGTCGAACGTGCGGCCCCCGACCGCGATGCGCTCCTTGCCTTTGAGGATCGTCATCGACGCCGTGGGCACCGGCGCCACTTCACCCCACAACCGCTTCATCGCGTCGCCGTACAACCGCGCCGCGCTCACCACGAGCTTGTCCGGGTTCGCCATGTGCGGCGCCCCTCGCTCGTGCACGAAGACGCGCAGCCGTGGATGTTCGCGCACGAGCGTACCCGTCGCGCCAGCGTGGTCGAGGTGAATGTGCGTGAGCAGGATGTCGGTCACATCCAACATGGAGATGCCGGATGCGGCGAGCGCCGCGCGAAGCCTGGGCAGCGTGCTCGAGGGACCGGGGTCCACCAGCGCGACGCCGCCCGACGCGTGCACGACGGCCGTCGCGATGATCCGCGGCCGCTGCTCGAACATGAGATCGAAATACGACAGGCCGGACGCAAGTGTGATCATGGGAGGGGTGTCATGCCGCGGCTCTGCGGCGCCGCAGCGCGGCGACGATGGCGACGAGGGCCGCCGCGGCGAGCAGCGCCAGGCCGCTGCGCCCGATCCATTCTTCGAGCGTCTCCCAACTGTACGCCAGGAAATACCCCACGGCGCCGAACGTCGTCGCCCAGGCGACGGCACCGGTGGCGTTGTAGATGAGAAACCGTCCCCACGGCAGGCCGCTCGTTCCGGCCAGCACCGCGCCGAACACGCGCAGTCCCGTGACGAACCGCGCGATGAATACCGTCTTGGCGCCGTGACGTTCGAAGAAGGCGTCAAACTGTTCGAGGCGCGAAGGTGTCAGGCCGATCTTGGGGCCGAAGCGATCCACAAGGGCTCGGCCGCCGCGACGGCCAATCATGAACCCGATGTTGTCGCCCAGAATAGCGCCGGCGATAGCGGTGACGACGACCCAGGGCAGAAACAACGTGCCGGATCGCGACAACGCGGCGCCCGCGAGCAACGCCGTCTCGCCCGGGACCGGCAGCCCGGCGTTCTCGAGCAAGACGCCGACAAACACCACTGCGTACCCGTAGCGGGCGAACAGATCGACGAGCCAAGCCGGCACAGATATCTATAGTGTCCCAGTCCGCCCCCGTGCGCTATTCGCACCTGGACGATGTCCGTGAATCGCTTCGAGATCTGCGGAGGTCACCTACGACAGATCGCCAGCGGCCTACATCCGGAAAACGACGGCGCCGATGACGCGCCACTGGCCGGCGGTATCAGTGCCGTTCTGGATGCCGCGGCCATCCGCCTCGAGACGGATGCCGAACCGCGGCGAAGGGTTGAACAGGAACGCCGGCAAGAGCCGGCACGGAAGCGGCGCCGTCGCATGGCCAGCCGTCTGCAGTGACCACCTCGACTGTTCTATTTTGGCGTGTTTTCGAACTTTTCTGGACGGCGGACCTGCAGAATCGTACTCTTCGACCCGAAGATGTAATGAAAATGACCAGAACGCTGGCGCTGCTCGTCGCCCTCGCTTCGTCGCTCTCAGGTATCGGGTGCGCCTTCGACCATGCGACCAACATGGCAGGGCCGACGGCCGCCTCGGCCGCCTCCGCGGCCGCGACGCCCGCCGCGGCAGGGTCCACGGCGGCTCCGCTGGTGGGGTTGTGGGAATCGAATGCCCTGCCGGCGCTGCCGAGCCCGACGACGTGCGGCAACTTCAAATACCAGATCTCGAGCCAGACCCCGACGTCGATCACCGGCACGTTCACCGCGGTTTGCGGCGGCGGCCTCGCGCTCTCCGGCAACGCGTCCGGGCAGCTTGTCGGCGGCGCCGTCCCGTTCACCGTCACCGCAACGGCGACCGGACCGGGCATCCCGGACTGTCCGATCTCGCTGACCGGCACCGGTGCGGTCGAGGACAACAACAGGACGCTGCGGCTGCCCTATTCGGGCACCACGTGCCTGGGGCCTGTGAGCGGCACCGAGGTGCTGCGAAAGCCGGCGCCCGCGGCGGCCGAACCGCCGGCTCCACCGGCCGCGCCGCTGCCGCCGCCTCCCCCGCCTCCAGCTGCCCCGATCGACGGCATCGATCTTCACGGCGTGACCGTGACGGCGTCGTCTCCTCCGGACGTCGCCAACTGGCCGGTGACGACGCTCATCACGACGCTCGATCTGCGCAGTGACGGCGCGTTCGTGGACTTTTCGAAGAAGGACGGCCCTTACCGCTGGCCCGACGTCACGCCGCCCGGCTGGGACGGGCCGATCCAGTACACGCTGTGGCTCGTCGAAAACATCAACGGGCGTTGGTATACCTCCGGCGGAGTTGAATACTGGTACGGGTTGGGCCGCCAGGGCGGGCCTCCGTCGCAGTTCGGGCGAAACTGGTACTACAGCCCCGAGGTCTGGGGACCGATTGCGAATCGCCAGCCGCCGGTCGGCGAGCTGGTGGGCTTCTTCATCACGGCGGGCGACGCGCGCGCCCGCAACGTCACCATCGTCCGCGAACGCTCCAACGTCGTCATGGTGCCGTTCCCGAGCGACGCCGGCGCGATGTTCACGTTCAGCGGCGACCGCCTCGGGCTCCTTCGCCGCTGAGAGATCGGCCGCACACCGGCTGCCGCGGCGCAGTACGATGTAACCGGTTCGATGCCGGCGCCACGTCACCAACGCTTCTTCGCCAAGCTGGGCCCGGGCCTGATTACCGGCGCCGCCGACGACGATCCGTCGGGCATCTCGACGTACTCGGTCGCGGGCGCCAGTTTCGGGTACCTGCCGCTCTGGACCGCCCTGGTGTCCTTCCCCCTGATGACGGCGGTGCAGCTCATGTGTGCGCGCCTGGGGATGGTGACCGGCCGCGGGCTGGCCGGCATCATCCGGCGCCGCTACCCGCGGTGGGTCCTGTGGTTCGCGTGCACGCTGCTGGCCGTCGCCAACGTGATCAACATCGCCGCCGATCTGGGCGGCATGGCAGCCGCCACGCGCATGGTGACCGGCGCGCCTGCCGCGCTCACGGTGCCAATCTACGGCGCCGCGATCGTCGTGGCGCTGATGTGGTCGTCGTATCGCGCCATCGCGCGGGATATTCAAGTGGCTCACGCTGGTGCTGCTCGCCTACGTGGTGACGGCGTTCGTCGCCGACGTCGATTGGCGTGTGGCCATTTACGCCGCGCTCGTCCCCCATGTCGAGCTGTCCCGGGCGTTCTTCTCATTGCTGGTCGCGATTCTCGGCACGACGATCTCACCGTACCTGTTCTTCTGGCAGGCCGCGCAGGAGGTCGAGGAAGAGCGCTCGCAGGGACGCAACCTGGCGCACCGTCGCGGCGCCTCGGCGGCGGAGCTCGCCGACTGCCGCACCGACGTCATCACCGGCATGTTCGCCTCGAACGCGATCATGTTCTTCGTCATCCTCACCACCGCCGCGACGCTCCACTCGCAGCGGACAGACGAGCATCACGACCGCCGAGCAGGCGGCAGAAGCGCTGCGCCCGGTCGCCGGCGCGGGCGCCTACTGGCTCTTCACGCTTGGACTGATCGGGACGGGAATGCTGGCCGTGCCGGTGCTGGCCGGGTCGTGCGCCTACGCGATCGCCGAGGCCTGGGCGTGGCGCGAATCGCTCGATCGAAAACCGGGGCAGGCGGGGCGGTTCTATGTCGTGCTCACGTTCTCTGTCGTGCTGGGGATCGCGCTCACCTATACCGGGCTCGACGCCATCAAACTGCTGTTCACGACGGCAGTCATCAACGGCGTGCTCGCTCCTCCGCTCATTCTGATCGTGCTGCTGCTGACGAACGACCCGTCGGTCATGGGCGACAGGACGAACTCCCGCCTGCTCTCGGTCACGGGATGGATCGCCTTCGTCGTGATGGTCGCGGCGGCGCTCGGTCTCGCCGTCACGTCATAGCCGACACCCGTGCGGGCTGTCAGTCTACGCGCGAGACCTGAATCGTCGACTGGCCATTGGACTCGCTGGTCCACGCCACGAGCGTTGCCGCCTCGGTCGCCGCAACGGCCGGATACGACGCGCGCTCACCTGTGCTGACGACGCGGCGTGTGAAGGATTGCCCCTCGCGCGCCCGCCCAATCACCACCCGCCTGCTGCCGGCCGCCTGCTCTTCCCACACCGCGACCAGCGAGTCGTCAGGCGTTGCGGCGATGTTCACGTGGCGTGGCAAACCTTGCGCGGGCAGTCGGCGCCTGGCCGTGAAGCCCCGGCCGTCGGTCGAAAACGCGTAGAACAATTCCAGCGTCGGCTCGGCATCCGCAGTGGGCCGGCTGACCAGCGTCGGCCAGACGATGTGAACGCCCTGCCGGCTGTCGAGCGCCATGGCGGGGCCGTTCTCGGGGCAGCCGTCGAGCACCCAGTGATCGTCCGACACCCGGAGCGGTGCGCTGAAGGTCCGCCCGCCATCGCGCGAGACCGTGAACGCGATGTCCCGGATGTTGCCCGGATACACATGCCGCCACGCGGCGTAGATCGCACCGTCCGCTCCAGCCGCGACCGCGGTCTTGCAGCAGTAACACACGCCGGCGGCAACGGCGCCCGCGGCCTGACCGTCCGCGTCGAGCCTGGAAAAATAGAGCTTCGACATCTGTGCGCGAACGGCACCGTCCACGCGATCGGCACCGTTGACCGCCGCTTTGCCGCCGCCCGCGTGATCGTGGCCCTCGTGCTGCATCGGCGCGGCCCCCGACGGCGACGACGCGGTCTCGCGATGATCGAGCCATACCGAGACGACGCGCCCATCGCGATCGGTCGCGATGGCCTCCCACCCGCGGTTCCCTGGCGCCTCACCGCCTGCGAGCGGCCGCGCCTTTCCGAACGTCGCTCCTCCATCGTCTGAACGGGCGGAGAGGATCCGCGTGCCCTCTTTCCGCTTCGTCGTCCATACGACGACGATCGACGGTTCGACTCCCGGGCGCGGCACCAGGGCGACGTGCGACGGTTGCTCACCGCCGACCGACGCGTCGCCCGCGGCGTCGTTTACGCGCACCGCCGCGCCGAACGTTCGGCCGCCGTCAGTGCTGCGGGCGGCGTAGATATCCGTCGCGCCTCCCGGCGCCGTCGCCGCCCAGGCCACCACCGCAACCTTCCCCGTTGCGGCGATTGATGCCGACGCACTCGCACGGCCTGCGACGGCGAGCGTCACATGGCGGCTCGTAGCAGCGTGGGCGAGTGTGACGGCCATGCCGCCAAGGACGATGAGTCGAACGATCGCGTGCTTCATGCAGACCTCAGAACCGGACGCGCGCACCCAACTGGAACGATCGCGGATCGCCCACCGCCGTGACCTGGCCGAAGGTCGGCGGAGGGTCCGTCGGGTACGCGCCCGATCCGAAATTCGAGTTCACCGTCACGACGTTGACGCGATTCGTGAGGTTGAACCCCTCGGCAAGGGCCTCGAGTCTCACACCGTGGCCCAGGGCGAACGCGCGGCTGACCCTCAGGCTCAGGCTGAAGAAGTCGGGGCCCGTGCCGGTGTTGCGCCCGATGAACTCGCCGTCGACGACAGGCCGTCCGGCTGTGCCCGCGATGGTCGTCACGCCGGATGTGATATTCAGCGGCAGCGCAGAGTACGCGCGCACGACGCTGCTCACCTGGAAGCCGTGGCTGATGTGTTCCCACGTCGTGGCGGCCGGGGCTGTCGGCGAATGGACCGACGCGTACACGACAACGCGATGGCGCTGGTCGTCGTCGGATCGGCCCCAGTCCTTCGAGATGTCGTACGGGTCGATCGGCGAGCTGAAGAAGCTCTGGCCCACATCGTCCATGGATTTCGAGAGCGTGTAGCTGACGCGGTAGGTGCCCCACGATGCCGGCCGCTGTACGAACGACAGGTGCACGCCGTGATAGTTCGAGTGCGCGAGCGGCGAGTACTGGTTGTTGTTCCCGTACGCCGGGTTCGGGCGGCAGCCGTTGTTTGCGCCGGCGGCCACGCACGTCGGCACGTTCTGGTTGACCGAGATAATGAGATCGCGGCCGCGAAGGTACTGGTAGCCGGCGCTGACCGTCCCGCGCGCGCCAATCTGCCTGCTCGAGCTCGACGCTCGCCTGCTCCGAGTACGCGTTCTGCATCCCGCGGTCCATGGTCGTCAGGTTGAACAGGGTCACCGACGGCACGACCTCGCTCAGGATGTTCGGGAACGGGGGTGCGGCCGCCTGCGCCGGCGACAGGCTGATGCTCGTCTGACGCAACTCCGCGAGATCCGTCGTATTCCCCGCGGACAGCAGCGCGTTGGCGAGCGCGCGCAGCGGCACCCGATCGTAGAACAAGCCGGCGCTGCCCCTGATGACGGTCCGACGCGAATCCCCGGGAGACCACGCAAAACCAAGCCGCGGAGAGAGGTTGTTGCGATCGGTGTCGATCGATTCGAGAAACTGCAAGTCGTACCGGAGGCCGGCATTCAGCGTCAGCTGCGAACCGACTTTCCATTCGTCCTGCACGTACACGCCAACGTTCGGGTTCGTCTGCGAGACTACGGTTTCCGCGAACGTCTGCGTGAAGCCAGCGTTGTTGTACACGCCGAGCAGGAAGTTCTGCAGGGAGGAAAACGCGTACGAGCCGCGATCGGCTCGCGGAAAGGTGATGGTGTCCTTGTTGAACAGGAAGTCGATCCCGGCGCGCAGTGCGTGCGCGCCGCGCTGGTGTGACACGTTGTCGACGATCTGCGCCATCGTGTTCGACCGGCCCGTCGGGCTCGTGGACAACGTGCCGAACGACGCGATGCCCGAGATGCTGACAGCGGGGCCGATCGGATCGGACGGCAGCGCCCGGAGATCGCTGAACGCGACCTGCGCCCGGAGCTCGTTGACCGTCCGGCCTGAAATCGTGGTCGTGTTACCGAATGCCAGCGTCTGGTCGAGGTTGTCCAGTCCGGCCGACGCGCTCGGCGCGCTCAGCCCGCCCGCCCCGCGGGAGTTGCTCGAGCTCACGTTGTATTGGCTGTACCTGACGCTGAACAAGTCCCGGCTTCCCAGCTGATGATCGATCTTGCCGAGGAAATTCACCGTGTCCACGGGGTTGGGATACTCGCCCGTGGCGACCGGTGATCCCGGGTAGCCAACAGCCGCGAGCCGCGCGTTGATCGCGCTGACGCTCTGCGGAAGGATTGTCACCAAGCCCGACTGATCGAGCAGGCGCTGCTCGAAGTTGGCGAAGAAGAACGTCCGATCGCGACGCACGGGGCCACCGAGGCTCGCGCCGTACTGCGACTGGCTCATTGGCAGCGTCGTCCCGGAGAGCGGGTTCGGCGAGTTGAAACGATCGTTCCGCACGTAATCGTAGAAGTCGCCGTGCGTGGCGTTGCCGCCGCTCTTGGTGACGACGTTGATGTAGCCGCCCAGCGCGCGGCCGAGCTCGGCCTGGCCGCCCGACGTCACCACCTGAAACTGGTCGACCGCGTCCACGCCGTACGGAATGCCGCTCAACCCCGCCGCGTCGTCGTTGGCCGACAGGCCGTCCACGATGAAGTTGTTCGAGAAATTGCGCTGGCTGCCCACCGATACGCCGACGCCGGGTACGGCGGACGTCTCGGCGAAAAGCTGCGTGCCGCCGACGTTGGGCTGAGAAACGCCGGGCACGAGCAGGGCCACGTCCAGGAAGTTGCGGCCGTTCATCGGCAGCGTCTCGATCTCGGCGCGGGACACCGTCCCCGCGATCTGGCTGCGGGCCGCGTCGAGCAGCGGCAGCGGCGCGACGACATCGACGGTGGCTTCGACAGTCGGCACCGCGAGCACGATCGGCAGGTCGAACGCCGAGCCCAGCGTGAGGGTGAGCCGGCGCGTCGTGTCCGCGAAGCCGGCGTCGTGCACGGTGATTTCGTATGAGCCGACCCGCAGGTACGGAAAGCGGAACCGGCCTTCGCTGTCGGTGATCGCCGTCGCCGTCACGTTCGTGTCGGTCTGCCGCGCGGCGACCTGCGCACCCGAGACGACGCCGCCGGACGGATCGGTGACGCGCCCGCTCACGCTGGCGAAGTTGACGGTTTCCTGAGCGGACACGCCCACTGCGGCCGCCAGACACGTCAAGACGACACACGCACCGATCTTCGTGAACACTTCCCCCCGCATGAAAACCACGTACGTAGCGGCCGGCTTCAGCCGGCCGACCGACGTCCGCCTGAAGGCGGACGCTACGACACAAGGCGTCTAGCTGCGGGGAGGAGGAGACGTGGGAGGACGTGCGGCGGCGAGAACGGACTCGGCGATGACGAGAACGGCGACGGGGTTCGTCGCGGGACGGACCACGTGAGACGGCGCCGAGAGAATGCCACTGCCGCTTGCGAGAAGTGTCAGGACAGCGGCCGTCTGATCGCCGCAGACGGGGCTGAAGCGCGCCGTCTTCCGGCCCGATGGTCCGTGCGCCTTGCTGCCGTGCATCGGGCACTCAGCGCCCGGTTCGACCTTGCAGTCACACAGCAGTTCGACGCCCGCGGCAGCAGCCTTCGTCCGGTGAAGCAGGACCGGCGCCGCTGCGAGAACCGCGAACTGACACATCAGCAGGGACGCGGCGAAAACGGTGAGGCGGCGGCGTAAAGTATTCACGGACTGCCGTCAATCACCTTACCGAAGGCACTCGACGGTGTCAATGAAACTGCGGTTACGCGGCCCCCGGACGGCCGAAGACACGGAGCCGCAGTCCGGCGCCCAGGACCCGTTCACGGCGCTGCTCCGCATCGAGGATGCGTGCGCGCGCGGTCAGCAGGTCGCTCAGTCCCACCATCCCCAGCAGCACGCCGTCACGGCGCTCCACGATGGGGATGCGCGTCACGCCCTTGTCGGCCATCCGGAACGCGAGCATGCGCAGCGGCTCGTCGCCGTACGCCATGACCGGATTGCTGTGCGCGACATCTGCGAGCACGACCCCATCCGGCGTGCCTGGCGCAGGCGCGCCGCCATCCAGCCAGCCGCGCAGCGCGCTGCGCGTCACGACGCCGGCAAGCCGTCGATCCGAATCCACGAGGGGATACAGCCGCTGTTCGTGCCGCGACGGCTCCGAGCCCGGTCGCGCTTGCCGCTCGGGCGCGGGCCGCGGCCCGGCGAGCACAGCCGTCACTTCCCGGCGCGTCGCGTCCGCCGGCAGCGCGACCACGCCGCGCGCCACCTCGCGCGCGAAGATGATCTCGAGCGGGTCGATCGAGTACTCCCGGCTCAGATGAAAACCGCGGCGGCTGATCTTCTCCGTCAGGATCGACCGCCTCAGCGTCAGCACCGTGAAGCCGTGCGCGACGACCACGGCGAGCATCAGCGGCACGAGCATGTTCACGTCGTGGGTCAGCTCGAAGGCGAAGATCACGCCCGTGAGCGGGGATCGCATGGTGCCGCCGAGGATGGCGCCCATGCTGACGAGCGGCCAGAACCCCGCGCCTTCGAATGGGAGAAACCGAGCCTCCAGCCCGCCGAGCGCGGCGCCCATCATCAGCAGCGGCGCGAGGACGCCGCCCGAGGTGCCCGACCCGAGCGAAATCGCCCAGATGGCCGACTTCACCACCAGCACGCCGACGATGATTCGGAGAGGCGTGTCCCCCTGCAGTAGCCCGCTGATCACGTCGTAGCCGACGCCCAGTGCCTGCGGGAAGAAATACCCGCCGGTGCCGATGACGAGCCCGCCGATCGCCGGCCACCACATCCAGTGAATCGGGAGATGCTGGAACGCATCCTCGGACGCGTAGACCGCGCCGGTCAGCAGCGCCGACAGGGCGCCCGCCGCGACGCCCGCGACGACACAACCGAGCAGGCCGTCGGTGCCGATGAACGCGGCGTGGACCGGTACCGGGAAGACGGGGCCGAACCCGATGATGTGCCGGCGAATCGCCGCAGCGACCACGCTGGCCATCGCGACGGGGATGATGCTCCGCGGTTTCAGCTCGAACAGCAGCAGTTCGACAGCCAGGACGACGGAGGCGAGCGGTGCGGCAAACGTCGCGGACATGCCGGCGGCCGCGCCGGCGACCAGCAGGGTCTTGCGCTCCGCGCTCGTCAGGTGGAAAAACTGCGCGACCAGCGATCCGAACGCGCCGCCCGTCATGATGATCGGGCCTTCGGCGCCGAACGGTCCGCCCGACCCGATCGAAATCGCCGACGAGAGCGGCTTGAGCAGCGCGACTTTCGGCTCGACGCGGCTCCCGTTGATCAGGATGGCTTCGATCGCTTCCGGGATGCCGTGACCGCGGATGCGTTCGGAGCCATAACGCGCCATCACGCCGATGACGAGCCCGCCGATCACCGGTACAGCGATGACGAACGGACCGAGGTGATGGCCCGCCGGCGAAACGAGCGCCGTCCCGGCGCGCTGGAAGAAAAACAGGTTGGTGAAGAATCCGATCAGCGCCAGCAGGCCGGCGGCCACGTACGCGGCGACAACGCCGATCACGGCGGCCAGCGCGGCGATCGGCAGCACACGCGTGGATGTCGTGAAGTCTCCCAGATGGTCGAGAGCAGCAACGGGACCGCGGTGCGCGTCAGACATGGGCGAGCCGCGCTTTCCTCGCCCGTTCCTCTGAGTCCTGGAAGAACATCTCGGGATGCGTGTTGCCGAGGGCCAGTTCCTGCACGAGCGCGTCGAGCACCGACGCGAGCCGGCCGCGGCTTGCCTTCGGCAGCGCGTCGACGGCAGCCACGAGCCGTTCCTGCGCGGTGGGCGGAGCGCTCCGGATGCGATGCAAGCCGTCGGGCGTGAGCCGGACTTCCGCCCGCCGGCTGTCGTCAGCGGCCGCTGTTCGTTCGAGCAGCCCCTGCTCCACCAGGCGCGCGACCACCACCGAAACTGAGCTCTGATGCGTCCGCGTGCGTTCGGCGAGGGCGCCGACCGAAAGGCCCGGCGAGTCGGCCGCCGTGCGCAGCACGAACAACTGGGCACCGGTCAGCCCGCGCGCTTCCGCCTCGTGGGACGACTCGCGCAGAAGCTGGACGATGCGCCGGATGGAGTCGAGAACCTGGCGTGTCTGGTCTCTGGCGTCGCCAGAAATATGGGCTCCCATATATCTATGCTACCGGACCACTCAGAACCCGGCAACCCCCGGACCGTCCGTCCGACAGTCGGGCCGGGTGCGGGTCCGCGCCACTGTGTGAATCGGTACCCTCCCCGGAATGCCGCAAAGGACAGGGAACGCAAGTCTTACAGAACTCTTACAGTCGAGGAGACCAAGGCTTGTTACGGTTACAAGGCACGTCATTCTCCAAACGGAGCGACCATTGAGCAGCCTCGTTGCGCAGCCGGGCACAGTCCCGGTACTCGAAGATCAACTGGTTGACCGCCGTTGTTCTGGTCGTCTTCCACGTGCTGGCCGTCGTCGCCCTGTTTCAGTTCAGCTGGACCAACCTGATCGTCGCCGCCTTCCTCTACTGGGTGGCCGTCGGCCTGGGCATCAGCATGGGCTACCACCGGCTGCACACGCATCGCGGGTTCAAGACGCCGAAGCTCTTCGAGTATTTCCTGGCGATCTGCGGAACGCTGACACTCGAAGGCGGCCCGATGTTCTGGGTCGCCATCCACCGGCAGCACCATCAGCACTCGGACCAGCCGCTCGACCCGCACACGCCCCGCGTCAGCGGCTTCTGGTCGCACCTGGGCTGGGTGGTGTTCGGCGAAGCGCAGCACAACGACACGGCCATCATGTCGCGCTACGCGCCGGACCTCGGCCGCGACCGTTTCTACCAGTGGCTGACCACGTATCACTGGGTGCCGCTGACCGACGCTGGGCCTCGTCCTGCTGGCGATCGGCGGGTGGCCGATGGTCAACTGGGCGATCTTCCTGCGCGTGGTCGTCGGCCTGCACGCCACCTGGCTGGTCAACTCCGCCACGCACATGTGGGGACGCCGCCGCTTCGTGACGAAAGACGATTCGAAGAACTCGTGGTGGGTCGCGCTGCTGACGTTCGGCGAAGGCTGGCACAACAACCATCACGCGCACCCGGTGTCGGCGCGCCACGGCCTGGCCTGGTACGAATTCGACCCCACCTGGATTGAGCTGAAGCTGCTCAGCACGATCGGCCTCGTCTGGGACGTCAAGGTCGCCAAGGTGAACCAGTCGCCCGAGGAAGAGATCGCCGCGTAACCCGCCCCGATCGTCTTATGCTTGGCGTATGACGTCTGGCAGCCGCCGGCGATCCATCGCCTTCTTCATCGTCCTCGGCGTCTGCCTCACGGCTGCCGCGCTCTTGCTCTCAACATCAGCTGGGTCATCGTCAACTGGCGCGAAGCCGGGCTGCTGATTCTCGGCGTCCTGATTTTCCCGCTCATCATCACGGGCGTCGTGCTGAACACGATCTTTCTCGTCCGCGAAATCCGACGGAACGAGCAGCACGACGCGTTCATCCACGCCGTCACGCACGAGCTGAAGACCCCCGTCGCCTCCATACGCCTGTATCTCCAGACGCTCCAGAGCCGCAGCATCGACGAGGCGAAGCGGCAGGAGTTCTACACAGGTGATGGTCGAGGACACCGAGCGCCTGCAGGGCACCATCGAGCAGGTCCTGCGCGCGGGACGCGTCGGCGCCAAGGTCCGCCACACGAGCCGCACGCCGGTCGACCTCGCGGCCGTCGTGCAGGACTGTGTGGCGCTGGCGCGCACGCGTCATCACCTGCCGGACGACGCGCTGACCTATCGCGAGACGCTGATGCCGGGCGTCGACGCCGCGGGTGCTCGGCGATGAAGACGAGCTGAAAGCCGTCGTCTCGAACCTGGTCGACAACGCCGTCAAGTATTCCGGCGCGCAGGTGCAGATCGCGGTGGAGCTCGAGCAACCCGAGAGCACGCAGGCGACGCTGCGCGTGCGCGACCTCGGCGTCGGCATCTCGACGGGCGAGCTCAAGCGAATCTTCAAACGTTTCTACCGGATTCCCGGCGCCGTGGCGCCTTCGCGTCAAAGGCACGGGCCTCGGGCTGTTCATCGTGCAGTCGGTGACGCTGCGGCACGGCGGCAAGGTCTTCGCCGAGAGCGACGGGCCCGGGCCGCGGCAGCACGTTCACCGTGCAGCTGCCGCTCCTGCAGCAGCCTCCGCAATGAGCCGCATCCTGCTGGTCGAAGACGAGCAGCACCTGGCCGAAGGACTGCGCTTCAACCTGACCGCCGAGCACCACGACGTCGACGTGGTGGACACGGGGGAAGCGGCGCTCGCCCAGATCACGGCTGACCCGGCGCGCTTCGAGCTGGTGATCCTCGACGTCATGCTGCCGGGGATCACGGGCTTCAGGGTCGTCGCCGACCTGCGGCGCGCCGGACAGTTCGTACCCGGTCCTCATGCTGACCGCGCGCGACCGTCCGGAGGACGTGCTCGAGGGATTCCAGTCGGGCGCCGACGACTATCTGCCGAAGCCGTTCGAGCTGCCGATTCTCATCGCCCGCGTCCAGGGACTGCTGCGGCGCCGCGAGTGGTTCCGGCTCGGCGAGAACCGCGAGCAGACGCCCGCCGTCTCCAGCCGGTTCACGTTCCGCGAGCGGACCATCGACTTCGAGCTGCTCGAAGTCCAGATGGGCGACAAGACGATGCCGCTCACGCTGATGGAGGCGTCGCTGCTCCGCTACCTCGTCGAGCACGAGGGACGGCCCGTCTCGCGCAAGACGATTCTGGAAAAGGTCTGGGGCGTTCGCGAGGACACCGACACGCGCGCGATCGACAATTTCATCGTGCGGCTGCGGCGATACCTGGAAGACAAACCGTCCAGCCCGAGGCACCTGCAGACCGTCCGCGGCGTCGGATACCGGTTCGTCGCCAACCCGGAGTGACCCGTCCCCCGACCCTAACCTCCAACCTCCACCCTCCAACCTCCAACCCCCACCGAGTATCATGTGCGGCATGACGAGATGGGATCTGGCGGCCGCCCTGGTGGTCGCGGCGGCGAGCGTGGCGGCGGCACAGAACATCACGGGCACGAACGATCCGGCGGCAGTTCAAGCCGGCGCTGCGATATTCCGCGAGCGCTGCGCGGAATGCCACGGCAGCGACGCGAAGGGCGTGGCGGGACACGACCTGACCAGGCTGTGGGCCTCCGGCGCGACCGACGATCGCGTGTTTCAGACGATCCGCCAGGGCGTGCCCAACACCATCATGCCGTCCAGCACCGCGCCGGATGCCGAACTGCGGAACCTCGTGAGCTATCTCCGCAGCCTGAACGGCTCGGGCACGGCCGACGTGCCCCGAGGCAACGCGGCCAACGGCGAGCGGATCTTCTTGGCGTCGTGCGGCACCTGCCACACCGTCAACGGCCGCGGCGGTCCGCTCGGGCCGGATCTGTCGGCCATCGCGCAGAGCCAGCCGCCTGCGGTGCTCCGGCAGGCGGTGCGCGATCCCAATGCATCCATTCCGGACGGCTACAAACCCGTGACCGTCGTCACGCGTGACGGCCAGCGCATTCGCGGCGTCCGAAAAAGCGAAGACGCCTTCTCGATTCAGATGATGGACGAGAGCGGGCACCTCCGCGGATTTCTCAAGAGCGGCGTGCGCGACATCGTCCGCGAGACCAACTCGCTGATGCCGGCATTCGGCCCCGATCGGCTGACCGACAACGACCTCACGGACGTCCTGACATTCATGAGCAGCCTGCGGGGCCTGGGAGAACGACGATGAGAACAATCGCGATCGCCGCCGCCATCCTTGGCTCCGCCGTGCTGCTCGCGCAGGAGTCGGGCCCTTCGCCCGTGACGTGGCAGGATCTGCTGCAAGGCTACAAGAACCCCACGCGCTGGGTGACCTACTCCGGCGATTTCACAGGACAGCGGCACAGCCCGCTCACGCAGATTACGCCGGCCAACGCCCATCGCCTCACGGCGAAGTGGACGTTCCAGACAGGCATCGTGCCCCGGCGCGGTTTTGAGGGGACGCCGCTCGCGGTGAACGACATCCTGTATGTGCCGGGGCCGTTCAACAACGCGTGGGCGCTCGACGCGCGCACGGGCCGTCCATTCTGGAACTACAAGCGTCAGCTGCCGAACGACCTCACCTACGGCGCGACTTCTCCAGTGAACCGCGGCTTCGCCATCCTCGGCGACAAGCTGTTCATGCCCACGGCGGACGCACACTTGATCGCGCTCGACACGCGAACCGGTACCGTCGCCTGGGACGCCGTGATGGCCGACTACAAGCTTGGCTACGCCGCGACCGCGGCGCCGCTTGTCGTCAAAGACAAAGTCATCATGGGGATTTCCGGCAGCGACTGGCCGACGCGCGGCTTCATCGACGCGTACGACGCCGCCACGGGCAAGCTGGCGTGGCGGTTCTACACGGTCCCCGGCGCCGGCGAGCCGGGCAGCGAGACGTGGCCCAAGAGCGAAGCCATCGCCCGCGGAGGCGGCGGCGCGTGGGTCACGGGGAGCTACGACCCCGAGTTGAACCTGCTCTACTACGGCACCGGCAATCCCAACCCGGACTACTACGGCGACGATCGGAAGGGGACGAACCTCTATACCGCTTCGCTCGTCGCGATCGACGCCGACACCGGAAAGCTGAAGTGGTACTTCCAGTTCACGCCGCACGACCTGCACGACTGGGATTCGAATCACGTGCCGGTCATCGCCGACGTGCCGATCGGCGGCCAGATGCGCAAGACGGTGATGGTCGCCAACCGCAACGGCTTCTTCTACGTGCTCGATCGCGTCACCGGCAAGTTGATCGTCGGCAAGCCATTCAGCGACCAGACCTGGGCGCGCGAACTGGATCAGGACGGCCACCCGATCGTCCTCAACGACGGCAGCAAGGGCTGCATCCCGGATCAATGGGGCAGCACGAACCACATGCCGCCGTCCTACGACCCGGTGCTCCGCATGTTCTTCGTCACGGTCCGCGAAACCTGCGCGATGTACTACCCCGCGAAGGAAGAGTTCACGCCAGGCCGCGGCCTGATGGGCGGCACCGTCCAGCGCGACGCCGATCGCAGCTACGGCGTCCTGCGCGCGATCGATCCGGTGACGGTCGAGCGGAAATGGGAGTTCAAGTATCAGACGCCGACGATGGCCGGGCGTGATGTCTACCGCGTCGGGCGTCGTGTTCGCGGGCGACAACGAAGGCAACTTCATGGCGTTCAATGCGAAGACGGGCAAGAACCTGTGGTTCTACCCCACCGGGTCGCCGATCTGGGGCGCCGCCGCGATGACGTATATGCTCGACGGCAAGCAGCAGGTGGTTATCGGTTCCGGGACATCGTTGGTCGCGTTCGGGCTGCCCGACTAATTTCCATAGCGTCCGGCTTCCTTGCGTAGCGTCCGGCTTCAGCCGGACGCCCTGCGGCGGGCTTCTTGCGTATCGCAACGCCGATGGCCAGGCGATTCGCGCTGCTCGCGCTCATCCTTATCGCTGAAGGTTGTGCTGGGCGGGTCAAAGTGGCCGCGCCGAACCCCACGCCGCCGCCTCCGCCGCCCGCTCCAACCTCATCGTTCACCGCGACGGCTTACTGCAAGGGCACGAAGACCGCAACGGGCACGGTCCCAACCGAAAGCACCGTCGCGGCCGACCCGGCCGTGCTGCGAATGGGCTCGCGCATCAGGATCTCAGGTCTGGAGGATCGGTACAACGGCGTTTACGTCGTGGAGGACACCGGCCCGAAGGTCCGCGGGCGCCACCTGGACTTGTATGTCCCGAATTGCCGGGACGCCGTGAGATTCGGAAGGCGCCGGGCCCAAGTCGCCGTCATGCCGGCCAGGTAGTGCAGGGCCCAGAAGTAGTGCAGGCTTTCAGGCCTGCCGGACTATGCAGACCTAAAGATCTGCGCCACTTCTGAGGTGCGCGCGCAGAACGGCGTCCACGTCTTCTCGCCCGGTGGGCAGGATCGACGGATCGGGACGCTCGCCCGCGTCGAGCAGCAGTTGAACGGTGGCGGCGAAGTCGCCGGTGTGGCGACTCCAGCCGTGCAGCGCTCCATACAGACACTGCCCGAGCGGGGGCCCGCCGTATGTGGGATCCGGTACACCGATGGGCGCCGCACGCGTCAGCAGCCGCCGGACCATGTCGGCGTTTCCGTGGAACGCGGCCCAGCGAAGCGGTTCCCATCCCTCAACGCCGCGCGCGAGCGAATCGAAACCGAGGTCGACCATCAGGGCGACGGCCGCGAGATCGTTCGCGTGGGCACGGTCCGCGATCAACCGCATCTGCTCGCTCCCCAGCGCGGGCACGATGCCTGGCTGCGCATCGACGACGGCCTGTGCCCCGGCGCGATCGCCGGCCGTGCAGGCGGCAAGCAGCCGCTGGACCGGCGACGCACGACGGAGCAGCAGCGCGGCGATGTCGTCGAAGCCGAGCATGACGGCCGCATCGATCGCGGAGACGTTGTGCCCGAAGACCCAGCGATAGATGTCACCCCGGCGGGTGCCGATCTCCTCGCGCGTGGCCGGCCGCGTGTTGTCGTGCGCAACGGTGTACAACCCCTGCCACGTCCGATGACCGAGCGCTGACGGATCGTCGCTCAGGCAGCGCTCGACAAGAATCGCGTCGCGCAAGGCGACGGCGGCGAAGAGATCGAACCAGGCGCCGCGGTCGATGAGCAGGCGCGCCACATCCGGGGCCTCGCGGACCAGGTACTGCACCGGCCTCGATTCGTGGTCCACGCAGCGCGCGTCGATGTCGGCGCCGCGGTCGATCAGGTAGCGGGCCATGTCGACGGTGCGCGCGCAGTGCACGGGCGTCTTGCCGTCGCCGCCCCGAGCGTGGACAAGGGAGGGATCCGCGTCGATCAGTTCGCGCAGCCGGTCGAACATGCCGAGATGAGCGGCAGCAAACACGTCCACCATCGCGCCACGCGCGATGAGCGGCGCGGCCTCCTCCGCGGTGCAGCCGTATTCGAGCAGCCCGAACCCGCCGGCCCACCATGTGCTCTTCAGGTTCAGATCGGCGCCGTGCGCGAGGAGGACGTCGAGCAGCGGCAGGTTCTTCTTTGCCTGCGCCGCGGGCCGGCTGTTGAAATGACAGATCGGCTCGTTCACCACGGCCCTGACGTCCGCGTGTGCGTTCAGCAGATTCCGGACTTCCGCCACGTCTCCGGCATACAAGGCCGCGAGAAACTGCTCGACCGGCGTTTTCGTCAGCGATTCGATCTTGCTTGTCATCGCCGCCCAGCTCGCGAACCCGTACCCGCGGGCGATGACGAGCTGCGCGTCCGAAAGCGTGAACGCGTCGAGGGCCGGCGGTTGCGGATGCAGGGCGCGAATGCGGCCCAACGCCGCGGCATCCGCGGCCAACGCGCTGCGGAGCAGCTCCTTCGCGCGGTTCTGCTCAGTTTCGAGGCTCGGCCCCGCCGGTAGTGCAAACTCGGATTTACGCATGTCCCTCGTCCCTACCCGCCCACCCGCCCCACCCGCCTTCGTCGCCCCGTCATTCAGTCGCCACGGACCGCCCATCGGAGCTTGGCCGACGCAGCGCGAGGATTGGCACGCACTTCATCCCGGGACGGACGAATCACGTCGTCCGCGATCGACGAGTACGCGCCATCGAGCCGGCCGGCCTCGAAGGCCTTTTTCACGCGCCGATCTTCTCCGGAATGAAAGGTCAGGATCGCCACGCGTCCAGCGGGCGCGAGGCAGAACGGCAGCTGCCGCAGGAGCGCGTCGAGCGCGGAGAATTCGTCGTTCACGGCGATGCGCAGCGCCTGGAAGGTTCGCCGGATGGATGCTTCGACCTCGGGCTTGCCGGCGCGGGGAAAGGAGTGCGTGACACCCCGGCTGATGATCCGGCAGAGGTCGTCGGTCGTCGTGATCGGGGACTGCTTCAGGAGTTCGGCGATGAGCGCCGCGTGCGGTTCGTCGGCGTTGTCCTCGAGCAGCCGCGCGAGCTTCTCGACGCCGAGGTGCGCGAGCAGGCGCGACGCCGGTTCGCCGCGAGACGGGTTCATTCGCATGTCGAGCGGGCCCGATTCCTTGTAGGTGAATCCGCGATCGGGATTGTCGAGCTGCATCGACGACACGCCGAGGTCTGCGACGATTACGTTGGCGCCGGCGATTTCTTCGGCCGCGAGCAGCTGCGCCAGCCCCGCAAAGTTGCTCCGATGTGCGGTGAAGGAGGCTGGGGCGAATCCCGCCGCTCGCAAACGCGCTTCCGTGCGCGGCAGCTCGAGCGGGTCGACGTCGAGCCCGAACAACCGTCCGCCAGGCTCGATGCGCTCGAGAAGCGCGCGCGCGTGGCCGCCGAATCCCAGCGTGCAGTCGACCGCGACGTCTCCCGGCGCCGGCGCCAGCACGCGCAGCGCCTCGTCGATCATGATCGCCCGATGCATGCCGGCCGGCGTCTTGCCGGACTGAATGACTTTCTGAATGTCCGACGCGTAGCGCTCCGGGCTCAGTTCCTTGTATTTCTCGTGGAACTTGCGCGGATTTCGGCCCGGATAGCGCGGGCGTCGCTGCCGTGGCGGCGGATCGATCTTATCCACTGAGCTCAATCGACCAGCTGACTAGCTGACCAGATAACCAGATTCGGGGCCATTCAGTTCGCACACTCGCCGACCCACGTCGTAACGCCGGATTGATTGAGCGACTGCAGGCCGACCTTATGCGAGCCGTCCCTCGCCGCGCAGACGGTGACCTCCGCCGACTTGCCAGGCTGAATGAAGTCCTGCTCCATTCCCATCCGCCGCATGATAGAGACCGCGCGCGCCTCCAGCAGCCAACTGATTGTCACGCCGTCGTTTTCTTTGACGTCGAGATGGAGAAGGACGTGAGGATTTTTCCACTCGACCTCACTGACCATGCCCTGTAACAGCACCGGTCTGTCGATATCGTAGATGTAGCTGGCCGTGTGATGCGCAGAGATGGTCGCCACCGCAACGAATATCAGGGCTGCGCTCAGCACGGACCGCATGGCTCACTCCTGTGGCAAGGATATCCGACCTCTGGCAGTCTCCGCGGGGTCACTTTACATTACAAAGTTCATTGTATATGATGCTGCCCGGAGGTCGTCATGCGCCCTTTCCTGCTTCGACTCGTCCTCGGCGCCGCGCTCGCGGCGAGCGCCTGCGCTCAGCGTCCGGAAACGCCGCTGACCCGGGCCGCCGCCGGTAACGACGTCGCCGCACTGCGCCGACTTCTCGCCGACGGCCATACCGCCGATGAGGGCGGCGACTCGTGGACGGCGTTGATCTGGGCCGCGCGGTCCGGATCGATCGAAGCGATGAACCTCCTTCTCGATTCCGGCGCCGACGTGAACCTGCCGGGACCCACGGGAGACGACTGGGACGCGACGCCGCTGCAACACGCGACTCTCCAGCGGCAGCCTGCCGCCGCCCGGCTGCTGCTTGACCGCGGCGCAGACGCGAACCGCGGCGGCGGCCCGGGAAGCCCGACCCCGTTGCTCCTGGCGGCCGGCGACACGGATCCCACGATCCTCAAATCGCTGCTCGCGCACAAAGCAGACCCGACGGTGGAGGACGACAACGGCGCCACGCCGTTGTCTCGTGCGGTCTCCGCCGGCACATTCAGCGGACCCGACCGTCCGATGTTTGGCGGCTGCCGCGTCGAGACGGTCCGAGCGCTCATTGCGCACGATCCGGGGCTTCGTTTGAAGCGCAATTCCGCGTGGGACAGCGCGATCTGGTGGGCGCGCTTCCAAAGATGTCAGGACGTGCTGAGATTGATTGGCGAGTGACCGATCGCGCGAATCCGTTCGGCTGATTTCGGACCAGCACGACATTCGGAATGCCTGCAACGTTGTGCCGGGGGCGGGGATCGAACCCACACGCCGCTTGCGCGACCCAGGATTTTAAGTCCTGTGCGTCTGCCAGTTCCGCCACCCCGGCCTGTTAGAGTCTACTAGGAATTTCGCGGTTTCCGGTCGGCACCGAGCGTTGTATTCGGCGACCTGTCCCCGCCAACGTTGCGCAGCTCGCAGATGTAGCGATTGACGTCCTTCCGAAACTCGAAGAGCCGCTCGCCGGCCTTCCCGAGGCGTACTGGCGCTGGCTTGCGCTGTGGCGAAAAACGGTTCCTGAGCAATGCGAGTTCCTTTCTAGTTATCACGTAAGCCGGCTGCCCTGCCCTCCGACGATCACGGGACCGTGCGTCAGGCCGAAATACCGAAGTAGCAAACATACGATGAGGACGACAACTGCAAACACAATCAGCCGCTTCGTCTCCTCTCTCAGCTCTCTCGACGTCTTGGAGGCTCCAGCATTCATAGCTGCTTTCCCTGTCTGGTATGCTTTTAAATCTTGGCGGATCCTTCACGCGATTTTTCGACCTGCTGACGTCCGAGTAAGAGGCCGATCGGTCTGATGCAGGGGCAAACTTGCAGCAGTCCGCCGGCAGTTAAGTAGCTCTCGGCATTTTTGGGCATTAGTGTGTCAACGACGACGCGGCCGCACAAGAACCAATTATGTAATTCGAATCATTTTGACAAGATAGTTCGGTGCGCATAGCATCCGGCCAACTGTATGCTCAAAGAGTCGGTGTCCCGTTTCATTCGCGCAACGCCTGCGCGGTGGTACCTTCCCGACGTGTCGCGCATGCAGTTGATCCAGCATGCCATTGATACCCTTGCGGCCGAAACGTATCTCGAGATCGGCGTTGACCAAGGCGACACGTTTTCCGTCGTGCGCGTGGCACGAAGCATTGGCGTCGATCCGATCGCGCCGGTTCCGAACGTCGAAGCCGCGCTCAAGCGCCCCGGCGCGCAGTACTTCGCGACGACGAGCGACGAGTTTTTCGAGCGTCATGCCGCCGAGCAATTGCCAGTGGGAGTCGATGTCGTCTTTATCGACGGCCTTCATACCTACGACCAGACCTATCGCGACGTTCGCAACGCGCTCAAAGTCCTGCGTCCCGGCGGCGTGATCCTCGTGCATGACTGCATGCCCAGATCGGCGCAGGAGGCAGTCGTCGCGTCGAGCTACGAAGAGGCACGGCGCATCAACGGGGGGCCAGGAGCCTGGACCGGCGATGGCTGGAAGGCGATCCTTGCTGTGCGATCCGGGCACCTGCGGGCCCAGGCCTGCGTTCTCAATTGCGATTACGGAGTCGGCATCATTTGGGAGGACCTCAGGCGCCCGCCCCTCTCGCTCTCGCTGGCGGAAATCAACGCGTTTGGTTACTACGCGCTCGCGGCCAACCCGCAGAAGTGGATTGGGCTCTGTCGGCCGGCGCAGTTCCAGGCCATCCTCCGCGAACTGCGCAAGACGCGGATGACAACGCACTCCGCCTGATCCTTGCGAGAGTGCTTTTGTCAGATCCGCCGCCGATGCCGTTGCGAACATCCCGGACTCCGGTTCCTCCTTAGTGTTGTTCGCCATCGGTGTACTGGGCGTAGGCATGGTAGCTGGATTGATCAGACGCTTTAACTGGTAGCAGCCACTCGAAACAGCGCCAGCATCATCGGGCCATCACGCCATACCGGGCGAGCAGTCGGATCGACCACCCAGCCGCGCGAGGTCTTCGCCGCCTTCAGGAGATCCATTCGACACCAGCGCGCAATTCGGGCCGGCGGGCAACCCCCGTGATCCGCCAACTCGCGCGTGCTCATTCCGCGGTCGCGTTCAGTCGGGCCATAAGTTCCACGACGTGATTCCGAGCCCGCGCCCAGCCGCCGCCGGCGCGCCCGTCAGGAGGTGGCGACAGCCTAAAGAAAGAGCGAATCAAGAAACAGATCTACAAAAACCGCGAGCTGGCGATCGCCGCCCTAGCCGCCTACATCGATACCTTTTACAATCGAACGCGCCGCCAGCTATCTCGGCGGGCTGAGTCCGGAGCAATTCGAGGCGGCTCACAAACCGCGCCCACAGGGTCTTCACTGAATCCTGGGAACTCCAAGGCGCGCGGGTTCCCGTGTTTGCGGACGAGACCGCGTTCCCGCTTACTCAGCCGTAACATGCCAGACGTGTCAAATGGTGTGTCTCCCGTTCAGATTCCCGCCGCTTTGACTCAACACCGGGGATCACGACGTTACACCGGTGTTTCCATGGCCTTCTGCTGCTGCTCCCCAGACGATCGCCAGCTCGCGCGACGGCCCCGCCACGGCTGAAGACCAGTTCCCTAACCATTGACGGGACCAGGGCCAGGAACTGCACTTCCGATCCGTAAATCTCGCCAGTTCCGCAGCTCGCAGAACATGCGCGTTTTGTTCGGATGCTCCGACGAATTCGAACAGGAGTTCGCCCGGTCTTTGCTTCCCGCGTCATCGCCGGGTCGCGGTCCGGTTGATTACACGATCGTCGCTCGAGGTGCATCCAATCGTCGGATAGCCACTCGATAAACGCGCGGCTGATCTGGCCGACGAGCCCGCGCGATTGATGGCCGGGCGGATCGCCATCACGCGGTTCTTTACACCCTGCCTCTTTGGCACGTTAAAATGTCGGCCTCCATGGTTCTCGCCCCTGACCACAACGTCAATACGCCGCAGCCCGCCGAATGCCCGCGGTGCCATAAAGCTGGCAACATTGAGGAACAACAGGCACCGCACGCGAGCACCATTCGATGGTTCCGCTGCCGCGACTGCGGGCACCTCTGGGCGCAGTATTATGGGCCGCCCGATTACTAGCCTAGTGTCACGTCCCCGAAGTTCGTTCGCAGAAAAAGTGCCCCGACAAATTCGTCTTGGTGGTGATGGTCGAGCAGAAGCGTTCAACTTGATTGAGCCAGCTCGCGCTGGTTGGCGTGAAATGCAACTGCTAGCGCGGATGGCGCCCAGCCGATGATCGTGGGCGCTTTGTGCGTCCCGTAATTGTCCATGATCACGGCACGTCTCGGTCGGGCGGCCGCTCGGCCGACACGGTCGAGAAATTGAGAAACTCCTGATGGCAATGGCGTCGATGGCAATGCCCAATGACTGTCCCGGTTGCGACGTCCAGGGCCGCGACCAGCGACGTCGTGCCGTCGCGGATATCGTCGTGGCGTTGACGGGCCGGAATGCCCGGGCGCATCGGCAAGGGCGTTCGCGTCCGGTCCAGGGACTTGACGCTTTTCATCCATCGACGGAACGATGGCCCGATCGGGCGGATGGAAATACGGCCCGCCGATGTCGCGCCCGAACATATAGGACTCGCTACGGCGATGACGACGATGTTGGCGTGATCATGTCTCCATCACTTTCCGCTGCTGCAGCCAGGCGATTCGCCAACTCGCGGGAGGAACACGCGCCACGGCTGAATACCAGTTCGGTAATAATCCCTTTCACAAAACAGGATCTCAATCGCAGCAGGGGCCACCTGGTAACCCCTAGATTCCTTCCTTGCTAATAATCGACACCATGAGCAGGCCGGCGATGGGTTCGGCCCACCACCAGCCCCACCGCATGTTGAGGAGCAGACCCGCCAACAGGATGGCCGACAGGTGCGTGCCAAACTCGCGTCTGTGTGGCATCCGCTTCCATGGCGGGACTACCGAGGGCTCCGCCGACCCGTCGCTTGGCTCGCGACAGCACGGCATCACCACAAGCGATACGCAGGCCAAGACAATGCCCGACACGCTATCGGCTGCCTGTCGTCCGATGACGTCGCGGATCGCCTCCACGGCGACATAAACGGCAAGAGCCAGAAAATACACGGCGACGATTACTTCGATGTATCCGACTTGCACGGAGTGATGATCACCGCCTCGCCTTCCTGAAGCGACCGCCGGCCAAGGAGGCCCTTCCGTCGCGAGGTCGAATCGAAAGCGGCCAGGAGCTGACGCGCGACCACCGTGTCGGTGCGGGTGTTCGTGAGCCCCCGCGAAGGCTTGGCTCGCGCGAGAACGGCCGGAGGAAGGTGTCATGGTCGACGGCGAACGCACGTCGAGAAGGTCGGGTGTTCTCCGAAACTCTTCCCCCGACCACTCCTTAATCTGCTCGCATCCAGATTCTGGAGCGGTGTCTGTGGCGTGCGGTACCGCACGAGTCGATGCTAGGTGCTTGAGTGCTCGCCGCTTAGCCGCACCGCGGTGCGAGTCGATGAATTGGGATCTCCGATTGCTCATGGCCGATTCGGGCGATTCGCGACCGATATCTGGATGACGAACAACAGGACGTCGCGCATGCCTGGAGATGATTGAATGAGAAGTGAACTTGTGTGGGGATCGCTTGCAGTGGTTGTGGCAGCGGTGGGCTGCACCAGCAAACACGTGGTGGGTGCCGGCGACCCGAGTCTCGGTGTGGTCAGCATCACGGGGCCGTCGAACAACACGGCCCCTGTCAGTGGCGCCATGACGATTCAGGACGCCGCGCAGTTGATGGGCGCACCGTTCGTGGGTCCGACCATCCCCGACGCCGTGCCGCCGGGCACGCCGGGGACGTTGACGGTCCAGTTCACGTCGAACGAGGCGTCGGTGCAGGCGCAGCTCAAGTTCCGTGCCGGCGCCTACGACTTCGACTTCACCACGTCTCACGTGAGCGGGACATTGGCCAATGGCGCGATCAACTATGATGGCGCGCACGGCAGCGAGCACGGCTCCTGTACAGTGTGGACCAGCTCGAACGTGGTGTTCACGGCGGGGCTGGTCGAAGACAAGCTCGACGGCCAGTGGATTGGTGACTGTCACCATTCGGACCTCGCAAGGGCTGGTGACCGTGGCGTGTTCCATCTGAAGCGCCCCGGCACACTGGCGCCTTCCTCGCCGCCGCCCCCCGTCATTACCGATGTGTGCCCGAACCTCGAGGGTGTCCAAGCGACCATCCCTGCGGGTTACCAGAAGAACGAGCAGGGGAATTGCGTGGTGATTCCTCCGCCCCCGCCGCCCGTGGTCGACGTGTGTGCCAACATGGATGGGGCACAAGCGACGGTTCCGGTGGGGCGGATCAAGGTTGGCGACAACTGTCTCGTGGACGTCTGCCCGAATATCGAGGGTGCGCAGGAGACGCTGCCGGCCGGGAAGCAGGTGGTCAACGGCCAGTGCGTGGACATCCCGGTGACTTCGCCAGACCGCACAAGAGTCCCCTCTTCGCCGTTCATCGTCGACACTGATCTCGCCGTATGGACGCTGGGACCCGGTGGAGAGTTTCGAGCAATTCTCCGGGACGGAAGGCAGGCGGCTGGCGGATTTGGCTCACAGATATTGTGGTATCAGCGGGTCATCTATGTGCGCGGGGACGATAACAATTGGTGGCGCTGGACGGGCGACACGTGGGTGTTCGCCGGGTCTCAAGATCCGAGTGAATGACGATGGCGACCCGATGGTGCAGATTGGCGAGCGCCCGTTTGGAGATGCGTGTAGGCACGGTGCGATTCTCGGTCGCCATGCGCATGACAAGAGAGCGTGGATCTGCACCATCACGGGGGCCGTCCGGGCCACCGCCGTTCTGCCCGCCCAGGCGGCTCAGCTCGTATACGAGGCCGACGCTCTCCGAGCGGGCGCGGATGGCCGCCTCGGCGTCACGCTGAAAACTGAAAAGAGGATACTGGCGTGTCCATCGGACCGTGATGTGGGGTGGCTCGGCGATCACCTTTACAGCCGTTGTTGCTTCCTGATCGCGGGCACACCTGCAGCACTAGCATGGGCCGACCGCTTCCGTTAAAAAACCGGCAAGTGAAGCGTACCGGGATCGTCGGAGAGAGCGAATAAGGTGAGTCAGGCCACCGCAGCCGGCTCATAGTAGCGCGCTTCGTACGCCGCCGGCGGCACGGACCCGGTCGGTTCGAGCAAGCGCCGGTGGTGGAACCAATCGACCCCGTCCAACGTCGCGACTGCCACCGCCTCCAAACGGCGCCACGGTCCGCGGCGTCGAATCACCTCCGTCTTGAACAGCCCAATCACCGACTCGGCGAGGGCATTGTCATACGCGTCGCCGCGGCTACCGACGGACAGTTCGAGGCCGGCGTCGGCGAGTCGCTCAGTCGAGCGAATCGCGAGGGACTGCGTGCCGCGGTCGCTGTGATGCACCCGGTCGCCGGGGTCGGCGGCACAGCGGTCGTAGACGGCCTGCTCGAGCGCGTCGCGGGCCAGGTCGGTGCGCAACGATGCCGACGCCCGCCGGCCGACGATCCGCCGCGCGAACACGTCGATCACGAAGGCGACAGAGACGAACCCGCGCCAGGTGGCGACGTACGTGAAGTCCGACAGCGATCGCTGATTGGGGCGCGTCGCCGTGACGTCGCGCGCGACCAAATCGGAGAGCCGGCCGGCGTCGGGCACCGCCTGCGTGGTCGTCACCCAGGCCCGCCCGCGGCCGCCAGCCCCATCGCCCGCATCAGCCGGCGGACCGTGCAGCCCGCCACGCGAGCCCCGTCGCGCGGCCGCGGCTTCCACCCCTTCCGAGGGCCATACACCGGGTGATTCGTGTCCCAGACCCGCTGCATCTCGACGCCCAGCGCGTCGTCGCGGTGGGCGCGGCGCTTCGCTGCGGGGGATCCGCGCGCTGGGGTCTTGTGGAGAACGTAGGTCGACGGGGGTCGACGGGGCGAGCGGCAGCATGGCGCCGACCAACTCGACCCCATATAGACGTCGCGATGGGCATCGATGCAACCGGACCATCACTTCACTCGGCGGTCGAGCTCCGCCTGGGCAAAATACGCGGACGCTGTGCGCACAAGCTCATTCGTGCGCGTCAGCCCACGATTCTCACGCTCCAGCTCCTTGAACCGCGGACGCTCGTCCGTCGTCAGTCCGCCGCGCTGACCGCGATCGCGCTCAGCCTGGCGCACCCCCTTGCGCAGCGTCTCGCCGGTGCACCCCGGGCTCGCGATCGATGCAATCGCCGCCCACTGCGACGGATGCTCCGCCGCCTGCTCTTCCACCAACCGGATGGCCCGCTCGCGCAGCTCCAGGGCATATCGACTCGGTCGTCCCATGGCTCCATCCTCTCATCTCAAGGAAAAAGCCCTCCGACGATCCCGGTTCGCTTCAGAAGCCCAGATTGTCGGGGTCTTGCGGGAGGCTGATGCGGGCGTTCCGGTCAAGGAACTCTGTCGGACGCACGGCTTCTCCGACGGCAGCTATTACCTGTGGCGGAGCAAGTTCGGCGGCATGAGCGTCTCGGACGCGAAGCGCTTGAAGGAACTCGAGATCGAAAATACCCGGCTCAAGAAATTGCTCGCGGACGCCCTCCTGGAGAACGAGGTGACCCGTGAGGTATTGCGAAAACAGTGGTGACCGCACCGGCTCGACGCGAGGTGCTGCGGCACATGGCCACGCGACGGCTCAGCGAGCGGCGTGCATTGACGGTCGTACGCATGAGCGCCACCTTTTCGTCCCAGCAAGCTCGCCAACGTCGTCTCGGATAAGTCGCGACAACGACAGCGCCAAGGATTCCGAGGATGGATGGTCCGGCCAGAAAGCGTCCAACAGATACTGGTGGGCCACCAACAGGGTCTCAGTGCCATCGCGCACTTCGAATCGATGGCTGGGGGATGCGCGTCGAGTGCCTGACGTGGATCTACACGCCTGAGCGCCGCGTCCTCTTTTTCGCGACCATGAGCCCTGACCACTTAGCAGGCTTTCGGCCCGCGTTCCACCGGATCGTGCAGTCGGCGAGCCTGCCATAAGCATCGACCGCCACGACGAACGACCGCGAGTTGGTTCTCAGATTCTTGGTCGAAGTACAAGGCCGGCCGCCCCCGATTGTGAGGTGGTTAGAAGTCGAGTATCTCGTTGCTTGCGATCTAACCGTCGGCGTGGGACCTTATTCGACTCACGGAATGAGTCAGGCTTGGAAAAAAAGACTCGCAATGAGAGAGTCATCAACACATTTCGCTGGACGGCTGATCCCGAAGCAGGCGAGGACAATGCCTGAATCGTAAGCTGGTGGGTACACTAGACGTGCGGCGCCACGGAAGCAACAGTGTCGATGAACCGCTGCCACGCCTGGTCGGCCAGCGCGGTGTTCTTGGCCAACTGGCCCCCGCACCACATCACGCCGACGTTCTCGTCCGGACGCGGAACCCGCACCCACACGCGCTGGACCGACACGCCTACGCCGATCAGGGGGATGAGCAGCGCGAAGTGCGGTGTGACCATGCGGCGGTCGCGCGGCAGCTCAAGGCGAACGCCTTCACGGCTGACATCGATGATGTAGGACTTCACGCCGTTGACGCTGGCTTCGAAACGCCGGATCGCGCGCCGCGGCGAGCGCCGGTCCGCGCGCGCCTCCATCAGCGCCATCGTCACGGTGCAGATGAAGGTCACGCGTTCGATCGGCCGCTCGAGAAACATGATCTGCGTCCCGAGTGAGGCGCAGGCGCTGCTGTCGGCGGCATCGCCGAGAACGATCACCGGCGTCTCGCGAAAGCGCGCGGGCCCGAACGCGCGCAGGCCACCGTCCAGCACGAAACTTGCATCCACGACTGCCAGATCAAACGGTTGCGACGCGACGGCGTCGCTCGCGCCCCCTGCCGTCGGCTTCGACAACGGCTCGAAAGCCTCGGCATCGAGCCACGCCGACAGCGCCTCGCCCTCATCTGGGTTCGGCGTCGCAACGATGACTTGCTGGCGGAACGGCATGGCGACGGAGCCATCGAGCAGCAACCGTGCCAGCCGGTTTTGTTCGAGTAACGCGGCATTCGAGAGCGAATTCCGTAACTATTCTGTCGCTGCGCGCGTCAGAACTGTAACGCTGAGATCAGCCGCTCCCGTATCTGGCGACGCCGCATGCAGTCGATCGCGTCGGGACCGTCCGGCTATTACCCGGTCCGCTCACTCCCGATGCGGCAGTGAACAGATTCGCGGGAATCGAACTCAGTTCGAGGTCTATTTCGCCTTCGCGCAGCACTGGGGCGTCACCCCTTGACCGATCCAGCCGCGCACGCCGCAGCAGAATCGAAGACAGGAGCGCAGCTGCGGTTACGTGACAGGCAACGCGCTCAAGGGACGCACCTTTGACGCCCCGACGCGCAGAATGCGTTTGTCGGGCACTGGAATCGCACAATCGTGCGCCTTCGTATTCACGGCACGACCCGCCGGCAGCCCTGGAGGCACTCTGTCGAGGCCGAGCGGCCCGCGCTGCACCCGCTCGCCAGCGTCGGATTTCCATTCTTCACAGCCGGCGAGCGAACGGTCCACACCGATGGCACGTCGCCGTGGGTGGCGCCTTCTATCCATGGCGCTCGTCGGCATCGGCCAGCCTCTCCGCGTTCAGTGGTATACGCACTCGGTGCGCGTCTTACAGGTGGACAGGCTGCTGGTAGTACACGCTCGGGTCACGGCCGGCGTGTTTGCGCCGCGCGCAGGCGAGGCGGAGGCTCCACCCGGCAACAGGCGTTTGTCGATCGGCTTGTCGGTCAATGCGAGCGCGTCGGGAGTTTCTCAGCCAGTCCGTGCAGTTTGCGACAGCGTACGGCGGGGTCGGACGATACGCGGACTATGTCGCAAAGTTCGACGATGCGCTGGCGCGGCTGACACCGACGAACGAGAACGTCGAGGTTCGCGTGTGCGCGTTGGGAATATCGCTGGATGCGTCGCACATTACCGGTGACTGCGAGCGAGCGGAGCGTTGCCTGCCCCGTATGCGCGCGATCGCGGACGAGGAGCGCGACACGGACAGCGCGGCGCGGCTGCACGGACTGATTCTGACCTGGGAGATTCAACTGGCGCGGGCGAGAAACGACGCAGCGCGCATGACGGCGAAGTTCCAGGAAGCACTGTCGCTGCTCGACCGGCTCGAAAGGAAGGGATCCTCAGCACGTGCCCTGGGCGGATTCCGACACAACCTGGCTCACCATCTGAACCAGAGCGGCCGGTACGATCTGGCGCTGCCGGTGCTGGACGCGAAACTGGCAGCGGGAGGCGGCAGTCACGGCGACAACGGCTACGCCTGGCTGATGCACGCGGCCGCGGTGTGGAAGGTCACGCGCGATCGTCCGCGTACGCTCGCCCTGCTGCGCGAGGCTCGCGACCACGACCCGCGCGATCTCACGAACGAGTTTCGGACGTCGGCGTTTGCAGACGTGCAAGACGATCCCGAATTCCTGCAGGCGCTTTCGCGGTCGGGCTGAAGTCATCAGCCGGCCAGGGAAGAAGGCGGTCGGGCCAGCGGATTGTTGCGCCGCTGTTACCCGGATGTGACACGCGCGTGCGCTTCCGGTGTTCCAATCTGAGCCTCGATTGCTCACTTGGAAAACGGAGGCGTGATGAAGAAGACAGGACGATGCGTTGGGCTGGGGCTACTGATCCCGGTGGTACTCGCCGGCCGACTTGCGGTCAGGGCCGCCGGCCACGACGGGAATGAGACGAACGCGGGCAAGACAACGACGGCCGCTACGCCATCGGACTCTGGGGCGACCTACCTTACTCGTCGATTCAGGCCACGATCGGTATCCCCAACCTGATTGCGGACATGAACAGCCAGCGGCTCGCGTTTACGGCGTTCGACGGCGACCTCAAGGCTGGTTCGAACTCGCCGTGCAACGACGCGCTCTACACGGGCGCGAAGGCCTACTTCGACGCGCTGAAGACGCCGGCGGTCTTCACGCCGGGCGACAACGACTGGACCGACTGCGATCGTCCATCCAACGGCGGCTTCAACTCGCTCGAGCGCCTCGATCACGAGCGGCAGGTCTTCTTCTCGACGCCGTTCTCGCAAGGCCAGCACAAGATCCGTCAGCAGGTGCAGACCGATCTGCTCTGCCTCGGCGTGAGCGGACTCGTCCCGTGCGTCGAGAACCGCCGCTGGAGCCTCGGCGATGTCACGTATGCGACGCTCAACATCCAGGGCTCGTGCAACAACCTCTGCGACACGAACCCGAGCGTCCCCGAGTTCGAAGCGCGCAACCACGCCAACATCGTGGGGATGCAGGAAACGTTCGCGGAGGCCACGCGTCGCCACTCGGCCGCCGTCATGCTGATTTCCCAGGGCAATCCGGGCTGGGACCTGAACGACGGCGTGAGGGACCCGTTCCGCGTTCCGAAGACGCTCGCGGAAACACTGCTCATCTCCTGGACGCCGACATCACGGCTCCCGTTTTTGCCGACTCGACGACGGACGGCTACAAGGATTTCCTCACGGCGCTGCGCACCGAGGTCATGGCGTTCCGCCGGCCGGTCGCCTACGTGCACGGCGACTCGCACTACTTCCGCACGGACCGTCCGTTCCTCGATTCGCTCGGCCGGCGCCTCGAGAACTTCACGCGCGTCGAAACGTTCGGGGACAACGCCAGCGACGTCACCCAGAGCAACGATGTTATGTGGGTGAAGGTCACGATCGATCCCCACAGCCGCGAGGTGTTCTCGTACCAGGCGCAGATTGTTCCGGGCAACCGCATCGCCGTTCCCGCGCCGTAGCGGCCGTTCACAGCGGGTCCGCCGGGAGATGTTGTAATCTCCTGGCGGACCATGCAGGCCCGCAACCTCGCAGCCGGCTTCGCCGCCGCCCTGCTTCTCTCCGCGCCCTTCATCTACCCCGTCGTCCACGGCATCGCCACCTGGAAGATCATCCTGGGCGTTGCCGGCCTGTGGATCTTCGTCCGCGCCGGCAGGGGCAAATAGATCAGTCGGCAGGTCGGCAGTCGGCAGTCGGACTTGACTTTACTTTTTTAGTTAGCTATTTTGCTAATCATGCAACGACGAGCCCGGGCGCCGCACGCCGCCTTCCGCGCGCTGGCCGACGCAACGCGGCGCGACATCCTCGAGTTCCTCCGCGAAGGCCCCCGGACATCCGGTGAAATCGCCGCTCAGTTTCACTCGAGCTGGCCCACCATCTCACGTCACCTCTCCGTTCTCCGTACCGGCGGCCTCGTCGTGGCCGAGCGCCGCGGCCAGGCGATCTACTACGAGCTGAATACCTCGGTCTTCCAGGACCTGATCCAGCACCTCGTGGGCTGGGTGAAGCCCACTCGCCGGCCGGCCACGGCCCGGCGCCGAATACAGGAGGCATAACCATGTCAGCGAGGCAGCGCATCGACGTACGCTCCGTGGCCGTCATCGCCGTCGGCTACTTCGCCGGCCTGGCCGCCTGGCCCCGGCTCCCCGGACCGTTCCTGGACCAGGCGCTTTCTGCCCGCGGGCTGGTCGCTTTCGGCCTCCCGACCACGGCGCTCGTGATCTACACGCTGTTCCGCAGCCTCTGGACGCACGACCGCATCCGCAGCGGCAACGGCGCCTTCGAGGCTACGTACGCCGCGATCATCTTTCGCGTGATCCTGTTCGTCGTCGCGCTCCACGCGCTGGTGATGGCCGAGATGATCGGCGTTTATCTGCCAAAGGTGTGGGCCATGCGCGCCGTCGTCGCGTTGCTCGGCCTCACGTTCGTCGCGGTCGGCAACCTGCTGCCGCGGACCCGTCCCAATGTGGCTATCGGCGTCCGCACCAGGCAGACGCTGGCCGACGCGCAGATCTGGACCCAGGTGCACCGCGTCGGGGGCTACGTCACCGTGCTCTGGGGCGTGGTCATCGCCGCGTCGGCCGTGGCGCTCAGCGGTCCGGTACTCGGCGTGGCCATCAGCCTGTCCGGAGTGGCTGCCGTCGCGGTCCTCGTCGCGACGTATCGCAGGGTCGCGCGCGCCTGACCCGCGAGACGTCACGGGCCGGTCATGCTGGAAGTGCGCGCGCTGACGAAGCGCTATAACGGCTTCCTGGCCGTGGACAGGTCAGCTTCACCGTGAACCGCGGTGAAGTCGTCGGCTCCCTGATGCCCGTCGGGCGCCTGCGCGGCATCCCCGACACACGGCTCGACGCGACGGTCGCCGAGCTGCTGCGCTTGTTTCTGCTCTACGACAGCCGGTGCAGCACGATGGCCGCGTACTCGAAGGGCATGCGCCAGCGCGTCCTCCTCGCCGCGGCGCTCCTGCACAACTCCGACCTCCTCGTGCTCGACGAGCCGTTCTCGGGCTCGACGTCAATGCCAGCCTGCTGTTTCGCGCGCTGATCACGCTCTTCGCCGCGGAAGGCCGCATGATCCTGTTCAGCACCCACCGGTTCGACATGGTGGAAAAGGTGTGCTCGCGCGCGGTCATCCTCTCTCGCGGGCGCCTCGCCGCGGAACATCGTATCTCCGCGGGCCGGACGGGCGACGCGGACTCGCTCGAGGACCTCTTCGTCCGGGTCACCGCGCAGGAAGACTACCGGCCCGTCGCGCGCGCGATTCTCGACGTGATTCAGCAGGCATGACCGGCAGCTGCCGGGATCGGCCGGCGGCGTTGCTCACCCGGCACTTCTTCCATTCGCTCCTCGATTTCGGTGTCTTCACGCCTGAAGGCGCGGACTCGTTCGTCCGCCTGCTGATTGGCGTGTTCGCCGCGATCCTGGCGTTCGGCTTCGTGCTCGTCCGGATGTACGCCATCAAGTACGGCCAGATCGCCACGTTTCCCACCGCGGAGCCGTACACGCGCGCGCTGATGGCGGACACGACGCTCGTCATCGCCCTGCCGATGTGGATCGTCGCGCTGGTCACGGTCCTCGTCAGCCACTCGCTGTTCCCCGACGAGACGGACTTCCGCGTCCTGATGCCCTTGCCCATCGCGCGCCCGATCGTCTTCGCCGCGAAGCTCGCGGCGCTGGGGTTGTTCGCGGGCCTGTTCACGCTCGCGAGCCACGTCGCCATCACCCCGCTGGCCCTGCTGATCTCGGCGGTGGACGCCGTGCCTCTGAGGCTGCTCTCGTTCTGGGCCGCCAGCCTCGCGGCCTCGGCTTTCGCCATCCTCGGCATCGCCGCGGCGAACGGAGTGCTGATCGCGTTGACGCCGCGCTCGCGCGTTCACGCACTCACGGCCGCCATGCGGATCTCGATGCTGGGCGGCCTTTGCTGGCCCTTCCGCTGGTCATCGCGCTGCCCACGCAGGGCGACAGGCGCGCGGACCGTTCAGCGCTCATGTTCCTGGTGCCGCCGGCATGGTTCCTGGGCGTTCAGCAGGTAGTGCTGGGCCATGGGGATGTGTACTTCGTCCGCCTCGCCTTGCTGGCAGCCATCGGGTTGGTGGCAGCCGCCGCGATTTCCGCCGCCAGCTACTGCGAGCTCGATCGCCGCTTCGATCGTGTCATGCTGCGATCGCTCGGGACGGCGACACGGTCCTGGCTGCGGGCGACCGTCGTACGCACGCCCGCGCGAGCTGCCGTCCACGACTTCACGACCGCTACTCTTCGCCGCAGCACGCTGCACCAGGGCGTGGTCGTCGGACTCTCGGCCAGCGGCGTCGCCCTCGCCGTCAACAGCCTGATCCGCAGCGGCTTCCTCCTGAGGCTCCGCGGTCTCGACGTGCCGCAATGGGAAATCATCAGCGCCGTCACCTGGACGCCGATTGCGCTCGGCTCGTGCTCGGGATCGCTGCCCGCGCCGCGTTGACTCTTCCCGTCGAGCCGAAGGCGAACTGGGTGTTCCGGATGACCGAACACGACGCGATCCGCGCCGACGAGCTCCGCGCCGCGGAACGGATCGTCACGCAGTTCGCGGTGCTGTTCCCGGTTGCGCTCACGCTGCCGCTGCAGTGGATGGCCGCCGGCCCGCGGGCGCTTGTCTCGTCGGCGATGACCGGCGCGTTCGGGATGTTGTGGGTCGAGGTCCTGCTTCGCGGGTGGCGCCGCATCCCGTTCACGTGCGCCTATATGCTCGGCAAGCACCTCGTCGTCCACATCGTCGTTGTCGGGCTTGGGACGTTCGTGATCGTCACGACGGTCTGCGCGGGAATGGAAACCGCGGCGATCCGATCGTCGGTCCGCCGTGCCCGGTCTGGTCATCGCGGGAATCTTGCTGACGGCGGCCCCGCTGAGCAGGACCGGCGACGCAGGATGTGGAGTGTGACTCCGCTGGCGTTCGACGATCAGCTGCCGTCGGATGTGCAGCCCGTCCGGCCGTCGGACTGGTAGCGTGTATGATCGACGAATGCGATTCTGGACGGGTTTCGCACTGCTCGCGGCGATGTCCGCGCTGGTGATCGGCCCAGCGAACCCCGCGGCCGCCAAGCCGGAGTACACCAGGCGAACCTCGAAGGACTGCTCCTTCTGCCACGTCCCTCCCGGCTACAACCTGAACGACGCCGGTAAGTACTACGCCGAACACCAGCACTCGCTGAAGGGCTATACACCGCCATCCAGACCGAAGCCTGCTCACTGATTTCGAACCACCAAGATCACAAAGAACAGAAAGAAAGAAGGAGTCGACTGTTCCTTTGTGAGCTTGGTGATCTTTGTGGTTCTAGGGCTCCTGATGGCAGCTACGGGTCGGTGTAGTTCGGTTTGACGGTGCCCAGACGTTTCGCTACTTCGAACAGCGTCGGGTAGAACTGGACGAAGGTCCGTTCGACGGCGGTGTGCTGGGTGTGGCACTCGATGCAGCGTGCCACGCGGTCGCCGGCGATTGGCGGAACGCCGCCTGGTGGTGCGGTCTGATCGAACCCGTAGAACCCCCAGCCGTCCGGGAACCGCGCGTCCTTCACCTCGGCCTCGATGCCCGCAACGCCGGACTGGAATCGGCCGTCCTTGTTGACCGACGCCGCGGCAGCGGACTGCCGGAACTCGAGCACGAAGATCGTCTTGTCCGGCCACTTCCCCGTCTGCATAAACCCGCGGTACGACGACCGGTTCACGAAGACGTTCTGGAACTGCGGCGCCGCAGGGCCCGCCGCGCGCGCTCCCACCTCGGCCTGATACGTCAGGCCGAGGCTGGAGCTGAGGAACATCCATTCGCGGTAGTTGGCGGGGCGCATCAGGTTGGTCGTCCCCGCCGCATACTGCGGACCATCTTCGTCCACAGCGGACACACCCGCCGGTGTGTTCCCCGGCCGCTGCGCCCCAGCTGTGAGTCCCCACGCGGAAACATAGGCGAGCGACGCCAGCGCGACCGCCGCGCTAGTTCTGCGCGTCATGCGTCGCGAACTCCCAGTGCTCGGTCGCCCGCTTGACGACGCTCGGCACGTCGCCGGCGAGGAGATATCCCTCTTTGACCAGCGCGGCGGCGGACTTGTTGATCGCGTCGAGGTACTGCTGGCGCGACGTGTACCGTTCCTCGATAGATGGACGCGGGTCGTGGCGCGCTTCGCGTTCCGCCTTCGTCCGCGCCAGCGGGATGTAGGAGCCGAGCAGCGGCACGAGTTGGTTCGTCCCGCCGGTGGCGGCGCTCCGGAAATTCCAGCCGGTGTAGGTTGCCAGCGGCACCGCGACCTCCGGCAGCCTGATCCCCGCGCGTTCGTTGCCGTCCGCGTCGACTTGCGGCACGAGCAGCGGCAGCGGCGAGCCCGCGCCCGCGCCGCCCGCGACAAACGGGTTTCCCGTGCGCGAGCCGGCCGTCAGCGTCTTTGGACTCTGCACGCCCGGCAGCTCGGGAAACGCCACGTCGGCGGCTTTCGTGAGCGTCCCGTCGGACAGATGCGGGATCCGGCTCGGCGGCGGCGCCGCGCCCTCCCGCACCCATTTATCCATCGCCACGAAGAGCGCGCGCATGTTCCACCAGTAGTCGGTCGGATTGCCCTTCTGCTGCCCCGCGCCGGCCGCCGGCGGGAACGCGCCCGGCCCATGCTGGTTGCCCGCGAAGAAGTACACGCGGACGTTCGCCGGAATCGTCAGGTCGGTCGTGCCGTCCGCGGAGGTGTGAATGAGCGCGGCCGATCGCCCGCCGCCCCAGTACTCCACGCCGGTGTTCGTGTAGAAGATCTTCGGCAGGTTCTTCCGCGCGCGGTCGTTGTCGAGCAGGCCGTCGGTCGCGCCGCTCGCCGCGTCCTTCTGCGCCCGGTCAGCGAAAGGAAAGAGCGTCGCGTCGTACTGGCCGAGCCCGGTCGGCGTCGCCCACCGGCGATTGAGATCCAGCTGCGATGCGCCGGCGATGTGCACCATCAGGCCGTCGAACACCTGCCGCTGCTTCTCGTCGGTGTTGAACCCCTCGTAGAGGTAGTCGCGCAGGAACCGGCCGCTTTGCGACACGCCGAGCGCGTAGACGAACTTGACGGGTGCGAGCGCGTCCGGCGTGTGCTTGAGCCACGTCGCGGCATCGCGCACGGCGGCAAGCCCCAGACCGCTGACCGGCGGATTCGCCGCGCGATACGCGATCTCGTAGTTCCTGCCCGGCTCGAAGCCGCCCGTCATCGTCACCACGTTGCCGGCCAGCTTCCATTTGTCGCGCGGTACGGGCTGGCCGGTCCGATCGGACAGCCGATCGCGCACCGTGAGCACCGTATCTGCCCCGTTCGACGTCCACCGGCGCATACGATGCGAGATCGCCGACCGTGAACGACGCCTCCTTGTTGTTCGGCGTAAACGTTGCCCGAACGATGCCTGTGATGACAGCGCCGTTCTCGGTAGCGACGGGCACCTCGATCCGGATAGCGCCGTTGCGCGCCGGGACGTCGAACTCCCACCCCACCGCCATGATCACCACGCCCATCTTCCGCAACAACCCATCGTCGGCGGCGTCGCCTGGCCGCGCCGACCTGTTCAGCCGCAGCGCGGTCGGGCCGCCGCGATTGACGACGTCGACGAGGGCCGCGCCGTTGCCGCCGGAGATCGGGCGCTGCAGCACGAAGTCCGAGGAGAACTCGACGAGGCCCGCCGCGTTGCTCGGCGCCTTGTCGATGTCCGCGATGACGGCGTTGCGCGGGTTCTTCGGGTCCACCGCGAACCGCAGCCGGCCGACGACCTGTTCCCAGCCGGTGCCGATGTCGGTGCGCGAGATCACGTCGACTTTGGTGACTTCAGCGTTCGCCGACGGGACGGCCGCGGCCAACATGGACGCCGCCAGGGCAAAGACCACGGGACAAAGGGCAGAACCGTTCTTCATGCTGAGGATTCTATATAATCTGGCGCCATGAAGAAGATGATTCTGCTCGCCGTCGTATCCGCCTGCGCGCTCGACTCCGGAAGTGCCCTGCTCGCACAACGCGCCGCCCCGCAGGGCTTCATCGGAGGGGTCGTTCGCAGCAGCACCGGGCCCGAGGCCGGCGTCTGGGTCATCGCGGAAACGAAGGATCTGCCCACGAATTTCATCAAGATCGTGGTCACCGACGATCAGGGCCGGTACATGGTGCCCGAGCTGCCGGCCGGCAGCTACCGCGTGTTCGTGCGCGGGTACGGCCTGGTCGATTCGACGCCGGTCCAGGCGAAGCCCGGCGTCGCCGACCTCGAACCTGACGGCGACGCTCGCGAAGACACCGCAGGAGGCGGCCAAGGTCTACCCGGGCAACTACTGGCTGTCGCTGCTCGAGCCGCCCGCAGCCGGAGATTTTCCCGGCACCGGGCCGACCGAGGCAACGGCATCGGCGTGGCGATGCAGACGCAGAATCACTACATCAACTCGCTCAAGTCCGACTGCAACTTCTGCCATCAGCTCGGCAACGAGGAGACGCGGACCGTCGACCACGTGCTCAAGGCGAAGCCCGAGCTGAAGACGCACGCGGAGGCCTGGGAGTGGCGGCTCGGCACCGGCGTCCGCGGCACGTCGATGTACGGCGTGCTGAACAACCAGGGCAAGGCTCTGCCTCAAGAGCTACGCCGGGTGGACCGAACGCATCGCGAAAGGCGAGGTCCCGCCCGCGCCGCCTCGCCCGAAAGGCGTCGAGCGCAACATCGTCGTCACGCTGTGGGACGTCGGCGACGACCACTCGTTCATGCACGACGAGATCTCGACCGACAAGAACCGTCCGACGGTCAACGCCGGCGGCAACGTGTACGCGGTGTCGGCCGGACACGGCCAGCTCGTCGTGCTCGATCCGAACGAGAACAAGACCTTCGCGCTGGATATCCCCACGCGCGAGCCGAGGGAGAAGGTGCCGTCACGCTTCCCTGCGCCGAACCGACCCTCGCTCCATTGGGGCAACGAGCATCTGTGGGCGAACCCGCCGTACAACCCGGCCGATCCCCACAACCCGATGCTCGACAGCAAGGGCCGCGTCTGGATGACGTCGAAGATCCGCAGCAACCAGGATCCGTCGTGGTGCAACAGCGCCACGAACAAGTTCGCCGACTGGTTTCCGCTGCAGAGCAGCGGGCGCCAGGCGTCGTACTACGACCCGCAGACGAAGAAGTTCACGCTGATCGACACGTGCTACTCGACGCATCACCTGCAGTTCGACAACGACGCCGACGAAACCGTGTACTTCAACGAGCTGGTCGGCCCGATGTTCGGCTGGATCGACACCAAGGTGTACGACCAGACGAAGGACGAGCAGAAGGCCGGCGGCTGGTGCGGCCAGGTGCTCGACACGAACGGCGACGGCAAGATCACGCGGCCGTGGAACGTGGCCGACGCCAGCGGCTCGGCGCTCTATCAGGGCGACACGGCGGCCGGCGGCGGCGGGGCCGGCGCGGCGCGGCTGCGCCCTTCGACGCCGAAGCTCGACACGATGGTCAGCTACAGCTTGTACGCCGTGATCCCGAGCCCCGTGGACGATTCAATCTGGGGCGTCAGCGAGCAGTACCCCGGCTTCCTCGTCCGGTTGCAGCGCGGCGCCAACCCGCCGTCGTCCTGCAAGGCGCAGGTCTTCAAGGTGCCGGAGCCCGGCTTCGATCCGCGCGGCGTGGACGTAGACAGCCACGGCGTCGTCTGGACGGCGCTCGCGGCCAGCAGCCATCTCGCCAGCTTCGACGTGCGCAAGTGCAAGGACCTGAACGGGCCCGCGAAAATCGACGGCAGCCAGTGCCGCGAAGGCTGGTCGCTGTACCAGACGACCGGGCCGAAGCTGAAGGGCACGCAGATCCCGGCGGACTTCCACTATTACAACTGGGTGGATCAGAAGAACATCTCGGGCTTCGGCGCGGATACGCCGTTCGCGACCGGATCGAACTCGGATGCGTTGCTGGCGCTCAACCCGCAGACGAGAGAATGGACGACGCTGCGCGTGCCGTATCCGCTGGGCTTCTACTCGCGCGGCATGGACGGCCGCATCGACGATGCGAACGCCGGATGGAAGGGGCGCGCGCTGTATGCGAACTACGGCACCCACTTCGTGTGGCACATCGAAGGCGGAAAGGGCACGAAAGGCAAGGTCGTGAAGTTCCAGGTCCGGCCTAATCCGCTCGCGAGATAGAAATAGAAACCAGTCGTAGTGCAGGCCTTCAGGCCTGCCAACCACGGCAGACCTGAAGGTCTGCACTACTTCTGATTATCGGGAGGTCAGTAAGTATGAGAAGACTGTTGGTCGGCTCGATCGGTGTTGTGCTGGCGGCGGCGGCCGGCTCGCAAATCGGATTCGGTCAACAGAAGGTGGAGATGATGCCGGGGTTCGGGATCCCCGTCGCCCCGCGCGGCCTCTGGGGCAAGAAGCTCCCCGAGAAACCTGTCGAATTCGACACCGCCGAGGGACAGCGAATCCGCGTCGTCGCGGTGACCAGGGCGCTGTCGTTTCCGTGGACCGTCGCGTTTCTGCCGGACGGCGACATGCTCGTGACCGAACGAGCCGCCCGGCTGCGAATCATCCGCAAAGGCGTGCTCGATCCGAAGCCGATCGCGGGCGTTCCCGTCGGACGGATGCGCGGGATCTCAGGCGACCCCGGAGCCGTCCACGGCTTCATGGACGTCGTTCTCCATCCGCAATTCGCACAGAACAAGCTCGTTTACCTCTGTTACACGAAGCCGATCGACGACAAACGGGAGACGACGGCGATCGCGCGCGGCAAATGGGACGGAAGCGCGCTCACCGAGACGAAGGACGTGTTCGTGCTGAACGAAGGCACGGGCGTCGCGCGCATCGCGTTCGGCCGCGACGGCATGCTCTACGTGACGACCGCCGGCAACGGCGCGCAGGATCCGAACAGCCAGGCCGGCAAGGTGCTGCGCATCAAGGACGACGGCACGGTGCCGGGCGACAACCCGTTCGTGGGAAAAGCCGGACACAGGCCCGAGGTGTACACGCTGGGCCACCGCAGTTCGCTCGGCCTCGCGCTGAACCCGGCCACCGGTGACATGTGGCTCAACGAGAACGGGCCGAACGGCGGCGACGAGATCAACATCCTCAAGCCCGGCGCCAACTACGGCTGGCCGACGGTGAGCTACGGCCGCAGCTATCCGGGGCCCTGGCAGAACGAGCGGCCGGGCCACGCCGGCTTCGAGCCGCCGATCGTCTACTGGATGCCGTCGATCGCCGTGTCGGGAATGGCGTTCTACACCGGCGACCGGTTCCCGAAATGGAAAGGCGACGTCTTCGTCGGCGGTCTCCGCACGGGCGAGATTCCCGGCACCGGCCACCTCGAACGGATTCTCTTCAACGAGAAGTGGGAAGAATTGCGGCGCGAGTCGCTGCTGGTCGAGTTGCGGCAGCGCATCCGCGACGTCAAGCAGGGGCCCGACGGCCTCCTCTACGTCGTCACCGACATGGAAGAAGGCGCGGTCCTGCGAATTGAACCAGTGTCATAGGCGGGCGGCACGGACGTAGCCACGGAGGCACAGAGGACACAGAGAGTTCTTCGTTGAGAGCATGCCTCTGTGGCTATGTAGTCAAAAGTATTGACTCCTTTTTGATCGTGTTCACACGGGCATCGAGGTGAAGATACTCGCGATGCATCGCCGGTCCCGATCCGCGGCGTTCGTGCTCGGCTTCGTTGTCCTGGCATGGGGCCTCGGCTCCTCCCCGCTTGCCGCCCAGTGGCTGAAACATCCGACGGCTGGAGTGCCGCGAACTCCCGACGGCAAACCGAACCTGTCGGCGCCCGCGCCACGGACGGCGGACGGCAAGCCTGATTTCTCCGGCATCTGGGAAAACGACGGGTTCGATCCCAATCGCGCCGAAGGGCTCGACGCCGCCGGGCCGCCAAAGACGCCGTTCTTCGACATCGTCCATGGCATGACCGGTGCGCCGCCCTATCAGCCGTGGGCGGCGGATCTGACCGCGAAGCGCAAGGCCGACTTCGGCAAGGACAACCCCGACGCGCGCTGTCTCCCCCTGGGCCCGCTGCAGGCGATGGGCCACCCGCTCCCGAAGAAGATCATCCAGCTGCCGGGACTCCTCGTGATTCTTCACGAGCGGAACATGGAGTTCCGGCAGATCTTCACGGACGGTCGCGCGCTGCCCGCCGACCAGCAGCCTTCGTGGAGCGGCTACTCGTCGGCGACATGGGACGGCGACACGCTGGTGGTCCGGACCTCGGGCTTGCGCGACGGGCTGTGGGCCGATTTCGCCGGTAGCCCGCTCACCGTTCGCGCCCGGCTCACCGAACGGATCCGGCGGCCGTCGTACGGACGCCTCGCGGTCGAGTTCACCGTGGACGATCCCGGAGCCTACACGCGGCCGTGGACGGTGACGCTCAACCAGCATATTGCACTCGATACCGACCTGCTCGAATACGCGTGCCTCGAAAACGAAAAAGATGTTCCTCATCTCAGCGGAAAGGCGACGCCATGAACCGTTTGCTCTCTCCGTCGGTCGCGTTCGTGGCCCTGGTGGCCGGTGGCGCGCCGCTGCTGGCCGCCGACGGCATAGCGGGGACGTGGTCGTCGGGCAGCGGACCCGCGGCCCAGACCTTCGTCTTCAGGGTGCAGGGAAACACCTTCCTCGGCATCGTCTGCGGCCCCTGCGACGACTCGACGACGGTGTTTCGAATCGCCGACGGACGGATCGCGGACGCGCAGCACGCCACGTTCGTCGTCGATCGCGAGAACGGCCCGCGGGATCAGGTGTCTGCGACGCTGTCGGGCACGGAGCTCACGCTGCGGAGCCACCGCGAAGGCAACACAGGAAGCCCCGCGAGCATGGTCCTGAAGCGCGTCCTCGGCAAACGCGAGGCCGCGGCAAGGACTGTCGCCGTGCCGAAACCCGAAGACATCGAGGGCCGCTGGATCGCGGTCGGCCGCGTGGCGCAGCAGAACGTGACACTGAAGGTTCGCGACAACAAGATCTCGGGCGTCATCTGCGGTCCCTGCGACGATCCTGACGGCATTTTCCTCATCGAGGACGGCGTGCTCGACGGCAGCAACATCAGCTTTTACATCCACCACATCGACACGCCGTACGCGTCGATCCAGGCGACCGGTCCGGGCCGCAACTTCATGAAGGGCACGATCACCGGCAACGTCATGAAGTTCAAGTGGGTGCGAGAAGGCCGCGAGAACGAGCCGGGCGGCGAAATGGTACTGACGGGACCGGTTCGCAATTCTGCAGGCGCCGGTGCGCGCGCGGCGGCAGCTGACTGCGATCGCGAATGCCTCCGCGGATTTATCACGCAGTACCTGACCGCAATGGTGGCGCACACGCCGGGCGCCCTGCCGCTCGCCGCCAATATCCGGTTCACTGAAGACACCGTGGACATGAAGCTCGGCGAAGGGCTGTGGAAGCAGGCGTCGAAGATCCGCCCGTACCGCCTCGACATCCTCGACACGGCGCAAGGCGTCGCCGCGTCGCAGGTTGTGGTCGAAGAGGCGGGCTCGCCCGTCATGCTGATGCTGCGGCTGAAGGTGGTCGACAGAAAGATCGCCGAAGTCGAGACGCAGGTCACGCGAAGCCAGAAAGAGGGCGCCATTTTCGCGGTCGACGGGCTGCAGACGCCAAACGCCGCCATGCTGAAACCCGTCGACGCAGCGGCGCGAAGCTCACGCGCCGAGGCGATCAAGCTGGCGGAGTTCTACCCTGCGGGCCTCGAGACTGGCAGCTTCGTCGCGGTGAACGCGCCCTTCGCAGCCGACGCGTATCGGTTCGAGAACGGGCGGCTGATGGCCGGCAAGGGCTGCACGCTTCGTCCGCCGTCCTGCGAGGACATCAAGGGCCAGGAGATTACGAAGCACCCCGGCCTGAGCTATCGCGTCGTGGCCGTGGACGAAGAGCTCGGCATCACGCTGCTTCGAATGAACTTCGGGCCGGCGGGCGGGCGATACGGCGGCGGCAACGGGCTGATGGTGTGGGAAGCCTTCAAGGTGTACGGCGGCCAGATCCACGGTGTCGAAGCGTTCATGAAGATCATGCCCGTCGACAAACCGTCGGGATGGGACGCCGACGTTCGCCACCCGCATTAGTGGACGGTGCCTGACGCGACGGCTGAAGGCGGCGCCGCCATCACACGCTCGATCATCGCCTCGAGCTTCGCCTTCTCGATAGCGAACGGACCAGCGACCGCCGCGCCGAGCGTCATCTCGAGGGCGATCAGCATGCCACCCTCGTAGGGGTTGACGATCCAGCTGAAGCCACGCAGCGCGGCGACGCGCCTGGCCTGGCCCGGGTTCTTCAGGCGGTCCATCGCGTGCAGCATCCCCTCGAGCACCGCCCGCACATCGTCGTCCACCCAGGCGTCCGGCTCGCGTGCGATGCCTTCGATGGTTTCGGTGGCGGCTTCGGTGGTCCCGCGAAGCCAGATTTCAACCTGAATCGTCATTTAACCTCGAGAAATGCGTAGCGTCCGCCTTCAGGCGGACGGCGACGGCCGAGTGAAGCCGGCCGCTACGTGTGAAACGACTATGCGCCCAGCGCGCGTTCCAAATCGGCGACGGCGGTAACCGGCGCCTGGCAGGTGAAATGCCGGCAGACGTAGGCAGCCGGCGAGCCGGCAACCGGCGTCATCGACGCGATGAACGGCAGCTTCGACGCCAGCGCCTCCTGCCGCCCCCGCGACAGGTTCAGATACACCGCAAACGGCAGGTACTGTTGCCCCGCCCGCCGGGACAACTCACCGTCCGCTGATTCGTCGCCGACGATCACGATCTGCCGCATGCCCGACAGCTGCGCGGACAGCGCGGACGCCATCATCGGCACGCCGCGGCCCATCTGCTCGAGCCGCGATGCGAAGTACTTGAACGTCCGCTCGATCCGATCGGCCCACCGCGGCTCCTCGAGCAGATGCGAGAGGACGAGCAGGTTGAGGACTGATACCGAGCTGGCCGTCGGCTCCGCGCCGTCGTAGTCCTCCTTCATACGCAGCAGGACCGCCGCATCCTTGCCCGTCGTGCTGTACCACCCGCCCGACACATCGTCCCAGAACAGCTGGTCCTGGCGGCGTTCGAGCACCTCGGCCCACTCGAGCCACGCCGGATCCGGATCCGCCTGGAACAGCTCGAGGATCCCGAAGATTAAGTACGCGTAGTCCTCCGCGTAGGCCTCGATACTCGCCTCTCCCCGGCGATAGCGCCGCAGCAGCGTGCCCGTTTCAGGGTTCCACATGCGGTCGCGAACGAACGATGCCGCCCGCCGCGCGGCGGCGAGATATGCGGACCCGTCCTGGCCGTACGAGCCGATCACGCGTGCCGCCCGCGCGAACGCGGCGATCATCAGCCCGTTCCACGCCGTCAGCACCTTGTCGTCCAGGTACGGGCGCGGCCGCGTGACACGGTGCTCGAACAGGCGCAGCCTCGCGCGGTCGAGCGCGGCGCTCACCTCGGCCTGGCTCTTCTGAAGATCGTTGGCGATCTCTTCGACCGATCGCGCGAGATACACCAGGTTCTTGCCCGTGAACTCGCCGTGCGGATCGGCAGGCGCGTTGCCGTTCTCCTCGATCCCGAATCGCCGGCGCACAATCGGCTCGTCCTCGCCGACGATCGGCGCCAGCTCGCTCGCGCGCCACAGATAGAACGCGCCCTCCATCGCGTGGGCGCCGGCCTTGCCCACGTCCTCGGGCGGCAGGCTGTCGGCGTCCTCGGCGGAATAGAAGCCGCCGGCCTCGTCGGTCATCTGGCGAAGCACATACCTGAGCGTGTCCTCCGCCACGTCCGCGTAATACCGGTCTCCTGATACTTGCGCCCCTTCGAGGAACGCGAGCACGAGCTGCGCCTGGTCGTACAGCATCTTTTCGAAATGGGGCACGCGCCACGCCCCGTCCACCGAATAGCGGTGGAATCCCCCGCCGATGTGATCGCGCATGCCACCAGCGGCCATCGCGCCGAGAGTCGCCAGCGCGATGTCACGGGCGTCGGTGTTGCCGCTGCGCGCGTGCTCGCGGAACAGGAACAACAGCTCGCAGGGGCGCGGAAACTTCGGCGCGGTGCCGAACCCGCCGTTCACGCGGTCGAACGCCTCGCGGAACGATGCCGCCGTCTGTTCGAGCGCGCGCGTGCCGGGCAGATCGGCGGAAGGCGCGCCTTGCTCGACACCGCGCAGCTGCGCGGTCAGCGCATCGGCTGATCCCTGGACCTTTTCGTGTTCGCTGTCCCACACGCGCGCGATCTCGGCGAGGATATCGACGAACCCGGGCCGGCCCCAGCGCGACTCCGGCGGGAAGTACGTGCCGCCGTAAAACGGCTTCAGGTCGGGAGTCAGCCAGACGCTCATCGGCCAGCCTCCGGAACCTGTTGTCGCCTGCACGAACGTCATGTACACGCGATCGACGTCCGGCCGCTCCTCCCGATCGACCTTGATCGGAACGAACTGCTCGTTCAGCACCGCGGCGACCGCCGGATTCTCGAACGACTCGTGCGCCATCACGTGGCACCAGTGGCACGTCGAGTAGCCGATGGACAGAAAAATCGGCTTGCGCTCCTGCCGTGCGCGCGCGAACGCCTCATCTCCCCAGGGGAACCAGTCAACCGGATTCTCGGCGTGCTGCAGCAGATACGGGCTGTGTTCGTTGGCGAGGCGATTCACAGAACGATTATGACACTGTAGAATCCACCCATGTCTGACGCCGGCGTGCTCTCGGGCAAGCGGATCGCGATTCTGGTCGAACAGGAATTCGAAGACAGCGAGCTCGCGGGCCCGCGCGACGCGCTCGCCGCCGCCGGCGCTACGGTCGTGATGGTCGGGCCGGTCGCCGGGGCCGAGTACCGCGGCAAGCGCGGCGACACGGTGGTCACCTCCGAGCTCGCGGCCGGAGCCGCCCGCATGAAGGATTTCGACGCCCTCGTGATTCCCGGCGGCTACGCGCCCGACAAGATGCGCATGCGCCACGCCATGGTCGACCTTACGCGCGACGCCATGGAGGCTGGAAAGCCGGTGGCCGCCATCTGCCATGGCCCGCAGTTGCTGATCTCGGCCAACGCACTGCGCGGACGGACGCTCACCTGCTGGCCGTCGATCGCGATCGACGTGAAGAACGCCGGCGGCCTGTATGTGGACAAGCCGGTGGTCGAGGACGGCAACCTCATCACGTCGCGCAAGCCCGACGACGTGCCGATGTTCACTGCAGCAATTGTTCGCGCCGTAGCCGCGCGTACGCTGCGGTGAACTCGACACCGTACAGCAGGATCACCGCCTGCACGTAGATCCACACCAGAAAGACCACGAAGACTCCGACCGATCCGTTGATTCTCGTGTAGCGAGACATGTCGCCGGCATACCAGGAAAACGCCTCGAGCACGCCTTTCCAGAGAAGACCCGTCACGACGGCGCCAATCCAGACGTCCCGGAACCGCACCTTCGTATTCGGAATGAAGTAATACACGAAGCCGACCACGAGGATGAACAGAAGGGTCGTCGCGTTGCGGATGGCCAGGCCTCGCAATACATAGAGGCCCGGAAAGCGGCTCAGCACGCCCGCGAACCAGCTCGCGCCGACCATGTGCGAGGCGCTGACAAGGAGCACCGCGATCAGCAGCGTCGCGCCGGCGACCATCAGCATCACGAACGACGTCAGCTTGTGCATCCAGAACGAGCGCGGCGGCGCATGCTGGAGACCCCAGGCGTAGTTGACGGCGGTCGTGATGGCGCCAAACACGCCGAGCGCGCCCCACAGCAGACCGAGCGTTCCTGCCACGCCGAGGGTCAATCCTCCCTCGCGGACGGCGTCGAGCTGCGCCGCGATGAAATCGAACCGCTTGGGGAAATACTGAATCACGAAGATGAGCACGGTATTCCGGCTGGCCTCGTCGGCCGTCAGGCGTGCAAGGACGGCGAACGCCAGCAGGAGACATGGAAAAAGCGAGAGCAGGGCGTAGTACGCGACCGACGCCGCGTAGGTCAGGTTGTCGCCCTCGGTGAAGCCCAGCAGTCCGCGCCACGCCGAGAGGCCCACGAGGCGCAACAGAGCGCGCGTTCGCTTCACTGCGCTATTATCTCTATAATTCCGGCATGTCGGAGCCCGCGCGCACGCCTCCCGTCAAACCCATCACGCCGCTCAAGACCACCACCACAGCCGCATACGACGACAAGATGCCCTGCGATCGCTGCGGCGCGGAGATGTACCGCATGCACGCCGTCTGGCGCTGTCCGGCCTGCGGCTACAAGACCGACTGCTGCGGATGGTAGTCATCGACACGCACATCGATCCGTCGGACGCGGTGTTCACCGCGAACCGCGATCAGATGCAGCGGCTCGTGGCCGAGCTGCGCGAGCGGACGAAGACGGCGCGGCTTGGCGGGGGCCCCAAGTACCTCGAGCGCCATCGTCAGCAGGGCAAGCTGCCGGTTCGCGAGCGGATCGAACGCCTCATCGACCCGGGCTCGCCGCTGCTCGAGCTGTCCGCGCTCGCTGCCAACGGCATGTACGACGACGAGGCGCCGTCGGCCGGCCTTGTGACGGGCATCGCCCGCGTGTCCGGACGCGAAGTCCTGATCGTCGGCAACGACGCGACGGTGAAGGGCGGGACCTATTTCCCAATCACGGTCAAAAAGCACCTCCGCGCGCAGCAGGTGGCGCTCGAAAATCGCTTGCCGTGCGTCTACCTCGTCGACTCCGGCGGAGCCTTCCTGCCGCTCCAGGCGGAGGTCTTCCCCGATCGCGAGCACTTCGGGCGAATCTTCTTCAACCAGGCCCGGATGTCGGCCGAACGAATCCCGCAGATCGCCGTGGTCATGGGCTCGTGCACCGCAGGCGGCGCGTATGTGCCGGCGATGTCGGACGAAACAATCATCGTCAACGGTACGGGGACGATCTTTCTGGCCGGTCCTCCGCTCGTGAAGGCGGCGACGGGCGAAGAAGTCACGGCCGAAGAACTGGGCGGGGCCGACGTCCACACCCGCCTCTCCGGCGTCGCCGACTACTTTGCGGAAGACGATGCGCACGCGCTGTCGATTTGCCGGACGGTGGTGTCGACGCTCAACACGGCCAAGCATCTGCCCGCCGACATGACCGCGCCCGACGATCCCCGATACGACCCATCCGAGCTCTACGGCATTGTCAACGCGGACACGCGCAAGCCATACGACGTCCACGAGGTCATCGCGCGGCTCGTCGACGGCTCGCGGTTCGACGAGTTCAAGGCCCGCTACGGCGCCACGCTCGTCACCGGCTTCGCCCGGCTCCACGGGTTTTTGATCGGGATCGTCGCGAACAACGGCGTCCTCTTCTCCGAATCGGCGCTCAAGGCGACGCATTTCATCGAGATGTGCAACCTCCGCGGCATCCCGCTCGTGTTCCTCCAGAACATCACCGGCTTCATCGTCGGCCGCCAGTACGAGCGCGCGGGAATCGCCCGGGACGGCGCGAAAATGGTTCATGCGGTGGCCAACTCCGTCGTGCCGAAGTTCACGGTCGTGATCGGCGGGTCCTTCGGTGCGGGCAACTACGGGATGTGCGGCCGGGCCTACGACCCGCGTCTCCTGTGGATGTGGCCGAACGCGCGCATCTCGGTCATGGGCGGAGAACAGGCGGCGGGGGTGCTGACGACCATCAAGCGCGAGCAGCTCGCGCGCGACGGCGCGACACTGTCCGCCGAGGACGAGCAGGCGATCCGGGCGCCGATTCTGGAAAAATACGAGCACGAGGGCTCGCCCTACTACTCCACCGCACGCCTGTGGGACGACGGGATCCTCGACCCGGTGGACACCCGCCACGCCCTGGCGCTGGGGTTGTCCGCAGCGTTCAACGCGCCGATTCCCGAACCAAAGTTCGGAGTATTCAGAATGTGAACCACAAAGCTCACAAAGATCACAAAGTCTCTTTGAAAGCTTCGTGGTCTTCGTGATCTTTGTGGTTCGGTAGGCTTTATGCCGTACCGGTACCTGAGCACACGACGAGACGCTGCGATTGAGTACATGACGCTCAATCGCCCTGAGGTTCGCAACGCGTTCAACGCCGGGATGATCGGCGAAATCGCGGACTGGGCGGCGCATGTTGCGGCGAGCGCGGGCCAGCTGCGCGCGGTGGTGTTGTCGGGCGCGGGCAAGGCGTTCTGCGCCGGTGGCGACGCCGCGTGGATGGCACAGACCGTTTCGTATTCAGACGAAGAGAATGTCCGCGACGCGCGGGCCCTGGCCGGGATGTTCGGCGCCATCAACAGCCTGCCCGTACCGGTCGTCGGCCGTGTGCACGGCGCCGCGATGGGCGGAGGCGCCGGACTCGCCGCGGTCTGCGACATCGTCGTGGCCGCGGCGGACGCCCGGTTCGGGTTCACCGAGGTGAAACTGGGGCTCATCCCGGCCGTCGTGTCGTTCTTCGTGCTGCAGAAGATCGGCCAGTCGGCCGCGCGCGAGCTGTTCCTGACAGGTGCGCGCTTCCCAGCCAGGCGCGCGTGCGAGATCGGCCTGGTTCACGCGGTCGTGCCCGCGGCGGATCTCGATGCAACGGTCGACGGGTACCTGGCCGAACTGGCGACGGGGGGGCCGGAGGCCATCGCTGCCGCCAAGAGTTTGATCCGCACCGTGGCCGACATCGATCCGGACGAAGCGGCCACGTTCACCGCTGACGCCATCGCAGCCCGCCGGAGGTCCGCGGAGGGCCAGGAAGGATTGCGCGCGTTTCTCGGCAAACGGCCGCCGCGCTGGTCCCGATGATCAAGCGCGTCCTCATCGCCAACCGCGGCGAGATTGCCCTGCGTATCGTCCACGCATGCCGCGAGCTCGGGCGTTGAAACGGTCGCGGTGTACTCGGACGCGGATGTCCGTGCGCCGCACGTCGCCGCGGCCGATCGCTCCGTGCATATCGGAGCGGCGCCGGCGCTGGAGAGTTACCTGTCGATCGAACGCCTGATCGACGCCGCCCGCCGGAGCGGCGCTGACGCCGTGCATCCCGGTTACGGATTCCTGTCACAGAACCCGGCGTTCGCCTCGGCGTGCGAAAAAGCCGGCATCGTGTTCATCGGGCCTCCCGCGAGCGTGCTGGCGCAGATGGGGTCGAAAATCGCGGCGCGGCGCCTGATGGAGACGGCAGGTGTGCCCATCGTGCCCGGCGAGACGCCGAGGGATCAATCGGACAGCGGTATCGCCGCGGCCGTGGACCGCGTCGGATTGCCGATTCTGGTCAAGGCGTCGGCTGGCGGTGGAGGCAAGGGCATGCGCCAGGTCGAGCCGGGCGGCAACGTCGCCGAAGCCGTCCAGGCGGCGCGCCGGGAGGCGATCGCGGCGTTCGGTGACGGGACCCTTTACGTCGAGCGGCTCATCCCCCGGCCGCGTCACGTCGAGGTCCAGGTGTTCGCCGACAACCACGGCAACGTGGCGCACCTGTTCGAGCGTGAGTGTTCGGTGCAGCGGCGGCACCAAAAAGTCATCGAAGAAAGCCCGTCGCCCGTGGCCAACGCGCGACTGCGTTCGCGGATGACGGAGGCCGCGGTTCGCGCGGCGCGAGCGTCCAGCTACCGCAACGCGGGGACGGTCGAGTTTCTCGTTGACGCGTCCGCCGGCCGCGGAGCCGAACGCTTCTATTACCTCGAGATGAACACGCGGCTGCAGGTCGAACACGGGGTGACCGAACAGGTGACCGGCGTGGACCTCGTGCGCGCGCAGCTGCTCGTCGCCTCGAACGAGCCGCTGCCGTGGTCCTCGTCGAGCGTCACGCAGCGAGGCCATGCGATCGAGGCGCGGGTTTACGCAGAGGATCCTGCGCGCGGCTTCCTGCCGCAGGCCGGGCGCATCCTGCTCTACCGGGAGCCGCGCATGCCGGGTATCCGCGTGGACTCTGGCGTCGAGGAAGGCAGCGACGTTCCGCTCCACTACGATCCGCTGCTCGCCAAGGTCATCGCGACGAGCACGACGCGCGAGGAGGCCATCAGGCGCCTCGTATGCGCGCTGCGCGAGTTCCCGATACTGGGTGTGCGCACGAACATCGAGTTCCTCGTTGCGATCCTGGAGCATCCGCGTTTTGGCGCGGGAGACCTCGAAACCGGCTGGCTGGACGCAGAAGGGGCATCCCTCGTGCCTCCGCGCCCGACAGAGATCCCGGTCCACGTTCAGGCTGCCATCGGCGTTCACGAATCCGAATCGCAAGTCGAGGCCTCGCCCGCGCGGCCCGATCCCTGGCAAAGCCTCCGCCAATGGCGCGCGTAACACGACTGGGGCCCGGCGTGTACTCGTTCGCCCGCGCCGAGGCTGGCGGCGACGGAGAAGCCGCGCACGAGATCGTCTACGTGGCCGGACCGCCGGGAAACACCTGGGCGTTTTCGAACGGCCGCGTGTTCAGGCCGATGGACGCCGGACGGCACGCCGCAGGACCGCACACGCCGGGCGCTGTTCAGTTGCTGACCTCTCCCATGCCCGCGACCATCGTCAAGGTGATGGCTACGCCGGGCCAAGCGGTGAAGGCCGGTGAGACGATGGTGATCGTGGAGGCGATGAAGATGGAGCTGTCGGTGCGCGCTCCGTTCGACGGCGTCGTGAAGGCGGTTCACTGCAGGGAAAAAGAGATCGTCCAGCCGGAGCAGATCCTGGTCGAGCTGGAATCGTGAAGCCAGCCGGTCCGATTACCGTTGTGGAAGTGGGGCCCCGCGACGGGTTGCAGAACGAGCGGGCCAGCGTCTCGACGGCCGACAAGATCGAGCTCGTCAACCGGCTGGGTGCGGCGGGCCTGCCCGTGATCGAGGTTTCGGCGTTCGTCAGCCCGAAGTGGGTGCCGCAGATGAGCGACGCCGAGCAGGTGTTCGCCGGCATCACGCGCAGGCGCGGCACCCGGTACACGGCACTGGTCCCGAACGCCAGCGGTCTCGAGCGGGCTCAGCGGGCGGGCGTCACGGAAGTGGCCGTGTTTGCAGCGTCGAGCGAGACGTTCAGCCGCAAGAACATCAACCAGGGAATCGACGATTCGTTCGTGACGTACAAGGCAGTGTGCGACGCGGCGATTGCCGCCGGCGTGCGCGTCCGCGGGTATCTGTCCACGGCGTTCGGATGCCCATACGAAGGAACGGTCGCGCCGGAAACGGTGGCGACGCTCGCCGCGCGCCTGCTCGATCTCGGCGTATTCGAGGTCGCGGTCAGCGACACGATAGGCATCGCGCACCCCGGGCAGGTGGCGCAGTTGCTCGAGGTCGTCCTCGGCCGCCTGCCCGCCGATCGGATCGCCCTGCATTTTCACGACACGCGCGGCACCGCGCTCGCCAACGTCCTGACGGCGCTTCCCTACGGCATCGCGACGTTCGACGCATCAATCGGGGGGCTTGGCGGTTGTCCGTACGCGCCCGGCGCGGCGGGCAACCTGGCCACCGAGGACCTGATTTACATGTTGAACGGCCTGCGCGCTGAAACCGGCGTCTCGCTGCCGGCCTTGAGCGAAGCATCGGGCTTCATCGGCAGCCGGCTGGAACACGCGCTGCCGTCGAGGTATGCGCAGGCAGCAGGGGCGAAAAGGACGTAGCGGCGGTCCGGCCGACCGATGCACGCCCGGCTAAGCCGGACGCTACGGTTGAGTAGCGCCCGCCGCAGGTTCGGCCGTCAACATCTTCACGACGTCCTCAAACGGCATCATGTTGATGGCGTCGTAGTCCGCCGGGCATCCGAATTCGCGCTGCTGAGGCGCCGTCGGATTGCCGAGCGTCACGCACAACCCGCAGCCAATGCAGAGGTCGGCGCGCACCGCGCACACCATCCGACCGTCGCGGTCGGGCTCTTCGACGATGCAGTTGGCGACCGGGCAGGCGGCTTGGCAAATCGAACAGGCAAACGCACCAAAGCAGCGATCCGGGTCGATCACCGCGATGGTTTTCGGGGCCTTTTTACGGGCCCCGCCCATCATCTTGGTCCACATATCAGTGGAATTATACGCGACTAGCGGAGGGTGAAGCCAGACGGCGGGTCGCCGAATTCCGGCATCGTCCCCCAGAGCGACGACCGGTCTTCCCAGATCGCGTTGCCGGCGTTGACGGCGAAATACCGCACGTTGTTGGCGATGTCGAGCGGGTCCGCTGCCGCCTTGAACGCCTGCCCCGTCGCGCCGGGACCGAGCGCGTTGCACGTGTCGGGTGCGCCGCCAAACGGCGTCGATGACATCTGGATCGTATAGGCGCTCTTGACAACGGTGTCGGCCGAACCCAGATCCTGCTCGACGAACCCGTCGTTGGTGCCGATCGGGGGCTTGGCGAGCTGCGTGAGGCTCGGCGCGTAGAAGCCGCTGCCGCACGTAATCGCGAAGGCCACCTGGGAGCTTCCAATTACGCGCATCGACGCGACGGCCGACGCCGACTGCGCAGCGCCCCGGGCCACCATCAAACGCGGAAGTGCAATGCCTGACAGGATTCCGATGATCCCGCAGACGAACAGTAGGTCGATGACGGCGAATCCTGCGGTTTGTCGAGTCCTCACTGCCAAACCCTCCCCCGGCCGCCAATTCTGCAGGACCCGTGCCCGATTGACGGGCAATCGCAAATGGCGTGATTAAAAGGGTTATGAAATCCAGTGGTCGAACATATGACGCTTTGTGTCAGGCGCGTCAGACGTTCTTTGACAAATATTGACCAGTTTGGGATTTGAGAACTGGCTTTGGGTGATTACCCGCGGTGCTTAACCTGCCACTCTTCGGTTTGCTTGATGGCGTCGACGACGGCCTTTCTGGCCTGATCCTCGGTATCGCCCTTCAGGCGCTGCGGCAGATAAACGGAGAACACCCAGACGCTGACGCCTTCCCAATCCGGGCGGTCGTGGAGCCAGAGCCCGTCGGCACGCTGGAGGCCGTCGGCCGACTTATAGAAGTCGTTGAGCCAGGAGATCGTGCGCTGAATTTCGTCGCCTTGCTTGCTCAGCGAATCGACGACCAGCATGCGGGCGCGCCCTTCGCCCCGTTCCTCCGCGCTGACCGCTTCGGCGCGAAGCTGCCCGATCTGGCTGTACTGGTGAATAACGAGCGCGGCGAGGATCGCCGAGACGACGGCAAGTATGCGAGTGACCATGGACACAAATTCTAACCCGAGAGCCTCGACGGTAATTGTGATCGGGGTCAGCAGTTCGTCAGCCGTCCGCGATGCAGCCTCCGGCCGCGGAGCGAACAACCGTGCAGGCGCAGGCAGGTACCCGGCTTGCTGTTCCGACGTGCATGGTCAGCTTCTTCAATCTCGGACCCTATACAAGTGTCCGGATCGAGTTGACGGCGGTGACACCCACCGGCCCGTACCGGCTGAAAGTCGATCACCCGTCGAAAACGTTCGTCGAATACTTCGAAACGCCGTTTGCCGCCCTTGTCCGCCACGCGGAAATCGAATCGGCGCTGTCCGGCACGCCCTCGGAGCTGGCAGACCCGGCGATTGCGACGGTCTGACGTGTGCGATCAGCGCGGCCCGCGAATCGCGTAAACGCGGCCGTCGCCCTCGACATGCCTCAGCGTCAACCATCCGGCGAACCCCGCGATCCGCTGCTCGACGACCGGCCAGTCCCCGGGGGGAAAGAGGTCGGTGTGGACCACGAGGTCAGTGACGCCGAGTGCGCTGAGATGCTGCAGGCCCTGCTCGCTCGGAAACTCCGCGAGCTCGGCCAGTAGCGCTCGGGTCTGCTCCGATCGAAAACCGCTGTAGCCGTGCACCGTCTTCTGCCAATGCGCGGTCGAATGGAGCATGAACGTGGCCTCGCGCCGCTCCCACTGCCCGAAGTTCCTCGAATTTCCCACCGGCACTTCGGCGACGACGAACGGCATAGGCTGGTCTGCGAGCCATCGGTCGATCGCAGGAACCTCGACGCGATAGGGTTCGAGCTCGAACGGCACGGCCGCGAACTCCGCGACGAGCAGCACGCCGGCAGCGAGAGCGGCCATGCGCCGTCCGCGCGGCGTCAGTCCTGAAACGAGACGTTCGAAGCCCATTCCCGCCAGGACGGCCAGGCCGAGGACCGTCAGCAACGTGAACCGCGAGGGCGCGCGAATGAAGTTCAATCCCGGCAGCCAGTAGACGATCGGCCACAATCCGATCGGCAGTCCAACGGCGAGCCACAGGCTCAGCGCCGTGACGGCCGAATACGCCACGCGCGGATCGTCGCGATGCGCCACCCGCCAGCCCGACAAATGGTCGCGCGCTGCGCCCAGCCAGACGAGTAATTGCGGTACGCGCGGCGCGATCGCCACCCGCACCGCGATCGCCAGCACCGCCACGATCCATGCGCGCCAGGGCTGACGGATCGTCATGACCGTGACCTCGCCGATCTTGATCCGCCTCGCATCGGTCAATGCCACGTAGACGCCGACCGCAAGCGCCCCAACCGCCGCCAGTTCGAGCAGTCCGGCAACAATCCTCCGCCCGCCCTGCCCTGCCCTTTGCCCTCTGCCCTTTGCCCTGCCGGCAAGAAACGCTGCCGCCGCCAAGGCAATCGGCAGCACGCCGGGAAACAGATGCGGCCCCATCACGTCGTTGATCCGCCACGATGGCACGAGCGACAGCAGCCACGTGTCCGCGTGCGATGACGAGGCCAGGAAGCTCGCCCACGGCACCGACCAATCCTCGAGCGACCGCCTGAGGCCCATCTCCTGCTGCACCGCGCGGTACGGCCACAGCGCGAGCGCGGCAGGAACGAGCAGCGCCGCGGCAACACCCAGATCGGCCGTCCTCGACCGGAAACGCCCGCGGCCCGCGGAGCACGAGCCGGCACACGATGACGACGAGCATCGCGAGCAGCAGAAACACGGCGCCGTGGCCGCTCGAAAGAGCCTGCAGGGTGAAGAAGACCGCGGTCAGCGCCGCGTCGCGGCGCCGGCCCGACTCCAGGTACGCGTGGAGCGACGCCAGGCCGAACGGGATCCACTGGATTGTCGCGAGATGGAACTGATCCAGCCGCAGGAAGCGCGGTGGCGAGAACGCGAAGATCAGGCCGCACAGCACGGCGCCGCACGCTCCCGATACCGAGGCGGCGACGCCAGGAGGTACGCGCCGACGCCGCAGAGCACCGTGGCGAGCAGCACCACGAGGTTCATCGCGAGGACCGGGTTGCCCGTGATCCAGATGACCGGCGCCGCCAGCGGTGCGCTGCCCAGCAGATTTTCCGAGTACGCGAGCGTGCGCCGCTCGGGGTGGAAGATGTTGGCGTCGAACACCGAGGACGGCTGCCGCGCCAGCGCGTGGACGTCCCACGACAGCGTCCACAGGAACAGGTCCGTGTCCGGCGCCGCGGACATGACGTGGTCCGCCGGCCTGACGGACAGCGGAAACGCGAGGACGATCGTAGTTGCCGCGTAGAGCAGCACCACGCGCCACAGCGCCGGCCTGCCGTTCGCGCTGGATGAGGCCACGGTTACGGTGGGAAGCCGACGATCTCGTACAGGCGCGTCCCCTCGTCCATGTAGAGCGGTCGAAGGTACTGTTCGAACTGCTTCAGGCGCGCGAGCACGTCGTTGCGGTTCTCGGTGTTGTACCCGTACATGTGAAAGACGGCGTACCGGACACGGCCCGGTTCGAGCAGCTTGAAGGCGTCGCGGCTCGGAAACGGCGCAATCGTCAGGACGTGCTCGGTGAAATCAGGCGGGATGAAATCGCTGTAGCCGTTCACGAGCGGCATCCAGTGGGATGTCGACGCCAGCATGTACTTCGCGTGCTGGAACAACCCGACCTCCGGGTAATAGAACGGCATCTCGATGACGGGCCCGCGTGGCGAGACCGCCAGCATCCGGTACACGTTCTCGACCGGCGGCACCACCGGTATCCTGAGCGGCACGATCAGTTCCGCGGCGGCAACGGCCGCGAGGCCCGCGGCCGCGAAGCCGGCGCGGCGTCCGTCACGCATCCCGCGAAGCATCGTGGAGACCGCGACGCCCGCCAGGACCGACAGCGCGAAGCAGACCACGACGCCGAACCTGGACGGCGCGCGCAGCCAGGCGAACATCGGAAGCGTGGAGTACAGAACGGAATAGAGACCCGCCGACGGGCCGAAGGACGCCCAGAATGCGATCGCCGCGAGCCCGCCGTAGATGACGACGAGCTCCCCTCCCTGCACACGCCGCGCGACCCACAGTCCGGCGAGTCCGAACACGCCGGCGACGAACCCCGGAAACACGGCGTCGCTCCACCTCGGCAGGTAATCGAGCATCCAGGCGTGCGCATACGCCGAGCTGGCGAGGTAGGCGCTCCAGTTCGCCGAATAGCGCACGGCCTCGTCGAGCGATCGCCCGAAGCCCTGCTGGCGCTGCAGCTCGCGGTACGGCAGAAACGCGGGCGCCACCAGCGCGATGGCGACAACCGCGCCCGCGATCGAGCCCGAGCCACAGCGACCCGCTGGTCCACAGCCCCCGCATCGTCATGACGACGAGCACGGCGAAGCCCACCATCAGAATCGCGAAGACGCCGTAGTAGCCGCAGCCGAGCGCGGCGGCGGTCATCACCGCGCCGAGCGCGGCGCCCCGCCCGATCGATGGACGATCGATCAGCCGGTGGAACGCCAGCATCGTGAACGGCAGGCCAGCCGTCATCAGGAGCTGGATGTGCGGCAGGTGGGCGAACACAAACGGGCAGAACGCGAAGCAGATCGCCGCGACGGCCGCGCCGCGCCGATCGCCGGTGAGGTGTCGAACCAGGTAATAGGTGCCGACCGCCGTCAGCAGGAACGCCAGCAGCACGACGGAATTGTGCGCGGCGTACGGATTTCGCGTGGCCCAATAGACGGGAACCGCGAGCGCACCGGCCGCGAGGTTGGCCTCGGAGTATGCGAGGGTGCCCGTGTGCGGGTAGAAGATGTTGGCGTCGAAGAGGTGGCGCGGATCGGCGACCAGCGTTCGGGCCACCCACGCCACGTTCCAGATCGAGAACTGGCCGTCGCCGTTGTCCACCCGGCCGACATGGCCCATGTTGAACGCGATCGGGTAGGTCAAACACGCCGTCAGCACCGCCGCCGCGGCCAGCACACAGGCCAGTTCGATCCAGCCGCCCCTGACCGCCTCACCATCCCGCCGCGGCGACAGCGTCAGGCGCGCTCATCGTGCCGGCTTGGCGAGAACGGCCGAAAACCTGATCATGACGCCGAGGTTCCGCTTGTCGTCGGACGACGGCACGCGCAGGTGCTCGGTGAAGCCTTCACTCGAGCGCACCGACAGCAGGTAGGCGTAGCTTTTGAGCCCGCGCACGCCGGACGCCGGCACGTCGAACGATGCGACCTGCCCTGGCACAATGGGAATCGTGGACACGGGCCCACCCGCCGACACCGTAAAGACCGTGCGGATCGGCGACTCGGCCGTCATCCTGAGATGATCGAGCGACCCTTCGGTGCGCACGATGATGTCCGAACGGCCGCTGCCCGACACCCACACTGCCTTCGGCTCGACGGCGATGTTGTCGGGGAGATAGGCGTGCGTGTCGAGGAAGTACAGCAGGACGACCGGATCACGCGAGTACAGGACGTGGGCGCGGGAGACGTCGAGCGCTACCGGCAAATCGTTCGCCATCGTCAACTCGACGGGCAGCCGCCGGGCGGCCCCCCGTTCGGTCGACTGGATCGGAAACTTGGCCGACACGAAAGGATTCACGAGGAGCTGCGCGGTGAAGAGCGCCCCGCCCGCCCAGGCCAGCATCGCCGGCGCCATCGACATCATCGGTGGCGTGAGGAAGAACAGCACCGGATACAGGTTCAGGAAATATCGATTTCCGACTGGTCCGCCTCCCCCGCTCCAGGTATAAGGAAAGAACACGAGGAGGACGAGCGTGGACGCTGCGAGGCCCAGGAACGTGAGCACGCGCCACGCGTCGAACCGGCGGCGCGACAGGAGCCACAGTGCAACCGCCACGCATCCCGGGAAGAAGTACGGCACGAAACCGAAATGGCGCCCGATGAAGAAGTATTCGACGTTGTGCAGGAAGCGATTCGGAAACTCCGACGGGTCGAGCACGCTGTCGGCGTCCGAATCGTTCGTGGTCATCTCGACGCTCTGGCGCGCCTGCGCCAGCTGCTCCCAGGTATGCTCCGGCGAGTCGAACGGAAAGCTCGTGTAGAAAGTCCGGCGATCGCCGCCCTGGTAATTGAATTCTCCCGCGCCGAAGGCGGTGACGCCGAACAGGCCCGCCACGGTCGCGCCGAACACGACGCCGACGATGAGCCCCGCTGCGTATCGCCGGCGCATCCAGAGCAGCAGCACGGGCGGGCCGATGAGCAGGATGTTGAGCGGCTTCGAGAACGTCGCCATTCCGAGCAGGACGGCGGCGGCGATGTCGCTCCAGATCCCGCTCGCCGACGGCTGCCCGTCCGGCCGCGCCGCTTCCTTGTAGAGCCAGGCGAAGTAGCCGAAGAACACCAGGGCGAAGTTGAACAGGTCCGACGTCATGAAAACGCCGTAGACGGGCACGACGGTCGCGCCGACAAAGGCCAGCGTGAACGCGAGCGCCGGACCCGGCCTGGATCGGGCGGCGAGGAAGATGTACCCGCACACACAGACACCGAACAACAGGAGGACGTTGAAGACGAGAAAGCCGTTCAGCCCGAGCAGCCACACGAACGGGGCCACCGCGACCGGATAGATCAACGCTTTCCCGAAATACAGCCGATCGCTGTTCGGATCCGGCGTCCGGCTCGCGTGCAGGAATGGCGCGGTCCCGTTGACGCGCACGTGCAGGCGCTTGCCACGCTTCAGGAAGATGCCGTCGGGCCCCCAGCGGTACAATCCCCAATAACGTTCGAGATCGCGCCGCTGGTACATGAGATCATGGTCGAAGGCCACACTGAGCGCCATCGAGACGTACGTCGCTTCGTCTCCCTTGTTGCCGAAGCCGGTCTTGACGACATCAACGGAAACCGCGGCGGCGAGCGCGACGATGAGGAGGATGGCGGCGGTCCACCGAACGCCGGCGCCCCCAGCACGCGAGGACGAGGGTTGTTCAGGAGACTCCAACGCAGACACGCGCACATAATAGAATAATCGGCGGCGATCGCCTATGACGGCTGTGCCTTTCGCAGAACGCGGCGGCGCCGTGCGGGGACTGCTCGATCTCGCGACCGGCTGCTATCCCGCGTTCCTCTTCGGCGGACCGGTCGGCGCCCTGCCCGTCTTTCATTTTCACGACGTGACGCGTGCGTGGCTCGAGCCTCGCCTGCAGTACCTCGTCGACAACGGCTATCGCACGGTGACGTGCGACGAGATCGCGCGGCTGGTAATCGACGGCATGGATCCGGGCCCGAAGCGAGTGGCGCTGACCTTCGACGACGCCTGGGCCAGCGCGTGGACGGTTGCCACGCCGCTGCTGCGGCAGATGAACCTGCGCGCGATCTTGTTTGCGATCCCCGCCCGTATCCCCGATGCCGCCGCGACGCGTCCGACCATAGTCGATGATCGCGCGGGCGACTGCGAGCCGGCCGTCCCGGCGTTCGTCACCTGGCCGGAGCTGCGCGCAATGCACGCGAGCGGCGTGTTCGACGTGCAGTCGCACACGCGCTCGCACGCGAAGATCTTCTGCGATGCGACCGTCACGGGCTTCGTCACACCGGGCCTCGCCGGCGACCCGCTCGACCAGCCCCTCGATTCGCACAACGGGGCGGTCCATTTCGTCGAACCCGACGCTCTCGGCACGCCCCTCTACCTGCGCCGATCGCGGATGTCCGACGCCCGCCGTTTTTTGCCGGACGACGCGACGGCGGAACGCTGCCGCCAGTTCGTCGTCCGGGAGGGCGGCCCGGCGTTTTTCAAACGCCCCGCGTGGCGGACCGAGCTCGAGCGGCTCGCGCAGGGCAACGGACGTTTCGAAACCGACGCCGAACGCGAAGCCGCCATCGCGGCTGAGATCGCCGAAGGCCGGACGCTGCTGAACGAGGGCCTCGGCACGACGACAGTCCGTCACGTTGCGCTGCCATGGGGCATCGCCGGGCGACGTGACCAGGCGCGCGCTGAAGAACAGCGCGCACCTGACGGCGTTCGCGGAGCGGCCGCTCAGACGCCGTGGTGTTCGCGCCGGTGACGACCGCTACGGGCTGATGCGGCTGAACGGCAAGTTCCTCACCTGCCTGCCGGGCCGCGGCCGGCAGTGGTTCCTGACTGCCGTTCGATGATCGGTCCCGGCACGTTTCCCCCCGACGTCGACGTCGCCATCGTCGCCCACAACAACCTCGACGTCCTGCCCGGCACGCTGGCATCGCTCGCCGACGCGGCCTGTCCCGCCGATCGCATCACCGTCGTGGACGTCGCCAGCACGGACGGCACGGCGGACTGGCTCGCGCGCGAGTGGCCGCGGGTCCGCGTGCGGAGGCTTGACCGCAACGACGGCCCGAGCCCCGGGCGCAACGTCGGCATCCGGGAAGCGACGCGGCGGTTCGTCATGCTGCTCGACGCGGACGTCCGCGTGCAGCCGGACACAATTCAACTCCTCCACCGGGCGATGATCGACGCCCCGGCCGATCAAGGTCGGCAGCCCGATCGTCGTGCACCAGGATCGTCCCGACGTGATTCAGTACGCGGGCGGCGCGCTCCACTACATCTGCGAAGCCATCAACCCGTGGCTCGACCGCCCGCTGGCCGAACGCGGGCCGGCGCCGCTCGACATCGGCGCCGCGCCGACCTGCGGCCTGCTGCTCGACCGGCAGGCGGCCATCGACGTCGGGCTGTTCGACGAGCGCTACTTCATCGGCAAGGAGGATGGCGACTTCACGCACCGGATCTGTCTCGCCGGCTACCGGATTCTCGAGCTGCCCGAGGCGCTCGTCCTGCATCGCAGCCGGCCGCGCGGCACCTGGCTGTTCTACTATCAGATCCGCAACCGCTGGCATTTCATGCTGAAGAACTACCAGTGGCGGACGCTCATCTCGATTCTGCCCGCGCTGGCCGTTCACGAACCGCTGCAGCTCGTCGTGCTCCATCTTCAGGGCCACGGCGGCGTCTACTGGAAGTCGGTCGCCGGGCTGCTGGCGCCTTCTGCCGAGCCTGCCGCGCGACCGCGCGCTGATGCGCCGCATCCGCCGCGTGCCCGACAGCGCGCTGCTCAGGAGCGACGCGCTCGTCGTGCGCGGCGATCTGTCGCGCAATCCGCTCGTCCGCCTCGGCAAGAGCAGCTACGAGGGCTTCCTGCGCGGCTACTGGCGCCTCCTCACCAGCACGGTGCTCGCCGGATGAGCCCACGCGTCGTCCTGCTGACGACCTACTTCCGGCCGATCGTCGGCGGCGTCGAGAGCAACGCCGAGCGGCTCGCCCGGTTTCTGCACGCGCAGCCGCTACGACGTCCGCGTCGTGACGAAGCGCATCAGCGCCGGCGCTGGCCGACCGGGAGGACATGGACGGCGTGCCGATCGAACGCATCGGCCCGTTACGGCGAGCGCTCGGCCGCCGGCAAGTGGCGGATGCTGCCGTCGGTCGTTCACGTGGCTGGTGGCCCACAAGGCCGATTACGACGTCGTCTGCTGCGTCGACTATCGCGGCGTCGGCGTCGCCGCGATCGCGGCGCGTGCCGTCACGGGCCGCCCCGTCGTCCTCCAGGCTCAGACGCCGGGCAATCTACTCGACCCCTCCGTGCTGGCGCGGCCCGTCATCGGCGCGTACCGGCGCGCCGACGCCTTCGCCTGCATCTCGCACGCGCTCGAGCGCGAAGCGATCGCCGCCGGCGTGCCGGCCGGGCGCGTGCACTTTCTGCCGAACGCCGTCGACATCACGCGGTTCCGCCCGCCCGACGGGGACGAACGGCAGCAACTCCGGCACGAACGGGACATCCCGCCGCGGCGCCGTCGTGTGTCTGTTCGTCGGACGGCTCAGCCGCGAAAAGGGCGTGATGGACCTGATGGAGGCGTGGAATCGCCTCAGGCCCGCGAACGCCGTACTGCTGATGGCCGGGCCGGACATGACGGACCATCCGTGGAACGAGGGGCCGGCGGCGCGAGAGTTCGTCGGAGCGCCACAACCTGGGGGCGTCCGTCCGGTTTCTCGGGTCGATCGCCGACGTCGCCCCGCTCCTGCGAACCGCCGACGTCGTCATCCAGCCTTCGCACTTCGAAGCGCAGGGCCTGTCCGCCGTCGAGGCGCTGGCGTCGGGCGTGCCGGTCGTGGCCTCAGGCGTCGGCGGCCTGCTCGATTTCGTGATCGACGGCGACAACGGCAAGCTGTGTCCGCCGCAGGATCCGGCCGCGCTCGCCGCCGCCATCCGCGCGCTCGTCGGGGACGCAGCGTTCAGGCAGCGGGCGGCCGCGCGCGCCCGCGCGTCGGTCGTGGATCAGTACGACGAGCAGAAGGTGTTCGCGCGATTCGCGGACCTGCTTCGAGCGCGTCGCCAGCCGGCCGGCCTGATGCGAACGGCCCTGCGCGCCCGCCTCCCGTTCCTCGTCGACAGCGGCTACGCGACGCTCACGGCGGGCAGCGCCGCGCTGCTCCTCGTCCTGCTGACGATCGCCGGCCGGTTTCTCTCCGCGGACGACTACGGGCGTTTCTCTTACGCGCTCGCGCTGACGACCATCGTCGAGACGATCATGGACCTGGGCCTCAGCCAGGTGACCGTGCGATCTGTGGCGCGCGACCGGGCGTCGGCGGATCGGCTGTTTCCGCAGGTGCTCGGCGTGAAGCTCGTGTGGGTGGCGATCGGGCTCGCACTCCTGGCCGTGCTCGCGCCGGTGCTGCGCGCGGACCCGGTCGTCATCCGGCTGTGTTACGCGCTGGGGATCTCGTCGGCCGTCCGATCGTATCTCCTGACCGCGCGCGGGCTGCTGCAGGGGCTTCAGCGATTCGATCTCGAGGCGCTCGCCGTCGTGTCCGATCGCGTGCTGCTGCTCGTCGCCGGCGGCGCGGCGCTCTGGGCCGGGTACGGGCTGTTCGGACTGGCCGCGGCGTTCGTCGGCTCGCGTCTGGTGATGCTGGGCGCGATGCAGACTCCTGCTGCGACAGGTCGTCCCGCGCGTGCTGCCGACCTTCGACCGCGAGCGCGTGGCGCGACATCCAGTCGGCGGCGCTGCCGCTCGGCTTCTTCATGATCGCGCTCAACACGTACACGTACATCGACACTGTTATACTCGGCCTCATGCGGACCGACGCCGAGGTCGGCTGGTACGCAGCCTCGTATCGCGTTTACGAAGGCCTGACCTACGCGCCCTCCATCCTCGCAGCGGTTCTGACTCCCCGGCTCTCGTATCTCTTCACGCACGATCGCGCGGGTCACCGGACGCTCTTCATCCGCGCGCTGCTGGCGTCGCTCGCGCTGGCCGTCGTGCTCGGCGGCATCGCCGCGCTCGCGGCCGCGCCCGATCATTTCGCTTGTTGTTCGGCAGCCGCTACGCCGCCGCCGCGCCGCCGCTGCAGATCCTGTCGGTCGGCGCGCTGTTCGTGTTCGCGACCTGGATCCTGCACGCCGCGGCGATCTCGACGAACCTCGATCGACGACTCCTGCTGACGACCGGCATCGGGCTCGGCGCGAACGTCGCCCTCAACATCGTGTTGATTCCGCGATACGGCATCAGCGGCGCCGCCTGGGCGACGGTGCTGGCCGAAGGCGCTGACCGTGGTGCTGCTGCTCGTGCAGATCGAGCGCCGGCTGCGACGCCCATGATCCGATCGGGATCCGATCGACTGCTGTACTGGGTCCTCGGCATCGGCCTGTTGCTGTCCTACGCGTACTTCTACCAGGCGGGCGGCTGGAACCAGAACTCGCGCTTCGCGCTCGTGCGGGCGATGACCGAGCGCGACACGCTGCAGATCGACGCGTACCAGCGAGGCCACCGGCGATCGCGCGGTCTGGAACGGCCACTTCTACTCGGACAAGGCGCCGGGCGCGTCGCTCCTGTCGCTGGTGCCGGTCGATCTGGTGCGAGCGCTGAACAACGCGGTCGGCGTCGATCCCGACTCGGACGCCGCCATCACGCGGACGTCGTACGCCGCGACGGTCGTCGTGTCCGGGGCTGTTCACGGTCGCGGCGGCCTGTGCGTGCTCTGGCTCTCGCTCGCGTGGGGCTACTCGCGGGCAGCGGCGCTCTTCGCCGCGACGGCGTACGGCGTGGCCACGCCGGCGTGGTGCTACGCGACGCTCTTCATGGGCCACGGCTCTGCCGCCGGCTGCCTGATGATCGCGTTCACCGCGGCCGTCGCGCTGCGCGATGCGCCCGCCCGCGCGCGCGTTGACGCTGGCCTGGACGATCGGCTTGTCCGCGGGCTGGGCTGTCGTCTCCGAGTTTCCGGCCGCCGTCCCGGTCCTGTTCATCTGCGGTCTGACGCTCGCGGTGGTGTCGCGGGCCGGCCGCGGCATCGCGGCAACGCGGGCGCGTCGTGATCCGCGTGGCCGCTGGCGGCGCGATCGCCGCGGCGATCCTGCTCGCCTACAACGCTGCGGCGTTCGGCTCGCCATTTCACCTCGGCTACGCGAGCGAGGAAGGCTTCGACGCAGCTGCAGACCGGGCTGTTCGGCATCTCGCGGCCGGAATTGTGGCGGGTCCGCGAAATCCTGATCGGCAGCTACCGCGGCCTGCTGCCGATCGCGCCGCTCGTGGCGGTCATGCCGGTCGGCCTCGGCATGCTGGCGGCGTCGCGGCACGCGTCGCGCCGGCGACTCGTGGCCGCGGCCATCGGCGTGTTCTACCTCGTGCTGAACGCGTCGTACTTCTACTGGGAAGGCGGATGGGCATTCGGCCCGCGGCAGGTCATGCCGGCGCTGCCGTTTCTCGCGCTCGGCCTCGCGCCGCTCTGGGACGGGTGGAAGGCAGCCGGCCGCGTCGTGCTGGCCGGCGGCGTGGATCTGGGGCGCCGCGGTCACGCTCGTCGCGGTGTCGACGACGCCGCAGCCGCCGGCGTCGATCATGCGCCCAGTGTCTGAGCTGATGGTGCCGGCGTTTCTCGAGGGGCACCTCGCGCTCAACACGCAGCGGTTCACCGACTTCCGCGCCGACGAGAACGCGATCTGGAGGCACGCGGACCCGACTGTCAGCTGGAATCTGGGGATGACGATGGGCCTGACCGGCCGCGCGAGCCTCGTCCCACTTGGTTTCGTGTGGCTCGCCTGCGCCGCCGGCCTCTGGTGGGTACTTGCCCGACCCGCCCGTCCTGCTTGACCGCCGTCCACGGCAGGCCTGAAGGCCTGCACTACATCCACAACGCAGTTAGCGCCGGCGCGGACGGACCGGCATCGGGGCCGGCTGGAACGGATCCGCTGGAATGACGACGACGACGATACCTGGAGTTCCTGTTTGATCACCTTGAAGAAGGTGTCGGCGATCACCTGGTAGCCGACGGGGGTCGGGTGCAGGCCGTCGAAGTCGATCAGGGTCGTGTTGTCGCCGTGAAACGCCTCGAAGACGTCAACGAGGGGAATGCCTTCCTGGACGGTGATATATCTGATGCCGTCATTGAACGCCGGCACTTCGTCCTCGGCAACGCCGTATCGCGGGCAGCAGGACGTCTTGTTCTGCGGCGGCAGCGTCGCAAGGAACACCTTCATGCCCCGGCTCTTGGCGTCCTTCACCATCTGCCAGATCGCCGCGAGTCCGGCCTGCGACTTCACGGAGTCACGGCTGCTGAGGTCGTTTGCGCCGTCCATCAGCGTCAGGACCTCGTAGCTGCCCCGAGCGAGCACGCCCCGCAGGCGCGCATAACCGTCCACGGCGGCCTCGCCCGGCCGGCCCTCGTTGGCCACGCTGATCGATTGAGCCTGCGTCGTGTAGAGGTCCGTCATGCCCTTCTGCAGGAGCGCCGGATACGCCTTGTCCGGGACCACTTTCAGCGTCCGGGAAAAACCGCTGCCCGCCGAGACGACTTCGCCCGCCGTCATGCTGTCGCCGAACGCGACGTAATGCGTGGCGCTGATTTTCGGCGGCACGTTCACCGTGATCGCGAACGTGCACGAGTCCGTGCGCTGCTGGTTGTCCGTGGCGGTGCAGGTGACGGTGCTCGGGCCGGGTGGAAACGTCGATCCGCTGGCCGGGGTGCACGCGGTGGCGACGGGCGGCACGCCGTTGACGATCGTCGGCGTCGCGTACACCACGGAAATCGGCTGGGCCGAATGGCGCCAGGAGCGTCATCGGCGCCGGGCACGTGATCTTCGGAGGATCCGGTACCGGCGGTGGACCGGCGTGGGCTGCGTCGGCGGCGATGCAGCTGCAGCCCTGGACGGCCAGGGTGCACACCAGTACGCCTGAGCGCCCGGCGACAGAAAAGAGTGGGGTGAACCAAGGGCTGGCGCTAGCGGCTCCTCAACGTCGGCAGCATGATCGGTGGGAGCGAGAACGGGAACGACCCGCTGTCCCCCGGCGGCAGCGATACGAGCACGACGTTCGAGCGTTCCCGCCGGGACGTCACACCGCTGACACCGCGCGCGTTCCCTGCCGACACGAAGAATCCCATTTGCTCACCGGCGCGAGGCTGGTAGCCCATCATCGGCCCCCAGCGCGAGTCGTACGCCCAGTTCCTCGCGAATTCCGACAGGATTGGCGCGCCCGTGCTCGGACGTCCGCGCCACATCTGGATGAAACCTGATGTATACCACCTACCGTTGATGTTCACAACTGCCCAGACAGTGTACTGGAGCGGGCCGTCCCACCCGGGCGGCGTGTAGTCAGGCCAGCTGCCCTTGGTCGTGAACTCGATGTTGACCCCGGCGCCGGGGCTCATGTCGATCCGGGTAATCTTCGACGTGACGGCCCAACTGGCGATGTCGGCCGGCGAGTTGTAGACGGCCGCCGACGCCCAGGCTCATCGCGTCGCCCGGCGCCGGTCCGGCGCTGGAACGTCCGGCGGCGGCGGCGGCGGCAGGATGATGGGCGCCGGCGTCTGGAACGCCTGCGTGGCCGACCACGGCCCGACGGTCGTCGGATCGAAGGCGCGCACATGCCAGAACAGCTGCTTGATCGGCGGCAGGTCCTGCGGCGAGTCGAGGGCCGTCTGGCCGCCGGCGCGCTCGACGACCGTCCACACGGCCAGCTTGTTGCCGAAGCTGTCGCTGTCGGCGACCTCGATGACGTACGCAATCGCGACCGACCGGACCGGATCGCGGGGCGTTGTTGAACGCGAAACGCGGGTGCGCCGAGTCCGCCATGGCGTTGTCGACGGGCGAGGTCGGAACCGGCGCGCCGATCACGATCGGCGTGAACACGTCGAAGGCCGCGGTGGACGAAAACGGACCGGTGTTCGCCCCGTCCTCGGCGCGCGCGTGCCAGAAATAGGTGCGGCCCGTCGCCAGCGCGTCGGGCAGCCGCAGGCTGGTCTGCCCCGTGCCGCCAGGCTGGATGCCGTCGCGGGAAAACACCTTGTTGGCGAAGCTGACGTCGGCGGCGATCTCGAACACATAGGTCAGCGGCCGCACGCCTGAAGATCGCGGCGTTGTTGACCATGAGCACGACAGGCTGCTGATCGACCGAGACCTTGGCGCCGGTGGCTCGGCTGCATGATGATGGCGGCGTGATGTTGACGCCGGGAATGGGCCCCGCGACCGTCGGACTGAGCGGGTCTTCGCTTTTGGTCGCGGCACATCCGATCATCACGAGAACGATCGGTGCGCACGCACGCCACCGCAACTCTTCGAAACATGAGCAGCCCTGCTTCTGGATCGGTCGCCGTACGTGCGCGTGCGCACGGCTACACAATGTTGCTATCGGATCGAAGAAACCGGAAGTTTAGAGACCCAGGGCTGGGAGCCCAGGCTGCCACTTCCCAGACGCCGGAACGAGGAGGAGCGCTATGGTACCATGCGCCTCCAATGGCCGCCAAGCGGCTGTCCCTCAAAGCTTTCGGCGCCATCACGCCTCATCGCCGCTCCCGCCGCCTGGTTGACGGGCGGCGCGCTCACGTTCACCTCATCCATACCAGGCGCGTCGCGCATCGGGCTCGCTCCGTCGCCGCTCTGGCTGGCGGTCTGGATCGCCGCGGCCGGCATCGCGTTCCTGCTCACGCGCTCCTCGAGCAACCGTTTCGCGCTGCTTGTGCTTTCCGGCATCCTCGCTCGCGCCGTGGCTGCCCGGTCGCCGTGCCCGCGGCGCTCTACATCTGGACCGGCCCGCTGCGCGGGTGGCTGTGGACGGTGCTGCGTCGCGGCCATCGCCGTCCCCGCGGTGGTGCGCCGCACGCCACCGTGGCTGACGCGGACCGTGCGCGACCCGCAGCCGCGCGCCGTGGCTGGCCGCGGCGATCGCCGCCGTCGCGTATCTGGCCGGTGCCTGGCAGATCTTTCCGCGCCTCCCGACCGGCGACGAGCCGCACTACCTCGTCATCGCGCAGAGCCTCGTCAAGGATCACGATCTGCAAATCGAAAACAACCACCGCCGCGGGCGACTACCACGACTACTACGGCGGCGATCTGAGGCCCGACTACCTCCGCCGAGGCCAGAACGGCGAAATCTACTCCGTGCACGCGCCGGGCCTTTCCGTCCTCGTCGCCCCGGTGCTGGCCGTGTTCGGCTACCCCGGCGTGCTGGCGTTCCTGGCACTGCGTCAGCGCGTGCGCGACGGCGCTGACGTGGACGGCCACGTGGCGCGTCACGTCGGACGCGGCGGCCAGCTGGTTCGGCTGGGCGACGGTCGCGCTTGAGCGCGCCGTTCTTCTTTCAATCGTTCGTCGTGTACCCGACGCGCCCGGCGCGGCGCTCGTCATGATCGGCGTACTGGCGCTCTGGTCGACGATCGGCCGACTGTCGACCCGGCGCATCGTCGCCACGGGCGCGGCGCTGGCGCTGCTGCCGTGGCTGCACACGCGGTACGTCGCCGCCGCCGTGATGCTCGGGCCTGATGCTCTGCGCGCGCCTCGCCTCCCCTCGCCGCGATCGCGCGCGCTGCTGTCGATTCCGCTTCTCAGCGCGGCCGCGCTGGTTCGCATTCTTCTACGCGATCTACGGATCTCCCGATCCGCGGGCGCCGTACGGCGGCACCACGCAGAGCGACATCGCGCAACCTCGGCCGCGGCATCGTCGGCCTGCTGTTCGATCAGCAGTTCGGCGTGCTGCCCGCGGCGCCTGTGCTCCTGTGCGCGCTGGCCGGGCTCTTCGTGCTGATGCGGCGATCGCCGCGGCTGGCGGCAGCGCTTCTGCTGCTCGTGGCGCCCTACGGACTCGTGGTCGGCACGTACCAGATGTGGTGGGGCGGCAACAGCTCGCCCGGACGCTTCATCATCCCGATCCTGCTGCCGATGGCGATTCCGGCGGGCGTCTGGTTCCAGACGCGCCGCGGGTCACACCGCGAGACTCCTCGGTCTTGGCGCGCTCGCCGTCAGCCTGCTGACCACCATCACGCTCGCCGGCGTCGATCGCGGCATCCTGCTCTACAACTTCCGCGACGGATCCTCGCGCCTGCTGACGTGGCTTTCCCCGCTCGTGAACATCACGCAGCGGCTTCCCGAGCGTCTTCCAGACGACGACGTCCGCCGCGTTTCTGCACGGCTTGGTGTGGATGGCAGCGATCGCGCTGACTGCCGCCGCCGGGATGCTGGCTGAACGCCGTGGGGCTGCACGAACGACGATTGCCCTGTCGATCGGGTTCGCCGCCATCGTCAGCTTCAGCTGTCGCGCTGGCGATTGTCTGGAGGAATCAGGTCTCCGATCACGCCAACGGCGGCCACCGCCGCGTTCCTCCGGCATTACGACCCCGACGCCGCGCAGGTCGCGATCCGGTACAGTCCGCTGCGCCGCGTGCCGGCGCGCGACGTGCTCACGAATCTCACGCTGGCTGAAGCGGGCACGGATCCTTCCACGCGCGAGCCGGCGATCACGATGTTTCGTCTGCCCGGCTGGCGTTTACCGCGTCGAGGGCGAGGGCGGCGTCCCCGGGCCGAGACCGGTGACTGTGACTGTGGACGGCGAGCTCGGCCCGCAGTGGAAGTGGTCCGTGGGGGCGCTCGACGCTTCGCCCGCAGGGTGGCGCCGGGAATTCAGCCTCCCCGTACCGGTGCGCAGCGCTGGCCGTCACGGCAGCCACCGGTCGTCTGCTCGTCCGTCCCGTCAGCATCGCCGGATCGACGCAACGGGCGACCGCCGGTTTTCCGAAGCACGCCGCCCGATACGGGCCTGCCGTCGTGTTTCACGTGGGCGGCGACGCATTCATGGAGCCCGGCGGCACGTGGGTCGAAGGCGGACGGTCAGCCGATTTCGTCATCGCGGCCGATAGCGCCACACCCGTACGGCTGCTGGTACGAAACCCGCCAGTTGTCGAACGTCGTGACGCTCGAAGGCGACGGCTGGAAGCAATACTTCGTCCTCGCTCCCGGCGAAGAACGAATGACGACGCTGCCCTTTCATCCTGGTTCGCGAGCGTTGACGGTGCGCGTGACGGCCGCGCACGGCGCCAGGCCGGCTGAGTTCGAGCGTGGGAGCACCGACACGCGGTTCCTCGGCTGCTGGATCGAGACGCGCCCGTGAAAATCGCGCGCGGAACGAACGGCTTCAGCCGCGAGCAACTCCTGGTGGTCGCGCGCCGCCGCCGTGCTGGTGCTTCTGCGCAGCGTCGTTCCCACGGTGTACGAAGGGTACTACTTCGATTCCGATCAGGCGATCATCGGCCTGATGGCGCGGCGGCTCAGCGCCTTCGAGGGCTTTCCGCTCTTCTACGACGGCCTCAACTACATCCTCGGCGTCGAGTCGTGGATCATCGCCCCGTTTTTCTGGCTTGCCCGGCCAGTCGGTCGCCGTCATGCGCGTGCCGCTCGTCCTGCTCAACGTCGTCGTGGCCGTGCTGGCTCGTGACGGCGATGGGACAGCGGCTCGCCGTGCGGCCGCTGGTCGCGTTCGCCGGCGCGCTGCCGTTCGTCATGCCGGCGCCGGTCGCCGCGAGCCAGCTCCTCGAGACGGCCGGCGCGTGCGTCGAACCGTTCATCTACATTCTGCTGCTGTGGCGTCTGCGCCAGCGGCCGTTTGCCTTCGGTGCCGTGCTCGCCGTCGCGTTCCTGCACCGCGAGTTCACCGTGTTCGCCGTGCCGGCGCTTCTCGCGGTCGAAGCGGCGAGCGGACGTGCGTGGGACCTCGCCAACCTCCGGCGCGCCGCGATCATGGGTGTGGGCTTTGGTGCCGTGTGGCTTGCCGTGGACGCGATCAAGCTGTACCAGGCCGGCGGGTCGCTCGGCCTGCAGGCCGCGTCGCTCGCCGGCCAGATGTGCTTCGCGCCTGCCGAACTGGCACCGCGCATAACGAGCGTGTTGACGCAGGCGCTGCCGGTACTCTGTACGGCGGCACGTTCACGCGCCTGCTGGACTTCCGGATGAACACGCCTGTGACGAGCGGCTCTGGCGCGCTGTCGGCTGGGTGCTGGCCCTCGTCGCTCGGCGGGATGATCGGCGCGGCTCGCGTGGTCGTGGTACCGGCAGCCGCGGCTCGGCGCCGGCGAAGCGTTCTTCGTGTACCTCGGTCTCGTCGGTGTCTTCACCGCCGCCGCGTACCCGCTGTCGTGCAACATCATGCCCGGCCAGCCGCCGCTGCTCCGCTACATCCTGCTGGCGCTGTTGCTGCCGATCGGTTGTTTCGGGGCGTTCATGTCGCGTGAGCGATCACGGCTCCTTCGCGCGGCGGTGACGGCCGTCTTCGCACTCTGGGGCGCCGTCAACCTTGCGGGCAACGTCAGGCTGCTCCGCGCGTCGGTCAGCGAGCCGCCGTCGAACGAGCATCGCGAGATCGCCGACTACCTCGTGAGCCACCAGATCCGGTACGCGCGCGCCATCTACTGGGACGCCTACGCCATCGACTTCCTGTCGCGCGAACGCGTGATCGTGGCCTCGGTCGACCTCGTCAGGATTCCCGATTACCAGCGGCGGGTCGACGAGAACGACGCGCAACGCCTACAACCTGCCGCGCGTCCCGTGCACGGGTGGACCGCAGGTCGCGTCCTGGTGCGTCCAGCCTCCCCGGTAATGAACAACAGGCGATCGGTTGCGCCCGTGTACATCACGAAGCCACGAAGCACACGAAGCCTTCTCCTTAGAAGAAGAGATCTTCGTGAGCTTCGTGGCTTCGTGATAAACGCGATAGAATCGCAGCGGCAAACCGCAGATGATTACGCGACCGACCTGGCGCGATGTTCGCGCCTTCCTGTGGCACGAAAAGGACTTCGCGCTGGCGGCCGTCGCCGTCGTGCTGGTCCTGCTCGCATTCCTGCTGGTGTCGTTCCAGGGCCGAGGGGTTGGTCCCTTTGTCTACGCCCGGTTCTAGGCAGCCCGCTTCCCTGACGTGTTCATCGAACCGCGATTCGTTGTACTGGTGGCGTTGTGCTGGATCACGCTGTCGATCGCGCCGGCCCGATTCCGCCCGCACGCGCTCGCGGTGTGGGGCGTCGCGTTCTACGCGCTGTTCGCGCCGCAGGCGCTCTGGCTGGTCGCCGGCGTCGTCGCTGGTGGCGTTTGTGTGCGTGGGCCGGCGCGCCAAGTGGGTCGGCATCGCCCTGATCGTCGGCCTGCTCGCCTACTTCAAGCGGCCTGCTGGGCCTGACGGGTATCGGCGGCGCGGCGCGCTCGCCCCTCTCGGCGACAGCCCGCTCGTGCCGCTCGGCTTTTCGTATCTGGCCCTCGAGCTGATTCACTACATGGTGGAGCGCAGCCGGGGCCGCATCAAGGATCGTTCGCTTCCGAACCTGGCTGGCATTCGCGTTCTTCTTCCCGTGCCGCGTCGCCGGTCCCATCAAGCGATACGGCGACTTCACCGCGTCGGTCGCACAGGCGAACGGGTCGTCCGAGAGACGTCTACATCGGCTGCTTCCGCATCCTTGCTGGTCTCTTCAAGAAAGTCGTGCTGGCCGACCTGCTGAACGGCGTGGCCGCGACGGCCGACATCCGCGACGCACGCCGGAGCTGGCGTGGAAGGCCATGGCCGCGTACTCGCTTGCGCTCTACATGGACTTCAGCGCCTATTCGGATTTCGCGATCGGCGTCTCGCGGGTGATGGGCATCCGCGTGCCCGAGAACTTCAACTGGCCGTACCTGAGCACGAACATCCAGGATTTCTGGAATCGCTGGCACATGAGCCTGTCCACCTGGGTTCGCGACTACGTGTTCTCCACCGTCGGCCGGCAGCTGTTCAAGACACGATTGCGGCATCGCCCCGGCGTGATCGCAACGGCGAGCTACTTCGCGACATTTCTCGTGGTCGGCGCCTGGCACGGCTTGGCGTCCAACTTCATCGTGTGGGGCGCCTACCACGGCGTGCTCGTGACGCTGTTCCATTTCTACAAAGCGTGGCTTCCCGAATCCGTCGCCACGAGCCGCATCTATCAGCTCGCGCTCTGGTCTCCGCCGGGCGGCGTCGTCCTCACCTTCGCGCTGGTTACGATAGGATTGGTGTTTTTCCGGATGGACGTGCCGCACGCCGTCCGGACTCTGCGGCTGATGCTGTTCATGTACGCGGGCCGCCCGCGGATCGGGCAACCAATGACTGCAACCGACGATCGAATCCGGACGTTCATCGAGACGAAGTTCAAGCCCAGGGCGGGCGGACGCCCGTTCGACGACGACACGCCGCTGTTCACGAGCGGGATCGTCGATTCGTTCGGCGTGCTCGAGCTGATCGCCTTTCTCGAGGATGCCTTCGCCATCGACATCGACGTGAACCGGTTCGAAGTTCGCGACTTCGACACGGTCCGCAAGGTCGCGAGCCTCGTCTCGACGATTTCGGGCGCGTCCGGAGGCCATTGATGGATCGGTACGATCTGGTGCTGGGCATGGCCCAGACGAACTATCTGGGCCTCGCGGAGCACCTTCTGCTGATGCAGGCCGGGCACTGCCACTGGAGCTCGCTCGGCACGCGCGGTGAACACGCCCATGTCCGCGCTGCGCACGGTGGGCGGCCAGGAGATTTACGCCACGTTCTACTTCATCGAAGAACGATTTCCGGACCATGCGCTGCCGAACACGTTTCAGCTCGACGACAGCCTGGCGTTCGCGGTCTTCCTCAGGGGCTTCAAGGGCATCGCGGTCGAAAGCGAAACGGTGTTCGATCGCGTGCCGCGCCTCGAAGACTGGCTGGCCACGGCGCCGACACGCATCTCGACGCCGGACAGGATGACCTTTCCCTACGTCCGGATGGCGACGATCTTCATCACCCCGGAGGGCGGGAACAGCCGTCTGAAGGTGGCGAGCCCGGCCGGCGTCGATTTTTCGGGCCTGCCGCTGCTGCCGAACGACGAGAACCCGTACCAGATGACGAGGCAGGCAAAAGAAACCCTGGATCTCGGCCTGCTCGATGGCTGGACCGAGGACCGCGATCACGCGAGCCCGGACGTGATCCACGCGATCGACATCGATCGCGACACCAACGGCGCGGGCATCGTCTACTTCGCCAACTACGTGGCGTTCATGAACCGCGCCGAGCGTGAAACCGTCGACGCGATGCCATCGGCGTCCGCATGCCGGGCCGAAGGCCGTGCGCGTCATCCAGCAGCGGCGCATCGCGTACTTCGGGAACGCGTCGACGAGCGACCGCGTCCACACGCGCGTGCGTGTGTTCCGGCGCGACACGGAAACGGCGAAGAGTCGCGTTCCGCTACGAGATGAGGCGCGAAGAAGACGACGAGCTCATCTGCCTCTCGGAAGCCATCAAAGTGCTCTGCGAACCGCCGGAACGCGCGCGGCCCATGGTGACTGACGCGCTGCGGATCGTCTTCCGGACCCTCGTGATCGTCGCCGCCGATCGTCGGCGCGGAGCACATCGCGCGCCTCGCGTATCGCACGGCCGCCTCGAGCGGCAACGCCGGAGACTTCATCGGCCGGCACGCGCGCGGTCCCGAGATTCAGGTGAATCGGCTCGGGTTCCGGGATCGGGAGATTCCTGACAAGCAGCCAGAGCGCTACCGGATTGCGGTCGTGGGCGATTCGATCGCGTGGGGCCAGGGCCTGGCCGCGCGCGAGCGGTTCTCGGACCGGCTCGGCGAATCGCTCGGCCCCCGCTACGAGGTGTTCAACTTCGGGGAGCCCGGCGCGCACGATCACATGGAGCAGCTGGCAAAGTGCCTGTCCGTGTCGCCGGACTTCGTCCTGCTGCAGCTTTACCTGACGGCGTTCGAGACGGAGGACGATGGAGCGTCCCCGTCCTCTCCCCTGCTGCCGGAACCGCTCGACCGCCGCCTCGAGCCCGCCTCGATGCTCTACGACCTGCTCGGCATCCAGTGGGCCCGGCTGCAGCAGGAGCTCGGCCTCGTCGAGAGCTACGACCAGTACCTCGCGACGCAATCTCCGCGATCCGAATTCACCGAACTCCCGCGACGGCCTTCGGCCTGCTCCGCGAGTTCATCCGCCGCGCGCGCCGCACCGGTGTGCCGACCGGCATCGTGCTGTTCCCCGCGACGGACGCCATGGGCCCGAACGGGTCGGGGTACCCGTTCGCGTTTCTCCACGAACGCGTCGCCGCGCTGTGCGCCGAGGAGCAGATCCCGTGCCTCGACCTCCTGCCCGCGTTCTCGAAAGTGAAGGACCCGCGCACGATGTGGGTCAGCCCGTTCGATGCCCACCCGAACGCCGAGACGAACCGGCGCGCGGCGTACGAGATGCTCGTCCGCTTCTCGCCGATCTGGCATCGCTGAGGATCAGACGTAGCGTCCGCCTTCAGGCGGACGTTCGCCGGCCGGCTGAAGCCGGCCGCTACGGAATCGTGAAACACGCGGGAAAAGAAAAAGGCGGAAGCGAGCACGCGCTCGCTTCCGCCTGAACTGCTCGCGAACGCGTCTACTTCGTGCGCCGGCCGTTCGAGAAGGTGAAGTAGCCGTTGCCCGAGTTCGACCACGGCACGAACGCGACGTTCGACCGTTCCTTCACGTACGACCGGTCGCCGGCGTCGTTGTTGCGGCAGTCGCCGGCGCACACGAAGAGGCCGACGGTCTCGCCTTCCTGCGGCTGGTAGCCCGTCATCGGTCCCCAGCGCGCGAAGTCGTAGAACCACTCGAAGTTGACGTGGCTGGGGACGCCCGACGCGCTCGAGATCGCGTTCGAACCAGAACTGGACCACCGCCGAGCAGTACCAGTGGCCGTCCTTGTTGATGCACATCCCGAGCGTGTACTCGAGGCTCCCGTCGCCGAACGGCACGTCGGGCCAGCGGCCCGGCCCGGTGCGCCGGTCGAAGTCCACCCAGAACGAATCGGGGAAGAACTGGACGCTCGTGATCTTCGCCGTTTCCGCCCAGTTGGCGAAGTCCTGCGGCGAGCTGACGATCGTCGCCTGATGCAGGTCGAACGGCTGGTACGAGAACGCCAGCACGGCCGAGACGGGCGACGAGACGCCGCTCGCGTTGTCGAAGGCCTGCACGCGCCAGTAGTACGTCCCCGGCGCCGAACGTGACGTTCGGCGACCACGACGTGCTCGCCCCCTGCTGCTCGGGGATGTTCGCCGACGCGAGCGCGGGGCTGAACGCCGTCGTGTTGGACAGGTCGAAGCGGTAGGTGATCGCCGTGACGGGCCCCGAACGCTGCACGTTGTTCGTGACGAGGCTGATCGTGCCGGAGACAGCGGCGCCCGATCCGGGCGATGCCAGCACGGGCGCCTGCAGGACGACTTCGGGGCCGACATTGAAGCTGCGCGCCGCGGAGAAGAGGCCGACCGTGCTGCCGCTCGTGGCCCGCGCGCGCCAGAAGTACGTCTTCGCCGCCGGCGAGCTTCGGCAGCGCGACGCTCGTCGTCGCAGCGCCCTGCGCGATACCCTCCTGGTTGAAGACGAGGCTGCCGAATGCCGCGTCGCCCGCCACCTGGAACGTGTAGGTCGGGGCGGCGCCGGTCGTGACGGCGTTCTTCACGACGAGCGTCACCGGCTGTTCGGCGTACTTGAAGGCCTGACCCTCGGTCGGCGTGGAGGGCGCCGGCGCCGTCAAGGACACGCCGGACAGCGCGTCGGTCACCACTCTGCCTGCGGCGGCTTCCTCGCTCGCCGCCTGGGACGCCGCGGACGCGGCTGCGGTCGATCCGGCCTTGGCGGCCGACGGGTTCGCCGGCGTGCTGCACGCAACGCTGGCGGCAATGAGTACGGCTGTACCCACAACGATGGCTGTCTGCTTCATGTGCTCCTGCTGCAGGAAAAGATTAACGAACACCGGATGCTAGAAGTGCGTGCCGATGCCGAACTGGATGCGATTCGTGTTCACGCCACCCGACGAGATGGAGACGTGCCCGTACCGGTACGACACGTCCGCGAACAGTTGTCCAGTCAGGCCAATCCGGGCGCCGCCGCCGAAGGTAAACAGAAATCCCCGTTCGCTGCCCTGCAGATCGCCGCCGAGCTGGACGCCCATCGACAAGAGGTCGCCCGTAATGTCTTTGCCGGAGGCGTCGAAAAACTTCGTCTCCCGCGTGACGCCGGCGCTGCCCAGGCCGATGCCCGCGTACGGCTGATATTTCCCGTGGTCGGCAGCTTGTACCAGAATCCGATGTCGAAGTAATTCGTCGGCTGGCTCGCTTCGTACGTCGCGCCGAGAGATGCCGCAATCGTCGCGGCGGCGGCGTCCATCTCCGAGCTCCTCGTATTCAACATCTTGCCGCCTTCGAAGTAGAGGTCGAACGTGTTCGCGCTGAACCCGGCCTCCCCCCCGAAAAGCGCCCCCACGGTCGATCCGACGGTGAAGCCGGTCTGAAACTGCGCGTACGGACCGACCACCAGCCCCTGCGCCCGGGCCGCCGAGGCCGTGCCGAGGGCCAGCATGGCAGCCACGACAAACGAAACCCTTCTCATGAACAAACCTCCGTTAGGTGGAGCAACCGAAGAGTTGCTCCGTACAGACAAACGCAGGAACCGCGCGGAGGAGCTGGGGGGCCGTCCGCAGAGGCGCGTGGGATGCTCCGAAGGTACCTGACACTTGACGAGGCGTCAAGTGATCAAATAGACGGATTAGGCGAAAAGGTGGGGCTGGTCGCGTCTACGCGAGCCGGACGTTCTCCGCCCTCGGACCCTTTGGACCCTGGCCGCTCTCGAACGTGACTGCCTGGCCTTCGCGGAGGTCGTCGAACGCCATTCCCGAGCACGCCGACTGATGGAAGAAGTACTCGTTGCCGTCGCCCGCCGCAATGAACCCGAAACCCTTGTCGCTGACGAGACGCTTGATCGTGCCTTTGATCGATGCCATGTCGCTCTCCCTGTAAGCGCCGGCTCGATGCCGGCGAGTCCCATTGTAGCCGGGTCGCGCCCTACTTGCGGCGGTCCCACGGCTTTCGGCCCTGCCGTGGCCCCCGGCCCGGCCGTGGAGCCTGACCGTCGGGCTGGCCCACCGCCGCTCCGGCGGGCCGCCCGCCTGGGCTTGACGGCCGGCGCAGCGCGTGCGCGCGCCGTTCGGCGTTGACTCGGGCGCGCGCCCGGTCGTCGGCTTTCCGGGCCCGGATTTCCGCGATGCGCTGCGCATGCGGCACCTCGAGGCTCGCGGGCCGCGACTCGTAATCGAAGTCAGGAATCGTCACTCGCGGAAGCCGCTTGCCGATCGCCCGCTCGATATCGCGCAGGCTGCCTTCTTCTTCCGGCGACACCAGCGTGAACGCCGATCCCGTCAATTCGGCGCGCGCCGTGCGGCCGACGCGGTGAATGTAATCCTCGGCCTGTCCCGGCACGTCGAAGTTGATGACGTGCCCGAGCGCGGTCACGTCGATTCCGCGCGCCGCGATGTCCGTGGCGACGAGCACCTTGTAGCGGCCTGACTTGAAGCCGGAGAGCGCCGCGGTGCGCTGCGCCTGCGAGCGGTTCCCGTGAATCCGTTCGACAGTCACATGCCGCTCGCCGAGGTAGCGTGCCAATCGATCGGCGCGATGCTTCGTGCGCGTGAACACGAGCGCGTCGCGGACTTCCCCGCCGAGCATCGCGAACAGCAGCGGCGCTTTCAGCGCCTGCGCCACGGGGTACACGGCCTGCGTGATGCCGGTCGCGGGCGCCGATCGCCGTTCGATGTTGATCGTCGCCGGGTTGTGCAGCATCTCGCGCGACAGCTCCGCGATCGGTCCCGGCATCGTCGCGCTGAAAAAGAGCGTCTGCCGGCGCTTCGGCAGGTGACGCAGCACGCGCCTGATGTCAGGCAGGAAGCCCATGTCGAGCATGCGGTCGGCTTCGTCCAGCACGAGGAACTCGAGGCCGGTCAGCCTCGCGTACGGCGCCCGGAAATGATCCAGCAGCCGCCCGGGCGTCGCGACGATGACGTCGGCGCCGCTGCGGAAGGCGTGTTCCTGCGGCCCCATGCCCACGCCGCCGAACACGGCGGCCGCGGTGAGCGGCGTGTGCACGGCGATGCTGTTCAGATCCTCGAGGATCTGCGCCGCCAGTTCGCGCGTCGGCGTCAGCACGAGCGCGCGCGTCGTGCCGCGCGGCTTCGCGATGAGCGCGCTCAAGATCGGCAGCAGGAACGCTGCGGTCTTGCCGCTGCCCGTCATCGCGCACGCGAGGAGGTCGCGGCCCTCGACCGCCGGCGGAATGGCGTCGGTCTGAATCGGCGTAGGCTTCACGAAACCGAGGTCTTTGAGGCCCTTGAGGAGATCGGGATGGAGCTTGAATTGGCTGAACGGCACGGAATCCTTTGTCGAGACGAGCCTTCATTATGACCCATTTACGACGGCTCGAGCATACCAAAGCACAGCTGTCGTGTTCGGGGCACGGGTCGTGCTAGTTCCACGGCATGTCCCGAACACGTCCTGCTCCATGGCTCTGCTGTCTGGCGACCCTTGCGGCGTTCACAGTGCTCTGTGATGCCGCCACAGCTGCGGCGGCATCTTCGTCGTCCCGGCGATCGCGACCAGGTCCCCGTGCGCCAGCCCCACCGTGTGCGACCGCTGTGCAGTGGCAGATCCGATTGGATCAACACGGGTTCTCACCGGGCCAGATCGATGGCACCGTCGGCGTGAGCACCAGGCGGGCGCTGAAGGCCTTTCAGGAAGCGCACGGGATCGCCCCGAGCGGTCAGCCCGACTGCGCGGTGTGGGACGTCCTCGACGCCGGCGATGAAAAGCCGACACTCATGCCGTACGAGATCACCGCGGATGATATGAAGGGGCCGTTCATCGAGCGTGTGCCAGCCAGCATGGAAGCGGCGGCGAAGCTTCCGCGGCTTCAGTACGCATCTCCGATCGAAGCGCTCTCCGAGCAATTTCACGCCGCGCCGGCGCTGTTGAAACGCCTCAACCCGCGCGCGCGATTCTCTGCCGGGGACCGTATCACGGTGCCCGCGGTGAAACCGTTCAACGACGGCGCGAAACCGCAACACGACGCCGCCGCCCCGAGCGTGTCCGTCACCGTATCGCGTGACGAATCGGCGCTGCGCGTGACGGCCGCGGATGGAACGCTCGTCTTCTTCGCGCCGGTCTCGAGCGGAAGCACACACGATCCGCTGCCGGTGGGCACCTGGAAAGTCACCGGCGTCACGTGGCATCCGGTCTTCCACTACAACCCGGATCTTTTCTGGGACGCGAATCCGCAGGACGACGCCGTCACCATCAAGCCGGGACCGAACAATCCTGTGGGAGTGGTCTGGATCGGCCTCGACCTCGAACACTACGGCCTGCACGGGACGCCCGAGCCGTCGAAGATCGGCGCGGCGGCCTCGCATGGCTGCGTGCGCCTGACCAACTGGGATGCCGCCCGTGTGGCCGCACTCGTCCAACCCGGCACGCCAGTGGTGTTCAAGTGAGAAAGCGCCGCCCGGGCTCGCACGGCGTGTCCGGGCCGGTGATCGCCGCGTTGATCGTCGGCTGCTGCGTCGGGGCGCTGGCGGACTGGCAGTTACGAGAAAAGGGCCCGCCGCTTCCGGTCCAGCCGACCGAGCCCGCAATCGCACGGGCGAATCGGCAGCTGCGCGGCCGCAGCCGTCTCTCTCGTCGCCCCCGCCTCCGGAATCAAACGGCTCAAACGGCTCGTCGCCTGGGCTGCCGGCGGTCGACGAGCTCGCGCGCCGCGGCCTGCGTCTTCCGATCGACAGCATGGACCCTGAACCGCTCAAGGGGGACTTCGACCAGCGGCGCGGCGGCGGCACGCGCGGCCACGAGGCCGTGGACATCCTCGCTCCGCGCAATACTCCCGTGCACGCGGTCGAGGGAGGCACAATCGCGAAGCTCTTTTTGAGCAAGGCAGGTGGTACGACAATCTATCAGTTCGATCCGGGCGGGCGCTTCTGCTACTACTACGCGCATCTCGAACGCTACGCCGAGGGCCTGCGCGAGGGCGCGACCATCTCGCGAGGAGACATCATCGGCTATGTCGGCACGTCGGGCAATGCGCCGCCCAATACCCCGCACCTGCATTTCGCGATCTTCCAGCTCACATCGGCGCGTCACTGGTGGGAGGGGAAAGCCGTCGATCCGTATCCCGTGTTCCAGCGCGCGGCGCCTTAACGCTGGAACGCGTACGACACTTTCACGAACACCTGACGGTCGAGCGGCGCGAGCCGCCTCGCCTGGTCGGCGGCTATTGCAGCCAGTTCCCGGTCATCGCCATAGCCCACAAACATCACGGATTGCCAGTTGAGTTTGTATGCGAGCAGCGCCGAGCCGCCGAAGGTGCCCGTTTGCGCCGGGACGGGTTTGTAGTAGAGCGACGGATCACGATCGACCGAGACGTATTGCGCAATCGCGCGGGCGAACAGGCGCGACGTGAACGTGTATGTGCCCTTCACCCTGAACACCCGCGCCGTGAAGAGCCGGCGTGAGACGCCGACCGCATCGTCGACGTTGAGCCATTGCTGGTTCGCGAGCAGCGCGAGCTCGAGGTGATCGGTGGGCCGCAGCGTCGCGCTGGTGTTGATCGTGGGGCCGTGCGCCGGCCGCGAGTTCTCGAAGTCGATGTCTTCCCCGAGGTTGGCGTCGGACTGGATCTGTGCGAGAAAGCCCGACGGGCTGAACTGCACGTAGTACTGAAACTGCCGGCGGCCGATCAGCACGCCGTCCGGCGTGCGCACGGTGTTGTCGACGTACTGGAACTGCATGAAGCCGCTCAGCTTGGAATCCATGCCGACGCCCGGCTGCACGTTGCGGCTGATGACGCTGCCGGACATGTCGAGCTGGCGGCCCATGTCCACGAAGGTGCGGATCCGCGACAGGAAGTTGGTCGGCCTGAACGTCCAGCCCGTGTTGCCGGTCGCCTCGCGATAGCCCACCTGCGGCATGAAACCGGTGTCGGCGCGAAACCCCTCGCTGATGTCGCGGTACCGCGCGAACCAGTCCACGTGCGTCGTGTTGTGGCTCCACTGCACCTGGGACGCGTGCCCGGTCAGTGTCTGCCCGGTCCACTCGTCCGCGAGATGCGGGCGGTTCGGCGTTTTCGTGTTGCTGTAGAGCCACTGCCCCGCCACCACGTCCTGCCCCGACGGACGCCACTGGAAATCGGGCCCGACGACCCGGTTGTAGCCCCCCGGATCGGCCGGCTGCTCGATGCCGCCCTCAGAGACGTGGTGGTGCTCCCGGTCCGTCGCGAGCACGCTGACGAACGACAGGCCGATGTCTCGCTTCGCGCGTGCGATGAACACGGTGGATCCGAAGTCGATGGGCGCGAAGTTCGATCCGTTGGGCCCGGGAAGAATCGCGCTGCCCCCGCCATCGTCGTCCGCCACCAGCACCGTATAGCGGACGCCCGCGGTCTTCCCTGTCACGCGTCCGCCCGCAACCGGCGCCGTGATCGTCCGCGTGTAGACGGCCTGAAGCGGCGTCGCGAACATGTCGATGCCTTCGAGGAAGAACGGCCGCTTCTCGGGGTAGAACAACGCGAACCGCTGGTTCGTCGCGATCTGCGCGGTGTCGGATTCGATCTGTGAGAAGTCCGGTTTCACCGTCAGGTCGATGGCGTTGTCGGCGTTCGGCAGGTATTTCACGTCCACGCCGATCTGCGAATGCAGGACGGCCTCTCCGAGGGGCGACCCGGGAGGGCCGGGGCGCTCGGCCACGTTGCTCGCGGCGGCATACGGCGCCGCGACGATGTGCCCGCCGCCGGGGAGCTGCTCGAGCCCCGTCAGGACATTGGCGTGGCACACGAAGCAGTTGCTGTCGCGCGGGAGGCGCGCCGTAAAGAATTGATAGTGAAAGTCGCGGGGATAGTTCCGATAGAGCATCACCCGCCAGGTCTGCGGATCCACGTTCCTGTACCGGATGGACGAGAACGGGATGCGAATCTCCAGCGTCCAGCCGCGCTCCGTGATCCTGGTCGCCGAGTCCCAGAAGAAGTCGGGCGACGAATCCTCGTTCGTGGAGTCGTCGATGATCGAGTCGTACTGCGTGTTCCGTGGCGTCGCGACGAACAGGACGCTGTTCGACCCGGTGTTGCGCGCGTCGAGCAGGAGGCCTCCGTAATCGTTGGCATTGCCGTTGATGTTGTCGCGATCGGCATACGGGGCGCGAATAGTGGACGGATCGGGGTCGTCGAACTCGAACGCTGCGTACAGGAACTTGTCGTCGAACGTCAGGTACCCGACATTCCTCACCTTCGGCTCGAGGTTGTCGCCCGGCTTCGTCTCGTACCACTTCTCGATGCGTGTCGCGTCCCGCCATGCGGCCTCCGAGAGGTCGCCGTCGACCGTGATCGGCCCGGTCGCGCGGGTGATGTGAATCGTGTCACCGGAGAGGGCTGTCTGGGCGGTCGCGGCGCGGGCGGCGAGCAGCGCGGCCGTGGCCAATGTACTGACTCGGCCGAGACGCATGGGCGCCGGTTTAGACGCCGACCCCCGAAGAAAAGTTCACTCGCACGCGCAATTTGCGTAGTGCAGACGTTCGGGACCGCCTGCTACGATGGCCTGGGAGTATCCACCATGCGAACCTTGATAGCGACCGCGGCGCTGGCGTCCCTGTGTCTGCCGGCCGCGGCTCAGACGACCGACTCGGGCTTCGGCGAGCTCGCCTCGACGTCGATGGCCGCCGTCGTGCGCGGGATGCACGCGAACATCCGCCGCAACCTGGCTGAAGCGGCCGCAGCGATGCCGGCCGGCGACTACGCCTTCAAACCGACACCCGACGTCCGCAGCTTCGGCGAGCTCATCGGACACGTTGCCAGCGCGAACTTCTTCTTCTGCTCGCAGGCGACGGGCGAGAAGTCTCCGGCTACCTCCAACTACGAAAAAACCGCGGACCAAGCCGTGCTGGTCAAGGCGCTGAACGACTCGCTCGCGTATTGCGACGCGACCTACGCAGCCACGACCGACGCCAACTTCAACCAGGCGATCAAGACCCCGGTGCCTGGCGGCGCGCGCGACGCCACGCGCGGCGGCGTCCTCGTCTTCAACACGGCTCACAACAACGAGCACTACGGCAACATCATCGTCTACCTGCGCTTGAAGGGACACGTGCCCCCGTCGACGGGCCGCGTCCAGCAGAAGAAGTAGCGGATGAAGGATCACCGGCTCCTCGACGGAAGGCTCGTCCGCGACCGCATTCTCGACGAGGTGGCGGACCGCGTCCGGCAGGCGGCCGCGGCTCACGCAATCGGTCGCCTCGTCTCGGTCAGCATCGGCGACCACAAGGAGGTGGCCGTGTATGTGCGCGGCCAGGCGCGCGCTGCCGAGAAGGTGGGGCTGCGCTTCGAGGCGCAGACGTGGCCGAGCGAGATCGGCCAGGACGAATGCAAGGCGCGGCTCGTCGCGATGAATGACGATGCCGGCGTGCTGGGCATGATCCTCCAGCGGCCGGTGCCTGCGCACATCAACGGGCGCTCGCTCGCCTCCGCCATTCACCCGCTCAAGGACGTCGAGGGGATGAACCCCGCCTCGATCGGCAATATCGTGTACAACGATCTCGCCCTGGCCCCATGTACCGCGGCCGCGTCCGTCGAGCTGATCAAAGCGACGGGGCTCTCGCTGCACGGTCTCGAGGTCGTCATGGTCGGCCATTCCGAAATCGTCGGCAAACCCGCGGCGTTCCTCCTGATGGCCGAGGGGGCGACTGTCACGGTGTGCCACCACGAGACGCGCTCAGTGGCCGCCCATTCACGGCGCGCGGACGCTGTGCTGGTCGCCGTGGGCAAGCCGAAGTTCCTCCGCGCCGACATGGTGAAGCCCGGCGCGGCCGTCATCGATATCGGCATCAACCAGGTCACCGGGCCGTCCGGCGAGACGACGATCGTCGGCGATGTGGACACGGACGCGGTGAAAGAGGTCGCGAGCTGGGTCACGCCGGTGCCCGGCGGCGTCGGTCCTGTCACGGTCGCGATGTTCATGCGGAACGCGATTGCCGCGCACGCCAAGCAGCTGGCCGCGGGCTGGCTTGGCTGACCTGCGCTACTTCCCGACCAGGTGCGTCAGGTCCTTTTCGTTCTCGTGACAGATGTAGTCGACCAGATCGGTGTCGAGCGCGAGGAACTGATTGAGCCTCACCGTCCACGGAGCGCTGTACGCCTTCAGATCGTCGACGGTCACGTCGATTTGCAGTTTCCCGTAGCTGACCCGCCGGAATTTTTCGGTCAGGCGTGCGCCTTCGGTCAGCGGGCTGCCGTTCGCGTCAAGCCACAGCCCGTCGCGGAAGCCCGTGCTCTGCACGACCAGCGTGTCGCCGTCCCAGCGTCCGGACGAATACCCGACCCATGACGGATTCGGATCGACAGGCAACGGCCGGCCATCCGTGAAGATCTGCCGGTAGCTGGCGTTGTGCTCGTTGAGAATGACGAGAAGCCCGGGCGTCTGGACGATTTTCTTGAGCAAGGCCATCGTGTGCAGCCGCACGATGCCGATGGGCAGGCAGAAAGAGGTCGGATCCTCCACCCGGAGATCTTCGGTGCGCTTTTTCGCCAGCGCCTTCGCCCAGGGCAGATACGGCAACCCGCCCTTGAGACTCCAGCCCACGTCGATGAATTCGTGCCCGACCGGCATGTCCGCGCACCCGTCAGGGGGACACGGCCGGTTGTGCTCGACATCCCACACGCCGGAGAAGTCCGGCTTGCCATCGGCGGTCCTCGGCGGGGGCGCGTCGAGGTTCGGACGGCCCGCCGATGTTTTCGGCACCCCGGCCGTCGGGTAATGCAGCCACTGTGCCTCGAGACAGGTCCACTGAAACAGCAACGCCGCCAGGACGGCAGCCGCGCGCCTGCCGATCCGAACGGCACGCAGCGGTGCGTGTTCCCGCATGTCCACCTCCTGAAGCCGGTCGATCCCGGACATTCTAGCGACCCGCAGGCGTCCTTGCCCACGCCGTGCACTTTGTGCTACAAAGTCACGTGCGCACATCGATACGTCTGGTCGCGAGCCTGCAAGTGGCGCTCATCTTCCCCGCCATTCTCTTCCTGACTGCCGTCCTCGTCGGCGCAGGCGACCCCCCGCAATATGATCTCGCGCGGGTCGCGCACGGAATCGTCGGCTGGTATGCGGCGCGGATGTGGACGCTGTGGCTGCTGCTGCTGATTCTGCCGCTTGCGGTGGTGACTGCGGGCTGCGTCACACTGCTCGACAGCTGGAATCGATCGGGCGCGCTCCCGATCGGCCGCGGGCGATCCGCCGCGCCGTCGGCTGCTCCGGTCGCGACCGTCTTCGTCGCGGGGACCACGCTCACATCTGTCGGAGTGCTGGCGGTGGTCGTGCTGCACATGCTCGCGAACTGATCGACGCGGGCTCGCTCGTTACCGTCAGCGCAGCGATTGACGTGGGCCGGCGGGCCGTGCTCGTCCGCGTTTCCTGACGGTCCAGAAGAAGCCGGACGCGAAGCCGACGAGCAGGATCACCGCAGCAGCGCCGGAGCCGACTGACACGGCCCCGATGCCCCCGGAGCCGCTGAACGACATCGCGAGCCACGTGGGCAGCAGGACCGTTGCGCCAACCAGCAGCACGGCTGCGAGCAGCGCCTTCTAACTGCCGATCGACCGCTCAGGAACTGCCGGGTCGGCGCTCACCTCGCTGATCGTCAACGTCTTCGCGACTTCGGCGACCCCGGGCATCTCGCAGGCCATCAACAAGTGTGCGAACGCGGCCTAGCCGGCTGGAATGATTCGGCAACGTCCAAGAGCCTTGATCTGGAGGCTGACAATCGAGGTTTTCTCAGTCATGTTCACTGGAGGCCGGCGGGCCGCCAACTGAACCGTGGAGGTGCAATTCCGAGCCAGGTGGATGGTCTGGAGACGGTCAGCGTCGCACTGCGATGGCGCGCCGCGGGTCGCACGCCGCAGGCACAGTGCCCTCCTCCGGACGGATGTCGCCGACGTAGCAGCCGGGGATGACATAGAACGTCTTCGGCGCCGCGGATTCGACAACTGGTGGCGCGCGGTTCGCCTCCGGTGCCCGCGTCAGCGGGCTGCGATACGTCACCGCTCGCCCGGCGGCCACTGCGATGTCGTCCTGGGCCGGCTGGTATCCGTCGGCGCGGATCTCGATCGAGTGCCGTCCGCTCATCACATCGAGCGGCCTGCTGAGATCCTCCGTCGTGCCCACGTAGTAACCGTCGAGATAGACCTGACCGATTACACCGGGTGATACCTCCACGCGAAGCTGGCCGCCTGCCGGCGGCGGCGCCGCCTCGACGGGAGCGGACACGTCGGCTGCGTACGGAATGGCGGAATCCACAAACGCGGGCACGAAGTACACGGCAGCCGGCAACCGGTGCGAACCGTGATGGACTGTCGCGCTGCGGCGCATCTGTCGAGCGGCGTATGGCGTGGCGGATGTTGCCAGCGGAGGTAGCCCTGTCGCGGGATGTGGCAGCCCGATCGACGGCAGCGGCAAGCCGACCGGCGGCAGCTCCGGAACAGCCCCCGCAACGGGCACGGCATGTTGCTGCGCCACGTGCTGCGCTCCGGCGACGTGTTGCGCTCCGGCAACGCCGGAAACGCCGAGCAGCAGGATGAAGGTCAGCTGTGCACGCATTCGTCGATGTCCTCGTCCCACTATAGCGCCCGCCGCAAGGCCCGGAGCACCGGCAGTCCGCGCGGCGCTGGCGCAAACCATGCACCTCGCGCCGCGTGCTCACCCGGCGCTGCGTGGCTCGGTGCAGGTTTCTCGCGCTCTTTCTGGCGATCGCGGCGGGATCGGCCGCGTGCACATCGACTGAAACCTCGACCTCGGTTGTGGCGCCCTCTGCCCAGAAATGCCAAGTCAGTGCATCTGCTGCACCAACGGTTTTCCCCGCCGCCGGCGGCCAGGGAACACTGACTGTATCCGCCACGCGCGATTGCACCTGGTCCGTTGGTTCGTCCGCCAGTTGGGTGTCGATGGCCACGGCGAATGGACAGGGCGACGCATCGATTCCATACACCGTCGACGGTAACCCCGCTCCGGCCGTTCGCACGGCGACGTTTACGGTCGGCGGGCAAACCGTCGACGTGAATCAGTCAGCCGCCGCATGCCGGTATAGCTGGAATGTCTCCAGCTTGTCCGTCGGTTTCGGGGGTGGTTCGCTCCAGGCAAACGTCCAGACGCTGACCGGCTGCAACTGGACGGCGTCCAGCGATTCCGCGTGGCTCCGGATCACCTCGGGACAGAGCGGCACGGCGAACGGGACGGTGGTTCTATCCATTGACGCGAACCCGGGCCCTCAACGTATCGCCCACGTCACCGCTGGCGGCCAATCACTCACGGTCGCTCAGGACGGCGCTCCGCCGCCGGCGCCGCCCGCGCTAACGCCGCCTCCGCCCACTCCGCCCGCGCCTCCGACGCCAGCGCCTGCGCCGCCCGATCCGCCTAAGCCCCCGACGCTGCCGGCGCCCGCGCCGACGCCGAATCCCACGCCAGGGCCGCAGCCGCTGCCACCGGCGCCTCCACCCACGCCGCCGCTGCCGCCGATCACAACGGACGGAACGGTCGCAGTGCTCATCGGCCAATGCCCGTCCGTCGTGTTTGTTGTCAAGACCACGACGATCGTCGTGAACTCGTCAACCGACTTCAGGAAAGGCGCGTGCTCCGACCTGCGCGCGGGCGTGGGCGTGTCAGTCACCGGCACCATTCAGCCCGACGACAAGGTTTTGGCGACCAAGGTCGAGTTCAAAAAGAGATAACGTGATGACCAGCCGGGCCGTCGCTGTTGCGATCTGCGTGCTGGCCGCGGCCGCGCCCGTCTCCGGTCAATCGGTGTCCGACGTCCTGACGTTTCTACTTACGAATCAATCGGTGGCCACCGGCAGCGTGGAGCGCGATCGAAGCGCGGCGCAGGCCACGAGCGACACCATCGCCCGCGCCCTGCGCGAGAATCTCGCGACGCTCCCGGTACCGGCGTCCCCGGGAGCTTTCGCCCTGCGTTTGAACCCGCAGCTCGGCACCGTCGAGCGCGTCACGCAGACCTTCGGGCCCTCCTTCGTGGATCGCGCGCAGACAACCGGAAGCGGGCAGGCGGCGTTCAGCCTGACGTTTCAACACCTGCGATTCCAATCCCTAGACGGCACAAATCTCCGTGATGGCTCTTTCGCGACCACGGCCAATCAGTTCGTCGACGAATCATCGCCGTTCGACGTCGACAGGCTGATGCTCAACATGGACGCCAGCGTCCTGACCCTCGCGGGTACCGTCGGCATCACCGACGAGCTCGAGGTCGCGGTGGCCGCACCGATCGTGTCGCTGCACGTTGACGGCTCGCGCGTGAACACGTACCGCGGTCGCACGTTCACGCAGGCCGACGCGCGTGCGCAGTCGGTGGGCCTCGCTGACCTGACGATCCGGAGCAAATACAGGTTCGCCGGCGACGGCGGCAGCGGCATCGCGGCGGCAGTCGATCTGCGGCTGCCCACAGGACGCGAACAGGATCTCCTCGGTGCCGGCGCTGCGGCGCTGAAGCTGTCGGGGATCGGATCGATCGAGCGCGGCGCGGTGTCAGCTCACGGCAACGCGGGCTTCACCGTCGGCGGACTCGCGCCGGAGTTGAGCTACAACGGGGCGGTGGCGGTGGCGGCGAGCCCGCGCGTGACGATCGTTGGGGAGCTCCTCGGCCGATGGGTCGACAGTCCGGGAGACATCGTGCCCCTCGCGGGCGCCGCATCCGGCGATCGCCGGCGTTCAGACGATCCGGCTCGTGCCCGGCACGGCTTCGCTCCGCACGGTCCTCCTGGTGCCCGGGTTTCGCTGGAATCTGACCGATACATGGGTGATGGCCGGCAGCGTCACCGTGCCGCTGACGCACGCAGGGCTGACGGCAGCATACGCGCCGTTCATTGGTTTCGACTACGTTAGCGGCCGCTAGAACCGTGCGCTAGCGATCCGTCCAGGCGCTCTCGATCCTCCAGTCGCCGTCATCCTTCTTGAGCCTGAACGTCCAGACGCGCCGCTCAGCGCGCGGCTCACGACTCCCGATCTTCGGCACGTAACGAGCGGAGCCGCGGCACACCGCGCGCGCTGACTGTGCCAGCGCGTCCACGCTGCACGCCTCAAACTCGAGGGATTGCGAACGCAGCCCCTCGAACGCGTGCTTCAACGCGGCTTCGTCAACGCCAGGATATACGGCGTGCGCCAACCGGGCATCGAGCGCATTGTACGCGCGCTGGTAGCGTTGAAGCGCATCGCGGATCAGCGCCGAGTCGTCGGCAAGCGCCGGAGATGCCTCCGAAGAGGTCTCCACACGTGGGCTGACCGCTGGCGGGGTTTCGGGCAGCCGTTCAACCGGAACAGGCGTTCCGGACGGACGCTCAACCGCGGGTGCGGGCGATCCCGGTGTCCCGAATGCCGGTAACAGCGGGGAGCGATGTTCGGGCACAGCCACTGAAGTCCCCCGTCCAGCAGCCGGGGCCGGTGTATTGATGCGTGCCCGAGGCGGGTGGTGGCAACGGCAGCGACGGCCGCGCGTTTGAGCGCGCCCGGGGAATAGCGTTCTGTGGGTCGAGCACAGGCTCTGGCGGTTCGTGGAGCTCAGCGGACAACATCGGAACACTCACTGGCGGCGACCCGCTGCTCGCATTCCCGCCGAGCGGCGCGGCGACCGGCACCACATCGGCAGTCCGGGGTTCACGGTGCAGTTGCGACGCTAAACCGACAATCGTTCCAGCAATCAGCCCGGCCACACCCGCCGTCACGGCAACCCGGAGGATCCCATGCCTGAGCTTAGTCCGGGCCCGCACCGTTTGAAGCTCGGCGGCAGTCTCCGGCATTGCGGGCCATGCGGGATCGAACTCAACAACCTCCACGGAGTCCCGGCCGTCAGCAGACCGGCCAAGGTGGGCCCCGGGTCGTCCCGCGCCGATGCCTGCACCCTGCGGCTGCGACAGCATCGCTTCATCCGGAAACTCGTGACCCAGCGAAAGCGGTCGCTGCTTATCGGTTAGCGATTCGCACAGCAGGCGAGCCGCGAGATAGTCAGGATCGATCGACAATGCCGCATAGACTTCCTGGAGCGCGAGCCTGATATCACCGGCTTCCCGCGCGGCGAGGGCCGATCGCAGATGCTGTTTCTGCCGTTGGTCTTCGCTCTCCACGCGCGACATGGCTGCAAGTGTAGTTCCTTCAGTCGACCTTGCGGCCGGATCTGGCGGAAAACGCCAGGAGCTGAAGCGCAATGCCCAACCCCTGGCTCCGTCTCCGAGTGTTCCGGGCTAATTGCCCGCTCCGGACTGATGTTTTCGATGTTCTCGCTAGCTAGGCCGTCACGCCGCGCTGCTGCGGCTTGTCGGTATTCTCGAAATCACCCTTGGTTTCGCCCGTGGAGGAGATGTCCTCCGCGCCGGTGCGCTCGAGAATTTCCTTCCCCTTCTTCGTCCAATCCGAGTTGTCAGAGTGGACCGACAGCAGGATGCCGCCCTTCTGGACCCTGCCCTCGTACCGCTTCGCCTCGTATTCCGGGATGCCCAGACCGATCAGCGCGCCGGCCGCTCCGCCGACTGCCCCACCGACGGCGCCGCCGGCCAACGCAGCCATGATCGGCCCCGCTGCGATGAACGGGCCAAGGCCGGGAATCGCCAGCGCGCCGATGCCCGCCAGCCAGCCGAGCGCTCCGCCGACGACCGCGCCGGTGCCGCCGCCCGTCGTGGCGCCCTCGGGCGCCTTCGTGCCCTTCACGTGCGCGAAGTCCTTGCTGCCGACGTTTGCCGGAAACAGCACGGAGATGTCGGTGTTGCGGAACCCTGCCGCCTTCAACTCATCGACGGCGCGCTCGACGGCCGAGTAGCTGTTGTAAATGCCGAGCACCGAGGTGTTCTTGCCTGCCATTCCAACCTCCTGTCCGAATTATGTGCAGCGCTATTTCGCTGATGTCTTGGAAGGCGCCACTTCCGTCTGGTTGATCACCTTCCCGGAGCCCGCCACCTGCGTGGCTTTGGCCGCGACGGCTGCCTGTTCCTGCGGCGAGCTCACCGGTCCGGTCAACGTGACCTGACCATTCTCGGTGACGATCTTCACGTTGTGCGCGTAAGTGGACAACGACTTGTCGTCAACGATCGCTTTCCGGATTCGGCGCGTCGTCTCGAGGTCGGACTTGTTATTCTTCTGCTGGTCTGCCGTCGTCGTTTCGTTCTTGTTGCGTGCGGTGTTGTCGGGTGCGGTCTGCTGCAGCGGCGCCGCGTTGAGCACGGCCGCCGACGCGATCACCAGCGCGAGCATCTGAAATCCACGCTTCATGAGGTGTCCTCCCGCTACCGCTTGATGGCTTTGCCGATATTCTCGACAGCCTCGCCAACCTTCCGCTTGCCGCGGCCGAACTGTTCCTGCGCGTCGCCCGCTGCTTCGTCGGCCGCGCCTTCATCCTGAAGCTCGGGATCGTCGGTCACCTGCCCCGCAGCCTTCTTGAGCTTTCCTTTGGCCTGTTCGACTTTGCCTTCCATCTCATCCCGGTTCATATTCCACCTCTCCTCAACCATGGGTCTGTGAAACGCCGTCGCGGTGTTCAACCGTGCATAGTGCAAGTCAGAGGCCGCCGAGCGCTCAACGTTGGCGAGCTTGTCGAGCTGAGAGTGGCGAGGTCTTTGCTGCCACGGATGTGCATGAGGAGTCTCGTGCATCCGCACATTGGGCGAAACGCCAACGTGACGATCGCAATCACCACCGCGGAGCCGATCCGTTACCGCGACGAAACGAAGATCGTGCGCGCGCGTGTATTGCGTTTGTACTGATCACAGTCGCCGGTTCGCACTCAAGCACAGCGGCACTGAGAGGAGAAGCGCATGTATAACGAATTCGACAGTGACAACCAGGACTCGAGCAATCTTTCGTTCGTCGCCGGACTGTTCACCGGCGCGGTCATCGGCGCCGGCGTCGGGCTCTTGTTTGCTCCTCGTCCGGGCTCCGAGCTGCGCGGACGGCTCGCCGATTCGGCATCTGCGATGGGCAGGAGAATGTCGGAAACGATCGATGCGGTCGCCGACGCCGGCCGCGACGCGTATCAGCAGGCGCGCGACGTCGCCACGACGGCGGGTAACGAATTGAGGAGCGCGGCCGGCGACGTCAGCAGCGGCGTCGAGAAAGGCACCGCGGCGATCCGCAATGCCGCGTCGGGGGTGCGCAGCGGCAGCACCGGTGGCAGCGGCAGCAGTACCGGACGCCGGCAGGGCCAGGACTTTACGCCGAACGCGTGAACGAGCGGGTCACCCGCTCGTTCGCCTCAGTGATGCAGCGCGGGTCCGCGCCTGCGGCCGGCGATCGCCGGCACCGCAGGCGCCACCCCACCGGCAAGGGCTTTGCTCGACGGGCAGGCAATGACCAGTGCGATTCCGACGTCTCCACGGCCGCCGATGCCCGACCCGGAGCCTCTGCCCCCACCCGAGCCGCTTCCGGAACCGACGCCGGATCCTCCGCCGACCAATCCCATCCCCGAACCGGTGCCTGAATAGCCGGCGCGTTTCCGCACGGCTATCGCCGTAACGAAGATCCACGCGCGCCTGACCTGGCACAACGGGTGCACCGTCGGCAGCATGGCACGAGCGATCTGGAAGGGTTCCCTGGCGTTCGGTCTCGTCAACATTCCCGTCGAACTGCACGTCGCCGTTCGCGATCACCGTCCCAGGTTCCGGATGTTGCATGCCGCCGACAAGTCACCCGTTAAATTTGAGCGGGTGTGCGAGCGGGACGGCCGGCCGGTAGCCTGGGCCGACCTCGTCAAGGGATACGAGTACACGAAGGGGCAATTCGTCATCCTCACCAAGGAGGACTTTCGCGCCGCGGCGATCGAAAAGACCCACCGTGTGGACATCGTGGACTTCGTGACGGCCAGCGAGATCGACGACCGCTTTTTCGAAACACCTTACTACGTCGTGCCGGACAAGGCCGGTGGTCGGGCCTACGCGCTGCTTCGCGAGGCCATGCGTGCCGCCGATCGTGTCGGCATCGCCAAGGTCATCCTGCGGGACGCGCAGCATCTGGCGGCTCTTGAGGTAATCGGCGACGGGCTGGTTCTGACGCTGCTGCGGTTCGCGGACGAACTGGCGGACCCGGCCCAGTTCTCGCTGCCCGGCACCAAAGATCTTCCCAAAGCCGAACTCGAGATGGCGAAGGCCCTGGTGAACAATCTGGCCGCGGAGTGGAAACCGGAGAAGTACACCGACGAGTATCGCGATAACCTCATGCGCGTGATTCAAGCGAAAGCCAAGGGCCGGAAAGCCAAGCTTGAGTCCGCGGGCGAGCGCAGGCCGGCAAAGGTCGTCGATCTGATGGAGCGATTGAGACAGAGCCTGGCGAAGAGCACCGCTCCGCGCAAAGCCGGCCGTGCCGCTCGAAAACGAAAGAGGCCGAGCGCTGCGTAACGGTCGAAGGGGCCTGAAATCGCCGATTTCAAGCCCCTTGCATTTTTACAGGTTGGAGCCGCGCTCCGTCCCTGAACTGGTAGCGTCAGAAATTTCCAGCCGGCGGCCCTTCGATGCAGGCAACGCGGGCATCGTGACCTCCAGGACGCCATCCTTGAATTTCGCTTTCGCCTGATCGGTCATCGCCCCTTCTGGCAGGGGAATCGTCCGGGAGAAACTGCCGTAGCCACGCTCGCTGCGGTAGTAGCCGTCGCGTTCCTCTTCATGTTCGTGCTTACGCTCACCCTGGATGCAGATCTCGTTGTCGGTGATGTCGACCTTGATGTCGTCGCGCTTCAATCCGGGCAGATCAGCTCTGACGGTCAGTTCGTTGTTGCGTTGGAACACCTCGACCTGGGGTGCCCAGATGTCGGATGATTCGCCTTCACGCCAGAATGGTCGAGCGCCACGGCGGCTGAAGCCGGCATCCTCAATCATGCGATCCATCTCATCAGCCATTCGGTGCAGAGCTCTGAAGGGACTCCAATCCGAGCCCCACGGCCGCCGCAGCTCACGACGATTCTCCTCGCGTGTGGATGTGAGTGCATTCGGTTTGTCTGCCATACGCAACCCCTTTCCGTTCGATTTGCAGGTGTGCTGCTCGAGCGACTGCTCGAGCGATCACATTTTTGCAAGTGAGATACCACTGCGCGTTTGAAAGTATTTACGTCATCGCGGGGTATCCTGCTTGCATCGTCGGTGTGAAGGACGGATTCGTGGCCACACGATTCCCTTACGGGGAGCCATACGAAGACCGGCGGCACGCAGGCATCGAGCTGGCGGCGCACGTCGCGCACCTTATCGGCCGCGACAACATCGTGGTGCTCGCGTTGCCGCGCGGAGGCGTGCCTGTGGCGTACGAAGTCGCCCGCACACTCCACGCGCCTCTCGATATCTTCCTCGTCAGAAAGCTCGGCCTGCCAGGCCATGGCGAGCTTGCGATGGGTGCGATCGCCTCCGGCGGCGTGCGGGTTCTCAACGAGGATGTTGTGACGTGGTACCGCATTGCTACGACCGTCATCGATGACGTCGCGCGTAAAGAACAGGCCGAGCTCGCGCGTCGAGAGAACGCGTATCGCGATGGCCGGCCCCCGCTCGAGCTCCACGATCGCATCGTCCTGTTGGTGGACGATGGCCTGGCGACTGGCTCGACAATGAAAGCTGCAGTTCGAGCAGTCCGGGCACAGCGTCCGTCGCGCATCATCGTCGCCGTTCCAGTCGGCGCCCCCGATAGCTGTCACGCATTGACAGCCATCGCTGACGAGGTCGTTTGTGCCCGCGCTCCCGCGCATTTCACCGCCGTCGGAGAGTGGTACCTCGATTTCTCTGAAACCACGGATCAGCAGGTCCACGACCTGCTGCATGGGAAGACCGTTATCGTCTGAGTCCGCATCGAACAGGACAGCATCCCGGCACTCTTGTTGCTCAGATCCCTCCCGGGATCCGGCATGCTTCGCCCTCACATCTCATTCACGGTCGCATCTTTCGTCTGCGGCGTCCTGATCTGCACGATGACGGCAAGCAGCGAGCCGATACCGGTGCGCTTCACGGAGGGACTGGTCCACGGGTTCCTCAAGCTCAGCACGACCGACGGAACACCGCTCGCCGACGGCGATCTGCTCCAGACGGCCCGCGGCACTCGCGTCACGAGCCGCCTCATGTTTCACTTCAAGGACGGGTCCACGCACGACGAAACGAGCGTTTACTCGCAACAGGGCCGTTTCAGCCTCGTGAGTTATCACCTCGTTCAGAAAGGCCCATCGTTTCCGCGCACACTCGAAATGACGATCGACGCCGCCGGCATGGCGACGGTTCGGTACACGGACGATCACGGTCAGCAGAAAACCGAGGGCGAACAGCTGAAGCTGCCGGCCGCGGACCTCGCGAACGGCATGATGCTGACGCTCCTGAAGAACGTGCGCGCGGGAGCGGTCCCGGCGGAACTGTCGCTGGTTGTCGCAACGCCGAAGCCACGCGTCGTCACGTTGAAGCTTGCGTCTGCGGGCGAGGAGACGTTTTCAACAGGCGGCATGCGGCGCAAAGCCATCCACTACATCGTGAAGGTCGACATCGGCGGGCTCGCCGGCCTTGTCGCGCCGATCGTCGGCAAACAGCCACCCGATTCACATGTGTGGATCCTCGCCGGCGATGTGCCGGCGTTCGTAAAGTCCGAACAGCTTTTCTACATGGGTGCCCCGCTGTGGCGCGTCGAGCTTGTCAGCCCGGTGTGGCCGCAGACACAAACCGCGCGATAGCCGCCCGCTACGGCGTCTTGCGCTGATCCGTCAGGACCAGATAGAGGCCGTTCAGGTCGGACGCGACGACGACGCGATAGCGGGGTCGGATGATGATGCGCCCGCCGGGGGACGCAACGGTTGACGGACCGGCAGCGGCGCAGCGTCTGTAGCGTCGTTTCGAGATTCGACACCGTAAGCTGAATGCGCGCCGCGACGGATCCTGAATCCTGGCGTTCAGCGCGGAACGATCCACGCCCGTTGCCTCAGAAGCTCCAGCGTCACGCGGGTGCCGGGCAAGGTCGTCGTTGCGAGGCGCAGGCGAGCGCGAGTCGAGCCAAAGACGCTACCGAATTCGGCGTCCGTGGCGCCAGTGTAGACACGGGCAGGGACCGAAGTCGACCGCCCAACTTGCCGCGTCACTCGTTGCTCGGAGCGGTAGCAGGGCTGGGTGGACCGGACAGGCCGCGCCTGGGCGAGGAGTCGATTGACGCAAGCATCCCGACCCGGTCCTGCGCCTCGGCTGCCCCAGCCAGCCACACTACCCCAATGACGTGAAACTACCTCCTCTCAACAACAAATGAGTTCTTAACTGCGATTTCTGTTCGGCAGAACTGAGCGAACGCCGCTGTATACCGGCATCAAGCACGCTTCAGCTTTGATGACTTCATTGACGGTCTCCTAACGGTTTTGCTGATGATTCCGTCTGCCGGCGTCGCTCGACTCGACACGGAACCCACTCGTGGGGTTGTTCTTCGCTGTCACCGGTCCGCCTGCGTTTCGTGCCGACTGTCATTGCGGAGGGGGCTACCCGCACGTACACGACTCCGTAGTCCATGGCCTACGCGACCGCCATGCCTATACTGTGACCGAATTGGTTAACAAGACGAGAACCAGGATGCCCCCTTTACGGATTCAATGAGAGCGTGGGTGTCATGTGGCCGCCTCATGTGAGTCCCAGAATGAGCGCGCAAAGCTCGATCTTCGGCATCAAAAAAGCGCGCAACTACTACGACGTGCTGGTCGATCACGGGCCGGCTGTGTCGTCCGCCCAGCCGGTTCGGACTATGTCCTGCTTCACACTCGCCGCCACGAAGCGCCCGTGACCTTCATCGGACAGCGGCGCGAAAACAGCGGCTCGTCGTTCTGCAACCCCCTGACGTCCCATCCAGGGCCGGCTCGAGAGTCGTCGCGCGCAACACGCAAGACTGCATGCACTCGTCCGGGGCCGTGCAACCGCCAGACTTCCGCGCCAGGGTGCGGCGTGCGTCCTGCGGCCTTCTTTCGCATTCCACAGCAGCGCTGATTGGTCTCGTGACGATGTGTCGTCATGGCGCTGATGTATAGCTCATGCGGCACCGAGGTATTCACCGGAGGTTGTGGAAGGCGTAATTCTTGCTTCGGGGGCTGACGATCCATAAGAGAGAGGTGATGACTTGACCCTCACCCCAGACGAAGTCGCGATGTTCTACGCCATCTTTACCTGCGCCGAGCGCGTGGACTGGGCGTGCTACGAGGCCTTTCGCCTGGCCATCTTGACAGAAGGCGCAAAACAGACGACGGCCGCGCCTCTCGCAGCGGATCCCCCAGCGTTTGAGGTTTCTGTTGATGGAGTTCTCGACTGTGCCGAGGGTGATGGCGGTTAACTGCTGTACACAGCCCTCCATCCGCGTCTTCGGGATCAGCGCTTCATGGCTGAGCAATCCAGATGTCGGTCCAGGCACCAAGTGGAGTTCCCACGATTTAGTGGACGGCAGCTAACCTCCGCGGAGCGAGGAGCGAATGTCCACGAAGCTGAGGCACGTCCCCGCGATCTACGAGTTCGTTAAGGCCAACAAGGACCCGTTCGGCATCCGAGTGAAGTAATGTGCCGTCTGCTCGGCGATCGCGCCGAGCGGCTACTATGCTTGGCTCTTGCACCCTGTTTCGAACCGAGCCCAGGAGGATGCGCGCCTGCTTCGTCTGATCGGTGCGTCGTTCAGGGCCAGTCACGGAGTCTACGGCGCCCCTCGGATCTTCCTCGATCTTCGCGAGGCCGGAGAGACCTGCAGCAAGCACCGGGGCGCACGACTGATGCGTGAATCACGTGCGCCGCTGCACGGCTATCGCATCCGTCGATGGTCAGTCGGCAAGCCGTCGCCCCTCATCCCGCATCTTCTGCAGCGGCAGTTCACCGTGACGCGCCCCAATGCCACGTGGGTGACAGACATCACTTCATCCGACCCTGGCAGGGCTGGCTCTACCTGGCGATCGTCATGGATCCTTCTCGCGCAAGGTCGTCGGCTGGTCTGCGGGTCTACGCTCGGCGGCGAACTCGTGCTGAACGCCGTGCTTATGGCGGTGCGGCGACGACGACCGCGCGGCACGATGATTCACTCCGATCAAGGCACGCAATACGGCAGCGACGCGTGGCGCAGGTTCTGCCGCTCCAATCACCTCGAGCCGAGCATGAGCGGGAAGGGCAACTGCTGGGACAATGCCGTCGCCGAATCGTTCTTCAGCAGTTTGAAAAAGGAGCGAATTAAGAAACAGATCTACGAGAATCGGGAGCTGGCTGTCGCGGACGTTGCTCACTACATCGATCGCTTCTACAATTCAACGCGCCGCCACAGTCATCTCGGCCGCGTCAGCCCGGAGCAGTTCGAAACGGCTCACAAACCGCTCCGAAAGAGTCTCCACTAAATCCTGGGAGCTCCACCGCGCAGCGGCGCGAGAACAGCGGTTCTCCGTTTTCGAGCAACATGACGTCCCAGCCGGCGCCGGCCTGGGTAGGTCGCGTACGCTCGCACGACTGCACGCCGCCGGTCGTGTCTCGCAGCCGCCAGACTTCCTCGCCAAGGCGTGGCGTGCGTCCCGCGGCCTTTTTCGCGTTCAACAGCAGCGCAGCTTGATCGCGCGAAGATGTGTCGTTCACTGAAACAATCCTCAATCCGTCCACGCCCACCTAATGAATCGAACCAGGAGGTAGATTCCCGTTAGTGGGATCCCAATCGACATCGCAACCATTGTTACCGCGGAACACTTGCGTCCTAGAGATTCAAGTGCCGGATCAACTGCCCGTCGAAACCCTTGGCGTTTGTGCAGAAGAGAAAGCACGATGACCGAAAGGATCAAGACTCCCGACCATCCCGCCTCCACGTCGCCTTCAGCCAATCCGTCAAACATGCTGAACACGCCGATTGTCCCCAACAGGGCGATAGCAAGCCACGTGAGCCAGAGCCTCACTGCTTGCGCTGGCGCGCCGGATGTGTAGCTCATGGCCGCTCATTGTATCGCTCATGCTCACGGCCAAGGCTGGGTAGGCGGCTTTGTTCTTGCTGGTCAACTTCAGTAAATGGGGTGGTGACTTGATCCTCACTGACGACGAAGTGGCGATGTTTTACGCCATTTTTACCTGCGCCGAGCGCGTTGACTGGTCGTGTTACGAGGCCTTTCGGCGGGCCATCTTGGTACAAGGGCCAGAACAGACGAGGGCCGCGCAGCTCGCGCCAGCGTTGAACGACGCAGGGAGTCCCGGTCATCCGGACACGCCAGCGTTGAACCACGAAGGGGACTCCTCTCATCTGTATCAGGTTCCGCTCCCATATCGAGTTCTCCGGGGCGCTGATCGCGCGAACCTCTTCAGCGGCCTCAGCGAATCAGCGCTGTAGCGTTTTGCGCCCCAGTGTCCGGATTTGCTCCCGGCACAAACGCCACTGCGACCTAAAGGTTGCCGTTGTCCACCACGTCGAAACCGTTGGCCGTATTCGTGTCCGGGCTCATTATGTCCATACGAACCATCGGCTGCTTCCTCTGTCTATTGTTCTGTTCAGCGAATGCGTTCAGTCAGAACCTTCTCTGGGACATCGTGGAAGACGTCAGTGGCGGGACCGATTTGGCGCGGGCTATCACGCTGAGCACGAGATCGGCGGTCGTCATTGGAAACGCCGATAACTCTGCTGCTGACGTGCATGATTTCGTCATCCAATCACTTCGCCGGAAGACCGGCTCGGCGCGGTGGACCGACCGCGTTCAGGAAGCCCCGGGCCTGCTGACCTCGTTACAGATCGCAAGCTTCCAGGGCCGGGTTTTCGCTTCCGGCTATACCTCGGGGCCGATGAACGGCACTGATATGGTCGTCAGGGGCTATGACGCATTTCAGGGAACGCTCCTGTGGAACAGCGTTTGGGATACTGGCCGCGATGATTTCCCACAAGCGATTGTCGCGGGTCCGACGGCAGTCGTCGTGGTGGGCTACGGCGGCAATACACCAGGCCATGCCCTCAATTTCATTGTTCGAGCGTACGATCCGGAATCTGGTGCCGTTCTTTGGGAAGATCGCGTTGAGAGGACCGACCTCGATGCCGTCGCATGGGCGGTGGCGATCACTCGAAATCGCGTGTTCGTGGCCGGAAATACGACAAATCAAACCAACGCGCGAGACTTACTCGTGCGGGCGTATGACATTTCATCGGGCGCCCTCGTTTGGGAAACGACGCGGCCGTCAACAAGTCCCACGGCAATCAAGGCAAGTGGAGGTCGCGTGTTTCTCGCCGGCTCATCATCCAACGGCAGCTACGTGGGAGTATTGGACGCCAAGAGTGGTGCGCTGCTTTGGGAGGATCAGTCCACCACGGACTCCAGCATTTTTCGGGACATCTCTGTAAAGGGTGACCTCGTTGTCGCCGCCGGCTCATCGCAATCGGCGCTGCTCGTCCGCGCCTATGACGCGCGAAACGGCGCGATGGAATGGCAAGATCAAACATTCGTTGCACCCGGGTTTCGCGACTTCGCTGCAGCCGTCGCTCTGAACGACCGAGCCGTCTACGTTGTTGGCAGTAGTGGCCAGGACTTTGTGTACTCTGAAATGCTCGTGAGGAGCTATGCCGCTGAGCACGGTACGCTGCTATGGGACGACCGCTCGCATCGCTCTGCTGGCGGCAGCAGCGCCATTGACGTGGCGTTGGGAAAGAACCGACTATTCGTTGCTGGCTCCGCGCTGTCAGATTTTGTGGTTCGAGCATACGACATCCACGCCGATGGTGTAGCTAATAGCTCCGAGAACGCCGGCCGATAGCCAACCGGTTGAATTCATGCCGTACGATCCGAATGCCAGTCCAATTTCTGTGTTACAGATTGGCGCCGAACGCCTCCGAGCGTGTCAGCCCCTACGCATGTTGCTGGGTACACGTGTGATAGCTGGACTGATCAACGTTTCAGCTGGTAGGAGCGCGCTCGAAACAACGCCAGCAGCATGGCGCCGCTCCGTCCTGGGTTCGCTCACGAACCGGCTGCGTCGCCGGCCCAGTCGGTTCGCGACAGATCCTGCTTCACACTCGTCGGGACGAAACGCGCGAGGGCTTCGTCCGTACAGCGGGGCGAGAATAGCGGTTCTCCGTTTTCAAGCAACAGGACGTCCCAGCGGCCGCCCGCCTGGGTATTGTCGCGTAGCTCGCACGAGTGCACGCGGCCGACATCGTTTCGCAGTCGCCACACTTCCTCGCTCGGGCGCGGCGTACGTGCGCCACTCCTTTTCGCGTTTGCAGCAGCGCTGATTGACGCGTGGCGATGTGTCACTCATATATGTTGCCCAGAGGCCAAAGTCGAACACATTAGAACGGCTGATCGCGAACACTAATCGCCGCGACCTCGCGCGCGGCCAAGAACGAACACCAAAGCTGGGTCGCACCGTGTGCCGTCGTCCGCGCCCTGGGTTCCCTAGCAGGATGCTGAACAACGGCTCATGACCGGATCAGTCGATTCCGCCGTACTACGATTGGCGCACCCTTTCTCAAAGGAGCGAGCGCGTGCGCGGAGACGACGAGCAGAGCGGCCACCTGTTTAGTTACCTGTCGCCGGAGCACAGCGTGCCCGCCGACCATCCGTTGCGGACGATTCGCACGATGACCGACGACGCCCTGCGCCGGTTGTCGCCGCGCTTTGAGGCGATCTATGCCACGACCGGCCGCCCGTCGATCCCGCCCGAGCATCTCCTGCGGGCGCTGTTGCTCCAAGTGCTGTATTCGGTGCGCAGCGAGCGGACGCTGATGGAACAGCTGCAGTACAACCTGCTGTTCCGGTGGTTTGTCGGGGCTCGGCATGGACGACGCCGTCTGGGCGTCGACAACCTTCACGAAGAATCGGGATCGGCTGCTGGAGGGCGACATCGCGGGCGCGTTCTTGCGGTCGCGATTCGGATGCAACAGAACAGCTTTCGCCGGAAGTTTGAGGACTACATTCGCCGGCATCCCAAAGCGTGGATCGACGGCGGAAAGGGTACACGGCGGTGGCGGCCAAGATGGCCCGCGTCGCGTACGCCGTGGTCACGACCGGCACCGAGTCTCGCCGCTTCCCGGAAGCGGCGAGACCAGGCGGGAAGATCCCTTCGCCAGAGGCCGTCGAGGCGCATGCGATCTCGTAGAGCATGCTCGGACTTTCCACCTGGAGTACGACGCTCTGTGAAGTGCTGTCAGGGCAGGCCCGCTCGTCTGCCTGACCCTGTGTGACTATGGTCAGCGTGTGATTCCGCAACGGTGGAACCGCTTGGCACTTTCTGTTCAGCCGTCCCGCCCGTCTGTTGCCATTTCAGCGAGATCGGAATCTTGTCGTCATCACCTTTGGTCGCAATGGCATCGACCTTGTGCGGCCGGCCCCCGCACCGCTGCCCGACATGAACCTGCGTCGTGTCGCCGTAACCGCCGCGCGCGAGCACCGGATAGACCATCGCTTCGAGGACGCCGCCGGTATTCGTGTTGCGCGAAGTCACAGATTCCGCGTCGCGATAATTTCGCGTGCCGGCGTGCGGTCGCCCGTACAGTTAATGCGCCGAGGGGCCTTGAGGAAGCCCACGCGGTAGCCAAGTCCCCGGTACAGCTTCTCCACCCGCTTGGTGGCCTGATTCACGAGCACCACCGGCCCACGATGCTTCGACAGCCAGAGGGCCGTCCGCTCTTGATCTTCCCAGGTAAAGCCAGCCTTGGCGTACGACACGAAGTCCACATCGTACGGCGGATCGGCGTACACGAAGTCGCGAGGATCCAGCGGAACGGCCTCAACGTCGGCGCAAGTGAACGTCCAGTCCGAGAAGACGTCGCGATATGCCGTGAAGTCCCGCGTGTAGTTAATGCGGGCGTGCCGGCCGAACGGCGAGTTGAACTGTCCGGCGAGATTGAAGCGGCACAACCCGTTGTACGTAGTCCGGTTCAGGTAGTAGAAGATCGCGGCGGCTTCTCGGCTCGTACTTTTGCCGTTCGTTATCAGGTCATTGAAACGGGCGCGGTACTCGTAGTATTGCGATTTGTCCTGCGCCATCCGAAGATCGATGCAAAACCCCTTCTGAAGCCAGTGGTAGAAGTTAATGAGGTGGGGGTTGGCATCGTTCAGCAGCGCCCGAACGGGCGTCAGGCCAAGCGTGACGGCTAAGCCACCGCAGAACGGCTCGACCAACCGTCTGCGAGAGTGCGGCCCCCAGAGGGGCCGAAGATGCGGCACCTGCCATCGCTTGCCCCCGGCCCATTTGAGAGGCGGGCGAAGCGTGGACTGATGTTCAAGCGTCGGCACAGGTTGTCCGACAGTTTACAGGAGTCAGTGACAGGACAGGTCACAGTGCCAGCCGCTCGCGCCGGCCGCTTCTACCCATCCGGTTCGCAGTAGACCTTTTTCGTGCTGGTCGCGACGTACCGCGCAAGGCTTCGTCCGCGCCCAGCGGCGGCGAGAACAGCGGCTCTGCACGGTGAGTCGGTTGGAGATGGCGCCGACCGGCATCATTTCCTGTCCGTCGATCCGGATTACCGACGTGACACTGCCGTCCAGCTGAGTATTGCGCAGGTCTTCTGTGGGCGTGACGATCGGCACCGGATCGACACCGTCGGTTCGTCAGCTGGCAATCACCTCGTCTTCCGTCCGTGGATCGATCTCAACACCCCACTGCTTGCCGAGCGCTGCTGCATCCGTCTTCTTGTCTGCCGAACCGGCCAGAACAGCCATGACCGATCTCGTCGATGCAGATGCGATCCTCCATTCCATCAGCAGTTCGACCGCGCACACCAAGGCGCAAGATGTCGCCAACAGCAGAGACAACTTGACTCTGCCGGCTGGCGCCAGTCTCAATGACGCGAACAGCAATCCCGTCATCGTGAGCGGCACGACGTAGCACATGACGAAATACGAGGGAGTGGTGAATTGTCGCTGCCCCGTGAGCGTGTAGTAGTAAAAATAATAGCCGAACAACGAAAACACCGACGTGCCTGCCGCGACCAACACGAGGCCAGCGAGTCTCGCCATCTTGTCGCGGAATTCTTGAGCCAACTCGTCCTTGGTCGCCGATTCTCAAAATGGCCCGTAGATGAACGGAGCGATCACAAACACGACGTCAACACATGAGCCCGCCCAGCATGCGCACTGTTATGGAACGCCCCGTTCCACGATGAATATCACACGGACGTCCGACTCACCAGATCAATGAGACAGCGCGCCGTTGGCGTAACCCTCTGCCCACCGGTAGTGAATTGCCACTCGGTGCCGAAACGTCACGGTTCTAGACGCCGCCAATCCAGACCGCGCACGGCCTGCCCATGAACGTCGCTGAAACGATCATCGAAATAGATGAATCGGGCACCAGCTATATCGTTACACGTGGATACCCACTCGCTGTTTCGCTATTCGTGGCTGCCAAGGCTGAGCCTTTTCGCGCACTGGTCGTCGAGGTACTGGCGCTCGATCCCGATCTGGTTTCAGTGGAACTTCTGCGGCGTGCGAAGCTGAACGGCGATGGGGGCGGGAAGACGGTCCTTGACGCCACTCAGCCGTATCTGTCGCGCCGCTCGAGTCGTCGCGCGCTCACGAACATCCGATTACAACGCGGATTGGAAGCGGTCACCAGCGCGCACGTGCGTTCCAAGCCCGAGCGTTTCAGAGCCGAAATAGTTTACGCGTGTTTGGATTCTGAATCGTACCGGGATTGTCGGAGGGCCCATTCGTTGAGAGGATGGAGCCTATGGCACGACCGAGCACGATACTCTCCCGAGGTTCGAGAACGGGCAGTCCGGCTGGTCCGAGAGCACGGGCCGGAGCATCCGTCGCAATGGGCGGCGATCGCCGCGATCGCCCCGAAGCTGGGCTGCACGAGCGAGACGCTGCGGCGCTGGGTGCGCCAGGCGGAGCGTGACACCGGCCAGCGAGCCGGCCTGACGACGGACGAACGGCAGCGACTGAAGGAGCTGGAGCGCGAGTTCGCGAGCTGAAGCGCGCGAACGAGATCCTGCGCAAGGCGTCCGCGTTTTTCGCCCAGGCGGAGCTCGACCGCCGACCGAAGTGATGGTCACCTTCATCGACCAGCACCGCGCGACCTATGGGGTCGAGCCGATCTGCCGCGTGTTGCCGATCGCCCCGTCGACATACTTCCGGTGCAAGGCCGCAGCAGCGCGATCCGACGCGACGCTCGGCGCGGGCGCACCGCGATGAGGTGCTGAACGCGATCATTCGTCGCATCTGGACGCGAGAACCATCAGGTCTACGGCCCACGCAAGGTCTGGAAGCAGATGGGCCGCGAAGGCCTGCGCGAAGCGCGCTGTCGCGTGCGTCGCTTGATGCGCGAGCTGGGCCTCGTCGGCGCGGTGCGCGGACGGGCGTGGATCACCACGACGCAGGCCGATCCCACGGCCGCGCGCCCGACCGATCTCGTCGAGCGCGATTTCACGGCGACGCGCCCGAATCAGCTCTGGGTGGCGGACTTCACGTACGTCGCGACGTGGCGGGGCTTCGTCTACGTCGCCTTCGTCATCGACGTCTTCGCGCGGCGCATCGTCGGCTGGCGCGTGTCGTCCTCGCTGCGCACCGACTTCGTGCTCGATGCGCTCGATCAAGCCATCTACGATCGCTGTGGCGACGACGTCGGCGACCTGGTGCATCACAGCGACCGTGGCAGCCAGCTTGGGTTCAAGGGGTCGTCGCAACGCGTGTGCGTTTCGTCGAGCTTAAGTGATTTCGAAGTACCTCTGCGGGCGTTTTCCAGCCGAGTGTTTTTCGCGGCCGACTGTTGAGTGCAACGGCGACTGCCTCGAGTTCGTCACCGGAGTATCGGGATAGGTCAGTGCCCTTGGGGAAGTACTGGCGCAAGAGACCATTGGTGTTCTCGTTGGTGCCCCGCTGCCAGGGGCTGTGCGGGTCGCAGAAGTAGATCGGCAATCCTGTCTTGATTCGCAGCTCGACGTGCTGAGCCATCTCGGCGCCTTGGTCCCAGGTCAGCGACCGGCGCAGCTGCTTCGGCAGCGTGACGATCGAGGCGGCGATGGCGTCTCGGACCGCATCCGCGCCGTGGCCGGCGAGAGCCGGCCCGTTCTTCACCCGAGGCCGCCCGAAGTCCGTCATGCGTGGCAGATGCAACAGCAGCGTGAACCGGGTGCTGCGCTCGACGAGGGTTCCAATCGCGGAGCTGTCGAGCCCGAGAATCAGATCGCCTTCCCCGTGACCTGGTACGGCGCGGTCGTTCGCTTCAGGTGGCCGCTCCGTGATCATGACCTCGGGGCTCACGAACGCCTTGCCTCGACGCGTGCGCGCTCTCGGCACCCTCAGAGCACGCCCTGTTCGCAAGCACGTTACCAGCTCCCGACGGAGAGCACCGCGGCCCTGCACATAGAGCGCTTGGTAAATGGCTTCGTGTGAGACCCTCATCGATTCATCATCCGGGAAGTCGAGCTTCAGCCTTTCTGAAACCTGCTCGGGACTCCACGACGTGGCCCAACGCCGATCTTGGCGGCGACCGTGACGACGCCCGTTCCAATTCACATCGGGGCCGATCGTCTCACCGTTTCCGACGGCAATCGTGCCTGCCAGTCGTTCCTGAACGTACTGCCGCAGCGCCTCGTTGGCGGCCAGCTTCGCTACCTTGGGACGCTTGGATTTCCGCTCGGCGTGCCACTGTGCCGTCGACGCGCGATATTCGAATCCGCCGCTGCGAGTCGCCGCATTCCGTCGCCGTTCGCGCGAAATCGTCGACGAAGAACGCTCGATGCGCCGAGCGATCTCACAGACGCCGAATTTCTGGGCGTGCAGGAGCGCGACCTCTTCCCGTTCAGCAAAGGACAAGTAGCGCCCCGAAAGCGGCGTCAGGTTGGTCGGTGGCATGCCGCCCTTCTCGCGGAACCACCTCGTTCCAACCGGTTGCGAGACGCCGGCTTCGAGTGCTGCATCCCAGCTCGACGCACCGCGCGCGATGGCCTTCCAGAACTCTTGCCGATGTTCACGACGTCCCGCCGTCGGACGACCTGGTGAACGGATGGGGCCGCGCCCCGCGCGATCAGATCGACGTCGTTTCGAAGCACCCATTGCAACTTCTCCTTGCAGAGCTGTTGCAACGACCGATTGAATTCACCCAGTACCTCTCGATGCGGTACACCGAACGTCTCGCTGACGCCGGGATTGAGCCGTCGGTCGGCAGTCGCGGCGACAGCTACGATAACGCCCTTGCAGAATCGGTCATTGGGCTCTTCAAAGCGGAAGTGATTCGTCGGAAAGGCCCGTGGCGGACGCTCGAGGCTGTGGAATTCGCGACGCTGACGTGGGTGGACTGGTTCAATCATCGACGGCTGCTCGAACCGATCGGCTACGTGCCACCGGCCGAGTACGAAGCGCGCTACGATGAGCAGGCCGCCGTCGCCTGACTCACATAACTCGCTCTCCCACGATTCCGGTACGATTCAGTCATGTGACTTGTCGAAGAATTGGCTACTCAGGCAGATTCGCGCCGAGTTCGTCCGGTGTCGCCAACTTGCCATTGCCTCAACATGTGAAGGCACCTCGATGTCACAGCCGGTCTGTTCCCACAGCACCTGTAGGTCATCATCGGAGCACTCAAACGGAAACGGCGAGGCGATCGTTTTTAGCTCGCGCCACAGGCTCCTCGCGTCCTCCGCAAGGTCAGCGTTAGGAACGCCAAGTATCACTCTCATCTCAGTAGACTCCACGAGCAGTATGCGGCATGACAGGCAGCGAAATGCCGCGCGCGCTATTCAAGGCAAGGTCTTGAGGCGCAGCCAGGATTTGAATAGGGGCAGAGGTGTTGCCGCGGCCGTCGCTTACGTTTCGGAGGCCGTGTCGTCGGCCCAGCCGGTTCGGAATAGATCCTGCTTCGTGCTCCTCGCGACGAAACGTACGAGGGCTTCGTCCGCGCAGCGCCGCGAGAACAGTGGTTCTCCGTTTTCGAGCAACATGACGTCCCAGCCGGCGCCGGCCTGGGTGTTGTCGCGTAGCTCGCACGACTGCACCCGGCCTGCGCGGTCTCGCAGCCGCCAGACTTCCTCACCGGGTTTCGGCACACGTGCTGCTTTCCGCTTCGCATTCCACAGCAGCGCCGCTTTGTCCCGTGGGCTCGTATCGCTCACTGAGATCGCCTCAATTCTGCGGAAGCTTACCAAGGCCCTCGAGGCGCGCCGCCAACCTTATCGACGGTTGCCCCCACTTCTCAGCGACTTATGTGCGCGCCGCGGTTAGGTGCAGCGGCAGGTTCGGCCAGTGTGCCGGCCCGAATCGCGATGAAGTAGAAGTCCGGCCCGTTGTCCCAGTTGTGGGAAAACTCCTGTAGCGTCATCGCCGGCTCCCGGCCCAGCCACCGGCCCATCGTCGAGAGTTCGTATCCGAGAGTCTTGGTCACCAAGTCATACAGGTCGGCGGCGGTAACCCCGTATTGGCCGGTGGACCTGCTGCTTGCCTCGAACACGATCACGGGGTGCCACCGCTGGATGGTGCTGACCGCCCCCTTGATGGCGTGATACTCGCCGCCCTCCAGGTCGATCTTCATGAACGCGATGGGCTGGCCGGCCGGGATCAGCTCGTCCACTGTGGCGACCGGCACCCGGATAGTGACGACACACGGGTCCGGCCGATCATAGACTCGCCGTCGAAGGCCGCTGTACGCCGGAGCATTCTCGACGTACTGGAACTCGGCCTCCCCGTTGCTGTCGCTAACCGCCACCTGATGGACGCAGACCCCGGGGAACCGCTCCCGTAGTCCCGCAGCAAGGTGGGGTAGCGCCTCGACGGCGTGGTGTGCTCCAGTCGGGGCGATCGCGACCATGTGCTGGAGGATGTCCCCCTCGTGGGCCCCCATATCGACGCCGCTGGAGTCGCGGCGCATGACATGGCGCATGACGTCGATCGTTTGGCGATCGTAGGTGGCGTTCACATCGCGCCAGAACTTGGAGGGTCCCAGCGGCCGGCCCGCTACGCGGCGATAGAGTCGGTGGAGCCGTGTGCCCCGGAGCCTACGTTTGAGCCATTCCACTCTGACAGCCCCTAAGCCTGCTATCCTCGCGCGGCTGAGACCTATAGTTGCGCCCGTGACGGAAAGTGAGCGTCTCATTATCGCCTAGGCCCGCCCTGCTCGTCCGGATGCCCACCTTCGGCGCGCAGAGAGCGGGAATGGCTGAGCAGGGACCGAGAACGCGTGACGATAGACGTTGACACCAACGACAGACCGGCGCATCTTCAGTGCTCGCGAAAGCGCAGGGAGGTTGCGATGTACTCGACGTTACAGTGGTTCGGACGAACTACACTGGCGCTGCTGCTGGTCGTGGGGCTGCCGCAGTTCGCGCATGCTGCCTTCATTGACCTCGTCTCGCAGAGCTACCGGATTCAGGAACGGGTCTTTGGGTGTTGCTCCACAGTGGTTGATTTGGACGAAACTTCCGCCACGCCGATCAGCCGTACTGATAGCGGTGTGGTCTATAACCCCGAGCCATATGGGGCAGGTGGGTACTACGCCAGTATGTCCACCAATGGAGGAATCACGCCCCTGAGCGCCTTTGTGAGCGCAAATTCTGATGAATACGATCTTTCCTTCGCGTACGTGGGCATTGCCGACGCAAGCGCAGCGATCACTTTTAGACCGCTCGTTACTGATGTTGTCGTCCAGAACGCGCGTTCCTTCCCGCCTTCTTCGGTCCCTCTGGACTCTACGATGAAACCGCCGGCGCTGGCGTCCTCGCATTCCGATGGGAGCGGGGCCAGCTGACGTACAATGTCTCGCTCAATTTAGAGCACGTTTATACGATCTACGCGTCGGCAGGTACTGGGCCCATTGCGCGGCGTCACGCTGAGCATCAGTTCCGCCGGTCCGGCGTCCGTTCCGGAGTCGGGAAGCACGCTGACATTCTTCGTCGTGGGGCTCGGCGCGTTGCTCCTCGTCGCGCGGTCACAGAAGTTCCTTCCCTTGAGGGTGTAGGGACACATCATTGACACCTGAGAGAAACGCCCCGAGGCACAAACACCGGAATGCCCGGCCGGCCCCAACCTCGCGGCCCACGAATGGGGCCGTGTCTCTTACTTCTTCAGCCGCGCCGCGACCGCGACAATGTCTGCGCGCCACGCGTTGACGGCCGAGCGGCGATAGACGTACTGCCGCTTGGTGAACACCAGGCCCGACATCTGCGATCCGAACGCTTTCGAAAATCCGAATCGCGCGATCAGCCGCTCAAGCTCCGCACGTCAATGTTGCCCAGGAACGTCCTGACCTCGTCGGCCGGCATCCGGTCGGCCTCGATTTCGGCCTGGCGCTCGGCCGCGGTCGGTTCGGGCTTCGACCCGGCGTCCGGCATGATGATGCTGTCTGAATATTCGGCGCGGATGATTTGGGGTGTCGTTGCGAGTTTCATGTCTGTCTGTCTCCTTGTGTTTGGGTTCGTGAACGGGTTACCGCGCGAGTCGAAGTTGAATGTCCCGCCGCCGTCGCTCTTTCTCGATCGCTGTGCTCGACAGGTCGTCGCCGGCCGCCGCGCGCGTCGCCGCGACGAATGAGGTCGATCGCGTCACGAGCGAAGGACACCTCGTCCGACACCTCGAGATCGATGCAGAGCCCTGGCTGATCCCGCTGGAGTGTGAGCGTCCGAGCGGATCGCCGCCCTAGCGGCTTCGTGGGCTCGTGCGAATACAGCGCGAGCACGTCGGCATTGGACGACAGCGTGTTATCGAGCGCCCGCGAATCGACACGTTCGACAAATCCGCCCAGATCCAGCGAGGCCGCTGGCGCCCAAACGATCGGGTATCCGGTGATCCGACTCACTGCCGCACCAACAGGCCGCGGCGTTCGACCCATGACGCGCCGCGGTAGGAGTTGGCGCACTGCGCACACATCGCGGTCCCGCGATCGGCAGTTCGGACCAGGTGACTCGCCGTATGTCCGCACCGGCACCGGATCGTATGGGCCTGGAGGTCACGCAGTTTGTCGAGCACGGCGCGAATATGAGGCATGCTGCCGCGGTGTCGGTCTTCGCTAAATTCAATCGGGTGTTTCGCCATCATCTGTCTCCTCTTGTCGTGGTTTTATCGAGCCCGCGCCAACCGCAAGAGTCGATCGCAATCCGCTCGGGATCTGATCGGCGTCAGAGTCGAGACCCCGGATCGGCGCGCGGCCTGCACCAGCAACGCATCGACGCTTCGCTGCGTCTCCGGATCGCTCGGCGTCGGCCGCGATACCACGACAGCGACCAATGCAGGCGCGCCCACATCGGCGGCGAGAACGGCACCATCGCGATCGCCACGCGCCACGCGCCAGTTCGCAGGCTAGGCAATGCACAAAGGCCCGCACGGACGGATCCTGTTGATGCGGGCCAGCATTCGGGCAGGTTCCCGCTGATCGAGTGGCCGGCCTCGTGGAGCCGAATCGCAAAAGTCGCCGCGTCCGTAATCGGCGGGGCGGCGATATGCTTCCCGCTCGAGTAGGCGGTCGCGCCGTTGATCTGTGTCGCCTCCTGAACTTGCAGGCCGTAGGCGTGTTGCACAATGCTCGCGGCCTTTTTCATGGCCGCGACGTCGCCGCGTTGGATGGCCGGCGCCAGAGGCGGAAGACCCTTGAGCGCGTCAGCAATCGCGGCTTGACGGGCGCGCTCCTGCTCGACCCGTTGCGCCGCCTCCCACTCCGCGCGTTCCCGTTGCACGAGGCCGTCATAGAGCATCTGGTTTTTGCTCCGCGTGAGGAGCGCGCTTGAGTTGAGCCAACAAGCTCTCGTTCGTCTTCAACGACATCCTGAGGAGGTCTTCGAGGGCCGCGATCCGCTCCCGCAAACGCCTCCTCGCCCTCGAGGGGCGGCATTGCCGTCGAGCCCGACTCGCCGTCGTCTCCAAGGATGGCCTTCAGCGCTTTTTGATATTGCCGATCACCCATGCCCATTTAATGCGCCGTCTCCCTGACGAGGCCCGCGGCATCGCCATACATCGCCGCGCTGCCCAGTTCTCCAATCGCGCCGCCAAAGGGCTCACGCGACAACCGCTCGGCAATGTTGTCCATCCGCGCGAGATCCGCACGCCACGCCGCGAGGTAGTCCGCAATCTGCGCCGCCGCGGCCGGGTTCGCGCGTTCAAACGCCCAACGGCCGCCTCGTCACTTGCGAGCGCGGCACGCACGGCCGCGAGATCCAAGCCCGCGGTGACGTTCCACGTGGACCAGATCAAGGCGTGGCCGGCCGTCGTGAGTTCGTCGTAGAGCATCGCTGATGGGGGCACCGTCATGCGGTCAGCCGACTTCCACACCGAGCGGCGATAACATTCCCAACCGGCGCACGCCACCGCGGCATCGGGGAACGTCGGGCCGTCGAGCAGATGGCCAGTGACACCGCCGCCGGCCGTCGTCCACTTGAACGCGCTCAACGCCGCCGACTCGCTCAAACTCGCGCTACTCGTCCGCCGTGTCCGCGTCATTGGAAAACCTCCTGAATGTGCAACTGCGCCACGAGCGCCGCGAGTAGGCGGGCACTGACCGACCGCGTGCGGGCATCCGTCGCCGCTTCGCAGTCATCGGCAGCGCGGCCTGCCTGGCGCAGGAGTTCCTGATGGCAATAGGCGCCTTGACAATCATTGTCTAGGCATGTATATTCTCGCTATGGCACGGCATTCCGCCCCCGACCCGCGTTGAAGCCGCCTTCTACGAGCCGGTCGGCTATTGCGCCGACGAAAGCGTCGGCTGGCTGATGAAGCGGGCGCTGATGTCGGTCGCGCAGGCCGCCGACCGCCGGCTCGAGCCGAAGGGCATCACCCACGCGCAGTGGGCGGCGCTGTTCATGCTGCAGCGCTGCCGCGCCTCGACCGTCGCCGAGCTGGCGCGCGAGACGCAGAGCGACCCGGGCGCGATGACGCGCCTGCTCGACCGTCTCGAAGCGAAGGGCTTCTGCCGGCGCCAGCGCTCGACCGAGGACCGCCGCGTCGTTCGCGTCGAGCTCACGCCCGAGGGCGAGGTCGCGGCGCAGGAAGTGCCGATCGTGCTGGCGCAGGTGCTCAACGAGCACCTCGCCGGCTTCTCGAAGGCCGAGTGGTCGCAATTGAAGGACATGCTGAGGCGGATGGTCAGCAACGGCGAAGCGGCCGAGACGGGGAAGAGCGAATGAAGGACTGCGACAACTGCCCCGGCGTCGTCTCGGGCGCCGTGGCGCGGACGATGACGACCTTCGTCGTCGCGGTGGCATCGATGATCGTCATGGCGCTCGCCGGCTGCGTCAGCCCGGACGGCATCGCCAGCAAGGCGGTGCTCGCGGCCCGGCGGCGCTCGGCGCCGAAGGCCGGCCGCGGCCGCGCCGGTCGCCGCCGACTGGTGGCGCGGCTTCGACGATCCCGTCCTCGCCGACCTGATCGCGCGCGCGACCGCCGGCAATCCGAGCCTGCGCGTCGCCGCCGCGCGCGCCGCGCGCGCCCGGCCAACGTCGCGTCGGCGCATGCCGCCGAGGGCCGCAGCTGAGCGGCGCGCTCGACGCCTGACGCGCCAGCTCTTCAGCGAGAACGGTCTCTATCCGCCGCCGCTCGCCGGCTCGACAGCGGACGACCGCGACGGCGCAGCTCAACGGCTCGTGGGAGCTCGACTTCTTCGGCCGCAACCGGGCCGCGCTCGAGGCGGCGATCGGCGCCGAGCGCGCCGCGCGTCGCCGACGCCGATGCGGCGCGCGTCCTGCTCGCCGTCAACGTCGCGCGCACCTACGTCCAGCTGGCGCGCGCGGTCGAGCAGCGCGCGGTCCTGGAGCGCGCGCTGGCGCAGCGCGAGGAGGTGTTCGCGCTGACGCGCCAGCGCGTCTCGGCCGGCCTCGACACCGCGGTCGAGCTGCGCCAGAGCGAAGGCGCGCGACCCGAGACGCGGCAGCAGATCGAGGCGGTCGACGAGCAGATCGAGCTCGCGCGCCATGCGCTCGCCGCGCTCCTCGCCGAGCCGCCGCAGCGCTTCGAGACGCTCGCGCCGACCCTGTCGACGCTGCGTCCGATCGCGATTCCCGAGTCGGTGCCGATCGACCTCGTCGGCCGCCGCGCCGACATCGTCGCCGCGCGCTGGCGCGTCGAGGCCGCGACCGGCGACGTCGCCGCGCAGCGCGCCCAGTTCTATCCCAACGTCAACCTGGTCGCCTTCGCCGGCCTGTCGAGCCTCGGCCTCGATCGGCTCGTCGACGCCGGCAGCGAGCAGTGGGGCGTCGGCCCGGCGATCCGCCTGCCGATCTTCGACGCCGGCCGGCTGCGCGCCGGCCTGCGCGGTCGCAACGCCGACCTCGACGCCGCCGTCGAGACCTACAACGGCACGCTGGTCGACGCGGTCCACGACGTCGCCGACCAGATCAGCTCGACCGCGAGCGTCGAGCGCCAGCAGCGCGAGCAGGCCGCGGCGCAGGAGTCGGCCGAAGCCGCCTACGACCTGGCGATGCAGCGCTACCGCGCCGGCATCGGCGGCTACATCACCGTGCTCAACGCCGAGACCAACGTGATCGCGCAGCGGCGCCTCACGACCGACCTGCGCGCGCGCGCGATCGATTCGCAGATGCTGCTCGTTCGCTCGCTCGGCGGCGGCTACGCCGCGCCGCCCGAAGCGCGCGCGCTGGCGAGCGCCGGCGCGTGCGCTGCGGCGCGCTGATTGCCGCGCCATCCTCGAAGATTCCCGGAGTCCCTGTCGATGTCCCTCGCTGAAGAAGAACGCACCGTGCGCCGCCGCGCCCGCGAGCGCCTCGGCCCCTGCCGTGGCCGCGCCCGCGACCGATCCGGCCGCTCGCCGTCGCGCCGCGCGCGCCGCCCGCCGCGCGGCTGCCGCGCCGCCGCAAGCGCTCGCGGCGCAAGGTCGCGCTGGTCGGCGTCGCGCTCGCGGTGCTGCTCGCCGGCGCCGCCTACGGCGCCTACTACTGGCTCTATCTCAACCACTACGAGAGCACCGACAACGCCTACGTGCAGGGCAACGTCGTCCAGATCACGCCGCAGGTCGCGGGCACCGTGGTCGCGATCAACGCCGACGACACCGACTTCGTCAAGGCCGGCCAGTCGCTGGTCAGGCTCGACCCGGCCGACGCGCGGGTGGCGCTCGACCAGGCCGAGGCGCAGCTGGCGCAGACGGTGCGCGAGGTGCGCACGCTGTACGTCAACAACGGCTCGCTGCAAGGCGCAGATCGCCGCCCGCGAGGCCGACGTCGCGCGGGCGCAGAGCGATCTCGCGCGCGCCCAGGACGACGTCGCCCGGCGCGCGCCGCTGGTGCGCACCGGCGCGGTCGGCCAGGAAGAGTTCAACCACGTCACGGCGCAGCTCGCCGCCGCCAAGAGCGGCGTCGCGGCGGCGCAGTCGGCGGCCGAGGCGGCGCGCGAGCAGCTGGCCTCGAACCAGTCGCTGACCGAGAACATCTCGGTCGAGCAGCACCCGAACGTGCTGCGCGCCGCGGCGCGGGTGCGCGAGGCCTATCTCGCGCTCAGCCGCGCCGAGCTGGTCGCGCCGGTCGACGGCTACGTCGCGCGGCGCAGCGTCCAGCTCGGCCAGCGCGTCCAGGCCGGCGCGCCGCTGCTGTCGGTGATCGCGCTGAACGAGGTCTGGGTCGACGCCAACTTCAAGGAAGGCCAGCTGCGCAACCTGCGCATCGGCCAGCCGGTCGAGCTCGAGGCCGACGTCTACGGCAAGAAGGTCGACTACCACGGCACGGTCGAGGGCCTCGGCGCCGGCACCGGCGCGGCGTTCGCGCTGCTGCCGGCGCAGAACGCGACCGGCAACTGGATCAAGGTCGTGCAGCGCGTGCCGGTGCGGATCGCGCTCGACCCGAAGGAGGTCGCCGAGCATCCGCTGCGCGTCGGCCTGTCGATGGACGCCAGGGTCGACGTCAGCAACACCGACGGCCGCGTTCTCGCCGAGCGCGGCGCAGCGGCCGGCGCGCGCGCAGACCGAGCGTCTTCGATCGCGGCAACGAGCAGGCCGACGCCGAGGTGCAGAAGATCATCGCCGCCAACCTCGGCCGGCGCGTCGGCGCCGACGACGCGCGCGCCGACCGCGGCACGCGCGCCGGCGCGGCGCCGACGCTCGCGCAGTGCTCCGGCCTCCGTCGCCGCCCGCTGATGGCCACGGCGAGCGTCGCCGCGCCGGCGCCGGCGCCGGCCGCCGGCGCCGGCGCGCCGGCGACGCCGCAGACCGCGCCGCTGCAAGGCGCCGAGCTCGTCCTCGGCACGATCGCGCTGTCGCTGGCGACGTTCATGAACGTGCTCGACTCGTCGATCGCCAACGTGTCGATCCCGGCGATCGCGGGCGACCTCGGCGTCAGCCCGTCGCAGGGCACCTGGGTCATCACCTCGTTCGCGGTCGCCAACGCGATCTCGGTGCCGCTCACCGGCTGGCTGACGCAGCGCTTCGGGCCGGTGCGCCTGTTCGTCGCGCAGCATCCTGCTGTTCGTGATCGCCTCGTGGCTGTGCGGCCTGGCGCCGAACATCGGCATGCTGATCGCGTTCCGCGTCCTGCAGGGCTTCGTCGCCGGGCCGATGATCCCGCTGTCGCAGACGCTGCTGCTGTCGAGCTATCCGCGCGCCAAGGCCGGCACGCGCGATGGCGATGTGGGCGATGACGATGCTGGTCGCGCCGGTCGCGGGGCCGCTGCTCGGCGGCTGGATCACCGACAACATCTCGTGGCCGTGGATCTTCTACATCAACATCCCGGTCGGCATCGTCGCCGCCGCGGTCACCTGGTCGATCTACCGCAAGCGCGACCCGGGATCGCGCAAGGCTGCCGTTCGACTACGTCGGCCTGACGCTGCTCGTGATCTGGGTCGGCGCGCTGCAGATCATGATCGACAAGGGCAAGGAGCTCGACTGGTTCGGCTCGACCCAGATCGTCGTCCTGGCGGTGGTCGCGGCGGTCGGCTTCGCCTTCTTCCTCGCCTGGGAGCTGACCGAGGAGCACCCGATCGTCGACCTGCGCCTGTTCGCGCGGCGCAACTTCCTGACCGGAACGCTCGCGCTCTCGGTCGCCTACGGCCTGTTCTTCGGCAACGTCGTGCTGCTGCCGCTCTGGCTGCAGCAGTACATGGGCTACACCGCGACCTGGGCCGGCCTGGCGACGGCGCCGGTCGGCATCCTCGCGATCATCATCTCGCCCTGGGTCGGCAAGAACGTCTCCAAGATCGATCCGAGGAAGCTCGCGACCGTCGCCTTCCTCGGCTTCGGCCTGGTGCTGGTGATGCGCTCGCACTTCAACGTCCAGGCCGACTTCCGCACGATCCTGATCCCGACCGTGCTGCAGGGCGCGGCGATGGCGTTCTTCTTCATCCCGCTGCAGGCGATCATCTTCTCGGGCCTCACGCCCGACCGCATGCCGGCGGCCGTCGGGCCTGAGCAATTTCGTGCGCATCACCGCCGGCGCGATCGGCACCTCGATCTTCACGACCGCGTGGGAAAACCGCGCCGCGCTGCACCACGCCGAGCTCGCCGAGGGCATCAACAGCGGCAACACCGCGGCGACCGCGGCGCTGAGCCAGCTCGGCGCGAACGGCTACGACCCGAGCCAGGCGCTGGCGACGGTCAACCGCATGGTCGACCAGCAGGCCTACACGCTCGCGGTCGACGACCTGTTCCTGCTCTCGGGCATTCTCTTCGTCACGCTGCTGGTCCTGGTCTGGCTGGCCAAGCCGGCGAAGAACGTCGCCGTCGACGCCGCCGGCGCGCATTGAGCCGCGCCGCGCGCGTCACAGCACGAGCCGGCCGCGTAGCCGGTCATCTCGAGGTAGCCGCGGCCGAGGCGCGTGCCGCGGCCGTCCTCGAGCAGCGACAGGCCTTCCCAGTAGATCGCGCCGGTGCTGGCGCGGCTGTCGAGCTCCTGGTCGTCGAGCAGGGCGCGCACGATGAAGCGGCCCGCCGGCGTCGCGACCTGCCACTCGACCGGGTAGCGCGCCGACGATGCCGGGCTGGTCCAGCGTGCGGCCGGGCGTGAACACGACCTCGCCGTCGGCGAAGTCGCGCGTCGCGCCGTCGCGCGGCGCGAAAGCTGCCGCCGGCTCCAGACGCGTGCTGCCGTCGCCGCGGCGCATGCGAAACGCCATCAGGGCGCTGCCGTCGTCGAGGTTCATGCCGATCCAGTCCCAGCCGACGGCGCCCGGGTCGAGGTAGGCGTCGCTCCACTCGTGGTCGAGCCAGGCGCGGCCGGCGACGTCGACCGATCGGCCCTCGATCGCGAGCGTGCCGCGCGCGGCGAGCTGCGGCTCGCTGTAGTAGTGGCTCGTCTGCTCGGGCCGCGGCCCCTTGCGCGAGATGCCGCCGGCGCCTTGCGGCAGCAGCGGCTGCGTCGGCGTCAGCGCGAGGTCGAAGGCGAAGCCGGCGCTGCCGCTCGCGGCGCGCGCGCGGTAGCCGCCGCTGGCGCTCGCGCGCCAGGCGCCAGTCGCCGAGCGACGAGGTCGGTGTCGCCGACGGCGGCCTCGGCGATCGCGAAGCCGCTGCGCGCGATGCGCTGATCGTGGCGCAGCCGGCGCGCCTGCGAGATCGCTGACGGCGGCATGGGCGAAGACCAGCTCGCGCGCGGCGAACCGGCTGGCGTCGGCGCCGCGTCACGCCGGTCGGGACGCGAAAGAACGTGATCTGGAAGCCCCAGGTCCGCGCCGCCGCGTCGAGCGCGCCGGTGAGATACCACCACTCGACCCGCGACTCGCGGTGGGCGCCGTAGTCGCGCGGGGAAGCGCAGCGCCGAGCCGGGTCCGCGCTGCTCGCGGACGTGGCGAACGTGCCGGCACGCGCGGCGAGCAGGGCGATCGCGAAAGCGCGGCGCGAAGTCATCCGCCAGCATGACACGGCCGCGCGACTAGTGCGGCGGCGCGCGCATTGCCATCGGGCAACGCCGCTTGAAGCGGCGTTGCGTTTCCACTAGGCTGCCCGCTCCCGGAACGGCTGCTGCGCAGCCGCGTCCCGCGTCTCGAAAGGAACTCGAATGATTCGCTCGCGTGCTCGTCTCTCCCTCGTCGCTGCATCGACCGTCGCCGCGCACCGTCGTCCTCGCCGCCTGTGCCGGCGATGAAGGGCGGCGTCCTCGGGCATGGGCTTCTTCGTCTCGAGCACGGGCTCGGGCAAGGGCGCCGACCTCGGCGGCCTCGCCGGCGCCGACAAGCTGTGCACGTCGCTCGCGACCGCGGCCGGCGCCGGCAACCGCACCTGGCGCGCCTACCTCAGCACCGTGCCGGTGCCGGGGCGCGCCGCCGTCAACGCGCGCGACCGCATCGGCACCGGGCCGTGGAGCAACGCCAAGGGCGTCGTCGTGGCGCAGAACGTGACCGAGCTGCACGGCACCAACAACCTCACCAAGCAGACCGCGCTGACCGAGAAGGGCGAGGTCGTCAACGGCCGCGGCGACACGCCCAACATGCACGACATCCTGACCGGCTCGCAGCCCGACGGCACGGCGATCGCCGGCCAGGTCGACTCGACCTGCCGCAACTGGACCAGCAGCAGCGAGGGCGCGGCGATGGTCGGCCACACGACCGCACCGGCCTCGACGACAGCGCGCCGGCGAAGTCGTGGAACTCGTCGCACCAGTCGCGCGGCTGCAGCCTCGACGCGTTGAAGGCCACCGGCGGCGACGCGCGCATCTACTGCTTCGCCGCCAACTGACGCCGCGCCGGCGATGCCCGCGTTCACGACCCTCGGCATCGAGCACGATGCCGGGAACCGGCGCATCGCCCGCCTGCGCCTGAACCGTCCCGATCGCCTGAACGCGATCGACATGCGGATGCCGGGCGAGATCCGCGCCGCGGTCGAATGGGCCGAGGCCGACGACGAGGTCCACGTGATCGTCGTCGAGGGCGAGGGCCGCGCCTTCTGCGCCGGCTACGACCTGGTCGTCCTGGCCGAGGAATCGCCGCGCGCCGGGCCGGTCGACCACCCGCTGCAGCAGGAAAAGCAGCCGTGGGACTCGATGGTCGACTACGCCGTCATGAAGCGCCACACCGAGGACTTCATGGCGCTCTGGCGCTCGAAGAAGCCGACCATCGCCAAGGTCCAGGGCTACGCCGTCGCCGGCGGCAGCGACATCGCCCTCTGCTGCGACCTGCTGGTGATGGCCGACGACGCGAAGATCGGCTACATGCCGACGCGCGTCTGGGGCTGCCCGACGACGGCGATGTGGACCTTTCGCCTCGGCGCCGCGCGCGCCAAGCAGCTGATGTTCACCGGCGACCTCATCACCGGCAAGCAGGCGGCCGAATGGGGCCTGGCCAACATCGCCGTGCCCGCCGCCGAGCTCGACGCGGCGACCGAGCGCCTCGCCGAGCGCATCGCCGGCGTGCCGCGCTCGCACCTGGCGATGCACAAGCTGGTCGTCAACCAGGTGATGCTGACGGCGGGGCTCGAGCAGGCGCAGACGCTCGCCACCGTGTTCGACGGCATCACGCGCCACAACCCCGAGGGCGTCTGGTTTCGGCGCCAGGCGCAGCTCGACGGCTTCAAGGCGGCGGTCGAGTGGCGCGACAGCGGCCGGCCGATCCCGGAAGGCGACGAGGCGCGGGCGATGATCGCCGAGCTCGAGCGCCGGCTGCGGCGAGGACAAGAACGCGCTGAGGCGCGCGGCGGTCGCCGCGGTCGGTGCGCCTCGTCACTTCGGCGGTCGTCGGCGCCTCCATCCCCGACCGCTCGGCGCAGCTCGCCCGGCTGAAAGCGCCAGCGCCCGCGGACGTCGCCGACGTCGCGCGCGACGATCTTCGGAACCCGCGTCTCGCGCCGGCGCGCGAGGATGCGCATCACGTCGCCGCGTTGCGCTGCCCCTGGTCCTCGTTGTCGTCGTTCATCACGACGTGGGTGGTGAACGTTTCCGGCGCCAGCCGCTCGACGCGGGCGGCGATGTCCTCGAGCTCGGCGTCGGGATGTCGCAGTCGAAGCGCTCGGAGGCGACGGTGGCGCCCTTGATGTTCCAGGTCTCGTGGTTGCGCCCGTGCATGCGGACCAGCGCGTAGTCGATGTGGGTCGATTCCCAGACCGGCGGCACGCTGTTGTGGAAGCCCTGCGGCCCGTCGATCACGGTGTGGACGACGTTGAGCTCGCGCTCGAACGCGAGCGTCGGCCGAGATGCGCGTCGTCGAACCAGGTGCGATGGCGGAACTCGACGCTGACCGTGTACTCGCTCATCATCTCGACGCAATGGGCGACGTGCGCATGGCCGGCGCGGTTGCGCAGGATCGAGGGCGCGAACTGGAAGTGCACCATGCCGAGCTTGCCGGCGCTGCGCAGCGGCTCGAGCGCCTCCTTGAAGCGCTGCCAGAGCGCCTCGCGCAGCGCCTTGGGAACGTCCTTGAAGTAGAAGTTCGCTTTCACGAGCGGCGGCAGCTCGGCGCGCAGGTCCGGCGGCAGCACCTTGGCCGACGTCGCATGCCCGGTGAAGAGGCGGAACGCCTTCATGTTCATCGTGAAGTGCGCCGGCGTGCGGTCGGCCCAGTTCTGCGCCGTCTGCGCGAGCGGAATCGCGTAGTACGACGTGTCGACCTCGACCAGCGGAAACTGCGTCGCGTAGAAGCGCAGGCGGCTCCGGGGTTGCTGACGCCCTTCGGATAGAACTTCTTCGAGGCGACGAGCGACTTGTCGCTCCACGACGCGGTTCCGACCAAGACCTTCATCGACTGCCCTCGGCTGCCTGCATCGGCGGCATTGTCGTGCGCTTACCAGTCTTCCTTCACCGCAAGCACGCTCTGCCGCCCGACCGCGCGGCGTGCCGCGAGGAACGCGGTCGATCGTTCCGGCCACGACCACCGCGGCGCAGAGCGCGCCGAGGCGCGGCCACGGCAGCAGCAGCTCCATCGTCCAGTGAAAGCTCTGCGGATTGACGACCTTGACCAGGACGACGCTGACGGCGATGCCGAGCGCGAGGCCGAGCGCGGCGCCGACCGCGGTCCAGAGCGCGCCTTCGACGGCGACGACGGCGAGGATCTGGCGCCGCGTCAGGCCGAGGTGGACGAGCAGGCCGAACTCCTTGCGGCGCGCCAGCACCTGCGCCGAGAAGCTCGCGGCGATGCCGAACAGGCCGATCGCGATCGCCACCGCCTGCAGCCAGTAGGTGACGGCGAAGCTGCGGTCGAAGATGCGCAGCGAGGTCGCCCGGATCGCGCGCGGCGCCGCGAACTCGAGCAGCGAGCCGTCGTAGCCCGACGCGGTCGCGAGCGCGGCGCAGCTCGGCCTCGATCGCCGCCGTGCTCGCGCCGGGAGCGAGCCAGAGCGCGAGGTCGTTGATGCGCTCGTCGCCGCTCAGTCGGCGCCAGTCGGCGCGGTCGATCACGACCGCGCCGTACTGGCGCGCGTAGTCGCGCCAGACGCCGCGGACGAAGACGTCGGCGCGGCGGCCGTCGGGCAAGCGGCAGCGACAGCGTCGTCCCGGGCGCGGCGCCGTAGAGCGCGACCATCGCCTCGCTGACGTACGCGGCGGTCGCGCCGGCGGGCGCCGCGACCAGCGCGCCGGTCAGCGGCAGGCTCGCCGCCGGGTCGCCGACCGTGCGTGCGATCAGCGCCGCGGCGGGTCGTGCCGGATCGAGCGGCAGGGCGACGACGCGCTGCGCCTCGGCGCGAACGACGCCGGCGATGGCCGTCGCCTGCAGCGGCAGCTCGCGCCGGCAGGGTCGCGATGTCGCCGCCGCCCGGGCCGAGCGCGGTCGCGGACGTAGAGATCGGCCGGCAGGACGACGTCGAGCCAGCGCGTGACCGCGTCGCGAAAGCTCGCGACCATGACGGTGAGCGCGATCGCGAGCGCGAGGCTGGCGACGACGCCGGCGACGGCGATGGTCGCGCCCGCGCGCTCGTGGCGCGCCCGCTCGACCGCGAGCAGCGCGACGCGCGCGGCGCGGCTCGCGCACGCCGGCGAGCGCCAGGCCGACGCCGCCCGGAACGCAGGCGATGCCGCCGATCAGCAGGCACGCGACCGATGCGTAGGCGGCGAGCGGCAGTCCGGCGATCGGCGGCACGAACGCGAGGCCGAGCGCCCGCGAGCAGCAGCAGCGCGCCGAGGGCGAGCGGCGAGTGCTGGCCGAGCGCCATGCCGAGGCCCTTCAGCGCCTGCGCCGGAGCGATCCGCTGCGCCGCGCGCGCCGGCAGCCAGCCGCCGGCGAGCGCGGCGACGACGCCGAGCGCGCCGTAGCACGATGGTGCCGAGCGCGTCGACGTGCAGCTGCGGCGCGACGCCGGCGAAGTAGCCGCCGCCGAGGTCGCCGCCGAGCAGGCGCAGCGCGATCGCCGCGAGCCCGCCGCCGAGCGCGAGGCCGAGCGCGCTGCCGAGCGCGCCGACGAGCGCCGACTCGGCCAGGATCAAGCGCGAGCCGCTGCCGCGCCGACAGGCCGAGCACCGCGAGCAGCGCGAGCTGCTGCTGGCGCTGCGCGACCGAGAGCGCGAGGATCGAGAACACCAGGAACGCGCCGGTGAACATCGCCACCAGCGCGAGCACGGTCAGGTTGACGCGGTAGGCGCGCGAGATGTTGGACGACGCGCTCGCTCGCCTCGTCGGCGGCGGCGGCGCGAACGTCGGCGCGGCAGGTGCAGCGCGGCGATCGTCGTCGCCCGGTCGGCGCCCGGCGCGAGGCGGACGTCGATCCGGCTCAGCCGGCCGACGAAGTCGAGCGCGACCTGCGCGCCGGCGATGTCGATGACCGCCAGCGGCGGCCCGCCGGCGGCGACGCTGCCGGCGATGCGGAAGTCGCGTCGTCCGCTCGCGGTCTGCAGCGACAGCGTCGTCGCGTCGCGCCGCCGAGCCGCTTCTCGGCGCTGGCGTTGAGGAACACGACGCCGGGGTCGAGCGCGACGAAGCGCTCGCTGCCGGCGCTCGGCCGCGGCAGCAGCGCCGGCGCGAGGCGCGCGACGACGATCGCGTCGCTGCCGACGATGCGCAGCGGCACGCGCTGGCCGGCGGCGTCGAAGGCGACGCTGTCGGCTTCGACGATCGGGCTCGCGACGGCGACGCCCGGCGCGGTCGGCGACCGCGCCGTAGAGCGCTTCGTCGAAGCCGGCGCGCGGGCCGACGAGCGAGAAGTCGGCCTCGCCGTTGACGGCGCGCACGGCAGCGCCGAACTCGGCCAGCGCCGAGGCGTTGATCAGATGGACCGAGATAGGCGAGGGCGACGCCGAGCATCACGGCGACCAGCGCGGCGGCCTTGCGCCACGGGTGATGGCGCAGCTCGGGCCACGAGAGCTGGCGCAGCAGGGCGAGCATCGGGTTACGGCGACGATCCCGGTCGGCGTCAGCGTCACCGCGCGATCGGCGCGCGCCGCGGCGGCACGCGAGTGGGTCGCGAGCAGGCAGGCGGCGCCGTGCTCGCGCACCTGCGCGGCGAGCAGCGCGAGGACGCGCTCGGCGCGTCGCCGGGTCGAGGTTGCCGGTCGGCTCGTCGGCGAGGATCAGCGTCGGCCGGTGCACCAGCGCGCGCGCGATCGCGACGCGCTGCAGCTGGCCGCCCGAGAGCGTCTGCGGCAGCCGCGCCTCGAAGCCGGCGAGGCCGACCGCGGCCAGCATCGCGGCGACGCGCGCCGGGTCGGGCGCGTGCTGCAGCAGCAGCGGCAGGCCGACGTTGGCGCCGACGCTCAGGTGCGGCAGGACGTGGAAGGCCTGGAACACGAAGCCGAGTCGCTGGCGCCGGAACAGCGCCTGCGCCGGCTCGGCCAGCGCGTGGATGTCGCTGCCGGCGACGCGCACCGAGCCGGCGTCGATCGTGTCGAGGCCGGCGACGCAGTTGAGGAGGGTCGACTTGCCGACGCCCGACTCGCCGACGACGGCGACGAACTCGCCCGGCGCCGAGGACGAGATCGACGCCCTCGAACACCGTGCTCGCGCCGTAGCGCTTGGCGAGGCCGGCGATCGTCCAGAACGGCCTCAGCCAACGCGGCCTTCCTCGACCAGGCGCGCGCGCGAGCGCGACGACCCGGGCGATCGCATCGGCGTCGTCGCAGGCGACGACCTGGCGCCACGGCATCGACGCGCAGCCAGGTCAGCTGGCGCTTGGCGAGCTGGCGCGTCGCCGCGGTCGCGCTCGCGCGCGAGCGTGGCGAGGTCGCCGTCGTCGAGCGCCGCCCACGCCTGGCGATAGCCGACGGCGCGCATCGACGGCAGGCCGGCGTGCAGGTCGCCGCGCGCGCGCAGCCGGCGCACCTCGTCGACGAAGCCGGCCGCGAGCATCGCCGCGAAGCGCTCGTCGATGCGGGCGTGCAGCCAGGCGCGGTCGCGCGGCTCGAGCGCGATCAGCGGCGGCGTGCCGCCCGTCGGGCGCGCTGTGCCACGACGACAGCGGCCGGCCGCTCAGGCGGTGCACCTCGAGCGCGCGCTGGATGCGCTGGCCGTCGTTCGGCGCGAGCCGCGCCGCGCGTCGGCGGGTCGACCGCCGCGAGCTCGGCGTGCAGCGCCGGCCAGCCGGCGCGCGCGGCGCGCGCGTCGATCGTCGGCGCGCACCTCGGCGTCGGCCGCCGGGCAGCGCGTCGAGGCCGTCGAACAGCGCCTTGAAGTAGAGCATCGTGCCGCCGACCAGGAGCGGCACGCTGCCGCGCGCGCGGATCGCCGCGATCGCCGCGCGGCGTCGGCGACGAAGCGCGCCGCCGAATAGCGCTCGGCCGGATCGACGATGTCGATCAGGTGGTGCGGCACCGCGGCGCGCTCGGCGCGCGCTCGGCTTGGCGGTGCCGATGTCCATGCCGCGGTAGACGAGCGCCGAGTCGACGCTGACGATCTCGACCGCATGGCGCGGCGCGAGCGCGGCGGCGATCGCCAGCGCGGCGGCGCTCTTGCCCGACGCGGTCGGTCCGGCCAGGCACAGGTAGTCGACGCTCGCTCGCGCTCATCGGCGAGCGGCGCGCTGCCATCGGCGCATCGGTAGGAACGCGCCGACAGCGTCATGGCGCCGCGGACCACGGCCGTCGGCATGGCCTTCCGATGGCGGTCGCCCGCGCCCGACGGAGACTCTCGCGACCGCTACCGGACATCGCCATGAACATGACCCTCGCCATCGGCCCGCTCGTCGCCCTCATCGCCGGGATCCTGATCCTGGTCGTGCCGCGCCTGCTCAATTTCATCGTCGCGATCTACCTGATCATCATCGGCCTGCTCGGCCTCTTCGGCGGCCACCTCAACCTGCACTAGGGCCGGCGCGCCGACGAAGCGCTCGCCGAGGCGCAGGTAGCGCCACTGCCCGGCGGGCAGCGCGCCGAGCGCGACCGCGCCGATGCGCACGCGCTTCAGGCCGAGCACCTGCAGGCCGACCGCGTCGCACATGCGCCGGATCTGCCGCTTCTTGCCTTCCTGCAGGACGAAGCGCAGCTGGTCGTCGTTGATCCATTCGACCAGCGCCGGCAGCAGCGCCTCGCCGTCGAGCTCGAGGCCGTGGCGCAGCAGCGCCAGCGACTCGGCGGGCAGCGCCCGGCCGCTGCGCGTCGCGACCCGGACCAGGTACTCCTTCTCGATCGTGCTGTCGTCGCCGATCAGCTGGCGCGCGACGCGGCCGTCCTGCGTCAGCACCAGCAGGCCGACCGAATCGATGTCGAGCCGGCCGGCGGGAACGAGGCTCCTCAGGTGCTGCGGCAGGAAGCGGATCCCCGAGCTGTCCTCGCGCCACTGGCGATCGGGCGTGACCAGGACGCGCGCCGGCTGGTAGCCGTCCTCGGCCTGGCCGCTGACGTAGCCGACCGGCTTGTTGAGCAGCACGGTGACGAGCTGCGCCTGGGCGTTGCGCGCGCGCGCGTCGATCGTGATGTGCTGGCTCGGCAGGACGCGCGAGCCGAGCTCGGCGACGACGCGGCCGTCGACCCGGACCCAGCCGCGCGCGATCCACTCGTCGGCCTCGCGCCGCGACGCGATGCCGAGCTCGCTCATTCGCTTCGACAGGCGCAGGCTGCCGTCGCCGTGCGCGCTGGCGCTGCCGACGGCGTCGCGGCGACGCCGGCACGCGCGCCGGCGGCTTCATCGGCCGCGCCAGAACATCCGATCGAGCTCGGCGAGCGTCACCTGGCGCCAGGTCGGCCGGCCGTGGTTGCACTGATCGGCGCGATCGGTGCGCTCCATGTCGCGCAGCAGGGCGTTCATCTCGGCGATCGTCAGGGCGCGATTGGCGCGCACGGCACCGTGGCACGCCATGGTCGAGAGCAGCTCGTCGCGGGCGCGCACCAGGACGTCGCTCGCGCCGACCTGCGCCAGCTCGGCGAGCACCGCGCGCGCCAGCTCGACGACGTCGGCGCCGGCGAGCGCGGCCGGCAGCGAGCGCAGCGCGAGCGTCGCGCCGGCGAGCGGCGCGAGGTCGAGGCCGAGCTCGCGCAGTGTTTCGGCGTGGGCCTCGGCGGTCGCGATCTCGGTCGCGCTCGCCGGAAAGGTCACCGGAATCAGGAGCGGCTGCTGCGCCAGCGGCGCGCCGTCGCGGCTCGCCTTCAGCCGCTCGTAGACGATCCGCTCGTGCGCGGCATGCATGTCGACGATCACCAGGCCGGTCGCGTTCTCCGCCAGGATGAAGGTGCCCGCGACCTGCGCCAGGGCGCGGCCGAGCGGCCACTCGGACTCGTCACGGGGCGGCGACTCCGTGCGCGTCGGTGCGACCGGCGCGACACCAGCCGAAGCGTCGCGTTCGCTGGCGAAGGGCGCTGGCGCGGCGTATCGTGCATCGGCCAGGCGAGGGCACGTTGCGCGAACGGGTCGGGGGTGCGGCGCTGCCGACACCCTCGACGCCGCCGGCGGCGCGCGCGCCGGGTGCTGCCGCGAGCGCGGCGGCGACGGCCTTGCGCACCGCCTCGTGGACCTCGCGCGAGTCGCGAAGCGGACCTCGACCTTGGTCGGATGGACGTTGACGTCGACGCGCTCGGGCGCGACCTCGATGAACAGCAGGTACGCCGGCTGGCGACCGCCGTGCAGCACGTCTTCGTAGGCGGCGCGCACGGCGTGGCCGATCAGCTTGTCGCGCACATGCCGACCATTGACGTAGACGTATTGCAGATCGGCGCGCGCTCGTGCCGACTCCGGCGTGCCGGTGCGGCCGACGATCGTCAGGCCGCCGAGATCGACCGAGACGGCGCGGCTCTCGGCTGCGAAGCCAGCGCCGAGCAGCTCGTCGGCGCGCGCCGCAGCACTGGCTCGCGCCCAGCGCCCGATCGCCTTGCCGTCGTGCCAGAGCGAAAACGACAGCTCGGGGCGGACCAGCGCGTGACGGCGTACCGCCTCGACGCAGTGGGCGAGCTCGGTCGCCTCGGTCTTCATGAC
>CAVWHY010000004.1:0-157907 GCA_963754955.1 uncultured Acidobacteriota bacterium
GGGGCGGCTGCTGCTCCTCGGCGCGGCGCAGGCTGAGGACGCCGAGCACACGATCAAATCGCTCGAACGCCTCGCAGACCACGGGCACGTCCCCCGCGCCCATCTCGCCGGCGTCGATCGCCGAGTTGAGCGCACGCACCAGCTCGAACATCGCGCCGAGCGCGGCGGCCGTATTGAGATCGCTCCGCATCGCCTCGTCGAACGCCTTCGCCGCCTCCTGGACGCGGGCGGCGATCTCGGGGTGCGAGCCGGCGGCGGTGACGCGATCGACGCGCGCCAGGAAATCCGCCAGCCGGCGCAGCGCCTCCTCGGCCTGCGCGAGGCTCTCCCACGTGAAGTTCAGCTGCTTGCGGTAGTACGCCGACAGCAGCAGGTAGCGCACGGCCGACGGGCGGAACCCGCGCGCCACGACGTCGGGAATCGTGTACGTGTTGCCGAGCGATTTCGACATCTTCTGCTCGTCGACGAGCAGGTACTCGACGTGCACCCAGAACCTCGAGAACAGCTTGCCGGTTGCCCCCTCGCTCTGCGCGATCTCGTTCTCGTGATGGGGGAAAATCAGGTCGATGCCGCCCCCGTGAATGTCGATCGGCGATTCGCCGAGGAGGCGCAGCGCCATCGCGGAGCACTCGAGGTGCCACCCCGGGCGCCCGGGCGGATCGACGACGTTCCAGGTCGGCTCGTCGGGCTTGGTGGCTTTCCACAGCACGAAGTCGCGGGCATCGTCTTTCGCGTAGTTGTCGGAGTCGATCCTCGCGCCGGGCTTCATGCCGTCGTGATCGAGGTGCGCCAGCTTGCCGTAGCCGGGCAGCGTCGAGATCTTGAAGTACATCGACCCGTCGCTCACGTATGTGTGACCGTTCTTCGCAAGGGTGGCGATGAGGTCCGCCATCGCCTGGAGATTCGCTTCGTCGGTCGCCCGCGGCATCTCCTCCACTTCCTCCAGGCCCAGCGCGCGCGAGTCCTCCATGAACGCCGCGATGAACTGGCTGGTGTAGCTGCGCAGATCCATGCCGGCCTTCAGCGCGCCGGCAATCGTGCGATCATCGACGTCGGTGAAGTTCATCACCTGTTTCACGTCGTAGCCGAGCAGATATTTCAGGCTGCGGCGCAGCACGTCGAGGCACACGAACGTCCGGAAATTGCCGATGTGCCCGCGCGCGTACACCGTCAGGCCGCAGGTATACATGCGCACGGTGTTGCCCGGCCCGGGGGTGAACGGCTCTTCGCTGCGAGTGAGGGTGTTGTAGAGACGCATGTCCGGCGATCCGGCGATCCTTTGAAGTGTCACAACGCCAACGCTAATGTGCCAGCACCGGGCACGTGGTGCGCCAGTCGCGCCCGGCCTGCGAGACGACGATCCGCAGTTCGCCGGCGTGCGCCTCGAACCGCACGCTGCACGGCTGCGGCGCGGGCGCCGCCGCGCGGACGCTGCCCACCTGCCGGATGAGCCGCTCCAGCGTGTCGCCGGAGTAGCCCGCGTGGCCGAGCACGGTCCGCAGCAGGTCGACGAGCATCTCGGTATCGTGCGCGTGGCCCGGGAGCGTCAGCGCGAAGGCAAAGTCGTCGTGGGCCGCCACGAAGGGCGATTCTACAGTGAAAGGCGATCGAACAGCACGCGGGCGCGCGCGCAGTCGGCGGCGATCTGGGATTTCAGCAGGTCCAGCGACTCGAACGCCCGCTCGTCGCGGAGCCGCTGAACGAACGCGAGGCGCACTGTGGCCCCGTACAGATCCCGATCGAGGTCGAAAATGTGCGTCTCGATGGACGTCCGGCCGGACGCGTCGACGGTCGGCCGCGTCCCGATATTGGTGACCGACGGCATCACGATGCCGTCGAGGATGGCGTTCGTCGCGTACACGCCGTGCGGCGGCACGAGCTCGTTGTCGGTGCAGAGGTTCGCTGTCGGAAATCCGATCGTCCGGCCACGCTGATCGCCGCGGACCACCACGCCGTCAATCACGTAGGCGTGGCCCAGCAGCGCCGCCGCCTCGTCCACGCGCGCCTCGCTGACCAGCCGCCGCACGCGCGTGCTGCTGACCACGAAGTCCTTGTAGCGCACCGGGTCGATCTTCTCGGCCTTGAACCCATACCGCGCGCCGAGCGTCCGCAGCAGCGAGAAGTTTCCTGCCCGATCGTGACCGAAGAGGAAGTTCGCCCCGACCCAGACCTCCGATACGCGCATCCACTCGACGAGCACGGTCCGCACGAACGTCTCCGGCTCCCACCGCGACAGGTCGTGCGTGAACCGGACGATGGCCGCGCCGTCCACCCCTGCCTGCGCGAGCCCTTCGAGCTTCTGCGCCTTCGTCATCAGCAGCGGCGGCGCTTTGTCCGGCCTCACGACGCGCGGCGGATGCGGGTCGAACGTCATGACGACGGATGTCGCCCGGCGCTCCTGGGCGACCCGCTGCAGCCGGTCGAGAATCTTGCGGTGACCGCGGTGCAGGCCGTCGAAGTTGCCGAGCGCCAGCACCGGCTGCTTCCAGCGCGGCCGGACGCGGATTGTCGGGAAAGTGAATGATGTCCACGATTAGCCGCGAATCTCCAGCACCTGGCCATCATAAGCCAACTCCACACCCGGGGGCAGCCGCGCGCAGGTGGCGTCGTGCGCGAGATCGTGGGCGATGTGCGTGAAGTACGCGCGTTCGGGATTCAGCCGCGCGACGACGTCGAGCGCCTGATCGACGTTGAAGTGCGTGCTATGCGGACGCTCGCGGAGCGCGTCGAGCACCAGCGTGCGCACGCCGGCGAGAAGCGCCCACGAGGGCTCCGGGATTTCGTTGCAGTCGGTCAGGTACGCGAACGCGCCGATGCGGAACCCGAGGACCGGCAGCGGGCCGTGCATCACGGGCACGGGCACGACCTCGAGCCCGCCGAGCGAGAACGGGCCGCCGATGGCAAACGGCACCAGCTTCGGCACGCCGCCGCCGTGAGCCGGCGGCGGCTTGAAGATGTAGGCGAACATCTGGCGGATGATCCGCGAGCACGTCCGGCAGAGGCCATGATCGGAATCGGCGACCGCTGCATGTGGTTGAAACGACGCACCTCGTCGATGCCGAAGACATGGTCCGCGTGCGTGTGCGTGAACAGGATGGCGTCCACGCGGCGGACGTCGTTCGCGAGCGCCTGGGCGCGCAGATCCGTGGACGTATCGACGAGAACGTGGCGCACCGATCCGGCAACGGCCCCGTGTGACGCGTTGCCCCGGCCATCCCCGTCGCCGCTGTCACGCTTGTCGCCGAAGTCCAGCAGGATCGACGGCCGCGTGCGCCGGTCGCGCGGATCGGTCGATCGACACACCGCGCAGTCGCAGCCGATGGCCGGGACACCACTCGACGTGCCCGTCCCCAGCATCGTGACGCGGAACGGACGCGGCGCGGGCGTGCCGCTCACGGCTGGATGATGCGCGAGGTCTCGCCGCTGGCCTGGAGGAAGCGGACCCGAAGCTCGTAGAGCACCTGCTCCAGCATCTGGCGCTCTTCCGCTGTCAGGTTGCCGCGTGTTTTCTCTTCGAGCAGCGCGAGGATGGCGATCATCTGCGCGGCGCCCTCGAGGTTCGGCTCGAGCTTCTCGCCGGTCGCGGGATCGGCGATGTCACCGAGGTGGATCGCCGCCGTGGTGGCGAGCGACACGATGAAGGCGGGAAATGAGAGTTCAGACATTGGGTAATTGAGTGACGGCGTAATCTGCTAATTTTAGCAAATGCAGGAGTTCGCGCGCCTCGTTGACATCGTCGCCAGACTTCGGGCACCCGACGGCTGCCCGTGGGACCGCGAGCAGACCATCGACTCGCTGAAGCCTTACGTGCTCGAGGAGACCTACGAGGTGCTCGAGGCCATCGACCGCCACGACCACGCCTCGCTCCGCGAAGAGCTCGGGGATTTTCTCTTCGAAGCCGTCTTCGTGTCGCAGCTCGAGGCGGAGGCGGGACATTTCACGGTCGCGGACGCCCTCACGGGCGTCGCCGACAAGCTCGTCCGCCGGCACCCGCACGTGTTCGATCGCCGCGACGGGGACGCCGCGATTGGCTCGGCCGAAGTGCTGACCCGTTGGGAGCAGATCAAGGCCCAGGAGCGCGGCGCCGCGGCGAAACCGAAGACGCTCCTCGGAGGCGTTCCGGCGGCCCTCCCGGCGCTGCTTCGGGCCTACCAGATCGGCCTGCGCGCCCGCTCGGTCGGGTTCGACTGGTCCCGCCCCGCCGACGTCGTGGACAAGATCGAGGAAGAGGTCGGCGAATTGCGCGAGGTGGTCGCCGGCAACGTCGCCGACGGACCATGCACGCGCGGAGGAGGAGATGGGCGATCTGCTCTTCTCCATCGCGAACCTGTCGCGGCAACTCGGGATCGAACCCGAAACCGCGCTGCGCAAGGCGAACGACAAGTTCACGAAGCGCTTCGAAACGATGGAACAGTCGGTCGCCCAGGCCGGCCGAACGATGGGCGCCATGAGCCTGGAGGAACTGGAACAGGAGTGGCAACAAGCCAAGTCAGTGCAACCAGCTGGCTGACCAGGTTCGCTCATCACGAAGGCACGAAGGCCACGAATACTCTTGAGGAATCACAGAACGACGCGCCTAATGCCCTGCTTCAGCACGGGCACGTTGAAATTGATCACCAGACCGATCGCGAAGTCCCGTTGCGCGAAGATAACTGACCGTTTGTGCGACGTGAACGGCATGAATCCGTTCCACGGACTTGACCTCTACGACAAGCTGTCCGTCGACGACCATGTCAATTCTCTGCGTACAAATAAGGCGGCCCTTGTAGCGAATGGGCACAGGCCTCTCGGCGTCGACTGACAATCCGGCAGACTCGAATTCGATCCGGGATGCACGCTGGTAGACTGCCTCGCTGAGACCGGGTCCGAGTTCCCGATGAACCATCAGGCAGCAGCCGATGACCCGTCGCGCAAGGTCTTCCAATTCCTGCGGCACATTCGAGGCGACGTGAGTGAGTGTCATGGCTTCGTGACCTTCGTGTCTTCCTGATTGGCGGTTGGTGGTGTCCAGTTGGCCTGTCGGCCCGTGAAAGTGCGAACGTCGAGGGAGTAGCCGTCGGTGTCGACCGTGACGGCACCGTCGCGGTCGGTGCGAAAAATGTCCACGCCGGTTCGGCGATATCGGTCGAGCACCTCCGGTACGGGATGTCCGAAGCGGTTCGCGCGGCCGACGCTGACGACGGCGACTTGCGGCCTCAACGCGCTGATGAACTCGGTGGTACTCGAGGTGAGGCTGCCGTGGTGCGGCACTTTCACGACACGCAGGCGTGCCGGACGCAATCGTCCCGCAAGGTGCCGCTCGACGTCCTTGCCGATGTCGCCGGTCAACACGATCGAGACCTCTCGCCACCGCACATCGACGACGATGGAGTCGTCGTTGCGCACGCGTTGCCTTTCCCAGTCGACTGGCTCAGGATGTTCGACGACGACATCGACGCCGTCGATGTTCGCGTGGTCGCCAGTTCCGACGTTCGTCCACCGCAACCCGAGTTCCCCGACGCGCCGCGCAGCGCCGTGAGCGGCTCAAAGCGCGGGACCGGAATTCCCTCCCACACCTCTCGCGGCCTGAACTCACGCAGGATCGCGCCTGCGCCGCCGATGTGATCCGGGTCGCCATGCGTGAGGACAAGGGCGCCGAGACGGCGGACGCCGGCAACCCGAAGCGGCGGAGCAACGACGCGGTCGCCGATGTCGAAGCCGGAACCGCCCGACACGAGGCCCCCGGCGTCGACGAGCAGCGTGCCGCCGTGCGGAAACCGGAGGAACGCTGAGTCGCCCTGCCCCACGTCGAGAAACGTCACGTGAAGCCGGCCGTCGCCGGCGGAGGCGGCGAGCGTCCAGGGCTGAGCCACGATCCAGATGGCAGCGCCCGCGGCGGTGGTCAGCAGAATGCGCGAGCGCGGGCGGAACCAGCGGCAGCGAGCGCCAGGTAATAGATTGCGACGCACGGCCAGCTCGGCGCGGCAACCCTGAACGTCGCGAACGGCGCAAACCGGACAAGATCCGCCGACCAGACGAGCCCCGCGGCGCCCACGTGCGCGACAACGCCGCACGCCAGCGCCAGCCAGTCGCGCGACAAACGCCGCCGGCACGACGGCCATGCCGGCGATCTGGGTGACGGCCATCAGCGGAATCGCCAGGAAGTTCAGGGCGAGGCCGGCGAAGGTGATGCGCGAAAAGAGTATCGCGCCGACGGGCATCAGCAGCGCCTCGGTGGCGGCCGAGGCAACAAACAACGCGAGAACCGGCGCGAGAAGTCGTGGAGAGCGGCGCGATGGCAGCAACTGCCCGGCCGCGAGGATTGCCAGGGTCGCGCCGAACGTCAGGACGAACGCCGGGTCCGCGACCGACAACGGTTCCGCCGACAGCAGGCACACCACGACGCACGCGAGCGCGTTCAGCGGCGGGCTGCGCTGGTCGGCGGCCCTGGCGGCAAAGTACACGACGGCCATGAACGTCGCGCGATCGACCGACGCGCCACCACCCACCAGGCGCCCATACGCGACCAGCAGCACGATCGACGCCAGCATCGCGGTTCGCCCGAGCAGACCGGCCAGCCGGAACCCTGCGATGATCAGGCCTGCGAGGATCGCGATGTTGCCGCCGGAAATCGCGATGACGTGATACGTGCCGGCCTCCTGCAGCCGCCGCTCCACCTCATCGTCCAGCCCCGCGCGGTCGCCGATCACGATGGCCGTGACGATCGCCGCGGAGCGGACGCTCCAGCGGCCTACGGCGTCGGTAATGGCCTGCCGCGCGAGCGAGCGGGTGTCCGCCATCCGCTCGTCGATCCAGCCGGACGTGCGCCAGGACGTCCACGAGGGCTCCGCTTTTCGTCGTGCCAAGAAGCGACGTGCCGCGCATCTGCAGCGCACGCTCGGCGTCGGGGACACCCTCGTCGAGATACCGAGAGGCCCGGTGCAAATCCACCGGCAGCCGCACCCGCCGGCCTGCGCGCCATTGCCCCATCAAGGCAGGCCCGAGCGAGCCCGACACCGTGGTGTGGACGCCCCCGCTGACGGCGCGGTCGATCCCTGGGCCGCGGATGCGGTCGACGTCAACGTTCAGCGACACGCCAGCCGCACCGGCTGAGGAGTCGCTGCGCAGCGTGCCTTCGACGAATGCGAACGCGGAGAGGTCTTCCGGCAGGCCACGGCCGGCCGCGCCGGCTTCGGCTCTACGCGCGGCGGCGAGCTCCTCGAACGCAGCCCGCAGCGACGATCGCCGGGCTTGCTGCCACGCCTCGCGACGAGAGAAGCGCGCCACCGGCCGCAAAGCCCGCCACGACGAAGCCCGCAAGCCAGAACGTGCGTTCCCGCCAGAGGGCGATCACCGCACCGCCGGCCGCGAGCCCCATCACCCCATAGGCAAGCGCATGAGGGACCGGGCCGCCGAGGCCCGCCGCACACCCGGCGATGAGACCAACCGCGGGAATAGCCGCAACCGCACGCACGCAGACAACGCGTGCAAGAGTCGGGGCGCCACTGACATCACGAAGACACGAAGACCACGAAGTCTCTGCAGATCAAGATCTTCGTGTTCTTCGTGGCTTCGTGATGATCGTTGTTGGAGGAGTCCCGTTTGCAGAAACTGCGCGCGGCTAGACTTTCTCCGCGGCAATTCCTGCGTAGTAGTCCTGCAGGGCGCGAACGCCGAGGCCCTGTTCCCGCAGTCCGCGGATAGCCTGGACGGCGGCCGCGGCGCCGGTCAGCGTCGTGATGCACGGCACTTCGTGCATCATCGCGGCCCGGCGGACCATGCGGTCGTCGAAGAACGACTCGCGGCCGAGCGGCGTGTTGATGACCAGGTCGACGTTGTGGTTCACGATCTCGTCGGCGATGTTGGGCCGGCCCTCGTTCACCTTGTAGACGACACCCACGTCGAGGCCGTATGCGCGGAGGTACGCCGCCGTGCCGCGCGTCGCGATGAGGCGGAAGCCCAGCGCCGACAGGTCGCGCGCGATCGCCACGAGATTCGCCTTGTCGTCGTTGTTGACGCTGACGAACGCCGTGCCGCTTTCCGGCAGCCGCTGCCCCACCGACAACTGGGCTTTCGCGAACGCCACGCCGAAGTTGCTCGACCCGCCCATCACCTCGCCGGTCGACTTCATCTCGGGGCCCAGAATCGTATCCACGCCCGGAAACCGGACGAACGGGAACACCGGGCTCTTCACGAACACACCGGCGACTTCCAGGTCGCGCGTGATGCCGAGTTCCGCGAGCGTGCGCCCGGCCATGACCTTGGCCGCGATTTTCGCCAGCGAGGTGCCCGCCGCCTTCGACAGGTACGGGACGGTGCGCGACGCGCGCGGATTCACCTCGAGCACGTACACCACGTCGTCTTTGGTGGCGAACTGGACGTTCATCAGGCCGACGACGCCGAGGGCGCGCGCGATGCGCCGCGTGTGCTCGCGAATGGTCTGCAGATGGCGTTCGGGACAGAGGAACGGCGGCACGACGCAGGAACTGTCGCCCGAATGGATGCCGGCCTCCTCGATGTGCTCCATGATGCCGCCGATGATCACGGCGCCGGTCTTGTCGGCGACGGCGTCGACGTCGAACTCGAACGCATCCTCGAGGAACCGGTCGACGAGCACGGGATGCTCGGGCGACGCGTCCACGGCGTGCGTCATGTAGCGGTCGAGCGTCGCTGTGTCGTAGACGATCGCCATCGCGCGCCCGCCCAGCACGTACGACGGCCGAACGACGACCGGGAACCCGATCGAGGCCGCGACGGCGCGCGCCTCTTCCCGGGACGTCGCCGTGCCGCTCTTCGGCTGCGTGATGTTCAGCCCGGATAGAAACGCCGCGAAACGCTCGCGATCTTCGGCCAGATCGATCGAATCCGGCGACGTGCCCATGATCGCCACGCCCGCGTGCTGCAGCGCCAGCGCCAGCTTCAGCGGGGTCTGGCCGCCGAACTGCACGAGGCACGACACCTCGCCCCCGGCGGACCGCTCGGTGTCGATGACGGCCATCACGTCCTCGAACGTCAGCGGCTGGAAATACAGACGGTCCGCTGTGTCGTAGTCGGTCGAGACCGTCTCCGGGTTGCAGTTGATCATCACCGTCTCGAAGCCTTCTTCGCGCAGCGCGAAGGCCGCGTGGCAGCAGCAGTAGTCGAATTCGATACCCTGCCCGATGCGGTTCGGCCCGCTGCCGAGGATGATGACTTTTTTCCGCCCGTTCGGGTTTGATTCGCACGTCGGCTCGTACGAGCTGTACATGTACGGCGTGAAGGACTCGAACTCGGCCGCGCACGTATCCACGCGCTTGTAGACCGGCGCGAGCGACTGGCTCGCGCGGCGCTCGCGGATGGAACTCTCGGTCGCCCCCGCCGCCTGCGCGATCTCCTGGTCGCCGAACCCCGCGCGCTTCAACCGCCGCATCACCTCCGGCGTCAGCGTCTCGAGGCCGCCTTCCGCCGTCCGCTTCAGGTCGACGATTTCGGCGAACTGCTGCAGGAACCACGGATCCATGTTCGTGGGCTCGCGGACCTGCTCGACGGTCCAGCCGCGATCGAGCGCGCGGAAGATGTCCCACATGCGCCGATCGTTGGGCACGGCCAGGCGCTTGCGCAGCGAGGCATCGCTCTCCCCCTCCGTGCCGGCGATGCCTTCCGTGCGGTCGCCTGTTGCCGGCCCGAAGAGCAGGCCGCTCCGCCCGAGCTCGAGCGAGCGGACGCCCTTCATGAACGCTTCCTTGAACGTCCGCCCGATGGCCATCGCCTCGCCGACCGATTTCATCTGCGTCGTCAGGGTCCGATCCGCCTGCGGGAACTTCTCGAAGTTCCACCGCGGGATCTTGACGACGACGTAATCGATCGCGGGCTCGAAGCTGGCGGGGGTCAGGCGCGTGATGTCGTTCGGGATCTCGTCGAGGTGGTATCCGAGCGCGAGCTTGGCCGCGATTTTCGCGATTGGAAAGCCCGTGGCCTTCGACGCCAGGGCCGAGGATCGCGAGACGCGCGGGTTCATCTCGATCACGACCATGCGGCCGTCCGCCGGGTTCACGGCAAACTGGATGTTCGACCCGCCCGTTTCGACGCCGACCTTGCTGATGATGCGGCGCGCGGCGTCGCGCATCCGCTGATATTCCTTGTCGCTGAGCGTCAGGATCGGCGCGACCGTGATGCTGTCGCCCGTGTGGACGCCCATCGGGTCGATGTTCTCGATCGAGCAGATGACGACGAAGTTGTCCGCGACGTCGCGCATGACCTCGAGCTCGAATTCCTTCCAGCCGATCACGGATTCCTCGACCAGGATTTCGTGGACCGGGCTGAGCTCGACGCCGCGTTCCGCCAGCTCGCGGAATTCCTCGATGTTGTAGGCGATGCCGCCGCCGACGCCACCCAGCGTGAACGAGGGACGAATGACGAGCGGAAAGCCCAGCGTCTTGGCCAGGCTCAACGCCTCGTCGAGCGAGCGCGCCAGCCCGCTCATCGGGACGTCGAGCCCGATCTCGCGCATCGCGTCCTTGAACAGGAGGCGGTCTTCGGCGACCTTGATGGCCTGGATCGACGCGCCGATCAGCTTGACGTTGTACTTCTCCAGGATGCCGGCGTTGTGAAGGTCCATCGCCAGGTTCAGCGCCGTCTGCCCGCCGACCGTCGGCAGGATCGCGTCGGGCCGTTCGACCTTGATGATGGCTTCCAGCACTTCCGGCGTGAGCGGCTCGACGTATGTGCGATCGGCGAGCTCGGGGTCCGTCATGATGGTCGCCGGGTTGCTGTTGACGAGGATGACTTCGAGGCCCTCGCTGCGCAGCGCCTTGCAGGCCTGGCTGCCCGAGTAGTCGAACTCGCACGCCTGACCGATGACGATCGGGCCGGAGCCGATGATGAGCACGCGTTTCAGATCGGTGCGCTTTGGCATGTCAATGGTGGCTGGTGGCTGGTGGCTGGTGGCTCGACGGGCGCGAGCCACGAGTCACGAGGCACTAGCCACGAGTCTCCTCGATCATCCCGATAAAGTCGTCGAACAGATAATCGGCGTCGTGCGGGCCGGGCGACGCTTCCGGGTGGTACTGCACGCAGAACACCGGATGCGTCTTGTGGCGCAGCCCTTCGACCGTGCCATCGTACAGATTCAGGTGCGTCACGGCCACATCGTCGGGCAGCGTCGCCGGATCGACGGCGAACCCGTGGTTCTGCGACGTGATCTCGACCTTCCCGGTCTCGAGTTTCTTCACCGGATGATTTCCGCCGCGGTGGCCGAACTTCAGCTTGAACGTCGACCCGCCCATCGCCAGCCCGAGGACCTGGTGGCCGAGGCAGATGCCGAACACCGGCACGCCGGAGACGACGAGCGCCTTCGAGTTGTCGATCGCGTACGTGAGCACGGCCGGATCGCCGGGCCCGTTGCTCAGGAACACGCCGTCGGGACCGGTCGCCAGCAACTCCGACGCCGGCGCGGTCGCCGGGTACACGCGAACGTCGCAGCCGTGCGCGCTCAGGCGCCGCAGGATGTTGCGCTTCATCCCGAAGTCGTACGCGGCGATCTTGAGCCGGCGTTTCGCGAGCCGGCCCGCCGCGATGCCGAACTCGCCGGGGTCCTCCGCGGGCCAGTCGAACGCGGCGCCGGTCGTCACGTCGCGCACCAGATCGGACCCTTCCATCTTCGGCAGCGCCTGCGCGCGCGCAACGAGCGACTCGGGGTCGAGGCCGCTTCCTGTCATCACGACACCGCGCATGACGCCGCCCGACCGGAGCCGCCGCGTGAGCGCCCGCGTGTCGATGTCAGAGATGGCCACGATGCCGTTGGCGACGAGGTAGTCGCGCAGCGTGCCCTCCGCGCGCCAGTTGCTCGCGACCGGCGATTGCTCGCGCACGATGAATCCGGCGACGTGCGGCGCCGGCGATTCCCCGTCCCGCGCCGACACGCCGTAATTTCCGATCTCCGGGCATGTCATCGTCACGATCTGCCCGGAGTACGACGGGTCGGTCAGCACTTCCTGATAGCCGGTCATGCTCGTGTTGAACACGACTTCTCCGCCCGCCACGCCCTCCGCGCCCGCGGCCTGCCCGCGGAACCACGTGCCGTCTTCCAACGCAAGAATCGCCTCTGTGCTCACAACTTCAGCCTCTGACTTCCGACGTCCAGCTCTTAAGAATTACAATTCTCAGTTCCAGGTCACCGTTCGAGCGACGCGGTGATGCGATTGGGCTCGGTCGCGCTCACCTCGACCGACGACGACCACGGCCGGTACCCCTCGAGCGTGATGCGTACGCTGTGCGCGCCGACCCTGACCAGCGGGAACGTGAGCGGCGTCGTCCCCACCTGGCGGCCATCGAGGAATACCACGGCGCCCGACGGCTTCGATTCGATCGCGAGCGGCACTTCGGTCCGCGCCGGCGCAGCCGGCGGCGTCCTGACCATCGGCACCGTCAACGTGACGGACGGCTGCGACGCGGTGATGACGATCCGGCGCTCCACGGTTGTGTAGCCGTCGCGCACGAGACGCACCTGGTGCTCGCCACGCGCGAGATCCCGGACCGTGGCCGGCGTCTCGCCCCCGCCGTGACCGTCGACGAAAACGCGCGCGCCCGGCGGCGTCGAACGCACCAGCACGCGCCCGGCGAAGAGCGGCGCCACTGGCGGCGTGGGCCGTGCGGGGGCCGGGACCGGTGTCGTACCCGGCGCGCCCCTGGGCGGCAGGGGCCGCGACTCGATCGCGCCGCTTCCGGGCTCCCGCACGACTGGCGGCGGGGCCGTGGTGGGAGCCGGCGCGGCGTTCTCAGGCGGCGCAAGGGCCGCGACGGCAACAGGACGGTCGCGAATGGCAACGGCGTAACCCGCGCCGAACCCGAGCGCTGCGCCCACGAGAGCGGCCAGCGCGAGCGGCCAGACGAGCGACAGGCTTGACGCCTCGGCGGCTGGAGCCGACGACAGCAAACTTCCCTGCACGTACAGAGGTTCGACGGATCCGCGAGGGCCATCGGGTTCCAGAGGTCCCAGAGGTCCACCCGTCTCAAGCGGTTCTCGGGTGGCGACAGGTTCACGGGATTCGAAAGGTCCGCTGGGCTCAAGAGGATCATCGGGGACCAGGGGTCCGCCCGGCCGAACCGGTTCCCCGAGTTCGAGAGGCGTGGCGCGTTCAGTCGTGCCGATTTCAACCGGCGCATCCGTTTCGAGGGCGTTTTGAAGAACGGCTTCGACTTCAGCACCCACCCCGAGATCGCGCGCCGGCTCGGTCGCGCGCATCGCCAACTCAGCGGCCTCGTTCTGTTCGAGCGGCAACAGCGGCTCGGCAGCCGGCCGCGGTGCCGTGTTCCGTCGCGCCATGCGGCTCACCTTGGCAGGCCGGCCTTCGAAGGCTCCGGCGAGCGCTCCGGAAAATTCCCGCGCGGTGCCGAACCGATCGGCCATGTCGTCGGCGAGCGCGCGGCCGAACACATCGTGTAACGCCGGCAGATGACCGCCGTGCGCGTCGGTGATGCCCTCGACGGCCTGAGCGCCGGTCCCGGACAGGCGGCGGCCCCACAACAGCTCATATGCGATGGCCGCGAGGCTGAAGACATCCGCGCGCCGGTCCCACGCGGTACCGCCGATGCGTTCCGGCGCGGTATACGGGCGGCGAACCGGCGCCGGTACGCCGACCCTGTCGAGCGCGCGCGTGATGCCCAGACCCACCAGGCGAAAATCGTCCGGTGACAGCAGCACGTCGCGCGGGTGCAGCGACCCGTGGACGATCTGGCGGTCGGCGGCATAGTCCAGGGCATCCGCGAGCCGGGCCACGATGCTCAGCGCGTCGGCCACCGGCGGCGCGCCGCCCTCGCGGATCACGACGTCGAGCGACTCCGCCGTGACGTAGTCCTGCGCGAGATACGCGGTGACGCCTTCGATACCCGCGGCCCGCGGCGCCGCCATGACGGGATGGTCGAGTTCCGCCGCGATCAGCTGTTCGAGTTCGCCGACGAGCTGGTGCACGCGATCGGGCGGAAGGTCGAGGCGGAAGAGCTTGATGGCGACGAGCCGATCGCGATCCGGTTCGTACGCACGGAACACCGGGCCCAACGCACCTGCACCGATCTGATGAAGCACGCGAAATGGACCGAAGGCATCGGGGGACGTAGAGCCGACAGCTTCCGTGTGCAGTGATGACTCCTCAGAGGAAGGCGCTTCATGGTAACACTGATCCATGACGCCGATCGTGTAAAGTAGGTCTTCGGTGCAGGCAAACCCGACAACCGCCACTCCCCAGACAGGTGAACCGACAACCGCGCGCATGGGCGTCGATCTGCGCCGTTTCCCCTGGGTGAAGCGGCTCGCCGCCGACTACGCCTTCGCCTTCGGCGGCCTCGCGCCGTTTTTCTCGGGCGATCCCAAAGACGAGTCGGCGTGGACGGCCGCGATCGCCCGCGCCCAGGCGCATCCACGCGATCGTCAGCGGCTGGCGAGCGCCCTCGGCGAACAGCAGCGGCGCCGCGGCGCGCCTGCGCGGGCCCGCGAGGCAGCCGAACGTCTCGGCGACGCGACCACCGTCGCGGTGCTGACGGGCCAGCAGGCCGGTCTCTTCGGCGGGCCTGTCTACAGCCTGCTCAAAGCCATCACGGCGCTCAAGCTCGCCGACGATGTCACGCGGCGGCACGGGGTGCCCGCCGTGGCGGTCTTCTGGATCGAAGCCGAAGACCATGACTGGGACGAAGTGCGTTCGTGCACCGTCCTCACCGCCGACCTGGAGTCCCGGACGATCGCCCTGCCCGAGCGCCCGGCCGGCGATCCCGTCCCGGTCGCGTCCATCGCCCTCGACGATCACATCGCCGCCGCTCTCGCGGAGCTCGAACAGACGCTGCCGGCCACGGAGTTTCGCGACGGGCTGCTGGCCGATCTCCGCGCCGCCTACCAGCCGGGTGCCGGCATGGCCGAGGCGTTCGGACGATGGATGGAGCGTGTGCTGGGCGAACGCGGGCTCGTCGTCTACGACGCGTCGGATCCGGCCACCAAGCCGGCGGTCGGCCAGGTGTTCGCGCGCGAGTTGTCGACGGCCGGCCAGACGGCGATGGCCGCATCGAAGGCCGGCGCGGATCTCGCGGCGCACGGATATCACGCGCAGGTGCAGGCCGCCGACGGCAGTCCGGCGCTGTTCCGGCTTGATGAGTCGCGGCGCCCGATCCGGCAGCAGGACGGTCAGCTGGTGATCGGAGAAACGAGCTACGCGCCGGCGGCGCTCGCCACGGAAGCGGGCGAGCGGCCGGCAGGATTCAGCCCGAGCGTGCTGCTCCGGCCCGTCGTCCAGGACGCGCTCTTCCCGACGATCTGTTATGTCGCCGGGCCGAGCGAACTGGCGTACCTCGGCCAGCTTCGCGGCGTGTACGAACATTTCGGCGTGCCGATGCCGCTCATCTATCCTCGGGCCACGGCGACGCTGGTCGATTCGGCCGCCGCGCGTTTCCTCACCAAGTATCAGTTCCCGCTCGAGGCGCTGCAGCCCCAGGACGAAGGCGGCCTGAACGAGCTGCTCAAGACTCAAATTCCCCCCGACGTGGATGCGGCGTTTGCCGCCGCCGGTGCCGCGCTCGAGAGCCACATGCAGCGCGTCGTCGACGCCCTCCTGACGCTCGACCCCACGCTCGAAGGGGCGGCGCGGAACACCACCGGGAAGATCCAACACGATCTGGAGAACCTCCACGGCAAGACGATTCAGGCGGCGAAGCGAAAAAACGACACGCTCCGCCGGCAGTTTCTCCGCACGCGCGCGCTTGCCTTCCCCAACGGGCACGCGCAGGAACGCTCCGTCGGTTTCGTCTGGTTCCTGAACCAGTACGGGCCGGCCCTCGTCGAACGGCTCTGGGACGCCCTGCCCATTGAGATGGGACAGCATTGGGTGATCACGATCTGAAAACGCCACGACGCGCGCCTGCGCGCGGCCGGACGAGGGCCGCCGGAGGCGCCGGATCGGCCGGTCCGCGCCGCCTCGTCCGGATCAAGATTTCAACGTGGTGGCGCAAGCCGTGGGTCCGCGTGGCGGCCGGCGCGCTCATCGCGTGCGTCGCGGGGTTGTGCGTCGCGACCACGTATTACTACGTCAGCTTCGCCCGGCTCATCGATCAACGGCTGCACGGCGAGCGCGACCGCGTGCTCCCGCGCGTGCTGGCGCGTCCGCTGGAGCTCCGGCGCGGGCAGTCGATGAACAACCGGGAGCTCGTCGACCGGCTCAACGAGCTCGGATACGCGGAGCGGAGCGCCCTCGAGAAACCCGGCGAGTTCATCCTCGGCGACGGCACGGTTTCGATCCTGCCGCGCGGCGCGACTTCCCGCGGCGAGATCGTCCGCGTGGGATTCGATCGGCGCCCGGCGGGCGGCAAGACCGCGCGGCGTCCGGTGCGCGTGTCCGACCACGTCGTTCGACTCGAGCGCGGCCCGCGCGAAACGGATCGGCTGACGCTCGACGCGCCGGTCCTCGCCTCGATCAGCCCCGGCGAACGCGAGAAACGCCGCCCGGTCGCACTGTCCGCCATTCAGCCCCGCATGGTGCAGGCCGTGCTGTCGATCGAGGATCGCCGCTTCTACGAGCATCCGGGAATCGATCCGATCGGCATGGGCGGCGCGGTGCTCTCGTACGCGACGGGCCGCCGCAACCGGATGGCCGGCGCCAGCACCATCACACAGCAGCTGGTGCGCAATGTCTTCCTGCCGAAGTTCGACGGCATGACGCTCGAGTCGGCGCGCGCGCGATCGGGGCGCCGCAAGGTGCTCGAAATCTTCGTCTCGATCATCCTTACGATCAAGGCGTCGAAGGAAGAGATCCTCGAGATGTATCTCAACGACGTCCCGCTCGGCCAGCGCGGGTCGTTTGCGATCATGGGCGTCAGTGAAGCGTCGCGGCTGTTCTTCGGGAAAGACGTCAGCAACGTCTCGCTGGCGGAAGCGGCGACGATCGCCGGCGTGATCCAGTCGCCGTCGGCGCTCTCGCCGTTCAACAACCCGGAACGCTGCCGCGAGCGCCGCAACGTCGTGCTGACGGCGATGTCGGACGCCGGCTACATCGAGGCGGTCGCCGCGGAACGTGCGTCCGCCGAGCCACTCTCCGTCGTCCAGCGCGCGCTCGAGGCCGAGGCGCCGTATTTCGTCGACTACGTCGGGCAACTGCTCGACGAGCAGTACCCCGGGCTGACGACCACAACGGACAAGGCGGTCGACGTCTACACGACGCTCGACCTGCACCTGCAGCGCGTGGCGCAGGATGCGGTCCGCAACGGCCTGACCAAGGTCGATCAGCTGCTGTCGAAGCGCAAGCGCAAGGGCAAGGCGGAGGCCGCGCTCATCGCGGTCGATCCGCGCACGGGTGAAGTCCTCGCGTTCGTTGGCGGGCGTTCGTACAACCAGTCACAGTACGACCGCGTCGTGCTGTCGCGCCGGCAGCCGGGCTCCGTGTTCAAGCCGTTCGTCTACCTCGCGGCGTTCGAGCAGGCGGCGGCCCAGGGCCGCACCGACGTCACGCCGGCGTCCATCGCGCTCGACGAGCCGGAGACCTTCGAGTTCGACGATCAGGTCTGGACGCCGGAGAACTACGAGAAGACGTACGACGGGCCGATTACGTTCCGTCACGCGCTGGCGCATTCGCGCAACCTCGCCACGATTCACGTCGCGCAGGCGGCCGGGTACGATCGCGTCGCAGCGCTCTGGAAGAAGCTCGGCGTCGGCAATGCGCCGAAAGCGTACCCGTCGATCGCGCTCGGCGTGTTCGAGGCGACACCGTTTGAAATCGCCACCGCGTATACGATCTTTCCGAACATGGGGTTGCTGCGGCCGCTCAAGCACATCCTGTCGATCACGAGCGGCGGGGCCAACCTCACGAAGAAGCCGTCGGGGAGCGTCCGCGAAATCACGCGGCGTGACACCACATACCTCGTCACCAACATGATGCGCAGCGTGCTCAACGAGGGCACGGCCGCGGGGGCGCGGGCGGCCGGCTTCACCCTCGACGCCGCCGGCAAGACCGGCACCACCAACGACCTCCGGGACGCCTGGTTCGTCGGCTTCACGCCGGAGCTGCTGACGGTCGTGTGGGTGGGCTTCGATGACAATCAGCCCGTCGGGTTGACCGGCGCCCAGGCCGCGCTGCCGATCTGGACCGAGTTCATGACCCGCGCGCTCGCCGGACGGTCGAGCGAGAAGTTCGAGGCCCCCGGGGGGATCTCGTTCGTGGACATCGACAAAGACACCGGGAAACTCGCGGTGCCCGCCTGTCCCCGCGTCTTCCGCGAGGCGTTCATCGTTGGCACCGAGCCGACGCAGTCGTGTGAACTGCACCGCTGAAGCGAACCGTCGGGTGGGCCTGGTGAGGTCGGGTAGGTCTGGTGGGGCGGGTAGGTCTGGTGGGGCGGGTAGGTCTCGTTGGTCGGGTACGTCTGGTGGGCCGCGCAGGGAATGACAGCGCTCTGCTTACCTCCGTCGCTTGCCCACCAGACCCACCAGACCCACCCGACCGACCCGACCCACCTGCCCGTATAATCGCAGCAGTGAATCAAGAGGTGTTCGCGGCTGTGGCCGGGGCGCTCGACCGGGGCGAGCCGGCTGCCCTTGTGACGATCGTGGCGGCGCGCGGCTCGACACCGCAGCGCGTCGGCGCCAAGATGCTGGTCTTCGCCGACGGCCGCATCGTCGGCACGATTGGCGGCGGCTGCTACGAGAACGATGCGTTCTGGAAAGCTCGCGAGGCCATCACCAACCGGCGTCCCGAGCTCGTGCACTACGAGTTGGACGACGACTTCGCCCAGGAGACCGGGCTGATCTGCGGTGGACAGATGGACGTCTACATCGAGCCAATCGAGCCGTCGCCCGAACTCTACGTCGTGGGCGCCGGTCACGTCGGCTTTCACCTGGCGCGCGTCGCGCACGAAGTGGGATTCCGCGTCCACGTCGTGGACGACCGCGAGAAGTTCGCCAATCGCGAGCGGTTTCCGGACGCCGTCGAGATCGTGGTGGAAGACATCCCCGCCTGGATCGGCCGCACCCAGCTTCCCGCCCACGCGTACGCGGTCATCGTGACGCGGGGTCACACGAACGACCTCGAAGCGCTGCGGGCGCTCGCGCCGCGCGACCTGCGCTACCTCGGCCTCATCGGCAGCCGCGCCAAGGTGGCGCGGATCTACCATCAGCTGCTGGCCGACCAGATCGCGCCCGAGACCCTCACACACGTCCACGCCCCCATCGGCCTGGACATCGGCGCCGTCACGCCGCAGGAAATCGCCGTCAGCATCCTCGCCGAGCTGATCGCCGTCAAACACGGCAAAGCTCTCGACAAGGACGGCGGCGGCCGCTCGATGAAATGGGAACCACCCAAGCTGGTTGCCAAAGAATGAATCACGAAGACACGAAGCACACGAAGAAGGTCTAGCCTCTCGTGGTCTTCTTCGCGGCCTTCGTGGCTTCGTGATGTAGATGTCCTCCCTTCTCATCCGCGGCGGTGTCGTGGTCACGATGAACGACGCGTTCGACATCGTGCAGGGCGACGTCTCGATCCGCGATGGCCGGATCGCCGCGATCAATCGCGGCGTGACGGCGGATCCCCATGACACGATCATCGACGCGCACGGCGGCTGGGTGCTGCCCGGCTTCGTTCAGACGCACGTCCACCTCTGCCAGACGCTGTTCCGAGGCTCTGCGGACGACCTGAGCCTGATGGACTGGGTGCGCACGCGCATCTGGCCGATGGAAGCGGCGCACACACCCTCGACGCTTCGAGCGGCCGCGCGGATCGGCATCGCGGAGCTGCTCGCTTCGGGTACCACCACCGTGCTGACGATGGAGACCGTGCACGAGACGGACGTGGTGTTCGAGGCCGCGGCGGAAGCAGGCATCCGCGCCACCATCGGCAAGTGCATGATGGACTCGGGCGACGATGTCCCCGCGCGGATGCGCGAGCAGACGAACGCGTCGATCGACGAGAGCGTAGCGCTCGGCAAACGGTGGGATGGCGCCGCGGGAGGTCGGCTGCACGCCGCGTTCGCGCCGCGCTTCGCCGTCTCGTGCTCGCCCGCGCTGCTCGAGGCCGTGGCCAGCCTGTCGGACGCGCACCACACGCTCGTGCACACGCACGCCTCCGAATCGCGCGACGAGATCGCGATCGTGCGGCAGCTATCGGGCGGCGTGTCGAACATCGAGTACCTCGCGAGGCTGCGGCTGGCGTCGCCGCGCCTGTGCTGCGCCCACTGCGTCTGGGTGGACGGGCGCGAGCAGGCGTTGCTCGCCGAGCACGGGGTCAACGTCTTGCACTGCCCGAGCTCCAACCTGAAGCTGGGTTCCGGCGTCGCGCCGGTGGCCGCCATGCGGACGCGCGGGATCAACGTATCGCTCGGCGCCGACGGCGCCGCCTGCAACAACCACCTCGACATGTTCACCGAGATGCGGCTGGCCGCGCTGCTGCAGTCGGCGACGGCCCATCCCGGCGCGCTGACGGCGCGCGATGCGCTCCTCATGGCGACACGCGCGGGCGCGCGAGCGCTGGGACTCGACGGTGACATCGGCTCGATCGAGCGCGGCAAACGGGCGGATGTGATCGTGATCGACCGCGAGCCGCCGCACCTCGTGCCCGCGCCGGACCCCTACTCGACGATCGTCTACGCCGCGCGCGCGTCCGACGTGCGCGCGACCATCGTGGATGGCGAGGTGCTCGTGCGCGAGGGACGGGCGGTGCGGACGGACGCCGCCGCCATCACGGCCGAGGCGCGCGCGGCCGCGCGGGAGCTCGCGGCGCGCGCCAGTGTATAATGTTTGGCAGTCTCTGAGCGCGAGTGCTAATGTCTGCTGAGCCCAACGACCGCGCCAAACGCGTCCTCGCCGCGCTCGTGCGCGAATACATCGCCTCGGGCGAACCCGTCGCGTCGTCCGTGCTCGTCACGGCGGCCGGCCTCGGGGTGTCTTCCGCCACCGTCCGCAACATTCTCGCGCGGCTCGAGGACGAAGGGTTCGTCCAGCAGCCGCACACGTCGGCCGGGCGCATCCCCACGGATCGCGGCTATCGGTTCTACGTGGATCTGCTACTCGACTCGAGACGTTCGAGCCGGACGGCGCACGCCGTCGAGGCGCGTCTGCGCCGCGACCATGCGGGCCGGCTGCCCGATTCGATGCTGCCCGGAGTTTCGCACCTGGTCTCTCAGGCGTCGGGCCACATCGGTTTCGTGCTGCAGCCCGCGCAGGAAGGCGCCGTGTTCGACCGCGTCGAGTTCGTTCCGCTCAGCACGTCGCGCGTGCTCGTCATCATCGTCGCCCGCGGGGGCCACGTGATCCAGAAAGTCATCGAGATCGCGGAACCGCTCGGCGCCGACGACCTGCGCGAGGCGGCCAACTACCTGAACCGGGAGTTTTCGGGGCTGCCCCTCGCCCGCGCCCGCGAGGCGGTGCGCGAGCGCATCAACGAAGAGCGCATGCTGTACGACGCGCTCCTGGCACGGGCGATGCGCCTCGCCTCGTCGACGTTCACGGATCTGCCCCGCGGTGGAACCATCTACGTGGACGGCGCCGCGTCGCTCCTCGAGGAGACGCACGGCCTTACGCTCGGCACGCTGCAGACGCTGCTCCAGATGATGGAAGAAAAGCAGCGGCTGGTCCACCTGTTGAACGAATACATCGACGGCCCCGGCCTGACCGTCGTCATCGGCGCTGAGCATCTGGATCCGAACCTGCGGTCCTTCAGCCTGATCATCTCGACATACGGCGATGGGATGGCGATTGGTACCGTGGGCGTGATCGGACCGACGCGCATGCGGTATCCGCGCGCTATCGACGTGGTGGACGGCGCGGCCCAGGCCGTATCGCGCGTTCTGCGCGATCCAAATTAGCAGTATGTTGCCCAGAGATCAGATCCGGCCGCTCCGTAGTCGCGGCTGGAGAATCGCGGCCAGGGCTTGTTGTACGCGGTACTCTTCCAGGTGATAGGCACCACTAGAACGTATGACTGACAAACACGCGCCAGACCCGGCGGGACCCTCGCCGGCGGCAACTGATCCCTCCGAGTCGCCGGAAGCGGACGCCGCGGATCCCCTCGACGACATCCGCCGCGAACGCGACGATTACCACGACCGGTGGATGCGCAAGACCGCCGAATTCGATAACTACCGGAAGCGGATCGATCGCGAGCGCCGCGAACAGTCCGACCAGGCGGTCGTCGGCGTTCTCCAGGACGTGCTGCTCATCGTCGATGATTTCGATCGCGCGCTGACGGTCGACGCCGGCGGCGGAGCCGACGCCTATCGGAAAGGGGTAGAGCTCATTTACCAGAAGCTCACCGATCTGCTGCGCAAGCGAGGCGTGAAGGCCTTCGAGTCGCTCGGCGCCGACTTCGATCCCAACATCCACCAGGCTGTCGTGCACGAGTCGAGCCCGGAGCATCGCGAAGGTGAAGTCATCGGCGAACTGCAGAAGGGCTACATGCTGGGCGATCGCCTGCTCAGGCCCGCCATGGTGAAGGTGGCCAAAGCGTGAGCAAGCGCGACTACTACGAGGTTCTCGGCGTCTCCCGGACGGTCACCGAGAACGAGATGAAGAGCGCCTACCGCAAGCTGGCGCTCAAGTACCATCCGGACCGCAACCCCGGCGACAAGGCGGCCGAAGAGAGTTTCAAGGAGTGCGCCGAGGCGTACGCCGTGCTTGCCGACCCCGACAAGCGCGCGGCGTACGACCGCTTCGGCCACGCGGCTGTGGGCAACGCGGCCGGCGGGGGCGTCGATCCCACGATCTTCGCGGACTTCGGCGACATCCTCGGCGGACTGGGCGACATCTTCGGCTTCGGTGACATCCTGGGCGGCGGGCGGCGCCGCGGCGGCCCCCAGCGCGGCGGCGATCTGCGTTACGACCTCGAGATCTCCTTCGAGGAATCCGCCAGCGGCACCGAGACGAACATCCAGATTCCGCGCCAGGAAGCGTGCGAAACGTGCGCCGGCACGGGCGCCGCGCCGGGTTCTTCACCAGTGGTCTGTAACCAGTGCCGGGGCCAGGGGCAGGTGCGGTTCCAGCAGGGGTTCTTCACCGTGGCGCGGACATGCCCGCAGTGCCGCGGCACCGGACGGACCATCGCCAAGCCGTGCCAGCCGTGCAAGGGCGTCGGCCAGGTGCCGAAGCAACGCAAGATTACCGTGAAGATTCCGGCCGGCATCGCCACGGGGCAGCAGCTGCGGATTCAAGGCGAGGGCGAAGGCGGCACGGGCGGTGCGCCCCCCGGCAACCTGTACGTGGTCATCCACGTGCAGGAACACGAGTTCTTCCGGCGCGACGGCCTCAACCTGTTCTGCGAGATCCCGGTCAACTTCACGACCGTCGCCCTGGGCGGCGAAATCCAGGTGCCGACGCTCGAGGGCACCGAGTCGATCAAGGTGCCGGAAGGCACGGCGACCGGCACGACGCTGCGCCTGCGCGGCAAGGGCATGCCTGACGTCAACGGACGCGGGAAGGGCGATCTGTTCGCGACCGTGCAGGTGCGCACGCCGAAGAAACTCAGCAAGGACCAGCGCCACGCGCTCGAACAGCTCGCGAGGATGCTGCCCGCCGAAAAGTTCGAGCCCCGCAAGCGGCACGAAGAACAGGACGAGCGCAACCTGTTCGATCGCGTCAAGGACATGTTTGGATAGGCGCTGGCCCGCGCTCGACGTCTACGGGGACAGCCAGGAAGAACGCGGGTTTTTCATCGCCGACGACTACGCGCCCGCGGCGGTCCAGGAAATCGAGGGCGGCCTCCGCTTCTTCTTCACCAACGCACACGATCGCGATCAGGCCGCAAGCGCGCTCCGGCCATTCCTCCGCATCTCCCCCGTCGACATCGCAGACGAAGACTGGGCACGGCGGTCGCAGGAGAACCTGACGCCGATCTCCGTCGGCCGCATCGTGGTCGCGCCGCCGTGGCACGCGTTGGCTACCGGCGATCGATCGCCGCGGACTATCGTCATCGCGCCCTCGATGGGTTTCGGCACGGGCCACCACGCAACGACGCGGTTGTGCCTCGCGGCCTTGCAGGAGATCGACCTGGCAGACGCAGAGGTGCTCGATCTCGGAACGGGATCCGGCGTGCTGTCGATGGCTGCGGTGCACCTTGGCGCCGCCCGCGCCGTCGGGATCGACGACGATCCGGACGCCATTCAGTCGGCCGTCGAGAGCCTTGCGCTCAATCCAGGCCTGCCTGACGGACGCATCCTGTTTGCGGTCGGTGACCTGATGACCATGGAGCTGCCTGTCGCGGACGTGGTGGCGGCGAACCTGACCGGCGGCCTGCTGATCCGTGCGGCGGCGCGCCTGCGCCAGGCCGTGAAACCGGGAGGCGCCCTGATCATGAGCGGCGTCCAGGCCCCCGAACGTGACGAAGTCTGGCGGGCGTTTGCCGGCCTCGAGCTCGAGGCCGAGTCCGCGGAAGACGGCTGGATAACCTTTACGGGCCGACGACTGTCTAATGGATAGGGCTCACAAGGTCCAAGAGGTCCACAGGTCCGAGGGGTCCAAGAGGTCCGCATGATTCGGCGATTTCTTCCCGTTGCATTGACCGTGGTCGCGAGCGTGGCGGTCCTGGCCGCTCAGACGCCGCAAACGGGGACGGCGCAGCCGGGCCAGACGGGTTCGCGCGGCGGCCAGCAGCCCGCCCGCGATACGCCGTCGCAGCAGAACGCGCCGGCCGTAGCCGGGCGTCTGTCAGGACGCGTGCTGGCGGCCGACAACGGGCGGCCGGTGAAGCGGGCCCGCGTCTTCATCACGGCCGCGGAGCTCCCGGGCGGGCGCGGAATGCTGACCGACGACAGCGGCGCGTTCGACTTCACGGAACTGCCTGCCGGCCGCTATACCCTGACCGCATCGAAAAATGGTTTCATCGGCCTCTCGTACGGCCAGCGGCGGCCGCTCCAGTCGGGCACTCCGCTGCAACTCGCCGACGACCAGCAGTTGCGAGGCATCGACTTCAGGCTGCCGCGGGGCGGCGTGCTCGCGGGCCACGTCTTCGACGAGGACGGCGACGCCATGCCCGGCGCGATGGTGCGCGTGATGCGGTACCAGTACCAGCAGGGCGAGCGCCGGCTCGTCCCGGCAGGCACGGCGCAGACCGATGACAAGGGTGCGTACCGGGTGTGGGGCCTGAACCCGGGCGACTATTACGTCAGCGCCGTTACGCGGATCGACTTCGGCTTCGGCGGCGGCGGCCGTGGAGGGCCGGGCCGTGGAGGACCAGGCGGACCGGCGCCTGGCGCGATCGCCAACGCGGTGGGCGGGCTGCTCGGCGGCAACGTCGCGGCGCTGATCGGCGGTGCGGGCGACGACCAGGATCGGCTGTCCTACGCGCCCACATATTTTCCAGGCGTCGCATCGATCAACGAAGCGCGGTCCGTCACGGTCGGCGTCAGCCAGGAAGTCGCAGACATCGATTTCAGCCTGCAGCTGGTGCGAACGTCACGGATCAGCGGGAACGTGAACAACCCCGACGGCACGCGGCCGAGCGGCGGAAACGTCAATCTGACGCCGGAAGGCGCAGCCGGCGGCCGCGGCAACCTCGGCACCAGCTTCGGGTCGCGCATCGACTGGGACGGCAGCTTCACCATCACCAACGTGCCGCCGGGCCGTTACACGCTGCGGGCCCGCAGCAACGACAGCGAGGTGCCGCTGTCCGCCTCGCAGCCGCTCGCGGTGTCCGGCGGCGATCTCGCGAACGTCTCCGTGATGCTGGCGACGGGTGGAACCGTGACGGGAACGATTGTCTTCGAACCCACGCAGGCGTCCGTGCCGGGAGACCTGAGCCAAATCCGGGTCGCCGCGCCCTCCAGCGAGCAATCGGACCTCGGCCCCAATCCGAATGCCCGCGTCGACAAGGACGGGGCGTTCACGCTGGACGGCGTGCCTGCCGGGCCGCACCTGATTCGGCCGAACGGGGGCGGCGCGCTCCGAGGGTGGACGCTGAAGTCGGTCGTCCTCGACGGACGCGACATCACCGACACGCCCGTCGAAGTGAAGAGCGGCCAGCGGATCAGCAACGTGACGCTCACCTTCACGGATCGCCTGACGGAAATCAACGGCAGCGTCACCGACGACCAGAGCGTCCCGGTCACCGAGTTCACGGTCCTTGCGTTTTCAACCAATTCGTCGCTGTGGCGGGCGCAATCGCGCCAGATCATGACGGCGCGGCCCGATCAGACGGGCACCTTCAAGATTCGCGGCCTCCCGGCCGGCGAGTACTTCATGACGACCGTCGACCCGGCCGAGCAGGGCGAGTGGTTCGAGCCGGCCTACCTCGATGCTCATCGCCAGGGCGCGACGCGCATCACGGTGACGGACGGCGACGTGAAGACGCAGAACTTCAGGGTAAGGAGATAGAACCTTACAAATCCCCCCACAGGAACTGCAGCACGCTGATCGCGGCAACCGGCGTGGCATCGGCCCTGAGGGTCCGGCGGCCGAGGCTCACGAGCCGGGCGCCGCGGGATTGCGCGGCCGTCCACTCGGCTTCTACCCACCCGCCCTCGGGCCCGATCAGAATCGCGGCATCCTGAGGCACGAGCTGATCTCGCAGCACGGAGAGCGGCTCGACTTGCGCGTTCGCACCGGGTTCGACCAGCATCAGCATGAGAGCGGCCGCCGGATCGTCCAGGTACGATTCGAGCGTCAGCGGCCGCAGGATCTCGGGCAGTACCGCTCTCCCCGACTGTTTCACCGATGCGAGCGCCACGCGGCGCCAGCGATCGGGCCGCGCGCCTCGCGCGAGCGCCGCCACGGTCGTCTCGGCTCGGGTCGTGACGAGCGGCTGGACGGCCGCCACGCCGAGCATCACCGCGTCGCGGACGATGTCGTCCATTTTCTCGCCCTTGAGCACGGCCTGGGCGAGCGTCAGGGACACGCTCGGCTCGGGGGCCGGATCCACACGCGAAACGACCTGCACGCGCGCGTCGCGCCGGTCGGCGTGCACCACGCGCGCCGCGAACTCGTGACCGCGGCCGTCGAACACGGACACCATGTCACCGGCGCCCAGGCGCAGCACTCGCGTCAGGTGCTCGGACTCGTCGTGCGGCAGCGTGACGGCCTCGTCGCCGGGATCGAGGTTCGGTGCGAAGAACCGGTGCACGGCGGTCATTGTGGCGGTCATTATACGGTTCAACCATGAACGATATAATCACTCCCACATGTTCTTCCGCGGGCAAATCATCGGGAAGTACAAGATTCTCAAGACGATCGGAAGCGGCGGCTTCGGCACCGTCTATCTCGCGGACGATACCTGGATTAACAAAAAGGTCGCGCTCAAGGTCCCGCACAAGCAGGGCGTCGACTTCGGCGAACTCCTCCGCGAGGCGCGGTTGCTTGCCGCCCTCGATCACCCGAACATCGTCCGCATCGTCACGGCGGAAAAGCAGGAGAACGTCTTCTTCATCGTGATGGACTTCGTGCCGGGCGAAACGCTCGAGGACGTCGTGTCGCGCGACGGCGCGCTCGACGTCGCGCTTGCCCTCGACTACACCTGCCAGATCAGCAACGCCGTCGATCACGCGCACCGCCAGGGCGTGCTGCATCGCGACCTGCGGCCGTCGAACATCCTGGTCGCCGACACCGGTCAGTTGAAAGTCGCCGACTTCGGGACGTCGCGGTTTCTCGAGATTGCCGCGCACGGATCGACCGTCATCGGCAGCCCTCCGTACATGGCGCCCGAGCAGTTCCGCGGCGAAGCCGTGCTCGCGTCCGACGTGTACTCGCTCGGCGTCACCATGTACCAGATGCTGACCGGGGAGCTGCCGTACGACACACCGTCGCAGGCAGATCTCGAGCGCCTGCGGCGCGGCGAGCTCGTGACGCCGCCTCGGCTGAAAAACCCGAAGATCCCCCGGGCCATCAACGACGTCGTCATGAAAGCGATGGCCCCCGAGATCGTCGACCGCTACCAGCGCGCCGGCGAACTGCTCGACGATGTGCTGGCGGCGCGAGGCAGCACCCCGCGGCGCACGCCGAGGCCGACCCCGACCGACAGCGCGAGCGCCGAGGACATCCAGACACGGCTGAAGGCACGCGAGTCGCCACAGCCGCGGTTCTGCTGGCACTGCCGCAAACCGCTGCACGCCCGGGCCGATCGTTGTCCGTTCTGCAACGAAACGCAGTAGCGGTTACCAACAAGTCACCTGCCGGTCGCATCACGCAGCAGCGGATGCGCTAGAATATCTTCATAAGGAGCACTTATGGGGTTTCCGGGTACCGGGAAAATCTGGATGAACGGCAAGCTGGTGGACTGGCGCGACGCGACCATTCACATCGGCTCCCACGTCATCCACTACGGCAGCGGCGTCTTCGAAGGCGCGCGCTGCTACAGCACGCCCAAGGGTTCGGCGTGCTTCCGGCTGGATGCCCACATGCGGCGCCTGATGGAGTCCGCCAAGATCTACCGCATGGACTACACGCTGGATCTGAAGGGCTGGATGGAGGCCGTGCTCGAGACCATCCGCGCAAACGAGATGAAGGCGTGCTACATCCGTCCGCTCGTGTATCGCGGATACGAGACCCTCGGTGTCAACCCGCTTAACAATCCCGTCGATGCGGCCATCATGGTGTGGGACTGGGGCGCCTACCTCGGTCACGACGCGCTCGAAGACGGCGTGGACGTGAAGGTGAGCTCCTGGACCCGCCTGGCGCCCAACACGCTGCCGGCGATGGCCAAGGCGACCGCCAACTACGCCAATTCGCAGCTGATCAAGATGGAAGCGATCGCTGACGGGTATTCCGAAGGCATCGCGCTCGACGTCAACGGGAACCTCAGCGAAGGCAGCGGCCAGAACCTGCTCATCGTGCGCGACGGCGCGATCTTCACGCCGCCTCTGGGTTCGTCGATTCTCGGCGGGATCACGCGCGACTCGGTCATGACGCTCGCGCGCGAGCTGGGCTACACCGTCACCGAGACCGTCCTCCCCCGCGAGGCGCTGTACACAGCGGACGAGGTGTTCTTCGTCGGAACGGCCGCGGAGGTCACCCCGGTCCGCTCGGTCGACAAGATCAAGGTGGGCACCGGCCACCGCGGGCCGGTCACGGCGGCCCTGCAGCACGCGTTTTTCGACGTCGTGAACGGCAAAACGCCCGATCGACACGGCTGGCTGACCTACGTCTACCCGGCAGAAGCCTCCCTGCGGACCGGCCCCAAAGAAGTCGCGGCGCGCGGCCGATAAGACAGGGGCCAGGGGTTCGCGCCAGAGGTCAGAGCCGAGAGGTTAGGGATAGGGGTTGGCCCGAAAGGCGGCTGACCGTCTGCCTTCCCCAACCTCTAACCTCCAACCTCTAACCCCTCACCCCCTATGCCTATGCACGTCAATGATCTCCTGAAGATCGCCGTCGAGAATGGCGCGTCGGACCTGCACATCAAGGTGGGCAGCTACCCGATGATGCGGCAGCGCGGCCTCCTGGTGCCCGCCTCCGAGGAAAAACGGCTCAACCACGAAGATGTGGTCGCCATGAGCGCGGCCGTGATGTCGAACATTCACCGCGAGAAGTTCAAGGACGCGCAGGAAGTCGACCTCGCGTACAGCGTCCCCGGCCTGGGCCGGTTCCGCGTGAACGTCTTCCAGCAGCGCGGCACGGTCGGCCTGGTCCTGCGCGTCATCCCGATGGCCATCAAGACCATCGACGACCTCGGCTTGCCCGTGATCCTCAAGAAAGTCGCGAGCGAGGAGCGCGGACTCGTCCTGGTGACGGGCACGACCGGCAGCGGCAAGAGCACGACGCTGGCGGCGATGATCGATCACGTCAACCGCACGCGCTGCGCGCACGTGATGACGGTCGAGGATCCGATCGAGTTCCTGCACCGCGACAACCAGTCGATCGTCAATCAGCGCGAGGTCGCCGTCGACACGCGGTCGTTCGCCTGGGCGCTGCGCAGCGCGCTGCGCCAGGATCCGGACGTCATTCTCGTCGGCGAAATGCGCGACTTCGAGACGATCGAAACGGGCCTGCTGGCGGCGGAAACGGGCCACCTCGTCTTCTCCACCCTCCACACGCTCGACGCGACGGAGACCATCAACCGCATCATCGCCGTATTTCCGCCGCACCAGCAGAAGCAGGTCCGCCTGCAATTGGCGGCGGTGCTCAAGGCGCGTCATCTCCCAGCGGCTCATCCCGCGCTCCGACGGACACGGCCGCGTGCCCGCCGTCGAGGTGATGATCGCGACGGCGTTCATCCGCGACTGCATCGTCGACAAGGAACGCACGCACCAGATTCCGGCCGCCATCGCCGCCGGGACGTCGCAATACGGGATGCAGACCTTCGATCAGTCGATCTTCGGACTGTTCGAGCAGGGCCTGGTGTCGTACGACGAGGCGCTGCGCTGGGCGACCAACGTCGACGAATTCAAGCTCAAGGTGCAGGGCATCTCGACTAACGCCGACATGGGCCGCGACGCGATCACCCGCTTCGGGAGTTAGCCCGGGAAGGACGGTCGCGGAGTGGACTCCCGGAGGGCCTACATCGACGGCCTCAAGATGCTCGGACGGCGCGAACTGTCCGAGGCCCAGATCCGCCAGCGCCTCGCCCGCCGCGACCACGAACCCGACGCCATCGACGCCGCGGTCGCGCTGCTGATCGAGCGAACGCGCCATCGACGATGCCCGTGTGGCCGCCGCGATCGCGCGCACCGAGACCGGCATCCGCAAGCGCGGGCGGCTGCGGGTCCAGCGCAAGATCGAAAGCGCCGGCATCTCCCCCGCCACGGCCCGGCGCGCGGTCGACGAGGTGTTCGGCGCCCTCGACGACGAGGGTCTGCTCGAGTCGGCGCTCGCCAAACGCCTTCGCGGGGGCGCGTCCATCGCAGACCAGCGCGAGTTCAACCGGCTTTACCGGTATCTCGTCGGCCAGGGCTTCGAACCACACCGGGTGCTCGCGATCCTCAAGAAGAACCACAAAGGGCACGAAGAACACGAAGACTAGGCATCCGGCTTTGTGGCCTTCGTGATCTTTGTGGTTCAATTGATTCCGCGATGACCTCCAACGAGATCCGTTCGTCCTTCCTCAAGTTCTTCGAAAGCCGCGAGCACCGCGTGGTGCCGAGCTCGCCGCTCGTGCCCGGCGACGACCCGACGCTGCTGTTCACCAACGCCGGGATGAACCAGTTCAAGGACCTGCTCCTCGGCCGCGAGAAGCGCAGCTACAAGCGGGCCGCCACGTCGCAGAAGGTCATGCGCGTCAGCGGCAAGCACAACGACCTCGACAACGTGGGGCCGTCGCACCGCCACCACACGTTCTTCGAGATGCTCGGCAACTTCTCGTTCGGCGACTACTTCAAGGAAGACGCGCTGCCGTTCGCCTGGGAGCTGCTGACCGACGTCTGGAAGATGGAGCCCAGCCGGATGGTCGTGTCGATCTTCAAGGGCGAGAACGGCATCCCGCGCGACGCCGAGGCGTACGACATCTGGCGGAAGCTGGGCGTCCCGGCCGATCGCATCCTCGAACTGGGCAGCGACGACAACTTCTGGTCGATGGGCGACACGGGGCCGTGCGGCCGCTGCTCCGAGATCTACTACGTGCGCGGCGGCAGCGGGCACGATCCCGAAATCGAGATCTGGAACAACGTCTTCATGGAGTTCGAGCGGTCAGCCGACGGCAGGCTGACTCCGCTGCCGGCGCCGTCGATCGACACGGGCATGGGCCTCGAGCGCATCACGGCGGTGCTGCAGGAAAAGGAGTCGAACTACGACACCGACGTGTTTCAGCCGCTCCTCCACCGCGATCGGCGAGATCACCGGACGCCGGTACGGGCACGACGAACAGAGCGACATCTCGATGCGCGTCGTCGCCGATCACATCCGATCGACGACGTTTCTCATCGGCGACGGCGTGATCCCGTCGAACGAGTGGCGCGGGTACGTGCTGCGGAAGATCATGCGGCGCGCGATGCGCCACGGCAAGCACCTGGGGCTGACCGAGCCGTTCCTGCACACGCTCGTCGCCGTCCTCGATCGCGATATGGGCGACGCCTACCCGGCATCCGCACCGGCCGCGAGATGATCGAGCGATCGATCCTCGCCGAGGAGCATCGCTTCGAAGCCGTGCTGACCGAGGGCCTGCCGCGCCTCGAGGCGGAACTCGCCAAGGTCCTCGGCACGAAATCGCGGGTGCTCGGCGGCGACGCGGCGTTCAAGCTGTACGACACGTTCGGCGTGCCCTTCGACTTCATCGAGGACACCGCCACGACGCAGGGCGTGGCGGTGGACAAGGCCGGCTACGAGCGCGCCATGGAAGGCCAGCGCGGCAAGGCGCGCGCGAAGAGCGGTTTCAAGGGCGGCGACGAGCCCGCGTGGTTCGTCGAGGATCGCGCCGAGATCAACGCGCTCAACGACGCGTTTCGCGGCTACGAGACGACGACGACGGTCGGCGTGCCGATTGCCATCCTGTACGACGACCAGCCGGCGGTGACGGACGTGCTCCGCGAAGGCCAGACGGGCTGGGTCATCCTGCCGGAAACGCCGTTCTACCTCGAGGCGGGCGGACAGGTCTCCGACACCGGCCGCATCCACGGCGCGACGGGCGAGGCGCGTCGTGGACGGCATGCGCCGGATCCCCGTTCGCAAGGACTTCCCGCGCGCGCATCATGTCGCGTCGTGCGCGGCGAGCTTCGCACGCGCGACATCGTGACGGCCGAGGTCGACGTCGGACGTCCGCGACGCCACGCGGCGCAACCACACGGCGACACACCTGCTCCACGCGGCGCTGCGCCAGGTGCTCGGCTCGCACGTCAAGCAGGCGGGTTCGCTCGTGGCGCCCGATCGCCTGCGCTTCGACTTCGTGCACTTCCAGGCGATCACACGCGACGATCTCGATCGCATCGAGCGCATCGTCAACGAGCAGGTGTACCGCAACACGCCGGTGAAGACGGACGTCGACGTATCGCCGGAGCAGGCCGTCGCGGCCGGCGCGATGGCGTTGTTCGGCGAGAAATACGGCGACAAGGTCCGCGTCGTCAGCGTGCCCGGCTTCAGCATGGAGCTGTGCGGCGGCACGCACGTGCTCCGCGACCGGCGACATCGGGTTCTTCGCGATCCTCGCGGAAAGCGGCGTCGCGGCGGGCGTTCGCCGGATCGAAGCCGTGACGGGCGCGGGAGCCGTCGAATGGGCGCAGCAGCAGCGAGCGTCCTTACACGCCGTCATCGACGCGTTGAAGGTGAACCCGATCCAGGCGGTGGAGGCGATCGAACGGCTGCAGGCAGACAGCAAGCGGCTGACCCGCGAGGTGTCCGAGCTCAAGACGAAACTGGCGACCGGAGGCGGAGGCAAGAAGGCGGCCTACGACGTCATCGACGTCGGTGGCGTGTCGCTCGTCAGGCAGACGCTGCCGGGAATCGACAAGGACGGACTCCGGGCCGTCGCCGACCAGATCCGCGCCCAGATCAAGAGCGGCATCGTCGTCCTCGCGTCGCCCGCGACGGCAAAGTCCAGATCGTCGTGGCCGTCACGCCGGACCTCACGTCGCGCGTCAAGGCCGGCCAGATCGTCAAGGAACTCGCCCCGATGGTCGGCGGCGCCGGCGGCGGCCGGCCAGACTTCGCCGAAGCCGGCGGCAAACAGCCCGAGAAGGTCGACGAGATGCTGAGCTGCCAGCCAAGCTGTGATTGCCAGGCTGCTGGGGGCGTAAGCCCCGACCCCGCCCCTAGCCCTCGGACCTCAGCCTCCAGCGCCCAGCGCAGCCCCTGGTCCCGGGGCCTACCTCTACAGCCCTCAGGCCGACCACCCGATAAGCTGACCAAGCAGTCGTCCAGCGCGACTGCATTGGTTAAACTGTTGATTCTAAATAAGCTACTCGTCGTATCAGGGCTGACGGCCTGTGCCCTCGCTCGCCGCCGTGCCGGCGCGCGCCCAGATCTACACCTGGCACGACGCGAACGGCCACATGGTGATTTCCGACCGACCCGAGGGATGGGATGGCACGCGTATTCAGCGTGCCCAAGGCCGAAGACCCCGTGCGAGCGACGCAGGTTTGTCGCTCCCGAAAAGAGCGCCCTCTACGACCCGCTGATCCGCGAGCATGCCGAGAACTTGCGGCGTTCGGACGGACCTGGTCCGGGCCGTCGTCCAGGTGGAATCCGGCTACAACGCGTACGCGCGGTCGCCGAAAGGCGCGCTGGGTCTCATGCAGCTCATGCCGGCGACGATTCAGCAGTTCGGCGTGCGGAACCCGTTCAACCCGATGGAGAACATCCGCGCCGGCGTCTCGTACCTGCGTCAGCTGCTCGATCGCTATTCGAACGACGAAGCGCTGGCGCTGGCCGCCTACAACGCCGGTCCTGGCGCGGTCGATCGGCACGGCGTGGCCATCCCGCCTTACAAGGAAACGCGCGACTACGTGTCGAAGATCAACCGCATGGCGGGACAATCGACCAAAGGTTCCCGGCACCAACATCTACAAGACCACGGAAACCGTCGACGGCCGCGAAGTCCCCCGCTATTCCGACCATAAGCCCTCGGACGGCGGCTACGAGGTCGTCAAGCGCAATCAGGGTATCGAGTAGGCCCGGACCCGCCGGACCCCGTGGACCTCTCGGACCTCTCGGACCCTCGGACCCTCGGACCCTTATTCCCCTCGCTCCACCCCGAACAAGTCGAGCCGTTCGTAGGCCGGCGCAAGCCATTCGGTCGCCAGCACGACTTCGATCAGCACCACAAGGGTGAAGACAACCGTTGCGGGCACCAGCGTCGCTGCGCCGAGGAGCGCGTGCAGCGCGAACCACACGAGGCCGCCGGCAATGGCGCCGGGCAGCGCGAACAGCAGCAGCGAACAGACGACGCCGGCCATCATGATGAGCCGCTGCCCCATCGCATCGACGCCGCGCGGCTGCTGCATCCCCGCCGGCACCCACGCGGGAAAAAAGATCGCGACGGCGTTGTGCACGATGTACTGCGGCGTCACGAGCGCCGGTGCCGCCACGATTCCCGAAACGGCGAGGACCCAGCGCCAGGTCTCGGACAGGCGCGGGAACGCGGTCCCCGCGAACAACGCGGCACATGCGACGCCGACCCACACCGTGACGACCACCACGCTGGCCGGCCACAGGATTTCGCCGCGGATGACCGAGCCCGCCCGCACCGGCCACGTCTTCAGGACGTCGAGATGCTGCAGGTCGCCGCGCAAGTCGAGGCGCATCAACTGCGGGCCAAACAGCACGCCGAACGCGCTGACGGCCAACGAAAAGCTCGTGACGATGCCCGCGGCGCCCCGCAGGCGGTTGGCCGCCAGGACCGCGAACGAGAGGCCGATGACGGCGGCCGCAATCGGCACCCCCATGCGCAGCACCGTGGCGTCGCTGGCCCTGAGCATCTGCATGCCGTTCTTCCACACGAAGATGCCTTCGGCGCGGCCGGTCAGCGGCAGCGTCCAGCCGGCAGCCCGGGCCCGCGGCGCCGACCGGCGGGCGCTCGCGTCGCTCGTTTCCTGCGCGCCGACCTCGCCTGCGGCAAGCTCGAACGCATCCGCTGCCGACAGCAGCCACAGCGTAACGGCTGCCAGCACCGCGAGCGACCCGGCCAGCGCGATCAGGTAGGCGCCGGCATCGGGCACCGCCAGCGGCCGCAGCATGGCGGCAAACGGCCAGAGGACGATGGACGTCACGCCGCCCGCGGTCGTGCGAACCAGGCGAACCCACAAGTCCGAAAGGCTGGCCGCCGGCTGCGCGAGAAACTGGCGCACGATCGTGCCGCCGACGATGGCAACGGCCGCACACGTGATCGCGATCGGGCACCCACGCCGCGCGCCGCACTGCGGCGTCGGCCGACTTCAAGCGCGACACGCGTCAGCGCGACGCCGGCGAAGTACACGCGAGCCGACAGCAGGAAGGCCCAGATCGCCACGACGAACTGCACCCGCGCCGCGGCGGAGGCGGGCGCGACGAGCGCCACGACGATCACGGAGGCGATGAGCGACCCGATCTGCGAGCGCAGAATCTTGTGGAGCAGCAGCTGCCGGCGCGTTAGCGGCGCCGAAAACAGAAACGCGGCCTCGGCGCGCGAGAACTCCAGCAGCGCGCTCCTGGCGGGAAGGAGCCAGACACACGCCGCCAGCGCGAACACCCCAAGGCCGGCGAGCGACGATCCCGTCGCCTGCCATGCCGGCTGCCAGCCCGGCCACTCCCCGGCCGGGGCCCCTCGGTCTGCCGACCGCCACCGCGGTTGAACACCGCGAAGTACAGATACGCCGACCCCGACGATCGCCCCGATCAGGTAGCGCGGCTCGCGCAGCCGGCGCAGCCTGACGCGGAGCCGGTTGCGCGCGGAGCAGACGATCAGGTACAGTGCTCGCGCTCAGCATCTCAGTCGCGGCCGGTGACGTGCAGGAAGATCTGCTCGAGATTCGACCCGGCGGGCGCCAGGTCGGCGCGCGATGCGAGATCGGCCACCGTACCGTCCGCGACCTTCTTGCCGTGGTCCATGATGATGACCCGCGTGCAGACCTCTTCGACCAGGTGCAGCAGATGCGACGACAGCAGGATGGCGGCGCCGGCCCGCCCGCGCGCGACGATCGTTTCGCGCATCTTGCGGATGCCACGCGGGTCGAGGCCCGTCAGCGGCTCGTCGAACAGGAGCACCGAGGGCTGCCGGACCAGGCCGCATGCGATGACGACCTTCTGCCGCATGCCCCGGGACAGCTCGCCGGGTAGCGACCGCTCCTTGCCCGTTCAGTTCCAGCTCATCGACGAGGGTGCGCGCGCGCGCGTCGAAGTCGTCCACGCGGTAGAGCCGCGCCATCAGCCGCAGGTGCTCGTCGACTGTCAGATACTCGAACAGGTGCGGCTCGTCGGGCATGAACGCCAGCCGCCGTTTGGCCTCGATCGCCGCGTCCCCGTCGGCGCCGATCTCGAAGCCGTCGATCCGCACGGTGCCGGTCGATCGGCCTCAGGATGCCGGCGAGCGTCCGGAGCGTCGTCGTCTTTCCGGCGCCGTTCGGGCCAATCAGGCCCACGATTTCGCCCGCCGCGACCTCGAACGACAGGCCGTCCACCGCGACGAAGGCCCCGTAGGTGCGCGTCAGCTGCTGGACCGCGATCGGCATGGGGTATGTTAAACTTAGGAGTTTCGGAGGGACGAATCTACGTGGCTACGCATGCATCCGCGCTCAAAGCGCACCGGCAGAGTCTCAACAACCGCGACCGCAACCGTCAGTTCCGGTCGCATCTTCGCAGTGCGCTGAAGAACATCCGCACCGCTATCGCCGGCAACGACCTGGCCGGCGCCAAATCGGCTCTGAAGGAGACGATTTCGCTCATCGACAAGATGGCGAACAAGGGCGTCATCCACCGGAACGCCGCCGGCCGCTACAAGTCGCGGCTGAACCGCCGCATCGCGGCCCGCGCATAGCCGCAGCCCGACGGGAGCCGGCCCAGACGTTACCAACGCCGCGGACCGAATCCGGTCCGCGTTCTCTTTCCACCTGACAATTCGACGACCAGCCGCTCGAGCAGGACGCGCGGATCGCCGCCGGACCGTTTCAGGTCGAGGTCCGTGCGGAACAGCGACTCGATCGCGCCCTGGAGCTCGGCCGGCGCCACCTGCGGGAACTTCGATCGCACCATCCAGGCGAGCTGGCCCAGAATCTGTTCGGGGCGCGCGCCCGCGTCGAACACCAGCGCCAGCTGGCGCAGCGCCTCGCTGCCCTGCCCCGCTTCGATGGCGTTGGGCAGCGCCCACTCGTCCTGGAGCGCCGCCGGCCCGGCGACCTCGCGGACGTCGTCCATGCTGATCTTCTTCTGGCCGAAGGCGTAGAGCAGCAGGCGATCGACGTCACCACGCAGCTGCTTCACGTCGCCCGTCTTGCCGTCGTTGCGCGGGCGTTCGGGAAATCCGGCGCGCGCGGCCAGGGCCCGCGCGCCGGCCGGATCGATCTCCACCCCCTCCGCCTGCACGCGCGCCCGTACCCAGCGTTCGGCGCCGGCCACGTCGGCGGGCGACCCGCAGTCCACGACGGTGGCGTTCTTCGCGAACGCTCTGAATGTCTTCGTCCGCTTGTCGAGCGACGCCGCCACGAAGACGAGCGTCGTCAGCGGCTCGGGCTTCTCGAGAAGCGCGAACAGTTCGTCGAGGGCCCGCGCCGCGGCATCGCTGTCGCGCTTCGGGGCGAGCAGCGCCTCGGCCTGCGCCACGACGACCACGCGGCGCGGCGCCATCATCGGCAGCGTCCGCGCGCCGTCCACGATGGCGGCGATGCCGCCCGCGATCTGATCGCCCGTTGTCATCTGGCCCGCGTGAATCGTCTCGACGTTGAACGCGCGCAGCCCCTCCTCCACCAGATCCGCAAACTGCGCACCAAGCGCCGACCGCTCGACGTCGTCTTCCCCTTGGAGGAGATACACGGGGTCCGTTTCGCCCGAGGCGATTTGTTTTCGGACGGCGGCCGGCGTCAGTGTCGCCACTTCGTGGATTAAAACGCTTCGAGGATGGCGCTCACGATGCTGCTGGCGAACTCGGCGCTCATCCGGTCGAGCGCTTGCGTGTCCTGGCCGAAGAACGCCGCCGCGTCTGTCTGCTGCTGGCCGCCCGCGGCGTCATATTCCTGCCGGAACACGAGGCTCGGGTTGTCCCAGAGCACCATGTTGGCGCGCATGTCCTTCAGCTCGACCCTCGCCGTCATCACGACCGCGTATCGCGACGCCAGCTGCGTGGCGTTGTAACTCGACGGCGTGATTGTCACGGCGGTGACCTCGCCCGTCAGCAGGGCGTCCACGTTGTTCGCGTCGGGCACGATGTCGTACTTGCCCCGGCCGATGAACTCTGACCGCACCTTCTGTGTCAGCGTCGTCTCCAGGTTGAACACGGTGGTCCGGTTTGTGAACGTCGGGATGCCGATGGTGCGGATCGTCGCGGGCAGGAACGTACCGCGGCCGGCGAGCGCGTAACCACAAGAGCTGTTCAGCAAGCCACACACGACAAACAGCGCGCAAACGATCGCCGTTGAAAGCCGTGTCATTGCACCACCACGGAGACGAGCGGCCCCTTCGCGACGACCACCTTCCGGACCGTCTTGCCCGCGACGTGCGAGCGAACAACGGCGTCGGCGAGCGCGAGATCGCGCAGCTCGTCCTCGGTCGCACCGGCCGGAACCGTGAGGCGCGCGCGAACCTTGCCGTTGATCTGAACCGGCACGACGACTTCGTCGGCGCGCGCGACGTCCGCGTCAAACTGGGGCCACGCCGCCCTCGTGAGGCCGTCGGCGTGGCCCAGCATCCGCCAGAGTTCCTCGGCGGTGTGGGGCGCGAAGGGCGACACCATCACCACAAGCGCGTCGAGCGCCTCGCCAACGACCGCCAGCGTCTGACTCCGTTCGACCCTGGCAGCCGGCGCCTGGCCGCGGGAAGGGATTCCGTGCGGCGTGCCCTCGCTGAAGGCATAGAGCTCGTTCACGAGCTCCATCAGCGACGAAACCGCCGTGTTGAGGTGCATCCGCTCCTCGATATCGACTGTCGCGCGCCGGATCGTGTCGTGCGTCTTGCGGCGGAGCGCCCGCTCGGCGTCGGAGTAGTCGCCGTTTGTGCCCTCTGCCCTCTGCCCTTTTCCCTTCTCGATCACGCCCCTCCAATGGTCCACGATGCGCCATACCCGCACCAGGAACCGGAAGCTGCCCTCGAGCCCTGCGTCGCTCCACTCGACTTCTTTTTCCGGCGGCGCCACGAACATCACGTACAGACGCAGGGCGTCCGCGCCGTACTTCTGCAGCATCGTGTCCGGATCGACGACGTTGCCCTTGGATTTCGACATCACGTTGCCGTCTTTGAGCACCATGCCCTGGGTGAGCAGGCGCTTGAACGGTTCGTCGAACGTCACCAGGCCGACGTCGCGGAGGATCCGGGTGAAGAACCGCGAGTACAGCAGGTGCAGGATGGCGTGCTCGACGCCCCCGCTGTAGAAGTCCACCGGCATCCAGTACGCGGCGGCCTCCTTGCTGAACGGGAGCGAGCGTGTTCTTCGGGTCCGTGAACCGCAGGAAATACCACGACGAATCGACGAACGTGTCCATCGTGTCCGTCTCGCGCCGGGCTGGCCCGCCGCACTTCGGGCACGTCACGTTGACGAATTCGGCGACCTGCGCGAGGGGCGAATCGCCGCGGCCCGTGAACTGGGCCACCTTCGGCAATTCCACGGGCAGTTGCTCGTCGGGGACGGCGACGACGCCGTCCTTCTCGCAGTAGACCACCGGGATCGGCGTGCCCCAGTAACGCTGACGCGAGATGCCCCAGTCCTTGAGGCGGTACTGCACTTCGCCGGTGCCGATGCCGCGCTTCTCGGCGTCGGCGATCATCCGCGTCATCACGGCCGGGGCCTCGGCGCCCGAGTACTCGCCCGAGTCCACGAGCCGTCCGTAGTTGGTCGTCGCGTCCGTCAGTTGCTCCGCGGTAGCCGGCGTCTCAGACGACCGGACGACGATGCGTATCGGGAGCCTGTACTTGCGCGCGAACTCGAAGTCGCGCTCGTCGTGGGCCGGGACCGCCATGATCGCGCCGGTTCCGTACTCGGCGAGGACGAAGTTGCCGATCCAGATTGGCACCTGCTCGCTGGTGAACGGGTTGAGCGCGAACTGTCCGGTGTTGAAGCCTTCCTTGCCGCCCAGGCGAGCGTCCTTGTCCTGGGCGCGGAACGCCTGGATCGCCGCCCTGAACGCGGCCGGATCCGCGCTTCGCGCCGCGAACGTGTCGACGAGCGGATGCTCTGGCGCCAGCACGACGAACGTCGCGCCGTAGATCGTATCGATTCGTGTAGTAAAGACCTCGATGGCGTCCGGCGCGCCGACCACCTGGAACTTGAGGCGCGCGCCTTCGGACCGGCCAATCCAGTTCCGCTGCATGACGACGACTTTTTCGGGCCACTCCGAGAGCGTGTCGAGGCCCGCGAGCAGTTCGTCGGCGTACGCGGTGATCTTGAAGAACCACTGCTCGAGGGAACGCTGCTCGACGACGGATCCACACCGCCAGCACGCGCCGTCGACGACCTGCTCGTTGGCGAGCACCGTGTTGTCCACGGGGCACCAGTTGACCGTCGATCGCTTGCGGTACGCAAGGCCGCGCTCGAACATCCTGAGGAAGATCCACTGGTTGAAGTGGTAGTACTCGGGCAGGCACGTGGCGATCTCGCGATCCCAGGCATAGCTGATGCCCAGCCGCTGGAGCTGCCCTTTCATGTGGCTGATGTTGCCGAACGTCGACGTTTCAGGATGCGTGCCCGTCTTGATGGCCGCGTTCTCGGCCGGCAGGCCGAACGCGTCCCACCCGAACGGGTGCAGGACGTTGTAGCCGCGCATCCGCTTCATGCGAGCGCAGATGTCGCCGATGATGTAGTTGCGGACGTGCCCGACGTGCGCGTGCCCCGACGGGTACGCGAACATCTCGAGGCAGTAGAACTTCGGGCGGCTCGAATCGATCTCGACCTCGAAGGCGCGCGTGGCGGCCCAGTGCTGCTGCCACTTCCGGTCGAGATCCTGCGGCTTGTACTCGGTCACTCCGCTATTTTACCTTCCAGAACGGCGCGATCGCCTGCTTGACGCGGTCGACCGACGTGCGTCCGCGGGTCGATGCGACCGTCGCGGCGGGCCACACGGGCTCGGCAAGCGGCGCGGCCAGCGCCTTGACGGTCTGATCGAGCGAGGCGGCCAGCGCCTGCAGGTCGTAGCCGCCTTCGGTGACGAGCGCCATCCGGCCCCGGCAGACGTCTTCCGCCACTCTCCTGAGCCCCATCGTCATCGCGCCGAATGCCTCGGAGGTCAGCCGCATCGTCGCGAGCGGATCGCGTTCGTGGGCGTCGAAGCCCGCCGACACGAGCAGCAGATCGGGATGGAACTGACGCAGCACGGGCAGGATGATCTCGTCGAACGCGATGCGGTAGTCGCTGTCCACCGATCCCGATTCCAGCGGCACGTTGACCGTGAAGCCGGCCCCGTCGCCAATGCCGACTTCGTCCACCGCACCCGTCCCCGGATAGTACGGGTACTGGTGCGTGGAGATGTACAGGATCGACGGGTCGCGCTCGAAGGTGTGCTGCGTGCCGTTGCCGTGGTGGACGTCGAAATCCACGATGGCCACGCGGCCCGCGCCCAGCGTGCGTGCATGCGCGGCGGCCACCGCGACGTTGTTGAACAGGCAGAAGCCCATCGCGCGTGCGCGCTCCGCGTGGTGGCCGGGAGGGCGGACCATCGCGAGCACCGGAGTATGGGTCATGCCCATGACCCGCTCGACCGCGTCTACAGCAGCGCCCGCTGCCAGCAACGCGATCTCGTGCGATTCAGGCGACGTGTAGGTGTCCGGGTCGAGCGCGATGGCCTGCCCGGCGGTCTCGGACAGCCGCTGCAGGTACGGCGCGTCGTGAACGCGCGCGAGCTGCTCGTGCGTCGCCTCCCGCGGCGCCACGACCTCGCCGCCGGCGGCGCGATAGCTGGCGGCGACAGCGTTCATCACGCCTGCCCGCTCGGGACGTTCGGGATGGCCCGGCGGCGTCTGGTGTTCGGCGAAACGTTCGCTCGAAATGAGAATCACGGGAGCACGCCCGCCTGCGCGAGGTGATGGCGGAGGTGCTCGCCGTAGTCGAACGCGAGGAACCCGAGCGTCACGGGCGACGCCGACTCGATCACGCACGGGACGTCGCGGCGCTCCTCGGGAATGTGACTGATGACGTGCGCGAGGTGCCGGTTGTACGCGTGCCACAACGTCACGAGTTCGTCCCACGGACGATCGACGTAGTGCTGACAGGCGACCCAGTGCTCCTGCTCGTAGGGGGGAAACGTCAGCGCGGCTCCCTCCTGCGCGCGCACGAACCGCTGGTGGTTATTGGACGCCGAGTCGATCAGGTGCCCGATGATCTGCTTCGGTGTCCACTTCCCCGCATCGCGAGGCCGCGCGGCCTGCGGTTCCGACAGCGCTCGAAGCTTCGGAACGGCGGCTTCGACGGTGTCCAGCAGATCCGCCGCGATCGTCGGGAACGGTGTGCGATCCGTCATGAGGGAAGGGATGATCGTAACACGCCGCTCACGCTCACGAAATCATCTGCAGCGCGCGCGCTTCGAGCGCCTGCAGCCTCGCTTCCAGGTCGCGACGCGCCGCCTCGAGGCCCTCGTCTCCGGCATCGGACGAAACCTCCAGGGGTTCGCCGACGGCAATGGCCACCGTGGCGAACGGCTTCGGAATCTGCGTGCGATCCCAGCTGTTCGTCGTCCAGAACCGGTCCGCTTCGAGGTGAAACGGCACCACGGGATTCCCCGTTGCTTTCGCAAGCCAGATGGCGCCCGGCTGCGCGACACGGGCAGGACCGCGCGGTCCGTCCAGCGTAAACCCCGCGGGCTTCCCCGCCTCCAGATCCCGGACCAGTTGCACGAGTGCCCGGCGGCCGCCTCGCGACGTCGATCCTCGCGCCGTCCCGTATCCGAAGCGCTCGATGATGCCGGCGATCCACTCGCCGTCGAAGTTCTCGCTCGTGATGACGACGATGCCACGGCGGCGGAAGTAGAAGGTGGCGGGCAGAATCCGCCCATGCCAGAAGGCCATGATCGGCTGGCGGCCGCTCCGGACCGGCGCGTCCAGGTGCTCGAGGCCTTCGACACGCCACCGTAACGTCGCGCCAAGGGCGGCCACCGCGCGATAACCGACGGCCGAGATCGCCGCGGCCTCGAGCCGCTTCAGGCGCGACGCCCTCCAGTCGGACGCCGCGGTCACGAACGCGTGAGCCGATTGTTGACGAACGTCATCAAGTCCACGAACTGGATGTTCTCTCCCCCGGCAGGCGCGCTCGCCTGCGCCCCCTTCAGCATGATCGTGCAGAACGGGCACGCCGTCACCACCGTGCCGGCCCCGGTGTCGTGAAGCTGTTTGAGGCGCACGTCGCTGATCCGGCTCCCCGGCTCCTCTTCCTTGTCGGCAAACAGCAGCCCGCCGCCGGCGCCGCAGCAGAAAGGATTGTCCCTGTTGCGCACGGGCTCCCTGAAGTCGATCGCATCGCCGCCGAACCGGGCGAGCAGTTCCCGCGGCTCGGCCGACTTGCCCGCATATCGGCCCAGGTAGCATGGATCGTGAAACGTCACGGTCTCGACGGGAGTTGCAGCCGCGGCGGGCGGAGGAGGCAGTACCTCGCGCATCAGGTCGGCCACGAAAACCGACGAGTGCACCACCTCGACTTCGTAGCCGAAACGGCGGTAGTCCTCGCCGATGGTCTTCACGCAGTGCGGGCACGACGTCAGGATCTTCTTCGGGCCGGCGCGCTTCAACTCGTCGATGTTCGCGTTCGCGAGCTCCTGGAACATGTACTCGTTGCCGGTCCGCTTGGCGGGGTCGCCGGTGCACTGCTCTTTCGACAGCACGCCGAACCGGATGTCTCTCGCCCGCAGAATCTCGAACAACGATCGCAGCGACTTCTGAAAGTCGGCCTCGAACGCCCCGGCGCAGCCCAGCCACACGAGCACGTCGTGCCGGGCAGGGTCGAATGTCTCGAGCGCGGCGGCGGTCACGAACTTCTGCCGCTGGTCGTAGCCGAGGCCCCAGATGTTCTTCCGCCGCTCGAGGTGGTTGTACATCGAGCCGAGGTACTCCGGCGCCTCTCCGTTCGACACGAGCCCGCGGCGCGCGCCGATGATCAGCGGCAGGTGCTCGATGCCCACGGGGCACTGGTTTTCGCACGCCCCGCACGTCGTGCACTGCCACAGCACCTTCTCGCTGTACACCTCGCCGAGCTTGCGATTCTGCTGCCCTGCCAGCAGCGCATCCTGCGTCTGCAGGATGACCGTCTTCGGATTCAGCTCCTTGCCGGAGCCCCACGCCGGGCAATTCACCTGGCAGCGGCCGCACTCCACGCACGTGAACGCGTCGAGCACGGTCTTCTTCCCGAGATCCTTCACCGTCTCGAGGCCGACTTCCTCCTTCTCGAAGTCCAGGTTGCGGACGCGTCCCAGCTCGGGCGATTTCAGGAACACGGTGATCGGCGACAACACCAGGTGCAGGTGCTTCGACGCGGGGATCAGCGCGAGGAAGCCGAGGATCACGATCATGTGCGCCCACCAGTTCACGCGTCCGGCCATCGTGCGCTCGTCGAGCCGGAAGCCGAGCAGGAACGTGATCATGAGCGTCGCGATGAACAGGGCGATGACGACCGATTCCATCGACACGTGCTCGCCAAGGCCCGTCGGGCGGACGAAGGCGCGGCGGACCAGGAGGTACAGGATGCCGCCCAGAACGGCCGCGGCAAACGGCGCGAGGGCGAGCCGATACAGGTGAAACCAGCCCGTGGACGTCAGGTCGGCGATCCCGAGGCCGTAGAGAAACTCGACGGACGTGTAGCCCGCGAACGCGACGAAGCCCCAGAACACGAGCGCATGCGCCACGCCGGCCACCGGCCGCTCGCGGATCGTCTGCCTCTGCAGGACCACATCCAGCACGAACCGCTGGAACCGGGCGCCCGCATCGTCGAACGAGAAGGGCTCGGGGGCGGCGGCGATCAGGCGGACACGCGTAGCGACCTGCGCGGCGAACGCGCCTGCGCCCGCCAGGAAGAAGATCCAGAACGTCAGTGTCTGTATCACTTAGCTCTGCGTCCTCTGCGTATTCCGTGTTGAATGTCGCTAAGGCTGTTTCAGAGCCTCGATTATCGCAGGAACGATCTCGAACAGATCGCCGACGATGCCGTAGTCGGCGACTTCGAAGATGGGCGCGTCGGAATCCTTGTTGATGGCCGCAATCGTCTGCGAGCCTTTCATCCCGACCAGGTGCTGGATGGCGCCCGAGATGCCGAGAGCCAGGTACAACTTCGGCGCGACGGTCTGGCCGGAACTGCCCACCTGTCGCGCCATCGGCAGCCACCCGGCGTCGCAGATGGGACGCGACGCGGCGAGCTCCGCCCCGAGCGCGTCCGCCAGCTGCTGGGCGACGGGCAGCTTCTCCTGTTCCTTGATGCCACGGCCGACGGCGACGATGCGCTCGGCCTGCGACAAGTCCACCGACTGCCGGGCTTCCTGAAACGGCGCTTCCGGCTTCTGGCGGATGGCGCCGGCGTCGATCACGACCGACAGTGCGCGAACGGGAGCCGGCGACGGCCCCTTTGCGGCCTGGTCCGCGCGAAAGGCGCCCACCTGCACCGCGATGAAATGCGGCGTTTCTCCCTGGGGGACCACGTCGGCGGTCAGCTTGCCCTGAAACATCGGACGCACGAACGCGGCTGAACCGTTGACCATCTTGATCGCGGTAACGTCGGTGACGAGCGCCCGGTCGAGCCGCGCGGCCAGCTTCGGCGCAAAATCGCGTGTCTGGTAGGTGTGCGGCAAGACGACAGTCGCCGGCTTCAGCTCGCCGACGACGTGCACCAGCGCGGCGGTGAAGCCGTCGGACGTGTACGGTTCGAGGGCGGGCGCCTCCACCGCGACCACTTCCTGCGCCTGCGCAGCACTGAGCTCCGCGGCGACGCCTCCGACGTTTGCGCCGAGGACAACGATGGACACCGCACCGCCGCCGGCCAGCTGCTGAGCCGCCGCGATTGCTTCCCATGTCGCTCGGTTCAGCTTGCCGTCTTTCTGTTCCGCAACCACCAGGATCATGGGATTCATGGACCTAAATGACCCGCGCTTCTTCCCGCAGGCGCCGCACGAGCTCGGTCGCGGCCTGCGCCGGCGCGCCGGCGATCATGTGCGTCTTCTTGCTCTTTTCAGGCGCGTACAACGCCGCGATTTTCTGCTTCGGCGCGGCCAGCCCCGCCGCCTCGACGCGGCGGATCTCTTTCTTCTTGGCCGCCATGATCCCCTTGAGCGTCGCGTAGCGGAGCTGATTGATGCCGCTCTGAATCGTCAGCAGCGCCGGCAGCGGCATGCCGACCCACTGGAACCAGCCGCCCTCGAGTTCGCGCTTGACTCGAAGATGGCGCTGCTCCACCTGAACGTCCATGATGATCGTGGCGTGCGTCATGCCGAGCGTTTCGGCCAGGACCACGCCCGTCTGCGCGGAACCCTGGTCGTCCGACTGCAGGCCGGTGAGCACCAGATCGAACTGCTCGCCGCCCATCGCGCCGGCGAGCGCCGCCGCGATCACGCCGGCGTCGGCCCCGGCAAGCGCGTCGCTCTCGATATGGATGGCGCGGTCGGCGCCGCGCGCGAGCGCCTCGCGCAGCACCTGCGCCACGCGCGCCGGACCGGCCGAGCACACGACCACTTCGCCGCCGTGCTTCTCTTTCAGCCGCAAGCCCTCCTCGAGTGCGTACGCGTCGGGCTCGTTCATCTCGAAGGCGGCGTCCTGCTCGCGGACCCACGTGCCGGTGCCGTCCAGGCGCGGCTGCCAGTCGCGCGTCGGCACCTGCTTGATACAGACGGCAATCTTCATTTGGTCATCTGGTCATTTGGTCATCTGGTCATTGCTGATCAACTGGTCACTCGATCAATCAGTGATCAAATGACCAAATGACGAGATGACCAGATTGGTTGGCGTGGCGCTCATGGATGAAAGCGCCTGAACAGCAGTGCCGCGTTTGTACCGCCGAAGCCGAAGGAATTCGACAGGGCATACTCGATCTTCATGTCCCGTTTGACCTTGGGAACGTAGTCGAGGTCGCACTCCGCGTCCGGGCAGTCGAGGTTCACCGTCGGGGGCACCATCTGGTTGTAGACGGCCAGCGCCGTGATGCCGGCTTCGAGTCCGCCGGCCGCGCCGAGCAGGTGCCCGGTCATCGACTTGGTGGACGACACGGCCAGCTTCGGGGCGTGGTCGCCGAAGCAGCGCTTGATCGCGATCGTCTCGACGCGGTCGCCGTGCGGCGTCGACGTGCCGTGGGCGTTGATGTAGTCCACGCTTGACGGCTGCACGCCGGCGCTTTCGATGGCGGCGCCCATGACGCGGTACGGGCCGTCCCCGTCCTCGGACGGCGCGGTGATGTGGTACGCGTCTGCGGACATGCCGTAGCCGACGACCTCGGCGTAGATTCGCGCCCCGCGCTGCCGGGCGCGCTCGTACTCCTCGAGAATCAGCATCCCCGACCCTTCGCCGACGATGAACCCGTCGCGATCCCTGTCGAACGGACGGCTCGCGTGCTCGGGATCGTCGTTTCGCTGCGACAGCGCGCGCAGCGCGGCGAAGCCGCCGACGCCCATCGGGGTGATGGCCGCTTCGGATCCGCCCGCGATCATCACGTCGGCTGTCCCGCGCAGGATGATCTCGTAGGCGTCGCCGAGGGCGTGGGCGGACGCCGAACAGGCGGTACACGTCGCCAGGTTCGGTCCCTTGGCACCGAACCGGATGGATACCTGGCCGGCGGCGAGGTTGATGATCGCCGACGGGATGAAAAACGGAGAGATCTTGCGGGGGCCGCCCTTGAGCAGCGCGATGTGCTCGCGCTCGATCGTGGTGAACCCGCCGATGCCCGACGCGATGAACACGCCGACGCGCGGGGCTTCCTCCTTCGTGAAGGTCAGCGCCGCATCGTCGACGGCAAACTGCGAGGCCGCGATGGCGTATTGAATGAAGACGTCCATCTTCTTGACGTCTTTCTTCTCGATGTAGGTGAGCGGGTCGAAGCCCTTGACCTCGCCCGCGATGCGGGTCGAAAACTGCGTGGGATCGAACTTGGTGATGGTCGCAATCCCGCTCTGCCCGGCCAGCAGAGACCGCCAGTTGGCCTCCGTGCCGATGCCGAGCGACGACACCAAGCCAATACCCGTGACGACGACGCGCCGTCTGTCCGCCATGAAGTGTCCGGTCCCCGGGAAGGTCTACTTTTTTGTTTTGGCGTGCGACTCGATGTAGTCGACCGCTTCCTTGACGCGCGTGATCTTCTCGGCCTCCTCGTCGGGAATTTCGATGCCGAATTCCTCCTCGAAGGCCATGACGAGCTCGACGGTGTCGAGCGAGTCGGCGCCCAGATCGTCCACAAACGAAGCGTCCGGCGTCACTTCTTCCTCATCGACGCCGAGCTGCTCCACGATGATGCTCTTGACTTTGTCCGATACGGCCATTCAATCCTCCTGCAGTCCTACATGTACATTCCGCCGTTGACGGCCAGAACGTGCCCTGTAATATACGCTGCCTCGTCAGAGGCAAGATAGCACGCCGCACCGGCCACATCGTCGACCGATCCGAGGCGCCCGAGCGGGATCTGCTGCGCCCAGTCGACCTGCGTCTTCTCGGCGAGGGCCCTGGTCATGTCGGTGTCGACCATGCCCGGCGCGATGACGTTCACGGTGATCCCCCGCGACGCCACCTCGCGCGCCAGCGCCTTGGCGAACCCGATCAGCCCCGCCTTCGACGCGGCGTAGTTGGTCTGGCCGGCGTTGCCCATCTGCCCGACGACCGAGCTGACGGCGAGGATGCGGCCGCCGCGCTGCTTGATCATGGGCCGCATCGCGGCCTGCGCGAGCGCGAACGTCGCGGTCAGGTTGGTGGCGATGACGGCGTCCCAATCCTCGCGCTTCATGCGCAACAGCAACTGGTCGCGCGTCATGCCGGCGTTGCTCACGACGATGTCGAGCCGCCCGTGGCGATCGACGATCGCGCCGGGGAGCGCCTGCACCGCGGCGGCGTCCGTGACGTCGAGGCTCACGGCCTCGGCGCGCCGTCCCGCGGCGGCGATGTCCGCGGCGGTCGCGCCCGCGTGATCGCCGCGCGCGGCGGCGACGACCAGCGCACCCTGTTCCGCCAGCCGGATGGCAATCGCGCGGCCGATGCCGCGCGACGCGCCCGTCACCAGCGCTACTTTGTTCGACAGATCGAACATCACGCGATCAGCGCTTCACTTCCGTCAGGACGTCGAGGGCCGCCAGATCCGCGGGCGCGCCGCACGCGAGCACCCGCGCCTCGCGATCGATCTTCCGGACCAACCCGCTCAGCACGGTGCCTGCTCCCACCTCAACATACGTTGTGACGCCCTCGGACGCAAGGCGCCGCACGACCGCTTCCCACCGGACCGGCGCCGACACCTGCGCCACGAGCGCCTCGATCGCGGCGCGCGCGTCGCGCTTCGGCTCGGCGTCGACGTTCGCAATGATGGGTACGCGCGGGTCCGCCGTCGCCAGCGCACGCAGTTCGGGCGCCAGCCGATCTTCGGCCGGCTTCATCAGCGCGCAGTGAAACGGGGCGCTCACCGGCAGCGGGATCACGCGTTTGGCGCCGAGCGCCTTCGCGCGCTCTCCGGCGCGCGCCACGCCGTCGCGCGTGCCGGCGATGACCACCTGGCCCGCGCCGTTCAGGTTTGCCGGGCTGACGACCTCACCGGCGCCCGTCTCCTCTTCGGCTTCGCGACACGCCTGCGCAACCAGTTCCGCGTCCAGGCCGAGCACCGCGGCCATCGCGCCCGTGCCGACGGGGACGGCCTCCTGCATGTAGCGGCCCCGGCGATGCACGGTCGTCAGCGCGTCGGCGAACGTGAAGGTGCCGGCGGCGACGTTCGCGGAGTACTCCCCGAGACTGTGTCCGGCGACGAACGACGGCACGACGCCGCGCGAGGCGAGCAGCCGGCAGGCCGCGATGCTCACGGCGAGCGTCGCCGGCTGCGTCTTCGTCGTCAGCGCCAGTTCTTCTTCGGGTCCGCTGAAACAGAGACGGCTGAGCGGCCAGCCGAGGGCGGCATCGGCTTCGTCGAAGGTTTCACGGCAGACCGGGAACGCCTCGGCCAGCGCCTGGCCCATCCCGACTTTCTGCGATCCCTGACCGGGAAAGATGAAGGCGATCAATGGCGGGATACCGCCGCGGCGCCGGTGTCCTGCCCGACGCGTTCGAGGAAACGATCGGCCGCCAGACGGTACGCCATCGCGATCGCGTTACGCGCGGCCTTGGCGCTCGAGCGCCCGTGGCCGACGATCGTCACGCCCGCCACGCCGAGCAGCGGCGCGCCGCCGTACTCCGAGTAGTCCACGCGCCGGCGGAAGTGGCGCAGCGCGCGGCGCGTCAGCAGGGATCCGACGCGCATGGTGATCGTGCTCGACAACTCTTCGCTCAACAAGCCCTCGACCAACCCCGACCAGGCCCTCGCTGATCTTGAGCGCCACGTTGCCGGTAAACCCGTCGCACACGATGACATCGGCATCGCCGCTGTACACGTCGCGCGCCTCGACGTTGCCCACGAAGTTGAGCGTGCTGGCCTTCAGCAACTGGTGCGCCTCGCGCGTCAGTTCGTTGCCCTTGCTGGCTTCCGCGCCGGTCGACAGCAGGCCGACCCGCGGCGAGTCCGTGCCGAGCACCGTGCGGGTGTAGACCTCGCCCATCACCGCGAACTGCAACAGGTGGTGCGGCCGGCACTCCACGCTCGCGCCGACGTCGAGCAGGACCGCCGGGCGGCGCCGCGTCGGAATCGTCACCGCCAGCGCGGGCCGATCGACGCCCCGCAACATGCCGAACGCCCCGTGCGCCGCCATGACCGTCGCCCCGGTGTGACCGGCGCTCACGAGGGCCGACGCTTCTCCCCGCGCCACCGCGTCGGCCGCGACCTTGACCGACGCCTCGGGTTTCCGGCGCAGCGCCGCCACCGGAGACTCCTCCATCCCGACGACCTCGGGAGCATCCATCACCCGCACTGCCGATCGATCGACGTCCACCGCACGCGCCAGTTCCGCCTCAATCGCGGCCGCGGCACCGACGAGCAGGACGCCGAGATCGAAGTGACGAACGGCCGCCAGCGCACCTTCGACGATGTTGCGCGGTGCCTCGTCGCCTCCCATGGCGTCGACGGCGATCCAAATCATGCGATTCTCAAGGTCGAAGAAGTCCGTAGGGTCCAAGAGGTCCGAGGGGTCCGGGAGGTCGGCCCCTCCGAATATATGGACCTCTCTGACCTCTGGGACCTGTTGGACCTCTAGTCTTCTTCGACGGCCCGGACCTGCCGGCCGCGGTAGTAGCCGCAGTTGGCGCACACGCGGTGCGGCTGCTTGGGCTCGTGGCAATGCGGGCACTCGGACAGGCTGGCGGGCTTGAGGGCATCGTGGGTGCGGCGATTGGCCGTCCGCGTCTTGGAATGTCGTCGTTTTGGATTTGGCATCTGTCTAGTCCTTCGTCGTCGAGTCGGGCTTGTTCCCCAGCGTCTTGAGCACGGCGAAGCGCGGGTCGACCCAGTCGCGCCGGCACTCGCACGTACCCCGGTTCAGATTTGTGCCGCACACCGGGCACAGCCCCTGGCACGTGGCGTCGCACAGCGGCTTCATCGGCGCCGCGAGGTAGAACTGCTCGCGCATCAGCTGGCCGAGGTCGATCTGGTCGTTCTCGTAGAACGCGGTCGCGAAGTCGTCTTCCTCGATCTCGCGTTCGTCGCCCTTGCCGTGCGCGGCGGTGTTCGGCGCGTGCGGCTGATACCGCAGGTCGAACGAGACGTCCACCGGCACGCGAATCGTTTCCAGGCAGCGGCTGCACGGCAGCTCGAGCATCGTCTGCGTACGGCCGGTGACCCGGAAGTGGTCCCCGTGGCTCGGATCCTTGAAGATGTCGAGCGCCAGCGACACCGGCGCCGCCACCCGGAAATCTTCCTGATCCGCCGCGAACACCTCGACCGGATACACCTGCTCGAAGTGCTCGTGCGGTGTCCGGATCCGGCTTAAATCGAGCACCATGGAACCCCCGATCATACCATGCGTGAAGGGTTTAGTCAGAATCCCAGGGCTTGGGGATGAAGAGCTGCTCGAACAGCCGGATCGCATAGCGATCGGTCATGCCGGCAAGAAAATCGCGCGTCGCGGCGTCGAGGCCCTCCTGCTCGATGGTGCGCGAATCGAGGAATTCGGCGGGCCGCTCTCGGACCTTGTCCCACAGGCCGCTCAGGATGTCCGACGCCTTCTTGAACTCGAGGGTCGCGACGCTGTTCTCGTACACGGCGTCGAACAGATACCGCCGCAGTTCGAGCACAGCTTCGAGGGTCTGCGGGCTCATGCGGATTTCGGCGAGGCCGCCGGCCAGCGTCGCGGTGACGACATCCTTGACGAGCGTGGCAATTCGCGCCGATGAGGTGGTCCCGAGCATCCGCACCGGCTCCTGCGGCAGGTCGCCGGCCGCCAGCAGCCCCGCACGCGTCGCATCGTCGATATCGTGATTCACGTAGGCAATGAGGTCGGCCACGCGCATGATCTGGCCCTCGACCGTGCTCGCGCGCAGCGCCGGCGGCATTCCGACCGGGGCGCCCGACTTCCCTTTCGAGTGCTTCGCGATGCCGTCGCGGACCTCCCAGCTGAGATTCATGCCGCGGCCATCGTTCTCCAGCACGTCGACGATGCGCAGGCTCTGCTCGTAGTGGTTGAAGCCGCCGGGCATCAGCTGATCGATGACGCGTTCGCCAGCGTGGCCGAACGGGGTGTGGCCGAGGTCGTGGCCGAGCGCGATCGCCTCCGTCAGCTCTTCGTGGAGCCGCAGGACCTTGGCGATCGTCCGCGCGATCTGCGACACCTCGAGCGTGTGGGTGAGCCGGGTGCGGTAGTGGTCGCCCGTCGGCGAGAAGAACACCTGCGTCTTGTGTTTCAGCCGGCGGAACGCCTTGCTGTGGATGATGCGATCGCGATCGCGCTGGAACGCCGGACGAACGTCGTCTTCGGCCTCGGGCCGGAGCCGGCCACGCGATTCCGCACTCCTGGCGGCCTGCGGAGCGAGGATGTCGCGTTCCCGCTGCTCGAGCTGTTCCCGGATCGTCATCGGCGCACACCAGCCTGATCGGCCGGCATCACGGCGACCTCGCCGAGGAAGCTCGTGCCGTGCGGCAGTTTCCCGACTCCGAACAATTCGGCCAGTGTCTGCCCGAGGTCCGCGAACGTCAGTCGCGTGCCGAGGTCGGTGCCGGCCCGCACACGCGCGCCGGCGACCAGCAACGGCACGTGCTCGCGCGAGTGATCGGTGCTCGGCGTGGTTGGATCGTTGCCGTGATCGGCGGTCACGACGAGCAGATCGTCCTCGCGCAGCCGCGGCAGCAGCTCGGCAAGGCGCGCGTCGAACCGTTCGAGGTTGGCGGCGTACCCTGCCACGTCGTTGCGATGCCCGAATCGGGTGTCGAAATCGACCAGGTTGGCGAACACCAGGCCGCGCCCGGTCGCTTGCACCTGTCGCATGACCTCGTCCATCCCCTCATCGTCGCTCGCCGTGTGCACGGCCTTCGTCACGCCGCGGCCGGCAAACAGATCCTCGATCTTGCCGATCGCCACGACGGGGAGCCCGGCGGCTTTGATGCGATCGAGCAGCGTCTCCCCGCGCGGCGGCAGCGCGTAGTCGTGGCGATTGGCCGTCCGCGTGAAGCTGCCGGGCGTTCCAATGAACGGGCGGGCAATGACACGGCCCACGCCCAGGCCCTCTCCCACCAGCTTGTATGCAATCTCGCACGCGCGATACAGCTCCGGCACCGGCACGACCGCCTCGTGGGCCGCGATCTGAAAGACGCTGTCGGCGGACGTGTAAACGATCAAGGCGCCAGTCCGCATGTGCTCCGGACCCAGCTCGTCGATGATCGTGGTTCCCGACGCTGCCTTGTTGCCGAGAACCGCACGGCCGGTCTGACTGGAAAATTCCGCGATGATGCGATCCGAAAATCCATCCGGAAATACCGGGAACGGCTCGTCCAGCACGATGCCCATCATCTCCCAGTGCCCTGTCACGGAATCCTTGCCGGCCGATGACTCCTGCATCCGGCCGATCGCAGCCAGTGGACCGGGGCGCGCGGGCGCTCCGCCCATTGCTCCGAGATCGACGAGGCGATCGAGGCCGAGCGACCGCAGCGTCGGAAGGCGCAGGGGCACTTCGCGGGCTATGTTGCCAAGGGTGTTGCTGCCAAGATCGCCATAGCGATCGGCATCCGGCAATTCACCCACGCCGACGCTGTCGAGCACGATGACGATGGCGCGGTTGAAGGGGGGCACGGGAATCAATGCAGAACGAAGGACGCGGAACGTCGAGGTCTGTCCGCTCCCTCCACTCTACGTTCTACGTTCTACATTCTACGTTGTCTTCGAGCCACCTTAACACCGAGCCAGTCGTGGCCGACGACTCGCCCGGACCCTCGAACCAGGTGAGGCCGGGTTCCTTGCGGAACCACACCAGCTGGCGCTTCGCGTAGCGGCGGTTTTCCTGGACGATGAGCGCGCGTGTGGCGGGCTCGTCGCGTACGCCGTGCAGGTGTTCGAGCGCCTGGCGATACACCAGCCCGCCGAACGGCCGCGCGTGTTCCGGCACGCCTTTCGCGAGCAGCGCCCGCATCTCGTCGAGCAGGCCGCGCGCGAACTGCTCGTCGACGCGGCGGGCAACCCGCGCGGCCAGTTGCGCCGCCGGCAGCGTCAGCCCGATTGCCCGCACGTCCATGTCGGGAATCGGCGACGCGGTGTCGGCGAAATGCTCCGTCAGCGGACGGCCGGTGATGAGATATACCTCCAGCGCACGGACGATCCGCTTCTGATCGCGCGGCTGAATCCTGGCCGCCGCCGCCGGATCGATCCGCCGCAGCATCCGGTGCAGCCGTTCGACGCCCCGCTTCGCCGCGATCGCGTCCAGGCGCACCCGCAAGTCGGCGTCGCGACCGGGGCCGGGAAAGAGGCCGCGCGTCAGCGCGCGAAAGTAAAAGCCCGTCCCGCCGGCGACAATCGGCAGCCGCCCGCGCGCGTGAATATCGCGGATGATCGCCGAAGCATCGCGCGCGTATTGCGCCGCCGTGTACTCGCCGTCCGGATCGACGATGTCAATCAGGTGATGCGGGATGCCGCGGCGGTCCACCATCGGCAGCTTGTCGGTGCCGATGTCGAACCCCCGGTAGACCGCTGTCGAATCGCAGTTGATCACTTCGCCGCCGAAGCGCTCGGCGATCGCCAGCGACAGCGCGCTCTTGCCGGTGGCGGTCGGCCCGAGCACCGCGACAACGAGCGGGCGCGTCACCGTACGCGAAAGATCACGTACGCGATGAACGCCGCCAGCAGCATCACCAGGCCGCGCTGCTGCGACCGGGTCATGGCGGGGACTCGTTGTAGAAGAACGTGACCGTGAAGAACGCCTTGTCCGCCGGGTACTCCGGCGGCAGCGGCGTCGTCGGGTTCGAGCCCGACAGCGCGCCGAACGCGGCGTTGTTGAACGCCTCGATCGGGCACGGGCCGACGACGGTGAGATCGGTGATCGTGCCGTCCTTGTGGACGTTGAACGTGATCACGACGTGGCCTCGCATCGACATCGACGAGTAGGGCACGAACCAGTTGCGCTTCACCTGCGCGATGAAGCGGCGAATCCACGGCCCGAATTCCACGCCCTTCGAGTCGAACTGAATCTCGGGACCGAAGCCGCCGCCGTTGCCGCCGGGGTTTTCGAACTGCTCACGCGGCACGTAGCGCTGCAGGTTCCGAAGCGCGTCGCCGAGCGATCCACCCGGCACCTGCGAGCGGCCGCCGGCGCCGTTCTGCGAAGGCGTCGACTGCGGCGCCGGAGGCACGGGAAGATTCATCGCGGACTGCGATTCGGGCAGGGGCACCCGGGCGTCGTTCTGCGCCTGCTGCCCCTGCTGCGGTTCGGGCGCGGGACCCTGGCCTCGCGCCGGAGCCGGCGGCGGGGGCGCCTCCACGCGCTCCGGCGTGTTGCCGCGCGAGTACGGGAGCGGGTTCGTCGGGTTCGGCGCGCGCTCAGGCGCGCGCGCCACGCGGTCCTTGTCAGAATTGGGCGCCTTCGGCGGCGGCTTCAGCGCCGCGAGATCGTTGCGCGGCTGAATGAAAACGAAACGCGTGTCGTCCGGCTGTTTTGCCTGCAGCAGCGCGGCGCGGGCCTGCGCGGCCTTGGCGTCGAACGGAAACAGTTTCGGGAACACCAGGATGAGGATGACGACAACGAGGTGGAAGATGATCGAGAGAAGAACGCCCTCGCGCCAGGAAATCGCGCGTCCGACGGGCGTGATGTCGGGACGATAGTCGTCGATCTCGAAGTACATCAGGTAGTTAAGTCAGTATAACAGCGGGGGCTTGGGGCCAGAGGTTGGAGGCCGGGGCATGGAGGCATATCAGGCCTGCCAGCCCTGGCCCCCAGCCTCTAGCCCCTGCGGGCCGTATACAGATAGACGCTGCCAAACGTCATTGGGTCGGCCGACACGTCACGAAATCCAACATTCCGTAGAAGAGTTGTGAATGCATCGGGCGACGCGAACGCGCCGACCGACGCCGGCAGGTAGCCGTACGCCGCATCGTGCCGCGAAACGGCGCGGCCGATGCGGGGCAGTATGTGACGGAAATATGACAGGTAGACCGTTCTGACCAGCGGAGTGGTGGGAATGGCGAACTCCAGCACGACGAGCCGGCCCCCCGGCCTGAGCACGCGCAACACGTCGCCCAACGCCATTTGCGGATTCTCGACATTGCGGATGCCGAACGCGATCGTGACGGCGTCCACCGACGCGTCGGCGACCGGAATGTGCATCGCGTCGCCTCTGGCCAGCACAATCCCGCCCAACGAGGCCCGGCGGACCTTCTGCGCGCCAATCGCCAGCATGGCGCCGGCGAAATCGACGCCGACCACGCGCGCCGCCGGTGGCCGCGCCTGTCTGGCCGCGATGGCGAGGTCGGCCGTGCCGGTGCACAGATCGAGCACGCGCTCCCGGCCGGTCAGGCGGAGCGATCGAATCGCCCGGTTCCGCCAATGACGGTCGATGCCGACGCTCAGGAGGTGATTGAGGAAATCGTAGCGCGGCGCGATCGCGTCGAACATCCCCGCGATGCGGTCCGGCTTTTTCGAAACGTCGATCACAGCCCTCTTTGAGAAACCTGGTAGCTGAATTGATACGGCTGTACATCACGAAGGCGCGAAGAAGCACGAAGACAAACCGTCGTCCGGACCGGCACGGTTGCTGTGAAAGTGATCAGGACCCGACCTGGCCGGTCCAAACGGGGTAAAGCTGGTGCTCGAAGCCGACCGCGCTCAGGATCTTTCCAGCCATGAAGTCGGCGAGGTCGTCGAGCGTCTTCGGCAACTGATAGAAGGCCGGCATCGCCGGCAGCACCATCGCGCCGGCTTCGGCGCACAGCACCATGTTGCGCAACGCCGGGAGGCTCATCGGCGTCTCGCGCGGGACAATCACGAGGGGCCGGTGCTCCTTGAGCATTACGTCCGCGGCGCGCTCGACGAGATTCCGCGAGAGGCCGTGGGCGATGCCGGCCAGCGTCTTCATCGAGCACGGCACGACGATCATGGCCGTGCATCCCTGGCTGCCGCTGGCGATCGTCGCCCCGAGATCGCGGTTGCTGTGGAGCGTGAACGCGCCCGCGTTCACCTGCGGGCCGTACTTCGTCGCGAGATACTCCATCAGCCGATCCACCGATGCGCCTTCGCCGAGTTCGTCGCGCAGGAGCCGGCGTCCGTAGTCGGACACGACCAGCTCCACGTGAACGCCCCGCGAGAGGAGCTCGGCCAGCGTTCTGACGGCGTAGAGCGCCCCGCTCGCCCCCGTCACGGCCAGCGCAACCGAACGATGCGGCTCACCCGCCATAGACCGCCACCGCCAGGACAATCAGATACAGGATGCCGACGTATCCGTTCATGTCGAATGCGCGCTTGACCTGCGAGAGGTCGTCAGCGCTGACGAGTGACTGTTCGTACACCAGCAGCGCAGCAACCAGCGACGACGCCGAGCTCGTACCACGCCGGCAGCGGCGTCACCAGCGGCAGCGCGAGCAGGCACGCAACGGTGACGACGTGCATGCCGCGCGAGATGGCGAGCGAGCCGGCGACGCCGAACCGCACGGGAATCGATCGAAGGCCGTGCGCGCGATCGAAGTCCACGTCCTGGCACGCATAGAGGACGTCGAATCCTCCGACCCACGTGCCGATCGCCAGCGCCAGCAGCCACGGCTCCCAGCCGCCGCGCCCGCCAACGGCGAGCCACCCGCCCACCGGCGCCACGGCCATCGCCAGCCCCAGAAACATCTGCGTCCAGGTCGTGTACCGCTTGGCCAGCGAGTACCAGAACACAATCGCCAGCGCCACCGGCGACAGCGTGAAGCACAGGGGGCTCAGACGCCACGACGAGTAGGCGAACGCGATCGACGCGACCACGACAAACAGCGCGGCTTCGCGCATCGACATCGCGCCGCGCGGCAATTCCCGGTTGGAGGTTCGCGGGTTGAGCGCGTCCATCCGCGCATCCACGACCCGGTTGAATCCCATGGCCGCGCTGCGGGCCGACACCATGGCCGCGAGAATCCAGCCCAGCGTGCCCGCCGTGATCGGCGCCTGCCGCGAGGCCAGGAGCGCGCCCGCCAACGCGAACGGCAGCGCGAACACCGAGTGGCTGAACCTGACGAACGATAAGTAGGTACGGAGGCGCGTGAACATCATTCGAGCCAGTGGATCTGTCCGGGCTGCACGCCCGACACCAGGTATTCTTCCACATCGTCGGTCCGCGACGGGAGGTCGACGGCCAGCAGCCGTGCCCGCTTCCCCGCCTCAATCGTGCCGAAGTCGGCGTCGAAGCCGAGCGCGCGCGCACCCTGCCGCGTGGCGCTCTCGAGCAGGGCCGACGGCGGCACTGACGGCGCGAGCGCATGCAGCGTCGCCACCTCGGCGAACACGCTCAAGTCCGGCGTGCTCGCCAGGCTGTCGGTGCCGATGGCCACGCGCACACCGGACCTGTAGAAGTCCTCGATTGGCGGCACGCCCGCGCCCGTGTGCCCGTTGCTGCGCGGACAGGTGACGAGCGTGGTGCCGCGCGACGCGAGGCGCGCGAGATCGTCCGGCGACATCTGCACGCCGTGCACCGCCAGCACGTGCGCGTCGAGAAAGCCGTTCTCGTCCAGATACTGCACGGGGCTGCCGCCCGGGGCCGTCCACGCGGGATCCCAGGATCCGAGTTCTTCGAGCAGCGTGCGCCACGGCCCGCCGGCGGTCCGAATGAATTCCGTCTCTTCCGCCGACTCCGACAAGTGCACGCTGCACGGCGCGAACGCATCGCGGTCGACATCCTTGCGGATCGCGCGGAATACCAGCGGCGCAACTGAGTACGGCGCGTGCGCCGCCAGGCTGGCCCTGACCATGGCCGACGGCGTCAGCGCCGCGATCTCCCGCACGGGCGCGTTCGACGACGGCTTCGGGATCGGGCGCGTTGAACTTGACGATCTCGTAGAACACGACGGCTGCCAGCGGACTGCACGCCAGCGGCGCGAAACTCGCGAGCGTGTTGCTGATATCACCGACCACGGCGGTCCCGCACGCCACCGCTTCAGCCACGGCGCGGTTGACCGCCGCGAGGATCTCGGGGCTCCCGGCATCGGCCGGCTGCCGCCGCGCGGCGAGCAGGCCGCGAATCCACGTGACGAACTCCGTGGCCGGCGCGACCTGATCGCGCAGGTACGACAGCTCGAGGTGTGTGTGCGCGTTCACAAGGCCGGGCATTACGGCCACCTGGCCGAGGTCCACCTCGTGAACGTCGTCCGGCGCGGTGCGGTGGCCGGTCGCGAGGATGCGGCCGCGATCGACCGTGACCCACCCATCGCGAACGGGCCGCCCGTCGATGGGTACAACCCAGGCGGCGTGATAGCGAATCAGTTAGGGCCTCGCGGCCTTCCCGGCGCGGCTCCGGGCAGGATAGAAGCGCAGCTCTTCGGGCACGTGCGTGTCACCCGCCTCGCGCGCGGTGGCAAGCTCCAGCATCCGCGGCACGTCGCGTTCGCGGAAAATCGGGTCGCCGAGCACCTCGTAGTGCATGTTGCGGCGCTTCGCCGCGAAGCCGGCGTCCTCGATGTTGCGGACGATCTCGAGCTCGTCCATGCAGTAGCTCGCGCCGGCGGCCCTGACGACGTTCTCTTCGATCATCACGCTGCCCATGTCGTTCGCGCCGTACGCGAGGCTCAACTGTCCGACTTTCCCGCCCTGCGTCACCCACGAGGCCTGCAGGTTGTCGAAGTTGTCGAGCACGATCCGCGCGATCGCGAGCGTGCGCAGGTAATCGACGCCCGTGGCCTCGGTGCCGGACAGCTCGGTGTGATCCGGCTGATAGCTCCACGTGATGAACGCCGTGAACCCGCCGGTTTCGTCCTGCAGATCGCGAAGCCGCATCATGTGCTCGATGCGCTCCTCGTCGGTCTCCACGGTGCCGTACATCATCGTCGCCGTGGTGCGCAGGCCCGCGCGATGGGCGTGCCGCATCACATCCAGCCATTCGTCAGCCGTCGCTTTGGTGTAGCAGTGCAGGAGCTTGCGCACGCGATCGACGAGGATTTCAGCGCCGCCGCCGGGAATGCTGTCGAGCCCCGCCGCGATCAGCCTGTCGATCACGACGGGCACGGGCAGCTGGGTGAGGCGCGAGAGGTGAATGACTTCGGGCGGCGACAGCGCGTGGAGCTTGAACGACGGATACCGTTCCTTGACCGCCCGGAACAGGTCCTCGTACCACGACATCGGCAGGTCTGGATTGTGCCCGCCCTGCAGCAGCAGCTGCACGCCGCCGACCGCAATCGTTTCGTCGATCTTACGGAACAGCTCGTCGAAGCCGAGCACGTAGCCGTCCGGCGATCCGACGGGGCGGTAGAACGCGCAGAAGTTGCACTTCGCCACGCAGACGTTCGTGTAGTTGACGTTGCGGTCGATGATGTAGGTGACGAGCCCTTCGGGGTGTTTGCGGGCGCGAATGCCGTCGGCGAGGCCGCCGAGGACCGGCGTCGGCGCCGAGCGATAGAGGTCGAGCGCCTCGGCCGCGTCCAGCCGGGCGCCTGCCTGCACTTTCTCCACGAGCCGCGTGATGTTGGCCGGGTTCGCTGGCATCAGAAAAACCGGAGGCCCTCCGAGGTCGGCGCCACGTCGATTTCCGCCGCATACCGATAGAACAGCTCCAGGCCCGCCTGTTCCTCGGCGCCTAAATGGTACTTGATATTCTCGCGCAGGTAGCGCATCCCGACCGCCTGCCGGCCCGGCGTGTCCCTCAGGTACGCGCAGGCGACCTCGTCGGACGCCGCCACGCCCGCGTCCCGTGCCCGCTGCAACGCTTCGACGTCCCCCGGCTCGAGCAGCGCCCGGCCGGCCGGCCCAGAAGGCATAGACGAATGGCAGACCGGTCAGGTCCGTCCAGGCGCTGCCGAGATCTATCACCTCGACCGGCAGCTTGTGCTCGACCTTCGGCTGAAACAGCGCGTTGTCGCCGATGATCAGGGCGGCGTCACACCGTCCCAGCATCTGCGACAAATCCGGCCCTGCCGGTTCTATCGCGGGGCTGATTTTGAACAGCCGCGCGCACAGGACGCGCACCAGCGCGACCGACGTGCGCGAGCTGACGTCCATCGCGATCGACCGGACGTCGGCCATCGGTTTCGACGTAAACAGCAGCGACCGACGCCACCGGTCCGCGCGAGGCGATGGCGAGGTCGGGCACGATGGCATACGGGCCGTCCCCGCAGGTACTCGATGGAGGGAATCAGTCCGAGGTCGATCGCACCGTCGTGAAGGAGCGACGCGCAGGTGGACGGCACGTCGAAGCGCAGCAGGAATCGCAGCGAGCGGTCGAGACCGTACACGAGCGGACGCGCGTTGAGGTACCCCACCGCGCCGAGACGGACCATCATCGATCCAGCGTCTCGAAGCGCCCGTTCCGTTCGACCGGTTGCTGGCTGGCCGCCTGGATATTGCGGCGGATTTCCTCGAGCGGCGAACGGCGGCGGCCCTGTCCGGTATCTTCATCCGCCGATACGGCATCCACGTCGTCGGCGCCGACGGTCAGCGCCACCTGCGCAAGCTTGGGCCCGTAGAGCGCCCAGTCCACCTGGATTGACGGGATGTTCTGGACCGTCAGACGCGCGAGCGCCACGCGCTTCACGTCGTCGTACCCGGTTGTCGGGCACAGCCGGATTGACGCGGCGCGGCAGGGGCGCAAATGCCCGTATGACAGCGACGATCCGCTGCAGCTCGGCCACCTGCCTGAACAGCGTCAGGGAATCGGCCGTGGAGAGTTGGTGGATGGTCAGGCGGCCCAGCGCGAGCCCACCGATGTTGACCTCCTCGATCGATCGCCGGGGATCCTGAAGGCGGTCGAACGGGGCCTCGGCCACGAGATCGAGGCCGGCGGCGTGGAGGTCTTCCAGCAGGAGGCGCAGCGTAATCTGTTCACGCGACGCGAGCTGTTCGAGATCGTCGAGGGAAAACGCGGACACCGGCACGCCCTTCGCTGCCGCGACGACCTCGCGGACGCGGGCGAGCGCCGCGGCGCGCGACTCGGGCACGCCGACGATCCGGACCTCGCCGGCGACCGCCGGCCACGACAGCGGCGCACCGACCTCGGCGGACACCTCGGCGACCCGCACGAAGGTCGTCCGGACGCCGTGGCGCTCGCGGCGCACGGCATCGGCCGCCATGCCGAGGGTGATGATGTCGTGCGAGGCGGCGAGGGTCGACAGATCGGTGTCGGAAACGGGCATGTGTGGGTGGACGCGGCGCTTCACCGCGAACCACGATTTTATGGCACCGCCTGCCCCGGCAACAACCCCGGGAGCGAAGCGCGCGCTACTCGAGCGTGACCGGCAGCCTGGCGTGCGCGAGCGGGTGGTTGAGCACGAGCGCGTACGTGCCGGTCTCCCACTCTCCGGAAGGCATCTCGAAGAACACCTCGCCGATCGTCACGCGATCGTTGTCCAGCAGCGCCGTATCGACGGCCAGGCCTTCTCCCGGCAGGGCGAGAAACTGCAGGCGCTCGAGCCGCGCGGAGGGACTGAGATACGTGTTGAGCTGGCGTCTCCAGATCGCGGCGTTCTGCCTCACGTAGGCGACCTGGGAACTGTCTTCGAGAAATCGGCGTTGAGCCGCGAGCATCATCCGGCTTCCCGAGGGCGTCTGGAGCGTCAGATTGTCCCGCTCGAGGATCATGCGCCGGCTGGTCGTCCAGAGGGCGAGGTCGATTAACACCCAGCGCAGGGCATGATTCCGCTGGGAGTAGTCGTAGGAGGCGACAACCTGAATGACATCGTCCCGGTACTCGATCGTCGCCCGGCCTCTCGGCTTCGTGTGCGGGAAGGATCGCGGTTCCTGCGCGACCGCGCGAATCCCGACCCAGAGAACCACGACGGCCAGCACCAGAAACATGACCCGGCGCATAGCGCACTCCTGTTCGAGCACTCCGGCCTTACTTGTCGGCCCCCAGAATCAGGGGCAGCCCGTTCTTCGAGTTGCCGATGACCACCACTTTCGCATTGCTGCTGGTGGCCAGCTTCTCGGTCGCCTCGATGCCCTTCCACTCGAGCAGCTGGGGGCTGATGCCCTGCGCGACAATACGCTGGAAATCGGCGACGCCCTGGGCTTCTATGCGCTTGCGCTCGGCTTCCTGCTGCTCCTTCTGCAGCACGAACTTCATCTGCTCGGCTTCCTGCTCGCGCCGCAGCTTTTCCTGAATCGCATTGGCGACGACCGGCGGCAGGCCAATCTTCCGAAGCAGCACCTGCTGGACGATGATGCCGCGCTCGCCTGCGATGCGTTTGAAGAGGCCGAAGATTTCGCCGGCGATCTTCTCGCGCTCGGCCGAGTAGAGCGCTTTCGCTTCGTACGACGCGGTGATTTCGCGAATGGCGGACCGGAACTGCGGCTCGACGATCGTCCCGATGTAGTCCGCGCCGACCGTCCGGTAGATCTCCACGGCCTTGGCGGGATCCAGCTGGAACAGCAGCGACGTCTCGAGCGAGAGAATCAGGCCCTCCTGCGATGGGACCTCCGCGACTTCCTTGATTTCCTGCGTCTGGATTGACATCCGCACGACACTGGTCATCGGCAGCACGATACCGATGCCCGGCGAAAGCGTGGACGACGACACGCTGCCGAAGAAATCCTTCACGCCGACGTTGCCGGCCGGCACGGTTCGAAACGGCCCGGCGATCAGGAACACGACGATCAGGATCGCGACTCCCACGACGAGCCCGACGCGCGACGGACGAGGCAACTGCACCGTCGGCATCCTGGAGAAGTCAGAGTCCACACTCACCTTCCTTTCACCCGCGACCAGATTTCGGCGGCCTTCCGCCCCGCCGCCTCGGACGTCGCGATGCGCGCCGGCCAGGTCCGCGTGTAGCCCTCCGACGCCCACTTCCGCGTCGCATCGATGCCCATCTTGCCGCCATACGCCGGCAGCTCGGCGGCATCGTCCAGATCGTCCACGGGGCCCTTCGTCATCTGCACGTCGCGCAGCGGATCGACGTGCGTGCCGACGATCCAGGCGACTTCGCTGACGTCGTGAACGTTGACGTCCTTGTCCACGATCGACGATCGCCTTCGAGAACATCAGCTGGCCGAGGCCCCAGCACGCGTGCATGATCTTGCGGGCGTGCCCCGGGTAGCGCTTGTCGATCGAGATGATGACGAGGTTGTGGAAGATGCCCTCGGCCGGGAAGTGCATGTCCACGATCTCCGGCACGGTCTTGCGAATCAGCGGGAGGAAGATGCGCTCGCTCGCGAGCCCGAGATAGTAGTCCTCCATCGGGGGAATGCCGACGATCGTCGTCAGGTAGGTCGGCTTCTTTCGCTGCGTCACGCAGGTCAGGTGGAACACCGGGTAGTCGTCGGGCTGCGAATAGAAGCCCGTGTGGTCGCCGAACGGGCCCTCGCGGCGGCGCTCGCCGGGCTCGACGTACCCCTCGAGCACGATGTGCGCGCTCGCGGGCACCTCGAGATCGACGGTCACGCACTTGACCATCTCGATGCGCCGCCGGGCGAGGAATCCGCCGAGCAGCAGCTCGTCGAGGCCTTCGGGCATCGGAGCCGTCGCGCAATACGTGAGCACGGGTTCCGGGCTGAGCGCGACGGCCACCTCGAGCCGCCGGCCCAGGCGCTCCGCGATCCGGTGATGCTGCGCGCCGCCTTTGTGGCGCTGCCAGTGCATGCCGGTGGTGCGCCCGTCGAACACCTGCATCCGGTACGTGCCGATGTTGCGCATCCCGGTTTCGGGATCCTTCGTGAAGACGAGCGGCAGCGTGATGAACCGTCCGCCGTCCTGCGGCCAGCACGTGAGGATCGGCAGGTCGTCGAGGGTGCCGTCCTTGCGGACGATTTCCTGGCACGGCGCGTCCGATACGGTCTTCGGCATCAGATCGCTCAGCCGGTTGACGAGCGGCATGAGCTTCAGCGCGTCCATGATGCCCTTCGGGCATCGGCGGCGTCATGAGCTGCGTCGATCTCGCGGCCGAGATCGTCGAGCGTCTCGACGCCGAGCGCCAGGCACATGCGCTCGAGGGAGCCGAACACATTCGACGCCACCGGCATGCTGAAGCCCGCGGGCTTCTCGAACAGCAGCGCCGGCCCGCCGCCGCCGGACTTGCACGCGCGATCGGTGACCGCCGCGATCTCGAGATCGGGGCTCACCGGCTCGGCGATGCGCGCCAGCAGCTTCCGGCGATCGAGGTCAGTGATGAAGTCGTTGAGATCTGAGTACATTCGAGTCGCCACGAGTCCGAAACCACGAAGACATCGAATCTCGGACTTCGTGTCTTCGTGCTCGTGGTTGCACTGCGCTATCTTATCGGTGATCTGCCTGCGCCACGGCGAGCGCGCGGCGGCCCTGCTCGCCCGTGACGAGCGGCGCGCGCCCCGACACGACGGCGTCGACGAAGTCGGACAGCTCGCGGACGAGCGGCTCTTCGTTCGTGACCGGCACGTCGCCGCCTTGAATCGACGGGAACCCGCCGCCGGTCACCAGCTTGTACATCTCCACCTTCTGCGCGGCGTAATCGATCGACAGATACGCGGACGGCTGGAAGAACCGGATCTTCCGCACCCGGTCGCGGCTGATGCGGCTGGCCGTCAGGTTCGCGAGGCAGCCGTTCTTGAACCGGACGCGCACGTTGGCGATGTCCACGCGGCCCGTCAGGACGGGCACGCCGACGGCGTCAATCGACTCGACGTCCGAATCGACCAGCGACAGCACGACGTCGAGATCGTGAATCATCAGGTCGAACACGACGTCGATGTCCAGGCTCCGCTCGGGGAACACGCCCAGCCGGTGCACTTCGATGAACCGCGGGTTGGCCACCAGCGGGCGCGCCACGGCGACCGCGGGATTGAACCGCTCGGTGTGGCCGACCGCGAGGCGCGGCGCCGGTCTTCGCCGCCGCCGCGATCATGTCGTCGGCTTCGGCGAGGCTCCTCGCCATCGGCTTCTCGACCAGCACCGACACGCCCGCGGACAGAAACGGCAGCGCGATGTCGCGGTGAATCTCCGTGGGCACGGCGATCGTGACGGCGTCCACCTTCCCCGCCAGCTCGCGCGCGTCGGTCAGCGGCGCGGTGTGGTTCGCCGACGCAATTTCCCCGGCGCGCGCCTTGTTCGTGTCCACGACGGCGACGAGCTCCACGCCGGGCATGGACGAGAGAATGCGGGCGTGATGCTTGCCCAGGTGCCCGACACCGACGACGGCAATTCGAAGCGACATTGTTGATTAGAAGCGACGACTCATCACGAAGCCACGATGATCACGCAAGCAGAGGGGCCGTCCCACGATCGCGATCTTCGCTTCGTTGGCCGACGCCAGCACGGCCTCGCGGTCGAGGACGAGGGTCTTCCCGGCGTCGATCGAGAGCACGGCGGCCCCGGCCACGCGCATGGCCTGCATCGTCGCGAAGCCGATGACCGGCACGTCGAACCGCATGTCCTGCTTCGGCTTCGCGACCTTGATGATGGCAGACGCCCGGTCCGGCAAGATGCCCCGCGCGGGCAATCACTTCGTCGGTGCCCTCCATCGCCTCGACGGCCACGACGGCCTGGTGCTTCACCGCGACGGTCTGGCCGACGTCGAGCCCTGCAATCTGGTCCGCGATCCGGTAGCCGAACGCCAGGTCCTTCTGCTCTTCCTCGGTCGGCGCCCGGGTCGTCAGCACGCCGGGAGCCGCGAGCAGCGGCGTGAGGAGCGCGGTGGAGTCCATCAGCTCGATGCCGTTTTCGCGCAGGACGCCCGCGACGGCGCCGATGACGCCGTCCGTGTTCCGCGACATCAGCTTGCCAAGCACCTTCGCCATCGTCCAGTCCGGCGTGATGCCCATGGAAAAGATCTTCGTGTGCTTGACCTGGCCGGCCATGACCGCGTGCGAGACGCCCGCATTCTTCAGCAGGCTGATGCAGGTGCCGAGCTGGCCCAGCGAGACCCAGTGAATCTCGCTGCCGGTCCGCTTCGCCGCGTCGGTCAGTTCGGGGAACGTCTCTTCCTTCGCCGCGACGACGGTCACGTCGTGGCCGGCCGCGCGCGCGGCCTCGAGGACGAGGAACGGGAACCGCCCGTTACCGGCGATGAGTCCGAGGCGCATCTATTCATCGGCCAGCACTTCTTCCGCGCGCCGCGATGCACGGCGCAGCACGACGCCGCGCTGCGACGTGCGGATGAAGTCGACCAGGTATTCGACTTCGTCGCACGACAGCGATCGGTCCCGCTTGATCTGCTGCAGCGCCTTCGTCGTGTTCAGCTTGGACTGGAGCAGGTACCGGAACGATCGCTTCAGCTTCTCGATGACGTCGGGCTTCAGCCCCCGCCGCTCGAGGCCGATCGTGTTCACGCCGAAGATGCGCGCGGGACGGCTGCCGACCGTCCGGGCAAACGGCAGCGCGTCCTTGGTGACGACCGAGTAGCCGCCGATGAACCCGTGGCGGCCGACGCGGCAGAACTGGTGCACGGCCGAGCCGGCGCTGATGTTGGCGAAATCCTCGACGGTCACGTGGCCGCCGAGCGTCGCGTGCGGTCCGAAAATGGTGTCGTGTCCGACGTGGCAGTCGTGCGCGACGTGCACGTACGCCATGAAGACGTTGCGGTCGCCGATTTCGGTGACGCCGCCGCCGCCGCGCGTGCCGCGGTTGATCGTCACGAACTCGCGGAAGATGTTGCGCCGGCCGATCGAGAGCCGCGTCGGCTCGCCCTTGAACTTCAGGTCCTGCGGAATGAGCCCGATCGAGGCGAACGGGAAGATCTCGGTTTCGTCGCCGATGTCGGTCCACCCGTCCACGACCGCCGACGCGCCAATCGCGCAGTTGGCGCCGATGCGCACGTGAGCGCCGATCACGGCGTGCGGCCCGATCGTCGTGCCCTGCCCGACGTGGGCGTCGGGATGCACGATCGCCGTCGCGTCGATTTGCGTGCGGTCTGGCACGAGCCCCAGCAGCAGCTCGGCCTCCGCCACCACCTGATCGCCCACGTACGCGGCCGCCTGCGCGCGGGCGAGCGGCGCGCGGCGCCGGCCGAGCGAAATCTCCAGCCTGAGCCGATCGCCCGGCACGATCGGGCGCCGGAACTTGGCGTCGTTGAAGCCGCGGACGTACACGCGGGCGTTCGGCGCGCCGTCTTCGCGGTGCAGCAGCAGGACGGCGGCCACCTGCGACCACGACTCGAGCATCAGCACCGCCGGCATCAGCGGCGTGCCCGGAAAGTGGCCCTGGAAGAACTCTTCGTTGACGGTGACGTTCTTGACGGCGACGAGCCGGCGGCCGGCGTCGTGCTCGACGATCGCGTCAACCAGCGTGGACGGGTACCGGTAGCAGAGGCGGTCGACGAGGGCGTTGATGTTGATCAAGGCGCTGATAACGTAGAACGCAAAACGTCAGACGTCAAACTGACGTTTCCGTCCGAGGTTCCGCGTTCTACGTCCGAGCGTCCGCCCACCCTACGGCTTGGGGGTGGCGGGCGCGGGAGCCGGCGCGGCGGGCCGCGGGGCAGCCGCCGCAGGCGCGGCGGATTTGGACGCCTGGGCGATCGCGTCGAGCTTCTTGACGGCCTCGAGCGTGAGATCGACGCCCGGGTTCGCGGCGACCACGCCCGCATCGGTGGCGCTCAGGAGCACATGCAGGTCGTGCTCCTTGATCAGCTGGTCGAGCACCGGGAACAGCTTCTGCTGGAACTCGCCCTGCAGCTGCTGCGACAGCTCGTTGATTTCGGCCTGCGCGTCCTGCTGGAAGCGCTGCCCCTCGACGTTCATGCGCTCGATGTCTTTTTCGAGCTGGGCACGCGCCGCGTCGCTCAGGATGGCGCCGCTCGTCTGCAGCTTCGCCTGTGCGTCGGCCAGCGCCTTGCTCTTGGCCTGCGCCTCGGCCTGCTTCTTCTGCATCAGCGCCTGGACCTTGGCGGTCGAGATCTTGCCCTCGCCCGACAGGTTGGCAATCTGCTGGAGGTTGACGACAGCGAGCTTGGCGCCGGCCGGGAACGGGGCCGACGGCGGCGGGGGCGGCGCCGGCTGTGCCGCCGCGGGCGGGCGCCGGGGCCGGAGCGGCCGGCCTGGCCTGGCCGGCGGGGGCCTGGGCGAATACAGGAGCGGCGCTCAGCACCACGGCGAGCGACGCGGCTATGGCAGAACCTTTCATTGCGTTTCAGTCCTTTCGTGAACGGAAGCTGCGATTTTACCCCAGATCACGGGTGTACGACCTGAAGCTGATAGAGAACCGGATCGTCGATGAAACCGACGTCGTAAAGCCGCACGCACACGACTGCCGGCCGACGACGCCGTCAGCGTGATGCTGCTGCCCGTCGTGGCCACGTCGGTCGAGGACGACGCCGTGCAGGAGGTGCCGTTCCACACGCCCAGCTGCAGGCCGACGATCTGGGACGGTGTTCGGCGCCAGCCCGATGATCGCGGCCGTAATCGACCCCAGGCTGGCGATCGAGAACGCGTGCGTGAAGGCCCCGTTCTTCGACAGCGTGCCCGAGAAGCTGTCCGTGACCGGCACGCCCGTGATCGGGTTCGTCGGGAGGACCGGGTTGTTGCTGCAGGCGCCCGTCGCGAGGGCGACGACAGACAGGAGAGCGACGCCGGACGCAGGGACACGGGCGGAGAATCGATGCATGCAGTTCCTCGGCTAGAAGGTCGATCCGACGGCAAAACGGAATCCATACGCCTGCTGCGGCTGCAGGTTGTTGTCGCGGACGCCCCAGCGCTGCGGATCTGCGTAGAAGATCAGCCGGAACGGCACGTTGAGCACGGGCATGAAGAAGCGGATCTCGACGCCCGTGGACGTCTTGAACGCGCTGTGCTGCCCGATGGTCGTGAACTGCGGCCCCGGCGCGTTCGGGTCGACGAGCGTGATGGGCTGGTTGGGATCCACCAGGATGACGCCGGGCGGCGACCACCGGGATCCTGGTGTCCTCCCAGAACGAGAACCGCTCGCCGGTGTTCCGCACCTGGCCGGCGTCGTAGAACAGGATCGCGCGAACCGGGCCGGCAATCGTGAACCCCTGCTCGATGTTGAAGAGCAGGCTCTTGTTGCCGCCGAGCACGAGGCCGGTGAACGGATCCGACGGCCCGATGCTGCGGATGTCGAAGCCGCGCACGCTGTACTCGCCGCCCAGGAACAGCTTCTCGAAAATCGGCAGCGGCACCGAGCCGGTGAACTGGTGGATGTATTCCAACTGGCCGCGCATCCCGAGCGACATGCGCGGGTTCTGCTTCCAGAAATACACGCCCTCGAGGCTCGGCTTGTAGAAGTTGGTGTTGCCGCCGAGCCCGGCGAGTTCGATCGACGCCGTGAAGCGCCGGCCCGACGTCGGGAAGATCGGGTTGTCCACCGTGTTGTGCACGATGCTCGGCGTGATCTTGCTGATGACGCGCTCGCCGCCCTGCCCGATGAGCAGCGAATCCTGCAGGAACGGGTTGCGACGCAGCAGCGTCGGGTCCGTGTAGATGGTGTTGAGCTCGCTGACGTGCACGTGCTGGTAGCTGTAGTTGGCGAAGAACCGCGTGAAGTTGCCGAGCGGGTAGCCGAACGTCAGCGTCGTGCCGGTCGTATTCTGCGTGAACTGGTTGATGTAGTGGATTTCCTGCTTGAAGACCTGGACGCCGCCCGTCATGTTCCGGTCGAACAGGAACGGTTCGGTGAACCCGACCGTGTAGTTCTGCGCGAGCGATCCCGCCTGCAGCGACACGGTGAAGCTCTCGCCGCGTCCCATGAAGTTGGACGTCTGGAACGACAACTGCCCGAAGAACCCCTCGTACTGCGACACGCCGGCGCCGAAGGTCAGCTGGTTGCGGTTCTGCTCCTCGAGCTTGACCCGCACGTCCACCTTGTTCGTCTCGTTCGGCGTCTTCTGGACGTCGACGTCCTTGCCGCCCTCGAGCGGCTTGAAGTACCCGAGCTGATTCACCAGCTTGATGCTCGACTTCAGCGCCTCGGTGTTGAAGACGCCGTCCTCGGCCAGCCGCATCTGCCGCCGGATCACGGTGTCGTGCGTCGTCGAGTTGCCGACGAACGTGATGCGGTTGACGAAGTACTGCTGCCCTTCCTGCAGGCGCATCGTGACGTCCACGATCGCGGGGCCCGGCTCGACCGGCGCCGCGAGCGCCTGGGGCGCCTGCGCCTCCGCCGGATTCGGGTCGTCGTGGAACTTGTAATCGGGGAAGCCCGTGAACTCCCAGTAGCCGCCGCCGCCGTACACCTCGCGCGCCTTCTCCATGCCCTTGCGGACGTTCTTCTCGTTGTAGAAGTCGCCGGTGTTCAGCTTGAAGAGCGGCTTCAGGTACTCGGTCTTGATGATCGTGTTGCCGGTGAACTCGACCTCGCCGACCTTGTATCGGCGGCCCTCGGTGATCGGGATGCGCAGCTCGATCCAGCGCGTCTTCCCGTCCGCGGAGTCGCTGATGAACTTCTGCTCGGGCACGCCGACGTTGGCGCGGATGTAGCCGTTCTCGCGATAGAACTCGGTGATCTTGTCGGCGTCCGCGTCGAACTTGGTTTCCTGGAACACGCCGCGGCCGTTGATGAACGAGAACATCCAGACTTCCCGGTTCTCCTTCATCTTCTTTTTGAGCTGGCTCGTGGTGAAGACCTTGTTGCCGGTGAACTCGATCTTCTTGATCTTGACCTTCGGCCCCTCGGACATGTGGAAGGTGAGGTGCACGAGCTTCGGCCCGCCCGGCATCGGCACGATCTCCGGGCGTGACCTCGGCGCTCTGGAAACCCTTGTCCTTCAGCATGTCGCGCACGATGCCGGACACCTTCCGCACGAGCGCCGGGTCGATGAAGGTGTCGAGGCGGATTTCCGCCATCGCCATCTTCAGCGCCTCGTCGATCTTCGACGTCTCAATCGCTTTCGATCCGACGTAGTCGACGATCTTGACGCGCTGCCGCTCCTCCATGTGATAGGTAATCGAGCTCGCCGACGACTCCGTTCGAGAAGGTGTATTCCTCCTTCTCAATCGACAGGTTGTCCAGAAAGTTGGTGTTCCAGAGCCGGAGGAAGTCTTCGCGGATGACCTTTTCGGTCTCTTCGTTGTAGGGCGTCCAGTTACCCTGGGACGGCTGGCTGGGCTTGAGCTGGATGTAATAGAGGTACGTCTCGGGCTCGATGACGGAGGCCCCGCCCTGGGCCTCGAAGCACGGCCCGATACAGGTAGACGACGGGCGGAGAATTGGCCGGCGGAAGGGCCGCCGGCGGCGGCACATCCTGGCCACAGAATTTAACGGGCTCGGCGACCGGGGCGGCGGGAGACGCCGCGCGGAGACGACGATGGGGGCGGAGGCGGTGCCGGTAGAGACACCTGCGCCCGAACCGGGGCGGCTCCGAGGACGACTGCCAGCCCTGCCAGAGTCGCGACACGCTTGAACATCAAGAAGCTTCCAACACAGGCGAACGCGTGAACCTCTTACTCTACTGGTTTTTAGACGCCGGACGGTAGCCGGCGGCCGGAGCCCTGGGCGGGTGGAATCGCGCCGAGCGCGCTGGCTAGGCCAGCTTGCGCCCGGCTGCCAGCTCGCCTGAGGGCCGGTAGGCCAGCGCCCCCGCCTCGAGGTAGACGTCGATTTCGCCGCCGTGGAGGTGGCCCCGAATGAGCTCTTCCGACAGCGGATCTTCGACGTAGCGCTGGATGGCGCGGCGCAGCGGGCGGGCGCCGTACGACCGGTCCTTGCACGTGATCTCGATAATCCAGTCCACCACCTCGGGCGACAGCGAGATCATCAGCTTGCGGTCGGTCAGGTTCTCGTTCAGCTGCGTGACGAGCAGGGCCATGATGCGCCGCAGGTCGTCGTCGCCGAGCGCCTCGAAGACGATGATCTCGTCGATGCGGTTGATGAATTCGGGATTGAACGTGCGCTTCACCTCGCCGAGCACCATGTCGGTGACGCTCTTGGCGATTTCCCCGGTGTCCGACGTCTGGAACCCCATCGAGCTCTTCTTCTGGATGAAGCGAGCGCCGATGTTCGACGTCATGATGATGATCGTGTTCTTGAAGTTGACGCGGTTCCCGAGCCCGTCGGTCAGGTGGCCGTCCTCGAACACCTGCAGCAGGATGTTGAAGATGTCCGGGTGCGCCTTCTCGATCTCGTCGAGCAGCACCACGGAGTACGGGTTCCGCTTCACCTTTTCGGTGAGCTGACCGCCCTCTTCGTGTCCGACATACCCGGGCGGCGATCCGATCAGCTTGCTGACGGAGTGCTTCTCCATGTACTCCGACATGTCGAAGCGGATGAGCGCGTGGTCGCTGCCGAAGAGGAAGTTCGCGAGCGCGCGCGCGAGCTCCGTCTTGCCGACGCCGGTCGGGCCGAGGAACACGAAGCTTCCGACCGGACGCGCGGGGTTCTTCAGGCCCGCGCGCGAGCGGCGAATCGCCCGCGCGATGGCGGAGATCGCCTTGTCCTGGGAGATGACGCGGCGATGCAGCTCGCCTTCCATGCGCAGCAGCTTGTCGCCTTCGTCCTGGTTGATCGAGGCCATCGGGACGCCGGTCCACTTCGACACGACTTCGTCGATTTCGGCCTTGCCGACCACGACCTTGCGGGCGGACGACTTGACGTCGAACTTCTCGCGAACGAACTGGAGGTTCTCCCGCGCCGTGACTTCCTGTTCGCGGTAGAACTGCGCCTTCTCGAAGTCCTTCTGCGAGACCGCGCTTTCCATCTGCTCGACGGCGATGCGGATGCTCTTGTTGATCTCGCCGAACTCTTCGCTGTACCCGGCCTCTTTCAGCTTGGCCCGGGCGCCGGCCTCGTCCACCAGGTCGATGGCCTTGTCGGGCAGGAACCGGTCCGTGATGTAGCGGTTGGACTGGTACACAGCCGCTTCAATCGCTTCGCGCGTGTACTCGACGTGGTGGAACGACTCGTAGCGGTCCTTCACGCCCAGCAGGATTTCGATCGTCTCGCGCTCGCCGGGCGGGTCCACCTTGATCGCCTGGAAGCGGCGCTCGAGCGAACGGTCCTTCTCGATGTATTTCCGGTACTCGGCGGGCGTCGTCGCGCCGATGCAGCGGATTTCGCCGCGCGACAGCGCCGGCTTGAGGATGTTGGCCGCGTCGAGCGAGCCTTCGGCCGAGCCTGCGCCCACCAGCGTGTGCAGCTCGTCGATGAACACGATGATGTTCGGGTTGTCGGTCAGCTCCTTCATGATCGCCTTGAGGCGCTCTTCGAACTGACCGCGATACTTCGTGCCCGCGACGATGAGCGAGATGTCCAGCGCGAGGATGCGCTTGTCGGCCAGGAAGTGCGGCACGTCACCGTAGACGATCTTCTGCGCCAGGCCTTCGACGATGGCGGTCTTCCCGACGCCGGGCTCGCCGATGAGAACGGCGTTGTTCTTCGTCCGCCGGCATAGCACCTGCTGGACGCGCTCGAGCTCGTGCTCGCGTCCGACCAGCGGATCGAGCTGGTTCTTCATCGCCGACTCGGTCAGGTCGCGGCTGAACTCGGCGAGGAGCGGCGTTTCCTTGACGCGTGTCAGCGTGGTCTTTTCGTTCAGCAGCTGGACGATGTCCTCGCGGACAGTGTTCAGGCGCATCCCCTTTTCCATGAGGATGGACGCCGCGACCGACCGCTCTTCGCGGAGGATGCCCAGCAGCAGGTGCTCGGTCCCGATGTAGTTGTGCAGCAGCCGATCCGCTTCCTCGGCGGCAAACTGCAGAACGCGCTTGGTTTCCGCGCTGAACGGCATCTCCACCGAGGTCGACACCTTCTCGCGGAACACGGTCCGGCCTTCGATTTCCTTGCGGATGTTCTCGAGGGACAGATGCGAGCGGGCGAAGATCCGGCTGGTGAGACCCTTTCCTTCCCGAATCAGTCCGAGCAGGAGGTGTTCGGTCTCAATAGAGTTGCTGCCAAGCTGGCTGGCCTCGTACCGCGCAAAGAAGAGCACGCGGCGGGCACGTTCGGTATACCTTTCGAACATCCAGCGTCCCTACGTAAAAGCCGATGGTGTTGGGGTCACGGTCAATGTCACCACATTATACGGCATTGCTGCCTCGCAGCACACGCGACGTTCGTGATAAGTCTCTGCCAGGCTTAGGGTTCCCGCCCCACACTGTAGGACGCTCAGGCGTGGTCGCGCGGTTCGCTGCTCAGGAGGCGGGCACGAGGCGCCCGCCCTCGAGACGCAGGACGCGGTCGCACGCCGCCGCGAGCCGCGGGTTGTGCGTGGCGATGACCGACGTGAGCCCGAAGGCCTGGTGCATCTCGCGCAGGAGGGCATGCAGGGAGTCGGCCGATTGCTCGTCGAGGTCCCCGGTCGGTTCATCGGCCAGGAGCACCGCCGGCTGCATCACCAGCGCGCGCGCCACGGCCACTCGCTGCTGCTCGCCTCCCGACAGCATCCCCGGCGTGTGCGCGAGGCGTTCACCCAGCCCGACGCGGCGCAGCAGCGCTTCCGCGCGGGGACGCGCCTCGGCGAGCGGCAGCCGCGCAATGCGCATCGGCATCTCGGCGTTTTCAATCGCCGAGAACTCCGGCAGCAGGTGATGAAACTGGAACACGAAGCCGATCTGCCGATTGCGGAACGAGACCAGCGCGGCATCGGGCAACGAGGTCAGTTCGGCGCCGCTGACGGTGACGGTACCGCGGTCCACGCGATCCAGGCCGCCGAGAATGTGGAGCAGCGTGCTCTTCCCCACCCCTGACGCGCCGACGATCGCCACCATCTGCCCCGCCTCGACCTGCAAATCGAGATCCTGCAGCACCGTCAGCCGGTGCCCGCCTACGGCATACGTCTTGACGATTTCCCGCGCGTCAAGAAACGGCATGCCGCACCTGCGCCTTCTCACCAAGACACGAAGGCCACGAAACACACGCGTCGTGAAGGACCGTCATTCGTACCTGAGGGCCTGCGCGGGATCGAGGCGCGACGCCTGCCGCGAGGGATAAATCGTCGCCACGAAGCAGATGATCACGGCGGCGGCGATGACCAACGCGAAATCGCGCGGGATCACCGTGAACGGCAGGTGCGAGACCTGATAGACGTCCATCGGAATCCGAATGATCTGGTAGCGATCGAAGACGTAGCACAGCGCGTACCCCAGCGCGCCGCCGACCGACGTGCCGAGCAGGCCGATCAGCAGTCCCTGGGCCATGAAGATGGCCGTCACACTGCGCGAGCTCGCGCCCATGGTTTTCAGGATCGCCACGTCGCGGTGCTTCTCCATGACCAGGAGAATCAGCGTCGCCACGATGTTGAGCGCCGCGACGAGCACGATCAGGCCGACCGCAAGAGAGACGGCGATCTTCTCGAGCGTGAGCGCCGAGAAGAGGGGTTTGTTCTTCACCGTCCAGTCCTCCGTCCAGTACTGATCGCCCAGCCGCTCCTTGACCACGGCGGCGACTTGCGGCGCCCGGTACACATCGTCCACGCGCAGCTGGATGAAGTCCGGCTGAGTCTTGTCGAACAGGCGCATCGCGTCCTCGAGGGCAACGAACGCGTACGTGGAATCGAACTCGTAGAGACCGAGCTTGAAAACGCCGACGACCTGCCGCCGCCGGGGCAGCGGGCGGTTGCCCATCGGGGTGAGCACCCCCTCGAGGGTGAGCACCTGCACCGAGTCGCCCACGGCGACACCGAGCGAGGCCGCGAGATCCTGCCCGAGCACGATGCCGGGGATCGCATCACCGCGGTTCACGAGGTCGTCGAGGCGTCCTGACTGCATCGCGCGACGGACGTCGGTCACCGTCGGCTCGAGGCCGGGGTCCACACCTTTGATCTCGACGGGATTGGTGTTGCGGCCGGCTGAAATCAGGGCCTGGCCGAGCACGGCCGGCGCCGCCCCGACGACATTCGGCATCTCGCGCAGGCGGCCGACTTCGGCGCGGTAGTTGTCGAGTCCGCCGACTCTCGAGACATACACGTGGGGGTTCGATCCGAGAATGCGGTCGCGCAGCTCCTGCTGCAGGCCAGTCATGACAGCCAGCGCGATAACGACGGCCGCGACACCCACCCCCACGCCGACGGTTGAAATCAGCGAGATGACGGAGATGAACGCCTGTTTGCGTTTCGCGAGCAGGTACCGGAACGCGATGTGCAGCTCGAACGGAACGTTGGTCACGGTTCTCGCTTCCTCATCAGCGGAAACAGGATGACGTCGCGGATCGACGGGCTGTTCGTGAGCAGCATGACAAGACGATCGACGCCGACACCCTCGCCGCCGGTCGGCGGCAGGCCGTACTCGAGCGCACGAATGTAGTCCTCGTCCATCGCGTGCGCCTCGAGGTCGCCCCGCGCTTTTTCCTTCAGCTGGTCCTCGAAACGGCGGCGCTGCTCGGCAGGGTCGTTGAGCTCGCTGAACGCATTCGCCACCTCGAAGCCGCCGATGTAGAGCTCGAAGCGCTCCACGGTATCGGGGTCGTCCGGCTTCTGCTTCGACAGCGGCGACACTTCGGTCGGGAAGTCGTAGACGAACGTCGGCTGGACGAGTTGCTCCTCGCACAGCGCTTCGAAGATTGCCGTGGCGATGCGGCCGGCGCCTTCGCCCGGCTTGACCTCGAGCCCCAGCTCTGTCGCAATGGCGGCGGATTTCTCACGCTCCCGCAAGTCGGCGTCGGCGATCTCGCGGCGCAACCGCCGCGACGCCGCCTCGCGCGCGCCCTCGCGGAGCGACAGGCGCGCAAACGGCGCCTTGAGCGAGATCTGGTGTTCGCCGAACGTGACGACGTCGGACCCCGCGCATTTCCTGGCCACCGTCTCGAGCATCTCCTCCGTCATGGCCATCAGCGTGTGGTAATCGGCGTACGCCTCGTAGAACTCCATCATGGTGAACTCGGGGTTGTGCTGGGTCGAGATCCCCTCGTTCCGGAAGTTGCGGTTGATTTCGAAGATCTTCTCGAAGCCGCCAACCGTCAGCCGCTTGAGATACAGCTCGGGCGCGATGCGCAGGAACAGCTCCATGTCGAGCGTGTTGTGGTGCGTCAGGAACGGCCGCGCATTCGCGCCGCCCGCGATCGCCTGCATCATGGGCGTCTCGACCTCGAGATACCCGCGCGCCGTCATGAACTCGCGGAGCGCCGCCACCACCCGGCTCCGCGTCTCGAACACGCGGCGCGAGTCGGGGTTGACGATCAGATCCAGGTACCGCTGGCGGTACCGGGTTTCGACGTCGGTCAGGCCGTGCCATTTTTCAGGGAGCGGCACGAGGCATTTCGCCAGGAACCGGACGCTCGACGCCCAGATCGTCAGCTCGTTTGTCTTGGTCCGGAACAGGCGGCCCGACACCCCGATCCAGTCGCCGAAGTCGAGCAGCTTGAACGTCTGAAAATCGATCGCCGGCATCGCGTCCTGGCGCACGTAAATCTGGATTTTCGCGAGGCCGTCCGACAGCACGAGGAAGTTCGCTTTGCCGAACGATCGGATGCCGAGGATGCGCCCGCTCGTGGTCGTCTGGATCTGTTCGGCCCCGAGCTCGTCGTGCGAGCGGCCGCTGTAGGCGTCCACGAGCGCCGAGATCGTGTGGGTCCGGTCGAACCGTCGCGGGTAGACGTCCACCCCGAGGTTGACCAGCTCGTCCAGGTTGGCGCGTCGTTGCTGCAGTTGTTCGTCGAGCGATGTCATGAGCGTGTGCCGAGCTTCTTTCTGATCGCGTCGAGCATGCCGTTGATGAACTTCACCGCGTCCTCGGTGCTGAAGGTCCGCGCCAGCTCGAGCGCCTCGTTGATCACGACCGCCGGCGGAGTGTCGATGTCCCGCATCAGCTCGCAGACGGCCATTCGCAGGATGAGGCGGTCGAGCACCGCCATCCGTTCGGGACGCCAGTTCTGCGCCGTCTCGGCCACGACCGCATCGACGGCGCCGAGCCGCGCCACGGTATCGCGCGCCAGAGCCGACGCGAACGTCCGGACGTCGTCCGGCGCCGCCTGCGCATCCGGCCACTGGTGCTCGAAGAACGTCTCCACGGCGCGGTTGACGTCGCCGCGTCCGACATCCCACTGATACAGAATCTGGAGCGCCGCCTCGCGCCCGCGTCTTCGCCGATCTTTTTTCACGACCGCAGCCGCGCGATCACGGTCGCCATTTCGACGGCGGCGGCCGCTGCCTCCCAGCCCTTGTTGCTCCTGCCCTCGCCCGCGCGTTCGAGCGCTTCCTCGACCGAGTTGGTGGTGAGCACGCCGAAGGCCATCGGCACACCGGTCGCGGACGCGGCCGATGTCAGCCCGTGCGCGACAGCGGCGCTGATGTATTCGAAGTGCGGCGTTTCGCCGCGAATCAGGCAACCGAGGCACGCGACGGCGTCGAAACGGCCGGAGGCGGCCGCGTGCTGGGCCGCCGACGGGATCTCGAAGGCCCCCGGCACCCTCACCACCGTGATGTCCCCTTCCGCGACGCCGAGCGACGCGAGGGCGGCCAGCGCGCCCGACTGCAGGCGGTCCGTCACGAAGTCGTGATACCGCGACACGACGATGGCAACCCGAAGGCCGGGCGCGGCCGGCGTCCCTTCGACCATCCGTACGGAGGATGAAGCGGCCATCACCGTCCCTTGAAAGCGGGCTTGCGCTTCTCGAGGAACGCCCGCGTGCCTTCGCGCATGTCGTCGGTGGCCGAGACGAGCCCGAAGAGCGTCGCCTCGTACTCCGCGGCTTCGGCGAACGGCATCTCGAGGCCCCGGTTCACGACGTCGATGATGTAGCGGGTCGCGAGCGGCGCGTTCGCGGCCAGCTGCTCCGCCAGCATCCTGGCTTCATTCATCAACTCGCTGGCCGCGATGACGCGATTGACGAGCCCGACGCGATGCGCCTCACCGGCGGAGATCGGCGCGCCCGTGAGCAGCAGTTCCATCGCCTTCCCCTTGCCGACGAGCCGCGCCAGCCGCTGCGAGCCAGCGTACCCCGGGATGATACCCAGGTGGATCTCCGGCTGACCGATTGTCGCCGTGTCGGCCGCGAGCCTCAGCGTGCACGCCATCGCGAGCTCGCATCCGCCGCCGAGCGCATACCCGTTGATCGCAGCGATGACAGGCTTCCCGAGATGTTCGACGATGTCGAACACGTGCTGGCCGGCGAGTGCGAACGCCCGGGCACTCGTGGGTGTCTGCACGGCGAGCTCGGTGATGTCAGCGCCCGCCACGAACGCCTTGTCACCGGCGCCCGTGAGGATCACCGCCCGGACGCCCTCATCTTGCTTGAGATCGAGCATCGTTCGGCGGAGCGCCTCCAGCGTCTCCGCGTTCAGGGCGTTGCGGACCTGGGGGCGGTTGAACGTGACGGTCGCGACCGCCCCGTTGCGCTCGACGAGGAGAACGTCTGAAGACATGAACGCGTCAGAGAGGGAACGGATACATGAACCAGCCGAGCACGGCGGCGGCCAGCATGAAGCCGCCGAACATCATCCCGCCCAGCCGCGCCTGCTCGCGGATGTCGTCTTTGGCGATCACCGCGAACACGAGCGACACGAAGAACGCAAACAGCGCCATGAGGAGCAGATGGCTCTTCACTTCCGGCCTCTCGCGACGTCGTACGCGTCGATGACGACCAGCAGGTTCAGCAGGCCGGCGACGATCAGGAACGCGTTGCCGTACTCGTAAGTGACGGCGCGCACGTCGCCCGCGCCCAGGCCGAGCGCTGACCCCGCGAAGTACGTCGCACCGATGCCGAGTTCAGCGAAGGCCTCGAGGCAGACGAGCATATCGGCCAGCTGAAACGGGAAGAGACGGCCTTCGAGTGCGAGGCCGATCGCGAACATCAGCGGCAACGCCACGAGGAAAACGAGGCCTTTCTGACGGCGCCCCAGCCAGAGATGACCCGCGCCGGGTACGACCCACGACGCCAGACACAACAGGACGAGGCCACCGGACTGCGATCGCTCTGCGGTCGTGGCGGGCACTGGGGGATAGCTTATCACTCACGTCGCACGGTTCAGGGTTCAAGGTTCAGGGTTCACGGTTCACGGTTCACGGTTCGCGGTTGAAATAATCCACGCGACGGCGGCGCCGATCGGAAACCCGGCGAGCGCGCGAATCCAGTTCGCGGGCATCGCGCCCGTCGTCCATTCGAATATCAGTGTGAGGGCGGTCGGGACCATGGCGGCGATCAGCACGCGGCGGGCGGTGCTGGCAGACGGCATCGCACGCGGTGCGCCGGTCCGGACAGGCGCGGGGCGCGCGAGAAAAACAGCGAGCGCGACGGCGGCCGCGCCCGCGTAGATGCCCGTGCAACGCGCGCAGACAGGGAGCACGGCGCCCCACAGATGGAACGATCGGACGGGCAGCTGATGGCAGATGATCCGGCCCGTCGAATAGACCGCGAGCACGAACGCGTACGCCGCAGGGGTGCCTGCGGTCCGCGTCGCGGCAAACGCGGCAAGGGGAATGATTGCCGCCCAGACGACGGCGCCTGCGAGGAGAGCGCCGCGTAACGGCACGGTTGAGCGGAACGGCACGGTTGAGAAAGGATACGGAGTACACTACTCGCGCGGCAAGATGGCGTCCTCTTCCCTTCCCGTTTCCCGCGGCCAGCTCATCGCCGTGGGATTGACCTCCGGCACGCTCCTGATGACCGAGCTCGCGCTGACGCGAATCTTTTCGGTCGTCATGTATTACCACTTCGCGTTCCTGGCGATCTCCATCGCGCTGTTCGGTTTGAGCGCGAGCGGTGTGTTCGCGTACGTCGTGCGGCGCCGCGCTCGACCGCCAGTCGACCGACACCCTGCTCGCCTGGCAGGCCGTCGTCTACGCCGTCTTCACGCTGATCGCGCTTTTCGCGCTGGTGCGCCTGCGGGTCGGCCTCAACTACTCGCGCGAGAACCTCGTGCTGATGCTGACGATCTACGCGCTGGCGGCCCTGCCCTTCTTCACCGGCGGGCTGGTCATCACGCTGGCGATCTCGCGGCTCGCGTCGCGCGTCAATGCCGTCTACGCATCCGATCTGCTCGGCGCGGCCGCCGGCTGCCTCATCCTGATCCCGCTCCTCGATCGCGTCGGTGCGCCCGGCGTCGTCCTGACGGCGGCGGCGCTCGCGCTGACCGCAGCTGTGCTGTTCGCCCCGGCGGCGAGCCGGGCGCGGTTTGCCGGCGCCGGCGCCGCGATCATGGCGGTGGCGCTCGCAGGTCAGCTGTCGGGCATCGCGGTCTTCGACGTAGTCGTCACGAAGGGACACCAGGGCGACACCGTCCTGTTCAGCAAGTGGAATTCGTTTTCCCGAATCGGCGTCTACGAACGCACCCACGGCGACTGGTCGCTGAGTCCCAAATACACCGGCGTGTTGCCCGACACGCGGTACATGGACATCGATTCGGCGGCCTCCACGCCCATCCTCCACGTCGAGCCGGGCTTCGTCGAACGTCCAGTACCTGCGCTACGAGCTGACCGCCATGGCGTATCAGCTCAGGAAGCCCGGCTTCTCGGCGCTGGTCATCGGCCCCGGCGGCGGCCGCGACCTGGTGTCCGCGCTCGTCTTCGGCGCCGGCCACGTCGACGGTGTCGAAATCAACCCGATCATCGCCAACGACGTCATGCGCGGGCAGTTCGGCGAGTACTCGGGCGGCATCTACACGCACCCCCGCGTGCACATCGCGATCGACGACGGGCGCAGCTTCGTCCGGCGGTCGCCCGACAAGTACGACGTCATCCAGGCGTCGCTCGTGGACACGTGGGCCGCGACCGCCGCCGGCGCGTACACGCTGACCGAGAACACGCTGTACACGGTCGAGGCGTTCAACGATTACCTCGACCACCTGACCGACGACGGCATCATGACGATGACGCGCTGGGTGCTCGACGGCCTTCGCCTCGTGTCGCTCGCGCAGGCGGCGTGCGAGTCGCGCGGCTGGGACGTCAAGTCGCGGCTCGCCATCGTGCAGGTCGATCGCGTGCAGACCTTCATGCTGAAGCGTAGCCCGTTCACGGCTGACGAAATCCGCACGCTGCGGGAGACGTCGAACCGTCTGGGCTTCAACGTGCTGTACGCGCCGCAGGTGCCTGGCGAGGCCGTCGGCGGCCGATGCCGACCGACTGGGTGGACGGCATGGAGACGGCCGACTACCCGCGGCTGATCCTCGCAGCCGACCGGCAGAAGTTCTTGGACGACTACCCGCATGACCTCCGGCCGACCACCGACGATCGGCCGTTCTTCTTTCACACCACGAAGCTGAAGGATCAGTTCCAGGTCGCGTTCGGCAAGTCGATGCTCTTCGGCAACGGCCTGAGCGCGCTGTTGACGCTGATGGGCATTTCCGGCAGCGCTCGTCGTGCTGTTCGTCCTCGGACCGCTCGCGCTGGTCGGCGTCGGCGGCACGCGCCGGTGGTTCTCGTGGCTGCTCTATTTCGGCGCGCTCGGCGCGGGCTTCATGCTGATCGAGGTCTCGGTGCTGCAGCGGTTCGTGCTGCTGCTCGGACACCCGGTCTACTCGCTGACCGTCACGTTGTTTTCGCTGCTGCTTGGCACCGGCCTCGGCGCGGCACTGGAGCCGGCGGCTGGACGACGCGACGCTCGTGCGGTCCACGACCATCATGCTGGTGGTCATCGCCGCCATCGGTCTGGCCGTCGTTGCCGCGGCCACTCCGCTGCTCACTTGGGCCATCCCGTTCTCACGTCCGGCCCGCATCGTCATCGCCGTCGCTGACCCTCGCCCCGATTGGCGTCGCGCTGGGCATCCCGATGCCCGCAGGCATCCGGCTGCTCCATTCCCGCGCTCCCCAGATGGTCAGCTGGGCCTGGGGCATCAACGGGGCGCTGTCGGTCCTCGGGGCCACCCTGGCCATCTTCATCGCGATGAACTGGGGCTTCGGGGTGACTCTGATGGCCGCCTCCGGAACCTACCTGATCGGCCTAATCGCCCTGCTATCAGCGATTTAGAGACATTCTGAAACCCTGAACGTCGTTTTTGCGTCTAACGATGTTGATTGACTGAACACTGTTCAGTGTAAGATCAACATCATGGGTATTAAAGAACGTCAGGAGCGAGATCGCGAGGCCGTCAGCCGCGCGATCCTCGATGCGGCCCGCGAGCTCTTCGTGGCCGAGGGCTACGGCAACGTCTCGATTCGCAAGATTGCCGAGCGCATCGAATACAGCCCCGCCGCCATCTACGGCTACTTCCCCAGCAAGGACGACATCTTCTACGCGCTCGCCGAAGAGGGCTTCCGGCTGCTGTATGCGCGCGACAACGCCGCCGTGGTGGACGCCGCGCTCGACAAGCTCGAGCCGCTCGACCGGGTCCGGACGATCTTCTGGCGCCTCTACGAGTTCAGCCGCCAGCACCCGCAGTACTTCGAGCTGATGTTCATGGACCGCTCGGTTCCCCGCATCAGCCAGGTGTACGAGCGGTTCGCGTTCGCGCGCGAGATGAAGGCGCACCTGGTCGCCCAGATTCAGACCTGCATCGACGCAGGTGTCTTTCCGCCGCAGGTCAACGCGTACGTCGCTTTCCGGCTGCTGACGATGGGCCTGATGGGCGCCGCGATGATGCGCCTGAGCGATCGTCTCGGCCCCGGCGAAAACGCCGACACGCTGGCCCGCGACGTCCTGAACGTCACGCTGCGCGGCCTGCAGTCGGGCATCGCGCTCGAATCCACATCCGTCGACATTGATTGCCTGCCGGACGAGATCCCGGCGAGCAAGAAGGTTTCCTGAGGAGCGTCCCATGGCGGCACAGTCTCGCGCAGTCGTTTTCGTTCTCGTCACCACTCTTGCGCTCCCTCGCCGGCGCCGCGTGCAGCACCGCGACCGGCAAGACGCGAGGATCGCCAGCCGCCGGCGCTCGCCGTGTCGGTGTCGCCAGTGGCCGTGACGGAACAGCCCATCGCCCGTTTCATTCGCGTCACCGGCACGCTGACCGCCGAGGAGCAGGCCGACGTCGCGGCCGAGACCAGCGGACGCGTCGTGTCGACGCCGGTGGAACGCGGCACGACCGTCAGCCAGGGCGCCGAGCTCATCCGGCTGTCGGCGGTCGAGACGGAGGCGAGCGTGAAGGAGGCCGAGGCCAACGCCGCGCAGATCGAGGCGCGCCTTGCCCAGCCGGCCACGACGGGCTTCGACGTCAGCAAGGTGCCTGAAGTCGCAAACGCGCGCGCCAACTTCGCGCTCGCCGAGGCGGAGTTCGCCCGCATCGAGAAGCTGCTCGCCGAGCGCGTCGTTTCGCAGTCGGAGTACGACCAGCGCAAGACCCAGGTCGAAGCCGCGCGCCAGCAGTTCGAGTCCGCGAAGAACGGCGCCGAGCAGCAGTACCAGGCGCTGCAGGCAGCCCGCGCCCGCGTCACGCTCGCCCGAAAGGCGCGCGAGCGACACGGTCGTGCGCGCGCCGTTTTCGGGCGTCGTCGTCGCAGCGGCTGGTGTCGACCGGCGACTACGTCACCACGCGGCATGAAGGTCGCGCAGGTGGTCCGCGTCATGCCGCTGCGCATCGCGCTGACGGTGCCGGAGCAGTTCGTCGCGGACGTCAGGGTCGGCCAGCCGGTGTCGTTCACCGTGGACGCGTTCGCCGGCCGCACGTTCGAAGGCAAGGTGCGCTACGTGTCGCCGTCGCTCCGCGCGGATCAGCGCGCGCTCACCGTCGAGGCCGTCGTGCCCAACAGCAACGGCGAGCTCAAGCCGGGCATGTTCGCGACGGCGCTGATCGAGCAGCCGAAGAAGGTCGACGCCGTCCTCGTGCCGGCGTCCGCCGTGCGCGTGGTCTCCGGCACGAGCCGCGTGTTCGTCGTCACCGGCGACCACGCCGAAGAGCGTCTCGTGACGACCGGACAGGTGCTCGACCAGCTGGTCGAGATTACCAGCGGGCTCGACGCGCGGCGACCGCGTCGCCACCGCGAACGTCACCCAGCTCGTCGACGGCGTGAAAGTGAAGTGAAGGTGTCCCATGCAATGGCTTGCTGAGCTCTGCGTCAAACGTCCGGTCTTCGCGACCGTCCTCATCCTCTCGCTGACCGTCGTCGGCGCGTTCTCGTTCATCCAGCTCGGCGTCGATCGGTATCCCGAAGGTCGACATCCCGACGATTCTGATCACGACGGTGCAGCCCGGCGCGGCGCCCGAGCAGATCGAGACCGAGGTCACCGACAAGATCGAGGAGGCGGTCAACACGATCAGCGGCATCGACGAGCTGCGGTCGACCTCGTCGGAAGGCGTGTCGATCGTCACCGTCGGCTTCCTGCTCGAGAAGGACGGCGACATCGCGGCGCAGGAAGTGCGCGACAAGGTCAACGGCATCCTGCCGCAGCTGCCGAGAACGATCGAGCAGCCGCGCGTGGATCGGTTCGATCCCGACGCTGCTCCCGTGCTGAGCCTCGCGCTCGACGTCGAAGCGGCCGGTTCGCGAGATCACCGAGTACGCCGACAAGGTCATCCGCCGGCAGCTCGAGAGCCTCGAAGGCGTCGGCCAGGTGCTCGTCGATCGGCGGCCGCAGCCGCCAGATCAACATCACGCTCGATGCGGATCGGCTCCGCGCCTACAACGTGACGGTCACCGACGTCTCGCGCGCGCTGAACCTGCAGAACGCGGAGATTCCCGGCGGCCGCATGGACCAGGGCCCGCAGTCCGTCACGCTCCGCACGCGCGGCCGCGTCCAGAGCGTCGGCGAGTTCAACGACATCGTCGTGAAGGCGAACCAGACCCATCCGGTCAGGATCGCCGACGTCGGGCAGGTCGAAGACGGCATGGCCGACGCCGACACCGATCGCGAACATCGACGGCACCGCCACGGTGCTGCTGAACGTGCGGCGGCAGTCCGGCACGAACACCGTCGAGGTGGCCAAGAACACCAAGGAGCGCATCGAGGAAATCAGGAAGGCGCTGCCGCCCGGCTACGATCTGCGCATCGTTCGCGACACGTCGGAGTTCATCGAAGCGTCGATCCACAACGTCGAGGAACACCTCATCGTCGGCTCGCATCCTCGCGGCGCTCGTCGTGCTGCTGTTCCTGACGAACCTGCGCTCGACGCTCATCTCCGCCATCGCCATCCCGACGTCGATCATCGCCACGTTCGGCCTGATCTGGTTCATGGGCTTCACGCTCGACATCCTGACGATGCTGGCGCTGACGCTTATCGGTCGGCATCGTGATCGACGACGCGATCGTCGTGCTGGAGAACATCTACCGCTTCATCGAGGAGAAGGACGAAGACCAGTTCCAGGCGGCGATCGACGGCACCAAGGAGATCGGCCTCGCCGTGCTGGCGACCACGCTGTCGCTGGCGACGATTTTCGTTCCCGTCGCGTTCATGGGCGGCATCGTCGGCCGGTTCATGAAGAGCTTCGGCCTCACGATGGCGTTCGCGATCATGGTGTCGCTGATCGTCAGCTTCACGCTGACGCCGATGCTGTCGGCGCGCTTCCTGAAGATCGAGAAGAAGAAGCACGGCGCAGCGGCGTCGTCGAAGGACTCGCGCGTGTTCCACGCGGTCGACGTGTTCTACACGCGGATGCTCGAGTGGGCGATGAGCCACCGCGCGATCGTGGCGGGCGTGGCCGTGCTGGTCCTGTGCTCGAGCGTGCCGCTGTTCATGGTCGCCAACAAGAACTTCCTGCCGAACGACGACCAGTCCGAGTTCGAAATCAACCTGCGGGCGCCCGAGGGCACGAGCCTCGAGTCCACCGAGGTGATCACGAACCGGATCACGAACGCGATCAGGAGCCAGACGCCCGAGGTGCAGTACACGCTGGTGCAGATCGCCGGCGACGGTCCGAAGACGCGCAACCTGTCGACGATCTACGTCCGCCTGACGCCCATCGAAGAGCGACGCCGCGACCAGTTCGCGGTCATGGACGACATCCGGAGCCGCATCCTGCCGCCGCTGACGACGGGGCTGCGGATCTCCGTGCAGCCGGTGGCCAACATCGGCGGCGGCGGGAACCAGAACGCCGACATCCAGTTCATCATCAACGGCCCCGACCTGGTGAAGCTGGACACCTACAGCAAGCAGCTGGTCGCGCGGGTCCGCCAGATGAAGGGCGTCGTCGACGTGGACACGTCGCTGAACGCCGGCAAGCCTGAAGTGTCGGTGCGCGTCGATCGGCCGAAGGCGGCCGACCTCGGCGTGCAGATTGCCGACGCGGCCGAGGCCCTGCGCCTCCTGGTGGGCGGCGATCAGGTGACGACGTATAACGAGGGCGGCGAGCAGTACGAGGTCCATCTCCGCGCGAAGGCCGTGAACCGCAGCACCCAGGAGGCCGTCGCCTCGCTGACCGTGCCGTCGGCTCGCCTCGGGACCGTGTCGCTCGACAACGTGGCGACGTTCTCGCGCGGCTCCGCGCCGTCGGACATCAACCGCCTGCGGCGGCAGCGCCAGGTCACCGTGTTCGCGAACCTGCTGCCCGGAGGGTCTCAGGCCGAAGTGCAGAACGCGATGGAGGCCGAGTTCAAGAACCTGAACGCCGGGCCGGAATATCGCGGCGGCCTCACGGGGCGGTCGCGCGAGCTCGGCCGGGCGGCGCAGAACTTCATCCTGGCCTTCTCGCTGTCGCTGATCTTCATGTATCTGATCCTCGCGGCGCAGTTCGAATCGTGGCTGCATCCGGTCACGATCCTGCTCTCGCTGCCGCTGACGCTGCCGTTCGCGCTCCTGTCGATCATCATCTTCCAGGCAGTCGCTGAACATCTTCTCGGCGCTCGGGCTGCTGGTGCTGTTCGGCGTGGTGAAGAAGAACTCGATTCTGCAGATCGATCACGCCAACCAGCTCAAGGAGAAGGGCCTCGCCACGCACGAGGCGATCGTGCAGGCCAGCCGCGACCGGCTGCGGCCCATCCTGATGACCACGTTTGCGTTCGTGGCCGGCATGATCCCGCTCATCGTCTCGCGCGGCATCGGCTCGGGCACCAACCACGCCATCGGCTTCGTCATCTTCGGCGGCCAGTCGCTGGCACTGGTGCTGACGCTGCGTCGTGACACCGGTCGCCTATTCCCTCTTCGACGACCTTTCTCATCGCGTTTTCGGGCGCAAGGCCGCGCGCACCGAGCCCGCCGGCTCGCTCGCGGCCACCGCGCCGTCTCAGGTGTAACCATGCGTCAGACCATTCGCTGCACGACCCTCTCGTTTGTCCTGGCTGCGGCATCGGCCGTCTCCGCGCAGACGCCCGCGCCGGCCGTCCTCCGGCTCACCGTGGACGACGCCGTCAAGATGGCGCTCGACCACAACGTCGACCTGAACGCGGACCGTCTCGATCCGCAGATCAGCGACACGCGTGTGGCCGCCGCGAGCGCGCAGTTCCGGCCGACGTTCAACACGGGCCTCAACCGCAACAACCAGATCTCGCCGCCCTCGAGCTTTCTGATTCCCGAGCCGACGCAGAACGACGCCGTCACCTCGAGCGCCGGGCTGAGCCAGCGGCTCCCCTGGTACGGCACGTACCTACAACGTCGCGTTCAACGCCGTGCACACCAACAGCAACAGCTTTCTCTCGAGCTACGACCCGCTCGTCACGTCCGGCCTGACGCTCGGCATCTCGCAGCCGCTGGTGCGCGATCTGTTCATCGACGCGGCGCGGCAGAACCTCGTCACCAGCCGCATCAACCGCGACATCGTCGGACACGCGGCTGCGCGAGAGCATCGTGCATACGACCGCCAACACGAGGAGCGCGTACTGGCTGCTTGTGTCGGCGCTCGCCAACGTGGACGCGCGGACGGTCACGCTGGGCCTGTCGCAGGAACTGGCGCGGGTCAACAAGGCCAAGGTGGACGTCGGACAGTCGCCGCCGCTCGATCTCGTCTCGGCACAGGCCGAAGTCGCGGCCAACGAGGAGCAGCTGATCATCGCGCAGACGCTGGTCCGCCAGGCCGAAGACCGCCTGCGCCTGCTCATCTTCGATCCGACCGACCTGAGCATCTGGAACCAGACGATCGAGCCGATCGACTCGCCGCCGATCGCTCAGGTGAGCCTCGACGTCGACGCGGCGGTGACGGCGGGCGCTCGGCGGCCGCGACCGACATCGCCCGGTCGAAGAAAGACATCGAGAACGCCAGACGCCAACGTGAAGTACGCCGGCGAACCAGAAGCTGCCCGACGTACGCCTGAACGCCAGCTACGCGGCGAGCGGCCTCGGCGGCACCCAGGTGCTGCGCACCGGGCGGGTTCCCGGGCACCATCGTCGGGCCCGGGCAGATCACCGATTTCGGGTCCGTGCTGAATCAGCTCTTCACGCACAACTACCCGACGTGGGTGTTCGGCGTCAGCCTGTCGTATCCGCTCGGGCAAAGCGTCGAGGAAGCCAACCACGCCCGCGCCAAACTCGAGCTCGTTCAGGCTGGCGAACGGCTCAAGGGCAGCCAGGCGCGCGCGATCCAGCAGGTTCGCGATGCCGCTTACAAGATCGACATGAACACCAAGCGCATCGCAGACCACGCGGGCCGCCACGAATCTGGCCGAACAGCGGCTGGACGCCGAGCAGAAGCGGTTCGAAGTGGGCTTGTCCACGAGCTTCCTGGTCATCCAGGCGCAGCGCGATCTGGCGCAGGCGAAGGCGAACGAGGTGTCGGCCGTCTTGGCGTACGACCTGGCGCTGGTGGACTACGAAGAGCTGCAGGAAGCCGGGCCGGGCGGGACCGGTATCAGCGCACCTTCGTCGTCAACGCCGACGGCCACTCCCGCAGCGGCCGCTGCCTCGGCTGTGGCCACCGGCACCGTGCGCCCCTCCACCCTGATCGGCATACCGGGCTTCTAACACCCAGGGCAAAGGGCAAAGGGGTAGATCGCGGCCCTCCCTTGGCCCTCTGCCCTCTGCCCTTTGCCCTCTGCTCTCTGCCCCTCGCCTGTCGATCCTGCCTTCTCTCGTTCGACGTATGTATAGAGCCTGAGAAGAGGCCATTACAAAGGAGCGAACGATGCGATTCATGGTGCTGGTCAAGGCCGATCACAACTCGGAGGCAGGCGTCATGCCGTCCGAACAGCTGATCGTCGAGATGGGAAAGTTCAACGAACAGCTCGTCAAAGCCGGCGTGATGCTGGCCGCCGACGGGCTCCAGCCGAGCTCGAAAGGCGCGCGGATAAAGATCGGGGCGGACGGGAAGCGGACGGTCATCGACGGGCCCTTCGCCGAAACCAAAGAGCTCATCGCGGGCTTCTGGATGATCCAGGCGAAGTCGAAGCAGGAGGCGATCGAGTGGTTCCTCCGCTGCCCGGCCGAGGTCGAGATCCGGCAGGTCTTCGACGCCGCGGACTTCGAACCGATGATCAAGAGCGACGAGGGCCGCGCCGTCATGGACGCCGAGCGCGAATTTCGCAAGCGCACCAACACCTAGAGGAGACACCAGATGCGATTCATGGTCATTCGCCGGGCGGACAAGTTGACGGAAGCAGGCGTCCGCCCGGGCAAGGCACTACTTGATGCGATGATGAAATATCACGAGGACGGCGCGAAGGTCGGTATCGTGCTGGACGGCACGGGACTGCAGCCCAGCTCGAAGGGCGCGCGTGTAAAGATCGCCGGCGGCAAGGCGACCGTGACGGACGGTCCGTTCGCCGAGACGAAAGAGCTCATCGCGGGATTCACGATGATCCAGGTGAAATCCAGGGAAGAGGCGATCGAGTGGGTCAAGGGATGGCCCCGCGAGGATGGGGACGTCGAGCTCGAGATCCGGCAGCTGTTCGAGGCCGAGGATGTCGCCTCCTGGGGAAAAGACTGAGCACCGGAGCGGAGCCACCATGCACACCGTACGATCGAAAGACGGCACGCCGATCGCGTTCGATCGGCGGGGACCGGCCCGGCGCTCGTCATCGTGGACGGCGCGCTCTGCTACCGCGCCTCCGGGCCGAGCGGGCCGCTGGCGGCGCTGCTCGCGGATCGGTTCACCGTTTTCACCTACGACCGCCGTGGGCGCGGCGACAGCGGGGACACGAAGCCGTATGCGATCGATCGCGAAATCGAGGATCTCGATGCGCTGATCCGGGAAGCCGGGGGGTCGGCGTTCGTCTATGGCGTCTCGTCCGGCGCCGCCCTCGCGCTCGAAGCAGCCAGCCGCGGCCTGCCGATCAGCAAGCTGGCGCTGTACGAATCGCCCGTGCATCGTGGACGATACTCACGCGCCGCTGCCGGCGGATTTCCTCGCGCGGCTGAAGGCCGCCGTCGCGGAGAACCGCCGCAGCGACGCGGTGAAGATGTTCCTCAGACTCGTGGACCTGCCGGCCATCGCGCTGCTGATGATGCCGCTCCTGCCGGCGTGGTCGAAGCTCAAAGCTGTCGCGCACACGCTGCCCTACGACATCACAATCGTCCAGGAAAACCAGCGGGGCACGCCGTTCGCGGCGGGGCGCTGGGCAGGGGCCGCCGTGCTTACGCTCGCGATGGATGGCGGCAAGAGCCCCGCGTGGATACGAAACGGGATGAGAGCCCTGGCGGGCGCTGCTGCCCAACGCGACGTTCCGGACCCTCGAGGGCCAGACGCACATGGTCAAGGCTCCCGCGCTCGCCCCCGTCTTGACGGAGTTCTTCGCCTCGTAGGGGCAAGCGTTCAGGTTGCGCCGGCCTTGCGCGGCCCGTTTGAAGATGGTCTGATCGGCAGACGTGACGGCTGCCGACACTCACCGCGCGATTGACGCCGTCTGGCGCATCGAGTCGCCAAGGCTGATCGCCGGCCTCGCCCGCATCGTGCGCGACGTTGGCGTCGCCGAGGATCTGGCGCAGGACGCACTCGTTGTCGCGCTCAAGCAGTGGCCGGAGTCGGGCGTGCCGGACAACCCGGGCGCCTGGCTCATGGCGACCGCGAAGCATCGCGCCATCGACCACCTGCGTCGGCGGCAGATGCTCGAGCGCAAGCACGAGGAGATCGGACGCGAGCTGGAAGCACAGCAGGACGGGTCGGGCGCCGCCGCCCTCGAGGCCGCTGTGCAGACGCTGGACGATGACATCGGCGACGATTTACTGCGTCTCGTTTTCGTGTCCTGCCACCCGGTGCTGTCCACCGAGGCGCGCGTCAGCTCTCACGCTCCGGCTGCTCGGGGGCCTGACGGCGGCAGAAATCGCGCGCGCGTACCTCGTCGCGGAATCCACGATCGCCCAGCGAATCGTGCGCGCCAAGCGCACGCTGTCGGCCGCCCGCGTCCCGTTCGAGGTCCCCCGCGGCGCCGAGTTCGAGGCGCGGCTCTCGTCGGTGCTGCAGGTGATCTACCTGATCTTCAACGAGGGCTATTCCGCCACCGCGGGCGAGGACTGGCTGCGCCCGGCGCTCTGCGAGGATGCGCTCCGCCTCGGACGCGTGCTCGCCGGGCTCGTGCCCGATGAACCGGAGGTCCACGGGCTGGTGGCGCTGATGGAGATCCAGGCGTCGCGCTCGGCGGCTCGCGTCGGGCCGGCCGGTGAACCCATCCTGCTGCTCGACCAGAACCGCGCGCGCTGGGATCGCGTGCTGATCGGGCGCGGCCTTGCGGCCCTCGATCGCGCGGAGCGGCTCGGCGGCGGTGCAGGACCCTATGCGCTTCAGGCTGCGATTGCCGCGTGCCATGCGCGGGCGCGGACGCCGGAGGAAACAGACTGGGCGCGTATCGCGCGGCTGTACGACGCGCTCTCCGTCACCTCACCGTCGCCCGTTGTCGATCTCAACCGGGCCGTCGCGCACGGGATGGCGTTTGGCCCCGCATCGGGGCTCGAGCTCGTCGACGCCCTCGCGTCCGACCCGTCGCTCAAGGAGTACCACCTGCTGCCGAGCGTGCGCGGGGACCTGCTCTTCAAGCTGGGACGGCACGCGGAGGCACGGTCCGAATTCGAACGCGCCGCGTCGCTGACGCGCAACGCCCGCGAGCGTCAGCTGCTGCTCGAACCGCGCCGCCGCGTGCGGGCGGCAGAACGAATGAACCACGAAGGCCACAAAGATCACGAAGGCGATCCGGCCTTTGTGTCTTGGTGATCTTTGTGGTTCAGAATTCCATCAGGTTCTCGTGAGCTTCCGGTACTTGATGCGGTGCGGCTGGTCCGCCGCGGCGCCGAGGCGCCGCTTGCGGTCGGCTTCGTAGTCCTGGTAGTTCCCCTCGAACCACACCACCTGGCTGTCGCCCTCGAACGCGAGCATGTGCGTCGCGATGCGATCGAGAAACCAGCGATCGTGGCTGATGACGACGGCGCAGCCGGCGTAGCCCAGGAGCGCCTCTTCGAGCGCCCGCAGCGTGTCGACGTCGAGGTCGTTGGTCGGCTCGTCGAGCAGCAGCAGGTTGCTGCCTTTCTTCAACAGCTTCGCGAGGTGGACGCGGTTGCGCTCGCCGCCCGACAGCGACCCGACCTTTCGCTGCTGCGATCCGCCCTTGAAGTTGAACCACGAGACGTAGGCGCGCGACGGGATCTTCCGCTTGCCGAGCTCGATTTCCTCGCTGCCGCCGGAGATCTCCTCCCAGACGGTCTTGTTCCCGTCCAGCGCGTCGCGGCTCTGATCGACGTAGCCGACGGACACAGTTTCGCCGACCTTCAACGTCCCCGCGTCCGGCTTCTCCGCCCCGTTGATCATCCGGAACAGCGTCGTCTTGCCGGCGCCGTTCGGTCCGATGACGCCGACGATGCCGCCGCGCGGCAGCGTGAAGTCGAGACCGTCGATCAGCAGGTTGTCGCCGTAGCCCTTCTTCAGCCCGCGCGCTTCGACGACGACGTCGCCGAGGCGCGGCCCGGGAGCGATGTAGATTTCAGCGGTCTCGATCTTCTTGGCGGTGTCTTCCTTCAGCAGGTCTTCGTACGCGTTCAGGCGCGCCTTGCCCTTGGCCTGCCGGGCGCGCGGCGACATGCGGATCCAGTCGAGCTCGCGCGCCAGCGTCTGCTGGCGTTTGGTCTCGGCCTTCTCTTCCTGCGCGAGGCGGCCCTGCTTCTGCTCGAGCCAGGACGAGTAGTTGCCTTCCCACGGGATCCCGCGGCCGCGATCGAGCTCGAGAATCCAGCCGGCGACGTTGTCGAGAAAATAGCGGTCGTGCGTCACGGCGACGACCGTGCCGGGATAGTCCTTGAGAAAGCGCTCGAGCCAGGCGACCGATTCGGCGTCGAGGTGGTTCGTCGGCTCGTCGAGCAGGAGCAGGTCGGGCGACTGCAGCAGCAGCCGGCACAGCGCGACGCGGCGGCGCTCGCCGCCCGAGAGTTTGCGTGACGTCGGCGTCCGGCGGCGGCAGGCGCAGCGCGTCCATCGCGAGCTCGAGGCGCGAGTCGAGGTCCCACGCGTTGCTCGCGTCGATCTTGTCCTGGATGCGCGACTGCTCGTCGAGGACCTTCTCCATCTCCTCGGGCGACAGATCCTGGCCGAGCTTCTCGTTGACCTCGTCGTAGCGCGTCAGCAGCGCCTTCGTCTCGGCGACGCCCTCTTCGACGTTGCCGAGCACGTCCTTCGACGGGTTGAGCCGCGGTTCCTGGTGCAGGAAGCCGACGGAGATGCCGTCGGCCGGGAACGCCTCGCCGAGGAAGCTCGTGTCCTCGCCCGCCATGATCTTGAGCAGCGAGCTCTTGCCGGCGCCGTTCAGGCCGAGCACGCCGATCTTCGCGCCGGGAAGAAACGACAGCCAGATGTCTTCGAGGACTCTGGCGTCGGGAGGATGCACCTTCCCGAGGCCCTTCATCGTGTAAATGAACTGCGGCATATGTTATTAGACGGCCGTCAACCCACGACGATCAACGCAGAGCACGCAGAGCACGCGAGATGACTGTGTGAAAACCCATGGATACTCTGCGTGCTCAGCGTGCTCTGTGTTGTACGTACGTAATCCTGTATTGTAATCTCGATGCGGCGCATCCTGCACGTGGACATGGACGCGTTCTACGCGTCGGTCGAGCAGCGCGACGATCCGTCGCTCAAGGGCCGGCCGGTGGCCGTCGGCGGGCAGCCCGGCGGACGCGGCGTCGTCGCCGCCGCGAGCTACGAAGCGCGCGCGTTCGGCGTCCGCTCCGCGATGTCCATGGCGCGGGCCGTCCGCCTGTGCCCGTCACTCGTCATCGTGCGGCCCGAGTTTCAGAAGTACCGCGCCGCATCGAACGCGGTCTTCTCGATCTTCCGCGAGGTCACGCCGCTCGTCGAACCGCTCTCGCTCGACGAGGCGTACCTGGACGTCACGGAAAACGCCTGGGGAGAAACGCTGGCGACGACGCGTCGCGAAACGGCTGAAGGCGCGCATCCGCGAAGCGACGGGGCTGACGGCGTCGGCCGGCGTGGCGCCGAACAAGTTCCTCGCCAAGGTGGCTTCCGGCTGGAAGAAGCCCGACGGCCTGACGGTGATCAGCCCCGATCGCGTCGAGCCGTTCCTGCAGCAGCTGCCGGTGGATGCGCTCTGGGGCGTCGGTCCCGTCACGGCGCGCAAGCTGCGCGCCCGCGGCATCGAGCGCCTCGTCGACGTGCGCACGACCGACAGCCAGGTGCTGCGCGAAGCCGTCGGCAGCCTCGCCGACTGGCTGCGCCAGCTCGCCGCCGGCATCGACGACCGGCCGGTCGTTCCCCACCGCGACGCGAAGTCGTCCGGCAGCGAGAACACCTACCCCGCGGATCTGACCGACCTCGATGCCATTCGCGAGGAGATCGCCGGGATGGCGGCACACGCCGCCGACTGGCTGGCGCGCAGGACCCTGCTGGCGCGCACCGTGACGATCAAGGTCCGTTACTCGGATTTCACGACGGTGACACGCAGTCAGACGACGGCGCCCGACGCGCGACAAGGGCGAAATCACCACACGCGCCGTGCAGCTGCTGGCAAGAACCGAGGCCGGGCGCCCGCCCCGTCCGCCTCCTCGGCGTCAGCGTGCACAACTTCACGAACAGCGTGGAACTCCCGCTGTTCGAGAATCTGGTCATCCAGTCATCTGGTCATCGCTGACCAATTTTGAAATTGCCAAAAAATGACCAGATGACCAAATGACCAAATGACTAGATGTATGATCGCACCTATGTTGAAGGGGACGCGGGACGGGATCCTGAAGAAACTCCAGCCGGTGAGCATTCACGGCCAGATGTCGATGGACGTCTACTTCACCAGCGCCGAGGATCCCGACGGCCAGACCAGCGTCGCGCGCGTCGGCAGCGAAGCGGTCGCCTCCAATCTCGAGCCCGGCGACTCCATCAAGCTCGAATACCTCGTCGGCCAGGTGGTCAAGGTCTCGCGCATCATTCCGTCTTCGTAGCGTCTTCGTAGCGTCCGCCTTCAGGCGGACGTCCGGCTGAAGCCGGACGCTACGGTTTCTTCTCCACCCGCACGCTTCGCAGGTCAATCCTCGTCGTCGGCGTCTCGCCGTCCCGCGGCGACTTCTCGATGGCCTCGACGGCTTCCATGCCGCTGACGACGCGGCCGAATGCCGTGTACTGGCCGTCGAGTGCCGTCGCCGCGCCGGTGCAGATAAAAAAAGACGTCGTCGCGCTGTCCGGCGCGTCGCCGCGCGCCATCGATACGATGCCCTTGACGTGCTTGGTGTCGTTGAACTCCGGCGCCATGTTGTGGACCAGCTTCTGCTGCGTCTCGGTGAGCGGCGCCGAACGCGTGTTCATCGCGCCGGTCTGAATGACGAAGCCTGGTGCGACGCGATGAAAGGCCACCCCGTTGTAGACGCCCGCCTGCGCCGAGCCTCAGGAACTGGCGCACGTGCTCGGGCGCCTTGTCCGGAAAGAACTCGATCGCGATCGGGCCCGCACTCGTGTCGAGGACGGCGCGATAGGTCGCCAGGTCCTGCGCGGTGTCTGTGACGAACGGCTCCGGTGGTTTGTCGCGGATCGTGACGCGCGTGACTTCGACGCGAGCGGTCGCCACACCCTTGTCGTCGACGGGCGTCTCGGAAATCTTCTGGACGACCTCGATGCCCTCCGACACGTGCCCGAAGACGGTGTACTTGCCGTCGAGGCCCGGCTGATCGACCACGGCCACGAAGAACTGCTGGCCCGCGCTGTCGGCTTTGCCCGGGGATCGTGACCGCGGCCACAGACCCGCGCGTCATCGTCGCTGCTCGCGGCTCGTCCTTCACCGCGCTCAGTCCGCCCGTGCCGTACTGACCCCGCTTGGCGGGATCCTTCGTCAGCGGATCGCCGCCCTGGATGATCCCGTATTTGATCATCTTGTGAAAGATGGTCCCCGTGTATCCGCCCTCGCCGGCCGTCTTGATGAAGTGGGCCGTCATCGCGGGCGCCTGCTCGGGCGCGAGATCGATGATGAACGTGCCGGCGCTGGTCTCGACGACCGCTTGTTTCACGGGGAGCGGCGCCTGGAGCGTGCCGAGCAGCCAGACGAGAAAGGTCGTCAGCAACATCGCGATCGGCTCAGGGCTGGATGATTCGCGCCGCGTGCCAGATGTAGTGGAAGCCGGACACGAGCGTGATCGCCAGCGAGGCGTACACGCACAAGTCCACCATCGGCGAGTGGAAGCCGCGGTAGTTGTAGAGCATCGCCATCACGGCCGTCACGATGTAGGTGCCGGTGGCGAACTTGCCGAACATCGACGGCCTGAACGTCCGGCGCCCGATCGCGAGGTTCACGATCGCCACGGTCACGACGATCACGACGTCGCGGCTGATGACCAGCGCCGTCAGCCAGATCGGCAGACGGTTCGTGAGGCCGAGCCCCGGCACGGTCAACACGATGAAGGTGCTGACCAGCAGCAGCTTGTCGGCCATGGGGTCGAGCCACGCGCCGAGACTGGTCTTCTGCCCTGCCCGCCGCGCGATGAGACCGTCAGCCGCATCGCTGATTCCCGCCGTCGCAAAGACGATGAGCGCCCAGCCCAGCTCGTGGTAGATGACGAGCGTGACGAAGGCCGGGATGAGCAGCATGCGCAGGAGCGTGATCTGGTTGGCCGTCGTGAACGGCCCCGGGTCGATCATCTCGGCCCCTCGGCTGCGGGCACCTGGTTCACACCTGCCGGCGCCGGCGCGCCGGCCAGCTGATCGACGCGCACGATCGCGGCGACGGCTTCCGCGCCGCTGACGATCTGTGTCGGCAGGAAGGCGTTGTCCGCCTCCGTCTTCATGACGCCCGCTGCAACGGCCATCGACGCCGCCGGATACGCCAGGTGTCCGGGCGAGAGATCGGAGAACCGGATGCGCGCCGATTCCCAGGCACGGCCTTGCGCCGGGTTCGATGCCGCGACGCGTGACAGCAGGCGACTCATGGCCACCGCAAGATCCGTACGGCGCAGCAGCGAGCGCGGCTGGAACGTGTGATTGTCGTAGGGATCGATAATCCCCGCGCGGGCGACCGCCATGATCCACGTCGACGCCCAGTGATTGCGCGTATCGGTGACGACGATGGCGTCGCGCCGGCGGGCGGCCTGCACGAGCGGCGCCAGCCGGACACCGATGAGCGCCGCCAGATCGCCCCGGGTGATCTGCGGTGCGCGTCTCGATCGCGCGATACTCGGCCGGCAGGCGCGCCAGCTCGATTTGGGCCCTGACGGCGTCGAGCCTGACGTCCACGGCTTCGCTCGGCTCGAGGAGCAGTGCGTCGGTATACGCCTTCTCGGCACCTTCGAGGTCGCCGCTCTCCGCGAGGAGATCGCCGACGCCGACGCTCGAACTGGCGTCGGTCGGGTCGAGGGCCAACGCCTTGCGGAAGTCGGCGAGCGCCGCCTCCGTGTTGCCCTGCCGCCGTTCGACGACCGCCAGCTCGCGGTACAGGAACGGGCTGTCGGGCGAGCTCGAAATCGCACTCGCGTAGGCGCGCGCCGCCTCGTCCAGCTTGCCATCGGCCGCCGCCTGGCGCGCGGCGGCCAGGTCCTGTCCGAGTCCGCGGAACCGCAGCACTTCCACGCGGCGCTTGATGTCGACCAGGCTCGGATCGACGGCCGTGGCGGACTCGAACGCAAAAAGCGCGTCGCTCTCGCGGTTCAGCGCCAGGAACGCGAGACCGCCGCCGACGAGGGCCGACACGTCGCGCCCATCGGCCGCCAGTGCCTTCTCGAAGTGCGGCAGCGCGTCAGCCGGCTGCTTGCGGGCCAGCTCGAGATAGCCGAGCGAGGTGTCGGCCGGGTAGAACTGCGGCGCCACGGCCAACGCCAGCTTGAACTCGCGCTCGGCGTTGCGAAGATCGCCGCCCTGCAGGAACTGCCATCCGCGCTGCTGGCTGGTGACGGCGGCGGGATTGGCCGCCAGCGAGCGGGACACGGGCGGCTGAATGAACTCGGGGAACTTCGCTGCCGACGGGGCGGGCAGCGGCGTCGTAGTTTTCGCGGCACACGCGCCCACGACGATCGCCAGCGCGATCGCGGAAGCGCGACAGAGCATCCGGAGGGCTCGAACGGACATTGGAGGAAATTCTACCTCGTACCATCCGCCCGCGTAGTGCGGGGATTCAGCGCCGCCGGCTTACCTGAAGGCCGCACGGCATCAGTGGTCCGAGAGCCAGCGGTCCGCCAGCCGCCGCGGCACGTCGGCGACAATCGACACGCATCCATCGCGGGTTTCGTGGACCAGGACACGCGCGTGGCGATACAGGCGGGCCATCTGTTCCCGGTCAGCTGGTGCGTCGGGGTCGAAGGTCAGCGTCATCCGGCTGACGTCGAGCGCGAGACGCGACGTCACGGTCTCGATCAGATCGTCCACCCCGTCCCGGTCGCGGGCCGAGATGCACAGCGCGGCGGGATCCCGCTCCTGCAGCCGCCGCCGTTCGTCGGTGGTCAGGGCGTCGCACTTGTTGTACACCTCGATCATCGGCACCTCGGTGGCGCCCACCTCTTCGAGGACCTGTCGGACGGCGTCCATGCGGCGCTCGCGGTCGGCGGCCGATGCGTCGATGACGTGAAGGATGAGATCCGCATCGCCGACAGCCTCGAGCGTGGCGCGGAATGCGGCGACCAACGCGTGCGGCAGCCGGTCGATGAACCCGACCGTGTCCGAAACCAGCAGCGCCCGGCTGTCGGGCAGGCGCACCTGCCGGATGAGCGGATCGAGCGTCACGAACAGCGCGTTCGACGCCTCCGCGCCCGCGTGCGTCAGCACGTTGAAGAGCGTCGTCTTGCCGGCATTTGTGTAACCGACCAGCGCGACCGTCGGCACCGACGCCTTGTGGCGCCGCTCGCGTAGCTGCGCGCGCCGCAGCCGCACCTGCTCGATGTCCTCGCTGACGGCGTGGATGCGCGTGCGAATCCGCCGACGATCGGTTTCGAGCTTGGTTTCGCCGGGGCCTCTCGTGCCGATGCCGCCGCCCAACCGCGACAGCGCCGTACCGGACCCGGCGAGCCGCGGCAGCAGATATTGCAGCTGCGCCAGCTCGACCTGCAGCTTGCCTTCGCGGGTCCGCGCCCGGCGAGCGAAGATGTCGAGGATGAGCTGCGTGCGATCGATGATCTTGCGATCGACTTCGGCTTCGATCTGCCGCAGTTGCGCAGGCGTGAGCTCGTTGTCGAAGACGACGAAATCGGTGCGGGTTTCGGCGCACGACGCGGCGAGCGTCTTGATCTTTCCGGATCCGAGAAAGGTGGACGGATCCGGCTTCGGCCGCTCCTGCAGGACCCGGAGGACGACCTCGGCGCCTGCCGCCTGCGCGAGGCCGGCGAGTTCCTCGAGCGAGCGTTCGGCATCGAGGCGCCGCTTCGGCCCGGCCACAAGGCCCACCAGCGCCGCGCGCTCGCGCGCGGCTACGCGAGGCCGAGGCATGCCTGCACGTGTTCCCATGGAATGGCGCCGGGCCGCACGAGCCGGACCACGTCGCCGGTGACGTTCGACGATTGTGGACGGCGGCCCGCCGGGTGTCAGCCCCGCGTCGAGAAGGAGCTCCACGCCCTCGCCCATCGTCCGCGCAACGTCGTCCGGATCAGCCGATGCCGGTGCGCCGCTCGGGTTCGCACTCGTTGCCGTGAGCGGCCGGCCGCACGCACGGCACAGGTCGCGGGCCACCGCATGGGCGGGCACGCGCACGCCCACTTCCGCGAGGCCCCCGGTCACTTCCCCGGGCATGGTCGAAGGCCTGGGCAGCAGGAGCGTGAGCGGCCCGGGCCAATACGCGGCGGCGAGACGGCGCGCCTCGGGGCTCAGCGCGCCCAGCTGCTCCTCGACCTGCGCGATGTCGGCGGCCACGAGCGGCAGCGCGCGCTCGGCCGGCGCGGCCCTTCGCGGCAAAGACACGCTCGATCGCGGCGGGCGAAAAGGGATCGGCGGCCAGGCCGTACAGCGTGTCAGTGGGCATCGCGACGATACCGCCGGCCTTGATGACGGCCGCCGCTTCCTCGAGCGAGGCAGCGTCCGGCCGGCGGGCGTCGATGGCGACACGACGCATCCTCAATCGACCCGGAAGTAGACCTTGGCGTCTTTTCTGTTGCTGATGTGAATGGAGTCGATGAACCGGATCTGGTGCGGAGTGTTCTGCATGATGACCGAACTGGTGCGGGTGCCGTCGCCGAAGAAGCGGACGCCGCGCATGATGGTCCCGTCGGTCACGCCCGTGGCGGCGAAGACGATCTGCTCGCCGGGCGCCAGATCCCTGGAGCGATAGATGCGCTTGAAGTCGGTGATGCCCATCGCCCTGCACCGTTCCTCGTGTTCCTGCTTGCTGACGACCAGTCGCGCAAAGATCTCGCCGTTCAGACACCGCATCGCCGCCGCCGTCAGCACGCCCTCCGGCGCGCCGCCGGTTCCCATCACCGCGTGCACGCCGCTGCCCGCCACCGCGGCCGAGATGCCGGCCGACAGGTCGCCGTCTCCGATCAGGCGGATGCGGGCGCCGGTCGCGCGGATGTCCGCGATGAGCTTCTCGTGGCGCGGGCGGTCGAGGACAACGACGACGAGATCCTCCATTTCCCGGCCGAGGCATTTCGCGATCGCGTTGAGGTTGTCGGCGACCGACGCGTCGAGATGCACCGCGTGCTTCGAGCTCGGCCCGACGACCAGCTTTTCCATGTAGAGATCGGGCGCATGCAGCAGGCCGCCGCGCTCGGACGCGGCCAGCACCGCGATGGCGTTCGGCGCGCCCGTCGCGCACAGGTTGGTGCCTTCGAGCGGATCGACCGCGATGTCCACTTCTTCGAGTTCCGCCCGGCGGCCGCCCTCGTCCGGAGCGTTGATCTGCCCGACCTTTTCGCCGATGTAGAGCATGGGCGCTTCGTCGCGTTCGCCCTCACCGATGACGATCGTACCGTCAATCGGCACGCTGTCCATCACCTTGCGCATGGCTTCGACGGCTACCTGATCGGACTTGTGACGGTCGCCGAGACCCATGGTGTGCGCGCACGCGATCGCGGCCTGCTCGACGACGCGGAGGAATTCAAGCGAGAGATCGGAGTTCATGGGCAGTAGCCAGTATCAGCGGTCAGTCTCAGTGGACGGTGATGGTGGTCGGTGATTAATGATCAGTCGTCAGTGATCGGTCGTCTGCGGATGGCGCTCGCTGCCGTACGCCGGCAGTTCGCACCGTGCAGGGCGGTCGTCGCGGTACCCGAGCAAGTAGTCGGCCTGCATGATCGCGTGGATCTCCCGCTGCCTTCGTAGATGACGGCGCCCTTGCAGTTGCGGTAGAACCGCCCTACAGGATACTCGTCCGAGTAGCCGTTGGCACCGTGAACCTGTACGGCGTCGCCGGCGGCGCGTTCCGACGCGACCGTGGCGAACCACTTGGCCAGGCCCGTCTCGCGCGTATTGCGCCGCCCCTCGTTCTTCAGCCACCCCGACCGGAGCCAGAGCAGCCGGGCGGCCTGGTAGTCGGACTCCATCTTGGCGATCATCTCTTTCACGAGCTGGTGCTGCGCGATCTCGACGCCGAAGGCCTTCCGGTCCTTTGCGTAGCGCACGCTTGCGTCCCGGCACGCGCGGATCAGTCCGGTGGCGCCGGCGGCCACCGTGTAGCGCCCCTGATCGAGCGCCGACATCGCAATCTTGAACCCTTCACCTGGGCGGCCCAGCATGTTCTCCTCGGGGACCTCGACCTCGTTCAGCGTGAAGAACCCGGTGTTCCCCGCCAGGATGCCCCACTTCTCTTTCATCGGCCCGCTCGTAAACCCCTTGAACTGCCGCTCGACGATGAAAGCGCTGATGCCGGAGGGGTCGCGCTGCTGTTTCCTGCCGGCGTCCGTCCAGGCGAAGACCAGAAAGTGATCGGCGACATCCGCCAGCGAAATCCACGTCTTCTCGCCGGAGAGGATGTACCGGTCGCCGTTCCTGACCGCGGCGGTCTGGATGGCGCGCGCATCGCTGCCGGCGCCCGGCTCGGTGAGCGCGTACCCGGCGATCTTCCGGCCCTGGGCCTGCGGCACGAGATACCGCTGTTTCTGCGCCTCGGTGCCCCACGTAAGGAGCGACAGGCAGTTGAGCCCAGTGTGCACCGACAGGATGACGCGGAGCGACGTGTCCACGTACTCGAGTTCCTCGCTGGCCAGGCCGAGACAGACGTAGTCGAGCCCGGCGCCGCCGTACTGCTGCGGCACGCACATGCCCAGCAGTCCGAGTTGCGCCATGCCGCCGAGAATACGTTCGCGATCGAACTGATGATCGCGGTCGAGCTGGCGGATTCGCGGGGCGACCTCACGGGCGGCCCACTCGCGAACCGACTGTTCCACCAGCCGCTGTTCGTCGGTGAGGTCGAAACCGCTCATGCGGGCTTGCGGAACAGGATCTCCCGCAGGTTGTTCTGCAGCAGAAACGAGTCCGACACGCGCAGCGTCGGAAACAGGCGGATGATGTCGCGATTGAGCAGGATCGTCTGCCGCGAACGCGCCGCCGGATAGTTGCGGTGCCGGAGATTGCCTTCGTCCGCGATGACGTACTTCGTGTAGCGGGGGTCGTTGGTCTGGGAAGTCGCAAAAAACCCGAGCAGCGCGCCGTCCGGCCTCAGCACGCGCGACAATTCGTCTGCGAGCACCTGGGCCGACGGCTTGTCCAGGTAGTCGATCAGATCCCAGCACAGGATGCCGTCGACCGACGCGGACTCCTGCGGGAACCGGTGCCGCAGCATCTCCGTGAAACCCTCCGTCGTGCCGGCACGGACGTGCCGATCGAGTTCGGCGAACAGATCCTCGATGAAGATCTTGCAGCCGACCTGCTCGCCGAAGAAGCTGATGTTCGCGCCGACGACGGGACCGAGGTCGAGGAGCACCGGAGCGTCGCGGCCCGTGAAGCACGTCAGGAACTTGCGGAATGCCTTTGTTGAAAACAGAGGCTCGGCGTCCGACGCTGGCTGCAGCGCCGCCGGATCCGTTTCACGGCTACGAGGTGCGAGGCGGTCGAGCAGGCCCACGAAGTGTCAAATACCAATCAGGAGTGACAGGCGTCCGCGGCCGGGCCGCGGCTACGCTCCGGCGCGCTGCGCCGGTGCGGCTGCCGCGGCGGGCTGGGCCGCGGGGGTGACGACTGCCGGCTTCGGCGCCGCCTGCGGGCCCTTGCGCTGCATGTCCACGCTGCCGCGGAAGTGCGCCCCCTCGGCGATGGCGACGCGCGGCGCGATGAGGTCGCCGTCCACCGAGCCCGCGTCGCGGATCTCGACCTTGTCGCTGGCCGTGACGTTGCCGGTCACTTCACCGAGCACGATGACCGACTTCGCGAACACCTGTGCTTTGATCCGGCCGTTCGGGCCAATCGTCAGGATGTGGTCGCGAAGCTGAATCGTGCCTTCGACGTGACCTTCGATGGTGAGATCTTCGCTGCCGTTCAGCTCGCCCTTGATGACCACTGACTTGCCGATATTCACGATGTCTTTCTCCATGTTATGGCCCGCCTCCTGACGAGGGGCATTGCCGGCCGATGCCGTGACAGCCGGTTGCGGCACAGCCGCAGGCTGCCCGGCCGGAGGCCGGACCGATTCATCACGCTTCCACATGTAGCTCCTCCGCCAGAGGGTCGCCACATTCTGGCAAACCCCTTCTGTGTTGTCTAGTCCTTTTGTTGCCTATGTTTACGGCAGTGCTAGAATAAAAGATCCAGGTGCGCATTTACTTCGACTACAACGCGACGACCCCGCTCGCTCCCGAGGCCGCCGACGCCGTGGCCTCCGCGACCCGGGATCTGTTCGGCAACGCGTCGAGCGTGCATTTCTTCGGGCAGCAGGCCAAGGCTGCCGTCGACAACGCGCGGTCGGCGGCAGCAGCGCTCATCGGCGCCGATCCGTCCGAGATCGTCTTCACCTCCGGCGGCACCGAGTCGGACAACTTCGCGATCCGCGGCGCCGCCGACGCGCTCGAGCCGGGCAAGCGCCGTCATCTCATCGCGAGCGCCATCGAACACGAGGCGGTGCTGAACACGCTCAAGGCGCTGGCGCGCCGCGGGTGGCGCACGACGCTGCTGCCGCTCGATGCGTCCGGCGTCGTCTCGCCGGACCGGCTGCGTGAGGTGATGACCGACGACACGGCGCTCGTCTCGGTGATGCACGCCAACAACGAGATCGGCACGATTCAGCCGGTGGCTGAGCTGGCGGCCATCGCGCACGAGCACGGCGCGCTGATGCACACCGACGCGGTGCAGTCGGCCGGCAAGATCCCGGTCGACGTGCGGGCACTCGGCGTCGACCTGCTGTCGCTCTCCGCGCACAAGTTCAACGGCCCGAAGGGCGCCGGCGCGTTGTGGATCAGGCGCGGCACGCGCCTGCTGCCGTACCAGACCGGCGGCAAGCACGAACGCAACCGCCGCGCGGGCACCGAGAACGTGCCGGCGCTGGCCGGACTGGGCGTCGCGGCGGCGCTGGCGGCGGGCAAGTTGAACCGCGAAGCGGGCCGCGTCGGCGCGTTGCGCGATCGGCTCGAAGAGGGCGTCCTGCGGTCCGTGCCGGGCACCATCGTGAACGGCGAGCGGCAGAACCGCGGTGCCGAACACGACGAACATCAGCTTCGACCGCGTCGAGGCCGAGAGCCTGCTGATCGCCCTCGACCTCGAAGGCATCGCCGTCTCGACCGGCTCGGCGTGCTCGTCGGGCACGCTCGAGCCGTCGCACGTTCTGAAGGCCATGGGCCTGCCGGTTCACCGCACGCAGAACTCGCTGCGCTTCAGCCTCGGCCTGTTTTCGACCGAGGCCGAGGTCGATCGCGTCATCGAGGTCCTGCCGCGCCTGGTGGAAAAACTGCGCGGTCTGACCAGGAAGCCGGTGGCCGCCAACGGCTGATGAAGGAAAACTGAACCACAAAGCGCACGAAGATCACGAAGGATCTTCGTCAACTGGTTCTTCTTTGTGGTCGTCGTGATCTTTGTGGTTTGGATCTTTTGACATGCGCATCGTGGTTGCAATGTCGGGCGGGGTGGATTCATCGGTGGCGGCGGGGCTGCTCGTCGAGCAGGGCCACGACGTCATCGGTCTGTCGATGCAGCTGTACGACGCGTCGGAGAGCGACACCGGCGAGCGCTCGTTCGGCAGCTGCTGCTCGATTGACGACCTGCACGACGCGCGGCGCGTCGCGGCCGCGATCAGCATCCCCCACTACATCCTGAACTTCGAGCGGCAGTTCAACGAACAGGTGGTCAGCAACTTCGTCAGCGAGTACGCGGCCGGCCGCACGCCGCTCCCGTGCGCCCACTGCAACAGCGATCTGAAGTTCGCGACGCTGCTCGACCGCGCCCGCGGTCTCGGCGCCGACGCCGTCGCCACCGGCCACTATGCCCGCGTCGAGCGGAGGGCGGCCGGCCGGTACGAGCTCAAGCGCGGCGTCGATGCGTCGAAGGACCAGTCGTACTTCCTTTTCGCGCTGTCGCAGGATCAGCTCGCCCGGGCTGTCTTTCCTGTCGGCGATCGCGGCAAGGACGAAGTCCGCGACTGGGCGCACCGGCGCGGTCTGCCCGGTCGCGGCGAAGCCGGACAGCCAGGAGATCTGCTTCATCCCGGATCACGACTACGCGGCCTTCGTGAGCCGCAACGCGCCGGCAGCGGCCGCCGGCGGCGCGATCCTCGACGAGTCCGGCCAGGTACTCGGCCGCCACGGCGGCATTCACCGGTTTACTGTCGGCCAGCGCAAGGGCCTCGGCCTGTCGTCCTCGTCTACCGGTGCGGCCGGCAAGCCGCTGTACGTGCTGTCGCTCAAGCCCGAGACCCGCGACGTCATCGTCGGGCCGAAGGCTTCGCTCGAGCGCACGCGGCTCACCGCGTCAGGCGTGAACTGGATCGACACGGCGCCCGATGGTCCGCGCCCGGCCAGCGTCCAGATCCGGCATCGTCATCACGCGGCGCCCGCGACCGTCCGATCGACTGGCGACGGGCACGCCGAGGTCGTCTTCGACACGCCGCAGGTCGCCGTCACGCCCGGCCAGGCAGCCGTCTTCTACGACGGAGACGTCGTGCTGGGTGGTGGTTGGATTGACAACTAGCTAGAGTCTTCGTGGGCTTCGTGTCTTCGTGATTACGAGCTGGCGACCTCGGTTATCGGCGACCTCGTGCGGGATGTGCTCGAGGTAGCGCTCGGCGTCGAGGGCGGCCATGCAGCCGGACCCGGCGGCCGTGATCGCCTGCCGGTACACGTGGTCCTGGACGTCGCCGCACGCGAAGACGCCGGGGACGCTCGTCTTGGCGCCGTCGTGCGTGACGAGATAGCCGTTGTCGTCCATCTCGAGCTGGCCTTTGAAGAGCGACGTGTTCGGGTTGTGGCCGATCGCGACGAACACGCCCGTGACCGGCACTTCCTTCCGCTCGCCGGTCGCCGTGTTCCGCACGACCATCCCCGTCACTTCGCCCTTGCCCGTATCCTTGATCTCGTCGATCTCGGTGTTGAGCAGCCACGCGATCTTCGGGTTCGCGCGAGCCTTGTCCTGCATGATCTTCGAGGCGCGGAAGCGTGTCGCGGCGGTGCACGACGGTCACCTTGCTCGCGAACTTCGTCAGGAACACCGCTTCTTCCATCGCCGAGTCGCCGCCGCCGACGACCGCGATCTCGTGGCCGCGGAAGAAGTACCCGTCGCAGGTGGCGCAGGTGGACACCCCGTGGCCCATCAGCGTGCGCTCCGACGGCAGGCCGAGCAGCTTCGCCGACGCGCCGGTCGCGATGATGACGGCCCCCGCGTGGTACTCGGCGTCGGTCGTCGCGACGACGAACGGCCGCCTGCTGAAGTCGACGCGGACGACGTTGCCCTGGATGATCTCGGCGCCGAACTTCTCGGTCTGCGCGCGCATTTCGCCCATGAGGTCCGGGCCCATGATGCCGTCGCGGTGGCCCGGGAAGTTCTCGACGAGCGTGGTCAGCATGAGCTGACCGCCGGCCTCCACCCCTTCGATGAGCAGAGGCTGCAGGTTGGCGCGCGCGGTGTAGAGGGCGGCGGTCAGGCCCGCGGGGCCTGACCCGATGATGACGACGTGACGCGAGGTGGGCATCAGGCGATTAGATGTGCTTGTCGAGGACCCGCTTGAGCTCCTCTTTCGGCGTCAGGCCGACGATCTGCTCGACCACCTGGCCACCCTTGAACACCAGCATGGCCGGGATGCCGCGGATCTGGAACTTGAAGGCCGTGTTCGGGTTGTCGTCCACGTTCAGCTTGCCGATGGTGACTTTGCCGGCGTAGTCGGTCGCGAGCGCGTCGATCGTCGGTCCCAGCCGTTTGCACGGGCCGCACCACTCCGCCCAGAAGTCCACCAGCACCGGGCCGGCAGCGTTGATGACGGTCGTATCGAAGTTTGAATCCGTAAAGGTCTGCACGTTCTCGGTTGCCATTTGTCGTCTCCCCAGTCCCAGCCCTAGCCCCTAGCCTCGAGCCCCTTCGCAATCCCATATATTCTGACGTACTCCCCAGCCGAATGGTCCCACGAGTTATCGCGCCGCATCCCGGCTGCCTGGAGGGTCCGCCACGCCGGTTTGTCGCGAAAAACCGCCAGCGCGCGGCGCACCGCGGCCAGCAGCGCGGCTCCCGAGTACTCCTCGAAGACGAAACCGGTTGAGCGGGGGTCGCCCGGCGTGTAGTCCGTCACGGTGTCGGCCAGTCCTCCGACCGCCCGCACGACGGGGACCGTGCCGTACCGAAGGCTGTACATCTGATTCAGGCCGCAGGGCTCGAACCGGGACGGCATCAGGAAGATGTCGGCGCCGCCTTCGATCAGATGCGCCAGCGTTTCTTCGAACCCGATGTACACGCCGACGCGCGACGGGTGACGCGCGGCGAGCCCCTTCCACAAGTCCTGATGCCGGGACTCGCCCGTGCCGAGCACGACGAACGTCGCGTCGAGGCGCATGAGATCGTCGGCCACGTCGCGAATCAGGTCGAAGCCCTTCTGGTCGACCATGCGCGAGATCATCCCGACGAGCGGGCGCGCGACGGCCGATTCGTCGGCGGGCAGACCGTAGCGAGCCAGCAGGGCGCGCTTCGCCGTGAGCTTGCCGTCCAGGCGATCGACGCTGTACGGCGCCGGCAGAGCGGGATCGCTGGCGGCGTCCCACACCGACGTGTCGATGCCGTTCAGGATGCCGAACAGCCGGTCGCGCCGGTGGCGCAGGACGCCGTCGAGCCCCGAACCGAATTCCGGCGTCTGAATTTCTTCGGCGTAGCGCCGGCTCACCGTGGTGATGACCGACGCGGCGTTGACGCCGCCCTTCAGCAGGCTGATGCGGCCCCAGAACTCCATGCGATCGAGTGCCAGCTGATCCGAGCCGAGATCGAGACGCGGCAGCCAGTCCGGCTCGAACACGCCCTGATACGCGACGTTGTGGATCGTGAAGACCGACGGCACGCCGCCGAGCACCGGGTGCGACGCGAAGAGCGTGCGCAGGTAGACGGGCGCCAGCCCCGCCTGCCAGTCGTGGGCGTGCACGATCGACGGCGCGCGGCCCGCGTCGCGCGACGAACTCGAGGGCCGCGCGCACCAGAACCGCGAAGCGGCGCGCGTTGTCGGGATATTCATCGCCGCCTGACTGCGTACAGCGACTCGCGGTCGTACAGGTCCGCGCACTCGACGAGCAGGGCGCGTGCGCCGTCGCCCATGCGGTGCGTCGAACAGCCCGACGTCGCGCGTAAAGCCGCCGACGCTGACCGGCACACGTTCGACGAGCGTGCCGGCCGTGACACCGCGGTACCGCGGCAGCGCCACCGTGACGTCCCAGCCCAGCGCGGCCGAGCGCCGGCGGCAGCGCACCCAGCACGTCCGCCAGCCCGCCGGTCTTGGCGAACGGCACCGCTTCCGACCCGATCATCAGCACCGACTGGCGCACAAACACATTGTAGTAGGGACGACGCAAAGGGCTCGGGTGCGATCACACAAAGGACGGTCCTTTGAAGCCGTGGCCGCCGAAGCCCTTGGAACCCCTGACCGCCAAAGCACCTTGTGAACCGTGCCCGCCCAAGCACTTTGGAAACCGTGGCCGCCAAAGCACCTTGAAAACCGTGACCGTCGAAGCACCTTGTGACCCGTGACGCCCAACGCACCCGGGGTACAATCAAACCGTGATTGAACGCCCCGCGCGCCCACCCCGATCTGAACCACGCGAAGTCGTCGAGCTGAAACAGATCAAGATCGATCAGCCCGAGCTGGCCTCGGCGGTGGACATGCAGGTCGCGCTCGTCGAAATGCAGCGCCGCGTGCAGTCGCGCGTGCCGCTGCCGTGGATTTCGGCGGAAGACGGCTGGCTGCGCGATCAGCAGGCGGCCGGCCGCGCGCTGATCCGGTTTGGGGACATCCCGCTCGACTGGACCGACTTCCGTCTGACGCTCCGCCAGACAGCCGACATCCTGCGCCGGTTCGATGCGCTCGAGCCCGCCGACTACACGGCCATCATCGACGCTCGCGCGCGAAGGCAACGCGCTCGAGCCGATCGTCTCGGCGTGGTACAACGCGACGTCAGGCGCCGGGCGGCGACAAGCCTGAGGGCCCGCAGGGCCTCGAGCAGGTGCTGGTGCTCGCGCTGCGGCCGTTCCTCGCGCGCTCGGTCGAAGTGCTCACGCAGCGCGTGGATCTGTCGGCCTGGGGTCGCCCGCACTGCCCGTTCTGCGCGTGGGAACCCGAGTTCGCGGTGATCGTACCGAGCGGGGATCGTCAGTTGATCTGCGGCCGCTGTTCGGCGGTGTGGCCGTTTGCGGCCTTCACGTGCCCCTTCTGCGCGAACGACGAGCGCTCGCGCGTCACGTCGTTCGCCACGCGGGACGGCCGCTACCGCGTGTACGGCTGCGACGCCTGCCACCGCTACCTCAAAGCCTACGACGCGCGAAACGCCGCACGGCCAGTCCTCGTCGCCGTCGACACCATCGCGACGCTGCCGCTCGACGCCGCGGCAATGCAGCGCGGCTACGCGTAGCCTCGTAGCTGTCTCTACTTTCAACTTTGAACTTTGACTTTGAACTTTCTTACGGGGTCGCCTGGACGGGCGTACTGGTGGCGAACACGGCCGCCGCCGCCTTGTGGACATCCAGTTGAAGAGATTCTGCGTTTCCATGAAGCGGCCGGCGTTCGAACGCGCGCCGAGCACGACGACGGCGACCTGCTGGGTGCTCTCGGGCAGACGGAGCAGCGTGGCGAGGCAGTAGCCCGACTTGGAAATGAAGCCCGTCTTGCCCGCGCGCACCTCGACGTCGGAGCGCCCGAGCAGATGGTTGGTCGAGTGGAACGTGATCGGCCGGCGTCCGGTGGTGACCGTGTACTCGGACGTCCGCATGATCGACGCGATCCGATCGTCTTGCGACACGTAGGTGATGAGGCGCGCCAGATCGTAGGCGGACGACACGTTCTCCGACAGCAGGCCGGAGGGGTCCGCGTAGTGCGTGGTCTCGAGGCCGAGTTCCGCGGCCTTCTCGTTCATGCGCGCGATGAAACCGTCGTAGCCGAGCGGCGACACGCGCGCCAGCGCGCGGGCGGCGGCGTTGTCCGACGCGATCAGCAGCAGGTGCAGCAGATCGTCCGTCGTCACGCGGTCGTTCATCTTCAGGTGCGTCGTCGACGCCTGGAACACGTCGCTGCGCGCGACGGTGACGGCGTCAGAAAGATCGGGGTTGCCTTCCATGAACACGACGGCGGTCATCATCTTGGTGATGCTCGCGATCGATCGCTGGCTGGCCGAGTTCTCTTCCCAGAGAATCTGATTCGTTTCCGGGTCGTACACAATCGCGGCGGCGGCGCGCAGATCCGGCACCATGACACCGCTCGCGTCCATCTTGTACCGTGGCAGCGGGGTGACGGCCATTTCGCGGGCCAGCGCCACCGCGCGCGCGCGAGCGGAACTCGCACGCCGATTCAGTGACGTGTTCGACGCGTAAAGCCGGCGGGCCTGCGTCGTCGTCTTCGCGGTTTTCTTTTTGGCTGCGGCCGCCTCGGCAGGCACAGCGCCTGCGCCGAGGACGCCGGCCAGCACCAGCGTTCCGATCCAGAAACCGGTTTTCTTCATCACGATTAACGGCATTCTAGCAGACAATCTCATGAGGACAAGGCAATTCTTGCGCCAAGTGTTATGTAAAAATGACCGTCGTTCGCGTTCTGTAATTCAGTGTATCGGCCGGAGATCACAAAATCGTAGAGGAGGCGTTGAGACGCATGACGCCGCGTGCACTCGAAGAGTTCAAGGCCCTGCGCGACACGGTCCGCTCGCGCGGAACCGCGCGGATCTGGGTATTCGTGGCCGGCATGGTCGGCTGGGGCGCGCTGTCGATTGCGACCGCCTCGCTGGCGGCGCTGCCCGTCGCCACTTTCCTGCCATTGCTCATCATTTCAATCACGTTCGAGGCCGTGTTCAGCCTCCACGTGGGCGTCGAGCGCATCGGCCGGTACATCCAGGTGTTTCTGGAGGACGACGATCGCGGGTGGGAGCATGTAGCGATGGCGCTGGGCCCGCCGCTCAAGGGGACGAGTTCGGACCCGTTGTTCGCCGCATATTTCATCCTGGCGACGCTCCTCAACATCGTCCCCGCCATCCTCGCTCAGCCGGTTCCGCTCGAAGTCGGCGTGGTGGGCGGAGTGCACCTCATGTTCATCGTGCGCGTCTTCGTTGCGAAGAACGTCGCGTCACGCCAGCGGGCCGCAGATCTCGCGCGTTTCAGGGAATTGAAGGACAAACGGCCGGGCGATTAGGTGCGGCCGCTGGCCGACCACCCGCCGCCCGCCCGACCTACCCGCCCGCCTTTCACCGCCGAGCGAGCTCGATCGCAACGAGCACCGCGTACTGAGTCCCCTTCCACGCGTCGGTCGTGTCGAAGGTCTCCCCCACCGTATGCGTACCGGTCCCGCGTCCGCCGGTGCCGATGGTGATGGCGGGAATTTTCAGCTGGATTGGGATGTTCGCGTCCGTCGAGCTTTCCGTCGGCGTCAGGGTGAGGCCGAGGGTCCGGGCCGCGGCAAGCGCCGAGCGGACGACCTGGGACTCCGGTGGTGTCTGCCCCGGCGGACGGTCCCCGACGAGTTCCCGGACGAAGGAGATCGCCCCGCGGACGCGGCCGCGCTGGTTCTCTTCGCGCACGGCTTCGTCCACGGCCCGCTGCACGCTGACGTCGAGAGCAGCGATCGATGCCGCGTCGGTTGACCGGAGGTCGAGCTCCATCCAGCACTCGGCCGGAATCGCGTTGACGGACGTGCCTCCGCCCACGCGGCCCACGTTGAACGTGGTCCGCCCCGAATTCGGCGCGCTGGGCGGCTCGAGCTGCGAGATGTTGGCGATGGCCCGTCCCATCGCCTGAATCGGGTTCGCCGTTCCGAATGCGGCGTAGCTGTGGCCGCCCGGTCCCTTGAATGTCACGCGGTAGCGACGGCTTCCGACGGCCGCATTGACCAGAAACAGCCCGGTTCCGTCGATGGCCAGGAACCGGTCGATCCGCCCTTTCATCGTCTCGCCGAACAGCTGTTTCATCCCGCGCAGGTCGCCGAGGCCTTCTTCGCCCACGTCGGCCACGAAGGTCACCCGACCGTCGGTGTGAACGTTGGCCCGCTTGAGCGCCCGGGCCACGGCCAGCAGCACGGCAAGGCCCCGGCAGTTGTCGCCGATGCCCGGGCCTGACAGTACCGTCCCGCTGCGGTGCACTCGGACGTCGGTGCCCTCGGGGAAGACCGTATCGAGGTGCGCGGCCACGACCAGCTGCGGCCGCGGCAGGACGCCGGGGCGATCGCCGACGACATTCCCCGCCTTGTCGACACGGACGTTCGCCAGGCCGAGCTGTTCGAACGCGGTTTTCATGGCCTGGGCGCGAGCCGTTTCGTGGAACGGCGGCGCGGGGATTTCACAGAGCCGGATCTGATCGGCGACAACTTGCGGTTCGTCCGCCCGGACGCTGTCGAGCGCCGCGCGGATGGCCGGGTCGATCGGTTGAGCGGCGTTCGAGTGGAAAAAAAAGCACATCACACCCGCGGTGAGCCCGAAAATGCGCGCGATGCGCGTAAAGCGATGAGTCACGGAATCTCGCACTGGAATCCAAACAATCGTACGTTATCCAATCATCTGGAGGCGGTGCGATTCCGATGTCCCACGCCGCTCCGAAAAACAGCGAGATTTGTTAGCGAGTTAGATCGCGCGCCAAGGTAGAGATACGGTACAAAACTTGCTCCGATGAGAATCGTATGATGAGCCTCGTTCGCCTTCTCGGCTTCACAACGCTGGCTTGCGGATGCGTGATCGGCAGGTACCGCGAGGTGGCGACCAGCCGCGAAGTCGGGTACGTGGAAGAAAAGGGACAGGCCTGCGGCAGTCACGGACACCGGCGGAACCATACGGTGTCGGTGGAACGCCTCGCCACGGTCTCGCCCCTCGCCTTCAACAGAAAAGCCTCCTAAAGCCGTTTTTCGACACGGCCCATAACGCCCGGGTGTGCCCGGGCCGAAAAGATGGGCAATGTCGGTCCTGCTCAAACCCTTCGATCGCGTCCCCGGCGGCCGGTTCGACAGCCGCTTCTTTTTGTCAGATTGCGTTGACGTTTTCCGTCAACTACCGCCGCAAAGTGTCGACGTCATCGTCACCTCCCCGCCCTACAACCTGGGCATCCGGTACAACCGGTACGAGGACACGCTGTCCCAGTCCGACTACCTGGAGTGGACCCATACCTGGGTCGCGGCGGCGGCGCGGGTGCTCCGTCCGGACGGCTCGCTGTTCCTGAACGTGGGCTCGAAGCCGAGCGACCCGTTCACCGCCCTCGACGTCGCGCAGGCCGCGCGCTCGCACCTGCGGCTCCAGAACATCATCCACTGGGTGAAATCGATCGCGATCGAGAAGGAACTGGCCGGCGCGAACACGAACCTCGGACGCGACCTGGCCGTCGGCCACTACAAGCCGATCAACAGCGATCGGTACCTCAACGACTGCCACGAGTTCGTGTTTCACTTCACGCCTGCCGGTGCGACCCGGCTAGATCGCCTCGCGCTCGGTGTTCCCTACCAGGATCAGTCGAACATCGGCCGGTGGCGCGGCGCGGCCGGCGGCGTACGGTGCCGCGGCAACACGTGGTTCATCCCGTACGAAACGATTCAGAAACGCGACCGCGACCGTCCGCATCCGGCGACGTTCCCGTCACGGCTGCCCGAACAGTGCCTGCGCCTCCACGGGCTGTCGCGGATTGAACTGGCGATGGATCCGTTCGTGGGGCTCGGCAGCACCGCCGTGGCGTGCGCCCGGCTCGGTGTGAACTTCGTCGGCTCGGATATCGACGAAACGTATCTGTCCTACGCGGTGACGCGGACACGGGAGGCCGTGCTCGAACGCGCCGGCGCCGACAAGCGTCCGGCCAGGGCCACACGAGGACGCCGCGGCGAGCTCAAACCGAGGAAGGCTACTGCTTCGTAGACGGCACGGGCGCCGGCTGGGGCTTCAGCACGTATTCCTTGCGCGCCCACACCGTGAGACCCGCCCGGGTCACGCGGACATCGACTGACCGACGCCGCTTCAGAATGTCCGGGTTCTTCGAGTAGTACCCCAGCACGTAGTAGTCGCTCGTTTCCGCGTCCACGCGCTTCAGCGCTCTCGTGAAGTCGTTCGTGTTCACGACGGCGAGCCCGCCGGTTTCTTCGGCCAGCGTCCGCAGGCTGTCCTGGCTCTTGCGCACGAACTCGCTCCACTGCTGCGGGTCGACGTTCTCGTCGAGATCGGCCATCGGACCGACCAGGCCGCGCGGGTCGATCGTGTAGATGGTCGTGTTGGCGCGGTTGGCCGCCTGCGTGATCTCGTATAGTTCGCGCGAGAGATCCGCGTCGGCGAACTGCTCCTGCTGCATCTGCTGGCGGACGTCGGGGTCGTTGCTCGGATCGTTCTGCTGCCCGCCGTCCTGCGACGCGGCCTGGTTGCGGGCCCGGGCGCTGTCGCTCTGCGCGAACGGCGAATTGGGATCCATCGTGCCGTAACGCGCGTCCTTGAACGGCGCGAAGTCGTAGCCGTCGCTCACCCAGATGATCGCCTTGCGCCGATTGTGCACGGCCTCGAGGTTCTTCAACGCGTCGGTCATCGTCGAGAACGCGACGTGCGCGCGGTACCGGATTTCGCTCGGGCCTCCGGGCCCGCCGGCGCCGTTGATGATCTCCGTCGGCTTGAGCTCGTTGCCCGTCATCTTCTTGATCGTGTCGTCGATTCGCGACCGGTCGTACGTCATGTCCACCTGGATCGACGAAGGACCGCTCGACACGATGCCGAACAGATCCCCTTCGTGCACGAGCTCCTTCGAAATCTTCTTGAACAGCTCGCGGACACGGCCGGTGTTACCGAACTGCAGGTGCTGGTCGTCGACGAAGAACAGGAAGATGCGGCCTGACACGTCCGACACCGCGCGCTTCTTCGGCAGGATGATGCCTTCGGGCGCCGCGGCCACGGGGGCCGCCATCGGGTTGTACACGCGGCCGCCGGTGACCACGGTGAGCGAGGCGAGATCCTGCAGCACGCCGTCTTCGTAGACCCGGAATTCCTCGGGCTTCAAGTCCGAGATGAAATTGCCCTTCTCGTCGCGAATCACCACGTCGTTGGTGACCAGATCGACCTGCACCCGGAAGGTCGGCTTGTCCTGCGCGGAGGCGGGGGCCGGCGCCGGCTGCGCCGGACCGGGCGCCTGCGCGGACACGGCGACGGCCGCGATTGCGATCGCGGCGACGCGTACGGCGATGGCCCAAAAACCGCGTGTTTGCAGTTTCATACGACTAAATTATACCTCTTCGGTCGGCGGCGGAGCCGGCGTGATTTGCGCCGTTTGCGCGGGCGCGGAACCCGGCTGTGACGGATGCGGCCGGCGCCGGCGACCTCGACGGCGGCGCCGATGGCCGGCAGCTGCCCCTACCTGAGACGTTCCCGACCCGGTCGCGGTCTGGGCCGCCGGCTCATCAGCCGCTACGCCTTCTCCGGCGTCCTCTGCTTCGACGAGCGCATCGCCGTCGGAGGTTCCTGCGGCGGCTAGTTCCTCTTCGCCTGCTATCGGCCGATCGCCTGCCACCGCGGCTTCTTCCACGGCTGCGGCTTCTTCTACTGCTGCTTCGCGCGCCGCCTGCTTGAACGCCTTCTCCACCCGCCGGCGCTCGCGCCAGTGCTCGACGTCGGGCGGCGGAATCGGCGTCGCCAGCAGGCGCGGCCAGTCGAACCGGATGCCCGGGTTCTGCGCTTCGATCATGCGCCGCACATCGTCGGTAAACGGGAGGCGGCCGACTTTTACCTGCGGCGGCGTGCGGAACCAGAACAGCACGCGCTGGCGGGACGGCTTGCCGCGGCGCGGGACGCCGGGCTCGACGATCGCAAAGTGCTCGTATCCCCGTCTGTCCCGCGAGAACTTGAGGAACGCCACTTATTTCCGCTTCTGCGCCTTCGCTGGCTTCCGCGCCTTGGCGACGGGCTTCGTTTTTTTCGCGGCGGGCTTCGCCGCCCTGGGGGCCGGCCTGGCGACTTTCTTGACGCTTTGCGGGGCGGCGGCGATCGGCTTTTTCGGGGTCGGGATCTTCGGTGCGTCTGGCCGGGCTTCGGCCCGCACGGGCGCGGTTTCCTTGCTGCGATGGACGAGCGTGAACCGCACCTGATCGCCGATGGTGTGATAGCTCCACACTTCGTTCGCCACCACGTGGTTGTCGTCGCACAGGCGCCGCGCGACATCGACCATGGTCGCGGGCACGTAGAGGTGAAATGCCGCGCGAAGCTTCGAGAGATGCGTCCACTGCGCCAGGGCTTCGAGGTGATTCACCGATTCGCCGGTCTCCACCTCGACGACGCCTTGGAGGCGATGGCCTTTTTCAAGCGACCACAGGACGAGATCGGGATACAACACAGCGGGGCCGGTGCCGACCGGGACGTTCTGCTCGGTGCCCGGGTTGATGCCCGCGTCGTACTTACGGCGGAGCTTGACCTGCAGCAATCGAATTAGGCGGTCGTGCTCCAGCTGCTCACGAACCGGTCGCACGAGGATGGGGCTCAACGCCAGCGCCTCCAAACGATTGGATCAGATGAGGTTATCAAACTGTCAAGTCTAACACGAATCTGCGTCTTTCCGCCGTATCCCGTTGCCTTTGTGCCGGATAGGGTACCCGCATTCTGCAGGCCGGGAGTAGAATACCAAAACGTGTCAACTGTGGAGACAGGAACCCCGGTGTCCACCATCCTTATCGTGGATGACGACGAAGGCGTGACGCAGACGTTTGCACGCATGCTGACGCTCGAGGGTTTCAAGGTCCGGACGGCGTTTAATGCCGAGTCGGGCCTCCGGGCGGCCGGTGAATGCTCATCCGGACGCTATCATCCTCGATCTGCGGATGCCCCTGATGAATGGTCTGGGCTTCCTCCGGCAGCTGCGAACGATGCCGGATCAGCAAGAGTCGCCCACGCCCGTTGCGATTGTGACGGGAGACTACTTCCTGGACGACAGCGTCGCCGCCGAGTTGCGCCAGCTGGGCGCCCAGCTGCAGTTCAAGCCGCTCTGGCTCGAAGACCTCGTCGGTCTCGCGCGCAACCTCCTGAAGGTGACGCGCTGACCAACCGGGCCACCCGGTTCCTTCAAGCCTGCCGCCTCCAGCCGGTTGACGCCACCCCGGTCTGGTTCATGCGCCAGGCGGGCCGGTACATGAGCGAGTACCGCGAGCTGCGGCAGAAACATTCGCTGCTCGACATCTGCCGCACGCCCGACCTGGCGACGACGGTCACGCTGCAGCCCGTGCGTCGCATCGAAGTGGATGCGGCGATCCTGTTTTCGGATCTGCTGCTGCCGCTCGAGCCGATGGGCATCCCGTTCGATTTCGTCGCCGGCGAAGGGCCGGCGATCGAAAAGCCGCTGCGCACCGAAGCCGACCTGGCGGCCGTCCGCCGGTTCGAACCGCGCGAGACGCTCAGCCACGTGCTCGACACGATCAGGCAGGTGCAGCGCGAGCTCGCCGGCCGGGTGCCGCTCATCGGCTTCGCCGGAGCGCCGTTCACGCTCGCGTCGTATGCGATCGAGGGCGGCCACTCGAACAACTTCGCGCACACCAAGGCGCTGATGTACGGCCACCCCGCCGCGTGGCACACCTTCTGCGACCTGCTCGCGGATCTGATCGGCGACTACCTGGTCGCGCAGATCGAAGCCGGTGTGAACGCGGTCCAGGTGTTCGATTCGTGGGTCGGCGCCCTGAACGCGCCCGATTATCGCGAGTTCATCCTGCCGCACACGCGGCGCATCTTCGAACGCCTCGCGCCGCTCGGCGTGCCGACGATCCACTTCGGCGTCGGCACTGGGGCAATCCTCGCCGAACTGCGCGAGGCCGGCGGCGACGTCATCGGCGCCGACTGGCGGACACCGCTCGACGAGGCCTGGGGCCGCATCGGGTTCGATCGCGCCATCCAGGGCAATCTCGATCCCACGCTGCTGCTCGCGCCGCTCGAGCGCATCCTCGACGGCCACCGACGAAGTCCTGGAGCGCGCCGGCGGCCGCGCCGGCCACATCTTCAATCTCGGCCACGGCATCCTGCCGATGACACCGGTCGAACACGTCCAGGCCGTCGCTCAGTACGTCCACCAGCAAACGCACACATAGAGCCACAGCGTCCGAGAGGTCCGAGGGGCCCAAGAGGCCGGGGGGGCCAGGTCTGGTGCGCAAAAATGCTACGCTGAAACGTAATGCGCCGACGCTGCGGATCTCATAGTCCGACGGACCTCTTGGACCTCTCGGACCTCTCCTTGGCATGACTGCCGTTCTCCTGATGGCGCACGGAACGCCGGCCTCGCTCGACGAGATGCCGGAATACCTCCGGTTGGTCCGCGGCGGCCGGCCGCCCTCGGCGGAGCTCATCGAGGAGATGCGGCACAACTACGCGGCGATCGGCGGGCGGTCACCGCTGACCGATTTGACGATGGCGCAGGCGGAGGCGCTGCGGGCACGGCTCGGCAGCGTGCCCGTCGCCGTCGGGATGCGCAACTGGCAGCCGTTCATCAAGGACGCGCTCGAGGATCTCGCCCGTGCCGGCGCGACGCGCGTGGTCGGCGTCCCGATGGCGCCGCAGTTTTCGACGCTCAGCGTCCAGAAATACGTCGACGCCGCGACCGCCGCGCTGCCGGCCGGCGTGAAGTTCGATGCGGTCACCTCGTACCACGCGCACCCGCTCCTCCTCGAGGCGTTCGCCGAGCGCGTCCGCGCCGCCGTTCCGCGCGCGGGCGAGACCGTCGTGTTCACCGCGCACAGTCTGCCGGTCCGTATCATCGAAGGCGGCGACGTGTACGCCCAGGAAGTCGCGGCGACCGCGCGCGGAGTCGCCGAACGCGCCGGCATCGGCCGGTTCGACATCGCCTACCAGAGCGCCGGCCGGACGCCCGAGCCGTGGATCGGGCCGGATCTGAGCGAGCTCGTCACGTCGCGCGCTTCCGGCGGCGAGCGCAGTTTCCTCGTCGTTCCTGTGGGCTTCGTCTGCGACCACACCGAGATCTTGTTCGACATCGACGTCCAGGCCGCGCGCGCGGCACGCGAAGCCGGCGCCACGCTGCGGCGCACCGAATCCCTGAACACGTCGCCCACGTTCATCGCCGCCCTCGCCGAGATCGTGAGGGCGAGGCTGTGAGGACGTGGACGGAGGGGTCGGGCGGGGCGAGTAGGTCGGGTGGGACGGCTGGGTCGGGTTGGCGGGGCGGGTCGGGTTGGTCGCGTTGGCCTGGCAGCTCGGATCAGGCAGACACGTCGATAGCACACACGAATTTCCCTACCCGGCCCACCAAGCCCACCAGCCCCACCCGACCCACCCGGCCGGTGATCTCAAATGCCCCTTGACGCCATCGTCGTCGGCGGGGGGATCGCGGGGCTGAGCGCGGCGTACGAGCTGCACGCACGGGGGCTGTCGTTCGTCCTCCTCGAGCGCACGGGGCGTCCCGGCGGCGTGATCGTGAGCGAGGACGTGGACGGGTTCACGATCGACGGCGGGCCCGATTCCCTCCTCGTCCAGAAACCCGAAGCGATCGCACTGTGCAAGGAGATTGGCCTCGGCGATCGGCTCGTCCCGACCAGGCCGCCGCGTCTCGCGTTCATCCAGCGCGGCGGGTGCCTGCATCCGCTGCCGGCGAGCTCGGTGCTCGGCATCCCGACGCGCGTGGGCCCGTTCGTGAACACACGCCTTTTCAGCTGGGCCGGCAAGATGCGGATGGCTGCCGAGCTCGTCGTGCCCCGACGTACCGACGGCGCCGATGAATCGATCGGCTCGTTCATGCGCCGGCGCTTCGGCGAGGAAGCGACGACGTACCTGGCCGAACCGCTGCTTGCGGGCATTCATGCGGGCGACGTCGATCGGCTGTCGATCAAGGCGCTGTTCCCGCGGCTGGTCGAGACCGAGCGGACACACGGGAGCCTGCTTGCGGCCTTCGCGAAGGCGCCGAAGCCGGCATCGCCTGACGGGGCGTTTCGATCGCTGCCCGGCGGCCTCAGCGAGATGGTCCGCGCGCTCGCCGCGCGCCTGCCGCAGGACGCGTTGAGGTTGAACTCGCCCGTGCGACGCGTCACGCTCACACCCCCGCGCGCGGAAACACTCGGCGGCGACACGTTCTCGGCCCGCGCCGTGATCGTCACCGCGCCGGCGTACGTCGCCGCCGCTCTGCTGCGCGAGCAAAACGCCGCGATCGCCCAGTTGTGCCAGGAGGTCCGGTACGCATCCACGGCGACCATCGCCCTCGCCTTCGCGCGGTCCGAGGTGGCGCATCCGTTGAACGGCTCCGGCTTCGTCGTCCCGCGCACGGAAGGGACCGGGATCCTCGCGGCATCGTGGCTGTCGTCGAAGTGGCCGCACCGTGCACCAGAGGGTTCCGTCCTGATGCGCGCGTTTTTCGGCGGCGCCCGCGACGAGCACGCGCTCGGCAAGTCCGACGCGCAGTTGCAGGACACGGCGCTCGCGGCGCTGCGGCCGCTCCTCGGCATCACGGGCGACCCGCTGATCGCCCGCGTGTATCGGTTCGAGCGGGCGAGCGCGCAGCACGAAGTGGGACATCTGGCGCGCATCGCGGCGCTCGACGGAATCCTAGAAGGAACACCGGGCCTGTTCATGACAGGCAGCGGGCTGCGTGGTGTCGGGATTCCCGACTGCGTGGCGGACGCGCGCGCGACGGCGAGAAAGGCACACGAATGGCTGCGTCACACCAGCTAGAGCACGCTGCAGATCGACGTAGCCGTAAGTCGCTGGTCCTTGGGCCGTGGTACGTGATCCGTTCCTGGTCCATGGTCCACAGAGTCCGCGAACCCGCGCGCCAGTGCCGGGCCACCGTCGACCGAGGACGTGGGACGAAGGACGGACCAGGAACCAAGGACCAGGAACCAAGGAGCACTCGCGCGGCGGCACTGGCCGTCTACGCACTGCTCATCGCCGTGCACGCTACCGCAGGGCAGCCGCCCGACGTGGCCCGCCTGCTCGAGTCGATCAAGGCCGGCGACAAGGGACAGCTCAGCGTCTCCGAGGAGGATGGCCGATTCCTGCGCGTCCTCGTCGCCGCCAGCAGCGCGAAGCGGGCGCTCGAAATCGGCGCCGCTCAGGGCTACAGCGCGATCTGGATCGGTCTCGCCCTCCGCGAGACGGGCGGCCGCCTGACGACGATCGAGTACGACGCCGCACGGGCGGCCACCGCTGCGGCCAACATCCGCCGCGCCGGCCTCTCCGACATCGTCACGGTGGTGTCGGGCGACGCGTTCAAGGAAATCCCGAAGCTCGCCGGCACGTTCGACTTCGTGTTTCTCGACGCCTGGAAACCCGACTACCAGCGGTTCTTCGACCTGGTGTTCCCCCGGCTGACGGCGCGCGGCCTCTTCCTCGCCCACAACGTCGTCAACAAACAGCCCGAGATGCGCGATTTCCTCGAGACGATCGAACGCCACCCCGCGCTCGCGACCTCGATCGTACGTCCCGGCACCGAAGGCATGTCGGTGTCGGTCAAGCTCCGATGACGCCGATCCACATCATCGGCGTGCCTCTCGATCTCGGCGGCAACCGCCGCGGGGTGGACATGGGGCCGTCAGCGCTGCGGATTGCCGGCCTCGGCGATCGCCTCGCCAGCCTCGGCGTCCCGGTCGTCGACAAGGGCGACCTGCCGTCGCCGATTCCGGAGACGCGCGAGCGACTGGACGACCGGAAGAAGTTCATCGGCGACATCGCGCAGGTGTGCGCGAATGCTGTACGAGAGCGCGCGTGCCTCGCTCGCGGAGGGCGCGATGCCACTCGTGCTCGGCGGCGATCACAGCCTCGCCGCCGGGTCCGTCAGCGCGTCGGCCGAGTGGGCGAAGACGACGAAGAAGCTGCCGATTGGCCTGCTGTGGATCGACGCGCACGGCGACATGAACACGCCGGCGACATCGCCGAGCGGCAACGTCCACGGGATGCCGCTCGCCGCGCTTCTCGGAGACGAGCCGACCGAGTTGTCGGGCATCGGCGGCGCCCCGCCCAAGGTCCAGCCGGCGCAGACGGTCCTCATCGGCGTGCGCAACCTGGACGAGCGCGAGAAGGTTGCGGTCCGCGACTCGCGCGTCCATGTTTTCACGATGAAGGACATCGACCGCCAGGGTATCGCCTCGATTGTCGAGCAGGCCGTCGGCCTCGCCGGCCAGGGCACGGCGGGTATCCATGTCTCGCTCGACATGGATGTCTGCGATCCGGCGATCGCGCCCGGCGTCGGCACGCCCGTCAAGGGCGGCCTCGACTACCGCGAAGCGCACATGCTGATGGAAATCATCGCCGACTCGGGCCTGCTGACCGCCCTCGACCTGGTCGAGATCAACCCGACGCTCGACGTGCGCAACGCGACCGCGCAGCTCGGCACCGAACTGGTCCTCTCAGCCTTGGGGAAAAAGATCCTGTAGTCCTAGGTACTTGGTTCTTCGTTCTTGGTCCACGGACGCTCGACCGACGGACGGACCAAGGTCTAAGAACCAAGGCCTCGGGACGAATCAATTAGCTGATTTGGATTCCGTGAGCATCTCCTCGAGCGTCTCGACGAGGAGGACGAGCGAATACGGCTTCTCGATCAGGCGGGTGCGGGGGCGCAGGCGCTCGAGCTCGGCGGATTCGGACGGGACGCCGGAGAAGATGATGACCGGCACTTCGGCTGGCGTCGCCATCACCACATCGCGACCGGAGCCCTTCTTCAGGCGCAGATCCACGACCGCGGCCACCAGCAGGTTTTTCCCGAGCGCTTCGAGGCCTTCGTCGGACGTCTCCGCCGTGACGACGGAGAACCCGTGCATTTCGAGAAATTTTACGAGTGGACGTCGAACAGACAGATCGTCTTCGACGACGAGGACGAGGCGGCTAGAATCCTTGCTCATGCGCGAAGAACCAGTATACCGCCTTCAGAGAGTGAGTTGCGCGGACTGTGTGGTATCGTCAGAACTTCCCTGCAGCGGGCCCCTAGCTCAGTGGTAGAGCACGTGACTTTTAATCACGGTGTCCCGGGTTCGATCCCCGGGGGGCCCACTATAATAATCTAAACAAACGCACGACTTTCGCTCCTCTACCGTCGGCGCGGACTGCTTAGGTAACACATAGGTAACACGCCCCAACCGCGTGATCATCTATGCCTCCTGGGCCGACTTTTCTGCGAGCCACGCGCCGACTCGCCGGCAGCGCCGTCAACGACCCTGACGCCCTTTTCCAGCGGACTCCGGTCCTGCGCTCGGGCGATCGCCAACTGGCGCCGCCGTCACTGTGCCGAAATCGCATAAACGCCTTTTAACGTTCAGTTTTAACTCGGCGAACCAGCGTCGAGTCCGCCCCGGCCACTGGAAGTTTCGGCACAGCGCGACTGGTTCGCGCTCGTCGTGATCATTATCGAGGTCGCGATCCTGCTTGCCGCCGGTATTGGCGTGTACGCGGCGTACACTGACTAGGCTGGCCGCTTCTCGTCCGGACGTCCCTCGCAGCGTCGATCACTGAACGGCCTCCCACCGCGTTAGATTCGTCGCCGCATCGCGACGGGCTGGTTACTCTTACTCAAGATACCGCTGCGCTCGGCTATACTCCCCGCGCTCGTGGGTCGTCCCTCTTCATCGCACGTTCCGGTCGTGTTAATCTGTGGATGACGACTACGCGGTCGCGAAGACTTTTGAACGCGTCCTCACGCTCGCAGGCTTCCACGTCCTCACCGCTGCCAACGCGATCGACGCTCGGTGTGCTCGACGCGCTCCGTCCCGATGCCGTCATCGTGGATATGGGAACGGCGTTGGTGAACGGATTGGGGTTGCTGTACCGAATCGGATCGCTCGAGGCGCATCAGTACCTGCCAGCGGTCGTGCTGACCGGACAGAACCCACTGCCCGACGAGACCCTGAGCGAGTTCAACGTGCTCGGGGCCCATGTGCGATACAAACCGATTCGAGCCAGTGATCTCATCGAGACCGTTTGTCGTCTGGTCAGGCGTCGCTGATGTGATGCAGTGTGCCAAGAAATGACGGCGCCTTTGTCCGAGAGGAGCGCTGCGGCATGCTGGCCTCCGCGTGAGAGCGCCGATGCTTGATGCAGGGATAAACTTGCAGCAGGCCGTCGGCAGTTACCACTGCTGACGGTTTAGAGGGCCGGCTGGCGTTGGACGCGCCAGTCGGTTTATCGCTGACTGCGCGGTATCAATGTCCACCTGTCAAGGCGTCGGCCCAGCCGGTTCGTAGCAAATCCTGCTTCGTGCTCGTCGCGACGAAGCGCGCGAGGGTTTCGTCCTCGCATCGGCGCGAGAACAACAGCTCGTCGCCCTCGAGCAGCATCACGGTCCAGCCCGCACCCAGCTCGGTGTCGTCACGCAGCTCCCATCGCTGCACGCGGCCGGTCGTGTCTCGCAGCCGCCAGGCTTCCCCGCCAGGGCGTGGCGTGCGTCCCGCAGCCTTTTTCGCGTTGAACAGCAGCGCAGTTTGATCGCGCGGAGATGTGTCGCTCATGGCCGCTCATTGTATAGCTCATGCAGGAGCGAGGTGCTCACGGCAAAGTTGTAAGTGGCTTTATTTTTGCTCCTGATCATGAGCGCGGATGGTCCGTCAGGGAAGTGATCATTTGACCCTCACCGACGACGAAGTCACAATGTTGTACGCTATCTTTACCTGCGCCGAGCGGGTGGACTGGGCGTGCTACGAGGCCTTTCGCCTGCGCATTTTGGCGGAAGGGGCAGCACAGACGGCCGCGTATCTCACAGTGGACACGCCGACCTCGAAACCGGTCGGCGGCTCGGACACCAACGTGCCCAACAAGCTTGGGGTGGACAGCTAGACTTTCTTCAGCCGTGCGCTGCCGTGGTAGCCGCATCCGCCCATCGCCCAAGGTCAACAGCGCGCAGCCGCGATGTACGGTTCTCGAACGTGATTTCACTTTTCGCTATTTATTCGAAATCTCTGTGAGTGACGAGACTCAAGACGATCCACTTGCTGTCCTGTCTCCGAACTGTGGCGACCGTCCCGCCACCACGTTATGACAAGTTCCGTCGCTAATTCGCCTCGTCCGCTCGGCGTGACGATCGTGGTCTGCTGTCACAACAGCGCGAACCGACTCCCGACGACTCTGCGGTATCTTCAAGCGCAGAGAGTGCCTCCGCAGATTGAATGGGAGGTGCTCGTCATCGACAACGGATCGACGGACGACACCGCGCAGGTGGCGCGCCGTTGTTGGCCATCCGATGCGCCGACGCGCTTACGGATCATCCGGGAAGAAACGGTCGGTCTGAGCCGTGCGAGAAGACGACGGATTGATCGAGGCCAGGCACGAGGTCGTCTGTTTCATCGATGACGACAACTGGGTGTGCCCGGCCTGGGTCGAGGTCGCGTCAGCGCTCATGGGTGCGCACCCCGATGTCGCCGTGTGTGGCGGCGACAGCGTCGCGGTCTTTGAAACACCCGAACCGACATGGTTTCGCCGATACGCTCGCAGCTTCGCTGTCGGGCCACAAAACGCGGCCAAGGGCACGAGGGGGTTCTGGGGCGCGGGGCTGACCATTCGGAAATCCGCTTGGACGCAACTGAACGAGGCGGGGTTTGAGCAGTTCCTGACGGACCGGCAGGGCGCAAAGCTGAGTTCCGGTGGAGACTCGGAATTGTGTGCCGCGTTGAGGCGGCTGGGCTGGAAGGAGCGGTATGAGCCGGCCCTCCGGCTGCGACACTATATTCCGGCGAGTCGTGCCAGGTGGGAGCACCTGCGCCGGTTGCATCGGGGATTCGGGGCCGCATCCGTCGCGTTGAGCGCCTATTACGGTGATAGGCCGGTCAATTTGAGAAGACGACTCGGCAACAGCTGGTTCTGGTATGCGCAATGGTGTTGTCGTCGGATACTGCGCCATCGCCGCAAGGTGTGGAGTGCGATGCGGTCGCCGATGGAAAGTGATCCCGACGTGATTGAGCTCGAGCATGCCTTCGGAACGCTGGGGGAACTCTGGCGCAACTATCGACACTGGAGGAGAAACATTCGGCGGTTTCAGTTCGTCGAGGAGCGGGTCAAACAACAGCATTAACGACCGGATCGCCGAATGTCCGTGCGATGGCGAACGTGATTGGCTTTGACGTGACGGTCGCGCGAACTCCGCTCGAGGTGAAGGTGTTCATGAGCCTTGGCCGGGCGTGGGCCTGGCTCAGGCCCGATGCGCCGCCGTTTTCCGCGTCAACGCGAAACGCAGTACGAGCACTGCGGGTCTACGGTCCAGCTCGTTTGTGCGTATCGCCGGCAATAGGGACGACACCAGTGTGTTGATCAATGACGTCGAACAGCGCCAGTGATCCGCGAGTCGCGCGTGCTCAAGTTCGTATCCGTTCCTACGACGCAAACAAGGACAACGGCCTGGGGCCTACAACACTGGTGGCACTCCAGCGCCCCCAACCCCAGGCCACGAACGAATGGGGGCAGTCTTCTACTTCTCCAACTTCGCCGCGAGCGCGAGAATTTTCCTGGCGCCACTCGCCAACTTTCGATCTTGACCACCCTGCATTGCTGACGGCCCTTGGGAACCCGCGTCGGTTGATCAGATCCTCGAGCTCGGCGGCCGTAATGCGAAAATCGCGGAGGATCTCCGCGCGCGGATATCGGTCGTTCTCGAGGTCACGCCGGAAGTCTTCGGACGTCTTGAGCTCGCCCGGTCGCGGCGGCGTAACGTCCAGCAGCGTGTCGCCGAAGTCGCCACGGATCAGTTGCGTGACTTTCATGTTCGCACTCCTTGGTTGTTGGTTCGTGAACGTTCTACCGCGCGAGCGCGAGCAACGCTTCCACTTCGCGCCGCGATCTGCCGATCGATGTGCGAGCCGATCTCGCGCGCGCGCCCCACGCACGTAGAACTTCGTGGACGGGTACGCCGGAAACGCGACCGCGATCGAGATCTCGTGCAACTCGATGTCGAGCAGGATGCGATGTGGGCCGTTGGCGCGCATTTCCCAGCTATCGGCCATCGCGATGAACCCGAACGATGCGCCAACCGCATCGCCGCGACGAATGATGTCGAGCGTGTCAGCGGCGTAGCTCACGGTGTCCGACAACGTGACATCGACCAAGAGGCCACGCGATCCCGTCTCGAGCGTGAGGCTCCCGGCGCTCCGCCGGGCGAGCGGCTTGGTCTGTCGTGGGCGAACAGGGCAAGCACGTCGGCGTTGCCGGCCAACATCCGATCGAGCGCCTTTTCGTGGACGGTTTCATGAAAACCGCCGAGATCCAACGACTCGAACGGCGCCCAGATGATCGGATGCCCGACGACGCGGCTCACTGGCCCCTCAGGTAGCCGCGCCGTTCGAGCGCGGACGCCTTGACGTAGCAGGCCGCACACCCCGCACACAGCGCGACCCCGCGCTCGCTGGCGTGGATGAGATGCGACGCGCCCCGGCCACAGCGACAGTGGATGCCGTGGAGCGCACGCACCTCCGCGATCGCACGCTGAATGTGTGGCAGCCGGCCGCGAAAATAGTCGTCTGAATGTTCGATCGGGAGTTTAGGCATCTCAGTTGTCCTTCTGGATTCGCAATTGCGTGAGTCGCATGGTTCCGGCGCCGCAGAGGTCGTCCATCTGCCGCCTTCTCAGACGCGATCGCGTACGACTCGGTACGACTTCAGGCAGCGCGCCATGAACAGCGTGCATGGCCTCCGTCCAGACCGGAATGCGATCGAGGGTCCACCGCCACGCGGCCAGCTCCCGCGGCACGGAGACCCGCTTGCCAAATTCGCCCGGTACAAAGCGATCGTCAGCCAGCGGGGCGTGCAGACAATGGCCGGTCTCGTGGTAGGCAATTTCGCCCATGATCAACGACGAGATCGGCGCAATTTCGACGTACCCGCCTTCCCGAGACGCCACGCCGTTTCGGAGCAAGGGATCCGCGCAGACCCGGACGTCCAGCCCCGCCTTCGCCCACTCGCACTCGAGCGCCTTTCGCACGCGGACCACCTGGGGATCGTTCGGCGTGCAGTTGGCTTCCTCGAGCTCGTCCTGCAGATGCCGCCGATCGAATTCCGACAGGCTGCCGCCGATCGCCTCCATGAAGTCGCGCATGTCCCGACGGCTCGCTAGTTCCACCCGGTCCTCTTGCCGCCGCTTTTCCATACTTTCTTCGCGCAGCAGTTCCCGGTGGCGCTTGCTCTGCGCCACGAGATCGCGCTTGTGCTGGCGCTGGCGTTCGATTCTCGAGTCCGCATCGGACTTCAGCTTCTGCATCCGTTCGCGGTGCTCCTGTTCGACGCGATCGATCCCCGACGTGTCCCTGACCGGACCATTCAGCCACGGCACCGCCGCCGAGCCGCCTGCTGCTCGTCGCAATTTCTCTTCTGCCTGCTGTCGTGTCATATCGTTTCCGTTCGCTAGCCGAGGTACGCGCGCGGTGAGAGCCGGATCCATCCGTCCCGTCCAGGTGTCACATGCCAGCCAGGGAACGCGTGCTCGAGATAGCGGCACTCGTGCCCGTCTTCGTCAGGGCGTTCGAGTTCGAGGACGAGTTCCGCGCGGACGCGAACCCGTTTCGCGATGACGAACGCATAGGCAATCCCCTGCGCCCATGCCTGCCATCGGTGGAAGAAACGACCGGCGCGTGTCATCCTCATGACGCCGCCTCCGGGTCGCCTTTCATGGCCGCCGTGCCGGCCGCGCGGAGCCTCGAGGACTGCGCGAAGAGCTCGTCCCACCTGGCTGCGTGGGTCGGGCACGCGGTTCGGCGGCTTCGATGCGGTCCAACATCGCGCCCAGGGCCATCAGGAGCCCGACCTGCTGGCGATACTCTTTCAGAACGCCGCCAAGCGGCTGCACGCCGCGGTCCTCCGGGCTGACCACCATCCGATGCAGTTCCGCGACGATGGCCGCCACGTGGTCGTACTCTCGCAACGCGTCAGCCTTCCGCTGCTTCGCATTGACCGTCGGCGCGTTGGCGGCACCGTGCCGGTCGCGTCGAAAAGTCCCCGCCAGCACATGCATCGCGGCCGGCTTCCTGTTTTGGCCACCGCTGCGTCCCTTCATCCCTGCCAAAGTCCACCTCCCAAGCCGCGAACTATTCCGAACACCTGTCACACCCCTCTGAAACTCATTCGCTGCCAGCACGTGCGTGTTTGGCGCGAAGGTCGATTTCCGCGCCGCCGAGATACCGCCTGAGACCGGCGACGGTATCGGTACCATCACACCTCAGCGCGGGTACCGATAGCGCAGGCAACCAGATCAACGGACATAGAACCCGCCGTCCTGATGTTTCAGATGGGTGTTTTCCGCTCAAGGAGCAGCTTCCAGGCAGCCAACCCGTCATTGCGATTGATACCAGCCCCCGAGACGGCTCTTCGCAGACGTCGGCCGTTCGACGCCACACCGATGCGACAGGCGCAGGTATTCGATCAGCTTGCCCGCGGCGTGACGGCTCTCGGCCTGTGGAGTCACGCTCTCCGTCTTCCACCCCATCGGCGGAGAGCTGCGCGACGAACGGGGCGACGGCGGCACCGTACGCCCCTCGAGTCTTGTCGAAGGTCACGACGAACCGGGCGCCCTGGTCCTGGGTGTAGCCGTCAGGACGCGTCAGCTTGATCAGCAGGTTCATCGGGTCTTCGGGCTTGCAGTGGCCACGAGCGCCCCCTTGCCGGTTGGAGTGATGCGCCAGCAGTGACGCGCCTTGCCCCGTCGCCGAAGACGACAACAGACCAGTCCTGGGCCGGCTGCCAGGCGCCGGGATCTTTCTCGCCTTCGGGATCAAACAGACAGGAGCGGTTGTCGAGGATGATCAAATCGGCGTTGCTCAACGAACGGCTCGAGGGCGGCCTGCCCTTCGGGCGTATCGAGCCGCGGAAGAAACTGCTTCTTGCCAGTCGGCGGCGACGACGGTCAGGTTGTTCGACGTGGCAGCGAGATCCGAGCCGTGTCACTGAGCAGCGGCGTACCGCTCCTGAATCTCGCCGGCTGGCCATTTCACCGTCTACATCCAACACGCGACAGGGCGTCGGCGCGCGGAATCCGAACGCCTCGCCGCCGGAGGCGGCGATCGAGCGCCAGCGTCTTCAGGAACCACGTCTTGCCGGACCCGCGTGAGCCGAGTAGAGCTCACCGAGATGCCCTTCGCGAAACACGGGCGTGTCACCACGCACGAGCAACGGCTTCCGCTCGGGGAACACGTGGGTCGGAGTCTGGTCCAGCGTCAGGCCGACGAGTGTCGCGGGTCTGACGGTACACTGCGGCGGATAGCGCCCGATGCTCGCCGCGATCTGTTGCGACTTCCTGCATCGGGTAACGGGGTCGGTCCGCAAGCATCTCGCTGTTGAACGGATGCAGCGCCGCCGGGATTTCCGCCGGCTCGAATCCCTTGCGGCGCATGCTAGCCGGCGACCCGGGTGAGAGCGTCATTCCGTTGCCCCGGCGGGATCAGCGTGTCGACCGAATCGATCGGGCCGGACGGCGCGGTCTATCCGCGAAGATGTCCGGGAGGACGGCGGCGATCTGTTGCTCGATGGCGTTCATGACCACCGCCAGCCCGGCGCCTTCGCGCAGATAGGTGAAGCCGGATTCATGAACAGAGCCAGGCGCCACGACAAACCCGCCATCAGCGCGGATGTCAATCTCGAGCTGCTCGCCGTCGCACTTCACCCGCACCTTGTTCTTCATCGGGCGGTCGCCGGAGTAGGGTAGTACGAGATGTACTCCCTTGGCGCGTCCGAACGCGGAGATCGCAGGGCGGAAGGTTCTCCGCCGGCCCACTGGAACGCGGCCTGGCAGAATCCGCATCCACCACGAAGAGGCCGGAGATCTTGCCGGTCACGATTCCGACGTTGAACGGCGGCATGGTGAACCACCGCTCGAGTTCGTCGAAGGTCGCGAGTCGCTTCTGAAAGGCTTCCCATCGCACGGCCGGCAGCTTCGACCGGTACTTCACGGGGATGACGGACCAGCCGCGGGCGATCAAATCGGCGACACTAAGCAGGTCACGGCGACAGTCGGGCAGGACGGTGACCATCGGCCAGCGTGACGGTTACCGGCTTGACGTTCGCAGCTTCGTGCGCGCCGGTCATCGAACCGCTCGCCGCTCTTCAAGCCATCGGCTGATGTCAGACTCGCGCCACCCGGAGATACCCTTGGAGATTTGGACAGCTGCCGGCAGCTCGTCTCTCATTCTCCATAGCGTGGTCGTGGAGACACCGAGACGTTCTGCGAGAACGTTGCGCCGAAGAATAGTCTGATCGGGATTGTTGTCGGGAGGGTGTGCCACTGATGAAGCTCCACAAAAAAGGTTGACGATCCCTTTTCCGTGTAGCTCACCAGTCAGGACCTTTGTGCCGTCACGTCGACGGTGCGCCGAACTCAGGTCCCCGGCTACCTACTGCTCTGACCATCAAGCGCTCCCCTAGGGGTGGCATACCGCCGCAGTGCCCTCTCTCGTCTCGATGAGAGCGGTTGGTCACCTCTAAGTATAGCACGGCCATTCACGCGCATCGCTGAAACGCCAAGGCCCGCTCCTCACGTGCGAGCAGAAAGCTTCGTGTCTCAGCGTTACAGATTGGGAACTAGTGGCTTGTACTAACGAGTTGTAAATCATATGATGGCACATGCCATCGACATCGCTGGTGCTGACCGCCGACCAGCGCACCGAGCTCGAAGCCCGCGTACGATCGGGCCGCGGCCGTGCGGATGCCGCGCGACGCGCGCGGGTCATTCTGCTGCTCGCCGACGGCTGCAGCTACGCCTCGATCGCAAGGATGACATCCTGCAGCTCGCGGACGATCGCGTTGTGGAAACAACGATTCGCGAAGGACGGTCTGGGGGGACTGGCGGCCCGCCATCGCGGCTCGAAACCGACCGTCCTGACGCCCGCCCTGGAAGCGCGCATCATGACGTGGACGCGACGGCCGCCGCCGCACGGCGCCACGCACTGGTCCACACGGTCGCTCGGCCGCAAACTGGGCGTCCAGCACACGGTGGTCGCGCGGGCCTGGCGACATGCCGGCCTGCAGCCCCATCGACTCGAGCGGTATATGCGCTCGACCGATCCCGAGTTCGAGACGAAAGCCGCCGACGTGATCGGCTTGTATCTCGATCCGCCGCAGCACGCCGTGGTGTTCTGCATCGACGAAAAGACGGCGATTCAAGCCCTCGATCGGCTGGACCCGGTCCTGCCGTTGTCGCCCGGACGCGCCGAACGGCACGGCTTCGAGTACCACCGACACGGGACGCTGTCGCTCTATGCGGCGCTGAACACACGGACGGGCGAAGTGGTGGGCCACACCGCGACTCGCCACACGAGCGCGGAATTCGTCGGGTTTCTGCAGACCGTCGTCGAGACGCAGCCCCGACGGCGCGAGATGCACATCATCGTGGACAATCTCTCGGCCCACAAAACGCAGCAGGTGCGGACCTTCTTGGTGGCGCATCCGTCCGTCCATCTCCATTACACGCCGACCTACTCGTCCTGGCTCAATCAAGTCGAACTCTGGTTCTCCAAGATCGAGCGCGATGTCACGGCACGAGGCATCTTCACCTCCGTCACCGACCTGCGTCGCAAGCTGATGCGCTATATCAAGCACTACAACAAGACCGCGACGCCCATCCGCTGGTCCTACGCGGACCCGTCGCGGAGAGTCGCATGACCGCTGTACAACTCGTTAGTACGGTCCACTACGTTCCCAATCTGTAGCGACACATGCGCGGCGTCCCTCTGGAAGGCGAGCACCGCGCCCGCCGCGGGCTTGTTCTCGATCAAGGAGTAGACCTTCCGCGCCCACGCGTCGAGCGCCACCCGCTTCTGGTCCAGATACTCAAACCGGTCATACACGGACGTGATACTCGAATCGATGTGTCCCAGCACGCGCGCCTGCACGAAGCGAGGCGTCCCCAACCGCGCCATGCCGGTCGCACACGTGCGGCGGAAGTCCTTGGGAATCACGCCCATCGATCCCGATCTTCGCGGTCATGCCGAGCCGGAGTTTTCGCGCGCGGCCGCCGGCCAGCACATACGCGCTCGGCTGGGACGACGTCCCGCTGCGCCTTCAAGCAGTGCGACCACTTCGGGCGGCAGAGGCACGCACGTGCGGCTTGCCGGCCTTCATCTCGCTACCTGGAATTTCCCACACCGCGGCGGACGAGATCGAGGTGGGCCCACCGCATATCGACGACATTCTGCGCGCGCTGACCCAGCAGCAGTCGCAGCTTCAGCCCCAGCGCGACGGTCGGATCGAACACCTCGGGGGTCTCGAGGCGCCGCCAGAAGGTCACGATCTCCTCGGCGAGAGTTCCTTTTCGCGCGGCCGCTCGATCCCGCGATCGGGCAGGTCGGCGGCGGGATTCGTCTCGATGATACTGCTCCTGCTGCGCCCACTTGAAGACCTTGCTGACCAGCGACCGGACGCGATTCGCCGTGACCACGCCCCGACGCGCGGCGACCGACCGCAGCAGGTCGCGCACGTCGGCCGGCTGAATATCCACGGCGGCGCGGCCTTTCCACGCCGGCTTGCAGATCGTCCGGAGGCGCCGCGCGTCATCGCGCCAGGACTTCTTGCGCGGCTGCGCGTATTCCTCGACGAAGCGATCAGCCAACGTGGCGAACGTCAGGGCCGTGCGCCGCGCCTTCTTCGCGGCGGCCGGATCGCTGTCGTCGACCTGCACCGCGAGCCACTGCTGCCGGGCGGCCGAACGCGCAGAGGCGAGGCCCATCGGAGGGTGGGTCCCGATGGAGTGGCGTTTCAGCCGTCCGTCTTTACGGTAGAACAAAAACCAAGTGGCCTTCTTCGGCGAGACGCGGAGCCCAAACCCGGGCACGCGGGCGCCGCGATCGAAGTAATCCGTTTGACGACCGGCGAGTGCATGTAAGGGTCGCGAGTTTCTTCGCCGAGAGCGTTAATTTCGGCATGTGTGCAGGCTCCAGCCGGTCAGACCTAGGTAACACATAGGTAACAGATCGGCTGCACTAGTATGCAACCGTCTGAACGGCAGAGCAATAGTTTTGCGAAGGAAATGTCGCTGGAGTCGGTTAGTGCAACCGACTGAAAGGGCCCTTTTTGTGACTTTTAATCACGGTGTCCCGGGTTCGATCCCCGGGGGGCCCACTATTGCGCGGGCCTGCACTATTCGGGCGAAACTGACGTCTTGCCGCAGTCGTCGCAACGCAGATAGAGCACCGGCAACGCTTCGGATCGACCGATGATCCTGGCGCTCGGCACTCCGCAACGCGGACAGATTATTCCTGCTGGTCGTTTGGCCATGCACGTTCCCCTTGATTGCTGTCTTCTCGCCTGTAGCTTTAGACGCGGCGGGCGCCGGATGGGATTCAGGCTCGAAGGACTTAAACGAAATCGAGCCCGGGCTTTCTGAAGTTTCCGCCCAGGACCCCGACCGAGTCCCCACCTAACCAATTATCGATGACTTTGGCGTAAACCGAGCGGAAATCTGTCTCGAAATGCACGTCGGCGCCGTTGTTTTCGAGTGTCGGATTGGCGGCATCGGGGTTGAGCGAGGCCGCCGTGCCATAAAGACCCCCACGGACGAGGCCGCCCATGGCCAACATGGGGCTCGCGGCGCCGTGGTCAGTCCCCCGGCTGCCGTTCTCGGAAATCCGGCGGCCGAACTCGGAAAACGACAGCACGAGCGTGTCGCTCAGCAGTCCCGTGCCCTTCAGGTCGTCGAAAAAGGCTTTCAGGCCGCCATCGAGAGTCGTCATGAGACGGGCATAGGCGCCTGTGTCGGTGACCGGATCCTGGGAGGCGTGGGTGTCGAATCCACCGGTCGTGACGAAAAAGACCCTGGTCCCCAGGCCTTTCACCATCGCGCCGGCGACCGCCTGCAGGGCCTGGCCAAAACCGTTGTTCGGGTACGCGACCGACGGCTTGTACTGGGCGACCGAGGCCACACGATCGAGCGTCGCCATCGCGGCCTGCACGCTCGCGCCGACAAACGCCACGTGCGGCTGATCGACCGGCACGTGCGACGCGATGTTCGCCGCCGCCGTGCGCTCGAGCCCTGCTTCGGCACCGCCGTTCGGGCTCGCGAACGCGTAGCCGGCGACGTTGGGGACAGACGCCACGGGCACACCCGATGCCTGCAACGCATGCGGCGTATCCGCCGTCGTCGTCCAGGCGGAGAGCGGGTCGAGCGGCTGGAGCGTGCTCAGGTACCGGCCCAGCCAGCCCGAACCCTGCGTGTTGGGCGGGTTGCCGGTGGACCAGATATCGGTGCCGGAAAAATGCGAGCGGCTGGAGTTCTCGTAGCCGGCGCGCTGGACGATCGCCAGGCGGCCCTGGTTGAAGACCTCGTGCAAGCCGGTCAGCTTCGGGTGAAGGCCCAGCGCCTTCCCGCTCTGATCGCTTCCGACTTGCAGAACATTCGCCGCCGGAATCGCGATCGTCGGCCGACGGCTGTAGTAGAAGGGATCGTTGTACGGGACGAGCAAGCTCAGGCCGTCGTTCCCGCCCGTGAGGTCGAGGACGACGAGGGTGCGGCTCGCCGCGCCCTGCGCCCGCGCGAGATCGGAGAGGAACTCCGGCGCGGCGTAGCCGACCGTGAACGCCGCAATGCCGCCCTTGAAGAACCGGCGTCGCGTGATCATAGGAATTGGTACTCCGCCGATCCGAGGATGAGATGCGCCAGTCCCGACGTCTTCGCCTGCATCTGCGCGGCTGAACCGGTCCAGCTGCCCGTGATGGCGCCCGCGTACGCGAGCAGATCGTTGTAGACGGCGCCGCTCACGTCCGGCATGGTCATCCGCGAGAGCATGTAATTCAGCACGGCCTGCGGGCTCTGTTTCGCCCCGCCGGCGGCCGTAACCAGGTTGAACTTCTGGTTACCGGCGAGCGTGGCCGCGAAGTTCATGCGCGTCAGCATGGCGCCGGTCGAAAACCAGTCGCGGCCGAGCGACCACCCCGCGACGTCCGGCGGCTCGAAGAGCTGCTGGCCCATGCTGATCAGCGGCGACAGCGTGCTGCCGAGCGAGAAGCCGGTCCAGCCCGTTTCCTTCATCGCCTTGACCACGTACTCGACGGGCCACGAGTAGCGCGAGAAATGCGCCGACGGCGCCTGGAACTCCGCCGACGAAAACAGATACTGGATGACGGGGCCGATGCGCGTGCCGTTCTGCAGATATGTCACGGCGAGCCGGTCGATGAAGTTCGACGGCGGGTCGGACGTTTCGCTGACGAAGAAGCCGTACAGCTTTGTGGCGAGCCGCCGCGCCGTTTCCGGATGTCCCGCCAGCGCGCCGATCAGATCGATGCCGTCCTGCATCCCCGCAGATGCCGAGCGGGACGGGATGGTGCGGCCGCCGTCGCCGTAAATCGGGAAGCTGAACGTCTTCGGGTTCGTTTCGTGCGCGTTCGGGTTGTAGACGAAGCTGAACGAGCCGGTCGTGGATTTCGTATCGCCCTGCAGGTTCCAGCCCGTGAACACGCGCGCTGCCGCGTAGACGTCGTCTTCGGTGTAGAAGCCCACGCCGCGCGTGAAGAGCTCCATCAGCTCGCGACCGAAATTTTCCTGCGGCTTCGCCTTGCTGTTGGTGTTGCCGTCGAGCCAGACGAGCATGGCCGGGTCCTGCGCGACGGCGACGAGCATCTCGGACATCGGGCCGAGCGCGCGCTCGCGAAACAGTTCGATCTGCCCTTTCTGTCCGGCCGGGTCCTCCGACGGTTTCGCCGCAAGCGCCCGCGTGGCGTTGGCCGCCTGAATCGCACCCGCGAGCTTTGTGTACCCCGTCGCGAAGTAGTTGTGCCAGAAGAGGGTCATCTTCTCCTGCAGCGGGCGGTTCGAGTGGACCATGCGGAACAGCCACCGCTGCCGGGCGTCGTTGATGAGGGTGTTGGGCGAAAACGGCGCGTTCGACGTCGTCGTGAGGACGAAGCCCGGCTGCCCGATTTTCGAATCCACATCATCGGCCACGAGCTCGTAGTTGATGATCCGATCAACCGCGGCGCCGTACGAGAGGTTGCCGAAGATCGCCAGGTCGTCGGCGCTCGCGCCAAACCCCGCGCGTCTCAGCAGATGCTCGATGCGTTGGTCAGCCACTCTGATCCCCTCGTTCCAGCCCCCAGCCGGTAACCTCTAACCTCTTCCCTCTACGCACCCCTTAGACCTCGACACGCGCATCAAGTTACATCGGGCGCAACGTTTACCAATGACCAATTTCCGGGGTGTGATACCGTTTTTCGCATGTACACGGCTGTTCTGGTCCTTCATTCGTGGATTCGCTGGGTCGCGCTCGCCGCCGGCGTCGGCGCGACCATGTTCGCCATGCGCGGGTCCGGGCCCTCCGGCGACAACAAGCTCGAGCGTTGGGGGATGGCGTTCGTCTCCGCGCTCGACTTGCAGCTGCTGCTCGGCCTGCTGCTGTACCTGGCTCTCAGTCCCACCATGGCCGAGATCCGCGCGAACTTCGGGGCGTCGATGAAGGATCCCGTTGCGCGATTCTGGGCGGTCGAGCACATCACGTCGATGCTCGTGGCAGTCGTCCTCGCGCACGTCGGGCGTGTGCTCGGGCGGAAAGCGGCGACGCCGGACTCCAGGCGCATGAAGCTGTTCATCTGCTTCGGCATCGCGACGGCGCTGATGTTGCTGGCGATTCCGTGGCCCGGGATGCGCGCGGGCCGGCCGTTGTTCCGGTTCTAACGACGTTCAGCGGGCGTGAGACCAGATCGCGCCGGCTGCTCATCACTAAGCTGATCGTGGGGACATATGAATCCCGATGAACTCGTCACCGTGTCGACGTTTCCGTCGCCGGTCGATGCCGAGATCGCCAAGGGCGTGCTGGACGAAGCCGGGATCGAGTCGATGATTCGATCCGACAACGCCGGCGGGATGTACCCGCCGCTCAGCGGCGCGGAGCTCGTGGTCAGGGCGGAAGACTTCGAGAAGGCCGCCGAGGCGCTCGGCGTCGATCGCGCCAACTGAAATCAGCGCAGGGTTCCGGCGCTGCGGCTGTTCTAGGCGCGTTTACGCGCCACGGTCTGGTCGGCCGGATCCGTCGCGTCGGGTCCGAAGAGATCCGACAGGCCGTCGATGCCAAGACCGCGTCGGCCACGATTGCGCCCTGCTTGAGGGCCGGCCACGTGGGTGTCGCGGCGGCGGTGTCGCGCGCGTCCTCGCGGGAGAGGCCCAGTGGAGCACGCCGATGGAGTCCGCGCCTACACCCTGGGCAACTGGCAGACGTCGGCTCAATCGATGCGGGATGCTATCAGGATGCAGGCTTCTCCTCAAAGGGCACGCGATTTGTCCCATCTACTCGATGGTCAGGGTGGACTACACAGAGGCTCTGTGAAGCAGTGAACCGATCGTTGCGGGTAGAAGAGAAAGGAAGGCCTGCTGTGAGAAGGCTGCTTGGCATTGGGATAATGGCGATGTCGTTCAGCGCAACAGGACGTGAGCAGACAGCCCCGTCCGGCAGAAATACTGTCTACATCGCGCCCAATGAGACACGCACGATGACCGTCACAAGGGCCGGTCTCGTGCTGATTTCGGTGGAGGTGCCCAAAGGCACGACTCTCGGCGTGTCGTATGCCAACGCGGGAAATGTTCTCCCGCAGGGTGACGGTCGATTCGTTTTTCATGGCGACGTGACCGTCCGGGCGATGGCGAGAAGCCAGAAGGATCCGACCATGACACTGGAACAGGCGATGTTGCAATCGCCTTTGCAATTGACTGGGACCGGCGTTCACGTTGTGATCACTAGGCAGAGTCAGTAACCCTTGAGAACGGGCCTAGCCGTTCCGTTTGCGAACTCAGCGCCAGCGTTCGGTCGTGAATTTCAGGCGACAAGTCCTACCACCCATTCCCCCGAGTCGATATCCCGCATCTACCGTCACTCGTGGCACTTGCGAAGACAACGCTAAGACGGTTATTTCAGGAAGAGCCACGCTTCCTCTTCAGTCAAGATCATCAACACTTCGCTCGGACGGTGATCGGAAGAAATTGTCACGATCTACCTCAATCGGGACGATCTCAAAGGCCGTCGTTCCGAGGCCACTCGCCCGATAGCGTTTACAGGCAAGAACGGCTTTTTGCGCTGAAGACCACGCAGACCACACGTTACGGTGATCATGGTTGCGTACGAGCCACACGGCATTAGGTGCGACCGCTTTACCCGATCCCCGCCGGTCACGGCGTGCGTCGAGAACCGGCACCGTGTCATAACGGTGTCGCCGTTCTGCGTGGCCGAGCACTTCCCACGCCTCATTCAGCAAGGCCGTCACGGCGGTCGCATGAGGTGAACGATTGCGGTCGGGATGGTAGTGGGCGATCCCCGAACGATAGGCCGTCTTGATCTCATCGAGCGTGGCGCTCCGTGCCACTCCCAACAGCGCGTAGAAATCAATCGGTGACTGGATTGCTGCCATGCGCCATCTGGTCGCTCAGCCGTGTTCCAGATTTGGAAAACGACACACACCGATTGTTCTAAGGCAGGACGGGATCATTAGGAATGCTGGGTAATTTCTGATGTTGCCGTCTCAGGAGCAGGAAGTCTGCCAAGCCGGTTGGTCGCTGCTGGCCTGACGAGCACCCGGTCTCTCCGTTCATTCGGTTGCTGTTACGCGACGGAATGCCCACCTGACGTTCACGGCTCAGGGAGTCCCCATAAGCGTAGAAGAGTCCGAGACGTCCAGGGTGAGCTCGCCGACGTTCGGCCCCTGAATCTTCAGCGTGGGCACGATATTCTGCGGGTGCACGAACGCTGCGATGCCGTTCTCCGCCATCACCCGTGCCGATCTTGATGAGCGACGGCTCGTCGCCCTGCCCAGCAAAGACGGTGATCGCGATCGGCATCGGGTGGGGCAGCCTCGTCTTCGGCATCTTTGGCGCGATGGTCGCGATGTAGTCCGTCTTCGCCTCATTCACCGCATACTGCGGCTCGATGACGATGTCGTACATGCCGGCGGGGACGACGACCGCGCGAGAGCTGGAGGAAGGGCGTGATGCCGGTCTGCCTTTCCAGGTGCGAGATGATTCTTCAATGCCACCCAGTTCTCGGCTCCAGCCCGAGACGCGTCGTCGCGGAATCGCGCGTGTGAACCCAGTCAGCGAACGTCTTGATGGTTGTGTCATTGCGTGCCGCCAGACGCCAACCGATCGCTCGGCTCAAGACGATCGCCGCGTGGTGCCGCCGTGGTCCTGGCGGGCGTCGAGTGCCCGGCCATCGAGGCGGCCATCTCCCAGATGGCGATCACCCACGCGGGAGTCTCGAGAAATGACGACGCGGCCGCTTCCTCCTGCGCCACCAGTCGCTCGGCCGCGAGGCGCAGATCGGCATTGTCGCCGCACGCGTCGGCCAGAACGCTGGCGCGCTCCCCGACTGGGCGTTCGAACGCCGCGCGGCAGATCCGTTCGAGATCGCTCGCGTTCAGGCGTCACGGAGACATTCTGGAGACGCTCCCAGTATTCCAATTCGTGTCGCGTCGATGCAGGAATGCTTCGCAAGCAGCTCAAGGGCGATACGCATCGATGATTATCGTCAGATTCCCGAGCTGGGACTGATCAGAATCGGCGTTGGTGATCCCGCGTCCTATGAAACCATCGAGCATGAACGTGCCGACGCCCATAGACACCCTGCGATGAACCTATATAAGCGCTGCGTGTATCACGTCGTGCAAATGCGCCTACTGGTCTCGGTTCCGGCTGCACGCGCGTGAGCATCGCGGGTCGACCAAAACGGGCAATCGCCACGTAGCCCAGCGTATCGCGGGCGCTCGCTACAACGAGGCCCTTGACGGCAAGCCTTCTCGTCGCCGCAGCACACTCACGCTCTCGGCGCTGATTCGCGCCTTCCTCGCCCACGTGGACAAGGCACCGTACCGCCAACAAAGCTGAGCGCGTGCTCAAACAATTCCAGACGTGCATCGGGGACCGTCGCATCATCAACATCAGCGTGTTTCAAATCGAAAAGTGGAAGCTGGCGAGGAGCACGGACGTCGCATTCTCCACCGTCACCGTGAACTGAACATCATCACGGGACTGTTTCGTCGGGCGGTGACGTGGAATCACTTGAAAGTCTCCCCCGCTGCGGCCGTTAAGAAATATCGGTTGACGACATTCGGATTCGGGTGCTCACCGCTGATGAAATCAAACTCGTGCTCACGAAGACGCCAAGTGACATCGCGCTGCTGTGTCGTGCCACGCTCGAATGTCTACCCCGCCTCAGCGAACTGCTGGCGCTGAAACGCGAGCACATCGGAGCACGCTGGATTGAGATTCGCCGTAAGAGAGGGGTCGAGCGCGTGGATCTGACGCCGGAATTGCAGGCCCTTCTGCTCGCGCGTGCGGGTCGGCACGACTACGTGTTCGTCGGCAAGACGGGTGAGCCTCCTACCCAAGAATCCGTCAGCTCTTACATCACTCGTGTGATGCGTGCGATTGGCCTTCCGGGGGTCTCGCACCACACGATGCGCCATACAGGTGTGACGCTGATGCTCGAAGCCGGCGTTAACCGCGCGTGATTCAGAAGCTCGCCGGCTGAACGTCGCTCCGCATGCTCGAACGCTACGGGCATACTCGCGATGCCGAGGCCCAGCGGGCTGTCACCGGTATGCACGCAACACTCGAACAGGCGCTCAAGCAACCTGACGCCCCCGCTTCATCGACTAATGAATCCGTCTAGACGCGGGCACATACGCGGCACAGCGGTCTCCGGCGTGAGCGGAAATTAGCCACTCAGCTGTTACGCGAAGTGCCGTGATAACATTAGGTTCCTGCCTACGAGTCCCCATCGTCCAGAGGCCCAGGACGTGGCCCTTTCAAGGCCAAAACACGGGTTCGAATCCCGTTGGGGACGCTTCTTTCTGAGAAATGCCTCGCGAAATGGCCGCATCGAATCCCCTAGCCGCGAAGCCTCGCGGGGCCAACACACAGTCCCCCTGCCACGGAAATTCCGGCGATCTTTTCGCGGAATCACGACGCCGACGCCACCCCTGTGGGCGTTTTTTGTGGGCGCCACTTCTCTGAAGATGTCCACCAGATCGGATCAAGCCCAGGGCCTTGAATAAGGACGTCAGACATTGACAGACAGGCAAGCATTGGCGCAACGAGGTAAGCACTTGGAATATTTCACGATTGTGTGGAATTGCCTCGAAGGGCTCATTGCCGTCAGCGCGGGCGTATTCGCGGGGAGCATTTCTCTGGTGGGTTTCGGCGTGGATAGCTTCATCGAAGTGACGTCGGGATCAGCCCTCTTGTGGCGCATGTCGATGGACGCGGACGCGCATCGCCGTGAACAGTTCGAACGGCGTGCCTTGCGGATCGTCGGGGGCTGCTTTCTGGCGTTGGCCGCCTACGTGGCGTACGAAGCCGTTCGTGATCTCATTGGGCGGGAAGCCGCGGGCCATAGCGTACCGGGCATTCTCTTAGCCTGCGTCTCGCTGGTCGTGATGCCGCTCCTGTCGAGAGCGAAACGGCGAGTCGGGGACGCGATGCACAGCCGCGCAATGCAGGCAGACGCCCGGCAGACGGAGTTTTGCACGTACCTGTCAGCCATTCTGCTCGGCGGGCTGCTGCTCAACATGCTATGGGGCTGGTGGTGGGCCGACCCGATAGCCGCGTTGGCGATGGTCCCGATCATCGTCAAAGAAGGGGTCGACGGACTGCGGGGCGATGCCTGCTGTGCCTAGATCCTGGCTTGTCAACAGAGTGCATTGGGTTGTTTCTCATGTCGGTATCCGAGGGGGTCACATCGAATCAGCGGTAGCTGAGAGTAGCCACGATCATCTCAGGCCGTGCCAGCCGGAACCCGCACTCGTGACACCGATCGCACGCGGTCACGACGCTGGAATATTCACCGCCTTTAACAGGCCGAGAGCGCCGTTAGCTCGCCTTTGCGCGCACATTCTTCGCCTCGCGATGCCAGTTCATCAACAGCGTGGATCAGCGCGGTCGCACTCTCCAGTTCCGTGTTGAGTTCCACGTTGATCAGGAATGGTCCGTCTGGGGCGACATCGTATTTTGGTTGGTTGGACCTCCGCCAGTCGCCGATCACGTTGACAATGCCTTGGCGCGGGCTACAGATTGTCCTGGCGCGCGAAGCGTCCCTGGTAGACGGCGCTGCCCTCGCAGCGCTGGAGCACGATCTGAAGGAGCCGCACGCCTGCATGGATGAGCAGCGTCCGGCCCGACACGTTCGACATCTCGAGCACCTGGCGGGTCGCGACGCCAGGCTGCACGAAGCCCGAGGTGACGTGGATCATGAGGCCGAGGCGCGCGAACCGGCTGCGGCCCTCGAGCCATCCGCCGATGTCGCCGGGAAGCGTGATGCGCTCGCGGGTGATGCCGTGGATGGTCTCGCCGGGTGCCAGCGGATACGGTGTCTTGAGCGAGCGCACGTCGGTGATCGTTCGGTAGTCGACGTCGTCGGTCACCGACACCGGCTCGCGCCCGGCGTGCATGACGCGGATCTCGTTGCCGAGATGCAGGTCGATCGACGCCGTCCCCACCTGGTCCGCGAAGAACGGCTCGATCACCACTCGCCCCGCCTCGATCTCGCGCCTGATCACGTCGCACGTAAGGATCATCGTGTCACTTCGAATGTCGTGTGATTATATGGGCCGGCAGTGCGCGATGGATAGCTCCACGTGGTGAAGCTCGGAAGGGCGGAGTGCGGAAATCCCGCAGGCACGCGGAAAAACCCGCGCTTCCCGCAGCTCGCCATCGAGGATTTTGGCCCCAGCCCACTCGACCGGGGAGGAATGGCGGCGATAAACGCAGTCCTCGCATCTGCGATTCCGCGGCCATCAAAGATCGAGCACGATAGGTTGAACGCTGAGTCCGAACGCAAGTACGCCTGGCACGGTCGCTGCTAACGATCCTTCCCGATCAGGAGGTCGCCATGCGCCGCAGATTGCTCGGCCCAAGCGCCGTCGTGTTTTCCCTAGGACTCGTCGCCTGTGGCAACCAGCCATCGGCGACGTCAGGTCCGCTTGCCACGAGCAACATGCCAGCTGTAACCGGCCAGCAGAAGACGTGCGCGGGACCACGGACAAAGACCTTCGATCTCGACGTCGTCGAGACCGCCAGCGTGGACCTCGGCATGGGCCTGACCTTCGCCGCGTGGGCGTACGACGGCCACATCCCTGGCCCGACCATCGAAGCGTGCCAAGGGGACACCGTCACCCTCAACGTGCATAACAAAGGCACGACGTCGCATGGCCTCGATACGCACGCGTTCAAGATCGACGCGCGCCGGTACGGACCAACGCCGCCAGGCACGACGCTGAAACTCGAAAAAACGGTCGACACACCAGGCGTGTTCATGTACCACTGCGCGGCCGGACCGGTGACCGATCTCCACATCAAGAGCGGGATTCACGGCGCGATGATTGTTTATCCCCGCGACGAGCAACTCCGGCCCGCGCGCGAGATCGTCGTCGTCGAAGATGCCATCTACGGCACGCCCGATGCCAAGGGACACATTCCTGGCACCGACCCGGCGAGGACGGCGAAGAACGATGAACTCTTCTCGATGTTCAACGGACGGCTCGACAACGACGCCGTCCACGTCAAGCCCGGCGATCTCGTCCGAATGTATTTTGTGAACGTCGGACCCTGGGTGTCGGCCGCGCACGTCATCGGCACGGTGCTGGATCGCGTGTATGCCGGTGCCCCGTATGTCCAGGGCGTGCAGACGTTCCCCGTCCCGTCGGGGGCCGGCGCGATGCTGGAATTCTACATTCCCGAACCTGGCGTGTACCCCTTCGTCGATCACGATAAGGTGGCGTATCTGCCGTGGGGGCTTGCGCTGGCGTTCGCGACCGAGGGCGTGCCCGCCACGGCGCACTGAGCCCGAGTCCAGACGTCGTGGAAACACCCTGCAACACCGCGGGAGTCTACACCATGGACTTCACGTCGCGCCCGAATCGACCCTGGTTGAGAGGTGGGACAGTACGCCCACCAGCATTCATTTCACTCGCTTGACAAATCGAAGTCATATCAACAATCGCGTTTCAGCCGCGGCGGCCCATTTTTGTGCGAAGCCGCCGGCTGCAAACGCCGGTTAGACCGCCGAACATGCTAGTGTTCAACCGGGACTAGGTGATCGATGATCGACAAACATTCCTAATGACTCCCAAACAGATCCGTGAAGCGGCAATGCTCGGGATCAGGAATATCCTGTTTGGGAGCAGCGTTGCCAGTCTGTCGTTACTGGGCAGCCCACAGATGATGGTGCAGTACATCGCCGACAGCCTGTTTCTGTACAAGGCGTTGAGCGGCAGGCGGGGTGTCCCACAGAAGAATGTTGCTGAAGTATTGCGATCGAGTAGAACGCAGTCGATCCGGCTCGGCAATCTAGATACAAACGAGGCTTGGCTCTGGCCGCAGGCGCTGTACACCCAGGACATCGTGAGCCTGTGCCTAATCTGCCAGATGATTGCGCCGAAAGTGGTCTTTGAAATCGGCACGTTGAAAGGGTACACGGCTTATCATTTTGCGCTCAACACTCCGGACGAGACCAGAATCTTCACCCTCGATTTGCCAGGCGACCGCCGCCTGCACCCCAGCTTGCCTATCACCGCCGTAGATGAGCTGCACATTCGGGGACGTTCGCGGCAGGCGGGGTATTGTTTTGAGCGTAGCCAAGAGGCGACCAAGATTACCCCTCTGTCTGGGGACAGCGCGGTCTTTGATTTTGCACCGTATCGCCGCAAGGTCGATTTCTTTTTCATCGATGGGGCACATTCTTACGAGTACGCGCGCTCCGACACGCTCAATGCGGTCAAGTGCTGTCACCCAGGCAGTGTGATGGCCTGGCACGATTATGGGAAGGTCAGCGTGCCCGGTGTGAGCCGCTGGGTGGACGAGTTTGCTCGAGAGCAGGCTGTATATTCGATACCTGGCGGGAGTGTCGCGTTCACGATTGTGCAGTAAGGGCAGGCGCCGACGCTCAACCAGAGCGGACCGATCCGTTCACTGAGCGTGGTCACCATGCCCACAATTGCCAGTGCGAGCGGAAGTCCCATCCATCTGTAGAGACGCGAAGCCCGCCGAGGCGCAGGCGGCGCCCACCCAGCTGCCGCCGCAAGACGCGATTTTCTTCGATCAAGTATGCGAGCGCTTCCCGCTCGCGGCGCTCCAGCCGGCCGGTCAGCACCATCAGCAGCGTCTGGAGAGCCGAGGCGTCGATCATGCGCGGGAGCTTAAATCACAACGAGCGATTGCACGGTCCCTAAACAGGTCGATCGAGCAGCGCCCGATCGTCCTGCCTATCGAAGCACGCAAGACGAGGGCGTTGTTGTCGGCGCATTCGGGCGGCGCGGAGCACAACGGGCGACGGCCGAGCAATGACGATGGTCTCCTTTAAACGAATCGCTCAACGCGTCCGCACAAAGCCCGTCCGTCAAGCTGGCACTTCGAATGTAGTCGCTACTTCTTGATTGTCTCTGAGCGGCGGGACGTGTCCTGCTCCTGGCCGGCTGGTTCCGTCAAGCCTGCGGCTTCCCAGATCTCCTTCGCGTTGAGCGATTCGGCTTTCAGCAAGGCCCGGGCGAGAGCTTCCAGCTTGTCGCGGTGCTCGGCCAACAGCCGGTCCGCTTCACGGTGGCTGTCCTCGACGATGCGGCGGACTTCGGCGTCGATCAGTTCCGAGGTTGTCTCGCTGTAAGGCTGGTGCTGGAAGGCCGGCGGCAGACCGTCGTCCTGGGGCGCCACAAAGCTGATGGGGCCGAGCTTCTCGCTCATCCCCCACCGCAACACCATGTGCCGGGCGATCTCGGTGACCTGTTGAAGGTCGTTCTCAGCGCCGCTCGTGGCCACACCGTACACGAGCTTCTCCGCCGCGCGGCCACCGAGTGCGCAGGTGATACGCGCCTGCAGATAGTCCTCGGCGTAACTCGTCCGATCGTCGACCGGAAGTTGATAGGTCGCTCCCAGCGCCATGCCGCGTGGCACGATCGAGACGCGGTGCACCGGGTCGCTGCCCGGTGTCAGCATCGCGAGCAGCGCGTGTCCCGCCTCGTGGTACGCGGTGCGCTCCCGATCCGCCGGGCTGAGCAGAATGTTGCGAGCCGGCCCGAGCGTAATCTTCTGGAGCGCCTCGGCGAAATCCTCGGCACGCACCGCAGCCGCTTCCTTGCGTGCCGCCAGCAGGGCGGCCTCGTTGACCAGGTTGCGCAACTCGGCGCCGACCAGGCCGGGCGTCTCGGCGGCGATACGCTCGAGCGAGACGTCCGGCGCCAGCGGGACATTCCTGGTGTGCACCTTGAGAATCGCGGCGCGCCCGACGCGGTCGGGACGCTGAACGACGACGCGGCGGTCGAAGCGGCCCGGTCGCAGTAAGGCCAGGTCGAGGACGTCGGCACGATTGGTGGCGGCCAGGACAATGACGCCTTCGCGAGAGTCGAAGCCGTCCATCTCGGTCAGGATCTGGTTCAAGGTCTGCTCGCGCTCGTCGTGGCCGCCCAGCTGCACGCCGCTCCCGCGGGTACGCCCGATGGCGTCCAGCTCGTCGATGAAAATGATCGCGGGAGCCGCCTCACGAGCCTGCTTGAACAAGTCGCGCACGCGGGAGGCGCCAACGCCGACGATCATCTCGATGAACTCGGAGGCGCTGAGGCTGAAGAAGGGGACGCCCGCCTGCCCCGCAATCGCACGCGCCAGCAGCGTCTTGCCGGTTCCGGGCGCACCGACGAGCAGCACGCCCTTCGGCACGGTGCCACCGAGGCGCTGGTACTTGGCGGGGTTCTTCAGGAAGTCGACGATTTCGATCAGCTCGTTCTCGGCCTCGTCGATCCCGGCGACGTCTTCGAAGGTGACCTTCGGCTGCTCTTCACTGTAGCGCTTGGCGCGGCTGCGACCGAGGCCGAACAGCCCGCTGCCGGCCGCCGCCGCAGCGCGGCGACTGATCCAGACAAAGGCGCCGATCAGCAGCAACGTGGGACCGAAGCCGACGAGCAGCTTGAACCACGATAGGCCGTCTTCGTCCTCGGCCTTGATCACCACCCCCTGATCTTCGAGGCGCTTCTCGAGATCCTGGTCGGCAAAGGCCGGCCGCCGCGTCTTGAATTGCATCGAGGTGCGCGCCTTGGGCTGGTCGGCTGAAGGCGGTGCCGGTGCATTGCCGGTCGGGGCTTGCGATTCCCGAGGGGGATACGTCACCTTCGTCTTGAACGTCCCCTGGATCGAATCGCCCACGCTCGTGACGTCCTCGACATTGCCCGCCTCGACCTGCTTCTTGAAGAACGTATAGGGGATGGTGATCGAGGATGGCTCCGGGAAGAACAGTTGCGTCGCCACGTAGTTGGCGATCATGAACAGGAGGAAAATCATCCACCAGGGCTGCGGCCGCCAACGCGGCCGCCCGGAACCTTCTTTCGAAGCCTTGGGTCGACTGTTGTTGGGAGGTGCCGGCCCGTTGTCGTGTGGTGGATTCGCCATCATTTGTGCGGCAGTCGCCCGACCTCGACTCGCAGGGGGCGTGCGGCCGCTCTGCAGGATAACACCGACCTGCGAACACCAACGGGTTGATTGCCGATATGACTTCAGACCGACTTTTCCGTCGGCACACGCTCTGCCCGCGTCGCTCCCGACGGCATCCCGAGCCCGGAGTCGGCACCGAGCACAATCGTCACCTCGTGGACTCCGCCATCGTCCTTCAGCGGGATCGCACGCGCATCAACCGGGATGCCGTCGACCTCCGCCGAGGCGATTCCACCACAGCGGTGCTCCGGGTTCGACACCGTGAAGCGATATCGCGTGCGACCGACCCTCCACTCGAGTGAGTAGTGCGGCCACGCCGTGGGGATGCAGGGGCTCACGCTGATGGTCGAGCCACTCCGCCGGAGTCCGAGGAGGGCTTGAATCGCGGCCTGGTACATCCATCCCGCGGACCCGGTGTACCACGTCCAGCCGCTGCGGCCAACGTGCATCGGGTGCGCGTAAACGTCGGCGGCCACCACGTACGGCTCCCCACGGTAGCGCTCAGTGTCTCCCGTGGTGCGCATGTGGTTGATCGGATTGAGCATGTGGAACAGCTCCATCGCTTCGTCGCCGAGGCCGAGCCGGGCCAATGCGATCACCGTCCAGAGCGCCGCGTGTGTGTACTGACCGCCGTTCTCGCGAACGCCGGGCACGTAGCCTTTGATGTAGCCGGGATCGAGTGTCATGTGATCGAATGGCGGAGTGAGCAGCAGCACGATCTGGGCATCGCGGCGCACCAGGTGCGACCGGACGGCGTCCATGGCGCGCGCGGCGCGACTGGGCTGTGCTGTCTGCGACAGTACCGCCCATGACTGGGTCAGCGAATCGAGCTTGCACTCTTCGTTCTGCACGGACCCGAGGGGCGTCCCGTCGTCGAAGTAGGCGCGGCGATACCAGTTCCCGTCCCATGCCAGTTCGAGCATACCGGTGAGCCAGTGCGCCTCGTCCCGGTAGGACTGCGCGAGATCGCTCCGCCCGCGGCGCTCGCAGATTGGGGCGAATTCGTTCAGCACGGTCACGAGAAACCACCCGAGCCACACGCTTTCGCCGCGGCCGGCGTGTCCGACGCGATTCATCCCGTCGTTCCAGTCTCCCGAGCCGATGAGCGGGAGTCCGTGCGCGCCGTATCGCATCGCGTGCCCGATGGCGCGCACCGAGTGCTCGAAGAGCGTGGCGGTTTCCGAGGACGCGTGTGGCAGCATGTACGCTTCATCCTGATCGGGCTCGAGTGCCGGCGCGTCGAGAAACGGAACGATTTCATCCAGCACCGATTCGTCGCCGCTTTGCGACACGTAGCTGGCGGCAACGTAGGGCAGCCAGAGCAGATCGTCGGAGCAGCGCGTTCGGGTTCCACGTCCGCTCGGCGGATGCCACCAGTGTTGCACGTCCCCCTCGACGAACTGCCGCGACGCCGCGCGCAGGAGGTGCTCGCGACACAGGTCCGGCCGCGCGTACACGAGCGCCAGCACGTCCTGCAGCTGATCGCGAAACCCAAAAGCCCCGCCGGGCTGGTACGGGCCGCTGCGCGCCCAGATGCGACAGCTCAACGTCTGATAGAGGAGCCAGCGATTGACGATGAGATCGAACGAGTCGTCCGGCGTGCTGATCTGGATGGCGTCGAGGATCTCGTCCCACGCGCACTCGACCGCCGCGAGCGTCGCCTCCGCCTGCGCGACGGAGGAATAGCGCGCCGCCAGCCCCATCGCGTCGGCCCGGTCGCGCCCCTGCCCGAGGGCGAAGGCCACGCTTCGGGACTCGCCGGGCTCCATCTCGATCGCGATCTGCAGGGCCCCGCACGGGTCAAGCCCGGCACCCGTGCGGCCGGCGAGCTGCTCGCGGGAAAGTGCAGCCGGCGCGCTCGGCGTACGGTTGCGTCCGATGAACTCCGCACGATCGCCGGTGTGAGATCGTGGTGTCACCGTGGTTCGCCAGAACGCGACGCGGTCACGGGATTCCGTGTGATACGCGTTACGCGCCAGCAGGACGCCCGCCTGCTCGTCCATCTCAGTCACCACAAAGCGCCGTTCGCCGTCACGCGGCGGCCCCAGGCACCACTGGACATATCCGAATACGCTGAGACGCCGCCTCACGTCCGCGGTGTTGGTCAGCGTCAGGACCGCCAGCTTCACGTGGTCTTCGGGCGCTACGAAGACCGCGAGTGCCTGCTCCATGCCGGCCACGGCGTGCTGATAGCGCGTGACCCCGGCGGCGTGACGGACGATCCAGCGGCCACCGTCCGCGCGCCGAGGCAGCGGTCCCGGCGTGGCGCCCCATACGGCGCCGGTGTCATCGTCCCGCAGATAAAGGGCCTCACCCGTCGGATCGGTCACGGGATCGTTGGCGAACGGCGTCAGCCTGTTCTCGCGGCTGTTTCCAGACCACGTGAAGGCGGACCCGGAACTGCTCACGATCGTGCCGAACGTGGGATTCGCCAGGACGTTCGACCATGGCAGCGGCGTTTCGCGTTCGCCGTCGAGCACGACGACTGTACTCCCGGCCGTCGCGCGTAAAGCCGCCGAGTCCGTTCGCCATGACCAGCGGCGGTACCGTCGCCGGCACCGGCGCGGGATCCGGCGCCTTGAGGGCCCCCGAGCGTCTTACGTCATGGCCGGCGAACAGCCAGGGTGAGGGGCGCTCGAGTTGCGACACGAGATCCCCATGTTCGCCGAGCAGCACGACCCGCGCCACTGCGGAGAGAAGACGACGGTCCGACTCGGGCATCCCATCGCTGCGCAGCAGAAAAATGCCGCCCGGCTTCCCGAGCCGCCCGGCCCAGGGCGGCTGTTGCACGAGCAGGGACAGAAAATTCTGCATCTCGTCGACATAATCCGCCGGATGCTCGTTCAGGAGGACGACGTCAGCCCGCAAGCCTTTGACACGCCAGTATTCCTGCGCGTTGAGCAGGTGTCGCGCGAGCGGCAGCGACTCCCCGCTCGCGACGCGGAGGAGCACGATCGGCAGGTCGCCGGATATGCCGTAGCCCCACAGATTCTCCTGACCCAGCGTATTGGCGGCCTGGTCGGCCGGGCTGATGCGTGATGCGTCCGATCCAAAGACACGCGACGCGAGACGATCGAAGAGCATCGCGTGCTCGTCATTGAGCCCCAGCTGCTGCAGGGTGATGTGCACGTGGGTGAACGCCATCGAGAACGCGCGCGCAGCGGCGCTCCCGTCACGATACTTGCGAGCCAGCGCCAGCGCGGCCGATCGATCCGACGCGACTCCGGTCGCAAACGTCACGCGGACGTGCGCGCCTGGTGCGAGCCGGATGCGCTCCCGCAGGGCGGCGATCGGGTCGAGCACCGCGCCCGTGGTACCCGACAACGCACGGCCATCGAGGGCGATCGGGCTGGCGGGCGAGCGCCCGCGGCCGACGAAGCGCGCACGGTCGGTCTCCCACTCGACAGCGCCACCGAGGCGAGGCCCATCGACGCCGAGCACGTGGAAGCCGACGATAGGCGATTCGTCAGGTGCGCGCCGCCGGCGGCTGAACAGGAGACCGGCGCTCTGCGAATCGAACTCCGTCTCGACGAACAGCTTGCCGAATGCCGGGTGCGCGAAGTCGTCCTCGGGACGGGCGAGTACGATCTCCGCGTAGCTGGTCACCTCGATTTCACGCGTCTGCTCGCCGCGGTTGATGATCGTCAGGCGCCGCACCTCCACGTCGTCCTCAGACGACACGGTGATCTCGAGCTGAGTCTCGATGTCCGTATCGCGGCGGCGGAACGTGATCTTGTCGAGATCGAAGGTCGCCTCGAAGCGGTCCGGTTCCTGACAGCCAGGCTGGTAGGTGGCGGACCAGACACGATTGGACCAGGGATCGCGCAGGTAGACGTAATGGGCTCCGGCGTCAGACGTGGGGTCGTCGCGCCGGCGGGTGACCGCCATGTCGCCCCACATGCTGAAGCCGCCGCCGGCGTTCGTGACCGCCGCGGTATAGCGCCCGTTCGAGAGGAAATGCGTGTGCGCGCTGGTGGAGTGCGGCGTTCGGAAGCGTCTTGCGGCAAACACAGGAAGCGACGGCGGCGCCGTCGTGCTCTCGGCCGGGCGCGGCTCAGAAAGAATGGCCTCACGAGGCACGCGCTCCTGAAGCAGCAGTTCCGTCGCCTGGACACGGGGATCGGTGTGGAAGCGCATGACGAAGACATCGCTGCAGATGACATTGGCGAGCGCGACCAGCGACATGCCCTGATGGTGGGCGAAATAGGCCTGGACCACGGCCGGTCGGGCAATCGCCGTGGGCGGCGTGTCGACGTCTCGGCCCCGAGGGTTGTAGTCGAGGGCTTCGTAGAAGCCGAACCGGCCTTCCGCGCCCAGAGCCGCGAGTCGCTTGAAGTTCCCGGCCGCGAACGTCGGCGTGACCAGGCTCGCCAGAGCCGTGGCGTACGGGGCGATGACGAGCTCGGTGGACAGCCCGCGCTTGAGCCCAAGTCCGGGCACTCCGAAGGCCCGGTACTGGTAGTTGCCGGCGCGATCGGTGAACGCGTACGCCGATTCCGAGATCCCCCAGGGGACGTCGCGCTGGCGGCCGTACTCGATCTGGCGCCGGACGCTCGCGCGGCAGCTCTGATCGAGCAGCGTCCCGGGGAAGTTCCGCATCAGAAGCAGCGGCATCAAATACTCGAACATCGTGCCGCCCCAGGACATCAACGTCGCGCGGCCGTCCAGGTTCGTCACCAGGCGTCCCAGGTGAAACCAGTGGTGCTGTGGAACGTCACCCTTCGCGATCGCCACGAAACTTGCCAGCCGCGCCTCCGACGCCAGCAAGTCGTAAAAGGCGCTATCGAGGCGTCCAGGGCCTTCGGCGTCGGCGAGGCGGTACCCGATTGAGAACATGCGCCGCCGCCGGTCGTAAAGGAAGTCGAAACGCATCGCGTCGGCGAGTGCGGAGACACGACTCGCGAGTGCCCGCAGCGAATCCGCGGACACCGGCTCCGCCACCGCCGACCTCTCCACCCCCTCGTGCACGGCCCGGCACCAGCAGATGATCTCGCTCCCAGGACTCGGACGGCTCCGCATGTTCGAACTCCGCCGCGGCGCTGGCGAGCTGCGCGCCGATCGCCTGAATCGCCGCGAGCGCGTCTTCAGGCGCACCGCCGCGCGTAGCCGCGACGATGGCACGTGCCAGACGATTGATCTCGGTGACGGTGTGTCGAGGTCCCAATCGGGCGTCGCTCGACGAGGATGCCGCCGCGAGCAGGCATGCCGCGTCGGCCAGGCCGGCGAGCCGCTGCTCGGGAGTCTGAGGGTTCTCTTCGAGCTGGATCAGCCCCTGACTGAGCGCGATCAGCGCGCCGGCCAGGTTGCCGCTGTCCACGGTCGACACGTACCGCGATGCAGCGGCGCGAGGCTCGCCGTATCGCACCAGTTCACAAATGTCCCTGATATCGCTCGAGACTCTCCAGGGTTGTCAGGGTGGCGTTCAGACGCCGGAGGAGCACGCCGGTCGAGACATAGCCGAGGTCGTGTGCGGCCAGCGTCGACAGCAGGCTCATGCCGATATTGGTCGGCGACGTGCGGCGCGCCAGTTTCGGAGTGTCGCCGGCCTCCTGGTAGTTGTCGGGCGCCAGCCATGCATCCGCTTCAGTGACGAACGTTTCAAAGTAGCGCCATGTCTTGCGCGCCGTTCGCCGCAGAACGGTCCGGTCGCGATCATCGAGCGGCCGGACGCGTGCGCCCACCGGCACGCTGAGCGGGTAGGCCATGACCGGCGCGATCGTCCATAAGAGGAGAAACGGCGCCGCCGCGGGAAGGGCACCCGGTTCCCGCGCCGCGAGGACGAAGGCGATCGCGGCCGCGATAATCGGGCTGGCCGCCATCCCGACCAGGAACCGGCGCAGCCCCTGTCCGACGACTTCCGCGGCTCTCGCCGCCGCCGTGGCCGCTGTCTCCCATTCGAGCAATCTGCGCTTCGTGACGACAAGGCGCACGAGGGTCACGGCGATCGCATGCGCCGTGTCGAAGGCGTGGAAGGCGAGGAAGGCCACGGTGAGGCCAACCTGCGCCAGCGCCGTCGCGATGTCCCTGCGCAGGTTGCCCAGGAAGACGGGGAGATCGACTGTGCCCGGCCAGGGCC
>CAVWHY010000005.1:0-460390 GCA_963754955.1 uncultured Acidobacteriota bacterium
CATCGACCAGCGAGGGGATTTCCTCGACCTGGTCGCCGGACATATCGGGACCGTGACACTGTTCACAGGAACGCCCGTCCTGCCGCTCCCCGCGAGCCGCCTGGGCCTCGGTGTAGACGCCGTCCCACACCGACTGCTTTGCCGGCTGGTTCTGGGCAAGCACGCCGCGGCGGCCGCGAACACGGCCAGCGTGGCCATGACCACCGCCGTCCGCCGCTGCAGGTGTCGGTGTAGCCACTGGGACGGCCGGCCGTGTCGCTATTGCTGGTTCGCGGCGCCCGGAGCCGGGCCGCCCGCCATCAACGAACGCAAGAGCGTCGCCATCGTCTCGCGCGGCGCGCCGCCGCCCGCGCGCCGGTCCACCGCCGCCTCCGCGTCCGGCCGCAGCACCGCCGACACCGAGGGCGATGTCGAGCGGGGTCCGGCCCTGCTTGTTCTTCATGTCGAGCTTGGCGCCGTGGTCGGCGAGATACTTGACCACCTTTTCAGCGCCCCGCTGTACGGCCGAATGGAACGGCCGTCGTGCCGTTCGTGTTGAACGCGTTGATGTCCACGCCGCGATCGAGGCACAGCTCGATCGCTTCGATCGAGCTCTCCTCAGTCACGGGAATGGCGACCGCATATGCGCCGACAACGGCACCGCCTGCCGCCGCAATCATCAGCACCGTCGAGCGATCTTTGAGCGTGAGCTTGGGATCCGCGCCCGCGTCGAGCAGCATCTTCATGAGCTGAAGATCGTTGCTCTTGGCGGCGCGGGCCAGCGGCGTCGTGCCCTCGCCGAGCGAGGCGTCGCCGGTGGGCGTGTGATGGCGGCCGATGATCGGCCGCTTCAGCCGGGCATTCACGTTCGCGCCCTTCGCGATCAGCATCTTCGCGATCTCGCGCCGAATCGAGCTTGTCGACGAGTTTGGGAGACGGCCGGCTCAGCATCGGACCCATCGTGTGCATGTCGACGGCGGAGTAAAGCGCCGTGGTGCCGGTGCTGTCGGCGACGTTCGGATCCGCGCCGCGTTCGATGAGGATGGCCGCCGTATCGAAGTGCGCGTTGATGATGGCGTACATCAGGGCCGTCGTGCCGTCCGGGTCGCTCGCGTTGAGGTCCGCCTTGAGGTCCGCCAGCGCGGTGACGGCATCAGCCGCTCCATCGCGCGCCGCGTACATGAGGGGCGTCCAGCCGCCGCGCGGCAGGACGGTGACCACCATCCCGGACGTCTCCCACTTGAATTCGGGAAAGCTCAGGAGCTTCGAGCGCTCGTTCGTATCGGCGCCAATCGAGACCAGCGTCCTGACCGCCGCGGCGTTGTTCTGCGCCGCCGCCCACATCAGCGCGGTCTGCCCCTGCCAGTTCTCCCGGGCGTCGATCTTCGCGCCCGTCTCGACGAGCAGCTTGATGCTGTCGACGTTGCCTGTGCGGGCCGCCGTCATCAGGGCCGTCTCGCCTTCGGGCATCGCGCTGTTCGGGTTCGCGCCGGCCTTGAGGAGCGCGGCCACGACGGTCGGATCGCCGTTCTGCGCGGCGAGGAGGAGCGGGCGTCAACCCGTAGCGGCTGACGGCGTTCACCTTGGCGCCCGCGCGCAGCAGCATCTGAACGGTCGGCACGTCGTTGGCGCGCACGGCCCAATGCAGCGCCGTCATGCCGTCGGCCTCGCCGCGTTGACGTCTGCCTTCTGGGCGATGAGCGCCTTCACCGCGGCGGTGTTGCCCTGCTTGACGGCATCGAGGACGCGGACACCGGTTCCGCCGGCGGCGCCGAGGCTGACGACCGCAGCGCCCGTCAGCAGACGGCATATCGTAAGGTTTTCATCCGCATCGGTCTGGGCTCCGTCCGTAGGGCGGGGCCTTCAGCCCCACCTCACACGGCGGCCCTGAAAGGGCCGCCCAGCCTAATCTAGATCTCGACCCGGCCTGTGCTGAGCGCGCCGAACTTGTCGATCTCGCAGCCGAACTTGTTGGCGAAGTCCACCATCAGGTTCGCGATCGGGGTTTCCTTCGGCGTCTGGATGTGACGGTTGCCCTTCACCAGGCCCGCCCCGCCGCCAACGATGGCCGTCGGAATGTTCAGACGCGAGTGGATGTCGCTCTCGCTCATGCCGCTGCCATACAGGATCAGCGAATGATCGAGCAGCGAGCCGTCGCCGTCCGGCGTGTCCTTCAGCTTCTTCACGAACTTGGCGAACAGCGCCATGTGATACGTGTTCAGCTTGACGAGGTTCGCGATCTTCTCCGGGTTGTTGCCGTGATGCGACATCGAGTGGTGCGGCTCGGCGATGCCGATGTTCGGGTACACGCGCTGGCTGGCGTCGCGGCTCATCATGAAGGTGAAGACCTTCGTGACGTTCGCTTCGTAGGCCAGGGCCAGCAGGTCGAACTGCAGGCCGACGTGTTCCTCGAACGACTCGGGCACGCCAATCGGCGCGTCGGGCACCGTCACCGTCGTCGTCGCCTGCTTCTCCGCCTTCTGGATGCGGGCTTCGATCTCGCGGACGTTTTCGAGGTAGTCGCTCAGCCGCGTCTTGTCTTTCGGGCCGAGGCCGCCCTGCAGATCCTTCACGTCGTCCCTGACCGAGTCGAGGATGCTCTTGTCGGTCTGCATCCGCGCGAGGCGCTGGGCGCTCGTCCCCGCCCGCCCGAACATGCGCTCGAAGGTGACGCGCGGGTTGATCTCCATCGGCAGCGGCGTCTTCTCGTTCGCCCACGACAGCGTGTTCATGTAGGCGCATGCGTACTGCGTGTCGCAGCCGCCGACGTAGCCGGTGAAGTCTTCCGTCGCCAGTTCGATGGACGGATAGACCGTGTCGCCGCCGATCTGCTTGGCGATGACCTGGTCGATGGTGATGCCGTTGTGCACGTCTTCCGCGATCGTGCGCTTCGGGATCACGCCGCTCAGCCACGCTGCCACGGTCGTGGCGTGCCCGTCGAGCGGGTCGCACAGCTCGGAGACGATCGTCACGTGATCGCGGAACGGTTCGAGTGGCTTGCAGAATCGGCGTGAACTCGAAGTTCGCGCCGGCGGCCTTGGGCGTCCAGAAGCCGGGCCGTTCACCGAGCGGCACGAAGATCGCGCCGAACCGCCGCTGCGGGTTGGCGGCCGTCTTGGCCGTGGCTGTCAGTGCCGGCACCATCGATTCGAGCAGCGGCAGCGCGAGCGTGATACCCATGCCGCGCAGGAACGTCCGCCGGGGCAACGACAGCTTTGTGATGAACATGGTCACGGGCTCCTTGGTTGACGTGTCTTCGATCAGTTGGCCGCGGCGGCCCTGACGGCTGGATTCTCGATGTCGGTGGAAACTCTGACGCGCTTCTGAAACGCGGTGCTGTTGACGACGCCCAGGATCAGCGAGGAGAACCGGTAGTCCTGTCCGGCCGACTCGCGCACGATGCGCCGCACTTCCGGCTGGTCGTAGTACGCGAGCCCGCGGCCGAGCGCGTAGATCATCAGCTTCTCGGCCACCGTGCCGACGAAGAGATCGGACTGGCGCAGCAGCGCCTGCGCGCAGCGTCACCACGCCGTCCACCTTCGTGCCGTCGAGCAGCTCGCCCGACGCGTTGATGGGGCTCCCGAGCGTGCCGCCATCGCGGGTGCGCCACGCGCCGACGGCGTCGAAGTTCTCCATCGACAGCCCGATGGGATCCATGATCTTGTGGCACGCCGCGCAGACCGGGTTCTTGCGGTGCTCTTCCATGCGCTCGCGCATCGTCAGGATCTTGCCGCCGCGGTTCGCGTCTTCGTTGAGCGGCGGCACGTTGTTCGGCATCGGCGGCACCGGCGCGCTCAGAAGGTTGTCGAGCACCCACTTGCCGCGCACGACCGGCGAGGTCCTGTCCGCGTGCGAAGTGACCATCAGGATGGCGCCCTTGCCGAGGAGCCCCTTGCGCGCATCGTCGGCGAGCGTGACGCGACGATAGTGGCTGCCGTAGATGTTGGGCACGCCGTAGTGCTTCGCGAGCCGTTCGTTGAGGAACGTGTAGTCGGCGTTCAGCAGGTCGAGGACGTTTCTGTCTTCCCGCAGGATGCTCCGGAAGAACAGCTCGGTTTCGCGCTGGAACGCCTGACGCAGGTTGTCGTCGAAGTCGGGGAACTCCAGCGAGTTCGGCTGCAGGCTCTTCAGGTTGCGCAGGTAGAGCCACTGGCCCGCGAAGTTGGAAACGAGCGCTTCGGCCTTCTCGTCGGCCAGCATGCGCCGCACCTGCTGCGTGAGCACCGCCGGCGTGTGCAGCGTGCCCTGGGCCGCGACGCGGAGCAGCTGGTCGTCCGGAATGCTGCTCCAGAGGAAGAACGACAGGCGCGACGCGAGCTCGAGGTCGCTGATGCGGTACATCTGCCCCGGCACCGCGCCTGCGGGGTCGCGCTCGACCCGGAACGAGAACTTCGGGCTGGCAAGAATGCGCTGCAGGGCCGTCTGGATGCCGGTTTCGAATGAACCCAGCTTCCGCCCCTTCAGGAAGAACTCGTGCAGGCGCTCGAGATCGGCGCTGCTCACCTGCCCGCGGTACGCACGCCGCGCGAGCGTCGAGACGATGCGGCGGGCGCAGGCGTCTTCCGTCACGGTCTGAGACGGACGGCAGATGAAGATCTTGCGGCGGCTCGGCGTGTCGCCCGGGCCCGTCGCGTTGAACGGCCCCGTCAGCGTGAAGGTATCGAGATGCGGATGCCCGATCGTGTCCAGCGTGTCGTTCGAACTGCGGATGAACGGCTGGAGCCGCAGCGGGTTGATCGCGTCGCTCCGCTCGAGGAACGCCGCGGTGATCACGTGCGGGCCGGCCTTGAGCGGGATGCGGACGTGCGCCCGCGCCTCCACGTCGTCGCCCGCCTTCGTCATGTTCTTCAGGTTGGCGCGGAAGTCCTCCTCGCCGCCGACGCGCGACACGTGGACGCGGGTGCCGTCCACTGTGTATTCGAGCTGGTGTTCGTACTCGAGGCCGCGCACGACGCCGAGGTTCGTGCGGAACAGCTTGATCGAAAAATCGTACGTGCCGTCGAGCGGCAGCGTCGTTTTCGCGAGGATCCCGCCCGACGGTGCCGACCGGCAGGCCTTCGATGTGAATATCCTGCGACGCGTCCTGGCGGATGCGGAACACTTCGCCCGCCGGGCCGGTGTCCGGGTCGCCAACCGCGAGCGAGCTGATCTTGCCGGCCGCCGCCAGGTACCGCTCGAGCAATACGGGTGAGACGCCCAGGGCGTCGGCGATATTGTCGAATCCGTACGCCGCGTCGTCCGGCGGCAGCAGCGCCGACGCGTCCACGTCGAGCGCCAGCAGATCGCGGATGGCGTTCGAGTACTCCGCGCGGTTCAGGCGATGCACGAGCGGCCGGCCCGGATTCGGATGCGCCGCCGCTTCGCGGTCGAGGGTCGTCGTCAGATACGAGACGAGCGCCGTCCGGGCCTCCGCATCGGGCTGCGGCGATCCCTGGGGCGGCATCATGCCGACGCGCACCTTCCGGACGACGCGTTCCCACACGTCCGGTGCGGCGACCGGCGACCGCGATATCGACTTTTTCGAGGGAGAGCCCGCCCGTCTTGGCGCGGTCGTTATGACACGTCACGCAGTATTTGGTGACGACGGCGCCGTGATCGGCGGCGGAAGCCGTACGCGGGGCCTGGCCCGCTCCGAGCGGGACGCATGTGATTGCCAGGAATCCCGCGAGCGCCACCAGGCGATTGCGCATCTATTTTCCCCGCTCGAGCTGCCCTTTCGGCGACAGACAGCCCTGGTTCGCGTCCCCGGGCGTCAGCGCCGCCGGGACGGTCGTATTCACCGAAAAAGGTAACAGAGTCGTCGTCAAAAGCCCACTCAAAACCGGCTCTAAGCCGTCGGCGAACATCAGACGAATCGCAGGCGGCAAGATATAGCCCGATCGGGGCATACCGGGACACGCCGGCGCACGAATTGAGCGGCGTGCACGCGCACGATACCGCGAGCCCGCGCAAGCCGATTCATACGGCCCTGTCGTCTCATTTAAATACGGTTCAAGCCGACTTGAATACTGATTTAGTGCGAAGTAAAGTAGCGCCCGGATGAAGATTCACGAGTCCTGGGCCTGATGCGCGCCTTCGCTCAGGATGTGTTGTCTCGTGATCGGCGTGCTGGGCTGTCTGGAACCGTCTCTTGCCGCACAGGTGGGAAGCGCGACCGTGACCGGCGTCGTGAGGGACCAGGAAGGCGCCGCGGTGCCCGGGGCGACGATAACCATCACCAGCATCAGGACGACCCGATCGCGGGTTGTGAGGACGAGTTCCGAGGGCGTGTACGCGGCGTCCAGCCTCGCGCCCGGCGCCTATCGCGTCGACGTGGAGCTCTCCGGCTTCAGGCCCCTGCGCCGCGAGGAGATCCGCGTCTCAACGGGGCAGACGGTCCGCCTCGATTTCGAGCTTGCCGTCGGCGACGTTCGCGAGCAGGTCACCGTCACGGGCGAGACGCCGCTGCTCCGGGAGGAGTCTTCCAGTCTCGGCGCTGTCATCGAACACGACCAGGTCGTGCAGCTGCCGCTCAACGGGCGAACCTTCATCACGCTGGCAACGCTCGCGCCCGGCGTCGCGCTGCCTCCCGGCACACAACTGCCGCGCATCAACGGCGGCCGGCCTCGCACCAACGAGTACCTGTTCGACGGCATCTCGGTGCTGCAGCCCGAGCCCGGGCAGGTCGCCTACTTTCCGATCATCGACGCGATCCAGGAGTTCAAGATCGAAAGCAACAGCCCGCCCGCCGAGTTCGGCCGGTTCAACGGGGGTGTCATCAACCTGACGACCAGGTCCGGGGCCAATGCCTTTCACGGCAACGCTTTCGAGTTCTTCCGGAACAACGCGCTCAACAGGACGAATTTCTTCCAGGCGGCGCTGCAGACGAAGCCGGATTACGACCGCAGCCAGTTCGGCGGCACCGCCGGCGGCCCGCTCGTCGCGGACCGCACGTTCTTCTTCGTGGACTATCAGGGTCAGCGCCAGACGGTCGGCCGCACCGCGACGTCCACCGTCCCGACACTAATGCAGCGCCGCGGCATCTTCACCGAGGCGATTGGTGGACGCGTGCCGGTCATCTACGACCCCGCGACGACGGCGGGTTCGGTCCGCACGCCGTTTCCGAGCAACACGATCCCCGCCAGTCGCATCGATCCAGTCTCGCTGTCGCTGCTGCAACGGTATCCCCTGCCGACCGCGGCCGGCACCGCGAACAACTTCTCGCGCACGGCCGGCGAGGCGGACGACCAGGATCAGGGGGACGTGCGCATCGACCACCGGTTTCCGTCGAACCGCGATTCGCTGTTTGGCCGCCTCACGTATTTCCGGGACGGCTTCACCCCGGTCACTCCCCTCCCCGAGGGCAGCGGCGTGACCGCCGGCACGCTGGGTCCCCAGAACACGACGGCGTGGGCATTCGCGTCGAACTACCAGCGTTCGTTTTCCCGCAGCGTCCTGAACGAGCTGCGTATCGGGCAGACGAGCCGGACCGTCGCGCGGTCTGCCGCGCAGCTGGCCACGTCGGCCGGCGACGCGCTGAATATTCCCGGGATTCCCTCGACGGCGACGTTTCCGAATACGCTGCCGACATTCCTCATCGCCGGGTACCAGCAGCTCGGATCGCCGCCGAATACAGCGTCAGATTTCCACACGAGCGTGTCGGAAGCCGCCGACTCGCTGACCTGGGTGCGCGGGCGGCACTCGCTCAAGATGGGGCTCGACTGGCGGTGGGAGCGGCTCGACGTCACCCAGCCGCCGTCTCCGACCGGCTCGTTCACGTTCAGCAACCTGTTCACCGACCAGCCGAACGTCGCCAACACCGGCACGCCGCTCGCGAGCTTCCTGCTCGGCCAGGTTCAGACGTTCTCGATCGATCTGCAGCAATCGCCGATTCAGGAGCGCGCCCACTTCCAGGAATACTTCATCCAGGACGACTGGAAAGTGAGCGATCGCCTGACGTTCAATCCGGGGCTGCGGTACACGCTCAACTTCCCGTCCACCGAGATCAACGGGCAGACCGCCGTCTTCAACCTGCAGACGCAGCAGCTGGAGTACCCGGGCCGACAGCCCGTGCGGCCGTTGAAGAAAGACAATTTCGGGCCTCGCCTCGGTCTCTCCTACCGGCTGACGGACAAGACCATCCTTGGCTCGGGCTACGCCCTGGTGTGGATCGAGATGGCGGGCATCACGACGCCGTTCACGACCCCGACGTTTCCCTTCGTCCAGACCGTCACCGCAGCGCACGCTCGACAATCTGACGCCGGCCTTCGTGCTGCAGGGCGGGCCGACGGTCGCGCGCATCGCGCCGACGCTCGTCGGCGGGCCTGGGCCAGGGCGTCTTCTCGGTCAACGCAGGACTCGGATCGGGTTACGTCCAGCACTGGAACGTGTCGGTCCAGCGCGAGCTTTCGAGGAACACGACGTTCGAGGCGGCGTACGTCGGGTCGATCATCAACAACGTCGGCCTGCCCGACACGAACATGAACCAGCTGACCGCCACCCAGCTGGCCATCGGTTCGCCGCTGCTCGCAGCGCGTGCCGAACCCTTACTTCGGCGTCGTCCCGCGGTCATCGTCTCTTGGCGATCCGACAATCACGGTTGGCCAGCTGATGAAGCCGTTTCCCTGCGTACACCAGCGTCAGCCTGTATCGCAACAACGTCGGCACGACCCGCTACGACGGCCTCGAGCTGAGCGTGCGCCAGCGGCTCTCGCGCGGCCTGCAGTACTCGGTCGCCTACACGCGCTCGAAGCTCGTCGACGACGCGTCGTCCGTGTTCGACGCGTCGATTCTGACCGGCCCCGCGACGAACTACCCGGTCGCCGACAGCTTCAATCGGGCGCTCGAGCGGGACTTCTCGACCGGCGACATCCCTCACGTTTTCGTGTCATCGGCCATCTGGGACCTGCCGTTCGGGCCGCGGCGCGCGCACGACCCGGGCGGCGTCCTCGGGGCGATCGCACGGGACTGGATGGTCGTGGGCGTCGTGACGCTCCAGTCGGGCGTGCCGATCGCAATCACGCAGACCACCAACTTCAACGCGTTCGCCGGGTTTGGTACGCAGCGGCCGAATCTCGCAGGGAATCCGGCGCTGCCGGCTGACCAGCGCACCCCCGCGCACTGGTTCAACACCGCGGCGTTTTCGACCGCACCGCAATTCACCATCGGGACCGCCTCCCGTAACCCGGTGCGCGGGCCGTCGTACCGGGATGTGGATCTCTCCATCGTGCGCCGAGTGCCGATCACCGGGAGCCAGTCGCTCGAAGTCCGCGCGGAAATCTTCAACCTGTTGAACACGGTCAACCTGGGCCCGCCGGCCGCCGTGGCGGGCGCGGCGGACTTCGGGACGATCACCACCGCCCTCGACCCACGCGTGGTGCAGCTGGCTGTCAAATACGCCTTCTAGATGCGGCTATAATCGTTTTAATTCGCCATGAGTTATGTGCGCTTTGCGGCGGTCCTCGTGATGGTGTCCGCCGCGGTCGCCGCCGCGCAGTCGCCCCCGCTCGCGGTCGCCGCGGCATCGGACCTGCAGTCGGTCCTGCCTGCCCTGGCCGCCCGCTTCGAGCACGACGCATCGAGCCGGGTGATGCTGACGTTCGGGTCGTCCGGGAACTTCTTCGCGCAAATTCAGAACGGCGCTCCCTTCGATCTGTTCCTGTCCGCCGACGCCGACTACCCGCGGCGCCTGGAGGCGGCGGGCCTGACCGAACCAGGCACGCTCCAACCGTACGCCATCGGACGCCTCGTGCTGTACGCGAGCACGCCGTCGGGGCTCGATCTCGGGCTCGGCCTCGCCGTCCTGACCGACGCGCGCGTGCGGCGCATCGCCATCGCGAACCCCGAACATGCGCCGTACGGCCGCGCGGCCGTTGCGGCGCTGAGGCACGAGCGGCTCTACGATCGGATCCGCCCCAAGCTCGTGCTCGGCGAGAACGTCTCGCAAGCCGCGCAGTTCGTGCAGTCGGGCAATGCCGAGGCCGGGCTGCTTGCGCTGTCGCTCGCGCTCGCGCCGGCGCTTCGCACCAGCGGCACGTACGTTGAAGTGCCGGCGTCCTTCTATCCGTCCATCGAGCAGGCTGCCGTGGTGATGAAAGCGTCGAACCGCAAAGATGCGGCGCGCCGCTTTCTGGCGTTTCTCGCCCGGCCCGAGATCGTGCAGGTCTTGAAGGCTGCGGGGTTCCTGCCGCCGCCCCTCGCCCCGGACGCACGCTGAGGTATGGATTGGATCGCCATCGCGTTGAGCGTCCGGCTCGCCGCCCTCGTGTCGGTGCTCCTGCTCGTCATCGCCGTGCCGATCGCCCACTGGCTGACGTTTGCGCGCAGGCGCTGGACGTTTCTCGTCGAGGCCGTCGTCGCGCTGCCGCTCGTGCTGCCGCCGACCGTCCTCGGCTTTTACGTCCTGCTGGCCATCGGGTCGCGAAGCCCCGCCGGCCGGCTGTGGACCGCCTGGACCGGCCACGGCCTCGCGTTCACATTCGAAGCGCTGGTGCTCGCCTCGATTCTGTACAGCCTGCCGTTTGCCGTGCAGCCGATCAGCGCCGCGTTCGCGCGCATCGATTCCTCGCTGCTCGAGGCCTCGGCGATGCTCGGCGCGTCCCGCTGGCGGACGTTCGTCCGCGTCACGCTGCCGCTCGCCAAGGAAGGCATTCTCGCCGGCGCGGTGCTCAGCTTCGCGCACACGCTCGGCGAGTTCGGCGTCGTGCTGATGGTCGGCGGCAACCTGCCCGGCGTCACGCGGACGATTTCCATCTCCATCTACGACCAGGTGCAGGCGTTCGAGTACGCGGCCGCGAACCAGACCGCGCTGCTGCTGCTCGTCTTCTCGTTTCTCGTCCTCGCGGGCGTATACGCCCTGCAGCGGCGGCCCTGGTCGGCCCTGTGAGTAACGTGAGTAACGTGAGTAATGTGAGCAACGTGAGTCATGTGCACGCCGTGGCGCGCACCCTCGCCGTCACGGTCCGGAAACGGGTCTCGCCGGCGTTCACACTCGACGTCTCCTTCTCCGCACCGCCCGGCATCACGATCGTGTTCGGCGAGTCGGGGTCCGGCAAGAGCACGCTGCTGCGGGCCGTCGCAGGCCTGATCGGGCCCGACGCCGGGCACATCGCGATTGGCGAGCGGCGCCTGTACAACTCGGCGTCGGCGGAGCACGTGCCTGCCGGCCAGCGGCAGATCGGCTACGTGTTTCAGCATCTGGCGCTGTTTCCCCATATGACTGTCGCGGCAAATATCGAGTATGGGCTTGCGCACCTGCCGGCCGACCAGCGGCGCGCCCGCACCCGCGCGGTCGCCGAATCGTTCCGGATCACGCACGTGCTGTCGCGCCCGCCGGCGGCGATCTCCGGAGGCGAACGCCAGCGGGCCGCGCTCGCGCGGTCCCTCGTCACCGACCCGGTTGTGCTGCTGCTCGATGAACCGCTGACCGCGCTCGATCACGCGACCGCGTCGCACATCATCGACGACCTGCGCGCCTGGAACACCGCGCACGCCATCCCGATTCTCTACGTCACGCACGCGCATCGCGAGGCGTTCGCGCTCGGCGAACGGCTCGTCTTCCTCGACGCGGGGAAGATCGTCGCGACGGGCACGCCGCACGAACTTCTCGACTCGCCCGCCTCCGAGCCGCTCGCCCGGTTCGCCGGGTTCGAGAACCTGTTCAGCGGCGTAATCGTGGAACGCCGGCCTGACGCCGGCACCATGCAGTGCCGGCTGATCGGGCCGGACGCCGGGGCTGGCGCCGAGATTGAAGCGCCGCTCGCACACGGCGACTCCGGCGATCACGTGCGCCTCGCGATCCGCGCGGGCGACATCCTGCTCGCCGTCGAGGAGCCGAGGGGCCTCAGCGCGCGGAACATCCTGCGGGGCCAGTTGATGTCCCTGACCCGTGAGGGCCCGACGGTGCACGCCGTTGTCGATGCCGGCGCGCGGTTCCAGGTCCACCTGACGCCGGGCGCTCGCGACGCCCTGCGCCTCCGCGCCGGCGATGACGTCTGGCTGATCATCAAGACGCATTCGTTTCGAATCGTTTCATCGTGATACGATTCAGGTTGATTCCAGGATCCCACCTGAAAGGCTGAATCGCATGGCGCTCCTCACCGTCCGCGCGGCCGCCGGCCGGCTCGGAATCGGCTACTCGACGCTGAAGCAGTGGATCTACCAGGGACGGATCCGCACGACGCACACCGCCGGCGGCCATCACCGCATCGCGGACGCGGAAGTGGACCGGTTCGTCGCGCGCCAGACACCGGCCGATGCCGCGGGCGCCCGAACGACCGCCGCTACCGGCCTGATTGTCGCGTTGAGCGGCCGCAATCGGCTGCGCGGCTTCGTGGAGGAGGTGCGGACCGACGGCCTGCTCGGGCAGGTCCGCCTGCGCATCGGCGATCAGCGCCTGACAGCGGTGATCACCGGTGACGCCATCGAGGAGTTGAAGCTGCGGCGCGGCGACGAAGCTGTCGCCATCATCAAGTCCACGGAAGTCATGATCGCGCGCGAAGCGGAGCTCCCGGCCGAGCCGAAGCGACGGACGTCCCGCGGCACACGCCGCCGTTGATCACGACGTACAACACAGAGCACACACTGAGCACGCAGAGAGGCGTACTGATTACCTCCGCCTGCTCTGCGTGCTCTGTGTTGAATGTCGTCTTAGTCGTCTCATTTGATGGCAAACACCCAGATGGCGCCGCCCTCGGGCACTTCCGGGAAATCACCCGGACGCAGGGCGTTCAACTGCGTCTCCATCCCCTGCGAATCGACGCCCCACCCGGATTGCACGGCGACGTATTGGCGGCCGCCGGCGAGAAACGATGTCGGCTGACCGATGATCCCCGAGTTGGTCGGGAACTTCCACAGCAGCTTTCCGCTCTTGGCGTCGAACGCGTGGAACTCGCGGTCGTTCGTTCCGCCGGAAAACACCAGCCCGCCGCCTGTCGCGAGCATCGGGCCCCAGTTGGGCGACGTGGCGTAGGTGTGCGTCCACACGCGCTTGCCCGTATCGACGTTCCACGCCTGCACTTCGCCGACGTGATCGGCGCCTTCCGCGATGGAAAATGTATACGTCGCGCCCACATACCGCTGCCCCGCCGAATACGATACGGGCGCGCCCGTCATCGTCTCGCAGAGATTTTCGTTCGCCGGGATGTAGAGGAGCCGCGTTTTCGGGCTGAACGCCACCGGCGGCCAGTTCTTGCCGCCCCAGAGCGACGGGCAGAAGGTGGCGCGCTTGCCCGTGCCGGGCTTGTGGTCCGGATCGACGTCGGGCCGCCCCGTCTTCGGATCGACGCTCTTGAACACGTTCTGCTTCACGAACGGTGTGCCCTCGACGAACCCGATCGGACCGTTCGACCGTTCGAGAAACCAGACGTACCCGTCGCGCGCCACGTCGATCAGCCCCTTGATCGTCCGCCCGTTGCGCGTGTAGTCGGCGAGAATCGGAGGCGAGACCTCGTCCCAGTCCCATGAATCGTTCGGGTGGTACTGGTGGTGGCCCTTGATCGCGCCGGTCGCGACGTCGATCGCCAGCGTGGACGATGTGTAGAGGTTGTCGCCGGGACGCTGGTCGCCCATCCATGGGCCGCCGTTGCCAGTGCCCCAGTACGCCAGGTTCGTGTCGGGATCGTAGTTACCGGTGACCCAGACCGATCCGCCGCCGGTCTTCCACTGATCCCCCTGCGGCCACGTGGCGCTGCCGGGCTCGCCCGGCGCGGGCACCGTGTACGTCTTCCACGCCGGCTTGCCGGTGTCGGCGTCGAACGCCGCGATGAACCCGCGGATGCCGAGCTCGCCGCCCGACGCGCCGACCATCACCTTGCCGTCCGCGACAAGCGGCGCGACCGACATGTAATAGCCGTTCCGATTCTCGTCCACCTTCGTGGCCCACACCTCTTTCCCGGTCGTGGCGTCGAGGGCGACGAGGACGGCCTCGGCGGCTGCAAAGTACACCTTGTTCGCGTAGAGTGCGACCCCGCGACTCGTTCGGTGGAGCTGGATCACTTCATCCGATAGTGGCCGGCGATACCGCCACAGCTGGGCGCCGGTCTTCGCGTCGAGCGCGATCACCTGGTTGCCCGGCGTCGCGACGAACATCACGCCGTTGTTCACCATGGGCGGCGCCTGGTGCCCGCTCCGCTCGCCTGTCGCGAACACCCAGACGGGCTGAAGCCGCGTGACATTGCCGGGCGTGAGCTGTTCGAGCGGGCTGTAGCCCCAGCCGTCGTAGGTCCGTCGCACGGTCAGCCAGTCGCCGTCGTCCGGTTTCTTCAGACGCTCCGCGGTGACGGGCTTATAGCTCTGAAGAATGGCCGGCACGGGCGCCGGCTGCTGAGACAGCAGCGTCACGACCGACGCGTTGAGCAGGCCTGCGGCCGCGCAGGCCGCCGCCGCTCCGCTGACGACCTTCATCGTGCGCATTAAGGGCTTCTCCTCGTCGTTCCGCAGTACGCGACATCACGGCTGCTCGAAGCCGACCCGCGTGGTGAACGGTTTCGCCACGGTCAGCTTTCCATCGATCGTCTGCAGCGGCAGCGCCGGCAGCGCCCGCGGAGCGGGGCCGTCGACGACGCGCGCGCCATCTTTCGGGTCGAACCTGGAGTAATGACACGGACACGACAACATCTGGTCGTCGGCGTGCCAGTCGATCACCTCGCAGCCCGTGTGCGTGCAGATCGCGGTGTAGGCCACTACGCCGTCGGCCGCGCGCGCACGCGTCTCGGGGCTGAGCGTCAAGGGATCCAGGCGCAGCAGCAGGATGCGGTTCAGCCGCGATCCGTTTCGCACCGTGCCATCCTGCGGATCGAGCGGCCACGCCATCGTCTGCGTGCCGCCGGCCGGCACATCGTCCGGCGTCAGCGGCTTCGCGCCCGGCGCGTCAATCTTGATGAGGACGTCGCCCTCTTTCGGCCGGACTGCCGTCGCGTCGACCTGCGCGCCGAAGGCCGGACCTTTGACAAGAAGCAGGGCTGCGCCCCCCTTCAGCACCGCACGCCGTCCAACACCGCTCTTCGCCACGATCGCCCTCCGAGTGCAGGCGCAGTCTATCAGGTAGCGGGTCGTGGCAGCAGTAGTGCAGGCCTTCAGGCCTGCCGTGACACGCAGGGCTGAAGCCCTGCACCACTTGCTATCTCCGATACGCAGCCGCCTGGATGCCGTAAAGCTCCGCGTACTGGCCGCCCCTGGCGATGAGATCCTCGTGCGGCCCGACCTCGACGACCTTCGCGCCGTCCAGCACGACGATGATGTCGGCCATCCGCACGGTGCTGAAGCGATGCGAAACCAGCACCGTAATGCGGCCGTCCGATGCCGCGGCGTCGCGATCGTCGGCGGACGCCGCTGCGGCGTACCGTTCAAACAGCGCGTGCTCGGTCTCGGCATCCAGTGCGGCCGTCGGTTCGTCCAGTACCAGCAGCAGCGGGTGGTCTCGCATGAAGCCGCGCGCCAGCGCGAGCTTCTGCCATTGTCCGAACGACACCTCGACGCCGCCTGGCCAGGTCGGCCCGAGCTGCGTCTGCAGCCCTGCCTTCAGTTTCACCACCACATCGTCCGCGCCTGCCCGCGCCACGGCGGTAACGACGGCCGCTTCATCGTCGAGCCGAGGAACGTCCCCGAGGCCGACGGTGTGGCCGGCCCTGAACTCGAAGCGGAAGAAGTCCTGGAACGCGCCTGTCAGGCGGCCGCGCCACTCGTCCGCGTTCATCCGCGCCAGATCGACCCCGTCGACGAGAATCCGGCCTGACGTCGGCTCGTAGAACCTGGCGAGCAACTTAACGAGCGTGCTCTTCCCGGCGCCGTTCTCCCCGACGACGGCGATCACGGCTCCCGCCGGTAATTCCAGGTTCACGTCGTCGAGGACGAGTCGCTCGGTTCCGGGATATGCGAACGACACGTGATCGAAACGGATGCCGCTGACGAGCCGCGCCGGTACTGGACGATCGGCGCGGGCCACAAGCGAGGCGGCGTAGTCTTCGAGCCAGGCGAGCCGTCGCGCGCCGTACGCCCAGAAGCCGGTGAGGAACCCGAGCTCGCCAACGGTCGCACCGATGTACGCCGAAAGGCGCGAGCCGGCAGCGAGCACGAGCAGAACATTGCCGGCCGACCCGTGCAGGTAAGACGATACGAAGATGACGGCGCCAACGTACGCGCCGCCGAAAATCGCCCACGCGAGCGTGTGCCAGCCGGCGGACCGCCAGCGAACCGCAGAAACGGGTCCAAACCCTGAGGCCCAGGCCTCGCGCCGGTCCGTCACGAGGCGATGACCAATCCCGGTCACGCGGACTTCTTTTCCCGGCGGGGCCGTGGTCGCGGTCGTGAACAGATGGCGCGCGAGCCGGTTGAACGGCGCCGCCCGCTGCTGCGCGACCCGCTCGATGCCCGGCCGCCACATCGCAGTGATCGCGGTCGGAGCCGCAAAGAGCGCCAGCAGCAGGAGCGCGGGGTGAATCGACATCAGCAGCGCGATCGTCACGGCGAGCCGCACGATCCACCCGCATGTCGAGAACACCGACATGTACATGTGATCGAGGACAAACACCTGATCGCGCAGCATCGCGAGCCGGTCGAGGTAGTCGGGCCGCTCCTGGTGCGCAATCGTCGCGACCGAGGCCTGCAGCCTCGCAACGTGCGCTTCGAGGGCAATGGTGATCTTGTCGCGGAACCGGCGCTGCATGCGGGAGCTCAGCACGCCGAGCAGCCAGGTCGCCGTCGCCGAGAGGCCCAGCGCGAACGCCGCCGTGCGCATGAGACCCGCATCGCGCTCCAGCACCGCCACGCCGAGCCACTTGAACCACAACGCGAGCAGCGCGTCGGGAAGCGCCATGAGCAGCGCCAGCACGAAGGCGACGGCCATCAGGCCTGGCTCGTAGCGGTAGCCCAGCTTGCAGAGCCGCCACATCGACGGTAGCATCGGCGGCAGGTCGTCGTTGCTATCCGATGCCATGAGAGTGTTCCTGTCCCGGCCGAACCGCCAGGCGCCGCGTCCTAAGGACGTGGGTGTTCGCGTGGCTGCTCTCGGTTGCCTGCTTGCCGCTGCGATGACCGTTCCCGCGTCGGCTCAACAGACGTATCTGAACGTCGAACGCGTGCGGGCGGCCCTGCTGAAGCCGGCGCCCAGGATTGTCGTGGAAAACCGGCAGCCCGACTTCAGGATTCACGTGGAAGAGCGGCGGCCCTTCGACGATCTGTTCGAGGTCCCGCTCTGGGAGACGCCCGTCATCGTCTCGCAACCGCCGTCGCTGCTGGCGCCGATCGAAGGCGTGCCTCACGCCACGCCGGCCCTCATTCAGACCACCGTCGACCCCGGACACATCGCCCAGTCCGCCACCAGGCGCGCCCGCGAGAAATCGACTCGTACGCAGGTCGAGCGCGCCATCGCGCAATACTGCGCGGCGCAGCCCGACGCGGGGTCGTCGATCTCGCTGTGCTGGTCGTCGACGGCCACGCCGTAACGCCTCAGGCGAGCACGTCATACGCCGCTCCCTCCTCGTCTTCGGTCGCGCCGAACCGCTGCGCCTGCAGATCGAACATCGTCTTGTAGCGGCCGCCGCGGGCCATCAGCTCGTCGTGCGAGCCGAGCTCGATGACGCGCCCATGCTCGAGCACGCAGATTCGGTCGGCGTGCCGCACGGTCGAAAAGCGATGCGAGATCAGGATCGTCGTGCAGTGTCTCGTGGCCGTCAGCAGCCGCTGGAAGATCTCTGCTTCGCCGCGGACATCCAGTTGGGCCGTGGGTTCGTCCAGCAGCACGACACCCGCGCCCATCTTCACGGCACACAACGCGCGCGCCAGCGCCACGCGCTGCCATTGGCCGCCCGACAACTCCGTGCCGCCCTCATATCCGCGAGCGAGCACGGTATCGAGGCCGGCCAGATTCGCCGCTCCCGCGGACTCGAGCGCGGAGACCACGATGTCATCGGGCGCACCCGACGGCGCGACGTTGTCACGCAGCGGCAGTTCGAACCGGATGAAATCCTGGAACACGGCTGCGACACGCGACCGCCACGACGCAATGTCGACCTCGCGCAGGTCGACCCCGTCGACGCGAATCGATCCCGACTGCGGGTCGTAGAGCCGGCAGAGCAGCTTTGCGAGCGTGGTCTTGCCCGCGCCGTTCTGCCCGACGATGGCCAGCGAAGTCCCGGCGGGAATCGTGAGATCGAACCGATCGAGCACCGTCGCACCACCGGGATAGGCGAAGCTGAGTTCTTGAAAACAAATCTCGCGCGCCGGCAAAGCCGCCGCGGGCTGTGAACCCGCCGGCAGCGCGCCCGCCGGCGCCATCGCCTGCTCGAGACGGAGCACGGCGGCAACCGGCGCCGCGGATCCATCGAGCACCCAGCTCAGCCCGCCGAACGCGATCATCGACGTGCCGACGGCGCACTGCGCAAACGCGACCACCTCCCCCAGGCTGATCCGGCCGCCGGCCGCGGCGCTCGCGAGCGCCCAGAACACGAGGACGTTCGCCGCCGTCACGATCAGCATGCTCCACACGAGCGGGCGCTCGCGAAGGCGCGTGGCGGCGTACTGCAGCTCGTGCAGGCGCGTCCGGCGCGACACGAACCGCTCGATCGTCCAGCTCACCAGGCCGAACATGCGCAGCTCCTTGCTCGCCGGCGGATCCACGGCGAGCCGGAACGCGTAGTCGGCATCGCGCTGCGCGCCGCGCACTTCGTCGGTATTGCGGTCTCGCCAGACGGCGCTCTCGCGCAGGAGCCAGTGCGTCGACAGCCACGCGCCTGCGAGGAGAATCGGCGCCCACCACGCGAAGCCGAACAGGACGATGGCCGAAGCGAGGCCGCCGACCATCGCGACCAGCCCGCTCGCCGTGAAATCCATCGAGGTCGAAAGCGGCGGCCCCGTCATCCCGAGATCGAAGTCGCGCGCGACCGTCAGGTCGGCCGTCAACTTCGAGTCCTCGAGGTGTCCCATGCCCGGAGGACGCACGCAGGCCTCAGTCAGGCGATCGTAGAGCCAGGCGGCCGTGCGATCGCCGAGATTGGCGCCGGCCGCCGTGTGCAGCGGCCCCAGCACCTGCAGCAGCACGAACAGCACTCCCACCACGCCGAGCGGACCGGCCAGGCTGCCGCCTTCCTGCACGACCGCGACGAGCCTGCCCATCGCAATCGCGAGGGCCGCCGGCAGTACGCCGCGGAGCACGAGCAACACCCACCAGAGGATGGCCAGCGACGCATCGGCCTTCGGCAGCACCGCGAAGAATTTCCATTCGTTGCGCTCGCGGAGACGTGACAGCATTCCGCAAAAACCTACTACACAGGCAATGGCCCTGCAATCGGCGACTGCACGCGGCGATCGGATATTCTGACGGCCCGACGGTGCCGGACACCACCTCGCGCCCCTGGCTTGCCTACGCGTCGCTCGTCGTGGCCGTCCTTGGCATTACCTGGTCGGCGGTGTTCGTGCGCTGGGCCGGGGTGTCGGGACCGGCGTCGGCCTTTTATCGCGTGCTCGTCGCGGCGGCCGTCCTCGTGCCCTGGCGGGTGCTGCGCCGCGACCTCGCGCCTCCGCCGCGCCGCGCGGCCTGGCTGGCGGTCGCCGGCGGCGCGTTCTTCGGGTTCGACCTGCTGTTCTTCAACACGTCCATCCTCCGCACGTCGGCTGCGACGGCCGTGCTGCTCGGCAACAACGCGCCGGTCTTCGTCGGGCTCGGCGCGTGGCTGCTCTTCGACAAACGGCCGGCCGCGCCGTTCTGGTGGGGACTGGCGCTGGCCCTCACGGGTTGCGCGGCGATCGTACTGGCCGACACGCAATCGCCAGGCACCAGTCCCGGCGACACGCGCGGCGACCTGATGGCGCTGACAGCGGCCGTTTTCTTCGCCGCGTACCTCACGACGACAGAGCGTGTTCGCTCCGGCATGGACACGCTGACGTTCAGTGCGCTGTCCATCGCCGGCAGCGTGGTGACGCTGCTCATGCTGTGCCTCGTCATCAAAACGCCGCTCAACGGCTACTCGATGCGATCGTGGGCGTCGCTGGCCGGCCTCGGCCTCATCAGCCAGCTCATGGCGTACTTTGCGATCGTCTACGCGCTCGGCCACCTGCCGGCGACGATCATGTCGGTCGGGCTGCTGGGCCAGGTGCCGCTCTCGGCGCTGGTGTTCGTCCCGCTGCTCGGCGAATCGCTCACGGCGACGCAGGTCGCCGGCGGCCTCCTCGTGCTCGCCGGAATCTACGTGGTCAACCGCACGCCGCGCACGGGCCCCGACACGGATCGCCAGCGGGCGTAGGCGACCCACGCCGCGAGAATGCCCACGACGAGCGGCATCGCCGCCAGTGGGACACTCATCGAGACGGCCGTCAGGACGGTGGCGCCGATCATGATGATCACGAGACCCGCAGCGGCGAGCGGCGTCAGGCCCGTGCGGGTCCGGACAATGCCGGGAAGGACGAGGCCGAGCGCGCCGCTGACTTCGCAGACGCCGATGAAGCGCAGGAACCAGAGCGGCAGATCGGGCGGCCCCTGCATCTGCTCAGCCGTGGCGACGAGTTTGACGCCGCCCGCAAACAGAAACAGGGCCGCCAGCAGGCCCTGAACAACCCACAACGTGATGCCGAGTGTCTTGCTCATATCGTTCTTCCCCTTGTAGCGGCGGGGTACCCCTTCCCCCCGCCTGTACGTACGTCGAAGGACAAGGGCCGAAATCGACACCGGCGGCCCGCGGCGGCATTCTGCCTCATTCTGCTGAGTGCACGCACCAGCCTCGCGCACTCCCAGACGGCCGTGCTCGCCTGCGGCTGCACCAGCGTGCGGCTCGGAGTGGCTGTTTTCAGAGTGACGCGCGCGCGAAGACGTCGAGCATCTCCGCCGCGGAGGGTGGCCGCAGGATATGACGTGCGGCGAAGTCTTCGGGCCACGGAAAGGCGGTGTCCCGCACGCGCGCGGCGGCCGCCTGCAGATCGTAGTCCGTGTGGCGGAGTTGGATTCCCGTATCGCCCTCGCCGAGCAGCAGCCAGTCCGCCCCCGGCGCCCCGAACGGCATCCCGACGCTCCCGGCATTCACCACCCGCGTGCCTCCGACCATGCGATCGAACTGCATGTGAGTGTGGCCGCACACGACGACCGGGACGGTCAGTCCGCCAAACACCGGCACCAGCCGCTGTTCGGGCGTCGCCGCCGTGAAGATTTCGTTCTCGTTCCGCGGCGTCGCGTGACAGAAGAGCACGCGGCCGGCCGGCAGTTCCAGTTCGACCGTCGCCGGCCAGCCCGCGACAACGGCAGCATAGTCGGCGCGGATGTCGTTCGCAGTCCACCGCATCGCGGCGCGGTACGGTTCCGGAACAGCCGGAGATTCCGTGCCCGCCAGCTGCTCGAGCACCGCAACTTCTCCGTTGCCTCTGATGAACTCGATTGGCGTGGGGACGCTCAACAGACAGGCGATCGTGTCGTGCGCCATCGGTCCCGGAATAACGTCGCCGCCGACCACGATCCGATCGACGCCGGCATGCCGGACCTCCCCGAGAACGGCTTCGAGCGCCGGCAGATTGCCGTGGATGTCGTAGAGGGCGGCCACTCTCATATCGATGGGGCCGGGCTTCGACTAGCTTTGGCTGGGCATCTCTGAACTGCGCACGCGGCCAATCGCTGCGGCGAGCACGGCGGCGTCCACGGGCTTGGCGACGTGCGAGTCGAAACCTGCCGCGATGGCGAGATCGCGGTCGTTCGGGCTCGCGTACGCGGTGACGGCGATCGCCGCCACGCGCGGACCCGGATGCTCGGCTTCGTACGTGCGCCAGCGCCGGATCAGCGAGTAGCGGTCCTGTCCGGGCATGCGCAGGTCGGAGAGCAACAGCTCCGGGCGCTGCTCGATCATGGCCGCGAGCGCTTCGACACCCGACGCGGCGGTCCGCACGACGGCGCCGCGGCTGGCCAGCAGCAGCGCGAGGAACTCGCGCGCGTCGCGTTCGTCTTCCACGATCAGGATTCCCAGTCCCTCGAGGTCTAACTCCGGGGCCGGCGGCGCCGCCGTGTGCAACGAAGCCGGTGCGCCTGCAGCGCTCGGCAGCGTCACCGTGAACGTGCTCCCGCTGCCCTCCCCGGGGCTCTCGGCGACCACCGTGCCCCCGTGGGCCTGCACCAGTTCCCGCACGAGCGCGAGGCCGAGTCCGAGCCCCGCGGATGCGTGTCCGTCCTTGCTCGCGCCCTGCCGGAACCGGTCGAACACGTGCGGCAGGAACTCCGCGTTGATGCCCTGCCCATCGTCGGCGACGCTGACACGCAGCTGTTCCCCTCGCACCTCCGCCGTGACGACCACTCGGCCGGGCCCCGGCGTGAACTTGATCGCGTTCGACAGGAGGTTCCACAACACCTGCTGCAACCGTGGCCCGTCCCCAACCATGCGCAGCCGTGCTGCCGGCACGCGCACGTCGAAGGAAATAGACTTCGTTTCCGCCTCGGGCCGCAGCGCGTCGACGGCTGCGTCGATCACCGCTCCCAGATCGATCTGTTCAAGGTTCAGGTCCAGCTTCCCCGCCATCACGCGCGAGAGATCGAGCAGCGACTCCACGAGTCGCGCCTGCGCCTCCGCGTTCCGGCGAATCGCCTGGATGGCGTGCGCGGCGCGGGCCGGGGGCAGGATGCCCTCGATGAGAAGCTGGCTGTATCCCATCACCGCGTTCAAGGGCGTGCGAAGCTCGTGGGACAACACCGCCAGGAAGTCGTCCTTCAGTCCGCTGGCCCGCTCCACCTCCGCGCGAGCGGCCTGTTCGCTGGCGAACAGCTGCGCCTGCTCCCGCTCCGCCTGCTTCATCGCTGTGATGTCGCGCGCGATCTTCGACGCGCCGATGACGACGCCGGACGCCGAGCGTATCGGCGAGATCGTCAGGGACACGAACAGCTCGGCGCCGTCCTTCCGCCTCCGGACTGTCTCGAAGTGATCCACTTTGTCCCCGCGTCGGAGCTGACGCAGAACATCCTCCTCTTCGCTCCAGCGCTCTTTGGGAATGATGAGGCGGATCGACTGCCCGACCGCTTCCTCCGCCGTGTAGCCGAACATGCGCTCGGCGCCGCGATTCCACGACCTGATCCGGCTCTCGAGGTCCTTGCTGACGATCGCGTCATCGGACGATTCGACGATGGCGGCGAGCTCGCGCGAGATGCGATCCTGCCTCTCGCGTTCCTCCTCGATCCGCCGGCGCTCGCTGATGTCGCGGAACACAAGGATGACGCCCACCGTCCGGCCATCCGCTGCCCGGATTGGCGCGGCGCTGTCGTCGATAGGAACGGCCCGTCCGTCCCGCGACAGGAGCAAGGTGTGGTTGGCCAGCCCGGCCGTCACGCCGTCCCTGAGCACACGAAAAATGGGACTGTCCGCCGGGTGGCGCGTTTGCTCGTCGACAATGACGAACACGTCGTGCAGCGGCTTGCCGAACGCGTCGGCGCCGGACCATCCGGTGAGGCTTTCGGCCACGGCATTCATCCGGGTAATGCGCCCGGCGGCGTCGATCGTGATCACAGCGTCGCCAATACTGCCGAGCGTCACGTCGAGGTTCTGCTCCGAAGCGGCGAGCGCTCGGACGCCCTGGCGCCACGCCTCGTTCAGCGCGCTGATGACGAAGCCCACTAAAACGAATACGGCGAGCCCGAACCACTCACCCGAATCGGCTATCGCCCACGACCGGCCCGGCGCTACCCAGAAAAACGCCGCTGCGACGCCGGCCGTCAGTGTCGTGACGATTCCCGGTCCGGCCCCGCCCGCCCACGCGCTCAGCATGATGGCCGGAAACAACGTGATGTAGGGCAGCCGGTTCTGCCAGACGGGATCGAGGGCCAGACGGCTGGCGACGCTTGCCGCAGCGAGCCCGATTGCCAGCGCGTAGCGTGTCACCGGAGACAGCTGGAGCACGCGGTCGGACAGCAGAAAAGGGGACCTGCGGGATACGTCCTCAGCTCGGGTGTAGCGCACGTCTGCACGATTGTACGCGCAAGTCCTCGCCCGCACCCTTGTGGCGCAGACGTGCCGCCCTGTAGCGCCCAGACAGCCGGTTACAGGCACGATCTTTGAAGCACCGCTGGCACGTCGCGGCGATCGGAGGCGTGTGATGCTGACGCTGGTGAATCTCGTTCTCGTCGCAATGGCTCTTGTCGTGGTGTTTTGGGGCGTGCGCGTACTGATCAGCCGCGGTTCGTGACGCGAGCGGCTGGCTGTGTCACGCTTGAGTACATGTTCGTCGTCGAGCTCATCTACAAAGCCGCGCTCGCTGACCTCGACGCTGCGATGCCGGCGCACGTCGCCTTCCTGAAGAAGCACTACGACGCGGGGCACTTTCTCATATCGGGGCGTAAGGTGCCCCGGGACGGCGGTGTGATCCTGGCGGCCGGCATCGCCCGGGACCAACTCGACGGCGTGATGCGCGCGGACCCGTTCTGCGAACGTGGGCTCGCAGAGTTCAGAATCATCGAATTCCGCGCGAGTCAGCGCGCCGGCGACATCCAGCAGCGCATCGACACGGAGGCACAGCGCACATCGAAACGGCGTCCCTGAGGAGAACGATTCATGCTCGAGCCACACCTGCGAACACCGGACGCGTCCGACGTCGAGTTCCTGCATTCCCCGACCTTACAAGGAGGCGAGCCTCCGCCCGCGCGAGCCGCGATCTGGTGGATCGTGGCGGCCGTGCTGACGATCGCCACGGCTGTCGGCATCTACATCGCGACGTCCCGCCGCGCCGTCCCGCCTGCCGCCACCGGCCGCACGGGCAGCCTCGAATACGGCGTCGGACCGGCCGCTTGGGTACAACGGCGATCGGATCGACCTTCCGCCGCTCGATCAAACCGATCCGCTGGTCCGCAACCTCGTGAAGCAGATCTCGTCGCATCCGACGGTGGCGGCGTGGCTCACCTCTGACAGGCTGATTCGCAACTTCGTCGCGGTCGTCGGAAACGTCGCCGAGGGGCCCAGCCCGGCGGTGCACCTGCGGGTGCTGCGGCCTGCGGCCGGCTTCAAGGTGAGCGAGCGCGGCGCACAGACCATCATCGATCCGCGGAGCTACGAGCGGTACAACGCATTCGCGGCGGCGGCCGAGTCCATCGATCCCGCCGGTGCCGCACGACTGTATGCCACGCTCAAGCCGAGCCTCGAGGAAGCGCATCGCGACCTTGGCTCGAACATCTCGCTGGACCGGACGCTCGAACAGGCGATCGTGACGCTCCTCAAAACGCCCGTGGTACCTGACCCGATCGTCGTTCGACCGGAGGGCGGGACGGGCTACGCCTTCACCGATCCCGCGCTCGAAGCGCTGACGCCCGCGCAGAAACAGCTCCTGCGCACCGGCAGCGCGAACGTGAGGAAGATCCAGGCGTCGCTTCGGGCAATCGCGCTCGCGCTGGGCATCCCCGCGGAGCGGCTGCCGGCGGCACCCGTCAAATAACCAAGCTCGGGCAGCCGACCGGCTAGCCGCTGCGTGGCGGCTCGGCGAACATGTCCTCGAACACGCGATAGTGATCGCCGTTCATCCCCAGAGCTGTGTAGACGGCGATCGCGCGCGCGTTGGTCGTGTCGACGTACAGCCGCAGGCCTCCCGCCCCTGCCGCAACCGCCTCGCGGCGTGCCACGTCATACAACGCCCGCAGGACGCCGCGCCCGCGCGCGTCCCGCACGACGTAGACGGATTGAATCCACCAGACCATGCGGTTGCGCCAGTCGCTCCACTCGAACGTCACGAGCAGCTGGCCGGCGGTGCGGCCGTCGAGCTCGGCGACCCAATATCGCCCGGGCGCCCGCGATTCGAGCAGCGCCAGGATGCCCGCGCGCAGCGTGTCGGCATCGAGACGTACGTGTTCGGACTCGTCGGCGAGCGCAAGATTGCCGGCGACAAGAGCCTCGAGGTCGGCACGGGTCGCGGCGCGGACGTTCGGCTTGCGGTCGCTCATACGTCATTGTGCGATCTTCCCGCGACGCTCCCAAGGAGAAGGTGCGAGTCGCCGAACTCGTGCCACAGGTACCCGCAGCGCCGCGCCTCGGCATACGCGCGTTCGAGATGCCGGCTATTGACGTTGCCGACGGCGCTGACGCTCTCGAGCATGGCCAGGTGGGTGGCGCGCGGCTCGTGCAGCCCCGTGATGAGGCCGCTGACCGATCGGAGCGATCGATCCGGCGTGACGACCAGCCGTGTCCAGCCTTCCCCCGGATGTGTGCCGCCGTCTTCGTCGGTGACCGTTTCCAGAGCACGCACCACCGTCGTCCCGACGGCGACCACGCGGTGACCGCCGCGCCGGGCGGCGTTGACGCGTTCGGCGGTGACGAGAGGCACGCGGTAGTACTCCTCGTACGGCGGCTCATGGCTTTCCAGGCTGGCGACCCCGGTGTGCAGGACGAGGGGCGCGATTTGAACGCCGCTCGCGACAAGCCTCGTCACCAGTTCCGCCGTAAACGGCCGCCCGGCCGAGGGCATCTCCGCGCTTCCCGGTTCCGTCGCGAACACCGTCTGGTACATCGAGAGCGGCCAGGGGCGTTTCACGTAGCCGTATCGAATGGGAACGCCGTAGCTGGCGAGGTACTCGAGCAACGGAGCCGGAACCGTGATGGCGGCGAGCCACAGACGCGACGGCGATTCCAGCGACTCACCGACTGGATACGCCGCGAGCAGGGTCGCACGCCCGCCGGCAGGCAGACGGTACGTCGTACGCGCGCGGCCGTTCGCGAACGGCAGCGAGGCTTTCGGCCCCGGCTGCCGCACTTCGACGGACCAGAACCCCCCAGGCAGCTGCGTGGACAGGTGCAGTTCGAACAGCTCCCCGGTATCGGCCACGATCGGAAGCGCGGCGCTCATCGTGGCGCTGGTGTTGACGACCAAAAGGTCGCCGGGCCGTAGCCATCGCGGCAGATCGTGAAAGCGCGCGTGTTCGATCGTGTCGGAGGCCACGTCGGAAACCAGGAGCCGCACCTCGTCTCTGCGCAGCCCTCGGGCTTCCGGGGGCTCGCTCGCTTCGAGGCTGGCCGGCAACTCGCTCCCGGCGATTACACCTGCTGCAGCCATCGCGCGTCCTCCCGCTGCGCCGCGAACCGCTCGCCGCTGACCGCCTCCGGCGCCTGATCGAACAGCCAGTTCCAGAACGGCGCCGTGACATCGGGCAACGGCCGATCGGAGATGTCCTCGCCGGGAAACGCCTCCTGGTGCATCCGCGTCCGCATGTCTCCCGGGTCCACCAGGATGGCGGAGACGCCCTTCTCCCGCAGTTCCGCGGCGAGCGTGCGCGTCAGGAGTTCGAGGGCGGCCTTGCTCGCTCCGTACGGCCCCCAGCCCGGATAAGCGCCGTGTGCCGCATCGCTCGTGATATTGACGATGAGCCCGCGGCGCTCAGCCAGGAGAGGAACGGCGAGCTGGATCAGCGCGATCGGCGCGCCGGCGTTCACAGGGAAGACGCGCCCAAAGCGCTGAACATCGAACTCCATCAGCGGGCCGATGGCGCCAAGCACCGAGGCGTTGTTCACCAGGACGTTCAGACCTCCGAGCCCGCGTGCGGCGTCTACCAGGCGCGCCCGCACCGCGGCGTCGGTGATGTCGCCACCGACGGCGACGACGCGTTGTTGTCGTGGCGAGGATCGGGCAATCGAAGCCGCCGCGGCGTCCAGGGGGCCGGGCTGCGTGGCGTTGAGGACGAGACCGTAGCCTCGCGAAGCCAGGATCCGCGCGACGACCTCGCCGAGGCCCCGGCTCGCGCCGGTCACGATTGCCACTGGAAGTGATTCATGCATGCAGGCCACCTCTCCGGAAGAAATTTGAACCTTCCCAAGTGTCGATCTTCAAGTCCACTTGAAGTCAAGGACGAAATACGCGACACTGGGACATGGCTAGCGCGCAAGGGTCTCTGGCAGCCGGCACGCCGCACGACGCACAGGACGCCCTCACGATCGGCGACGTGGCGAAGCGCTGCGGCGTGGCGACGTCCGCACTGCGGTTCTACGAGGAACAGGGGCTGATTCATTCGCAGCGCACGGACGCGGGACACCGCCGCTATCCTCGGGCCGTCATCCGACGTGTCGCGTTCATCGTGTTCGCGCAACGCATCGGGTTGTCGCTGGAGGAGATCCGGGCGGAGCTCGCGAAGTTGCCGCGCAATCGGGTGCCCGATCGACGGGACTGGGCGAAGCTGTCCGGCAGCTGGACCGCTCGCATCGAGGAGCGCATGGCCGAGCTCGAGCGGTTGAAAGCGGGCCTCACCGCATGTATCGGCTGCGGCTGCCTGTCGCTCGATCGGTGCCGCCTCGCCAATCCGGCCGATCGTGCCGGACGCGCTGGTCCCGGCGCGAGATACCTGATGAACTGACATGGAAAGGAATAACGCGGACCCGCGGGTAGACGCCTACATCCACGCCCTTCCCGCGTGGCAGCAAGGCATCTGCGAGAAGGTCCGCGACCTGGTGCACGCCGCCGATTCCGAGGTGCGGGAGACAATCAAGCGGACGCGCCAGCCGTATTTCGTCCTGCACGGGAACATCTGCGCGTTGCTCGCGGCCAGGAAATGGGTGAATGTGTTCCTCTACGACGGCGGGATTGTGCCGGACCCTCACGGCATCATCACGGGCGGGCACGACAACAAGACGGCCCGCACAGTGGCGATCCGGGAGGGCGACACCATCAACGAGCGTGCCCTTACGGCGATGTTCAGGCGGATCATCGCGAACAACCGAAAGGGCGGGTGGAGAACACTCAAAGCCCGCCGGCCGCGCCGCTGAGTTCGCTTCGGCCTACAATTTCTTCTGAACCCTTTCGCCCATGCCCAGGATCACCAATCTCGACAAGCAATGGCAGCAGTTAATGGCGCTCTGCGAAAGCGAGTCGAAGCTCCGCAGCGACGGCAACCATCCGAGACTCGCCAAGCACGTCGCCGCGGAGATCGACCAACTGGCCGGCGCGATGGGATTCAGCCCCCGCCGCATCGCCAGCCGGGATTTCCGCGCGGAGCGTGAGGGCGGTCACATCGTCAGGATCGCTGCGGACTGACGTAAACAGGCGCTAGCCGCGCCCCTTTACTTCGATCCGGCCAGCCTGCTCCCGGACATCCAGACATGGCTGATTCTGTGTCGCCGGCCCGTTGATGACGTGGCCGTCGTCCAGGGCGAATTCCGATCCGTGCCATGGGCACACCACTGATCCGTCCTTCAGCGCGCCCTCCGACAGCGGACCGCCCAGATGAGCGCAGGAATGGGCGAGCGCGCAAAGCTGCCCGTGCTGCCTGACGATGAGCAGATCGAGATCGTCGTGCCGAATGCGCTTCATCGAGCCGTCGGCGATGTCGGTCGAGTCGGCGACCGCCGTGAATGTCTCAGGTGGATCGACAGCCGCGTGTGTCACCCCGATACGCTGCTCGTAGACCAGGTCGCCGCCAAACCACGCGGCGCCGACGGCGATCGTGTATCCGGCAAGCGCACAGGACTGCCCGGTTGAGCGAGCCCCACGCCGCCGAAGGAGGAAAGCTGTTGCGTAGAGAGTTGTCGCCGCGATGTTCAGGATCCCGTGAATCAGGCCGACTCGCCGCGACCGCCCGGATGTCTCCGACCAGTCAGTGAGTCCCGTTACGGCAGCCCCTGCGGCGCCGGCGAGTCCGACACCGATGGCGACGTCGGCCGCCCGCGCCATCGTCGCATCGTGGGTTCGCGCCGCGACGGCATCGAGCACGAGTCCCGTCGTCCACGCGCCGATCGGGAGATCCGTGAATACCGGGTGCAGTGGATGACGCAGCCAGACGCCGTGCATGGCGTTCTTGGCGTGCTGGCCGGCGGCCCCGCCGAGTTCGTAAGCGGCCCGGACCGCGCGGCTCAGCGGCTCTGCGACTCGTTCCAGAGCCGGCTGATCCGTGAGACGAGAGAGCGCATTCGTGTCTTCCATCGGTACCTCACTATCGGTCGCGTACCCAAGCGCCGTACCGTGTGTTCGGTGCCTGCGACGGGAGTTCCCGACAACGGCGATACGCTTGTCCTACTCGGCGGTGCGCTGCTTGGCCTCGTGGTGCAGCGCCGTTTGCGGTCTGCGTAGCCGTCTCCGGACCGCTCCTGGTCGATTCGACTCGTGCGATTCATTCCGTCCCACTAGGCCCCGCGACGCCGGGCCTGCGGGGGCGAGGGTTCTCCTCGGATTGATCAGTTCCGAGCCGCGCCATCGCCTCCCGAGTTCGGTGTCGCTGGCGTGAGGCCTCGCCCGTCTCATCGTGACGAGGCTGCGCACCTCAAACCGCCTCGGGCCGGAGCGATAACTGGCTGTCCCTTCGTCCGTTGACGTTCTCGTTCAGACGTATCTACCAAGCGCCGGGCACGTCCATCCTGAGCAGCGTCGTTACTCCTGTCGGCACAACACGCCCATCGATATTGGCGCTCGCACAGTAAACTGCCGACGCGTCATGATGCTAATGGCGGCACGACCTCGCGAAGGCGAGCATGCCAAGGACTCCTCCGATGAGCCCTATGACGGATGTGAGAAGACGCCATTTGGCCTGCTGAAGTCTTGCACGCACGGACTCGTGGTAGCGGGCGCCGATGAATACTTCGTAGTCGTCCTCGGCGGTGACATACCATTCGTCCGGGACTTCGACGCTCAATCGTCTTGCGGCGCGATTGAGGCGTCTCGCTTCAGCTCTGATTTCTTCTTCTAAGGGGTCGCGGTAAATGGCGGCGCGCTTACGGTAAGTGTCTTCGGACGTGAGCTCGGCCACACACTAGTTATCGGCCAATGCCGCTGAGGTGTGCATGCTCCGGCTCAGCAGCCTTAAGCGAGACTATCGGAGGCAAAGCTGAGCCTGAAATGGTGCCGGACGGCCCGAGAGTTCGTAAGGCGAACCCCTTCGTCCGGCTCCCCACGAGCTGAAAGACTGTAACCATTTATAGTGTCACTAAGGCTGCAGCCCGCTACATTTGGTGCCCTAGGCACCACTAAAGTAGCGGAATCATGCACACTCGAGCCCTGGCCAGACATTTCGAGGCGGAGAGGAGTTTGCACTGCCCGGCCTCCTATTGGAATCCGGGTGCCGCCGCGAACCTTTCGACCGGTCAAATCCGTTCCATCCGGCTTCGGTCTGCCAGGCTTGTGACTAGGCGGTATCGGGGAGCAAGCCTCGAGGAAAGGGGAGACTTGTTGGGATGCCAACTGTGATCCGCTGGCGGTTGCGTGCACGGTTGAGTTCGGACCGTCTTGAACCCAGGCGACCTGACGATTCCCAATGGCTATAACGCAGTTTGTGGACCACGGGATGACAAGTTCCGTCGCTAGTTCGCCTCGTCCGCTCGGCGTGACGATCGCGGTGTGTTGTCACAACAGCGCGACGCGACTCCCCACGACCCTTGGGTATCTTCTCAGGCAACGGGTGCCCCCGCAGGTTAAATGGGAGGTGCTCGTCATCGACAACGGCTCGACGGACGCGACCGGGCAGGTGGCGCGCGGTTGTTGGCCGACCGATGCGCCGACGCGCTTACGGGTCGTCAGGGAGGAAACGCTTGGTCTGAGCCGTGCGAGACGACGCGGGTTCCTCGAGGCCAGGCACGAGATCGTCTGTTTCGTCGATGACGACAACTGGGTGTCCCCGGCCTGGGTCGAGATCGTGTCAACGGTCATGGGTGCGCACCCGGATGTCGCGGTGTGTGGCGGCGACAGCGTGGCGGTCTTTGAAGAACCCGAACCGCCATGGTTTCGCCGATACGCTCGCAGCTTCGGTGTGGGTCCACAAGGCGCGGCGGGGGGCTACCACCAGGGGAGTTTCTGGGGAGCCGGTTTGACCATTCGGAAATCCGCGTGGAGGCAACTGAGCGAGGCGGGGTTTGAGCAGTTGCTGACGGACCGGCAAGGCGGAAAACTGACTTCAGGGGGAGACACGGAATTGTGTGCGGCGTTGACGCGGCTTGGCTGGAAGCAGTGGTATGAGCCGGCCCTCAGGCTGCAACACTTTATTCCCGCGAGTCGTGCACGGTGGGAGCACCTGCGCCGCTTGCACCGGGGATTCGGGGCCGCCTCCGTCCCCTTGCGCGCCTATTGCGGTGATGCGGCGGACACGTGGCGCCGACGACTGGGCAACAGCTGGTTTTGGTACGTGCAAGCGTCTTGTCGTCGGATACTGCGTTATCGACGCAAGTTGTGGCGTGCGATGCAGTCGCCGATGGAAAGTGATCCAGACGTGATTGAGCTCGAACATGCCTTCGGGACGCTGGGGGAACTACGGCGCAGCTATGGACAGTGGACGACAAATAGACGGCGAGTTCAGCTCGTCGAGCAGCGGGTCCGACAACAGCATCAACGGCCCGACGCGCACAGTGCGTCTAATCTCCATCTTCCGAATTCTCAGCCGAGCGAATGCGTGTGATTCCCACGACGCCCGGTGCTTACTTCTCGGTGATCGTGGCGGGGAGCGTCGTGTAGAAGGCGGTCGTCGTTCATCCGGGCACCTGTTGGAGGTGGAACTGTTCTAGGATGTTTAGTCCCACGGTGTGGTGGTGAGACGATGAGCGTCGCCGCGCTATCTCACCCGTATCGTTCAGTCGGCGGGTCGGAGATAATCTGCCCTGCCCTCCGCTAACGCAGTAGACTCGCAGTCGCCTATTTCCTCCGAGTCCATTCGGTCAGCGAAACGACCGTTCTCCCAGGAACACTTCAAGGAGGTCAGTTATGCGACGGATCCTCGCGCCGACGATTCTCGTCTTCGTTCTGGGCATCGTGCCTACGGCTCACGCTGATGACCATAATGACTGCTCCGTTCGTAGCCTACAGGGCAGCTTCGGATTCACCAGCACAGGGACTCTTCTCGCGATCCCGGCCCCTTTTGCCGGTGCTTTCGCCGAGATCGGGCGACAGACCTTCGACGGACACGGGAATACAGAAGGCACTGCGACGTCAACCGCTAACGGCAACCTCAACCATCTGACGTTTCAAGGCAGCTATACAGTAAATCCGGACTGTACGGGCTCGATGACGTTCCACGTTCTTCCACTCAATGTCGATGTAACCCTGGAGCTTGTCATCGACGACGACGGAGCGGAGATTCGAGCCATCATTGCTGGGAATGTGCCTGGAAATACCGAGAGCCGTGAGTACCGGAAGCAGTTCTCGAAAGGTAAGGATAAGTAGAGCGTCTGACGGTCTGGTGAAGCTTAAGGTCTTGCGAGCATACTCCTGGGCCTTAAGCTTTTCGTTTGGTGCGCCCGGCCGTCTTCGTTGCAATTCCGTTGCAAAAAGAAAAAGCCCGGTGAGAGCCACCGGGCCTTAAGTCGTTGAATTATTGGTCGGGGCGAGAGGATTCGAACCTCCGACCCCTCGGTCCCGAAGCAACTTACCTGATCACGATTTCTTAGCGATTTTGCGATTTCTGGCGCTCGGGTAGCGTCCGGGTCGCGATTGGCCCGCGCTCAGCCTCTGCGAGTTGGAGCACCTTGTTGCGGGGCGGCGCAGATGCTACGGTGGTTGCATGACGCTGAAGGCTCGCGTGAAGGCTGGGAGGCTTGTCGTTGACGAGCCGACCGATTTGCCCGAAGGAACCGAGGTCGAACTCCTGGCCCTCGATCCCGGTGATTGGCTGACCGAGGAAGATCGCGCTGCGCTGCATCGCGCCTTGAGAGACTCGGACGAAGACGTCAAGGCCGGTCGACTGGTCGATGCCGACGTCGTCCTTCGCGAGCTTCGGTCGCGTTGAAAAACCGGCACGTTCAGTTCACCGCCACTGCGCAAGAACACTTTCGGCGCGAGAAAGCATGGTGGTTGGCGAATCGCGACCACGTTGAGGAATGGAAACGACGACTTGGTGACACGGTGGTGTCGTCACGACTCGCGTCAACCATCACGGGGATGAGTATCGGCACCAATTCGATTTACTCGACAAATCTGATGATTGAACTGACACCTGACCAACAGGCTCAGTTGCTCCGCCCCGCGGCGGTCGCGAAGATGCGTCAGCCTCGAGTCGTTCCATCGGAACGGTGCCTTCCGCTGGGATTCCCCATCGCGAGTCTGCTGACGCCCGTCACCAAGTTGATCCAATCGCCTACGATGTTGGTGATGTTGATCGAAGAAGGAAACGCCTACCGCCAGATTTACCTCGATGGGTGTCCACTGTCGAAGGACCCGCAACCCTCCTGGTTTGGCTACTCAACAGGTCACTGGGAAGGCGATACACTCGTTGTGGAAACCAACGGACTGAACGACAAGACGTTTCTCGACGGCGTCGGTCATCCACGGAGCGAGTCGATGCACATGATCGAGCGTTACCGTCGCCCAGACATCGGGCATCTCGACGTGCAACTGATGTTCGACGATCCCGTCTACTACACGAAACCGTGGGGAGTCACGGTTCATCATGTTGTGCAAGCCGACTCTGACATTCTCGAATACATCTGCGAGGAGAATGAGAAGGATCGCGCACATTTGACGCGTTAGATGATCTTTATGTGGGCGACACTCGATTGCTCAGAGTGAAACCAGTCGCCACTGCCAGAGCAGATTGCTTCGACATCGACGGCCATACCGTGAGCGGAACGAATCGCACGTTCGCGGGCATACCCCCAGGCCCACCCCGCGCTCCCAGCCCACCCCACCGGCAGACGCGAACACAATGTCGAGCCATCCGCAGCGCTAGCCGCGAGTGTCCATATGCTCAGCGAAGTAGCAGCGCCTGCTGCCGCGCGAACGCAATCGCGTGGGCGAGCGGCATTGCCCGTCCCTCGGCGCGGGCCGTGTCGAACGATCCGGCACCGAGTGACGTACTCGACGGGCTCGAAGTAACGATCCCGATCCACCCGATGCTCGGAACCAGCGACCCGCCGACGCTTGCCAGCAGGCCGTCAGAGGCCCCCCAAAGCCGCGCCGCTCCTTCAGCGTGTCCTCCGGCCGCCAGCAGGCCCGCGAACACGTCGAGACTCCATGCAATCCCGCGTGGGTCTTCGAGTTCCTGACAGAGCGACATCGCTTCTGAAGCCTGCGCGCGTCCTTCGGTAAAATCCTGCCGGACGATGCGGAGGCCCGCCGCCGCGGACAGGAGAATACTCAGCCCCCACGCCTCGCCGGAACGACGACAGACATCGATCGCTTCATCGTACAGCCGCTGCGCTCGATCGTAGTCGCCAGCCAGGACGGCAATGTTAGCGAGGATGAGCAGCGGGCCGGAATGCTGCACGAGTTCTGATTCGCCGCAGGCATCGGCGGACTCGCGCGCCTCCACGGCGAGCGCCGCAGCCTGCTCATGATCGCCGAGTTCAAACGCCGCGAGCCCCCTGGAGAAACAGGGCGAACGTCACGGCCCATCCGTCGCTCGCCTCGCGCCCCAACGACAGCGCCTCGGTTGCGAGTGCGCCCACCTCGACGTGACGTCCGCGAAACGTGTGCATATGCGCCAGCCCGATCAATGCTCGCGCCCGCAGTATTCGCGCGACGTGGCCGACCGCGAGCGCCCGGTCGAGCCAGAGCTTTCCCTCCTCGTATAGCCCGCGCTTCGTCCAGAACCAAAACAGCGCACCGGCGAGCTCGACGCCCTTCTCGCCAAGAGTCGAAGACGTGAGGGCCCATTCGAGCGCCGCCCGGATGTTTTCCTGCTCGATCCGCAGCCGCCGGAGCCACGGCAACTGATGATGGTGGCGGAGAATGGGTAAGGCGCCGCGGAACTCGTCGAAGAAAAACTCGAAATGGCGCTCGCGCAGCCGATCGGCGGCGCCGGCCTGCACCAGCCGTTCGCGCGCATACTGACGGACCGTCTCGAGGAAGCGATACCGACGCTCTCCTGCGAACTCGTCGTCAACGACGACCAGGGATTTATCCACCAGCCGCGACAATAGATCGAGCACGTCCTGCTCGTTGATGCCGTCGTCGCCGCACACCTGCTCAGCCGCCTCGAGCGTCCACGAGGCAGGGAACACCGACAACCGGCTGAGCAACCGCCGTTCGACGTCTGACAACAGGTCGTAGCTCCAGGCGACGGTCGCCTCGAGCGTCCGCTGCCGGGCGACGGCCGTTCGCGCACCGCCGGTAAGGAGACGGAAGCGGTCCTGCAAGCGCGCCTCGATCTGCGCCGGCGACAAGACAACGACGCGGGCGGCTGCCAGCTCGATGGCGAGCGGAATCCCGTCGAGACGCCGGCAGATGCGGGCAATGGCGTCCGCGTTCTCGGCGACAGCCTTGAAGGCCGGATCCACGGCGCTTGCGCGCTCAATGAAGAGTTGAGTAGCCTCGGAGCCGCCGAGCGCGTCGACGGGAACTGATGCCAGTGTTTCGGGGAGTGACAACGAAGGGACACGGCAGACGGTCTCGCCGGACAAGCCCAGCGCTTCACGACTCGTCGCGAGAATTCGCAAGGCGGGTGCGCCGCGGAGCAGAGCCTCGACGAGTTCGGCGCAGCAGCCGATTAGGTGTTCGCAGTTATCCAACACAAGCAACAGCTCGCGATCGCGCAGCGTCTCGAGCAGAGCGTCCCGGGCCGATCGCAGCGGGCCTTCCCTGATACCGAGGGCCGTCGCGATCGTCTGCGCGACGAGATCGGGCACGGAAAGCGGAGCCAGATCGACGAGCCAGACGCCGTCGCGGAACTGGCTCACGACCTTAGACGCGAGCCGCACCGCCAGGCGGGTTTTTCCGACCCCACCGGCGCCGGTCATCGACAGCAGACGTGTTGACGCCAGCACGCCGGGCAACTCGAGGAGTTCTTTCCGGCGGCCCACGAAACTCGTGAGTTCGGCCGGAAGGTTATGACGCGTGTCCCGGGGACGCTCAGAGACGGCCACTGGCGCTGGTTGCGCTTTCGGGGATGAGGGGGCGACGGCTTCCACGGACGCGACGAAGCGATAGCCCTTGGCGGGCACGGTCTCGACGAATCGCGGCGATTCGCGCGAATCGCCCAACACCTGCCGGATCTTGAGAACGGCCGTGTGGATGCCAGCGTCGAGATCGGTGAAGACGCCCGGCCCCCCATAACCGCTTTGCGATCTCCTCGCGCGACACCAGTTCGTGCCTGCGCTCCAGCAGTAACAGGAGCAGCTCCATCGGTTGCCGCGCGAGCCGAATGCGCTTCCCCGAGCGGCGCAGCTCATATCCGAGGACGTCGACCTCGAACTCTCCGAAGCGATACGTAATGCCGGCGGAGATTCTATCCATGTCCCCCAATGGGGCCCTACTGTGCCACACGTGGACGACGCCTCAAAACTGTCGTCAAGGAAGATTCCAGATCTTTTCAAGGGGCCGTCAATGGCGACGCGGCCGTTTGCTATGCAGAATGCGCAGTACACCGTGGATCGGCCTGGGCCAGTCGTTCACGTCCGTGCCCGACTGGCGGTCGCCGCCGGTACACTTTGCCCAGAGGAGAGACCGATGAAGCATCGAAAAGTCGTCAACATGCGGACAATGCGCGGCCTTGTGACCGTCGCTGTAATCGGGCTTGCGTTCGCTGCTCCGGCCGCTGCCGGGTCAACCCGCTCCTACCATGCGACGTTCGTCGAAATCGGCGGCGGCGGCGAGGGGTATTCGTGCGGTAGCGCCACGATGAGCAGGCTCGGCCATGTCGCGCGCCAGTGTGTCGTATTCGATGCGTGCGGGATCAACTGCGAGGAGCGCACCATCACGTTCGACGATGGCAGCACGCTGGTCATTCACGAGAGCATCGTCAACGTAATGGTGCCGGGGAATTCCGCCGGGTTTCTGGAGATCTCGCAGACGATAGTCGGCGGCACGGGTAGATTCGTGGGTGCCAGTGGCAGCGGGACGGGAATCGTCAACCTCGACGCGAATGCCGTGATCATCGCGTCAGGAACAATCACTCTGCCGTGAGCGGCGGGCGGTACTGTGACAAGCGGCATGGCGCCGCACTGCAGCCCAGAACGGACCGTAAACCACAACCGGGCCATGTCGTATCACGACAGAAACCAGATCGTTGCGGCTGCCAGGAGCGAGGGCCACTGGGGTTGTGGAGTCAGGCGGATTACACCGACCTCACCCTCGATGTCAGTCAACTAAATGGACATGTTATTGACAATACTGCCACCCTCGCTGCCACCCACCCCCTTACAGGGGGTGTGGTGGTGGCGGCGGTTCATGGGTCCCGCCAAAATGGCAGCTGTTGGCGATTGAATGGCGGTGGCGGTTCGCCCGGGTGCCCTGCCCTCACTTCGTCGGCACGAGGCGCTTCAGCTCCTCGTCCCAATGCTGTACCACGATGAGTGCTGGCGGCGGCGCACCCGCGTCGTTCGCGGGTCCTTTGATCATCAGGAACCGCTGGCCGTCGGGCGACACATCGTACGTTCGGCCACCACTGGAACCCGCGGCGGTCACGTAGCGCGCCTCGAGCAGCTGCGTGGGCGTGCCGTTGTTCCACGTCGCGCCTATCGCCTGTACAGGCACTCCCATGAGGGTCCTGTTCGCACCCACGTAGAACAGTTCCTTGGTGTTCTTCGACCACAGCGGTTGGCTTCCTCCGGCCGTCGAGACTTGCCAATGACCGCCGCCGACGCTCGGAAAAGGCTGCACGTAGACTTCGGTCTGACCCGAACTATCGGACTGGTAGGCCAGCCATCGGCCATCCGGTGAGACGATCCCGTTGCGCTCGTCAAATCTGGTTTGCACCAGCGGCGTCACCTGGTGTGTTCCGTCGAGCGCGACCTGCAGCACATCTTCGTTCGACGTCGATGTCGCTTCATGGAACAGCGCCCAGGCTCCGTTGGGCGTGATTCCGGTGGGAAACTGCACGTTGCGACCGGTGGTCAGCCGCTCGGCCTCGCCGCCACCGTCGGCCGCCTGCCACCAGAGATTGAGCGGGCCGCCGCGATCCGAGCTGAAGACGATTCGCCGACTGTCCGGGGTCCACACGGGATGCCAGTCCTGGCGCGGGTCGAGCGTCAGGCGCGTGAGCTTCGCCCGTCCCTGGTCCCAGATCCAGATGTCGTTCTCCTGATCGGCGCTGAAGACCGCGATGCGAGTGCCGTCGGGCGAGACGCGCGGCTGCATGTAAGGGCGGGGCTGCGCCGCGATGGGCTCCTCCTTGCCGCTCCGATCGACCCAGACAAGCGTGCGCGCGTTCGCCGCGAGACCACTCGGTGCCTCCATGTACACGAGCGTCCCGTCGGTGGCGATGGCGAAATCCGCCGTGCCCGTTTCCTTGGTGGCGAGCCCTTGCAGGACGGGCACCGACGTGCCGCGTGTTTCCAGCCGACTCAGATCGAACGCCATCGCGCGCAGCGTTCCGGCGGCGACGTAGACCAGGTGGCCGCTCCCCACGTAGTGCGCGTGACTTCCACCGCGTAGCAGCACCTTCTGCGCCCCGGTGCGAAGATCGCGCACGGCAATCTGGGCGGTGTCGAGCCCACTGGTCTGTGACGTGATCGTGAACAGGACGGCGCGGCCGCCGGGCAGGATTTCCGGCCAGAGATGGCCGCCCTCGCCCTGTGCGTGGTCGGGCCGGGTCAGCACCTCTGCTGTCCCCCCGGCGGCCGACACGCGCTGCAGCCCCGTCCCCTGGTTGTTGGTCGCGAAGATGATGGTGTCGTCGGGGGCCCACGTCGCGCCGCGTGTCCCGACGCCACCAAGGCGGGCGAAGGTGATCGGCGGGCCACCCGTGATGGTGACCTTCGTCAGCGTGCTGACGTTCTCGAGGAAGCCAACCCACTGGCCGTCTGGCGAGAAGAAAGGACCACGCAGCGACGTGCCACTGGCGATCGCCACCGGTTCGAGCGCATCGAGCGCCCGCACGAACAGCTGCGTGCCGCCATTGCCGACGTAGACGACATGCATGCCATCAGGGGAGATGGCCAGGTCGCGCCCGAAGCGATCGAACGTGAGGGCCGTGGGTCCTGACGTGGTGATGCTCGTGCGCGTCACACGCGGTGCCGCCGCTGTCGGACGCCACGGCGCCCAGAGCATGAGCGTGGCCGCGAGTCCTGCGGCGAGCGTGGCGGTTAACGCCCACGGCAGGGCACGCTGCCAGAGCGGCAGGACGCGCGAGGGTGTCGGTCCCACGGTGGCGTCGGGCGCGCCGCTCAGTAGATCGTCGAGTTGTACTCTTGCTTCACCGATCGCCTGCAATCGGCGTCTCGGATCTTTCTCCAGACACCGGCGGAGCAGTCGCTGCAGGGCGGCGGGTGTGTCAACGGGCAACGCCCGCCAGTTCGGGTCCGTCTTCAGCACCGACGCCAATACGTCTGAGATCAGCTCGCCCTCGAATGGGCGCTGACCCGCCAGCATCTCGAACACTACACAGCCGAACGCCCAGATGTCGGCCCGCTTGTCGACGACTTTCCCGCGCGCCTGCTCGGGGCTCATATATGCCGCCGTACCGAGGAGCACGCCGACGCCGGTCAGCATGGCAGGCGACGTCAGCGTCGGCGACTGTGACCCCGCCGCACTGCCGGCCGCGGCAGGCGCCTCGACCAGCTTCGCGAGCCCGAAGTCGAGCACCTTCACGGTGCCGTCGGCGCGGACCTTCACATTCGCCGGCTTCAAATCGCGATGGATGATGCCCTGCTCATGCGCCGCTTCAAGGGCGTCGGCGATCTGCTTGGCAATCGGCAGCACTTCGTCGAGCGGGAGCGCCCCGCGCGTGATCCGCTCCGACAGATCCTCGGCCTCCACCAGTTCCATGACCAGAGCGGTGAAGTCTGGTGTTTTCTCGAGGCCATAGATCGCCCCGATATTCGGATGGTTGAGGGCCGCGAGCACTTCGGCTTCACGCTGAAAGCGCGCCAGGCGATCCGCATCGCCGCCGACCGCGGCAGGCAGCACTTTGATCGCCACCGCCCGCTTCAGGTTGAGGTCGGTGGCGCGGTAGACCTCCCCCATTCCGCCAATGCCGATGCGCTCGCGCACCTGGTAGGGACCCAGGCGCCGGCCGCTCAGCACCGAAGCACCGATATCGCTGACCATGTGAACCGCCACGGCAACGGCCGGACCATCGAGAAACCTGCTGGCAGAGGGCGCTTGGGCGAGCAGCGACTCCACCTCGCGCTGCAGCGTCTCGTCACCAGCACACGCGCCCGCGAGAAAGGCCGTACGATCGCTCTCACCGCGCGTCAGCGCCGCGTGTAAGAGCTCCTTGACTTGCCGCCAGCGCTCGGGTGTCATTGTGACGGTTGTAAAAATGCCGGACTTCGCCGTCTCAGGCGGCTCGGACAGGCCTGTTTTCGTGGTCGGCCAATGGTACCTCACCGAGTTCGGCCAGCCGCTGATTCAGTCGTTCGAGCGGGACCGTTTGTGGAGCGGTGCTCTCGACTCCGACCGGCCGTTGGTGACCACACGTATTCCGTGCAAATCGACCTACTGACTAGCGTTAAGTCGAACGATGACCGAAAGATGAAGGTTGGTGGACCAGACCGGGAGCGAACTGGTGAAGTCATAAATGCCGGTCGTGCGCTCTGGCAAGTCCCACCTCGATACAGGGCTGCGAACCGGATGAGCATGTGTTCTAGGACGCTCGTAGGAGTCGTTGCAGCAACGTAAACCGATCCGGTCCGACCCTTCTCCCGGAGTATATGCGGGGCACCACCCCCGACGAAGGGCCCCGGGGAGTGGTCAACTCAAGCGGCGATTGAACTGGCTGGGCCGCCTGCCGACAGTATCAACGAGAGGGGCTTCCAGACTGCTGTTCTTCCACGCGAGCCCCGCGCAGGATGTTCGGCAAGCTGTAATTGCCTTCATGACAGGCAAACTCGTAAAGCGGATCGTTCGTCTTGTGCATCGGCACGACAACCGTCCACGGTCTGACGAACGCCGTGAGGTCCTCAACGGTGACTTGGTAGAGGAGCGTCGTCGGATCGGTGCGCGTGAACCGTTCCGTCAAGTGTAGGTTGCCGTCGTAGTTGCCCGTCAGCCCGATCTCAGGTGTGAAATTGCGCGTGTCCACTACGAGCGTGTCGCTGTCCCACTGGCCGATTGCATCTCCCGCCCACGAGCGCATCGAAGATGGCAGACGTGGGCGCGCATCGAGCGACACGATCCGTGTTTCATGAAACTTCTCCGCTGTGATTGCCACATAGTGCGGCGATTCAAGAATCCGCAAGGTATTGGCGTCCGAGCTCGGGAAATACGGTGGACCTGACGCGGCCCGGAGGCACCGCTCGTTCAGCATGCGGTCCTCGGGCGCGTCTGCTCGCGCGTTGACCTGTCGGCGTGCCGCAATTCGGACTTGTGCTTCCGGTGTCAGTGCGGGCATGCGGCCGTCTGGCGGATCAACAATCAACGATGTTGGGATTCGACCATTCACGTGAGCGAGTTCGCCGCGCTCGAACCACAGTTCGTTGATGCCGGGACCAATCAGATCGGCCTGGGCGGTGGCGCCACGGCGATCATTGTTGACGTTCTCGCGTAGCGTCCGCGCGAATGCGACCGCTTCCTGGGGATACCGGTGCCCCCAGATGTCGCCGACCTTGAAGCAAACATAGAAATCCGGACACGCTGTCGACGGACGGATAGACGGCGCCGCTCACGGGGCGGCCCGCCGCTTCTTCTGAGTGAGTTCGGCCTCGCGCTTGCGAATGTGAGTTTCTGCATTGCGCGAAGGACGCCCGACCTGAAGATCGGGCCTACGGTAGAGAGGTGAATTCGTTCGGCTTTTCAAGGGTTCAGGGCCCGAGAAGGACGCGCCGTGAGGGGCACTATCGCTTCACAGCCGCCGGCCAGTTGAACACGACCGAGAACGGCGACGGGGTGGCGTGCCCGACAGGCACGGCGAGCAGAAACCGTTCGCCGTCCCTGGTGACAGCCCACGCCGTATCGGCTCCAACAGCCTGGAACAGCGCTCTCGCAGGACCAATGGCGCCTCCGCGATCGCTGGCGAACGCAACTGATGTGATGGTTCCGTTCGCCGCCAGATAGAAGAGCTCCTTGCCATCTCCCCTCCAGCGCGGCGCCGTGCCGCCGCCGTTCGAGACCGCCGAGCTCTGATCCGCACCTGCCGCGCCGGCGGTGAACGGGCGTACGAGGACCTCGTCGCGACCGGATTCATCCGAGACGTACGCGACCCACCGCCCGTCAGGTGAGAACTGACCCTGCTCTTGATTGTGTTCGCGGCGCAGGAACGGAAACGGCTTGCGATCACCCTTCAAGGGGAGCACCCACAGATCGAACCGTGTCGGTCCTCGGCCCACGGAGGTGTACAGCAGAAAACGCCCGTCGGATGACGCGCTGGTCGGAACCTTGTGTTCCTCGTTCTGGAGCAGGAGCTGCGCGGGATCTGTTCCGCTGAGTGACTGTTCGAAGAGGGATCCGGCCGTCCCTGTACCCGTGAAGAACACCCGTCTGCCATCGTGGGACCACACCGGGGATTCTTCGAGTCTCGAATCGAAGGTCAGCCTCGAGGACCTCGATTGGGACAGCTCCATGACCCAGAGATCCTGATCGGCTGTTGCCTGATCGGCTTGCTTGACCACGACAGCCCGCGTTTCGCTCGGCCCGAGCGTCAGCCCGCTGTATCGACCTGGTTCGCTCGCGGGGCCGAGGATTTTGCCTCCACGGTCGAACCACGTGAGCTGGCGGTCTTCATGCGGCCCAATGAAGACGAGGACACCGTTGGTCGAGGCCGAGAAGAAGGCCCAGTCCAGAAACGAGCCGACGGGCTCGGCGACGCGGACGGCATCGCTGGAAAGCTGCAGCCGCCCCGCATCGAACGGCTGCGCGAACAGCGTCGCATCCCGGACAAAGAGCAGGCGGCCAATGCCCGGCGCGACGTCGGGGACATAGGTTGCACCAAAGCCTGTGGTCAGGATGCGATGGGAGGTGGGCTCCTCGGGCTTGGCATCGAGCGCCCGCACGTAGACGCCGGTCATCTCCGGTGCGCTTCTCGAAACGCTCAAGTAAAGAAGATGCCTGCCGTCAGGCAGAAAGGATGGCAGGACGTGACCGCTCTCTCCCCGGGACGGATCCGGCTGTGTGATAACAGATGCTGGTCCGCCCGAAGCCGGGCATCGCATGAGGCCTCGGTTCGGGGTTCCAACGATGATCACATCGTCGCGATTCCATGCCCCTCCCACTGCCAGCGTTTGCAGGTCGCACACCTTTTGTGGTGCGCCGCCCCTCACGTCGATCTTCTTGAGCTGTCCGGCGGCGTCGAACGCGATGAATCGACTGTCAGGAGACCAGAACAAGGACGGCGTCAGGCCGCCTACTTCGGACCCCGACATCGGTGATGCTGCTTGCGCATCCATGCTCCGAATCCACAGGCGCGCGATGCCATCAGCACCCGCGCCGGCGAACACAAGGTGTCGACCGTCTGGAGAAATCGCGAAAGCGGACGTCTCCGACAGGCGTATCCCGGGATCAATCTGCACACGGACTGGCCCGAAGGTCGCCGGCGTCTGGCGCGCCTGAACGAGCGCGAGTGCCACTGCGGTCGCGATACACACACCGCCAATGAACCAGACGGCTGCCGCGTGCCGGGACAGACGCGACTGGCGAGAGGGTCGAGCGTCTGAACCGGACGTGATCTCCAGCGCTCGCGAGGCATCACCGATTTTCTCCGGTGGCCGCGTTTCCGCCGCGTCACCGCTCCCGGTCTGTCGGGACGCCCGGCGCAGATCGATGACCATCTCCCGCGCCGTCTGGTAGCGTTCGGCCGGATCCTTCTCGAGTGCCTTTTCAACGACCATTCGCAGCCGCACGGGGATTTCTCCGGCCAGCGGCTCTGGCGCGCCGTGAACAATCCGCTGCAGCTCTTCGAGATCGGACGTGGCGGAGAACGGCCGTTGCCCGGCAAACAGCTCGTACAGGACGGCACCGAACGAAAAGATGTCGCTGCGAGCGTCGACCGGATTTCCCGATGCCTGCTCGGGCGACATATAGCCAATGGTTCCGGCAATCATCCCGGGGCGGGTGGGCGCGATCGCCAGGCTGCGTGTCGAGGTGGGTTCCGCGCCAGGTTGAAACAGCTTGGCCAACCCGAAGTCGGCCAGCTTCGCGTAGCCGTTCTTCGCCATCAGGATGTTCTCGGGTTTGACATCGCGATGGATGATGCCGGCTTCATGCGCGGTCGCGAGCCCGTCGGCCACGCCGACGAGCACGTCGACAATCTGCCGCGGCGACCGCTTGTCCGCCTCCCCCCAGCTCCGAAGCGTGCCGCCGTCGACCAGCTCAGTGACCAGGTACTGCCGACCGTCGTGCTCCCCGACGTCATATACCGTGAGAATGTGTGGATGATTGAGCGCCGTGACGGTTCGAGCCTCGCGCTGAAATCGATCGCGCGCAGCGGCATCGGCGAGGTCCGGCAGGAGCTTGATCGCGACGGGACGCCGCAGCTTCGGGTCGAACGCCCGGTAGACGACGCCCGTCCCGCCTTCGCCGAGCAGTCCCTCGATGCGATACGGGCCGATCACGGCGCCCGTCTCCACCTGCAGGCGATTCAACGCGGAGAACGCTGACCGATCCAGCGGGGTACCCGCCGTGGGTTGCGCCAGCAGCGACTCGACCTCGCGACGCACTGCTGGATCGGCATTCGCGAGAAGGTTCGCTCGTTCGGCCACGTCGGAGTCGACGGCCGACTGGTACAGTTCTTCAATCTGATGCCAACGCTCAGGATTCATCGTCGCTCATTGGACAATCGGTCGGTTGCGCGTTGGGTCGAGTCCGGTCAGATGGTCCCAGCGGTCACCCACCCTCGAGCTGCCCACCTCTCAGCTCCCGCACCAGCCACACTTTGGCCAACCGCCAGTCGCGCATCACCGTATCCGCGGACACGTGAAGCGCCTCGGCCGTTTCCTCGACGCTGAGTCCGCCGAAGAATCGCATTTCCACCACCTGACTCTTTCGTAGATCGAACGCCGCCAACGCATTCAGAACATCGTCGAGCGCGATCAGGTCCTGACGAGGCTCGCCTGAGACGAGGAGCGCTTCGTCCAGCGAGACCTTCTCGGCGCCGGCACCCCGTTTCTGATACCCACGGGCCCGGGCGGCATCCACCAGGATGCGACGCATCACCCTCGACGCCATCGCGAAGAAGTGCGCGCGGTTCTGCCACCGCACCTGATTGACCTCGATCAGCCGGAGGTACGCCTCGTTGACGAGCGCGGTTGCCTGGAGCGTATGACCGACGCGCTCGCGGGCCATGTGCCGCCGCGCCAGCCGCCGCAGCTCGTCATGGACGAGAGGTATCAGTTGATCCAGCGCGGTTTCGTCGCCACGTCCCCACGCCAGTAAGAGAGTCGTCGGATTAGCCGCCGCGCCCAACCCGCTCATTCTACGCCAGCGACGCCGTGCGGCGGCCTCGAGATGCGGGTTTTTGCGCCAGATTTCAGGCGTGTTCAAGTTTTTGCCCAGGGTTCTCGCCTCTCTGAACGAGACCGGAATCACCCGGTCACCCAAGGAGACTAACTATGTTCCATTACACCACCCCTCTCCGCAGCAGATCCCGGTTCTTCCGCCGAACGATGGCCATCGCCCTTGGGACCGGCCTCGTCATCATCGCTGGACTGAGCTTCTCGGGCACGCTCGCCGCATCAAACGGCGATGCGCGCGTGCGAGGGTGCACGCTGGCCACGCTGAAAGGACAGTATCTTTTCGCCGACGCCGGAACGCTGCTCCCGCCATTCGTCCCAGAGCCGACGCTATCGGCATATGCTGGATTTCATGTCTTCAATGGAGACGGTACGGGGACAGACGTCATCACTGGCCGCGCCGGCGGCCAGATCGTGCTGGAAAACGTCGTCGCCCCTATCAGTTACTCGGTCAATGCGGACTGTACGGGCAGCTTGACCGTGGTTGGTGGCCCAACCTTCGGTCTCTTCATCGCGACCGACGGCGAGTCCATTGCCACCATCGCAACCGGCCCTGGATCATACGGCGCGAACATCTCGCAGCGGTCGTCGCGTAAGTAGAACGGTACACGTGAGATCGGGGCAGGCTGGCTGATGCCGGCCTGTCTCGGTTCCGCGATGACCGGAGTGATCTGTTCCTGATGCAAGCACGCCGCCCGTCGAGCTCGGTTCGCCGAGGAAGCGGCGGCGTTGATTCTGTCGGCTTTGGACAGGATGTCGCGCTTGTGCAGGCAGCATTCGAAGCGCGCATTCGCGAAGATGTCACGCGGTCCGGATGTGAAGATCATCGAGAGCGGGAAGAAGTAAACCAGCCAGGATGAGGGGATGGGGAACAGGAAGGGGAACAGGGCTCCACGCGGGGTGTTCCCCCTCTGGTGACCACGAGCCGGCCGATCTCGATTCCGGTCAGCCTGGCTTTGGTCTCCGTCGTCGCCGGCTCTAAGTAGATGTGCCCTGGCAGCTTCGTGTCCTGGTCATTTTGGTCGGCGCTCTTTGCCGACCGCCAGACTTCACTACCTTCAGGACCGCGCCAGCGATTGAAGCTGTGGCGTGAGGGCGACCACGAGATTTGACCGCGTCTGCGATCATGCCCGCGGCCACAGCAGAGGTCGCTCACGCCACGCCAACGGATAGATATCGGCCTTGTCGAACGTGCGCGTGAGGAGATCGCGATCGCGCGCGAGATGGGCCTCGAGCAGGTCGAGGCGCCCGTGATGCAGAGCCATCACCGGCGTCTCGGGTGGCTCGAAGCCATGATCGATCCTGTCCCTACTAAAAACTCGATTCGCGCGCCCGAAGTGAGGCTGCGCCGTTCGGAGGTGTCTGGTGCGGTCGACTGGGCGGCAGGCTATGCTGCTCATCGGGCGGCTCGACTCGTTCGGGATGATAGGCGCGGGTGCTCGCGTCTCGAGAGCGAGGCCAGTGCCGACTCAGTTTCGCAGACCCACGACACCGAGCGCAGGAGAGCGCTACTACGCTGCGCGGGGATCGTAGCGGTGATGCAGGCCGCCGACCTGTGGAATGGCGACGACGCGGCCGAGCGTTGGTGGCGCCATCGGCCGAGGGTGCGGCGAGTCCTTCGCCAGCGAGAGATGCGTCCGCGAGTGATGGTAGTACGCCAGGTACCGACCCAACACGCGAACCAATCCGGTTTCGTTCACGACGATCACGTGATCGAGGCACTCGCGTCGGATGGAGCCGATGAGCCGCTCCGCATATGCGTTCTGGCATGGGGAACGCGGGGCGGCGCGGAGTTCCTCGATGCCCATGCTACTCGTGGTGGCCGCGAGCGCGGCGAACGCGTGGTCGCGATCGTGAAGGAGATAGCGTGGAGCCCCGTCTTCGGGAAACGTCTCACGGAGTTGTTGGGCGGTCCACGCCGCGGTTGGATGCGCGGTGACGGCGACGTGAGCGACGTGTCGGCGCTGGTGGCCTAGAATGACCAGCACGAACAGGAGTCGATAGGTGATGGTGGGCACGACGAAAAAATCGGCGGCCGCGATCTGGTCGATGTGATTGGCGAGGAACGTCTCCGCCACGTCTGGGATGGCGGGCGCTGGCGACGCGCCATGTACCTCGCGACGGACGCTTCGCAGACGCCGATGCCCAGCTTCAAGAGCTCGCCGTGAATCCTCGGCGCGCCCCACAGCGGATTCATGACCGACATCGTGAGAATCAACGCGCGGACGTCCGCAGGCACCGCGGGTCGGCCCGGACGGTGCCGACTCTTCCAGGTGCAGAGTAGGCGGAAGCCTGCCGATGCCAGGCGAGCACGGTCTCTGGCTTCACAATGACGACCGCCGTCCGCCATCCTCGCCACACGCCTGACAGCCAGGCCCAGAGTAGCCGGTCGCAACGGGTGAGCCGGACGCGGCGGGGGCGTGTCCGTTCCAGAACCTGGAGCTGATGTCGCAACGCCAGAATCTCAAGCTGTAGGGCGGTTCGATCGCGGAGTGATGCGCGCAGGGTGAAGAGCCACGAGACGATGACGGATCGCATCGGCGAAGACCCTATCCGCGGAAGCCGGCAACGTCAATGTTTTCAAGAAGAACCGAATTCTTGGTATGCACAGGTGCTCCCCGACGCGATCGTGCTGGACGGGTGCGCCAGAATCCGGCGCAGAACGATCACCGAGCCCCCCTGGGGATACGGGTGCTCCTGCCAAAGCCATCGTAACGATGCCGTCTGCGGGCCTCTCTGTTGCCGCGGTTTGTGTGACGCTCTCGGCTGGGACTTCTCAGCAGCACGGAAAAAGCGAGGTCAATCCGGAATCAGTGTGCAGTCTGCGTGACCATCAAAGGGGTGGCTGAGCCCGTCGCTGCTTGTCCGGGCGATACGACCGACGAATCGGCGAATGAATCGGCAGGTAAACCGTGAAACAGCTCCCCTGGCCTTGTCCCTCACTCGCGACCTTTACTCGTCCCTCGTGAAGCTCCGTCAAACGCTTGACCAGCGCTAGACCCAACCCAACGCCGCCGGCCGACGCGTGACGCGAGTCGACCAACTGAGCGAATGGCTCAAATATCCTCTGCACTTGTTCCGGGGGAATGCCAAAACCGGTGTCGCGGACGGCTACCATCGCCTCCTCGCGTTCCACTGAGAGTACAACTGTGATGGTTCCCTGTTCGGGCGTGTACTTCGCGGCATTGTCCACGAGGTTGGAAATGACTTGCGCGAGGCGCACCGCGTCTCCGTCGATCAGGATCGGATCCTCGCCGATCTCGACATTCAATGAATGCCGCCGGCGTTCTATCTGCGCACGGCGCGCTTCCACCGTGTCGGCGACAATCGCCCGAATGTCGACGACTCGGCGGTCTAGTTCAAGCTGGCCGCTCTCAATACGCGCGACGTCGAGCAAATCGTCCGCCAATCGCCCCAGGTGCTTCGACTGCCGCGCGATGATGTCCAGGGCACGAACCGCTCCCTGATCGGTTGCCGCCCGCTGTTGAAGCACCGACGTCGCTGCGACAATCGCGCCCAGCGGATTCCGGAGTTCGTGTCCGAGCGTCGCAATGAAGGCATCTTTCTGGCGATTGCGTTGCGCAAGCGCTTCGGACGTTTGCAGCAGTTGCCAGCCGGCCGAGGCAAAGAGCGATAGCTCGCGGACAATCCGCTCATCTTCCTGGTCGAACTTTCGGTCCTCGGTGTGGCTCACGATCCAGACCGTACCAACCGGCTTTCCGTTGACGTGAAATGGGACGAGGAGCGCCTCAACAAATCGCGGTTCCGCCAGCAATGCTGGAAAGCATCGGTCGGCGAGATGCATCAACTGGGTTGCGTCCCGATCGATGCAGACGCCGCACGGACTCTGATCGCGCGGCATTGTGCCGCCGCGGGCGGCGGCGAAGACGCCGGCCACCGCTTCCCACCGAAACACGTCGCCCTCGAGCAAACTGATGCCCGCGCTATGCGCGTCGCACAACTCGACCGCCACCTCTACAAGCTTTTGCAGCATGTTGCGCGGGTTCAAGGCCATGTCGGCCGCGAGCGTGGTGAAGGCCCGATGTTCCTCGGCCATCCTCGATACGCGGTGTGGGCGCCTCGCCAGCTCCGATTGGATGTCGACGACATCGAGGCTCACGATCGGAATATCCGCGTGAACGACAACTCGAGTGGCTGCAGGGCTGAACATCATCTCGCCTCCGTGAACCGTACGATGAGGCTTCCGATGAAGACGCTGAACGTTCGCAGCTCTTGATGCTTACGCGCTGCTAGGCCGTTCAGCCATGGCCAGGGGAAGAGCTCACACCTTACCGGATCCCGAGTTCGTTCGCCAGAGGAAGTGTCGATCGAGCTGACAGACCGCGTCTGAACCAGCAGGCAAACAAGGCGCTCCGCGCCGGCAACGGGCTGCTGCATGGCAGACACAGGCCGGTCACACTTCACGGGCACGAATACGGGGCATCGGTGACGTTCGTCGGCGGATCGGACAACTGGTGTCGTCTCCTTCTGCGAGAAGAGCCGGTTCGTTGAGAGCTTCAGTCGATTCGGCGGGCTCGGGAAAACTGGAATCGAGCGTGTCTCTTCGGTATCTCTAACGGCGGTCCTCCTTACACTTGTGTGCGATAATCGAGATTCACCAAACGTATTGAGCCTGCCGCCGCCCTAGCGCGAGTTCGGCCATGCACAGCCTCATAGAGGCCCTTCGGGGCTGGAGTCCTGATGCTTGTGCCATCCATCCGTCCGCCGCCGGCTCATCCGGGGCCGTCCAATAAGCTGCTCGCGCGCCTAAAATGCCTGGCACTGCGCGTATTTGCAAATGATTGCGCTACTTTATGATGCCCCCCATGGCCACCAAATGTAGCGGGCTCCAGCGTCGGTTGACGCCATACATAGGCTACAGCGTGACCAGCATTCAGGATCAGCTGGATGCCGACCGTTTCGCATGAGGCTGCTGAGCCGGAGCGATACACACCTCAGCGGCGTCCGCCGATAACCGATGTGTGGCCGACCTCACGTCTGAAGACACTTAATGTAAGCGTGCAGCCATTTACCGCGACCCCCTCGAAAAACAGATCAGAGCTGAAGCGAGACGCCTCAATCGAGCCGCCAGGCGATTGAGCGTCGAAGTCCCGGACGAATGGTATGTCACTGCCGAGGACGACTACGAAGTGTTCATCGGCGGGCGCTACCACGAGCGCGTGCGTGCAAAACTCCGGCAGGCCAAATGGCGTCTTCTCACATCGGTCATCGGGCTCATCGGAGGCGTGCTCGGCATGCTCGCCTTCGCGAGGTCGTGCCGCCATTAGCAACATCACGCGTCGGCAGTTTTACTCTGCGAGCGCCAATAGTCGATGGGCGCTGTGGTTGCATTGTGCCGACAGAAGTAACGGCGCTGCTCAGGATGGACGTGCCCGACGCCTGGAACATTGTTCCAGAGTAAACAACTCGGTGTTAGATAGGTGAACGAGAACGTCAACGAACGCTGAAGGGACAGCCAGTCATCGCTGCGGCCCGAGGCGGTTTGAGGTGCGCGGCATCGTCACGATGAAACGGGCGAGGCCTCACGCCCGCCAGCGAAATCGAACTCGGGGCGATGGCGCTGCTCGAGCTGTCTGATCAATCCGCAGAACCCTCGCCGCCGGAGCGACGGATCGAATCGCACGAGTCGAATCGCCGAGGAGCGGTTGGGCGACGACTACGCAGACCGCAAACGGCGCTGCACCACCACCAGGCCAAGCACCGCACCGCCGAGTAGGACGAGCGTATCGCCGTTGTCGGGAACTGTCGTAGCCGGACCGACAATCGTCCCTTCGAGCGTGGTCGTAATTGTCGTGGCCCCGCCGCCGGTGCCGGGCAACGCGATGGTATAGATCGGGTTCACCGTATAGGTGAAACCGTTGATCGTCACTGGCGTCGTCGCGAATAACAGTGTCGCAATGCCCGAATTGAATCCGAGGGTTCCTGAAAGCGCACTGAGGATGGTGCCCGTTCCTGCCGGCGAGATTTGATCGAAGTTCAGCGCGAAAGTCCCTGTGACTGTCGGGCCAATGACGTTTGGTGGTTCGGTTGTCGTCACGACGATGTTACCGAACCCGGCCCCTGCGGGCGTGAACACCGAATCCATGACGCCATTGAACGTGATCGTCGTCACGCCGCTGCCATCCGAAAAGCTGGCGACATTCGTCCCGCTCGCACTGAAGAGGCCGGTGGTGTTAAACGTAATGGGCACCGCCTGTGCTTCCGTCGCTGCGAAGGCGATCCCTGTCCCGAGGAGAATGATTGCCGCCTGACGCTTCATCATAATGGCGTGCTCCTCAAACGCGGATCGTAACCCAAGTGCCGCTGGCAGTGTGACCGAATTGTGCGAGAAACCACACAGGAGAGAGGAACGGTGGAGCTTAGGTTCGTTCGGAGACACCGCCGACGCCGTCGCGATGGCGATCCTGCCGCACGGATCACGGCGGCGCTTGGCTCAGTTGTCGGCATCCAAACCCGGCCGTCTTCGCATGCAGCCCATCCCCAGCCAGCGGCCAGCGCGGTTGCGCGGCGAGCGTTTTGCTGCGCACTCAATTGGGTCTGCCTCGAAGTTCCAGCTCGCTGTCACCAAAACCGTCGGCGGTTTAGCGCTCAGGAAGGCATTCAGTGTGACGACGGCACAACCAGAACCGTTGACGTCAGATTTGTCGTCCCGGGCCGGTGCGCCGGTGCGCAACGTCCGCGCCATCGTCGAACTTGAGCGCGCGGAGTTAGGCCGTCGGTCAGCGGTCGAGCGCCTGACAGACCGCATCAGCGGAGCCGTCAGTAGCAATGGCTTTGTTATTCTTCATATCGCGTGGTTCGTTCTGTGGATCGTCGCGAATCGCATGCTTTCAAAGCCGTTCGACGCCTATCCCTTCAACCTGCTGACGATGATCGTCTCATTGGAAGCGATCATTTTGACGTCCTTTGTCCTCATGGCGCAGGACCGCCTCACCAAGTTGGCCGATCGCCGCGCCCATTTGGATCTGCAGATCAACCTCATCGCTGAGCAGGAACTCACCGCGATTCTGCGGGTGATGTGCCGCTTGGCCGAGAACGGCGGGATAGACGTTCGGACATGTGACGCGACGATCGGGGACTGGCTGCGAGAGACCGATGTCCAATTGCTGGCCAAAGCGCTGGATCGCGAGCTCGAGACACCGGTTGCGAAGAGTTGACCCGATCGCCGGATCGCGCTCGTCGGGATCCTGTTCTCAGCCGTAGCGCCGGCGGAGGCTCAATCACCGTTTGTGACGGACGATGTGAGAGTCGCAGGCGTGCCCCCAACCACGATGGACGGCACCTGGCGGGAAGGAATTCACCGCGAATCACCCGACGTGCAAAGCCGTCCGATGACGGGTCGGCGGTTCGGGTGAGGTTTACCGCGGCAGTCTGACGACCTCAAGGGAGCATCAGACAAGCGCCGATCTCAATGGAATCGCTTGATTACTACCCTTCCTACATGCGACGCAATCCATCATGAAGAGCCAACTGTTCCGAGACTTGATTCAAGGCTTCACGGCTCGTCGTGCTGTCGGAGCATCAGCCGTTCGTGGCAGGTCGAAGGAAACGGCGAAAACGTGTCGGGACTTCCTCCGCACAATTAACCTTGCACAATTTGGAACATCGAACGCGGTTAAGTTCAACACCGCGCTTGATCGCACCACACAGCGACTGGCCGCGAGGCTCAAGCCGAGAGGTAAGAAGTTCGGCGTGGCCCGCAAGATTGTGAACATCTTCTGGCGCGATTGTCTTTATACGGATGGCCTTCGTGCCCTATGGATTGGCGAGAGCTGAGACCCTGATGGAGTTGCCTCTGGATAGCATCCGCGAAGAAGCTCCATGAGAGGTTCAAGGGTCCGTTGAGTGGATGGCGAGGCGTCAAACGAGTGGACAAGGCGCTCAATCGCGAATACCAAGCGGCGGCTCTGAAGATAGCGGAAGACGAAGACATCGCGCGCGCTCACTTGGACGACAGATCCGATGTGCGTCTTCTCATCGGGGTTCTGGTGATGCAGTTCCAACTGCTGCGTTGATCCGCAGTGCCCACATTGCTTGTCGGCGAAGAATGTGCCGCGGCGATCTCGCATCCATTGACGGCAATACGCCCGCTGCTTCGCCCGGTCTTTATACGGCATGAACACTCTCCTGCCTGGATTACAGGCCGCGAGTGTTTGAACCCGGATTCGTCTACTGCCTCATTCGGAAGTGCGGTCCACAAATTCCACATCGGGGTTCTGCTGCTGTAGCTTCTGAAACGAATCCTCACAAAACACGCATTCCCATCGATTGAAGGTGAACGTGCCGAGCTGGAGCGTCACGCCCGAGGGCTTCACGAGGACGAGCAGGTCTTTCCGCACATAGGTCATGTGGCCCTCAGAACTCCCGCCAATGGTCGTTTTTGGGCAGAATCGACAACCACCCAGAACCCGAAGCGATGCACAAACGCGACACGTCGGTGTAGTCATTCCGACCCGGCGATGCATTCAGGAAGGTCTGACAGGCGTGGCGGGAGGCGACTGTCCGCCTCCCGGCGTCTTCGGGGGAGCTGAAAGCTCTTGTCGGTCTGCCGGACGGCAACCGAGCGTAGTTGCCACGTATAGAGCAACCGCGATGCCACGAAAAACCCGTCGAGCGGAGAGACAGGGCCGCATGCTCGCGACGAATGCGAGACAACGCAAGGCTTCGACCTACCGCCTGTCGCGCTGTCTACGTCACCAGACGACCAGCCAAGCCGCCATCAGACAGACTCTAAATGACAATAGTTATTGGTATGCAATCTGCGTAGTGTTTTGTAAGTCCAATTAACATAGCTGTTTAATGGCGCACAGGCTGATGGCACGAATTGTCCCTACGGTCGAAGATGAACTTCGACCCCGCCGCTGGTCGCCACCAGCGAAAAAGGGCCCTATGTCGAAGCGTCCATCATCTCTCAGCGCGTCCCGTATCTGCTCGTCCGGCCTGCCGTTGATTCGTTTGCCATTTGTCAGCGCAACGGCCTCGAATGCTCGCCAGCCGGTTTGTGACCCGGCTGGTAAAAACCGGCAACACCGTTGTTGAGCAGACGCACCAGCTCGCGACGCTGACACCCGTCACCACGGTCTACGCGCTGGACGGCGTGACGATTGACCCGACCACGGGCGCACCCTTCGCAGAATCGCCGGTGCGGTAATGGCTCCAGACTGTCCAAGACACCGACCGCGACGAACTGGACCAACGTGGCCGTCGAGTGCGGCTACACGCAGATGGCCGACCCCAAGCAGTTGGTTGAAGCACTGAGCCGACTCGAAGCAGGCGACGTGACGCGAACGCGCTACAGCATTCGTGTCGCTTGTCGCGGTCGTCGGCAGCCCGCTTTCAGCGCTCACCACCCAGGATGCTTTGACGTGCTTCGACATCAGGCGCGTTAGACGAGCCCCCATCACCAGGGAATGACCCCAAGACATCGGCTACTGCACCGTAGGTGGCGCGGACCTGTTCGTGATTCAGGAACTCCAAAATGTCTTCGAGCGACACGTCGCCCACTGACGAGCGCACATTCGCTTTCGTCGCTCGATTGCAGTTCGCGCAGAAGCGGGGATCGATGCCGTGGATGCACTTCATGACGCAACCAGATTCACACGCGATCTCCAGCTATCGATTTGGGTCTTCGAAACGAACTCGCCCGCATGGACGGTAAACATTGGCTTCACTCGGTCACTCGCGTCATCCGAACATCTTCTTCGCTGACGAGGGAATCCAGGTCGTGCCTCGGCCTAATGTGGAGAAGCGAGAACTCACTCCTTTTGTCCACTCATATCACACGATGGCGTCCGCGCTGTAACGCCTCTTGACTGCTCTCAGCCGGCGAATGTCTGGTTCGGTTGGGCGTGGGGCCGAGCCTCCCTTCATTTTGCACAAGCACGATCTCAAACAGGTCGCCTGACTTGAGCACGGCGTGGTCCGAACGTGCCGTGTCTTTCCTGATCGCCAGCACATCGACAATTCCGCGCCACTCGCCGCCACCCGTGCCTCGGAAGGACACGAACCGCCAGCGTTTCGCCACCTTCGCCGTGAGGGCAAGGAAAGGATTTCAGTCCATCGGTCGGTGTTGCCGGCCTTTTTCCAGGCTGGAATTGCCGAGTGTGCGCCGCGCCTCCTTGTGTCTGGCCGCAAGCGAGCGAACTGTTGTCATTGTCACCAGTATGCGGACTGGCGCCTTTGGAGGGTGTTCTGTTTTGGCCTTCGCTCTGAAGCATACGTCGGCGAGGTCGGGCGAAAGAGGCAGCAAACGGCGACCTGTCCAAGGTGTCCCAGCTGTCCTAGCGACTCTATTCCCCCTCCAATATCGAGGCGTGAATTGAAAGGGACAGAAAGGCCTGGGACAGCCTGGACAGCTGGGACAGCGAGATTGGCTGCGGGCCTGCCGCGGTGCGGCACCGCCGCACCTTACTTCGGCATCAAGCGATGAACTGCTTCGGGGCGAGGCGGGTCATCGACCAACAAAAAAGCCCACCTCGATGGTGGGCCTCACGGTGCTCACATTCTGCTCAACGATGACAGGAAGGCATCATGGCACCGACACCACCTTCAGCTCCAGGGCGCAGCGCGGGCCTTCGTCGCGGCCCTCATCGTGATCGTCGCCATTCTACGAGGGTTCGATCCACGCATGAGACACGACGGCGCTCGCCCGCGCTGGTGCGACAACTGACGCGCTCCATCGATTCGTTCACGTCGATTTCTTCACTCGGCCAAGCGTAGAAGTTGACGTTAAGTGGCTTTGGCGAGACAGCGCTCGATGGCATCAACAAGATTGGCAGGCGCACAGGGCTTTGCTAGATGGCGGTCGCATCCGGCACGCATCGCACTCACGCGCTCGTGCGGGAGGTCGGAACCTGTCAATGCGATGATCGGTATCGCGACTGTCCGCGCACCGGCCTTCAGCTGCCGCGCTACCTCCCATCCGTCGATGTCCGGTAATCCCAGATCGAGGACGATCACACTGGGCGCCCAGGTGCTCGCGAGTTCCAACGCCTCTCGTCCGGTGCCCACTGACGTCACGTCGTAGCCGAAGCTCGCCAGATAAGCAGCATAGCCTTCTCGGGTCGCCGAATCATCGTCCACGAACAGCACACGCAGGTGAGTCGTCGGCTTGATGGTCAAGATCAATCAGCGTAGCACGGTTGAAGATCACCGATTTGAAAGGGGTGCCGTCGCCGCCGTGAGACCGATCAGCGATCCGCCTGTGCTCGGCAAATACGTTATCCGCCGGCAAGCTGAGCCTGCGGCCAGTTCCGTCGCGTCACGCGAGCGATAGGCGGGTCCGCGAGCTTACGATTCGGGCCAGGTCGAACCGCGTAGCGTCCCAGAAGCGGATTCGACACTTCATAAGGCTCCTGCACGCGTGATCTGCGCCGGAAGTTCGCTCGCCCCCAGCCCGGTCGTCTCGAGCCAGAGGGGACATCATGTGCCGATGTGGCGGCGACTCGATGCCTTTACCAACAAAAAAGCCCACCTCAGTGGTGGGCTCTTTCATGCTCAAATTATGCTCAACGCGGAACGAGACGGCACCACCGCAATGATGATGCCACCACTCAAACCGGTTGGATTTGTGGAGGAAATGTGGTCGGGGCGAGAGGATTCGAACCTCCGACCCCTCGGTCCCGAACCGAGTGCTCTACCAGGCTGAGCCACGCCCCGACCGGACGTGAACGGTTATCTTACCTTAGCTTCCGCCTCGAAAGATAGGCGTTCGACCGCCGCAAGCGCCTGATGCGCGGTCAGATCCGGGTGCAGCGGCGTCACCGACACGTACCCGTCCCGCACCGCCTGATAGTCCGACCGGTCGTGCGGCTCCCAGTCGTCCTGCCCTTCCTCGATCCAGTAGTACGGCTTGTTCTTCGGATCGTGACGCTCCGCGACCGACGTGATGTGGTTCCGCTTCGCCTGCACGGTCACGCGATACCCCTTCGGCCGGCCCCGCGGGACGTTCACGTTCAGAAACGTCCGCGGCGGCAGCGGATCCTGCAGCATCGCCTGCGTCACCGACGCGGCGGCGGCGGCAGCGTGGCTGAAGTCGTACTCCGTCGCGCCGCGCAGCGACACGGCCAGCGCCGGCCACGCCCAGCAGCGCGCCCTCGAGCGCGCCCGCCACGGTGCCCGAGTACGTCACATCGTCGCCCGAGATTCCAGCCCTTGTTGATCCCGGAGACGACGAGATCCGGGAGTCCGCGGAAGATCTGCGTGACGGCGATGTTGACGCAATCGGTCGGCGTGCCGTCGACCGCGTACATCTTGTCGGCGATGTGCTCGAGCCGCAGCGGACGCCGCAGCGTCAGCGCGTGGCCGATCGCGCTCGCCTCCGTCGTCGGCGCGACGATGGTGACGTCACCAAACGGCGCAAGCACATCTGCGAGCGCCTTGATGCCTTCGGACCGGTAGCCATCATCATTGGTGACGAGAATGCGAAGCATGAAGATCTCGAATAGTACAATAGTTGACCGCGTATGTTGACGCTCGCCGAAACACTGGCGCGGCGGCACACGCGAGGGCGAGCTGTACGACGTCCTGCCGGACGGACGACTGCGCTGCGTCGCCTGCGGCCACCGCTGTCCGCTGCCCGACGGCGCGATCGGCGTCTGCAAGGTGCGCTTCAACGAAGGCGGACAGCTGCGCGTGCCGTGGGGATACGTCGGCGGCGTGCAGTGCGATCCGATCGAGAAGAAACCGTTCTTCCACGCCTACCCCGGCGCGCTCGCGTACAGCTTCGGCATGCTCGGCTGCGACCTGCACTGCGCGTACTGCCAGAACTGGGTCACCTCGCAGGCGCTGCGCGATCCGGCCGCCGTCGCGCCGCCGATCGAAGCGTCGCCCGAAGCGATGGTGCGCGACGCGAAGCGCCTCGGCGCGCAGGCGATCGTCAGCACCTACAACGAGCCGCTGATCACGAGCGAGTGGGCGGTCGCGGTGTTCAAGGAGGCGAAGGCCGCGGGCCTCGTCACCGGGTTCGTCTCGAACGGCAACGGCACGCCGGAAGTCCTCGAATATCTCCGGCCGTGGATCGATCTCTACAAGGTCGATCTCAAGAGCTTCGACGACCGCCACTATCGAGAGCTCGGCGGCCGGCTCGAACCGATCCTCGACACGATCCGCCGGCTGCACGCGATGGGCGTCTGGCTCGAGATCGTCACGCTGCTCATCCCGGGCTTCAACGACTCGCACGACGAGCTCTCGCGCCTCACGGCGTTCCTCGCCGGCGTCTCGCCGGACATCCCGTGGCACGTCACAGCGTTTCACGGCGACTACAAGATGACGGAACCCGGCGAACACGACCGCCGGCATGCTCGCGGACGCGGCGGCGATCGGCCGCGCGCGGGCCTTCGCTACGTCTACGCGGGCAACCTCCCCGGCGCTGTCGGCGCCCTGGAAGACACGCGCTGCACCTCATGCGGCGCCACCCTCGTCGCGCGCAGCGGCTATCCGAGTCCGGGACTACCGCATTACCGCTGATAGCCGCTGTCCCGATTGCGGCACGCCAGTGCCGGGCCGCTGGAGCCCGCTTCGCGGCCAGTCGCTCGCCGCCCTTCTCCGCTCGCATCTGTCATAATCGGAGACGTGCACGCCGATCTCCTCGGGCGCCCGCTGCGCAATCTCCGTCTGTCGGTCACCGACCGGTGCAACCTGCGCTGCGAATACTGCATGCCCGAGGACGAGTACAACTGGCTGCCGCGCGAGGACGTCCTGCACTTCGAGGAGATCTCGCGCGCTCGTCGACGTCTTCCTTGCCGAAGGCGTCGATCGCCTGCGGCTGACGGGCGGCGAGCCGCTGCTCCGGCGCGACCTCCCCGAACTCGTGAAGATGCTGTCCGGCAAGCCGCGGCCTCAACGACCTCGCGCTGACGACCAACGGCGTCCTGCTCGCCGAGCACGCCGACGCGCTCGCGGCCGCCGGCCTGCGCCGCATCACCGTCAGCCTGGACACGCTGCGTCCCGACCGGTTCAAGGCGCTCACGCGATTCGACGAGCTCGCCCGCGTGCACGAAGGAATGGCCGCGGCGAAGCGCGTGTTCGGCCGCGCGTTCAAGATCGACACGGTCGTCATCCGCGGCGTCAACGACGACGAGATCGTGGATCTGATCGAGTACGGAAAGGCGATGGGCGCCGAAGTCCGGTTCATCGAGTACATGGACGTCGGCGGCGCGACGAAGTGGGCGCCCGGCTCCGTCGTCTCGCGGCAGGAGATCCTTGCGCGCCTCGCCGCCCACTACGGGGGCGTGGCGCCGATCGTCGAGGAGAGTTCGGCGCCGGCGGATCGCTTCGAGCTGCCGGACGGCACCACCGTTCGGCATCATCTCGTCGACGACGGCCCCGTTCTGCAGCAGCTGCGATCGCAGCCGGCTGACGGCCGACGGCATGTGGTACCTCTGTCTCTATGCCGCGCGCGGCATCGACCTGCGCGCGCCGCTGCGCCGCGGCGCGTCGGGCGCCGATATCGCCGACGATCATCCGCGCCGGCTGGCGCCAGCGCAGCGATCGCGGCGCCGAAGAGCGCCTGGCGCTCGGCGACCGCCGCGCGTTCGTGCCCGATCACATCGCTGAAAAGAGACCCGCACCTCGAGATGCACACTCGGGGGGGCTAGCGCTGAGGGCTGCGGGCTGGGGCTTAGGGCTTGGGGACTTGCGCGATCGGGGCCGGCTCTGACTCCGCTTCGTCGCTCGTGGCTGCTCCAGTCGCCAGGCTGCCGAAGACAAGCAGCGACAGCGCCTCGCGCAGGCCTTTCGACGTGAACGGCTTTTCCAGGAAGGCCTCGTCCGCCCACAGCCCCGTTTTTTCCTTGAACAGTCGATCGCTGTAGCCGGTCAGGTACAGCACCTTGAGCCCGCGATCCGACTGGCGCAGCTGACGCGCGAGTTCGTCGCCGGTCATCCCGGGCATCATCACATCGGTCACGAGTGCGTCGAATGTGCCGTTCGCAAAGGCTTCGAGCGCCTCGACGGCGTTGGAGGCGGCGGACGTCTGATAGCCGGCTGTCTTCAGCACATGTACGACGTATCGCCGTACGACGGCTTCGTCGTCCACGATCAGCACGCGGCATTGCGCGGGCGTCTGACCGGCCTTCTTCAGGCGCGACGCGTAGCTCCTGATCGACCCGAGAACCGTGCCTTCGTCCGCTGATTGCATGGATATACCTTGGTTGTCATATCGGCCGCCGCGTTGCGGTGCTGTAGCCGGCCGGCGAACGTCCGCCTGAAGGCGAACGCTACAACAGACAAACAGTTCAGATTCGAGGGGATGTCGCCTGCCGAACGGCGGACGCGAGCACGGCGCCGAGCGCGGCAGCTGCCAGGACGAGCGGCGCGACGGGACGCTCTTCAATCGCGTAGCAGAGTGCGATGCCGATCGCCGCGCCAATGAAAACGGTAAAGACCGCTTCGCTCAGACGAGACCACACGCCCCGGGGACATTTGTGGCCCTCTTCGAGGAAACCCATGCACTTCGGACAGGTTGCCACGGGCACATACTAGCATGCGGACTCACGTTGGACGGACGATGTCGAGCGAGATGCGCAGTGCTGTGAACACGCCGTCGCTGGTCTTCACGTTGAGGCGCGTGCCTTTCGGCAGCGTGAGCGGACGCGCGAGCCAGTAACGCTGATCCCATCCGGGACGAGCACCGAATCCGACGACCGGCACGCGCGATCCGTCGGGACGCACCGCTTCGATGCGCACGTCGATGTCAGGCGGCGCGCCGGCGGTTCGCAGCGCGACGACGGCGAGGGCCTGCGCGTCTTCTTCGAGCACGGCTCCCGCCTCCGTCAGATCGAGGCGGCGTACCTCGCGGACCGGCGCGTTCGCCAGATACAAGCCGACCGTGCTCCGATCGGATGCCACCTTGTTCTCGAACTTCCACGTCTTCTTGTAGTGAATCCTGACGCCCAGTTGTTCTCCGGCGCGCCAGAGGAATCCGATGCCGGCGCCGGTGCTCACCGGCGTCGAACCCGGTAGCCACGTCGCCAGCACGGTGTCGCGCGCGGTGGCCGCATCGCGAATGAAGATGATCGCGTCGTGGACGATCGCGGGGTTGCCGGGCAGCAGATCCGCGGCGCTAACGAATCGATCGCGGTCGCGCGCCGTTTCGAGGACGAACTCCTGCGTGTCCTCGGTCTTTCCGGCAGGCAGGGTGAACGCCGCCGGCAATTGCAGTGTCACGGCCGGACGGCCTCGCCGCCACGTACCGCGTGAGCTCGGCGGCGCCTTCGACGCGTCCCCGGGCAGAACGCTTCCTCGCGGCGTGCCGCCGGTCACCCAGGTGAGCACGACGTCCAGGTCGCGCGGCGACAGCTTGTGTGCGTCCCGTAATGCCGCAAAGCCCGGGTCTCCGAACCAGGGCGGCATGTGTCCTGAGGCCAGCTCGAGCCGGATCGATTCGGCCCACGGACGCGCATCGTCGTACGTCAGCAGCGACATCGGCGCCACACCACCCGGCGAGTGGCACGCGCCGCACTCGCGGCTGACGATCGGGTACACGTCCTCGGTGTAGGTGTACTTCGACGTAACAGGCTTGTGCGCTCCGACCACCTGCACCGCGAGCATCGCAATTGCGCACGCGAGCCACGGGCCAGAGCCGCCCGACCTACCCGACCCCCCTGCCCTACCCGACCCACCGGACCTTTCCCAGCCCGTCATCGTATTCCCTCGTATATCCGCGCGACGTCAGAAGCGGCGCGACCGAGGGCGGCATACGCGTCTTCGACGTCCCCGCGATTCCCCGTATCGCCTGCCGCGTCGATCATCCAGGCCGCTCGCACGAACTGCTCCACCGCCATCGTCCCTCTCGCGCGGGACAGCTTGCGGCAGCGTCCGCGTTCGTACGTCGAGCGCAAGGGCAAGGTCCTTGGCCTGGAACGCCGGCACCCACACTTCGCCGAAGGCGCCCTTGCGTACGAGGTCGCCGATGAGCGTTACGCGTTCGCGGAGGAGGCGCAGGATCTCGGGGCCGCTGTCGGGCACCTCGAACAGCGGCGCTGCCGGGCCGCCGGGCTCGCACGGTGGCGTCGGTCGAGAACTCGGGAAACGTGAAGTCGAATCGATACTCCTGCATGTCGCGTGTGAACTTCACCTTCGCCGTCATCTCCGCCGGAAGCCTGATCTTCCCCACGCGCGCCTCGAGGTATTCGCCTCCGGCCGCCATCGTCAGCGGCACGGTGACGAGCTCCCTGGTCGTACGGGTCGCGGGATCGAACGTCTCCTTCAGCACGACGCGGCCGCTGACCTGCCTGGCCAGCTCTGGCACCAGTGGCCTGGTGAAATCGTCGTAGAGGTACACGCGGAATGTTTCATCTTGCAGATACGCGCCTTCGAGGTGATGCCAGAGATCCGGCGCCATGAAGAACATGCCGCCATGCCGCGGATTGTGGTTGGCGTGTGTGGACTGCGTATACCGCCGTTCCATCGGGGAGCCGTCCGGACACTTTCCCTGCACCGGCCGATCGATGTCCGGCCGATCCGCGCACGTCCACGTGACCGTCGCCGTCACGGGAACGAGATCGCGCCGGCAGATGGCGCACTTGCCGGCGCCTTTTTCTGCGACGACGGCGTGGACCGGGCAGGTCCAGATGGCTTCGGTTTGTGCCTCCGGTGACGCAGGCGGGGCGGGCGTCGTCTGCATCGACGCCCTCGAGGCGCCGCTTGCAGCAATCATCACGCCAAGAACGAGGCCGCCCGCTCTTAGCACCACGGCTAGCCCGTCGTCGGCATGTGGAAGCCCGCCGAGACGGCGTCGCGCGCGGGCCAGCGAGTGGTGATCGCCTTGGTGCGTGTGTAGAACGCGATGCCCTCCATGCCGTAGACGTGGAGGTCGCCGAACAACGATTGCTTCCAGCCGCCGAATGAGAAGAACGCCATCGGTACCGGGATCGCGACGTTGATGCCGACCATCCCGACTTCGATCTCGTCTTCGAATTGCCGCGCCGCCGCACCCGACGCGGTGAAGATCGCGGTCCCGTTGCCGTACGGGTTGCGATTGACCAGCGCGATCGCCTCGTCGAGCGTGTCGACGCGCAGCACGACGAGGACCGGACCGAAGATCTCGTCGGTGTAAATCGTCATCTCCGGCGTGACGCGATCGAAGAGCGTCGGGCCGACGAAGAAACCCCGATCGGCGCCGGGCACCGTGAGCCCGCGTCCGTCGACCACGAGCGATGCACCAGCCGCCGCGCCGGCGTCGATGTACCCCTTCACGCGGTCGCGATGGGCCGCCGTCACGAGCGGCCCCATGTCCATGCCTTCAGCCGATCCCGGTCCGACCTTCAGCTGGCGCGCCTTCGCGGCCAGCGCAGCGACCAGCGGATCCGCAGCGCCGCCGACGGCGACGACGGCCGAGATGGCCATGCAGCGTTCGCCGGCCGAGCCGTACGCCGCGCCCATCAACGCATCGACGGTGAAGTCGAGATCCGCGTCGGGCAGCACCACCGCGTGGTTCTTGGCGCCGCCCAGGGCCTGCACGCGTTTGCTCTCCGCGGCTGCGGTCGAGTAGATGTACTTCGCGATGGGCGTGGATCCGACGAACGACACGGCTTTGATGTCGGGATGATGCAGGATGGCGTCCACCGCCTCCTTGTCTCCGTGGACGACGTTGAACACGCCGTCAGGCAGCCCGGCCTCCTTGAGGAGCTCGGCGAGCCGGATGCTGGCGGACGGATCCTTTTCCGACGGCTTGAGCACGAACGTATTCCCGCAGGCCAGCGCCATCGGGAACATCCACATCGGCACCATGGCCGGGAAGTTGAACGGCGTGATGCCGGCGCACACGCCGATCGGCTGCAGGCGCGAGTGGGCGTCGACGCCGCGGCCCACCGATTCGGCGTGGTCGCCTTTGAGCAGCTGCGGCGCCCCGACGGCGAACTCGACCACCTCGATGCCCGCGCTGGACGGATCCCATCGCGTCGAGGAACACCTTGCCGTGTTCTTCGCTGACGATGGACGCGATCTCCTTCTGATGCTGCTCGACGAGCTCGCGGAAGCGGTTCAGGATCCGCGCGCGCCGAAGCGGCGGCGTGGCGCGCCATGCCGGAAACGCCGCGACGGCCGCCTTGACGGCGCGATCGACGTCCGCGGCATCCGCAAACGGGACGGCCCTGATCACTTCGCCGGTCGCAGGGTTGGTCACGACGCCGTGCCGGCCGCTTTGCGACGCCGCATGCTGCCCGTTGATCCACAGCGGCACGCGCGCGACGGCAACCGACGTTGGAACCGAGACGGTACTGGTGGTGGACATCGAGGTAGATTCCCCGGTCACTACAGTACTATATTCGCCCTATGAAGCCATGGACCTCGTGGGTCGTGTCGGACCCTATTGCTGACTTTGGCGTTGTCCTCACCCGCACGAGGGCAGGACGCCGCGGCGGCGCGGGACGCCGCGTTCGCGAAATTCCTGGACACCCGGACGCCGGCTGACGCCGCCCGCGCCGTAGATGCAGTGCTCGCCGCGCGCGTGGGCTACGAGGAAGCTCTGCAAGCGCCTGAAAGAGGGACGTCCGTACGCGGCGCAGAAGCCCGGCGTCGTGATGCTCACGAACAAGACGGAAGACAAGGTCGAGCACTACTACGCCGTCACCGTGCCGCCGGCCTACGATCCCGCGAAACGGTACCAGGTCCGGTTCCAGCTGCACGGCGGCGTCATGGGCCGGTCGACGAACCAGCCGCGAAATTCCGGCGAGATCGGCGCGCTCGCGGGCGCCGATCAGTTCTACGTGATCCCGTACGGCTGGAGCGATGCGCCGTGGTGGAGCGAGGACCAGGTCCTCAACATGAACGCCATCGTCGACTCGCTGAAGCGCACGTACAACATCGACGAGAACCGCGTCGTCGTCTCGGGCGTCTCGGATGGCGGCACGGGCGCGTACTACCTGGCGATGCGCGAGACGACGCCGTTTGCGAGCTTCCTGCCGCTCAACGGCTTCATCATGGTGCTGGCGAACATCGACACGGGCATTCGCGACCAGCTGTACCCGAACAACCTCCGCAACAAACCGTTCTTCGTCGTGAACGGCGGACGCGATCGCCTGTATCCCACCGCGGCGGTCGAGCCGTACGTCCTGCACCTGAAGAAAGCCGGCGTCAGCGTGGACTATCACCCGCAGCCGCTCGGCGAGCACAACACGGCGTGGTGGCCGGACATCAGGGAATCGTTCGAGCGGTTCGCGGCCGATCACCCGCGCGACCCGTCGCCGGCGCGGCTGACGTGGGCGACGTCGAACCTGAAACACAATCGCGCCCACTGGCTCGTCATCGACAGATTGGGCGCGCAGCCGGGAGATCCGAGGAACCTGCCGGACGTGAACGAGTTCAGTCCGAACCAGCTGATGGCGATGCCGCTGTTCGAGCACCGCGCCGCCTCGGGCCGCGTCGATCTGGTCCGCAGCGGCAACACCGTGGAGGCGACGACCCGCGGCGTCGCCGCGTTCACGCTGCTCGTCTCGCCGGATGCGTTCGATCTCACGCAGCCAATCAAGGTCACGTCGAACGGCAAGGTGGTCTTCGAAGGCAAGAGTCCAGCCGAGCGTGGCGACGCTGATCAAGTGGGCCGCGCGCGACAACGATCGAACGATGCTCTACGCGGCGGAGATACCGATCAAGCTGGGGCGGTAGGCGGGTTGGTCCTTGGTCCCTGGTTCTTGGGCCTTGGTCCGTCCTTGGTCCTTGGTCCTTGTCCTCAAGTCCAGCACCGGATCAGATTACGGCACCGAACGTGCTCTGTATCGAGCATGGCCGTCTATCGATTCGAGGATCTGCGCGTCTGGCAGGCAGCCAAACACCAGTGTGATCTCGTTGGACATCTGATCAAACGCCCGCCATTCCGAGCCGACCGCGAATTGGCCAGCCAGATGAACGCGGCGGCGCTGTCCGTCATGTTCAACATCAGTGAGGGATTTTTGCGACGCAGAGACAAAGAAACAGCGCCGTTTCTGCGATATGCATTCGCGTCCAACGGAGAGCTGAAGGCCGGCTACTACGCAGCCGAAGGACGTCGGCACATCAGCGAGTTAGAAAGCAAAGACCTGATCGCGGCGAATGAGAGCATCGCGAAAAGGCTACGGCGATGCATGGGAACTCTGAAGACGGACCTCGGACCGGGGGCCCAAGCACGGACCAACGACCACGGACGGACCAGGGACGAAGGACGGACCAAGGCCCATGAACCAAGGCCCAGGGACTAGTCGGTCGCCGCCTTCGGCGCCGCCCGGATCGTCTTGACCATGTCGCGGTAGCTCTGAATGCTGCCGTGGATGGGGAGCTGCTTGTCGACGCGGAGCTTCCGGATCTTCTCGATGTTCGTGATGACGTTCTCGCCCCAGTGGTGGAACTGCCACGTCGAATCGTACAGGTCGGCCTGGACCAGGATGCGCTCGCGCGGAACGTACGCGAACAGGTTCGTGCCCTCCCGCGGATTGTCGCGCAGGTGGTAGAGCTGCACCTCCATCGCGGCGTCCTTCATCGTCATCTCGTCGTCCACGGTCACGAGCTTCAACGGCTGCGGGGCCTTCGCGAGCTCGTCCGGCACGATTGTGTGCGGACGCGCGAGGAGGTCCTTGAAGAACTCCTCGTTGCCCTTGTACGTGATGATCGTCAGCCCCTCGGCGACCGCGACGCGGATTCCGCCCGAATGATCGAAATGATGGTGGGACACGACCACCTGCGTCAGGGGCTTCGATGAGAGCGTCCGGGCCTTGTCGATCACGGCTTTCGATCGCGCCTCGTTGAGCGGTACCTCGAACAGCGTCAGGTGGTTCTCGAACTCGAACACGACGCTCCGGTGGTTGCCGGAACCAGCCAGCCACCAGATGCCCTTCCCCTCCGGCTCGGCCGTGACGACGATGGCGGGGGGCGGCGGCACTGGCGCCGCGGCTACGGCTGCCGGCGCGGCTAAATCCGGCCCGCCGGCGTCGATGGTGTTCTTCGCGACCGCCAGATCGAACTGCAGGTACTTGTCCATCTTCGTGGTGTAGTGCTTCGGCAGCTTCACCCCGCCGACGTCCTCGTAATCCGTGAACGCCGTGTCAATCGCGACGTCGCCCATGTTGGCGTTGTCGGCCATCGAGGTCACGCGCGTCGGCAGTTTCGTCGCAGCGTCGATCGCCAGCGTCAGCTTCTCGCCTTTCGCCGTGGTCACCTCGACGATCTGCTGATTCTGAGCCGTGCGCAGGCCGCTCACTTTGGTGTTCGGCTCATCGAGCGCCGCCCGCACGATCGCGATCGGGTTATGAAGCATCTCGATGTGGCGATCGCGCGCCGCATCGGCGCCGGCCCTGACCGGTGTGCCGTCCTCGCCGACGTTGAAAGCAACGTCGCCATCGAGCCCCGCATCCTGGCGCTGTATCGGTGAATTCGCGAACAGGAACTGCGCGGTGCGAAGCTGCTGAACGCGCATCCGTCCGTTGCCGGGATCGATGGTCCGCTTGAATTCCGTGACCTTCCAGGCCGGCAGCTCCGAGTCGGGCGTCGTGTTCTGCCCCGCCTGGGGCGCGGAGCCCTCACCTTCGATCGTCAGCGTCTTGATCGCGAGAATCTTTTCCCGCCCGCCCAACGCATTCGCGGCATCGACAATCACTTGCAGTTCCGGCGGCGTCCGGTTGCACGAACTGGCAGCCAGGACGACCAGCAGGACGTACGGTCTGAGCTTCATGGCGTGGAGCTTAACGCAATGCGGCACAAAAGGTAAGATGCGCGGCTATGACAACCGTGAAAGCCACGATCCTAATCGCCCTTCTGGCGGGCGTCGGCGTCGCCGCCGGCGCACAGCGGCGGGCGCCGCTTCCCGCGTCGCCCCGCCTCTACGTCTTCGATTGCGGCCGGCTCGAGGGCGGCGACGTGAGCCGCTTCCGTCTCACGCGACAGGAGATGGCGACAACCGACATGTCCGTCGCGTGCTACCTCGTCACGCATCCGCGAGGAACGCTCATCTGGGACGCGGGCGCGGTGCCCGACGCCGACATCGAAGCCGCGGGCGGCGGTGCGGAATCCAAACGGTACCGCCTGGTGCTGCCCAACAAGGCCGAGCGGTTCGTGACGGCGACACGGACGCTGAAGTCGCAGCTCGCCGCCGCGGGGTTCGCGCCGGCCGACATCACGTACCTCGCGCTGTCCCATTACCACTACGACCACACGGCCAACGCCAACCTCTTCGCCGCGTCGACATGGCTCGTGCGCCCGGTCGAACGCGACGCGATGTTCGCGCCGATGCCGCCCGACCTGCTGCAGCCATCCACGTACTCGGCGTTGCGGACCAGCAAGACGATCGCAATCAGGACGGAAGACCACGACGTCTTCGGCGACGGCACCGTCGTGCTGAAATCCGCTCCCGGTCACACGCCGGGGCATCAGGTGCTGTTCGTGCGGCTGGCGAAGACGGGGCCGGTGGTGGTGTGCGGTGACCTCTATCACTACCCGGAAGAGCGCGCGCTCAACAGGATTCCCACCTTTGACGCCGACGAAAAACAGACGGCGGCGTCACGGGCGGCACTGGACGGGTTCCTGAAACAGTCAGGCGCCCAGCTCTGGATTCAGCACGACTTCATCGCGAACGCGAAGCTGAAGAAGGCCCCGGCGTACTACGAGTAGCCCGCGCGTCGAGATCGTCCCATCGCGCGTAAGTGGCCGTCAGCTCCGACCCGATCGCCTCGAGCCGCGCCAGCGACGCGCGGATCTCCTCGGCCGGTCTCGTATAGAACCGCGCATCCTGGACCGCGGCATTCAACTCGCGCTGCTCACCCTCGAGGGCCTCGATGCGCGCGGGCAGTTTCTCGAACTCGCGCTGCTCGCGGTACGACAGCTTCTTCTGAATCGCCTCGCTTGGGCTGGGCTGGCCAGCCGGCGCTAGCTTGGCCGGGGGCGCGGCGCCCTGTTTTTCGCCGCCAGCCAGTGCCGCCGGCCGCTGGCGCAGCCAGTCCTCGTAGCCGCCGACGTATTCGCGCACCTCGCCGTCGCTGTCGAACACGATGGTGCTCGTCACGACGTTGTCGAGAAACGCCCGGTCGTGGCTCACGAGCAGCAGCGTACCTTGCCAGCCGACAAGCTCGGCCTCGAGCAGCTCCAGGGTTTCGAGATCGAGATCGTTGGTGGGCTCGTCCATCACCAGCACGTTGGCGGGCCGGGTGAACAGCCGCGCGAGCAGCAGTCGGTTGCGTTCGCCGCCGGACAGCGCCCGCACCGGCGACGACGCCCGCTCGGGCGGGAAGAGGAAATCGGCGAGGTACGCGTTCACGTGGCGCGGGTTGCCATCGACGGTCACCCAGTCGTTGCCGTCGCCGATCGTCTCGAACACGGTGCGCTCGGGATCGAGTTGTTCCCGCTGCTGGTCGTAGTACGCGACCTGCACGTTGGCGCCGCGCCGCACGTCGCCCTCGTCGGGCGCGATCTCTCCGAGCAGCAGCCGCAGCAGCGTCGTCTTGCCGGCGCCGTTCGGTCCGATGAGGCCGATGCGATCGCCGCGCATGATCCGCGTCGAGAAGCCGCGCAGGATCGGTCTTCCCGTCGTACGCCTTGGCGACCCTCCTGGCCTCGAACACCAGCCGCCCGGACACGTCGGCCTGCTCGACGTGCAGCCGCACCGACGACATCTGCTCGCGCCGTGCCGCGCGTTCGTCGCGCATCGCCATGAGCGCACGGACGCGGCCTTCGTTCCGCGTCCGGCGGGCCTTGATCCCCTGCCGCAGCCAGACCTCTTCACCGGCCAGGCGCTTGTCGAACTTCTCCTGCTGCACGGCCTCGTTGGCGAGCCACTCGTCCTTGCGGCGCAGGAAGTTCTGGTAGTCGCCCGGCCACGACGAAAGCTTCCCGCGATCGATCTCGACGATGCGGGTCGCGAGCCGCTGGAGGAACGCGCGATCGTGCGTGACGAAGACGACGGCGCCCGCGTACTCGGCCAGGAACGTCTCGAGCCACGTGATGGCGTCGATGTCGAGATGATTCGTCGGCTCGTCCAGCACGAGCAGGTCCGGCTCCGCCACCAGCGCGCGCGCCAGGAGCGTCCGGCGCCGCCAGCCGCCCGACAACGTGTTCACGATCGCGTCGGCTGACAGGCCGAGCTTCGCGAGCACCAGCTCCACCCGCTGTTCGATGCTCCACCCCTGCTGCTCGTCGAGCTCGTGCTGCAGCCGGCCGAGCGTTTCCAGGCGCGCCGGCGTCGCATCGGTCGCCACGAGCACGGCGGTATGGTGGTAGGCAGCCACCAGCTCGCTGAGGCTTCCCAGCCCTTCCGAGACGACGTCGAACACGGGACGATCAGCCGACAACGGCACGTCCTGCTCGAGCCGCGCGCGGCGGACACCGGGCTGCAGCCACACGGATCCGGAGTCCGGCGGCAGCTCCCCGCTCAGGATACGGAGCAGCGTAGACTTGCCGGTGCCGTTCCGGCCGATGACGCACACGCGCTCGCCCGGCTCGATCTGCAACGACACGTCGTCCAGAAGCGGCAGATGTCCGAACGCGACTGCAATATGATCGAGGGAGACCAGCGGCACCGTAGGTCTTTGAAGCGTATCATGCCGACCATTCCAGGCTTTCCGCCCCGCTTCCCGATTGATGAGCGCGAGATCGAGGAGCACTTCGTTCGCGCCTCGGGCCCCGGCGGCCAGAACGTCAACAAGGTGGCCACCGCCGTCGAGTTGCGCTTCAACGTGCACGCGTCCTCGCTGCCGCCCGACGTGAAGCAGCGGCTGCTGGCGCTCGCCGGCCATCGCGTGACCGGCGAAGGCGTGCTGCTCATCGACAGCCGCGAACACCGAACGCAGGCGCAGAACCGCGAGGCGGCTCGCGCCCGCCTCGCCGCGCTCGTTCAGCGCGCGGCACAGCGCCCGAAGCCACGCAAGGCCACCAAACCGAAGCGCGCCGCGAAGGAGAAGCGCCTGGATTCGAAGAAGCGCCGGGGCGAGATCAAGGCACTCCGCGGGCGCCAGCGCGACGACTAAACCCGCTGCCGCCGACCTGCCCGACCCACCCGACCTACCCGACCCACCCGACCTGTCTAGTTGACCGTGATGTCCACCGAGCCGGTGGCGCCCAGATACGTGGCGGTAATCGTGGCCGTGCCCGCGGTGGACAGCGTCGTGACCAGGCCGCTGCTCGAAACCGTGGCGATATCAGTGTTCACCGACGCCCACGTGGCGACGTTCGTCACGATTCGCATCGAGCCGTCGCCGAGCACGGCGGTCGCCATCAACTGCGTCGTCCCGCCGCGCGTGACCGTCGTCGTGCCGTAGAGCGTGATCGCCGACACGGTCACGTCGGCAACCGTGAGCGTCAGGCTTCCGGTCACGCCCTGATAGGCCGCCGTCACGGTGACCGTGCCTGGAGCGACAGCCGTGAGAATTCCCGCATCGGACACGGTCGCCACGCCGGGATTCGACGACTGCCATGTGACCCCGCTCGTCACGACCTGCTTCCCGCTTGTCGTCGACGCCGACGCCGTCAGCTCGCTCGTCTGCCCGGTCGGGACGAGCGTCGGCCCGACGACGAGCAGCGACGTCACGGTCCTGGGAACCACCGTGACGACAAGCGTGCCCACCGCCGCCTGATCGGTGGCCATGATGATCGTCGACCCGAGCGCCATGGCCGTTACGGCTCCCGTAGCCGATACGGTCGCCACGCCGGGATTCGACGACTGCCACGACGCCGTCGTCGTGACATCCTGCGACGTCGTCGCCGACTGCCGCTCGATGGCCGTCAGCTGGCCGCCCTGCCCGATGGTGAAGGTGTCGCCGCCCGTAAAGGAGATGGAAGGCGTGAAGGTGGTCGTGGATGCGGTCGTCGGCGAGCTGGAACAGCCGGCAGTACAAAGAAGGACGGCCACGGTAATCGCGCGTAAAGGAGAAGGCATCGCAGCGGCACGAGCACGAACGCTGCCACCTGCACCGTACGCGGCGACGCGGGAATCAACGACTTGCAGCGAGAGATTTCCGCGATCTTTATAGGCCGTCCTCCGGCGTTGACACCGTGTGCACTCAGCTGCGGTCACACGGCGATGCTATGATCGCGCGATATGAAAGCAGCCGAGAGCATCCTGTTCAGCGGTGGCGCGCCTGGCGCCGAGGCCGCGTTCGGCGCCAACGCCGAACGGCGCGGGGTCGAAGAGGTCAACTTCACCTTCGACGGCCATCGGATCGAACGGCACCGGGGCGTCCGCGTCCTGAATCACGAGGAGCTCCTCGGCGGCGATGTCAGCCTCGAATATGTCGCGCGGCTGCTGCATCGCCGGTACACCGACAGTCCCACCATTCGCCGAGTACTGCAGACGCTGTGGTACCAGGTCAACCACGGGCAGGAAATTTACGTCATCGGCACGATCCTCGACGACGGCACGGTCAGGGGCGGAACGGGTTGGGGTGCAGAGTTCGCGAAGCTATGCAATAAACCGCTCTGCGTTTTCGATCAGGACAAAGACACGTGGCTGCGCTGGGGCGGCGAGCGATGGGACCCGATGTGGAAGCACGACGCGCCTGTCATCACGCACCCGCACTTCACCGGCACGGGTACGCGCGAGCTCCGCGACAACGGCCGCAAGGCGATCGAGGACCTCTTCAGCCGATCCTTCGATTAAACGGACGCGCTCGACGCGCCTCGCTGGATAACTGACGGGTTACGCGTTCTGAAAGGCATTCAGCTTCTCGAAAGCCCTTTGCTGTTTCCCGATCTCAAACAGGCCGGAAACCGCGCGATCGCGGTGGGCAGCGCCTTTGCAGCCCGCTCCCGGCATGTCACTACGATACGCTCTCGTTCTCGTCGCGGGACTGACCTTCGCTGCATGCGGCAGCGACTCGAATCCCGCGCCCACCACTCCCTCACCCACGCCGACTCCGCCTGCGGCCGCCACGCAGAGTATCAGCATGGTCAACGGTGCCTTCGGGCGCACCAATACCGCGTTTTCGCCGAGCCCCGTCACCGTGACGATTGGCACGGTGGTGACGTTCGTCAACAACGACGTCGCTCCGCACGATGCGAAGGCCGACAACGGGACATTCACGACGCCAGTCCTCCAGCCCGGCGGCACCGCCAACGTGACGCTCGGCTCGGCGGGCACGTTCGTGTATCACTGCACGATTCACCCGGGCATGGTCGGCACGATCACCGTCCAGTAAGCCAGCGGTGCGCGGATCGCCCACCCGATCGGGTGATCCGCGCGCCGGAATCGCGCGCTTACGATGGCTGGGTGATCCCGCAAGCGGACGAGGCAGACGACGACGATTTGCTCGACGCGTACTCTCGCGCCGTCACGCACGCGGTCGAGATCGTCGGCCCCGCGGTCGTCAAGATTCAATCCGATCATGGCAACGGTTCAGGGGTCGTCTTCACGCCGGACGGCCTGATCCTGACCAACAGCCACGTCGTCGCCAACGCGGAACGGATGACGGCGATGCTGCCGGACGGCCGTTCGCTTCGCGCGGATGTCGTCGGGCGCGACACGGGCACCGATCTCGCCGTGCTGCGGGCCGTCACCGATGGCGGCTCCCTGCCCTGGGCGACGCTCGGACGCTCCGGCCGGATCCGCGTGGGCCAGGTGGTGATCGCGATCGGCAATCCCTTCGGCCTGCAGCACTCCGTGACGGCGGGGATCGTCAGCGCTCTCGGACGCTCGCTGCGAACGGCGTCCGGCCGCCTGATCGACGACGTGATCCAGACCGACGCGGCGCTGAACCCGGGCAACTCCGGCGGTCCGCTCGTGACCGCTCGCGGCGACGTCATCGGCATCAACACGGCGACGATCGTTCCGGCGCAGGGACTGTGCTTTGCGATCGCCAGCGACACCGTCCGGTTCGTCGCTGCCAGGCTGATTCGGGACGGCCGGATCCGCCGCAGCTACATCGGCGTCGCCGGCCAGACCGTGCCGATTCCACGCGCGCTGACCCGACATCACCGCCTGGCCGTGTCGTCTGGCGTGCTCGTGACATCGGTTGAGCCGGGCAGTCCGGCAGCCACCGCGGGCCTGCGCGACGGCGACGTCGTCTTCGGGTGCGCGGACGATCCGGTCACGGCCGTTTCCGACCTTCATCGTCAACTGACCGACGAACGCGTCGGCGTCCCGACGCGGCTGGCGATTCTGAGAGGCGTCGAACGGCGGCAGCTGACGGTGTTGCCGGCCGAATCACAGCGCGATTAGGCCTCGCCGCACGGCGCGCCGCACCGCGTCGGTGCGGTTCGCGGCGCCCAGCTTTCCTGACAGCGCCGCGACGTGAAACTTGACGGTCTGATCACTGATACCGAGCCGCGCCGCGATCGCCTTGTTCGGCAACCCCTCGGCGAGCAGTTCCAGCACCTGGACTTCCCGGGCGGTCAGGGGCTCGACGTCGTAGACGTCTTCGACGTCCTCGTTCAACGCTGACCCAGCCCGCGACTCGTGAACCGGGACGACGAGCACGGCGTCGGCGTCCGCGTCCGGGTCCTGGGCACGCGCGTCGGCGAGCGAGGCGAACTCGCCCGCGACCTCGATCGAGGGATGGAGTTGCGCCCTCACCCGCGCGCGCTCGGCCGCCGGGCCGACGAGCAGGACACGCATCAGTCGGCAGGCCGCTCGCCGATCGTGACGCCGAGTTCCACCGCGGCACCGCCGCGCAGCAGCCGCAGTGCCGCCTGACGCCCGACGCGCTCCCCTGTCAACAAATCCAGCAGGTGTTCCGGTGAGCCGACGGCGTGTCCGTCCAGTTCGAAGAGCACGTCACCGACCAGCACTCCCGCCGCCGCGGCGGGGCTGCCGGCCGGCACGCCGACCACGAGCAGCGCTTCGTCGCGGCCGATCGCGTCGCGCTGGTGCGCGGCAAGGCGCGCCGTCTGGCCGGAGATGCCCAGGTAGCCGCGCTTGAGACCACCGTGTTCGAGGATCGCGGCCGTCGTCTGCCACGCGATCGACGCCGGGATGACGACGCCGAGGCCGCGAATGGCCGCCGCGGTCGTGACGCCAAGGAGCGAGCCCGTCGTGTCGACGAACGCGCCGCCCGCAAAACCGTCGTGCATCGGCGCCGTCGTCCGCAGCACGACGTCGATGGCCCGCCGGCGGCCGGTGGCCAGCGGACCGCCGATCACCGAGACGATCCCGGCGCTCGCGGTGACCGCGTTGCTCCACGAGCGCGCGAGGGCCAGCGCGATGTGACCGACGCGAGCGGGCGCGGCTGGCGAGTGTGAAAGGCTTGGTCTCCAGTCCGCTAGCCCGCAGGACCGCGAGGCCCGTCGTCGGATCCCAGCCGGCGGCCTCCGCATCGATGGTGTGCCCATCGTGCCGCCGCACCCGCACGCGGTCCTCGCGTCCGAGCGCGCGCGCCATCGTCACCACGATGTCGTCGGCGTATACGAGGCCGCTCACCGGACGGCGGCGGCCCTGCACCTGCACGACGGCTGGAGCGGCGGCGGCCACGGCGTCGGCGAGAGTATTTGAGAAGCTCGTGAGGAGTTCGGTTGTCATGCGCCCATCGTGGCACGCCCGCGCGAGGCGCGGATCACCCAAACGGGCGGCCGGCAGGCCTGAAGGCCTGCACTACCCGAGGTGAGTCACGACTATTTCCGGCCGGACGAGACATCCACGCCGGCGAGACCCGCGCGTTCGATCGATGCTTTCACGAACCCGGACTCGCGAACGTCCGCCATGAATCCCTCGATCGGCCCGAATTTGTGCCCGTCGCCCCTGGCGACGACGAAGCACTGATCGACGTCGAGGAAACTGTCGGCGAGCGCGCGGAGTTTCGAACCGGAGGCGGCCTGCGCATCGAGCGATCGCTGGCGGTTGATCGCAAACGCGTCCACCTCGCCGCTCGTCAGCATCCGCTCCACCTCGGCCTGGGCGGGCATCGTGGACAGGACCCTGACGCGCGCGTGCTTCAGGCGGCTGCTGACGAACAGCTCCTGGGTTTGGCCCTTGACGGCCGCAACGGTGATGCCGCCGCGATCGACGTCGGCGCTGGTCTGGATCTTCGACGCGGCAGACACGAGATAGCTGTTGTGCATCACGATGAACGCCGCGCTGTAGTCCACTTCCCGTGCGCGGGTCTCGTCGTACGCGAGAAAGCCGACGTCCGCGGTGTGATTCTTCAGCGCGGCGATGACGCCTGCGGCGTCCGGTGCCGGCAGGATCGTGAACGGCACGCCGAGCCGCCGCGCCAGCTCCTTCACGAGATCAGGCACCGGGCCCGTGACAACGCCCGTCTGGGGATCGACGCGACCGTGCACGGGGTTGCTGCCAAGGAAGACCGCGCGAAGCGTGCCGGTCGGCGCGAGCGTCGTGACCGGCGACTGCGCGGCGACGGGTGCCGACAACAGGCACGCCAGCAGGCTCGCGATGACAATGCGCATGCGGTGATTATGCGCTATTCGACCCTCGAGAAGGCAACCGGCTGTGCTAACTTCGTGTCACGTGCCCCGACCGTCATCGACTCGCCGTCTCTTTCTGACGCTGCAAGCCGTCGTCCTGCTCGCAGCTGCCGCCGGGTGCGGCGAAGACGTCAACGTTGTTCTCGAGCGGCTCACGAAGGCGCGCCAGGTCACGGCGGATCTGCTGGTGCAGTTCGCGAAGGCGGCGGACGCCGGCAACCGCGCCGTCATGGCCGATACCGACAACGCATCCGCCGCCTTTGCGAAGGAAGCCGGAGAAGCTACGGCGGCGATTCAGAATGACATCGGCACGCTGAACCCGCTCCTCTCGATGCTCGGCTACTCCGACGAGACCCGCCTGCTGAAGGAGTTCAGCGACCGCTTCGCCGAGTATCAGGCGCTCGACCGCCGCATCCTGGATCTCGCGGTCGAGAACACGAATCTCAAGGCGCAGCGCCTGGCGTTTGGTCCGGCGCAGGAAGCCGCCAACGCGTTCCGCGACTCGCTCAAGGCCGTCGGCGCGTCCGCTCCCGAGAAGGAGCGCTGGCATACCGAGGCGCTGGTCGCCCGGGCGGTCACGACGGTGCGCGAGATCCAGGTGCTGCAGGCGCCGCACATCGCCGACGCAGACGACGCAGTCATGACGCGGATGGAAACGCAGATGGCGACGTCGGAGATGGAGGCACGTCGATCGCTCGACGCGCTCAGGGCCGTCACGCCTCAAGCATCGAAGCCGCATCTCGACGCGGCGGCGGCCGCGCTAGGGCGCTTCGTGGATCTCAACGCGCAGATCATCGCGCTCTCCCGCCGCAACACCAACGTGCGCTCGCTGGCGCTGTCGCTCGATCAGAAGCGCACGATTACGGTCAGCTGCGAGGAGCGCCTGCGCGCCCTGCAGAATGCCCTCGCCAGGCGGGGCTATTCCGGCATCCGTGAGCGCTGACGTTCAGTCGGCCGTCCCCAGGAACCGCACACCACGGCCCTGCTGGGCGGCAGTGCGGGCACCGTGGTCCAATGGGCTATGGCGCGTCTCAATCGGGCCGCTTTCGTCGCCGCGCTGCTGTGCTCGCTCGTGGCGTGCCATCCTCGCTCCCCGACCCTTGTGCCGTCGAGCAGGCCTGGCGACCCCGCTCTCTCGATCGCCGGCGACCCTGAGTCGGCGTCCGGGGCGACGTGGACGCTGGTCGGCATGCTGGACGGGACGGCCGTCGATCTCCAGGGGATCCTGCTGAAACCGGGCGGCCGAGGGCCGTTCCCCGCGGTCGTGCTCAGTCACCCCGCCGGCGGCAACGCGCAGAAATATGGTCGCGAGCTCGGAAGCGTGATGCGCACGTGGGGACTGGTCTGCATCGCCGTCAATTACACCCACTCTCGCGGGGTTCCCCTTGGGTCGCCCGGGTCACTGCTTCAGCAGGGTGCGAGCTCGGCGAACGCGTTTCGCGCGCACGCGGCGGTCACCGTCCTGGCGCGCCTCCGCTATGTCGACATGCGCCGCGTCGCCGCGCACGGTCACAGCATGGGCGCGTTTGTCACCACGGCGTTTGCCGCCTCCTATCCCGACGACATCCGCGTGGCGTCACACACGTCGGGCGGCGTCCTGCTGGATGCCATTCACCGCGAGGGCATGCCGTTCCCAAGCGTCGCCCAGGCCCGGCGCATCAAGGCACCGTATCAGTGGCACCACGGGCTCCTCGACTTCGCCGTCCCGTTCCTGCTCGACAGACGCTTCGACTCGGTCCTGACCGCACCCCACGAAGGCCATCTGTATCGTCGCCTCAGTCACGCCGAGGTCGCCAAAAACCCCGAGGTGTTGTCGCGCATCCGGGCCTGGTACACCGCGCACGGCATGTTCTAGCAGCGCTCATCGCCAATCACAGGTCCGTAAGTCACGCGCACTGGAGCGTCGTCGAGGACCGGTTCCACGTCCTCCTCAGCTTGCCCGGACACCAGTCAGTCGCGAGCAGCGCTGCGCTTAGCAAAGCGTCGCTGACCACCATACGCCGGGCCCGCAGCTTGCACCGTTGGAGGTACACCGAGACAAGAGCAACCCCGGATATCTGAGGCGACGTGGTCCTGATGCCGATCCGTACGTATGCTGCCCGCTTGTTTGCTGGCCTCACCGCGTGGCTTCTCATGCTCGTGCCGGCGGCGGCGCAGCCGCAGCCATCACCGACATCGGTGAGTGTTCAAGCGCCTGCGGGCGCTCGCCCGCCCCCGCAGACTCTCACCATCACCAACGCCGGCAAGGGTGCGTTGAAGTGGTCCGTTTCCGTGCCGACCGCGAGTTGGCTGGCCGTTTCTCCCTCGAGTGGAGTGAACCAGAACCCGATAACCGTGAGCTTTCCCGCCGCGTTCTCGACGCCCGGAACGTATACGGCGTCGTTCGTCGTGCGGACCACGACGTCCGCCGTCACGGTGAACGTGCTGGTGACCATTCTCGCGCCGGCCCCACAGGTCTACGGTCCGCAACCGTCGATATCGTGTCCTCCGGGCGCGATTCCCGTCGCGCCGGGGCAGGATCTTCCGGCGCTCGTCGACGTCTATCCAGGCGGTACCGCGTTCTGTCTACAGGCCGGCACGCATTACCCGACCGCGCCTATCAACCTGAAGGCCAACGACCGGCTCGTGGGCCAGTACGGGGCGATCCTTGACGGGCGAAGTGTCGTGCAGGGTTACGACGTCGGCTCGACGGCGATCGTGCGGGGATGGAACTGCGCGGCCGACTGCTCCGGCGTGCTCGTGCAGAATCTGGTCATCCGCAATCTCGGTGCATATAACTGCGTGGGCGTGTATTCGAGCTCGGTTGCCGCGTCGAACAACTGGACGGTCGATCACAACGAGGTCTCCGGTTGTCGCAGCGGACTCGCGATCGGCAACGAGTCGGGCGCAGCCATCACCTACAACTACGTGCATCACAATGTCTGCGCTGTGGGCGGCTACCGCGAACGCAACACCGTCTGGGACCACAACGACATCAGCGGGACGTCTCTCGCGGCCTGCAAGTGGGCGGATGTCTATGCCAGCGGATACCAGACGAATCTCTCGTGACCAACAACTACATCCACGATTTTGCATCCGGCACAGCCGCCATCTGGTTCGACACCGAAGGGTGCGGCAACGTCATCTGAGGCAACACGATCGTGGGCGCCAGCGGTTGGCCTGCGATCGACGTCGAGGCCACGACGTGCAGCGAGATTGCGGGCAATACGGTGACGCTGCCGGCGGATGGCAGCGCGACCGGCATATTCATCACGAACAGTCAGAATCCGAACGTTCACGACAATGTCTTGAAGGCGCCCGCCGGCGGTGGTGTCACCATCTTCTGGGATGGGAGCTGGAATACGTTTGCGGTCGGCGGCAACTACGTCCACCGCCCCCGGATCTGTACTGGGGACAGGGCACGGGCTTCAACAGCCGGCTGATCCAGGAAATCAACAACGAGAGCCGCGAGGTCGACCTGATCGTCTATCGCCTCGAAGTCAGCAACCTGATGCAGGCTCTCTTGAACAAGCACAAGGCCGGCATCCCGGTAAAACTGATCATCGATCCGGCCCAGTACACGAACGACGCATGGCCCCAGTACTGGCTGACGCACGCCAACCTCGACACGCTGTACGCGGCGGGCGTTCCGATTCTTCAGCGTAAGCACGCCGGCGTCACGCATATGAAGACGCTGATTACATCGTCATACGCGACCAATGCGTCGTCCAATTTCTCGCCGAACTGGCAGCGCGATCACGATTACTTTGTGTCGGCCGCGACGCAGCCGACGATTTACCAGGCGTTCGTCACCACGTTCGCACGCACGTGGACCGACACGACCAACTTCGGCCCGATGGTTCCGACACCACCCAGGGCGCCAGCGCTGGTCGCGCCGGCGTCTGGTGGCGGCGGTGTCAGCGTCACCGGCAAGTTCGCGTGGAAGCGGGCATCGTGGGCCGTCAGCTATGACGTGTACCTGGGCACGTCGCCGTCGGCTCTGACCCGCGTCGCCAATGTCCCGGCACAACTGGTGCAGAATCCGCCGTCGACGTACTCGTGGACACCCTCGCCGTCACTGCAGCCGAACACCACGTATTACTGGAAGGTCCTTTCTCGCACGAACGCGACCGTCGTGAACCCGTCCCTGGTTGCCGCCTCGTCGACGCTGTCCTTTTCGACGGCCGGTTCGAGCGGCGGCGGCGGAAATCTCGTGCAGCAGCCCGGCTTCGAGGGTTACGCTCCGCCCTCGCTTGGCCTCCCCGGGTCTCGGACCAGCCACTTCGGGCGGTTCCAGCCAAATCTGAAACGCATCAGCCGCACACCGGGGCCAAGAACGGCGTGTGCTGGGCGACGACCAACGCCGACTGCGGGATGTACCAGGACGTCACGGCACCGGCCACGGCACAATACACGCTGGTGTTCTACTCGACCGCCGACCGCACGGGCGGCTTGGATCGGCGCGAACGTCAACGGTCACAATATGGCCGCCGTGACGGTCTCCGCCTCGGGTTTCGGCCACTATCAACAGTACGTGATGCACTTCCAAGCGAGTGCCGGCGCGGTTATTCGCGTCTGGATGTACTCGCCGCCGACGCTTGGATACGTGGTCATCGACGACGTTTCGTTGACGACTCCGTAGGGCGCAGACGACGAGAGATTGGTGTGCACGTGGGCAGGCTGGAGCCGATCGCGAATCCGTTCGGCCCGAACGTGTTGCCTATGTGCTCGGAATAAACCGTCACCCATGTGACCGGTATATATCGATTAAAAATGGTCGGGATGGCCGGATTCGAACCGGCGGCCCCCTGACCCCCAGTCAGGTGCGCTAGCCAGGCTGCGCTACATCCCGTTTGAAGTGCGCGTCCGGCTCACGCCGGACGCTACGTGCAAGTCGATCAGCGCCGCGAGCGAGACTTCGGCGCCGCTCGCCGGCTGGCCGGTGCCGCGGCCTTACGCCCGGTCGCCTTCGCCTTGGCGGCCGGCTTCGCGCGCGACCGCGAGTCCGCAGTTGGCGGCGACAGCCGGAACTCCCGAGTATCGCCGTTTGGCCCGATCATGTCCAGGATCGACCGCAGGCCGCGTTTGACCGCCGTCAGCCGCTCCCGCGCGTTCTTCCCGACGAGCTCGACCATGGCCGGCTGATCGGCCGCCACCGGCGCGCCTTCCTCGTCGAGCTTCCGCCGCGCGCCCGCAAGCGTCAGGCCCTCGACGAGCAGCAGGTGCTTGATCCGCACGACCTGCTCGACATCCGTCCGGCGATACACCCGCGGGCCGCCGCCCGCCTTCGTCACGCCGAGATCCGGGAACTCGGCTTCCCAGGACCGCAGGACATACGGCTGCAGCTTCACCAGATCGCACACCTCGGACGCTTTGAACAGCGACCGCTCCGGAATTTCGATCTGAACAAAACTGTCCGGCATGGACCTGAAAACGGCAGGAAAAGTATAGCCGATCGCCGCGCGCGGGTCATAGGAATCCGCCGCGATCACGATCTCTTTTACACGGCGTGCGCCTCGTTTGTGGACAGAATAGAGCGACCCGAGAGGCTGCTATCGCCCTCCTTCCCGCGTCGGAACGTATCCGCGTCATCCTCGCGACGAGGACGCTGGTGTCGTACGTCCCGATGTGGCGCGCGGCGGCGCGCGCCCTCGCCGAGCTCGGCTGCGCGGCGTTCTTCATCGCGGGCATGGCCTCCACCGGCCTCGGTGCCGCCAACCCTTGGGCGGTGCTGGCGGTCGTGCTGCTCGACCATCGCCGTGCGCTCCGCGGATCTCGAAGCCCGCGCCCTGTTCGTCCGCGGCGGCCTGTACGGCAGCGTCCGCGAAACGCTCGGAAACCGCCCGGCGGCCGTGGCCGCGGCGGCGCTGCTCGCCGATCGCCTGATGCTCGGCGCGCTGGCCGCGGTGGTGGCCGGCCACTACCTCGTGGCCTTCGGCCGGAGCGTCGCCGGCATCACGGCGCCGAGCCTCGTGGGCGACAGCGGGCCGATGACGTTCGCGCTGGCCGCGATCGGCGTCGTCTGGCTGATGCAGCGCCAGGGACGATCCCCGAACGAGCGGACAGTGGCGCAGGCGGTTGGCGGGTCCGTCGCCGTGCTGCTCTTCCTGGTTGTTGTGGCAACACTGTCGGCCCTGTTCTCGGCGGCAGCCGTCAGTCCCCTGCCGCCGCTGTCAGTGCGGCCGCTTGCGTTGGCGGCGACGTTCGGATTCGTGCTGTCGGCGCTCGGCAGCGTCGAATCACTCAGCCAGGCGGCGCTGGATCTCGAGCAGCCGCGGATCCGCAACCTGGAACGAGTCCTCCGGCTCATCGGCGCCTACGGCGTCGTCGTCACGGCGGGCCTCGCGTTCCTGTTTGCGTTGACCGTGCGCGATCAAGGCGTTTGGGGCCGGGCGCCGCTCCTCGGCGTCGCGAACCAGCTGGCGGTCCCGGTCTGGCTGCGCCAGGTGGTGATCTCGCTGGTGGCGGCGGCCTCCGTCGCCTTCCTGACGGCCACGATCCGTTCCACGGCGCGCGGGGCGTACGGCGTGCTCGGCCCGACTGGTGGACGAAGGGTTCCTCGACGACCGCTGGCGGACCCTGCATCATCGGTTCGGCACGCCGTGGCGCGGCATCGACGCGGTCGCCGTCACGCAGCTCGCGATCGTGCTGCGTCTCCGGCGGTGAGGCGTCGTGGATCGCCCGCGGCTACGCCATCACGGTCGTCATCACGGCGGTCCTCAAGCTGGCCGCACTGATCCGATATCGTGCGATCCGGACCGAGCCGCGCGCCTACCGCATGCCGGGCAACGTGACGGTCCGCGGACACGAGTGGCCGCTCGGCCTCATCGCGCACCGCAGTGCTCCTCATCGTCGCAGCCGGCGGCCTCGTGGCGATTGGCGACGCGCCCTCCCTCGCGGGCTTCGCGCTGGTCGCGGCGCTGACGACCGCGCTGGTGGTTTCCAAACGATCGGTCGCCGCGCAGCCCGAGCGCCCCGGCATTGCGCTCGACGAATTTCAGCTGCTGCCGTCCGACGATGTCGACCTGCGCCGCGCGGAGGCGCGACCCGGAAACTTCCTGGTGCCGGTGCGCCGCCCGCACGTCCTCACGCATCTCGTCAGCGCGATCCGCGCAGCCGGCGACCGCGACGTGGTTGCGATGACCGTTCGGGTGGTCGGCGCTGGACGTTCCGGACGATCCCACGCAGGATCCGCGCGCGACCGAACATGAACGGCAGCTGTTCTCCGCCGTCATGGCGGCGGCGGAACGCGAAGGGCGCGCCGTCCGCCTGATGATCGTGCCCGGCGTGAACGTCTTCGACGCGGTGATCGAAACGGCCCTGCGGCTGAAATCGTCCGAGATTCACACGGGCGAGTCGGAAACGCTCTCGGCCGACGACCAGGCGCGGCTCCTCGGCGAGGCCTGGGAGCGCGCGAGCAAGCCGTCCGGCGTGGACGTGCGGCTGGTCGTCTATCACCCGCGCGGCACGACGGCCGCGTACCACCTGGGCGCGCATGCGCCCGCTCTCCGCCCTGAAGACTTCGAGCAGGTCCACCGGCTCTGGCTCGACGTCGTCCGGTCCGTCGGTCCCAGCGTGCACCACCACGATGTGGTGCGCACGGCGTTGATGCTTATGGAACACGAACTGAGCGGCCCCAACCGCGACGCCACGCTGGAACTGGTGCGCGACACGGCGCGGCCGGCTGACGAGATCGCCGCCATCATCCGCGAGCGCGATTTCGGCCGGCTCCGCGACGTCCTGCGCAACCGGCCCGGAAGCGACGTCGCCGCGGTGCTTGCCAACCTCTCGCTCGACCAGCGCGTCCTCGTCTTCCGCATCCTGCCGCGGAACGACCGCCGCCGAAACCTTCGCGTACCTGTCGACCGACGAACAGAACGCGCTGCTGCGCGCGATGGCATCCGACGAGGCCGCCGCGCTCCTGAACAACATGGCGCCCGACGATCGCACGGCGCTGCTCGACGAGCTCCCCGCCGAGGCGACGCGCCAGCTCCTCAGCCTGCTCACGCCTGAAGAGCGCGCCGAGGCGGTCCAGCTGCTCGGCTACCCCGAGGGGTCGATCGGCCGCCTGATGACGCCGCACTACGTGCGCGTCAAGGAGGACTGGACAATCGCGCGCGTGCTCGAACACATCCGCGCGCACGGGCGCGACAGCGAGACGCTCAACCTCATTTACGTCATCGACGAGGCCGGCCTGCTGATCGACGACATCCACATCCGCGAGTTTCTCTTCGCCGAGCCGAGCCAGCACCGTCAAGAGCCTGATGGACCGCCGGTTCGTCGCGCTGAAGGCAACCGACGATCAGGAAACGGCCGTCCGGGTGTTCAAGGCGGAGGATCGCACGGCGCTGCCGGTGACCGACTCGGCAGGCGTCCTGATCGGCATCGTCACCGTCGACGACGTGCTCGACGTGGCCGAGCAGGCGGCCACCGAGGAAATCCAGCGGTTCGGCGGATCCGAAGCCCTGAACGAACCCTACATGGAGATCGCGTTCTGCACGGATGGTGCAGAAGCGCGCGGGCTGGCTCACGGCGCTCTTCCTCGGCGAAATGCTGACGGCCACGGCGATGGGCTTTTTCGAGAAGGAAATCGCGAAGGCGGTCGTCCTCGCGTTGTTCGTGCCGCTGATCATTTCGAGCGGCGGCAACTCCGGGTTCGCAGGCGTCGACGCTGGTGATCCGCGCGCTGGCGCTCGGCGAAGTGACGCTGCGCGACTGGTGGCGCGTGATGCGGCGTGAGATTGGCGCAGGGCTGGCGCTCGGCGGCATTCTGGGCGCGATCGGTTTCCTGCGAATTACCGTCTGGTCGGCGTTCTCGACGATCTACGGCGAGCACTGGATGCTGGTCGCGCACGACGGTCTCGCTGGCGCTGGTCGGCGTCGTGTTGTGGGGCACGCTGATCGGATCGCTGCTGCCGTTCGCGCTGCGCCGGCTCGGATTCGATCCCGCCACGTCGTCGGCGCCATTCGTGGCGACGCTGGTCGACGTGACCGGCCTCGTGATCTATTTCACCGTCGGGATCGTCGTCCTGCGCGGCACGGTGTTGTGACCGTCAGCGGAATCCACCTGAGACGATGACACCGCCCACCAGGATGAAGGCGCCGCCGACGAGCGTTGACGCGCTCGGCACTTCATTGAACACCGCCCACCCGAGGACCTGCGCGACGAGAAAGAACAGGACGACGTAGACGCCGAGCAACCGGCCGAACTGCCAGGCCGGCGTGTTCACGATGACGCCGTAGGCCAGCAGGACCACTCCGCCGCCCGGCAATCCACAGAGAACCGCCCCGCAGCTCCGGGCGCACGAAGTCCCATGCGCACGAGGGCGTCGCCGCCGGTTTCGAGGAGCGCCGCGATCAGCAGGATGAGGACAGCAACAGGCTTCGACATGTCGCCTCTATTCTCCAACGATCGTTCGTGCCGCACTGCGCGCGCCATCGGCAGGCGCCGGGTTCAGTCCAGATCCCATGCGGCCGCGACGTCGATATCGTCGCGCGAGATGTCGTGCACGGTCAGACCGAGGTCGGGCGTCCTGCCCTCGCTCCACAGGTACGCCGACAGCAGGTGCTCGGCCTGCACCCGCCAGAACGATCCGCCGGGTTTCAACTGCCGGCGGGTCAGCCGCTCCACCCGGGCGACGGCCTCCGGATCGATCCGCACGATCGACTCGCGTCGTGACCCTGTCGGGGTAATGGGTGACGTCGAACGGATGTTCGCCTCTTGCCGGGTCGGGCGGCACATCGAGGCCTGACGACATGGAAGCCGTTGAGCGTCAGGTTCTCGACCCTCGGTCGCCGGATGCGCCTCGGCCGCGCCCGCCGGCCTGACGGGGTGCGCGGGCGGCTGGCCATCGCGGCGGCCACGGCGCCGCGCAGCATTTCCGGCGTCATCGGCTTTCGCAGGAAATCGGTCGCGCCCAGGCGCATCGCGTCCACGGCGAGTTCGATCGACGCGAACGCCGTCACCATGACCACGCAGGCTTCGGGCACGCGGGCCTTGAGCTGCCGCAGCGTCTCGAGGCCGTCGATCCCCGGCATCTTCTGATCGAGCAGGACGACCGCGACCTCCCGCCCGTCGCCGAACAGCGCCAGCCCGCTCGCGCCGTCGGCGGCCTCCTCCACCTGGTACCCCGCCGCCTCGAGCGTCAGCCGCATCATCTGGCGGATGTGCGCTTCGTCGTCCACGATGAGAATCTTCACGACTGCACCTCAGATTCGACGGCCGGCGCCTGAGCCGCGCGGCCGTCGACGATCGGAATCGAGAAACTGAAGGTCGATCCCCTGCCGAGCTCTGACTGAGCGGTCAGCTGCCCGCCGTGCGCTTCCACGATCCGGCTGCGAGATGGTCAAACCCAGGCCCGATCCGCCCGCCGGCGCATTCGGCACCTGGATGAACGGCTCGAACACCCGCGCGAGATAGTCGCGCGGAATGCCGGCGCCGGTGTCGGTCACGGAGAACACGACGTCGCTCCCGCGGCTGCGACGCGGCGACCGAAATGGAGCCGCCCGCAGACGTCGCGCGGCTGGCATTGGTCACCAGGTTGACGATCACGCGTTCGACCTGGTCGCGATCCGCGAACACCGGCGGCAGGTCGGGCGGCGCGTCCACGTCGAGACGCAGTCCTTTCGACTCGAGCTGAAGACGCATCGAATCGGTCGCCTCGCGGACGAGGACCGACGGACGCACGGGTTCCCGCACGGGCGCCGCCGCGCCGGATTCGATCTTGGACAGGTCGAGCAGCTGCCGCATCAGCCGATCGAGACGGGACGTGTCCTCGCGGCACACCTGCAGAATCTCCTGCTGGCGTTCGTCGAGCGGGCCGGCCGCGCCCTCGAGCAGGAGGTGAATGCCCATCTGGACGCTCGTCAGCGGCGTCCTCAGCTCGTGAGACGCCGCGGCGATGAACTCGGACTTCAGCCGGCTGATCTCGCTCAGGTGCGTGACGTCTTCGAGCAGCGTGACGGCGCCGACGAACCGGCCGTCGGCGTCGCGCATGGGCGTGGATCGCACCCGGAACGCGCGCCGCGTGCCGTCAACCGCCCAGGGCAGCACCTCGGCGGCGCTTTCGGACGCGACGGCCTGCCCGGACTGCAGCACGCCGGCGACCGCCCGCGCGACGCGCTCGTCGCGGGCCACCTCGTCGATCGGCTTGCCGACCGTGTCGGCCCGCGCACCGAACAGCCGCTCGGCAGCGGCGTTGATGCGCGTCACGCGCCCTGCGCTGTCGGTGACGACCACCGGGTCGTAGAGCGAGTCGATCGCGGCCTCCGTTGTCTGCTGCGCGACGAGCAGCTTGCCGAGGTCCGACCGGCGCAGCTCGCGGATTCGCTCCGCCATCCGGTTGAATCCAACGGCGAGCGCGCCGATCTCGTCGGCGGACTGCACCGGCACCGCCGCGTCCAGATCGCCGGCCGCGACCCTCGTCGTCGCGTCGGTCAGCTGCCGCACCGGTCCGACGATCGCGTTCGACAGGCTGAACTCGACCGCCACGCCGACCACCATCAGGGTCAGCGCCAGTCCCAGCGTGATGAAATACCAGCGGCGCGCGGTGCCTGAGGCGCGATCCGCCTTCCGGCGCATGGCTTCCTGATTGAGGTGCAGCAGCCGATCGCAATCCGCGCGGACGGCGTTGAAGCGGGGCTCGAGGTCGCGGAAGTATACGGCCGTGCGGTCGCCCGATGCGCCGAGAAAGGCGTCGAAGCGCCGGTAGTAGTCGTCGCGCCCGTTCCGGATGGCGGCGATCGTCTCCGGCTCGCCGACCTCGGTGATGTTCGCCGCCGCCTTGTCGAGCGCCGCGTCGAACCGGAGGCGATGCTCCGCCGCCTGCCGCGCGGCCCGTTCGTGCTCGCCGAGCAGCGAGAACACGGCCGCCGAGTCCTGCCGTTCGAGGCTCTCCTTCATGTCCTGCGCGGCGACGACCGAGTCGTAGTTCTCGGAGATGATGCAGCCTCGACACCGCGCTCATCTGACTGAGCGTGCGGGCGCTCCACGCGCCCAGCAGGCCCAGCGCGAGAATGAATCCCGAATAGCCGAGCAGCAATTTCGTGCGCAGTTTCATGATCGACTCGTCATCCGCCCAGCGTGTCTTCGCTCGCAGCGGCGCCGGCTTCGCCGCCCATCGGCACGATCTGCACGGTGGCGTTTCGCACGTCGCGCAGAAACCGATCGACGATCGACCCGTGCATCAGCAGGTCCCAGCGCGACCGCGCGGACTGGCCGAAGATCACGTGGGTGATGCCCTCGCGCTTCGCGAATTCGACGAGCGCGTCGGCGACCTTCGAGCTCTTCAGCTTCACGACCTTCGCGCCGAGCTGCTGCGCAAACCTGATGTTGTCGGCCAGCGCCGACGTGGTCCTGGGGCTCGATGCGCCCCGGCTCCTCCCGCGGGGTCTCCACGTACACGGCATACCAGTCCGACGCCAGGCGCCCGGCGATGCGCGAGCCGACGCGGAGCAGCGTTCTGGCGCTGCCGCGGGACGCCATCGCCACCATCACCTTCTCGGGAATGACCGGCCGGTCGAGGCCCTCGCGGTCCCGGTATTCCTGTGCCTTGCCCGCCTGATCGGTGGCGAGCTGCCGGAGCGCCAGCTCGCGAAGCGCCGTCAGATTGCCCTTGCGAAAGAAGTTCGACAGGGCCTGTTCGATTTTCGCCGCGTCGTAGATCTTGCCCTGCCGCAGCCGGTCGCGAAGCGTTTCGATCGAGACATCGACGTTGACCACTTCGTCGGCGCGCTTCAGCACCCAGTCCGGAATCGTCTCGCGGACGCGCACGCCGGTCGTGGACGCGATCGCGTCGTTCAGCGACTCGATGTGCTGGATGTTCACCGCCGAGATGACGTCGATGCCGGCGCCCAGCAGGTCGATGACGTCTTCGTAGCGTTTCTGGTGGGCGGACCCCGGGGCGTTGGTGTGCGCCAGCTCGTCGACGACAGCGATCCTGGGATGGCGCGCCTTGACGGCTTCGACATCCATCTCTCGCAGGGTGACCCCGCGATACTCGAGCTCGCGCAGCGGCACCTGCTCCAGATCGCTCGACGAGGGCCTTCGTGTCCGCCCGTCCGTGCGGCTCGATGAACCCGATGACCACGTCGACGCCCTGGCGGCGCAGTTGGTGGGCGTCCTCGAGCATCCGGTAGCTCTTGCCGACACCGGGCGCGGCCCCGATGTACAGGCGGAACCGCGCGCGCCCCTCTTCCTTGACGCGCGCGAGTACCGACTCAGCGGCTGATGGCGACGCAGGCTCCATTCGGGAACGGCGCTATTCTCTTCATCGGGATATTGTCCGTCCAGCGCGAGGTTGAGCTCCAGCACGTTGACGGCGCGGCTCGCCGAGGAATCCCCACTGCCGCCCGGCCGTGTGCGCCTCGACGGCCCGACGAACGTCGGCCTCGGCGACGCCGCGCTCGCGGGCGACCCGCGGCACCTGGAAGTCCGCCGCCGCCGGCGAAATGTGCGGGTCGAGCCCGGACGCCGACGAGGTGACGAGATCGACCGGCACCGGCGTGCCGGGGTTCTCCTTCTGCGCCGCCTCGACGGCGGCCTTCACCGCGTCGATGAGCTTCTTGTTCGTCGGACCCAGGTTCGTGCCGCCCGAGTTCGCCGCGTCGTAGCCGGTCCCGGCCGCCGACGGCCGCGAGCGGAAGTACCCGGGCGACGAGAACGCCTGTCCGATGATTCGCGACCCGATGACCTTGCCGTTCTGTTCGATCAGCTGCCCGTTCGCCTTGTCGGGAAAGAGCGCCTGCGCCAGGCCGGTGACGACGAGCGGATAGACCACGCCGAACAGGACCGTCGTCACGACGGTCATCAGCACGGCCGCGACGAGATTTCGTGTTGATGTTCATGCCAGCCTCAGCGTCGTGATGATGACGTCGATGATCTTGATGCCGATGAACGGGATGATGATCCCGCCGACGCCGTAGATCCACAGGTTCCGGCGCAGCAGCGCCTCGGCGCTCATCGCCTGATACTTCACGCCGCGCAGCGCCAGCGGCACCAGCGCGACGATGATCACGGCGTTGAAGATGACGGCCGAGAGGATCGCCGACTCCGGCGTCTTCAGCCGCATGACGTTCAGCACCGCCAGCACCGGGAACGCCACCGCGAACATCGCCGGGATGATCGCGAAGTACTTCGCCACGTCGTTGGCAATCGAGAACGTCGTCAGCGCCCCGCGGGTCATCAGCAGCTGCTTGCCGATCTCGACGATGTCGATCAGCTTGGTCGGGCTCGAGTCGAGATCGACCATGTTGCCGGCTTCCTTGGCGGCCTGGGTGCCGGTGTTCATGGCGACGCCGACGTCGGCCTGCGCCAGCGCCGGCGCGTCGTTGGTGCCGTCGCCGGTCATCGCGACGAGCTTGCCGTCGCTGCTGCTCCTTCTTGATCAGCGCCATCTTGTCTTCCGGCGTCGCCTGCGCCAGGAAGTCGTCGACGCCGGCTTCCTCGGCGATCGACGCCGCGGTCAGCGGGTTGTCGCCGGTGATCATCACCGTCCTGATGCCCATCGCGCGCAGGTCGGCGAACCGCTCGCGAATGCCGCCCTTGACGATGTCCTTCAGGTGGATGACGCCGAGCGGCCGCGTGCGCTCGGCGACGACGAGCGGCGTGCCGCCCGACCGGGCGATCCGATCGACGATCGGCCGCAGCTCCGGCGAGACGCCGCCGCCGTTGCCGGCGACGTAGCGCTCGATCGCGTCCGCGGCGCCTTTCCGGATCTGCCGGCCGTCGAGGTCGACGCCCGACATGCGCGTCTGCGCGGTGAACGGCACGAACACCGCGTCCTTGTCGCGCCAGTTCGCGTCCGCGGATGCCGTATTGCTCCTTCGCGAGCACGACGATCGAGCGCCCTTCCGGCGTCTCGTCGGCGAGCGACGACAACTGCGCGGCGTCGGCGAGCTCCTGCGGCGTCACGCCGGGCAGCGCGCACGAACTCGGTCGCCTGGCGGTTGCCGAACGTGATCGTGCCGGTCTTGTCGAGCAGCAGCGTGTGCACGTCGCCGGCCGCTTCGACCGCGCGGCCCGACATCGCCAGCACGTTGCGCTGCACGAGGCGGTCCATGCCGGCGATGCCGATCGCCGACAGCAGGCCGCCGATCGTCGTCGGAATCAGGCAGACCAGGAGCGACACCAGCACGAAGACCGACTGCGGCGCGCCCGAGTAGATCGCGAACGGCTGCAGCGTGACCACCGCCAGCAGGAAGATGATCGTCAGGCCGGCCAGCAGGATGTTGAGCGCGATCTCGTTCGGCGTCTTCTGCCGCTCGGCGCCTTCGACGAGCGCGATCATGCGATCGAGGAACGTGTGGCCGGGATCGGAGGTGACGCGGACCTTGATCCAGTCCGACAGCACGCGCGTGCCGCCGGTCACCGCCGACCGGTCGCCGCCCGATTCGCGGATGACCGGCGCCGACTCGCCGGTGATCGCCGACTCGTCGACCGACGCCACGCCCTCGATGATTTCGCCGTCGGCGGGAATGAACTCCCCCGCCTTGACCATCACCACGTCGCCCTTGCGGAGGCTCGCCGCGGCACGGTCTCCGATCCGCCCGCCGGCCGACGATCCGGTTCGCCACCGTCTCGGTCCGCGCCTTGCGCAGCGTGTCGGCCTGCGCCTTGCCGCGCCCTTCGGCCATCGCTTCCGCGAAGTTGGCGAACAGCACCGTGAGCCACAGCCAGAACGTGATCTGGAGCTCGAAGCCGAGCCCGGGCCGGCCCGCGACGGCGTCGAGCACGAACCGCACCGTCGTCAGCACGCTGCCGACCTCGACGACGAACATGACCGGGTTCTTCGCCATCGTGCGCGGATGCAGCTTGCGCAGCGCGTCCCACGTCGCGCCGCTGCACGATCTGCGGATCCCAGATGGACTTTGCTTGTGCGTGTGCCATTAGAACACCTGTCCGTTCGCCATCAGGAAGTGCTCGACGATCGGCCCGAGGCTGAGGGCCGGGAAGAACGTCAGCGCGCCGACGATCACGACCACGCTGACGAGCAGCGCCGCGAACAGCGGCGTCGTCACGGGGAACGTCCCCGGCGACGGCGGCACCCGCTTCTTGCGGCCCAGGCTGCCGGCAATCGCCAGCGGCGGAATGATCATGAAGAAGCGGCCGAAGAGCATCGTCAGGCCGATCGTGGCGTTGTACCAGTTCGTGTTCACGGTCAGGCCGCCGAACGCCGACCCGTTGTTGGCCGGCGCCCGACGAGAAGGCGTAGAGGATCTCGGACAGGCCGTGCGGTCCCGGATTGAGGATGCTCGCCGTCCCGAAGCTCGGCGACACCGACGAGATCGCCGTGAACACGAGAATCAACAGCGGGAAGATGAGGACGCTGAGCATCGCCATCTGCACGTCGAAGGCCTGGATCTTCTTGCCCGAGGTACTCCGGCGTGCGGCCGACCATCAGGCCGGCGATGAACACCGACAGGATGATGTAGACGAGCATGCCGTACAGCCCGGCGCCGACGCCGCCGAAGACCACTTCGCTCAGCTGGATGTTGGCGAGCGGCACCAGGCCGCCGATCGGCGTGAACGAGTCGTGCCAGCCGTTGATCGCGCCGCAGCTCGCGTCGGTCGTCGACGGTCGCGAAGAGCGCGCGTGTTCGCGATGCCGAAGCGGACTTCCTTCCCTTCCATGTTGCCGCCCGGCGACGTCGCGCGTCACGGTCTGATCGGCGCCGGCGGTGGTCAGCAGCGGGTTGCCGCGTGCCTCGGCCCAATACGCCGTCGTCACGCCGGCGAGGAACAGGAACGCCATCGCGCCCCAGACGGCCCAGCCGTGCTTGGGCGAGCCGGTCATCGTCGCCGAGCGTGTAGGTCAGGCCGGCCGAAATGGCGAAGATGCCGAACATCGCGAGGAAGTTCGACAGCGGCGTCGGGTTCTCGAACGGATGCGCGCTGTTGGCGTTGAAGAAGCCGCCGCCGTTGGTGCCGAACTGCTTGATGATCTCCTGCGAGGCGACCGGGCCCTGCGCGATGGTCTGCTCGCTCACCACCTGCGTCTGCGGCTTGCCCGCCGCGTCGGTCGTCGTGACCGTCTGCGGATCGATGACCGCGGCCTTGTCGTACGGGCGCAGGTTCTGGACGACGCCCTGCGACACCAGCACGAGCGCGCCGACGATGCAGATCGGCAGCAGCACCCAGAGCAGGCCGCGCACCAGGTCGACCCAGAAGTTGCCGATGCGTGTCCTTCTCCTTCTGAGCCACGCCGCGAATGAACGCGATGGCGACGGCGATGCCGACCGCCGCCGACACGAAGTTGTGGTAGGCGAGGCCGGCCATCTGCGTGAAATAGCTCATGGTCGACTCGCCGCTGTAGGCCTGCCAGTTCGTGTTGGTCGTGAACGACGCCGCGGTGTTGAACGCGAGGTCCGGCGGCACGGCGCCGAACCCCTGCGGATTCCAGGGCAGCCACTGCTGGACGCGCTGCATCAGGTAGAGCACCAGCATCGAGACGACGCTGAAGAGCAGGAGCGCCGACGGCGTACTCGGTCCAGCGCATCTCGCGCGTCTCGTCGACGCCGGTCGATCGGTAGATCAGCCGCTCGACCGGCCGCAGCACCGGGATCGAGCCACGTGCGCTCGCGCGTGAAGACCCGCGCCATGAAGCGCCCGAGCGGCGGGCGTCACCGCCAGAATCGCGAGCAGGAACAAGCCGATTTGAAGCCAGCCGTTGAGAGTCATGTCAGAACTCCTCAGAACTTTTCCGGTTTCAGCAGCGCAACCGTCAGGTACACGAGCAAGCGCCACGGAGACGAGCAGACTGATGCCGTAGTCGAGAACCACCGGTCACCTCACTTGAGCCGATCGCAGCCGGCCACGTAGCCGAGGCTGACGACGAAGAACGCGATGGATCACCAGGACGAAGACTGCATCGAGCATGGGCACTGAACCTCGTTTCGTTTCGCGTTACTATCCCAGAGTACCGACGAGAAGCTAAGAATGGCTGCAAGGCCGGCTAAAAAGTCGCTAAGAGGCCGGATCAACCCCATATTTCCGGCGGATAATCGCCGCCTGACGCCAATCCGGCGGCCAGCAGCCGTCTCGTGCGACATGTGGACCGGGAAAAGACTCTCGATTGCCGCCATCGTCTTCATGGTCGTCGCGCCGGCGACGTTCGTCGCCTACCAGGGCCTTCAAACCCTGCGGATACTGACGGTTGTCGAGCGTGAGCGCGACCACTGGCAGCGCCCGGCTGACATCCTGCGAGCCCTTGCACTGACTGAGGGCGCCACTGTCGTCGATCTCGGGTCAGGCGCGGGATATTTCGCACTCAAGCTGTCACCCATCGTCGGCGCACGCGGTACCGTGCTCGCCGAGGACGTCCGCCGCGAGTCCCTGGCCTTTCTCTGGATTCGCCGCTTTCTCAGGGCCCGCAACGTGCGCGTGATTCACGGCGATGCCGACGATCCCCATCTCCCGGCCGGCACCGCGGACGCCGTGCTGATCGCCAACACCTACCACGAGCTCGCCGCGCCCGGACCGATCCTCGACGCCGCGTTCAGCGCCATGAAGCCGGGCGCGCGCCTCGTTATCGTCGACCGTCGGTTGCGGACTGCCTCGGTGGACGCGACCGAAGCCGGATCCCACGGCGTGTCGTCCGAGCGCGTGCAGAAGGAAATCCGCCTGCATGGATTCGAGCCGATCGCGCGCGAGGAACCATTCATCGATCGGACGCAAGACGACGACGTCTGGTGGATCATCGTCGCACGCAGGCCGCAGCGTGCTGACGGCGGTCTGAGGCGATAATGGCGCGTGCACTTCGTGTACATCGTCCGCTGCGCCGACGGCACGCTGTACACGGGATACGCGCGCGATCCCGACGCGCGCGCAAAAACGCACAACAGCGGCCGGGGGGCGCGTTACACATCGGGACGCCGCCCGGTCGTGCTGGTGTACGTGGAGCCGTGCGGCTCGCGCGGCGAGGCGCTCAGCCGCGAGTACCGGCTGAAACGCCTCCGGCGTGACCTGAAAGAGGCGCTGATTGCGAAGGCGGGCGGCCGCCGCCGCAAGCCGCGGCCTAGCGATTCCCGGGCGAAGTCGTCGCCAGCCGGTACCCGACCCAGGGCTCGCTGATCAGATAGCGCGGGTTCGACGGATCGACTTCGAGCTTCTTCCGCAGCTGCCCGACCAGCACCCACAGGTGTTCCGGCTGATCGACGGCGTTCGGGCCCCAGACGGCCTTCAGGATCGCACGGTGCGTCAGCACGCGGTCGGGGTTGCGCGCCAGCAGCGACAGCAGGTCGAATTCCTTCGGCGTCAACCGAATCTCCTCGTCGCCCCGCATGACGCGATGCCGGTCGTAGTCGATCGCGAGGTCGCCGCACTGCACCCGGCCCACGTCGCCGTCCTCGGCCGAAAACACGCGGCGCAGCGCCACGCGGATGCGCGCGAGGAGCTCCTCGGGGTTGAACGGCTTGGTGACGTAGTCGTCGGCGCCGAGGTCGAGGGCCGACACCTTGTCGGCTTCCCCGCCGCGCGCCGACAGCACGATGATCGGCACCGCCGATTCCGATCGGATGCGGCGGCAGACCTCGCTGCCCTCGATGTCCGGAAGACCGAGATCGAGCACGATCAGCTCGGGCCGGCGTTCCGCGGCGATCCGCAGCGCGTCGCGGCCGGTTCCCGCGATGTCCACCTCGTACCCGCGCGACTGCAGCAGCGGGCCGACGGCGCGCTGAATCGACACTTCGTCGTCGACGAGAAGAATACGGGCTGCTCGTGTCATATGTCCTGCTCCACCGCAGCTGCCGCCCGCGTTTCGGCGGGGACGACAATGGTGAACCGCGCCCCGCCGTCGGGGCAATTCTCGACCGAAATGCTTCCGTGTTCAGCCGCGAGCAGTCCGCGGGCGATCGACAGCCCCATCCCGGTCCCGGACGCCCGGACTGTGGATTCCGACCCGCGATAGAACCGCTCGAAGATGTGCGGCAGGTCCTGCGCCGATACACCGGGCCCCGGTCGCGCACGCTCAGGGTCAGCCGATCGGCCGCCACGACGGCATCGACCTGCACCGGGCGGCCCGGCGGCGTGTAGTGCGCCGCGTTCTCGATGACGTGCGCCAGCGCGCTCGCCGTCAGGCGCGGATCGACCCGCACGAGACGATCCGATTCGACATCGGCCGAGAAGGCGTGCCGGTCCAGCGCGTGTCCAACCTGTTCGCGGGCGGCTTCCACGATCTCCGACGGGTAGACCCAGCGGAGGTCCGCGCCGATCGACCCGGCATCGATGCGGGCCATCTCGAGGATGTTCTGGAACAGGCGATTGAGGCGTTCGACTTCCGCCACGACCAGCGCGCTCTGCTCCCGCCGTTCCTCGTCGTTCGGCCACGATGCCTGGAGATTCGTCGCGGCCACGCGAATGGCCGTCAGCGGCGTCCGGAGATCGTGGGCGATCGACGCGAGCAGCGCGGATTTCAGCTCCTCGCTGCGCCGCGACAGCTCCGCCGCTTTCCGCTCTTCGAGAAACTGCGCGCGCTCGACCGCAATCGCCGCCACGCCGCCGAGCGCGTCGAGCGTTCCGGCTTCGACGGGCCGTCCGGCGACAGCCAGCAGGCCGACCGCTCTCGCGCCGAATCGAAGCGGCACCAGCTCGACGGCATGGCCGCCCGCATCGATCGGTCCGGTGGCCGTCGGCGACGGCCATCGGCGGCCCCAGCTGCGCGCGGTCGAGCGTCAGCATCAGCGATCCGGCCTCGGCCACGCGCCACCCGTCGCCCTGCGGCAGGCAGATCCCGACGTAGTCCAGCGCAAAGCGCCGGGCGATGAGGCTGGCGAGCGGCGCGATCGCCTCGTCGCTGTCGGTCAGCAGCAGGACGTCGCGGCTGAGATCGAACAGCCGCGCGACCTCGTCGCGCCTGGAGAGCGCTTCGTCGCGCCGGGCGCGCGCCGTTGACGACAGGTTGCTCGCGACGAGGCTGACGGCGATGAACGCGAGCAGTGCGACCCAGTTCTGCGGATCGACGATCGTCAGCGTCCCGACCGGCGGCAGGAAGAAGAAGTTGAAGGAGATCATCGAGACGACCGACGCCAGCCCCGCCACCCACAGGCGGGAGGTCGCCGCAGCCACCAGGACGATCAGGAGAAAGCTGAGCGCGACCGTCGTCGTATTGCCGACGTGCAGCCAGCGTGTGTAGGCAGTTGTCACGGCCGCGATGGCGGCCAGTGAACCGAGCGCGTGGACGACGTCGGAGGTCGCCGCGCGTCGCGAGCGGGAGGTGGTATCCACAAACGCTTCCGTAAAGCGCCGACGGGGTTAGCTGACGGGCTCGGACTCGGAAGTGTCCGCCGGCGCTCTCACGCCGATACGCCCCAATAGACCTGGGTCCCCCGCGTCCTGCGAGTGGCGCAGGACTTAGGCCGTTTTCGATCTTACGCCTTTCTTGATCTTCTTGCGTTTGCCGCCTTCCGGGCCCGTCTGCCCGGCCGGCCTGTCCCGCGCTCTTGACGCCTCCGGCCTTGCCTGCTCCGCCTGCGTTCGCGCCGGCCGCGCCTTGCGGGGCCCGCCGCCCTTCGCGCGCCGCCGCACCTGGATGCGGATCGGCGTCCCGACGAACCCGAATTTCTCGCGCAGCTTGTTCACGAGGAACCGCTCGTACGAGAAATGCAGCGTCGTGGCGACGTTGGTGAAGAAGACAAACGACGGCGGCGCCACGCCGATCTGCGCCGCGTAGAGGATGCGGACGTGTGTTCTGCCCGGGCTCACCGGCGGGTTCGCGGCCGTCACGGCTTCGACAAACTTGTTGAGCTCCGGCGTCGGCACGCGCATCCGGCGCGTGTGCGCGATCTTGTCGATCGTTTCGAGCACCTTCGGCGTCCGCTCGCCGGTCATCGCCGAGATGTGGAGGATGGGCGCGTAGTCGAGGAACCGCATCCCGTGCCGCGTGGCCTCGTCGAACACGGTCGAGTAGTCCGGGCCGCGATCCTTCACGAGGTCCCACTTGTTGGCCACGATCACGATGCCGCGGCCGGCACGGTCCGCTTCCCCGCCGATGGCCGCGTCCTGATCGCTCGCGCCGGCGGCCGCGTCGATCACCAGAACCACGACGTCCGCGTCGAAGATCGCCTTCTTCGCGCCGGCCACGCTGACCATCTCCACCGGCGCCGCCGCCCGACACCTTGCCGGGACGCCGCATGCCGGCCGTGTCGACAATCCGAAAGCGCCGCCGGTGCCAGAGCAGCGGGCTGTCGATCGCGTCGCGCGTCGTGCCCGGCATCTCGCTGACGAGGACGCGTTCCTCGCGCAGCAAACGATTCACCAGCGACGACTTGCCGACATTCGGGCGGCCGACGAACGCGACACCAGTCTCGGTGGAGGCTGGGGTCTGGGGACCGGGGTCCGGGGAAGCGCTCTCTGAATCGCCGGGGCCCTGTGATCCAGCCCCCAGCCCCCGGCCTCGAGCTTCTCCACGATCTCATCCAGCAGTTCGGCCACGCCGAGGCCGTGCTCGGCGGAGATCTCGAACACGGGGTCGATGCCCAGCCGGTAGAACTCGAGTGTGCCGTTGCGCGCGCGCTTGTCGTCGAACTTGTTCACGGCCAGCAGGACAGGCCGGCCGGTCGCGCGCAGCTCGGTGGCGATTGTCTCGTCGCCGCCGACCAGGCCCTCGCGGCCATCCGCCACAAAGACCAGCAGATCCGCGCCCTCGATGGCGCGTTTCCCCTGGACGACCACGAGCTCGTGCAGCGGATCCTGACTCGCGCCGTACAAACCTCCTGTGTCGAACAGGTTGAAGGTTGTCCGGCGCCACGTGACGCTCCGTTCGAGCGCATCGCGCGTCGTGCCGGGCAGCGGCGCGACGATCGCCTGCCGTTTGCCCGTCATGCGGTTGAACAACGTGGACTTCCCCACGTTGGGACGACCGACCAGCACGACGGAGGCGGCCTTCCTCGCCATCACTTAGCCTCAGCCTTGACAGCGTAAGTGTCAGTATCTATAGTATTTAGCAACACGCAGGAGACCATAAGCATGATCAAGGTCGACATCGTCAACGAAGTGTCGAAAATCGCCGACATCACCAAGGTTAAGGCCGAGGTGGCGGTCGATGCGGTGTTCGACGCGATGCGGACCTCCATGCAACGTGGCGAAAGGATTGAACTTCGCGGATTCGGCGTGTTCCAGGTGAAGCCGCGCAAGCGCGGCATCGGCCGCAATCCCCGCACGGGCAAGGAAGTGCGCATCCCGCCGGGGCGGACGATCCGTTTCAAGCCGGGCAAAGATCTCCAGAACATCGGGTAAGTTGGACCCTCTCCAGGAACCGATTCCGGCGCCAGACGTTCAGCTGGCACCCGCGGCCCAAGTTTCAGAGCCGCATCTGGTTACACGTACTGCTGTTCGTGCTGACGGTCGCGTCGACGACGTTCGTCGGCGCCCTTCACTATGCGGCGTTCCAGGCGGACTACCTTCCGGCTCGTGCCGCTGCCGGCCCCCTGGTGGTGTTCTTCGCGAGGGGCCTGTGGTACAGCGTCACCATCATCGGCATCCTGGGCTGCCACGAGCTGGGACACTACTTCGCCTGCCGCTATTATGACGTCGACGCGTCGCTGCCGTTCTTCATTCCGTTCCCGTTCCTCTCCATCAGCGGAACGCTGGGCGCGGTCATCCGGATCCGCGAGCCCATTCCCCGGAAGCACATGCTCTTCGACATCGGCATCGCCGGCCCGATCGCCGGCTTCCTGGTCGCGGTGCCGGCGATGTTCATCGGCGTCGCGCTGTCCCATGTCGCCCGGGTGCCGCCCGATTTCGTCGGCCAGAATCTCGGCGAGCCGCTGCTCTTCAAGCTGGCCGCGCACCTGATCTGGGGCACCGTGCCGGACGGGTACTCGATCAACATGCACCCGATGGCCTTCGCCGCGTGGTTTGGCCTGCTGGCGACGCGTCTGGAACCTGTTCCCCGCCGGTCAGCTGGACGGCGGCCATCTCTCGTACGCCCTGCTCGGCCGCCGGTCGATTATGGGTCACGCTGGCGACGCTGGTGGCGGCGGCGGCGCTGTCGTACTACTCGATCGTGCTGGATGGGCCTGACCATCATGATGACGGTGATGCTCGTGACCTTCGGCCCGCGGCACCCGCCCGTGATCGACGAACACGCACCGCTCGATCGCGTGCGTATCTGGCTGGCGGTGTTCGCGCTCGCGATCTTCGTGCTCTCGTTCTCCGCATCGCCGATCTCGGACATCACGGGACGATAACAACAGGTCCGAGAGGTCCGAGGGGGTCCGAGGCGGTCCAACGAGTCCGAACGAACCACCGTTCAATGGACCTTAGGACCTCTGGGACCTCTTGGACCTAAAGAACGCTGATCGGATCCACGTCGACGAGGACACGCCGCTGTAGTTCGGGCCGGGCGGCGATCGCGGCCTGCAGGGCTTCGCGCATCCGCTTTCGCTGGGCGCCCTTGATCAAGAGCTGCGCCCGGTACTCGCCGCGCAGCCTGCCGATCGGCGCCGGCGCGGGGCCGAGCACCTTCAGGCCGCTGCGCTCGGCGTCGCCCCGCATCCGCTGCGCAATTCCCGAGGCCTCGTCCATCGCGCCGGTAAACGTCGGCGAGCGGACGACGATGTTGATCATCGATACCAACGGCGGATACCGCATCTTGCGGCGGAAGTCCATTTCCCGCTCGAAGAACGCCGGGTAGTCCTGGCGGCACGCCAGCTGCACGCTGTAGTGATCGGGATAAAGCGTCTGGACGATGGCTTCGCCGGGGCGCTCGCCGCGGCCCGCCCGCCCGACGACCTGCGTGAGCAGCTGAAACGTCCGCTCCGAGGCCCGAAAATCCGCCAGTCCCAGCCCGACGTCGGCCGAGACGACGCCGACGAGCGTCACGCGCGGGAAATCATGCCCCTTCGCGATCATCTGCGTGCCGACCAGCACGTCGATCTCGCCGGCCGCAAACTTCCCGAGCAGCGTCGTCAGGGAGCCCTTTCGGCGGATGGCGTCGCGATCGAGCCGGGCGACCCTCGCGCCGGGACACGCCTTCCGCACCTCGACCTCCACGCGCTCGGTGCCGAAGCCTGTCTGGTCCAGAAACGGGCCGGCGCAAAGCGTGCAGACGGCCGGCACGCGCGCGGTGTAGTTGCAGTAATGGCAGCGTGCGCGCCGCGAGACGCCCTCGCCGTGCACGACCAGCGACACGCTGCAGTTCGGACACTCCATCGTGCCCGCGCACTGGCGGCAGAAGACGGCGGTGGCAAAGCCCCGGCGGTTGAGCAGCACGAGGGCCTGCTCGCCCCGCTCGAGGCGGAGCGCGAGGGCCTGGCTGAGCGCGCGGCTCAGCACCAGGTCCGGCCCTTCTGCGGCGAACTCTTCGCGCATGTCCACGATCTTCACGGACGCCAGCGGCCGATCGAGCACACGCCGCTCCAGAACAACGCGCTCGTACCGGCCGGTGCTGGCGTTGTAGCCGCTCTCCATGGACGGCGTCGCCGACCCGAGGAGGACCAGCGCGCCCGCGCGCTGCCCGCGGACGATCGCCACGTCGCGGCCGTGATAGCGCGGGCTTTCCTCCTGCTTGTACGATCCGTCGTGCTCCTCGTCCACGATGATCAGCCCGACGCGCTCGAGCGGCGCGAAGACGGCCGACCGCGTGCCGACGACGATGTCGATGTCGCCGCGCCGGATGCGCTGCCACTGGTCGTGGCGCTCGCCGTCGGAGAGCGCGCTGTGCTGCACGGCCACGCGCTCGCCGAACGCGCCCCTGAACTGCGCGACCATGGCCGGCGTGAGCGCGATCTCCGGCACGAGCATCAGCACGCGCCGCCCGGCGTCGCGCACGGACGCCGCCAGCCGCAGGTATACCTCGGTCTTGCCGCTGCCCGTCACGCCATGAACGAGCGCGACGTGAAACGTCTGAGAATCGGCCAGCGCCCGCAGGCGCTTGAGCGCCGCGTCCTGTTCGTGCGTCAGGCGCCGGTCCGGATCGGAGGCAGTCACCTCGATCGACGACGTGTCGAACGGATCGCGATCGACGCGCTCCTGCCGGATGCTGACGAGTCCGCCGCGGACGAGACGCGAGACGACGTCGGCGGTGATGCCTCGCTCCGCAAGCTCGGTCGTCGCAAGGCCAGAGGGGGCGCCGGCGAGCAGTTCCATCGCGTCGAGTTGCCTCCCCTTCAGCGTGCCCGCCGCAAGGCCTTCGAGCCCCGCCACCGTCGCCGTGGCCACGCGCATCGTCTTGTGCGCGTCGGCGCGGCCGCCCCGCGCCTTGGGCGGGAGGACCGCGGTAATCGTGTCGCCCGGGCCGGCGGCGTAGTACTCGGCCGTCCAGCGCGCCAGCTCGACGACTTCGGCCGGCACGAACGCATGCTGGTCGAGAACTTGTTGAACCAGCTTCACGTCGCCGGCCGCGAGCGTCGTCTCGGGCGCATCGTCCATCACGATACCTGTGACGATTCGTGATCCGAGGGGCACGACGACTCTCGCGCCCACCGGCGGGCGCGGCAGGTTCTCCGGGACGCGATACGTCAGGAGACCCAGCGATGGGACAGGAACGGCGACGTGGATGAGCACAGCCTGGAACTTAGAACCGACGAATGACAGGGTGGGTCACAGCGTTCGGATGTGGTGCAGGCCTTCAGGCCCGCCAGGGCAACCCACCCCTAAGTATCCGCGAGGAGCTTGCGGACCAGCTTCATATCTTCCCAGACTTCGCGCTTCGAAGACGGGTTCCGCAGCAGGTACGCCGGATGAAACGTCGGGATCAGCTTCGCGCCGCGGTAGTCGAACACGCGGCCGCGGAGCCGCGAAATCGGATCGAGCGTCTTCAGGAGCGCCTGCGCGCCGAACTTGCCGAGGGCGACGATGACCTTCGGCTTGATGACGTCGATTTGCCGGAAGAGGAACGGCTCGCACGTTTCGACTTCGTCCGGTTCCGGGTTGCGGTTCTCGGGCGGGCGGCACTTGATGACGTTGGCGATGTAGACGTCCTCGCGCGTGAGCGCGATGGCCTCGATGATCTTGGTCAGGAGCTGCCCCGCGCGGCCGACGAACGGATAGCCCTGCAGGTCTTCGTCGCGTCCCGGGGCCTCGCCGACAAACATCAGATCCGCTTCGGGATTGCCGACGCCGAACACGACCTGCGTGCGTCCGAGCGTATGGAGCTTGCAGCGGGTGCAGTCGCCGATTTCGGCGCGGATCGCCGCGAGGCCCTCGACCGGCGTGAGGGCAATCGTCACCGGCCGCACCTCGGCGCGCGGTGCGGCGGGCGGCCGCAACGCGGGCGGAGCGGGTTCCACCGATCGCGCCCGCCAGGCCGGATCGCGGCTGACGCCGGCGACGCCGAGCTCCCGGGCGAAGCGAAGATGGTCTTCAAGCTGGTTCTTGTCCATGGGTTCCTTTGACGATCGTCGCGTCCGCCTTCAGGCGGACGGCGACGTCCGGCTGAAGCCGGACGCTACGCGCGGACCCATTCACGAATGTGAAGTCCTGGCGATCTCGCGCGACGCGACGAGACGTTCCACGCGGTCGAGGATGACCGCGGCGATGCGCGTCTTGCTCTGCAGCGGCACCGGCTCCGCGCCGTCAGGCCCGATGATCGTCACGGCGTTCGCGTCGACGTCGAATCCGGCGTCGGGCGCGGACACGTCGTTGGCGACGATCAGGTCGGCGTGCTTCCGCTCGCGTTTGGCCGTCGCGCGAGCCACGAGATTCTCGGTCTCCGCCGCGAACCCGACCAGCAGCGGGCCGTTTCCTGCCGTCAGGCGCCGATGCCCGAGGTCGCCGAGAATGTCGGGGGTCTTCGTCAGCACCAGCGTCAGCGTGTCGTCGCGCTTGACGACTTTCTGCGGCGCGCGCTGCGCGGGCGTGTAGTCGGCGACGGCCGCCGCCATGACGACAACGTCCGAACGATCCGCGCGCGCCATCACGGCCGCGTGCATCTCCGCCGCGCTGCGCACGCGGACGATTTCCCGAACATTCGGCGGCTCGACGGAGGTGGGACCGGCGACGAGGGTCACCTCGGCTCCGCGGCGCGCCGCCTCGGCCGCGATCGCGAACCCCATGCGGCCGGAGGAGCGATTCCCGATGTAGCGGACCGGGTCCACGTCTTCGTACGTCGGCCCCGCGGTGACCAGGATGCGCTGCCCCTTGAGCGGACCGTCAGGCACCAGCATCGACTCGGCGGCCGCGACGATCTCGTCGGGTTCGGCGAGCCGGCCCTTGCCGATCCATCCGCACGCCAGGTAGCCTTCGCCCGGCTCGACGAACCGCACGCCGCGCGCCGCGAGCGTATCGAGATTCCGCCGCACGGCCTCGTGCGCGAACATCTGCGTGTTCATCGCCGGCGCGACGAGCACGGGCGCACGCGTCGCGACATACAGCGTGGAGAGGAAATCGTCGGCGATGCCGTTGGCGAGCTTGCCGAGGATGTTGGCGGTCGCCGGCGCGATGAGCAGGAGATCGATGGTGGACGCGAGCGCGATATGCTCGATGTCCGAGTTCGCGCCCGCTTCGAACTGATCGGTGATGACCCGGCGTCTGGTGATGGCCTCGAACGTGACGGCTCCGACAAACCGCGTGGCCGACGCCGTCATCACGGCGACCACCTCGTGGCCGCGCTTCTGCAGGCCGCGTGCGACCTCGACGGCCTTGTACGCGCCGATGCCGCCGGTGACGCCGAGGGCGATGAGCATTACTCGGGAACCGGTTTGCCGTCCCCTTCGATTTTTTCGACGGCCTTGCTGATGACTTCCTTCTGGGCGACGGTTGTCTTCTTGTGCTCGCCGACGCTGACGCGCGGCGTGGATCCGGCGAGCAGTTGGCGCGCGCGGGCGCCGGCCGTTACGACGAACTCGAATGAATTAGGCAGTTTGGAGCGGTCAATCATAGGAATACCGCCATTTTACTCGACATTCTGGACCTGTTCACGCATCTTCTCGAGTTCGGCCTTCGCCGCGATGATGAGTTCCGACACCCGCAGCCCGTCGGCCTTCGACCCCATGGTGTTCACCTCGCGGTTCATCTCCTGCAGCAGGAAATCGAGCTTGCGCCCGCACGGCTCGGCGCTGTCGGACAGCGTGACCCAGTGGCTGACATGGCCGCGGAAGCGCGCGATTTCCTCGCTGATGTCAGATCGCGCAGCGCTGCGCACGATCTCCTGCGCGACGGCGGTCTCGTCGGCCTGCAGTTGCGTTCTCAGCTCGCGCACGCGCTCGTGCAGCCGGGTCTCCATCGCCGCGCGCCCTTCGTCGGCGGCGACGGCCACGCGCTCGACGAGGTCCGCGACGAACGTCCGCCGCTGATCGAGATCCGCGCGGAGATGGCCGCCTTCGCGCACGCGCATCTCGTCGAGGTCGGCCAGCGCTTCGCCGACGGCGCCGAGGGCGCGCGCGGCCAGTTCGTCCCGCGCCGCCTCGTCGGCCTCGATCGGGCGATCGCGGATGGTGAGGGCCTGCGGCAGCCTGAGCAGGTCGCCGGGCGTCAGTGTCCCCGTCACCAGCCCGCGCTCCCGCGCCTTGTCGATCGCGAGCTCGAGCGCCGCGGCAAATGTCTCGTTGAACTCCACGTCGACCGACGGCACCTGCCGCAGCTGAAACGACAGCGCCACCTCGACGCGGCCCCGCGCGACGTGCTTCCCCACCAGCGTGCGCACGTCGCTCTCGATCGCCGCCAGCGCCTGCGGCACCCGGAGTTGGAGATCGAGATACCGGTGGTTCACCGACCGGATGGTGACCGCGACCGTCGCGCGGTCGTCCTCGCGCGTGATCGACGAAAACCCGGTCATGGACTTGATCACGAGGGCACCATCCTCCGTTCGCCTTTGCGGCTCTCGAGGAGCTGCATCTGGTAGAGCGACGCGTAGGCGCCGTCCGCTCGCGCCAGCAGCTCGTCGTGCCGGCCGACCTCGACGATGTGGCCGTGCTCGAGCACGATGATGGCGTCGGCACGCTGGATCGTGGACAGGCGATGCGCGATCACGAACGAGGTCCGGTTCATCATCAGGTTGGCCAGGGCTTCCTGCACCAGCTGCTCCGATTCCGAATCGAGCGCGGACGTCGCCTCGTCGAGCACGAGGATCGGCGCGTTCTTGAGCAGCGCGCGCGCGATCGCCAGCCGCTGGCGCTGCCCGCCTGATAAGCGCTGTCCCCGCTCGCCGATCATCGTCTCGTAGCCGTGCGGGAGCGCGCCGATGAACCCGTGGGCGTTGGCGGCCTGCGCCGCGGCGACGATCGCCTCCTTCGACACGCCGGGGGTGCCATGCGACCCGTACGTCCCGTACGCGATGTTGTTCGCGATCGTGTCGTCGAACAGCACGGTCTCCTGCGTGACGATTCCGATCTGCGATCGCAGCGAGGCCAGGGACACTTCGCGGATATCGGTGCCGTCGATGACAATCGATCCGGTCGTGACGTCGTAAAACCGCGGCAGGAGGTTGACGAGCGTCGTCTTGCCGGCGCCGCTGCGGCCGACAATCGCGATCAGCTGGCCGGCCGTCACCCGGAACGATACCCCCCGCAGGATCCGCCCGGGGCCATCGTCGTAGCCAAATCCCACGTCGCGGAACTCGATTGCGCTCCGGAAGCTGGCCAGCGCCGGGGCACCCGCCCGTTCCGTCACCTCGGTGTGAGTGTCGAGCATCTCGAAAATCCGCTCGGACGCGGCAATGGCCTGCTGGATGTCGGCGTTGACCCGGCTGAGTTTCTTCGCGGGGCCGTACATCAGCATCACGGCCGCCATGAACGAGAAGAAGTCGCCGGACGTCATCGCTTTCGACGCCACCGCCCGGCTGCCGATGATGAGCGCGATGGCCATGCCCACGCCGCCGAGCAGTTCCATGAGCGGCGGCAGGCTCGAGAGCGCGGCCGTCACTTTCATGTTGGTGCGGAACAGGTTGTAGCCGGCCTTGCTGAACTTCTCGCCCTCGTGCGCTTCGGTGCCGAAGGCCTTCACGATCCGGTGCCCGGTGAACGCCTCGGCGCTGATGTGCGAGAGCTGCTCGAGCGCTTCCTGGCTGCGCCGGGTCGTGCGGCGCACACGCTGCCCGAGCCGCACCAGCGGATACACGATGATCGGCGCGCCGGTCATGCAGACGATCGTCAGCCTCGCGTCGAGATAGAACAGCCAGACGGCGCATCCGACGAGGGTCAGTGTCTCGCGCGCGAGGTCCGCGATCGTGTCCGAGACGACCTGCTGCACCTGGCCGACATCGTTGCTGATGCGCGACATCAGCTGCCCCGTCGTCCGCTGCGCGAAGAAGCCCGCCGACTGGCCGAGGATGTGGCGGTAGAGCGCGTTGCGCAGGTCCATCACGACCCGCTGCCCGACGTTGGTCGTCAGGTACGACGACACGTAGGAGCCGACGCCCTTGACGAGGTAGATCCCGACGATCCCCCACGCCATGAGGGAGAGGTTTTCCTCGCTCGGCAGCGTCTTGTCGATGATCGGCCGGATGATGATCGCCAGGCCAGCCGTGCCGGCCGCATACAGCACCATCGCGACCCCGGCGACGTACAAGCGTCCCCGGTACGGCCGCGTGTACTCGAAGAGGCGCCTGAGGGGATGTTCAGTCACTCGGTGAATCGGTACTTCAGCAGCGTCCAGATAGCCACGACACCGTCCCGCCAGGTGATCTTCTTGCCTTCACTGTACCCGCGACCGTCGTAGGTGATAGGGATTTCGTACACGCGGTAGCCGCGCTTGAAGATCTTCGCCGTCAGCTCCGGCTCGATGCCGAACCGGTTCGACCTGAGCGTCATCGACCGCAGCACCTCTGCCCGCATCACCTTGAAGCACGTCTCCATGTCCGTCAGCATGGTGTTGTACAGGACGTTCGTCAGCAGCGTGAGCACGCGGTTGCCCGCGTAGTGGGTGAACAGGAACACGCGGTGTCGGCCGAGAAAACGCGAGCCGTACACGACGTCCGCCCGGCCCGTGCAGATAAGCTCGATGAGCGAAGGATACTCCTCCGGCGAGTACTCCAGATCGGCATCCTGGATGATCACGATCTCGCCGCTGACCTTCGCGAATCCGGTCCTCAGCGCGGCGCCCTTGCCGCCGTTGACCGCCTGCAGAATCAGCGTGAAACCCAGCTCGCGCTGCAGCGCCTGCAACTGATCGCGCGTGCCGTCGGTCGAGCAGTCGTCGACGACGATGAGCTCGAGCCTGATCGGCACGGCGAGCACGCGGCGGATAATTTCGTCGATCGTGTCGCGCTCGTTGTAGGCAGGCATCACGACGGACAGGAGCGGATCGATCAGCGGGGCCGCGGGCTGTCGCGTCATGAACCGGAATAGCCGCGCGGGTGCGTCCGGTGCCAGCCCCAGGCCGTGCGGACAATCGCATCGAGATCGGAAAAGCGCGGCGTCCACCCGAGTTCCACGCGCGCCTTGTCGGCTCGCGCGTACAACGCCGCCGGATCTCCCGGCCGCCGGGGCGCCAGCGTCCACGGCACCGCGCGCCCGGTGACGCGGGACACGGCGTCAATCACCTCGCGAACCGAGCGCGGCACACCCGTGCCGAGGTTATACGCGGCCGAACGTCCCGACCCGGCGACCTCCTCGAGGGCGCGCACGTGCGCGTCCGCCAGATCGGTCACGTGAACGTAGTCGCGCAGGCAGGTGCCGTCTGGCGTCGGGTAGTCGTCGCCGAAGATCTGCAGACCGGGCCCGCCCGTGGCGGCGTCGATCGCGCGGGGGATGATGTGGATTTCGGGCGCGTGGTCTTCGCCGATTTCACCGTCGGGGTCCGCCCCTGCGGCGTTGAAGTACCGGAGCGCGACGGTATGGATGCCGTACGCCTGTTCGAAATGCGGGAACGCGCGCTCGATCGCGAGCTTCGTTTCACCGTAGGCGTTGATCGGCCGCTGCGGGTGCGACTCGTCGATGGGCGTCGCCAGCGGTTCGCCGTACGTCGCGCACGTCGAGGAGAACACCAGGCGGGACACCGAACGGCCGGCCATCGCCTCGAGCAGGCTGAGGGCGCCCACCACGTTGTTGCGATAATACTTGATCGGCTGACGCACCGACTCGCCCACGTCGAGATACGCGGCGAAGTGCATGACGGCACCCACGTCGTAGCGATCGAGGGCCGCGCCGACGGCGGCGACGTCGGCGATGTCCGCTTCGACGAACTCCCCGTACTTGACGGCTTCGCGATGCCCGGCGACCAGGTTGTCCAGCACGACGACCCGGTAGCCTGCCCGCGACAGGGCTTTGGCCGCATGGCTGCCGATGTAACCGGCTCCCCCGGTTACGAGGACCGTCCGCGGATTACCGGCCAATGGAGAAATAGGTGAAGCCGAGTCCGCGCATGTTCTCGGGTGAATAGATATTGCGGCCGTCGAACACGACGGGCGCCCGCATCAACTCCCGCATCTTCGCGAAGTCCGGCTCGCGGAACGTGTTCCACTCGGTGACGACGGCGAGGGCGTCGGCGCCGGCCAGCGCATCGTAGCTCTTGTCGCAGAACGTGATCCGGTCGCCGAACACATTGCGCGCTGTCCTTGTCGCCTCCGGGTCGTACGCGCGAACACTGGCACCCTCAGCGAGCAGGCCTTCGATGATCACGATCGCCGGCGCTTCCCGCATGTCATCCGTGCGCGGCTTGAACGCCAGTCCCCAGACCGCGATCTCCTTCCCCTTCAGGCTGCCGAAGTATGCGCGCATCTTCGCGACGAGGCGCTGTTTCTGCGCGAAGTTCGCCGCCTCGACCGCGTGCAGGATCTTGAAGTCGTATCCGTGATCGCGGGCGGACTTGATCAGCGCCTTGACGTCCTTGGGAAAGCAGCTGCCGCCATAACCGACGCCGGGAAAGAGGAATGACGATCCGATTCGGCGGTCGGCCCCGATGGCCCTGCGCACCTGATCGACGTCCGCGCCGACGAGCTCGCACATGTTCGCCACTTCGTTCATGAAGGAAATGCGCGAGGCGAGAATCGAGTTCGCGGCGTACTTGCAGAGCTCCGCACTCGCGGTATCCATCATCATGATCGGCGCGCCGGTCCGCGTGAACGGCCCGTAAAGCTCCCTCATCAGCGCGCTTGCCCGGTCGTCGTCGGGGTCGACGCCGATGACAACCCGATCGGGCTTCATGAAGTCCTCGACCGCGGCGCCCTGCTTGAGGAACTCGGGGTTGCTGACGACGCTGAACGGCTGCGTCGTCTCTTTGGCAATGACGGCCTGAACACGTTTCGCCGTGCCGACGGGGACGGTGCTCTTGTCCACGACGACGGTGTATTTGCTCATCGCGCGGCCGATCGCGACGGCCACGTCCAGGACGTGCGTCAGGTCGGCCGAGCCGTCCTCGCCCTGCGGTGTTCCGACGGCGATGAACACGATTTCGGCGGCCTGGACGGCGGCCGGCAGTTCGGTCGTAAAACTCAACCGTTCTTCGGTGTGATTGCGCCGGACCATTTCCTCGAGGCCGGGCTCGTAGATCGGGACTCTGCCCTTTCGCAGCGTCGCGACCTTGTCAGCGTCCTTGTCCACGCATGCGACCGTGTTGCCGTTTTCGGCAAGGCAGGCCCCGAGAACCAGTCCGACGTACCCTGTTCCCACGACAGCGATTTTCATTTCACAATAAGATACTGAGGCGGAAAGACTTAAACAAGTGCGCGTCCTGATCGACTACCGGCCGGCCCTGCGCGAGCGGACCGGTGTCGGCGAATATACGCACGAGCTCGTCAGGGCGCTGGCGGATACGACGACGTTGGATCTGACCATCTTTTCGAGCTCATGGCGCGACCGCCTGCGGCTCGACGACCCCGACCTGCGGGGGGTGACGGCCGTCGATCGACGGGTACCCGTCAGGCTGCTGAATCTTCTCTGGCACCGCCTGGCATGGCCCGGCGCAGAAACGCTGACGGGTCGTGCCTTCGACGTGACGCACTCGCCCCACCCGCTGCTGTTGCCGTCGCGATCCGCCGCCCAGGTCGTCACTATTCACGATCTCAGTTTTCTCGACAGCACCGACGTCTCGCGGGCTGACGTCCGCCGCGACTACCCCGCGCTCGTCCACGCCCACGCGGCGCACGCCGATCGCATCGTCGTCTCGTCGCGATACGCTGCGCGGGAAGTGGCCCGGCGGCTGGACGTCCCGCCGGAGAAGATCGCGCTCTGCCCGCCCGGCGCTCCGGCATGGCCGCCGAGGCAGGCGTCGCCGAAGCCCGGATATCTGTTGTTCATGGGCACGATCGAGCCGCGCAAGAACGTCGGGACATTGCTCGACGCGTACGAGCAGCTATTGAGTCGTCCGGCTCAAGCCGGACGCTACGGGGAGTCACCTTCCTGAACTGGTTCTGGCCGGCAAGGCCACGCCCGCGGCGCGGCCGTGGCTGGACCGTCTCAAACACCCACCGCTTCGCGGTGCGGTCCGCCACCTCGGCTACGTGGACGCCGACCGCCGCCGCTCGTCTGTACGAAGGCGCGCGGCTGCTCGTGCTGCCATCGCTCGACGAGGGGTTCGGGCTGCCGGTTCTCGAAGCCATGGCGACCGGCGTGCCCGTCGTCGCGGCGAATCGCGGGGCGCTGCCGGAAGTGGTCGGCGGCGCCGGACCGCTGATCGATCCGGAGAGTCCGGAAGATCTCGCCGCCGCGATCGAAAAGATCCTCACGGACGATGAGTTTGCCGCCGGCTGCGCGTCGAAGGGTCTGGCGAGAGCGCGCGAGTTCCAGTGGGCCGCGACCGCCAGGCTGGTCAGCGACGTGTACCACGCGGCGATCGAGCACAAGCGATGCGCATCGGCATAGACGCGCGGCAGTTGTGCGGCCGGCAGACCGGCGTCGGCCGCTATCTGTCCGGCTTGCTTCACGAATGGGCCACGAGCCGCGAGTCACGAGCCACGAAACACGAGTTCGTGCTGTATCTGCCCGAAGCGGCGGATTCGACGGCCGGCCTGGACGCCCGGCGGTTCATGACGCGGCTGGTGCCTGGCTCCGGCGGAACGTTCTGGGAACAGGTCCAGGTGCCGCGTGTGGCGGCCGCCGATCACCTGGACGTGTTCTTCGCGCCGCAGTATTCGGCCCCGCTTGCGTTGAGAACGCCCACGGTCGTCGCGATCCACGACGTGTCGTTCGCCGCCCACCCGGAGTGGTATCGCATGCGTGAGGGCATCCGGCTGCGGTGGCTGTCCCGCCAATCGGCCACGAACGCACAGACGGTGATCACCATCTCGGAGTTTTCGCGCCGGGAAATCGTCGAGCACCTGGGTGTGCCCGATGCTCGCATTCGCGTCATCCCACCCGGCATCCCGGAGCGTCGAATCCCGCAAGCGGCGTCTCGCGAACGAGAGCCGCGCGTTCTCTACGTCGGGTCGATCTTCAACCGGCGGCATGTCGTGGATCTCGTGCGGGCGTTTGGCGCGGTGGCGCGGCGGCATCCGGACGCGTCCCTCGATCTCGCCGGCGACAATCGCAGCTTTCCCCGTGAAGACGTCAGCGGCGCGATAGCCGCCGAGGACGCCGGCGACCGGATCCGCTGGCACCGCTACGTGTCGGACGCACAACTGGGCGAGCTGTATGCGCGGGCTCGTGCCTTCGCATTCCTGTCGGAATACGAGGGCCTCGGCCTGACGCCGCTCGAGGCGCTCGCGGCGGGCGTTCCACCGGTCCTGCTGGATACGCCGGTCGCCCGCGAAAGCTGCGGCGCCGCCGCGTTGTACGTCGTGCTGGGACAGAAGACGATTACGCGAGCACTCGAACTGCTCCTGTTCGACGAGCCAACGCGCGCGCGGCTGCTGTCGGCTGCGCCCGACGTGCTGGCCCGATACAGCTGGCCTGTCGCTGCGCGCGAGACGCTTGCCGCGATCGAACAGTCGGCGGGGATGTGATCTCGGCCGTGGATCTATCCGATCGTCATCGTCTCGTTCAACGCCCGCGCCGATCTCGAATGCTGCCTGCAGGCGCTGCACGACACGCCGCCCGCGCGCAGCCACGAAGTGATCGTCGTCGACAACGCTTCGTCGGACGGCAGCGCCGATGCGGCGCGGCGGCGACCCGGCGTCAGGGTCATCGACGCGGGCAGCAACCTGGGATTTGCGCGCGGGACGAACATCGGCATCCGGGCCAGCACCGGCGTGAACCTGCTGCTCCTCAACAGCGACACGATCGTGCCGGCCGGGGCCATCGATCGCCTGCTCGACGTCTTCGATCTTCACCCTGACGTCGCAGTCGTGGGGCCCCGCCTCGTGGACGCCGGCGGGCGCGCGGAATTGTCGTTCGGCCGCATGGTGGGTCCGCTCAACGAGCTCCGGCAGAAGCACGCGACCGGCATCGATGCAGCGACGAGGAAGCAACAGTTCCCGGATTGGGTGAGCGGGGCGTGCCTTCTGGTGCGGCGCCGCGACGCCGAGGCCGCGGGGCTGCTCGACGAGCGCTACTTCATGTACCTCGAAGACGTGGACTTCTGCGCCGCGATTCGCGCGCGCGGCCGGCGCGTGATGTTCGTGCCCGGCGTCGAAGTGGTCCACCTGCGCGGCCAGTCGGTCAAAGCTGCGGCGGGCGCCACATCGCGCGCGTATCGCCGCAGCCAGCTGGCCTTTTACGCGAAACACCACCCCGCCTGGGTGCCGCTGCTCCGCCTGTATCTGCTCCTCCGGGGAGCCGATACATAGGGGGCAACTTCCATGAGCGCCTCGAACGGAGCCACCTGGACATGCCCCGCCTGCAGCCGACGTGTGCCGGGCCATGTCAGCCAGTGCAGATGTGGCCGCGTACGCCGCGATGCCGACACGGCCACGGCCGATACACCGACGCAGAGCCACGGCGTTTTCATGGCGAAAATGGCCGCCGCGGTGCTGGTGGCTGCGGCCGCGACGGCCGGTGCGGTCTTCTACGCCCGATCGGCGCCGGAGCCGGCACCCGCCGCGATTGCGGTTCGAAAGCCGAGCGCGGAGCGGCCCCCGGCGATCGTCGCGCGCGCCGTCGCCGAGGCGAACAGTTTGGAGCCGGACCCGGCTTCGCTGGCAGCCGCTCCCATACCGCCTGTTCCCGCCGCCGCCCCGGCGCCGGCCGCGCCCGCCTCCGACACCGCCGTGCCGCTCGAAGATCTCGTCGCCCGGATCAGTCCGACAGTGGTCGTCATCGAAACGTCCACCGGCAGCGGCAGCGGTGTCTTCGTCCGGCCGGACACGATCGTCACCAACGCGCACGTCGCGGGCTCGGACCTCACGTTTCGCGTCCGGCGAGCCTCCGGGCGATACCCTGAGGGCGCGCGTGGATACTATCGCCCGCGATCTCGATCTCGCGCTGCTGAAGCTCTCGGCGCCGCTCGCCGAACAGCCCGTTGCTTCACTCGGATCGGCCGCGAGCGTCCGGTCGGGCCAGGAGGTGGTCGCCATCGGATCCGCCCTCGGCGTTCTGCAGAATACGGTCACGCGGGGGATCGTGAGCGGCGTCCGGCAGGCCGGCAGCGTGACGCTCATCCAGACGGACGCGGCCATCAACCCGGGCAACAGCGGCGGACCGCTCGTGGACCGCGCGGGCAACGTCATCGGGATCAACACGATGGGCATCGCGCAAGCGCAGGGGATCTCGTTTGCCGTCTCGGTCGATCACGTGCGGGAACTACTGAGCGGGCAGCACACGGCATTGACCAGCGCGACGCCGGCGTCGAGCCTCAACCAGACGCTCAATGCCCGGCCGGCGTCTGACCCGGATACGGCGAGGGAGCGCTCGACGTCCGCCTATGATCAGATCATCGCCCGGCTGGCCCGGCGGGCGGATGCGATGGATGACTACTGGCGGCGTTTCAGGTCGTCCTGCTACCGAGGGCCGGTCGGGGGCGGCTACGACCGCGAGTGGTTCGCGCTGTTCGATCCGCGGGCCATGCACGGCGCCCTGCTCGAGGGCTGCTCGAACGCGTTCGCCGATGCGCAGCAGCAGGCCAACGAGATTCGCGCAGGCGTGGTTGCGGCGGACGAAGCGGCCCGGCGGGCCGACGTCTACCCCGGCGTCCGCCGCGACGTCCTGAAGAAGTACCGCCTCGACTACGCCGGCTGGCACCCCTGAACATCTGGTCATTTGGTCATCTGGTCATTTGGTCATTGCCTGATGAGATGACCAGATATCATTAGAGCCGTGCGCATCGGCATCGACGCCCGAAAACTCCACGACTTCGGGATCGGCACTTACATCCGCAACCTCCTTCGGCAGCTCGCGCGGATCGATCACGAGACCGAGTACGTGGTCTTCGGGCGGCCCGACGATCGGGAGGCGCTGGCGTCGCTCGGCACGAACTTCCGGACCGTCGCCGAAACCGCCGGCAAGTATTCGCTGGCCGAACAGATCAAGATTCCGATGGCGATCCGGCGCGAGGGCGTGACGCTCTTTCACGAGCCGCACTACACGCTGCCGCCGCTCGTGCGCTGCAAGTCGGTCGTCACGATTCACGACTGCATTCACCTGATGTTTCCGCAGTACCTGCCGAACCGGCTGTCGCTCGCCTACGCGCGCACGTCGATCACCCTGGCCGCGCGCAGCGCGACGCGGGTCCTCACCGTGTCGGAGAGCTCCAAGCGCGACATCCTGCGGTTCGTCGACGTGCCCCCGTCGAAGATCGACGTGATCTACAACTCGTACGACGAGCGATTCGGCGTCGAGCCACGGGAAGAAGACGTCGTACGCGTCCGCGAACGCTACCAGCTCCACGATCCGTTCGTGCTGTACGCCGGCAACGTGAAGCCGCACAAGAACCTCGAGCGATTGATCGAAGCCTTTCACCTCGTGCGCGACCGCGGTCTCGACCGGCTCAAGCTCGTGCTCATCGGCGATGACATCTCGAGATACGCGGCGCTCCGCCGCGCGGTCCACCGGCATCAACTCCACCAGTACGTGCGATTTCTCGGATATCTGCCCGACGAAACGCTGGCCGTGCTGTACCGGCTGGCCGGGGTGTTCGTGTTCCCGTCGCTGTACGAAGGGTTCGGCTTGCCGCCGCTCGAAGCCATGGCGAGCGGGACGCCGGTCGTGACGTCGAACGTCTCGTCGCTGCCCGAGGTCGCCGGCGACGCCGCGGTCCTCGTCGATCCCTACGACTCGCGCGCCATCGCCGACGGCATCTATCGCGTGCTGACGGATCAGCGGCTGCGCGCGGACCTCAAACGCCTCGGCCTCGCCCGTGCCAGCCAGTTCTCGTGGGAATCCTCGGTGCGGCGCGTGCATGAAATCTACGAACAGGTCGGGCGGGTCGCATGACGAGGCGGATTGCCTTCGTTCACGACTGGCTGACCGGCATGCGCGGCGGCGAGAAGGTCCTCGACGCGCTCTGCGAGCGGTTTCCGCAGGCGGAAGTCTTCACGCTGGTTCACGTGCCCGGATCGGTGTCGCCCACCATCGAACGGGCGCGCCCGCACACTTCGTTCGTGCAGCGCCTGCCCTTCGTGAAGCAGCTCTACCGGATGTATCTGCCGCTCTTTCCGTCGGCCGTCGAGCAATTCGACTTCGACGGGTTCGACCTGATCGTCAGCACCAGCCACTGCTGCGTAAAGTCGGTCATCCGGCCGGCGCGGGCCCGCCATCTCTGCTATTGCCTGACGCCGATGCGTTACGCCTGGGATCAGTTCGACGCGTATTTCGGCCCCGATCGCATCGGAACGGCCGCGAGCTTCGTCATGCGCCGGGCCATGGCGCGGCTGGCGCGCTGGGACCGCGACACGGCGGGCCGGGCCGACCGCTATGTCGCTATTTCTCACTATGTTGCGGGCAGGATCCGCCGATACTATAATCGCGAGGCGACTGTGGTATATCCGCCCGTCGATACCGCCTATTTCTCCCCCGCGACGATGACGCCCGCAAACAACGCCGCTGCCGCCGCCAACCGGTATGCGCTCGTCGTGTCGGCCCTCGTCCCGTACAAGCGCGTGGCGGTCGCCATCGAGGCGTGCCGGCTGGCGCGCGTTCCGCTCAGGATCGTCGGCGATGGTCCGGAGCGGACACGGCTCGAACGAGCCGCAACCGGAGACGTGCTGTTTCTCGGGCGGCGGTCGGACTCCGAGGTGCGTGACCTCTATCGCGGCGCGAGCGTGACGCTGCTGCCCGGCGAGGAAGACTTCGGCATCGTGCCGGTCGAAGCCCAGGCTTGTGGTTCCCCCGTCGTTGCGCTCGCACGCGGCGGCGCGCTCGAAACCGTCGTCGCAGACGAAACGGGCGTCCTCGTGGACGATCCCTCGGCCCCGGCGTTTGCCGACGGCATCAGCCGCGCGATGGCCCGGCGATTCGATCCCGCGCTCATCCGCCGGCATGCCGAACGTTTCAGCCGCGAGCGGTTCAGTCGACGAGATGGCCGCGCTGATCACGGCGGACGCGTAGGCATGGTCAAGCGGCACAACCGCCTCCTCGTCACGTTCTACGTCGTCTCCGACGCGCTGCTCGGCCTTTCGGCGTTCGTGCTGGCCTACACGATCCGGTTTCACACGAACCTCATCCCGATCACGAAGGGCGTTCCCCCGCTGCGGCAGTACATCAACCTGCTGCCGTTCATCGCCGTGCTCGTCCCGCTCGGGTTCCACCTGCAGAGCCTTTACCGGCTGCGCCGCGGGCGGTCGCGCGTGGACGACTTCTTTGCCGTCTTCGTCGGCACGATCCTCGCGGTCGTGTTCGGCATCATCGCGACGTTGTACGTGCAGACCTACATCTCCCCCAACGTCCGCGGCGCCTACGAGGTGTCGCAGGCCGTCTGGGGCCTGTTCCTGATCCTGAACGTCGCTGTTCACGTTCGCGCTGCGCGAGCTGGTGCGCGAGGCGTTCGAGCGCCGGTGGCGCGCCGGCCTGGGCCTGAAGCGGATCCTGATCGCCGGATCCGGCGAACTGGGCCGTCTCGTGGCGGACAAGATCATCGAGCACCGCGAGCTCGGCTACCAGATCGTCGGCTTCGTGGACAACCGCGCCGCGGGCGATCACCTCGGCTACCGCGGCCTGCCGCTGCTCGGCACGATCGACGAAGCGGCGCAGATCGCGCTGCGCGAGACCGATCGATCATCTGTATGTCGCGCTTCCGCCGGATCAGCATCTGCAGATGATCGAGCTCATCGAGGCCACCAGCCGCGAGTGCATCGACGTCAAGGTCGTCCCCGATCTGCTGCAGGTCATCGCGCTGCGGGCCCGGATCGAAGATCTCGACGGCGTGCCCGTCATCAACGTCAACGACGTCCCGCTGCAAGGCTTCAACAGCGTCGTCAAACGCGGGATCGACGTCGCGATTTCGGCGTCTGGCCCTCATGCTGCTGACGCTGCCGCTCGGGCTCGTCGCGGCGCTCGTCCGGCTCACGTCGACAGGGCCCGGTCTTCTACCGCCAGGAACGGATGGGCCTCGACGGCAAGTCCTTCACGATCGTGAAGTTCCGCTCCATGACGGACGACGCCGAGCGCGACACGGGCCCGGTGTGGACGCAGCAGGACGATCCGCGGGTCACCGCGTTCGGGCGTTTCCTTCGCCGGTCGAACATCGACGAACTGCCGCAGTTGTGGAACGTCCTGCGCGGCGACATGTCGATCGTCGGCCCGCGCCCCGAGCGGCCGCACTTCGTGGAGCAGTTCAAGCACCGCATCCCGCAATACATGCTCCGGCACAAGGTGAAGGCCGGGTTGACCGGCTGGGCGCAGGTGAACGGCTGGCGCGGCAACACGGCGCTCGAGAAGCGCATCGAGTACGACCTCTACTACATCGAAAACTGGTCCGTCAGCCTCGATCTCAAGATCATGTGGCTGACCCTCACAAAGAGCTTCTTCCACAAGCATGCCTACTAAGCCTCGCGTGGTCATCACCGGGGCGGCCGGTTTCATCGGGTCGCACCTCGCCGAAACCCTGCTCGACCGCGACTACACGGTCATCGGCATCGACAACCTCCTGACCGGCGACACGGCGAACATCTCGCACCTGGCGAACCGCGACTTCACGTTCATCAAGCACGACGTCACCAATTACATCTACGTCGACGGACCGGTCGACTACGTCCTGCACTGGGCGAGCCCGGCGAGCCCGATCGACTACCTGGAACTGCCGATCCCGACGCTGAAGGTCGGCGCGCTCGGCACCCACAAGGCGCTCGGGCCTGGCCAAGGCCAAGGGCGCGCGGTTCGTGCTCGCGTCGACGTCCGAGGTGTACGGCGATCCGCTCGAGCACCCGCAGAAGGAGACGTACTGGGGCAACGTCAACCCCATCGGCCCGCGCGGCGTGTACGACGAAGCCAAGCGGTTCGCCGAGGCCATGACGGTCGCCTACCACCGCTACCACGGCGTGAACACGAAGATCGTCCGCATCTTCAACACGTACGGCCCGAGGATGCGCGTCAACGACGGCCGCGCCGCGCCGGCGTTCATCTCGCAGGCGCTGCGCAACGAGGACGTCACGGTCTTCGGCGACGGCACGCAGACGCGCAGCTTCACCTACATCACGGATCTGGTCGAAGGCATCATCGCGCTCATGCTCTCCGACCAGCACGGTCCCATCAACATCGGCAACCCGCGCGAGATGACGATCGAGGAGATCGCGCGCACGATCATCACGATGACGGGCTCGAAGAGCCGCATCATCTACAAGCCGCTGCCCACCGACGACCCCAAGCAGCGGCGTCCCGACATCACCCTCGCCCGCACGCTGCTGAAATGGGAGCCGAAGGTGGCGCTCGAACAGGGCCTGGTCGAAACCATCGCGTATTTCCGCACCAAGGTGACGTAGCGTCCACTCCGCGTGCGAACCGCCGCTGCTGACGCTCCGTCTACTCTGTGGAATGGATCTCTTCCAGATAGACGACGACGGGCGGCTGTTCATATCGGCTGCCATCCATCGGTGGAACGTCGCGGCCTCGCGCGGCGTGGATGTCGTCATCGACCTCGAAGGCGGGCTGGATCTCTGCATCCCCACGCAGGCGAACCATTGCCTCTACGTTTACTTCCCGTTCGACGACGACGACCGCGTGCTGCCGAGCCTGACGAAACTGCGGGCGATCGCGCAACTCGCGGCGTCGCTCGTGCGCGACGGCCACACCGTGCTGACTCACTGCAGCGGGGGCTTCAACCGGTCGGGCCTGGTGGCGGGCTTGATCCTGACGGAACTCGGGATGTCGGGCGCCGAGGCCCTCGCACGGATTCGTGCGAAGCGCCCCGGCGCGCTCTATAACGAGAGGTTTGCGGACTACCTGGCGTCGATCGGCGGGACCGCGACGTCCGGCTGAAGCCGGACGCTACTCGACGGCCGCCGCCAGCGCGCCGAAGTGCTGGCGGTAGCGTTCCTCGAACTCGTCCCACGTGTAGGAGTGATAGGTTCCACCGAGGTGTTCGAGGCAGTAGGTTGCCGCGACGCTGCCGATGCGCGCCGCAGCGCCGGCCGGCAGGCCCATCGCGAACCCTTTCAGCAGCCCGCCGCGGAATGCGTCACCGACGCCGGTCGGGTCCGCCACCTTGCGCGGGGCGACGGCGGCGACGTCGACCTGGCCCGACCTGGTGATCACCGAGCACCCCTTCTCGCCCTTGGTGACGATCAGCATGTCCGCCTGCTCGAGCACTTCCTTCTCGCCCATCTCGGTCTTCTGCCGGATCAGCTCGAACTCGTAGTCGTTGCAGATGAGGATGTGAGCGCCCTTGATGCCGTCCTTCAGTTCGTCGCCCGACATGCGCGAGCACTGCTGGCCGGGATCGAAGATGAACGGGATCTTGAGCGTCCGGCATTCCTCCGCGTACGACACCATGGCGCCGGGATCGTTCGGCGAGATGATGGCGAGCTTCGCGTCCTTGACGCCGCGGAACGACAACTGGCCCGCGTCGGCCATCGCGCCCGTGTAGAACGACGCGATCTGGTTGTTCTCGGTGTCGGTGCTGCAGAAAAATGACGCGGTAAACTTGCCGCCGATCTGCTTGCAGAGGGACGTGTCGACGCCCGCCGCCTCGAGCCACTGCCGGTAGTCGCCGAAGTCCTCGCCGGCCGTCGCCATCAGGTAGGGCTTCTCGCCGAGAAGCGCGAGTGTGTAGGCGATGTTCGGCGCGCAGCCGCCGCGGCGCTTGTCCATCGAATCGACGAGGAAGCTCACGCTCAGGCGGTGCAGGTGCTCCGGCAGGATCTGCTCGGTGAACTTGCCCGGGAACGACATCAGGTAGTCGTACGCAATCGAACCGGTCACGATAATCTTCATGAGATGAAAGTCTCCAAGGTGCTCAGGCGGTCACGGTTTCCAAAGGACTGGCGGTCACGGTTTCTAAAGGACCGGCGGCCCCGGTCTCCAAAGGGCTGCGCGCCATAGACGCAAAGGCCCACGCTCGATCGCGCCATTCAGCCCTTGCGCCATCGCACATCGTCCTTTGTCCGATCGCATCTGCCCTGTGTGTGATCGCGTTCGTCCTTTACCTGGTTTGTTTCCTACTTTACGTATTTCGCGATGAGTGGTCCCAATTCGCGCTTCGTCTGCTCCGATATATGCTCGGGCCTCGTAATGATAGCCGTTGCGAGCGCGTCCTTGCACGCGCAGGTGCGCGGGCCGGCGATCCGGCCCACTGCCTCCGCGATCGCCTGCTGGGCTGTCTTCGCGTTCTGCGTCAGGTTCGCGACAATCAGATCCACCGTGACCGAATCGTGGTCCGGATGCCAGGAGTCGTAGTCGGTGACCAGGGCCAGCGTCGTGTAGCAGATCTCGGCCTCGCGCGCGAGCTTGGCCTCCTGCAGGTTCGTCATCCCGATGACGTCCATGCCCCACGATCGGTACAGCCTCGACTCGGCAAGCGTCGAGAACTGCGGCCCCTCCATGTTGACGTAGGTCCCGCCCCGGTGCACGGTGGCGCCGACGTGCGCGACGGCGTCGGCGGCGATGGCCGACAGCGTCCCGCAGAACGGGTGCGCGAAGCCGACGTGCGCGACGAGCCCGCGGCCGAAGAACGTGCTGATGCGCCCCTTCGTGCGATCGAAGAACTGGTCGGGCACGAGGATGTCGAGCGGCCGGTACTCCTCCTTCAGGCTGCCGACCGCGCTGGCCGACAACAGGCGCTCGACGCCGAGCACCTTGAAGCCGAAGATGTTCGCCCGGAAATTGAGCTCCGACGGCATCAACCGGTGCCCGATGCCGTGGCGCGCCAGAAACGCCACGCGCTGGCCGCGCAGCGTGCCGATCACGTACGGCCCGGACGGCTCACCGAAGGGCGTGGCGACCGTCCGCTCCTCGCGGTCCGTGAGCTCCGCCATCTCGTAGAGACCGCTGCCACCAATGATGCCGATACCGATGTCGCCGTGGGTCATGGTTGAGACTGCGCCGGCACGACACGGCGCTTTCCCTGCTCCTCTCTGATGTGCCCCGCCGCCACGGCGGGGTCGTGTTCGAAGAACACCAGCATGTCCTTCTCGATCGCTTCCTTGAAGAACGTCTTCTTCGAGGCCAGCGTGTCCATCGGGTACAGGTCGAAGCCCATGATCCACGGGTCGGCCAGGTGCGCGGTGGTCGGCACGAGGTCGGCGACGAACGCCGCCGTCCGGCCGCCCGACTCGATGATGGCCATCTGATGATGCATCGTGTGGCCGCCCGTCCGCCGCACTTTCACGCCGGGCATGATTGTCTGGTCGTCGTCCACCAGCTGCAGCACGCCGGCCTCGGCGAGGGGAACGAAGCTGTCGGCGAGATAGCTCGCGCGATTTCGTTCGTTCGTGTGCCGCGCGTCCTCCCACTCGCCGCGCCGGACGACGTACTGCGCGCGCGGAAAGGACGGCCGCACGCGGCCCGATGCGTCACGCTCCGTGAAGCCGCCGGCGTGATCGAAGTGCAGGTGCGTGGCCAGCACGATGTCGATGTCGTCGCGCGTCAACCCCGCCTCGGCCAGCGTGTGATCGAGGTTGCGCGACCGATCGACGCCGTAGATCTCGTGGAACTTTCGGTCTTCCTTGCCGCCCAGGCCGGCATCGATGATCATCGTCCGCGCGCCGCGCACGACGAGCGGCCGCATCGCCAGCAGGATACGGTTCTTCTCGTCGGGCGTCGCGTGCTTCGCCCAGAGGGCCTTCGGGACCACGCCGAACATCGCGCCGCCGTCGAGCCGGAGGAAGCCGTCGAACAGCGAGATGAGCTCCAGATCGCCGAGCGTGTAGCGACTGATCGCGCTCGATGCCGGTCGTTGCTGATCGGCGGCCGGTGGTCGGTCGGCCCCCTGCTTCAGTTCGACCAGTACGCCATGCGCGCTCGACGGGTGGATGAACGCGACGAGCCCGTGTTCGGCGCCCGCGCGCGGCACCTCGTCGACGAGCTTCGTCGCCGCGCGCTTCAACTGCGCCAGTGCTGCCTCGATGTCGTCCACCCGCAGCGTGATGTGATGCAGGCCCGGGCCTCGCTTTTCGACGTACTTCGCGATTGCGGAGTCCGGTGCAGTGGCTTCGAGGAGTTCCAATTTCACTCCGGGGGCCCCCGCCCCCAGTCCTTCGTCTCGCCGACCGGAATGAAATGCGCGCGCACGCGCTGCGCCGCGACTTCTTCGGGCGCCTCGATCTCGAGGCCCAGGGCGTCGCGATAGAAGGCCAGCGCCGCCGCCGAGATCTTTCACGGCGATCCCGACGTGATCGAGGACAGCTCTCATATCAGAGCGGGTCCATCACGAAGGCACGAAAGACACGAAGACACGCGAAGCATTTTAGTACAAAGGTGGACATCGGCGCGCGCTAACCAGCAAAGGCCCGTCGCTACCAGTTGGTCCGCCGCGGTATACGGATCGAGTTCACGCGCCGCGACACGGTCCACCATCGCCGTCAGCTCGCCCGGCGCGAGCACGCGCTGTTCGAGGTCGGTCATCAGCCGCCCGGACACGATCTCACGCAGCCGGCTCTCGGCGCGCGCGCGGCGCCGCGGACGCTCGGTGTCCCTCGCGTGCTCGCGAAAGCCGCGCGATCGCCGCCATCAACGCCGGCACGCCGTCGCCGGTCGTCGCGACTGTCTTGACGATCGGCGGCCGCCAGTCGCCGGCGCCGTAGGCGTGCAGCGAGAGATTCGATTCGACCGACAGACACCAGCCGGTCGGCGCCGTCGCGGTCCGCCTTGTTGACCACGAACACGTCGGCAATCTCCATGATGCCCGGCTTTGAGCGCCTGCACGTCGTCTCCGGTGCCGGGCACCAGCGTCACGATCGACACGTCGGCGGTGCGGACGATGTCCACCTCGTCCTGGCCGACTCCCACTGTTTCGATGACGACGATGTCTCGGCCGGAGGCGTCGAGCACGAGGGCGGCGTCGGCGGTGGCGCGGGCGAGCCCGCCCAGATGGCCGCGCGTCGCCATGCTGCGGATGAACACGCCGTCGTCTCCCGAGTGCGACTGCATTCGCAAGCGATCGCCGAGGACCGCGCCGCCCGTGAACGGGCTACTCGGATCGACCGCGATGACGCCGACCGTCGATCCGGCGCGGCGCAGTTCGCCGCACAGCCGGTCGACGAGCGTGCTCTTGCCGGCGCCTGGCGGACCGGTCACGCCGACCACGAAGGCGCGCCCGGTGTGCGCGAACAGCGCCCGGATCAGGTCGGCGGCGGCAGGTTCGTCGTCTTCGATGAGCGAGATGGCGCGAGCGATGGCCCGCGCTTCTCCGGCCAGCACGCGCTCGGCGAGCGTCGGCGTCACGAGAGCAGTTGCCGGGCGATGACCAGCCGCTGGATTTCGCTCGTGCCTTCGCCGATCGTCGTGAGCTTCACGTCGCGGAAGAATTTCTCAGCCGGGTAGTCCTTCACGAAGCCGTAGCCGCCGTGAATCTGGACGCAGTCGTCGGCGGCTTTCACGGCGATCTCGCTCGCATACAGCTTGGCCATCGACGACTCGAGCGTCAACCGCTTGCCGGAGTCCTTCAGGAACGCGGCGCGGTACGTGAGCAGCCGCGCCGCCTCGATCCGCGTCACGCTGTCCGCCAGCTTCCACTGGATCGCCTGGAAGCGGTTGATGGTCTTGCCGAACGCCGTGCGCTCACGGGCGTACCGCAGCGCGGCGTCGTACGCGCCCTGCGCGAGGCCGACCGACAGCGCCGCGATGCCGATGCGCCCGGCGTCGAGCACCTGCAGGGCGTTGACGAACCCCTGCCCTTCCTGGCCCAGGAGGTGATCGGACGCCACCCGGCAGCCACTGAACAACACCTCGCTGGTCTCGCTCGCGCGCATGCCCAGCTTGTCTTCCTTCTTGCCGGCCGTCATCCCCGGCGTGCCGCGCTCGATGATGAACGCGGAGATGCCCTTCGGCCCGGCGGCGCGGTCGGTGACGGCCATCGCCACGCACACGTGGCCCGACGCGCCGTGGGTCGTGAAGGCCTTCGAGCCGTTCAGCACCCAGTCCGTCGCCGTCGCGCGCGGCCGCCGTGCGCAGGCCGCTCGGCATCGCTCCCGGAATTGGATTCCGTCAGTGCCCAGGCGCCGAGCTTTTCGCCGCGCGCCAACGGTACCAGGTATGCCTGCTTCTGGGCTTCCGTCCCGAACATGGCGATGTGGGCGGAGCACAGGCCGTTGTGCGCGGCAACCGACAGCGCGACGCCCGGGTCCACGCGCGCCAGCTCTTCGATGCAGATGCAGTAGTCCACGGCCGACATGCCGGCGCCGCCGTACTCCTCGGGCCACTGGATGCCCAGCAGCCCGAGTTCGGCGAGCTTCGGGATCAGTTCGGCCGGAAAGTGCTGCGCCTCGTCCCACTCCCTGACGTGCGGCCCAATCTCGGCTTCGGCGAACTCACGAACCGTGCGCCTGAGCAGCTGCTGCTCTTCGGTCAGCCGGAAATCCACTTCCCGTATGATGGCAGAAAGGCTGTGAAAAACAGATGAGGAAAACGTTACTGATTGTCGCGCTTCTGACACGTCGCGATGCCGGCACGCGCATTCGCGGACATCACGGGCTTCATCGGCGTCAACACCACCCCGACGAACCGCACGACCACGGGCCTCGCGGTCGGCGCCGGTCTCCTGATCGTCGGGTTCGAGTTCGAATATTCCAGCACCGGCGAAGACGTGAGCACCGGCGCGCCGTCGCTGAAGTTCGGCATGGGCAGCGTTCTGCTGCAGACCCCGGTTGCCATCGGCGGCTTCCAGCCGTATTTCGAAACGGGCGCCGGTTTCTACAGTGAAGCGCTCGGGGCGCGCACGGACAGCGGGTTCGCGTTCGGAACCGGAGGCGGCGTCAAAATCTCGCTCGCCGGCCCGCTGCGCCTGCGCGTGGACTATCGGGGCATCAAACTGGGAAGCGGCGCGCTGGCATCGCCAGCGCACCGCATCTACGCGGGGCTGAATCTGAAGTTCTAGCGTCGCCGCGCTATTTCCCGAGATCCGACACGAGCGACAGGTTGACGATGTTCTGTCCCGTCGCGTACGCGCCGGCGTAGGCCTTGTAGATCTCGTTGACCTGTTCGGGCGGGAACGATTCGGCCAGGATGTTCGCCACGCTGTAGTCCGCGCCCTTGACGGACGGGTCCACGATAAAGACGTAGAGGACGCTGCCGCCCGCGCCGGGTTCAGCCGCCTTGAAAATCTTCCAGCTCGTGGCCTGCTGCTTGCGCTCGGGCTTGGCGCTCTTGCCCAGCGCTTCCTTCAGCTTGGCCACCACCATCTCGAAATCGGCGACCTTGTCGGCCTTGATGAAGTTGAGCACCATCCCTGCATCGCCGGAAAACACGCGCGTCGTCGGAGCGGCTTGTGCGGCCTGGGCGGGCGCTGCGGCCTGCTGCGCCTGTAGCGGGCCGCCGACAACACGCCGGCGATCAGTCCAAGGACAATCCACACATGCCGGCCTGGCAGTCGGCAACCCGGGGGTTCGAAACATCACGGCCTCCTTCGCAAAAGGCGGTTACTGTAACGTACTTCCTGTTACACGAAAACAGCCATTACCTCGTGGGCCAGCAGCATGCCCTGGCGTGTCAGGCGGAGGCGGTTTCCTTCGCGCCGTACCAGACCGGCGTCCACGTGATCGGCCAGTTCGGCGCCGTATCTCTGCCAGACATCAACGCCGTAGCGTTCGCGAATCGCCTCCAGGTTCACGCCCTCTGCAAGACGCAGGCCCGTGAAGAGAGCGTCGCCGAGGCGTTCGTCGCCGGACATCCGGCGGATTTCGACCGCCGGCGTAACGTCCGCCCGCGATGCACGCGATGTAGTCTTCGGTGGCGGAGACATTCTTCGTCCTCACGCCGTCCCTCGTCGTGTGAGCCCCGCACCCGAACCCGAGCCACTCGCCGTCGGTCCAGTACTTGAGATTGTGGCGCGATCGCCGGCCGGGCTTCGCCACGTTGGAGATCTCGTACTGTTCGAGGCCGGCCGCCTCGAGCCGCTCCATCGCCTCCATGTACATGGACGCCGCGTCGTCGTCGGGCGCCTGCGACCAGCGGGCCCGTGCCATGTCCTCGCGGAGGGGTGCGTTCGGATACACCTCGAGCAGGTAGAGCGACAGGTGCTCGGGCCCCAGCGCGATCGCCGCGTCGACCGACTCGCAGCCACTGGTCGACGCGCTGCTCGGGCAGCCACATCATCAGATCGAGGCTGAGATTGTCGAAGCCGGCGCGGCGGGCCTCGCTGACAGCCAGTGTCGCGCGTTCGACCGTATGCAGCCGAGACAGGCGCCGGAGTTCCTCCTCGCGGAACGACTGCACGCCGAAACTCAGCCGGTTGACGCCCGCGTGCCGGAACGCCGCGAGCCTCGCCTCGTCCACGCTTTCCGGATTCGCCTCGAGCGTGACTTCGGCGTCCGGATGCGACGTCGAACGCCTCGCGGCAGGCGTCGATGATACGCGCGACCTCGGCGGGTTCGAGCAGCGACGGCGTGCCGCCGCCGAAATAGATGGTGTCAGCGCCGACGACCTTGCCGGCCTCCCCCGCCCGGCGTGATCTCTGCGAGAAGCGCCTGCACGTACCGCGCTTTCTGCAGGGCGTCGAAGAGACCACGATTGAAGTTGCAGTAGTTGCAGATCGCGGAACAGAACGGGATGTGGATGTAGAGACCGAGGCGGATCGGCAGTCGACAGTCGGCAGTCGGCAGTCGGCGGTCGCGAGTCGGCAGTCGGCGGTCGCCACTCAGGAGCCATCGGACGATGCTAACTCCCGGCGCGGCCGCCCGACCACTTCAGGTCGCCTTTGCCGTCGCGCAGCTGGGCGCGCACCGGGCGGCTGCCGCGGGGCGACGGGAGCGTCCGTTTGCGCGTCTTCCAGAGCGCCACCAGATCGTCCTCGCCGCCGTTGGCGGGAAGCTCGCGATAGTCGGCGCCGTCGAGAATGACGAACTCGGCCATCTCGTGGAGCCGCGACCGCATCCGGTGCCCGATGCGGAACAACAGCGAGTTCGGGTCGGTCTCGTCGGGGATGTCCTGGTAATTCGTCGTGAAGAGCGTCAGCCGCTGTTCGTTGTAGCGGGTGTTGACGATCAGGTTCATCGTCTCCTCCACCCATTCGGACGTCTTCTCCGCGCCGAGATCGTCAAGGACGAGCAGATCGGCGCGCATGACGGGACGCAGGACTTCGAGCTCCGTCGTGCGAATCGCCGGGTCGTAGGTGCTGCGAATGACCCTCAGCAGATCGCGGATGTCGTAAAACAGGCCGCATCGCGCCCGTGGTCTGAATCGCCTGCTTCAGCACCGCGACCGCGAGGTGCGTCTTACCGACGCCCGGCTGCCCTTCGAGCAGGAGCCCCTTCGACACGACCGGGAACGCATCGGCGACGCGACGCGCCTGGGTGACGGCCTTCTGGAGCGACTCGTTGTAGGCGGTGAAATTGCCGAGCGTGCAGTGCTCGTACCGGCGCGGAATATTCGCGTCGCGCAGGCGCTGGCGCCCGACGTTTTCCCGCCAGCAGTCGCAACGGACAACGCGCCTGACGCCGGGCGCCGTGTCATCCGCCGGCTTCCAACCGGTGTCATCGCAAAGTGGGCAGGACATGTGAGCCGACAGAAGCCGCGATCGAAGTTGTCACTATACAACTTCGAAGTTGCCGCTCACAAACTTCTCTTCGCTTGACAGATGCTACTTGCGGGTGCGCGCGGCGGGTTCGACGGGCGCGGGCGGCGTCGTGCGGACGAGATCGGTCGGCGACGACTTCACGAGCGCGGTCGACAGGCGCTGTTCCCAATCGTCGAGGCCGCGGGCGAGCTCGCGCTTCACGTACTCCATGAACTCGTTGACTTCCTTCTGCATCAGCTCGGTCTTGCGGCGCATGTTCAGGATGATTTCGACGCCGGCCAGGTTGACGCCGAGGTCGCGCGTCAGCGAGAGGATGGTCTCGAGCTGCTCGAGGTCTTCGTCGGAATACAGGCGCGTGTTGCCCTCGGTGCGCGAGGGCTTGAGGAGGCCCTCGCGTTCGTACAGCCGGAGCGTCTGCGGGTGGATGTTGTACTTCTGCGCCACCGCGCTGATCATGTAGTACGCCTTGCCGGGTCCCTTCATCGGCGCTCCGCCAGTTCCTTCCGGACGTCTTCGCCGTTGATCCGGCCGAATTCCCGCAACAATTCCTTCGACCGTTCGTCGAGCAGCTTCGGCAGCACGAGCCGGACTTCGATGATCAGGTCGCCGCGGCGTCCCTGCGCCGGACGGCGCCCCGCGTTCGCGCATGCGGAAACGCTGGCCCGACTGCGTCCCGGGCGGAACGCGCAGTTTCGCCGGACCCTCGAGCGTCGGCACGTCGATGCGCGCGCCGAGCGCCGCTTCGTGTACGGCCAGCGGCACGGTGGCATGCAGATCGTCGCCGTCGCGCCGGAACACGGGATGGGGCTGGACGCGGACGGTGACGTAGAGATCACCGTTGTCCCCGCCGTCCCTGCCGACGTGTCCCTTGCCCGGCACGCGGATGCGGGTACCGTCGGCCAGGCCGCCCGGCAGATCCAGCGTCAGCGATTCGGTGCGCACTTCGACCTGCCGCCCGTCGCAGGCGCCGCACACCGTTGCGCGTTCCCGGCCCGCGCCGCCGCACTGCGCGCACGGCCTCGAGAACACCATGTGGCCGCGCGCGGACTTCATGACGCCCGTGCCGTGGCACGCGCGGCACCGGCTCTCCGAGACGTTCACGTGACCCAGTCCCTGACACGTGCGGCAGCGCTCCTGGCGCGTCACCGTCAGCGCGCGCTGGCCGCCGCGCATCGCGTCTTCGAAACCGACGTCGATCGTCTGATGGAGATCCGCACCGCTGGCGGCTGCGGCGTCCTGCCGCGCGTCGCGCTGGCGGATCACGTCGGCGAACAGATCGCCGAAGGTCGGCGCGGCGTCGCCGCTCACGCTCGCCGAGAAGTCGAAGCCCTCGAAGCCGTAGGTCGGGGCTTCGGACTCGACCGCGTGACCGCTCGCGTCGTATTGCCGACGCCGATCCGGATCGATGAGCGTCTCGTACGCCTCGGCGATCTGACGGAACTGCGCCGCGGCCATCCGGTCGCCCGGGTTGATGTCCGGATGGAACCGCCGCGCCAGCCGCTTGTACGCGCGCTTGATGTCGTTGACATCAGCCGCCCGTTCAACGCCGAGGATGATGTAGAAATCCATCTCAATCTCGCGATGTCGCGATCTCGTGACGCGGCGATCGCCAGATCACAATCGCCCGATCTCGCTCAATCTCGTCAGCTCTTCCCCTCGTCCACGACTTCCGCGTCGATCACGTCGCCCTCGGACTGCCGCGGCCCCGACGACGCGCCGCCCTGACCGGGCCCTGCCCCTTGCGACGAGTCGGCGCCCGGCGCGCCGCCGCCGGGCGCCTGCTGCTTGTAGAGCGTCTCGGCCGCCTTGTGCTGCGCCGCCGTCAACTGCTCGAGCGCCTGCTGGACCGCCGCGGCGTCGGTCCCTTCGTTGGCCTTCTTCACGGCCTCCATCGCCGTCTCGATCGCCTGCCGGTCGGCCGCGCTCAGCTTGTCGCCCGTGTCCTTGATCATCCGCTCCGCGCCGTAGACCGCCTGGTCGGCGCGGTTGCGCGTCTCGATTTCCTCGCGGCGCCGCTTGTCGTCTTCGGCGTGCGACTCGGCGTCCTTCATCATCCGATCGACCTCGTCCTTGTCGAGGCCGCTCGACGCGGTGATCGTGATCTTCTGTTCCTTGCCGGTGCCGAGATCCTTGGCCTGCACGTTGACGATGCCGTTGGCGTCGATGTCGAAGGTGACCTCGACCTGCGGCACCCCGCGCGGCGCCGGCGGCAGCCCGGTCAGGTGGAACTTCCCGAGCGTGCGGTTGTCCCGCGCGAGCGGCCGCTCGCCCTGCATCACGTGCACTTCGACGCTGGTCTGGTTGTCCGCCGCGGTCGAGAAAATCTCGCTCTTGCGCGTCGGGATGGTCGTGTTGCGCGCGATGAGCGTCGTCATGACGCCGCCGAGCGTCTCGATGCCGAGCGACAGCGGCGTCACGTCGAGCAGCAGCAGGTCCTTGACGTCCCCGGCCAGCACACCGGCCTGGACCGCGGCGCCGATGGCCACCACCTCGTCCGGGTTCACGCCCTTGTGCGGCTCCTTGCCGAACAGTTCCTTCACGATCTGCTGCACGCGCGGGATGCGCGTCGATCCGCCGACGAGCACGACCTCGTCGATCTTCGACGGGTCCACGCCCGCATCCGCGAGCGCCTTCTTCGTCGGTCCGACCGTTTTCTGCAGCAGGTCGTCGACGAGCTGCTCGAATTTCGCCCGCGTCAGCCTCATCTGGAGGTGCTTGGGTCCGGTCTGATCCGCGGTGATGAACGGCAGGTTGATGTCCGTCTCCATCACCGTGGACAGTTCCATCTTCGCCTTCTCCGCCGCCTCCCTCAGGCGCTGCAGCGCCATCCGATCCTTCCCGAGGTCGATGCCGTCGGACTTCTTGAACTCGGCGATGATCCAGTCCATGACGCGCTGGTCGATGTTGTCGCCGCCGAGGTGCGTGTCGCCGTTGGTCGCCTTCACCTCGACGACGCCTTCGCCGACTTCGAGAATCGAGATGTCGAACGTGCCGCCGCCGAAGTCGTAGACGGCGATCGTCTCGTCCTTCTTCTTGTCGAGGCCGTAGGCGAGCGCCGCGGCGGTCGGCTCGTTGACGATGCGCATCACTTCGAGGCCGGCGATCTGGCCCGCGTCCTTCGTGGCCTGGCGCTGCGCGTCGTTGAAGTAGGCGGGCACCGTGATGACGGCCTTGGTGACGTCCTGGCCGAGATACTCTTCGGCCGCGTCCTTCAGCTTCTGCAGGATCATCGCGGAGATTTCCGGCGGCGGGTACTCCTTGCCGTTGGCGGTGACGCGCGCGTCACCGTTGCTGGCGCGCACCACCTGGTACGGCACCATCTTCATCTCTTCGTTGACTTCGTCGTACTTGCGGCCCATGAACCGCTTGATCGAGAAGACGGTGTTCTCGGGATTGGTGACGGCCTGGCGCTTGGCGACCTGCCCGACGAGGCGCTCGCCCGACTTCGTGAACGCCACCACGGAGGGGGTCAGTCTGCCGCCCTCGGGGTTGGTAATGACCACGGGTTCGCCACCCTCCATGACCGCGACGACGGAGTTGGTGGTGCCCAGGTCGATTCCGATGATTTTGCTCATTGATACCTCGATGACTTCGGGATGACGTGCCGGAAGATGATCTCCATCAGAGTATAAAAGTTGAGTGCTTTGCTGTCAATCTAATGCGGCTCGCCGGCCCGGTTCGGCGCGGCACAGCCCGCCAGGCGCCAGCCCCCGACCTCACGCGCCCTCTTTTGGTACACTGTGCCCCGTGACGCACTACGTCATCCGCTTCGCGCGCAACGCGACCATCGCGGCGCTGTTCGTGGTGGCGGCGCTGCTCGGCATCCTCAGCGGTGTGCTCTTCGCCTACGCGGGCGACCTCCCGCAGGTCTCCGCCCTCGACGACTACTCGCCGAGCACCATCACGCGGCTCTACTCCGCGCAGGGCAAAGTCATCGGCGAATTCGCCACGCAGCGCCGCGTCGTCGTCGGCTACGACGACATCAACCCGGCGCTGAAGCAGGCGATCATCGCGACCGAAGACGCCGAGTTCGAGCGCCACCTCGGCGTGAACGTCTGGCGTATTTTCGTCGCCGCCTTCATCGACATCGTCGAACGTCGCCGGGATCAGGGCGCGAGCACGCTGACACAGCAGGTCGCCCGCAACCTCGATCAGTTCGGCCTGACGAAGCAGAAGCTCTTCGAGCGCAAGATTCGCGAGATCGTCCTGGCGATCCAGATCGAGAAGCGCTACTCGAAGAAGGAGATCTTCACGATCTACTGCAACCAGATGTACATGGGCCACGGCGCCTACGGCATCGAGGCGGCGTCGCGCCTGTATTTCGACAAGTCGAACAAGCAGCTCAGCCTCGAGGAAGCGGCGCTCATCGCGGGCATTTTCCAGTCGCCCGAGCGGCAGAGCCCGTTCGTGGACATGAAGCGCGCCGTCTCCCGCCGCAACATCGTGCTGCAGCGGATGGCCGACGAGCACTACATCACGCAGGCGCGGGCCGACGAAGCCAGGCAGAAGCCGATCGTCACGCGCGGGCAGCCCAATCAGCCGCCCGGCATCGCGCCGTTTTTCGTGGAGGAAGTCCGCAAGCACCTCGAGCGCCAGTACGGCGCGAAGGCGCTGTACGAAAACGGCCTGGCCGTGACGACGACGCTCGACGCGGGGCTGCAGGACCTGGCCAACAAGACGATCGAGCACGGCCTTCGCGCGTACGACAAGCGCCACGGCTGGCGGAAGCCGACGCGGAATATCCTGGCGCTGCGGCAAGACGCTCGAGACCTACAGCGACGATCGCTGGAACCGGCCGATCGCCGTCGGGGACGTCGTGCCGGCCGTCGTGGTCACGGCCCCGAAGGCCGGCGCGGCGCACCTGCAGTTCGGGCCGTATCACGCGGAGCTCGCCCGCGATGGCTATGCGTGGACACGCAAGGCGTCTGCGGCGGATCTCTTCAAGCCGGGCGACCTGATCGAGGTGGCCGTCACCAAGATCGACGCCGCGACCGGCGCGGCCACCGTGACGCTGGACCAGACGCCGCTCGCCGAGGCCGCGCTGCTCGCCATCGATAACCACACCGGTCAGATCAAGGCGATGGTCGGCGGCTGGAGCTTCAGCCGCAGCAAGTTCAACCGCGCGGTGCAGGCATATCGTCAGCTCGGCTCCACGTTCAAGCCGATCGTCTACACGGCGGCGATCGATCGCGGTTACACGCCGAGTTCCATCATCGTGGACGCCCCCGTGAGCTACACCGTCAGGCAACGGCCAGACGTGGAGCCCGCAGAACTACGATCACAAGTTCCTCGGGCCCGTCACGCTGCGATACGCCATCGAGGAATCGCGCAATATCCCCGCGATCAAGATGATGGAGACGCTGGGCCCGAAGCACGTGCTCGAGTACGCCAAACGCTTCGGGTTCGAGGAGGACTTCCCGCCGTACCTGCCGATCGCGCTCGGCGCGGGCGACGCGACGCTGCTCGATATCACGAGCGCCTACACGGCCTTCCCGAATCAGGGCGTGCGGATGAAGCCGTTCTCCGTGCTGAACGTGAAGGACCGCGACGGCAACCTGCTCGAGGAGAACCGTTCCGAACCGAGCGACGTCATCCGCGCCGACACGGCGTACGTGATGACCAACATGCTGCGCGGCGTCCTCAGCCTCCGCGGCACCGGCGCGAGGGCGGCCAGCATGGCGGCCGAGTGGCCGCTGGCCGGCAAGACCGGAACGGTCGACGAGAACACCGACGCGTGGTTCGTCGGCTTCGATCCCGACATCACCGTCGGCGTCTGGATCGGCTTCGACGACAAGCGGAAGTCGCTCGGGACCGCGGAACAAGGCGCCTTCGCTGCGCTGCCGATGTGGATGGAGTTCATGCGCGGCTACATCGACGGCCGACCCGACAAAGGACGATCCGCCCGACTTCGACGTGCCGGGCAACATCGTGTTCCTGCCCGTCGACAAGACAAACGGCGCACTCGTGGCCGGCGGATCGACCGGCGCCATCGACGAGGCGTTCATCTCCGGCACGCAGCCCGGCGGCCTGAATCACGCGCCGTAGCACAACTCCGCGCGCGCAACGCAGAACGAGGAACGCACAACGAAGAAATAGAGGCTTCGCTTCGTTCGCCGTTCTACGTTCTCCGTTTCCTCCTCAGCATATCGGTCGCCTCCGGCACTCCCAGCGCGACCGTCGCGCCGACGTACGCCAGCCCGAACGGGCCGAGCACGGCGATCGCGACCACGACGGGATGCAGCGGCGGCAGCATCAGCTTGATGCCCCAGGCAACTGCCGCGCCGGCAATCGCGGACATCCAGAGTTTCGCGGCGTAGGACACGGGCAGGCCCGTCCGGCCGATGCGCGCGTTCATCGTGCGGCGCAGCATCAGCATCTCCACCCAGCCCGCCACGCCGGCCGACGCCGTGAGGCCCGCGGCGCCCCACCGCGGCGCGATGCCGAGCGGACCCGGCAGCCAGAACGCCGCCGCGTACCCGAGCACCGTCGTCAAGCGCGACGCGAACGAACGGCGTAGCGCAGCGGCGTGCGCGTGTCGCGAAGCGCGTAGTAGGTGGACGAGTACAGCCGGCCCAGCGTCTGCGCCAGCAGCCCAACCGCCGAACCGGCCAGGATCGCCCACACGTACTGCGCGTCGGCGCGGACGAAGCGTCCGGTCTGCAGGAGCGCGCCCGCGACGACGTCGCCGAGCGCCAGAAACGCCATCGCGGACGGCACCACGAAGAACGCGATCCGCCGGAGTCCCGCATCGAGCCGCTGGCGGACGGCTCCCCTCCGTCGGCGGCCGGCGGTGGCCGCGCCCGACATCGCCGGCAGTTCGGCGGCCGAGACCGCCATTCCGAACAGGCTGACCGGCAGAAGCGTCAGCGTAGTGGCGTTCGACAGTGCCGCGACCGCGCCCCCGGGCAGCCAGGTGGCGAGCAGCGTATCGATGTACGCCGCTGAGCTGGACGACGCCCCGACTGACGAACACCGGCGCGAAGTTCCGCACGACGGTCCGCACCTCGGCGGAGGCGGTGTCGAACGCGAGGCGAAGATCCGGCGCCAGCCGCAGCACGAACGGCACCTGCACCGCGAACTGCAGCGCGCTTCCGACCACCGATCCCCAGCCGAGATACACGGCCAGCGTGGGCAGCGAGGTGTGCCCGCCGAAGATCAGAAGCGTCGCGATCATCGCGACGTTCCACATGACGCCGGACGCGTAGGACAGCAGGAACCGGCGGTGGCTGTTGAGAACGCCCAGGCACCAGGCGGACAACACGAGCAGGCCCGTTCCCGGAAACAGCACGCGGACGATGTCGATGGTCAGCGTGCGCGTGTCGCCGTGAAAACCGGGCGCGATGACGTCGATGAACAGCGGCGTCGCCAGCATCGCCCGCCAGCGACGAGCACCGAGACGACGAGCGCCAGCAGCGCCGCGACGGCGCCGGCCACGCGGTCGGCGCCGCGCCGATCGCCGCGCGCGAGCAGCGCCGGCGTACACCGGGATGAACGACGCCGACAGCGCGCCTTCGCCGAACAGGTTCTGCAGGAAATTGGGAATGCGGAGCGCCGCGTAGAACGCGTCGGCCTCGAGCCCGAGACCGAAGTAGTGGGCGAAGACGCGCTGCCGGACGAGCCCGGCGATGCGGCTGCAGAAGATGCCCAGCGCGACCAGCGCCGCGGACCGTCCCGGCCGCGCCTCCACGCTAGTCAAGGTCGTCGTCTGGCGCAGCCTGGCCGAGCGTGCCGCTCGATTTCTTCATCAGGTAGGTCTTGATGAACACGTCGATGTCGCCGTCCAGCACCCGGTTCACGTCGCCGACCTGTTCCTTGGTGCGGTGATCCTTGACCATCTGGTACGGGTGCAGCACGTAGCTGCGGATCTGGCTGCCGAACGCGATCGCGCTTCTTGGCCCCGCCGATCTGATCCAGCTTGGCCTGGTTCTCCTTCATCTTCAGATCGTAGAGACGCGCCTTGAGCACCCGCATCGCGGAGTCCTTGTTGCGGTGCTGCGAGCGCTCGTTCTGGCACGACACGACGATGCCGGTCGGCAGGTGCGTGATGCGGATGGCGGAGTCGGTGACGTTGACGTGCTGGCCGCCGGCGCCGCTCGATCGGAACGTGTCGATGCGGATGTCCTTGTCGTCGATCTCGACTTCGACGTCTTCGGGCAGCTCGGGCCAGACGTACAGCGAGGCGAACGACGTGTGGCGGCGTGCGGCCGGAATCGAACGGCGAGATGCGCACGAGCCGGTGGACGCCGGCCTCCGCCGAGAGCAGGCCGTACGCGTACTCGCCGACCACGGTGAACGTGGCGCTCTTGAGGCCGGCCTCGTCGCCCGGCTGATAGTCGATGAGCTCGCGCCTGAAGCCGCGGCGCTCCGTCCAGCGCATGTACATGCGGAGCAGCATCTCCGCCCAGTCCTGCGATTCGGTTCCGCCGGCGCCCGGGTGAATCGTCACGATCGCGTTCTTGCGGTCGTGCTCGCCGCCGAGCATCTTCTTGATCTCGCCGGCCTGCACTTCCTGGTCGAGCGCGTCGACGGCCTGCGCGAACTCGGCGTCGACCGCTTCGCCCGCCGCGGCCCACTCGATGAGGACGCCGAGGTCGTCGCTCTTCTTCTTGAGCGACGCCACGAGCTCGCGGTCCTGTTCGAGCCGGCGGCGGCGCTGCAGGACGCGTCTGGGCTTCGGCCTGGTCTTTCCAGAAATCGGGCGCGGCGGCGCGCGCCTCGAGGCGGGTCAGTTCGTCAGCGGGGTGAGCGCCTTCAAAGATAGCTCCGCAGATCCGCCGCACGCCGGCTGAGATCCTGGTAGCGGCGCATCAAGTCGTCGACAGTCGGCATGGCCGCTATTGTACACGCCGCGGCTTCGCCCTCGAGAGCCCCAGGAGGACGAGCGTCGCCGTCGCCGACGCATACGCGAACACGTCGCCCGCCTGCGCGTAGATCGTCGCGGCGGTGAGCAGCCGGACGTCTCCCACGACGAGCGCCGGGTGATAGATGTCGGTGCGCTCGAGGACGTGGCCGTACGGATCGACGATGCCGCTGATGCCGGTGTTGGCGGCCCGCACGAGATAGCGGCCCTCCTCGATGGCGCGCATCGATGCCTGTTCGAAATGCTGATAGGGCGCGGACGTCGGGCCGAACCAGGCGTCGTTGGTGATGGTGGTCAGCAGTTCGCTGCCGCCGCGCACGAATCGCCGCACGAGATCCGGGTAGATGACCTCGTAGCAGATCGCGACGCTGACCCGGTGATCGCCCACCGTGAGCAGCGTCGGCTCGGTGCCCGCGTCGAACCCGGTGCCGATCGCCTCGACGAGCGGACCCACGAAGAACAACAGCTTCTTGAGCGGCACGTACTCGCCCCACGGCACGAGGTGCATCTTGTGATACACGCCGCCGGTCGTCCCGTCGGCCCGGACCAGAAACGCGGAGTTGAACTCCTTGTCGACGCGGCGCGCCGGCCCGCTGCCTCTCCACTCGACGTGATCGCTGCCGAATAGAATCGGCACGCGGCTCTCCTTCGCCAGCGTGCGCAACCGTGCCGCGCCCATCAGGTCTTCCTCGAACCGGAACGGCGTGGACGACTCCGGCCAGATCACCAGCGCCGCGCCGCGCCCGATCGCCTGCTGGGTCATGTTCAGGTAGTCCCCGAAAATGGCGACGCTGCGTGACACGTCCCATTTCTGCGCCTGATCGACGTTGCCCTGCACGAGCCCGACGCGCATCGGCTGCCCGCTTCGTGTCAGCGCGGCGTCCCGCGCGCGGGCACCGCCCCAGAGCGCGATCCCGCCGATGAGCAGCGCCACGGCGGCGGCGGGAACGTAGGCGCGCCGCATCGCCACGCCGACGACCGCGGCGTTCGCCGCGGCCACGAGGCCGGACACCCCGAACACGCCGACGACGCTGGCCAGCTGCGCGATCGGCAGCACCGTCGCCTGGCTGTAGCCGAGCAGGACCCAGGGGAACCCGGTGAACAGGTAGGCGCGCCCGAGTTCCATGGTCGTCCATACCAGCGGGGCGACGGCGAGCGCGCGCAGCCCGAACGCGATGAGGAACCGGCGCATCAGGATCGCGAAGACCGAAACATACAGAGACAGATACACCACGAAGGCGGCATTCAGCACGCCGGCGACGAGGGGGTGCAGCATGCCGTACACGCTCATCACGCCGCTCATCCAGTACAGCGTGCCGGCAAAGTAGACGACGCCGGACGTCAGCCCGAGGGCAGATGCGCGCAGCAGTGTGACCGGCTGCGCCAGCGCGAGGAGTAGCGGCGCCAGCGCGATCCAGGCGACCGCCGGGTGGCCGAATTTCGGAAAGCTGAACGCGAGCAGGACGCCGGACGCGGCGGCCAGCGAGAACGTGTAAGCGCGTGTGGCCAATCGTCCCAGTTTAACCCTGAGCCAATTTGTTGGCTTCCGCCGCGTATACCAGTGAACCGAGACGCAAACCCGGCAAGCCCATTAGAGGCACAGTTCAACATCCCGGCATCCTGCGTCTCACTGAGGAGGGTAGTCACATGTTCAGCAACCTGAAAGTCGCGGCAATCGGCGCTCTGTTCCTCGGTCTCGTGGCAGCGGCGGGCTCCAGCATCGCCGCGGGCAACGTGGACACGCACACCAACTACATCACGTTCAGCGGCCGCGTCGCGCTGCCGGGCGTGGAGTTGGCCGCGGGCACCTACATCTTCGAGACTCCGACCAACGCCATGTCGAACGCCGTCGTTCGCGTGTCGAGCCAGGATCGCCGGAAGGTGTACCTGACGGCGTTCACCCGCCAGGTCGAGCGTCCGCGGAACGACCGGGGCAAGCTGCTCGTCACGATCGGTGAACCGACGCCCGGGTCGGCGCCGCCCGTGTCGACCTGGTTCCCTATCGGCGAGTCGGTCGGGCACCAGTTCATCTACGGTCAGTAACCGCGGCGTGAGGGGCCGTTTTCCGGGGACTGCCCGGGAAACGGCCTCCGCGTGTACCCCCAGGCTCGTCCTTCCCTTTCCTGCTGCAGTTTGCCCCCGTCACTTTGCTGCGACTTTGCTTCAACGGGCCCTCTCGCCAGCGTAGAATAGCCATGCGATGCGCCCGGTCTTACTTACCGTTGTTTCCGCTCTCGGAGCCGCCGGGATCGGTGCGGCCGTGCTGGCCGGCGCGCAGGCCCAGCCCGCCAGTTTCCGGGCGCGCCTGACCCCCGTACCGGTGGAAACCTCGACGGCTGCGAGCATCACGGGCTCGGGAATGGTCACGGCCACGGTGGACGGCGCCCGGATGACCCTGACCGGCAGCTTCACGGGAATGAAAAGCGCCGCGACAATCGCGCAGATGCACTTCGGCGCGCGCGGCGTCCGCGGCCCGGTCGAGTTCGATCTCATGGTCGAGAACGCGCCGAGCGGCTCGATTCGTGGAAGCGCCAGCCTTACGAAAGCCCAACTCGATTCGCTTCGCAAGGGCTGGTTCTACGTCCAGATCCACGCCGAGAAGGCGCCCGACGGAAACCTCTGGGGATGGCTGCTGCCGGTATGACGCGAACCTTCGTTGCGGGCCTTTCCATCTGGGCCGCCTCATCGGGCATCGTCCTGGGTGTCGTGTCGAGCCGGCCGCAGGCGGCGCCGTCTCCCATCGCGCAGGCGGCTCCGGTGGCGTCCGCGAGCGTGCCCGCTCGCGCGCTGGTCGATAAGTACTGCCTGACCTGTCACAGCGCGCGCACAAAATCGGGCGGCCTCGTGCTCGAAGGCATTGATGTCGCATCGCCCGCGGCGAGCGCCGAGACCTGGGAGAAGGTGATTCGGAAGGTTCGCGGCGGGATGATGCCGCCCGTCGGCATGCCGCACCCGGACAAAGCCGCGATGGACGCGTTTGCCGGCTATCTGGAAGCGTCGATTGATACCGCTGCCGCCGAACGGCCCAACCCGGGACGGACCGTCCTGCACCGGCTCAACCGCGCGGAATACGGAAACGCCGTGCGCGATCTGCTGGCGCTCGACGTCGACGTGACGTCGCTGCTGCCCGCCGACGACAGCGCGTACGGTTTCGACAACATCGGCGACGTGCTCGGCGTCTCGCCGGCGCTGATGGAGCGCTACCTCTCCGCGGCCTGGAAAGTCAGCAGCCTGGCGGTCGGCAACCCGAAGGCGACGCCGACCGTCGAGACCTTCCGCGTGCGGTCCGACCTCTCGCAGGACGATCACATCGAAGGCCTGCCGATCGGCACGCGAGGCGGTATCCTGGTCCGCTACACGTTTCCGGTGGACGGCGAGTACGTCGTCCAGCCGAGGCTGTACCGCGAGACGGTGAACATCATCCGAGGCCTCGAGGTGCCGCACGATCTCGAGGTGACCTTCGACGGCGATCGCGTGCACCTCGCGCGGTTCGGCGGCGCCGAGGACGAGAAAGCCAACTACCTCAATCCGACCGCGGCCGGCGACGCGCTCGAGACACGATTCAAGGTCCGTCTGCCGGTGAAGGCCGGCCCGCATTTCCTCGGCATCGCGTTCCTGAAGAAAAGCTCGGCGCCATCGGTCGATCTCCTGCAGCCCTTCCTGCGCGAGCGCATCGATCCCATCACGCCCGTCGGGATACCCGAAATCGACAAGGTCACGATCGAAGGGCCGTTCAACGTCACGGGCACGGGCGATTCGCCGAGCCGCCGCCTGATCTTCTCCTGCAGGCCGGCCGCCGGGGATGAAACGCCATGTGCCAGGACCTTGCTGACGAAGCTGGCGCGGCGGGCGTACCGCCGTCCGCCGTCAGCGGCCGAAGTCGATCGCCTGATGGGCTTCTTCACCACCGGCCGCAAGACCGGCGGGTCGTTCGATTCGGGGGTCGAGAACGCGCTGGCGTTCATGCTCGTCTCGCCGCAGTTCATCTACCGGTTCGAACGCGACCCGGATCAGGTGGCGGCTGACGGCGTGTATCGGCTGAGCGATCTGGAGCTCGCCTCCCGCCTGTCCTTCTTCATCTGGAGCAGTATCCCCGACGATCAACTGTTGAACCTGGCGGTCGCCGGCAAGCTGCACACGCCCGGCGTGCTCGACCAACAGGTCAAGCGGATGCTCGCCGACGAACGCGCCCGCGCGCTCGGGGCGAACTTCGCCGGCCAATGGTTGTACCTCCGCAACCTCAAGAGCCTGCACCCGGACGAGGATGTCTTCCCGGACTTCGACGACAACCTGCGGCAGGCGCTGCAGCGCGAAACGGAGATGCTCTTCGAGAGCGTCGTGCTCGAGGACCGAAGCGTTCTGGATCTGCTCGACGCGGACTACACGTTCCTGAACGAGCGGCTGGCGCGGCACTACGGGGTGCCGAACGTCTACGGCGATCAGTATCGCCGCGTGCGCGTCAAGGACGACTACCGGCGCGGCCTCCTCGGCCAGGGCAGCGTGCTGACGCTCAACTCGTACGGGAACCGCACTTCGCCGGTGACGCGCGGCAAGTACGTGCTGTCGAACATCCTCGGCACGCCGCCTCCCCCGCCGCCGCCCGACGTGCCGCCGCTCGACGAGAAGCCGGGCCGGGCGCTCTCGATGCGCGAGCGCATGGAGGAACACCGCGCCAACCCCGCGTGCTCCGGCTGCCACAAGCTCATGGACCCGATCGGCCTCGCGCTCGAGAATTTCGACGGGATCGGCCGCTGGCGGGCGAGCGACGGCGGTGTCCGCATCGACGCCTCCAGCACGCTCTGGGACGGCACCGCCGTGGACGGACCATCCGGGCTGCGGCGTGCCATCCTCAGCCGTCCCGAGCAATTTGCGCGCACGGCGAGCGAAATGCTGCTCACCTACGCGCTCGGCCGCGGCCTCGAGTACACCGATATGCCCGTGGTACGATCCGTCGTCAGGGAATCCGCCGGGCAGCGCTACCAGTTTTCGTCGCTCGTGGCCGCGATCGTGAAGAGCGCGCCGTTCCAGATGAGAGTGAAGCAGGGAGACCGCTGACATGTTCATCACGCAGAAATACATCTCACGCCGGACATTCCTTCGGGGCAGTGTCGGCGCAACGCTCGCGCTGCCGTTTCTCGACGCGATGGTTCCGGCGCAGACGCCCCTCGCGAGGACGGCCGCGCAGCCGATTCAGCGCTTCGGGTTCGTTTACGTCCCCCACGGCTCGATCATGAAGGACTGGACCCCCGCCCAGGCGGGCACGGGGTTCGAGTTTTCGCCGATCCTGAAGCCGATGGAACGGTTCCGCAACCAGCTGAACGTGTTCACGGGCCTGACCAACAACGGCGAGAACGGGCACTCCCCCAGCACGGCGATGTGGCTGAGCGGCACGTTCCCGTCCAAGGGCAGCGTCATCCACCTGGGCACGACGGTCGATCAGATCATCGCCGCCAAGATCGGACAAGAGACGACGTTCCCGTCGATGGAGTTCGCCACCGAGGATCACTCGAGCCACCTCGGCAGCTGCGCGGGCGACTTCCTGTGCTCGTACATGAGCACCATCGCCTGGCGGACGCCGACGCAGCCGCTCCCGATGGAAATCAACCCGCGCGTCGTCTTCGAGCGGATGTTCGGCGGCGACGGCGCCACGCCCGCCGCGCGGCAGGCGCGCCTGGCGCAGAACACCAGCATCCTCGACGCGGTGAGAGAGAGCGTTGCCGATCTGCAGCGCGGCCTCGGGGCCAAGGATCGCGCCAAGCTCGGCGAGTACGCGGAGAACGTCCGCGAAATCGAGCGGCGCATCCAGCAGGCCGAGCGCCAGCGCACCGATCACCTGCTCGATACACCGCCGGTCCCGATCGGTGTGCCTGAGAACTGGGAAGAACACGTCAAGCTGATGTTCGAGCTGATGGCGCTCGCCTACCAGGGCGACATGACGCGCGTCACCACGTTCATGATGGCGCGCGAGTTGAGCACGCTCACGTATCCGCAGATTGGCGTCGCGGACGGGCATCACCCGGTGTCACACAACAACGGCGTCGCCGAGCAGGTCGCCAAGAAGGCCAAGATCGACGCCTATCACCTGGGGCTGTTCGCGGGCTTCCTCGATCGGCTGAAAGCGACGCCGGACGGCGACGGCAGCCTGCTCGATCACTCGCTGTTCCTCTACGGCAGCGGCATGAGCAACGGCAACCAGCACACGCACGACAACCTGCCGATCCTCACCGTCGGCAGCGCCGCCGGCAAGCTCGCAGGCGGGCGCCACCTCCGGCTCGACAACTACACGCCGCTGTCGAATCTCATGCTCACGATTCTCGACAAGGCCGGAGTGCCGATGGAGCAGTTCGGCGAGAGCTGGGGGTCGGTCGATCTCTGAAACGTAGAATGTAGAACGTCGAATGTAGAAGTAGAAGAAAACCAAGAGCCGACATGTCACACGAAAACAGAACTGCTCGTTTCCGCGTGCTCTCCAACGTTCTACGTTCTACGTTCTACGTTGCCGTGGCCATCTCGGTCGCCGCCGCGACGGTGACGGCCGCGACGGGCAACGCCCCGCTCGTCGACGCCGTCAAGCGCCAGGACAAGACCGTCACCCGCACGCTGCTGAAGCAGAAAGCCGACGTGAACGCCGCCGACGCCGAAGGCATGACGGCGCTGCACTGGGCGGCGCACTGGGACGACCTCGACACGGTCAAGCTGCTTGTCAAAGCCGGAGCGAAGGCCAGGGTCGCGAACCGTTACGGCGTGACGCCGCTGCACGAGGCCTGCACGGTCGGCAACGTACCGATGATTGAAGCGTTGCTCGACGCGGGCGCCGACCCGAACGCCGTGCTCGGCGAGGGTGAGACACCGCTGATGACGGCAGCGCGGACCGGCAACACGGCCGCCGTGCGGCTGCTCGCGGTGCGCGGCGCCAACGTGAACGCGACGGAAGCGTTCCGCGGTCAGACGGCGCTGATGTGGGCCGCTGCGGAGAACCACGAAGCCGTGGTGCGGCTGCTCGTCGAACTGGGCGCAGACGTCAATGTGCGCTCCACGCACTACGAATTCCCGGCGCTGACCGGCGGCAACGGCGGCATCATCCACGACAGGTCCGAGGGCGGCCTTACGGCGCTGATGTTCGCCGCCCGGCAGGGTTCCATCGAGACGACCGAGCGCCTGCTCGCAGCCGGCGCGGATATCAACGCGAGCGAGCCTCAGTACGGCTTCACGCCGCTTCAGACCGCGATCTTCAACGGGCACTACGAGCTCGCGTCGCGCCTGGCGGCAAAGGGCGCCAACGTCAACGACGGGGCGCTCTACACGGCCATCGAGACTCGCAACCTTGCGACGTACAGCAACCGCCCGAACCCGCCGGACATCGACAACGGCGTCACCAGCCTCGATCTCATCAAGACGCTGCTGGCGCACGGCGCCGACCCGAACCTGCCGTACACGAAAAGGATTCCGCCGCGGCAGGCGCAGGGCGACATCAACGTCCCGCCGGGTGCCACGCCGCTGTATCGCGCCACGAGAGCCACCGACCTGGCGGCTATTCGCGCGCTGCTCGACAAAGGCGCCAACCCGAACGTGGCGGCCAAGGACGGCTCCACTCCGCTGATGGTTGCCGCCGGTTTCGGCGCGCGACGCGGGGGAGACGAAGAAGTGACCGAGAAGGCCGGCCGCGCCGACCCGGTGGAGGCCATGAAGCTGTTCGTCGCCGCGGGCGCGAAAGTGAACGCGGCGAACGATTCCGGCAACACCGCGCTGCACTATGCGGCGCTCAACGGATCCGCGCGCGGCGTCGAGTTCCTCGCCGCCAACGGGGCTTCACTCGACATGAAGAACAAGCAGGGAAAAACGCCGCTCGAACTCGCAAGCGGGAAGGGCGCGGCGGCAGCCGCCCTTCGCCGTCTGACTACTCCATCAGCAAACTGAGCGGGCGCGACGGAGGCGCGTCTCGGTCACGCCTCCGCCGCTTTTCCTTCAGCACCGTTCCCTAGGTCTTCTGGCGGACCTCGATGTTCGTCGCGATGTTGTTGCTTCCGTCGGTCCTGTAGGTCACCGTCACCGGAGAGCCGCCCATCGTCGCGAGCCCGGCGAGGCTCTTATCACCGCCGGTCACGACCGTCTGGTCGTTGTACGTGAAGAGCATCTCGGCACCGCCGGTCATCTTGACGGACAACGTCTTCGCCACCGGATCGACCTTGACCAGCTCGCCGTTGACGGGATCCGGCTTTTGAGGTGCGCGATCCGACTGCTGCGACGAGGACGCCCTGAGTGTTCGCGTGTAGGCGGGACCGATTAGAGCGGCGAACGCGGCCATCAGCACGGCTCGTTTGAGTGCGGTATTCATCTTTCGATCTCCTTGTTCATGAGCTCACGAAGCGGAGCCTCGTGCCTGAACAACCCTCCTTGCAGTTGCGACAAGGCGTGCTGCAAGGTTGGTGCTCACGACATGGGAGATTTGAAGCCGTTGGTCGCGCGGATCTGTCGCGATTTCTGACAGACGCCATATGTAGAATCTTCCTGTTGCAGCCGCGCGACGGCCGGCGCGCTACACATGACCGGCGACCTGAGCATTTACGTGGGCGGCAGGCCTGAAGGCTTGCACTACTGCTATCGCTGCCGGCCGCGCGGCACCGGCGATTCCTCCTCGCGCCGCACGGCGTCGCGACCCTTCCGCTTCTCCATCGCCTGGCGCAGCAAGTACTCGATCTGACCGTTGACGCTGCGCAGATCGGCCTGCGCCCAGGCCTCAATCCCCGCCCAGAGATCCGCGTCGATGCGAAGCAGAAACGCCTTGCGCCCGGCCATGCGTCCGTCAGTTGTACAGCGTGCCCGTGTTCACGACGGGGTGGACCTCCGACTCGCCGCACAGGACGACCATCAGGTTGCTGACCATGGCCGCGCGGCGTTCGTCGTCCAGTTGCACCACCTGTTTCTCGGCCAGTTCGGTCAGCGCCATGTGCACCATGCTCACCGCGCCGTGCACGATCTTCTGCCGCGCGGCGATGACGGCTTCCGCCTGCTGGCGCCGGAGCATCGCCTGCGCGATTTCGGGCGCATAGGCCAGGTGCGTCAACCGTGCTTCGTCGACCGTGATGCCGGCCTTGATGAGCCGCTCCTGCAGTTCGGCCCGCAGCGCCCGCGACACGTCGTCGACGTGTCCCCGCAGCGTGGCTTCACCTTCTTCCCCGTCGTCGTAGAAATACTGGCTGGCCAGGTGGCGGACTGCCGACTCGCTCTGCGTCCGCATGTACGTCTCGTAGTTGTCCACGTCGAACATCGCCTGGGCCGTGTCGGCGACGCGCCACACGACGACGACGGCGATTTCGATCGGGTTGCCGCGCTTGTCGTTGACCTTGAGGGTGTCGCCGTTCAGCGTGCGGGCGCGCAGCGAGATCTTGTTGCGTCCCAGCGCGCGCGGCCGTCCCTCGGCGGGCTCGCTCTTGCCGCCGGCCCGCCTGGCCTGCAGGATCGCCGTCGCGGCAGGCGGATGTTCTGCGGCCCTGACGTGTAGAACGGGTTGGCCCAGTGAAAGCCGCTCTCGCGCACGGTGCCTTTGTAGTCGCCGAACAGGACGAGGACGCGGGCTTCATTCGGCTGCAGGGTGAAAAACCCGACCATCAGCAGACCCGATCAGCGGAAGCGCGAGGGCGAACACCGGCACGAGGCCGGGCCCGTTCTCTGCAGACCGCTGCGCGGCGGTCACCAGCAGGATGACGTCAGCGAGCAGCGCGCCCGCCAGCAGCACCAACATGAGCCAGCCGTTCGGCACCGTCACCGTGCGCTCGCGGTTGGGAGCGCCCTGATTCGCGATCATGCAGTCCTCCAGTCATGCTATCTTAGTGATATCATACTGATATTCCCAGCGGAAAGTTCCGCAGGGAGGTGAGACTGCAACGCAGATCGCGCCGGCCGGCGCGATCAAGGCTGCTTGAATGCGAGCCGGGTCTGCTCCGCGCGGAGTTCGTGCAGGAGGCGCATCACGTTGTAGGCCGACAGCTCCACGAGCACGGTGGTGACCCGAGCGTGCAACGCATCGCTCAAGTCGGGTTCGAGGGCCTTCATCGCGGCCACCAGCCGCTGTTCCTGTCCGCCGAGCTCCTGCTTCGACACGTGCCCGTCCGCCAGGGCGCTCGTGAACGATTCGAGCTTTTCCATCCGTTCGTGAATGAGGGGGTGCTCCGCCTTGTCATCGAACCAGCTTGTGCGTGCCATCGCATGCCTCCAGTCTCAGAGATCCTTCACAATTTGTTTGAGCGCCGTAAGCCGCGCCTGCAGCTGCCCGCGTCCGCCCTCGGCTGCCATCTTGTCGAGAATCGCCGGCGGCAGGAACTGACTGTCGGTGCACTCGAGGGTTGCGGCGGTCTCCTGCAGTTCGCGCTCGAGCCCCTGCGTCGACGGCATGAACGTGGCCACGACACCCGCCAGGGCCTCGCGCGTCACGTGATCGGCACCCTGCAGCAGCGACGCACGCCAGGCCCGGCCGACCATGCCTTCGATGTCGGCTCCCGACAGTTGCCCGCGCTGGGGAATCGGCGGCACATCCTCGACTGACAGCCGCGATCCGAGCTTCTTCGCCAGGATGACGAACATCTGACGAATCTCGTTCTCGTCGGTCGGGTAGAAAAGCGGGATGTGCACTTCCGCGCGTCCCTGGCGCTTGAGGTCGATCGGCAGCAGGTCGGGGCGGGCGGTGAGGAGCATCCAGATGATGCGGCCGCGGTACTGCGTGTCGCCCATCTGCGCCGCAATCATGCCGAAGACGCGGCTCGACGTGCCGGAGTCGCCGTCCTGCTCGCGGCTGCCGAGCGCCGCGTCAGCCTCGTCCACGACGACGACGACGGGCCCCATGGCGCGCAGCACGGACAGCACCCGCTCGAGATTACCTTCCGTTTCGCCGACGTACTTGGACCTGAAGTTCTTGAGGATCACGCACGGCACGCCGATCTCGCCGCTGACGCACTGCGCGAGAAACGACTTGCCCGTTCCGACCGGCCCGCACAGCAGATATCCCATCGGCAGACAATCGAGCGCGCCGCGCTTGAGCAGCGCCGCGTCCTCCCGGAGCCTGACCTTGGCGGCCTCGTGACCGACGACGGTGTCCAGCGCCCACCTGGGCTCGATGAACTCGAGCAGCCCGCGGCATTGCCGCTCGAGCAGACGCTTCTTGAGCGCCCTGAACGCCACGGCATCCAGCCGTTTCCCGCTTTCCCGCGCCGACTCGATCAGGACGTTGAGGTCTGCGAGCGAGATGCCGGCCGTCAGCTTCGCGAGCTCCGCCGGGGTGAAATCCGAGTATTCGTTGATCGCGCCGTCGCCGCTCGACGCCAGGATGTACTGTTCGCGCTCCTTGTCGTCCGGCAGCGGGACCTCGATCGTGGCCACGTGCGGATTGCCGGCCAGCCGGTCGCTCACGTCGGACAACCTCTCGTCGACAAGAACGAACGCCATGTTCATCTTCTTGACCTGCGGGCTCATCGCCCAGTTGAGCATCGTGACGAGCTCGGACGATGCCTGCAGGTTCAACCGGCCCGGTTCGCCGGACGGAAAGATGTACGAGGCGTGATCCATGATCACGGCGAGGCTCAGGCGATCGCCATCCGCCGCCATGATGTTGTTGCGCACAAACCGATCGAGCACCGCGAACGCCGCCGCCGGATCCTTCGGCAACGCGCTCAGATCGCCGATCTTTCGATTGACCAGCGCCACCATGTCCTTCAGCCGCTGTTGTTCGTCGCGTCCGACGTAGGCGCGCAGCCCCTGCCCGAGGTCGTAGTGCAGCACGATCGACCAGCGTCCGAAGACCTGCTGGGCCAGGAACTCTGCGAGGACGCCGTATCGTGAACTCTCGCCGGCGCCGAGCGGCAAAGACATCGTTCGTGTTGCCGTGCAGCACGAACGCGGCGGTCGTGCCCGAAAAGTACAGATCCGCCAGCTGTGATGCCCAGGGCGGAAACCACTCGGGCATTTTTTCGGTACGACGATGCGGATCCTGTTCGGGCGTCATGCTTTCAACACCGTGCGGAGATCGGCGTCGAGAATCGCCGGGGGCTCTTCGAACTGATCCGCAAGACCGGTGAGGTGCTGCAGTTCGCTGACGGCCTTTTCTGTCTGGCGCATGCTGTCGGCGGCCGAATCGACCTGGCTGGTGAGAAAATCGGGATCCTGCCGGTTGACGGCCATCTCGGCGAGCGCCTGGATCTTGCCTTCGATGCGATCGAGCTCGATGGTGACGAACTCGGCGTTCTTCTTCGCGCGGCCGTAATTATCGAGCCGCAGTTCGCACATCGCCACGCTGTCCTGCAGGGATTTGACAACGCGATCGTCCCCGGTGCCCACCACTTCACCCGGCTTGCCCGCGCGGGCAGCCTGGGCAGACTGGGCCGCCGCCAGGCTGGCACGCACGTCGGCAAGCTTCGTCGTGAGCTCCGTCTCGTTCATCGATTGCAGAAACCGATCGAGCGCGGTCTTCGAAACGAGGAGACGCAGGAACAGCCACAGGAGCCGGTCGAGTCCGGGCGTGCGGATGTCCTCCGCGCTGCCGTGCTCACCGGCGGCGCCGCGCACGCCGGCGGCGATTCCCCGCATCTCGACGCAGCGCGCGTGGAGCTTCTCGAACCGGGTGCGCGCCGCGGCAGGCAGCCCCTCGAGCATGGCGACCAGTGATGGTGTCGGCGGTTGCGCCGAAGCGCCGGCCGGCACGGCGGCTTTGCCGGCGGCGTGTACTTTCGCATCGATCGCCGCCCGGAAGCGAGGCACCGACACGAGTCCTGCGAGGTACGTCACCTCGCCCGCCGCCACGAGCGGCAGCAGCACGGGCGCGAGCGGCGTCAACGCGGCCGCGGCCGCACCGCCGAGGAAGAACAGCAGGTTCCAGCGGAACAGGAACGCTTCCTTCAGGTAGTCGGTCATCCCCGCGCCCTGAGGCGGCACCGGCCGGGACGCGGTCTTTGCCGGGTCGTCGCGAGTGGTCATCCTCGCCTCAATCGCCCGCGCGCGTCGACGTGGCCAGGTTGTCCATGATGTCGCGAATCTCGCAGACGCGCTCGACGAAGTCCCTCTCCCGCAGCATCTCCTTCGGCGGATGGGTCGGGGGCGGCAGGGCCATTTCCCGGATAATCGTACCCGGAGCTGACGAAAACACGTAGACCCGATCGCCGAGATAGACCGCTTCGTCGATCGAATGAGTCACGAAAAAGACGGTCGCCTCCGCTTCTTTCCACAGCTTCACGAGCAGCTCCTGCATGTGGAGCCGCGTGGTCGGGTCGAGAGCGCCGAACGGCTCGTCCATCAGGATAATGCGCGGCGACAGGATCAAGGTCCGCGCGATGGCCACGCGCTGCCGCATGCCGCCCGACAGCTCGCTCGGGAACTTCGCCGCATCGCGCTTCACGTCGAGGCCGACCTTGCCGATCCACTCGCGCGCGCGCTCCCGCCGCTCGCGGGCGGGCACACCGCGGCACTCCAGGCCGAACGCGACGTTGTCCTCGACGCTCCGGTTGTCGAACGACGTGTAATCCTGGAATACCATGCTGCGGTCCGATCCCGGCGACTCGACCGGCTTGCCGCCCACCAGCACGGTGCCTTCGGTGGCCGGAAACTGCGGGCGCAGTCCCGCGATGAGCCGCAGCACCGTGGATTTTCCGCAGCCGGACGGCCCCAGAATCGAGATGAATTCGCCCTTCGCCGGCAGATCGGGCACCGAGAACGTCACGTCCCGGATGACGGTCAGCGCTCCGAAACGCTTCGTCACGTTTCGAAAATCCACGAGGTTCGTCGCCGCCGGGTCCGCCGCCATCATTCCTCGACGCGGTACGGAAAAAGACCGCGCTGGAACCAGAACAGCAGGCGGTCGATTCCGAACGCGAGCAGGCCGATGATGATGAGGATCAGGATGATGTGTTCGGACAGGCCGCGGCGCTGGCTCGTCATCAGCAGATAGCCGAGGCCGTGCTGCGCGTTGATCAATTCCGCCAGCATGATATAGCCGAACGCGAGACCAAACAGGTGCCGGAGGCTCTTGTAGATGTCCGGCAACGCGAGCGCCACGAGCACCTTCGTCACAATCTGAACAGACGTGGCGCCGAGCGTCTGCGCGGTTTCGACGTACCGGTCGGGCACCCCCGCAATGGCGGCCGCCGCATCGGAATACACGAAGGGCACCGTCGCGATGAAAATGAACATGACCTTCTGCGTTTCGTCGATCCCGAACCATAGAATGGTCAGCGGAATCAGGGCCGCGACGGGCAGATTGCGGCCGAACAGCGCCAGCGGCGCCCCTGCCGCTTCGACGAGACGCCAGGACCCGGCCACGATGCCGAGCGGCACGCCGATGACAATGGCCAGCCCGAATCCGATCAGGACGCGCCGCAGGGTGGCAACGACGCTCTGGATCAGCGCGCGCTCGTTCAGCAGGCTCGGGAAGCTGCGGACGACTTCGGCCGGGCTCGGCAGGATCACCGGGGAGATCAGGCGGGTCTCGGCGCTCGCGCCGAGGGTTGCGAGCCACCAGAGCAGCACGATCGCGGCGATGGCCCCGACGCCGACGAGCCGGCGCATCAGCGGCGGCGGCGCAAGGCGAAGCGCCAGGGGCGACGGGCTCGATTCAGGCGGCATCTACTTCGGCGCCGACGCCTCCGCGGGGTAGACCTTGATCTCCACTCGACGGTTCTTCGCGTGGTTGTCCGGATCGGACGGATCGGCCGGCCGGTCCCAGCCGACGCCCGCCGTCGAGAACTGATTGGGCTGAAGCGACGCGAACTTCCGGACGATGGCCTCCTTGACCGCATTGGCGCGGTTGTTGGACAACTCCTGGACCAGGCTCTTCGGCACCTGGCCTCGCATGGACGCATCGCTGTGGCCTTCGATCACGATGCGCGCGGCTCCGTACTGTCCCGCGAGCTTCCCGACTTCCTCGACGATGAACCCCACGTTCGGATCGTAGACTTCTTCCACGTCTTTTCCGTCCACGTTCCGCGTGATCTTCTTGGCGAGATCCCACGAGTTCGGAAAGAAATGAATCACGACGGTCTTCGTGAGGATCTCGTCCTTTTCGCCGGCGACCGTCCCGGCGCTGGCCGGGGCGAAGTGCACGTCGTACTCGTTCTTCTGGCTCGAATACTTGGCCTCCGCCCCGAGCTTCTGAATGATGGAGAAGTCCATCACCTGGTCGAACGGCGTCTGGTCGGTCACGGCGCCGATCTTCTTGTACAGGAAATAGGCCGTCGTCCAGGTGCGCTCGAAGTTGGTCGGGTTGTTCTGGTTGAGGAAGAAGTCGCGGTTCTCGGCGTAGTTGGTCGAGTGCGCGTCGCCGAGCATGCCGAGCGCGTCGCTCTCCGGAATCGAATAGCCGGCGGCCATCAGCTTGGCGACCCGCTGCCTGGCGTCCTGCGCCTTGAGATCGACCATCGCGTCGAAAATGCCGCGCGTCAATCCTTCCATGATGTCCGGGTTGTCGTTGGCGAAGTCCGCGCGCGCGAACCACACGTCCGCGATCAGCTTGTTGGCGGTGCCCGTCGTGACGAGAATCTTGTTGCCCTTCACTTTCTCGAGGTTGTAAATGTCGGGCGCCCAGCTCACCACGCCTGCCAGCCGCTTGTCCGCGTTGAATGCGGCGGCGGCCTGGAACGCGTCCTGGGTGAACTTGAAGTCGACTTCGGCCGGCTGCACGCCGGCGTTGATGAGCGCGTTCAGCACGAAGAACTGCGACGGCGAGTTCTGCGCCAGCACGACCGTCTTGCCCCGCAGGTCCGCCATCGTCTTGACGGTGTCGCGAACGACGATGCCGTCGCCGCCGTTCGACCAGTCGACCTGCTGGTACACCCGCGGCATCACGCGCGTGTCCTTGCGCAGCCCTTCGAGGAACAGCGGAATCATGTCGAGCGTGGCCCATCCGACGTGAAGGGTGCCGGCGGCGTACGCGTCGCGCATTGCGACCGGATCGTCGACCAGCACGAGCTCCAGCTTGAAATCCTTGCCGCCCGGCGACTTCCAGATCTTCCCGGGCTTGAAGCCGTTGTTCGCGTAGATGATCGGGCCCCAGCCCGCCCAGACGTTGATGGCGAAACGCACCGTGCGGTTCACCATGGGCGTGTAGCTGGAGATCCCCTTGACGGCCGGCAGCTTCGCGCCGGCCACGTACTTGTATTCCTTGACCGTGGTGATCCCGGAGCTGTCCGGCGCCTCGGCGCCGCCCTTCATCTGCTTCAGCTCCTCGTTCGAGATCTGCGCCGTCCCCCCGCCGCCGCCGATTGCGCCGAACCGCCACATCGCGAGGCCGACCAGCCCGATGACGACGAGCAGCGCCGCAACGTAGAAGGCCGGTCTGGGTTGTCCGTTTGCCATATGTGAGTCCTTGCAGGAACGATGAATCTTCCGCTGCGCGAGTTAGGTGCTTTGCTTCTCCGTGGCGGGCCCGAGGTCCTTGGCCGCCTGGGACAGCGGCGTCGTCTCCGGGGACTTGAGGCCCAGCTCCGCCTCGAAGCTGCGAAGCGCCTCTTCGGCGAGCTGCCCCTGCATGCGCTCTTCGGCCTTGATCTCGGCGATGCCCCGCTCCGACAGATCGGCCGCCACGCGCACTTTTCCGCGATTCTGATCGATCTTCTGCTGGATCACGGACTCGATCTCGCCGAAATCCGTCGTGAGGTTCATGTCGAACGTTTCCGACAGCTTCGCGATCTCCGCCTCGGCCGCGCTCATCTTCAGCTCGGCGTCGTACTTCTGGATCTTCTCGCGCAGTTCGATCAGTTTTTCGTTCGCGTGCTGAATCTTCTTCAGGTTGTTGCCGTACGCCGTTTCGTGCATTTGCAGCTGCTGCTCGTTCGCTGCCAGCTGCTCCTTGGCCTTCTGCAGTTCGAGCGCGAACTTGGCCGCGGTCTCCCGATCGCCGGCTTTGAGGTATGCCTTGGTTTCCGCTTCGAGCTTCTGGACGTGCGAGCGGTTGGCCTGGGCCTGCCGCGTGACGCGTTCGACGAGCCCGCGGTACTGCTCCAGCCCGACGCGCCCCTCCTTCAGCTGGTCGACGGCCCGGTCGTACTCATAGCGCATCTGCGCCACGGGGTCGGCCTCCCAAAAGAGGTTGGCAACCTTGTTGATTTGTGCAACGAAAGCGGACCAGAACTTCTGCAGAATCATATGAACCCGGCCTCCCTGATGTTGACGTGGCTGCTTTCTGGCGAGTTCCCTTTCGCGGCGTCCGGCGCGCGGTACAGGTCGGGCGCGCCTTGCGGCGCAGTGTCACCGTGCCGGAAAAGCTGTAAATGGCTCTGTTGACGGGGAAGCCCGGGTGTTTCGCCCCCATTCGGGCTGCCGTCGCCGGGTGACTGACACGCTAACGGCCCGGCGCAACGCAGCTGAAGCTGGACGCCTCGTCCACGTTTCCCTGCCCCTTGTATCGGGCGACCTGGGGGTAGGGACAGAGCGGCCGCGTGCGGACGACCTGCCCGCCCGTCACTTTGCTGGCGAGGAGCGAGTCGGGTGCCTTCCCCGTCTCCACCCAGTCGATGACCGCGGTGACGGCGTCATTTCTGTCCGGGCCGACACCGCCGGCGCAATGCGCCATGCCGGGCACCATGAACAGGCGGAAGAAATCGTTCGTCTTCGGTCCGTTCTTCGCGACCGCCTGTTCGTAGTACTTCACGCCCATCAGTGGCTGCAGGATGGCGTCGGCCCAGCCGTACGTCATCAGGAGCTTGCCCCCGCGCTTGTTGAACCCCGAGAGATTCGGATCGTTGGCGTTGGCGAGCTTGCCCCAGCGATCGAGGAGGCCGATGTCGCGATCGAAATTGAACGTGAGGAAGTCGTAGTCGGGCTTCGGCTGCGGAAACACCAGGTACTTCATCGTCGACTCCGCGAGTGAGAAGTCGGCCGGCTTCACGTCCGCCTGGCGCGAGACAATCAGGTTCAGCCAGCCGCTCGCCGTCGTCCCGTTCGGACCGGGGCCCATCGCTTCGCTGCCGTACATGAATCCGGGGAAATACGGCCGGCCGCCACTCGATGGGCCATCGTAGATCTTCTTCAACGTCGCGGCCTGTGACGCCGTCAGGCACTGCGCCGAATCGGCGCCGGCCGCGCAGGCCGGCACGTCACGCGCGGGGTCGAAGTCGCAGCGCCTCGGGTCGTCGATGAGGCCGTCGGACAGGCCGTCCACCTTGTCGCATTTGGCCATCACGCGCCCGGCGACGAGCGCGAGTTTCTCGGTCGAAATCGGCGCGTCAGCCAGCGCGCGCTGGTTCCACATCGCGCCGATCGTGAACCCCGTCTGATCGACCCACGGCGCGTTGGCGACGATGCCGTCGAAGTCGTCGGGGAAGCGCTGCGCCTCGATGAGGCCCTGACGGCCACCGTTCGAGCAGGAGTTCCAGTAGGCGCGGGCGACCGGGCGCGCGTAGTACTGCGCCGCGATCTTCTTGGCGGTCACCGCCGTCAGGTGGACGGCGCGGTACGCGTAGTCGATGGCCTTCTGCGGGTTGCTCATCACGAAGGACGCCTGCGGCTCCTTGCGCGCGTCGTGGCCGGTGTTCGTCATCGCCATGGCGAAGCCGGTGCGGAGGGCGTCGGACCGAAGGCCGGCGCGGAGCGGTTCGTCGAACCCTTCTCCTGCGTGGCCGCCGTTGCCGATCATGTAGAAGCGGCCGTTCCACCGGGCCGGCAGATTGACCTCGAAGGCAATCTCCGGGGACAGCATGCCGCTGACGCGGCAGTGCTCGGGCAGGTCGGCGGCCGCCGGCATCACCCGGGCCTCGATCTGAACGAGCTCCTTGTCCCGGAACGCGGCGAGGCCGGCACAGGCAAGCCGCGGTGCGAAGTCGCTCTTCGAGTAGTTCGACAGCGAGCTCGCGGCGTCGGCAAGGGCCTGTGCGCGAGCCGCGGCAGGCGCGAAAAGCATCCCCGCAGAGACGGCTGCTGCGGCAACGGGCCACGTCCGGTTCCTCATGTGCGGTCCTCTCTCCTATTGACCCACGACCCCCCAAGCCGCTACGGTATTCTGAACTGCTCCCATCGGCCAGGAGGTCGTCATGGTACGGTCCACGTTCGCCCTGTTTGTCGTCGCTGGAACGGCCGCGGTGATAGCGGGGCCGGCCGGCCCGCTGCGCACGGTCCCCGTTCGCGCCGCCGACACGCCCGTGACGTTTACGAAGGACATTCTGCCGATCCTTCAAAAGAATTGCCAGTCGTGCCACCGGCCCGGGCAAATCGCGCCGATGTCTCTGCTGACCTATCAGGAGACGCGCCCGTGGGCGCGATCCATCAAAGCCAAAGTCGAGAGCCGGCAGATGCCGCCGTGGTTCGCGGACCCGACGCACGGCCGGTTCGCGAACGACCGTTCGCTCCCGCAGGCGGACATCGACGCGCTCGTGAAATGGGTGGACTCCGGCACGCCGCAGGGCGACCCGCAGGACGCACCGCCCGCGATTGAATGGCCCGCCGACGGCTGGCAGATCAAGCCCGATATCGTTGTCCGCGGTCCCGAGTTCCGCGTGCCGGCGCACGCGCCGCAGGACGTCGTCGAGTGGACGACGATCCTCATCCCAAGCGGCTTCACGAAGGACACGTGGATCACGTCGCTCGAGATCAAGCCGAGCGTGCTGCCGGTGACGCACCACATCTGCTTCACGTTCCAGCCCCACAAGCCGGACGCCAGATATTACGAGATGACCTGGAACGAGTCGCCGCGCGACGGTGAAGGTGCCGCGCTCAAGACGGACGCGCCCGCGCGGCCTTCGTCGACGGGCGCTGCATCGACGCCCCCGGCCTCGCGGCCAGGCTCGGACGGCGCGGGCGGGTTCAACTGCTATGTGCCGGGACGCGCGGCCGACGACTATCGACCATTCAAAGCAGGCAAGCTGATCCCGGCAAACAGCGACATCTCGTTCCAGGTCCACTACACGCCGATTGGCAAGGAAGTCGTCGATCGGCCTCTCATCGGTTTCACCGTCGCCGAGTCCGCCCCGGAGAAACGCTGGATGTCGTACGGCATTGTCGGCGGCGGGCCGACCTTCGCGATTCCTCCGAACGACCCCAACTACAAAAGCCCGCCGTTCGATCTGGAGTTCCTCGCCGACGTGGATCTCGTCGAGATGATGCCGCACATGCACGTGCGCGGGTAAGGACATGACGTACCACCTCGTCTACCCGGACGGCCGCGACGAAGTGGTGCTCAACGTGCCGAAGTACGATTTCAACTGGCAGATGCTGTACCAGCCGGCCCGGCCGATTCGCGTGCCGAAGGGCACCAAAATGTACGTCGACGCGCACTACGACAACTCGCCGGCCAATCGCAATAACCCGAATCCAAACAAGACCGTTTACCTCGGCCGGATGACGTGGGAAGAAATGATGGCGCCGTTTTTCGGCGTCCTCGTCGATGCCAAAACGGATCCCGCCAAGGTCATCAAGCTGGGCACGTTCGCCGTCCAGGGGGGCGGCGCCTAGGTGACGGGGCGGCTCTGGTCAGCCGGCGTGCTGGCGCTCGCGGTGGCGCTGACGGTCGGCGCGGCCGCGCAGGGCGGCGGCAAGCCGGTGAAAGGCAATCCCACTCCCGGCACCGCCCAACCCGATCCGCCCAATGTCGCCGATCGAATCACGCTGACCGGCTGCGTCCAGGCGGCGCCCGGCCGGAGCACGTCCGCCGTCGAGGAGAACACGCCGAGCGATACCCGTTTCATCCTGACCAGCGTCGAGCATTCGGAACGTCAACCCGCCAGGGACGGGCGGCTCTCCCGCCGCCACGGGCGCCTCGGGTCGGGCTTACCGCCTCGAGGCGATCGAAAGCCAGCTTTCGGCGTTCGTCGGCACGAGAGTCGAGATTTCTGGAGAGGTCAAGCCGCGGCCCGCGGGATTTCGCGGCCAGGGAAGCGGCACGAGTATCCCGACCATCCAGGTCGAGTTCGTCCAGAAGATCTCGGCGGCTTGTTCCTAGAACCTCATCCGGTTAGCTTCCATTCCGAACACAATTGTGAGTCAGTGCCCCGTTCTGAAACCCCGGCGGGATTGCACCGCCTGTGATCCCAGCAAATTCAGGCGGTTACATTGGACTATTCCGTGCACACAACGCGACCGCGGAATGTCAAAGAGTCGTCCCACTATTTCGCACAAGCGCGCCGCCCTCCTGGTGTGCATGTTGGTGTGCGTGGTGGCCGCAGGCATCGGCCTGAAAGCGCAGGCCCCGAACCCGCCGACGCAATTCCTGGCGGGTCAGACCTTCGAGGGCATCCTCGGTGTCGTCTGGGGCGACCCACACCCGCTCGGTTCGGCCAGCGACGTCCAGTACACGCTGACCCTCTCGGACGGAAGAATGCTGCGCTTGCAGTTGACGGGACAGGAGAACGAGGCCGCGCTCCATTTCGGTAAACGAGTTCTCGTCTCGGGCCGTGCCGTGCAGGCCCAGGCGGTCCGCGCGGGGGTTGCCGCCACGCCCTCGGCTGTCGTCGTGGACAGCCTCGCGCTCAGTCAGGCGCCGCAGGCGGACGCGTATGAGGCCGTCGCCCTCGGAACGAAGAAGGTCATCTTTCTGCTGGTGAAGTTCTCGGACGATGCCGCAGTGCCGCATCCGCCGTCGTTCTACACCGACATGACGAATCCGGACACGCCGCCCGCCGGGGCGCTGTTTCCGTCAACGCTCAACGGCTTCTTCAAGAAGACGTCATACAACCAGTTCTCCTGGACGGCCGACGTCGGCGGCGCGGGCGGCCTCGCCGCGCCGGGCGGGTGGCTCACGCTTCCCAACCCTAGGAGCTACTATGCCCCGTGCGGCGGGGACTCCAGTTGCGCCAAACTGCAGCTGCTCAGCGACGACGCGACAGCCCTGGGCCGGGCGCAGGGCATCAACTTCAAGGTCTACAACAACATCAACTTCGTGCTGAGCAACGACCTGGACTGCTGTGCCTGGGGCGGCGCGTACTACAGCTCGGTGGACGGCCAGTCGTACGGCGCGACATGGGAACCGCCATGGGGGCAGAACGTCCCCACCTACGCACACGAGATGGGCCACAGCATCGGGCTGCCGCACTCGGGATGGGTGTACTACTCCTACGACAGCCCGTGGGACGTCATGAGCAGCGTGTCGTCCATCAACTTGATGAATTGCGGGTCGTACGCGTCCGCCAACGGTTTCGGGAACACGCTCTATTGCTCCGAGCCTGCCGACGGCTACATCGCCCCGCACAGAGACTTTCTGGGGTGGATCCCGTGCGAGAATCAAGTCGTTACGGACACGAGCTCGAACGTGACCGTCTCGCTCGAGGCCGGAACGCTGCCGCTCGGGTCGGCGATCAAATCGATCAAGATCTGCATCACGGGGTCGCCTTGTACTGGCTCATCGGCCCACTACTACACCGTCGAGGCCAGGGTGAAAGGCCTCGGAGCTACTTCGCGGTATGACAACGGGATTCCTGGCGACGGCATCATCATTCACGACGTTCAAATGAACAGGCCCGCCATCAGCGGCACCTGTTACTTCAACAACCAGTCGGGATGGGCCCTGCCGATCGACGCCACTCCCGGCGACTACAATTCAACGAGCTGCTCCTCAACGACCGGCGGCGCCCTCTCCAACGCGCAGTGGCTTCCGGGTCAGACCTATACCAACGGGGTCAGGATCAACGTCGTCAGCCGGTCGGGCTCGACGTACGTGGTCTCGGTCACCTCATTGACGCCAAGACCCGCGGTGACGACTGGCGCCGCCACATCCGTGAACGGCACAACGGCCACGCTGAACGGCACCGTGAATCCCTCTGGCTCCGCAGCGAATGCCAGGTTCGAATATGGTAGGACCACGAGCTACGGCACATCGACGCCGCTACAGGCAATGGGAGCCGGCGGCGCGGTGGTGCCGATTGGCGGCGGCGCCATCACGGGCCTGACTTGCAACACGCAGTACCACTTCCGCGCGACGGCGACCAACGCCAACGGAACGACTGTCGGTTCGGACGCGACGTTCATATCAGGGCCGTGCAGCCCTCGCTTCGATTTCGACAGCGACCGCAAGACTGATCTAGGCATCTACCGGCCCGCAACGGGGACGTGGTGGATCTTGCAATCGTCCTCGAACTACTCGACCTACCAGTCGCAGCCATGGGGTGAGAGCACCGACGTTCCCGTGCCCGGCGACTATGACGGCGACGGCAAGACCGACCTGGCGATCTTCCGGCCCGCAACGGGGACGTGGTGGATCCTGCGGTCGTCCTCGAACTACTCGACTTACCAGTCGCAGCCATGGGGTGAAAGCACCGACGTTCCCGTGCCCGGCGACTATGACGGCGACGGCAAGGCCGACCTGGCGATCTTCCGGCCCGCAACGGGGACGTGGTGGATCCTGCAGTCGTCCTCGAACTACTCGACCTACCAGTCGCAGCCATGGGGTGAGAGCACCGACATTCCCGTGCCCGGCGACTATGACGGCGACGGCAAGGCCGACCTGGCGATCTTCCGGCCCGCAACGGGGACGTGGTGGATCCTGCAGTCGTCCTCGAACTACTCGACCTACCAGTCGCAGCCATGGGGTGAGAGCACCGACATTCCCGTGCCCGGCGACTATGACGGCGACGGCAAGGCCGACCTGGCGATCTTCCGGCCCGCAACGGGGACGTGGTGGATCCTGCAGTCGTCCTCGAACTACTCGACTTACCAGTCGCAGCCATGGGGTGAAAGCACCGACGTTCCCGTGCCCGGCGACTATGACGGCGACGGCAAGGCCGACCTGGCGATCTTCCGGCCCGCAACGGGGACGTGGTGGATCCTGCAGTCGTCCTCGAACTACTCGACCTACCAGTCGCAGCCATGGGGTGAGAGCACCGACGTTCCCGCGCTCAAGCGACCCTGACGCGAGCGGTGATACTGTTCGCGTCTTGTCCCAGCGAACTTTCGAACCCTGAAGCCGGGAGCGCGGAACCGCTTTAAGCTAAGGGCTTAGCCTTCACCGCTGCCTGCACACCGGCCGTCGCACCGGCCACGGCACCGGCAACGGCCGCCGATCGCGGCGTTCCTCGACAAGGCGAACCAGACGCAGCTCAAGTTCGGCATCCTGGGTAATCGCGCGGGCTGGGTCGCGCAGAACTTCATCACCGACGACACGGCGGCGCTCAACGCCCGCATCAGCCAGGATTCCATCGAAGCCACCGTCAAACTCGCCAAGCAGGCCACCAAGTACGACGGGCTCGCGCTGCCGGACAGCGAACGGCGCCAGATGAACGTGCTGAAGACCTCGCTCGTCATAGTCACGCCCGCGGATCCGAAGGAGGCCGAGGAGCTCACGGCGATCATGTCGAGGCTCGAAGCGGCCTATGGCACGGGCAAGTGGTGCAAGGACACCGCGAAGCCCGATGCCTGCCTGAACATCGATCAGATCACCGAGATCATGGCCGGATCACGCGACGAGAAACGGCTCCGCGAGGTCTGGGAGGGATGGCACACGATTGCGCCGCCGATGAAGAAGGACTACGCGCGCTTCGTCGAGCTCTCCAACAAAGGCGCGAAAGAACTGGGCTTTGCCGATACCGGCGCGATGTGGCGCGTGAAATACGACATGCCGCCCGACGCGTTCTCGAAGGAGCTCGATCGGCTGTGGACGCAGGTGCAGCCGCTCTACCTGAAGCTGCACGCCTTCGTGCGGATGAAGCTGCGCCAGAAGTACGGCGACGTCGTGCCAGAGAAGGGGCCGATTCCCGCTCATCTGCTCGGTAACATCTGGGCGCAGGAATGGCAGAACGTCTATCCGCTCGTCGCCCCGAACGCGGGGGACGCCGGGTACTCGCTCGACGACATCCTCCAGCGCCGCAAGATGAGCCCGCTCGACATGGTGCGCGCCGGCGAACGTTTCTACACGTCCCTCGGCTTCGATCAGCTGCCGCCCACCTTCTGGGACCGCTCGCTGTTTGTCCGGCCGAAGGATCGCCAGGTCGTCTGCCACGCCAGCGCGTGGGACATCGACCTCGACGCCGACGTGCGCATCAAGATGGGCATCAACCCGACGGCCGAAGATTTCACGACCATCCACCACGAGCTGGGGCACAACTTCTATCAGCGAGCCTACATGAAGCAGCCGGTCATCCTGCGCGACAGCGCGAACGACGGCTTCCACGAGGCCGTCGGCGACACGATCTCGTTGTCGGTCACGTCGGAATATCTGGTGAAGATCGGTCTGCTCGGATCCGCTCCCGACGTATCGCGGGACAACGCCCTGCTCCTGCGCATGGCGCTCGAACGCTTCGCGTTCCTGCCGTTCGCGCTGGTCGTCGACGAGTGGCGCTGGAAGGTGTTTTCCGGCGAGGTGACGCCGTCCGGCTACAACAAGGCGTGGTGGGACCTACGGCTTAAGTATCAGGGGGTCGCGCCGTCCGCGACGCGGGGCGAAGAGCTCTTCGACCCCGCCGCGAAGTACCACGTGCCGGACAATACGCCCTACATGCGCTATTTTCTCGCGCGCATTCTCCAGTTCCAGTTTCACCGCGCGCTGTCGACGCCGGGTGCACGGCTCCCCTTTACCGGTGCTCCATTTTCGAGAACAAGGAGGCGGGCCAGCGCCTGAATGCGATGCTGGCCATGGGCATGTCGAGGCCGTGGCCCGACGCGCTCGAGGTCCTGACAGGCTCGCGGCAGATGGACGCGACCGCCATCCTCGATTATTTCGCGCCGCTGTCGACGTGGCTCGACCAGCAGCTCGCAGGGAAACCCACCGGGTGGTAGCTGAGAGCGTAGCGGCCGGCTTCAGCCCGCCGCTCAACGTCCGCCTGAAGGCGGACGCTACCGCTACTTCAGCAGCGTAATACTGCCGTTGACGGTCGAGAGCGCGAGCTGGCGGCCACCTGTTCCCAGTCTGCCTTCAAGCCGGCGGCCTTCGGCCTGACCGGTCAGCGCAATCGGCAGCTCGCTCTTGATGCTGCCGTTCGCGGTGGTGGCGTGGAGCTCCGCGTTGACCACCGCCGGCAGCTTCAAGGTGATTTCGCCGTTGACCGTCTTGAAATCGGCGCGATCGGGCCAATCCGCGCGGCCCACCGTTGCGTTGATCGATCCGTTGACCGTCGTCGCGTTCGCCAGGCCGGTCGTGACCAGCCGGATCGAACCATTGACCGTATGTGCCTCGGCATTGCCCTGCAGTGCTTCACCGTCCACGGCCCCGTTCACGGTCCGGCCGATGAACCCGACACTCGCCGGCACACGCACCGTGAAGTTCACGACGGTGTCGTTGTCGCGTGAGGACGATCGGCCGCCGGAACCCGGTTGGCACTCGTTCGGCGGCTGGCCCGGGCCGGCCGGGTAGACCGCGCAAATCGTCACCCCGCCGGCATGCGGGACCACTTCGAACCGCACATCCGCAGGGTTGCTGCGGCGGGCCGTCCGGGTGGCGGTCACTTCTACCTCGTTGCCGCGGGCAGCCACGGCCCTGACGCTGCCGTTGATGCCCTTGATTTCAATCCCGTGCCCCGGAGCCATCTGGCCGCGCCACTCGAAGTCGTTGCTCTGGGCGGCGGCCGGCGCCGCGCAGGCGAGACCGACGATGCCTGCCAGGGCGGCATGTCGCAATGCGCTCATAAGGTGACCCTCCCTGGAAGGCTTAGACGAGAGCAGGTTCCGATTCGTTTACCTCTACAAACGTCCGAACCAGCCGAGCAGTCCCGTCGTCAGCCACGGCACGTACGTGATGACCAGGACGCCAACACCGAGGATGACCATGAACGGCAGCGTGGCGCGACAGACTTCGAGCACGGGACGCTTGAAGCGATACGACGCGAGGAAAATGTTGAGCCCGACCAGCGGCGTCAGGAAGCCCAGTTCCAGGTTCGAGACGAAGATGATTCCCAGGTGGACGGGGTTGATGCCGAACGCCGCTCCGAGCGGCACGATCAGCGGCACGACCACGACGATGGCGGCGAAGATCTCCATGAACCAGCCGACGATGAGAAGGAACACGTTGAGCACGAGCAGGAAGGCGATGCGCGACTCGATGTGCGCGCGCACCCACTCGACCAGCTTCGCCGGCAGCTGCACGCCCACCAGGTAATTGGTCAGGCCGACGGCGACGCCGAGAATCACCAGCACGCCGCCGATTACGACCGCGCACTCGACGAACACGCGCAGCAGGTCGCGACGCACACGCAGATCGCGGTGAACGACCGTCTGGATGAAGAACGCGTAACAGGCCGTCAGCGCCGCGGCCTCGACCGCCGTCGCAATCCCGCTGAACATGGACACGATCACGACGGCCGGCATCGCGAGCTCCCACTTCGCGGCCCATAGCGACGCGCCCGCCTCAGCCGCCTGGAACCGCTGACGCGCGCGTGCCCGCGACGATGCCCTCGCGGACGCCCCACGCCGCGATCATTGCGGTGAGCAGGACGCCCGGGCAGGAGCCCGCCGATGAAGAGATCCTCGATGGGAATTTGCGCGACGACGGCGTACAGGATCAGCGGGAGGGACGGCGGCAGCAGCAGGCCGAGCGAGCCAGATACGGTGAGCAGACCGAGCGAAAACCGGTCGCGATAGCCCTCCTTGAGCAGCGCGGGGAACAGGACGCCGCCGACCGCGAGGATCGTCACGCCCGACCCGCCGGTGAACGCGGTGAAGAACGTGCAGAGCACCGCGCAGACCACGGCCGTGCCGCCGGGCACCCATCCGAACCACGCGCGAAACACGCGCAGCAGGCGCGTCGAGGCTTGTCCCTCCGCGAGGATGAATCCCGCGAGCGTGAACAGCGGAATGGCCGGCAGCGTCGGCGAGACGCTGAGCGAATACGTTTCGATGAGGACGGTCGCCGGCGTCACGCCGTCGCTCATGAACAGCAGCACCGCGGCGCCGCCGAGGATCGCGAAGATCGGCGCGCCGACGACAGCGGCGACGATGACGACCAGCAGGCCCGGCCAGTACGTCCGGTGTTCGAGGAGCCCGGGGAAGCGGACCAGCGCGAGTCCGATCAGGATGCCGGCGCCGCCGATCGCCCTTCCCCACCACGACGCGTCGGCTCGCCAGGCGAGACGCAACGCGATGAGAGCGAACCCGACGGGCAGGGCGAGTTGACCGACCCACGCCGGGACGTTCGCGGCGATGATCGTGCCCGTCTCGCGTTCGGTGACGACGAGCTGGACGGCGCCGCACGCCAGGATCGTCGCCATGCAGGCGGCGACCGCCGCGGCGAACACGGCCGCGGCCCGGCGAGCGCGCCCGGGCAGCGCCGTGCCGGTCGCGAGCGCGAGAAGCTTGCCCTCGCGCGCGGCGATCGCCGCGCCGAGGAAGCCGACCCACAGGGTGAGGTGCTGAACGAACGGACCGGAGCCGGGGACGCCCACGCCGAACAGCCGGCGCACGAGGATTTCGAGCAGCGGCAACGCGACCATCGCGGCGAGCGCCAGGGAGGCGACCCCGTCCTCGACCGTCGCGAGCACGCGGATCACTTCGCCGGGCCGGTCCGATGCTGCTTGCGGTAGTCGTCCCGCGCCTTGAGGGCGAGGTCGAACATGTCGGGCGGAACCATCTCGCCGCGCATCGTTTTCGCGAGCGCGTCGATCTCACGCCGCCACTCGGCGCGCGGAGGCCTGCGTCACGACCAGGCCGCGCTTGGTCATCTCGGCGACCGCCGCCGCATCCTGCTTCGGGACGTCCTCCTGCAGCCGTTTCTGCACCCCCAGAGCCGCCGCGCGAAGCTTTGGCCGATCCGCTTCCGCCACCGCATTCCAGGCCTTCCGCGTTATGACGGTCGCGCCGACGACGGGCGCGAGGCCGATATCGAGCATGTTCGGCGTCTGCCGGTACCACTGGAACAACAGCGCCGCCAGCGGCGTCGTCGGGACGGCCTCGACCATCCCGGTCGTCAGGCCGGTCATGATGTCGGTCATCGCCATTGCGCGCGGTTCGAAGCCGTTGGCCTTGAACCACTGCACCATGCGGTCGTTGCCGGCCGACGTGTAAAGTTTGGCTTTCTTGAGATCAGCGACGGTCGCGATGGGCTTCTTGGTGAACAGCTGCGTCCACCCGCCGTGGCCCCAGTTGAGGAGGACGAAACCCTTCGCCTCGACGCGCTTGCTGATCTCGGGCGTGAGCTTGTCGGTGACCTCGTTGAGCTCGTCGTAGGACTCGAAGAAGAACGGCACGTCGAAGACGTTGAACGACGCGTCGATCGTGCCGAGCCCCACTCCGGTGAGCGACGCCGCCTGCAGCGCATCGAGCCGCATCTTCCGCAGGACCGTCGGCTCGTCGCCCTGCGATCCGCCGCCGAACACCGTCAGCGACACGCGTCCGCCGGTGGCCTGCATTCCACTCGGCGGCCATCTGCTTCAGGTTCCGGTCCCAGATGGAGTTCTCCGGAACGACGGTGGCCAGCTTGATCGCGGTTGATTGTGCGGACGGAGTACGGACGAACGCGACGAGCAGGAAGACGGCTGCCGCCAGCGTGAAGGCGATCGATCGCGTCAGCGAGTGATCCAGGGTTTGAACTGTTCTTCCTGTTGCAGCTTCGCGGCGGTCGCCTCGGCGTCCCGGCGGGTCTTGAAGGAGCCGACCCGCACGCGATAGACGTTCGGCGTGCCGCCGCGGCGTGAGCACGTACGCGTCGTAGCCTTTCGACACGAGGCGCTTGGCGATCGTGTCGGCCTCGCGGGCTCGCGAAGCGCCGCCACCTGGATGGCGTAGCCGTCGCCATGTGTCGCCGCCGCAGCCGCGGGCGGCGGCGCCGGGGCTTTCGGCTCGGGCTTCGCTTCAGGCTTCGGTTCTCTTGGCTCTTTTGGCGCCACGGCAGCAGCCGCGGCCTTGGGCACGGAGACTGGAGCGTGCGGCGGGGTGGACGCGGCGGGCTTCAGAGTTTCCTTGCGGGGCTGATCCTCGAGGCGATCGGGGTAGCTGAACTTGTCTTCCTGCACCGCCGGCGGAGCCGAAGCGGCGGGGTCCACAGTGGCGGCCGCCGCTTGCGCGGGCGCCGGTGGCGGAAGCGGCGACGCATCCGGGAGCGCCTGCGAAGCGCCGCCGTCGGAGGTCAGCGTGGCGCGCTCGGCTTTGACGCCGCGGCCGACGAGCACACCGCACAGGAAAATCACCACGGACACGACCGTGGCGGCCATGAACAGAAACACCAACTGCTTACCGTTCAGTTGGATTTCGTGGAAACCGTCGTCCTGAACTTGTGTGGTGCTCACTTTGCCGCATCTTAGCACCGTTCATCGGCGAGTACAAGCCCCACCACGCACTGTGCGCGGACGCGGAACGCGCGGCTTGTTAGCCGCCGGCGGAGTCGGTGGCGGCGCGGTTGTCCGAGGGAACGAACGTCATGAGACACGCCGACTGTCCCATGCCCCGGCACGACGAGACTTCCACGCGCGCCGTGAGATCGAACAGCGCGTGGAGCCGTGTAAACGCGGCGACGTAGAACCCGCACAGCGGACGCGGCACCGCTTCGCGGACCGTGCAGAACACTGACCCGCGGACGTCCAGGCTGGCTTGTCCGCGCCGCACCCGCGAGACCACGCGGCTGCCCGTGTAGCTCTGGCTCACGAGCCGTCCCAGCAGCCGCATCAGGAGCCGGCTGCGCAGCCACGCCGGGGCCGCCTTCGTCAGAGTCCGTTCGATCGGCGCCATCGACTCCACCGTCCACTCGGCGGCGTATTCGCCCGCGCACGTCGTAATCCGCTCGTACGGGTCCTCGCCTTCCTGGCGCAGGAAGCTCAGCACGGCGTAGAGCGGCGCGAGGCCGATGGTGCCATCCCGCAACCCCTCCGCATGGAGCCAGTTCTCGTAAAACGCAAGGCGCGTCGGCAGGATGTCGGAAATTCCCTGATGAAGGCTCGCGACCAGCACGCGTCCGACGACAGCGTCACGCATAAAGGCTGTAATATCGAATCAGATTCGAACCTCGAACCTTGAACCCTGAACCTTGAACCCTGACGCTCTCGACTCGTCCGCCGCGATCCTCGCCGGCGGCCGGGCCCTACGATTCGGCGGCCTCGACAAGAGCGCGCTCATTGTCGGCGGCCGCACGATCCTCGAGCATCAGGTTGCCGAGTTGTCGCAGATCACCGACGACCTGATGCTGGTCGGCGGCCACGCGCCACCCGCCACGCTGACCGGCGTTCGGCACGTCCCCGACCTCGTGCCGGGTTGCGGCCCGCTCAGCGGACTTCATGCCGCGCTGTCCGCGGCGCGATCGCCGGTCGTGGTCGTCGTCGCGTGCGACATGCCTTTTGTCCCGGCGCGCCTGCTCCGCTACTTCCTGACGCTCGTCAACGGCCCCGACGGGCCCGATCTCGTCGTTCCGCGCACCGAACGCGGCTATCATCCGTTGTGTGCCGCGTATACGCGCGCGTGTCTGGAGCCGATTGCCCGCCGGCTGGCCGACGGACGGCTCAGGGTTGACGGCCTTTTCGACGATGTGCGCACGCGCATCGTCGCGCGCGAGGTAATCGCTGGCTTCGGCGATCCGGACCGCCTCCTCGCGAACCTCAACACCCCGCTCGAGTATCGGGCGATCGAGGCAAAAGGAATTCAATCCTAGCACGACCGTATCGGCCGGTCCCCGGTGCACAACGCGGCGGGCGCCCCACAACGACATCCACTCATGATTCTCAACGTGCTCAGACAGGTTCACGACAGGGTCGCCTCGGCGGTGACCGCGCAATTCGGCCTTGCCGACGTCCCGCCGTTCGCGATCGAGGTACCGCCCAATCGCGCGATGGGCGACCTCGCCGTGACGGTCGCGTTCCAACTCGCGAGGCCGCTTCGCAAGGCGCCGCGCGCGATCGCGCAGGAACTGATCGGCGCCATCGGCGCCATCCCCGGCGTCGCGAAAATCGAGGCGGCGCCGAACGGGTACCTGAACCTCTCCCTGGACCGCCGCGCCTTTCTGCTCGCCCGTCTGCGCGGTGAGGTTCCGCCCGCTGAAGCCGCCACGCGCGAGAAGACCATCGTCGAGCACACGGCGATCAACCCCAACAAGGCGGCGCACATCGGCCACCTGCGCAACGCGACGCTCGGCGACACGCTCGTTCGCGTGCTCAGGTTCAACGGCACGCCGGTCGAAGTGCAGAACTACATCGACGATCTCGGCGTTCAGGTGGCCGATATCATCGTGGGCTTCCGCGACATCGAGCACAAGACACTGAGCGACATTCACGCGATCGCCGACACCACGCGCTTCGATTACTACTGCTGGGATCTGTACGCGCGCGTGACCGACTGGTACGGCGAGCAGCCCGATCGGCCCGCCGCGCGCGCGCGAACCCTGCACGACCTCGAGGCGGGCGGCAACGAGGCGGCCGACATCGGCGCGTTCGTCGCCGATCGCATCGTCCGCTGCCATCTGAAAACGATGGCGCGCCTGAACATCGGCTACGACCTGCTCACGCACGAAGGCGACATCCTCCGGCTGCACTTCTGGGCGCATGCGTTCGACATCCTGAAAGCGCAGGGCGCCGTGTTCCTGCAGACCGAAGGCAAGCTGTCCGGCTGCTGGGTGATGCGCATCGACGACGGACAGGCCAAAGAAGAAAACGACGGCGACCCCGACGACCCCGAAGCGCGTGAGAAGGTGATCGTCCGATCGAACGGCGTCGTGACGTACGTCGGCAAGGACATCGCCAACCAGTTCTGGAAATTCGGCCTGCTCGGACGGGACTTCCGGTATCGGCTGTTCGGCACGCAGGCCGACGGCCGGCCGCTCTGGGCCACGACATCCGGCGACACCGATCCGGCGGCCCCGGCCTTCGGCCGCGCCCGGCGCATCTACAACGTTATCGACTCCCGGCAGATGTACCTACAGGCACTGCTCAGCCAGGCGCTGCGAACCCTGGGACACCCCGACGAAGCGGAGCGCTCGGTTCACTTCTCCTACGAGATGGTGGCGCTCTCCCACGCCACGGCACAGGAACTGGGCTACGAGACGGCAGCGGAAGGGGAAGAAGCGCGCAAGCCCTTCGTCGAGGTGTCTGGCCGCAAGGGACTCGGCGTCAAGATCGACGACCTGCTCGACCTGCTGATCGCGAAGGCCGCCGTCGAAGTGGCCAACCGCAATCCCGAGATCCACCCGGACGAGCAGGCCCGCACCGCCGGGCAGATCGCGGTGGCCGCGATCCGCTACTTCATGCTGAAGTTCTCGCGCGGCAAGCTGATCGTGTTCGACATCGAGGAGGCGCTCAGCTTCGAGGGCGAAACCGGGCCATATCTGCAGTATGCTGTCGTACGCGCGAACAACATCTTCCTCAAGCTGCAGGAACGCGAGGGACACACGGCCGCCGACATCGTCGCCCTGATCGATGAGACGCCGGCCGACGAGCTCGAATCGCTCGACTGCTGGGCGATGGTGCTCGAAGCGTCCCGGCTGGACGACGTCGTCGATCAGGTGGTGCGATCGCTCGAGTTCTCGGTACTGGCCAAATACGCGTTCGGCCTCGCCCAGATGTTCAACGCTTTTTACCACCGCTACCCGATTCTCGGCGAGGAGCGCCCCGAGCTGAAGCGCTGGCGCGCCGCCGCGGTATCCTACGTCCGCGACGAGCTCACGCGCGCGCTCACGTTGATGGGAATCGACGTCCCGGCCCGGATGTAGCGCCGCCGAACATTATGGCCCTCATCGGTGTCACGAACTGCCGCAAGCTCGAGGACTACAAGCAGTCGGTGCTGCATGTCGGCGGCGAGGTCCGCGTGCTGGATCCTTCAACTGATATTGCCGGGGCGCTCGAAGGCCTCGACGGCCTGATGCTGACCGGTGGCGGCGACGTGTCTCCGGCGAAATACGGCGAGGCGCCCCATCCGAGCGTCGAACCGGCCGAGCCGGGCCGCGACGATTTCGAGCTGGGACTCGTCGTGCTGGCCAGGACACGCGGGCTCCCGATCCTCGCGATCTGCCGCGGGGCACAGGTGCTGAACGTCGCGTGCGGCGGCACGCTCGTGCAGGACATCCCGTCGCAGGTGCCCGGCGCGCTCGCGCACAAGCTCGAAGTCCCGCCGCATCAGGCGTTCGAGCTCGCGCACGAAATCTGGATCGACAAGGACACCCTGCTGTCGCGGCTGATGCGCGAGCGCCTGAGCGACGCCGATTCCTGCGACGTCAACAGCCGCCATCACCAGGCCGTCCGGCAGCTCGCCCCCGGCTTCATCGCCTCGGCCACCGCACCCGACGGCGTCATCGAAGCGATTGAAGATCCCGCCGCCGTCTTCTGCCTGGGCGTCCAGTGGCACCCGGAAAACTTCTTTCGCACCGGCGAATTCCGGCCGCTGTTCGAAGGTCTTGTCGAAGCGACCACCAAGAAAACGTAGCGATCGGCTTCCGCCGGACGGTCGCTGGCGCGGAGGAGTGGCATGAGCAGAACAGCAACGATCGCGTTGGCGCTCCTGGTGGGTCTTGCCGTCGGCATTCCGCTCGGCGGCCGGCTGATGCCGTCGTCGGCGGAATCCGCAGCCGTCGGCGCGGCGTTTTCAGCGGTGGCGAATGCGATCGGCGCGGAAGACGTGTCCGGGCCGTACGAAGTCGTCCCGGGTTGGCCCAAAGACCTGAGCACGCTTCCCGGGCATGACAAGTGGACGTTTGGAGGAGCCCGGGGCAGTCTTCGCCGAGAGCCCGAATCGCGTCTACCTGATCAGCGGCGGCGAGCTGCCGAACATCCCTCGCCCCGCCACGACAGCTTTTCCCCGAGATCGGACCGAACGTGCAGTTTCCTCTCGCCGGGCTTCCGTGGCGCAACGCGAACACCGCGGCTCCGCCGGCGGCGGGCGGGTCGGGCCAGGATCCTGCGAAGGGCATGGAGCTCTGGAGAGGTACGACGCCGCGCCGTATCGGGAACTCGGCCAGGATTCCCGCTGGGAACACTGCATCGTCGTCGTGGACGCGCAGGGCAACATCATCGAGGAGTGGACGCAGTGGGACAAGCTGTTCAAGCGTCCGCACGCCGTTTACATCAGCCCGTACGATTCAGAGAAGCACGTGTGGGTGGTCGACGATCACACGCACGCGATCTACAAGTTCACGAACGACGGCAAGCAGCTCGTCCAGACGATCGGCACGCCGAACGTTCCTGGCGCGGACGCGACACACTTCAACCGGCCGACCTTCATGGCGTGGCTGCCCGACGGCAGCTTCTACGTCGTCCGACGGCTACAACGGCACGCGCGTCGCGAAGTTCGACGCGCAGGGCAAGTTCCTGCTCGATTTCGGCAAGCGGGGCGAAGCCGGGAAGGAGACGCGTCCGGGCTACATGAACAACGTGCATGGCGTCGCCGTCGATCTCGAAACGAGGCGCGTGTTCGTCAACGATCGCGACAACCACCGCATCCAGATCTTCGACGAGAACGGCAAATACCTCTCCGAGTGGAAGATCGCCGTCAGCCCGTCGAGCCTCCACTTCGTGCAGATCGGCGCCGATCGGACCGCCGTCACCTTCGATCGCAACACGCACAAGATGCTGAAATACGACCTCGACGGCCGGTTGCTGTACGCCTGGGGCACCGTGGCGGATTTCCCGGGCACGCTGTGGGGCGTCCACGGCATGAGCACGGACCAGGAAGGCAACCTCTACGTCGCGGAAGTCGACGCCGGACGTTTCCAGAAGTTCCGGCCCCGGCCGGGCGCCAACCCGGCGTACCTGATCGGCAAGCCCGTCTACTCGGCCTGGCAATAAAGAGACGTCATGCTTCCCTTGAATCGAAGATCCCGCCTCCACTGATTGTCCTGATAATGGCGGTGGGCATGTGGGTCATCTCACGGGCTGTGCCATGGCCGCTGTACGAGCTGCCGGCGCACAGTTGGCTTGCCGCCGTCCTCGTTTCGACGGGATTCGTCACGGGCATGTCAGGCGTGGTGACCTTCCGGCGAGCCAGAACGACTGTCAACCCCATGACGCACCACGCCTCGTCATTGGTCACCTCGGGTGTCTACACGATTTCCCGCAACCCGATGTACCTCGGCGGTCTCATCATGTTGCTTGGCTGGGGGATCCTGCTGTCGAACGCGCCGGCCTTGGTATGTCTTCCGGTGTATGTGCTCTACATCAACCGCTTCCAAATCGAACCGGAAGAGCGTGCGCTCACGCTGTTGTTTGGGCCTGCGTACACCGCTTATACAGCCCGCGCCCGACGGTGGCTGTAGCCCCTGGCTTTCGCCATGGAGCCTGCTACGCTGACGCGAACACCGCAACCGTTTCGACGTGCGGCGTGTTTGGAAACAGATCGAACGCGTCGACCCGCTTGATCGAATAACCCGAATCGACGAGCCGTCGCGCGTCGCGCGCCAGCGTGGCAGGATCACAGCTGACGTAGATCAGGCGGCCCGCGCCCAGACGAATCACACCGTCGATGCGCCGCACGCGACAAGCCGGTGCGCGGCGGATCGACCACGACGACGGCTGGCGTCGCCTGCTTCGCTTCCAGGAACTCCTCGACGGGCTGGTGATGCACGCCTCACGCCGTCATGCGCCGAAGCATTCACGGTCAGATCGCTGACCGCGGATCGATCGCCTTCGACGGCCGTCACCCGCGCGCGCCGCGCGGCCGCAGCCGTCAGAGAAAACAGGCCGGAGCCGGCATAGAGATCCAGCAGGTCGGCGTCCTGGCGGCACGAGCCCCGCGACGTGACCGGCGAGGTCGCGCAGCAGATACCGGTTGCCCTGAAAGAAAGACCGCACGTTGCGCCGGAACACAACCGGCGGCGCATCGTCGATGGCGATCTGATCGGTGACCGACGCGTCGGGCCCGACGCCCGTCACCCCGTCGATTGCCGCCAGCCGCTCGCGCATCCGCGGCGTCCATGCGGCCGTGTACGTCGGCGGACAGCGCGCGCTCCGACGCGTCGACGTTCTCCGACAGTTCGATCTCTCTGACCGTGTCCAGGCCGAGCGAAGCGAGCTCGCTGACGAACGATTCGAGGGCGTCGCACGACGCCGGCAGGAGCTGACGCGTCTGGCGCACGTCACACATCTCGTGCGTGCCCTCGCGATAGAACCCGGCCCGGCGCCCGCGCACGTGAAGCCGGGCGCGCATCCGGTAGCCGTCCTCCGGCGACGGCACCACGCGGACGGCGGCGGGCAGCATCAGCCGGCCAATGCGCCCGAACGCATCGGCGATGACCTGCGCCTTGATCTCGAGCTGACGGGCGTAGCCGATATGCGCGTAGACGCACCCGCCGCACAACGGGTCGGCGGCGACGGCCCGCCGATCCGCCGACGCGGTGTCGACGCCGATCGTGTCGGCATACACGACGCCCTTGCCCACCCGCTCGACGCGAGCCGTCACCCGCTCGCCGGGGATGGCGCCTCCGACCAACACGATCTGACCGTTCAGGCGCGCGATCATCCGGCCGCCCGCGGCGGGCTTCTCGACGGTCAACACGACGGACTCGCCCGGCGACAGGCATCAGGTGAACGCGATCGTGGGGAGCGCGAGCCGCTGCCTGACCAGCCTGTCGACGGCCGCGGCCATCACGCGTTCGTAGGCGTCGGATGCCATGCGGGCGCGAAACGACGACAGCTCGTCGCCGGCTTCCCGCTGCAGCTCCGCGATCAGCGCCGCGCCGAGTGCCCGCCGCGCTTCGGCGACGAGCTCGGCGTCGAGCGCCGCCAGCCGCTCCAGCATGGCGTGCCGGGCGGCCCCGCGGACGCCGCGCGCTTCCGCCCGCGCGGCGTCCAGCTCGCGCGCGGCCCGGTCGATCAAGGCGTCGAATTCCTCACCCGAGGCCGCCGATGGCTCTGCGCGGACGTCAGTCGAAGCACGACGCGCTGCAGGTGGGCAGGCAGCGATCCGCCCGGTTTCACGGGGTTCCACGGAGTCAGGACGTCCGCCTTCGCCTTCCGGGCTCGCCGCCTGCCTTCGCTTCGGCGAGGCTACGGCGCGGCAGACCGAGGGCGCGGCGCCACTCGTCGAAGACGTCGAGGACGTCGGCGTCGCAGAAGTCGATGCGAACCGGCCGGCGACGCGGTCCCTTCCGGTAGTAGCGTTCGAAATAGCGATCGATGCCCTGAAGCGCAATCTTCAGCGGAATGCCCTGCGCGGCCCAGCCCGAGACGAGATCGAAGGACGGCCCGTGACCCGCACGAGGTGGCCGTCGTTCTTCTGGCAGAGGTAGGACTCGATCTCGCGGCAGAAATCTACTGGTTCCGTTCCCACACGATTCTCAAGCCGTGGAGCGTGAGATCAGGCTCCACGTGATGAATGAGCGGCGTCTCCGGTGCGATGACGCTGGCGAGGCCGCCGGTGGCGACGCACCGGGCATTGTCGGCAGGCCCTGCCAGCTCCGCGCTCATGCGCCGGACCAGCCCTTCGACCATTCCGACGTAGCCCCAGAACAACCCCGACTCCATGGCGCCGACGGTCGTCCGGCCGACGACGGTCGCGGGCTTCCGCACGTCGATGCGCGGCAGCCGGCGGCACGCTGGAAGAGCGCGTCCGCGGAAATCGTGACGCCGGGGCAGATGGCGCCGCCGAGATACTCCCCTTTCGCGCTGATCGCGTCGAGCGTCGTCGCCGTGCCGAAGTCCACGACGACCAGCGGACACTGCGCGGCCCGGCCGTACTGCTCGTAGGCCGCGATGCCGTTCACGATCCGATCGGCGCCGACGTCGGCCGGCGCGTCGTACAGGATCGGCATTCCCGTCTCGAGCCCCGGCTCGACGACCAGCGCCTTCACGCCCAGGTAACGCTCGACCATCTCCCGCGCGGGGCTCGTCAGGGGCGGCACGACGGACGCCATGATGACGGCGCGTGACCGCTTGCCGATCGACGCCCGACACATCGAACAGCCCGTGCATGAGCAGCCCGAGTTCGTCCGCGGTCCGCTCGCGCAGCGTCGTCAGGCGCCAGCTGTGCGCGCAGCTTCTTGCCGTCGAAGACGCCAAGGACGATGTTCGTGTTACCGATGTCGAGCGCTAAAAGCATGCTGGAACCCGAGAGTGTCCGGGCCTTGAGGCCCGCCGTGCCGCAGGCCTGAAGGCCTGCACGACGACTGCACTGTACGATCTAAAGCCACGTCAGTTCGCCGGCGACAATGCGCTCGAGGCGGCCGCCGACGTCAACCAGAAGCGCGCCGCGATCGTCGATGCCGGCCGTTACGCCGTTTTGCGTACCCGACGGCGTCGTCCACGACACACGGCAGCCGCGGCCGCCGGGCGCGCGGCCCCGCCACTCGTCGAGGATAGCATCGAACCGGCCGTCGAGCAGGTCGTCGTACCGGCCCGCGAGCGACGCGAGCGTCTCGGCGAGGACGTCCGCGCGATCGACGGGCCGCCCCAGCTCGCTTTCGAGCGACGTCGCCCGGCCGGCGAGATCGGGCGGAAACGCCGTCGCGCCGACGTTGATGCCGTAGCCGACGACGACCGCGTCCGCCACGCCCTCGGCCAGGATGCCCCCGAGCTTCCGGCGCGCGACGTAGAGATCGTTGGGCCATTTGAGATCGACTCGAAGACCGGTGGCCGCTTCGATACCCTGCGCGAGCGCCACGCCGGCGGTGAGTGTCACGAGCGCCGTGGCCGTGCCGCCTCCGGCACGCGCACGCGCGGGCGTCAGCACCACGGAGACATACAAGCCGCTTCCCGGCGGCGACAGCCACGAATGGCCGCGTCGCCCGCGGCCGGCCGTCTGGGCCTCGGCGATCACGACGGCGCCCTCGCGATCGCCGGACGCCGCGATGGCCGACGCGACGTCGTTGGTCGATCCGGTGCTGGTCAGGAAGACGATGTGCGAAGCGAGGCGGCCCAGCCGATGCCTGGCGCGCGACAGCGCGTCCGCGAGTTCGCGCGGGAGCGCGTCACCCGAGGGGTTCGATTTCAAAGCTGATGTCAACGGCGTGCGCCGAGTGCGTCAGTGCACCCGCCGACACGAAATCCGCGCCGCTGGCGGCGAGCTCCGGCACACGTTCGAGTGTGACACCGCCGGAGATCTCGATCTTCGCCCGGCCCGCCGACCGTTTCACGGCCTCGCGAATGCCGCCCACGTCCATGTTGTCCACGAGGATGGTTTGCACGCCGGCGGCGAGCGCCTCGTCCACTTGTTCGAGCGTCTCGGCCTCGATCTCAATCGGCATTTCTGGCTGATGTATCCGCGCCGCACAGACTGCGGCCGTGACGCCACCGGCGATTCGAATGTGGTTGTCCTTGATCAGAATCGCGTCGAAGAGGCCGATGCGGTGATTCGTGGCGCCGCCGGCGCGAACGGCGTATTTCTCGAGCAGACGCAGCCCGGGCGTGGTCTTGCGCGTATCGAGGACGATGATCGTTCCTGAGGCGGCTTCGACAAAGCGGCGGGCGATCGTGGCGATGCCGGACAGCCGCTGGAGGAAGTTCAGCGCAGTCCGCTCGGCGACGAGCAGCGTGCGTGCCGATCCAGCCACTTCCGCGACGATGTCACCAGGCGCGCAGCGCTCGCCGTCCGGCTTTCGGACGCTGATCCGCACTGTGGGTTCGAGGATCCGGAAGGCCTCGAACGCGACGTCGAGGCCCGCGAGCACGCAGTCCGCCTTGACCAGGAACTGGCCCCGCGCACGCACATCTGCCGGAACGGTCGCGGCGGTCGTGACGTCGCCGGCCGTGCCCAGATCCTCCGCGAGCGCCCGGCGGACGGTCTCGCGGTACGACTCGACGTCAAGGCGCTGGAGCGTCATATCCCGCGACGACGATCGCCCGCGGCTCGCCGCCGGCGACCTCGAAGGCCTGCACGCGAAGCGCCGACCGGAGGTCCGCTTCCACCTGCGGCATCAAGGCGACCGCGCCGGCGTCGGCGGTGATCGTCACCTTCGTGATCGGCACCTTGAGCGGCTGCTTGGCTTCCGAGCGTTGCTTTCGCACCTCGAACAAGACCGCCGTCGCCCACTCATACGTGGCCTGATCGTCCTGGTGCACGGGCAACGTGATCTCCTCCACCCGCGGCCAGGCGCCTTGTGGACAGATCCCTGCTGCCACCACGACCACACTTCTTCCGTCACGAACGGCAGGAACGGAGCGAAGAGGCGCAACAGCACCGACAGCGCCGTGGACAGCGCGGTGTTGGCTGATCCGGCCGCTTCGGGTCCCTGTTCGCCGTACCGCCGGCCCTTCACCAGCTCGAGGTAGTCGTCGCAGAACCGCCAGAAGAACGTTTCGGTCCTCTGCAGCGCGCGCGCGTAGTCGTAGCCCTCGAAGGCCTCTGTGGCCTCGTCCACCAGTTCGGCGAGATTGCGCAGCATCGCGCGGTCGACCGCCCAGCTGATCGGTCCCTTCGGCTCCGCCGCGCTGAGCGCGAACTTCGACGCGTTGAGCAGCTTCATCGCCAGCCGCCGGCCGACCTTCATCTGGTTCGTGTCGAATGCCGTGTCGGTGCCCGGACGGCCGCTGGCAGCCCAGTAGCGGACACCGTCGGACCCGTGCTCCTCGAGCAGTGCCAGCGGCGTGACCACGTTGCCCTTGGACTTCGACATCTTCTTGCGGTCGGGATCGAGGACCCAGCCCGACAGCGCCGCATGGGTCCACGGCAGCGAGTCGTGCTGGCAGTGCGATCGCAGGACCGTATCAAACAGCCACGTGCGGATGATGTCGTGCGCCTGAGGCCTCAGGTCCATCGGGAACGTGCGCGCGAACAGATCCGCGTCCTCTTCCCACCGGCACACGATCTGCGGCGTCAGGGACGAGGTCGCCCACGTATCCATGATGTCCGGATCGCCGACGAAGCCGCCCGGCTTGCCTCGCTGCGCCTCACTGTACCCGGCGGGCACATCGGTCGATGGGTCGACCGGCAGGCGGTCCTCCGGAGCGGCGATCGGCCGCGCGTGATCGATCTGCCCGTTGGCGTCCAGCGGGTACCACACGGGAAACGGCACGCCGAAAAACCGCTGGCGGCTCACGCACCAGTCGCCGTTCAGGCCGTTCGTCCAGTTCTCGTACCGATTCTGCATGTACGGCGGGTGCCACTGGAGTTCCCGTCCGCGCTGGAGCAGCGCCTCGCGGAACTCCATGGTCTTGATGAACCACTGCCGACTCGTCACGATCTCGAGCGGCCGGTCGCCCTTCTCGAAGTATTTCACCGCATGCGTGATGGGGCGCGGCTCGCCAACGAGCTCGCCGGACGCCTTCAGCAGCTCCACGATTGCGGTCCGGGCCTTGGCCGCCGAAAGTCCGGCCAGGCGTCCGTACGCGTCGTTCGCGCCGCCGGGCTCGTCCGATGCCCACAGCCCGTGCGTGTCGAAGACGATGCTGCGGCTCAGGGTGCCGTCAGGCTGGATGACGGCGCGAACCGGCAGCGCCAATTCACGCCACCACGTGACGTCCGTCACGTCGCCGAACGTGCAGATCATCGCGATGCCGCTGCCCTTTTCCGGATCGGCCAGGTGGTGCGCACGCACCGGCACCCGCACGTTGAACAGCGGCGTCGACACCTCGGTACCGAACAGCGGCTTGTAACGCTCATCGTCGGGGTGCGCGACGAGCGCCACGCAGGCGGGGATCAGCTCGGGCCGGGTTGTTTCGATGTCGATCGTCCGCGGGCCGCTGCCGCCGAACCGCACGCGGTGATAAGCGCCGGCAAGTTCGCGGTCCTCGAGCTCCGCCTGGGCGACGGCGGTCTTGAAATCCACGTCCCACAGCGTGGGGGCTTCAACCTGGTAGGCCAGGCCGCGTTTCAGGAGCCGCAGGAATGCCAGCTGGCTGACGCGCTGCGACCGTCGGTCGATCGTGGCGTACGTCATCGACCAATCGACTGAGAGCCCGAGAGTTCTCCAGAGACGCTCGAACGCTTTCTCGTCCTCCGCCGTCAGGCGGGCGCAGAGCTCGACGAAATTCGGGCGCGACACGGATACCGGCGGCTTGGGCGGGGTCTCCGGCGGCACGAACGACGGGTCGTATGCCAGCGACGGGTCGCACCGGACACCGTAGTAGTTCTGCACGCGACGCTCGGTCGGCAGGCCGTTGTCGTCCCACCCCATCGGGTAGAAGACCGCCTTGCCCCGCATCCGCTGAAAACGGGCGAGCACGTCCGTGTGGGTATACGAAAACACGTGGCCGACGTGCAGCGATCCGCTGACCGTCGGCGGAGGCGTGTCGATCGAATACACCTGATCGCGCGGACGCGTCCGGTCGAACCGGTACACCCCCGATTCTTCCCATCGCGCTGTCCACCGGGCCTCGAGGCCCTCCAGCGCGGGCTTTTCAGGAACGGGCATCAGACGATGGTATTACAGATAGTGGACGGTGATCGGTCGGATCGGTGATACGGTGGCTCGTGGCTGGTGGCTGGTGGCTCGCCAGGCACGGACCCGAGCCCGAGCCCAGAGCCCGAGTCACGAGCCACGAGCCACGAGTCACTGAATGGAGGCTTTGATCCGCTCGATCTCTTCGCGGATCAATCGCTCGGCGATTTCAGCGACGGTTTCGCGCACCACGCGGTCCGTCAGCTGCAGCAGGACTCGTGCGGACACCTGTGCCACGAGGTCGTCGGTGATGGCGACCGGCGCCGCGGGTAGTGCGGGCGCGGGGACGGGTGTCGGTGCGGGTGCGGGCACCGCCGCGACGGGCGCGGGGATCGAGTCGGGCGTCGTTGGCGACGGCGTGGTTGACGGCGGCCTCGCCTGCTCAGCTTCGAGCAACGCGGCGAATTCGTCTGCGAGCGGAGGCACGCTGGCGGCCATCGGCGGGACGGGCCTGGCCGATACAGGTTCGACCTCCAGTGCGGCCTCCCGTTCGGCCGGCGGCGTCGGTGGCTCGCGCACCGCCTGATGCATCGCCAGTTCGGGTTCGGCTAGCGACGCGGGGCTTCCGTGCTTCAGGCCGAACCAGTCTATTTCGGGAGCCGCCACAGGTCCGGCCGGCCGCGACGTGCTCCCCGAGAGGTTCGAGAACGCCGCGTCGAGCTGGTCGAAGTAGTCGTCTATGGACGTGGCTTCGTGCTCGGGCGGCGCCTCCACGGCAGCCGTCGGGACGGCGGTGGGATCCGAATCGGAACGGACCATTCCTCTCGCGCTGGTGCCGAGCAGCTCCTTGACCCGGCCGATCACCATGTGGGGCTCGAACGGTTTGGCCAGCACCCCGTCGCATCCGGCCCCGGCGGCCCTCGCCTCGTCGACGGGTTCGAACGCGCCGGTCAGCAGCACCACCGGTATGTGCGACAGTCGTGGCGACTGCTTCACGTACGCGGCGACTTCGTAACCGCTCTTCCCCGGCATCCCGACATCCACCAGGACGATGTCTGGAGGAAGCGAGTCGAGGCGGGCGATTGCCTGATCGCCGTCGCTGACGGCCACGACATCGATGTCCTCATCGGCGAACGTCAGCTCGATGACGCGCTGAATCGTCAGGCTGTCGTCGGCGAGGAGCAGAGTCTGCGGCACCTTGGGTATATCGGCGCGGGCCATCAGGCCCGATAGGCCTGGCTACGCCCGGGATCGGACATTCGCCGTGATAAACGCGATGATATCCTGCATCGGCGTTCCCGGGAGGAAGACGCCCTTGACGCCCATCGCGTGCAGCGCGGGCACGTCCACATCCGGAATAATCCCGCCAATCACGACCAGCACATCGTCCAGGCCGTTCGCCTTGAGGAGATCCAGCAGGCGCGGGGCAATGTGGTTGTGGGCGCCGGAGAGGATGGACAAACCGATGACGTCCGCGTCTTCCTGGAGCGCGGCTGTGACGATCTGTTCGGGCGTCTGCCGTAGACCCGTGTAGATGACCTCCATGCCGGCATCCCGCAAGGCCCGCGCGATGACCTTGGCTCCCCGATCGTGGCCGTCGAGCCCCGGCTTCGCGATCACCACTCTGACTTTGCTCATGTTTCAGATGACCGCCGTTTCCGCGTACTCGCCCCACACGTCGCGGAGCGCATCGCACATCTCGCCGACGGTGGCGTAGGCACGCACGGCGTCGAGGATCGGCGGCATCACATTACGCCTGGTCTCCGCGGCGTCGCGCAGCGCGTCGAGCGCCGTCCGCACACGGCCGCCGTCGCGCGACACTTTCAGCCGGGCGAGCTTCTCCAGCTGTTTCTCGCCCGTGGTCTCGTCGATGTACAGCGTCTCGAGCGGACCGCCGGCCTGGACGAAGTCGTTGACGCCGACGATGGTCTTTTCGCGAGCCTCGACCGCCTGCTGAAAGCGGTACGCGCTTTCGGCGATCTCCCGCTGCGGGAAGCCCGCTTCGATCGCCGGGACCATGCCGCCCATGCGGTCGATCTCGTCGAAATACTTGCGTGCCCCGTCTTCCATGTCGCGCGTCAGTTTCTCCACGAAGTAGGAGCCACCCAACGGATCGACGACGTCGGCGATGCCGGTCTCATGCGCGATGATCTGCTGCGTCCGCAGCGCGAGGGTGGCCGCCGCCGCGGTTGGAAGCGCCAGCGCCTCGTCGAGCGAGTTGGTGTGCAGCGAGTTGGTGCCACCGGCCACGGCCGCGAGTGCCTGGAGCGCCGTCCGGACCACGTTGTTATACGGCTGCTGCGCCGTGAGGGACACGCCGGCAGTCTGGCTGTGAAAGCGCAGCTTCCACGACCGCTCGTCCTTTGCGCCGAACCGGTCGCGCATCGCGTGAGCCCAGAGCGACCGCGCCGCGCGGTATTTGGCAATTTCTTCGAAGAAGTCGCTGTGCGCGTTGAAAAAGAACGACATGCGCGGTACGAAGTCGTCCACCGCGAGCCCGGCGTCAACGCCGCACTGCACGTACTCGAGGCCGTCACGCAGCGTGAACGCCAGTTCCTGCAGCGCCGTCGATCCCGCCTCCCGGATGTGGTACCCGCTGACCGAGATGGTGTTCCAGCGCGGCACCTCCCGCGTGCAGAACGCGAAGATGTCGGCGATGATCCGCATCGACGGACGGGGCGGGAAGATGTATTCCTTCTGGGCGATGTATTCCTTGAGGATATCGTTCTGCAGGGTGCCCGAGAGCGTCCGCCAATCGGCGCCCTGCTGCTCGGCCACGACGAGATACATCGCGAAGATCATCGCGGCAGGCGAGTTGATCGTCATCGACGTCGTAACGTCGGCAACCGGGATGCCGTCGAACAACGTCTCCATGTCGGCGAGGGACGCCACGCTCACGCCGCACTTCCCCACCTCGCCGAGCGCCAGCGGATGGTCCGGATCGCGCCCCATCAGCGTCGGCAGATCGAAGGCTACGCTGAGCCCTGTTCCGCCGGCGGCGAGCAGCGCCTTGTAGCGCGCGTTGGTTTCTTCCGGCGTGCCGAACCCCGCAAACTGCCGCATCGTCCACAGCTTGCCCGCGTAGCCGTTGGCGTGGATGCCGCGCGTGTACGGGTACATCCCGGGATCGCTCAGGTCGCGCGCGTAGTCCACGTCCGCAATGCTCTCGGCGGTGTACAGGCGATCAATCGAGCGCCCCGAGATCGTCGTGAAGTCCCGTGCATGCTCGGCCGTGGTTTTCATGCCTTCGAAATTATAGTCACGAAGACACACAGAACACGAAGGGTGGCCACAGAGGCACACGTCGTCTCGATCGTTCCTTGACTTCCCTCGGATCGCAGCGTTAGCGTACGAAGCAGGCACATGACGACACCTCCCGCCAAGACCGGCAGCCTCTTCGATGCAATGCTGCAGGAGTTCGAAGAAGCGGCCCGCATCCTCAACCTTGACCGCGGCATCTGGCGCATCCTGACAAACCCGAAACGGCAAATCATCGTCTCGTGTCCCGTGCAGATGGACAACGGCGAGATCGTCGTCTTCACCGGGTATCGCGTGCAGTACAACGTCACGCTCGGGCCGGCGAAAGGCGGCGTCCGGTATCATCCGGGCGTGAACCTCGACGAGGTCACGGCGCTCGCGGCCTGGATGACGTGGAAGTGCGCCGTCGCCCAGATCCCCTTTGGCGGCGGCAAGGGCGGCATCGTCTGCGATCCGTCCGTGATGTCGAAGCGCGAGCTCGAAGCGCTCACCCGCCGCTACGTCGCGGAGATCATCGACGCGATCGGACCCGAAAAAGACGTGCCCGCCCCCGACGTGAACACGAACGAGCAGACCATGGCGTGGATCATGGACACCTACAGCATGCACGTCGGCCACACCGAGACGGCCGTGGTCACGGGCAAGCCCCTCGAGATGGGTGGATCGGCCGGCCGGCGCGAAGCAACGGGCCGCGGCGTGATGATCGTCGCCCGCGAATCGGCAAAGCACGTCGGCTTCGACATCCAGGGCGCCCGCGTCGGCGTGCAGGGTTTCGGCAACGTGGGCTCGGTGTCCGCCGATCTTCTCGCGGGCGTCGGGGCGAAGATTGTCGCTGTCAGCGACTGGAAGGGCGGCGTCTTCAACGCGGCCGGACTCGACGTTCCGGCGCTCATCGAGCACACACGGCGCAACAAGACGGTGGCCGGCTTCAGCGCCGCCGAACCGCTGACCAACGACCAGTTGTTCGCGCTCGACCTCGACATCCTGATCCCCGCGGCGCTCGAAAACCAGATCACGATGGCCAACGCACCCGGCATTCGCGCCAGGGTCATCGTCGAGGGGGCCAACGGCCCCACCACGCCCGACGCCCACCAGCACCTGCACGACCGCGGCGTCTTCATCGTGCCGGACATCCTCGCCAACAGCTCCGGAGTCACGACGTCGTACTTCGAGTGGGTGCAGGACCGGTACGGCTATTTCTGGACCGAAAAGGAAGTCAACGAGCGCCTCGAGGCCAAGATGAGCGAGGCGTTCACGGCCGTCGCGCGCACCGCCACGACGTTCAACGTCGACATGCGTACCGCCGCGTATATCCTCGCCATCGACCGCGTGGCCACCGTGACGCGCATGCGGGGGATGTATGCCTAGGGGGCTGGGTTCTGAGATTAGAGGTTAGAGGTTGGGGTTGGGGGTCAGTTCGTCACGCGGAAACGTAATGTGTCTTTGGCTTGCCCGGCAGGGCTGGCCGCCACGATCTCCACGGCGTAGTCGGCGGGGGCGAGGCCGGCCAGCGGCAGTTCGATCTGCGCGCGGCCGTCGGGCGTAGCGGCAGACTGGATGGTCAGCGGCCGCATCCCCTGTCCAGACGCGTTGACCAGCCGCGCTGTGATGTCCGGCGCGCTTCCCGGCGCATACACGGGCACGCGGATGATGAGCTCCTCGCTGCGGCTGAACTGGCGCGACGCCACCGGCACCGCATCGGGATTGGCCTCGAGCGCGCGCATGTCCTTCGCGGTCCTCGCGCGCAGCACCTCGGGCGTCCCAATCGCCACCGGCGCGCGCAGGTCGCCGACGAGCAGATCCCGCACGTCGTTGTCGATCGCCGAGGCCCCGGCATCCTCGATCGACATCTCCAGGCGGATGCGCCCCGGGGGAACCTCGAAGACGGCACGGGCAAGTGCCGCATCGAGCGCGTCGACGACGACGGCGCCGGTCGGCCGCACGGGCCCTTCGAACAGGGTCGTCCCATTGGCGCCCGTGGCCTTGAGCGCCACGCGCGACGGTGTGCGGACGCGGCGATCGCCCGGCACCGCGCCGGCCGGCTCCCAGACAAACGTCACGCGCGTGTTCCCGTTCGCGCCTTTTGCCATGCCGAACCACGGCCGGATCATCGGGCTGATACGCCGCGCGGGCGCCAGCACCATCGGCGGCCTCGGCTCGTTCACCCGCGCGAGCAGGTTGGCGCGCTGGATTTCGTCGGGAGTGGGCGCCCAGAATCCCTTCCGCGCCCGCAGGTGCACGCCCTTCGTCTTCACCGATACGTCGACGGCATGGAACATCCCGTCGGTATTTCGCGCCGAGCGGTACGTCAGGAGGTAGTAGGCCGACGCGTCGGCGACCATGTGGCGCAACCCCGCCTCGAGGCCTGCGCCGGATGCGCCAGTCGACGGCGCAAAGCGCACACCGTCGGTGTCATCGGCGAGAACACTGAGCAGGTTCGGCCCCTCGTCCGGAGCGGCCGCCCTCGCCGCCGGGTCGAGCGGATCGAGAACGTAGATGGCCACGTTCGCGCGGTTCGCCGTCCGCATCACCGACGATGACGTCGGCAGAGACTCGAGGCCGCGCCGGCGCAGCATCGGGTCCGCCTGCTCGCTCACGAGCAGCATCGTCTTGCGGCCGGTGCCCAGGTTCGCGAGGTGCAGCGCGAGCGCGTTGAGCGTCGACCAGGTCGATTGCGTGCGCTGGACCTCTGCGTGCGCCTGGTCGTTCACCATGTAGTTGCGCTCGAACGCGGTCCGCGGCGCGTAGTCGCCGCGGCGCCCTTCGAACGCATCGATCGCGCGATGGAGCGAGTCCCGGTCTCGCGTCAGGCGAATCGACAGCAGCGAATCGAGCGGCCGGAGAATCGTGACCAGGTCGTCTGGATGGAGATCCTGATCGACGAAACGGTGGAGGGCGTCGCGCACCTCCTGGGTGCGGCCCGCGCTGACGTAGTATTCGTCGAGGTAGATCGCGAACAGGCGCGCGTTCCCATCAGCCTTGACGAATCGGACGTCCTGAATCGGTTGGACGTCGCCGTCCTCACGCAGCACGAACTCCGACGGTTTCAGTGTTTCGACGGCCTGGCCGCGTGCGTTCGTCGCGATGACATCGATGACGACCGCATCCGGCGGGCGGCTCGCATCAGGCGCGGGCGCCGGTGCCTGAATCGCCGCCGCGGCGGCAAATGCGAGAAACAGGGGCCGCATTTCCGCGCCTCAGTTGGAGACGCGGAACCCGACCAGTTCCTTCGCCTCGCCGCTCTCGCCGGTCGCTTTCACCTCGACGATGTATTCGCCAGGAGCGAGGCCCGCGAGCGGGATGTCCACGGTCGACTCGCCGCCAGGCGTCGCCGACGGCGTCACCGGCAGTTCGGACATCGTCTGGCCGGCGCGGCTGAGCAGGTGGACCGACAGCGCGGGCGCGCCCGCGCCGTACGCCGCCACGCGCATAAACAGGCGATCGGTCCGGCTGAACTCGCGCCCCGTCGCCGGCACGGCCTGCGGATCCGCTTTCATCTGCTGGATGTCCCTCGGCGTGCGCCCTCGGAACAGCACGGGCGTGCCGAGCGACGTCTGCGTGCTGGTGAGATCCGGTACGACGATTTCGCGGATTTCTGAATCGAGGACACCGGAGCCGCCCTCGACCGACAGGCGCAGTTCCATCTTGCCGGGCGTCGCGTCGAAAACCACGCGCGAGGCCTGCCCGGGGACACCTCCGGTCCCCGCCGAAGACGAAGCGCCTGGCGACGCCGACGCCACCGCCATATCCGGGACACGCCCCCGGAAAACCGGCGAACCGCTCGGGCCGACGGCCATCAGCGACACACGCGCGGGCTGTTCCCCCGGTCCAAGCGGGCGGTCGGCGGCCGATCGCGGCATCGGCTCCCACACGAACGTGACGCGCGTCTTGCCGTTCTCGCCGCGCGAGGTGCCGACCCAGGTTCGGATGATTCGCGCACGCGTCGTGGACGAGGCGACGTTGTTCAGCGCCGCGGTGACGGCCGGCGGCGGAGCGGGCTTGGGCGGTGCCAGCGCCCTCGAGGTCTGCTCGGCGTTGAGCGCCCAGTAGCCCTTGCGGGCGCGCACCTGCACGCCGGGGCGTTTCACGCGGACCTTGATCTCGTGGAACTTGCCGTCGGACGGCGCGGCCGAGGAACTGTAGCCGAGCAGGTAATACGCGCTGCTGTCGCGCATGATCTGCCGCATGCCCGCCTCGAGGTCGTTGCGGTTCACGATGGCGCGGCCGTCGGTGTTTTCCGCCAGCGTCCTCAGCGAATCCATCGTCGCGTTCAGGTACTGCCGATCGGTTTCGCTGCTGACCGAGGGTTCGCTCAGATCGAACTCGAACACGGGCAGCCCGCGCGGATCGACCGGGTACAGCGAAACGTTCTGGCGGTTGGCCTCGTCGTAGATGTCCCGCAGATCCTGCTGCATGTCGATCGTCGCCGAGAAATTTGCGCGGGACTCGGTGATCGAGTCGGCCCCGGCGCCGGTGACGCCGCCGATGGCCGGCATCTGCGCGTTGGGGCTGCGCAGCTGCGGCGGCACCATGTAGGTGAACCCCTCGCTGACGACGATCAGCGATTTCCGGCCCTGCTTCAAGCGTGCCCATGTGGATGATCAGGCCCTTGAGCGCCGACAGGGACACCTTGTTCCGAATCCGCTCGACCGTCTCGACCGGATAGTTGGCGTACTGCTGTTCGATGTCGTTCATCGGCGTGTAGTCGTACTTGCGGCCGGTGAACTTCTGGATGCCCTGGATGATGGCGCCGTGGTTGCGTGTCATCCGCACGTTGAGAACTGACTGCAGCGGATACATCAGGCCGATCATGTCGGAGGGCCCGAGCTGCCGTTCGACGAAGCGCGAGAGCGGATCGCGCACGCTCATGCTCTGGATCTTCCGGACGTGGTAGTCGTCGAGGAAGATCGCGAACAGGCGGACGTCGTCTCGCGCCGCCTCGGATTCTTCGTCTTCGTCGGTGCGGATCGCGCGGGGAGGACCGTCCGGGCCAGGCATCGTGCCGCCGTCGAGCTTGATGAACTTGAAGCTTTCGACCGTTTGCGGCTTGCCGTCCTCGGTGACTTCGAAGTCGCTCTGTTTCAGATCCGCGACGTTCGCGCCGCTCTTGTCGGAGATGATCACGTCCACGCTGACGAAGTTGATCCCGGCGCGAAAGGCTGGTTGCGCCGGCGGGGCGTCGGGCGCGGGCTGCTGGTCCTGCTGGGCCCGGCCGCCGGCGGTGCACAACGCGCCGGCGACGAGTCCCGTGACGAGAAGGGTCCGGATCGCACTCCTCATATCCATATCTTAGACGCTTCCGCCGGCCCGGCGGTCGTTTCCGGTGCTAACATCCGTCGCGTGCCCCAGCCGCCGTTGACCGAGCTGTCGGAGGACGAACGCCTCTTCCGGCAGAGTGTCTACGAGTTCGCCGACCGCGAGATTCGGCCCGTCGTCCGCGACATGGACGAACAGGGCGCCATGCCCCGCAAGCTGATCGACCGTCTGTTCACGCTCGGCGTCATGGGCATCGAAACGCCCGGAAGAGCTTGGCGGCAGCGGCGCCAGCTTCTTCCACGCCGTGCTCGCGGTCGAGGCGCTCTCGCGCGTGGATCCCGGCGGTGGCTGTGCTGGTGGACGTCCAGAACACGCTCGTCGTCGAACGCACTGCTGCGCTGGGCCACGGACGATCTGCGGCGCAAATATCTCCCGCGGCTCGCCGCGGACACGGTTGGCGCGTACGCGTTGTCGGAGTCCGGGTCCGGCAGCGACGCGTTCGCGCTGGCGGCGCGCGCGACGTCACGCGACGGCGGCTGGTCGCTCACGGGCAGGAAGCTGTGGATTACCAACGCGCACGAAGCCGGCGTGTTCATCGTGTTCGCGAACGCCAATCCGGACGCCGGACATCGCGGTATCACGGCGTTCGTCGTCGAGCGGGACACGGCCGGTTTGACGGTCGGGAAGAAGGAAAACAAGCTGGGTATCCGTGCCAGCAGCACGTGCGAGCTCGATTCTCGACAATTGCCAGGTGCCGGCGGCGAACGTGCTCGGCGAGGTCGGCCAGGGCTACAAGGTCGCCATCGAGACGCTCAACGAAGGCCGCATCGGAATCGGCGCGCAGATGATCGGCCTTGCGCAGGGGGCACTCGACCACGCGGTCGCGTACATCAAAGAGCGAAAGCAGTTCGGCAAGGCGATCGCCGAGTTTCAGGCCGTGCAGCATCAGGTCGCGCGGGCGGCGACGGACCTCGAAGCCGCCCGCTTGCTCGTTTACAATGCGGCACGGCTGCGGGACGCCCGGCTTCCCTTCCTGAGCCGAGGCGGCGATGTGCAAGCTGTTCTCGTCGGAGGTCGCCGAACGCGTCGCGTCGCTCGCCGTCAACCTGTATGGCGGCAACGGATTCGTCAAGGACTACCCGGTGGAAAAGTTGTTCCGCGACGCGAAGATCGGTCAGATTTACGAGGGCACGTCGAACCTGCAGCTGCAGACCATCGCGAAACAGGTGATTGGCTAACGGAGAGCACATGGAAAGAACCAGGTCGACCGTCGGATTCCTGCTTGCGGTCCTGCTCCTCTCGGCGTTTCCCTCCGCGCACCACTCGTTCGGCGCGGAGTACGACGCCAACAAACCGATCACGCTGACCGGCGTCGTCACAAACATCGAGTGGACGAACCCGCACAGCCACTTCTACCTCGACGTCAAGGACGATTCGGGCAAGGTCGTCAACTGGAAGTTCGAAGGCTATCCTCCGGCGGTGCTGTATCGAACCGGCTGGAAGAGGGACACCACGATGAAGCCCGGCGACACCATCACCGTGTTCGGCTGGCGCGCCCGAGACGGCGGAAACTGGGCGCACTCGCGTGAGATCACGGTCCCCGACGGCCGCAAGCTGTTCTTCGGGCCGCCGGCAGGCACCGGCGACGGCGGCAACACGCCGGCAGTGGAGGTGAAGTGATGCGCTCCCTGATCGCAGCCACGGCCGTCGGCGCGAGCCTCATTGTCGTCGTCGTGTCCGGCCAGGGTTCGGCGGTCCCGCGCGCTGCGGACGGAAAGCCGGATCTCACTGGCGTGTGGCAGGGCGGCAGCACGCAGCGCGGCAACTGGGAAGAGGCCAACGGCGGCACCGGCGTCGGCGGCACCGGCCGGAACCCCGCCGCGCCCGTCATCCTCTCGTCAAACGATCGCCCCGCCGGGCGGGAGGGCGCGCCGTACCAGGACTGGGCCGCAAAGAAAGTGCTCGAAGCCTACAACCGCCGCGGGATCGACGATCCGACGGCCCAGTGTCTGCCCGGAGGTGTTCCGCGATCGGTGACGCTGGGACTGTTCCCCCAGCAGTTCATCCAGACGCCGAAACAGATCGTGATGCTCTACGAGTACATGCACACGTTCCGCGTCATCCCGATCAACGAGAAGCACCCCGACGACATCGTTCCGTCATACATGGGGAACTCGGTCGCCCACTGGGAGGGCGACACGCTCGTCGTCGACGCGATCGGCTTCAACGACAAGACCTGGCTTGCGGGGACGGGCACCTTTCACTCCGAAGATCTGCACATCGTCGAGCGGTATACCCGCGTCAGCAAGGATCGCATCGACTACGAGGTGACGATGGAGGATCCGAAGGTGCTGACGAAGCCGTGGAAGCTCACCTCGAGCCTCATGCTGCGTGAAGGCACCCGTCTCGAAGAATACATCTGCGCCGAGAACAACCTCGATCCCGCGCGGTACGACCAACTGCTCAAGGCCGGGGTCAAGATTACGCGCTAGTTGGACGCGGTTGCGGCCGGGGCGTTCTGGAGCTCGAACAACTGCGTCCAGCCGACCCAGTCCCGATACTTTCCGTGCGGGATGAGTTCCGGCCGCTTCAGCACGCCGAGCATCAGCGAGGTGTAGGTCTTCGAGGGGTAGAACGCCTCGTGCACGAGGATGTACTTCACACCGAGCAGGCGCAGCCTTGCGATCGCCTTGTCGTCGGGAAACGTGGTCATCAGCATCGCCGTCTTCTCGTAATCGGGCGGCATGAAGCCGCTGAACCCGTTGACCAGCGGGTACCAGTGCCTCGTCGACCAGTACACATACCAGGGACTCAAGCCCTCCGGGAGCTCGATCATGACGGATCGGTCGAGCGTCTTGATGAACTTGTACACGTCCGGCACCGGCGCGGGCACGTCGCGCAAGTACATGGGCAGCGATCCGAACTCGACCCCGACGGCGACCAGTACCGCCATGAACAACACGCTTTTCGTGCGCGCGACGCTCAGGGTCTGCTGCTGCAGATAAGAGAAGCCAAACCCCGCCAGAACGGCGAGACCACAGCAGGCGAGAATGGCAAATCGAGCGGGCGCCCGGAACGCCCCGAATGCCCAGACGTGCTCGTACAGCCACCGGTAGACCGGCGTGTTCATCCCCAGCGACAACACCGCGGCGCCGGCCGTGAGCGCCAGGTAGATCGCGGTCATCCGGCGCGACGTGCCTGCAAAGGCGAACGCCGCCAGGGCGACGGCGACGACGCCGGGAAACAGATGCAGCTCGTCGCCCTCGAACACGACGTGGTTTGACGTCCAGCCCCACAGCCAGTTCTGCGGCGGCGCCGTCACGTAGCTGACCAGCCGCGCGCTGAACCTCGAGACATCGTAGAGGTCGCGGACGCCGAGCGTCCGCGCGTTGTCCATGTACGGCTGCGCGTAAAGAAGCATCACGACAACGGCGAGGCCGGCGGCGATGCCGAGCGGAACGGCTGCCCGGATTGCGCGCCGCGGTTCAGCGATCGCCAGCGCCAGCGCCAGCAGCGCGACCACGATCGCGAGAAAGGCGCCGTAGTACATCGACGAGAGGATCTGCAGGCACAAAAACGCGCCCGCCAGCATGCCGAAGCGCTTCGAACCGGTCTCGAACACCCGATGCACGGCCCACAGCGTCAGCGGCATCCAGACCGTCCACTGCAATTCCAGGTGCATGAAGTGTTCGACCCGATACGGCACCAGCGTGAAGATGGCCGCCGATACCAGCGCCGCATCGTTGCTCCCGGTCAGATGCCTGACGAGGACGAACATCCCCAACCCGGACGACGCGATGCCGGCGAGCAGCAGGATGTTGTAGACGAGTACGGGGTTCGCGTGAGCCAGCAGCCACGGCATCGCCAGAACGCCCTGGAGGAGGGTCGCGTCGGAGTACGCGAGCGTTCGCACGTGCGGGTAGAAGATGTTGCCGTCGAACAGGTGCGCGGCGCCGCCCGAGAGGCCGTGGGCCAGCCACTCGAGCCGCCACATGCTGAGAAACGGGTCGCCGTGCAGTGCGACCTTCGACCCGAGATACAGCGCCTGCGGCCAGGTCAGGATCACGGTGAGGGCGCATACGAACAGGACCGCGCCGAGCAGAGGGCTCTTCAGGATTGCAGTAATTCGCGAACGCAACATCGTCGAGTAAGACCTGCGATCAAGGTTAGCCCAGATACCCGGCGGAATTCCCTCGAATCACCCTCCTCACCACTCATCAGTAGTCTGCCGCTTGCAACGTGTACGCTGCGTCCTTAGAACAGCGCCTTGATCGCGAACTGAACCTGCCGCGCCGATCCCGAGTCGCCCGTCGGGAAACGCGTGTTCGTGATCACGCCGAACGACGTGCTGCCGACCGTGGCGATGCGGCCGGGCAATCCGAGGTTCGCCTGGTTGAACAGTTGAACACCTCGATGCGGAACTGCAGCCGCGCGCGATCCCGCCAGCGTCCAGGTTCTTGATGACCGAGAAGTCGGTGTTGCTGAATCCGGGGCCGTACGACCGCGTTCCGGCCAGGTTCCCGAAGTGGAACGCGCCGCTCGCCGAGACCGGCAACGCGAACACCGAGCTCGACGAGCACGCCCCGGCGCCCGGTGGCGATCCGCGGATCGCACACGCTGTTGTTGAACCACTGCGTCGCCGAGCCGATGATCGCCGGATCGCCGACCAGATCCGGCCGCAGCGTGTTGTTCACGCCGGTGAACGTGTTGATGCCGGTGACGATGTTCACCGGGCTGCCGGTCTGCGCCTGCGTGACGACGCCGATCTGCCAGCCTTCGACGAGCGCGGTTGCCCTTGAACGGCAGCTCGTAGATCGCGTTGATGACGAAACGGTGCCGGACGTCGAAGTCCGACGGCCCCTCGCTGTCGGCGATGTTGTTGCTGTCCTGCACGACGATGGCGCCGGTGCTGAGCGAGTTGGTGTCGGTCGACTTCGACAGCGTGTAGGACGCGTTGAACTGCAGTCCCTTCGTCGGCCGCTGGTTGGCCGTCAGCCACAGGCCCTTGTAGTCGCGACCAGCCGAGGCTGTCGGTCTCGACGATGTTGCCGAGCGCGCTGCCGGGCAGGATCGGGCTCGTCGGCGACAGCGTCGGATACGGCCGCACGCCGTTGACGAACTGATTGAGGTTGCGCGTGATGCGGAGCCGGTCGCCCTGCGAGCCGAAGTAGCCGGCCATCACGCCGAGCGACGGCCCGATCTGCCGCTCGACGTTCACGTTCCACGTCTGCATCCGGCCGCTCTGCGAAATTCGGATCGACCGAGTTCGGCGCGAGGCCGGAGGCCAGCGCGGTCGCCGCGGCGTTGTCGAGCCGGATGTTGCCGGCGAAGGTGAGCGGCGTGGCCAGCGGCGGATTGGACGAGGTCGGCGACACGACGTTGGTGACCGGCATGTCGACCATCACCGCGTACGCGCCGCGCACGACGGTCCGGCCGTCCTGCGATCGGCGTCCAGATCACGCCGACGCGCGGCTGGAGGTTGTGGCCGGTCGGATACGGGTTCGGCGGTCTGCACCAGCGAGTCGGTGGCCGCGTCGAACACGACGAAGCGGTCCTCTGTTTCGCGTCGGCCCCATGATGCCGTCGTAGCGCAGACCGAGATCGAGCGATGAGGTCGCGACGACGCGCGGAAGCTGTCCTGCACGAACAGGCCGAGCGCGCTGCTGCCGGACGTTCGACGGGACGGTCGCCGAGGGTGATCGTGAAGTTGTTGCCGAGGCCGGCCTGGAACGCCGCCAGGCTGCCGAACTGGAACGTGCCGGTGTCCGAGGTGAAGTTGTCGTTCATGATGCGGCGGAACTCGCCGCCGAACTTGAGCGAGTGACGCCCGCGCAGGTAGCTCGCGCTGTCGGAAAACACGAAGCTCGTGTCGGTGCGGCCCTGCGGGAAGTTCGACGGCCCGCCGAAGTTCAGCCCCAGGCCGACGATGGTGATCTGCGGGATGCCGATCGGCGGTGGTCACGCCGTTGTTGATGCCGTAGTCGACCGGGTTCAGCTTCGCGTTCGGCTCGAACGTGATGTCGATGCGGTTGAAGCCGAAGCGCGCTTCGTTGACGAGATTGGAGCTCGAAGATGTGCGTCTCGTTCAGCGTCATGATCTGCCGGTGCGAATGGCGCGTGTCGCCGAACCCCGGGATGGTGTTGAGCTGCAGCGTCGGCTCGCCGCGCGCGGTCGCGCTGGAACGCGTAGTACCCGTGCACCGCGTCGGCGTTGCTCACGTTGTGGCGGACGTCGCCCGTCCACTGGTCGATGTCGACCGGCGCCGTCGCCGATCCGACGATAGCGGCCTTCGCCGCTCGGCGCCGATGGCGTTCGCGGCCGGGATGAGCGGCAGCAGGTTTCGCGACACCGGATCGGTCACCGCGGCGCGCTGATCGTCGCGCAGCACGCCGCTGTTGATGTCGATGCCCTGCCGCTGCCGCAGGCCTTCGTAGGTGCCGAAGAAGAACGTCTGGTTCTTGACGATCGGCCCGCCGATGTTGGCGCCGAACTGGTTGCGGCGGAACGGCGACTGCGGCGCCGGCTCGGCAGGTTGAAGAAGTTCCGCGAATCGAGCGCGTCGTCGCGGAAGAACTCGAACACCTCGCCGTGGAAGTCGTTGGCGCCCGAGCGCGTCGCGATGTTGACGATGGCGCCGGAGTTGCGGCCGTATTCGGCGCTGAACGTCGAGTTGTCGACCTTGAACTCCGACACGGTGTTGATCGACGGCTGGAAGGTGATCTGGTTCTGCGCCGGGTCGTTCAGGTTGACGCCGTTGATCATGAAGTTGACGGTGTCTTCGCGGTTGCCGGCGGTGTTGAACGCGAACGAGCCCTGGCCGCGCAGCGGCGCGGTCAGGAAGCCGTTCTGCGGCGGCGTCACCGAGCCCGGAATGAGCAGGCCGAGATCGACGAAGTGCCGGCCGTTCAGCGGAATCTCCTGCACGGTGCGCTGCGAGATCACCTGGCCGACCGAGGTCGTCGCGGTCTCGATGACCGGCGACGCGCCGATGACGCTCACGTCTTCGGCCACCGGCGCCGACGGTCAGCCGGATGTTCACGACCGACGGTCCGCGCCACGTCGACCTCGACGTCGCGCGCCTGATCGCCGAAGCCGGACAGATGCGCCTCGATCCGATAGAGACCGGGCGCGAGCGACGGCGTGAGGTAGTCGCCGGTCGCGTCGCTGACCGTCGACCGCTCGACTCCGGTCGCGACGTTCCGGACGGTCACCGTGACACCTGGCACGACCGCGCCCTGCGCGTCGACGATGTTTCCCTGGATGGCCCCGGTGGACTGAGCCCGCGCCGGCGTGGCCATCATCACGCCGGCGAACAGCACGATGCTCATGGCGCATGACACTCGCGTCATCACCTACACCTCCTGTGTCTACACGACAGAATTCTGGGGGCAGAGCCGCCGGATTGGAATATCAATTCGCGAAAACATGCACGCCGACGGGTGTCGTCCTATTTATTGGATCGCACCGGAAAGCTCTGCAGGATGTCGTTCCCGCAGGGCGGGTCAGCGGCGGACGTGCGGAATGCACGTCGCGATGAATCCCGCGTCTTTCAGTTCGCAATCACCGGGTCTGTAGAACGTCAGCAGCCGGCCGCAGATGATGACGGCGATCCAGACGCTCAGCGAGACCAGCGCGACGGCCCTGGCGCCGCGCGGGGTGTCCTCGTCCGGCCGGCGCCGTTTCAAGCGCCCGAACAGCACACCGTAAAACACGAGGATGTTGAGGCCGGCGATTGCCATGAACGTCAGCTTGAACTGAAAGGCGGGATTGTAGATGTACTGATTCGGTTCGGTGACCAGAAACATCGCGCCGGTGATGACGTTCAGCGCGTAGCCGAAGACCCCCCACGGCACGAGCTTGTGAAGCGCGGCGATGGAGATGCCCTTCGCGAAGCCGAGCAACCGCAGGTCGAACGTCGCGATCGTGCCGATGAGCAACGACAGGCCGACGAAGTGCACGCTTTCACAGATCGGCCAGCCCCACGCCGAGTGCATGAACGTCGAGACGATCTTCACGCTGAAGAGCGTCTTCACGAGCCAGATCTGGAAGAGGGCCATAACCCCGCGCTACGTCGTCGTCAGCTTTACGTACGTGTAGGCCAGAAACCGTCCGGAAAAGATCACCGCCGCCCACACCACGAGCGATGCATACGCGAACATCTTTCCCCACAATGGCACCTGGGCCCCCTCCTCTTCTTCCAGGAGCCGTCGGCGGATGACGGTTTGCACCACTAATCCGAGCGCCACGCACAGCAGCTTGAAGTAGAACACGGGGTTGGTCAGGGCCTTGGTGGGATACCCGACGAGCAGCACGACGCCGGAGACCGCGTTGAGCCAGAACCCCGCCCACAGCACGGGAAACACCCGCTTGGCCGCGGCCAGCGGGACGCCCGGCGCGAACCCGAGTATCCGCAGCGCAATGGCGGCGTTCATCCCCGCCAGGAAACCCATCCCGATCGTGTGACACGCGAGGATGATCGGGAACGCGAACACCGACGGCGATTCGCGCACCCAGATGCTGAGCGCACTCGTCTCGAGCCAGATGAAGAAGGGATCCACGTGCAGAGTCCGCGCGCATGCTAGCACGAAGCATTCAGACCTCGTGCAAGGTTGCCGTCAGGAGCTCAGATGCTTGGCGATGATCATGCGCTGGGCTTCGGACGTCCCCTGGTAGATCTCGGTGGCCCGGACATCCCGGAACAGGCGCTCGACGACGGATCCGCGCCGGTAGCCGGCTGATGCGAGCACCTGCATCGCCTTGTCGGCCGCGCCGTGCGCCGCCTCGGACGCCGCCAGCTTGGCCATGGACGATTCCACGGGGCCGGCTTCGCCGCGATCTTTGACGGACGCCGCCTTCCACATCAGCATGCGGGCCGCGTCGAGCTCGGTCGCCGCGTCGGCGATCATCCACTGGATCGCCTCGAACTGCGCGATCGGCCGCCCGAACTGCTGCCGCTTTTTCGCGTGCGCGATCGCTTCGTCCAGCGCTGCCTGCCCGATGCCGAGCGCCTGCGCGGCAATCGCCACGCGCCCGCCCTGCAGCGCCCACATCGCGAGGCCGAAGCCTTCATCGAGGCGGCCGAGCACCTGGTCGCGCGCGACGGTCACATCAAGGTCGAGATCCATGCAGCCAAGGCCTCGTACCCCCAGCGAGTCGTCGACCGCCGTGCGCCTGATGCCGGGCGCATCCGCGGGGACGAGAAACGCCGTCACGCCTTGTCCCCGCCGTCCCGGCTGCGTGGACGCAAACACGATGATCACGCCGGCGGCGGCGGCGTTCGCCACCCAGACCTTCCGTCCGGCGATCCGGTACCCGTCGCCCGCGGGCGTGGCGGTGGCCTGCTGATTCGCGGCGTCGGTGCCCGCCTCGGGCTCGGACAACGCGAAGGCGCCGATCATCGCGCCGCCCGCCAGCGGACGCAGCCACCGTTCGCGTTGGGCGTCCGTGCCCGCGTGTTCGACGAGCTCGGCCACGAGGGAGTTGGTGACGACGAGCGACGTGGCCACCGTCGCGCTCGCCCGCCCGATCGCCTCGATGGCGAGCGCATAGCTGACATAGTCGCGTCCGGCGCCTCCCCAGGCGGGCGACACCGTCACCCCGTGGAGACCGGCGCCCGCGGCGGCACGGATCACATCGGACGGGAACTCGCCGCTCGCATCGATGGCAGCCGCGCGCGGCGCCACCACCTCGCGCGCGAAGCGTTCGGCGTCGGCCGTGAACGCGACCTGCTCCGGCGTGAGGTCGAGAAACATGATTTACGTACATTGCCACGGAGGCACAGGGATCCCAGAGAAAAAGTTTCGCTCCCTGCTCTCCGTGCTCTCCGTCCCTCTGTGGCTAGGTGTCGCTTTTTGTGATGCGTTCGAAGACGGGGCGCAGCCGCGCCGCGCTGTGCGCCAGATCTTCCGGCAGCACGCGCGTTTCGGCGATGGCGCCCATGAAGTTGGTGTCGCCGTTCCACCGGGGGACGAGATGAATGTGCAGGTGCTCGAGCACGCCGGCGCCTGCGGTGCGGCCGAGGTTGATCCCGACGTTGATGCCGTCGGGCGCATAGGCCTCGGTGAGGGCCAACTCGGCGTGGCGGACGAGCTCGATCAACTCGGCGCGCTCCTCCGCCGAGGTACCGGCCAGATCGGCCAGGTGCCGGTTCGGCACCACCATGACGTGGCCGTTGTTGTAGGGATAGAGGTTGAGAATGACGAAGGCGAGCCGGCCGCGGTGGAGCACGAGGTCTTCGTTGCGGCCCTTGAGCTCGCAGAAGACGCAGCCGCCGTCTTCAGTTGCGGTGCCGTCCCCGCGCGTCACGTAAGACAGTCTCCACGGAGACCAGAGGCGTTCCACTACACCGCGAACGCGTCGGGAGGCGCCGATGTCTCCGGAGCCGGGGCGGGCTCCTTGTTGATCAGTTCCTTGAGCTCTTTACCGGGCTTGAAGTACGGCACTTTCTTCGGCGGCACGTCGACCTTGTCGCCCGTCTTGGGATTGCGGCCCTTGCGCGGCTCGCGCTTGCGGAGGCGGAAGCTGCCGAACCCGCGCAGTTCGATCTTCTCGCCGCGATGGAGCGCGTCGATGATGCTCTTGAACACCGTATCGACGATGACCTCGGAGTGCTTTTTCGTCAGGTCCGAAACCCGCGAGACTTCCTCGACGAGTTCCGCCTTGGTCATGCTGCCGCTGGTCATGGCTGCGACTCCTCTCGTGATCGGTGGTCAGTGATCGGTGGTCTGTGTTCGGTGGTCAGTTCTTCATCCAGCCGACCACCGTTCACCGGCCACTGTCACCGATTGCGGAAGTGATCCCCGAGCGTCGCGGCGCCCGTTCCTTCGTTTTCCTGGTACGCCGCCCAGTCGGCGCGGAACTCGTCGGACTTGAGGGCGCGGATCGACAGGCCGATCTTCCGCTCGCCCGGCGCGAGCTTGATGATCTTCATCGGGTAGGTCTCGCCCACCACGAGCTCGATCTTCCCGTCCTTGCCGGCCTGCTGCGAGTCGTCGAACTCCGACACGTGAATGAGGCCTTCGATGCCCTCGTCCAGCTCGACGAACGCGCCGAAGTTCGTCATGCGCACCACCTTGCCCTCGATGGTGTCGCCGACGTGGCGGCGCGTGAAGAAGTCGTCCCAGATGTCGGTGGCCAGTTGCTTGAGGCCCAGCGACAGGCGCTGGTTCTCGGCGTCGATGTTCAGCACCATCGCCTCGACGACGTCGCCCTTCTTGAGCACTTCGGACGGGTGCTTGATTCGCTTGCTCCACGACATGTCGGAGATGTGAATCAGGCCGTCGATCTCCTCCTCGACTTCGACGAACGCGCCGAACTCGGTGAGGTTGCGCACCTTGCCGGTGATCTTCGCGCCGACCGGGTACTTGTCGGCCAGGTCGTGCCACGGGTTGCTCTCGACCTGCTTGATGCCGAGCGAGATGCGCCGGGCGGTCGGATCGACGCCGAGCACCATCGCGTCGACGGTGTCTCCGACGTTCAGGATCTTCGACGGGTGCTTGACGCGCTTGCTCCACGACATCTCGCTCACGTGGATCAGGCCCTCGACGCCGGCCTCGAGCTCGATGAACGCGCCGTAGTCGGTGAGGCTGACCACCTTGCCGCCGACGCGGTGGCCGACCGGGTAGCGATCCATCACATTCGCCCACGGATCGGTGATGAGCTGCTTGTGGCCGAGCGACACACGCTCGGTCGCCGGGTCGTACTTCAACACGACGACGTCGATTTCGTCGTTGACCTTGAAGAGTTCGGCCGGATGTCCGACGCGGCCCCAGGACATGTCCGTGATGTGAAGCAGCCCGTCGATGCCGCCGAGATCGATGAACGCGCCGTAGTCGGTGAGGTTCTTCACGACGCCCTTGAGCACGCGGCCTTCGGCGAGCGTCTCGAGCGTGTGCTTCTTCTTCTCGGCGTTCTCTTCCTCGAGCAGGGCCTTGCGCGAGAGCACGATGTTGCCGCGCTTCTTGTTGACCTTGATCACCCGCATGCGCAGCTCCTGGCCGCGCAGCGCGTCGAGATTGCGGACCGGGCGCACGTCGATCTGGCTGCCGGGCAGGAACGCGCGGACGCCGATGTCCACCGCGAGGCCGCCCTTGATGCGCTCGATGACGCGGCCGATGACGACCTTGCGCTCCGCGTAGGCCTTCTCGACCTCGTCCCAGATCTTCATCTTCTCGGCTTTTTCACGCGACAGCACGACGTAGCCTTCGCGGTCTTCCGTGCGCTCGAGCAGCACGTCCACGATGTCGCCCGCCTGCACCGTGATCTCGCCGTTCTCGTCCACGAACTCCGTCAGGGCGATGATGCCTTCGGACTTGTAGCCGACGTCCACGACGACTTCCGAGGCCGTGACTTTCAGCACCGTGCCCTTGACGACCTCGCCTTCCGCGATATTCCGGAAGCTGCTATCGTAGGTGTCGAGCAATCGGGCATATTCCTCGGGGTCCATCGGGGCCTGGTCTTCACGAGGCAGGGCCTTGAGACTGCCACGATCGTTTCGTTCCGATCGTTCAATCGTGCTCGTGCCACCGCCCCTGGCCGGACCCGGGGTGTTCTCGTCGTCTACGTTCGCCATGCCTTGCGTGTCCTCCCTGCGTGACTTTCGGAATTACCGATAAGCAACAGAGAGTACGACACTTATCGCGAAACTGTCAAGGATTGGAAAGGGTTCCGCTCATGGCAAAACGCCCGAAGCGCCGGCGCCCGAAGCGCGCGGCGAGTGTCCGACGAAGCACACGAAAGCGCACGAAGGCCAGGAAAGCACCAAGGACGCGCCGCCCAGCCCGGCGGCCCCCGGCGAAGCCGAAGGCCAAGGTCAAAGCCAGACGCCCGCAGAAACGACGAAAACAGGCCGCAAAACCGGCGGCACCCCAGCGGGCGGCGTCCCCGCGCCTCGACCGGGAGCGGCGCGTGCTGACCGATCCGGTCGCCGCCTCCGCCCTCGACGTCGACCGGTTCAAGGGCGCCGCGCGCAGCGGCCGCCAGGCGCTCGACCGGAACCTGCACGAACACCGGGGCATGACGCCGGCCATCACCGGCGGCGACGTCGACGCGGATTGGGAAAACGCGTACTTCAGTGGCGACGAGGCGCCCGGCGGGGACAACCCGACGCCGGACCAGGACAGCGTCGAGGAAATCGGCGAAGCGCTCGGCGTGTCGTACGAAGACAACGAGGAACTGAAGGGCAGCGACAAAGTCATCGAGCGCGACAAACACCGGTGGGAGCTCGACCCCGCGTCGGCGGACGACTACAAGAAAGACAGGGAATAGCGGCTGGGGAATAGGGGCTTGGGGTCCCCTAGCCCCGAGCCCCGAGCCCCTTCTTTTCTGCCACGACCGCCAATACTTCGTCCACGACCTGCGTGATCGCCTTGCCCGTCGTGTCGATTACGCTGGCGTCCGGGGCCGCATACAGGGGCGAGGCGGCGCGCGTGCGATCCAGCTCGTCGCGCGCAGTCAGCGCCGTCGCCACTTCGGCAACCGCGGTCGGGCCGCCGGAATGGGCGGGGTCGAGCGCGCGGCGCCGCGCGCGTTCTTCCGGCGACGCATCGAGATAGATCTTCACGTCGGCGCCGGGAAACACCACCGTGCCGATGTCACGGCCCTCCATCACGATCGCGCCGTCGATGCCCAACGCGCGCTGCCGGCCGACCAGCTCGGCACGCACGCGCGGCAGGCGAGCCACGGCTGCGGCCGCGCGATCGATTTCCGGCGTGCGGATGGCGCGCGTCACGTCGATGCCGTCGACGAACACGTTCTCCGACACGATTTCGATGCGCGCCAGTTCGGCGATGCGCGCGACGGCCTGTTCGTCCTCGAGCGCGACGTGCGCCTGGAGCGCCTGCCAGCCAACCGCGCGGTACATCGCCCCGCTGTCGACGTGGCGGTACCCGAGCGCCGCCGCCACCGCCCGCGCGACGGTTCCCTTGCCCGCGCCGGACGGCCCGTCGATCGCGATCGTGAGCGTGCGCATGAATTCGTGAGAATACCATGCACGTCTGGCCCCGAATCGGCCTGGCTATCACGAAGATACGAAGGGCACGAAATCTAACCTATAGTGTTCTTCGTGTGCCTTCGTGACTTCGTGTGAGTGCCAGGCGCCGATAGCCATGGAACGCCTCCAGAAAATCCTGTCGCAAGCCGGCGTGGCATCGCGCCGCGCGAGCGAGAAGTTGATGACCGAGGGCCGCGTCACCGTGAACGGCGCGACGGTTCTGGAACTGGGCACCAAGGCCGACGCGTCGCGGGACGACATCCGGGTGGACGGGCGCCGGATCAAGATTGCCGGAGCGCCACATCTACCTGCTCGTCAACAAGCCGAGCGGATACGTGACCACACGATCGGATCCGCAGAAACGGCGCACGGTGATCGATCTGCTGAAGGGTGTGCGCCAGTACGTCTACCCCGTTGGCCGGCTCGATTACGACTCGGAAGGCCTGCTGATTCTCACCAACGACGGCGACCTGGCGGCGAAGCTCACACACCCGCGCCACGGAGTGCCCCGCGTGTACGAGGCAACGGTACTGGGCGAGCCGGACGACCACGATGTCGAGCGCCTCGCAAAAGGCGTGACGATCGACGGGCAGCGGACCGGGCCCGCCGAGGTGATCTCCATCGGGCCGAGCCGGCTGCGGATCACCGTTCGCGAAGGGCGGAACCGGCAGGTGCGGAAAATGTGTGATGCGATCGGCCATCCGGTGACCCAGCTGCGGCGGGTGGCGATCGGACCGTTGCGCGACGCGAGGCTCAAGCCGGGCGCGTGGCGGCCGCTCACCGCTCACGAGGTCGAGCGCCTCCGCGCCGCCGCCGCGAGACAGGTGCGGCCAGACAGGTGTCGGCCAGACAGGTGTAGTGCAGGCCTTCAGGCCCGCCTAATGGATCGCGCCGCCCGACGAACCCGCGGGCGGCGGAGTCTGGCCGCCGTCGTCGTTAGGCTCCTGCTCGTCGAGGTCGTCCGGGCCGTCGGGCTCTTCGAGCGGCAGCAAATCCTCTGGTGTCGCGCGCTCCACGAGAATCGGCCCGTCGAGGCCGAGCGCCTCGGCCATGTCCTCGACCTTGGGCAGATCAGACAGGTCGTTGAGGCCGAAGCGAATCAGGAACTCCTTGGTCGTCGCGTAGAGGAACGGCCGTCCAACCACCTGCTTGCGGCCGACGATCTTGACGAGGTGGCGCTCGAGCAGCGTGTTCAGCACGCCGGACGTGTTCACGCCGCGGACCTCGGTGATCTCGAGGGCCGTGATCGGCTGACGATACGCGATGACGGCCAGCGTCTCGAGCCCCTGCACCGTCAGCCGCTGTGTCGTCCGCTCGTGAAAGAGCCGGCGAACCCAGTCGTGGAGATCCGGCCGCGTCGCGATCTGGTAACCGCCCGCCACTTCGACCAGCTGCAGCCCGCCGGGGCGGTTGTAGTCGTCCTTGAGCGAGGCCAGCGCCGCCAGCACGTCGTCCTTCGGCTCGGTGTCGAGCAGCTTGAAGATGGCCTTCGGCGTGAGCGGCTCGGGCGACGCGAAAATCAGCGCCTCGAGGATCGCCTTGAGCTCGGCAGACGGCGACTTCTCACTCTCATCCACGGCTTCCCTCCGGATCCCCAATCGGGTGCGGCGCGTCGGCAGGACGCGCGCGCTTGTAGATGCGAATCGGGCCGAACGAGCCCGATTGAAACACGCGGACCAGCTTCAGCCGGATCATCTCGAGCAGCGCCAGGAACGTGACGATCAACCCGCCGCGATCGTTGACGTCGGCAAACAGCTCCTCGAACCCGCACGCATCGGTCTCTGAGAGGCGGTCGAGCAGCTGTTCGATGCGGACTTCGACGGGCATCTGCTCAGGCGGCAACAGCACTTTCGGCCGGAGCTTCGCGCGCGTGACGACCGATTGAAAGGCCGAGAGCAGGCTGAAGAGATCGACCTCGAGCTCCGGCTCGTAGTCGTCGCCGGCGAGCTCGGCCACGCGCTCGTCCGGCCGCAGCCACTGCGCCGACCGGAGCTGCTCGCGCTCGTGGAGCAGTTCGGCCGCTGCCTTGAACTTCTGGTGCTCGAGCAGGCGGCGGACCAGGGCGTCGCGCGGATCTTCTTCCTCGCCCTCGACTGTCGCCGACGTCTCGGGCCGCGGCAGCAGCATCTTCGACTTGATGTGGATCAGCGTCGCCGCCATGACGAGGAACTCGCCCGCCACGTCCAGGTTCATTTCCTGCATCAGGTGGATGGCGTCGAGATACTGCTGCGTGATGAGCGCAATCGGAATGTCCTCGATGCTGACTTCGTTCCTCTTGATGAGGTGGAGCAACAGATCCAGCGGCCCCTCGAAATTCGAGAGCTTGACGGGAAAGGCGTCCGCCGCCGACTCGAAGTCGCCCGGTTGGTCCATCATGAGTACGACAGCCTCACGGCATCGCGGACGCGCGCCATCGTGTCCTGGGCAACGGCCCTGGCGCGGCGCGATCCTTCAAACAGAATCTCCCGCAGGTGATCGGGCTTCGCGAGCACCGCAGCCCGCCGTTCCCGGATCGGATCCAGGTGCGCGTTCAAGGCGCGGGCCAGCTTGGTCTTGACCTCAACGTCGCCGACCTTGCCGGCGCGGTACCGGTCCTTCAAGTCGTCCACCTCGGCCTTGTCCGGGTTGAACGCGTCATGGTAGATGAAAACGGGATTGCCTTCGACGGTCCCCGGGATGTCGGCGCGCACGCGTTTCGGATCGGTGTACATCTGGCGCACCTTCTTCGTCACGTCCTCCGCCGTGTCCGACAGGTGAATCGTGTTCCCGAGGCTCTTGCTCATTTTCTTGTCGCCGTCGAGGCCCGGCAGGCGTCCGAACGGCGTCAGGAGCGGCTGCGGCTCGACGAGCACGCCGTCCTCACCGCGGCCAAACACCTTGTTGAAGCGCCGGACCACCTCGCGCGCGAGCTCGAGGTGAGCCACCTGATCCTCGCCGACGGGAACGAACCGCGCGTCGTACATCGCGACGTCGGCAGTCTGGAGCAGCGGGTACCCGAGGAACCCGATCGACGAGAGATCCTTGTCCTTGAGGTTCTCCTGCTGTTCCTTGTACGTCGGTACACGTTCGAGCCACGGCACCGGCACGACCATCGACAACAGCAGGAACAGCTCGGCGTGTTCGGGCACGAGCGACTGGATGAAGAACGTGCTCTTCTCGGGGTCCAGGCCTGCGCCGATCCAGTCGGCCACATTCTCGAACGCGTACGTCGTCAGCTGGCCCGTGTCCGCGAAATCGCTCGTCAGCGCGTGCCAGTCTGCGACGAAGTAGAAGCAGTCGTACTGCGCCTGCAGCGGGACCCAGTTGCCGAGCGCGCCGACCAGATGCCCCAGGTGAAGACGGCCGGTGGGCCGCATACCCGACACCACGCGCGGCCGGGATGGTTGACGCGGCGCGCCGCTCATCGCAGCCACGACAGGATCAACGACGTCGGCGCCCAGACAAGGTAGTCGAAGGCCGGGGTGAGCACGATCGCGTACAGCAGGATGAACCCGTACGGGCGGACGATGGAGTCGAAGCGTGAGCCGGCCTTGAGAGGCAGCAGGCCCCTGAGCACGTTGCCGCCGTCGAGCGGCGGAATGGGAATCATGTTGAACACGGCAAGCAGGACATTGAGTTGCAGCGCGCGCGCGAGCAGCGTGGCGACGGGGACGGAGATGTTCGGCTCGCCCAGCGTGACCGGCGAGACGGGCAGCACCGCGAGCGCCGTCGCGGCCCCGAGCGCCATGACGACATTGCTCGCCGGACCGGCCGCCGCGACGAGGACGTAGTCGCGCCGCTGGCGACGAAGGCGCTTGACGTCGACCGGGACGGGCTTGGCCCAGCCGATCAGCGGCGCGTTCGCCACCATCGCGACGAGCGGAAACAGCACGGTGCCAATCAGGTCGGCGTGAACGGTCGGGTTGAGCGACACCCGTCCGAGCAGCCGCGCCGTCGGATCGCCCAGCCGATCCGCCGTCCACGCGTGCGCGCACTCGTGCACGGTCAGAGAAAACAGCAGGACGATGAACTCGATGAAGATTCGAGCGAAGAAGTCGGTATCGAGCAAGGAGTGCTCAGGTTACGGCCGACTCGCGAAAAAGGCAAGAACGGCATCAGCGAGTTTGGCGCCCACCTCGGCGGCCAGTTCCTCTCGCGTGGCGCGCCGCACGCCGGCGACGCTGCCGAACTTCGTGAGCAGCGCTTTCCGTCGCCGCCGCCCGACGCCCGGCACGTCGTCAAGCTCCGACCGCAGATCGCGCATCGTCCTTGCCTGGCGGTGGAAGGTGACGGCGAAGCGATGGGCCTCGTCGCGCATCCGCTGAATCAGCAGCAGCGCGGGCGCGTTGCGCGCGAGCGCGATGGGATCGGCGTGCTCGCGCGTATAGAGCAGCTCCTCTTTCTTCGCGATGCCGACCGCCACGAGGTTGGAGAGGCCGAGTTCGCCGAGCGCGTCATACGCCGCCGACAGCTGGCCCTTACCGCCGTCGATGACGATCAGATCGGGAAACGGCCCGCCCTGCTCGAGCAGCGCGCGATAGCGCCGCAGCACGACTTCGTGCATCGATGCGAAGTCGTCGGGGGCCGTGGCTCGTGGCTCGTGGCTCGCGACTGGGGCCTCTGAGCCCGGGATTATCGGTTCGCGTTTCGAGGCACCAGTCACGAGCCCCAGGCCACGGATTCTGAACTTCCGATACTCCCCCCGCTGCATGCGGCCGTCCTCGCACACGACCATTGACGCAACCGTGTCGCTGCCCTGAATCGTCGAGATATCGAAGCATTCGATGCGGCGCGGCAGCGACGGGCAGCCCGAGCACGGCCTGCAGCGTCTCGAGCGCGTCGTATTGCGCCGCCGTGGCCTGGTTGAACCGCGTGGTGTACGCGAGAGCGGCGTTGCGCGTCGCCAGCTCCACAAGGCCGCGTTTTTCACCGCGCTGCGGCACGACGATGCGCACGCGGCGGCCGGCGCGGTCGGAGAGCCACGTCTCGAGCGCCTCGCGCTCGTCCGGCTCAGAAGGCACGTGGATGTCCGGAGGCGCGGGCCTGATCTCGTAGAACTGCTGCATCGCTGCCTGCAGGACTTCCCCGTCGGTCGATCCGACGATCGCTTCGTCGGTGCCGAGCTCGATGCGTTCGACGACGCGCCCGCTGCGGACCTGAAAGACCTGAATGGCCACGCCGTGGGGGCCCAGTTTGAGCCCGAACACGTCGCGGTGCCCGAACTCCGCCGTGGCCATCTTCTGCTGGCGATCGCGAAGCGTCTGCACGGTCCGCATCGCGTCCCGATGGTGGGCGGCTTCCTCGAATCGCTCGGCGGACGCAGCGTCGGCCATCCGGGTCTCGAGCGTTTTGATCAGCTCGTCGTTGCGCCCCTCCAGGAAAAGGTGCGTCAGCTTCGCCGCGCGGCCGTACTCCTCCGCCGAGCACAGCGCCTCGACGCAGGGGGCGATGCACCGCTTGATGTCGTATTCGAGGCAGGGCCGATCGCGCTTGCCGGTGATGACTTCGTTGCAGGACCGCATCCCGAACAGGCGATGCGTCAACGACATTGTCTTCCGGGCGAAGTGCGCCGGCATGAACGGGCCGGCGTAAAAGCTGCCGTCGCGCGCCACGCGCCGCGCCACGAGCACGCGCGGAAAGGCCTCGTTCGTCGTCAGCTGCAGGTACGGGTACGTCTTGTCGTCGCGCAGCAGGATGTTGTATTTCGGCGACCGCTGCTTGATCAGGTTGTTTTCGAGGGCGAGCGCCTCCACCACCGAGTCGGTGACGATGACCTCGAGACGGGCCGCCTCGTCGAGGAGAGCATTGGTCTTCGGGTCGGTACCGTAAGCCCCGAGGTAGTTGCGGACGCGGTCGCGCAGCGCCCGCGCCTTCCCGATATAGATCGTCTCCCCGTTGGCGTTGAAGTACAGGTAGACGCCAGGTTGCTCGGGCAGCCGGGCGATCTGCTCCTTGAGATCCTGGATGGCCATACGCTACTATGTCGCGTCTCGGAATCCGTGCCTAAACCATCCATTTTACGCCACACCGCGCGGTCGCGCGCGAGGCTCGACGAGCGGGCGGCCAGCCGCCCCGCGGACGACACCGCTGAGGTGACCGCGCCGCGCCGGACGTTTACCGGCGTCATCGGCACGCTGTGCATGTTCCCGCTGCGCGCGATCATCGCATTTTGCGTCGCGCTGCGGGTCCATCCGAACACGCTGACGCTCATTGGGTATCTGATCAACGTCGCCGCCGCGTTCGCGCTCGGCTACGGCCATTTCGTCCGGGCCGGCGTGATTATCGTCATCGCGAACATCTTCGACATGATCGACGGGAAAGTCGCGCATGAACTGCAGCTGCAGTCGCAGTTCGGCGCGTTCTGGGACTCGACGCTCGATCGGCTTTCCGACCTCGCGCTGCTGACCGGCCTGATCTTTCTCTATTCGAAGCTGGGCCGTAGCGACTACGTCATGGTCGCCGCGCTGACGCTCATCTTCTCCATCATGACGAGCTACGCGCGGGCGCGCGCCGAGTCGCTCGTCGAGAAGTGCAAGGTCGGCTTCATGGAACGCCCCGAGCGCATCGTGCTGTTCATGATCGGCGCGTTCACCAACCGGATGGCGGGCGTCCTCTGGGTGATTCTGGTCCTGTCGATCCTCGCCGTTGCCAACAGGATCTACTACACGTATCTGATCCTGAACGGCCGGCCGATGCCGTCGAAGGAGGGCGCCGGCGGCGTCTTCAACCGGGCGTTCTTCTGGACCGACGAACGGACGACCATTCCGTACGACCTGTGGGTGATCGCGATCCTCGCGTTCGTCTGGCTGACGCCTCCCGACTGGCTCGGCGACCCGACTGCCACGGGCCCCGGCCTCATCGGCATCATCAAGTCCTACCTGTAGGGCGGGCCTTCAGGCCGCCGGAACGCGGGCCTGAAAGGCCCGCGCCACGCCAACCCGGCTACACATCAAGTCCGACGGCACGCATGAGCGCGAGCGCGTTGCTGTGCTCGACCACGCCCGGGCGCATCGTGTAGTCGAACACCATCCGGCCGTTCTCCAGCCTGTCCTCAAAATGCGCGTTCGCGGCAATCGAGCCGAGTGATCGTGGCAGCTCGGTCAACGCCAGATCGTGGGTGGTGACCAGCCCGATGGCGCCGAGCTTCACCAGCGCGGTCACGATCCCTTCGGCGCCGATGCGCCGATCGTGGGAGTTGGTGCCGTGCAGAATCTCGTCCAGCAGGAACAGCAACGGGATCGGACCGCGCGCCGATTCCACGATCTCGCGGAGGCGGAGGATTTCGGCATAGAAGCGCGAATGACCGGCCGGCAGCGAGTCCTCGATGCGAAGCGTCGCGCCCAGCACCAGCGGAGAGACGACCAGCCGCGCCGCGCGGACCGGTCCGCCCGCGAGCGCCAGCACGACGTTCAGTCCCACCGACCGGAGCAGCGTGCTCTTCCCCGACATGTTCGAGCCGCTGACGACGATCACACGCGGGCCGGCCGAGCCGCCGATGAGGACGTCGTTGCGCACCGAGTGTTCATCGGGAATCAACGGGTGTCCCACCGCAACGCCGTCGAACACGGGACTGCCTGCCGACAACTCCGGAAACGGATCCGCGGGGTGCTCAAAGGCGTAGGTCGCTAACGCCGCCAGCGCTTCGATCTCGCCGATTGCCCGGAGCCACTCGCCGACGGCGTGACCGTAGCGGACGTGCCAGCGATCGATCGCCACCGCCAGCTGCGGCTTCACGAGCAGCAGATACGCGACCGGCGCGAACATCAGGTTGTGCGTCGAGTCCACCCACGATACGAGGCGCCTGAGCTGAGCGATCCGACGCGAGGCGACGAGACCCTGCGTGACCAGCGCCTGCTTCAGCGCGGTGAGGCGCGGCGAGGCGAACGGCTCCCGCTCGATGCGCTCGAGCAGCGACAGCAGGAGCGCCAGATCGTGCTCTGGCGTTTCCACCGCGTGAATCGCGTGCTCGAATCGGCGGCGCCACAGCCACTGAAATTCCGCGACGCCGCCGATCCAGAGCAGCATCACGGTGACGCTGATGCGCTCGCCGTAGGCCATCCCGGCGAGGCCGGCGGTCACCGCGGCCAGAACCGGCAGCACAACACGGATCGTGCGCGAAAAACCTGCGGGCGCGGCCGCCGCCCAGGACGCCAGGGGCCCGGTGCGCCCAATGGCGGACTCGTCGGCGAGCACGGCGACGTCCTCCCGGAAGTCGAGCATCGGCCGCAGCTCCGCGACCCCGGCCTGGCGCGCCTGAATTTCGTCTATCGGCGAGCCGGCCCGCAGCCACTCGGCCAACGTCGTCTCTCCGGCGCCCGTCCGGGCCGTGTTGAGCAGCTCGAACAGCGAGGCCCGGCCGAACAAGTCGAGATCGTACGCGTAGGAGTGTCCTTCGAGAAAGGCCGACCCGTCGCGTCCGGCGCCGGCCCAGCGGCCGGCCAGCCGATTGAGACCGCGCTCGTACCAGCGCTCCGCGTTTCTCGCGCGATCGATTCGCTGAAACAGGCGCGCGTGCAGGACGACCAGCGCGCCGAACGCGAGCCACGCAAGCGCCGGCCACAGCGGCGACAGCACCGCGCTGACAAACGCGAGCCACAACAGGATCGCGCCGGCACACGCCAGCACGAGGCGGCTGTTTGAAATCAGGAGGTGCGTGCGATCGAGCGCGGCGATCCGCTCGCGCCGGGCGGCCAGGCGGGCAGTGTACTCAGCGCCCGGTGGCCTGGGATCCGTGGTCGGCGCCGTCACGCATCACGCACGCTTGCGTTTGGCCGCAGGCTTGGCAACCGAGGCCTTCGCGGGGGTCTTCTTCTTCGTGTTGACTGCGTCGAGACTCTTTCGCAGGGCGTCCATCAGGTTCACGACCTTCGGCGCTTCCTCGGCGGCGGGCGCGACGATCTCCTGGCCCTTGATCTTGGCGTCGATGATGGCCTGCAGACCCGCGCGGTACTCGTCCTTGTAGTCCTGCAGGTCGAGCGGAGCCTCGAACATCTCGATCACCTGCCGGGCGAGCCTGATCTCGTCGGGCTTCACCGACGCAGGCACGGACGCCAGCTCCTGCACCGCGTCCATGCTGCGGATCTCCGCCGCATGATGCAGCGTGTGCATGACGATGCCGCGGCCCTGCGGGCGGACGGCGACGAGGTATTCGCGGCCGTACAGGGCGAGCTTCCCGACGCCGACCTTCCCCGCCATCCCGTCGCGCATGACGGCGAACGCGTCGGCCGAGACGCCTCCGTCGGGCGCCAGGTAGTACGTCCGATCGACGTACATCGGATCGATGGCCGATTCGTCGGCGAACTGCACGAGGTTGATCACGCGCGTCGATTCGGTCCGGACTTTATCGAAGTCCTCTTCCGACAGCACGACGTACTGGCCCTTCTCGAACTCGTAACCTTTGACGATCTCCGAGTTCGGGACCTCGCGGTTGCAGTGCGGGCACCAGCGTTTCTGCTGGATGCGCGTCTGACACTCGCCGTGCAGCTGGTTGAAGGAAATCGTCGCGCTGGACTCGGTCGCGGGGAACACCTTGATGGGAATGTTCACCAGGCTGACCTTGAGGTAGCCCTTCCACGTTGCTCGTGCGGCCATACGCCTAGGATATCGGATGAAACGGCGCCGGAGAGTACGAAACGAGGGCCGACATTGCAGCGCCGCCGTGGCGGCCCTGAAACCGCCTCTGCGCTAGACGTCGTCGCGTTCGTCGTGGTCCAGCAGGTCCAGGCCGGTGCCGCTGAAATGAATGTCGTGTTTGGCGATCTTGTCGCGCAGCAGCCGCCGTGCGCCGGCGTAGTACTCGCCGGGGACCGTGAGACGGCGTGCAAAGTTGCGCAGCCGCGAGATCACGATCAGGGCCACCGAGTCCCCGCCTTCGCGCCAGCTGATGCCGCCGATCTCGTTGTACCGCATGAACGAACTGTCGGACCAGACGCCGTCCTCGTAGAAGCCGCGCGCGACGTTACGGCTCATCGGGAACAGGTAGGCGTAGTACAGGAACATCATCGCCTCGCCGAACAGCGCCCGGCTCCGTAACCGCGTCACGTTGTAGAAGAGGATGACGCCGAGCACGACGCCGATCGCCAGGCGGAGGGCATAATACGGCGGCTTCGGGACGCGCCACGTCAGGAGCGCGCGCCGTCGGCGGCTGAGGTAGATAACGTACTCCGCGATCAGCTGCGCGTTCGCCGCCGCAAACCCGATGCCGAGAAGCAGCATGGTGCCGGTGACGACCTGTTCGATCTTCACATCCGAAATTCTACGCAAAAAGCCGTCCGCCCTGCTCGCCCCTGCCGAACTTCGAGGGATGAGCGCCAGATAGTAGGATGGGCGGCTTCGTCGGCACCGTCTCGATCTGCCGGAGACATCGTTCGTGTAACATCTTGCGGGGGTTTTATTGGTCCTCTCCGATCGTGATATCCGTCTGCACCTCGCGTCCGGCAAGATCCGCATCACGCCGGCGATCGATCTCGAGACGCAGCTTGGCAGCTGTTCCGTCGATTTCCGGCTGGGCACCCGGTTTCGCGTGTTCGAACACAGCCGCTTCGCTTACATCGACCTGCGCAAGGGCGTGGACGTCGACGAGATCATGCGCGAGGTCGAGATTGGCCCCGACGAGTCGTTCACGCTGCATCCCGGGCAGCTGGTGCTGGGCATGACGATCGAGTCGCTCGAGCTCGCCCCGGATCTGCTCGCCCGGCTCGAAGGCCGCAGCAGCCTCGGCCGCCTCGGCATCATCGTCCATGGGACGGCCAGCGTGTTCGACCCGGGCTGGATCGGCAACCCGACGCTCGAGCTTGGCAACGTCGGCATCCTGCCGGTTTCGCTCTACGCGGGCATGCGCATCTGCTCCTTCACGTTCGAAGAACTGTCCTCGCCCGCTGATGTCCCGTACGCCGCCAAGAAGGGCAACAAGTACGCCCACCAGACCGGACCGCTCGCCAGCCGGTACGCCGACGAAAAATGACCACCGGCAGTCCTGCCCAGGCCGAACGGCTGACACGGCCCACTGTCCCTGCGCTCGACGCCGTGCTCGGCGTGGCGTTCCCGGTCCTCGACGATGGGTTCGTGCGGGTCGTGGATTACATGGGGCACGACGGCTCGGTCGTGCAGGCCGCCCGCGTCTCGTACGGCGCCGGGACGAAGCGGGTTCACGAGGATCGCGGCCTCATCCGGTATCTGCTGCGGCACGCGCACACGACGCCGTTCGAGATGTGCGAGATCACGCTGCACGTGCGCGTTCCCATGGACACGTGGCGGCAGTGGATCCGTCACCGCACGGCGAACGTCAACGAATACTCCACGCGCTACTCGGTCGCGATCGACGCCGCGCAGCACACGCCTCCCGGGCAGTGGCGCCGGCAATCCGCCGACAACCGCCAGGGCAGCGCGGGCTTCTTGGACACCGGGCAGGGCGAGTCGCTCACGGCATCCGAAAGGACACTGCAGGAACTGGCGAGGCACACGTACGAAGCGCGGCTCGCCGCGGGCGTCGCGCGCGAACAGGCACGGAAGGATCTGCCGCTCTCCACGTACACCGAGGCGTACTGGAAAGTGGATCTCCACAACCTCCTGCACTTCCTGCAGCTGCGGATGGACGATCACGCGCAGGAGGAAATTCGCGCGTATGCGGCGCTCATCGGCGAGGAAATCGCAGCGAGGTGGGTGCCGATCGTGTGGGAGGCCTTCAACGACTACCGCCGGCGCGCGCTTCGGCTGTCGCGCCTCGAAGTTGAGGTCGTCACGGCGCTCGCGTCCGCCTCTCCCGGGCAGGCGCGATCCGTCGCCGAATCCCTCGGACTCCTGAAAACGGACGCCAACGGCCAGCTGGCGCCGAACCGCGAACGGCGCGAGCTCGAAGACAAGCTCCGGCGCCTCGGGTTCACCGTTCCGTGGCTGGCGCCCGTCTCATGATGCAACTCAAGGTCAAACGCCTGGATCCCTCGGCCGTCCTGCCTTCGTATGCGCGCGCAGGTGACGCGGGGCTGGATCTCTTCGCCGTGCGCCCGGTCACCGTCGCGCCGGGCGCGTCGGCGCTCGTACCCACCGGTATCGCGATCGAACTGCCGCCTGGTACCGAGGGGCAGGTGCGCCCCCGCAGCGGCCTGGCGCTCAAGCACGGCATCACCGTGCTGAACACGCCCGGAACAGTCGACGAGGGTTATCGCGGCGAGGTCGGTGTGATCCTGATTAACCACGGACAGACGGCGTTTGCCGTCGAAGCTGGGATGAAGATCGCGCAGCTCGTGGTCAGCCCGCGCGTTCAGGTCGACGTCGCGGAAGTCGCGGAGCTCAGTGAGACACAGCGCGGCGCCGGCGGGTTCGGCTCGACTGGACGCACGTAGCGTCTCCTGACGCCCTGTTTCACTGGCAGCCGTCCCATTCCGGGCGCCTGCAATTCACGAAGGCACGAAGAGCACGAAGGTCTTCTGTTCCTAAGAAATCTTCTTTCGTGTGCTTCGTGTCTTCGTGATTGGCCGGCGTTCCAATCAGCGCGAACGCCTGTCAAAGAACCTGCGCTACATGCGAGCGTACGCGCCGGCGTTGTAAAACGGGGCGAGGGCGGCAAGCGTCGCGACGGTGAACGCGTCGCGACGGCCGATGAGATCCCGCGTGAGCAGACCCCAGGCTCCTCGCGTCCCGCGAATCGCCTCTCCCGCCATCTCGTCGATGACGTCGCCCAGCTCGCGGCCGGCGCGCACCTCGCGCGCGATGGCGTCGGGTACGAGAATCGACCCGCCGCATCCGTAGCCCCAGCGGGTGCCGTCGGTGGCCGCGGCCCAGCTGACGAGCATCGTTCCCGCGACACCCGGCAACGGGGCCAGGCCGCCCTCGAGGCCGAGGGCCAGAAACGGAGGCGACGCGGTCCGCGCGACTACTTGTGCGCGCGCAATGGCGCCCGCGAGCGTCTCGCGATCGCTCATCGGCATCGCCGGCGCCGCCGCGCCGGCATCCGCGGTCTGCAGCGTGAACGAGGTGAAGCGTAAATCGATCGAGGCAATCCGATCGATGGCGGCGCGAACGGCCTCGACCTTGGCGGGGCGCGCGGAAGCCACGAGGATCGTCACACCCGGGACTGGTACTCTCCCGTGTCGGTGCTGACGCGAACCGTGTCGCCTTCGTTGACGAACGACGGGACGTTGATGACGAGGCCGGTCTCGAGCGTCGCGGGCTTGACCTGTGCGCTGGCGGTCGCGCCCTTGATCCCGGGCACGGTCTCTTTCACGACCAGATCGACGGTCGGCGGAAGCTCGATCCCGACCGGCTCCACGTCGTAGAACTCGACGCGGATGATCGAGTCGGCGATCAGATAGTCCTTCGAGTCGCCGAGCGCTTCGGCAGAAATCTGGATCTGCTCGAAGTTCGTCGTGTCCATGAAGTAGTAATGGTCCACGTCGTTGTATTGATACTGCATCTCCCGCTCGTCGAGCACCGCACGCTCGACATCTTCCTCGGCGCGGAACTTGTGGTCGGCCAGCGACATCGTGCGGATGTTGCGCATCCGGACCTGGATGTGCGCGCGCTTGTTGCCGGGCGTCAGGTGATGGAGTTCGAGGATGCGGAACAGGTTGGATTCCACCTTGATGAGCATCCCCTTGCGGAGCCGGGTCGCTTGGACTGATGAGGGCATTGGTGTCTGTATATCCTTGCAATCGTAGCACATAAGAGCTCAGCCTGTGGCGGCCGGGCCCACTCATGCTACGATGCCGATCGTGGCATTTTCGCGGTGGGATCCGCTGCGCGATCTGATTGCCCTGCACGAGCAAATCGGGCACCTCGTCGGAACCGATGCACCCGGCTGGACACCGCCCGTCGACCTTTACGAAACCGCCACGGATTTCATCCTCACCGCGGATCTGCCCGGTCTGACGCGCGAACAAATCGACATCAGCGTCGACGAAAACCGCGTGGTCATCCGCGGGGAGCGCTTTGGCGGATCTGTTGACCTGCCGTGCGAGCAGTTCCATCGCGTGGAACGGGGACACGGGCGCTTTTCGCGCGCGTTCGCGCTGCCCAACGCCATCGATGTCGCGCGCGTGTCGGCGGACCTCAAGGACGGCGTGCTCACCGTCAGGATTCCCAAGGCGGCTGATCGCGGCGCGCGCCGCGTCTCGGTGACTGCGTGAGCTCGTTCACGTCGTCGCTGGCGCGCAAGCTGTTCGTCGGCGCCGTGCTCATCGTCGCCGGCTTCGCGGGCGGCCTCGTGCTGACGGCGCGCCTGCGGCCCGAGTCGCGCGCCGAAGTCCTGTCGGCCCCGCTGTCGGCGGCCCCGCAGCGCGTGGCGCCCTCGACGCACGCCCGAGGCAGCACGGCACCACCCGCAGCCGCCGCGCCCGTCGTGGCGAGCGGCCCCGATTTCACGCGCGTCGCCGGGCAGGCGGTCAAGGGTGTCGCGAACATCTCGTCGCTTCAGGTCGTGCGAACGCCGAACTCCCCGTTCGCGGCCGACCCGTTCTTCCGGTACTTTTTCGGCGAAAGCGAGGACATGTTCGGTTCGCGCGACCGCCGATCGCTCAGCCTCGGATCGGGCGTCGTCATTTCCTCTGACGGCTACATCGTGACGAACAACCACGTGGTCGGCGAAAACATGCGCGAGATCACGGTGGCGCTGAACGACAAGCGCGAGGTGCGCGGACGGCTGATCGGCACCGACCCCGCGACGGATATCGCGCTGCTCAAGCTCAACGTCGCGGGCCTGCCGGTCGTGCCGTGGGGCGATTCGAGCAAGCTGCAGATCGGCGAATGGGTGCTGGCCATCGGCAGCCCGTTTCAGCTGAGCGCCACCGTCACGGCCGGCATCGTCAGCGCCACGGGCCGCTCAAACGTCGGGTTTGCCGACTACGAGGACTTCATTCAGACCGATGCGGCGATCAACCCGGGCAACTCGGGCGGCGCGCTGATCAACACCCGCGGCGAGCTCGTCGGCATCAACACGGGCATCTTCAGCCAGAGCGGCGGGTACCAGGGCATCGGGTTCGCGGTGCCGAGCAATCTCGCGCGGCACGTCATCGACGACCTGCTCAAGTACGGGGAGGTTCGCCGCGGGTCGATTGATTTTCGCGTCGAGAGCATGACGGATCCCGAAGTGGCCGAGCAGGTGGGCGCTGGGGCCACGCGAGGAGCGCTCGTCACGCAGATGTACCGCAGGTCCGCGTCCTACGAAGCCGGCCTCAGGCCCGGAGACGTCATCACCGCGTTCAACGGGCAGACCGTGATGGATGCCGCCCAGTTGCGGAGGCTGGTTGCCGACTCGAAGATCGGGACGACGGCCACGCTGAAGGTGCTGAGAAGCGGCCGCCCGGCCGAAGTGAAGATCACGGTCGAGTCGAGCGCGTCCACGGCCTCACGCCGGCGAAGGTAAGATCCTACGGCGTCGCCGCCGCTTTCCTGGTTTCCAGCCACGCTTCGAACTGCTTGAACGATTTCCCCAGGTTGACGGGTGACAGCAGCCGGTCCACCATGACCTCGGCCGTCTTGTAGCCATTCCCGGTCACGCAGACGACGACCGATTCGTCCGGCTCGATCACGCCGCGGCGCACGAGATCGATCGTGGCGGCGAGCGTCGTGCCGCCCGCCGGCTCCGTGAAGATGCCTTCTGTTTCCGCCAGCAGCTGAATCGCGTCCACGATCTGCTTGTCGCTGACGGCCGCGCCCGCGCCGCCAGTGGAGCGCACGGCTTCGATGACCTGAAAGCCGTCGGCCGGGTTGCCGATCGCGATCGACTTGGCGATGGTGTCGGGCCTCACGGGTTCCGGGTAGTCGAGGCCGTCATTGAGCGCGTTGACGACCGGCGCGCAACCGGCCGCCTGCGCCGCGTGCACGTGCGGCAGCTCGCCTTGCGCAAGCCCGACTTCCCTGAGCTCGCGGAACCCGCGCAGGATACGCGGCAGGAGCGTGCCGCCTGCGACCGGCGAGACGAGATGGTCCGGATACCGCCAGCCAAGCTGCTCGACAATCTCGAAGCCCATCGTCTTGGCACCCTCGGCGTAGTACGCGCGAAGGTTGATGTTCACGAAGCCCCAACCGTACCTGTCGCCCACCTGCGTGCACAACCGGTTCACATCGTCGTAGTTGCCGGCGATCGCGAGGATGGTCGGCCGATAGACCGCGGAGCCCAGGAGCTTCCCGGCCTCGAGATTGTCGGGGATGAACACGCAGCACTCGACGCCGAGACGCGCGGCGTGCGCCGCGACGCTGTTGGCGAGGTTGCCGGTGGACGCACAGGCGAGCACGTCGAAGCCGAGTTCGAGCGCACGCGTGGCCGCGACCGACACCACGCGATCCTTGTACGAGAGCGTCGGATGGTTGACCGAATCGTCCTTGATGTACAGCTCGCTCAGGCCGAGGCGCTCGGCGAGGCGGGTGCAGCGGACGAGCGGTGTGAAGCCGGAGTTGAAGCCGGTGCGCGGTTCACCCGTGATCGGCAGCAGTTCGCGGTAGCGCCACAGGTTTTTCGGACGGCGCTCGATCTCCTCGCGCGTGAGCGTCACGCGCGCGTAGTCGTAGATCGGCTCGAGCGGACCGAGGCATTTCTCGCAGGCCCACAAGGCTTCGGCCGGGAATTTCGCCTTGCAGAGATGACATTGCAGTCCGATGAGTGCGCTCACACAACCTCCCCGCTCGCACACCCCGGCTCTGTTGCGTCTAGGACGACAAAATATGAGAGGTTGGGACGGTGGTGCAAGATTCCCTTATCTCCCCTTCCTCACGGCGTTCGTGAGAAGGCAGGAATTGGCACCTAACCGCGAGCGGGGTGCTTATGAAAGCCTCGCGTGGTTGCCGTGGCTTCGTCGGGCCTGTCCCTCAGCCACTCTTGATAAGCAGAGCGTATTCAGTTGTTCCGAGGACTATACCAAACAGCGGTCCGAGAGGTCCAGAGTTCCAGAGTTCCAGGACCTCCAGTGTGGCCGGCCTTCTAGGACCTCTGGGACCTCTGGATCTTCATGCCGAGCATTCCCCGTCCATGACTTCGGGCGCGAATTCGGCCGACTCGGCCAGATCCACGAAATCGTCCGGCACGGCGTCAGCGACGGTCATCCTCTCCAGGTCGGCGAGCGTCAAGCGGACCCGCTCCACGCTGACGCGCCCGAAAAACGCCGTCGCGGACTCCCCTTCGTTCTTCTCGCGCCCGTACATCTCGATGAGCCGGTCGACCACGTCGGGAATGCGCCGTGCAGGAATCTTCGCGGCCAGGCGGCCGAACGAGGCGCCGCCGTGCTCCGTTCCGCCGCCCACCATGACGAAGTACTGGGGCACGGGCCGGCCGCCGATCCGGCGAACGCTGCCCTGGAAGCCAATCGTGGCGATGTGATGCTGGCCGCAGCCGTTCGGGCATCCGCTGATCTTGATGCGGGTCCCGTCGGCGGAGGCAATCAGGTCAGGGCGTCCGCGGAGATGATCTTCGAGCAGACGGCCCAGGCCACGAGACTGCGTGACCGCAAGCCGGCACGATTCGGCGCCCGGGCAGCTGGCGACGTCGGCAACCGACCCGGCGTCCGCGAGCCCCAGGCCCGCAGCGGCCAGGCGCGCGTACAGGGCACGCACGTCACCGGACTTCACCCAGCGGAACACGAGGTTCTGATCCATCGTGACGCGGACGGTACCGTCGCCGTGCGCCCTGGCAAGATCCCCGATCACCCGCATCTGCGCGCTCGTCATGTCGCCGAGCGGCACCGTGGCCTCGACGATCGCGTAGCCGAATTGCTTCTGCGCGCGCACGTTCGACGCACGCCAGCGCGAGTAATCCTCGTCGCGGCTGTTCAGCACCGGAATCACCACCGGCACGATGCCCGGCCCTTTGACCCGGCCGGAGCTGACGCGCGCCGTGATCTCGACGGTCGACGGCGACTCGGAACGCGGAGCGTTCGGTATGATCTCGTCGGCTGGCGTGTCGATTTCGAGCGTCGGCACCTCGCCGCGCAGCCGGATGCCCGCCAGTTCGCGGTCGTATTCGTCGCGCCACCGCGCCCAGCCGAGCGACTTGATCATGAACTTCATGCGGTTGCGCTGCTTGTGCTGATAATCGCCATAGCGGTGAAACACGCGGAGCACGGCTTCGGCCACGCGGAGGATTTCCGAGGTCGGCAGGAACTCGTGGATCGCCGCGCCCTCCGTGCACATCAGCGCCGTGCCGCCGCCGGCCGTCACGCGGAATCCGCGCCCGCCGCCGGGGCCGATCGCCGCGGTGAACGCCAGATCGTTGATGCCCGTGGCGATGTGATCGACGGTGCATCCCTCGAACGCGATCTTGAACTTCCGCGGGAGCACCCCGGAGAGCCGATGCCGCAGCAGGAAGCGCGTCAACTCCTCGGCGTACGGCGTAATGTCGAAATGTTCATCCGGCGACACGCCCGCGTACGGGCACCCGGTAATGTTTCGCACCGAGTTGCCGCAGGCCTCGCGCGTCGTCAGACCGGTGTCGGCCAATTCCCGCATCGCCGGCTCCACGTCGTGGAGCTTGACGAAATGAAACTGCACGTTCTGCCGCGTGGTGATGTGGCCGAACCCGCGCGAATACTTCTCGCCGATGTCGGCCATCGCATACAGCTGCGACGTTGTCAGCAGCCCCTGGGGAATCTTGATGCGCAGCATCTGGGCATCTTCCGCCTGGCGCTGTCCGTATGTGCCGCGCACGAGGCGGAAGGTACGCCACTGATCGGGCGTGATCTCCCCGCGCTCGTACTGGCCGAGCACCCGGACGAACTCGTCGATATCGGCCGTTTTGGCAAACGACAGCCGCGCACGGCCGTAAGTGGTCTGATCATCGACGGCTGACATAAACCCTCTTTGTGCTGTCCGCTGTTCCCGAAGTGGCGGATTCGAAGCGCGTCTCGTCCGCCACAGATACTACTTCTCCGATCACGACGGCGCCAGCGATGCCGCCTCCGGCCGTGAGCGTCACCTGCCCGCCGGCCATGTCGGCCAGCGTGCCGCGCCAGGCGTGCTGCGCCGGCGTCGAGGCGCCCACGACGACGGCAGCCGGTGTGCCCGCCGACCATCCGCGCACGATCAACTGACCGGCCAGCTGCGCGAGCCTCGCCATACCCATCAGGACGACGAGCGTCACGCTGTTGGGTGCGATGGCTCCCGCAGCCGTCGCGAACGTGTGCTCATCGTGTCCGCTGACGACGAGGAAGCCGGACGCGAGACCGCGATGCGTCACCGGGATGCCGGCGAGGGCCGGAGCCGCGATCGCGCTGGTGATGCCCGGCACCACGTCGCATCGGACGCCTGCCGCGCCCAGCGCCAGTGCCTCCTCGCCGCCTCGTCCGAAAACGAACGGGTCGCCGCCCTTCAGGCGCACGACGCGGCGGCCGCGGCGCGCCGCGCGAATCATGAGCGCGTTGATCCGGTCCTGGGTCAGCGCATGGCGTCCCGCGCGCTTGCCGACGAAGAACCGCTGCGCGTGCCGCGCGTACCGGAGAATCCGCTCGTCGATGAGCGCGTCATACAGGACGAGATCGGCCGCACGCAGACACGCGATCGCCTTGCGTGTCAGCAGCGCGGGATCGCCGGGCCCCGCTCCAACAAGCGCGACCGCGCCAGGGGAAAGCGCACCCTGCCCGCTCTCCCTCGTCCCTTCCCTCTGCCCTTTGCCCTCTGCCCTTTGCCCTTCGTATGCCCGTTGCCCTTCGTAGAGCCTGTTGATCGCCTCGAGCAGCAGCGGCCGGCGTTCGTCCATCGGCACGCCCTGCGCCTTCCAGCGACGCCGCTGGACGCGCGCTTCGCGGAGCCACCTCGCGAGCTCGTTGCGCGGCAGCAGCTCGTCCAGCCCTTGCCGCAACAGCGCCGTGAGGCCGGGCGCGTCGCCGTTCGAGGAAATGGCCAACGTGAAGCCCTCGCGCCGGACGACACCGCCGAGGTACGCCGACGCATTCGCCGGATCGTCAACCGCGTTGACGAAGAGCCTCCGCTCTTCCGCAGCCTGCGCGACCGCGCGGTTCACATCGGGCGTTGCCGCCGCAACGACGAGCCACGCCCCGTCGAGGTCGGCGGGCGCGAACTCGCGACGCGCGATCGTGCACCCGGATGCGGCGCCGGCAACTGCCTCGTCGATTGCTGCCGTCACCTGAGGCGCCACCACGCAGACGGCCGCCCGGGCCGCCAGCAGCTGCTGCAGCTTGGCCGCCGCGACGGGTCCCGCGCCGACGAGCACGACACGCCGGCCGGCAAGGTTCAGGAATAGGGGCAGCAACATAGAAAAAAGGCCCGGAAAGCATTGATGCCTTCCGGGCCGTTCGGGTTTCTGGTCTCTCTGCTCTTTCGAGCTAGAGTGCGTGGATTCGACGTGCGACCAGTCCGCTGGCTCGGAAGCTCGACAGAGCCCAACAACAGCAGCGACATGCGCACGTCCTGATCACGATGTTCTATTTTTACGGAGCCGTACGCCCTAAGTCAAGCGTTTGAGTGGTTTGCCGTACACTGGGAACGTATGCGATCGTGCCGTATTTCAGCCTGCGTTCTCGCCACGGTCTGCGCCGGCGTCGTCACTGCGGCCGTGCCGGCCCGCGCGGATCGGCTGCCGCCCGGCGTCGTGCCGAGCCACTACGACCTCGCCTTCGCGGTCGATCTCGCGCGCGCACGGTTCGACGGCACCGAGACAATCCGCGTGCAGATCGAACAGCCCACACGCACCGTGGTCCTGAACGCCATCGAGATCACGTTCCGCGACGTCACCATTACCGCCGGATCGGGGACACAGAAGGCCAGTGTGTCGCTCAACGAGGCTCAGCAGACCGCGACGCTGACAGTGCCGAATGCGCTGCCCGCGGGGCCGGCCGATATCCACATCACGTACGGCGGCGTCCTGAACGACAAACTGCGCGGGTTCTATCTGAGTACTGAAGCGTCGGGGCGGCGCCACGCGGTCACCCAGCTCGAGGCGACGGATGCGCGCCGCGCCTTCCCGAGCTTCGACGAGCCCGCCCTCAAAGCGACCTTCGACGTGTCGCTGACCATCGACAAAGGCGACACGGCCATTTCGAACGGCCGGGTCGTCTCCGACACGCCGGCTGCGGACGGACGGCACACCGTCAAGTTCTCGACGACGCCGAAGATGTCGACGTACCTGGTGGCGCTCGCCGTCGGCCGCTTCGAGTGCCTGGAGACGTCCGCGGAGAGCGTGCCGATCCGGATTTGCGGCACGGAAGGCAAGAAGGAGATGGGACGGACTGCGCTCGAGATGGCCGGGCAGATCCTGACGTTCTACAACCGCTACTTCAACATCAAATACCCGTTCGGCAAACTTGACGTGCTCGCCGTGCCGGATTTCGCGGCCGGCGCCATGGAGAACACGGCGGCGATCTTCTACCGCGAGACCGATCTTCTCGTGGACTCGAAGGACGCGTCGCTCGCGGCGCGCAAACGCATCGCCTCGGTGCTCGCCCACGAAATGGCACACCAGTGGTTTGGCGACCTGGTGACGATGAGGTGGTGGGACGACATCTGGCTGAACGAGGGGTTCGCGACGTGGATGGCCAATCACGCGATGGCCGAAATGCGGCCCGACTGGGACATCCCCGTCGACGAGGCGCTCGAAACACAGGCAGCCCTGGGCTTCGACGGCCTGAAGTCGACGCACCCGATTCATGCGCCCGCCGACACTCCGGCGCAGATCGACGAAGCCTTCGATGCAATCGCGTACGAGAAGGGCGCGGCGGTACTCCGGATGCTCGAGAACTACCTGGGCGCCGGGACGTTCCGCAACGGCATCAATGCCTACCTGCAGGCGCATGCGTACGGCAACGGAACGTCGCAGGATTTCTGGAACGCGATGACGGCGGCCTCCGGCAAGCCGGTGGATAAGATTCTGCCGACCTTCGTGAATCAACCGGGGGCGCCGCTGGTCGAGGTCGCGCCGGCGTGCCGGGACAACCGCATGCGGGTGGACGCCGTGCAGCAGCGGTTCTTCCAGGATCCGGCGCTCCTGAAGAACGGATCGGCGGAACGCTGGCAGGTGCCGGTCTGCCTGAAGTCCGTCCCGTCGACGGGTGGAGGCGCGCCGACCTCGTCCTGCTCCGTGTTCTCGCAGCCGCGTCAGGCGCTCACGCTCGAGGGGAGCGCGTGTTCCTCGTGGGTGTTCGCCAACGCCGGGGCGCAGGGGTACTACCGTACCGCGTACAGCCCGGAGGCGCTGCGCGCCCTCACGCCGCGCGTGCAGGACGTGCTGACGGCGCCCGAACGGCTGTCACTGTCCGGCGACGAATGGGCGATGGTGCGCGCCGGCCGCCACGGCATCGGCGAATTCCTGACGCTGGCAACGGGTTTCGGCAACGAGCGCACCAATGGCGTGCTCGGCAACGTCACAGACCGGCTCGACTTCATCCACGATTACCTCACGACGGACGCGACGCGCGCGCCGTTCGAACGATTCGTCCGGACGCTGTTCGGCCCGCTGTTCGCGCAGGTGGGGTTCGAATCGATGCCGTCCGACAGCGACGGCGAGCGCGCCCTGCGGGCGACGCTCATCGAAACGCTCGGGACGACGGGTGGTGACGGTGACTTGGCGGCCCGCGCGCGCACGGCTCTCGATCGCGCGCTCGCGGGCGGCCCGCCGCTCGACCCGACGCTCGCCGGCGCGATCGTCGCCGTGGCCGCCGAACACGGGGACCGCGCGCTGCAGGACGCGTTGCTCGCGGCGGCGGACAAGGCCACGGCTCCCGGACGAGCACTACCGGTATTTGCACGCCCTCGCGCGATTCCGTGATCCGGCGCTCATCGACCGCGCGCTCGACTACGCGCTGACGTCGAAACTGCGCAGCCAGGACACGTCGGGATTCCTGTCACGGTTCCTCGCGCAGGAGTCCGCACGGCCGCGCACGTGGGCCTTCCTCAAACAGCACTGGTCCGACCTCGAGGGCAAGGTCACGATCTTCGGCGGCGACTCCGGCCTCACGAACGCGCTGGGCTCGTTCTGCGACGCCGCGTCGCGCGACGACATCACGGCGTTCTTCGCTGCGCATCCGATGCCGTCCGCCTCGCGCACGCTCGGACAGACCATCGAACGCATCAACAGCTGCATCAGTCTTCGGGAGCGCCAGGCGCCGGCGCTCGCGGAGTGGCTGGCCAGCCACTAGCAGTCGCCAGTCGCCAGTCGACAGGCCGGCAGTCGGCAGTCGCAAGTGGGCGGTCGCGAGCCGCCAGCGACCAGCCACGAGCCACGAGCCACGAGTCACACGCCACGAGTCAAACGCCGCCGCCCCGAGACAGACGGGTGTCCCTCGAGATACACGCGCCAGGGGCGGTCGACTCCCACGTTGATGCCGATTCGGGGGCCCCAGGCGAGCCGTCCCGACAGCGTGCGCGCGGTGTCATCCCTGATGAACAGCGTCTCGCCACAGAGGTCCACGCGATTCTGCGCGAGCGTGATCCCCATCGCCATCGTCAGGTTGCCCGGCCCGGAACAAAGAAGCTGAGTGGGTAGAACTGCCGCCGGACGCGCAGTGCGTCCCTTCGCGGCGCGCGCCCGCCGGCGGCGCATCAGGTTGATCCCTTCGACAGGTTCGAGCGCGCGGATCAGCACGGCCGCGGGCGCGTCCGCGGCCTCCGTTACAGCGTTGACCAGCGCGTGGATTCCGTAATTGAGATAGACGTACGCATGGCCCGGCGGACCGTACAGCGGCAGGTTCCGGAGCGTGCGCCCGGGGGCTGCGTGGCAGGCTGGATCGGATTCGCCGATGTAGGCCTCGACTTCGACGATGATCCCGGATGTGCGGGCGCCGCGCCGATCGTGGACGAGAACCTTGCCGATCAGATCGCGGGCGACGTCCAGCGTGGGGCGATCGTAGAAGCTGCGCGGAAGCGTGCCCCTATTCGTATCAGCGGTCACCGTGCGGGTCGGAGCCGCGCAGGCGGAGCGCCGCCCGCTCCGCGGCGAGCGCGACCTGCTTGTCTTCGTCCTTGATCAGCGATTCGACAATCGGCTGCGCGGCCGCGTCGCCGGAGAATCCCAGGACGTCCGCGATGTCCGCCCGCACGCCGGGATCGGGATCCTGCGCGTACCGTCCGAGAACGTTGGCGCGGCCCCTGGCGACCTCGGCCAGGTACTGCTTGGCGAGTTCGCGCTCCTTCGGACGCAGCAGCGCGCCCGTGATGCGCTCGATGGATCCGTTTTCGAGCATGGCCGACGCGAAGATGCCGGCAAAGATCACGCGATCGTCGTGCTGGCTCTTGAGCGCCCCGTCGATCGCACTCATCTGGGACGGATCTCCCGCCCGCGCCAGACCCTCGATGGCCATCGTCTTCGTCATCGCGGACTTGGCGCCGAGCTGCGACGTAAAGAGCGGAATGCTTGCCGGATGCGCGATTTGCGCCAGCGCGTCGAGAGCGCCTTCTGCAAGCTCGCCCTGCTTGTAGTACTCGAAAAGCTGCGTCAGCGCCTCGACACCACGGTCGTAGCGCATCGCCCCCAGCGCCTCCATCGCGGCGAGCTTGATCAGCTTGTTCGGGTCGTTGAGGACCGTGATCACGGCGTCGCCCACGGTCGGGTCCACGGCATCGTCCGATGCATGCGCGGAGTAGACACGGCCGATCACGCGCACGGCCGCCGCGCGGATCGCTTCGTCCGAGGAACCCACCATCGCCGCGAGTTCGGGTACGGATGCCTGCCGGAGCTCGCGGCGCACGCCGCCCGTGGGTTCAGACGCCAGGGCGCCGAACGCATAGAGGGCCTCGAGGCCGACTCGCGGGTTGTTGTCGCGTGCCGCGGTCCGCAGTGCCGTCAGGACATCGAGCGGCACGGGCATCGCGCCGAGCGCGAGGGGACCGGCCGAAAAGGCTGTTTCGGCGGCGATCTTCGCGCGCACCTCGACGACGAGACCTACCTTTTTCTTCGGGACGATCCGGGTAGCCAGGAAGATATTCAGCTCGCCCGCGATGGCTTCGAGCTGAACCGCGTCCTCGGCGTCGAGAACAGCCTTGGCCAGCGGGAGTGCCGCTTCCGGATACGCGGCACCTTTGAGCAGAGTCGCAGCCTGCAACCGGATCTCGGGTTGCGGGCTCGACAGCTCCTCGATCGCCTGCTCGAAGGACACTTGCGCGAAAGCCACGGTCGGCGCGAGACAAAGCCCGACCAGCACCAGCAACATGGTCCGGCCCGCCAGCCCTGCCAACCTCGCCCGCCCTTTTCTATCGACCCAGAACACTGGCATGTGACCGTCCCTCTGGCAGCACCGTACGAAGATATCGGCCGGTATGGGACGCTTCAACCAGGGCGACCTGCTCAGGAGTGCCTACGGCGACAACCCGGCCGCCTTCCTCGCCGCCCTCGGGCCCCAGGTCGATGAGCATGTCGGCGGTCTTGATCACGTCGAGGTTGTGCTCGATGACGACGAGCGAATGCCCCGCTTCGAGGAGCTTCCGGAATGCCGTCAGCAGCTTGGCGATATCGTCGAAATGCAGTCCGGTGGTCGGCTCGTCGAGCACATACAACAGGCGCTCGCCGCTGTGCGAGGACAGGTGCGCCGCGATCTTGATCCGCTGGGCTTCCCCGCCCGAAAGCGTCGTCGCCGGCTGCCCCAGACGCAGGTAGCCGAGGCCGATCTCGTCGAGCACCTGCAGCCGCCGCAGCACCTTGGGCGAGCTGCTGAAAAACGCGAGCGCCTCCCGGACGGTCAGATCGAGCACCTGGTGAATCGACCGCCCGCGATAGCGCACCTCGAGCACCTGGGGCTTGAACCGCTTGCCGTCGCACTGGTCGCAGGGGACGAACACGTCGGCGAGAAACTGCATCTCGACGCGGACCTCGCCCTCGCCCTGGCAGGCCTCGCAGCGCCCGCCGGGGACATTGAACGAGAAATGGCTGGCTGTCAGGCCGCGGGCCCGCGCGTCCTTGGTCGCGGCAAACAGCTCGCGGATCGGATCGAACGCCTTGAGGTACGTCACCGGGTTGGAGCGCGGCGTCCGGCCGATGGGCGCCTGATCCACCAGGACGGCGTCGGTGATGTACTCGGCGCCTTCGAGCTTGCGGAAACTGCCGACGCGCCGCTCCCAGCCGCCCTTCGCGCGCTTGACCGCCGCGTAGAGCACGTCGTGCACGAGCGTCGACTTGCCCGATCCGCTCACGCCCGTCACCACCGTCAACGTGTTCAGCGGGATGGCGATGTCGACGTCCTTCAGGTTGTGCTCGGTCGCTCCCAGCAGCTGCAGCTTCTGGCCGCTCCCGCGCCGCCGTGATGTCGGAACGCGGATCGCGAGCTCCTGGCGGAGGTACTTCGCCGTCAGCGACCGCGGTTCCTTCATCAGACCTTCGAGCGATCCCGAGTACACGACGCGTCCACCCTGCTCGCCGGCGCCGAGTCCCAGATCGACGACGTGATCGGCGACGCGAATCATGTCGGCGTCGTGCTCGACGACGATCACGGTGTTGCCCTGATCGCGCAGCTGGCGGAGGATGTCGATCAGGCGCTGGTTGTCGCGCGAGTGGAGGCCGATGGACGGTTCGTCGAGCACGTACAGCGTGCCGACCAGCGCCGAGCCCAGCGAGGTCGCGAGATTGATGCGCTGCGCCTCGCCGCCCGACAGCGTCGACGACAGGCGATCGAGCGTCAGGTAGTTGAGGCCGACGTCGCTCAGGAACGACAGCCGTCGCGTGATTTCTTTCAGGACCTTCTCGGCGATCGCGGTTTCTTTCTCGGTCAGCTGCAGCGTCGCGAAGAACTGCTGCGCGTCGCGGACCGTGAGCGAGGACACCCGATCGATCGTCTGGCCCGACACCTGGACGTCGCGCGCCTCGCGCCGCAGCCGGGCGCCGCCGCAATCCGGACAGGTCAGGTAGCCGCGATACCGGCTGAGGAACACGCGGACGTGTACCTTGTATTTCTTCCGCTCGAGCCAGCGGAAGAATCCTCGGATGCCGGTGTAGCTGGAGGCCTCGCCGCCGTCGGCCGGACCCCCTTCGATGACGAACCGCTGTTCCTCTTCGGTCAGCGCGGACCACGGCACGTCGAGGCGGATCTTCCGGCCTCGCGCAGCCTTCTTCAGTTCGGCGAGCTGCGCCCGGTAGTGCGGCTTGCGTCCACGGCTCGATGGCGCCCTGTTGAATCGACTTCGAGGTGTCCGGCACGACGAGGTTGATGTCGAGCTCGATGATGTTCCCGAACCCGTGGCAGGTCGCGCACGCGCCGAACGGGTTGTTGAAGGAAAACAGCCGCGGCTGCGGATCCTCGTACGCGATGCCGCATGGCCGGCACTCGAAGCGCTCGGAGAACTCGTGGACAATCCCGCCGACTTCCACCGCCCACGCGGCGCCGCCGCCTTCGACATAGGACGTCTCGATCGAATCCGTGAGGCGCTGCCGCAAATCCTCGCCCCCCAGTTGGACGCGGTCGACGACCACCTGGAGCAGTTGCCGGTCGCCCAGCGCGGCCGCGTCCACATCGTCGAACGACACGGCGCGGCCGTCGATGAGCAGCCGGCCGAAGCCCTTTCGCTTGAGCACATCGATCGCCGCCGCCACCGCCGCACCCTGCGGACCTTGTGGACTCTGCGGACCCTGCGCGCCTGGTGTTTCGTCCTCTATTTGTTCCCGCACCTCGTCGGTGTCACCGGTGTCGGACACCGTCGACGCAGTGGACACGATCGGGAGGTCGAAGCCAACCAGCAGGCGGGTGCCGGGAGCGCCCTGGCTGAGTTGAGCGGCGACCACTTCGGCGGTTTCGCGCACCACCTCACGTCCGCAGTTGCGGCAGAACGTGCGTCCGACGCGCGCGTACAACAGCCGCATGTAGTCGTGGATTTCCGTCGTCGTGCCGACGGTCGAGCGGGGGTTGCGGATGCTGTTCTTCTGCCGGATGGCGATGGCCGGCGCGATGCCGTCGATTCGATCGACGTCCGGCTTCTCCATCCGCTCGAGAAACTGGCGCGCGTACGCGGACAGCGATTCGACGTACCGGCGCTGCCCTTCCGCGTAGATCGTGTCGAAGGCGAGCGACGACTTTCCCGATCCGCTCACGCCGGTGACGATAATCAGCGTCCCGACCGGCAGGGACAGATCGATATTCTTGAGATTGTGGGTGCGCGCGCCCCGGATGACGATTTCGGCTGATTCAACAGCCGCCGCCGCCGGCGCGGCGACCGCCGAGGTGGTATCGGGCATCGCTGTGGTCTGGCCCCGCTCTGTGGAGAATTGCGACGCGGCGTTAAACCATCTATCGTAGCACGCATGAAAATCTTCCGCGCGGCTCAGGTGCCGACAGAGCCCGGCGACCCCGCCACGTTCAGCGGCGCGGTCGAGCGCGCGACGCTCGCGTCCGACAAGACCGGCACGCCGGTCAATGTTTACCGTGTGGGGTTCGAGCCGGGCGCGCGCACGCACTGGCACACGCACGACGGCCCGCAGTGGCTGCTCGTGGTCGAGGGGCACATCCGGATTCAGGTGCTGGGCGAAGCGCCGCAGGAGGCAGTCGCCGGCGACGCGATAGTCATCCCGCCGGGCGAAAAGCACTGGCACGGCGCGACCCCGTCCGCGCGAGGCGTGCACCTGGCCGTCAACGTCAAGGCAGCCACCAATTGGATGGAGCCGGTGACCGACGAGCAGTATCGGGGTGACCGCGTGCTAAAATAGCGTGTTCGACCGCACCGCCAGGCCGGCGTAGCTCAGTTGGCAGAGCAGCTGATTCGTAATCAGCAGGTCACCCGTTCAAGTCGGGTCGCCGGCTCCAATTAAATCAAGCACTTACGGAAATTATCCGATCGAAGCATAACGCCGATAGCTACCACATAGCTACCGGGAAACGAGCGCATGGCTCTGAAGACCGCAGAGGAGTTATCGCAGTTCGTCTTACCACTGTTCGTTCCTGACGATCGACATGAGCGTCCGGATCGTGCCGGTAGTTGTGTTTTGGTTCGCGTTTTTGATCGCCATTTCGTTGTCACCGCAAGACACGTTTTTGGCAGCCTCGATAGACAGACGTTCTTCCTCGGCCTCCAAGGTGCGAGACTGATCGAGTTCACAGTTCCGGGCATCTACACGGTCAACCGGCCACCGGAAGATCTAGACGTCGCCGTAATTCGTTGAGCGACACGCAATTGAGCCGGATGACCGGCCTCGCCTTTATCACGGAGCAGTTCGTGGAAGGCGAAGGCGGCCCGCCTCCGTTGCCCGGCGATGAATACATCGTTTTCGGTTTTCCCGACTCAAACCCGCAGTTCAAGCCTGATCGACGATTGAAAGACATCAAACAGAATTCGGTCTACTTTCAAACTGTGGCGAAGCCGCCTGAAGTCGCGGCGCGGTGGGCTGCAGTCTCGAATCTCACCTGTTTCTGGAGTTCGATCCAGAAGACATATCGGTTGCCGGCAAGCGATACAACCCACCCAACCCCAGAGGCATCAGCGGAGGGGCCGCGTTCTGTGTGGTCGGAGAAACGCTGAGATTAGTCGGGATCATGACCGCAGACTACAAGGACCATCGAACGATCGTGGGCGTTCGCATGTCCGAGGTAATAGCGATCGCGGAAAACATCGTGAAGCAGTGAGCGTGGCTAGTGGCCGCCGCGGCAGCGAACACAGACCCGAGCAGTTCGCTCATGGCGACTGTATTCCGCCGGCCAGCCGGGTAACCCTTCCGCATCTCCCTCTCTGATACGAAGAGTCACGCGCCGGCTATGTCGTCGGTCCAGCCGGTTCGTAGCAGATCCTTCTTCGTCCTGGTCGCGACGAAGCGCGCGAGGGCTTCGTCCGCGCAGTGGCGCGAAAACAGCGGCTCTCCGTTTTCGAGCAGCATGACGTCCCAGCCGGCCCCGGCCTGGGTGTTGTCGCGCAGTTCGCACGACTGCACGCGGCCGGCGGGGTTTCGCAGTCGCCAGACTTCTTCGCCGGGTCGTGGCGTACGGGCCGCTGCCCGCTTCGCGTTGAACAGCAGCGCAGCTTGGTCGCGCGGCGACGTATCGCTCACTGACACAATCCTCAGCCTGTCCAGGCCCACTTAACGAATCGAACTAGGAGGTAGATTGCCATGAGTGGAATCCCAAACGACATCGCAACTACGGTTACCGCGGAAAGCTTGCGTCTTAGGGGTTCAAGTGCCGTATCAACTACCCGCCGAAACCCTTCGCGTTGATACAGAACAGACAGCACGACGACCGAAAGGACCAAGACTCCCGCCCATCCCGCCTGCACGTCGTCTTCAGCAAATCCGTCAAACACGCTGAACACGCCAATGGTCCCGAACAGGGCCATCGCAAGCCACATGAGCCAGAGTCCTGCTGCTCGGCTTGGCGCTCCCGATGTATCGCTCATGGCCGCGCATTGTAACGCTACGCCAGCCGCTTATGTACGATTCCCGACAGACGCGTGATTGCACTTTGGTTATCGATATCTATTTTCGAGATCCTCTATGAGCGACGCAACTAAGACGATCCGCACGATCCGCTTTCCGTCCTGTGTCCGAACTGTGGTGCGATCGTACCGCCACCGAACGAACCGGCCCTACTGGTCGGATATCACGATTGCCCGAGCTCCAAGGAAGGGATTCCGCGAGCGGCCCTCGACCCACATCTGAACTCGGAAACCGCTGCGCCCATGGAACGCGACTGGTTTGCGACCGTTATGGTTGTTTTCGAGATAGCCGTCGGGCTTGCCGCTGCCGCTGGGGTGTACGCGGCTATTCACTCCGACTAACCATCCGCTTTCCGTTCAAAACGTGTGCGCCGACGTGATCCTTAAAGGGAGATGATGAAGTGACCCTCACCGCCGAAGAAGTGGCGATGTTCTACGCGATTTATACTGACGCTGAGCCTGTTGACTGGGCGTGCTACGACGCCTTTCGCCTGCGCATCTTGGCAGCAGGGGCAGAACAGACGGCTTCGCCTCATGCACTGGCCTCCCCGTCACACGGCCAAGGCAGACCGTCTGGTCTGCCCCGGGTTCCGGCTCTAGGTGAAGTTCTCGATTGCGCCGACCCGAGGGGCGGTTGATGGAGCGCAGTCTCCCCGGCGCTCTGACAGCAGTTTGCTGCTTCGTGTCCGGATTTACTCCTGGCAACCAGACCTAGGTGTGTTGAATCCTTACGCGGCGTACGCTACGCTTCCGCTCTCTTAACGGTCCCCATGCCCTTTGGTGACTGGCCAGCGTTCGTTAACTGTCCGGCTTGTCGGGAGCCGACCGGGCGATTCCTTGCTGCCGTCAGTTTCGAGACGCGAAAACCGCATTACCGCTGCGAACGGTGCGCGCATGCGTGGATTCCGGATCAGAAACCCACCCCGTCCGCCCCACGGAATCCCCCACAGGCCGCCTAAGCGTCCGGTCCTAAGCAACTCAATTTTAGGTTGCCGTAGCAAGTGAGGCTACCCTTGTACGGTGGTCGCAGCACCTCAAGACGTCAGTGAACTGAATCCGCCCGCGCCGAAATTGTGCCCAGACTGCGGGGCCGTTCTGCTGCCGGAGACACCGTCGCGCAATCCGGTAATTGGATGGCACTATTGCCGGGCGTGTGGGCTGGTCTGGCGCGATCAGACGACGATCTAGAGTCCCGCTGGCCGTCTAGGTGACCGCAAAGGTCACGAGCGCGGAGACCAAGCGTCTGGCTGATCCTTGAAACGTGCACGCGATGTACAGGTCCCCATTCAGGAGAAACTGAGCCTCGATCCCCATTCCGCGCGATCGCGGAGCTCGCAGACGTAGCAATCGACATCCTTCCGAAACTCGCAGAGCCGTTCGGCGGGCGTTGCGAGTCGAGCGGGCGCCGACGTGTGCCTGGGGAATCGAACGGTTCGTCACTCATCTGACTCGTCTTCCCATGTGCGATACGGTTCTAATCCCGCCGGAGGAACCGTTGTGACCGGACCGCCGTTGCACAACGCACAGGGTTCGCCAATGCTCGCGCAGTCGTCATGCGGCCATGGGCGATGCTGATGGGCTTCGCAGGTCCAGAGGTAGCCGCGGCAACGGACGCACGTCCGAGTGGTCTGGCTCATCCCGTGAGTGTATCCCGCCGGTCGAATCGCCCTGGCGTGCGCGCGTGCGGCTGCATCTGGCGTTCATCACCACATTCCGCTCTGTAGATTTCTGACAGACGCGCCTTCTCACATTTGCTTAAATCCGAAGCTTCCCCTCATGCAAGAGACTCCGGAGCATACGCCTCCTGTTGTCTGTCCGAACTGTGGGACCGTGGTGCCGCCGCGGAAGGACCCCCCTCCGTTGCTCGGGTATCACTTTTGCGTCGGGTGTCGATGTCTTTGGGGGCCGTCTGGGAAAGTGGTGCCTGCATTCGCTCCACCGTGGGACAAAAACCAGACACACCCGCCGACGCCGTCGTCTTGAAGCCACGGCCTCGTCATTGACCGCGAGACGAATAGTTCACGATCGTTATTGACATCGCCGCTCCCCTCGTACGCAAACGGCGGAGGGCCACACCGAGCAGCGCACGGCATCTCGGTTGCTCCGACTCGTGCCGATATGGCCGCGAGGCGGGCACAGGGAGACGATGGGCGCTCCCCGCCCGGATCCTGCCCCAAGTGTAAATCTGACGTCCGCAAGCCTGTCCTCATCCTTCAACGATTCGGCTTGGACACGTTCTTCTGCGCCGAGTGCGAGCATGCGTGGGAAGAACCGTCGAGCAACAATAGCCGCCGCTTGGTACCAAATCCTGATTGCGGCTCCGAGTGAGTCGGCCAGCCGGGGCGCGCAAGCATTCCGGTTGCGCAGTTCAGCCGTAATCGTATTGGCGCGGACAGACTAGCGACGACTCAGTCGGTTGGCAATCATCTGCTCTCAATGATCGGTTCCCATCCCGGGCACGCGCAAACGGTGCTTTCATACAACATGCTGGACAATGCGCAAGTCGGCTCGATGTCGCGAAGCCGACGTCACCGAACACGAGAGTGATGCGGGCGCCGGCCGTAGTCTGATGGGTGTGTCTCGCCCGACGCCCAGCTTCCGCATGGCTGCAAATGGGTGACCTGCACCACCGTTGAGAGTCCCATCAATCAGAGAATCTGTCGGCGAGATCCAATCAGGGTTGTTCTAGCTGGCAGTTACAAATCCCGGCGTGGGGTGCATGCTCGCCCCCCTTGGCGCGCCATAACCAGCACGGCTTCATCGCGGGGGCGATGTGTCGTTCATGGCCGGTCTTTGTAGCTTCGGTTTGGCAGTGAGGTGCTCACGGCCCAGGTATGGAAGGCTTGATTCTTGCTTTCCATTGAATTATCCCGAAAAGAGAGGCGACGACATGACCCTCACAGATGACGAAATCGCGGTGTTCTACGCCATCTTTACCTGCGCCGAGCGCGTGGACTGGGCGTGTTACGACGCCTTTCGCCTGCGCATCTTGGCAGAAGGGGCAGAACAGACGCGCGTATCTCACAATGGACATGCCGACCTCGACGCCGGTCGGCGGATTGGACCGGAACATAGCCAAGAACCTGGGGGGCGACAGTTAGACCTTCTTCAGCCGTGCGATGCCGTCGTAGCCGCCTCGGCCGATCTCCAGTCTCCGCACGGCGCAGCCGCTATGTAGGTTGCGGAAAGTGATTTCACTTTTCGCTATTTGTCGCGAAGTCTACGAGACAACACGACCCACCCGCTCCCGCTGTCGTGTCTCCGAATTGTGGCGCGATCGTCCCGCCACGTTATGACAAGTTCCGTTGCCAGTTCGCCTCGCGCGCTCGGCGTGACGATCGTGGTCTGCTGTCACAACAGCGCGAAGCGACTCCCGACGGCGCTGCAGTATCTTCAAGCCCAGAGAGTGCCCCCGCAGATTGAATGGGAGGTGCTCGTGATCGACAACGGCTCGACGGACGAGACCGGGCAGATAGCGCGTGGTTGTTGGCCGCCCGATGCGCCCACGCGCTTACGAGTCATCACGGAGGAAACGCTCGGTCTCAGCCGCGCGAGACGACGCGGGTTCCTCGAGGCCAGGCACGAGATCGTCTGTTTCGTCGATGACGACAACTGGGTGTCCCCGGCCTGGGTCGAGATCGTGTCAACGGTCATGGGTGCGCACCCAGACGTCGCCGTGTGTGGCGGCGACAGCGTGGCGGTCTTTGAAGAATCCGAACCGCCATGGTTTCGCCGATACGCTCGCAGCTTCGGCGTGGGTCCACAAGGTGCGGCGGGGGGATACCACGAGGGGAGTTTGTGGGGCGCGGGTTTGACCATTCGGAAATCCGCGTGGAGGCAACTGAGCGAGGCGGGGTTTGAGCAGTTGCTGACGGACCGGCAAGGCGGAAAGCTGACTTCAGGGGGAGATACGGAATTGTGTGCGGCGTTGACGCGGCTTGGCTGGAAGCAGTGGTATGAGCCGGCCCTCAGGCTGCAACACTTTATTCCCGCGAGTCGTGCACGGTGGGAGCACCTGCGCCGCTTGCACCGGGGATTCGGGGCCGCCTCCGTCCCCTTGCGCGCCTATTGCGGTGATGCGGCGGACACGTGGCGCGGACGACTGGGCAACAGCTGGTTTTGGTACGTGCAAGCGTCTTGTCGTCGGATACTGCGTTATCGACGCAAGTTGTGGCGTGCGATGCAGTCGCCGATGGAAAGTGATCCAGACGTGATTGAGCTCGAACATGCCTTCGGGACGCTGCAGGAACTACGGCGCAGCTATGGACACTGGAGGCGAAATATTCGGCGCGTTCAGATCGTCGAGGAGAGGGTCAGACGACAGCATCAACGGCCCGTCCCGCACCGTACGCGCGCTCTCCATCTTCCCAATTCTCAGCCGAGCGAATGGCCTTTGATGGTACCGCTTCGCCAAGCAATGAAACGATTGGGCTTCCAATGATTGTTTCCAGGCGAGCAGGCGCACCGCGCGCAACGCGATGTTGCAGCAAGGCACGCAACGGCGGTGGCCCTACGCGGCATGACCCAGAGACGCCGAATCGTTCTGAAATCCCACCGATCCTTAGCGTTGCGCCCCCAGCCCGGACGACTGAGAACCGAGGTCGCGAGAACGACGTGTGGGTTCGATTCCCATCCCCGGGCACTTGTAGCTGAGAAATCAGAGGACATCAAAATGCCGAGTCCGCTGAAGGTCGCACGACGGTTTCTTCGGCCTCTCCGGAGGGTGAGTACTGGTGCGCTCAGGACCGGCAAGCTCCGGACTGCGAGGCGAATCCTGTGCGCCCCAGGCGATCTCTCGCCAGATCAACTCGATGCGTTTGCTCTCGAGAGCCCGCTTGACGACACTGAGAAGAATCTCGTCCGCTCGGTCTCGCTGAAAGTCAGCCCGTCAGACTTCATGTACGTTGATGGTTGGTCATCGAGTTATCTGACTGCGGGACTGTCTGCCGGCCGCGTTATTCGCGCATCGCTCGATGCCGCGGGCAAAGTCGTCTCGAGAGGCGCTGTGCTCGATTTCCCCTGCGGTTATGGCCGCGTTCTCCGGTTCCTGAAAGAAATGTTTCCCGATTCCCAAGTTGTAGGAGTCGAGATCCTGGAAGACGCCCTGAACTTCTGCCGACGAACGTTCTTGGTTGAAGCATACACGTCCAGGCCCGCCCGCACTTTCAGAAGCTTCTCGCTGCCCCACACGTTCGACTTGATTTGGTGCGGTTCCCTGGTTACGCATATCGATGAACCAGCTACTCTTGACCTTCTTGACTTCTTCTGCCGGCACTTAAACAGCGGCGGTGTCTGCGTCTTCACGACCTTAGGGCGAAACGTGGCACATGAAATGAGCACCGGCAAAACGAAGCACCCCCTGATGACGGAAGAAGGCATCAAGAAGCTGCTCGACGAGTATGAGCGCACCGGCTATGGGTACGCCGACTACGCACACACAGATGCCCTTTCCTCCGGAACCAGTGGGATTTCGTTGGTGTCGCGATCGCATGTGGAGGAAATGGCGCGAAGCGTCGGACCCTGGGAACTCGTCTACTCTCGAGAGAGCGGGTGGCACAAGCTCAATGATGTGTACGCGTTCATGTTGAACGGGCCAAACGTGCAACACCAATGACCTTGCCGACGAGAGCGTTCCGCTTGTCAGGCGTCGTCATGGGGTACGCAGTGACTCTCTCGCCTGCTGTAGCGCGTTATGATAATGGCGGCACAATTGAGTCGCGCCTCCGCGAAGACCGGCGCCGCTTCCTCGAGAACCGCGTCCATACTCTCCTCCGCGATCTCGCCAGACTCGAAGGCTAGGAGCACATTGGTGTTCAGTACGCGTTCCTGATCATCAATAATTTGCTCAACCCACGCGGTGAGGCCTTCAATCGTGGGCGGTCCGCCGTACGTGTACGCTGTCCGTTGCCGCCGATTGCTGTGCGGTTCATCGTCTCGCTCCTAGCCGGACCCGCCTGCTCAGCGCCCTCAGCGAACACGGCTTCCATCAGTTGCAGATCCTGGTAGGTCTTGATTCTCAGCGGCTGGTACGTCCGAGACACGCCTCCATTTCGCGTTGCATGGCCCGCTCCAGCGAAAGCCGAGCGTCTTCATTCCCCAACGCCACGCGAGTAGTTCGTTATCGATGCGATCGCGGTCACCCATCGGCGATTCAAGATGCCCGCCTTCGTGAACGAACACGGCTAGCTCAAGGTCCCCATGAATGGGCGGCGTCCTGATCGTGCGCGTCGCGAAATGGGCTGTGGCTTTATGGCGCTCTGGCTCCCGCTCGAGGTTCCATTCATGCTGCACGGCGAGATCAACCGCGCGCATCAAATGCTCGTACCGAATATCGCGTCGCGGGTCTAAGACCGAGAGCACGTGTTGGCGTTGTTCAGCTCGCGTCCGATCGGCGTAGGGCGATGTCTGGCTCATCTCACGCTCGGCGCGTCTTTGCCATCGCGGCCGGCCCGTACGGCCAACTGCCACGCCCGCGGACCAGCGGTGACCCCGTCGGTCGGCGCCTCGGTCGTCTCTCGTAAGGCGACCCACGTCGAGTTCTTGAAGGTGACGGCATGCCCCGGTCGGTAGACCCTTCCGGCTTGGAAGGTCCCCTGGTATTCCATGACCGGCCTCGCCTCGAGATAGTTCACCCGCTCAGTCAGCGCCTTGATCTGCGTGACGGCTTGCGAGAGTGTGGTGCTCTGGTCCTTCGGATCGACCAGGCGCTGCTCAAGCGCATCGACGCGGACCTTGGTCTCCCGCGCCAGGCGCTGGACGGTGCTGATCCACTGTCCGATTCGGTCCTTCGTCTTCGACACGACCGTGATGAGGGCGAGCGCGGAGACCGGAACTTGCGCGAGCGCCTCGTCGTTCGTGCTCGTTGTGCTGCGCTTCGTGTAGCCCGCACGAGCCGCCATCGCGGCGTTGCCGATGTCGTCGTCAACCAACTTCAATTGCGCGATGTCCGCGTCGGTCAGGGTGGCCGGATGGTTTTGGAATTGCTCGACCGCCACCAGAAACTTGACGGCGTCGTACGCGCCCGGAATGATCGGCGGCAATTCCGCGCGTTGCGCCAGCACTCTGGCCTCAAAGGCCTGCCGATCGAACGACGAATCGGGCTCGCGCTCACATGCCGCAAGAATGTCCCGGGTGGCGCCTTGGGCCGACCATCAAGCGTGTTGGCGATCTGGTTCACGACACGGAGCGTCCGCATGCGCGGGCCGTCGCGATGCCACGAGCGCCGCGGCCACGGGAACCCCGAGTCATCAAGCACGCAGAGCGCGCGGGTGAGCAGCAGGCGCCGGGCTTCATCGCGGGACCGGTGCGCCGGCTTTGGATCAGGAATCGCCGCGGCCCACTGGTCGATCCGCGCCGTCAGCCGAGCGACGAGTTCGCTGTGTCCGTCGCGACGATCGATCGCCTCGTCGGCGTCTTCGACACCGGCCCGCGCCATGAGCGCCAAGAGATCCCGCCCGGCGGCCACGAGCGCGCGGCGGTCCCTCACGGAGGGCGGCTGCGCACGATCGCGATAGCTTGTGAGATGGGCCTCGAGCGCTACCACGGCGGAGGGTCGAGAGATCGTACAGGCTCGAGCGCCATATCGAGCGCGGTCGCCTGTTTTCGCGTGAGCCGCACCCAGACACTCATCGCGGCCTCCGGCTCAGCGCCGCGTCGATCGTGCCTGCGATCGCATTGACGCCCGCGCGTAGCGGGTCGTCCATCAAGTGCGCGTACCGTTGCGTCGTCGCCGGCTGCGAGTGTCCGAGCAACGCCCCGATCATCGGCAACGTGTAGCCCTGCGAGACGGCGAGACTCGCGAATGAGTGCCGCAGATCATGCAGTCGGACGTCAGGCACCTTCGCCCGTGTCCGAACCCACGTCCAGGCATCGCCGAGACTAACGCGATGCGCGCCAGGCCCGCGTTTGCTTTTCCCCTCACCCGGAAACACGTACGGCGAACCCTTGAACCTCGGCCAGGCTTGCAGGAGCGCCACGGCCGACGGCGAGAGCCAGATCGTCTTCCGCCCGGTTTTCGAATCAGCCAACTGCAACGTCCCGGCAGCCAGATCGACTTCCGCCCACGTCAACGACAGGATCTCCGATACGCGGGCGCCAGTGAGGAGCAACAATCGAATCGCCACCACGGCCGATGCAGGCAGGCGATCCCGGCGTTCCGAAAGCCGCAGCGCCGCCCCGACGCGTTGCCATTCCGGTGGCGTCAGATACCGGCGCCGCGGATGTTCGGGATACTTCTCGAGCCCGTCGCAGGGATTCGCGTGCGGCGCCCGCCAGCCTTGGAGCTCCGCCCAATTACACAACTTCGACGCGACGGCCAGCACGCGGTTCGCCAGATACGGCGTGCTCTTGAGCCGCGCGTGGAGGCGGGCCACGTCGCCGGCGGTCACCTCTGCAATCGACCGCGCGCCAAACGCCGGCCGGAGATGCCCATCAATCGCGAGACGGTAGAGCCTGAGGGTCGCGGCCTTCCGACGCGCCTCGACGTGCTCCGCGAGGAAGCGATCCGCGACCGTGCCGAACGTCAGCCCGTCCTTGGCCGTGTCCTTCTGGGTGAGCGGGTCACCGCCGCCCGCCACGGCGCCGACGTCGGCCTTGGCGAGCTTGCGGGCCTGGTCGAGCGCCAGCGTGCCCACGCGCCCGAGAGTCTTCCAGCGCACCCGGCCGCGGATCGTCCGGTACTTGAGGATGAACGTCCGCGTGCCAGCGGGACTGACGCGCACGCCAAAGCCGGCGATCGCGCCGTCCCACACTGACGTACTGCTGGCCCGGCCGTGGAGACAGCTCGTTGAGTCGCCGCTCTGTCAATTTTGCTGCTACCATAAGAGGTCTGAAAGGGAGCTAACGGGAATCAGCAGGGGCGGCCTAGCTACCACATAGCTACCATGCGGGCGCGGTTTCGTGCGTAGCCCTGCGGTAAGAGTACCACGGAAACAGGCCTTTTATTGGTGATTGCGTAGGGGTGCGGGGTAGAGCGTGCCCACTCTTCGTGATTCGTAATCAGCAGGTCACCCGTTCAAGTCGGGTCGCCGGCTCCATTTCAGGAGATCTCGCATGACGAACCGCGTTCTCACGTCAGGATGCCTCGCCGCCGTGGTAGCAGCGGTCGCGCTCGCCGCCGCGCCGGTTGCGGGGCAGGCTCCCGCGGCGAAGCCCGCGACAGCAGCGCAGGCCGTCAGGCCGGGGATCCCCAAGCCAGCGGAGGGCGCGAAGGCGACCAGGACGCCGTGGGGCGATCCGGATCTCCAGGGTGTCTGGACCAGCGACGCCGCGCTCGGCATCCCGCGCGAACGTCCCGAAAAGTTCGGGAACCGCGCGGTCCTGTCCGACGAAGAGTTCGCGGAAGCCGCCAAGGCCGACGCCCAGCGGCGCGACGCGGGCGTCAACGCCGTGGGCGCGTTCAGAAACGACGGCGCGTGGAAAACGCGCTCCTACCGCCAGACCTCGATCGTGGTCGAACCTGAAGACGGCCATACGCCCGCGTTCACGGAGCAGGCGCTGACGCGCGCCGCGCCGCGCGATCGGGGCAGCTTCGGCGAGGGCCCTTTCAACGACCAGCTCGACTTCACGCTCTACGATCGCTGCATGACGCGCGGCATCGTCGGTTCGATCATGCCGGTCGTGTACGGCAACGGCAACCGCATCATCCAGGCGCCGGGCATGGTCATCATCAGCTACGAGATGGTGCACGACACGCGCGTCATCTACACGGACGGACGGCCGCACCTGCCCTCGAAGATCCGGCAGTATCTCGGCGACTCGCGCGGGCACTGGGAAGGCACGACCCTCGTCATCGAGACGACGAATTTCACCGACCAGACCAGCATCGGCGGCGGCAACGGCAACGGCCTGCGCCACAGCGCCGACCTCAAGCTGACGGAGCGGATTTACCGCGTGGACACCGATGAACTGCGCTACGAAGTGCACATCGACGATCCGAAGACCTACGTGAAGCCCTGGACGCTGTCGCTGCCGCTCACGTCGCCTCCCGGCTACGTGCTGCTGCCGTACGAATGTCACGAGGGCAACTACATGCTGAAGAACTCGCTCAGCGCCGAGCGCGCCGAAGACAAGGCGATCGAGGAGGATGCCAAAAAGGGCATCGTCCGCCGGCGCAAGAGCGTCCAGCAGAACCTGGACGCCGGAGCGCGGCCGATCCCCGGGCGGGCAAACCCGGACGATCAGGAGTAACACAACAAGAGATGGCACAACGATCACGCCCGACGATTACGAAGCGCCAGCGCGAGCAGGCGCGCATCACGAAGCAGAAAGACAAGGCGGCACGCCGTGCCGAACGCGCGCGGCGCGATCCCGGCGCGCCGGCCTCGCCAGACGGCGTCGACCCGGATATCGCCGACATCCGGCCCGGTCCGCAGCCTCTCGCCGACTGGCAGATTGAACCCGACGAACCGCAGCAGCAGTAGCGGTTCACCTTCCCACAAGGCGGCGGTTCGCGCTACTTATTCGCGTCGCGGATCTGCGTGACGAAGACGTCGACGTAGCCCTCGAGGCCGCGCGACACCGCTGCCGCGTGTCCGGCGACGCCGCTGGCGCCGATTCCGCCGCGGTGCATCAGCGACACCTGCACAAGTACCGGTTGCTCGCGATAGGTCAGCCTGGCGGTGGCATGTGTATACAGGAACGCGTCGTATCTGGATACGCACCCCTCGGCCGACCTGGTGCTGATCACGTTCACGTACACGTAGGTGTCGTCGTCTGAATTCCTCCGAACCGACAGCCCGCCCGCGGTGAGCCGCTTCGCCAGCGCGTCCTCGATCGCGTCGCGTTTCAGACCGCACGCGGCCGCCTCCCCGCCAAAATCCTCCACCAGAATGCCCAGGCTCTTCAGGCCCCTGAACTCGGCCCCGGGCCGCTGATCGAACGCGGGGCCCGCCGACGCCGGCTGTCCGGGCGGTCCCGGCGGCGCCTGACCCGGCGGAGACGCCGGAGGAGGCGCGGCGGACGTTCTGACGGGCGCGACCGAATCGCTACCGGTGCCCGCTTCGTAGACGCGTGTGGCCTTGTCGCCTGTTCCGTGTTCGAGCAACTGCACCTCGACCGTCAGGCGCGACGGGCTCGACGAGATCGACGGGGGCGTGTACGTGTAACGCACGTCGCGGTCCTGTTCGGCGTGATAGGTCGACCACCAGCCGATCGCCGTCCCGCCTGGTTACCACCGTGATGGGCACGCCCTGAATCTCGATCGACTCCTCTTTGCCGGTCGGATGAAGTGCTCGCGACTGTCCAAGCTCGTTGGTGATTGTGATCCCTGCCGCGTTGTCGACGATCATCAACCGGGCCGGAGGATTGCGGACCTCGGCGATCAGCAGCTGCACCCGGCGTGCGTCTTCGGAACTCTCGCGCCGAGGCGCGGACGAACGGCCGCCTCCCCCGCCGCCTGATCCCTTACGTCCGCGACCACCGCTGCCGGCGGCCGCCGGATCCGCGGGGTCCGGCACGATCCAGTCGACGTTGAATCCGATTTCTTTGGGGAATTCGCTGAGGGATCTGTTCAGCGTCCACACGCCGGCCAGCGGCGATGGATTCTGTCCGGCCGCCGGCGTCGACACATAAGAGGCTGCGATCAGCAGCGCGGCGCACACGCCTGAGAACGTCCGTCCCATGTCGTCCACACTAGCGCATTTCCCGGCGTCGTGCAGGCCTTCAGGCAGGCCGGAGTCACGCCAGCGCTTCCTTTACAAAGGCATAGCACTTCTTTACTTCATCGACCGGCGTGCCGGCGCCCTGATGCTCGTATTCGATAAACGCGCGGATGGGCCATCGTTCGCGCTTGAGGAGCTGCAGCACATCGCGTATCGGCGTATCGCCGGTCCCCCACGGCACGTTGTCGCCCTGATTGTGCCGGCGATCCTTCAGGTGCAGGTTCGTGATGTCATCGTGGTGCTGCCGCAGGTATTGCATCGCGTCGAAGTTTGCCGCCGTGAAATGCCCGATGTCGAGGTTGACCCTGAAGTATTTCGAGAGCTTCATCCCTTCGGCGAAGCTCTCGGGCGACGCCAGCTCGCCGGGCTGATCGACGGCCGAATGGCCGTGCAGGGCGACGATCGTCTTGTGCTTCTCCGCAAACGGCGCGATCCGTTTCGCGACGTCGAGCGTCGTCGAGGACGTGATGATCTCGGCGCCGAGCGCTTTGGCGATGTCGAAGCCGCGATCGATCTCCGCGTCGGTGAAGGTCTTGTCCGGGCTGTAGTTGTACGCGTAGATCGTGATGCCGGCCCTGGCGAACCTTCTGTTCACGTCGCGGAAATGATCGAGGGCGGACTCCAGCCGCCAGGCGCGGAGCGCCTCGCGCGTGCCTCGCGGCTCGACGTCCGGCGCGAAGAGTTCGATCTCGCCGAGGCCGCACTGGACCATCGCGGCGATGATGCCGTCCACCGAGTCGGCGGCTCCCGCCGGGCGCGGCAGCGCGCGAAAGCTGTAGGATTGCACGCCGATGCGGACGCCGGCGACGCGCGAGTCGATTCCCGTCGCCGAGAGGGACCGCGAAGACGCCAGCGACGCCAGCGCCAGTCTGCCGAATTCGCGACGTGTGATCACCGGACACCCCGCCCCGAAACAGTGCAGGCCTTCGGGCTACATCAGCGTTTGGCGAGAAGCCGTTCCATTTCGTCCATCACGCGGTTCATCTGCCGGACCGTGAGATCGAGCGGCTCGTCGGTCGTCATGTCGACGCCCGCGTCCTTCAGCAGATCGATCGGATACTTCGAGCCGCCGGCGTTCAGAAACGCCAGGTAGCGCCGGGTCGCGTCGGCATCGCCCGACTTGACCTTGGCGGCGAGCGCCTCGGACGCGGTGAAGGACGTCGCGTACTGGAAGACGTAGAAGTCGCGGTAGAAGTGCGGGATGAAGCTCCACTCGTGCGCGACGTAATCGTCCACGATGCAGATCTTCTGATCGTGCCCGTAGTACCGCCTGGTGATGTCCATGTAGAGCTTGGCGAGCGACGCACCCGTCAGCGGCTCCCCTTTCTGCGACATCTCGTGCATGCGGAGCTCGAACTCCGCGAACTGCGTCTGGCGGAACACCGTCCCCTTGATGTTCTCGAGGTAGCTGCCAAGCAGCGACAGCCGCGCGGCGTCGTCCTTGATTTCCTTGAGCATGAAGTCGTTCAGCAGCGACTCGTTGAACGTCGAGGCCACCTCGGCGACGAAGATCGGATAGCTCGCCATCGGGTACGGCTGCGTCTTGTTGGAGAAGTAGCTCTGCATCGTGTGGCCCAGCTCGTGCGCCAGCGTGCTGACGTCGTTGTACTTGCCGTTGAAATTGATCAGCATGTACGGGTGGACGTCGTACGCGCCGCCGTTCGAGTACGCGCCCGATCGTTTGCCGTCGTTCGGCAGCAGATCGATCCAGCGGTCGCGGAAGGCGCGCTGGATTACCGCTGCGTACTCCGGGCCGAGGGGCGCAACGGCGCCGAGCACGAGCTTCTGCGCTTCCTCCGGTGTGTATTCGAGCTTCACCGAGGAGACGAGCGGCGCGTACAGATCGTAGTAATGCAGCTGATCGACGCCCATCATCTTCTGCCGGAGCTTCAAATACCGGTGAAACGCGGGCAGGTTCTTGTTCACGCCGTCGATGAGGCGCGTGTAGACCGACACCGGGATATTCGGGCCGTCCAGGGCCTGAGCCAGGGACGACTCGTACTTGCGCGCCTTGGTGTAGAACGCCACCTTCTGCACTTCCGCGTTCATCGTCGTGCCGAACGTCCGGCTGAACCCGCCGAGCGCGCCGAAGAACGCCGACATCACCTTTTCGCGATCCGCACGGTTCGGCAGCGCGCGCAGATCGTTGAACGCGGCCTGATCGAGCTTCACCGACCGTCCATCGCTCAGCGTGACGGTCGGATACGGGAAATCCGCATTCGACAGAATGTTGTACGTGCCCGACGGCCCCTGCGCCAGCGGGCCCGCGTCGGCAAGGAGCTTCTCTTCGGAGTCGGTGAGCGTGTGGGCCTCGCGGCGCAGGATGTCCTCGAGATAGACGCGGTACACCTTCAGACGCGGCTCAGAGGCGAGAAACCGCTCAACCGCCGCCTTCCCCGCCTTCAAGACCTCCGGCTCGATGTAGGCGGCCTGCGCGCCGAACGTCGCCGCCAGCTGCGTCATCTCCTGCCGCATGCCTTCGTGCTGGCTGTCGCGGGTATCCTGATCGGCTTCCATGCTCGCGTAGACGAAGAGCCGCGACAGCTCCTTGTCGAGGGCGAACAGGCGGTCGAGGCCATCGGCCAGCGACCCGGGCGTCGCCGTCAGCCGTCCCTTGAATCGTCCGAGCGTGGGGAGTTCCGCCGCGAAGGCTTCCTTGGCCCCCCGCCACGCCGTGTCCGACGCGTAAATATCTGCGAGATTCCATTTCAGCGCGTCCGGGATCTTCGACCGATCGCGCTCCTGCGCGCTGACGGCGATCGCGAGGCACGCCGAGAGACCCAGCGCCGCGCCGATCGGACCGGCGGTGAACCGACGCGCTCCTGAACGGGGCTTGGAGGTCATAGCCGCTATTCTACGACGGTCATCTGGGCTATTCTCCCCACACGATGCGATGGATCTCCCGTGGCGACATCGACGGCTTCTTCGGCCTCGCGCTCGACAACCTCGTCCAGCTGCTCCTCATCGACGCGCTGTGCCGGTTCGTCCTGGGCTTCCCGGCGGAGCTCGTCTACGGCCGCGTGCTCCCGGGCGCCGCGGTGTCGATTCTCGTCGGCAACGTCTTCTACGCGCTGCAGGCCCGCCGCCTGGCCGAGCGCACCGGGCGCACCGACGTCTGCGCCCTGCCGTACGGCATCAACACCGTGTCGCTCATCGCGCACGTGTTCCTGATCATGCTGCCGGCGAAGGCACTGGCCGCCGCCGCGGGCGCCGCGGATCCGTCGCGAATCGCGTGGCAGGCGGGGCTGGTCGCCACGCTTGCTTCCGGAATCATCGAACTGGCGGCTGCGCCCTTCGCCGAGCGTGCGCGCAAGGCGACGCCGCGTGCGGCGCTGTTGTCCACGCTCTCCGGGATTGCGATCGGCTTCATCTCGTTCGGGTTTCTGTTTCGCGCCTTCGCCCGTCCCATTGTCGGCCTGACAACGTTCGGCGTCGTGGTGCTGACGTACTTCGGCCGGGTGAGATTCAAGGGACATCTGCCCGGCGGCCTCGTGGCGATCGGGCTTGGAACGGCCCTCTCGTGGGCCGTGGGCATCGCGCCCGCAGGCGACACGCCCGCCGCGCCGAGCTTTCACCTGCCCGTTCCCGTCGTCGGCGACATCGTCGCGGCGCTCGGCGGGGGCCATCTGGTCTCGTATTTGTCGGTGATCGTGGCGATGGGGCTCTTCAACGTGCTGGGCTCGCTGCAGAACATCGAGTCGGCCGAAGCCGCCGGCGATTCGTACGAAACGCGTCCGTCGCTGACCATCAACGGGCTGGGCAGCATTGCCGCGGCACTGTTCGGATCCGCCTTTCCAACGACCATTTACATCGGTCATCCAGGCTGGAAGGCCATGGGCGCGCGGGCGGGCTATTCGGTGATGAACGGCGCGTTCATCACCATCATCTGCGTGACGGGCACCCTCGCGTGGATTTCGTGGGCGGTGCCAATCGATGCCGGCATGGCAATCGTGCTCTGGATCGGCATCGTCATCAGCGCGCAGGCGTTCCAGGCGACGCCGCGCGAACACGCGCCGGCCGTGGTCGTCGGCCTGCTGCCCGGCATCGGCGCCTGGGCGGCGCTGATGGCCAAGAATGGCCTCAAGGCGGCGGGGATGGGCACGCCGGCCCGGCCGTTCACCGAGGCGCTCATTGGCGAGTTCCAGAAGAGCGACACCTGGATCCACGGCGTGTTCTCGCTCGAGCAGGGTTTTTTGTTCACGTCGATGCTGCTGTCAGCGGCCGTCGTGGGCGTGATCGAGCGTAAATGGAAGGTGGCGGCCGCCTGGTGCGCCGTCGCGGCTGTCATCTCCGCCACCGGCATCATGCATTCGTATCAGTGGACCGACTCCGACACCGTGTTGAAACTGTCGCCGGCCTGGCCGTTCGCGATCGCCTACAGCGTGATGGCGGCCGTGTTCTTCACGGCCGGCTGGACCACGGAATCAAACGACGGTCACTAATTGCTTTCATTGACGTAGCGGCCGGCTTCAGCCGGCCGGCGGACGTCCGCCTGAAGGCGGACGCTACTGAACCGCGGACACCATCACGGGCTCGGGCGGGACGAGCGCGAGCGTTCTCGCCATGAGCCGCCGGCGCAGCTCCGAGGCCTCGCTCCTCGAGAACACCCAGTCGAACGGGAGGCCGCGGCGCAGTTCGCTGCTCGCCCACACCGCCCTCATCAGGCCGAACCTGGAGTGCCCGGGCGTGCCAATCAGCATGTGGCCGATCTCGTGCACCATCGCGCGACCGAGCAGGTCGCCGATCTCCACGCCGGCCTGAGACGCCAGGTCCCGCACTCGATCCTCGTAGATCGTACCGAGCGATCCCCTGCGCCGCGGCACGTCGATTACGGAGAATCCGAGCGAATCCTTTTCGCTCGCGGGGCTGGAGCGGACGATTCTGATCGCGATCTCGTGCGGCTTCACGGGACCGATGCAGGTGTCAACGTGGCACGGGCGCCAGATGGGCTCGATGCCGGCGCTGGTCAGAATCGCGACCGGCGCTGGCCCGTGCGCGATCCAGTTCGGCGGGAGAAACGCCGACTGAATCGTAGATGCGTACGCCAAGTTGGAGCTGCGCGACCACGAAAGCCGTCATCAGGAATGTCATGCAGGCCAATATGGCCTTCGATCGGAGGTACCTCAATGACGCGCGGGTGCGCCGGAGGTGAAACGTTGGTAACGAGGTATCTCTATGACAGCAATGGTGTTCTCGTTCTGGCTCCGTCCTCGACGACCGCGTCAGGTCACTTGCGGACAGCAGTCCAATTTGCGATTGGACTGGCCCGCATCGAGGGTATAAGGGATGCTGTGGAGCCACGGAGGTACCCGCGGTGACCGACTTCAGGTTCGGACGATTCGAACTCGATTCACGGACGCGAGAGTTGCGGAAGGACGGCGTGCGGCTCCGGCTGCAGGATCAGCCGTTCGCCGTCCTGGCGGTGATGCTCGAACATCCGGGCGAACTGCTGACGCGTGACGAGCTGCGCGATCGCCTGTGGCCGAACGGCACATTCGTCGACTTCGAGCACGGCTTGAATGCCGCCGTGAAGCGGCTGCGATCCGTGCTCGGCGACAACGCCGAGCGGCCGCGCTTCGTCGAGACCCTCCACCGGCGCGGCTACCGCTTCATCGCGCGCGTCGAGCGCGTGGACGGCGCGAGCGGCAGCCAGCTGGCCGAACCGGGCGACGCAAAGCAACGGCTCGCCGTCCTCCCGTTCAACCACCTGGGAGAGACGAATGTTCCGGGATCGTTCGCCAGCGGCCTGACAGAGGAGCTCATGACGCAGCTGGGACGGCTGTGCGCCGACCGGCTCGGCGTCATCGCGCGCTCTTCGTGTCACAGGGTCCAGCGCGCGGATCGCACCCCACGCGAGATCGGCGACGCGCTTCGCGCGCACTACCTCGTCGAGGGCACTGTCCGGACCGAAGGCGAACGCGTGCGCATCACGGCGCAGCTCATCGAAGTCCGCGGCGAAACGCAGTTGTGGGCCGACTCTTTCGAGCGGCCGACAGCGGACAGCCTGCTCGTCCAGTCCGACGTGGCCACCCAGATCGTCCGCTCGGTCGCCATGGAGCTGCTGCCCGATCGCGCCCCGACACCATCCGCCGGAACGCGGCAGGTGGACGCGTACCAGAACTACCTCAAGGGTCGTTATCACTGGAATCGGCCGGGCGACGAAGGCATCCGCGAATGCCTGGCCTTCTACGGCATGGCGCTCAAGCTCGATCCCGGCTTCGGAACAGCGCACGGCGCGCTCGCGCGCGCCACGGTCGCCGCGGCGGACTACTACCTGCGCGAACCGCGCGAGGCGCTTGACGCCGCCGAAGCCGCTGCCGCCCGCGCCCTGGCTCTCGATCCGATCGACCCTGAAGCGCTCGTCGCGCTCGCGGAGGTCCGCCGGTGCCGCGACTGGGACTGGGACGGCGCCGAAGAGGTGTTTCGGCGGGCTCTATCGTTCAACCCCAGCAACGAAGCGGCTCGCCGCCTCTACGGCTTGCTGCTCAGCGCCCGAGGCCGGCACGAAGACGCGGTAGCGATGACGGACCGCGCGCTCGAACTGGACCCGCTCTGCCTGACCGCGGGCACGAGCGCCGCATGGGTCCGTTTTGTCGCGGGCGAGTACGACGAGGTGATCGAGCGGTGCCGGCACACGATCGACATGGATCCGGCCTACCTCGCGCCTCACCGGCTGCTCGCCGCGGCCCGCCTGCAATCGGGGGATGTGAACGGCTGCATTCAGCATTTCGACTCGCTGCCGGCGGCGCGGACGGATCCGATCTCACTCGCCTGGCAGGCGCACGCCCTGGGCGTCAAGGGGGACCGCGACCGGGCCGTGAACATCCTCTGCCACCTCGACGAGCTGGCGCAGGATCGTTACGTGTCGTCGTATCATCGCGCGCTCGCGCACGCCGGTCTCGGCGATGTCGACGCGACGTTCACGCTGCTCGCGCACGCGTGCGATGACCGCGACCCGGGCCTCATGCACCTTGCCAGCGATCCTCGCTTCGACAACATCCGGTCAGACCCGCGTTACGCCGCCGTCATCGGCCGGCTCGGGCTGACGACCATGGAGACCGCGGCTCATGCGTAACAGAAACGCCGGCCGCTCGCCCATCCTGGTCGACGACGCGGCAGGTACCAACGGTAACGACACAGGGCCGCTGGGGGCTCTGGGGCTCACGGCCTCAGGCCTGCCGCGCATGCGGCCGGTATACCGCCACATCGCGCACGCGATCGAGCACGGCATCACCAACGGCACGCTCACGCTGGATTTCCGCCTGCCGGCCGAGCGCGAGCTCGCGCGGGCGCTCAAGGTCAGCAGGACGACCGTCGTCAACGCATACCGCGATCTCGAGACGCGCGGCCTCGTGCGCGGCCACGTCGGCCGCGGCACGTTCGTCTCCGCGGCGCCCGAGGCGTCGGGGGCGCCGTTCGCGTGGCGCGGGAAAGTCGCCGCCGCCGCGGCGCGCTCGAATGATTCGGCGATTCGCGATCTCCTCCGGCACGCGGCGGACCCGTCGATGCTGTCGGTGGCAGCGGGCGTTCCGGCGCTCGAGGCGTTTCCGGTCGAAGCCTACCGCCGGTCGATGGACCGGGCGCTCAAGCGCGACGTGCGTCTGGCATGGGGACACAGTCCGACCGAAGGGCTCCCGGTGCTCCGTGACGCCATCGCGCAGCGATTCGGCGGCCAGCCGCACAACGTCCTGGTGCTCGCGGGCGCGCAGCAGGGGCTCGATCTGCTCGCGCGCTGCCTCGTCGACCCCGGCGACACGGTCGTCGTCGATCGCCCGGGGTACCTGGGCGCGCTGCACACGTTCAACGCCGCCGGCGCCCGCGTCGTCGGCTGGGACATCGTGCGGCATGACCTCGACGAGCTCGAGGATCTGATCCTGCGCTTCAGGCCAAAGCTGATTTACACGAACCCGACGTTCCAGAACCCCACCGGCTGGACGATGCCGCTGAAGCTGCGGCGGCAGCTGCTGTCGCTGGCCACGCGACTGCGGGTGCCGATCATCGAGGACGACACCTATCGCGAACTGCACCTCGGCGCGCCGCCTCCCCCGTCGCTTCAGTCCCTGGACACGCAGTCAGTGGTGATCCACCTCAATACGTTCTCGAAAGTGCTCGCCCCCGGCCTGCGCCTGGGCTGGCTGTCGGCGGCGCCGCCGATCATCGAGCAGCTCGCGCTCCTCAAGCAGCGGTCGGATCCGCACATGGCGAACCTGAACCAGCTCATCATCGCCGACATGGTGGCCGACGGCACGTTCGATCGTCATCTGGCAGATCTCAGGATCGAGCACCGACGCCGGCGCGATGCGATGACATCGGCCCTCGAGCGTCACCGCGCGAAGGGCCTTCTGCAATGGACCGTTCCGGACGGCGGCCTGTACTTGTGGTGCCGCCTCGGCGGGCGGCTGCGTGCGTCGAGCGTTGAGGCGCAGGCGCTATCTGACTCGCTGGCATTCGTCCGCGGGGAGGCGTTCTACGTCGACCAGGCCGGCGAACGCGAGCTGCGGATCTGTTTCTCGAGCGTGCCGGCCGTCCGAGCCGACGACGTCGCGAAGCGGCTGATGCGTGCGATCAATGCGGTGAAGCGGGACATCGTATCGTCGTCTCCGCTGGTCGCGATCGTCTGAAACACCTTGCTCGCTGAGATGGCAGATCTTGCAATCCACGCTGGCGTCATTGGCGTCTGAGCGACTCCACCTTCGCATCGATCGAGACAACTCCTTCGGCCAGGAGACGGATGTCGTCCCGCAAGCTCTCGACGAGCATCCCCATATGACCCTTCAACTCATCGCGCAGCCCCGACATCTCGCCGCGTAGCTCGCTGCGCAAACCCGACATCTCCCCTCGAAACTCGTCGCGCAAGCTGGACATTTCGGCTCGCAACTCGTTGCGCAGGCTCGACATCTCTCCACGCAACTCGCTGCGCAGGCCCGACATCTCACCAGTCAGCTCGCCGCGCAAAGCAGATATCTGACTCTGCAATTCGTCATGGACAGTGAATTCCACTCTCCTGATGTCAGAACGCAGCGACTCGATTGCCTCTGAAGTGTCGACGTCCATCACGTGAGGGCCACCATCGTAGCATCGTCCCTATGCGAAGGGCATGCCGCCCGAGGCACGACGTTCAACGCAGTCCGGCGACACGGCTCGGGCCGCCGGGAGCGAGCAACAGCGAGTTGACGAGAAAACGCTGGCCGTCGGCCGCGACGTCGAAGGCATGGTACGGCGCGTACGGGAAATGCGTTTCGAACAACGCCTTGACGCCGCTCACCTCGAAGTCGCTGCCGTCGCTGGTGACGTCGGCGGCCATGAGCTTGCTGTCCGGCGACATGAAGAACAGTTCCTTGCCGTCACGCCGCCACCGCGCCTGAAATCCGCCGTTGCGCGAAACGAGCCATTTCGCCTTGGCCTTCGGGAACGGCGTGACGTACACCTCGGCCTGCCCGGACTCCGTCGAACTGTAGGCCACCCATTTCCCGTTCGGGGAGAACGCCGCCCAGTTTTCCTGCGACTCCGTCTTCAGGAACGGATACGGTTTTCGGTCGCCGGCGAGTGGCAGCACCCAGATGTCGTTCGCCGTGCCCGGGCTGCTCGTGACATACAAGATGTACTTGCCGTCGGCCGACCAGCTCACCGGCCATTTGCCGTCATCATCGGCAACCAGCAGGTCCTGGCGCTCGCTCCCGCGAGGCGATGTCTGATACAAATCCAGCCCGCGCGTGCGCTGCGAGTTGAACGCGACCCGGCCGCCGTCCGGCGACCAGATCAGCCAGTTCTCGTCGGCGACGTTCGAATCGAGCCGCGTACGGCCTCCGGTCGCGATGTCATAAAGCCACAGGTCGCGCGTTCCTGTGATGTCGTTGAGGACGGCGACAGCCACCTGCTTGTTGTCGGGCGACAGCTCCAGGTTGCCCATGTCGGCCAGTTCGCCAACGACGCTGAGCTTCCTGCCGGTCCGGTCCACCCACACGAGCTGCGATCTCACGACGCCGCGGGGCCGCTGCGCCGCCGCCATGCCGATGCCGGCAACGATGCAGACGGCGGTGAGAGCCGCGAGAGTTCTCATCTCGCGAACACGTCGTTGATCGGAGTGATCCGGACGTCGTCCGCCGCGATGTTCAGCTTGAGCGCGCCGATGACGCGATCTTCATCCAGCAGCTCTTTCGGCTTTTCCCCGTCGTACTTGATCGACGACGGCGCGTCGGAGACGAGCGCCTGCTTCAGACCGGCCGCATCCTTGGTGACGATGACCACGGACAGGTTGCGGGCGTTGAGATGGCGCTTGACCGCGGCGTTCACCTGCTCGCGGGTGAGTGCCTGAAGCCTCTCGCGCATATAGCCGGTGAACTCGCCGATGTTGTACCACTTCGAGTCCAGCGCGTAGCCCAGCTGCTGATCCTGGCGCGCCGTCATGACGAACACGTTCTTCATCAGGTAGTCACGGGTCGACTCGAAGTCGGCCTGGGTCATTCCGTTCTCGACGAGGTTCGACAGCTCGTGCACCGCCAGGCGCAGCGTCATATGCGCGTTCGCAGGCACGACCGGACGAATCCAGATCTCGAAGATCTGCCGGCGGCGGGCCACGTTCGAATCGGGGAAGAACTGGAACATCCCGCGCGGAAACGCCTCGATGTAGGCGTAGTCGCCGTAGTTGATGCCGCGCTCCTCGCGAATCCGCTGATACAGGCGTCCAGACGACAGCCGATGTTCCCCGAGCCAGGCTCGCGCCACCGACAGCGCAGCGAAGTCCGGATGCGCACGCGTCACATCAATCGGGAACCCGAATGAGATTGCGGTGGCCCGCGTCTCTTTCTGGAGGATTTCGACCTCGATGCCCTTCGGCGGCGCGCCGGCAATCGCAGCGCGCTGGGCGGCGGTTCCCTCCGGCAGCGTGCCGAGCCGCGACCGAAGCTCCCGGACCAGCTCGTCGGGCGCGTCCCCGCTGACGCCAACGGTCAGATTCGCCCTGGTGAATGCCTGCCGCGCAAATGCCTTCACGTCGTCCAGCGTAATCGAGCGAATGCCGGCCTCCGTGCCGAGCGCGAGGTGGCCGTACGGCGTCCCGCGGAAAATGTTGGTCTGGAGGCGCTCCTTACCCAGCTCCTCTTCGTTATTTGAGCGCAAGTCCTGCACGAGCGCGTTCTGCTGACGCGTCTTGAGCCGTTCGAAGTCCTCGGCGCGCCAGCCCGGCGCGAGGAGCTGCGGCAGGACGAGGTTGAGGAAGCGTTGCCAGTTGTCCCGATGAATGACACCGGTAATGACCGTCATTTCCTTGTCGGTCCGGGCGCCGAACGATCCGGCGATCGGATACAGCCGCTCTTCGATCTCTTCGATGGTGAGCGCCGCTGAGCCCGCGTCCGTCAGCATGGCCGCGGTCAACGCCGTCAGGCCTTCCTGGCCGGCCGGGTCCTGTGCCGAACCGCTGTTGAACAGCAGCTTCACGTTGATGAGCGGCGATTGGGATTTCTGCAGCAGGAGCTGCCGTTCATCGAGCGATGCCGCCTGCGGGGCGGCCGGTGGGATTTCTGGCTTCACGGCCGGCGCCGCCTGCGAGGCCGCCGCCGCACCGCCGGCACCCCGGCCGGGCGCCGCGAGAGACGATAGCGCCGGCGCCTTCTCGATGCCGGCCGGCAGTGCGTCCTTCGAGAGCGTCGTGACGATCAGGCCGCGGTCGGTGAAGAACTTGCGCGCTGTCGCCGTCAGGTCGGCTACCGTGAGCGAGTCGAGCGACCGGTAGAAATTGTTGACCGTCTGATAGGACCGCTTGTAGGACGTATAGGCCGACAGCACGGCGGCGACGCGCTCGCTGCTGTCGATGGTGCGCGCAAAGGAATACCTGGTATTCGACTTGGCATCCTGCAGGCGGGCCGGCAGCGGGACGATGCCGCCGGCCGCTGCCCTGGCAAAGGTCCCGAGCATCTGGTCGCGCACGTAGACGGCGTCGGCCGGGTTCTTCACACGCGCGAGCACCGTGAACAGCGATGGGTCGAAACTCGACGGCACATCGACCAGGAGTTGATCGACCTTCTGCTCGGTCACCACGAGTTTCTTGTAGAGATCGGACGTCTCGCCGAAGCCCAACGTGCCGATCATCTCGACGGCGGCCGAGTCCTTGCCGTTCTCGTCGAACGCAGGCCCGGGAAAGGCGACGGTTACCCAGGGCAGCGTGTCGCTCGTCCAGGGGACGTGCGCATATTGAGGGCCGGCCGGCGGCGGTTCGGGAGGAATCGTTGTCGGCGCTCCGGCGCCCGCCTTCCAGCCGCCCCAGTACTTCTCGACGAGGGGCAGGACGCGATCCGGCGACACGTCGCCTGCGATGATGACCGTCGTGTACTGCGGGCGGTACCAGCGTTCGAAGAACACCTTCGAGTACGCGTACTCGTTCGGCATGTTCTCGATGTCGCGGATGAACCCCATCGTCGTGTGTTTGTAGGTGTGCGACTTGATAGAAGCGATCGCGCTGCACCTCGAAGAGCTGCTGCAGCGGCTCGGCGCTGTTCTTGTTGTACTCGCCGAGGATCGCGCGCGCTTCGGTCTTGAAGTCGGCTTCGGAAAACGAGAGGTGCTGGAACATGTCCGCGTACAGGCCGAGGATCGTCTCGAGGTCCTCCTTCGCGAACGTCGAGTAGTACCGGGTGGAGTCATCGCCGGTGCTCGCGTTGTCGCGCGCGCCGGCCTTCGCCATGATCTGCCGGTATCGCTCGGGCGGATTCGCCGGCGTTCCGCGGAACATCAGGTGCTCGAAGAAGTGCGCGAAACCCGACTTGCCGGGCTCCACCTCGTTGCGCGACCCCGTCTGGACCGGGATCTGGATGCTGACGAGATTGGGAAACCCCGTCGGCACGACGATGACCTTCAGGCCGTTGGCGAGCGTCGTCTCGGTCGCCCGAAACGGCAGGACATCACGCGACGCGTTCGATTGCGCGGACAGCATCGAGGTCATGCCCACCGCCGAGAACAGCGCCGCCGCACGAAGTACGCGCATGTCATCTTCTCCTGAGGCTTCCCCACCGTATGGTAGGCTTTGTCGCCATGCCGCTCAAGCGCCTGCCGCCGCCCAAGATCGTGCTCGGCTTGCTCTGCCTGATGTACCTGATCACGTATGTGAACCGCCAGAATCTGGCCACGGCGGGCGCCGACATCAGCCGGGACCTGCACCTCTCGAAGAGTCAGCTTGGCCAGGTGCTGGGCACATTCGGGATCACCTACGCGATCTTCCAGATTCTGGGGGGCTGGATCGGCGACGTCTGGGGCGCGCGACGGACGCTGTTCGTCTGCGGGCTTATCTGGGCGACGGCAACGGCCCTCACCGGCCTGGTCGGCGGGCTCACGTCGCTGTACATGGTGCGCCTGCTGCTCGGCGTTGGAGAAGGCGCGACGTTCCCGGTCGCCACGCGTGCGATGCAGAGCTGGACGCCGCCCGAGCGCCGGGGATTCGCGCAGGGGCTCACCCATGCCTTCTCGCGTGTGGGCAACGCCCTGACGCCGCCGCTGATGGCGTCGCTCATCACGGTGGTGGCGTGGCGCGGGTCGTTCGTCGTGCTTGGGATCGGCAGTCTGGCGTGGGTCGCCGTCTGGTTCTGGTACTTCCGCGACGTGCCAGCGCTTCATCCCGACAGCACACCCGCCGATCTCGTCAAGCTGCCGAACAACGGCCAGGGCATCCCCGGGCGCCGCGCGGACGTGCCCTGGAAGCGCCTCATCAAGCGCATGGCGCCCGTCACGCTCGTGTACTTCTGCTACGGCTGGACGTTGTGGATGTATCTCAACTGGCTGCCGCAGTACTTCATGAACGAGTACAACCTGCAGCTCTCGCGGTCGGCGCTCTTCTCCGCCGCGGTGTTCCTGGCGGGCGTCGCGGGGGATTACCTCGGCGGCGAGATCAGCGATCGCATCCTGCACAAGACGGGCAGCCTCCGCAAGGCGCGGCGCGATTTCGTGATTGTGGCGTTTTCGTGCTCGTTCCTGTTCATGCTGCCCGTGTTTGCCACGCACAACCTGACGCTGATCGTCCTCAGCCTGGCAGCCGCGTTCTTCTGCGCCGAGCTCGTCATCGGGCCGATGTGGTCGATTCCGATGGACATCGCGCCCAAGTATTCGGGGACGGCCAGCGGTCTGATGAACACGGGATCGGCCATCGCAGCCGTCCTCTCGCCGGTCACATTCGGCTACATCGTCGACTGGACCGGGAACTGGCAGCTGCCGTTCATCGGGTCCCTGGGGCTCCTGCTCCTCGGCGCGGTAATGGCGTCCACGATGCACCCCGAACGCGCTTTCGACGCCGAACCCCAGCCCCGCGCCGCGACGATTTAACTGTCGTAGTGTGGACCTTCAGGTCCGCCACGCCTGGCAGGCCTGAAGGCCTGCGCTACTACTGCCGGTATTAGAAATCGAACTGGACGCTGATCTTCGCGAAGCGCGCCGTCACGATCGTCGTCGGCACGCGCCAGCCGGTGATCGAGGCGTTCGAGTAAGTGGAGTTCTCCGCCAGTACCGTGCTGACGTTGAAGACGTTGTAGAGATCCAGGTTGAGCGAGGTGCGTGTGCGGCCGTACCTCAGGAGCTTCGCGAACCGCAGGTCGAGCTGGTTGAGGCGGTCGCCGAACATGCTGCCCGGCGGCACGAGGTTCACCGTGACGTTGGCCGCGCCGCCGATCAGGTCGCGCCCGAGCGACGTCTTGACCTGCGCGTTCGGAATCACCTGGTTCGCCGCCAGCTGCGGTCCCGGGATGCTCTGGAACGCGCCGCTGATCTGCACGTCGACTTTCGGCAGCGTATAGGCGCCGAACAGCTTCACCTGCGTCAGGAACGGCGTCTCCTGGCGGCAGTAGGGTACGCCGAGCTGGCTGATCTCGGGCAGCTGCGCCAGGACCTCGCAGTTGTCGGTCAGCGTCTTGCCCGTGCTGAAACCACCCTGGAGCAGCACGCCCTGCCGCGGCCTGACGTTCGCCGTGAGATCGAAGCCGTTCCAGTGCTGAATCTGACTGCCGAAGTTGCCGGCGGCCGTGAACAGGTTGTCCTGCGCGACGATCTTGTTCGGGTCGAGGAACCCTGAGGTGACGATGCCCCCGCCGCCGGGCAGCCGCGCATCGACGGGCGACGTGACACTGAACGCCGAGAAGTCGGTCGCCGCGAGCGCGCGGTTGTCGGTCGCCGCGAAGTTGCCGAACCAGCGGCGGAAGTACGCGAACTCCACCGACATGCGCGCGGCAACCTGGCGCTGGACGCCCGCGGAGAATTCCCAGTTGTAGGGCCTGACGCCGAAGCCGTTCATCACGGCCGGATCGACCGCCACGCTCGGCGTCGGCTTGCCGAAGTTCAGATCCGACATCGCGAAGCAGCGATCGCCGCCGATCGGCAGGAAGTTCTGGTCCAGCGGGTTCGTGAGATCGCAGTCGGCCACGAAGTTGCGGTTACCGTCCGTCCAGTTGCGCGTGACGAAGTTGGCGAGCCGGTTGACCGGCGCGAGCGCGTCCCCGTATACGCCCTGGACGCCCTGCGCGATGACGTACTTGTTCACGCTGGCCTTGATCGCCGTCTTGCCGTCGCTCGTCACGTCGTAGGCCACCGCAAGGCGCGGCGTCAGATCCTTCCAGCTGACCAGATTGGTTTCGGCCAGGTCGAGGTTCCGTGACGGCACGAGCGGCGCCGGACCGAGGTGCTGCGCGGGGATGAAGATCTTGAGGTAGTCGAACCGCACGCCCGCATTGAGCGTCACATTGCGGATCGTCCACTTGTCCTGCGCGAACAGCCCGATGCCGGCGGGCTGGCGCTGCGACTTGAGGTACGGCGTCGTCCGTTCGGTCAGCTGGTTCGGCACGCCGTTGTTGAACCGGTAGCTGAGGTGATAGTCGTTGTCGCTCAGCGACTCGTTGCGCAGAACGACCGTGTCGGCGAAGCCGGTTTTGAAGGAATGAGAGCCCGTCACATACGTGGCCGTGGCCATCGCGTCGATGTTCCGGCCGTAGGTGTTCTGGTAGGGCTGCGTGAACGTCGCGCCGCCAATGCCGCCGCCGTGGTACACCAGGCCGGCGGGCGCTCCGTTCACCGACGCCTGCTCGACGACCATGATGAGCTTCAGGTACGGATCGCCGGCCGGCGTGGCGCTGTACTTGTAGTTTTCCTGGCGCAGTCCTCCCCGGGCTTCGAAGAGCAGGCGGTTCGAGACCGTGGACGTCCAAGCCGCCGTCATCATGCGCTGAATCGGGTACTTGATCTCGATCGCCGCCTCGGGCGCCATCGTCGCCGTCACGTTGCGGCACTGGCATCGGCCCTGGTCGTCTGCGAAGAAGCTCAACTTGTTCGTCGCGGTGGCCTGCCAGGTCAGGCGGAGGTTGACGCTCCGTTGCGTCGCGTTGAGGAACGCGGGATCGTTCAGATCCGGGTCATAGGTCCAGACGTTCTGGATGCCGGCGTTTTTGTTGACGAACATTCCGCCGACGTAATTCTGCGTCTTCACCCAGCGGGCGGAGGCGTAGAACCACACCTTGTCCTCCTTGAGCGGACCGCCGAAGCCGGGATTGAAATCGTAGTTGGACTTGACGGAATTCGGCGTGCGCAGGCCGCGGTCCTTCAGGCTTTGATCGTAATTGCTGCCCTGGAAGTTCGAGTTCGAGCCCGTGCCGAAAATCGATCCCCGGAACGTGTTGCCGCCATCGCGCGGCAGCATGTTGATGCGGACGCCGCCAGTCATCTGGTCGGCGGTGCCGGACGAATAGTCGACCGACATCTCCTGCGTGCTGCCCATGTTCGGCAGGAAGTTGCTCGCCTGCCCGGCCAGCTCCGAGTTGGCGGTGGACAGCCCGTCGATCATCACCCGCTGGTCGTTGGCGTTGCTGCCGTGAATCGTGATCGACCCGCCGGTGGTGTTGATGATGTTGGTGCCGCCGACGTCCTGATTGTTCAGGTTCATGCCCGGGATCAGCGTGGCGGCCGTGAACTGCGTACGCCCGGTCGGCAGGCCCGTCAGAACTTCCTGGCTCAGCACCTTCTGTCGGTTTCCGCTCTGCACGTCAACGATCGGCGACTCGCCGGAGACCGTGATCGTTTCCTCGACCGACCCGACCCTCAGTTCGGCGTTCACCGTCGCCGCGAACGATCCGGCCAGCTCGATGCCCTCGCGCTTGACCGCGCTGAAGCCGGTGAGGGAAAACGTCACCGCATAGGTGCCGGGCCGGAGGTTCTCGATCTTGTACTGCCCCGTGCCATCCGTCACCGCGCTGCGGACTTTCTCGATCAGCGTCGGACTCGCGGCTTCCACCGTGGCGCCCGGCAGCACGGCCCCGGACGAATCCCTGACGGTGCCGGCGATCGATGCCTGAGCAAATGCCGCCGATGGCGCCATCGCGACGACGACCAGAACCGTCCGCAGCAAGCGAGCGACTATCCGCATGGCGTCTCCTTCAGGATTGTGGCGACTCGTAGCGGTCGCGAATGTAACAGCGGGGTTACGGGCCGTCAATCCCCAATTGCGGGGCGTTGCAGCGCGATCTTCAGTGCGTCGGCGAGGTGGAGGGCTTCGCGGCCGGTTCCCTGGGCGATCTGCTCGCGGCAGCTGAAGCCGTCCGAGACGATCAGCGTGTCAGAAGAGGCCTTGCGAACCGCGGGCAGGAGCACGCGCTCGCCGATCGCCTGTGAGACGGCGTACTTATCGGCGTCGAACCCGAACGAGCCGGCCATCCCGCAGCAGCCGGCATCGAGCGACTGCACGTCGGCGCCGGCCTTCCGAAGCACGGATTCTTCGGCGCCCATCTTCATCACCGCCTTGTGATGACAGTGGCCGTGCAGCAGGACTTTGCGTGACAGTGGAGGCGGCGTGTACGCCGGCAGCCGGCGCTCGAGGAACTCGCTCAGCAGATACGTCTGCGGCCGACAGCCGCGCGGCGCGGGAATCCGCGGGCAGCAGGTTGCGCAACTCGTCGCGGAACACCGACGCGCAGCTCGGCTCGAGCACCACAATCGGCGTCCCCGCATCGATGGGATCGGCGAGCGCGTCGAGAATACGCCGCAGATAGCCCATCGCCTGGTCGAGCAGGCCGAAGTCGTACAACGGACGCCCGCAGCACAGCGACTGCTTCGGAATCGACACGCGGCAGCCGGCGGCCGTCAGCACGTCGAGGGCCGCCTCGGCCGTCTCGGGGTGAAACGAGTTGTTGAAGGTATCGACCCACAGGATGACGTCGCCGCCGGAGGTCTCCACACCCCGCCGCGCCGCCAGCCGGCGGAAGTTCGCGGAGGCTAGCCGCGGGACCGTGCGCTCCGGCGCGATGTCCAGCGCCCTCTTCACCAGGCCGTTCAAGCCGGGCGCCTGCATCATCGCGTTGGCGAGCATCGGTGACACGGCCGCCAGGGACAGCCAGCGGTCCACCATCCCGAACGCGTAGGCGTGGAGGGGCCGGCGATGACGCTCGTAGTAGTGCGACAGGAATTCCGCGCGGTACGTCGCGATGTCGACATTGGTCGGGCACTCGGACTTGCAGGCCTTGCACGACAGGCACAGGTCGAGCGATTCCTTGACTTGCTCGTCGTTCCAGCCGCCGCGCACCACTTCGCCCCGCAGCGCCTCGGCCAGCATGTGCGCGCGTCCGCGCGTGCTGTGCTCTTCCTCGAGCGTCACCATGTAGCTTGGGCACATCACGCCTGCATCCTGCTTCCGGCACTCGCCGATGCCGATGCACCGCGCAGCCGCCGCCGCCAGCGAACCGCCGTCGTCTGGAAACTGGAAGCGCGTCGGCTGGACGAGGTGAACCTGGGTGCCGCCGCTGAGGCGCAGGTGTTCGGTGGGCTGCGCGGGGTTGACGATGTTGCCGGGGTTCAGCCTGTTGTCGGGGTCCCAGGCGCCCTTGAAGGCGCCGAGCGCGGACATGACCTCCGGTCCGAACATTTTCGGCAGCAGCGCGCTGCGCGAACGGCCGTCGCCGTGCTCACCCGAAACGGATCCGCCGTGGCGCACGACGAGGTCCGCGGCGTCGTTGACGAATGTTCCGTACTTGCGAATGCCGGCGTCGGTCCGCAGGTCGAACGTGACCTGCATGTGGATGCAGCCGTGCCCGAAGTGGCCGTAGAACGTCGCCGCGTACTGATAGTCGTCGAGCAGCCGGCGCAGCTCGCGCAGGTATGGTCCGAGTCTCTCGGGCGCCACGGCGGCATCGTCCCACCCTTCGTACCGAGGGGGCGTACCCGGCAGGTTGGCCGCGGCGCGCGGGCCCGATTCGCGCAGCTTCCAGACCGCCTTCGATTCGGCAGCCGTGTAGATTCGGGCGACGGGCGCTCCAGGCGATCGCTTCAATATCTCGACGAGACGGGTGGCCGAGTCGGCAGCCTGCCTCGGATCGTCGGCGCCGAACTCCACGAGCAGGATGCCCCGTCCGACCGGCAGCAGTTCCAGGTTGGCCGCACCCTTCACCTTCAACCCGTCGACCATCGCGCCCTCGAAGCCTTCGAGGCCGATCGGGGCGAACTCGAGGATCTCGGGCACGTGATCGGCGGCTTCGAACGCGTCGGCGTACCCGAGGCCCACGAGCGACCGGTGCTGCGGGCTCTTGATCAGCGTGACCTTCGCGTCGAGGACGATGGCGCAGGTGCCTTCGCTGCCGACCAGCGCGCGCGCGACGTGAAACCCGCGCTCGGGCAGCAGGTCGTCCAGGTTGTAGCCGGAGACCCGTCTGGGAATATTCGGAAACTTCGCGCGGATGGCGTCGGCGTGCCGCTCCCGAATGGCGCGGAGATTCGAGTAGATGTCGGCCCGGCGTCCGCCCTGCCTGGCCATCGCGTCGAGATCCGGCGTCGCCCGTCGCGCCCACGGTGAGCTCGGTGCCGTCGTAGAGCAGCACGCGCAGCTCTTCGACGTTGTCGACCGTCTTGCCCGCGAGCAGCGAGTGCGTGCCGCACGAGTTGTTGCCGATCATCCCGCCGAGCGTGCAGCGGCTGTGGGTGGACGGATCGGGTCCGAACGTGAGCTTGTGCGTCTCGGCGCGGCTCCGCAGGGTGTCGAGCACGACGCCCGGTTCGACGCGCGCGAACCGCCGGTCCGGATCGATCTCCAGGATCCGGTTCATGTATTTCGTGAAATCGAGGACGACCGCGACGTTGCAGCACTGGCCGGCGAGGCTCGTGCCGGCGCCCCTGGGCAGGACGGGCACGCCGAATCGACGGCACGCGTCAACGGCGGCAGCCACGTCCTCGGCGTCGCGCGGGACGACGAGGCCGATGGGCACCTGGCGGTAGTTGGAGGCATCGCTCGCGTAAAGGGCGCGGCTGCCCGCGTCGAAGCGGACTTCGCCGCGGATCGACTTCCGGAGTGCCTGCTCGAGATCGGCCGCGATCACCTGGCGTGCGCGGGCTCTGCGGCGTGGGCCGGCGCGAGCGACGCGATCGCGGCCATGACACCGCCCTCGCGGTGCGGGATACCCGCGACGCGCAGCCCCATCTCGACGCCGCTCAGCGTGCCCATCAGCATCAGGTCGTTGAAGCTGCCCAGGTGGCCGACGCGGAACACCCGGCCGGCGAGCTTCGAGAGTCCGATGCCGAGCGACATATTGAATTGCTCGAGAACGATCCTGCGCAGCTTGTCGGCGTCGTGCCCCTCGGGAACGAACATCGCCGTGATCGAGCTCGAGTACTCGCGCGGATCCTCGCAGACGATCTCGAGACCCCAGGCGCGCGCGGCCGCGCGCGTCGCCTCGGCGTGCCGATCGTGGCGCCGGAACACGTTCGGCAGCCCTTCTTCATTCAGGATCTTCAGCGCTTCGGCCAGGCCGTAGAACAGGTTCGTGGCAGGCGTGTACGGAAAGAAGCCCGCCTCGTTCTGCTTGATCATGTCTTCCCAGTCCCAGTAGGCCCGCGGAAGCTTCGCCATCTTGCCGGCCGCACGCGCCTTCTCGGAGACCGCCACGAAGCCGAGGCCCGGTGGCACGAGCAGGCCTTTCTGCGATCCGCAGACGGTGACGTCCACGCCCCACTCGTCGTGCCGGTAGTCGATCGAGGCCAGCGAGGACACGGCGTCGACGATCAGCAATGCCGGGTGGTTCGCCCGCGTCATCGCGCGCCGGATATCGGGAATCCGGCTCGTCACGCCCGTCGACGTTTCGTTGTGCACGACGACGACCGCTTTGATCTCGTGCGCCTTGTCGGCGCTCAGCCGCGCTTCGAGCTCAGTCTCCGACGCGCCGCGGCGCCAGGTACCCGGCACGTAGTCCACGCGGAGGCCGAGCCGCTCGGCGATTTTCTTCCAGCCCAGCGCGAAGTGACCGGTTTCGAACACGATGATGCGGTCGCCCGGCGACAACGTGTTGACAAAGGCCGCCTCGGACGCCCCCGACCCCGAGCTCGGGTAGATGACGACGGGGCCTGATGTCTTGAAGACCGCCTGCAGACCGGCGAGCAGCTCGAGCGTCAGCGCGGCGAACTCCGGCCCGCGATGATCGATGACCGGGCGCGCCATGGCGCGCAGGATGCGATCGGGAACGTTCGTGGGACCGGGGATCTGGAGAAAGTGCCAGCCGGATTGCGTCATGACTTGCCTACCTCGGAATGCTCGGCCTGGGTGATGGTCTTCTGCGCATCAGCCTTCACGATATAGCCAATCCGCAGGTTCTGCTCGGTCGTCATCTTGACGGCGGAGACGTACGCGTCGTGCGTCGAGTACAGCGCCCTCAATCGGTTCTTCTCGAAGGGCTCGTGCGAGCCGGTGAGGAAGCAGAAGCCTCCGCCGGAGTTCTCGCCGCTGTTCGTGGCGGTCGCCACCGCGTGCTCCGCCAGGCGGATGCCGCCGAGCGCGTTGCCGAAGCTGTCACGCGCAATGGCGGGCCGCTCGCCGTCGGTGTTGATTTCGATGGCAGGCGCCGTGGGCGGCGCGGTGCCGTCCTTGATCCAGCGCGCCAGGTGATCGTACAGCGCGCTCTGCACGTACTCGGAGGGAATCTGACTGAGCGGCGGACGGTTGCACCCGTTGTACGGACCGGGAGCCCCGCCAAATGCGGGACCGCCGCCGCGCCGCCCCGCCCCGCCCGCGGGCGCCGGCGGAGGATTCGGCAGCATGGTTTCCTGGTTGCGGAGGCCGAGCTTGACGAGCTCCGTCGCGTGCTTGGTATCGAGGTGCGACGTGCCGGCGACCTCCCACGTGCGGAACTTGTCCGTGTCGGCCTGCCGCGTCCCGACCTGGCCCAGCACGTCGGTCTCCGACAGCAGCTTCCAGATTTTGATGTTCAGATCCGCGCGCATCTTCCCGCCACCGCCGTGCAGGACGACGGCGTCATAGACGGGCGCGAGCGGATGAACCGAGTTGAAGTACGTCGCGAGGCGCCCGGCGGACTGCGAGTGCCCCGTGGCAATCACCCGCTGGACCCTGAGCGTGCCCATCACGCTCGAACCGGCCCGGCCCCGCACCGCCTGCCCGGCCGCGGCGAAGATGTCGTACGACAGCGCGTCGCCCGCGACCGTGCCGCCGACGGTCACGTCGAGCGACGCGTAGCGGCCCGGACTCCACTGTTTCAGCGCGCTGACGCCGACGTTCTGCGCCGAGACACCGATCCACGCGTAGCCCGCGTTGACGAAGTGCTCGGCCGAGTGAAACCAGTCCACTTCGTTGTCGAAGCCTTCGGAGACGTTCGTCCACTCGACAATGGCCGTGCCGTTGAACTTCGCGGCAGTCGCTGGCCGCCGTACGACGATCCGCGTCTTATAAGGATGCGTCGCGGCCGCCGGGGTGGCGTTCGACTGCTGGTCGCGCGGGATCTCGTAGCTGCGCGCCGCGCCTTGAATGAAGAACTCCTCCTCGACAAACCCCTGCTTCGCCAGGTCGAGCGTCGACGCGTTGAAGGGGTATCCGTGCGAGGCGTCGCGCGGCGCGCTCGTGAGCGCCACGGGACCGGTGACCGTGATCGACGCCGGCTGCTGCGCGCGCGCGACCGCTACGGCGACAGCGCACGCAGCGGCAACCGCGGCGACGGACTGGCGATGAGGCATCAAGACTCTCCGGAGTAGTGCAGGCCTGTCACTTGCACACGAAATTCGCCGCGTCGTCGGTGCTGCCGGTTCCGTTGTACACCGCGGTTTTCGGATACGCACACAGCGGCCGCGTCCGCACGACCTGCCCGTCGATCGTGCGGGCCGCCGGGATCCGTTCCGGGGCAACCCCGGACTCGACCCATTGATCCACGGCCGCCACCATGTCGAACGTGCTCGTCCCCTCGCCGCCGCCGCAGTGCCCCATACCGGGAACCATGAACGCGCGGATCGAGTCCCGGGCCGCTTTCTTGTCGGGCGTGGCCGCCAGCACGCTCTGGTAGTAGTTGATCGCGTTCTGCGGAGGGATGCCCGGGTCGGACCAGCCGTGGTAGATCAGCAGCTTGCCCCCGCGCGCGATGAATGTCGTGAGGTCCGCGTCGACGGCGTTGAGCCCGGTCGGCGTCTTGTCAGTCCGCGCCACATCGGTGTCGAAGTTCAGCTGCGCGGGCTCCCACTTCTCGTCTTTGAAGACGATGTACTTGAAGAAGTCGGTCGCATAGCCGACCGGTTGCGCGGCCACCGAGCTTCCCCAGCCGAGTTCGCTTCCGGGCTGCAGGCCGGGATAGAGGGCCTCGTGCGTGTGAGTGTTCGACGCGCCCGCGTAGATCTTTTTCGCCGCCTCGACCTGGGGCGCCGTCAGGCAGCCGGTCGTGCTGCCTTCCTTACAAAGCGTCACCTTGGGATCGAACTCGCAGCGCGATGGGTTCTCGATCACGCCGTCCTTGACGCCGTCGCGGGCATCACACGACTCGAGTGCCGCCTTGTGCAGCACCTGGTACGACTCCGCCGTGAGCATGCTCGCGGCGTCCTTGTGCGTCGCCTGCCAGAGCCAGATCTGCCCGAACGTCTGGCGTTTCGCGAAGTTGGCCGGCGCGCCCGCGATGATGGCGTCGTAGTCCGCCGGATACCGCTGCACTTCGGTCAGCGCCTGGCGGCCTCCGGTGGAACAGCCGTTGAAGTACGCGCGTCGCGGCGCGCGGCCGTAGAACGCATCCGCGATGGCCCTGGCGGCGCCCGTCATCTCGTGAACGGCGCGTTCTTCGAAATCCACGAGCTTCTCGGGATGACCGACGATGAAGTTGGCGTTGCCGCCTGCGTGGCCCGTATCGGTGCTCGCCGCGGCGTAGCCGGCCGCGACCGCGGTCGCCATCGCGGGGTAGCTGAGAGTGCCCGCCCAGGCGCCGTTACCCACGGACTGCAGCTTGCCGTTCCAGTTCGCAGGCAGCCAGACTTCGATCTTGATTTCCGAATCGGTCGCCGGCGTCAGCGTCGCCGCGACGCGGCAGAACTCCGGGAGCGGCGCGAAAGGATTCGCGCCGCGACCGGGGCCGCGTCCCGCCGGCGGCGTGAACTGCCCCGCGTCGACCGTCTGAGCCAGCGTGATCGCCGTATGCGGCCGCGACAACGCAGCCAGGCTTTCGCACCCGGCAGCGTCGGCGCGCGCGGACGAAAAGATGGCCAGGGCGGACAGCAGCCCGTACGTCGCGAACTTCACTTCGCCTTGGCCTTTTCCAGCTCCAACTGGTACTCGGGGTACATCGTCTTCGCGCCGCCCATCGCCGCATCGAGCGGCAGCTGGTAGCGATCGAGGAACTCCTTCACGGCCGGATTCTTCCCGATCGGGTAATGCGGCACGACGCCCTGGGGACGGTTCGCGATTTCGTCCACGTACTCGCACGGCCACAACCACGCGCCCACGCCGAACTGCGTGCGATCCATCAGCGTGAAGTCCTGTGTCTTGATGAGCGGCTCGGTAAGGTAGACGGGATCGGTCACGATCGAGATGTGCGTCAGGTTGTTGCCATGACGGATGAAGTGCTCGCTGAGCACGGCCCGATCGCTCTCGGGCAGGCCGTTGCGGCGCACCCATCCCTGCTTGATGTGCGTGGTGGTGACGGTGAGCATGTCACCCTCGAACCGCCCCGTCGAAAACCCTTCCCAGGTGTGCGCGGCGTACTCCGGCGGATGCGGCCGACCGTCCATCCAGATGGTGCGGGTCTGCTCGAACGTGCTGATGTAGTTCTTGATGGCGATGAGCTGCTGCGTGTCCGGGTCGCGCTCTTCCCAGATGCGCACCTGCATGGGTCCGCGATAGATATACGGAGCGACATGCACCTGACACTGGTGCTCGGGCAGCGTCAGGCGTGAGGGATCCCAGCTGAGCGCCCACTGCCGGGCCCCGTCGGTGATCGGCAGGCCGACGTAATCACCTAGCTCGGGCCCGGGAATGCGCTCGGGAAAGTCCTCGGAAAAGCGCGGCGCCCAGGCGCCCGTGAGGTCCATCTGCGCGAACACGGCCGCCGGCGACAGCGTCAGCGCGACGCCCGCCAGGACCACCCATCTCACCGATCGAAGCATGTCGCGGTTCCCCTTCGCGGACACCATGTTACACCTGGTTACTCGCCCACCAGAAAGGGCGCCGAGACCTCGGTGTCGGCCCACGTCATCACGATGCGCCCGCCGGGGCGCGGCGCGTTCGACTCGATGGCGAACGTCAGCTGCTCGACGGGCGACGACAGGGCCTGCTTCTTGAGATCGACACGCCCGAGGTCCCGCGACGCGCGGTGGTTCGTGTGGAAGGTATGCGCGTCCTTGTTGAGGATCAGGGTCCACGTCCCTTCGCTCGGCACCATCCAGAGCGAGTACTCCCCCGCCGGCACGGCGAGGGATCCCAGCTTGAGCGCACGACTCGTCGACAGCATCGTGGCCTCGTCTGCGCCGGGGCACCAGACTTCGTCGTATCGCACCAGGCTGCCGAAAATCGTCCGGCCCCGCATGGACGGCCGGCCGTACTCGATGAACATCGACGACCCGTCAACCGTCGCCATCGTCGTTTCGTGCGGGCTGACGCGGCGCCCCTGGGCGCTCGCGCCGCCGCGGCACCCGAGAACGATCAGGAGTACGACCACCAGCGCGCCGAGCATTCGCTTGTTGTTCATGGCTGCACCTCTCACTTCGCGATCGTCTTCCAATTGTTCACCAGGTGCTCGGCCGTCCGCCAGGCGAGCGCCTGGGCCGTAAGAGTGGGGTTCCGCGCGCCGCTCGTGCCCATCACCGACGCACCAAGAACGCCCAGGTTCGGCGCCTCGTGCGAAAAACCCCAGCGATTGACGACGTTCGTGTCGGCGTTGTCGCCCATGCGGGTGCCGCCGTACGCATGCGTCGTCGGCCCCATGACACCGAGCGGGCCGCGCAGCACCTCGATCGCCCCTGCCGCTCGATACCACGCGTCCATCTTGTCCTGAATGAACGCCGCGACCCTCGCTTCGTTGTCCTTGTAGTTGGCCGTGATCCGGCACACCGGCAGGCCGAGCGGGTCTTTGACGACGGGATCGAGGTCGAGGTAGTTGTCCTCGTACGGCAACGTGGTCTTCTGCAGGTATGCCGTGTTCGTCCGGTCGGCGTTTTCCTTGATGAACGCCTTCCACGCCGAACCCCAGGCGGGCGCCTTGCCGAAGGTGTTCATCGACGCAGCGACGATCGGACGCCGATCCGAGTAGACCCACAGGTTGCCGCCGCCGATGAAGTCGAGCGCGGCCGTGATCGAAGTTGTCGTCGGCGAAGTCGTCGACGCCCATGCCTTGCGCCGGCAGGCCGTACCAGGTGTTGAGATTCCGCGGGAACAACGCGGTCACGCCGGCCTGCTGGTTGTGGCTGAAGTAGTGCCGGCCGACCTGGCCGTGATTGTTGGACAAGCCGTTTGGATACGCGACGGACTTCGACAGCAGCAGCGTCCGCGTGTTCTCGTAGGTGTAGCTGGCGAGCAGCACCACTTTCGCCGGCTGGAAGTACTCGATGCCGTCGGTGACGTAGGTCACGCCGGTCACGCGGCCCTCGCGGTCCACTTCGATCGTCGTGACGTGCGCGCGCGTGACGACCTGCAGGCGGCCTGTCTTCTGCGCCTTCGGGATCGTCGTCACCGCGGGCGAGTTCTTCGCGTCCACGTGGCAGCCGCCCTTGTTGCAGAAGCCGTGATACATGCAGGCGGAACGGCCCTGATACGTCCGCGAGTTGATGGCGGCCGGCCCCGGAAACGGATGCCAGCCGAGGCCGGCGGCAGCCGTCGCCATCATGTCGGTGAAACCCGCAGCCGCGCAGCGGCGGCATCGGATACTCGCGCGCGCGCGGACCTTCGAAGATGTTGCCGCGGCGGATCGATGCGGCCGCGGATGTTGCCGGCCTGGCCGGACACGCCGATCTCGTACTCGACCTTGTCGTAGTAGGGCTCGAGCTCGTCGAGGCCGAACGGCCAGTCCTCGACCGTCGAGCCTTTCGGGATGCGCGACGCGCCGTAGCGGCGCGTCGTTTCGCTGACGACCTTGAAGTCCCACGGGTTCAGCCGCCAGCTCTGCGCCCAGTAGTGCAGCGTCGTGCCGCCGACGGCGTTCATCATCGGATGCGTGGCGGCACGCAGCGTGGGCGCGCCGGCGCTCACGCGCTGCGTCGGCACCTCGTGCTGGGCCTTCTGCACCGCCTGCGGCCACTCGCGGTAGTTGTTGCGCAGTTCGTCCGGCGCGAAGTCGTTCTTTGTCAGCCACGTGCCGGCTTCGAGGCCGACGACCTGAAGGCCCGCCTGCGCGAGCGGCCACGCGGCGACACCGCCGGCCGCGCCAAGGCCGATGATGGCGACGTCGGTGTCCTTCAGCCTCGTCGGCATGACGGATCGCGTTCCTAGTCCCGCGCCCGGGTGAACATCGGGTAGTCGTACGCGGACTTGTGGTTGGCCCTGGCGGCCGACCCGAGACGCTGCTCGTCCGCGTTCACGATCGTGCGGACGCCCGGATAACCAATGAGATCCCAGCCGACGAAGCCGGCGTTTCCGCCGTAGTAGGGATCGCCGAACGTCCCCTCGATGGTGTGGGCGCGAACCAGATTGAAGAATGTCCCGCTCGGAAGTCCCGGTGCGTTACCGCCGGCGACGTCCTGGAGCACGCGGTCCTGATCCGCCGGGACAAGCGCGGCGAATCGCGCGCCTCTTGACGAAGTGGCGTAGGCGTCGAGCGCCGCCAGTCCCGACGCGTAGGCCTGCCGCGACGATTTCAACGTGCCGCCGAGCGCGCGATCGATGTAGTGCGCCGCGCGCGCCTCAGCCGCCCCGGGGCCGTTCTCGTCGGTGGGAATCAGCCGGGCGCAGATCGCTTCGAGCGCATCGGCTTCCGCGATCGTCAGCGTTTCGAGCGGCTGCCGGGTGATGGATGCGGGACCTTGAGAGAGCGGCGCTGCTGCGGGCCGCGCGACTGAGACGAGCGCGCCGACGGGGACGAACGCGGCCGCGCCGGCCCGCTTCAGCAGCTCGCGCCGCGAGATGCTGTCGTCGTCTCCTTTCAATGGAAGACCCGTTTCGCGCTCCGGGAGAACGTCCGGCCGCTCGACTTGCGAAGCTCGAAGTACGGCTTCAGCCGTTCGAGCGCTTCACGGCGGCTCCACCTGACGTGCTGCCGCATGGCGGCAGCCGCCTGCGCCGGCGTGCCGGAGGCCAGGGCCTTCGCGAGATCCTGATGACGCCTCGGGGCCCGCGCCGCCGTGGGGCGCGGGAACACGCAGAACCACGTGGACGACAGCGCGTTCGTCTGTTCGATCGCGGCCGACAGCACCCGACATCTGCCGCCTTCGGCGATGCGGCGGTGAAATTCGAAGTGCACGCCGAGGTACAGCCGGCGGTCGGCCAGCTGCGACATCCGGTCGACGCGCGCGGCAAGCCGCCTGCAGCGCCTGGCGCTCCGATTTCAATGCGACCTCGGCGAACAACTTCGCGGCCTGGACTTCGAGGGTTTCCCGCACCAGGTAGTGCCCATGCACGTCGTCGGCGGACGGAATACGAACCCGGGTGCCGGCGCGCGGGCGACTCTCGAGGAGCCCCTCGAATTCCAGGCGCAGCAGCGCCTCGGACACCGGGAGGAAGCTCATGCCCAGTTCGGCGGCGAGCTTGCGCCGTGACACAGCCTGCCCGAGCGACAGCTGTCCCCGCAACAAGCGGCGGCGGACGATGCCGTACGCGGCGTTCGCGAGCGTTGAGGTGGTAGCTTTCATCGGGGCTTTCATCGGGCTCTCATCGGCAGGCGAAGTTCGCGGCCTCGTCCATGCTGCCGCTTCCTTTGTACTGGGCGACCTGCGGGTACGGGCACAGCGGGCGCGTGCGATCGACCTTGCCCGTTGTCGAGTGCGACGCGACGATCGAACCGGGAGCCTTGCCTGTCTCCACCCAGGCTTCGAGCGGGGCGACCTTGTCGAAGTCGTTCGGCCCTTCGCCGCCGCCGCAGTGCGCCATGCCTGGCGCCATGAACAGGCGATACGACGAGTCGATTTTCGATGGCCCGCCGAGCGCGGCAACGACGCGCTTGAAATACGTGACGCTGTTCAGCGGGGAAATCTGGGGATCGGCCCAGCCGTGATACTGCAGCAGCTTGCCGCCGCGATCGAAGAACGCCTTGAGGTTCGGATCGCTGGCATTGGGCAACGCGCTTTCACCCTCGTCGATGCGCGCGATGTCGGCGGCGTGGTTGAACCGATCGATGTCCCACGCGGGATCCTTGAACACGACGAAGCGATAGTGATCGAGTCCCGTCGCGCGCGCCGAGGCGGACCAGCCCTGATCGGTCCAGCCAAGCTCGCTGCCGTAGGCGAGGCCCGCCAGTTCGCGGTTCCCCACAACGGTCGGCGCGTACAGGAGGCGCGCTGTGGCGACCTGCGCGGGCGTCAGGCACGTGGGGCCATCGGCGGCTGGACACTCGACGACTTTCGGATCGAACTTGCACGCGACCGGATTTTCAATCAGCCCGTCTTTCGCGCCGTCGAGCGCGTCGCACGCCTGCAGCACGGCGGCGTGCAGCACCTGCTGCTTCGCCGGCGTGAGCCGCGCCTCTTCCTTCTGCAGCGCCTGCGCGACCTTGACGGCCTGCGCCGAACGTCCCGACCAGTCGAGCCCCGGCGCGCCGGCGATGATCCCGTCGAAGTCGCCGGGGAACATCTGGGCTTCCTTCAGCGCCTGCCGTCCACCCGCCGAGCAGCCGTTCCAGTAGGAGTATTTCGGCGCGTTGCCGTAGAACGCGCTGACGAGCGCCTTGGCCTTGACGGTCATCTCGTGCTCGGAGCGGTAGGCGAAGTCGATCAGCTTTTCCGGATGGCCGAGCGCGAAGTTCGCGCTGCCGCCGGCGTGTCCCGTGTCGGTCGAACTGGTCGCGTAACCGCGCCGCAGGGCGTCGGCCATCGCCGGCGTATCCGATCGCGCCGTTCCACGCGCCGTTGCCCACCGCCTGGAACTTGCCGTTCCAGTTCGCCGAGGGCAGCCAGACCTCGATCTTGATGTCGGAATCGGTGGACGGCGTCAGCGTCGCCGCGACGCGGCAGAACGCCGGCAGATCCGTCATGGCGTTTCCGCGGCCGCCCCGGGCGCCCGGGACTTCGAACGCGCCGGCCGCCACCGGCTGTGCCACCGTGATCTTCGCGTCCGGCAGCGTGAGCGAGGCGAGGCTTTCACACGTCGCCGCGTTCGCGTTGGAGGAGCAGGCGACAAGGCCCGCCAGCATCGACCCGACTACAAGCATCTGTTTCATGGTCTCGCTCCTCGACTGCTGCGACCGCCGACTGCCGACTGTTCCTATCGCGCCGAACACGGTTCCGGCTCCCACGTCGTGTTCGTGTCCGGCAACTTCTTGTAGTGGGTGCTTCGAATGAACGGCCCGGTCAAATACTGCGGATCGTCGACGATCGACGTGAGGATCAACCACGAGTCGCCGTTCGGCTCGAGCGTCCGGCTGAAGTACTCGGTCAGCACCGCGTTGCCACTGTAGGGTACACCGTTTTTCTGGAGATAACCGGGCCGCATACGGGTGGTGACGACCTTCAGGTTGCCTTGCCCGGCGCCGGGGGGGCCCTGCGCGCGGCCGCGGCCGCCTCGTGCGCCGCCCGCAAACTCCCACTGCGCCGCCGGAGTTGCCCTGCAGTGACGGCGTGTCAGACGGCGGTGCGCCGGCCGGAACAAACCGCAGGAGCCGCGTCTGCGTACCGGCCTCCGTTTCGATCTTCAGCGTGCCCTCGTCCTGCCAGGTGACGCGGAGCCGTCCCGGCGCACGCATCACGCCGGCCGCGCCGTACGCCTTGCACGCGTCCCCGCCGGCTTCGTCCTTCGCCGGATCCCAGCTGTTCGCCAGCGCGTTACCCGCCGCATTGAGCGGGACGCTCGGATGATCGCCTCGTGCCGGCGTCACCATCCGGTACCGCCAGTCTTCGGTGACGACGGACACCCAGTAGCCGGTCAGGTCGATCGGAGCCGCGTCTTTCGCGGGCTGAGGCCCCCGCTGTGCGGCCGCGGAGACCGACAGCAGCAGGACAAGTAGCGCGGCCCTTTCAGGGCCGCGCCGGCGGGGCTGAAAGCCCCGCCCTACGGATGACCGCGCGCGCAGGCTCACGGTTTCCTGACGCTGAGGCTCTTGTACGCGGCTTCGACGAACATGTCAGTGGTCCACGCCCCTGATGTCGATCCGTACCGCGGGTCGTAGTCCCGCGTAGGCCGCGCGGCCTTCACCTGGTCGAGTGTCAGGCCCTTCTTCACCATGTCCTGCACACGGTCGCGCACGATGGTCACCATGTCGCGGTAGTAGGCGACGTCCGCGGAATCGCAGATGCGGCCGTGTCCGGGGATCACGAGCGTACCGCCCTCGAGGCGGAAGTCGGGAAAGGCGATGTCGAGGATCCGGTTCAGCGCCTCGGCCACGCCGTCGATGCTGCCGCCCCGCTCGAGATCGATCATCGGGTAGCCGGTCGTATCGAACACGTCGCCGGCCGCGATCACGTCGTTGTGACGGAAGTACACGACGCTGTCGCCGTCAGTGTGCGCCGCGGGCATGTAAAACACCTGAATGCCGTCGCCGTGGTAGACGGTGCTCAGCTTCAACTGGTCCGTGTGATACGTCGTCTGCGGCGTCGCGCGGATCGGCACCGGCGGCTGCACGGTGCGCGCGATCATCCGCTCGAGCACGTGCTCGTGCGCGATGATCTCGGCGCCGTCGGTTCCGACCTGGCCGGATACGTTGCCGCCCGTGATCTGCGAACCCGTACCGGCCAGCTTCTCGTTCCCGCCCACATGATCGGCCGTCACGCTGGTGTTGATGATGTAGCGAATCGGCTGCGAGGACAGCGTGCGTATGGCGGCGAGCACCTTGTCGGCCATCGGCGCCGAGCCGGAATCAACCAGCGTGATGCCTTCGGGAAACGCGAGGACGGTGATGTTGGCGCCGGCGCCCTGAATCACCGAGATGTTCCCCCTCACCTTCAGGATGCGAAGCGAGCTCGCGTCCGCAGCGGCCGGCTTCAGCCGGCCGTCCTGCCCGTCCGCCTGAACGCGGACGCTGCAGATCATCACGGCGAGGACGAGCAGCCGGCGGATCAATTGACTGCGCCGGGAAACTTCGCGGTCGGTGTCGGCCCCATCCACTGCTTCAGCTTCTTCCGGTACTCCGGATAGCTGGTTTCCGCGCCGCCGCGCGTCGCGTCGAACGGTAATCCGTACCGATCCGCGAACTCCTTGAGGTCCTTGTTCGTCCCGAACAGATGGTGCGGCACGACTCCCCTCGGGCGCTCGACTTCCTGCACCATCTCGCACGGGTACGGCGGGACGTGCTGGTGCAGATCGAGCTGATAGTCGGTCGTGCGGATGAACGGCTCCGTGAGATAGACGGGGTCGTTCACGATCGTCGCAATCGTCAGGAAGTCGCCGTGGCGCAGCCAGTGTTCCGTCACGGTCGCCTTGTCGCTGCGCGGCATCCCGTTGCGGCGGATGTAGCCTTCCTTCAGATGCGTGATCGTGACCGTCAGCATGTCGCCTTCCCACTTCGCCGTTGCGAAACCGCCCCAGCTGTGCAGGGCGTCGTCGGGCGGCGGCTGCCGGCCATCCAGGTAGATGACGTTGTCGATGGAGCGCAGCCACTCGGCGTGGAACGCCGTGATCTCGCGCGTCAGCGGGTTCTCTTCCTTCCGGATGGTCAGCGGCGACGGCCCGCGCCAGATGTAGTCGGCGGAGTGCGGGCGGCACTGCCACTCGGGCAGCGTCATCATCGACGCGTCCCAGCTGTCGGCGCGCAGGCGCGCGGCGTCGTTGATCGGCAGGCCGAGATAGTCGCCGAGTTCCGGCCCGGGCACACGCTCGGGTTGATCCTCGTGGAAGCGCGGTGCCCACTCGCCGGAAAAATCAACCTGCGCAGAAGCCGGCGCGGCGGCGAGCAGGAACAGCAGACAGACACTGTAAAACTTCATGCGTCCCGCCCCTCTTGGCCGGCGAGTATAACATCGCACCCGGACATCTGATATCGCACTTTCCGGCTAGAACGTCACCTTCGCAGCGTCGCCCAGCACAACCGATCGATAGACCGGCAGAGCCCAGCCCTCCTTCACGAGCTCGTCGTATCGCTGCTGCACCCGCGCCTGGTACGTCTTCCTGTCTTTGTAGAGCTTTTTCAACTGCGCGTCGGTGAAATTGATCTGGTAGTTCGCCAGCCCGCACAACTGGTTCTGCGCGGCCTCGCCGCGCGCGGCGATGAAGGGATGCGGGTTCTTGATGGGCGGCTCGGCGCCCGAGTTGGGCACGCCGAATTTCGCGGCAGGCACGTCCACGTACGGGTTGCGGATCCCGCCCTTGACGTTCCCCGCCTCGTCGAGCGCCAGGAGCGAGCCATCTCCGTCCGACGTTGAAGTCCACGTAGTAACGATCCGCATGCGGCGGAGCCGTCCCCGTGTCCAGCCAGTGCCAGAGATGGTTGAGCGCCACCGACATGTATGCCGCCAGCGGAAACCTGCTGATCGGCAGCTTGCACGGGTCCGGGATAGTACGCGGCGGCGTCGCGCGAATCGATGTGCGCCATCCCGGCGAACTCGTAAATCCGGAACTGGTTGCCCGGCGTGTCGCCGTCCTGACGCGTCGGGCCATTCCCCTGAAACACCTCCCTCATCGTCGGCACCTGAATCATCGGCACGTCGACCATGCGCAGGTTGACGCCGTTGCTCGTCGGCATGAACCCGTCGTAGATCGGCGACATGTCCGCGAGCCGCTGCACCATGTGAGTCGGCAGGTAGTTCACGACGACGGCGGCGGAGGCGGAGGAGCCGGCGAGCACCATCTTGCGGATCGGCAGGCCCGCCAGCGGGTTGTCGGCGCGCTTGGACTTCATCAGCGCCCCGACCTGGGCGATGATCTCGCCGGCCTGACCGTTCGCCGTCGAGAGCCCCTTGTAGCGCTCGGCGTTGAACTCGGTGAAGCCTTGCGTCGCGCTCGTCAGGATCTCGAGGCCGATGTGGCCTTCCGTCATCGAGTAGGTGTGCGTGAAGTGAAACATCCACGGGTTGCCGCTCGGGTGCATGGATTCGGCCAGGACCAACCCGCTGAGCCTGGCGTTGTCCGCCGGCCGCCGGATGACAATGCGCGTCCTGTAGGGCTCCCCGTTGGCCGTACCGCTGACGAAGTACTCCTTCGTCACGTAGCCGAAGTGGGCGAGGTCGTCGCCCGGCTTCAGTTCCATCAGCGTCTCGAAAAACTTTCCCGGACCGGTTACTTCCGGAGACGCCGTCGCGACTGCAGACACCACCGGCGGCGGGTCGGGCGCGGGCGGCTGCTGCGGTCCCCGGCCACCGCCGCGCTGGCCGGGCGGACCCGGCTGCGGGGGCTGCGGCGGCGTCTGGCCGCCGCGCTGTCCCTGTACCGGGATCGGCAGCTGTCCAGATACGGTGATCGCCTCGGCAGCCATGACGATGGCGACAGATGCGATGGCGGCGGTCCAACGATGGGTCTGCGACATGAGGCCTCTCCGGGACTGAATCCGGTGCATATACTAGCAGCGCCGCGGGACGCACGGCAGGTGCCGTTTGAAGCCGCCGAATCCGGGAAGGTACCTGAGGAGGGATGTGAAATCTGCAGCGCTACTTGTGGCTCTCTTCGGCGTTGTCGTCGGCATCGCGGGGCTCGTTTCGCCCGATGCCGTGACGGCGGTTCGGCGGCTGTACTTCGCGACGTCGGTCGGGCTCTATGCCGCCGGCGCTGTTCGCGTCGCCACGGGGCTTGTCGTGATCTTGTGTGCTTCGGCCTCTCGTGCGCCAAAGATTCTACGTGCGCTCGGAGCCGTGGTGTGCATGCAGGGACTCGCGGCCGCGCTCTTCGGACCCGATCGGGCGCGAACGATTCTCGAATGGGAGTCGGCGCAGGGCGCCGCGCTGCTGCGCGCCGGAGCGGCGGTGGCAATTATCGGCTGGAGCTTCGTCGCGTTTGCGGTGACAGGACGACGTCCTGTCAGTTGAGCAAACTAGCCTATACTGGCCGCGTTTGGGAGCGACACACATGAAGCTCGATATCACGCACGCATGTCTTCCCGCGGCGCTGGCCGTGGCGGCGTTTGTCTCCCTCGGCGCGCAGGCGTCGAAGCCGAAACACATCAACCGCGCGATCGAGCTGCTCGAAGCGGGTCAGCCTATCTACTACACGGGATCGCACAACGGCACCGAAGGGACCTTCGAGGCCGGCAAGCTCGACGCGCAGACGTGGGCGGACTACATCAGCTACGACATGGAGCACGCGCCGTACGACGTCAAGGGCCTCGCCGACTACATGCGCGGGCTGGCGGCGGGCGGCCCGACGAAAAGCGGCCACCGCACGCCGGCCGTGATCGTCAACGTGCCCGTCAACGGCATCGACGAAGCGGCAGTCCGCGCCAACGCGTGGATGTTCAGCCAGGTGCTCGCGACCGGTGTCCACGGCATCCTGCTCACGCACGCCGACACGCCGGGGGCCGTCAAGGCCTTCGTCGAGATGTCGCGCCTGCCGATCCACAAGCAGGGCGTCGGCAAAGGCGTGGACGAGGGCCGCCGCGGCGCGCACGGTACGCCGAACGCGGCCCAGATCTGGGGCGTCTCGCAGCAGGAATACGAAGACAAAGCCGACGCCTGGCCGCTCAACCCCAACGGCGAGCTCCTGTTCGGCCTGAAGCTCGAAGACAAGTACGCGCTCGCCAACGCTGAGCAGAACCTGAAGGTGCCCGGCATCGCGTTCGCCGAATGGGGACCGGGCGACATGGCGCTGTCGCTGGGAGTCCGCGGTCCCGGCAACGTCGCCGAAAAAGACCCGCAGATGCTCGCCGCGCGCGCCAAGGTCTTCGCCGCCTGCAAGGCCAACAAGATCTTCTTCCTCAACTCGATGAACCAGAACAATGTCGTCGATCTGATCAAGGAAGGCGTGATGATCGGCCCCGCCAACCAGCGCGCTGCGGAAATCGGCCGTCAGTTCACGAAGCGCACAATGCCGTGGTAGCCAGAAGTAGTGCAGGCCTTCAGGCCTGCCGTGGCTGTGCAGGCCTAAAGGCCTGCACTACTTCTGCTCAGATGAGCGGCGTGATGTTGGGTTCCACGCCGAGCAGGGCTTTTCCGTAGATCTCGAGGTTGACCTGCCATTCGGTGATGGCGTGGCGGCTGGCGACGTGGATGTCGCGCCAGAGCCGCTGCATGGGGTTCGAGTCCGCCATGCTGGACGTGCCGTGGGCCGAAACGAGCTGCTCGACGGCTTCACGGCAGTACTTGGCGGTCAGGGCCGTATCGGCGCGCACGCGCGCACGCGCGGTCACATCGGGATGACGGCCGCCGGCGGCGTACGCATCGAGATCGTCCGCGGCGCGGAACGCGTGCAGGCGGGCCGTTTCGATCTTCATCGCCGCTTCCGCCACCAGAATCTGAAATCCCGTTGATTCGGCCTGCTTGCTGAAGTTCGTATGCGTGACGCCGCGCGTCGGCGCCTTCGCCACGACATGGTCGAGCGCAGCCTGGGCCACACCGAGCTGTGAGCCGGCCAGAATCAGAATCGTCACCGGTACCAGCGCCACGCGGTAGACCGCTTCGTCCGTGTGTTCGGTCCGGTAGCTCCCCTGGAACGCCGCCGGGATACGGCAGAAACCGGTGCTCGGGGACGAAGACGTCCTTTGCGACGATCGTGTTGCTGCCGGTCCCCTTCATCCCCGCCATGAACCAGGTGTCTTCGATCGTGAGATCGCTCATCGGCATGAGCGACAGCCCGAAGTTCGTCATCTCGCCGGCAGCGTTGTTCATGTGGATGCCGCAGGCGGCCCACTGCGCATGCAGGCACCCGGACGCCCACATCCAGCGTCCCGTGACGCGCCACCCGCCTTCGACCGGCACGGCGGTGCCGTGGGGCGCCAGCGAGCCCGCCACCCACGCGTCGCCGTTTGCGCCCCACACGTCGCGTTGCGCGCGATCGGGAAACAGCGCCGCCAGCCACGCGCAGACGTTGATGAGGCTCGCCACCCAGGCGGTCGAGCCGCACCCGCGCCCCAGCTCCGCGGTCACTTCCAGGTATGTACGAATGCTCGTCTGGTAACCGCCGAACCGCCTCGGTACCATCAGCCGGCACAAGCCGGCCTCGCGGACCGCCGTCACGATCTCGTCCGGAAGCCGTCTCAGCGCATCCGTCGCCGCGGCATTGCGCTCGAGCAGCGGCCTGAGGCCCTCGGCGCGCTTCAGGAGTTCCGCGAGATCGGGCGGATCTACTTGGCGCACGTGCCGCCGGGACAGCGATTGTTCTCGTTGCACACCATCTCGTAGAGGCCGGTCTTCTCCCATTCGGGATGAAGCTTGAACTCCCAGTTCTCCGTCCACGTCGCCGTGAAGATCTTGGGGTCGTCCACGGTGAAGTCGTATCTGATCGTGTTCACGTCGGTGCGCGTCATGCGCTCGATCGTGTGGAAGGCATCGCTGTGCATCCGGTACTCTTTCGGGTTTCCGTAGTAGTTGTCGTCGAGCGACCACCGCTTGAACCGCGTGGTGTCGATGACCAGCGTGTCGCCTTCCCACTTGCCCACCGAATCGCCGTAGTAGGTCGGCTCGATGTCGGCCTGGTGCGGGCGGCCGTCGAGCGGGATGATCCGCGTGACCCTCATGAACTCCGTCGTCATCACCAGGTATTTCGGCGTTCTGGACCATCTGGACCGGATACGGCCCGAGAAACGCCGACGGGAAGCCGGACGGCATGCAGAACGCGCGCGGCTCGTCGCGCCGGGGATCGCCGGTGCGCGGCTCGTAGAACGCCTCGCCGCCCGGCTTGAACGGCGGAAACTTGCTGCGGTCGAAGATTGTGGCGGGCCCGCGCATCGGACCGCTGGCCGGCTTCGGATTGTCCCACATGCCCGAGAAGTCTGGCTTGCCGTCGGCGGTCCGCGGGATGGCGGCCGTCGATTTCGCGGGACGCTGGGCGCTGACAAGCGCCGTCATCGCAACAATCAGCAGCGTTGCCAATCGGGTCATACGCCCCTCACAATCCGTCCGCCTGAAGGCGGACGCTACGGTTTCTGCTGAAAGCCTTCCATGGCCGTGAACACGCGCCGGCCGTCCTCGAACGTCACGGTGTTGCCCGAACCGTTGGACGATCCGTCCTTCGCGCGAAATCCTTCCACCTTCACGACGTCACCCGGTTTCATCGCCGTCCGGCTGATGCCGCGCCGCTGCAGCACGCCAGGTGCGCCCCCGGAGAATCCCCAGTTCGTCACGCTCCCGTCGGCGTTCTTGACGTCGACGTAGAACCAGATGTGCGGATTGCTCCACTCCACTTTGGTGACCGTGCCCTGCACGCTCACCGGCTTTTCGAGGTCGTATTCCGCGACCGCCGAATGATGTGCCACCATCGGGACCGCCGTCAGGAACAGCACGCCCAACCACGCGATGATTCGAGATCTCATCCCAGCCCCCAGCCCCCAGACCCCAGCCTCTATTTAACGACCGTCTCCCACTTTGGACACACTCGCTGTGAGTCCAGAATGTCGTACGTCTTGTAGTTGGTGCTGTCGATGACCGTCGCGGGAAACACGACTTCTTTCGGGACAGGAAGGTTTCTCAGCCGCCGAATCGCGGCCATGGTTCCGACACAGCCCTGGATGAACCCGTTGTTGTCCCCTGACGCGAGAAGGCGGCCCGCCTTGATGGCGTCCATCGCTTCCTTCGTGCCATTGATGCCGACGGCGAGCACTTTCCGGTTGGCGCCGTCGAACGCTTCGAGCGCGCCGAGCGCCATCGAATCGTTGGCCGCGAGCACGCCGTTGATGTTCGGATGACGCTGGATCAGGTTCTCCGTCACGGTCAGCGCGGCCAGGCGCTGATAGTTGGCGGGCTGCGCCGCCAGGAGCTTCACGTTGGGAAATTCCTCGAGCGCCTTCTTGAAGCCGCGCAGCCGCTCCGAGCTCGTCTGGACGCCGCGGACGCCTTCGAGGATGATGATGCCGCCGGCGCCGTTCATCTTCTTGAACAGGTACCGGGCCGTCGCGAGGCCAACGTTGTAGTCGTCCAGCCCGACGAACGTGACGATGTCGCCCTTCTCGACGCGGTCGGTGACGTTCACAACCGGGATCTTCGCGGCGTTCATCTTCAGCAGGCCCGGCGCCACGGCCTTGAAGTCGACGGGCACGAACACGGCCGCGTCGGGCCGCTTCGTGATGACGTCTTCAATCTGGCTCATCTGATCGGGAATGCTGTCGGGCCGCGTCGGCACGTAGTGCGTTACCCGCGCGTTCATCTGTTTCGCGGCGTTGTCCGCGCCCAGACGGAGCATCTGGAAGTACGGGTTGGTCTGATTCTTCGTGAACACGGCGATTCGTTCGCCATCGGCCATCAGACGAGCCGATGCGAATCACGATCACGACGATCAACGCAGAGATCGCGGAGATCGCAGAGATCAGAAACCCATTAAAACTCCGCGATCTCTGCGATCTCTGCGTTTGATAATTTCCGATCATGTTCATGCGTTCGCCTCGGCTCGCTGCCGGGTGACGACGTCGATCCACACCGCCAGCAGCACGATCATACCGGTGACGAGGGGCTGCCAGCTCGCGTCCACGGCCAGCAGGTTCATGCCGTTCACGACCAGCGTCAGCGTCAGCGCCCCCACCAGCGTGCCGAGGAGGCTGCCGGTGCCGCCGAAAAGCGACGTCCCGCCGATGAGGACGGCGGCGATCGCCGGCAAGGTCAGAGGCTCGCCGATATCGGCTTCGGCGGAGTTGAGCCGCGCCAGGTAAACCACGGCGGCGAGCCCGGCCATCGCCCCGCTCAGGACATACACGAGGTTGATCCGCGACCGCACCGGCACGCCGGAGAGACGCGCCGCCTCGCGATTGGCCCCGATGGCGTAGACGTCATGGCCGAGGGTAGTGTAGCGCGTAAAGATCGCGCCAGCGAGCAGGAACGCCAGCATCAGGTAGATCGGAATCGGCACGCCCAGCCAGTAGCCGCTGCCGAGCGCGCGGAATCCCGGCGAGAACCCGTGGATCGTGTCGCCGCCCATGAACCAGTACGTGAAACCATTCAGGGTCCACAGCATCCCGTAGGTCGCGATGAACGGCGGCAGCCGCAGCAGCGTGACCATCAGGCCGTTGACCACGCCGACCGCGGCGCCAAAGACCAGCCCCGTTGCGGCGCCGAGCGCCACCGAGCCTGAGGACTGCATCACCGTCGCCGCCAGGCACGCTGACAGACCGACGTTCGCGCCGACCGACAGATCCAGCCCGGCCGTGAGGATCGTGAGGGTCAGCCCTGACGCAATGAGGAACGTCAGGCTCGCCTGACGGAAGACGTTCAGCACGTTCGGCAGCGTGAGGAACGATTCGGTCGTGAGTGACAGCGCCGCCGCGATGAGCGCGACCGCAGTCAGGCGATACGCCAGCGTTTTCACGCCGATCTCCACGCACGCCGCGCGGCAGGCTGAACGAACGATTCGATCACGAGAGCGACGATCGTCAGGACGCCGATGCTGGCCACCTGCAAAGACGATGCGACCTCGAGCACGTTGAGGCCGTTCTTCAGCACGCCGATGGTGACGACGCCGACAAGCGTGCCCGCCGAGACTTGCCTTTGCCGCGCTCGAACGACGTGCCGCCGACGATGACGGCCGCGATGGCGTCGAACTCCATGCCGATCGCAGCCGTGGGATGGCCGGAGCTCATGCGGCCCGTGAGCAGCAGCGCGGCGAACCCCGCCATCGCCCCTGCCAGCACGTAAATGGCGACGTGATAGCGATTCGCGCTCACGCCCGCGAGCACCAGCGCCTCACGGTTGCCGCCAATCGCCGACACGTAGGCGCCCCACCGGGTGCGCCGCAGCGCGAACCGGAACGCGGCAAACGCCGCCGAGCGCGATGACGATCGAGAACGGAATGCCGAGCACCCGGCTCTCGTAGAGCGCCGGCAGCGCGTCACCGATGCCCACGACGCTCTGGCCGCCGGTGGCGACGAGCGCGAGTCCCTGGGCGATGCCGAGGGTGCCAAGCGTCGCCACGAACGGCGGCAGGCCGAGGCTGACCACGAGGAGTCCGTTCGTCGAGGCCGAACGCGGCGCCCACACCGACGGCCGCGGCAAGCGCCACCGGTAGCGGGCGCCCGTTCGTCAGCAGCGTCGCCAGGACGACGCCCGCCAGGCTCAGGACCGCGCCCATCGACAGATCGAGGCCCTCGCTCATGATGACGAGCGTCATCGGCAGCGCCAGCAGCAGCAGCACCGCCGACTGGACGCCGATATTCAGCGCGTTGGCAGCCGTCGCGAACCCGGATCCGGCGACGGAAAACACGATCAGCAGGACGACGAGCAGGTAGCCGATCCCGGGGACGTGACGAACGTTACGCATGGTGCATCGCCAGCGTCAGAATCCGGCTCTCGGTCAGCTCGCGCCGGCCCAGCTCGCCGACGATCGTCTTGTCCCGCATGACATACGCGCGGTCGCAGACCGCGACGACTTCGGCCAGCTCGGAGCTGATCATCAGCACGGCCGCGCCGTCGGCCACCAGCTGCTCGATGACCGCGTAGATCTCGGCCTTGGCGCCGACGTCGATGCCGCGCGTCGGCTCGTCAAAGATGAAGAACCGCGATCCGGCCACGAACCACTTCCCCACGACCACCTTCTGCTGGTTTCCGCCGCTCAGGTACCGCGTGAGCCGGGCGGGCGACGGGCGTCGCGATCCGGAGGCGCGCAATCACCTGGCTGGCCGCGCGAGCCGCCCGGGACGCGTCGTACCAGCCCGATGGAAACAGCTTCCGGAGCCCGGCCAGGAGCACGTTGTCCTGCACCGATCGCGTCAGCGCCAGGCCGTCTGCCTTGCGATTTTCGGGAACGAGGCCAACGCCGGCCCGCACAGCCCCCACCGGTCCGCCGCGCAGCGGCCTGCCGTCGACGGTCACGCTCCCGCGAATCACGCGGTCCGCTCCAAAGATGGCGCGCGCGAGCTCGGTCCGGCCGGCGCCGACCAGGCCGGCCAGGCCGACGACTTCGCCGGCACGCACCGTCAACGTCGCCGCCCGCACACCGTTTTCCGCTGAGACATCGTCCACGGCCAGGACGACGTCGCCCGGCCGCTCGCAGAACCGCGATCGGTACGTCGTCTCGACGGCCCGTCCCAGCATGAGGTGCACGAGCTCGTCGACCGTTCCATCGGCCGGCGCCATCGACGCGACGCTTCGCCCGTCGCGGAGCACGGTCACGCGGTCGGCAATCGATGCGATTTCCTGGAGCCGGTGCGAGATGTAGATGACGGCCACGCCGGTCGCCTTGAGCGTCCGGACGCGATCGAAGAGCCGCTCGATTTCCCGATCCGACAGCGCCGCCGTCGGTTCGTCCATGACGAGGATGCGCGCGTTCTGCGAGAGCGCCTTGGCGATCTCCACCACCTGCTGCTGCGCGATACCGAGCTCGTGGACGAGCGTGCGCGTATCGAGATCCAGGCCAAGCGCGTCCAGCAGGCGGCGGGCCTCGGCGTGCATCCGCCGGTCGTCGACGGTGCCTGGCAGCACGCCGCGGGGCTCGCGGCCGAGATAGATGTTCTGCGCGACGTTGAGATACGGGACGAGCGAGAACTCCTGGAAGATGACCGCGATGCCCAGCTTGCGGGCGTCGGCGGGCGATCGCAGGCGCACCGGTACGCCGTCAACCAGGATCTCGCCCGTGTCCGCCCGATGCGCTCCGCACAGGATCCTGATGAGCGTGGACTTGCCGGCGCCGTTTTGCCCGAGCAGGAAGTGCACTTCGCCCGCCTGAACGCCGAGCGAGACGTCTTCCAGCGCGCGGACGCCCGGAAAGGCCTTGGAGATCCCGCGCATCTCGAGGAGCGGTGTCACGAGTTCGTCTGCTAGCGGGGGCGCGGCGGCCCGGGTTCGGTCACGCGCAGCGTCGTATTGGGTGTGAGCCCCGAGATCAGGACCTGCGTCCGGCCTGACGGCCACAGGATCTCGACGCTCTGGATGGTGGCGGCGTCGCCCAGCCCGAAATACAGCGGCAGGACGCTCTGCGAGAGATAGCCCGACTTGCCGTCGTGCCACTGCGTCAGCACACGGCCGCCCGACGGACACGCGCACCGTCGCGCCGAGCCCGTTGCGGTTGGACGCCGTGCCGGCGAGCGCCACGCCCAGCCAGTGCACGGAGCGGCGCTGCGGCCAGGTTGCTGACGAGCATCTGCGGCTCGGAGTTGAAGTCGTTGGTGACGATGTCGAGATCGCCGTCCTGGTCGAGGTCGAAGATGACCGACGATCGCGTGCCGAGCGGCGCCATCACCGTGATCTTGCCCGGTCGGCCCTTGCAGGGCTCCATCGCTGGCCGGCCAGGCCGGCAGCCGAGCAGTCGACGTCGAACCAGCGGCGTATGCGTGCGGCCGCCGCGGCGCGGCTCGATGCCGAGGATGAACTCGCTGTCGAGGAACCTCTCGCCGCGATTGTTGAGCAGCAGCGAGTTGATGCCGTAGCGGTGCGGGTAGTCCATCGACGAGGCGATGAACACGTCCTGCCAGCCGTCGGCGTTCAGGTCGCCGACGCTCGGGCCCCACGGCCAGTAGTTCTCGACGCCCAGCGCGATCGGAGATCTCCTCGATCCTCGACGCGCCGAGATTGTGGAAGAACGCGTTGCCGAAGATGAACTTCGTGCTCGTCGCCCTGCAGGAAGTCCGTGGTCCACTCCATCCGCGACTTGAGCTTCTCGCGCTCGGGCCCGACCGTCCAGGCTCATGTCCGAGTGCATGTCGGTGACGAGCAGATCGGGACGGCCGTCGTTGTCGTAGTCGAAGAACTTGATGCCCATCGCGCCCCACGAGGTGCGCGGGAACACCTGCGGCGTCCTGTCGACGAACGTCTTGCCGCCCTGGTTCTCGAAGTAGTGGTTGGACCCCTGCATGTTGAGCGCGTAGAGGTCGGGAAAGCCGTCGTCGTTCAGATCGGCGACGCTGGCATCGCCGCTCCAGCCGGCGTCGCCGAGGCCCATCTCCTTCGTGACGTCCTTGAACCGTTGGCCGCCGAGGTTCTTGTAGAGGATCGCGGTCTCGGACCGGTCGGGGTGCAGGTGGCCGGAGAATCCGTCCGATCAGGCCGACGAACGCGCCGCCTCGGCCCCGCTCGTTCGCTCGTGTAGTGGCCGACGTTGCAGACGATACAGATCGAGCAGGCCGTCGTTGTCGAAGTCGAAGAACACCGCGCCCGACGAGTGGCCGACGTAGTCGACGCCGGCCGCCTTCGAGATGTCGTGAAACTGGCCGTGGCCGTCGTTCTCGAACAGCACGTTGCCTCCGCGCACCGTCGTCACGAACAGATCCTGGTCGCCGTCGTTGTCGATGTCCGCGAACGACGCGGTGACGCTGATCCGGTCGGCGAGCGCGACGCCGGCGTCCTTCGTGATGTTCCGGCAAACCGGCCGCCGCCGAGATTCTTCCAGAGCTGGTTGCCGCCGATCTGATTGGTGAAGTAGATGTCCGGCAGGCCGTCGCCGTCGACGTCCGCCGACGGCGATGCCGTTGCCGTGGTCGTAGTGCACGGGCTTGTAGTGCGACGCCGGCGTCGTCCACGACGTGGTGGACGAACGTGATGCCGCTTTCCTTGACGCGATCGGTGAACTGGAAATCGTAGACGACCTTGAAGCGATCGACCGACGCGCGCTGCGCCCGCGCGCGCGCGTTGAGGGTCGTGACGCCGATGTCGGGATCGGGAAACCGGACCTGCGGCGACTGCGCGGCGACCGCCGCTCCGAGCACGAGCGGCAGAACCGCGAGCTTCGCTGCGCGCGTCATCGACCGGATTATACCGATCCGAGCCGTTTGATATCATGCGCATCCTGATGACGGACTCCGATCGATCCGGCGGTTCGTGGCTCGCGTCGGCGGGCCTCCGCCTGTCCGACTGGTTCGAGCACTGGTTTCCCGACGCGTTCGCGCTGGCGCTCGTGGCCGTCGTCCTCGTCTTCCTCGCCAGCGTCGCGGCCGGCAACTCGCCTGTTCAATCCGCGGCGTGGTTCGGCGCGGGGTTCTGGGACCTCGTCAACTTCACGATGCAGATGACCCTGATCATCATCACGGGCTACTCGGTTGCCACAGCGCCGCCGGTATACCGCATCGTCTGCCGGCTGGCGGAGGTGCCGAAAACGGGTCGAGGTGCCGTCGCCTTCGTCGCGCTCTTCTCGATGCTGTCGTCGCTGATTTCGTGGAGCTTCAGCCTGATCATCAGCGGCCTGCTGGCGCGCGAAGTCACCCACCGGGTGCGCGGGGCCGACTACCGTGCGGTTGGTGCGGCGGCGTACCTGGGCATCGGCAGCGTGTGGGCGTTGGGCCTGTCTTCGTCCGCAGCGTTGATCATGGCCGCGCCGGGATCGCTGCCCCAGTCGATTCTCGCGATCAGCGGCGTCATCCCGCTGAGCCAGACGCTTCTGCTCTGGCAAAGCCTCCTGACCGCCGGCGTGATCGTCGTGATGTCGATGACGATCTCGTATTACTCCGCTCCGGCCGAGAGCCGCGCGCGCAGCATGGCCGACATGGGCGTCCGCTACGAAGCCATCGTCGTCGCTGATGACAAGCCCGAGAAGCCCGGCGAGTGGCTGGAACACAGCCCGCTGCTGAGCCTCGTGGTCGGCACGTTCGGCCTGGCGTATCTCGGCACGGAGGTGGCGTCGAAGGGCGCGTCCGTCATCCTCGAGCTCAATCACTACGTCTTTCTGTTCCTCATCGCGGGCATCCTGCTGCACTGGCGGCCACGCTCGTTCGTGAAGTCCATCGCCGCGGCGGTGCCGTCGGTCGCGGGCGTTCTCGTGCAGTACCCGATGTACGCCGGAATGGTGCGGATGATGACCGAGTCGGGGCTGGCGCGGCACATGGCGCACTTCTTCGTGGACGTGTCCACGCAGCACACCTACCCCGTGCTCGTCGGCGTCTACTCGGCGTTTCTGGGACTCTTCGTGCCCTCGGCCGGAGGCAAGTGGCTGATCGAAGCCCCGTACATGCTCGACGCCGCCCGGACGCTGCACGTCCACCTGGGATGGACCGTGCAGACTTACAACGCCACGGAGGCCCTGGCCAACCTTATCCACCCGTTCTGGATGCTGCCGCTGCTCGGCATCCTCGGCCTCAAGGCGCGCGATATCGTCGGCTACTCGGCGCTGCAGTTCGCGATCCACGTGCCGACGGTGCTGTTTTTAGTGTGGATTCTCAACTATACGCTGCCGTACGTCCCGCCGGTGCTGCCGTGATCACATCACGTAGCCACAGAGGCACAGAGATCACGGGGGTTGATCTTGTTCCAAAGAATAGATTGACCTTTGTGTTCTCCGTGTCTCTGTGGCTACGTGACGTGTTCGCACTTGTTCAGCGAGGACAGGCGTGAAACCGAAGGTGCTGGTGACGCAGCGGATTTCGCAGGAGGCGCTGGATGCCCTGGCGGCGCGGTTCGACGTGGAGAGCAACCAGAAGGACGCGCCGGTCCGCCCGGCGCAGCTGCTGCGGAAGCTGAAGGACAAGGACGCGGCGATCACGCTCATCACGGACGTGATCTCCAAGAAGATTCTTGCCGCCGTTCCGAGGCTCCGGATCGTCTCGAACGTCGCGGTCGGGTACAACAACTTCGACGTCGCCGCCGCCACGCTGCGCGGCGTCATGCTGACCAATACGCCCGGCGCCATGGACGATACGACGGCGGACTTCGCCTGGTCCCTCATCCTGGCGACGGCGCGGCGTCTCACCGAGGCGGATCGGCTCGTGCGGTCCGGCAAGTGGACGCGCTGGCGGTTCATGGACTTCCTCGGGCGCGACATCTACGGAAAGACGCTCGGCATCTGCGGCTTCGGCCGCATCGGGCGCGGTGTCGCGCGCCGGGCCGCGGGATTCGGAATGCGAGTGCTCTACACGGGGCCGCGGAGGGCGCCGGAAAACATCGAGCGCGAGTTGAACGCGACCTTCGCCGACAAGAGGACGCTGCTGCGGGAGTCCGACGTGGTGTCGCTGCACCTGCCCCTCTTCACAGACACCCGTCACTACATCGGCAAAGCGGAGCTCGCGCTGATGAAACGGACGGCGATTCTCGTGAACGCTGCGCGCGGTCCGGTGGTGGACGAAAACGCGCTGGTCAAGGCACTGAAGACCGGCGTCATAACGGCCGCGGGCCTCGACGTCTACGAGAGACGAGCCGGCGCTCGCGCCCGGCCTCAGGGCACTGCCGAACACGGTGCTCGCGCCGCACATGGCGAGCGCCTCGGTCGAGACGCGGCTGCGGATGTGCAACATGGCCGTGGCGAACTGCGTAGCGGGGCTGACCGGCCGAGCGCCCGCCGAACCTGTTGAATCCTGAAGTGTTCGATCGACAGACTCCGTAGCGGCCGGCTTCAGCCGGCCGCTGACGTCCGCCTCAAGGCGGACGCTACGAGTCTACTCGTCGTGCAGATGCTCGCGGAGCGTGTGCTGGTATTCCTCGTTCTGCTCCGCGCGGTGCTTCGGCAGACGCCGCTGGCGTTCGGCTTTTACGAACGCGCGGGTCTGGTCGGAGGTCGACATGCTGGCCGCGCTGAGCAACCGCTCGAGATCCTCACTCTGGCAGGCCTTGCACCGGGGCGCCGGATCCTGCGGCCGTACGAGCGCCTCGAACTCGTGATGGCACTGGCGGCATTGATACTCATATAAAGGCATATGAATTTGGTCATCTGGTCATTTGGTCGTCTCGTCATTGATTGGTCTATTGGAAATGACCAGATGACCAACTGACCAAATGATTAAATTCACCTTACTATACACGGCTGCGGATCCCATCCGGCGGCGTCGGCCTGCTTCCGCAGGTGAGTGCTGCGCTTCACACTCCGGATGAGGTACGTCGGATCGGTGATGACCGCATCATCGATGATCCAGACTTCCCCGCCGGGCTCCTTGATGACGTCGAAATATTCCACCATTGTCAGGTTCGTGCTGAACGGCACGCCGTTGCTCTGCAGATAGCCCGGCAGCAGGTTCTTTGTATCCACGCGCAGCGCGTTGCGCTCCCATTGTGCAACCGACGTTCCCTGGCGTGATGGCGGCGCGGTCGCAACGGGCGCGCCGAATCGCAGCAGCCTGGTCTGCTGTCCCGCATCCGTCTCGATCTTGAGCGTCCGGTCGTCCGCCCAGGTGATGTGGAACCGGCCGGGGACGCGCATGATGTTAGGCGCGCCGTACGCCTTGCAGTGATCCTTGCCGGCCTCGTCTTTCGCCGCGTCCCACTCATTCGCGAGTTTTGCGCCGGCCGGATTCAGGAGAAAGTCCGGGTAGTCGCCTTTGGGCGGCGTCATCATCCGGAAGCGCCAGTCCTCAGACACGATGGACACCCAGTACCCGGTCAGATCGATTGGTGCCGTTTCCTTCGGTGTCCTGGCCGGGCCGGCGCCGCGCCCGCGGCCGGCGTTGGAGGCGTCGAGATCGGTGACATCGCGCCCCCGCAACTGCGCCGACGCGCTGACCGATCCCAGCAGGACCGCCACCGCGATGGCCGTGATCGTGCGCGTCACTTTTTCAGGCTCCTGTAAACCGCTTCGACGAACGCGTCGCCGGTCACGAACGCACCGGGTGTGTTGTACAACGGGTCGTAGTCGCGCGTGGGCTTGGCGGCCTTCACCTGATCGAGCGTCAGGTTCTTCTTGATCATGTCCTGCACCCGGTCGCGAACGATCGTGACCATCTCGCGATAGTTGATGACGTCGCCCATGTCGGACAACCGGCCGTGCCCCGGGATGACCATCGTGCCGCCTTCCTGGCCGTACACCGGAATGCACAGGTCGACGATCTTGTTGAGGCCGGCGACGATCCCCTGCACGTTGCCGCCGGTGTTCAGGTCGATGAACGGGTATCCGTTGGTCACGAAGAGATCGCCCGCGCTGATGACGTCGGATTTCCGAAAGAACACCAGGCTGTCGCCGTCGGTGTGCGCCGACGGCTGATGGACGATCTGGATGCCCTCGCCGTTGAAATACAGCTTCTTGTCGTCGCCGATGAACGTGCTCGTCGGCCACGCGCCGGTCGGCGTGGCGTACTGCCCGTTCACCTTCGCGCTCATGTGCTTGTACGCGTTGATGTGGGAGATGATCTGCGCGCCCTGGGCGGCGTCGCCGATGTCGAGCGTCACGTTTCCGCCGGCAATCGTCGCGCCGGCCTTCTTGAGGTTCTCGTTGCCGCCCACGTGGTCGCCGTGGCTGTGCGTGTTGATGATGTAGCGGAGCGGACCCTGCGTGAGCGACCGCACCGCCGCCAGAAGCTTGTTCGACATCGGCGCGAACTGCGTGTCGACGAGCAGGACGCCCTCGGCACCGATCTGCACCGTCACGTTGCCGCCGGCGCCGACGAGCATGTAGACGTTGCCCTGCGCCTTCTGCACGTTCGACCTGGACGGCGTCGAAGTTCTGCGCGGCGCCGCCGGGCTGCTGGGCGGCGACGGCAAGGCAGGCCAGCGCCACCAGCGAGAACGTGGCAAACGCGACGTTGAATCGGATTCTCGTCACTTGGCGGCTCCGTCGGGTTTCGGCATCGCCGCGATCTTCTTCCGGTATTCCGGGTACATCGTCTCCGCGCCGCCGCGCGCCGCCTCGAGCGGGATCCCGTGCGCCTTCGCGTACTCCGTCAGAAACGGATTCGCGCCGGGCAGGTGATGCGGAATGGCGCCGTTCGGCCGGAGGATTTCCTCGACCGGTTCGCACGGATACGGTCCGATGTCCCCATTCACCTCGTATTCGTAGTCGCGCGAGCGCACGACGGGCTCGGTGTAGTACTTGGGATCGACGACCGAAATCACCAGCGTCAGCGTGTCGCCGTGACGAATGAAGTGTTCGGTCACGGTCGCCGAGTCGCTCCGCGCCAGGCCGTTTCGCCGCGTCCAACCCTCTTTGAGATGCGTCGTCGTCACGACGAGGATGTCGCCGTCCCATTTACCCGTGGAGAAGCCCATCGCCGTGTGCAGGGCGTACTCGGGCGGATGCGGGCGGCCGTCCATCCAGATGGTCCGCTCGGTTCCCCACGCGAAATGATGCGTGTGAATCGCGATGAGCTGCTGAGACGCCGAGTCGCGTTCCTCCCAGATGCGCAGGCCCGCGAAACTGGACACGTAGTCAGAGGGGTGCACGCGGCACTGGTACTCGGGCAGCGTGATGAGCGAGGCGTCCCACGCGTCAGCGCGGGCGCGAACCGCATCGTTGACCGGCAGGCCCGCGTAGTCGCCGAGCTCGGGACCCGGCAGACGATCGGGCCAGTCCTCGTTCAGGATGCCGAGGTTGTTCCACACGCCCGACAGGTTCGACTGCGCCGACGCGGGAACGGCCGCGAGCACGACGCAGGCGGCAAGCGTTCCACCGGCCCACTTGAACATGCACACTCCTCGGAACTTGCCAGAAAGACGGAACTTGGCGATTGTAATCGAAGGGACAGGCAGTCAACCGTCGCGGCTGGTATGGCTGATCGTCTCAGTTGACATACCTGACGCCGACACGTGATAGACGATGAGGATCGGACCGATCTGGATGCGATCGCCGTCGTGGAGCGCGACGCTCGCCGTCACCGGGCTCTGCGCCACCTTCGTCCCGTTCTTGCTGCCGAGATCGTCGAGCGTCGCGCCGTCGTCGTACCGACCACGATCCGCGCGTGCGCGCGCGACACGCCGGGCACATCCAGAACCACGGTTGACGCCGGATCGCGGCCGATGCTGTTGTGACCGTCGTTCGAGCGGGATGCTGCGGCCGCCGGCGACGACCCATCGGCTGACGCCGGCGTGGTGCGGGGCCGACTCTTTCCAGCTCGCCGGCAAACGCGTAGCCCACGCCGTGGGCGGTTCGAATCAGCGGCGCGTCTGCATCGCGATCGTCGAGGGCGCGCCTGATCTCTTTCACGAGGCCGACGAGCGTCGCGTCCGAGACGAACGTTCCCGGCCACGAGCGCTCGTGAAGCTCGCCCTTGCGCACGACGCGCGGCGCCTCGGCGACGAGGAGCGCGAGCAGATCGAACGCCTTCGGTGTCAGGTGCAGCTCGCCCCGTTCGCTGTGTGTGAGCTGCCGCCGATCTGAATCGAGCGTAAACGGCCCGAAGCGAACGCTCACCGCGATTCCCCTGAATTCCCCCGGAATCTCCCCCGCCGCGCCCCCGACCTGACGGGGCCCTCGAATCGCACCATCGCGGCAGGTTCGAGGGAGGTGGGCGATGGTGACGATGATGATGTTGGCGCTCGCGGTCACGGCTCAAGACTCGTCACGACGGCACGTCCGCGCGACAGAGCCCCGGATTCTAGCACTGATCGACGCCGGGATTTCCCGGTCGCCGATGTTTCGCGGCCTCGTCGCGGCGCTCGATGAATCGGACGTGATCGTGTACATCGAGCCGAAAATCGCGCGGCAGAACCTCGGCGGGTATCTCAGGCACCATGTCGTGGCGCAGGGCGGATACCGGTATCTGCGCATTGTGATCGACACACAAGGTTCCGAGAGCCGGCTCATACCGGTGCTGGCTCACGAACTGCAGCACGCGCTCGAAATCGCGCGGTCCCCGAATGCGCGTGATGCGGAGCGCATGGAACGTGTGTTCAGCGGCGCGGATGTTCGGCTGCGGGAGCTCGACCTGCTATGAGACCCACGGCGCCAAGGAAGTCCAGGCCGCCGTCGACCACGAACTGAAGGCCGCATCGGCGGCAGGGGCCGTCGAGGGCAAGGCGCCATCAAGGCCGCGCCCATTCCGCTAGCGCCGTTGGCGGATCGAATCGCCGTCGGGAAGAGCGGTGGGGATACCCGGGTTCATGGCCAGCAAGCCACGTTCGCCGACTGCACAACCGGAAACGGCTTCTCCGCGCCGACCGGGAGGGCCCACACGTCGAGATGGGATTTCGGATCGGCATCGAGATACAGCAGCGTGAGGCCGTCGGGCGACCAGGCGGCCGGCACCTTATTGTGGGACGTGACGTGCAGCGCCTCGGGCCGAGGGCTGTCGACTGACCGCTGGTACAGATCCAGGGGACCGTTGCGGGTCGTCGCAAACACAATGCGCGACGCGTCCCGCGACCACAGCGGAGCCGTGCCACCCGGGTCCCCAAGGATCAGCCGGCTCATGGCTCCGTTCCGTTCGAGATCAACCAGCCAGATTTCGGATTTGCCATCGATCCGCCGGCTGACCACCACTCGGCGGGCGTCTGGCGACAGGGAAAGAGGGCCCGGAATCCGGGTCGCGTCCGGCGCGCCGATTTGCGCGACCTTGTTGCCGGCTCGATCGAACCACGTCAACTGGCTTCCCGCGGTCACCGTCGCACCGCGGTAGGCGATGTCACCGGCCTCGGAGGCCGCCAGCGCGACCAGGTCGCTCCCGCCGTAGCCGGTGCGGATGTTCACCTGGTCAGCGACGCGAACGGCGGTTCCCGTGAGCTCGAAGCGGTCCGTATCCAGCGGCTGCGCAAAGAGCCCGTCCTCACGCGCCACGAGCAGGTGTCGCGGTGCCAGAAACACGGCCGGGGCGGAAACATCCATCAACCGGCGCGGTGACGTCCCGTCGAGTTGGCCGACGTAGGCGCCGCGGACATCCGGCGCGCCGGCCACGAAAAACAGCACATGACGACCATCCTGCAGCAGCTGGGGAAACAGGTGGCCGACGTGTCCCGGGGCAAGCGTCGTGACTGGCGTCACGGCGCCGCCTGACGCGGGCACGCGCAACAGGGGGCTGACCTGGTGCGGGCTGAACAGAATCGATCCGTCCCGGGACCATGTGGCGCCATGCGGCTGGGCAGCGTCGGCAAGACCCTGTGCGCCGCCGCCCTTGACGTCAATCCGCTTGAGTTTCCCCTTGGCGAAGAACCCGATCGACTTGCTGTCGGGCGACCAGAACGGAAGCGCCCCCGACTGGCGGAGCGTGAGTCCACACCATCGCCGACGTTCGACGCACAGCGTTGGAGGTGGCTGAGGATGACGCGCGCTGACGCTCGCGCTGGCGGTCAAGGAACGGCAACGGGATTATAGCGCGGCCGCGACGCCGCGAGCCCGCGATGCTCGCGTTGTAGGATTGGACCCATATGCGCAAGCACGCGAGCGTGATCGCCTTGGCCCTGGCGGCGTGGTCAGCCAATCCCGCGGCGCAGTGGGTGAAGCAGCCAACGGCCGGCATCCCCCGCGCCGCTGACGGCAAGCCGAACCTCACAGCCCCGGCGCCCAAAGCACCAGACGGCCGCCCGGATCTGACCGGACTCTGGCAACTCGGTCTCGAGGTCGGCTACGCCGCCAACATCACCGCCGATCTCGCAGCGAGCGACATCCAGCCGTGGGCGCGCGAGCTCTCGAAGAAGCGCCTCGAAGAGTTCGGCAAGGACGATCCGGAAATCACCGGCTGCATCCCCGGAGGGCCGCGTCACATTACTCGCGGGGGGTTGTCGAAGATCATCCAGACGCCGTCGATCATCGTCATCCTGTTCGAGGATCTGTCCTATCGCCAGATTTTCCTCGACGGCCGCGAGCTGCCGCGCGATCCGAACCCGAACTGGATGGGCTACTCGGTCGGCCGCTGGGAAGCCGACACGCTCGTCGTCACGACGGCGGGCTTCAACGACCGGACATGGCTCGACTTCGCCGGCCATCCCCACAGCGAGGCGCTGCGCATGACGGAGCGATTCCGCCGCCGCGACTTCGGCCACATGGACTTGCAGGTCACCATCGACGATCCGGCGGTCTATGCGAAAACGCTGACGTTAAATGCCGGCGGCACGCTGGCAGCGGACACCGAGCTCATCGAGTACGTGTGCCTCGAGAACGAGAAGGACCGCGTCCACCTCGTCGGCCGAACGACCGAGGAGAAAGCCGTCACGGTCGCGCCGGACGTGCTCGCGAGCTACGTTGGCGTATATCAGGTAACGGCGACGTCCCGGTCACCCCAGCTGGCCGGCGGGGCGGCAACAGTGTTCACCGTCACCCTGGACGAAGGGCAGCTGCTGATCGACCTGCGCGGCAAGGGCAAGGTTCCCATGATCCCCCTGTCGCAGACGATGTTCTCGCCGCGGCTGCTGGGAACGTACGAGTTCATCAAGGACGCCAACGGGCGCGTCACGCAGATGCTGGTGCATTCCGCTGAAGAGGTACTGACCGCCGTCAGACGTCCGTAAAGAATTCGAATCGCCCCACCCTCCAGTTCTGTTGCGCTGATTTAACTTCCACGTCGCACGCCGGCCACACCGGGCACTCACCATTGACCGTCTGCCACCGGGTGGTGGCGACTCAGATGGAGGAGATATGCGACGTTCAGTCCCGCTCGTATCTGCACTTGGTGGAGTCCTCGCCGTAGCCGGGTTGATGGCTGTCCGTACTTCGGCCGACAGCGCTGATTTCGGCCTTTTCGTCCAGCAGTTATTGCATTCCCACTCCGAGCAGCTGTTTGGCTTCTCTCATCCCCTCACCGAATCGGCGATCGGTCCGTACGACGGCGCCGACAACCTGCAGGCGATTCGTTGTGGCCCAGGGCCTCAACGTCTCGCTGGTTTCGAGCTCGGTGGCGTCGGCGGCCGACCAGATCGCACTCTGGCCCGATGATGACAACCCGAAGTATTTGTTTGTCTGCGACGAAGAGACCTCGAACCCTGCCGTGCAGCGCGTCGACCTGTCGAAACCGGCGGCGTCGAACGCGACCACGATCGTCACAGGCCTCTCGTCGTGCGATCCGGTCCGGCGGACACCGTGGGGCACAATCATCGTCGCCGAAGAAGCGGGAGCCACCGGTGGCCTGTATGAAATCCTCGATCCCGTCAACATCACGACGCCGATCAACGTGACCGATCGCCTGGCGGGCACGACGACGGATCCAAACCACCTCGTCAAGCGGAAGGCCGTGGGAAGCCTGTCGTTTGAAAGCTTCGCCATCAAGCCGGACGGCACGATGATTTACGGGGATGAGCTGGCACCGAGTGGCGGCGACAGCCGGAGGCGGCATCTACAAGTTCGTCCCGACGAACCCGTACACGGGCACGGGGCAGCCGCCCGTCACGATGCCGATGCTGTCGCCGCTGGTGTCCGGAGACATCTTCGGCCTTCGCGTCGCGGCAAATGGTTCGTCGAACTGGGGTCAGGGCGCCGAAATCGGAAAGGGCCGGTGGACCGCCGTCGACAAGGCGCCCGCGGGTGTCGTGGACGCGGCGGGCAACACCATCCTGCGCAACGCCCAGGTGCTCCAGAAGTTCACGGGCTACTACCGTCCCGAGGACATGGACATCGATCCGGAAGCGGCCAAAGACGGCATCTTCCGCGCCTGCTGGGCCAACACCGGGCGATTGAACTCCGGGGGCGGCACCACTCTCGAGAATTCAGCCGTCTACGGCGAAGTCATGTGCCTCGTGGAGGAGGCAAGCGCCGCCGCGCCCACGGGCACCATTCCTGTCGTGACGAGGTTCATTGCCGGCAGTCAGCAGATGCGGAATGCCCGACAACGTTGCGTTCCAGCCTCACACGGGGAACCTGGTCGTCCTCGAAGACGGGCCAGACCAGCATCACAACCGCGACGGGGACGCAGCCGCGCGGAAACGACCTCTGGATCTGCCTGCCGGACGGCGACGACGATGACGTCCTCACCGATGGGTGCGTGCGGTTCGCGTCGATCAGGGACACCAGCGCCGAGCCGACGCGGGTTCATCTTCACCGCGTCCGGCGAATCGGCTTACGTCAACATCCAGCATCGAGCCGTGAATGACGCGGCCGGTCCGGGTAACCACGGGGCGTTGGTGAAGATCTCCGGCTTCAAGGTCAACGGCCGTCACCACGGCAACGACGACGACCATGGCCACGGGCACTGACGAGTAGGAGCGCAGCACGCCGCGGTGATGCGGATGGCCGCATCGCCGTGGCTTCGAATCGGGTTCGCGGACGCCACGCGTCCGGCTGAAGCAGGACGCTACACTCTCGCTTCGGTGAGCGCCTCGACGAGATCGTGCATGAACATGGCGCCGCGGGCGCCGTCGAGCACGCGGTGGTCGCACGACAGCGTCAGCGTCATCATCGGCTTGACGGCCACGCCGCCCATGATCGGCACCAGACGGTCTTTCATCGCCCCGACGGCGAGAATCCCCGCCTGCGGCGGCACGATGATCGCCGTGAACGAGTCCACGTGGTACATCCCGAGATTGCTGATCGTGAAGGTCGCCCCGGTGATGTCCGACGGCGAGAGCTTGTTCGTTCGGGCGCGTTCGGTGAGGTCGCGGCGGCGCGAGGCGATGTCGCCGAGGGCGATGCCGTCCGTCTTCGGCACGACGCCGACAACGACTGCGTCGGTGACCGCCATCGCCAGCCCGACGTTGATGTCGCCGTTGGCCTTGATTGCGTCGCCCGTCCAGCTGGCGTTCATCCGCGGGTGCTTGCGGAGCGCCCTGTGCGACGATCGCCGTCAGCAGGTCGGTGTAGGTCAGCTTGACGCCGCGGGTCCGCTCGATTTCGGGTCCCAGCCGCCTGCGGGCGGCGACCAGCTCCGTGCAGTCGACATCGCGGGAAACGAAGAAGTGCGGCGCGGTCGTCCAGCTCTGCGTGGTTCGCTCGGCCATGATCCGGCCGATGGAGCTGAGTGCTCCCAGTTCGGCAGACGGCTGCGAGGCGGCCGCCGGCGCAGCCGCCGGGGCTGCCGGTACCGGCGCGGTCGCCTGCGCTCCCTTCGCCGCGAGCACATCTTCCGCGACGATCTCGCCGGCCGGACCGGTTCCCTTGATCTTCGCGATGTCGACGCCGTGCTCCTTCGCGAGACGCCGCGCCTTCGGCGAGATCTGTATGGGTCCGGCGTTTGCGACGGGTCCTGAGGCCGCAGCGGGCGCGGCCGATGCCGTCGCCTGCGGGGCCGCGGCGCCTGTCCGTCCCGTCTGCGTCGGCGCGGTGCTCGCGGGCGGCGCCTCGCCCGCCTTCAGCAGCCACGCGATGGTCTGCCCCACCGGCACGACGTCGCCGACCTTCGCGGTGATGCCGCCGAGAATCCCGTCGCCCGCCGCTTCGATTTCGACGACGGCCTTGTCGGTCTCGACTTCGAGCAGCAGCTCGCCCTTCTTGACGGTCTCGCCGTCCTTCTTCTTCCAGGAGACGAGTTTCCCCGTTTCCTGAGCCATTTCGAGCGCGGGCATCACGACGCTGATTGCCATATTAAGAAAGTTGAAAAGTGGAAAGTTGGAAGTGGAAAAGTAAAGTGAAAAAGTGGAAAAGTGGAAAGTTTGAAAAGTATCAAACGTCGGGGACGATGGCGTCGCCAACCCGGAGGACGCCTTCGTCGAGAATGTCGGCGCGCAAGCCGGCGCGATGGACGAGGCCTTTCAACACGCCTGATTGCGTCAGCCGCTCGAGGTGATTGCAGGGCTCGGCGAGCCGCACACCTCTCATCCGCACCGCGCCGACCTGAAAGATCTTACCGACCAGATCGTTGAGCGGCACACCGGTGGTCAGCAGATTGCGCCGCGTCTCAGCCGGGGCCAGGGTGATGCCGTGCTCGCGTTCGAGCAACTGCAGCATCTCGCTCGCGAAGAGGGTCACCTGGCGGCCGCCGCCGGGATGGTTCGAGAAACTGCCTTCTCCGCGGAAATACCGATCGCCTTCGAGACCCTTGCCGGGCACCGCCCGGGCTTCGGCCACCGACTCCAATCGTCCCTCCGCCTGCCGCCCGATCTGGATCGCGACCAGGCTACCGGGCGCCAACCTCTGACCTCGCGGCGGCCGCAATCATGTTGACGACGTCCTGATTGGGTGCCGGTTCGAGCTCGCGTGTCGTTTCGAGCGGTCCGTCGACCGTCACGTACGGGGCGCCGCAGACGAGCAGCTTCTCGGCCGGGAACCGCGTGATGATCTCGTGCCCCGTCGCGGTGACGACGACTTCCTCTTCGATGCGCGCGGCGCTCCAGCCGTCCTTGCTGGGCCAGAACGTTTCGAGCGCGAAGACCATGCCCGGCTTGATCTCGTAGGAGTGCTCGAGCGAGACGAGGCGGCTGATCATCGGCTTCTCCCAGATCGCGAGGCCGATGCCGTGGCCCATCTGCAGCGCGAACGCGGCCTCTTCGTTGGGGAACCCGAACTCCTGCGCCTTCGGCCACACCGACGCGATTTCCGCCGTGGTGCGTCCCGGCCGGACCAGTTCAATGGCCGCATCGAGGTAATCGCGGCACCGCTTGTACGCGTCGTTCAGCGCCGCGCGAGGCCGAGCCGATCGCGAACGTGCGGTAGTAGCACGTGCGGTAGCCCATGTAGGAGTGCAGGATGTCGTAGTACACGGGGTCGCCGGGCCGCAGCATGCGGTCCGAGAAGACGTGCGGGTGCGGGCTGCAGCGTTCGCCGGAAATCGCGTTCACGCCCTCGACGTATTCCGAGCCGAGATCGTAGAGGCGCTTGGCGACGAGGCCGACGGCCTCGTTCTCGCGCATGCCGGGCTTCATGGCCTTGTAGAGATCGTGATACGCGGCATCCACCATCGCGGCGGAGTGATTCAGCAGCGAGATCTCGTCCTGCGTCTTGATGACGCGGACGTTCGACATCAGCTCCTGGCCGTCGACGATCTTCAGGCCCTCCTTCTGGAGCGCGAACAGCACGGCCGGCTCGACGACGTCCACGCCGAGCGGTTCGCGGTGAAGATTGAGCTTCTCGAGCTCGACCTTGATCTTGCGGGCCACGTCTTCCGCGCGGCCCATCTCGGGCGACATCGCGCCGCGCATGAGCGGAATGCCCGCGCGCGAGCGCTCGCCGAGCCACGAGCAGTTCTGGGCGTGATGGCGTGCGGCCGAACCGAAGTCCCACAGGATGGGCTCGGCGCTTCGCGAGAGGAGCGTGAAGCGGCTGATCTTGTCCTGCGCCCACGTGCCGATGTGCGTGGCCGAGATGTAGCGCACGTTGTTCATGTCGAAGCAGAGCAGCGCGCCCATCTCCGACTTCTCGAGATGCTCCTTGGCGCGCGCCAGGCGCTCCGTGCGCAGGCGATCGAAATTGATGCGCTCTTCCCAGTCGACCGCCATCGTGCCGTACGTTTTCAGACCCACGAGATCCTCCTGCAGTCGTAGCGTCCGCCTTCAGGCGGACGTCCGGCTTAAGCCGGACGCTACGTACGTTTACACAGCTTCTGCGCCAGCGCGACGACGTCGCGTTCGTTCGGCACCGTCGCGTCTTCGAGCGACGGCGAGAACGGAATCGGCACGTGCATCGCGCACAGCCGGGTGACCGGCGCGTCGAGATCGTAGAACGCGCCCTCGCGCCACCGTCGCCGCCAGCTCCGCCGGCCACGCCGTACCGCCCGTAGCCTTCGTCCATGACGATGCAGCGCGACGTCTTCTTGACGGAGTTGATGAGCGTCTCCTCGTCGAGCGGCCACATCGTGCGCGGATCGACGACTTCGGCGTCGATGCCGACGCTCTTCGAGCAGCTTCGCGCCGGCGAGCGCCGTCTGCACCATGCTGCTGGTCGCGATGATCGTGATGTCGCGTCCCTGCCGCTTCACGTCGGCGACGCCGAGCGGAATCGATGTAGTCGTCTTCCGGCACCGGTCCCTTGACCTTCCGGTAGCTGATCTTGTGCTCGAAGATGACGACCGGGTTGTCGTCGCGCACCGCGGCCTTGAACAGGCCCTTCGCGTCGTACGGCGTCGACGGCACGACGACCTTCAGGCCCGGAATGTGGCTGGGCCACGCGTGCAGCGACTGCGAGTGCTGCGCCGCCGACCGGCGCGTCGCGCCCATCGTCAGGCGGAAGACCATCGGGACCTTCCATTTGCCGCCGGACATGTAGTGGATCTTGGCGGCCTGGTTGACCATCTGGTCCATGATGATCGTCAGGAAGTCGCCGAACATGATGTCCACGATGGGACGCATGCCGGCCATCGCCGCGCCGACGCCGAGGCCGCTGAAGCCGGCTTCGGAGATCGGCGTGTCGATGATGCGGTCCTTGCCGAACTCGTCCACGAGGCCGGTGAGCACCTTGAACGTCGTGCCCGCCTCGGCCACGTCCTCGCCCATGAGGACGACGCTCGGATCGCGGCGCATCTCCTCGGCGATCGCCTCCTTGATGGCGTCGCCGAAGCGTCAGCTCGCGCACGTTGGTCGCTGTCTCAAGCATAGATGTCCTCGGTGACCTTGCTCGGGTCCGGGTAGGGCGAGTCGATCGCGAACTCGACGGCGGCGTCCATCTCGGCGATGAGCTCCGCCTGAATCGCATCGAGGGCGGCGCGGTCGGCGACGCCGTTGGCCATCAGCCACTCGCCGTGCAGCGTGATCGGATCGCGCTCGGTGACCCACTCCTGCTCTTCGGTCTTCGGCCGGTAGTAGGCCCGCGCGATGTCGCCGACGTGGTGGCCGTGGTAGCGGTACGTGATGCACTGCAGGAACGCCGGGCCCTCGCCGCGCCGCGCGCGATCGATGAGCGTCGAGGCGGCCGTGTACACCTCGCGCACGTTCTGGCCGTCGATCGTCTCGGTGCGCGATGCCGAACGCCGCGGCGCGCGCCGGCACGTCGCCGGCCGTCGACTCCGAGAAGTGCGTGTATTCGTTGTAGCCGTTGTTCTCGCAGACGAAGATCACGGGCAGCTTCCAGAGCTGCGCGAGGTTCATCTCCTCGTACAGGAGGCCCTGGCCGAGCGCGCCCTCGCCGAAGAAGCAGACGGCCACCTGACCGGTCTTCAGGTACTTGGCCGCGAACGCCGCGCCGGTCGCGATGCCGGCGCTGCCGCCGACAATCGCGTTCGCGCCGAGGTTGCCCGGTGTCCGGATCCGCGATGTGCATCGAGCCGCCCTTGCCCTTGCAGTAGCCGGCTTCCTTGCCGAGGAGCTCGGCGAACATGCGATCGGGCGACGCGCCCTTGGCCAGGCAGTGGCCGTGGCCGCGGTGCGTGCTGGTGATGTAGTCGTCGCGGCGCAGCGACTTCGCAGATGCCGCACGGCAATCGCTTCCTCGCCGATATACAGATGGGCAAGGCCGGGCATCAGCGCGCGCGTATAAAGGTCGTTGACCCGTTCTTCGAACAGGCGAATCGCGACCATCTGCCGGTACATGTGGAGCAGGCGGTCGCGGCCAATCGACGACGTCGGCAGATGGTTTCTTGGCGGCGGCGGACGGCGTTGCGGCGCGGTGGCGTCGTCATGAGCGGACTCCTGACAGTTGAGCAACACGCATCGTAACCTTGATTGACGCTTGACGTCTAGTTCGGCCTCGGATAGCATCCGAACGCCTTGTTCGGAGGAATTTCGGCCTAAAAGCAGCCCGCCCGACATCTATCACTAGGAGAGAGAATGGCAACGAAGATCGTCGACACGAATTCTTCCGACCACCATGGTCGGTTCGTATCCGCGGCCGCACTGGTTCAAGCATCAGCTGCTCGGCCGCGACGTTCGCGTCGCCTTCAAGGAAGTCCAGCACGAAGAGGCGTACGACGACGCCGTGGCGACGGTGATTCGCGATCAGGAAGAGGCCGGCCTCGACATCGTCACCGACGGCAACATGTGGTACGACGACTACGTCGGCGTCATCGGCTCGTTCTGCTGGTACATGTACGAGCGCATCGGCGGCTTCGAGCCCGCGCGCGAGCAGCACCCGAGCACGGTCGGCGCGACCGACGAAGACGCAGGGCGGCGAGATCATGGACGACTGGGGCGGCGTCATCAACAGCGGCCCGGTCACCCGCGGCCCGATCCGCCTCGCCGATCTCTACAAGGTCGCGCAAGAAGCACGCCAAGGCGCCGGTGAAGGTGTCGGTCGGCGCCGGCCCGGCGAACCTCGCCTGGCACGCCTACTTCAAGCACTACAAGGACGCCAAGGACCTGACCATGGCGCTCTGCCCCATCTTCAACCAGGAGATGAAGGACCTCGTCGCCGCCGGCGCGAAGTACCTGCAGTTCGAGGATCTCGGCGCGTGGCTGCCGCTCTTCACGGGCAACAAGGACGACTACAAGTGGATTCGCGAATCCGTCGAGATGTGCTGCGACGGCGTGGACGCGAAGATCGGCTGGCACTTCTGCTTCGGCAACGCGTGGGGCAACGACATCCTCAGCGCGAACTATCCCGCAGGGCTACCAGACGGTGCTGCCGCACTTCTTCGAGACCAAGGGCATCGACGAGTTCGTGCTCGACTACGCGAACCGCGACATGGCCGGCGTCGACTTCCTCAAGAACCTGCCGAAGGACAAGGGCGTCCAGGTCGGCGTGCTCGACATCCGCACCAACGCGATCGAGAAGCCCGGAGACAGATTGCCGCCCGCATCCGGAAGGTGCTCGCGCACGTCCCGGCCGAGAAGGTCACCCTCAGCACGGACTGCGGCATGAAGCCGCTGGCGCGTATGGTCGCGAAGATGAAGCTCAAGGCGCTGGCTGACGGCGCGGCCATCGTCCGCAAAGAAATCGGAGCGAAAGTAACCATGGCTGACAAGAAAATCATCGCGGTTCTCGGTTCGACCGGCTCGCAGGGCAGCGGCCTCGTGTCGGCGATTCTCGCCGACCCGAACGGCGGTTTCGCCGCCCGCGCCATCACGCGCGACCCGTCGAAGGACACCGCCAAGGCGATGGCCGCCAAAGGCGCGGAAGTCGTGGCCGGCAACCTGGACGACGTCGAGAGCCTGAAGAAGGCGTTCGCGGGCGCCTACGGCGTCTTCGCCGTCACGAACTTCTGGGAGCACTTCTCCGGCGAAAAGGAAATCGCGCAGGCCAAGAACATCGCCGAGGCGGCCAAGGCCGCCGGCGTCAAGCACGTCATCTGGTCGACGCTCGAGGACACGCGCAAGCTGATGGCGGCGGACGACACGCGGATGCCGATGCTGCAGGGCAAGTACCGCGTGCCGCACTTCGACGCGAAGGCGGAAGCCAACGCGCACTTCGCCGGCCTGCCGACGACGTTCCTGATGGTGTCGTTCTACTGGGACAACCTGTACCTGTTCGACCTCGCGCCGAAGAAGGACGACAAGGGCGTCTACAGCTGGGCGTTCCCGATGGGCGACGCCAAGCTGGCCGGGATCGCCAAGGACGACATCGGCAAGGCCGCCTACGGCATCTTCAAGGCCGGTCCGCAGTACATCGGCAAGACGGTGGCGATCGCCGGCGAACACGTGTCGTTCAAGGACATGAGCGACAAGCTCGCGAAGGGCACGGGCATCGGCCCGGTGCAGTACGCGGCGCTCGACGCGAACCTGTTCCGCAGCTTCGGCTTCCCCGGCGCGGATGAATACGGCAACATGTTCCAGGTCTACCGCGACTTCGAAAAGGAAGTGAACGCGGTCAGAAGCGTGGAAGAGACGCGCAAGCTCACCGGAGGCTCGCTTCAGACCTTCGACCAGTGGCTGGCGAAGAACAAGGACGCCGTGTCGGCGGCCATGAACCCGCCGGCCCAGCCCAAGGCGTAAGAACCAGCACAGTCAGAGCCATCCACATGCCGCCACTTCGACTGTCGCCCCGCGCGAGTTGGACTGGCGCATGTGGGTGCCCTGCCTGGGCATGGCGCTCTGCTCCTGGCTGTCGTTCGTCGACCGCCAGGTCCTGACGATCCTCGCGCCCACGATCATCCGCGACACCGGCCTCACGCCGCAGAACTTCACCGACGCGGCTTCGTTCTTTTTCCTCGCGTACACCCTCGGCAACCCGGTCTGGGGATCGATCCTCGACTTCGTCGGCCTGCGCGCCGGCATGCTGCTGGCGGTCGCCGTGTGGACGGGCGCGAGCGCTTCACACGCGCTGATGGGCAGCTTCGCCGGTTTCGCCGCCGCCGCGCGCCGTCCTGGGTCTCGGCGAAGGCGCGACGTTCCCGGGTGGTCTGCGCACGGCGGTCGAGTCGCTGCCGGCGCACCTGCGCGCCCGCGCCATCGCGCTGTCGTTTTCCGGCGGCACCATCGGCGCGGTGATGATGCCGCTGCTGCTCGGGCCCCTCGCGATCGAGTACGGATGGCGCGTGGCGTTTCTGGCCACGGCGGCACTGGGCGCGACATGGCTCGTGATCTGGGCCGCGATCGCGCGGCCGCCGTTCCTGCCCAAGGCGCCGCCCAAGACGACGCGGGTGCAGTGGCCGAATTTCCTGGAGCGCCGTGTCTGGGCGCTGATGTTCAGTTACGCGCTGCCGGCGATCTCGCCGGGCCCGGTGCTGACGATTCTTGCGCTGTATCTCAACGGGCGGCTGAAGCTCACGCAGGCGCGAAGTGAACCAGCTGGCGTGGATTCCGCCGCTCACCTGGGGCCTCGGCTACTTTTTCTGGGGCTGGGCGGCCGACCGCTACGCGCGAGGCCAACCGCCGCCCGGTCGGGATGTTCCTGCTCCTGACGGTCATCTCCCTGACGCTGGGCTTCACGACGGCCACGACGTCGGTTGCGCTGACCATGGCGCTCGTGTCGCTGTCGACGTTCATCGGCGGCGGGTTCCAGATGGTGGCCCTCAAGGTCGGGTCGTACGCCTTCCCGCGCGAGCGGGCGGCGATGATGACCGGCATCGCCTCGGGCTCGTGGTCGCTCGTCAACTTCCTGCTGCTGCGCGCCATCGGCCCGTGGACGGGCTGGATGAACGGCAACCAGTGGGAGGAGATCTTCTGGCTGATCGCCGTCCTTCCCGCCGTCGGCATTGCCGTGTGGTACGTCCTGAGCTACAACGACACGTCCCCCGCTCCTTCATAACGTCGCGCTAATAACACGTACGGGCCGCAGAGGCACCGAGAATCACAGTCGCGATGCAGCGCGCTATAGTCGCTGCGTTATCGCAAGCCAATCGTCTTTCCCAACTAATTCAAACCGTCGCGGCAGTCTGCCGGCGGCTTCGTGTCGTCGAGCCGCTTCCGCGAGCGTCGCGTGAGTCTGGAGGGACAGCATGACCGATCGAGAAGCGCAGTCAGGGATGGCGAAGAAGTCGTCATCGGCTGGATGGGATGGATACCGTGACGGTGCGGCGGGACCTGCCATACCAGGACACGGCTGAAGGGGCGCTCGTGTTCGACCTCTACCAGCCGCTGAACGTCGAGCCCGGCACACAGCCGCCGGTGGTCGTCATCGTGATGGGATATCCCGACCCGACGGGTTTCTACCGGCACGTGGGCTGGGCGACGTCGTGGGCACGACTGCTCGCCGTGTCGGGCGTCGCGGCGGTTATCTACGCCACCCGTGAGCCGGGTGCCGACATTCACACCGTGCTGCGGCACCTGCGCGACCATGCCGCGGACCTCGGAGTCGACGGCGAGCGTATCGGCATCCTCGCCTGCTCCGCCAACGTCGTCGCGGCGCTCTCGGCGTTGCTCGCCGGGTCGCCCGCCAGGTGTGCCGTGCTTCTCTACGGTTTCACGATGGATCTCGACGGGTCGTCCGGCAGTGGCGGCCGCGTCGCAGCAGTTCGGATTCGCCAACGCCTGCGCCGGTAAGTCGGTGGACGACCTGCGCGCCGGACGTTCCGCTGCTTCCTCGTCCGCGCCGGGCGCGAGCACTTCCCCGGGGTGAACGAGGCGCTCGACCGTTTCGCCGCCACGGCGATCGCCCGGAATCTGCCGATCACGCGTCGTGAACCACGCCACCGGCCCGCACGGCTTCGATCTCGAGGACGACAGCGACGCCTCGCGCGCCGTCATCAGGCAGGCGCTGTCGTTTCTGGGCCTTCATCTCGGAGTGCGCTAAACTGCGCTGCCAAGGAGCCGTCATGTCACTGCTGCACAACCGCCGGTCGTTCGTGTCCGTCCTCGCGTCGCTCGCGGGCGTCGCTGCGCTCGATCAGGAATCGTCGGCACAGGCGCCGGCGCGAGCCGCCACGGGCCAGTGGGACCTCACCTGGTTCGACGCCATCGAAGGGCCGGCACAAGCAGATGTACGACTACGGCACGTGGGACCTGTCCGAGGACACGCGTCCGCTGCGGTTCGTCAAGAACTACCTCGACACCTACCGCGACGTATTCGGTCTGCAGTCGCCGGACGTGAACACGGCCGTCGGCGTGTCCCGGGCCATTGCGATCAACCTGTCCGACGCCATGTGGCAGAAGTACAAGATCGGCGAGCGCTACAAGATCGTGGACCCGGCCACGAAACAGCCGTCGGTCCGCAACATCTTCCTCTCCGACGGCGACACGAGCGTGAAGGCGATGCAGGCGCGCGGGACGGTGTTCTGGCAGTGCAACGTCGCGCTCGGCCTCGTCTCTCAGCAGCTCGCCCAGGCGGCCGGCACGCCGGCCGCGGACGTCCGCGCCGATCTGCTCGCGGGCCTGAACCCCGGCGTGCAACTCGTGCCCTCGCACGTGATGGCGATCGGCATCGCGCAGGAGCACGGGTTTACGTACATGAAGACTTAGCCACGGCAGGTTCACTGAGACGCTGTCACGCGCGATCCGGGACATCGGGTCCGCAAACACGAAGCTCGGCGTGGAAAAACGCGACGGCGGCGATATCGGTTAGTGCCATGGCGCTCGGGCCAGGTGTGGCCTCTCGCGGAGGTGGCCGCCGCCGCGTTTTACAGTTCTACGATGATCACGCCGACTTCTATCGTTTGCCGACCCGACGCCCCGGCTCGCGCGGCGCGTGCGAACTTCAGCTGACGCTGGCAGGCCTCTGCCCGTACATCTGCCTTCTAAGTTCATCGAGCAACGATTGCCGTCTCGCGAGCGGTTTGCCAATCGTCTGATGAAAGGAATGTCAGGCCGACCTGCTCTCCGCGAGCCTTCCGTGACTTCATGTCGACGGCTCGCATTGGAATCGGATAGCGGCCCGCAACCGTAATCCAGTAGGACAGATGATCGACAATCGACCGCTCGAAGGTGTTGAGCTCAACTCCAACTCTGGTTGCCAACGCCAGAAGGTCGTGATCCCTGAGGCCCTGAATAGGTGCGAACCGATCAGGCCGTTCGACATCAGCGAGGTTCCGCCGCTGACGAGCCAGATTTCCCTCAAGACGTCTTCGAGTGCGTATCCAGGCAACAACCCATACGAGTTGCAGTGGCTGTCCATCGAACCACTGCTCTCCAGTCTCTGGGCAGCCTTGCCATTGTGCGTCCGACGGCGAGCATTTCTCGCCGCAGAGCCGGCAGGCCGAAGCGCGGCGCTACGCGATCATCACCTTGCGCGGGAACTGGCTGTTGTCCTCGAGGAACGTCTTCTTGCTCGCCAGATCTGCCGTCTCGGGCTGGACGTAGCCATTCGCGTCCGTGGCGCGCGAGACGATCGTGTGCTCGCCGGGCGTGGCGCCCTTCCACGTGTAGGTGAACAGCTTCCACGAGAACTTGCCGTTCGGCGTAGTCGATCGGCGCGACCTGCCACGGGCCGTTGTCGATCTTGACTTCGACCGACCGCACCGGCGTGCCGTCATTCAGCACGAAGCCCGTGATGACGTGGTCGCTGCCGCGTCTTCGCCACGCGGGCGACGACGGACTTGAGGCGCATGTGGGTGACGGCGGTTTCGTTCCACACCGTCTCGCCGTCGATCTTCTCCTCGCGCATCGTCCGGTACCAGCGCGACTGGTACTTGCCCATGAAGGGATCGCGCTGAACGTGGATGCGCGACAGCCACTTGACGTTCGCGACGCCGTACCATCCCGGCATGATGAGGCGCAGCGGCGCGCCCTGATGCTTGGTCAGCGGCTCGCCGTTCATGGCGTAGGCCACCAGCGGATCGGAGCTGAGCGCCAGTTCGCGCGGCAGGCTCCGGCCGAACGACTGATCCAGCTTGATCTTCTGCTGCCGGAACTCGGTTTCTTCCTCGCCGTGGTCGGCGCCGAAGAAGACGACTTCGTGGCCGTCGTTCTTGAGACCGGCTTCCTTCAGCACCTTGCGCAGCGGCACGCCGGTCCACCGGCCGTTGCTGGCGAAACCCTGAATGCGACCGCGCCCGTTGCCGGAGCACTCGAAGCCGGCGACGACCTCCTCCTTGCCCATGCGCCTTCAGGTCGTCGATCGAAAGCGATTTCGGCCGATCGACCAGGCCCGAGACCTTCAGGCGGAACGCCGCGGCGTCGATCGTCGGGGTGGCCGTAGTGCTGCGTCGTGAAGAACTGGTCTTTCGGCGTAATGGCGCCGGCGATCGTCCTGATGTCCAGGACGCGGACGACCTCGCTCGGGTTCGTGGCGAAATTCGCCGGGTAGTCGGTAAACGGCACGAGCGTCTCGCCTTGTGCCAGCACCGGCATCGCCCAGTCGGGAAGGCCGAACAGCCCGAGTCCGGCGGCCGCGAGACCGCCCTTGAGCACGCGTCGACGGCTGGTTACGTTCTTCGCCATATCACGCTCCCTGTTTCGGTACGACCAACTGGAAGAGTTTGAGCGGGGCGCTGCCCCGCTGCGCGATGCTCGCCGATTCCGACGGCCCCAGATAGATCCCGTTGCCCTTCGCCACGTCGTGCGACTGCGCGTTCAGCGTGATGGTGGCTTCGCCTTCCATCAGGTAGATCAGCTGATTGGTGCGCGCGTCGTTCGCGGCGTCGTACCGTTCGCCGGCCTGCAGCCACCGCAGCGTGCCGACGACGTTCTTCGCGCCGCAGAGAGCGTTGTTCAGGACTTCGACGTACTCGCCCGCGGGCGTCTTCGTGTGGGGCAGGGTGTTCGTGTCGATGTAAGTGTTCGCCATGGCTACGTTTGAATCCAGGTGCCGCCGTCCACGCGATTCCACTTCAGATCCTCTTCGGTGCCCTCGAGGATGTGCGTCTTGAAGCGGTTCGGGGCCTGGAACTCGAAGTAAAAGAGCGGCGTTTTGGCGCGCAGCCGGTGCTTCTGCTCCGGCGGGATGAAGATCATCATGCCCGGGCCGACCGGCTGGATGCCTTCCGGCGTCTCCACCTGCGCGTCGCCCTCGATGATGAAGTAGAAGTGCTCGCACACCTCGTGATAGTGAAACGGCGACGCCGTGCCCTTGGTGTACGTCATGACGCCGGCGAGCATGTCGTCGATCTTCGCGATCTCTTTGTTCACGAAGAACGTCCGCACGCGGCCGCCGCTCGCACCCTCGAGCCGCGGCAGCTGATCCTGATGAAAGATATACGCCACTCTGCCTCCCCAGCCCCGCCCCGAGACCCAGCCCCTACCCCTAACCTCTTATTTAGGACGATACCCAACCCGCGCGACGTCGGAAATCGGCACCGGCGCGACGGTCGCCCGGATTTCCACCTGCGTGTGCCGTTCGACCGTCGGCTTCGGCGATCCGCCGCCTTCCTCGCCCCAGACGACCGACACCTGCGTGCCCGGCTCGCTGTCTTCGACGTTCACCACGGCCAGCGAGACGATCGCTCGCTCATTGTATGTGTAGCCGGTGTATGTGGAGACACCGACCGTCTGGCCGCCCTTGAGCACCTTGTCGTACGGCAGCGTCGCGTAGTTGGCCAGCGGCAAATCGATGTATTTCGTGATCGCGCCGTCGTTGAACAACGACCCGAACACCTTTGCCACGTCTTCGCCGTTCCAGACCAGCGTGACCTTCTTCCGCCGCGGGTTGGCGGCCATCTTCTCGAGCGCCGGCCGGCCGATGAACTCGTGGTCGAATTTGACGAACGGCCCGTAGCCCAGGTCGTACGGCGTCAGGTAGTAGTCGCGAATGTCCTTCGAATAGAAGCTGCCGCCGAGCGACGCCATGGCCTCGTAGCTCTTGCTGCTCAGCCACTCGCGGTACGGCTGCATGTCCTTCCCCGTATAGACCGCCGGAAGCGGCGAGGGGATCCATCCCGATTCGAGGCAGCTCGTCGGGTAGGTTCGCGCGCCGACGCGGCGAATCCCGAATTCCTGGCCAGCCTGCACGATGGCGTCGCGGACCGCGTCGCCGTGTTCCCAGCGGCCGAATAGTCTCCCAGCCCGGCTGTCCCACCATGCCGTGACGCAGCGCGTGCACGTCGTGCCCGGCGATGGAGATGACGCTCATGTTGAAGAACTTGATGTCGGGCGCCGGCTTGCCGAGGACCTTCTCCATCACCTTCAGCGCATGCGGGCCCTGCACCTGGTAGCGGAAGAACCTGCGCGTGCCCTTGTTGACGAACGAGCGCTCGTCGCGCTCGGCGGTCGCCTTGTACTTGCCGCTTTCGATGTGGTATTGCACCCAGTTGAGCGACGAGGGCCGTCCGACGAGGCTCAGCTTGTTGGGCTCGAGGTAGAAGAGGATGGCGTCGCCGATGACGTAGCCGTCGTAGTTGCAGGCGACGAACTGCTTGGCCTGGTTCACCTTGAACGTGGCGAAACTGTTGACACCGAGATCCGACAGCACCTTGAGCGCGTCCGGGCCCTCGATGTAGAGGTCCGTCATGTGATGCGACTGATCGAAGAGCGCGCACGTGGTTCGCCAGGATGCCTGCTCGTCTCGCCAGTTCGTAAATTCCGAAGGCACCACGGGGAACGCGTACGGACCGATCTGCGAATTCCGCAGCATGTCCACGGGGTTCCCGGCCTTCTGCAGTGCTGCCTCCAGGTTCTGTTCTGCCACGACTGCGCTCATGTGCTCCCCTGTAACGATGTAACGGATGTCATGATGGTCACGTGTCTTGATGTATAACTGGTCGGTCTTGCTCGGGCAAAGGTCCTTATTATATGCGGTTATGTCGATTCGATAATGGCCGGCTGGGCGTCGCCGAGGGCGACGGCCTCAGGGACGTGACCCGGGCGCTCGACGTCCTCCCGGCCTACCGGTATCCGCTGCCGACCAGCGACCCGCTGATCACCAACCTGCCCGCCGTGATCGAGCAGCATCCGCGCCCTGCTTCCGTCGGCGCCCGCCGTTCCCCTCGCGGGCGTGACGCTCCTGTCCCCGGTCGCCAATCCCGGCAAGGTCGTCGCCGCCCCCGTGAATTACCAGAAGCACCTGGACGAGGTCCGCGGAGACGAGGGCCTGCACCACCAGAACCCGATCAACACGATCCACAAGGCCGGCCTGTTCCTGAAGGCGACCAGCGCGCTGGCGGGCGCCGGCGAGGGGATCGCGCTGCGCAAACTCGACCGGCGCAACGATCACGAAATCGAGCTGGCGTTCGTCATCGGGAAGACGGCTCGCCATGTCACGAAGGATCGCGCGCTCGATTACGTGGCGGGCTACGCCATCGGACTGGACATCACGATTCGCGGTCCCGAGGAGCGCAGCCTGCGGAAGTCGGCCGATACCTACGCCATCCTCGGCCCCTGGCTGGTGACGCCGGACGAGGTGCCCGAGCCCAACGCGCTCGATCTGCGCTTGTCGGTCAACGGCCAGCCGCGCCAGGATTCCAACACGCGGAACATGATTCTCGGCGTGCGGGAGCTGATCGAGCTGGCGTCGTCGTTCTTCACGCTCCATCCGGGCGATGTCTTCTTCACCGGCACACCGGAAGGCGTCAGCCCGATCGAGCCGGGCGATACAATCGTCGCGACGATCGAGCGGATTGGATCGATGACGGTGAAGGTTCGCGCGGCATAGGTTGGGTCAGCGGCTGTGCATCACGAAGGCACGAAGACACGAAACTGCTTAAAGAGAGATCTTGCGCGTTCTTCGTGTCTTCGTGAATAACCGTCTCCGCGAGTGAGACGTCGCCGATGAAAGCAGGCTGAATCATGGATTCAACGACCTTCTACACCAAACAGGAAGCCTCGGCGGAGCGCCGGGCGTTCTACGATCGCCTGAAAGCGCAGAACGCGGCGCCGCTGTGGGAAGTGCTCGGCGATCTGGTCCGCACCGATCCCCGGACGGCGTGCGTCGCCACGCTCTGGCACTACGACGATGTGCGGCCGTTCATGATGGAGGCCGGCTCGCTCATCACCGCCGAAGAAGCCGAACGGCGGGTGATCATCCTTGAAAACCCCGGGTTCAGCGGCGGCTCGCGGGTGACGCAGAGCCTCTACGCCGGGCTCCAGCTGATTCTGCCGGGCGAAATCGCGCACAGCCACCGTCACGCAACGTCCGCGCTCCGCTTCGTCCTCGAAGGCGAAGGCGCGTACACGGCGGTTGACGGCGAGCGTGTCACCATGAAGCCGGGCGATTTCATCCTGACGCCCTCGTGGACGTACCACGATCATGGAAACCCCGGCACGCGATCCGGTGGTGTGGCTCGACGGCCTCGACATCCCGATCACGAACTTCTTCGATACGAGCTTCGCCGAGCGGTACCCCGACAAGTCGCAGCCTGTCGCGCGGCACGAAGGCGACGCGCTGGCGCGCTACGGCTCGGGCATGCTGCCGCTCGAATACAAGGCGCCGCGTCCGTCGGCCCCGATGGTCGCGTATTCGTACGCGCGGAGCCGCGAGGCGCTCGATCACATGTCGAAAAGCGGACCGCTGGATCCGCGGCACGGCGTGAAGATGCAGTACACGAACCCCGCAACCGGCGGCTACCCGCTGCCGACCATCGGCGCGTTCCTGCAGCTGCTGCCGAAAGGCTTCGCCGGCCGGCCGTACCGCTCGACCGACGCGACGGTCTTCTGCGTCGCCGAGGGCAGCGGGTCGAGCACGATCGGCGATCGCACGTTCGCCTGGAGCAAGCGCGATATCTTCGTCGCGCCGTCCTGGCATCCTGTCGCGCATCAGGCGGCCGAGGAATCGGTGCTGTTCAGCTTTTCCGATCGTCCCGCCCAGAAGGCGTTGGGGTTATGGCGCGAAGAGACCTAGTCATCGCGGCCGCCTCGATTGCCCTCACGCTCGCCGCCGTCGTCGCGATCGCACAGAAGAAGGCCGTCAGCGGGGACTGGCCGATGTACAACTACGACCTCGCCGGGACGCGCCACTCGCCGCTCGCACAGATCAACACACGCAACGTCGGCACGCTGGCCGAGGCGTGGTCGTACAAACTCGGCAAAGATCGGACAGCCGGCACGATTTCCGGCGGATCCGAATTTACGCCGATCGCCGTAGCGGGTGTTCTCTACGTCGCCGGATCCGATCGCGTCGTCGCGCTTGAACCGGACACCGGCAAGGAGACGTGGCGGTACACGCTGCAGAACGGGGCGCCCTCGCGGCGCGGCGTGACGTACTGGCCCGGAGATGCGACCGCCCCGCCCCGGATCTTCGTCACCTCGGAGCGGCGGCTGATCGCCCTGAACGCCGCAACCGGCAAGCCCGCCACCGCGTTCGGCAAGAACGGCGAAATCGACATGGGCGCGCCGTACAACTCGGCGCCGACGCGGTACAGGAACCTGCTGATTGTCGGCACGAACGGATCGCCCGGCGGCGTTCGCGCCTTCGACGCCCGGACCGGTGCGAAGGCCTGGGACTTCCGGTCCGTGCCGAAAGCGGGCGAACCGGCGAGCAGCTCGTGGAAGAACGAAAGCTGGAAGGATCGGCCCAACACGTACAGCTGGGCGTTCTCGCAAACCCTGGACCAGGCGCGCGGCCTCCTCTACGTCGCGGTCGAAGCGCCGGGGCCAAGCGACTACTGGGGAGCCGATCGTCCGGGCGACAACCTGTACGGCAACTCGCTCCTCGCGCTTGACGCCGCGACGGGCCAACTGAAGTGGCACTTCCAGACCGTGCACCACGATCTCTGGGACTACGATCTCCCCTCGCCGCCGTCATTGCTCGACGTCACGATCGGCGGACAGGTCGTGCCGGTGCTGGCCCAGACGAGCAAGACCGGTTACATGTACATCCTCAACCGCGTCACAGGCCAGCCGGTCTTCGGGATCGACGAGCGGCATGTCGCGACGAGCGACGTGCCTGACGAACAGAGCTCCCCCACCCAACCCATTCCAGTCAAACCACCGGCGCTCGCGCGTGTCGGCTTCACGCCGCACGACATCGTCACCGAGTCGGACACGACGGCGGAGCACGCGGCGTTCTGTCGTGGGTTGATGGAGCGCAGCGGCGGGTTCTACAACGACGGCCCGTTCACGCCGTACGTCTATCACGAGGCCGGCGCGCCACCTCGATCGACGATCCTGTTTCCTGGCTCGATCGGCGGCGCCAACTGGGGAGGCACGGCGGCTGATCCCGGCCTTGGCTACGTGTTCGTGAACACGAACGACGAGGCCAGCATCGGTTGGATCGAGAAGAGCCCCGACGGCGCGCGCGTCCCTTTCCGCCGCAACAGCATCGTCGGCCCGACCTCGCGCTTCCAGTGGGCCGATGGCAATCCGCGCACCGGCAATGGCAACATCATGGGCGGCGAAAAAGGCTGGTTATGCCAGCGTCCGCCCTGGGGCAACCTCGTCGCCGTGAACATCAAGACGGGCGACATCGCCTGGAAAGTGCCGCTTGGCGTGACGGACGAACTGCCGGACGGCAAGAAGAACACGGGCCGGCTGAATCTCGGCGGGCCGATGACGACAGCGGGCGGCCTCGTCTTCATCGGGGCGACGAACGACAAACGGTTCCGCGCGTTCGACGCGAAGACAGGCAAGGAACTGTGGGTTGCACGCCTCGCAATGAGCGCCCACGCCGTTCCGATGACGTTTCAGGGGAGAAACGGCAAACAGTACGTCGCGATCACGGCCTCCGGAGCCAGCGCGCTCGACGATCCGATGCCCGAGGGGTCCGAGGCGCTCGTGGTCTTCGCGCTGCCCTGAGTGGTGGATTCGCGCTCGAACGCCCTACTTCCGCCGCCGGCGTGGCCGCAGCGCGCCTTCGCCAATCCTTGAAATGCGGTCGATGACGTCCTCGTGCAACACCCGCATCTGGTTTTGGGTGTCTTCGTTCAGGGCCCGCATCTCTTGCCGGAGCGTCCCGCCGAGGTCGCGCATCTCCCCACGCAGCGCGTCGCCGAGGTCGCGCATCTCGCCACGCAGCGTGTCGCCAAGGTCGTGCGTCTCCGCGCGAAGCGTGGCACCGAGGTCGTCCATGTCTTGGTGGACGGCAGAAAATCCCACACGCATCTCGTCGCGGAGTTGCACAATCTGCGACTCGACCGCGGACACCCTTTCCGGCAGGTCCTCGAGGGCCGCCACCTTCACTTCAAGCACCTCAACACGCTTTTCGAGGTCATGCGCCGCCATACCAGGTTGACGACGACGGTAGCATCGTCGACGCGAATGTTCAACGGCACCACGCGCCCGGTCTGTGATAAGAATGGCGGCTGCGTTCCGCTGGTCTGATTGAAAGGATCGACATGAAGACGTTCCTGATGGCCGCCGCCCTGTTCACGACAGCGCTCACAATTCCTATGTCCGCACAAACACCCAACGTCACCTACCTCGATCACGCAAAAGTTGCAGCAGCTATCGCGAAGGGCAGTTCGCTGATGACGGCTCCGAACGTCACCGTCTCCGGCGCCCACCGCACGGGACCGGGCCAGGTCGAGGTGCACGACAAGGAAACCGACGTGCTCTACATCATCGAGGGTGAAGCCACTTTCGTCAGCGGCGGCACGATGATCGGCGGCAAGATCTCGCGCCCCGACCAGCACCTCGGCACCGACATCCAGGGCGGCACGACGCAGCACCTGAGCAAGGGCGACGTCATCGTCGTCCAGGCCGGCACGCCTCACTGGTTCAAGGAGGTGCCGAAGTCGGTGAACTATTTCGTCGTGAAGGTGCTGAAGTAACGGAATTGACCTATTGCCGTCCCGAGGTTCCGACGGCGCGCTCGGGATCACCCGGCGCGGCGGTCGGCCCCTGTATGTGCTCTACGTCCTGGTTGTTCTCCTGACAGATGTACTCCATCAGCTCGTCGCCCGGCCGCAACGTGGCAGTGAACGTCACCGTGAACGGCCTGGCGTAGGCGCCGGGATCGTCGATGGTGATTTCGTTGACCAGCGTGCCGGCATCGGTCCGGGTGTACCGCTCGATCGTATGGAGCTTTTCCGTGTGCGGATGACCGCGGAAGTCGAACCAGAATTTGTCGTTGTATCCCACCGTGTCCACAACGAGGGTCCGGCCCTGCCAGCGGCCGATCGAATGGCCGTACCAGGTCGGGTCGGGATCCGGCGGATGCTTGCGGCCATCCATGAAGATTTGGCGATAGGTGTGGATGTTGGCTTCGAAGAGAAAGAAGATGTGCGTCGGCGTTTGCACGATCCGCCACGGATACGGCGCAATCCGCGGCACGCCGGTCGGCAGGCAGTTCGCTTCGGGATCGTCCTTCGACTGGCGGGCCTTCAGGATTTTCTCCGCTTCCGGAAGCAGCGGGATTGACTCCCCCTTCGGGAGCCCCTCGGCGATATCGCCAACCGGCCCGCCGCCCTGCCAGACGCCGCTGAGGTCGGTCGTGCGATCCGGCAGCCTTGGTGCGGGACCCTTTGTCTGGGCGCAGAGCGGGAGCGCGATGGCCAGCAGCACGAGGCTGAAACGGAGCGTGCGCACGTCAGATCTCAGTCAATGAGGGTGCTATATCATACGCGCGGACGGGAGACCGGCTGATGAATCGCTGGCGTGTCGTCGTGGGCGGCGTTTCGATGAACCTGGCGCTCGGGTCGCTGTATGCCTGGAGCGTGTTCGTGCTGCCGCTCGAGAAGGAATTCGGCTGGACGCGCAGCCAGACGTCGTGGGTCTACACCATCGCCGTCGTGGTCTTCGCGAGCACGTTCGTGCTCGCCGGTCGGATCCAGGACCGCCGCGGACCGCGGGCGTGCGCCTTGTCGGGTGCCATCCTCGTTTCAGCCGGTTTTTTCGCCGCCAGTTTCACGACCTCGCTGTGGTTTCTCTATGTCGCTTTCGGGCTCGTGGTCGGCGCGGGGAACGGCTTCGGCTACGCGACGCCCACGCCCGTCGCGTCGAAATGGTTTCCCGATCGACGCGGTCTCGTCGTCGGGCTGATGGTCGGCGGTTACGGTGCGGGATCGGCGATCATCGGCCCCATCGCGACCAGCCTGATCACCTCCGTCGGCTGGCGGCCGACGTTCCGCCTGCTCGGCGCGGTGTTTCTCGTCATGGGCCTGGTGGGCGCGTGGCTGCTGGAAAATCCCCCGGAAGGCTACCGGCCGGCTGGATGGACCCCGCCCGCGGGCTCGGCGCGCAGGCGCGACTACTCCACGCGTGAGATGCTCCGCACGCCGCAGTTCTACAGTCTCTGGATCGCGTACGCGCTGGGTGCGACAGCCGGCCAGATGACCATCAGCCAGCTGGTGCCCTTCGCGCGCAGCGCCGGCCTGGGGGCAGCCGTCGCGACGCTGGCGCTGCCGGTCACCGCCGCGGGAAACGCCGGCGGCCGCATCTTGTCCGGCTGGCTGTCTGACGCGCTCGGCCGAGTCACGACGTTGCGGGCGATGGTGCTGGCGTCGGCCGTGGCCATGCCGGCGCTCTTTGTGTGGCGTGAGGAGCCGGTGCTGTTCTTCGTGCTGGTGGCGTGCGTCTACTGGTGCTACGGCACGCAGCTGTCGGTGTTCGCCTCAGCGACCGCCGATCTCTACGGCACGCGGAACCTGGGAATGAACTACGGAGTGCTCTTCACCGCGTGGGGCGCAGCGGGCGTCTTCGGACCGATGATCGGAGGACGGGTCTTCGACGCGTTCGGCGACTACCGCTACGCGTTCTACGCCGCCGGCGCGCTCGCGATCATCGCGTTCTTCTCGTTAAGCCTCATCAGACCGCTTGGTGCCGAACCGAGCCTCCTTCGAACTCCGGCTTTTCACGAAGACACGATGACCACGAAGGCGTGACTTCCATGATGCTCTTCGTGGTCTTCGTGACTTCGTGACTTCGTGAGAAGACAAGAGCTGGCCTAGTTCGTCTTGTTTGGTTCCTGCAGGTCCCACGTCCAGCGGATCTGCGGGTTGTACATCTCGTCCCAGCTCTGCTCGGACCAGTACACTTCCTTATCGGGCGAGGGGTTCCACTTGTTCTTCGGCGAGTTGTCGTAGTGTGCGATGGCGGTCAGCTTGCTGCCGGCCGGAATCTTGAGCGGCGTGGCGAGCTCGTAATAGAGCTGCCAGTTGAAATCGTACTTCGGGACGTCGAGCACCAGCTCTTCCCGCCCATCGGGATACGTCAGGATGAACTTCATGTCCTTCCCGCGCAGATGCATGTGCGGCGACAGCGCGTAAAGCGTGGCCGGCTCGGGGAAGATCTTGAAGTTCGAGATCTTCCAGTATCTCCGCACCCGGCGGGATGTTCGGGATTCGATCGTTCGGCAGTGGCTGATCGTCCACCATCGTCGTGCCGCGGTCGAGGGTCGAGACGTTCTGCATCTCGTAGCGCACCGGGCCCTTCGCGAACCAGATGCCGAACTGCGCGCGCTCCTTCTCGGGCTTGCCCGACGGCTGGTAGTGCATGTTCATCTCGATGTAGGCGCCCTTCGGCAGCCGCCGCGCGATGCCGTCGGCGTACGCTTCCCAGCCGCGGCCGGGCACGTACGACACGAGCCGAATGCCGGGACCGCTACCCGGCGGGAGCCCGGCGGCCGTGTTGAGGCCTTCGACCGGCTCCGGCTCCGTCTTGCCCGGCAGGACCGGACGTCCGCCCTTCAGCACCGTGTCCTCCGGCAGCTGGCGGACAAAGAGCGTCGCGTGGTGCACCACGGCGGGGTTGTTCGTGCGCACCTGCATCTTCTGAATCCACACGTCGGTCGGGAACGGCGACTTCACGAAGTACGAGATTTGCGGAAGCTCTCCGGTGGGCGCCACCTGGGCCTCGATCGGCAGGTCGATGACTGCATCCGGCGTGCCGAACGCCCACCCGCCCTCGGGGAAGGTCGGCGTTTGCGGCAGATCCTTATCATCACCCTTCGGCGCCCCAGCGTCCGCCCAGCGCGTAATGATCTCGATCTCCTTCGCCGACAGGCTGCGATCGTTGGCCATCTTCATGCTGTCGGCGCTCGCCCCCCAGGGCGGCATCTCGTGGGCCACCACCTTGTTCTTTATCGCCCGCGCCCACGGCCGCGCGTTCTGGTAGGTGATGAGCGCCATCGGCGCCACCTCTCCCGGGCGGTGACAGACGACGCAGTGGTTATAGAGGATGGGCGCGACGTCCTTGCTGAACGTCGGCGCCGTCGCCGTGTCCGCCGCGTGCGCTGCCTGCGCGATGCCGAGACACACGAACGCGACCGCTAGTGTTTTCTGAACCACATTTCACCTATGTTCATGTAGGGATCGCCGGCGACCGACAGCGATCGCCGGATGCGGAAATTCGTGGGCGACGCGACGAAGGTGCTGCCCTTGACGTGCAGCTCGGGCCCCGTTTTCGACGGCTTGAACCCCTGGGTCTCGAAGTAGTGCGTGAAGTAGCCGCCCGAGTCGGCGCCCATCGTACCGGGCTTGAAGAGCGTATAGCCGCGGCTGTCGGTCTCGATCCACGTCAGGTATTTGCCCGCGGGGTCGTACATCATTTGAATCCGGCTCGTGTACGGCACGCCTTTCGGCCCCTTCGCTTTCAGCTCTCCCTCGTAGTAGCAGCCGTCCACGTGCGTGAACGTCAGCGTGCCCGTGTGGACGCCCTCGGGCGCGAGCGGCGTCTCCGGCGCGTCGTACTCCATGTCCCACGTCCCGACGAAGTAATCGGGGTTGAAGGGCGGCACCGGATCGTCGGATCGGGTCGGCCGGTTCATCGCCTTGAGCTGCGCAATCACCGCCCGCGTCGGCGTCGCTCAGACACTGTTTTCTCGGCTCGCCCGTCGGCGCGCCCGAGTGCTGCGCGAACGCTGTCGACGCAGCCACGAGCAGCGCGGCGAGCACGGCGCCTACTTGCCGCATGCGTCCCCCACTGTCTTAATCGACGTGACGTTGATGCGCTGTCCGCGGTCGTCCTGGATCAGCAGCCCCTTGATCAGCACCTTGTGGCCGCGATGCGGGCTCGGGTTCATCTCGGTCATGCCGATGAGCCGGATCTGCTGCGACCCGAGACCGCGGCCTTCAGCGGCCTTGACCTCTTCGGGCCGCGAGAAGCCCGCGCGGCCCGCGTTGGCCGGTTCGGCGGCGTTCGTCAGCGTCCACGCCCGGTTCGGGCCCTCGACGAGACATCCGATGGTTTCCACGATCGGCAGCGCCTTCGGCCCCTGCGGCGGCGCGGCGTTCTCGGGTCCGCCCCGGTCGGTGAGCCCGACCTGTCCGGCCATCAACGTCATCAGAAGAAGCACTCCCTGCATACGTGCGTGATTTTAACCTGTCAGCAGGACCGGCGCAGCCGGCAAAGGGTGAAGTGCTGCTGCCGGCCGCCGGCGTCACGTGGGTCTGCTCGGCCGCCGCTGACAACAGGAACCGCGCGCCCAGCGCCCGCTGCAGGCCGCTCGCGTCGTACTGCACGACGTCGAGGCCGCTGCACCGCGCCGGACCAGTCAGCGCGAACGTTCCGATGACCACCCACCCGCCGGGCCTGAGACAGCGCTCGACCGCGCGCACGTACGCGTCGCGGTCCTCCTGCGCCGTCAGAAAGTGGAAGACAGCGCGGTCGTGCCAGACGTCGAAGGCCGCCTCGGGCAGCGCCGCGGTGGTGACGTCCGCGGCCACCCACTGCGCGAGCGCCGCGCGATCGCCCAGCCGCACGCGGGAGATCGCGAGCGCGGCCTCCGAGACGTCGAGGACGGTCACGCGCGTGTAGCCGTGGTCGATCAGATCGTCCACGAGCGTCGAGGCGCCGCCGCCGATGTCGATGATAGCGGCATCAAGCGGTGCGACTTCCCGGATCAGCCGCAGCGACTCGGCCAGATGCGGCGCATACCAACTGACGCCGGTCGGCGGATGCGTGCGCCAGATCTCCTCCCAGTGCTCGCGTTTTGTCGTCATCGGTCGTGACGTCCGGCTGAAGCCGGACGTCACGGAAGACTGAACACCTGCAGCGAGTCGGTCGCGATGATCGCGACGTACTGCTTGCCGTTTTTGCCAGTGTACGTAATTGGATTCGCGTTGCCGACTCCGGGGAGCGGCGCGACCCAGAGCTCCTTGCCGGTCTTCGAGTCGAACGCCCGCAGCCTGCGATCGTTCGTCGCGCCGACGATGACGACGCCGCCCGCGGTGACGATCGGGCCCGCGCTGCCGCTGCCGCCGGTCTGGCGCTTGCCTTCCGGCAACGCGTCGGTGACGCCGAGCGGCACCTGCCAGGCGATGTCGCCGGTGTTGGCGTTGACGGCGACCAGCCGCGCCCACGGCGGGCGCTGGCACGGCAGGTTGGCCACGACGCGCCCCGTGTCGTCTTTCATCGGCGCGCTGAAGGTGAAGTACGGGCCCGCGCCGTTGACGCTGCCGCGATCGTACGGCTGCTTCGAGCCCTCGGTACCACGGCCGTAGTTCTGACCCGGCCGGACTTTCTCGATCCACCCGACGAGCGACGTGTCGTGGGCGTTGACGAACACGTACCCGCTCGACGGATCGGCGGCGGGCCCGCCCCAGTTGACGCCGCCGGTGCCGCCCGGGAACTGAATCGTCGATTGCGGCGGCGCGCCCTCTTCGTGGTAACCGAAGGGCGTGAACGGCCCGGCATTGTAGAACCCGCCGCTCTTGTCCCAGAGTTCCTGGCACGCCTTCACGTGATCGGCGGATGTGTCGTCGGCCGTCACCATGTCTTCTTTCTTGAACTCGACACGGGTGAGCGGCGGCGGCTTCACCGGAAACGGCTGCGTCGGCGAATACCATTCGCCGGGGACGTTCCCCTTCGGCACGGGCCGCTCTTCGACGCCGAAGATCGGCTTGCCCGTCACGCGATCGAGGATGAACATGTAGCCCGTCTTGCCGACGGAGGCGAGCGCCGGGATCGTCCGGCCGTTCTGCCTGATGTCCACGAGCGTCGGCGGCGACGGCATGTCCGAGTCCCACAGATCGTGGTGCACCGTCTGGAAGTGCCACTTGTACTTGCCGGTCTCGGCATCCACCGCGACCATGGAGTTCGCGAACAGGTTGCTGCCGGGCCGATCGCCGCCCCAGTAATTGGCGGCCGGCCCCGCGATCGGCATATAGAGGATGCCGCGCTGCTCGTCGACCGTCATGTACCAGCCCCAGACGTTCACGCCGGAGCGGCTCTTCCAGCCATCGTTCGGCCACGTGTCGTGTCCGTTCTCGCCGGGCCGCGGCACGGTGTGAAATTCCCAGAGCTTCTTCCCGGTGCGCGCGTCGAACGCGCGCGTGTCGCCTGGCGGACCGTCCGGCACTTCGCCGACGGTGGCGCCAAGAGCGACGACGTTCTTGAAGACGAGCGGCACGCCGTTCCACGGCACGCCGACGTCGGCCATCCCGTTGGTACCGAAACCTTCCGACGGCTTACCGGTGGCCGCGTCGAGCGCCACGAGGCGTGCGCCGCCCGGCTTTCCTTTCGGCGCGCTCGCCGTGAACATCACGCGCTCGGGATTGTTGCGATCGCCAGGCCAGTACGCCAGCCCGCGTCCCGTCGAATCGCCATCGGGGATCGAGAACCGCCAGATTTCCTTCCCCGTCGCGGCGTCGAGCGCCATGATCTGGTTGCCGGCGGCGAGCAGGTACATCACGCCGTTCACGACGATCGGCGTGACCTCGGGGTTCGAAAGAATTTCCGGCCCCCCCGGGCCGCGCCCGCGGCCCTGCCCGGGGACGGGCGCCGGCCGCTCGACGAGCGTCAGGTTCCAGGCGGGCTGCAGCCTCGAGACGTTCTCGGCCGTGACCTGTTTCAGGGGCGAAAACTTGGTCCCGGCGAGGTCCCGGCCATACATGGGCCAGTCGCCGTCCGCCGTCTTCTGGGCCCCAAGTGCAGGGGCGAGCAGGCCAACCGCGGCCGCAGCGACGATCACGCGAAAGCGCACGGGATTCCTCCGGAGTGGAATTATACTTACCCAGTCAGAAGTCGTGCAGGCATTCGGCCTGCCACGAGCGGCGGGGCTGATGCCCTGGACCGCTTCTGGTTTTGAGGAGGCTGGTGATGAGAACGTCCCTGGCAGTTGCAGCCGGTTGCCTGATGGCGGTAGCGGGGGCGGTGTCCCTCACCGGTCAGAGCGGGCCCACCTACTATAAAGACGTCCTCCCGATCCTGCAGTCGAACTGCCAGACGTGTCATCGCCCGGGCGAGGCGGCGCCGATGTCGCTCATCTCCTACGAGCAGTCGCGCCCGTGGGCACGGGCGATCAAGTCGGCTGTCCACGCGAAGACGATGCCGCCGTGGTTTGCCGACCCCGACTACGGCCTGTTCGCCAACGAACGGAAGCTGACGCCGGCTGAAATTCAGACGCTATCCGACTGGGCGGACGCCGGCGCGCCGGCGGGCAACCCGAATGACGCGCCGCCCGCGCGCTCGTTCGAAAGCGGCTGGAACATCAAGCCGGACGTCGTCGTCGAGATGCCGAAGCCGTTCGAGCTGCCGGCGTCCGGGACCATCAACTACAAGTACGTGGTGGTGAAGACGAACTTCAAGGAAGACATGTGGGTCGTCGCCGCCGAGATGCGGCCGGGCAACCCGAAGGTCCTGCACCACGGCAAGGTGTGGGTGCGGCCGCCCGGATCGACGTGGATGAAGGACGCCGTCCCCGGCGAGGCGTACGAGAACGAAACGCAGAAAGCCATCATGGGCAGCAACTCCATCGAGGAGGGAAACGACATCCTCGGGAAGTTCAACCCGGGCCTCGGGCCGCAGCGATTCGACCAGGAAGGCGCCGCGAAGTTCGTCCCGAAGGGTTCCGACCTCGTGTACGAGCTGCACTACACGACGAGCGGAGAGCCGACGTCCGACGCCTCGAAGCTCGGGCTCGTGCTCGCAAAGGATCCTCCCAAGAAGCGCTACTTCTTCCACGCGGGCCCGACGGCGCTCAACCTCGCGATTCCGCCGGCGGACGGCCGCGCGGAAGTCGTCAGCGAGATCACATTCGCGGCCGACGCGCGACTCGTGTACGCGCAGCCACACATGCACCTGCGCGGCAAGGATTTCGAACTGCGCGTCATCGTGCCGGGTGGCGAGTCGAAGACGGTGCTCAAGGGCAACTTCAACTTCGAGTGGCAGATGGGCTACGAGTACGCGGAGCCGATCGCGCTGCCGAAGGGTTCGAAGCTCCGGTTCATCACCCACTTCGACAACTCGACGGGCAACCGCTTCAATCCGGACCCGATGAAGAAGGTCGTCTGGGGCCCCCAGAACTGGGACGAGATGAGCAACTGCTTCATCGGCGTGCTGTTCGATCTCGCCGTGTCGCCCGAGAAGGCGTTCCTGCGGTCTGGGCCGAGCCTCCTGCCGCGGGCCGACGCGGGCCCGACGCTCGCCGCCTTCGACCGTACGATCGGCGCCAGCGCGGCGCCGGCGACCAACGGCGGGCCCGAGAGCTTCAAGTGATTCAGTCGTAGTGCAGGCCTGAAGGCCTGCACTACGACACCAACGCGATGACCGCATCTTCCTCCTCGTCCGGGGCCTTTCTGGCCGCGCTGTTGGTGTGCCTGGCGTCGGCCGCGTCCGGGCAGGTGCGGATCGTTCAGACCAACTCGCAGGGCGACAACATCTCGCTCATCGATCCGGCGACGAACCACGTCGTCGCGGAAGTCGAAGGCGTCCCGATCAACCACGGCGCGGCCGCGTCACCCGACGGCAGCCGCCTCTACTTCAGCAGCGAGGCCGAGCAGACGCTTCACGTCGTGGACGGCGCGACGCTCCAGCTGACGAAGAAGATTGCGCTGTCGGGCCGGCCCAATAACATCTCCATCAGCCCGGACGGACGCCGCGTCTACGTCGGCATCGTGTCGTCGCCGGGCGCCGTGGACGTCGTCGACACGGCGTCACTCGAGCGCGTGAAGAGCATCCCGACAAAGGGCGGCATCCACAACGTATACGTGACGCCGGACGGCAAGTACCTGGTGGCCGGTTCCATCGCCGGCAAGCTGATGACGGTGATCGATCAGAAGACGGACGAGCCCGTCTGGACGCTGTTCAACGAAGGCGTCCGCCCGATGGCGTTCGAGACGAACGCCGACGGGTCGACGAAGCGGATCTTCGTCCAGCTGTCCGACTTCCACGGTTTCGCGATCGTCGACTTCGCGCAGCGGAAGGAAACGGGGCGGATCGAGCTGCCGAACGATATTCCGGCCGACAAGGTGGACAAGGGGCCGTTCAACGCGTCACCGTCCCATGGCATCGGCGTGGCGCCGGACGGCAAGACCCTCTGGGTCACGAGCCGGCCCAACGCGCGCGTCTACACGTACTCCCTGCCGGATCTGAAACTCCTGCCGAATCCAATCGATCTCGGCGGACGCCCTGACTGGGTGACGTTCACGCCCGACAGCAAGCTGCTCTACATCGCGACCGAGAACACCGATTCGGTCGTCGCGATCGACGTCGCGGCGCGCAAGGAAGTCACCCGCATCAAGGTGGGCCGCTCTCCGAAGCGGAACATCACGATGGTACGGCGCTAGTGCGCCGGCCGATCGTTGCCGCGAGCGTGCTCGCGGCCGTCACCCTGCTCGGTCCGGCGATGACGCGCGCGGCGGCGCAAAAAGACGACCTGCCTGAGGGAGACGGCAAGACGATCCTCCTCAACTCGTGCACGACCTGCCACGATCTGACCGAGGTCACCAAACTGCGCGGCTTTTACACGCGAGCCCAGTGGAAGGACGTCATCGTGACGATGAAGGAGTACGGCGCGATGGTCGACGAGAAGCAGGTCGAGGTCCTCGCCGATTACCTCGGACAGAACCTGGGCAAGAAATAAACGCGGCTCACGGAGCCGGATGACCACCTCGCCCGATCTGCCGCCACGGCCATTCCTCACCGCCGAGTGGCGATATCTTGCGCTGCTGAACTACGACATCGACCCGCTCCTGCTGCAGCCGTTCGTGCCCGACGGCACCGAGCTCGACGACTGGCACGGACGGACGTTCGTCAGCGTCGTTGGATTCCTGTTTCTCAACACACGCGTCCTTCGACTTCCGATCCCATTTCACCGCAACTTCGAGGAAGTGAACCTGCGGTTCTACGTGCGGCGGCGCGGCCCCGAGGGCTGGCGCCGCGCGGTCGTCTTCGTCCGCGAACTCGTGCCGCGCGCGGCAATCGCCTTCACCGCGCGCACCGTCTATGGCGAGCGATACATGGCCGTGCCCATGACGCACGCCATCGAGCGCTCGCACGGCGGCGACGGCCCACCCACGCGCGTGATGTACGGGTGGCGGTTCAACGGCCGCGAGAATCGCATCGACGTGCGGGTGCACGGCGATGCCCGCGCGCTCGAACCCGGCAGCCAGGAGGAGTTCATCGCCGAGCACTACTGGGGATACACGCGCGGCCGGGACGGCGCCACGCGGGAGTACCGCGTCGAGCACGCGCCCTGGCGCGTCTGGACAGCTGTCGATGCGGGGCTCGACTGCGACGCCGCCGGCCTCTACGGCAGCCAGTTCGTCGATTGCCTGGGCGCGACTCCAGCTTCCGTGTATCTGGCCGATGGGTCGCCGGTCACCGTGTTCAGCGGGGTGCGGCTGCCGCGGCAGGGCTGAAGGCCCGCACTACTTCTGCTACTTCGTCCAGCAGGGTGTGGGGTCCCAGCCGGTCTGATCGGGGACCTTCTTGAACTGGTAGGTCCTGATGAACTGGCCCGTGAGATACGTCGGATCGTCCAGCATCGCGGTGAGCGCGATGTAGGAATCGTTCTGCTGCCCGGCCAGCAGCGTGAAGTACTCGGTGAGAACGGCCTTGTCGCTGTAGGGGACGCCGTTCTTCCTCAGGTAGCCGGGCTTCATGTTCGTCGTCGTGACCTTGAGCTGTCCGCCGCGGGTCGCCCCCTGCACACGGTTGATCGGGACGAAACCCGTCCCGCCGGTGTCGATCAGCGGACGCCCGTTCACCTGCCACACGGCCGCAGAGTTCCCCTGCCACGTCGGCTCGCCTCCCGTGGCCAGTGCCGTCTGCGCTGAGCCTGCCGAAGGGAACCGCAGCACGCGCGTCTGCGTACCGGCGTCGGTTTCGATTTTCAGCGCCTGGTCGCCGTCCCACGTGATGTGCAGCCGGCCCGGCCGCTGCATGACGCCGACCGCCCCGTACGCCTTGCACGCGTTGCCGTCCGCCTGATCCTTGTCCGGATCCCACGCGTTGGCGATCTGACGCGCCTGCGCGTTCAGCGGCAGGTAGACGATGTCGCCTTTCTGGGGTGTGACGCGGAAGCGCCATTCGTCGACGATGAGCGACACCCAGTAGCCCGTGAGATCGATCGGCGCCGCCTGGCGCGCTGTCTGCGGCGGGCCGGCCGGGGCGCCGCCGCGGCCACGCTGCGCGTAGGCGAGCGCGGGACACAGGAGAGAAACCGTCAGGGCAACCGCGAGCGCTGATTTCACTGTTTTTCCACCACACGGCAGGCCCGAAGGCCTGCACTACTTTTTGGGATTCTGCAGGCCCTTGTAGACCGCCTCGACGAACATGTCCGGCGTCCACGATTTGTCCTGGCCCAGACGGCCGTCCCAGTCTTCCGTCGGGCGCGCCGCCTTGATCTGGTCGAGGGTGCGTCCCTTCTTCATCAGATCCTGGATGCGGTCGCGGATGATCGTCGTCATGTCGCGGTAGTACGTCATGTCGGCGATGTCGCCGACGCGCCCGTGCGCCGGGATGAACAGGGTGCCACCCTCGGAGCGGAATTCCGGCTGGGCCATCTCCACCATGCGGTTGAGGCCCGCGAGCACGCCCTGGATGCTGCCGCCCTTTGCGATGTCGATGAACGGGAAGCGCGTGTAATCGAACAGCTCGCCGGTCGCAATGACGTCGGAGCCGCGGAAATGCACGACGCTGTCGCCGTCGGTCGCGGCGGCAGGGACTCGCAGCAGCGTGACGCCCTCGCCGTTGAAGAAGTAGGCCAGCTTCAGGTTGGCGCCGAAGTACGTGTCGGTCGGCAGGCCCTTGGCGGGCACCTTCGCGTCGCCCAGGCGCGACAGCACATTTTCGTGCGCGAGGATCGCGGCCGACTCCCCCTCGCCGCCGATCTCGCCCGTCACGTTGCCGCCGGTGAATGTCTTGCCGGCGAGCGCGAGCTTCTCGTTGCCGCCGGTGTGATCCGGCAGCGCGCTCGTGTTGGCGATGTAGCGAATGGGCTTGGGCGGCGTCAGCGTGCGGTAGAACGGCTCGAGGTTCGTCGCGACCGTCGTCTCGGCGCCCGCGCGCGGCGGCTGCGGGCAGGGACTGCTGCAGGCGCGCCTGCAGTGCCTTGATCGCGGCCAGCACGCGGTCGGCATTCTGGGTCGACCCGCTGTCGACCAGCAAGACGCCGTCCGGCCCCGCCGAGACGGTGACGTTGCGCGCCGGCGCCGCCGATCAGATAGATGTGGCCGCGGACCGGAATCGCCTCGAGCGGCGCCTGGGCGGACAACGACACAAGGAAGACGACGATCAACACAGAGCACGCCGAGCACACCGAGATCAGTCTTCCTGACAAAAAGCTCCGCGTGCTCTGTGTGCTCTGTGTTGACCGTCGTGATCGTGATCGCACTACTTCACCCCGTTGATCTGGCGTTCGAGCTTGCGCGCGGCTTCCGGGTACATCGTGGCCGGACCGCCGAGCGTCACCTCGGTCGGCAGCCGGAATTTCTCGCCGAACTCCTTGAGAAACGGATTGGTGCCCGGCAGGTGATGCGGCACGACGCCGTTCGGCCGGTCGATCTCCTCGACCGGCGTGCACGGGTACGGCGGAATCTGCTGGTTCGGCGCCCACCGGTATTCGCTGCTGCGGATCATCGGCTCCGCCAGATACAGCGGATCGTAGGCGATCGTCACCCAGGTGAGGATGTCGCCGCGGCGGATCCAGTACTGCGTCAGCGTCGCCTCGTCGCTCGACGGCACGCCGTTGCGGCGGTAGTAGTCTTCCTTGAGGTGCGTCGTCGTGATGCTTCAGCATGTCGCCGACGAATTCCGCCGTGGAGAAGCCGCCCCACGAGTGCGGCGCGAGCGCCGGCGGACGCGAGCGGCCGTCCATGTAGTACGGGTTGTCGACCGAGCGCAGCCACTCGGCGTGATACGCGGTGATGGTCCGCGAGTTCGGGTCGATTTCTTTCCAGATGCGGACCTGCGACGGCCCGCGCGAGATGTACATCGCGCCGTGCGGCCGGCACTGCCACTCCGGCAGCGTGTAGAGCGACGCGTTCCAGGCCTGCGCGCGCAGCGACCCCGCCCTGCTCATCGGGATGCCGAGGAACTCGCCGACGTACGGGTTGCCGGTGTTGTCCTCGTCCTGCACCGGCGCCCAGTCGCCCGAGAAGTCCATCTGGGCGAAGATCGGCCGGCTGGCGACGAACGTCGCCAGCAGGCTCAGCGTGATCGCGATCGCAGTGTGTCTGCGTGTCATAAACGTTTCCCTAGCCCCGAGCCCCGAGACCCCAGCCCCTAGAACACATACTTCACCGCCAGCTGCATCACGCGCGGCGGGACCGTGGTCGACGTGGTCGTAATCTGACCGAAGGTCGCGGCGTTGATGGCGGTGTTCGGGCTGTCCCCATTCGAACCAGTTGAACGCGTTGAAGGCCTCGATCCGGACCTCGACGTATCGGCCGCTGGCGGACTTGAACGCGCGCGTCAGCGCCAGGTCGAGGTTCTTGCTGTCGGGTCCGCGAATGACGTTACGAGCCATGGTCCCCAGCGTGCCGGTCGCCGGCCGCGCAAACGCCGCCGGGTTGAGGAAGCTGATCGCCGTTCGTCGTCGGATTCACGGCCTGGTTGGCGTATACGTCGTCGGACACCTGATTGGCGCGCTGCGTGCCCGGCCTGACCGTTCAGCGCCACGTCAGCGCCGGTCGTGATGTTCAGCCACGGGCCGGTGAGCGCCCGGAAGCTGCCGACGATCTGCCAGTCGGACCCGATCGACTTCCAGCCCTCGTAGCGGCCCGACATCGACGCTGCCCGTCATCGTGAAGTTCTGCAGCCGGTCGGCCGTGCAGTTGCCGTCGTCGTAGCGCGGGATCGTTCGGCTTGTTGTAGCCGGACGGACACGTTGGTGGTGCGCGCCGCCGAAGCCGTCCGGGGACCCATAGCAGTGTGACAAGCGTGTAGTTCGCCGACATCGTCGTGCGGGCGCCGGACTTGCGGACCGACAGCAGCATGCCGTTGTAGTGCTGCTTGCCGTCGGTGACATACAAGTCCACCGGACCATAGTACTGACCGTTCGACGGATCCTGAAGCGTGAACGGCCGGCGCGCGTTGATGTTCGCGGCGCTCGGCGGGGCGGCGCCCACATTCTGGAACACCGCGTTGTTGAGCGGCGACGACTCCCAGATGTTGCTGGTCCTGCTGCCCAGGTAGCCGACCGACGCAAACCACGATCTCGACAACTGGCGCTCGAGCGTGATGTTCCACTGGTCGACGTGCGTGGCCGCCATGTCGTTGCTCAGGCTCAGGAACGGCCCGTTGAGCGAGAACGGCGCGTTCTGGTCGAAGGTCACCGGGAAGATGTTCGTCTGCCCCTGTGTATTGATGAACGGGTTGTCGAGGCCGCCCAGCGGCTGGTTGATCCGCACTTCGGAGCCCCACGGCGGCGCCACCGAGGTGTTCAGGTGGAACTGGGCGTTCACGAACTCGAACGAGCGGCCGTACGAGGCGCGAACCGAGGTCCTGCCGTCGCCGGACGGATCCCACGCCATGCCGACGCGCGGCCCCAGATTTCCCCACTGTGTGTTCATGCCGGCCTTGGACGGGAACCCGGCGTCGCCCGGGAAGTACAGGCCCGCGGGCGCCTTCGGAAAGACGACGCTGTGGATGTTCTGGTTGAACCGTCTCTGGTCGAACTGATACACCGCGCCGTTCACGAGCTGCTGCGGGAAGAACGGCTCGTAACGCAGCCCGTAGTTCAACGTCACCTTCGAACCGAGGCGCCACGTGTCCTGCGCATAGAGCCCGAGGTACGTCTGCTTCATGTCGAGGGTGTTCGGGGCCGCCTGAATGAGCGCGTTCACGCCCATCCGCCCCAGCAGGAAATCGCTGAGCGGCAGGCCGGTCTGCGTCCCGTCGATCGCCAGCTGGCCGGGCGAGCGGACGTTCGCGAGCGACAGCGAGCTCCAGCCGGCCACGTTGACGCCGAAGGCGAACTGGTGCCCTCCGCGAACGAGCGTCACGTCGTCGCTGACCTGCCACGACGGCGTCGTGAAGGTCGAGAGGCTTTCGGTCCCGCCGCCGAGCTGGAATCCCGTGGGATTCGCGCCGGCGGTTCCGACCGTCAGCAGCATGTAGTGCGGCATGTAGCTGTAGATGTTGATGCCGACTTCAGGCGCCGAGAAGAAGTCCGTGCTCGTGCGGTTGATGTCCGTGCGGTTGTACGCGAACCGCACCTGGTTGAACGTCGTCGGAGCTGATGATGAAGTTCTCGCCGAGCGTGAAGCTCTGGGCGAGATTGTCGCGTCCGCCGATGCGCGTCACGAGCAGATTCTCCTGCGCCGCGTCGAGGCTGAAGGGCGGCGGCGTGAACTGCTTCGTGGCGATGTACCGCCCGAACACCGTGTGCTTGGTGCTCATCTGATAGTCCACCTTGCCGACGTATTGCGATTCGTCGGTCGAGGACGGCAAGGCGGTACTGGATCAGGCCGCACGGGTCTGTCGCTGTCGGAATCTTGCTCGAGATATTCAGCGCCGCCTTGCTGAACAGCGCGGGGTTCACCCGGTTGCCGGAGACACCGGGGCCCGTCAGCGTGATCTGCCGTCCGCCGTTGCAGGCAGGTGACGCGTACGCGGTGAAGTCGCCGGCGAGCATCGGCGGCCGTCGGCACGAACGCACGGTTATCGGTCGGATTGACGCGCGTGTTGGTGCCCTGGTAACCACCGAAGAAAAACAGCTTGTCCTTCTTGATCGGCCCACCCACGGTCGCGCCGTACTGGTTGCGCTTCAACCCGTCGTCCTTGAGCGATCCGTCGGGGTTTTTCGCCGCGAACGGGTCCGTCGCGTTCAGGCTGTGATGACGGAGGAACTCGAAGGCGTCGCCGCGGAACTGATTCGAACCCGACTTGGTCACCAGGTTGATGGCGCCGCCGGAATGCATGCCGTTCTGCGCGGTGAGCGCGCTCGTTTCGGCCTTGAACTCGCCGAGCGCATCGGGGAACGGCAGTGGCAGGTTCAGGTTGTCGTACGGGTTGTTGTGCATCGCGCCGTCGAGCACGAACGACACGCCGAACGAGAGGCCGCCGGCCAGCGAGTACGCCTGGCCGCCGTTGCTGCCACCCATGCTCCGGCTGGTCGCGTTCAGCGCGGGCTGCGGAACGGCGGCCGGCAGGAACTGCATCAGGTCGGCCGGATTGCGACCGTTGAGCGGCAGATCCAGGATCCGCTTGTTGTCCATCACCTGGCCGACGCCCAGGTTGCGCGTTTCGACGGTGAGCGCGTTCGCCTGAACGGTCACGCTCTCCTCGATCTGACCAACGGCCATCGCGATGTTGATGATCGGGTTCGCGCCGACCTGCAGCACGATCCCGGTCTGCGTGAAGCTGCGAAATCCCTGCAGCATCGCGTCGAGACGATATGGTCCCACCGGGAGATTCGGAAGCAGATATGCCCCGTCCGCGCCGCTGACCGCACTTCGTTTGAGGCCCGTGTCGGTCTGGGTGACGGTGACGTCCACGCCGGGCAGCACCCCGCCGCTGCCGTCTTTCACGGTCCCGCTCAGTTGCGCGGTAGAACCCGCCTGCGCCCACGCGGACGCGGCAGTCAGAAGCAGCGCGAGCACCCCGCCGGCGAAGCCCACCAACACACGCTTCATTACACCCTCCGTCATTCGAATGGCGAACGTCATACGCCAGTCCACGATCGGCGGCGAGTATAGCAGGACCGACACGGTGTCAACACCATGAAAGACTGATAGTTAGAGGGATTGGCGCGCGAAAGCGCGCTCAGATCCAATCGGTCGGATCCGGGTCGCATGATATCGTTCTGCCCCGATGCGCTACGCCACTTTTTCACTGCCCGCCGATGCACGACCGCGACTCGGCGTTGCCCACGGCGACACGATCGTCGACGTACACGCTGTCGTCTCGGGCGATGGCCTGCCACGCACACTGGCTGAACTGATATCTCAGGGTCGCGACGGCTGGGATCGTCTCGCCCGCCTCATCAACCAGGCACTGACCACGACGGTGCCGGCAGCCGCCACGTACCGCGCCGACGCCGTCCACTGGCACCCGCCGACGGGACGGCCCACGAAGAACGTGGTGTGCCTCGGCCTGAACTACATCAGCCACGCCAAGGAGAGCGCGCAGGCCCGCGGCCGCGAATTCAAGATTCCGGAAGCGCCGGTCTTCTTCACCAAGGCGCCGACCAGCGTCAGCGGCCCGACCGACCCCATTCCGTGGGATCCTTCAGTCACGGCGCAGCTGGATTACGAAGCGGAGCTCGGGGTCGTCATCGGCATTCCCGGCAAGGACATCCCGCGCGCGCGTGCCCTCGATCACGTGTTCGGCTACACGATCATCAACGACGTGTCGGCGCGCGATCTGCAGAAGACCCACCTGCAGTGGTTCAAGGGCAAGAGCCTCGACGGCTTCTGCCCCGTCGGCCCGGTCATCGTCACCGCCGACGAGTTCGGCGATCCGCAGTCGAAGCGGATTTCGCTCAGGGTCAACGGCGTCGAGAAGCAGGGCTCGACGACGGCGAACATGATTTTCCCGGTGGATGCGATCATCGAGTCGCTCTCGCGCGGCCTGACCATCGAGGCGGGCGATCTCATCGCGACCGGCACGCCGGAAGGCGTCGGCCTGGCGCGCACGCCGCAGGAATTCCTGGCAGACGGCGACCTCGTGGAAACCGAGGTCGAGGGCATCGGCGTCATGCGGAACCGTGTTGTCAGAACTTAGAAACTTTCGAACTTCGAACTTACTCCTCTACTTTGAACTTTGAACTTTGAACTTTCTGCCATGGACGACGCCTCTGTCATCCGCCAGGTCGTGGAGAACTGGGTCGTCTGGCGCGACGCCGGCGACTGGGAGCGGTTCGCCACGGTCTGGCACGCCGACGGCTGGATGACGGCCACCTGGTTTCAGGGGCCGGCGAGCCGCTTCGTCGAGGTCAGCCGCGAGGGCTTCGAGCGGGGCGTCAACATCCTGCACGCGCTGAACGGCTGGTCGTGCGACATCGCCGGGAACCGCGCGATCTCACAGGCCAAGATGAACATCTTCCAGCGCGCGCCGCTCGACGGCGTGCTGGTGGATGTCGTCTGCTGGGGCCGGTTCTACGACTTTTTCGAAAAGCGCGACGGGCGCTGGGCCATCGTGCGCCGGCAGCCCATCTACGAGAAAGACCGGCTCGATCCAGTCGATCCTTCGGCGACCCTGCGCCTGGATCGAGCGATCCTCGACACGTTCCCTGAAGGGTATCGCCATCTCGGGTACCTGCAGCATCGCAACGGGTTCAAGGTGAAGATCGGCCTGCCAGGGCTGCGCGGTCCCGAAGTCGAGAAGCTCTATGCCGAAGGCAAAGCCTGGCTCGCCGGATCGGCAACGCCCGGCGAGCCTCTTTAGCTCGAACAATTTCGTGGCGTTCGTGTCTTCGTGACGATCAAAGGTTGAAGAGTCTCTGCGCGTTCGTGCGGCCGATCTTCATCCTATCCGCCTCTGAAATTTCCGCGTTGTCGAACCACCCCGCCGCGTCGGCGACCTCCTCGAACGGGTAGTCGACCGAGAACAGCACGCGATCGACGCCGAGCTCGGTCACGGCCTGGACCAGCGTCGGCGTATGGAAATTGCCGCTGGTCGTCACGTAGAAGTTCGCGCGCAGGTACTCGATGAACGGCCGGCGCGCGGGAATCCCGCGGGGCCGCTTGGTGACGCGGTGATCGAAGCGCCAGATGCAGTACGGCAGCATCTCGCCGAGGTGGCCGAGGATCGCCGTCAGCCCGGGATGCGTGTCGAAGATGCCGCTCGCCATCAGCCGCAGGGCGTGCGTGGCGGTCTCGACCCCGAACGCCCACGAGGCGCCCCGCAGCCACGGGTGTCCGTCGTAGGCAGGTACCCGGCTCGGCAGCGGGTCGCGCGGGTGGAGATAGAACGGCACGTTCAGGGCGGCGATCGTCGCCCAGAACGGCCGGTAGATCGGGTCGTCGTAGTACACGACGGTCTCGGCGTTGCCCACCTGCGAGTACCCGTTCACCATCGCGCCCTTGAAACCCAGGTCCTTCACCGCGCGCGACAACTCTTCGCACGCCGCCTCCGGATCCTGCATGGGCAGCGCGGCAAAGCCCGCATAGCGGTCAGGATGCCTCGCGACGGCCGCCGCCAGCGCATCGTTGCCGCGCCGGGCCAGGTCGATGGCTTTCGCGCGATCGTGCACCGACTGCACGCCCGGCGCGTTGAGCGACAGGATGGCAAACGCGATCCCGTGCGCATCCATCTCGCGCAGGCGCTCGCCGTCGACATCGAGCATCCGGCGTTCGAACACGTTCAGCTGGCCCGGCAGCGCGTATTCAGCGGACTCGCGCAGCGTCTCCGCGAGTCCGAAATGCTCTTCGATGGTGATTTTGTTCTGCAACGGTCCGCCTACACTCTCACCACAGCGGCCGCGAAGTCCTTGCGCAACAGCGCGTACTCGAGGCTGTCGACCAGGGCCTGCAGGCTGGCTTCGATGATGTTCTCGTCCACGCCGATCGTCGTCCACGTGGACGTGCCGTCGCCGCTCTCGATCAGCACACGCGTCCGCGCCGCCGTCCCGGACGACGAGTTGACGATGCGGACCTTGTAGTCGGTCAGGCGAACATCCTCGAGGTCGCGATAGAACTTGACGAGCGCGGATCGGAGCGCCTTGTCGAGCGCATTCACCGGGCCGTCGCCCTCGGCAACGGTGTGCGCGTGGTCGCGCTCGACCACCACTTTCACCGTCGCCTCGCAGACCGACCCGTCCCCGCTCGACCGCATCGACACGTGATACGCGTCGATGGTGAACGGCTTGACCTCGCGGCGCAACGCGCGCCGGATGAGCAGGGCGAGCGATCCGTCGGCGCTCTCGAACTCGAAGCCGTCGTGCTCCAGCTCCTTGACGCGCTGGAGCATCGCGCTCAGCTCGGGCGTTTCCTTGCTGACGTCGAAGCCGAGCTCGCGCGCTTTCATAATCACGTTGCTGCGGCCGGCCAGCTCGCTCATCAGCACGTGCCGCCGGTTGCCCACGAGCGACGGATCGATGTGTTCGTAGCTGCTGACCAGCTTCTGCACGGCGTTGACGTGCTGCCCGCCCTTGTGCGAAAACGCCGCCTCGCCCACCCACGGCAGGCGCGGGTTGGGGCGCAGGTTGGCGATCTCGTCCACGAAGTGCGAGATGTCCTTCAGCATCGCGAGCGATTCGCCCGGAACCGAACCCTTCTTGAACTTGAACGCGAGGTTCGGAATCACGGACGTCAGGTTGCAGTTGCCCGTCCGCTCGCCAATCCCGTTGATGGTGCCCTGCACGTGCGTCGCACCGGCGTCCAGGGCCGCGAGCGCGTTCGCCACACCGAGTCCGATGTCGTCGTGCGTGTGGATGCCGATCTTTGTCGCGATGTGCGCGCGCACCCGGTTCGTGACATCGACGATCTCGGAGGGAATCGACCCGCCGTTGGTGTCGCACAGCACGACGACGTCCGCGCCGGCGCGTTCGGCGGCCGCCAGCGTCGCCAGCGCGTACTCGGGATCCTCCTTGTAGCCGTCGAACGAGTGTTCGGCGTCGTACACGACGAAACGGCCCTGCGACTTGAGGTACGCGATCGTGTCGCCGATCATCGCGAGGTTCTCTTCGGGCGTGGTCTGCAGCACCTCGCGCACGTGCAGCCGCGACGTCTTGCCCACGATCGTGATGACGGGCGTTTCGGCGTCGATGAGCAGGCGCACCTGGTCGTCGTCCTGCGCCGTCACGCCCTTGCGCCGCGTGGCGCCGAACGCGGCGAGCTTCGCACGCCGGAACGTGCGCCGCTTGGCCTCGTTGAAGAACTCCACGTCCTTGGGGTTCGAGCCGGGCCAGCCGCCCTCGATGTAGTGGACCCCGAACGCGTCCAGCCGCTCGGCGATCCGGAGCTTGTCCAGCACGGAAAACGAGATGCCGAGGCCCTGGCTGCCGTCGCGCAGCGTGGTGTCGTAGATTTCGATCCGGTCGCTCATTGATTGGGTCCGCGGCAGGCCCCCAGGCCCGCACTACTCTGTCTACACACCTGCACTGCTTTTAAAGGTCACGACCAGCACGTCCCGATGTGCGGGCGCCGACTCGTCGACGGCCTGCACGGGCGTCACCCCGTGGCTCACCCGCGCATCGTCGACGAGGGCCGCGTCGAGCGGCTGCGTCAGGGTGAAGCGGCCCAGCTCGCGGCCGTCGGGGCCGAGAATCCCGGTTGTTCCGCTGACGATATTCCGGCGGTCCACGAGCAGGACCAGCACGTAGTCCACGCCGTCCCGGTGCATCCCCTCGGGTGTCGGCCGCCCCTCGGCGCCGGGCATCGCTTCGATCCGGAACTGGTGGACCTCGATGGCCCAGCGCGCCGTGCCGGGCGCAAGACGATGGAACAGATCGCGGCTGAAGGCCAGAATCGCCCGCATCGACGAGCCGTCGCCGACGGAGCCGTCAATCGGCGTGAACCACCGGGCGACCCCGCCGTTCAGCGGGTTGTAATCGAGGCCCTGGTAGTGCGGCCGGGCGGCCACGCGGACGATCGCATCGGAGGCGCCGCAGGCATACACCGCGTGGCGCCGCCGCCGATAGCGCCCGCCGTCCGCCATGTAGGTGTCGACGTCGAGGTGATCCCAACTGCCGGCGAACGCCGGCCAGTCCTCGAGTCCCCCGAACGTGTCGAGGGCCCGGCGCATGACGTCGGCATGGACGAACACAAATCCGTCCCGCATCAGGGACGCCTGCAGCGACTGGTCGGGCATCAGCGCCGTGTCGGCCACACGGTGATCCTATCAGCCCGCGGGGCATTTGGAGAAAGCCGCGGTGCTAAGATGGTCTGTCCCGGCCTTCCGCCCATGCATGTCCGCAGCGCGCTCCTGCTCGTCGTGCTCCCGGTCGTCGCGCTGGCGCTGCCCGGCGCGGCGCCGCAGCTCCGGGATCCCAACGCCTTCAAGTCGGGCATCGACGTCACCGGCGTGACGGTCACCGTCCGCGACACCGACGGCAAGCTCGTGACGGGCCTGACGCGCGACGACTTCGAGGTGTTCGAAGACGGCGATCCGCAGGCCATCACGCAGTTCACCCGCGAGCGTGTTCCCGTCAGCGTCGGCGTGCTGCTTGACATGAGCGACAGCATGTTCGGGCGCCCCATCGAGGACGCGCGCGAGGCGGTGAACGGGTTCCTGTTCGACCAGCTGGATGCGCAGGACGAGTTCTTCATCCTCGCGTTCAACCACCGGCCGCACGTGATGACCACGTGGACGCATACGGCCGACGTGGTCCGGCAGGCGCTCGACAGCCTCAAGCCCACCGGCGGCACGGCAGTGTACGACGCGACGCTCGAAGCGCTGCCGCTGATCGCGCGCCGCAACCGCGAGCGCGGCGCGCTGCTCATCGTGTCGGACGGTGCGGACACGGCCAGCACCGCGGGCCTCAAGGAAGTGCGGTTCGGCATGCGGCGGAGCCAGGCGTTCGTGTACGCGATCGCCATCGACGCGCCCAACCCGAGGGCCATCAACCGGAGCGTGAACCCGGCGACGCTCCGCGAGATCACCGACGAGAGCGGCGGGCGCACCGAGGTGGTCCAGAGCAGCGCAGACATCGCGGCGGCGTCGGCGCGCATCGCCGACGAGCTCAACCACCAGTACGTGCTCGGCTACACGCCGCCGCACGGCGCGGACGGGAAGTTTCACTCGATTCGCGTCCGTGCGCGCGGCTCCGAGTACCGCATCCGCGCCCGCAAGGGCTACGTCGCCGAGCCCGGCGTCCTCACTCCCAGAAGGTAGCCCCCGCTCGCGGCAGGTCGGCTTACACTCTGCTGGGCAGAGGCATGACCGCGTCCGTCTTCATCACCGGCGGTACCGGATACATCGGCCGGCATGTCGTGGCGACGCTCCTGCGGCGGGGCCATCGGGTGCGCGTGCTCGTCCGGCGCGGATCGGAGCGCAGGGCGCCGGCCGGCTGCGATGTTGTCGTCGGCGATCCGTTCGACGCGGCGACGTTCGCCCACGCGATCGAACACGGCGACACCTTCCTCCAGCTCCTCGGCGTCCCTCACCCGTCGCCCGCGAAGGCGCGGCAATTTCTGGACGTCGATCTGCGATCCGCGAGCGCGTCGATCGACGCGGCCGCCGCAGAGGGAGTCGGTCACTTCGTCTACGTCAGCGTCGCGCAGCCGGCGCCGGTCATGCGGGCGTACCAGCAGGCGCGCGCGGAGGCCGAGCGGCTGCTGGTGAAGTCGGGCCTGTGCCGGACGATCGTTCGGCCGTGGTACGTGCTCGGACCCGGCCATCGCTGGCCGTACGCTGCTGCTACCCGTGTACTGGCTGCTCGAACGCGTGCCCGCCACGCGCGCCGGCGCACGGCGGCTCGGCCTCGTCACCCTCGACCAGATGGCGGCCGCGCTGGTTCACGCCATCGAGTACCCGCCGCACACCGCGCGCATCATGGAAGTGCCGGAGATTCGTTCGGCGCCGCGCAGCTGACTGACTCCTTAGAAGTTGAACCGCACGTTGATTCGCACGAACCGCGGCGCGACGATGGCGTTCGGCCGCATGTATGTCGCGCCGTTGGTCGCGTAGTCGTACGTCTCGATGAAGCCGACCTCGCTGCTGGTGTTGAACAGGTTGTACAGGTCGACCCCGATGTCCGCTCTCGTCGCGTTGAACTTCAGGACCTTGGCGAATCGCATGTCCACCTGCGTCACGCGCGGCCCGTACAGCATGCCCGGGATCAGCAGGTTGACCGCCGTCGTGCCGTTCGCCAGCCCTCCGTTCGGCAGCCGGCCCAGCGCCTGCGCCACCACCGTGTTGGGCACGTTCTCATTCGCGTTCCGCGACGCGCCGTTCGTCGCGGAGTTCGATCCCATTCCGATGTTCGCATTCGGCACCGACCGGACGCTGGCGCTGATCAGGACGTCGATCTTCGGCACCGTGTACGCGGCGAGCCCGCGGACGAGCGTCGCCCACGGCTCCGTCACGTGGCAATACGCCTGCTGCTGATTGATGCCCGCGACCACCAGCGTCTCAGGGAGCGCCGCGGCGAGGGCGCAGGTATCCTGCACGCCGCGCCCGGTGCTCGTGCCGGCCTGGAGGATGAGGCTGTTGCGCAGTCTCGCGTTGAAGCTGGTGGTCACGCCGTGCCAGTACTGCGTGCGGGCCGGCGCGTAGTCGGTCTCGAACGTCTGGTAGTTGCGCGCGCCGGTTCCGACAGCCGGATTGACGTCGACGTATGTCGCGGTGGTGCCCCCGCCGGGCAGATTTGGATTCTGTGGAACCGTCAGGTTCCACTGGTTGTAGTCGGACGCCTTCGTGAGCAGGTTGTCCGTGACGAAGAAATTGCCGAACCAGCGCCGGTTGTAGCTCACCTCGAGCGACACGCGCGGCATCAATTCCTGCTGCACGCTCGCGCCGAACTGCCAGTCGTACGGACGGATGCCCCAGCCCTCCAGAATGGCGGGGTTGACAGTCGTGAGGTTCGGGTTCGTGTTGCCGAAGTTCGGACCGGTCCCGGTCGCCGCCGCGCAATTGTCGCCGCCGGAAGCCAGATTGTTCTGGGCCGCCGGATTCAACAGGTTGCAATCCACCACGAAGTTGCGGTTGCCATCGGTCCATCCCCGATTGAGCACGCTCGTCACGGTCCGCAGGGCCGGGTTGTTGGCCCAGTAGTTCTCGTCGTTCGTCGCGGCCTGCAGGTACTTGCCGACGTTCATCTTGAGGGCGGTCTTGCCGTTGCCGAAGACATCGTACGCGCCACCGACGCGCGGCGTGATGTCGTGGTAGCCCTTCACGCTCACGGTTTCAGGGAAGCTGATGGGCTGCGGATTGAACTTCGACGTGGCTGACGTGCCGTTGCCGTCCGCCGGCGCCCAGCTGAATGCGCGGTCGTACCGGAGGCCGCCCTGAAGCGTGAGCCGGCCTTTCGTCCACTGGTCCTGGACGAACAGCGAGTGTGTCTCGGTGCGATCGTTCTGTTCCCACCGCGGCGCGAGGTAGTAGCTGACCGCATTCGGCACGCCGTTGTTGAATCGATACTCCAGCTGCGACTGGTTGGACACGCGGGCCTGGGCGGACTTTTGAAACGACCCTTGATAGCCCACCTTCATGTTGTGGGCGCCCGTCACGTACGACGCGGTCATCCTCCAGTTGTTGGGGTTCGCGTCGTTGTCGGCAAACGCAAACCCCAGCGGATCGTACAGCCCGCGGTAGAAGAACAGCGGTTGCCCGTAAATGGCCGACTGCTCCTGCACCGGAATCAGATCGGTGATCCCGTCCGGCGGGACCTGTCCGAACCCCGCCCACAGGTACTGGAAGCGCGAGAACCCCGCCTCGAGCAGCAGCTTGTTCGTCAACGGCGACTGCCACGTCGCCTGGGTGACGTTGTAGGGGAAATGGTGGTAACCGGGGAACGACTCGGGCGACGATGTGAGGTTCCCGACGCCGATCCAGTCGGACTCGGACTTGCGGCAACCGTCGCTCGTCGGCGACAGCGTCGACCCCGAACACCGGTACTGGTACTCGTGCGAAAACGACACGCGGTTTCTCGGCGTCACCTGGCCCGTCAGCCGGACCGAGTAGATGTTTCTCGAATCAGCGGACCGCGTCTCCACGTTCGGATTCTTCGCATACGTCCACTTCGTCGCGTCCCCGGCATTCAGGTTGGCGAAGGCGCCCGGCACCGGGGCGATCGTGGAGTACTTCCGCGCGTTGACGAAGAACCAGAGCCGGTCGCGCTTGATCGGGCCGCCGCCTGACCCGCTCGCATCCCACGAGCTGATCACGCCGGCTGGCTGCGTCAGGCCGTAGCTGACGAGCGTCGGGTTGAGGTTGTCGCCGGTCGACCACGTGCCCGCGCCGCCGTAGAACGCCGCACCCTGGAACCTGTTGCCTCCAGCCTTCGGCACGATGTTGACCTGGGGCCCGCCGTTCTCGGCTTCTCCCAGTGCGCCCGAAACGAGCACCTGCATCTCGTCGGCATTGGGCGTGTCGTAGATGAAGGTGGACACGCCGCCGCCGTTGAACGATGCCGCGACGGGCAATCCGTCGATCATCATGCGTCCTTCGTTCGCGCGCCCGCCGTTGGCCGTGAACATCGCCATGAACGGCGTGACCGCCGCGCTGCCATTCCCCTGCACCTGGAGGCCCGGGAGGGCCGACAGCAGCGCGCCATAGGTCCGCGTCGCCGGCAGCGCGTTGATCGTGTCGTTGCTCAGCACGGACTGCCGCCGCGCACTCTGCGTGTCGACGATCGGCGTTTCTCCGGTGACGGTGATCGTCTCGGCCACCGCACCGACGCGCATCGACATGTTGATCGGAATAACGCCGGCGCCGGTGACTTCGACGCCCTCACGTCTGACGGTCGTAAAGCCGGTCAAGCGAGCCGACCACCGTGTAGACGCCCGGCGGAAGCTGCGTCAGCCGGTACTGGCCGCTGCCGTCGGTCACCGCCGTCCGGGTCTTCTCGATCATCGCGGGGCTCGAGATCTCGACCGTCACACCGGGCAGCACGGCGTCCGACGCGTCGCGAATGACGCCGGCGAGGGTAGCCTGGGCAGACACGGTAGCAGGCAGAAGCGCCAGAACGCTGAGGAAGACCAGGGAACCCCGCAGTCGTCTCATAAGCGAACTCCCTTCGACTGTTTGCGCTAACCCGTTTGTGGTAGCCCAATATCTGACGTTGGGTATACGCCGCGAAACGGCGTCCGTCAACGTCAAACCGCGGGAATTTTCAGGGAGTTCAGATGCGCGCCAAAATTCCGGATGCGGGCGCGCCGGTCGCCTGGGCTATGGCAGAGGCATACGCCGCGAGTTGGCGGCGATACGGACCGTCACCCACGGCTAATTCACGATCCGTCTTGTAGTCGACGACGATCCAGGCGCCATCTTCCTCGAACGCCAGATCGACGACGCCTTCGACGAGCGTGCCGTCCTCGAGCGTCAGCGTCACGGGCGTTTCTCGACGGCAGGCCCCGCGCGCCGCGGCCCGGCGCGCGCGCGCCAGCAGGTCGTGGCCGAGCACGCCCTCCGCAATCGCGCCTGCCGCCAAGGCATCGTCGGCGGACATCCCCAGCACCCTCGCCTCAAGGGCGGCGATGTCGTTCAGATCGGCGCGCGTCGCCTCGAACGGCATGCGTGCGAGCACGGCATGGACGAGCGTGCCGAACTCCGGCCCCGATGGCCGCTCCATGTCACGTAGCCACAGAGACACAGAGGTCACGGAGACCTGCCTATCCTGAATTCTCTGTGCTCTCTGCGCCTCTGTGGCTTCGTCCGTGAGTATGGCTTCGTCCGTCGTCAATTCACGCACGGTCTTCACGCGAATGGTCGGCACAGATCCGCGATCGAGGGCGGTGAGGCGAGCGAGCTTCCACGCGTCGTATTTCGTGCGGCCGTCGGCGACGACATCTCGAGGCACGTCCTTGACGATCAGGTCGTCGCGCCTGACGCCCATCGCCGGCTTGAGCCCCAGCGTCAACGCGCCGGGGTCCCACCAGACGACGGAATAGCCGCCGGCAAAATCGTACTGACCGGGACAGACCGTCGAGGGCGTGGCGGGCTCGTCGTCAGGCCGCTGCAGCACTGTGTCCTTGGACTTGAACGCCGGGCACTTCGGCGCGCGATCCGGCGAGCGGCGGCGATCGAGCGGCGGATACAGCGCGTCGTTCAGGGGGCTCAGCCAGCCCCCATCCCAGGGCGCATCGCCAAGTGCGGGCACGACCAGCAGGTCGCGCGCCCTCGTCGCGGCGACGTAGGCGAGCCTGATGCCCTCGGCTTCGTCGCGCGCCACCTCGGCGGCCTCGTGATCGAGCAGTTCGTGCGGCGCCCATCCGCTGAGGCGGATTGCGCACAGCCCGCGCTCGGAATCGAGATGGCGGCTGGCGTCGCCGCGGCTCATGCGGCACGTGGGATCCGCCAGGATGACGACCGGGAACTCGAGCCCCTTCGCCTTGTGAACGGTCATCAGCCGGACGCCGTCGCTGCCTTCCTCGAGGATCGGCGCCTCGGCAGCCTCGGACGCGGCCGCCTCCTGCAGTTCGTCGATGAACCCGCGGAACGAGATGCCGCCGCCGGCCTCGTACTGCCGCGCGAGCTCGGCGATGTGCAGGACGTTGGCGAGCGCCTGTTCTCCCGCCGGCCTGAGGATGAGGCCGACGTGCGCGCGCGTCGCCTCCAGCAACCGGCCGATCGTGTCGGCGACCGGGCGATAGTTCCTCCCCCGGTGCAGCTGCTGGAGCAGCCGCAAGGCATCGGCGATCGGCAGCAGGTGCGACGTGGGCTCGGCCGTCAGCGCGAGATCGTGACCGGAGTTCCCGCCGAGCTCGGGCGGCACGCGGAACGGATGGAAGGCGTGGAAGCGCGATTTGAACTCGAAGAGGTGCTCGTCGTCGATGGCGAACAGCGGGCCCTTCAACGCCGCGAACGTCGACAGTTCGTCGTCGGGCCACTCGATCGCGGCCAGTACCGCGCGGACGGCCTCGACCTCCTCGCGGCCGTGAAACGCTTTGCCGCCGACGAGCAGGTGCGGAATGCCCCGAGCTTCGATCGCGTCGACGTACGGACGTGTCACATCGTCGCCGAAGCTCGTGAACCGGCGGAACAGGATCGCGATATGCCTCGGCTCGAGGGGCAGCCGCACCTCGCGGCCGTCCGCGCCGCGTTCGGCGACCGTCCACCCGCGATCGTGCTCCGTCAGCCACGCGATGAACGCCGCAATCGCATCGGGCAGCGACTCCTCGATCGCCTTTCCCGACGCCTTCAGGCCGCCGAAGCTCCTCCGGCCGTACGGCTTCGGTACCGGCAGGGCGATGACGGCGGGCTGCGACGGATCGCCGTCTCGATCCTGGGCGAGGGCGACGTAGCCGGCCTGGAGCGTCTGGCGGTTCTCGACCATGTGGCGCTCGAAGGCGGCGTTCACGAAACGCTGGATTGGCGGCACGCTGCGGTAACTCGTCGTCAGCTGCAGCGTGCGCCCGCCTTGCAGGCCGAGTTGATCGCGCACGCGCCAGTACGTCTCGACGTCCGTGCCGCGGAAGCGGTAGATCGCCTGCTTCGGATCGCCGACGATGAACAGCTTGCCGGGCTGACCGCCGGCGAGGAGCAGGAGAATCTCGGCCTGAATCGGATCGGTGTCCTGGAATTCATCCACGAAAATGCGCGTGAACGCGCGCTGCAAATGCAGGCGCACGGCCTCGTTCGACTTGATGAGATCACGCGCTTTCGCCAGCAGGTCGGCAAAGTCGAGAGCGCCCGCGGCGGATTTCAGGTCCTGATACCGGGACGTCGCGCCCGCCAGTTCCTGCTGCAGGCACGCAGCAAGGTCGCCGTCCGCATCGCGCTTGAATTGCTGCAGCGCGGCGAACAGCGCGTCGCGGGCGGCGAGCACCTCGGTGCGCGTCGCTTGTTTCCCGTACTTTGCGCCGCTGCCTTTGCGCGTGCGCGATACCCCGCGATCGCGAACGAGATCGACGAGGCGCGCTTCCCAGCCGTCGAGATCGACCTGCCCGAACGACATCTCGAGCTTGATCTGGCGGCTCAGCCGGCGCACCGCGTCCGTATCGACATACAGGTTGTCGCGCGCGAACAGCGGCGCTTCGCTGAGGCCGGCCAGCGCGGTGCAGCAGGTCGAGCACCTCCGCGATCGCCGCAGCCCGATCGAACAAGGGGCGGCGCCACGGCGCCGGAAAGTCGCGCCATTCCGCGAGCGCCCGGCCGGCGCGGCGCAGGCGGTCGACGGGACCGTCGCCGTCGCCCGACCCCTGAAAGATCGGCGCGCCTGTCCGCCGCAGGGCGCGGCGCACGCCATCGGGCGGACTGGCCAGCGCCTCCTGGATCCATCCCTGGAACGCGCGCGCATAGAGCTGGCCGGCCTGAGGCTCGGTGAGGACGGCAAACAACGGGTCGACGTGCGCCTCGACCGGACGTTCGCGAATCAGCTCGGCGCAGAAGCCGTGGATGGTGTTGACGTGCGCCTCTTCGAGCCGCTCGAGCGCGGCGTCGAGCCGGTCGCGGACGATGTTTTCTCCAGCACCGCCCGTGTCGCCGGCCCTGGTTCTCGCGGCCTCCAGCGCTTCGCGCAGCCGCAGCTTGAGCTCACCGGCCGCCCGCTCCGTGAACGTGACCGCGACGATCTGGTCCATCGTCGCCAGCCCCGCCTCGAGGACGCGCAGGATCCGGTTGACGAGCTCGGTCGTCTTGCCGGTTCCGGCCGCGGCCTCGACGACCAGGGTCGCGTGGAGGTCGTCGCGAATCGCCGCGCGCGCGTCGGCGTCCGAAGGCAGGAGGCTGACGGTCATCGCATGGACCTCAACGCCTCGAGGTCCGCGAGCCGGTCGCGGTTCTTGTGCGCCACCCGCTCCTCTTCCCGCGGGCCGCAGACCGGCCGGAAATCGCACCACGTGCACGCCCGCTCGGCAGGCGCGGCGGCGAGGAACCCCTGCTCGATCGACCGATCGATGATCGCCAGCACCTGGAGTCCCTGGCTGCGGTTGTAGTCGTCGATGGCAATCGGGTGATGGGTGAAGCCGCCGGCGGTCGTGCAGAAGTACAACCGGCCTTCGGCGACTTTCCTGCCCAATCCCTGCTCGATCGCGGCGCTGTACAGCACGGGTTGCAGCGTGGCGCCGCCGCCGACGATCATCCCGTCTTTCGCGCGGTTCTTTCCTGTCTTGTGGTCGGTGACGCGAAGCGTCTCGCCGCTTGCGGATCGCTCGATGAGATCCACCGATCCGCGCAGCACGAACCGGCCGTCGATCGTGACCGGGTCTTTCAGGCTGCGCTCGTCGCGTCCGGCGTCGGACAGGCCGAAGCTGAATTCGAAGTAGGCCGGCACCCACGACGGGTCGTCCGCCATCTTCTGGACCCAGATGCCGAGATCGCGGCGCAGCTCGTTGATCTCGTCCTGCCAGACGCGCGGGATCGCCGGCGCCAGCTGCTCTTCGTATTCGGCGGCCACCCGATCGAGCGCCGCGTCGATGGCCCCCGATGCCTCCGCGATACGGCCCGCCGTCACCGGCAGCGCACCGGCTTTTTCCATCGCCCGGTAGAACTCGGCCTGCGCGCGATGAAACAGGCTGCCGCGCGTCAGGGGATCGAGCCGCACGAGGGGCTCGGGTTCGTCGCGAGGCTCGAGGCGGTAGATCGTCGCGAGCAGGAACTGATACGGACACGACGAGAAGCGCTGGAGTGCCGACAGCGAGTAGGGCCGGTTGCCGAGGCGTTCTTTCTCGAGCGCCCGGCTGATCGCCGGCGCCACCCGGATGAGGCCATCGGCCTGCGCCCATGCCTTGCGCCCGCGGGCCCAGCGGCTGATCACCGATCGGCGCAGCGATTCGTTGAGCTGCAGCAGGTAGTGCGCGTGGCCGCGGACAGAGACTGGATCGCGGGATTCGAGCAGCGGCTTCAGCGACGCGAGGTCGTGCTCGAGATCGTCGATCGCGCGCGCTGGATCTTTCGGCGCCGGCCAGGCGAGGCTTGCGCCGGCTTCCTCGGCGGCATCCCGGGCCAGCTGGCGGTGATCGGGGACCGCTCCTGTGATGGCGCGCACGACGTCGAGCGCATAGAACGACGGCACGCGCACACGCGTTTCGGCAACGTCGAGGCGCGGGTAGGACAGATAGAGCCGCTCGGTCGCGGCGCCAATCGAGAGCTTCAGCAGCAGGCGCTCGGCGTTCTTGCGGTCGTCCTGGTCGGCCAGACCGCCAAGCATCCCTCGCCGCTGATCGAGCAGCAGCGGGTCCTCGTGCGGACGCTGCGGCACGACGCGCTCGGCCAGGCCGGGCACGAAGACGACCCTGAACGTCCGTCCGCGCGCCTGGTGCGGCGTGCCGACATACACGCGGCCGTACCGGCGGAACGCCGGCTCCCAGTCGAGCACGATGAGGCGATCGCGCAGCACATCCCGCACTTCCTCGAGCGACACGGGGCCGACCGCGGCCATCGGCCGCAGCGACGCCAGCGTCTCGAGCACACGATCGGGCCGCCTGATCACCTGCCGAGCGAGCCGCTGCGCGCGGTCGAGCCACTCACCCCACGTCGCGCGATCGGGCCAGGAGGCCATCTCGTCCACGATCGGCAGCGCGAACTCGCGGAGGTGGCGCAGGTTCGTCAGGTCGCGCTCGAACCGCCTGATGCGCGCGGACTCCGGCTCCTCGCGCTTCAGCGCCTCGATGCGGAGACGGTAGTCGGCGGCGAGGCCGTCGAGGCGGCGCCGCCATCGCTGCCCTCCGTCTGCGCGGGTGCGTCCGCCGACCACCGCCGACTCGACGACCAGTTCCTCCCACTTCCACGGCGCGCGCAGCATCCCGGCGACGATCGCCTCGTCGTCTGAATCGCTGACCGGTTCCTGATCACCCGCGATCTCCTCGGGCGACTCCGGCTCGACCCCCTCGTCGTTCGGTGGAGCGAACAACTCGTCACGCGGAACGACGGCCGACTGCCGACTGCTGACGGTCGACTGTCGACTGTCGACTGCCGCCTGCCGACTGCCGACTGGCGGAACCTGGCCGAGCGACAGATATTCATCGAACCGCCTGGCAGACAGGCCTTCGACCGCGCAGGACAACAGCGCGATGAACGCGCGCCCCGCAGGATCCGGGCGCCGGATTCCGCGATCGAAATAGGCGGGAACGGCGGCCCGGGCGCACGCGTGTTCGAGCAGTCCGAGGTAGTGCTGCGGCGTGCGCAGGAAGACGGCCATCTCGTCGAACGGCACGCCGGCTTCCGCTTCGTCCAGGATCCGGCGGACGATTTCCACCGCTTCACGACCCTCGCCGGGCGCCGAAAACAGGCGAACGTCGCCGGCGCGGGAGCGCGCAGGCGGCGGCTCGCTGAGAAACACATGCCGGCGCAGGTGAAACAGGTCCGTCCCCTCGCGCGCATCGTCCGGCCGCCGATCGACCTGAGCGCCGAGGGCGGTCAGGACGGACTCGGTCGCGAGATCGCCGTCCGGTACGGTCGCGAGGATCGCGGGAGCCCGGCCCGCGAGCGCCTCCACAAATCCTGCGTCCGATTTCGAGTCGAGCGGCACGTCGAGCAGGAGGATCGGCAACGAAGCCCACCGCACGAAGCCGTCCCGCACGGCGGCAGCCGCGCGGCCGAAGAGCGCCGCCCGATCGTCCACGCCGACGCGGACGAGCTCCGCTTCGACGCGCGCGAGCAGTCGCCCGATGTCTTCAGTCGCCGCGTCCGATCCGGCCAGACGGTCCGGCCCGATGCCGGCGAGCCGCACCTCGTGGAGCGTCCGCGCGAGCGCTCTCGGGAAGCCCGGCATCGATGCGACCGGCGTGAAGTACTCGAGTTCCCCGGCGGTCAGCGCGTCGAATGCCGCGCGAGCCGCGAGCGCTTCGGCGCCGGTCTGGGTCGCCGGCGCACGGCGCGGGAGCGCCGACGTCAAGACGGCCGATCTGGCTGCCAGTTCCGTCAACCCGAACCGTGTCAGGCCGAACGTCGCCGGCGACCGCCGCGCGAGGCCGCGAACAAAATCATCCGCGGCGCCGCGGGTCGCGGCCACGATGACGATTTCGGTCGACGCGGGAAACTGCCGGAGGAATGCCGCCGCCGCGTCGAGCCGGACCGCAGCGGATGTCGAGAGGACAGCGCGGAGCATCGCCTTACCCGATCTCGCCGCGTTCGTAGCGCGCACGCGTCAGCGCGCGCTGCACCTTGCCACTCGACGTGCGCCCGACCGTGCCACCCGGCGCGATCAGGACGTCGTCAACGAACAGCCCGTAGAGATCCGCAACGCGCCGCCGAACGCCGGCCGCGAGCTGCGCGGCCTCCACCGTGCCCGTCGGCTCGACAATCATCACGAGGCGGTCGCGGCCGTCGGCGTCTGCCGTGCCGAACGCGACCGTCCGGCCGCGGCGGATGCCCGATAGCTCGTCGACGCCCCACTCGAGATCCTGCGGGTAGATCTTGCGGCCGTTGGCGATGATGAGATCCTTCACCCGGCCGCACACATACAATTCACCGTCGGCCAGGTAACCCAGATCGCCCGTGCGCAGCCAGCCGTCGCGCGGCTGCGGGCACGCCACCGCGCCGTGCTCGAAGTAGCCCCGCATCACCGATGGTCCCGCGAGACGAATCTCACCGACTTCGCGTTCGGGCAAATCGGCGCCCTGCTCGTCCGCGATTCGCAGACGATGGCCGGGCAAAGGCATGCCGCAGCTGACGAGCGCGCCATCGGTGCGAACCGGCCTGCCGCGCGGAGCAAACGTCGCGGCCACGACGTGTTCGGCGAGCCCGTAGCCTGGCAGGAAGCTCGTCTCGCGAAACCCGAAGGCGCGAAAGCGGTCGGCGAAGGCCGCGAGCGTCGGCGCGTGAATCGGCTCGGCCCCGCAGCCCGCCACCCGCCAGCGACGACAAGTCCACGCCGTCGAGATCCGATTCCTTGACGCGCCGCACGCAAAGGTCGTACGCAAAGTTCGGCGCGAAGCTGACGGTGGCACCGTGCCGCGAGATGGCGCGCAGCCATTCCGCAGGCCGCCTGACGAAGGCCTTCGCCGGGAGAAACGCGGCAGGCCGCACGGCATAAAGCGGCCCGAGCGCCATGCCCACGAGCCCCATGTCGTGGTGCAGCGGAAGCCAGCTCACGGCGGAGTCGGCGTCGGTCGTCTCCAGGCCATGTGGGCCGTTGATGGCGTTGATGTTCTCGCACAGGTTGCGGTGCGTCAGCGCGACGCCCTTCGGCTCGGAGGTCGCACCGGACGTGAACTGCACGAACGCCAGATCGTCGAGCGCCGGCTCCTCGTCTATGTGCTCGACCGGCCCGTCTTGCCCGCCCTGCCCGGCCAGGCCTTCATACGGCATGACGGACTCCAGCTTCGGACATGCGTGCCGCGCGCGATCGAATCGAGTCCACGACGCGTGCGCTCGTCAACAGCGCGCGGGCGCCTGACGCCGCCAATACCCCGGCCGTGAGATCGCAGTACGAGTCGAGGTCGCGGGTGGTACCCGGCGGATGCAGAGACGCCGGCAGCACACCGGCCATCGATGCGCCGTAAAGCGCGGTCAGAAACGCCTCCGCATCGTCGAGCGCAAGCGCGACCACGTCGCCACGCCGCAAGCCCATGCGATGCAGCGCCCGGGACACCGCGAGCGCCGCGGCATGCAGATCCGCGTAGGTCCGGTACACGCCCGCGTGTTGGTCTGTGGAACCGGCGCCGATAAACAGGCAGCCATGTCCGCTGCCCGCCGCATCCCGGAGCGCCTGAGGCAGCGTACGCAGTGTCGGCATCAGGCGCCCGTGCGCGTCGCGACGATCGCCGACACGGCGGCGATCACCTCTGCGACAGTGCGAATCGCGGGCGCTGGAGCAACGGGAATCGTGATATCGAAGCGATCTTCCAGCTCGGCCACCAGTTCGAGCACCTGCAGCGAGTCGAATCCAAGATCCGCGATCAGATCGTCCGCCGACGTGGGCTGGATGGGACGCCGGCTGACATTCTTGAGCGCGTCGATGACGCCCGCCTCCACGTCCATTAGAATGGACAAGGATCGCATACCTTCTGTCCTTCGTACTCAACTATGAACAGCCTTCGCCGCTCGCGTGCAGTTCTTGCGGTCGCCGTTGCGGCAGTCGCCATGGCCAGCGGCCGCCCCGGCGGCCCGGACAGCTGCGCAGACGCGCGCCGCAGCGCGAAGCTTCATGTGGAAGGCCACGCGCCAGCAGGGCGCGGTCTACCTCGTCGGCTCTGTCCACATGCTGACGAAGGACTTCTACCCCCTGGCGCCGGCCCTGGACGCCGGCTTCAAGGACAGCGACCTCCTCGTGGAGGAGGTCGACCTCGCGGAAATGCTCGCGCCGGACACGCAGTTCTCGCTGCTGGCGCGCGGCATGCTGCCGGCGGGCCAGACACTCGACAAGGTCGTCTCGCCGCCCACGATGGCGCTGGTGAACGCGCGGGTGGGCAACCTGGGCATGCCGGCCTCGGCGCTGCAGCAGTTCAAGCCGTGGTTCCTGGCCATGACGCTGATGGCTGTGGAGTGGGAAAAGGCCGGCTTCGACGCCGCGCTCGGCCTGGACAAGCACTTCTACGATCGCGCGCAGGCCGAAAAGAAAGCCGTGCAGGGGCTCGAGACCACCGAATACCAGATCTCGCGATTCGACGGGCTGCCCATGAATCAGCAGGAGCGCTTCCTCGCTGAATCGCTGAAGGACCTCGACGCGGAAAAGGCCAGCGTCCAGAAGATTGCGGACGCGTGGAAAAACGGCGATCTGCCGACAGTCGAACGTCTGGTGCTCCAGGACGTCAAAGACGATCCGTTCATGTATCAGCGCCTGCTCGTCGAACGCAACCGCAACTGGCTTCCCCGCGTCGAGGCGCTGCTGGCTCGTCCGCGTCCCGCATTCGTCGTCGTGGGCGCGGCGCATCTGGTCGGACCTGACGGACTGATCGCGATGCTGCGGGCCAAGGGCGTGCGCGTGGACCAGCAATGACGGCACGCGCGAGCGCGGCGGCAGTATGTGTCGCCATTGTCGTCGCCGCGGGCGCCGATGCGAGCGGAGCCGCCGATGCGTCGCGGTGGTGGGCGCACGTCAGGTACCTGGCCGACGATTCTCTCGAAGGCCGCGAAGCCGGACGTCCCGGCTACACGCGCGCGGCCGAGTACGTCGCGGACGTCTGGCGAAGGGCCGGCCTCGAACCCGCGTACGCCGGGCAGTTTCTCCAACCGGTGGCTCTCAAGAGCGCGGCAGATCGACGAGAGCCGCTCAAGCCTCGCGCTCGTGCGTGACGATGGCCGCGTCGCGCCCCTGACGCTCGGAGAGGACGCCAACTTCAGCCTGCGAATCGACCCGGCGCTCGAGGTGAACGCGCCGCTCGTGTTCACGGGCCACGGCCTCAACATCCCCGATGCCGGCATCAACGACCTCGAGGGCCTGAACCTGAAGGGCGCCGTGGCGGTGTACTTCTCGACGCCGACCGGTTCGCTTCCCGGTCCGCTGCAGGCGCACTTCGGGTCGAGCGCCGAACGCTGGCGCGTGCTGCGCGCGGCCGGCGCGATCGGAACAATCGCGGTGCCCGGCATCGGACGCCTCGAGGTCCCCTGGTCGCGATCGACCCTCGCGCGTCTGCAGCCACAAATGTCGCTGGCGGATCCCGCTCTCGACGAATATCCGGATCAGCAGATTGCCGTGACGATGAATCCTGACAAGGCGGACGTGCTGTTCGCCGGATCGGGGCACACGCTGGCGGAACTGGCCGCCATCGACCAGGCCGGACAGCCGCTGCCCCGCTTCGCGCTGCCGGCGCGCGTCAAGGCGACCATCGCCGTCAACCGCTCGACCGTCGAGTCGCCGAACGTCGCTGCCGTCCTGCGCGGCGCGGACCCGGCGTTGCGCGGCGAGGCCGTCGTGTTGTCCGCCCATCTCGATCACGTCGGCGTCGGCGACCCTGTCGCTGGCGATCGCATCTACAACGGCGCGATGGACAACGCCTCGGGAGTGGCCACCATTCTCGAAGTCGCCGAGCGGCTTCGCGAATCGGGCTACCGCCCGGCGCGGTCGATTGTCTTCGCCGCCGTGACGGCCGAGGAGCTCGGCGAACTGGGATCGCGGTATTTCGTCGCCCATCCGCCGCCCGGCCTGCGGATCGTCGCGAACATCAACACGGACATGTTCCTGCCGCTCTTCCCGCTGCGCACGTTGATGGTGCTCGGCCTCGACGAGTCCGATCTGGCCGGCGACATCCGCGCGGTCGCCCGCGATCTCCACCTGGCGATCCAGGGCGATCCCGAACCGCAGCGCAACCGGTTCACACGAAGCGACCAGTACAGCTTCGTCCGCGCCGGCATTCCCGCGCTCGCCATGAAAGTCGGCTACGACCCGAACACGCCGGAAGCGGCCATCGCGCAGCAATGGACTGCCGAACGCTACCATGCGCCTTCCGACGATGTGAGCCAGCCGGTGGACATGAAGGCCGCAACCGACTTCGTCAACGTCATCCATCAGCTCGCCGTTCGAGTGGCGAACCGCCCCGGCCGTCCCAACTGGAATGACAACAGCTTCTTCAAGCGATTTGGCCACTAACGCTCCCGCCCTGGCCGGTGTATCGGTCCTGGTCGCCGGGGCAGGTCTCGCCGGACTCGCCGCGGCTTACGACCTCGCGGCCATGGGCGCGTCGGTGACCGTCATCGAGGCGCGCGACCGCGTGGGCGGCCGCGTCTGGACCATCCGCGACGGCTTTGCGGACCGCCAGCACGCCGAAGCCGGCGGCGACATGATCGACGAGTCGCAGGAGGAAATCTGCCAGCTGGCCCGCGAACTGGGGTTGACGCTCTCCCGGATTCTTCGCGAGGGCTTCGGCTACCTGCGTCCGGGCCCCGCCGGGTCCAGCCAGGCGCCGCGCATCCTCACCCGAGGCGTCACGCGCGGATGGGGCCAGCTCGCCAGGCACGTGGGCGGCCTCGCCCGCAGCTATCGGCTCGCGGAGCGACGCTGGGACTCACCCGTGACCGCGGACCTCGCGCGCCGCTCCGTGGCGCAGTGGCTCGACGATGAACGCGCCGATCCCGAGCTGCGGGCGACCGCAACGGGCCTTCGAGGATTCTTTCTGGCGGATCCCGAGGAGTTGTCGCTCCTCGCGCATCGTCGATCAGTTCGCCGAGAACCAGCAGCCCGGCGGCGAAGAGATGTACCGGATCACGGGCGGCAACGATCGGCTGCCCGCGGCGCTCGCCGCAAAGCTGGGCGACCGGATTCAGCTCGGCACGGAACTCGTCGCCGTCTCGGTGCGGGGCAAGTCCGTGCACGCCACGCTCAAACGTGGCCGTACGTCGGCGCCCCTGACGAGCGATTACCTGGTGCTGGCGCTGCCGGCCTCGGTGCTTCGCCGCGTGCCGATCACCCCGGCGCTGACCGCTCACCAGCACGCCGCGATCTCGACACTCAAGTACGGGCGGGCGACGAAGACGCTGCTCCAGTACTCGAAACGCTTCTGGCGCGCGAAGGGACGGCCGCGCGCCTTCGGCTCGCCGCTGCCGTACGGCGCGATCTGGGAAGGCAACGAGGAACAGCCCGGCGTGAGAGGGATCCTCACGCTGATGGCCGGAGGGACCGCCAGCGAAGAGACCCAGGCGATGGTCGCACGCGACGGCATCGCGCGGTTCGCGAGCGGTTTGTCGTGGCTCGGCACCAGCCCCGCCGAGCTCGAGGCGTCGCGTCAGGTGGTCTGGGAGTCGGATCCCTTCGCGCGCGGCGGCTACGCGTATTTCGATCCGTCGTTCGATCCCGCGTTGCGCGAGTGGCTCGCCCGGCCCGCCGGCCGTCTCTTCTTCGCCGGCGAACACACCAGCATCCGCTGGCAGGGATACATGAACGGGGCGGTCGAGAGCGGCCGCCGCGCGGCCGCGGAAATTGCCGCGACCCACCGGATCGGGACGGCTTAATGATCCTCGGTCCTTGGTTCCTCGGGCTTCGTCCGTCGCTCGGCCCGTCAACGAAAGCGGATCAAGCCCACCGGACTAAGGACCAGGGACGGACTGAGGACCAAGGACGGACCAAGTCCGAGTACCAAGGACCAAGGACCAAGGACCAATGAGCTGGCAGCGCGCGAACGTTCAGGCGGCGGCGAATTATCTGCGCGCGCAGATCGCGGCCGGCGCCGCTGATGTCCGCTCGAAGGCCGTCTACGAGGGACTCCTCGACGTGCTGGATCCCCCGCGCCGCGCCGCGCGCGTGCAGCGCGAGTCGGCCGTAGACGCCAAGTCGGCCATCACCATTCAGGCAGCCCGTGAGCGGCGCAATCAGGCGAACCGTGAACGGCGTCGCGCCAATCACGGTCCCCCGGCCGGCGTAGAACGCCGCGCCGCACGCGACCGTCGAGGCAACCGTTGATGCCGCATCACAACCCGCCGGACGACGCGCTGAGAGAGCTCCTGACGAACGCGTCCACGATTGCCATGGTCGGCGCATCGTCGAATCCCGACCGCCCGTCGAACGGCATCATGCGCAAGCTGAAGAGCGCCGGATACCGTGTCGTTCCCGTCAACCCGAACGAGACCACGGTCCTCGGTGAGCGCGCGTACGCCTCGCTGGCGGACGTTCCCGAACGCATCGACATCGTTGACGTATTCCGCCGCGCGGAGTTCACGCCGGCCGTCGCCGGCGAAGCGGTGAAGGTCGGCGCGAAGGCGTTGTGGCTGCAGAGCGGGGTGGTGAACGACGAGGCCGCGGCGAAGGCCGAAGCCGGCGGCCTGATGGTGGTGATGGACGCGTGCATCGGCGTGATGCACTCCGTCCTGCGGGTACCGAAGAAGTAGCGCGAGCCTGCAGGCCTTACGAAATCTCCTTCTCCAACCTGGTCACCAGCGTGTCCAGCTGATCGACGACGGCACGAACCGTCGCCGGCTTGCTGAGATCCACTCCCGACTTCTGGAGCAGCGTCATCGGGTGATCGCTGCCGCCTGATTTCAGCAGCGTGAGATATCGATCGACCGCCTGCGGCCGCTCGGCTTCGCTGCCGCCCGTCAGCTGCTTCATCACCTGCGCGCTCGAGGCAAAGCACGTGGCGTACTGATAGACGTAATACGGCGTGCTGTAGAAGTGCGGAATGCGCGCCCACGTGACGCGGGACAGGTCGTCGTAGTCGTACGCGTCGCCGTGATAGGCCTTGAGCAGCCCGAAGTAGATGTCGCCGAGCGCTTCGGCGGTGACCGGCTTCCCTTCCTCGACGAGCCTGTGCGCCTGCAGCTCGTAGTCCGCGAACATCACCTGCGTGTAAAACGTCGCGACGATGCCGTCGATGGCGTGCTGCAGCAGGACGCTGCGTTCGCGCTCGTCCGTCGTGCGGGCGAGCATGTAGTCGAGAAACAGCGCCTCGCTCAGCGTCGACGGCACTTCGGCCACGAAGATCTCGTAGCTCGCGTACACGAACGGCTGGTGCGCGTGCGACAGCAGGGTGTGCATCGAGTGCCCCACCTCGTGCGCCAGCGTGAACACATCGTCGAGCGTGTCGTTGTAGTTGAGGAGCATGTACGGGTGGACGCCGTACACGGGCGCCGAGTAGGCGCCGCTGCGCTTGCCCGAGTTCTCGTACACGTCGATCCAGCCGCCGTTCAGCGCCTCGCGCAGCTGGCGCTGATATTCGGGGCCGAGCGGCGCGACCGAGGCGGGCAGCCACTCGAGGACGTCGTTGTACGGATACTGCCGATCGACGTGCACCAGCGGGATGGTCGTGTCGTAGGTGTGGTACGTCTCGAGGCCGAGCACCTTCTTTCTCAGACGGTGGTAACGGCGCAGCGGCTCGACGTTGGTCTTGGTCGTCTCGATCAGGTTCTCGACAACGGTCACCGGGATGTTGTTGCCGTGCAGTGCAGCCTCGAGCGCCGAGCCGAAGCCGCGCGCCTGCGCGTGAAACCAGTCGCCCTGCAGCACGGCGTTGTAGATCGACGCGTAGGTATTGATGCTGCCCGCGTACAGCTCGTGGAGCGAACGCCATGCGAGCGCACGGTCGGCCTGGTTGCGGTTGGTCGCGAGGAGCGCCCGGTATTGCCCGTACGTCACCGTGACGTCGGCGCCCGTGGACAACCGCACGGTCGGATACTTCACGTCCGCCGTGGACAGCGCCGCATACGCGTCGCGCGGGGCCGACGAAAACCGGCTCGACAGCGACAGCAGGTGCTCGCCCTTGTCGTCGAGCACGTGTTCCTGGCGGCGATACAGGTCTTCGATCGCGAACCGATAGACGCTCAGGTCCGAATTCTTGCCGAACCACTGCTGAACCGTCGCCAGCGGGATCCTCAGCAGCTCAGGCTCGAACCATGAGACCGCCTGGCCGTCCTTCGCAAACAGAATCTGGACCTGCTGCCGCCTGGCGTTGAGCTGGTTGTCGCGCTGATCCTGGTCGTACGCGAGCGACGTGTAGTACCAGACCTTGTGCTCGAGCTGCCCGACTTCCTCGCGCAACCGGTAGAAGGCCAGCAGGCGGTCGGCGCCCTGCGCCAATGTGCCCTGAAACGCGGCGCACTCGCCGATCTTGCGATCGAGCTCGTCGTACGCGCGCTGCCAGGCAGTCCAGTCGGGAAAGATGTGCGAAAGATCCCACTTGAACCGGTCGGGAATCTCGGAACGCTCGCGGAGAGGGGGGGCAGTGGGGGCTTCGGCCGGCGAAAAAGTGTCCAACGTGTCCGATATCTCCTTGCTGAAGATCATACTTCGCGGACCGGCGCGCCCGGGAAGGCCGCGGCGATTTCTGCACGCAACAGCTCACGAAATTGTCCCGGCATCAAGCTGCCGAGCTCAAGGCGCCCAAATCTGACGCGTTTGAGCCTCGTCACCTCGTGGCCGATCGCGTCGAACATCCGCCGCACCTGACGGTTACGGCCTTCTCTCAGCTCGACCGTTAAGTGGGATTCGCGCGCCGATGCTTTCCTGAGCGCGGTGCCTGCCGTCAACCCGGCGAGCCTGGACGAATCGACCCGTCCGCGCACCGTGACGGCGTACACCCGTGGCACCTCGTGCGCCGGATCGGTGATCCAATCCGCCAGCCGCGTGTCAGACGTGAGCAGCAGCAGGCCCGAAGTCGCGAGATCCAGCCGTCCGACGGCGATGAGGTCCGCGGCCGTATCCCCCAGCACGTCGAACACCGTGCGGCGTCCCTCTGGGTCGCGGCGGGTCGTCACGACGCCGCGCGGCTTGTGAAACAGGATCGTCCTCCAGGGCGCGCGACGCCGCTCGACGCCGTCGATCATCAGGCGGACGCGCTCCGGGATGACGAGCACCGCCTCGCGCCGCACGACCTCCCCGTCCACCGTCACGCGCCCGGCCCGGATGGCCTCCACCGCCTGTTTCCGGGACATGACGCCGAGCTTCGACAAGGCCCGGCTCAGGGGTACGCCATGAGCGGCGGGTTTTCGGCGGCGCCGCACGGCGTTCTGTGGCATCTTCTTCACATGACCTTCATTCGACCCGCGCTGGTCGTGCTGGCCGCGCTTCCCCTCGTCGGCTGCTTCGAGTCTGCAACCGTGATCAAGCTGAAAGCCGACGGGAGCGGCACCATCGAGCAGCGGCTGCTGCTCACCGACGCCGCCACCGATCAGCTGAAAGCGTTCGCGATCCTGGGTGGCGGTAGTGCGGCCGCCACCGATCCGACGTCTGAAGCGCAGGCACGGTCGCTGGCGGAGGCCATCGGGCCCGGCGTCACTTACGTCTCGTCAACGCCCATCAAGACCCCGAGGGGCCAGGGCCGCGATTCTGTTTACGCGTTCACCGACATCACGCAGCTTCACGTCAGCGAGCAGCCGCGCGTGCCGGGGGGCGTGAGCCTCGGCCCGCAGAACCAGAACGGCGGGCAAATCACGTTCGCGCTCACAAGGCAGCCCGACGGCAACGCGCTGCTGCGCATCCTCATCCCCCGGCCGGACGGTCTGCCGATCGCCATCCCGGGCCCGAACGGCGACGTCACGGCGCCTTCGACCCAGCAGATCGAGATGGTCAAGGCGCTGCTCGCCGGCGCGCGTATCAGCGTCGCGCTGGAACCCGACGGCACGCTGGTCCAGACGACGAGCCCGTTTGTGGACGGTAATCGCGTCACGCTGATCGACGTCGACATCGACAAGATCGCGGCCGATCCCAACCTCACCGCCAAGCTGCAGGCCCCGAAAACTGCCGACGAGGCGAAGGAGGCGCTCAAGAACGTGCCGGGTCTCAAGATCACGCTCGATCCCGAGATCACGATTACGTTCACGCCGCGGCAGCCGTAAACGTCTGGAGTAGCGCGCGGGGCTTTCAGCCCCGCGGACGCGGCCCTGAAAGGGCCGCGCTACTCCTGGCCGCGGTAATGCCGTAACGCCGGCGTGACGACGGCGACCCAGGCCGTCGCGATCACGCAGCCCAGGCCGCCGCTGACGACTGACACAACGGGTCCGAGCCAGCTGGCCACCGCGCCCGCTTCGAGCTCGCCCAGCTGCGGTCCCCCCTGGAAGAACACCATGTTCACGCCGATCATCCGGCCCCGCAGGCGATCGGGCGTCTCGAGCTGGCGCACGATGTTGCGAATGATCATGCTGATCGTGTCGGTGGCGCCGGTCATCGCCAGGCAGAGGAAGGTCAGCCAGAACCAGCGCGACACGCCGAACACGGCGGTTGCCGCGCCGTAGGCGCCGACGGCCCAGAGCAGCACGGGTCCACGCCGGACGATGCGGTTCGTCAATGGAATCATGATGGCGCTCATCAGCACCGCACCGAGGGCTGGTGCGGCGTAGAGCCACCCATAGCCCGTCGCGCCGACACGCAGGACGTCCTGCGCGAAGATCGGCAACAGCGCCGTTGCCGACGAGAAGAACGTCGCGAAGAAATCCAGCAGCATCGTCGATCGGATGAGCGGCGATTTGAAAACGAACCGGAGGCCCTCCATGGCGGCCTTCAGCGACACCTCGTCGGCGGGCGCGTTGGCCTCGCGTTCGGGGCGGCCGCTGACGCCGCGCATCATCAGCAGCGCGAGGATGACGCAGCCGAACGACAGCGCGTTGACGACGTAGACCCAGCCCACGCCGGCCGCGGCGATGAGGACGCCGCCGATCGACGGTCCGACCACCGACGCCGCCTGGAACATCATCGCGTTCAGGCTGATGGCGTTCGGCAGATCCTTGCGTGGAACGAGCGTCGGCACGAGCGCCTGCCTGGCCGGCATGTCGAAGACGCCCACCGCTGCGCCGAGCGCGGCGAGGACGTATACCGGCCACACCGTGGTCAGGCCGCGAAATGTCAGCACCGCGAGCGCCAGCGAGACGAGCGCGGCGCCGGTCTGGGTCATCAGCATCAGCGTCCGCCGGTTCCAGGCGTCCGCGACGACGCCGCTGAGCATCGAGAAGATGATGATTGGCACGACGCGCACGAAGCCGACCATCCCGAGCGCGATGGCTTTGCGGCCCGGAGAGACGAGCAGAGAGACGTGCCACAGCAGGCCCGCGTTCTGCATCATCGAGCCCGTGATCGACGCCAGCAGGCCGAGCCAGATCAGGCGGAAGTTGCGATGCGAGAGCGCGACGAACAGGTCGGGCGGCCAGAAGGCCGCCCTGGAAGCGGCGGCGTCCCCTTGTCACAGGGGACCGACGACCGCGTGCGGCTGGTATGGCTCCTCGAGCGACGCGCATTCCTCGGACGTCAGCGCGAGGCCCAGCGCGTCGACAGCTTCGTCCAGGTGAGCGAGCTTCGAGGCCCCGACGATCGGCGCGGTGACGCCGGGCCGGGACAGCATCCACGCCAGCGCCACCTGCATGCGGCTCACGCCGCGCCGCGCCGCGATGTCTGCCACACGGTCGGCAATCGTGAAGTCGGTGTCGGCGAAATAGAACTTTGCCGCGAGCTTGTCGCTGTTGGCGCGGACGGTGTCACCGCCGCCGCCCTTCTTCCGATCGCCGGCCAGAAAGCCCCGGGCGAGCGGGCTGTACGGAATCACGCCGACGCCCTCGGCGCGGCAGAGCGGCAACATCTCGCGCTCTTCCTCGCGGTACACGAGGTTGTAGTGGTTCTGCATCGAGACAAAGCGCGCCCAGCCGTTGGCCTCTGACGTCGCGATCATCTTCCCGAACTGCCACGCGAACATGCTCGACGCGCCGATGTAGCGCGCCTTGCCGGCGCGGACGACGTCGTTCAGCGCCTCGAGGGTTTCCTCGATCGGCGTGTCGTAGTCGAAACGGTGAATCTGATAAAGGTCGACGTAGTCCATGCCGAGCCGGCGGAGCGATGCGTCGATCGCGTCCAGGATGTGCTTGCGCGACAGCCCGCGGTCGTTCGGGCCGTCGCCCATCGGGTGGAACACCTTTGTCGCGACGACGACCTGGTCGCGCGCGGCGAAGTCCTTCAGCGCGCGGCCGAGGACTTCCTCGCTGGCGCCGCGCGAATACATATCCGCGGTGTCGAAAAACGTGATGCCCTTCTCGAGGGCCCGCTTGATGAACGGACGGCTCGCGGCCTCATCGAGCGTCCAGGGGTGCCAGGCCGACGATCCGTACGTCATCGCGCCCAGACACAGCCGCGACACGGTCAGCCCGGTCGTCCCAAGTCGTGTGTAGTTCATGAGTCAGGGATGAGGGATTGTACTGCAGGACACCGTAGCGTCCGCCTTCAGGCGGACGTCCGGCCGGCTCAAGCCGGCCGCTACGTGGTGACCAGCACGAGCTTGCCGATGTGCGCGCCGGATTCGAGCACGCGGTGCGCGTCGGCCGCGGCGCGGAGCGGAAACGTGGCGTGGATGACCGGCCGCACGGCGCCAGACTCGAGCAGCGGCCACACGTGGGTGCGCAGTTCGGCGGCGATGGCGGCCTTCTCGGCGACCGGCCGCGCGCGCAGCGTCGAACCCGTCAGCGTCAGCCGGCGCTGCATCATCGCGATCAGGTTGAGGGTGCCCTTCGCGCCGCCGAGGACCGCGATCTGCACGAGCCGTCCGTCCATCGCGAGGACGTCCAGGTTTCGGGCGAGGTAATCGCCGCCGACCATGTCCAGCACGACGTCCACGCCGCGGCCTCCCGTCGCCTCGCGGATGGCGGCGACGAAATCGGCCTCGCGGTAGTTGATCGCGCGCTCCGCGCCCAGCCGTTCACACGCCTCGCACTTCTCCGCCGATCCGGCCGTGGCGAACACCCGCGCCGATCGCGCGCGCGCCAGCTGGATCGCCGTCGTGCCGATACCGCTCGACCCACCGTGGATCAGGACCGACTCGCCGGCCTTCAACCGCCCGCGCTCGAACAGATTGGTCCACACCGTAAAGAACGCCTCGGGGATCGCGGCCGCGTGTTCGAGATTGCATCCGCGCGGAACGGGCAGGCACTGCGGCGCCGGCGCGACACAGTATTCGGCGTAGCCACCGCCCGCGACGAGCGCACACACGCTGTCGCCGGCGCGCCACTCGCCGACCCCGCTGCCCACCTCGACGATGGTCCCGGCGACCTCGAGGCCGGGAATGTCAGAGGCGCCCGGCGGCGGTGGGTAGTGCCCGGCTCGCTGCATTGCGTCGGGACGATTCACGCCGGCGGCGGCCACCTGGATGAGGACCTCGCCCGCACCGGGCGAAGGCTTCGGCCGTTCCACCGGCACGAGGACATCAGGACCGCCGGGCTTCGCGATTTCGACGGCAATCATCGCTGGAACGTCGCGGCCGCCGTGGCCGGCTCCATCAGAAGGGTGGCGAGGGCGACCCCCGCCCCGAGGCCGACGGTGATGACACCCCACAGCGGGTGGACCGGCGCGATCCACAAGCCGTCGAGCGGCCAGGGCCGCGGCAATCAGCAGGTCCACAGAGGTCAACGTCCACCTTACGCGCATGTGCTCGTCCTTCAGCCGCGGCAGATTGTACGCCGACGTGAACAACAGATGGCCCCGGGCAATGCCGCCAACCGCCGCGCCGATCCCCAGTGCGATGAACACCCACAGCGTCAGCGGCTCGTGAACCGTTTCCTTGATCGACCACGCGAGCGCCGCCGCGCTGAGATAGAGCGCCATCATCGCCGCCTGGTGGGCCCGCCACCACAGCCCGATGCCGGTCGGCCGACGCCGCGAGACGTCCGCGTCGCCGGCCTGGAGAGCCGCGACGATTTCCGTCGCTGACCCGAAGCGATCGGCCGCCGACTTGCGCAGGCAGCGATCGATCACCATCGCGACGTGAGCCGGGATGTGATGGACTCGATCCGAGATCGGCGGCGCATCGCTTTCGAGCACCCGGGCGACCAGGCCGAGCGGCGTCGAGGCGTTGAACGGGTGCGTGCCACAGGCATATTCGTACACGACCACGCCGTAGGCAAACACGTCCGCCCGGGCATCGGCCCGTTCGCCGTTCAGCTGCTCGGGCGCCATGTAGGCCGGCGTGCCGACCAGCACGCCGGGCATGGTCGCCAGCGCGCCCGCGTTCAGCGATGCCGGCGTCAGCGGCATATGCGAGGCCGAAGTCCAGCACCTTCAGGCGGCCGGATCGATCGCGCATGACGTTTTCAGGCTTGAAATCGCGGTGCGTGATGCCGCGGGCATGCGCGGCAGCGAGCGCGTCGGCCAGCTGACGTGCCGTGCGGGTGATCGCGTTCACGTCGGGCAACGGCCCCTTGCCGATCTCGTCGCGCAGCGTGTGGCCCTCGACGAGCTCCGAGACGATGAACAGCTGCCCGTCGAATTCCTCGAGCGCGTGAACCGTGCAGACGCCCGGGTGCGTCATGCCGGCGGCTGCCCGAGCCTCGCGACGCAGCCGTTCGCGGTAGGACGGGTCGCCCGTGAAGGTGCGGCGCGAGCGCCTTGAGCGCCACTGGCCGTCCAAGGTTGACGTCGTCGGCCAGATAGACGCGACCCATCGCGCCACGGCCGATCTCCCTGGTGATCTTGTAGTGCCCGATGGTGACGCCGGCTTTGAGCGGTTCGTCCTCCGCCAGCAGCTCCGGCGCGCGCTCCCCGATCGGATTCTCGAGAAAGGCGCCGGCCTGCGTATGGTGGTCGAGCAGTGAGGCCACTTCGAGGCGCACGACCGCGTCCGCGGGTTGAGCCTCCAGCCAGGCGCGCGGGTCGGGCGGCGCTGCTTCGAGTGCCGCCTCGAACAGCTCACGGACGCGGAGCCACTGGTCGGCGGTCATCGCACGTTGCCGCTCAGTTCGCGGAACAGCCACGCGCGCGCAAGGGCGAACCGCCGCTTCAGGGTGGCCGGCGAGATCCCGATCGCGGCGGCCGCTTCGTCGATGCTGAGGCCGACGAAATACCGCAGTTCGACGATCCGCGCCTGCTCGGGGTCGATCGCTTCCAGGCGTGTGAGCGCCTCGTCGATCGACGGCAACGTGGACTCGGGGTCGCTGGCGACCGCCAGCGCCGCAGAAAGCGTCACCCGGTCGAGCGCCGCCCAGCGCTTCTGCGCTCCGCGGGCACGGGCGCGTTCGACCAGGATCTGGCGCATCGACCGCGCCGCGATGCCCACGAAATGCCGCTCGTCGTGCCAGGGCGTTCCGGCTCGCGCCAGTCGCAGATACGCCTCGTGGACGAGCGCCGTGGGCTGGATGGTCTGGCCAGGCCGCTCGCGTCGCATGAACGCGCCCGCCAGCCTGCGCAGTTCGTCGTAGACGACCGGCGTCAGATCATCCGCTCCCGGCGATCGTGGTTGGTCAGGGCTCATGAGCCAGTATTCCCGCTGCCGCGCATTATCCGGCGAACGGCGTCCCGGCTCAAAACGTACAGGAGGGTGCATGCGGAACGTACTCGCACTGACGATGATCGTCTGGATCTCGGGGATCGGCCACGCCTCGGCCAACCCGGCCTCGAAGCCTTCGCGGGGTTCACGTCTGGCCTGCTCGTCGGCGGCCACGGAGACAGCGTGCTGACCACAAGAGGCCTGGATCTGCGAGTGTCGACGCCCATCGCGCCCGGCACGCGCCTGGAGGGCATCACCACGGTAGGCGGACCGGCCGGCGACCGCCTCTCCGGCGTGCAACTCCTGAGAGATCGCGGGACCGTCGGTCGGTCACCACCTTTTCGTCATACGGACTGCTGCGTGCCCATGAGCCCACAAACCCCGGCGTCAAGAGCTCTCCAGTTCTTGCGATCGGCGGTGGAGTCCGGGACCAAATCAACTCGCGTACCGGCGTCCTACGACCTCCAATGGCTGTCTCCATTGTTCGGGTTCCGCACTTCGCTCGGCGCGACGGTGCGTCTGCGTCGTTAACTCTTGACCCACTCACGCGGACGCAGGGAGAGGACGCGGTAACGCTCGCGAATCGCGACCACGCGGTCGAAATACTCGCGTTTGGGGAACTCGTTGTTCAGCAGCTGATCGCGGAGCCGCCTGAGCTCGTGGCGATAGAGATCGTTGATGAAGCCCCGGACCAGTTCGGGCGGCGTGTGGTCCGTCGGCCGCACGCCGTACGTCCAGAGCGCGGTGAGGACGTCCTCGTGGTACCGGTACAGCCGGACGATCAGGCGCCAACGGCTCCTCTGACGGCTGCGAGCGTCGCGTCGATGCGCAGAACTTTCTGCGGCCGCTCCAGCGCCAGCGCAAGCGCCCGCGGCCTTTCAATCGAGCGCCCGATCACCGGCTCGACCACCTCCGGAAACTTCGCCGGATGCGCCGTCGCGAGAAAGATCCCCGGCCGTCCTGCCCGGCGCGCGCCGTTCCGCCTGACTCGTAATCCCGAGATAGCCGATGGCGGAGTGCGGATCGAGGATGTAACCGCGTACGCTGGTGCACCTGCCGGATCGTCGCGCGAACGTCGTCGTCCGCGTAGTGGCACCCCTCCATGTCGTGCTGCGCGCCCTCGAGCCGGCCTTTGTAGAGCCAGATCAGGCGCTCGAAATTACTCGGGTTGCCGACGTCCATGGCGTTGGCGATCGTACGGATCGACGGCGCGCGGCTTGAACTGTCCGGTCGTCAGATACGACGGCACCACGTCATTTGCGTTCGTGGCGGCCACGAACCGCTCGATGGGCGCCCCCGCGCGCTTCGCGAACAGCCCGGCCGTGAGGTTCCCGAAGTTGCCGCTGGGCGTGCACACAATCGGCGATTTGGTGGTCCCCGACTGACGGCGCAGTTCAGCGACGGCCTGGAAGTAGTAGATCATCTGCGGCAGCAGCCGGCCGACGTTGATCGAATTCGCCGAGGTGAGCGGGATCTGGCGGCGCAGGCTCGTGTCGGCGAACGCGTCTTTCACCAGCTTCTGGCAGTCGTCGAAGCTGCCGGCCACGGCGTACGCGCGCACGTTGGAGCGCGGCGTCGTCGTTGAACATCGTGAGCTGGGCTTCCTGCGTCGGGCTCACGCGGCCTTCCGGATACAGAATCACGACGCGCGCGCTGGCGATGCCGTGGAATGCGTTCGCGACGGCGCTGCCGGTGTCGCCGGACGTCGCGGTCAGCACCGTTACGTCGGCGCCGAGGGCCGCCATCAGCCGCGCCATGACGCGCGCGCCGACGTCCTTGAACGCCAGCGTGGGCCCGTGAAACAGCTCGAGGGCGAAGATGCCGGGCTCGATCTCGATCAGCGGAATCGGGAAATCGAGCGATTCGTACACGACGGCCGACAGCGTCGCAGCGTCGATCGCGCCGGCGGCGAACGGCTTCAGGACGCGAAGCCCGAGTTCCGGCAGCGAACGGGACGTGAGATCGGCAATCTCATCGGCGGACCACTCCTCGATGGAGTCCGGCACGTAAAGGCCGCCGTCGGGCGCCAGGCCGTCGAACAGCGCGGTGCCGAGGGATGCGGCGGACGCCTGCCCACGCGTCGACACGAACCTCATGCGCTCACGACGTACGCGCCGCGCGTGGAAATCGACGAGACGTAGGTCTGCGACGACACGCCGGTTTCCCGCTGCACGGCAGCGGTCATGGCGGCGGCCACGCGCTCGGCGATGGCGCGGTCGCGGCACAGCGCGAAGATCGACGGTCCCGACCCCGACAGGCTGCTGCCCAGCGCGCCGGCATCGGCCGCCGCGCGCTTGATGGCGGCCAGGCCCGGCACGAGCGACGCGCGGCGCGGTTCGGCAATGGAGTCCTCGAGCGAGCGGGAGATCAGGCCGAAGTCGCTGACGTGCAGCCCGTGCACCAGCGCACCGAGGTTCGCCCACTGCCGCACCGCGTCCGCGAGCGGAACGGTTGTGCCGAGCAGCGCGCGCGCCCGAGCGGTTTCTATTTCGATATCCGGGTGCACGACGACGGCGGTCAGACCGGCCGGGACGGGCAGGCGGATGATGTCCGGCGGATTGGGATGGCGCACGAGCACGAACCCGCCGCAGATCGCCGGGGCGATGTTGTCGGGATGGGCGCCGCCGGCGCCGAGGCCCTCGCCGATGAGCGCGCAGCGAACCAGCGTCTCGACGGACGGGCGCGCGCCGATCAGGGCGTCGACGGCAACGACCGCCGCGGCGGCGCTGGCGGCGCTGCCGCCGAGGCCGCTCGACAGCGGCAGGCCTTTCCTGATCGTCAAGGCCACCGCAGCGCCGATCGCCGGCCGCCTCGAGCATCGCCCGAGCGGCGACGCCGGCCGTATTGCGCTCGGCCTCGCGAGGCAGACGTCCTTCGTCGCCGACGATCTCGTCTATCGTCACCAGAGGCGTCACCCCGGACGATCCCGTAAATCGCACCGTCACGCAATCGCCCGGCTCTTCCATCGGAAACCCGAGGACATCGAAGCCGCAGGCGACGTTGGACACGGTGGCCGGCGCAAACGCGGTGACAACGCGGTCGGTCATGACACGTATTGTACCTGGTGGGCCGGCTCTTTCAGGGCCGCACGCGCGGTTCACCCTCGCGCTACACATGCTGCGCGTAACGCCGCCGGACCGTCGGAATGAGATAGTCGCTGAATGCGCGGGCAAGATCGTACGACGGATGAAACCGCCAGTCGGCCCGCGCCGCCGAATCGTCGACGTCGGTCGGCCACGAATCGACGATGGCCTGGCGCTTCACGTCCACGTGGTAGTCGATGGCGGCCGCCGGAAACGCCTTCAGCACGATGTCGCGGATTTCGGCGGCGGACGGGCTGAACGCCGCCAGGTTGTAGGCGGTTCTCGTCAGACGTTCGCGCGGCGCGTGCGCCAGCGCGAGCAGGGCGTCGACCGCATCGGGCATCGCCATGAACGGAATCCGCGTATCGGGCCGCACGAAGCACGCGTAGTGCTCGCCCCTGGCGGCGGCGTGAATCATTTCCGACGCGTAGTCGGACGTCCCGCCTGCCGGCATCGTCGTCGCCGAGATCAGGCCGGGAAAGCGGACGCTGCGAAAATCGACCCGCCGCGCCGCCGTGTTCGCCGCCAGCTGCTTGTAGTGGAGGGCGTAGTACCGGCCGAGTTGCTCGCAGTACAGCTTGTTGCACCCGTACATCGTCGTCGGGTGGAGGTAGTCGTCCTCCCGCACACGGCCGGCGCTGCTCTTGGTATCGAGGTCAGGCAGGCCGTAGGCCGCGATCGATGAGGGATAGACGAACACCACCTCGCGTCCGTGCGACTCCCCTTCCTGCTGCGAGAACTCCAGCAGGTTGAGCGTGCCCTCGACGTTGACGTGGTGGGCGGCGGTCGGAATGAACTCGGCGCGGGTGGAGAGCAGCGCGGCCAGGTGGAACACCAGGTCGACCTCGAACTCCGCCAGCACGCGGGACAGGATCGCCGGGTCGGTCACCGACCCGACGAACTCGCGGGCGACGAGCGGCGCCAGCGCCTTGTCGAGCGGGGCGACATCGAGCGTGACAATCGGCCGGCCGGAGCCCGCCAGGCCTGTCAGGAGGCCGTGGCCGATCTCACCGCCGGCCCCGGTCACCAGGACGACAGGTTTGCGCACGACAGACCCGAGGCGCTAGCCCCCGACCTCCTGCCCTTTGACGATCGTATTCAGCGCCCCCCAGGTGTCGGGGTCCTGGCAGAGCAGCGTGTTGAAGTAGAGCGACACGTCCGCAGGGGCGAAGTCCTTCGCGATCTGGGTACAGCGCGAGGCCAATCTTTTCGGGGTCCGGCTTGACGTCGTCTTCCTGGATGACCCCGTTTTCGTGCTTGATGCCGAGCGCGTCGAGGAACGCGCCCATCATCGGGCGCTGCTCGGCCAGATGGTAGGTGATCAGCGCCCGGGCCGCCACGATCTCGGGCACCGTGTGGAGTGAGGCCAGATGCTTCGCCCGGCGCTCGTCGTCCAGGGCGAACACCGACTTCGCCCGGAACTTCTTTTGTTGGGCGATGTGGAAGACCGCCTGGAACTGAGCATCGGCGGCCTCGTCCTCTTCGCTCGCCCAGAACGCGCGGGCGGCCTTCAGCCGCTGCTCGCTCGTCATCCCCTTCCACAGTCGCGCAGGCGTCAACGTCGTCTCGGTCATTAGTTGCTATTCTATGCGCATGCGGCACACATCAGCACGGGCGGCTTTCGTCGCAGCTTGCACGTTCGCGATAGCTGCCGCCGTTGCGGCGCAGCAGGCCGGTGTCCATCCGCTCAGCGGCCGGCGGTTCGCGCAGACCATGGGGGTCGAAGGGGCGGACTGGCTGGACCGGTCAGAACGCGACCTCGAGGAAAATCCCGATCGCGCGATCGACGTCCTCAAGATCGAGAAGGGCGCCACGGTCGCCGACGTGGGAGCCGGGTCCGGCTACATGACCGTCAAGCTCTCGAAAAAGGTCGGGCCGCAGGGCAAGGTCTACGCGAACGACATCCAGCAGGGCATGCTCGATCTGCTGAACAAACGGCTCGCCAGGAGCAAGATCACGAACGTCACCACCGTGCTCGGCACCCAGGACGATCCGAGGCTGCCGCCGGAGGCGCTCGATCTCGTCATCATGGTGGACGTGTATCACGAATTGTCCCAGCCGCAGGTCATGCTGCGGGAGAATCCGTCGCGTCGCTGAAGCCCGGCGGGCGGCTGGTGCTGCTGGAGTACCGCAAGGAAGACCCGGACATTCCGATCAGGCCCGAGCACAAGATGTCGGTCGCCGACGCGAAGCTCGAAGTGGAGGCCGAGGGTTTCAAGCTGACGAAGACGAACGAGGATCTTCCCCGCCAGCACATCCTGATCTTCACGAAACCCTAGCAATCAGAATCACGAACGCGCCACGGAGACACAGAGAAACCGAGGATTCCTATCCGGAACTCTGTGCTCTCCGTACCTCTGTGGCTGTGTTCGTGGTTCATGCATCAAAATCCACGGCAACAATCGTCTCGCTGAGGTCGCGTCCGAGCTTCGCAACGGGCTCGTGGCGCGGATGCGTCGCGTAGAACGTCGAGTGCGGCGCGGTCGCGGAACGAAACCACCAGGCCGGCGTCGAACGAACGTGGCGATCGGATGAAGTCGGGTCCCACTTTCAGATCCAGTACTCCATCGATGTTGGCATGTGCCAGCGCGGACAACTGCGCCTGATGATCCTGGCGGGCCGCGGCGGAAGTGTCCGGTTTGTACTTGAAGCTCACGATATGCACGACCATCAGCTCTCCCCTATTGGCGTGACCTCACCGCGATCGCTACCACGAGCGGCCGTTCTCGCGCAGCCAGCGCCGCGCGGACTGATAGCCGGGACAGGCTGCGGCCACCAGCTTCCAGAATTTCCGCGAGTGGTTCATCTGCTGCAGGTGCATCAACTCGTGGATCATCACGTAATCGCGGACCCAGTCGGGCGTGTCCACGAGACGCCAGTTCAGGCAGATGTGCCCTTTCCGTGAACACGATCCCCATCGCCACTTCTGGTTACGCACGCTGACTTTCGAAACGGCGAGCCCCAGCGCAGCGGCCAGCTCAAGCAGCCGCGGCGGCAGTTGGCGCTTGCCGCGTGCCCAGGCTTCCCGTTTCACCGGCTCGGGCACAACGGGCATTGTCGCCCGCGCAGTCTCGAGGCGGCGGCGCTGCCGATCGATCCAGCCCTGTTGTTCGACCACGAACGCGCGCGCCTCGCGCAACGAGCCCCACCGGGGGAGCGTCACGCGAACGCCGCCGTCGTCACGCACGGATACCACGTAACGTCGCGCCCGCGGGTGACGCACGAACACCGGCGGGGGGTATTCCGGGTGGAACGTGAGATCGAGCTGCATCAGGAGTTGGTCAGATCGTACACCTTCACGACCTCGTCGTTGATCCTGGGCATGGAAGTTGCGGCGTCGCGACGATGTTAAGATGGCGGACGCGTTCGCCGCCATGTCTTTGCAAGGAGATGCGGCTGATGGACGACACGATGATTGCCGCCCAGTTCGAAAATCTCGATCGCCGGCTCGCACGGGTGGAGCAGATTCTGCCCAGCCTGGCGACGAAGGACGACCTCAAGACGCTGGCGACAAGGGAGGAACTCCACCTCGCCATCGCCGCACTGGCGACGAAGGAGGAACTCCGGCTCGCCATCGAGCCGCTGGCGACCAAGGAGGAACTCCGGCTCGCCATCGAGCCTTTGGCGACCAGGGAGGAACTCCGCGTCGCCATCGAGCCTCTGGCGACCAGGGAGGAACTGAAGGCGCTGGAAGTCACGCTTCGCCGGGAGATTCGCGAGGAGGGTGACCGGTCGCGCCGACACATGGAGATCATCACCGAAGCCCAGCGCGACGACATTCGAATGCTGGCAGAACACCTGTCAGGTGTCATCTCGAAGCTCGGCGATCGCTAGGACCCTTCGTCAAGAACATTGCCTTCCGTAAACGGCAGCCCGCCGGTAAGTTCGGCCGCCTGCGGCATTCGCGGAATCTTGTCCACCGGCTCGAGTGCCGCGATCTCTTCGAGCGCGGTTGCGGCCTGCAGTTCCTTGAACTTGCGCGCCTTGACCAGGACGTTGCCTTCGAGCGACCCGACTGCCTTGTTGTAAGCCTCGAGGCTCGACTTGAGGCGGCCGCCAAGGTCGCCGAAGTGGTCCCCGAGCACGCGCACCGCGTCGTACAGCTGGCGGCCGAGGTCGGAAATCTTGCGTGCGTTCTCCTCCATGGCTTCCTGCTGCCAGCCGTACGCCACCGCCCGCAGCAGCGCGATGAGGGTCGTCGGGCTCGCCGGAATGACGTGCTGTTCGACGCCGAACTCGATGAGCTCCGGGTCCTGCTCGAGCGCGGCACTGAAAAACATCTCACCCGGGAGGAACATCACGACGAAGTCGGGGCTCGGATGGACGTGCGCCGCGTAGCCCTTCGCCGCGAGCTGGGAGACATGCGTCCGGACCTGACGCGCGTGTTCGCAGAGAAGCGCCTGGCGGCTGGTTTCGTCCGGCGCCTCGAGCGCTTTCAGGTACGCGTCGAGCGGCGCCTTCGCGTCGATGACGACGTGCTTGCCGCCGGGGAGCCGGATAATCACGTCGGGCCGCATGCGGCGGTCGCCGTCGCCGTTGGTGACGGTGTATTGCTCTTTGAAGTCGCAGTGCTGAACCATGCCTGCGAGCTCGATGACGCGCTTCAGTTGCAGTTCGCCCCATCGGCCGCGGACGCCCGGCCGTTTGAGCGCGTCGACGAGCTTGCCGGTCTGCGTCCGCAGATCCTGGCCGGCCGTGTCGAGCGAGGCAATACGCTGCAGCAGCTGCGCGCCGGACTCCGTCCGCCGCCGCTCGGCGTCCCTGATTTCGCGGTCCACGTCGCCGAGCGTTTTCGCCATCGGCTCCAGCAGATGCTCGATCGCCACCTTGCGCTGCTCGATGTCTGCTGCCGCCGCCGTGCGCGCCTCGCGCAGCCGCGTCTCGGCTAAGTCGAGAAACGCCTGGTTGTTGCTCTTGAGCGCTTCGTCGCTGAGGGCGCGAAACGTATCGCGCATGGAGCTTCCATTGGCCGGCCGTGCAATGAGCCAGCCGATGAGGATGCCAATCGCGAGGACGACAAGACCACCGATGAGCGTGGTGATCAACAGGGTGGGTTCGATGGGCATCAGTATCGCACACAGTGACTCGTGGCTCGTGACTCGTGGCTCGTCAACCTGAGCTCAACGAGCACACCAGCCACGAGCGCGAGCGACGGGCGACGGGCCACGAGCCACGAGTCACTAACGAGATCCCACAAAAGGCAGCCATGCTGCCGGCAGCTGCAGTTCGGCGGCGTGGAGCCCGCGCGTTTCGAGGCCGGCTCCGAGTCGCTGCAGCGCATGCCGCGCCGCAATCTGGGCATGGCGTCGCTTGTCAACGAATCGCGCGGTGCCGACGCGCAGTTGCCGGGACGCGAGCCGTTCGGCTTTGAGGCGTGCCAGCCTCGGACGGTTGACCGGCTCGAAGGGCAACGCGGTCTGGAAACGTTCCTCCGACGCGGTGTCGAGCGACGCTGCCGCCTCGAGTGCCCGCCGCCGCTGCGCCTCCTCGCGATAGCAGGTGAAGCAGAACGCCCGTGCCGGGGCACCGGCCGCCCGTCTGAGCCGGCAGAGGCCGCACAGCCGGGTCGGCGGCCGGCCTTCGAGCTCGCCACCTGGCAACGTAACCCATTCACCGCCAACCACTTCGCCCGTAGCCTCGGTTGTCGCCGGCGTCATCATCCCCTCCTGCGAACAGTCTAAGGGGACGCCTGTGACAGGTGAGGTCACGCGTGCGTGGCCGCTAGCGTCGGCCGCGGGCGTTGAAGCGGGCGAGGATCGGCGGGAAACGGGGATCGGCCCTGACGACCGCGAAATCCGGTAGCCACCGGTGGAACAACGCAAACAGCATGTCGCGGCTCTCAACGGCTTCCTCGGAGTAAGCGATCGCGGCGTCGATGTCACGCAGCGCCGCGCTGGACACGGCCAGCACGAACGGCGGCACGTACTCCTTCGCGCGGCGCGCGATGAGCGCCTCAAAGAGCGCCCGCGCCTTGTCACGCCGGCCGGCCTCGACATATGTTGGCGCGAGCCCAACCGCCACCCAGTTGTGACCCGAATCCACCCAGAGAGGTTCGAGGACGCCGATGGCCTCGTGGTGCTGGCTGTTCCAGTGATAGGCGAGACCGAGTTCCCATGCGGCGACGAACGATTCCGGATCCTGCTGAACGGCCGTGCGCGCTCGCAGCACCGCTTCGTCGAAGCGCTGGACGGTGGCGAGCCCGAACGACAGCACCATTGACGCGTAGCTGGAGAGTGGGTCGGCGTCGGAGGCGCGCTGCGTCTCTGCGAGTCCTTGTTCGAGGCGGCCAACGCCCCATTGAAGGAAGAACAGCCCATACCAGCAGCGCGCCTGCAAGTACTGTGGGTTGAGCCGCAGCGCCTCGAGGAATTCGCGCTCGGCCTTCGCGAAGTCTCGCTCCCACAGCAGCGCGGCAATCGCCATCGCGTTGTGAGCCTCGGCGCATTCGGGGTCACACGCCGTCGCACGCGTCGCCGCTTCCACTGCCGCCGGCATCGTCTGATCCGGACGCCGGTAGCCGCTGTAGCACAGGGCGGTGTAGGCGTCCGCCACGCCGGCCCACGCCTGAGCGTACTGGCTGTCGAGCACCGCGGCCGTCTGGAAGCACTCGAGCGCTCGAGCGATCCACGTTCCGCGCCGATACAGCATTGTCCGCCCCCGCAAATATTGCTGGTAGGCCTCCATGTTGCTCGTCGTGGCCTTGACCAGTCTCGCGGCGCTTCCGGCGTCAAGTGCGACCCGCAGCTTCTCGACGATCGAGCGCGCGATCTCATCCTGCACGTCGAAGATGTCCGCCAGTTCCCGGTCATATCGATCGGACCAGAGCTGATAGCCGTTCGAGGCATCGATCAGCTGCGCGGTCACGCGGACGCGGTTGGCCGCCTTACGGACGCCGCCCTCGAGGACATGCCTGACGTTGAGCCGCCGTGCGATCTCGCCGACTTCCACAGCCTTCCCCTTGAACGAAAAAGACGATGTCCGGGCGGCGACATGGAGACCATCGATTCGCGTCAGCGCGTTGATGATCTCCTCGGCGAGGCCGTCGCTGAAATATTCATTCTCCGGGTCCGCGCTCATGTTGGCGAACGGCAACACGGCGATCGACGGAAAGTTCTTCAGCGGCGGCTCGGCCTGGACGCTCCAGTACTGAACGGACGTCGGTCATCGTCTGAAATCGCTCCGCGGGATCCTTTGCCAGGCAGCGGCGGGCCACGCTCGACAGGGTGGACGACGAGGCGAGCGGAGGGGGATCGTCCCGAAGGACCGCGCTTAGAATCTGGACCGTGGTCTGCCCGCCGAAGGCCCGCCTGCCCGAGAGCATCTCGTAGGCGACGGCCCCGAAACTGAATACGTCCGATCGGGCGTCAAGCGCCTTGCCGTCCGCTTGCTCCGGCGACATGTAGGCCGCCGTCCCGACCACGGTGCCGTCCATCGTCCTCGTGACATCGACGTCGGCGTCGACCATCTTCGCCAGTCCGAAATCGAGCAGCTTGGCGCCCTGCTCGGTCAGCATGACGTTACCCGGCTTGAGGTCGCGGTGGATCACGCCGGCTCGATGAGCCCGCTCGAGCGCCGAGGCGATCTGCGTGGCATAGCGAAGCGCCTCCTCGGGACCGATGGGGCCGTCGGCCAGACGAGCCGCGAGGGTTCTGCCCTCCAGATGCTCCATGACGAGGAAGTCGACGCCGTCCTGGCATCCGACGTCGTACAGCACGCAGATGTGAGGATGATTGAGGGTGGCGACGGCCCGCGCTTCGCGCTCGAACCGTTCGCGGAATTCCGGATCGCCCGCCACATTCGGCGGCAGCACTTTGATGGCGACGATCCGGTTCAACCGGGTGTCGCGCGCCTTGTATACCTCTCCCATGCCGCCGGCGCCGATCCGGGCCGCCAGTTCGTAGGGTCCTATGCGCCGGCCTTCCAGCGGCTCCCTCATGTTCATGGACGGCTGATCTTAGCGCTCAAGCAGCCGTAGAACTGATCCATGGTCATTCGCGCGACACCTTCGAGCAGGCGCTGGCCAACGCGTGCCATGAGGCCGCCCACGTCGGCATCAGCGGCGATGTGGACAATCGTCCGGTCGTCGTGAGGTTCGAGTGTGACCAGAGCGCGGCCACGGACGAAACCCGGCCGGCCGGTGCCGTCGACAATCAGCCGGTAAGACGTTTCGGGAGTCTTGTCTTCAACAGCGATGGCCATCTTGAATACGCCGGACACGGCCGCGACGCCCACCACGAGATCCGCTTCGTACCGGTCGTCGCCGATCGGTCGGAGTTCGCGGCATCCCGGCAGACACGCGGCGATCGCATCCGGGCTCATCAGGAGGTTCCACACATCGGCTGCCGGTGCGCTGAACGTGTAGGTAGCGGTGAGATCCATCAATCAGACTCCGACGCGGCGCCACGCGTTCGTTGACCGGCGCGCTTGCGCCGACGGGAGGGCCCGCAGGTGATTGGCCAGCTCTTCGAGGCTTGCGAGATTGTGCGCGGGCATGAAGTCGTCCACGTGCGCGAGGGCCGCTTGCATGCCACGCGTCAGCGGTTCGTAGTCCGACGCCCCCAGCAGCGGGTTGAGCCAGATCAGCCGCCGGCCGAGGCGTCTGACGCGGGCGAGTTCGCGGGCGAGCAGCGCAGGCTCGCCCCGATCCCAGCCGTCCGACAAGATGATAACCACAGGGCCTGTGCGCATCACCCGACGCGCCCAGTGGACGTTGAACGCGCGCAGGGCCTCGCCGATCCTCGTTCCTCCACCCCAATCCTGTACCTCGCCAACGACCTGATCGAGCGCCCGTCCCGAACGATCTCTGATGAGCCGCGGCGTGATGCGCGTCAACCGCGTCGAGAACACGAACGCCTCGACCTGCCGGGTCCGCCGCGTCAAGGCGTGCGCGAACTGCAGGAGCATCCGGCTGTAGCGTTGCATCGATCCGCTCACGTCCCCGATGATCACGACACGGCGCGGGGCCTCGCGGCGTTGACGGCGAGGCAGGTCGACGATCTCTCCGCCGCGCATCAGCATCCGCCGCAAGACGGGCCGGAGATCGATGCCGCCTTTTGCCGCGCGCGCCCATCGCCTCGTCCGCCGCACGCCGAGTTGCCAGGGCAACCGGGCGATGAGTGAGGCCGCGGCGCGAAGCTCGGAATCGGAGAACTCTGCGAAATCGCGGGTCCGAGAGACTTCGGCCGGGCTGTACGCGCCAACGGCGAGCGTCGCCGCGTCGCGGCGCTGCGGCGAGCCCTGCCCGCCCTCGATTGTGGCGGCCGTACCTGCCCGAGGCTTCGCCACTACGCGGGGGGCAACGGTGAAGGACGCTGCCGGCAGATCGAGTGCGGGCCCGCCACCTCTCCTGAAGAACCTGTTGAACGCCGTATCAAACGTGGCGAGGTCCTCGTGCCGATGCACCAGGAGAGACCGCAGCGTGGCACGGACGTCTGCGCGCCCGAGTCCCACGATCTCGAGCGCGCGGACCGCATCAATCACCCGACCGTGGTGGACGTCGAGCCCGGCCGCCCGCAGAATGCGAGCAAAGACGAGCACATTGGCCAGCAGGGTGCTCACACAGTGACTCCGGTCAGACGCCGCGCTGCAGCGCACGCGCCAGCATCTGTTGGACGCGCGGACCTCGCACTGATTCGATGTCTTCCTGGTTCTTGAGGAGCACGCCAAGGGTGACGTCAATTGTTTCAGCGTCCACTTCATCCCGGTCGAGGGCGACGAGCGCCGCCGCCCAGTCGAGCGTCTCCGACACGCCAGCTGCCTTGTAGAGCTCGGCGGTGCGAAGCTCCTGGACGAAGGCGGTCACCTGATCCGCCAGTCGTGCCGAAGCGTTCGGCACTTTGGCGGCGACGATGCGCCGCTCCTTTTCATAATCCGGATACGGGATCCAGCAGTACACACACCGCCGTTTGAGTGCGTCGTGAACCTCGCGTGTGCGGTTGGAAGTCATGACGACAACGGGCGGTTCGGCCGCGCGAATCGTGCCGAGTTCCGGTATCGTGATCTGAAAGTCCGACAGCAGTTCCAGCAGGTAGCCTTCGAACTCCTCGTCGGCGCGATCGATCTCGTCGATGAGGAGCACGGGCGGCCCGCCGCCGGTCGGCTCCAGGGCCCGGAGCAGCGGACGCTTGATGAGAAACGCGTCGCTGAAGATCTCACGAGCGACATGCGTCGCCTCCATCAGCTTGAGCTCGAGAAGCTGTCGCGAGTAATTCCACTCGTACACCGCGTGGCTGATGTCCAGGCCTTCGTAACACTGCAGCCGGATCAACGGCGTGCGCAGCACCGCGGCCAGGACCTTGGCGATTTCCGTCTTGCCGACGCCCGCCTCGCCTTCGATGAACAGCGGCCGCTGGAGCCTGAGCGCCAGGTAGATCGGAACGACCAGCTCGCGCTCGGCCACGTAGTTCTGTCCGGCCAGGGCGTGCTCCAGGGCGTCGATCGATTCGGGGATCGCGGGTCCAGCGACGGTCATAGGGCCGCGCGCAACGCGGCCGCGGCGAGTGCACGCTTGACGTAGACGGGCGCGATGGCGGCACGATATCCCGCCGACGCAAAGATGTCACCGCTAACATCGATTCCGAGATCTGCCGGCAGCCGGGCAGCGGCGGCAGCCATTGTCCCCGCATCGAGAACCTTGCCGACGAGAGCCTGCTCCACGTGAACCGCGCGCCTCGCGTACGGCAGCAGACCGCCGAGGGCCACGCGCGCGCTCCGGCAGAGGCCGGCTTCAACCGACAACAGGGCCGCCGCGCCAACCACCGCATAGCGGGACGCCGGATGCGAGAACTTCACGTAGGCGGAACCCTGCCCCGTTGTCAGTATCGGCAGCGCCACCGCCGACAGGATCTCGTCCTCGGCCAGCGCCGTCGTCATGATGCCGGTGAAGAACTGTTCCGCCGCGATCGTCCGCTCGCCGCGCGGGCCTACCGCGATTACGCTCGCGCCGAGCGCCACGAGCACTGTCGGGAAATCGGAGGCCGGGTCCGCGTGCGCGATATTGCCGCCAATGGTTCCGCGATTCCTGACGGCGGGGTCGCCCACGACCGCCGCCGCTTCCGCCAGCGCCGGGAGGGCCCGCCGGACCTCCGCCGAGGCCGCGATCTCGGCATGCGTGGTTAACGCCCCGATCCGGATGCTACCGCCTCCGGCCGAAATGCCCCGCAACTCAGGCACACGTCCGATGTCTATCACCGCGGCCGGCTGCGCGAGCCGGAACTTCATGAGCGGAATGAGACTGTGTCCGCCGGCCAGGAGCTTTGCGCCCGGGTGCGCGGCGAGCAGACTGTGAGCGTCCGCGAGAGAGCGTGCACGATAGTAGTCGAAGTCGGCGGAGTACATGTCACGCTCCCCCGGAGCCGTTGAGCGCACGCCACACCCGCTCGGGCGTCAACGGCATCTGGATCGACGCGACTTTGAACGGCTCCAACGCGTCTATGACGGCGTTGTACACCGTGCAGGTGGACACGATGGTCCCCGCCTCCCCGACGCCTTTGACGCCGAGCGGGTTGTGAAGAGACGGCGTGACCGTCGACAGCACTTCAATCTCCGGCAGCCGGTCCGCACGCGGGATGGCGTAATCGGCAAGCGAGCCCGAGAGCAGTTGTCCGTTTGCGTCGTAGACGGCTTCCTCCCAGAGCGCCTGGCCGAGGCCCTGTACGACGCCGCCGTGGATCTGACCTTCCACGATCATCGGGTTAATCTGCGGACCGCAATCGTCCAGCGCAACATAGCGCTTCACGTCGATGTGACCCGTTTCAGGATCCACCTCGACAACCGCCACGTGCGCTCCAAATGGGTACGTGAAGTTGGACGGGTCGAAGAAGCTGGACGCTTCGAGACCAGGCTCCATGCCCGCCGGCAGCGTCCACGCCACGTTGGCCATGAGCGCGATGTCCTGAATCGTCTTGTGTTTATCCGCAGAACCGCGCACGAAGAAGCGGCCCGCCTCGTAGTCGATGTCTTCGACCGCGGCCTCGAGCAGGTGTCCGGCGACCAGTTTCGCCTTGTCCTTGATCTTCCGGGTAGCCAGCAGCAGCGCGGCGCCACCGACGACGGTCGTGCGGCTCCCGAAGGTTCCCCAGCCCATCGGCGTGATGTCCGTGTCGCCGTGAATCACTTTGACATCGTCCACCGCGACGCCAATCTCGTCGGCCACGATCTGCGCGAAGGTTGTCTCTTCGCCCTGCCCATGCGGCGACGCCCCGATGTATACGTTGACCTTTCCGGTCGGATGGATGCGAACGATGGCGCTTTCCCACAGGCCGCCCTGGAGGCCCAGCGCGCCGGCGACCTGCGACGGGCCGACACCGCAGACTTCCACGTAACAGCAGACGCCGATGCCCATGCAGCGTCCGTTCGCGCGCGCCTCGGCCTGCTGACGCCTCAACCCGGCGTAGTCCACGTACGTGAGAACCTTGTCGAGCGCGCCCGCGTAGTTGCCGCTGTCATAGACCAGGCCCGTGACCACGCTGTGGCCGTTCGCGAACGGCGGAATCAGGTTCCGGCGCCGCACGTCGACCGGATCCATGCCGATCTGGTCGGCGAGCCGGTCGATAATGCGTTCGAGCAGAAACGTCGCTTCAGGCCGTCCCGCGCCGCGATACGCCTCGACCGGCGTCGTGTTGGTGTAGACGCCGTACACGTCCTCTTTCACGGCCGGGATGTTGTAGGGTCCCGACAGCATGAGCCCGTGGAGCAGCGTCGGAACAGCTGGTGCCACGACGGACAGGTATGCGCCCATCCCGGCCCACGCCGTGGCGCGCAACCCGAGGATCCGGCCGTCACGGGTGGCGGCCAGTTCCACCTCCTGCAGGTGGTCGCGCCCGTGCGTGGTGGACTGGTAGTTCTCCGAGCGTGTTTCGATCCACTTGACGGGACACCCGAGCTTCATCGCACAGAACACGGTGATGAAGTCGCCCTGAATCTGCGCAATCTTGCTGCCGAACCCGCCACCGACTTCGGGCGCGATGACGCGCAGCCGTCCTTCCGGCACCCCGGTGACCATTGAAATGATGAACCGGGCGATATGTGGGTTCTGGGTCGTGTTCCACAGCGTCAGCTCGCCCGTGGCCGGGAGATACTGCGCGACTGCGCCGCGCGGTTCCATGGCCGTGGGAATCAGCCGCTGCTGGAGAATGCGGTCCTTGACGACGATTTCCGCCGACTTGAACGCGGCCTCGACATCACCGCCGGCAATCGTCCACTTGAAGGCGATATTCCCCGGGACTTCGGCGTGCAGCTGCGGCGCGTCCGGGCGCGTCGCCTGCTGCGAGTCCACGACCGCCGGCAGCGGCTCGTAGTTCACGTCGATCAGGTCCAGCGCGTCGTACGCTTGCTGCGGCGACTCGGCGACGACCACGGCGACGGCATCGCCGACGTATCGAACGACATCCTTGGCGAGCGCTCGATAAGGCGACACTTTCAAGTCGGCGTTTGGAATCAGCCAGGCGCAGGGGATGAATTGCAGCACGCCTTCAGTGTCGGCGCCGGTGAAGACGGCCAGGACACCCGTCGCGGTCCCGGCGTGGCTGGTGTCGATGGATCGGATCCGGGCATGACCGTGCGGGCTGCGGAGAATGGCCGCGTGCACCATCCCGGGCAGCGTGATGTCCGCAGTGTAAAGCGCCGCACCGGTCAGCAGCCGCGGGTCCTCGCGGCGCCGAATGCTGGAACCGAACACGCGCGGCGCCGCCGCGGCCGGCGTCATTGTCCGTCCCCCGCCGCGGCTTGAACCGCGCGGACGATATTCTGGTAACCGGTGCAGCGGCACAGATTGCCTTCGAGGCCGTGCCGGATTTGCTCGGTCGAAGGATGGGCGGCGGTCCGGAGCACTTCGTGCGCGGCGAGGACCATCCCCGGAGTACAGAACCCGCATTGCAGACCGTGCTTCGTCCAGAAGGCTTCCTGCAGCGCGGTGAGTTCTCCCGGCTTGGCGAAGCCTTCGATGGTGGTGACCGACGTTCCGTCGACCTGCGCCGCCAGACAGGTGCACGACTTCACCGAAATGCCGTCGATGAGCACGGTGCACGAGCCGCATTGACTCGTATCGCAGCCGATTTTCGTTCCCGTCAGACCTATCGCGTCGCGCAGGAAGTGCACGAGCAGCAACCGGGGCTCGACCTCGCGCTCATACGGCCGACCGTTGACACCGATCGTTACCGACAGCTTCATCGGTCCTCCGGGCGTAAACGTGGGGAAACGCAGAACGGAGCGCGCACGTTACTGCCGATGCCGGCGCAAAGTCAAACGGTTTTACATGGTCACGTATCGGACAGGATTGCCGCGATCGGCCAGGAAGCGTTCGAAATCCGTAAAGGTCAGCACGACGGTCACGGTATTGATATTGGGATGGAACGAGATGCGCTCGGCGGCCTTGAGGTCGGCGTCGAGGAACACGCGCACCTCGCGGGACGCGTCGTTGATCAATCCAAAGGGCGAAACGGAACCGGGCGTGACGCCCAGGTGGGCCAGGAGCCGTTCGGGCGAGGCAAAGCTCAGTTTGCCGTCGCCGATCTGATCGGCCACCCCACGCAGGTCAGCCCGTTTCGGATGCTTCACGATCACGAGGTAATGCCGGTTCCCCTTCTGGTTCCTCAGAAACAGATTCTTGCAGTGCACCGCGTCGATGCCAGCCCAGTGCTCGTCCGCCTCGAGCGCGGTGGCCACCGGCGGGTGTTCGTAGCGGTCGAACGAAATGCCCAGCGCGGCGAGCGCGTCGCGCACCTGGGCTTCCTGTGCGGTCATCAGCGCCGATTATAGAGAAACCGTGCGATCCTTGTGTCCGCATGCCCCGCAACGCTGAAGTGATCCGGCAATGGAGCATCCTTCGCGAGATCGAGCGCTCGCGCGGCGCGGGCGTGACGATCGACGAGCTCGCCTCTCAGTGCGGGGTGACGACGCGGACGATCCGGCGCGACCTCCAGGCGCTCGAGGAAGCGGGCTTCCCCATCTACGACGACCGCACGCGCGACGACGGCCGGACGAGGTGGATCATCAACGGTCAGGCGTTCAAGGGGCTGTCGGCGGGCCTGACCCTGTCCGAGCTGTGCGCGCTGTATTTCAGCCGCTCGCTGGTCGAGTCGCTCTCGGGCACGCCATTCCGCGACGACGTGGACCGCGCCTTCGACAAGCTGACCGCGGCGCTGACGCCGCACATGCAGCGATTCCTCGACCAGCTGCCGCGCGTGCTCTCAGCCAAATCGCAGCCGCAGGCCATCGCCGACGGCTCGCTGCGAACGCGCATCGAGGCCCGCGCGCTCGAGGCGACGCTCCATCAGCGCCAGGCCGAGATCACCTACTACTCGAAATCGAGCGATCGCACCAAGGTTTACGTCGTGCACCCGTACCGGCTCGCCTACGCGCAGGGCGCGCTGTACCTGCTCGCGTACGTACCTGAGTATGCGGAGGTGCGGACGTTCGCGGTTGATCGCATTTCGGAGCTCTCGCTCCGCGAGGAGACGTTCACGCCGATCGAGGACCTGCCCGACGAGGCCTTTCCGCACTCGCTCGGCGTACATTCCGGCCCGCCGGAACGCGTCGAGATCGAATTTCAGCCGGCGGCGGCAGAGTACGTGCGGACGCGCACGTGGCACGCGTCCCAGCAGCTGCGCGAGAGCGACAGTGGCGGCGTGGTCATGACACTCGACGTCTGCCTCGACCGCGCGCTGGAAAGCTGGATCCTGAGCTTCGGGCCCTTCGCGCGCGTCATCTCTCCGGAGCGGCTGATCCGCACGATCGCCGGTCAGTTCCAGGAAGCCCGCGCGCAGTACGGCGAATGACTCGACGGTCGACGGCCTGACTGCCGACCCGCCTCCGCTCGCTCGCCCGTATCCGAGCGAGCTTCGGCGCGGCCTCGCCGGAGCGCTACGCGCGAAGGCGGGCTGTTCACGGCGCCGTCGAGCCCGTGTCGTACGTCGCCTGCCAGCTGCCGTCCTTCTGCTTCTGCCACACGGTCAGATACTGTCCGTGTGTGACCTTGACGCTGCCGTTCGGGCCCGGCGTCCGGCGCTCCCACGTGCCGACCGTGTAGCCGACATCGCCGGCGACGAGCGATTCGGCCTTCGTCGGCGCCCACGAAAGCTTCGGACCGTCCGGCGAGAAGAACGGCACCCATGCCTTCCCCACCGCTTCACGCCCGCGGCTCGCGTTGAACGTCGCGTCTTCGGCGACGAACGAAAGGAATCGGCTCATGTCGCGGTCCGCGACGGCTTTGTTGAAGTCGCGATCCGCCTTGAGCATCGCCGCCTCAGCTACCCGTTCGGGTGTTGCGCTTCGCGCGGTGGTCTGGGCCGTCGCGACGCGTGAACCGGGCGCGGCGAACACCATCACCACGAGCAGCGCGGTGCCGACGCCGCGGATCCAGTGGACCTGTTGGACCGTGCGGACCTCGTGAGTCATTTCCACCTCGTTGTTAAGTATGATCCCTTCGTGGCCCATCCTGAACGTCTTCCACGATCGACAATCGCTGCCCAGAGCCGCGACGACCCCGAAGAAAAAGCTGAGTCCCGACGCGTGGGAAGAAGCCCGCGCGCTGATCTGGAAACACCGCGTCCGCCTCGGTATCGGGCTCATGGTCATGGTCGTGAACCGCCTGGCCGGCCTCGTCATGCCCGCGACAACCAAGTACCTCATGGACGACGTCATCGGACAGGGACACTGGGACCTGCTGCCGAAGCTGGCCATGATCACGGCGGCCGCCACGATCGTCGACGCCGTGACATCGTTTGCCAACTCGCAGATCCTCGGCGTCGCCGCGCAGCGTGCGATCACGGACATGCGCAAGGAAATCGAGGCGCACGTCATGCGCCTGCCCATCCGCTACTTCGATTCCACGAAGAGCGGCGTCCTGATCTCGCGCATCATGACGGACGCTGAAGGCATCCGGAACCTCGTCGGCAGCGGCCTGGTGCAGCTGACCGGCTCGATCCTGACGGCGATGATGGCACTCGTCATCCTCGTGTACCTCAACTGGCGCCTGACCGCCGTCACCATCGTCATCCTGACGACGTTCGGCGTGGGCATGGCGACCGCGTTCAAGCGGCTGCGTCCGCTTGTTCAGGGAACGCGGCCAGATCAACGCGGAAGTGACGGGACGCCTTGGCGAATCGCTCGGCGGCGTCCGCATCGTGAAGGCGTACACCGCCGAAAAGCGCGAGGAGCTCGTCTTCGCCAGGGGCGCGCATCGTCTCCTCCGAAACGTGGCGCAATCCCTCACCGGCGTGTCGGCGATCGGCGCGTTCTCCGGGCTGGTGATCGGCGCCATCGGCATCGCGATGATGCTGGTCGGCGGCGCCGCCATCCGCGCCGGCACGATGACGATCGGCGACTTCGTCTGGTACCTGTCGATGATCGCCGTGATCACCATGCCGGTGATTCAGCTGGCGAACATCGGCACGCAGATGACGGAAGCGTTCGCCGGCCTCGATCGCATCCGCGAAATCCGCAAGATGGCGACCGAGGACGAGGAAGACGCCCATCGGCGGCCCATGCCGGACGTTCGCGGCGAAGTCGAATTCGACGATGTGACGTTCGAATACAACCCGGGCGTGCCGGTCCTGAAGCACGTCTCGTTCCGCGCGCCGGCCGGATCGACGACGGCCCTGGTGGGGTCGAGCGGATCGGGCAAGAGCACGCTCATCAGCCTGGTCATGGCGTTCAACCGGCCGTTATCGGGGAAGCTGCTGGTCGATGGCGGCGACCTCGGCGACATCAAACTGCGCGACTATCGCGCGCACCTCGGCGTCGTGCTGCAGGACAACTTCCTGTTCGACGGCACGGTCGGCGAGAACATCGCGTACGCCCGTCCACACGCGTCGCGCGAGGAGATCAAGGCCGTCAGCCGCATTGCCCACTGCGACGAGTTCGTCGAAGCCTTCGAGAAGAGCTACGACACCATCGTCGGCGAACGCGGCGTGCGGCTGTCGGGCGGACAGCGCCAGCGGGTGGCGATCGCGCGGGCGATCCTCGCCGACCCGAAAATCCTCATCCTGGACGAAGCGACGTCGAGCCTCGACAGCGAGAGCGAAGCGCTGATCCAGGACGGCCTGAAGGCGCTGCGACGCGGACGCACGACGTTCGTCATCGCGCATCGCCTGTCGACGATCCAGAGCGCGGATCAGATCCTCGTGCTCGAAGCCGGGGAGATCGTCGAGCGGGGGACGCACGACCAGCTGATCGCCAAGGGCGGGCGCTACCGGCAGCTGTACGACAAGCAGTACAAGTTCGAACGCGACCGGTTCATCAACCCCGGCGAGGATTTCACGCCGGAGCCCGCCGCCGTCAGCGGTCCGGCGCGCACGAGCACCGCGCTCTAGGGGCCGGCGCGTCGGGCGACCCACGCGGACGGCGAGAACACGCGGACATGGCGCGGAAAACGATTCTCTCAGTCGCCCTGCTGCTTCTGCTGTCGATCGGCCGCGACCGCGCGGTCGCCGACACTGCGCCCGCCGTGGCTCGAGGCGTATCGCGCGCCGGCTGACCGGCTCATCGGCGAGGCCACGAACGATGCGTTCGCCTGGCGCCGGCTCGCCACGCTGACCGACACGATTGGCCATCGCCTCAGCGGCTCCCCGCAACTCGACCAGGCCATCCAATGGGCCCTCGCCGAGATGAAACGCGACGGCCTCGAAAACGTCCACGCCGAGAAGGTCATGGTGCCGAAGTGGGTCCGCGGCAAGCGAGAGCGCGGACATCGTCCAGCCGTCCCGGCTCCCGCTGACGATGCTCGGCCTCGGCGGCAGCGTGGCCACGCCTCCAGAAGGCGTTGAAGCACCGCTGCTCGTCGTGCGTTCGTACGAGGAACTCGAGTCACACGCCGCCAAAGCGCGCGGCCGCATCGTGCTGTTCAACGTGCCGTTTACGAACTACGGCGAAACGTCGCGGTACCGGTGGAACGGCGCGTCGCGAGCGGCCCGCCATGGCGCGGTGGCCATGCTGATCCGGTCAGTGGGTCCGAACGGCCTGCGGCTCCCCCACACAGGCGCGCTGACGTACGCCGCCGACGCGCCGCGGATACCGGCGGCCGCCATCACCACCGAGGACGCCGACCGGCTGCAACGCATGGCCGACCGCGGCGATCGCATCGTCATCCGGCTCAGGATGGAGGCGCACCTGGAGCCCGACGTCGAGTCGGCGAACGTCGTCGGCGAGATTCGCGGACGCGAGAGGCCCGACGAAATCGTCGTCGTCAGCGGCCACCTCGATTCGTGGGACGTCGGCGCCGGGCGCGACCGACGATGGCGGCGGCTGCGTGGTGTCGTGGGAAGCGCTGCGCATCATGAAGAAGCTCAACCTGAGGCCGCGCCGTACCGTCCGCGTCGTGCTGTGGACCAACGAGGAGAACGGCGGGCCGCGGCGGCGTCGCCTATCGCGATCAGCATCGGGCCGAACTCGCCCGGCACGTGCTGATGATGGAGTCGGACAACGGCGTCTTCCGCCCGCTCGGGTTCGGCTTCGCCGGCAGCGACACGGCACGCCAGACGATTACGGCGATCGCGACGCTGCTGTCCGGCCTTGGGGCATCCGACATCGTCGCCGGCGGCGACGGCGCCGACATCGCCCCAAGCACCCGCGCCGGCCGCATCCCCGGCCTGTCGCTCGAAGTCGACGCGTCGCAGTATTTCCTGATTCACCACACGCAAGCCGACACGGTGGACAAGATCGATCCGGTCGACATGGCGAAGTGTGCGGCGGCCGTCACCGTGATGGCGTACGTCGTCGCGGACTTGCCGTTCAGGCTGGGGGAATGACTCGGGGCTCGTGGCTCGTGACTCGGGGCTCGGGACTCGGTGGCTCGGTGATCATCGGGGCGGTCTGGCCTCCAATGAGCGCCGCAGCCCGTTCAGCAACTGACCGGTCCGCGCCGACTGACACGACCACATGTTCAGTTCCGACCGACGACATGTACTTCAACCGAATGGCAATCTCGAGACACGTCTCCACTTCCGCATGTGAACCGAGCGCGATGCTCACGTGGTTGAGAAACGCGCCCGTTGTGCGGCGACAGGCGCCCTCAGCGATATTCGACGGGACCGAAATCGTCGCTCGCCGAGTCTGCGCGGTTAAGCCAAAGAGCTCGTCTCGTGGAAACGTGCGGGTCACTGCGTAGACCACCTCCACGAGATCCATTCCAGCCTGCCAGACTTCCAGCTCCCGATAGGTCTTCACGACAGCCATATCTGAAGTCGTTGCACATCGCAGACCGCTCACGATCGCTGGCCGGTCGGTCTCTCTCGTGCTCGCGCTGCCGGATGTACCACAACCCTGAGGCGACGTCGTTGCAATTTCAGCAACGTCGCAACCCCAGCCACGAGCCACGAGCCACGAGCCGGCCGAGCCGCGCCACAGCCCCGAGCCACGGTATACTGCCCCATGCTCATGGCGAAGCGCCTGTTCCTTGCCGTCCCCCTGTTCCTGGTCGCCTGTTCGAGTTCCGCGCAGCAGGCGACGCGCGCGCAGACGGGCACCGACGTCGTGGCCACGGTCGGCGCGACGTCGATCACGCTGAGCGAAGTGGACGACAAGGCCATGCAGCAGCCGGCCGGGAACTTCGGCAACCTGAAGCTGTCGCTTGGCGGTGTACGAGGCGCGCCGCGCGGCCATCGACGAGATCGTCGGCGAGAAGCTGATGGCGCAGGAATCGAAGACTCGCGGTGTCACGACGGCGGCGCTGATGGACCAGGAAATCGGGTCGAAGATCGCCGCCGTCACCGATGCCGACGTCCTCGCGTGGTACAGCGCCAACCCGTCGCGCGTGCAGGGCGCGCCGATCGATCAGGTCCGCGCGCCGATCAAGTCGCTGCTCACGCAGGAGCGGACGGCAACGGTGTATCAGGCCTACGTCGATCAGCTGAAGACGAAGACGCCGGTGCGCGTCACGCTCGATCCACCGCGCGAGAAAGTGTCGGTGGCGGGCAGCGCCTCGAAGGGACCGGCTGCGGCGCCGATCGAGCTCATCGAGTTCTCGGATTTCCAGTGCCCGTACTGCCTGCGGGCGTACCCGACCATCAACCAGGTGCTGAGCACGTACGGCGACAAGATCAGGTTCGTCTACCGGCACTACCCGCTGCCGAGCCATCCGAACGCGCGGCCGGCCGCCGAGGCGTCGCAGTGCGCCGCCGAGCAGGACCAGTTCTGGCAGTACTACGAGAAGCTGTTCGCGGACCAGACCCGCTTGTCAGACGAGGGCCTGAGGCAGTCGGCCGCGGCGCTGGGGATGGACATGACGCGCTTCAACGCGTGCGTCGACACGCACAAGTACAAGGACCGCGTGGAAACGGACATCCGCGACGGCAACGACGCCGGCGTCTCCGGCACGCCCGCGTTCTTCATCAACGGCCGCATGCTGACCGGCGCGCAGCCGTTCGACGCGTTCAAGCGCATCATCGACGAAGAGCTGGAATTGAAAAAGAAGTAGCGTCCGGCTTCAGCCGGACGTCGGACGTCCGCCTGAAGGCGGACGCTACGGGCGAAGGATCGCAGGCCGGTTACCGCAGGAACCGCAGGCCGGTCACAATCGACGCCACGATCGCGAGCGCGCTCGCGACGAGGCAGCCCAGCGCGATGATCATGTGGTCGCCTCGCTCGCGCGTCATCGGGCCGAAGGCAGTCGCCGTCAGATACCCGCCGACGAATCCGCCGATGTGCGCGTAGTTGTCGATGCCCGAGGCCGCCCATGCAGGACGCCGAACACCGCGGCCTGGAGCATGATCGACAGCGCCATCTGTTTGACCGCGCTGCTGGTCGTCCGGCCGTAGTGATAGAGCGCGCCGATCAGGCCGAACACCGGCGCCGACGCGCCCACGGTGAAGTCCGCCGCCGGCGAGGAACGGCAGCGCTCGGAAAATAGGCGCCGGCAACCGAGCTCAGCGCGAAGCCGGCGACGCCGCCGGCCGTGTAGATGATCACCGTGCGCGCCGGTCCGAAGAACTCCGTGATCGACGGACCCATCTGCCAGACCCAGTACATGTTCATCACGACGTGCAGCAGGCCGCCGTGCAGCCAGCCGGCGCTCAGCACGGTCCACCAGCGCCCGGCCCCGAAGACGGGGATGGCGCCGCTCGCGCCGAACACGAACAGCATCTGCGTGCTCGGCGACAGCGCCGACAGGATGCTGCCGCCCCTGCCGGCCAGCCGCCGCCGGACATCAGCAGCGTCACGAGCCACAGCGTGACGCAGGCGCCCACGACGAGCTGCACGAACCCGAAGTTCAGGCTGAACTGCCGGAGCGCCGGCCCGAACCCGAACAGCCCCGGATTCGCGCGGCCGCACATGTAGCACTTGTCGTCGCGAACGCCGACGAGCGACCCGCACGACGGGCACACGACCGAACCGGACGTTCGCCGATTGAGCATCCCCAGCCCCTAGCCCCCAGCCCCTAATCCCAACCTCTAACCTCTAACCTCTAGACCTCTAGACCTCTGACGTCTATTCTTTCGCAGCCTTCGGCCGCATGTTCGACGCGAGGATGCGCTTCCTCAGCCGGATGCTCGACGGCGTCACCTCGACGAGCTCATCGTCGTTGATGAACTCGATCGCCTGCTCGAGGCCGAGCTTGCGCGGCGGGATCAGGCGAATCGCCTCGTCGGCGCTCGACGCGCGCATGTTGGTCTGCTTCTTCTCTTTGGTGACGTTGACGTCCATGTCGCTCGGCCGTGAGTTCTCGCCGATGACCATGCCTTCGTAGACCTGGGTGGCCGGGTCGATGAAGATCTCGCCGCGCTCCTGCAGGTTGAAGATCGCGTAGGACGTCGCCACGCCCGTGCGATCGGCCACCAGCGCGCCGTTCGCCCGCGCCGGAATCGCGCCATGCCAGGGCTCCCAGCTCGAAAAGATGTGGTTCATGATGCCGGTGCCCTTCGTGTCGGTCATGAACTGCGACCGGAACCCGATGAGCCCGCGCGCCGGAATCCGGAACTCGAGCCGCACGCGGCCGCTGCCGTTGTTGACCATCTTCGTCATCACGCCCTTGCGCTCGCCGACCTGCGCGATGACGATGCCCTGATGATCCTCCGGCACGTCGATCACGAGCTCTTCGACCGGCTCGACGACGACGCCCTTCAGCTCTTTCGTGACGATGTCCGGCCGTGAGACCTGCAGCTCGAAGCCTTCGCGCCGCATCATCTCGATGAGAATCGACAGCTGCAGCTCGCCGCGGCCGACCACTTTCATCTGCTCGGGCGTGTCGGTCGGCTCGACGCGGATCGACACGTTGCCGAGCAGCTCCCGGTCCAGCCGATCCTTCAGCTGACGCGACGTGACGTACTGACCGTCCCTGCCGGCCATCGGCGACGTGTTGACGCCGAAAATCATCGACACCGTCGGCTCGTCGATCGCGATCGGCGGAATCGCGATCTGGTGCTCCATGTCCGTGATCGTCTCGCCGATCGTGATGTCCTCGATGCCGGCCAGGCACACGATGTCGCCCGCCGCCGCCTCCTGGATATCGATCCGCTTCAACCCGTCGAAGGCGTACAGCTTCGTGACCTTCGTGTGCTGGACGGCCGTGTCGAGCTTCACGACGGCCACCGGATCGCCGATCTTCACGCGGCCGTTGAAAATGCGGCCGATGGCGATGCGGCCCAGGTAGTCGCTCGAATCGAGGTTCGCGACGAGCAGCTGCAGCGGCGCGTCGGGGTTGCCGCGCGGCGGCGGCACGTGCTTGACGACGGCGTCGAACAGCGGGCGCAGATCCTCCGCCGGTCCGTCGGGCGAAGTCGACGCCGTGCCCGTCCGCGCGTTCGTGTAGAGCACCGGGAAGTCGAGCTGCTCTTCGGTCGGCGTCGAGATCGATGAACAGGTCGTAGATTTCGTTCAGCACCTCGGCAGCGCGGGCGTCGGGCCGGTCGATCTTGTTCATGACGACGATCGGCGTCAGCCGCCGTTCGAGGGCCTTGCGCAGGACGAAGCGCGTCTGCGGCAGCGGGCCTTCCGAGGCGTCCACCAGCAGCATCACGCCGTCCACCATCGACAGCGTGCGCTCCACTTCCCCGCCGAAATCGGCGTGGCCCGGCGTGTCGACGATGTTGATCAGGATGTCCTGGTAGTGGACGGCCGTGTTCTTCGCGAGAATCGTGATACCGCGCTCGCGCTCGAGCTCGTTGCTGTCCATGGCCCGCTCGGCCACGCGCTCGTTGGCCCTGAACGTGCCGCTCTGATGCAGCAGCGCGTCGACGAGCGTGGTCTTGCCGTGATCGACGTGGGCGATGATGGCGACGTTACGACGTGATGGATTGGCTACTTCCGACGGAGGCATCTTCCCAGTGTATCAGTCTTGGGCCCATTCGGTGCTGTCGGCGTGACTCCCAACGTCCTTCCATCACGAAGACACGAAGGCCACAAAGGAAACGAAGCCTCCAATGACTCGTCGATCCTGAGACGTGCAGCAGCTGTTGTTGGCGGGCTCCGATCGAAACGAAGCGCCGAACCGGGTTGGGTCTTACAGCTCGCGGAGCGCGGACGAGATCGGAAGCCTCGCGGCTCGAACAGCCGGGAGCAGACCGCCAATCAGCCCCATCACGAGCGCGTAGCCGAGTCCCTGGGCGAGAAGCGCCGGCGTCACCGCAAACGCGAATGCGACCTGGCTGAACGACTGCCAGTTCATCGTGGACGTCTGATAGCCGTTGAAACCCAGGTACGCGATCAGCCCACCCAGCGCGCCGCCGAGCGCCGCGAGGCCGAACGACTCGGCGAGCACGGACACGAGCACCGATGCCGTGTTGAAGCCGAGCGCGCGCAGCGTCGCGATTTCGCGGGTCCGCGTGGACACCGCCGTATACATCGTCAGGATCGCGCCGAACACGGCGCCGATGCCCATCAGCGCGGCGATGGCGAAGCCAACGGATCGGATCAGCCGCGTGAGCGTGACCGACTGCGCCATGTAGTACTCCAGTTCGGGACGCACGGACACGTTCAGCTGCGGATTCGTCGTCAGCCAGTCCTTGAACTGCCCGTAGGTCGCCGGGGACTCCAGCCGGGCACGCACCGATTGAAAGGTGTTGCCGCGACGGTACGCGCCCTGGAGGAAGCGCGCGTCGCACCAGATTTCCGTCTCGGCGACGCTGCCGCGCGACTCGAACATGCCGACCACCGTCCACGAGTTCTGCCCGGCCTTGATCTCGGACCCGACCCTGAGTCCCGCGTAGTTGCGGGCGGCAGCCCGTCCGACCACGACCTCGTTGGTGCCGAACCGCAGCATCCGGCCCTCGACAAGCCTGGCTTCGTCGCGGACACCGAAGCTGGCCGGGTCGATCCCGCGCATGGGCACGTTGGCAGGCGTGCCCGTCGACAGCTTCGGCAGGTCGATCAGCACGAACAGCTCGGCCGCCGCGAGCGGCAATGCCCCTTCGTGCCGCAGGCCGGGAGCCTGCTTGATGATGTCGGCCTCGGGCCCGCCAATGCCGCTCGTCATCTCGTCGTCCGCGCCGCTGCGCATCACGATCGCGCGATCAGGCGATCCCGCCGCGGTCATCGCCGCGTAGAAGCCCTGTGCCATCGACAGCACGGCCACGAATACGATGACGACGCCGGCGATACCGACGACGGCAACGGCAGACGATCCCAGCCGCTGCGGAATGGTCCTCAGGCTCAGCCAGCTGACGGCGAAGATCTGGGTAAAAAAAGACATCCCTACGCCTTCCTCAGCGCGTCGGTGATCTTGATGCGCATGGCTCCCGTCGCAGGCATGAGCCCTGCCGCGACGCCGACGGCCGCGATCAGCGCGATGCCGAGGAACAGGTCGCGCTGCGGCAGGACGAACGGCGTGAGCAGACCGCCCGTGGGGTCGCCGCGCGACACGATCGCCCATGCCACGAGCAAGCCGAGGCCTCCGCCGACGACGGCCACGAACATCGACTCGGCGAGCACGAGCGCCAGAATCAGGCCATTCGAGAACCCAAGCGTTTTGAGCACCGCCAGCTCGCTCGTCCGCTCGCGAACAGCCTGCGCCATCGTGTTCCCGACGACCAGCAGAATCGTGAAGAGCACGGCGACAAGGATCGCGATCATGATCGACCCGATGTCGCCGACCTGCTTGGCAAACCCGTCGATGAACCCCTTCTCCGTCGTCGTGTTCGTCTCCGACGATGAGTTGGCGAACATGCTGTCGAAGGTCGATGCCATCTCTTTGGATTTCGACGCGTCCTTGATCTTGACGACGTACCATCCCACCGTGCCCTGCCCCGGTGGTGGGCGAACGGGCCTCGTCGAGATAGTCGTAGCGGAAGAAGAAGCTGGTCTTGTCGACGCCCGGATCGCCGTCATAGAGACCGACAATGTTGAATTCCCAGGCGTCGCTGCCGTTCTTCTTCCGGTAGATGGTGCCCTTGAGCGGCACGCGGTCGCCGATTTTCCAGCCGAAACGCTTGGCGAGGTCGACGCCGACCACGGCGCCCTGCTTGTCGGCGGCCCAGGCCTTCATCTGCTCCGGCGGAATGTGAATCTCCGGGTACATGCTGAAGTACGGCTCGGGCTCGGTCGCGATGGTCGAGAAGAAGTTCGTCGGATCCTGGTAGACACCGCCGAACCAGGTGTTGTGCGTGACGGTCTGGACGCCCGGCACGCTGCGCAGCTGCGCCTGATACGAGACGGGCAGCGGCATGATGATGCTGATCTTGTGAATCACCATCAGACGATCGAGCCCCGCCAGATCCACCCCCATCGAGAACGTCGATCGGATCGTCATCAGCAGGCCGAACAGCAGGAACGCGATGAAGATCGACAGCAACGTGAACGTGGTACGGACCTTGCGCCGCCAGAGGCTGCGCCAGACGAGCGGCAGGAATTTCATGCGGCCACCGTGTCGAGCAGCGTGCCCTTTTCGAGGTGCAGCGTGCGTTTCGCGCGATCCGCGGCGTGCGGGTCGTGCGTGACCATGACGATCGTCTTGCCGTATTCCCGGTTGAGCGCCTGCAGCAGGTCGAGGATTTCATCGCCGGCCTTCCGATCGAGATCGCCCGTCGGCTCGTCGCACAGGAGCAAGGTCGGATCGGTGACGATGGCGCGCGCGATGCCGACACGCTGCTCCTGGCCGCCCGACAACTGCCGCGGGTAGTGCCGGGCGCGATCCGCCAGGCCGACGATCTTGAGGGCGATGCGCGGCGCGCTTCCGGCGCTCGGCCTTCGAAAGATTCGTCAGCAGCAGCGGCAGCTCGACGTTGCGCTCGGCGGTCAGCACGGGCAGCAGGTTGTACAGCTGGAACACGAAGCCGACGTGCTGCGACCGCCACTTCGACAGCCGTGCGCCGCTCAGTTCGTTGATGCGGACGCCGTTCACGTCCACCGATCCGCCCGTCGGCGTGTCGAGGCCGCCCATCAGGTTCAGCAGCGTCGTCTTGCCGGATCCGGATGGGCCCATCAGCGCCAGGAAGTCGCCGGGCGGGATGTCGAGATTGACGCCCTTCAGCACCTCGATGCGTTCACCGCCCCTGCTGAAGTGCTTCTGCACGCCCGCAATCCGAACCAGCGCGTCGCCGCTCATGTTGCCTCTTCTTTTGCAGGGCGGGGCTTTCAGCCCCGCCGGCGGCCCTGAAAGGGCCGCCCTACTTCACCACGACGGTCGCACCATCCTTGAGCGCAGCCGACGGGGAGACCACCACGGACTCGCCGGCCGTGAGACCCGCGAGAACCTCGAGCTGGCTGCCGTCCTCGCCGCCCGTTCTGACGGCACGCCGTTCGACGCTGTTGTCGCGGCGCGCGACGAAGACGACCGCCTGCCCGTTGTCGGTGCGAACAGCGGCTTTGGACACCAGCAGCGTGGCACGCCCGGCGGCGTTGGCGGCCTTGTCGGAACCTCTTGCCGGCGCTGCCAGGAACGTCACTTTCACCCCCATGTCGGGCAGGATCCGCGGGTCGAGCTGCTTGAACCCGATGCGCACGAGCACGGTCGCTTTCTGGCGATCGGCGGTCGGTACCATCGTGATGACGCGCGCCGGAATCTGCCAGTCCGGATAGGCATTGAGCACCGCCGTGACGTCCTGCCCGCTGACGACGCGGTTGATGTACGACTCGTTGACGTCCACGTCGATCTCGAGCGACTTCATGTCCACGATCGTGCAGATCCCCGTGCGGGTGAAGCCGCCGCCGGCCGACACCGGCGACACCATCTCGCCCGGCTGCGCGTCCTTGGTGATGGCCACGCCGCTGAAGGGCGCCCGGATGATCGTGTTGTCGAGATCGGTCTGCTGCATCGCCACCTGACGTTCCGCGACGCGGACCATCTCGCGTGTCGCGGCGATCCGGGCCGCCATGGAATCGACGTCGGCCTGGGCCTGATCGACTTCCGACTGGGCCACGACCTTTTCTTTCACCAGCTGCATGCGACGGCTCAACGTGAGGCGGGCGTCAGCCAGGCGAACTTCGCTTTCGGCGATGTTCCGCCGCGCGGCTTCCGCCTGCGCCTCGGCAAATGCCAGCGCCGCGCGCGGATTGGCATCGTCCAGGCGCGCGAGCACCTGGCCTTCCTTGACCGCCATGCCCTCTTCGACGTTCACCTCGACCACCTTGCCCGTGATCTTCGACGAGATGGTCGCGCGGCGGCGCGCCGTGACGTAGCCCGTGGCATTCAGCACGGCTGCCTGCGTACCCGCAACGCGCTCGGTGACGGGTGAGACCTGGACTTCGATCGGGCGTTCGCGAGTGGCCCACGCCCAACCGGCGCGGCCGAGGCCGGCGAGCACGACGAGCACGAGCGTCCACACCACGACGCGCGCGACGCCCGAGCGCTCGGGCGGACGCTCGATCCGCAGCGCCGCCAGGTCTTGTTTCAGGTCTGCCACGTGGTGTGCGAAATGGAGCCGCCGGCGGCTAGCGCTGAGCCTTGATCGTGTAGTCCGACCATTCCCGGATCTTGCCGTCCTTCACGAAGAAGACGCCCACGCCTTCCCATGTCAGCGGGCGTGCCGTCAAGAATCGATCGATTCGATGATTGATCACGATCGGTCCCGCGGCGGCCGTATCGAGGACCCGGAATTCCACCAGGGTGGAATCATCGAGCCAGGTCTTGAGCCTGCCGGCGACCCCGGCGTGACCGTTGACCGCCGGCGTCGTTTCCGACATGCGATAGACGCAGTCGTCAGCCAGGAACGGGAGGACCCGTGCCATGTCCCGCGACGACCACGCCGCGCAGAAGTCGGTGACCGTTTTGACGTTTGCTTTCTCGCCGTCGTTCCAGTCGGCCGCGGCGACCCGCCCCGCCCCCGCAAGGAGCGCGGCCATTCCCAATCCAGCCGACGCCATGAACCCACGCCGGGATCTGCCCCTGGAACTGGCTTTTGCTGTCGCTCTATCCATTTCGCCCTCCCCTTCGCCCTTTGCCCTCTGCCCTCTGCCCTTTGCCCTTCGTTCATGGTCTCCCAGTATACCGACCGGCCCTGACAGATCAGGTCAGGCCCGTTAACCGCCGCATCGGGCCCGCGTAATAGAGGGCATATGAAACATGTCCGAGCCCTCGCCGTGGCCGCGGCCCTGATGACCGGACTGGCCGCCTCCCCGGCAGCAGCCCAGAACCGCCGTCCGGCGAATCGCGGGCCGGCGCTCGAACAGTCCCGGCCGCAGGAGGTGCCCGCGGCCCCGCGTGGCGCACTGCGGCCGGAACTCGCCGCCCCGTACGACGGCAACGTCGAGGAAACGCGGCGGCGCCTTGACGAGGTCCTGCAGCAGTACCCGCCATCCCTGCGCGAGGTGCTGCGCCTCGATCCGTCGCTCCTCACGAACGCCGCTTACCTCCAGCCGTACCCCGCGCTGGCCGAGTTTCTTTCCCAGCACGACGACGTCGCTCACAACCCGGGGTTCTTCTTCCCCGATTATCGCGACTACCGCGGCGGGCGCAACGACCCGAAGCTGGCGGCCATCCGCACCATCGAGGAATCGCTGGCCGGGTTGGCGGTCCTGATTGGCTTCCTCACCGTTGTCGCCACGATCGCATGGCTGGTGCGGTCCGTCATCGAACACCGGCGATGGCTTCGCGTGTCGAAGACTCACACGGACACCCACACGAAACTGCTCGATCGCTTGACGTCGAACGAGGATCTCATGGCTTACATGCAGTCATCCGCCGGCCGGCGGTTTCTGGAAGCCGCGCCGCTTCCGCTGGGCGCCGGGCCCCGGGCGCTCTCCGCGCCAATCGGCCGCATCCTCTGGTCGGTCCAGGCGGGGTGCGTGGTGGCCTTCGGTGGTGCGGGCCTGATCATCGCCAGCCGCCGCTTCGCGGCGCATCCGACGCTGTCGGAAATCGAGCTGCCCTTCTTTCTCGTGGGGGCGACCGCAGTCGCAATCGGCGCCGGGTTCGTCGTCTCGGCGATCATCGCCTATGGGCTCTCGCGGCGGCTCGGCCTGCTCGCCCCGCGCACGAGCGGCGGGTCCCACGAGATGGAAACCGATTCCGGTGGAGTTTCGTAAGCGTATGATGCCCGCTCATGTTCTCGCGTGACGTGACCCTCACGGATGTCGAGCGCCTGGCGCGCGTCGAGGCCAGAGCGGTCGAAACCCTCCAGATGGACGAGGACACGTTCCGCGCGTTCTACGACCGCACGGCGCGGCCCGTCTGGATTTACCTGGCGCGCATCACGGGCGACCGCGCACTGGCGGACGACTTGCTCCAGGAGAGCTACTACCGCTTTCTGCGTGCCGATCGATGCTTCGACAGCGAAACGCACCGGCGGAACTACCTGTACCGGATCGCGACAAACCTGGCGCACGACCGCCACCGCAGCCGGCGCGGCGTCGTGAATGTCCCCGTGCCGGCCGAGCACGATCCGTCCGCGCTCGCCAGCCATGACGATGTCGCCGGCGACGCCGAACGGCGGACGGACGTGGGCCGCGCAATGGCGAAGCTCAAGCCGCGCGAACGCGAGCTGCTCTGGCTGGCTTACGCCCAGGGATCGTCGCACGAGGAGATCGCGCAGTCGCTCGGTCTTCGACGGGCGAGCATCAAGATGCTGCTCTTTCGGGCGCGACGCAGGCTTGCGGCGCTCCTGACAGGACAACCGGGGCAACGGGCGTGACGATGATCGAGTGCCCCCGCGAATCGGACGTCCTCGACGCCATTGCATCCGGGAAATGGCCGCATCGCGTCAGTCTGGAATTGGCAGGGCACGTCAGGTCCTGCGCCGTGTGCCGCGACGTCGTCGTCGTGGCGCAGGCCATGCGAGCCGATCAGGAAACGGCGTGGCGGGAGGCGAGCGTTCCTTCGTCCGGCCAGGCGTGGTGGCGGGCAGAAATGCGCGCCCGGCACGAGGCCGTTCTGCAGGCATCGAGGCCGATCGCGATCGCTCAGGGCGCGGCCCTGCTCGTCGCAATTGCCGCGATCTTAGCCACCGGCTGGCTCGGATGGACGTGGATCCATCAGGAGCCGTCAATCGTCGACTTCTCCAGTGTCTCGGCGCAGGCGTTGGCGTCTCCGCTCGCCCTGTCGCTCCTCGCCGCGCTGTTCACGCTGGCCGTGATTACCCCTGTCGCGCTCTACCTTGTCCTGTCGGATGAATAGTCCTTCTTCGTAGTGCGGACCTTCAGGTCCGCCGTGGTCCGGCAGGCCTGAAGGCCTGCACTACACGTGCTATCTCGTGGTGAAATTGACCGTGACGACCATTCTCACGGGCACGGCCCGGCCGTCGACGAACGCCGGCTCGAAACGCCAATTGCGGACGGCCTGCAGCGCGGCTTCGTCGAGCATCGGAATCGACCGCACCACCTTTGCCTCCGAGACCAGCCCTGCTTCGTTGACCACAATTTCAGCCTGCACGTTACCCTGGATGCCAGCGGCAGCCGCTTCGGGCGGATAGCGCGCCACGTCCAGGCGCGACGGCGAGGGGATCGGTCCGCCGACACGATACACCCCGTTCTCGTCGCGCTCGCCGGGATTGCCTGTGGCGGGCGCGGGCGTCTGCTGCTGCGCCAGCCTGCTGAGGGCGGTCGCGCGGCGGGCGTAGAACTGAGCGAGCATCCGATACGGGTCGACACCATCGGGCTGCTGCCGCCTTGCCGACAACAACGTGTCTTCCGCGGCGTCGATCAGCCCCTCGTCTTCGAGCTGTTTCGCCAGGCGGAACACCGGCCGGAGATCGTTCGGCAGCTGCGCGATCAGTTCCCGCAGTGCGGTCTCCACCTGCCGCGGCTGGTCCAGATGCTGCGCGTCGTACACCTTCGTCAACGCCTCCAGCGCTTGAGCGGCCGCGTCTCCGCTCGTGGCGAGGCTTGCGGCGCGGCGGTAATGCTCGGCCGCCGCCTCGAGCTGCCGGTTCCTCTGCGCCGACTGTTTCGGCAACGCCTCGGCCGTGCGCAGTTGATCGTCGCCGAGACAACGTTCCGCGGCGGCAGTGCCCGACGCCGGCGCCACGCCGCACGCCGGAGGACGTGGCATTTCCGTCGACGCCGCCTGCCCCGATGCCACCACGGCCCACACGAGAGCGGCACTCAGCATTACCATTCGGCCTCGCTTTCCGGCTACCTCGCGATTCGCGCCGTGAGATCGCGCGCCCGTTCTCCGAACTGCTCGTCGTCGGCGACTTTCTCCGCATACCGCCGTGCCTCGTCCGGCTTCGACAGGTTGAAATTCGCGACCGCGGCGTTGAACCAGCAGGTGGCGCGCATGCGGACTGCGGACGCGATCTGCTGCTGCCTTCTCGCAATCTGCCGCGCCTTCCGTGCGTCAGACGATGTGGACGCGGCGATGCGCTCGATGTCCTGCCTCGCCGCCGCTTCGGCATCGTCCAGGCAGCCGGCGGTGCCGACCGCCACCTCGGCAAGCGCGGGCCAGCGCTTCAGATCCCCGAGCGCCAGCTGCAGGTAGTAGCCCGCTTCGCAATCGTTGGGATTGCGCTGGCGGGCTGTCTGGAGCTTCTGCCGGGCGGTGTCCGGCTCGTGCCGCTGCAGGGCGATGATGCCCGCCAGCTTGGGCACGTCGCTGTTGATCATCACCCTGTCGGCCACTTCGACGTCTTCCCACGCCGCGTCGAGCCGGTTCATCTCGAGTTCGTTCGCGGCGCGCCAGTAGTACGCGTCGCCCGGATAACGCCGAAGCGCGAGGAGCTCGCCCGCAGCGGCGACCGCGTCTTCGTGCCGCGCCAGATAGGTCAACGCGCGGAGCTTGCCGAGCAGCGCATCCGGAAAGGACGGCGCGAGCGTCAGCGTCTGCTCGTAGAACTCGAGCGCGGAGGGGAACTCTTCGGCGGTCATCGCGACGTTGGCAATCAGGAGGGTGGCGGCGGGCCACGTCGGGCGCCAGGCATACGCCTCGCGATACCGCGCGTCGGCGGCGTCCAGGTCGCGTTGGGCGCTCGCGATGAGTCCGCGGAAGTACGCGAGCTCCGCAAACCGCGGCTCACGCGCGAACAACGCGTCGATGGCTTTGGCGTCCACGCCCAGGCAGATCGCCTGACGGAACGCCAGCAGCGGCAGATCGCTCATCGAACGGGCCGCGTCGACGGGAGCGACCAGGTCGCGAATGTCCGTGCGGCCCGAGCTGGTCTCGCAGGCATACGCCAGCCACACGTACGCCGACAGCTCGTCGCGGGGCGCCAGCGACCGCAGCATGTCGGTGCGCGCGGCGCGGTTCTGGTAAAGCGTGAGCGGCGGGTCGGCCGTTCCGGTTCGGCCGGCGCCGGCGCGCCAGAGCATGATGGCGATGACATCGAGGAGCGGCGTCACGTCCTGCCGCAGGCGGTCGCTGCCGGCCGCCAGCGCCCTCGCCTGCTCGAGATATCCGCTGTCGGTGGTCCCCAGTTCGCGCTCGCGCAAGGCGAGCAATCCCGCAGCGCGGACGGCACCCGCGGTCGCCTCTGCGTTCACAGCCGGAACGGCGCGGAGCGTTTCATAGTGCTGAAGCGCCCTCGTCAGGCAATCGAAGCAGCCGACACGGACCAGCGCCTCAGCGTCGAGCAGCGTGGCGCGCGCGCTGAGTGTGGGGTCGATCGGCGCGGGCCTCTTGGGTGCGCACGCCGCTGCCGCACACGCCGCGATCAGGAGGGCAAGACGGCATCGGCCCACGGAGCTTTAGACACCGCCACCGCGAGTCTGGCCGTGCAGATGCGCGGCCGTGCGTTGAAATGCTGCGATCTAGCGGACGGCCGGGGCGCCGGGCGATTGGCGTACGGGCGTGCCCGCGACGCCGCCCTTCGACATCAGCAGGTCCGCCGTGTCCTTGTGGACGTCGATGCGCTGGCCACCGCGGCTGTTGCCGCCGGCCCGGCCCATCGCGTAATCGACGGCGGTGTAGCCGCGGCTGTCGGCAAGGTTGATCTCCGCGCCCTTCTGCAGCAGGTATTCGACCACGCGATTCCAACCCCAGAATGCGGCCCCGTGCAGCGGGACCTGGGCAAACTGGCCCGGCCTTGCCATTGATCGAGGCCCGGGCCGCCGGCGCCGAACATCAGGTCGAGGGCCGCGATGGCGCGCTCCTGCACATCCGATGTCGTGAAGTAGCCGCGCGTATCCGCGTCCGTCGAGCCCATGCCCGAGGCGGCGAGCGTGGCCGTCATGTTGCGGCTGTTGGTCAGCGAGATATCCGCGCCGTGCTCGAGCAGCGCCTTCATCGACTCGACGTCCATCGCCTTGGCCGCGCGAATCAGCGGCGTCGTCCCCGGCGCCAGCATCGGATCCAGGCCGCGATCGTTGCCGGTGGCCCGCAGCGGCGCCGTCATCTTCAGCTGCGGATTCGGATCCGCTCCCTTCTCGAGCAGCAGCCGCACGATGTCGATCGGCAGCGTCTCGTCGAGCGACGGCTGGTCCGGGCGCCCGCCGTGCGGGAGCGTCACGTAGTCCACGGCCAGATACAGCGGCGTGCGGCCCCACCAGTCCCAACGGTTGACGTCCGCGCCGTGCTCGATCAGGTACTTCGCCACGTCGAAGCGCGTGTTCCAGATGGCCCACAGCAGCGGCGTCACGCCCTCGGGATCGGGAAGGTTGATCGCCGCGCCCTTCTCGACCATCGCCGCCACGCAGTCCAGGCAGCCTTCGCGCGACGCGAACATCAGCGCCGTCATGCCTCCCGGCGAACGCGGCTGCGCACGAGGCTCGGCGCTGACGAGCGGCGTCATCAGGTCGGTTGCGGTTTTCGCGTCGACGTCCGCGCCCACCTCGAGCAGCAGCCGCGTCATCGGTCGCCTGACTGTTCGCCGCGGCCCACATCAACGCCGTCTGGCGGCGCTGCGACTCGCTGGCCCGGGGATTCGCGCCCTTTCCGAGCAGCATCTTCGCCGCGACCACGTTGGTCCCACGGGCCACCAGCATCAGCGGTGTCTGCCCGTCGGCTCCGGACGCATTCGGGTCGGCGCCGGCGTCGAGCAGCGCCTCGATGATCTCCGAGGTTCGAGTGGAACGCGGCCTCCAGGAGCGGCGTGGTGTCGAGCTTGTTCCTGACGTTCGGATTCGCGCCGGCCTTCAGCAGCTGCCTGACCTGCGCCACATCGTCATTGCTGGCGGCCACCAGCAAGGGCGTCGATCCGCTCGCGTCCCTGGGATCGATGCGTCCGCCGCGAAGTACCGCGGAGGCGGTCATCAGCACTACAGCCGAGCAGCCGGCCGCCAGGTATCGCCGGAACACGGCTAGGTCTCCACCAGCTTGCCGGTGCTGTCGCCCAGCTTGTCCTGGGCGATGTCGATCTTGTCGAGGAACGTCAGCAGCACGTTCGCCAGCGGCGTCTTCTCCGCGCGGCACCACGTGCCGGTTGCCCTTCACCGTCTTCCAGCCGCCGACGAACGACGTCGGCAGCGGATAGTGGTTGTGGGCGTTGCTGTTGCTCATGTTGCTGCCGTAGAGGAACAGCGAGTGATCGAGCATCGTCCCGTCGCCGTCCGGCATGGCCGCGAGCTTGTCGAGGAACTTGGCGAACACCTGCGTGTGGTACGTCTGGACCTTGACCAGGCGGTCCATCTTCGCCGGTTCGTTGTTGTGGTGCGACAGCGGATGGAACGCGTCGGACACGCCGATGTGATTGTAGGTCTGGCCGCTGACCTCGGCCGCCATCATGAAGCTGAAGACCCGCGTCATGTTCGCCTGATACGCCAGCGCGACCAGGTCGAACATCAGGTTGATGTGCTGATCGAAGGGCGGCGTGCCTGCCGGCGCGTCCGGGATGTCGACGTGCGACAGGTCGCGCGCCTCCATCTTCTGAATGCGGCGCTCGATTTCGCGGACGGTCTCGAGATAGTCGGACAACACCCGCTTGTCCGACGGCCCGAGGCTGCGCTGCAGGCTGTTGACCTCGCTCGTGAGCATGTCGAGCAGCGACCCGTATTGCTTCGACAGGCGCGCGCGCTCGGCGGCGTTGTCGCCCTGACCGAACAGGCGGATGAACAGCTTGCGCGGATCGTTCTCCATCGGCAGCGGGGTCGTCGGCGTGCGGAACGAAATCGTGCCGGCGTAGGAGCACCCGTAGTCGCGGTCGCAGAATCCGCCGCCGCCGCGAATGTCCGTCGCGACTTCGAGCGATGGCAGCGGGGTGTCCTGACCGATGTGCTGCGCGGCGATCTGGTCGATGGTGATGCCGGCGTTCGCCTCCTGGCTGATCGCCGGACGCACGCACGACAGCCAGGTGCCCGGCGACAGGGCATGGACCGGACCGATGGCCGCCTGGCTGTCGATGTTCGAGAACACCGTGGTCATCGCCTTGTATTTGTCCAGGGGCTTCAGGATGTCGCCGAATTCGCCGATCTGGCCCTCGCCCGTCGGCGTCCAGCGGTTCATCACCGCGCCGTGCGGGAAGTAGATGAAGCCGACGTGCGGCGTCGTCCTTGGCGGCCGTCTGCGCGAGGGCCGTGCGCGCGGGAATCATCGCGTCGAGCAGCGGGAGGCCGATCGTGGCCCCGAGACCCCGGAGTACCGTGCGGCGCGTCAGGTGCTTCCTGGTGACGAACATATCCGTTGCTCCTTACTGTTCCACGATGCTCGACCGGAACGCCGGCGCGTTCACGATCCCCATCACGATGGACGAAAACCTGTAGTTCGTTGCCTTCGAATCGCGGACGATCGCGCGGATGCCCGGCATGTCGTAATACTCGAGGCTGCGGCCCAGCGCATAGATCGTGAGTTTCTCGGTCAGGGTCTGGACGAACTGCTCGGGATGGGCCAGCAGCGCAGTCCTCAGATCGGCCGGCCCGTTCACGGCCGTCCCGTCCACCAGCTTGCCGCTGGTATCGATCTTCGTGCGCGTGAAGGCGTCCACGGCGCGATACGTCCCGATGGTGTCGAAGTTCTCGAGCGCGAAGCCCAGCGGGTCCATCACGCCGTGGCAGGCGTTGCACGTCGGATTCGCCCGATGCGTTTCCATGATCTGGCGAATCGTCTTGAACTGCTCGCCTTCCTTGTTTTCCTTGAACGCCTCGACGTTCGGCGGAGGCGGCGCGGGCGGCGTGCCCAGCAGGTTCTCCAGGATGTAGGCGCCACGCAGCACCGGTGAGGTGCGATTGGGATACGCCGTCACCATCAGGACCGACGCCTTGCCCAGCAGGCCGAAGCGGTTCGGATCGGTCAGCGTCACGCGGCGGAACTGATCGCCGCGCACGTCCGGCACACGGTAGTGCTGCGCGAGCCGCTCGTTCAGGAAGGTGTAGTTCGCCGAGAGCAGATCGAGGACGCTGCGGTCTTCCCGGAACACGCTGTCGAGGAAGAGCTCCATCTCGCGGCGGATCGCGGTGCGCAGCGGCGCGTCGAACGCCGGATACGCATACGGGTCGGGGTCGAGCGCCGCCGTGTCGCGCACGCGCAGCCACTGGAATGCGAAATTCGTCGTCAGCGTCTTCGAGCGCGGATCCGCGAGCATGCGGCGCACCTGCGCCTCGAGCGTCTTCGGCGCGCTCAGCTTGCGCTGCTCGGCCAGTGTCAGCAGTTCGTCGTCGGGAATGCTCGACCAGAGGAAGAACGACAGCCGCGACGCCAGCTCGAGATCGCTCAGCCTGTAGATCGTGCCCGGCTGGGCGTTCGCGGGCGGAGGTTCCGTGCGATAGAGGAACTTCGCGCTCGACAGCATCGCGGTCAGCGCGTTCTCAATCCCGTTTTCAAACGTGCCCGGCCTTGCGGCCTTCGGCGAAGAACTGCATGAGCGGCGCCAGATCCGCGTCCGTCACCGGACGGCGGAACGCCTTGCGCGCCAGGCGTCGCCATGATGCGCGACGCGCACGCGGATTCGTCCGCCGCCGCCGCGGGGCGGCAGACGAAGACTTTCCTGCGGTTTGGCGTCTCGACGGGAGCGCCCGTCCGGTCGAAAGGACCGTCGATCGTCACGGTCGGGAGCGGTCACCGGCACCGCGTCCGCCAACGGCGGTGGTGCCCGGCGTCAGCGTCCCTGTGCTCGCATAGCCGGTCCCGGCCGCACCGGGGACGAAGCCGAAGAGCGCGCCTTCGCTCTCGACGAGACTGCGGCCGACGGCGGCCATGATGACAGCGTGATCGCCCGCGGTCAGATGCGTCCGGCCTTGCGTGTCCACCGTGCGTCCGTCGACGGTGAACAGCGCCGGATTGCCCGTGGCGCGGATCTCGTAGTCGCCTTCGAACGGCGCCAGGAATCGGCCCGTCACGCCGCCCCGTGCACCCGGCGGAAGCGAAAGGCCCGCATCCACACCGCGCAGCGTCGTTCGTGCCTGCCCGTCGGCAACGGGCGCGCCGACGGCCTGCTTCGCCATCGCGCGCGCCGCCATGATGTATTGGTCGAGGAACGAGGGCGACACCTTCAACGCGCTGGCGATGTTGTCGAACCCTTCGCTGATGTCGTCGTTCGGCAGCAGCGTCGACACGTCGACGTCGAGGCCGAACAGGTCGCGCATCGCGTTCGAGTACTCGGCGCGATTCAACCGGTGAATCCGCACGCTGCCGGGGTTCGGGTTGGCGGCGGCCGCCTTGTCGAGCGCCGTCTCCAGGTAGCCGGCGAGCGCCTGCACGTCGGCGGCCGCGGGCCGCGCGGCCCCTGGAGGCGGCATCATGCCGCCGCGCAGCTTGCGAATGGCGCGCTCCCACGCGAGCGCGTCCTTCTCGGGATGCGTGAGGTCGAGCCTGTCGATCTCGAGCTTCGCCGTCTTCAGCCGCTGGTTGTGGCAGGTGACGCAGTAACGGTCGACGAGCGCCTGATTCGGGTTCGCCGCCGGCGGCCTGGCGCTCGGCTGCGCGTCCGCTCGCGCCGCGGCAAGAGCGAAGAGCAGAGGGCAAAGGGCAGAGAGCAGGAACCCTGTCCTCGATGACGCCCTTTGCTCTTTGCTCTTTGCCATTTGCCCTTGTTAAACAATGCCGCCGAGTTCCCGGGCGTGCGCCCACAGCCCTCGATACGCCACATAGAGGAACGTCGCGGCATCACCCGGCATCACGTCCTTGAACTCGTCCACGGCCTTGGCGTCGATCATGTTCTGCGCGCCCTGGCCCTTCTTCAGCAGCCCCACCAGCTTCTCGCGGATCCGCACGATCGTCGCGTGGCTCGCCTGCAAGTCGGCCTTGGTCATCACCGGCCCCGACGCCGGGACGATCTTCGTTTGATCGTCGGCTCGATCCAGCAGCGCCTTCTGTGCGTTCTGCATGCCGCCAATCCAGCCGCCGCAGAACCAGTCGAGCGTCGGGAGCCGTCCAGGCTGCACCGCGTCGCCGACCGCCAGCACGTTCGCGTTCTTGAAGTGCACGAACAGATCGCCGTCGGTGTGCGCTTGCGTCAGCAGGCCGTATTCGATCCGCTCGCCCCCAATCGTCATCTCGCCTGAGGTCGCACGGAACGTCTCTGTGGGCAGCGCCGCCTTCGCGCGAGGCGGATACACCTTGCCGCCTTCCCAGTCGCGAATGATCTCCTGCGTCATCCACAACTTCGAGTTCAGGTGCGCGACGATCTTCGCCCCGGCCGTGGCCATCGCGTCGTTGCCGCCGGTGGATTCCAGATGGTAGTGGGTGTTGAAGACGGTGCTGACTTTGCCGGCCAGCTTCAGGACATCTTTCAGAAGGGCTGGCGCGTGCGCGGCGTCGCCCGCGTCCACCAGCAGGCTGCCGTTGTCGCCCGCCAGCGCGATCACGTTGTTGCCTGCACCCGTAATGAGCGTGACCCGCTCGCCGAGCTTGGTGGCCACGGGTCCTGCCTGCGCCCCTGTCGTACGCGGCAGAGCGAGCGGCATGGTCCCCAGGGCCCCCGCCAACGCCTGCAGGAACTCTCGCCGGCCCGGGTGCTCAAGCTGGCGTCTCATCGCCCGACGTCATTGTAAACGACGCAGGAGCGCCCAGCCGACGTTCATCGTGCCCGTGCTCAACATGCCGAAAGACCGTTTATGGGCGTTATGACCGAACTCATGCGTGCCGAATTGCGCAAGGACCGGCTGCGGCCCCGCCTGCGTGGCCCGACTTACCTGGCTCCCCGCTCGCGTTCGATGGCGCGGGCGGCGCTCAAAATGTTGCGTAGGCCGTAATTTCCTTCGTGGCAGGCGTACTCGTAGACGGGCTCGCGGTCGTTGACGGTCAGCGGCACGGCAAACGTCCACGGCCTCGCCCAGGTCGACGGATCGTCCACGGTGACGGACCAGTCGATTCTGTCGGCCGCGGCGCGCGTGAAACGCTCGACCAGGCGCAGCGTCTCGGGATTGGCGTTGCGGTACGCGCTGCGATCCTTGAAGTTCGTCGTCACCACGATGAGCGTGTCGCCCTCCCAGTGCCCGCGGGCGTCGCCCATGTCGAGGCGGATGGCGTTTCCGATATGGGGACGGCCGTCCAACCTGATGACCCGAGCCTCGTGGACCATCTCGTAGATGATGCCGACCCAGCCGGGCCCCTGAACGATTCGATATGAGTTCCCGTAGACGCCGGGGATCATCGACCCGGGAAGCCCGCGAGTGATGCACCGATTCCACAGATTGAGATCTTCCGGACCCGCGGGCAAGCCTTCCGGCCCATCGTTGCCGGTCACCAGCCGCGGCGCCGAGTCGGCGCGCCGTTGTCCATCTGGCGTCAGCGGCGGCACCTTGCCGTCAGGCGGGTCCGTGACGAACCACGGCCGGCTGCCTTTCGTAATTTCGTAGATGTCGCGGAATTCCGCCGAGTTGCCGATCCGCCCTTCGGGATCCCCGCCGAGAAACTTCGCCCGGTCCAGCGTGTCCTGCTGCCGGTGTTTGACCGCCTCCGCGAGCTCCTGCGGCGTGACGTCCTCGAGCCGTCGTCCCTCGAACCCCGCGGGGCGCTCGAACGGCGTGCTCGTCTCGTACTTGTTCGTGTAGTTGCCCTGGAGGTCCGGGTCGCCCCACGGTGTTCTCGCGACCGCCCAGGTCTTCTTCGCCGCGGACCCGGCCTGGCGTTGCCCTGACAGCGGCACCACCGCGGTCGCGCCCGCCAGGCCCAGCGCAATCGCCGCACACATCGCCGGCGTCAACCGTTTCCGCTCCACTTTTCTACTTTGCACTTTTCAACTTTCCACTTCCCCTTCTACTTTCCTCTTGCGCGAATCGATTCGAACGCAATCTGTCGCAGCATGTCGGCCTCCCTGGGCAGTTCGGCCGTGCCCTGCGGGAACTCGCCGCCTGCCAAGCATCGCGGCCAGGATATCGACGTATTGCTGCCGGCTCAGGCTGTTCGGACTGTTCTGCGGCATCGAGATCCGAATCCGTTCCACCAGGTCGCCCAGCGACAAGCCGTTCCAGTTCGCGTTGAACGTACCGCCGGCCAGCGGCGGCGCCATCTCGCCACCTTCGAACGTTGTTCCGTGGCACGACGAGCAATGCTGCGCGTACAGCGGGCCGCCGCGCTTCGCTTGTTCGGCCGTGTAGACGCCATCCCACACCGAACGGGCCACTGGCGAAGATTGAGCGGCCCCGGAAGAAGACAGAACCACAAAGGCTCACGAAGACCACAACGAACGACGCTTTGTGAGCTTCGTGAGCGTTATGGTTCAAGATCTTCGGACTAGTTCGTGGTCCTGGCATCTTCCGGCACGCTGAACGCGATGTACTCGCCCGAGTAGTTGCCGCCGCTCACGGCGACGATGATGTACTGCTTCCCGTTGACCGCGTAGGTCATCGGAGAGCCGCTCTGCGGAGCCGGCATCAGGACTGCCCCGACTTCCCGGCCGGTGGCCTTGTCGTACGCGCGCAGCATCGCTCCGCGCGGATGCTCGGGCGTCGTGGTGACCTGCGGATCGCCCATGATGACCAGCGACTTTGTGACTACGAGTCCGACAGCCCCATTCTGTCCTGTTCTCGGAAGATTCATCCCCTTGAGAGCAGGATGATTCCGGACCGCATCCGGTGTCTCGCCGTGCGGCACCTGCCAGACCATCTCGCCGCGATCGAGATTGATGGCCGAGAGAAGGCCGTACGGTGGTTTGACGAGCGGCAACCCCTGCACCGCGAGGGGATTGGCAGGTGGAGCCGCGGCGTCCGCGCTCTGCCACGGCAGGGGGCCCGCTGAACGGGGATCGCCGTCGGACGCCGCTGCGGCGCGTCGGCCGCGCTGCCGAAACCGGGGCCCTCGCGCTCGAGGAACGGCTGGCCAGCCTGTGCCCATCACGTACCGAAGGTCGGACCCGAACTCCTTCGGCGGTTCGATGAGGCCAATCGGCGCGAGCGACGCGTTCGACGCCGGCGCGAAGACCACGTGCGTTTCAGGATCGTAGCCGGCGCCCGGCCAGTTGGTCCCGCCGTTGAGCGTGCCGATGGTCAGCGCGGCCAGGGGCCCGCCCGCGACGCTGACGATCGGCGGCACGAACATCGGTCCGGTCTTGTACAGCTGGAAGTTCTTGATCGCCTGCGCGCGCATCTCCGGCGTGAAGTCGACCAGGTCGTCCACGGTGACGGCCTGGCGCCCGTACGCCGGGGGCTTTGTGGGAAACGGCTGCGTCGGCGCGTACCACTCGCCGGGGACGTCGCCTTTCGGGACGGGATGCTCTTCAATCGGCCAGACGGGCTGGCCGGTGACACGGTCGAACACGTACAGGAACGCTTCCTTCGTCGGCAGCGCGACCGCTCTGATGGCGCGCCCGTTGACGGTGATGTCCGCCAGGATCGGCGCCGACGACAGATCGTAGTCCCAGATCGGATGGTGGACGATCTGGAAGTGCCACTTGCGCTGGCCGGTTTTCAGATCGACGCAGACCAGGCTGTCGCCGAACAAGTTGTTGCCGGGGCGATGACCGCCGTAGAAGTCCGAGGTCGGGTCTTCGACGGGCAGGTAGACGAGGCCGAGTTCCTCGTCGACCGAGATCTGCGTCCACACACCGGCGTTGCCGTTCTCCTTCCAGGAGTCGTTCAGCCAGGTGTCGTTCCCGAACTCCCCGGGCCGCGGAATCGTGTTGAAGGTCCAGAGAAGTTTTCCCGATCGCACGTCGAAGGCACGGACGAGCCCCTTGGTGTTGTTGTGCGCGTGGATGGTCATCCCTTCCTTGAACGACGACCCGACGATCACGACGTCCTTCACGACGGTGGGCGTCGAGTGCAGCCCCGCCTCGCCGGTCTCCGGATCGATGGGCTGACCGGATCCCGTCACCATACCCGTTTTGAGATCCACGATCCCGTCCTTGCCGAACGACGGGACCACCGCGCCGGTCTTCGCGTTGAGCGACACCAGGCGGTACCCGGTGGTGACGTAGAGGACGCGCTCGTCGCCGCGGCCGTCGGTCCAGTAAGAAACCCCGCGGCCGGACAGCTGTCGCGGTGCGATCGCCGCGCGATTGCCCTCGCGCATGCTGTGCGACCAGATCAGTTCGCCGGTTTTGGCGTCAAGCGCGATGACCGATCGACGCGTGCCCGCGGTCGCGTACACGACGCCCTTCACGACGAGCGGCGTGCCCTCGAGCTTGAACTCCGGCCGTGTGCCGAGGTTGTCGGTCTTGAAACGCCAGGCCACCTCGAGCTTCTTGAAATTCGTCGCGTTGATCTGATCCAGCGGCGAATACCGGCTGCCCCTGATGTCGGCCGTATAGGCTGGCCAGTCGCCGTTCTTCGTGCTCGGCTGCCCGGTGTTCTGTCCCGCAATGGATAACGCCAGCGGTACCCACAAAAGACCGAGGATGGTCGTCGCCAGCGCGCAACGCCAAGCGATTCGCGACATGTTCTCTCCTATTTCGTGACTACTTCTGGATCGCCCGCACGCCGACTTCCGCGCCGACCACGTGGCCTTCGGCGGCAGCCTTCACGCTGACCGCGACAAGCAGGTTCGTCCAGCAGCACTGAAAGCCGCCGCCGCCATCACCCGAGGAGTCGTTGGCCTGCAGCCGCAGGATGTAGTCGCCGGGAACACTGAACGTCGCCGTCGCCGAGGCCTTGCTGTCGGCGGGATCGACGCGGGGCTTTGGGTTCTCGAACACGACCGGGCCCGGTCCCCGAAATACGCTCCACCCGAGCGATACGGCCGGGACGCCCGCGCCACGCCCACGGCCAGTACCCGGCGCGACCAGCAGCGCGTTCGCCACCGCGAGTTTGGGCGGCTCGTCGGTCGCAATGGCGGTGAGCGCGAGCGGAGCGCCGACGGCCGCCGTCAGGCTGACCGCCACGCCCGCCGGAGGACCGGACACCGCCGGGCCGTCCGGCTGCAGCCTGACAACGGGCGGCGCGTTCTGCGACGCGGCGTCTTCGAAAGGCTCGAGCACCCACTCGGGCTGCGTGTGCAGCGTGATGGTGTTGGTCTGGCCGTTGGCCACCAGCGTCCACGTCAGCTTCTTCGACCCGAAGTCCACGGGCACCCTGATCGAGAACACGCCCCACTGCCGCGATGCGAGAAAGTGCGTCGGCTGGCCCTGATCGGGGCCGCCGGGCTCGATGCGGTTGTTCGGCCCGATTGGAATATCGAGCTCCTGCTTCGTGTTGCGGTTGAAGTAGCCCACGAGCAGCCTGACGCTGCCGTCCTTGTTCCGGTACCAGCCTTCGTACGCCCCCGTGACGCTCGATCCTCTCTCGCGAATCGGTTGCGAGAGCGGCAGCGGGCTCGGCGTCTGGCCCTGCCCCTGCTGGTCGGCGCGCGGACCGGCGCCCGCCGAAATCACGACGCCTGCCAGGAGAACAACGGCGCGGCGAACGCTCATGTCGCTACCGTTGCGCCGTCTGCTGCGGCCCCGCCAGGGTCGCCGCCGCGACGCAGCGTGCTGCGGCGAGCGACTTCGGCCTTGAATTCCTCGTCGCCGAAGTACGTGATGTTCAGCCACGCGTGGCCCATCTCGTCGATCGTGCGATCGCCCCATCCGACCCATTGATCCGGATCAGGGTTCGACTTGTTCGCCCCGCGTGTTGTCGTACCAGGCGATCAGATGCAGCAGGGTGCCCTTCGGCAGAAGCGGCGCCGCGTCGTCGGTGTAGATGTACATGTTGTGCCAGTTGAAGTTGAAATCCGTGACCTGGCTGAGCATCTCGCGGCGGCCGTCTGGATAGAGCGCTTCCATCGACATGCCCTTGCCGCGCAGGTGCATGTGCGCCTGGAAGTTTTCGATGCGCGCGTTCTCCTTGAGCGACACGAAGCTCTCGGTCGTCGTCACCTGGTTCGGCGGGATGTCGAGCATCGTGCGCGCGCCGGTGAACGTGTTGAACAACGCCAGCACCTCCCGGTGTCTGGGCTCCTGCCCTTTCGGATAGAAATACACGCCGAGCTCGACCGAGTCCGTGATCGCCTCGCCGACCGCGTGGTAGTGCACTTCCCAGACGATCTTCGAGCCCGGCAGCATGAGGCGTCCCGAGTCCGGGCGCATCTCGTCGCCGTTCTTGCCGACGGCCCATTCCATGAAGAGTCCGTCACCGGACACGTTGGGGTCGTTGGTGAACAACTCGCTGCGCATGTTTTCGGCCTGCTGGAGCCGGGCGAGCGCGTGGTGCGTGATCCGCCGTCCTTTGACGGTTGACGGCCGAATCTCGATGGCGCGGACCCAGCGCGGCTCCGTGAGACCCGTGTCGGACACCGGGCGCCACCAGGCGTCCTGCGCTGCAGCGGGCATCGAGTACGGCGCGGACTTGATGACGAGATCCGGCGCGCCGTACTTGCCGGCCAGCTGCCATTTGCTTTCGTCCGGCCATTGCTTCGCCGGCGGCATGTCACCGGGATTGCCCTTCGGCGCGCCGGCGGCGACCCACCGCAGGATCGTGTCGATCTGTTCGTCGCTCAGCGAACGATCGTTCTTGAAGCTCTGGATGCCGACAGTGCGGTCGATGTGCCACGGAGGCATCTGCCGCGTCTCGACCCGCTGCGCGATGGCACGCGCCCACGGCCGCACGTCTTCGTACGAGATGAGCGACATCGGCGCCATGTTGTCGGGGCGATGACATGCCTCGCACTTGCTCTGGAAGATCGGCGCCACGTCTTTGGTGAACGTCGGTGCGGGCTTTACCGCCGGCGCCTGCGCCGACGGCCGCGCACCGGCGAGCCACCCCGCGATAACGATCGTGGAGGCCGCAACGCCGCTGCTTCTCACGATCCAAGCACCGACGGTCCGGGCCATAGGCCTGCTCCTTCTGTTAAGGCGACGACTCAGCGCGTGTCGGCCGCAGGCTCGACCCGCGGAGGAGCCTGCTGGACGATCAGAAACAGGTTATTCGCGTCGGGCACGACGGACAACTGCCACGGACGGCCGCCGAACGACATGCGCACCGGCACACCACCGGTCGAGATGACCCGGGCCCCGGCGTTCGCGAGCGTCGCCAGCGCCGCGTCGATGCTGCCCATGGTGAGCTGCAGACGAAACGATCCGGGATCCTGCACGCGCGAGGGCACGGGCGCCGCCGCCGAATCGAGGCCTTTGAATCCCATCAGCTCGAGGACGAGCGCAGACCCCGGCATCTGAATCGTCGCCAGCTGATACTCGCCTGCGTCCGGCAAGCCCGCCATGGCCATCACCCTCGGATTACGCGCGAATGCGCTGACGGTCCCGTTGATGCCCAGCACCTTCTGGTAATACGCGAGCGCCTGGGAGACATCGGCGACTGTCAGCCTCAACCGGATGCCGATCACGTTGCTCGCCGCAGCGACAGTTGACGCCGGGGCCGGATCGACTTGGGCGAGCTCCACGAAGTGGCCGTCAGGATCCTGAACTGTGACGGCGCGCGTATGGTTTGTCGCGCTCATAGCGATCGGCCCGCCGCCCGTCGTGACGATGCGGGCGCCGCCCTGCTTGAGCGCGGCGAACGCGGCGTCGATGTCGCGGACCAACAGGATGATGGTCGCCGCGCCGGGGTCCTGATAGCGCCGGCGGACCGGCGTCCGATCGACGTTGGCAAATTCGACGAGCTCGATGCCGCAGCGGACGCCGGGCATGCGGGCCTGGACGAATCTCAGCCGCGCACCGGGCAGGCCGTGCAGGTTCAAATGCCCCGGATCGGTGTCCCATGGCAGCGGCCCTGGCGGCGGCGCGGGCATGAGGTCCATGCCCAGCAGGTCGTGGTAGAAACGGGCCGATTTGTCGAGATCGGAAACGATGGGACTGATATGGCAGGCACCGACCACTGCGCCGGGCGGCGACTGGGCCAGCACGGGAGACGCACCGGCCAGGCACGCCATGATAACGACCGCCGTCGTACGTACAAATATTGTCATGGCTGCTTCGCGAATCCTACGTCTTCGGGACTTGACCACAAAGCAAAAAGGGGTCAAATTTCCGGCAGCCGTGGAACAGCGTTCGCGCGTCGCCATCACGTTCGGCCCGTTCTCCCTCGACGCGTCCGCGACGCAGCTGCTTCGCGACGGCGTGGAGGTCCGTCTGCGCCCCCAGGCGCTGCGTGTCCTGAAGGTGCTGCTGGTCCACAGCGGGCAGTGGGTGCGCTACGAACAGATGATCGCGGAGGGCTGGGAAGGCACGCAGGTCTCGCAGCACACCATCGACGTCACCGTCGGCGAGGTGAAGCGCAGCCTCCAGGAGTACGGCAAGTGGATCGGCAACCGTCCGAAGGTCGGCTACAGCCTCGATGTGCCGCGGTCCGACGAGCTCGTTCGCCGCGGCTGGCACTTCTGGAACCAGCGCACGCGCGAAGGCCTGGAGCACGCCGTCGAGTGCTTTGAACAGGCGGCCACCGAGTGCCCGTCGGACTTCCGTGCGTTCGAGGGGCTGTCCTCGTCGTACCTCACACTCGTCACGTTCGGGATGCGGTCGCCGGCCGAGATGCACGACCGGTTTCTCGAGGCTCATCGCCGCGCCGAAGCGCTGTGCGGCCTGACGCCGGACCTGCGCTGCAATTTCGCGTACGGGCTGCACGTGTTCGAGCGGAAGGTCGGCGAGGCTGAAACGGGACTGTTGCAAACCATCGAGGAAAAGCCGGCGCTCGCCTCGGCCTACGTGCGGCTGGCGCTGCTGTACGGATCACTCGGCCAGATCGACAAGTCCGTGGAGATGGTCAACCGCGCGCACGCAGCCGATCCGCTGTGGCCGGTGGTCTCCATGATGGAATGCGAGGTACGGTTCTGGCGTCGCGAGTTCCACGAGGCCACGATCGTCGGGCGGAATGCCATCGCGCTGCACCCGTATCTCCAGGCGGCGCGCGCGGTCTACGCTCAGGCACTCGAGTACGCCGGCCGCCCGGACGAAGCGCTGGTGCAGTATCAAATCGCGGGCGGCCTGGATCCCGATCTGCCGTGGGTGCGTGCGCAGGAAGGCGCGTGTCTCGCCCGGATGGGCCGCACCACCGAGGCGCTGTCGATTCTGCATCGGCTCGATGAACTGCGCGCCACCAAGTACGTCGACGCGTTTCACATGGCGATTTTGCGCCACGCGCTGGGGCAGGTTGACGAAGCATTCGAGGAACTGGAGCGCGCCGGCAATGAGAATTCCGCCCGGCTGTACTCGCTGAGTGTCGATCCGAACATCGACCCGTTCAAAACCGATCCCCGATACGACCGTCTGTACGACAAGCTGGTCGGCCACTGCATCGCGCAACGAATCACCGGCCTGACGAAGACGTAGTGCAGGCCTTCAGGCCTGCCGTGACTGCAGGCCTGGAGGGCTGCACTCCATCAGACTGGCGACAACGGGCGCGAGCGATCGTCCGAGGGCGCCGTGCTGATCGGCGTCGAGGTGCACGCCGTCCACGGCGCTGACGTGAACGACCTCGCCCGCGTCGAAGAAGGCGCACTCGAGCTCGGCGGCCACCCGCCGGAACGCATCGCCGACGCCCGCGCTCCGCTCACCGCCGCCGGCGAACTTCTCCGCCATCTCACCGGCAGGCGTGCGAATCGGCGGCGGCGCGACGATGAGTATGCGGGGCGCCGGCATGCCGGGCTCGATCGGCGCGCGCCGAACCGCGCGAACCAGGGCAGCGACGCCCTGCGACGATTGCCATGAGTTGTTCTGGTGCACCGACTGGAAGTCGTTGGTGCCGAGCATGAGCACCACCAGCGCCAGCGGCGAGTTGACCTCGATCCGTTGTTCGAGACCGCCCAGCCCGTTCCGCCCCGCCTTGAAGGGATCCTCCCAGACCGTGCGCCGCCCGTTCAGGCAATCCTCCACGACCCGCACGTCGCGTCCGTGCTGCCGCAGTTCGTGCTCGAGCACGAGCGGCCACCGGCGCTCTGCCGCCAGCCGATTGCGCGTGCCGGGGATGATGCCCCAGGTCAGCGAGTCGCCGTAGACCAGAAGATGCTCCATCGCGCCGGTCTACCATAACACCATGAACAAGACGCGTCTCGAAGCCTTCAGCGACGGTGTGATCGCGATCCTGATCACGATCCTCGTGCTGGAGTTGAAGGCGCCGCACGGGACCGACCTGGCCTCGCTGCAGCCGCTCGCCCCGGTGTTTCTGACCTACGTCCTCAGCTTCGTGATGCTGGGCATCTACTGGAACAACCATCACCATCTGCTGCACGCGGCCAGCGGCATCAGCGGCGGCGTCCTCTGGGCGAACCTGCATCTGCTGTTCTGGCTGTCGCTGATCCCGTTCGTAACCGGCTGGATGGGCGAGAATCACTTCGCGGCCGTGCCCACGGCCGGTTACGGTCTCGTGCTGCTCCTCGCCGCCATCGCGTACACCATCCTGGTCCGCGCGATGATCGCCCACGAAGGTTCACAGTCGCGGCTCGGGACGGCCGTCGGCCGTGACGCCAAGGGCTATATCTCTCTCGCCATCTACATCACGGCGATTCTGTCGACGATCGTGCATCCCGGGATCGCACAGGCCCTTTACGTGGTGGTCGCCCTGATCTGGCTCGTTCCCGATCGACGGATCGAGACCAGGGGTTAGGGATTCGGGGCTTGGGGGCGAGGGAACCTCCCAATCCCCAGTCCCCAGCCCCCAGTCCCTAAAAGATTGGGTGAATCGTCGTGAACAACGCGAGGCAGATGGTATAGAGCAGCGCCGAAATCGCGAGCATCGCGATGAACCCGGCCCGCCATCTGATGCCCGCAGCGAGGATGAAGAACGGGAACAGCACCGCGCAGTAGCGGCCCATCCCCTCGTACTGCCCGGAAGACAGCGGCAGCCACAGGTTCGCGAGCATGTACAGGCCGTACGCCGCGCCGAGGCGCCACCACACGAAGGGGACCGACACGACGAACACGAGACCGGTGAGGCCGTTCAGCGTGTCGTACGGCGCGACATGCTGGCTCGTCAGGTACGTCAGCGGGTGCGTGGCCAGTTCGCGCACGAGACGCACGAGCGCGAGCCACGGCGCGCCGCCCGGGTAATAGCCCCAGCGCCTGATCGCCGATGCCCACTCGAACGGGTTATCCGCCAGCGTGTAGACGTAAACGGAGTACGCGCCGATCCCGCACGCGACCAGCACGAGGCCGAACGCCGCGCGCAACCGGTCGCTGGTGTTCGGTTCGGCGCGGCGCCAGGCGATCCACGCCAGCGCGGGCAGAATGAGGATGCCGTTGACCCGCGTCGCCGACGCGAGGCCGCCGAACACGCCGCCCAGGATCCACCACCGCTGACGGAAGCAGAAAAAAGCGGCGAGCACCAGCAACAGGAACGTCGCCTCTGTGTAAACGACGCCGTAGAAGAACGCGAAGGGAAAGATCGCGGCGAGGTATACGGCGCGTTCGGCCTGTTCCTCGTCCACGTCGAGCATCGCGATCTTGAGCAGCAGCACCATGGCCAGCACGAACGCGACCCAGGACACGAGAATGCCGCCGTAGTACACGTGCTCCGGCGAAGTGCCGAACAGCCGGCTGGCGTAGCGCATCAGCAGCGGATACACCGGGAAATACGCAATCTTGCCCGGCTTGCCGACGCCGACCGACGGTCCGCCGACCACGAATGCGTAGCCGTTGCGCGCGATCTGGTAGTACCAGCCGCCGTCATACCGGGTGAACGGATCCCAGAACGCGCGGAGCGATCCGAACACGCTCGGAAACTGCTCCGGCTGATACAGCGGGAATACGAGATTGGAGAGAAACGCCAGGAAGGCCGACACCGCCCGAAACACCAGCGCGCCGGCGGCAACGCGAGCGATGAGTGCGACCGAGGACCTGGCGGGCTTCGGCCCGGCTGCGACACCCACCATCGGGGATGTAGAATATCCCATGCCCCTTTTCGAATACGAATGCCGCGCGTGCGGCCGTCAGTTCGAGTACCTCACGCGGGCCGGACAGTCGCCCGCCTGCCCGTCGTGCGCGAGCGCCGAGCTCGAGAAGCGCCTCTCCGCCTTCGCCGTCGGTGGCAGCGGCAGCGCGGCGTCGTTCGCGGATGCGCAACCGATGGGACCATGCGGATCCTGCGGCGATCCGCGCGGTCCGGGCGCCTGCTCGATGAACTGACGCGGCCGTCGTGCCCCGCGTCACCCGCGCGCTCCGCCACGGCAACTACCGGCTGTTCTTTTTTGGCCAGCTCGTGTCGCTCGTCGGCACCTGGATGCAGCAGGTGGCCGAGGCCTGGCTCGTGTATCGCCTCACCGGGTCCGCCACGCTCCTCGGCGTCGCCGGCTTCGCCAGCCAGATTCCCGTCTTTCTCCTCGCGACCATCGGAGGCACGGTGGCCGACCGGCACAACCGCCACCGCATCCTGATCATCACGCAGACCACGTCGATGGTGCTGCCGCTCATCCTCGCGACACTCGTCTTCACCGGCCACGTCCGCGTCTGGCACGTCTTCGCGCTGGCCTCCACGCTGGGGATCGTCAACGCCTTCGACGTGCCCGCACGGCAGGCGTTCGTGGTCGAGATGGTCGGCAAGGAAGATCTGGTCAACGCGATCGCGCTCAACTCGTCGATCGTGAACGGCGCGCGCACCGTCGGCCCCGCCGTGGCCGGCCTGCTGCTCGCCGCCGTCGGCGAAGGCTGGTGTTTCCTGCTGAACGGGCTCAGCTACATCGCGGTGATCACCGGCCTGCTCCTCATGAAACTGCCGGCGCGCGCCAAGGCGGCGCGTCCTCGGGCGTCGCTCGCCGACAGCGTGGAAGGCTTCCGCTTCATCCGGCGCACGACGCCGATTCGCGATCTGCTGCTGCTCGTCGGGCTCATCAGCTTTGCGGGCATGTCGTATTCCGTCCTGATGCCGATCTTCGCGGATTCGATCCTGCGGGGCGGCCCCCGCGGACTCGGGCTGCTGATGGCGTCGGCCGGGCTCGGCTCCCTCTGCGGGGCGCTGACGATCGCATCGCGCTCGAGCGTCCGCGGCCTGGGCCGGGTTGTGGGTGTATCGGCCCTGGCGTTCGGTGTCTCGCTGGCACTCTTCGCGATGTCGCGGTCGTTCTGGCTGTCGGCAGCGCTCCTGCTCGTCGTCGGGATGTCGATGATCACCCAGGCGGCCTCGACCAACACGCTGATCCAGTCGATGGTGCCGGACGCGCTGCGCGGCCGCGTCATGGCCGTCTACGCGATGATGTTCATGGGCATGTCGCCGATTGGCGCACTCGTCGAAGGCGCGCTTGCCGAACGCATCGGCGCGCCGCACACGGTGGTCATCGGCGGCTGCATCTGCGTCATCGGGGCGATTGTCTTCAATATCCGTCTCCCCGCCCTCCGCGTGGTCGGACGCCAGCTCATCGACGCCCAGCGTGTCGCCGCGACGGACACACTGCCGAACTAGGACGCGCGCGCCGCTGCGAATTGCGGTCCAAATAGTTCTTGGCCTTCTTTCGCCGCCCCCTTTGGCCTCACACTCTCAAAGTCATGCCGTCTTTCCCACAGTCGACGACCGACCTCTTGCGCGACGCCGCTCAGCGCGCGGGCGCTTATCTCGAGCAGGTGCGCGAGCGCCGCGTGGCTCCTACCGCGTCTGCGGTGGAGGCGCTCGAGGCGCTGTCCGGTCCGCTGCCAGACGAGCCGTCGGTACCACAGGACGTGCTGGATCTGCTCGACCGCGTGGCGTCGCCCGCGACGGTCGCCACCAATGCCGGCCGCTATTTCGGTTTCGTGAACGGCGGCGCGCTGCCGGCATCGATGGCAGCCACCTGGCTGGCGGCCGCGTGGGATCAGAACGCCTCCCTGCGCGTGATGTCGCCGGCGGCCGCCACGCTCGAGGACGTCGCGCTCGAGTGGGCGCGCGACGTCCTCGGCCTCCCCGCCGGCTGCGGCGGCGCCCTGACGACCGGCGCGACGATGGCGAACCTCACCGGCCTTGCCGCCGCCCGCCACGCCGTGCTCGAACGGGCCGGCTGGGACGTCGAACGCGACGGCCTGTTTGGCGCCCCACCCCTCACGGTCGTCGTCGGCGACGAAGTGCACGTCTCATTGCTCAAGGCGCTCGGTATCCTCGGCCTCGGTCGCGAGCGCGTGCAGCGCGTGCCCGTCGACGACCAGGGCCGCATGCGGGCGGACAGCCTGCCCGCGGCTGGATGCGCGCACGATCGTCTGCGTGCAGGCCGGCAACGTGAACTCCGGCGCGTTCGACCCCGCGGCGGAGATCTGCGGCCGCGCGCACGAGGCGGGCGCGTGGGTGCACGTGGATGGCGCCTTCGGCCTCTGGGCCGCGGCGTCGCCTCGCCATCGCCACCTCGCGGCGCCATTCGCGGAGGCCGATTCGTGGGCGACCGACGGTCACAAGTGGCCGAACGTCGGCTACGACTGCGGTCTCGCATTCGTCCGCGACGCGCACGCGCTGCGGTCGACCATGGCGATGTCGTCGGCGTACTTCGCGCCGACGGGCGACCGCGAACCCTCCCAGTTCACGCCGGAGATGTCGCGGCGCGCGCGCGGGATCGAACTGTGGGCGGCCCTTCGGTCGCTTGGCCGCGCCGGCCTCGCGGATCTGATCGACAGGACGTGCGTCCATGCGGCGCGCTTCGCCGACGGCCTCCGCGCGCTCGGTTGCGACATCCTGAACGAGGTGGTCATCAACCAGGTGCTCGTGTCGTTCGGTTCGGATGCCGATACACGAGCCGTGATCGACCACGTTCAGCGGGACGGCACGTGCTGGTGCGGCGGCACCGAGTGGCACGGGCGCGCCGCCATGCGGATCAGCGTGTCGTCCTGGATCACCACAGCCGAGGACGTCGACCAGAGCCTCGCGGCCATCCGTCGGGCGATGACCGCCACACGCGAAGTAGGCGGAGCGCGGCTGTGACCACGCCGGTAAATGCGCTCGGGCAGCCGATCGGCGCCGCGCTGCCCGGCTGGATTCCACCGCCGCTCCCCCCGCGCGATCCGATCGATGGACGCTACGTCCGCGTCGAGCCGGTAGACGAGCGGTTCGCGGCCGACCTTCATGCCGCAAACCTGCACGACGTGGACGGGCGCAACTGGACGTATCTGCCGTACGGCCCGTTCGCGCACGAAGCAGATTACCGGAACTGGATGGCGGCGACGTGCTTCGGCGCGGACCCGATGTTCCACGTGTTTGTCGATCGCGCGACCGGCCGTGCGATGGGCCTGGCCGCCTACATGCGCATCGCCGCGGCCTCTGGCGTCATCGAGGTTGGCCACGTGCACTTCTCGCCGCTGCTGCAGCGCGCCCGCGGCGCCACCGAAGCGATGTACTTGATGATGCGGCGGGCGTTCGCGCTCGGGTACCGCCGCTACGAGTGGAAGTGCGACGCCCTCAACGCGCCCTCGCGCGCAGCCGCCGTGCGCCTGGGATTCTCCTTCGAGGGCGTCTTCCGGCAGGCGACGATCTACAAAGGAAGAAACCGAGATACCGCGTGGTACTCGGTGATCGATTCGGACTGGCCCGCCCTGGCGCGCGCGTTCGAGGCCTGGCTTGCTCCGTCAAATTTCGACGAGGCCGTACGCCAGCGATCGAGGCTGAGCGACCTGACACGGCCCCTCCTGGCAAATCGTCAGTAACGCACTTCCAATCTCGCTTTTTCACGAGGCGAGGTAGGGCGGCCCTTTCAGGGCCGCCCGCCTTTTCCCGGCACCACGTTTGTAGTTCGCTCCGCCATGAACCACCGGCGACCGCCTCGAATCCAGGGTTTCGGCTATGTGGGACCACGCGTTTACTTCCTCACAGTGTGCACGTTCCGGCGCACTCGTTGGTTCGAACGGGAGGACTGTGCGTCCCGCACTATCTCCGCGCTAATGCGTACATCGAAGGACTATGGGTTCGCACTTCTTACGTACTGCCTGATGCCCGACCACCTGCATTGTCTCGTAGAGGGACTCAGAGCTGACTCGGACTGTGTGAAATGGATCGCCATGTTCAAACAGCGCTCCGCTTTCAGTCACGCCCGCAACCATGGCGAGCGGCTATGGCAAGAGGGGTATTTCGAGCGCGTGCTTCGATCAGAAGATGACTGCGTTGGGATCGCTGCCTACATCGTCGCCAACCCCATTCGTGGCGGTCTTTGTCGGGCGGTAGCCGACTACCCGTACATAGGGTCCGATCGCTACACAATTGGTCAGCTTAGCGAGGCCATCCAGATGCGCCCGGTGTGGAAGTAGGCGTGCCGCGGCCCTGAAAGGGCCGCGCTACAGATGCGCGCGCCGGAGGCGGAGGGCGTTCGTGATGACGGACAGCGAGCTCAGCGTCATCGCGGCGCTGGCCCAGATCGGGCTGACCTGCCACCCGAAGAATGGATACAAGACTCCGGCGGCGAGCGGCACGCCGACAGCGTTGTAGACGAACGCGAGAAACAGGTTCTGCCGGATGTTCCTCAGCGTCGCCCGCGACAGCCGCCGCGCCCGAACGATGCCGCGCAGGTCGGGGCGGACGAGTGTGATGCCGGCACTCTCCATGGCCACGTCCGCGCCGGTCCCCATCGCGATGCCGACGGTCGCCTGCGCCAGCGCGGGCGCGTCGTTCACGCCGTCGCCCGCCATCGCCACCAGGTGCCCCTGCTTCTGCAGTTCGGCGACGACATCGCGCTTCCCGCCCGGCAGCACCTGCGCCCGCACGTCGTCGATCCCGAGTTGCGCGGCGATGGCTCGCGCGGTCGACTCGTTGTCGCCGGTCAGCATGACGATTGCCAGCCCTTCGGCCTTCAGAAGCCGGATGGCTTCGACTGACGAAGGCCGCACACCATCCGCCGCGACGATCACACCAGCCGCGCGGCCGTCGATCGCGACGAGCAGCGCGGTCTGGCCGGTTCGGCGATGCCCCTCCGCCCGCGGCGCCAGCACGCCGGCGTCGACGCCCAGGCTGATCAGGAATTCCACTGTGCCGATATCGATGGCGCGCCCCTCGACGAGCCCGCTGACTCCCCCGCCCGTCGTCGACATGAACCGCGTGACGGGCGGAACAGCGAGGCCGCGCGCCGTGGCTGCGTTCACGACCGCTGCGGCCAGCGGGTGCGCGCTGCCCCGTTCGACAGCGGCAGCCAGCCGGAGCAGTTCTTTGTCGTCGACGCCGCTACCTGTGTCGACGGCCTCGACAGCGGTGACGCGTGGCTTGCCCTCGGTCAGCGTGCCCGTTTTGTCGACGACCAGCACGTCCACCCGCGCCAGTTGCTCGAGTGCTTCCGCGTTCTTCACGAGCACGCCGGCCTGCGCGCCACGCCCGGTTCCGACCATGATGGCCATCGGGGTCGCCAGCCCGAGCGCGCACGGGCACGCGATGATCAGGACAGCGACGCTATTCACCAGCGCGTGCGCGAGCCGGGGCGCCGGTCCCCACAGGCTCCAGGCCACAAACGCCGCCACCGCTGCCAGGATGACCGCCGGAACAAAGTAGGACGCGATCCGATCGGCGAGCCGTTGGATCGGCGCCCGCGTGCGCTGCGCATCGCCGACCATCCGCACGATCTGCGCCAGCAGCGTCTCGGTGCCGACTCGCTCGGCGCGCAGCGTGAGCGTTCCGTTCACGCAGATCGTCGCCCCGATGACACGATCTCCGGCTGCCTTGTCCGCGGGGATCGACTCGCCCGTGACCATCGACTCGTCCACCGCCGCGGCCCCGTCGACGACGACGCCGTCGACCGGGACTTTGTCCCCGGGACGCACGCGCAACGTGTCGCCGCGCTGCACCGACTCGAGCGGCACGTCTTCCTCATGGCCGGCTCGCACGACCCGTGCCGTCTTCGGCGCCAGCCCGAGCAACTGCCGGATCGCTCCGCCGGTGCGGTGGCGCGCGCGCAGTTCCAGCACCTGGCCGAGAAGCACGAGCACGGTGATAACCACCGCAGTGTCGAAGTACGTCTCGACGCCGCCGTGCACCTGCAGGCTCGCGGGAAACGCGCCGGGCACCACCGTCGCCGCGGCGCTGTAGACGAAGGCTGCGCCGGTCCCGATGCCGATCAGCGTGAACATGTTCGGGCTGGCGTTGAACGAACGACGTCCACATCCGCTCGAAGAATGGACGGCCACACCACAGGACCACCGGGATCGCGAGCACGAGCCCGATCCAGTTGACGACGCCGGCGCCGAGGCGATGCATCAGTGCTCCACCCGACAGCATGTCGCCCATCGTCAGCAGGAAGACGGGGGCGCCGAGGACCACGCCGATCCAGAATCGGCGCGTCATGTCCGCCAGTTCGGGATTCGGCGCGTCGGCATCCGCGCTCAGGTCGGTGATCATCGGCTCGAGCGCCATGCCGCATTTCGGGCAGGCGCCGGGCTTGTCGCTGACCACTTCGGGGTCCATCGGGCAGGTGTAGCTCGTGGCTCGTGGCTCGTGGCTCGGGGCTCGGGAGTCTCGCTTGGCGAGGGCAAAGGGCTGAGGGCTGAAGGCTGGGCGGATGAACGCTTGAGACCGCCGATCTGCAGGACGGGCGTCCATGGGCTCGCGCTCGCCGGACAGATATTTGTCGGGGTCGGCCGTGAACTTCGCGACACAGCCCTTCGAGCAGAAATGGTAGGTGGTTCCGAGGTGTTCGACGTGGCCGGCGGCGCGGTCGGGGTCGACCCTCATCCCGCAGACCGGGTCGACGACGCGGTCAGCCATTTGTTTGTTCACTTCGTCGGGCGAGAAAACTTCAGCGGCCTCGAGCAGGAGCTGCGGCCGTCTGCGGGGAAGAGGCTGCGGCGACGAGTTCGTCCGCCGTCGTGAAGCGGGGCTCGATGTCCACCGGCACGGCGACGAGCCTGTCGAGCGCTTGTTTGACGACCGGTCGCACTACGCCCAGCCGATCGCGGAGCGCGACGGCCTTCGTGTAGTCGCCCTCGGCCTGGATCGTCATGATCTCGCGTGTCAGCCCGGCGACGCCGGCCTTGACCTTCGTCAGATCGACGGCGAACGTGCCGTCCGGCCGCGGCCTGGAATCCACCCTGGTCCAGCAGATAGTTCATCTGCACGGCCACTCCGCGCCCGTGCGCTTCGTTGACGCCGAAGCGGATCGATCGGAACGCCGACGCCAGGTACGTCGTGTACAGCGGGCGCTCGAGCGACTTCGGCAGGACACCCTTGTCGATCCAATACTGGATGGCGAAGAGGCCCGAGATGTCGGCTTTCGCTTCCTCGAGGAAACTGGAGGCTTCCTTCATCGCCTGCCGGACCGTCGTCTGGCGGCCTGCCGACGCGTGATGTTGTGCGGGCCGAGTCCGTGCATCAGCTCGTGCACGACGATCTGGGTGAAGAAGGCCTCGAACGACAGGTCCTTCTGGTCCGCGGGCGACAGCACCACTTTCGAGATCGGCACCAGCGTCTTCGCGAACTTCGCGTCCTGGACGTTCTTCAACATCACGCGCTTCGCGCCCTTTTCACGCGTGACGCGTTCGTCGTTCGGCAGGTTGTACGCCGCCGTCTGGACGCCGCGGTTGGCGTCGCCGGCGGCGAAGATTTCGTTGACGACGACGATGGGTGCGAGGGCGCCGAGCTTCGGGTTGCGGTGTTTCGGATCGATCGGGAGATGATCCTCGACGTCCTGGAGCATGCCGGAGAACTTCTGCAGCTTCGCCGACTCGACTTCGTCCCGCACGGTGATGAACGCCTCGAACGCCGCCTTGTAGTTGAACAGTTCGTCTTCGTACACCTCGTACGGGCCGAACGTCGGCTCGATATTGCCCTTCAGTTCCATCCACGCCACGTCGGAGTCGTAGTAGTCGTTCGAGAGCAGCGCGTCGGCGCGCTTGGACAGGAACGTCTTGAGCGTCGGCTCGGCCGCGAGTGCGGCGGCCTCGCGCAGCAAGCGCCGCCGCGCGCACGAGCTCGGCCTGATACTCGACGTTGTACGGCACCGCGCTGAAGGTGCCGCCGCTGCGGCGGATGGTCGTGAAGAATCCGGTCGCTTTCGCCCGGTCCGCTTCGGGCAGCGACTGAATCCATCGTTCGAGTTCCGCCTTGGTCGCGCCGTCCGGGATAGAAATTCGCGCCGGCGGGTTTGGGCGGCGCGCCCGGCACGAACACTTCGTCGTGGTCGAGCCGCGACCACGGTCCCTTGTTGACCAGGAAGTAGTGCAGGCGCGCGCGGCCTTCGGGCGTCGTGTCGCGCGCGAGGTCCAGCATCATCGCTTCGTTGCCGACCCACACCTGGCGCAGGAACAGCGCGTCGAGCAGCTTCGACGCTTCGACCAGCCTGGCGAGGACGCGCTCTGTCGGCGGCCGACAGCTTCGACAGGTCCGCGCTGATGCTGGTGGGCGCAAATCGCGCCGTCATCTTCTGCAGCCGGGCCGCTTCCGACACTCTCGCCTCCTGGGCGGCCACTCCTGTCACCGCCACGGCGACGATGACCGCGAATACGTGCAATGGGCGCATGGGGATCATTCTATCAATCGGGGAGGTCGGAGGTTGGCGGCGGAGGTTGGAGGTTAGGGATCCGGAGTGCCACCCTGCGAGTGGGTAGGCAGTGCAAAACTTTCCGCGTCCAGCTCAATACCTGCCATTTTGCGCGAGAAGTTGGCGGCACGGAATCGGCTTCCATCGTCGACATGCCGACACTGTTCACGTTTCGGGACCTCGACGTGTGGAAGCAGGGCATGGATCTCGTCGAGATCTGTTACAAGACCACCGGAACCTTCCCGCGGTCGGAGCTGTACGGGCTGACGGGTCAGTTAAGACGAGCAGCCGTGTCCATGCCGTCGAACGTCGCGGAGGGGCATGGAAGACGAACAACCAAAGCCTATCTGAATCACGTGAGCATCGCTCTCGGATCTCACGCCGAGTTCTCGACGTGTCTCGAACTCGCTGGACGTCTCGGATTCGTGTCCGCGAGGGAAAAGGACAGCATCACCGCGCTGAGCGACTCGGTAGGTAGATTGATGTACGGCCTGCACCGCGCGCTCGCTCACAAGGTTCGCACCGAACGGCGCACGAAAACCCCCTCGGCGTCCAACCCCAACCTCCACCCTCCAACCTCTAACCTCTAACCTCAACTCCTGCTCAGTGCACTCCCCTCGACATCTGCAGCGACGCGGGGTCGGCGCCCAGGCGACGAATCGCGGCCTCCCACATGCGCTCGGGCGGCGTGTTGAAGATCAGATCGCTGTCGACATCGCTCAGCAGCCAGGCGGATTCGGCGAGCTCGGCTTCGAGCTGGCCCGGCCCCCAGCCGGAGTAGCCGACGATCAATCGGGTGCGTGGTGGAGGATTCGGGATCGAGCAGCCGCCGCAGGAGATCGGGTGACGCCGACAGGCTGAGGCCGCTCGCAATCCGGTGGCCCGGCGCCGGCTCGTCGAGTTCGAGATCGTCACCGACGAGCATCCAGCTGCTCTGGGGCTCCACGGGCCCGCCGACCCACACCTGCAGTTCGCGATCGGTCTCGACGGGCGGGTCGAGGTTGACGACCACGCGGCCGGCCGTGACGAGCGGCCGGTTGACGACCAGGCCGAACGCGCCCTCGCTGTTATGTTTGCACAGCAGCACGACGGTCCGGCTGAAGTTCGGATCGGTCAGCTGCGGCATCGACAGGAGAAACGCCGGGGCGAGTGATGACGTCGTGGAGTCGATCGACTCGGGGCTCATATGGTCATGATCGCCGTGACCGTCGTGCGGTACACGACCTCCTCGTAGGCCTCGAGCATGCGCTCGATTGGCACCACGCGGGTCGCCAGCGACCGCGCGTCGTACTGCCCGGCATCGAGCATCGCCACGAAGCGTGGGATGTCCCGCATGGGGTTGGCGCCGCCGGCCTGGCCCGCGTGGTGCGTGCGGCCGCCGATGGCAAAGAACACGGCCGGCAACGAGATCGTGCCCGATGGCAGGCTCGTCGTGATGACGTGGCCGCCGGGCGCGCACATCTCATACGCCTGCCGCATCGGGAGCACGCCGGTCGGATCGGGACCCGCTTCCACTTTCGGTTTCGCGCGATCGGCGCCGACGGCCTCGATGACGAAATCGGCGCCGCTGCCGCCGAGCAGTCCGCCGGAATCGCGTCCGCCGGACCAGAGCCGGTTGTTCGGCGTGCTGCACATTTCGCGCACTTTCGCGACGAGCTTGTCCCCCTCGACGTTGGGATCGAGCACGTGGGTTGCGCCGACCTTGAGAGCGACATCGCGCCGGGCGCGCACGGGATCGATGGCGATGATCTTCGAGGCGCCGGCGATCCTGGCGCCCTGGACGGCGCTGAGACCGAGCGGGCCGCAGCCGACGATCGCCGCAATCGCGCCGGGCGCCACGGCGGCCAGCGTCTGCGACGTGGCCGTTCCGAGACCGGCCACGCTTACGCAACTGCAGACCATCCCGAGCTCGACGGCGCTCGCCTTCGTGAACACGGGGACAACCCATTCCTCTAACGTCACCATCAGTTCGGCAAGGCCGCCGATGTGGGAGTTGGCGAACACCGGTGTGCCGTCGCGCATGTCTGCAATCGGCACGAGGTCGCTGGGCCCCTGGCGCCCCAGGAACTGGCACATGTCGGCGCGGCCGCGCAGACACTGGTAACAGTTGCCGCACTGCGGCGTGCCCGACACGCACACGCGGTCGCCGACCTGGACGCGCCGCACCTCGGGACCGACCGCCTCGATGACGCCCACGCCGCCGTGCCCCTGGATGAGCGGCATCTGCGCCATCGGGCCGCCGAACATGCCGGGCAGTCCGAGGACGTCGGACGCGTTCGAGTAGCACAGGTTGGTCGCTTCGGTCCGGACAACGACCTGGCGCCCGCCGATGGGGCGCAACGTCAGCTCCTGGAGCGTCGTGCGTCCGGCGCCCGTGCCGCGGGAAACCCAGCCGCGGAATTTGCGGCCGGACGCCGCCGGCGCCGATGCCTGGCCGACGCCGCTCGCGGTCGTCGAGCCCGGTGCGGCCAGCGCCGCGCCGCCGACAGCCGCGGCTTTCTTCAGGAGCCGCCGCCTGGAGATCGTCGAGCTCATAAACGCGATTCTAGCGCGTTACGCGTCCCGGCTTCGAAGCGCCTCGGCAAGGTTTCGCCGGAGCCCTGCAACCTTCGTCCGGCGCATCGCACTGCCCCGCATCCCCGCGCGCAGCGCTTCATCGCTTCGGCTGGACAGTTCCTGGATGCTGGCGTCATCCCAGTCGGCTCGAGGCTGCCAGGCCGGATCGCGCGACACGGCGGGCGACGCGTTCCACGGGCACACTTCCTGGCACACATCGCAGCCGTACACGTGATTCCCGATCGATGGCGCGAGCGCGGCGGGGATCTCGCCTTTGAGCTCGATCGTGAGATACGAGATGCATCGGGTGGAATCGAGGACGCCGGGCGCCACGATGGCGCGTGTCGGACAGGCTTCGATGCACAGCGTGCAGGTGCCGCACTGATCGAACGCGGGCGCGTCGACCTCGAGCGGCAGGCTGCAGATGATCTCGGACAGAAAGATCCAGGAACCACGCTCCGGGTTGATCACGCAGGTGTTCTTGCCGATCCACCCGATACCGGCGTATTGCGCGTACACGCGCTCCTGCACCGGTCCGGTATCCACGTACGCGCGCGCGTCGAACGGCTCCGGTGACATCTCGCGCATCCACGAAACGCAGCGCCTCGAGACGGCCGCCGATGACATCGTGGTAGTCGTCGCCCCACGCGTAGCGCGCGATGTGCGCGCGATCGCGGATCGTTGCACTCGGTCGAATACGGGCGATCGGTGTTGTAAACGGTGGCGGTGACGATGACAGCGCGGGCGGAGGGAAGGACCGCGCGGACGTCGGCGCGTTTGTCGGCGGACCGGACCAGGTAGCCCATCTCGCCGGCGTAACCGCGATCGATCCATTCTCGAAAGAACTCGAGCTCCGGATGGTCGGCCGCGGGCGCCACTCCGCAGAGATCGAACCCGAGTTCGCAGCGCCTCGCTTTGATGGCTGCGGACGTCAGCATGTCATCCGGCGGACCTGAAGCGTCCGCACTACGACTCGTGCTTCGTAGCTGCAGGCCTTCAGGCCTGCCGCTACGACTTCCCCACCAACTGGCGCAGCACGTACGGCAGGATGCCGCCGTGCTTGAAGGCCACCAGTTCTTCCGGGCGTGTCGATTCGCACGAGGGCGCTGAACTCGACCACCTTGCCGCCCTCGTCTGTTGCGCGCACCGTCACCTGGCCGCCCGGCCGCAGGCCGGCGGCGACGCCCGTCACCTCGTACGACTCGCGGCCTGTCAGGCCCAGCGTCGACGGCGATTGTCCGGCCGGAAACTGCAGCGGCAGGACGCCCATGTTGACCAGGTTGCTGCGATGAATCCGCTCGAAGCTCTCCGCGATGACCGCCTTCACGCCGAGCAGCAGCGTGCCCTTCGCCGCCCAGTCGCGCGACGAGCCCGATCCGTATTCCTTGCCGGCGAGCACGAGCAGCGGCACGCCGGCGCCCTTGTATTTCATCGCGGCGTCGTAAATCGGCATCACCTCGGTGCCGGGCAGATATGTCGTGAAGCCGCCTTCGGTGCCCGGCGCGACCTGGTTGCGCAGCCGCGTGTTCGCGAACGTGCCGCGCATCATCACCTCGTGGTTGCCGCGGCGGGCGCCGTACGAATTGAAGTCCGCCGGCTGCACACCGTGCGCCATCAGGTACTTCCCCGCCGGGCTGTCCTTCTTGATCGATCCGGCGGGCGAGATGTGATCGGTCGTGATGCTGTCGCCGAGCAGCGCCAGCACCCGCGCGCCGGCGATATCGTTCAGCGGCGCCGGCTCCATCGTCACGCCCTCGAGAAAGGGCGGGTTGCGGACGTAGGTGGAGTCGTTGGCCCAGGCGAAGCGGTCGCCGGTGGGCACGGCGAGCTGCTGCCAGCGCTCGTCCCCGCGGAACACGTCGGCGTACTGCTGCACGAACTGCTCGGACTTCACCGACGCCAGCATCGTTTCCTGCAGTTCGCGCTCGCTCGGCCAGATGTCTTTGAGATAAACCGGCTTGCCGTCCTTGCCCGTTGCCCAGCGGCTCGGTGGTCAGGTCGAGGTTCATCGTGCCGGCGAGCGCATACGCCACCACGAGCGGCGGGGACGCGAGGTAGTTCGCGCGCACCTGCTGCTGCACGCGGCCTTCGAAATTGCGGTTGCCGCTGAGCACCGACGCGACCACGAGGCCATCGGCATCGATCGCCGCCGACACGTCGTCGGGCAGCGGTCCGCTGTTGCCGATGCAGGTCGTGCAGCCATAGCCGACGAGGTTGAAGCCGAGCTGATCGAGATACACGTCGAGGCCCGACTGCTTCAGGTAGTCGGTGACCACTTTCGATCCCGGCGCGAGGCTGGTCTTCACCCACGGCTTCTGCGTGAGGCCCTTCTCGACCGCCTTCTTCGCGACGAGGCCGGCGCCGATCATCACGCTCGGGTTCGACGTGTTCGTGCAGCTGGTGATCGCCGCGATCACGACGGAGCCGTGCTCGACGGCCGCCTGCGGCGGCGCGGCGACAGCCGTGCCGCCTCCGCTCGCGCCTGACGCGTTCCCGCGGGCCACCATCATCCCGGGCAGCGCCTGCGCGAAGCCCTGCTTCGCGGTCTTCAGCGGCACGCGATCCTGCGGACGCTTCGGCCCCGCGAGGCTCGGCTCGATCGCGTCGAGGCTGAAATCGATGGTTTCCGAATAGGACGGATCGGCGGCGCCCTGTCTCGAAGAAGAGCCCTTGCGCGCGGGCATACGCTTCGACGAGCTCGACGCGCGCGCGATCGCGGCCGCTCAGCCGCAGGTAGTCCAGCGTCATCGCGTCGATCGGGAAGACCGCAATCGTCGCCCCGTATTCAGGGCACATGTTGCCGAGCGTCGCGCGGTCGGCCAGCGTCAGGTGCTCGAGCCCGGGGCCGTAGAACTCGACGAACTTGCCGACGACGCCGTGCTTGCGCAGCCGTTCCGTGATCGTCAGCACGAGGTCGGTCGCGGTGGTGCCCGCGGGCAGCCGGCCCGACAACTTCACGCCCAGCACGGGCGGAATCAGCATCGACGACGGCTGGCCGAGCATCGCCGCTTCGGCTTCGATGCCGCCGACGCCCCAGCCGACCACGCCCAGGCCGTTCACCATCGTCGTGTGCGAGTCGGTGCCGACCAGCGTGTCGGGGAACGCCAGCATGCCCTCCGGCGAGTCCGCCGTCATGACGACGCGCGCGAGATATTCGAGATTGACCTGGTGGACGATGCCGGTGTCCGGCGGCACGACGCGGAAGTTGTTGAACGCGTTCTGCCCCCATCGCAGGAACGCGTAGCGTTCCTTGTTGCGCGCGAACTCGAGCTCGGCGTTCTTCTCGAACGCGCCGGCGATCCCGAAGTAGTCCACCTGCACGGAGTGGTCGATGACGAGTTCGACGGGCTGCAGCGGGTTGACCCTGTTCGGGATCGCCGCCCAGGCGCACGATGCCGTCGCGCATGGCCGCGAGGTCCACGACGCAGGGCACACCGGTGAAATCCTGGAGCAGGACGCGCGCGGGCATGAACGAGATTTCGCGCTGCGCGGCGCTCTTGACGTCCCACCTGGCGAGCGCCTCGATGTCGGCCGCCTTGACGAACCGGCCGTCCTCGTGCCGGAGCAGGTTCTCCAGCAGAATCTTGAGCGAGTACGGCAGGCGCGCCACTTCGGGGAATCCGGCGGCGGCGAGCGCTGGCAGGCTGTACATCTGGACCGGGCGGCCGGCGGCCGGCAGCGCCTGGCGCGTTCCGAAGCTGTTCACGGTCGGCATCAATCAGTCCTTGAAAATATTCATCGTACCACACGGGGTTCGCGCGCTCGCGGCGCGGCCGCGCGCCGACGCGTCACGAAAGTGTTGGGCCGATGCCATCAAGACAACATTACCGTTCACACTTATGTCTTCAATTTTACATTTTCCTGAGATACACTCCCGCCGCGACAGCAGTGTCCGTCGTTCTGACAGCTCGCAAGATCGCCCACAGGAGACCACCGCATGATTAGCCCGGCCGATACTGCCTGGATGCTCACGTCGACGGCGCTCGTGTTGCTGATGACACCGGCGCTGGCGTTTTTCTACGGCGGCCTGGTCGGCGCCAAGAACGTGCTGAACACGATGATGATGAGCATCATCGCGCTCGGGTTCGTCGGCGTGCTGTGGGCGGTCATCGGCTATTCGCTCGCGTTCGGTACCGGTTCGAACTGGATCGGCGACACCTCGTACGTGTTCCTGCGCGGCGTCGGCCTCGAGGCCAAGGGCAGCATTCCCCACCTGTTGTTCATGTCCTACCAGGCGACTTTCGCCATCATTACGGCCGCCCTGATTTCCGGCGCCGTCATCGGGCGCATGCGCTTCTCGGCCTACGTGGCCTTCATCAGCCTGTGGGCCCTCGTCGTCTACAGCCCCATCGCGCACTGGGTGTGGGGCGGCGGCTGGCTCGCGAAGATGGGCGCGCTCGACTTCGCCGGCGGCACGGTGGTCCACGTCAACGCGGGTACCGCTGCGCTGGTGACCGCGATGGTCGTCGGTCCACGCCGCGGATATCCGAACGTGCTCATGCTGCCGCACAACGTGCCGTTCACGATTCTCGGCGCCGGCCTGCTGTGGTTCGGATGGTTCGGCTTCAATTCCGGCAGCGCGCTCGCGGCAAACCAGAGCGCGGCCCTCGCGTTCACGACCACCCTCCTCGCCCCGACCGCGACGCTCGTCGTCTGGACGCTGCTCGATGCGGTGCGGACGCGGAAGCCGACGGCGGTGGGTGCCGCCACAGCGATTGTCGTCGGGCTGGTGGCCATCACGCCGGCTGCCGGCTACATCGGCCCGATGAGCGCGCTCATCCTCGGCGGCCTGGCGGCCATTCCCAGCTATTACGGCCTGCAGTGGCGCGCCAAGACGTCACTCGACGACTCGCTGGACGTCGTCGCGGCTCACGGCGTCGGCGGCACGGTCGGCGCGCTGCTGACGGGCGTCTTCGCGCAAAAGGCGATGAACGGCACAACCGACGGCCTGCTCTTCGGCAACCCCGCGCAGCTGGGCATCCAGGCCACGGCGGTCGCTGCCGCGATCGTCTACAGCGGTGTCATGAGCTTCGTGCTGTTGAAACTGATCGGCCTGGTCATTCCGCTGCGGGCGGACCGCGAAGACGAACCCGCCGGCCTGGATCAGAGCGAACACGGCGAAGAAGCTTACGTGCACACGGGGGGCGTCACGCGATGTCCGGACGGTTCCGGAGGTTCCGGGTCCCGGAGGTTCAGGTGCCCGAGAGGTCCGAGAGGTCCTATTTGGACCTTCAGAAACTCCGCTGACGATCTGCGGAATGTCGCGGTGTTCGACGTCGGCGGCGTAGTTGAGCGACCGCATGTCGGCGGCGGTCACGCGGCCGGCGAGGCGCTCGAGGGCGACGCGGACCTGTGGGTATTTGAGCAGCGTGGCGGCGCGAGCCACGGGCGCTGCGTCGTACGGCGGAAAGTAGTGCCTGGTGTCCTCGAGTTGCACCAGATCGAGCGCGCGAATCAGCCCGGCGGTCGCGTCGCCGGCGATGAGATCGACCTGCCCTGACGCCAGCGCCCGGTAGCTCAACGCAAGGTCCATCACGCGCGGCGCGCGCGGCAAACCGCAGCCCGTAGGCCGCCGCCAGTCCCGGGTAGCCGTCCGGCCGCTCGAGAAACTCGTAGCCGAATCCCGCACGCCATCCCGGCGCTTCCCGCACCGCGTCGTCGATCGTGCGGAGGTTCTTCGCGCGCGCGTCGCTGCCCCTGACCAGAATCGCAAACGTGTTGTCGAAGCCGAGCGGCGGCAGCAGCGTCCGTCCGGTGCGCGCGTACTGATCGCGGACGTCGTCGAACACCGCGCGCGCATCGTTCTTGGCCGGCTGATGAAACACCGCGGTCAGCGCCGTCCCCGTGTATTCGACGTAGACGTCCACGTCGCCGGTCAGAAGCGCGCGATCGCAGATGAGCGTGCCGCCGAGGTTCAGCCGCCGCTGAACGCGCAGGCCGGTGTCGCGCTCGATCGCCTGAGCGAGCAGCTCGCCGAGAATCACCTGCTCGGTGAAGTTCTTCGATCCGACCACGATCGCGCCGCGCGATCGGCCGGCGAACGCCGCCAGCGGCAAGCATCAGCAGAACGACGGCGGCCGCGGCCACGGCGGCCCTGCGCGACGCGGTGCGGCGCCTCGCCGACAGCTGCCGCTCGACCCACAGCAGCCCGGCGTCGACGACGAGCGCCAGCAGCGCCGCCGGAACCGCACCGGCCAGGATCACGGTCGAATCGACCATCGACAGGCCGCGGTAGATGTACTCGCCGAGACCGCCCGCGCCGATCGCCGCCGCGATCGTCGCCGACCCGACGCCGACAACGGCCGCCACCCGCACCCCGCCCGCAATCGACGGCAGCGCCAGCGGCAGCTCGACCAGGCGAAGCAGTTCGCGCGGCGTCATCCCCATCGCCACGCCCGCCTCGCGAATGGACGGATCGATGCTCGTGATCCCTGTGATGGTGGTCCGCACGATGGGCAGCAGCCCGTACAGAATCAGCACGACGATGGCCGCGCGGGCGCCGATACCGCCAACGAGCGGGCACCGGCAGCAGGAAGCCGAACATCGCGAGGCTGGGAATCGTCTGGACGACGTTCGCCAGGCCGACGATCGGCGCGCTGAACCGTGGGCGGCGCGCGGCAAAGATGCCGAGCGGAATGCCGATGGCCACCGCCGCGAGCGTCGAGACGGCGACGAGCGTGATGTGCTGGGCCAGCAGCGCGATGAACTCGGCGCGATGCGACGCCCAGAACGCGAGCAGCCTGGTCATCGGGGATCCGTCAGCGAGGCCGGCGCGCCGGCGCCCGCCAGCAGGTCGCGCACGCGGGGTCGGCGGAGCCCGAAAGCGCGCGCGGCGTGTCGCACGCGATGAGGCGGCCGGTATCGAGCACGCCGATGCGATCGGCGAGCGCGAAAGCCTCGCGCATGTCGTGCGTGACGATCAGCACCGTCTTCCGCAGACGGTCCTGGATGCGGCGGAACTCGCCGTGCAGCTCGGTACGCGTGATCGGATCGAGCGCGCCGAACGGCTCGTCCATCAGGAGAATCGGCGGATCGACCGCCAGCGCCCGCGCAACGCCGACGCGCTGCCGCTGGCCACCCGAGAGCTCGTCAGGCCACCGCGCGCCGAAGCGATCGCCGCCGAGGCCGATCAGGTCGAGCAGTTCTCCGACCCGTGCGGCGGTACGCGCAGCAGGCCAGCCTTCGAGGCGCGGCACGATGCCGACGTTTGCAGCAACGGTCATGTGCGGGAACAACCCGACCTCCTGCAGCACGTAGCCGACGCGGCGCCGCAGCCGAATCGGCTCCCACTCGCGCGTGTCGCGGCCTTCCACAACGACCGCGCCTGCGTCGGGCAACAGCAGCCGGTTGACGAGCTTGAGCAGCGTCGTCTTGCCGGCGCCGCTCCGGCCCACCAGCGCGACGACCTCGCCCGTCTCAACGACCAGATCGAAGCGGTCCAGCACGCGCTGTGCGCCCGCGCGCACGAAGGACACGTCCCTGAACTCGACGGACGGCATGCCTAACTCTAGCGCAGCCTTCGTACGATCAGCGCGCGTGGAACCAGCGCGTACAATATGGTGAGCGGGACATGGCGCGAGGTTTCGAGAGCAAGGACGTCGAGTTCCAGCAGGCCGAAGCCGAACGGCGGCAGACCGTTCGCCGCGAGCTCACGGCAGAGGAACGCGCCGCCGGCGAACGCCGCCGCACGCTCGAGCTGGCGCTCATGCGCGCCAGGGGCGACATGGCGAACGCTCGCACGGGCGCGCACCGGCAGATGCTGGCGCAGGCTATCGCCGAGCTCGAGCGGCAGCTCGCCCGTCCCACAGGCGAGGACGCGTGACGTCGCATTCCCCGGTGCTCACGCGCCAACGCATCTGGGCCGCTTACGCCGTGGCCGCCGTCGTGGACGTCCTGCAGCTCGCGATCGGACCAATCGGCTGGGCGTTCGCCGACGAGATCCTCGACGTCGCGGCAATGCTGCTGACCTGGCGCCTGATTGGGTTTCATCCGCTGCTGCTGCCGACGTTCGTCCTCGAGGTCGTGCCGGTCGCTGATCTCGTGCCCGCCTGGACCGTGTGCGTGGCGATTGTCATCGCGCTCCGCCGCAAGCAGCGGAACTCGCCGCCGGCGCCGCCCGCGCCGCCTATGCCGGGGCCCATTATCGACGTGTGAGCGCCAGGATCGTCTCAGCGGCCCGGCGGCTCGCGCCGCCGCCGCCGAGGCGCTCACGCACATCGCGAAGACCCTTCCTGATCTGCGCTGCGCGCTCGCGGTCGGTCAGCATCGATACGGCTTCGCGCGGCAACGGCCTCCGGAGTGAACGCGTCCTGAATCAGCTCGGGCACGATCCGGCTGCCCGCAATCAGGTTCACCATCCCGAACGTGTCGACGTTGAGCAGATGCCGGCCCAGCCGGTATGTCCACGGTGAGACGCGATACACGATGATCATCGGCGTGTCGTGCAGCGCGGCCTGCACGGTTGCCGTGCCCGACGCCGTCAGCGCGACGTCGGCGGACGCCAGCACCGTATCGGTGTCGGCTGCCACGGTGACCGCCTGCGGCAGCTCGCTTCTGCAGGATCGCGAACAGCGCATCATCCAGGTTCGCGCGCGCGCGCGACGACGAACTGGACGCCGGGTACCCGGGCACGGACGAGCGTCGCCGCCGCCACGAGGTCCGGCAGAATGCGCGACACTTCTCCCGGGCGGCTGCCGGGCAGAATCGCCACGGTGGGCGCCGCCGCCTGCAGCGCCAGGCCCGCCAGGAATTCCGCGCGCGATCGCGACGGCTTCGCCAGGTCGACGAGCGGGTGCCCGACGAACTCCACCGGCACGTCCGCCTTCCGGTAGATGGCTTCCTCGAACGGAAAGATCACGAGGACACGCCTCGCGATCTCGCGCATCGTCTTCAGACGCCATGGCCGCGACGCCCACAGCTGCGGGCTGACGTAATACGCGACGGGAACGTCCAGCCGGCCGAGGCTTCGCGCCAGTTTGTGGTTGAACCCCCAGAAATCGATGGGCACGAACACGTCGGGGCGCGTCGCGCGGGCGGCCTTGAGCACGCTGCGGCGCGCCGCCATGAACTGCGGAATCCTCGCGATGGGTTCGGTGAGTCCGGTGACAGACAGGCCCCGATAGTCAGCTACCGGCCGCCCGCCCGCGGCGGTGAATGCGGGACCGCCGAGGCCGAAGACGTCGATGTCCGGCTGCAGCGCGCGGAGTTCGCGGGTCAGCGCGCCGGCGTACAGGTCGCCCGACGGCTCGCCGCAGGACAGCAGGACGCGGGTCAAGGACCGTTTCGTCGGCCCGCACTCTTGAAGTCGACAGCCGAGAGATCGAGGCTGCCGATCTCGACGGTTTCGAAGGATCCGAAACCGACTCCCTTCAGCTGGTCGGCGAAGGCCGCGGCATTCCCCACCAGCGCGACCGAGAGCCGATCGGGCTTGAGGTACAGCCGGGCCACGCGCTGGATGTCGTCCACGGTCACGGCGTTCACGCGCTCGCGGAAGTTCTGGAGCTGTTCGATCGGCAGCCCGTAGAACATCACGTTCAGCACCTGCAGCGCGATCGCGTCCGGCGTTTCGATCGTCAGCGGGAAGCTGCCCGTGAGGTATGCCTTGGCGTCGGACAACTCTCGCTCGCTGACGCGCTCGCGCTGGAGCCGCCAGAACTCGTCCACGATCAGCCGGAGCACCTCTCCGGTGGCTTCGGTGCGGGTCGTGGTTTCGGCCTGGAAGTCGCCGCTGTCCTTGAACGTGTCGAAATTTGCCTGCGCGCTGTAGGTCAGCCCGCGCGCCGTGCGCAGCACCTGATGCAGGCGGTTGCTGCCCTCGCCGCCCAGGATCCGGATGGCCAGGTTGACGGCCATGTAGTCCGGGTGGTTCCGCGGGATGCCGATGTTGCCGACGCGCACTTCGGTCTGCACCGAATCCGGCTTGTTGACGATGACGACACGCCGGGTCGGCATCGGCGGGTCGATGATCGTCCGGGCCGGCACGTCCCGCCGCTCCCAGTCGCCGAACACCTTCCCGGCCGCCACGAATGCTTCGTCGGCTGTCACGTCGCCGACGATGGCGAGGATCGCGTTGTTCGGCACGAAGTGCTGACGATGAAACGCGATCACGTCGTCGCGCGTCAGGCTCGCAATCGTTTCGGGCGTGCCGGTCTGCGGCAGCCCGTACGGGTGGAAGCCGTACACCAGGCGATCGAAGACGGCGTTGGCGATGAAGCCCGGATCGTCGAAGCTGACCTGCAGGGACGACAGGAGCTGCTGGCGCTGGCGATCGATTTCCGCCTGGGCGAACGCCGGATGCCGCGCCATGTCGGACAGCATCCGAAGACCCGCGTCGAAGCTGTCCTTCATCACGACCATGTTCAGGTAGCAGAGATCGCTGCCCGCGCCGGCGCCAGCGACGCCCCCGATGAAGTCGATGGCGTCGTTGAACTCCTCGGCAGATGTCGCCCGCGGCCCCTCGGTGCCCTGATCGAGCAGCGAGGACGTGAGGTGCACGAGGCCCGTCTTCGACTTCGGATCGGCCGCGCTGCCTGCCCGGATCAGCAGGCGCATGCTCACGGCCGGCTGCTCGTGATGGAGGACCACCATCACCTGCAGACCGTTCGGGAGGGTCTGCATCTGGTACGGCGGAAACGCGACGCTGCGGGCCGCGAGCGGCCGCGGCGGAAATTCCTGCGGCCACGCGACAGATTGCGCTCGAGCCGGCCCCGCTGCGAGCGTGCAGACGAAGCCACAGAAGCACAGATTACGGAGAGACCGGAACAATTGTGCCCTGTGTGCCTCCCTCGCCACGCACGTGGACTGTGTCATTGGGCCGCAGGCTTTCCCGATGGCATCAGCGTCAGGACCGTACGATTCTGCGTGGTGAAATAGGTGCGCGCCACGCGCTGCACGTCGGCGGCCTTCAGGCTCTGGAAGATGTCCCACTCTCCGTCGGCGGTCTTGATGTCGTGGTGAATCACCACGGCATGGGATAGCTGGCGCGCCTTCTGCTCGTCAGATTCGCGTCCGAGGATGTAGTCGCGCGAGAACTGGTTCTTCGCGCGCTGCAGTTCGCGCTCGCTGACGGGCTCGCTCTTGAGCCGTTCGAACTCGGCAATCAGCGCGTCCGCCGCCTGCGCGGGTGTGCGCCCGGGCGACACGATCGCCACGGCGTAAAAGAGGTTCGGATCCTCGATCAGGTTCGGCCCGCCGAACGCCGCGACCGCGAGCGAGCTGTCGTAGACGAGCTTTTTGTAGATGCGAGAGCTCTGGCCGTCGGAGAGCACCTTCCCCGCGATGTGCAGCGGGTACGAATCGGGATGTCCGTCGTAGGTGATGTGGTACGCGACCACCACGGCCGGCAGCGGCCAGGGCGTCGGGAGCGTCAGACGCCGCTCGGCCGTCTGCGGCGGCTCTTTGGGGATGTCCCTCGGCACCGGCTTCGCGGCCTTCGGCACGCGGCCGAGATACTGGTTCGCCAGCTGAAGGGCCTGCGCCGAATCGATGTCGCCGACCAGCGTCAGCGTGGCGTTCTCCGGCACGTAGAACGTGTTGTAGAAATCGCGCACGTCGTCCACGCTCGCAGCTTCGAGATCCGCCATGCTGCCAATCGTCGGGTGCTTGTAGGGGTGCGTGGTGAACGTGTTCTCGTAGATGATCTCGTTGAGCCGCCCGTACGGCTGGTTGTCGATGCGGAGCCGCCGCTCTTCCTTCACGACTTCACGCTCGTTCGCGAACGTGTCCTTGTCGATCCGCAGCGTGGCCAGCCGATCCGCCTCGAGCCACAGCATGAGCGGCAGGTACTGCGACGGCGCCGTTTCCCAGAAAACTGTTTCGTCGTCGGTCGTGTAGGCGTTGCTCTGCCCGCCGACCGAGGCAATCATCGACGTGTGGCCTTCGGACTCGACGTTCTTCGAGCCCTTGAACATGAGATGTTCGAATAGATGCGCGAACCCCGTGCGTCCCGGCTTCTCGTTCTTCGAGCCCACGTGCATCGTGAGCTGCAGATGGACGACGGGTACGGAGTGATCCTCTTCGAGGACGACCGTCAGGCCGTTGGGCAGTGTGGCGATTTCGTAGGCCAGCCGGGGAGGCCGGATCGCCGCCGACACGGCTGCGGTGCCGAGCGCCAGCACGCACGCCAGCGACACCGCACGCGCGACCCGTCGAACCGCCCTCGGTCTGGTCATCGGGGTGTCCTCTCCGGCATTATCCCCCAACTCACTTGTTCACCAGGCGGAATCCCATGATGCCCCACGTCAGCGGCAGGTAATTTTGTAAATCCGCGTCCATGCGGTGCTCGACGCCGGCAAACAACTCGAGCGCGGCGCTGCGCGCGTTGAACCGCACGCCCCCCTCGAACCGGCCGGAGTGCTGCGCCTGCGTGCGTCCCTTGATGGCGGGGTCCACGCCGAACGTGTCCCCCAGTCCGCGCGCGTAGACGTCCAGCCGCGGCTTGACGGCACGTCGAACGTCGACGTCGAAATTCAGGTTCCACGTGTAGTCCACGTCCACGTGCGTGACGACGTTTCCCGCAGCGGCGACCAACGCGATCGTCGTGCCGCTGAAGTGGAAGTTACGGAGATACCGCGCCTCGAGGACGTTCCATGCCGTCGGCTTCGGCTTCAACCGATCGGTCACGTGTCGCGACACGTGGTGAAACACGAGCGCGAATTCGTCCTCGTTGTGGCGCCCGGAGGTGGACGCCTCGAGAATGTAGAGGCCCTGGTTGACGTCGAAGTTCTTCCGCTCGCTGCCGACCACGGCCTCGTAGTCCCCGACGATCCCGAGGCGGCCGAAATGGTAATCGAGCACGTCGGCGCTCCCGCCCCAGCGCGCGTCCCAGGTGAATCGGGGATCGCCGCCGCTCAGCGTGTTGGCCGTCAGATGGAAGTTGGTTCGCGGCAGGAACTCGGCCTTGTCCGGCGAGATGCTGTCCACGGGGCGCGGACCGGGCTGTTGAGCGCCTGCCCGTCCGGCCCCCGCCATGACAACGACGACGAACGCAACGAACAGCCGGCACGCGACACCTGCCGCGTGCCGGATCAGGAATTCCGGGGAGTCTGTGGATTCAGCCGCGACCGACATTCTTCGAGTTTCTCCTCGAGTTCGGCGATGCGATGCTCGAGCTCCGCAACGCGTTTTCTGAGCGCCGGAAGCTGCCGGTACGCTGCCGACGCCTTCAGCCAGTCCTGGTGCGGCATGGCCGGTGAGCCCGACACGTACTGGCCTGCCTCGATGGAGCCCGGAATCCCGCTCTGGGCCGTCGCCATCACACCCTTGCCCAGCCGCAGGTGTCCCGCCACGCCGACCTGCCCTGCGAGAATCACATCGTCCTCGACGACCGTGCTGCCCGACACACCGACCTGCGCCGCAAAAATCACGCGCTGACCCACGCTGACGCCGTGCGCGATGTGCACCAGGTTGTCGATCTTGGTGCCGGCGCGAACCCGCGTCTCGCCGACCGCGGGCCGATCGATCGTCGAGTTGGCGCCGATCTCGACGTCGTCTTCGATGACGACGCCGGCCGTCTGCGGGATCTTCAAATGCGTGCCGTCGGCCTGCTTCGCGAACCCGAAGCCGTCGCTTCCGATCACGACGCCGTCGTGCAGGATGACGCGGTGGCCGATGACCACGCGGTCCCGGAGCGAGACGTGGGCGTAGACGAGGCAATCATCGCCGACTCGGACGCCGGCGCCGATGGCCGCCTGCGGGAAGACGATGGTGCGGGCGCCTATGGACGCGCCCGCCCCCACCGTGACGAACGGCCCGATCGACGCACCGGATCCAATCGTGGCGTCGGTCGCGACGCTGCTCAGCGGATCGACGCCCGGCTTCTGCGTCGACGGCGGCGCGAACAGCGCCACGGCCCGCGCGAACGCGATGTACGGCGTGCCGCTGCGCAGCACGCCGAGCGCGGCGCCTTCGGGGATAGCCTGGGCCGCCGACACGATGACCGCCGACGCCCGCGTCGTGCCCAGAAACGATCCGTACCGGGGGTTGTCCAGGAACGTCAGGTCGCCGGGTTGCGCGTGCTCGATGCCCGACACGCGGTGGATCTCGATGTCGCCGGGGTTCGAAGCGGCGCCGCCTTCGAGGCGGCACTGCAGCTGGTCGGCCAGGTCGCGAAGCTTCATCAACGAGCCTGCTGTGCCGCTTGAGCCCGCTGGACCCGCTGAACGGGCCGCGTCTCGCCGTTTCTGAGATCCGGCTTTCCGGCCTGCTCCCACGCGCTGAGCACGAGCGACGCGGTGGCGGTGATGGCGGACGCGAGCCGCTCCTCGAGCATCGGCTTCACCCTCATGAAAAATGCCTCGAAGTAGACATCGTCGTATACGTCCCTGTTGCCGATCGCTTCCTTATCGGCCCGCAACAGCGAATCCACCACCCGGTGGCTGGCGAGCAGCGCGTCGAAGGCGGCGTCGCGAGCCGACGGGACGGCGCGCGGTGCGGCCGGCGCAACGGTCAGCCTCGCCTCGAATTTTTCGACCAGGTCGCGCTCGAACCGCGAGTGGATGCCCCGCTGCCCCGTCAGCTGGCCGTCGTAGTTGTTGGAGGCGTGGAGCGGCTGATGCGCGTCCTGCAGATAATGTGACGCCACCGAGGCAAACAGCACCGCGTCGCCGGCCCCGTACTGACTTCCGCGCTTGAATCCTTCAAAGGCCCTGCGCAGATTGCCGAACTCCTCGTCGGCGCGCCACGGCAGCGTCCCGAGCCGCTTCAGCGCAGCTGCGCCGAACTTCTCGAGCGCCGCGCCCTGCTCTCGAGGAAATCCCGTGAACGGAAAGGGCCCGAGTTCCGGGGCACCGAAGTTCACGAAATGATTGGGATCGTCCTCCCAGCCCACGTTCCGCCAGAGATCCGGATCGACGACGCGCATGACGACTTCGTCGCGGTGCTGCTGGAAGAACGGTTTGAGCTCGGCGGGCAGGATCTCGATCGCGCGCCGCATGATGTAGCGGTGGGCTGCGAAGCCCCAGGCGGACGCCGGCGAGGGCACCAACACGATCGCGAGCATCACGACCAGGAGAGCGCCGCGGCGGCTGCGTGGCATCCGGGTATATTACCAACGGGACGGCTCCTGGCCTCATTCAATGGACAACCTGACTCACACCCTGTTCGCCGTGACGCTTGGCCGGACGCCGCTCGGCCGGGCCGGCCGCGGCACGACGACAGCGCTCGTTCTCGCGTCGAATGCACCCGATGTCGACATCGTCACCGCGGCGCGCGGCGGGTCTGCGTACCTCCAGTGGCACAGAGGTCCGACGCACGGTCCGCTCGGAATCATCGGCCTCGCGGCACTGACTGCCGGGATCGTCTGGGCCATCCAGCGCTACACCGATCGCAAAGGCGTGCGGCCCGGCGAAGGTCCCAGCGCGACGTTCGCGATGCTCTTCGCCGTGTCCGCCCTCGGCGTGCTGTGCCACATCCTGATGGACTTCCCGACGTCGTACGGCACGCGCCTTCTGAGTCCGTTCGACTGGCACTGGTTCGCCGCCGACCTGATGCCGATCGTCGACGTGTACCTGATTGCCGCCCTGTTCGCCGGCCTCCTGTTCGGGCAGGCGTCGGAAGCCTCGCGACGCCGCAATGCCGCCATTGTCCTTGCGCTCATGGCGGCCAACTACGGCGTGCGCGTGGTCGCCCGGCACGAAGCCATCGCCCTCGCGCCGCGCGTGTTCGGCCCGCTCATGCCGCAGCCGTGCGACCCCGCCAACACGGAGCGGCCGCTCCTGGCCCGCTGGCCCCGTGAACAGATCCAGGTTCCGGCACTCGCGTCGATGCCGGGCGGCGCCAGCCGGTGCCTCGCGGACCTGACCGCCATGCCGACGTTTCTTTCGCCGTTCAAGTGGCGTCTGATCGCGCGCCTGTCGAACGCCTACGAACTGCACGACATCGACGTGCTCGACGCCACGCTGCGGCGCCCCGCCGAGGCGGGGGAAGCCCCATGGCGCGTCACGATCCGGTACCCGGATCAATGGACGCCGACGGTCAAGGCCGCGGCCGCGGCACCGCTGGCGCAGACGTTTCTCGGGTTTTCGCGCTACCCGGCGGCCCGATGGGTCCTCGATCAGCGGACCGCGGTGGTGACCGTCAAATGGACCGACATGCGATTCGCCAGCGGCATGACGATCGATCAGCGGGTGGGCCGCGGAAACCTGTTCGGCGCGACCGTCCGCGTGGACGCCGACGGCCGGATTCTCGATCAGCAGCTCGGTCAGTGAGCCGGCTCGTCGCCGAAGACGTCGGCTTCGAACCGCCACACGTCCGCGCCATGCCGCCAGCCGTCGGCGGCCAGGCCGGCCTTCCGGCACGTTTGTGACAGGAACATCGCCGCGTCCCACTCGCGCTCAGCGGCCACTTGCGGAAGCAGGAGGCCGCTGTGCCGTCCCTTCTCGATCAGCAGCCCGTGCCGGCCGACTTCCACGTCAGACGGGCCGGCCACCGGTTCCATGGGTCCGAGCACCGAGATCTCCAACTGGATCTGCGGCAGTTCCGAGGCGCTGACGGCCGGGAATCGGGGATCTTCGCTGCACGCGGCCACCGCGCAGCGAGCGACACTGACCTGCAGCGCCTGATCGGCTTCGATGTGACCGATACAGCCGCGCAGCTCGCCGGCGTGATAAATCGTGACGAATACACCCGCACGACGGTCGACGATCGCATCCGCCTCAGCATCGTCCGGCGGCCCTGCCGACTGCGGACTGCCGACCGCCGACTGCTGACCGCCGACTGGCGACTGCCTGCTGACGTGAGCCTCAATCGCCTGTCGAGCGATCCGGAGCAGCCGCGCGCGTTCGTCCTTGCCCGTCCGGGTGATCACGGGAAGTTTCCGAGCGCGGCCGCCAGATATCCGACCACGGCGGACTTGTCCCCTGACACGTCGCCGGAATCGCCGTACTGCAGCACCACCGCGTCGCGCGCGCCCAGGTGCCGCGCGGCCCGCATGACGGCAATCGCCGGTCCCCCGCCGCACGCATGTTCGGGGTTGGCGTCGAGGGCCGCCTGCAGGCCTTCGGCGTCGAAGCGCGAGACCCGGTCGATGACCACCGCGTCGAGGCGCGCGGCCTCGTGCGCATCGTGGTAGTGCGACAGATCGGTGCTCGCCACCAGCAGCGCCCGGCGGCCCCGACACACGACGCCCAGCGCGTCCCCGAGCGCATCCGCCGTGGCCGCGGTCTGCCGCCCCATGACGAGCGGCACGATAGGTAATCCGGGCGCGAGCCGGCAGACGAACGGGAGCTGCATCTCGATGGAGTGCTCGCGTGCATGGGCCGGCGGGTGTTCGCGGACAACCGCCGACACCTCCGCGAGCGTTGCCGCGCAGCCCGCGTCGATCGGAACCACTCCGAACGGCGTGTCGAATCCTCCCGAGGGGTACACGGCGACGCCGTCGAAACTGACGAAATGCGACGGCCCCACGATCACGGCGAGGTCGAAGGAACGGCCGGCCAGCAACCGGTAGGCGTGCGCAGCGACAGGCCCCGAGTACATCAGGCCCGCGTGGGGCACAATCAGCGCGACGAGCCCGCCCTCCACGTCGCGTGTGGCGTGAGCCATGTGCGCATCAACGGCAGCCGCGAGGCCCGAAGCCGTTCCGGGATACCACGTGCCTGCGACCGCGGCCGGCCGGATCATTTCCCTGCCCCCAACCTCTAACCCCCCCAGCCCCTAGCCCCCAGCCCCCCACGGGCGCCATGCTAGCATTTGCCATGCCCGTACTGACGAGAGCGCAGGTCGAAGCTGTGGCGGCGCTCGCCCACCTCGAGCTGGAACCGGGCGAAGTCGAGTTGTTTGCGCGTCAGTTGGGCGACATCCTCGCGTACGCGGGCGAGCTCCAGCAGCTCGACACGAGCGGTGTCCCGCCCACCGCCTACGGCGTGGCGAGCCGGGGCGCCGACCGCCCCGACGAGGTCAGGCCCTCGCTTGGCGCCGACGAGGTGTTCGGGAACGCGCCGGAACGCGACCGTGCCGCGGGGGCCGCACGGGCCGGCGGCGGCTTCTTCAAAGTGCCCCGCGTCATTGGTTAGTACGCTCACCGACATCCGCGACGCCATCCGATCGGGCCGGCGATCCGCCGTGGACGTGTGCCGCGAGTCGCTGGATCGGATCGCGGCGGCCGACGGCTCACTGCACGCGTTCAACACCGTCACGGCGGACGAGGCGCTGGCGCGCGCTGCCGTGATCGATCGGGATCGCGACCAGTTTCGCGACGCTCCGCTTGCGGGCGTCCCCGTCGCGCTCAAGGACAACATCTGCACGAAGGGCGTGCGCACGACGGCTTCGTCGAAAATCCTCGAAGAGTTTGTTCCACCGTACGACGCCACCGTCGTGTCGCGCCTCACCCGTGCCGGCGCGGTGATCGTCGGCAAGACCAACTGCGACGAATTCGCCATGGGTTCGTCCACCGAGAACTCGGCGTTCGGCCCGTCGAGCAATCCCTGGGCGCTCGATCGCATCCCCGGCGGGTCGAGCGGCGGATCGGCTGTCGCCGTCGCCGCGGGCCTAACGCCGCTGGCGCTCGGCTCGGATACCGGCGGATCGATTCGGCAGCCGGCGGCCATGTGCGGCGTGCTGGGTCTCAAGACGACCTACGGCCGCGTCTCGCGATACGGGCTGCTCGCCTTCGGCTCCTCGCTCGACCAGATCGGTCCGCTGACGCACCGCGCCCGCGACGCCGCCATCGCCCTCGAAACGATCGCGGGCCTCGACGCGGCCGATGCGACGACGGCGAGCGAACCGGTCGCGGACTACGCAGTCGGCGCTGACCGGCGACGTGCGCGGCACCCGGATCGGCGTCCCGTGGCGCGCTCATCGAAAACGGCGTCGACCCCGACGTCGCGGCCGCCTTCAGGACGGCGCTCGACACGTTCGACGGCGCGCGGCGCGACGCTGGTGGACATCGAGCTGCCGCACGCGAAGTACGCGATCCCCGTGTACTACCTCGTGGCGACCGCGGAAGCGAGCTCGAACCTGGCGCGCTACGACGGCGTGCGGTACGGCCTTCGGGACACACAGGGCGAGCTGGGCGCGATGTACTCGCGGACGCGCGAGAAGGGTTTCGGCGCCGAGGTGAAACGACGCATCATGCTCGGCACCTACGTGCTTGAGCGCGGGCTATTACGACGCGTATTACGTCAAAGCGCAGCAGGTGCGCACGCTGATTCTGCGCGACTACGACCGCGCGTTTGAGAGCGCCGATGTCGTGGCGATGCCGACCAGCCCGACGCCGCCCTTCAAACTGGGCGAGCGAACGTCGGATCCGCTGCAGATGTACCTGGGCGACGTGTTCACCGTGAGCGCGAACCTGGCGGGGCTTCCGGCCGTCAGCATTCCGTGCGGCTTCACCGCCTCATCGCCCCGCCTGCCCGTCGGATTCCAGCTCACGGGACGCCGGTTCGACGAAGCGACGCTGCTCCGGATGGCCGACGCATACGAACGCGATACCGAATGGTGGATGCAGGCGCCGCCGACCGCGAGCCGCTGACGCCGTCCGACTGGACGACGCTCGGCGACGACAAGCTGCTCGAGATCCGTATGTGCGATCTCGACCTCCGCATCGAGGGGACCGAGCTCGAAGCGCGCATCGCCATGGTCAGCGGCGAGCTCGAGGCGCGCGGCGTCAGGTTCCGGCCGCATTACTGGCTGTCCGACGAGTGGTTCACGCCGGACGGCGTGCCCGGCATCGCGATCCCGTTCTACCTCGCGCACCCGCGGCTCGAAAAGCTCGAGCTGGCGCAGATGCTCGAAGTGGAAGGCGGCGACGCAGCCGACGTGCCTGAAGATCCTGCGCCACGAGGTCGGCCACGCGATCGACAACGCATACGCGCTCAGACGACGGCCGACGAGGCGCCGGCTGTTCGGCAACCCGGCGACGCCCTACCCCGAGTACTACACGCCGAAACCCTACAGCAAGAGCTTCGTCCAGCACCTGGATCACTGGTACGCGCAGAGCCATCCGGACGAGGACTTCGCCGAGACGTTCGCCGTCTGGCTCGATCCGCAATCGCATTGGACGACGCGATTCGCGGGCTGGCCGGCGCAGCGCAAGCTCGAATACATGGATCGCCTGATGCGCGAGCTGGCGCAGCCGCCGGCCGAGCGTGCGGTCCACGCGCCTGGTCGATCCGCTGCCTCGCCTCCGCAAGACGCTGGGCGAGCACTACCGGAAGAAGCGCGAGCACTACGGGCTCGATCACCCCGACTTCTACGACAGCGACCTGCAGAACCTGTTCTCCTCGTCGCCCGCGTACGCGAAGAATCAGACGGCCGCCCGCTTCGTCCGCAAGATCAGGCGCGAGGTGCGCGCCACGGTGGCCAGCTTCACCGACAGCTACCAGTACACGATCGATCAGCTGATCGAGAAAATCGTCGAGCGCTGCCGCGAGCTGAACCTTCGCCTTATGGACACAGAAGAGGCCACGCGCCTCGATTTCATCGTCTTCCTCACCGTGCAGACGATGAACTACCTGCACAGCGGCCGGCATCGGGTGGCGGTGTGAGCGTCAACAAACTGCGCGTCCTGGCGCTCATGCACCGGCACCTCGTGCCGCCGGACACCATCGAAGAGGGCACCGACATCACCGCCGCGCCCTGGCGCACGGAGTACGACGTCGTCTCGACGCTGACGGCGATGGGCCATGAGGTCCGGCCGCTGCCCGTGCACGACGACCTCGGCGACATCCGCCGCGCATCGGAGGAGTGGAAGCCGCATATCTCCTTCAACCTGCTGGAAGGCTTCGACGACGTCACGATCTTCGACCAGAACGTCGTGAGCCACCTCGAGCTGCTGAAGCTGTCGTACACCGGCTGCAATCCGCGCGGGCTGCTGCTGGCGCGCGACAAGTCGCTCTCGAAGAAGCTCCTGGCCTACCACCGCATCCACGTGCCGGAGTCCGAGGTATTCCGCATCGGCCGTCCGATTCGCCGGCCCAAGCGCCTGACGTTCCCGCTGATCGTGAAGTCGCTGACGCAGGAGGCGTCCATCGGCATCTCCCAGGCGTCGGTCGTGGAGAGCGACGAGAAGCTCAAGGAGCGCGTCGCCTTCATCCACGAGAGCATCGGCACCGCCGCCATCGTCGAGCAATACATCGAGGGCCGCGAGCTCTACGTCGGCATCATCGGCAACCAGGCGCTCCAGGCGCTGCCGGTCTGGGAGCTGTTCTTCAAGAACATGCCCGAGGGCGCCAAGCGGATCGCCACCGATCGCGTCAAGTGGAGCGTGAAGTACCAGAAGAAATACGGCATCGACAGCGGACCCACGACGGACCTGCCTGAGGCCAAGATCAGCGAGATCCAGCACCTGTGCAAGCGGGCGTACCGGGCGCTCGAGCTGAGCGGCTACGCGCGAATCGACCTGCGACTGGACGAGGCGGGAAATGTGTGGGTGCTCGAAGCGAATCCGAACCCCCAGATTGCGCGCGGAGAAGACTTCGCGGCGTCAGCGGAGAAGCAGGACGTGAGCTACGAAGCCCTGCTGCAGCGCATCATCAACCTGGGATTACGCTGGCAGCCCGAGAGTGTCGCGTGATCGCCCAGATGATCAGCGCGACGAACGCCAGCGGCAACAGCGGGGAGAACAGCGCCAGCAGGACGCCGGCAAACGCCATGAACAGCGCGCCCACCACCATCAACAGCACGAACGGCACCATGACGATGGTGAACAGGAGCTTCAGGACGAATCGGAGGATCAGGAACGGCAGGACGATCGGGAAAAACAGGATGCCGAACAGCAGGCACAACATACCCCTATTTACGGGCGGCGGCCTCCACAAGTTCCGGTGAATGCAGCTGGTCGGCAGGCCCGCGCGGGTCGCCCGGCATGAGGTATTCCATGGGCTTGTGGGTCATCTGTTCGTCCAGGCTCTTGATGACCATGACGCCCCCGGATGTCTTCTTCAGCTTGGTGAAGCCCACGACGACGCAGAAACCGATCATGAGCGCCAGGATGAACACGGTGCTCGACGCCAGCCCCTGCACGACACCGACGATCAGCTGCTGAATATCGGTCACGCTCCGCCCTCCCCCGCTTCGACCTTGGGTGCCACCACGTTGTAATAGACCAGGCCGCGCCGGACTTCTTCCATGGCCAGGCGTTCGGCCTTGTGCGGCAGGGGGCCTTCTTCGGCGACGACCCTGGGCCGTGCTCCACGCCGCAACTGCTTGGCGCGGAGCGCCGCCACGTCGACAAAGAGAAACCGGCTCTCAATCGGCGGCGCCGGCTCGGACGGGATCTCCGGGCCGTCGGCGTCGGGTTCGATAAGTTCGCTCACGTCGTCCATGACGAGAATAGAGCGTAGCACGCGGGGACGAAACCAGAAAAGGGCGGCAGGTCTGGCTGGCCGGGCAAGCCGGGCAGATACCTGCCCGGCCCACCCGACCTACCAGACCCACCCGACCTTACCGACCCGGACCGTTACGCCGCGACGTCGACCTTAATCTGGCGAGGCTTGGCTTCCTCGCGCAGCGGGAGCCGGACGGTCAGCACGCCGTTCTTGTAGTCGGCCGACACCTTGCTCGCGTCCACGGTCCTCGGCAGCGAGAAGGAGCGGCTGAACGAGCCATAGCTCCGTTCCATGTGGTGGAACTGCTCTTCCTTGACGTCGCCGGCGAGCTTCTTCTCGCCTTTGAGCGTCAGCACGAAGTTCTCGACGGTGATGTCGATCTCCTCGCGCGTGAGGTCGGGCAGTTCGGCCTTGAGCACCAGCTCGTGCTCGCCGGTCTGGTAGATGTCGACGGGCGGCACCCAGGAGTTGCCGGTGGTGAAACCAAAGTCGCGAAACGGATCCCAGCGAACGATAGTCATGATGTGCTCCTTTAGATAATGAAAGTGTTAGACGCTCTCGGCGTATTCCGCGTCGACGACCTCGGCGTCCTTCACGCCCGAGCCGCCCGAACCAGTTGAACCACTCGCATTGCCTGACCCACTCGATCCACTCGAACCCTTGTAGAGCAGCTCGCCCACGGCGTGGGCGGCCTTCTGCAGGTCCTCCGTCGCTTTCCTGATCGCCGCGAGGTCTTCGCTCTCCGCGGCTTTCCTGGCGGCGGCGATCGCCGTTTCAAGACGCGCCACCTCGCCCGCGGGCAGCCGATCGCGGTTGTCGGACACGGTCCTCTCCGCCTGGTAGGCCAGCGAGTCCGCCTGATTGCGCGCGTCGATCAAGTCGCGCCTGGCCTGGTCCTCTCCCGCGTGGCTGGCCGCCTCTTTCACGAGACGATCGACCTCGTCCTTCGACAACCCGCCCGTGCCGCTGATCGTGATCTTCTGTTCCTTGCCCGTCGCCAGATCTTTCGCCGACACGTTGACGATGCCGTTCGCGTCGATGTCGAACGCGACTTCGATCTGCGGGACCCCG
>CAVWHY010000006.1:0-765856 GCA_963754955.1 uncultured Acidobacteriota bacterium
AAGCAGGTATGATTCAGGTCCACGGAGGCGTGAGACGTGCGCATCGCTGTGCCGAGGGAGACTGCTCCCGGCGAACGACGGGTAGCCCTCGTGCCCGAATCCTGCAAGAAACTGACGCAGGCCGGGTATGAGATCGCGATACAGGCCGGAGCTGGCGACGCGCGCTGGGTTCGGCGACGAGGAATACAGAAAACTGGGAGTGCGCGTGGTCGGCCGATCCCGGCGGCACTGCTTGGTGCGGCCGACCTGGTCCTCAAGATGAGGCTGACCGCGCCGACGGCGGACAGAGGTCGGCGTGGATGCGGCCGGCGGCGATTTACGTCGGCTCGCTGATGCCGCTTCGCCATCTTGCCGCGGTGCGCGCCCTTGCTGCGCGCAAGATCACGGCCTTCGCGACGGACGCGATCCCCCGCACCACGCGCGCGCAGTCGATGGACACGCTCTCGTCCATGGCGAACCTGGGCGGCTACAAGGGCGTCCTGCTCGCGGCCGTGGAGCTGAACCGCTACTTCCCGATGCTCACGACCGCGGCCGGGATGGTGTTTCCGGCCAAGGTCTTCGTGATCGGCGCCGGCGTCGCGGGCCTGCAGGCCATCGCGACGGCGAAGCGCCTCGGCGCGAACGTCGTGGCCACCGACGTCCGGCCCGAGGTGAAAGAGCAGATCGAGAGCGTGGGCGCGAAATACGTCGGCATCGAGCTCGGCGAGAGCGCGGCGGCGGGCGGCGGCTACGCCAAGGAGCTGTCCGAGGCGGACCGCAAACGCCAGGCCGAGCTCCTCGCCGCCGAATGCGCCCAGTGCGACGTCATCATCACGACGGCGCTGATTGGCGGCGTGTTCGCGCCGCGGCTCATCTCCGCCGACGTCGTGAAGACGATGAAGCCGGGATCGGTGATCGTGGATCTGGCGGCCGACGGCGGCGGCAACTGCGAGCTGTCGAAGCCGGGCGAGACCGTCCACGTCGGCGGCGTCACCATTCTCGCACCGCTGAACCTGCCGGCCACGGTGCCGTATCACGCGAGCCTGCTGTTCTCGCGCAACCTGACGGCGTTCGTGCAGGCGTTCACGAAGGACAAGGCGTTCGTCCTCGATTTCAGCGACGACATCCAGCAGGGCGCCGTCATCACGCACGACGGCGAGGTGAAGCACGCGCGCACCCGCGACGCCCTGCAGAAGGACAATTCGTGAGCCAAGACTTCTGGTCGACCTTGTTCGTGTTCGTCCTGGCCTCCATCATCGGGCTGGGCGTCATCCGGCGCGTCTCGCGGCTGCTGCACACGCCGCTCATGTCGCTGACGAACGCGATCTCCGCCATTTCGATCGTCGGAGCGATTCTCATGGCCGGCGGCGACAACCCGATTCGGATCCGCATTCTCGGCGCGATCGCGCTGTTCGCCTCGATGACCAACATCGTGAGCGGATTCCTCATCACCGATCGCATGCTCAAGATGTTCAAGGCCCCCGGTAAGGACGTCAAGGACGTCAAGGCCGCCGGGGGCCACTCGTGATCGGCCCGCTGGGCCAGCTGACTTACATCGTCGCGTCGGTCCTGTTCATCTTCGCGCTGCACTGGATGAACGCGCCCGACACGGCGCGCAAAGGTGTATACGCCGGGGTGGCGGCGACCGCTCTCGCGATTCTCGTGACCTGGGCCGAGCCCGTTGTCGTCAATCACCTGTGGATCGTGCTGCCGCTGCTCGCCGGCGTGGCCGTCGGCGTGCCCTTGTCGCGCGTGCCGCTCACCGCGGTGCCGCAGCGGACGGCGCTTTCCCATGCGTTCGGCGGCATCGCCGCCGGACTCGTGGGGACCGCTGAGTACTACCTGCGGCTCTCGGAAGGTCCCGAGTGGCTGACGCCCTTCCGGATGGTGGCGCTCATTGTCGAAATCATCCTCGGGTACCTGACGTTCACCGGCAGCCTGATGGCGGCGGGGAAGCTGCAGGAAGTGAAGTGGGTGCCGCAGCGGCCCGTCACGTATACCGGTCAGAACGCGATCAACGCGCTATTGCTCGCATCCGCGGTCGGCATCGCCGCCGCGGTCGCGATGTACCCTGCGGCCCCGTGGGCGCCATACCTGTTTCCCGTCATCGTCGTGCTGGCGCTGCTGTTCGGCGTGCTGCTCATCCTCCCCATCGGCGGCGCCGACATGCCGACGGTCATCGCCATCCTGAACGCCTATGCCGGGCTGTCGGCGGTGGCCATGGGGTTCGTGCTCGACAGCAAGCTCCTGATCACCGCGGGCGCACTTGATGGGTCGTCAGGGCTGATCCTCGCCATCATCATGTGCAAGGCGATGAACCGCTCCTTCACGAACGTGCTGTTCGGAGCGTTCGGGCAGGTGCAGGCGGCCGGCGCCTCCGGCGAGCAGAAGCAGTACAAGTCCGAGACCGTCGAAGGCGCTGCGCAGGTGCTCGAGCAGGCGAGCCTGGTCGTGATCATCCCCGGCTACGGGATGGCCGTGGCGCAGGCGCAGCACAAGGTCCGCGAGCTGTACGATCAGCTGAAGAAGCGCGGGATCACCGTGAAGTTCGCGATTCATCCCGTGGCCGGACGCATGCCGGGCCACATGAACGTGCTGCTGGCCGAGTCGAACATCCCGTACACGGATCTGGTGGAGATGGACGACATCAACCACGACATGCCGCAGGCCGACGTGGCGCTCGTCGTCGGCGCCAACGACGTCGTGAACCCGGCGGCGCGCACCGACAAGTCGAGCCCGATTTACGGCATGCCGATCATCGAGGCCGACAAGGCGCGGACGATCTTCGCCATCAAGCGCAGCAAGAACCCCGGGTTCGCCGGCATCGACAACGAGCTGTATTTCTCCGACCGCACCTGGATGCTCTTCGGCGACGCGAAAGCCGTGATCGGCGATCTCGTCAAAGAGCTCTCAGGCGGGTCCGGCATGCACTGATGAAAGTTCAAAGTTCAAAGTTCAAAGTCGAAAGTAAGTTCAGAGCGACTGTGAGCTTATTTTTCTACTTTCTACTTTCGACTTTGAACTTTCCCGGAGCCGCGCCCGCGCCCCTGCATGACGCCTTTAGTTCGAAGGGCGCTTACGATTACACGGCGCGGGTGGCTGGCTTTGGCGAGCGCTGGCCGGGATCGCCCGGGCACCAGAAGACGCAGGACCTCGATCAAGCAGGTCCTCACGAAGAACGGCGCGCGGATCGAGACCGACGACTTCACGGCCACGACGCCCCGCGGCCCGATCGCCGTCCACAACATCATCGGGAAGTTCAACGTCACCGCGGATCCGAAGCAAACCATCTTCATCCTGGCCGGCCACTACGACACGCTCTTCAAGCCCGGATTCATCGGCGCAAACGACGGCGCGTCGAGTACCGCCATTCTGCTCGCGTTTGCCGATGCGCTGAAGGATCAGAAGACGAAGATGCAGATCTGGCTCGTGTGGACGGACCTGGAGGAAGCGCTCGAGTCGTTCGTCGGAGACGACGGGCTGTACGGCAGCCGCCATCTGGCCCAGAAGCTGGCTGCCAACGGCACGGCGCCGCGGATCAAGGGGTTCTTCCTGCTCGACATGATCGGCGACAAGGACCTCGGCGTCGCCCGCGAGACGACATCAAAGGCGTGGCTGCAGGATTACATCGCGCAGGCGGCGAAGCAACTCGGGTACGGCCAGTACTTCTTTCAGTACGAGGCCAGCATCATCGACGATCACGCGCCGTTCCTGCGGGCCGGAGTGCCGGCCGTGGACGTCGTGGACGCGAGGTTCGGCCGCATGGGCCCCAACCTCGACGGCATGGGCGAGTTCCATCACGCGAACACCGACACCATGGACAAGGTGTCGCAGCGAAGCCTGGAAATCGTCGGCAAGACGATCCTCAAGGCCGTCGAACTCCTCGACCAGTAGGAAAGTTCAACGTTCAAAGTTGAAAGTGGAAAAGTAAGTTCAGAAACTTACTTCTCTACTTTGAACGTTGAACTTTTCAACTTTCCTCCACCGTCCTGCGCCGGGCGTCTCCTCGGGGCGGAGCTTCGCGTAGGGGCTCGTGGCTCGTGGCTGGTGGCTGGTGGCTCGTGACTGCCGACTGCTAACCGCCGACTGCCGACTGCTGACTGCCGTCCGCGTCAGGTGTAAGCTTCCGCCATGAGCAAGTTCACGCGTGGCACGGCGTCGCCAGGGCGCCGGCGATTCTTGAAGAGCGCAGCCGTCACCGGTGCGGCGCTGGTCGGCGGCGCGACAGCCGGGGCCGGGCCGCAGAGCGCGCCTGCTGCACGGCCGGCCGCGGGCACGGCGGCGACCCTTCCACGGGAAGCCGATCCGGCCGGCGTCGAGTTGCTCACGACCGATCGGCCGGGCGGCGATTTCATGGTGGACGTGTTGAAGACGCTCGACCTCGAATACGTCGCCGCCAATCCGGGGTCGAGCTTCCGCGGGCTGCACGAGTCGATCGTCAACTACGGCGGCAACCGGGCGCCTGAATTCATCACGTGCTGCCACGAGGAATCGTCCGTCGCGATGGCCCACGGCTACTTCAAGGCCGAGGGCAAGCCGATGGCGGTGCTGGTCCACGGCACCGTCGGCCTGCAGCACGCGGCGATGGCCATCTACAACGCCTACTGCGATCGCGTGCCGGTCTATCTCATCGCCGGCAATTCCGTCGACGCCACGCAGCGGCGCCCCGGCGTCGAGTGGACGCACAGCGTCCAGGACGCGGCGGCGATGGTCCGCGATTTCATCAAGTGGGACGATCTGCCCGCCTCGCTCCAGCACTTCGCCGAGTCCGCCGTGCGCGCGTACAAGATTGCGATGACCCCGCCGATGATGCCGGTGCTCCTCGTCGCCGACGGCGCGCTCCAGGAGGATCCGGTCTCGTCGCATGCTGCGCCGCGCGTTCCGCGGCTGACACGCACCACGCCGCCGCAAGGCGACTCCGCGGCGGTGGCTGAGGCCGCGCGCTGGCTCGTCGCCGCCGAAACGCCGGTCATCGTTGCCGACCGCGCGGCGCGCACGCAGGCAGGTATGGCGCGGATCGTCGAGCTGGCCGAAGCGCTGCAGGCGCCGGTCGTCGACCAGAGCGGCCGGCTGAACTTTCCGACGCGGCATGCGCTCAACCACTCCGACCGCGCGCGGGAGCTCGTTTCGGGCGCGGACGTGATTCTCGGCCTCGAGCTCGCGGACTTCTGGGGGACGGTCGACTCGTATCGCGATCAGCTCGAGCGCACGTCGAGGCCAATCACGAAAGCGGGCGCGAAGCTCGTGAGCATCACGGCCGGCGACTTGTTCGTCAAAGGCAATTACCAGGACATCCAGCGGTATCCGGAAGTCGACCTCGCGATGGCGGCCGACGCGGAAGCGACGTTGCCGGCGCTCATCGAAGCCGTGAAGCGGCTGACGACCGGCGATCGCACGCGGGTGTTCGAGGAACGCGGCCGCAAGCTGGCGGCCGACCGGCAACGGCTGCTCGAACGCGCCCGCAGTGAGGCCGCCTACGCATGGGACGCGAGCCCCATCAGCACCGCGCGCCTCTCGGCTGAATTGTGGGCGCAGATCAAGGACGCGGACTGGTCGCTCGTATCGCCGGTCGATTTCGTGAGCCGCTGGCCATTGCGTCTGTGGGATTTCAACAAACCGTATCAGTTCCTCGGCTCCTCGGGCGGCGCGGGCGTCGGCTACGGCGCGCCGGCTGCCGCCGGGGCGGCGCTCGCGAACAGGAAGCGGGGGCGGTTGTCTGTCGCCATCCAGGCTGACGGCGATCTGATGTACGCGCCGGGCGTACTGTGGACCGCCGCGCATCACCGGATCCCGCTGCTCTCGGTCATGCACAACAACCGCGCGTACCACCAGGAAGTGATGCACGTGCAGCGCATGGCCAACCGGCACAACCGCGGCGTCACGCAGGCGTCCATCGGAACGACGATCGACAACCCGAACATCGATTTCGCCGGGCTGGCCCGCAGCATGGGCGTGCACGCCGAAGGCCCGATCACGGACCCGAAGGATCTCGGCCCCGCGATCCGCAAGGCGCTCGAAGCGGTGAAGGCTGGCGAACCCGCGCTCGTGGATGTGGTCAGTCAGCCGAGATAATGAGGTTAGAGGTTAGAGGTTAGAGGTTAGAGGTTAGAGAGGTTGGGGGCTGGGGGCTGGGGGCTGGGGATGACGAAGAACAGTGTCACGCTGGGTCTCGCGATTCTTGCGATGGCTGCGACGGCGTTCGGTCAGACGACAACGCCCGCGGGGAATGCCCAGAGTGGCCGCAAGGTGTTCGCGAGCAACGGGTGCTACGAGTGCCACGGCTACGAGGCGCAGGGTGCCACGCCGACCGGCCCTCGGCTCGGCCCGCGTCCGCTCGCATTCGCCGCGTTCTCGAAATACGTCCGCCAGCCCACCGGTCAGATGCCGCCGTATACGACCAAAACACTCACGGACGCCACGCTGACCGATATCTACGCGTTTCTGCAGTCGCTGCCCGCGCCGAAAACCGCGGACACGATCCCGTTGCTGAAGTGAACCCTGAACCCTGAACCCTGAACCATGAACCTTACCGTTAACGGCAAGACCCATTCCGTAGACATCGATCCGTCCACACCGCTGCTGTACGTGCTGAGCGACGACCTGGCGCTGCGCGGCCCGAAGTTCGGCTGCGGGCTCGGGCAGTGCGGGTGCTGCACCGTGCTCGTCAAGGGCCGGCCGGTTCGCTCCTGCATCACGCCGGTCTCGAGCGTCGCCGGCGAGATCACGACGCTCGAGGGACTGGGCACCGTCGAGAAGCCCCACGCGATTCAGAAGGCGTTTGTCGACGAACAGGCGATACAGTGCGGCTTCTGCCTCAGCGGCGTCCTGTTGACGGCTAAGGCCGCCCTCGACGCGAACCCGAAAGCCAACGACGCGCAGCTGCGGCAGGCGCTCGCCACCGTGCTGTGCCGGTGCGGCACGCATACGCGGATGCTGAAAGCGATCAAACGCTACGCGCGGGAGGTGCGGGCATGAAACGCCGCGACTTCCTCAAGAGCTCCGGCGCGCTGATTGTCGCGTTCTCGTCGGCCGGCGCGACTGACCTGTTCGGGCAAGGCCGCTTCGACGGCCCCGGTACGCCGCAGCTCGATGCGTGGCTCGCGATTGCCGGCGATGGCAGCGTCACGGCGTACACGGGCAAAGTGGAGCTCGGTCACGGCCTTTTCACGGCGCAGACGCAGCTGGTGGCCGAGGAGTTGTCCGTGCCGCTCTCGCGCGTGAAACTGATTCAGGGCGACACCTCCGTCTCGCCCGACCAGGGGACGACGTCCGGCAGCCAGTCGCATCCGGTGAATTTCAACGAAGGGGCGCTCGCGCAGGCGTGCGCCACCGCCCGCGAGGCGCTCACACAGATGGCGGCGGCGCGGCTTGGCGTCCCGGCCGATCAGCTGCTCGTGCGCGACGGCGTCGTCAGCGTTCGCGACGGCAGCGGCGCGGGACCCCAGAGCCGCCGTGTCACGTACGGCGAGCTCGTCGGCGGACGCAAGTTCAACCTGGCCATCAACCCCGGAGCGAAACGAAAGAACGCGGCCGAGTGGACGGTGATGGGCACGCCGGTACCACGTCTTGACGCGCCTGCGCTGGCGGCCGGCACGTTCGAGTTCGTGCACAACGTCCGCGTCCCCGGCATGCTTCATGGGCGCGTCGTCCGGCCGCCGGAAGTCGGCGCCACGCTGGTCGGTGTAGACGAATCGTCGGTCAGGGACATGCCCGGCTTCGTCAAGGTCGTCGTGAAGAAGAACTTCGTGGGCGTCGTCGCGCAGAAGCCATGGCAGGCAATGCAAATCGCCTCGAAGTTGAAAGCCGAGTGGACGAAAGGCGTGGGCCTGCCGGCCCAGCGCGACTTCTACGAATACCTCCGCACCCAGAAGGCTGTGCGCGACACGTTCATCGTCAACTCGAAGGATGTGGATCAGAAGCTGGCCGGGGCGGCGAGGGTGGTGAAGGCGACGTATCATCACCCGTACCAGATGCACGGGTCGATCGGCACGTCGTGCGCGGTCGCCGACGTTCAGGGAGACAAGGCGACGATCTGGTCGCCGACGCAATCGGTGTACCCGACACGCAATACCGCCGCGATGCTGCTGGGCCTGAAGCCGGAGAACGTGCGCGTCGTGTTCAGGATGGGCGCGGGCTGCTACGGCCTGAACGGCGCCGACACCGTCTCCTACGACGCGGCGCTGATGTCGCAGGCCGCCGGCAAGCCCGTCCGCGTGCAGTTGTCGCGCAGGGACGAGATGGCCTGGGAGAATTACGGCACGGCGTTCGTGATCGACCAGCGCGTGGCGCTCGACGCGAGCGGCAGCATCACCGCGTGGGATTACGAGGCGTGGTCGCCGACGCTCGGAGGCCGGCCGGGCTACAACAACCCCGGCAACGTGATCACCGGCTTCCTCGCCGGCGCGGAGCCGCAGCCGTTCACGCCGCGATCGCCCGCGCCCGATCCGACGGTGTACGCGAACAACCTGAACGCCGCGCCGTCCTATGTCGCCGGCGCAGTCGGCGGACGGCGCGGAGGGACGGGCGCGGTCGCCAGCGAGCGCGTGCTGTCGCACAACGTGAAGTCGCTCTTCTGGACGGGTCCGCTGCGGTCGCCCGAGCGGCTGCAGAATTCGTTCGCGCACGAGTCGATGCTGGACGAGGTGGCCGCGCTGGTGAAGGTCGATCCGGTCGCCTACCGGCTCCGGCATCTGAGCGATCCGCGGCTGATCGAGGTCGTGAACGCCGCCGCAAAGGCGGCGAAGTGGGAGACCCGCCCGTCGCCGAAACCCGGGATCGGCAGAACGGGCGTCGCCACCGGCCGCGGCATGTCGTGCGTGCTCTACGAGGGCAACAACGGGTACTGCGCGCTCGTGGCGGACGTCGAGGTCAACCAGGAGACGGGCAAGGTCACCGTCAGGCGTTTCGTGGCCGCGCAGGACTGCGGGCCGATTTCGAATCCCGATGGCCTGAAGAACCAGCTCGAAGGCGGCGTGATACAGGGCATGAGCCGCGCGCTGCGGCGAAGAGGTCACCTGGGACGCGACGAAGATCACGTCCGTCGACTGGCGCACCTACCGTCCCATTTATCTCGGCGGCGACGTGCCGGAGATCGAGAGCGTGCTGATCAACCGTCCGGGCGCGCCCGCCAACGGCGCCGGCGAAACCGCGATCACCATCGTCGCCGGCGCCATCGGCAACGCGATCTTCGACGCCACCGGCGCGCGCCTCCGCGAGGCGCCGTTCACGCCCGAACGTGTCAAGGCCGCCCTCGCGGCGCGCACGTAACCACCGATCGAACCACAAAGCTCACCAAGATCACGAAGACGTTCAGCCTGCTTTGTGATCTTCGTGATCGTTGTGGTTCATCGTTGTCGTGCGGCGCGTTCGGCGCGGGACGTGCTGATGTAGTCGGGAATCGTCCGGTTGCCCTCGATGCACGCGTACTCCCACCACTTGTAGGAGTTGTCCATCTTGAGCGGAAAGCGCGCGGTCCATGGGCGCGTCAGGACGATGGGATCCTCGGTGGTGATCTCGTAGAGCATCATCTGGTCGTTCAGGCGCGTCATCCGCTCCGTGATCTTCATCCGTTCGCTCGTGGGGAAGCGGTTCCCCTGCGGCGACCCCGCGACGCCGATGTTGGTGGCGGACGCGCCCGTCTTGAAGTTCGTCGTCTCGATCACGAGCGTCGTGCCGCCAGCACCCTCCCAGTGCCCGCGCGAGATGCCGAGCCACTGCTTGACAGCGGCGGACGGCGGGCGGCGGAGCGCCGATTGGAACGATGCGCGCCTCGTGGATCATTTCCATGTTGAGCACGACATAGCCGGGCGACTGGATGATCTGCACGCCGTTGTTGTACCGGAACGGAAACATGGAAGCGGGCATGCCGCGCGTGATGCACCGGTCCCACGTGTCGAAGTCCTGCTCGGACTCGAAGACCGGGTCTTCGTCGGGGAGCGCCCAGCTGCTGCGCATGAGCGCGGACAGCCGTTTGCCTTCGGCCGTCATCTCCGGCAGGCGGCCGTCTGGCGGATCCACGATGAGCGACGTCTGCCGCTGCGGCACCGTCGGATCGACGATGCCGGCCTGGAAAGCGCCGCCGAAGTCGCCGGCCTTGATGGCGTCCGCGTAGCGATCGGCGCGGCCAGCCGCCGTCGCCGTGCGCGCCTTGAACTCCTCGTCGGTCCAGAACGCTTTCAGCGGATCGCAGGGCGCTGGCGGTGTCTCACCACGGCGTCCACCACCACCGCCGGAGCAGCGCTCGAGCGGCACGCTGCCCACGTACGAAATCGGCCACGTACCCTGGATGTCCGGGTCGCCCCACGCCGTTCTCGGCACCGTCCAGCCCGCCGGCGTTTCGATGAAGAAGTTGGCTTCGCCGGCTGATTGTCCGCCAGCGCGCCTGGCCGGCGTTTGTGCGGTCGTCACGATCCCGAATGCAGCCCCGACGGAGACGGCGATCCCGAGTGTGACCACGTGAATCGCCCGCCGCTGACGTGCTGACATCAGGATGATCCTCAAGCTCGATCGTACAGCATGTCACGGCGAGCCAATCTCTCCCGCCGGTGCCGTGATAGCATCGGCCGGACTCCCGGGAGGAGAAGATGAAGACTTCGCACGTGTGCGCGGCGCTCGCGCTTGTGGTCGGCGTTGCCGCTTCGGCGTCTGCCCAGTGGCTCAGGTATCAGACGCCCGGAGTACCCCGGCTGCCCGATGGCAAGCCGAACCTCGCGGCGCCCGCTCCCCGGGCTACCGACGGCAAGCCCGATCTCTCCGGCATCTGGGAGCCCGAGGGCACGAAGTTCATCCGCAACCTCGCGGCGGATCTGAAGCCCGAAGACGTGTCGATGCATCCATGGGCTGAGGCCCTCTACAAGGAGCGCCTGAGCGGAGCGCTCTCGAAAGAGGAACCGGACGCGAACTGCCTGCCGCAGGGCGTGCCCAAGATCAACGCGGCGCCCGTGCCGTGGCGCATCGTGCAGACCCCGGGCATGACGATCATCCTCTACGAAGCCTTCGGGCAATGGCGCCAGATCTTCACCGACGGGCGCCCGCTGCCGAAGGAGCCCAACCCCACCTGGCTCGGTTACTCCGTGGGCAAGTGGGAAGGCGACACCTTCATCGTCGACACGATCGGGTTCAACGGCAAGGCGTGGCTGGATCAGCAGGGGCATCCGGCGAGCGACGCCCTGCACGTGACCGAACGGTTCCGCCGGCCCGCGTTCGGTCAGCTCGAACTGCAGATTACGATCGACGACCCGAAGGCGTACACGAAACCGTGGACCGTGCTCGAGAAGCCGCGCCTGCTCGTCGACACCGAGCTGCTGGAATTCGTCTGCAACGAAAACGAGCGCGATCAGGCGCACATGGTGGGCAAATAGGCGGGCAGGGCTGGCAGACCACGCCGGGCAGGCAGGGCGGCAGGAAACTCGATGGAAATTCATCCGCCACATGAACCGGCGCGCTCGTGGCGCGACGTCTTCGGGCAGCTGACGATCATTACCGCTGGCGTATTGATCGCGCTGGCGCTCGACGGCGCCGTCGCCTGGCTGGAACATCGAAAACTCGTTCGTGAAGCCACCACCAACCTTCGCAACGAGATGGCCGAGAACGTGCGCGAGGTCGAAGGGATGTTCGTCAATGTCGTGAAGGAGCGCCAGAACCTGGAGCATGCGGACGAACTGGCGCAGATGCTGCTTGACCGCCGGAAGATCGAGAACTTGACGCTGAACCTGGAGTTCCATGGCGCCGAGCTGAAGGACGCCAGCAGGACCACAGCGGAGGTCACCGGGGCGTTCGGCCACATGGAATACGTCGAGGTCGAGCGGTTCGCGGCCGTCTACGGCCTGCAGACGGCCTTCAACCACGCGCAGGATCGCACGAGCGAAAGCTTCGTGGCGACGCTGGCCGGTGTCCGATTGCTCTCGGGGTCGGACAAGCCCGATCCGGAGCAGGTGAAGCAGTGGAAGGCGCAGATTGGCATGACCCTGGCCGCGCTCACGGTCGAGGAGCAGATCGGTCAGCAGCTGGTCAAACGGTACACGCAGGCGTTGGAGGTCCAGTGACGCATCCCGCTCGCAATCCCCGCCCCGTTCGAGATCGGCGGGCGTCCGCGATGACGCGGCGCACGTTCGTGACGCAGGTCGCCGCCGCGGGAGCGGCCGTGGCATCCGGCGGGTCCGCCCTCGCCCAGTCATCGAATCGCGTCCGCGGGTTCGATCACGTCGCCGTGCCGATGCAGAACACCGACGCCATGCTGGCCTTCTACCGCGGCCTCGGGTTCGACGTCCGCGAGAGCGCGGCGGCGGTGTCGGTCTACATCGGCAGCCAGATGATCAATTTCCACCGTCCCGCCCGCTGGCAGGACGCGACGTTCTCGCTGCGCGCGCCGGCGGCGAAGCCGCCCTGCGGCGATTTCTGTTTCGTCTGGGATGGCACGGCCGCCGATCTCAAGGCGTGGCTCGAAGGCGCTAAAACCGCCATCGTCGAGGGCCCGGTCCCGCGCCCTGGCGGGCGCAAGTCACAGGGGTCGAGTGTGTACATCCGCGACCCCGACGGCAACCTGCTCGAGTTCATGATCTATCCTTGAGGGACGTCCGGCTGAAGCCGGACGCTACGGAAGCCAGACCAGAAGCCGGCGCGGTCGTCACGGAGGAACACCTTGAAAGTTTCGCTCGCCATCGTCGCGACGCTGGTCGCGTGGTCTGCGTTCACGCCATCGCCGGCGGCCCAGACCGCCCACGAGCCACACGTCCCCGCCATCACCGCATCCGAGTATCAGGCGCGGCGGGCGGCGCTCGCGAAGGCGATCGGGCCGGACGGAGTCTTCATCGCGTTCTCGTTCGAGCCCGCCCGTCGCACCGGCGACGTCGACTGGCCGTTCAGGCAGGAAGACAACCTGTTGTACCTGACCGGCATGAACGTTCCCGAGACAACGCTCGTGATGGTGCCCGGCGAGCGCGACCGCCAGGAATTCCTGTTCGCCAGCGACCGCGACCCTCTGAACGAGCGATGGACGGGAAAGATTGCCTCCAGGGATGAAGTGACCGGCCTGACCGGCGTCCGAGACGTCGTGTCGGCGCGCCGGTTCGCGGCATTCACCAACGCGCTGTTCCAGGGCGGCAGCTTTTCGCCTGGCGGTGGTTCCGGCGGTGCGTACGCGCCACCAGCGATGCCGGCTTACCGGGCCGCGGTCCGCGCCGGGCGAGCGGAAGTCTGGCTGCTGCTCGCTGATCGCTCATCGCCCGCCCGCGCGACGCGCGAGCAGCAGTTCGCCGACGATCTGCGGAAGCGCTATCCCGAGATCCGCTTCCGGGATGCGTCGCCGCTGCTGCTGACGATGCGCGAGACGAAGAGCGCGGCGGAACTGGCCTTGATCCAGCGTGCGGTCGACATCACGGTGGAAGCCCAGAAGGCGGCGATGGCGCGGGTCAGGACCGCGACGCTCGAGAACCAGGTGCAGGCGACCGTCGAGTTCACGTTCCGGAATCTTGGCGCGTGCTGCTGGGCGTTCCCGTCGATCGTCGCCGCCGGTCGGAACGCGACGACGCTTCACTACGAGACGAACAACGATCCGATCGTGCGCGACGGGCTTCTGCTGACGGATCTCGGCGCGGAGGTGGAGGGCTATGGCGCCGACGTGACGCGCACGTATCCGGCCGACGGCACGTTCTCTGCCGAGCAGCGCGCGATCTACGACATCGTGTTCGCGGCGCAGAACGAAAGCATGCCGCTCATGCGGCCGGGCCACAAATTCCTCGGACGCCCACACGGCCGCCGCCGGCGTCATCGGCCGCGAGCTGCTGAAGCTCGGCCTCGTGACGAAGAACGTGCCCGAGCAGGTCGGGCTGTACTTCTTTCATTCCCTCGGCCACCCGCTGGGGCTGCAGACGCACGACGTCTTCGATCGAACCAGGGCGTTCGAGCCCGGCATGGTGGTCACCAACGAGCCAGGCGTGTACGTGCGCAAAGACGACGTGCTGTCGAGCGAGGTGTTCGGGAAGCTGCCGGCGTCCGAGCAGGACTCCATCCGCGCCGCCCTGGGCCGCTACGACGGCATCGGCGTGCGTATCGAAGACGACATGCTGATTACGACTGGCGAGCCGAGGACGCTGTCGGCCGGCGCGCCGAGGAGCGCGAAGGACATCGAAGCTTTCATGGCGCACTGAGGTCGCTTTTACTTTTCTACTTTGAACTTTCTACTTTGAACTTTCTTCCTCGTGTCTGGCGGCGCTGAGGATGTACGCCATCGAGTAGTTCCCCTCGTGACAGGCGTATTCGAAGATCGGTCCCTCGATCTTCTTCATCGGGATCTCGCCGGACCAGGGCCGCGTAAATGATTCCGGATCGTCCACCGTGAACTGGTAGAGCAGCGTGTCCTTGTCGAAGCGTGTGAAGCGTTCGGTCACGTGCAGGTGGTCCCCGGATCCCCTGAACGGTCTCCTGTCCGTGAAATTCGTCGTTTCCACGACCAGTGTCCGCCCCTCCCACCGGCCGCGCGGGTCGCCCAGCAACTGGCGGATGCGCCCGGACAGATGCGGGCGCGCGTTGATGGCGTCGATGGGGATGACGCGGACGTCGTGGATCATCTCCACCAGGATCGCGACGGAGTCCGCGGACTGCACGATCTGGTAGTTGTTGCTGTAGCCGGCGGGAAGCATGGGCGGCCCGGACGTGCCGCGGACGATGCAGCGGTCGTCGAGCGATCGATCCTCCGGTCCGTCTGCGGGCCGCAGCCTCCTCGCCTCGGCCCGCGCGGCCGCGTTCGTCTGCGCCGCGGGCGTGAGCGGAGGGATTCGGCCATCGCTCGGATCCACGACGAGCGATGTCCGCCGCGTCGAGACGACGTTCCGGCCTCGCTCCCAGAACAGATCGTTGTAGCCGGTGGCCAGATCGGCCTCCGCATCGCTCTCGCGGTGATCGGCATCGTTCCGATCCCGCGCCCGTTTTTCGAAGGCCGCCGCTTCAGCCTCTGTCAGAAACTCTTTGCCCGTGAATTCGGCGGGACGTTCGAGCGGCGTCACCGTGGCGTTGGTCCAGATGCCCTGCAGATCGCGCTCGCCGAACCCACGGGGCGAAGTCGCCTGTGCCGCGATCGCGACGGCGGCGGCGCCGATCAACGCAGCGAATTGGTGGCTCATCGAGCACCTCTGGCGTCAGTTGGTGGACACTCTGATCATCGGGTCATTTCATCAGCGCCGGCCGCAGCGACGCGCGGTCGACTTCGGCGCCCTTCACGTAGACGGCGTGAATGCGCTGTGTGTTCGTGATGTCGTCCAGGGGATTGGCATCGAGCACCAGGAAGTTGGCTTCCTTGCCCGGCGCGAGCGCGCCCATTTTCCCGAGCTTCAGGTATTCAGCGGGCCTGCTCGTGGCCGCGACGATCACCTGCATGGGCGTCATGCCGCCGTTGACCATGCTCTCGAGCTCGTGCTGCTCGGACATGCCGAACAGGTGGTCTTCGAGGCCCGTGTCGCTGCCGAGCGTGATCTTCGCGTTCGCCTTCGCCAGCCTCGCGAGACTCCGCTGAAGGATCCCGTACTGCGCGCGCGTCCGTTCGACTGCCGCCGCCTCGCGGTTGCTCGAACTCCATCTTCATGCGGGCGATGACCGCCGGCGGCGTCGACTCCTGCAGCAGCGTCATCAGGGGATCGCCGTCCCGCAGCCAATGGGGAAGCTCCAGATACGTGTTCCACTCGGGACTCAGATTGGGGTGGACGTAGACGTTGTGCTGCACGATCGACGCCACGAGCGCGTCGTCCATTTCCTTGTCGCGAACCAGATGCACGAGCGCGTCGATGCCCGCGTTCACGAGCTCCACGGCGTCCGTGTAGTAGAACACGTGCGCGTTGACCTGCAGGCCGTGCTTGTGGCCTTCGTCGATGATGGCCCTGAACAGGTTGGGCGGCAGGCGCGGGGCCCGGCCGTTCCGATCGTCCACCCAGATCTTGACGAGGTTCACCTTCCGGCCCGCGAGCTCCTGGACCGCCTTGCGTGCCTCGTCTTCAGTCGTCACTTCGTACGCGATCCCGGCGTAGGCCGCGCCGCCCGGTCCCGCATTGGGCGCGCCGATGCCGCGGCCGGCGATGCGCAGGCGGGCGCCGCCGAGCCTGCCGGCTTCCTGTTCGGCGCGAATCTGGTAGGTGACGTCGCCTTTTTCAATCCCCTGCGACTGGACGGCCACCACGCCGAAGTACAGCGCGCGATTGAGATCGTCGATGATCGTTTCGCGGGTGAAGTTGTCCGCGCTGTAGGTGAGGCCCCGCTGGAAGCCCGGGTGCCCGTGCGCGTTGATCAGCGCGGGCATGACCGTCTTCCCCGAGAGGTTGACGCGACCGGCGCGCGGCCGGCGCGGTCACCTCGCCTCTCTTGCCGACTTTCGTGATCGTGCCGCGCTCGACGAGAAACGCCGAGTCGGGAATCGGCGCGCGGCCATCACCCGGGATGAACCGCGCGCCCTCATAAAGAACAACCGCCGCTGGCCCCTGGGCCACGGGGCGACTCTCGAAAGTCAAAAGCGCAAAGGTCAAAGTGCAAAGTAAGTGGATAAGTACGGGTCGCGCACCCGGCACTTTGCACTTACTTTGCACTTCTCGACTTTGTCCTTTTCTACTTGCCACTTGTCTACTTTGAACTTTGCACTTATCTACTTTCCTTCAAGTCTCAGAAAGTAAGGCTTGCGCTGAACTGGAGCATGCGGCCGTCCTGCAGGAGCGACGGCTGCAGCCACAGCGGACCGTAATTGGTGTTGAGCGTCGAGCTCGCGCTGCCGTTGAACATGTTGTAGATGTTCACGTTGCCCTGGAGCTTCATGGTATTTGAGAGCGAGAAGCGCTTCGCCAGGCGCAGGTCGAGCCGCGTCAGCCGGTCGTCGAACATCGTCTGCGGGGCGATGAGCGGCACCAGGGCCGTCGTCGTGCACGCGGCCGCGCCGCGGCAGGCGGCGAGGTTGCGGCCGAGGCTCGGCGCGATCTGCGAGTTGGGAGCCGCATAGCTGGCCGTAATCGTCGGCCCCGAGATGTTCTGCCAGATGGCGCTCACGATGATGTCGTGCGGGAACGGATACGTGAAGAACGCCTTGAACTGCATCTGCCCGCTGAACGGCGTGACGATTCGGCAGATCTTCTGACCGTTGATCGTCGTGGCCGTGAACGGCGTCGGAATGGACAGCAGCCCGGCGCCGCCCGCGGCGAGGTTGCCCGGCAGGCTGGTGGCCACGGCGCCGGGAGAATCGACGTTGAAGCACGCGTCGTTCACGCTGCGGCCGAGATCGACCCCGCCGCCGACCTGCACGCCGCGGGCAAGCCGCGCGTTGATCGTCGCGTTGAAGAAATCGTTCACGCGCTGCATCTTGCCGTAGTTGTCCGACTGCGTGATGACGCTGTTCACCTGGCCGAACTTCGCCGGCGTCACGTCGTAGAGACCGCAGACCTGGTACCCGCCGCCGCCGGGCAGGCGCGAGTCGATCGGCGCCGTGATACAGAACGGGTCGAAGTCCGCTGGCGTCACCAGGGTGTTGTCGGTTGCCAGGAAGCTGCCGAACCAGTTGCGATAGTAGCCGCCGCTCAGCGACACGCCCGGCCGCAGCTCGTGCTGGACTTCAGCCGTGAAATCCCAGTTGTAGCCGCGCGCTCCGTAGCCGAGCAGCGCATCGTCGGCATAGCGGGTGGTGGGGAAGTTGCCGCCGAAGTTCTGGTTCCCCATGGCGCCGCACTCGCCGGTGACGCCGCGGACCGAGAGGTCGCAGTCCGGCTTGTAGTTGCCCCGCCGCGGATCGCCAACCGGGTAGAAGCTGTCGTTCCACGTGCGCGTGACGGAGTTGATGGACGTCTGGACCGGGTTGTTGGCCTGCGGAACGGTGATGGCCGACTTCGAGACGTACCGGCCGAGCGCGACCTTCAGAGCGGTCCGGCCGGTACCGGAGATGTCGTAGGCCATGCCGAAGCGCGGGTCGAAGTCCTTCCAGTTGGGAACGTTCTTGACCTCGTCGAAGCTGCGCGCCCCGACCCAGCCGTTCGGCGTGGCCGGCACGCTCTGCGGCGGGTTGTACCCGTTGAAGTAGTTGTAACGGACACCGTAGGTCAGCGTCATCCGCCGGAGATTCCACTGATCCTGCGCGTAGAAGCCGTAATCCTTGGCCTCCGACCGGAGTCCGTAAGGCGTCGCCCACTGCGTCAGGCTGACGGGCACCTGGTTATTGAAGGTGTACTCGAGATTGTAGGTCCCGTTCTCCGCTTGCAGCTGCACATACGACTGCTCGAGCTGCATGCCGGTCTTGAACGTGTGACCGCCGGTGATATACGACGCGGAGAAGCGCTCGCTGAAGCGCGGTACCAGCTGCTGCGTGTAATACAGCGGCCCGAACGTCGGCGTCCCGGAGTTGTATCGCATGCCCGTGGACTGCTCGGTGATCGAAATGTCGTCCGGCGTCACTTCCGGCTGGCGGTAGATCGGCCAGCTGCCGTCGGCGCGGCCGATGCCGGCTTCGAGCAGGAGCTTGTTGGTGACCGGCGCGCTCCAGGTCATCTGATAGAGCCCGGCCGGCTTGAGGTGGTAGCTGAAGAATGCTTCCGGCGCATTCAGCGAGCCGCTGGCCGTCAACGCGGGACAGTGGCAGTCCCGCTGCGGATCGGCGAAGAAGTTGAATTTGTTCTTCTCGGAGGCGCGCCACGTCACCCGCACGGCCTTCGACTCGTACCACTCTTTCGCGTACGCAGGCCGCGTGAGATCCGGCGTGTAGAACGGCGTGTGCTGCGTCGCGTTGTAAAACTTGTTGGCGGCCTGCCGCTCGTTGCCCCATTCGCGGAACGAGACGAAGAACCACAGCCGATCTTTCTTGATCGGTCCGCCGATCGTGAACCCCGCGTCGTAGATGTAGTTCAGCGCGTTGACGCTCTTGAGGCCGCGGGCGATCAACTCGTCGCTCAGGTTGTCGCTCATGAGGTTCTTGTTGGAGTAGAGCCCCGTGGCGCCGCCCTTGAACGTGTTGCCGCCTTCACGCGGAATCATGTTGACGATGGCGCCGTCGGCGTTGCTGTCGGCCGAGATGCCGCTCGTCGTCATCGCGAGTTCCTGCACGGTCTCCGCGTTCGCGTTGTAGCCCTGATTGCCGGACGCGTGCTGGATGCCCATGCCGTCGAACTGGACGTTCGTGCCGCCCTTGCCGTGGTAGGTGCCGCCGATCTGGCCGGTGTACGCGCCGGTCACGTCGAATCCCTCGTTCCCGCGGAACCCGGGCGTCAGCGCAACCAGGTTGTTGAGGTTCTTGACGCTGCTCGGCAGGGCGTTGAGCAGGTCGCTCGACACGACGGTCTGCTTGCGCGCGTTGCGCGTGTCGACCAGCGGCGCCTCGCCGCTCACCGTAACCGTTTCCGACAGCGCGCCGACCTTCATGTCCACGTTGAGCGTGGCCGTGAAGCCCGACGTCAGCTCGATGCCGTCGCGCCTGAACGAGCTGAAGCCCGGGATTGAGAATGTGACCGTGTACGCGCCGGGCCGCAGATCGACGATGTTGAACCGCCCTTCGCCGTCGGTAATCACGGTGCGGACCTTCTCGATCAGTGCCGGGCTGGCGGCTTCAACGGTCACTCCGGGCAGGACGGCCCCGGAGGCGTCCTTCACGACTCCCGCAATCCCGCTTGCGGCAGCCTGCTGGGCCAGGGCGGCCCGTGGAACCAACAGCGTACACATGACGAGGGCCACGCCGACGACGGTGGTTCGAACCATACTGCTGTCCTCCTGTCACACGGTCTGACGAGTTTTCGGACGTGGGGTATTGTGCGCCCGCGGAACGCCGAATTTCCGGAAATATTACGCGGCTTGCATGATGTCAGGGGGGCCGATCCACGCACCCGTAGCGTCCGCCTCATTCCTTCGGCGTTGCTTGGGATGACCTGAGCCTGTCGCAGGTTCAGGCGGACGGTCGCCGGCCGGCTGAAGCCGGCCGCTACGTGTGTTGCAGGAGGGGACGAAGGTCGCGCACGTTCTTCAGGCGCTCCAGGTCGAAGATGCCGTCGGCGAGCTTCTGGAACGTGGTCGCGCCGAGCACCGGCGTGATGAGATCGCGCGCCTTGGCGATGATTTCGTCGCGGCTCATCGGGTTTTCGGACGTCCCCCGGACGTCGTTCACCCGCTCGGTGACCGTCCGCCCGTCGCTCAGCGTGACCTCGACGATGCCCGCCCGGCGGGGCATGAACTGCTCGAGGGCGTCGTCCCCGACGAGCTGCACTTTCGCGCGTTGGCGCGAGCACCGCCGGATCGCTCATGCGCGCCAGCTCGTGCGCCGACTTGAACGTGACCGTCTTGTCGAGCAGCATGACGGCGCACAGGTGCTGCAGGCAGATGTCGGGGATTTCGCGGTTGTTGACGATCTTGGCCTCGTTGGTCGCCACGCGGACGACGATCTGTTTCACCTGGTCGGGTTCGAACCGGTGCTTCTTCAGCAGGATTTCGAGCGCGTCGAGCGGCGCCTGGATCGGGGCGCCGACGGTCCACTTCTTGACGTTCGTGCGGGTGATCTCGTATCGCTCGCCGAGCTTCTCCACGAGCATCGACGGATCGTTTCGCGGCGCGAAGGCCTGGAAGAAATTGTCGGCGCCCGACAGGACATCGTCCACGCCGGAGCCGCCCGCCTCGACGAGCAGCGCGGCGGTGACGCCGTTCTTGGCGGGCATGCCGCCGAAGTCGAACGCCTTCTCGACGTGCTCGGTGTCGCGCTGCCACGACGCCAGGCCCGAGGCGAGTTGCGCCGTGTAGGACAGCAGCCAGCGCATCTGCCGGGCGTTCAGGCTCGCCGCGCACGCCGCGGCCGCGGCCGATCCGAAGGTGCCCGAGATCGCGTGCGTGCTGCGGTGGGTTGCCGCCATGTACTGGAGCTTCCCGAGCGTGGCCGTGAACCGCGGGCCGATGTCGTAACCGAGCGCCACGGCGCGGATGAAGCGAGTCCCGTCGATCCCGTTCTTCTCGCCGACCGCGAGCGCGGCCGGCACCACGGAGCAGCCCGGATGCGACTGCGACGGCGGATGCGTATCGTCGGTCTCGTCGGAATGCGCGAGCATCCCGTTGGCAAGTGCGGCTTCAATCGGACCGCACACGACGGTCGAGGCGGCGACGGTCGAGATCTTCTCGCCGCCATACGTCCTCGCGAACTGGATCGCGAACTTGCCAGGGGGCAGCTGCGCCCCGGAGATGGCCGCCGCGAGCGTGTCGAGAATCATGTGCTTCGTTTTCTCGACCACCGCGTCGGGCAGCGCGCGCGAGCCGGCCTCGCTCATGTAGCTGCTGAGCGTCGCCATGATAGGGCTGACGGCGCCCGGCTTCGCGGGAGCCGCCTCCTGCGCCGCGCGCGCCGCGTTCGGCACGACAACCGACGCCGCCAGCACTCCGCCCGCCTGTTTCAGGAGATCACGCCTGTTCATAGTCGTCCCTCTTCGTAGCGTCCGCCTTCAGACGGACGTCGTCCGGCTAAAGCCGGACGCTACGGGGTCTGCATCATATCTTTCTCGCCGCTGATCCGCTTCAGCGTCACGATCGTGCGTATTTCCTGCCCCTGGTTCGTCACCGCCGGGAACTTCAGGTTCAGCTCGTCCCCGTCAATCTCATAGAACCGGCGGAGCGAATCGCCAAGAGGAGTCCCGAGGATCACGAGCCGTTGATGGAACACCAGCCCGGGATACAGCGTGTACGCGCCGTAGTAGCTGACGAAACCCGCGAGCGCCGCGCGCGCTTCCTCATCGGTCGGGGACGGTCCTGCGAAGCGCTGCCGGTTGAGCGGCGGAAAGTGGACGCCGACGTAGCCCGACGGCGTGTAGACGATGACGCTCGGGGCGCGGGGCGATTCGGTGAGCACCGCGGCGGTCGTGACGTTGATCCGCTTTTCGACGATGTGGCGCCAGAAGCCGACAAGACGGCGGTTGGCGGGCGTGAGGTTCTCGAGCTGCGGAACCCGCTGCCACGTCCAGCGCATGTTGTCGCGGCCGTCGCCGGACTCCGCTCCGGACGTGATCACGAGCCGATCGTCGGAGAGCGCGAAAGTGCGGAGAAGATCGCGGGCCATGGGGCCCATCGCGTTCGGATTGACGGCGCCTTCGGCACGGAATACGAGCGACCCCTTGTCCGCCTTGTAGCTGCCCCAGAAACCGCCGTAGCTGCCGAAAAGCGCCTGCGCCTCGGCGGGCGTCGCCTGGTTCAACGCGTTGACGAAGTTGCGCCCGCTCCGCGCGAGCTCGTAGGCGTGGCCCGCCGCGTCGAACACCAGCAGGCCGCGCGGCAGCGGCAGCGCCGCCGGCGCGGACCCGGCGGTGAGACGCTCCACCGACACGAGCGTCCACGTGCCGACGAGCTCCCTCGCCGGGGGCGCTTGCGCGCGAACGGGGAGCCCGAGAATCGTCAGGCCGCCGAGAGCGAGCGCCAGAAGCGGGAGAACCCTTCGAATCACGTGACCTCTCCGCGCTACGGCAGGCCTGAAGGCCTGCACTACTTCTGTTCCGGCCTGCACTACTTCTTCTTCCCGTCGTCCAGTTTCGGCAACGGCGCGCTCGATGGCGGCGCCAGCAGCCCGGCCTCGACGTACGTGGACAGCTTGTCGCGCGTGTCGCTGATGTCGAGATTCCGCATCGTCAGCTGGCCGATCCGATCCTGCGGTGTGAACGCCGACTCGCCTTTTTCCATCGTCAGGCGCTCGGGCTTGTAGGTCAGGTTCGGGCTCACCGTGTCGACAATGGAGTAGTCGTTGCCTCTTCGCAGTTCGAGCGTGACCTCACCCGAGATGGCGCGCGCGACCCATCGCTGCGCGGTCTCACGCAGCATCAGCGCCTGCGAGTCGAACCAGCGGCCTTGGTAGAGAAACCGGCCGAGCCGGCGTCCGCCGCTGCGGTACTGCTCGATCGTGTCCTCGTTGTGGATGCCCGTGATCAGCCGCTCGTAGCCGATGAAGAGCAGCGCCATGCCTGGCGCTTCGTAGATGCCGCGGCTCTTCGCCTCGATGATCCGGTTTTCGATCTGGTCGCTCATCCCGAGCCCGTGGCGGCCGCCGATGCGGTTGGCTTCGAGCATGAGTTCGACCGGATCGGCGAACGATTTGCCGTTGAGCGCGACAGGCTGGCCTTCGTCATAGCGAATCGTGACTTCTTCGGACCTGACCTTCACGTCCTCGCGCCAGAACGCGACGCCCATGATGGGATCGACGATGCGGATGCCGCTGTTCAGGTGCTCGAGGTCCTTGGCCTCGTGCGTGGCGCCGAGAATGTTCGAGTCCGTGGAGTACGCCTTCTCGGTGCTCATTTTGTACGCCAGGCCGGCCCTCTCCATGTACTCCGACATTTCCTTCCGGCCGCCGAGCTCGTCGATGAACAGCTGGTCGAGCCACGGCTTGTAGATCTGGAGTCCCGGATTCGCCAGCAGGCCGTAGCGGTAGAAGCGTTCGATGTCGTTGCCCTTGAACGTGCTGCCGTCGCCCCACACGTTCACGTCGTCTTCCTTCATGGAGACGACGAGCATCGTGCCGGTGACCGCGCGGCCGAGCGGCGTCGTGTTGAAGTACGGGACGCCGGCCGTGGTGATGTGAAACGCGCCGCACTGCAGCGCCGCGATACCCTCGGCGACCAGCTGGGCGCGGCAATCCACGAGGCGCGCCTTCTCGGCGCCGTACTGGAGCGCCTTGCGGGGAATGTCTTCGTAGTCCGGTTCGTCGGGCTGTCCGAGATTTGCGGTGTAAGCGTATGGAATCGCGCCCTTGCTGCGCATCCAGTGCAGGGCGGCGCTGGTGTCGAGGCCTCCCGAAAACGCGATGCCGACTTTCTGCCCCTTGGGAATGCTTTGGAGAATCGTCGCCATGAATGACTGTAAGTATGCCACCGCGCATCTACATCACGAAGCCACGAAGGGCACGAAGGCTGTCTTTTGAAAGAACATGAACGGTGTCAGAAACTCAGCGTCGTCCCGAAGTGCACGCGGGTGCCGGCGCCGATGCCGTGGGCAACGGCAAGGGTCGTGCGGAAAAACGTCGCGGAGAACCAGATGCCCCCGCCAAAGCCCTCGTTGAAGGTCTGGTCGGCGAGACGGCTGCCGGTGTCGTAGACCGTGGCGACGTCGACGAATGCGTTGACGCCGAACTTTGCGATCCTGATCGGCGACGTAAGGGGCGTGCGCACCTCCACCGAGCCGGCGACGAGCGTATCGCCAACCGCTGTGCCGGCCTCGAAGCCGCGCAGGTTCGACATGCCGCCGAGCAGCGACTTCAGGTACGGCGGCAGCGGCCTGTCCGAATCCTGCCGCTGGGCGCGGAGCACCAGGACGCTCTGACCCGGAAGACCCACATAGCCGCGCGCTTCGAGCTCGGTCCGGTTGATGCCCGCGTCAGTTGTGAAGTCGAGGTGCTCAACCGACGCGCGCCCGTACACGGCGTTGCGTGCGAGCATCGGATCGAGCCGCGTGTCGAAGGCGATGTCGAGGCCGTACTGGGCGAACTGATCGGTGGACCCGCCAAACGACACGTCCTGCCACGCCGCCGTACCGCCGGCTGTGATCGATCGGCCGATGGTTCGCTCGCCCCGGAACCACGCGCGGTTGCGTGTGTCGTCGGTCTCGAAATACGGGTTGGTCCGCTGGCCGATCGACACGCCCGTTTCGACGCGCGTCAGCAGGCCGTGCGTGCCGAACAGACCCTGACCGGCATCGAAGATTTTCTCGAGCTGGACGGCCGCGCGTTTGTCGCCGCCCCACGTGAGCGGAAACGAGAGCCGGCTGTGCGCGCCGGCGACTCCGGGACGGGCGAACTGTGCCCCGTAGGTGAACCCGTAGCCGTCCTCGAAATCGAGCAGCGGGAGAAACATCAGCCCCAGTCCGCTCCCGCGAACGACGCGCGGGGGCTGATCGGCATCCTCGAAGGCTTCGATCTTCACGCGTCCTTCGTCGACGATGACGACGAGCAGCACCTGGGTGGGGTCGGCGATCGACGCGTACCGCTTCAGCACCTCCACGCTTTCGAAACGATGAGTGGTCTCGAGCCGCCGGGTGACTTCCGCCGCGGTGTCGGGCGTGAAGATCGCGCCGACGTCGATCCCTGCGAGCCGGCGGATTTCGGCGTCCGGTGTCAGGACGTTCCCGTGCACGCGAATCTCGGCGACCGTCTCCGTCCGGCTGAAGCCGGACGCTACGGCTGTTTGCTGAGACGCTCCGGCTGTTTGCTGCGACGCATGCGTAACATCGGGCTTCAGCGGGACGGGCGCAGACAGCGCCACGAGAACCAGGATGTGCGCCAGCACGTCAGCGCCTGGCGGGTCCCGCCGGCGCACCCGGGATGCCCACCTTGGATGTGACCGCCGCTTCGCGGTAGTCGTGGTAGGTCACGGTCGAGCGGAACGACACCTCGCCCGTCGCCAGCGTGAGGCCGACGTTCACCTCGAGTCCGCGCGGGAGCCACACATCCGTGAATGGCTGGCTCATGGTCATCGACGCCCTGGCACTGTCCACGTGCACCAGCCACTGGCCAGGCAGGAAGTCGAAATTGATGTTGTCGAACGTGTACTTCACGATCTGGTGCGACGCGGGCTCGATCCACAGCGTCACGAGGGCGACCTTGTTCATGACGCGACGGAATTCAGCCTCCTGGCGGGCCTGTTTGCTGTTCGAATCGCCGCCGCGCTGGCTCCGCCGGCCCTGCCCGTCCTGACCACCCGGCCTGCCTTCGTACAGCCTCGTCGGGTAGTACTCGACGCGCAGGACGTCGCGGCCCTCGAACTGCTCGCGGCCGACGAGCGCGTACTGGCCTTCGTCGAACTTGAACCGCAGGAAATAAGCCGACGACACGAACTGCGGCTGGCGTGTCTGACGAATAAGACCGTCGACGTTCGCCACGGTGTCGGCGGATTCCGCGGCGGTCGGGTCCGCGGCGCCGGCGGACGAGGCCTCCCGCGCCGCCGCCGCGCGCGCGTCCCGGCGCTGCGCGAGCTGGAGGTACTGGTCCTCCGCCTTGCGGCGCTCGTCTTCGCCGATCGTGACGCCGTTGAACTTGACGGGGCTCCGGATGAAGTAGCCGTCGCGGATGAACCACGTGTACTCGCGATCCTCGCCCCACATCCGGGTGTTGCCGGGACCGCGAAGCTCGGCCACCTCGTGCTCGTCGAGGATGTACTGCTGAAGCTTTTTCCAGTTGTCGTCGCGGCGTGCGACGACCTGCTGCATGAACGCGTCGAGGTCGTTCTGAGCCGAAACGGTTGACAGGCGGGAAGTGGCACCGGCCAGCATCACGACGACGAAGCCGGTGCCTGCGGAGATCGCGCGCAACACCCCGTTACGCATGCAGCCTAAGACGTGTACCAGGAGCGCAAGGTTCGTCGGCTCTTACCGATGGAACCTCGCCACTAGCACCGCTTTTCCGAGCACGTGACCATCCATTGCGTTCACGACGGCGTTGCGCGTGTCGGCGGCTTGTTGAGGCGTGCCAGAGGCGATGTCCAGTTTCGTATCAAGCGCGTACAGCTCGAACGTGTAGTGGTGATACGGTCCGGCCGGGGCGCCCGGACCCATGTACCCATTGGATCGGAGGCTGATCTGGCGGCTGCCGTCCGGGAGGTCGCCCTGAGCCGTGCCCTCGGCCAGGCCCGTCGCCGTGCCCGGAATGTTCCAAATCAACCAGTGCGTGATATCCATCTTGGATCCCTTATTCAGCACCGGTTCGGGATCGTGCATGAGCAGCACGAAACTCTGTGTGCCCATTGGCACCTGTGACCACTTGAGTTCCGGAGACGGAGCGGTCGGCCCGGCCGCCTGGGTGTACTTGTCGGGGATCACCCCGCCGTCTTCCCACGCTGACGACGTCATCAGCAGCGGTGGCGTCTGAGGCCCACGTCCCCGTCCGGGGCCGCCAGGCGCTGCGCCCGCCGGGGGCTGCTGAGCGGAAAGGCCCAACCCCAACACCGCCACGAGCCCGGCCGCCACCGTTACTCTTGTTCTTAGATTCATCTGTCTCGTCCTTTCGATACGCAGGCCTGACGCCTGCACGGCTACTTCACTAGACTACTTGCACTCCGCGATCTGCGCGGCCATCGGCCCCAGCTCCGAGTTCAGCTCGAAACCGAAATCCGGCGTCCCGTTGCGCAGCGATCGGATGAAGACGCTCGCGTCGTCCACGGGAAGCGTGGCGGCGTTCCCGCAGAACGCCTCGAGACGGCCGTCCTGGCGCAGGTACTCCTCGACGTTCGACAGATAGAAGGCGGACACCGTCGCTCCGGCGCTGGTGAGATATCGTCCGACGGACGCCAGGGCTTTGGGCCCTGCGAAATCCCCCAGCAGCGGGATGAGCCGGTTGTCGGCCTGAAAGCTTTTCATGTATGCGAACCGCTCCTCGGTTGCCAGGTAGCTGTGCTGGAACCCGCCGCGGTCGGTCGCGCGCATCAGCTCCGCATACGTCGGTTCGCGCGTCAGCCGCCGGCCGGCCGTCTGCGTCGTGGAGTACCTGAATGCCCGGCCCGTACACGTAGATGGCGTTGAAGATGTGCTGGAGCCGCAGGATGTCGGCTGACGACAGCTGGAAGCCGTGCGTCTTCGTCAGGAGGTTCACGATCGCGCGCATGTTGCGGCTGTACAGCGTGTCGCTCGACTCGACCTTCTCGTACGCGGCGAAGATTTCGTCCACCGTCGACGCTGACGTCAGCCCGGCCGGCCGCGGACGGCAGAAGAGGCGCGACACGAACTCGGCCCGATCGGCGGAAAGCTCGAAGAGCGCCTTGTACATCAGGTGCAGATCGAAGTTGCCGCGGCGGATGTCCACGATGAACGCCAGCGAGGGCTTCAGCGCGGCGATGTATGTGAAGTTCTGTTCGGGGCCGACGCCCACGTACACGCGATGCGGCCGCGCCTTCGCGGACGTCGCGACGAGGTCCGGGATGACGTGCTGCAGCCAGCGTTCGTTCGACAGCAGGTTGTCAGATTGGAACGTGCCCGCGCGCTCGGAAAATTCTGAAACGATGCGCCAGTACTCCGCGTCCGGCAGCGGAGCGGGCGGGTCGGCCGCGCGAATCGGAAGGGACGCCGCGACGACCAGCGCGAGGACGACAATCCCGCGCAGGAACGCGATCGTGTCAGGGCGTCTTACGTTTGTCGCGACCAAGCCCGGAGCATATCACTTTGTCCCCGAAGCTGATCCGCACAGACACGAGCGTGGTGTACGAGTTGCGAACACCCGTCGCGTTTCCCTTCTCAACAGTTGGTTCAGCGCGACCTCTCTTTACTCTGGCCGGTTGCCGATGTCCCCGCCGGTGTGTCCCGTACCCGTGCGGTAGTTTCTCGTGCCGCCGGTTTCGGTGCCCGCGTTGCCTGTCGTGCCTTCGGTGACATCGCGCGAGCCGGCGCGCTGGTCCCGATCCTCATCCTCTGCTTCGTCTTGACCAGTGTTCCCACGTTTGTGATCCCGGGCCGACGGCGCGGGGTTGATGTCGCCGAGAATTCCGCGGGTGGTCCGATCCTTCTCGTCCGCCATGTGCTCCTCCATCACCGGTAGCCGGTGTATCCCCTCGTGGAGCAAGCGACGTTCCACCTGATGGCTCAGGTCGCGTGCGTCGGCAGCAGTCTTGCCTTCAACATCACGCATGGGGTCGAGACAGGCGGGCGCGCGATTACCGGCCGCATGGGACCGCCTGGGTGCCGAGCAGCGCCGGCAGAAGGACGCCAGCGATCGAATCCGCTCGCAGGCCGCCAGCCTGCCCGCGCTCGATCCCGTTGCCTCGGCCGACGTCGCCGGTCTTCGGTACGTAGACGACACCTCGACGGCCGGTATAAGGCGAGTCGGACAGCGTTATCTGGATCCGCGTGGCCGCGCCGTTTCGAGCCCGCAGGTGCTCCAGCGCATCAAGGCGCTCGCGATTCCGCCGGCATGGCGCGACGTCTGGATCTGCCCCCACGCGCTCGGTCACGTTCAGGCAACCGGGCGGGACGCTCGCGGCCGGAAACAATATCGGTATCACCCCCGGTGGCGGGAATTGCGCGACGAAGTGAAATACGGCCGGCTGCTGGCGTTCGCGAAAGCGCTTCCACGTATCCACGAGCGCACATCGGCCGACCTGCGGCGAAATGGCCTGCCCCGTGAGAAGGTGCTCGCGGCTGTGGTGCAGCTCCTCGAGAAAACGTTGATTCGAGTCGGGAACGACGAGTACGCGCGGCACAATCACTCGTACGGGCTGACGACCCTGCTCGACAAGCACGCCAAAGTGACCGCCGACGGCGTCCGCTTCGAGTTCCGGGGCAAAAGCGGCATTGCGCACGCGGTCGATCTGAAGGATCCGCGCCTGGCCCGAATAGTACGGAAATGCCAGGAGCTACCCGGCAATACCCTGTTTCAGTACGTCGATTCCGACGGCCGCCGGCAGACCATCGGGTCAGCCGACGTCAACGCGTATCTTCGGGAGATCACGGGCGACGCGTTTACGGCCAAGGATTTTCGGACGTGGGCCGGAACGATTCTCGCGGCGCAGGAACTCTCGGCGCGGCCCCGATTCCGTTCGCAGCGGGAAGCGAAGAGCCACGTGCTCCGCGCCATCGAATGCGTGGCGAAGCGCTTGGGCAACACGCGCACCGTGTGCCGGAAGAGCTACATTCATCCCGCGGTGCTCGCGGCGTATATGGACGGCGAAGCCATCGCGCCAATCGGCCCCGCGCGTTCGTCTCGATCGGCGCGCGTACTCGCGCCGATCGAGTTCGCGGTCGTCCGGGTCATCGGGCGGCGGCTTCAATCGCCGCGCGACTGAGCCCCCGCGCCGGTTCTGTCGGGCTGGCCATTTCTCCGGGTCCACCACTCCGGCACCTCGAACGATGCATTGGTCCACCCGGTATCGGGCATCGTTGTGCCCGGACGAGAAACGTCATGCTGGGTGTTCAGGCGCTCGATGTCCTCTGCGCTGAGCGGCTGGAATTCGTCGAGGTCGAAGCCGTGAAACCGCCTGATCTGATCCTTCGCGAGGGAGACGCGGAGCGCATCGCGGTTCGGTTCCAGGTGAACCTCGCCAATCGGCACGAGGAACTGCTTCGCCGTGAACCATCCGCCGGCATCCACGACGACGTAGCGGGGCCGCCCCGAAACGGAGTCCACGACGAAACCATCGACAGTGCCGAGTTCTTCCCCCTGGTCGTTCCGGACTTTCATGTCATCGAGATCGAGCGTCTCGTCATCGAGTGACGATGTGGCGACGTATCTCAGCCACGGCTTGGTGTGATCCACGAGGCCTCCTCGCGCTGGCGCGCATACGTATACGGCCAGCAAGAAGAACGCCGGGCGCATAAGCTCGAGCCTTGGTGTAGGCTAATTGGCACCTATGACACCCGATCCTGCTCAGGCGGTTTTCCAAGTTGGCGTGGGATACATTGCCTCCGCCGCACTCTACGTCGCGATCACGCTGAACGTCGCCGATCATCTCGCGTCCGGCCCCAAGGACGTCGCGGAACTGGCGCGCCTCGCAGGGGCAGACGAGGACGCGCTCTTCCGCATCCTGCGCCTGCTGACGAGCCTCGGTATCTTCGCCGAAGCCGGCCCCCGCCGGTTTGCGCTGACGCCTTCCTCCGAGCTCCTGCGCAAGGACGTGCCGGGGTCCCTGCGCGGCATCGCCGCGTTTCTGCCGGACCCGTTTCACTTCAAGGTCTACGCCAGCCTGATTGACTCCGTCCGGACGGGCAAGACCGCGGCGGACAGCGCGCTCGGCATGCCGGTGTTCGAATATCTGGCCAAAAACCCGGAGTATTCCGCGGTGTTCAACGACGCGATGACGGCGTTCAGCGCGCCCGTCGTCAACGCGGCGCTCGAGGCATACGACTTCAGCGGGATCGGCACTGCTCGTGGACGTGGCCGGCGGCCACGGCGAAGTCCTGATGTCGATCCTGAAAAAGTACCCCAACGTGCGCGGCGTGCTCAGCGACGTCGGCCATGTCATCGAGGGCGCGAAGCCGCGCATCACGATCGCCGGGCTGGCGGACCGCTGCCAGGCCGTACCGTGTGATTTCTTCGCGGCGGTCCCCGAAGGCGGCGACGCGTACATCATGAAGCACATCATCCACGACTGGGACGATGCGCGCGCGACAACGATCTTGAAGAACATCGCGAAGGCGATGGGCCCGAAGCGCGGCAAGGTGATCCTCCTGGAATCGGTGATTGCCGCCGGCGCCGCGCCCGATCTCGGCAAGTTCATCGACATCGAGATGCTGGCGCTGCCGGGCGGAAAAGAACGCAGCGCCGACGAATTTCGCGCGCTGTTTGCGGGCGCCGGGTTCGAGTTGACGAGGGTCGTGCCCGACGCAGTCGCCGTTGTCGGTCGTCGAAGCCGTGCGGGCATAGACGTAGTGCAGGCCTTGAGGCCTGCCGGGAGACTCGATGAGCAGAATCACGCTTGTCGCCAGCCTCGCGCTGGCGCTCGTGGCGCCGCAGAGTGCTTTCGCGCAGTCCCCGGCGGCCGCCGATTGGGCCGCGCATGCGGCCAACGAGTACCAGGTCTTCCCCAACGTCACCTACCTCACCGCGAGCAACTACGAAGCGAAGATGGACATCTACGCCCGCCGGGGCGTGACGACGCCGCAGCGGACGGTGATGTACTTCCACGGCGGCTTCTGGGCGGCGGGGAGCAAGGACGCGTCGCTGATGTCGCTCATGCCCTGGCTCGAGATGGGGTGGACCGTCGTCAACGTCGAGTACCGGCTCGCCCGCGTCGCGCTCGCGCCGGCGGCGGTGGAGGATTGCCTCTGCGCGCTCCGCTTCATCGCGGCGCAGGCCAAGACCTACAACATCGACACGGCGCGGATCGTGCTGACGGGGGAGTCGGCCGGCGGCCACCTGACGCTGACGACCGGAATGATCCCGGAGACCTCCGGCCTCGCCCGACAGTGCGCGGGCGCGACGCCGATTCCGCGCGTGGCCGCGATGATCAACTGGTTCGGGATCACCGACGTCGCCGATGTCATCGACGGCCCGCACGCGGCGAACCTGGCCGTCACGTGGCTGGGGAGCCTGCCGAACAAGGACGAAATCGCCAGACGCGTCTCACCGCTGACGTGGGTGAGGCCGGGCCTGCCGCCGATCCTGACGATCCACGGCGACATGGACCAGCTCGTGCCGTACGACGAGGCGGTCCGCCTGCACGCAGCACTCGCCAAGGCCGGCGTCACCAACCAGCTGCTGACCATTCCGGGCGGCCGCCACGGCAACTTCACGCCGGAGGAGCGGACGAAGATTTTCTCGACGATCCGCGACTTCCTCGGCAAGAACGGCCTCGGCGGGTCATAGGGAGTCGGGTAGGTCGGGTAGGTCAGGTAGGTCGGGTAGGCCGGGTAAGGCACCAGACCCACCTGCCTTCAGATTCGCTGACTGGCCGGCGGCGTGATGCCGTTGAGGCGCAGGTACACGACCATCTGCCCGTAAATATCCCACGTGTGCCCGATGACGTAATACACGACGCGGACGCGCGTGGACGGTCCCATGAACCGATCAAACCGGGTGCTGGTCGCTGGCTGGACCATCGTCGCGTCGGTCTGCTCCTGCAGCACCGCGGTGCCGAAGTCGAATGAGTCGGAAAGCGCCTTCAGGATTTCGGCGCGCGATGTCGCCTTCATGTTGACGTCGGGCGGGGCTGCCCGTCCGCCGAGGCGCCCCATCTGGTTCACGTTGGCCTGCGCGATGTGCAGGATCTGTTCGCCCCACGTCCGCTCGGCCGGCGTCGCCCGGAAACCGAACTTGTCCTCGGGCATGGCGTTGGCGATCTTGATCAGCATGTCGCGCTGCGAGGTCCAGTCCTTCAGCGCGTTATCCTGAACGGAAACCGACTGGGCCGCGGCAGTTCCCGCCGCGGTTGTGCCGACCAGCGCCAACGCGAAAAGCAGGTGTCTCATGCCGGTAGTTCTACCACGCGATGCCTGCATTCTGCGGGATTTTCGAGAGATGTCCACCGCGCGGAGCCGGAACATTACCGTGGTAATATTCAGACGTGCCTCTCGCCCGATCGAAGCTGACCGCCCAGGGACAGATCTCCATTCCCGCCGAAGTGCGGCGGCGCCTCGGCGTGGGTCCGGGCTCCGTTCTGGAATGGGACCAGGAAGGGGAACGGATCGTGGTCAGGCGTTCCGGACGCTACACGTCCGACGATCTCCATGGTGCCGTGTTCCCGAAGGGCCGGCCACGCCCACGAAGCCTGGCTGACCTGAAAGAGGGCGTCCGGCGGCGCGCCAGGGAACGGCATGCGCGCCGTTGACACGAACGTTCTGGTTCGCCTGATTACGATGGACGACCGGCGGCAGGCCGCTGCCGCCAGTGAGTTCGTTGCGAATGGCGCCTGGGTGTCGCATCTCGCGCTCGCCGAGACAACGTGGGTCCTGGAAAGCGTTTACGAGCGCACTCCGGCTGAAGTTGCGGCAGCCGTGGAAATACTCCTCAATCATCGGGAACTTGTCTTGCAGGACCCTGACGTGGTCGCCGCAGCGGTGCAGGTGTTTTCCAGGCGGTCCGACGTGGGGTTTTCCGACTGCCTGATGCTCGAGATTGCGCGAAAGGCTGGACACCTTCCGCTGGGCACGTTCGATCGCGGGCTCAGTAGACTGGACGGAACCCGAAAGCTGTAAGGTGGGTCATGTTCACCCTCGATCAGGTCGTGCCGTGGGGGCGATCGTTCGATGAATACCGGCGGATGTTCGCGCTCTCCGACACCGATCTCCGGCTGAACATCGTGGGATGCGCCGACGGCCCCGCCGGCTTCAATGCCGAAGCCACGCGCCGCGGCGACAACGTCATCTCCTGCGACCCGATTTACCAGTTCACGACGGTCGAACTTCGCGGGCGCATCGCCGCGACGTACGACAAGATTCTCGACCAGACGCGCGCGAACCCTGATGAATTCGTCTGGACGACGATCACGTCGGTGGACGAACTGGGGCGCGTGCGCATGGAAGCGATGCGGACGTTCCTGGACGACTACGACGCCGGCAAGGCGGAAGGCCGCTACGTCGAGGCCGGGCTCCCGTCGCTGCCGTTCGCTGACGGCGCCTTCGACCTCGCGTTGTGTTCGCACTTCCTCTTTCTCTACGCGGAACAGCTTGGCGAGGATTTTCATCGGGCCGCGATGACGGAGCTGTGCCGCGTGGCGCGCGAAGTCCGTGTCTTCCCGCTCCTCGCGCTCGGCGGGAAGCCCTCTCCCTACATCAACCTGCTGGCCGACCAGGCGCGCGCCGCCGGACACCATGTTTCCATCGAACGGGTACCCTACGAGTTCCAGCGCGGGGGAAACAAGATGATGAGGGTTCGCGTCGCGCGGTGACCTGTGACGCGGCGAACGGTATTTCGTGTACCTTAGCGCGAGGAGGAGCAGCATGCGGCCAGGACGAGGGCTCGTCGTTTCGATTTTCACGCTGATCATCGCGGTGCCACTGGCGGGGCAGCAGCGCGGCGCGGCGCCGGCTCCCACGGCGCCGCCGATGACCATGACGGTCGCCGGGTTTCCCGACGGCGGTCCGATCCCGGTGAGGTTCAGCCAGGCGGCCGAAGGTGTCGCTCCCGGCGAGGGCACGTCACCGGCAATCACCTGGACCAACGTGCCGGCGGGGACGCAGTCGTTCTTCCTCAACATGCACGACATGGACGTCGCGCGTAACAAGACCTCAGACGACCAGGCGCACTGGGTGGTGTGGAATATCCCGGCAACCGCCACAGGCCTGCCCGAAGGTGTCGCCAAAGGGTCGCAGCGTCCTGACGGCAGCTATCAGATCAGCGCCACCGGCGCGATGTATCGCGGCCCCGGCGCGCCGGCGAACGGCCCGATGCACCACTACATGTTCGAGGTCTACGCGCTCGACACAAAGCTGGACGTGCAGCCGGCCGCCGATGCGTTCGAGACGCGCGCAAACGTGTTCAAGGCGATGCAGGGGCACATCCTCGGCAAGGCCGTCTACGGCGGCCTGTTCAAGCGTCCGCAGTAGCGCATTGGCACAGTCGTCCCGCCGGCCGGCGGGACAACGGCGCGTATGTCGACCGACGGTTTCTACGAGCAACTGACGCCCGCAGGCTTCCGTGCGAACGCGGCAACGACGGGACCCTGGGATCCCGCGATGCAGCACGGCGGTCCGCCGGTGGCGCTGCTTGGGCGCGCGCTGGAACGCCTCGGGGGTCCGGACGGCTCCCGCCTGGCGCACCTGGCGTTCGATTTCTTCAGCCCGGTGCCCGTGTCGGAGGTATCGATCAGCACCGCGGTGCTGCGCGGAGGATCGCGGATCCAGCTCTCCGAAGCGACGATGACCGCCGGTGGCCGCGTGGTGCTGCGCGCGAGCGGCTGGCACGTGCGGGCCGAGGCGGGGCGCAGCCCGCTGGTGCCGTCTCCGTTCGTCGTGCCTCCCCTTCCGGACGACGAGACCGAAGTCCGGTTTCCGGGCGTGGGCCGTTTTCCCTACGGCGACACCATCGAGTGGCGGTTCGCGGACGGCGCGTTCGATCGCCTCGGGCCGGCGACCGCCTGGAGCAGGTGCCGGATCCCGCTCGTTCGCGGCGACGCGCTCACCGGGCTCCAGCGCGTCCTCGTCGCGGTGGACGCGGCCAATGGCATCAGCGCGGTGCTGCCGATTGCGGAATGGACGTTCGTGCCCATTGACTTGATGGTAACGGCCGAGCGTCTCCCGGATGCCGAATGGGTAGGCATGTCGTCGCGGACGACGGTGAGCGGGGATGGCATCGGCATCACCGAAACCGTGTTGTTCGACGCCGCCGGCGCCTTCGGGCGCGCGCTTCAGACGCTCTACGTCGCGCCGCGGCCCTGAACGCGGCCGAGAGCCACCTGGGTTCCTAGTCCCGCCAGACCTCCCGCGCCGTCTTCACGACCAGTTCCAGCTTGCGCCATTGGTCGTCCATCGACAGCAGATTGCCGGACGCGACCGACGCGAAGCCGCACTGCGGGCTGAGCGCGAGGTGCTCGATGGGAACGTAGCGCGCGGCTTCGTCGATGCGTCGCCGCAGATCGTCGCGGCTCTCGAGGTGCGGCTCCTTGGTGGTGACAAGGCCCAGGACGACATCCTTGCCGCGAGGGACAAGGCGGAGCGGCTCGAACGTGCCGGACCGCTCCGTGTCGTACTCGAGCAGGAACCGATCGACGTCGAGACGGCCGAACAGCTTCTCCGCAATCGCGTCGTAGCCGCCTTCGGTGTACCACCGGCTGCGGCTGTTCCCGCGGCAGATGTGCACGGCGAGCGTGACATCCCCGCGCGGCACGCCGGCCATGGCGGCGTTGTCGCCGGCGGCGGCCGCCTCGAAGTCCGCGTCCGGATCGCCGCCCGACTGCCGCATCGCTTCGCGGTGCTGCGGATCGAGGTAGTGCGAGTAGAAGGGCGCGTCGAGCTGGATGTAGCGGACCCCCTGGGACACCAGCCACCGAACTTCGTCCTGAATGATCGCCACCAGGTCGGCCAGCAGCGCGTCGCGGTCCTTGTAGTGCCGGTCCGTCACGCCTGGCTTGAACCCGGTCGGCACGAAGTTCGACGGCGCCGGCAGCGTGATCTTGAACGGCGCGGCGCCGAGCGTCTTCAGGAGCGGCACCTCGTGCGCCGTCAGCATTCGCCGTTTCCTCAGCAGGCTGCCGACGATCTTCGCCGTTGTCTTCTCGACGCCGCCGCCGGGGCCATGCCACTCGAGCAGCACGCTGTCGGCCTCGAACCCGTCCACGGCCTCGGCCATGCCCGTGAGCCACGAGGCCCGCCGCATTTCGCCGTCGGTGAAGACGTCCATTCCGATGTCGCGCTGGCGTCTGACGGCGTCGCGAATGGCCGCGTCCTCGCGCGCGCCAAGTTCCGCCGCGTCGATGCGGCCGCTGGCATGCGCGGAGCGCGCCGCCAGCAATTCCGGCGGACGCAGAAGACTCCCGACCTGCTCGGCACGGAAGGACATCGTCGTCACGTGGGCCTCACATTGTAGACGAGGTCGGCGACGCGATAACATGACGCCGCATCATGAAACGCCATCCGATCTGGATCATCATCTTCACCATCCTCATCGACACACTGGGCATCGGGATCCTCGGGCCGATTCTCCCCCAGTTGCTCGGCAACCCCGCATCGCCGCACTACCTGCTCGGCAAGGACGCCGCCGTCGGATCCGGCTACATCATGTTCGGGTTCCTGGTCGCCGTGTTCCCGGTCATGCAGTTCTTCGCGACGCCGATCCTCGGCCAGCTCTCGGACCGCTACGGCCGCAAGCCCGTGCTGGCGCTGTCGCTCGCAGGCACGGCGCTCGGCTATGCGCTCTTCGCGACAGGCATCATCTTCCGCAACATCCCGCTGCTCTTCGTCGCGCGGGCGCTCGACGGCATCACCGGCGGCAACCTGTCCGTGGCGCAGGCGGCCATCGCGGACGTCACATCGCCGCAGGATCGCACGAAGAACTTCGGCATGATCGGCGCCGCGTTCGGCGTCGGGTTCATCATCGGGCCGTTCCTGGGCGGCGTGCTCGCCGATCCGTCCGTCGTGTCGTGGTTCACCGCCGCCACGCCCTTCTGGTTCGCGGCCATCCTCGCGTCCGCCAACACCGCGCAGGTGCTGTTCCAGTTCGACGAGACGAACAAGCACATGCGGCAGTTCGACGTCGATTTCACGCGCGGCGTCGGGAACATCGCGCGCGCCTACGCGATGCCCCAGCTGCGGCCGATCTTCCTGACGTCGTTCTTTTTCAACGCCGGCTTCGGGTTCTTCATCTCGTTCTTCGGCGTCTTCCTCATTCACAAGTTCGGCTTCAACGAAGCGCGCATCGGCAACTTCTTCGCGTGGGTGGGCCTTTGCGCCATCTTCACGCAGCTGGTGACGACACGGCGTGTGGCGGCGAAGTTTTCCGAGGCGCAGGTCCTGAGAGTGACGCTGCTCGGCGTGTCGATCGTGATGCTGGCGTACCTGCTTGCGCCGTCGCCGCTCTGGCTGGTGGCGTTCGCGCCCTTGAGCTCGACGTTCAACGGGCTGTCGCTGGCGAACATGGGCGGCCTGCTCAGCCGGTCCGTGCCGCCTCAGGTCCAGGGCGAGATTCTCGGAATCGGGTCGAGCATCCAGGCGCTCGCGAATTCGCTGCCGCCGCTGCTCGGAGGTTTCGTCGCGGCGTCAGTGGCGCCCGAAGCACCCGTCCTGGCCGCCTCGTTGACGATGTTCGTGGCGTGGGTGATCTTCGTGTCGATGTTCCGCGCGGTACCGGTCGCCGCCGTGTCGCAGTCTCGCGCGTAGTCAGGTGCGGGGCTCGGGCAGGCCTGAAGGCCTGCACCACTTCTACGCGGGAGCGGCCGCTCCCGCCGGCGCTTTTGTAGGCACCGTGAGCGCGAAGCCGCCGCGCTTGAGCAGCGTCTCGAAACCGGGCTTGTCGACGGCTTTCGAATGGGCCTCGTCCGGTGCGACGAGTTTCTTGGTGACGAGCTCCATCAGCGCGTCGTTCAGGCTGACCATGCCGACGGCCTTGCCGACCTGCATCATCGACGGAATCTGGAACGTCTTGCCCTCGCGGATCAGGTTGCTGACCGCGGATGTGGCAATCAGCACCTCGAGGGCCGCGATGCGGCCGCCGCCGATCTTCCGGCACAGGTTCTGGGCGATGACCCCACGCAGCGATTCGGACAGCATGATGCGGATCTGTTCCTGCCGGTCGGCGGGGAACTGATCGACGATCCGATCCACGGTGGACGCCGCGGTGGTCGTGTGCAGCGTGCCGAACACGAGGTGCCCGGTTTCGGCGGTTTCGATGGCGATGGCGACCGTTTCGAGGTCGCGCAGTTCGCCCACCAGCACGATGTCCGGGTCCTCTCTCAGTGCCGCACGCAACGCGGCCTTGAATGAATCCGTGTGCGTGTGCACCTCGCGCTGGTTGATCAGGCACTTCTGATTGGGGTGCACGAACTCGATCGGATCCTCGATCGTGATGATGTGGTCCTGACGGTTGCGGTTGATGTGATCGATCATCGCGCAGAGCGTCGTGGACTTGCCCGACCCGGTCGGGCCGGTCACCAGCACCAGCCCCTTGTTCAGCATGCACAGCTGCAAGATCGCGGGAGACAGATTCAGCTGCTCGGCCGTCAGGATCTTCGACGGGATGACGCGGAACACCGCGCCGGGGCCTCTGCGATCGGCGAATACGTTCGATCGGAAGCGGGCGAGGCCGTCGATTTCGTACGCGAAGTCCGTGTCGTGCCGCTCGGTGAACTCCTTGCGATTCTTCTCGGGCATGATCGGCCCGAGCAGCGCGACCAGGTCCTGCGGCGTGAGCGGCGCCGCCTGGTCGTCGAGCTTCACCATGCGACCGTCTTTGCGCACAATCGGAGGCGAGCCGACGGCCAGGTGAAGATCGGAGGCTCCCGCCGCGACCATCGCATGGAACAGCGCGTCGATGGGGTTCGGTGCGCTCATGGCTCCGCGATCTCGCTTACCTCGACGATGTGGGCGAAGTTGACGACGACCGTGGCATCTCCCGTTTCGATGTAGCGGAACGTTTCCGGCTGGCGCGCCCAGTCGCTCACGCGATCGTGTCCCCCCGGGCGATAGACCCGCACGGCGCCGGTGATCCGCTCGCCGTTCGAGAGCAGGACGGACACGACCCGCCGGATGGCGACGCCGTATCCGGGATCGAGCGTCGCCTCTTCGTCGGCGACGGTGACAAACACGACGTGCGATCGATGGTAGAGGACGGTGCGGACGGCGTCCTCGCGGTGAATCTCGAACGGGAAGAAGCCGTGCTCGGAGTTCAACAGATCGGCGACGCGCTCGGGACCGTCGTGGCGCGTGCTGCTGCTCGCGAGGAAGAAGCACCCGCGTTCGGCAGTGCCGCTCGACAGCGTCACGGTGGCGCTCGCGCGGCGTTTTTCGACACGGTATTCGGACGGAGCGGTACTGGTGGGCATGGCCTCGTTTGTTATCGGTTTGTGCCGCTCGTCTCGATACGTACGCATGCACGCCGATTCGAGGCCCGAGCCGGGCACGCCCGCCGCGGCTGACGAGGCCCGCGCGGCTGTGCCACACTGTGCCAATGTCTGCAGATCTGGAATCCCGCCTTCAGTCCTACGGCGAGCTCGCCGTTAAGGTGGGCCTTAATCTCAGGGCCGGCCAGCGCCTGCTGGTCATCGGACCCCTGGCGAGCGGCGGCGCCTCGCTCGAAGCCGCGCCCCTCGTCCGGCATATCGTGACCAGCGCGTACAAGGCGGGCGCGTCCCTGGTCGAGGTCATCTGGGGCGACGAACCGCTGCAGCTCGTGCGTTTTCAGCACGCTCCGCGCGACTCGTTCGATCAGTTCTCGACCTGGCTGCCGAAGGCCCTCTTCGAACACGCGGAGGCCGGGCACGCCATCCTGTCCGTTTACGCGAACGACCCCGATCAGTTGAAAGACCAGCCGACCGAGCTCGTCGGCGCGGTACAGCAGGCCGTTTCACGCGGCGCGCGCCCGTTCAGGGATCTCATCTCCCGCAACCAGACCAATTGGACCGTCGTCGCGGCCGCCGGCTCGGGGTGGGCGGCGCGCGTATTCCCGAACGTGCCGAAAGAACAGCAGGTGCCGCGCCTGTGGGATGCGATCGGCGCGCTCTGCCGGCTCGATCGGCCGGATCCGGTGGCCGCATGGGAAGCGCACCTGAAGGCGCTCGCGCTGCGGCGGGATTACTTGAACAACAAGCGCTACTCCGCGCTCAAGTACGCAGGTCCCGGCACGGACCTGACCATCGGGCTTCCTGAGGGGCATCTGTGGGTGAGCGGCCGATCCGAGAGCCGATCGGGGATCGCGTTCGCGCCGAACCTGCCGACCGAGGAAGTGTTCACCATGCCTCGGGCCGACAAGGTGGACGGCGTCGTGCGCTCGACGAAGCCGCTCAGCTACGGCGGCACGGTGATCGAGAACTTCGAGCTGAAGTTCTCCGGAGGCCGTGCGATTGCTGTCGCGGCCGAGCGCGGGCAAGCGGTGCTCCAGCAGCTGGTCGACACGGATCCGGGCGCGGCGCGCCTCGGCGAGCTGGCGCTCGTGCCGCACAGCTCACCGGTCGCGCAGTCGGGCCTGCTGTTCTACAACACGCTGTTCGATGAAAACGCGGCGAGCCACGTCGCGTTCGGCTCGGCGTACAAGTTCACGCTGCGCGGCGGCGAGCACATGGGCGACGAGGAGTTCGAGCGCGCGGGCGGCAACCGCAGCGCGGTGCACGTGGACTTCATGATCGGATCGCAGGAGCTCGACGTGGACGGCGTTCTGCCGACGGGGGCCGCCGAACCGCTCATGCGCAAAGGTGAATGGGCGCGCGCGCTGTAGTAGTGCAGTTGCAATGCAGGCCTTCAGGCCTGCCTCGCCCGTGCCGCGAGCAGCGCCAGTTCCTCCGCGTATAACTTCTTCATGAAGCGCGTCGAGATGAACCGCTCGAGCGCGCCCGCAAGACCGTCGCGCGAAGTCATGTGCGTCGTGAACGTGACACGTGTGCCGCTGCCGGACGCGGCTTTCTCGACGAAAAAGGTCGTTTTCGACGCCGCCGGCTCGACGTACTCCTCCACCAGCACACGTCCAGGTTCCGGTTCGGTCACGAACCCCCTGAATCGCTGCGTCTGCCCCAGCGCGCGGACCTCGAACCGGATGATCGTGCCCGCACCGACGCCGCCCTTCTCGACCGTCAGGTTGCGGAACTGCTTCGGCAGGATGTGCGGGTGCCCGTTGTGGTAGTCGGCGATGATCGCGTACACGCGATCGGGCGGCGCATCCATGTCCGCCGATGCGACGACGGTGTAGTCCACGCCGGCCTAGAACGTCTTGAAGCGGGCCCGCTTGATCGTGGCGGTGTCGGCGGCGCCGCCGGTGATCACGTGCGTGGCCCCGGCCGGCAGCTTGCCGTCGGGTGTGACGCTCGCGGCTTCACCGCGGACAATCACATCGGTGACGAAGCGCGGATCGCTCGGCGGCCGCGCTGCAGCCGGCCTCTTCGTCTTCGCCCGGGAATGCGTCGAGGCCTTCGCCGTCTTGCGGCGGGGCGGACGCGGGGAAGCTTTTGCCCGTTTTCGTGGCGGCATCAGGACCTCTCACGTCTATGTTACCCGGATGAAAGTTCAAAGTGGAAAAGTTCAAAGTGGAGAAGTAAGTCGAGAAAGTCTCAAAGTCGACAAGTCACTCACTTGCTCGACTTTGGCCTTTCCCTACTTTACTTCTCTGCCTTTGACTTTGAACTTTGAACTTGTCGAGCTCTGCCCTACTCGAACCCGCAGTCGAACGTGCGGCGCCTCAGCACGAGATCGGCGCCCTGTTTCACCACGACGTGCGTCTTGGTCACGTGCGGGTGAACGAGGCCGGCCTCGCGGTGGGCATGATCTTCCACCTCGACGCGCCCCCGCTGGAACAGGTCGTCGGTGAACGACTCAGCGGCGTTCTGCGCCGACCGCGCCTCGACGGAGCCGGCGGTCAGCGACGCCGCGGTGACGCCGAACTTCTTCGGCTGCTCGGCCGCGCGCACCTTCAGGACCATGCCGGAGAGGCCGTACGCCGCCGCCGAGATCGAGGCGAGCGGCAGTTCGCGGGACGGCAGCACGCTGATGGAGGCGGCAGCCATGGCCGGCCGGCGGCCCGGACGGGACGCCGCGGTCACCGTCGCTGCGGCCTGCAGCGACAGGATTCCGCGGCGGACGAACGCGCTCTTGATGACGTCGCGGTACTTGCCGCCGAACGGCGCCGCTTCGCCCGCGTCGAGCATGTGCGCGGCGACCTGGCTGAAGTAGTCCGGGACCACCGGCGCGTCCTTGACGCCGGCCACGAGCAGCTGCGCCGACTCTTTCGTGACGGCCACGAGCTGTTCGCCGGTTGCGCCGTCGCCCTTGGTCTTGAACATGCCCGCGAGCAGGTCGAGAAAGCCCGCGGTGAACACACGCGAGAACGAATGCGGTTCCGACGACAACGCGTTGGCCGGTGCCGACGGCGGCAGCGTCTGGGGGTCGCGGTAGAAGAACGAATTGACGGCGTTGCGCAGGCTGTCGCGATCGACTGAATCCGGGTGCTCCGCCCGGATCGCCGCGCCCAGCTGTTCGGCAAGCCGCGACAGGCGGGAGTTGCGGTTCAACACGCCCTGCGTGTCGGTCAGCACGCGCTGGCGGAACGACTCGACCTGCAGCGCCGTCAGAATCGCGCTCATGTCCCCGAACGACTCGTGGAACGCGGCGGCTTCGATGGTCTGCGCGTCGAATAACTCGGGCCGCAGCGCGTCGAGGATCGCGTGGCCCATCTCGTGGCAGACGACGTCGGGGCTCTCGCCGGAAAAGAACGTCCGCGTGCCGACGGTCGCGTGGAAGAAGTGCAGGCCTGGCGCATCCCCGAACCCGCCGCGCGTGTAGAACGCGTTCAAGTCCACCCCGTCGTCGAGAACGACGGGCAGGATCTTGCCGATTTCCCACGACAGCGCGGGGCTGATGCCGCCCCAGAAATCGGATCCGCGCCGGAGCGACGTCGCGCAGGCGTAGTAGCGGAATTCCGGGGTGCCGGGCTGGTAGATCTTCACGGCCGGAGCCTTGCCGCCGATCCTGGTCGGCAAGGGCTGCGCCCCCAGGGTCGGCGCGGGCACCTGGATGGGAGCCGGCGCGGGCGCGACGTTCGGATCGCCCGGGTCGTCCTCCCAGGTCGGTACGAGTTTTTTCGCGGTCTTCTTCGTGGTGGTTGCTGCGGCAGTTGACGACTTCCTGCGAGGCGTACGGGTCTTGCGAGGGGCTTTCCTGGCCATGTGCGCATCCTCCTGTGCTGTTATACGCGTGTACGCGCAGAGCGGAAGAGGGCGGGCGCAAATGCCCGTGCAACTCCTGGCCTCCACTAATCGTGTCGGCGAGGCCTCGTTCGTTTCAGGCGCGATCGGACGGGAGCTTGTCGGAGAGCGGCTGCAGGGGGAGCGGGCCGCTAGACGTCGCGTCGCCCGTGATGACGCGACGCAGATAGCCGGCCTGGCCGAGATGAAACGCAGCGTGGCCGGACAGGTGGAGCAGGAGCATGCCGGTCCGGAAGGGGAATCCCATCACCGTCTCGGGAAAGCGCGCGTCGAAGGTTTCCTGCGAAATGCCGGGCAGCACGTCGCGAACGACACGGATGGCGGCGTCGATCTCGGTCGCGACCTCGGCGCGCGTGCCGGAGCGCCGTCCGAATTCCAGCTCGCGGTTGCGGACGTAGCCGGTGCCGCCGAGCACGCCGCCGATGAAGTACTGCAGGTTGCCCGCGACGTGCAGGGCGAGGTTGGCGGCGGAGTTGGTGACGCCCGGCACCGTCTGCCAGGGACTCGCGTCGTCAGGAAACAGGGAGATCTCGCGCTTCAGGCCCTCGAGCTCGCGGACCATGGCGAGGGCGATGTCGGCCGCCGCCTGATTCACTTGCCGTGCTTGATGAAGGTGCCGGCCCGCATTTCGGCGACGGCCAGCCGCAGTTCGTCTTCGGTGTTCATCACGATCGGGCCGTACCACGCGACGGGCTCTTCAATCGGCTTCCCCGACACCAGCAGAAACCGAACGCCCTGCTCGCCGGCCTGCACCGTGACCTCGTCGCCGCGGTCGAACAGCAGCAGCGAGCGATTGCCCAGATCGTCGGCCGCCGATCCGTTGCCGGAAGCGATGCCGTCGGTTTTCACCGCGCGCGGGTCCGACGCGTTGCGGAACGTGCCGGATCCGGCGAACACGTACGCGAACGCATGGCGCGTGGTTTCGACCGGCAGCGTCTTGCGTTTGCCGGGAGGAACGGACACGTCGAGATAGATCGGGTCCGCCGCAATGCCATCCACCGGGCCGCTCGTGCCCCAGAAGTTGCCGCACACCACGCGCACGCGCGTGCCGTCGTCGTCGACGACGTCGGGAATGTCCTTGCCGGCGACGTCCTGATAGCGAGGCGTCGTCATCTTGAGCGAGGAGGGCAGGTTCGCCCAGAGCTGGAACCCGTGCATGCGGCCCTGCGCGTCGCCCTTGGGCATCTCCTGGTGGATGATGCCGCTGCCCGCGGTCATCCACTGGACGTCGCCGCCAGACAAGGTGCCGCTATTGCCGAGGCTGTCTCCGTGATCGACCTGCCCCGCGAGCACGTACGTGATGGTTTCGATGCCGCGATGCGGGTGCCACGGGAAGCCTGCGAGGTATTCCTCCGGGCTGTCGTTGCGGAAATCGTCGAACAGCAGAAACGGATCGAACTCCTTCGGGTCGCCGAACCCGAAGCCGCGCTGCAGTTTGACGCCGGCCCCTTCGAGCGTGGGCTGCGGTCTCAGGATCTTCTTGACGGCACGTATGGACACGTCGCTCCCTCAGATGTACTACCCGATCCGAGTATATACTTTCGCCATGAAAAAGAACGCGCTGGCCCGTCTGTCGCTCGTGGTTGCGCTGTCGGCCGGTCTCTGGGTGGCCTACGCCTACGGACAGCCGTTCGGCGCGCAGCCGGCGAAACTGACGACCGTGAAAGTGAAAGACGACCTGTTCGTGATCCACAACGATTTTGTCCCCGGCAACACGACGGTGCTCATCACGAACGAGGGCGTCGTGCTGGTCGACGACAAATTCGAAATCGATCACGACAACATCGTCGCCGCGGTGAAGAAGCTGACGAACCAGCCGATCAAGTACGTCATCAACACGCATCATCACGCCGACCACAGCGGCGGCAACGCGAAGCTGCAGGCGATGAGCGTGCAGGCGATCGCGTCCGAGCAGGCTCGCGACAACATGGTGGACGGCAAGCTGACGGGGCTGCCGACGATGGTGTTCGACCATCACGCGCACGTCTACCTCGGCGGCAAGAACGTCGAGCTCTACCACTTCGGCCGCGCCCACACCAACGGCGACGTCGTCGTGTACTTCCCAACGCAGCGGACGCTCGCGGCCGGCGACATGTTCACGTTCGGCGATGCCACCCCGGAGCTCATCGACTACGCCGGCGGCGGAAGCGCCAAGGAGTGGACGTCGACGCTCGACTCCGCGCTGCAACTCGATTTCGACAACGTCGTCCCCGGCCACGGCGTCGTCACGACCAAGGCGGAGATGCGGAAGTACCGTGACAGCACGCTGCACCTGCGCAACCGCGTTCACGAGCTCGTCGTCCAGAAGAAGTCGCGTGACGACATCGCGAAGGTCATGCGCGCCGAGTTCCACTGGGCCGATCTGCATGTGAATCTCAGCCTCGACGGCGCGATGGCCGAAATGCAGTAAACGAGATCGCTGCTCCGTCGTAGCGGCCGGCTTCAGCCGGCCGTTGACATCCGCCTGAAGGCGGACGCTACGACGGACTTGATGCAAAGACAATAGAAAGACTACGCGCGTGCGTCCCGATCGAATGCTACAGATCGATCGAGGGCACACGTATGAACCTCTCGGAAATCTTCATCAGGCGGCCGATCGCCACCAGCCTGGTCATGCTGGGCATCGCGGTGTTCGGCATCGTCGCCTATCGCGCGCTGCCGGTCAGCGATCTCCCGAACGTCGACTTCCCGACGCTCAACGTCAACGCGGCTCTGCCGGGCAGCGATCCGGGCACCATGGCTTCCGCGGTGGCGAGTCCCCTCGAGCGCCAGTTCACCACGATCGCCGGCCTCGACGAGATGACCTCGTCCAGCCAGACCGGCGGCTCGAACGTCACGCTGCAGTTCGATCTCGCACGCAGCATCGACAGCGCCGCGGTCGACGTCCAGACGGCCATCGCGGCCGTGATGCCCCTGCTGCCGGCCGGCATGCCGGCGCCCCCGTCGTTCCGGAAGTTCAACCCGGCCGACCAGCCGATCATGTTTCTCGGTCTGACCTCGGACACGCTGCCGATGTACGTGCTCGACGACTACGCCGAAACGATGATCGCGCCGCGCATTTCGATGGTCAGCGGCGTGTCGCAGGTGCAGGTGCAGGGCGCGCAGAAGTACGCGGTCCGCGTCCAGGTGGACCCGCAGAAGCTGCAGTCGGAGAAGGTCGGCCTGAACGAAGTGAACGCCGCGCTGCAGAACTGGAACGTCAACCTGCCGACGGGCACAGCTGTTCGGCCCCGACGAGACGTTCAACATCCAGGCGAGCGGGCAGCTGATGAATGCGGACGCGTTCCGCCCGCTCGTGGTCGCGTATCGAAACGGTGCTCCGCTGCGGCTGTCGCAGGTGGCGAACGTCGTCAACAGCGTGGAAGACAACAAGAACGCGTCGTGGCTGCTACTCGGCCAACCGGTCGCAGCGATCGATCAGCCTGTCCGTCATGCGGCAGCCCGGCAGCAACACCATTGAAATCACGGACGCGATCCGCGGGCTGCTGCCGAAATTCCGCGCCGATCTCCCGCCGTCGGTGCACCTCGCCGTGCGGGGCGACCGTTCGCGGAACATCCGCGAAGCCTTCACCGACATCCAGGTGACGATGGTCGCCACGCTCGTGCTGGTCGTGGCGGTGATCTTCCTCTTCCTGCACAACGGATCGGCCACCCTGATTCCGGCGCTCGCGCTGCCGTTCTCCATCCTCGGAACGTTCGCGGTGATGCAGGTCATGGGGTTCACGCTCGACAATCTCTCGATGATGGCGCTGATCCTGTCGATTGGTTTCGTGGTCGACGACGCGATCGTGATGCTCGAGAACATCGTGCGGCACATGGAGCTCGGCGAGTCGCCGCTTGCGGCATCGCTTGCCGGATCGAAGGAAATCGGCTTCACGATTGTCTCGATGACCGTGTCGCTTGCCGCCGTGTTCATTCCCATCCTGTTCATGAGCGGCATCCTGGGACGGCTCTTCAGGGAATTCGCCGTGACCATCACCGCCGCGATTCTGATCTCCGGCATCGTGTCGGTGACGTTGACGCCGATGCTGTGCAGCCGCTTCCTGCGTGTGAACGCCCTCCACGCGAGGGGCCGGTTCGCCCGCTTCCTGGAGCGGGTGTTCAACCTCACGTACCGGGCCTACGAGCGCAGCCTGCGCCTCACGTTGCGGCACCGGCCCGCCATGCTCCTCGTCTTCGCCGCCGTGCTGGCGGCCACCGTGCGGATGTTCGTCATCGTCCCGAAAGGCTTCATCCCGGATCAGGACAACGACTCGATGAACATCAACCTGCGCGCCGCACAGGGGACGTCGTACTTCGAGATGGTGAAGAACGCCAGGCAGGTCGCCGAGATCGTGAGCCGGAATCCCAACGTCGACACGTTCTTCGTGAGCACAGGCGGAGGAACGAGCGCGATGAACACCGCCCGGCTCAACATCCAGCTGAAGCCCCGGCGGACGCGTCAGTTGACGTCCGCGCAGATTGCACAGCAGCTCCGGCCGCAGCTGTCCCGTTTCCCGGGGTTTCAGGCCTTCGTGAACCTGCCGCCCGCAATCCAGATTGGCGGGCGCATGGCCAACAGCAGCTACACGCTGACGGTCGAGAGCGCGGACTCCGCGAACCTCTTTCACTGGGCGTCGCGCCTGGAGCGGGAAATCGCCAGGCTGCCCGAGCTGCAGGACGTGTCCGACGACATGGAAGTGAAGAGTCCGCGCGTGGACCTGGTGGTCGACCGGGACGCCGCGGCGGCCGTGGGCGTCAACGTGAGCGATATCGAGAACACGCTCTACGACGGATACGGGCCTCAGTGGGCGACCACGATTTACGGATCCAAGGCGCAGTACAAGGTGCTCCTGGAGCTCGATCCGAAGGACCAGGAGCAGACGGACGCGTTGAAAAAGATCTCCTTCAAGTCAGCATCCGGGGTGCTCGTTCCGCTGGAATCCGTTGTCTCGTTCGACGAAACGGTGGGGCCGCAGACCGTCAACCATGCGGGTCAGCTCCCGGCCGTGACGATCTCGTTCGCCCTTCGCCCGGGCGTTGCGCTCGGCGCGGCGGTCGAGCACATTCAGCGCGTCTCGTCGGGCCTGCTGCCGCCGACGGTGACAACGAACTTCCAGGGCTCTGCCAAGGTGTTTCAGGCCTCGCTCCAGAACCTCGGCCTGCTCCTCGTGATCGCGATCGGCGTTGTCTACATCGTGCTCGGAATGCTCTACGAGAGCTATATCCACCCGTTGACGATCCTGTCGGGCCTGCCGTCGGCCGGCCTCGGCGCACTCGTGACGCTGTGGCTCTTCGGCAACGAGCTGAACATCTATTCCTTCGTGGGGCTCGTGATGCTCGTCGGGATTGTGAAGAAGAACGCCATCATGCAGATCGATTTCGCGCTCGACGCCGAGCGGCACCACGGCAAGGCGCCGGCCGACGCGATATACGAAGGCTGCCTGATTCGCTTCAGGCCCATAATGATGACGACGCTGGCGGCGCTCCTGGGCTCGGTGCCCATCGCACTCGGCTTTGGCGCCGGCGGCGAGGCGCGGCGTCCTCTCGGTCTGGCTGTCGTGGGAGGGCTGGTCGTGTCGCAGCTCATTACGCTCTACCTGACGCCCGTCGTGTATACCTATATGGCGTCGCTCACACGCAGACGGAGAGTGCCGGCTATGCTCACGCTGCAGCCCACCGTCTCGCCGGAATGATGAAACCCGGAGCGTTGCACGGTGCGGTGGTGGGCGCGATGCTCACCGCCGTGTTCGTGGCCGTGTCGTTCCTGGGCTGGACCGCCGCCGGACTGCCGTTCCTGCCGTTCGATCTCTTCGACTGGATCGCCCGCATCCTCCCCGGTTCGCTCGTCACCGCCGGCATCGAGTCCACGGTCGCGATCAGCCGCGCCCTCGGCGCGTCGAGCCTCGGCGCCGTCGCGAAGTCCGTGGAGCAGGCCGAGGCGATTGGCGGCGTGCTAATCGCCGGAGCCGCCGGCGGCGCGCTGCTGTTCGCGCTGCTCCGGTTCCCGAGCGAACCCGCCCTGCTGCTCAGCGCAATTCTCGGCGGGATTCTGGGCGGCATCGCCCTGATCGTCGAGCACCAGCTGGACCGAATCGCGACGGGGCCGCCGCTGAGCGGACCCTGGGTGTTTGCCACGGTGCTCGCGTGGAGCCTCGCGTTCGGGTGGGCCCACGATCAGCTGTCGGGTGTCGCAAGCGGCGCTCTCGAAAGCCAACCGGCCGGCGCGCGCGAGGGCCGCCGCCGATTCCTCCTGCAGCTCGGGGGCTCTGCCTTCGTCACGACGGTGGCCTCGACGGCCGCAGGCGTCCTGTTCTTCGGGCGCACCGACAGCCTGACAGGCACGCGCTGGTCCGACACGCACGCGCTGCCGAATGCGGATGCCGCGGTCACGCCGCTCGCGGGCACGCGCCCGGAGTTCACGCCGCTCGACCTCCACTACCGCGTCGACACGAACACGCGCGCGCCGCGGATCGATCTCGAGCGCTGGCGGCTGCGAGTCGGCGGGATGGTCCAGCGTCCACTCGCATTTACGCTGGACGAACTGCGGCAGTACGAACCGGTGCACGAGTTCGCGACGCTGTCGTGCATCTCGAACCCGCCTGGCGGCGACTTGATCAGCACCACGCGGTGGACAGGCGTGAGCCTGAAACGCCTGCTGCAGGCGCTCATCCTGGATCCCGCCGCCACACATCTGCGCGTGATCTCGGCAGACGGCTTCTTCGAGACGGTGTCGATCGCGGCCATCCGCGGCGACGAGCGCATCATGCTTGCCTACGCCTGGGACGGCGTGCCGCTGCCGCTCGAACACGGGTTCCCGCTGCGCCTGTACGTGCCGGACCTGTACGGCATGAAACAGCCGAAATGGATTGTGTCCGTGGAGGCGGTGGACCGCTGGCAGCCGGGATACTGGGTCACGCGCGGCTGGGACCGCGAGGGGAAGGTGGCGGTCGCCTCGGCCATCGACGCGGTTCAACCCGCCGCTGCTGCCGGCGTCGTCGAGCTCGGCGGCATCGCCTTCGCCGGCTCACGCGGCGTATCGAGAGTCGAGGTCCGGGTGGACGAGGGCGACTGGCAGCCGGCCGTTCTGCGCGATCCGCTGTCGCGCTTGACGTGGGTGCTCTGGCGCGCCAGGCTCACGACCGCTCCTGGTGAGCATACATTCGCCGTCCGCGCCTACGACGCCGCCGGGCGGCGGCAGGACAAGGACTTCCATACGCAGAGGTTAGAGGTTAGAGGTTAGAGGTTAGGGGCTGGGGACTCGGGTCTCGCGGCTCGTGGCTCGTGGCTCGTGGCTCGTGGCTGGGAGAGGAGTCCTCTCCAGGTCCTGCCCTCAGCCCCCGTCCCGAAATCCCAGCCCCAGCCCCAAGTCCGCTGTCCCCACTCCCCAGCCCCCAGAGATCAGGTATTATCGCGCCATGAAACGAATCACTTTTCTGGCAGCCCTCGTGACCGTCGGCTCCCTGTCGCTCGGCGTCGCGGCGTTCCAGCAGCCCCCGGCCGCGGCACCCCGCGTCGTTGAAGTCGAAAAGCTGCGCGACAACCTGTGGATGCTCAAGGGCGGCGGCGGCAACACCGCCGTCTTCGTGCGGACCGACGGCATCACCGTCGTCGACACGAAGAACCCCGGCTGGGGCCAGCCGATCCTCGACCAGATCAAGAAGCTCAGCGACAAGCCCATCACGACGATCATCAACACGCACACACATGGCGATCACGTGAGCGGCAACGTCGAGTTCCCCGCGTCAGTCGAAATCATCGTCCAGGAGAACACCAAGGCGAACATGCAGGAGATGCGGGGCGCCACCGGCATCGCGCAGCCGAACCCGCCGCCCCCGAACATCTTCAAGGCCAACAACGGCAAGGGCATGCCGACCAAGACGTTCAAAGACAAGATGACCGTCGGCAAAGGCCCCGACGAGGTGGATCTGTTCTACTTCGGCCGCGGCCACACCAACGGCGATGCGTGGGTCGTCTTCCCGGCGCTGCGCCTCGTGCACGCGGGCGACATCTTCTCCGGCAAGAACCTCCCGCTGCTCGACGCGAACAACGGCGGCAGCGGCGTGGCGATCGGCGACACGCTGAGCAAGGCCGCCAAAAGCCTGAAGAACATCGACACCATCATCACCGGCCACAGCACGACGATGACGATGGCCGACCTGTCGGAGTACGCCGAGTTCAACAAGGACTTCATGAAGGAAGTCCAGGCCGGCAAGAAAGCCGGCAAGACCGCCGATGACATCGCCAACAGCTGGAAAATGCCCGAGAAGTACAAGGGCTACGCCGTGCCGACCGGAGCAGCGCTGGCACGGTTGAAGGCCAACGTGCAGATCGTCATGGACGAGACAAAATAAGTGCATCCTCGGACAGTGCAGGCCGCGCTGCTCGTCAGCGCGGCCTTTTTTATTTCGCTCGACGCGCAAACGCCTGGCGTGGCGGAGCAGGTAACGCCGAAGGCCCGCGGCTATGTGGTTCCGCGAACGGCCTGGGGCGACCCCGACCTGAACGGCATCTGGCCGAGCATCGACATGGTCCGCGTGCCCGGTCCAGCGTCCGCCGCAGTACGGCACGCGCCTCTTCATGACGGCGGAGGAGCACGCCGCACTCGAGAAAAGGGAACAGGAACAGATTGTCCGGATGGCGGCTGACGGCGCCGGCGGTGCGACCGGCGCGCCGGGCCACTGGGTGGAGTGGGGCAAGACGCAGTTGCAGACATCCCTGCTGATCGACCCGCCGGACGGGCGGATGCCGCCGATGACGCCGGCGGGCCAGGCGCGCACGGCCGCGGCGCCGCAAAGGGACGTTGTTCGGCGCGCAGCTGGACAGCCCGGACGATTTCTCGATGTGGGAGCGATGCATCTCGCGCGGCGCGCTCGGCTCGACGCTGCCTGTCCTCTACAACAGCGGCATCGACATCACGCAAGGGCCGGGGTTCCTGGCCATCCGGTACGAGATGATCCACGACTACCGGATCATCCCGGTGGGCAACCGTCCGCACTTGCCGTCGTCGATCAAGCAGTACATGGGCGATGCGCGCGGCCGTTTCGAAGGCGACACGCTCATTGTCGATACGACGAACTTCACCGAAAGGATTGGCGTCGGGTTGAGCGGCGGCGGCACGCCGAACAGCTACGCGATGCGGCTGACCGAGCGGTTCACACGCGTGTCGAAGGACACGATTCGCTACGAAGCGACCGTCAACGATCCGGATACCTGGACGGCGCCGTGGACCGTCGCGTTCCCGCTGACGCGCATGCCGGACTACGGCATGTTCGAATACGCCTGCCACGAAGGCAACCACGGCCTCCGGAACGCCCTCAGCGGCTCACGCGCCGACGAACGGACTCACCCGTAGCGTCCGCCTTCAGGCGGACGTCGGGCTGAAGCCGGATGCTACTTCTTCGGCAGTGCGAACGCCATGTACTGGGCTGGCCCGGGTGGCGCTTCGATGCCCGTGCCTTCCCGCGGCGCGAACAGCCCGCGTCCGCCGCCGACGCAGAAGATGATGTACTCGCGCCCGCCGGCTTCGTAGACGGTCGGCACGCCTTCGACGGCGGCCGGGACGTCCATCGACCACAGCACCTTGCCGGTGTCCTGATCGTAGGCGCGTACCTTGCGGTCCGATGACGTGCCGACGAAGAGCAGGCCGCCGGCCGTCGCCGTGACACCGCCGCGCGGCGCGTAGCTGCCGGCCTCGGTCTTTCCGCCAGGCAGGCCCGGCATCTCGCCGTCCGGAACCTGCCAGATGATTTTTCCGGTGTTCAGGTCGTACGCGGTCAGCTGCGACCACGGCGATCCGATCGCCGACATGCCGTTGGCGTAGTTGTTCAAGAAGTCGTACGGCGAGTTGTACGCGACGAAGCCTGCCGGTGCGCCCGGGATGACCGCCGGCGACGGGGGAGCCGGCGGCGGACCGCCGCGCGCGGCGCCTTCAGGCCCGCCCGGCGCGGGTGCTGGCCCGCCGGCCGCGGCGCCTCCCCGTCCTCGTCCGGTCGGGGTTCCGGGCGGCACGATCGCCAGAAGTGTCGGCAGCTCCTTCGACACGATGAAGAACGTGCCCTTCGCGGGGTTGATCGCCGAGCTGCCCCAGTTCGCGCCGCCGTTGTGGCCGGGCATTTCGACCGATCCCTGCATGCTCGGCGGCGTGAACACACCTTCGTTGCGCCACTTCTTCAGGTTCTCGCGCAGCGCGGATTGTTCCTCGGCCTTCAGATACGGGTTGATGTCCTTCTCGGTGAACGACTGCCGCGCGAACGGCGGCGGCAGCGTGGGAATCGGCTGCGTCGGCGACGTCACTTCTCCCGGCACGTCGGACTGCGGTACCGGCTTCTCTTCGATGGGCCACAGCGGTTTGCCCGTCACGCGGTCGAAGACGTACAGCCAGCCCTGCTTGGTGGCCTGGGCCAGGATGTCGACGTTCCGTCCGTTGTTGCGCACGGTGAGGATCTTCGGCGCCTGCGGGAAGTCGTAGTCCCACAGATCGTGGTGGACGGCCTGAAAGTGCCACAGGCGCTTGCCCGTGCGCGCGTCGAGCGCGACGATGCTGTTGCCGAAGAGGTTGTTGCCGATGCGGTTGCCGCCGTAGAAGTCGAATCGTGCCGTGCCGAACGGGATGTACGCGATGCCGCGCGCCTCGTCCACGGTCAGTTCGCTCCAGTTGTGTACGCCGCCGCCGCTCGCGAGCGCCGCTTCGGGCCACGTGTCGGCGCCGAACTCGCCCTTCTCGGGCACGCTGTGGAACGTCCAGACAAGCTTGCCGGTGCGCACGTCGTATGCGTGCGTGTCGCCAGGGTTGGAGATGTACTGCGCGCCGCCGGCCGGCAGCGAGATGATGAGCAGGTTCTCGAAGACCCGTCCGGGGTTGCCGGTCTGCAGAGGCCTCAGGCTGGTGACGTCGCGATTGAGGCCGAGACGGACGTCGACGCGGCCTTTGTCGCCGAACGAGTCGATCGTCTTGCCCGTCGCGGCGTCAATGGCCGTCAGGAAGCCGGCGTTGAGGTAGAGCAGCCGGCGATCCTTGCGGTCGGCGCTCTCCCAGTAGTTCATGCCGCGGTCGCCGACGGCGCCCTGGTTCTCGTGCGTCCAGATTTCCCTGCCGGTGGCCGCGTCGAGCGCGACGACCGAGAGGTTCTTCGCGAGCACGTACATCACGCCGTCCACGACGATCGGGTTGAAGCGGTAGGTGCGCATGTCGCCGGTCGGAAACGTCCACGCGACCTCGAGCTTCGACACGTTCGACTTGTTGATCTGGTCGAGCGACGAGTACTGCGACGAATCGGACGCGCCCAAATACTGGCGCCACGTGTTGAACTTCGGCTTGCCGCGCTGCTGCGCCGCCGGGGCGACGGCGCACGCCAGCGCCACTCCCACAAGAACGCTTGCGGTGCCGATGATGTGGCGAGTTGTTGTCATAAGGAAATGTCTCTCGACCGGCCGGCCGATTATATCCCGGACCTCGTCACTTTCCGATCGCCGGCGCCTGCTGTTTCAGCGCGTCGAACCAGTGCTCGACGACCACCATGCTGGCCGGCGTCGCGTTGGGATCGCGGGCCGTCATGTCCTTGAGCATGAGGAAACGTTTGCCGTCGGAGGACACATCGTAGTGGCGGGAGGGATTTGGTTCGGCGTACGTGGCATCGAATACTTTCGACGGATTGCCCACGCTGAATGTCGAGCCCGACGTGTGGACGGGCACGCGGATGAGCGTCATCGAAGCATCCATGTAGAACAGCTCGCGGCCGTTGCGCGCCCACGCGGCGCGCGAGCCGCCCATCGTCGAGATCTGCCAGCGGCCGGCATCGACCTGCGGGAACGGCCGGACATAGATCTCGTCTCTTCCTGATTCGCCGGACTTGTACGCCAGAAAGCGGCCGTCCGGCGAGATCTCAGGGAAGAATCCGTTGAACAAGGGCCGGACCAGCCGTTCGGGTCTCGAGGCGCGTGAACCGGCGCCTCCGGCAGTCGCGGCGTCTGCCACGATGACCCGTCCAACTTCGTAGCCGAACAGGTGGGTCGCATCTGACGTGATGGATGTCGGCCGCTGTTCGTTCGCACTCGTCGTCAGCCGTTCGACAGCCCCGGTGCCATCGGCCGCCTGGCTATACCAATTCAACACGCCCATCCGCGCCGACATGAAGATGATTCGCCGTCCGTCCGGCGTCCACAACGGCAGCCCGTCCATTCCCGGACTGAAGGTGAGGCGCCGCTGTGTCTTCCGGGCGAGATCCAGAATCCAGACCTCGGTGTTGCCGTCATCGGCGATACCGACGGCTACACGCGTGCCGTCGGGCGAGAGACGCCCCGGACCGTAGGCCCGCGGCGGCATCCCGATCGGTTCCTCGATCCCCTTTCGATCCACCCACACAAGTGAGGTCATCGGTGTGGGCTCGGCCGCCCCTTCCGGCACATAGGCAATCGCGCCAAAGCGAGAAGCGGTGTAGTTGGTTGCGCCGCTCCGCTTGGTCATCATCCGTTCGACGACCGTTACCGGGTCGCCCAGCAACTCGAGGCGAACCGGATCAAATCCCACGGCGCGCAGGCCCCCGGCAACCGCGTAGACCAGATACCCGGTCTGTCCCGAACCCGGCGGCGGCGCCACGTATTCAGCCTGGTTGGCCCCACGCACCAGCGTCTTGCGATGGCCCGTCTTCAAATCGAGCACGGCGACCTGTGCGCTGTCGGCGCGGCCGCCCGCGGAGACGGTGAAGATCACGCCGTGACCGCCTGGCAGCATGGACGGGAAGACATGGTCCTCCTCGTGCTGCGCCGTGTCTGGCGTGGTCAACAGCGTGGGGGTGCCGCCGTCCGCCGACACGCGCCACAGGCCGGTCGCCGGGTCGTCCGTGGCGAACACGATGGTGTTATCGTCGCCCCAACTTGCACCGCGCGGGCCCCCTGTTAGCGGTGCGAGTGTGATGACCGGTCCCCCGGCGATGGGCACCTTCTTGAGCACCTTGTACTGGACGAAGCCGATCCACCGACTATCGGGGGATACGAACGGTCCGTAGGCGTCGACGACGCCGGCGACCGGCCGCGCGTCGAGTCGATCGATCGCCCGCACCATCAAGGGACTGCCACCGGTCTCTGTTCCCCCGAAGCGGTACACGAGCTGCCGACCGTCCGGAGAAAGGGCCAGGTCGCGATCCAGGCTCGACACATTGAGCGGTTGGGCGGGCGGCGTCACGATCGCGAAGCGGGACGGCAGCGAGTGGAGCCACCGGTTCCGGCCGCATCAGCGCCCAGGCGACCAACGCGGCGATCGCGGCGCCCCCGGCCAGCCCGGTGATCGCCGCCCGCGTGACACGCCGGGCCGGAGCCGCCGCGTCTGCGAGCATCTCTGCGGCCGGCGATGCGAGCGCGTCGTCGATCTCCAGCCGAGCGGCGGCCGCCGAATCGAGCCGACCCGCGCGATCTTTTTCCAGGCACCGTCGCAGGAGTCGGCGAATGGGCACGGGCGTGCCGATTGGCAACCGCGTCCAGTCTGGATCCTGCGTCAGCACCTGCGTCAGCGTGGCGGCGACATCCTCACCGGCGAACGCCTGCTGCCCGGTCAGCATTTCGTAGAGCACCGCGCCGAACGCCCAGAGGTCGGCCCGCATGTCGACCGGACGTCCCCGGGCCTGCTCGGGACTCATGTACGCGGCGGTCCCGAGGAGGACGCTGTCCTCGGTCGCCAGCACATCCGGATTGGGCGAGTCCATCGGATCCGCCGGCGCGCTCTTGACGGAGTCGAGCGCCTTCGCGAGCCCGAAGTCGAGCACCTTTACGGTGCCGTCTTCACGAACCTTGATGTTCGCCGGCTTCAGGTCGCGATGGATGATCCCGCGCCCGTGCGCGGCTTCGAGCGCCAGGGCGATCTGCCTGGCGATCGGCAGCGCTTCGTCGATGGGCATGGCGCCCCGCGCGATCCGATCCGCGAGCGTCGGACCGTCGACCAGTTCCATCACCAGCGCGTGCGTGCCGTTGGCAGCCTCTAGACCGTGAATCTGCGCGACGTGCGGATGATTGAGGGACGCGAGGACTTGCGCCTCCTGATGGAAGCGTGCGAGGCGCTCGGGGCTCGCGGCGAGAGCTGGCAGCAGCACCTTGAGTGCTACGTCACGATGGAGCGTCGTGTCGCGCGCCCGATACACCTCTCCCGTGCTGCCCGTGCCGAGTAGCCGGTCGATTTCATACTGGCCGAGCGATGTGCCCCGCGCTACAGGCATCTGCGTGTCGGCTTTCCTCGTATCGGCTGACGCCTGCTCAAACGAGGTCCACCGTCTGGGTGGCCGCCGCATCGGTGAGGCGGCGGAACTGCAGGGACACGGATCCGAGACGGATGCAGGCCCCGTCTCTGAGCGTCACAGGCGCCGTGACGCGCACCTCGTCCGCGAACGTGCCGTTCTTGCTGGAGAGATCGTGGAGGGTCACGGCCGTGTCGGTGACGGTGAGCAGGGCATGACGCCGCGACACCCCGTCGGCGGCGATGCGGAGATCCGCGGCAGGGTCGGGACCCAGCCGGATGCTCGCAGACCGATCGCGGCCGACCACGTTCTCGCCGGCCACGAGCGGCGCGCGGTCGCTGTCCGACGCCAGCCAGCATTGTGCCGCCGCCGCGGCGGTGGCCGGCATGGAGCTTTCCGTCGCCTTCGCCACGAACGCATAGCCGAACCGGTGAAGCGTGCGCAGGTACACCGGTTGGCGAACGTCGTCGCCGAGCACGCCGCGAATTTCAGCGACCAGGACGGCGAGGCTGCCATCCGATACGAACGTGTGAGGCCAGAGCCGCTGGTGGATGTCGCCCTTTGGCATCGCAGCGGGCCGTTCCTGCACCAGCATCGCGAGGAGATCGAACGCCTTGGGCGACAGATGTATCGGGAGGCTCCCGCGCAGCAGCTGGCGGGTCCCGGCGTCGAGGGTGAATCCGCCGAATGTGACGCTCAACAACTTAAGGGGATCCTAATCCTTTCCTAACGACTGTGCCTGGCCGGATCCACAGAATCAGCGGGCGGAACAAACCGCAGGAACGGAAGGACATCCCATGAGATTCATCGCTGGTTTCGCAGTCACTGCACTCGTTTTGAGCACGGGAGCCGCTTCGGTGTCGGCGTCGGGAGGAGACAGACGGCTGCACGCGACGAAGGAGTGCTCCGAGTACCACGGCAACGCAGGCGAGTGGTGCACGATTTCCTCCTCGAACGTCCGGAGCCTCCCAGTCGGCACGAAGGTCTTCTACACGCAGCCGATTGGCATCCCAACGGGGATGTTGGACAGCAACGTCGTGCTCGACGCCGGGAACGGCAACAGGGCCGTCGGCCGCTGCACGTTCGACCTGGCGACCGGTCTCGGACTGTGCACGTTCTCGGACGGAACCGGACGGTTGGCCGGGTTCAATGCCCGTGTCGATGTCGCGTCCCTCGGCGGCAACGATTTCTCCTGGGAGGGGACGTACAGCTTCGAGCACGATCGCGACTAGGGATTCTCCGCAATCGGAAACAGGCAGGGGCGCACGGGCAGCGTGCGCCCTCGCCTATTGCTGACTGACGCGAGTCAGTTGCGCGAAGTAGTTGGTGATGCCGTCCGGATCGCCGAGCCAGATGGTCCGCAGGCCCGTGCCGAAGTTGCCGAGGGGCGTCGCGATCGTCACGCCTTGCGCTTTGGCGCGCGCGTCCACGAGCGCGACGTCCGAGATGACGTATTGAATGCCGGCCGTGTACGTGTTCGCGGGCAGGCCCGTGCCGAACGACCACACGTTCACCGTCATGGTGCCGTGGCGGAACGGATACTTCGTCGTGCCGAGCAGCGCCGATTCCACCGGCTTCAGCTCTTCGAGGCCCACGAACTCGCGGTAGAACGCGCGGCTCTTCGTCAGATCCGAAACGGTCAGGCCGACCTCGAGGTTCGCGAACGTCTCGGGCGGGGCGCCGGGCGCGACGACGAGCTCCACCCACTGGTTATCCGGATCGAGGACCATCGCGCCGCGCGTTCCGCCCTCACGGGCTTTGAACGCCGGCGCGGGCAGGCCGTGCGACGCGAACCGCGCCGTCAGCGCCGCTTCGTCCGGGAAGAAGAACGTGAACACGCGCAGGCCCGTGGTGTCGCGGACAGCGCCCGACTTGTCCTGGCGTCCCGGCGTCGAACCCGTGAGCTTGATTTCGCTCGTGCCGACCTGGAACCGCGACATCTGGTTGCCGCCGGCCATGCCGATCGGCGGCAACGCCTTCAGCCCGAGCACGTCGCCGTAGAACTCGAGCACCTTCGCGCGATCCACGGTGAACCGGCGAAACACGTTCATCGACGGCTGCGTCAGCAGCGACGCGATGGCGACAGGCTTCGCCACATCGCTTCCGCCGGCGGTTTGTGCGCCGGTCGGCGCGGGCCGGGCGAGGACGCAGATGCCGACCGCAACCATGGTGTACAGATGCGGAGCCGACCGGATGCGGGATTTCATGGGTGAGACGATATCACGCTGAAACTGGGTCGGGTGGGTCCGGTGATCGATCACGATGCCGTGGGACCGCTGCCGCATCATGGCTTCGATAGGCCCGGCATAGAAGAGAAAGGTCAGCAGCACGACCGACAGGCCGCCGGCGGCGATCAGCGCGTATACCCCGCGCCAGCCGGTCGCGATCGACGCGATCAGGAACAGCGGCGGAAGGGCCTCGCGGCGGAACAGCACGAACACCGCGGCGGCCACGCGGAGAATCCGCGAGCCGGTGGCCCGGGCGGCGTCGAGGCACGGCAAACTCGATCGGCCGTGTTTCGAGCAAGAAGTGCCGGACGCCGGAGGCCTTGCGCACCATGTGCATCGCGAGGAGCAGCGTCGCGGGGAGCGCCAGCGCCACGCCCACGGCCAGCACCGCGCCGCGCGGGCCGATGCCCTGGCGCCACCAGCCCGCGATGAGGCCGGCGTAGCAGAGCCCGTGAACCGCCTGGTTGAGCAGCGTGTCGAGCTGCTGCCCGCGAGAGGATTCGGACAGCGACAGCCGCGCCATCTCTCCGTCGATGCCTCCCGTGATCGAAGCCAGCCAGAGGCGCAGCACCCCGACGATCATCGTCTGCTGGCTCGTTTGCGCCATCATCCAGGCGCTCGTCGACCCGACGCCCGCGGTCAGCAGCACGGCGTGCTTCGCGCTGAGGCCGAGCCACAACAGCAGGTAGCTCGCCACGCGGCTCATCCGCCGGTGCACGCGCCGCGAGCGCCAGCCGTCGGTCGGCTTACCGGACTGGCGCAGCAGTTCCCGCGCGGACGCACGGCGGGCGGCCGCCGTCGACACGTCCAGCACCGATCCGGCGGGCACTTTGATCGGCCGCGGCAGCCCAATCGTGCCCTCGGCCTGCCACGCGAGCGGCCGGCGCAGCGGGTGCCAGTCGATGTGCCAGGTTCCCTCGCGGGGCAGATGCGTGAACATCGCCACCGTCAACGCGACGTCGTCGGGAATCCGGAGCATGCCGGAGAGCAGAGGGTTGCGTTCTTCGGCGCGGCGGGCGGCGCGGCGGTTGCGCTCGGCCGTCGTCAGCCCGAGAAAGCGCGGGCCGGGGCCGTCGACGGCGATCTGGATGCGGTCTGTCGCTTGGATGGCAGTCTCACATCACCGATCAGCTGGGACAACAAAAAACGGTCCGCGGATTCAAGCGTTTGCGGCGTTCACAACGCCGAGGGATCGACGAGCTCGGCGTGGTCAATATTTTGTTAAAAATTCGATGATTGGCCGATTTGTTTTCGATCAATCATTGACACGCTCCCGCCCGTCCGGTACGATACACGCCCATATGATCTTCAGAAAACGCGATGCTGGCCGGTATTCGTGTGTACTGCTCCTTTTTGCGGCGGCGTGCAGCACCACCCCGACGGTTCCTTCGAGCGGGAGCAGTACGGCGGCCCCGGCAGCAGCGTCGACCGAAACCGAATCCGGCGCCGGCCGTGTCGGCATCGAGTCCACGGGATCGATCGTGGCGCCGCGCCCGGTCTCGCCCGCGACGAATGCCGTCGTCAGGAACCAGGACCAGCCCGTCGTTCTCGTCGTCTCGAACGCCGTGGTGACGAAACCGGGCGGCACCACCTACACGTTCGAAGTGGCCACCGATCTCGGGTTCGCGAACAAGGTCCAGACGAAAGACGCGGTGCCTGAGGGGAGCGGCACGACCGCCGTGGGCCTCGATCCGCTTGCCGCCGGCAGGGACTACTACTGGCACGCGCGGGCGCAGGGTGCGGGGACCACCGGCGTGTTCGGCGCGACGTTCAAGTTCACCGTCGGCCCGGCAATCACCATCAACTCGCCGGTGCCCATCGCGCCCCTGAACAATGCCCGGACGAGCGCGCGGCCCGCTCTGCGCGTGGCCAACGCCGTGCGCACAGGGCCCGCCGGTCCCATCACTTACCGATTCGAGGTCAGCGCCGTGTCGAGCTTTGTCTCGATCATCATGACCGGCACCAATTCCGAAGGCGTCAACGAAACCGGCTTCATTCCGCCGACGGATTTGCCGACGACCAGCGTCCTGTTCTGGCGCGCCATCGCGTTTGATCTGGGCAACGGCGTGTCGAGCGCGCCGAGCGCCGTACAGACCTTCAGCACGAGCCTGCCGTCGCAGGCGGAGACGGTGGCCGCCCAACTGGGCCAGCCGCTCTGGCCTGGCGAAGTGCCGACCGGCACGGTTGGCCACGCGACCATGGGCGAGGCCGGTGCGTTCGGCGTCGGCTGGAACATTCAGACCCTGCACTACGCGCCGGGCAACGTGAACTTCCAGAGCCCGGACATCGAGATGGTCCGGTTGTTCGACCTGCTCGATCGCGGCTTCGATCCGGACGGCGCCGCTGCCTGGATGAACCAGCACGGGTACCCGACGCAGGCGCTCTGGTATCCGCCGCCCGAGAAGGCGGTCATCGGGCTGAAGTACGTCTACATCGCCGCCCGCGGCAAGGTCTCGGTCAACGGGATCTGGGACATCGTGCTGAGGGTCGAGTGATTTCCGTGGAGACACGAATGAAGCATGCGATCGCGACCATCCTCGCGGGGATGGCGCTCACCTGCCCGGCGTACGCGCAAGCGCCCGACTCGGCAGGCTACATCGAGGGCGTCGCGCAATCGACGTTCGGCAACGTGACGAGCCAGTCGTACGGCGTCGAGGGCGGGTTTTCGATCGCGTCCCGGCTGCAGATCTTCGGCGAGGTGGCGCACGTCAACGACACCGCGACCGCCGACGCTCGCGGCCAGCGCGCAGGTGATCGCCACGGCCTTGTCGCAGACGCAGCCCAACGTCGGCTACCACGCCGAGCAGCCCACGACGTTCGGCGCCGGCGGCATCCGTTTCCTGTTTCCGACGTCGGCGAAAGTGGAGCCGTATGTGCTCGTCGGAGCGGGCGTGGCGGCGGTCAAGAAGAACGTCACCTATACGGTCAACGGCAGCGATGTCACCGGCAACCTCGGGCAGTACGGGATCGTGCTCGGCACGGATCTGTCGGGGACTGAAACGAAGATGATGCTGGACTTCGGAGGCGGCGTGGCCTGGGCCGTGTGGCAGAAGCTCGTGCTCGATTTCCAGTACCGCTACGGGCACGTGTTCACCGACGATGAGGGGCTCAACATCAGCCGGGCCGGTATCGGCGTCGGCGTCCGGTTTTAGCGGCGCCCGCACGATGACCCCGCGAACCGGCCGTGGCAGGCGCGGCCGCCCGCCGAAGTTCGGGCGACCGGGGCGAGTGGTGGCGCTCACGCTGCCGGAAGAAGTCGTTCTGGGTCTCCGGAAGGTCAACGCCGACCTCGCGTGGGCGATCGTCACGCTCTTCAACAAGACCTCGACGGCGGCGAAGACGACACGCCTCACCCTGCATCCGTCCGACGAGGCCGAGCTTGTCGCCGTGGGCGGCTTGCGGTCGCTGATCGTCGTGCCGCGGCAGCTGTTCACGAACCTCGACCTGCCGGGCGTCAGCATCATTCCCCTGCACGACGACCGCGCCTTCCTGGCGCTCGAGCCGGGCCACGGCATGTCCGACCTCGTGCTCGCCGTCGACGATCGGCTGGCGGAGACGCCCCTCGACCGCCGGAAAGCGGCCGCGCTCCGGCGGCTGCGCAAGCAGCTGCGCCAATGGCGCAGTAACCCGCGCCTCCGCTGCGAGGCCCACACGATCATCGTCGTCGAACGCAGCCGATCGCGCCGTTCCGCGTAGCGAGTCCTGCGGCACAATGGGTGGATGAAGATCGACCGCTTTCGCGTGCGGCCAGGCGACGCTGACGCCCTTCGCAGACAGCGTCCCGATGCGACACCAGGCCTCGACGACAAGGACGATGCACAGGACCAGCTCGAGCACGGCATCGAACGGCTGGGTGCCCTCCAGGGCCTCCTCTACGCGCAGGATCGCTATGCGCTGCTGCTCGTGTTCCAGGGGATGGACGCTGCCGGCAAGGACGGCGTCATCAAGCACGTCATGTCGGGCATCAGCCCGCAGTCGACCGAGGTCCACGCGTTCAAGGCACCTTCCCCCGAGGAACTGGATCACGATTACCTGTGGCGCATCAACCGGGTGCTGCCGCCGAGAGGACACGTCGGCATCTTCAACCGCTCGCACTACGAGGAAGTGACCACGGTGCGCGTGAACCCGCACTTCCTGGACGCGCAGCAGCTGCCGCCGGGGAGCGTCAATCGGCGCATCTGGCGCGATCGGCTCGAGGACATCGCCAACTTCGAGCGGCACCTGTTCAGGAACGGCACGATCATCCGCAAGTTCTTCCTGCACGTGTCGCGGGCCGAACAGCGCCGGCGCCTCCTGGAGCGCATCGACGATCCGGAGAAGAACTGGAAATTCAGGTCAGGCGACCTCGACGATCGCGCGAAGTGGAACGCGTACATGGCCGCGTACGGAGAGGCGATGGCCGAGACGAGCCGTGAACACGCGCCCTGGTACGTGATTCCGGCGGATCGCAAGTGGTACGCCAGAGCGCTGGTTGCGGAGATCCTGGTCAAGACGCTCGAGGAGCTCGACCTCGAATTTCCGAAGCTCACCAGGAGCCGCAAGCTCGAACTGGCGCAGGCGCGGCGCCGGCTGGTCCGCGACGGCCGATCGTAGTGCAGGCCTTCAGGCCTGCCCGGAACAGGCGGACCTGAAGGTCCGCACTATTGCTGTCGGGCGAGGGCGTCGGCGATCCTGGCGGCGAGCACGTGACCGTCCCCCCGAATCGTTCGACGATCAGCCGCACGAGATACAGGCCGAGGCCGGTGCCTTCGGTATCCACCGTGTCCACGTTGTCGGCGCGGAAGAACTTCTCGAACAGCCGGGCCGCGGACGCCTTCGGGATGCCGATGCCGCTGTCGCGGATCGACCAGCGAAGGTTCCTGCCGTCGAGGCCCATGCGGATGCCGATCTCTCCGCCATGCGGCATGTACTTGATGGCGTTCGAGAGCAGGTTCATCACCACCTGGCGCAGCAGCTGCGGATCGCTTGTGACATCAGGAAGATCCGCGGTCGAATCCACCGTCACCGTGTGGCCCTTTTCGCGCACCAGTGTCGTAACGTCGTTCAGCACGGCCGTGGTGAGCGTGCGCAGGTTGACCGGTTCGAGGACGACGCGCAGCTTGCCGCTTTCGAGCCGCGAGGCGTCGAGCAGGTCGTTCACCAGTCCGATCAGCCGGTCGGCCGATTCGTGGGCGTCCTGGATGTAGGAGGTCTTCTCGGCGCCGTCAGTGCCTTCCGCGGCGAGCTCGAGCATCCACTTGATCCCCGACAGCGGCGTCGCAGCTGGTGCGTGACGAACGACACGAAGTCGTTCCGCATCCGCAGCGTGTCCTGCGTCTGCTGCTCGATCAGCTTCCGTTCCGTGTTGTCGCGCGCCACGGCGTAGATGATCTCCTCGTCCGGCTTGGCGATGGCGGTCCAGAGGAGCCACTTGTAGGCGCCGTCCTTGCAGCGGTAGCGGTTTTCGAACGAGTTCAGCAGGCCGCCGGTGCGCAGCGACGCGAGCTGCGCGATCGTCGCCTCGCGATCCTCCAGGTGCACGAAGTTCACGTGCGGCTCCGCCAGCAGTTCCTCCGGCGTGTACCCGAGCACCCGCGTCCACGATCCGTTCACGCGCTTGAAGTAGCCGTCGAACCCGGCGACGCACAGCAGGTCCTGCGACATCGTGAAGAAACCTTCGACCTGCTCCTGGGTACGACTGCGGCCCACGAATGCGCCGAGCTGGCGGCCCAGCGCGGCGAACATGCGGAGGATGGAATCGTCCGGTTCGAACACGGCGGATGTGAAGAACTCGACGACGCGATCACGTCACCGCTGAGAATCATCGGAAAGCTGAAGGCGGAGTGCAGGCCGGCTCCGCCGCCGCCTGCCTGCGCGAGAACCGGGATTCCTTCGTGACGTCCACGATCCAGGCCGGCTTCTCGGTGTCCCAGGTGCGTCCCGGTCCCATGCCGCGCGCGAACCGGCCGTTGCGCGTCTCCTGCTCGAACTGCGCCGCGGACACGTCGGCGGCGCACCAGAGGTCGAGGCAGCGCAGTTGATCCGCCGTCTTGTCCACGATCCACATCGCGCCGAACTGCCAGTCCACCGACTCGGCCACGGCGCGAAGCACCCACGGCGCGGCCTCCTCGATGGTCGCCGAATGCGCCAGCGCCTCGACGACGGCGTACTGCGCGCGCAGGTGGCGCTCGGCGTGCTTCTGTTGCGTGAGGTCCCGGAAGATGCCGTACGCGCCGATCGACGTGCCGTCGTGGTTGAGCGGCACGCATAGCCGAACATCTTCTCGAAAGCGGGATTGCACATCTGAACGAGATCGTGAGCGTCGATGACCACAACCGCGAGCGGGTTGACCTGGATGAGGCCGCGGAGGTGCACGTCGTGTTCGCGAACGGTGGCGGCGATGCCGGCCGCATGCTGTTCACGCATTCAAATCCCACGTGCAGAGTACATGAAAAGGCAGGCCGGACCCACTACAATGGCGTGGCGCCGGGAGGATTTGCATGAAAGTGCTCGTCGCGGACGACGATCGGATTGCGGCCGCGGTGCTCGCGCAGACGCTGACGCGCTGGGAATTCGACGTCACCGTCGTCGGCGACGGCGCGGAGGCGTGGCGCCATCTCGCGTCGGCGTCGGCGCTGGCGGTGCTCGATCGCATGATGCCCGGCGTAGACGGTGCGGAGGTCTGCCGGCGCGTCCGCCGGGACATGCCGAACGCGAACATGTACCTGGTGCTGCTGACCTCACTCGGCGGGGGCGGCGACGTCGTGTCCCGATGCGGGCGCGGACGACTACGTGACCAAGCCGTTCGACGTCGACGAGCTGCGCGCGCGCATCAACGTCGGCGTGCGCGTGATCGCGCTGCAGGACAAGCTCAATCAGCGCGTCGCCGAGCTCCAGGCCGCACTCGCGAACGTGAAACAGCTGCACGGTCTGCTGCCGATCTGCAGCTACTGCAAGCATATCCGCGGCGACGACCAGTACTGGCAGCAGGTCGAGTCGTACATCACCGCGCGCTCCGACGCCCAGTTCAGCCACGGGATCTGCCCGCCCTGCTACGAGAAGGTCGAGGTGGAGATCGAGGAGCAGCGCAAATTGATGCGGAGCACGAGAAATCCATGACGGACTCCCGACCCGTGTTCGATCGCGAGGTGTTCGAACGCCAGGTGGGCGGCGACCGCGCGCTCGCGCTGGAGATCCTGCGCATGTTCCTCGAGGACTGCCCGGAACGGATGGCGGCGATCAAGGCCGCCGTCGAGCAGGGCGACGCCGGCGGGCTCTGCGCCGCCGCGCATACGTTCAAGGGATCGGCCGGCTACCTCGCGGCGGTACACGTGGTGGACGCGGCGGCCCTGCTCGAGCGGCTCGGGCGCGAAGGGGTCCTGACGGATGCCCCGGCCGCGGTGGATCAACTCGAGAGCGCCGTGGCGCGGCTCGTGCCGGAGATCCGGCGCGCGGCGGTCGCCTCATGATCAGCATGCGTCGATCGATGGCCGGGGCGGCAGCGGCGGTCATCGTACTCGCGGGCCTTGCGGCCGGTGCGCCGCCGCGGGTGCGGTCGGTGCGCCTGTACGTGTTCGATTGCGGCGTGCTCAAGCGGGGCGAGCCCACGGCGTACGGCCTCACGCGCGCACAAGTGGGGCAGACCGATTTTGCCGATCCCTGTTACCTCGTCGTCCATCCGCGGGGCACGCTGCTCTGGGACGTGGGCATCATCCCGGACGACCAGATCAAAGCGGGGGGAGTCGAGATCCAGGCCGCAAACGGCGTCAACGCGGCCACGACGACCCTGCGCAGCCAGCTGGCGGCGATCGGGTATTCGGCGCGCGACATTACGTACCTGGCGCTCTCGCACGGGCACGCGGACCACGTCGCCAACGCCAACGAGTACGCCGGCGCCACGCTGCTGCTGCAGAAGGCCGAGTGGAACGCGATGTTCAGCGCCGACGCGCAGAAGCTACCGCTGTTTGCCGCGTACGGCGCCCTCGAAAGCAGCAGGACGGTGCTGCTCGACGGCGATCGCGACGTGTTCGGCGACGGATCCGTCATCCTGAAGTCCACGCCCGGCCACACGCCGGGACACCAATCCCTGTTCGTGAAACTGGCGAAGACGGGTCCCGTTCTGTTGACCGGCGATCTCTATCACTACGCTGCGGAGAAGACGATGAAGGCGGTGCCGGTCCGGGACTACAACAGGGAACAGACGGCGGCGTCGCGGTCGGCGATTGACGCGTTCGTCGCCAGCGCCGGCGCGCAGTTGTGGATTCAGCACGACATCCAGAAGAATGCGACGCTCAAGCACGCGCCGCAGTACTACGAGTAGGGCGGCCCTTTCAGGGCCGCTCGCGGGCTGAAAGCCCCGCGCTACATCTGATCCGAGGGGGTCACATGCGACGAATCGTGCTGGCGGTGCTGATCGGTCTCGCGGCGGCGTCTGGCGCCGGCGCCCAGGAACGGATGCCGCCCATCGCGCCCGACAAGATGACCGAGGCGCAGAAGAAGGCTGTCACCGACTACAAGGCGCTCCGCGGCGTGGACATGACCGGCCCGCCGTGGACGGTGTTGCTGCGCGTGCCGGCGCACGTGGTGCCGGCGCTGGAGATCCGCCTTCACTACCTCAATAACAGCGTGCTGCCGGCCCGCCTGACAGAGTTCGCCATCCTGTTCGCCGCGCGGCGGTGGACGAACAACTGGGAGTGGAACGCTCATTCAACGGCCGCCGCGGCAGCCGGGCTGAAGGCCGACGTCATGGCGGCCCTCGCCGCCGGCCGCCGACCCGACGCGGATGGCGGACGACGAGGCGCTCGTGTACGACTTCAGCCTCGAACTGCAGGACAACCAGAGCGTCAGCGACGCGACGTACGCGCGCGCGCTGGAAAAATTCGGCGAGCCGGGCGTCGTCGAGCTGGCCACAATCCAGGGGTACTACACCTATCTGGCGATGGTGATGAGCGTCGCACGCGTGACGACGCAGCCGGACACGAAACCGCAGCTCGAACGGTTCCCCAGGGTGGGGGGCGACGGAAAGTAGAAAAGTTGAAAGTAGAAAGTGGAGAAGTTAGCGCGGGAGGGCGAAGGCGACAAACGTCAGGCCGGACGTCGTGAGGACCCACTGCCGTCCGTCCTGCATGTAGGTGACGGGCGCGGAGCCCCAGACGGGCGCGCCGGTTTGAAACTTCCATAACTCCTTCCCGGTCGCCGCCTCGAACGCGTAGAAGTAGCCGTCGTTGTCGCCGGTGAAGACGAGGCCCGACGCGGTGGACATCAGGCCACCGGTCAGGTCGAGCGAGACGGTCGACGGGTACGACCGGTAGCGATGCTCCCAGCGCCGTGCGCCGGTCGCCGGATCGATGGCGCGCAATGCCGCCCACTGTTCGCGTCCTTCGACCAGCCGCCGGCCGCCGCTCGGCACGCGCACGCCCAGCGCGATCGGCGGCGTCGGCTTGCGGCCCTCCCAGATCGCGCACGTCTCGTGCGCCGTCACGAAAAACAGTCCGCGCTCGGGATCGAAGGTGGGCGGCTGGAAATTGGTGCCGCCGTGGTTGTCGGGCAGGCACTTGTCCGGCGTGCCGATGTTGTCGAGGACGATCGGCCGGCCGTCGGGCCCGACTTCCCTGGCCCAGTTCGAGGTGTCGATGAACGGCCTGGCCACCAGGAGCTTGCCGGTCTCACGATCGAGCGTGTAGAAGAAGCCGTTGCGGTTGGCGACCATCACGACATGGCGCAGCTGTCCGGCAATGGTGATGTCGGCCTGCACCGGCACGTGCGCCGAGTCCCAGTCGTGGATGTCGTGCGGCGTGAACTGGAAGTGCCAGCGGAGCTTCCCGGTGTCGGCGTCGAGCGCGACGAGCGAACACGTGTAGAGGTTGTCGCCGGCGCGATCGTCGCCGTAGTAGTCCGGATTCGGATTGCCGGTGCCGTAGTACACCAGGTTCAAGGCGGGATCGTAGCTGCCGGTGACCCAGGCGGCGCCGCCGCCGCGGAGGGCGGCCTCGGTGTTGGGCCACGACTCGCTGCCCGGTTCACCCGGTCCGGGGATCGTGTTGAACCGCCACAGGCGCGCGCCCGTCTGCGCGTCGTACGCGTCGATGAAACCCCGGCTCGAGAAGTCGCCGCCCGCGACGCCGATGATGACGGCGCCTTTGACGACGAGCGGCGCGGCCGTGATGGCGTTGGCCTTCTTCAGGTCGCCGACCTCGACGTCCCAGATGACGCTGCCCGTCCGTCTGTCGAGCGCCACCAGGTGCGCGTCGAGCGTGCCCATGTAGAGGCGATCGCCGAGCAGCGCGAAGCCGCGGTTGACGGGCCCGCAGCACACCGACGCCGAGAAATTCGCCGGCAGCGTGCGCCGGTAGGTCCAGATGGGCCGGCCCGTGCGCCCGTCGATCGCGAACGCCTGGTTGTTGTTGCCCGTGACGTAGAGCACCCCGTCGACGACGAGGGGCGACGCTCTCGAGTCCGCGTCCTGGAAAGCCGGGAATGTCGGTCTGAAACATCCACTGGGGCACGAGCCCGGCCACGTTCTGTGGCGTCAGCTGCGTCAGCGGGCTGTGGCGCTGGCCGGTGTAGTCGCCCGAGAAGGTGAGCCATCGCGCGGGGTTCTTGAGGCCGTCACGCAGGTCCTGCGCCGTGATGGCGGGCGGCGTGGACGGCGCGGGCGGCTGCTGCGCGCGCAGCGACAGATGAGCCGCGGCTCCCACGACAATCGCGGCAGCCGCGAACGCCGGATGACGAAGCCACATGATGTGGGGGATTGTATGCCCACCGCTTCCCAGGCCGCCGTCGGATTTTCGTTGAGTGTTCGGCGGCGCGGGTGTACAACCAGCCGCAGATTCAACGGAGGGAACATGCGTGTGATTCTCGCGCTCGGGGCGATCGTGACAGCCGGCATCCTTGTGAGTGCTGCCGATGCGCCGCCACCGTGGGCGTACGGTTTCGCGGGCCCTGCGCCCGCGACGCCGCCAGCGGCCGCTCCCGCTGCACCGGGCGGCCGCGCCGGTGGTCCTCCCGCTGCGGCCCCGGCGCCTGACGAATCGCTGAAACACCTGCCGGGGAGCACCGGCGCGTTCACGCTCGCGCAGATCCGCGACGCATTCGGCCCGGCCGACTGGTATCCGGGCGATCATCCGACGATGCCCGAGGTCGTGGCGCACGGGAAGCGGCCCGACGTCCGCGCATGCAGCCTGTGCCATTACCCGAACGGAAAAGGCCGTCCGGAAAACGCCGGCGTATCCGGTCTGCCGGTTTCCTACTTCATGCAGACGATGGCGGATTTCAGGAACGGCGGCCGGAAGAGCGCCGACGCCCGCAAGGCCAACACGAACGTCATGATTGCGATCGCCAAGGGCATGACCGAAGACGAGACGCGCGCCGCGGCCGAGTACTTCGGTTCCATGAAGTGGACGCCGTGGATCAAGGTCGTCGAGGCGGCCATGGTGCCGAAGACGCGAATCGCCGGCGGGATGTTTCTGAGGAACGAAGGCGGCGAGACCGAGCCGATCGGCGATCGCATCATCGAGACGCCCGAGGATGTCGAGGCGACCGAATCGCTGCGCAACCCGCGGTCCGGCTTCATCGCGTACGTGCCGCCGGGCAGCGTCAAGCGGGGCGAAGCGCTCGTGACGGCGGGCGGCGGCGGGAAGACGACGCAGTGCGGCGTGTGCCACGGCGCCGATCTCTCGGGCCTCGGCCCTGTGCCTGGCATCGCCGGACGATCGCCGAGCTACATGGTGCGGCAGCTGTACGACATGCAGCAGGGCATCCGGAAGGGCGTGTGGGCCGACCTGATGAAGCCGGTCGTCGCCAACCTGTCCAACGCGGACATGCTGGCGATCGCGGCATACGCGGCGTCGAAATGACGTACCGGCCGGCTTCAGCCGGCCGGGTCACGTCCGCCTGAAGGCGGACGCTACTGAGGTGTCGGCGCGCAGAACTTCTCGAACGCGCCCTTGAGTTCGGCCGCGATGGCCAGCGCGTCGCGATTCTCGATCTGGCTGCGCTCCAGCATGTACGCGAGCTTGCCGTCGCGGAACAGCGCGATGGACGGCGACGAGGGCGCGTACCCGGTGAAGTAGCTGCGGGCGCGATTCGTGGCGTCGTTGTCGAAACCAGCGAACACCGACACGACGCGGTCGGGCTTGACGCCGTTCCGCAGCGCGAGGGCCAGCCCGGGCCGCGCCTTGCCGGCCGCGCAGCCGCACACCGAGTTGACGACCACCATCAGCGTCCCGTGCGCGCCGGTGACCGCCGCGTCCACGTCGGCCGGCGTGCGCAGTTCCTCGACGCCCAGGATGGTGAGTTCCTCGCGCATCGGCGCGACAAAGAATTCCGGATACGGCATTTCGTGTGTCCCTCTTGAAGGTGGTTGAACCCCTTTATCGTATCTGAAGTCGGTGGCGTAGTAGAGTACGCATGGCCCATGCGGACGTCATGTGTCGCTGCCTTGCTGGTGATGGCCTCTGCCGCGAGTGCCTGGGGCCAGCAGCCCGTGCGTCAAGGTGCGGCTGGTGCTCCGCGCCCGTCAGTCCACCCGGCTGCGCCCCGGCCGCCGCCCGCACCTGAACCAAAACCGGTCCCGCAGCGGCCCGTGCCGCGGTCGCACGCCGCGCCCCCCATGTTGTCATCGCCGTTCGACGCCGGACCGTTCACCTACGCGCCGCGCTACACGGAGCGACCTCGATCGCGGGTGAGGCCAGGGCTGAGGCCGCCGCGATACAACAGTGGATGGGGTACGACCGGGTTCGTCTTTACCGAAGAATCGGTTGCAACAGCGGCGCCGCCTGTCACGTCGCCCGATGCCATCAACGAGCTGTCGCTCAGTGGAAGCCTGGAACTCGCAGTGGAGCCGCGTTCCGCGGACGTGTACGTGGACGGCTTCTATGTCGGCACGGTAGACGACGTCGCGCAGAACGGTCTCCTGCTGCGCGCGGGGCGTCACTGGATCGACCTCCGCGCCGAAGGCTACGAAACGCTGACGGTTCCGGTCGGCATCGCCGCCGGCCAGGCCATCCGGTACCGCGGCCAGCTGACCGTCGTCCGCGCGGGGACAGATGCCCCGCGCGTGCAGCAGACGATCTACGTCATTCGCGGGTGCTACGCCGGCAACCGGCCGCCGACCGAATCGGCGCTGCCACCCGGATGCGATCTCGCGAACCTGCGCACCCTGACGCCGCGGTAGCTCGCCTTGCGCGGCGATAAGAGCGGTCCTTGGTGCCTGGTTCCTGGTCCTTGGTCCGTCCTGAGTCCTTGGTCCCTGGTCCTGGTGTCCGGACGCGGAGCGCGGAGGGACCAAGAACCAGGGCCTCAGGCCTCAGGACGTGTCCTTATGTCTTCAGCAGGACCGTCAACGCCGTCACTTTCGGCGCCGTGTCGATCCCGCGCCAGGCTTGCAGCGCCAGCCTGGCTGCGCGCCGCGAGAGCGAACGCTCGGCGCACCCCAGGAACTTCGTCGCGAGCTCCGCGTCGGTGAGCCGGCCAGGGTAGCCGCGCGCGCCGTCCGCGTGCTCGACCAACGTGCGTCCGTCCCGCAGGCGGACCGTTACACGTGCCTGTGACAGCGGCGCCGCGGCGTCGAACGCCGGGTTCGCCCGCAGCGTCACGCGCGGGAGCAGCTGCTGGACGCGCGCGTCGGCGATTTGATCGACCCCGAACGTCTCGATCGTCGGGTGGCCGAAGATGATGGCGGCGGCCGCGCAGAACGGCATGCTGAACTTCGCCTCGAGGCCGGTCGAGGGCCGGTCGTAAATCAGCAGGCGCGGCGTCATCGAATCGACCTCGACCTCGATCGCGTCGACATCCTCCGCGGTGAGCGAATGCGCGCGCACGAGCTGGAGCAGCGCGTCGAGCGGCGGGTGCGTGGCCGCGCACGACGGGTACAGCTTCACGCTGATGCCGGTGTCGAGAAGCTCCCAGCGCTTGCCAAAATCCAGGATGGCCTCCGCGAGATCGGCCGCCGGACGCTCGCTGTCCATGGCGGCCAGGTAGCCCTGCGGGCCGTCGAGAGCGATCTCGCTGGCCGTGAACCCCTGCTGCGCGAGGCGCGCGGCCATCACGCCGTTGCGCGCGGCGGCGCCCGCGTGCAGGGGCTTCACCATCGTGCCGATGTTTTCCTTGAGCCCGCACGCGAGCGACGCCGCGATGCCGAGCGCGTGAACCGCCGCCGACGGCGGCAGCTTCAGAATCCGCGCGGCCGCGGCCGCCGCGCCGAGCGTGCCGATGCTCGACGTGCAGTGCCAGCCGCGCGCGTGGTAATGGCGCGGGTTCATCGTCATGCCGAGGCGGCATTCGACCTCGAACCCGACGATGTACGCGTCGAGTACGGCGCGGCCGGATGCGTCGGTGAGCTCCGCGGCTGCAATCGCGGCGGGCACGAGCGCGCAACTCGGGTGCGCCATCGAGACGAAGCACATGTCGTCGAAGTCGAGCGCGTGCGCGGCGACGGCGTTGGCAAACGCCGCCTCGCTCGCGCTGGCCCGCTCGGCCGTCCCGAAAATGCGGCAGTTGCCGCGGCTCTCGGACGTGATGGTGGCGCGAACGGTACGCGGCGCCGTCTCGGCTGCCCCGGCGAGGATGACGCTGACGGTGTCGCACACGGCGACAGCCGCTCGCTCGCGCGCCCGCGGCGGCGGCGCGGCGTTGACGATGAATTCGGCGATGGACGCCGTCAGGCTTGCGGTCGCGACCGTCATGGTGGACTCCGGTGTTCGTAGCGTCCGGCTTCAGCCGGACGTGACGTCCGCCTGAAGGCGGACGCTACGGGGTAACAGCGTAGCGCTCGAGCAGGCCGCGCGCGATGATCAGGCGCTGGATTTCATTGCTGCCGCCGCCGATGAGCAGCAGCGGCGCGTCCCGGTAGAACCGCTCGACCGGGAAATCCTTGGAGAACCCGTTTCCTCCCAGGATGCGCATCGCCTCCAGGGCGACCTCCGCGGCCGTTTCCGTCGCGAACAGCTTGGCCATGCCGGCTTCGACGTCGCAGCGTTCGCGGCGATCCTTCCTGGCCGCCGCCGAGTAGATGAGCAGGCGCGAGGCCTCGATTCGCGTGGCCATCTCGGCCAGCTTGATCTGAATCGTCTGGTGCTGCGCGATCGGCTTGCCGAACGTCTGGCGCTGTTGTGCGTACTTGATCGCGGCTTCGAACGCGGCCCGCGCGACGCCCAGGCCGCGGGCCGCGACGTTGAGGCGCTCGGCTTCGAGGCCGGTCATCACGTGCTTGAATCCCTGGCCCTCGCGGCCGCCGATCAGGTTCTGCTCCGGCACCCGGAAGCCGGAAAAGTGCAGCTCGCAGGTCTCGACGGTTTTGTAGCCCATCTTCTCGATGTCGCGGCCGACCGTCAGCCCGGGCGCGCCCTTTTCCACGACGAACGCGCTGATGCCCCGGTGCGCCGGTGTGGCCGCCGTGTCCGTCTTGGCCAGCAGGAGGAACACGTCCGCCCGGCGTCCGTTGGTCACCCACATCTTCGAGCCGTCGATGACGTACGCGTCGCCCTCACGCGTCGCCGTCGTCGAGATCGCCTGCAGGTCGGTGCCCGCGTTGGGTTCCGAGAGGCAGATGCCCGCGCGAGGTTCGCCTTTCGCGAGCCGCGGCAGGAAACGCTGCTTCTGATCCGCCGTGCCGTACTGCGCGAGCACGTCGCAGAGCACCAGGTGCGTGCCGAGGATGCCGGCGAGGCCCATCCATCCGCGCGACAACTCCTCGAACACAATCGCGAAGGTGGTGTAGTCGACATCGCTGCCGCCGTACGTCTCGGGGACGTTCAGGCCGAAGAGGCCGAGCGTCTTCATGGTCTCGACGAGCGCGTCCGGGTACTCGTCGCGGTGTTCCATGCCGGAGGCAACCGGGATGACCTCGCGATCGACGAACTCGCGGACCGTCCGCGCGACCAGCTGTTGTTCCTCGTCCAACTCGAACACGGCATCTCCTGGAAGGGAAGAAGTAGTGCAGGCCTTGAGGCCTGCGCACACGGCGGACCTGAAGGTCCGCACTACGACTGACAATCATAGCTGCTGTGCTATCGTCCGCATCGCGAATGAGCCCGCTGCCGCTGGCCGGAATCACCGTGATCGCCCTCGAGCAGGCCGTCGCCGTACCGTTCGCCACGCGGCAGCTCGCGGACCTGGGCGCACGGGTGATCAAGATCGAGCGCCCCGACGTCGGTGATTTCGCGCGCGGGTACGACACGACCGTGCGCGGGATGGCGAGCCATTTCGTGTGGCTGAACCGGTCGAAGGAATCGCTGACGCTCGATCTGAAGCGGCCCGAGGCGAGGGACGTGCTGGGTCGGCTGATGGCGCGCGCCGACGTGTTCGTGCAGAACCTCGCGCCCGGCGCCGCGGATCGGCTGGGGCTTGGCGCCGAGGCGCTCCGGGCGCAGCATCCGCGGCTCATCGTCTGCGGTCTCACGGGATACGGGTCGACGGGGCCCTATGCCGGGAAGAAGGCCTACGACCTGCTCGTGCAAAGCGAGGCCGGCCTGCTGTCGATCACGGGCACGCCGGAAACACCGTCGAAGGTCGGCCTGTCGATCGCCGACATCGCCGGCGGCATGTACGCGTACTCCGGCATCCTCACAGCGCTCCTCCAGCGCCATCAGACCGGAGAGGGCACGGTGCTCGAGGTCTCGCTGCTCGAGGCGCTCGGCGAGTGGATGGGGTACGCGATGTACTACACCATGGGCGGGACGCCGCCCGCGCGGACGGGTGCGAGCCACGCGACGATCGCCCCGTACGGGCCGTACCCGACGAGCGACGGTCAAGTCATCTTCGGCATTCAGAACAACCGTGAATGGGAGGCGTTTGCCGCTGGCGTGCTCCTCCGGCCGGAACTCGCGGCTGACGAGCGTTTTCAGAGCAACCACCTGCGGGTTCAGCACCGCGAGGCCATGGATGCCGAAATCCATCGGACCCTCGGCAGGCTGTCGACGACCGAGGTCGTGTCGCGCCTCGACGCCGCGCAAATCGCCAACGCTCGCCTCAACTCGGTTGCCCAGTTCATCAACCATCCGCAGCTGGCCGGCCGGCAGGCGTGGCGGCAGGTGGACTCGCCGAGCGGCCCGATACCCGCATTGCTCCCGCCGGTCCGCCTGGCTGGCGTCGAGCCCGTGATGGATCCGATTCCTGCCCTCGGTCAGCACTCCGCCGCAATCCTGGCCGAGCTCGGCTTCGACGACGACACCGTCGCGCGCTGGCAACGCGAGCGCGTAATCTAGCGGGGTGGCCTGACGCGCGCGAGCTCGACATTGTCCGATCGTCTGATTTCATCGATTGACACGATCGGCCGCCGGTCCGTATTGTTAGCAGCGCTAATCATTCGTACGGCGAATAAATGATGCCAATCATGAACAAGAAACTTTTCAGCGTTTGCGGGCCAGTGATCCTCGCCCTGTGCGTTCTCCGGCCCTCCCTCGGCGCGCAAGCAAGCCGCGGCGGCGACCACTGGGTCGGCACGTGGGCGACAGCAGTGGTCGCTCGGCCGCAGGGCGCGCCGGCCCTGCCGCCGGCGGTTCCGGGTTCGCTTTGCGCACCCCCGGTCTTCGGCCCCGGGCCCGGCCGGCAGGGCGGCGGTCCGCCGCCAAACCTCCCGGCGCCAATCAACTTCGCGAACCAGACGCTCCGGCAGATCGTTCACGTGTCGCTCGGCGGCGAACGCATCCGTGTCGTGCTGAGCAACGCGTTCGGCAGCGTCCCGCTCGTGGTCGGTGCGGCCCACGTCGCCCTCCGTACAAAGGACGCGGCGATCGACAGCAAGTCGGATCGCGCGCTGACCTTCGGCGGCACTCCTGCGGCCACCATCGCGGCCGGCGCGGTACTGGTCTCGGACCCGGTGAACCTCCCGGTCCCTGCGTTTGCGGATCTCGCGATCGACGTCTACCTGCCCGGCGACACGGCCGCGTCGCCGTCGCCGCTGACGACTCACGCGGGGGCGCAGCAGACGAATTACGTATCCACCGAGGGCAATCACGCCGGTGTGACCGATCTGCCGGTCGCGACGACAACCCAGGCCTGGTTCTTCCTTGCGCGCGTCGAGGTGGCGGCGCCGGATCAGGCAGGCGCCGTGGTGGCGTTCGGCGATTCGATCACCGACGGCACGCGTTCCACGCCCAATCTCAATAGCCGCTGGCCCGACTACCTGGCGAAGCGCCTGGCCGCGTCGAACACGAAGTTGGGCGTGCTCAACGAGGGGATCGCGGGCAACCGCGTGTTGTGCGACGGCGCGGGCGTCAGCGCGCTGGCGCGGTTCGACCGCGATGTGCTCGTCCAGCCTGGCGTCACGCACGTGATCGTGCTCGAGAGCATCAACGACATCGGCCTCGGTCGGAGCGACCCGTCCCCGAGCGCGGCCGATCTGATCGCCGCGCACCGGCAGCTGATCGAACGGGCGCACGCGCACGGGCTGCGGATCTACGGCGCCACGCTGACACCGTTCGAAGGCGCTGCATATGCGACGCCCGAAGGGGAAGCCAAGCGGCAGGCCGTCAACGAATGGATTCGGACGGGCAAGGCCTACGACGGCGTCATCGACTTCGACGCCGCCGTTCGCGATCCGGCCGCGCCGGCGAAGATCCAGCAGCAGTTCAACCCCGGCGATAACCTGCACATGACCGACGCGGGCTACAAGGCCATGGCCGACGCGATCGACCTGGGTCTGTTCACCCACAAGTGAGCACGGCACAGTCTCAGACGGCGGCCCGCGAGCTGCTGCACGTCGTGATGCTGGTGATGAAGACGCTGGGGGCCGAGATGCGCCGATCGCGGCGTCCACTGGCGCCGGCGCAGATGGGCAGCCTGATGCGCATCGGCGCAGGCCCGTGCAGCATGAGCGAACTGGCCCGCCATCAGGCGGTCAGCCTGCCGACGATCTCGAAGTCGGTGGACATGCTGGTGCGCCGCGGATGGGTCGAGCGCGGCGCGGGCAAGAGCGATCGCCGGCAGTCGATGGCCCGCCTGACGCCGCGCGGCCGGCGGGTGCTCGCGGACATCCAGCAGCGGGCCGAGCGGCACGTGGCCGGGACGCTGGCGCCGTTGACGCTGCCGGAGCGCGCGCAGCTCGTGTCCGCGCTGCGCACGCTGACGGGTGTGCTGAGCGCCCCGGGCGACGATTCCTGCGCGCCGCGGGCTCGCGCGTGACCGCTCGCGTCGAATCGGCTGTTCAAAACAGGAGTGATGTATGAGAATGCGCGCCTTGCTGCTCGGCATCGTCGGCGTCCTGCTCGTGTCGTCGACGGCCCTTGCCGCTCCCGTGGACGGGAAGTGGACCGGCATGCTCGACACGCCCATGGGCCCGATCAACGTCGGCTTCAACTTCAAAGCGGACGGCGTCATGCTCGCGGGGTCGACCACCGGACCTGACGGCGCCGAGCTGCCGATCAAGAACGGCAAGGTGGACGGCGACAAGATCGCGTTCACCGTCGACGTCGATTTCGGCGGGATGGCGCTCACGTTGGGCTACACCGGCGTCGTCTCGGCGGACCAGATCAAGCTGACGCTGGACGTGATGGGCATGCCCTTTGACTTCGTGGTAAAAAAAGCCCAATAGACACGCCGGTCAGGAGGCACGATGAGATCGCAATTGATTCGAACGGCCGGTGCGCTGGCGGCTCTGTGGCTCATGTCGGCCGCCGTCCCCGCCCTCGCGCATCACTCGTTCGCGATGTTCGACCACACGCGCACGGTGACGTTGAAAGGCGAGGTCACGAAGTTCCAGTGGACAAACCCGCACGCGCTGCTCGAGCTCGACGTGCCGGGGCCGGAGGGCGTCCGGCACTACACGCTCGAGCTGACCAGCATCAACATGATGCAGCGCCTCGGCTGGCGATCGACCGACATCAAGGCCGGTGCCAAGGTGAAAGCCGTCATGGCGCCCCTCGTGAACGGTGAGGCCGGAGGCCTGCTGCTCGAGATCACGCTGCCGGACGGCAAGAAACTCGAGCCGGGTGTGCCGGCCGCCGGGACGTTCAAGCGGACGCCGGAGGCGGAGTGATGCGTCCGCGGTCGATCGCCTGCGCCGCCGCGCTTGCCGTGTCGTTCGCCGCGATTGGTGCAGGGGCCCAGCCCGCGCCGGGCGGCGCCGTGCCCGACATCAGCGGATCGTGGGAACGCTACGGCGGGATCCTGAGCCAGCGGGCCAATGTCGGGCGCGACGATCCCACGCTGCCGCCGCCGGCTCCGCCTCCGCCGCTCAGGCCTGCGTACCTCAAGGAGTGGCAGGCGCGTGTGCAGGCCGCGCGCGAGGCCGATGCGAAGGGCACGCCGCTCGCAAGCAACGCCACCACGTGTCTTCCCGAGGGTATGCCGGCGATGATGGCCGCCATCTTCCCGATGGAGATTCTCCAGAGCCGCGGGCAGATCACGATCATCGAAGAGGCGTTCAACCAGGTCCGCCGCATCCTCATGGATCAGCCGCAGAAGCCGATCGACGACGTGGAGCCGGGATTCTACGGCCGATCGGTCGGGCGCTGGGATGGCGACACGCTCGTCGTGGACACCGTGGGCGTGAAGGAGACCGTGCGGTTCCAGAACACGGCGCATTCAAAAGACATGCGGATTGCCGAGCGCATGCACCTCGTGGCGCCGAACATCCTGTGGAACGAGATCACCATCACCGATCCCGTCACGCTCGAGACGCCGTGGACGCTCGTGTACGCCTATCGCCGGATGCCGGGCTACACGCTGCTCGAGTACGTCTGCGAGGACAACCGGGAATTCGCGGAGCAGGGGCTGCAGAAATCGACGCTCGGGAAGAAATAGTCGGCAGTCAGCAGTCAGCAGTCGGCAGTCGGCAGTCGACGGCTATTCTGAGCCATCGGCGCGGGTGACGTGGACGTCGCGGTCTTCGCCGCGCCCCGTCACGCGCACGCGCCACGGGTTGCAGCAGACCTCGCAGTCCTGGACGAAGCTGCCCTTGACGTCCGGCTCCACGTAGATTTCCACCGTCTCGCCGCAATACGGGCACGTCACGAGGAACTCGTCGTCCACGACTACCGTTTCCCCTTGAGGCCGCCCAGAAACTCCGCGGGTGTCTCGACGCGGATGCCGTACCGCAGCGCCGACAGAAAATGCCTCCGGTTGTCGGTGACCACGGCGGCGGCTCCGGCGGCGCGGGCGACTTCGGCGATGTGCGCATCGTAGATCCGCCCGCCGGCAGTCACGTCGCGTGCGGCGGCTTGCAGCATCGGCAGCCGGCCCGCTGCCGGCAGGTCGTGGACGGACATCCTCGCGAAGATTTCGTTCTCGAGCAGCAGCGTGGCGTCGGCCGGCGAGATGCGGAACTCGGGCGGCAGCCGCGTCGCCACCGAATAGAACTCCAGGCAACAGTGCCACGCCGTGGCGGGTTCGCCGACGCGTTTTTCGGCGACTGCGTGGAGGAGCGACTGTGCCGGCGCGCTCTGCGGGCCGAAGTCGATCAGGCCGGCGAGGAGCACGCTGGTGTCGAGGAAGACGCTCACGGCCAGCGGTTCCGCTCGTCTTCGATCAGCGTCGCAACGTCAAGGGTTGGACGGTGGTCGGCGGCGGCCGTGGGGCGGGCCACCAGCCGCCGCCCGACTTTGACGAGGCGCGGGCCTGCCGCGACACGTTCGACACGGATGCCGAGATCGTCGGTGGTGATCTCGATCTCCGAGCCCGGGGTCAGGCCGGCCTTTTCACGCACGGCCGCTGGAATGACCACTCGGCCAGCCTTATCAATGGTTGTACGCATGCCATTAACATACCATTACTCAGTCCGGAGCGCCTGCAGCGGATTGATCCGCGTCGCCCGGTACGCCGGCACCACAGCGGCGAGCAGCGCGATCAGGACCACGGCGACGGACACCCCCATCAACGTCACGGCATCGTGCGGGCTGACGCCGAACAGGAGCGTCGTCATCAGGCGGCCGAGCGCTGCCGCGGCAGCCAGGCCGATGACGATCCCGATCAGCGCCGGCTTCATCCCGTCGCCGACGACCATCCGCACCAGTGTGGCGGCGGGCGCGCCCAGCGCCCGACGGATGCCGATCTCTGAAATACGCTGGCCCACGCTGTACGACAGCACGCTGTAGATGCCGATGGCTGCCAGCAGGAGAGCCAGACCAGCGAAAATCGAAATGAGCATCATCGCGAACCGCTGCTGCCCGATCGACTCGTCGACCAGACTGTCCATCGTGTGCACGTCGCGCACAGGCAACTCCGCGTTCAGGCCGTGAATCGCCTTGACGACGGTCGGAGCCAGCGTTTCGGCGGGCGTGTTTGTCCGGACGACGAGCGCCATGAATTGGAACTGTCCGCCGCCCACAAGTTGCAGGAGCGGCAGGTACGCCGCGGCGACGGGATCTTTGACGCTCAATCCGAGCAGCTTCACGTCGTTGACGATGCCGACGACGGTTCGCGGCGCGCCCGGAATCAGCCCGAAGGAGATTCGTTGCCCGATCGGATCCTGGTTCGGCCAGAACTTGCGAGCCATCGCCTGGCTGATGATCACCGTGAGCTCGCGATCGGCGCGATCGAGCTCGCTGAAATCGCGGCCCGCGATCAGGCGCATCCGTGTCGCCTGGACGAACCCGGGCGTCATGATCCGGGTCGGCACGATGGGCTGCTGCGACAACGGCAGCCTGGGCTGCCCCTCGATCGGCAAACGGCAGGTTCGATCCGCCCTGGAACGGCAGCGAGTCGCCGGCGGCCGCCGACTCGACGCCCGGCAGTGCCCGGACGCTGCGGAGCACCTCGTTGATAAACGCCACCCGCTCTTCGCCCCGATCGGCGCCGCGGGGCAGCGCGACGTTCATCGTCAGCAGATTCCGCGGGTCGAAGCCGGCATCCACGGCGCGAAGCTCGACGAGTGTGCGGAGCAGCAGCCCTGCGCCCGTCAACAGCACCAGCGCCAACGCCACTTCGCAGACGACGAGCGCGTCGCGGACCCGCCGCTCGGCGGGCGTGGCGCTCGTCCGTCCGATGCCCTGTTTCAGGGCGTCGTTGGGGTTGGTGCGCGTGAGGCGCCACGCGGGCACGAGGCCGGCGAGCACCGCCGCCGCGACGGCGACGGCGCATGTGAAGACGAGGACCGGCGCGTCCAGCGCGACCTCGCCAAGCCGCGGAAGGAACTCGGCAACCGATGCAGACAACAGCCGCAGGCTCAACCACCCCGCCAGCAGCCCGAGGAAGGCGCCGCCGGCCGCCAGCAGCAGTGTTTCGGTGAGCACCTGTTGAATGACGCGGAGCCGGCTGGCGCCAAGCGCGGTGCGCACCGCCAGTTCGCGCGATCGCCCCAGCGTCTTGGCGAGCAGCAGGTTGGCGAGGTTCGCCGATCCAATGAGGACGACGAAGACGACGGCGCCGAGGAGGAGCAGAAGTGGCAGGCGCACGTCCCCGACGATGTCCTCGTGAAGCGGCACGACGAACGCGCCCCATCCCTTGTCGTCCTCCGGGTACTGCCGCTCGAGCCGCTGCGAGATCGTCGTCATCTCGGCCTGCGCGGCGTTCACGTCGACGCCGGGACGCAGGTGGCCGATGACGAGGTACGTGTGATTGCTTCGGACGGCGCGCTCCTCGGGCGTCCACACGAGGGGCACCCAGAGGTCGACGTTCTCGGGAAACGCGGTGCGCTGCGGCACGACGCCGACAATGGTGTACGGCTCGCCGTTGAGGGCGATGGACCGCCCGATCGCGGCGGGGTCGGCGCCAAAGCGTGTCCGCCAGGTGCTTTCGCGCAGCAGGACCGCGCGCGCTGCGTCGGGTGCCTGATCAGCGGCACCCAGCGTTCGCCCCAGGAGCGGCTGCACGCCGAGGATGTTGAAGAACTCGCCCGTGACCGCGGCCGTTCGCAGCGCGTCCGGTTCGCCCTGGCCGGTGAGGTTGAAACGCCGGAACCGGTAGGAGGCCATCCGGTCGAACACGTGGTTCTGCGTTTCCCAATCGAGGTAGTTGGCGGGTGAGACCACGAAGATCCGCCGGTCGCCGGCCGGCACGAAGAACGACTCCGGGGGCGTCTGCCAGACGCGCATGATGCGCGCCGAATCGCGGAACGGCAGCGGCCGAAGGATCACCGCGTTGACGAGGCTGAAAATCGCGGTGTTCGCGCCGATGCCGAGGCCGAGGATGACGATGCCGGCGATCGCAAACGCCGGGTTCTTCAGCAGGACGCGGAACCCGTAGCGGATGTCCCGGATGAACACGTCGATGAACTGGATGCCCCGCTGTTCCCGATAGCGTTCCTTCGTCATTTCGACTCCGCCAAGGGTGAGCAATGCCGAACGCCGGGCCTCGTGAGGCGACATGCCGGCGCGGATGTTGTCGTCGATGTGGGCGTCGAGGTGGCCGTTCAATTCGTCGGCGAGTTCCGCATCGCGGTTGCGCCGACTGAAGAGTCCGCTGAAACGTGTGAACCACGCCTTGATACCTGCCATGACTCCCTCAATGATTTATGCGTACTTACTCCGCGCGCAGCGCGACCAATGGATCGACGGCGGCCGCGCGGCGCGCGGGCAGCCAGCACGCGACGAGCGCCACGCCAAGCAATGTCAACGTCGCGGCGGCGAACACTCCCGGATCGCGGGAACTGATGCCGTAGAGCAGCGACGCGATAAGCCGGCTGCCGACGAACGCGACACCCAGCCCCGCGGCAATGCCCGCGAGCGCCACGACACCACCCTGCCGCACGATCATGCCCGCGACGGTTGCGGGCTCCGCGCCGAGAGCGAGCCTGACGCCGATCTCGCTGGTCCGCTGGCTCACGATGTACGACATGACACCGTAAATGCCGATCATCCCCAGCATCAGCGCGACACTGGCGGCGATGGCAATCAGCACCATCGTGAACGCCGTCTGTTCCGCCGAGCGATCGACGATGCTCTGCAGGCTGCGGACGTCAGCCAGGGCGATGTCCGGATCGACCTGGGCGATCGCGCTCCGGACCGCCGCGACCATGCCGGCCGGGGGCGTCGCGGTGCGCACGACGAAGGTCATGACGCTGACGTCCGGACCGACCAGCGCCTGCGCAGGGATGTCGGGTCCGCCGGCGACGGACATCGGCATGTACAGCTGGCCGGACGGCGCGGTCTCGGCGAGCGCATTCGTCACGGTATTTTCGACAACGCCCACGACGGTCAGCCACGCCGGCGTTCCGAACCGCGAGTTGGGCGGAATCGACGCCTTGACCCGTTGACCGATCGGATCTCGATTCGCAAACAGCGAATCGGCGAGCGCCCGGTTCACGACGACCACGGGGGCGGCGCGCTCCACATCGCCGCGCTCGATGGTACGGCCGCGCAACACGCGGATGCCGGCCGTTTCGATGTACCCGCCGGAGACGCCACGCCACCAGAAGAACGGACGGGGCTTGCCGTCCTCGACGTTCCGCTCCGGAATCACTCCGTTGCCGAAGCAGGTTCCGCCAAGAAGCTGACAGGTCGATGCCGACACCGCCGTGACGCCGGGGACTGTCGCGAGGCGATCGAGCATCGCCTGGTGAACCGCGACCACCGCGCGGCGCGTCGGGTATTGCTTGTTCGGCAACCCGACACGAAACGTGAGCGCCGATGACGAGTCGAAGCCGGGATCGACGCGGCGCAGTTTCTGAAAGCTGCGAAGCATCAACCCGGATGCGACGACGAGGACCAGCGCCAGGCCGACCTGGCCCGCCATCAGCACGTGACGGGCGCGATACCGTCCGCGGCTCGCCGTGTTGCCGCGTCCGGTCTCGTGGAGCGAGGTGGGCAGCGGCGCGACCCGCAGCATGGGAATCGCCCCGAACGCCAGGCCGGTCAGCAGGCTCAGCCCGAACGTGAACCCGAGAACGGCGCCGTCCAGGCGGACTTCGTGGAGCCGGGGGAGGTTGGCGGGACCGAACGCGAGCACGAGTTGCACCGCGCCCCAGGCCAGCGCGAGCCCCGCGGCGCCGCCCGCGATCGAGAGCAGCTGCGCTTTCAGCCAGGAAGTAGCGCGCGATCGCGCGGCGGCTCGCCCCGAGCGCCTGACGCACCGCGACTTCGCGGTGCCTCGACTCGGAACGGACGAGGAACAGGTTCGCGACGTTGGCGCACGCGACGAGCAGCACCAGGCCGACCGACGCGAGCAGGATCCAGAGCGTCTCGGCGACCCGTCCGACCAGGGCCTGCTGAAGCGCCACGGGCGTTGCGACCATGCCGCGCTGGTTCGGCGACGTCCGCGCCAGGTCCGCGATGAGCTGGGTCATTTCGGCGCGTGCGCGGTCGAGCGTCGCTCCGTCTCTCAGCCGCGCGACACCCACCAGCGTGAAAAGGAACGACGCGCTCGCGCGCGTCGATTGCGCGGGCAGCCAGAGGTCGGTGCGCGTATCGGGGAACACGAAATCGGCCGGCATGACGCCGACGACCTGCGTCGGCACGCCGCCCAGCCGGATCGACTGGCCGATGATGGCCGGATCGAGGCCGAAGCGCCGCGCCCAGAGCCCGTACGAGAGGACGGCGACTTGCGGCGCGCCCGTGATCCCCTCGTCTTCCACGAACCATCGTCCGAGCGCCGGGCGCACGCGCAGCACGTGCGCGAGCGACGGCGTTGCGTAAGTCGCTCCGAGCCGCTCGGGGGCACCGCTGCCGCTGAGCGTCACGCCGTCGTTGCTGTACGCGGCGACGCCGTCAAGGGTTCGCGCGCGATCGGCCAGCTGATAGTAGAGCTGCCAGGTCATGAAGTTGATGCCGGACGTGATGTTGACGCTCGGCACGCCGTAGTCGAGCGCGATCAGGCGGCTCGAATCGCCGTACGGCAGTGGCTTCAGGAGCACCCGGTACACGATCGTGAAGATGGAGACGTTGGCGCCGATGGCGAGTGCCAACGTGAGCGCCGAGGCGGCGGCAAACCCGGGGTTGCGCCGCAGCATCCGGCCGGCGTGCCGCAGGTCGCGCGCGGTGTGCTCGAGCCACGGAAACGTGCCCTGGTCCCGACAGGCTTCTGTCGTCATGTCCACTCCGCCGAGCTTGAGCGCCGCCTGTCTGCGGGCTTCGTCGCGCGCCATGCCGGCGCGGATGTTGTCCTCGACGTGCGCGTCGAGGTGGACGTTCAGTTCGTCGGCGAGGTCGCGATCCGCCTGCCGCCGGCCGAACAGTCCGTCGACGCGAGCAGCCCACGCGCGCAGGGATGCCATGGCGTTCTAGGAGGCTTCGTCAGGCGCCAGGAAGCGCGCGAGGATGGCCTGCGCCTGCTCCCAGTCGCGCGTTTCGCGGGCGACCTGCTTCTTGCCGGCCCGCGTGAGCTGGTAGAACTTGGCGCGGCGATTGTTGTCCGACACGCCCCACGCGGACTTGATGTAACCCTCCTGCTCGAGCTTGAGCAGCGCGGGATAGAGCGTGCCGTAGTTCACCAGCAGCAGATGTCCGCTCGTCTGCTCGATGCGACGGGCGATGCCGTACCCATGCTGGGGCCCCATCGTCTCGAGCGTCTTGAGAATCATCAGCGCCAGCGTGCCCTGCCAGACGTCGGTCTTGTTACCCATGGAAGAAAGTTCCTGGAAACGTGAAAGTTGAAAGTTCAAAGTGGAAAAGTAAGTTGAAGTACAGTTAGTCGTCCACGAGCCAGCCGTCGCGCAGGTGGATGATCCGCGAACCGTAGGTCGCGTTTACTTCAGCGTGTGTGACCTGGATGATCGTAGTGCCCGCCTCGTTCAGCTTGCGAAATAGCTCCATGATTTCCTTCCCCTGCCCCGAGTGAAGATTCCCGGTCGGTTCGTCGGCGAGGATCACTTTCGGGTTGGCGATGACGGCGCGCGCGACGCCGACCAGCTGCTGCTGGCCGCCCGAGAGCTGGCTCGGATACAGATCTTTCTTCCCGACTATCTGAAATCTGTCGAGCACGTCGGCGACCATGCTCTGTCGATCGTTCCGGCTGACGTTGCGATAGGAGAGCGGGATCTCGAGGTTCTCGTACACCGTCAGGTTGTCGAGCAGGTGATAGCTCTGGAACACGAATCCGATGTGCGCCTTGTGGAGCTCGCTGCGCTGCTTCGGGTTCATCCGGTGCACGGGCTGCCCGAGGAAGTCGAATTCGCCCGTCCACGCGGCGTCGTGCATGCCGAGAATGTGCAGCAGCGTGGACTTGCCCGCGCCGGAGGGGCCCATGATCGACACGAACTCACCGGCGGCGATGTCGAGCGTAATGCGCCGCAGCACGCAGGTCCGCGCCGGGCCCTGCGGGTACGATTTCTCCAGGTTGCGCAGGGAAATCAGCATCACGCGTTCATGGTTTCCAGTTCCGCCGGCTCGTTGACGACGCGGCCGTCGAAGAGGTGAATGCTGCGATCGGCGTGGCGCGCGTAGCGGGGATCGTGCGTCACCATGCAGATGGTGGCGCCGCTCATGTACAGCTCGTGGAGCAGTTCCATCACCGACTCGCCGCTCTTCGAGTCGAGGTTCCCGGTCGGCTCGTCCGCGAGCAGGATGACCGGCTCGCCTGCGACCGCGCGCGCGACAGCGACGCGCTGCTGCTGGCCGCCCGACAGCTGGCTCGGGAGATGCTTCGCGCGGTGCGCCATGCCGACGCGTTCGAGCGCGTCGGCCACACGTTGACGCCGTTCAGCCGGCCGCATGCCGCGGTAGGTGAGCGGCAGCTCGACGTTCTCGAAGACCGAGAGGTCGCCGATCAGGTTGAAGCTCTGGAAGATGAAACCGATCTCCCGGTTCCGGACGCGGGCGCGCTCCCACGCCTTCAACTCGCCGACGGGCCGGCCGTTGAGCTGATAGGATCCGCCGCTCGGCGTATCGAGCAGGCCGAGGATCGACAGCAGCGTGGATTTGCCGCAGCCGGACGGTCCCGAAATTGCGACGTATTCGCCGCGCGCGATTTCCACGTCGACGTTGGCCAGCGCGTGCGTTTCGACCTCGTCCGTCACGAAGACTTTCGTCACCCCATCGAGCTTGATCACGGGCGGCATCGCGGTGGTTGGAATCATGGGTCCTCAATCCATCTAGTCATTTGGTCATTTGAGTCATTGGTCATTTGAGTCATTGGTCATTGGAGGCGAATGCGATCGAACGCTTCCCAGGCGGACATGTCCGACAGAATCACCTGGTCGCCGGGGTTCAACCCCGACACGATTTCCACTTCGTTGACCGACGTCCGCCCCAGCTTCACCTGGACGCGCGTCGCTTCGCCGTTGGGCAGAAGCTTGAACAGGCCGACGGCTGTCTGCTCCTGGCCGAAGGCGGGCCGTCCCACCTTGACGACGTCGGCGAGCCGTTCGAGTTGGACGGTGCCGTCCACGCTCGTGTCGGGCCTGGCGCCTTTCGGCAGCGGCCCGTCCATGATGACGTCGACGGTGACGGTGCCGTTCTGCACCGACGGATCGACGCGGACGACCTTGCCGGAGACGACGCCGTTGCGCGTGTCGATGGTCGCAGGCAGGCCGGGGGTGATGTCCTTCGCCCGCGTTTCCGCGATCTTGAGCTCGGCCTTGAGCCGCGACGGGTCGGCGACGCGCGCCAGGTTCGTGCCCGGCGCCACCTGCTGGCCGACTTCGACCGGCACGACCTGCAGCACGCCCGCGAACCCCGCCCTGACCTGCAGCTCGTTCACCTGCCGCTGCTTGAGCGCCACGATCGCGCGGGTCTGATCGACTTCGGAATCCTGCACGGCCATCCGCGCCTGCATGGACTCGGCGTGGCTCGCGAGCTGCTTGCGCGCGATGGCCAGCCGCGCCGACAGCTGGTCCGCGTCGAGCCTCGCCTGCTTCAACGTCATGTCCGAAACCAGGCCCTTGGCCGCGAGCTGTTGATTCGCTTCCACCTGGAGAGCGGCCTTCTTGTAGTCGGCCTCGATGCTGGCGGTGGTGGCTTCCTGGGCGAGCGTGTCGTTCTGGAGCTGGACGCGGAGGTTCGTCAGGCTGGCCTCGGCGGCCTTGAGCTTGAGCGCGGCGTCCTGGAGCTCCTGTTCGAGTTGCGGGTTGCTCAGCTCGAGAATGACGCTGCCGGCGGCGACCACCGTGCCCGGCCTGAGCGCGATTCGTTCGACGCGCCCCACTGTGGTGGCCGGGATCCAGCGGATGTCCTCGGGCACCAGGGTGCCGATGCCGCGCTCGTCCCGCAGCATCGGGCCCCGCTTGACGGTGTCGATCCAGACGGCGGCGCGTTCGACGCCCGGGGCGGCGGGCTTGAGGCGCGACACGCCCAGCGTAATGAGGCCGACGAACGACAGCGCCACGACGCCATACGCGGCGCGGCGAATTCTCTTCTGCCGCAGGTTAGACGGGCGGGCGATGTCCATGGTTCACAGGGGCAAGGTTCAGGGTTCAAGGTTCAAGGTTCACGGTTCAGGTTAGAGGATCCATCGGCCCGTGATTCGTTAGACGGGTGACGCGGCGGACTTGTTCATCTTGGATTCCCATACAGGAGGGTGCCACAGACACATATGGGAAGGCAATAGGGTGGGCCGGACACAGGTTCACGGTTCAGGGTTCACGGTTCAGAGTTCGGACCGCGGTTCTGCTTCGCGCGAACCCTCAACCTGAACCCCGAACGTTGAACCATGAACCATGAACCAAACGCACACGTCCCTGTGAACTGTTCCGTGCGCGCTCCGTCTAACCCGGCACCATCTGCTGATGAAGCGCTGCGGCGCGGAGGGCGGCCGACATGGACAAGAACGGGTGTCGCATCCTGCTCAATCGGGGCATTCGCCTGTGGCTGTGTGGCGCCGCGATGTTGACCGCAGCGGTGCCCGGCCGATCTGTCGAGGCAGCCGACGCCGAGCCGTCCGGCGTGCGGTCGACGAGTCCCGCCATCCGCGAGCTGATCGACGATGGGATGTGGGAATCGCCGACGTTCCGCGGGATTGTCCGCGCGATCGCTGCGACCGACGGCATCGTGTACGTGGAGGACGGCGTCTGCCGGCACGGTGTTCACGCGTGCCTGCTGCTGGACGTGACGCCGGCGGCCGGCTACCGCATCCTGCGCATCCTGGTGGATCGTCACGGCACGCTGGCTCACCGCGGGCGGCTGGACCTCACGGCGACAATCGGACACGAGCTCACGCATGCACTCGAAGTGCTCAGCGAGCGCACCATCAGATCAGCGTCCGCGATTTTCCTGTTCTATGTTCAACGCGCGCCGACCGGCAACGCCGCCTTCGAAACGCCCGCGGCGATCGCCGCCGCGACGAGGATCCGGGGCGAGATCGGCCGGTACGTGACGTTTGTCTTTCAGCAGGTCGCGCTGAATGGGGCGGAGTGAACCGACGGGTTCCTGCTAGAATCCGCGGGAAAGCGAGGGACCCGATGGCGACACGTCTCGTGACCGCACCGCTGGCTTCAGTCATGGCCGCCGCGTTGTCCGCGGGTGTGGCCGCTCAACCCATCCCCGCGGTCGGCCCGGCGCAGAACTGATTACGGCGGCACCTGCGTGTTGCTGGTGAAACACCACCCGACCAGGACCTGCCCAAAGCGGCGCACCACCGCGTCGGGGATGTCGTGCTCGGTCACCTTCTGGAATGCGAACTTGATCTCGCCGTCGGGTGCGACCGTTCCGAGCAACGACCCATAGACGTTCGTCGTCGCGACTTTCGGAGACGGCACGGGCAGCCGGTAGCGCTGGGCGCCGGCCGTGCCGATGACCCATCCCGGCAGGACGCCGCCGTGCTCGCGCAGATATTGCGAGTCGTACGCGTCTTCCATGTAGAAGTGCTGATGGCTCGCCAGCACGTACACCCGCTTGCGGCCGTTGTCGCGCGCCTTGAGCAGGCTGGCGTACACCCGGCGGCCGGTTTCGGTGCTCTTCGGCGATTCGTTCATGCTGTGGTCGAAGTTGTAGCCGTCCGGCAAGGCCTTGTGCATTCCCGCGACGATCGTCCGCACCGCCGGGTTCGCGACATCGCGCGCGAGCGCTCGTTCGAACCACGCGAGCTGCGCGTCGTTGAACTCGTCGTTCGACGCGTTATCGAGATAGAAAAACGACACGCCGCGATCGATCCAGTGGAAGTACGTCTTGACGCTCTGATCCTCGGGGCTGTCGATGAGCCGCTGGGCGCGCAGCACCGGCGTGTCGTGCCACGGCCCGAACTTCGACAGGAACTCGACCCGTGTCTTGGGGAACACAACTTCGTGGTTGCCGATGCCGACCAGAAACGGAATCGCGCCGAACGGCGCCATCTGGTTGTCCAGGAAGTCCTGCCACTGCATGTCGTGGTACTGGTCGATCGTCAGCGGCGAGGCGAGAAGCTCCGGACGGTTCAGGATGTCTTCGTCCGTGGCGGACGTGCGGCGCAGATCGCCCAGGTGCCAGTAGAAGGACACGTGGTTTTTCCTGGCCGTCTCGGCGATGGCCGGCATCACGATGTCTCCGCAGTTTCTCGCGTCCGCCGAGACCAGGAACGTCCACGAGCCGCCGGCCAGATCGTTCTGCTGGGCCCGAACCAGCCAGCCGGAAAACCCCACGCCCGCGGCCAGCATGACCGCGAGCCACACCCGTCGTCGCATGCGCGCCATTTTACTCCGGCTATCGCGGCACCCGGGCGCTCAGGGCGGCGAGTTTGGTTCCGATAATCCGCATCTGAAACGCGTTCGCGGGGTGCGCGTAGAAGACATCGAGGTCGCGATCGCGCACGCCAAGCTGGCGGAGGACGTCGTGCGCGATCCTCGTTGCCTTTCCGAAACGCTGCTCGTACATCTCCACCGTTTCCGTCTCGTAGCGCGCGAACGCCGCCTGGTCCTGCTCCCATGTAGCGGGCCGCGGCGGCGGCGGCGCGTGGCGGCTCCGCTCGGCGACAAACGCCAGGATGGACGCGGACAACTGCGCGGTACTCAGCCTGAACCCGGCGTTCTGGGCCGAGACGATGTAGTCGAACTGCCGCTCGTGGACCCATTCGTCGGCGGCGTACCAGCCGCCGGCGATGGACATGAGCATCACGAACGCGGCCAGACGGGTGTGGCGGTTGAACGAGGCGTACGACGTCGCGATCCAGGACACCAGCTTCAACGTGAGCAGAACAGCGGCAGCGCCGAACGACCAGATCGCCACGTCGATCGCGGGCGGGGCCACCCGGGCTCCCACTTCACCGAACCCGATCAGGACCGCGACCGGCGGTCCGATGAAGGGCCAGCTGAGCGCGTGGCGCATATCCGAAATTATCGCCATTTCGGCGCGCACATGCTTTCTTGATGCCGGCGCGATACGATTTCGGTCGTGCCGCGGCTGATCTCGGTGCTCTGTGTCGCGTTGGTTATCCTCGCGTTGCCCGCAAGCGTGTCCGCCACGCTCGGCCGCGACGCGTCGTCGGTCGACGCGGATCGGGTACGGATGCAGGGCGCTCTGCTCCGCATCGCACGCGACGATGCGTACACCGTGCACGAAATGCAGTCGTCCTCGGGAACGGCGGTACGCGAATACGTGTCGTCGACCGGAACCGTGTTTGCCGTGGCGTGGCAGGGACCGTGGCTCCCCGACTTGCGCCAGCTGCTGGGCCCCTATTTCGACGACTATCAGCGGGCCCTCCAGGCGGCGCCCGGCAAGCGGAGGGCGCGCGGACCGCTGACGATCTCGCTCCCCGACCTCACCGTGCAGATCACGGGCCACCCGCGCGCGTTTTCGGGCCGGGCCTTTGTGCCGCGCCTCATGCCGCTCCGCGTGCAGGCAGAGGCGATTCGATAGCAGCGCCCGGGCTGCGGCAGGGGAAATGGTGCATCGAACGCTGCTGCTGTCCGGACTTCTCGTCGCGCAGGAACTCACGCCGCAGTGCGGCGGAACGCCTTCGTCTTCTGTCCCGGCGGCGCCGGCTGACAACGTCCAGTCCATCCTCGTGAACGCCGGGCCGACCGGCGACTATTTCAACGGCGCGTTCACCAGCGTCACGATTTGCGCGCCCGGCCGATCGACCGGGTGCCAGACGATCGACGGCGTGCTCGTGGATACCGGATCGACCGGACTGCGTGTGCTCTCGAGCGCGCTGACGCTGTCACTTCCCCAGCAGGTGGGTGCGAGCGGAGCGCCCATCGTCGAGTGCGCACAGTTCCTCGACGGGTTCACGTGGGGGCCGGTTCAGACGGCGGACGTGAAGCTCGCAGGCGAGCAGGCCAGCGCCGTGCCCATCCAGGTGATCGACGAGCGTGCGTTCCCGAACATCCCCACGGCGTGTTCGAGTGCCGGCGTCGCGGAAGACACCCTCGACAAGCTCGGCGCCAACGCGATTCTCGGGATCGGCCTGTTCAGGCAGGATTGCGGGCCGGCCTGCGCGTTCGTCGGGGCGTCCAACCCTGGTTTGTACTACGCGTGCCCGGCGACGGGGTGCCAGCCGGCTGCCGTGTCGCTCGCCAACCAGCTGCAGAATCCCGTGGCGTTGTTCTCCAGGGACAACAACGGCGTGGTCGTTCAGCTTCCAGCCGTGGCGGCCGGCGGCACGTTCTCGGTGACGGGCTCGCTCGTCTTCGGCATCGGCACGCAGTCCAATAACGCGCTCGGGCCGGCGAAGGTGCTGACGGTGGATCCGCTGGGCAACATCACCACGATCTTTGGCGGCCAATCGTATCCGTCGAGTTTCATCGACTCGGGATCGAACGGCATTTTCTTTCTCGACGCGGCGGCCACCGGCCTGCCGGTCTGCCCGGACAGCGCCGACTTCTATTGTCCGGCAATGCCGCAGTCCCTTTCCGCCACGAACCGCGGCGCCAACGGGGTCGCGGTCTCAGCGTTGTTCAACGTGGGGAACGCCGATGCGCTCGATCCCCGCTTCGCCGCGTTCAATGAAATCGCCGGGCCGAACCCCGGCGGCTTCGATTTCGGGCTCGGGTTCTTCTTTGGCCGGAGCGTGTTCACGGCCATCGAGGGGCAGGGCACGCCGGGCGGTGCGGGTCCCTACTTTGCGTATTGAGCGTCAGATGACTCAGGCCCCAGCCGGGGCCAGGCGCGCGATCGCCGGGTGCGGCGCCGCTTCGAGGCCGCGCCGTTCACCAATCTGCTGCCGCCACATCGCGTAGTACAGCCCCTTCTGGTCGACCAGTTCGTCGTGCCGGCCCGTTTCCACGATGCGGCCGCGCTCGAGCACGTGAATTCGATCCGCGTGCAGAATCGTCGACAGCCGATGCGCAATGAGCACGGTCATCGCGTCGCGGCCGGTGGCCACCGCTCGAATGGTGTCGACGATGCCCTCCTCGGTCAGTGAGTCGAGCGACGAAGTTGCTTCGTCGAAGACGAGGAGATGGGGATGGCGGAGCAGCGCGCGGGCTATCGACAGCCGCTGTTTCTCGCCGCCAGACACCTTGACCCCGCCCTCGCCGATGACCGTGTCGAGCCCGCGATCCGCCCTCGCGAGCAGGTTGTCGCACGCCGCCTTCTTCAGGACGCTGAGGCACTCCGCGTCCGAGGCCGTCGGGTTCACGAAGAGCAGGTTCTCCCGGATCGTTCCCGAGAAGAGCTGCGTATCCTGGGTGACGAAACCGATTTGCGAGCGCAGATCGTCGAGGTCGGTCTCGGTGCCCGGCGTTCCGTCGTAGAGGATGCGGCCCGATTGCGGGCGGTACAGACCGACCAGCAGCTTGACGAGCGTCGTCTTTCCCGCGCCCGAGGGTCCCACGAACGCGATCGTTTCACCGCGCGTCAGCCTGAATGAGATGTCGCTGACAGCCGGAGAGGACGCCGACTGGTGCTGGAACGTGACGTGCTCGAACGCCAGCGTCCGCAGATCGCGGACCGGCACGGGATTGAGGGGCCGGGGCTCTTCCGGGATGCGGAGGATGTCTTCGTAGACGTTCAGGGACGCCTCGGTTTCACGGTAGATGTTGATGATGTTCCCGAGTTCCTGCAGCGGACCGAAGATGAAGAACGAATAGATGAACAGGGAAAAGAACTGGCCGACGGTGATGGCGCGCGTGTAAATGAGGTACAGCATCAGGAACATGATGCTCGTGCGCAGCAGGTTGACCGCGGTCCCCTGGATGAAGCTCAGGCTCCTGAGGTAGCGGACTTTCTTCAGCTCGAGGCGAAGGATCTTCGCGGTGGTGCCGTTCAGGCGCTCGATCTCCTGCTGCTGGAGGCCGAGGCTCTTCACCAGCTCGATGTTGCGGAGCGATTCGGTCGTGGAGCCGGCAAGGGCCGTCGTCTCCGCGACGATCACCTTCTGAATCTGCTTGATGCGCCGGCTGAGCACGGAGCTGAGCAGCCCGAGAATCGGCACCGTGAGGAAGTACACCGGCGCGATCAGCCAGTGCACGCTGAACGCGTACACCATCACGAAAATGATGCCGACGAGCGACGTGAAGAGGACGTTGACCGCCGTGGAAATGAGCTTCTCGACGTCGGAACGGACCTTCTGCAGCCGGCCGAGCGTTTCCCCGCTGCGTTGATCCTCGAACACGGAATAGGGAAGCTTCAGCGAGTGCTGGATGCCGTCCGAATACAGCTGCGCGCCGATACGCTGCGTGATGACGTTGATGTAGTAGTCCTGGAAGTTCTTCGCGACGCGTGACACGAACGCCACGCCGACCGCCGCGCCGAGCAGCAGGCTGACGCCGCTGAAGAACTGGGCCGTCGTGTATTCCTGGAAACGGGTGGCGTACCTGTCGATGACGTGTCGGAGGATCAGCGGATCGAGCAGCGAGAACACCTGGTTGATGGCGGCCAGGCCGAGGGCGAGGGCCACGAGGCTCGCGTAGCTGCGCAGGTATCCGTAGAGCACCTTCATGCAGCTGATTGTACGTGAGGCGAAACGCGAAACCGGCATGACCTCGCGAGAGGCCATGCCGGCGGAGAAGAGGCGGTCGAGCGAGTTACTGAATCGGGGTCGCAGCGGCCGGAATCGGGTCGGCCGGGGCGGCGGCGGTGCTGGTGTAGAAGATCGTGCCCTGCTCGGTCGTCGCGAACGACCGCGTGCCGGTCGAACCGAACGAGAGCGGACGCGCCGTCGCGTAGTAGTTGGTCGTCGTGCCCGTGCAGCCCGCCGGGGGCGCCGGAATCGCCGCGCCGAGCGACGACTGGACCATCGTCACCGTGAAGCCGCTCTTCGCCACCGACGCTGCGCTCGTGAGGTCGGGCGACAGGAAGTTGCCGGCGATGCGCAGCTCGGTGAGGCTCGGCGAGTAGCCGTTGCACTGCTGCGAGTAGTTCTGCTGCGAGGTGTTGATGGCGCGCATCGACCCGATGGCCGACGCCTCGTTGCCCGACATACGGGCGCGGAGCAGGCCGGGCACCGCGATCGCCGCGATGATGCCGATGATTGCAACCACGATCAGCAGCTCGATCAGTGTGAAGCCCTTCTGGTTCGTTCTCATTACTCTCTTCTCCTTAAAAGCAAGTCTTTCAGTTTGACGGCTGCTCCCTTCTCGGGGCGGCCGTGCCCGACTCTTGAGCAACCGCGGTGCCACATCCATATAGTTCGCTAAGCGTCGTCGGATCAGTCATTTACGCTGGCGCGTTCCTGCCAAGCGCTGGCGAATCTGACAGTATTTGTCACAATGGCCTGACCCGTAATGTCATGTAGAGTCGCGTTACCCCATGCAGGACGCGGACAGACACATCAACCAATTGATCTTCGGGCCGCCGCCGCTGACGCCATGCGTGCCCACGGCTTCGAACCCGAATTCTCTCAGCAGGTCCTCGGCGAAGTCGCCGCGCTCGAAACGCACCCGCCGCCAATCCATCCCGGCGACGGCATTCGCGATCTGCGCCGGCTGCCCTGGTCGTCAATCGACAACGACACCTCGCGCGACCTCGATCAGCTCGAGGCCGCGGAACGGCTGCCCGACGGCGCGACCCGAATCCAGGTGGCGATTGCCGACGTGGACGCGTTCGTCCACCAGCGCTCGGCGATCGACGAGCACGCGGCACGCGCGACCACGACCGTCTACACGGGCGTGAGGAATTTTCCGATGCTGCCGGACGCGCTGTCGACGCACGCGACGTCGCTGCTCGAATCGCAGGACAACCTGAGCGTCGTGATCGAGTTCGTCGTGGCGCCGGACGGCGCCGTGCAGTCGAGCGACATCTATCGCGCGATCGTCCGCAACACGGCGCAGCTGACATACGACGGCGTGGCCGCGTGGCTCGACGGAGGCGCGGCGCCTCACAAGGTGGCGGGGTCGCCGGTGCTGCAGGGCCAGCTGCGACTGCAGGATGCCGCGGCCCAGTTACTCAGGCAGGCGCGATACCGCCACGGCGCGCTGAACATCGAGACGATCGAAACGCGCCCGGTGATCCTGCACGACCAGGTCGTGGACATCGTGCGCCAGGGCAAGAACCGCGCGACCGAGCTCATCGAAGACTTCATGATCGCGGCGAACGCGATCGTGGCCCGAATGCTCGAGACGCGGCACGTGTCGTCGATCCGCCGTGTGGTGAGGACGCCCGAACGCTGGGACCGCATCGTGGCGCTCGCACAGAGCGTCGGGCGCACGCTGCCGGCCGTCCCGGATTCCGGGGCCCTGAACGAGTTCCTCGTGGAGCGCAAGGCTGCCGACCCGGACCGGTTCGCCGACCTGTCGCTGGCGGTCATCAAGTTGATGGGGCCCGGCGAATACGTCCTCGAACGCCCCGGCGATCCGAACCAGGGGCACTTCGGCCTGGCGGTGGAAGACTACACGCACTCCACGGCACCCAACCGCCGTTTCGCGGATCTCGTCACGCAGCGCCTGGTCAAGGCGACGCTGGCGGCCGCGGCGTCGCCGTACAGCGACGACGAACTGGCGGGCATCGCGAAAAACTGCACGGCGAAGGAAAACGCCTCGCGAAAAGTGGAGCGCGAGATGTCCAAGCGGATCGCCGCCGTCGCGATGTCGGGCAGAATCGGTGAAGTGTTCGACGCCGTGGTGACGGGCGTCACGCCCCGCGGCACCTTCGTGCGCATCCTGGCGCCTCGCGTGGAAGGCCTGCTGGCCCGCGGCCAGGAGGGCGCGGACGTCGGCGACAAGCTCCGCGTCGCCCTCATAAGTACCGATGTCCAGCACGGCTACATTGATTTCGCGCGTGCCGGGGATCGGATGTAGACTGCGGGCGGCACATGGAGCTGCGTCACTTGCGGGCGTTTGCGGCCATCGCCGAGTTGCACAGCTTTTCGAAAGCCGCCCGGCAGCTGCACGTCGCGCAACCCCCGCTCAGCCGCCAGATCAGCCAGCTCGAACGGGAGCTCGGCGTGAAGCTCTTCGTACGTGCCGCCAGCGGCGTCGCGCTGACCCGTGAGGGAGCCGTGCTTCTCGAGCAGGCACGGACCGTGCTCGCCGACACGGCGAGCTTCCTCGACCTCGCGACCCGCGCCAGGGCCGGCCTGGCGAACCCGCTGCGCGTCGCGATGGCACCCGGGATGTGCGAAGCCGTCAACCGCATCCGCCTGCACATCGTCGAACGATCGCCCGACGTCGTGATCGAAGGCGTGGACATGGCCTCGTCCGCGCAGCACGACGCGCTGCGCCGCCGGACCATGGACGTGGGGCTGCTGCGCCACGTCGCTGAGGATCCGGACATCCAGTCCGAGCCGCTCTTTGCCGAACGCTTCGTCGTCCTGGTCAGCGAGCGGAATCCGCTGGCGCGGCACAAGGCGCTGCGTTTGAAGCAGCTGGTGGACGAGCGCCTGCTGCTGCAGGACCGCGACTGGGCGTCGCTCGCGCACGACAAGATTCTTGCGCTCTGTTCGGCGGCCGGTGTCACACCCCGCATCGTGACGCTCGAGGGGATTCCGGGGAATCAGGCGGCGATGCTGTCAGTGGTGTCCGGCGAAGCGATCTGCCTGGCGCTGCGCGGCGCGCAAAGCCGCAGCTATCAGCCGGTCCGCGGCGTTGCCGTGGTGCCGCTCAACGAGCCCCAGGCCGAGTTCGAGGTGCAGGTCGCATGGCGGCGAGGCGAAACCTCGGCGCTGGTGTGCGAGTTCCTGAAGTCCGCGCGGGAACTGTTCCCGGCCAGCCAGCTGATCTCCAGCGCGTCCTGATCGAACGGGCAGGCCTGAAGGCCTTCACTACTTCTTCGCAGCGGTCCCCTGAAGCGGCCAGAACTGAAAGAACTCCGCGTAGAAGATGAGCAGTGGAAACGTCACGCTGAGCAGCGCCGACGCGAGCCAGATCTCGAAGTCGTAGCTCGGCGGCCCGGGGCGAACCTCGCCGGTGACGATCGGCGCCAGGCGACCGTACATCCACGACAGCGATTCACCGATCACAATCACGGCCACGACGTTCAGCACACCCTTCAGCGGCTGCGTGCGTCCCGCGAACAGCGATCCCTTGAGCATGTTCTGGACGACGATGGTTCCGAAGATGAACGGCACGGGCACGCGGACCATGAACGCCGACCGGATCCATCCGCAGCACAACGACGCCGATGTAAAACACCGCACCGCCAATCGCGAGCACGGCGAGCGTCCAGACGAGGCCCAGGACCGGCTGCCGCATGATCCCCGGGCGCGTCGTCAGGGGCCATAAGTCGAAGTTCACCAGCAGGAACATGGCCGCCAGGCACGACAGGTAGAACACGAGGGCGTGCCACGCCGGAAACAGGCCCTGCGGGTCCTGGGCGGCGACGTACACCGGCGCGCCCTGCATGAAGAGGTAGCTGAAAAAGACGCGGAACAGGATGTAGTTCACGACATACGCCGCCACCAGCACCACGAGGCCCGCGGCGATCGGATGCTTGATGACGCCCGTAAACGGCCAGCCGCCCCACATGATCGCCGCCCAGAACGTGATGACGACGGAGACGATGCTGCACATGGCGAGCATCGGCGTCGGCGGACTCACCCGGCCGCCGATTGTCACGAAGCACACCGCGGCAACGACGACGCCCACCGCGAGCGTCGTCAGGGTCAGCACCAGGCCCTTGGCCGGCTGCGGGCTGGCAGCGACGAACCCGGGGTTCGCGCCCCACAGTGACCGCGACGACGATTTGCATCGGGATGACGCAGAGCAGGAAGTACGCGACCCACCCGGTGAACACGGGGAACGTGAACAGCGAGACGAACGCCAGCGGCGAGGACGACCATCAGAATGGTCGCGACGATCCCTGCGGCAGGCTGCTTGAGCGTGGCCACGTCGGAACCTCCTAGAGAACCCGCTCCGGCTCGTTCAGGCGTCCGTAGCGCCCGCGGAAGAACAGGAGCGGTGCCTGTTCGCCGTCGTCGCGGTGCAGGGCGATCACGCGGCCGACGCACGATCCAGTGATCGCCGCCCTCGAGGATGGTTTCCACGTGACAGCCGATCGCCGCGATGCAGCCGTGCAGCCGGTGGACGCCGCTCCACGGGACAAACGAGAACGGCGGCGGCGCCGGCTCCTTCCAGCCGCCGGCAAAGTACGTCGACACGTCCTGCTGCGTCTCGGCCAGCATGTTGACCGAGAAGCGCGCGGCGTGGCGGATGGCCTCGCTCATGTGCGCCGACTTGCCACAGCAGAACAGCACCAGCGGCGGGTCGAGCGACAGCGAGCTGAAGGCGTTCGCGGTCATGCCGCGAACGTCGCCGTCCACTTCGGCGGCAATCACCGTCACGCCGGTCGCGAAATGGCCGACCGTCTGGCGGAACGTGCGGGCGTCGAATGAATCGGCCACTACCGTTTCTTCATCACGGCGCTGATGTCGTTCGGGTTGATGAGATCGGGCACCGTCCAGCCGTCCAGATCGTACTCGGCCATGCACTTCTCCGCGAAGCCCTTGTAGCGCTTGGCGGCGCCGGTGACCTCGGCGACCAGGAGCGTCTCGAAGCGGATGCTCTCGTTGTTGCCGAAGTAGTTGCGCTCGTAGAGTTCGTGCCGGCCGCCGAACTCGCTCCCGATCGCGTCCCACATCAGCTTCATCAGCTTGACGCGATCGACCGCCGAGTAGCCGTTCGAGCCGCGCACGAACTGATCCAGATACGGGCGGATCTCGGGCACCTTGAAGTCGAGCGCGCTCGACGGCAGGTAGATCAGCGCGCTTGCGAGCGTGTTCTCGATGATCTCCTTGATCTTGGGATAGGCGATGCTCGCCATCACGCGATAGGCCAGACCGTAATCGAGATTGGGCAGCACGTATCCCGGCGTCCACGGCGTCGTCGTGCGCGCCATCGCGTCGGTGAGGCCCCAGAAACAGTTGCGCCACGCCAGGACCTCGCCGACGTTCGCCTGAACGCCGCGGAAGTCCTTGGCGCCGGTCGCCTCGACGGCCTTGAGCAGCAGGCCGGCCAGGAAGTCGAGCTTGACGGCGAGCCGGGTGCAGCCCTGGAACATGAAGCGCGGCAGGAAGCCCGACCGCGGGAAGAAGTTGTTGACCTTCTCGATGTCGCCGTATGCGAACACGTTCTCCCAGGGCACGAACACCTTGTCGAACACGAGAATGGAATCGTTCTCGTCCATCCGGCTCGACAGCGGGTAGTCGAACGGCGTGCCGACGGTCGCCGACGTCAGCTCGTACGACGGCCGGCAGAACAGCTTCACGCCGGGCGCGTCGGTCGGCACCATGCACACGAACGCGAACTCCCTGGTCTTGATCGGCAGCGCGCCGTTGTTGGCGATGAAGTTGAAGTTCGTCAGCGTGGAGGTCGTCGCGACCACCTTGGCGCCGCTCACGATCAAACCGGCGTCGGTCTCCTTCACGACGTGCATGTACACGTCTTTGACCTCGTCGAGCGGCTTGTCGCGATCGACGGGCGGATTGACGATGGCGTGATTGACGAACGACACCTCTTCCTGGACTTTCTTGTACCAGCGGCGCGCGTTGTCCTGGAACGGTTCGTAGTAATCCGCGTTGGCGCCGAGCGTGGCGAGGAACGCGGCCTTGTAATCGGGGCTGCGGCCGATCCATCCGTAGCTGACGCGCGCCCACTCCGCGATGGCGTCGCGCGCGCCCACCAGATCTTCGGCCTGTACGGGTGGCCTTGTAGAAGCGATGTGTGAAACCGCCGCTGCCCGTGTCGGTGGGGGTCGTCAGCACATCCTGGCGTGCGGGATCGTGGAGGGCGTCGTAGAGGCGGGCGAGCATCCGGGCCGTGTTGCGGAATGCCGGGATGCGTGGTGACGTCCTTCACGCGTTCGCCGTAGATCCAGATTTCCCGGTTGTCGCGAATGCTCTCGAGGTATTCATCGCCGGTCATCGGACGAACGCGCGGCGTGGCGTTCACCTGATCGTTCGGCGCAGTGGTGTTGATGGCCATGACATTCTCCCTTGTCTGTTCGTGTGGCGGCGGCATTCTACCCCGGCCGTCGGTCTGTGCGTACACGGGAAAGCCGCGGGCGGCGCCGCCTTGTCGTGACGGTATAGGGTCTTTCTGCCCAGGTATGGGCGCTGCGCGCGTCCAACATTCTGGATGGGCGGTTGTCTCGCGCGACAAAATGCCGCGCCGCGGCGTGATTCCGCGTTGACACTGATCTGTCAGTTGCCTATGATGCGCGCAACTGAAGGGGTCGGAAGAAGGTCGGAAGAAGGTCGGAAGAAAGAGAAGAGAAGAAAGAGCGTCGTCCACGAGTCAATCCGGGGCGGTATGAGGAGGGGCAGGATGCGTGCTCTCAGAACGGCCGTCGTCGTCCTATCGTGTGTGCTCGTCTTCCCGAGCCTGGCGCGTGCGCAGGCCGCAATTGCCGGCCAGGTGAAAGACGCTTCCGGCGCCGTGCTGCCCGGCGTGACTGTCGAAGCCGCCAGCCCCGTGCTCATCGAAAAAACCCGCACCGCCGTCACCGACGGCACCGGGCAGTTCCGGATCCAGGATTTGCGCCCGGGCGCGTACACAGTCACGTTCGCGCTGACAGGGTTCAGCACCGTCAAGCGGGAGGGTGTCGAGCTGACCGGGACGTTCACGGCGACCGTCAACGCCGAAATGAAAGTCGGCGCGGTCGAGGAGACGATCACGGTCACCGGCGAGACGCCGCTGGTGGACACGGCGAGCACGAAGAAACAGGTCGTGCTCGACCACGACGCCGTCCAGAACCTGCCGAGTTCCCGCCAGTACTTCACGCTGGCGCGCATGGCGGCAGGCACCTCCGGCGGCGGCGGCGACGTCGGTGGGAGCGCCGGCATCGCGGATGTCGGCCAGAGCCTCACGGCACACGGCAGCAAGGCGGTCGATCAACGCGTGATGCTCAATGGCGTCAGCATCATGACGCTGCAGGCCGGCGGCAACATCGGCGGTCAGCAGCCCGACGTGGGCTCGGCGGCCGAGATCGCCATCGACACGGCGTCGCTGTCGGCCGAGGGGCCGACGGGTGGCGTCCGGATCAACTTCATCCCCAAGGACGGCGGCAACCGGTTCAGCAACTCGACGTTCTTCACGTTCGCGAACCAGTCGATGCAGGGGACCAACTACACCGACGATCTCAAGGCCAGGGGGTTGGCGACGCCGACCAAAATCCACAACGTGTGGGATTTGAACGAGTCGATCGGCGGTCCCATCATGAAAGACAAGGTGTGGTTCTGGTTCTCGACCCGCTTCAATCGTGCGAACTCGTACGCCGGCCTCTTCGACAACCAGAACGCGTTCAACCCGAACGCGTGGACGTACGTGCCCGACACCGGATCCCCGGCGGAAAACCACGGAGAGGTGCAGCAGAACAACCTGCGCATCACCTGGCAGGCGTCGCCCAAGATCAAGGTCGCGTTCGAGCAGAAGATCGATTCATTCTGCAACTGCCCGTATCAAGCCGGGGCCATCGCGGCGACGTCCAACGGCGTGTTCAATTCCCAGGTGGCTGCTCCCGAAGCGGCCCGCGATCGGCGCTTCCCGCGCCTCCGGCAGGAGCATGTGGAATTCACGTCGCCCGTCACCAGCAAGCTGCTGTTCGAATTCGTGGGCATGCACTTGTTCGAGCGTTGGGGCAACATGGATCTGCGCGCGGACAGCAACGGCGGGTCGCTGACCGACGCTGAGGCGGCCGCGATCCAGAACATGATCTCGGTGGCCGATCAGGCGACCGGCATGATGTACCGCAGCTACGCCGCCACCGGGTTCGGCGGGCTCAACAACACGATCGTTCCCAACTACACCTATCGCGTCGCGGCTTCGTACATCACGGGCGCCCACGCCTTCAAGACGGGCTGGAACGACACGTTTGGGTACCAGGAGGTCAACAACTACGCGTACCAGCCGATCAGCTACACCTTCAACAACGGGACCCCGACCTTCGTGACCCAGTGGGCGGCCCCAGCGACCGTGAAAAGCGAAGAAAACCACGACTTCGGCGCCTTCGTGCAGGACAGCTGGAAAACGAACAGGGTGACCGTCAACGGGGCCATCAGGTACGACTGGTTCAAGACATCGTTCCCGCAGCAGACGATCGGACCAGGCTCCGCGGTGGTCGGCCTTCAGAACCGGAACATCACCTTCCCCGCGCAGGACAACACGAGCTGGAAGGACCTCACGTACCGTTCAGGCGTGGTCTGGGATGTTCGCGGCGACGGCAAGTCGGCGCTGAAGGTGGCCGCGAACAAGTATTTGCTCGGGCAGACGCTCAACGCGTTGGGAGCCGCCACGACGAATCCTGTCAACGCCATGCGAACGTTCACCAATCGCAGCTGGTCCGACTCGAACCGCAACTTCGTCGTCGATTGCAACCTGGCGAGTCCGCTTGCGCAGAACCTCACGGCGAGCGGCGGCGACAACTGCGGCCAGGTCGCCAATCTCGACTTCGGGACAACCATTCCCGGCTCGACGTTCGATCCGGACCTGCTGACCGGCTGGGGACACCGGGCGAGCAACTGGGAATTCTCGGCGGGCTTCCAGCAGCAGCTCACATCGAGAATCTCGCTCGACTTCGGCTACTACCGCCGCATCTGGCAGAACTTCCCGGTCGTCGACAACGTGCTGGCCGCCGCGAGCGATTTCCAGCAGTTCACGATGAAGGTGCCGACCGATCCGAACATCCCAGGGGGCGGCGGCAATTCGCTGACCTACTACAACGTCAACGCAAACAAGTTCGGGCAGACTCAAAACTACTACACGCTGGCGGACAAGTTTGGCAACGAGTACGAACACTGGAACGGTTTCGACATCAGCGTCAACGCACGCCTCACGAATGGTCTCCGGTTCCAGGCCGGGACCGGCACTGGTCGAACCTCGACCGACAACTGCGACATCATCGCGAAGTTACCTGAGATGTTGAGCTGGGGTGCCACAAACGCGGCCTCCGTCGCGGCAAACGGGGCCCAGCCACAGCTGGCCAAGGAGTTCTGCCACCTCGACGAACCGTGGATGACGGGCTTCAAAGGGCTGGTCTTCTATACGATTCCGAAAGCGGATGTGCAGATCGCCGCGACGTTCCGCAGCACCCCTGGCGTCGCGAACACCTTCGGCAACGGAGCCGGTGGCGCCCAGCCGTCCGGGCTGGCCGCGAATTTCGTAGCGACCAATGCGTATCTCGCCGCAAACTCGAACCTCGGACGTTGCTGCTCCGGGCACGACCGCAGCCCACTCAGAACACCACGGTGGTCATCGTCAATCCGGACACGGTATACCTCGACCGGGACAACCAGCTTGATTTCCGGGTCGGAAAAGTGTTCCGGTTCTCCCGCACCAGAACGACGGTCAACCTCGACATCTACAACCTGCTGAACCGGAGCACGGTCGTGACGGCAAACCAGACGTACTCGCTCACCAACAACCCCTGGCTGACGCCGACGGCGATCGCGAATCCGCGACTGTTCAAGATCAGCTTCACGCTGGATCTTTAGGTAGCGATCACAAGGGGCTGGGGGCTGGAAGAACACAGTGTTCTTCCAGCCCCAGCCCCCAGCCCCCAGTCCCAAGTTTCTACTCCACTCAGGTATCCTCCCCGGGTGCTCTTCGTTCTCTTCTTCCTTTCCGGGATCAGCGGACTCATCTACCAGGTCGTCTGGGTCCGCGAGTTCGGGAACGTCTTCGGCGCCACCATCCAGACCACCTCTCTCGTCGTCGCCATCTTCATGCTCGGGCTCGGCTGCGGCAGCGTCATCGTCGGGCGATGGGCCGATCGACGCTATCAGCACGCGCCCGAATCGCTGCTGCGCGCGTATGGCGTCGTCGAACTCGTCATCGCCGCTCTGGGCGCGGCGATAGCGATAGCGCTCCCGCGACTCCACTGGCTTGCGGCCGTGTCTTCGTCATACGTGAGGGATTCGACCGGCTGGTACGAGCTGTCAACGATGTCGTACATCGCGCGGGGTGCGATTGCCCTCGGGCTGTTCGGGCCAAGCGCTCTGCTGATGGGCGGCACGCTGACACTGCTGATTCGCCACCGTGTCCGGGAGGACGTCGAGCGCGCGAGCGGGTGGAAGATCGCCGTCCTGTACGCCGTCAATACCGCGGGCGCGGCGGCCGGAGCGTTCCTGACAGACGTCGCGCTGGTTCCATCGTTCGGCCTCACTGACACGCAGCTCTTCGCGGCGCTCCTGAACCTGATTGCCGGAGCCGGCGCGATCGTGCTGGCGAGGACTTCGGCACCGGCGCGGAAGACGCGGGGGGCGGCGGCCGTCCTTCAAAAGCCCGCCACGTCTCAGGCGCTCTACGCGGTCGGCTGGACCAGCCTTGCGCTTGTGCTCTGCGGCCTTGCGGCAATGGGCCTGGAGATCGTCTGGCTGCGCCACTTCACGCTGCTGCTCGGGGGCTTCCGGGCCGTGTTTTCGCTCGTCCTCACGATCGTGCTGGTGGGCATCGGCTTGGGATCGCTGCTCGGCGGCTACATCGATCGACGGACCTCCAGGCCCGCGCAGGCGTTGATGGTGGTGCAGGCGCTGCTGGTCGTATCGGCGCTGCTGGGCCTTTCGTCGACCAGCGCCGATGCGCTCGATGCCCATCGTCGCGCGATCGATGCAACCTTTTCCGGCTTGACGCCATTCGGCCGCTGGATCACCGAGCTCTGGTACAACGCGCGGCCGATGCTGCTCGAAGTCGGCGTCCCGTCGCTGCTGATGGGATGCTCGTTTCCGCTCGCCAACGCGCTGATTCAACGGACGGAGCGCGCGGTCGGCAGCCGCGCGGGCGCCCTTTATCTGGCCAACACGGCCGGGGCGGTCTGCGGTTCTCTCGCGACCGGGTTCGTGCTGCTGCCGGTGTTCGGCATGCAGGGAAGCGCGACGGTGCTGGCGCTCGTTGCCACGCTGGCGATCGCGCCGCTCTACCTCGCCGCGCGCGAAGACGGAGGCGTCAGGACCACGTCCGCGATGACCACGTCGGTTCCCGTGCTGATTGCGGCCGTTGCGGTCGTCCTGTGGCTGCGCCTGCCGCCGGACTACGTGCTGAACCGCTCGCTGGTCAGACCGCCGGCAGGGGAGCGGCTGCTGACGCTCCGCGAAGGTATCACCGAAGTGATCGGCGTGACGGAAGTGCCGGGCCGGGGTCGCGGCCTCATCACCAACGGCCACCCGATGTCATCGACCGCGTTGCTCGATCAGCGCTACATGCGCGCGCTGGCGCATATCCCGCTCCTGTCGATGCCGGCTCCCACGCGCGTGCTGGTGATCGGCTTCGGCGTCGGCAATTCCACGCAGGCCGCGACGCTTCATCCGTCCGTCGAACGTGTCGACGTCGCCGATCTCTCCCGCGACATCCTTGATCACGCCGGCTATTTCAGCGACGCGAACAAAGACGTGCTCAAGGACCCGCGCGTCAGCGTATACGTGAACGACGGCCGGCAGCACCTCGCCATGCAGCCGACGGCGGCCTACGACCTCATTACGCTGGAGCCGCCGCCGATTGCGCACGCCGGCGTCGCAGCCCTGTATTCACGCGAGTTCTACGCGCTCGCGCGCTCACGGTTGAAGGAAGGCGGCTACCTCAGCCAGTGGCTGCCGGCGTACCAGGTGCCCGCGGCGACGAGCCTGGCTATGGTACGCGCGTTCATCGACGTCTTTCCGCAGTCCGTGCTGCTGTCGGGCACCGACGCGGAACTCCTGCTCGTGGGAACGAGCGGTGGCCGCATCGAGATCGATCCAGTGCGCGTGTCCCGTGCGCTGGAACAGGAACCGGGCGTCGCAGCGGACCTTCGCCGTCTCGACTTGGGGAGCGTGACGGAAATCGTCGGAACGTTCGTTGGTTCCGCCGACACGCTCGCCCGGGCGACCAGCCAGTCGACGGCGGTGTCGGACGACCGTCCCCTCCAGGAATACGGCGTGCGCTCGGCGATCGATTCCGGGACGAGCGGCGTACCTGCGTCCATCTTCGATCTCGCCGCAGCCGCAACGTGGTGTCCGAGGTGCTTCGACGGGGAAAGCCCGACGCCGCTGGCGGGCGGCCTCGATATGTACCTCGCGCTGCTCGACCATGCGTATCACGCGACCGGGCGGGGTGGAAGCGTTCGAGGCGCGTACGGCGACCGCCGCGTGCTGGGAAGCGCCTACCTTGGCGCCGTCGTGCCCGACACCGACGCGGTGCACAACATCATCGGCGTCGCGCTCTTACGTCAGGGCCGATACGACGCAGCCGCCGCCGAGTTCCGCGAGGCCCTGACGCGCCGGGCCGATTCGGCGGATGCCAACCGCAATCTCGGCACCGCGCTGGCCGAAAGCGGCCACGTGACGGAGTCCATCGGCTACCTCCGGCGTGCCGTGCAGCTCGCGCCCGGCAACGGCGGCGCGCAGTACGAGCTCGGAACCCTGCTCCTCGAGCAGCACCGATTCGCGGAGGCGGCGGACTGTTTTCGCGCGGCAGTCAGCGCCATGCCGGATTCCGCGGCGGCCCACAACGACCTCGGCATCGCGCTCGCGTCGCTCGGCGACCTGAGTCAGGCCACCGAGCACTTCAGGCAGGCAGTGGTGCTCGCGCCGTCGTTCGAGGAAGCTCGCCGGAACCTCGCGTCCGCGCTGAAGGCCCGGCCGCGATAGCGTCAGCGAGCGTCGAGCGCCTTGGCGATGGCGCCGCGGAGTGCCGGGGATTCCGGCGTGACCTCGCTCGGAAAGAACGCGACGACCTTGCCGTCCTTGCCGATCACGTACTTGCTGAAGTTCCACGCCGGCAGGTGGCCCGATGCGCCGAGAAACTTGTAAATCGGGGACTGGTCCGCTCCCGCCTTCGTCACGAGCTTCGAAAACATCGGGAACGTCACGTCGTAGGTGAGCTTGCAGAACTGCGCGATTTCCTGAGCGGTGCCTGGCTCCTGCGCCCCGAAGTCGTTGCTCGGGAATCCGAGCACCGCGAACCCCTTCGGCGCAAGTTCGCGGTTCAGCTTCTCGAGTCCTTCGTACTGCGGCGTGAACCCGCATTTGCTCGCGACGTTGACGGCGAGCGTGACCTTTCCGCGAAAGACGCCCAGGTCGGCGGGTTTGCCATCGAGAGATGACGTTTTCAGATCGTAGAAAGAAGACACGGGGGCTCCTGATTGTTGGGCAGTCGACAGGGGTGCGGTGGCCAGCACGGCTATTGCGGCGAGCGCGACCGACAGCCCTGAGACCCGAACGGTACTGTGGTTGATCATGGTGGTGTCTCCGGGCTCATTGTACTGTTGGAGGGGCAGGCGCAACGTCACCGGAAGGCCACGGATCCACTCGGTTGTCTGCGCGAAATCGAGAAATGCGGCCGTAAACCGCGCGCTTACATTGGCAAGGCCCTTGCGACATTTATATGGCGGGGGACACAATGCACATTCCCAAACTGGCAATAGCAACAGCTGTGGTGAGCGCGGCGCTCGGGTTCGCGTCACCCGTTATGGCTCAGCATCACCGGGGCGGCGGAGACGGCGGCGGCCATGGTTCGAATCGCGGTGAAAGCCACGCCCAGGCGGCGCCGCGATCGAGCCCGCAACCCGCGGCGCGGCCGGCTCCTGCGCCGGCTCCCGCTCAGGCACCGGCCCAGCGTGCCGATAATGGCGGACGGCGCGACGCCGCGCAACCGCGAGCGCAGGGCAATGCCGTGCCGCGCGGCTACCCGAGCGTGAACGGGAACAACGGGGGCGGTTACCGCAGCGATGCGTATCGGAACGGCGGCGGCAACCGGTCTTACAGCAACAGCGGAAACCGCTATTACGGCAACGGTGGAAATCGGTACTACGGCAACGGCGGGTACCGCAACTATTCGTACCGCGGTTACGGATACCACGCGCCGGTTCATTTCTATCGGCCGTACTATTCGTTCCGGCCGCGCTTTAGCCTCGGCTTCGGGCTGTGGGCCGGCTACCCGGTGCCGTACGCGTACGCGTACTACGACCCGTTCTATTACGGGCCGTCGTACTCCTACCCGTACCCGGCGACCGTGTACCCGTCGAACCCGTATCCGTCGACTCCGTACCCGCCGGAGCAGTATCCGTCTGACCAGTACCCGACGTATCCGCCGCCGGCGAATTATCCGCAGTCTCCGCAGAACTATCCGCCGCAGTCGTCACAGAACTACCCGCAGACGGTGCCGGATCCGAACTCGATCGGTGTTCAGCCGGGACAGGCGAATCTCGGCGGCCTGAGTTTCGACATCACGCCGAAGGACGCGCAGGTGCTGGTGGACGGCAACGTCGTGGGCACGGTGGAACAGTTCTCGCCCAGCTCACAGCCTCTCGGGTTGTCCGCGGGACATCATCGGGTTGAGGTTGAAGCGCAGGGTTACCGCACGATCAGCTTCGACGTCGATATCGTTTCGGGCCAGGTAGTCCCGTATCAGGGCGCCATGGAGCGGCGATGACACCTCGTCTCCCGCCGGCCGTCGTCACGATGGTGACGACGGCCGCTCTCTCCGTCGGATTCCATCTGCCGCTGAGCGCGGCCGGCCCCTCGGACAGCCAGATCAAAGCCGACGTGCAACGTCAGCTGGCGCGGATCGACCGCAGCGCCGAACGGCTGACGCTCGATGTCAAGAACGCCGTGGTCATGCTGTCGGGCGAGGCAGAGACGCTTTGGACGAAGGAAGAAGCGGTGCGGCGCGCCCTGAAAGTCGACGGCGTGAAATCCCTCGAGGCCGACGTGACCATCCCCAAGGCGGAAAACGACGAGGCGCTCAGTCGTGAGGTCGTGAAGCGTATCCGCGACTACGATCTTTATACCGTCTACGACAACATCGAGGGCCGCGTCCGCGATGGACATGTGCGGCTCGAGGGCGCTGTCACCGAAGACAAGAAGTCCGCCGACCTCGTCGAGCGTATCGCCAGGGTGAAAGGCGTCCAGGCGATCGACAATCGTCTCGTGATTCTGCCCGCTTCCCAATCCGACGACCGCTTGCGCGTCGCGATTGCGACCGCCATCTACCGAGACGAGGCGTTCATCCACTACTCGATGGTCGATCCCCCGGTCCACGTCATCGTCAACAACGGTCACGTGCAGCTCGTCGGGTACGTCCGCTCGCAGGTCGAGCTGATCAAGGCAGAAAGCATCGCCCGGTCCGGGTTCGGCGTCCTGGCGGTCGAGAACCGAATCCAGGTGACGGGGCGGGGGCAGGGCCACTGACAGCGACAACGTTGTCGTTCCAGGCGCGATGTCGAGACATTTACGTAGTACATCGCATTGGCCCGCCACCTTCCGTCGCGCACGCGCCGGCCGTCACACTCTGATGCGAGACATATTCGTCCAGGGCTGCCTTCATCGTGACGAAAATGTCGCCAAGGGCTCCTCGGTGCGAAGTGTCAGGACGATATTCCTTAGGATTTCAGCGTCGCCGAACGCGCAGACGTTGGCACCCGGCTTGTAGAAGCGACGGCAGCCGTGCCGACACTCCGCATCGGAACCCGTGCTGCGCGTGCCCTCATGCGGTGGTGCGCCCTCACGATTGCGGTCCTCGCGATGCTGCCGTTCACCCCGCCGTTTTCAACCTGCGACCTCGGTGCGCTCGTTGCGGATCGCGCGCTCCAGAAGGAAACGCCGGCGGAAAAGAAGTCGACGGGGCCGTCGATTGCCGACGCGATCTATTTTCTCGAGTCGGCCGCCGACGACAAGGAACACCTGAAGCATCTGCCGGTCGATGCGCCGTCGCCCGGTCGGGCGCTCACCACGCCCGACAGCCCGCCCCTCTGGCTCGTCCCGATCGTGCACGAGCAGTTCGGTCTCGTCTCGTCGCCCATCCTGCGCGTCTAGTCCGCACCAGCGCCGTTCGCGCGTTCCGCGCCGGAAGCGCGGCCTCAGCCACAAATCCCTGGTGTGTGTATTGGTGCAGGAGAAGCCATGTCCATAACGTATTTTTATCGGCGAATTCGAACGAATCTCAGCGATCCGGCCATGCGCGCGAAAGTGCTGGCTCTGGTGGGAGGAAAGGCCATCGGCCTGATCCTCCTGCTCACCGCGATGCGGATCTTCCTCGCGCCGGCGGTCTCGGCGCAGGCGCCGTCCGCCGGCCCGTCGCCGGAAATCAACGCGATCAACACGGCGTGGACGCTGATCGCCGCGTTCCTCGTGTTCGGCATGCAGGTCGGGTTCGTCATGCTCGAAGCCGGATTCGCCCGATCGCGCGAGTCGATCAACATCCTCGTCGAAGGCATCGTCGACACCTGCATCTGCGGCATCACGTTCTGGGCGTGGGGCTTCGCCTTCATGTTCGAGCCCGGCAACGGGTTCATCGGAACCACCGGCTTCTTCCTGAAGGGCCTCGCCGACACCTACGGCTCGACCGGTGTGCCGCTGCTCGCGTTCTGGGTGTTCCAGTTCGCCTTCGCCGACACCTGCTCGACCATCACGTCGGGCGCGATGGTCGGCCGCTGCGGCTTCATCGGCGACATTCTCTACAGCATCGGCGTCACCGGGTTCATCTACCCGATCATCGGCCACTGGGCGCTGGGGACCTGACGGCTGGCTGGCGGTGATGGCCGTGCCGTTCCGCGACTTCGCCGGTTCGACGGTCGTCCACACCATCGGCGGCGCGATCTCGCTCGTCGGCGCCATCGCGCTCGGCCCGCGGCTCGGCCGCGTGTTCGCGCGTGACGGCGGCGGGCCGCCCGCTGCCGCACAACATCATCCTCGGCGCCGTCGGCGGCCTGATCCTCTGGTTCGGCTGGTACGGCTTCAACCCGGGCAGCACGCTGTCGGCGCTCGACGTGCAGGGCATCGGCCGCGTCTCCTTCAACACGACGATGGCGGCGTGTTCGGCGGGCCTGACGGCGCTCTTCTACGCGTACGCGCGCGTCCGGAAATGGGACCTCGGCCTGACGACGAACGGCTTCCTGGCCGGGCTGGTGGCCATCACGGCGCCGTGCTACTGGGTCAGCCCCACGGGCGCATTCTTCATCGGCCTCGTCGCCGGCTTCGTCGTCGATCTGGGCCACGGATGCGCTCGAGTACCTGCGCATCGACGACCCGATCGGCGCCGTTCCCGTGCACCTCGCCTGCGGCATCTGGGGCACACTGTCACTCGGCCTGTTTGCGACGGGCGCCTACGGGCTGCCGACGCCGACTGGCGTGGACGCGACGGTCGTCGGTGAAGGGCCTCTTCTACGGCGGCGGCACGGCGCAGCTCATGTCGCAGGCCATCGGGAGCGGAGCGGTCGTCTTCGCGACGCTCGCCGTGTCAGTCGTGCTGATGTATGCGGTGAAAGCCACCGGCACGCTGCGTGTCTCGCGTGAAGGCGAACTCGAAGGCCTGGACCTGCACGAGCACGGCATGGTCGCCTACCCTGAGTACGTCATTCACGGGTACTCCGGCGGGTTGCACCCAACCGCGGCCAGTGCGTCCACCCCGATGCTCGCGCCAAGCCCGACGCCGGTGCACGCGCAGTAGAACGGTCTGCAAGGAAACCCGCTCGACGCGAACCGGTGTATCGCCGGCGCGTCGAGCGCCGTTTTGTCAGAAACGTCGGCGGGACCACGAGCCCGAGCGGCGCACCGCATCCGATCCACTCCGTTCCCCCAAAAAGTAGGGCTTCAGCGCGCGTTCGCCGCGGTCAGTGAGTACACCCGGCCGGCGCCATCGTCATGACGAAGCTCCATGCGCCCCTGATAGGCGGCGAGCCGGCGTTCGACGCGCGCCCACTCACCAGGCGGGTAGAGATCGGTGTGCACGACCACGTAGTCCACGTGGAACTCCGCGAGCGCGCGCAGGCTGTCGTCGTCGGGGAAGCGTGTGAGCCGATCGTAGAGGGCGAGATGCGCGGCGGGCTGCAGGCCGCTCCACCCGTGGACGGTCTTCTGCCAGTGCTCGGTCGAGTGCAACATGAACTCGGCCTGCCGCTTTTCGAATTCGTACACGCGCGAGAGCGGCGGCAGCGGCACCTCGGCGACGGTGAACGGCACCGCCTGCCGCGCGAGCCAGCGGTCGGCGGGCGGCGTCACGACGGCATAGGGCGTGGTCGTCAGCGGGACGGCGAACTCCGCCACGAGCAGGGCGCCGACCGCCGCAGCGGCGACGAGACGCGCGCGCTCGCGCAGACGGCTCGTCAACCAGTCGAAGCCCAGGCCGGCGAGTACGCTGAGCCCGAGCAGCGCCGGCAGCATGAACCGCGAGGCCGCGCGGATGAAATTGAGGCCCGGCAGCCAGTAGACGAGCGGCCAGAGTCCGAAAGGCGGTCCGACGGCGAGCAGGACGCAGAACAGCACGAGCAGCGCGTACACCCCCACACTGGCTTGCCGGACGGAGGGACCGGATCGCGCGGCGGCGACGAGCGCGGCCCCTGCGAGCAGCAGCGGCAGGTAGCCGGGAAACAGGTACGCATTGGCCGCGCCGTTGATCTCCGTGCCGGGGAGCAATCGCGACAAGAGGAACGCGTGCGCGTAGGTTGGCGATGCCAGGAAACTGGCCGGCGTGGTGAGGACCCAATCGGCCAGTGTCCGCTTGAGCCCCATCTCCGCCTGCACGCGCACATACGCCACCGCCACCGGGACGATCGGCGCGAGCAGCAGCGCGCCGGCGACGCCGAGATCGCGCGCGCGTTTTCCGATCGCCAGCGGCTGCCCAAGCGACGCGTGGTAGGCGCACAGCAGGGCGGCGGCGAACGCGAGAAACACGGTCCCGTGGCCGCTCGTCAGCGCCTGCGCGGTGAAGAACGCCGCGGCCAGACGAAGATCACGCTTCGCGCCGCCGTCGAGGTAGGCGTGCAGATACGCGAGGCTGAAAGGCACCCATTGGATCGTCGTGAGAAAGAGCTGGTCGAGACGAAGGAACCGGGGAGGAGCAAACGCGAAGATGAGACCGGCCAGCACTGCACCTGCCGATGCGACGCCGGCCCGTCGCGCCAGCTGGAACGTGCCGAGGCCGCACAGCACGCACGACAGCAGGGAGACGAGGTTCATCGCGAGGACCGGGTTGTGCGTCAGTCCCAGGATCGGCGCCGCCAGAATCCCGCTGCCAATCAGGTGCTCGGAGTAGGCGAGGGTGCGGTGAAGCGGCGCGAAGATGTTGGCGTCGAAGATGGAGAACGGCTGGTGGACGATCGCGTGCGCATCCCACGACAGCGTCCACAGAAACAAATCGGTATCCGGGCTGATGGTGAGCACGTGACCGGCAGGGTGCCGGACGAGCGGATACGCCAGCAGGACGGTGAGCGCGGTGTAGAGCACCGCGACATGCCACGCGCGCAGCGCGTCGCGCGGCGGCATGCCGGAGGCGTTCATCCGGCCGGCGCGACCCTCGTGCTCTGGCTCGACACGCACTGCCAGCGGCCGGATCGCAGCACAAACACGTCCACGTACCGGTAGACGACTTCGAGCTGTTTCCCCTTGCTGGGCCCGGTCAGCGTCTGCCGGAACCAGACGACGGCCGTGTCGCCGTAAATCTTCACCAGAAACTCGTCCTGGGTGGACGAGTCCACTTGCTTGTTGAACTCCTTCGCCAGCTCGATCTCCCTGGCCTTGTTGCCGAGGCTTCCGTCGCCGTAGGTCGCGACGAACTCGTCGGCCAGGATGTTCTCGAGAAACGGGATGTCCTTGGCGCGGAACGCCGTGTCCCAGTCCTTTTCGAGCTGGATGAGCACCTGCTGATCGGAACGAACAGGCCGGTTCTGTGCCGCGGCCGGCGCCGCGAGCGCCATCGCCGAAACCAGCACCGCAAAGATCGATGTTCTCCAGGTCATACGCAAATGGTAGCCCGTTTCGCGCGCCGCGCAACCTGACAGGGGTCGGCCCCGGCATGCGCTGGTTTTGCCCGCGCCCGCGCGTTAGCCAGTGAGATGGGCACGATCCGTCTTAACCGTCGCCTGTTGAGCCTGGGCCTCGAGGCCGCGCTGATGGTGTTCGTCCTGGGACACGCGCCGCGGGTCGCTGCGGACGACACGCCGTTATTCCGCGTCAGATCCTCCGATCAGGCCATCACCCAGTTCATCGAGCTGGCCGCCGCGCGGTCGCTCACGTTCAGGAATCTCGTGGCTGTGATCCAGGGATCCGACGGCATCGTGTACGTCGAGCCCGGCGAATGCGGACACGGCACCCGGGCCTGCCTGAAGCTCTGGATGGGCACGAGCGGCTCCACGCGATTTCTGCGGGTCGTCGTGAATCGCCGGCGGGCGTATTCCGACGCGGACTTCATGGGTTCGATCGGGCACGAACTGCAGCACACCGTCGAGGCACTGAGCGAACCGAATACCGTCAACAGCATGAGGCTGTACAACTACTTCACGCGGACCGCGATCTCGGGGCCGCGGTTCGAAACGATGGAAGCGATCACGGCCGGCGATGCCGTCCGGCACGAGTTGCGGGATCTGCACGCGCGGTAGCGTCGCTTGTCATCGGCGGCCATGAACGGGCCGCCTTGCTTCAGGGCGCCTGCGTTGCCTACTTGGTGCAGCGCGCTGATTGATTGACGAGGTCACCCGGTGTGCGACCGCGTTTGTCTCGATACACCTGGTGGCAGTGCAGGCACGCGTTCGCGATCTGCTCCGTGAAGTCGCTGACCACTTCCTGGTTGCGAGTCTGCGCGGCTTTGTACGCGGCGCGGCCGGTTTCGGCCAGCTCCAGCGTGAACTTGATCCAGTCGGGATCGGTCACCGGCACCGGCCGGCCGTTCTCGCACCGCCGTCCGGGCTCGAGCAGGAGCGGCGCCGACTCGGCGAGCGCGATGGCCGCGTAGTCGACGATCTCCCAGCCCTTGTAGATGCCCTGTCCCCACTCGAACGTCGAAAACGCCTGGTCGTTCGGCTGGTTGGCCGGCTTCTTGGGCGCCGGCGCGGCCGGGTCGTGCGTCTGCACGGTGAAGATCAGATTCGAGCTGGGAAACAGGATGCCGCGCATGACCTGGTTCAGGTTGCCGGCTGGAGGGAACGTCCGCTGTCCGGTTGCAGAAACGACAGACGCGGGAGGCGTGGTGAAGCCCGCCACCAGCGAAATGGGTTTCTGCGCTGCTGCGTCGGCGCTGAGCTCGGAGCGGCCCGCGGGGAACTTCCCGGCCTGAAGCATGTACGCGACGATGTCGGTGGACTGCGGGCGCGTCAGCTTTCCGGGGTCGTCCTGCGGCATCGTGTGCTGGATCTTGTCGACGAGCTCGGACACCGGACCGCCCCAGACGGCGAGGAACGCATCGCCGGCAAGCGGCGGCGCGTTCGCCCCCGCGAGCGTCGCCCCGTGACAGGACGCGCACTTGTCGTTGTACAGGGCCTGACCGCGCCTCGCCTGTTCGTCGCTGTAAATGCCGTCGCGCGCTGTCCGGGACCGCCCCGGGGCCTGCGCGGCGACCAGCAGCGAGGCCGCGAGCGTACAGACGGAAACGGACACCGCAAATCGCATGAGGCGCGAAGACATCGACTTCCTCCGCCGATATCTTACGCTACGTTCTGGCGAAGCTTGTCCAGCGCCGACCGCAGACAGGCGCGCGTTTCGTCACTGAGATCCACGAACCGCACGGCGAACCCGAAGCCGGGCCGCCCATAGACGGTTTCCGCCTGCAGCGTCACAGTGCCCTCGTACGGCAGCGCCAGCCGGAGAGAGATCCGCTGACCGATGGGCGTGTCGTAGAGCGAGTTGATGAAGCAGCCGCCTTCGCTGAGATCGTAGACGAGCAGAGGCGTGTCGATGAGGCCGAGCCGGCAACCATCGAACGGGCCGGTGACACGGTGGGCTTTTCTGCGGCTGGCCTGTATGGGGACCACGTCTTGTCCTCAGGGTTACGCGACCGACAACACCGGGACCGCCGCCGCGAGATCGAATACGTTCGCGGTGCGCGATGACGGCGCGGCGAGCAGCTGGACGCCGTCGGTGCCGGCTTCGCTGCCGAACGAGCTGATCACGGCGAAGAATTCGTGCCGCGCGGTCTCGTACCCCGCAAGCGGCGTCACGCCGGCGACGAGATATACCTGATCGCCGAGCACGACGTGCGCCGCTTCCACGACGACGGCGCCAAGATCCTCGAGGCGGCCGGTGTAGAAGCCCACCCAGGCGGGATGGCTGTTGATCGTGGACGCCTGGCCGTGGAGGGCGGCAAAGCCGGCCGCCTCCATCGCGCGCCGGGCGGTTTCTCCCAGATCGAGGTCCGTGCGGTTTTGCGGCGCGCCCAGGACAATGAAACGCGGTCCGTCCGGCGCGCGTGCCACGACGGAGCCCTGCTTGCGGCTCACGAACCATCCCTGCGGAAAGCGGATCGACACCGTCCGCAGCCGGTCGGCCGGCGCGCACGATTCCGCCGTTCGGAGGGCCGCCGTCACGAAGGTCCCGAGTGTGCCTGCCTCGACGGCCGACATCGGTCCGAACTCCAGCCCTGCGCGGTAGAGGAGCGACGTGCCGCCGTCCTCGTCGCGCGTCACGCGCGCCACGTAGGCACGCACGATGTTCGCGTGAGCGCGGAACGCCACTTCGGGCGACACGAACATGGTCGCGTGCACCGCCCCCGGGGTGATGCGCGTCGTCGACTCCACGAGGGCGCCGCCCAGGCCGAGATCGACCAGCCGGGCCGACGTGCCGGCGCGCAGCCGCACGGACGCGTCCGGCGAGCACGGGATCCGTGCGAATCGCCGCCGCTCCGACGGAGACATCATGGCCCCCGGGACGTTTGCCTCGTGCATGGCGATCACGCGACCGCCAGTCTGACGTCCATCTCGCCGAACTGGAACGCCGCGAGGAACGCTTCGACGACCTGCGGATCGAAGTCGGTCGACGTGCCCTTGACGATGATGTCCTTGGCTTCGAAGGGCGACATGGCCTTGCGGTACGGCCGATCGCTCGTCAGCGAATCGTAGACGTCGGCAACGGAGATGATCCGCGCTTCGATCGGGATATCTTCGCCCCTGGTCGGGTGGTAGCCGGACCCGTCGAACTTGTCGTGGTGCGCCAGCACGATGGGGATGACCCGGCGCAGCGAACCGCCGACACTTTCGAGCATCTCCACGCCCTTGCCGACGTGCTGCTGGATTTCCTGGTACTCGTTGGCCGTCAGTCGTGCGGCCTTGTACAGCAGCTCCCGGCTGATCTCGAGCTTGCCGATGTCGTGCAGCAGGCTGGCTGCGCGCACGTCCTCGATGCGCTCGGGGCTGAGTTTGAGGTGCGCGGCGATCCGCGCCGCGTACTCCGACACCCGGTGTGAGTGATGTTCGGTGTACTCGTCCTTGGACACCAGATGCCGAAGGATCAGGAGCACGCCGTGATACGTCGCGCGAAGCTCCTGGAGCTGCGCGTTCTTGTGTTCGTACAGCGTGCCCATGAGATAGGCGGTCACGATGAGGCTGCCGCCCCAGGCCACCAGGTCCAGCAACGTCGTCGCCGGCGTCGCCGACGCTTCCTTCCCGAAGACACCCGACGTCATCGTCAGCAGCGCAACCAGCAGGACGCTGGCGAATGCGGTCAGCGTGGCATGGCGCCGGCCGTAGATGTACGCCGAGGCGACCGTCGGCAGCGTGTAGACGTAGAGGACCATGCGCTGCGCGTCGATCAGGAAGTTGAGCAGGAACGCGATGACGAACATCGAGAAGACGAGCAGCAGCTCTTTGTTCACCTTTTCGAGCTGCCGCATCGTGTTGGAAGATTGGGCTGGCACGTCTCTATCCTTTCGATACTTCACGCACATCAGAACGTCGGACTCGTTGCGGGCGCCTGCTCAAGCGCGCCGCTGCCCAGCATCTTGCTGAGCGCTTCATCGAACAGCCCGAGCCCCGAGGCTGCGCCGGCCGCTGCGGGATCCGCCTGCGTCCGCGCAACCGCGATCTGTCCCGCGAGCCGTTCCTGGAGGTGCTCGGCCCCGGGTGCCCCGGTCATCGCCGGGCTGTAGCGACTGAATTGCGAGGCGAGCAGCACGGCAGCGTCAGGGATGGCGACGGCCGCTGTCGTCTCCGGGACCACGACGATCTGCGGCTCCGCTTCTGAACCATTGACGTGCGAAGCGTCGACGTACGTCCCGTTCACGTGCGCCTCGGTGACGGCGACCGACGGCATGTCCGCGGCAGCGGCGGTGGGTGGCGCCACGACGGCCGGCGTGGTCTCCGCCGGAGCCATGTTTATGACACTGCCGAAGGCGGCGCGCGCAGACATCGTGAGCGCGCCGATCCGTTCGCCGGCCATCCGCACGAGCGTGTGGCCGAGATCGAGGGCCGTATCGCGGTCGAACGCCGCCACCGCGTCGCCGGCGCGGGCGCCGCCGTCGGCGTGGACGACCGCCACGACGCGTCCTCCGGTCGTCACCGGGAACGTGACGGTCCAGGCTTCGGTGCTCTGAGCCGCCGATTGCCCTTCGCCGGTGAAAATCGTCCGGCTGGCCGTCACCGCGCGCGTCAGCGCGGAATCGGTCGTGAGCGGAAACTCGAACTCGCGCGTGATCGCCGCGACGCCCGTGAAACCGACGCTGCGCCATCCCTGCAGCCGCTTCGACTTCGTCTTGACGACGAAGAGCGCGGCGCGCGGGAAGAAGCCGCCGACGCCGTCGACCAGCGCGTCGAGGACCTGCGACAGATCGGCGGCGCTGCCAATCGCGCGATAGATGGCGAGGACCCGGTCCGGTTCGGCAACGTCACGGATCGGCTCGGCGGCCGCGATCGTCGCGATCTGCACCGGAGGTTCGGTCTGGCTCGTGTGCTCAACCTGCACGGGCTCCCAAGCGGGCGTCGGCTCGGCGGCCACCGCCATCGCCGGCTCACTGACTTGTTCCTCCGCCGGCTTACTGATGAACTCGAGCGCCGGCGCGCCGACCAGCTCGATTGCAGGCCGGCTGGTCCCGTCGATCGTCGTTTCGAACGCGGGTTCGACGGCCGGGGCGAATTCAACCGCCGGCTCGATTGCGGTCGCGACGGCGGCTTCGAATGCGGCGAACGCGTCGGGCTCCGGTTCAACGACAGGTGCGATGATCGCCTCGGCAACGGGTGCGGCCGGCAGCGGCTCAACGGCCGCGAAGGGGTGCGCCTGTTCCTGCGCGAACTTCCGGGCCACCTGCATGTTGGCGCGGACGCGCCCCAGTTCGACGCGCAGCGCTTCGATTTCGCTGGCGCCCAGCGCAAGGCGGCGCTCGGCTTCGGCCTGTGCCACTGCAAGCTCCTCCTGGACGGCAGTGAGATGCGCCTGGGCAGCGGCGAATTGTGCCTGCGCGTCCGCCGCCCGCGCCTGCGCGACGGCCGCCTCGGCCTGCGCGGCCTCGGCTCGCGCCTGCGACTGCTCCAGCAACCGGGTGTAGCGCGCGTTCGAGATGCGGGCGGCCTCGAGGAGCGCGTCCTGCTCGCCCTGGACTCTCCCGGCTTCTTCTCTGGCCGACTCCGCGGTCCGCTGGTGCTCGTCGCGTTCGGCGCTGATCGCCGCGACCTGTGCGGCCGCGACGCTGAGCGCCGCGAGCCGGGCGTCGCGATCGGCGCGCAGCGCGTCGGCCTGCTCCTGCGCGGCGCGGAGCGCGGCGAACTGGGCATCGCGATCGGCGCGCAGCGCGTCGGCCTCCGCCTGGGCGCGGTGCAGCGCGTCGAGGTGGGCGTCGCGCTCGGCGCGGACGGCGTCAGCCTGCCGCGCGGTGTTTTCGAGGGCATCGGCGAGCGCGTTCCGTTCGATCTGGCCGGCGGTGCGCTGTTCTGCCGCTTCAGCGCGAATGGCGTCGAGCTGCTTCTGGGCTTCGATGCGATCCAGCTGCAGGCGCGCCTCGGCTTCCTCGAGGGCGAGCGTGCGTGCGGCACGCGCCGCCGCGCCGGCTTCTTCGCCGGCCGCGTGCGCCAGCCGATCGACGAGCTGGCGGACAGGCGCCTGGTCGGTCGTGGCGGCGCCGGCGAGCGTGGCCGCGAGCGATTCGCAGCGCACGTCGATCGCCACCCGCAGGGCTTCGAGCTCGGTCAACGCGGGCTTGGCGGCCTGCGTGATGAGCGCTCGAACGGTTGCGGCGGCCTGCGCCTCCGCGTAGTCGTGGAACGCCGTTGAGGCGTCGTCTGGTGTCAAAGAAGGCGAATTCACTTTGGGAGTCCGCTGCCGGTAAAGCAACTCGCGGGCCGGAAGAGTCTGGGCCAAATCCGCTTGCACATCAGAGCTGTAAATATCTGGTATGTAACGACTAATCTGCTTTCATCGGGGCGCTGCCGGGCGGAGGAGCAAGACCTTGAAACGGGCCCAAGTTCAATCTTGGTACATCAAATACAACTCTGGTAGTTGGCCCATCCCCTTCTTTCAGTAGCACTTATCTTCTAATTTTGACTACATGCACATGTATAAGTCTCAATAGGACACAGTGGCTTCATATGAGACACATTTATGGTGCACGTCAAATGGGTCCGGCTCGCCGCCGCCCGTCGGGCCGGGGCCGTCGCCGTACCCGTCCAGGAGGCTCTCGAGCGCAATGCCTGCCGCAGCTCCGAGGTCGCCTTCATGCGCGGATGTTTCAACGGTCGGCGGATCGAACGCCGGCGCAATCGACAGCCCTGACCATGCGGGCTGTTCCGCGGCGTCGTCTTCGGCCGATCGCTTGAAGACCGCGAGCAGCCTCGCGACGGACCACGGCTCAGAGGCCGTCTCGACGTTCATGTCTTCAGCCAGTGCGCGGCCACGCTGATACCACATGAACTGGACGATGCCCCAGAGAAGCACTCCAACCCACCCGAGTTTCACCGGTGTCGAGATGTCGTTGACGAGCTGAATGAATTCCACCATTTGAAAGACCCCTGCTAATCGACCCAGGTAAACGCCGGACCGGTCGCCAGCGAGTATTTCGTGAGCAGCGTGTCGAAGATGGGCGCGCGTTCGCTTTCGCGGGCCATCGCGGCCCGGAGCGCCTGATCGACATCGGTCTTCTCGTCGGTGTCGAGGACGAGGATGATCACGACGCGCCGCTGCTCGGACGTGTCGCCGGGGTGGCCGGTCGGCGCGTGGTGGCCGACGTTGAGTTTCCGCACCGGGATGGCGTGTGACAACGCTCCGCGCACCCACACGGCAATGCGTTCGGCGCGCCGCGCGGCACGCTTCTCCTCCTCGGCGCGGCCTTTCTCGAACGACACGCCGGCCGGAACTTCTTCCGAACTCGCGCCGATGCAGATGATCTCTTCGGCGTCGTTGAGCACGGCGCGCATTTCCTTCGTGAAGTCAGGCTGCGTCGGTGTGCTCTCGAGCGCGTTGTAGGAGTTGAGGCGCCACCGGAACTCGTCGCTGAACAGCAGGATTCGGAACGACGCGCGCCGTCCCTTGTTGTCGGGCGCGTTGCGCACCACGACGTCGCGCACGACTTCGGGCGGCCGCGCCGGCAGCGTGCGCGTGAGCCGGTGGACTTCGACCGCCGTGGCGTACGTCAGCGCGCTGGTGCAGACCGCCAGCGCGATGGTCGACAGGAGCCACGCGACGGCGACAAATCGTGACCGCCGCTCGCGCCGCGGCTCGCTCGGATCGGCAATCGTGTGCACATGGCCTCCTGAGGCTGGCGCAGGCGACTGCAGGAAGAGATCCAGCGCGGAGACGACCGAACTCAAGAGTATCCGAGGGATCGCTCGAGTCTTCTCGAGGCAGGTGGGCCAGAATCGTCACCCGCGCACGAAACCGTTATCGCCAGCGGCCCTCAGACTCGCCCGCCGGGACCCGATCTTTCGCGCGGGCGCCATGGATTAAACGAACGAAAGACGGCGGTTTCAACCTGTTAGACTACGCGGCGTGTTGCGGCCTGTTAACAATGAAAATGAAGAATGAACAATGAAGAATAGCGTTGCGCTGGGGTTCTTCGGCGCGTTCGTGGCCATCGTCACGACGGCGGCGCAGGTGCATCGCGTCGATGATGCGACGCTGAAGCGGGCCGCCGAAAGCGGCGAGTGGCTCAGCTACGGCCTGAATCAGGCCGAGACCCGCTACAGCCCGCTCGCGCAGATCAATGGCGGGAACGTCAGGCAGCTCGGCCCGGCGTGGTCCTACGACATGGCTTCAGGCGGCGGCGGGCAGGAAGCGACGCCCCTCTACTCGAACGGCACCCTCTACGGGATCACGAACTGGAGCGTGGTGTTCGCCGTCGATGCCCGCACCGGGCAGCAGAAATGGCGCTGGGATCCGGAAGTGAACCAGGCGACCGTGCGCTCGAAGATCTGCTGCGGCGTCGTTAACCGGGGGCTGGCGATCTACCAGGGCTTGATCCTTGCGCCCGCCATTGACGGGCGGCTGCTGGCGCTCGATGCGGAGACCGGGAAGGTGATCTGGGAAACGCGCGTCGCGTACCCGCAGGATCACTACACGCTCACGATGGCCCCGCGGATTGCCCGGGGCCGCGTCATCATCGGCGCGAGCGGCGGCGATCGGCCCACGCGCGGATTCTTTGCGGCCTTCGACGCGATGACCGGACGCCCGGCCTGGAAGTTCTACACCGTACCCGGCGATCCGTCGAAACCGTTCGAGAATGCCGCCATGAAGAAGGCCGCGGCCACCTGGGACGGCGAGTGGTGGAAGGTCGGCGGCGGCGGCGCCGTCTGGGACGGCATGGCGTACGATGCCGACGCGGACCTGCTATACGTCGGGACCGGCAACGCCGAGCCGTGGGCGCAGCAGCTCCGCACGACGACCCCGAAAGACAACCTTTACGTCTGCTCGATTCTCGCCGTCTCGGCGTCGACGGGCGAGCTCAGATGGCATTACCAGGTCGTGCCGGGCGACATCTGGGACTTCGACAGCGTCCAGCACCTGATTCTCGCCGACCTCACGATCAACGGGCGCTCGCGCAAGGTGATCATGCAGGCGAACAAGAACGCGTTCTACTACGTGATTGACCGGCTCACCGGCGAGTTCATCTCGGCCGGTCCGTTCTCGAGGGTCACGTGGGCCAGGGGAATCGATCCCAAGACGGGCCGCCCCCTCGTCAACAAAGAGGCCTACTACGGCACCGAGGCGATTTCGATTTCGCCAGGCGGCGGCGGCGCGCACAACTGGTCGCCGATGTCGTTCAACCCCGTGACGGGCCTGACATACATTCCGACTTCCACGGCGAACAGCTGGACCTACCAGGCGGAGAAGAGCTACGACCCCAAACCCGGCATGATGACCGGCACCGTTCGGCCGATGCCGGCGGCCACGCTGCCCTCGCCGCCCGCTATCGGCCCCGACCCGCTCGGCGAATCAGGTCCGCGCGGCGCGCTCGTCGCGTGGGATCCCGTCGCGCAGCAAATCCGCTGGCGCATGCCGGGCGGCGGCGGCATCGGCGGCGGCACGATGACGACGGCCGGCAACCTGGTGTTCCAGGTGATCAACGACGGCCGTCTCATGGCGTACAGCGCCGACAAGGGCGAGAAACTGCTCGAACTTCAGACCGGCCTGCGAAGCGGCATGGGCCCGCCGATCACGTATCAGCTGGATGGCAAGCAGTACATCGCGTTGATGGGTGGGGTGGGAGCGGCCGCGCCAGGAGGTAATGCCGGCCCCGGCAACCAGCCGACGCCGTTTGCGCCCAAGCTCCTGACGTTCGTGCTTGGCGGCAACGCGGCGATTCAGCCCTAGGTTAGATCAATCACGAAGACACGAAGACCGTGAAGCTCTTTTGAAAAGAGCTTCACGGTCTTCGTGGTTCTTCGTGCCTTCGTGAAGGCGATTTAGAACGTAATCTCGGCGCTGATTTTCGCGAGCCGCGCGGTCAGCACGGTGACCGGCGTGTTCCACGCCCCGGTTGGCGAATACGCCGCGTTATACGTCAGGATGGCGCTCGAGTTGAGCGAGTTGTAAATATCGACGCCGAGCATCGTTCGAGTGCGGCCGTACCGCAGGATCTTCGCAATCCGGAAGTCGAGCTGGTTGATCCGATCGCCGTACATCGCGCCAGGCGTGAGGACGTTAATCGTCACGTTGGCGGGGTTGCCGGCCGGCGTGCGCCCGAGCGCCGCCGTGATGACCGAGCTCGGAACCGAGTAGTTCGCTGCGAGCAGCGCACCCGGCTTGCTCTGGAACACGCCGCTCACCTGCAGCTCGATCTTCGGGATGATGTACGACCCGAGGCCTCGCGCCTGCGTCAGGATGCCGTAGTCCACATGGCAGTACGGGCTCAGCGTGTTGACGGCGGAGCTCGTGAGGCCCGGCAGCCCGGGCGTCAGGTTGGCGCTCAGCTCCGGGAGGTTGGCGCGCACGGCGCAATTGTCGGCGATCTGCTTGCCCGTGCTCGTGCCGCCCTGGAACGTCAGGCCGTTCTTCATCCGGAAGTTCAGCGTCACGTCCACGCCGTTGAAGTACTGATACCAGTCGCCGTACTGCTGCGAGTCCGTCACGAGGTTGTTGACCTGTCCGAACTTCGCGGGGTTGACGTCGTAGAGCGTGCCGACGGTATAGCCGCCGCCGCCCGGCAGGCGTGGATCGGAGGGCACGGTGATCGAATACGGCGTCAGGTCGGAGTTGGAGAGCACCTGATTGTCCAGCACCGTGAAGCCGTGATACCACCGCCGCGTGTAGGCGATTTCGACCGACGCGCGTGCCATCAGCTGCTGCTGCACCGATGCGCCGAGCGTCCAGTCGGACGCGCGGACGCCCCAGCCGTTCAGCAGTGCGGGATCGAAACTGTTGGTCAACGGGAACTGTCCCTGCGACAGCAGCGCAAAGCTCTGATTCGAGATCGCGCCGCACGAGTCGATGCTGCCCGTCGTCGCGGGGCTCTGGGCGCCGGGATTCGCCAGGTTGCAGTCCGGCACGAAGTTGCGGTTCGCATCGGTCCAGGACCGGGTGACGCTTAACGGCGCAAACGGGCCGCCGCTTCCGGGCGCGCGCAGCGTGGGGTTCGCGTTGGCCCAGTTGTTCGACACGCCCGCTCCCTCCAGGTACTTGCCGATGTTCGCCTTGACGGCCGTCTTGCCGTTGCCGAAGACGTCCCACGACATGCCCACGCGCGGCGTGATGTCCTTGTAGGAGTTGACGCCGTCAGTCCGCGGGATATGAATCGCGGTCGGGAGGAACGTCGATGGCCCTTCGGTCTGTTCGGGATACCAGCTGGTCGACCGATCGAAGCGCAACGCCCCCTGGAGGGTGAAGTGATTGTGGGTCCACTGATCCTGCGCAAACAGCGCGTGCCAGCCGCCGTCGCCGTTGTTCTGCCACGGCCCGACGAGCTCGGTGATCTGGTTCGGCACGAGGTTGTTGACGCGGAACGACAAATTCTGGCTGTTCGTGCTCCACGTCCGGTAGTCCGTCATCACGGTGCCCTGATAGCCGATCTTCAGGCTGTTCGCGCCGGTGACATACGCCATCGACGCCTTCCAGTTCCACGACGCGGCAGTGTTGGTGCCCCAGTCCTGCGACCGGTAGACTAGGCCCGCCGGCGCGTTGCCGTTGTTGGCGCAGCTCGGCGTGCACTGCTCGACCATGTTGATCAGATCGTGCGTCGGGTTCGGGTTGCGTTCGAAGTTGCCCCACCCGTGGTACACGCCGCCGAAGCCGGCATCGAGCAGCAGCTTGCTGGTGACGGGCGATGCCCAGGTCACCTGCGGCACGCGCAGCGGGTTCGTCTGCGCCGTTCCCCGGGCTTCGGGCGAGACGCGCGCCGGATCGGTGATGCCGGTGGTCAGGCCCGTGCACTTCGGGCAGTTCGCCTGCTCGTCCCAGAAGCCGCTGATCTTGTTACGCGGCGTCACCTGCCACGTGATTCGCATGCTGCCGTTGTTGTTCGTGCGATCGGAGTACGCCGTCTGCAGCGGACGGCCGTTGAGGCCGTCTGCGGGCAGATATCCGAACTTCGTCGGGTCGCCGGCATTCAGGTTGTAGTAGATGTTCGCGATCCCGCGCGTGCTGCCCTGAATTCGCGCGTTCCCGAAGAACCAGACTTTGTCCTTCTTGATCGGGCCGCCGAACGAGCCGTTGAGGTCGTAGACGCCCGTCAACGGCAGCGGCGTCTGAAGGCCGGCGGCCTGCAGTTCCGGCGTGAAGTTGCTGCCTTCGAGCGCTTCGCCGGTCACGTTGTAGAACACGGCGCCCGAATGCGAGTTGCCGCCGGTCTTCGGCACGATGTTCATCACCAGGCCGGCCGTTTCGGATTCCCCGAGGCCGCCCGCGGTCGTGAACGTGACTTCCTGGGCGTTGCCCACGTCGGCGATGTACGCCGGCGGCTGGTTGCCTCCGGGCGGGTTGCCGATGTTCAGGCCGTCCACCGTCATGCGGCCTTCGTTGTTGCGTCCGCCGTGGATCGGAAACTGCGTGGTGGACGTCGTGGTGACGACGTCGTTCAGGTTCGTCATCACGCCCGGCACGACGTTGACGATACCGTTGTAGCTGCGCACCGTCGGGATCGACTTGAGCGCGTCGTTCGTGATCGTCACCTCGCGTCGCGCGCTCTGGACGTCAACCACGGGCGTCTCGCCGGTGACCGTGATGGTTTCGGCGACCGCGCCGACCTTCAGGTCCGCGTTGATCGTCGCCGTGAACGAGCCGGTCAGCTCGATCCCGTCGCGCTTGAACCCGCTGAAACCGGTCAGGGACATGGTGACCGAGTAGGTGCCGGGCCTCAGGTTCTCGACACGATACTGTCCGGTGCCATCGGTGACGGCCGTGCGAACTTTTTCAATCAACGCCGGGCTGGAGGCTTCCACGGTGACTCCGGGAAGCACGGCGCCGGACGAATCTCTGACGGTGCCCGCGATGACGGCCTGCGCCAGGGCAGCCGTTGGAATCAGAACCACCCACGCCAGCAACACCAGGACCTTCGCAAGTGCGCGCATCTGTACCTCGCTTCGATTCAGGGACCTAAGACAACTGCTTGGGTATACGCTCGGGCCCTGGGGCTGTCAACACGTAAGAAGCCCGAGTGCGTCCATCATTCCCGCTTGAATCCAGCGTGTTTGGATCGACCCGCTGGACGATTGGATATGATGTGCCCTGCAATTGACCAGCGAAACGAGGACTGCATGCGGCAACGCGTAAGGAAACAGAAGCGCGCCGGCGGCAAGACGAAAGCACGCGCCACGCGCGCGCGGAAACCCGATCCCGTGCTGGCGCGCGTGCGCGGCGCGGAACGCCGTCAGGTGGGTCACGTGACACTGGAGGTCGGGCGCGCCGGGGCAGCCCGCGTGAAGCGGATGATTTACCCCCCGGGATTCCACTGGGCGAAGGACATGAAGGCCGCCGTCGGCACCGACCTCTGCATGCACGCCCACGTCGGGTTCCTGGTGCGGGGCGAGATCCACATCGAGTATCAGGACGGCTGCGTCGTGGAGTTCAAGGCGCCGCAGGTCGTCGCGATCGAGCCCGGCCACGATGGCTGGGTGGTCGGCAAGGAATCAGTCGTGATGATCGAATTCGATTTCGAACGCGACACGATCAGCCGCACCGGCATGCCCGATTCGCATCGGCACTAACGAATGAACACTGAACAATGAAGAATGCAGAACGGGGGAATTCTTCGTTCTGCATTGTTCATTCTGCATTCTCCATTCTCCATTCGTTAGTGCGTGATTGTCCTACGCGGAGCGCCGCGGGATGCGTACCTTGAGCGCCACGCCGCCGTTCTGCGGCGCCGCCAGCGTCACTTCGCCGCCGAGACGTTCGGCGGCGGCCCTGGCGGAGACGGCGCCGAGCAACGCCTGCCAGCCGCCCGGCCGATCCGACCACGACTCGTCGAACACGCGTCGCGCCCAGTCCTTCGGCATCGACACGCTGGTGCACGAGATCTCGATCGTCGTCGACGACTGCTGGCGCGCCGAGCGAATCTGGATGACCGGGCGGTCGGTGAGATCGACGATCGGGAGGAGCGCGACGAGCGCGCCGGTCAGGCCCAGTCCGAGCACCTGTTCATCGACCGAATCGGATCCGACGCCGTCGGCGAACGTGACGTGGAGAGCGACGCCCGCCAGCCGGAACTCCGGCGCCAGCGACTTCCTGACCTGATCGATCGCGGTGGCAACGGCGACTGTCCCGGTGCCGCGCAGCGGTGCCTGCTCGGCCAGTTGCTGGGCGTCCAGCATCCACGCCGCACGGTACGTATTGGCCTGGGCGAGATCGAAGCCAACGCGCCGGGTGACGGCGTCGTCGCCGGTCGAGAGAGTCATCGCGGTCTGGATCGTCGTCATGTGCCGGCGCAGGTGCTGACGGAACCCTTCGACGCTCGCCGCGCGGGAGTCTGACTCGTCTTGCGACGGGCCGCCGCACCGGAGGTTGTCGGCGTCAGCCAGCGCATCGGCTTGCCCGGCGTCGATGGACAGGATGACGCACGGCACCGTGGCCAGCCCGGCGAGCCTGGCGGCCTCGAGGCGGCTGCGGCCTGCGACCGCGATGTACGAAGGACCCTCCCCTCGGATCAGCAGCGGCTGCAGGACGCCGTGCGCGGCGATTGATCGAACGAGCGGCTCGAGCTCGGCGCGGTTGCGCACGTGATCGGCCTGGATGGCGTGCGTCGAGATCATGCGGATGACCGGGCCGACCGAGCGCTCGGCCAGATCCTCCACGTAGTGCGCTTCTGCGCGCATCCGATAGCCAGCCGGAAGCCCCTCGCGTACCGGCGGCAGGTCAGTCAGCAGGCTGTCGTCGGACAGGGAAGAATCACGCACGCTCGTATTCGGTTGCACTTCAGACACGTCGACGCTCCGTCAGCAAGAGGGAAGTACTGCACACGGAAGAGGTTGCTAAGTTATAGCAGAGCTTTCCGATGTGTAGCAAGCAATTGCGGAGTGTGAGAAGGCTTTCTCAGTGTCGAAATGTTCTGGCGGGAAGAGGAGGAGCGGATCCAGCGGTTCGGCGTTCGCCGCGGCGCGGGACTGAGCCGGATGCCCGAGACGCGTCACGAGTGTCGCGACGGCCCCAAGATACCCGAGCATCAATGCTGACAGCGTGACAGCCCCAAGAGCGGAGCACGGTTCGTAACGGAACGCCCAACGCCACGTGAGCGTGATCATCAGCGCGGCGTGACTGATCATCGTCGTCCACGCCAGGGTCGCGATGGCCGTGCGCCTCGCTCGGGTCTCACGCCACGCGAACTGTGCCTGCCACCGCATGCGTCAGATCGTGCGCTCGACACCGCGCGAACCCAAGGGGGCGCGCGGCGCATTCTGCATGATCCTGCACTCGTTTTGCAGCGTCTGCACGCTGATTCGTCGTTACTCGTAGTAAGCCGGGGATTTTCTGAGCTTCACGTTGCCGCCGAAGTCGTGCTGGATCCAGATTGGTGTTTTCGTGCGGGCGAGATATGCCTCGATCGCGACGCGCGAAGCGGCCGACGCCTGGACGTTGAACTCGTTGTCCGGCGGCGTTCGGTGCAGCGCCCGTTCGGGCGGGTAGTGATAGAGGTCGCCCCCGAGCATGACCGGTCCGGTCCTGGGCAGCCGCAGGATCAGCACCTGATGACCCGGCGTATGCCCGGGCGCGGCCTTGATGATGGCCTGACCGTCCCCGAAAACGTCGTACTCGTCCTTGTCGATCAGCTTGACGGGGCTGGCCTTGAGCTTCGTGTAGAACGACGGGTTCACGCGCGGATTGTTCTCCGTCCACATGAAGTCCCGTTCGGCGGGCGGCGTCAGCCACGTGGACGCCGCGAATTCATTCAGGTTCGCGGTGTGATCGATGTGCGCGTGGGAGACCGCCACGTACGTGACGTCGGCGGGCGAGTAGCCGATCTGCCCGAGCTGGCTCTTGAGCGTGCGTGTGACGAACGCAGCGACCGTCGGGTTCACGTTCGCGCGGGCGCCGGAGGGCTGCGCCTCGACAATTTCGTCGGGGATGACGCCCGTGTCCCACAGCAACGTGCCGCGTGGGTGCGCGACGAGAAAGCATGGCACAGGCATCCGCGTCTCGCCCGCCTCGGCGATCGTGATGTGATAACGCTCGACGCCTTCCCTGGTGGGCGTCAGCATGCCGCAATCCAACACGTACAGCCGCATCGACTTCGGCGCGGCCGGCGCCGCCGTCCCGGCCGGCGCTGCGAACGCGATGGCGGCAAGCGTCAGGACGACAGCAGTTCGCATGTTCATTTCACCTCGACCTGAATTTCGACGGCCGTACGGGGGCCGACGTTTTCCGTGATGTGCTTGAGCGCGTCGCGCCACGCGACCTCGCCCGGCCGGCGGGGGTTGTCCACGATACGGCCGTCCGCCATTTGCATCGTCGTGTGCAGCTCCGTCAGGTAGACGACCACGTAGTGCGGGTGTTCGTGCTGCGGGCTCTTCACGCGCGGCTCGAGCACCGTCCGCAGCACACGGACCCGATCGTTCTCGAGCGGCACCGTGTGGTACTTCGGATCGAGCTTGACCGGATCGAGGGCGATGGGCGGCGACGGCGGCGCGCCAGGCGTGAGCTCGATCTCGACGATTTCAGCGGGCTGGCCGGAGACGTTTTCCTCGCCGTAGGTGCCGGCGTCCCGGTACGCCACCGACCCGGATTTGTGCCGTGCGTCCGTGATGCCACCGCCTGCTGAAGTCACGCGCTCGTGGGCGTCGGTCAGGTAGACGAGCACGGTGGGCAGGTGTTGGCGCGCCGGCTGTTTCTCGTGCGGCGCCAGGGTGGATCGCCACACACGCACCCACGCGTTTTCGAGCTCCGGCTTTTCGGCCGCGGCCTGCGCGGCGGGCACCAGAGCCGCGACCATCATCGATGCAAACAGCAGCAGTCCCATGGCGGCGCGCCTCATTCTAGCTCCACCTTCGCCGCGTCAGGCGTGTACCTATGCCGGCAGGCTTGAAGACCTGCACGACTTCTGTATTCATTCCCACCGGAATACCCGTGTCGAGATCGCCGTGAAGACGATGAACGCGAGAGCGAGCGCCGAGATATCACCCAGGTGGTCTGACCACGCCTCGTGTGTCCAGATCCCCTGCAGCAGCGACACGGCATAGGTGAGTGGCAGGAACCGCGCGAGGCCGCGCATGAGGGGCGGCAGCGAGGCGATCGGCACGAAGAGACCCGAGACGGCGATCATGGGGTAGAGGATGATCGCGCCGAGCGGCTGGGCGAAGCGCGCCGTTGGCACGATGCTCGAGATCAGGAAACCGAGCGACAGGATGCTCAGCGTGCTGATCAGCAGGGCCAGCGTGAATCCGGCCAGCGGCGCATCGACTCCAACGGGGTAGTACCGCTTGCCGACAAGAACCATCAACACCAGCGTGGTCGCCGTCAGCAGCAGCTTCACTAGAACGTGCGCGGTGAGAATCGTCAGCGGACTGAGCGGTGTGGCGCGCAGCCGTTTGAGGATGCCGCCCTCGCGGTAGATCGAGATGATGGTCACGAGCGACAGGACGGCGCTGATCGCGATGAGCACCGTCGAGAAGACCGGGAAGCTGACCGCCACGAGCGTCCCGCCTCTCGAGGCCGGCGAGAGACGCGCGAGGCTGCCGCCTGCGATTCGCCCGAGCACGATGAACGCGATCACCGGCATCGCGATTGTCCCGAAGGCTCCCATCGGTTCGCGGAGGAAGATCTTGATTTCGAGCCAGGTCAATTTCAGCAAACCGCGCACGGCATCTCCTCCTTCAGTCGCGAATCGAGTGGCCCGTCAGCTTCAGGAACACGTCTTCGAGGTTTGGAGTGCCGGTCCGGAAGTCGGTCACCCGGATCCCATGCTCGGACAGGCACGTGATGACTTCGGCCACCAGATCGTCGCCGCGGCCGCGAACCGTGATCCGATCGTCGTCTCGGGTCACTTCGTGCACGCGCGGCATCGCGCGAAGCCGATCGTGCGCCGCAGCGTCCGCAGTCACGAGCACGACGCTTCGCTCGGGGCAGTGCCGGTCCACGAGGCGAGCGGGGCGGTCCACGTCCACGATTCGTCCGTGCTCGATGATGGCGACGCGATCGCAGAGCCGCTCGGCCTCCTCCATGAGGTGCGTGGTCAGGAACACGGTCTTCCCGCGGTCGCGGATACCGCGGATCAGGTCACCAGATTGCCCGGCGGGCCTGCGGATCGAGCCCTGTCGTCAGCTCGTCGAGGAAGACGACCTCCGGGTCGTTGATGAGCGCGAGGGCGATGAACAGCCGCTGCTTCTGACCGCCGGAGAGCGTCATGAACCAGGCGTTCCGTTTGTCGGCGAGGCCGAGCTGCTCGAGCAGGCGGTTGCCGTCAACCGTCGTGCAATAGAGCGACGCCCACAGATCGACCGCCTCCCACACCTTGATGCGCTTCTGCAGCTGCGCTTCCTGCAGCTGAACGCCGATGCGCGCGTTCAGCGCCGCGGCGTCGCGAGCGGGGTCGAGGCCGAGCACCGCGATCGTGCCGCGATCCGGTGTACGCAACCCTTCGATGCACTCGAGTGTGGTGGTCTTCCCGGCGCCGTTGGGTCCGATGAGGCCGAAGATCTCGCCGTCCTGGACGTCAAACGACACGTCGTCGACGGCGACGGTCCGGCCGTACGTCTTCCGGATGTTCGAAACGTGAATGACGCTGCTGACGGGACCGGCCATCCGGCCCAGATTATGGCCGACTGGCTTCAGACGGTCACGTTCAGATCGACGCAGACCGTGTTCAGGCGGTAGTACAACCTGGGAAGGAAGGTGCCCGCCTGCACCAGCGGCAGCATCGCCACCGGCGTGGTGCTGACGACCTGGGTGCGGCCCGCGGCGCGCTCCAGCCACTCGACGAGGTACCGCTGATCGAGCAGCGAGAGGGAGCCGACGTTGTGGAGGAAGAGCGTGCCGGTCTGCGCGGGCTGCGGCAGCATCAGCCGCTCGCCCGGCCGCCACGAGACCACGGGCGTGGCGAGTTCCCCCATAAGGAGTTCCGCGAAGCCACTGGTCCTCTCGGGAACAACGATCAGCATGTTGACGCCTGCGGCGCGCGCGACGCGGCAATCCTCGGGAAGCTGTGAGAACGTTTCCATCGCACCAGCCAGCCGCGTTGCGCTCGCGAAGTCTGTGGTCGGATTCTCCATGGAAGCCTCACCATCGCGAACTTTATGCTTCGCGCGGGGGCGTGGCTATCGGGAAAACCGCGGGTGCGGTCAGGGAAGATCCCTAGTTCGACAGAATCAGGAGTTGTGCAGCCAACCTTGTAAGAGCGCGTACTTCACGATGTCAATACGGCCGTTCAGACCGAGCTTGCGCATGGCGTTGGCCTTGTGCGCTTCGACCGTTTTTACACTCAGCGTCAGTCTTCCCGCAATTTCCTTATTACTGTAGCCGGACGCAATCAACCTCAGCGTTTCGGCCTCCCGCTGGCTCAGGGTGGCGGCCGGCTTGTCGACGGTCCGTCCCTCGCGCGCAAGGAATCCGGCGGTGACGCGCGCCGTCAACGTGGAATCGAGATATTGTCCGCCGGCGGCCGCTGCGCGGATGGCCTGCAGCAGTTCGTTCGGAGCGCTCTGCTTCAGCACGTAGCCAGACACGCCGGCTCTCAGCAGCTCCTGCAGGTACGCATCGTCGCTGTGACGCGTCAGCGTGATGACGGCAATGCCCGGCTGCTGCTTCTTCAGCGTGCGCGTCGCCGCGAGCCCGTTCGTGCCCGGCATGGAAATATCCATCACGACCACGTCGGGCTTGAGCGCGACGGCATTCCTGACGGCCGTGTCGCCGTCGCTGGCCTCGGACACCACTTTCATGTCCGACTGGGCGTCGATGAGCAGCTTCAGGCCGTGACGCACCGTCACGTGATCGTCGGCCAGCAGGACGCGCAGCGGCACGGTGCGGTCACGGTCACGCATGGCCGGCCGCCCCGCCTGCCGGTGCCCCGGCCGCCATTCGCACGAAGATCGTCGTGCCCGATCCAGCCGCCGATTCGATCTGGAGGGTCGCGCCGATCAGCGCCGCTCGCTCCCGCATCCCAAGCAGCCCGAACCCCTGGTCGGCTGGGCCCGGCGCTCCGCCTGGCTCGAACCCCACGCCGTCGTCCTCCACGATCAGGACGACGTGATCGGAACGCCGCTCGAGGATGATCTCGACGTTCTTTGCCTTCGAGTGCTTGGCGACGTTGGTGAGCGCTTCCTGCGCGATGCGGTACAGCGCGGTTTCCGTTTCCGACGGCAGCCGATCGTCGAGCAGACCCGTCGTGTGCAGCTCGGCCGATACGCGCACGCGGGCTGACCAGTCCTTGATGTAGTTGGCGAGGGCCGCGCGCAGGCCCAGGTCGTCGAGCGCCGTGGGCCGGAGCTCCCAGACGAGGTGATCCACGTCGCGGTCCAGCCGCTGCGCCACTTCTTCGAGGGCCGCGACCTGGTCGATGAGGTTGGACCGGCCCCCGCACGCCTCCCTGAGCAGCCTGACGCGCAGGTTAAGTGCCGTGAGCTGTTCGCCGAACTGGTCGTGCATTTCGCGCGCGATGCGGCGCCGCTCGTCTTCCTGCGCGAAGACGAGCCGCGAAAGGAGATCGGTGCGGGCCCGTTCGGCGTCCGCCTGTTTCCGCTCCGTGAGATCGAAATGCGTGCCGACGATGCGCACGACGGGTTCTCCGGGTCCGTGGCGCACGGGAAAGCCGCGCGACAGCACGTGGATGTAGTGGCCGTCCTTGTGGCGCAGGCGGAATTCACCCTCGTAGGTCGACGCGCCGTCGACGACGCTGTCGTTCACTTCCTGCGCGCGCCGCTTGTCCTCCGGGTGGAGGAGGCGCTCCCAGGCGCCGACGTTGGGCTCGATCTCTTCGTCGGCGTAGCCGAGCATCTGTTTCCAGCGCGAAGAATACACGACCGCGCCGGTTTCGAGGTTCCAGTCCCAGACGCCTTCCTGCGCGCCGGCGAATGCGAGCGTCAGCCGTTCTTCGCTCTCGCGCAGCGCCGCTTCGGTCCGCTTCCGACCGGTGATGTCGAGGTGCGTGCCGACGATGCGGACCACAGGACCGCCGCCGCGGCGGACGGGGAACCCCCGGCTGAGCACGTGGATGTAATGGCCGTCCTTGTGCCGCAGCCGGAACTCGCCCTCGTAGGACCGCTCGCCGCGCCGCACGCCCGCGTTCAGCTGCAGCGCCAGCGCCTTGTCGTCCGGGTGCAGCACGCGCTGCCACGCGCTGACGTGCGCTTCGATTTCATGTTCGGCGTAGCCGAGCATCTGTTTCCAGCGCGGCGAGTAGAACACCGCATCGGTTTCGAGATTCCAGTCCCAGATGCCTTCCTGCGCGCCGGCGAACGCCAGCGTCAGCCGTTCCTCGCTTTCCCGCAGGGCGGCCTCGATGCGCCGCCGCTCCGTGATGTCGCGCGCGACGAGCTGAACGTCGCCGCCGACGCCGTCGTCCAGCCGGGCGCCGGCGATCTCGACGTGCTTGTCCTTGTCCGGCGCATCGGGACGCGCAACGCGCGCCTCGACCGGTGCCGAGTGCCGCCCCGCCATCCAGAGATCCAGGGTTTCGCGGAGGCGGGGGCGGCTGTCGGGATGTACCACGTCGAGCATCGACTGGCCCAGCCATTCGTCCGGAGCGGATGCCCCGCAGAGCCGCAGGGCCGCGGGGTTCAGGAAGGTGATTCGGTAGTCGCGGCTGATGAAGATGGCGTCCGGCGCTTGCTCGACCAGACGCCAGTACTGCTCGGACATCACGCCAATCTTACCGCCGCCCTTGCTTCAACTCCGCGAACATCGCATCGGATTGTTGAAACTGCAGACATCCCGGAGTCGGCGGGCTCGGAGGACATCCTTTCGCCCGCCAGCCGTAGTCGGCTTCGAGCGTGTTCACCATGTCGTCCTTCGTTTTGCCCTGCTTGATCATGTCGGCGAGGCGAGTGCGCATCGTTTCGACGTCCGCCCGGAACTGCGTGACGTCGGCCTTGGTGGACACGGGCCCGTGTCCGGGGAGGACCGTGTCGAAGTCGAGCGTCAGCGCGCCGTCGAGTGTTTTCGTCCAGTCGTAGAAGCTGCCGCCCTGGGCGTAGTCCACGTAGATGTTCACGCCGGGCGGCCGCGGCCGGGGAGGGGCGCCGTCACGTGCCGGAGACGGAGGCCGTCGGCCGAGGAACAGGTCTCCGGTATGGACGACCTTGAGATCGGGGAAATACACGACCGCATCGCCGCTGGTGTGCCCGCGGCCGAAGTACTTCGCGCGGATCTCCTTTCCGCCGAGAAACACCGACGCTTCGTCGGTGAACGTGACGCGCGGCAGCCCGATCGGCGTGCCGGGTGTGTCCTCGTAGTACGGCTGCCGGATGTGCTCGAGGTTCGCGCGGGCGTTCTTGTGCGCGATGACCTCCGCGATCGGCAGCATCTTGAAGTCGCCGCCGGCATGATCGTCGTGCTGGTGCGTGTTGATGACGTATTTGAGCGGCTTGTCCGTGATCGATTTCACCTGCGCCAGGATGTCTGCGTGGTTCCTGTCGAACATGTCGTCCACGAGGACGACGCCCTCGCTCGTCACGTAGACGGCGACGTTGCCGCCCTCGCCGGAAATCATGTACAGGTCGCCCTTCACTTTCTCGATGCGGAGAGGGCCCGGCGGCTTCGCCGACTGCGTGTAGACGACCCAGGCGCCCTGCAGCGAGAGGGCGGCGACGAACAGACCGACGAGCGTCCTGCGTTTCATGAGCAACTTATTTCGCCGGCGCCGTCGCCGGGGTCGCCGGGGTTGAAGTCGCGGGCCCCATGCCCACGATCTGCAGCACGCATTCCTCGTCCTTCGCGCCGTCGTAGTGAATTTCCTTCGCGGTGTGGACCACGAAGCTGCCGGCCGGCACCGGCTTGAAACCGGCGGGATCGTAGTTCGGGCCGGTGTTCACCCACCAGGTGCCCGAGATCACCGTGATGTAGCGATCGTTTGGATGCGAGTGCGGGCGGCTGTTGTTGTGCGGCAGCCATTTCTGGAGCACGACGTAGAGGCCCGGCTTCGAGGGATCGCCGACGAGGATGGCGCTCTCCGATCCGTTGCCCTTCGTCCATTTGATTTCCTTGGGCAGCTGGACGGTGATCGCCTTGGGGTCGAGGTCTGCGGACACGCCGACGGTGCCGGCGAGCATCGCGGCGGCGAGGGCGAGCAGCGACACGCGGCCGAGCCAGGACGTTGGGATGCGAAGCATGCGGTCCTCCATTTCAATTCTGCGGATTGTGCCATATCCTCTGGCGGGGTGGGCACATGACGCTTCCACAACGTCGGATATGGGTTGCGGCTTTCGCGCTGGCGTCGACCGCATCGGCAGGGTTCGTGGGCTTCGCGCAGGGCCGGGGCGCGCCGCCGCGCACGCGCGAAGGCCGGCCCGACCTGCAGGGCATCTGGAGCTATGCGACGCTGACACCCCTCGAACGCCCGGCTGAGTTCGCCGGCAAGGCCTTCCTCACGGCGGCCGAGGCCGCCGCCTACGAACGCGACACGCTGACCGTCCAGAACCGGGATCGGCGCGACGAAGAGGGACCAACCGGGCGCGGAACGGACGGCCGCACCGACCTCGATCGCGCCTACAACCAGGTCTGGTGGGAGTACGGCGCGAAGGTCGTCGGCACGCGGCGGACATCATTGCTCATCGACCCACCCGACGGCCAGATCCCGGCACTCACCGCCGAAGGGCGGCGCGCGTCCGAAGACAAGCGCGGGCTGTGGACCGCAAACGGCGAGTACGAGGGCGGCGCGCGCGGCCTGAGTTTCGATTCCTACCTGGATCGCCCGCTTCAGGAGCGGTGCCTGGGATGGACCGTGACCGGCCCGCCGATGATTCCCGGCGCGTACAACAACAACATGGAGATTTTTCAGACGCCGGACGCGATGGCGATCGTGAACGAGATGGTGCACGAGCACCGCATCGTGCCGTTCGACGACCGATCGCGTGTCGGATCGTCCATCCGGCAGTGGATGGGGGTGTCTCGCGGGCGATGGGAAGGCGATACGCTGATCGTCGACACGACGAACTTCAGGCCGGCGGTCTTCCGCAGCGCGAGCCCGTCGCTCCATCTCGTGGAGCGTTTCAGGCGGGTGGACGCCGAGACGCTGCTGTACGAATTCACGGTCGATGATCCGATCACGTGGATCAAACCGTGGACCGTCGCAGTTCCCGATGACACGTACTCGCGAGCCGATCTTCGAGTACGCCTGCCATGAGGGCAACTACAGCCTGCCGAACATTCTCGCCGGCGCCCGCGCGGCGGAGGACCGGAAGTAGGGCGGCCCTTTCAGGGCCGCCGCCGCGGGGCTGAAAGCCCCGCGCTACTGACAGACATGAAGATCGAATGCGTGCTCGAGTGCGGGAACCACCTCGGCGAGGGCCCGGTGTGGGACATCGAGGACGGCTGCCTGTACTGGCTGGACGGGACCGGCCGGCGCGTCGGCAACCCGTCGATCTGGCGGCTGGACCCGCGGACAGGCGCCACGCGCAACTGGTCGCTTGACCACGACGTCGGCGCGCTGGCACTTCGCCGCGGCGGCGGCGCCGTCCTCGCGCTGGCCGATGGTTTCTACCTTTTCGACTTCGCGAGCGGCCGCCTCGAGCTCATTTCACCCGTGGACGGCGACCAGCCGCGATCGCGGTTGAACGACGGCAAATGCGATCGCCGCGGACGTTTTTTCGCCGGCGGCATGGACGACAAAGAGGAGCTGAAGATCTGCAGCCTGTGGCGGCTCGACCCCGATCTGTCGGTCACGCGGGTCGACGAAGGCATCATCTGCACGAACGGCCCGTGCTGGAGTCCCGACGACAGGACGTTCTACCTGGCCGACACGTTCCAGGGCGAGTACTGGGCGTACGACTACGACATCGCGACGGGATCCCTCGCGAACAAACGGGTGTTCGCTGTATTCCGGGACGATGCCGGCGTGGCCGACGGCTCGACGATAGACGAGGACGGCTGCGTGTGGAACGCGCAGCTGATTTCCGGCGATCTCGTTCGCTATGCGCCTGACGGCACCGTCGAGCGCCGCATCGGCATGCCGGTTCGCAACATCACCAGCTGCATGTTCGGCGGCGACAAGCTCGACGAGCTCTACGTGACGTCGATGGCCCGCGTCAAACATCCCGCCGTGCACGACCTGTTCGCGAAGGAGGCGAGGCCGCAGTTCCTGGCCGGCAGCCTGTTCAAAGTCACCGGCCTCGGGGTTCGGGGCTTGCCGGAGCCGCGATTTGCGGCGTAAGGCGATCATCACGTGCGCCGTCACCGGCGCCATTCACACGCCGACCATGTCGCCGCACCTGCCGGTGACCGCAGACGAGATTGCCGCGAGCGCCGTCGGCGCGGCGCACGCGGGCGCGGCCATCGTGCACCTGCACGCACGCGATCCCCGCGACGGCCGGCCCACGCAGGATCCCGATCGGTTTCGCGCGTTTCTTCCGGCCATCGCCGCGGCCTCGGACGTCATCGTCAACCTCACGACCGGAGGGTCGCAGGCGATGAGCGTCGAGGAGCGGCTCCAGCCCGCGCTGCAGCTGCGGCCGGAAGTCGCGTCGCTCAACATGGGCACGATGAACTTCGGCTTGTACGAGATGCTGGCGCGCTACCGCGAATGGAAGTGGGACTGGGAGCCGAAGTACCTGGCGGGCAGCGAAGCCGGCTTCTTCAAGAACACCTTGAAGGACATCGCCGACATCCTGCGGTTGTGTGGCGGCCACGGCACCAGGTTCGAGCTCGAGTGCTACGATATCGGCCATCTGTACACGGCCGCGCATTTCCTGGATCGCGGCCTGCTCACGCCGCCGCTGCTCGTCCAGTCCGTGTTCGGTATTCGCGGCGGGATCGGCACGCATCCGGAGGACGTGGCCTATATGAAGCGGGTGGCCGATCGGTTGTTCGGCGGCGCGTACCAGTGGTCGGTCGTCGGGGCCGGCCGTCACCAGATGTCGATTTGCCGGCAGGCGGCCGAGCTCGGTGGCCACGTGCGTGTCGGCCTCGAGGACAGTCTCTGGATCGACAAGGGCCGGCTCGCGTCGTCGAACGCCGAGCAGGTCACCAGGGTCAGGGCGATGCTCGACGAGATGGGTATCGACATCGCGACGCCCGAGGAAGCCCGCGAGATGCTGCGACTCAAGGGACGAGAGAATGTTGGATTCTGAATACGGACGATGCCACAGAGGCGCAGAGAGGCAGAGAATTCTTCTGTCCGGAAGAGTAGATCTCGTGTCCGTGGCCGTCTGATCGTGGAGGCTACATGATTCGAGATTCGTTGCTTGCAAGTGCTGTGTGCGTCGCTGTGGGTGCTGGGCATATGCGCAGACGGCTCGTCCGGTGCCGCGTCCGCCCGCGCAAGCGCAGGGCGCGCAGCCGGCGGGCGAAAGCGCCGCGCCCGACGGGTACCAGCCGGTTCCCCAGTGGCTCGGGCAGACGCGTGCGTCGGTGCCCGCGAAGACCGCGGCGTACGACGTGCAGACGGTCGTCGAGGGTGTAAACGCGGGATGGTTCCAGTTTCTCCCCGACGGCCGCATCCTGGTTGCGGAGAAGAACGGCCGCATCCGGATCGTCAGCAAGGACGGCAAGCTGTCGGGCCCGCTCGGCGGCATGCCGCCGAACATGTATGCGGCCGGACAAAGCCTGTACTCGGCGTCCCCGGACAGCCACTTCGCCACGAACCGGACGATCTACCTGGCGTACGCGGTCCTGCCGGAAGGTATCGACGCGGCGAAGCAGCGCACGCCCTCGCACGTGCATATCGCGAGCGCGAAGATTTCGTCGGACGACACGCGTCTCGAAGACGTCAAGGACCTGCTGGACGCCGAGGGCACCGGCGGACGTGTGATTCAGGCGAAGGACGGCACGTTGCTCATCGCCACGACGGTCCCCGCCGGTCTCGGCATCAAGTCGGAGGACTGGATGCAGCCGCAGCAGACGGACAGCCTGATGGGCAAGGTGCTCCGCATCAACGCCGACGGCACGATTCCCAAAGACAATCCCTTCGTCGGAAAAGCCGGCGCGCGCGGCGAAATCTACGCGCTCGGGTTCCGCGACCCGCAGGGCCTGGCCATTCATCCGAAGACCGGGGCACTCTGGACAAGCGAGCACGGTCCGCGCGGCGGCGATGAGATCAACGCGGTCGCCAAAGGCAGGAACTACGGCTTCCCCGTGATCGGCTACGGGCGCGACTACACCGGCAAGCCGATCAACGGCGACAAGACGGTCCAGGCGGGAATGGAGCAGCCGGTGTATTTCTGGACGCCGGACATTGCTCCTGCCGGCATCGCGTTCTACACCGGGAAGCTGTTCCCGGCGTGGCAGGGTGATCTGTTCGTGTCCACGCTGGCCGGCAAGGCTCTCGTGCGCCTCGCCCTCAAGGACGATCGCGTCGTCGGCGAGGAGCGCCTGCTGACCGAGCTCAATGCGAGAATCCGCGCCGTCAACGAAGGACCCGACGGCGTGCTCTATGTGCTGACGGACGGCAACATGGGGAAGATCGTGAGGCTCGTGCCGAAGAAGTAGGGATGTCTATCCGGCCGCGGAACTTACTTGATATGAACGAAGCCGCGGCGGAGGGCGATGTTCAGTGCAGTCGTCCGCTCGGTGACTTTCAACTTGGAGAAGATATTCTTGAGGTGCACCTGAACGGTCTCCTCGCTGATTTCGAGCGACGATGCGATCTCCTTGTTCCGTTTCCCTTCTGCCACCAGCTCCATCACCTGGATCTCCCGTGGCGTCAGCGTCGGTCCCGAGGCGCGCTCGTCGAGCCGCGCTTTGACGTCGGGACGAATCGGGCGCCGGCCCGCGTGCACCTCGCGGACGGATCGAATGAGATCGTCGGAGATCGTGTCCTTCAGCAGATACGTCGCCGCACCTGCCGTGAGCGCGCGGTGGATGTCCTCGTCGCCTTCATACATGGTCAGGACGATGACGCGCGCTTCGGGGGATTCCTGCCGGATGGCCACGATCGCCTCGAGGCCCGTCATGGTCGGCAGCTGAAGATCCATCAGCGTGATGTCGGGGCGTTCCCTCCGGAACACGGCGACGGCTTCTTCGCCCGTGCCGGCCGATCCCACGACTTCCATGTCCGGCTCGCGCGCGATGATGAGCGCGATCCCCTCACGGACGATGCGATGATCGTCGACGCAGAGGACACGGATGGGGGCGGCAGGCATGTCAGTTGGCCGCACTCGGAATGACCGTCTCGACGACAGTGCCACAGCCGACGCCCGTGACGACGGTGAACCGGCCTCCTAATTCCTCAGCGCGTTCCCGCATGGTCATCAGCCCGTAGTGATTGCCCATTTCAGGCGTCTGGGTCCCGTACTCGAAGCCGCATCCGTTGTCGGACACGCGCAGCACGACCGTGGTTTCGTCGAAACGCAGTTCGACGTTGATGCGTGTGGCTCGTGCGTGTCGAGCGGCGTTGGTAATCGCCTCCTGCCCGATGCGCAGCAGCTGATTCTCGACTTTGGCTGGGCATTCGCGCGACGGCCCCGTTGCCGTGGCGGCGAAACGCACCGCGGCGCCCGATGCGGCCTGCTTGCCGAACTCGCGGAGCGCCGCGAGCAGATCGTGCGTCTCGAGCACCGGAGACCGCAGATCCCAGATCGATTGCCGCGCTTCGCGGATGTAGGCCTCGATATGACGCCGGATCCGCACGAGCTCCTGCCGCGCGGCTGACACCGACTGGTCGAGCGTGCCGGCGATCGCATCGAACTGCAGTGCCACGCCCACGAGACTTTGGAGTAGCGTGTCATGGATCTCACGGCTGAGCCGCGCGCGCTCCGCGAGCACGAGCGAGAATTCGCGACGAACGCGGTGGACGCGAACGCGCCACGCGAGGCCCACCGCGGTCGCCATCATCGCCAACGATGCGCCGTAGAACCAGTAGGACTGGTAGAAGGCCGGCAGGATCGCGAAGTCCCACTCCGTTGTAGAAGTGCTCAACGCGCCGTCGTCGCTCTTGGCCTCGACGCGGAAGCGATAGCGGCCCGGTGACAGGTTCGTGTAGAACGCCTGGCGGCGGGCGCCCGCGTCGACCCAGTCGGTATCGAATCCGTCGAGCCGATAGCGGAACCGGATCCTGTTGGATGCGGTGAGCACCATCGCCGTGTAACTGATCTGCAGGCGGCGTGTGCCCGCCTGCAGCGCAACTTGAGATGTCGGCATCAGCCGCTGCTCGTTGGCGACGATGGCCTCAATCCGGACAGGAGCGTTCGTCGAGGCGTCGAGGTGGTCCAGAGCCCTGGGATCGACCTCGGTGAGGCCGCCGCCTCTGACGAACCACAGGCGCCCGTCTTGACCACGCGTGGAGCGGATGTTGCCGAGCGCCGCGCCGGCCAACCCGTCCAGGGTGTCGTACAGCTTGTATCGCAGCCGATGCGAACGGTCGGCGGCTGCCTCCCGGATCTCCTGCCGGCTCACTCGAATGAGCCCGCGATCGACGCTCAACCAGAGGTACCCGTCGTTGTCGTCGACGACCGACCAGACTCGGTTGGCGGGCAGGCCGCTTTGTTCGTCGATCGTGATCGCGTGTCCGGCCGCGAACCGGGTCACGCCGCCGGTGCCGGAGATCCAGATCGAGTGATCTCGATCTTCGAAGAAGTCGGTGACCGTGGCGTGGGTGCCGCGCGGCAGACCCTCCGCAGCTCCCAGCATGTGGAATCGGCCGTCAGGTTCGACGACGCCGATTTCCCCCTGGTCGAAGGCAAGCCACAGCCGCTTCGCGCTGTCGCTCTCGGCGGCCGCAACCCGGTTCACCCTGTATCCCGGAGGAATCGCGAGCGGCTTCACCGTGCCGTTCTGATAGCGATACAGCCAGTCGTTGTAGCCGAGCCACACGCCGCCTCCGGCGGCCGACGTGATCACGGTGGTCGGTGTTGTGGGTCCAGGCGAGACGGGACCGTGCAACACGCCCTGCGTCAGATACCACACGCCGCTGTTGGTGCCGATCCATAACGTGCCGTCGGGTTCAGTGTGGAGCGCGCGCACACCGGGGCCACCGAGGGCGCTTCGCGCGGTTCGCTCCTGCCCTGGCATCGTCGCGAGTTTCACCACGCCGCCTGTCGTGCCCGCCAGGGCGCCGCCGGCCTCGGACGGCACGACGTCCACGACGAAGCCCACATCCTCCACGGGCAGCAGCGCGCGCTCGGTCAGCCGGTGCAGCCCGCCGGTCGTGCCCACCCAGATGTTGCCGGCGCGGTCCTCGAGCAACGACTGCACCGAATCGCTGGACAGCCCGGTTCTGAGCGCCGCCCGCTCGATGCTCGGCGCTGTGCCCGCCTTGACGCGCACGCGCCACAACCCGTCACCGAGCGTTGCAACCCACAGGTTCCCCTGGCGGTCGTGGCTCAGACGGTACCCGCTCGACTCGAACGCGTGTCGGGGCGGGTTCAGCTCTCCGAGGCGGCGGAATCCGGCCGTGGTGTCCGTCGTCCACATGTTGCCGGCCGCGTCCTCGTCAATGCCCCAGGTCGCACCCGCCGCCATCCGCTGAAACGTCCCGGTCTGCTCGTCATGGCGGAAAACGCCGCCCAGCCCGGAGGTTCCGATCCACAGTTCGCCGTTCCTGCTGACAAAAAGATGAAGCACCCTCGGCTCGCGGCTGTTCCACCACACCTCTGATCGTTCCCACTGCTGGCCGTGAAGCCTGAAGAGCTGACCGTCGCTGACCGCCCACACGGTGCCGCGTCCGTCCTCGATGAGATCAGTCACCGAGGGCAAGTCGCCGCGGGGCTGCTCTTCAGCGTGGAGGCGACCGGCGCGGATGTGCCGGACGCCGCCTTTGGTGAAGCCCACCCAGAAGGTGCCATCGCGCGCGACCCAGAGTGCCGAAGCGGACGATTTGGGCAGCGGCGCATCGCCGATGCTGTCCCAGGCCGTAAACCGGACACCGTCGAACCTCAGCAGGCCCGCGTCGGTCGCAATCCAGATGTAGCCGTCGTGGTCCTGGCCAATGGAGTACACGGCGCCAAGCGGGACGCCGTCGCCCTCGGTCCAGGAGGTCAACGAATAACCACCCAGCAGATTATCCGTATGGCCGGAATCGGCCGAAGGGAAGGCCCCGATCAGTATTGAAAAGACGACTGCGACGACAGCTCGCGTCGACACCTGTGTATGTCGCCTATCTGGTGCGGATGCCCGCCCGGGCGCATTCATCGGCCATGGTCAGAAGAAATCGTGGTGGATTATTACCCGCGATCAGACCAGGGACGACAGCATTTTGCGCGTCATCTCGTGACGTCCCGCACCCGAATGTCCGACAGGCGGTTCAGGTCGAGTTCCGTCGGCCCGGCGGGAAAGCCGTTGACCTGAAAGACATACGCGAGGATGTCCAGGTACGTCTCGTCGGTCAGCGCGGACGGATCGTCGGCCGGCATCGTCGCCTTGACGTAGTCGAAGAGGCGGCGCCCGCTCCACCCGTCGATGAAGCGGATGAAGGGTTCTCCGCGAAGGGGCGGAGCGCCCGCGTCGCCCGCGAGCGTTCCACTCAGATCTTCAAGGTGACAGGGCGCGCAAGAGACGGCGTAGCGGGTTCCACCGCGGCGGGCCTGGTTCGCCGAATAGACGCCGTCTCGAAGTGTTTTGCCTTGTCCCCACGTGACCCCGGCGGCCGCCATCGCAAGCGCGAAGACGGCAACTCGACGCCACACTTACGGTGCGCTCTCCACCGCTGCCGAGGTGGCGGCCGGGGCTATCGAGAGGCCGCGCGTCTTCATCAGGCCCTCCAGCAGGGCGGCCGTGTCCGGGTGGGGATCGTTGAGGGCGCCGTCGACATTCGCCAGCCCGCGGAGGGCCTCGTCGCGCGGCGTGCGTCCCTGACCGTTCCTGGCGTCAACCCTGGCGCCCCGATCCACCAGGAACCGAACGATGCCGTTCGCACCGAGCATCGCCGCGGCGTGGAGCGAGGTCTGCCCCGCGTCGTTGGCCGCGTTGACGTCGGCGCCGCGGTCGAGCAAAAGGGCGATGGCGGCCATCGCGTTCTTCTCTTCCTCCGGGCTCACGTGCAGGTCCGCACCGTACTTCCGGCCCAACCCGCCGACGAGGGCCATCAGCGGGGTAACGCGGCCGCGCGTGGTGATCGACGCGTCGGCGCCGTGGTCGAGGAGCACGCGCATCACGGCCGTGTCGGCATTTTTTGCGGCCCGAATGAACGGCGTGGTCCCGGCCGCCACGACCCCTCCAAACGTATTTTGAGCGCCGACCGCATCGCCCTTCCATCCAGGAGGCGTTGCCTTGAGCTGCGGGTTGGGATTGGCACCGCGCTCGAGCAGCCGTGTGATCACATCGATGCTGTCGAGCGTGCCGGAGGGTGCGGGTGCCGGACGATTCTGAATCCAGTCCAGCGAGTGCATGTCGACCGACACATAGAGCGGCGTCCTGCCGGCGGCGTCGGCGGCATTGATGTCCGCGCCCTTTTCCACCAGCGCCGCCGCGACGTCGTAATGCCCGTTCCTGATCGCCAGGATCATCGGCGTGATGCCGTCCGGGTCGCCCAGGTTCAGATCGGCCCCGGCGTCGGCGAGCGCTCGTACGGCGTCCAGGGCGCCCTGCCGCGCCGCGAACAGCAGCGGCGTCAGACCCTGCTTGGGGAACGTGGTCAGCAGAGTCTGAAGCGCCAGGCCGTTCTTGTCCGTCCGAAAGTCCGCAATATCCCTCTTCGGGGGGCCGAGGAGCTTCGAGCGCGCGTTCAGCGCGGCGCCGGCATGGATCAGCGCCTGCACGACGGCCGCATGATTTTCGGCCGCCGCCCACATCAGGGCCGTCTGACCGTACCAGCTCTCCGCCGCGTTGACGTCCGCTCCGTGGGCCAGGAGCACCTGAACGGCGTCGACCTGTCCCGTCCTGGACGCGACCATCAGCGCCGTCTCGCCTTCCGGTCCGGCTGAGCGGGGGTCCGCACCGGCCGCGATCAACGCCTTGACGACCGCGGCGTCTCCGGTGGCTGCCGCGAGCAACAACGGCGTCACGCCGTATCGATTGGTGGCGTTGGCGTTCGCGCCGGCGCGAATGAGCCGCCCGACCAGGTCCGCATCGTCGCTGCGCACGGCCCAGTGCAGGGCCGTCGTGCCGTCCGTTTCGGCCGCGTTCACGTCCACTTTCTGGGCGAGGAGCGAATGTACGGCCGCCCGGTCGCCGTCCCGAACGGCCGACACGATGCGCGAGTCGCTTCCGAGGGCAATCCCGCTGGACACCAGCCAGAGCGCCGCGACGCCCCCTGCAATTGATCGCTTGTCGATCACGTGAGTGCTCCTTGAACCGAGACTACAGATCCACGCGGCCGTTGCTGTACCCCATGTGGTCCCGGGCGATATCGAACTTGCCGGCGAGGCTCAAGAGCAGGTTGCCGCTCGGGTCGTGGGCGCGCGCCTTGATGTGGCGGCCCCCGCGAATCGTTCCCGCGCCGCTCCCGGCGACCAGGTACGGCAGCGATACGTGGCTGTGCACGTTCGCGTTCCCCATGCCGCTTCCATACAGGATGACGGAGTGATCCAGGACGGAACCGTCGCCGTCAGGAGTCGCCTTCAGCCTGTCCAGGAACTTGCCCAGCAGGCTGACGTGATACGCATTGATCTTGGCGAAGCGCGCGATCTTGTCGGGCTTGTTCTGGTGGTGCGACAGCCCGTGATGCGGCTCGTCCACACCGACCTGTGGGTAGGTGCGGTTGTGCAGGTCGCGCGCCATCATGAAGGTGAACACGCGTGTGATGTCTGCCTGGTACGCCACCGCCAGCAGGTCGAACATGAGGGCGACGTGCTCCTCGAAGGCGTCCGGGATCCCTATCGGTGCGGAGGGAACGGACAGGTCGGCCCCGGTGTCCCGTTCCGACCGCTGGATTCGGCGTTCGATTTCGCGCAGATCCTCCAGATACTCGCTCAAACGCGACCGGTCCCGCGCGCCGAGCCCCTTCTGAAGGTGCGTCGCCGATTCCGACACGGAATCGAGGATGCTCCGACGCGTACGCATGCGCTCCAGACGCTGTTCGAGCGTGCCGGTCCCGCCGAAGAGACGTTCGAACACGACTCTCGGATTGATCTCCATGGGCAGCGGCGCCGTGGGACCGGCCCATGCGATCGTGTTCATGTACGTGCAGCTGTATCCGACATCACACGCGCCGACGAAACCCGTGAAGTCTTCCGTCGCGAGCTCGAGCGAAGGGAGCGGCGTGTCCTGACCGATGGACTTCGCGATGATCTGATCGAGAGTTGTTTCGTTCCGGACGTCCACGCCTTCGGTCTTCTTGGGCGAAATGCCCGTCAGCCACATGGCAGGCGCGGTGGCGTGGCCGCCCGCCGCCGGATCCTTCGGACCGTCCAGTCCGCTGACCACGCAGAGATGATCGCGAAGGGGCTCGAGAGGCTTGAGAATGGCCGGGAAGTCAAAGCCCGCACCCTCACCGCCTGGCGTCCATTGATCGAGGATCTTGCCGTGCGGTACGTAAACCGCGCCAAAGCGGCGCACGGGATTCGCGGCCGTCCGGGCCGTGGCCGTCAGGGCCGGTACCATGGCCTCGAGCAACGGCAGCGCCATGGTGACGCCCATGCCGCGAAGGAACGTGCGGCGGGGCAGCGACATCTTGGTGACAAACATAGGGGCTCCAAGTTTCAGTGTGCGGCGCTGGCGACGACGGGCTCCGGCGCCGCCTTCATCCTCATCTGGAACGGTGTGCTGTTGACGACCCCGAGCACCAGGGACGAGAAACGGAAATTCTCGCGGCTCGCATTCCTGACGATGGCCCGAACCGCCGGCCTGTCGTAGTACTCGAGGCCGCGGCCGAGCGCGTATGTGAGCAACTTTTCGGTCATCGTGCCGGTGAATGCGTCCGGCCGGCGAAGCAGCATCTGTCGCAGGGCGATGGGGCCGTCGATTTTGGTGCCATCGGCGAGTTGCGAGGACGGGTCGATCGCGCTGTGGGCATCGGTCGTGCGCCACGCGCCCACCGCGTCGAAATTTTCCAGCGCAAACCCCAATGGGTCCATCTGTTTGTGGCACGCCGCACACGCCGGGTTTGCACGGTGCTCTTCCATCTGCTCGCGCATGGTCAGCGGACGCTCACGTTCGGCGTTCTCCTTGAGCGCCGGCACATCGGGCGGCGGCGGCGGCGGCGGCGTGCCCAGCAGATTCTCGAGAATCCATTTCCCGCGGAGTACGGGCGAGGTCCGGTTCGCCTGCGACGTGACCGTGAGGATGCTGCCCTGGCCCAACAGTCCGCGGCGGGCCTCGCTCGCGACCGGCACGCGCCGGAACCGGCTGCCGTAGACATGCGGGATGCCGTAGTGTCGCGCGAGACGTTCGTTCACGAACGTGTAATCCGCCGTCAGGAGGTCGAACACGCTGCGGTCCTCGCGCATGACGCTTTCGACAAGCAGCTCCGTCTCCTGCAGGAACGCCTGGCGCAGGTTGTCGTCGAATTCCGGAAACTGGTCTTTGCTGGGTACCACGTTCCTGAGATTGCGGAGGTACAGCCATTGCCCGGCGAAGTTGCTCACGAGCGAGCGCGCGCGCGGGTCGCGCATCATGCGGGCGACCTCCTGGTTGAGGACGGCGGGTTCGCGGAGCCGGCCGCGGCTCGCCAGCGCCAGCAGGGGCTCGTCTGGAATGCTGCTCCAGAGGAAGAACGAAAGCCGGGACGCCAGTTCGAGATCGCTCACACGAAAGGCGGTACCGGGGGCGACATCATCCGGATCGCGCTCCGCCCGGAACACGAACTGTGGATCGCTCAGCAGGCGCTCGAGCGCCAGCTGAACACCCGCGTCGAAGTCCCGCTTCTTGCGGCCAGCGTCGTAAAAGGCGATCAGCGGTCGCAAATCCGACTCGCCGACTGGACGACGGTACGCGAGCCGTGCGAGCGACGACAGAATCTGCCGGGCACACGCCGTCTCGCTCTTTGCGGCATCGGGACGGCAACTGAAGATCCGCCGGCGGCTGGGCGTGTCGCCGGGGCCGGCTACCGTCAAGGGACCGCTGATCGTGACGGCTTCGAGTTGCGGCACGCCTTCGGAATCGACCGGGTCGAGGGTCGAGAGGTAGGGGCGCAGCAGCGTGGGCGACATTGCCTCTGTCTTTTCGACGAAGGTGACGCCGATCGCCCGGGGGCCCGCCTTGATCGGCACACGGACCTGCAGCCGCGCTTCGATCATCTCGACGGCCTTCTGCGGGCCCATCACCGATGTCGCAAAATCTTCGGGCGTTCCGACTGTCGCGAGGTGGACGCGCTCGCCGTCGACGGTCACTTCCACCTGATGCGAGTACGCCAGACCGCGGATGAACCCGACATTCGTCCGCCACAGCTTCGGTTTGATGACGTAGTCGCCGTCGAGCGGGAAGGTCTCGTGGATCACGGTGCCGCCTCGGGTGCCCAGGGGCAGGCCGTCGATGTGCCGCGTCTGGGTCAGGTCGAAGCGGACACGATAGGTCTGATCCGTAGGGGCGATCGCCGGATCGCCGACGGCAAGCGCGCTGATCTTTTCCGCAGCGCCCACGTACCGCTCGATCAGGATGGGCGACACGCCGAGCACATCGGCGACGTTGTCGAATCCGTAGCTCGAATCGTCGGGCGGCAGGAGGGCTGCCGCATCGACATCGAGCGCCAGGAGATCGCGGATCGCGTTCTGGTATTCCACGCGATTGAGCCGATGAAGCGCCGGGCGCCCCGGATTCGGGTGCGCCGCGCCCGCGCGATCGAGCGCGGTCTCGAGCCAGGTGGCCAGGGCGTCCCGCGTGGCATCGTCAGGCCGCGGGGCGCTCGGCGGGGGCATCGTCCCGGCCCGCAGCTTCTTGACGACCTTTTCCCACGATTCGGGGCCGTTTGCCACGTTCTGCGGGTCGAGCCCGTCGAGCATCAGGCCGGCCGCCTTCGTCCTGCCGTTGTGGCACGTGACGCAGTAACGATCGAGGGTCGCGCGCGGAGCCGCCACGGCGGCGTTGACGTCTGCCGGCCGACCCGCCACCGCGCCCGTTGCCTGGGGGCCGGCGGAGAGTGTCGTCGTCGACGCCGTTGCGAGGAACCACCCGGCCAGCAGGAGTGACGTCCCGGCGCCGACGGCCGTGCCCGGCCAGCCGACGCGGAAAGGGCGATTTCTGAGGATTTTTGGCATACGCCAGCGTGTAGCGTCACACAGGGGGAGGTTCCCCCGCAATACCTGTTAACAGGTATCGAAAGACCCGTTTTTCGTTGGTAGGATGCGTCGTCGCGGGCTCCCCGCTCGGGCGCCGCCCGGTCATTCAGCCGCCGAAGGAGACTTGCGCATGATTCACCGGAGTGGTTCGGTCGCGGCCATCCTCACGGCGGTGATCGTCGTTCTTGCGCCGGCGGCGGCCTTCGCCCAGGCTTCGATCGCCGGCGTGGTCAGGGACACGTCGGGAGCGGTGCTGCCGGGCGTCACAATCGAAGCGTCAAGCACGGCGCTCATCGAAAAGGTTCGCACGGTGGCGACCGACAACACCGGCCAGTACAAGATCGTGGATCTGCGGCCCGGAACGTACTCGGTGACCTTTACCCTCACCGGCTTCAGCGGGGTGAAACGTGAGGGCATCGAACTGACCGGCTCCTTCGCCGCCACTATCAACGCTGAACTGAAGGTGGGCGCGGTCGAGGAAACGGTCACCGTTACGGGCGCCTCACCCATCGTTGACGTTCAGAACTCCTCACAACAACAAGTGCTCGGGTCCGATGTCATCGACGCCATTCCCACGTCGAGAACGCAATTTACCACCGCGGTGCTCATCCCCGGGATGACCATCTCGACGGCGCAGGACGTTGGCGGCACGAACAGCCTTGCGGGGACGACGACGTCACTGGCGATTCACGGGGGCCGACCGGGCGATCAGCGGATCCTCATCGACGGCCTGCCGACGGCCAACAACGAAACCACGGGGAATGCCAGCAACTTCCTGCCGAACATGGGCAGCACGCAGGAAATGACGATCAACTATGCCGCGGGGACCGCGGACCAGGAGACCGGTGGCGTCCGCGTCAATATGATTCCGCGCCAGGGCGGCAACCGCTTCAGCGGATCGTTTTTCGGCACGGCCGTCAACTCCGCGTTCCAGTCAAGCAACTACACCGCCGAGCTCAAGGCCGCCGGGCTCCGGGCGCCGGACGAAATCAAACTCAATTACGACTTCAATCCGTCGGCGGGCGGTCCCATCGTCCGGGACAAGCTGTGGTTTTTCACATCGGCCCGGTTCGTGGCGAACGAAAACTACGTCGCCGGGGTGGTGGGCAACGCCAACGCCGGCAAACCGAATGCGTGGACATACGTGCCGGATAGCTCCGTGAGGGGCTTGTACTCGCTGACGCAGGAGAGCGTCAACACACGCCTGACCTGGCAGGCCAACGCGAAGAACAAGTTCAGCGGCTTCTACGACTACCAGTGGCGCTGCTGGTGCGCGCGGCAGCTGGCCAACCTCTCGCCGGAGTCTGCGAGCACCTACACTTTTCCCATCGAGAACATGGGGTCGTTCAGCTGGTCGTCCCCGATGACCAGCCGACTGCTGCTCGACGCCAGCGTTTCCCACCGGGGCGAGCGCTTTGTCGTTCAACAGCCGCCCGAGGGCGATGTGTATCGGACCTTGATTCCGGTCACCGAGCAGTCCACCGGTTTGCTGTACCGAGGCGTCGGGACGGCCGTCGCGACGCAACCTTTCATCGCGAATACGACGTCCCCGACGAGCGCTCAGGCTTCGTTGACATTCGTCACGGGCACCCACGCGCTCAAGCTTGGCTTCAGCGACACGTGGGGCGGACGCCATGCGACGTACGATTCGCCAGCCACCGTCGGGGTGACCTATCGGTTCAACACCGTCAATGGGGTGACGACGCCAAACCTGATTACGGAATATGCCACGCCGTACAGCAACAGCGAAAACCTGAGAGCGAACCTGGGCGTCTACGCGCAGGACAAGTGGACCCTGTCGCGGCTCACGCTGAATCTCGGCGTCCGGTTCGACTACTTCAACAACTACTTCCCGGCGACCTCCGTCGGACCGGGGCCGCTCGTGCCCAACCGGAATCTGACGTTTCCGGAGTCGTCGTTTGTGAACTGGAAGGATGTCTCGCCCCGCATGGGCGCCGCCTACGACATCTTCGCTAACGGGAAGACCGCGGTCAAAGTGAGCCTGGGCAAGTTTGTCATCGCGCAGGGACTGCAAGGGGTCTACGGCGACCAGGCCGATCCGATTGGCCGCCTGGCCAACATGGTGACCCGGAGCTGGAACGACAATTTGTTTCCGGTCGGTGATTCGCGACGCGGAAACTTCGTGCCGGACTGTTCGCTCACCAACCCGCTCGCCAACGGCGAATGCGGGGTGATGTCAAACACGAGCTTCGGCAGCACGGTGCCAGCAACGTCGTACGATGATCGCGCGCTCCAGGGCTTCGGAGTCCGCCCGGACAGCTGGGAGTTCTCGACGAGCGTTCAGCATGAGCTCGTCCCTCGCGTGTCGATCAACGTCGGGTATTTCCGGCGCTGGTACGGCAACTTTGCCGTTACGGACAATCTGGCGGTCAGCCCGAACGACTACAGTCCGTTCACCGTGACCGCCCCGCTGGATCCACGGCTGCCGGGCGGTGGCGGCTATCTGGTGTCCGGCCTCTACGATCTCAATCCGAACAAAGTGGGGCAGGTCAACAACTACTTCACGCTCGCGAGCGACTACGGCGAGCAGATCGAGCACTGGAACGGCATCGACGTCACGGTCAACGCCCGGCTCGGGCGCGGCGTGCTGGTTCAGGGCGGCCTCAGCACCGGCAAGACGATGGCGGATAACTGCGACCTCGTGGCGAAGATCCGGAGCCTGGCATTCGGGGGCACCAGCCTGGGCGCCGCGAACACGAACGTGTGGCTGCCGCAATCGTATTGTCATCAGGAATCTCCGTTCCTGACGCAGGTGAAGTTCCTCGGGGCGTATTCCGTGCCTCGCGTTGATGTGCAGGTGAGCGGGACGTTCCAGAGCATTCCCGGTCCCCAGATCAGCGCGACGTATGTCGTGCCCAACGCGCTGGTCATCCCGTCGCTTGGCCGGCCGCTCTCGGGGAATGCCGCCAACGTGAGCGTGTCGATTGTCCCGCCGGGAACGATGTACGGCGAGCGGCTCAATCAGCTCGATTTCCGGGTCGGGAAAACCTTGAAGTTCGGCACGACCCGGACGGCCGTGAACCTGGATCTCTTCAACGCGTTCAACGCGAACACCGCGTTGACACTGAACAACAACTACGCCAGCTGGCAGCAACCGCTGTCGATTGTGTCAGGCCGCTTGACAAAGATCAGCGTGCAGTTTGACTTCTGAACCGGGATCGACGCGCGGGGGCCAAGCGATGCGTGGATGTGTTTACGTTCGGACGGCGGTATTCGTCGCGGTGTGCCTCGCGGCGGTGGGCGTGCCTCGGGCCGCGGCGCCGCCGGGGCAGCCAGCATCGGCACCCGCCAATGCCCCCGAACGCCAATCGGCCGTCATCGTCAAGTACTGCGTGACGTGCCACAACGACCGCGTGAGGGCGTCAGGCGTGTCGTTCGAGAAGATGAGTCTGTCGGAAGTGCCTGAACACGCGGAAGTCTGGGAAAAGGCCGTCCGGAAGCTGCGGGGCGGGATGATGCCGCCCCAGGGGTCTCCGCGGCCCGACGCCGCCACGCACGACGCGCTCAGGAACTGGCTCGAGCAGGAGCTGGATCACGGCGCGGCAGCCAGGCCCAATCCGGGCCGGCCGATGCTGCATCGCCTGAATCGCGTGGAATACGGAAACGCGGTACGCGACCTGCTGGCGTTACGGGTGGACGTCGCGTCGTTGCTGCCGCCCGACGATTCCGGTTACGGCTTCGACAATATCGCCGATCTGCTTGGCGTCTCACCGGTGTTGCTCGAACGGTATCTGGAGGCGGCCGGAAGAATCAGCGACATGGCCGTCGGGGATCGCAATGCCGAGCCCACCGCCCTCGTCTACCGCGTGCGCCAGGATGCGTCGCAGGACCGGCATGTCGACGGAATGCCCCTGGGAACCGTCGGCGGCACGGCCGTCGAGCCGACGCTTCCGCTCGACGGCGAGTACGACCTTCGCGTGAAGCTCTTTCGAACGAATCTGGGCACGATGCGGGGCCTCGAGTACGAGCAGCATCTCGAGATCGCCGTGGACGGCAGGCGCGTGCATCTCGCGAAGTTCGGCGGGAACGAGGAGATCGCGGCATCGAGCGACAATCCGACGACAACCGGCAACGCGGTGGACGAGCGCCTGCGCGTGCGCCTGCCCTTGACCGCCGGTCCGCACAGGATCACGGTGGCGTTTCTCGCCAAGCCAGCCGTGCAGGGCGGCCGGCGCCTGCAGCCGTGGCAACGGAGTTCCTCGGATACGGTCGACTTCGCCGGTTATCCTCACGTGGACACGTTTACGGTCGCCGGGCCTTTTGAGTCCACGGGCGTCGGAGACACGCCCAGCCGCCGCGCGATCTTCATCTGCCGGCCGTCGGCTCCGGCCGACGAGACCCCCTGCGCGCGCCGCATCATCTCGGCGCTGAGCCGTCGCGCGTACCGAGGCATGTCCACGGACGTCGACGTGCAGCGGCTCCTGGATTTCTATGTGGCGGGCAGGCGGGAGGGGGATTTCGACGAGGGCATCGCGACCGCCCTGCGGCGAATGCTCACCAGCCCGAAGTTCCTGTTCCGGTCCGAGCAGGATCCCGAGGGCCTCGCGCCCGGGAGCGTCTTCCGCGTCAGCGATCTGGAGCTGGCGAGCCGCTTGTCGTTCTTCCTCTGGAGCAGCATTCCTGACGGCGAGCTGCTGGACAGCGCCGCCAGCGGGCAGTTGCACGCGCCGGGAACGCTCGAACGTCAGGTGCAGCGCATGCTGGCCGACCCACGGTCGCAGGCGCTGGTGGACAATTTCGCGGGGCAGTGGCTGTACCTGCGCAACCTGCCGGGACAGATTCCGAACTCGAACGAGTTTCCCGACTTCGACGACAACCTCCGCCAGGCGTTCCGGCACGAGTCCGAGCTCTTCTTCAACAGCATCGTCCGGGAGAACCAGAGCGTCGTCAATCTGCTGACGGCCAATTACACGTTCGTGAACGAGCGCCTCGCAAAGCACTACGGGATCCCGAACGTGTACGGAAGCCACTACCGCCGCGTCGTCATCACGGATCCGAATCGTGTGGGGCTGCTCGGCCAGGGGAGCGTGCTGATGACGACATCGCTCGCGGATCGCACGTCGCCCGTGCGCCGGGGCAAGTGGATTCTGGAGAATGTGCTGGGTACGCCGCCGCCACCACCACCGGACAACGTCCCGCCGCTCAAGGACAAGAACACGCTCGACAAGCCGCTCACGATGCGGGCGCAGATGGAAGAGCACCGCGCCAACCCCGCGTGCGCGAGCTGTCACAAGATCATGGATCCGATTGGGCTCTCGCTCGAGCACTTCGACGCGGTGGGCGCCTGGCGCGCCACGGATGCTGGCGAACCGATCGACACTTCGGGGCAGCTCGCCGATGGTACGAAGGTCGATGGTCCCGTCAGCCTGCGGCAGGCGTTACTCCGCCACCCCGAGATCTTCGTCGAGACCTTTACGGAGAAGCTGCTCACGTATGCACTGGGGCGCGGGGTCGCCTACTACGACATGCCGACCGTGCGGGCCATCGTCCGCGACGCGTCCCTTCACGGTTATCAGTTCTCATCGATCCTGACGGGGATTGTCAAAAGTCCGCCGTTTGGGATGCGGATGAAGCCGGCGCCGCAGGCCGACGTGGCGCCGCCGCGGGTCGCGGTTGCTGGAGCACGGTAGAGAGATCGTTCATTGATTTTTGGTTAAGGAGCGTAGCGTTATGTTCATCACCAAGATGTCGCTGCCGCGTCGACGATTCCTGCGTGGACTCGGCACGGCGTTCGCCCTGCCGTTCCTGGATGCGATGGTTCCGGCGGCGACCGCGCTCGCAGGCACCGCCGCCACGACCCGCCGGTTCGGCGCGGTCTTCGTGCCCATGGGCGCGGTGATGGATAAATGGACACCCGCTGCCACTGGCGCCGGGTTTGAGTTCAGCGCGATCTTGAAACCGCTCGAGCCGTTTCGCTCGCACGTGACCGTCGTCAGCGGGACGAACGAACCGTCCGAGGGGACGCATTCCCGCAGCGTGTCGGCGTTCCTGTCTGGTTCAGCCCCCAAACGCACCGAAGCGGAGGATGTGAGGGTCGGGACGACGATCGATCAGATCATTGCCGAGAAGATCGGTGCGGACACGCAATTCAGTTCGCTCGGCCTGGCGATCGAAGACGTGACCGGCTACATCGGCGCCTGCGACACGGGATACAGCTGCGCGTATCAGAACACCATGTCGTGGAAGACCCCCACGATGCCGGTGCCCATGGAAACCAACCCGCGCGTCGTGTTCGAGCGGCTCTTCGGACGGCCGGGCACCGCCGCGCAGCGCCTGGCGCGCCGCCGCCTCGACGCCAGCATTCTGGATGCCGTGCGTGAGGACGCCGCGGACCTCAATCGTGGACTGGGCGCGCGCGATCGTACCCGCCTCACGGAATACCTCGACAACGTGCGGGACATCGAGCAGCGGATACAGAAGGCCGAGAAGAACGCGGAGAACGGCCTCGCCCTTCCGGACACCCCGGTGGGCATTCCCGACCTCTACGCGGATCATGCGGGTCTCATGTTCGACCTCATCGCGCTGGCCTACGAGGCCGACCTCACCCGGGTGGCGAGTTTCATGATGGCGCGCGAGGCGAGCCAGCGGATCTACCCGGAAATCAACTTCATGGAACCCCACCATCACGTCTCGCACCACCGTGGGGAGGAAGTGAACCTCTCGAGGCTCGTGACGCTCCAGACGTACCATGTCCAGCAGTTCGCGAGATTCGTGCAGAAGCTTGCGTCGACACCGGATGGTGACGGTTCGTTGCTGGATCATACGATGCTGCTCTACGGCAGCGGCATGAGCAACAGCGACATTCACTCGCCGATCGGCTTGCCCCTGGTGGTGCTCGGCGGAGGAGCGGCGGGTGTGAAGGGTGGGCGCCATCTGCAGGCACCGGCCGGGACGCCGCACGCCAACCTGCTCGTCGACATTGTCAACAAGTTCGGCGTGCCCCTGCAGGCGCACGGCGTGAGCAACGGCCGCCTGGAGATCTGATGAAGCCCGAATGCGGAAAGCTCAGAGGCGTCGGCCGCTGGTGCCTGCTCGTGGTGGCGGCGGCCGCGGTGGTGATGATCCGCCTGAGTGCGGCGGCCACTGACGCGGAGATCGTCAGTGCGGTCAAATCGGGCGATCGCACGACGGTGCAGCGGCTCGTAAAGCAGCACGCGGACGTGAACGTGTCGGAACCCGACGGCACGACCGCACTGCATTGGGCCGTCCGCAGCGACGACGTGGAAACGGTCCGTCTGCTGCTGCGCGGTGGGGCCAACGCGAAGGCGGCCAATCGATACGGGGTGACCCCGCTTTCGCTTGCGGCCGTCAACGGCAACGCGGCGGTGATCGCGGCCTTGCTGGACAGGGGCGCGGATCCGAACACCGCATCCGAAGACGGCGAAACCGCTCTGATGACCGCCGCGCGCACGGGCAAGCTGGATGCCGTGAGAGCTCTGTTGATACGTGGTGCGAAGCCGAATGCGACAGAGAACTTTCAAGGCGAAACCGCGCTGATGTGGGCGGCTGCGGAGAACCATGTCGCCGTCACCCGTGTTCTGCTCGAGGCGGGCGCCGAGGTCGATGCGCGTTCCACCCTCCTGGACACCCCGAAGTTGAGCTTTCCCAGAAGCGGCGGTCCCAACACCCCGTTCCCCCGTGGCAGCCGTACCGCGCTCATGTATGCGGCACGTCAGGGCGCTGTCGATACGGCGCGCGTCCTGGCTGAACGCGGCGCGGCGCTCGACCTGAAAGATCCCGAGGGGACGACGGCGTCTGATGTTCGCGATCATCAACGCCCATTACGACACGGCGGCCGTGCTGATCGACAAAGGGGCAGACCCGAATGTCGTCGACACATCAGGGATGTCGGCGCTCTACGCTGCAGTCGACATGAACACGCTGCGTTGGACCTTCGGCCGGCCGGCGCCGTTTCAGACCGACAAGCTGCGAGCCGCCGACATCGTCAAGTCGCTGCTCGACCATGGCGCGAATCCGAACCTCAGACTCCGGCGGGCGCTCCTCGCCCGGCATCACGACCCTGGCGACCGGCAGTTGAGCACCGGAAGCACCGCGCTGATGCGTGCAGTGAAGACGGGTGACGCGGAGCTGACCAGGCTGCTGCTCGACCACGGCGCCGATGGCACGATGATTCAGCCGAATGGCACGACGGTCCTGATGATTGCCGCGGGCGTCGGCACCGCTCCGGTCGACACCGTGATCGAGGTCGAGGCGCCGCGAGTCTCGAAAGTGACCGACCAGAACGTCCTCAAGGTGCTGGAACTGTGTGCGGCGCGTTGCGGCGACGTCAACGCCTTCAACGCGGACGGCGATACGGCGCTGCACGGCGCCGTGAATCGAGGTCCCGATATTGTGAGGTTCATCCTCGAACATGGCGGCAGCCCGGACATGAAGAACAAGAGAGGCCTGGCGGCGCTCGATCTCGCGCTGGGCGCCGGCGGGCGTGGACGCGGCGCCGCCAGGCCCGAGAGTGCCAGCAAGGTACGTCAGGCGAGCGCCGATCTGATTCGCCAGTATCTTCCAAAGACCGAGCAGCAGCCGGCGGCGTCGCCGCAGTAGAAGGCCCGGAGGAGCAGGTCCGATGCAGGCGAAAATTCTGGGTAGATCGCGTGTGGTGCGGGCATGTGTCCTGGCGGCGACGACCGTCCTCGCGGGCGGCGTCCGCGCTGGCGCACAGGCGCCCGACCAGAGAATCTGGGACGGCGTTTTCACGGGCGAACAGGCGCAACGCGGCAAACCGCAGTTTGAAACCAACTGCGGCGCGTGCCACGGCGCGCCGGGGGCAGGGGGCTCCGATCGATCCGGACCGACGCTGATTGGCGATCGATTCATGAGAGCCTGGGAATTCAGCGGGCTCAACCAGTTCGTCAGCAAGGTGTTCGACCAGATGCCACAGGGCTACCCGTCCAATGTCGAAGACTCCGTGAAGCTCGACATCATTGCGTATCTGCTCCAGTCGAACGGTTTCCCGCCCGGCTCGAAGGAACTCGGCGCAGATCTCGATGAGTTGCGGGAGATTCAGATCGTCAGGAAGGGTGGCGCGCAGAATACCCGGGAGCCGGCCAATTTTTCGCTGGTTCAGGTCGTTGGATGCCTCAAGCAAGATCCGGACAAGCTCTGGATCGTAACGAAGTCAAGCGAGGCGATGGCAACGACCAGTCCGGACTCGTCGAGCGCGCAGATGCTGAGAACGGTTCAGGATACGCCTCCCGGCGCAGCAACGTTCCAACTCGTGAACGTGTCACGGCTCCAACCGGAATCGCACCAGGGGCAGAGAGTCGAGGCGAAGGGCCTCTTGTACAAAGAGCAGAAAGGCAGTCGTATCAGCGTCAGTTCCCTTCAGATGGTCGCACCATCGTGCGGCAACTAGCGGCCAGGCGAACACGTCCGTCGCGGTAGGCGCCGTAACCGCAGTTCTCGTTTTCTTCGTCATCGCCGAACGGTGGCGGCGTCGGCGGCGCCCAGCTTGCGCGTCTTCCAACGACAATACTTCGAGACGAGTCCGGCAGAACACCAGCACGGACGTCAGGTTCTCCATGTCCAGAACGCGGTCGAGAACCGCCGGCTTGTGGGCGCGCGGCACGAGATAGGCCACCTGGCGCACGCGCGGCACTTTGCCCGCCGCAGGCTTCTCGCCGGCGATCGTGACGCGCGCCGGCGTGGTCAGGTGGCACTGCGCGATCGACAGGATTCCCGCAGGCCCACGGTGCCGCCACAGGTGATGCGTGTCAATTGACAATGCCGACCGTCTGACTTACTGTCCACTCTCACTGTACGAAAATAGACCATTCGCCGCGCCTTTTGGAGGCTGATGTGCCGACTGCGTCACGTATCTTGATAGGGATCGCCCTGATCCTCGGCGCCGCCACTGGCGCCTCTGCGCAAGGCTCGGCGTCGATCGCCGGCGTCGTGCGCGACGCTTCCGGCGCCGTCCTGCCGGGTGTCACCGTTGAAGCGTCCAGCCCGGCCCTGATTGAGAAAACCCGCAGCGCCGTCACCGACGGCGCCGGTCAATACAAGATCGAGCAGCTGCGCGGCGGCGTCTATGCCGTGACATTCAGCCTGTCCGGGTTCTCGACGCTGAAGCGCGAGGGCATCGAGCTGACCGGGTCCTTCGCCGCGACGGTGAATGCCGACCTGAAGGTCGGCTCGCTGTCGGAAACCCTCACCGTCACCGGCGAAGCGCCCGTCGTCGACATCCAGAGCGCCACCAAGCAGCGCGTCGTGGATCAGGAGCTCCTCGTCGCCATTCCGACCGGCCGCACGCCGCAGGTCGCCGCATTTCTGATCCCGGGCGTGAACCTGAGCAACGTCGACGTGGGTGGCACCAACATCATTAATACGACCGGTGGCTCGCTGTCGGTGCATGGCGGCAGCATCTCCGACACGCGCCTGCTGATCGACGGCGTGACGATCGCGAACACCGAAGGCACGGGGTGGTCCGCCAACATGCTGCCGAACATGGGCAGCACGCAGGAAGTGGCGGTCGACTACTCGGCGGTCACAGCTGAGAGCATCACGGGCGGACTCCAGATCAACATGGTGCCGAAGACGGGCGGCAACAAGTACTCGGGGACGTTCTTCGCGACCGGCGCCAACACCGCGTTTCAGGGCAGCAACACCGACGCGGACCTGGTCGCGAGAGGGCTCGCGACGCCGAACAGCCTGAAGCTACAGTCGGATATCAATCCGGGTTTCGGCGGGCCGCTGAAGGAGGACCGCCTCTGGTTCTACACTTCCGCCCGCTTCACGAATCAGCAGAATTACGTCGGCGGCCTGTTCCGGAACCTCAACGCGGGAGACATCACGAAGTGGACGTACGCGCCCAATACGGCGGATAAAGCCGTCAACGCCGCGTGGGAGAACAGCGTGAACCTGCGCCTGACCTGGCAGGCGACCTCGAAGGGCAAGCTCAACTTCTTCTACGATCAGCACTTTCGCTGCCAGTGCGGCGTGACGTCGCCCGTCATCTCGGAAGAGGCGGCGAACCAGATTCACTATCCGATCAGCGATCTGAAGTCGGTGTCGTACACGGTGACGCCGAGCAACCGCATCCTGATCGAAGCGCGGTTCGGCGAGCGCCGTGAAGAGTACGCGTACACCCCGGACGCGACGGACTTCGAGCGCTCATTCACCCCGGTCGTCGAACAGGGCGGATCGATTCCGGGCCTGTTGTATCGGGGCGGCGGTATCTCGTCGCCGACGCAGCCCTACCAGCGGACGCTCGGCGTGAGCATCCCGTTCGGGGCGTCGCTCGCGTACGTGCCCGGCAGCCATTCGTTCAAGTTCGGCTTCTACAACGTCACGGCGCAGCGCACGTCGAACGTGTTCGACGACACCTCGCACCTGACCTACCGGTTCCTGAACGGCGTGCCGAACCAATTAACCCAGCGTGCGACGCCCCTGTATCGCGCGGAGCGCCAGAAGCTGGATCTCGGCATCTACGCGCAGGACAAGTGGACGCTTAACCGGCTGACCCTCAGCTACGGCGTCCGGTACGATCACTTCAGCAGCTACTTCCCTGAGCAGACGCTGGGGCCGGCGCCGTTGACGCCGACGCGCAACATCACGTTCCCGACGGACGCCGATGGCCAGCTGGTCCGACATCGTGCCGCGTGTCGGCACGGCCTACGATCTGTTCGGCGACGGCAAGACGGCGCTCAAGGTGTCGATCAATAAATACGTCATCGCGCAGGGCCTGCAGGGCACCTACGGCGACACGGCGAACCCCGTGAACCGCCTGGCCAACATCGTCACGAGAAGCTGGACCGATCAGAATCGCAATTTCGTGCCTGACTGCGACCTGACCAATGTGCTGGCGCAGGATCTGCGGTCCGCCGGCGGCGATCTCTGCGGCGTCGTGTCGGACACGAACTTCGGGAAGCCCACCGTGAGCCTCAACTACGACCCCGCGGTGCTGAACGGGTGGGGGACGAGGCCGTACCAGTGGGAGTTCTCCGGGAGCGTGCAGCGGCAGCTCACGAACAACGTCTCGATCGACGCCGGGTACTTCCGGCGGTGGTACGGCAACTTCGGCGTTACGGACAATCTGAACCTGACCGCCGCCGACTACAGCAAATACAGCGTCACCGCGCCGCTCGATCCGCGGCTGCCGAACGGCGGCGGTTACGCCGTCGGCCCGATCTACGACATCAACCCGAACAAGGTGACAGTGCCGCAGAACAACTACTTCACGCTGGCCAGCAACTACGGCGAGCAGATCCAGCACTGGAACGGCTTCGACCTGACGATCAACGCGCGGTTCCGGCGCGGGTTCACCGTGCAGGGCGGCGTCAGCAGCGGCCGAACGGAGACCGACAACTGCGCGGTTGTCGCGACGCTGCCGGAAGCGGCGCCGCTCGGGACGCCGTATTACATGCCGTACTGCCACCAGAAGGAAAACTTCCTGACCGACGGGAAGGTGATCGCGACCTACAACATCCCGAAGATCGACGTCACCTTCAGCGGTCTCTGGTACAGCCGTCCCGGCCCCGCGATCGCCGCAAACAAGGTTTATTCCAGCGCCGAAGTCGCCCCGTCGCTCGGCCGTCCGCTGGCCGGCAACGCGCCCAACGTCACCGTGAACCTCGTTGAGCCCGGCACGCTCTACGGCGATCGGCGCAATCAGCTCGACCTGCGCATGGGCAAGAACTTCAAGATTCAGAAGATGCGGACGGGCGTGAACTTCGAAATCTACAATCTCTTCAACACGAACGCCGTGCTGACGGAGAATACGACGTATCGCGATACGTCGATCTCCGGCTGGCGGATCCCGAGTTCGATTGCGCCGCCCCGATTCATGAAGTTCAGCCTGCAGCTTGATTTCTAGGTGCCAATACTTTGCCCTCTTCTTCTGCCTCTGCCCGGCCCTCGTGGCCGGGCAGCCGCAGGAATCCTGCGCCGCCGATTGCGGACAGGCCCAGGTCGTCTCCGCGGCATCACAGCTCGATCGCGACAGGAACCAGTTCGTTGCTGCCGTCCGGCAGCTGATTGAAGCGATCCCCGACGCGTCCGGCGGCGACGCGAATGCCGTCATCACGGGCGTCGATCAGCTGGCGCGGGCGCTCGCGGGATGGGACAAGTCCATCCGGACCTATCGCGCGATACTGCTCGAGGCGGCCGAGCGGGGCTCCGACGCCCATGTCGCGCTGGCCGGTGTGTACCTGGAGCGCGGCAACGGACGCGAAGCGCTCAAGGAAGCGCAGTCCGCACGGGCCCTCGATCCGCAGCGTGCGGATGTCTACATCCTCCTGGGCCTCGCCTACGATCTCGCGAAACGTCCGGCTGATGCCGCGCTGGCTTTTTCGAACGCGGCGAAGCTCAGTCCCCGCAACGCTGCCGCAACCTACGGTCTCGCGCAGCGGTTGATCGCCTCCGGCGACGAAGCGGCAGCGACGGGCGCCCTGCGCCGGTTCGAGGCGTCGCAGGCTGCGACGCGTTCCGAGGCGAACGTGCCGGCCCGCGCGCCTGCCTCACCGTTCGTGCGCGTGGGGCTGCTGCGGCAGTCCGCGGGCGTCGCGCCGCTCTTCCCGCCAGCCGCCTATGTCAAGGCATTTGCGCGGCTGGCCGACGGCGACTTCGATCAAGCGATCGCTGAATTCCGGACGGCCGCGGCCCGGGCCGGATCTTCCCTGCAGGACGATGATTTACGCGAGGGAGCGGCGGCGCTGCGGCGAGGCGATCTGCGGTCTGCGATCGCTCACGCCTCGTTGGCTGTCGAGCGGTATCCGGATCGCCCCGAGCCCCGACGGCTGCTCGGTCTCGCGTACCGTGCTGACGAACAGTACGACCGCGGCGTCGAGTATCTGTCGGCGGCCGTGAGGTTGAACCCGAATGACGACCTGGCCAGGCAGGCGCTCGCGGATGTTTTCGTGCTGGCGAGACGTCCGGCAGACGCCGAACAGATTCTCCTCGCGGCCATCGACGCCATCCCGGACGCCGGCGGCTCACACTACCAGCTCGCGTTGCTGTTCCAGTCGGCGGGACGAAACGGTGACGCGATCCGCGAACTCGAGCGTGCCGCGGGTTTTGCGCCCGTGGTCGGCCAGGATCACCTGTACGACACGCTCGGCGTCCTTTACACGAGCGACGCCGATCTGGACGGCGCGCTCAGGGCCTATCGACAGCGGGTGCTCGCAAATCCGAACAACAGCGACGCGCACCGCAAGCTGGGGCAAATCTACCTGGAGCTCGGCCGCCACGAGGAAGCCTCCGCCGAGTTCACCGCGGCGCTCCTGCTGGACCCCATGAACGCGGAAGCCTGCGCCGGCCGCGCCCAGATCCGGCTGCGCCTGGGCGATTACGTCGAGGCCGCGAAGTGGGCACAGGCCGCGCTGACGCTCAATCCCGCGCACGCTGCCGCCCGGTACACGCTCGGCGCGTCGCTGACGCGCCTGGGACGAACCGACGAAGGCGCGGCGGCTCTCGATGAATTTCGCCGGCTGCAGGCTGCCTCTCAAGCGGCCGCGAGCCTCGAGTGGGAGCTGAAGCTGCTCAGGCTGTCAGCGCAGGCCAAAATCGACGACAACAATTTCGGTGACGCCGCGATTCTGCTGGAGGAGGTGGCCTCTCGTCAGCCGGACGTCGCCGCGAACCACGTCAACCTCGGGCTCGCGCTCGAACGGGCGGGCCGCTACGAGGCGGCCGTCGATGCGTACCGAACGGCCGTCGCTCTCAACGCCGATGCCAGCGTCCACGGGCGGCTCGCGGCGGCGTATGCTGCCCTCGGGCGGAGGCAGGAAAGTCAGGCAGAGCAGGCGCTCTACGATCGCGCGAAGGAGAGCCGCCTTCGCGCGCGAGGGCCGGGCCGTTGATGTGGCACCGGCGCATGGCGGCTGCCGCCGTCATCCTTGCAGCGGCGGCTGCGCCGGCACGGTTCGGCGCGATGTCGCTGCTCGACGGCAGCCCGGTGCTGTTCCGCGACATCGCGGCCGAGTCCGGCATCACCTTCACGCACACCAACGGCGCCAGCCCCTCGAAGCACATCGTCGAGACGATGGGCTCTGGCGGCCTGCTGTTCGACTACGACGGCGACGGGTGGCTCGACGTGTTTCTCGTTGATGGCGGGTCGGTGCTCGATCCGAAGGTGGCGGCGCAGGCGCGATCGAGGTTGTTCCGCAATCGCCACGATGGCACGTTCGAGGATGTGACGGCGGCGTCGAAGATTGAGCACCGCGCGTACGGCATGGGAGCGTGCGCGGCGGACTACGACAACGACGGCCGCGAAGACCTGTACCTGACGAACTTCGGGGCGAACGCACTCTACCGGAACAACGGCGACGGTACGTTTGCCGACGTGACCGGGGCCGCCGGAGTCGGAGGCTCGGCCCTGAGCACGAGCTGCGCGTTCGCCGACATCGACAACGACGGCCGCCTCGACCTGTTCGTGACGAACTACGTCGATCCGGAAGACAACAGCAAAGCCTGCGGCGACAGCCGCGTGCGCGCGTACTGCCGCCCGGACGTCTACAAGGGCGCCCCGAGCGTCCTGTACCGGAACAACGGCGACGGCACCTTCAGCGACGTCACGCGAGCCGCAGGCGTCTACAGAACCGACGGCAAGGGCCTCGGCGTCGTCTTCGGCGACTACGATGACGATGGCCGCGTCGATTTCTTCGTGGCAAACGATCTGGTGCCGAACTTCCTGTTTCACAACGAGGGGCGCGGCACGTTTCGCGAGGTCGGCTTGTCTGCCGGCGTCGCGGTGGCCAGCGACGGCCGGGCCAGGGCTGGAATGGGCACGGATTTCGGCGATTACGACGGCGACGGACGCCTCGACCTGGCCGTCACGAACTTCGAGATGGAAACGCACAACCTGTACAGGAACCTCGGAGGCGGCTTGTTCGCCGACGCCACGCTGTCGAGCGGCATGGCTGCCGCGACGCTCCGATTCCTCGGCTTCGGCGCCGTGTTTCTCGACTACGACAACGACGGAAGCCTCGACCTCGCCATCGCCAACGGCCACGTGCTCGACAACACCAGCCACTTTCAGTCGGCGTCCAGGTACGCGCAGCGCAAGCTGCTTCTTCACAACGACGGGCGCGGCCGCTTCACCGATGCCGCGGCAGGCGCCGGGCCCGGGTTCGCGCTCGAGAGGGTCAGCCGGACGATCGTGGCCGGGGACGTCGACAACGACGGCGATCTCGATCTGCTCGTGACCAACAACGGCCAGGCCGCCAACCTGCTGCGGAACGAGGGCGGCAACCGCGCCAACGCCGTGCTCGTCGACCTGATCGGCCGCGAGAGCAACCGCGACGGGGTCGGAGCGCGGATCCGTGCGACCGTCGCCGGCAGGAGCCAGATTCGCGAGATCAAGGCCGGGTCGAGCTACCTGGGGCAGAACGATCGCCGCGCACACTTCGGCGTGGGAGCGGCCAGGGAGATCGAGCGCCTCGAGGTGCGATGGCCGAGTGGGCACCGGGACGTTCTCGAGCACCTCGCGGTCAATGCCGTCCTGACGATCACCGAAGGCGGAGACGTTCGGCGGACGCCCTTTTCGATCCGGAAGTAGTGCGGCTCGTCTCAGAAGTAGTGCAGGCCTTCAGGCCTGCATGATGCCAACGGGACTTGACTGACAGGAGAAGATAGGGACCGCGAATAGACGGTTGTTCACACCGACGTGGAGGCAGTCATGGTTCTGGTCAAGTCCGAGCTCATCGCCCAGTTGCAGAAGGAAGTTGATATCCTCGTCCACCTTTCGAGCAAGATCGACCGCTCGAACCTCGATTACCGCCCGACGCCGAAGCAGCGGAGCGTCATCGAGCTGTTGCGGTACCTGAGCATCATGGGACCCAACCTCGTGCGGGGCGCGAAGTCGAAGTTCGATCGTGGAGGCCTGGCAGGCTGCGACGAAAGCCGCCGAGGCGCGCGACTTCGACCAGACGATGGCCGTCATCGCCGGCCAGAAGGACATCTACGCGAAGGAACTGGGCAGCATGACCGACGCGGACTTCCGGTCCGAGATGGACAACTTCGACGGTTCGAAGATCACCCGCGGCCTCTTCATCGTCAACCTCGTCCTCTGCGGACACGCCGCTTACAGGACGCAGCTCTTTTGTTACCTGAAGGCCTGCGGCCGCGACGAGCTGGGCACCATGAACCTGTGGTACGGCGTCGATCCGCCGCCGCCTGGAGTCTCAGGTGCTAGATTCTCGGTCGATCCGATACGTAGTGCGAGGCCTTCGGACACGGTGCCGCACTAGGCAGGGACCTGAAGGTCTGACTACGTACGACAGTACGGACTGAGAGTCGTTTTATCCCAGCGACAGGAGGTCGGGCTCCAGCTTGCCGGTGCTGTCGCCGAGCTTCTCCTGCGGGATGCCGGCGGCCGCGAGGAGCGTCAACAGCAGATTCGTCATCGGCGTGTCCTGCGGGCACGCGATATGGCGGCCGGTCGCGAACCGGCCGCCGAGCCGGCCGGCGACCACGCACGGCAGGTCGGTGTGGCGATGCAGGTTGCCGTTGCCCATGCCGCCGCCGTACAGCACGAGGCTGTGGTCGAGCAGCGTGCCGTCGCCGTCGGGCGTCGCTTTGAGCCTGCCGAGGAAATACGCGAGGAGCTGCGCCTGATAGACGTCGATGCGCGCTTTCTTCGCGATGAGCTCGGGATCGTTGCGGTGGTGCGACACCGCGTGATGCTGCTCGGGAACGCCGATCTGCCCGAACGTCATCGAACTCAGCTCGCGCGACATGATCATGCTGCTGACGCGCGTCACGTCCGCCCGGAAGCCGAGCACCTGCAGGTCCAGCATCAGCTTCGCGTGATCGTCGAACGCGGCTGGAACGTCGACGGGGCGGTCCGGCAGCTCGAACGTCTGCGCGCCCTGCCGCTCGGCGTTCTGAATGCGCTGCTCCACGTCTCGGACTGAGTCGAGGTACTCGGCGAGCTTGCCGCGATCGCCCGTGCCGAGCGTGCCGGCGAGGCGGCTGACTTCCTGGCTCACGGAATCGAGAATGCTGCCCGTCTTGCGGATGTGCGCGAGACGCTCGGCCGCCGTTCCTCCATCCCCGAACAGGCGTTCGAACACGACACGCGGGTGGAGCTCGGTCGGGTTCGGCGTGGTCTCGTTACGCCACGACACCGTGTTCACGTAGAAGCAGTCGCCCGAGTCGCACGCGCCCTGCGTGGGGTAGTCCACCGACAGCTCGATGCGACGATACCGGCGTGCTCCGGCCGATCTGCCGCGCGATGATCTGATCGGCGGAGGTCGCGAGTTTGACCTCGATCCCGGGCAGCGTCCGATCGTACGCGTGAACCCCTGTGAGCCAGGCAGCCGAGGCGCGCGGGTGATCCCCGGTGCCGTCGCCGAAGGTGTCGGCCTGCAGGTGCGAGAGACCGCTGACGACGTTGATGTCGTTCCTGAACGGCTCGAGCGGCCTGAGGATCGGCGTCAGTTCGTAGTTCGCGCCCGCGGTTTTCGGCGTCCACTGATCCTGGATGACGCCGTTGGCGATGTAGAGGAAGCTGAACCGCGGGGGCGCCGCCGGTGCGGCGGACAGCGCGGGCACCATCGCATCGAGAACCGGAAGCGCCAGCGTCGTGCCGAGGCCTCGCAGAAACGTTCGACGCGGGATGGCCAGCTTTGAGATGAACATCATGGCTTGCTTCTCATCTGAAACGGCGGACTCTTCACCACGCCCATGACAAGCGATGCCATCGTGTAATTACCGGCGGCGCTCTGCTGGACGATGCCCCGCACGGTGGACTCGTCGTAGTACTGCAGGTTGCGCCCCAAGGCATACATTAGCAGCTTCGAGGCCACGGTGTTCACGAACTGCCGGCGGTCGGCGAGCAGGACTTTCCTGAGCCCTGCCATGCCCTCGAACGTCACGCCGTTGGGGAACGCGCCCGACGCGTCGATCGCGCTGCCGGCGTCGTGCTCCCGCCAGCGGCCCACCGCATCGAAGTTTTCCATCGCGAACCCGATTGGATCCATCCGTGCGTGGCAGCTCGCGCAGGCCGGGCTGGCACGGTGCGCCGACATGGCTTCCCTCATGGTCAACATCCTGCCGGGTTCGGCGCCCTCGGTCTTCAGGGCCGGGATGTTCGGCGGCGGAGGCGGCGGCGCGGCCGCGAGCAGGTTCTCGAGCACCCACTTGCCGCGGACGACGGGCGACGTGCGGGTGGCGTAGGACGTGAGCGTCAGGATGCTGCCCTGGCCGAGCAGCCCTCCTCGCGGGCTGCCGTCCGGGAACGTCACGCGCCTGAAGTAGCTGCCCTGGACATTCGGGATGCCGTAATGTTTCGCGAGCCGCTCGTTGACGAACGAGTAGTTCGCGTCCAGCAGGTCGACGATGCTGCGGTTCTCGCGCAGGACGCTGTCGAGGAACAGATCCGTCTCGGTGCGCATGGCCGCGCGCAGCGTTTCGTCGAAATCGGGGAAGACGAGACCGTCGGGCTGTTTGGCCTCGATGTCGCGGAGAAACAGCCACTGTTCGGCGAAATTGGTGACAAGGGATGCCGAACGCCGGTCGCGGAGCATCCGTCGTACCTCGCGCTCGAGCACGGCGGGGTTTTTCAGCCGGCCCTGCGCGGCGGCGTTCAGCAGCTGATCGTCCGGGATGCTGCTCCACAGGAAGAAGGAGAGGCGCGACGCGAGCTCGAGGTCGCTAATCCGGAAGGCGGCGCCGGAGGGAACATCGGGTGCGGGTCGCTCCACGCGAAAGAGAAACTGCGGGCTGACAAGCAGACGCTCGAGCGCGCGCTCGATCCCCTCGTCGAACCCGGATTCCGCGCGGCCTCGCTCGTAAAAGGGCAGCAGATCCTGGATGTCGGCATCCGTCACCGGCCGCCGGTAGGCGCGGCGCGTGAGCGAGAGCAGGATCTGGCGGGCGCACGCGGGGCTGTCGGTTGAACACGAGAAGATGCGCCGCCGGCTCGGCGAGTCGCCGGGTGTCTTCGCCCCGTACGGGCCGCTGATCGTGACGAGCGTCAGCGCCGGCTCGGTGCCCCGCGACCGCATGCGCGGGCGCAGCGTGGACTCGTCGCGCACTTCGTCGCGCTCGATGAACGTGACGCCGATAAGCCGCGGGCCGGCTTTGACGGCGACGCGGAAGTCGAGCGCCCGGTCGGGCTCGGGCTCACCTGTCCTCGGCTGTGGATCGCGGCGACCTCGTCCGGCGCCGTTTCCGCCGACCGTGACGACCTGCGCGCGCTCGCCGTCAACACTGATCTCGAGCTGATGCGGTTCAGCGGGTGGCGCGGCGAGCTGGACCTGGATCCGATACTCGCCGTCGGCCGGGAAGTGGTTCTGCACGGAAAGGCCGCCGCGTGTCCCCCACGGCAGTTCGTCCACGCGCGCGCCCTGCCACTGCTCGGGGTGCAGCCGGTACCGGTTGACCAGCACCGGTGCCTTCGTGTCGCCGACGGCAAGGCGGCTGATCTTTTCCGCCGCGTCGAGGTAGCGTTCCATGATCGCCGGCGACACAAACAGCAGATCGGCGAGGTTGTCGAACCCGCTCGACGAGTTGTCTGCCGGAAGCAGCAGCCCGTAGTCGATCTCTTTTGGCAGTGTCTCGATTGCCAGCAGATCGCGGATCGCGTTCTGGTATTCGGTTCGGCTCAGCCGATGCACGAGCGGAAGCCTGCCGGGATTCGGCGCGGTGAGCGCGTCGTGATCAATCGATGCTTCCAGGTATCCGGCGAGCGCGTCGGACTCCGCCGGGGCCGGTCGCGGGGCGCCGACGGGCGGCATCGCGGCGGTGCGCAGCTTGCGGATGACTTTTTCCCAGGTTTCCGCGTGCGCCGACGGCTTCGCCAGATCGGCGGAGGCCAGCGTCAGTCCGCCCGTCTTGAGACGGTCGTTGTGACACGTCACGCAGTATTTCTGGACAGTCGCGGCAGCCGTAGCGTCCGGCTTCAGCCGGACGTCAGCTGCCTGCGCTGCGAGCGCCCAGGCGACAAGTAGCCACGGCATTCGGCGGTTATATTACACTCTCGCTATGCGCGTTCATGTAGCGCTAAGGGCTAAGAGCTCAGGGCTTGGAAGCGCTCGGTCTTCAGCCCTCAGCCCTGCGTTGCTCGTCTTGGCGCTGTTCTTCGCGTCCCCCGCCTCGGCCGCCACGAAGCTCATCGAAGCCGTCAAGCAAGGCGACGCGGCCGCCGTCCGCGCGCTCATCGCGCAGAAGGCCCCCGGCAACAACGTCAACGCGTCGGACCCCGACGGCTCCACCGCGCTGCACTGGGCCGTCCAGCGTGACGATGTGGCGCTGATCGACATGCTGCTCGCCGCCGGCGCGGACGTGAAGGCCGCGACCCGATACAAGATCACCCCGCTGTCGCTCGCCTGCACCAACGGCAACGCCCGCGTCGTCGATCGGCTGCTCAAGGCCGGCGCGGATCCGAACGCCGTATCCGAGGAAGGTCAGACCGCGTTGATGACCGCTTCCCTCACCGGCAAGCCGGACGCCGTGAAGCTGCTCCTCGAGGCGGGTGCAAACGTCAACGCGGTCGAGCCCTACAAGGGGCAGACCGCGCTGATGTGGGCGGCTTCCGAAGGCAATGCGTCGGCCGCCGATATCCTGATCGCGCACGGAGCGGACGTGCACGCGAAGTCGAAAGGCGGCTCGACGCCGCTCCTGTTCGCCGTCCGTAACGATCATGCCGACGCGGCCAGGCTGCTCCTCGACAACGGCGCGGGCGTCGACGAAGCGGCGGCCGATGGTACGAGCGCGCTCAACATGGCCGTCGTGAACGCGTATTTCGATCTCGCGTCGATGTTGATCGATCGCGGCGCCAACCCGAACGCTCCGGATCCACGCGGGTCCGCCCTCCACACGCTCGCCTGGCTGCGCAAGCCCGGATCGGATGGTGCGGCCGGTGTCGGCAACACGGGCCACGCGCCGCCGCTGCCGAGCGGCCGGATGACCGCCATCGAGCTCGCACAAAAACTTCTCGAGCACGGCGCCAACCCGAACGTCCGCATCGGCTGGAAGGAGAATACGTTCGGCAAGGAAGGCGGTACGGCGAGGAACCCGCCGAACATCCAGCTTGGCCGGCACCTGCTTTCGTACGTGGGCGCGACGCCGTTCTACGTCGCGGCGAAAAACGGCGATGTCGTCTACATGAAGCTGCTCGCCGAGCACGGGGCCGACGCGAAGATGGCGACCAAGGCGGGCATCACGCCCCTGATGGTCGCGGCGGGGCTGGACTACTGGCAGGGGGAGAGCCCGGGGCCGTTCACTGGTGTGTCGGAGGCCGAACGGCTCGAAGCCGTGAAGCTGGCCGTGGCGCTCGGCAACGACGTCAACGCGCATGCGGATTTCGGCAATTACCCGATGACCGGCGACACCGCGTACACGCTGCTGTACTATCCGCACAACATCGACGATCTGCTCGAGCTCGGCGTCGGTGATCCGCGCTGGAGCGGGAGCACGCCCCTCATCGGCGCCGTCGTGTCCGACCAGCCGTCGATCGTTCAGTGGCTCGTGGATCACGGCGCGCGCGTGGACGACAAGACGAAGCTGGGATGGACGCCGCTGCTCGTCGCGGAAGGCGTCTTCTTCGCGAACGCGAAGAAGGAATTCCCCCAGGCCGCGGCGATTCTCCGCAAGGCGATGACCGCGCAGGGCCTGACCGCGAGCCGGTGAGGCTCCACGAATTTCTCTTCGACCAGCTGTGGCACCACGGTGTCCGGCACATCTTCGGGATCCCCGGGGATTTCGTACTCAACCTCTACGAAGCGCTCGAAGACGACGGCCGTTTCCGGTTGATCCGGCTGAGCCACGAGCCCGCCGTGGGGTTCGCGGCCGACGGTGCGGCTCGCATGGCCGGCGGACTGGGCGTCTGCTGTGTGACGTACGGCGCCGGCGGCCTCAACATGATCAACTCCGTCGCGTGCGCGTACGCTGAGGAGTCGCCGCTCGTCGTCCTGACCGGGGGGCCTGGACGGATCGAGCGGCAATCCGACGTCCACGTGCACCACGAGGTCAAGAGCTTCGAGTCGCAGCACAAGATCTATCAGGAGGTCACCGAATACGCCGCGATCCTGGACGACCCGCGCACGGCTGCCGGCCACATCGGCAAAGCCCTCGAGACGGCGACGAAAGTGAAGCGGCCCGTCTATCTCGAGATCCCCAGGGACATGGTGTCGGCCGAGATCGACCCGCCCGGTGACCAGTCGCTACAACTGTCGCTGGCGGACGACCCGGACGCGGTCGAAGAGGCCGCTCGCGAGATCACGGAGCGTCTGAATGCCGCCGAGCGGCCGGTGCTCATCGTGGGCGTCGAGGTCCACCGGTTTCATCAGCGCGAACAGGTCGTGCGGCTCGCCGAACGGTTGAACGTCCCCGTCGCGTCGTCGTTTCTGGGCCGGGGCGTGTTTCCGACGCTGCATCCGCAGTTTGTCGGGACGTATCTCGGCGTCGTGTCCCCGCCCGCGCTGCGCGAGACGATCGAGCGCTCCGATTGCGTGCTCCTCCTGGGCGAGCTCGTCAGCGACACCAGCCTCGGCGTGTCCGCGGATTGCCTGGACAGGGCCAACCTGCTCATCGCCGTGGCGCGCGACGTCTACATTCGCCATCATCGCTACCAGAACGTGCCGCTCGATCAACTGGTGCCGCGGTTGCTCGGGTCGCCGGATCTGCCGCGCAATCGAACGCGGGCCGGCGCGTTCCGGGATCATGTCTCCCCGGAAGTGCTGGAGCACGGGCAGGACGGCGAACCGATCCGGGTTCGCCACGTCATCTACGAGGTCAACGAGTTCCTCGCCGATCACCTGGACGTGCCGCTGGTGTCCGATACCGGCGACTGCCTGTTCGCGGCGGTGGACATCCGCTCGAACGAGATCGTCGCGCCGGCCTATTACGCGACGATGGGGTTTGCGGTGCCGGCGGCGCTCGGCGTGCAGATTGCGACCGGACGGCGGCCGCTCGTGCTCGTCGGCGACGGCGCGTTCCAGATGACCGGACCGGAGGTGTCGCACGCGCCCGAGTACGGCTGCACTCCGGTCATCGTGCTGTTCAACAATACGCGATGGGAAATGCTGCAGGCATTCTTTCCCGACGCCGGTTACAACGCAACGGTCTCGTGGCCGTTCGCGAGACTGGCCGAGCTATGGGGCGGACGCGGGTTCGTGGCGCGGACGCCCGGTGAACTCCGCTCGGCGCTCGCGGCCGCGTGGGCCGGCGATACGTTCGCCCTGATCGAGGTGACGCTCGAACCGGGCGACGTGTCGCCGATCCTCTCGGGTTTCGTGCGCGCGTTCAAGGCGCGTGTCTACACCACGCGCTAGCGGTGACCGTTGTCGTGATAGCCGTCGTGATGATCGTCTCGCCGGTCGTCTCGACGATCGTGATCGTTATCCCACCGGTGATCGTGATTGATGTGGCGGCGGCCGTCCTCCCAATACCCCTGATAGTAGCGGCCGCTGTAGTAGTACGGCTGCACCCAGTAGGCGCCGTTAAAAGGCGGACGTGTCCAATAGCCGTCATGCCACTTGTAATGTTTGCCTTGCGGGTACCAGTACCCTTCGACCCAGAAGTAATCAGGGCCTGGCCGTGCTGGTACGCGATAGGCTTGAGGAGCGGGCGGTCTGCCGATCGTGACGCCGACTGAAACCTGAGCGCTGGCTGGCGCTGCGAACGTCAACAGCGCGGCAAAGACGGCCGAGTAAGTGAAGGCACGCATGAGAAGTTTCCTCCGATGCCTCCCTGTGCATGACTCGCGCCAACGCCTGCGACCGTCTTTTCGACGCCTTTACGGAATCTTTGCTTGCGTTGTCACACGTAATGGCCGACAGCCATCGACATCAGCGCGATGCACTGTAGTGCGATGACCGCCCGGGTACCGATCTCCATGCGCCGCCGCAGCATCGCGGCGCGCTGAACGACGCTGCCGCGCGCGGGATCTTCGACGGGCCGGGATAGCAGGGCCGCGAGGGCCGAAAGCTCTCGTGCGCTGCGGCCGACGACGGCTCCGCCGATGATGCCGGCGAGGATACCCGCGACGCCACCCGTCCCGAACACCATTCCGGCGTGCGTCGCAGCCACGGACGGATCAAAGCCGCCGGTGAAGCGCCACAGCAGATACAGCCCCGTGCAGAGCGTCGTCAGGCCGATGGCGGACATGTAGGTCGAGTAGCCGTTCTGCACGATGCGTCTCATCACCTGGCCGCCTGATGCGCCGGAGGCATCGATCGCCGGCATCAGCCATGCGGCGCCGAACACCGTCGAACCAATCCAGAGACCGGCGACGAGCACGTGGGCTGCGCGAATCGAAAGAAACATGATGGCGTTCATGAGGCACCTCAGTCCGCGACGGGCGTCGGCGCGAGTTGCGCGTCCGGCACGTGGTTGGCGACGGGTTTGATGGACCGCAGATAGGCGTAAATCGATTTCAGGTCTTCGTCGGTGGCGTTCCGAAACGCCGGCCACGGCATCGGCGGCAGGATCTCCCGCGAAACACCCATGTGGCGGCCCGTGCGGATCGCCTTGAGGAACATCTCTTCGGTCCAGATCCCGAGGCCCGTGTTCTGGTCCGGCGTCAGGTTCGCGGTGTAGCTGATGCCCCACGGCCCGGCGAACGCGGTGTTCGTGGCGGCGGTGGCCATCAGCCAGATCCCGTTCGCCTTGGGCGCCTGCAGCGGCCCGACCTGTTCCGGGTGTCCCGAGAGGAAGCGGTCCATGTCGGGCTCGGGACCTTTCGGTCCCATCTTGAACGGCGTGTGGCAGTCGGAGCAGCCGATCATGTTCACGAGGTACTTGCCGCGTTCCGCCCGGGCGGCGCCGGCGTCCTGACTGGCGGCGGACGCGGTGACCGATACGCCGTTGTTCGAACAGCCGGCCGTGATGGTGGCTCCGAGGATGATGGCGGCGGCTGCGAGTGGGGTTTTCATACGCGCTCTCCTTGTTTCGATTGGTCCCTGTTGACAGGAACGAAGATAAAGCTTCTGAAAAAGCGCGGTTGCTAAGACTTCCCTAGGCGAATCGGAAGAATTTCTTAGAAGGCCGGCCCGCCGCCAGCGCTTCCTAAATACTTCTTAAATGGGCCATAATTTCTGGTCCCCAGCCCATTTATGAGCAGTTCCCGTGTGCATCGCTGTCTCGAACCCGGTTTGTCGATCATCGTCGCGGCGGTGGACGCGCGTGGGAACCCGTCGTGCTGCCGCTCGTATGCGATCCGGTCCGACGACGACCTGCAGACGCTCACGGTCTACCTGCCGGTTGCGACGAGTCACGACGCCATCCAGAGCCTGGCCGTCACGAAGCGGCTGGCCGTTGCGGCCACGCAGATGATGGAAAGCAGCGCGACTCAGCTCAAGGGGACCGCGATCGAGACACGCCTCGCACGTGAGGAAGAAGAGCCGTTCCTGAACGAACGTCTGGACGCGTTTGCCGACAAACTCGCCGAGCTCGGCGTCCCGCGGCGCCTGGCCCGCACCGCCGTGCACTGGCCGGCGTTTGCCGTCACCATCCGGGTCGAGGAAATCTACGAACAGACGCCTGGACCGAAGGCGGGGACGCGTCTGCGATGAGCATCCGGCTGACCGACATCTGGCGCGCGTTCCAGGGGCTCGTGCCGAGCATCATTGCCACGGCGGACGGCCGCGGCATGCCCAACGTGACCTACGTCAGCCAGGTCTACCTGGTGGACGATCGGCATGTGGCGCTCTCGTGCCAGTTCTTCAACAAGACCCGGCGCAACCTCGACGAGAACCCCGTCGCGTGCGCCGAAGTGGTCGATCCGCTGACGCTCCAGGCCTATCGGCTGCGCCTCAAGTTCCTTCGATCCGAGAAGAGCGGGCCGCTGTTCGACACGATGTCGCTGCGGATCGACGCGATTGCCTCGCAGACCGGCATGACCGGGATCTTCCGGCTCATTGCGGCCGATGTCTTCGAAGTCGTCTCGGCCGAGATGGTGCAGGGCTTCCTGACCGACCCGCCTGCCGACGTGCGATCCGGTATTTCGCTCGACGGCGCGCGCACGGAAATGCGCGGCCTTCAGCTTGTGTCCGAGCGCATCAACCGCGCGAACGACCTCGAGTCGCTGCTGGCGTGCGTGCTCCAGGCGCTCGAAGAGTTCTTCGCGTTTTCCCACACGTCGGTCCTGCTCTGGGACGAACAGAACCGCCGCGTGACCACGATGGCCAGCCGGGGTTACGGCGAGAGCGGGGTGGGCGCGGAGGTGGCGCTCGGCGACGGCGTCATCGGCACTGTCGCGCGCGAGCGCCGGCTGATCCGGCTGACGAGCCTCGAGGCAGACCTCCGCTACGGCCGCGCAATCCGGCGCGAATCGGCCGCGGGCGCCCGGGCGCTCGAGGCGGAGATTCCGCTGCCGGGGCTCAAGGACGCGCAGAGCATGCTCGCCATTCCGCTGACGGTCGGCGACCGCCTCGTGGGCGTCATCGCCGCCGAAGACCGCGATCCCATGCGATTCAGCGAGTGGCACGAGGCCTACCTCGAGATCATCGCGAATCAGATCGCGCTCGGCATCGACCGGATGATCGAGCGGGGCGAGGAAGCGGCGGACGCGGGCGTGCCCGCCGAGATGGCTCCCGTCCCTGCGGCCGCCGCCGCACGCGCGCGCACCATCGAGGCCTGCCGCGCGAAGCGCCGGCTCACCTACTATCGAAACGACGATGCGATTTTCGTGGACGACGAGTACCTGATCCGGAATATCCCCGCGAGGATCCTGTGGAAGGTGCTCGGCGAACAGCAGCGCACGGGGCGGACCGAGTTCTCGAACAGGGAGATGCGGGTCGACTCGTCGCTGGGGCTGCCGCCGGTCAAGGACAACTTCGAGAGCCGTCTGATCCTGCTGCGCCACCGGCTGCAGCAGAAGTGCCCCGACCTGCAGATCGTGTCGACGGGGCGCGGCCGCTTCGCCCTGCGCGCAGACGCGGCCCTCGAACTGGTCGAGCGGTAGCAGTCACGTAGCCACCGAGGCACAGAGAGCACAGAGAGCTCTTGTTTATCAGCTGATCTCTGTGATCTCCGTGCCTCGGTGGCTCGTGCGTGACTTCACTTCATGCGGCCTTGGTAGCCTTGCGCGATCATCGGGATCGTCCAGACCTGAGCGGCATTGGCGACTTCCTCGCCGTTCGCCTCCTTGGCTCCACGGGCGAGAATAAACATCGTCTTTTTGTCCTTGCCGCCGAACGCGCACGTGATCACGCCCCGGGGCGTGGGGATGAGGCCGAGCGTCTTGCCGTCCGCGCCGATCACCTGGATGCCGGCGCCCGTCGTGACGTAGATGCGCCCCTGGGAGTCGATCGTGCTGCCGTCGCCGCCGCCGCCCTCCCACTTCGCGAACTCCCGCTGATTGGTCAGCGAGCCGTCGGCCTGGACGTCGAACGCGGCCAGCGTCGGACCGTTGGTCACGTACAGCGTTTTCTCGTCGGCGCTCAGGATGATGCCGTTCGGCTGGGTCTCGCCGTACTTGGTGATCACCCCGCTCGGGCTGGCGTAGAAGACGCCGCCCATCGTGAAGTAGACGCCGCCCTTGCTGTCGGCCGTGAGGTCGTTGATCACGCCGCCGATGCAGTCGATGGGATCGCCGTTGTACTTGTCGGCGAGCACGCGCCGCTTCGGCGCGAGCTGCTCGATCCGCGCGTTCAGCCCGCGTTCGACGATGAACAGGTCGCCCTTCTTGCTCATCGACAGCGCGCCGCCGGTGTGCGTGTTCGAGTAGGCGACGGACGTCTTGCCGTTCTTGTCCAGCTTCAGCACGGCGCTGCTGTCGTTCTGCGCGAGCAGCAGGGAGCCGTCTTTCAGGCCGATGATGCCGTCGCCGTTGTTGCCCGCCTGCTGCCACTCGAACTTCCACTTCTGTCCGGCGGCGATGACGCCCGGGATCTCGGTGACGCTGTAGTCCCGGATGCCCTGTGGCGCCTGCGGACCGCGGCCGGGCGCGCCGCCTCGCGCGGGACCGCCCGCGCGGCCTCCGCGGCCAGGCGGTGGCGTCTTGCAGGTCGCGATCAACGCGGCGTAGCCGGGATCAACCGCCGACTGCAGCGAGGGGGCAGGGGCGTTGGGAGCCGGGGGCGGCAGGCGCGGCGGCTCGGCCTGCGCGAACACCACGGCCGCGCCGATCGCGGACAACGTAACTGTCAGGATGCCTTTCGATGTCATCAGTCCTCTCCTTAATTCAGGGGCTTCAGTTCCGGCTGCACGCCGTCGGGCAGCGGATAGCGATCCGTGTTGAGCAGCATCGACACCATCTGATACCAGCTCATCACGCCAATCAGATCGACGACGCCTTTTTCGCCGAAGGCGTCTTTCGTCGTCTTGAACGTTGCGTCGCTGACGTGCTTGGTGTTGAGGATCTCCGTGCAGAAGGTGTACACGGTCTCCTCGTCCTTCTGCATCCCGGTGGGCCGCTTGCCGGCCGCAATCGCGTCGGCGATGGCCGGGCTCAGGCCGGCGGTGAGCGCCGCGCGGTGGTGCGCGTACCACTCATACTGCGACGTCCAGTACCGGGCCGTGATGATGATGGCCATCTCGTTGAGTTTCGGCGGGATCGACGAGTTGAAGCGCATCGACGCGCCGAACTGCTGGGCGATGTCGCCCATCTCGGGGCTGCGCAGCAGGACGTTGAACGGCCCGTTGGCGCCGGCTCGCGGTCCCGCCACCAGGTGCTCGACCATCGTCTTCTGCGCGGGTGTCATTTCGTTCCAGGTGAGCGGCTTGAACCGGTCCCCGCGAAACACGATGCTCTTCGGGTCGGGCCGGGGCTGCGTGGCGGGCGCCTGCGCCCGGACAGCGATCACGACGCCGGCAACGGTCAGAATGGTGGCGCCGGCGAGCAGTAAGCGCGGCATATAGGCGTTCCTTTCGGTATGCATCATAGGTAACCGCAGGCCTGAAGCCCTGCACTATTACAGATTTGAAAACTCCTACCGGCCGGAGCTTCTCGCAACTGCCGTCGGCGCCTTGAACAACGAGAGATCGATGGCCTCGCCCATCGCCTTGTAGCCGGCGTCGTTGGGGTGCAGGTGGTCGCCGGAGTCGTACTGCGCCAGGAACACTGACGGATGTGCGGGATCGCGCGTCGCGGCGTCGAAATCGACCACGCCGTCGTAGGCGTGGCTCGTGCGGATCCAGTCGTTCAGCGCCTGCCGCTTGGCCTCGCCTTCCTTCGTGAAATACGCAGCGCCTTCGAACGGCGTCAGCGTGCCGCCGTAGATGGTGACGCCCCGCGTGTGCGCGCGCTCGATCAGCTGCTTGTGGGCGGCGATGAGGTCAGCCGCCGTTGGCGTCGGGTTCTGGCGGGCGTTGCCGATGTCGTTGATGCCTTCGAGAACGATGATGTGGCGGACGCCGGGCACGTCGAGCGCGTCGCGGTCGAAGCGCGCCAGCGCGTTGATGCCGGCCTGATAGGCGCCCTCGGTGAGGACCCGGTTTCCGCCGATGCCGCTGTTGGCGACGCCAAACGGAAGACCCTGCGCGACAAGCCGCCGGGCGAGCACGTCCGGCCACCGGCTGTTCGTGTCGGCGGTCGATCGCGCGCCGTCGGTGATGGAGTCGCCGAAGGCCACCACGGTTTCCGCGGCGACCGGCGCCATCACCTCGACGCGCGCCAGGCCGAACCAGCTCTGCATCGTCGCCACCACCGGCAGCGTCGGCTTGCCCGCATGGTTGCCGGTTTCCGTCACGTAACTCGTCTGCGATGCGCCGTTGTGCATGGTCACCGGCGAAGGAGCATTGGTGTTGACCGGCAAGTACAGATCGATAGCGAGGTCAGCCGCGGCCGGGAAGACGAGTGCCACCGGATCGCTGATCAACATGGCGCCGGCAGGAATCGCGATCGTCGGCTGCCCGCTGAACGTGACAGAGCGGCCCGATGCCGCGACGATGGCGGCACCGTTGTCGCGGAGTGCGACGTGCGCAGCCCCAATGGTCAGCGGCGCCGTTCCGAACGCGTTGCTCAACACCAGGCGGATCTGGGAACCGCCGGCCGTGGCGTGCACGATTTGCCGGAGGGTCTGGTTGTCGAAGTGCATGAACGGAGCCGGCGGCGGCGCGGGCGGCGGCACAGGTGCGGGGATCTGCGGCCGGCCTACGCCGGCGGTCGACCAGGTCACTACCCAGTGATCGCCCGCGCGTTGTGCGAGGCCGGGGGTCCAGAGAACCACCGCCGTGATTGCCGCGACTGCCGCGCGAATGAGCCCGGAACGTTTCATCATGCCCTCCACGGCCGTTGGCCGTCGCCGATCTCGACCGCCGATTATATCCGCGGTAGCGTCGGCAGGCGCGAGTCTCTCGCCGGAAGGTGCGATAGAGTACGGCCCCAGGAGGACCGATGCAGTACCACGACTCAGACGATTTCAAGCAACTGCGCGAACTCAGAACGCTGGCGCCGGCCGAATTCAAGGTGTGGGCCGACCTCGATTCGATCACCGGGAAGGAGGACGGCGCAATCCCCAGGAAGTTCCGCGAGTTGATCGCCATCGCCGTCGCCTGCACCACCCAGTGCCCGTATTGCCTTGATGCGCACACCAAAAATGCCAAGAAGGCGGGCGCGACCCGTCAGGAGGTTGCGGAAACCGTGTTCCTCGCGGCCGCGCTCCGCGCCGGGGCGGCGGCGACGCACGGCATGCTCGCCATGAAGCTCTTCGACCGCGAATAGCGAGGGTCGGGGCTCGGTGATCGACCCGTTCAACTTCTGCCCGCGGTGTGGACGGCCGATGACCGGCGGCGCACGCCGCGTCTGCTCCGACGCGGCGTGCGGCTTCGTTCAGCGCACCAACCCGACGCCCGCCGTCGGCGCCCTGGTCGAGTACGAGGGCGACATTATCCTGGCGCGCAACGTGAAATGGCCCGAAGGGTGGTTCGCGTTGATTACCGGGTATCTCGAGGCCGGGGAAGAACCGACAGCGGCCGTTCAACGCGAGCTGAAAGAAGAGCTGAACCTCGACGCCGTCGAGATCCATCCGATCGGCAATTACATCTTCGAGCGCAAGAACGAAGTGATGTTGTGCTATCACGTCGTGGCGGCGGGGGAGTTGAAACTCGGCGCCGAGCTCTGCGACTACCGGCGCTACAAGCCGCACGAGCTCAAGCCGTGGCCCCGCGCGACAGGATTTGCTGTCGCGGACTGGATGCGGGCGCGCGGTCTCGAGGTGGAATTCGTCGACTTTCCTCAGTCGTAGTGCAGGCCTTCAGCCTGCTGTCGCGCATCACGAAGGCACGAAGATCACGAAGATACTTCTTTGAAAAAGAATTGCTTCGTGTTCTTCGAATCTTCGTGAAATGCAGGCCACGCTATGTACTCAGCGACCGCAGCTCTGCCAGCCGCCGTTCGATGAAGCGCCGTTGGGGCGCCTGCGTCGTGAGCGCCAGCGCGCGCTCGTACGCGGCGATCGCGTCGGCCGTGCGGCCCAGCCGCCGGCACAGATCGGCGCGGGCCGTGTGGGCGAGGTGGTAATCGGTGAGCTCCTGGCGCGTCAGAATCCGGTCGATGAGCGCAAGCCCCGCCTGCGGCCCGTCCCGCATCGCGATGGCAACCGCGCGGTTGAGCTCGACCACCGGTGAGGGATCGATGCGGAACAGCACGTCGTAGACGCCCGCGATCTGTGCCCAGTCCGTGGCCGCGGTGTCGGCCGCCTGCGCGTGCACGGCGGCAATCACCGCCTGCAGTGTGTAGGGACCCGGCCGGCGGAAGGAGAGCGCCCGTTCGACGAGCCCCAGGCCGACGTCTATCTGCTCGCGATCCCACAGCGCCCGATCCTGCGCGTCGAGCAGGACGATCTCGCCGTCCGGAGACGTCCGGGCCGCGCGCCTCGCGTCGTGTAACAGCATCAGCGCCAGCAGGCCGATCGCCTCCGGCTCGGGCAGCAGGTCAACGAGCAGCCGACCAAGGCGGATGGCTTCGCCGGACAGGTCGGGGCGCGTCAGCGCGTCGCCGCCTGACGCCGAGTAGCCCTCGTTGAAGACGAGATAGATGACGTGCAGCACGGCATCGAGACGATCGGGCAGCTCGGCAAGCGACGGCACCTGGTAGGGAATGCGCGCGTCGCGGATCTTGCCCTTGGCGCGCACGATGCGCTGCGCGAGCGTCGGCGGCGAGGTCAGGAACGCGCGGGCGATCTGCTCGGTTTCGAGGCCGCACACCTCGCGCAGCGTCAACGCGATGCGCGCGTCCGCGCTCAGCGCGGGATGGCAGCAGGTAAAAATCAGGCGGAGGCGGTCGTCTTCGACGCCGTCGTCCGCGTCGGCTGATTCGACGGCCGAGACGGCCTTCGAGCTGCTCCGCGACGCTGCTCAGCGCGGCATCGAACCTGGCGTTCCGCCGCAGCTTGTCGATTGCCTTGAATCGCCCGGTCGAGACCAGCCACGCGCGCGGGTTCTGCGGCACACCGTCGCGCGGCCACGCGTCGAGCGCCGCCGTGAACGCGTCGTGCATCGCTTCCTCGGCCCGATCGAAATCGCCGAGCAGCCGAATCAGCGTGGCGAGCACGCGGCGCGAATCGGATCGGTAGATGGCACCGATCGTCTCGCGCGCGCGTGCTGCTTCGTCGTCTTCGCCGGTCAGAGTGCGTTCTCCTTCTAGCCGAAGACCCCGATCTAGCCGAACACCTCGATCGGTCTGACTTCGATGGACCCCGTCCTGGCCGCCGGGATCTTACCCGCGACCTGGATCGCGTCGTTCAGATCCTTGGCCTCGATGAGGTAGTAGCCGCCGAGCTGCTCCTTCGTTTCAGCGAATGGGCCGTCGGTCGTGGACAGCTTCCCCTGCCGGACGCGGACGGTCGTCGCCGTCGACACCGGCTTGAGGGCGTTCCCGCCGACGTACTGGCCGCTTTTCTTGATCGCCTCGGTGAAGGCGAAATACTCGCCCATCAGCGCTTCGCCCTGCTCACGCGTCATGGCGGCGGCCCCGCTCTGGTTGTCGTAGATCAGGCACAGATACTTCATGGCTTTGCTCCTTAAGGAAGAAGTGTTGAACTCGGTCTTCAGCAGATAGTCGTTCGGGAGGCCGGAAATCGACAACGCGCCAGACCGTGGTAGTGCGGGGCTTTAGCCCTGCCTCGTCCGGCAAGCCTGAAGGCCTGCACTACTTCTGGCTCAGTAGCTCGAGTAGGGCCCCCGAGACGGCTTCCGGCTTTTCCCGCGGCAGGAAGTGTCCCGCGCCGGGGATGACGCGTCTCGCGATCAGTCTGGTAAACACCGCGAGCTCGGCGGGGGACGCCTCAGGCGCAGGCCTCACGATATCGTCGGCGCCGTACAACACGATGGCCGGCACCTCGATCCGCGGCCGCGCGGCCAGCCGCCGTTCCATGGCCTCGAACCGCGGCTCGCCCGGTGCGTTCAGGTTGCGGTGACGGTAGGAGTGGATCACGCAATCGACGAAATCGGGGTTGTCGAAGGATACGGCGGTCCTGTCGTACGTCGCGTCGGAGAAGTGCCACGTCGGCGACCACGTCTGCCACAGCAGCTTGCACAGCGGCCGACGGTTCGCGGTCAGGCCGGCGCGCCCGCGCTCGGTGTTGAAGTACCACTGATACCACGACGCGGCTTCCGCCTGTGGGGCGGCGGGTCGCGGCGGGGAAAAGACGTCCTGGATGGTATAGCCGCCGGCGAGCACGACGCCGCGCACCCGGTTGGGGAAGATCGCGGCCGCAATGGCTGCCGCGCGGCCGCCCCAGTCGTATCCCGCGACCGCGAACCGGTCGAGGCCCAGTGCGTCGGCGAAATCGATCACGTCCTGTCCGATCGCCGCCTGCTCCGCCATGCGGGGCGCGGCGGCATCGCGAAATCGCGTCGCCCCGTACCCGCGGAGGTATGGCACCAGGACACGATGTCCCGCCATCGCGAGCGGCGGCGCCACTCCATCCCAGGCTCGCACATCATCAGGAAACCCGTGCAGCAGGACGATGGGGAAGCCCGAAGGGCTGCCGGTTTCCTCGAAGCCGATATTCAACACCGGTGTTTGAATGGTCCGCTCCATCGGCACACCACCACGTTGCGCAAGGCCGCCCACCATGGCCATTCCGGAAGACTTGAGAAACGTTCGGCGATTCATTTGCCGTGGCGATTCATTTGTCGTAGCGTCCGGCTCCAGCCGGACGAGTTTAGCAGGTGTAGTATCTGACCCATGCAACGAATACTGGTCGCCTGCGCGCTCTTCGTGCTGCTTGCCGGATCGGCCGCCTGGATGAGCGCCCAGCAACCCGCCGCCGACCCGGACGCGTCGCGGTTCACCGGGCAGACTGCGCCGCTCGACGCAGCGGGCGCCGTCGCGGGCCGCCGCCGCTTCGAACCCGGTGCGCGCACGGCGTGGCACAGCCATCCGCGGGGCCAGCTCCTGTTCGTCCAGGAGGGCCGGGCGCGTATTCAGAAGAAGGGACAGTCGCTCAGGGATTTCGGTCCCGGCGAAAGCGACTTCACGGGCCCCGATATTGTCCACTGGCACGGGGCCACGCCGACGAGCTCCCTCGTGCAGGTCGCGGTCGGTTTCGGCGGTGAGACGAAGTGGCTGGACAAGGTCACGGATGATGAATACGCCGGCCAATCGAGATAGCCGCGGGCGCATCAGTCGCCGCGAGATGCTCGGTGTGCTCGCCGCCGGCGCGGGCGCCGGCTTTGGTTTCGCGCAGGCCCCGGGCAGCGGAGGGCCCGTGATCCGCACGGTACTGGGGGATGTCGCCCCAGCATCACTCGGCACGACGGCGACGCTGTTTCACGAACACTTGTCGTTCGAGTGGGCGAAGGTTCGAGGTCCGGGTGGTCGCGGCCCGCAGACAGGCCCCGAGAAAGACGTGGCTCTCGTTGCCGAGCAAATCAATGCAGCGGCCGCCGAGAACGTCGGCTGCATCGTCGACGCGGGCACGACCGACATCGGGCGCGACGTGGGGTTCTTGAAGGACGTCGCCAGCCGGACGCGCGTGCACATCGTCGCGTGCGGCGGCCTCTACATGCAGCGGACGTATCCGCCCGATCTGGCGGCGAAGTCAGAAGAGCAGATCGCCGACGATCTTGTCCGCGACGCAGCGATGAACGGGTACGGCGCATTCGGCGAAATCGGCGAGACGTCCGATGCGCCGATGAGCGCCGACGAACGCAAGGTATTCCGTTCGGTCGGCCGGGCGCACCTTCGCACGAACCTTCCGATCTTCACGCACAACGCGTACGGCACCGGGCCGAACGTGCCGCGTGACGCCGGCCTGCATCAGCTCGACGCGTTCGAGTCAGTGGGCGTCGGGGCCGGACGCGTCGCGATTGGCCACACGTGTTGTCTCGACGATCCGTCGGCGGGCGTGATCAAGGAGATCGCGAAGCGCGGGGCGTTTGTCGGCTTCGATCGCGTGACAGCCGGCCTGGTTCCAGACGACAGGAAGGTGCAGATGCTGCTGGCCTTCCTCGACGCCGGGTATGCCGACAACCTGTTGCTGTCGGCCGACTACAACTTCACCGCGCGCAGCGCGGCTCGTCCGGGCTATGGCAGCGCGCTGACGGTGTTCGTGCCGAAGCTTCGCCAGGCAGGTGTCAGCGAGCAGGTGATTCGACGCGTGACGATCGACAACCCGCGACGCTTCCTCGGGTTCGTGCCCACATCGCGCTGAATACTGTGGTCCTTGGGCCCTGGTGCTTGGGCCGTAGTCCGTCCTCAGTCCGTCTTGGAGACTCGACTCCCGTCCTCAGTCTGCCGTCGGCTGGACCGAGGACCAAGGACCACGGACGGACCAAGGCCCAGGAACCAGGAACCGAGGACTATTTCAGTCGAACCGCGGCGCCGCGGTAATCCGCCGGACCGCGCGTTCAGCGTTCTTTGCGACCGTCGCGTCGTTGTCGCGTTCGAGTTCCTGCAGCGCCGGCAACGCGGTCTTGTCGCCCATCAGGCCCAGTACGTCCGCAAATTCGGCGCGGCCAAATGCGCTCTTCGGACGCGACGCGAACAGCGCCGGGCGGTCGGCGGGCTGCGTTTCCTGGAGGTACTCGCGCGCCAGGTCCTTGCTCGGCGTCTTCTCCAGAGCCCGAACCAGCTCGTCGAGATACTCCTTCCGTCCGAGGCGCAGCAGGCCGAAGGCTTGGGCGGTCTGCACGCGCGCGTTCTTCTCGGTCAGCCGATCCGCCGACATGAGCGTGAGGAGCGACGCATCGGCCAGACGCGCGAGTCCCTCGTTCGCATATGTCCGGATGGTGACGTCCTTGTCGGCCTTGTTGCCGAGGAAGACGGCCCGCGAGTCCGGCGCCCCGATATCCGCCAGTGCCGAGAGGGCCAGTGGCCGCGCTTTGTCGGCAGGCTTCGAGTCTTCGAAGACGCGCGTGAGGTCCGGCACCGCTTCACGGTATCTGAGCGCGCCGAGGGTGATGATGATCTCGTTACGGACCTTTTCCACGTTGAGATTGAGCCCCGGCAGCAGGCGATCGCCGACCGATGTGTCGCCGATCTTCTTCAGCGCGCGCACCGACTGGAATCGCACCTCCGGATCGCGGTCCTGGCCGAGGGCCTGCAGCAGCTCGGGAATCGCGGGAGACCCCCGGAGGATGCCCAATCCCTGGCTCGCCGCCCGCCGAATGCCGTCTTCGCTGTCGCTCATCCTCGCACGAAGCGCCGTGACGACCGATGCGTCGACGGGAACGTCAGGCTCGACCACCGTGTCGGCGTGCTCGTCAAGCCACGGGTTGATGAGGTTTCCGAACTTATTGAGCGCAGCAGTCGGGCCGGACTCGCGCGGCAGGTGCAGGTTGACCAGCGCGTGAACGGAGCGGTCGCGGATGTCGGCTTCGCTGTCCGCGGAGAGCTGCACGAAACCAGGAAGCGTCTGGATATCGTTCATCTCTTCGAGCGCGAGCTCGACCTGGCGGCGGACGCCGGCGTCGGGGTCCTCCGTCAACGGCAGCAGGGCAGGAATGGACGGCACGAACTTCGCCGTGCCGAGCAGGCGCGCGGCCTCTGTCCGCCGCCCCGCATCGGGGTTCTTCAGGTCGTAAATCAGGCTGTCCGTGGACACCTGGCGCACGGTCTGCGCGCTGGCGGAACTTACGCTCAATGCCGCGCAGAGCGCCAGTACAACAGGAAGAACAGCCGGCAGCCACCGGGCTTTTGCCTCAAAACGCATAGTCTTCTCCTCGAGAAAGTCCGCGCGATCCCGGAGTACTTACTGTGCCACTGCCAGGCGCTGGATTCGCTTGGCGAGTGTTACGACGCCGTCCGGGTGGGTTTGGACGGGCGCGCAACAGGGAGGAAAATCTGGGGAAGTGTACCACGGAGGGGCGCGTATCGCGTCAAGCCGGTCCATAATAAACGTCCCGTCAGGAGGACCTCATGCGTTGTTCGCTCACCGTGGCCGTCGCGGCCCTCGTCTGCGCGCTGGGAGCGTCGGCCGCCGCGCAGCTCTCGAACAAGGAAGCTCCCGCGATCGTCGGCCATTTTCATCTCAACGTCACCAGCGTCGAGGCGCACAGGAAATTCTGGGTGGACACGCTCGGCGGCACGGCCGACGAGATCGACGGGCAGGACGCCATCCGGTTCCCCGACACCGTGCTGATTCTGCGGGTGCAGCCGCCGACCGGCCCAACCAGAGGCACGGCGTTCGATCACATCGGCTTCGCGGTGCCGGACGTTCCCGCGCTGACGACGAAAGTCGTGGCGAACGGCTATCAGCTGACGACCGGCCGCGAGCCCGTGCCTGGTCAGGCGGCCACAGCAGCGACGGGAACCGCCGCGCCTTACGGGAGGTTCTCGTATCTGCTCGGCCCGGACGGGGCGAAGGTCGAACTCGTCACCAACGAGGACAAGAGCGGGCCGCCCATCAAGTATCACCACGTGCATTTCATCAACAAGCAGTACGTCGAGATGCAGCAATGGTACATGAAGGCGTTCGACGCCACGCTGCGGCCGGGCCAGACGGATTTCTTCATCGGCGCCGATCTGCCCGGCGTCGGCTACAGCCTGAACTTCTTCCGCTGGGAAGGCGATCAGATCGATCACGCACGTGCCCACGGCGGGCCGTGTCGTCGACCACGTCGGGTTCGAGGTGAAGAATCTCGAAGAGTTCTGCAGGAAGCTCGAAGCGAAGGGCATCAGGCTGACGAAACCGTACAGCAAGTCGGGCAGCATGGCGTCGGCGTTCATCACGGATCCGTGGGGCGTGTCGATCGAGTTGACCGAAGGCCTTCGTCGGTAGAAGTAGTGCAGGCCTTCAGGCCTGCCGTCGCACTCGGTCCTTGGTTCCTCGTGCTTCGTCCGTCCGGAGTCCGAAGTCCACGTCGGTCCCGGACTTGTCCGCCGATGCGCGGCCTCCGGACCAGGGACCAAGAACGGACCAAGAACTAAGGCCAAAGAACCAGGGACTTGCGTCTACGCCGATCTGAAAACGGCTCTAAAGGTCTGCGCCACGACTGTGCACGAGTGCCAGCAGCGCGATGCACGCCGTGTCGGTGCGGAGCGTCCGCTGACCGATGCTGACGGGCGTGAACCCGCGCGCGGTGAGCATCGTCGTTTCGAACGCGTTCCAGCCGCCTTCGGGCCCGACAGCCAGCAGAACGCGCTCTCCCGGGCGCTCGCGCGCGACCTTCGTCGCGGACAGTGTTGCGGCGGGGTCGGCGACCAGACGCACTCCGCCCGGGAACAGGCGATCTAACTCGTCCTCGACCAGCACCTTGAACTGACGATGAATCGATACGCGCGGCAGGCGCGTGTCGCGTGCCTGCTGCAACCCCTCGACGAGGAGCGGCCGGTAGCATTCGGGCGTGAGCACGTGCGTGTCGAAGTAGTTGCGCTCGACCCGCTCGGCGTTGGTCAGGATGATGTGGCCGACGCCCATCGCGGCGATTTGCGCCCACAGGCGCCTCATCACCTTCGGCCGTGGAAGCGCCAGCAGCAGATCGACGCCCGGCACGGGCGGCGCGTCCGCGTCGAACGCGCAGCGCAGCGTGACCGTTTCGCCGGCGATCGATTCCACGGTGGCCGTGCCGCGCGGCCCATCGACGACTCCCACGCGGACCTGCTGGCCCCGCTCGACATGCAGGACGCGAAGGAGGTGGCGGCCGCGGACCCCGTCGAGCGTCACCTCGTTCCGGGCCTCGCCGGGTTCGAGGAGCAGCAGGTTCACGGCCGCGGCCTGGCCGAGGTCGGATCGACGCCTGCCGGCGAGACGGTGGGCCCGTGCACCGTTCGATGCGACAGGAATTTCCACTGCCCGTCGCGCCTGGCGTACACGCGCTCGAACCAGATGGAGTTGAGCTGCCCCGGGTTGCCGGAGCGATTGCCGGGCACGTACAGGCTGACGTAGCGGCCGTACGTGATGACGATGTCGCCGTGGACTTCGGTCTTGACCGAATCGAGGTCGTGAACGAGGTATTCCTTCGCGGCGACCCGTTTGAGGAACGCGGCCTTGTCGTCTTCCATCAGCGCCTTGGCGCCCGTGGTCCAGCCGTCGCCGTGCACGAAGCGAAAATCGTCGGAGAGGACGCTGTCCACGAACGCCACGTCACCGCGAACGACGGCCGCCTCGATTTTCTGTTCGAGGGCGAGCACCTCCGCCGCCGCCCGATTCACCGCGTCGGCAGGCGGTTGCGGCGCAACGGCCAGACCGGCGAGCAACGCAGCAAGGAGCCATGGCATGGCGATCGTGCTCCGGTCTTACGGCTTGATCGCGATCGCCGTCTGTGGTCCGCTCGGCACCATGTCGATGTTGTGCGCCTTGACGATCAGGCGGTTCACGGGATCGCGCTCCTGCTTGAGCACCACTTCCGCGAACTCGGGATCGTCGCGCGCGGCTTTGAGGCGCTTGTCACGTTCCTCTTTCGACGGGTAGCCGCGGATGTAGATGAACGTGTCCTCGGCGTCGATGCCCAGTTCCTTGTCGGTTTCCTGCGGAATCCAGTAGCCGACGTTCGTGATGTTGTATCGCGCGTAGATGGACGCCGTCCGGCTGGCGAACCGCGCCGCGAGGGCGTCACGTTTGCCGGGCTGGGCCTTATAGATGCGCAGTTCGTAAAACCCGGGCGCCCGCTGCTGCTGTGCCTGTCCCCACGCGACACCGCCGACGCCGATCGACAATCCGAGGATGGCGGCCAGTTTCCACTTCAGCATATGAGCTCCTCCGGCCGGGCTACTGTAACGTTTTCGAGGAAGGATTGCGATACGCGATCGCTATAATTGCCCGGTTGAACGAGCATCGCACGACCCGTCGTCGGCTGCTGCGGCAGGCGGGAGCGCTGGCCATCGGCGGATTTGCGGCGACCGCCTTTGCGCAGACGGCCCGCAGACGGCCTCAACGCGTGGCGGTGATCGGCGCGGATCACTATCACGCCACCTCGACGCCGAACTACCTGCGGATCCTGCAGGGCCAGAAGCTCGACATCGTCGGCGTTCACGCGCCGGACGCCGCCGTCGCGTCGAAGTGGGCGGGCCAGTACGGGAGCATCGCGTTCACCGACTACCGCGCGATGATCGACAAGACGAAACCTGAGTTCGTCGTCGCGCTCGGACACCATGCCGCGATGCCGGCGGAGTTTCGTTTCCTGGTGGACACAGGGATTCCGTTCCTGATGGAGAAGCCCTGGGGCACCGACGCGAAGACCGTCAGCGCGCTCGCGGATCTCGCGGAATCGAAGAAGGCATGGGCCGCGGTGCCGATGCCGTTTCGCTACAGCTGGTTCGCCGAAACCGCCGTCGCGATGCGCGACCGCGGCGAGCTCGGCACGCTGTCCCACGGCCTCATGCGGTTCAACCAGCCGGGGGTGCAGCGGTACCGCGATCTCGGCAGCCCGTGGATGCTCTCGAAGGCCGAGACCGGCGGCGGCGCGCTGATCAACCTGGGGATTCACGGCTTCGATCTCTGCCGCTTCCTCACGGGCGAAGAGCCGATGGTCGTGTCCGCCGTTACCAGCCATGCCGTCCACAAGCTCGAGATCGAAGACTACGCGCACGTCACGCTGCGCACGCCGAAGGGCGTCGTGTTCCTGAACGAGGCCAGCTACACGTTTCCGGGCAACGGATCCGATCAGGAACGGAAGATCTCCGCCGAGAAGGCGTTTCTTCGCGCGACGCCAGCGGGCGAGGGCGTGCAGATCAGCGGGCCCGGCCGCAGCGAGACCATCATGGCGCCCGACGGCTACTTGAGCGGCTGGCCGCGCGTGGTGAACGAGTGCCTGGATCGAATCGGACGCGGCGAGCCGCCGCCGGCGACGGCGCGCGACTGCGCACGCGCGGTGTCGCTCATCTTCGACGCATACCGGATGGCGGGGGAAGTCTAGGTCGGATGGGTCAGGGTCGGGTGGGGCGGGTGGGTCGGGTGGGGAAGAACAATGAAGAGAATCGCACGCTTCGTTCTCGTGACCGTCATCTGCGCGGCGGGTTCCCTCGCGTTTGCCCAGCGCGGGCCGGCGGCGGGGCAGACGGTCGAGAAGATCAGGCAGCTGAAGCCCAACCTCTATATGGTCACAGGCGGCGGGGCCAACACGCTCGTCCGCGTCACCCCGGACGGGCTCGATCGTCGTCGACACGAAGAATCCAGGCGACGAGAACTACCGGCGGCTGATGGAAGAGATCGCGTCGGTCTCCACTCTGCCGGTGAAGTACGTGTTCAACACGCACCACCACCCGGACCACGTCGGTAACAACCAGCGGTTCATCGATGCGGGCGCGCAGGTGGTGGCACTCGACGCGCTGAAGACGCGCATGGCCAGCGATCCGCGGACGAAAGACATCCCCGGCCGGCCGACGCTGACGTTTCCGAAAGACTACGGGTTGAAGTTCGGCGGCGTCGACGTGAAGGCCATCTCGTTCGGGCGCGGGCACACCGGCGACGACACGATGGTGTACTTCCCTGATCTGAAAGTCGTCATGGTCAGCGATCAGATCACGAATGCCACGCCAATCGTGGATTTCGCCAACGGCGGCAGCGCGGTCGAATGGACACAGATCCTGGACGGCGTGCTGAAGCTGGACTTCGAGATGGCGATTCCCGGCCGCGGCGAGCCGAAGAGCCGCGCGGAAGTCGAGGCGTACCGGACCGCGTTCGCGACGTTCGTCAGCCGCGCGACCGATGCGGTCAAGGCCGGCGCGACGAAAGACACGCTCGCGACGCAGGTGAAGACCGACGACCTGGGCTGGCAATTCGCGCCGGCGTTCTACGCGTCGTTGTTCGACGAGCTTTCGAAGAAGCAGTAGCGGCCGGCTTCAGCCGGCCGTCGCACGTCCGCCTGAAGCGGACGCTACGAATGTGGAGGATGTTGATGAAGATCTTGACGCTGATCGGTCTGCTCGCGCTCCTCGCGCCCCAGGGCGCCGCGCCGGCGCAGCCGGCGGGGTGCGCGCCCCGCGGCAACATCCAGTTCGTGTGCGGCCTGACGGGCCCCGAGGACCTCGTCGAGGTGCCGAACTCGAACTGGATCATCGCGTCGGGCGATGCCGCGCCCGGAGCCATTACTCTCGTCGACAAGCGGACGCGCGCCGTGACGCCGCTGTATCCGGCGCCCGCCCTGAAACAGCAGCTCGACGCGAAAACCTACGATACGTGTCCAGGCCCCGTCGATCCCCAGGAGAAGGACAAGTTCCGCGCACACGGGCTCGCGCTGAGGCAGGGGCGCGGATCCCTGTTCACCCTGTACGTCGTCCATCACGGCAACCGCGAGTCGATCGAGGTCTTCGAGTTCGATGCGAAGGCCGCGCCGCCCGCGCTGACCTGGGTCGGCTGCGCCGTGGCTCCCGATCCCATCGGCCTCAACTCCATCGTCGCGCTGCCGGATGGCGGCTTCGCGACATCGAACTTCCTGCCGCGCAACGCGGCCAACGGGATTGCCGGCCTGCGTAGCGGCCAGAAGAACGGTGAGCTGTGGGAATGGCACACGAAGACCGGCTGGAAGATCGTGCCGGGCAGCGAGGCCTCCGGCGCCAACGGGATCGAGATCTCGAAGGATGGCAAGACGTTTTACATGGCCGGCTGGGGTAACCAGGTGTTCATCCGGTTCTCTCGCGGGACGACACCCGTTCAGCGCGATGAAGTTCCACTCGGCTTCCGCCTCGACAACCTCCGATGGGCGCCTGACGGGGCCACGTTGATCGGCGCGGGCCAGCAGGTTGGCCCGGACGGTGCGGCCGTGGTGGCGTCCCGCGTCGTCAGAATCGACCCGAAGACCCTCAAGGTTCAGGACCTGGTGAACTATCCTTCCGGTGATGCCTTCGACTTCGCGACGGGCGCGATTCAGATCGGCAAACAGATCTGGGTAGGATCCGTGCGCGGCGAAAAGCTGGCGATTTTCCCGCTGCCATCGCAATGAAGAATGAAGAATGAAGGAATGACGAATGAAGAACGGGGAACGGACATGAAGAGGCTCGTCGTCCTGACCGTGCTCGTTGCCGCCGGCGCGCTGTCAATGGGTGTGCTGCTCGCGCAGCCGACCAACGGCGATATCCGGATCGAGAAGGTGAAGGACAACCTGTATATCGTCACCGGCGGCCGGCAGGGCGGCGGCATCGCGGGGAACACGACCGTGTTCATCGCCGACAGCGGCGTCGTGCTCATCGACGCCAAGTACGCCGGCTTCGGCAAGGCGATTCTCGATCAGGTGAAGTCCGTGACGAGCAAGCCCGTGACGACGATCATCAACACGCACTCTCATGGCGACCACACGGGCGGCAACCCGGACTTTCCCCGCAGCGTCGAGTTCATCGCCCACGAGAACGCCAAGGCGAACATGACGAGGATGGAGGAGTTCAAGGGCCCGAAGGCCGCGTTCCTGCCCGCGAAGACGTTCAAGGACACGATGTCGCTCTTCAGCGGCAAGGACCGGATCGATCTCCGTTATTTCGGCGCGGGCCACACGAACGGGGACGCGGTGATCGTCTTCCCCGCGCTGCGGACCGTCGTGATGGGCGATCTCTTCGCGAGGAAGTGGGCGCCATTCGCCGACGCGACGAACGGCGGCAACATGACGGCGTTTCCCCGGACACTCGCGAGGGCCATCGGGGCCATCACGGATGTGGATACGGTCATCACCGGCCACGCCACCACGACGATCGGATCCGGTCCCACCGTCTCGTTCGTGCGATCGAGCCCCGTCATGAAGTGGTCGGACCTGCAGGAGTTCGCCGACTTCACGCGCGAGTTCGTGGCGGCCGCCCAGGCGGCCAAGAAGGCCGGCAAGAGCGCGGACGACGCGGCTAAGAGCCTGAACCTGCCGGCGAAGTACAAGGACTACGACATGGCCCGGGCCGCCGAAGACGTGCGGCTCGTCTACGAGGAGACGAAATAGATGGCTGAAACCGTCGAATTCAAGAGCAACGGCAATCTCGCGTCGGGGTACCTCGCCAGGCCGGCGAGCGGGTCCGGCCCCGGTGTCCTGGTGATTCAGGAATGGTGGGGGCTGGACGACAGCCTCAAGGAGATGGCCGATCGTCTGGCCGCCGCGGGCTTCGTCGCGCTCGCGCCGGATCTCTATCACGGCCAGGTGGCCGGACACACCGAGATGGACAAGGCAGCGAAGCTGATGCAGGCGCTGCCGCCGGACCGCGCGGGCCGCGACATGAGCGGCGCCGTGGACTACCTGGCCAGCCACAAAGCCGTCACGGGCGGGGGCGTCGGCGTCGTCGGGTTCTGTATGGGCGGGATGCTGTCGTTGATCATCGCCGCCAACCGGCCCGACAAAGTCAGGGCGGTCGTGCCGTTCTACGGCTTTCCCCAGGGGCCTGCGGAGCCTGACTGGTCGAAGATGACCGCCGCGGTCAGCGGGCACATGGCGGAGCACGACGACTTCTTCCCGCCGGCCGCGGCGAAGGCGCTCGAAACCAAGCTGCGAGGGATGGGCAAGAACGTGACGCTGACCGTGCATCCGGGCACCGGCCACGCGTTCATGGGCCCGCACAACGCGCTCGGCACCCTGAATGCCCAGCTCGCCGCGGAGATCTGGCCGAACGTCATTTTGTTTCTGAAAGAAAATCTGGCGTAGCGCGCTTCGCGTTCCGCCGTCTCGATCCGGCCAACACGAACGTCGGCGTGGAAAAACACACCGCGGCGATATCCGTTAGTGTCATGGCGCTCGGGCCGGGCACGGCCTCTCGCGGAGGTAGCTGGCGGCGCGTTTTAGCGCGATCCGTCACGCCGAGTTCTATCGTTGGCCGAATCGAGACGGCAGAATGCGAGATCTGAATCGCAGCCGGGCGTCCTTCGCTAACAGACCAATTGCCGGGCGCTGAACTCCACGATCTCCGGCGGGTGGACGCTGTAGTTGCTGTACCGGATCCACGTCGGCCGGACGCGCACGTAGATCAGGCCGGGCCAGCTAAGGCGGTCAGGGCCGTCGGGGTACGCCGCGTGGTACACCTGCTTGAGGCGCTCGAGCTCCGCGCCTGAGGGCTCGTCCGCGATGCCTTCGTACTGCACCGTCCGTTCGTCGCCGTCGTTCGACCCGCCGATCACCAGGGCCAGACGTGTGTTCTGACGCAGGTTGCGAGCCTTGCGCGATGAATCCAGCGTGTCGAAGACGATCTCGAACTGGTCGGAGATCGCGAACCCGACGACTGCCGCTTGTGGAGCGCCTGGGACGGAGACGGACGCCTGCACCGCAAGCCGATGCCGACGTATGAATTCAAGCAGCTCCTTCGCGTCCATATGAAACCTACGGCGCTGGCACCGTCGCGGAGCCCGTAATCAAGGTTCGAACACGGGTTGCGATGTCCTGCGCGCCGTCCGCGTCGCTGTTGCCGAGGATGACGAGGACGTAGCCCAGGTCGGGGTAGATGTCCACCTGGTTGGAGAGCCCGGGCGCCGCACCCCGGTGTCCCAGGATTCGCACCTTGTTCACGACGCGCGTCTCGAATCCGTAGCCCTCCCGGCCGCCGTAGTCCGCGGCGACGTACCCGGTGGTGGCACGCTCGCTGGTCGGCCGCCGCAATAACTGCGCCCCGGTAAGCGCGTCGGCGAAGCGCACGAGATCGGCGGCCGTCGAGTAACCTCCGCCCATCGGAGCGGCGACCGGATCGCCGCTGCCTGCATCCTCTGCCCACGCGGCATACCAGCGGCTGGGATCTGGCGTCGAATCGGGCGCTGCTCCCGGACGCGTGTGCGTGTAGCCGCGGGCCGGAGGCATCAACGACGAGGCGCGGTAGGTCGTACGCGTCAAATGAGCGGGTTGAAACACCCGCCGCTCGGCGGCGGTCGTGAATGGCTCGCCAAACCTGTGCTCCACGATCGCGCCCAGCACGAGGAAGTTCGAATTGCTGTACGCCCAGTTCGAACCCGGCGTGAACTGGAGCGGAGCGGTTCCAAAGACCGGCCAGAAATCCGACAGCGTCCGCGCCGTTGCAAGAGCTGCCGGGAATGACGGCATGCGGAACACATCGGGAATACCCGACGACATCGTCAGCAGCTGGTGGACGGTCACCTGCGATTTCGCCGGCCCGTCGGGAAAGTCCGGGAGCAGGGAGCCGATGGTCGCATCGAGCCGTACGCGGTTCTGCTCGACGAGCTGAGCGACGAGCACGCCCGTGAACATCTTGCTCACGGACCCGAGCGCGAACGGGGTGTCTGGAGTGTTGGCTCTCGAAGCGTCGCGGTCCGCGAGGCCGTACGCCCGCTCGACGATCGACCGCCCGTGGTGCTTCAGCAGCACGACACCTGAAAATTGATCGGCGTGAACGAGCCGATCGACAAGCTGCTCGACCTCGCCGGCGATGCCGGCATCCGGGTCAGGAGGGTTCGCTGCGCCGTGGCAGCCGACCATAACGGCAGCGAGGACGATCGCTGCGGACGTCCGGCTGAAGCCGGACGCTACGAACGATCTCGGGAGCCGAGCAACGCGTCGAGCGAGATCAGGTTCCACTTCCGGCAGACCAGGACGACGAAGATCACGAGCGCGTAGGTGAGCTGGAGCCAGGCGTTCTGGAAGTTCTCGATCTGCATCGTGCCGAACGTCAGCACCGCCATCATCAGGCCGCCGACGATCAGCGCAAGCCTGGTTTGAAACCCGGCAATCAACATCAGGCCGACCGCCGACTCGACCCAGATCAGCGTCACGGCGAACGCGTAGACGAGAGAGGGCGGCAGAACAGTCGGCTGCATCTGCTTGACGATGCCGTCGGCGAACACCGCGCCGCCGTGCGCGATGCGTACGATGCCGCGCAGGCCGATGTTGACGCCGAGGGTCAGGCGCAGGATGGCATAGGCGATCGACGCATCCGATCGCCAGTCGGTGGTGTCCGCCAGCACGGTTAATCCTTCCTCGACAAAATCCACTTCGGGATGACGCCGGCAGTTCGACAGCAGGTGGTCGCGCGCGTCGTTCAGCCGCTGGAGCAGCCGCGGCATGTCGACGCGCACCAGCTGGCCGTTGTGCTTCAGGATCCGGCCGGCGACGAACACGGTGTCGATGTTCGACGTGTCGGCGCAGATGACGACGGTCGCGACCGGATCGATGATGGGCGCGACGTTCACCTGATCGGTCCGGACGCAGAATGACGTCGGCCTGCTTGCCGGGGGTGATCGTGCCGACCTTGTGGTCGAGGGCGCAGGCCCTCGCGCCGTCGACCGTCGCGAACTCGAGCACGTCGCGGTGCGTCAGCGTCGGCGCGAACGCGGTGTCTGGCGTGTCGGTGAACGCCAGGATCCGTTCCTGCACGAGCGCCGTCCGCATCTGCGTGAACATCTCGCCCGGCACGCTCGACACGACGTCGATGCTGAGCGACGGCCGCACGCCGCGCGCGACGAGGCGCCCGGTCGGCGGGACGCCGTGGCCCATCAGCATCTCGACGAACGGCGCGACGGACGCGGAGCCGCCGGTCTCCGCGATGAGATCCAGTTCCTCGTCGGTCGAGTCCGTGCAGTGAATGTATGTCGTGTCCGGACCCATCAGGCCGAGTTGATTGAGCGTCAGCACGTGGTTGACGTGCACGCCCGTCAGGCGCATGCCGACGTGCACGCTGATGCGGATGCCGAGGTCGCGCGCCAGCTTCCAGTCGTGCGTCGCCACTTCAGGCGTCGTGTTGCCGGGTGCGCGGGCTGCCATCGCGAGCGTCAGCAGCTGATCGTCGGACTGGAAGTACGTCTTCCGGATGCGGCGGATGTCTTCGGGATGCTCGCGCGAGCTGTACGCCCACCAGTCGTGGCCGACCGGCACGCCGTGCGCGTAGATCGCGCGGATGCCCGCCTCGGTCAGGCCGGCGACGGCGGCGTCGGAGTGTTCCGGCGTGTTGTTGACGTGCGACCAGTCGAGCAGCGTCGTGATGCCGGCGTTGACGGCCTCGAGCGCGCCCATCAGGTTCGCGATGTACACATCCTCGGCGCGGTACTGGATGCCGATGTTGTTCAGCATGCCCGCGAAATACTCGTCCAGCGTGCAGCTCGGCAGGACGCCGCGAACCGGCGTCTGCCACGTGTGCCGGTGCGTGTCCACGAAGCCCGGCATGACGATCCGGTTCCGCGCGTCGATGACGTTGGCGTGCGGGCCCGCGCTCAGGTTCGGGACCGACCGCGGCGATCTTCTCGCCGTCGATCAGCACGTCGGAATTCGGCATGTCGCCGAGCGCCGGATCGAGGGTCAGGACGTAGCCCCCCTTGATGAGCGTCGTCCGATCCGTGAAAACCTTTCCCCCGATCATGGTGTCCTCGACTCTCTCTTTTGCGCAGGTGTAGTGCAGGCCTTTAGGCCTGCTGACATCCGGAGCTCAGTTTGCTCTCTCAGGCAGGCCTAAAGGCCTGCACCACGTTCATTTAGTGCTGCTCTTTTTCCCGCCCTCGACGTGCCGGTCGATCCATCCGATGACGAGATCCGCGAGCTGATCGCTGTTCCTGTCCTGCATGAGCATGTGGCTGTTGCCTTTGATGCCCATCGCCGGGAGGTGCATCATCTCGGCGTCGCCGCCCGCCTTCTTGAGCTGATCGACGAACGTCTTGCACGTCGCGAACGACTGGGCCCAGTTGGCCGGTCCGCCCGTGACGTCGCCGAGGTGGTCGCCGAACATGATGAGCGTCGGGATTTTCGCGAGCGTGCCGATTTGTGCCGCGGTCAGGTCGGTTGCGCACGGCATCTCAATCGAGATGTTGCCCCTGATGCCCGACGGGTCGATGAGCGCCGCCTGTTCCGGGAAGAAGCCCGACTCGGAGTGGCCCATCAACACCGCGCCCTTCAGCTTCACGCCGAGCGCCGCCATCTGCGTCCACGTGGGATTCACCGCCGGCAGCGTGGAGTTGAGGTCGGGGATCATCTGCTTGTACAGCTCGTCGGCCGCCTCCACCGGAAACTGGCCATCGGGAAACGGTTCGCCGTACTTCGGGCCGAACCGGAACACGGTCCACGCGACCTGGTGCGTCGCGTCGAGGATGTTCGGCATCTGGGCAGCCGGCGTCTTGCCCTGCCGCGCCTCCGCGAACGCCGTCGGATCGAAGCCCGATCGTGCGCGCGACACCTGGTCGGCCAGGTACACCGAGCGATCCTTCCGCACGAAGTACTCGCTCCAGCCCATGCGGCCGTCCGGCGTCGTCTCCCAGGTCTTGCTGCTCAGGCAGCAGCCGTGGACCATCACGACGGGGACGTGCTGATCGCCTTTCGGCGGAATCTGATACTGGACGTACATCTGATTGACGGTGATGTCGCCGGTGGCCGGCGGGGCGTTCGGCCCGAAGCCGGGCTGCGTGATCGCCTTGTGCTCGCCGCCGACGAAGAAGCTGCCCTGGCTCTTGATGACGAGAGGACCGGGGGCCTTGTCGCGCTTCTGCGCCGCCACCCCCGCCGCGATTCCAACCACGATCCCCGCCGCGACGACGATAGCTTTTGATTTGTTCATGGCGATGACTCCGGCAACATACGATTCAACTCGGCCGGCGACAGGCCGTCGACCACATCCACGACGGCGAGCCCGCCGGGCGTCACGTCCAGCACGGCCAGGTCCGTGTAGATCCGGGACACGCATCGTACTCCGGTCAGGGGATACGTGCATCGGTCCACGATCTTCGAATCACCGTTTTTGGTCAGGTGCTCCATCATCACGAACACCCGGCGGGCGCCCACCGCGAGGTCCATGGCGCCGCCGACGGCGGGAATCGTGCCGGGCTCGCCGGTGTGCCAGTTGGCCAGATCGCCCGCCACTGACACCTGAAACGCACCCAGCACGCAGATGTCCACGTGCCCGCCGCGAATCATGGCGAAGGAATCGGCGTGGTGAAAGTAGGCGCCGCCCGTCACCAGCGTGACGGGTTGCTTCCCGGCGTTGACGAGATCGGGGTCCTCCTGCCCTGCCGGCGGCGCGGGCCCCATGCCGAGCATGCCGTTCTCGCTGTGGAGGAAAACTTCCTTGTCGGCGCCAAGATGGTTCGCGACGAGCGTCGGCAGGCCGATACCCAGGTTGACGTACGCGCCTTCCGGGATGTCTCGCGCGATGCGCGCGGCCATCTCGTCGCGACTCCATTTGTTCATACCGCCACCACGCGATGGACGAAGATACCGGGCGTCACGATGCTCTCCGGATCGAGCTCGCCGAGGCCGACGACCTCGCCAACCTCCGCGATCGTGCAGGCGGCGGCCGTCGCCATCACGGGCCCGAAATTGCGGGCCGTCTTGCGGTAGACGAGATTGCCCCAGCGGTCTCCCGCGCGCGCCCTGATCAGCGCCACGTCGGCGTGGATCGGATACTCGAGCACGTGCGGCTTGCCCGCGATGACACGCGATTCCTTGCCCTCGGCCAGCATCGTGCCGTAGCCGGTCGGCGTGAAGAACGCCCCGATGCCCGCGCCGGCCGCGCGGATGCGCTCGACGAGCGTCCCCTGCGGCACCACCTCGAGCTCCACTTTTCCGGCGCGATACAGCGCGTCGAACACGTACGAATCAGCCTGCCGTGGGAACGAACAGATCATCTTGCGGACACGGCCGGCCTTCAGCAGCGCCGCGAGGCCCGTCTCGCCGTTGCCGGCGTTGTTGCAGACCACGGTGAGACTGCCGGCGCCCTGTGCAATCAGTGCGTCGATGAGGACCGCGGGCATGCCGGCTGTCCCAAACCCGCCGATCATCACGGTTGCCCCGTCAGCGATACCGGCGACCGCGGCCGCCGGCGACTCTACGACCTTGCTGACCACGAGGACCCCGTTCTCTGATAGTGTGCGCCTGCATTGCAGACCACCGCGCGTGCCGCCACCGGCGGCGTTCCCGTGCTGACCCGTGCCGCCAACGCCGCGGCGCGATGGAGCAGCCGCTGGGTGCCGAACGCGTTCGTCATCGCGTGCCTGCTCACGCTCGTCGTGTTCGCGCTCGTCATCATTCGTGGCCGGCAAGGATCCTATCGCGGCCCAGGGCTATTGGGTCAAAGGCTTCTGGGAACTGCTCGAGCTGACGATGCAGCTTTCGCTGATCGTCCTCACGGGCTACGTCGTCGCCGTCTCGCCGGCCATGTCGCGCCTGCTCGAACGCATCGCCGGGCTGGCGTCGACGCCCCGTGCCGCCGTCGCGCTGATGGGCCTCGTGTCGATGGGCGCATCGTGGCTGCACTGGGGGCTGGGGTTGATTGCGGGCCCCATCTTCCTGCAGTTCCTCGTGCGCCGGCACCCGCGCATCGACTATCGTCTCGCCGTTGCGGCGGGCTACCTCGGGTCCACGTGCACCTGGCACGCGGGCCTGTCGGGCTCCGCACCGCTCCTCATGGCCACGCCGAAGAACTTCATGGAGGCGCAAGCCGGCCTGATCCCGATCTCGGCGACCACGTTTTCGGCGTTCAACCTGATCCTGACAGCCGTCGTGGTCGTCGTGATGACCGCGACGGTACGGCGGCTGTACCCGCGCGAAGCCGACGTGCTGACCAGCGCGGACGTGATGGGCGCGCCGGCTGCCGCAGTCGAGGATCCGCATGTTCACGCCTCTGCCGGGGAAGGCGCGCGCGGGTTCTCGCTCGCGCGCGCGCTCGAGCACCGGTACTGGCTGAACCTCGTCATGGGGCTGCTCGGCATTTCGGGACTCTGGACGTTGTACGCCGAGGGCGGATATCGCATGTCCCTCAACGTGTTCAATTTTGCGTTCCTCTTTCTGGCGTTGCTGCTGCACCCGAGCCCGGCCAGCTTCACGCAGGCGGTGACGCGCGGCGCGACGTATCTCCACGGCATCGTCGTGCAGTTTCCGTTTTACGCGGGGATGTACGGGCTGATTCGGTATTCCGGCCTTGCCGAGACGATCGGCCACGGGTTCGTGTCGATCGCCAGCCGGCGGACCTTTCCTGTCATCATCTACTGGTACTCAGGCGTCCTCAGCTACTTCATCCCGTCCGGCGGATCGAAGTGGGCCGTCGAGGCGCCGTACGTCGTGTCAGCCGCGCAGGCTCTTGCGGTTCCCATCCCGCATGCGATCCTGGCGTATGCGTGGGGCGACATGTCGACGCATTTCCTGCAGCCGTTCTGGGCGATCCCGCTGCTCGCCATCGCGCGTGTCGAGTTCAAGGACATCGTGGGCTACCTGGCCCTGCTGTTCGTCGTCAACATCGTGGTGGTCTCGACGGCCTTCCTGCTCCTGCCGTACATTTGGTAGCCACGAAGATCAGGATGCTGTTGGCTCAGAAGAAATAGTGATCGTCGTGATCTTCGTGTCTTCGTGATAACCGCTCGTCGAACCGGGAGATTGCTGACTTGAGAGAAGCGGTCATCGTGGCCAGCAGCAGGACGCCGCTGGCCAAGTCGCACCGGGGTTCGTTCAACATGACGCGCTCTGACGAGCTGGCGTCGCACGCGATCCGTCACGTGCTCGGGAAGGTACCCGCGCTGCGATGCCGCTGAAGTGGAAGAAGTCATTCTCGGATGCGGCCAGCCGCACGGCGTCCAGGGGCACAACATCGCGCGCGTGGCGGCGCTCGGTGCCGGGTTGCCCGTGACGACTGCCGGTCTGACCGTGAATCGCTTCTGCGCGTCCGGCCTGCAGGCGATTGTCCAGGCGGCGCACATGATTGTGCACGAAGGCGCCGACGCGGTGATCGGCGGCGGCGTCGAGTCGATCTCGCTGATCACGCGAGACAACTCGCCAAGCCCCGGGGTAAAAGATCGCTATCCCGGTCTCTACATGGTGATGGGCGAGACGGCCGAAATCGTCGCCCGGCGGTACGGGATCACGCGCGACGCCCAGGACGAGTACGCGCTCGTCAGCCAGCAGCGGACCGCGCGCGCGCAGGCCGATGGCTTTTTCGGGGGCGAGCTCGCTCCGCTCCACGTGACGCGCGCGACCCTCGACAAGAAGTCCGGCGAGAAGATTGGCGAGGAGCCGGCGCTCGTTGACCGCGACGAGTGCAACCGCGCGGACACGACGCTCGAGGGACTGCGCAAGCTGCCGCCGGTCTTCGACGTCGCCAGTGGCCTCGGCAGCGTGACCGCTGGCAACTCGTCTCAATTGTCGGACGGTGCATCCGCGACCCTCGTCATGTCCGCCGATCGCGCGAAGGCGCTCGGCGTGACGCCGAGGCTCGTCATGCGCGGCTACGCGGTGTCGGGCTGCGCTCCCGACGAGATGGGGATTGGTCCCGTGTTTGCGGTTCCGAAGCTCCTGAAGCAGGCAGGTCTTCGTGTCAGCGATATCGACGTCTGGGAGCTCAACGAAGCGTTCGCGTCGCAGGTGCTGTATTGCCGCGACACGCTCGGGATCCCGATGGACCGGCTGAATCCGAACGGCGGTTCGATCGCGATCGGCCACCCGTTCGGGATGACAGGTTCGCGGCTCGTCGGGACAATCGCCAACGAGATGGCGCGCCGGAAGGCCCGCTACGGCGTCGTGACGATGTGCGTCGGTGGGGGACAGGGCGTGGCAGCGTTGTTCGAAGGATGTCGCTGAGCTGTACGCGCAATGTAAAAAGGCTGTGGGAGAATGGCCGGCGGGAGTACGCACATGGCCAACCCTGCGGGCAGCTTCGTTTGGTACGAATTGATGACGCCCGACCCCGACGCGGTCGCGCCGTTTTACGCCAGTGTGGTCGGGTGGACGATCGGCAAAGGGGACCCGCAGCAGTCCGGCGGTATGGACTACCGCATGATTGGCCGCTCCGACGGCAAGTTTGCGGGCGGCGTTCTGCGGCTCTCGGCGGACATGCAGCAGCATGGTGCCCGGCCGATCTGGCTCGGCTACTTGTCAACGTCGGACGTCGACGCCCAACTCTCGGCCATCGTCGCTGACGGAGGCACGGTCCAGATGCCCGCGACCGACCTTCCCGTCGGCCGCATCGCGATGGTCGCCGATCCCCAGGGCGTGCCCTTCTACCTGATGAAGCCGGTGCCGCCGCCCGGCGCGCCGGACGCGACGAGCGACGTGTTCGACCGTCACGCGCCGCAGCGCGTGAACTGGAACGAACTCGCCAGCCCCGATCTCGCGGCATCGAAAGCGTTCTACAGCCGCCACTTCGGCTTTGAATTCAACGAGGCGATGAGCATGGGGCCGATGGGTGACTACTGCTTCATCGACCACCACGGCCAGCGGATCGGCGCCGTGACGCAGCGCCAGGACGAACGGCAGCCCCTCATGTGGCTGTTCTACATCGGTGTGCCGTCGATTGCAGCCGCCACGAGGGCAATCAACGCGAACGGGGGCACGGTGCTGATGGGGCCCCACGAAATCCCGACCGGCGAGTGGATCGTGATTGCCACCGATCCGGCTGGCGCCGGATTCGGACTGACGGGGCCCAAGGGCGAGTAGACAACCGCGGGCGCGATTGCACATCCGCTACGCCGGCGCATTCATCGGCCGCTCGTGGAGGATCATCCAGTTGATGCCGAACCGATCGCGTAATTGGCCGAATCTGCTGGCGAAGAACGTCTGCTGCATGGGCATGAACACCTCGCCGCCTTCGGAAAGCGCCGAAAAGATGCGTTCAGCCTCGGCGTCGCTGTCGACGCCCAAAGACAGGTAGGCGCTACGCATGGGTTGGGCCCGTGGAATATCCGCGCCCAGCAGCTCGGTTCCGGCAACAGAGAGCCGCGCATGCAGGACGGCGTCCTTCATCTCCGGGCTCACTTGGCTCTGATCAGGCGCCTGTCCGTGCGTCATCATCATGCCGACGTGTGCGCCGAGATGCCTTTCGTAGAAGCGAAACGCCTCGGCGCATTTCCCGTTGAAATTCACATATGTATTCATCTTCATGGTCACAATCTCCTGCCGGCACTCACGTAACCGAAAAACATGATATCGCCGTCGGTGTCCTGACTCTCTGCATGAGGTTCCATGGAGATGACGTCGAGTGTTCGGGCGTCGGAGCGCAACCACGACTTCGTGGCAGCTGGTGTGCATGCTCCGTCGCGCATCAGGAGATCTCATGGCGTTCGAGTTACACCATCGGAAGCATATTGAACATGAGCTCACGAAGATTGTGCGGAAGCAGCTCCAAAAGACCGCCCATGTGCTCACCACGAGCGGGGGCGGCCAGTTCCGGACCGCCGTGCATGAATCGCGTAAGAGCGTCAAGAAAGTGCGGGCCGTCGCGGCGTTGCTGACGGAAGGCGGCGCGACGCTGCCGCGCAGGGATCGCAAGCGTCTGAAGTCGGCTGCCAGGGCGCTGTCGCGGGTCCGCGACAGTACCGGCGATTGTCGACACGTTCGATGCTGTCCGTCGCCGCTACCCGGCGCAGTGTCCAGAGCATACCTACGGCATCATGCGCCGTACGCTCGTCGCCGCCCGCGACCGAACCGAGGCGCTGGCGCAGCGCGACGGCGTCGTCGCCGGCGCGGTCGAGCGCCTGAAGAAGACGCGCGCGTCGGCAAAAGACTGGACGCCGCCTTCGATCAAATGGTCCGACATGATCGCGATCATCGCCGCCTCGTATCGTCGGAGCCGAAAGGCCATGAGGAAGGCACGTGCGACCGGGCAGTCGGCGACGCTGCACGGCTGGCGCAAAGAGGTGAAAACCCTCTGGTATCAGCTGCGTCTGGTCAGGGCGCTGGCGATCGGCGTCGCACCGCTCGTCGGCGAACTCGATCGACTGGAGACGGAGCTCGGCAACGATCACAACCTTGTCATCCTGGAGGCGACGTTGCGAGGCTGCCGGGACGTGCCCTCGATGCGCCGGGACATGCGGCAGGTCGGCGCTCTTGCGGAGCGGATGCGTCAGCCGCTCAGACGGCGCGCGTTCGCGCTCGGCCGGCGAATCCATGCCCGGAAGCCGTCCGCATTCGAGCGTTGGCTTCGCGCGTTGTTCAAACAGGCCCGCGCTCGGCACGCCGCCGCGTGAGCGCAGGGAATGAAACCGGCTGAAACCGGCAAGCACTTCCGCGAGCATGGCTGGATGCGCGTGCCCGCCGCGTTCAACGTCGATGAAGCGGCGGCGATGCGCGATGTGGCGTGGCGCGCGCTCGCCCGCGTCGGGATCACGCAGAACGACCCATCGACATGGACGAGGGAGCGTCCGGAACACCTGCAGCATGTGAAAGATGATCCCGCCTTTCTGGCCGTCGGCAGCGCGCGGCTGCTCGAAGCGATCGACGAGGCGCTCGAGGGACAGACGTTCGAGAAGCCGAAAAACTGGGGCGCGCTGTTTCTCGCCTTTCCTTCGAGCGAGGCGTGGACCGTGCCTTCCCGTGGCTGGCATGCCGACGCGAACTACGTGAGCGCATCGTCCCCGCCGGCCGGTGTCAGGACGCACGCGCTGTTCGGCGATGTCCCGAGCCGTGCCGGCGGAACGCTGATCGTATCGGGCTCGCACCGCCTGGTTCACCAGCACTTCACGGACAATCCCCCGCCGCCGGGCGCACGCGGCGCCGATTATCGGAAGCTCCTTCAAGGTCATCCCTATATTCGTGACCTGCACACCGAAGGCGACGTCCACCAGCGGGCGGCCCGTTTCATGGACCGCGCCGAAGAGCATGGCGGCATCTCTCTGCAGGTCGTCGAGAACGCGGGGGCGGCAGGTGACGTGATTCTGCTTCACCCGCTCGTTCTGCACGTCGCGACGCTGAATACGGGCAACGCGCCCCGCTTTCTGCTGAGCGGCGCGGTGGATCTCCCGTCGATGTGGACGACGTCTCGCCGTGGGTGACGGTTGGTTGGGCGAGGCCGGCATGCTGCACATCACCAACGGCGACGCGGTCCTCGCGGGATTCCGTGAGGGCGGCATCCCGGGGACCTATCTCGCCTGGCGCGACGTGCTGCACGACGGCGCGGTTCCACAGACCGCGTCGCTCGAAGATCTCTCCGACGTGCGCGCGCGCGTCATCGCCACTTTCGGCGGGCACGGCGATTATGCCGCTGTCCGCGCCGGGTTTGGCGAACGCGATCGGACGCTCGCGGCATTTCGGGAACACGAGGAGACGGTGCTCTGGTTCGAGCACGACCTGTACGACCAGCTGCAGCTCCTGCAGATTCTCGACTGGCTGTCGCGGCAGGACCGCGACGCCGTCAGGATCAGCCTGATTCAGATCGACCGTCACGCCGGCGTGTCGCCGTTTTTCGGCCTGGGCCAGCTCTCCGGGCGCCAGCTCGCGGAGCTCCTTCCTGTGCGGCAACCGGTGTCTCCTGAGCAGTTCGCCATCGGGAGGGAAGCCTGGGCAGCGTTCTGCGCGCCGGACCCCACAGGGCTCGCGGCTCTGGCGAATTCTTCGATTCCGGAGATGCCGTTCCTGTCGGCGGCGCTGACCCGGTGTCTCGAGGAGTACCCCTCGGTACGGGACGGCTTGTCGCGCACCGAACGCCAGCTGCTCGAGGCCGGCGCGTCGGGAGCGCGGCACCGGCGCGACTACTACACCGCTTCGAGCAGCCGCGAATCCTGTCCCTGGGGCGACATGTCCGTCTACGCGCGGCTCGATCTGCTGTCGGCGGGTCCGCGGCCTGCCGTCGATCGCGTGGGGGCGGACGAATTTGCGCTGAACGCGAGGGGCCGTCGGATCCTCGCGGGCGACGAAGACTGGTTTCGCGAGCCGGGACGCGACGTCTGGATCGGCGGTGTCCATCTCGACGCCGGGGCCCGCATTCAATGGCGATGGGACGGCGCGCGCCGGACGATTGTTTCTGTTGAACCACGGCAGACCTGAAGGTCCGCACTACGACTGTTGGCAGACCTGAAGGTCTGCACTACGACAGGAGTAGTGCAGGCCTTCAGGCCTGCTTCTAGGACGACCGGTTGATCAGGAATGTCGCGATGTCGCCGAGGAACGATCGGATGAACTGGTCGGCTTCGGCGGGGAAGGCTGCCTCTTCGAGCGCGGCGGTCATCAACTGCATCCACCGATCGCGTGCCGCCGGGTTGACGGCGAACGGCGCATGGCGGACGCGCAGGCGCGGGTGTCCGCGCTCTTCGATGTAGCGCGGCGGCCCCCCGAAACGGTAGATCAGGAAATCACGCAGACGCTGCTCCGAGCCCTCGAGATCGTGGGCCGGGTACATCGGCCCCAGGATGTCGTCCTGTGGAACGCGGCGATAGAACGCCGCCACGAGCCGCGTCAGGCCTTCCTCGCCGATGAGCGCGTAGACGTCGGCTTCGCGCACGCGCTGACCGCCCTAGAAGCGCCGCTCGCCCGGCAGCCGATCGGAGCCGAGGGCGTCCATCCAGGCCGGGTACTCGACCGACAGCGCGCTGACGTCGTCCAGGGCCTGCTTGTCCTCCGGCGACAACGTGCAATCGACAGCATTGAGATTGTCGTCGAGCTGGGACAGTTTCTTCGCGCCGATGATCACGCTCGTGACGGTGCGGTTGGCCAGGATCCATGCAAGCGCCACCTGGGGAATCGACGCGCCGGATTTGTTCGCGATGGTCCCCAGCACGTCGACGATGTCGAACGCCTTGCTCCTTGTTGATCGGCGGAAAATCGAACTTCGCCCGGCGGGCCGCCTCGTCCGTGCTGTTGCGCGTGAACTTGCCCGACAGGAAGCCGCCGGCGAGCGGGCTCCAGGCGAGCAGGCCCAGCCCCTGGTCGCGGAGCAGCGGAATCGTCTCTCGTTCGAGCTCGCGCCCGGCGAGCGAGTAGTACGACTGCGTGCACCGGAACCGCTCGAGCCGCTGTTCCTTCGAGATCGCCGAGCGCCTTCATCACCTGCCAGGCCGGCAGGTTCGAGCAGCCGATGTACCGCACCTTGCCAGCGCGGACCAGGTCGTCGAGGGCGCGCAGCGTATCTTCGATGTTGGTGAGCGCGTCGGGACGGTGAATCTGGTACAGGTCGATGTAGTCGGTGCCCAGGCGCTTGAGGCTGGCTTCGGCGGCCTCGATGATGTGCAGGCGCGACAGGCCGACCTGGTTCGCTTCGTTTCCCATCCGGCCGCGCACCTTGGTCGCGAGGATCGACGCCGGCGCGGCGGCTGCCCAGGGCCTTGCCCGTCATCGTCTCGGATTCGCCGGTTGCGTAGACGTTCGCCGTGTCGACGAAGTTGATGCCGGCGTCGAGCGCGCGGTGCACGATCTCGTCGGCGGCCTTCTGATCGAGACCGCCGATGTTCTCCCAGATCTGGCCGCGCCCGCCGAACGTCATCGTGCCGAGGCAGAGCTCGGACACGAACACACCAGTGTCGGCCAGCTGTCGATATTTCATCCGCCTAGCTTATCGCACGGCCTGCGGCGCCAGCGCCTTCGCCAGCACCGGCTTGAGGATGCGCGCGAACTCCTCGTACGCCGCGGCTCTCAGGTGAAGCCCGTCGTTCATGAAGAGCTCGCGCCGCGGCGATCCGTCGGCATTGAACAGCGCCGGGTTCACGTCGACGAAGGTGACGCGCCGGTTTGCCGCCGCGTACTTCTGGATCTGCCGGTTCACATCGTCCACGACATCCCAGCGGTCCTGCTTCTCCGGCGCCCGGTTGATCGAGACGAACACGACCTGCGACTCCGGCAGAGCCGTCGGTGACCCGGTCGATGAACTGCCGGATGCGCCCGACAATCGGCGCGGCCGGCTCGCCGACGCTGATGTCGTTGCTGCCGCAGTAGTACGCGACGACCTTCGGCCGACGGGGCAGCACACGCGAGTCGACAAGCCGCAGGATGTCCTCGGTGACGGCGCCGTCGAACGCGAGGTTCACGATCGGCAGCGGGGCCATCTGCGCCTGCAGGTTCGTCCAGCGATGGAAGATGCTGCTGCCGACGAACACGATGCCGGCGGGAGCGGGCGCGGCGGCGTTCCTGAACGGGCGCCAGCAACGCCAGCGCCGAAACAGCGAGCGCGAGGATCCGCGTCATTGTTTCTCCTCGGCGCGCGCGGCGCTCAGCAGCACGAACAACAGGCCCTGGCGCATCGCGTATCTCCTCGATGCCGCGAATCCCGGCTCAGGCGACGTCGAAGCCGCCTTTGCCGTTCAATTCGAACTGCCCCTGCGCGATCTTCGCGAGCCACTCGGCGGTCCGCTTGAGGCCGCCGAACGGGAAGAAGTGTACACCTCGCAACCGTGTCTCCGGGTGCTGCTGACGGTACTGCGCCAGCCCGACGACCACCTCGTCGGGCGCCGAGACGGTGACGAGCTTCGTCAGGTTCGTCGCGTGCTTCGACACCGCCGCCAGCGAGGGCCCGGCGCCGCAGTCGATGGCGTACTTCAGCAGCGTCTTCAGCGTCGCGAGACCCGGCAGGCCGACTCTGACGGGCAAATGGTTGATCGCACCGTTCGCCGCTTCCCACTTGATGACGGCATCGGGCAGGAAGACGAACTGCGTGACGATCTGGACGTCGGCGCCGGTCTTGTCCGCGTACGCGTTCTTGCGGACGATCGCGTCGCGCAGCGCGGGATCGCTGACGTCCTTGTGGCCTTCGGGATGGCCGGCGACGCCGATCTTCCTGATCCCGTGTTTCTCGAGGAACCCGCCCTCGAGAATCTGCAGCGCGCTCGAAAACTCGCCGATGCCCTGCGGGATGTCGCCCGCCACGACCAGCACGCGCGTCACGCCGGCTTCGCCGACGAAGCGGGCGAGGTAGTCGTCGAGGAAGGCCGCGCTCTCCGTCCGCCGCGCGACGATGTGGGGGACCGGCTCCATTCCTTCTTTCCGCAGCCTCGCGGCAAGCGCGATCGTCTCGTGGGGCTCGGTGCCCGGGACGTGCGGGATGTAGAGCTGCGTGCCGGGGCGGACCATGTCGCCGTACCGCTCGATGCGCGCCGACTCGCGCACGGTGGTTTCGATTGAGTAGTCCGCAACCAGTTCCTGAATCTGCTTCTTGTCCATGGGCCTTGTCGTAGGTGAGCGATGGCCGGAAGGGCCAGAAGGGGTATTGTCGCTGAGGTGGCGGCCGGTGGGCAACCGGCCGTCCCTGGACAGCCAGCCAGGCGCTACTCGAGGATCGTGACCGCGTCCTTCAGCGTGAACCGGACGCGCGTCTCTGCCGGGATTTCGATGTTCTGCTTGCCGGTTGCGGCCGCCGCGCCCGGTGCCCGGCGCCCGCGCCGATGCCCGCGCCGATCGCCGCACCCTTGCCGCCGCCGGCGATTCCGCCAATCAGCGCGCCGACGCCCGCTCCGCCGGCGATCGCCGTGGTGTTGCGCTTCTTGTGGCCTGCGCTCGGTCCGCGTGTTGACCGACGTCTCGATCGGATGCCGCTCGCCCTTCACTTCGAAGGCGTCGAGCGTGATCCCGAGCTCCGCGTGACCTTCCAGGCGCCCCGACGCGTCGGACGCGGTGACGTGCCCGGTGAATTTCGTCCCGCGCGGGAGCACCTCGGTGTCGTTCACGACAACGGGTTCGTCCAGTGTGGCGGTGAACGGATCGTGCGCCCGGTTGCGGACGGTGGACAGCGCGCGAGTGGTTCGAACGGCGACGGTAGTGCCTGCGGCGAGTTCGACCTCTCGCCGCGGCTTCACGGCGGCCGCGGCGGAGGAGAGCGCGTCCGCGGCCTTCTCGCGTGCGGTTTCAGCGATTGTCGCGGGCTTCGTGCCAGTCGCGGTCCGATCCAGTGCCGCCCGTTCCAGCCCCATTGCACGCCGCAATCGTCAGCGACGCGCAGGCTATCCAGCCAAGCCGTGGTCCTTTTCATGCCTTGGAGAGTGCAACGCCGTGCCCCGCCTGCTTCGATGTGCCGGGAAGTGCAACAGCAGGAATGCGGTTAATGGCCGCCGAACACCACGTAGCCACGCTTGCGAAGGCTGTCGGCCAGTATCACTTCCATCCGCACCGCGTGTTCGTACGTCATCGGGTTCAGGTGCGGCGTACAGCCGGGGAACGAGGCGTACGCCGAACTTCCTGACGACGCGCGCTGCCTTGACGCCATTTTTGTGGTTCTCGAACCGTTCCTCCGGCGTCAAGCCCGTCATGCCCTACGTAGTAGCCGGCCTTGCCGTCGCCGCGGGGATTTCGCAAATACACCACGTAGACCGAATGGTGACCCGGAAGATCATCAGGCATATGGTACAGCTCTTGGATCACGATTTCGTATGAATGCCAGACAAGAATTGCAGGCCTTGGAGCAGGATCCCGAGATTGTCGTATCGGTGGAATTCCTAGGGCGGGGAATCTGCCAGGCTCAAATTGGGGATATTACTCACGGGTACCGCGAGATAGGGAAGGTCAACGGCTTCACCGCAGCCGTCGAGTGGCTGGAGAAGAAGGCCCGTCAGAATCTATCCCGATTCGAAGTACGTGCAGCGCGTGTCGGCACTGCCGAGGTAAGTTTTACACCCCTGCGGGCAAGTTCTCGCCCCATGCGGGTCCGAGCCATCGGGTCTACGGAACGAATGTAAACTTCGTCAGCCCCACGACCGCGGTGGTCCACCCCAGCAGGGATGTCCTGTGCGGCACGTGGGCGCTGATGCGTACGTAGTACTCGCGGTTGGCGTCCAGTTTCGAGGTCTGCGCAGAGGGGCAGGCGTGTCAGCGTCGTCAGCCACTGCTTGACGACGGCTCTCGTCCTCGGTGACCAGGGACTCGGCCACCCGGCCATCGACCGTGCGGACCAGCCGGTGGCGGCGCGTGAGGTTGTCGTACTGATCAGTCGTGCCGATTACCGCCGTGGCAATCGTCCGATCCACCCAGCCCCGCACGATCATCCGCAATTCCACGTCGTAGCTGAACGTCGTTCGCAGGCCGCTCGAAATCGCGTCGCGCACATCGTCGGCGTACCCGTCGGCGACCTCGACTGAAACCAGCACCTGGACATCGCGTACGGCCGGCACGATGTGCAGGCTTTCTTCGGCGCGGACGGCGACAATCGCGGCGACGATTCCCGCAACTGCGATACCCGCTGTCCGCACCCCGCCCGTCACTACAGTCCGCCTTTCAGCCGAATCGCGACCGCCATGTTGGCGCGCCAGAACGACAGCTGTTCGCTCGCAAGGCTCAGGCCGCTCTCGAACGTCTTGTCGATGCTGCGAAAGTATCGCACATCCCAGCTCACGCCGATCCGGTTCGTCAGAAAACCGGTCACCCCGCCGCCAAGATCCATGGCCTTCAAACTACGTGAGATGAACGGATTGCCGAGCCCATCGTCCACATTGACGAACATGGCGCCGGCGCCGCCGACGAAGTACGGCCGCAGCGTGTATTCGGCCAGCCGGCGGGGCAACGCGACGACGATGTTGCCGGTGAGCGTGCTGGTGCTGCTGTTGGTGACCAGGACAGGCGCCGACGGCTGTTCGCGGCGTTCGAAAAAGCCGGGCTGATGCCCGAAATCCGCTTCGATGCCGAACACGTCACCGAGCAGCATGCCGCTCACCCCCAGCGACACGTTGGCATGGCCAACCGCGTGGTCGGGATCGAAAAACGTCGTGCTTCCCCCGTAGGTGACGCCGAAAAACGGCTTGATCTGCCATTCCGCCGAGGCGGTCCGCGCGGTTGCCATCGAGAGTGTGATCGTGACGATTCCAATCACGCCGATTCGCATCCGCGCCGACCTACTTGATCACCAGTTGGAAGAACACGCGCGCAAACGGCGACGCGGTGATGTCGCCTGCCGACAGCGACGCGGGCTTCGACAACCCGTCGCTGTTCGCCAGCAGAATCAGCGTGATGCCGCGCGCGGGCAGCGTCACGACGAGCGAAGACGAGGCGTTCGCGTCCGCGCCGAACTGCCAGACGACGGGCTCGTTGCTGTAGGTCTGCACGAACCAGCCGTAGCCGTGCGGCAGAGACCCGTTCGGGCCCACCGGCGCGCGCCAGGCCGCCGTGACAGTCGCCGGACGGAGCAGGAAGCCCTGCCGGAGGCCCTTGTCGAACTTCGCGAAATCCAGCACGGTCGAGATCAGGCCGTTCGACGGCGTGATCGTCGTGGCGGTGTAGCGTGACGCCGACGCGCGCCCCTGCGCATCGACCGAGTACGGAACGGCAAGGCGGCTGAGCAGGCTGGTGAAGCGTTCCACCGCGAGCGCCGCATCGGTAGCAGCATCCGGTCCAGGCACCGAGTCGGTCATCGCGAGCTGGTCCAGCATGACGGTGACGGCGTGGCGGAACGTCATGCCCTTGCAGGCCGCAACGGCCGACGAGAGGACGTCCAGACGTGCTGGGCGGTACGCGAACGTCGGGTCGTTCGGGTCGCCCGACGTGTGGGTAAGAATCTGGCCGATAGTGGCCGATGCGTCCGGACTGGACGGGCTGAACGTTCTGACCGGGGTGTCGAGGGTGAGGTGCCCGTCTTCGACGCAGCGCAGCACGAGCGTTGCGGCAACGAGCTGGGTCAGACCGTCGAGATGAAACGGTGTGTCGGTTCGCGTCGGTAGAGAGCGCGACAGGTCTTCGGTTCCGAACGCCTGTGCCCAGGCGACCCCGTCGTTGTCCATGATGGCAGCGGCCAGCCCCGGGATACCCGCCTGGACACGCAATGATTCGAGGTAGCCGCCGAGCAGCGCGAACAGCTGGTCGCGGGTGGGCGGCAGGGCCGCCGGGACCTGTAACAGCGCGAGCGCGAGGGCGGCAGCGATGGCACGCACGTCAGGAAATCATACATCGGCCGTTTGGCCATCTGATCTGTGGATGTTGTTGAAAGAGCGTGAAATTGGCCGATCTGGGCAGAACTAACACGCGCAAACTCGCGTCTAAGAGCACTAAACTCCGCCTTATGTGCCGTAATGGCCGGAAAGGACGAGATGACCGAATGACCAAATTCATGTTCGCAATGTCATTGGCCGTGGCCCTCGTGGCCGCCAGCGTGTCGGTGTCGGCCCAGAAGCAGCAGCAGATCTTCATCAGCCTGACCACGCCGGACGGCAAGCCGGTCGAAGGGCTCGAGGCCGGGGACGTCTCCATTACGGAAAATGACGTCAATTGCAAGGTGGTGAAGGTCGAAGCGGTCGACTGGCCCACCAAGCTTCAGGTGCTCGTCGATAATGGACGGCCGAACACGACCCCCATCAACCCGCTCCGCGATGGGTTGAAGGCGTTGTTCGAGTTGATGCCCGAAGGGACGGAGATGTCGATGTACGTCACTGCCGGCACACCGCGCGCGATCGTGAAGCCGACGATGGACAAGCAGAAGTTGATCGACGGGATCGCCCTCGTCGCGCCGGACGGAGGCGCGGGCATGTTTTTCGACGCGCTCTCGGAAGCTGCCGAGCGAGCGGCCAAGGACAAGGTGCCGGGCTTCCCGGTGATTCTGATGGTGGGGTCGGACTTCGGGCAGGTCCGGGTGCTCGATCAGCCGTATCTGAAACTGCAGCAGAACATCATCGACAAAGGCATCACGACGCACGTCACCGTCACGTCCGGATCGGGCGGAACCACCGGCGGCCAGGCACAGACCGACATCGGGCTCAACGTCACCAAGATGAGTGGAGGCCGGTATGAGGGCATTTCCGCCCCCAGCCGGCTGGCGACGCTGCTGCCCGAGATCGGGCAGAAGATCGCGGCGAGCGCGGTCAAGCAGCGCCACCAGTACCGCGTCACGTACGAGCGCCCGGACAAACCCGCGGCGCAGCCGAGCATCGGTGCGACCGTGCGGAAGGAAGGCGTCGTGCAGATGTCGCTGCGGGGCAACCTGCCGTAGCGGCTGGGGGGCGGATGGCTTTTCATACGCGAACGACGGCCGCGTTTGATACAGTCTTAGCCCATGTCCACTGTCACGCTTCACACTCCCGGTCGCATCAACGGATTCGACACACCCAACCGCCTCGTCATGGCGCCGATGACCCGATGCCGCGCCGAAACGCAGGGCGTTCCGTCCGCTCTCGCCATCGAATACTACGTTCAACGTGCCGGCGCCGGCCTGATCGTCACCGAGGGCACGGCGCCTTCGGCCGTGGGACAGGGCTACGTCCGGACGCCGTCGATCTACTCGCCGGAACAGGTCGCCGCGTGGAAGAAGATCACCGACGCGGTCCACGCGAAGGGCGGCCGCATATTCGTGCAGCTGATGCACGTCGGCCGCATCGGGCACAGCGCGAACCGCTTCACGACGGAGCCGCTGATCGCGCCGTCCGCGATCCGGGCGGCCGGACAAATGTGGACCGACGCGCAAGGCATGCAGGACAACGACATGCCGCGGGCGATCGAATCGCGGGAAATCTCCGGCGTCATCGAGAGCTTCGCGCAGGCCACCCGCAACGGCATTGCCGCGGGCTTCGACGGCGTCGAACTGCATGCGGCGTCGGGATATCTGCCGATGCAGTTCCTCTCGACGGGCGCCAATCAGCGGACAGACGCGTACGGCGGCACGCTGCAGAACCGCCTCCGCTTCGTGCTTGAAACGCTCGAGGCCATGATCAAGGCGGCGGGTTCGGCGTCGCGCATCGGCATCAAGATCAGCCCCGCGATGCCGTTCAACGACATCCAGGACGACAACCCCGCGGAAACCTACACGGCGCTCGTGAAGGCGATTTCGCCGATGGGCCTCGCTTACCTGCACGTGCTGCAGACGGCGCTGCCGAACACGTTCGACATGCTCCGCCCGCTGTTCAAGGGCCCGTTCCTCGCGGGCGGCGGGTTCACCGCTGAATCGGGCGATGTGATGCTCGCCGCGGGCAGGGCCGACTTCATCGTCTACGGCAAGCTCTTCGTCGCAAACCCCGATCTGCCGGCGCGCTTCGCGAAGAAGGCGGCGCTGAACGAGCCCGACGCGAACACGTTCTACGCCGGGGGCGTGCAGGGATACACCGACTACGCATCTCTCTAGGCGTCCGTAGCGTCCGCCTGGAGGCGGACGTTTGCCGGCCGGCTGAAGCGCCGCTACGTTATGAGACACGGAATGGACATCCGCTCCGGCTCGCTCGGTGCCGTCTTCTTGTTGTTTCTCGGAGTCTCCGCTCCTGTGGCTGCGCACCACGGGGGCGGCACCTTCGACTTGAGCAAGTCCGTCACGTACAACGGGACGCTCACCCGGGTCGAACTGGTCAATCCTCACTCGTGGCTCTATTTCGACGTCAAGGATGCGGACGGCAAGGTGTCGCACCACCGATGCGAGATGCGGTCGGTGCATGTGCTGCGCCGATCGGGCTGGGCCAAGGAACAGTTTCCCATCGGCGTCCCGATCGTCGTCGAGGCGGCGCCCGACAAGGTGGATCCCGAATTCGTGCTACCTGAACACGATCAGGTTCAGTGACGGCACGCACATGGATCGCTACGGCCAGTACGTGAAGGGCACCGGCGGCGCCCTGACCGAAGTCCGGGGACCGATCGCGGCGCCGGCCACCGCGGGGCGGCCGGAGCGGCGTCCTTCGGGCGAACCGAACATCTCCGGTGACTGGGCGCCGGAGCAGCTCGTCATGGCCAACCCGCGCGGCACGGGCGGCGGACTCGTTCCGCTCGGCACGCTGCCCCAGGTCGACGCGGCAGGCGCGCCCGCGCGAGGAGGCGGCGGTCGCCGCGGCGCCCCGCCGGCCGGCCCGCGCCTGTACGGCGGGACCGAACTGACAGACGCCGGCACGCAGGCGGCAGCGGCCTTCGGCCAGGCGGACAACCCGCGCTTCAAGTGCGAGACGACCAGCATCATCTTCGATTGGACGTTCGACGGCCCGGTCAACCGCATCACGCAGAACAAGGACACAATCGAGCTGCTCTACGGGCAGATGGGGCTGAAGCGCACGATCTACATGAACGTCAAGGACCACCCCGCCGCCACGAAGCTGACGCGCGCCGGCCACTCGATCGGCCGCTGGGAGGGCGACACGCTCGTCGTCGACACCGCTTGGTTCCTGCCGGGCGTGCTGAACGCGCCGGTCCGCAACAGCGACAAGCTTCACGTCGTCGAACGCTTCACGCTCGACACAAAGACGATGAAGCTGACCCGCGCCTACGAAGCGGACGATCCGATCTACCTGAAAGGCGTCTACAAGGGCTCGGACGTGATCGGCATTGCCGACGCGCCCTATGCGAAAGACCAGTGCAAGGAGCAGGGCTTCACGAACTACTCGAAACAGGCGGGGAAATAGAGCGGGCGGGTAGGTCGGGTGGGTCAGGCGGGGCGGGTGGGGAAAGAACAAGACTGAGGAGGCTGCCGATGATGCGGTCCATTGTGACGTCTGTCGCGCTCGCGGGTGTGCTGCTGTGCGCCAGGCCGGCGCACTCGCACCACAGCAACGTGGCCTACGAGGTGACGAAGGTCATCACGATCAGCGGCGAAGTCAAAGAGTTCCGCTGGGTGAATCCCCACACCTGGCTCCACGTGATGGTGGATGACGGCAAAGGGAACAAGGTCGAGTGGCAGGTCGAAGGCCGCGCGCCCGGCGTCCTCCTTCGGGCCGGCTGGACCAAGACGTCGCTGATGCCCGGAGAAAAGGTGACCGTTGACATGAGTCCGGCCAAGGACGGCACGAAGGTCGGGATCATCGCCCGCGTGACCAAGGCAGACGGGACCATCCTGTCCAACCAGCCGGTGCTCCAGTGAAGGGCAAAGGGCAGAGGGCAGAGGGCAAAGGGGCGATCGCATTCACGGTTGTTGGCGTGATGGTGGCGGTTGCGCTGACGCTGACGAACGGTCTCGGGGCGCAAACGACCCGGCCGGCGGCAGGCGCTACGCCTCCGGATTTTTCAGGTGTCTACTACCCGGCGAACGAAGGACGGGGCGGAGCGGGACGCAGAGGAGGTCCGCCGCCGGCAGGCGCACAGCGCGGAGCGCCGCCGCGCCCGACCCAGTCGGCGCCGCTCTCGGACGGCTCGCAGGGGCGGTCGCCCGATGCGCCCTCGCTGACGCCCGAGTATCTGGCGAAATGGGAAGTGATGCGGAAGTCGCGCATCGCCGGTTCGTACGAGTACGACAACAGCGCCAAGTGCCTGCCTCCGGGAATGCCCGCGATGATGAACATGGCGTACGGCATGGAGGTGATGCAGACGAAAGACAAGATCACGTTCTTCAGCGAGCTGAACGACGCGCTCCGCCGCGTGTACCTGGACGGCCGGAAACCAACGCAGAAGATTCTGGACGATCCGACCTACGCCGGCTACTCGACCGGGCACTGGGAAGGTGACACGCTGGTCGTGGACACGGTGGCATTGAACGACCTGACGTTCATCGAGGGGTTCACGCCGCACAGCACCGCGATGACGGTGAAGGAGCGGATCCGGTTCAACGCCGACGGCCTGCTCGAAGACCACATCGTCGTCACGGATCCGATCGCGCTGACGAAGCCCTGGGAAGTCACGCGGACGTACCGGAGGGCCAGCCCGGGCAACGACCAGCTCAGGGAGTTCGCCTGTCCGGAAGGGCTCGATCCGTTCGCGAAGAAGTAGTGCAGGCCTTCAGGCCTGCCTGAACAACCGTCTTACTTGAGGCGCTTCGCGTCCTGTTCGTTCTCGTTGCAGACGAACTCGATCAGTTCCTCATCCGCGCCGACGCGCCAGTTCACGCGCACCGTCCACGCCCGCGTGTACGCCTTCGGATCGTCCACGGTGATGTCGATCTCGATCCGCCCGTACGTCGGCCGGCGGAACCGCTCGGTGATCCTGGCGCCGTTCGTAAACGGCGCGCCGTTGACGTCAAGCCAGCCATCGTCCCGCAGGCCGATCGTCTCGACCACGAGGGTGTCCCCGTCGTACTTCCCGACGGAGTAGCCATACCACCACGGCTGCGCATCGTTCGACGGGAGCGGCCGGCCGTCGGTGAAGATGTTCCGCAGGCCGTAATTCGACTCGTACATGATGATCAGGTCGTTGTTCGTCTGCACGACCTTGCGCGGCTGCGAGTGCGTGTGGAGCTGCATGAAGCCGATCGGCAGGCAGTTCGCGTCCGGGTTGTCTTTCGAATTGGCGGCCATCCGGCGCGCGCGCAGGTCGGCGGCCCAGGGTGTGAGCGGCAGGCCATCCTTCATGTTCTGGCCGATGTTGACGAAGGCGGCAAGCGGCGGCGCGTCGCCGATGCTGGGTACCATCGGCCCGCCGAGCCGGCCGCTCGGCGGGATACGGCTCTCCCATGTGCCGGAAAAATCGATCCTGCCGTTCGGGAGCCGCGGCGGCGGCGCATCGAGGTTCGGCTTGCCCTCGGCGGTCTTCGGCACGTCGGAGCGGACGAACGGCGCCCACTGCGCCGAGAGGCTGACTGACAGCAGGCAAACGAACGTCACGACGGCCGCTCTCATCCGAATCACTCCTCGTACGGCAGGCCTGAAGGCCTGCACTACTTCTTCAGCACGAAACGCTGTGCACGGCGGTTCGTGACGATCTCGGCCGTGTACAGGTTGCCCTTCGAATCGGCCGCCATGTGGTGGACGATGTTGAATTCGCCGGGACCGGCGCCGCGCATGCCGACGACGCCTATCTGGTTCATCGACTTCCGATCGAAGATGACGACGCGCATGGGTCCGGAATCGACCAGGTACAGGAACTGCTGCTGTTTGTCCGGGGAGAACGAGAAGCCCGCCGGGACCGGTACCACGGCCGCATCGTCGTTGGTGACGCGCACGGTCCGCAGATATTTGCCCGGCCGCGGTGAACAGCTGGATGCGGTTGTTGATGCGATCGGCGACGTACACGGTACCGTCGTTCGACACCTTCACCGCGTGCGGGAGGCCGAACTGTTGCGGACCCTCGGTGCCGGGCTCCTGCGGCTGGGGCACCGGCGGGTTCGGTTTCATCTCGGGCGTCGGGGCGTTCCCGAAGGCCCCCCACATGCGCTTGAATTTTCCGGTCGTGGTATCGAAGACGACGATGCGCTGGTCGCCGTAGCCGTCGGCGACGTAGAGCTCGCCGGCGCGCGCATCGACGAAGGTATCGGCGGGCTGGTGGACGTTTTCGGTGTCGGTGTTGCCCTTGCTCTGGCCCCGGTGGCCAATCTGCATGACGAACTTTCCCGCCATCGTGAACTTGAGGATCATGTCGTCGCCGGTCCCGGGCGACGTCGGCCTCGGCCAGCCGCCGTTGCCGCTGATCCAGACGAAGTTGTTCGCGTCGACGAAGATTCCGTGCTCGCGTTCCGGCCAGTCGTAGCCCGCGCCGTCGCCGCCCCAGCTGGCCAGGAGTTTCCCCGCCGCGTCGAACTCGAGCACCGGCGGCGCGGCCTGCGCGCGTTTCTCGGCCGGGATCGAGCGCGGCCGGTGCAGCACCCAGATGTGATCGCGCGAGTCGGTCGCGATCGACGTCACCTCGCCGAGCACCCAGTTGTTCGGAATCGACGGCCACGCGGGATCGACGGTGAACATCGGCGCGCGCAGCGTGCCCGGTTGCTGTGCCGCTGTCGTGGCGATGGCGAGGGCGGCCGCAGCGGCCATGGCGATGGCCGACAGCGATCGTCTGGCACTCGTGGTCATCGTGACGGACATCGTTACGCTCCGGAAAGGAAAGTCATTGTCTGAACGGAGTCTGAACAAAGCTGAATTATTGCCTGTTCTGTATGACTGAGCCAAAACTTAGTTCCAGCGCATTTATCCCTCGGAACAAACAGTACGTTGAACGCAGAGATCGCGGAGCTCGCAGAGATCTCAGGTACTCTGAATGAAATCTCTGCGATCTCTGCGTGCTCTGCGTTCAACGTCGTGACGACTACCGGCCGCGCTGCTTGTAGAACGCCTTCGCCGCTTTGTGCATCTGTTTCCACCGGCGCTTCACCTCGGCTTCGCCGGCTTTGTCATGTTTGCGCGCCTCGAACGCCGCTTCCCGCAGCAGACGTTGATAGTTCGCGAGGCGATCCTCCTCCAGCTGTCCGTTCGCAACCGCCTCCATCACGGCGCAGCCGGGCTCCGATCCGTGCGCGCAGTCCTCGAAGCGGCATCCCCGCGCGAGCTCCGCGATGTCGTCGAACGCCTGCTCGACCGACGTTTCGTCGGACCAGAGCTGCAGCTCGCGCATCCCCGGCGTGTCGATGAGGAGCGCGCCGTCCGGCAACTCGACCAGCTGCCGCGACGTCGTCGTGTGACGTCCGCGCCCATCCGACTCGCGAACCGCCCCAACGGCCAGGCGATCGCCGCCGACGAGCCTGTTGACGAGCGTCGACTTGCCGACGCCCGACATGCCGAGCAGTGCGACGGTCCGAGCCGGCTGCAGGTACGGGAGCAACGCGGCGAGACCATCGTCGGCCAGCGCGCTCACCGACACGACGTCCACGTGCGGCAGCCGCGCACGAATCGCCGCGCACTCGGCGCCGGGATCCTCGCTCAGGTCGGATTTGTTGAGGACGACCACCGGCACTGCCCCCGCGTCCCACACCATCGTGAGATAGCGTTCGAGCCGCCGCGGGTTCACGTCCTGCGTCAACGCGGTCACTAGAAAGATTGTGTCCACGTTGGCGGCAATGACCTGCTCGCCTCCTGCAGGGCCGGCTGCCCCGCGCGAGACGGTGCTCCGGCGCTCCAGCCGCACATGGATGATCGAGGTGGACGCGGACGCCGCCACGCCGACCCAGTCGCCGACCGCCGGGAAGTCTGCCGCGGAAGACGACTCGTGGCGGAAACGCCCACTCACTTCCGCCCAGCCCGCGGCGCCGCCGTCGATGCGGTACAGCCCGCGCTGCTCCTCGACGACGCGCGCCCACGCCAGGGCGCCGCCGGCCTCGTCGCGCTCGTATTGCTGAATCTGCTGTTCGAAGAACCCGTTCCAGCCCCAACGTTCGAGTGAAGACACTTCGACCTCTCTTTTGGTATTCGCAACAGGTTGTTGGGAAGAGAGAGGGAGAGGTCCGATCAGCCGATCAGATGACCAGAAGGACGGACCAATCCCCGGAACGTTCGTCGGCAGCACGCATCAGGACAGGCCCTCCTTTCAGCTGGCTATCTTAGCCGATTCGGGATTGGACGCGCTCGATTTCGTGGACGCGGGTGATGTCGACGGCGACGCGCGACCTTGCGTCGGCCTGGACGAACATCGACTGGAATCGCGCGTGCCAGATGATCTCGTTGGCCCGGTACGACGATCGGACGTGGACCGTCTGCTCGAGCGCCTCGTCCACCCCTGATAACAGGACGAGAATTTCGGCTTCGGCGTTCTCGAGATCTTCCGGCGTCCGTCCCGCCAGCGGACTGCTGCTGTCGATCGGATGGACGATCGTCCACGACAGCGGAAAGAACGTGACCTTGTTGCGCTCGAGCGCGAGCGGCGTGTAGCGCCGCACCAGGCCGCCGCGGCCGTCAGGCTCCATCGCGCTGAATAGCACCTGGGCTTCGAGCTCGATGATCTCGGTCCGGCGCCGGTTCGCGAGGCGGAACATGAGGCCTTGTCCGGTTCCGTACGGAGCGATCACGGCATTGCGGCTGAACAGGAGCGCGGCAGTCGGCCTGGTGAACCGGGCAAACAGCAGGCCTGTCGCCAGCGCCTGATACATCAGGCCGACCAGCGCTTCGACAGTCACGACGAGGTTCGCCGCGACGCCGTTGGGCGCCATCTGGCCGTAGCCGATTGTCGCAAAGGTTTCGATGCTGAAGAAGAACGCGCGGCCGAACGCTCCGCCGAACATGACGGTGGCGGCGCCGACCAGCGCCTCCTGACCGCATGCCAGGTAGGCGAAGGCGAACAGGAAATTCAGCGTGAGGTAGCTCGCGGCCACAATGCCGAGAAAGCCCGGCCACGAAATCGTCAGCAGCAGGTGGTACGGGGCGAAGCTGTCGAGAAATCCGAGTCCGTACCGCGCCACGTTGAAAGACCCGTCGGGGTTGAGGAGCCGTTGCCGGCTCTCGCGGCTGACGACCGAGCCGAAGCCGAGATCGCGATCGCGCGCCTGATCGTCCGGCGACGGGCGCGGCGCCAGCGGGCTGGGTTCGAACGGCGTCTGGAGTGTCATGCGGACATGGTACGCTGGCCGCATGCCGGAGCTCGAACGCCTGTTCGCCAACAACGCCGCCTGGGCGGCGCGCATGCTGGAGCACGACCCGCGGTTTTTCGCGCGCCTGCAGGAACAACAGAAACCCGAATATCTCTGGATCGGCTGCTCGGACAGCCGCGTGCCGGCGAACGAGATCGTCGGGCTCGCGCCCGGCGAGCTCTTCGTCCATCGCAACATCGCCAACGTCGTTGTACACACGGATCTCAACTGCCTCTCGGTGCTGCAGTTCGCGATCGACGTGCTCGGCGTCCGCCACGTGATCGTGACGGGGCACTACGGCTGCGGAGGCGTGCGCGCGGTGTGGGACAGGCAGAAGGTCGGCCTGAGCGACAACTGGCTGCGGCACGTCGAAGACGTCCGCCAGCAGCACGAGCCCACATTGAACGCCCTGCCCCCGGGAGCGGCCGTTGATCGCCTGTGCGAGTTGAACGTCATCGAGCAAACGCGGCACGTCTGCGAGACGACTTCGGTGCAGGACGCCTGGGCGCGCGGGCAGACGCTCGACGTGCGCGGCTGGATTTACGGGCTGGACAACGGCCGCCTGCACGATCTGGGCTTCGTCACGAAGCGCCCGGACGATGTGCGTCCCGGATACGCGCGCGCTGTGGGGAAGCTGCTCAAGTAGTGCAGGCCTTCAGGCCTGCCGTCGCCGCGGACCTGAAGGCCTGCCCACACATCTGGTTGTAAGATCACGCGGATGGAAGTCCGGCTGTTTCCGAATTTTCGGCGGCCCGGCGTCGGCCTGAAGCCGCGCCGCGACGCGCAGCGTCCGTTCCTGCCGCAGCACGCGCGCCATTGCCCGGTGCTCGAAGCCGGCAGTTCGCTCGGATTTCTCGTCTACCCGCCGCTCGCGGCCGAAGAGTCCTACAGCATCGAGTACAGCGGGGAGGGACGCTATCAATTCGTGTACTACGTGAACCCGGCCGGCAAGGAGTGGCTGGCGATCTTCTCCGTCACGGTCGTGCTGCCGGTCGGGGGCATCGGGGCCTTCCGTGAGGAAGTCGCGCTGCTGGCGCAGAAGGCCGGCGTGACGCGCGAAGAGGCCCTGCACACGATGCGGACGTTCATTGTGCCGGAGGACCTCGGCACGCCGCCCGGCGGCCTGACGCTGCGCGGCGCGTGGAACTTCCAGACGCCGCAGGGGTGGGACTCCGTCTACACGCCCGTGTTCAACATGATCGAGCGGCCCATCGCGCCGATGCTCATCGTGCGCGTGGAAACCGACTGGTACATGAACGAAACGGAGTTCCGCTACGTGCTGCAGCCCGGCGAGATGCTGGCCGGCGGCCACAGCCAGCCGATCGGCCAGGTGTTCTTCGTGCCGCGCGAGGAGGTGTCGCTGCGGCCCTGCACGGACGAGGAACTGGCCGCCATCCGGGAAACACAGGCAGAGTTCGCGCGCGAAAAGGAAGCCCACACGGTCAAGACGTCCTACGGCATGACGTTCAGCCCCCACTACCTGCGATCGAGCCGATCCGCCAAGCCGTAAGCACGGTAGAATGACCCCGAAACGGGAAGAGCCCCGGCGGGGGGACTGAAGGCGGGGGGGCTGAGATTTGACGCGCAGGGTGTCCGTGCTCCTGGTCGTCGGCTGCGTCGCCGCATCGGCGCCGGGTGTCCGGACCGCGCCGGCTCCCGCTCCCAAAGCGCTGATCGATCAGTACTGCCTCGGCTGCCACAGCGAGCGCCTGCACACCGGCGGCCTCGACCTCGAAACCCTCAGCGCCGGCGCACCCGGCGGAAACGCCGAGACGTGGGAGAAGGTCATCGCCCGGCTGCGCGCCGGTTCGATGCCGCCGCCCGGGCGGCCGCGCCCCGACAAGGCGACCTATCATGCGGCTGCCGTCGCACTCGAGGAGGAGATCGACCGCGCGTGGATCGCCCACCCCGAGCCCGGGAGAATCGGCGCCGTTCATCGCCTGAACCGCGTCGGAGTACAGCAACGCGGTGCGCGATCTGTTCGGGATCGATCCGCTCAGCCTCGACGTGAAGTCGCTGTTGCCCGGCGACGAGACGGCTGACGGCAGCTTCGACAACTTCGCGGACAGCCTCTCGATCTCGACGGCGCATCTCGAGCGCTATCTCTCGGTCGCCCGTCAGATCACGCGCATCGCGACCGGCCTGCCGCCGGCGAGCCCCGGGACCGAGCGCTACGAGATCCCGCTGTTCGTCATCCAGGACGATCGCCAGAGCGAGGACCTGCCGCTTGGATCGCGCGGCGGCATCGCCGTGCGCCACAATTTTCCGGTCGACGGCGAGTACCTGATCAAGATACGGCTGCAGCGGCAGTATCAGGACTACCTCAAAGGCATGGGATGGCCGCAGCGGCTCGACGTGCGGCTCGATGGCAAGCTGCTGAAGCGCTTCACCGTCGGAGGCGGCGCGACCGGCCGCCCCGCGGCCGCCAGCTACGCGGGCGACGGCGAGCCGGGATTCGCCGGCGACGATTCGTGGGAGAAATACATGCAGGTGGGCGGCGATGCGGGGCTGGAGCTTCGCGTCCCCGTCGCCGGCGGCTCGCACGTCGTGGGCGTGTCGTTCGTCCGGGAACTGTGGGAGCCCGAAGGGCTGCCGCAGCCGCTGCAGCGCGGCCGCGTCATCGCGAACGATCAGGTGTACATGGACTACGCGAACGTGGGCTCGGTCCAGATCGGCGGGCCCTTCGCGCGTGCGTCAGCCGCCACCGCCGATCGCAGTGACGCGTTCGCCTGCGAAGGACAGACGGCGCCCAGCCAGCGGGCCTGCGCGACCAGAATCCTGTCGAAGATGGCCCGCCTGGCGTATCGCCGCCCGGTCGCAAGCCGCGACGTGCAGACGCTGCTCGAGTTCTACGACAGCGGCCGCCGCGACGGCGGTGATTTCAAAACCGGCATCCAGTTCGCGCTCGAGCGCATGCTGGTCGATCCGGAATTCCTGCTGCGAATTTATCGCGACCCCAGGCAGTCCGGAGTCGCCAGTCGTCAGTCAACAGTCAGCAGTCGACAGCCGGCAGTGCATCGGCTGAGCGATCTCGAGGTCGCGTCGCGGCTGTCGTTTTTCCTCTGGAGCAGCATCCCCGACGATCGGCTGCTGTCGCTCGCCGAGCGCGGCCAGCTCACGAGCCCCCTGGTACTCGAGCAGGAAGCGCGGCGCATGCTCGCCGACCCGCGTGCGATCGATGCGCTGGTCGGCAGCTTCGCGGCGCAGTGGCTCAATCTTCGCCGCGTCGAGGAAGTGGTCGTCGATCCGGAGCGGTATCCGAACTACGACCTGAGCCTGCTGCAGGCATTCCAGCGTGAAACGGAACTGTTCGTCGGCAGCACGATCCGCGAGGACCGCGGCGTCGCCGATCTCCTGAGCGCGCGCTATACGTTCGTCAACGAGCGGCTGGCCAGGCATTACGGCATCCCGGGGATCTACGGCAGCCGCTTCCGCCGCGTCACGCTGACCAATCCCAGCGAGCGCGGAGGCCTGCTCGCCGAGGGCGCGCTGCTCGCGACCACGTCGTACCCGGATCGGACGTCGCCCGTGCTCCGCGGCAAGTGGCTGCTGAACAACATCTTCGGCTTGCCCGTGCCGCCGCCTCCGCCCGGCGTCGACACGAACCTTGAAAACAAGCCGGGCGCTCCGCCGGCCTCGATTCGCGAGCGGCTGGCGAAGCACCGGCAGAATCCGTCGTGCAGCAGCTGTCATGCGGTCATCGACCCGCTCGGGTTCGCGCTCGAGAACTTCGACGTCATCGGCGGGTGGCGGACCGTGGACGAGGCCGGCAAGCCTGTGGATGCCAGCGGCGCGACGGTGGGGGGCGACAAGATCGACGGGCTCGCCGGACTGCGCGCGCTGCTGCTGGCGGACCCCGAACAGTTCCCGCGCACGCTGACGGAGAAGCTGCTTGCATATGCGCTCGGCCGGCAGCTCGAGTACTACGGATCAACCGGCGGTCAGGCAGATCGTGCGAGCCGCGGCCCCAGCCGACTACAAATGGTCGGCGCTCGTCGTCGGAATCGTGAAGAGCCCGGTGTTTCTGATGCGGTCGGGTCCGGATTCATTGAAGGCCGACAGCCAGGCCAGGAGATAGGTGATGCTGGTGCCGAAACACACGCTGCCGCGGCGAACGATCCTGCGGGGCATTGGCGCGACGCTCGCGCTGCCGTTTCTCGACGCGATGCTGCCGCCGTTCACGGCGCGCGGCCGCGCCGCGCAGCCGGTCCACCGCTTCCAGACGTTCTATGTGCCGAACGGGATGGCGATGGACTACTGGACGCCGAAGGGGGAGGGCGCCGCGTTCGAGCTGTCGCCGATCCTCGAGCCGCTCGCGCCGTTCCGGGAACAGATGCTCGTGCTGTCGGGCATCAAGGCCAGCTGGAATTACATCCACGCCGGCGCCTCCGGATCGTTCCTGACGGGCACGCCGCGCGGCGGCAAGACCGAGATCGAGATTTTCGCCGACGTGTCGATGGACCAGCTGCTCGCGAGGCACTTCGCCCGCGACACGCAGGTGGCATCGCTGGAACTGTCCATGGACGCCCCAGCCAACGCGGGCGCGTGCACGGGCAACCTGAGCTGCGTCTACACGCATACGTTGTCCTGGCGAAGCGCGACGCAGCCGCTGCCGATGGAATGGAACCCGCGCGCCGTGTTCGAGCGGCTGTTCGGCGACAGCGGCAGCACGGACGCGAAGGCGCGCGAGGCCCGCATGCAGCAGCACAAGAGCATGCTCGACTCGGTGGCCGAGAAGCTCGCGAGCCTCAAGCGGGACCTCGGGCCCGGCGATCAGGCGAAGGTCAACGAGTACACCGAGGCGATTCGCGACGTCGAGCGCCGCATCGAGCGGGCCGAGGAGCAGAAGGACGTTCGAGCTGCCGACGATCGATCAGCCCCAGGGCGCCCCGGCGGTGTTCGAAGACCACCTGGCGCTGATGCTCGACCTGCAGCTGCTGGCGTTCCAGTCCGACCTCACGCGCGTCATCTCGTTCATGATCGGCAAGGAGCAGAGCGCGCGGCCGTACCCGCAGATCGGCGTGCCGGAAGCGCACCACCCGCTGTCGCACCACAACGACATCCCCGAGCTGATCGCGCAGATGTCGAAGATCAACCGGTACCACACGCAGTTGTTCGCCAAGTATCTCGAGAAGCTGCGCGCCACGCCGGACGGCGACGGGTCGCTGCTCGATCACACGATGATCCTGTACGGCGCGGGCATCTCGAACAGCCAGCGCCACTCCGGCGACAATCTCCCGCTGATGCTCGTCGGCGGCGCGTCGGGCCGGCTGAAGGGCGGACGTCACCTGAAGTACACCGACAAGCCGATGATGGCGAACCTGCTCGTCACGCTGATGGACAAGATGGACGTGCCAGTCGACCACGTCGGCGGCAGCACGGGCAAGCTGCCCATCGACACGTTGCCGGGTATCTAGGATGTTCTGTCACGACGACACGAAGACACGAAGATCACGATATTTACCTTGTCGTGCTGCGTGTGCTTCGTGCCTTGGTGAGTGAAGTTGGTGGATCAAAGGATCATGCGGTCTCTCATTTCAATCGGCCTTGCGATATTGCTCACAGGCGCGTCGGACGGACGACCGCCGATCGTGGATGCCGCGAGGAACGGCGACCGCGAGGCGTTGCGCACCCTGATCCGGAAAGGCGGCGACGTCAACGTGGCCGAGGCCGACGGCACCACGGCGTTGCAGTGGGCGAGTTACCGCGACGATCTCGAGAGCGCCGAGATCTCTGATCCGCGCGGGCGCCAGGGTGGACGCCGCGAACGAGCTCGGCGCGACGGCGCTCTGGGCGGCCAGCCAGAACGGCGGCGAGGCGATGGTCCGCGCGCTGCTGGCCGCCGGTGCGAACCCGAACGCGGCGCTGCTGGCCGGCGAGACGCCGGTGATGGTCGCGGCGCGCGCCGGCAAGCCGCGCGTCGTCGAGCGGTTGATCGGCGCCGGCGCCAACGTGAACGCCCGTGCCGCTCGCGGCCAGACGGCGCTCATGTGGGCCGTCAGCCAGAAGCACGCGGACGTCGTGGCTGTGCTGCTGGCGCACGGCGCGGACGTGTCCGCGCGGTCGGAGGTCTGGAGCCAGATGATGGCCGTGCCGCCGCACGGCTACATGCCGTACAACAAGATGATTCCGGCCGGCGGGGAAACGGCGCTGCTGTTTGCGGCGCGCGTGGGCGACCTGGAATCCGCGAAGCTGCTCGTCGCGCGCGGCGCGAACGTCAACGACGCCGATGCGTGGGGCGTCAGCGCCGTCACGCTGGCCGCGCACTCACAGTTCACCGATCTGGTCGAGTACCTGCTCGACCAGCACGCGGACCCCAACGCGGCGACGAGCGGCTTCACCGCCCTGCACGAAGCCATCATGCACCGCGACGAGCGCATGGCCGCCGCGCTGCTCGCGCACGGCGCGGATGCGAACACTCCGCTCCAGACCTGGACGCCAATGCGGCGCTCGGCGGACGACTTCAACTTCGCGCCGGAACTGGTCGGCGCCACGCCGTTCTGGCTGGCCGCGCGGTTCATCCAGCCGGCCGTGATGCGGCTGCTCGCGAAGCGGGGAGCCGACCCGCTGTTCGTCCACCACGGCGAGCGCGTCGTCGAGGGACGCGGCGAGGCGTTCGTGCACCGGAAAGACGCCACCACGGCGGTGATGGCGGCGGTTGCGATGGGAGGCGGCAAGGCCTGGGCTCAGCCTTCGCCCGCCGAGCGCGAGGCATTGACGCTCGAGGCCGTCAAACTCGGCGTCGAACTTGGCATTGACGTGAACGCCGTCAACGAGGACGGCCGGACGGCGCTCGATGCGGCGCGGACCCTTAAGTACGATACCGTAGTCGCGTTTTTGGTCGAGAAAGGCGCCAGGGCAGGGTCCGGCGCCGCCGCGGCTCCCGCACGCGGGAAGGATTCCGGCCGAGCAGGGGAGCCCCCCCGGTGATGATGTTGATGACGTCGACGTCGACGCGTTGATCCTTGAGGAGGAGTGTCTGGTGCGCACAACACTGTTCTCGGCTCTTGTCATGGCATCGCTGGCGGCCGTCACCGCCGTGCACGCGCAGCAGCCGGCCGCATCCGCGGCGCCGCTCAACTACGACTATTTCAAGGCGAAGGTCGAGCCCGTGCTCCTCGCGAAGCGGCCAGGCCATGCGCGCTGCGTCGCGTGCCACGGGCAGGGCACGCCCCTGCGCTTCCAGCCGCTCGCGCCCGGCGCGACCAGCTGGACCGACGAGGAATCGCGCAAGAACTTCGACGTCATCAAGCGCGTCGCGCAGCCCGGGAACCTCAAGAGCCGGCTGCTGATGCACCCGCTCGAGGAACAGGCCGGCGGCGATTTCTACCATAACGGCGGCAAGCATTTCACGTCGCAGAACGATCCGGAATTCCAGGTGCTGAAGGCCTTCGTGATGGGGCAGACGAACTGAGCCGGTTTTTGGCATATCACGAAGACAAGAAGTTCACGAAGGATGGCAAGGCAAAAATCTTCGTGGTCTTCGTGACTTCGTGATGAAGATTTGAAGAAACAAGGAGCAGACATGATGACGAGCAGTATCCGCTTACGGCCGTTCCTGGCGGTGGCAGTCGGCGTGCTGATGTGCACGGTCGGCGTGAAGACGGCCGACCGGAAAGTCCGCATCATTCAGACCAACAGCGCCGGCGACAACGTGCACGTGATCGACCCGGTCACGAACAAGGTCGTCGGGATCATCAACGGCATCGAGGTCAGCCACGGCGCGGCGGTCGCGCCGGACGGCACGCGCATTTACGTCAGCAACGAGGCCGACAGCACGCTCGACTTCGTGGACGGCAAGTCGCTCAAGGTGGTGAAGAAAGTCCCGCTGAGCGGCCACCCCAACAACATCGCCATCAGCAAGGACGGTAAGCACGTCTACGTCGGCATCATCCAGGCGCCGGGCGGCGTCGACGTGATCGACACGGTCGCGATGAAAAACGTGAAGACGATGCCGACGAAGGGCACCATCCACAACGCGTACGTCACACCCGACGGCAAATACGTCGTCGCCGGGTCCATCGTGGGCAAGACGGTCAACGTGTTCGATGAGAGGACCTGGGAGCCCGCGTGGGTGCTCGACATGGATCTCGGGATCCGGCCGATGGCGTTCGCCGCGAACGCGGACGGATCGACGAAATGGATCTTCGTCCAGCTGACCGACTTCAACGGCTTCGCCGTGGTCGACTTCGCGAGGCACAAGGAAGTGAACCGCATCAAGAACCCGGACCTGCCGCCGGGCAAGGCGACCGTGCCGGAAGGCTCCGATCCCTCGCACGGCATGGCGGTCACCGCCGACGGCAAGACGCTCGTCGTCTGCAGCCGGTTGAACAACTATCTCTACTCCTACTCGCTCCCGGAGCTGAAGCTCACCGGCTCTGCCGAGCTGACCGGGAAGGGCGCGGGCTGGGTGACGCTGACGCCTGACGGCAAGACGGCCTACGTGGCCAACCCGGTGACGAACGACGTGTCGGTGGTCGACGTCAAGACGATGAAGGAAGTTGCGAAGATTCCGGTCGGCTTCGTGCCGAAGCGCAACACCACCGGCTTTCTGGAGTAAACGATGACGCGGCGAGCCTGCGTCCTCGCCGTCCTGGTTACCGCATCGCTCGCCGCCGCAAAGGAGCCATCGTCCAGACAGGTCGAATGGCTCTTTTACGGTGGCGATCCCGGCGGCATGAAGTACTCGGCGCTGACGGACATCAGCGCCGCCAACGTCCAGCGGCTGCAGCTCGCCTGGCAGTGGAAGCACTGGGAAACACCGCTCGAGGAATACAAGACGGCGCCGGGTTTCTTCGAGAGCACGCCGCTCATGATCGACGGCGTGCTCTACGTGACGACGCCGTACAACAGCATCGCGGCGCTCGACGCCGAAACGGGCAGGGAGCTGTGGCGCTTCGACGGGGAAGCCTACAAGCTCGGCCAGCTCCTGTCCTCGAGCGGGTGGAAGCTGCGCGGCACGGCGTTCTGGCGCGACGGCGGCAAGCTCCGCGTCTTCCTCAACAGCCGTCATCGTCTCTTCTCTCTGGATGCGTTGACCGGCAAGCCGGTGTCCTCGTTCGGGACCGGCGGCGTGGTGTCGCTGACCGACGGCTTGTCGAGAATTTCGGACATCACGCACGCCACCGAGAGCTCGCCGCCCGTGGTGTACCAGGACCTTGTCATCGTCGGGAGCCAGGTCCCCGACCGCGTGCAGCTGCCCGATCCAGTCGGTTACGTCCAGGCGTTCAACGCCCGCACGGGCAAGCGCGTGTGGACGTTCTCGACGATTCCCCAGTCAGCGTCGGATCCGGGCGCCGAGCACGTGGGCGAACGAGTCGTGGCGCACGAGCGGGCACGCCAACGTCTGGGCGCCGATGACGCTCGATGCGGCTCGCGGGCTGCTCTATCTGCCGACGTCGACGCCGAGCAGCGACTACTACGGCGGCGAGCGCCCCGGCGCGAACCTGTTTGCCGAGTCGCTGGTCTGTCTCGATGCGGCCACGGGCAGGATGAAGTGGCATTTCCAGACGGTGCACCACGGGCTCTGGGACTACGACAACCCGGCGCCGCCGAACCTGGTGACGATTACGGTCAACGGCCGGCGGATCGACGCCGTGGCGCAGATCACCAAGCAGGGCTTCACGTACGTGTTCGATCGCGTGACGGGCAAACCGGTGTGGCCGATCGTCGAGCGCCCGGTGCCGACCGACAGCAATGTGCCCGGCGAGAAGCCGTATTCCGACGCAGCCGTTTCCCACCCGGCCTCCGGCTTTCACCGATCAGGGCGTCTCGCTCGAAGATGCGAACGACCTCACGCCCGAGATCAAGACGATGGCGCAGCAGCAGATGCGGAAGTTCCGCATCGGCCCGCTGTTCACGCCGCCGTCGCTCGAAGGCACGCTGCAGCGGCCCGGGCCAGGGCGGCGGCGGAAACTGGGGCGGCGCGGCGTTCGATCCGGAAAGCGGCTACCTGTTCGTGCGGGCGACGCGAGGCGTCGGCGTGAACCGCCTGGCGAAGAACGACGGGTCGGATCCACTCGTGCCGGTCGCGTATTCGAACGTGTTCGCGCGGGGCGGAGAATCGATCAACCTGCCGGGCGGCCTGCCCGTCACGGCTCCGCCCTATGCGGTGCTGACGGCGATCGACCTGAACAAGGGCGAGCTCGCGTGGCGGGTGCCGCTCGGCGAGGGGAACCAGGCGCTTCGAAACCACCCGTTGCTGAAGGGCGTGACGCTGCCGGCGCGGCTGGGGTCGCCGAACAACCGCGGCGGCGCCCTGGTGACGCGCAGCGGTCTCGTGTTCATCGGCGGCGGCGACGGATACTTCTACGCGTTCGACAGCAAGACGGGCCGGGAAGTGTCGCGGATCAAGATTCAATACCTGAACACGGCGGACCCGATGACGTACCGCACGAAGTCGGGCCGTCAGTTCATCGTGATGGCGACCGGCGCGGGCGCCGACAACGCGCTGCTGGCGTTCGCGCTGCCGACGGACTGAGCGTTTTCGATCACGTACGTCGAACGCGGAGCACGCGGAGCACACTCCCGCGCTGAGACGCCCCCGGGCCAAACAGGTTCGCGTCTTCGTGCGTTCGTGATTGCGCCGCAGGCTCAGCGTCGCAGCGTGTCAGCCCAGACCTTCACGTCTGTGCGGACTCAGCGTGCTCTGCGTTCTACGTCGTGATCACCTTCCCATTCCGGTGAACGCGTACTTGTAGTACCGCTGGCCGTTGTTCACTTCGCCGATGAACAGGTTGCCCTTCGAATCGGCGACGATGCTGTGGGCGTGGAAGAATTCGCGGGCGTTGTGGCCGGCGTGTCCGCCGACGTTCGAGACTGTTTCCAGTGTCTGCCGGTTCAGCACGCGGACCGCCTTGTTCGATCCGTCGAGCACGTAGAGGAACTGCTGCGCCTTGTCGGGCGACAGCGCGAAGCTGTGGACCGTACCTTCGGCCTGGAGCGTGCCCTTCGCGATGAAGGCTTCCTTGACGAACGTGCCATCCAGCCTGAACACCTGCAGCCTGTTATTGGTGCGGTCGGCGACGTAGACCAGTTCGTCGTTCGACACGACGACAGCGTGGACCGGGTTGTTGAACTGCGGCTGGGCGTCGCTCTGCATCAGCTGCGCGCGAGGCGGAAACGTGTAGCTGTCGTCCGGGCGCTTGCCGTAGGCGCCCCAGTGCCGCTTGTAGGTGCCGGTATCGGCGTCGAACACGATGACGCGGTGGTTGAAGTAGCCGTCGGCGACGAACAGCTCGTTCGTCTTCGGGTAGACGAACAGGCCGGCCGGGCCGCCCAGGTTCTCGGTGTCGTTGCTGCCCTTGTTCTTGCCCGCGTGGCCGATCTGCAGCAGGAACTTGCCCTTCGCCGTGAACTTCAGGATCTGGTTGTCCTCTTTCGCGCTGCCGCTCAGCCAGACGTTGTCCTTCGTGTCGACGAAGATCCCGTGCTGCGTGACGAACCATTCATAGCCCTGTCCTGGTCCACCCCACGCCTGGACGAACTGCCCGGCGGGGCTGAACTGCAGCACGGCCGGCGCAGGGATGCAGCATTCCGCCTGCGGCGGCTTGAGCGACGCCGCCTTTTCGCCGTCGGGGATGCTCGCTTCACGGTGGAACACCCACACGTTGTCGTGCGAATCGACGGCCATGCCGCCGACCGCGCCGGTCACCCACTTGTTCGGCAGCGCCTGCGACCAGAGCGGATCCGGCCGGAACGATGGCGCCGGTCCGGCGGCCGCTCCAAGAACGGTGGCCACGGCGAGCGTTGCGATGAGGGCGCATATTGGCTTGGTCACGGAGGGCTCCTGTCTCGCATGATCGTAGCGGCCGGCTTCAGCCGGCCGGGCTCGTCCGTCTGAAGACGGACGCTCCGACTGCCACCGAATGTTAGCCGGATTGGCGCGTCTCAGGAGGAGTAAGATCCGCGGCGAGAGACGTAGCGTCCGGCTTCAGCCGGACGTCCGCCTGAAGGCAGACGCGACGAACTGGCAATGAGGTGACCGCGATGAAGCATCTCGAACGATCCAGCCGACGGCAGCTGCTGCGCATGGGCGCGGCGCTCGGCGGCGGCATTCTCGCGGCCCGGCAGGACGCCCTCGCCTGGGACACGCCGGGAAAGCTCGGCACCCCGCTCGGTCCGTACGGAGAACGGTCGCCGTTCGAGAAATCCGTTCGCTGGCGCCGCGATTCGCGAGACGCCGGAGACCGGTTCCAGTTTCACGCCGCTGCAGGACTCGGTCGGCACGCTGACGCCGTCTTCTCTGCACTACGAACGGCATCACGCGGGGATCCCCACGATCGATCCGGCGCAGCATCGGCTCGTGATCCACGGCATGGTGGATCGTCCGATCTCCCTGTCGATGGCCGAGATCAGACGCCTGCCCTCGGTGACGCGGACGCTGGTGCTCGAATGCGGCGGCAACAGCGCGGGCGAATGGGCGACGACCACGGGACCCGACGTTCAGCGCAGCTACGGCCTCGTCAGCTGCAGCGAGTGGACCGGCGTGCCGCTTGTCTCTCGTTCTCGCGCGGGCGGGCGTGCGCCCCGCGCGCGTCGTGGGTGATCGCCGAAGGCGCCGATGCCTGCCGGATGGAGCGCAGCATCCCGCTCGAGAAGGCGATGAAGGACATCCTGCTCGCGTACGGGCAGAACGGCGAAGCGATTCGTCCCGCGCAGGGATATCCGCTGCGCCTCATCATTCCCGGGCTGGGAAGGCAACACGAACGTGAAGTGGCTGCACAGCCTGAAGCTCACCGATCAGGCGTACATGGCCAGGGACGAAACGTCGAAGTACTCGGACCTGATGCCCGACGGCAAGGCGCGCATCTTCACGTATCAGATGGAAGCGAAGTCGGTCATCACGTTTCCGTCCGGCGGTCAGACGCTGCCGGGCCCGGGCGTCTACGAACTGACCGGCCTCGCGTGGTCGGGACGCGGACGGATCGAGCGCGTCGAGATCACCACCGACAGCGGACGGACCTGGACCGCCGCGCAACTGCACGAACCGCGGCTGCCGATCGCCTTCACGCGCTTCCGCCTGCCGTGGCGCTTCGACGGCCAGCCCGCCGCGATCGCGTCGCGCGCGATCGATGAGAGCGGCTACGTCCAGCCGACGCGCGAGGCGCTTGTCGCCGTCCGCGGGATGAATTCCATCTATCACTTCAACGGCATCAAGTACTGGCACGTGAAAGCCGACGGGACCGTGAGCAATGTGCGGACGGCTGTCAGGCGGCGGACCAAGGTCCGCAGGACGATCGCGCTCGAACGGGCCTGGCTTACCTGCAATCGCTGGCGTGCGCCGTCGCGCTGCGGCGCAAGCGCCGGCGCCGGACGTCGGCCGGCCGGCGACACCGGACGAGATTCGCAATCTCGGCGCCGCCATCGCTCCAGACGGAGGCGGCCTGCCTGACGGATCGGGATCGGTCGTCTGCGGGCCGCGAGCGTGTTCGCGCTGCGGTGCTCCAGGTGCCACGGCGACGAAGGCCCAGGGCGATGTCGGGCCGGCGCTCGTCGGCGGCCGCGGCACCCTCGCGACGCCGAGGCCCCTGAAGACGGTCGGCAGTTTCTGGCCGTACGCGACGACGGTGTGGGATTACGTCAATCGCGCGATGCCGTTCGACGAGCCGGGCCTGCTGAAGCCTCCCGAGGTGTACGCGGTCGTCGCGTACCTCCTGAACATCAACGGCATCGTGCCGGACGATGCGGTGATGGACGCGAGGAATCTGCCGAAGGTCAGGATGCCGAACCGCGACGGCTTCGTCGCGGATCCGCGGCCGGACGTGGGGCAGCGGGCGCCCAGTAAGTGAACTCGTCCTCGTGGCACACGCCTTCCAGATCGCCGACACGGTCCTGGAAGTACGCCTGCGCATCGGCAATCGCGCGGTTGTAGACCGCCGGGCCGATCTCCTTCAGGCAGTAATCGAGCACCAGGCCTGCTTTCAGGTCACCGATGTCCTGATCCAGGTGTTCGGCGAAATAGCGTTTGATGGACGCCTGCATCTGCCTGGTGATCTCGGGCGACAATTTGATAGCCATGATGATCTGTCGAGGGTCTACCTCACGACGCCGCTGAAGTACGAAGGCAGCCCCGGCTTCGTGTCGCGCAGGATTTCGACGATCGCGCGCCGATCCGCCGGCGACAGCGCGGACGTGTAGCGCGGCGCCCGCTCGCTCCCGGACAGGATCTGCCACATTCGTTTGTAGATCGGATCCCTGGCGCCGGGTGGCAGCTGGTCGAACGCGGCTGAGTAGATCAGGTAACTGCACGGATATTTCAGCAGGCGCCGGTTGAGATCGAGCTCGTGGAGGGAACGTCCCTTCTTGTCCTTCGGACCCTCGGCCGAGAATCGTTCAGCGAAGCCGGACGCGCCGCGAACGGGATCCGTCAGCTTCGCTTCGTCGATGAACAGCATGTAGTCGACGACCTCGTTCGCGACGCCGCTCATGACCGCGGCGAGGCGGGCGTCCTCTCCCGGCTCAGCGACAAATGGAAGGTGCAGCCGGGGATCGCCGGCGCGCGCTTCCCAGCCCGCGCGCGTCATCAGGTTGGTCATGTAGGTCTGATGCGAGAACACCATCAGCGCGGCGATGTCGCTCGTCGTCGCGCGGAAGCCGTCCGGCTCGAAGAGTCCGCTCGCCGACGCGAGCTCGCGGTTCGGCCGGCCATCGAGCGCGGGCACGTTGTTGCCGATGTGCCCGGCCCCGCCGCTGCTGCCCGTGACGAACCAGCCGCCCCAGCGTTCCTTGAGCGGCATGCGGTGATCCATGGTGACGGACCGTGACGGTTTCACGTCGGAGGCCGGCGTCGTGCTGAACATCAGCAGGCCCGGCACGCCCAGCGTGTCGGCATTCAGATGACAGCCGAGGCACGTGGTCACGCGTTGAAACTGGGGCCCGGCGGCCGTCTTCTGTTCGAGCGTATAGAAGACGATGCCGGCGGTGGCGTCCTGCGTCGCGACTTCGAGAATCTCGCCGTTGCGGACGTACCCGAGCACGACGCGGTCGTTGAAGAAAAGCGCGCGGGGATTGCCCGGGTTGATCAGGCGCGCCTGCAGACTGGTTGCCGAGTACACCAGCATCTGCGAGTCGACGGGGATGTCGAGGGCCTGGAGCGCGGACTGCAGATATCCGCCACGCCCGTCGAAGGCGAGGCGAATCGTGCCGTCCCTGAGCTTCTGGTTGATCGCAACGACAGGATTGTCGAGCGGTGCGGATCCGTACTTGATGGCCGCGTCCTCGGTCGATCCGAGGAACATCCCGCCGCCCCGCTGCGCGAGCAGGAGCGCGATCAACGGCGACGGGACCCGTGCCACTACGCAGGCCAGAAAAAGCGCCAGTGCCGGGACGAACCTGAAACGCATGAAAGAAGCATGTTGCGTGCGGCGCGCATCGGCGTCAAGCCCGCCCGTTGAACTAGAATGACCGTTCCGCGGCTGGTCCACAATGAGGCGAGATATTACTCGTCGTCGCTTTCTCCAGCTCTCGGCCCTGGCGGCGCCGGCCGCGCCGTCGATCCTCCAGCAACCCGCCCGGCCGGAATACGCAAATCCTGGAAATCCTGTGGTCGTCGTCGGCGCCGGCCTCGCCGGTTTGCGCGCGGCTGACCTCCTGCGGGCAGCAGGACGCCGCGTGATCGTCCTCGAAGCGCGCGAGCGTGCCGGCGGCCGGGTGCTGACCGTCCGCGCGCCCTTCGACGACGGGCTGCACGCCGAGGCTGGGCCGATCCGTATCGCCGGCGCGCATCAGGCCGTGCTGCGAGCCGCCCGGTCGTTCGGCCTCACGCTGACGCCGTTCGCATCGTCGCAGGGATCGCCGGTCGTCGCTATCCACGGAAAGCCCTTGCCGGCCGCGGCGGAGGTCGGTGAGATGGACCAGGCGGCGTTGCTCGAACGCTACATCGGTGTCCTGCCGGATGATCTCGCGGACCCAGCGGCGACGCCCGACGCGTACGCGCGCTGGCGCACGTACGATCGTGTCAGCTGGCCGGAATATCTTCGATCCCGCGGCGCCCCACCCGAGGCGATCACGCGGATGACGGTCGGCGGGGACGCCACCGATCTGTCGGCGTTGTTCGTGCTCCGGCAATTTGCGATGCTGCGCCGTTCCACGCAGCGTTACAAGATCGCGGGTGGGATGGACTTGCTGCCGCGCGCCATGGCCTCCGCGCTCGGAAACGTCATTCGCTACAATGCCGTCGTCGTCAGGGTCACTCGCGAGCCTTCCGCCGGGTTCCGCGTCGAGTATCGGGCGGACCAGCGCGTCGAGCGTCTTGCCGCCAGCCGCATCATCTTCACGATTCCGTTCACGACGCTGAAGAATATCGAGATTCGTCCGCGTCTGTCCCAGGCGAAGGAACGAGTCATCGCGCAGCTGTCTTACTACGCCGGCACGCGGGTTCTGCTGCAGGCCCGCAGCCGATTCTGGCGGTCCGCTGATTTGAGCGGGTCCGCCCGGACGGATCGCGCGACGGAGGTGTGGGACTCGACCTTCGACCAGGTAACGAGCCGGCGCGGTATCCTCGGCGCGTCGTTCGGCGGGGGAGTCGGCCGGACCGTGCTGGACATGACCCCTCAGGACAGCCTCACGTTCGGGATCGGCCTGGTGGCCGATGCGTTTCCTGCCATACGCTCTGAGTTCGAAAAGGGCTATGTCCAGCGTTGGGCGCTCGACCCGTGGTCGCTCGGCGCATTCCCGGTGTTCAGGCCGGGCGAGATGAGTACACTCATGCCGGTGATGGCCCGCCCCGAAAACGGTATCCACTTCGCGGGCGAGCACACGTCGCCCTGGACCGGCTGGATGGAGGGCGCCCTGCAGTCCGGCGAACGAGCCGCGCGCGAGGTGCTGAATTCATGATTGTCGCGCTACTGATCGTGCACGGCCTGCTGGCGGTCGCGCTGCTCGGCGCCATCACGCACCAGGCCTGGAGCGTGGTGCCGAGGCGGGCGGGCGCCGGGGCTCTGTCATTCGCCGGACGGTTCAGGAGCGTGGACAGCGGCGCGTATGCGACGGCCGTCGTCGTGCTGTTTGTCGTCACGGCTATCGGCGGGTCGCTGCTGTACCCGCAGTATCGCCTCGACGTCCGTACAGCCCTCGAAGACCTGCAGTTGCGCGCCGCCAACGGCGTGTTCGAGATCAAGGAACACCTGGTCGCGATCGGACTCGGGCTGCTGCCCGCCTACTGGATGCTGTGGAAGGCTCCCGAGCAGGCCGCTGCGCGCCGGTATTTGACCTGGCTGCTGGCGTTCATCGTCTGGTGGAGTTTCCTTGTCGGGCACGTGCTGAACAACATCAAAGGATTGCTGCCGTGACGCCTTCGCACAGACGCCCGTCGGTTGAAATCTTCTCGATGCTCTTTGGCATCGTCTACCTCGCGTGCTTCTACATGGACTGGGCGCCGTTTCGCTACTATCCGGACCCGCGCCGGTTTCATATCCGGATCACGCCGCAGGACGGTCCCGCCATCCTGTGGTACGGGTGGGTCACGGCCGCCGCCGTCGTGAGCGCGGCGATCGCCGTGCTGGTGCCGCGTCGTCTGGCCGAACGGGTGAGCCCGGGCTGGGTCTGGGCCGTTCCGCTGCTCATCGTCATCCTGATGCTGATCTACGAACGGCGCTGGTTCGTGTAGGATGGACCAGGGAGGCCGCGATGAAACGACATTCGGCGTTTCGCCAGGTCGTCACTCTCGGGATCGCCGTTCTGGGCTTCATCGGGGCGCTGGCACCGACCGCCCGCGCAAACGGCGAAGAGTTTTTCGCGCCCGCAAAGAACAGCAAGATCGATCTGGTCTATTTCGGACGGATCAAAGACAGCCAGACGGGCCGCTCAGTCACCGACTCCGTCTACTTCCTGCTGACGGACAAGTCGACCGGCCTCAGTTTCCCCTTCACCAACGACAAGCCCGGTCACTTCAGAAGCCCCGACGTCGGAACCGCCATCAAGGAGATCGGCGAGCAGGTCGACGTCAATGGGTTCGAGGTCACGGTGAACGTCGCCGGTTACAAGCGGGCAACGATCACGAAGATGCCCCGCAAGGCGCAAGGCGCAATCGAGCTCGACGTCAGGCTCGAGCCGGTCGTCTCCGGCGATGTCCTGGCAGCCGGACTGGGGCCCGCCGACGGGGCGCCATATACCAGCACATGGATCATCCTGCTCGGAGCCTTCGCGGTGTGGGTCATCGTAAAGGTGGTGCGAACATCATCCCGCCCGCCGACCACAACGCGTTGACCCCTCGCGGCAGTTTGACCGCGCTTCGCATCCCGACGTTCCGCTCGTAGACCTCTCCGTAATTGCCCACGGTTTTGACGACGTTGTACGCCCAGGCTTCGTCGAGTCCCAACGCCTTGCCGTTCCCCGGCGTGACGCCGAGCAGCCGCCGCACATCAGGATTCGCGCTGCTCGCCATCTTCGCCACGTTTTCGGACGTCACGCCGAGCTCTTCCGCGTTGATCATCGCGAAAATTGTCCACCGCAGCACGTTGAACAAATCCACGTCGGTATCGCGCACGAGCTGAGCGAGCGGCTCCTTCGAGATTTGCCCGGACAGAATCCGGAAGTCGCCGGGCTTCCGCATCTCGCTGCGCAGGGACGCGAGCTCCGAGACGTCGGCGCTGAAGGCAGCGCAGCGCCCGGCCAGGAGATCCGCTTCGGCCTGCGCGGGTTGAATCAGCCGTTTCTGCAGCGTGAGCTGGTGCGCGCGGAAATATGCCGTCAGATTGGACTCGTTCAATCCCCCGGAGACGACGCAGACGGGGATTTTTGAGAGTTGAGCGATCTGCTGCGTGGGCCCGCCGGCCGGCACCATGAAGCCCTGTCCGTCGTAAAAGATCACCGGCCCGAACAGCAGCCCCATGCCTTCGCGCTGAAGCGACCACGTCAGCCGGCGCGACACCAGATCGACGTCGGACGCGGCTTGAAATTGCTCGACCGACGACGCGAGCTCGTAGCGGACCTTGTCGGGCGTGCCGAAGATGGCGGCGGAAACCGCGCGACAGACGTCGACATCCAGACCGCTGTAACGGCCCCGCTCGTCCACGCGTGCGAAACCGGCCACCCCGGGCGCCACACCGCAGACGAGGGTGCCCCGTTGCCGGATGCGGGGCAACCGTCCCTGCGCGGCCAGCGGGTGCTGTCCGGCGAGGACCAGCACCGCGAGGGCAAGCACGACGGTCCGGCCTCTCATTGCAGCCCCGCCTGGTTGTTGACAAGTCATTTCGCCGGGGTTACCGTCCTCTCATCTAATGCCTGAGGATCCGGCACTTATTATCGCTTCGCCCGGCCGGTAACCGTTCGCGCCCACGTTTTACTCTCCGAAGGAGATCGCCCATGAGCAAGAGAGGCATGTTTTCACGGACCGTCGCCCTCGCGTGCGTTGTGCTGGCTGCGGCTTCGCTGACGGTTCTGCGCGCCGGTCAGGCTCCGGCCGGAACGGTCGCTGTCGACGCGGACGACATCGGCGGCGTCGTCACCGGAGCGAAGGGGCCGGAGGCGGGCGTCTGGGTGATTGCTGAAACGAGGGACACCCCCACGCGGCTGATCAAGAGCGTCGTCACTGACGATCAGGGCCGCTACCTGGTGCCGGACCTGCCGAAGGGAAACTACGACGTCTGGGTCCGCGGGTACGGGCTCGTCGACTCGCAGAAAGTGAAAGCGGCGCCCGGCCAGAAGGTGAACCTGAAGGCGGTGGCTGCGCCGAACGCGAGAGCCGCGTCGGCCTACTACCCAGCGCAATACTGGTTCTCGCTCCTCGAGGTGCCGCCCAAGTCCGACTTCCCCGGCACGGGGCCGCAGGGCAACGGGATTTCGCCGAGCATCAAGAGCCAGGGCGAGTGGATCCGCAACGTCATCAACACGGACGGCTGCAGCGGCTGCCATCAGTTGGGCAGCAAGGCCACGCGCGAGCTGCATCCTTTTTATGAGGGCATGAAGACGGCCGAGGCGTGGGAGAAGCGCATTCAGGCGGGGCAGGCCGGCGGAGGGATGAACAATCGTTTCAGTCAGGTCGGCCGCCTGCGCGCAATCGGGATGTACGCGAACTGGACCGATCGCGTAACGGCCGGCGAGCTCCCGACGAGCGCCCCGGCGCGTCCGCAGGGGAGAGAGCGCAACGTCGTCATCACGATGTGGGACTGGGCCGACGCGAAGACGTATGCCCACGATGAGATCTCGACCGACAAACGCAATCCCACCGTGAACGCCAACGGTCCCATTTACGGCGCCCTCGAAGAGAGCGCCGACTACATGCCGACTGTCGATCCGACGCGTCATGCCGCGGGCCAGGTGAAGCTGACGGTTCGCGACCCGAAGACGCCGAGCGCGGCCAACACGCCGCCGCCGCAACCCTCGCCGTACTGGGGCGAGGAGACGATCTGGAACAGCCAGACCAGCACACACAGCTTCGCGATGGACGGCCAGGGCCGCATCTGGGCGGCATCGCGCATCCGGCAGAACGCGACGCTGCCGTGGTGCCAGGCTGGATCGGAGCACCCGTCGGCGAAGGCCTTCCCGCTCACCGCCAGCGGGCGGCAGCTCGAGCTGTACGATCCGAAGACGAAGCAGACCACGCCGATCGACACCTGCTTCAGCTCGGGCCACGTGAATCTCGACAAGAACGACGTCCTATGGTCGTCGTTTGGCCCCGCCGGCGTCGAGGGATGGTTCGACACGAAGATCTGGGACAAGACGCACGACGAGCAGAAGGCGCAGGGCTGGACGGCGTTCATCCTGGACACGAACGGCAACGGGAAGCGGGACGCGTACACGGAACCCGACCAGCCGATCGATCCGGCGAAGGACCACCGCATCAACGGCACGTTCTACGGCGTGTCGCCGGCGCCCGACGGCTCGGTCTGGGGCACGGTGCAGGGAATGCCCGGCGGCCTCATGCGGCTGATTCCGGGAAGCAATCCGCCCGCGACGGCGCTCGCCGAGTACTACGAAGTGCCGTTCAACAACCCGAAGGCGTCAGGGTCCGGCTTCGCGCCGCGTGGAATGGACATCGACAGCAAAGGCGTCGTCTGGACGGTGCTGTCCAGCGGTCAACTCGCGAGCCTCGATCGTCGTCTCTGCAAAGGGCCGCTGAACGGGCCGACGGCGACGGGCCAGCACTGCCCGGAGGGCTGGAAGCTGTATGCCGCGCCCGGGCCGAATTTCAAGGGCGCTGTCGATTCAGCGAGCGCGGATTCGCTCTACTACAATTTCGTGGATCAGTTCGACATGCTCGGCGTCGGCAAAGACGTCCCGATTGCCACGGGCAACGAATCCGAAGCGCTGCTCGCGCTGGTCGATGGCAAGTTCCTCACGCTGCGCGTGCCGTACCCGATGGGCTTCTTCGCGAAGGGTATGGATGGACGCATCGACGATCCGAACGCAGGCTGGAAGGGGAAGGCGATCTATACGTCGCTCTCGACCCGCGCACCGTTCCACGGTGAAGGCGGCAAGGGCGACACCAGCAAACTCGTGAAGTTCCAGGTGCGGCCGACGCCGATCTCCAAGTAGAGGTTAGAGGCTGGAGGCTTGGGGCTTGGAGGCTCGGCGCTTGGGAACCACCAGGCTCTATCCCCAGCCTCCAGCCCCCAGTCCCTACTACTTCTTCGCCAGAGACCGGATGTAGTTCACGACCTTCCAGACGTCCTCGTCCTTCAGCTGATCACCAAACGCGCCCATATTGAACTCGGGCCCGATGCCGTTCTTGATCGAGCTGAAGATCTCGCCGTCGGTCGATCCGTGCTTCCATGTTTTGTCGGTGAGGTCGGGCGCCTCCGGCGTCAGGTCGTTGCCCGGACTCCCCTCGGCATTCAGGCCGTGGCAGTTCGCGCAGTACCGGTTGAACGCCTGCTTGCCCGCGGCGATGGACTCCGGTGACGACGGCACCGGGTTCTGGAGTTTGGCAGCGTCGCCGTTGCCCTGGGCTGCGACGCGCAGTCCGGCGACGGGGGCCAGCACGAATCCGACGAAGAGCGCTTTCACGAACAGTGCACGCACGCTGACCCTCCAAGTAGGGCGGCCCTTTTCAGGGCCGCCGAACCCGCGGGCCTGAAAGGCCCGCGCTACGCACCATCTTAGTCCGGCAACCGGAACGCCAGCAGCTCGCCTGAATACGCGCCGCCGCTGACGGCCAGGACGATGTACTGCTTGCCGTTGTAGAGGTAGGTCATCGGCGCGCCGCCCTCGGGCGCGGGCATGTACACGGCGCCTACGTCCTTGCCCGTCGCCTTGTCGTACGCGCGCAGCATGGCGCCGCGGCGGCCCGTGGACGTCGTCGTCGGCCGCGGCTCGCCTGAAATCAGCAGCGTCTTCGTGACGAGCGTGGCCGCCATGCCGCCCTGGCCCGTGCGCGGAATGTCCAGGCCCTTGAGGGCTGGATGCTCCTTGACGTTGTCGGGCGTCTCGCCGTGCGCGATCTGCCAGCGGATCTCTCCCTTGTCGAGGTCGATCGCGCTGATCCGGCCGTAAGGCGGCTTGCCCAGCGGCAGCCCTCTGATGCTGAGGCCGCCGCCCGCGTCGGCTTCCGCAGCGGCTGCGGTCGCGGCGCCGCCCGCCACGGAGCGGCCGCCTCCCGCTGACGATCCGCTTCCGCCGGTGAGCCGCGCCCCCGCGATGGCGTTGCCCGAGATGTACCGCATGTCCGAGAATCCCGCCGGCGGCGGCACGAGACCCATCGTGCCGATGGCGCCGGTGGAGTAGACGTAGGCGATGTGTGTTTCCGGATCGTACGAGCCGCCCTTCCAGTTCGTGCCGGCAAGCGCGCGCGTCAGCAGGCCCAGCGGGCCTTCGACCTTGCTGACGACCGGAGGCGTGAACATCGGGCCCATTGCGTATTTCTTCGACAAGGCCACGGCTTCGGCGCGGAGCTCCGGCGTGAAGTCGATCAGATCGTCGACCGACACGCCCGTGCGCTCGTACGGCGGCGGCTTGGTCGGGAAGGGCTGTGTCGGCGAGTACCACTCGCCGGGCACGTCGCCTTTCGGGACCGGGCGTTCCTCGATCGGCCAGATCGGCTGCCCGGTCACGCGGTCGAACACGTACAGGACGCCCTGCTTCGTCGGCTGCGCGACGGCTTTCACCGCGCGCCCGTTGACGGTGATGTCCGCGAGAATCGGCGCACAGGGAATGTCCATGTCCCAGATGCCGTGGTGGACGAGCTGGTAGTGCCACTTACGCTTGCCGGTCTGGAGATCGACGGCGACGAGGCTCTCACCAAACAGACCGTTCCCCGGGCGATGGCCGCCGTAGTAGTCGCCGGTCGGCATCTCGACGGGCAGATAGGCCAGGCCGAGCTCTTCGTCGATCGATATCTGCCCCCAGACCCCGGTGTTCCCGGTGTAGACCCACGATTCCTTTTCCCAGGTGTCGTTGCCGAATTCGCCCTGCTGCGGGATCGTGTGAAAAATCCAGAGCCGCTTGCCGGTTCTGACGTCGTACCCGCGGACGAACCCCTTCACGTTCTGAAAGCTCTTCGGGTTCGCGCCCGTCCTCCCGGCCGCGCCGACGATGACCACGTTTTTGGCGACCATCGGCGTGGCATGAAGGCCGATCTCGCCGTTCATCGGATCGATCGGCTGATCGTCCTCGAGCTTGAGGTCCACGATGCCGCCGGAGCCGAATCCGGCGACCGGCGTTCCGGTCTTCGCGTTCAGCGCCACCAGGCGATAGCCCGGCGTCACGTAGAGAATGCGTTCCTCGCGTCCATCGGTCCAGTAGGCGAGGCCGCGTCCCGACAGCTGCCGCGGCGCGGCGGCGCCGCGCGGCCCTTCCTGCTCGCTGTGCATCCACAACTGCTCGCCGGTGCCTGGATCGAGCGCGACGACGGCGCGCCGGCTGCCGGCGGTGGCGTAGAGCACGCCGTTGACGAACAGCGGGGTGCCCTCGTATTGATACTCAGGGCGCGGTCCGAGGCTGTCGGTCTTGAATCGCCAGGCCACCTCGAGCTTGTTGAAATTGGCGGCATTGATCTGGTCGAGCGGCGAGTACCGCGTGCTGCCCGTGTCGCCGGCGTAGCTGCGCCACTCGCCGTTCTTCGCGCCCGCCTGGGCGGAAATCGGCGTGGGCTGCGAAATCAGCAGGCACGCGATCGGAACCGCAAAGACAATCGATTGCGTGAACGAGCGATTCACGGCAGACCCCTTCTCACGAAGACACGAAGATCACGACCACCAGGTATTGTGACTACATGGCATCGTGTTCTTCGTGGCATCGTGCCTTCGTGATGGCTGTTATTGGAAGTTCGCCACTTTTCTGGCTGCACCGGAGAGCTCGAGGATGTGCAGGCCGGTGTTGGCGCGATCGGCGATGTAGATGTAGCCGCGGTCGTCCACGTCCACGTTGTTGGTCTGAATCGCAACCTTGCATTTCTCGCTCGGCGCCCGTGCCGACGCAGCGCTTGTCGGTCTTGTCGGTGACCGCCGGGATGTAGAAGCCGATTTCCTTCATGTTGAACGGATCGCGGACGTCGAGCGCGCGCACGCCGGCGTTGAAGTGGGCGATGAACAGCACGCGGTTGTAGTAGATCGGCGTCATGTTCTCGTTGGACGAGTGCGTCCCGAAGCGGCCGCCGCGGTCGCAGAACCGGCCACTGGCTTCGGGGACGGTCCACGTCGAAACACCGAACGGTTTCGACTCGGCGGTGACGTCGACCATCCGCACCATCTGCCGGTTCTCGAAGCACTCGTTGGCCAGCGACTCGCCGACCACCGCCACGAAGTCGCGGCCCGCCTGCGTCCGTACGGGCGCGGCGCCGTCGTGATCGTGCTCGATGCCGGCCGCTGCCGCCGTGCCGGGACGGAGCTTCTGGTTTGCGAACTCCGCCAGCTGCATCCCGAGCATCGGAAACGCGGTGTGCGCGCCCGCATCCGCCGGCAGATCGATTCGGGCGATCTGCGGGTACAACAGATTGGCGTCGGTCGGTTCCTTCGGGCCGTTCAGGAGCTTGTTGCGATCGACGATCTGCAGCACGCCGTTGCCGCCGGTGCCGTAGCCGAAATACACGCGGTTGCCGCGCGGTCCGGTCGAGATCGGGCCGTGCAGGTCGGTTGGCACCGCGCCCGTCGAACCCGGCTGCTGTCCCGGCAATCCGAAGTGGCGGATGAACACCGGCTTCGCCGGATCGCTCAAGTCGTAGATCATCGTCATGCGGCGGGTGCGCCACTCGGGCGCGCCGCCGACGAGGTACGCGATCCCGTGTCGCATTCCCACCAGCTCTTGTGCGTGTCGCGCAGTCCGCTGACGACCACCGTGATCCGGCTGGGCTGCAGCGGGATTGGTGACGTCCCAGATTTCGTGCGCCTGGCCCCCGAAGCTGCGCAGCAGGTAGACCTTGCTCCTGTCCGCGCGCGGCAGCGAGCTGCCGTCGCAGACGCGGACCATTTGCGCGCCGCCGGCTTCGGCCTGCCCGACGGCGCCGGGAATGTGCGCGAGGTATTTCGGCTGTTTGGGATTGGTGACGTCGAGCAGCGACGTGCCGTTGTCTTCCTGCTTGCCGGTGAGGGGGTTGAGCACGGCCGCGCCGTGGTGGCCGATGTAGGCGATGAACCGGTCGCCCTGCTTGTGCACGAGCGGTTGGTAGGCGCTCCGTCCCTGGAGATCGCTCCAGCCGACGAGCTCCATGTTCGACTTCTCGGCGGCCGGCGACTTCTGGGCCGACGCGCGAGGTGCGAGGACGAAACCGAGCGCCGCGAGACCGATCACCGCGGACCACATTCGCATTTGGCCCCCTCGTTGACTATCGAACTGTCAGTGCGCGCGTTCCTCAGATGCCCTGGTGGGGGCCTCGAACAGCTTCGTGACGTCGGCCTTGGGATCGATCGACATGGTGACGATCGCAAGGAGCATCTCTTCCCAGCTCTGGTCGCCCCAGTGGACTTCGGCCCGCGGGTCCGGATTGAAACGGTTGCCCGTCGAGTTGTCCCAGACGCCCACCACGTCGAGCTTCGTGCCGCGCGGAGCGGTGCGCGCGGTGTGGAACTGATACAGCTGTTGCCAGTTGAAGTCGTAGCGCGGAACGTGGAACAGCATCTCGCTCTGCCCGCCGGGATACACGGCGCGCAGGTCCATCGCTTTGCCGCGCAGGTGCATGTGCGGGCCGGCCGACAGCAGCTCGACGTTCTCGGCGAGCGTCACCGAGGCGGTCGCCTGGTAGGCCGGATCGCCCGGCGGGATCGCGAATCGCCCATCGTTGACGAGCCCGACGAACGCGCGCCTGGCGGGCGGCGTCTTCGCCAGCACCATGCCGATGCGTGTCTGGTCCGTTCCCGCCGTGCCGTTCGCCGTATAGTGCAGCTGCAGGACGAAATCGGAGTTGGCCTTGACGAGGAATGCCGTGTCCGCCGGCAGCGTATACGGCGGCGCGCCGGGTACGTAGCCGACCAGCCACTCGTCGGCGAGCGAGCCTTCGGAGGTGCGATCGCCGTCGCTCGACCGCTGCTTCTTCCCCGGCCGCGGCGCCGGCACAAACGGCACGCCGACCGGGTATTCGCGCATCCATTTCGAATCCGGCGTGCGCTCGTACAACACGGCGTGGTGCATCAGTGAACGATTGCCCGGCCGGATTTCAAGCGCCTGCACCCACGTGTCCTCGGTGAAGTGTGTCGGGAGAATGATGTAGGTGTACTCGATCGTCCCCTCGGCCGGCACGTGGTACGCCTCCGGCATCTGGACCACCTTGTCGGGCGTGCCGATGTTCCAACCGTCTACGAACGCCCGCGCTGCCGGCGCATCCTTCGGATCGCCTTCCGGCGCGCCCGCGTCGGCCCACGCCGCCAGCGTGCTGATGTCCGCCGCCGGCAGTGACATGTCGTTGGCGTAGTGCTGCACGCTCGAGTCGGCGAACCACGGCGGCATCTTCTTCGATTGCGTCGCCGTCTTGATGGCGCGCGCGTAGGGCCGCGCCTGCGCGTAGGTCAGCAGCGGCATGGGCCCGATTTCGCCGGGCCGGTGGCAGCCCTGGCAGTTTTTCTGGAGGATGGGCAGGACGTCCCTGTTGAACGTCGTTGTTGTCTGGCCCGCCTGGGTTGCCGGCAACTGCGCACGGATCGGACGCGCGGCCACCAGCGCGAAAGTTGCGGCGGCACAGACTGAAACGAGGGCTCGCATGCTCATGCAAGTCTCCTTAGCGTATTCCCAGCGTTGGACGGGAATCGTAGCACGGGAGTTCGGCCGGCAGGAATGTCTGGTCTCGTCCCGGCAGGGGTGTAGCATCGCGCGCATGCAGAACCGATGGGCGACGACCGTCGTCGGGCTGGTGGTCGTCGGGGCTGGAGCGTTACTGGCCCAGAGCCATCCGGAGGTCGCCGACGCCGGAAGGCGTGGGCGCAGAAAACGCCCTGGGGCGATCCAGATCTCTCGGGGCCGTGGACGAGCGATGACTGACGACCGGACGCGACAACGCGGTGCTGCCGTACGAGTGCCACGAAGGCAATTACATGCTGAAGAACACGCTCAGCGGAGAGCGCGCGGAAGATCGCGCGATTGAAGCCGACCGGATGAACGGTGTCGTTCGGGCGCGCCGGCCGGTGCAGGGCAACATCAACACCCTGCCGGCCGCCGCGCCGGCGGAAGAACGCTGATGCCCTAGTGGGCGATCGCGCGCGCCAGGATCAGACCGAGCTCGAGGCATCCGGCCAGGATCGCGCCGATGACAATCTGCCTGCGAACAAAAAAGGTTTCCATCGTTGCACTCCTTCCCCACGTAGAGGGGCAAGGACCATGCCTCGGCGGTATTGGGCGTCAATTGACCTGAGCCGTATCACTTAGCGCGCTCGTGTCATATCGCAGGCCCCGGACACCGATAACGAAACTCGCACCTCACGCGTCAATAGTGTGAGTGAACCACCCGATCCAGGCGGGTTTTCCGCGGTCGCACATCCCCCAAAAAGGGGATTCCGGCACGGCGAGGCTGGGCATAGTCTTCGACGGTCATGTTGGAGGTTCGATGACGCAGAGAGCCCAGGCCGCCGTTTTCGCCGTAGCATTCCTCGTGCTGCTTCCCGTTGCCGCGTTCGCCCAGGCCAACAGCGTCATCGCGGGCGTTGTCCGCGACTCGTCGGGCGCCGTTCTGCCGGGCGTGACAGTCGAGGCCACCAGCCCGGCCCTCATCGAGAAGTCACGCAGCGTCGTCACCGACGGGGAAGGCCAGTACAAGATCGTCAACCTCCGCCCCGGCGTCTACGCGGTGACGTTCACGCTGAGCGGATTCAGCGTCGTCAAGCGCGAGGGGGTGACGTTGACGGCGTCGTTCACGGCGACGGTGAACGCCGACCTGCGCGTCGGCGCGCTCGAGGAGACGATCACGGTGTCCGGCGCAGCTCCCACCGTCGACGTGCAGAACGTCGTGCAGCAGAAGGTGATGACGCGCGAAATCGTGGACGCAATCCCGGTCGGCACCAAGTCGGTGATGTCGGTCGGCGTGCTCATCCCGGGCGTAACGACGAACAGTCAGGACGTGGGCGGGACGCAGTACGGGTCCGCGGCGCTGGCGATCCACGGCAGCGCGCTCTTCGAGCAGCAGCTCCTGTACGACGGCGTCGCGTACAACAACGGCGCCGGCCGCGGCGGCAGCTTCACGGCCATCGCGCCCAATTCGGCCACGATCCAGGAAATCAGCTACGAGACCGGCGCCCTCTCAGCCGAGAGCGAGGTCGCAGGCCTGCGGAGCAACATCATCCCGAAGGATGGCGGGAATCAGTTCGCCGGGTTCTTGTTCGGCGCCTTCACCAACCACAGCCTGCAGACCAACAATCTGTCGTCCGAACTCGTCTCGCGCGGGCTGACGTCGGTCGATCGCGTGGACTACATCTACGACTTCAACCCCGCCGCCGGCGGGCCGATCGCGAAGGACAAGCTCTGGTTCTATACGTCATTCCGCCAGTGGAAGACGAACACGTTCGCGGCCGGGCTCTACTACAACAAGAGCACGGTCCCGCAGGCGTACGTGCCGGACACGAGCCGGCCCGCCTTCGAGGGCGATCGCGATCAGAACGCCAGCCTCCGCCTGACATGGCAGGCGTCGCCGAAGAACAAGATCAACCTGCAGCACCAGTGGGGCGACCAGCTGCGCGATCACTTCTACTCGCAGTCGACGACCAACCGGACGCAGGCGCCCGAAGCGACCATCTACTATCACGGCCGGCCCTCGTACCTGGCACAGGCGACGTGGAACGCACCGTTGACGAGCAAACTCCTGTTCGAGGCTGGCGCCGGGTTCGCGAACAAGGACTTCCAGTACTTCCTGCAGACGCCGGACGGCGTCACGCCCGCCACCCCGGCGTTCTCCGATCTCGGCACGGGCTACAGCTGGGGCAGCCTCGGCAGCCCGTACGGCCACAACGCGACGCACAACTTCAACACGAAATTCACGACCGCGTACGTCACCGGGTCGCACGCGGCGAAGGCCGGCATCACGTACCAGTACGATTCAGCGCATACCACCCAGAACCTGACGAACAATGGCGTGACCTATCAGTTGCGCAACGGCGCACCGACGCAAATCACGCAGTTTGCGACGCCGCTCGATCTCTGGGAGTACACGCGGGCGAACATTGGTCTCTTCGGCCAGGACCAGTGGACGCTGAAGCGGCTGACGCTCAACGCGGGCGTGCGGTTCGACTACTACAACAACTACGTCCCGTCCACCACCAACGGCCCCGGGCCGCTCGTGCCCGCCCGCAACACCACCTATCCCGAGGTGGACGACGTCCCGAGCTGGAAGAACGTCTCGCCGCGGCTCGGCGGTGCGTTCGACCTGTTCGGCAACGGCAAGACGGCCGTCAAGGCCAACATCGGCCGCTACCTCGAAGGGCCGAACCTGACCAGCTTCACGCGGCTCGCGAACCCCGCGGCCAACATCGCCTTCAGCGTGACGCGGCAGTGGACGGACACCAACCGCGACTTCGTGCCGCAGTGCGACTTCACGAACGTGAACGCGAACGGGGAATGCCAGCGCGTATCGAACCTCAACTTCGGCAACAGCATCCCGACGACGACGTACGCGTCCGACGCGCTGACGACGCGCGGTTACAACTGGGAGTTCCAGACCGGCGTTCAGCACGAGCTGATGCCGCAGGTCTCCGTGTCCGCCGTCTACGCGCGCCGCTGGTTCGGCAACCTCAGGGCAACGCGCAACACCGCCGTGACCTCGGCGAACTTCAGCACGTACTGCGTGAGCGCGCCGATCAATCCGGATCTGCCGGGCGGCGGCGGATACCAGGAGTGTGGTCTCTGGGATGTGAACCCGGACAAGTTCGGCCAGGTCAGCAACGTCATCGGCATCGCGCCGGCCCAGGAACAGGTGTTCGACGGCGTAGATCTCACGTCGAGCGCGCGTTTCCACGGCGGCATCGTCGCGTCGGGCGGCGTGAGCATCGGCCGCGTCCGCACGAATACGTGCTACGCGACGAGCGACCTGTCGGTCGCGTTCCCGTCGGCGACTGGGAGCACGGCGATCTCGGCGCCGAGGACCGACGAGTTCTGCGACGTCCGCCCGCCGTTCCAGCCGAACGTCAAAGTGCTGCTCGTGTACCCGCTCCCGTGGGGCGGGGTCCAGACGGCCGCCACGATTCAGAGCCTGCCCGGTCCGCAGGTCGCGGCCACCTACTCAATCACCAGCGCGCAGGTGATCGGCTCGCTCGGCCGCCCGCTGTCGGCCGGCAATGCCACGGTGGATCTGATCGCGCCGGGTACGCGCTACGGCGATCGCCTCAACCAGGTGGACTTCAGGGTTTCGAAAATCTTCCGCTTTGGCGCGAAGGGCCGCGTGCAGGGCAACTTCGATCTCTACAACATGTTCAACGCGAACCCGGTGCTCGCCTTGAACAACACATACGGCGCCGCCTGGCAGCGGCCGCTCCAGATCCTTCAGGGCCGGCTGCTCAAGTTCAGCGCCCAGCTCGACTTCTAGACTATCGAGTGTCCCCTCTTCCCGCTCCCCACTTCCAGCCATCCGACCGGCGCTCGATTCGCTTGAGACGGACGCGGTTGTCGTTCGGATCCCGGTTCGGCGATACCCAGATGCGGACGATGTCGCCCACGTGGATGGTCGTTTTGTCGATGCCGTCACGGTCGAGGCGGGACGTGCTGGCCCACTCGGCCGCGTAAGTCTTGAGCGGGCCGAAGGTCTCCTGGCCGGTGACGTAAATCCACGAGTGCGGGTTCTTGAACTCGAACTGCGAGACGTTGCCTTCGACTTCAACGGTGTCCGCTTCGAGGTAGGTCGCTGCGAACGAGTGGTGCGCCAGCAGCGGAGCCGTGAGCGTCGAGACGGCGGCGCCGAAGACGACGAGCAAGATGACGAGCGTCCGTCTGCCCGTGTTCGACATGCGTGCCTCCCCGTCGACGTTATCGACGTCATTCACTTTAGTTGGTTCCTTTGGCCAGCGCCAGCAGATCGGCCCGGGTCATCGGGCGGTCCGGGTTGGGCGCGTGGACCATCACGTGCCGTTCGAAATCGAGCCGCAGCCGATCGGTGTTCTGGACGCAGGACGGCGATCGACGGGCTGACCGGCTGCCCCGGCGCGGGGACGTTGAAGTCCGCGGTGAACAGAATCTTCTCCTTCGGCAGGTAGGCGATGAGCATCCCGTCGCTGTGCTCGAGGCCCTTGACGTGATGCAGCTCGATCGTTCGCGTGTCGTCGCCGAGCACCATCTTGTCGATGACGCCTTCCACCTTCGGTTTCTTGTGCGACTTCGCCAGCGCATCGCCGACGAGCGTCCGCGGCGATCCGAGCGACGCGTCGACGAAAAACTTGTTGTTGTCGTCGGTGAGGATCGTGATGCCCTCGGCCGCGAAGGGGGCGAGGCCGCTGGCATGATCGAAGTGCGGGTGCGTGTTCACGACGTACTTGATCCGTTTGGCCGGAAACAGACGCTTCGTTTCGGCGATGATCGCGAGGCCGCGCGCTTCGCTCTGCGGCCCTTCGAGCACGACGACCGAGTCCTTGAGCTCGACGGCCATCGCGACATAACCGCCCGTGATGCGGTACACGCCGTCCGCGAGCTTCTCGGACGCGACGACCGGCGGCGCCGCAGCCGGCGCGGGGGCGGCGCCGCCGCCGCGGCCGCCGTTCGGCGGCGCCGTCATGAGCTGCGGGAGGTCCTCCGGGTTCTTCCGCGCCGCAGTGATGGCCGCCACGAAGGTTTCCATGCCGACCTGCTTCATCGAGATCCGGCCCGGGATTTTCAGCCCGCCGATGTCCTGGTAGTTCCTGTAGAACACCTCGATGTGGAGGTCGCCGAGCACCGGGTGCTCGACCCAGGTTTCGACGCGATCGACCAGGTTCTCGGGGCTGATGTAGCCCACGACCTTGTACGGCTGGCCCGAGGGCGCTTTCTGTGCGGGGCTCCACGTAATGATCCTGTACGGGACCTCATCGACCTTCTTCGTGCGCAGCGTCGCGTTCGTGCTCGCCGCCGCTCCGCGCAGAAATCCCCACGGCGTGACCCAGATCTGCAGCTGCTGCGCCCACGCGGCGTTCGCCGGCGTGATCAGCTGATCGTAGCTGCCCGGCGCGCCGGGTTGCGGCGGCGGACCGCCGCGAACGGCCGGCGGAATGGGATCGCCGGATGCGTGAGACGCGGGCTGCGTGAAGTCGATCGTGCGCGTGTAATTGCGGATGGTCGTCGACGCCAGGCCGAACGAGATCGTCCGGCTCTGCCCGAAGTTGCCGTTGGCGGCCGAGCCCGAGTACGTGATCGCGTTCAGGCCGGCTGCGCCCATGGCGAGCGAGGCGTTTTCCACCACCGCTTTGGCGTCGTCGGCGGCTGCAGCCGGCGACGGTGTGAGGACCAGGGTCCCGAGAGTAAGGACGAGCGCCGAAACGGCCGGTGTCTTCCACATGCCGTCAGATTCTGCGTTGCGCCCGTCAGGGGGTCAAGGCTTGGGATAGACTCACACTTATGAGTTTCTGCGAGCATTGCGAAGGGCAGCGGTTCGATCGGGCCCAGGTCCTGCGAATTCTGAGAGACACGCGCAGGCGCCTGCCGAAGCGCGCGCGGGCAGACGAGGCGCTCGCGATGGCGATCAAAGCCGTGCAGGCCATGGACATCCCGCATCTCGAGCGCTTCGACGAAGTCGGCGAGGACGAGATCATTCATTAGCAGGACCGTCACTGCCGCGCTGAATCTGAAAACCTGACACGGGCAGCCGGGACCAGGGACCGCCCGAGTCATCTTCCCCACATTGCCGCGATCGGGTGTTCGCTTGCTATCCTGTGGGATAAGCTGCGCATGGGGCGCAGCGTCCGCCCGTTGCCAAGATGACCCAACCCGTGCCAGTGAAGACTCAACCGAGCGCCGACTCCGGCCGGAGTCCGCTCACCGATCTCGAGATCAAGGACGCCCACGTGATTTTTCAGTCCGTGTGGCACGATCTCGAGGCCGAGTATGGCCACGAGTATCTGCGGTTTCCCAAGGAGATCATTCTGCTGGGCGGCGCGCCCGGGCGCCGGGCAAGGGGACCAACACGGCGTTCATCGCCAAGGCGCGCAGCCTGACGTGCGCGCCGATCGTCATGAGCGCGCTGCTCGACTCGCCTGAGGCCAAAGCGCTGAAGGATGCCGGCCACATGGTCGGCGACCGCGAGGTGGTCGGCCTGCTGCTGCGCGAGCTGCTGCGCCCCGAGTATCACGACGGCGTGATCATCGACGGCTTCCCGCGCACGACGGTTCAGGTCGAGTGCCTGAAGCTGCTGGTCGATCAGATGCACGCGCTCGGCGGGAGTTCTTCAACACGCCGCTGTCGCATCCATTTCCGGCAGCCCACGATCCACATCATGGTGTTGTTCGTCGAGGAAAAGGAATCGATCGCGCGGCAGCTCAAACGCGGCCGCGAGACGCTCGCGCACAACGAGGAGGTGCGGCGCATCGGGCGTCGGCCAATTGAGCGAAGATCGGCCGACCGACCACGACGAAGCGCTGGCGCGGCGGCGCTACCAGGCGTTCAAAGAGCAGACGTGGGACGCGCTGCGGTCGCTCGAGGAGATCTTTCACTACCACTTCGTCAACGCGCAGGGGCCGATCGAGACGGTCGAGCAGAACATCCTGCGGGAGCTCCAGTATCAGAGCACGCTCGAGCTCGACCCGCGGACGGTCGAACGGCTGCGTGGGCGTGCCCGTGGCGAGCGAGATCATCGTGCACGCCCGCCAGGAACTGGTGAAGCGGCTGGACAGCTACGAGCTGGAATACCGCGAGCTGTTTGCGAAGGTGATCACGTTCATCGAACGCAAGATGATCCCGATCGTGCTGCGCCACGCCATTTCCGGCGTCGCGCAGATCAACACGGAAGACCCCGTGCTCGACGATCCCCTGGCGCTGGCGATGCTGATCGACGTGTTTTCAGAGCGCGGGTATCACGCCGTCGTGGACATCCATCGTCTCGACGTGCCGGAACGCTTCGACCTCGAGACCGGCGCGATCAGCTGCAGCAGCAAGAAGGTCTACCGGATCCAGATCAGGTTTCAGGGTTCCGAGATCCGCTGGGGCTAGCCGAGGAAAGTGCCCCAATGGCCCGCCGGGCGGGCCATTGGGGACGGAAACGGGCTACTTACGGTGCGGCGCGCAGAGCAGGCCGTTGTTGTAGGCGTCGAGGGTCTGATGGATCGGCTCGCCGACCGACCAGGCGGAGCTCGAGGCCGCGACGTTGCTGCCGACGGGATAGGTCGCCATCCAGGCGTTGCCGGCCGCGATCGCCGCGCTCACGCAGCTGCCGTCGTTGCCGATCATCACGTTCAGCATCGCCGGCACGAGCGACGAGAACATCGTCGTCGTCTTGTCTTTGCCGACTTTCCCAGCCACGCGATCGCCTGGGCCTTCGTGTAGGTGACGCCGCCGACCGTGATGCTGTCGACGGGCCACGCGTCCGGGTGGTTCTTCCAGTAGCCCGGTGTGCCGGTTCCGGGGTTCGACGCCTGCGACGATACGAACCCGAAGTCTGTACGCAAACGCCGTTTGGTAACACGCCGGTCGCCACACTCGAGCCCGCGCCATTTGACGTGCCGACGTTGTCCGCGTCCGACGTTGGCGACGCGTTGATCGTCCGGTCGGTATCAGCACCGCCACGGTGTACGTCCCCGAACCCGTGCCGACAAACGGTGTGATGTAGTTACCACCGGCGTCGGTGAAGACCGTGTACATCGGTTCCGTCGCGTTCTGGCAGACATCGACTTCCTGACGCTTCGCAATTCCGGTCTCTCCGGACTAGTCCTGAAGATCCCGTTGCCGTTGGTGTCGTTGAGAAACCGTCCCGCAGATCACTCCGGCGGACGCGCAGACGGTCTGCGCCGACGGCCGGAGCGGCGAACACCGACGCGAGCGGGACGAGCGCCGCCGCGAGCGCCGCGGCCCTGATGTGTTTCAGCGGGCCGTTCATCAATTGCTGCGACTGTTCCTGCATCTGAACGCGTTCACTCTGTTGACATCTTCCATCTCCTGGGGGGAGCCTGGTGTGTTGACGTGTCGGGTGTCCGTTTGTACGCTCAGTCGTGCGGTTCCTCCTCGTAAACAACCACTGCATCAGCGATCCGACCGCCGGCGTGACCCAGAGCCTGCGGACGATCATGGAGTTTCTGGCCGACGCGGGCCACGAGTGCCGCATCCTCACGACGGCGCGCTTCGAGAGCGCCGTGACGTTCACCATCGAGGATCACCTGAAGACGCAGGGCGTCGACCCGTCGGCGCTCGCAGGCGGCGTCCCGGCTCGGCCGCGATCCGGTCGAAGAAGAAGCGCCGCGTTGCCGATCGGCCGGTCGTGCACTACGCCGTCCGCGGCGTGCCCGTGACGCTGCTGCTGACGCGGCACAACGACGAGGCCAGGCCCGACGACGCGGAGGCGACGCAGTACCTGGCGCTGCTCGACGCGCTGCTCGACGAGTTCGCACCCGATCAGCTGATCGCCTGCAACGGCCACCCGATGATCTTCGAGGCGATGGCGCGCGCGCGGGCGCGAGGCATCACCACGGCGTTCGCCGTCCGCGGCTTCGGCTACTACGACGCTCGCTACTTCAAGGACGTCGATCACGTCTTCACGTGCAGTCAGTTCCTGACCGACGTGTACCGCGACAAGATCGGACTCGTCAGCACGCCGCTCGAGCCGCCGATCGACTGGGCGTCGGTCGTGGCTCCCGTCGACTCCCGCGCGTTCGTGACCTTTGTCAACCCGTCGATGCACAAGGGCCTGTACCTGTTCGCGCGTCTCGCGGACATGCTGGGATCGCAGGCGCCCCGACATTCCCGATCCTGGTCGTGCAGTCCGGCCACAGCGGCGGCTCGCTGAACGCGATTCCGGGCATCGATTTCAGCAAATACCCGCAGATCATGGCGGCGCCGCCCGTTCCGGCTCCGGCGGACTACTTCGCGTTGACGCGCCTGCTCGTGGTGCCGTCCGTGTGGGAAGAACCCTTCGGCAGGGTCGCGGCCGAGGCTATGATCAATGCGATTCCGGCTCTGGTCAGCAATCGCGGTTCGCTGCCGCAGGTCGTCGGCGGAGATTTCAGCGACGGTGGCGGCGGGCGCGTGCTGCCGGTTCCCGAATGGATGACGTTCAACACGACCAGGCTCCCGGCGGAACAGGAAGTCGAGCCGTGGTACGAGGCGGTCTGCAGCCTGTGGGATGATCCCGCGCTGTATCAGGCCGTTGCGCGCGCGGGCACGGCAGATCGCGGAAGCGCGATACAGCGAGGCGGTCTCGCGAAAAATCCACCTCGACTTCTTCACGTCGCTGAAGCCGGGCGGCCGTCCCATCGCAGAACACTCGAGGGTTGCACACACCCGAGGCTGACGCACGGGACATGCCAACGGCGGCAATAGGGAGATCTCTTTGCGACTTGACGATTTCCACACGGCGCAAGGAATCGTTCGATCGCAATACCGTCAGCGTTCGTACGATATCCGTGCGGAAACGTGTCGATGAACGCCAATCGGCTCCTCGCTCGCGCGGTGCGCTCGCCGCGCGTGGTGAACATCGCCGATCTCCGCCGGCTGGCGAAACGGCGATTGCCGCGGCTCGTATTCGACTACATCGACGGCGGCGCCGAAGACGAAATCACGCTGCGCGACAACGTCCGCGCGTTTCGCGAGGTTCGCTTCCGGCTGCGCCAGGGCGTCGCGGTATCCGAGTGCGACCTGCGCACAACGGTCCTCGGCACGACGTACGCGCTGCCGTTCCTGCTCGCGCCCGTCGGCTTCTCCCGCATGTTCTACCCGCGCGGCGAAGCGGTGGCGGCCCGGGCGGCCAGCGCGGCGGGCACCGCGTTCATCCTGTCGACGTTTTCCGGCACCCGCCTCGAGGAAATCCGCGAGCAGGCCGGCGGCCCGCTCTGGTATCAGCTCTACGTGCCCGGCGGCCGCGCGGTCGCGGAAGCCAGCATGGCGCGCGCGCGTGCGGCCGGCTACTCGGTGCTCGTCGTCACGATCGATACGCCCGTCTCCGGCATGCGTGAGCGCGACTACCGCAACGGCGTCGGCCCGCTGCTGGCGGCCGACTGGCGCCGCAGCCTGCCGCACCTCTGGCAGTTCGTGGCGCATCCGCGCTGGGTGCTCGACTACTTGGCGGACGGTTCACCGCGGGTGTTCCCGAACGTCGAATTGGCCGGCATCGGACCGATGCCCTGCAGCGATGTCGGCGCGCTCCTCGCCACCACCGTCATCACGTGGGCCGACTTTCAGTGGATTCGCGACGCGTGGAAAGGCCCTGTCGTCGCAAAGGGCGTCCACACCGGAGACGATGCGCGGCGTGCCATCGACGCCGGGGCCGATGCGATTGTCGTCTCGAATCACGGCGGGCGGCAGCTCGACGGCGTGCCGGGAAGCCTGCGGGCGCTGCCGGAAGTGCTCGCGGCCGTGAACGGGCGCGTCGAGGTGATGGTCGACGGCGGTGTGCGGCGCGGCGGCGACATCGTCAAGGCGCTGTGCCTCGGCGCCCGAGCCGTGCTCATCGGCCGGGCCTACGCGTGGGGACTCGGGGCCGCCGGAGGCCCCGGCGTCGCCCGCGCGATCGAAATCCTGAGCGCCGACATCGACCGCACCATGCGCCTGCTCGGATGTTCCTCGGTCAGCGAACTCAGCCGGGAGTTCGTCGAAAGTTGAAAAGTGGAAAGTTAAAAGTAGAAAAGTAAGTGGAAAAGTACAAAGTAGAAAAAGTAGAAAAGGACGCGTGATGAAGCAAAGTGTCTTCCTCGCCCTGCTGTTCTCCGTGTGCGGCATAACGACGGCGGCGGCCCAGGACCTCGTGATCACGAACGTGCGGGTCATCGTCGGCAACGGCACCGTGATCAATCAGGGCACCGTCGTCGTACGGGGTGGCCGGATCGCGTCGGTCGCACCTGGTCAACCAACTCCAGCCGCGCCGGTGGCGCCGGCGCCCGTTCAAACGCCCGTCCAAACGATAGACGCGCGCGGCGGGACGGCTGTGCCGGGCTTCATCGACGCTCATCGCCACGTGAACACGGGCCCCAATGAGAAAGCGCAGATGCAGGCCCTGCTCGACGCCGGCTACACGACGGTCCTGTCCGGCGGCGGGCCCGGCAGAGGGAAACATCACGCTCCGCGATCACATCGACTCAGGCGTCATCAAGGGACCGCGGATCATCCCGTCGGGGCGCCTGGATCTCGCGAACGGGCACACCCGACGCGATCCGGGCAGAGGTGCGGAGGCTCGCCGCGCTCGGCGTCAAGTTCATCGGTGAGCAGGCGCTGACGCCGAAGCCGGGTCCGACCCCGAAGGAAATGGAGAATCTGCGGGCAGCCGTGGACGAATCGAAGAAGGCCGGCGTCTGGATCCAGATTCACGCCGTGAGCCCGCAATCCATGATGGCCGCGGTGGACGCCGGCGTGCCCAAGCTCGTCCACACGCCGCATTTCGGCTGGCTGAGCTTCGACGATGCGAAGCGCGTCGCCGCGGCGGGGGTCAAGCAGTTGTCGACGATCGGATTCGGCGTGCCGGTGTTCGGCGTGTTCGCGAACGACAACCAGCCGCGGTTCCGCGACGGCAAGCCGTGGCCCGAGTCGATCCTCGACGGCGACGGGCGGGGACAGGAAGCCGGATACAAGGCCGTGAATGCGCGGACGTCGTGGGACGCGGGCGTGGTCTACGGCTACGGCACCGACACCAACTACGCGCCGAAGGCCGGCCTGGCGCACGAGCTCAAGTCGCTCAACCTGATGTTCTCGATGCAGGACATCGTCAAGCTGATGGGGCCGAACTCGGCGTCGTACATCGAGATGAGCGATTCGCTCGGCACGCTCGAGGCCGGCAAGCTGGCCGACATCGTGATCGTCGGCGGCAACCCTCTCGACGGGTACTGGCACCTGCTGGACACGAAGCTCGTGATCAAGGGCGGCGTCGTCGTGTCGGACCAGCGGTAGACTGATCACATGAGCGATTCGACCGCCGTCGCGGTGCCCAGCACTCCAGAGCGGGCCGCGCTGATGTTTCCGATTCTCGACGATCGGCTGATCGCGACGATCGCCGCACACGGCGTCACGCGCCCCGTTCGCGCCGGCGATGTTCTGATCCAGGCGGGTGAGCCGGACCCGCACTTCTTCCTGTTGAAGAGCGGTCGGGCCGAAGTGGTGCGGCCCTCGAACCTCGGCGACACCCGCGTGGCCGTGCACGCCGCGGGTGCGTTCACGGGCGAGGCCAACATGATCCTCGGCCGCCGTTCGATCATGCGGACGACCGTGACCGAGCCAGGCGAGGTCATCGATCTGACGCGCGATCAGCTGCTCGCGCTGATTCAGACGGATACGGAGATCGCCGACATCGTCATGCGGGCGTTCATCTACAGGCGGCTCGAGCTGGTCGCCAAGGGCATCGGCGACGTGGTGCTCGTCGGATCGATGCATTCCGCCGACACGCTCCGCATCCGCGAGTTCCTGACGCGCAACGGCCACCCGTTCGCGTACATGGATCTGGACAAGGACGCGGACGTTCAGCACCTGCTCGATCAGTTCAGCGTCGCGGTCAGCGAGGTCCCGGTGCTCATCTGCCGCGGCGACGCGCTGCTGAAGAATCCGGCCAACGGGACGATCGCGGAGTGTCTGGGCTTCAACGCCGCGATCGAGACGACGCACCAGCGCGACGTGCTCGTGGTCGGTGCCGGGCCGTCGGGGCTCGCGGCGGCCGTCTACGGGGCGTCGGAGGGACTCGACGTCCTCGTGCTCGAGTCGAACGCGCCGGGCGGGCAGGCCGGGATGAGCTCGAAGATTGAGAACTACCTGGGCTTCCCGATGGGCGTGACCGGCGAGGAGTTGACCGCGCGGGCGCTGACCCAGGCCAAGAAGTTCGGCGCCGAGGTGATGGTGGCTCAAGCCGCGACGCAACTGTCCTGTGCGCGCAAGCCGTATGTGGTCCGGATGGGCGACGGCCCCGGCGTGCCCGCAAGGACCGTCATCATCGCGACCGGCGCGGAGTACCGCAGGCCCAAGATCGCCAACCTGTCGCGCTTCGTCGGCGCCGGCGTGTATTACAGCGCAACCCAGATGGAACGCACCCTCTGCGAAGACGATGAAGTGGTCGTCGTCGGGGGCGGCAACTCGGCCGGCCAGGCGGCGATGTTCCTGTCGCAGAAGGCGAAGCACGTGCACATGCTGGTGCGATCGGAGAACCTGTCGAGCAGCATGTCGCGGTACCTGATTCGGCGCATCGAGGAGAGCCCTGTCATCACGCTGAGGACGCGAACGGAGATTACGGCCCTCGACGGCGAGGGCCACCTCGAGCGAGTGTGCTGGCGCGACGGCCGCAGCGGGGCGGTCGAGCCGCACGACATCCGTCATGTGTTCCTGATGACCGGCGGTGTGCCGAACGCCGTCTGGCTGCGGGGGTGCGTCGCGCTCGACGCTCAGGGGTTCGTCAAGACCGGTCCCGACCTGACGAGCGACGATCTCGCCGCGGCCCGCTGGCCGCTCAGCCGTCCGCCGCACCTCCTCGAGACCAGCCTGCCGGGCGTGTTCGCGGTCGGCGACGTGCGGGGCAACAGCGTCAAGCGCGTGGCGTCAGCGGTGGGCGAGGGGTCGATCGCCATCTCGTTCGTGCATCGCGTTCTTGCCGAATAGAGGCCCGGCTCGCGGACATTCAGGCCCGAATCAGCCCGCGCCCGGGCCGGGCCGGACGGGCTCCCGGCCTTCGTCGCGCTTCGCCGCGCGCGCAACGGCGTTCGCGACGCTGCGCGGATCGATCGGCTTGGCGACGTGGTTCGAATAGCCGGCGGCCAGCGCCCGCTGCCGGTCGCCCGGGTTGGCATATCCCGTCACCGCCACAGCGGGGACTTTGCCGCCCTTCTCGGCCGGGCGTGCGCGCAGCAGCCGTATCAAGTCGTAGCCGTCCTGCCCGGCCATGCCCAGGTCGGAGACGATCACGTCGGGTAACTCCGTCGCGTTCTCGATGGCCGCCAGCGCGTCCCTGCACGACGACGCGGTGGACGTCTCGGCCCCGCACCGGGACAACACGGCGCTCAGGAGCTCGCGCGAGTCGTCTTCGTCTTCGACGATGAGGACTCGAAGCCCGGCGAGCGACGGCGCGTCGCTCGGCGGTGTCCGGCCGTGGATGCGCGACGCTGAACCGCACATCGGGCGACATCGCCGTCGGCAGATCGACGGTGAACGTGGCCCCGCGCCGTTCGCCCTCGCTCGTGCACGGACCACCTGCCCGCCGTGCAGTTCGACCAGCTCCCGGACCAGCGCGAGCCCGAGCCCCAGGCCGCCGTGCCGCCGGGTGCTCGAGCTGTCGCTCTGCCGGAACCGCTCGAAGACGAACGGCAGAAATTCGGGACTGATGCCGTGTCCGGTGTCGGCGACGACCAGGCGGAGAATCCTTCCGGCGTGCGTCACCCGCACCTCGACGTGCCCGCCGGGTTCGGTGAATTTCACCGCGTTCGAGAGCAGGTTCCAGACGACCTGCTGGAGGCGCTGCTGATCGCCCAGGATCCGCGGGCTCTGGGCATCGAGGCTGCGTGCGAATCTCGACCTGTTTCGCCTTCGCCGACGGCGCCGACGACGTCGATCGCCGCGAGCATGACGGCGAGCAAGATCGACCGGCTGCATCTCCAGCCGCAGCTTGCCCGACGCGATCCGCGCGACGTCGAGCAGGTCGTCGATCATACGCACCTGCGCCGCCGCGTTGCGATCGATGACGTGCAGCGCGCGCGTCGAGCAGCTTCGCGTCGATGTGCTTCCGATCGATCAGGATCCGGGTCCACCCGAGCACCGCGTTGAGCGGGTTGCGCATTTCGTGGGACACGGTGGACAGGAATTCGTCCTTGGCGCGCAGCGCTTTTTCGGCGGTGACGCGCGCCAGTCTGCTGCACTTCGATGCGCTTCCGCAGCTCGGCTTCGCTGGCGAGCCGGTCGGAGATGTCTTCGAGCGTGGTGACGGTGCCGATCACCGTCGTCGCCGTCAGAGAGCGGGCCGATCCGGCCGCTCTGGGGCATCTCATCGAACCCGAGATCCGCATGCGTCGACGGCAGCGGCAGGACGTACCGTGCAGGCCGAAGGACATCACGCGATCCGGCCGGCCAGCGCCTCCCGATAGGACTGATCGACGCCCCGGACCACGAGGTCGGGGTACAGCTCGAACAGCGGCAGGCCGATGACGCTCGCGGCGGTCCGTTCCGAGTGGACTTCCATCCACCGGTTCCACACGATGATACGCAGCTCGCGGTCGGTGGCGAACATCCCCTCGTGGGTCAGCTCGGAGAACCAGCGGACGAGCGCCGCCGGCAGGCGTGAGGCGTCGACGGAGAGTTCGTGCGGCATGTCAGCGCTGATCGCGTTCCCACTGCTCGATCGGCGCGAATCAGCCGCTCGATCGACGCGACGCTGAGCACGATGACGAGATAGCCGGTCAGGCTGCTGTTCTTCAGCCGGAAGCCGGCGTGGACGATCAGCGCGTAGCGCAGGCCTTCGCGGTTCACCGTGATCGAGCCGACGACGCCTTCCAGCGTTTCGAGCGTGAGATGCGGCACCGAAAACGACACCTGCACGTGCAGCAGGTTGCCGAACGTGCCGAGGCACGCATTCAGCAGGATGTTGCCGATTTCGGTGAGCACTTCGCGCGCCGACGCGTCGATGTCGAGCGGCAGCGCCGGCTCGTTCGTCAGCAGCTCCTTGAGAATGGCGGCGCTCTGCTGATCGATGACCAGCAGCGCGTCGCCGACGACCGACGCCGGAGAAGATCTGGTGAACGCTGGCCACTTCGCTTTCGATCATCGGGCCGCAGGCGATCGCTCAGCTCGTCGATCGGGCACATCGCGATGTGCGGCACCTCGAGCTGGACGCGCTGGCCGGTCAGCTTCGAGAGCGACGCCGCGGCGCGGCCGAAGCCGATGTTGATGACCTCGATGAGCGCGTCTTCCTGGACCGCGGTGAGATTCATTCCGCGACTCCGGTCAGGACGCTCGTCGAGCGTGCTTCAGGATGTCGGCCCGATCGAACGGCTTGTTGACGAACGCCTTGGCGCCGGCCGCCTCGACCAGCTCATGCGACGAGGTCTGGATGTCCGCCGACACGATCGACCACCTTGGCGTCGGCGTCCAGTTCGCGGAGCTTGGTGAGCACGTCCAGGCCGTACATTCCCTTCATCACGAGGTCCAGGAGCACGACATCCGGCTTCTCGAGAAAGTAGCGCTCGAGCGCGCTCAACCCGTCTTCGGCCTCGGCGACCTCGTAGCCGGCTGGCTCGAGAATCTGCCGGAGCGTCCGTCGGGACAGCGCCGAGTCGTCGACGATCAGCACTCTGCCTTTCATACGCGCTCCACGATCGCGTCGGTCAGGCGCTCAAGCGGGACGCTCGCGTCGCTCAACCCCGCTTCCACCACAGCACGGGGCATGCCATATACCACGCACGACTCTTCCGCTTCAGTCAGGATCGTGCCGCCTCGCGCCTTGATCCAGGCCGCGCCCTGCCGTCCGTCGTCGCCCATGCCGGTCATCACGACAGCGCCAGCACGCGATCGCCGTATACCTCAGCCGCGGACTGGAACAGGACGTCAACGGACGGGCGATGCGTCGATGTCGAGCGGGCTGATGTCCAGGCGGATGCAAACCGCGCCGCGTCGTGTCCCGGCTGAACGTGAGATGACGGCCCGCGCGGCGCCACGAATACGATGCCGGGCCGGACGAGTTCACCTTCGCGCGCTTCGACGACCGTCAACGCCGACGCCTCGTCGAGCCGCTTGGCGTAGGCCTCTGTATAGCCGATTGGCATGTGCAACACAATAGCGACCGGCACGGGGAAATCGGCGGCCAGCCGCGGGATCAGCAGGCTTGCAGCCCCTGCGGCCCGCCGGTGGAGACGCCGATGACGACAAGATCGTAGCGGTTGTGAAACGACGGCCGGCGCCGCGGCGGCCGCCGACGGACGATCGGCGGCCGTCGATCGAAGCCGCACGACCGATGCGTCGGCCGCTGCCCTGACCTTCGCGATCAGATCCTCGGCGATCTCGAACAGTCTTCTCGGTCGCGAGGGCCGTCGGCTTCTGCACGAAGTCCACCGCACCGGCGTCGAGCGCGTTCAGGACCCGCTCGCTCGATTCAGCCGCGATGCTGACGACGATAATCGGGCACGGGCTGAATCGCCATCTGTTTCTGGATGAAGTCGACGCCGTCGCTGCGCGGCATGATCAGATCGCACGTGACGACGTCGGGCTTCAGCCGCGACCACGGCGCTCAGCGCCTCGTCGCCGTCCGATGCCGTGCCGACAACCTCTACCTGCGGCGAATGCGAGACAGCATTTCCTTGACGACTTTCCTGACGTACGCCGAATCATCGACGACGAGCACACGGAACGCGGTCCATCAGAGCCTCTCGTTTTGCTGCGTGCGGACGGATGACGACAACCGCTGCGCGGCGTCGCTTCCCCTTGACGTACATGAACGCCCCGCCGATTTCCTCCAGGTCGAACGCCGAACGCAGCCGCAGCAGCGATTCGCGACGCGCCGACGCAGAGATACGCCGGGTCGGGCATGTGCCGCGACATCGCGTCGAGGGTCCGCCGGATGCTCTGCTCGGAAAAGTAGATGAACACGTTGCGGCAGAACACGATCGGCGCGTCCGCGTGCCGCGCCACCTCGTCGGGTGCGACCAGGTTGACCACGTCGTAGGAGACACGCCGCCGGAGCCCGGGGTCGACGATCCAGTGGTCGCCATCCTGCGTGAAATACTTCTCGCGGAGAGCCGGCGACAGATTCCGAAACGCGCGCGGCCCGTACCGGCCTCGTTCGGCCCTGCCGACGGCGGCCCGGCTGGCGTCGCTGCCGACGATCTCGATCGGCGCCCGGTCGAACCACCGGGCCTCCTCGAGCATCATCGCCAGCGTCAACGGTTCTTCGCCGCCGGCGCACGGCGACGCTCCAGATGCGCAGCGGACGTCCATGAAGCTCTTCGATGAGCGCGGGAACCACGAGATCCCACGACCGCCCGCATCTGATCGATTTCCCGCCAGAAGTACGTCTCGGGCACGGCCAGCGCGTCCATGACGCGGCCCCATTCCTCCGGTTCGTCCGTGTACTTGAGCAGGTAGTAGTAGTCCATGAACGAACCCAGCCCGCGTTCGACAACGAGCGGGGCGAGGCGATCGGCGACCTGATCGAACTGCGCCGGCTCGTAGAAGAGGCCGAGCCGTTCGTGGACCAGCTCACGAAAGATCGTCGTGACCTGTCCCACCAGCCCGAGCGAGTCGGCACGGTACTGCACGTTACCGGGACTCCGGGGAATCGGCGGCGACCGCGTCAGCGGGCGCTGCGACACGGCCATGACGGCCGCGTGCCGGACTTCCGCATCCGGATCCGTCCGGGCGAGCGCCATGAGCTTCTTCGCGGCGTTCCGGCTGCCCAGGCGCCGCAACTCTGCCACAGCCGCCGATCGGACGACGGGCGAGCCGTCGTCCAGGGCGCTCTCGATCAGGCGGGATGCTTCGACGTTTCGCATGCGGCTGAGCGTCTCGATGGTGGCTCGCCGCACGTCGGCAGATGGATGGGCAAGGCCCCTGGCGATGTCGCCGATCCGGCGCTTCGGCAACGCGGCAAGCGTCGAGATCGACGTCTCCCGGCGGGTCGGCTCGGCCGTCAGCGCAATGAGCGCGGCCGTCGCCGCCGCGGCATCCGCGCCTTCACGCGCGCCGAGCTGGCCCAGCGTGGAAATCGCCGCGTTCGCGACGGCCGCGTCCGCATCCGCAGCCGCGACCCACTGGAGCGACGGCGCAGCCTCGCGGCCTGCCCTGGCGCCGATCGCCATCACCGCTTCGAGCCGGCGTGACGAATCCGCCGACCGTAACAGGTCTCGAGAGGGCGGCCGCGGCGCGCACATCGCTCGTGTGCCCCAGGGCGCGAATCGCCGCGCGGGCCACGTCGCCTTCCGCAGCCATGGTGAGGGGCTGCAGGATCTCCACGGCGTCGGGCATGTCGAGGCGTCCGAGCACGTCGATGGCCGCGAGGCGCACCTGCGGCGCCGGGTCGTGATCGAGCAGCTGCCGTACCGCCGGGGCGATCTGCGCGTGCCGCAGCCGGCCGGCCGCGCGCAAGGCGAAGTACCGGACCCAGGGCTCGGCGTCCTCGAGCGCTTTCAGAATGGGCGCCGCCGCGTCGCCGGCGTCCACGCGTGCGAACGCCGCCGCAGCGGCCGCGCGCACTGCAGGCGTGTCGAACTCCAGTGCGTGCCTGAGCGCGGGAAGGGCGCCCGGGTGCTCGAACAAAGGCAGATGCTCCACGGTCGCGCGCCGCACCGCCTCGCTGGTGTCCCTGGCGGAGGCGATGACGCGATCGGCGCACGCGGCGTAGCCGAAGTAGCCTGCGATTCTCACCGCCGATTCGCGAACGACCGCGATTGGGATCCGCGAGCAGCCCGTCGATGCGCGCCGGCATGTCCGGGTGACCAATCGAGTTCAGCGCGGCGATGGCTGCCTGCCGGACGGCCGAATCGGCGTGACCGAGGAGACCCATCAGCGCGTCGAACGCGTCGGCATCGCCGAGGCGCGCGAGAGCGCCGGCGACGGGCAGCGCGAGTTCCGGATCGTCAAGGGCGGCGACCAGGGCGAGGGTCGCTTTGCGATCGCCAATCCGGCCGAGCGCCACGACTGCGGCCTGACGGGTCTCGAGATCCTCCGCGCCGAGCTCGTTCGATCAGCAGGTCCACGACGCCGGCGCCATAACGAACGAGCGCCTCGACTACCTGGGCGCGCACCGACGCCTGCCCGAGCAGCCGTGTCAGCGCGCGCTGGACCGCCGGGCCGTTGAGCCATCCGAGGACGCTCGCAATTCCGCGCAGGCGATCTGACGCGACTCGATGCACGGCATCGATCAGCTTTTGCGTGCCGGTCGCGGTGATCTGCCGCCTGACGATGTTGGCGATGTGATCGCCGGCGCCGTAACGGTGCTCGTACCGCTGCCAGACGCCGGCCAGTCCGTCGGCGACGATCTCGGCCGGGCAGTCGGGCTCGTCGAGCAGCTGCACCAGGGGGCCCACCACGACTTCGTCGCCCAGCGCGCCCAGCGCCTCGGCCACGACCGCACGGAGCCAGTCGTTCTTGAGCAGCGGCACGAGCTGCGGCGCCACGCTGAAGTCGCCGATCTGGGACAACGCGTGGACGGCGGGAAACGCCAGGAAGAAGTCGCCCCCGTCGGCGATCGCGACGAGCTTCTCGACGGCATCGCTCGCGCGGAGGATGCCCAGCGCCTCGATGGCGTGAAAGCGGACGTTGACGTCCGGATCGTCGAGCGCGGTCATCAAGGCCGGGACCGCGCGACGATCGCGGCGCTCGCCCAGGATGAGGGCCGCCTGGATCCGCAAGTCGATGTCGTGCTCGTGGTGCCCGTCCAGGCACGCAATCAGCGGCCCGACGATATCGACTTCGGCGATGGCCAGCAGATCGAGGATGCTGCTGAGGACGCTGAAGTTATGGTGCTGTTCGCGCAGCGTCCGCACGATCTCGTCCACGATGGCAGTCCCACGGCCGGCCAGGTTGCGCACGGCCGATTGCCGCGCGCGCCAGTCGGGGTCGCCCAGGTCCGACAGGTGCGCGACGGCCTTCTCGCGTTCGGCCGTGACGTCCTCGACCGTCACGGCGATGCCCGTGATGTGCTGTTCTTCGCGGACGGGCCCGATCGTCACGCGCTGGATCATGCGCGTCGATGTGCTCGACGCGTCGGCGGGCGGACAGTCGACGAGGCCGCGATGCAGCGCGGGCGAGAGGACCTCGATGGTGCCGTTCGCGCACACGTCCCGGAAGAGAGCCAGCAGGCCCCGTTCCTCGAGGCCGGGCAGAAGGGTGCCGATCGGGTTCCCGAGCGCATCGGCGGTCGCGATACCCGTGATGCGCACGAGAAACGGATCCCAGGTGCGCACGATCAAGTGTGTGTCGGTTGTGAAGATGCCGAGCAGCGCCGGCTCTTCTCCGCGCTCACGCGCCATTTGAGCGCGGACGGCGCTTGCCCTGCCCGCCGGATGGCGCGCCGCCGCGCGTGATCACGGGCGCGCGCTTCGGCACATCCTTCGCGCCGCCTCGGGTGCGCCTGACGCTTCCCGCGTTGCGGTCGGCAACCTGCCGGATCTCGCCCAGCGCGGAGATGATCGAGGCCGAGACGGTCGAGTGCTCACGGTTCGCGTTGGTGATCAGCCGGATCTGATTGCCCGTGTTCTGGGCGGACGCGAGCATCTCTTTCATCGTCCGCGCCTGTTCCTTCATGGCGCGATCCGTCTGTTCGGCCTGCACCCGCATGTTGTCCGAGGCGTTGGCGATCTGCCCCATGGCCGTCGTCTGTTCGGCCACGGCCGACGCCACCGTGCCGAGACCTCGCCGCAGATCATCCGCCGAGCGCGAGATCTGGTCGCCCGCGGTCGCCTGTTCGGCCAGCGAGCGTGCGGTCGTCGTGGCGCCGCGCCGCATCGAGGCGGTGGCCTGCATGACCTGACCCGCGGCCTTGACCTGCTCGGCGGTGGCCTTGCGGATTTGTGTCGCCTGGTCCTTGGTGTTCCTGCGCAGCCTTCAGGATGTCGCGCGCCGCGCGGGCCTGCTCGTTCATGGCCTTCTTGACTTCCTGCGTGGTCTTCCGTATCTGTCCGTTCGCCTGGACCAGGCCCGTCACCGACCGCGCCTGCTCGTCGGTGGCCGCGGCGACCAGGCGCGCCTGCTCGGCGGTCGACGTGATACTGGTGACGACGTGTCTGCCGGCATCGCGCTGTTCGTCGGCGGCGCGCGCGATCTGGGCCATTACCCTGGTCACCTCCGTGACGCCCTCGAGGATCTTGCGCAGGCCCCTGGCGCCTTCCTCGGCCTGCACGTTGCCTTCGTCGATCGCGCGCAGACCCTCGTTGGCGGCGCCGACTGCGTCGTGCGCCACTTCCTGCAGCGCCTTGATGATGGCCGCGATGTCGGACGTGGCCTTCGCGGATCGGTCCGCCAGGTTCCTGATTTCTTCCGCGACGACGGCAAACCCCCGGCCGGCGTCGCCGGCCCGGGCCGCTTCGATCGACGCGTTGAGCGACAGCAGGTTCGTCCGTTCGGCGATCAGGTTGATCGTGTCGACGATGCTGCTGATGTCGCTCGTCCGCTTGCCCATGTCGCGGATCACCGCCGTGGACTGCGCGACCGACTCGCGGACGCGCGCGAATCCCTGGATCGTCCGCTGCACGCTGGTGCCGCCCTCTTCGGCGTCGCGGCTCGAGCGCCGTGTCATCTCGTCGGCTTCCTTGGCCAGTGCCGCCAGCGACTGGCCGGAACGTTCGAGCTCCGTGGCGGTGGCCGCCGCGCCGGCCGCGGCATCGCTGATGCGCTGGCCGTTCTGCGCGACGCTTTGCACCGATCTGGCCAGCTGCTCCGTGGCTGCGCCGGTCTGTTCGACGCCGGAGGCCAGGCTTTCCGTCATCGCGGTCACTTCCTCAATCGAGGCGGCCGTTTCGCTGATCGACGAGGCGGTCTGTTCGGCACTCACCGCGAGGTCCTCGGCGCCTGTGGCGACGCCCTGAATCGAACGGGTGATTTCCTCGATCGAAGCGCCCGTTTCGTTAATCGCCGACACGAGCGAATCGGTATCCGCGGTCACGGACCGCACCGACGCCGCCATCTCGACCATGGACGTGCTGACCTGCTGCGCCGTCGTCGTCATGTCCTGCGTGAGGTTGCTCACGCTCTGGATCGAGGCGCGGCTCTCCTGAATCGATCCCGCCACTTCGCGGATGGTGCCGGTCAGGCTGTCCGTGCTGGCGCTGACCTGGGCGATGGAAGCCGCCATCTCGTTGATCGACGACACGAGGCTGTCGGCGGAGCCCGCCACGGACTCAGCCTGACCGGACGTGTCCCGCAACGAGCTGGCGAGCTGAGTCAGGCCGCCAAGCGCCGTGTCGAGCGACAGCGCGCGGCCATCGGCGCCGTTTGACACCTCAGCTCGGCGAGCCGTGAGATGACGTGCGCGGCGTCGCTGATGTCGCCGGCCTCGCCGAGCAGCGCCGAGCCGTCCCGACGCGGGTGATTTCCGTTGCCGTTCGCAGCTGCCATAACCTCTCCTCAGTTGCTTCCGTACGCGCTCATGCCGCCACCGTCGGCATGGCATCAGCTACTTGATCGAGATTCAGAACGAGGACGATGCGATCGCCCAGGGTCGCGACGCCGTCGATGTAGTTGCCGCTCAACCCGCTGATCGCGTCGTGTGGCGGATGGATCGACGCCTCGGGGACCGACACGAACTCTCGGGCCTCGTCGGCCAGCAGGCCCAGCATCCGGCCGCCCACCTCGACGACGAGCAGGCGGGCGCGCAGGTCGCGCTCCACGCGATCGAACCCGAAGCGCACGCGCAGGTTGAGCACCGGCACGATGTGCCCGCGCGAGAAGACGACCCCCTCGATGAACTCCGGCGCGTTGGGCACCGGCGTCACCTGCTCGATCATCTCGATATGCCGGACGAGCTCGCTCTCCACGGCGTAGGTCGTACCGGCGACACCAAACAGGATGTACGGTCGCATCAGACAGCCTCCCGGATTCGCGGGCCGCGGTGGCGGAGCGATCGCGTCAACCCGCCGACGTCCAGAATGAGAATGAGGCGGCCGTCGCCCAGTTCGGTCGCCCCGGACACCCCGGCGACCTTGACGAGCGGATCGCGCAGCGTCTTCACCACGATTTCCCGCTGCCCGGAGATGCGATCCACGAGGATCCCGACGGCCCCGTGCCCCGTGCCGACCAGCAGCACGTGCATCCGCGCCACCGGCGGCGCCTCGAGTGAGAACAGCCGCGCCAGCCGGACGACCGGAACGGCGGCTCCGCGATGCATCATCAGCTCGTTGCTCTCGATCGCCCGCAGCGTCCGGGTGTCGATTTCCGCGACCTCGTGCACGGCCGCCTGCGGCACCGCAAACGTGCGATCGCCGACATGGACGATCAGCGCGTCGGTAATGGCCAGCGTCAACGGCAGCACCGCGCGAAACGTGGTGCCCCGGCCGATCGCGGTTTCGACCGTCAGCGCGCCGCCGAGATCCTGCACCGTTTCGCGGACGACAGCCATGCCGACGCCGCGGCCGCTGATGCGATCGGCTTCGTCCCGCGTCGAGAACCCCGGCGCGCAGATCAAGTCGAGGAGGGCCCGTGCGTCGATCTCTCCATCGGCAACCGGATTGCCGGCGGCGCGTGCGCGCTTCGCGATCGCCGCCGCGTCCATGCCGCGGCCGTCGTCGCTGATCTCGAGGACAACCGATTCGCCGACGGTGGCGGCGGCGAGCCGGATGCGTGCCTTCCGGCCGCTTGCCTGCCGCGACGCGTTCGTCGGGCGCCTCGATCCCGTGGCTGACGGCGTTCCGAACCAGGTGGAGGATGGGATCCATCATCCGCTCGATGAGGAACTTGTCGATCTCGGTCGCCTGCCCGGACAGTTCGAGTTGCACGCGCTTCTCGCTGTCGCGCGCGAGATCGCGCACGACGAACGGCATCCGGCGGAAAATCCGGGCAACCGGCACGAGCCGCACGCGCATGACGCCTTCGCGCAAGTCGCGGACCTGCCGTTCGATGCTCTCGGTTTCCTGCTGCAGCCGGCGCCATTCCGCCGACGGCAGGAACCGCTCGACGCGGAGCAGCCCTTCCTCGAGCCGCGCCCGGGAGACGACGAGGTCGCCGACCAGCCGCATCAGGTCGTCGAGCCGGGACAAATCGACGCGGACGAAATTCGTCTCCGCGGGAGGTGCGTCGGCCGCCCGCGGCACGGCGGCCGGGAGCCCGGCGACCGCGTCGAGCGTTTCTGCCGTGGGCGCATCCGGCAGCCGTTCGGACGCGACCCCGTCGGCCGCGAGCGGCGCGAAGGGATGATCGCCCGATGCCGCCACGACGAAATCGAAAACGATCCCGCCGCCGGCGGTGACGCTAGGCACGACGCTGTCGATTCGCCCGATCTCCGACAGGCGTGCGCGCACGGTGTCCACCTTGACGCCGCGCGCCACCAGCTCCGGGGACGGCGTGAACGTGACCTTCCACAGATGGCGGGTGGTCTCAGCGGATGACGGCGAACGGGGGTCGTCCTGTGACGCCATTCCCTCTGCGAACGCCGCCGCCATCCGGGCGATCTGCGGACCGACCTCCGGAATGGGCCCACCATTCCGACGCGCGGCGATCACCCGATCGACCAGGTTCGTGCCCTCGACGAGCGCATCGAATGCGGAACCGGTCAGCACGAATCGCTGGTCGCGCATCGCGCCGAGGCACGTCTCCATCTCGTGTGCCAGCCGCTCGGCTTCGCGCAGTTCGACCATTGCCGAGATGCCCTTCAGCGAGTGGAAGCTGCGGAACAGTTCCTCGACGGCCGCGGCAGGCGGATCGGCTCCGTCGAGCACGGGCTCGAGCAGCAGCAGGCAGCGGCGCACCGACGCGATGTGCTCCTCCGACTCGGCGAAGTAATCGTCCATGAAGGACGCGATGAGATCGATGGGCGGCTCGGACATCGGCGGCGGCTATCCCTCGTTCGACGGCACGGCCGCGTGCTGGACGGGAACGCCGGCGAGCAGGCCGGAGACCGCCGCCGCAAGCTCCGTCGGCATGAACGGCTTCGTCATGTATGAGGTGGCGCCCGCCTGCATGACGGCGTCGCGGCTCGTCCGGTCGCCGCGCGTCGTGAGCACCAGCACCGGCAGCTTCCTGTAGTGCTCGTGCGATCGTACGAACCGCAGGACATCCAGGCCGTGCATGTCGGGCATGTTCAGATCGAGCACGATCGCGTGAACGGGCGCGAGCGCCAGCGCCTCGATCGCCTGCAGGCCGGAGACCGCTTCGACGAAGGTGGTGCCGGGCAGGGTGCCGAGGGACGCCCGCACCATCCTGCGAATCGTCGGCGAATCATCCACGATGAGGATCGTGTGCATGGCGTAGGGCATTCCGATGGCGCGCAACGAGACCAACGAGCATAGCGCAGATAGCAAATCGGCGGCACGGATGAGCTTGGCCGTGCTATCCTGCCGCTCTACGCTGGAGCACGGGCTCAATTGGAGGGTCAGGTATGAAACGCATCGCCTTATGTCTTGCCGGGATCGTCGCGGCTTCGATCATCGCGTTCGCACAAGCGCCGGCCGGCCGCGGGGGCCCGCCGCCTCCGCCGCCGCCGCTCGAACCGGGCGCGTCCCAGGCTGACGTGGACACCGCCCTGCTGGCGGCTCCGGGCAACCTCAAAGATCAGGCGACCGTCATCAAGTGGAAGCCCGACCAGACCTACACGACGCTGCGGAAGGGCACGAACCGCCTGGTCTGCTACGACCGCTCAGGCTTTCCGCTCCAGCAGCCGTTCTCGATCGAGTGCACCAGCCTCGGCAATCTCGATCGCGTCGCGCAGAACATGAAGATCGAAGCGCTCGGCGATCGCGCGAAGGCCAACGCGGCGTTCGACGAGGCGGAGAAGAACGGCACGCGCGTGAAGCCCGAGTTCGGTTCGGTCTTCTATCACGTGCAGGGGCCGACCAAGGAAAACGCGCGCAACCACATGACCATCGCCACGCCGGGCGCAACGATGGCCACGCTGGGGCTGCCGGAAAACGGCCGCGGCGGCGGGGTGTGGATCATGAACGCGGGCACCACGACCGCCCACCTGATGGTACCGGGCGAATAACGATCACGTGAACTACCTGATTGCCGGTCTGCTTGCCGGGGCAGCGCTCGCTGCTCCCGGCAGGCAGACGTTCACCGGCGTCATCACCGACGACATGTGCACCGCCGGCCACGCGGCGATGCGAATGGGACCGACCGACGCCGAGTGCGCGGTGGCGTGCGCCGATCTGCACGGCTCCGCCTACGTCCTGGTTTCCGGCAAGACGGTCTACTCGCTCAGCGACCAGAAGACGCCCGCCGGATTCGCCGGCCAGAACGTGCGCGTCACCGGCACGATCGACGCGAAGAAGAAGACGATCCTCGTCGCGTCGATCACCGCGTCTCAGAAGTCTCAGAAGTAGTGCAGGCCTTCAGGCCTGCCGGGCGCCTTTCCCCGACACCCATGTCCGGAGTCTTCATCAGCTACCGGCGCGACGACAGCGGCGGCTACACGGGCCGCCTCTTCGATGTGCTGGCCGCGCGCTTCGGCCACGATCAGACGTTCATGGATCTCGACGACATCCATGGCGGCGACAACTTCGCCGCGGTGATCGACGACAAGGTCGGACAGTGCAGCGTCCTGCTGGCGGTCATCGGCGAACGCTGGCTGACGCTCACGGGCCCGTAGCGGGGTGCGCCGCCTGGACGAGCCGGACGACTTCGTGCGGCTCGAGATCGCGAAGGCGCTCGAGCGCGGCGTGCGCGTCATCCCCGTGCTCGTGGGCGGCGCCGCGATGCCGGGTGCGGCCGATCTGCCCGAGGCGCTGCGGCCGCTCGCCGTTCACCAGGCGATCGATCTGAGAGACGCGCACTTCCACGCCGACGCGGACCAGCTGATCGATCTCCTGCAGGCCACCGTCCCGGGCCTCGGCGCAAAGCGGTGGCAGGGGACGCGGCGCTGGCTGATTCCCGCCCTGGTCGCCCTGCTCGTCGCGGCCGGAGTCGCCGCTGGCCTCGGGTACCGCGACTCGAGAACCGCGGCAGCCGCTGGCGCGCGTAAGCGGGCCGTCGCGCAGAGCGCCGCGGGCAAGTGGGCGGGTAACGTCAAGTACGACTGGGGCGAGAGCTACGTCGAGACGTTCGAGTTCGAAGTCGCCGGCAGCGAACTGTCCGGCGCCGCGTCGTATCTGCGACGTCCTCGCGGGATCCTGGACGGCAAGCTCGAGGACGGCCGTGTGAGCTTCACGACCAAGTCGCTGACATCACTGAACGACAAGACCTTCGAGGACACGCACCATTACCGGGGCACGGTGGAAGGAAACGTCATCAACTTCACGTTGATCACCGACAGCCGCGCCGAATCACACGTGCCGGTTCGCTTTACCGTGCACCGGGAACGCCGGTAGGCTCGATCCGCAGCACCATCCCGTCGGTGCCGGTGCGGCCGCTCGCCTGTTCGGTGACGACGTAGATGTAGCCGTCGGGGCTCTGCTGGACGTCGCGGACGCGGATGTTCAGCGGCAGGAGCAGGGCTTCGCGCCGCTCCGCCTGCGAGGGCTGGCCGAACGCGATGCGCTGCAGCTGCCGCGTGGTGAGCGCGCCGACGAACAGGTTGTTCTCCCAGTTGCGGGAACTTGTCGCCCGTGTAGAACATGATGCTCGACGGGCTGATCGACGGCACCCAGTGGATTCGCGGGTTGTCCATTCCCGGCCGCGCCCACGGCTGATCGGACACGAGCGTGCCCGTGTAGTTCCTGCCCGTCGAGACGAGCGGCCATCCGTAGTTGTGCCCGGCGATGAGCACGTTGACCTCGTCGCCGCCCATCGGGCCGATCTCGGCCTGCCACAATTCCCCGGTGATCGGATGGATGGCCAGGCCGTATCCATTGCGGTGGCCGTACGTGAAGATCTCCGGCTTCGCCCCGGCCTTGCCGACGAATGGGTTATCCGGCGGCACCGTCCCGTCGTCTTTCAGGCGCAGCGTTTTGCCGACGTGGTTGTCGAGCGCCTGCGCCTTCATCCGGAGGCTGTTGTCTTCGGTGCCCGTGCAGCAGAGCCGATCGCGATCGCCGACCGTGACGTAGAGCGTCTGGTCGGGCCCGAACATGATGCGGCCCGCGATGTTGCCGCTCGTTTCCCAGGCGTCGGCGACGAAGATTTCCTGGACCTCGCCGAGCGTGGCGCCTTTCAGGTGTCCGCGCGCGACTGCGAGCGTGTTCCCGCGCGGTCCCTGTTTCGGATACGAGACGTAGACGAGCCCGTTCTCCGCAAACTTCGGATGCACGGCAACGAAATGCAGGGAGTCGGCGGCCTCTCCGGCGGGCGTCGGAGAGGTCCACACCGTTTCGGGCAGCAGCTTGCCGTCGCGAATCAGGCGGAGCCGGCCGTTGCGCTCGCTGACGAGGATCCCGCCGTCGGGCAGAAACCCGAGGCCCCACGGATGGAACAGTCCGGTCGCGACCGTCACCACGCGAATCTGCCCGCCGGCGACATCCAGCACGCGCGCGGCCGGCGCGTCGGCCGGCTGCTGCGCGTGGTTAATGATGGGTGCCGCAAACAGGACGGCCGCCAGGGCCCCGAGCATCAGCCGCCGTCGAATCAGCATTTGCGCCTCACGCTTTCGCCAGCACCATGCCGTAACCCTGAGACCGCGGGCTGATCCCCAGCAGGCGCACGCCATTCATCAGGCCGTGCGGCGTTGACGAGACGACGGGCACCTTGATCTCGCCTTCGAGCGGCACGATCACATTCAGTGTTCGCAGCCCACCGCACGACATCACCACCGCATCGGCCCGCTTCGACATGGCATACGCCTCGGCGCCGAGCTTGACCAGAACATCCTGTGGCACCGAATCGGGAAGCCGCTCGTACCCGAGGCCCTTCGCGGCCGTCACCTGGAATCCATATTCCTCGAGGAATAATTTCAGCCGCTCCGTGACCGTGTCGGTGTACGCCGTCGCAAGAGCGACGCGTTTGGCATTGGCGACTTTCAGCCCGTCCACGAGCCCGTTGCTCTGCGTCGTCGCGGGGAGTCCCGTCGCCTTGGAGACCTTCTGGATCAGTTCTTCGTTGAACTTCGCACCTTTATAGAAGGTGAGCGACGAGCCGAAGACGGAGATTACCTTTGCGCCCTGCTTCGCGAGCGCTTCGGCTGCGGGCAGCACCCTGGGGATGGCCTCGTCGTATCCGGCGAGCGTCATGCCGCCGGGGAGGCCGACACCGCCCGACAGGAACTCGACACCCGTCGGGTAGAGCAGCTTCGCATCGGGCGGAATCGGGTAGTTGAGCGGCGGGAAGATCAGGCCGAGCGCCGGATCGCCGGCGCCTGCCAGCAGGGGGGTGCCCATTGCCGTGGATGCGGCCGCAATGCCTCCGAGCTTCAGAAAATCGCGGCGTGAGCGTGTCATCAGTGCCTCCTGTTGGACGGACCGGCCGCCGGTTCCGGGGGACATTGTAATCCCACGACCTCGTGAACGAAGCGCAGCTTCTCGACGGCCGGAGGCGACAGCACAAACGGGTAGCCGTCCGGCAACCCCAGGCCCCGATTGAGGTTGTTCAGGACGTACGTCAGCGCCATCCAGCTCTCGAGGAGCCGATCGAACGGCTGCCGCATCGAAAACACCGGTGGAGCGGCGGGCATCGACGGCTCGTCGGATCGTTTCGGCCGCAGCGACATGCCGCACGCCCGCGCGGTTTCGAGCGCGTCGAGCATGTGGAGGTAGTGCGCCCAGGTTTCGGCCCAGTCCTCCCACGGGTGGGCGCTGGCGTACGCGCTGACGAATCGCGCCTGCCAGTCGGCCGGCGCCCCCTGCTGATGGTAGGTGCCCAGCGCGGTGGCGTAGTCGAGCCGATCGTCTCCGAACAGGCGGCGGAACTCGTCGAGCGGCGGCTGCCCCTGGATCAGGCACTCCCAGTAGTAGTGTCCGCTTTCGTGACGCATGTGTCCCAGAAGCGTCCGATAGGGCTCGCGCATCGCCGTGCGCCGCCGTTCCCGCTCCGCATCGTCGGCTTCAGCGAGGTTCACCGTGATGACGCCCTGGGCGTGGCCGGTCAGCACGCGCGGTTCGGACGGATCCTCCGGATCGGCTTTGAACTCGAACGCGAGGCCGTGTTCCGGATCGTCGTCGCGGCCGACGAGGGGAAGGCGGAGGGCGAGCAGCGTGACGACCAACCGCCGCTTCGCAATCTCGAGACGGTACCAGGCCTGACGGCGGTCGGGATGCGCCAGATCAGGGATGACGCGCGTCAGCCGGCAGGACCGGCACAACGGGGATTCGGGTTCCGCGTCGGTCACAGGCACGGCCCAGTTGCACACCTGTTCCTCCGTGTAGTTCCGGCACAGGCGGTACGACGCGGCGGCCTTCGGCAGCGGCGATTTCCAGTCCCCGGATGGGTCGCGATCAAGGGACCCGACGAGCCCCAGATCGGGAAGGTAGGCCACGTCGTGACCACAGGCGACGCAGTGTGTATTCTCGAAGAACAGCAGGTGGCCGCAATGGTCGCAGTGGAAGATGTTCATCGCACATTGCCTGCACGTCGCATGCCCGTTCATTGACACTACCTGACGGCAAATGGAACAATTCCGTCCGGGGCGAGGAGTCACATATGGGTCGATGGAACATTGCCGTCGTGTTGATAGCCGCAAGCGTACTGGCCGCGCCGTCGACTGCGCGCGCGCAGACGCCGCGCACGCCGTGGGGCGATCCTGACCTGCAGGGCAGCTACACGAACAGCAACGAGAGCGGCATTCCGATGCAGCGGCCGGCGGAATTTGCCGGGAAGACGCTGGCCGAAATCACGCCTGCCGAGCTCGCGCGGGTGATGCAGCAGCGCCACCAGCAGACGGAAAAAACGGCAGCCGTGATCGGCGGCACCGCCGAGAACGACACAGGCGCCGGTCCGTCGCACTGGTACGAGAACTACAACGCGAAGAACAGCCGCGCGTGGATGATCTCGGATCCGCCCGACGGGCAGATGCCCGCGCTGACGCCCGAAGCGGTGCAGCGCGCGGCCGCCGTGCGCGCCGCCCGCCGTGGCGGGGACGGCTACTACAACGGTCCGTTCGACGGCCCCGAGGATCTGACGCTGTATGTGCGCTGCATCACGCGCGGCGTGCCGGGCTCGATGATGCCGGCCATTTACGGCAACTCGTATCAGATCGTCCAGGGACCGGGCTGGGTGGCGATCCGGTACGAGATGGTGCACGAGACGCGGCTCATCCCGCTCGATGGCCGGCCTCATGCCTCGGACAAGCTTCACTCGTACATGGGCGACCCCCGCGGGCACTGGGAAGGCGACACGCTCGTCGTCGAGACGACGAACTACCTGGAGAAGTCGGCATTCGGCGGCGCGTCGGATCGGTTGAAGACGACCGAGCGGTTCAAGCCGGTGCGCAAGGGCGTCCTCGATTGGTCGATCACGTTTGACGATGCCAAGACATGGGTGCGGCCGTGGACCTTCGGGATGCAGCTGACGCGCGACGAGACGCAGCCCATCTTCGAGTATGCGTGCCACGAGGGCAACGAAGGACTGCAGGGCATCCTGATCGCTGAACGGCTCAAGGACAAAGAGGCGGAGCAGCACAGCCACTCCAACTGACGAGGCCTTTCATGCTGAAGCGAAGCGCGGCGATCGCGGTCTTGTGTCTGTGGTCGGCGGGCGTCGCGGCGCAGCAGCAGGCGAAAGGCTCGTGGACTCCGCCGAAGACGGCCTGGGGCGATCCCGATCTGTCAGGAACCTGGCCCAGCACGGACATGGTCGGCGTTCCGTTCGAACGGCCCGCCGAACTCGGCACGCGCACCGAGCTGACAGACGAGGAGTTCGCCGCGAGGCAGAAGCAGGCCGCCCAGCGATCGGAGGCCGACGCGGAGACCGTCGTGTCCACGGCGGCGCGCGCGGGCGACGGCACGGGGCCGCCGTCGCATTGGCTCGAATGGGGCAAGGCCTCGAAACAGGCGTCGCTGATCATCGAGCCCCGCGACGGCCGTCTGCCGCCGATGACGCCTGAAGGCCAGCGCCGCACCGCGACGGTCAAGAACACCTACGTCGTGTTCACCGGGTTCAACGATCCCTCCGAACTCGGCCCGTACGATCGCTGCATTTCCCGCGGCGTCCTCGGATCGACGTTTCCGGTCATCTACAACAACGGCAACCAGATTCTCCAGTTCCCGGGATACGTCGCCATCCGGTACGAGATGATCCACGAGACGCGCATCATCCCGCTCGACGGACGGCCGCACCTGTCACCGTCGCTCCGGTCGTACATGGGCGACGCGCGGGGCCACTGGGAAGGCAACACGCTCGTCATCGAGACGACGAACTTCAACGGCCGGACCGGGGCCCAGGGCAACGGGAACATGCTCATGATGAGCGACGCGCTGAAGCTCGTCGAGCGATTCACGCGGACGGGCCCCGACACGATGCAGTACGAAGTCACCGTCGACGACCCGAAGACGTGGACTGCGCCCTGGAAAGCGGCCTTTCCGCTGAGGCGCGACCCCTCGTACGGCATGTTCGAGTACGCGTGCCACGAGGGCAATCACGCGATGAGCAACATCCTGTCGGGATCGCGCGCCGACGAGGTCGAAGCGGCCAGGGCCGCGCGTTAGGGCCCCGCGGTTTCGATCGGTGCCGTCGGCATGCCTGTGACAGTGTAGGCGGGCATGGGCGCCGGAAAGCCCGCGTCGCCGAACGCTTCGCGCACCATCCGGTTCGTGTCGAAGTACACCTGCCAGTAGCTGGCGTTGCTGCAGTACGGCCGGACGCACAGCACCGGGCCGGCCGGCGTGAATTGCAGGACATCGACGGTCGGGGCGGGCTCGGCGAGCACGTTGGGGATCGTCCGCAGCCGTTCCTTCAGAATTCCGATCGCCTGGTGGTGGTCCACGGCGTTGCTGATTGTCGCCGTCAGATCCACGCGTCTGTACGGATTCGCCGAGAAGTTCTGGATGGTCTCCGAGAACACCTTGTTGTTGCCGACGATTGTGAGGACGTTGTCGGGCGTGTTGATGGTCGTGCCGAAGAGGCCGATCGCGTCCACCGTGCCGACCACGCCGGCGGCAGAGACGAAATCGCCGACCTTGAACGGTCGCAGGAACACCAGGAACGCCCCGGCGGCGAAGTTGGACAGCAGCCCACCCCACGCGACGCCGATGGCCACACCGCCCGCGGCCAGGAGCGCCGCGAACGACGTCGTCTCGACGCCGAAGAAGCTGAGGAGCGCGACCACCAGGGCGATGTTGAGGGTGACGCCCACGCCGGTCTGAAAGTAGCGTGCGAGCGTGGCGTCCACGTGCTCCCGTAGCAGCATCCGGCCGAGCAAGCGCCCGGTAAAGCGGATCAGCCATCGGCCCACGAGCCAGAGCACGATCGCTCCGATGAGCTTCCAGGCCACCGCCATCAGCGTAGCAATGGCGGAGGCGGTCAGTGCGTTGACGTCCATGCAAGTCCTCCCAATCGGATGGTGAATCTGGTCATCTAATCATTTGGTCATTTGGTCATCTGATCATTTCTGATGGCGCAGGCAGAAATGACCAAATGACCAGATGACCAAATGACTAAATGGTCATTTCGGTGAGACGCCCAGGTTCTTGAACAGGAACGAATAGATGTCCGCGGTCTGCTCGATGTTCTTCGTCGTGCTGCTGGCGCCGTGGCCCGACGTCGTGTCGATGCGGATCAGGATTGGAGCGTCGCCGGTCTGCGCCGCTTGCATCGCCGCGGCGTACTTGAACGAATGCGCCGGCACGACGCGATCGTCGTGGTCGGCCGTGGTGATGAGCGTGGCCGGGTATTTCTGCCGCCGGACATTGTGGATCGGTGAGTAGGCGGCGCAGCACCTTGAATTCGGCTTCGTTGTCGCTCGACCCGTAGTCGGCGACCCAGTTCCAGCCGATCGTGAACTTGTGAAAGCGCAGCATGTCCATGACGCCGGCCTGCTGGACGACGGCGGCGAACAGATCCGGCCGCTGGTTGGCGACCGCGCCGACGAGCAGCCCGCCGTTTGACGCGCCCTGGATCGCCAGCCGCGCGGGCGAGGTGTACTTGTTGCCGATCAGCCACTCGGCCGCGCGCGATGAAGTCGTCGAAGACGTTCTGTTTCTTCAGCTTCATGCCCGCCTGGTGCCACGTCTCGCCGTACTCGCCGCCGCCGCGGAGGTTGACCGACGCATACACGACCCCCTGCTCGAGCAGCGCCAGGCGCAGCGAGCTGAAGTTCGGCGTCGTGTTCACGTTGAAGCCGCCGTATCCGTACATCAGCGTGGGGTTGTTGCCGTCGAGCTTCAATCCCTTCCGGTGCACGAGGAACATCGGGACGCGCGTGCCGTCCTTGCTCGTGAAGAACACCTGCTGCGTCTCGTAGTCCGCGGCCGTGAACCCGGGGATGTCGGGGGCGCGGTAAAGCGTGGACTTCCGCGTCGCGATGTCGTACCGATAAATCGCCGAGGGGTTCGTGAACGACGTAAACGTGTAGAAGACAAACGCATCGTCGTGGTTGCCGCCGAGCCCGCTGGCGATGCCCACGCCCGGCAGCTCGACCTGGTTCTGGGCGGCGCCGTCCAGCGCGTGCGCGTAGATGCGCGTCGTCACGTCCTTGAGATAGGTGACGAACAGCCTGCCGCCGGCCGTGCTGGCGCTCTCGATGGCCTCGGGCTTCTCCGGCACGATGTCGCGCCACGCAGAGGTGCCGCTCGCGCGCGGATCGAACCGGACGATCTTCCAGTTCGGCGCGTGCGCGTTGGTCTGGATGAGAAACGCATCGCCCACGTTGCCGATGACCTGGTAGGTGTCGTTGCCGATCTCGGCGACAATCGGCTTCCACGTCTTGTCTGTCGCGTTCAGGTCGCGGAAGTACACCGCGTTGCCATCCTTGCCCTTGCCGCGCTCGGAGACGTCCAGGATCGCGAACCGTTCATCTTCGGTCGTGGACACGGTGTGAAAGCGCTGCGGGTTGCGGACGTCTTCGAACGCGAGCTCGTCGGCGGACTGCGGCGTGCCGACGCGGTGGTAGTACACCTTGTGGTCGTCGTTCGACGCGGTCAGCTCCTTGCCCCGGGTCGGCTCGCTGTAGCGGCTGTAGAAGAAGCCATCATTCTTCCAGGCGATGTCGGAGACCTTGACCCATTTCAGTTCGTCTGACAGCGTCTTCCGGCTCGCGACGTCCATGACGTAGCAGTCGTGCCAGTCCGATCCGCCCGTGGACTTGCAATAGGCGGCGTATCGGGCGGTCTTCGACAGCGCCAGCGTCGCGAGCTGCGTGGTGCCCTCAGCCGAAAAGGTGTTCGGGTCGAGCAGGACTTCGGGCGCCGCGTCGAGCCCCTTCTGCATGTAAATGACGGATTGATTCTGCAGGCCGTCGTTCTTCGAGAAGAAGAAGGAGTCGCCGCGGCGGTAGGGCGCGCCGTAACGGGGATAGTTATAGAGCGTCGTCAGCCGCTCCTTAACGCGGGCCCGGAAGGGAATGGCGTCGAGATAGGCGAAGGTGACCTTGTTTTCGGCCTCGACCCACCTGGCGGTCTCGGCTGACGTCTCGTCCTCGAGCCAGCGGTACGGGTCGGCCACCCTGACGCCGAAGTACGTGTCGACCTGGTCGGATTTTCGCGTGTCGGGATACCGCATCTGCTGCGCCGTGATTGAGACCGCGAGCGTGGCCAGGGCGAAGGCGGCGGCCAGGCGAACGGCGAATGAGTTGGCCATGGGGCCCCCCGTGGGTTTGCGGCGATTATACCCGCGCGCCCCGGCGGATAGTGATATGGTCTACCGGCCTTCACGGTCCGAGATCAGGATGCCGCCAATGATCGCGATGCTGACCGCTGGACTACTCGCGGCTGCGATGCCCCCGACGGAGCAGAACGCGCTCGTGCAGCGATACTGCACCGTCTGCCACACCGACAAGAGCATGAACGGCGGGCTGTCGCTCGAACACTTCGATGCGGCGCGCCCCGATCCCGGCGACGCGGCCATGATCGTCAGCAAGATGAAGTCCGGCGCGTTCAGTGCCGCCGGCATTCCGGCGCCGGACAAGACGAAGCAGGATGCGCTGATCGACGCGCTGTCGGCGTCCGCTGCCGGGGCGACGCGGTGGACCTTCAAGCAGGCGACGCATCCGGCCACGGGATTCGCGACGCTGACCGCGAGCATCGTGCAGGGGGTGCCGTCCTCCGCCAATCACGGCGAACCCGATCTCTATCGACTGACCCTGACGTGCCTCCCCGCCGCGCGCGAGGCGGAGATGCAGCTGGCCTGGTCTCCCAACGTGCCCGCCAGCGGTCAGAAGATCACGGCGGTCGTCGACGGGACGCCGGCGGTGGGTTACACGATCGAAGGCACGGAGCGAATGGGCAACGGAACCAGCGGGACGTCCGGGCCAGGATCGACCATCCTGAAAGCTTTGCCCCTGCCGGCGCAGAGGTTGGCGATCAGCAACGTGTTCCCCGATCAAACGGTCGTATTCCCGTTCGGACTGTTGCCCGAGGACGTCCGACAGCAACTCGCGGTCTGCTTCGGGCGCTGATGCAGGGGCAGCCGCGCCCCTCATGAGCCCGTTTCCAGACTTCCTGCGCGTATGATCGCGCTGGCACTCGCGCACCCAGCGGAGATCGGCACCCGCGAGAGCGCCGCGTCGATTCAGGCCGGCGTGACGTGGGCCAGACAGTGGCTGACGCCATCGTGGCCTGGCGGAACACCGATGGCTTCGCCCCGGCGCCTCCGCCGTTCACCGGCGGTCTCGCCCCCGGGCAGTGGCGGCCGACGCCGCCGGCCGACGCGTCTGGTGCGGGGCCGCAGTATGCGACCATGACGCCCTGGGCCATCCTGTCGCCGTCGCAGTTCCGGCCGGACGGCCCGCCGGCGCTGAACAGCGCGCGATACGCGGTCGAGTTCAACGAGACGAAGAGCATGGGCAGCGCCACGAGCACCCTCCGCACGCCGGATCAGACGATTGCGTCGTGGTTCTGGGCCTCCAGCACCGCCGGCTACATCTGGAACACCGTCGCGCTCGACCTGATCGCCCACGATGACCGCGACTGGGAACAGGACCTCGGCAGCCGCTGGCACAGCAAACAGGACGATTCGCTGCTGTCGAACGCCAGGCTGCTGGCGCTGATGCAGGTCGCGATGGCGGATGGCGCTATCGGCTGCTGGGACGCGAAGTACACCTACGTCTGCTGGCGTCCGATCACCGCCATCACGCTGGCCGACACCGACGGCAACCGGGCGACGACGGTCGACGCGAGCTGGACCCCGCTGTTCGCCACCCCGGCTCATCCCGAATATCCCTCTGGCCACTCGTGCGTCAGCGGCGCTGCGTCCGCCGTGCTGAGCGACCGTTTCGGCGACAGGACCCGCTTCACGGCCGAGTCGGATACGATGCTCGGCGTCACGCGAACGTTTCGCAGCTTTTCGTCGGCGCTCGAGGAGGTAAAGAACGCCCGGATCTTCGCGGGCATCCACTTCCGGAAGGCGACCGAGGACGGCACGGTGACTGGCGCGAGCGTGGCCGAGTACGTGCCCGATAACGTTGCCGCGCGAGTGCACTGATTCCTGGAGGATGAGATGACGTCGACGCTCCGTGTTCGCCGGCTGCTGCCCGGGCTCGTCGGCCTGGGTCTGGCCGGGCTGTTCGCTCAGAACGTGTCGGCGCAGGACGCGGCGATTACCAACGCGCGGGTGATCGTCGGAAACGGAACGGTGATTGGATCCGGCACGGTGATCGTGCGCGCCGGGAAGATCGTGTCCGTGTCGGCCGGCGCCGCGAACACCCAGGGGCTGAAGACGATCGATGCGAAGGGCATGAGCGTCATGCCCGGCTTCATCGACGCGCATCGCCACATCAACACTGGCCCCAACGAGAAGGCGCAGATGCAGGCGCTGCTCGAAGCCGGCTACACCACGATTCTGTCCGGCGGCGGCCCGGCGGACGGGAACATCACGCTCCGCGATCACATCGAGAAAGGCGTGATCAACGGGCCGAGGATTATCCCGTCCGGCCGGGTCCAGTTGCGCAACACCACGCCCGACATGGCGCGCGCCGAAATCCGCGCGATGGCGGCCATGGGCGTCAAGTTTACCGGCGAGATCGCGCTCACGCCGGTGCCGGGTCCCGGCGAGCAGGAACTCGAGGTGCTTCGCGCGATCGTGGACGAGGGCCGCAAGGCTGGCGTGCAGGTGCAGGTGCACTCCGTCAGCTCGTCGGCTCTCGTGGCGGGCATCGACGCCGGGGTGAAGTTGTTCGTCCACCTTCCGAATAAGAACTTCGTGAGCAAAGAAGAGGGGAAGAAACTCGCCGATGCGGGCGCAAAGATTCTGACGACCACCGGGTTCGGGCCGCCGGTCTTCGGCGTCTTCGCGGACGACAACAAGCCGCGGTTTCGCGACGGCAAGCCGTGGCCGGAATCGATCGTAGACGGCGTGCGACTCGGCGAGGAAGCCGGGTACGCGATGGTGAATGCCCGGACAGTCTGGGATCAGGGCGCCATCGTCGGCTACTGCACGGACACGACGTACGATCCGCTCGCCGGCCTGAACCAGGAGTTGAAGGTCCTCAACGTGATGTTCTCGATGCAGGACATCATCACCGTCATGGGCCCGAATACAGCGTCGTACATCCAGATGGGCTCCGAGCTCGGCACAATCGAGCCGGGCAAGCTGGCGGATCTGACGATCGTCGACGGCAACCCGCTCGACGGCTACTGGAATATGCTGAAGACGAAAGTCGTACTCAAGGGCGGGGTCGTCGTCGTCGACAAACGCGGACGCTGACGCGCTCAGCTCGGCCGTGGCTGGCGTCGCTCGGTTCCTGACACCGCCTTGCAGGCGGGATGATAGGTTATATCGTCGCGTCGAAGATCGTCCTCCGGAGACTGTCGATGTCCTCACCCTCAGTGGCGCACGCCGCCGCCACAACGATCCCTGGCCTTGACGAAGTGCTCGGCGGGGGCTTCACCCGAAGCCGCCTGTTTCTGGTCGAGGGCGTACCGGGATCCGGGAAGACGACGCTGGCGCTGCAGTTCCTCATGGCGGCCGCTGGACGCGGCGAACCCGTACTGTACGTCACTCTCTCTGAAACCGAGGAGGAACTCCGCGCGGTCGCCGCATCACACGGGTGGGATCTCGAAGGGGTCACCATCCACGAGCTGATTCCCTCAGAAGCCGCTCTCGAACCCGACGAGCAGTACACGATGTTTCACGCGTCGGAGGTGGAGCTCGGCGCGACGATGCAGGCCGTGCTGAAGACAGTCGATGAACTGAAGCCGACGTGCGTGGTCATCGATTCGCTCTCTGAGCTCCGGCTGCTTGCCGGCAACGCGCTGCGGTATCGCCGCCAGATTCTGGCGCTCAAGCAATATTTCGTCGGGCGCAACTGCACGGCGATGCTGCTCGACGACATGACGTCGCGCGAGCAGGACCTTCAGATGCAGAGCATCGCTCACGGCGTCGTGCGCCTCGAGCAAATCAGCCCCGAATACGGATCTGAGCGCCGGCGTCTGCGTGTGGTGAACGCAGAGGCTTCCTCCGTGCCGCATCCTGATCGTGGACGACAACCGCGAAGCCGCCGAATCCCTGGGCGTGCTCCTCGAAGAACTCGGCGCCACGACGTCGGTGGCGTTTGGAGGCCGGGAGGCCCTGCAACGCCTCGACACGTTCGAGCCCGAGGTCGTCCTGGTGGACCTCGGGATGCCGGGGATGGACGGCTTCGAGGTCTGCCGCCGGATCCGCGCAGCATCCCGCCTCCGCCAGATGCTGCTCGTCGCGCTCACGGGATGGGGGCAGGACGAGGACCGGGAACGTTCGAAGCGCGCGGGCTTCGATCACCATTTCGTCAAGCCTTTGAACGTCCAGAAGCTCCGCGCGCTGCTGGAACATTCCGCGATGGAGTCCCGCTGACGTGATTGCGCAACAGGCAGCCAACAAAGAAGACGCGAAGGCGGCGCGAGACGCGCCGGCCGTCGTGTTCGACAAAGTGTCGTTCGCCTTCGACGATCACGTGGTGCTGCGCGACGTCAGCTTCACCGTCCCGAAGGGCAGCATGCGGATTCTGCTCGGCGCGAGCGGCGCCGGGAAATCCGTCGTCTTGAAGCTCATCCTCGGCCTGTTTCGACCTGATGCCGGCGCGATTTTCGTCGGCGGGGAGCGCATCGATCGGATGTCCGAGCACGATTTGATGCGCATCCGCGGCGACATCGGCATGCTGTTCCAGGAAACCGCGCTGTTCGATTCGCTGACCGTGGCGGAGAACGTCGGGTACCGGTTGGAAGCCGAGACCGACATGCCGCCCGACCAGGTGGACAGCCGCGTGACGGAGGTGCTCGGATTCGTCGGCCTCGGCGAGTACCCGCGGCGGATGCCGTCGGAGTTGTCCGGAGGCCAGCGGCGGCGCGTGGCGATCGCGCGCGCGGTGGCGTCACGACCGAACCTCCTGCTGTTCGACGACCCGACCACCGGTCTCGATCCGGTCATCGCGAACACGGTCAACGACGAGGTCGTCAAGCTGCGCGACCTCGAGCACGTCACCTCAATCCTCGTGACACACCAGATCCGGGACGCGTTCTACGTCACCCGGCACGAGGCCGTGAGATCGAATGGAAATCTGCAGATCCTGGACACGCACGGGCCCGAAGACGAGCGCGCCAGGTTCCTCGTGCTGCACGAGGGCCGGATCTACTTCGAGGGCAGTGGCACGGAACTGCTGGCGTCGCAGGACGCCTACCTGAAGGAGTTCCTGTTCATGACGCTCCCGCCCTGGTAAACGCGGCGCCCGCGTTACCGTTTGCCGGGAGGGTTGTCGAGCGTCAGCTGTCGCACCCACAGGCCGTTCGCGGTTTCCGGGCCGTCGCCGAGCGGAGTCTTGAACACGTTTGCCAGGTTGGCGCTCGTCTTCACCGTCGGCGCCGTCGTCAGGCCGCCCACACTCCGCAGCTTCGAGATCGTGCCGGTCGGGATCGGCTCGGCACGGCTGACCGGCTTGCCGAAGACGGGCGCGGCAGCGCGGCGAACAGGTCTTCGAAGGCGGTCACGCGCTCGGGACTCGCAAAAATCAGGAAGTGCTCGCGTCCACCGAGGTTCGAAACCTGCCAGCTGATTTCTTCGTCGGTCGTGCCGGGAACGCGAACCATCGTTTTGGCGGCGATCGGATTCGCGACCGCCTGTCCCGGCAGCGGGAAGAGCAGCAGCGATTCGCCGTGGTCGTCTTCGTTGACGATATAGACGTAGGTCGGGGTGGATACCTGAAGCTTCATGAACAGCGCATCGCCTGGAGCGATGCGGTCGCCGGCGCGGAGGCGCGTGGCGCCGTCGGCGCCCCGCCTGTAGAACGACGTTTCGATCCGGTAGCTGGCTGGTGCCGCCGCGACGGCGGGGGCCGCTGCCACCGGCGCTGCTACGGCCGAGGAGCGACGCTCCGTCCATCGCCGCTCCATCCAGACCGTCGCCACGATGACGGCCAGCACCACGCTCGCGAGGGCCGCGACGTTCAGCCAGCCTTTCCGCAGGTTCGGCAGTGGCAGCGGCTTGGGCTGGCCGAGAAATTCCGCCAGCGCCGCCTCGAACGCGCCCGCCGTCTGGAAGCGATCGCGAGGATCGCGGCAGAGCGCGCGCTCGACGAGGGCGACGAACGACTGCGGCAGGTCGGGCCTCGCGTCGCGCAGGTTCGTGCGCTCGTTGCGCCGGTGCGCTTCCTCGACCTCGACCTGCGGTTTGTCCGCCAACGGGGTACGCGTTGGTCACGAGGTGGTAGAGCAGGACGCCGAGGCTGTACGTGTCGCTGACTCTCGACTGAGGCTGACCGTCGAACACTTCAGGCGCGAGGTACAGGGGCGTGCCGGCGGCGGCATCGCGCGCGCCGTGCAGTCGCAGCGCTGAGAGGTCGCGCCCGGTCCCGAAATCCATCAGGACGATTCGGCCGCCCGACTCGCGCATCACGTTGCGCGTCTTCACGTCGCCGTGGACGAGGCCCGCGGCATGAACCGCCGCGAGGGCCCGGCATAAATCGACGCCGATGAGCGCCGCTTCGTGCGCGCCGAACGGTCCGTTGCCGCGCAGGAGCGTCGCGAGCGTCTGCCCTTCGATCAATTGCATCCAGATGCCGACGCGGCCGTCGACAATGTCGGCGCCGTGGACGGTGACGACGTTGCTGTGGCGGACGCGTGCCAGCAGGCGGGCTTCTTTCAGGGCCACGGCGGGCCGGAACTCGCGGTCGGCGGGCAGATCGACCAGCTTCAGCGCGACGTCGGTCTGCAGTTTCGTGTCGCGCGCACGGTACACGGAGCCGAACCCGCCTTCGCCGATGAGCTCGACGAGCTTGAAATGCGCCCACGCTTCGGGCATGGCGGCCTTCGGCCGCTCGGTGGTGACCTTGTCGGACAGGACCTCGGAGTCGGAACTGCGAAGGAAGGTGGCGATGCGTTCGAGGATCTGCATCTCGCTGAGGATGCGACTCTGCTGCGGATCGGGCGCGTGCTGGTGCAGCCCGTGCCAGTCCACGTTGTTGCCGGCCGCGATCGAGTCGGCGGTGCTGATCAGGAGTTCGTCAGGTGCGCTCATGGGACATCTCCTCCGCGAGCCGGACCAGCGCGCGGCTCACCGCCATGTGGGCGGCTGCCACGCTCGGTTTGCCCAGCGCGGTCACGATTTCGCTGTACGGGCAGCCCAGTTCGATCCGCAGGATGATCGCTTCGCGGTCGTCCTCCCGGAGGCGGGCGAGCGCCGCTTCGTAGCGCTCCAGTGTTTCCTGTCCGATCGCCTGTTCGAGCGGCGAGGGATCGGCCGTGGCCTTGTCGTCGTTTAGCTCCGACGCCGGCCCGCGCCGCGTGGCGCGGCGGATTTCGTCGCGGACGCGGTTGAAGAGCGCCTGGCGGAGGTAGCCCTGGAAGGCGCCTTCGTGGCGCGGCTCGAACTGGTCGAGGCGCTGCAGGACCTGCATGAAGGTGTCCTGGACGAGGTCGTGGGTGTCGAGCGAGCCGCGGGCCCAGGCGGGCAGCCGTCCGTGGGCCCAGCGTTGCAGCCGGGGGAGGTAGCGGGCGAAGAGCTCGTTGACGGCGGATTCGTCGCCCTCGTGGGCGCGGCGGACGAGGATAAGCGACGACTCGGCCTCCATCGGCACCCCGCCGGTCTGGACAGTCCGAACGTCGCCGGGCTGGAAGGGGTCGGCCATCGTCTGAACCGGACCAAGTCTCAGGGAAAGAGTGCTTATCATATCCCGTTGCCGGACCGGCAGTTGCGCCGGAAAGCCCTGATGCGTCGCCAAGCCGCTCACAAGAGGATCAACGACCGGGGCGGCGTAATCCCACAGACCGCCCGTTTCGCTCCTCGACGCTCAGAAATCCGTGAAACGGTTAGAAAAGTCCGGATCCGTCGTTATAGTCTGTGCTACCTCCCGGAACGGTAACTCTCTATGCATCGGAGCCGGCCATGAGTAATGCCGCAGTTAATGTGCCTGAACCGACGATCAACCCAACCGCGTGGCTGATCATGCTGTACATGCAAGCCGGCGATAACAGCAACCTCGATTCGCTCGCAGTCCAGGATCTGAAGGAGCTGCAGGCGAGCGTCCAAGGCTTGAAGGATCCGAACGACGGCGGGAATCCCAATGTTAGCGTCCTCGTCCAAATGAGGCGCCGCTGGCCGGATGTCCCTCAGCGCTATCTCATTCAGAAGGGCCAGCCGGTCACGACGTTGCCGCAGCCCACCGACGGCCACATGGCCACAAAAGCATCTCTCTCTGCGTTCCTGTTAGACGCGCTTGCGATGGGCGGCAGCACAGTTGAGCACCATTGTCTGGTGCTGTGGGGGCACAACTATGGTCTTGGATTTGGTCGAGATCATGATGATCCCTTGCAGCTGAAGGAACTCGCCGCCGCGCTGAAGCCGTACAAGACCAGGCGCGGTAAGCCTCTTGATCTGCTTGCGACCAATTCGTGCACGATGGCCTATGCGGAGGCCGCGTTTGAACTCAGGGACGCCGCCGAGTTCCTTGTTGCTTCCCAGGTCTTTATGCCGCTGGCCGGGTTTCCCTATTTCCCGATTCTCCGAAGCATCGATCGTGAGACCAGTCCATTGCAACTGGGATTGACCTTTGTTGACGAATATTTCAACAGCTTCAACTTATCGCCAAATCGCGAAAAAGTCGCGATGTCACTGCTCAACCTCGCGCAGGCTGGAAGTCTGAAAGAGCTGTTGGAGAAGACCGCAGACGCGATTCACGCAGTGCTCAAACAGGGCGGTGGTCGGATCGTTGAGCAATCTCTGCGCGAGATGCAGGACGTTTTTCTGGCGAATCCGGTCGGCGATGTCCGTCCTGTCCTCGACTTGAAGAGTCTGGCGCAGGACCTTAAAGATTATTGCGACGATTCCCAGCCGGACCCGGCGGAGCAATCGAAAAGCGCAGACGGCTTTTCCAAAGCCCTGGATGACCTCCGAGAGCTCGGCGACACGATCATCGCTACCTGCGACTCGCCGGCGGGCACTCACTACGACGAGGCGTCAAAGACCTCGAGGCTGGTTCTGACCCGGCGCGAAAGTCCAGGTCTCGGCCCGCTTGGCGGCATCGGTGTGTTTGCTCCCTTCGTTGTCGACAAAGTGGCACGCACGCAGCTCCAGATAGACTCAAAAGCCGACAAGAAGACCTACTTGGGATTCGAGATCTTCGAGCAGGCGAGGGGGTGGCCTGGTCTGGTGTACGACACACTCCGGCGCGAGGAGCCGGACGAAATGATCGATTCGACCGGCTTCGTGCGACCGGTCGAACTGGTGGCCGTGAACCAGATGACCGCGGCTGTCGAGGCGACGTTCAACATCTTCGATCGGGTCTTGAAGGCGAACAAGAGATCGCTTCTGAATCTCCTGGGCGGGAGGATAAACAGACCCACGGCTGATCTCCTTCCGTTTGGTCCGCCGAAGTTGATGCTCGCGGGGGACCTGACCCTGCAATCGCAAATTGGGGGGAGTCCTCAGGCGCAGGCTCCCCAGGAGATTGTGCTGGCGTTCATGCGAATCGAAGCGGCCGCCAGGCTGGTCGAGACGACCATCCAAAGCGTGATGACCAACGGTTCGTTCGGACTGGGGCCGCCCGCCAAGGCACAGGGGTTCGGCCCGAAGTCTGCCGGTGGCTACGGCCCAAAGTCCGCGGGTGGGTACGGGCCGAAGTCCGCCGGGGGATACGGGCCGAAGTCCGCAGGCGGGTACGGGCCGAAGTGGGCGGGGGGATACGGGCCCAAGTCGGCCGGTGGATATGGGCCGAAGTCGGCTGGAGGTTATGGTCCCGACGACCTGAGTACCTGAAGTCGGGGCCATCACGGCATTCCTGTCCTCTGATGCGCAGGTCGCCGTGCTCTGCGTAACTGTGATGTTCCGCGCCCTGGGCACCGGGTTGAGCACTCTCGAAGAGGCACTCTCGAACATCGAAGTGGCGGCTGCAGCGTGTCTGCAGCCGGGTTTTGGCTCGCTGCTGCCGAGAGACGACGACTATAGAACGGCCATGCGTCAGAACTTCGACCGGCTGTTCACGATTGCGGCTGATGCCGCGATGGTAGTCAGGCAGACGGCCCGGGAAGTCATGCAGCACCCAGTGTATGGACTCGGAAGCGGACCGGAGGGCTTCGGTCAACCAGAGCGGAACGAACTGGCAATCGTCGCGGGCCTCTCCGCCGGACAGTTGTTGCTGTTGCAAAGGCCATAATCTCGTAGCTGGCAGAAAGAAGGACGATGGCAGGTGCCCGTGTGATTCTCGCCGGCGTTGCCCTCGTCGCCGTTGTCGGGACAACCCGTGTGTCGGCCGGCGTCCCGCAGGATTCCGAGACGGCCCGGAGCGCAGTGCGTTCGGCCATCGATGAAGGTCACTTCGAGGAGGCCGAAGCTCGGGCGCGAGCGTTGTTCGCATCGTTTGGCGGATTGAAGGGTGAGAATCGAGCCGACGTCGAACGCGCCGGAGACCTGCTGCTCGACGCGTTGCTCGAGAACGGGAAAGGTGCCGACCCTGAGACGCAGGCGCTCGCGCAGGAAATTCTTAGCCGTCGACAGCTGTTATCAGCCGAAGATCCGCGTATGCTGGCGCTCGCGCGTGGTCACGTGGGCGCCGTACTGTACCAGGCAGGAGACTATCGACACGCTGTCTTCGAACTCCAGCAAGCACTACAAGCCCGAGACACGTCCGAGTTCGCAGATAAGGCCGCAGCCGCGGGCGACCTTGAGTACCTGGCGATGGCTGCGATGCAACTTGGACGGTATGGCGAGGCGCTCGAGGCGAGCAATCGTGCCGTAACGATCGCCGAGAACACGGGAGGGACCGCGATCGTCGCGGCGCGGGCGCTGAGCATACGCGGATTTGTTCGTCAACGGAAGGGCGACTACATCGCCGCGCGCGCCGACCTGCAGCGCGCGCTCGCGATTCAGCAGGATCAGATCCCACGTCATCCGGACTTCGCGACGACCCTGATGTTCATTGGCAGCCAGAATCTGTTCGACGGGGACAGCCTCCAGGCTCGCGAGACCCTCGAACGGGCCGTGTCGCTCGCAGAAGCGTCACTGCGCCCTGGCCATCCGAATATTGCCTGGTTCGTTCGCATTCTGTCCATTGCCGTTCAGGAGCTCGGGGACCTCGCTCGCGCTCGTGCACTCCGGGAGCGCGCGATGAGTCTCAGCATCGGATCCGTCGGGCGCGATCACCCGCTCACTGCGGATTGTCTCCAGGATCTGGCCGGAACGCTTTTGCTGCAAGCTGACTATGAAGGCGCACGCGAAAATTATGAAGGGGCCCTGCGAATCTATCAGCATCGCCTCGGTTTAGACTATCCGGAAAACGCAACGGTCATTTACAACCTCGCGCTGCTGAACGCGGACTTGGGAGATCTCGCTCGCGCGCGAACGCTGCATCGTCGCGCCATCACCTCGTGGCAGCAGACGTTCGGCCGTGAGCACGCGATTGTCGCGCGGGGGCTCTGGGAATTCGGACAGACACTCGCGGATCAAGGACTGGACGGCGAGGCCGTGCCGCTCTTCGAGCGCGCGCTCGCCATTCGCCGGCGAACGCTGGGTGAAGATCATGTTGACGTGGCGGAAGCGCTGTCCTCGCTAGCCGCCAGCCTGGCGCAGCTCGGAGAACATCGCCGAGCCCTCACCCTTTCCACAAGAGCGATGGCGATCTGGGAGAAAACCCCAACGCCGGAGGCCGCCGGCTACGTCAGGTCGTTGCTCGCGCAGGCGGCTATCCTGTCGGCGCAGGGCAGGGCGGACGCTTCGCTGGAGGCGTACGATCACGCGCGACGAATTCAGGTTGCCGTGTTGGGTCCGGCTCATCCGGATATTGCCGCCATCGAAGTCAAGCGCGCGGCGATCCTCGCGCAAATCGATCGGAAGCAGGAATCGCTGACGGTTGCGCTGGCCGCCGAAGCAGCAGGTCGGCAGCACCTCAGCCTGACGCTGGGCTCGTTGCCCGAACGCCAGGCGCTCGAGTACGCGGCGAAGCGCCCACAGGGACTCGGGCTGGCGCTGTCGCTGGTCACCGCCGACAGCTCGGCATCGGTCCTCGACGCGGTCGTTCGCGGCCGGTCGCTCGTGCTCGACGAAATGGCGATGCGGCGCCGCGCCGTCAACGACGAGGCCGTCGGCCCTGCCGCGTCGCTGTGGACCACCCTGCGGCAAGCGCGCGAGCGTCTCGCGAACCTGGTGATCCGGGGCCCGGGTTCGCTGCGGCCGGAACAGTACGCAGCTCTCGTCGCGCAGGCGCAGCAGGAGAAAGAAGACGCAGAGCGCGCACTGGGAGCGCAGAGTGCGGCATTCCGCTCGGAGGTGTCTCGTTCAGCGATTGGTCTTGACGAGATCAGGAAGCGGTTGCCGGCGGACAGTGCGCTGGTGTCAGTGGTTCGATACGACCGCCAGGTATTCGCTCCGGTGTCACAGAACGGAACGCGCCAGCGGACGCAAGTCGTGGCGTCCTATGTCGGATTCGTACTGCGATCCGATGGCCGCGACCCCATCGTCGTGCCCCTTGGCGCGGCCGCCCCGATCGATGCCGCGGTTGCGCGCTGGCGGCGCGCAATGATTTCCGAAATGGCATCCGAATCGAGCGGCGTGCCGCCTGAGGCTTCGCTCGATTCGACAGGGGTCGGCCTTCGCCGCCAAATCTGGGATCCGATAGCGGCTCACATAGAAAATGCGACGCGCGTATTCGTGGTGCCGGACGGGGCGTTCAATCTCGTCCCGCTGGCCGCTTTGCCGTCTGGCCGAGGCAGGTATCTCGTCGAGGATGGGCCGATCATCCACTACCTCTCGGCGGAGCGCGACCTCGTGCTCGACCAAACGGCACCAGAGCCGTCAAGCGCCGGGCTGTTGTCCGTCGGCGGGGCCGCCTTTTCCGACGGGTCGTCGTTTGCAGCGCTCCGCAACGCGCGGTCGGCACGAGGCGCTATTGCCCGCGCGACCCCGGAACCTCCCGCTCGCTCGCTCCGCGACGCCGCTATCAACTGCGGCGGCTTCCGGTCGATGACGTTCGCGCCGATTCCCGCGTCACGGAACGAAGCGCAGGTCGTTGCCGGATTGTGGCGTCAGTTCGGAGCCGGCCAGGGCGTTGAACCCGCGACGCTGCAGACGTTAGTCGGGGCGGCTGCCACCGAACGCGCATTCAAACAGACAGCCCCTGGCCGTCGAATCCTCCATCTCGCTACGCACGGCTTCTTCCTGGGCGACGACTGTGCGCCCGTCATCGAGGGCGCTCGAGCGGTCGGCGGTCTGGCCGGTCCCACGGCGCCCGCGTCGAAGCCAGCGGGTGCTGCGCGCGCACCTGCACCGAGGATCGTTCCCGAGAACCCGCTTCTGCTCTCCGGGCTCGCACTCGCAGGGGCGAACCGCCGCTCTGCTGCCGGCGCTGACGAAGACGACGGGATTCTGTCGGCGGAAGAAGTCGCCGCGCTCAACCTCGAAGGCGTGGAGTGGGCCGTGTTGTCGGCATGCGACACCGGTCTCGGCACCGTGATCAGCAGGGAAGGAGTCTTGGGACTGCGCAGGGCCTTTCAGGTGGCGGGCGTCCGCACCGTGATCATGAGCCTCTGGTCAGTTGACGATCACGCGACTCTCGAATGGATGCAAAAGCTCTACGAGTCCAGGTTCAGCGGCCATCTCAGCACAGCCGACGCGATGCGGGACGCCAGCGTCCAGATCATTCGTGCGCGGCGGTCGAAGGGACTCAGCACGAACCCCTTCTACTGGGCGGCATTCGTCGCCTCCGGAGACTGGCGCTGATTAGACGCCAGCGCTACGGCTGCGCGGCCGGTTCGATCTTCAGCACCGCGCCGAACGTTTCATCCGTCAGCGCGTAGATGTTCCCATCCAGCCCCGGCTTCACCTCGCGAATCCGCTGCTTGAGCTCGGACAGGATGATTTCCCGTCCGATCGGATCGCCCTTCGCGTTGAACATCACGCGCTGGATGTGCTTCCCGGTGTTGTTGCGCATCGCGCCCACGAGCGCGTTGCCCTTCCACGCGGGGAACTTGTCGCCGTTGTAGATCGACAGCCCCGAGACGGCGATGGCCGGCACCCAGAACACGACGGGTTCCTCGAACCCGGGCGCGGTGAAACCGCGGCCGACGATCGTTCCGTCGTAGTTGCGTCCGAGCGACACTTCCGGCCAGCCGTAATTCTTCCCCTTGACGATGAGGTTCAGCTCGTCGCCGCCTTGCGGCCCCTCCTCGGTGGACCAGAGCCTGCCGTCCGCGTCGTTGAACGCCAGGCCGAGCGGGTTGCGGTGCCCGAGCGTCCAGATTTCCGGCTTGTAACCGGCGCGGCCCACGAACGGGTTGTCCGGCGGGACGCCGCCTTCGTCCGTGATGCGCAGGATCTTGCCGATGTGCGACGCGGGATCCTGTGCCTTGGGGCCGTAGTTGCGATCGCCGAGCGACACGTACAGCAGGCCCGCGCGGTCGAACGCGAGCCGGGCGCCATAGCTCCCGAATGCGGGACCGCGCGTCTGATCGGTGCCAGGCCCGCCCCAGTAGGCGTCCGCGACGAGGATGTCCTTGCCGTCGGCGAGCGTCGCGCCGCCGTCCCACCGCGCGCGGTACACGGCGGTGGTGGCGTTGCCCGCGCCTTCGCCGGGCTTCGAGTAGGCGAAGTAGATCAGCCGGTTCTGCGCGAACTTCGGGTGCAGGGCCACGTCCAGCATGCCGCCGAGGCCGGTCGCCAGCATGGCGGGCAGCGGGCCGATCGGCGCGGGATCGAGGACGCCATTTCGGATCGCGCGCAGGCGGCCCGGACGCTCGGTGACCAGGATGGTGCCGTCCGGCACAAACGCGATGCCCCAGGGATGATCGAGGCCTTTCGTCAGCACCGACACGTGGAAGCGGGCCGCGCCCACGCCGAAATCCCAGGGACCTGCGCCGAGCGTATCGACCGGCGCCGGCCCTCGTCCGCGCTGCGCGATGGCGACGGAGCCCGCCATCAGGGTGAATGCCGCAATCGTCGCAATGTAGCGTCTCTTCAAAACGATCTCTCCTCGGTTCGTAGCGTCCGGCTTCAGCCGGACGTCCACGCGGCCGGCTAAAGCCGGCCGCTACGGGAGTGGCGAATCACCGCCGGTCCAGCAATTCGTAAATCCTCGTCACGGCGATGAGCGGCACGCCGGGACCCTGAATCGGGAAATGCGCGCTGTGCTTCGTCATGTCCACGCGCTTCGCGGCGTCCTCCGCCGACACGCCCTGGCGCTTCAGCTTGCCGACCTCCGTCCAGACGTCGCGCAGGTAGTCCTGGAAGTAGCCAATCTTGGCCTTGTCGGTGAACGCCTCGCCGTGGCCCGGCATCACCGTGTCGAAATCCAGCCCCTTCAACGCATCGAGCGACGTCACCCACTCGTCGAGATACGCGTCGCTCATGTTGGAGAGGCCTGACGTCAGGAAGTCGCCCGTCGCGACCACCCGCTCCCGCGGCAGGTACACGACCACGTCGCCACCGGTGTGGCCGCGGCCGAGGAACCGGATCTGGATTTCGCGGCTGCCCCGATAGAGTGTCATCCGATCCGTCAGCGTGACGTTGGGTGGCGTCGGCTTGAGTTCGGCTTGCGCGGCGCGATTGTTTTCAGCCACCGAAATCTGCGTCCGCAGCGCCGCCTGTCGGCCGGCGTCGGTTTCCGCCGCCAGGCGCTTCTTCAGGTCCTCGATCTGCCCCGGCAATCCCGTCACGTAGTTCCGGTAGAGCGGCATGCCGATCGAGTTGTTGAGCAGCATCTGCCGCGTGAACTCGTGGCCGATGATGTCCACCCGACTATCGAAGATCTGGTTGCCGTGGGCGTGATCGAAGTGAAAGTGCGTGTTGATCACGGTGCGCACGGGCTTGTTCGTGATCGCCTTGATCTCATCGAGGAGCACCCAGGCTGCGGCGGGAGACACGTGGTCATCGACGACGATCACGTCTTCGTCGTTGACGATGACCGAGGAGTTGCCGACGACGGCGAGGGTGCCGGTGCCGATGGCGTGGTAGACGCCGGGCTTGACCTGGTTGAACTTGAAGGCCTTGCCCGTGTGCGCCGTGCCGGCCGGGGCCTGGCGCGATTGCGCCGAGAGCGTGGCGTCCGCGCGCGGTCCCCACGCGGCGACAGCCGCAAGCGCACCAAGAATCACAGCGGACAGCAGCAGGCGTCGCATCGTGTTTCCTCCGGGCACAGCCTATCAGAGTCGGCGACGCCCGCGGATGTACAACGCAGAGCACGCAGAGATCGCCGAGTGTCTTACATGGAATCTCTGCGATCTCTGCGTTTGATCGTGCGGGTACAATGCACCCACCTGGAGGGACCGATGTCGTCACTGACGAAATGGCTCGCGGCAGCGTCGATGGTGCTGATCGGCGGAGCCACGACGGCGCGCGCGCAGAACCGATTGCGATCGCGCGTGCCTGAAGACCGCACTCGATCAATACCTGGCGGCCGTCGTCAAGCACGATCCGGCCGCAGCTCCGCTTGCACTCGGATTCCGGCAGACGGAGAACGCCATCAACGTCCCTCCCGGCGGCGGCGCCTGGAAGACGGTGACCGCGCTCGGAAAGGTCCAGCGGCGGTATCTCGACGCCGTCAGCGGCCAGGCCGCCTACTACGGCATCGTCGAGGAAGGCAGCGGCTCGGCGATCGTGACGGTGAGAGTCCGCGTGCAGAACCGGAAGATCACCGAGGCGGAGTGGTATCTTGCCCGCGCCGGCGACCCGGGCCTGAACGGGCCCGCGCAGGCCGGCCGCCCGCCCGCGAATCTCTTCAACCCGGACTATCTCACGACGAACCCGCCGCCCGAGCGCACGCTGCCGAAAGCGCAGCGCCTGAAGCGCGACGAGCTCGTCGCGATCGTGAACAGTTACTTCGACGGCATCACGTCTCACGACCGCACCGTCGCGCTCGTGCACGACGGCTGCGGCCGCGTTGAGAACGGGAGCCCCGCGCCGGCAGGCCGGTTCCTGCCTCCGGGGCCTCCGCGCGGCACTCCCGCGCCGGCTGCCAACGCGAACAACGACTGCATGTCGGGCATGGCCAACTTCAACCTGTCGCTGGTCGCCGCGCGGCGGTTCCCGGTGGTGGACGAAGAAGCCGGCATTGCCCTGGGCCTCGCGGTGTTCATCCGCCGCCCTGGATCGCCCACGCCGCGGAACGTCTTCAGCGAGTGGTTCGTCGTGGACGAAGGGAAGATCCGCACCATCTACACGGCGATGTACTACCCGGACCCCGAGCGCGCGGTGCCGAACTGGCCGCCGTACGACGGCAACTGGCCGCTGCCCGCGTCGATTGTCCCAGGCGTTCCCGCTCCGCGGCCGCAATAGCGTCGTAGATGGCATGGTGGACTGAGGCGGACCCGGCGGCGCGCCGGGCGTTTGTCGCCGCCGCGCTCGGATGGATGCTCGATTCGTTCGACGTGATGCTCTACGCGATGGTGATCGCGGAGCTCATCCGCGATCCTGCGCTCCACCTGTCGTTCAATGCTGCCGGCATCCTGGGATCGTTGACGCTGCTCTCCGCGGCGGCCGGCGGGATCTTCTTCGGCGTCGTGGCGGACCGGATCGGCCGGACGCGCGCGCTGATTGCGGCCATTCTCATCTACGCGATCTTCACGGCGGCGTGCGGATTCGCGCGGTCGGCGCGAGAGCTTGCGGTGTTCCGGATCCTGCTCGGTCTCGGGATGGGCGGGGAGTGGGCGACGGGTGCCGCCCTCGTGTCGGAGTCGTTTCCGGCGCGCCACCGCGCCAGGGCGCTGGCGTTCGTGCAGAGCGCGTGGGCGATCGGCTACGGTCTCGCCGCGCTCGTCAACCTGATCGTGCTGCCGATCTGGGGCTGGCGCGGCGTGTTCTTCGTCGGCGTCCTGCCCGCGCTGTTCACGATCTGGATTCGCCGCGGCGTCGCCGAACCGAAGATCTGGCTGCAATCCAGGCGATCGGAGCGCGGGCGCGTCAGCGCGCTCTTCGCGCCGGGCGCAGCCAAGATCACGGTGTTCCTCACCCTGATGAACGCGTGGACGCTCTTCGGCTACTGGGGACAGACCAACTGGGTGCCCGCGTATCTCGCGCTCGAGCCGGCGAGAGGCGGCATCGGCCTCTCGTCAGCGACGATGTCGGTGTTCGTGATGGTGATGCAGGTGGGGGTCTGGTTCGGGTACATCAGCTTCGTGTACATCGCCGAGGCGATGGGCCGCAAGCGCGCCTACGTGATGTTCCTGATCGTCACCGGGCTGATGCTGCCCGCGTACGGCTACTTGCGGACGCCCGGGCTGCTGCTGGTGCTCGGTCCCGTACTGGCCTTCTTCGCGAGCGGCTACTACAGCGGTTTCGGTGCCGTTGTTGCCGAGCTGTACCCGACGTCGGTGAGGGCGACGGCCGCGGGCGTCTGCTACAACACCGGGCGCGTCGCGAGCGCAGCGGCGCCGTTCCTGGTTGGATCGCTGGCCGCCACGCGCGGATTCGGTCCGGCATTCGCGCTGACCGGCGTGGCGTTCCTGTGCGCGGCGGTGATGTGGATCTGGATTCCGGCAACGGGCAACGCCGAACTCGCATAGCAATCCGTCCCCGCTGATTCGGTCACGAACTGCGTCTGTACGTCGTTTTATTCCGTGGCGGGCCTCACGAACGGCGCGCAGTTGTCGCAGGGCGCAAACGGCGTGAAGAAGAAGTTGTTCGGGTCCGCGACCAGCGCGCCCTTGAAGTTCGGCGGGATCGGCACGGCGACGCCGCCCTCCGACACGACCGTCAGGCCGGCGCTTTTCAGGGCGCCGACGAGCGCGTCGACGTTCTGCGCCCGCACCTGCAGCCGCGCCGCGCCGCGGTCCTGGATCCGCATGTGAAGCGGCGTCCGATCGACGCCCTTGTACTCGACGAACTCGATCCACAGCATCGACCCGGGGCCTGCACGCGGCTGCGGCGAACCTCCGCCTTCGAGCAGGCCGGTCAGCGCACGCGTGGCCTTGTCGGCGGAAAACCCCGTTTCGCCCTCGACCTTGAACCCCAGGACGTCGCGGTAGACGCTCGAGGTGCGTGACATGTCGTTCACCGCAATCGACAAACGCATGTCGAAGATGTTGGGCGTCGTCGCCGCAGGGACGGACGCCGGCTGCCTGAGCTCGATGAAACGATTGTCGATGTCGCGAATCAGGATGGCTCGCGCGCCGTCGGCGAACACGACCGGCATGCCGCCAGGCGTTGCCACGGCGACGTGGGCCTGCTTGACGCGGGCGAGCTCGACGTCGAGGTCCCGGACGAGGAGCACGACCGTAGCCGCGCCCGGATCCTGGATCCGGAGGTCGATCGTCTTGTGATCGACGTTCTGGATTTCCATCAGCTCGATGCCCGCCCTGGTGCCGGGCACGCGCGCGGATTGATGGCGTTCCTTCGCGCCCTGAATATCGAACATCGCGAAGAGCCGCGGGTTGGCGTTGTTGTACGGCCGTTCACCCGACGCGGGCAGCGGCGGCACCTCCATCCCGAACACGTCGTGATAGAACGCGAGGGACCGGTCCATGTTCTCCACGAACGCCGTGAACGCGCCGGTACCGATGACCGCGCCGGCGGCCGACGACGCCTGCCCGGCGGGCGTCGCGTGCGTCAGCCCGAACAGGACCGAAACGGCCGCGGCAGCCGTGGCACTCCGCAAGATTCGATTCATGGGCGAGTATGTTACAGGAACGGCAGGCCTGAAGGCCTGCACGCACTTATGTCTTATTGACGGTTTGATTGATCCCGCAGCAGTGGCATCATCAGTCGCACCCCAAGGAGGAACCATGGCTCGACGGCTGACGGTACTGGTCGATCCTGATGCTGGCGCTCGCGGGCGCCTCGCGGCTGACGGCGCACGGCGGCTTCGACTTCCTGCACGCGTGGCGGATGATCGGCAACGATCCCGCCAACACCCGGAATCAGCCGTTCGAACACCGCATCGGCCCCTGGGATGCGCGTCGCCTCATGGTGAAGTGGGTCGCGCACGACAACGGGGGATGTGTCGGCGACGCCGGCGGTCGCTGACGGCGCCGTGTACTTCGGCGACTTCGGCGGCACGCTCTGGAAACTCGACGCCGAAACGGGCGACGTGCTGTGGTCGCATCTGGTCTCGGACTACACCGGCATCGCCGGCGACATCGTCCGCACGAGCCCGTCGCTCGCGGGCGACACGCTCGTCGTCGGCGATCTGAAGCATCCCGACATGCTCGGGATCGATGCGGCGACGGGAGACCTGCGCTGGATGACGCAGGTGCATCCCGATCCCAACGGCATCATGACCGGATCGCCCGTGCTCGCCGGCGACGTGGTTTTCACGGGCGTGTCGGCGTCAGGCGCGGGCGGTCCGAACGCCACATTCCGCGGCGCGATCGTCGCGTTGAACGCGCACACCGGCCGGATCCTCTGGCAGACCTATTCGCTTCCCGACAACGGCGGCCTGCCGGGCGGCTACGCCGGCGCCACGATGTTCTCGCCGCCTGCCGTCAGCCTGGCTGACGGCCTCGTCTATGGCACGTTCGGGCAGCCGTACACGGAGCCTGCCAGCGTGACGGCCTGTCATGCCGCCAACGGCGGCTTCACCGAATCCTGCGAGCAGCCGGACGCGTTCCTCAAATCGATCGTGGCGTTCGACGCGCGCACCGGCCAGCCGCGATGGTCGTATCGCGTGCAGGGGCACGAGCCGTGGCTGCGCGCCTGCGGCAATCAGCCTGCGGCGGTCACGTGGTGCCCGGCCGAAACCGACGGCGAAAAATGGGATCTTGGCGGCTCGGGCGCAAACGTCATGTGGGTGCGCATTCACGGACGCTGGCGCCACGTCGTCGGCGTCGGCGAGAAGAGCGGCGTCTACGTGCTGCTCGATGCCCGGACCGGCGCGTTCGTCTGGAACACGCTGATCGGACCGGGCGGCGATCAGGGCGGCATGGAGTGGGGTACGGCATTCGACGGCGAGCGCATCTACGCCGCCATCACGAACCACCATCACATTCCGTACAACCTGACGGATCACGGCGTCCTCTCGCACACGACGGTCACAGGCGGCTCGTGGGCGGCGCTGCAACCCTCGACGGGGAAGATCCTGTGGCAGACCGCCGATCCGCAGGTCGAAACGCTGACCGGGGTGGGCACGGTGGGCGTCTGGGATCTCGCGCCGGTCACGGTCGCCAACGGCGTGGTGTACGCGTCGTCGATGGCGAAGCTGGCAAACCAGAATCAGATGTTTGCGCTCGATGCCGCCACCGGCGAAATTCTCTGGCAGTTCGGCGCCGGCGCGTCGGTGAACTCAGGCCCGGCCGTGGTGGACGGATCCGTCTACTGGGGCGCGGGCTACTCGAGATCCGGCGTCGAGGGCAGCGGAAGCAACCAGTTCTTCGCGTTCACGGTCGATCGCCACCACGAAAAATGATCCGGCGCATTGTCATCGCCGCTCTCGCGAGCGCGCTGCTGGCCGGTGGAGTCTTCGCCGCGCAGAACCGCCGGGGATTCCGGAGACCGCTGATCAGGATGGCGACGGCGGAAGACTTCGACGGCAACTTCCTGTTCTGCCGCATCGTCTTCCGCAACGCGCCGAACGGCGACGGCAACGGCTGGGGCGTCGACTATCCTCGGGCCGACATCAATCTCACGTTCCGCCTCTCCGAGCTCACGACGACGACGGTGAGCCACGACCCGGAGGACGGGTATCGGCACGTCGTCGTGCGGCTGACCGATCCGCTGCTGTTCCATTGTCCGTTCGTGATGATGACCGAGCCGGGCGGCGCATTTTTCGACGAGGCCGAGTCCGCCCGGCTGCGCGAATACCTGCTCAAGGGCGGGTTCCTGTGGGCGGACGATTTCTGGGGCGAGTACGCGTTTCGCTTCTGGTCCGAGGAGATCGCGAAGGCGCTGCCGCCTGAGCGGTACCCGATTGTCGACGTGCCGCTCGACCACGCGCTGTTTCACACGCTCTACGACATCCATCGGATCCCGCAGATCCCCGCGATCGATTTCTGGGGCGGACCGGGAGGGCCGACGTCAGAGCGCGGCCGGGACAGCGCCGTGCCGCACGTGCGCGCCATCCTCGACGACGAGGACGGGCACATCATGGTGCTGATGACGCACAACACCGACTTCGGCGACGCGTTCGAACGCGAAGGCGACGACCATGCGTACTTCCTGCAGTTCGCGCCTGAGGGCTACGCGTTCGGCGTCAACGCGCTTGTGTATTCGATGACGCATTGAGGGATCTGAAGTAGTGCAGGCCTTCAGGCCTGCATCTACCCGACCTCAGGTGGGCTCAGGCAGGCCTGAAGGCCTGCACTACTTCAGTCCTGCGACAAGATCGAGCACCGAGTACGGCCCCACGCCGACATTCGCGCGGCACGGCATGTTGTCCATCGGCACCGCGACCGCCAGCGTGTCGTAGCCCGGCTGGTTGCCGAAGTCGGTACCGTAGCCCTTCCAGTCGCTGTTGAACCGTACGCGCCACTGTCCCGCGATCGCGGGAATCCCAGGGTGTAGCTCGAGTAGGCGCGGTTCCCGAAGTTCGCGATCACGATCACATCGTCGCCGGATCCGCCGTCGGCCCAGCGATGGAAGCCGAGAACCTTGTCGGCGTTGTTGACGTGGTGGACTCGAGTGCTCCGGCCGCCCAGGCCGCGCGTCTGGTTGAACCAGTTCCGACGGAGGCGGATCAGATCGCGATAGAGGAGATGGATGCCCGCATGCGTCGTCAGCTTCGTCCAGTCGAGCGGAGATCATCCCTGAAGTACTTGTCCTCGAGGAACTCCTGCCCCTGGAAGATCATCGGGATGCCAGGCGCGCAGAAGACGAGCGCGGCGCCGAGCGTCGAGCGTTTGCGCGAGAACCAGCTGCCGGCGTTTCCCGGCCAGATCTCCTCGGGAACCCGGGCATGCCCGTTGGCCACTTCGTCGTGCGACTCGGTGTAGACGACCCGCCGCGCCGATGTCGCCGTTGTAGACGTGAAGCAGCGCGGCCGCCACGGCCTGGAGATCGCGGTCGCTGTCGCTGGCGGCGATGATCGCGTCGCGGATCGGGTGGACGAACGCCGCGTCCCACTGCGAGCCGAAGCCCGCGCCGCCGGCGGACGTCTCGCGCGTGATCCAGTCGTTGTTCTGCAGGTCCTCCGCGATCGTGATCTTCCACGGCTGCCGCGCGCGGATCTCGTCGTTGATCCACTGGAGCAGACTCCACCCGTCAGGCAGATCGTTGCCCGGGTCGTTGTTGTTGCCGCCGCGGTTGCGCATGTTGACGACCGAGTCGAACCGCAGGCCGTCGAGCCGGTACTTGTTCAGCCAGAACAGCGCGTTGTCGCGGATGTACTGGCGCACCTCCGGGCGCCCGTAGTCGGGACGCGTGTCGCCCCAGGGCGTCTGCGCGCGCACGTTGTCGTAGAAGTAGATGCCGCCGTCGTGATCGCGTCTGCTCCAGCCGTCGAATCGCCACAGGTCGAGATCGCCCGGTCCGAAGTGGTTGTAGACCACGTCGATCAGGACGGCGATGCCGTGCGCGTGCGCGGCCTTCACGAACCGGTAGAGCCCCTGCGGGCCGCCGAGCGCCGCCTCGACCGAAAACGGCTGCGCGGGGTTGTAGCCCCACGAGGAATCCATCGCGAATTCGGCGATCGGCATGATCTCGATCGCGTTGATCCCGAGATCGCGCAGGTACGGGAACTTCGGGATGATTTCGTCGAAGGTGCCCGGACGCGGCGGTGCCGCCGGTGTCGTAGAAGGTCCCGATGTGCATTTCGTAGATGACCAGCTCGTTCCACGGCGGCATCACGAAGGCATCGCCGGTCCAGTCGAAATCGGGATCGTGAATCAGGCCGTTGCCTGATGAACTCACGACCTGGCTGGCGTACGGGTTCCTGCGCCAGAGGAGATTGCCGCCGTTCGGGATGACGAACTGGTACTCGTCGCCGACCTTCACGCCCGGTACATCCGCGGACCAGTACCCGTTGCCCTCGCTCGCCAGTGGCGTCGCCGTGACGTTCCATTGATTGAAGGTGCCGGCCGCGAACACGGCCGGAGCGAAGGGCGCCCAGACGCGAAACGCCGCTCCGCCGGGGATAGAGAATCGTGCCCATGCCCGGGCGGGATGTGGGAGAAGGCATGTCTCCGGCAGGCCTGAAGGCCCGCACTACTTCTTCTGCAGTTCCAGCTCTCTGAGCTTCTGCAGCTCTTCGAGCTCCTTGTTGTTCGTGCAGTAGAACTCGTAGACCTCGCCGTCGCCCAGCGTCCACCGGCGCGGGGCGGACTTCCACGGTTTCTCGAGCACCTTCGGATCGTCCACGGTGATCTCGACGATGAGGTAGTTCATCGACGGGCGGCGTGTAGCGCTCGGTGACCTGCAGCTCGTCGCTGTGAAACCAGCCGTTGGGCATGATGTAGGTGCGCTCGTCGAACCCGATCGATTCGACCACGAGCGTGTCGCCTTCCCAGCGCGCCGCGCTGTTGCCGTGGAAGAACGGCTCGGGATTCTTCGGGAGCGGGCGTCCATCGAGGTGAATCACCCGCCAGTTGTTGAGGACTTCGTACAGCTGCACCAGCAGGCCCGGCTTGTGGACCATCAACGTCGTGTACGGGTTCTGCAGCCAGATCGCCGGAACACCGCGCGGCAGGCAGTTCACCGACGACTTCGACAGCTCGAGCTCGGTCGGCGTCATCGCCTTGATCTTCGCCAGCGCCCACGGCTGGAACGCCGGCCTTTCCTCGGGCGTGACCTTCGGATCGAACGTCCCGAGCGCCGCCGGGTCGACGCCGAAGCGGCCGCTGACGCCCTGGCCCGCGCCGTTCGGGAACCAGTGCCCCGACAAATCAGGATGGCCGTCGGCCAGCCGCGGCGCCGGGCCGCCCGGCGGCATGACTTTGATCGTGTACTCGGCTGTCTGCGCGCCGGCGGTGCACGACGAGCGCGCACCACAGCGTCAAGCGCCAGGCGACGCCAGGCGACGCTGCGAAAGCCGGTTCATGTTCGACGACTCGTGCCGTCACCGGCTCGTCCGACTAATCCTGAAGCTGGCCGACCTGGCGCAGGACGCCGTCCGAAAACTTCAGCGTGCCCGCTGCGGCGGCGTTCGGCTTGCCGTTCCTCGCCAGGCAGCCTCTGACCCACACTTCTTTGCCGATGTTGTCGAGGAACACCTGCCGATCGGTGCCGTTTCTGCGCAGCGTGACGGGCGAGTAGGCCTGGAACGACCAGTTCTCGACCTTGCCGCCGGCGTCCTTGATGTCCACGTAGAAATACGGGTGCGGGTTCTGCCAGTCGAGCTTCGTGAGGGTGCCGGTGAACTCCCGGCAGTTCTTGCCGTCCCATTCCGCGGCGAACGAATGATGCGCCACGGCTGGTGACGCGCTGGCGAGGAGACCTAGCGCCGTGAGCGCGATCGCGGCCGCGCCGGGAATGCTGCGAGCCTTCATCGAGACCTCCACCGCACCGGTACTGCGCCGATTATACGCTGTCACGTTTGGCCCCTTTCGCTCGTCAAAGGGGTATGACAGCCAATCGCGCGCGAGCCTGGAGGTGGCTGATCGTGGCCGTTCTGATTCACCTCCTCATTTCCTTCGTCCACGGGCTGGCGCATGCCCGCGCGCAGGTTCCGCTTTCACGCGCCGCCAACCTGTTCGTCTACATCGTCATCCTGGCGGGCCCGCTGGTGGGACTCGGCCTGGCATGGCGTGCCGAACGGCTCGGAGCCTGGGTCATCGCGGCCACGATGGCTGGTTCGCTGCTGTTCGGACTCGCGAATCACTTCGGGCTGCCCGGCGCGGATCATGTCGCCCACGTCGACCCGCAGTGGCGCGTGTTGTTCGCGAGCACCGCGGCGCTCCTCGCGATGACCGAGGCGCTCGGGTTCGGCCTGGCGATACGCGTGATCAGGGAAAGGAGAGAGTCATGAACGTCTTTGTCGCGGGCGGCTCCGGCGCCATAGGAATTCCGCTGGTTCGCGCGCTTGTGTCAGCGGGACATCGAGTGACTGCGTTGACGCGCTCGACCAGCAAACGGGAGACCCTGCGTAATCTGGGTGCCTCTGTGGCGGTCGCGGACGCGTTGGATCGCGAAGCGCTCATGGGCGTCGTCGAGGCAGCGCGGCCGACGCACGTCATTCACCAGTTGACCGCATTGCCCAAGGGAGGACCGCGCCGCCCCAGCGACCTCGACGCGACCAACCGGCTGCGCATCGAGGGCACGCGGAATCTCCTCGAAGCCGCTGTGAATGCCGGCGCGCGCCGATTTGTCGCCGGCTCATTTGCGATGCTCTCCGCGCGAGGCTCGGCGACCGCTGTATCGAAAGACGATGAGGCAGCGGCCGCGGTCCGGTCGATGGAGGCCCAGGTGCTCGAAGCGAGCAGGCGCGGCGCGATCGAGGGTGTGATCCTTCGCTACGGCATGTTCTATGGCCTCGAGACCGCGTCTACGCTCACGATGATCGACATGGTGCGCAAGCGACGCCTGCCCGTTGTCCGCGGCGACTCGGGACAGCTGCCGCTGATCCATATCGACGATGCGGTGAGCGCGACGGTGCGCGCGCTCGACATGGCGCCCGCCGGCAGCACGTACGACATCGTCGACGATCACCCCGCGAGCCTGACGGAGATTGTGGAAACCATCGCCGAATTGACGGGGTCGCCTCCGCCGCGCAGGGTGCCCGCCTGGCTGCCGCGTTTGTTCGCGCCCTACATGGCCCGCCTCCTGTCGCTCCGGATGCGGCTGTCGAACGAAGACGCGAGGGCGGAACTCGGCTGGCGGCCAAAATACTCGACGCTGCGCGACGGCCTGGCCGGGATCTTTCACCGCGCGGCGTGAACCACGGACCAGGATCTTTTCAAGGAGGATCCGCTGTGGGCGGATCAAAGAGTGTGACGTCCGGTATCTGGCGTAGGATGGATGCCGGAGGGAGAGATGGGCCGAGTATCCCGGCGGGATCTGCTGAAAACCGCCGCCGGTGTGGGAACTGTCGCCTTGCGCGGGTCCACTGGGGCGCAGGGAGCGGCGCGTCCCGTGCGCGTGGCCGCGGTGCAGATGCACGCCGCCCTCGGAGAGGTCGCCGCCAACCTGGAGAACGCCGAACACTGGGTGCGGCTCGCCATCCGGGAGGGCGCGCAGTGGATCGTCCTGCCGGAATTCTTCACGACGGCCATCGCCCTCCATCCGACGAAGCTGGTGAACGCGTACCGGACGCTCGAAGGCCTTCCGATGCAGCTGCTGAAGACGCTCGCGAAGGAAGGCAACGCATACGTGAGCGGTTCGTATCTTGCGCGCAGCGGCGCCGACGTGTTCAACACGTTCGTTCTGGCCTCGCCGAACGGGCAGGTTTACACGCACGACAAGGATTTCCCGACGACCAATATCGAAACCAGCGTGTACGCCGGCGGAGAGGACGAGGAGTTCGTGAACGAGCTCACGCGCCGCGGCGTGACGCCCGACCCGCCGACGCCCATTGCGTCGCGTCCGGGAAACATCAAGAGCGCGGTGTTCGCTCTCCCGGACGGCATCAGCGCGGGCGCCGCCCTCTGCTGGGAGCAGTGCCGCTATCGAACAGCGCGGCGGCTCGCCGGAAACGTCGATCTGATCCTGGCCGCTTCCGGCTGGCCGTTCGTCGCGCCGGATGGCGGCATCTCGCGCGCGAACCCTGTCCCGGGCCACGACGCGCTCGGCGCGGGCTCCGGCATCAGGGAGGCGCCACGGCGGCTCGCGCGGCTCGCGGGCGCTCCGGTCGTGCACGCCAGCCTCGTCGGCGACGTCTGGAACTCGCCGGCCAACGCGCCGTCGATGGTGCTGAGGTTTTCGGGAGAGAGCCAGATCGCCGACGCCTCAGGCCGGACGCTCGCGCGTCGCGGTTACGCCGAGGGCGAAGGTCTCGTCATCGCAGACATCGAGATCGGCCGGGTGCCCCCCTCCGAGTCCATCCCCGACGATGCCGCCGCGTGGACGCCGGAGGTGGCCGCGCAGGCGCAGGCATCGTGGGCGGCTACCGGCGCCGCCGGCCGGGCCGTCTACGTGAAGACGACGCGGCCGCGCCGCAACGGGTAGGTCGATTCGTTCATCCCCACAAATATCCAGGCTCCGTCGTCAGGCGCGTGTCTTCGACCGGCATGCCGACCGTGAAGTGGTACAGGCTCTGGAACGCGTGGCCGCGCAGCCCGAGCACGTCGTGGACCGGGTCGTCGAAAAAACAGCCGATCCCCGTGGCGCGCGCGCCCGCGGCTTCGGCTTCGAGGTACAGGACCTGTCCCACCATGCCGGTTTCCCAGAACAGGTTCCGGTAGAACGACGGGCCGAAGGCCGCCAGGCTCGCGTCGAAGTCCGCCAGCATGCCGAGGCTGAAGAAGCCGTCGGCCGCGATGTCCTGATCGCAGCTGAGACGTGCGGCGAGCGATCGCGTATCGCCCTTTGCGAGGCGCCAGAGCGGCAGTTGTTCGTCGGCGGATTCCCACAGGAAGTCTGGGCGGCATGCCCCTCGCAGCTGATTCAACGCGTCCGGATCGCGCAGCAGCAAGTACAACCCTGGCGGAACGTCGTCCACCCGGTGGACGAACACGGCCAGATGAACGCGCGGCGTCCACCAGACACTGGTCCACGGCGCCCGCGACCCGGCCAGCACGCGCGAGAGCATCCCAACGAAGGCCGCCCGGCCGATCGTCGAACGCCCGTCGAACGCGATCGCGCTCCGGCGCTGCAGGAGCAGCGCGCGCGCATCAATCGGCCTGCCGGACCACGTGGACCCCTCGGCCCTCGTGGACCTCTCGCACCCCTCGGACCTCTCGGACCCCTCGGACCTCTCGGACCTTTCGGACCCCTTCGACCTGTCGCGTCCCTCGTCCTGTGTGGCTCGCGCGATTTCGTCGATGAACGACCACTCGACGTGATCCTCGCTCAGCTGGCTCGCCCGGCCTGACCACCGGCCGCGCGAAATGGCGGCGGCGAGGCGCTCCGCCGTGTCGTGCGAGCAGTCGACCGGCGCCGTCGCGGTCATCGCCACGATGCACGCGGGGTCTTCGCGCTCCGCGTCGACGAAGTCCTCGTCCCGGCTGATGCCCGTGGCGGCGGCAATCGCACGGTGCGGCCACGCGGGCAGCAGCGTCGCGCGCCATCCGGCGAGGCCCGCGGCGATGGACACGGCCGCGATGGCGTGGCCGACGTCGTGCTGGCAGTAACGGAACGCGCGCTCGCCGTATTTCCACGCTTCGCGCCAATGAATGGACGTGAGCGCGATCAGCACCACGTCGTCTCGATGCCCGACAGCGCTCCGCCATTCCTGGTCGTCGAAGGCGCAGCGCAACTCGAGCGCGTGCCGATCCGCCGCGTAGTGGTACACCGCCGGGCGTTCTGCAAGGCCGGCCACCGCGCCGCATACGACGTAGGCTTCGGTCGGGTGGAGGTTGCCGCTGGACGGGTTCACGCGCAGCGCCCACCTCGACGTCTTGAATACTTTCCACGCCGACAGCCCCAACGCGTGCCGGAGCACGTCTCCCAGGGCCGCCGCGCTGATCTGTTGCGGCGGCATGTCGAGCTCACAGGCCTGATCAAACGTCGAGGGTGCCGGCGCGTACCCATCGGTCGACGCACCGGGCGCCGGATAGAGCGGGAAGACGGGTGTGTCCGCGAAGCCGCGAAAAGGCCGCGGCTGCGACGCCCAGTCGAGATAGCCGAGCGACCGCGCGAAGCGCTGAAAGTGATGTTTCGTCCCGTCGTGGTAGTGGTAGACCTTCGCGAGCGTCTCTTCCGACTCGGGCCCGACGGCAGGTTTGGGCGGCAGCACCTCTGCTCATGATACTGGCGTATGATCGCGCGTGAAGCGTGGAACGGGCCACATGGAGGCATGTATGCGGAGACGAAGGGTGTACGTGTCGCTTATCGTTGTGGCCGCGGTCGCGCTCGTCGCGGAGATCTCGGGCCAGGGTCAGGCTCCCGCGCCGCGCAAAGCCGCGTATCGGGTTCCACGCACCGCATGGGGACAGCCGGACCTCCACGGCGATTACACCAACAAGGACGAAGCGAACACGCCGCTCGAGCGGCCGGAACAGCTCGCGGGCAAGGATCCGGCCGCGTTCACCGAAGCCGACCTCGCACGGCTTGCGAAGGAGCGCGCCGCGGCGGCCGAGCAAATCGCCGGCGGCATCGGCGGCGCCGAGACGGGCGCGGGACCGACGCACTGGTACGATCACCTCGCCGCGAAAGGCAGCCGGCCGTGGTTCATCGTCGATCCGCCTGACGGCCGGCTCCCGCCCATGACGCCGCAGGCGCAGCGCCACGAGGCGGCAGTCGCGCTGCTGAACGACGCGCGCAACGGCGAAGGGCGCGCGGATTCGCCTGACGATCGCAGCATGTACGATCGATGCATCACGCGCGGCCTGCCGGGTTCGATGATGCCGGCGATTTACGGCAACGCGTACCAGATCGTGCAGGCGCCGGACACGATCGCCATCCGCTACGAGATGATCCACGAGACGCGAATCATCCCGCTCGACGGCCGGCCGCACGTCGGCGCCGGGGTGCGCGAGCTGATGGGCGATGCCCGGGGACACTTCGACGGCGATACGCTCGTCGTCGAAACGACGAACTTCACGGGCCGGACGCACTTCGGCTACAACAATCGGTACAACAGCGAGAAGCTGCGGCTCGTCGAACGGTTCACCCCCATTGCCCCCGGCCGGCTGAACTGGGAAGTCACCGTCAACGACCCGGAGGTCTGGACGCGGCCGTGGACGTTCGCCATGACGCTCACGAAAGACGACAGCCAGCCCGTCTTCGAGTACGCGTGCCACGAGGGCAACTACGGGCTGGAGCACATTTTCCTCGCGGCGCGGGCCGAGGAACACTGAGCCTTCTCCGGAATGGGAGCGATGAGATTTCCGGCGTGGCGTTTCGGGTTGCTCCTCGGCGTTTTTCTCGCCGGCGCGGGTTGCTCGTCGAAGAGCTCAACGGACGAGCAGAAGAAAGTGGACGAGCTGCAGGCGCAGCTCGACGACGTGAAGAAGCAGCTGGCGGCGAAGGACGAGCAGGCCGCCACGCCGCAGCCGGCCTCCGCTGCAAAGCCTGCGGAACGGCCCGCAACAACCAGGAGCAGTAACCGCAGTCAGGCGCCTAGGGCGCAGCCGCCGAACACCGTCACGACCGACCAGGCGCAGAACGCGTCGGAGCAGGACTCGCCGGACAAAGCCAGGGTCAGGGGCGCGATCGAAGAGCAGAACACGATCAACCAGCAGCAGGCGAGCACGAACCAGCAGGTCCAGGGACAGATCGAAGAGCTCAAGCCCCGCGAATATACGATTCCGTCCGGGACCATCATCCCGGTGCGGACAACGACGGCGCTCAGCACCAGCACCCTGTCGAACGGTTCGGTATTCTCCGCGCTGCTCGAGAAGAGCCTCGTCGTGGACGGGACCACGATCGCGCCCGAAGGCGCGGCGGTCACGGGCGTCGTCGTCTCGAGCGATCCCGGCGGGCGCGTCAAGGGTGTCGCCAGCCTGTCCGTCACGATCAACACGATTGCCGGACTGCGCGATCAGACCATCCGCGTGAAAGCCTCGAGCCACAGCGTGGACGCCGAGACCACGAAGGGCAGGGATGCGAAGAGAACCGGCGTGATGACCGGCCTGGGCGCGGCGATCGGGGCGATTGCCGGTGGCGGGAAGGGGGCCGCGATCGGCGCCGGCGCGGGCGCCGCGGCCGGAGTCGGCACAAATGCCGCAACGCGCGGCGAGGCCGCCGTGATCCCGGCGGAGACGGTCATCGCGTTCACGTTGACCGCTCCCTCGACCGTCGTCGTCCGCCGGTAGCGCTGAATTACCGGCGGCGGCCGGTGAGCTTCTGCAACCAGCCGATCCGCGGCGGGGCGCTCGTCTGAAGACGGCCCGACAGCCAGAACCAGCCGGCGATCACGTTGCCCCGCCGGACGGGGTTCGAGAGCAGCGTGGGATCGATCACCACGTCGAACGTGCCGCCGACGGTATCCACCAGCGCCCACCAGAACGGCAGGCCGGTGACCGCGTTCCGCCGCTCGGCGGCCTCGATCACCTGGCCCGCGATGAGCGCGTGAGGCTCCGGCGGTGTCACGGGCTCGCCCGATGGCGAGATAAGTCCAGACGGGATGAACGATCGCGATTCGAAGGCCAGTCCCTCCGCGGCCTGTGCGGCGTCGTACGCGTCCTGCGACTCGTGTACGGTGATCTGCTGCGCGAACGCCGCGATCTGCGCGAGCATGGTGACGGGCAGCGTCAGCCTGTCGTGCGTGGCCGCGTCGGGGCAGTCGAACGCGAACGGGTAGTCGCCGCCGGCGGCGGCGCCGTCCGGCGGGTTGGCCCACGCGAGGAACGTCCCGTCGAGCGGTGTGTGGGACTCGCGCGCCACGCGCGCTTCGACGGCGATACGGATCGACGATTTCCCTTCGAAGTGCGGGTTCATGCCCATCGCGTCGCCGTTGCGTTTCACCTGCAGCCAGAGTTGCTCGCCCGAGGGCGGCGCCCATTTCAGGTACTGCCCGGCCGGCGCGTCTATCGTGTCTGCGCGCTCGGCGACCTGACTGGCGAGCCCGGCCAGGTCTTCGCCCGAGGAGACGGTGAACCCGATCGCGGAGAATTGGCTCGGCACGGATGTCGATTGTAACGGTTACGGCACGATCGTTCGGCCTTAGTCCTTGGTAGGTGGTTCTTGGTCCGTCCATCTGTGTGGGCGTCGTCCCTGAGTCCATTGGTCCCGGCCACGACAACTCGGACTCTGGACCATCGGACCAGGGACGACCAAGGACTCAGAACCAAGGACCAAGGACTTATTTGGTCGCCCCGGTCTGCTGCCGGTACCAGTCGAGAATCTGCGAACCGCTCCACGCCACGACGCCTGGGCGCTGCAGGATGGCCTGAATCGCGCGTTCGAGATGCCGGATGCGATGGGGTGCACCGGACAAGTACGCGTGGCAGGCGATCGCCATCACCTTCGGGCGCTCGACGCTTTCTTCGTACAGACACTCGAAGTGATCCATCGTCCGCGTGTACACCGCATCGGACGGCTGCCCCTGAAACATCAGCACGATGTCGTGGAGCTCGAAGTTGTAGGGAAGCGCGACGATCGGTGTCGACGTGGTCCGCAACGTCACCGGCTCATCGTCCAGCACCCAGTCGCCGATGTATTCGATGCCGGCTTCGGCCAGGTAATCGATGGTGTCGTAGGTGTGGGCGAGCCCCGGTCCCCACCAGCCACGCGGCCTGTAGCCGGCGAACTTCGCGATGACGTCGATCGCGCGCTCGATGACCTCGGGCTGATTCTCGATGCGGTGCATCGGCACGTGTTCGTACCCGTGCGCGGTCAGCTCCCAGCCGCGTTCGAGGCAGGCGGTGACGACTTGAGGGTAGCTTTCGCAGACCTTCGCGTTGAGTGTTACCGTCGGCGACACGTTCACCCGGTCGAACATGCGCTGAAGGCGCCAGAAGCCCACCCGCATCCCGTACTCGTGCCACGTCCAGTTGGCGACGTCGGGAAGGAGCGGCGCACCCTGCGGCGGTCCAATCACCGTGCGCGCCATCGGCCTCGCGATATCCCATTCTTCGAGGGCGAGGACGGGCCAGAGGATGAATCGCGCCCCGTCTGGCAGCGTCAGCGGCGGGCGTTGCGTGATGGGCGAGAACGGCAGCCGATCTCTGGGCAGCATGACGGTTAGCGGACGGTGTTGACTTGCACGAGCATCCCGTCGAGGTCGCGGAAGGACGGGGCGCCGCGCACCTCGGCTGGCTCGATTTTCGCGCCGAGCGCCGCGAGACGCGCGACTGCAGCGTCGTAATCGAACGGCTCGGCCGAGACACAGAAATGATTCACGCCGGCCCGCTGCCCGGCGGGCGTCTTGAGCAGACCGATTCGGGAACGGCCAAGCCGGAACCAGACGCGGTCGTTGCCGCGCTGCGAGACGGGGCCGAAGATCTGCTCGTAGAACCGGGCCGACGCCTCAGGGTCGGCGACGTTGAGCAGCACATGCTCGATGCCGATCGGACGGAACACGGCTGTTTCATCGAGAACGACCGCATCGGGTACGAACGTCGGAGGCTTGAGCAGACTCCAGCCGTTCTCGGGGGAGAGCTGGATGCGGATGCCGTCGCTGTCGACGACGGCGGTGTCGCGGCCGCTCGGGATAGTCACGATACGTGATGCCGCGGGCATCGAGGAACGCGTGGACCCGCGCCATCTCGATGTTCCGGATGGCGAGCGACACATGGTCCGTGACGAGCGGTCCGCCGGCCGTGCGCGGCCGCTCGAATGCCAGGTAAGCCGTTCCGACCTGCAGGTAGCTCTTCGACGCCGACGCGTTCCTGAGCAGCGAACCGCCGAACACCGAGGCGAAGAAATTGCGCGTCCGCTCCACCTGCGACACGTAGAACTCGACGTGGTCGACCGCGTCGAACTGCGGAAGCGCTTCCTCTTCCTCGTCCCGGGCGAACAGGCGGGCCGTCGAAAGCCACCCGATTCCAATGGCGGTGAGCGCCTCGCGGCGTGTCGGCCTGTGCATGCGGTAACTCTCTCACAGACCGCCGCCGGGATCGACTCCACCGGCGCCGAAAGCCATCGCGAAAAGGCGCCCGCTATGTTGTAATGCGCGGAACGCTACGCAAGGAGAAGTGCCATGCGCATCAGTGCCTGCCTGGTCTGCCTTTCCGCGTTGGTCGCGTTTTCCGGCGGCGCATCCGCACAGCAAGCGACGCCGGCATCACCTGCCGGCGACGTCAAGCTGACGAGGGACGTCAAGGTCGTGTCGAGCGCCGGCGCGCGCGCGCTGGCCGACGCCTGCACCGCGTGGGCGGAGAAGAACAAGCAGATCGTCGCCATGGCGATTCTCGACTGGGGCGGCAACCTGATCGAGTCGCACGCCATGGAAGGCGCACCGATGAACGCCATCGAGACGGCGCTGCTCAAGGCGAAATCGGCTCTGCGCTGGCGGCGTCCGACGTCGGAGACGAACCGCATGGTGCGGAGCGGCGAGAACCTGGCGCCGACCTTCATGAACGATTTTCCGCAGCCCGGCGCCCTGCCGATCGTCGTCAACGGACAGGTGATCGGCGCGATGGGCGTGTCGAGCGCCGAGGGCGAGAAGTGCGCGCAGGCGGCAATCGACGCCGTCTTCAAGGGACAGGCCGCCGCTGTGGCGCGGTAGGAGGAGCCATGTCCAGGTTGTGCGCGATCCTCGTGCTGTGCGTGATCGCCGTGGACGTGCAGGCGCAATGGATCAACTACCGTCACCCGGGAGTCCCGCGGACGCCGGACGGCAAGGTGAATCTCGCCGCGCCGGTGCCGCGGACGCCGGACGGAAAACCGGATCTGTCCGGCACCTGGGAAAGCGAAGGCGGTTACTTCGGCAACCTCGCCAAGGACTTGAAGCCGGGCGAACTGGCGATGCAGCCATGGGCGGAAACCCAGGTCGCGGAGAACCAGCGGAACCTGCACAAGAACGATCCGATGGTCGCCTGCCTGCCGCCCGGTGTGCCGCGCATCGACCTCGGCGGCAACCGCACGATGCCGCATCCGTTCAAGATCGTCCAGACGCCGGCGCTGGTCGTGCTGCTGTACGAAACGTCCACGAACCAGACGTTCCGGCAGGTGTTCCTCGACGGCCGGCCGCCTCCAAGCGATCCGCAGCCCAGCTGGCTCGGGTACTCGGTCGGACGCTGGGAAGGCGACACGCTGGTAGTCGAGACGAACGGGCTGAACGGCCGCGCCTGGGTGGACACCGGATCCGGGCATCCGCAGACCGACGCGGCGCGTGTGACCGAACGCTTCACGCGGCGCGACGTCGGGCACCTCGATCTGGACATCACGATCGACGATCCCAAGGCGTACTTGAAACCCTGGCGCGCGAAAGTGCCGGTCAACCTGCTGCCGGATTCCGATCTGATCGAGACATTCTGCGAAAACGAAAAGGATCTCGGACGGATGGACAGGAACAGGCCATGAGGGTTGCGCGATGACGCGTCGGGCGCTGCTGCTGCTGTTGTGTACGGCCGCGTGGGCCGGTGGGTCGGCGACGGTGTCGGTACAGGAACCGGGATTTCCCGTCGAAATTACGCCGCCGGGCAAAGGGCCGTACACATTTCCCGCCGGCTACGAAACGCCGTGGGACAGGATTCAAATCACGGTGACGGCGAAGATGTCGCCGAACCTGTTCGTCCTCCACGGATCGGAAGGACTCGACCCGGCGCATCCCGAGGCATCAGGCGGCAGGGCGATGGCCCTTTTCGGGCCGGACGGGGTCCTGCTGGTGGACACGCAGAACCGGCAGGTCGCGGAAAAGACGCTGAAGGCCATCCGCTCGTTCACCGACGCGCCCATCAAGGTGCTGGTCGACACGCACATTCACTCCGACCACACCGGCGCCAACGCGTTCTTCGCCAGGCAGGGCGCGCTGATCTTCGCGCAGGGCAACCTGCGCGCCGAGATGCTGCGGCCTCCGGCGCGCGCGAACGGCCAGCCGGCTCCGGCCCCTGACATGGCGGGCATTCCGGTGGCGACCTACGACTACAACGCCGCCGCGCCCGGGCAGCCCGCCGTCAGCTTCAGCATGAACGGGGAAACGGTGGACTTCATCCCGATGATGCCGTCGCACACGGCGGGCGACACGATCGTCCGCTTCCGCAACGCCGACGTGATCTACATCGAGGATTTCTACCGCAACTTCGGCTACCCGTTTGCCGATCAGGCCAATGGCGGGACGATCAAAGGCATGCTCGAAGCGATCGATCTCATCGAGAAGCTGGCCGGGCCGAAGACCACGCTGGTTCCGGGACACGGCACCCTCGTCCGGAAACCGGACCTGCTGCCGTATCGCGCCATGCTGGTCGACATCATGGCGAAGGTGAAGACGATGCGCGATCAGGGCAAGTCGCTGAACGACGTCCTGGCCGCGAACCTGACGGCGCCGTACGACAAGACGACCCAGGGAGACACGCAGCAGAGCAAGGACCGCTTCATCACCGAGGTATACGACGAGGTGAAGGACTTTCCGCCGGTCGTCGACGGCAAGCGGACGATGCCGGCGCGGCCCTGAGAATCAAGATTAGAGGTCCCAGAGGTCTTGGACGCCGGGAAGCAGCGGACCTTTCGGACCCCTGGGACCCCTCGGACCTTTCGGACCCCTTGAACCTTCATGCGGCGGGAGTGACGGCCTCGACCGCCGGCACCGCCGCTCGCGCCCCCACCCTCGCCTGGATCGTGTTCGCGATCCGCTCGGCGTCCCGCGCGACGCCGTGAATCATCGTGGACGAGAACGAGTACAGGAAATGGAGGCCGACGAAGTACAGCCCCGGCTCTCCGGGCACGATCCCGCGTTCGTGCACGGGCTCTCCGTCGGCGGCGTAGCCGAACTTCGGCAGATCGATCCATGACAACGCGGGGTGGAACCCGGTGCACCAGATGACATTCGCGACGTCGAGCGCGCGGCCGTCCGAGAGCTGCGGCTTGCCGCCGTGGACGCCCGTGACGCGCGGCACCCGTTCCACGCCGCCGGCGGCGAGATCCGCCGGCTTCACGCGAATGAGCGGGCCGCCCTTCGAAATCATCCGCGCGCGTGCGCGTCGCCCCATCGGGGTGTCGACCGTCAGGATCCGGTGAAACACGAACCGGAACAGGAGCGGCAGCACGACGCGCGCCATGCGGCTGTCGATGCGGAACGGTACGTGGCCGGGATGCCGCCCGGACAGCCATGTGCGGTGCGATCGAGCGACCTCCAGAGCGATGTCCGCCCCGGAATTCCCGGCGCCGACGAGCAGTACGCCGCCCGGCTGCAGCTGGTCGGGATTCCTGTACTGACTGGAGTGCAGCTGCACGATGTGCGGATCGAGCGACCGCGCGAACTCAGGCGCGCGTGGCGCCTGGTAGGTGGCCATCGCGACGACGACGTGATCGGCCTCGAACCGCCGATCGCCGGCGTCAACGATGTAACGCGCCCCGTCACGCCACAGGCGATCGACCCTGATGCCGGTGTGGACGGGCAGATCGAAATGCCGGGCGTAGGCCTCGAGGTAATCGGCCATCGCGTCCTTGGTCGGGAAACTGTCGGGCGGCGCGGGAAACGGCAGGCCGATCAGCCCGTCGTAACGGGCGGGCGTGAACAGACGGAGCGAGTCCCATCGCTTCCGCCACGAGTCGCCGACGCGCTCGTGGGCCTCGAGAATAACAAAGGACAGCCCGCGTTGCGCCAGGCAGTAGCCGACCGAGAGGCCCGCCTGACCGCCGCCGATCACCACCACCTGAACACGCTGCGATGTGCGGTCGTTGCTCATACGTCACCTCGGTCGAGTGTACACGATGACCGGGACGCCTGTTGCAGCCGTCCGGCCGCGGCGATAAGCTTCACCTCAAACCGTGGGTTCCGCGCCGACCATCACCATCCATCTGCCAGGCCCGCTGCGTCCCTACTGTGCCGGCGCATCGGAGTTGTCGATCTCGGCGGCGACCGTTCGCGCCGCATTCGAGAACCTCGAGCGGAGCCAGCCGGCGCTTTATTGCAATGTCTGCGACGAAACCGGCAAAGTACGCCGGCACCTGAACGTGTTCGTGAACGCCGACAACGTGCGCGACCTCGACGGAGTCGACACGATGCTCAAGGCGGGGGACGTGCTCACCGTCCTGCCCGCCGTCTCAGGAGGTTGAATGGCGGATCGAGTGATTCTCACGATCGGCACCAAGAAGGGCGTGTTCGTCGCCGATGCCGGGAAGGCGCGGCGCACCTTCGCGCTGCGCGGGCCCTTCGGCCCCGGCGTGCCTGTGTACTCGACGCTCGTGGACACGCGCGGCACGCCGCGCATCTATGCCTCGAGCTGCAATCCCTTCTTCGGCATGAAAGTCCTCCGCTCGACGGACATGGGAAAGAGCTTCAAGGAGACGAAATCGGCGCCGGCCTTTCCCAAGGACGACGGTCGCGCGCTCGCCAACATCTGGTCGCTCGAGCCGGGCGACGGCAAGAAGGAACTCTGGTGCGGCGTGGAGCCGGCGTCCCTGTTCCGGAGCCACGACGGCGGCGATTCGTGGGAGATGGTGCCCGGCATCAGCAACCACGAGCACGCGCGCAAATGGAATCCGGGCAATGGCGGACTCTGCATGCACACGATCGTGCGCGACGGGAACCGCGTCCACCTGGGCATCTCGACCGGGGGCCACTACCTGAGCGAGGACGGCGGCCAGACGTTCACGGCTGCGAACAAGGGCGTCGGCGCCGGCTTCGCGCCCGATCCGTACCCCGAGTTCGGCCAGTGCGTCCACAAGATCGCGCGGCACGACGATGCGCCAGGGCGGCTGTACATGCAGAACCACGGCGGCTGGGCCGAGTGGACGGGGCCCGGCGGGCCGCGGCCGGGCATCGGCGTGCTGCGCAGCGACGATTACGGCCGCTCGTGGCGTTCGATCGCCGGCGGGCTGCCATCGGACTTCGGGTTCCCGATCGTCGTTCACCCTCACGACGCCGACACGGTGTACGTCGTCCCCCTCGAGCCGCAGACGCGTTCGTGTCCCGGGGCCGCGCCGGCCGTGTGGCGCAGCGAGAACGGCGGCGGTTCGTGGAACCGGCTCGCGCGCGGGCTGCCGAAGAAGCAGAGCTACTTCACGGTCCTGCGCGACGCGATGGACGTCGATCAACTGAAGGCGCCCGCGCTCTACATGGGCACGACGACCGGTCAGCTCTGGATCGGCAGGGAAGGTGGCGAGCAGTGGGACTGTCTGTTCGATTCGCTGCCGCCGATCAACAACGTGAAGGTTGCGGTGGTGTGAGTTGCCGCTTCCAGGAGCCTGCATGCGAAGCTTGAGACAGCTGGTTCCAGTCATCGGCGCCGTGATCGCGTTGAGCGGATGCGCCCCGGCGGCGCCTCCCGTCAACACGGCCGCCGAAGAAACGGCTTTGAAAGCCGTGACGGTCGCGTGGCTGGATGCATATAACGCCGGCGACGTGGAGAAGATCGTCCCCATGTATGCGGAAGACGGGGTGCTGATGCCGCCTCACGCGCCGGTGGCCAGAGGACGCGAGGCGATACGGGCTTACCTGACCGCCGACACGGCAGGCGCGAAGGCCGCGGGCGTCAAGCTCGTTCCCGGCCAGGCGACGGCGGGAATCGCCGGCGACACCGGCTGGGAGTCTGGGTCGTACACCATCGTCGACGCGTCGGGCGCGACCGTCGACAGCGGCAGCTACTTGTCTGTGTCGCGCAAGTCGAACGGCAAGTGGCTCTACATCCGGGACACGTACAACTCGGACCGGCCGCTGCCGTCCGCCGGATCCCGCCTCCGCCGCCTGCCCAGGAAGTGAACGCGACGCGCCGCGCCGCTCTGCTGGGCAGCCTCATCGTCGCCGTGGGGTGCCGGCCGGCTCCGTCACCCGCCGAGCCTGCCGTGGCCCCGCGCAGCCGCCAGCCGTCAACGCGCCGAGCGGAACGCAGGTGGTGTTCCTCGGCACGGGCACGCCGCTGCCGGACCCCGATCGATCCGGTCCGGCGACGGCGATCGTCGTCAACGAGCGCGCATATCTGTTCGATGCCGGCGCGGGCGTGGTACGCCGTGCGTCGCTCGCCGCGCGCAAGGGCATCGGCGCGCTCAACTCCGTGAATCTCACGACGGCGTTCCTGACCCATCTGCACTCCGACCACACGATGGGGTTGCCCGATCTCATCCTGACGCCGTGGACGATGGGTCGAACCGAGCCGCTCGAGTTGTACGGGCCCGTGGGGACGCGCGCGATGGCCGACGGAATCCAGAAGGCCTGGGCGCTCGACATCGACCGCCGCCGGCACGATCTGCAGCCGGCCACGCCGCGCGGCTGGCAGGTCAACGTCCACGAAATTCAGGGCGGCGAGATCTATCGCGACGAACGCGTGACCGTCACGGCCATCCCGGTGCGCCACGGTGTGTGGGAGGCGTTCGCGTACCGCATCCAGACGCCCGACAAGATCATCGTCCTCTCCGGCGATGCCAGGCCGAGTCCCGCGCTGGCGCGAGGCCTGCCGGAAGTGCGATCTCCTGATCTTCGAGGTCTACACGATGGGCTCGACCGCGAAGGTCACGGAGCCGTGGCGGGAGTATCGGCGCGCCTACCACACGTCCACGAAGGAACTCGGCGCGATCGCCACCGCCAGTCAGCCGGGGCTGCTTGTCCTGTACCACCGCGCGAACCCCGGGTGCGACCAGGCGGGCGCGAGTTGCGGCACGTCGGGCAGCGAGGCGGAAGCGCTGGCCGAGATGCGCGCAGTTCTACGGCGGCAAGGTCGTTGAAGCCCACGACCTCGATGTGTTCTAAGATCGCGGGGCAAATCCTGATTCGCGTCAGTCCCGGAGGTCGGTGATGTCACGTGTGTTTCGATATCTGGTCTTCGCCGTCGTGACGGCGCTGGCGCTGTCGGTCATCCCGGGAGTCGCCCAGCAGGGTGCGAAGGACGGCGAGTGGCGGGCGTATGCCGGCGACAGCCGGCAGCACGCGCTACGCTCCGTACGAGCTGATCACGCGCGACAACGCGAAGGACCTCCAGGTCGCCTGGAGCTGGAAGTTCGACAACTTCGGCGGCGGCAACAGCGAGACGACGCCGATCATGGCGAACGGCATCCTGTACTTCACGGTGGGCCAGCGCCGGAACGTCATCGCCGTCAACCCCGGCACCGGCGAGACGCTGTGGACGTGGAGGCCCGACGAAGGCGCGCGCTTCGATCAGGCGCCGCGAAAGGTCGGGCGCGGCGTCGCCTATTGGACCGACGGCACGAATGCCAGGATCATCACGGTGACGCCGGGCTTTCAGCTGGTCGCGCTCGACGCGAAAACCGGCATTCCGGTCCGCGACTTCGGGAAGGACGGCTCGGTCGATCTCTTCACGCAGCTCGATCTGACGACGCCCCTCGATCCCGTCGGCAAGATCGGCAACAGTTCGGCGCCGGTCGTGTCGAACGGCGTGATCGTCATCGGTCCCGCGCTGACGCAGGGCGGCACGAGCCCCAACAAGGAAAACGTCAAGGGCGACGTCATGGCGTTCGACGTCCGCACGGGAAAGAAACTGTGGATGTTCCACACGATCCCGCGCTTCGGCGAGCCCGGCTACGAAACATGGCTGAACGAGTCGGCGACGTACTCGGGCAACGTCGGCGTGTGGGGCCCGTTTTCGGCCGACGACGAGCTCGGCTACGTGTACCTGGCCACCGAATCCCCGACCAACGACGGATACGGCGGCCATCGCCCGGGCAACAACCTGTTCTCCGATTCGCTCGTCTGTCTCGATATCAAGACCGGCAAGATGATCTGGTACAAGCAGCTCATCCGCCACGACATCTGGGACTACGACATGCCGGTGCATCCGATCCTGCTGGACGTCAACGTCGGCGGACGGCGGATCAAGTCGGTGGTCCAGATGGGGAAGATGGCGTACGCGTACGTGCTCGACCGCACGAACGGCCAGCCGGTGTGGCCGATTCCCGATGTCCCGGTGCCGCAGACCGACGTGCCGACCGAATGGACCGCGGCCACGCAGCCGATTCCCAGCAAGCCGCCGCCGTTCGACGTCGTGGGCGTCACCACCGACGATCTGATCAACTTCACGCCGGCGCTTCGCGAGGAAGCGCTCCAGGCGGTGCAGGGATACCGGGTCGGCGCGCCATTCGCGCCGCCGTCGCTCGTCGTCCCGAACGTGAACCGCGGCACCATCGTCGCGCCGGGATTCGGCGGCGGCGCCAACTGGCAGTCCGGCGCGTCGGATCCAGAGACCGGTTTCGTGTACGTCGGATCGCTTACGCGGCCGTTCGTGGCCGGCGTCGTGAAAACCGATCCGCCTGACATCAACAAGGCGGCGTACACGGCCGGCCGGGGAGGGCCGGTGCCGAACGTTCGCGAACTGCCGCTGCTCAAGCCGCCGTACGGGCGCATCACGGCGTACGACATGAACAAGGGCGAAATCGCGTGGCAGGTCCCCAATGGCGACACGCCGCCCGAACATCAAGGAGGCGTTCGCGAAGCTGGGCCTCACGAACGTCCCGCCGACCGGCTACCCGTCGCAGGCCGGGCTGCTGGTGACGAAGACGCTGCTCTTCGGCGGCGAGGGTTCGGGCGGACGTCCGATTCTTCACGCGTACGACAAGAAGACGGGCGACAGCCTCGCCGAGGTGCCGATGCCCGGCAATCAGACCGGCGTGCCGATGACGTACGTCTACCAGAACAGGCAGTTCGTCGTCATGGCCGTGAACGGACAGCCGGCGGGACAACTCGTCGCGTTCGCGCTGCCGCTCCCGGCGCCGGCCGGCGGGCGTGGCCGCGGGCGCGGCGGCGCGCCGAACTAACGATGGGTGTAGTGCAGGCCTTCAGGCCTGCACCGACTACCACACGCCCGGCCAGGGCTTGCCCACGAGAAAATCGGGGTTGGCGCCTTTGCGCGGCGTGTACTTCTGGACGCGGCCGGTTCTCACTTCGGCCGTGTAGAGATTGCCCTCTTTGTCGGTGGCGAACCCGTGCACGCCCCACTGGCAGCCCTGACACGTGCCGAACGTCCCCCACGAATAGAGAAAGTGTCCGCTGGCGTCGTACGCGAGCAGCTTGTTCGAGCCCTGGTCCGCGGCCCAGAGAATGTGGTTGGCGCCCATGTAGATGCTGTGAATGTTCATGGGCGGGCGCGGACCAAAATCCCACTGGTCGAGAAACCTGCCGTTCTCATCGAACACCTGCACGCGGCCGTTGTTGCGATCGTTCACGTACACGCGCCGCGTCGTCGGGTCGACCGCGATGCCGTGCACGCTGTTGAAATACCCGGGGCGCTTCTCGTTCGGAGGCGTGCCTTTTTCTCCCCACTGCAGGAGCTTCTTGCCGTTCATGTCGTATTTGATCACGCGCGTGCCGTCGTAGCCGTCGGCCAGATACCACGTGTTGGCGTCCATGAAGGCCATGAACGTCGGCCGGCTGAAATGCGTGTCGTCGGTGCCCGGCACACCCGGCGTGCCCAGCGTCAGGAGCCGCTTCTTGCCGTCGTGGCTGAACTTGCTGACGAAGTGGTTGTCGGCGTCGACGATCCAGATGTTCTTGTCCGGATCGTACGGGCTGATCTCCACGTCGTGCGGCCGGCCCCAGATCGAGTCCCACTGCGACCAGTCCTCGATCATCTTGCCGTTGCGATCGAACACGACGATGAGGTGCTCCCAGCGCCAGTCGACGCCGGGCCGGCCGTTGCGTCCGTCTGCCGCGGCCTTGCCGCCGCTCGGCGTGGCGCTGGCCGTTTCGCGCAGCGGCAGGCCGCCGCCGACGGGAAACTTGATGCTGGGCCCGATTTGCGGAAGCCACGTGGTCCCGCGGCCCAACTGGAGCACGGGCAGTTCGCCCTTCTGCGTCACGAACACGCGATCGGGACTCTCCGCGAACACGTCGGTCGCCTGCGACCAGGTCCACCCCTCGTGATTCGGCAGGCTTTCCGACAGCGGCCTCGGCCAGTTCTGCACCGGATCGTACGGACCGAAGACGTCCTGGCCTCCCTTGAGCCCCGGGATCGCGGCAAACCCTTCGCCGGGCGTTTTCGTCTGCTGACCGTGAACGATGCCGATGCCGACCGCAAGCAGTGTCGTGACGACGGCCGCAATCGTTACTGTTGGTTGTTGCATTCGGTGCCTCCGCAGTTCCAGGGACGCCGGTAATCTCGGGCTCGGGCCGATTGTCGGGGAAGGTCAGCCGTTTATTCAACCTCAAAGAGCGCCGTTTCGGTATATTGCGCGTGGATCCGCGAGCCGTTCGAAGAAAGGGGCGCGTCGATGTCACGATTCTCCGGAATGGTCCTTGTCGTCTTGTCCCTTGCGCTGTCGGTGACCGTGCTCGATGCGCAATGGCTGAAAGAGCCCACCAAAGGCATTCCGCGCACGGCTGACGGCAAGCCCAATCTCAAGGCTCCCGCGCCGCGGACGGCCGACGGCAAGCCTGATCTGTCAGGACTCTGGCGGTTCGACTCCGGCGCGTACGGCGGCAACGTCTTCGCGGATCTCAAGCCCGAGGAGATTCGGCCCGGCGCGGACGCGCTCTACAAGCAGCGCATGGAAGATCTCGGCAAGGACGATCCCTCGACGTTCCGGTGCCTGCCGTCGGGGCCGCGAGCGTTGTTTGCCGCGCAGGGCTGGACGCGGATCATCCAGACGCCGGGGCTCATCGCGGTCCTCTATGAGGACCTGACCTTCCGCCAGATTTTCATGGATGGCCGGGCGCTGCCGAAAGATCCCAATCCGAGTTTCATGGGCTACTCGGTCGGGCGCTGGGACGGCGACACGCTCGTCGTCGACAGCATCGGCTTCAACGAGACGTCATGGCTCGACTTCGGCGGCCATCCGCACAGCGAGGCGCTGCGGACCACCGAGCGCCTGACACGCAAGACGTTCGGCCGTCTCGACGTGGACGTCCGGTTCGACGATCCGAAGATCATCACGCGCCCGTTCAGCGTGCCGGTCCACGCGGAGATCGTGACGGACGCCGAGATGCTCGAGTACGTCTGTGGCGAGAACCAGAAAGACGCGGAGCACCTCGTCGGCAAGGCGTCCGACGACAAGAAGATGGCCGTGAAGGTGTCGCCGCAACTCCTGGCGCAGTACGTGGGCTCCTACAGTTCCGCGGCGCCCGACGACCCGAACAACGTGCTGAAATTCAACATCACACGAACGGGCGACACGCTCTCGATGGACATCGGCGGCAAGGATCCGCAAGAAATGATTGCGTTGTCGGACGAGACGTTCTCGATGATGGGCATTCGCCTCGACTTCGTGAAAGAAGGCGGAAGGGTCACGCACCTCATCTTCCACATCGTGGAAGGGGACATGAAGGCGACGAAGGATCGGTAACTAACGACAGACGAAGTTGGCGGCGTCGTCGATGCTGCCCGTGCCGTTGTACTGCGCGACCTGGGGATACGGGCACAGCGGACGCGTGCGATCGACCTTGCCGTCCGTGCTGTGCGAGGCGATCAGCTTGTCGGGCGCCTTGCCTCGTTCCACCCATTCCTCGAGCGCGGCGACCTTGTCGAACATGTTGGGGCCTTCACCGCCGCCGCAGTGCCCCATGCCCGGGCGCCATGAACAGCCGCACGCTGTCTGACGCCTTCGCCGCGCCGCCCAGGTGGTCGACGACGCTGTTGAAGTACTTGATGGTGTTGACGGTCGGCACCTGGGAGTCGCTCCAGCCGTGATACAGCAGCAGCTTCCCGCCGTGCGAGAAGAACGGCTTCATGTCCGGATCGGTGGCGTTCATGATCACGTTCTCCGGCAGGTCGCCCCGCACGACGTCGTTGTCGAAGTTGAACGTCTTCCAGTCCCAGTTCGGATCCTTGAATACGACGTAGCGATACTGGTCGTAGATATTGGCGGACGGTTCCGGCCCGACGGCCTGAACGCCCCAGCCGAGCTCCGTTCCCGGCACGAGGGACGCAAACAATTCCTTGCCGGTGCGCGGGTTGACGGCCGGCGAGTAGATCTGCTTCGCCGCTGCCACCTGCGGCGGTGAGGCACGCCGGACCATCCTCGCCCTTGCAGACGAGCACCGCCGGATCGAACGCGCACTTCGTCGGGTCGTCGATGAGGCCGTCTTTCAGCCCGTCGCGCTTGTCGCAGGCGGCGAGCGCGGCCTGGTGGATCATCGGGTACTTGCTGGGCGGGATGTAGCTCGCCGGATCCTTCAGCACCGCGTCGGCAATCCACAGCGAGATGGCCGTCCGGTTCGCCGGGGCTCCGGCGATGATCGCGTCGTAATCGTCCGGGAACTTCTGCGCTTCCTTGAGGCCCTGGCGCCCGCCCGTCGAGCAGCCGTTCCAGTACGAGAGCCTCGGGCCGCGGCCGTAGAACGCTTGAATGACGGCCTTTGCCTTCACCGTCATTTCGTGTTCGGAGCGCCACGCGAAGTCGATCAGCTTCTCTGGATGTTCGAGCGCGAACGTTCCGCGGCCGCCCACATGCCCCGTATCGGTGGACGCGCTGGCATAGCCCGCGCGTACGGCGTCGGCCATGGCCGGATAACTGATCACGCCGGCCCAGCCGCCGTTGCCCACCGCCTGGAACTTGCCGTTCCATCCGCTGGCAGGCAGCCAGACCTCCACCTTGATGTCCGAGTCGCTGGTGGGCTTGAGGGTCGCGGACACGCGGCAGAACTCGGCGAGATCCTTGTAGGGATTGACGCCGCCGCCGGCGTTCTGCCGGCCCGCTGGAGCCGGGAACTGGCCCGCCGGCACGAGCTGCGCCGCCGTGATAGTCGTGTCCTTCAACGCCAGCGCTGCGAGGCTGTCGCACGTGGCCGCACGCGTGGGCGTCGCTGACAGGCACGCGAGAACCCAGATCGCGCCGGTCATCATGGAAATCTTCATGTCGTTACCCCGCTGTTGCCGCAGGCCGATGCGCCCGCAGGAACGAGCGTATCTGGCGAATCGCCAGCGGAATTCTCTCCTTCGGTTCCTTCCACGGGAACATGCTCACCTCGGCCTTCGGGGCGAGCATCGCCGCTTCCATGGCGACCGCGTACGGATGCGCCGGGATATCGTCCGGCAGAATCAGCACGGGCGTCTGGCAGGAACGCACGAAATCGCGCGTCACGGTGAACACGAAGTCCGGGTTGGTGCGGTACATCCGGGTCAGGAACTTTTCGACCATCGGCATCGTGATGTCGGTCCGCTGCGCAACGAGCGCCGGACCCCAGCCCTGTGATGTTGTTCTGATAGAAGAGGTCGGGCATCTCGGGGCGGAACCCGCTGGGCTGCGCCAGCACGGCCGCGACGACACGGTTGGGCGCCCGCCGCAGGAGGTTCCAGATGAACGGGCCGCCAATGCAGAAACCCATCACCATGAACTTGTCGATGCCCAGGTGATCCATGAGACCGAGATGATCGTCCGTGTAGGCATCCCACGGCCGGTCGATCTCGAGTGGGCCGGAGGACTGCCCGTTGTTGGCGTTGCGCAAGTCAGACGCGATGCAGCGGTACTCGCCCTTGAACTCCGGGACCGGATCAAACGGATTACTCAGCGCGGAGATCGTCGAGTTCAGTCCTCCGCCGGCGATGAGGAGCAGCGGGAAACCGGAACCCGTTTCCTCGTAGTGGATGCGGACGCCGCCTTTTTCGTAGAACCGCATCGGGGATCCTGCTGCCCCCGTGCGCTGTTGCGCCAGCGCGCGGGCCGCAGCCAGCGCCGCCGCGGCGCCCGTCGTCAGTAGCGTGCGTCTGGACCGGTCCATGGTGGCTTCCTTTCTGGCGATGCGATCTGGCGGATTATACGGCCGGTGCCGCTCGTGTGCCCGCCAGATGTGCATTGACCGTGTACGTCCTCCGTGGAAGAATCCCCCTGTCACCGGCGGGTTTCACAACAACATCATCACAGGCGGAGGCGGTCAATGAAGGTCACGATCGGGGTCGCATCGGTGTTCGCTCTGTCGCTCGCGGCCGCGCCGGCGCTCCGCGCGCAGACGGCGTCTGACAGCCAGGTCGAGCGGGGCAAATACCTTGTCGGCATCACGGGATGCCACGACTGCCATTCGCCGAAGATCCCGGGCGGGATGAAGCCGGATCCCGAGCGCATCCTGTCGGGCAGGCCCCAGACGACGAAGGTGCCGAGCGGCGCGCCGGGCGAGATCCACGCGTCGGAGGACTTCACCGCGTTCACGGGCGGGTGGGGTTCGACCGTGGCGTCGAACCTGACGCCGGATCCCGCAACCGGAATCGGCATGCGGTATAGCGAAGCCAAGTTCCTGGCGGCCATGCGGACCGGCAAGAAACCGGAAGGCGTGGCGGTGATGCCGCCGATGCCCGTCGACGTCTACGTGAACATGAAGGACGAAGACCTGAAGGCGATCTACGCGTACCTGAAGACGATCAAACCGATTCGAAACGCCGTGCGCGCCGGCCTGGCGCCACCGGCCAAGAAGTAATCAACCAGGTGTGGTGCAGGCCTTCAGGCCTGCACTGCTCAGTCCAGCGGCTCGAGCTTCACGATCGAGGCGCCGTGATTGTTCCCCACCCAGAAGGTCGCCGGCTTCGTTGAGCTGTCCACGAACACGCGCCGGACGTTGGTGAACCGGGGCAGCAGATACTCGGTGATGGCGCCCGTCTTCGGATCGAGGCGCATGACGCGGTCGCTGTACTCGCCGCCGCCCCACACCTCGCCGTGCGTATCCGCCGTCACATCGTACGGCCACGACTCCGGTGTCGGCGCCACCCATTCCTCGAAGGTCTCGGTGCGCGTGTCGAACATCCCGATCCGCTCGGCCCGATTCTCCCCGAACCACAGCCGGCCTTGCGCGTCGATCATGCCGCGGCGCGGCGCGGAGCCGTTCGTCGGCGTCTTCCACACTTTGATCGCGCCGGTCTTCGCGTCGATCCGGCCGATGTCTCCGCGGCCGAAGACGGTGAAGTACACGTTGTTCTGCGCGTCCGAGATGACGTCGTAGATGTTGGGCCGCGGAATCTTGAACGGCTCGTAGACCTCGAACTTCCCGGACGACGGGTCGAGGCGCAGCACGGTGTACGTGCCGGCGTCCTGCAGCCAGACCTTGCCGTCCACCTTGTGGTGATCCGCGCTGACCTGGTTGATCTGGACGTGATCGCCGTTCAGCTCCGGCGGCAGGCTCCACGTCTGGAATTTCTCCGTCTTACGGTCGAATTTCGCGACGCCGCCCTGGAACTGCATGCCCATCCAGACGTTCTCGTCCTCGTCGAACCGCACGGCCAGGATGCCCGTCGGCATCTTCGGCTTGAGCAGCGGGCACGTCGTATTCGACGACGGCGCCGGTGTGCGGATCGAGCTTGCCGAGAATCTGCTCGCCGAAGCTCGCGTACCACGCGAGCCCGCGCGAGTCCACGATGACGTCATGCGGCTGCCGTGTGCGCTGCGGCAGGTCGTATTCGGTGTAGATGACCTTCGTCGCGCGGCCTTTCGGCCGCGGCAGCGTCTTCAGGGCATAGCTCCAGTGATCGCCCTTGCTCCGGTTGACCGTGCTCAGGTACTGCGCCTGCCGCTGCCAGGCCGCCTGCCGCCGTTCGAGCGGATCCTCGCCGCCGCCGACGCGTGCCGCGACGAGCTTCTGGACCTTGAGTGGAAACGAGAGCTGCGGATACGTGGACATCCGCTCGATGACGGTCGTCATCTTGTCCGCGTCGTAGCGTGAGCGCGCAATGCGCTCCAGCGTGTGGCAGTGCGCGCACGCGCGGATGGAAGCCTTCTCCTGGTCGGTGCCCGGAAAGCTCGCGAGCCACTCCGAGTTGGAGAGTTGCGACGCGAGATCGCGAGCCGGCGTCAGCTTCAGATCGGCCGTCGCGGTCTCGCCGGCCTTGACCTCCACGCTCGACGGCCCTTCGAGGTCGTAGCCCGACCGCGCGAATGCGAAGAGCATACGTGCCTGGCTGCATCCGTGCAGAGGGGAAGTGGATAGCGGCCCTGCGCGTCGCTGACGACGGTGACCGTCACCGTCGACGCCGCGCGCTTCGCGCTGACGAGCACGCCCTCCATCGGGCCCTCTTCGACCGATGTCACGCGGCCGCCGAACGCCGCCGGCGACTGAGCCTGCCCCGCAGGCGAGATGGCAAGGACGACGCCGACGCCGGCGCCGACAACGACCGCAAGCGCCACCAACACCGCGACTCGCGCTTTCATCGGAACCTCCCGTCGCAATCGGGCGGATTATCCCACACGCCCGCGCCCCTGTAACGAACGACACCAGCACCGCACCAGTTCAGGAGAGTCGTCGAAGGCAGCATCAAAGGAGACAGCCATGGGTTCGTTTGTCGCGCGGCATGGGATGACGTCGGCCCAGTACCAGTCCGAGTTCAACTCGCTCGTCGGGCAGGGCTATCGACTCGTCGAAGTGAGCGGCTACGGTGTCGGCAGCCAGGCGCTGTACGCGGCGATCTGGGACAAGACCGCGGGACCCGCGTGGGAAGCGCACCACGGCATGACCTCGAGCGACTACCAGACCAGGTTCAATCAGCTGGTGGGCCAGGGCTTCCGCCTCAGGCAGGTGAGCGGCTATTCGGTCGGCAACCAGGACTTCTATGCTGCCGTGTGGGACAAGTCGCCGGGCCCGGCATGGGAAGCACATCACGGCATGACGTCCGCCGCGTATCAGGCGAGGTTCAATCAGCTGGTGGGGCAGGGATTCCGCCTGCGGCAGGTCAGCGGCTACTCGGTTGGCAACCAGGATTTGTACGCCGCCATCTGGGACAAATCGCCGGGGCCTGCATGGGAAGCGCATCACGGCCTGACGTCCGCCGACTACCAGGCCAGGTTCAACCAGCTGGTGGGCCAGGGCTACCGCCTGGTCAACGTGAGCGGGTATTCGGTCGGCGGCGCCGATCGGTACGCCGCGATCTGGGAAAAGGCGCCCGGTCCGCGGTGGGAGGCGCATCACGGGATGAACTCCGATCAGTATCAGGGCCAGTTCGATCAGCTCGTCGATCAGGGTTACCGGCTCGATTGGGTCAGCGGGTATGCCGTCGGGGGAGTGCCTTCCTACGCGGCCCTCTGGCACAGCGAGTCGATGAGCGACGCCGACGCGTCCCTCATCGACTCCAGGCTCACTGCCTACGTGAGCCAGCAGTCGATCCCCGGGCTGTCAATCGCCGTCGCGAAGAACGAGCGGCTGGTATTCGCGAAGGGATACGGGTACGCGGACACCGCGAGCAAAGCGCCGGTCACACCCGATTCCGTCTTCCGCATCGCCAGCATCTCCAAGCCGATCACCGCCGTGGCGATCATGGAGCTGGTCGAAGCCGGCAAGTTGAATCTGGACAGCCCGGTCTTCGGCCCCGGCGCCATCCTGGGCACGACGTACGGCACGAGACCGTATGCGGCGAACGTCAAGCAAATCACGGTGCGCCAGCTCGCGTCGCACACGAGCGGGTGGTCCAACGATGGCGGCGATCCGATGTTCATGAACCTTTCCATGAACCAGGCGCAGTTAATCGGCTGGGTTCTCGACAACCGCGCGCTCAAGAACGCCCCCGGCGCCGCCTACGAATATCTGAACTTCGGGTTCTGTGTGCTGGGACGCGTCATCGAGAAGATCAGCGGTCAGAGCTACGAGAACTACGTGAAGCAGGCCGTGCTGTCGCGGTGCGGAATCACCCGGATGCAGGTCGGCGCGGAGAGCCAGGCCGCGAAGGCCGCGCACGAAGTGACGTATTACGGATCGTCGCCGTACAGCCTGCTCACGCATCGGATGGACGCGCACGGCGGGTGGATCGCCGCCCCCATCGACCTGTTGCGGATGATGGTCCGCGTGGACGGGTTCACGACCAGGGCTGACATCCTCTCGGTGCCGGACGAAAGCGCGATGAACGCCGGGTCCACGGCCAATGCGGGCTATGGCCTGGGCTGGATTATCGAGTCGGCCGATCGGGCCCACAACGGGGCGATGGACGGCTGCATGGGCTTCCTCGTGCGCCGCAACGACGGGATCTCCTACGCGGTGCTCGTCAACACGAGAGCCGGCGGGGACAGCTTCGCGTGGGGCCTCAAGGGCGTCATCGACGGGTTTGTCGCGAGCGTCACGTGGCCGGGTTATGACCTGTTCTGAGCCGCGGTGACGTCGAGGGCCGCTGGCGCCGATATCTCCTTTGGCAGGGAGGAGAAACCGTGCGTAACGCTCTCATGTTCCTGGTCGCTACGTGCCTGATCGGCGTATCAGCGGGTGCCTGGGCCGTTGCCCGGCAGGCGTCGCCGAGCCCGGTGACGCCGGCGATCGTGGACGAGATGCTGCAGGCCGTCCGGGCCGATCTGCAGAGCGACAGGGCCGACATCATCGCGAAGAACGTCACCCTCAGCAGCGGGCAGGCCGCGAAATTCTGGCCGCTGTTCGCGTCCTACCAGGACGAGCAGAACGTCATCATGGACGACCAGCTGAAGGGTCTCCAGCGGTACATCGACAACTTCGACAGCCTGGACGATGCCGGCGCGCTCGGCCTGATCAACGCGCACTTCGAACGGGATGCCAGGATGAACGCGCTGCGAAAGAAGTGGCTCGGCGAGTTCAACAAGATCCTCGGCGCCAAGCTCGCCGTGCGCGTCATGCAGATCGACCGGCGCCTCTCGCTTGCCCACCAACTGGAGTTTGCGACGCGCATCCCGCTGGCGCATTGACGGACCGCCAGGTGCGGGAGCAGTGCAGACCTTCAGGTCTGCGGCATCGTGCAGGCCTCAAGGCCTGCACAGCTGTTGCCCGTCGATTACCTCCGCGGCGCGCCGATATTCAGGATCGTGTACGTCTCGGACTGCGTCTTCCGGTTGTCCAGGCTGACGGACCAGATCAATTTCGCTTCGTCACCGTTGAATTCCGCGGTGACTTCGTCCGCCGGCGGCGTCCGGCAGCTGCGCCGATTGATGTAATCGAACCGCAGCGCGTACTTGCTCTCGCAGGTGACCCGAACCAGCCGGCGGTCCGGCAGCTGCAGCGTGAGCGTGGCGCCGGTGACGGTGTAGCTGCGCGTCTGCGTCGCCTTGTCGGCCTTGTCGGGGCCCTTCTCGGTGCTTCCCGTCTTCTTCTCGCTGCTCGCGCTCTTGCTGGCCTTGGCGTCGGCCTGGTCGGGGGTGTCGGCCGTCAGCTCGGTCTTCGTATCCTGCCTCTCGACGATGCGCACGAGCAAGGTCTGGGCGAAGGCGGCAGGAGTGAGAGTGAAGGCGATCGCCGCCGTGAAAATGGACCGCGTGATGTGGTGCTGCATTGTTCCTGCGCCGGAATGACGCCTCCTTCATCCATCTCCGCGCAGGAACGCGCGAACGCGGCTCACGGCGGCGGCCGGCGGGAACGATTCGTCACTTTCCGTCGCGCCGGCGGTCCTGCCGCCGGTCCTGGGCGTGATCGGTCCCAGGCGGATCGACGACCTTGTCCCTGTCCTCGACGGCATCCTCGGTCTTGTCCTTCGCGTTCTCCTTTTTCTCCTCGGCTTTCTTCTCCGCTTCTTTCTTCTTCTCCTCGCGATCCTTGTCGTCCTTCTTGTCCTGCGCCAAGGCGATCAGCGGGACGCCGAGGATCGCCAGTGCGGTCACGAATGCTCGTCGACTGATGGTGCTCGTCACAACCCCTCCTGCAGCGCCCATGAATGCATCGGAGCGCCAGCACCGAATCTACAGCAACGGAAGCAGTGGGGCCACTTCAAAACCGTGGGCGCCGGAAAGTCGGCGTGCTGCCAAGTTGAGCTCGCCGAAGAACTGCACAACCCCCGATCGCGAACCTGAGCCTTTAGTTTGACCAGGAGTGGAATATTGGCAACGCCGGTCGCGCCTCAGTCGGCTTCGAATTCCTGTCGCCGAAGCACTGACGAGGGTGCTGCCGAAGCAGGCCGAGAGTTCGGCCCGCCAAACGCGGGAGTGGAATAGTTCCTTCCGTTTAAGACGCGGGGCCGCGCGCGTGCCCGCTCACCTCGGCGCCTGCGTTCCGATCCAGGCTGAGGCAGTCCACGGCAGCAAGCACAGCGACGACCGACACGATCCCGAAGGCGAGGTGAAAGTCTGTGATGGTCGGCGCGGACGAGGGCCCGCCGCGCAGCCAGGCCGCCAGGCGCAGCGTCAGGGCTCCGACGGCGACGCCCATGCCCATGCTCATTTGCGTCATGACCGTGAAGAAACTGTTGGCGGAACTCATCTGGGCCGGCGTAATGTCCACGAACGCCATCGTGCTGATGGCGGTGAATTGCATCGAGCGGGACAGGCCGTGTGCGAAGAGCAGTGCGATCATGAGCATCGTCGGCGTGTTCGGGGTCAGTAGAGTGAACGAGCCGATCAACGCCGCCGTGACCAGCCCGTTGACGACCAGCACGCGGCGAAAGCCGAAGGCTCGAAGGATGGGCGTCGTCGCGGGTTTCATGAACAGGTTGCCGGCGAACAGCGCCAGCACCAGCAGTCCTGATTGAAACGCGTTCAGGCCAAACGCGATCTGGAACATGAGCGGAAGCAGAAAGGGCGACACGCTGATCGCCAGCCGGAACAGCGATCCGCCCCATATCACGACCGCAAACGTCCGCTGTTTGAGGGCGTCGAACTGGATCAGCGGATGCGGCGTGCGGCGCATGTGCCACACCGCGGCCCAGCCCGCGAACGCCCCGTACCCGAGAAACCATCCGGCCGTCGCCCAATGAACGTTCTGCTGTCCGAGAAGTTCCAGCGAGTACATGATCGACGTGCACGCCGATCCAGCGAGCGCAAATCCCAGCCAGTCGAACCGGCGGCTGTGGCCTGGGGCGTTCTCGATCCAGGCCAGCGCGAGGGCGATGCCGATGATGCCGAGAGGCACGTTCAAGAAGAAGATCCAGCGCCACGAAGAATACGTGGTGATGAAGCCGCCGACCGGCGGACCGATGACTGGTGCGGCTAATCCGGGCCACGTGATGTAGGCGATCGAGCGCACCAGGTCTTTCTTCTCCGTCGTCCGCAGCACGACGAGCCTGCCGACGGGCACCATCAGCGCCCCGCCCATGCCCTGCAGAATCCTGGCGGCCGTGAACTCCCGGAGACCGCTGCTCATGCCGCACAGAATCGAGGCCAGCGTAAACAGGCCAATCGCCGACGCAAATACCGTTCGGGCGCCCAGTTGATCCGCGACCCAGCCGCTGACCGGGATGAACACGGCGAGCGTCAGCATGTACGCGGTCATTCCAACATTGAGATCGACGGGGCTGACGCCAAACGTCTGCGCCATCTGAGGCAGGGCCGTGGCAATCACGGTCCCGTCCAGGTTCTCCATGAAGAAGGCGCCGGCCACAAGCAGCGCCACGAGCGTGGACGCTGATTTCTCCCACGCCGTGGACGATGACGGCAGGCTAGCGCCGGTCACGATGCGGTCTTGGAACGGCTTTCATCCGCAAATCATAAGAGGTGGTGCGAAAATTTCGCCACACTCGCCTTTCGTCACCGGACATCGAGACGATCTGCGAGGCGGTGGGTGACGTCAACGCAAGCGACGGGAGCCTCTCGATGACGCTACACCTCTCGGGAACTGAAAACAGATCCTGCCAGCGAATCCTTATGGAGGTGGCCACGATGAAGGAAGCTGCTTCCGAGTTCCTTGCTCATCGGCGGATTGCCGTGACCGGTGTGTCGCGAAAGGCCAGGGACCGCGGCTACTTGAGGAGCATCCCCGGAGGAGTTGACACCGTCGTCACCGCCACCTCGCCCGACAAGGCGGAGGGCACGATGCGAGAGTGCGTCGAGCAACGACGATCAGTTCGGCGAGCTGCCGTGGCGAGCGGTCGCGCCCTGCGTGCTGCCACTCAGTGAGTGGCGGGCAGCCCAACGACGATGAGAACCGTGTAGTCCTGCTTGCGGCAGCCGTTCACGGCGGGCATGGCCGCCCCTGGATTCACCGGAAAACCCGTGGTCCGCACGTTGGCGGGCGAGCACGAGTTGTTAGCCGTCGCCGGCGTGTAGCGTGCGGAGCGGCATCCGAGATGGGTGACATCGTAGAGGGTCGCGCCGTCGGCGAGTTCCCACCGCTGATTGCCGTCCTTGTCCTTGGGCTGAATGGTCAGCACGGTCGTCACCGTGCGGTCGCCCGTGACGAGGTATTTCCCAGGCAGGCAGCGGAAAGGTCGGCTTCTCCATGATCAAGCCGTGTTCCTCCAGCCACCAGTCCGCAGCGTCGAATTTCCACTGTGCCGGCGCCACGCCGCCGGCCGCCTTCAATTGATCGTAGCGGTCCAGCTTGCAACCGCGCGGGCCCGGGTCCTGGCTCCAGAGGCCCCATGATTGCGCGCCGTTGCCGGAGGTGGCCCCGGGGTCTCCCAGCGCCGCGATGTACTGCGGCTCGATGCGCTTGAACTTCGAGAGGTCTACGCCTGACGCGTGAACCGGCTGCTGCAGGCCGGCCGCCAACATGAGGGATCCCATGGCCAGGAGCCGGCGGCTCACGGACGGCACGAGGTGGCGGACATTCATGCGATTGCTCCGGTTGGACGACCTGATGACATCCTACACCAACGCGGGGCCGCGCGGCTTCGCGGTCATGACGGCCGTGTGAAGCAGGGCGATCCGACATCTACTCTGCATTGTCATTGCGGCTGCTCGCCGGGCGACTGACAATAGATCGTTGTCCACTCGTGGCTTGACTCGATCCTTGTGGTTCGTCCTTCGCGCGGCGCTATGGCTGATCGTCACCACGGGCGGCGCGGGACACCTGCGCGCCGAGGAGACGGGCGCCCAGACCGGCACAATCGCGGGAACCGTTTCGACGCAGAACGGCTCGGTGCGGCTGCCGGGTGTCGTCGTGGTCGTCAAGGGCGAGGCCGGCGGAGATCTGCCCCCGCCGGTTTCCGACGGCGATGGCACATTTCTGATTCCAGGCCTTCCGCCAGGCCGGTACACGCTCACCGCCGCGCTCGACGGATTTCAGCCGGTCGAGATGTCGGTGACGGTGGCCGCGGGTGCCACGGTCTCGCTGACCCTCGACCTGCCGTTCGCGGTCGCCGAGCAGGTTGATGTCGTCGCGCGGACGGTCGTGTCAGCGTCGGACTCGCTCGCCACGACCGAAACCGTCGACAACAAGGAAACACAAATGCTCGCGCCCGGCGAGGGCATCCAGACCGCCGTCCGCCTGACGTCTGGCGTGATCGAAACGAGCGGCGGGGACAGCATCAACGGCGCGCGGCCCAACCAGGCCAGCCTGCAGCTCGGGGCGGCGACGCTGGTCGATCCGGCGACCAACCTGTCGCGCGTGACGCTGCCGTCCGACGGCATCACCTCGGTCTCGGTGGTGTCGAACCCGTACGAAGTGGAGTTCGGCAGGTTTTCATCTGGCCTCGTCATGATCCAGACGCGGCGCGCCGGCGAGGAGTGGAAGATCCACCTCAATAATTTCCAGCCGAACCTGAGGGTGAAACGCAACACGGTGTTCGAGGCGACCGGCCTTCTCGCGTGGAAGCCGAGCCTCGAGTTCGGGGGCCCGGTCGTCAAGGATCGCGTTTTCCTGGAGCAGACGGGGCAGTACTACTATCAGACGACCGACATCAACAGCCGTCCAGAAAACGAGTTGCGCACGACGAATTGGGTCAGCTCGCTGACACGCATCGACGCGAACTTGTCGGAGAGCGAATCGCTGGTGGTCAGCGTGGGGTTCGTGCCCGGCAGCGTGTCGAACGCGACGCTCGGCACGTTCACGCCGCCACCCGCGACCCCTGACATCGACAACCGCTTCGGCCACGCGATGATGACGGAACGGTCCCGGATCGGGGGCCAGACGTTCCTCGAGAGCATGCTGGCGTTCCATACGTTCGACACCTCGGTCCAGGGCAAGGGCGCGGCGACGATGGAGCTCCTGCCGGACGACACGCTCGGAAATTTCTTCAATCGCCAGAACCGGAGCACGACGTCGTTTCAGTGGGTTGAAACCGTGTCGGGCTCGCGCAAGGGTCCTCTCGGCGTGCACGCCCTGAAGGCCGGGATCGACCTGCTGCATACCGGCTACGAGGGAACGAGCGCCAGTCGACCCGTTCTCGTGAGACGCTCCGACGGCACACTGGCGAGGGGGCTGACGTTCGGCAGCCCGACCGAGCAGTCCGTTCACGGTACGGACTTCGCGGCATTTGCGCAGGACCGCGTCCAGCCCGGCACGCGGTGGTGGGTGGAGTTCGGCGGGCGCCTCGATCGCGACGCGATCACCACGCGCATCGGCGCGACGCCGCGCGTGGGAGCCGCCGTTCTGCTGGACGACACCGGCAACACCGTACTTCGCGGCGGCGTCGGCGTGTTCTACGAGAGAACGCCGCTCGTTGCGGGGGTATTCGACGACTTCGAGGACTCACTCGACACGCGGTACGACACGGACGGTGTCACGCCGCTCGGCCCCGCCGTGCTCTATACGCACGTCGCCCAGCCGAACCTCCAGGCCGCCCGCAGCACCGCCTGGGACGTCTCCTACGACAAGCGTCTGAACCGGACGTTCGCCGTGCGCCTGAGCGTCCTCGGCCGGCAAGGCAGTCACGAGCTGGTCGTCGATCCTGTCCGGACGGGCACCGGCGGCGCGCTGCTCTTGAGCAGCACCGGCGAATCCAGTTACCTGCAGCAGGAAGTGAACGTGCACGTCATGCGCGGTACGCGCCTTGACCTCACCACGTCGTACGTCCATTCGTCCGCGCATCAGGATCTCAACGACCTGGTCGATTTCTACGACTCGGTGCTCCAGCCGATTATCGGAGCCAATGCCTACGCGCCGGCGACGGCGGACGCACCCAACCGGCTGTTCGTCCACGGCCGAGCGATGCCGAACGGCGTGTGGATGGTCCTGGGCACGTTCGACTGGCGCAGCGGGTTGCCGTATTCGATCGTCAACGATACGCTCGACTTCGTCGGGCCGAGAAACGAGCAGCGGTTTCCAACCTATCTGCGCGTCGACGCGGGCGTGGAACGGCGGGTGAGCGTGGCGAAGGTGCACGCGTGGGTGGGAATCCGCTTCGCGAACGCGCTGAACTCGTTCCTGCCGGTAGACGTCCAGGCCAATCAAGGCGCGCCGGACTTCGGCAACTTCTACAACTCGCCGATTCGCGAGTACCGGATTCAGGTCCGGCTCGGGCAATAGCCTGGATCCCGCGTCTGTCGGTTCGAAATCAGTTGATGGCGAAGCAGTAGAAAAGGCCGGTACCGCCGGTGCTTTCCAGATCGGCCTGGCTGCAGCCCTTGGTGGCGTTCGACGAATTCCAGGAGGAGCCATTGCCGATTCGATCGGAATGGCCGACCTGCGCGGAACCCGTGGAGCTGCTCGTCCAGTTGTTGCACGTGTGGTCGGCGCTATCGGTGTAGGCGCGGCCGTCCCATTTCGATCCGGTAAGAATTTCGTGCTGAATCGGCGGCGGATCGCCGATGCCGTGAATCACCTGCCCATGCTCGTTGCGCGCGGACTGCTTGAAGAAATTGTTGCCGCGCTGCGCCTGGATGAGCGTATCTCCGTGAAGGTCGGCGAGGTCCACTGAAATGAGGGCGTTCTGCGGCGCGCCCAGTTGCGCGAACGACCAATTGAACCAGGGCCCTTTGCCGATGCGGTCACGCGCGTTGACGGCGGGCTGCCCGGGACGAGCCTGCGTGCTGAGATAGGCGTGCCAGGTATGACCGCCGGCGCCGACAGCCGTCGCAAGCGCCTGGCAGTGCGCGTCGGCGCCCGCAAGTCCGCCGAGGTTTCCGCCTTTGCCGATACCCACGCTGGTGACGAAAAAAGTCATTTTGGCAGGAGTTGGATTGCTGCCGGGCGGCGGCGTGACGCCCTGGGTATTGTACTGAGTTGTCGGCACGGTCTGCTGCGCCAGCAGCAGGCAGGATGCCAGCACCAAGGTAGACACGAGGACAACGTAGGCGCGCCGCCTGGTCATGAGTGTGTTCGCCATCCTAGTTCGTTGCGAAGCAGTAAAAGAGGCCCTGGCCGTGGGTTTTGGGCAGATCCGCCTGGGCGCAGCCGCGCGTGCCGTGCGCGGAGTTCCAGGAACCGTTGCCGCCGCCGTTGCGGTCGGGAAAACCGATCTGGGCGTTGAGCCGGCCATCGGAAGCATTCAGGTCGCCGCCGGACCTTCCGGGATCCGGGCTCTTGTTGCTGGTCCAGTTATCGCAGGTGTGATCCTGGCTATCGGTGAACGCGGTGCCATCGGGCTGAGTGCCGGTGAGCATTTCATGCCGGCTGGAGAACCGGGTGTTCTTGGCGTATTCCCAGTCGGTGTCGCGCGGATCGTTGTAGTCGTACAGACCGGGCACGATCTGGCCTTTTTCCGTCAGCCCGGTGAGCTTGTTCAGATTATTTCCCTGATGGGCAAGTTCCATCGTATCGCCGTGCAGATGCGCCAGATCCTGCGCGATCATTTCGCCCCGGAAGTTGTACCAGGGGCCTTTGCCGATGCGGTCGCGCGCGTTCACTGCCGGCGTGCCGGGCCGCGCCTGCGTGCTCAGATAGGCGTGCCAGGTGCGATTACCGGCGCCGACGGCCGTTGCGAGCGTCTGGCAATGCGCATCGGCGCCGGCCAGTCCGCCGAGATTGCCGCCGTCGCCGACGGGCACGCTCGTCACGAAAAAATTCATCATCGGAGAAGGCTTTTCGCCCCGCGGATATTCCCCGGGCCTTTGGGTCTGTGCCAGCAGCAGGCAGGACGCCAGCGAAACGATGCCAAACAACGCAAGAGCGGAAGTTTTGATCTTGGGCATGGTCTCCCTCAAGCAAGCGACGGCACGGTAACACGGGAGGCGAGCGCGGGCAATCGGTCTCAGAAGCCTGACGAGAGAGATATCCGCGTCGCTCCAAGCGAATCCGGTAGCCGCCCCTGTGGTTAATCTTATTCGACGCCCTGCGACTCGTCGCCTACGGCTGGGGCATCTTTCTGCGCACGAAAGCCCCTGAAGGCCACCAGCGAGCAGTTCGCCAGTTCGGCATGATTTCTGTGCGTCACTTGCAGTCTGGGATCTTGACAATTCGCTCTCGCCGTTCTCAGGCGGTGTGACGAAGCGACCGTGACTTGAGAGGGTGCGCACTTCGACGTTCAGAAATGCAGCGAATCTGACAGCTAATCGAACCGTGCCGATAAGAGAGAAGCGACGAGTGCAACGTCGAACCCCGAGGGCGAAACAGCACGCATCGTTCCAATCGAATCAGCGGGGATGGCCGGAGCCGTGCATTCACGAAAGCTGGACCGGTTCAAGTTCGTTGACAAAGACGCAGTGGTGCCCATGGCTGAATCGTGCAAGCACGGAATAGACGCGCGGTTTTGTTCGCTGTGCAACAGTGCCGCCGCCAACCAACAGTCGTCCCACCCTCCGAAAAGACGTCGTGCCGCGGTTCACGACAATCGTCACACCTCGACGATCCTATTGAACGAGATCGTGGGGTATCTGAATGCGGCACAACTTCGGGCGACGTACGGTGCGGTGGCTGAACTCGTCGGCGGCATTGCACAGTCCGTCGGTGATCGGCTCGGTGGTGTTGCCGGACGACGCCCGGAAGCGTCGTGGGTTGTGAACTCTGAAACTGAAATGCCGACCGGCTACTTGCCTGAGCAATGGCATCCGGCGCTCAGGCAGAGCAGTCACGTCATCAGGAATGGCGACGAGTTATGGCAGCGGCTCGAGGAATGGAAAGCCGCTGGCGCACCTTCGCGATGCCGAGGACTCTGATCGCATCCCACGCATCATCGGAGCGCAGGCCGCGGATGACCACCGAGAGGTTGCCGTGTCCCTGACGGAACCTGAAAGTTGCCGGGGTCTGGATGAACCGAAGATGGGAGTGCGCCCGCCGCGGCTCGAATGCGGGACCCAGACCTAGAAGTCCCATGTTCTATCTAACTGAGCTACGGGCGTTACGAGGTCGGCGTGCGCTAAGATGACGGCGATGAACGACTTGCCCGTGAATCGCTCGCCTGTGAAGCGAGCGCATACGCCCCCGGCAAACACTAGCGCGTTTATCGCGACTTGGCAGTCCGTGGCGAGAGTCGCTGCCCGCTATGAATCTTTCCGTGACCCATCAGCCCAGCCTTCGCTCGGGCTGGGTTACTTCGACGGAGATTCGCGAAAAACCACACGCAACCCGCGCGCGGCGATCGGCGCCTCGGCCGACATGTGCGTCTCGTCATCAAAGACGTGACTTTCGAGCGATAGACCGTCGTACTGTCGGTTGTTGACGACTGATACGAACCGTTGCAACTGCTCGATCATCGGCGGCGGTTCCGCTCCGCCCGCGGCAATGAACACCCGCGTGTGAAGCGGTTTTCGAGCCGCAGCAAATTGTTCTTCGATCTTAAAGATGACGGTGTCGTCCCAGTAAAACGCCGGGCTGCCAAGGATCATTCGCCGAAATATGTTGGGTGCCTGGAACAGCGTGTATGCACCGAACAGCCCTCCAAGCGAATACCCCGTCAGCGTGCGGTCATCGCTCGTTCGGTACCGGCGGTCGATGTCGGGCAACACTTCTTCTGTCAGAACACGCAGGAACGTGGGCCCCTCGCCTGTGTGGACTCCGCTGAGGTACGTCAGCTCGGCTTCCCGCTTCAGGCTACGGGTTGGAGTCAGGTTGACGAACCGCAACGCGTTCCAAGTGTCGACTTGCTTGCTGTCGATCCCGACGATGATCAGTTCCGGAAGATCGTTGCCGAGCCACATTGCTCGATAGATCGACGACATCATCGGAAAGACCAACTGTCCGTCGGTCACGTACACCACCGGAAAGCGCCGTGAGGCATCCTTCGTGTACGAATCCGGCAAGAGGACCCAGGTGGCATATTCGCGTCCGTTGATCTTCGACGTGAATTCGCGGTACTCGGCCGCTGGCGCAGCGGGACGGACCTGGCCGGCTGCCGCAGTTGCGAGGATGAGGACAAAGACACTGGCGCAGACAGCGCGCATGCTGCCCCTTTCTGGCACTACGCTGCTCCCCAATTCAGAAGACTGGCCACGATCGCCCTTTGAAGCGCAAGCGCAACGGTTAGTCTCGGCACTCGCAAACGGCGTGTCAAGCAGATTTGGCGAGGAAGCAATCAGCCTCCGCTCCAAGAGCCGAGTTCAGCATCAACGAGGACCAAAAGGAATAGTGCACGCGTCTTGTGACACTCCTCGTTGGGCCCGTCAGTCGACTCCCGTTGCGCCGGTCGCGGAGCGCCGCGCTCGAGCCGCAGAACATTTTGCGAAAGGATTCTCGGAACGCCTTCCATCCGCCAAACAATGCGATCGCCGAATCTGCCCGGAAAATCAGCGATCGCGGAATGCGCGAGTTCTGGCGCGAACTCGCAGGACCGGACACTTGTTTGATTGTGTTCGCGTGTCGATTATCTTGTTCGAGAAATCGGCGAACTCTTAACAAGGAATGGTGCGCCCGCCGCGACTCGAACGCGGGACCCCCGGCTTAGAAGAGCAGTGGCGCATGTCCGAAGCGGCTTTGTTCTCAGGCGGTTGCGGCGCTACCCACGCGAGCGACTTACGCGGTGCCTTGCGAGGTTGAATGCGGAACTACTGCAGCCTGGCGTATTCCGCCTTGGCTTGCTTGAGGACGGGAAGGTCCGAGTCGGCGGCCTGCCACACCGTCAGGAACGTCTGATACGCCGTCTTTGCCTTGGCCGTGTCGCCCGCAAGCGCATAGGCACGGCCTAACCCAAGATGCGCGAGTGCACCGATGAAACCGTTCCCGACAAGGCCACGCTGGTCGACGATCTTCTGAAATTCAGTCGCAGCCTCCCTGCCCTTATGTGCGGCCAGGTGCGCTTCGCCACGCAGGTAGACTGGGAGCATCGTCGGGTTCACCAGTTCATACGGAGCCACGATGCCAAGACTCTCATCGGCCTTCTGCGCGTCGCCTTGCCGGAGCGCCAAAGCGGCGTGAATCGTTGGTAAGTGGACGAACCGAACGAAGGTGGCTCCGGGGAATCGTTCGTTCAAATCATGAGCGAGCGATTGTGCCTCTGCCGCATCACCGGAAAGCGCGAGCGCCAGCCCCGCGCCGCCCTGCACGTCCGGGTCCGGAGACAACCTGGTCGCTTCCCTCGCATTCTCCCGGGCTTCCCCAAGATTCCCGAAGAGGGCCTCCCGCAACGCGGATTCGACCTTGAAACCTGCGGCGACGTCTCTGAGCTGGGCGGACATGGCCGACGCGACGGCGCGCCGGGTCCAATCGCGAGCCTGGGAAAGGTGACCGCGGTACGCAGCCGTGGCGCCCTGAAGGTCTTCCTTGGTTCCTGGTGGCACATCCGTCCACGGGTGCGTCAGTTGTGCCGCCATTTCCACGGGATCGTTCTGAAGAAAGTCCAAGACGTATGAGGTCGTGTACGCCACGAAGGGCTCGATGTGCTTGGCGCGAGCCTGCTGAATCGTCTCCTGCGCGTCGCGGAAACGATTCAGCAGCATGTAGCTCAGGGCGACAGATCCATATGAAATGGCAGAGGGATTGAGCTTGCCGGCCTCCGTGAATGCGGCCAGTGATTGGTCATACCGGCCTAACGAAGCGTAGTTGACACCCAGTCCGACCCACGCGTCCGGCATTTTCGGGTACGTGTTCGTCAATTGCTCGAAGAACTGCACGGCTTTTTCAAGATCTCGCGTGACGAAGAGGTTGTAGTTCGCGGCAATGCCGAGTTTCTCGTATTGACTCGTCCGGTCTTTTAGCTCGTAGGCTCTCTTGAGGGTCTTGGCCGCAAGATCGTTGTTGCCGGTGTTGCCGTACGAGATTCCCATCCATGCGTATGCCATGGCGAAACTCGGGTCGAGTTCGACCGCATGCTGGAACGAGGAGATCGCAGACAACAGATTTCCCTTCCAACTCGTCTGGACGCCTTGACTGTAGGCTTGCAGGGCCTCGAGCGACGACGTCGTGGCCTGGTCGAGCGGCACGTCATACGTCTTGAGCGACGCCCTCGATTCACCGAGCTTCGAGCGCAGCTCGGAGGCGGCGGCGCCGAGGGCGGGAAGCACGTGTTCCTTGCTGTCGGCCGTGACTTGCGCCCGCGCCACTACGTCGCCGGTGGCGCACCGGACGGCGTTGAGGCCCAGCACGTATTGATTGCCCAGGATGGCGATCGAGCCTTCGATTTCTATGGTCGCGCTTGTGCGCTGACAGACCTCCCGGGCCAGGCCTGGCGTCAACCGAACATCGAGCGGCTGCTCCATCATCTTCAGGGTCTGCGTGAGCTGGTCGCCCGCGATGACTCTGAGAAACGGCGTCTGTTCGAGCTGGACGGACAATCCCTGTCGCAGCGCGCCGTCGAACACCGGATCGCCCGTCGTGTTGGTGAAATCGGCGAGAACAATCGCGTCCTTCTCCGTGAGGGTCGGCGATCGGCGACGATACACGTAACCCGCGACGACAAACGCGAGTACGGCTGCGGCGGCCGCAGCCATGATCTGCCAGCGCTTCGCGCGGTCCGTCGTGGCGTCGGGCTGCACTCGGGTGATCACCGGCTCTGCACCCGTGTCCCGCTTCAGACGCTGCAGGTCGGCGCGAATGTCCGACGCATGCTGATAGCGCAAAGCTCGGTCTTTTTCGAGGCACTTGCCGATGACGCGCTCCAATTCCGCCGGCACGTCGGGATTGAGGCGTACCGGAGGCACAGGCGCGCGGTTGAGAATGGCATCAAAGACGACGCCGGTGCTGTCTCCGCGAAAGGGCCGCATGCCGGTCGCCATCTCGTACAGCACAACGCCGAACGAGAAGAGATCCGTGCGTGCGTCCAAGGGTTGCGCGCGGACTTGTTCTGGCGACATATAGGACACCGTCCCCAGCGTGTTACCGGGTTCGGTCAAGGGCACCTCGTCGGAACGCGTCGCCCGGAACGCGACGTCGATCGAAGCCGGTCCTGACGTCACCTTCGCGAGCCCGAAATCCAGAATCTTCGGCCCGCGCTCGGTGAGGAAGATGTTCGCGGGCTTGATGTCACGGTGCACAATGCCCTTGTCGTGCGCGGCATCCAGGGCGTCGGCCACGGTGACGGCGATCTCCACCAACGCGTGAACGTCCAGCGGGCCGTGCGTGAGCCGCTGCTGGAGCGTCTCGCCTTCGAGCAGCTCCATCGCGATGAACGGCGGATCGGCGCTGACGTCGTAGATGGTGCAGATGTTGGGGTGGTTGAGCGCGGAGGCCGCTCGTGCTTCGCGCTGGAAGCGTTCCAGCGTCTGCGGGGATACGGTGCCCCCGTCTGGCAGCACTTTGATGGCCACCACCCGTTCGAGACGAGTGTCTTTCGCCCGATACACCTCGCCCATGCCCCCGGCGCCGACCAGGCCGACGATTTCGTACGGCCCGAGGCGCTTGCCTGGCGGCATCTGCGTCATCGCGGCACTTCGACCGGAGCCCCAACGCCCCGTCGGTTCTCGCGCGGCATCGACGACTCGGTCAGCCATTGACGGGTCCAGGCCCTCGATCGCGGGCGACTCCATGAAGTGTCCCGCCGCGGCCATATGCGCATCCAGGAGTGACTCGACCTCTTGTCGCAGGTCCGCATCACCGGCGCAGGCCTCGCGGAGGAAGCGAACGCGATCGGCTTCGGGGCGATCGAGCGTCGCCTGAAAGACCAGCCGGACGCGCTGCCATCGGTCCGCCTCGCTGTGCATGACGCACCTCGGTCAATGAGCGGCCTGACGCGGGCCACCGACGAGCCCCTCCTTATAGAACCACCCGACCGCCTGGTCAACTGAGGCAGTTTTCCCCCGCTTTCCGCGTCACGTCCCAGCGCGTTCCGACTCGACGGAACGCCCTCCCGGAGGGGACGCAATGCGGAATATGGCCTGGTTGTTCATTGTCGTCGGAATGTGGTGCCCGCCGGCAACTATCCGAGCGGCGGACAGCACACCCGCAGACGTGCGCGCGGTGCTCGAGAGGGCGCTCCAGCTGGCTGGTCCACAGTTATTCCGGCACTTGCCGATTGTCTTGATAGCCGCGTTGCCGGGGATGGTGTCGCCGGACGCCGAAGCCTGGACGGTCTACGACGAGCACGGCACGGGCGACCGCATCTTCGTGTACACCAGCAGCCGCACGTTTCGATGCGCGAGCGCCACTCGCTCGGATCAGGACCAGTGTCTGTTGAGGCTGGCATCGATCATCGTGCACGAAGCGTGGCATTTCCGACACGGTCCGGACGAGGCCGAGGCCTATGAGGCGCAGCTGGCATTTCTCCGGTTGACCGAAGCGTCAGCGTTTCTCCAGGCGAGCGAGCCGGCATCGCAGGACATTCGCGAGGTTCGCCGGTCGCGAGACCGCGTGCTGGCCAACAAACGGAACGGCAGCCGACAGGCCGACACGGGTGCCGGCGAGCACAGTTCCCCAAGCAGCGCGGCTTATTCGCCCCGGTGACTTCCGGATATCAACAAGACCTTTCCGGTCGGACCCTCGCGCTGGTAGTCCTTGTCCAGCCTAGACCGATCCCACGCGCACGGCCCAGCCGCGTCCCATCCCAGCCACGGCGTATCGAAGATCGACCAAGACGGCGGTCCCTTGCAGCCGAAGAGAGAACGCTCCCAGAACCCCATGAGGCAGTTTGCATGGTTCTTCCGCGTTCCGTCACAGCACATCAAGAACGGCCGACTAGTGCGCTACCGAAGGTAAAGGGGACGACATGCAGCGTCAGACAGCCGGGCCGGCCCGGCGATGACGTCGTCGCCACAATCGCCGGCTCTCTGCTCAAGCGTCTTGGTGAACTCTGGAAAGGAGATACGCAATGCGAAGGGTTTGCATGTGTTTGCTCTCACTCGACTTGCACCCCACATCACAAAGGAGGAATCTCATGCACAGGCACACGACAAAGGGTTGGCTTCTCGGCATCGCTCTCGTGTTGTTGGCAACGCTCACCACGGTCCCCGACGCCGCGGCCGCCGGCGACGCAGTCACGGACTGGAACGCAAACGCCGGTGTGGCTGCCACGGCGGCCTGTATCGCTCCCACCCTACGATCCACTCCACGAATCGCGCATCTACGCCATGATGCACGTCGCCATCCACGATGCCCTCAATGCGATTGACCGTCGCTCTCGTCCCTACGCCCTCGATCGGCGCGCGACACCAGGCGCTTCTCCGGATGCCGCCGTTGCGGCGGCGGCACGAGATGTCCTGGTCCCGCTCATCGCTCAACTGCCTCTCGAGCTCGTCACTCAGGATTGCATCAATGCCGGCGTCGCAAGCGTCGAAGCCGCCTATACAGCGGCGCTCGCCGCGATCCCCGGGCGGGCGGAGCGGCGGCGGTCGAGCGATGATCAGGCCAAGGCGCAGGGTATCGCCGTGGGACAGGCCGCTGCTGCCGCGATCCTCCACCTGAGGGCCGGAGACGGCGCGGTTGGGCCATTTCTCAATTTCGCGTGCCCGCAGGACACCAATCCCGGGGAGTACCAATGCACACCGGGTACCCCGTTCATCGCCTTTCAAGTGTGGGAACACGTCATCCCCTTCGTCCTGAATCACAGCTCACAGTTCCGCCCGGGGCCGCCCTACGCGGTGGACAAGAAGAAGTACACAGTTGACTTCAACGAAGTGAAATCTCTCGGCGGCGACGATGTCACCACTCCCAGCGCACGCACGGCCGACCAGACCGAAATCGCCCTCTTCTGGTATGAAAGCTCCCCGCTGAAGTGGAACCGGATTGCCAGAACGGTTTCCGCGGATAGGGGACTCGACCTCTGGGAGAACGCCCGGCTATTCGGGCTGCTCAACCTGGCGCTTGCGGACGGCTACATCGCCATGGTCTCTACCAAGAACCATTACAACTACTGGCGACCGGTCACCGCTATTCAGGCTGGGGACGCGGACGGCAATCCAGACACGATCGGTGACCCGACCTGGACGCCGTTGCGCCCGACTCCTGCGAACCAGGACTACGCCTCGGGTCACTCGATTGAAGGGGGTGCGGCCGCGGAAGTGCTGAAGCAGTTCTTCGGCACCGACCGAATCACCTTCGAGGACTGTGGCGTGACGCTCTCTGCTCGCACCTGCAGCGACCCGTCACCCGTGCTCCGCTCGTTCGCCAGCTTCTCCCAAGCGGCGGCCGAGAATGCGTATTCGCGCATCCTCATCGGGTTTCACTTCCGCAAATCGGTCGAAGAAGGGACCGACTACGGTCGACAGATTGGTAAGCGTGCCGCCAATCTCTACCTCCGGCCCGAGCACTGAGTTGTCGCGCAGGGGGAGTTCCGCTTGAGACCACAGTCGGCCGCGATCGATGAGGGCGTCGTTTGCAACCATCAACGACGACTTCACCGGTCGCGCGCCCGACCTCGGAGCGTACGAGCTCGATCGACCAATCCCCCCTACGACCACCGGTAGTCTCGGCTCCTCTACGAACCCGGCGCACGGGTCTCGACGGTCTGGCGTGACAGTCGGCGGAGATCGACCACCAGATCGCGCATCGATTGGTACCGATCCCGCCGGAACTTTCTCGAGCGATTTGTCCACGATGGTGCGCAACGCGTCGGAATCGCGTCGCTGAGCGGCGCGGCAGCGTGGTGCTGCACCCGCTGCCGGCGCCCAACAGCTCGATGATCTCGTACGAGCCGAGGCGATCGTCGCGCTGCAGCGGACGGCCCGCGAGGCCGTCAGCGGCCGCGTGCTCTGCGAAGCTGCCCGCCTGCTCGTGCGCGCGTAGTAACGACTCGACTTCCTCGCGCAGTGCCGCATCATCGCCGCAGGTCTTGTCGAGAAACATCAACCTCGTCTCGAGGCTCTGTTCGAGCGCGGCCTGAAATACCCTGCTTCACGCGATCCCAGTCGCCGGCAGCGTACGTCACGCGTTTTTTCCGACAGGACCGGTCGTCATCCGCCGATAGAGCCACGCCCGAGCCGTTTGCCATTCACGCGTGACGGTCGCGCGCGAGATCGACAGGACTTCACCGACTTCCTGCTCCGACAGGCCGCCAAAATACCGGAGCTCGACAATCTGACCTAGTCGGGGATCGATGCGCGTGAGCTCGACGAGCGCCTGATCGAGCGCGATGAACTCGCATTCTCGAGGCTGGGCGGCGCCGATCCTGTCGTCCAGCATCACCTTCACGCCAGCGCCGGGACGTTTAGCTGCCTGATGTTCGCGGGCGTGATCGACGAGGATGCGGCGCATCATTTGGGACGCAATCGCGAAGAAGTGCGCGCGATTCTGCCAAGCGACGCGCTCCTGTCCGACGAGCCGCATGTACGCCTCATGGACGAGCGCCGTTGGCTGGAGCGTATGGTCCTGCCGTTCGCGTCGCAGATACGCGCCCGCTCTGCGGCGCAATTCGCGATAGACGACCGGCACCAGGTCGTCGCGTGCCTGCAGATCGCCGCGGCCCCAAGCCTGAAGCAAGCGACTGACCGCGCCGGTCTGACCGATCTGGTCCATGAACCCTCTGCGACCGTGACACCTGGCCGCTCTGGGCGTCGTGAGCCAGTCTACTCCCGAATCCTCACGTTAGATCGGCGCACGTGCCCCACGCGAATCCCATACCTCGCGGCTACTCACGCGAACGTCCGAGGGTTCTCACGGCCTCTTCCGGAACCGGATGGGGTGGGAGCGTGCCGGCTGGTTAGGCAATCCGCAAATAGTGGTGCGCCCGCCGCGACTCGAACGCGGGACCCCCGGCTTAGAAGGCCGGTGCTCTATCCAGCTGAGCTACGGGCGCAGGTTGTCCTATGGTACGCCGAACGGCGGTGACCTTTGGCGGCTCGATCCGGACGCTCAGGGCAGGACTGAAGGAGTACTCGAATGGACGGAGCGCGAGCCGGCGGGCGCCGGCTCGCACTCTCCTGAAACGCGCTACTTCGCCGTGGCGTCAGGCGCCGCGGGTGCCGCCGCCTCGGGCGGGGCGTCAGGCGAACCCGGCGACCCGACGAACAGCCGCTTGCCGTTGGCCAGGATGAAGTTCCGTCCGACGGCCTTGTTCGTGGCGTCCTTCGCCGCGTACGCCTCGATCGTGACCTCGGTCCCTATCGGGATGGAGTTCTTCGTGATGCCCTGGCGGATCAGCGAATTCGGGCTGCCGCCTTCGATCATCCACTCGACCACCTGGCCGTCCGGGCCCTTCACCTCGAGGTGAAACCAGGAATGCGGGTTGATCATCTCCCACTTGACGATGATGCCCTTCAGCGTCAGGGGTTTTTTCACGTCGAACTCCGACGAGAACGCGTGATGAGCCCGCACCTGGCCGGCCATCATCAGCAGGCCGACACCGACGCCGACAACCACATGCTTCGTTCGCACGCGCTCCTCCTTGTGTCCTATGCCCGACGGTCAGTTCGAGGTCTTCTTCGCGGCGCCTTCGGCCGCCTTCTTGTCTTCCAGCCTGGCGCCCGCGAGCGTGTTCGTCACGCCGTAGTTGCCTTCGTGGCACGCGTGCTCGAAGATCGGGCCGACCGATTTCGTCATCGGCGCTTCGGCCGTCCACGGCGTGGCCCACGTCGCCGGATCGGTGATGGTGAACTTGTAGCTCAGCGTGTCGGCGTCCACGCGCGCGATGCGCTCCGTGACGCGCATGTTCTCGCTGGATCCGCGGAACGGGTTCTTGCCGTTCAGATTCGTCGTCTCGATGACGAGCGTATCGCCGTCCCAGTGGCCGCGCGAATCGCCCATCCACTGCCGCATGTTCTCGGGCAGCGCCGCGGCGCGATTGTCGTCCCTCGACGTGGCTCGGGACGACCCCGAGCCCGTCGAGGGGTCGATCGGGATGATGCGGACATCGTGAATCATCTCGACGAGGATCATCACGTACCCGGGACCCTGGACGATCTGGTAGTTGTTGTTGTACCCGGCGTTCATCATCGGCGGCCCGGAGCCAGCCATGATCAGGCACCGCGTGCCGACCGGCATGTTCTGCACGGCGTCGGTCGTCGCGCCCATGCGCCTCCGCTCGGCGGCGCGATCCGCCGCGCGCTTCTGGCCCTCCGCCGTCAGCGGCGGCATCCTGCCGTTCGGCGGATCGACGATGAGCGACGTGCGCAGGTCGTTCTTGACGAAGGCCGACTGGCTCTTGTCCAGGCCGAACTGCGTGAAGTCGTAGTGCACGTCGGCGACGGTGCCGGGCTCGGTCTGCTCGGCTTCGCGAGCGGCCGCCTCCTTGACCACGGCGGCGAACTCCTCCTCGGTGTAGGTCGCCTTCGTCACCTTGTCGGGCCGCTCGAGCGGCACGTAGGTCGAATTGGTCCAGTAGCCCTGCAGATCCGGCTGGCCGTCCGGCGTACGGGGCAGGGTCCATTTTTTTGCGGCGGGGGCTGCCTTGGCCGGCGCGGCCGGCAGCGGCTTCGTGGAGGAGGCCTGACCTGCGACCACGCGGGCCGCGAGCGCGCTCACCGCGATCGCGACGACCAGCACGCCGACCGATTGTGACCACGTCGCCAGAGTTCGGTGCTTCATCTGACGTCTCCTTCAGGCAGGCCCCAACGGCCTGCACGGCAGGCCTGAAGGCCTGCACTACTTCTGCTACTTCTGGACCTTCCGAAGATGCCCGTAGATCAAATCCTCGACGAACTCGACGCACCGGAACTCCAGCAGCCGCGCGCCTTTTTCCTTCCGCCGATAGAGCGTCATGCTCATCTTCCACGGACGCGAGTACACGGCCTTGTCTTCGATCGTGGCTTCCCAGTTCAGATGATCCGGATCCGCGGGCGTAATCCGTTCGACGACGTGCAGCGCGTCGCTGTGGAAATTTCCCGCCCGGTCGAACCAGCTCAGGTCGTTGAACCCGGTCGAGTCGATCACGAGCGTCTCGCCTTCCCAGTGTCCATTCGACCAGCCCATCCAGCTGTCGGCGGGCGCTTCCTTGTGGTCGTCCATGTAGATGGTGCGAACCGCGCCGGCGTACTGAAAGGCCATCATGATGACCTTCGTGCTCTGGACGATCTGAAACGGCTGCGGCAGGTACATGGCGCGAGGCACGCCGGGCAGGTAGCACTTGATCTCGGGATCCATCGTCAGGCGCTTGTCGAAATTCGCCTTCTTCTTGGCTGACGCGGCGGGCAGATACGGCAGCGGCCCGCCCTCGACAATACCGAGCCCCGGAACGACGGCGTCTTCGGCGCCGAGCGCGACGACACGGCCCGGGCCCGCCGAGTGGCCTTCGATGTCCCAGTTGGCTTCGTTGAGCGACTGCCAGATCCCGTTCACATTCGGCTTGCCGTCTGCCGTTCGCGGCGCGCGGTAGGCCGCGGTCTGGCCCGCGACCGGGATGACGCCCCAGGCGACGGCCAGCGCGGCGGCGGCGAGGAGCGTGGCAGTGCAGAACCGGGTTCGCATCGATCGACTCCGTTCGACTCGGCCAGCCAGCGCCGGTCGGCCCCGAGCAATGGGGAGAGTATAGCGCCAGGTACCCGTGGGGAGGCGCCTTTATCCGATCTGACGGGGCCAGCTCGATCGGAACCGCTGGAGGATTTCCCGGGCGGCGCGGTCGTTGGCCATCCGGTTGGGGTGGGCGTCGAACGGGCTGACCCACATGGTGCGCGGATCGGCAATGGTCGAGAACGCCGGAAGCAGATCCAGGCAGCGGATCTCTTGGTTGGCGCACGTGAGCGCCACGCGGTCGTGCAGATAGCCGAACGGGTAATGCGATCCGTGTGGGCCCATTGCGTCGGGCGCCGGAAACAGCACCGTTCCGCACGCCACACCCGCCCGCCGTGCGGCATCGATGAACTGGTTCAACATCCCGAAGGCCAGTTGTGCGTTCGGCACGCTGGGATCGTGCAGGTTTTTTGCCATGTACTCCTCGTAGCTGTCCACGAGGCCCAGGTGCGGCTGCAGGACGCCCCATTCCTGGTTCATCAGGTCGTACAGCACCGACGACCGCTCCAGGCTGCGATCGAACGGACCGGGCAGCAGCGGGTGAGGCCTTGGCCGCTGCATCTGCTTCGTTTCGAAGTCGTTGATGTACAGCTGCAACAGCACGAAGTCCGGTGACGCGTGGAGCGCCTGTTCGAGGACGTCCAGATGCTCGGGCATGTCGTCTCCGGGCCGGCCGAAGTTGAGCACTTCGTATCCCGGCCCCAGGGAGCCCTCGATCAGGTTCGAGAATCGTTCGGGCGCCTCGATGCCCTGGCCCCAGGTGAAGGAATCTCCGACGATGGCGATCCGGTAGGTTCGCGGAGTCTTGGGCAGGACCTCGCGCTCACGGAAGCCGAGGCTGTTGATGACGATCGCCGGACCGCCGCCGTGCGTCGCGACGAAGTCTCCGGCCCTGCCGCTCGAATGCGCGCCGCGGAACACGACGCGCGCCGCGTATTCCGCCGACACCAGCGACACGGCGAGCACGAGCGCGGTCACGGCAACGCGCTGCGCCACGGCATGCGCGTGGGCGAGCCCTCCGCCCGAATCCGGCATCGTGCCGAATGCGCCGGGAACCGGCGCGCGGGTCATTCCTATATTGTCGGGCCCGAGATCTCCGGGAGGAGCTAAGAAGATCCTAAGAAGCTCGTCGGTGAAACGTACGGTTTCGTCCGGTCACTACCTCTGCGTCCAGTTCAGCAAAGGAGTGTCCGATGGCGAAGACAGACGAACCCGGCGGCGAGCTTCCTTTTGAATTCGAACGCAGGCGGTTCCTGCCGCTCCTGCTCTCGAACCCCAACTACTTCGGCAACATCGAGAACAGCCCCCTCAAACCGGTCAAGAAGATCGTCTCGAACAGCTCGTACGAGGAGCTGAAGTGCGTCGGCTTCAACCCCCAGCAGAACAGGCTGGAAGGCGTCGTGTGGATCAAGCAGGCCGGCGGCTACAACGGCGGCATCTGCACGAACGGATCGCTCGAGTACGTCAGCTTCTTCGTGTCGTACGACAACGGCGCGACGTGGCTGCCCCAGGGCACGACAAGCTTTTCCGTTTACGACGTGCCGGGGCCGCACCCGCTCGAGTACGCGGTGAGCCTCGTCATCGAGCCGCCGAAGAAATGGTGCATCTTCGACAACCTCCCGCTCGTGCGCGCCATCCTGTCGTGGAACGCGCCGCCGGCCGGGCCGAACGCGAACCCGGTCTGGGGCAATCGTCTCGAGACCCGCATCCAGATCGACGGCTTCAAGTTCATCGTCGACTTCCCGGAGGTTCTCGAGGTGGCGAAAGTGAAGCTGCCGCCGGAGCTCTCCGGGCTGATTGCTGCCGACGCGACGGTGAAGCTCCAGGCGCCGAAGGTGCTGACGGCGGCGGAACTGCACAAGGAATACGAACGGGCGAAGGTCGAGCCGCACCGGTTCCTGCAGAAGTCGATTCAGCAGGCGACGCTGAACCCGGCGAAGCTCGGCGTGATGAGCGAGTACCTCGGCGGCCTCAAGATCGATCTCGCCGCCGTGATCGCGGCGCTGGCGAACACGAACGGCAACACGGACTACGAGCAGCTCGAGTGCATCGGTCTCGACGAAGGCACGGGCTCGCCCGACGCGCTTGTCGGCACGCTCGCCATCAAGCGGCCGTCCGGATACCTGGGTGGGCCGTGCACGGCCGGCAGCAGGGAATACGTCGCGTTCTGGATCGACTGGGGCAACGGCTGGGAGTGGGCGGGCACGCCGTCGGTCACGGTCCACGACATCAACGCGATCCCGAAAGAAGGCCTGAGCTTTGCGGTCTATCAGCCGGTCAATCTCAACGCGCACCGGAAGCCGTGCGGTGAGGGACCAGTCACGGCAAAGGTGCGCGCGATCCTGTCGTGGGACACGGCGCCGCCGCCATTTGATCCCGACTACGTGCCGACGTGGGGTAATCGGCTCGAGACGCGCATCTTCCTCAATCCAGGCGTCACGACGCCGATCGGCGACTTCACGCCGTACCTGACCTCGGTCTGCCTCGTCGACATCTGCAGCATCGATCAGGAATCGGGCTGGGCGTACCCCGGCGCGGGCGATCACCCGTTCGGCGACACCGTGTCGATCTTCGGCGCGATCCCGGGCGCGCCGCTGTTCACGAACCCGTTGACCGGCATGCCGAAGTACCAGATCACGGTGCAGGAGATCAACACCGCGACGAACGCGCTCATCGGCAGCCCGCAGATCCTCACCGATCCGTTCGGTCTCACCGCCACACAGCAGATCGGCGGCGGCGTGGTGACGAGCTTCCCCCTCACGCAGAACGCGCCCGGCGGCTTCTACACCTGGCAGGCGCCCAACCCGGGTCCGGCCGGCTGGCGCATCGTCTCGCCGCAGGGGCTGCTCGCCGTCTGGAACAGCACCGGCAAGACGGGCACGTGGCAGATCTCCGTCACGGCATGGAACGAGACGCTGACCACGGCGTATCCGGCCGGATCGATCCTGTGCACGCTCGACGGGACGTCGCGGCAGAGCGTCGTCATCGATCTCGATCAGCTCGCGCCGGTGGCCGCGCTCTCCATCACGGGCTACATGCCCGGCGGTGTGGGCCCGTGCATCCCGGCGGCCGACTGCCAGACGTTCGCGATCGGCGACGTCATCTGCGGGACCTACAGCGTCACCGACGAACATCTCGGCGGTTTCAGCCTGCAGGCGCAGCCGACGCCGTCGCCCACCTCGGGCTTCACGATCGACGGTGTTACGGGCAACGGGTTGTCGTACCCGAACCCGTCCCTGCCGATGGCCGGCACGAAGTCGGGCGTGTGGACCTACAACACCGCCGGGCTGCCGGCGTGCGGCTACACGATCGAGCTGTTCACCAACGACCGCACGATCGTCGACTGCGTGTCGAACTGGCAGAACAACGGCAAGTTCGTCGGCTTCTGCCTCATCGCCCCGGGAACGAAGTGACACTCGTGGCTCGTGGCTCGTGGCTCGTGGCTGGTGGCTGGTGGCTGGTGACTGTCGACTGCCGACAGTCGACTGCTGACTGCTGACTGCCGACTGCCGACTGCTGACTGGTGACTGGTGACTGAGTCTGACCTCTATCGTCTGCTGCTCGGCGTTCTGTGTGTGTGGCGGCTCACGCACCTGTTTCAGGCCGAAGACGGACCCTGGGACGTGGTCGTCACGCTCCGGCGGGCAGCGGGCGAGGGGTTTTTCGGCCGGCTGATGGATTGTTTCTATTGTCTGAGTCTGTGGATGGCGGCGCCGGTGGCCTGGGCCCTCGGCGCCACGCCCACCGAACGCGTGCTGTTGTGGCTCGCGGCGTCGGGCGGGGCGATTCTGGTCGAACGTTTTTCAGAGGAGCATACACATGGCGTGCTGCGGACAACGGCGGGCGATGGCGTCGTCGAACGGAAAGCTGGCTGACGCGGTTCCGTCGCGCCGGGCGGCGTCGCGCGAAGCCCTGTACCAGTACACGGGCGCGACGGGCATGACCGTGACCGGCCCGGTGAGCCGGACCACGTATCGATTCGACGGCCCGGGCGCGACTCGGCAGATCGACCCGCGCGACCTGGCGTCGATGGCGGGCCTGCCGGATCTCCGGAGGCTGTGACGCGTCAGCGTTCGCGCGTCTTACATTCAGACTGATTGTATGAGGCGGCAGCGGCACGGGATAATCAAAGGTCCGTGAGCATCAACGTCGCCCTTCGCCACGTCACCGCATTACACGTACGACCGCCCGGTGACGCTGTCGCCGCAGCTGGTCCGGCTGCGCCCGGCGCCGCACTGCCGCACGCCGATCCTCGCGTACTCGCAGCGCGTGTCGCCGGAGCCGCACTTCGTGAACTGGCAGCAGGATCCCGCAGAGCAACTGGGTCGCGCGGCTGCAGTTTCCCGAGAAGGTCCGCGAATTCCGCGTCGAGATCGATCTCGTCGCCGAGATGTCCGTCCACAACCCGTTCGATTTCTTCCTCGAACCCGACGCCGAGACCTTTCCGTTCTGCTACGAAGACTCGCAGCGCCGCGAGCTGCAGCCGTTTCTCGTCGCCGAACCGCTGTCGCCGCGCTTCGCCGGGTACCTGGCGGGCGTTCCGCGCGGCCGCCGCCGCACGATCGACCTGCTGGTCGATCTGAACCGCGAGCTCGCGCGCGACATCAAGTACGTCATCCGCCTCGACCCCGGCGTCCAGACCAAGGAAGAAACGCTGACGCTCGGCACGGGCTCGTGCCGCGACACGACGTGGCTGCTCGTGCAGCTGCTCCGCCAGCTCGGCCTCGCGGCGCGCTTCGTCTCCGGCTACCTGATCCAGCTCACGCCCGACGTGAAGGCGCTCGACGGGCCGTCGGGCACGGATCGCGACTTCACCGACCTGCACGCGTGGTGCGAGGTCTACCTGCCCGGCGCGCGGCTGGGTCGGGCTCGACCCGACGTCGGGGCTCCTCGCCGGCGAGGGTCACCTGCCGCTCGCGTGCACGCCCGAGCCGTCGAGCGCCGCGCCGATCACCGGCGAAGTCGAGACGTGCGAGGTCGAGTTCGACCACCGCATGGCCATCGAGCGCATCTACGAATCGCCGCGCGTGACGAAGCCCTACACCGACGAGCAGTGGGCGTCGATCGTCTCGCTCGGCCACGCGGTCGATGCGGACCTGGCCGCGCACGACGTGCGGCTGACCATGGGCGGCGAGCCGACGTTCGTGGCCGCGGACGATCCGGACGCGCCCGAGTGGAACATCGACGGCGCTCGGCCCGACCAAGCGGCTGCGCGCCGACGGACCTGCTGTGGCGGCTCAAGGAACACTTCGGCGCCAACGGCTTCGTCCACTTCGGCCAGGGCAAGCGGTATCCCGGCGAGCAGCTGCCGCGCTGGGCGCTCGGCTGCTACTGGCGCGCCGACGGCGAGCCGGTGTGGCGGGATCGCGCGCTGTTCGCCGACGAACAGGCGCCCGACGGTCACACCGCGGCGGACGCCGAGCGTTTCATCCGCGCGCTCGCGGCGCGCCTCGACGTGAGCGCCGAGCACGTGCAGGCCGGCTACGAGGACGTCTGGTACTACCTGTGGCGCGAGCGCCGGCTGCCGGTCAACGTCGATCCGTTCGACTCGCGGCTCGACGACGAGCTCGAGCGCGCGCGCCTGCGCCGCGTGTTCGATCGCGGGCTCGATGCGGCCATCGGCTACGCGCTGCCGCTCAAGCCGCCGGATGAGCGGCGGCTGGCGCACCGGCCCGTGGTTCCTGCGCGACGAGCGGCTGTATCTCATGCCGGGCGACTCGCCGATGGGCTATCGGCTGCCGCTCGATTCGCTGCCGTGGGTGGCGGACGTGCGACTACCCGTACGTGCACGAGGCCGATCCGACGGCGCCGCGTCCGCCGCTGCCGCGCGCCGGCGGCCCCGCGCCTGCAATCGGCGATCGGCGATGCCGATGACGACCGCGCGCCGGCGCGATTCGAGTCCGGCGACGAAGACCGTGCGCACCGCGCTCTGCGCCGAGGCGCGCGAGCGGCGTGCTCTACATCTTCATGCCGCCGGTCGCCGCGCTCGAGGACTACCTCGATCTCGTGGCCGCGCGTCGAGGACACCGCCGCCGACGCTCGGCATGCGGATTCTGCTCGAAGGCTATCCGCCGCCGGACGATCCGCGGCTGAAGCATTTTCTCGTGACGCCCGACCCCGGCGTCATCGAGGTCAACGTCCAGCCGGCTCGCTGACTGGGACGAGCTCGTCGTCGCACACGACGACGCTGTACGACGAAGCGCACCAGGCGCGGCTGACGACCGAGAAGTTCATGCTCGACGGCCGACACACCGGCACCGGCGGCGGCAATCATTTCGTGCTCGGCGGCGCGCACGCCGCTCGACAGTCCGTTTCTGCGCCGCCCGGATCTGCTGCGCAGCCTCGATCTCCTACTGGCACAACCATCCGTCGCTGTCGTACCTGTTCTCGGGCCTGTTCATCGGTCCGACGAGCCAGGCGCCGCGCGTCGACGAGGCGCGGCACGACAGCGTCTACGAGCTGGAGCTCGCGTTCAGCCAGACTGCCGCGGCGCCGGACGCAGACGCCGCCGCCGTGGCTCGATCGACCGCGCGCTGCGGCATCTGCTCGTCGACGTGACCGGCAACACGCATCGCGCCGAGTTCTGCATCGACAAGCTGTACTCGCCGGACGTCGGCGGCGGGCCGGCGCGGCCTGCTCGAGCTGCGCGCGTTCGAGATGCCGCCGCACGCGCGCATGAGCCTCGCGCAGCAGCTGCTGCTGCGCGCGCTCGTCGCGCGGTTCTGGCGCGAGCCGTACACGACGCCGCTCGTCGCGCTGGGGCACGGAGCTGCACGATCGCTTCATGCTGCCGTATTTCGTCTGGCTCGACTTCGAGGACGTCATCGAGGAGCTCGCGTCGCGCGCGGCTACGCGATCCGGACGCGACTGGTTCCTGCCGCACTTCGAGTTCCGCTTCCCGCTCGCCGGCGAGACGACGCTGCGCGGCGGCGCACCTGACGCTGCGGCAGGCGCTCGAGCCGTGGCCCGTGCTCGGCGAAGAGGGCAGTCCGCCGGGACGTCACGGTGCGCTACGTCGACTCGTCGCTCGAGCGGCTGCAGGTGCACGTGACGGGCCTGACCGACGACCGCTTCGTCGTGACGTGCAACGGCCGGCCCGTGCCGCTGCAGCCGACCGGCCGCAACGGCGAGTACGTCGCCGGCGTGCGCTACCGCGCGTGGCAGCCGCCGTCGTGCGCTGCACCCGACGATTCCCGTTCACGCGCCGCTGACGTTCGATCTCGTGGACACCTGGATGCAGCGCTCGCTCGGCGGGTGCCAGTACCACGTGATGCACCCCGGCGGCACGGAGCTACGATCGGTTCCCGGTGAACAGCTACGAGGCCGAGAGCCGCCGGCTCGCCCGGTTCTCGCGGCTGGGCCACACGCCGGGGCCCGATCGCGGCCGCGCGGCCGATCCGCAGCCGCGAGTTTCCGCTACACGCTGGATCTGCGTACGAGCAGTCGTAGCACCGAGCGGTCGTGGTGCAGGCCTTCAGGCCTGCGATACGGCGGGCCCACAATCACGGCAGGCCTGAAGGCCTGCACTACTCCTGCGGGTTAAACGACACTAGATGCACGAGCCGGTTACGGACGAACAACTCGCCGCGCTGACCGCCGCCTACACGGTTCCGCCCGGGCATTTCGACGAGCTGCTGGACGCCGACGGCTCGCCGCGCGCCGTGGTGGCGTTCGCTTGCCGCGCACGCGGACCTCAGCGCCGGCGCACCTGGCGGGCGCCCAGGCGCGCATCGGACGGCAGATTCACGACAACGGCGTCACCTACAACGTGTATGCGGCGGCCGACGGGCCGAGCCGCCCGTGGACGCTCGACGTCCTGCCGTTCCTCGTGCCGGCGGCCGAGTGGGCCGCGCTGGCTCGCGGGCCTGCGGCAGCGCGCGCGGCTGCTGAACGCCATCGCCGCCGATCTGTACGGCCCGCAGCAGCTGCTGCGCGAAGGGTGATGCCGCCGGCCCTCGCGTTCAACCATCCCGGGTTCCTGCGCGCGTGCCACGGCATTCAGCCGCCGGGCGGCGTGTTCCTGCACCTGGTGGCGTTCGATCTGGCGCGCGACTCCGCCGGCCGCTGGCGCGTCGTCAACACGCGCGCGCAGGCGCCGTCCGGCGCCGGATACGCGCTCGAGAACCGGACGACGATCCCGCGGATGTTTCCCGACGCGTTCCGCGATCTGCACGTGCAGCCGCTTGCGCCATTTTTCGACACGCTGCAAGGAGACGCTCATCGGCGCCGCGCCGTGCGACGACCCGTTGCCGCACGTGGTGCTGCTCACGCCGGGTCCCTACAGCGAGACGCTACTTCGAGCACGCGTACCTGGCTCGCCACCTCGGGTTTCCGCTCGTCGAAGGCGCCGACCTCACCGTGCGGCACGATCGCGTGTTCGTCAAGACGATCTCCGGTCTCCGCCAGGTGCACGCGATTCTGCGCCGCCTGGACGACGACTACTGCGATCCGCTCGAGTTGCGGTCGGATTCGACGCTCGGCGTGCCCGGGCTCGTGCAGGCGTGGCGCGCGGGACGCGTGCTCGTGGCGAACGCGTTCGGCACGAGCGTGCTCGAATCGCCGGCGCTGCTTCGGCATGCTGCCGGCCGCCTGCGAGCGGCTGCTCGGCGAGCGGCTCGAAAGTGCCGGCGTCTCGACGAGATGGCCGAGCGATCGGCTGACCCTCGACGCCGCGTCCGCCGAAGGCGGAGGCCTCATCAAGTCCGCGTTCCCGAACATGTCGATGGAACCAGTGTTCGTCGACGACCTCGACGAGGCCGGCCGCGAGCTATGGGCCGCCCGCTTCGGCGCCGCGCCCGACGCCTACGTGGTCGAGGAGCGCCTCCCGCTGTCGCACGCGCCGTCGTGGCACGACGGGCGTCTCCAGAGCCGCGCGCTGATGCTGCGCGTGTTCCTGGCGGCCGACGGCCACGGCGACTACACGCTGATGCCGGGCGGGTTGTCGCGCATCGCCGCCGATGGACGGCCGATCGTCTCGACCCAGCGGGGCGGCAGCAGCAAGGACACGTGGGTGCTGTCCGATCCGGACGGCCACGCGGCGGCCGCCGCCAGGCGGGCACCCGCGCGAACACGCGGTCCAGCTCGACGCGAGCGTCTCGAGCCGCGCCGCCGAGCACCTCTTCTGGCTGGGCCGCTACGCCGAGCGAGCCGAGAGCACCGCGCGGCTCCTGCGCGCCGTCGCTCTCCCGCCTGACCGATCCGGCGGCCCCCGAGCTGTTTCAGCCGCTGTTTCTCCGCGCGTGTCTCAGCGCATGGCCTGCTGCGATGCGGCGGACACCGAGCCTGGCGAGAGCTTCGACGATCTGGCCGCGACGCATGCGCTCGCGGTCCGGCTCGTGGACAACCTGCTCGATCGGCGGTCGCGCCGCAGCCTCGCGTACAACGTCGATCAGACCGTCCGCGCCGCCGGCAGCATCCGCGATCGCCTGTCGTCGGACAACTGGCGGCTGCTCCGGCAGCTCCACGAGATCGTCGTCCGCGCCGTCGCGCCCGTTCGCGGACCTCGACGACACGCTCGAGCTGATCGATCAGGTGATCGTGTCGCTCGTCGCCGTCGGCGGTCTCGAGATGGCTCACATGACGCGCGACGATGGCTGGAAGTTTCTGAGCGTCGGGCGGCATCTCGAGCGGCTCACGTTCGATGGCGTCCACGCTCGAACTGCTCGAGCCCGAAGAGGCCGCCAGCCACCGCGCTGCTCGAGTGGCTGCTCGAGCTGTCGGACAGCCTGCTGACGTTCCGGGCGCGCTACGCCCGCCAACCCGACTGGCCGGCCGTGGTCGAACTGCTGCTGTTCGACGCGCACAACCCGCGTTCGGTGCCGTTCCAGCTCGCGAAAATCGCGAAGCACGTGCCGGCGCTGCCCGGCGCGACCGCGCTCGACGTGATGGCGGACATCGACGCGCTCGAACGGATGTGCCGGCGGTGACAATCGGCTCCAGGGCGACCTGTTCGCGGACACGTGTCGGTTGACGAGCTGCTGCGCAGCTGTCTCCGCGCGGGGCTCGGCCTGTCCGACGCGTCTCACGCTCCGGTATTTCAGCCACGCCTACGAGCTGCCGCACGCGACGGCCGGCCGATGAGGATGGGATGACGGGCGACATCCCGTTCACGGGCGCGGTCGTCTACGAGATCGAGCACGAGACCACGTACGTCCACGCGGGCCGCGTATCCACGTCCCAGCACGTCGCGTGCCTGACGCCGCGCGCGCTCCCGCGGCAGCACCTCCGCGAACATCACGTCGTGATCGATCCTGTCCCGGCGAACGACAGCAGGCGCATCGACTGCTACGGAAATGTCGAGGAGCAGTTCACGATTCTGACGCCGTACTCGGAGCTGCGCGTCGTGAGCCATAGCGTGGTCGAGGTATCGCCGCGCGACGACGTCGTCGAGCCGGAAGCGAGCCCGGCCTGGGAAGACGTCCGCAGCGACGATGGATTCAACATCGCGTCGGAGTTCCGCTACCCGTCGCCTTACGTGGAGCCGGCACCGGTGCTCGCGGCGTTCGCGCGCGAGGCGTTCACCGACCGGCGGCCGCTCGTCGCGGCGGCCGTGGCACTGATGCACCGGATCCACGACGAGTTTCAGTTCGACCCCGGCTCGACGACGATCACCACGCCGGTCACGCGCGTGCTCGAGGAGCGGCACGGCGTCTGCCAGGACTTCGCGCACCTGCAGATCGCGTGCCTGCGCTCGCTCGGCCTGCCGGCGCGCTACGTCAGCGGGTACCTCCTGACCGACCCGCCGCCGGGACAGCCCCGCCTTGTCGGCGCCGATGCGTCGCACGCGTGGCTGTCGGTCTGGTGCCCGCGCAACGGCTGGGTCGATCTCGATCCGACCAACGCCGTGCTCCCTGACACCCGCCACGTGACGATTGCGTGGGGCCGCGACTACGGCGACGTCAGCCCGCTCCGCGGCGTCGTGCTCGGCGGCGGCCCGCACGAACTGTACGTCGGCGTCAGCGTGGTCCCTGTCTCGTGACTCATGGCTCGGGGCTCGTGACTCGTGGCTCGTGACACGAGCCACCAACCCGATCCCCGAGCTCCGACCCCGAGCCACCAACCCCGAGCCACAAGCCACGAGCCCCCGTCCATTCAGCTATAGTCGAAGCACATGCAGCTACGAGTCGGCTACGAACTGATCTACGACTGTCCGCAGCCGACGCCGATGATGTTGATGCTGAACATCCATCACACGCGCGCCAGCGACATCGTGGTCCCCGATTGCCTCACCACGAACCCGTCGGTGCCGCTGACGTTCTATCGCGATGCGTTCGGCAACTGGTGCACGCGGATCGTGGCGCCGGCGGGGCGCACGCGGCTGTCTGCCACGGCGATCGTGAACGACTCGGGCGTCCCGGAGCCGACGTCGCGGTCCGACCGGCAGCACGCCGTGCAGGATCTTCCCGACGAGTGCCTGCTGTTTCTGCTCGGCAGCCGCTACTGCGAGACCGACCGGCTGTCGGAAGTGGCCTGGTCGCTGTTCGAGCAGGACGCCGGGCGGCGCGCAGCGGGTGCAGGCGATTTGCGACTACGTGCACCGGCACATCACGTTCGGCTACGAGAACGCCCGCTCGACCCGGACGGCGTGGGAGGTGTTCACCGAGCGGAAGGGCGTCTGCCGCGACTTCGCGCACCTCGCGGTCGCGTTCTGCCGCTGCATGAACATCCCGGCGCGCTACTGCACCGGCTACCTCGGCGACGTCGGCATGCCGCCGCCGTACGGTCCGATGGACTTCGCCGCGTGGTTCGAGGCGTACGTCGACGGCCACTGGCACACCTTCGATCCGAGGAACAACGTGCCGCGCATCGGGCGCGTCCTGATCGCGCGCGGCCGCGATGCGACCGATGTCGCGATCAGCAACGCGTTCGGCCCCAACACGCTGGTCGGCTTCAAGGTCTGGGCGGACGAAATCGAGTGACGATCGGCGCACTTCTTGAGCGCCGGCATGCGCCTGCTGACCGTGCGGCACGTCACGGTCTATCGCTACTCGGAACCGGTGCGGCTCGGCGAGCATCGGATGATGTTCCGCCCGCGCGAGAGCCACGATCTTCGCCTCGTGCGCACGAGGCTCGACATCCTCCCGCAGCCCGCCGAGCCTCCGCTGGCTCCACGACGTGTTCGACAACTCGGTCGCCATCGCGACGTTCGACGGCGCGACCGACGAGCTGCGTTTCGACAGCACCGTCACGCTGGAGCATCTCGAGACGGCGCTGCCCGACTACGCGCTCGAGATCGACGCGCAGACCTATCCGTTCACGCTACTCGGAAGACGACGCTCCCGACCTCGTGACGGGCGCTGGATCCGCCACTACCCGGGAGACGAGGTGAGCCGATGGGCCGCGCGTTTCCTGTCTCCACCGGATCGACCGACACGATGGCGCTGCTCGACGGCGATGACGCTTGAGCATCAGGAACGAGTTCACCTACGTCCGCCGGCCCGAAAAAGGCGTGCAGCGCCCCGAAGACACGCTGCGCGTGCACTCGGGCAGCTGCCGTGACTTCGCGCTGTTCATGATGGAAGCGGTCCGCTCGCTCGGCTTCGCCGCGCGGTTCGTCAGCGGATACATCTTCGCGCCGGATGGACCGAGCGGCCACGGTGGGCGGCGGCGCGACCCACGCGTGGATGCAGGTGTATCTGCCCGGGCGCCGGCTGGGTCGATTTCGATCCCACCAACAGCGTCGTCGGCAATCGCAATCTGATTCGCGTCGCCGTCGCCTGGGATCACGGCCAGGCGCTGCCGCTCTGGGGCAGCTACATCGGCGCGGCGTCCGCCTTTCTCGGCATGGACGTCGACGTGAGCGTCACCGAGTACGTGCCGTCCATGGCAGCTGCCAGCCCCCAGCCTGTAACCCCTGACCCCTGCCCTAACCCCCTAACCTCCAGCCTCCAACCTCATTAGCCTCCAACCCCGCGTATGATTGCCCCGTGCGCATCTCGCTCGACTGGTGGGCCGTCCTGGCCGCAGCCGCGGCTGTCCTGTTGATCAAGGCCGGCATCGTATCGGGCATCCCATGGTGACCGCATGGAGCTGACCTATCCGGCCACCGCCACGCGGCGCCTGCCGCGCTGGGCGCAGCTCATTCCCGGCACGCTGCTCCTGGCCGTCGTCGGCTTCGCCGGCAAGGTAACGGAGCAATCGATTGCCGGCTACGGCCGGGCCCACCACCTGACGCTGCCGAACATCGAATATGTGCTTTGGGCGATCATCTTCGGCCTGGTGGTCGCCAACACGGTCGGCATCCCCGCGATTTTTCGCGCGGGCGTGGACACGTACGAATTCTGGCTGAAAGCCGGCATCGTGCTGCTCGGCGTCCGCTTCGTGCTGGGCGACGTCGTCACGCTGGGCGGCGTGAGCCTCGCGTGCGTGGCGATCGAGCTCGTCGCGGCGATCATCCTGATGACGGCGCTCGGACGCGCGTTCGGTCTGTCCCCGAAACTCATCAGCCTGCTGTCCATCGGTTCGTCGATCTGCGGCGTGTCGGCGATCATCGCCGCGAAAGGCGCCATCGAGGCCGACGATGAAGACGCCTCGTATGCCATGGCGGCGATTCTGGCGCTGGGCGCGGTGAGCCTGTTCGTGTTTCCGCTGATCGGACGATGGCTCGGGATGAGCGACAACGCCTACGGACTCTGGGTCGGCCTGGCCGTGGACAACACGGCGGAGGCCACGGCGGCAGGTGCGCTTTACTCGGACGCCGCGGGCAGGTTCGCCGTGCTGGCGAAGACCGCGCGCAACGCGACAATCGGATTCGTCGTCCTGGGGTACGCGCTGTACTGGGTGAAGCGGAACCAGGGCAAGGCGATCGGCAACAAGGCGGCGTTCCTCTGGCAGAAGTTCCCCAAGTTCGTGCTGGGATTCCTGGTCATCTCGGCGATGGCCACGGCGGGAGCGTTCTCGAAAGAGCAGATGACCGACCTGGCGAACCTGTCGCGGTGGGCGTTTCTTCTGACGTTTGCGGGAGTGGGGCTGCGGACGAACGTGCGCGAGCTGATGAAGCAGGGCTGGCGCCCGCTTGTGGTCGGCGTGGTCGGGGAATGCGCGATCGCGGGGCTCACGCTGGCGATGGTCCTCTTCGCCGCGCAGAAGTTTTCCTTGTAGGGCAGGCCTTCACGCCTGCCGTGAATGCGGGCGTTCGGGGCGACTGGTCCGGTTGCGCCGGGGGTCCAATCCATCCTATCGTGGTCGTGATGCGTTCATCGGCTCTTTGCCCCGCTGCATGCCGCGCCGCCCTGGCCATGGCGTTCGTCACGGCTTTGTGCGGGCCAGCTTCGGGGCAGTGGTTGAAGACTCCCTCGCCCAACGTGCCGATGGGCGCCGACGGCAAGCCCAACCTGGCCGCGCCCGCGCCAAAAACTGCCGACGGACATCCCGATCTCTCCGGCGTCTGGATGCCAAACACACGAGGGCTGCAGGATCTCGCCGTCGGGATGACGCCGCCGGACATCCCGTATCAGCCGTGGGCCGAGCAGATTGTGAAGGACCGCGCGAACGGCGCGCGTGGCAAGGACGATCCGGCCGCGCACTGCGTCCCGGGGATGCCGAAGCTCCTCGTGCTTCCGTATCCATACAAGATTTTCCAGACACCCGGCACGACGATCATCCTGTACGAGGGCTTCACGACCTTCCGCCAGATCTTCACCGACGGACGCGAACTGCCGAAAGATCCGCAGCCATCGTGGCTGGGCTACTCGGTCGGGAAATGGGACGGCGATACGTTCGTGGTCGATACGGTCGGGATCAACGACCGCACCTGGATGGACAACGCCGGCCGGCCGCACAGCGATGCGCTGCACACGATCGAGCGGTATCGCCGTCGCGATTTCGGGACACTCGAGGTCACGCTCACCATCGATGATCCCAAAGCATATACCCGTCCATGGACGGTGAATCACAGCCCGTCGCGCCTGATCCTCGGTCAGGACCTGCTCGAGTACGTCTGCACCGAGAACAACAGGGACGTCGAGCATCTGTTCGGCGACGGCGCCAACAAGTAGCAATGGCCGCGGACGATTCCGCGGCGGTGTGAAATCGTTCCCGCTGCCGGCATCACCGCTCGTGGCCGTGCGGGCATTTCTTGCTTTCCTGCAGGGCACACCGCTTGCAGCCTTCTCCTCGGGAGGTTGCATCATGAGACATCACGCGCTGGCGTTCATCCCCCTCGCGTTGAGCGTCGGCACCTTTGCGTGTACGACGGCTCCCGGACCGCAGGCCGCCGTGCCCGTCGCGGCCGCATCGATTACGGCGGAAGACGTCCCAGGGACGATCGTCCGGCTCGAGAACGACTGGGTCGCCGCGATCGAGAAGAAGGACGCCCCCGCGCTGGAGCGCCTGCTCGCGGAGGACTTCGCAGGCACCAGCCCGACGGCCCACACCTACACCAGGACGAACGCGATCGACGATCTCAAGAACGCGAAGTACGTCGTCGAGGCGATGACACTCGACGATGTGTCGGTGAATGCGTATGGGAACGTGGCGGTGGCGTTCACGAGTCAGGAAGAGAAGAGCCGCTACGCCGGGGCCGATACCAGCGGGCACTACCACTTCACCGACGTCTGGGTGAAGAAGGACGGCCGATGGCAGGCCGTGGCGTCGCACGGCACGCGCTACGACAAGGCAGAGCCGGGCGAGAAGACCCGCTAGGCAGGTCGTATAATCGTCCGGACGGATCCCTGGAGGACTCATGGACGGGCGATGGGTGCGGCGGCTGACCGGTGTGTTGTTGGTCTCGATGGCGTGGTTGGGCGCGGGCGCCAATGCTCAGACGCCCACGCCCAGAACAGCGGCGCCGGTTTCACCCGATGAACTGGTCACGAAGAAACGGCTGGCGGCTCCGAAGAACGCGAAGAACTGGACGCCGCCGCGCACCTCCTGGGGCGATCCCGACATCGCGGGCGTGTTCACGAACAGCGACGAGAGCGGGATTCCGTTCGAGCGGCCCGCAGAGTTCGAAGGCCGGAAGCTCGAAGACGTCTCGCCGGCGGAGCTCGCCGACATGGTCAAGCAGCGGCAGAAGCAGGCCATCGAGCGCGCGCCGACGCTCAGCGAGTTTCCGGGCGCGACGAGCCCGATGCACTGGTTCGAGAACTACGGCGCCGTGAACAGCCGCGCGTGGCTTGTCTCAGATCCGGCGGACGGAAAAGTCCCGCCGGTGACGGCGGAGGGGCAGGCCCGTGCAGCGGCGCGGGCGGCCGCGCGCGGCGCGCACGGCCCCGCGGATTCCTGGGAAGATCGCAGCTACTACGATCGCTGCATCACGCGCGGCCTGCCGGGTTCGATGATGCCGGCCATCTACGGCAACTCGTACCAGATTCACCAGGGCCCCGGCTACGTCGCGATCCACTACGAGATGGTGAACGAGACGCGCATCATCCCGCTCGATTCGCGCCCGCACGTCAGCTCGCGCATTCGCAGCTACCTCGGCGATGCCCGCGGGCACTTCGAGGGCAACACCCTCGTCGTCGAGACGACGAACTTCACCGACAAGACGCCATATCGGGGCTCGAGCGAATTCCTGACGATGATCGAGCGGTTCAAGATCATCGCGCCCGACACGGTCGAGTGGTCAGTGACGTTCGACGATCCGCACACGTGGGCGAGGCCGTGGACCTTCGGCATGAACCTGACCAAGGTGGACGACAGCCAGCGGCCGTTCGAGTACGCGTGCCACGAGGGCAACTACGGGATGAAGAACATCCTGACCGCCGCCCGCGCCGAAGAAGCGGGTGCGACGACCGCAGCGAAATAACGTACGGAGCCACGGAGGACGGAGAACACAGAGACCGTCTTGTCGAAAAGATCTCGGTGTCCTCAGTGCCTCCGTGGCTTCGTACGTGATCTTCATTCCACGATCACCTGCCGGTACACCCACGGGTGTTCCTTGCAGGTGTAGGTGTAGCTCCCGGGCTTGTCGAACGTCGTGCCGCCGACGTCTCCACTCTGCAGCATCCCGTCGTCCACGAGCCGTCCTGCCGCCGGAAAACAATGCGCGCCGCTTCGGAGTGCGTATAATGAGCCGGCCGTTCAGCAAGGAGGACTGCGATGCGTCGTGCAGGTCGTGTACATGCGGCCGGAGTGCTCGCGTTCGCTGTCTGTCTGGCCGCCGGCCGCCCGGCCCGCGCGCAGAACGATCTCTCGGGCGAGTGGGCCAACCTGCTGCACGAAGACGTCAACCATCGCAACGATGCGATCGGCGGCGGCCCGCGGGTTGGCGACTACACGGGCCTCCCGATCAACGACGCCGCGCGCCTGCGGGCCGACTCGTGGGACGCGGCCATCAACACGCTGCGCGAGCACCAGACGATCTTCGCGCCCGCCGCCTACTGGGCTCGCGGAGGCGGTGGCATGCGGATTTCCAAGGTCGTGGACGACGACACGCAGCAGCTCATCGCCTACAAGATCTACCGCGCGGGCGCGGGGGGCAGCGACCTCAGGATGATCTGGATGGACGGCCGGCCTCATCCGCCGGAGTACGCCGCGCACACCTGGCCCGGCTTCTCGACGGGCCAGTGGGAAGGCGCGATGCTCACCGTTCACACCACGCACATCAAGGCCGGGTGGATTCAGCGCAACGGCGTGCCGGCCAGCGACCGCGCGACGGTCACCGAGCACATCGTGCGCCACGGCGACGTGCTGACGGTGGTCAGCGTCGTGGACGATCCGATTTACCTCGAAGAGCCGCTGGTCCGCAGCACGAACTGGCGCCAGAACCTCACACAGGAACTCGCCGGCGTGTCGGCCGAAGCGGTCGACGAGATCCCGGGCCGGCCGGACGGGTTCGTGCCGCACCACCTGCCGGGCACCAACCAGTGGCTCATGGACGCGGCGAAGGAGTTCGGCATCCCCGCGGAAGCGCTTCGTGGCGGCCGCAAGACCATCTATCCGGAATACAAACCGTAGGGCGGGGCTTTCAGCCCCGCCGACGCGGCCCTGAAAGGGCCGCGCTACTTCTGCTGCGCGGTCTGGCGCGCGGCGCACTCAAAGTTCGCGGCCTCGTCGGTCGACCCGGTGCCCTTGTAGTGCGCGACGTAGCCGAACGGGCACAGTGGCCGCGTGCGGACCACCATGCCGTAGGTGAGATGCGCGGCCGTGATCTGCGACGGCGCCGCGCCGCGCGAGACCCATTGTTCGATCGCGCCCACCTTGTCGAACACGTCCGTGCCGGGCCCGCCGACGCAGTGCGCCATGCCGGGCACCATGTACAGCGCGACGGACTTGCCGACGGCCGCTCTTCCGCTGTGCTTCACCACGGCGTCGAAGTATTCGACCGTGTTCATCGCCGGGACCTGCGGATTGGCCCAGCCGTGATACATCAGGAGCTTGCCGCCGCGCTCGAAAAACGGATTCAGGTTCGTCTCACCTGAATTGAGCACGCCGGCGTCCATCTTCATCGCCGCGGGCAGATCCACGTCCACGTTGAATCGGCGGACGTCGTAGGTCGGGTCCTTGAAGACGACGTACTGGAAGGCCTCAAACGCCGTGCTCACCGGGTCGGGACCGGCCAGCGTCGCCCAGTTCGGCTCGGACCCCGGCAGCAGGAGCGAGGGAAAGATGGTCGCGCCCGTCTTGGTACTTTTGAGTGGCGCGTAGAGTGCTCGGGCTGTCTCCACCTGGCCCGGCGTCAGGCAGCCGGGTCCATCCGGGCCCTTGCACTCGAGCACCCGGGGATCGAACCGGCAGCGCGTTGGATCTTCGACCACGCCGTCCTTGACGCCGTCGGACGCGTCGCACGCGTTCAGCATCGCCTCGTGAATCGCCGGGTATTTGTCAGGGGTGATATAGCCGTCTTCGCGAGCGTGCGCGCGCTGGTTGATGGCCATTCGCGCGCCGTGCAGGCGCATCCAGTTGACCGCGGGGGCGCCGGCAATGATGGCATCGAAGTCGGCAGGAAAGCGCTGGGCCTCGGTGATGCCCTGGCGGCCGCCGAACGAACAACCGTTCCAGATCGCGAGCTTCGCGGGCGCGGTGTAGTACGCCTTGACGATCGCCTTCGCCTTGACCGTCATCTCGTGGACCGCCCGGTAGCCCATGTCGACGACTTTTTCGGGATGCCCGACAGCGAAGGCTGCCGTGTTGCCGACGTGGCCGGCATCGGTGCTCGCGCCCGCGTACCCTGCCGCGACGGCCTGGGCCAGCGACGCGTAAGAGACGACGCCCGCCCAGCCGCCGTTACCGACCGCCTGCAGCTTGCCGTTCCAGTGTTCCGGCGCCGGCAGCCAGACTTCCACCTTGATGTCGGAGTCGGGCGACGGTGTCAGCGTCGCCGCCACGCGGCAGAACGCGGGGAGGCTCGCGTACACAGGATTGGATCTGCCCGTCGGTGGCTGAAATTTTCCGGCGGCCACGGTTTCCGCCGTCGTGATGTGCGCGTCAGGCAGCGCGAGCGCTGCGAGCTCCTCGCACGACGTGCCCGCCGTCGCAGCAGACGTCGTCACCGAAACAATGGAAGCGACCATGGTCGCGAACAGGGCGACGCGCAGCACACTCATCAATCCCCCTTGCCCGGCCTACTTCGCCCCGTCCCCGCACTTTCCGCCGGGGCAGCGGTTGTTGTCTTCGCAGACATATTCGTACAGCCCCGCCGCGTCCCACTCCGGCTTGGCCACGATCTGGAACTCCTGCGACCACGGCGCGGTGAAGATCTTCGGATCGTCGATCGTCAGCTCGTAGGACAGCGTGTCCTTGCCCTTCCACTTGAGGCGCTCGATCGTGTGGAGCGCGTCGCTATGCATCCGGTATTCCTTCGAGTTGGTGTAGTAGTAGTCGTCGAGCGCCCACCGGTTGAAGTTGACCGAGTCGATGACCAGCGTGTCGCCTTCCCACTTGCCGACGGAATCGCCGTAGTACATCGGCTCGAGACCCTTGCGGTGGGGGCGCCCGTCGAGCGGGATGATCCGCGTCATCCGCTGGAACTCGTGGACCATCACGAGGTGATTCTTCGTCTGGAAGAACTGCATCGCGTTGCCGGACAGCATGCCGCTGGGGAACCCGGCCGGCAGGCAGAAGTCGCGCGGCTCGTCGTGCCGAGGCACGCCGGTTCGCGGCTCGAGGAACGCCTCGCCGCCGGGCTTGAGCGGCGCAAAGCGCTTTCGATCGAAGACGGTCGCGGACGACCGGCCCCGTTCGTCGCCCTCGAGATACGTCGGCCACTGATACGTGCCTGTGAAATCCGGTTTGCCGTCCGCCGTCCGGGGCACGGCCGGAGCGGCCGTGTTCTGGGCCGACATGACGACGCCGTACGCGCAGACGGTCGTTAGCGCCAGCACGGCCAGACGGATCGTTCGCGTGATGCTCATCGCGCTTCTCCCGGCGTTCTGTCCTGCGCGCCGGCCGTCAGCACGTTCCGGCCGTCGGGGAACGTCACGCGCCCGCCCGACGCGTTGTTCGAGCCGTCCTTCGCGCGAAAGCCCTCGACCACAACCGTTTCGCCGAGCTTCAGTTGATCTTTGACGATGCCGCGCCGCATCAGCTGGCCGGGCGCGCCGCCCGCGAACCCCCAGGTGGTCACGGTGCCGTCGGCGTTCTTCACGTCGAGGTAGAACCAGATATGGGGGTTGGTCCACTCGACTTTCTTGATGACGCCCGTCATCTTCACGGGCTTGGTGTCGTCGAATTCGGCGGCGAAGGAATGGTGCGCCGCGAGCGGCGCGAACGCAGCCACGGCGAGACACGCAGTGAGCGCGAGACGGGTTCTCATGGGAGCCAGCCCTTTCGCCCCATATATTACGAGATCTTATCGGTCTTACAGGGTCAGGGGCTAGGGGCTGGGGGCCAGGAAAAGCTCAAGAGAGCTCAGAGCTCAAGAAAAGCGGTGCTCGGTGATCTCAGCGGGGAACGTGCGTCCGCTGACGTCGAGATACAGCTGGCGCTCGGTGACCGACAGCGTGATTTGCTCCCGCCGCTGCAGTGTTGAGGCGACGCTGTCAATGAATCCGTGGCCGAACTCGTAGACGGGAATCTCTGCCGCCTGGTGAACATTCCGGCCCTGGAGCTCCTCCAGGACCTTCCCGACGGTGCGGTGCGTGTACACCGCCGCGCGCCGCGCGAGCTTGCTCCCACGGTGGAGCTTTTTCGCGTCGGGCATGCCGACTTCAATCCATGCGGTCACGCGCCCCGTCAGGTCGCGCACCAGCACAGCCGGATCGTCGCCCGCCGACACGCCGTCGGTGAGCGTGATGCCCTCGGTGTACTCGAGGCAGTAGGCGAGGAACCGCGTCAGCATGAACTCGAGCGTCTCCGACGGATGCCGGGCCATGCGCAGGCTGAACGTCTCGTACACGCCGCGGTCCACGTCGGACAGCTCGGTTTCGAAGTTGTAGATGGTCGCGGTCAAAGACATATGGAAAGTTGAAAGTTCAAAGTAGAAAAGTGGAAAAGTGAAGGCCAGAAGTCGGAAAGTGGAAAAGTCGACGGCAACAGTGTACCGCGAACGAGATGCGCATTTGGCACCGCATTACTTTTCGACTTTGCACTTTGAACTTTCAACTTTCCCCACGGCGATGACCGCTGCGCTGGCCTGCTGATCGAAATAGATCGCGTCGAACGTCGAGGTCGGCAGGAGCCCGCCGGCTGCGGTTCCGTTGGCGGCGCCGGGCACGACGACGGCGGCCGTCGGGTGCGGCACGATAAACGAACCGAGATGCAACGCGTCGGCTGACAGGATCGTGGCGTCGACCCGGCCGGCGAGCGTCTGCAGCCGCGACGACTCGCCCGTTGCAGTGCCGATGGGCAGCCTGAAGAGCACGAGACGTGTCGCCGCAGAATCGAGCACCAGGCGGACCCGCGTGGAGCGACCGAAAGAGGCGCCAACCGTCGGCAGGTCGCCGATCCAGTTCACCGCCAGCCGCTCGCCTCGGATCTGCCCGCCGATCGCGCCGTCGGGATCCTGCAGCACCACACCCTGCCGGTAGTCGAGCAACCAGTTCGTCCGCCGCAAGACGTCCTGTCCCAGCACACCCCGCACCTCGGGCGCGACGACGCGGATTGAGCTCAGCGAGTCGTGCACGACTGTGAGGTCTTCGACGTGCACGCGGCCGTACGTCAGCGACACGCGCGACGCGACCGTCTGGGCCGATCCACCTGGTGTCTCGACGGTGGTCCGGCTCGTCGCCGAAAGGCCGAGCGATCTGGCCAGCTCTTCATCGATCAACGTCGCTTCCGATCCCGTGTCGAGCAGGAACAGGTAGTTCGCTTGAGGATGGCTCCTCGACAGGAGTTGCACGGGCACCGCGACGAGATCGGCGCCCGCCCGGCGCAGCTCGATGCACGCGATGCCCGCGGTCGAGGCGGGGGTTGCCACCGGCGTTCGTCCCAGGCTCGTCCCAACAATCAGTGCAAGCGCCGCCGCGGTCGGTATCGTTGGCATCCCCGGTGCTCCTTCTCCGGGACGATGGCGGCCCGCGCGGTCTCGCGTCGTGATGGTTCCCGTCGCCTGTGATGATGTTTTCACCGCCGCCTGAAAAATCGCGGCCGCATCAACCAAATTCGACGCGGCGCGTCTAATTCGTCAGGTCGAAATGACATGTCCTCGGGGCCGGTACACGTTCGGGACGCTGTGCGTCGATCTCGCCGCGTTTCGCGTCGATCGTGCGGGGCGCCCAATCGAGCTCGAGCCCAAGGCGTTCGACGTCCTCGTTCTGCTCATCCAATCGCGCCCGGACGTTGTCACCAAGCAGCAGATCTTCGACCGTATCTGGCCGGACACGGCGGTCACGGACAACGCCCTCACGCGCGTTGTCGCGCAGCTGCGCAAGGCGCTCGGCGACGATGCCCGGGGCGCGCAGTTCGTCGAGACCGTACCGACGCGGGGCTACCGCTGGCTGCCTGAACCCGATCCCGTTCCCCTGGTGGATTCGCCGCATGAAGCCGATCGCTTCCGTGTCCGCAGCGCGCGCACGTTGGGGTTTGCCGGCGCCGCGATTGCCCTGGTTGCGGCCGTCGCCGTGTTCGCCGTGTCGCATCACGCGGCTGCGGACCGTTCAGCGCTGGATGCGCCGATCCCGATGCCGGCACAGCAGCTCACCGTGTCGCCCGGCCTCGACGCCTTCCCGACCCTGTCGCCGGACGGTCGGCTCGTCGCGTATGCGTCGAACGAGAGCGGCGCGTTCGAGATTCACGTACGTGCCATGAGCGGCGGTGCGGCCGAGCGCCCGGTGACCGCCGACCGGCAGCAGAACGTGGAGCCTGCGTGGTCGCCGGACGGCGAGCTCATCGCGTATCATTCGCGCCGCTTCGGAGGCATCTGGGCCGTTCCGGCGCTGGGCGGCGCGCCGCGGAAGATCAGCGAGTTCGGGTCGCGCCCTGCGTGGTCGCCCGACGGCCGGCATCTGGCGTTCCAGTCCGATCCCTGCACCGACGTCTCGCCGTTCGCGTACAGCGCGAACATCCCGTCCGTAATCTGGGTCACGGATCGCGATGGCAGTCACGCGCGCGCGCTGACGGCAACCGGCCGGCCGATCGGCGCGCATGGTTCGCCGTCGTGGTCTCCGGACGGCCGCCGCATCGCGTTCGTCGTATCCGCGGCGGGCGAGCCGGGGCTCTGGACGGTGGCGGCCGGAGGCGGCGAGCCCGTCCGCGTGATCCGGACGGGCGACGTCTTCGATCCGGTGTTCTCGCCTGACGGCCGCACCATCTACGCGGCCACCGGCGGGGAATCGATTCTGGCCATTCCTGTGTCGCCCGTGACGGGCGCGGCGACGGCGCGGCCCGAGAAGATCATGGCAGCCGGTGCGGGCAGCGTCAGGCATCTCTCGATCAGCCGGGACGGTCGCCACCTGGCGATGGCGGGGCTGTCCCTGGGCAGCCATCTCTGGACGATTCCGATGGCCGGCGATCGCACGGCCGGGCCGCCGGCGGCGGTGACTGTCGAACGCGTCCGGCGGCAGACGCGCCCGGCGTTTTCGCCGAGCGGCGGCGAACTGGCGTTCTGGACCAGCCGCCCGGGCGCCGGCTCGGAGGTCTGGACGGTGGATCCGGCGGGCGGCGCGGCTTCTCCGATCACCAGCAGCGACTTCTTCAATCCGGTTTTTTACGCAGGCGCATCCTGGCTCGCCACCGGCCGTCAACTGGTCTTCCGCGTACACCGTCCATCGTCGGTTCGCCTGGCGAAGATGGATCTCGATTCGCGGCGGGAAACCACGCTGCTCGAGGGGCCGCGGCCTGAAGGGACTGATGACGATGAAGACGAAGCGCTGCTGAACGCCGCCGATCTTGTCGTCTCACCGGACGGCTCGTCCGCGGCGTACTCGCGGATCGATCCTGAGACGGGACGTCCGCGCCTTTACGTGCGGCGGTTCGCCGAGCGGACGGCGCATGCCGTCACGAGCGGCGACTGGCCCGAGCGATTTCCCGTGTGGTCGCCGGATGGCGCGCACGTTGGCGTTCGAGTTGAAGAAGGACGACGCGACCAACGTCGCCGTCGTGCCCGCCTCGGGAGGTTCGCCGCGGCTCGTGACCGCCGCGCGCAACGAGAGCTGGCCGTTCGGCTGGTCGCCGGCAGGCGATCGAATCGTGTACGCCGCCTTGCGCGAGGGGCTCTGGAATCTATGGTGGGTCTCACCAGAGACCGGCATCTCGCATCAGCTGACCAACTACACCTCCGCGAACACGTTCGTGCGGTATCCCGCCTGGTCGCCGCGGGGGGATCGCATCGCGTACGAACTCGGGACCGTCACCGGGAACATCTGGATCGGGAAGCTTCCGCGGCGTGACTACGTGGCTGGTGGCTCGTGGCTGATGACTCGTGGCTGGTGACCCGTGCCCGGTGACCGGTCGGAGCTTTCACGAGCCCACGAGCCTCTGAGCCACGAGCGGCGAGTCACGGTTCCGTGCCGCGTATCGCCGCGAGAAACGTCGCGCCCAGGTCGTCGGCCTTTCGGGCGCCGATGCCTTTCACCGCGAGCAGCGCGTCGATGGAGGTCGGCCGGAGTCGCGCCATCTCGCGCAGCGTGGCGTCGTGGAAGATGACGTACGGCGGCACGCCGCGCGAGCGGGCGATCTCGAGGCGCACGGCCCGCAGCCGCTCGAACAGGTCGCGGTCGACGTCCTGCCACGATTCCGCCTCGATCCGCGACTTCGCGCGCGGGGCGTCCTTCCGCGCGGGCCGTTGACGCGCCAGCGTCAGGCCCGGGAAGCTGTGCTCGTCCCGCAGCAGCCCGGCGCCCTGCGGCGTCAGCACCAGCACCGGAAACGCATCGTCGGTCTGGCGCAGGAGTCCGAGGCCGGACAGCTGTTCGATGTAGCCGCGAATTTCGGCGGACGACGCGTCGGGAAGCAGGCCGAACGTGCTCAGCTTGTCATGCTGGCGCTGGACGACGGGCTCGGTTGACGCTCCGCGCAGCACGTTCGCGACGTGCGCGGCGCCGAAGCGCTGGCCGACGCGCGCCACGCCGGAGAGGATCTTGCGCGCGAGCACGATCGGGTCGGCGGCCGGCTCGAGCTCGTCGAGGCAGTAGTCGCAGGCCGCGCAGCCGTCCGCGGTCGTACTGGTCACCGAAATACTCGGACAGGTGTTTGTGACGGCAGCCGACGCTGGTGGCGTACCCCTCCATCTGTCGAAGCAGGCGCCTGGCGCCGTCGGTCAGCTCGCCGTTCTGCTCGAGCATCACGCGCCACTTCTGGAAATCAGCCGTGGAGTAAATCAGCAGGCATTCGGCTTCGAGGCCGTCGCGGCCCGCACGGCCGGATTCCTGCTGGTAGTGCTCGAGCGATCGCGGCGATCCCGCGTGCACGACGAAGCGCACGTCCGATCGGTCGATGCCCATGCCGAATGCGACCGTTGCGACGATCACGTCCGCGCGCTCGCTGAGGAACGCGTCCTGGTTGCGGCTGCGTTCCGCGTCCGACAACCCCGCGTGATACGGCAGCGCGGTAATCCCGATCGTCTTCAGCCAATCCGCCAGCGCCTCGGTTTCCCGCCGCGACGTGCAGTAGATGATGCCGGCTTCACGCCGATGACGCGCAAGCACCTCGGTGAGCTGCTTCTTGAGCGTCGCGCGCGGCAGGGCGCGGTAGACGAGGTTGGACCGATCGAACGACCCGACGAGCTCGACGGGATCGTTCAGTCCGAGTTGAGCGGCGATGTCCTTGCGGATGCGCGCCGTGGCTGTCGCGGTGTAGGCGTGAAGCCCGACGCCGGGCAACAGCTGCCGCAGCCGTCCGAGCTGGCGGTATTCGGGCCTGAAATCGTGTCCCCACTGGCTGATGCAGTGCGCTTCGTCCACGGCGACGAAGCTGACGCCGCACGACGACAGCAGGTTGAGGAAGCCGTCGCCGCCGTCGCCGACCAGCCGCTCCGGCGAGACGTACAGCAGGCGGTAGCGTCCCTGGCGCAACCCGGCGACCACTTCCGCCTTCTCGCCGGGCGCGAGCGAGCTGTTGTAGAGCGCAGCCGGCACGCCGTTGCCGACGAGCGTGTCGACCTGGTCCTTCATCAGCGAGATCAGCGGCGACACGACGAGCGCCAGGCCCGACTGCATGACCGCCGGCGCCTGGAAGCACAGCGACTTGCCGCCGCCGGTGGGCAGCACGACGACCGAGTCGCGACCGGCGAGGACAGCGTCCATCGCTTCGCGCTGCAGCGGCCGGAAGGTGGAATAGCCCCAGTAACGGTGGAGAACGTCCTGGAGATCGGGCGACGGCGGCATGGTCGTTCGTGCGCCGCTACCTGCGGGGAGCGCGGGAGCGCGCTGCCGGCAGCACCGTGAAGCCCATCTGGCGGAAATGGCGGTCCGTGGAGATTACGTGAGTGAGCCGGAGCTCGCGCATGATCACGAAGCTGGTGCAGTCGGTGAAGGAGAAGTCCTTGTCGCGATAGTGGAAGAACAAGTCCCGTGCCTTGTCGAATCGTTCGCCGTCCACGCGCTCCCAGCGGAGCCGCGAGCTCTCGTCAACCTGGCGCCACCACAGGCCGGCTGCATCGAGGCCCAGACGGAGGCGGAGCAGCGTGAGCGTCTCGTCCACGACGAAATCAGTGGTAATCAGCGGCTGGCCGGCTTCGAGCGCCGCGTCGCGGGCCGCCCGGGACCGCGCGTGGGCCGGATCGGCGCTGTCGGCACAGGCCATCCACCCGGCCGTATCCACGAATACGCCCTTCAAGGCTTGTACAACTGCTGGTCGTGATCGGCTGCCGTCCGGCCATCCCGCGATCGGCCGACGGCCGCGGCGCCGTACAGCGGATCGTCCGACAGATCGACGGGCGGCTGCTCGCCGTGGTTGATGGGCACGATCTGAAAGGCCGGCCGGCTCCGGTAGATCACCGTGAACCGCGCGCCCTTCCGGACGCGCTCGACGACATCCGGAAGCGAGGCCCGCAGGCGTTTGGCGTTGATGGAGACGTTCATATAGGCGATGGTTAACTCTAGTTAACCATACGAGTCGATCCCGAATCAATCTAAGATTGAGGCATGGCGGACTTCAGCGTCAAGGCGCTCGAGGCGGATCTCGACTTCGATCATCTCCCGTACTGGGACGTCGTGATCGTCGGCGCCGGACCGGCCGGTCTGGCCGCGAGTCTCACCACCGCGCATCGCGCGCTGACGACGCTCGTCGTGGAGGCCAAGGGACAGCCGGGCGGCCAGCCGCACTTCCTCTACTCCGACAAGCGCATCGTCGACATCCCGGGCTTTCCCGACGGTATTTCGGGCGAGGAACTGTCGGAGCGGACGTACCGGCAGGCCGTGCAGGCTCTCGTGCAGTTCCGGTTCAACGAGGAACTCGTCTCCATCGACGATACCGACGATGTCCAGTCCGACGATCGGCTGAAGCGGGTCGTCACCAGCCAGGGCAGCTACCTGTGCCGCAAGGTCATCGTCGCCTGCGGCCTGCTGCACTACCCGCGGCGGCTCGGCGTGCTGGATCAGCTCAATTCGAAGAACGTCCATTACAAGATTCCCAACATCGGCGACTACGAAGGCCGCCGTGTCGCCGTCGTCGGCGGCGGCGACTCCGCGCTCGACGCCGCGGTGATGGTGCTGGGCCGTCACGGCCAGGTGGACATCATCGTGCGCGAGGAGACGCCGATCGGGAAGCCCGACACGCTCGCCCGGATCAGGGATGCGGGCGGCGTGGTGCACGCGTCGACGGAGGTCACGGCCGCCGCCTTTGCCGGGGAGCAGATCCGGCTGTCGTTGAGCGACGGGAACGCCCTCGATTGCGCCGCGGTCATCGCGCAGATCGGCTTCCTCTCGGCCAAGGACACGTTCGAGCGGCTGGCCGTCAAGTTGAACGAGGACGGCAGCATCAGCATCGATCCGTATTTCGAGACGAGCCGCCGGGGCATCTTCGCCGTGGGTGACGTGCACGGCGACATCAAGCTGATTGCGGTGGCCTGGGCTGAAGGCATCCAGGCCGCGATCCACGCCTTCAAGGAAATCACCAGTCCGTACTGGCTGAACGAACGCCGGCTGCGCGACAACAAGATCGCGCTGATCGGCGAGAAGATCGCCCAGGCCGCGCGCGTCCGAAGGAAGCCCTGACCCCATGATCTCGTTGACCCGCGTAGGAAAGCAGTACGGCCGCCAGCTGCTGTTCGTGGACGCTTCGTTCCAGCTCAACGCGGGAGAGAAGGTCGGCCTCGTCGGCCCCAATGGATCCGGCAAGACGACGCTCTTCCGCATGATCACGGGCGAGGAGGTGGCGGACGAGGGCGACGTCACGATCCCGAAGAAACTGACCGTCGGCTACTTCCGCCAGGACGTCGAGGAGATGTCGGGCCGGTCCGTTCTGGACGAGGCGATTCTCGGCAGCGGCCGCGTCGGCGACCTGCACCACGAGCTCGAACAGCTCAATCACGCGATGAGCGACCCCGATCGCGCGGACGAGATGGAGACCATCCTGTCCCGCTACGGAGAGGTGGAGGAGGAATACAGCCACCTGGGCGGCTACGCGCTGGAAGCCCAGGCCCGCGAGGTCCTGCACGGCCTGGGGTTCGACGACGAGCGGATTGACGGCGACGTCGGCGCGCTGTCAGGCGGCTGGAAGATGCGCGTGGCCATGGCCCGCGTGCTGCTCGGCCGGCCCGAGGTCCTGCTCATGGACGAGCCGACCAACCACCTCGACATCGAGTCGATCATCTGGCTCGAGCAGTTCCTCAAAGCGCGCTCCGGCGCGCTGCTGATGACGTCGCACGATCGCGACTTCATGAACCGCATCGTCACCAAGATCGCCGAGATCGACGACGGCGAGATCACGATGTACTCGGGGAACTACGATTTCTACGAGCGCGAGCGCGCGATTCGCGAAGCGAACCGCGAGGCCGCGTACGCGCGCCAGCAGGCGATGCTGGCCAAGGAGCAGCGGTTCATCGAGCGCTTTGCCGCGCACGCCGCCAAGGCGGCGCAGGTGCAGAGCCGCGTCAAGGCGCTCGAGAAGATCGAGAAGATCGAGCTGCCGAAGAAGCGGAAGGTGGTCCAGTTCGATTTCCGCACGCCGCCGCGATCCGGCGACCAGGTGGCGGTGCTCGAGGACGTGCGCAAGGCGTACGGGCGCCGCGTGGTGCACGACGGCCTGAGCGTGACGATCCGGCGCGGCGAGCGGTGGTGCGTGATGGGGAAGAACGGCGCAGGCAAATCGACGCTGCTGAAGATGATTGCAGGGCAGGTGGCGCCGGACGCCGGCCAGGTGCGCCTCGGGGCCAGCCTGAAGATGGGGTATTTCGCGCAGCAGTCGCTCGACGTGCTCAAGCCCGACCTGACGATCGAGGAGCAGCTGCGCGAGGACTTTCCGCACGAGTCGATCGGCGCGCTGCAGGAACCTGGCCGGCGCGTTTCAGTTCTCAGGCGAGGACACCGACAAGAAGATCCGCGCGCTGTCGGGCGGCGAGAAGACGCGGCTCGTCCTCGCGCGGATGCTGCTCAACCCGCCGAATTTCCTGGTGCTCGACGAGCCGACCAATCACCTCGACCTGGCGACCAAGGAGATGCTGCTCGAGGCGCTGAAGGACTTCGACGGCACGATGGTGTTCGTCTCGCACGACCGGGCGTTCCTGCGCGCGCTGAGCAACCGGGTGCTCGAACTGGGCGGCGAGAGCGGCACCGATGCGCAGCCGCATCTCTACCCCGGTTCCTACGTCGAATACGTCGAGCGAACCGGCCACGAGGCGCCAGGCGTTCACGGGTGATGCGGGAATTTAGTCATCTGGTCATTTAGTCATCTGGTCATTGGTGATCCGACATCCGGTTGCCGGCGCTCGCTACCTCGGACGTTTCATCACGACGGGCGCTCCTGCGCGGTTCAACAGCTGGATACCAGTCGCCTCCCATCCGTCGGCGCCGGCTCTGGACAGCGCGGCGACGGGGTCCGGCTCTTTCTCGAGATCGAGCGTTCGATATTCCCAAACCTGGCGCGAAGCGCGAACGTTGATCGACGCGGAGGCCGCGACCTCCTCCACAACGATCGGGACCGCCTCGCCGCGTCCGTGATTTTCAATCCACACCTTCGCCTGGCCGATCTGGCCCGGGCGATCCTGACCTTGCCCGCGAGAAGCGGCGAGTAGCACGCCGGCCGCCACAATCGCCACGGCGCCGCCCAGCACTGCAGCCGCAAGACGTCTTCGCATCGGGAACCTCCTGACGAAACCTACGCGTTCCCGGCGTCAGTTGACAAGCTCCGTGCGACGTGCTATTTCTTTCGCACATGTGTTATGAAAGTAGCACATTGGGCCTAGAGGCTAGAGGCTAGAGGCTCGGGCTTGGGGCTCGGGGCGGAAATTACCAGATGACGAGATGACGAGATGACCAAATTGACCGCGAGCTCGCTGAGCAGACGCGAGCGCCAGATCATGGACATCCTCTACCGGCAGGGCCGCGCGACGGCCGGGGACGTCATGGAGGCGCTGTCGGGCAACCCGACGTATTCGACCGTGCGCACGCAGCTGCGCGTCCTCGAGGAAAAAGGCCACGTCCGGCACGAAGAGCAGGGCCTCAAATACGTCTACATTCCGGCCGTGCCGCGCACCGCCGCCCGGCGCTCGGCGCTGCGGCATCTTGTCGAAACGTTCTTCGACGGTTCGGCCGAAGGCGCGGTCGCCGCGCTGCTCGGCGGCGAGGGCGCGCGGCTCTCGGACGAAGAGCTGGAGCGCATCGGGGAGCTCGTGAAGAAGGCGGGGGCGGCCGGCCAGGCCAGGAGGGGAGAAAAGAAATGACGCTGCTGCTCAACACGTCCATCAAGGTCACCCTCATCGTCCTCGTCGCGCTGGCGGCGACCGCGGTCCTGCGGCGGCGCTCGGCGGGCGTCCGGCACTTCGTCCTCGCGGCGGCGCTCGCGTGCGCGGCCGCGGTCCCTGCGTTGCGCATCGTCGCGCCGGCGTGGCAGGCGGGAACGAGTGCGTGGCTGAACCGAATCGCGTCTCCAGCTGATCGATCGCCCGCTGCTCGTGCTCGATTCGACGACCGCGCCCACGGAACAAGTCGCCCGGCGCCCAGGCGAAACCGGTTACGCGCGCTGAAGCGGCCGTTCTGTTGGCTCGGGATCATGTGGGTTGCAGGCGCGTGCGCGAGCCTGTTCGTGCTCCTGGCCGGCCTGGGCCGGCTCACCTGGCTGGCGTCGCGCGCCGAGCGCGTCACCGGCGGACCGTGGGTCCGCATCGCCGCCGAGATCTCGCGCGCCGGCGGACTCCGCCGGCCGCCGGTGTTGCTGCGAAGTTCCGATGCCGCGCTGCTCGCCACGTGGGGATTCGCCCGGGCGAAGGTGATGCTGCCGTCCGACGTCTCGGACTGGCCCGAGGATCGCATCCGCATCGTCCTCGGCCACGAGCTCGCGCACGTACGGCGCGGCGACTGGCTGGTGCAGATGGCCGCCGAGGTCGTGCGATCGCCTTCACTGGTTCAACCCGCTCGTGTGGGTGGCATGCCGTCGTCTGCGGCTCGAAAGCGAGCAGGCGTGCGACGACGCCGTGCTGAAGATGGGCGTCGAGGGATCGGCGTACGCCACCGAGCTCGTCGATCTGGCCAGAGCGTTCAAGTCGCAGCAGGAGATGTTTCTTCCCGCCGCTGCCATCGCCCGTTCGTCAAGCCTCGAAAGGAGAGTTCGCGCCATGTTGAATGTCCGCCTCAACCGGGAACCCATCACGCGTCGGGCGTCGATCGCCGCCGCCGCGCTGTTCGTCGCCGTCGCGGTGCTCGTTGCCGGCTTCGGTGTGTCGGCGCAGAGCTTCTCCACGGTGTCGGGATCGATCGTCGATCAGTTCACCCGCGCCCTGCCGGGCGTCACCCTGGCGCTCTCGAACCCGCAGAACCAGTCGAAGTACGAGATCAAGAGCGATCGCACGGGGCACTACGAGTTCGTCGGCGTGCCGCCGGGCAACTACGTGCTCACCGCGGAGCTACCGGGGTTTGCCACCCTCAAACGCGAGGGCGTCGTGCTCGCCGGGCAGGCGTTCCAGCAGAACATCACCATGCAGGTCGGAACGCTCCAGGAAACGATCACGGTGGTTGACGACGGGGTCCAGCGGCCCCGCAAGTCAACAGCGCTCGTGAGCGGCCGCGGGTGGCACCCGGCAAACTCAGTTCCTGCGGCGACACGCCGCTCGGCGGCAACATTCGTCCGCCCACCAAGACTCGGGACGTCCGGCCCGTTTACCCCACGGGCACGCCTCCGGCCACGATCGAGCTCGAGGCTCGCATCGGCGTCGACGGGTTCGTGACCAGCGTTCAGCCTGTGGGCAACGCCGATCCCGGTCTGGCCAACGCGGCGATCAACGCCATCAGCGGGTGGGAGTTCACGCCGACGTACCTGGATTGCCAGCCGATCGAGGTGCGCATGAAGGTGCATCGTGAACTTCGTCGCGGCGAAGTAGACAAAGAACGCAGCCACTGAGGCACACAGAAGAACAGTTCAAAGTTCAAAGTTTGAAGTTGAAAGTGGTTTCGGTACTCTACTTTTCAACTTTGCACGTTTGAACTTTGAACTTTCCGTCTGTGGTTAGCGTTTCGGCGCGTCGTCGGGCAGCGCGAACGCGACGAGCTCGGCGCTGTAGGTGCCGCCGCCGATCGCGAGCACGATGTACTGCTTGCCGTTCAGCATGTACGTCATCGGCGAGCCGGTCTGCGGCGCCGGCATGTACACCTCGCCGGCGTCCTTGCCGGTCGCCTTGTCGTACGCGCGCAGCATGGCGCCGCGGCGGCCGTCGGGCAGCGTGAAGAACCCGCCTTCGCCGGCGATGACGAGCGACTTGGTGACGAGCGTGCCGATGCGGCCGTCACGTCCGGTGCGCGGAATCGTGACGCCCTTGAGCGCCGGATGGTTGCGGATGCTGTCGGGCGTTTCGCCGTGCGCGATCTGCCAGACGAGCTCGCCCTTGTTCATGTCGAGCGCGGTGATGCGGCCGTAGGGCGGCTTGATGAGCGGCAGGCCCTGGACGAACAGGCCGTTGCCGCTCTCGCCGCCGGCCCCGAGCGCCGGCCCCGGCGCTGGCGCGGGCTTGCTCGGATCGGGCGCCGTGCCGGTGATGAAGTTCATGTCCGACTTGCGCCGCTCGTCGGGCGGCACGAGCCCGAGGGCGCTCGCGGCCGTGACCGAGAAGATGTACATGATGCGCGTTTCGGGATCGAACGATCCGCCTTGCCAGTTGGCGCCGCCGGTCGCCGCCGGCAGGATGAGCGTGGCGCGCGGGCCTTCCCACTTGCTGACGACGGGCGGCGTGAAGATCGGGCCGATCTTGTACTTCGACGCGAACTCCACCGCCTCCGCCTTGAGCTCCGGCGTGAAGTCGATCAGATCGTCGAGCGAGACGCCCTGGCGATCGAACGCCGGCGGTTTGGTCGGGAACGGCTGCGTCGGCGAATACCACTCGCCGGGCACATCGCCCTTGGCCACCGGCCGCTCTTCGATCGGCCAGACCGGCTGACCGGTCGCGCGATCGAACGTGTAGACCCAGCCCTGCTTCGTCGGCTGCGCCGAGCGCCTTGATCGGCGCGGCCGTTGACGGTGATGTCGATCAGAATCGGCGCGCACGGGATGTCCATGTCCCAGATGCCGTGGTGGACCAGCTGGTAGTGCCACTTGCGCTTGCCGGTCTGCAGATCGACCGCGACGATGCTCTCGCCGAACAGGCCCGCGCCGGGACGATGGCCGCCGTAGTAGTCGCCCGTCGGCAGCTCGACGGGCAGGTAGACGAGGCCGAGCTCTTCGTCGACCGACATCTGGCGCCCACACGCCGGCGTTGCCGGTGTAGGTCCACGATTCTTTTTCCCACGTGTCGTTGCCGAACTCGCCGAGCTGCGGAATCGTGTGGAAGATCCACAGCCGCTTGCCGGTCCGCACGTCGAACCCGCGGACGTAGCCCTTCTCGTTCTGCCGGCTCTTGGGCGAGCTGCCGGGCAGGTGCGCCGCGCCGACGATGACGACGTTCTTCGCGACGATGGGCGCCGCGTGCAGCCCGATCTCGCCGTTGACCAGGTCCATCACCTGGTCGTCCTCGAGCTTCAGATCGACGATGCCGTTCTTGCCGAACGACGGAACCGAGCACGCCGGTCTTCGCGTCGAGCGCGACGAGCTGGTAGCCGGGCGTGACGTAGAGGATGCGGCTGTCGTTGCGGCCGTCGGTCCAGTAGGCGAGGCCGCGGCCCGAGAGCTTGCGCGGCGCCGTGTCGGCGCGCTTGCCCTCGCGCTCGCTGTGCATCCACATCAGCTCGCCGGTCGCGGCGTCGAGCGCGACCACGGCGCGGCGCGAGCCCGGCCGTCGTGTAGAGCACGCCGCCGACCATCAGCGGCGTGGACTGGAAGTTGAACTCGGGACGCGGGCCGAGTGCGTCGGTCTTGAAGCGCCAGGCGACCTGGAGCTTGTTGAAGTTGTCCTTGTTGATCTGATCGAGCGGCGCGTAGCGCGTGTTCCCCAGATCGCCGCCGTAGGTTTTCCACTCGCCGCCGGTCGCGCCGGCCTGAGCCGCGAGCCGCGCGCCGCCCGCGGCAAGAGTCAGAACGATCAGGGAAAGCCAAACGCGTCGCATATGTGAACGCCTCTCTGATGTAGGGCGGGGCTTTCAGCCCCGCCAACATGCCGCCGGGCCTGAAAGGCCCGGCGCTACGTTCGTGATCTATGACGGCAACCTGAACGCCACCAATTCCGCCGTGTACGAACCGCCGCTGATCGCGAGCACGATGTACTGCTTGCCGTTCAGCATGTACGTCATCGGCGTGCCGCTCTGCGGCGCCGGCATGTAGACCGCGCCGAGCTCGTTGCCGGTCGCCTTGTCGTACGCGCGCAGCATCGCGCCGCGCTGGCCGTTCGGCGTCGTGAAGAAGCCGCCTTCGCCCGCGACCAGCAGCGTCTTCGTGACGAGCACGCCGATGCGGCCGGTCCGGCCCGTCCTGCGGAATCGTCACGCCCCGGAGCGCGGGATGATTCTTGATGTTGTCCGGCGTCTCGCCGTGCGCGATCTGCCACACGAGATCGCCCTTGTTCATGTCGAACGCGGTAATGCGCCCGTAGGGCGGCTTGATGAGCGGAAGCCCCTGCACGTTGAGCGCAGCCGGCGCCGCCGCCTTCCGCCGCCGCGGGGGCCTGGTTGACGGGTACAGGCGACGCCACGCCGGGCGTCCCCGCATTGCCCCCGGCCGGCGCGCCGCCGGCTTGTCCGCGCCCGGCTGGCGCCGGCGCATTCGGATCGCGCGCGGTCCCCGTGAGGTACGCGAAGTCGCCGCGGCCTGCCGTCGTTCTTCACCAGCCCCAGCGGCGTCGGCGTCGTCGTCGAGTAGACGTAGAACATCTTCGTTTCGGGATCGAACGACGCGCCGTGCCAGTTGACGCCGCCGCCGGCCGACGGCAGCATCAGCGTCGCCAGCGGCGACGGCCACGTGGAGACGACCGGCGGCGTGAAGATCGGACCGATCTTGTAGCGCGACGCCAGCTTCACGGCTTCGGCCTTCAGCTCGGGCGTGAAATCGATCAGATCGTCGAGCGAGACGCCCTGCCGATCGAACGGCGGCGGCTTCGTGACGAAGGGCTGCGTCGGCGAATACCACTCGCCGGGCACGTCGCCCTTGGCGACCGGCCGCTCTTCGATCGGCCACACCGGCTGGCCGGTGATGCGATCGAACGTGTAGATCCAGCCCTGCTTGGTCGGCTGCGCCAGCGCCTTGATGGCGCGGCCGTTCACGGTGATGTCGATCAGGATCGGCGCGCAGGGGATGTCCATGTCCCAGATGCCGTGGTGCACGAGCTGGTAGTGCCACTTGCGCTTGCCGGTCGTCAGGTCGACTGCCACCACGCTCTCGCCGAACAGGCCCGCGCCCGGACGATGGCCGCCGTAGTAGTCGCCCGTCGGCAGCTCGACCGGCAGGTACACCATGTTGAGCTCTTCGTCGACCGCGATTTGTCCCCAGACACCGGCGTTGCCGGTGTAGACCCACGATTCCTTTTCCCACGTGTCGTTGCCGAATTCACCCAGCTGCGGAATCGTGTGGAAGATCCACAGGCGCTTGCCGGTCTTCACGTCGAAGCCGCGGACGTACCCCTTCTCGTTCTGCTTGCTCTTGGGCGTGCCGCCCGGCATGTGCGCGGCGCCGATGATGACGGTGTTCTTCGCGACGATGGGCGTCGCGTGCAGGCCGATTTCGCCGGTGACCGCGATCCATGACCTGATCGTCGTTCTGCTTGAGATCGACGATGCCGTTGGTGCCGAAACTCCTGACGAGCTCGCCGGTCATGGCGTTGAGCGCGACGAGCTGGTAGCCGGGCGTCACGTACAGCACGCGGCGATCGTTCTGCCCGTCCGTCCAGTATGCGAGGCCGCGGCCGGACAGCTTGCGCGGCGCCGCTTCGCCGCGCGGGCCTTCGTGCTCGCTGGTGCATCCAGAGCATCTCGCCGGTCGCGGCGTCGAGCCCGACGACGGCGCGGCGCGTGCCGGCCGTGACGTAGATCATGCCGTTCGCCATCAGCGGCGTGGATTCCCAGTTGTATTCGGGCCGCGGGCCGAGCGCGTCAGCCTTGAAGCGCCACGCCACCTCGAGCTTGCCGAAGTTGTCCTTGTTGATCTGATCGAGCGGCGAGTAGTGCGTGTTCGCGAGGTCGGCGGCGTAGGTGCGCCATTCCCGATTGGGCGGAGCGGCCTGTCCGACGAGCTTGATCGTCGCGCCGGTCAGGACGACGGCGGAGACGGCGGGCGCCGAACACGGAGCGTTTCATGTGCCTCATGGGCTGTCACCCTCGGTTGTAAGAGCAGTATGATATGACGACTTCATGGGAAAGTGGACCGTCGTTTCCGCAGGAATCTTGTCCGCGGTCATCGCGGCCCGCCTGGCCCCGGCAGGAGCCCAGGCGGTCACACCCGGCCTGGCTGCCGACGCCGGCGCCCGCACGAGCCGGATTCGCGAGGCGGCCGCGAGAAATCTGGCCCTGTTTCAGCAGAGCCAGAAGCACTGGTTCGAGGTCCAGCGGTGCGAGTCCTGCCACCACCAGTACCAGCCGGCGCTGGCCTATCGCGCGGCCCGCGAGCACGGGATCCCCTTCGACGAAGGCGATCGCGCGGGCCGACGCAGCCAAGAGCGTTCACGTACGCCGATCTCGACCGGGCGGTGCAGTACTCCTGGGTCATCGAGCCGGCGGTCGACGATGCGTTACCGGCTGATTGCGGCCGAGGCCGCCGGCGTCCGGCCGAGCCTCGTCGACGGCGGTGACGGCCCGCGTGCTGACGGCACGGCAGAATCGAGGCGGCGACTGGCCGAGCCATCGGCAGCGTCCGCCATCCTCCTACAGCAACTTCACGTTCACGGCGCTCGGCGTCCGCGCGATCCAGCTGTATAGCCATCCGACGCAGAAGGCCGAAGTCGCGCAGCACGTCGCGCTCGCGCGCCGCTGGTTCGAAACGCACACGCCGGTGGACACCGAAGAGCGCACGTATCAAGCTGCTGGGGCTGAAGTGGTCCGGCGGCGATCGTGCGTCGCTCGCGGCGGCCGCGCGCGATCTCGCCAGGACGCAGGAAGCCGACGGCGGCTGGAGCCTCGCTCGACGGCCGCGTCAGCGATGCGTACTCGACCGGCCAGGCGCTCGTCGCGCTGCACGACGCGGGCGGTGTGCCGGTCTCGGATCGAAACTGGCAGCGCGGCCTCGACTACCTGCTCACGACGCAGGCGCCGGACGGTTCGTGGCAGGTCGCGACGCGACTCTATCCGCCCGCGCCGCTCAGCCCGCCGTACTTCGAGAGCGGGCTGCCGTACGGACACGATCAGTTCCTGTCGGCCCAGGCCGGCTCGTGGGCCGTGATGGCACTCGCGTATGCGCTCGGTCCCGGCAAGCCGGTCGTGCCGGATCCGCTGCCCGGCGTTGCGCCTCTGACCGTCGAGCCGTGGGCCGAGACGATGCTGTTCGGATCGACGGCTGACGTGAAGAAGCTGCTCGACGCCGGGCTCGATCCCAACGTCGGCCACGAAGTCCGGCGGCACGACGGCGCTGATGATGGCGGCGCCCGACGCGGACAAGATGAAGCTCCTGATCGATCGCGGCGCGAACGTCAACGCGCGGTCGGAAACGAAGTACACGGCCCTGATGGTCGCGGCCCAGTACGGCATTCATTCGACGCCGGCGATCCGGCTGCTGCTGGCGCACGGCGCCGATGCGTCGCAGTCGCAGGGCAAGCCGCTCTTCAACGCGGATCCGCTGTTTCTCGCCGCGTACTCGCGGCAATGCCGAGGTGCTTCCCGATTTGCTCAAGGCGGGCGCGAGCCTCAACGGGGAGATGACGCTCATCGGCACGTCGAACAGTGATGCGATATCCGGCGCCGTTCGTCACGCGTATCTCGACGTCGCGCAACGTGCTCGTGCAGCTCGGCGCGCCGGTCGATCGCACGGACGCGCGCATCACGCCGCTCGTCAAGGCGGTCCTCGGCGATCAAGTCGAGATGGCGCGGTTCCTCATCTCGAAGGGCGCGGACGTGAACCACGTGGACGGCAACGGCATGACGCCGCTGCTGTACGCGGCGTCCATCGACTTCGGCAGCCCCGCCATGATCGACATGCTGCTCGCCGCCGGCGCGCGCACCGACGTGAAGACGAAGGACGGCAGGACGGCGCTCGAGCTCGCCGAGCGGTACCACCACACGCACCTGATCGCCAGCCTCTCCGGGAAAGTGCAAAGTGCAAAGTTGGAACTGGAGAAGTAGAAGTGAGCATGAAACGAGTTGCCGTCAGCGTGCTGCTTGGGCTGAGCCTGATACCGGCCGCGGCGCGTGCCCAGGGCGTGCCCGAGATTCCGTTTGATTCGGTCCCGAACTTCTTCAAGCTGCCGCCCGATCTGAATTTCGGCGAGGACGCCGGCGTGGCGATCAACTCGAAGGGCCACGTCTTCGTGTACACGCGCTCGAACAGCGCGACGGGCGCTGCGTACGGCGGCGCCGCGTCTCAGCTGCTCGAATTCGATCAGACCGGCAAGTTCGTGCGCGAGATCGGCAAGGGCCTCTACGCGTGGGCGTTCGCGCACGCGGTGCGCGTGGACAAGGACGACAACATCTGGGCCGTCGACAAGGGCTCGGACATGGTCATCAAGTTCAACCCGGAAGGCCACGTCGTGATGGTGTTCGGCCGGAAAAAGGAAGCGTCGGACGAAGAGGCGGAGCCGTGGAAGCGCAACCTCTCGCCGCCGCTCCCGCCGATCAACGGGAACTTCCGCCAGCCGACCGACGTCGCGTGGAACGCGGCCGGCGACATCTTCATCAGCGACGGCTACGTGAACTCGCGCGTCGCGAAGTACGACAGGAACGGCGACTGGGTGAAGAGCTTCGGCGAGCCGGGCAGCGGGCCGGGCCAGCTGAACACGCCGCACAGCATCGCGACCGACGCGCAAGGCAACGTGTATGTGGCCAACCGGGGCAACGTCCGCATCGAGGTGTTCGACAGCGACGGCAAGTACCTGCGGCAGATCAAGCTCGACGTGCCGCTGCCTGCGGGCGCACGCCCCGCGATCGGCAACACCCCGGCGGCGAACGCGCCTCCAGGAACGATGAGCCCGGGCGCGCCGTGGGCGATCTGCATCACGCCCGGCCCCAACCAGGTGCTCTACGCCGCCGACGCGTACCCGGGGCGGATCTACAAGGTCTCACTCGACGGGAAGATCCTGGGCGTGCTCGGGAAGGCCGGAAAGCAGCCGAAGCAGTTCGGCTGGATCCACGAGATCGCGTGCCCGTCGGAAAACGAGCTCTACGTCGCCGAGATCATCAACTGGCGCGTGCAGAAGCTGCAGCTCCATCCCGACCGATCAACGAAGTAGCCACGCGGGCGGGTGGGCCGGGGGTCGGGAGCCAGGTGCTTGCCCGACCTACCCGACCCGCCTGACCTACCCGACCTGCCCGTTACAGCGTTTTCCCGAGCCGCGACTGCAGGCCGTCGCGGTAGCCGCGGCTGAGGGTGAGCCGCGTCTTGTCCGTCAGCGTGATCTGATATTCGCCGTTGAACGAGGAGCGAAGTTCCTGGATGCGCTCGACGTTGACGATCGCCGACCGGTGGATCCGGACGAACTGGCCGGGATCGAGCTGCGACTCGAGATGGCTCATCGTGCCGCGCACCAGGTGCGTCTGCTGGCCGATGTGGAGCCGCACGTAGTTGCCCGAGGCCTCGCACCAGTCGATGTCCTGGATGCGGACGAAGTAGATCCGGCCGCTCGATTTGATCACCAGGCGATCGCGCCTGGCGTTTCCCGCCACCCCCGGCTGCGCCTGCTCCTGCGCTGCCGCGTCGGGCAGGCGCGTCGGCAGCGCGCGGCCCGCCGTGGCCTGCTTCCTGGCGAGGTGCTGACGCGCGTGCGTGAGGGCGGACTTGAACCGCTCCGCGCTGAACGGCTTCAGCAGGTAATCGAGCGCGTGGATTTCGAACGCCGCCAGCGCGTACTCGTCGTACGCGGTGACGAAGACCACGGCCGGCATGTCGGCGCCGAGCGTGCGCGCGAGCGCGAATCCGTCCATCTGCGGCATCTGGACGTCCAGGAACACCAGGTCCGGCGCCGTCGCCTCGATGACGGACACCGCCTGCGGGCCGTTCGAGCACTCGCCGACCACCTCGATGTCGGACTCGTCGCGCAGCAGCGACAGCACGCGCGCCCTCGCCACCGGCTCGTCGTCCACCACCAGCGTACGGATTTTGCCCGTCATGCCGCCCCCACGCGAATCGGTTCATCGGCGAGCTGCTCGATGTGCTCGACTTGGAACGGGATGCGTACGGTGACGCAGAACCCGCGGTCGAGGTTCGAGAACGTGAACTGAAACGCCGCCGGATACAGGTGCTCGAGCCGCGCGCGCGTGTTCTCGAGGCCGACGCCGCGGTTGAGCGCCATCAGCCGGTCGGGCGGCAGGCCGTCCCCGCTGTCGCGAATCTGCAGCGTGAGGTGATCGTCGGCGCGGCTCGCGTGGATCTCGATCCAGCCGGGCCGCGCGTTGGGCGCGATGCCGTGGCGGATCGCGTTTTCGACCAGCGGCTGCAACAACAGGTTGGGCACCTGCGCGTCCAGCGTTTCGGGCTGGATGTGCATGTTGACCCGCAGACGGTTGCCGAAGCGTGTCTGTTCGATTTCGAGGTACTTCTGCAGGACGTCGAGTTCGTCCTTGAGCGGCACCTCCTGCGTGATCGACGTGTGCAGCGTCATGCGGAGGAGGTCGCCGAGGCGGTCGATCATCGCGTCGGCTGCCTCCGCGTCGGTGTGAATCAGTCCGGAGATCGTGTTGAGCGTGTTGAACAGGAAGTGCGGGTGCAGCTGCCGCTGCAGCGCCTGGAGCTGCGCCTCGACCAGCCGCGTTTCGAGCTGCGCGGAGCTGAGCGCGCGCGCTTCCGATTCACGACGGTAGGCCAGCGCGTGGGCGAGACCGACGAGGAACAGGTACGTCATGAGCAGCCAGTCGAGCTGCGTCAGGTACTGCATGAGCGTGTAGTTCCACCAGCCGGGAAAGTTCTGCGGCAGGCCGGTCTGTGCGAGCAGCGCCGCGCGCAGCGACCATCATGGCCGCGGTATGAACGATCGAGTAGGCGAGTGCGCCCGCCGATGTGAACCAGCACCTGCATGCGCCATCGCTGGCGCCGCAGCTGCTCCCGGATGGCCGCGCCCATGATCACGGGAGCGAGGAGCGCGGGGATGTACCAATAGAGGAAGTTGAGCGCCAGGAGATGCAGCAGCTCGTCCGGCATGCCGCTGATCGTGCTTGAGATGATCGAGCCAGTACGCCTGCATCGTCGACGACAGGGCGAACGCCGTCGCGATGACGAACAGGAGCCATCCCGGGATGCGCGCGCGCTGATTCATTCAGTCCTGCTCAGGCCACTATCGGGTCATCCGTCCCGGCGGTCAAGCCGGAGAAGCCGGCCGCCGGCCCGAATCGGCCGTTCATCACCGCAGCACCGCGACTCATCACATGAAACCCGCGGTGCCGCAGCCGCCACTCCCGCTGTTAGACGCTCGGCCGGCCGATTCAGTTCGAGCGGAACCCGGGTTCCTCCCTCCGAGCCGCGACTGGCGGCTTCCGTCCCGCGACTGGTCACATTTCGGTTTTCGCGCGCGTGTGGTGAAGCGTGAATATGCCCGCATGCTCGCACACACCGTGCTCGCGCTCTCGCTCGCCGTTCGCGTGTACGACAACACCGGCGTGCCGCCGGCCGACAGAGCCGCGGCACTCGCGGCGGCCCACGCCCTGCTGAGGGACGCCGGCATCGCCGTGACGTGGCGCGAAGACGACAACATTCCCGCGCCCGCGGAAGTCATCGTCCGCATCGTCGCGGCGCCGGCCGAGGCGGTTCCCGATTCGCTCGGCTTCTCATTGATCGACGTCGAGCGGCGGGCGGGTACCCTCGCGACCGTGTACGCGGATCGCGTCGCGAAGCTCGCGGCGCTGTCCGGCGTCGACCCCGGCCCACTGCTTGGCCGCGCCATGGCGCACGAGATCGGCCATCTGCTGCTCGGCACGACCCGCCACGCCGACCGAGGGCTCATGCGCGGGGTCTGGACGAGCGTCGAACTGCACCGCGACCAGGCGTGGGATTGGTCGCTGTCACGCGAGGACGTCGCCGGGATGCGCCGCGGCCTGGCCGCCCGCCTCCGGCACCCCGAACCGCCGGACGCCGTCGTCGCCCGGAACCGACACTAGGTCCAAGGGGTCCGAAAGGTCCAAAGGTCCCAGAGGTCCGAAAGGTCCGAGCCTGGGTACCTGCCCTGGCCCTGGCCCCTCGGACCCTTCGGACCTTTTGGACCTCTCGGACCCCTTGGACCTATCGGACCTGTTCCGAGCGTATCATGGGGTCCCATGACCGTGACCCGTCCGGTGACCCTCCCGTTAGTCGTCGTCTCCTTCGTCGTTATCTCCTGTGTGGCTGTTGTGCAGACCCAATCGAGGCGGGCGCCGGCGGGGAAACCGAGGTTCTCCGTTGCCGAAGCGAGCATCGCTGACATGCAGGCGGCCATGAAGGACGGCCGGGTCACGTCCCGTGAGCTTGTGCGGCAGTATCTTGCGCGTATAGGGACATATGAGCCCACGCTCCACGCGGCGCTCGCGGTGAACGCCCGGGCGCTCGACGAGGCCGACCGGCTCGATCGCGAGCGGGCGGCGGGACAGCGTGAGAGGTCCTCTGCACGGCATTCCTGTCGCGCTGAAGGACAACATCCAGACCACGAACATGCCGACCACCGGTGGTGCCCTCGCGTTCGATCGGCTCGTGCCGCCCTACGAGGCGACGCTCGCGCCGGAACCTGCGCGAAGCCGGCGCCGTCATCATCGCCAAGACCGGCATGACCGAACTGGCGAACTGGGTGGCCGGCGATCCGACGCCGATGCCGCCCAACTACAACTCGATTGGCGGGTTCGGCTTCAACCCGTACGATCCGCGGCGCGATCCGCGCGATGCCACCTTCGACGGCCGCCCGGCGCTGCCGACGGGCGGCTCGAGCTCGGGCATCGGCACCGCGGCGAGCCTGTGGGCGGCCAACGTCGGCACCGAGACGTCAGGATCGATCCTGAGCCCGTCCAACCAGAACATGCTGGCCGGCATCAAGCCGACCGTCGGACGCGTCAGCCGGTACGGCGTGATTCCGATCACCGCCGACCAGGACACGCCGGGACCGATGGCGAAGACCGTGGCCGACGCCGCGCTGCATGCTGGGCGCGCTCGAAGGGCCGGCGCCGGATCCCCGCGACCCGGCGACGAACCGGTGCACGCCGCCGGCCGGCCAGGCGCGCGGCCGACTACTCGCGCTCGCTTCGCGCAGACGGTTTGAAAGGCGCGCGCATCGGCATTCCGCGCGCGTACTTCTACGACCGCGTCACGGCGCCCGGTGAGTTCGAGCCGCGCGGCGGCCTGACCCCCGAGCAGGCGGCGCTCGATGGCCGAGGCCATCGACGCGCTGAAGCAGCAGGGCGCCATCGTCGTGGACCCGGCAGACATTCCCAGCGTGGTCGACGCGGACCCGTCGCGCAACTTCCTGCGATGGGGCATCTGCTCCGGCGCGGACGACGCGAAGGGACGAGACGCGGACTGCGCCATCGGCCTGAAATACGGGATGAAACGCGACTTCAACGCCTGGCTCGCGTCGCTCGGCCCAGCCGCGCCGGTCAGGAGCCTGACCGAGCTGCGCGCGTGGAACATCTGGCGCACGTGGCGGCCGGCACCCTCAAGTACGGCCAGTCGAACCTCGACATCTCCGACGAGATGGACGTCGAGCGCGATCGCGCGCGCTACGACGCGGACCGGGCGAAGGACCTCCTGCTGGCCGGTACGCACGGGATCGACGAAGTGATGGCCGCGGAGCGTCTGGACGCCGTGCTGTTTCCCGGCGCCTCCGGCGCGGCGATCGCGGCGCGCGTGGGGTATCCGACCGTGATCGTGCCGTTCGGGATGGTGCCGAACGCGCCGACGCCGCCGTTTCCGGCGGGATTCAACGCGAAGCCGGCGCCGTTCGGCGTCAGCTTCACCGGACGTGCGTGCAGCGAGCCGAGGCTCATCGAGCTCGCGTACGCGTTCGAGCGCTTCACACGAAAACGCGTGCCGCCGCCGGGCACACCCTGACACGAGGTAAGAGTATGAACATTTGCGAAACGGGGAGCTACACTAGCGCCACTCACAAGCCCGTGGCGAATGAACCTCACGATGACGATGTGACCCAGCTGCTGGCGCAGTGGCGGAAAGGGTCTCCCGAGGCCGAAGCGGAGCTCATGGAGCGCGTGCAGGGCGAGCTTCGGCGGCTCGCCGCCAGCTACCTTCGGCGCGAGCGCGGCGGGCAGACGCTGCAGCCGACGGCGGTCGTCAACGAGGCGTACATCCGTCTGCTGCCGCAGCGCGGCGTCTCCTGGGAAAACCGCGCGCATTTCTTCGGCATCGCCGCGAAGATGATGCGCCGCGTGCTCGTCGATCACGCCAGGCGGCGCCATGCCGCCAAGCGGGATGCCGGGCCGGCCGAACCGGTGTCGATTTCCGGCGTGGCTTCGCCTGCGCGCGAGGCCGATCACGTCGACGTGCTCGCGCTGCACGATGCGCTGTCGAAGCTGGCGGACCTCGACACGCGGCAGTCCGAGATCGTGGAGATGCGGTTCTTCGCCGGCCTCACCGTCGAGGAAATCGCCGCAGGTCCTGGGCATCTCGACGGCGACGGTCAAGCGCGAATGGGCGACCTCGAAGATGTGGCTCAAACGGCAGATGCGCGGGCTGTAGCAGCTCCGCGTACTTCGAGGCTGGAACACCATGGGCGCCGAGGTCTGGCGGCAAGCGAAAGGGGTGCTGGCGGAGGCGCTGCTGTGCCCGCCAGGCGAGCGCGAGGCGTGGGTCGCCGAGCGGTGCGCCGATCCTGTGCTGCGCCGTGAGGTCCAGGCGTACCTGCTCGAGTACGACGAAGAGTTTCTCGAAACAGTCCTGACCGTCTCCGACACGTTCGACCACGTCACTTCGTCGGACGAAGAGCCCGCGCCCGACATCGAGCCGGGCGTGCGCATCGGGCGCTACGTCATGCTCGAGCGGCTCGGCGCCGGCGGCATGGGCCGCGTCTACCTGGGCAACGACACGGGGCTGCACCGCAAAGTCGCCCTGAAATGCCTGATCGCGTCGGGCTCCGCCGGTGATCTGCGCGCGAAGATCCTGCACGAGGCGCAGGCAGCCGCCCGCATCAATCACCCGAACATCGCGGTCGTTCACGACGTCGTCGAGCACGAGGGCCGGCCGTTCCTCGTCATGGAGTACGTCGAGGGCGAGAGCCTGGCAGCCCTGCTGCGCCGCGAGCGGCCGCCGGTCGAGAAAATCCTGTCGATGGGCCGTCAGCTCGCGTCCGCGCTGACGGCGGCGCACGCGAAGGGCATCATCCACCGCGATCTGAAGCCCGCGAACATCCAGGTGATGCCGGACGGGTCCGTCAAGATCCTCGACTTCGGCGTGGCGCAGGCGATGTCGGTGGCGACCGAGTCGGGCGATGACGTGACGACCGCGCCGGCGCCGTCGGGGACGCTGGCCACGCTGCGCAGCACCCGCGGCCTGCTCGTGCACCCGGGCACACCGGCCTACATGTCGCCCGAGCAGATGTTCGGCAAGCCGATCGATCAGCGGTCGGACATCTACAGCCTCGGCGTGGTGCTCTACGAGATGGCCACCGGCCATCGTCCGTACTCGGCCGACAACCCGCTGGACGTGGTGCTGGCGCTGAGCCGCAGCCTGCTGAAGCCGACGGGCGTCGAGGCGCATCTGTCGCCGGAGGTGAGCGACGTCATCGCGAAGATGCTCGCGGTGAAGGTGGAGGACCGGTACCAGACGGCCGCGGAGGTCGAGGCGGCCATCACGGCGCTGATCTCGCCTGAACTCGTGTCGGTCGTGGTCCAGCCGACGACTCGTTCCCGAGTGTGGCTCGCGCTGAAGATAATCGCGGTTGTCGCGGCAGTCCCGCGTCGTGGTCACACTGCCTGGGATTTCTGACAACCGCGCTGGTTCAACTGTCATGCTCGACCGTCATCCACCGTTCTCGGACGAATCGTCTGCCGTGTGGTTCGAGATTGGGATTCCGTTCGACTCTTTGCGCCGGCACTCGTCGTGGGCGGAGTGCTTGTTCGCTCTTGAAGCCGTCTGAGATTTGTAGTGCGGCTTCTGAGCCTGTCCAAGAACGTCGATTCGCTGCTCACGGCCAGCCGGGCCGAGACGCGGCGCCTGTCTTCCAGGCTCAACTTCGACAACCCGGCGGTCGTTGGACAGGCGGTCGCGTTCGTCGGCGTCGTTCGGCTCTTCGCGGCGATCTTCTGGCGATTCTCAGACTTCATCCGGGCAGCCTCGCACATTGATGTCGTCGATCCCAGCCGGACTTTCGCCCAACTCATCGCCCCGCTTCGTCCGCATCACCTTGAGGACGCCGGGTTCTATCGAGCGCGCGCTGCAGATCCTGATGTTGTTTCTTTCAGCGTTTCGATACGTCCGACTCGTTCGCATCCGTTCGCGGCAGGCCATTCGTCAGGGCGGCGGCGCGCTGGCGCTGGTCGTCATGCTGTTGCGTCGCTCGCCGGTCGTGGCGGCCGAATTGCCGTACCGGCTCGTCTGGAAGAACAACTTCGAGCGCATCGACGTTGGCGAGGCTCGGTGCTACGCGATCGGCGAAGCGACGGCCAGCTGCTGGCATTTTGCCCTGATGTCCGACCCCCTCGGAACCGGATCGTGGACCGAGACGACCCGAGCGTTGCAACGCTCGGGTATCGTCGAGAGCATCTTCACCCCTCTGGAGGAATCACGTTGATGAAAGGACTCTGTATGAAGACGATTCGATTGTGCCTGCTGGGCTTCTTGTTCTTGCGCATTGCCAGCCGCCGCTCACGCCGAGAGCGATTGGTGGGACGCCATCGAGTGGTTCAGCGGGCCCGGGCCGCTTCAAAGGCGTCACGTTCGGCGAACGTGTGTTCTGCGTGAAGGAGACGGACAGGAACCGTTTCGGCACCAGCACGTGCATCTCGGATGTCGACGAGCGGATCCGGGCCCTGGTGAATGCCGAGTTCGGCTACTACACAAGCGGCGACAAACCGCGGTTTGCCGATACGCCCCTGGATACGCGTACGGTCAACCTGTGGCGGATCCACGCGACCTACTTCTATCGTGTCAGCCCGCTTCTGGATCTCGGCGCCGGCGCGGGCGTGATGATCTTCACCGGCGAGGGCTTCGACAGCCAGAGCCACTTCGTGATGACGCCCCTGTCTCTGGTCTTTACCCCGCTCGGTTTCATCCGCAGCACGCCCACGGCCACGAAGTGGGGCCGCCTGGTTCGCGTGAACTTCTCGGAAAGTTATGTCCCGGGAGACATCAAGGCTTCAGACTTCAACTCGACATCGAGCTACGCGACCCATGGCGAGTTCAACCGGAAGTTCGGCATCGGCGTAGACATCGGGCCGTTCATCAGCAAGTGACGGGTTGCGGGCGACGGGCGAAGCTGCGTGCCGCGTCGCCCGTCGAATCGTACACCTCGAACACGGTCAGCAGCTTCGTGACGCGCAGCAGCTCGCGGTTCTTGCCGGCGACGTTCACGAACACGGCGCGACTTCCCCGGCGCTGGCTCGACAGATGGAGCTGCGCAAGTACGCCGATGCCGGCGCTGTCCAGATACGTGACGTGCTGCAGGTCGAGGATCAGGTCGTGCCAGCCGCGGCGGACCCAGTTCGACACGCTCCGGTTGAACTCGTCCACCGTTTCGGCCGTCAGCCGGCCGTTCGGTTCGAGGATGACGAGTTGAGTGTCAACGGGTTCAGCGATGACCATTGGAGTTCTCCTTCTTGTCCCTGTACGCGCAGGGGAGAACCCCGATGGGTCAACTTTTTGGCCGGTCGCTTGCGCGTCCCGCTAAAGCGGGACGCTACGTGTGGAGTTCCGCCGGTTATTTGCCGTCCACCGAGAAGGCGAGCAGGACGTTGCCCGGCTCGCCGCCGGCCGTGTGATAGCCGGCGTTGAAGTAGATCATGCCGCCGCCGACGGCGGGACCGGGGCCGTCGAGCGATCCGCCCCTGGCTTCGACGCCGTTCACGGTCTCGAACGGGTGCACGGCGTCGTAGTCCCACAGCACCTTGCCGTCGGCCGTCGAGTACGCGCGCATGTGGCCGTCCACCGATCCCGAGAACGCGACGCCCGGGAAGGCGCTGACAGCGGCCGACTGCGCCGGGCTGCAGCGCTGGCGCTCGCCGCAGCCGACGGGCGGCGTGTACCAGACCTTCTCGCCGGTGTCGAGCTTCAGCGCGAACATCCCCCCGCCGCGCTTCGGGTCCGCGGCCGTGAACTGGCTGTAGGTCAGCGCGATGCGGCCGATGTCCGACAGCGCGACGTAGACGTTGGTGCCATCCGTGGACGAGCCCCACTGTACGCCGCCCATGGTGCCGCCTTCGCCGACGCGCGTCTGCCAGATGATTTCACCCTGACGGTCGGGATCGACCGCGTGCACGATGGCGGACTTCTGGCCGGCGACCAGCGCGCGGCGTCCGTTCGACAGCGTGACCAGAATCGGCGAGGCGCTGAAATCGAAATCCGGCCCGTTCGACTCGGGGCAGTTGGTCTTGTCCTGGAGGCGGCACGCGGACACGTACGCGTCGGCCGGTGACATCTGCTTGCTCCAGAGCATCTTGCCCGTTTTCAGGTCGAGCGCCATGAACGAGTCGCTCGTCTTCGACGGCGGGTCGCTGTAGTTGTTGCCCGTGGTGATGTAGAGCGCATTGCGCCGCGGGTCGATCGCCGGGCTGCTCCAGACGGGCGCACCCGACGGCCCCCACAACTGCGTGCCGATCTTGTTCTTCGTCGTCGGAAACGGAACTTCTGGAATGGTATACGTCTGCCAGATGATCTTGCCGGTCGAGGCGTCGAGGGCTGTCACCGATCCGCGGAAATGGCAGCATTCGTAGGTCGGCGTGGTGCCGGCGCCTTCTTCGCTCGACGCCATCGGCACGTAGAGGCGGCCGTCGTAGAAAGTCGGGGAGCCCGTGATGCGGGCGACGGGGCTCGTTTCGACCTTCGTCTTCCAGAGCAGCTTGCCGGTTTCGGCGTCGAGCGCGTAGGCGGTCGCGGAGCCATCGCCGAACAGCGCCGCGTATCGCATGCCCGTCGGCGTCTTGACGCGCGCCACGCTGATGGCGGCCCGCATCGCCGCGCCCGTCTCGAAGAACCAGTGGACGCAGCCGGTCGCCGCGCTCAGCGAGTACACGATACCCCCGGCGCTGCCGACGAACACGCGGCCGCCGGCGATCGTGGACTGCGCGTTCGACTGCAGGTCGCTCGGGAAGCCGAACGCCCATTTGAGCTTCAGGCGCGGCACGTCGGCCGCGGTGAGGCCCGCCATCGCGGCGTCCTGGAAGCGCGTGTTGTTGGTCGTCACGCCCCATCCGTTCCACCGCGGGCCGGTCGAGGGGTCGAACGTTCCCTTGTCGGTGCACATCGCGCGCGGCGGCGGCGACATGTTCGGCGCGCTGGCGAATGTCTTGCCCGTCACAAATTCCGAGATGGCTCGCCGTTCCGCGAGGGAACGGCCGGCGGCCATCGCCACCATCGGACCGAATTCGAGCGCGCGCAGCACGCGGTCGGGCGTCATGCTGCGAAGCACGTCGCGGCTCGGCGCCCGATCGAGGCCGCCGTCGTGGCACTGGGCGCAGCTGGCCTGGTAGAACGCGGCGGGATCGGGAGCGGGCTGGGCAGCGAGCGGAGCGGACACGGAAAGCGCGAGCGCGGCGGCGCCGGCGCACAGGGATATCGATCGTTTCATGCCGCGAAATGTAGCATATCGGCATGGCGCCAGACACCTACATCCACGGCACGGAGCCGAGCGAACAGGAGCGGCTGGCTGCGCTCAACCGCATGACAAACGCCGCGTTCCTGGACCCGGGCGGCGGGGCTGAAGCCGTAGCTTCCCACCAGTAGCGTCCGGCTTTAGCCGGACGTCGCTTCGTCGAGAATCTCGTCGAGGGTAAACACGCACGAACCCACGAACGGGTAGTCCTTCACGCTGACGACCAGCCCGCGGCGAAGCGGATTTTCAAGAATGTACCTCGCGACCCGATGCGTGTCTTCGTCATCTCGCAGCACACGCTCGTAACCGTAACGCTGCCAGAGCCTTTGGCCGTGGCGCTGCTGGTAATGGAACCCGGAGAATTGCTTCGCGCGGCTGATGAAGCGGAGCGCATTTGATGAATCTGTTTTCGCTTCGATCAGCAGATGAGCATGATCGGGCATGAAGCAGTACGCAAGGATTGCAAACTGTTCATCAGCTGCCGCGCGCAGAATCTGCACCAGGGTAAATTGGACGGCGCTTGCATCGAGGAACCGCTGCGCTTTCGAATGGCAGCAGAACGTCAGGAAATATCGATAGAGACCGGTGTAGTCGAACGCCTGCAGGTGCCCGGGGCCCTGGGTCGGCACGCCTGTGTCAGAGCAACCAGCGATCCGTCGTCCGGCTGAAGCCGGACGCTACGAGTTCGAATCAGTGTCATGCGATAATCGGCGAATGAACTCGAAACGAGCGGTCGGCGTGGTGGCCGTGGTGATGCTGGCGGCCGCGGTATGGGCGGTGGCTCGCGTCGCGCAGCGGCCGGCCGTGTCGCCGCAAACCACGGTCGCGGCTCCGCCGCCAGCGCCGTCGTCGGACGCGAAAATCGCTCTGCAGTTTTACAGCGACCCGGCACCCGTGGGCGCGATCGCGATGAAGGATGTCGACGGCCGCACGATTTCGTCGGCCGACTGGACGGGCAAGGTCGTCATCGTCAACTTCTGGGCCACCTGGTGCCCGCCGTGCCGCGCGGAAATTCCCGATCTCATCGCGCTGCAGAACAAGTACAGGGATCAACTGGTCATCATCGGCATCTCGGACGATGACGACCCACCGGCAGTCGTGAAGAAGTGGGCCGCCGAACACAAGATGAACTATCCGATCGTCATGAACACGCCGGAGCTGCGCAAGACGTTCGCAGGCGTCACGGCGCTCCCGACCTCGTTCATCGTCGATCGCCAGTCGCGGATCGCGATGCGGCACGTCGGCATGCTGACCGCGGCCGTGACCGAGGCGGAGACGCGGCACCTGGCAGGTCTGCCCGTGAACGCGTCGATCGAGGAGATCGAGAAAGATCGGCCGACGAAGCTCGCGAACGCCGCGCAGACCACCGAAATTCCCGGCGTCGATCTCAAGGCCCTGCCGAAGGACAAGCGGGTCGCCGCGATTCAGAAGCTGAACGACGAGGGCTGCACGTGCGGCTGCAATCTCACCGTCGCGCGCTGCCGGGTGGACGACCCCAGCTGCCCGGTCAGCCTCCCGCGCGCGAAGGAAATCGTCGCCGGGATCGCCAGCGGCAACTAACGTCCGCCCTCGACGCCGTACCCGTCCGGCTTCAGCCGGCGGACGTCGAACGTCCGCCTCAAGGCGGACGCTACGGCTTTACCGGTTGAATATGAATGCCGCATTCGAGCTTCTGGCCCTGCCAGCGGCCCGATCGCGGATCGTTCGGATCGAGCGGCAGGGTCGTGCACGGCTCGCAGCCGATGCTCGTGTACCCCAGCTCGTACAGCGGGAGGAGCGGGATGTCGTGGTCCTTGGCGTACCGCCACACGTCGCGCGCGGTCCACGCGGCCAGCGGCGCGACCTTCCGGATGGCGTTGCCGCTCGGCAGCCGGAACGGCTCGACTTCCTGGAGGTTCGCGCGGCTCGCCGACTGATCGCGTCGCAGCGCCGTGAACCAGACGTCATACGCTTCGAGCGACGAGAAGAGCGGCCCCACCTTGTGCCGCGCGCAGCAGGCGTCGGTGCTCTCGGCCTGCCACAGCCCCACTTTCGGCTCCGCGGCCCTGAGGTTGATCAGGTTCAACCCGTAGCGCGCGGTCATCTCGTCACGATACGCGAGCGTCTGCGGAAAGTGATGGAAGGTGTCGAGGAACAGCACCGGAATGTCCGGACGCACCTGCCGCAGCAGATCCGTGAGGACGACGCATTCCGACTGAAAACTCGACGTGATGGCGGGCCGGCGCGCGTCCGCCAGCTGTGCGGCGATCAGATCGACCGCCTGGGCCGTGAGATCGGCGACCTGGCTCATTTCAGGATGTCCTCGAGCGCGCGCCTGACGGCTTCGATCGCCTCGGCTTCGGTGGCCGCACCGCGCGCAATATGCACCAGCCGCTCGGCGGCGCTCGGTTTCGAGAGCGCGGCGGCGTTCTCCTGAACCGCGTTCGTAATCATGCCGGCGCCGGCCGTGAAGTTGGTGGCCGGATCGATCAGGATGAAGCTGCCCGTGAGCCGATTGTCGGCGTAGCGGTCGAACACGATCGGCTTGCTGGCCGTGACGGTGACCGCGCCGATCTGGTTCAGCACGAGGCCGCGGTTCACTTCAGCCGACACGACCCGCGTCGCCTGCTTCAGGAGGTAGACGCGCGCCGGATCGAGCGGCCGCTCGTCCATCCAGACCATCTCCGCTTCGAAACGAGCCTCGACGGTTGGCTTGACGCTGAGCGCGGCGGGTTGGGAATCCGCGACCAGCATGTCCCCGCGGCTGATGTCGATCTCGTCGTCGATCGTCAGGGTCACGGACATGGGCGCGTGCGCCATCTCGATGTCGCCGTCCCACGTCACGATCCGCTTGACCTTGCTCGTGCGGCCGGACGGCAGAATCGTGACGGCGTCTCCGACGCGGATGGTTCCCGACGCGATCTGCCCGGCATAGCCGCGAAACACATCGTCCGGGCGAAGGACGAGCTGCACGGGAAAACGGAACGGCTTGGCGGACGCGTTGCGGTCGACCTCGACGGTCTCCAGGAACTCGAGCAGGCTCTTCTCCTGGAACCACGGCGTGCGATCGCTCTGGGTGATGACGTTGTCGCCGTGCAGCGCGCTGATCGGAATGGGGTGCGAGTTCGCGCCCCGCAACAGGTCCTCGAAGTCGTCCACGATGCCGTCGAAGACCGTACGGTCGAAGTCGACGAGATCCATCTTGTTGATGGCCAGCACGAAGTCGTTGATGCCGAGGAGACGCGCGATCTTGGCGTGCCGCCGCGACTGCGTGCGAACGCCGTTACGGGCGTCTACCAGGAGCACCGCGACGTCGGCCGTCGACGCGCCCGTGGCCATGTTCCGTGTGTACTGCTCGTGGCCGGGCGTATCCGCCAGGATGAATTTGCGCCGCGCGGTCGCGAAATACCGGTAGGCGACATCGATTGTGATGCCCTGTTCGCGTTCGGCCTTGAGGCCGTCGGTGAACAACGAGAAATCGATGGGTCCGGCCACGCGGTTCTTCGACGCCTTCTCGACCGCCGAGAGCTGATCTTCGTAAACGGCGCGCGAGTCGTACAGCAGGCGCCCGATCAGCGTGCTCTTCCCGTCGTCCACGCTGCCGGCGGTGCAGATTCTCAACAAGCCCGACATTAGAAGTAGCCTTCGCGCTTCTTCAGCTCCATCGAGCCGTCCTGGTCGTGGTCGATGATGCGCAGCTGGCGCTCGGAATGTTTCGTCACAACCAGCTCGGCGATGATCTTCTCGACCGTGTCGGCGTCCGACCGGATGGCGCCCGTGCAGGGCGAGCAGCCGAGCGATCGCATCCGGCACTTGATGACCTGCGTCGTCTCGCCGGGCAGCAGCGGCACGAAGGGCTGCTCCTTCATGATCAGCGAGTTGCCGCGGACGATGACCTCGCGGTCCTTCGCGAAGTAGAGAGGCACGATGGGGATCTGTTCGACGTTGATGTATTGCCAGACGTCGAGCTCGGTCCAGTTCGACAGCGGGAACACGCGGATGCTCTCGCCCTTGCGGATGCGGCTGTTCAGCAGGGTCCAGAGCTCCGGGCGCTGGTGCTTCGGATCCCACTGCCCCTTCGCGTCCCGCAGCGAGAAGATGCGTTCCTTGGCGCGCGAGCGTTCCTCGTCTCGCCGGGCGCCGCCGAACGCCGCGTCGAAGTTGCCGGCCTCGAGCGCGTCGAGCAGCGACTTCGTCTTGAGCAGCCCGCAGCAGCGCTGCGTGCCGACGAGGAAAGGCTGCGTGCCGTCGGTGATGGCTTCCTCGTTGGTGTGCACGATCAGCCTGGCGCCGATTTCCTTCGTGTACCGGTCGCGGAACTCGATCATCTCGCGGAACTTGTACGTCGTGTCGACGTGCAGGAGCGGGAACGGAATGGGGCCCGGGTAGAACGCCTTCTGTGCGAGCCGCAGCAGCACGGACGAGTCCTTGCCGATGGAGTAGAGCATCACCGGCCGCTCGAACTCGGCGACGACCTCGCGCATGATGTGAATACTTTCGGCTTCGAGCGCCCGCAGGTGGTCCAGGCGCGGTTGGGCAGGGGCGGCCGATCGTTGAAACGCGACGAGTGCTGACATCGTGACTCCCGTCCGGCTGAAGCCGGACGCTACGAACATCCCTGAAAAAACAAAAGCCCGGGAGGGCATCCCGGGCTTCACATCTGCGATTGGCGGCGTGTGGTCTGGTTCTGGTTACACAGCCTAATCAAAAGCGCGCGGGGATGCGGGGGACCATAGTGGTCCTGGTACAGGCGCAACAACACGCGCAGGCCGCACTCCTGACTGACATACCCGACCATTATGGTCAGGTTGGACGAGCCAAGTCAACTTGCGCGTGCGCGGAGAAGAACCGGTAGAGCAGGACAATATCGATGGCAATTACCGCGCCGAGAAAGAGATACGCCGACGGGCCGTTCACGATTCCGAGCTCCCGAAAGATGGTGGAGACGCCGAATCCGACGACCCACGCATCGAAGCTCATGCAGATCCGGCGAAAGGTTTCAACCCGCATGCGGCGAATCAGCGCCGCCCCGATCGGCACGCCGATCAGGACACTGGGAAGGATCTGCGGGATCAGGAGGTTCGATTGCACCGTGATGAGGCCGGCCGAGAAATAGGCGATCGCCGTGAAACTCGACTCGGCCAGGCGGATGAAACCCAGCGCCGCGCGGAACTCGCGCTTGTCGAGGCCCTGGTTGTTCAGCATCACCGCCAGCGGCGGCCCCGAAATCGTCGTCACCGAATACAGGACGCCCAGCCCGAGGCCGAACGGCAGGCCGATGGCCTTCTCGGATCGGATCGGCCGCCGGAATCCCGCCGCCTGCACCAGGATCAGCGGCAGCAGCGCGAAGTACGTCCACAGCTTCAGCCACGCCGGGCTCACACGCGACACCACCATCGTGCCGACGATGACGCCCGGCAGCAGTCCGATGACGATCGGCAGCATCCGACGCCAGACGACGCCGAGGGCGTCGCGGTTCACCCAGAGCACCCACGCATTCAGCGCGACCTCGATCAGGACGAGCGCCGGGTTGAGGACGCGATTCGACAGGAACAGCAGCGCCAGCGGAACGGTGATCGACGAGAAGCCGTAGCCGAGGCCGCCGTTGACGATGGCGGCGAACAGCGTGATGCCGATGAGGGCGAGGACGTTGATGGACGTAGCGGCCTCTTTTCCTTCCGGCTACAGGCTGGGCTGCAGGTTGAGCTGTGCGCGAAACACGATCGCGTGCTCGGCCGGACGGCTGCCCGCGCGGTTGTCGTCGAACACCGTCCGCTCGAACGTCACGACGAACTTGACGGCCGATGTCGCGTACAGCGCGACCCCGACGCCGGCGGCGCTCGCGGTCTGGCTCGCCCCGTTGGCGGCCAGGCTGCTTGCGAACACCGACGGATCGACCGCGAGGTGGCTGTAGCGCGCCATCATCTGCACGGCGCCGAAGTGCCGCTGTGCCGGGTCGAACGGCTGCGACGGCACGACGCCGCGCTCGCTGGCGGCCTCGCCGGTGAGCACGAACGACCCCGTGATGTCCCACGCCGTGTTCGTCGGCGTGTCCGACCCGCGCAGGCCTCGGACGGCCTGCGTCGTCCTCGCGTATTCGGCGAACGTGCCGACCGGACCGTAGTAGTAGAAGGCCGACGGCGACACGCGCGTGCGATCGCCCTCGGCGACGGCGCCCGGCGCGTAGGCAAAGAACACCTGCTGGGCCGTGCTCCGGTAGACCGGGAGCGCGCCGGCCTGCGTGCCACTGGTCGCGCCGACGGCCACGCCGGCCTCCCGCAGCGCTGCCGTGTTGGTGCGCGCGAACGGACGCACGGTGACCCGGCCCGCGAGGTCCTTGCCCGCGCCGCTGTCGACGTCCCCGTTGGCGGCGTCGGGCACGCCGTTGAAGACACCGCCGATGTAGTTGAGCACGCCCGCACAGCCTGCCCTGCACCTGAACGCCGACGTCGCGGTTCGGGACGAGGTTGGACGCCAGGGAGCGCTCGGGGAAGAGCAGCGCGTAGTCGGAGTACAACTGCTCGAGGCCCACCGGCGTCTTGTCCTTGCCGATGCGCACCCGGAACGCCTGGGAGAAGCGGACGTCGAAGTACGCGTCGTACAGCACCGTCGTCCCGTTGCCGAAGTCGGGCATCAGCCGGAATTCGAAGTACTTCGCGATGCGCCCCTGCATGATCACGCGGACGCGGCGCATGACGAACTCGTCCTGCACCTGGTCGAGCGGATCGTCAGGAGCGAAACGGCCGTCAAGCTGCACCAGGCCGCCCAGCTGGAAGAGGGTGGCGCCGTTGTCCGACGCCACCGACAACCCGTTGTCCCACGCCACTGTCACAGGAGAAGCTCGCCCGGCCTGCGCCAGCGCGCGCCCGGAGCCTGGCAGCAGCAGCAACACGACGGCGGACGCCATCGTGGCTGCGGACTGTCGTGTCCCCGGGCTGCGGTACATCCCGCAAGTATAGCTGCCTTCATCGCGACTTCAGGCTGACCCGCAGGGTGACGCCGGCCGTCCGCGGTTCGCCCGGCTGCGCCTCGTAAAGGCCGCTGTTGCCCGGCTGCGTGGACATCAGCTCGAGGTAGTCCTTGTTCAGGAGGTTGCGCGACCAGACCGACAGCGTCCAGCCGTCGGCCACGCGGAAGCCGACGCGCGCGTTGACCAGCGAGTAGCTGGGGATGATCAGGTAGTTCGAGTACGTAGCGCTCGACGAAAACGACGATCGATAGCTGGTGTCGAGGGCGGCGAAGTACTCGCCGGCGCGGCTGAACATCGATCCCCGGCCCGCCCACTCGCCCCCGATCGAAATCGCCCATTTGGAGATGCCGGGCAGCACCGTCCCCGAGGCGTCGACGAACTGCGGTCCGCCGGTGTCCTCGATGGCGGGCGGCGCGTCGGGGAAGCTCACGTACTTGGCGTCGGTGTAGGCCAGGGCGCCGTAGACGTAGAAGTTGCGGTTCACCTTGGCGTTCGTGTCGAACTCAGCGCCGCGGACGCGGACCTTCTCGGCGTTGGCGAGATATCCACGAACGACGCCGATGTCGCCGTTGGTGACCTGCGCCTGGTAGTCCTTGATCTCCGTGTCGAAGACCGCCACGTTCGCGGTGACATTCTGGTGAGGCGTCGTCTTGAGCCCCACTTCGAAGTTGTGGACGTCCTCGGGCTTGACCGTCGCGGTCGACAGGATGGGGCGGCCCAGCGCGTCGGTGGGGAGGCCGTTCAGGTTGAGGCCGACGGACTTGAACCCGGTCGCGAACGTGCCGTACAGATTGGCCTTCTGGTTGACCTTGAACGCCGCGGTGATTTGCCCCGACGTGTTGGTGTCGTCGACGTTCGCCGTGTACGCCTGCGGAGCGAGGACCGAGAGTTTCAGCGCGATTAGCGCCGGGTTGGTCGTCTGCAGGCCGCCGTACACCTCCTGGTTGAAATCGACGTCCTTCTTGTCGTAGTTCAGCCGGAGGCCGGGCAGCAGTCGCAGACGGTCGCCAATCGACCACTGCAGCTGACCGAACAGCGCGGCACTCAGGTTGTTGTAGTCCAGATACTGGTTGAAGCCGTAGCCATCGAGCAGGCCGGGCGTCGAAGCGGCGGCGCTGGGCGCGAGCAGAAACCGGTACGCGGCGGATCCCTGTTCCTGTTTGATGACGGGATCGGACTGGATGCGCTGGCTGAACACGAACGCGCCCGCGACGAAGTTCAGCGTACGGGACACGTCCTCCGCGTAGCGCACTTCCTGCGCCCATTGATGCTGCTTCGACGTGCCGGCCGAAATCGTGGTGACCGGCAGGCCGATGAAGTCGCGGTCGTTCGACGGATCCCAGTCCCAGTAGCGCCATGACGTCGTGGACGTCAGGCGGCCGGGCCCCAGTTTCCAGTCGACGTTGAGCGAGGCGCCGCCGAGATCCTGGTTGGAGTGCAGCGGCGAGTCGATGTCCGTCAACCGGTCGAACGCGTTGTAGCTGGGCGGCGTGTATTTCAGATCCGAGGCGATGGCGGCCCACTGCCGGTTGGCCGGACGCTTGGTCGGCGCCACGCCGGCGACCACCTGCGTGTAGCCGTTGGCCCGCTGACGCGTGTCGTCGAAGGCGAACGTGACCGCGAGGTCGGCCGACGGCGCGTAGAGCAGCTGCCCGCGCAGGCCGACGTTGTTCAGCGCGTTCGTGTCCTGCTGCAACTTCACGTTGTAGATGGTGCCGTCGCGCTGCGTGCCGGAGAACGACACGCGGCCGGCCCACTTGCCGCCGAGCGGGCCCGTCACCGACGCCTTGGCCTGCACAAACTGCAGGTTGCCGTAGTTCACCTCGAGCTCGGTGCCCGGCGTGAACGACGGCTTGCGCGTGGTGACGTTGATCGCGCCGGCCGTCGTGTTCTTCCCGAAGAGCGTGCCCTGCGGTCCGCGCAGGACCTCGACCTGATCGACGTCGAGGAAGTCGAGCGTCGCCGACGCCGGCCGCGCGTAGAACACGCCGTCGATGTAGAGGCCGACGCCGGGCTCGAGGCCGTCGTTGGTCAGGCCGAACGGCGCGCCGAGACCGCGGATGTTGATGGCCGAGTTGCGCGGGTTGCTGCTGTAGAACTGCACCGTCGGGATCATTTCCTTCAGGCGGTTCACGTTGAACGCGCCCGCGTCCGACACGAGGTCGCCCCTGACGACCGACACCGGGATCGGCACGTCCTGCGCCTGTTCCTCGACGCGCCGCGCCGTCACGACGACCGACTGCGAGAAGCGCGCCGGGCTCAGCGTGACGTCGTTCGTCATGGGTTGGCCTGCGGCCACGACGACGCGCTTGTCGACGGTTTCAAAGCCATCGAGCGATACGGACACGCGGTACGGGCCGGGTGTCGAGGGTCTCCGACGTGTAGGTGCCCTCCGGGGTGGTGACGATGTCGGCGCTCGTGTTGGTCGTCTCGTTGGTGATCTTGACCGAGACTCCGGGCAGCACGCCGCCCGACGAATCTTTCACGGTGCCGGAAATGACGCTGGCGTTCTGAGCCAGGGCGAACGACGGAGCGAGATAGCAGGGACGAGATGATGACGGAACGAATGACTGCACGAAACGAAAACATGACTCCTCCAGAACGTTGACGGTCAGACAAACCAATCTCGCCGTCGTCGACCGTCGAGGAGGGGTTGAGGTGAAGACTCCTGTCAGGACGCCGCCGGCACGCTACAGGCGCACCGACAACAACAGGAGGAGACACGGAAGCCGCGCACGTTCACTGCGCACCGCCAAGTTCGATGGGGTGCGGGCCGAGATCGTCGGGCGGCTGCGGCGCCTGAGCGGCGGCCAGGAGCGTCGTGCCGTCCAGGATGCGGGCGGTTTCGTCGCGGACCTGCTGGAACACGCGGCGGACGGCGCAGTCGTGTTCGGTGACGCATTCCTCGCAGGCCGCGTAGGCCGTCTGGCTGACGCACGAGACGAGGGCGAGCGGGCCGTCGAGGGCGCGGATGACGTCGCCGACGCTGATGCGGTCGGGCGGCCGGCCGAGTTGGTAGCCGCCGTGCGGCCCTTTCCTGCTCTGGACCAGGCCGCGGTGCTTCAGCGTGAGCAGGATGTTCTCGAGGAACTTCTTGGGAATCGCGTCGTGCTCGGCGAGATCGCCGATGAGCATGGGACCGTGAGCCGTGCTCGCGTGCGAGCGTCACCATGGCCTTGAGACCGTATTTCCCCTTGCGAGTCAGCATCAGAAGACTACAAAGTCTACTCAGTCTATAGGGTATAAGTCAATCGCTGGACAGTAAGTCACGCAATATCTCTGTAACTAATTGTCAGGAGGCTTGTTGAACGGATGGAGCGCCCGCAGAAACAGCCGCGAACGTGTTCCGGTAGCGCTGGTATTTCGACGCCGGGGTGTCGAGAAAGGTGGTCCGCTCGGCCGGCAAGGCGTTGGTCGGCACCAGCAGGTATTCGTCCGGTGACAACCTGTAATAAATGTAGTCGACCTGCCGGTGGCAGTTGGTCAGGATGAACGCCGGGACGTCGTGCTCGCGTGCCGGGACGGCGTGCTGGCGCGCCTTCTTCAACGCGACGGTCGCGCCGTCGAGGCGAACCGCGCGCCTCCGGAATCCCTCGCGCGTGGGAATCAGCGCAATGCGCCCCGCCTCGACGTGAGGCCGCGCGTGTTCGTAGAACGACCGGAACAGCGGGTCCTCGAGCAGCCGGCGCTTCTGGTGATACACGACGCAGAGGCGCTTGCGCGCGTGGCCGCGGGGCGCGTCAGGCAACAGTTGCCGGTGCCATTGCCGCACGCGCTCGCGCGACACGCCGAAGTGCCCCGCGATTTCCGCGAACGTCATGCAGGGGCGATCGAACATGCCCATGAGCCGTTCGTACGAGCCGTGTCCGTAGCGATCTTCGAAGATAGTCATCCAATGCGTCACGACGCCTCCATCTGCTTCCTCCAGCCGGGAACACCGCGCAAAAACAAAAAAGGCCCGGAAAGCGTGAGCTTTCCGGGCCTGGGGACGACAGGGGACTCTGCCGGGCTGTTACGAGTACATCGATCGTTCCCCGCACGCAGCACGGCAGCCGGAAGCTGTTCCGGTGCGACAACACACGCTGGCGCGGGCGACGATCATCGGCTCATCTTGTCCCACGAACACCCGAGGCGTGTCAAACACATGTTGTGTGGACGAAGTCAACCGGTGCTACGCTTCGCGGTCATGACTTCCCAACGCGCGTTCAGACTGATGGCCGCGTGCACGATCGTCTGCTCGACGATCTCCGCGGCCGCGCAGACACCGTCAGACCTCGACGCCAGGGCGCGAGCGATCCATCAGCACATCCTGATCGATCGACAGCCACACGGACGTGCTGTTGCCGAACTCGCCGGAAAACCTGTACGCGCCCGGCCATACCTCTCATACCGACTTCGACAAGCTGAAGAAGGGCGGCATCGGCGCGGTCGCAGTGGCCATCGCCGTCGGAAACGGTCCGCGAACCGCCGAAGGAGTCGCGGCTGCCCGCGCCGAGGCCGACGCCAAGCTGACGGCGATCCGCGTCTTTCTCAAAGACCACGCCGATCAGGCGGCGCTTGCGGTGAGCGCCGCCGACATCGTTCGCCTGCACAAGGCGGGCAAGGTCGCCGTGATCGAGAGCTTCCTCAACACGCGGTCGATTGGCTCCGATCTTTCCGCCATCGACGGCTTCTATCGTGACGGCGTGCGGTTGTTCGGATTCACCCACGCCGGCAACAACGATTTCGCCGACTCGTCCCGTCCGTCGGGCGAGCCCGCCGAAGAGCACCATGGGCTGTCGCCGATCGGTAAGCAGGCCGTCGCGAAGCTGAACCGCCTGGGCGTCATCATCGACATCTCGCAACTGACGCCGGCCGGTGTGATGCAGGTGCTCGAGCTCTCGAAGGCGCCGGTCATCGCGAGCCACTCGAACGTGCGGGCGCTCGTGGACAACACCCGTACGCTGAGCGACCGCGAACTGGATGCCATCAAAGTCAATGGCGGCATCGTGGACGTGACGCCGTTCAACAACTACCTGCGCCGTGTCCCGCCGGATCTGGACGCGCAGGCGCGTGCCCGGCTTCCTCGCGCGACGGTGAGCGATCTGGTCGATCACATCGACTACATCGTCAAGCGCATCGGGATCGATCACGTCGGCATCGGGACGGACTTCAATCACGGCGCGGGCATCGAGGGCTTCGACGATGAGAGCGAAGCCCCGAACGTCACGCGCGAGCTCGTGCGGCGAGGCTACACCGAAGCGCAGATCGCAAAGATCTGGGGCGGGAACTTCCTGCGTGTCTTCAGACGGGTCGAGGCCGTCGCGGCAAAAATGCGGTAGGCGCGGCCCGTCAGCTGCGCGAGCGAATCTGTGTCCGGTGCATGACGCGGCGAGCGCCGGAATCGAACGCGTCGCGCCGGTGCATCGTGCAGCGGTTGTCCCACAACACCAGGTCGCCCGGCCGCCAGTGGTGCCGCCACGTCAGCCGGTCATCGGTCGCGTGCCGCCAGATCTCATCCAGCAGCGCGTCGGACTCCTGGAGCGGCAGGCCGTCGATGTAGGCGTTGCGCCGGCGCCCGAGGTACAAGCCGCGGCGGCCGGTTTCCGGGTGGACGCGAACGAGGGGATGCAGGGTGCCTGGCGCGGTCCGCGGATCATCGGTCGGCGTCACGCCCGCGCGGACATATCCGCCGCTGTTATAGGTGCCGTCGTGCTTGACCTGCAGACCCTCGATTCGCTGTTGCAGCGGGCGCAGGCAGTGCCTCCCACGCGCCGTGCATCGTGCAGAACATCGTGTCGCCGCCGGCCTCCGGCACTTCGAGCGCGTAGAGCGCGCTGGCCTTCGGCGGATCGGCCAGGTACGACATGTCGGTGTGCCACACCGCCTCGCCCGAACCGAGGCTGCCGATCGCGACGCCGTTCTCGACGACGTTCGAAACGATGTAGATCTCGGGGTGGCCTTCGACCGATCGCCGACCGTTCTCCTGCACCGGCGCGAGGTCGAGATCGCCGAAGCGGCGGCTGAATGCGATGAGATCGCCGTCGCTCAGCTGCTGATCGCGAACGAGCAGCACCTGATGGTCGAGCCACGCGCGGTAAATCGCCGTCGAAGTCGTTCGTCGTCGATGCGCGCGCAGGTCGATGCCGGAGATTTCGGCGCCGAGCGCGGCGCCGGTGGGGGACACGTTCGAGTCGATGAGCCATCTGGGAAGGCGTACCCACCAAGTCTAGATCACGCGGAATCCGTGCGTGCCGTCGCGTTCGAGCTGCGCGACGAGGCCGTATTCCCAGTCGAGGTAGGCCTGCATGGCGGAAGCGGGGTTGTCGGTGCCCTCGTACGGGCGCTTGTAGACTTTCGCGTGCGGCGCGGCGGCGGCGCTCGCGCGCTCCGCATTCACGGCCTCGACGACGAGCGATTCGCCGTTCACGCCATCATCGAGCACGTAGACCTCCCACGCCATCTGTGCGAGCCACGACGCCGTCATGTTCGCCCGCACGCCGTCGCTGTCGGCCAGCACAATCCGGGCGCCGCGAACGGGTGCGAAGACGTCGGTCTCCTGGACGAGCTGTCCGCCCGGCGCAGACCTGAAGCCGGCGAGATGGCCGGCGGCGAATTCCTCCGGCGTCCGCACGTCGAAGCGATACAGCGTTCGGCTGTCGTCTGCCAGCCACGCCGAGAGCATGCTCCGGTCGGCTCGGCCCACGCCGGCCCTGGCGGCGACGGCGCGCGCCGATTCCCGCGCCCGCTCGACGCGCTCTTCGCTGACCGGCACGAAGCGCCGCGACTGGCCGCGATCGAGGGTCAGCCCCGCGAGCTTCCAGCCGATGGTGCCGTTTCTGAGCGCGGCCACGCGGTTGGGGATGCCGGCGTTGACGAGCGACTGCGCGCCGATGATGCTGCGCGTGCGGCCGGCGCAATTGACGACCACGAGCGTATCGGGCCGCGGCGCCAGCTCGCCGACACGGTACACGAGCTCGCCGCCGGGCACGCTGATGCCGCCCGGAATGCTCATCGTCTGGTATTCATCGAACCGCCGCGCGTCGAGCACGACGACATCCGCGTGCGCATCGAGGAGCGCCTTGAGCTCTTCGGCCGGCAGGGACGGCGTGTGGCGCGTGGCCTCGACGAGCTCGCCGAACGCCTTGCTCGGCACGTTCACGTCGCGAAAGATCTCGCCGCCCGCGCGCCGCCAGCCGTCCAGGCCGCCGTCGAGCATGGCGACGTTCGTGTATCCGAGAGCGCGGAGCCGCTCGAATCGCGTCAGCCGCGAGTTGTTCGCCGGCGTCGTAGACGACGATGGGCGTCGTGCGGCGCGGGATGCGATCGAGCACTTCGGTCGCGAGGCGATCGAGCGGCAGCGACGCCGCGAACAACGGGTGGGCCTCCGCGAACGAGGCCTCGTCGCGCACGTCGAGCAGCGCGATCTCGCGCCGCTCGATCAGGGCGCGGCGAACGTCAGCCGTCGAAATGAGCCGGTCGGTCGTGATTGGTCGTCATGCCGCTGTGCAGGTGAAATTGGCCGCGTCGTTGCTGTTGCCACGGCCGGTCCATCGGGCGGCGTTCGGGTACGCGCAGAGCGGTCGTGTTCGATCGAGCTTACCGTCTCTGAGCCTGGCAGCGTCGATGTGGGTCGGCGTTTCGCCGCGTTCGACCCAGTTCGCGAGAGCCGCCACCGCGTCGAACGTGTCGGTGCCGTCGCCGCCCTCGCAGTGTCCCATCCCTGGAACCATGAAGAGCCGGAGCGAACTGGACGCGTCCTTGTCGCCGACCGTCTCACGCACGCGGTTGTAGTAGCGGATGCTGTTCTGCGGAGGCGTCTGCGGATCGGCCCAGCCGTGATACATCAGCAGCTTGCCGCCACGCGCGAAATACGGCCGAAGGCCGGGATCGACGGCGTTGATGGCGTCGATGTGCGGCGTTCGTGCGATGGCGTCGAGCGCGCCGGCGAGCGTGAACGTCTGCCAGTTCCAGTCCGCATCGTTGAAGACGACGTACTTGAACAGGTCGAGCGAATTGTTCTCGGGCTGAGCGCCGGCCACCACACCCCAGCCGAGCTCAGAGCCGGGCTCGAGACCCGGAAACAGCACGGCGCCCGTCCGAGGATCCGTGATCGGCGCGTAGATGGCGCGAACGGTCTCCACCTGCAAGGGCGTCAGGCAGGCTTGCGTCTCCCGAGCGGCGGAGTCCCCGCACCTGAGCACCGCAGGATCGAAGCGGCATTGACGAGGGTTCTCGATGACGCCGTCGGCCACACCGTCCCGCGCGTCGCAGGCGTCGAGCGCGGCCTTGTGGATCAACGGCAGTGCAGCCGGGGCGATCTCGTTCGCGGCCGTTCGGTGTGCCGCCTGGGCGATCGCTATCCGTCCGGTGTAAAGCGCCGGCACATCGTACGCGGCGTCGCCGACGACGATGCCGTCGTAGTCGGCGGGATAGCGCTGGGCTTCAGTCAGTCCCTGGCGGCCGCCGAGCGAGCATCCGTTCCAGTACGAAAAGCGCGGTGCCCGGCCATAGTAGGCCTCGACAAGCGCCTTGGCCGCTCCGGTCGCTTCGTGCACCGCTCGATAGCCCGCGTCGACGAGCTTCTCCGGATGGCCGAGTGCGAAACGCGCGCCCCCGCCGGCATGCCCGGTATCCGTGCTGACCGCGGCGTAGCCGTTGGCAACGGCGTTCGCCAGGGCCGGCAGCATGATGGAGCCGCCCCACCCGCGGTTGCCGACCGCCTGGAGTCGGCCGTTCCAGGTATCGACAGGCAGCCACACCTCGATTTTGATGTCCGAGTCCGCGCTCGGCTTCAACGTGGCCTCGACCCGGCAGAGGGCCGGCAGATTCGTGAAGCGTTGAAGCGCGCCTGCGGCCACCGTCTGCGCCGAAACGATCTGGATGCCGGCTGCCGATCGCGATGCGAGCTCCTCGCAGCGTTGACCATCGGCTGGCGGTGCCGCTGCCGACAACACGGACGGCGAGAGCGCGTTCACCGCGCCGATGGCCACGGCGATGCACAGCGCCGCGGCAATCGTCATCAACACACCCGCCTTCGCCATGTCCTTGATCGAGAAGTAGCCGGCCCCGTACGGAATGATGGTCGTCGGGCCCTGGCTGACGAGGATGAAACCCAGCGTCGCCGAGAACGCGGCCGGCGCGACGATCGTCCACGCATCGAGGTGCAGGTCTGCGGCCAGCGCGACGAGGATGGGCGTGATGATGCTCGCGGCCACTGTGTTGCTCGAAAACATCAGGCGCAGCACGCCGACGCCGAGCACGATGACGAACGGACGCAGCAGCTGCGGCACCGAGCTGACGCGGCCAAGCAGCACCCAGGCGAGCCATCGAGCCGCGCCGGAATCGAAGACGACCGTCCCGAGCGACAGGCCGGCGACGATCAGCATGATCCCGCCCCAGTCGATGTCGTGCTCGGCCTCCTTCCAGGTGAGGACGCGCAGGCCGGGCAGCAGCACGCACAGGCCGGCGCCGAGCCCGATCGCCTCGGGCGACACCGCCACGCGGCCTCCCGTCCAGGAGTCGACGAAGGGCGCCAGGATCCACGCCGCGATGGCCGTCGCGAACACGGCGACCGTCCGTTTCTCGTTCGCGCTCGGCGCGCCGAGGGTGCCGAGCCGCGCCCGGATCTCATCGAGCGTGACGGGCAGCCGGTCGATCTCCGGAGGGAACATCCAGAGCAGCAGCTTCCAGGCGACCGGCACCATCAGGATGCAGGCCGGCAGGCCGTAGAGCATCCATCGCGCGAACGACACATCCGTGTGCGCGAGTTGTTTGAGCTGTGCGATGGCGACGAGATTGGCGGCCGTGCCCGGCGGGCGTGGCGATGCCGCCGATGAGCGGCCCGAACGCGACGGCGATCATGATCGTCCGGCCGAAGTTGCTCTGCAGCGGCTTGGCGTCGGCGTCGCGCAGGATCGCCGAGGCCGATCGGGAGCAGCATCGCCGCGACCGCCATCTTCGTGATCCACATCGAGATCAGCACGCCGACGATGAGGAAGCCGAGCAGGACGCGGTCCGTCCTGGTGCCGACGCGCAGCAGGACGTGGTAGACGAGCCGTGTCCCGAGCCCCGACCGCGTGAAGGCCGCCGAGAGGATGAGCACGCCGATGAAGAAGGTGATGACCGGATCGCCGAACCCTGAACGGACCACGACGCGGTAGTCGGCGATGCCAAAAGCCGGGATCAGCAGCACGACGAGCAGGGAGGTGACGGCGAACGGCACGGCTTCGGTGACCCAGAGCGTCACGGCGAACGCCATGATGGCCAGGCACGCCTGGCCGTGCGCGCGTCAGGGGAATCAGGTTGCCGGCCCGTTCGAGCGGCGGCGGCGACGGCAGCGCGTAGAGCACCAGCATCAGGGCCACCGCCGCCAGCAGCGCGAACAGCCTGCGGTCCTTCACTTGGCCGGATCGGTTCCGGCGTCCGTTCGAATGACCATCGCGTCAGCGCTCCGTTCGCCCTCGTGGCACGCGTCCTCCCAGTACTCCTCGCCCTGCCCCCGCTTGCCGCGGACGAACTTCGACGCGATCGTCCAGGGGCGAGTATAGACCGCCGAATCCTCGATCGTGGCGCGGTAGTTGAACGTGTTCGCGTCGGTGAACTCGAACCGTTCGACGACGTGCGCGTTGTCGGAGAAGAAGTTGCCGACCATGTCGAGCCGGCCCTTGGCGTTCTGGTTGGTGACGTCGACGACGAGCGTCGTGCCTTCCCAGTGGCCGCGCGAGTCGCCCATCCACAGTTTCGTGTGCGGGCCGACGTGAGGGCGGCCGTCGAGCGGGATCACGCGGAACACGTGGTTCTGCGCGTTCAGGATCACGACCTGGCCCGGCGGACTGCAGGACCCGCACCTGCGAGTGGAACATTTCCCGGGGCACGCCGCCCGGCGAGGCAGCGCGCCTGCGGATCGATGTGCTCGGGCGCGGTCGGCGTGTCGGCGTGATCGGCGAGCACCTGCTGGCGGGCGGCCGCCGCGCGGCAGGTAGGGGATCTTGCCGTTCGGCGGATCGACGACGCGGCTGGGCTTGCGACACGCGGGCGATACCCTTCTGCTCGCGCTGAATCTCTTCCAGCCGCCCGCCACCAGCTCTGGGATCGGTCAGGTCGAAGGTGCCGGTGATCTCCGGATCCCAGTCGCCCTGCACGTCGGGCTGGCCGTCCGACAAACGTGCCGGTTGCCACGCCTGCTGGCCGCTCGGCGCGGCGGGCAGCAACCAGACGAGGATCGTGGCCGCGAACGCGACCCGCAGACTACGGGTAGTACTTCTCGACATCGAAGGCATCGCAGGCATACTCCAGAAGCTGAAAGTTCTTTTCCTTGTGCCGGTACAGCACCAGGCTCATCGTCCAGGGGCGGGTGAAGACCTTGGGGTCCTCGATCGTCACGTTGTAGGTGATGTGATCGGGACCATCGGGGGTGTAGCGCTCGACGATGTGCAGGGCGTCGCTGTGAAAGTTGCCGGCGTGATCGAACCACGTCTGGTCGTTGAAGTGGACAACGTCCACGACCAGCGTGTCGCCGTCCCAGCGTCCGCGTGAATCGCCCAGCCACCAGTCGATCGGACCTTTGGGATGGGCGGTGCCGTTCGTGTAGATCGTGCGGGTGGCCCGGACGTACTCGTAGCAACAGCGTCAGCTGGCCGCGGCGACTGGACGATCTGAAACGGGTACGGCATGTAGGTGAGCCGCGGCACGCCGGGCAGAAAGCATTTCGCGTCGGGGTCAGCCGTCGCGCGATGCTCGTAGTTCTCGCGCTTCTTCGCGGCCGCCCACGGCTGATACGGAATCTCCCCGCCGTCCACGATGCCGGGTCCGGCCGGCACGCCGCGCTGCGCGTGGTGATCCTGGATATCCCATGAGGCCGACGTGACCGCCTGCCAGATGCCCGGAGAGGTCCGGCTTGCCGTCAGCCGTACGCGCAATCGCCGGCGCCTGCGCTCTGATTTGCGAGGGCGTAGTCGTCAGCGCGAGAGCGGCGATAGCGAGTGCTGACGCGGCAATCGAACGCGACGTCGCCGGCATGGTTAGCGCGCCTCCGGTCTGCGCCGTCTTTCGGCTCGCCGGTGCCCGACGACCCGAGGAAGAAGTCGCGCCCATCGGGGAGCTTCACGGAACGGCCGTTGGCTGTGCGCGTGCCGTTCTTGGCCTGGAAGCCGGTGACGACCAGTTCGATCCCGGCGGGGAAGTCCGTCTTGCGGAGCCCGCGGCGCAGCAGGCCGTTCGGCGCGCCGGCCTCGATCGCCCAGCTCACGATCGTGCCGTCGGGCTGGCGCACGTCGATGTGCACCCAGCCGTGCGGGTTGACCCATTCCATCTTCGTCAGCGTGCCGTGCAGCGTGACCGGCTTGTTGACGTCGAATTCAGCCGAGAACGAATGGTGCGCGGAAACCGGTGCTGCCAGCAAGAAGGCGAGGGCCGGTAAGGAGATTCGATGATCGATCTGCATGATCTCGTCACGTGGGCCTGCCCGTCGATGCGTCCGTAGGTGCGTAGAAAACGATTCGAGCTGCGAGCTCCGCCTGCTGCCGCGGCAGGGCCGACAGGACGCGCCCGAACGAGTCAGACAATGCGTTGGTGACCTGAGAGGTGCCGATTCCTCCGAGGTTGTCCGTGCCGAGCAGGTTGAACACCTGGCCAATCAACTCGAGCTTCCGGCTGTCGCCGAGTGCGAAGGCCTTGCTCAGCCGGACGTCCAGACGGTTGTAGCGTGTCGCGTCGATCTGGCTGGCGGCGATCGGTTTGAGGCCGTTCAGCGCCCGCCACGCATTGACCAGCGAGAGATCGAGGTTGCGGTTGCCCTGGTTCTTCGTCGTGCCCGGCACGTAATCGGTCGTGAAGCCGTCGTTGTTGAGGTCGCGGCCGGCCTGCGCGCTGAACGGCAGCGACGATCGGAGCGTCCACACGGCGCTCAGCTGAAGCGTCAGCGGCAGGGCCACCGATCCACTGGCCGCCAGGTTGTGGCGCCGGTCGGTGTCGGCGGGCCCGCGATCGTCTTCCGGATGGAAGACGTTCGTGATGCTGCCCGTGGAGTTCCCGTCCTTGCCGGTCCAGCTGTCGTCCTGCTTGGCAAGCGTGTACGACACGGTGTAGAGGTAGCGGTCGCTGTAGCGTTTCTCGAGCCGGGCGAGGAACGCCGTGTAGTCGAACGTGCCCAGCGACGGCTGCGACTGGACGATCTGGCCCCATTCGGGCAGCGGACGCAGGCCCGTGCGCGGATCGGGCGTGTTGATGTTGACGCGGTTGGGGTAGTCGTCGATGCGCGAGTACACGCCGTCCAGGTGCAGGCCGAAGTTGCCGCCAAGCTGCTGCGAGAACCCGACGCTGGCCGTCTGCGCCAGCGCGTTGCGCAGATCGTTGGCGCCGATCGTGATGTTCGGCGGCGCGGTCGAGACGAACGACAGCGGGTCTTTGCCCTGATACGGATCCGGATACGAGGGGTTGCGGATCGTGACGCTGTACTGCTGGAACGCGGTGATCTCGCCGTCGAGCAGCGAATTCTGGAGGTTGACGTAGATGATGCCGTAGCCGCCGCGGAGAACCGACCGCCCGTCGTCCCGCAGATCCCAGGCCGCGCCGAGGCGAGGGGCAAGGTTGTTGTGGTCGCCGCGAGCGGCGAAATCGACGTAGGGCAGCGGCTTCGGATAACGCGCCTGCGTGAAGTCCTCGTTGAAGATCTTGGTCTGCAGGTCGTAGCGCGCGCCGAGGTTGAGCGTCAGGTTCGATCTCGGCCTCCACTCGTCCTGGACGTATGCCTCGTAGGTGTGGCTCAGGTTCTCCGGATAGATGGCCGGCAGCGAGGATGTGAACTGCGTCGCACCTTTCAGGCTGCCGAAGTTGAACGCGGGATCGGCGGGGTTGAAGAACTGGTCTGTGCTGAAAGTCCATGAGCCGTTCGGGTTGCCGGGGCTGGTCTGGTACGTTGGTAGCACCTGCGCGCCGACGCCGATTTTCCAGGAGTGTGCGCCCGAGCTGATCGTCAGCGCGTCCCGGAACTGGATGTACTTGTTACGGAACCGCGTCCCCGGGCTCGAGCCCCAGTTCAGGCTCGGAAAACGATAGGACGGGGCTGCCCACGCCCTCGTACTGCGGCGGCGTGTAGCGGTCGCTCAGGGTGCTGGTCTGGAACGACTCGGCGTACATCGCCGTGGCCTCGTTCAGGATTCGCGGCGAAATGATCCAGGAATGGCTGGCGATGTACGAGAAGCCTGGAACGCCCGTATCGGTCGATCCAAACGCCGCCGTCGTCGCGCCGCTCGACTGGCTGTAGTAGTTTTCATCCTGCCTGAAGTAGCGGAGAAACGCGTGCTGCGACGGGCTGATCTGCAGGTCGCCGCGCGCGAAGAAGATGTTCGCCAGCGAGCCGCCCTGGAACGTCCCCTCGAGCGCCGAGTAGTACTGGGGCTTGCCCGTGTTGACGGTGAAGAACTGCTGATCGTCGGTTCGTTCGAACGACGTGTAGAAGTGCAGCCGATCCTTGATCAGGGGGCCGCCGACGGCGCCGCCGAACTGGTTCCGGCTGAAGTCGGGAATCGGCGTGCCCAGCTGGTCATGATTCTGCTGCGTGTAGAGATCGACGCGGTTGAGGCTCTTGTTCCGGAAGAACTCGAAGGCTTCGCCGCGCAGCTGGTTGCCGCCGCCCTTGGTCACCACGTTGACGACGCCGCCCACCCGGCCCCCGTACTCGGCCGGCGACTGCGAGACGATGACCTTGAACTCCTGGATGGCCGACTGTGGCACGTCCTCACGTGCGTCGCCGGCGCGCGAGATCATGTTGTTCATGCCGTCCACGATGTAGTTGGTGCCGGCGGTCGAGAGGCCGCCGAGGCCGACCGAGGCGCCCGGCCTCTGCGAGCGCACCGCGTCGGTGCTCGTGCCCGGGAGCAGCAGCGACAGCGTGATCGCGGAGCGGCCCTCGACCGGCAGCGTATCGATTTGCTGCGCGGTGACCACCGCCGCGACCTCGCTCTTTGTCGTTTCCACGACCGGGATTCGCGCGCTGACCGTGACGGCTTCCTGCACGCCCTGCAGGCCCAGCGCAAGGTCCTGCCGCACCTCGAGCCCGATCGTGAGCGTCACATCCCTGACTTCGGCCGTGGCAAACCCCTGCAGTTCGGCGGACAGCAGGTAGCGTCCGGGCGGCAATGCCGTCACCCGGTAGCGGCCATCGGGCTCGGTCACCGTGCTGCGCAGCACGCCGCTGTCGGCGTTCTTTGCGGTGACGACCACGCCCGGCAGCACGCCGCCCTGCGCGTCGGCGACGACACCGGCAATGGCGCCGCCGCCGGTCTGAGCGAAGCCCGGCGCCGGCAGGGCCAGGACGGTCGCCGCGACCAGGAGCGCGGCGATGAGGCGAAACGGTTGTGCGACTTCATGCGTCATGACTGACTTATCTCCGGAAACAGAAAATGGAGGCGCGGGAGGGAATCGAACCCTCGCATTGCGGCTTTGCAGGCCGCAGCCTTTCCTCTTGGCCACCGCGCCGACCCAGACGATCACCTGCCTGAAAAAGAAAAAGGCCCGGGAAGCGTGAGCCTCCCGGGCCTCTGGTCGAGCTGTGGTTGGTATCTGTCGTGCGTTACAACTGCAGGACGTCAGTACACACAGCGCGGCAGGCGCCGGAGGCAACTCCGGGGCAACAACACGCGCAGGTGACCGAACGAACCATGAGTGATGTTGTAGCGGGATCGACGTGAGGCCGTCAACGAAACTTGACTTCGCGCGCTTCTTTCGTAGGGCGGCCCTTTCAGGGCCGCCGTGAAAGGCGGGGCTGAAAGCCCCGCCCTACATTGGCTACGGCAGCGCGTCGAGGTACTTCAGCGCGCCGCCGGTGCTGAGCAGCACGACGGAGTCGCGCGGCTTGATGGCGCCCTGCTCCACGAGCATCGTCAGCGCTGCAAACGTGGCGCCGCTTTCAGGCGCCGCGCTGACGCCTTCGGCGGCGCCGATGGCGAGCATGCCGTCGACCATCGCCTGATCCGAGACGGCGAGGGCCGTGCCGCCGCTTTCTCTCACGGCGCGGAGAATCAGAAAATCGCCGATCGCGCGCGGCACGCGCAGCCCGTCGGCCACCGTCCGGGCGCCTTCCCACATCGCGGCCTTCTCAGTGCCTTCGGTGAACGCGCGGACTATCGGGGCGCAGCCCTCGGCTTGTACAGACACCATGCGCGGCCGGCGCTGCGGCTGCATCCAGCCGATCCGCTCCATTTCCTCGAACGCTTTCCACATGCCGACGAGCCCCGTGCCGCCGCCCGTCGGGTAGATGATCCAGTCCGGGTACGACCAGTCCATCTGCTCGGCGATCTCGTACGCCATCGTCTTCTTGCCCTCGATCCGGTACGGCTCCTTGAGTGTCGAGACATCGTACCAGCCGGCCGGCCCGCCCTGCTCGGCGGCGACGCGTGCGGCATCCGTGATCAGGCCGTCGACCAGCGTCACGTCGGCGCCGTACAACTGGCATTCGCGAGCGAAAGGTACCTTCACGTCGCGGGGAAGAAAGACTTTGGCGCGCATCCCCGCGCGCGCGGCGTACGCCGCCATCGCGTTGCCGGCGTTGCCGGCCGATGGCACCGAAACCGTCGTCACGCGGAGGCCAAGCGCCCTCGTGATGGCCGCGGACTGCCCGCGTGCCTTGAACGAGTTGGTGGGGTTGAGCGACTCGTCTTTTATATACAGGCGGTCGAGCCCGACGCGGGCCCCCAGCGCGCGTGCGTGCATGAGCGGCGTGAAGCCTTCGCCGAGCGTAACGGGGGATTCGCCGGCAAACACCGGCAGCATCTCGCGGTACCGCCACATCGTCGGCTCGCGATCGCGGAGGCTGTCGCGCGGCCACGAGCGGGCGCCCGACAGATCGTATCGAGCCAGCAGCGGCGCACCGCATGCGCAGAGGTGATGCCGGCCGCGCGGATCGAGCGCAGGTGCGCCGCACGGCACCGAGCACTCGAGGCGGCTGAAATACGACGCAGCGGGCACGCGCTACTTTTTCGCCGGGGCGTTCGGAGTCGGCGGCGGCAGCAGCGGCGCCGGGTCGATGTAGCCGCGCGTGCCGTCGGGACGAATCGGACCCGGACCGAAGCCCAGGTGATCGCGGTCCACGTTGTTTTCGCTGCAGGAGTACTCCTGCAGTTGCTCGTCCGGCTTGCCGAGCACCCACGTTCGCGCGTACGTGAACGGCCGCGTATAGAACTTCTTGTCCTCGATCAGCGTGTCCACGTGGATGTGGTCCATGTCCGGCCGTGTCCAGCGTTCGACGACGTGAAGGGCGTCGCTGTGCGGGTTGGCGTTCTCGTCGATCCAGACCTTCTCGTCCTTGAAGCCGATCGAATCGATGACGAGCGTATCGCCTTCCCACTTGCCGACTTCTTCCCCGAAAAACGACGGGTCGGGATCGTCGCTGTGCTTGCGGCCGTCGGTCGGGATCAGGCGGAAGTAGCTGTAGAAATACAGGAACGCGATCTTGTTGGCGCCCTGCAGGATCTCGAACGGCAGTCCGCTGGCATTGTGACGCGGGATCCCGCCGATGATGCACAGCGCCTCTGGATCGATCGTGGCCGTCAGGTTGTGCTGGAGCGCGGCTTCGCCCGCCGGCGTGAGCGGCAGCTTCAGGCCCGGCAGATCCTTTCCGATGTTGCCGCCCGGCACCGTGTCGCGCGTGCCCTTCCAGTAGCCGCTGAAATCAGGACGACCGCCGGCCATGCGGGGCGTCGGCGCGGACTTCGCGGACTTGTTGTCGACGGCGGTCAGTTCCTGGCCGAACGCCGCAGGAGCAGTCAGGACGGCCAGGAAGGCCGCAACGACCGACAGTCCGAGCCGATGATGGTTCTTCATCGCGCCGGAACCTGTGTCTCCGACCCGGGCCCGCCGTCGCCGGCGGACGCGCCCGAGACGATGCGGCCGTCGGGCAGCGTGACGCGGCGCGCATCCATCAGGTGCGAGCCGTCCCGTGCGAGATAGCCGTCCACGATGATCGTGTCGCCGAGCTTCAGGTCGCCCCGCTTCCAGCCGCGCCGCGACAGCGCGCCGGGCGAGCCGGCCGACAGCGTCCACCTGACGACGGCGCCGGAGTCGTCCTTGACGTCCACATAGAAATAGGTGTGCGGGTTCGTCCATTCGATTTTGACCAGCGCGCCGGTGACGCGGAACGGCTTCTGGCCGTCGAATTCCGCCGCGAACGAGTGGTGCGCGAGCGCCGGAACGGTTGCCGTCAGCGTCATCAGGGCCGCGAACAGCGCGTGGGTGGCTTTCATTGGTGAACTCTCCCGAAAAGAGGCTATTATGCCACCTGGTCGGCTCTGTTTCTCGACTTGAGGGATGTGACCATGCTGACACGGCGCTCGGTCTGGCTTGCGGCGATTTCCGTTCTTTGCGTCAGCCTGCTGGCGTTTTCAGGCCTGCGCGCCGCCACCGATACGCTGCCGTCGCAGCTCACCGACCAGGAATTCTGGAAGCTCAGCACCGACTTCTCCGAACCCGACGGCTTTTTCCGTTCGGACAACCTGTTGTCCAACGAAGTCTGGCTGCAGCGGGTGATTCCCGATCTGCTGAATACCATCAAGACGCCGAGCGTCTACATGGGCGTCGGCCCCGAGCAGAACTTCACCTACATCGCGGCGCTCAAACCCAAGATGGTGTTCCTCGTGGACGTCCGCCGGGGGAACCTCGATCTGCAGCTGATGTACAAGGCGGTCTTCGAGCTGTCGGCCGATCGAGCCGATTTCGTGTCGAAGCTCTTCTCCAAGAAGCGCCCCGAGGGTCTCGATCGCAATTCGACGGCGGCGGAAATCTTCGCGGCCTTCAAGAACGTCGAGAGCAGCGAGGCGCTGTACAAGGACAACCTGAAGGCCATCGACGATCTGCTGTTGACCAAACATCACTTCGCGCTCTCGGACGGCGATGTGCAGGGCGTCGAGTACGTGTACCACGCCTTTTTCAACTTCGGGCCGGCGCTGAACTACTCGTCCACGGGTGGCTTCGGCGGCCGCTACCAGCCGAGCTACGCGGATCTGATGGCAGGGACCGACGAGGCAGGGTTGTCGCGGAGCTTCCTGGCGAACGAAGACAACTTCAACGTGTTGAAGTCACTCGAGACGAAGAACCTGATGGTGCCGGTCGTCGGCAACTTCGCGGGTCCGAAGGCGATTCGCGCGGTCGGCGAATATCTGAAGTCGAAAGGTGCGACCGTGTCGGCGTTCTACCTGTCGAACGTCGAGCAGTACCTCTACCAGGATCGCATCTGGACGAACTTCTGCCGCAACGTGGCCACGCTGCCGCTCGACGCGACGAGCACGTTCATCCGCTCCGTGCGCGGCGGCGGATTCGGTCCGGGCATGGGGCTCAACTCGGAGTTGGGCGGCATGCAGGCCGAGGTGAAGGACTGCGGCGCGAATGGGCAGTAGCTCGACAGGCCTCAGGCCTGGCCGGCTTTTCCTCCTCTACGGTGGCATCGTCTTCCTGTTGTTCCTGGCCGTCCCGACGGCCGTTTACCTCGCCTTCGATCCGGAACGGCTCGACTTGAACGACTCGGCGCGCCGGAGCGCGCCGGGCCAGTTCGCGCGGCTGGCCGACGGCTACACGCACTACGAAATCGGCGGCCCGCCCGACGGCCGCGTCGTCGTGCTGGCGGCCGGCGCCACGGTCCCGTACTACATCTGGGACCCGACGTTCGCGGCGCTGACCGCCGCCGGCTTCCGGGTGCTCCGCTACGACTACTACGGCCGCGGCTTTTCGGATCGCCCGGACATTCCGTTCACGCAGGATCTGTATGTCCGGCAGTTCACGCAGTTGCTGGAGTTCCTGCACATCACGCAGCCTGTCGATCTTGCGGGACTCTCGTTCGGCGGCTCGGTGATCACCACGATCGCCGACCGCCACCCGTCGCGCGTCCGGTCGCTCGTCTACATGGACCCCGCGTTCCGCACGCCGCTGGCGCTGTCGCCCCTCGAGTCGATGCCGCGCCTGTGGAGCTTCGTCACGGCGATCATGGACGAACGCCTGTGGGCGAAGGGACAGCTCGACGACTTCCTCTACCCGGAGAAGTTCCCGGACTGGCCGGATCGCTATCGCGTGCAGATGCAGTACCGCGGGTTTCGGCGCTCGCGCCTGTCTGACCTCGCGGCCAACGCCGAGGTCGATCAGCGCGAGGAAGTGCAGCGCGTCGGCCGCGCGCGGCGGCCCGTTCTCGTCGTCTGGGGCCGGCAGGATCCCAACGTGCCCTTCGAGTTCAGCGAGCCGCTGATGCAGCAGATGCCGTACGCGCGCCTGCTGGCGGTCGACGATGCGGGCCACCTGCCGCAGTGGGAGAAGCCCGACATCGTGCAGCCGGCAATCGTGGCGTTTCTGCGGGAGGTCAACCCATGACGCGCCGGCGGCTGGCGCTCGCCGCGGCTGTTGCACTGGCGTACGTGTCGTTGACGTACGTAGCGTCCGGCTTCAGCCGGACGTCGATGCCGGCGCTTGCGGCGGCTGCCGAGTTGCCGGCGCGCTTCAGCGACCAGGAGTACTGGAAGCTGATGTCGGACATCTCGGAACCGAACGGGAACTTCCGGTCCGACAACCTGGTCTCCAACGAAATCCGCTACCAGGACGTCGTCGCGGCGCTCGTTCAGAACATCAGGCCCGGCGGCGTCTATCTCGGTGTCGGCCCCGAGCAGAACTTCACCTACATCGCGGCCATGCGCCCGCGAGTCGCGTTCATCCTGGATCTGCGGCGGGGGAACGCCGATCTCCACCTGATGTACAAGGCGCTGTTCGAGCTGTCGGCAGACCGCGCGGACTTCGTGTCGCGGCTGTTCTCCCGGCGTCGTCCCGACGGGCTGTCCGCCACTTCGACGGCCGCGGAGATCTTCAGCGCCTTCGCGCAGGCGGAGCCGAACGAGCGGTACTCGAACGAGACGCTGGCCGCCATCCGCAATCAGCTCGTCACCGAACACCGCTTCGCGCTCAGCGGAGACGACCTGACGCGGATCGAATCGATTTACAAGGTCTTCTTCCTCGCCGGCACGAAGATTCAGTACTCCCCGTACGGCAGTTTCGGCGGGACGGTGCAGCCGACCTACGACGAGTTGATGACGGCCACCGACATGGCGGGACAGGCGCGCGGCTATCTGGCGACCGAGCAGGCGTTTCGTTTCCTGAAGGACCTTCAGCGTCGCAACGCGGTCGTGCCCGTGGTCGGAGACTTCGCCGGCTCCAAGGCGCTCCGTGCGATCGGCCGCTTCGCGGCGCAGCGCGGCGCGAACATCTCGGCGTTCTACGTGTCGAATGTCGAAGAGTACCTGCGCCAGGACGGCGTCTGGTTGAAGTTCTGCGCGAACGTGGCGGCCCTGCCGCTGGCCGCCGGCAGCCCGTTCATCCGCGCCGTGCGGGCGACCGAGCCCGGATCGCCGTCCGAAGGCTTCGTGATGCGCCTCGACCCGATCGCCCCCGAGGTCCGGGGCTGCGCCGTGCGCGGGCAGTAGCCGCCGTTATCTGACGTACATCTCCAGCCGCGGGAAAGCGAATCGTCCGGCCACCTCGTCGATGATGTTGATCTGGCAGGTGTAGAAACCCGGCGTGAGGCTCCCGGCCGGCACCTCGAACTGGAAGATGGCGGCGCGCCGGTCGGCCGCGTCCACCTGCGTCCGCTCGACGATCGGCGTCTCGAACACTTTCACGCGGCCGCGGTAGAACGCGAGGCTGGTACGCAGTTGCGGCGCGCCGGCGTCCTGCGCGGGGTCGTAGACCTCGTAGTAGAAATACAGTTTCTGCGTCCGGCTCACGATGTGGGTGAGGTTGGGCAGGAGCTCCAGGCCGTCGCGCACGAGCGGGCTTGCGGTCTTCCGGCCGCCGGCGCGTTCGAGCTGCGTGCCGAGCACGACCGAACTGACCTTCACCGGCGCCTGCTTCAACTCGGGCACCACGATCTTCGACTCGAACGATCCCATCTGCCCGGTTGAGTTCTCGCGCACCACAATCTTCACCGAGAAACGCCCCGGGGGAAGCGCGACCCCTGTCTGATACAGCACCTGCCGCGCGGCGAGGCCGCCGGCCGACGGCGGCACCGTCATCGTGTCGCGGATGCGGCCGACGGGAACGTTGCGCTCATCGCGGATGACCCCCGCGACGTCGAGAGTGAGCTTCTCCTGACCGCCTGCGGCTGGAACGGCCGAACCCGGGACCACCACCGAAATAGGCACATAGTACCGATCGGACGCGAGCCGGAACCAGCCTGCGGTGACGAACATCGGCACGTCGGTCGCCGGAATCTGCATCGTCAGCTGCTCCAGCAGCTGGGCCTCGCGATCGCCTTTCGCCGTGTGCGCGAAATCCCGATCCGCGTAGTAGCCTTCGCGCGCGTCGATTTTCAGATCCGGCCTGCTGCGCAGGCGGACGGTGATGCGCCGATAGCGTCCGTCCCTGTCGCCGTTGGTGCTCGCGTAGCCGAGGATGTAGTACGACGAAATGTCCTTCGTCACCTGTCCGAACGCTTCGCCGAAATCGTTCGAATCGAGAAACGCCTTGCCCCCGGTGTCGGAGGCCAGCGTCGTCAGCGTCTCCTGCTGCGCGGCGAGCGTGGAGAACTGATTCGCGACCGCGGAGCCGGTGAATGCGCCGAGGCCGCCGCGGCTTCCCTGGCGCGCGCTGCCGCCTGGCACGACTGCCTGGAGGCCGCGGGCGTCCACCGGGTAGATCGCGACGTTCGCGCGCACGGCGGCGTTGACGGCCGCGCGCAGTTCGACCTGGTTGTCCGTGCCGTTGCGCTGCATGCCCGCGCTGAAATAGAGAATGGCCTTCTTCTGCTGGATGGGCGCGAGCGCCTCGGCGAGCGTTTTCAACGCGCGCAAGCGGACGTCATTGTTGAACGTGTCGAGCTCCTGCGCGCTCGACGTCGGCCGACGTCGAATCGCTCGTCTGGCCCCCGGCCGCTTCGTCGGTCGCGGTCGTACTCGCGTCCACGGCGGCGAATGCCGTGCCGTCGGCCGCCGAAAACGCCTGAAGCGCCGCATGGACGCGTTCTTTGTCGCCGCTGAAATCGCTGAGAATCTGAAGGCTCGAACCGATCGAGGCGACGGCCACGAGGTCGGCCGGGCTCATCTCCCGATCCACCCACTTCACGGCGGCGTCCGCCGCCTTCTGCACGTCTTCCGGCTGCATCGAGCTCGTGTCGAAGAGCAGCGTCAGCAGCCGGTGTCCCGCGGCATCCTCCGACGTCAGCGGAACCGCCGCCGAGGGCGCAGCGGCGCCGGTGGCCGGGGCAGCGGCGAGCGCGGTTGCCCGCGCGATCGGCCGTGCGGTACTGGAGATTTCCTCGAATGCGAACGTCCGCACCTGCTGCGGCCTGCCGTCCTCCAGCACCTGAAAGTCGTCGGCCTTCAGCCCCGATACCAGCGCGCCTTTGCGGTCCCTGACGACGACGTCCACCAGCACCAGGTTGACGGTGCTGCGAAACACGGGAGCCGTCTGCGGATCCTGCTGACCGTGCATCGTGCCCGCGGCCGTGGACAGCATCGCGACAACGACAATCGAGGTGAGGCTCCAGCGCGGCATCATGGCGGGCTCAGAACCTGAATCGCAGGCCCAGCGTCACGGCACGCATCGGCTTCACCCCGACGACGTGCCCGTAGGTCGGCGAGTTGATGTCGGTGTCGAGAACCGTCCACTGGACGGTGTTGAACAGGTTCGTGGCGTTGACCTGCAGCGTGACCGCCCTGTTGCCGTTCAGCCGGACGTCGCGCGTCAGCGTGGCGTTCAGCTGGCGTCCTCCCGGTCCGATGATCGTGTTCCGCGCGGCGTCGCCGAACACGCCAGGCGCCGGTGCGGTGAACGCGGACGCATTGAAGAACGAAGTGACCGTTGGCGCCGGCAGCTGAATCGGCAACCCGGTGTAGTCGCCGCGCAACGAGCAGTTGGTGCCCTGGGCGATGTCGGTGGCGGCGCCGCAGACTCGCGCGGTGAACGGCGTCCCGGAGAGCGCGGAGAACGTTCCCGTTGCGGTCCAGCCTCCGAGCACGTCGGACAACACGCCGCCGTTGGCCAGCCATCGACGATTGGCGCCGAACGGGAGCTCGACGGCGAAGTTCGCCGCGACCTGTTGGCGGCGATCGAAGTTCGACAACGCCCATTCGGCGGCGGGATGATTCGGATCCTGCTCCACGATCGTGCTTGTGGACCCGAGCGACGGCGTGTTGTCCATGGACTTGCTGAACGTGTACGAAGCCGAACCCGCGATGCCATGCGCGAGCCGGCGGGTGAACTGGAGGTTGGCGAGGTTGAGGATCGAGTGTCCGCCCGAGGCCTCCCAGGTGAACGGCTGTACGTCCGGGATCGACAGCGTCCCACCCGGACCTCTGTTGGGTGCGCTCAGCAGATCGAGGTCGGCGCCTTTCACGCCCGTGTAGCCCAGCAAGGATGTTCCAGCTCTGCGTGAGGTCCCTGCTGACGCTGGCGTTCCACGTCTGGATCAGGCCGAGCCCGTACTCCTTGTCCACGCCCCAGTTGTTCGTCGTCGAGGCGGTGGGCGTGAGCAGCGCATGCTGGATGTCGAGCGTCGGCTCGAGACCCGCGACGATCGTCTCGGTGACGGCGGCCGGCGGCTGCGCCGCCAGGCGGCGCGCGATGTTCGCGTACGACGCGGGGTTGTAGGTGATGCTGTAGCCGCCGCGCACGATCGTGCCCCTCACCGGCCGGTAGGCGAACCCGACGCGGGGAGCGATGTTGTTCGTGTCGGTGTTGATGAGGCCCGCCGGGAATGGGCCCGTGAATGGCCCGGTGCCGCTGGCCTGAACCGGCGCGACGGACGTGAATCCGGGTGCGGCGTCGAGGTTCGCGAGCAGCCCGCTCGCCTCGGTGTACGGGGCCACCAGCTCGTAGCGAAGGCCCATGTTGAACGTCAGCTTCGAGCTCTTCTGCCAGTTGTCTTCGATGTACGCGTCGAACGATCGGCCTCGAAGCTCGGTCGCGCCCCCGACCTGCAGCGCCGCCTGCTGCGGAATGCCCAGCAGGAAATCGGCGAAGGATGCGCTGTTGCCGGCCGCATCGGAAACCGGGATGCCGCCCGAGGCATACAGCCCGGTGAAGGTGAACGCGCCCGGCGCGTTGGTGTTGAGCACGCCCGTGCTGCGGTCGAGGCGAAAGTCCCGCCGATCCGGAGCTGGTGCGCCATGTACGGGTGCAGCCAGAAGTAGCTCGTGGTGAGCCTCGTGTCGGTGCGTGACGTGGCCGGTGCACCGAATACGCCGGTGAAACCGGTGAACGAGAGGCGCGGCACGCCCCAGTTCGCGGGATCGGTGGAAGCGGCAGTCGGGTAGTTGATCCCGGCGAGCCCGCCGACGTTCTGGACGTTGGCAAACGCGTTCGTCGATTCGTTTCGCGCGTGCGCGATGTTGACGCTGAAGTTGTTGATCGTGCGGTTGTGCACGATGTTCAGCGACAGCGGTACCGTCACGCTGGTGTTCGTGTTCGTGCTTCCGAGGCCGGGAAAGACATTCAACGCCTCGTTTTCCGTCCGGCGGTACTGCAGCTGGCCCTGCAGGATGATGTTCGTGCCGCGGCCGCCCGGGCCGCCCCGACCGCCGAAGCCGCCGCGTCCGCCGAATCCGCCGCCGCGGCCGCCGCCGGGGCCGGCGCCGCGCGCGTTCTGCGGCGGAGTGGGCGACAGGTTCTGCGTGAACCGCAGGCTGAGGCTGTCCGACGAACTGTGCGCGACGGTTGATGCGTGGTAGTTGAGCTGATCTCCCGGCAGATTTGGCAGCGGGATGAACCCGAGCAGGTACTGCGAGGCGGGGTTCAGCATGCCGGCCGGAATCTGGTTGCCCGCGAAGGCCTGGCCGGTTGCGGGATTGAACAGCTGGATTGCGCCGGCGGAGAAGTCGCCGGCCCGCATGGCGGCCGTGGGAACCGTTGCGTACTGATCGAAGGCGTTGTCCGATCGGTTGCCCGTGTAATTCACCTGAAAATTCGTCCGGCGGTTCGAGTCCTGGTAGAGGCCCGGAATTTTCAGCGGGCCGCCGAAGGTCGTCCCGAACGTGTTCTGAGCAAACTGCGGCTGCGTGGCGGGAACCGCGGGATTGAGTTGATAGGGCGGCGTGTTGAGCGCCGAGCCACCGAAGGTATAAGTCGCCGTCCCCTGGTACGGACTCTGGCCGCGCGCGGCACGGCCGCCCAGGAGAAAGCCGCCCGGGCCCCCGCGACCGCCGCCGGGTCCGCCGCGGCCGCCGAATTGACCCGCGGGCGGCGCGCCGCCGTCCGCACCAGGCACCGCGGCTGCAGGCGCGCCGAAGCCCTGCGCGAATTGCCCGGTGGCGGGATCGAATTGCCCCAGCGCGATCGCCTGCGCGCGATCGTTGATCAGCCTGCGGTCGAGGCTGGCCGCGTCGCCGCTGCCGGTGATCGCGACGGCGTCGGCCTGCGCCGCCTGCAACGAAAATCCCGCCGGGAGCAGGCGGGCGGCATCGGCGGATTCATCGCCGGATATGCCGACCGTTGCGTCAGTGGCGGCCTCCGGCTGGACGGTGAGTGTCTGAAATCCTCGGCCCCGCCGCGCGTCAGCCAGCGGCGGCGCCTGGCGCTCGCGACGCGCGGCAAGTTGAAGTTGGACGTCGACCGTCGTGTCGCAAGGCGGCGCGCCGAGGGAGACCGTGCGTTCGACGGTCGCGAACGCCGTCAATTCGACGGCGACACGATAGCTGGCCCCCGGAGCGAGGGAGAGCGCGAAGCTGCCGTCGACATCAGTCGAGGTCGCGGTCTTCAGGGCGTCCCCGGTGTGCACGACGACGGAGGCGCCCGGCAAGGCCTCGCGGCCGCTCGTGACATGCCCCACCACGCGGCATGCCGCGTCAGCTGATTGGGAGGGAAGGCCGGAGAACCCGGTATTCGAACCCGCTGAAGCCGCGACAACGCACGCCGAAACAAGGAGCAGGACGAACCAGACCCGGGAATACTGTGACAGGCTGAGCACTCTTCAGACCTGTCACTTGATACGTCCGCGGCTCGCGCCGCATTTAAACGCGGAATCCTTACGCCGCGGTCGCGAATTTGGTCACCTGGTCATTTGCTCATCTGGTCAGTGCTGCTCAATTGGGAAATCGCTCAATTGAACAGCACTGACCAGACGACCAGATGACTAAATGACCAAATGCTTACTCCCGCCCAAGCGCGCGATCGACGCTGTAACGGCCGGGCCCGCGCGCGACGAGATACAACCAGAGGAAGCAATACAGCACGGTGATCTCGCCGCCGTTCAGGTGCGGGAAAAAACTGTGCGGTCCAGGCCCCGGAGCCGCCCGGACCGGACCGAGCACCGACCCGGCGTGGCTCATGAAATAGGCGACCGCCATTTCCCCACTCAGCACGAACGCGACGACCCGCGTGCCGAGCCCGGCGATGATCAGGATCCCGCCGATCGTTTCGATCCATCCCGCCGCTTTGAGCGCGAAAAAGGGCGGCTCGAATCCGCCGAGCATCGCGACGTTGAACTTCTGCAGGCCATGCGACACGAACATGAGCGCCGCGACGATGCGCAGGACGGCGAACAGCAGGTCCGAATAAGGTCCGAAGAGTTTTTTCATGGGTCCTTTTGTGGGCGTCAGGATAACCCATCAGACAGTTAAAGAGGCGTTGACTGCGGGTACACGGCTCCCTAGAATGGCGCGCTAGTATTAAGTCCTTATATCACAACGGTATAGAGGCAATAGCGAATCGGTATGCCAGTCCGGTCAGCGAAGTCCATCGCCGGCTCACAGGAGCGTGTATGACGTTGTTGAAGAGAGCGGTCTTCGTCGCGTCCTGGCTGACGATCCTGCCCGCCTCCGCCTATGCGCAGGCCACGCTGGCCGGCGTCGTGAAGGACGCGTCTGGCGCTGTGCTTCCCGGCGTGACGGTCGAGGCGTCGAGTCCCGCCCTGATCGAGAAAACACGCACGGCCCTCACTGACGGCACCGGGCAATACCAGATCGTCGACCTGAGGCCGGGCACCTACGCGGTCACGTTCACGCTCACCGGATTCTCGAGCGTGAAACGCGAAGGGCTCGAAATTTCAGGCGCCGGCGTGATCAACGTCAACGGCGAGATGAAAGTCGGCAACGTGGCCGAGACGGTCAACGTCAGCGGCGAAGCGCCGGTCGTCGACACGCAGACCACCAAGCGCCAGGCGGTGCTCGAGAACAAAACGATCAACGAGCTGCCCGTCGCGCGCGGCTACGGCGCGATCCTCGCCGCCGTGCCGACCCTGCAGGGCGCAGGCGCGAGCTCGTCCTCGTCGGTGAACCCGAGCTTCTTCACGGCGCACGGCGGACCGGGCAACGAAGGCGCGGTCCAGCTCGACGGGCTCAATGTCGGCGCCGCCTTCAACGGCGGCGGCGTATCGGGCAACGCCTACGACGTCGCCAACGCGCAGGAAATGCAGATCGCGATCTCCGGCAACCTCGGCGACGCCGAGACGGGCGGTCCCATCCTGAACATCGTGCCGATGACCGGCGGCAACCAGTTCAAGGGCACCTTTTTCGTCACCGGCGCCGGCAGCTGGGCGCAGGGAAACAACGTCGACGACGCCCTGCGCGCGCAGGGCGTGACCGAAGCCGCCGGCCTGATCAAGCTGTGGGACGTGAGCGGGGCCGTGGGCGGGCCGATCAAGCGGGACAAGCTGTGGTTCTTTCTGAACGTGCGCGACTTCGGCAACCACACGCAGATCCCCGGCCTCTACGCGAACAAGTATGCGGGCGATGCGTCGCACTGGGACTACGCGCCCGATACGGCCGTTCTCGGCCGCACGGCGACCTCGAAGACGGTCACCTCCGTGCGCCTGACGTCGCAGCTGACGCCGCGCAACAAGGTCAGCTTCTACTACGACTACCAGTGGGACTGCGACCAGGGCGGCATGAACAAGACCGACGGCTGCCGGCCGCGCGGCGACGACTGGGTGCCGGGGACCGTGTTCGGCAACGCGTTCTCCGCCGAAGCGAACACCAACTACTGGGACGCACGCGAGATCATCTCGCAGGTCACCTGGTCCTCGCCGGTCACCAACAAGCTCCTCCTCGAAGCCGGCTACGCGACGTTCGTCAGCCACTGGGGCTGGATGAAGCAGCCGGGCGCCATCACCAACCTCGTGCAGATGACGTCCCTCGCGCCGTTCCGCGTGTACCGGGGCGTCGACAACATCATCGACAACACGCAGAACCCGAACACGTGGCGCGCGTCGGCGACCTACGTCACGGGCGCGCACAACCTGAAGGTCGGCTATCGCGGGGCGTATCACGTGGAGCAGACGGAAGACGACGCGAACGACGCGCGGTACACGCTGACGGACCTCACGCTTCCTCGTGCCCGGGATGTACTCGGCGACGATGCGCATCGCGCCGTGGCAGCAGAGCAACCGGACGGAATACCACGCGTTCTTCGCGCAGGATCAGTGGACCCACGGCCGCCTCACGCTGCAGGGCGCCCTGCGCTACGACCGCGCGTGGAGCTGGTTCCCGTCCGAGCACAACGGCGCGCCTGAAACCTCGGTATGGAATGCCAGGCCGATCACCTTCCCGGAGACGAAGGGGGTGACCGGCTACAACGACATCACGCCGCGTGCGGGCGCGGCGTACGACGTCTTCGGCAACGGGAAGACCTCGCTGAAGGTGAACGTCGGGAAGTATCTCCAGAGCGCAAACAACCAGGAGAACTACACGGCGGGCAACCCCGCGCTCGACGGGCGCAACGGCCGACGCGGCCCGAACTTTCAGGTGCAGGCGTCCCGCACGTTCATCGATTTCAACGGCAATCACGTGCCGGACTGCAACATGCTCCTGAACGCGCCGAACGGTGAGTGCATCGCGGCCGACCTGGGCAACTTCGCGAATCCGAACGCGCAGACGATCATCAATCCAGCCGTGCTGAGTGGCTGGGGCGTCCGGCCGTACGATTGGGGATTCGGCGTGTCGGTGCAGCAGCAGGTCGCGCCGCGCACGTCGCTCGAGGTGGGCTTCGCACGCCGCGATTTCGCCAATTTCTTCGTCTACGACAACGTCAACCTGTCGGCATCGGACTTCACGCTGGTGAGCGCGACAGCGCCGAAGGACCCGAAGCTGCCGGGCGGCGGCGGCTATCCCGTTTCGTACGAGATCGTGAAGGCCGGCGCGAACACCGCCATTCAGAACAAGTACACGTTCGCGAGCGACTACGGCGACTGGACGAACCACTGGAACGGCGTCGACATCACGCTGAACTCGCGCGTGCGGCAGGGACTGACCCTGCAGCTCGGGTCGAGCACGGGCCGCGCCATCGTGGACAACTGCGCCGTCGCCGCCAAGGTGCCGGAAATGCTGAACGCGGCATTGACCAACCCGTCGCCGTTCACGACCAACGTCTATCAGCTCGCGTCGTCGTGCCGGAAGGAAGAGGCGTGGCAGACGCAGGTGAGGGGCTTCGCGACCTACATCCTGCCGAAGGCCGACGTTCTCATCAGCGGCATCTTCCGCTTCCAGCCCAACTCGACGTTCGGTGTCGGGGCGACGCCCGAGGGCAACAGCACGGGTCTCTCGGCCAACGCGCCGACGCTCGTCAACGGAGCGGCCACGACGGTGAACCTGGTCCCGCCCGGCACCTACTTCGCCGACCGCATCAACCAGATCGACATGCGGTTCGGCAAGATCGTCAACTTCGGCACCAAGCGCGCGAACTTCGCGGTGGACGTCCTGAACCTGTTCAACGCGAACACCGGGACCAATTTCAATCAGAACTACGACGCGAACTACCTGAACCCGACCCAGATCCTCAACCCGCGGTTCGTCCGGTTCAATGTGACGGTCGACTTCTAAGGATTTCCTATGCCCTCTCCAAATCTTTGGATGGATCTGTGTATTGGCGCTTAACGCCTTCGTTTTGTGTCGATTTCCGGGTTTGACATCGGGATCTGACAGTCCATAATGCCAAGGCTAGTGCAAAAGGGTTACTGACAAGGAGTAGGTATGAGACTGGTTGGGAAGATCGTTCTTCTCGTGTCATGGCTGGCGCTGCTGCCCGCCTCTGCGTACGCCCAATCGATCGCCGGCGTGGTCAAGGACGCGTCCGGCGGTGTGCTCCCGGGAGTCACGGTCGAGGCCTCCAGCCCGGTCCTGATTGAGAAGACACGAAGCGCGGTTACCGACAGCACCGGCCAGTACCGCATCGCCGACCTGCTGCCAGGCACCTACTCGGTGAGCTTCACCCTGTCCGGCTTCGCGACGCTCAAGCGCGACGGCGTCGACGTGATCGGCACCGGCACGACGACGATCAGCGAGAACCTGCGCGTCGGCAACGTGTCCGAGACGATCACCGTGACCGGCGAGACGCCGGTCGTGGACATCCAGACGAGCACGAAGAAACAGGTGACGCTGAGCAGCGCCGTCCTCCAGGAAATTCCGGTGTCGCGCGGATACGGCAACCTGCTGGCGACCGTGCCCGGCATTCAGGGGACCGGTCTCGACGTCAGCTCGAACGTCTCGACGAACTTCTTCACGTCGCGCGGCGGCCGCGGCAACGAAGGCACGATTCAGATCGACGGCATGAACGTCGGCTCGGCCTTCAACGGCGGCGGCGTCGCCGGCTTCGGGTATCCGATCGCCGACGCGCAGGAAGTTCAGATCACGGTGGCCGGCGGCCTTGGCGAGGTCGACCGCGGCGGTCCCCAGTTCAACCTGGTGCCCAAGACCGGCGGCAACAAGCTGGCTGGGACGGGCTTCGCGAGCACGGCCGGCAAGTGGTCGCAGGGCAACAACCTGGACGACACGCTCCGGAGCTACGGCATCACGGAAGTGCCCGGCCTGATCAAGAACTGGGACCTCAGCGGCTCGGTCGGCGGTCCCGATCGTGAAGGACAGGCTGTGGTTCTACGGCACGGTGCGCAACTACGGCCAGCACAACGACATCCCGCTGCTCTACGCGAACAAGAACGCGGGCGTCGCGTCGGCGTGGAACTACGTGCCTGACACGCAGCGTGAAGTCGCGCGCCGCGACGCAACAAGCAGATCGAAGAAATTCGCTTTACGGGCCAGGTGTCCCAGAAGAACAAGGTGGGCGTCTACTACGACTACCAGAAGAACTGCACGGGCTCCGCGCTGGTGCAGGGCGGCGAGCAGTGCCGCGACCGCGGCGGCGACTGGGTGGCCCTTGGCTCGATCGGCGGGTTCGGCTCGCTCTCGCCCGAGTCCGGCAACGTGTGGGACGACCGCGAGAAGATCTTCCAGTCCACCTGGTCGTCGCCGATGACGAGCAAGCTGCTCCTCGAGGCGGGCTTCTCCTCGTTCAACAGCCGCTGGGGCGGCCAGATTCCGGCCGGGGCGCAGACGGGCGCCATCGCCGTGACCGAGTTGCTCGCGACGCCGGCGACGCAGGTGCCGATCGGCGAGCTTCGCCTATCGCGGCTGGGCGTCGGCGGCGACCAACGACCAGCAGCACAACGTCTGGCGCGCGTCGGGCACGTATGTGACCGGCGCCCACAGCCTGAAGGTCGGCTACCAGGCGGCGTTCCAGGTCCAGAGCCAGACGCAGATCATGGACAACGCGCTCCAGTACACGTTCCTGGGCGGCGTCCCGATTTCGTTCACGATGCGCGTGGCGCCCTGGAAGCAGGCCAACCGCACGCGGTTACGACGCGATCTACGCGCAGGATCAGTGGACGAAGGGAAAGCTGACGCTCCAGGGCGCGCTGCGCTACGAGCACGCGTGGAGCTGGTATCCCGAAGGCGAGAACGGCGTCATCGGCGCCGTCGCAGTTCCTCGCCACGCCGTTCACCTTCCCACGGTCGGACGGTGTCACCGGGCTTCCACGACATCACGCCGCGCATGGGCGCGGCGTACGACCTGTTCGGCAACGGCAAGACGTCGCTGCGGGTGAACGTCAGCAAGTATCTCGAGCCGGCGAACAACGACAACGTGTTCACGATCAAGAACCCGGGCGTGACGTACCAGTCCACGACCGTTCGCAACTGGGCCGACGCGAACAACAACAAGGTGCCCGATTGCGTCCTGATGAACCCGGCCGCCAACGGCGAATGCTCGGCGCCTGGGCCAACTCGAACTTCCAGAACTCGGTGCAGACGACCCGCGTCGACCCGGCCGTGCTCAGCGGATGGGGCGTGCGGCCGTACAACTGGCAATACAGCGTGGGCGTGCAGCAGCAGATCGCGCCGCGCATGTCGGTGGACGTGTCCTGGAGCCGCCGTCAGTGGGGCAATTTCTTCGTGACCGATAACGCAGCCAACTCGGCTTCGGACTTCACCATCGCCACGATTCCGGCGCCGGCGAACCCGACGCTGGCTGACAACGGGTACACGACGGTGAGCTTCCCGGTCATCAGCGCGGCCAAGTTCGGCTTGACCGACAACTACTACACGAAGGACAGCAACTACGGGAACTCCAGCTACTACTGGAGCGGCTTCGACGTCACGTTCAACGCCCGGACCCGCAACGGCATCACGTTCCAGGGCGGCACGAGCTCGGGCGCCGGCCATCGCGACTTCTGCGAGGTCACGGCCAAGCTGCCGGAACTGCTCATCGTGCTCGGCACGTATCAGCAGATCGGCTCCTGCAAGGTCGACGAGCGCTGGCTGACGAGCGCGCGCGGTCTGGTGTCCTACACGCTGCCCAAGGTGGGACGTGCTCATCAGCGCGTCGGCCCGCTCGACGGCGAACGCGCAGCCGTCGACAATGTTCACGTCCGTCGCGATCCAATGGAGCGTCGCTGTCGGCCAACTACAACGTGCCGAGCGCGGCCGTGCAGGCGGCGATCGGACGTCCGCTACCAGGTGGTGCGGCGGTGCAGGGCGGTCGATCTCACGCTGCCCGGCCAGATCTACGGCGATCGCATCAACGCGCTCGACATGCGGTTCGCGAAAGTCCTGAGATTCAACGGCACGCGGACGAACATCGGGATCGATCTCTACAATCTGTTCAACGCGAACACCGGCACGGCGTTCAACCAGGCGTTCGGAACGGACGGCTCGACGTGGCTGCGGCCGACCACGGTGCTCAACCCGCGGTTCCTTCGGTTCAACGTCACGTTCGACTTCTAGGGATTGCGAAGAGGTTAGAGGCTGGGGGCTGGAGGCTGGAGGCTGGGGAAGACCCCAGCCTCTGGCTTCCGGCCTTTTGCTTTTGAGACGGCTGTGCGCTTCCCCCCTCTCGCGGCGGGCTTTGCGGTCGCCGCGCTCGGTCTTCCTGAGCGCGGCTCCACGCGCTGCGACGGCCGTCATCCGCATGACGGACGTCGCGGTCCAGGCGGGCCTGACGCTCCTCAACGTCCACGGCGACGGCTCCGGCGATTACATCCTCGACACCAACGGCAACGGCGCGGCGTTCTTCGACTTCGACAACGACGGCAACCTCGACGCCCTCATCGTGAACGGCTCGACGCGCGAGCGTCTCGCTCGCGGAGGCGACCGGATGGCGGCGCTCTACCGCGGCGACGGCCGCGGCCACTTCACCGACGTGACCGCCTCGAGCGGCCTCGCGGCGCGCGGGTGGGGCATGGGCACCTGCATCGCGGACATCGACAACGACGGCTTCGACGACGTCTACGTCACGGCGTACGGTCCGAACGTGCTGTACCGGAACACCGGATCGTCGACGGGCCCGCGTTTCAAGGATGTCACGCAACAGGCCGGTGTCGGCGACGCTCGCTGGAGCACCGGATGCGCGTTTGGCGACTACAACCGCGACGGGTTCGTGGATCTGTATGTCGCCAACTACGTGTCGTTCGATGCGCGGAAGATCGCCAAGCGCGGCGCCTCGTCGAACTGCCGCTACGTGGGGTTCGACGTCTTCTGCGGGCCGCGGGGGCTGACGCCCGAGATGAACGTCCTGTACCGCAACAACGGCGACGGCACGTTCACGGATGTCACCGAGGCCGCGCACGTCAGGCAGCCGGGCGCCTTCTCGTTCGGCGTGCTGTTTTCCGATCTGGACGATGACGGCTGGCCCGATCTGTTCGTGGCCAACGACTCGGTGCCGAGCTTTCTGTTCCACAACAACCACGACGGCACGTTCGCGGAGCGCGCGCTGCCGAGCGGCGTCGCGCTGAGCGGCACGGGCCGCGCGCAGGCGGGCATGGGCGTGGACGCGGCGGACTACAACGGCGACGGCCGCCTCGACCTGATCGCGACGCATTTCGCCGACGACTACCACACGCTTTACGAAGCCGGCGACAGGGGCCTGTACAGCGACGTCAGCTACAAGGCCGGCCTCGCCGATCCGCCGCTGACCTTCATGGGCTGGGGCACCGGCTTTTTCGACGCCGACAACGACGGCCTGCCGGATCTCTTCGTCGCCAACGGGCACGTCTATCCCGATGTCGGCCGGTTCGGTATTTCCACGAAGTACCGGCAGCGCAAACAGCTGTTCCGGAACCTGGACGGCCGCCGCTTCCGCGATGTCGCCGGGGAGTCGGGCGGAGGCCTGGCGGCCGAACATTCGAGCCGGGGCGCCGCCTTCGGCGACTACGACAACGACGGCGACATCGACGTGCTCGTGGTGAACATGAACGAGCCGCCGTCGCTGCTCCGCAACGACACGACAGGCGGCGGTCACTGGATCACGCTGAAGCTGGTGGGCGCCGTCACGGCCGGCCCGGAAGGCACGACCAACCGTGACGCGATCGGCGCGAGGGTCCGGCTGTCGGCTGGCGGGCGCACGCAGGTCGGCGAGGTGCGGAGCGGCGGCAGTTATCTGTCGCACAACGACACGCGCGTGCACTTCGGCCTCGGCGACGCCGACCGCGTGGCACGTGTCGAGATTCGCTGGCCGAGCGGACGCACGGAAACGCTGACGGCCCTTGCCGCCGATCGCTTCTACGTTGTGCGCGAGGGGCGAGGCGTACAGCAGAAGTAGTGCGGGGCTTCAGCCCCGCCGTGACGTCGCAGGCCTGAAGGCCTGCACTACTTCGGAGCAAACGGAGTCTGTGCCGTCACGCCCTTGCCTTCGGTGATCGTCACGACGGCGTTTGCCGGCACGTTCTGAATCATCTCGGTGCCCCCCGAGGGCCAGCGAATCTCAACGCGGCTGATCTGGGTTGCCCGGCCGAGACCGAAATGCACGCGCAGATCGCTCTCGCCGAGGTAGCTCGATCCGGCCTTGATCTCGCGCACCTGCGTCGAGCCGCCAGCCGTCAGGCGGACGCGGGCGCCGATGGCGCCGCGGTTGCTCTTCGTGCCGACCAGCGCCAGCAGCACCGCGTTGTTGCCGGTCCCGCCGCCGTTTCGCAGCAACTCGGCGGCGCCCCCGTTGTTCGTCACCAGCAGGTCGAGGGCGCCGTCGTTGTCGACGTCGCCGGCGACGAGCGTGCGGCCGACCGCCTCGGGGACGAAGCCCGATCCTGACGTCCGGCCGACTTCTTTGAACCGGCCGCCGCCGTCATTGCGGAAGAGCAGCTTGCGCTGCGCTTCCTTCGAGCCGGGCCTGAAGTGGCCCGAGTCGTTCATGACGTGACCGTTCACGACGCCGAGGTCGAGATCGCCGTCGTTGTCGTAGTCGAAAAACTGCGCGCCGAAGCCGACGTAGGGGAGTGTCTCGACGCCGACACCGCTCTCCGTGGTGGTCTCGGCGAACAGCCCCCGGCCGAGGTTCCTGAAGAGCGTGTGCGTCTCGAGCTCGTGGTTGGTCACGAAGAGATCGAGGCGGCCGTCGTTGTCGTAGTCGCCGAAATCGGTGCCCATCCCCGCGCGGGGGCGGCCGTCTGCCGCCACGCTGACGCCGGCCGTCAGCGCCGTTTCCTTGAACACGCCGTTGCCTTCGTTGTGGTACAGAAAGTTCGGCGTCGTGTCGTTGGCCACGAATATATCCGGCCACCCGTCATCGTCGTAGTCGCCCACGACGACGCCGAGGCCGTTGCCGCGGTGGCTGCCGATCCCCGACTTCTGGCTGATGTCGGTAAAGGTGCCGTTGCCGTTGTTGTGGTACAGCACCGAGGCGAGCGGCGAGAAGTTGAGCGGGTGGCAGTACACGCGCAGCTTCGCGCCGGCGTCGCCGCAGAAGACGTTGTTGTCGACGCGCGCGTCCACGTAATTCGTGACGAACAGGTCGACGTAGCCGTCGCGATCGACGTCTGCGAAGGCGCAGCTCGCGCCGAACGAGCTCGAGCCGACACCCGCCGCCCGTGTGACGTCCGCGAACGACTTCCCCGAGTTGTTGTGATAGAGGGTATTGGGACCGACGTTGGTGATGTACAGGTCGACGAACCCGTCGTTGTCGTAGTCGGCCGCGCAGGCGCCCATGCCGTACTGGGCGTGCGCGATGCCGGACCGGGCCGTTGCGTCTTCGAAGGTGCCGTTGCCGCGGTTCCGGAACAGGCGATGGCGCGCGCGGCCCGCGGTCGCCGGGTCGACGAGCGATCCGCCATCGACGAGAAAAATGTCCTGCCAGCCGTCGGCGTCGTAGTCGAAGAACAGGCCGCCCCCGCTCATGATTTCAGGAAGGTGGCGGGCGGGGCTGGCGCCGTTGACGTGGCGGAAGTCGATGCCGGCGCGCGGCGCGATATTGACGAATGAAACGGCGGCCGGCTGCGGCTGCGCGGACGGTGCGAGCACGGACAGTGTGAGGATAGCGGCCGCGGCCAGCGCCGTCGCAACAGCGCGGCGGACGTTCCGCGTCACCTCGGAGCGCTCGCCCGCTGCAGGCGATCCTGGTTCAGCTGCTCGTAAGTCTCCAACTCGCGGCGGCTGTCGTCGGCGCGCCCCAGGGCCGCATACGCCTCGGCCAGGCGGAGATGGACGTCGGCGGGCGCCTTGAGTGTCACTGCGGCGGTGTAATGCTCGATCGCTTCGGCTGGTTTCCCGGCGAGCATCACGGCCATGCCGAGGTTGAGGTGCGCGATCGGATCGTTCGGCGCCAGCTCCAGGGCGCGGCGCAGAAGCGACGCCGCTTTCTCGTGGTCTCCGCCGCTGGAGCTGAGTTGAGCCTCGCGCCTGATGCGTCCGAGCTCGAGATCGCGCGCGCGATCGGCGGCGGCCTGCTGTTGCAGCCTCTCGAATTCCTTGAGCTCCTTTTCGCCCTCGTCTGCCTTTCCGAGGCGCATCAGGGCCGTGCCCAACGCGTAGTGCGTCTCCGGCTGCGACGCGTCCAGAGTCAGCGCATGGTTCGCGACGTTCACAGCATCGTCGTACTGCGACTGCCGCAGATACAGCTGGGCGAGGCTGGCGTACGCGGGCGCCCGGTTGGCGTCGATCGTCAGCGCCATTGCGAACTCGGCGAGCGCCTCGTCCGACCGGCTGAGCCGCGCGTAGGTGTCGCCGAGATCCTGATGCGCGGCGGCGTCGTTCGGGTGGGCGTCCACGCGTTTGCTGTAGGCGTCGATCGCCACGTCGAAGTTCTGGCGCGCGGCGGCGATGGCGCCCATCGACTGGTAGATGCCGTTCAAGCCGACGAGCGGGTTGAACGCCAGGCACGCCTGAAACGACTTGAGCGCTTCGATCTGCTCGCCCTTGCGCTGCTGCAGCCGCGCCAGCGTGTAATGGGCGCGTCCCGACGTGGGAACCCGGGCGATCGTTTCGCGCAGGGTCTCCTCGGCCGCGTCGGCGCGCCCCGCCCGCACGAGTACGTCGGCCAGCGCGAGACGCGCGCGCTCGTCGCCCGGGCTGAGCTTCACGGCGGCCTTCAACTCGGCGGCGCTGCGGTCGTATTGCTCCGCGGCCGCCCAGACCAGCCCGAGGATCCGATGCGGTTCGGCTCGCTGCGGTGCGAGCTCGATCGCCGCCTGCAGTTGTTCGATCGCCGTGTCGATCGAGCCATCGCGAAACGCATCGGCCGCCCGCCGCATCCCGTAGCGGTTGGCATCGTCGGCCACCAGCGGATCGCGTGACGAGGAGGACCGCAAAGAGACGATCGCCGCGGCGTAGTCGCCCTTCGCCAGCAGCGCGAACCCGTCAGCGTAGATCGCGGGCGGGAAGAACGGCTCGACGCCGGAACGTTCTTCGACGATCCCGAAGGTCATGAACGGCGAGGCTGTGGCGACCACGCGCTCGTCCAGGCGCCGCCGGAAATTGTCGGCCACCCGCCGCCACGATTTCGCAGCCTCTTCCGTCTTGCCGCCGCGCGACAATTGCCGGCCGAGGAGGTACTCGCTGACGACGTCCGCGGGGTCGAGCGCCGAGGCCTTCTGAAACGCGGCAACGGCCGCGGCGGCGTTGACCGGGAACGGCGGGCTGTTCGCGACGCCGAGCAGCGTGAACGCGTCGGCGCGCTTCGCGTCCAGCTGGGTGGCCGTGGTGAACTCGCGGAGCGGCATCCGACAGACGATGGCGATCGAGGTACAGGCCCCCGAGCGCCACGTGGGCGAGTGCGGCCACGCCGGGCTCGGCGTTCTTCGTCTCCGCTTCCATCGCCCGCTCGTAGCTGCGGATCGTGTCGTCCCACCGGGCGAGCCCGCGATCGAGGGCGTCAAGGCCCGCCAGCACGCGCGGGCCTTCGTCCCCGTACGTGCCTTCGAGCGCGAGGCCGAACTGGGCCACCGCCTCGGCGAAACCTGTCTTCGGATCGGCAACCTGGCCGAAGGCTGATGCCGGAACGGTCACCAGGATGGACAGCAGGCCGGCGACGAGACGCCACGGCCACGGCGTGTTCATGGGTCGAGTCGATTATAAGTCGGCAGTCGGCAGTCGGCAGTCGGCAGTCGGCAGTCGGCAGTTGTTGTCGACCGCCCGACGCTACAATTGGGCATTCATGCCGATTCGGGCGTTCGGGGTTCTTACGCTTCTGCTTGGGCTCGCCGGTTGCGCCGCATCTCCGAAGAACACGGCATCGGCTCCGGCTCCGGAGTGGTTCACCGACGTCGCGCAGGCGGCCGGCCTCGACTTCACGCACGTCAACGGCATGTCGGGCCGCTTCTACTACCCGGAGATCATGGCGCCGGGCGTCGGCCTCTTCGACTACGACAACGACGGCGATCTCGACGTCTACGTCACGCAGGGCCACATGCTGGCAACCGGTGGTCCTTCTGAGGGAAGCCCGGCCGACGCCGCAGGCGGAGGCCGTGGAGACAACGACAGACTGTTCCGCAACGATACCGTGACGAATCCGGACGGTACGCACACGGTCCGGTTCACCGATGTCACCAGCGAAAGCGGGATCGAGCCTGAAGTCCTATGGCATGGGCATCGCCGCCGGTGATTTCAACAACGACGGGTTCGTGGACCTGTATCGCACGGGACTCTCGGGCGCCGTGCTCCTCCGCAACAACGGCAACGGCACGTTCACCGACGTGACGAAGACCGCGGGCGCCGGCGACCCGGGCGGCTGGGGCGTCTCGGCGACGTTTTTCGATTACGACCGCGACGGCTGGCTCGACCTGTTCGTCGGCAACTACCTGATTTACAACCTCGCCGGCGACGTCCAGTGCCTGAGCGTCACGGGCCGGCGCGACTACTGTCCGCCGAACAGCTATCGCGCGCAACCCAGCCATCTGTATCACAACCGCGGCAACGGTACCTTCGAGGACGTGACGTCGAAAGCGTTCGTGAACGGCGCGTACGGCCCCGCGCTCGGGGCCGCCACCGCCGATTTCAACAACGACGGGTGGATCGATCTCTACGTCGCCAACGACGGCCAGCCCAACCAGCTCTGGATCAACCAGCACGACGGCACGTTCAAGGACACGGCGTTCCTTGCCGGCGCTGCCGTCAGCGGAACCGGGCAGGCCGAAGCGAGCATGGGCGTGGACGCCGGCGACTTCGACAACGACGGCGACGAGGATCTGTTCATCACGAACTGGCTCGATCAGATGAACGTGCTGTACCTCAACGACGGCGCGGGCAACTTCGAGGATCGGCGCGCGGCCAGCGGCCTTGGCGCGCCGAGCCTCGCGAAGACGGGGTTCGGCGCGGGCTGGCTGGACGTCGATCGCGACGGCTGGCTCGATCTGTTTGTCGCCAACGGCGGCGTCGCCACGATCGAAGCCCTCGCGCGGGCGAACGATCCGTTCCCGCTGAAGATGACGCCGCAGCTGTACCGGAATCTCGGGAACGGCCGCTTCGAAGACGTCTCGAGCCGCGCCGGCTCGGTGTTCAAGATCGCCGACGTCGGCCGCGGCGTGGCGTTCGGCGACATCGACAACGACGGCGACACCGACCTCATCGTCGGCAACACCAACGGGAAGCTGCGCGTCCTCGTGAACGGCGAACCGAACCGAAACCACTGGATCGGGCTGCGGCTCGTAGGGCGGGCCTTTCAGGCCCGCCGCGCCGGCGACCCTGAAAGGGTCGCCCTACGAGATCAACTCGGCGCGCGGGTTCAGATTGTGCGCGCCGAATGGGCCTGCGCTCTGGCGGCGCGCGAGGGCAGACGGCAGCTATGCGTCCGCCAACGATCCGCGCATCCTCGTCGGCCTCGGCGCGTCCGCAGAGATGCCCCGCGTGAAGGTCACCTGGCCTGACGGGCGGATCGAAGAATTTTCCAGTGTGGCCATCGATCGGTACGTGACGCTCGAAGAAGGCACCGGCAAATGATGTCCGGACGTCCTGTTCGCCACGCCGCGCTGTCCTGTCTGGTCGTTGTCGTGTGCGCAGCCGGATGCCACAGGTGGGCCGGCCGCGACCTGCTGGCCGCGCCGCTGCCGGATCTGTCGCGTGTTGACGCCGGTGTCCAGGCGCAGGTGCGCGGGCGCTACGAAACGTTGACCCGCGCGTTGGCGGACCGGGCGGACGCTCCGGAACTGGCGTCCGCGTTCGGCCAGTACGGCATGGTGCTGCAGGCCGCGGAGTTCTACGACGTCGCGGAACCCTGTTACCTCAACGCGCAGAAGCTGGCACCCGATGAGATCCGCTGGCCGTACTACCTGGCCGGTCTGTACAAGAGCCGCGGGGAGACGGACAAGGCCGAGGCGGCGTACAAGCAGGCGCTCGCGCTGCGTCCAGACGATCTGGCGACGCTGATCTGGCTCGGCCGGCTGCACCTGGACCAGGGTCGCCCGGAGGCGGCGGAGCCGCTGTTCCTGAAAGCGAACAGCCTCGCGCCGCGAACGGTCGCGGCGCTGGCAGGCCTCGGCCGCGTGGCGGTCGCCAAGCGCGATTACGCGCAGGCGGTGAAATACCTCGAGGACGCGCTGGCCATCGATCCCGAAGCCGAGAGCCTGCACGCACCGCTCGCGGCGGCGTATCGGGGTCTCGGTCAACTCGACAAGGCGCAGCCGCATCTTCGTCAGTGGCGCAATCGCGATCTGCCGGTGCCCGATCCGCTCCAGCAGGAGCTCGATCTCCTTCTCGAGAGCGCGCTCTCGTACGAGCTGCGCGGCGTTCGCGCCTTCGAGTCGCGCGCCTGGCCCATGGCCGTCCAGTTCTTCCGCAAGGGCATCGAGCTCTCGCACGAGGACACTCAGCTCAGTCGGTCGCTGCATCACAAGCTCGGGACCGCGCTCTATCTGACCGGAGATATTCACGGGGCGCGGGAGCAGTTCGAGGAGGTTGTGCGCCACGCGCCGCCCTCCGGAGTGGACGAAGCGACCGCGAAGGCGCACTACAGCCTCGGAGTCCTGCTCGCCTCGACCGGCGACACGCAGCCGGCGGTCCAGCACCTGCTGGCCGCCGTCCAATACCAGCCGAACTACGTCGAGGCGCACATGGCGGTTGCCGACGTGCTGCGCCGCACGGGCCGCGGCGAGGCGTCGTTGTCTCATTACCGCGACGCCCTCGCCATCAACCCGCGCCAGAATGTCGCCCGCCTCGGGTACGCGATGGCGCTGGTGCAGTTGCGGCGCTATCGCGAGGCTCGCGACTGGCTGGACGAATCGGTGCGGCTCTACGGCGATCGTCCGGATTTGAAGATCGCGCTCGCGCGGCTCCTCGCCACGAGCCCCGACGCCGGCGTCCGCGACGGGGCCCGCGCGCTGTCCATCGCGCAGCAGATGTTCGACGCGGGCGAAAAGAGCACGTCGCTCGGCGAGACGATCGCGATGGCGCTGGCGGAGCAGGGGAACTTCGCACAGGCGATCACCATCCAGCGCGATGTGATGGCGGCCGCCCAGCGAGCCGGTCTGACCGCATCGGCTCAGCGCATGGCCGCGAACCTCGCGTTGTACGAAAGACATCAGCCCTGCCGGGCCCCGTGGTTCGAAGACGACCTTGTCTCGGTACCCACCACAGCCGTGACGGACACGACGTCGAGTCCTCCCTCAGCCGTTCAATCTCATTGAACAGTTCGACGCGTTTGCGTTGTCACACTGAACGACAGCGTCCGCAGATTTCAAAAAATTGAATTGCGACGCGCGCTGATTGTTTCTTGATAGCGATTTCGGTTCTGACACCAATTCGATACAGGTTAGTCTGGCGAACAGGATCAACGTAAAGGGAGGCCTGTTCATGAGTCGTGTCGCAAGGTTGATTGGCGTGTTGACGCTGGCGATCTGTCTGCCGGCGAGTGCGCGCGCGCAGGGAGTGAGCGCGTCAATTACGGGCACCGTGAAAGACGTATCGGGCGCGGTGCTCCCGGGCGTGACCGTCGAGGTCGCGAGCCCCGCCCTGATTGAAAAAACCCGCACGGCAGTGACCGACGGTTCGGGCCAGTACCGCGTCGTGGATCTCCGCCCGGGCACGTACTCGGTCACGTTCACGCTCACCGGCTTTTCGTCGGTCAAACGCGAGGGCATCGAGCTCACCGGGTCGTTCACGGCAACGGTCAACGCCGACATGAAAGTCGGCGCCGTCGAAGAAACGATTACGGTCAGTGGCGAGACGCCGATCGTCGACGTGCAGAGCACGCGCCGCCAGACGACGCTCAGCGGCGAGACGATCAATGCGATTCCGACGACGAAGAGCTGGGCGGCCATCATGGTGCTCATGCCGTCAACGATGACGCAGGCGGGCACGTCGGCCGACGTGCAGGTGACGCCGGGCATGGTCGTCTTCGGCGGCGCCGGCGGCCGCAACAACGAGGGCCGGCTGCTCGTGGACGGCCTGAACACGGGCGCCTCGCTGAACGGGGCGGGCGTGTCGGGCTACAACGCGGACCTGACCAACGCGTCCGAAGTCGTGACGACCAACTCGGGCGGCCTCGGTGAAATCGAAGTCAACGGGCCGGTCATCAGCGTCGTGCCCAAGACGGGCGGCAACACGTTCAAGGGAACGCTGCTCGGTTCGTACGTCGGCAGCGGCACGGCGAACAGCAACTACACGGACGAACTCAAGGCGGCGGGACTGGCGTCGCCTCTCCAGCTCCTGAAAGTGTGGGACGCGACGGCCGGCGTCGGCGGACCGATCAAGAAGGATCGCATCTGGTTCTTCGGCAACTACCGCGACGAAGGATCGTGGGCGACGATCCCCGGCATCTTTGCCAACAAGAACTTCGAGAACATCACGACGCCCGTGCCGAACTCCGCCGCGCCGTGGACCGTGGTGCCCGACCCGGACGTCCCCGCCCGCAACGCCAACAGCTGGCAGATCATGAGCCTGCGTCTGACCACGCAGATCAACTCGCGCAACAAGCTGAACCTGTTCTGGGACGAACAGCACCCGTGCAACGGCGCGACGTGGACGCCGCAGGGCGACGGCTGCCGCAAGCCGTCGGAGACCGAGGTGTTCGAATCCGTGTTCGGCAGCCCCAACACGACGTCGCCGGAGGCCGGCGGCTACTCGCATCGCTTCCAGCGCGTGCAGCAGGCGACGTGGTCGTCGCCGATGACGAACAAGCTGCTGCTCGAGGCGGGCGTCGGCACCTACCTGTCGCGGTGGGGCACCAATCGCCGCCCCGACAGCGTGACGGCGGATCTCGTCCGCGTCACCGAGGGCTGTTCGATCGCCGGCTGCGCGGCCAACGGCGGGCATCCCGGGGCTCAACTACCGCTCCGAGGCGCCGTTCGACGACTGGATCGGCGCGCACACGTGGCGCGCCTCCGCCTCGTACGTGACCGGCGCGCACAGCATGAAGTTCGGGTACTCGGGCGCGTGGCACGAGGATCAGCAGAAGAACTTCCCGAACAGCACGTACACGGCGTATCAGCTGCAGAACGGATCGGCGTGGTGCGCGAACCCGACGAACAACGGCACCAGCTGCCCGGGCGTGCTCATCGCCGAATCGCTCAGCCCCTACCAGGTGCTGCAGGACGTGCGGTTCGATGCCTTCTTCGCGCAGGAGCAGTACACCACCGGCCGCTTCACGTTCCAGGGCGCTGTGCGGTTCGACCACGCCTGGAGCTACTTCCCGGACGAGACGGTCGGACCGGTCCGGTTCCTGACGACGCCGGTGACGTTCGCGCAGAACGATCCGTTGTACTCCACGCCGTCCACGCTCCTGTGCAGCGGCGACCTCAAGGGATCGAACCTGCCGGCCGGCTTCTCGAAGACCTGTATCAACAACATCACCGGGTACAAGGACATCACGACGCGGTGGGGCATGGCGTGGGACGTCCAGGGCAACGGCAAGACGTCCGTGAAGGTGTCGTTCGGCAAGTACCTCGAGGCGGCGAGCAGCGGCAACGGCAACTACACCGCCGGCAACCCCGTGTCGCGCATGCCGACCAACATGGCGCTCGGCGTGGCCGGCCCGACGGCCATCACGCGGTCGTGGAGCGACACGAACCGGAACTTCGTCGCCCGACTGCGTGCTCGAGAACCCGCTGGCGAACGGCGAGTGCGGCAACCTGAACAACACGTCGTTCGGGAAGCCGGTGTTCACCAACAGCTTCAACTCGGACCTCATGGGCGGCTGGGGCATTCGTCCGTCCGATTGGGGATTCGTCGCCTCGGTCCAGCAGCAGGTCCTGCCGCGGACGTCGGTCGAGCTCAGCTACACGCGCCGCTGGCTGAACGGCTTCACCGTGACGGACAACCTGGCGACGGTCGCGTCGCGACTACCGGCCCTTCAGCGTCACGGCGCCGACCGATCGCGCGCCTCGGCGACGCGAGCGGCCAGCGGATCGACGGCCTGTTCAATTCCACGCAGGCTGCCGCGGTGCTGGCCCCGAACAACTTCAACGAGCCCGCGGCCGACGTCGGCAACCAGTATCAGCACTTCAACGGGCTGCTCCTGAACGTCAGCTCGCGCGTGCGCGGCGGGTTGACGCTGCAGGGCGGACTCAACACCGGCAAGACCATCAGCGACAACTGCGAGATTCGCGCCGCGATTCCCGAACTCACCGTCGCCGGCATCGTCTCGGCGGCGGGCCCCGGCGTGAACGCGTCGAACCCGTGGTGCCACATCGACTCGGGCTGGGTGACGCGCGGCACGGCGCTCGCCAGTTACCTCGTGCCGAAGGTCGACGTCCTGCTGGCGACGACGTTCCGCAGCGACCAGGGCGAGTCCGCTGGCCGCCAACTACACGATTCCGCTTGCGGTCGCGCAGGCCGGCGGTCTGGCGGGCGCCTACGCCAACGGCGTGTCGCCGATCGTCAACCTGGTCGAGCCGGGCACGCTGTACGGCGATCGGGTCAACGAGCTCGACTTCAAGATTGCCAAGGTGCTGCGGTTTGGATCGACACGAACCAACGTGGGTATGGAAGTCTTCAACGCGTTGAACTCGGCGGCGGTGCTGACCTACAACCAGACGTTCAATCCGGCCGTGCAGAGCGGCCCGGGCGCCTGGCTTCAGCCGACGCAGGTCCTGACGGCGCGGTTCTTCAAGTTCTCGGCGACGTTCGACTTCTAGGGATCACGAAGAGGGCTGGAGGCTAGGGGCTGGGGTCAGGGGCTCCAGTCCGCAATCCCCAACCTCTAGCCTCAGTCCCAGCCTCCAGACCCCAGCCCCCAGCCCCTTCGGTTAAGATCCCCCCTCTGGAGGCCCGCTGATGCGAGCACTGCGCCTGTTCGGTGTCCTGGTTGCCCTGCTGGCCGCGACGACTCTGTCGGCGCGGAGCGCGGGTTCGGTCCCCACTGTCTCGAAGGCGGAGGACGTGGGGTTCTCCACCGAACGGCTGCAGCGTGTGCAGGAAGCGGTGGCGCGACACATCGAGGCAAAAGATGTGTCGGGCGCGGTCACACTCGTCGCGCGGCGCGGAAAAGTCGTGGAGTTTGCCGCGCAGGGTCTCTCCGATATCGAGTCCCGGAAGCCGATGCTGAAGGACTCGATCTTCCGGCTCGCGTCGATGTCGAAGCCGATCACCGCTGTCGCCGTGATGATGATGATCGAGGAAGGCAAGGTGCGTCTGACCGACCGCGTCTCGGCTTTCATCCCCGAGTTCAAGAACATGAAGGTCGCCGTTGCAAAGGGCACGACGACCCCCGTCCAGATGCCGGCGTTCGGCCGCGGCGGCCCGCCGGCGCCGCCACCGGAGTTCGATCTCGTCCCGGCCGCGCGCGAGATCACGGTCAAGGACCTGCTGACGCACACGTCGGGGTTGATGAGCGGCGGCGTCAGCGGCGCCGAACAGGCGAAGCTCGCGCCGCGGAGTCCGAACGACACGCTCGCCAATTACATCCCGAAGCTGGCGCAGACGCCGCTCGATTTTCAGCCGGGCACGCTGTGGCGCTACAGCGGGCTCTACGGCTTCGACGTCCTCGCGCGCATCGTCGAGATCGTGTCAGGGCAGCCGTACGACCAGTTCCTCAAGCAGCGGCTGTTCGATCCGCTCGGCATGAAAGACACGGGGTTTGCGCCGACGCCGGACCGGACGGCGCGTCTCGCGACCGTCTACCAGCGGACGCCGAACGGCCTCGTGCCGGCGCAAAACGCCAACCAGCTGATCAGCGGAACGTATTTTTCCGCGTCCGGCGGGCTCATGAGCACGGCGGAAGACTACCTGCAGTTCGCGCAGATGCTCGTCAACGGCGGACAGATGAACGGCAAGCGGTACCTGGCCCCGCGGACCGTTGACCTGATGACGTCGAACCAGACCGGCGACATGGTGAACGGGCAGTTCGGCCGCCCCGCGCACGGGATGGGGTTTGCCCTCGGGGTGCAGGTGGTGCTCGATCCGGTCGCCGCGGACCTGCGCGTCTCGCCCGGCACGTACGGGTGGGCCGGTGCCTACGGCACCAACCAGAACATGGATCCGAAAGAGAAGATGGTGTCCATTATCATGATGCAGGGCGCCAGCGGGCCGCTGCAGCGCGACTTCGAGAACGCCGTGTGGCAGGCGATGATCGAGTGAATCCGCAGCGTCCGGCTTCAGCCGGACGGAGGGACACATGCACCAGAAATCTTCCGCGTTCGTCGTGATGCTCTCGACGGCGTTCGTCAGCGGATCGCTGGCGGCCGTGTACGCGCAGGCGCCGGCGAAGCCTTCTGCGCCAGCCAGGACCGTCGCCGCGGCGAAGACGCCGTGGGGCGACCCCGACATCTCGGGCGTGTGGACGAGCGACGCCGCCATCGGCATCCCGATGCAGCGGCCCGATCAGTTCGGCGGCCGCGCTGAGCTGAACGAAGAAGAGTACGCCGCCAAGCTGAAACGGGATGCGCAGACGCGCGAGCGGGCGGAAAACGCGATCGGATCGTTCCGGAACGACAACGCGTGGCTGGTCAAGTCCTTCCGCCAGACCTCGCTCATCGTCGATCCGCCGGACGGCAAGCTGCCCGCCGTCACGCCCTACGCGGAGTCCCGGCGCGCGACGCGCGACCAGGGCACGTTCGGCGCCGGTCCGTTCGACAAGACGGAAGACTTCACGAACTACGACCGGTGCATCACGCGCGGCATCATCGGATCCGTGCTGCCGGTCGTGTACGGGAACGGAAACCGGATCATGCAGGCGCCGGGACAGGTGATCATCAGCTACGAGATGGTGCACGACACGCGCGTGATCTACACCGACGGCCGGCCGCACATCGGCAAGGGGATCCGGCAGCTGCTCGGCGACTCGCGCGGCCGTTGGGAAGGCAACACGCTCGTCATCGAGACGACGAACCTGACCGACAGGACGAGCATCGGCCTGAACGGCAACGGACTCCGCCACAGCGAGGACATGGTGATGACCGAGCGCATCACGCGTGTCGGCGCCGACGAGCTGCGTTACGAGATCACGATGAACGATCCGAAGACCTACACGAAGCCGTTCACGATCTCGCTGCCGCTCATGTCGCCTCCGGGGTACCAGCTGCTGCCGTATGAATGCCACGAGGGCGATTACGCAGTGCCGAATGCGCTCAGCGCCGAACGCGCCGAGGATCGGGCGATCGCGGAGGACCTGAAGAAAGGCATCGTCCGCGGCCGCCGCGCCGTCACGCAGGAGAACGTCAACGCGCCGGTGACCGCCCGGCCCAACGGTGGAGAATAAGATGCTGAATCGACTGACCGTCGCGATCGCGGCCGGCGCCGCCGCGCTGCTCTGCACGTCGCCGGGCTTCGCGCAGCTCCCGAACCCGTACGGCGCCTCCATCACACTCGAGGCTGCCCGGAAGGCGGCGGCCCCGGCGCTCGCCGAAGCTCAGAAGAACAGCTGGCGCATGGCCGTGGCGGTCGTTGACATCTCGGGCGACCTCGTCTTCTTCGAGAAGATGGACGGCACGCAGGCCGCCAGCGTCACCATCGCGTTCGACAAGGCGCGTTCGGCCGCGCGGTTCAAGCGGCCGACCAAGGCGCTCCAGGACGCGCTCGCGGCCGGCGGGGCAGGCATGCGCATGCTGGCGCTCGATGGCGCCGTGCCGGTCGAGGGCGGCGTGCCGCTGATCGCCGACGGCAAGATCGTGGGCGCGATTGGCGTTTCCGGCGGCACGAGCGAGCAAGACGGGCAGTGCGCCAAGGCGGGCGCCGACTCGGTCAAGTAGGCCGTCGAGTCCGGTTCCTGCGCACTCCTGCCACCCGTCTGCGCGCTGACGCACCGCGCGCCTCCTGCGGCATGGAGGCAGCCCCTGTTCCGGCCGAAACAGGGAGCAGATGGGGTGGCTTCTCGGGGGCATTCTGTATTCGGCTGCGTATGTGGCCGCCGGCTGGCTCCTGCGCGGCGACGCCGTCTCACTCAGCTGGTTTCGGGCGACTGCCCTCCTTGTCCCCCCCGTCGTCGGCATCCTGACGATCGTCGTGCGGCGCCAGTCGTGGCGTGGCTGCCAATGGCTGTTCTGGGCGACGATTTCCGTCGGCCTGGCGATGTCGGCCATCGGCCTGACCGGGTGGGCTGCCGACGAGTTGATGTCGCGGCGTGATACCTGGCTGGCGTGGCCCGCGATCTTCGCCCTCTTCGGCGCCATCGCGCCGCTCTTCGCGCTGCTCGCCCAGCCGCATCGCGGCGCGCGCGAGCCCCTGGCCGCCACCACCGCGGTCGACCTGGCAGGCCTGACCGTTGTGACCGGGTTCCTGTATTCGTTTTTCGTGACCGCGCCCGACGTGTCCGCCGGCGGCAGTGGCGCGCCGATCTCGCTGCAGCTGGTGTCCGAACTGCAGCAGGCGCTCGTCGTGGCGGGCATGCTGGGGGCCGCGTGGGTGGCGCGGGGCACGGGCTGGAGCTCGACCTTCCGGCGTCTGGCGTTCGGCGCGATGGTCGGTTTCGCCACGCTGACGCTCAGCAACTTCGAAATCGGCCGCGGGGTGTACCGCAGCGGCTTCGTGTACGACTTCGCGTGGATCCTGCCGTTCGCGTTTTTCCCCTGGGCGGCGACAACCGCGCCGGCATCAGAATCGGCGGATTCGCCGGGGGCGGACCAGGGCGAGCTCGAGCGGCCGCGTCCCTGGGTGATCTTCGCGGCCGTCGCGATGATTCCCATCCTTGATTTCGGCCTCCGGCGGCTCGTGCCGGACGAGACCCTATCGAGCGTCCGCGATCTGTCGACGGCCGTCACGCTGATCTCGGTGCTGTCGCTGCTCGTCGCGCGCATCGCGGCCGAGCGCGCGGAGATGCAGCAGGTCGGCACCACCACGCGCCTGCTTGCGGACGTGCTCGAGCAGGCCCAGGACCTCATTCTCGTGCTCACACCCGACGGACGCTGCCGGTACGCGAACGGCGCCTTCTGCCGCGCGATGGGGCTGAAGCCGCAGGACCTGGCGAAGCTGCGCGGGGGCGACCTGATGACGCTCGAGGCGATCACGTCGCAGGATCTGCTGTCGCACGTCCGCGCCAAGGGCGGGTGGCGCGGGACCGTCACGCGCAAGCGCGCCGACGGGACGACGTTCCCCGTGTCCGCGATGCTGGCGGCGCTGGTGGACGATCGAGGCTCGCTCACGCACGTCGTCTCCGTCGAGCGCGATATCTCCGAGGAACGGCGGCTCCGCGAGCAGCTGATTCACAGCGAGCGCCTTTCCGCCGTGGGCCAGCTGGTGGCCGGCGTGGCGCACGAAATCAACAACCCGCTGCAGGCGGTGATGGGCCTGTCGGAACTGCTCATCGAGGGGCACGACAGCGGCGACCAGAAGCACGACCTCAATCAGATTCGCGTGCATGCCGACCGCGCCGCCAAGATTGTGCGCCACCTGCTGCTGTTCGCGCGTCACTCCGCGCTCGAGCGTTCCGTTGCCGACCTGAACGAGATCACGCGATCGGCAGTCGCGCTGCGGTCCTTCGAGCTGAAAACCCTCGGCGTCGAGCTGGTGGAGCACTACTCGCTGGATCTGCCTCTCACCGTGGTCAACCGCGAGGAGATCCAGCAGGTGATCCTCAACCTGCTGATGAACGCCGAGCACGCCGTCGTGGCGACCGGACAGCCAGGTGTCGTGCGGGTCCGCACGGGCGAGAGCGGCGCCTGCGCGTGGATCGAAGTCTCCGACAACGGCGCCGGCGTCCCGCCCGGAATGACCAGCCAGGTGTTCGAGCCGTTCTTCACGACGAAGGGCGTCGGCCAGGGAACCGGCCTCGGGCTGTCCGTCAGCCTCGGCATCGCGGAGGCGCACGGCGGCACGCTCGAACTCAAACCGACCGACAGCGGCGCGTGCTTCCGCCTCACGATCCCGCAGTCGGCGGATGCGCGCATCGAACTCCGGGACCTGCCGACGTCGGCCTAGCAGAAAGTTCAAAGTTCAAAGTTCAAAGTAGAGAAGTCAAGGTCGAAGCGGCCTCCCGAACTTACTTTGCACTTTCTACTTTGCACTTTACACTTTCTTCCGTGCGTACGCCGTTGTATCGCTCCCTCTACGGCCAGGTCCTGATCGCCACGATTATCGGCGTAGCGCTCGGGCATTTCTTCCCGGCGGCCGGCGCGTCGATGAAGCCGCTCGGTGACGCCTTCATCAAGCTTGTCCGGATGATCGTCGCCCCTGTGGTCTTCTGCACGGTCGTCGTCGGGATTGCGGGCGTCGGCGACGTGAAGGCGGTGGGGAAGGCCGGCGTCCTCACGCTCATCTACTTCGAGATCGTCAGCACCATCGCGCTCGTCATCGGCCTCATCGTGGTCAACATCGTGAAGCCCGGCGCGGGTATGAACGTCGATCCGGCGGCGCTCGACGCGGGGGCGGTCGCGCAATACGTCACCGCCGGCAGGGGACAGCACATCACGGACTTCCTGCTCGGCATCATTCCAACGAGCGCCGCCGATGCGTTCGCCCGCTCCGACATCCTTCAGGTGCTGTTGTTCTCCGTGTTCTTCGGCCTCGCGCTCAACGCGACCGGCAAGGCGGGCGCGCCGGTGTTCGAGTTCATCGAACGGCTGTCGCAGGTGCTCTTCGGCATCGTCGGCCTCATCATGCGGACGGCCCCGATCGGGGCGTTCGGGGCGATGGCGGCGACGATTGGCAGCTTCGGCGTCGGCACGCTGGCGCAATTGATCAAACTGATCGTGACGTTCTACCTGACGTCCGCGGCGTTCGTGTTCGTCGTGCTGGGCTCCATCGCGTGGTGGAACGGCGTCCGGATCGGGCGGCTGATCGCGTACTTCAAAGAGGAGCTCTTCGTCTCATTCGGCACGTCGTCCTCAGAGGCGGCCATGCCCCAGGTGATGGTCAAGCTTGAACGCCTCGGGATCGAGCGATCGATCGTGGGGCTGGTGATTCCCGCCGGGTATTCCTTCAACATGGACGGCAGTGCCATCTATCAGGCGATGGCGGTGGTGTTCATCGCGCAGGCGACGAACACGCCGTTGACGATCACCGATCAGCTGGTGCTGCTCGGCGTGCTGAGCCTGACCTCGAAGGGCGTCGCCGGCGTCGCCGGCGCAGCGCTCGTCGTGCTTGCCGGCACGCTCGCGGCGGCCGGTCGCGTCCCCGTGGCCGGCGTGGTGCTGGTGCTCGGGATTCACCGTTTCATGGGGCAGGCGATGGCCGTCACGAACACGATCGGCAACAGCGTGGCGACCATCGTGATCGGCAGGTACTGCGGCCAGGTGGACGAGAAGAAGCTGCGCGACGAGATCGGCCGGCGCGAGGCGTCGCCATCTCCGGTCCGGCAGGCCTGAAGGCCTGCGCTACGTCAGGCAAGTAGCGTCCGGCTTCAGCCGGACGTCAGGCGAACGTGCGGAGCGTTTCGAAGCGGCCTTTCAGCACCGCATCGGCGTCGTCGTATCCCAGCCATTCCTTGATCGCCGTCGCGTAGACGCGCCTGAAGTCCGTCGTCATCTTCAGGTTGCCGTCGTCGAGATCCGTGAGGCTCGGCGGCTGCCCGTAGAAGCCGCCCTTGATCCTGTCCTGTTTGCCGAAGAGGAACATCGGCGTCGCCGTGCCGTGATCGGTGCCGAGACTGCCGTTTTCCTCCACGCGGCGTCCGAACTCGGTGAACATCAGCACGGCCACGTCGTCCGCCCGGCCGATGCGGGCGATGTCCTCCATGAACGCGCGGACCGCGTCAGCCGTGTACATCAGCAGCCGGCTGTGGACGTCGCCCTGCTGGACGTGCGTGTCGAACGAGTTGCCCTGGTACGCCACGTAATAGAGCCGCGTCTTCATGCCTGCGTTGATCAGCGCGGCGACGCGCTGCAGCCCGCCGCCGAACGCGTTGCCGATGCCGTAGTCCACGGGCGTCCGATAGGCCGCCGATGCCTGCGCGGACGAAATCGGAGCTGTCGGCCGCGTTGCGCGCCGTCGCGGAGAGGAAGTCGAGCGTCGCGTTCGACGCAGCCCCGGTGGTTCCGGCCAGCTCGCCCAGGACCTTCTTCTGGGCGTCGGTGCCGTCGCGCCGGAAGCGCGACGGGTCGTCGAAGACGAGCGGCGAGTGCTTGCCGCTGCGGACGGCGAGCGACTGCGACGTTCCGATGTTGACGATGAGATTGCGCGTCGCGGGGTTGAGGTGATCGTCGGCCACGCGACCCAGCCAGCCGAGTGGCTCGCCGGCGTTCGGCACGCCCGTGTGCCAGTAGCTCATCGACGAGAAATGCGACAGGCTGGGGTGGTCGTAGCCGCAGCCGTGGACGACGGCCATGCGGCCGTCCTTGTAGAGCCGTTCGAACCCGACCATCGACGGGTGGAAGCCGAACGTGTCGCTGACCTTGAGCACCTCCTTCGCGGGGATGCCGATGCGCGGCCGCGCGCGGTAATAGGCGGGGTCGGCGTGCGGCACGACAGTGTTCAACCCGTCGTTCCCGCCCGAGAGCTCGAGCACCACGAGGATGCGCTCCGGGAATTTCTCCACGCTCGTGCCCTGGAGCGCCTGCGCCGTGAGCGCCGCCGACGTGCGGCTCGAGAAAGAGCGGCATCCCGGCGCCGATCCCGATGCCGTATAAACCGCGAGCCAGGAAGTCGCGCCGCGAGCAATGACACGTCATGTCAGTTCACCTGGTATTCGGGGGTGCTGAGAACGAGGTACAGCAGTTCGCGCAGCGCGGGTTCAGACGTCAGCGCCTTGCCTCGCATGAACTCGACGAACGCGGCGCGATCCTTCGCGGGAAGCGGAACACTCAGGAACCGCCTGGCCAGCTGATCGACGATGGCGTCGGCGGTGTCCGCGTGAGCCGCGGCCATCATGGCCGTCAGGTTGAGATCCGCGACCTTGCGCGGGATGGGCTTTGTTCGCTCGTACGCCGCGACGTAGCCGCGGTAGCTCGCGTAGCGGGTGTTGTAGTCTTCGTCGCGCTCGAGCTGCGCGTTGCTCTCGGCGTCGCCCGTGCCTTCCTTCGTCGCCTCGGTGATGTTCATGCCCTTTCGCGATGTTCTCGCCGACGCGCGCGTAGGTCGCCGGCATCAGCCGGTCGGGCGCCCGGAACGTCTTCGGGTCCGCGAACAGGACGTCGCGGAACAGGTTGCCGCGCTGCAGCAGCGTGGCCGGCGTAATCCATGTCCTGCCGCCGGCCCACCCGGCGACGTTCGGCGGATCGAACAGCACCTGACCGAGGCCCGCGGTCAGGCGGCCGAAATCCGGGATCGTCGGCAGCTCGCGCAGGCCCATCTTCTTGTACGTGGACACGACGAGGACGACGGGGCTCTTGATCTGCGTGCCATTGGACGCCGGGCTGTAGAAGTCCTTCGACAGGAAGATGCGTCTGAGCAGCGGCTTGATCTGGTAGCCGCTCGCGCGGAACGAGCGGCCAAGCTCGGCGCGGACGGCGGTCGGCACCTCGTCGCGGACGAAGCTCCGGTAGATCTTCCCGGATACGAACTCCGCCGTCACCGGCTGCGCGAGGATGATGTCGATCACGTCTTCGCCGTCGAGCGGTCCGGTCTTGCCGAGAAACGTCTTCTCGCCGAAGTCGTGCTGATCCCGGTCGAACTTGAACGCGAGGACGTCGTTGGTCCAGCCGGTGAACGCGCGCGCCGCCTCGCGCACGTCGCGCTCGCTGTAGTTGCCGACGCCCATCGTGAACAGCTCGAGGAGCTCGCGGCCGAAGTTCTCGTTCGGATGGCTCTTCACGTTCTCGCCGTTGTCGAGGTACACGAGCATCGCGGGATCCTTCAGGATCCCGACGAGCAGGTCGCGCAGCCGGCCCGACGCGTTCGCGCGGAACATCTGGTTCTGCGCGAGCATCATCCGGTAGTCGCGCACCTTGGCGTCGCCGGTCGCGAAGTGCCCGTGCCAGAACAGCGTGAGCTTCTCTTCGAGCGGCCGGCTCGTCGTCAGCATGCGGCCGGCCCACCAGACGCCCAGCCGCTGCGTTTCGATGGCGTTGGCGCGCAGGCCGTAGAAGAACTTGTCGACGACGGGCTGGAGGCGGCGCGGGGAGCCCTCGGGCAGCGTCCGTACGCCGAGCGCTTCGCCGCGTTCGCGCGCCTGGCGGACGGCATCGGCGCGGCTCGCCGGAAACGGGTCCATGCCGCGATCCCACACGCCTGATTCCTCGAACGGCCGCGCGGCGCTGTTGTCGATCGCTTCGTAGTCCACCAGCCGGTCGACGGCCTGTTGCGGCGTCAATCGCGCGAGCTGCTCAATCTCCTCGGGTGTTGCGCCAAAGCCGGCGCGATCGATCAGGTGCGCCGCACGGTCGTACGTCCACTCCGCGGGGGTGATCGGGGCGAGATCGCCAGTCCAGCTGGCGGGGCTCTCGGCCACGCCGACGGCCGCGAGCGAGGCGCACAGCCCCGCGGACAGGAGCCAGCGGATGGGTTGACGGGCCATGTGACGCCTCCAACTACGCCGGGGATAGTACACCGGCTGCAGGCCGGTCGCGAGCCTTTCCGCGTCCTACTTCGTCTATACTGGTGGCTCCGCTTTTCAAGCACTGGGCCGCGCACTGGGTGCGTGGGTGCCTCCCATGGCTGGAAGATGTACGCTGGCCGCCAGCGTCCTCCAGCGGACAATAAAGAGGTGCCTTTGGGTGCGCGTGTACATCTGATCAATCCAAGTAACGTGTCGTTTGGCGTGGCTGTCATCACGCCCCGCTGGCTGTATGTGCTGGCTGCCGCTACCGGGACTGCCTGGGGCGACCCGCTGATCATCGACGAAACCCTCGAAACCCTGGACCCCGAATCGATCCTGGCCGGCGACGTCGTCGGCATCGGGATTCACACCGGCAACGCCCGGCGAGGCTACGCGATCGGCCGGATTGCCCGGGCGCGCGGCGCGTGGGTGGTGTACGGCGGCATTCACGCCACGCTGTACCCGGACGAGGCGCGCGAGCACGGCGCGGCGCACGCGGTCGTGCGCGGCGATGGCGATCTCGTCTGGCAGAACGTCGTGGCCGACTGCATGGCGGGCCACCCGCTCCCGCTGTACGAAGGCGGACGCGTCAGCGGCGAGGAGTTCGTCTCCGCACGGTGGGATCTGCTACCCGCCGGCCGCTACATGTGGGCGTCGGTGCAGACGGTCCGCGGATGCCCGAAGCATTGCTCGTTCTGCTCGGTGTGGCGCACGGACGGACAGGAGCCGCGTCAGCGCGGCGTCGATCGCGTGGTTCAGGAAGTCGTCACGCTGCGACGCCTCGGCTTCCGGTTCATCGCGCTCGCCGACGACAACTTCTACCCCGTGACGCTCGACGATCTTGCCGCGGCCAAGCGGCGATCCGACCAGTCGCGCTATCACGAACTGCTCGAGATGCGGCAGGAACGCTTCGAGCTGATGGCGCAGCTCGCGCGGCTGCCGAAGGATCTGGTGTTCTACACCCAGATCACGATGGAGGCGGCCGAGGATCCCTCGTTCCTCGACGCGATGAAGGCGGCGCACATCCGGGGCGCGCTCGTCGGCGTCGAGTCGGTGACCGATGCCGGCTTGAAGGACGTGTACAAGGGCTTCAACCTGGCCGGCGACGAGCTGGTCGCGCGCCTTCGCGCGTTCCGCCGGCACGGCGTGCACGTGCTGGGCTCGTTCATCTTCGGCCTGCCGAGCGACGACAAGGCCACGTTCGACGCCACCGTCGATCTGGCCGACCGCGCGGACCTGACGTTCGCGCAGTTCGTGCTGCTGACCCCGTTCCCCGGCACGATCGATTTCGAGAAGTGGGCGCGCGAGGATGTCAACGCGCAAAACAAGGTCGACGGCGTGTCGATCACGCAGCACTGGCTGATTCCCGAGGACAAGCGGCCGAAGCTCTTCACCCCGCATCCGACGATGTCGCTCGAAGAGATCCGCGTCGGCACGCAGGGCGCCTGGGATCAGTTCTACAGCTGGCGCCGCATCTGGGCGCGTTCGCGCGTCGTCGAATCGCTGCGCGCGCGTGTCATGTTCGTGCTCATCTCGAAGCTGTACCGCCAGATGTACGCGAACACGGGGATTGCCACCGACAGCGCGCGGGTCGCCCGATCGGCGCGCTGGGCGCGGTGGATGGGTGTGGTCTGCCGACGGCTGTTCTTCGGCACCCCGATGCCCGACCTCGCCGTGCCCGCTCCCATTCACACCACGTGATCGAGTTCACGGAGGCCGGCTGAAGGCCGGTCTCCGTTATCCTTACCCCCCCGCGCTTCTCCTATTTCGCCACCGAAACGCCGCTGTACATGCGCGGTCGGGTGGTAACGGGCTGGAGTTAGAATGGCGCCACCCGGGAGGTCCGCGCATGTGCCGTCGTCTCGTGCCGTTCGCTGCGATTGTCGCGGTCCTGATGTTCATCGACGCGCCGGTCTCCGGGCAGTGGCTGCGCTATCCCACTGCCGGTGTGCCGCGCACGAGGGACGGCAAGGTCAACCTCGCCGCGCCGGCGCCGCGCAAGGACGGCAAGCCTGATTTCTCCGGCCTCTGGCTGACCGGCAACCCGCTGCCCTGCGAGAAGTCGACCGGCAGCGACTTCCTGGAATGCGGGGCCGAACTGCCGGCGTCGCGCGAGGTGTTCGATATCGGTTCGAGCCTGCCCGGGGGGCTGCCGTTTCAGCCCTGGGCGCTCGAGCTGGTGCAGAAGCGCACGCGCGAGCAGTCGAAAGACGATCCGCACGCACGCTGCCTGCCCGACACGTTCGCCCGCGCATACGGCCTGCCGCACATGCAGAAGTTCATGCAGCTCCCGGGACTGCTCGTCATGCTCGACGAGATGAACGCCAACTACCGCCAGGTGTTCACCGACGGCCGGCCGCTGCCCGTCGATCCGACGCCCGGGTGGAACGGCTACTCGTCCGGCACGTGGCAGGGCGACACGCTCGTGATTCAGTCGGCCGGCTTCCGCAACGACCTGTGGCTCGACATCGGCGGCAGCTTCATCACCGACGCGGCGAAGATGACCGAGAAGATCCGCCGGCCCGATTTCGGGCACCTCGAGATCGAACTCACCGTCGACGACCCGAAGGCCTATACGAAACCGTGGACCGTGAAGCTGAAGCAGGCCATTCAGATCGACACGGATCTGGTGGACGAGATCTGCCTCGAGAACGAGAAGTCTTCCGAGCACCTGGTCGGAAAATAGCAGACGTAGTGCGGGCCTTCGGGCCTGCAGGAGAGTGGGTGATGAATCGCCTGGCGTCGATATTGCCCGTCATCGCGTGCGTCGCCGGTGTTCCTGTCGCCGCGCAGTGGCTGAACCATCCGACGCCGGCGCTGCCTCGAACCCCCGACGGCAAGCCGAACCTCTCGGCGCCGGCGCCGCGTGCGCCGGACGGCAAGCCCGATCTCTCCGGCCTCTGGAATCGCATGTCGCCGAAGTACAGCCGCAACATCGCTGCGGACCTGAAGCCCGGCGAGGTCCTGCCATGGGCCGAGGCGCTGGTCAACGAGCGGCGCGAGAACCTCGGCAAAGGCTACATGAACACGATGTGCGTGCCGTTTGGTCCGAGCTATGTCACGTCCGCGGACACGACCGGCGCCGAGATGATGAAGATCATCCAGACGCCGGCGGTCATCGTCATCCTGAACCCCGACCTCACGTACCGCCAGGTGTTCATGGACGGCCGTACGCTCGAGCGCGATCCGAACCCGGCGTGGATGGGCTATTCGGTTGGCCACTGGGATGGAGACGCGCTGGTCGTCGAGAGCAACGGCTACAACGATCGGACGTGGCTCGATCACGACGGGCACCCGCACACCGAGGCGCTGCGGATGACGGAGCGATACCGCCGGCGCGACTTCGGCCACATGGACGTGGAGATCACGTACTCCGATCCGAAGGCCTACGCGCGGCCGTGGACGGTCGCCGTCCGCGCGGAACTGGCTCCGGATACGGAGATGATCGAGTTCGTCTGCGGCGAGCGGGAGGCCAACCCGGGGATCGCGCACTGGGTGGGCAAGGCGTCCGACGAGCACAAGGCGGAGGTGAAGGTCGCGCCGCAGGTGCTCGCGAAGTACGTCGGCACCTACGTCGAGCAGCCGAAGTACTGGCGGCTCGAGGCCCGGACGGTCGTCATCACGGTCGAGGGCGATACGTTGTACGGCGACATGGACGGGCGGGGCAAAGTGCCGCTCGTCGCGCAGTCGCCGACGCTGTTCACCGGCTTATATGGACTCGGCGTGGCGTTCGTGACGGACGCCGGCGGCATGCCGGCGTCCCTCTTCGTGAAGCACGTATCGGGCGACTACCGGTTCGCCCCGGAAAAATAGATCAGGCCGCCGGAATTTTCAGGACCTGGCCGGGCTTGATTTTGTCAGGGTCGGTCAGCTGATCTTTGTTGGCGTTGAAAATCGCCATGTACTTGCCCGCTTCACCCAGCGTTTCCTTGGCGATTTTGCTGAGCGTGTCGCCCGACTTCACCGTGTATGTCGATGCTGACGATCCTGCGGCCGACGCGCCTGCAGCCGTGCTCGATGCGCCCGTCGCCTTGATATCGGCGACGATCTCGCTCTGCCATGACGGAACGGTCTTGATGGCATCCCAGATCTTGTTGGCCTGATCCTGCGTTTCCACAGTGCCGTGGAAATGCAGCTTCCCGTCGCGCTCGTCAGCCGAGCCTTGCATGCGAAAGCCCTTCGCCGTCTGGATCGCGTCGGCGTACTTGTCTCTCAGTCCCATGACAGACCCTCCTTGGATGATTTAAGGGGATCTGCAACGGGGCTGCCAGACAGAACGGTCGAGACCGGCTCGTTACGCCACGGCGGACCTGAAGGTCCGCACTACGTCAGCCCTACTCTAGGTGCTGGCTTTCAGCGCGGCCAGAACGCGTCCGTCCTTGAACGGCACCCGGCGGAGCCGGACCCCTGTCGCGTCGAACACCGCGTTGGCGACCGCGGCGAGCGCGGGCTTGCAGACCGTCTCCCCCGCGCCGTAGTGCGGCAGGTCCTGGCGATTCTTGTCGGGATCGCCGTTGACGAGCACGATGTCGATCTTCTCCGGCGAGTCGGTGTGCCGGAGGGTCGGCGACGTGCGCCAGTCGACGCTCGTGACCTTCTCGGTGTCGAACGTGACCTCTTCGTGCAGCGCGCGGCTGAGCGAATGGAGCAGCCCGCACTCGAGCGTGCGGCGCAGTGCTTCCGGATTCACCATGAGCCCGCAGTCGTGGGCGACGACCATCCGCACGACGCGCACGTGGCCCGTCCGGCGGTCCACTTCCACCTCGGCGATCTCGGCCACGACCGTCTGATTGCGGATGCCGTACGCGATGCCGCGTCCGGTCGCGATGTTCGCGCTCGAGCGCGCCGACGGGTTCGGCGACGGACGCGCGTCCCAGCCGTAGGCCTTCGCGGCCGCCTCGATGACGGCGAGCGATCGGGCCTTCTTGAACCCGCTGTCTTCCTTGCCGGCGTTGACGAGCCTCAGCCGGAATGCCACCGGGTCCATCTTCGCTGCCACTGCCAGTTCGTCGATGAATGACTCGGTGGCGAACGCCGTCTGTGGACCGTTGGGGTCGCGCAGGTTGCCTGTCCGAAGCGGCGTCTCCCACACGAGAGGCATCGAGACGACGTGCTGCACGATGCGCTGGTTCGGGATGCCGTAAATCTCCGTCGGCGCGCCGCTGCTGCCGCGAGCCGGCGTCGCTTTGCGCTGGCCCGTCAACTGGGCGATGAGGACCGTATCGGGCTCGTTGTAACCGACGTGATTGTGATCGACGGCCCGCGCCTCGTAGTCGAGCGCGACGACGTTGCCCTGCGCGTCGAGGCCGCCGCGGATCTTGAACGCGAACGCGGGACCCTTCGTGTCCCACGCCGTTTCCTCCTGCCGCATCCACTGCACGCGCACCGGCCGTCCCAGTTCTTTCGCCAGGAACGCCGCCTCGAACCCGGCATCGTCGGCTGCCGTGCGGCCGAACGCCTGCGGTCCGTCCATCCAGACGACCCGGACGCGGTCGCGGGGGATGTCGAGGAACTGCGCGACACCGTTGCGCAGGCCGTACGACTTCATGTCGTTCGAGTAGATCGTCATCTGATCGTTGGACGGATCGGCCATCGCGTGCGCAGGGCCGATCGAGGTGTGGCCCTGGAACGGCACGTCGTATTCCGCCTCGACCACTTTCGCCGCGCCGGAGAGCCCGGCGGCCGCGTCCCCGACGGTGACGGGCGGCGCGCTGAAGGTCGGCGTCGCGCCGCGGATGTACTTGAACAGATCTTCCGACGCCGGAAACGGCGCGGCCGCCGGCCTCTGCCAGGTGGCTTTGAGCTGACGCGCGGCCTTGATGGCCTGCTCTTCGCGTTCACAGACGACGGCGACGTAGTTGCCCTTGGTGACCACCTTGACGAAGCCGGGGATGCTGCGCACGGAGGACTCGTCGACGCTGACGAGCGTCGCGCCCGCAAACGGCGGCCGGACGTTGCGCGCGTGCACCATGCCCGGCAGCTTGACGCCGACGGCCCATTTCACCGACCCGTCCACTTTTCCCGGGATGTCGTAGCGCTGCGGCGACGTGCCGACGATCTTCAAATCCTGCACCGGCTTGATTTTGGCCACGCCGGTCGTCACGTCGGTGTTGGCGCCGGTGAGCGTGACGTTGAATCGCTTGCCGCCGATCAGCTGCCCGTAGGTGACCTTCTTCGACGCGTCATTCTTCGCGGACACGACGCCGTCGCTGACTGCGAGCTGCGCGACCGGCACGCCGAGCTGCGTCGAGGCCATGTCGAGCAGCACGCGGCGCGCCTCGGCGGCGACGCGGCGCATCGGGTAGCCGTCGGTCTGCAGTGCGTCGGAGCCGCCCGAGCCGCCCTGATCGACGGTCAGGTTGGTGGTCCCCATCACGCAGCTCGTGCTGGCGTAGGGGAGGTCCAGTTCATCGGCCATGATCTGGCGGAACGCGGTGCCGGTGCCCTGGCCGAGGTCTGTCTTGCCGACGAAGAACGTGGCGGTGTTGTCCGGACGGATGGCGATCCACGCGTCGAGCTGATGGAAGTCCGGATCCGGATACGGTGCGGCCCCGCGCGCCGGCGTCTGACCGGCCGCGGCGAGGGCCGGTTCCAAGACGGAAGCGGCACTCAGGCTGACGACGAACAGCCCGGTGTTCCTGATGAAGTCGCGTCGCGACGTGCCCGGCCGCGACGCGTCGCGTTCGAGCGCGTCTTCGATGTGCCGCGGGATCTCAGTGTGGCGGATCATGCCGTCACCTCGCGATCGGCCGCCGCATCAGCTGACTTCGTGCCGGTCACCACCCGTTTGATAGCGGACTGGATGCGGTAATACGTCATGCATCGGCACAGCGTGTTGGCCATGCCCTGGCGGATTTCCGCGTCCGTCGGGTTCGGGTTCTTGTCGAGCATCGCCTTGGCCGTCATCAGCTGACCGTTCTGGCAGAAGCCGCAGGCGGGCACCTGCTCGTCGATCCAGGCCTGCTGCAGCGGGTGCAGCTTCCCGTCCTTCGCAAGGCCTTCGAGCGTGGTGATGTCGGCGCCTTGCGCGGACGAGGCCGGCCTGCTGCAGGACCGGACGGCTTCGCCCTTGATGATGACGGTGCAGGCGCCGCACTGGCCGAGCCCGCAGCCGAACCGGGGGCCTTCAAGGCCGATGTCATTGCGCAGCACGTAGAGCAGCGGCGTGGAGGGATCGTCGAGGTCCACGCGATGCGTCGCGCCGTTGACGGTCAGGGTGATCATGCTCATCTGTCTGTATCTCCGAGGCTTTACCGCGCGATTATAACGTGGGACTAAGCCGGAACGGCTTCCACCACGCTCACGGCCGATGCCGTGGGCACGACGCGGTTCAGGCGGAAACCGGCCTTGCCGAGCAGGGCCGCGTACTCGGCTTCGGTGCGTTCCTGGCCGCCCGGAAACACCAGCATGACCATATCCAGCACCTTGCCCGGATGCGGCGTGTCGCCGGCGGGCAGAACCATCTCGATGATCAGCAGGCGCCCGCCCGGTTTCATGGCTTTCCGGCAGTGGCCGAGGATCGTCAGGCACCGCCCTTCGTCCCAGTCGTGGATGATGTGCGACAGCAGATAGCAGTCGCCGCCAGCGGGGACCGTGTCGAAGAAACTGCCGGCCTCGATCGTGACCCGATCGTCGACGCGGTGGGACTTGAGCAACGGCGGCGCCTCGGCCACCACGTGCGCCATGTCGAACAGCACGCCGCGCGGTCCGGCATGACTCGACAGAATCGCCGCCAGCAGGTTGCCCGTGGCGCCGCCGACGTCCACGACCTTCTCGAATCCGGAGAAGTCGTACGCCCGCGCCACGGCGGGTGGTTCCTCGCCGTGGAAGCCGACCATGGCCTCGCTGAAGTCAGACGCTTCGGCAGGATGCTGTCGCAGATATTCGAAGAGGGGCATGCCGTGTGCCTTGTCAAAACCGGTGTGGCCCGTTTCGAGCGAGTACACGATCTGCTCCCAGCCGCGCCAGAAGGTGCCTCCGAACGCGATCAACGTCGCCCGCGCTGCGCCGGGCGCACCGGTCCTGAGCGCCTCGCCCACGGGAGTCAGGGCGAAGCGCTGCGCGTCGCCCTCCGTGAGAATGCCCAGGCCGGCCAGGGTGCGCATCAGCCGATGCAGCGACGGCGCGTGGAGCCGCATCGGTCCGGCGAGTTCGGCGGCGTTTCTGGGTCCGGCGGCCAGTTGGTCGGCCAGGCCGATTTTAGCCGCGGCAAATACCACCGCGTTGACCCACGCGGCCGTGCCCATCTGGATCAGTTGGACGTGCGGCGGCACAGCCCGCGATGCATTCTCTCCCTGAACACTCATGCGCTTCTCCTTCTACTTCGCCCGTCCGGTGAAACCCTGTGCCAGCATCTGAATCCGCAAAAGCGTGCCTCCGCCGGCGACGTACAGCGTTCGCTTGTCCGTTCCACCGAACGCCAGCGCCTGGCATCGTCCGCCATCCGGGGAACACTTCGCCGGGATGATGCCGAGAGGCCGGCCCGCATCGCTCAGTACCTCGATCCCTGCCGCCGTGATGGAGTAGACGCGGCCCTCGTTGTCGATCACGAGATCGTCGGCGCCTGACGCGACGCCTTCGGTCGCACCGAGCGGCAGCGTGCGGCCCACGTACGTAGCAAACACCCGGCGGTTGGCCAGCCTGCCGTCGGCCGACACGTCGAACGCGAACGCCTGGATGCCGTTGGTGTCGTTGACGTAGAGCGTCTTCTCGTCGCGGCTCAAGTGTACGCCGTTGGGGCGGGCAATGCCGTCGGCCACACGAACGGGTTTCTCCGCCGCGTGGGATGTAATACACCGCGGGAGGCAGCCGGGCCTGCGTCTTGCGAAGCTGCTCCTCCTGTGCGGGATTCAGGCCGGGATCGGAGAAATACACGCCGCCTCTGCGATCGACGGTGACGCCGTTCGGCCGGCTGAACGGGAGCCCGTCGAAGCGATCGGCGAGGACGGCTTCCCTGCCGGGCGGCCAGACGACGCGCACGCTCGTGAAGCCCGCCTCCGACTGGAGCGAGATCAGGCGGCCCTGCGCGTCGAAGGTCATCCCCAGCGGGCGATGGAGACCGGCGAGGAACGGCAGCACCGTGCCGGCGTCCGACAGGCGCACGATGCGGTCGGCGTTGGGCTCAGAGAAGAGGAGGCCGATGTCCGGGATCCAAATGGGATCGTCGGCGCCATTGAGTCCTGTGGCGATTACCTCCGGCCGGGTGCCGCCTGCGATGACTCCTGCAATGTCCTGAGCCGGCTGCAGCGGAATCGTGTTCGCCTGCCCGCTCGACATCAGAGACGCCGACGCGGCAAGCGCGCCGATAACGGTCAGGCATGCGACCGTTCTCATTCGTTGTGCGTCCGCGGCCGGAGTGCTCGCTTCAGAATGGCTATCTGACCCGCATGATAACAATCGTGCTGCGTGATGCCGATGAAGTGTGTGTACGCGGTGTAGGGTGGATCGGCAACCAGCGGATCGTCGAGACGGTCCGGAGAAAACGCGACCAGCGCGCGCCTCACGTCCTGATTCAACCGGCGCAGCATCTCCACGCTCTGACGCCAGCTCTCCGGCGTCGATGCCGGCGGTGGAGGCCAGTCGTCCTCCGGCGAGAGGGGCGCGGCATCGCCGCCGAGGCGGCGCAAGACGATACGATACGTGCCGGCAAGGTGAAGCACCAGCTCCCAGATGGAGTGGGCTCCCGCGAGAGGATGCGCAGCGGCCTGGTCGGCGGCGACGCCCGCGAGCGCCTCGAGGACCGCGGGACCGTGCCATGCCTCGCCGTCGAAGGAACGACGCAATTGATCTTCGAGACGTTCGATTTCCCTTGTCATCGCGCGCACCCTCTTCGGTCCATCACGGCGAGATCGCCTGTGTCCATGCGCTTGACACAATCGCTCAACGCTCACACGTTCGCAAATTCGGCGGAATACTCGACAACTCCCGCGCGCCCGCTGAGTACCCCGGTGGTGAGTTCGAGAGCCATGAACGCATCGCCCGCGTCCGAATACACGGACGACAGGCCAAGGCTCGCAGCAGGGGTGAATCCAAACCGGCGGTAGAACTGCGGGTGTCCCACCACCACCACGACCTGATAGGCGTGGTCAGCGCATGCTCTCAGGCCCGCCTCGACCAGCTGCGATCCGATGCCCCGGCGCTGGAACGGTGGGGAAACGGCCATCGGGGCAAGCGCCGCCACGAGAATACGCGCCCCTGCAGATTGAATGCTGACAGGACTGAAGAAGACGTGACCGGCCGGTACGCCATCCGCAAGCGCCAGCAACGAGATGACCGGGCGATTCGATCGTTCGAGCGCCTCGATCAACGCCGATTCGCCTGGGCCCTCGAACGCGGAGTCGTTGATGTGGACAATGGCCGGCCAGTCCGCCGGGGTCGCAGGCCGGATCGCAATCTGGATTCGCTGCGTCGGCGCCTCGGGCCGGTCATCGTCCGGACTCACCGGATCCGCCTGGTCCGGACCCAGCCGGGTGCCCTGGATGTCCGCAAGGGAAAAATCCTCGGGTCGCACGGGCGAACCCGCCAGGCGCCGGAGCATCGCCAGTTGCCCGGCGTGTGTCATGGCATCGGCCAGCGGCCCCTGCAGCAATCGCTCCGGCGTCATGCCGTCGCGGAGCTCGGTTCCCGCGTCGATATGGTGGCCAAGATCCTGGAGCATGCCGTGAAACCGGCTGACCTCGTCCTCGAGCGCCGCCAGATCGTCGGGCCCGTATGTTCCGCCCACGTAGCACGCCCGCGCATACCCGAGCACGCTCGTCATGTGCCGGACGAGCTCCGACGGTGTGCGCACCGCGTCAGCCGCACGGAATTGTCCGAAGTCGGCGGGCGCATCACGCAACGCCTTCTGCGTCCGGTAGGCGAGCGTTCCGAGAAAGTGCATGAGGAGGGTTCTTTTGTCATCCATCGATTCAATCGATTCGGGGCAGGCGGACTCTTGACTGCGTCCCGAGCCGTCCGATCGCAGACGCAAAGGCGCAGCGGTGCTCCGCTGTCCAGGGCGCCTTCAAGGTGTGCTTCAGATCTTCCACGAATCGTTCGACTTGATGCGTACCCGCCTGCAACGCCGCTGCGGCGATGGCCATTTCGTCTCCCCGACGATGAAGCACCAGCTCCCAGTCGCGCTGACGAGCGGCCTCGCAAATCGCAGAGTGATACAGCATGCCATCTGCCCGGCACGTCGCGTGATAGGAACGGTGAACCTCTCCGACCGTTGGCGGCAGGTCTGCGAGCGGCGGGTGTCGAATGGTGACGGCCGCCACTCGATATCGCGGGAACAAATCAGCGGCGAGCTGGCGGAGTGCGTGTTCCGTACATGCGGCAATCGACCGCCTGACCCTGTGCAGCAGCTGTTCGGACTCGGCGTCACCGAGAGCCAGCGTCTCGTGGTGATACGGCTGGCTGGGAACGCCGTCCTCGATAAGGCTTACGCGTCGTCGGTCGACGACGGCTGGTGCACCGTTCGCTATCGCGGCTGAAACGAGGACGGCCCACCCGTTGTGATCGGATACGCCTACGACCACCGAGCGTTCCGCCGTTCGCTTCTGATTACGCGCCGTAACCGAGACCATTTGAGCCGTGTCGGCGGCTCATCATCGCACCGGTGCTTCGGCGGCGGCAAATGCCGACAAGCGGGGAATTGCGGGTCGGCCTATTCTGGCGCGGTCCCGCTCGAATCGTCAGGTTCGTTCCCGAACGCCCCCGGCACCTTGTTCGACGCGGGCACGGGCGCGTCCGGATAGCGCGAGTCGGCCTGCTTCTGTGCTGTCGAACGGCTTCCGCTCTTGTGCGACGTCTGCGAGCCGTCCGCCTGGTCGTCCCTCGGTGTGTCGCCGGCACGCCCCGCTGCATCCTCCGGTGGGGGAGCCGACGTATCGACCGGAGGATGTGCCGCCCGTTCGGCGCTCTCCTCGCGCGCAGATTCACGATTGCTGATGCCGGTGTTCCGCTGGGCCGCATCCCGGTTGGTCACGATGCACCTTCTCCTAGAGTTCGTTGTTCTCCTGCGCGGCGGCGTACAGGGGCTTGAGAATCGACGACGACGCCCAGTTCGAGGCGGCTGAGCGGCCAGGTGAGGCGACGTCACCTTCCGGTCCGACGGCGTCCGGCAGCACACGATGCGCGAGGGACATGACATCGCTGAAGAGCTCAGGCGCGATTGTCCGCGCGAGCACGGCGAGCTTTGCCTGAACGGTGATGATGAGCTCAGCATCGCCGCGCCGGCAAGCCGCGACGATCTGGCTTGCCGCTCGTTGGGCGCTGATGGTCAGCAGCGGCAGGGAACTGGCCACCGCAAACCACGAGTATTCCTGCGTCCGCTGCCCCTTGAAAGCCGCGTTGACCGGCGAGCCGATGCGCATCAACCCTGGATAGACAGTGGTCACGACGATCTGATCACGCGCGAGCTCGGCGCGAAGACCCTCGCTGAGCCCGGTCAGCGCGAACTTGCTGGCGGAATACGGCACCAGGTGCGGAACAGAAATCCGGCCTCCGACCGATGAAATGTTGACGATCCTTCCCCCGCCTTGATTCCGCATGTGCGGCAACGTCGACAGCACCATGAAGAGCGGCCCCCAGAAGTGCGCCTTCATCGCATCGTCGTAGTCGGACACCTTCATGTGATCCAGCGGCCCGACCTGGATGATTCCCGCGTTGTTGATCAGGACGTCGATGCGGCCGTGGTGCCCGGTCGTGCGCGCGATGGCCTGTTCGACGTTCTCACGCTGGCCGACATCCGCCGAAATGGTCAGGACGTCTGCCGACGGCCATCGGGAATGGATGTCGTCCGCGGCCCGGCGGAGTTCCTGCTCGTCGCGGGCGATGAGCGTGATCCGTGCTCCTTCAGCCGCCAGCTGGCGGGCAAGCACGAGCCCCAGGCCGCGCGAGCCGCCGGTGATGACGACAGACTTGCCGCTGAAGTCGTAGGCGGGGCGGCGCTGCCTGGCGCGCATGGCCATCGCCGCGGCCACGCCGGCAGCGATCAGCGCCAGTCCTGCAGTCCGTGTTTGTCCGGTGTTCATCCGTGGCCTCCTCGAGCGACGTTGTGCGTCGCTCCTGCGAACTGCGCCCGCACCGTCCGCCGTGTCATTTCCGCCGCGGTGCCGTAGACGAGGTGAGCGACAAACGCCTGCAGATGCATTTCGAGCGGGCGGCGGGCCGTCGAATCGGAAAGACCGAGGAGAGGCATGGCGATCTCATCCGCGGTGAGCCATAACGTTGTGCCGAATCCGGCGCCGGATCGCTTAGCTCGTCGGCGTTCTACGAATGCGCCGTAGATCGCCCCCATTGTTGCCCCGAAGGCGTAATGCAGAAGCGGTGCGGCAACGCGGAGCTCCTTGCGCGTGAGCCCGCGGCCCAAGGTGTAGCGGGCCACTGCATCAGCGGCGAGCTCATTCGAATTCTGATGCTCGCTCCGCTCCTGCCAGTCGCGAGCGTCGTGGCGGTCGCCAGCTGACTCAGGCGCACGGCCGTCCACCATGCGTGTCCACAGGCGTTGCACTTCGTTCATCGCCCACGTACCGACCAAGCCTCCGACGGCGCCCGCGGCTATTCCTCGATACACGGCGTCGAGCGATGCAAGGCACTCGCCACGCCCGAGCGCCTGCTCGCAAGCTCTGCCCGTGGAACCCGAACAGCTCAGCCCGACTCCCGGTCACGTGCAGGGATTGAAGGCACCGGCGGGATTTTCGGTGTCGGTCTTCGCCGAGGGCCTCGGGAAACCGCGCATTCTCGAGGTGGCGGACGATGGAAGTGTGTACGTGACTCGCCGCGAACCGGGCGACGTACTGGTGCTGCGCGACACGGACGGCGACGGGCGCGCCGATCGTATCCGCAGTGCAGTACGGCGGCCCATGCTGCACGGCATCGCGATCGATGGACGACGCGTCTACCTGTGTCGGTCAAGGACGTCTTTACGGCGGATATCAACAGCGATGGCATCTTCGAGAACATCACGCGCATCGTGGACCATCTGCCCGAGGGCGGACAGCACGCGAACCGCACGATCCGTATAGGCCCGGACAAACAACTCTATGTCTCCGTCGGCAGCACCTGCAACGCGTGCGACGAGACGTCGCCGGAAAACGCGACGCTTCTCCGCATCTCGCCCGATGGCAAATCGCGACGGATCTTTGCATCCGGCCTGCGAAACACGATTGCATTCGGCTGGCATCCCGACACGGGCGAGCTGTTCGGGATGGACCACGGAATCGATTGGCTCGGCGACGACGATCAACCGGAGGAGCTGAATCATCTGCAGCGCGACAAGCAATACGGATGGCCGTACGTTTATGCGAACGGCAAGCTGAATCCGCAGGACGAGCCTCCCGGCGAGATGACCAGCGAGGAATGGGCGCGCCTCTCCACTATCCCCGTGCTCACCTACACGGCGCACGCGGCGCCGATGCAAATGGTGTTCTACATGCGCGATCGATTCCCCGCGGAGTATCGCGGGGATGCGTTCGTGGCGATGCATGGTTCGTGGAATCGTGGTACGCCGAGCGGATATGAGGTGGTCCGCATCCGGTTTCAGAAGGGCACGCCGGTCAGGATCGAACCGTTCCTGACTGGATTCCTGACGGCCGCCGGTAAACCGGCCGCGTTCGGCCGTCCCGTCGGCCTCGCCGTGGCGCAGGACGGCGCCCTGCTCGTGTCAGACGACGCCGCAGGCCGGATTTACCGCATCGCTCACGAGGGCGCGGCGACGACGGGCGCGCAATCCGCACCGGAGCCGCGCGCGACGGTGGCCGCAACTTCCCATTCACCCGGCGCGGAGAGTGGTGGCGCCATCGCGATGGCACGTTCGGAGACGCGGGCCGATGCGGGGATGTCGGTGATCGTCCGCATTTCAAGCCGGCGCGGCGATACCGGCGCCTTACAGCGGGTACGGCGAGCGGTTCTCGCCCCCGTTGCGCTGGGGCAATGCGCCGGCCAACACGAAATCGTTCGCCCTGCTGATGGAAGACCCTGACGCAAAGACACCGAAGCCCTACGTGCACTGGGTGCTCTACAACGTGCCCCCGGAGACGAACCGGCTCCCGGAATCTGTCCCGACGCTCCCTCGACTGAAGGAGCCGAAAGACGCGCTTCAGGGACGAAACTCACGAGGGCAGGTCGGGTACGCCGGACCACGCCCTCCGGAAGGCGATCCGGCGCACCACTACCACTTTCAGCTGTTTGCGCTCGACACGATGCTGGACGTGCCACCCGGGGCGGACCGGGACGCCGTGCTGAAAGCGCTGACCGGGCATGTCATCGCGCGCGGCGAAGTGATTGGCACCTTCCGGCGCTCGAGATGAGATGTGCGAAGCCTGTCAGCGTCATTCCCGCCGAACGTCGCTCGCTTTCCTGTCGTCCCGCAGGGCGACGAATTTCGAGTGCCGCAGGTGGTTGTCAGCTGTCCATTCGAGGAACTCGAACTGGCCGACGAGTACAGGTTTCAGCCACTGCACGTCGGCCATTTTCGCTTTCGTCAGGCCCTGCCCCCATCTGCCGCTCCTGGCCTCCGGCAGGTTGGCGAACGGACAGTGAGGAATCTCCAGGCCCTTGAACTTCCTGAACAATTGCGCGCGCGCTGCCGGTGTGAAGCCGTTCCGAGTGCGTGCGACGTAGATCAACGTGCCGGCTTCGTAGTAGCCGACCACGAGAGCGTCGAAGCTCCTGGTGCCACGTGTGTAGCCACCGATGACAAATTCCTGGCCGCGGTTCACGCGCATCTTCATCCACGCCCCTGACCGCAGGCCGGCTTCGTAGGCACTGTTGCGCCGCTTCGCGACCAGTCCTTCCAGGCCGTGTGCTTTGACGGACTGGATCAGGACAGGGAGGTCGATCGCGAGCGGCGCCGAGTACCGCACAGGCTCCGACAGCTTCGGAAGCACTCGCTTTTCGAGGAGCTCGCGTCGCCTGTCGAGCGACTCGTTTTTCACGTCGCGGCCGGCGAGCACCATCACGTCGAACACGTAGTACATGACCTGCGCCGGCATCGCCCCGTAGTTCTGCAGAGCGCTGAAGGAGGGGCGACCCTCGTCGTCGAGCGACACGATCTCGCCGTCGATCACGGTGTTTTCGGGCAGTCCTTTGAGCCCCTGCACGACGGCGGGGTATCTGCGGTTGAAGTCCTTGTCGTTTCGGGATCGCAGGGAAACGATGCCGTCGCGCTTGAACGCAATGGCGCGATACCCGTCGAGCTTGAGTTCGTACACCCACTGTTCACCGGAGGGAAGCGACTCTATACGCAGCAGCAGCATGGGTTCGATGAACTGCGCGGATGTCTTGCGCAGAGACGTCGGGCGCTTAGCCCCAAGGCTGGCGCGTGTTTTGCTCTCTATTCGCCCCATGAAGACCCATGATACCGATCAGCCGGCCCTTCAGCGCGATCCTGATGAGTGGAAGACGGGCGATGAACCGATGACCGCGGCGCAACGTTCGTACCTCGAGACATTGTGCCGGGAGACGGGCGAGGAATTCGACGACACGCTCTCGAAGGCAGAGGCGTCGAAGCGGATTGACGAACTCCGCGGGCGCTCGCCTCGCCTGGCGCAGGAATAGTCCCGAGCAACTTGAGAGGAATTGGTCGGGGCGACTGGATTCGAACCAGCGGCCCCCTGCGCCCAAGGCAGGTGCGCTACCAGGCTGCGCTACGCCCCGACCTGACTGACAGTCTCGATTCTACTGTGTTTGCCGGCAGGACATGACGACCGTCGCGCTGGCCGCCAAGCCTGTAGACTGTCGCGTACCTGATGGCCACGACAGCCGTGACGTCTGCCCGCAGCGCCGCGATGCGGGCCTCGATCATCGGTGTCGCGGCGCACGTCCTGTTTGTCATTGCAGTTCTCGGCACCCATCACAACGACCCCTCGTGGTTCGTCCGCTTCGGTGTCGATGCACAGCAGAGCGCGCTGGGCCGGCAGGTCCTGGGAAGCGTCAGCACGCATCCCGGCGTCGGCGCTGACGGCCAATACTTCTGGATCCTTGCGCGCGATCCGCTCCTCCTCAATCCGCAAACACTCGCCGTCTGGCTCGACCGGCCCGTGTACCGCGCGCAACGAATCGGTTACCCGGCGTTCGCCGCCCCGTGGCGCCTGTTCGGAGAGACGAAGTCTGCTGTGGGGACTGCTGCTGGGGAACATCGCGGTGGTGGCCATCGGTTCCTATCTGACGGCACGGCTGGCGATCTCCCTGGGGCTTCCCGCTCGAACGGCGCTCGCGTTCGCATTCAATCCCGGCGTGATCTTCTCGACGATGTTCGACCTGTGCGACGCGCTCGCACTCGCGGCAACGATCGGCGCACTCTACGCGGCGGTCACCAGAAGACGTCTGGCTCTGGCCTGCTTTTCCGCGGTGGCCGGCCTGACCAAGGAGCCTGCCGTGCTGGCGCTCGGCGCGGCGGCGCTGGCCAGCGGCGCGGGCAAATTCTGCGGACGGTCGTCCCACGTTTGACGGCAAGACTCGCATGCTCCTGATCGCGCCGGCCGCGACTCGCAATCGGCGCATGGGGAGCGCTACGTTCGCGCCCGATTCGGCTCCGCCTCGGCAGCGTTGTCGAATTCGCGCTGCCGTTCGCGGGTCTCGTGACGGCGTGGCAGACGCGCTGGTCCGACGGACGCATCGTCGACACCCTGAGCGCGGCAGCCCTTCTCATCGCCGCCTGCGCCGTCGTCGTCCTCTTTGCCCGGCGGCGCACCCTTCTCCTGTCCGCGGCGCTGCCGTACGCGCTGCTCGTGCCGTTCCTGAGCGAGCACGTCATGCTGTTTACGACGAACGCCCTGCGCGCGTTCGCGCCCGCGTTTACGTTCCTCTGGCTCGAGTTGTACCGGCGAAAAGACCCTAACCGAACGGCCGAATTGGATCGTGGCCGGTCCAGTTGGTCGTCGTCTGCCAGAAGCGAGTGAACATCTCGTCCATCCCAGGCGTCGCCGGAATCAACTCGATTAATCCCGGATCGCCGTGCGGGCCTTCAAGATAGACAACCGAGCCGCCGCTGGGCACCGGCGCCTCGAATACTGCCGTGTAGCCCCGCCCTTCATACGCCAGCTGCTCGGCTCCGACATCGCTGACGGCGATTCCGACATGATGAAACCCGTAGCCACGGCGATCGATGACATCCTTGTACACCGAGGGGTGATCGTCTTTCGGCTGGATGAGCTCGATGTTCATGTGTCCGGCGAAAGACATCGCCAGCTTGATGTCAGCCGTGGCCGGCTGGCCGCGATAGCGCTGTCCCGGCCCCGTGAAGCTCTCGAGCAGAAACCACGGGCCGACCCTGCAGTCTCGCACCCACCAGCCGATCGCCGCGTCGATGTCCTCGACGACATACGCCAGCTGAACGATCTGGCCGACGCGTTGTCCAAAGCCAAACGTGGTCATGTGCGGCTGCCGGCATTATTGACCAACCCGCATGAGTTATTCTTTCCTTCGATGAGCCAGCCCCGGCTGATGGTCTTCGTCATCGCCTACTACGCGGAAGAGACGCTCAAGCGGGTGCTCGAACGCATCCCGCGCTCGATCTTCCGCGACTACGACTGCGAAGTGCTCGTCGTGGACGACGCCTCTGGCGACCGCACGGCCGAGATCGGGCTCGCGTACCGCCAGGCGCACCCGGAAATCGCGATGACCGTGCTGCGGAACCAGTACAACCAGGGGTACGGCGGCAACCAGAAGGTCGGCTACGCCTTCGCCATCCGCGAGGGCTTCGATTTCGTGGCGATGATTCACGGCGACGGGCAGTACGCGCCGGAGGAACTGCCGGTCCTCGTCGCGCCACTGCGCGACGGCCAGGCCGACGCGGTGTTCGGCAGCCGCATGATGAGCGGGTTCGCGGCGCTCAAGGGCGGGATGCCGCTTTATAAGTTCGTCGGCAACCGCATCCTGACCTGGGCGCAGAACCTGCTGCTCGGCACGCGCCTCACCGAGTTTCACAGCGGCTACCGCGTCTACTCGGTCGCGGCGCTGCAGAAGATCCCCTACCGCCTGAACTCGAACCTCTTTCACTTCGATACCGAGATCATCATCCAGCTGATCAACGCCGGGCAGCGGATCGTCGAGCTGCCGATTCCGACGTACTACGGCGACGAGATCTGCCGCGTGAACGGGATGAAGTACGCGAAGGACGTGATGCTCGCGACGCTGCGCAACGTCGCGCACCGCTCGGGCCTTCTGCATCAGCGGCGCTTCGAGCCGGTGAGCGGGCAGGACAACACGTACTACGATCTGAAGCTGGGCTACCCGAGCAGCCACCAGTTCGCCCTCGATGCGGTCGCGCCGGGCGCGTCGGTCATCGACATCGGCGCGGGCCCCGGCGGCATCGCGAGCGAGCTGGTGAAGAAGGGCTGCCGGGTGGCGGTCGTCGATCAGTTCACCGTGAAAGGCGACCGCCACCCGAACATCGTCGTCTTCACGCAGGATCTCGACGATGAGCTGGTCTTCGACGTTCGCGGGTACGATTACCTGCTGTTGCTCGACGTCATCGAGCACCTGAAGAACCCGGAGCAGTTCCTCGCCCGGCTGTGCAGGCAATTCGACTACTCGCCGAGAACGCTGATCCTGACGACCCCCAACATCGCGTTCGGGATCCAGCGGCTCATGCTCCTGTTCGGCCAGTTCAACTACGGCAAGGTGGGCATCCTCGACCGGACGCACACGCGACTCTTCACCTTCCGGTCACTGCGGCACCTGCTGACCAACGCCGGATTTCGACTGAAGGAGATCCGCGGCGTGCCGGCGCCGTTTCCGAAGGTGATCGGCCAGGGCATCGTCGGCCGCGCCGCGACGGCGATCAATCAGCTGCTCATTCGAATCAGCAAATCGCTGTTCTCGTATCAGATCTTCGTCATCGCCGAGGCGACGCCCGACGTCGACTTCATCCTCGAAGACGCGAGGAGACGCAGCGAGCTTCGCGAGCAGCCTCAGTCGGCCGCCTCGGGCGCGTGCCACGCAGCGACCGACGCGTAGAGCGCGCCGACGACGAAGAAGTAGTAGTTGCAGAACGCCTGCTTGTTGAACACGAAGAAGGCGCAGAGCGTCATGCCGACCGCCGCGCCGAAGCCGGCAGGCGTTCGCGGCAGGCGCCACAATGCGAGCGCGGACGCGGCGGCTGCCGCGACGAACGAGATCAGCACGGGCGGTTGCTCGTGACCCTGGTTCGCCCACCACGACAGCAGGCTGAGCGCGTCCGGGCGAAACGGCTGATGGAACTGCAGCGTCACGACGCTCGTCCAGAACGCATTCGGCCCCCAGAAGACGAACGGGAGCGTGACGGCGGCGCCGAGCAGCGCGACTTTCGCCAGGAACGTCAAAAGGCTCCGGCGGTCGCGGGGCCATTCGACGAGCAGCAGGGCCGCGGGCAGCGCGAAGACCAGGTATTGCTTCAACGCGATGAACGCGCCGAACAGCCACGGGACGAGCCGGCTGTGACGACAGGCGGCGAAGAGCACCGCCGCGACGCCGAGGACGAGAAATGGTTCCGTCCACGACTGCTCGAGGACGAAGAAGAGGCGCGGGGTCGTCAAATACAATGCGGCGGCGACGATGCCGAACCCCCGCGGCCGGGCGAACGCCATGAAAATGGCCGCGAGCTCGATGGCGACCAGCTGCGCGTAGCGTGAGTCTCCGCCGAATAGTTGCCCCGGCATCGCGACGAGGAGGCTCAGGGGAAAGTAAGGATAGCCGAACTGCAGGCGTCCGCCCACCGACAGGCCGGGCCCGTAGTAATCGCCGTTCTGGAACCGGTAGATGTCCGGAAACGTGATCGCGTAGGGGTTCGCCCCGGAGCGAAGAGCGGAGATCGCGTACCGCTGAAACACGTGCACGTCGATCGCCGGCTCGGGCGATCGATGGATCATCCACACCCCGATGGCGCAATGGACGGCCACGAGCGCGCCGATCTGCAGCGGCTTCGCCCACCTCGGTGTGCCCAGGATCACGACCGAGCCGAGCACGATCGCGAGCACGCCCAATCCCCGGTGATACGTCGTGAGCCCTGGTCCATCCACCGGCATGAGGCCGGGAAGCGACGTGTACAGGGAGACCAGGTGAAAGACCAGTCCCGCCAGCGCGAGCACCGGCACGAGCGTCGCGTCGAGACGCACGAAACGCGCAGGGCGGGGAATGACGGCCGCCGCGACGAGCAGCGCGAAAGCGCTGAGGACCAGGGCCAGCGCGGTCGGCTCCAGGAACCCGTTCGCGATCTGCAGGGCCAGGCCGAGGCAGATGGCGGCGACCGCGCACCCGGGCGCGAGCCAGCGGGCGTACTCGATGTGCTCGGCGTCGCCGGCCGCCGGTGGTTGCGCAGGATTCACTGCGGCATTCTCACATACGATTGAACGGGTCTGCAGCGCATGTGGTCACGATATCGGAATGCCGGGAGGCCGGCGTACCTCGCCTTCGCCATCGCCGCCGCCGGCATGGCGCTGCGCGGCATCCTGTCGGCCTTCTCGACCGGAACCAACGACATCATCCTCTGGGACGACTTTGCGCACTACGCGAGCCTGGAGGGCGTGCTGTGGATGTACCGGAACGTCCCGGCCTGGAATCACCCGCCCCTCACCGGGTACCTGGCGGCCGGCATCCTGCGGCTGTCCGTGCTCACGGGTCTCCGTTTTCCCGTCCTGTTCAAGCTCGTGCCCATGGCGGCAGACGCGTTGTGTCTCGTCCTGCTGTGGAAGATCTGGCGCCGCCGCTCCGCGCACCCGGCCGCGCCGCTGGCGGCCGTGGCCATCTTTGCGTTCAGCCCGGATGCGATTCTGGTGAGCGCCTACCACGGGAACAACGATCCGCTCGTCGGCCTGTTCGTCCTCGCGGCCTGCTACTTCGTCGAGGAAAGGGCCAGTTTCGCATGGGCGGGCGTGGCGCTCGCCGCGGCGCTCAACGTCAAGCTGATTCCGCTGCTGCTGGTTCCCGTGTTCCTCGCCAATGTCCGGCGCTGGCGCGACGCCGCTCCGATTCGCCGGTGGCCTGTCATTGGGCGCCGTCCCGTTCGTTCCCGTCATTCTGCGGGTCGGGCCGGCCTTCTACCGCAACGCCGTCGCCTACAACTCGAATTTCGACAACTGGGGCATCCCGTTCTTCATTCGTCTCCTGGAGAAGAACGCCGGCTCGGCTGCGGTCGGGGCGCAGCTTCACGCGCTGTACGTCCCCGCCGGCCGATACCTGGTGGCCGCCACCATCCTGGCGCTCTGCGCGTGGAGCCGCTGGCGCCGTCCGCTGTCGACCTATCAGCTCGCCGCCGGAGGGCTGGCCGCGTTCCTCTTCCTCGCTCCCGGCTTCGGCGTCCAGTACACCGCCATCCTGGGTCCCGTCCTCATCGCCGTCAGCCTGGGCTGGGGCCTTTGGTACGCGGTGTCAACCGGCGCCTTCCTCGCGTCGGTGTACTACCTGTTCTGGACCCGCCAGCCGCTGCTCGGCTCGCTGTTCACCAGCGTCTTTCCCGGTATTTCCCCGTGGATCGGGCTGGTCGCGTGGGTCGGGATCGGGGAGTTTGCGCTCTCGCTATTCAAGGTTCAGGGTTCAGGGTTCATGGTTCAGGGTTCGGGAGAGCCCTCGATTCAACACTCGGGTTTTTCGAACCCTGAACCCTGAACCAGTCGAGAACTATCTTTTCAGCGCGCGCTCTCTGTCAGCGTCGTATAACGATCGATACCCACTCCCGTGAACTCTTCGCTCGTGCCGTCGGGCCAGACGACCTTGATCTTCAGCGGCGACTGCGCTGAATCGCCGAGCCCGACCAGCACGCGCGGATCGTTCGCCGAGGCGTAGCTGCCGTCCGCGCGCGAGCGGCGCCAGATGGTGCGGCCGTCCGAGCGCGTGACTTCGACGCGCGCGCCAACCGCGTCGCGCATTTTGCCACCAGATCCGCCGATCACGAGCCGGAGGCCCACCCAGTGCTTCCGGCTCCCCACGTTGTTGATCAGCAGCCGCGCGGGCCCGGCGTCGTTGCCGATGACGATGTCGGTGTCACCGTCGTTGTCGATGTCGCCGAACGCGGCGCCCCGGCTCACTTCCGGCTTCGCGAAAAATGCGCCGGCCTGCTTCGTAACGTCTTCGAACCGGAGGTTGCCGCCGGGGCCGAGATTCCGCAGCAGCTGCTTCGGCTGCTTCAGCGGAAACGGCTCGTTGCGCGCCACGTCTTCGAGGATCTGCGTGACCGCGCCGTTCACCGACAGCAGATCGAGCCAGCCGTCGTTGTCCACGTCCAGCCAGCCGGTGCCGAACCCCGTGTACGGCAGGCTGGCGAGGCGGATGCCGGCCGGCGCGCTTCGATCCTCGAACCCGCCGGCGCCGTCGTTGACGTAGAAATCGCTGCCTTGCCCGGTCAACTCCGTGACGGCGAGGTCCTCCCGGCCGTCGTTGTTGAAATCGCCGGCATCGACGCCCATGCTCGCCTTGACGCTTCCCTCGGGGCTCAACGCGACGCCGGCGAGGAGCGCCGTGTTCTTGAACGTCCCGTTGCGCTGGTTGATCCACAGCTGGTTCGGCTGGCTGTCGTTCGCGACGAACAGATCGATCCAGCCGTCGTTGTTGAAGTCCGCGGTCGCCACGCCGAGCGCGGGGCCGTATTCGCGCGTCATCCCCGCAGCGGCGGTGACGTCCGTGAACGTGCCGTCGCGGTTGTTGTGATACAGATGGCTCGCCTCGGGACGGTACACGTGCGGCGGACAGTAATCGAGGTTGCCGGCGACCGAGTAGCAGTGCAGGTTCGCCTCCACGCTGTACTGGAGGTAGTGGCCGACGAACAGATCGAGGAACCCGTCGCGATCGAAATCGAAGAACACCGCCGGCACGCTCCAGCCGGAATCGCCCACGCGGCTCGCTTTCGAGACGTCGGTGAAGGTGCCGTCGCAATTGTTGCGGAACAACTGGCCGGCACCGAGGTTGGTGACGAACAGATCGACGCAGCCGTCGTTGTTGTAATCGCCCGCGGCGACGCCCATCCCGTACCCCTGCGCCTTGATGCCGCTGGCCGCGGTGACGTCCGTGAATGTCACCGTGCGTGATCCATCGGGCAGGACCGCGAGATCGTTTCGGAACAATCGTCCCTGGAGAGGGAGCGGTCCCGGCGGCTGCGGCTGTGCCTCCGCCACTGGCGTGTTGCCCAGCATCCGGCCCTGCACGATGAAGACGTCGAGATCCCCGTCGTTGTCGTAATCGAACAGCGCGACGCCCGGCGCCATCAACTCGGGGTAGAGGAACTTCCCGGACATGCCGTTGAAGTGGACGAACGTCAGGCCGGAGGCCTCGGCGCGTTCGGCGAACCACTCGGCCTGCGGCGGGCTGCTTATCGTCGATGCACGCGATCGATCCGGCTCGGCGCGGCAGCCCGCAAAAGGCGCGACACAGAAAGTGAAAAGGAGGACGAAGAATGCCCCATACCGGATCCGCATGCGTTCCGTTGGATTGTCGCACCAAGTTCGTGTGAACACGGTGAAGAATCGCTTGACTCGGCGTAAACAAGCCGTAAGATGGGCCGCATCTCGACGGTCACGCGGTCATTTTGTCTCGGAAGGTCAGCGACGTGAGGAGGCGGTTGATGGAAGTCGGCTCAGTGCTGCGACTCGCGAGAACGTGGGTTCTTCCGGCTATCGTTCTGCTGCTGCCGGCCGCCGCGCACGCCCAGTCGTCGATTGCGGGCAACGTGAAGGATGCGTCCGGCGCGGTGCTTCCCGGCGTCACCATCGAAGCGTCGAGCCCTGCGTTGATCGAGAAAACCAGGACGTCGGTCACCGACGGCACCGGCCAGTACCGCATCGTCGATCTGCGGCCGGGCACCTACACGGTCACGTTCACGCTCCCGGGCTTCGGGACCGTCAAACGCGAAGGGTTTGTGCTGCCTGCCGATTTCGTCGCGACGCTGAACGCCGAGCTCAAGGTCGGCGGGCTCGAAGAAACGATTACGGTCACCGGCGAAAGCCCGGTCGTGGACGTGCAGACGGCGAAGCAGCAGCGGACGCTCGATCTCGATCTGCTGCAGTCGGTGCCGACGGCGCGCGGCTATGCCGCGGTCATGCTGCTCATTCCGTCGATGGTCGTCTCGGGCGGCGGCAACGCGAACGTCCAGCTGAGCCCCGGCATGATCGTGTTCGGAGGCCGCGGCGGGCGCGGCAACGAAGGCCAGAGCCAGATTGACGGTCTCGGCACCGGCGCGGCGATCAACGGCGGCGGCGTCTCCGGCTACGGTCAGCTCGAAACCGCGCAGGAAGTCGTGATGACGACGGCCGGCGGTCTCGGCGAGGCGGAGCAGGGCGGGCCGATCGTCAACTTCATCCCGAAGACCGGCGGCAACACGTTCCAGAACCACGCGTACTACTCCGGCATGACCGGTGCGATGCAGAGCAGCAACTACACGCAGGAGCTGAAGAACGCCGGGATGCTCACGCCGCAGAAGACGCTGTATCTGAATGAGTTCAGCCTGTCGAACGCCGGGCCCCTCGTGAAGGATCGGCTCTGGTTCTTCTACAATACGCGCTACTCGTCGAGCGCCAACAGCCTCCCCGGCATCTTCTACAACCTGAATGCCGGCAATCCCAACCAGTGGCTCTATCGGCCGGACACGACGCAGGAAGTGTCCAACAGCTCGAAGGGCACCATCAACCCGACGCTGCGGATGACGGGGCAGATTTCGCCGAAGAACAAGTTGAGCCTGTACTGGGATCCGGGCAGCGCGCGGCTGAGCGACCGGCCGCAGGTCGGCGGCATCACCGGACCGACGGCGGGCGCGCCGGAAACGGCGACCGTGGCGGGCGGCACCGGCTTCAACGGCACGTACGCGCGCATGGAAACGGCGCGCTGGACGTCGACGATGACCGCCAAGCTGCTCCTCGAGGCCGGCGTGTCGGCCTATCAGCAGAACTGGAACGGCCGCGAGCGGCCCGGCAACGATCGTTCGCTGATTCCGGTCACCGAGCAGTGCACGGCGGGATGCCCGGCCAACGGCAACATCCAGGGGCTGGTGTATCGCGCGCAGGCGTGGAACGCGGACTTCATGGAGCCGATCCGGTGGAACACGGCGGCGACGTACGTGACCGGGGCGCACAGCTGGAAGGCCGGTTATATCGGCGCGTTCTACTGGGACACGCGACAGCCGAACGCCAACAACCAGGACCTCCAGTTCCGTTTCAACAACGGCGTGCCGAATCAGATCACGGAGCTCCTGACGCCGTACAAGACGGACACACGCGTCCGCATGAACGCGCTCTACGTCCAGGACCAGTGGACGCGCGGCCGCATGACGCTGCAGGGCGCCCTGCGCTACGACCATGCGTGGAGCTACTACCCCGCGCAGCAGCTCGGCCCCACGGTCTTCCTGCCGACGGCGCTGATGTTCCCCGAAACGCAGGGCGTGATCGGCTACAACGACATCGACCCGCGCATCGGCGTGGCGTACGACCTCTTCGGGAACGGAAAGACCGCGATCAAGGCGAATGTCGGCCGGTATCTCGAGATGGCCGTGGCCGGCAACGGGAACTACTCGGCGCTCCTCCCGTCGGCTCGCAGCGTGTTGACCGTCACCCGCAACTGGACGGATGCCAACCGGAACTTCACCCCGGACTGCAACCTGCAGAACGGACTCAGCCAACGGGGAATGCGGGCAGATCAGCAACCTGAACTTCGGGAAGAACGTCAACAACCTGTCCTACGACCCGAATATCCTGCAGGGCTGGTACAACCGGCCGTCGGACTGGATCATCGGTGCGACGGTCCAGCACGAGCTGCTGCCGCGCCTGTCGGTGTCGGTCGGCTATATCCGGCGCTGGCTGAACAACTTCACGGTCACCGACAACCTGCTGACGGCCGCCGTCGGACTTCACGGAGTACAGCATCAAGGCGCCGCTCGATCCGCGGCTGCCCGGGGGAGGCGGCTACACGGTCTCCAACCTGTACGACGTCAACCCGGCCAAGTTCGGGCAGACCAGCAACTACGCGACGTACGCGCCGGCCTACGGCGAGATCTCGCAGATGTACAACGGCGTCGACGTCAACATCAACTCCCGCATCCGGCAGGGCTTCCAGGTCCAGGGCGGATTCAGTACCGGCAAGCGGGTCACGGATTACTGTTCGATTCGGGCAGCGCTGCCGGAAATGACGGGTGTGTTCTCGACCGGCAGCGAGCTGCCGCAGTTCAACCCGTCGAATCCGTACTGTCACTACGATCCCGGGATCACGACGCGGTACACCGCCACCGGTTCGTATACGGTGCCCAAGGTCGACGTGCTGTTCAGCGCCGTGCTGACGAGCAGCCCGGGAGTGCCGCTGCAGAGCCGACTGGACCGTGTCCAGCGCCGTCGTCGCCCAGACGCTCGGCCGGCCGCTGTCGGGCAACGCCGCCAACGTGACCATCAACCTGCTGAAGCCGGGCGAGATGTTCAGCGACCGTGTCAACGAGCTCGACCTGCGCTTCGGGAAGCTCCTGAAGGTCGGCAGCACCCGGCTGAACCTCGCGCTCGACCTGCTGAACGCCCTGAACCTGAGCACGATCCTCGTGCCCAACCAGGCGTTCATCCCGGGCGGCGCGTGGCTTGCGCCAACCGGCACGCAGACGCCGGTGATGACGGCACGCACGGCGAAGATCACCGTGCAATACGACTTCTGAGACGCTGCGATCACGCTACGACGATCAACGCAGAGCACGCCGAGCACGCAGAGATTCGCAATCTTGCTCTGAGTGCTCTGTGTTTTGAATGTCGTTTACACGTTACAATAGGCCGTTCGTCGCCCGTCACCCGGTGAAACGGAGCAGGTCAATGTCACACTCAGACCTCCAGTGGGCCGCGCGGGTCGGGAAAGTCCTCCTCGGATCGGGTCTCGTCTTCCTGCTCGGCGCGCCGGTCCACGCCGCGGGACCGTCGGCCCTCCCCGTCACATTCGCAAAAGACGTCGCCCCGATCTTCCAGGCGAAGTGCGAGGCGTGCCACCGGCCCGATTCCATCGCGCCGATGTCGCTCATCACGTACGACGATGTTCGGCCGTGGGCGCGATCGATCAAGGCGCGCGTCGCCGCGCGGCAGATGCCGCCGTGGCACATGGACAAGACGGTCGGCATCCAGCACTTCGCCAACGACGCGTCGCTCTCTGATCGGCAAATCGAGACCATCGTCAGCTGGGTCGACGCGGGCGCGCCGCTCGGCGACGCCAGGGACATGCCCGCGCCGATCAAGTGGCCGACAGACACACGCTGGGAGTTCGCCTCGAAGTTCGGCGAGCCCGACCTGGTCATCAAGTCGCCCGCCTGGAAGATGCCGGCGCAGTCGCAGGACGCCTGGTACAAGCCGATCGTCGATACGGGTCTCACGGAGCAACGGTGGGTGCGCGCGATCGAAATCCGGCCGGCGACGGTGAAGGGCCGGCGCATCACACACCATGCGCTCGCCCGCCTGAAGCAGGACGATGGCGGCGATCCGTTCAAGACGAGCGGCGATTCGGCCGACACCGCGGGCGGCCTGTTCATGGAGTGGGCCGTCGGGAAGCAGGGCGAGCTGCTGCGGCCGAACACCGGCAAGCTGATGCTGCCGGGCGCGAAGATCATCTTCGATATCCACTACCACGCGGTCGGCGAGGAAATCACCGACTCGGTGGAACTGGGCATCTACTTCTATCCCAAGGGGCAGGATCCGAAATATCGCACGCTCCTCGGCAGCTTCGATTCGATTCTCGGCGGAAGGGAAGCGCTCGACATCGCGCCGAATTCGATCGCCGTATCATCGGCGACGCACGTGATGAAGCGCGCCGGACGGATCGAGAACTTCCAGCCGCACATGCACCTGCGCGGCAAGGCGATGCTGATGGAGGCCATCCTGCCCGATGGCACCACGCGCACGCTCAGCTACGTCAACAACTTCCAGTTCAACTGGCACCTGAACTACGTGTACGCGGACGATGCGGCGCCGATCCTGCCCAAGGGGACGGTCCTCAAGTTCACCTCGTGGCACGACAACACGTCGGCGAACAAGGAGAACCCCGATCCCAACCAGTGGGTGGGCTGGGGCGAACGCACCGTGGACGAAATGGCCCACGCCTGGGTCAACGTCACGTACATGAGCGACGAGGACTACAACGCGGAGATGGCTCGACGGAAGACCGGTCAGCCAGTCGCTTCGACGGCTCAGCGTTGAACGCCGGACGTATACTCGCGACGCGCGCTTCACTGGCCGCGACAATCGCGGTGCTGGCGGCGATGAGCGCACATGCGCAGCTGCCTCTCGAGCCGGCGCGCGAGTCGGGGCAGAGCGTGACGCCGGCCTATGAAGGCTGGTTCAAGAACGCGGACGGCTCGATCGGCTTCCTGCTCGGCTACTACAACCGGAACCGTTCGCAGACGCTCGACGTCCCCGTCGGGCCCGACAACCGCATCGAGCCGGGCGGACCCGATCGGGGGCAGCCCACTCATTTCCTCCCGCTGCGGCAGTGGGGCGTGTTCGCGATCATCGTACCCGCCGCTGAAGCCAGGGGCGGGACGCTGACGTGGACGCTGACGGCGAACGGCAGGACGCTGTCGGTGCCGATGACGCTCAACAAGGACTACGAGGTGGAGCCGCTCAGGGACGCCGCGGTCGGCAACATGCCGCCCGTGCTGCGATTCGATCCGCCGGGCGCGCAGTTCCAGGGACCGCCGCACGGCATCGGCGTCACGCTGGCCGCAAAGGCCGGCCGGCCGCTGACGATAGCCGCGGTCATTTCCGACGACAACGCGGCCGATCCGCGCCGCGCGCCTGGCGACACGCCGCTGTCGGTGAGCTGGAGCCAGTTCCGGGGACCCGGTCCGATCAAATTCGGGACGGCGAAGTCCGCGGTCGGCAGCGCCGGCGGCCCCGTCAGCACGACCGCCACCTTCGACACGCCCGGCGACTACGTCGTCCGCGCGCAGGCGAACGACGTCACGGGTGATGGCGGCGCCGGATTTCAGTGCTGCTGGACGACGGCGCTTATCAGTGTGAGGGCGGAGTAGAAAGTTGAAAAGTAGAAAGTTCAAAGTAGAAAAGTAAAGTCGAGAAGTTCGGAAAGTTCATAAGTACGCGCGGACCGTACTTTTCAACTTGTGTACTTTCCCAACTTTACTTATCCACTTTGAACTTTGAACTTTTCTACTTGCTCCGTGGCAAGTGCAGTGACATCAGGACGATCGTCCCGTCGATCGCGCTGAACCAGTGCGGCGTGCCCTCGGGCACCATGATGAAGTCGCCTTTCGCGACGCGGCGGGTGACGCCGCCGTCGATGCCCGTGCCGCTGGAGTTGTCGGTGTTCGTCCGCTTTTCTTCCTTCAGCTTCCCGCCCGTGATCAGCGTGCCCGAGCCGTCCACGACGTAGAAGAGCTCCGCTTCCTTGTCGTGCACCGCGGCATTCGCCACCGCGGCGCGGTACTCGAGGCTGACGTTGTACGGGGCCAGCTGGATCATCGACTGCGCGAGCAGCGCCTGACCGTCCTTTCGATCCACCTTTGCCTTCGCGATCAGCGCCGTCACGTCAGCGGCCGAGACCATGGTCCGTCCGGCAGCCTGTGATGGGGCGGGAGCGGCCTGCTGGGCGAAAGCGGGAACCGACAGGAAACAGAGAGCAAGACCGGCGATGACTGCGCGCATTACGATTCCTCCAGTGGGCGGCATTGTAGCTGAAGTGCGCTGCAGCAGAACCGGCAGTTCGATGACAAGTCTGGTAGGTGGCGGCGCGAAAGTGACGGTTCTGGCCGGCGAAAGGCATCCCCAGCTTCGCGCGGTGGCACGCCGCGCCTCGGGCTGTCCCAGGGCGCGCATCTTGCTCCCCGGCAGGCGTGCCTGCGTAGTCGCGACTCGGAAACGGGAGACAGCCGGCGGGGAAGTCAGCCGGCTGATCTCTTGGACGACGTACAACACAGAGCACACGGAGCACACAGAGAATCAGATCAAAAGATCTGCCGTCTCGGCGTGCCCTGTGTGCTCTGTGTTGTACGTCGTTGCTTCTATGCCCAGCTGAAACCGGACTTCGCGAGCGGCAGCGAGCGAATGCGCTTCCCGGACGCGGCGGAGATCGCGTTGGTGAGCGCGCCGATCGCCGGCGGCAGCGCCGGTTCGCCGAGGCCGGTCACGAAATTGTCCGACGTCAGGAAGTGGACCTCGATCTCCGGCGCCTGAGCGATGCGCGTCGGCTGGTACTGGCCGAAGTTGCCCTGCACGGCGCGGCCCTTCTCGATCGTGATCTCCCAGTTCATCACGTGGCTCATGCCTTCGATGACCGAGCCCTGCACCTGGTTCACGGCGCCGGTCGGGTTGATGATCTGGCGGCCGATGTCGCAGGCCACCCAGACCTTCTCGACCTTGACCTTGTTATTCGCGTCCACCCGGACCTGCGCGACCTCGGCGAAGTAGCCGCGGTGCGCGAACTGGGTCGCGACGCCCATCGCGGTGCCCGCGGGGAGCTTCTTGCCCCAGCCTGACTTCTGGCGGACGAGCTCCAGCACGCCTTTCATGCGGGCGGCGTCCACCTCGCCTTCGGTCAGGCCGACCGGACGATCTTTCATCAGCGCGACGCGCGGCAGGTCGAGCATGTCGAGCCGGAACTGCAGCGGATCTTTCCCGGCCGCGAGCGCGAGCTCGTCGATGAACGAGTTGAACACCCACGAGAAGCCGTTGCTGCGCGGCGCGCGCAGCGCCCACGTCGGCACGCCCGTCGGCATCACCGACGCTTCGAACGCGAAGTTCGCGGCGTAGGTGGCGGGGAATTCGTCCTTGTTGATTTGCGCCTGCGGCGCGAAGTTGGTGCCCTCGCCGTAGGTGACGTAGTGATTCTTCCAGGCGACGAGTTTGCCGCTGGCGTCGACGCCGGCCTTCAGGTTGTGCCAGCCGCCGGGGCGGTAATGATCGTGGCGCATGTCGTCTTCGCGCGTCCACAGCAGTTTGATCGGGACGCCGGCGGTCCTGGCAATCTGCGCGGCTTCGAGCGAGTAGTCGTTCGTCAGCCGCCGGCCGAAGCCGCCGCCGGCGCGCACCATGTGCACGGTGACGTCGTTCGGCTCGATCTTGAACAGCGTGGCGGCCTGCGTCCTCGCGTTCTGCGGTGTCTGGCTCGGCGTCCACAGCTCGAGCTTGTTGCCGTCCCATTTCGCGATGCAGTTCTCCGGTTCGAGCGGCGCGTGCGAGATGAACGGATACGAGTACGAGGCTTCGACGACCTTCGCGGCGCCGCCGAGGGCGGCGTCGGCGTTGCCGTCGGTCCGAAGGACGAACGCCGGTTTCTGCTTCGCGAGCTCGGCGGCCTGCGGGCGTAGCCGACGCTCGACTGCTCGGCCATCTTGCCTTCGTCCCAGGTGACCTGCAGCTTCTTGCGGGCGCTCTGCGCCTGCCACCAGCTGTCGGCGACGATCGCCACGCCGCTGTGGAGGCCGAGCAGTTCCTGCGTCCCCTCGACCAGGAACGCCTGCCGGACGCCGGGCTGCGCCTTGATGACGTCGAGGTTGGCGGAGACCGCCTTGCCCATGAACACCGGGCATTTTTCGTAGACGGCCACCAGCATCCCCGGCACCGCGAGGTCGATGCTGAAGATCGGCTTGCCCGTGACGATGGACGGGAGATCGACGCCGTTGTGCGACTTGCCGATGATCTTGTAGTCCTTCGGATCTTTGAGCTTCAGCGTCTTGAGATCCGGAGCCGGGACGGTCGCCGCCTTCGCCGCGAGCTCGCCGTAGCCCGCCGATCGGTTCGACTTCGCGTGCGTCACGCGCCCGCTCGCCGTCGTCAGCTCCGATTCGGGTACGTTCCAGGTCTGCGCCGCCGCGGCCACGATCACCTGCCGGCCCGCCGCGCCCACCTGGCGCAGCGGTTCCCAGTTGGTCGGCGTGGCGTTGCTGCCGCCGGCGTTCTGCGGACCGTATTTCACCTGGTCGAGGTCGGCCTGCTGGATGCGGATGTCCTTCCAGTCCACGTCGAGTTCTTCGGCGATGAGCATCGGCAGGTGCGTTTTCACGCCCTGGCCGATATCCGGGTTCTTCGCGATGAGCGTCACGACGCCGTTGGCGGCGATCGTGATGAAGGCGGACGCCGTCAGCGCGGGACTGGTGACCGGGATCTGCGCGAAGACGTCGGCGACGGGCTCGAAGTAGCTGGCGATCATGACGCCGCCGCCCGCGGCGGCGCTGATACGGAGGAAGTTGCGGCGGCTGAGGCTGGCGGCCTGGGCGATCACCGGGCACCTCCTTCGTTCCGCGCCGAGGAGCTCGTGGGCTTGGCTCCGAGCGACGCGGCCTTGTGGATGGCTTCGCGGATGCGGACGTATGTGCCGCACCGGCAGATGTTGCCGTTCATCGCCTTGTCGATGTCCGCGTCGGTCGGCTTCGCGATCGTGGCGAGAAGCGCGGCGGCCGACATCATCTGGCCGGCCTGGCAGTAGCCGCACTGCGGCACGTCCACTTCCTGCCAGGCGAGCTGCACCGGGTGGGTGCCGTCGGCGGACAGGCCCTCGAGCGTCGTGATCGGCGTGTCGGTGGCGCCCTGCACCTGCGTCTGGCAGGACCGGACGGCCCGGCCGCGCACGTGCACGGTGCACGCGCCGCACTGGCCGACGCCGCAGCCGAACTTGGTGCCTTTGAGCCCCACGACGTCGCGGATGACCCAGAGCAACGGCATGTCGCCGGGGACGTCCACGGTGCTGGTCTTGCCGTTGATGATCAGTTTGTAGGGCATATGGGACCTGAACTGGTGGCTGGTGGCTCGTGACTAGCTGGCTGGTCGAGTCACCAGCCACTCAGTCACGCAGCCCCTACTTCTTGTTCTTGGCGAGCTGCCGGTAGTACTCCTCGATCGCCGTGCGGAAACCGGCCGGCACCTCGTCGGACCCTGACAGTGCGAGCGCATCCTGGCTCGGCTCGGCCTTCTTGCGCAGGTTGAACTCGAACTGCTGCAGCCGTTCGAGCGCGGCGGCCTGGAGCTTTTCGAGGCCCTTCAGGTCCTCGTAGCCCCGCTCGTCGCCGAACTGCTTCAGGTCGCGGATCACGTCGTCGAGGTCGCGCGGGTTGACGCCGGCGGCCGAGAGCTCGCGGCGCAGCTGCTCGGCGTCGCCCGACCACTCGCGGAACTCGCGGGCGAACTGCCGCCGATCGTTCGGGTTGAACGGCACGAAGCCGGAGGTAAACCGGTCGTCGCCGTAGCGCGGGCCGCCGCCGTAGGCGCCGTTCGGATTGCCCACGCGTCCGCCATCGCCGCCCTGCTGGCCTTGCTGACCCTGGCCGCCCTGCCCCTGCTGACCCTGCTGGCCCTGACCCTGGCCTTGTTGCCCCTGCTGACCCTGGCCTTGGCCTTGTTGCCCTTGCTGACCCTGACCTTGCTGGCCTTGTTGACCCTGTTGGCCCTGGCCGTTCTGGGCCTGCTGACCCTGCTGGCCTTGCTGACCCTGACCGTTCTGCTGGCCCTGCTGCCCTGCTGGCCCTGTTGTCCCTGCTGATTCTGCCCGTTGCGCTGACCCTGCTGGCCGTTGCGCTCCTGCGCCTGCTGCTGCCGCATGCGCTCGTTGATCGACTGGAGGTTCCGCACCAGGTCGCCGGCCTTGTCGGCGGCGCGCCCGAGCGCGTCCTTCTTCGACTGGTTGCCGAGCGCCGATCCCGCCTCGCCGATCTTGCGCTGCAGCGCGTCGAGGTTGGCGCCGATGTCGTCTTCCATCGCCTTGGCGTAGTCGCTCGGCGTGCCGCCCAGCTGCGCGCGGCTGTAGCGAATCTTCTCGCGTACGCGCTTGTCGCGGATCGTGCCGGCCGCCTCTTCGAGCTTGCGCGACGCGTCCTTCTGATCGCGGCGCGTCTCGTTGGCGATCTGTTCGAGATCCTTCTGCAGCTGGCCGACCTTCGCGTCCATCGCCTCTTTGCGCTGCGCGAGGTTCTGCGCCTTCTGCTGCCGGTCGGCGCCGGCCTGCGCACCCTCGAGGCCGTTGACGTCCGAGGCGACCTGCTTCTGCTCGTTCGCCAGCGCTTCGGCCTGCTGGCGGGCCGACTCGATGTCGCGCTGCGCGCGATCGCCCTGGTTGCGCTCGAGTTTCTGCTGCGCCTGGCGCAGCTTGTCGAGCGCCGCCGTGGCCTGCGCGCCGCCGTCACGCGATCCGTTCGCCGCCGCCTGCCGCATGGCCTGCGCCGCGTCGCGCATCTGCTTGGCCGCGTCCGAGAGATCCTGACGCTGCTGCTCGCGCGTCAGCTGCTCGAGCCGCCGCGCGGCCTCCTCGAGTTCGTCGGCGAGCTGACGCTGGCTGCCGCCGCCACCGCCGCCGCTGTTCTGCTGGCCCGAGGCCGCCATCCGGCGCTGACGCTCGGCTTCCTGCTGCTGGCGCCGCGCGAGGTCCTTCAGCTTCTCGGCGAGCTCGTCCACTTTCTGGTCGCCCGACTGCTGCTCGGCGCGCTTCTGCATCTCGTACTGGTTCGCGAGCTTGTCGAGCTCGAGCTCGAACAGGTCCGCGAGATCCTCGGAGAGCTGGCTCTGGCCGCCGCCGCCACCGCCGCCGCCACCCTGGCGAACCTGCATCTCGTAGTTCTGCTCGGCGTCCTGCAGCAGCTTCAGCGCGCGCTGCTCGGGCGAGAGCGCTTCCTTCGCCTGCTGCGCCTTGAGGTTGCCTTCGGCCGTCTTCATCTCGGCCGACGCCTTCGGCAGCGCCTCGGCGATGGCCTTGAAGCCCGGATCCACGACGCCGACGCGCGCCTGGAGCTTGCCGACCAGTTCGTCCACCTGCGCGCGCAGCTTCGCCTGCGCGAGGTTGAGGAACACGACGTTCTCGCGGTATTTCTCGGCGGACAGCTTCGGCTTGTCGCGCACCGTGTTGAACGTCGCCGCGACGATCTGCCGCTGCTGTTCCGACAGCTGCCCGACGTCGCCACCGCCGCCGCCACCGCCGCCGCCGGCCTGCGATTGCGCCGGCTTGAAGTCCTTGCGGAACGGCCGGACGTTCACGAAATAGATGTCGCTCGTCGTCGTCTTCGCGCCCTCGGCGGCGTTGTTGTCGGTGGCCTTCGCGTAGTAGGAGACGAAGTCGCCGGGCTTCACGCCGAGCTCCTCGAGGTAAATCGTGTGGCCCGCCGACACTTCCTGCAGCGACCTTGCCGCCGCCGAACAGCTGGATGGTCTTCTCGGCGCCGCCGTTGACCGAGTAGATCATCTGCAGCTGCTTCACGCCGAAGTCGTCGCTGGCCTTCGCCTCGACGAACACCTCTTCGACGGGGCTCGCCGAGTTGTCGCGGCCCGGCTTCGTGAACGAGACGACCGGCGGCTGGTCCTTGAGGACGTCGATCGTGTACTTCGGCGACGCGTCCACCTGCTCGCCGTGCGGGCCCGTGAGCTGGATCCTGTAGAAGCCTTCGTCCTTGATCGTGAACTTGCCGGTCAGCGTGCCGTCGGCCTGCTTCGTCGAGCACGTCGTTGCGCCGAGTCGTTGACCACGATCTTCCCGTCGGGCGACGGCATGGTCGGCGTGACCTTCATCCACACTTCCGTGCCGCGCAGGGCGGCCACGTCGCCGCCAAGTTCCACCTTCTGGACGGGCAGGCCGGTGTAGGCGGGGAAGTGATACTCGAGCTCCAGCTTGCCGACCGTCGGCAGGTCGAGCACGGACATCGTGAAGGTCGGCGAGTGGACGCCGTTCGCCTCGACGTAGTACTCGGTGCCCTTGTCCAGCTTGAACAGCATGCCCTCGAACAGCGACGGGTTGCTGCCCGCGACGAGCGGGATCCGCTCGAACGCGGCGCCGGCCGACGTGCGCGTCATCAGCGTCGCGTCTTTCGACGTGAACCCGTTCAGCTGTGCGCTCACGGGCTGGTCGGATCCGCGCGGCACCTTCGAGTTGCCGGGCCGGACATCGATGCTGTACGGGCTCGACTTCTCGGCGGCCCGCGTGACGACGAGCAGCGCCGACAGGCCCTGGCGCAGATACGCCGGGCCGAGCACGACGAGCAGCAGCGCCGCGGCAGTGACCAGGCCGAGCGATCGCGACGTGCCGCTTGACGCCCTGGCGATCGATCGCATGCCCTCGCTCGAGCGGACCGGCACTGCGCGATGGCCTGATCCACCAGTTTCTCGACGAGGTGGGGCGAGTGGTCTTTCGAGATCGTCGAATCGGAGGTCGCCTCGATGGCGCTCAGGATGGCCGCTTCGAGCGACGGATCGTGTTCCTCGAGGTACAGCGCCACCTGGCCGTCGGTGACCTGCCGGCGCATCGCGCGGGCCAGGAACTGCCAGACGAGCGCGACGAACACTGCGATCGCCGCGAACCGGAAGGTGATGATCGCCGCCGGGCTGAAACGCAGCGCCTGGAGGCTCGAGGCCGACAGGAACAACGCGAGCAGCGTGCCCGCCACCACCACCACCGCGCCTCGGATGGCGAGGCGCTGGCGCCAGCGGTTCCGCACCGACCGAATGACCTCGAGCAGCTCGCCGCGACGGTCCATGGGGAAGCCTCCAAATAGGGGTTAGAGGTTGGAGGCTGGAGGTTAGGGGGCGCAGCCTCGGGGCACTCGTCCCCAGCCTCTAACCTCTAACCTCCAACCTCACCTATTATGCAAAGCTTACAGGAATCTTTCGCCCTGTGACAGCCGATTTGAGACGACGGTTTCGACGGCGAGCAGCAGCAGGCCGGTCAACAGGAGGTACCACCACAGGGCCTGACGTTTCTCTGCATCTTTGACGTCGGCTTCGGTGGTTTCGGTTGGTCCACCGCGCCGCGGCTACGGCCTGGGTGGCCTTGCCGGTGACGGCCGCGACCAGCTCGGCCGGGTCGATGGGCGTGAGATCGGACTCGGCCGGATCGATGTTGACGGCCAGCGCCTGGGGGGCGGCGGCTTCGTTTCCTCCACCGGCGGGGCGAATCTCGTAAACGCCCTGCTCGCTCAGCTCGAGCGGACCCGCGGAGGTGACCCGCTTGCCGGACGGGGTCACGACGAGCCAGTTGGCGCGCGCCTTTGTCAGCGCGGAGACATCCACCACCTGCCCGACCGTCAACCAGGAGCGGGGCGATTCGAACTGCCCGAGATACTTCACCAGCTGGTGCACGAGCGGCAGGTAGACGGGCTTGCGGGGGAGATCGCTGTACGAATCATCGAGCGTGGACGTCAGCACGATGACGCGGCCCGCGCCGACCTTCCGCTCGGCCGCCGCCACCGCGCCATCGTCGAACCGCGCGAGGACGCGGTCGTTCGGGCCCGTGGTGAGTGCGCGGTAGCGGTAGATGCGCGCGGCGGAGAAGTCGCCGCTGCGCGGCGCCTTGAAGATCTCGAACACGGCGTGCCCGTAGTCGCGGAAGCCGAGCGTCGCGCCGCGCGACGTGCGATCGACGCCGGGGCCCAGCGTGCCGGGCAGGAGGTCGGCCTCGCCTTGCGGCCACGTCGTGTGATCGCCCGCCGCGACCAGCAGCCCGCCGCCGTTTTCGACGTACTTCTTGAGCGTGCCGCCCGCGCCCGCCGACGGGAAGGGCACGTCGTTCAGGATCACGACGGACCGCTTCTCGAAGTTCATCGGCGTCACGCGCGTGACCGGCACGACGTCCGTGCGGAAGATGGGAGTCGTGCTGATGCCGAGCGCCTGCGAGAGGTACAACGCGGAATCGCTTCGGTCCGGGTTGGTGACCAGCAGCAGCGACACCGGTGCGGCGGGCGACACCGTGAAGTGGAAGACGTTGTCGGCCGGCAGCGGGTCCGTCCCGGCCCGGACGGTGCCCTTGACGATCGGCCGATCGACGGTGAACTGCGTGAACGACACGGACGCCGTCGCGTTCGCGCCGACCTTCACCTGCTGCGTCTGGATCTGATGCCCTTCCACTTCGAGCGTCACCGGCACGTCGGCCACCGGCTCGGTGCCCTTGTTGGCGATCCCGGCGGAAACCGTGACCCGTTCCTGCCCCGAGAACGACGCGCGCGCGAACGTGATCGACGGGATGGCGATGTTGTTCGCCTTGGCCGACGCGACCGAGACGGGCGTCAGCGTGTAGCCCTCGCCGAAGTGCACGTCCTCGGACCCGGTCCAGCCGGCGCGCTGAAAGTCGCTGATGAGGACGGCTTCCTTGCGGCGGGCCTGCGATCGGCTCAGGATGCTCTCGGCGAGCTTGAGTGCCGGGCCGTAGCGCGTGGCGTCGGCGTCCACCTTCGCGAGGTCGATCGCGGCGTCGAGCCGGGCGCGATCGGTCGTCGCGCGCATGTTCTCCTCGGCGTTGCGGCTGAAGAGGACGAGCGTCGCGCGATCGTTGGCGCCGAGCGAGCGGATAGCGGCGTGCGCCGCGTCGCGCGCCCGCTGCCAGTGATCGCCGAACCCCATGCTGGCCGAGTGATCGAGGACGACGACGAGCTCGCGGCTCCCGCCGGCGGCCGCGGCGGCGATCGCCTGCTGGCGGAGGAACGGCCGGGCGAACGCGGCGACGATCAGCAGGAGCGCCGCGCACCGCATGACCAGCAGCGCCCAGTGGCGGATGCGGCGCCGGCGCACGGACTGATACGGGATACGCTGCACGAACATCAGCGACGGGAACTGGATGACGCGCTTCCGCTCGCGCTGGATCAGGTGCACGAATATCGGGACGGCGATGGCGGCGGAGGCGAGCAGGAAGAACGGGGTGAGAAACGCCATCACCGGACCCGCATCATCCGCTCTCGGGCCGACAGGTAGCTGAAGAGCGACCGGTCGAGCGGTTCGGCCGTGTTAACCATGGTGTAGTCGATCCGGTGCTCGGAAAATTTCGTCGTCAGGGCGTCGATGTGCCCGCGAATCAGCTTGCGGTATTCGTCCCTGAACGAGTCGGGCACCACCGGAATCTGATCGCCGCTCTCGAGATCCTCGAAGCTCGACGCGTCGGTGTAGCTGAAGTCGAGCTCGGCCGGGTCGAGGACGTGGAACACGATCAGGTCGTTGCCGGCGAACCGGAGCGGCTTGATCGCCTCGAGGACAACATCCGGATCCTCGTAGAAGTCCGACATGAGCACCAGGATGCTGCGCCGCTTGAAGTGCTCCGACATGTCCTTGAGCGGCCGCATGAGCTCGCCCCGCCGCTCGGCCCTGGCGCGATCGAGCGTGTGCAGCAGGACGTTGAAGTGCTTGGCCGACGGCGGCACGTAGTTCACGATCTCGCTGTCGAACGTGATGCAGCCCACGCGGTCGCGCTGCCGCTGCGCCAGGTACGCGAGGCACGCGCCGAGATAGCTGGCGTAGGTGAGCTTCGTGATGCCCTTGCTGCCGAAGCTCATCGACTTGGATAGATCCAGCAGCAGCGAGAAGTTCGTGTTGGTGTCGGCCTCGTACTGCTTGACGTAGAAGCGGTCGGTGCGCGCGTACAGCCGCCAGTCCACGCGCCGGATGTCGTCGCCGGCCACGTAGCCGCGGTGCTCCGCGAAGTCGATTGAGGCGCCGAAATACGGCGCCCGGTGAAGCCCGTTGATGAAGCCGTCCACCACCGTCCGCGCGAGAAGCTCCAGGTTGCCGATCCGCGCCAGGATCTTCGGATCGACGAACTGCGCCCCCGGCATCGTGGTCGCGTCGGCCTGGTGCTGCATTACATCCCCGACTTCGGCATCGCGACTGCCGCGAGGAGATCGTCCACGATGGAGTCGGTCGTGATGCCTTCGGACTCGGCGCGGAAGTTGGTCAGCACGCGGTGCCGCAGCACCGGGTGCGCCATGGCCCGGATGTCCTCGAAGCTCACGTGATAGCGGCCGTTGGTGATCGCGCGCGCCTTGGCGCCGAGCACCAGGTACTGCGCCGCGCGGACGCTGGCGCCGAACGCGACGTATTTCTTCACCGATTCGGGCGCCTCTTTGCTCTTGGGCCGGCTCGTGCGCACGAGGTGCAGCGCGTAGCGCATCACCGGCTCGGCGACCGGCACGCGCCGGACGAGGCGCTGGAACGCGATGAGGTCGGGACCGGTGACCGGCCGGTTGAACTTCGGGTCCACGATCGCCGTCGTCGTCCGCACGACGTTGAACTCCTCGTCTTCCGGCGGGTGCTCGATGACGATGTGGAACATGAACCGGTCGAGCTGCGCTTCGGGCAGCGGGTACGTGCCTTCGAGCTCGATCGGGTTCTGGGTCGCGAACACGAAGAACGGCTCGTCGAGCGTGTAGGTGCGGCCCTGGATCGTGACGCGGTGCTCCTGCATCGCCTCGAGCAGCGCGGCCTGCGTCTTCGGCGGCGTGCGGTTGATTTCGTCGGCGAGCACGATGTTCGCGAACATCGGTCCCGGCGCGAACACCATCTGGCGGCGCCCCGTGGCCGCGTCTTCCTGGATGATGTCGGTGCCCGTGATGTCCGACGGCATCAGGTCGGGCGTGAACTGGATGCGGTTGAACTTCAGCTCGAGCACCTGGGCGAGCGTCGCGATGAGCAGCGTCTTCGCCAGCCCGGGCACGCCGACGATGAGGCTGTTGCCGCCGACGAAGAGCGTCAGCAGGACCAGCTCGATCACGTCGCCCTGCCCGACGATCCTCTTCTGCAGCTCGGCGATGATCGCCTTGCGTCCCGCGTTCATCCTGTCGGCGAGTGCTACATCGTCTGCGGATTCGAGTTCCACGGTCGCTCCTGTTCAGTCAGCAGTCAACAGTCGGCAGTCGGCAGTCGGCAGTCAGCAGAAATGACCAAATCGACCAGATGACCAAACGACCAAAAGATTCAGTGAGTCATGCCGTACATCACGTAGTTCACGCCCGAGCTTGTACGCCTCGTTCGATTCGTCGATCGGCCGGAAGCCGGTGGCCGAGAACTCCCAGAAGTCCGAGATGTCGGTGTTGTGATTGGCGATCACCATGAGCCGCTTGGTCGGATCGTTGTCCTCGAACAGGCCGAACAGCTCCACCCGCCCGCGGTCGTAGGACTGCGGGATGATGTCGAACGACTCGATCTTGAAGAACGAGTCGTACACCTGCATCTTCGGATCCATCGGAATGAAGCGGGCTTCGGGCAGCACACGGTGCATGTTGGTCTCGAAATTCGTCCAGCCCCCGCCGCCCCGGAAGTCGCTGCGGAAATCGTCGAAGATCACGAAGCCGCCCTTGAGCAGGTACGCCCGCAGGCCCGCGGCCTCCTTGTCGTTCATCTCCCAGAAGCCGGCCTCCGTGAAGTAGGCGACCGGAAACTTGAACAGCTCCGGGTCGTCCAGCTTCACGACGTTGCTCTCGTCGATGTGCGGCGCCAGGTAGCTCACCTCGTTCAGGATCTTCGTGAGGTTTCGCTCGCGCGCGCGGGTAGCCGTGCGCCCATGCCGGCAGGCCGCGGTAGTAGTAGCCGCCGGGCCCGACCGTGTACCGGATCCGCGCGAACGTGAACTTCCCGTCGTACGGGATGTTGTGCGTCGGCGGATCGTAGCCGGTCCCGTCGGAGAAGAACCGCTGGGCGAAGGCCGTGCCCGCCGCGCAGAAGTACCGCGACGGCCGACGCCGTGACGAAGAGCCGGCGTCGCGTCATTTCTTGTTCTCGCGCTCCCGAATCGCGCGCGTCTTGAGCGCCAGCTCCGTCAGCAGCTTTTCGCTTTGCTGCTCGTACTCCGCCGGGTCCATCGACGTCTTTCCTGAGCCGCAGCGCCGCCACCTCGTTCTCGAGGACGCGCTGCGCGTCGAGCAGCGCGCGCAGTTCCGGGTCGGCGATCTTCGCCGTCGCGGCCGCCTTGGCGCGATCCGACTCGAGGAACAGCGTCCCGGCGAACTTGCCCTCACGGCCGTCGTCGAGCGCGGCGTGCTCGGTCTGGATGTAGCCGCCTTTCGCATAGGTGGCGGCCACCTTCGTCTTCGCGTACTCGAACGCTTCGCTCACCGACACGCGGCCGTTGCGATCCGTGTCGGCGGCGGTGTCCTTGAACGCCTCCGCGAAAAACGGCGCGAACCGCGTTTCGTTGCGCTCGCCGCCGGTTTTCGTCGCCGCGACGATCGTGCGCCCCGGCCCGGCCAGCGGCGCCAGGAAGCCGCCGCTCGAACTGGCCGTGTTCACGAAGACGATCCGCTGCGCGAGCACCTTGGACAGCAGCCCGGCGTAGTCCTCGGCGGAGAGATCGGGTCCGGCGAGATTGAAGGCCGCGACCTTGCCGTCGAAACTGCCGTGTCCGATCAGGATGATGAACACCTGGTCGGCGGCCTGCGCGCGCGCCGCGAGGTCGGCAAACGCCTTCTGCACGTTGTCCCGGGTCGATCGTGCCTTGATGCGCGCCGGCGCGAGATCCGGCTTGTCGCCGAGATAGGTGATGGTGTCGTCGGTCAGCCCGCCGCGCTCTTTCGCGGCGTCGATGATCGCCGTCGCCCACTGGTGAAACTGGTTCGCGTGCTCGTCGTCTCCGCCGACGCCGGTGATCACCAGCAGATGGGTGTCCTGCGCGGACTGCCGCGCCGGCGAGCAGGAGGAGGAGCAGGCAGCAGTACGTAGCGTCCGGCTTGAGCCGGACGGAACGTCCGCCTGAAGGCGGACGCTACGCAAGCCAGGACGCTCATGCGAGACCCCGCACGCGGCGGTAGGCCCACTCCGTGCCCATCAGGCCGAGCATCAGGATCAGCAGGATCGGCATGTCCCAGAGATCGCGTTCTTCGACGACGGTGACGCCGCGGCCGGTGTAGCTGACCGCTTCGGGAAGCGTCGCGGCGGTCGACGGCGTGAAGAACCGCCCGCCGGTCTCCTCCGCGATGCGCTGGAGCAGCGATGCGCGCATGCTGGCGTCGAAGTACTCCGCGTCGCCGGCCGACGCCCGCACGTGGATGCTGCCGGTGCCGAGCGTCTTCTGGTCGCCGCTCGATCGCGCGGCTTCGACGTTGATCGCGTAGGCGCCGGGCTCGTCCGGCACGAAGCTCGCCTTGTACTCGCCGTCCCGCGCGACGGTCCACTCCATCGGGATCTCGCTCTTCTTCCCCGACGGAGACGTCACGGTGGCGACGACGTGGCTGTCGTTGACGGCGGTGAAGGCCGAATCGGCGACTTCGGCGGAGATCTTCACCGCCTCGCCCGGCTCCACGCGGTCCTGCGTGGTCGTCACCTCGACCGGGTCGGGCACGCCGTCCACGAGCCAGCGGACCAGGCGGCGCCAGAACGTGGCGTGCGTCGTGTCCTCGACCGCCATCTTGGCGTCCATGCGCCACAGCCACGAGTCCTGGATCGGCATCGCCAGCGCCTTGCCGCGCCCGTAGCGCTGGTAGGCGAGCACGATCTGATCCTGCCGGCCCTTGTCCGTCGCGTTGAGCAGCGTCGTCGCGCCGGGCTTGACCGAGCGGATCGGCGTTGACCGCGCTCACCTCCGGCATGTCGTTCCACCGGGTGGTCGAGTTCGGCTTCGGTGTCCGCGATTTGCGTGACGGGTGAAATCGTGCCGGCGCGCGTCGGCCGCACGAGCAGCGTGCTCAGATACGGCGCCGCGGGACGCGCCGCCGTCCGACTCGATCACGACGGGCAGGACTTCGCCGACCGGCGTGCCGGCCCAGCCGCCTTCGGCAAAGGACCGGCGGCCGCCGAGCATGAGCAGGCCGCCGCCGCGCTTGTTCACGAAGTCGGAAATCATGCGGAGCTGTTCGGGCGTGAACGCGGCCGCCTCGACGCTGCCGAGAATCAGCCCGCGATAGGCGAACAGCTCCTCGCGCGTCTTCGGAAACCCGGTCGCCAGCTCGTCGGCCGAGGAGATCTCGCGGCGGTAGTACTTGTTTTCCGCCGTGCGAATCAGCATCGCGACCTGCAGGTTCTTGTCGTTCTCGACCGCCTGGTGCACGAACTTGGCTTCGGCGCGCGGCTCGCCTTCGAAATACAGCACCTTCTCGCGGCGGTCGCGCACCTCGAGCAGCATGTCGCGCGTGTTGTTCTGCGTGACTTCCTCGCCGTCCTGCGGCGGGACGCGGAAGCGGAACAGCCGGGCGCCCGCCTCGTTCGCCGTGAAGTGGACGCGCGCCGTCAGCGACTGGCCGTCCGGCGGCAGCGTAATCTGCTCGGTCGTCACGATGCGTCCCTGATCTTCGACGTTGAGCGGCACCGTTCGGCCGCCATACCCCGTCTGCGAGACGACGACGTCGACGACGAGGGACGAGCCCTTGAGCACGCGTGCGCGGCGTCTCGACGCGGGAGATCTGGATGTCGCGCGTGAAGTGCTCCTGGCCGACGCCGACCGTGAAGACGGGAATCGAGCGCGCCTTGAGGCTGGCCAGCGACTCGTCGAGCGAGGCGTCCGACGTGTCGGCGCCGTCGGTGACCATGACGAGGCCGGCGAGCGGCAGTCCCGACAGCTCGTCGCGCGCCCGTTCGAGCGCGTCGCCCAGCTTCGTCGACGTGCCGTCGTACTTGAGCTCGGCGGCGAGACCCGAGCCGGCCGGCAGACGAGGAGAAGCGGAAGAACCGGAGGACGAACCGCTCCTGCAGCGTCTTCAGCAGCGCCGCGTCGATGCCGCCCAGCTCGCGCTGCACGAACCGGCTGCGCGGCTGGCCGTCGCTGTCGGCGATGAGCATGCTGCGCGAGTCGTCGACGAGGATGCCGAGGAAATTCTGCTGCGGAACGGCCGCCTTGAGGATCAGCGTCGGCCTGATCAGGCAGAACAGCAGCGCCGCGACCAGCGCGAGCCGCAGCCCGATGAGCACGGCCTTGTCGCGGGACGATCCTTCGCTCGCAATCGATCGGTACGTCAGGAGGACGCCGGCCGCGATCGCCGCGGCCACGAGCAGGACGAGCAGCATCGGCCGGGACACGCCCAGCACGAAGTCGCCCTGCTGAAAGACCAGGAGCGGATACTTGAACAGGAACCGGAAAGCCGCGTCCATGACTCTGGCGCCATTCTACGTCGCCTTCTCATAATATTTGTAGCGTCCATGCCGAAGCTCGCCGTTGCCACCACCAATCGCGGCAAGCTCCGCGAAATCGCGGAGTTGCTCGACGGGTTGCCGTTCGAGCTGGTGACGCTCGCCGAGTGGCCGGATGTCGCCGCTCCGGACGAAACCGGGCGGACCTTCGCCGAAAATGCCCGGTTGAAAGCGCTCTATTACGCGGCGCACACGGGTGAGCTGACCGTGGCCGACGACTCGGGCCTCGAAATCGACGCGCTGGACGGGGCGCCGGGCGTGGAGTCGGCGCGCTTCGGCGGGCGCCGACTCGACCTACGCCGCCAAGTTCGACCTTATTTACAGCATGTTGCGCGCGCGGAGCGCGGACGGAAGCCCCGCGCGGTTCGTCTGCGCGCTGGCGCTGGCGCGCGGCGGCCGGATCGTCTTCGAAACGCGCGGCGTCGTCGAAGGCCGGATCGCACCGGAGCCGAAGGGAACAGGCGGGTTCGGCTACGACCCCATCTTTTATTACCCGCCGTTCGGCTGCACCCTCGCCGAGGCCGGCGACCGCAAAGCCGAGGTGAGTCACCGCGGCCAGGCGTTCAGGGCCCTTCGCGGGTTCCTTACGACGTTGAACGCAGAGCACGCTGAGACCGCAGAGTAGCTTCAGTTCTGCAGGACTCTGCGAGCTCTGCGTCTCCACGTCACTGCGTTACTTCACTAAGTGCCCGATGATGGCGCGCTGCTTGTCGACGAGCTGGCGGATGCCGGCGTCGGCGAGATCGAGCAGGCGGTCGAGGCTGTCGCGGCCGAACGGGATCGCCTCGGCGGTGCCCTGGACCTCGATGAACCGGCCGTCGCCGGTCTTCACGATGTTCATGTCCACCTCGGCGCGCGAATCGTCCGCGTACGCCAGGTCGAGCAGCGGCTCGCCGTCGACGATGCCGACGCTGATGGCCGCGACGTAGTCGGTGAGCGGAATCGTCCGCAGCACGTCGCGTTCGCGCAGCGTGCCGAGCGCGAGCGCCAGCGCGACGAACGCGCCCGTAATCGACGCCGTGCGCGTCCCGCCGTCCGCCTGGATGACGTCGCAGTCGATCCAGATCGTCCGCTCGCCCAGGGCCGGCAGGTTCGTGACGGCGCGCAGCGATCGGCCGATGAGCCGCTGAATCTCCTGCGTCCGGCCGCCGACCTTGCCGGAGGTCGCCTCGCGCTGCGTCCGCGTGCTGGTCGCGCGCGGCAGCATGCCGTACTCGGCCGTGACCCAGCCCTTGCCGCTGTTGCGCAGGAACGGCGGCACGCGGTCCTCGACGCTGGCCGTGCAGATCACGCGCGTGCGGCCGGCTTCGATCAGCACCGACCCTTCGGCGTGTTCGAGGAAGTCCGGTGTGATGACGGTGGAGCGGAGCTGGTTCGCGGGCCGCTGATCGGAGCGCATCACTCGATTCTATTCCACCCAGGACACATTCTTCGTGAGCGGCCGCCGCAGGTCGACGTGTCCGGCGAGCGTGTCGACTTCCTTCCCGTCCACCAGCACCTGCACCGACGTCACCGCCGGCAGGTTCATCGTGAGCGCGTTGACGATGGAGTAGATCGTCAGCATCTCGTCGAGCGAGCCGCCCGAGTGCGCGTTCACCACCTCGCGGCTCAAGTCCACGTATGCGGCGCCATTCGACGTCAGGTACAGCGCGCGCAGCGTGGTACCCGCCGGCACGGCGGAGAGGAGCGGCGCGGCGGCCGGCGCGAGCTGCGCCTTGATGATTTCCTGCGCCTGCGCGGCGGCGCCGTCGCCGTACGCGAACGTCGCGCTCGACGCCGGTCAGCCGCGTGCCGTCCTCGGAGACGTAGAAGAGCCGCGCCTTGATGCGGCGTCCGGGCGCCGCCGCGGCCGCCGTGGGCGGGGGAAGCGGCTGTGGACGCGGGCGGTACACATCGCGGCAGGCCGACGAACAGCCCCCAGGCAATCGCCGCCGACGGCGATCGCCATCGCGCCGAAGCCCAGCACGCGGCGCGCGGTCACTTGCCCGCTCCACTCGCGGCCGGCCGGCGCTTCTCGTCGAGCACGTCGCGAAACCGGACGATCGCGTCGAGCACGCCCTGCACGAACGGGTTCTGAAATTCGGCGCTTGCGAGCTGCCGTTCCTGATCCGGGTTCGTCAGATACCCGATCTCGATCAGGATCGCGGGCATGTTCGCCGACTCGAGCACGCGCAGCGGCGCCGAATCGACCGGGCGCGCGGCGAGCGGAACGCGGTCGTGCAGCTGCGCCTCGAGCAGCTTCGCCAGAGCGTCGGATTCCTCGAGGTGCGCGGTCTGCGCGAACTCCCACGGAACGAATTCGATTTCGCGCGATCCGCCGCCGATCGCCGGCACGCGCTCGGGCGCCAGGGCGCGCGCCGCCTGCGCGGCGCCGGGTTCGAACGACGCGGAGTAGATCGCCCCGCCGGCGAGCGCCGGGCGGAACGACGCGTTGGCGTGCAGGCTGATGAACAGATCCGACTTGTTGTTGTTGGCCATCGCCGTCCGATCGTCGATCGGCACGCGGCGATCGTCGTCGCGCGTCAGCAGCACGCGGATGCCGAGGCGCGATTCGATCGCCGCCTTGACGCGGCGGGCCAGCGTCAGCGTCAGGTCTTTCTCTTTCGTGCCCGCCGGGCCCTTCACACCCTCGTCGTCGCCGCCGTGACCCGGATCGATGACGATGGTCCGGATGGAGCTCGGCGTCTGCGTGAGCGCGCTCAGATCAGGCGGGGGAGGCGAAGACGGCGCCGCACCCGCGGCCGGAGGTGTCGCGGCGCCGGCTGGAGGCGTTGCACCCGGCGCGGGTGGCGGCGCGCCCTCCGCCACCGTGGCTGCGGTGAGGTCGATGACCAGCCGCGTCGCGGTGTCGAGCTGCTGCGTCGCCGCCCTGAACGACGAGAACCGCGGCCCGAGATCGACCGCGATCGTTGTCGCGTCCGCGAGCCGCACCGCCTGAACGATGCCCTGCGCCGCGGTCTGCGCCGGAAGGATCAGGCCGTTGGCCGCGATGTCCAGCAGATCGGCGTCGAACTTGATCGTGATGCGATCGTTGTCCTGCGAGACGGCGCTGCCCGCGCGGGGCGCGGCGTCGATGGTCAGCCGGGCGCCGGTGCCGACCGGCTCGTAGCGCACCTGGACGCGCGGCGCACGGACGTCGCCGACGATCAGCAGCCGCGCCGGCCGGCGCAGATCGAGCTTCGCGTCGTAGATGAGCGCGAGCGCACGGCTGATGAACTCGGCCGGCACCAGCCAGCGGCGCGCCTGAGTTGCGGATCGGCGTCGCCGGCAGCGAGACGAGGCGTCCGGAGACCGACGCCAGCGGCTGATCGACCGTGAGGACGATGGTGCTGCCCTTGTACGCGACGGTGACACCCAGCGCGTCCTCGCGCACGGTGAGCTGGAACATCGATGCGAGGTCGTCGAGCGCGACGAAATCCTGTTCGTTCTGAACCGTGGTCGCCAGGGTGCGGCGGCCGTCCTTCGAGATGACGGTGAGCGCGCCCGGTTGGCTCAGGAGCGAACGGGAAAAGAAGAGGAAGACCGCGAGGAGAAGACCTGACGCCAGAATGGCGCGACGCACGGGACGATTGTACGCAAGTTCAAAGTTCAAAGTGCAAAGTGGAAAGTAAGGCGAAAGTCGTCGAACCTTGAACCGCTGAACTTTGCACTTTGAACTTTGAACTTTCCTTCGCTCAGTTCGCCCTGAACGTCACCGTCTGCCCGGCGCGGATGTTCACGTCGACTGAGGCCGGCGGCGCGCCGGCCGGCCGCATGACTTCGATGTGGTGCGCGCCCGGTTCGAGGTTCAGCTTCTGGAAACTTCCGTTGAAGTCGTCGACGGTCCCGACATAGTAGCCGTCGGCGTACACGGCTGCGTCGGGCGGGGCGTTTTCGATCTTCACGCCGCCATAGGTCGCGGCCGCGTAGCCGGGATAGCCGTACGCGTAGCCGCCGTAGGGATAGCCCCAGTAGCCGCCGGCGTATCCGTACGGGTAGCCGAAGCCGAACCCGATGCTCAGGCCCCAGCCGTACGGGTAGTAGCCATACGGGTAGCCGTAATAACCGTAGTATCCGTACGGCCGATAGTAGCCGCCGTAGTAGTAATGACCGCCGCCGGGATAGCCGCCGCCCGGGTGGCCGCCGCCGGGATAGCCACCGCCTGGATGGCCGCCCCCGGAACCACCGCGCGGAACGGCGCGGCCCACGGCCGCCGAGCCTCCGCCGCCCTGGTGCCGTTGGCCCGCGTCGGCAAAGCCGGCCGCAGACACGAAAACGATCAACGTCAGCGCAGCGATGGTCGTGAACCTGGTAGTCATGGTTTCACCTGTCGCAACTTCGTTGCCAACGCCATCGGCCGTTTTCAGGCCGAAAAAACCGTGTCCGCGCCGGCGCACCGGGGAATCGTCCTCGGTTGGCTACCGGCAAGTGTAGCTTGAAGCGACCTCCTGATCGCCGCTTCCTTTGTACATGGCGATTTGGGGATACGGGCACACGAGGCGTTTGCCGATTTCGACGCCGTTCCGGAAATGCGAAACGATGAGTTGGTCCGGCGCCCTGCCGGCTTCCCGCCACTGCTCAATCAAGCCGAGCGCATCGAAGTTGAAGTTTTCAGCGCCGGCGGTGCCCGGCCCGTGTCCCATCCCGGGGACCATGAAAAACCGCATCGACGCGCTGACCGTCTTCGCGCCCAGCTTCTTCACCACGGCGTTGTAGTAGTTGATCGCCACCTTGGGCGGCACCGCCGTGTCGCTCCACCCGTCCACCAGCAGGAGTTTTCCGCCTCGCGCGAAGAACCGGCCCAGGTCGGGGTCGACCGCGTTCACCGGCTGGATCTCCGGACGGTTCGACGCCGTGACGTCGCCGTCGAAGTTGATCGGCCGCGTCTTGTAGTCCCACGCCGGATCGCGCAGGACGTAGTACTTGAAGAACTCGATCGGGATGCCGAGCGGCTGATCGCCGCCGGCGAGCTGCGCCCATCCGAGCTCGCTGCCGGGATAGAGCGGTGAGTAAATCTCCTCGCCTGTCCGGGGATTTTTCGGTCCCGCGTAGATCTTTCGGGCGGCCTCGACCTGCGCGGCCGTGAGACATCCCGGCGGGTCGTTGTTTCCCGGACCGGGACACATCGTCACCGCCGGATCGAACCTGCAGTGCGGCACGTCGCCGATGATGCCGTCCTTCAAGCCGTCGAGCGCGTCGCACGCCGCGAGCGCCGCATCGTGCAGCACCGAGTATTTGTCGGGCGGGATGAAGCTCCCGGCGCCCGCATGCGTCGCCTGCCAGACCCACATCTGCCCGAACGTGTGGCGGGTGAGGTACGACGACATGCCGGTGACCGCGATCATGTCGTAGTCCTCGGGATAGCGCTGCGCGGAACTGAGCGCCGCGATCGTGCCGCCGCCGCCCTCCGCCATGTACGAGAGGCGCGCCTCGCGGCCGTAGAACGCCTTGATCAGCGCCTTCGACGTGACGGTCATCTCGTGCGTGGACCGGTACCCGAAGTCCTTGATCTTCTCCGGGTGCTCCAGCGCGTAGCTCGAGTCGCCCTCGTGCCCGGTGTTGTGGCCGGCCGTCGCGTAGCCGGCGCGAACACCGGCCGCCAGCTGATTCGGATTCGCGCCCGTGCCGCCGCCGAGCCCGCCGTTTCCGGTGCCGCGGAATTTCCCGTTCCACATGGCCCGGCCTGCTTCGCCGGAGCCGTCAGCGGAGGCGGGGAGCCACAGCTCCATGCGGATATCGGAATCGCTCGTCGGCTTGAGGCTCGCCTGCACGCGGCAGAAGGCGGGCACGTTCTCGAATCGCGTGACCGCTCCTCCACGCCCCGGCGCCGTAAATGCGCCCGCCGCCACGGGCTGCGCCATGGTGATCGTGACGTTCGGCAGCGACACGGACGACAGGCTTTCGCAGGTGGCGGCACGCGGCGTGGCCTGCTGCGAAGACGAGCGAGCCGGCCAGGAGAAGGCGGGAAGAGAGCATGGGGGAATATAACAAGGAACCCTGAACGTTGAACCCTGAACCCTGAACCGTTAGAATCGCCCCCGCAACTGTCAGGAGGATTGATGATGAGAAGGGCTCTTCGTACGGGCGTGCTCGGTGTGGGCGTGCTCGGATTGGGATTGTGGGGCGCGCGGCGCGTTGAAGGCTCAGTCGAAGCCGGCGGCCGCGTCGGCGAATGCGGACAAGATCGCGCGCGGCAAGTACCTGATGACGATCGGGGCCTGCAACGACTGTCACTCGCCCAAACTCGACCCGCAGCAACACCCGGATCCGAAGCGGCCGTTCTCGGGCCGCCCACAGACCACGATGGCGCCGTCGCAGAACAACAGCGAAATTCACGCGTCGCTCGACCTCACCGCGTGGGCCGGACCCTGGGGCGTCAGCTACGGCGCGAACCTGTCCCCCGATCCGGAAACCGGCCTCAAGAGCCGCTATACGGAAGCGTCGTTCATCAAGACGCTCCGAACCGGGAAGAAACCGGAAGGCGAAGACCTGCTGCCGCCCATGCCGTGGGAACTGTACAAGGTGTTCTCAGACGACGACATCAAGTCGATCTGGGCGTACCTGCAGACGATTCCCGCCATCAAGAACAACGTGAAGAGCGGGGCGCCGCCGAAGGCGGCTCCGAAGAAGTAGCGTCGCTTACGTCTTGTTTGCCTTCATTCATCGAGGGAGGGTAATCTAGGCCTCGAAACGTGGGGAAAACAGACGCCGCCGTCTTAGACGCGCAAGTTCCTGGGAAATCGGCCGTTATGGTTCCCGAACTGGACGCGAACCAGGCTCAGGTTCAGCGCATCGTTTCGAGCAAGGCGTTCAAGACCTCGGAAGTTCACCGGAACCTCCTCAACTACCTCGCCGGGAAGTCCCTCGCCGGCGAGGCGCAGAACCTCAAGGAATACACCGTCGGCCTGGACGTGTTCGGCAAGCCGGCCTCCTACGACCCGCGCCAGGAGTCGGTCGTGCGGATGCACGTCGGGCGGCTTCGCCAGAAGCTGACGGAGTACTACCGGACCGAAGGTCTGGACGATCCCGTCATCGTGGAGCTGCCGAAGGGCGGTTTCACCCTCACGTTTGCGCCGCGTCCCGTCGCCGATGTGCCGGCGCCGCAACCAGTTGCCCCGCCGGCCCGAGGGAAGGCGTCCACCCTCGAGATCGCGCTTGGCGCGTTGCTCCTGCTCGCGGTCGTGTCCGCCGCGTACTTCGGTGTCCGGCTGTCGCGCGCCGAGAAGACGGCGGCCACCGGCGCTCAGCTGCCGTGGACGCCTGAGCTTCAGCAGTTGTGGGGCCCGCTCCTGTCGTCCGATCGCCCGCTGATGGTCACGCTGTCGACCGATCCGTTCCACGCGAGCGCTCAGGGCGTCGCCGTGTCGGCCACCACCTCGGGCGTGACCGGCGTCGGCACGGCGAACGCCGCGTTCCTGCTCGGCCAGTTTCTCGGACAGCGAAAGCGAAATGTCTTTCCTATCCGCAGCGATCTGCTGTCGATGGGTGAGATCGCGATGGGCGACGTCATCTTCGTCGGCTCGACGGTCGGGAAACCACAAATCCAGGCGATTCCCCCGATCGATCAGCCGTTTGTCCTCACCCCCGAAGGCGTGAAGAACCTGAAGCCGCAGCCGGGCGAGGCCGCGTTTCTCGGCGACGTGTTTCCGAAGGGCGGCCAGGAATTCGAGGAAAGCCACGCGCTCATCAGCAACCTGCCGGGACTCTACGGAAACGGCAAAATCCTGTATCTGTCGGGCAATACGATTGCGAGCGTGATGGGCGCGGTGCAGGCGCTGACCGACCCCGATCTGGCCAAACAGCTTGTGGCAAGCCTCAAGGGGCAGGGTCGTGGCGGTTCGCTGCCGCGCTTCTACCAGGTGGTCTTGAAGGTCAAGGCCATGGACGACACGCCGGTGGATATTACCTACCTGTTTCACCGCGAACTTCAGCTGGCCAAGTCGCCGCTCGGCGCGGGAAGCACCCGCAAAAACGTTGAAAATCCGTAAAGACGCATGTTCGCGGCGGTCACAGACCAGTCACTGACCGCGTTTTGACCGCTCCGAGGTAAGAAATCGTCCGGCGTCGTGTTATGGTGTTGCGTATTCAATGGGGGCCGACAGGCTCTGGAGGACGGCGATGAAACACAAGTTGCTTCTGGCAGTGACAGCTACGGCGTTTGTCGGGGCCTTCGTCTACGCGACGAAGCCGGTCTCCGCGCACCACTCGTTCGCCGCGACGTACTTCGAGGACAAGACGGAAACGGTCGAGGGCGAACTGGTGCAGTTCCTCTTCCGCAACCCGCATTCGTTCGTGCACGTCGAGGGCAAGGACGCGACGGGCAACGTCGTGCGCTACGCGGTGGAGTGGGGCGCTGGTCTCCAGCTGAACCGCCAGGGCGTGACGCGTGAGACGCTGAAACCCGGCGACCACGTCATCATCACAGGCAACCCGGGCCGCAATCCCGAGGACCATCGCCTGCGGATGCGCACCATCACCCGGCCGTCCGACGGCTGGAAGTGGGGCGGCACCTTCGACTAGACAGGTGAATCTGGTCATTTGGTCATTTGGTCATCTGGTCAGTTGCCGTCAATGACCCAATCAATGACCAGCTGACTAGATGACCGGATGACCAAATTTGCGTTCGTCGGGGGCAGGCGGGCAGGTTCGATCCTGCCCGCCTGCCCTTCGCCATTTTCGGGTGACTCCACGCTGAAGAAGGGTTGCGAATGAGACTGAGGACGTTCCATTGGCTCGTGCTGGCCGCGGTCTCCGTGCTGGTCGCCGCCGCCTGTTCGGCACCCGCTCCAGCCCCCGCGGCAAAGAAGCAGCCGCCGTTCCGCACGACCGCCACCATCAAGGACATCATGGACTCGATGGTCGACCCGTCCGCCGATTTCCTCTGGGAATCAGTCGCCACGATCGTCACCCGCAAAGGGACCGAGGAACGCCGCCCCCGAACAGACGACGACTGGAAGATGGTGCGGCGCGCGGCCGTCACGCTGGTGGAGGCCACGAACCTGCTGATCATGGACGGGCGCCAGGTAGCCAAGCCGGGCGAGAAGTCCGAAAACCCCGGCATCGAGCTGAGCCCTGAGGCGATCCGACGGGTGATGGATGAGGACCCGGATACGCTGGTCAAGCTGGCGGGCGCCTTGCACGACGCGGGCATGAAGGCGATGGCGGCGATCGACGCGAAGAACGCGGACGCGTTGTCCGACGCCGGCGAGGTCATCGACAACGCGTGCGAGACGTGCCACCTCAAGTACTGGTATCCGCCGGACGCGGAGCGGATCGAGGGCGCTGGCAGCGTCAGGAAGAAATGAAGAGATGACGTATCGCGCGGCGATCATCGCCGGGCTGGCGATCGTTCTTTCAGCGGCTGTGGTGCCCCGAGCCGCAGCCCAGGCTGGAACCGGCACGCTCCGCGGGCGGCGTGAAGCTGAACGGCGAGCCGCCCGGCAACCGGGTGATCCGCATGGGGATGGACCCGATGTGCGCGAAGATGTGGGCCGGCAAGAAGCCTGGCCCCGTCGACGAAGTCGTCGCGACGAGCGACGATGGCGGCCTGATGAATGCGTTCGTGAAACTGGACGGCTCGTTCCCGGGAACGCCCGTGCCGTCGCAGCCCGTGCTCCTCGATCAGAAGGCCTGCTTCTACCAGCCGCGGGTCATCGGCGCGCGGGTGGGCCAGATGCTGCGCGTCAAAAACAGCGACAACCTGCTGCACAACGTCCACAGCAACTCGAACCATCGCAACAGCTTCAACGTCGGGCAGCCCCTCGCCGGCCTCACCCACGACTTCAAGCTGCTCGACGAAGAGATGCTGCGGATCGGCTGCGACGTCCACCGCTGGATGACGTCCTGGATCGGTATCGTCGATCATCCATATTTCGCGGTGACTGGCGCTGACGGATCGTTCACGCTCGGTAATGTGCCCGCCGGCAAGCGCACGATCAGCGTGTGGCACGAGAAGTTCGGGACGCTCACGAAGACGGTGGACGTGAAGCCCGGCGTGCCGACCGTCGTGGACTTCGCCTACCCGCCCGCGCCGAAGACCTGAGGCCCGGCATGTTTGCTCGCGAAAAACGGTGTCAGCAGTGCGGGCAGGCGTTCGACTGCGGAGGGTTGTTCGGCTGCTGGTGCTGGACGGTCAAGCTGGACGCCGCGTCCAGAGCCGCACTCCGGGAGCAGTACTCCGACTGTCTCTGTCCCGCCTGTCTGGCTCAATCCACGACTCCACCGGTCAAGTCGCAGTCACTGACAAGTCACTGATTGTTGCCGCGGGCACCACTCGGAACGGAGCGCGAGAAATCGCTCAGCCTCTTATTGAGCACGCGATAGAACTCGGCGTCCTCTTTCGGGTACCAGTAGCTCGCATGGCACTGTTCGCAGGCCACGTCCAGATTTTCGCTCGCGTCCCACAACTCCTTCGTGTTTTTCCGCTTCACGATCTCCAGGACTTCGAGTCCCACGTTGCGGAGCGCCTCGATTCTGGCATTCCACTCGACCGGATCCTTCTGGACCTTCGCCAGGATCTGCGCGGGAGAGAGCTCAGTGGCGTCCGGGCCGACGCTGTTGTTCTCGTCACCCGGCGGCGTGAAGGGCCTGGGGACCTTCAGCAGATAGATTCCCTCCGCCAGCGTCACCGCGCCGACGCGCAGCCGCTCCCAGTCCGCATCCGTCTTCGGCGCTTTTTCGACGACCCGTCCGTCGGGTTGAATGACCGTGCTCACCGAATCGAAAATGAAGTCGGAGGCCGGATCGATCATGTCCTGCATCAGTTCCTTCACCGAGACGATGGGCTTCATGTCGCCCCAGAGCGCCTGCGGCGCGGCCGCGGGAGCGGGCGCCGGCACCGGCTTCGGGGACGAGCAGGCGGATGCCAGAGCACCCGCGAGAAGCAGCGCCACCGAGATGGCGAGAGGTCGATTGGAATCGCAAAGCACGTTAAGCCTCAAGGAAGAGTCCAGCTGCTAGTGTCCCACAAGCAGCAACCCCTCGTAAGCGCGAGTGGATTCCGCTGCCGTAGTAGACTGCTCAGTCGTTTGTGGTGGACGGGATGAAGACAATTCATAAGCACCTGGCTGGTGTCGTCGTCGGATTGTTCTGCGTGGGCGTGCTGCTCTCCGCATGTTCGTCGCCGAAACCGGCTTCGCCGGCCGCAACGGCAGCGACGCCTGCGGCGCCGGTCCTGTGGGGAGACATGAAGCCGGTGGTGTCGGTCAAGGAACTGATGCGCGACATGCTCGACCCCGCCTCCGACAACATCTTCGACGCCGTGAAGATTGAGACGACCAGGCGCGGGACCGTCGAACGAGTGCCGAAGACGGACGCGGACTGGGACAAGATTCGCGTCGGCGCGGTGACGATCGCCGAAGGCGTCTACCTGCTGAAAGTCCCGCGCCCATTCGCCCCTCCGGGAGACGAGAACAACAGCTCGGGCCCCGAGGCGACCGAGTTGTCGCCCGCTCAGATCAAAGCCAAGCTCGAACGCGATCCCGTGCTGTGGAATGCGAAGATCGAGGCATTGCGGAATGTCGGCCTCGAAGTGCTGGAGATCGTCAAAAAGCGCAACACCGCGGAACTCTGGGACGCGAGCGACAACCTCGATCGAGCCTGCGAAGCGTGTCACCTCGAGTACTGGTATCCGGGCGATCCGGCGTTGCTGGAGAAAGTGGACCGGCAACTGGGCGAACTGTACGGGCCGCAGCCGCCGCACACCAGGCCCTCCCGTCCGTAACCCGCCGACCGGTTGATCCTTCGTGCGCGAGATGGTATAACTCCCGTCCCTGTCTGGGTGCCCACGAGGGCATAACAGGGAAGTCCGGTGAAAAGCCGGCGCGGTCCCGCCACTGTGAGTGAGGACGCTGCTTCGAACGACCACTCGGCCATCGGCCGGGGAAGGTGAAGCAGCCGCAGACCAACGGTCTGCACCTCCGAGCCAGGAGACCTACCCAGACACCAACGCGTTCGACTTTCTGCGGAGAACAGGAAGCATGCCCTCCACCACACGTACGTTCTTTCGTCTCATTCTCACCGCCCTGATGCTGCTCGCCGCTCTGCCCGTGCGGGCGCAAGACGGCGGCACCATCGCCGGAACGGTCGTCGACCCTCTCGGCGCGCGCGTGAGCGGCGCCACCGTGAAACTGCTGCTGGGCGAGCAGGCCGTGAAGGAAGTCTCTTCGAACGCCGACGGCGCATTCACGTTCGACGCGTTGAGCGCGGGGCGGTATCGGATCCAGGCGAGCTCAACGGGGTTTCAGACGCGCACGTCGGATCCGATGTTCGTGTCCGGAACCGGGCACGTGAGCATCGAGCTCGCCCTGCCGATCGGTCCGCTCGAGCAGAACGTGTCGGTGACCGCGGCGGCGACGAGCGTGCTCCCGTCGCAGATTGCCGCCTCGGTCACCGTGATCGATGCCGCCACGCTCGACACGCTGGGCAAGCCGGATGTGCTCGAGGCGCTGCGGCTGGTGCCCGGCGCGCAGGTCGCCCAGGCGGGGCAGCGGGGCGGCGTGACCTCGCTGTTCGTGCGCGGCGGCGCCTCGAACTTCAACAAAGTTCTCATCGACGGCGTCGCCGCGAACGACATCGGCGGCGGCTTCGATTTCTCGTCTGTGTCCGTCACGGGGGTCGATTCCGTCGAAGTCCTTCGCGAGGCGAACAGCGTCATCTACGGTTCGGACAGCCTCTCGGGCGTCGTCAGCATCACGACGCGTCGCGGTCGGACGCGCGTGCCGGAATTCACGTACGCGATTGACGGCGGGAACCTCGGCACGATGAAGAACGACGTCGCGATCGCCGGCGCGTCGGGCCGCTTCGATTACTTCTCCGACTACAGCTACTTCACGACCGACAACGACGTCCCGAACAACGAGTTCACGAACGGGACGTACGCCGGGCGGTTCAGCGTCGCCCTCGGCCACGGAACCGACCTGACCGGCACGATCCGCCGCGCGGACACGAAGTACGGCAGCCCGAACGCGATTCTCTTCTACGGGGTTCCCGACGATTCGAAGCAGCAGGGCGATTTCACCTATGGCGCCGTCGCCGCCCAGTCGCAGATCAACGACCGGTGGCAGAGCACGATCCGGTTCGCCTCGATGGCCCAGAACACGCACTACGCCAACCCCTCGCCGACGGGACAGCCGTTCGACCCCTTCGGGTTCGGAGCCAACTATCTCGGCGACACCGTGACCATCACGGGCGCGAACGGCTACGCGGTGACCGGACAGGCGATTCTCGATTATGGCGGGCAGTACCCGTCGCTCTTCGACGGGCACACCGCGCGCAACGCGCTGTCGGGGCAGATTACCTACCATGCGGCGTCGATGCTGACGGTGTCGGGGGGCGGTCGATTCGAGAACGAGCAGGGGTTCACGCAATCGGGCGGCGCGTCGAGTCCGAAGACGGAAAGCGAGCGCAACAACGGCGGCCTGTTCGGCGAAGCACGCGTGACGGCCGGACGTCTGTTCGCGAGTGGCGGCCTCGGCTACGAGCACAACGCGGTGTACGGCAACGCCGTGTCGCCGCGCGTGTCGGTCGCGTTTTATCTGCAGAGCTCGACGGCCACGCGGTCCAACGACACGAAGCTGACGTTCAATGCCGGCAAGGGCATCAAGGCGCCCTCGATCTACCAGGAATTGAACGCGTTGCTGCCGCTCCTGCCGCCAGCCCAGGCGGCGGCGCTCGGGGTCGGACCGGTGGGACCTGAGCGGGCCCGGAATCTCGATGTCGGCGTCGAGCAGGGATTCATGCGCGGGCAGCTGCGGGTACGGGCCACCTATTTCCACAACACGTTCGACGACCTGCTCGAGTTCCTCGGCAAGAACGCGCTCGTGCAGGCTGGTGTGCCGCCGGAAGTCGCAAACGCGACCCCGTTCGGCGCCTACGTCAACTCCCAGTCGACGACCGGGAGTGGGCTGGAGCTCTCGGGCGATGCCGCGTTCGCCAGGAACTGGCGGGTCTCCGCTTCCTATACGTTTCTCGACGCGGAGGTCACGGAAGCGTTCGGCGCGCCGCCGTCGACGAACCCGAAGTTCCCAGGGGTGCCGATCGGCGCGTTCTCGCCGCTCGTCGGGAACCGCCCGTTCCGCAGGCCGGCGAATTCCGGCAACCTGATGCTGACGTATTCGAAGGGCCTCGGGCAGGTCGCCGTCGCCGGCTACTTCGCCGGCAGGCAGGACGACAGCACGCTGTTGAGCGACGGGTTCTTCGGCAACAGCCTGCTGCTGCCCAACCAGGGCATGGACAAGGGATACGCCAAGATCGACCTGAGCGGCTCGTACCGACTACACCCTCGTCTCAAGTGGTATGCGAGCATCGAAAACCTCCTGAATCAGGACTACCAGGCCGTCGGCGGCTATCCCGCCCTCCCCATCACGATCCGTACTGGCGTGTCGGTCACGCTCGGAGGAACTCGGACTGGCTCCGTAGGATCAGCGAAAAGCCTCAAAGCAGGCGCTGATCGCGTTGTCAGGGCGGGGTCACTGACGCGTCACTGACCGCAAAGTGACCGGTCCAGTGGACGCGTTGCCGGATTGCCGTAGTAGGCTCGGGGCGCTCGACTGCCGCCACTCTTCTCAATCCGACGAGCTCGAACAGTTACCTCGGAGAGGTTAAACACTATGAAGGGATTCTGTCTGGCCGCGACCTGGACCGCCGTCCTGCTGACGGCGGCCGGGGCGTCGGCCCAAACTGCCACGGTCGGTGGCAGTGTGTCCAACGCCCGGGGAGGCGTCATCGCGAACGCCGACGTGACGCTCCGGGTGCTGCCGCCGCCGGGCGCGCCGGCCATGCCCGCCAACATGCCCGGCATGGCCCCCGACCGGACGACGACGTCGGCGGCGAACGGGACGTTCACGTTCGACCAGGTGCCGCCCGGGCAGTACGTCCTGCAGGTCGACGCGCCGGGGTTCGAGCGATCGTCGCAGGAGATCACGGTGCCAACCAGCCGCAGACGCTGGCGGTCACGCTCGAGCCGCTCGAGGTGCCCGGCGCGGCGCCGGTCGCCGGCGTGGGCGGGTCCGCCAACGACCCCGCGGCGCTGCTCGAGCGCATCAAGACGCTCGAGCAGCGCATCACCGAGCTCGAATCCGGCACGGTGCTGTCCGAGCCGGAGACGCGCGTCAAGCGGATCGAGGTCTACGTCGACAAGAACGGGAACGAGCACGACGAGCCGGTGCCCGGGCGCCGAGAAGAAGGTCACCTACCAGCGCGAGCGCGTGTACCGCCGGCCAGAGGCTCAACGAGAAGCTCGAGCAGGCGCTCGGCGACGAGAACGCCAAGCGATCGAGATCGGCGTGAGCGCGACCAGCGTCACGCAGTTCGCGCACCAGACCAGGGGCGACGCCGACTGGACGCGAACAACCATGCCTATCAGCTCGCGTCGGCCGACCTGCTCTTCTCGGCCGGCATCGCGCAGTACACGAGCTTCTTCGCCGACATCGTCGGGCTCAGCGGCGCGCCGCCCGATGCGGAGATTCCCGTCGCTGACGCTGCTCAACAGCTACACCGCGCGCCTCGTGCGCCAGAACGAGGTGAACCTGCGCGAAGCGTGGCTGCGGACCGAGTTCTTCTCGCAGAGGCTCGCGCTGATCGCCGGCCGGCTCGACCTGACCAACTACTTCGACCACAACGCGGTGGCCAACGACGAGACGACCCAGTTCATCAGCGACGCGCTCGTGAACAACCCGATGCTCGGTCTGTCGAGCAACGGCACCGGCGTCGTCGGCGTCTTCGATCCGAAGAACGGCTTCAACTTCAAGGTCGGCATCCAGCAGAGCAACCCCGACGCGACGAATCTGTCGGATTCGATCTTCTCGCTGGCCGAAGCCGACTACGTGGCGCAGGCCGCCGGGGCTCGGCGGAAGGCAACTACCGCGTCTGGTTCCGCAACGACAACAGCACGCGGCGACGCAGCCGACAGGCGTGGGGCATCAGCCTCGATCAGAAGCTGACGACCCAGTTCGACGCTGTTCGGCCGGTACGGCTCGCGCTGACGCGCGACGTCGACCGCGACAACTTCTACAGCGCTCGGCTTCCAGATTCAGAACGGGCTGGTCTTCAATCCGCTCGACTTCTGGGGCATCGGCTACTGCGCAGACCAACGCTCGACGCGGGCGACCACGAGAAGCTGGTCGAGGGCTACTACAACTTCCAGATGACCGAGAAGCTGCGGCTGTCGTTCCACCTGCAGCACGTACTTCGAGACGCCAGGCGGGCACGCCGGACGTTCGGGTTTCCTGTCCCGGGCGTGCGGCTGCAGGCGAGCTTCTAGATGTTCACATCGGGTCAGGAGGACACACATGGCAAGGGCAAGACGTTTTCTCATCGCGACCGCTGCTGGCTGCGGCCGTCGCCGGCGCGCTGGCCGGCGTACGCCTGCGCGCGGCCGACGTGAAGGTCGTCGGATCCGACGTCGGTCGTCATGATCGTCAATCGCGACTCGAACGAGATCGCGTTCATGGACATCAAGACGCAAGAAGATCGTCGGCAAGACGTTCCTCGGCAACAACGTCAACCCGCACATGGTGATGATGTCGCCGGACGGCCGCTACGTCGTCACCGGCGGCACGCGCGCGAACAAGGCGTACATCATCGACGCGCAGACGCTGCAGCTGGTCAAGGTGATCAACGTCGACATCGCGCCCGAGCACCTGTCGTTCTCGCCGGACAGCCGCTGGTACTACCAGGGCAATCCCGAGGGCGACTCGATCTCGGTGATCGACATGGTGTCGCTGACGAAGATCAAGACGATTCCCGGGCTCGTCGAGCCGCTCAACGTGACGTTTCCTGCCGGACGGCTCGAAGGCGTACGTCGGCAACTACGGCGCGCACTGGGTCGGCGTCATCGACGTCCGGCGGCACGAGCTGCTGAAGAAGATCCAGGTGGCCGACGGTGCCCGGCGTCGCGAAGCTCGATCCCGCGAAGTATCTCGGCGAGATCAAGGGCATCAACATCGCCGCAGATCACCAACGACGGCAAGTTCCTCTACGCGGCCGACACGCGATCTGGGCGTGGTCGGCGATGATCGATCCGCGCGAGGACAAGGTCATCAAGATCATCCGCGTCGGCAAGGACCCGTGGCGCATCTACATGAGCCACGACGGCAAGTACGCGATCACGCCGAACAACGGCGACCAGACGATCTCGATCATCGATCTGCAGGCGAACAAGGTGGCGGCCACGCTCGAGGCCGGGCCCGAACATGACCGGCGTCAATTTCGCCGCCGGCAAGGCGTTCGTCATCAGCTCGACCAGCGGCTTCGTCTACGTGTACGACATGAAGACGCTGCGGCCGGCCGGCCGCATCAAGATCGGCACGAACATCCAGCTCGAGACGGCGACGACCGACACCGCGGACGAGAAGCTCTATCTCGCGGATTCGACCGAGAACGCGGTCGTCATCATCGATGCCAAGACGGAAGCGTTCGAGAAGGTGATCAATGTCGGGCCTGTTCCCATGGGGCACGCACATCATGGACAGCAAGGACAACTACTGCCACTGAGCGGCGCTCGGGCTGCGCGTCGGCGGTGCTGATCGCCGCGGCTCGTGATCGTTCTGCCTGCGCCGCCGGATGCGACCGGCGGCGCAGGACGTCCGCGAGCACACCCGCCTGGCCGGGCCCGAGGGCACGGCCGTCACCGAAGTCGCAGGCCGCCGCGCTCACGCTGACCGTTGAGCGCCGGTCACGTCCGCGCCTGATCCAGACCTGGGTCCGCACCGCCGGCACCATCGACAAGACCGGGAAAGATCCTCGGCCGCGTCGCTGTCCGGGCCCGATGCCGCGCTGGTCAAGGTCGGCCAGCGGGTGCGCGCGTTTCCGCCGAGCTCGAAGTCGTCGATGTACCAGGCGTACGTGACGCGCGTCGACGCCGCGGCCGGCGGCGTCGCATGTCGAGGCGTCGCTCGCCGGCGTCGGGCCGGCAGAACACCACGCACTACGTCATGGAGATCGTCGTCGAGCGCGGGCCGTTCCTGTCGGTCCCGAACGAGGCGATCATCGAGGAAGGCGACACGGCACGTCGTCTACGTCCAGCACGCAGCCCGGCCAGTACGTGCCCGCAGGAGATTCACACCGGCATCCAGGGCGAGCTGCTACACGCAGGTCCTCGACGGCGTCAAGGACGGCGCCCAGGTCGTCACGTTCGGCAGCTTCTTCATCGACGCCGAGCACAAGCTGAAGGGCACGGACCAGGGTCCGCCGGCACGCCGATGATCACTCGCGCTCATTAGAGCCGTCATCCGCTGGAGGGCCGTCGTCTGGCTGCTCGTCGCGGCCGGCGTGCTCGCTCAGCGTCGTACTCGATCCGCACCGCCTCGCTCGACGCCATCCCCGACATCTCCGATCCGCAGATCGTCGTCTACGTGAAGTGGCCGCGAAGCCCGCAGCTGCTCGAAACGCGAGGTGACCGAGCCGCTGGTCAGCGCGCTCGTCGGCTCGCCGGACATCCAGGCGATCCGCGGCTCGTCGCACATGGGCTACTCGTTCATCTACGTGATCCTGAGCAACGGCGCGCCGCGGCGAGCGCGTGCAGCAGCTGGTGCTCGATCGCGATCAACGCCATCCGGCCGCAGCTGCCGCCCGACGCCAGCGTCACGCTCGGGCCCAACGCCAGCAGCATGGGCTGGATCTACCAGTACGCGCTGGTCGATCGCGAGGGCGCTGCACGATCTGCGCGAGCTGCGCCTGGTGAACGAGAACCAGATCAAGCCGGCGCTGCAGACCGTGCCGGCATCGCCGAGGTGGCGTCGGTCGGCGGGCTCGAGAAGCAGTATCAGATCAAGATCTTTCCGCCGCTGCTGGCGAAGGCCGGCATTCCGCTCCGGCAGGTGATCGCCGCCGTCCAGGGCGTGTTCCAGGAAGCCGGCGGGCGGATGATCGAGGTCACCAACCGCGACTACCAGCTGCGCGGCGTCGATCAACACCGAGGACCTCGACAAGCTCGATCCGCTGGTCGTCGGCCGCCAGCGCGGACGGCACGCCGATCGCGCTGAAGGACGTCGGCTACCTCCAGGTCGGCTACGACCAGCGGCGCAGCACCGTCGATCTCGACGGCACCGGCGAGGTCGTCGGCGGCATCGTCGATCATGGAGCAGGACCAGAACGTCCTCGCGATCACGCGGTCGCTCGAGCAGAAGCTCGCAGCAGCTGCGGCCGCTGCCTGCCCGCAGGGCGTCGAGATCGTGACCGACCTACGATCGCTCGGCCTGGATCTGGGCGACGCTCCGGCAGTTCTTCGAGACGCTGGGCATCGAGCTGGTCGTGCTGATCGTCGTCACGCTGCTGTTCCTGCGGAACATCCGCACCGCGGTCGGCCCGATCGCCATCCTGCTGCTCAGCGTCGCTGTTCACCGCGCATGCCGCTCGTCGGCTTCAGCCAGACGATCAACCTGTTCTCGCTGGCGGGCCTGGCGATCGCCATCGGCGAGATCGCCGACGCGACGATCGTCATCGTCGAGAACTGCACGGCGGAGCTGTCGCTGCACGGCGCGCGTCAGCCGCGCCGAGAAGCGAGGAGATCCTGATCCGCTCGATCGCCTCGGTCACCAAGCCGCTGCTGTTCTCGCTGCTGATCATCCTCGCGTCGTTTCTGCCGGTGTTCTTCCTCGAGGAGCGCGAGGCGCGCCTGTTCGATCCGCTGGCCTACAGCAAGACGTTCGCGATGGCGTTTTCGACGCTGCTGACGATGCTCCTGCTGCCGCTCGATCGTGCTGTGGATCTTCAAGCGCGACACGGTCGCGCGCGCGGACTTCCAGCGAGAGCGCGGCCGTCCGGGCGTATCGGTCGGCGCTGCGAGCGCGTGATCCGCTACCGCTACGCGTTCACCGCCGCCGGCATGCTCGTCCTGATCCCCGCCGCGATCCTGCTGACGCGGTTTCCCAAGGACTTCCTGCCGGACATCGACGAAGGCTCGATCCTCTACATGCCGACGACGCTGCCGGGGCTGCCGAACCGGGAGGCCGGCTGGATCGTCCAGCAGATGGACAAGAAGCTGAAGGCGTTTCCGGAGGTCGAGCGCGTCTTCGGCAAGATCGGCCGGGCCGACACCTCGACCGATCCGGCGCCGCTGACGATGATCGAGACGACCGTGCTGCTGCAGCCGAAGTCGAAGTGGCGCAAGGGCATGACGAAGGACAAGCTCGTCGCCGAAATGGACAAGGCGGCCGAGACGATCGGCTACGTCAACGCCTGGGTGCAGCCGATCCGCGCGCGCGTCATGATGCAGAGCACCGGCATCCAGACGCCGGTCGGCATCAAGGTCAAGGGACCCGACGTCGCCGTCATCGAGGACATCTCGCAGCAGATCGAGGGCTGCTGCGCGGCCTGCCCGGCACCAAGTCGGTGATCGCCGAGCGGATTTCCGAGGGCTACTACGTCGACGTCCGGAACGATCTGCGAGCGCATGGCCGAGCACGGCGTCACCGTGGACGAGGCGATGACGACGGTGCGCTACGCCATCGGCGGCGACAACATCGTCGGCGTCAAGCAGGCCGAGCAACACCGTCATCCCGCTGAGCGTGCAGTACTCGCCCGAGTACATCGACACGCTCGACAAGATCAAGAACACGCCGGTCGTGACCGGCGACGGCCGCTCGGTGCCGCTCGGCGACATCGCGGACGTGTCGGTGCGGAAGATGCCGGAGATGATCCGGAACGACAACGGCGAGCCTCGCCGGCTACATCTACGTCGATCTGCAGAACGTCACCGGCCCCGACTACGTCGACAGCGCGCAGGCGCTTCTCGCGAAGAACCTGACGCTGCCCGACCGGCTACTCGATCGAGTGGACCGGGCTCTACGAATACGCGACCGCGGCGCGCGCCCGGCTGCGGCTCATCGTGCCGCTGACGCTCGCTGATCATCTTCGGGCTGCTGGTCGTCGCGTTCCGGTCGGTCGCGGAGAGCGTGCTGATCCTGCTGTCGGTGCCGTTCGCGATGGTCGGCGGCGTGTTTCTGCAGTGGCTGCTCGGCTATCCGATGACGACGGCGGTGATCGTCGGCTACATCTCGCTGTTCGCCGTCGCCGTGCAGACCGGCATCATCATGGTGATCTTCATCCGGGCGCGCTCGATCACCGCACGGACGGGCCAGTCGTACATCGATGCCGTGATCGACGGGTCGGCCACGCGGCTGCGGCCGAAGCTGATGACCGTCGCGGCGATCGTCCTGTCGCTGCTGCCGGTGATGTTCTCGACCGGCGCCGGCATGGAGATCATGAAGCCGATCGCCGCGCCGAGCATCGGCGGCATGGTCACGTCGAGCCTGCACGTGCTGTTCATGACGCCGTGTCTGTTCGTGATCGGCGAGGACATCCGGCTGTGGTGGGCGACGCGCGCGAGCGCGTCCGGCCGGGCGTAGCCGAGGTCGCGACGGCGTCCGCCTAGTTCAGGACGCGACGCTACGACTTCTGGTGCGCGCCTGACCGGGACGTCGAAATGCGCGGTGTTGACGACGCCGTTGCGCTGGAACTGCACCCAGACGCGGTAGACGCGCGGGACGCGGGAACACGAGGCTGAACTGCATCTGCGGGCTGCCGTCGGCGATGAAGGGATGCGTGTGGATCATGTCGATCAGGTCGTCGCTCGCGACCAGCATGTGACCCCAGGCGCCGAGATACTTCTGGAGGCCGTCGCCCGGGCGACAGGTGAACGCGCATCTGCGTGGTGACGCCGGCGACGGGCTCTCGCGGGCTCGTCGAGAACTCGACCTTCAGGTTCTCGGCGTCCTTCGGCGAGTAGTCGCGCGCCAGCGGCGCGGCGCGGCGCTTCGTCGCCGGCGACGAAGATCGTGTCGGTGATCAGCTGCGGCGCCGCGGCTTCGGATAGAAGTCGCCGAGCACCCGGTACATGCCGGGTTTCGGAAACGCGATGTCGTAGTGGAACGCCCCGTCGCCCAGGTCGGATGATCGTGCACGAAGAACTGCAGGTCGCGGCTGACGATGAACGCGTGAAAGAGCTTTTCGTGAACGACCGTGAACTTCTCGACGGGACGGTCCTTCCACGGATCGAACACCTCGAACGTGAGACGGACCGTCTCGTTCGGGCGCGCCGGCCTCGGCGTCACGGAGAGGTCGAGGTGATATTCGGTCTGGTCGGGAATGCCGGCGACCAGCGCCATGCCGCACCGCGGACACTTGCCCGGACCGCTCGACCGGATGTCCCGATCCATCGGACAGACGTAGGCGAGATCGACGGACGGATTCGGCGCGGGCGCCTTCGTGGTTCGCCGCGTCGCCGCGTCTGCGGCCGGCGGCGGAACCTCGGCCGCGCGTCTGCACGCGCCGGCGGCGCCGAGTGCCAGCAGAAGGCCGCCGATCGTCGAACGCGCGCATCGGATCAATTGCTACTGCCATGAAACGCCGCATTCTCTTTGTGGCCGTCCTGCTCGCGACTGCCGCGCACCTGCGCGCGCACGATCCGAACGGGGCGCCGATCACCTGGAATCGGGAGATCTCGCGGATCGTCTACGAGCGCTGCGCGTCGTGCCACCGCGAGGGCGGAACGTCGTTCTCGTTGATGACGTATCAGGAGGCGCAGCCGCACGCGTCGGCGATCAAGGACACCGTGCTGTCGCGGCGCATGCCGCCGTGGGGCGCGGTGAAGGGCTTCGGCAACTTCCGGAACGACAGGGGCTGACGCAGGAGCAGATCGGGCTCATCGCCGACTGGGTCGAAGGCGGCATCACCCGCGGCAACAATCCGAACTCGCTGCCGCCGGTGCCGAAGTTCGAAACGCCGGCGCCCTTTACGGTTCCCAGAGGCGCGATCGCCGTCACCGGCGAGACGACGCTCGAGCGCGCGGTGACGCTCGACGGCCTGTATCCGGAGCACGTGCCCGCGCGGCGCGTCGATGCAGGTCGTCGCCGCGCGTCCCGACGGCGACGTCGAGCCGCTGGTCTGGCTGTACGAGGTACAAGGACCGCTAGCGCCATCCGTTTCTGTTCCGGAAGCCGATTGCGCTTCCGGCGGGGACGCTCATCCGTGGCGTCCGTGCCGATGCCCGGATTCTGTTGATTCCCGCAGCGCGGGAGATGATGTGAAGACGATGCGGTGGTGTGCGGCGATGGTGATGGCGGCGTCCGTGAGCGCGGCCGGATGTGGCGGCGGCGCGGGCGCGCCGCTGACGGAGCTCGAGCGCGTGAAGAGCGGGCACGCTGCAGGTCGTGCTGCTGGCCGATCACGAGGCGCTCCGTCACGGCAAGGACGCGTTCGTCATCGAGTTCCGATCCGAATCGCGGCGCGCTGGTGGACGTCGGCGCCGTGAAGGCCGAGCGCGAGCATGCCGATGCCCGGGATGCCGATGTTCGGCACGATCGACGTCAAGCGGACCGACGTCCCCGGGCGCTACGCGGCGGCGGGCGAGTTCTCGATGGCCGGCCGCTGGCGCATCGCGGTCGAGTGGGACGGACCGCAGGGGCGCGGACAGGTCAGCTTCTCCGGAAGCGTGCAGTGATCGCGCCGCGTTTACGGCATCCAGTATATCGACCTTACGGCCTCACAACGAATCGACTGTCAGTGAACGGTCACTGACCGGCACGTGACCGCGCCAACCGGCAGGCTTCGCGCGCGCGGCGTGCTACGTTCGATCGGGAGGCGAGTCCTGGGCAAGCGGTTTCGATCGGTTCTTTTCATCTTCCTTATCCTCACGTTCGTCGCGCACTCGAGCACGGCGGTCAGCGCGCAGGTCGGCGGCAGCCTGTCGGGAACGGTCAAGGATCCGAGCGGCGGCGTCGTGCCCGGCGTCAGCGTGACGGCGACCAACGTCGTGCTCGGCACGATGTTCACCGACCGTCACCGACGGGCAGGGGCTGTACTCGTTTCCCAAGCTGCCGGTCGGCCGCTACGACGTCACGTTCCAGATCGACGGGTTCAAGCCGCAGAAGCGGACCGGCATCGCCGTGGACGCCGACAGCGCGCGTGCAGATCAACGTCACGCTCGAGCTCGGCGAGCAGAGCGAAGACGGTCACGGTCTCCGTCAACGCGGTCCGCGTCGACACCGTCTCGACGCAGCTCGGCGAGGTCGTCCCGTCGACGACGATGACGACGCTGTCGCTGAACGGCCGCAGCTACACGGACCTGCTGTCGATCCAGCCGGGCGTCATCCCGACGACGACCATTCAGGCCAACAGCGTGATCATGGCCGGCGTCACCGGGCCGGTCGCGCCCGTCCGGCGGGCTCAACCCCGGCATCGTGTCGGTCAGCGGCCAGCGCGAAACCGCCAACGGCTTCTACGTCAACGGCGGCGACGTGCAGGAGCGCATGAACGGCGGCACGGGCGTCGTGCCGAACCTCGACTCGATCGAGGAGTTCCGCCTGCTGACGAACAACTTCGATCCCGAGTACGGCAACTACAACGGCGGCATCGTCAACGTCGTCACCAAGTCGGGCAGCGACAGGTTCCACGGCAACCTGTTCGAGTTCTTCCGCAACACCAACCTCGACGCCCGCAACTATTTCTCGCCGGAGCGGGCCGAGTTCAAGCAGAACCAGCCCGGCGGCACGGTCGGCGGTCCGATCAAGAAGGGCAAGATCTTCTTCTTCGGCGACTATCAGGCCACGCGGACGACGCAGGGCATCGAGACGGGCAACATCCCGGTGCCGTCGCTGGCGAGCGCGGTCGGGCAATTTCTCCGGCATCGCCGATCAGCTGACCGGCAGCGTGAACGGATCGTACTGGGCGAACGTCCTCGCGCAGCGGCTCGGATACCCGGTGTCCGCCGGGCGAACCGTACTACACGCCGGGCTGCTCGACCGCGTCGCAGTGCGTCTTTCCCAACGCGTTCGATCCCGAGCGCGCGCGTGGTCGGCGCCGGCGCAGCAGCTGCTGCAGTACATGCCCGACGCCGAACGCCGGCGCCGAGCACGCTCTCGACCGGCGCGTTCGCGCAGACCGTCCGCGACGACAAGGGTTCGTTCCGGGTCGATGGCAACACCCGTTTCGGGCTGCTGACCGGCTATTACTTCCTCGACGACTACCGCCTCAGACAATCCGTATCCCGGCCAGCAGGGCGGCGCGAACGTTCCGGGCTTCGACGCGCTGACGCTCGGCCGCGCGCAGCTCTGGTCGTTCGAAGATGCCAAGACGTTCGGCCACGAACACGGTGAACGACTTTCACGCCAGCCTCACGCACAACCACAACGATGTGGGTCGGCCGAACGGCGGCCTCGGCGTGACGCGTCGCGTCGCAGGGCTTCGTCACCGGTCCGGGCACGCCCGGCATCGTCGTGCTGGCGCCGCAGTTCGAAGGCGTCGAGAACCTCGTGTTCAACACGTTCACGATGGGCGTGACGATCACCGGCGTCAACCAGACCGGCGATACGCTGCATCTGGCGGACAGCGTCTCGAAGGTGTGGGGCGCGCACACGTTGAAGGTCGGCGGGCAGTACCAGTTCCAGCAGGTCCGGCTCGAGCCGAACGCGACGTTCAACGGCACGTTCACGTTTGCCGGCACCGAGACCGGCTCGGACTTCGCCGACTTCCTGCTCGGCGTGCCGAGCAACTACATCCAGTCGTCGGGCGGCATCTTCTATCTGCGCAACCAGTACGGCGGCGTGTTCGCGCAGGACAGCTGGCGCGCGCGCTCGAACCTGACGATCAATTACGGCGCTGCGCTGGGACATCATGGCGCCGTGGTACGAGCGGGACAACCAGATCCAGACCATCGTGGCCGGATCAGCAGTCGGCCGTCTATCCGGGCGCGCCGCTCGGCCTCGTCTTTCCCGGCGACACGGGCATCGCGCGCGGCCTGTCGCCGACGCGGTTCGGCAACGTCTCGCCGCGGCTCGGCGTCGCGTACTCGCCGAACGAGAAGACCAGCCTCCGCGCCAGCTACGGGTTGTTCTACACCGCGTTCCAGGGCCTGTCGGCCGGCATCATGTACGGCGTCCCGCCGTACGGCTACAACTATCTCAGCCCGGCGCCGCCGCTGTTCGACACGCCGTTCATCACCGCGGCCGACGGCACGCAACAACGGCCAGCGGTTTCCGCAGCAGTTCCCGCCGCTCGACGCATCGCCGAGCAACCCGGTCACCAACATCGACTGGTCGCAGTTTCTGCCCGTGAACGCCGATCCGTTCTTCGGCTCGACGAACAAGACGCCGTACTCCGCCAACTTCATGTTCTCGATTCAGCGCGAGCTGGCGCCGAACATGGTCGTCGACCGCCAGCTACGTCGGCACGCGCGGCCACAACATGCTGGTGCTGCAGCAGGCGAACCCGGGCGATCCCGCGCTGTGCCTCAGCGTGAGCCAGCCGAACCAGGTCGCGCCCGGCAGCGCGACCTGCGGACCGTTCGGCGAGAACGGCGTCTACACCCGCGCGGACGGCACGGTGATCAACGGCACGCGCACCGCGCTCGGGCCCGACTACGGAACGGTCACGAAGCAGACGTCGATCGGCTATTCGCGCTACAACGCGCTCGAGACTGAATCTGCGCTACACGAAGGGACCGGCCACGCATCCTGGCCGGCTATACGTTCAGCAAGTCGGTCGACGTGTCGTCGAATCTCGGCGAGCAGGTGAATCCCGTTCGACGTCGCGGCGTCCGAAGCGCCGTCGGCGTTCGACATGCGCCACAACTTCGTGTCAGCTACAACTACGAACTGCCGTTCGCGCACTGGTTCGATTCGCACGAGCCAGCTGGCGACGGGATGGTCGCTCTCGGGCACGACGCGGTTCAGCAGCGGATTTCCGGTGACGCTCTACGATCCGACCGACACGTCGCTGCTCGGCACGTTCGGCAACGGCGTCAACAACAACCTGCTCGACACGCCGAACTACACGCCCGGCTGCGATCTGAAGATCAATCACGATCCGGCGAAGGGGCCGGCGTTCAACACCGACTGCTTCAGCCTGCCGGCACTCGGACAGCTCGGCAACGCGCCGCGCCGCTTCTTCTACGGGCCTGGCATCGAGAACTTCGACCTCGCGCTCATCAAGCGCGCTGACGTTCGACACAGTCGCAGCCTCGAGCTGCGTCTCGAGACGTTCAACGTGTTCAACCACCCGCAGTTCTACGGCGCCGGGGCCGTGGACGGCAATATCGTGAGCCCGACGTTCGGACAGATCGTCACAGCCGCGGCGCCGCGCTTCATTCAGCTGGCGGCCAAGTTCACGTTCTGAGCGAGGCGGGGCTTGCCGGAGCTTCGGATTCTGCCGTCGTCTGCGTTCAGTGCTTGGGAGTCGACGGGCCTGATCCTTCCTGAACGACCTGGTAGGTCCACCCGTCACGAGGCCGGCGCACTTCCTTCAGTCGGACCAGTTCGTGGGACGCCGGATCGCGGGACGGAGACCCCACGACGATGACGTGATCGCCGACCCTCAAAGTGGTCAGTGTCACGTGCGCGTGGTATTGGAGCCACGAGGCTGCTTGCCATTCGGCTGTGTACAGGACACCCTCAGCAGTTCGTATCCTCAGCAGGACATGCGGGTTGGCGTACGTCAGCTGCTCGAGCGCGCCTTCGACAGATACGTTCTGCTCGAGCAGGAAGTCCGCGTGACTGTGATGCGCGCGTAGGGAGCTACCAGCCAGGACAACGCCCAGAATCAGCATCGGAAGCGTAGGTCTCATACGCGCCTCCTCGCTTCAGAGAATACGCCCGACGCACCGATCTTGGCGAGTTGATTTGCAAGAGAAGGGCGTTCGTGCGTGTTTCTCGGTGCGCTTCGTGGCCCCGGTGATGCGGTCACACACGGTCAATGACGCGTCACTAACCGGTAACACCCCGACAGGTGACCCTCCCGGAGGATTCAGGCACACGTGTGCGGTGTTAACGTTCGCCGGATCGTTAACTCCAAACAGAGGGAGCCTGATGAGATTCAGAGCACGTCGAGTGTGCCGGTTCGCGACAGCGGTCGTCTTCATCGCGTCGTTGGTTCCGGCGGCGCCGGCCCGGGCGCAGGCGGCCCAGAACAGCGCGACGGGCGCCGTGGCCGGCTCGGTCGCCGTGAGGCAGAGCGGGCAGCCGGTGCCCGGGGCGCTTGTCAGCCTCGAGGGCACCAGCCTGACCGCGGTGTCGAACCAGACAGGCCGATTCCGCATCGAGAACGTTCCGCCCGGGTCCGTCATGCTCGTCGTGCAGGCCCCGGGCTTCGTGGACGCCCACGCTGGCGCCGTCCAGGTCCGCGCCGGCGACACGGCGCAGATCGACGTCGAACTCGACGTGACCCCGAACTTCATGGAGCGCGTCCAGGTCACGGCCACCAAGACCCCGCTCAGCATCGGCGACGTTCCCGCGCAGACGGACATCATCAGCCGCGCCACGATCGAGAGCCGCGGCGACCTCACGCTGACGCAGGCCATCAGCCACGTGCCGGGCGCGGTCGTCAGCACGCAGCTCGGCATCTTCGAGTCGGTGATGCTGCGCGGCATGCCGAGGGGCGATCCTGAATTCACCAACACGCTGCTGCTCATCGACGGCGTGCCGCAGGCCACCTCCCGCAACGGATCGCGGGTGATCGGCCTGACGATCAACGACGCCACCAACATCGAGGTCGTCCGCGGGCCCAACTCGGCGCTCTTCGGGCGGACGGCCATCGGCGGCTCGGTAAACGTCCTGACGGCCAACCCGACGGCGAAGCCCGAGTTCAACGTCGATTTCACCGGCGGCCAGCAGGGAACGGCCAAGGGCCTGGCGCGCGTGTCCGGGCCGCTCTCGAACTGGGGCGGGTTCTACGCCTCGATCGGGAAGGAGCGCAACACCGGCTACTTCGATACGAAGACCGGCGGCGACTACTCGGACGGCAACACCGCGGTGTTCGGCAAGTTCACGTTTTCGCCGAATGCGAAGTCGTTCGGCAGCGTCAGCTTCAACCACGTCGACTCGGACAACAGCACGCCCGACCAACGAGCCGATCATGGAAGGGCAGCTGCTGCACATCTTCGACCCGCGGTTCAACCGGCTCACCAATTTCAATATTCCCGGGCCCCAATTATCATCAGGGCGAGAGCCGGTTCACGTTCAACTACACCTGGCAGCCGAAACCGACCACGCGCATCGTCGAAGTGTTCGGCTATCGCGACGTCCAGCAGCAGTTCATTCACGACGGCGACTTCATCGGTTCGCCGTTCGACCCGGTCGCCAACACGGTGATGATGTACCCGTTCGATCAGGACCTGAAGGAGAAGATCGCCTACCAGGAACTGCGCGCCGAGTTCACGCCGAAGATCGGCAACGTCAAGAACTCGCTGGTCGTCGGCGGCATGTACGAACACACCGGCGGCACGCTGGCCTCCGACTTCCTGTTCACGGACGAAGAAAACGAAGGCATCCCGATCAACTACCTGAACCCGGTCATTCCGCCGGAGTCGGAATGGATGCACGATCCGCAGCCGCTGCGGACGTACCACCTCGGCGTCACCGGGCCTGTTCGCGCAGTACATGATCGAACCGCATCCGCGCTGGGTGTTCACCGGCGGCGGCCGCTACGATCACATGTCGCTCGACAACCAGCGCGGCACCGGACCCGTGGCCGAGGACACGTTCGGCGCGTTCAGCCCGAAGATCAGCGCGACGTACCGGCTGCTCGGCGCCGAAGCCGCCGGCCGGCCGTCGGTCAACGTCTACGGCGCGTACTCGCAGGCTTTTCTGCCTCCGCGCGCGGCGAGCAGCCTGACGCCGGCGAACGTCGAGGTGAAGCTGCAGCCCGAGGACATCTCCAACAGCGAGATCGGGTTGAAAGGGAACGCGGCGAACGGCCGCGTGTCGTTCGAGGCCACCTATTTCCACATGACGGAGAACGGCGTCGTGCTCAGCCAGCGGCAGGGGCCGTTCTTCTTCCCGACCAACGCCGGCGAGCTGCGCTACGACGGCGTCGAAACGGGCCTGAGCGTGGACATCACGCCCAAGGTATCGGCGTTTGTGAACGCGTCGTTCTACCACAGCCGCTTCGGCGAGTTCGTCATCGAGAGCGAAGACGGCGACCAGGTGCTGACCGGCAACGGGCTGCCGATCGCGCCCGACTACGTCGTCAACTGGGGCGCGAGCTTCAGGCCGACACCGTCGGTGGACGCAACGGTCAACATCAAGAGCACGAGCGCCATGGAGGCCAACAGGGAGAACACGTTCAAGATCGACCCGTACACGCTGGTCGATGCGGCCGTGACCTGGCGGCACGGCCCGCTGCGCGCGACGCTCGCGGCACGCAACCTGTTCAACGAGGAGTACTACTGGAACGCGGACGGCGAAACGGCGGACCCGGGGAGGCCCAGGCAAATCCTGTTCACCATCTCCGTCGGCCTGAAGTGACAGGAAACCGTGGGTGGCTCTGGTGTAAGGTACGTTCATGTCGAGTGGCAGTAAACGCATCCTGATCGCGGCCGCGCTCGTGTACGCCGTGGCGTTGACAGCCAGCTGCACGTCTTCTTCTTCCAAGCCCGCGCCGGCGCCGCCTGCCGCGGCTTCGGCCGGCCGGACGGAGATGAAAGCGGTGGTCTCGGTCAAGGAGCTGATGCGGTTCACGATCGATCCCATTTCCGACAACATCTTCGATGCGGTCACGTACGACGCCACGAAGAAGGGGGTGGTGGAGACCGTTCCGAAGACCGATGAAGATTGGGAGAAGGTACAGATCGGGGCCGTGAGCCTGGCCGAAGCGATCGATCTCCTCAAGCTCCCACGGCCATTCGCGCCGCCTGGCGACGTCAACAACAGCACGGGGCCCAATCCACCCGAACTGTCGCCGGCTCAGATTCAGGCCAAGCTCGACGCCGACCCGGTGTTGTGGGACGCCAAGATTCAGGCGCTCCGGAACGTGGCGCTTGAGGTCATGGAAATCGTCAAGAAGCGGGATGCCAAGGAACTCTTCGAGGCCAGCGAAGACCTCGACAAGGCCTGCGAAAACTGCCATCTGGAATATTGGTACCCCGGCGACCGGAAGGCGGTCGAGGAAGACGAGCGTCAGCGAGCCCGGATCGAGAAGTCCGAGATCAGAACGCCGAGAAGGAAGAAGTAGTGCAGGCCTTCAGGCCTGCCAGACAGGCGCCTGACGCATGACCATGCGGTCTGGTTTCTGTGTCGCAACTGCGGTCGCCCTGACGCTTGCGACCGCACGCCTCGCCGCACACGACTTCTGGCTTGCCGCTTCGAACTGGAGCCCGGACCCCGCAACGCCCTTCGGCATCAGCGCGGGCGTCGGCGAGCATTTCCCGAAGCGCGAGGATTTCAAGACCCCGGCGAACTGGTTCGACGACTGGCGCATCATCGGGCCGTCTGCCGCGGTCCCCGTTCCCAGGACATTCGAGCGGCGTGAGCTCGCGATGGTGGCCGATGTCACCCTGCCGGCAAGGGGCGCGTTCCTGGCCGTCATGCGCGTCGCGCCGCGCATCATCGAGATGAAGGCGGACGAGTTCAACGACTATCTGAGAGATGAAGGGCTTACTGAAGCGGCCGCGGAACGGCGGGCCGCGGGTGAGAGCGATAGACCGGCCAAGGAACGGTATTCGCGGTACGCCAAGCTCGCGATTCGAAACGGGGAGGGAAGCGCGGCGCACCTGACGCGAGCCGTCGGCGTCAAGGCGGAACTGGTGCCCGCCACCGATCCGACTGCACTCCGCGCAGGACAAACCCTCACCGTTCAACTGCTCGTCAACGGCCGGCCCGTGCCGAACGCGGCCGTCAGTGCGGCCGTCGACGGCGGCGAGATCCCGCGTCAGACCGACGCGCAGGGCAGGGCGACCCTTCCGATCGATCGCGACGGCGCGTGGCTGGTGAAGACCGTTCACATGACGCGGCTGCCCAAGTCTTTTCCACCTGGCCCGGAATGGGAAAGCGTCTGGGTCACGCTCGCGTTCCATACGGCGAACTAGCGTGGACCCGGTGTCGGCCATGTACCAGAAACAGCTGGACCTGGTCGAACACGACCTGGTGAGCCTCGCGGAAGCGATGCCTGCGGACAAGTACGAGTTCCGGCCGGCTGCTGGCTCGGTCGAGGGGGTGCGGACGTTCGCGGAGCAGGTCAGGCACGCGGCGACCATGATCTACATGACCGCCGCGATTGTGCTCGAGGAGCGATCGCCTTACGGGCCCGGCGCCGGTGACAACGGACCGGACACCGTCGAGGGCAAGACGCAGATCGTGGACTATCTCAAGGGCTCGATCGCGTACGCCAGGAAGGCCATGGCGTCACTGAACGAGAACAACCAGCTGGACCCGCTCCGCACGTATTTCGGATCGCAGCCGCGGGTGGCCGTTGCCGCCGGCATCGCGTTCCACAGCTACGATCACTACGGGCAGATGGTCGTGTATGCCCGGTTGAACGGCGTGACGCCGCCGTCTACTTCTTCGGTGCGTCCTTCGGTACGACCTTGACGTTGTACAACGTCTTGAAATCGCCGTCCTTCACCGTCGCCGTAATCTGATCGCCGGGCTTCACCGTCTTGAAGACTTCTTCTTTGTCGGCGGTGTAGGACATCGTCATCGCCATCATCCAGCCGGGGACGTTCTCGCCGTCCACCGTCAGCGACTTGGCCTTTTCGTCGATCTTCTGCACGACGCCTTTGAACGCGTGCTCGCCCTTGGGTGTCTGCGCGGTGGCAAGCGTCGCGAACGTCGAAAAGGTGAGCGCGCACACCAGCGCGCCCAGGATCACACGGAGTCGACTGCGGGTCATGGTCAGTTTCTCCCTCGTTTCGCGGGCCTGAAAGGCCCGCGCTACCGAAAGGCCGCGCTACTTGGCGGCGGCCTTGGGCGCCGTGCCGATCTGCACTTCGAGCGCCTCGCTCGAATTCTTCGGCACGTCGATTACGACGCGGTCGCCGACCTTCAGGTCGGTCATCGTGGCCGGCTTGCCGGCCCGCTCGAACGTGGTCTTCGCGTTGAGCGTCAGCGTTTTGGTGGTGTTGTCGGCCATCTGCACGGTGACGGATTTCGCCGTCACCTGCGTCACGACGCCACGGACGTGCGCGTTGGTCCCGTGCGCGAGCGCGGGGACGCAGATGGCCAGGCCGAGAACCAGTGCGGCGGATGCACGAGCCAGTTGTTTCATAGTCCTATTCTAATCGTGATGGTGCGGTGCTGGCGACGCCGCCTCAGGCGTTTCGCCGGAGAGAAACCGTTCGTCCGCGCGTTCCTCTTCGTACTCCCCCGGCGAGCGCGGGTTCAGCGCCTTCATGGCCTTGAGGTCCGCGGGCGTCAGGTCCGTGAGCCGCCTGACGAAGTGCACGAGCTTCCACGTGTCGGCATCGTCGGGCCCGCCGGGGCCCCAGGCGGGCATGCCGGTCAGCCGGACGCCGTTGGCGATCACCCAGTAGATTTCGCCGTCGGTCAGGTTCTGTGTATCCGGCAGCCGCATGTCGGGCGCCCGCGGAAACATGTTCCGTCCGAGCTCCGTGGCGCCGCTGCCGTCGTTGCCGTGGCACGACGCGCAGTGGTCGGCGAAGTGCGCGCGTGCCTCTGCCCACACCTCGGGGGAAAAAGCGATCGGGTTCGGCGGCCTTGCGTGCCGCGGCCGGCACGGCCCAGCGCCGCGCCGTGCGCGCCATCATTCGTTCGACAACCCGCGGCTCCTCGCGCGCGCTGAAGCCCTCGGTCCGCGCCACCCACAGGCCGATGCCCCAGACGATGGCCGGCGGCAGCAGTAACAAGGCCGCGATGGCCGGAATGACGCGGCGGCGCCTCATGGCATCTTCATTATGGGCGCGGCGCGGCGGAGCCGGAAGAAGATCTGAAATGACACCGGGTGAGGCCCGTAGTCCGGCTCGAGCTCCGCGGCAGGAAAATGGAACGTGACCCCGCCGCCGATGCCGCCTTCGAGTCCGTATCCACTCAAGACGTTGCGAACGGCCCCGACCGTGAACGCGGTGACCGGCACGGCGGTCGCGGCGAACTCGGGCTGAACCACTTCGAGCCGCGAGTAGAGCGTGTATCGTCCGGAATGACGGGCGCCCTCGACGAACACGGCCTGGCGATCGCCGTGGCTGGTGTCGTTCCGGCCGTAGCCGGCCGTGATCGACGACACGTCGTGTCCGCGCGTACGCGTCCACGACGCCGTGGCCGTCGTGCGCTCGATGTTGCCTGGCTCCAGCTGTTCCGGTTCCACGAGATGGCCCGTCGAAACTTGAAACGCCCACTCGGCATTCGGTCTGAACCAGACGCGACCCGACACCGAGTCGAGCGGGCCGAAGTCGAAATCCCAGCGGTGTTCGTCAGGCTCGCGGCCGTTGAACACGGACCCTTCGACCGTCCACCGGCCGCGGCTGACGCCGCCGGTCACCACGCCGAACGAGATGTGGGTCGCGTCGAAGGTGTGGTGGGTGAGCGGTGCCATCGGGTTGTCGAATGCCGACGCACGGTGCATGAACGCCACCGGGCCGAGCGCGGGTGAACCCGATGCGGCGCCGGTGATCGACAGGCCCGTCGAACCCGACATCATCGTGCTCCATGTGGCCGCCGCCTGCATGAACATGTCATGCGGGTGCTGGCGATCGACGATCGGCTGTCCCTGGAAGACTTCGCCGGCCTGGAAGATCTCCCGGTAGCCGTCAGTGCCCACCGTCGCCGCGTCGAGGCTCAGCATGCCCGACAGCACGATGGTGCCGCGAGGCGTCGTTCGCTGCGCCATCAGCATCCACCAGTTCGGCGCGACGAATTCCCTGCCGCCGCGCGGGCTGCCTTGATCGTTGAACTCGAGATGGACCACGCCGTCCTGCATCAGCTGCCAGCCGGTGGCTGGCGTCATGATCATCTTGGAATGGTCGTGTTCCTGTGCCGCCGCACTGACCGACGTCAGCACGGCCACTGCACAGACGATGGATCGCAGCATGAGACAGCCCTCCGCTCATTCGTGGCGGCCGGCTTGAGCCGGCCGTCGACATCCGCCTGAAGGCGGACGCTACGAGCGCACTACAGCCGCAGCGGACCGGACGAGATGGACAGTCCGGGAATCAGAGGGGGACTGGCGACGCAGGAACGTTCGCGCACCGGTCGAGGCCGGATTGGATTGGGCTGTGCGGCAACGACAGCGGCGCCGATACTTGCGAGGATTATGGAACTCCTGGCATCCGGCGGCGACGAGCGCACGACGTCGTGCTCGCTACCACACAGGGCCGGCAGGTGTCCCACATGCGCGGACGCTGGTGCTGCGGGATGGCATGTGGGCCCCGCGCTCGCGCACGCCCGGGCGCACACATCGAGCGCCAGCGGCGCGCCGGCGTAGGCGAGCGCCACGCAGAGAATGAGGATCGCCCGCATCCGGCACATGTCAGCAGTCTAGCGTGGGCACCCGATATTTGCGCGTTTTTTGCGTCGCAACCCCCCTTGTGCGAGTATCTTGGGCGCCTTTCGCCCAGTAAACGTTTTGCCAGGTTCGCTCGTATGAGCCTCTGCGGGGGTCTTCCCGGGAACGGGATAGGAAAATATTGCTCGGCTTCATCAGATGGATGGCGGACACGCCCTGGAGCGTGGCCCTCCACGAGTCGCTCTACGGCTATCCCATCGTCGAATCCATTCACGTCTGGGCGCTGTGCCTGTTTGTCGGCCTGGCCGTGGTGCTCGACCTCCGTCTGACGGGCCTGTCGTTCACGAACGTTCCGGTTTCGCAGATCGCGCGGCGGATCCTGCCGTGGACGACGTTCGGGTTCGTCGTGATGGTGATCAGCGGCATCCTGCTGTTCTACGCCATCCCGGTGCGGTCGTATCAGAACATCTTCTTCCGCGTGAAGCTGCTGCTGCTCGTGCTGGCCGGCATCAACGCGTGGGTGTTTCATCCGCGCGGCATCCAGCCGTGGGACCGCGATCCGGTGCCGCCGCGTTCGGCGCGCTTCGCGGGCTGGGCGTCGCTCGTGCTCTGGATGACGATCATTTTCTGCGGCCGCATGATCGCGTACAACTGGTTCGACTGCGACAGGCCGGATCAGTCGCACATCATCAGGACCCTCGCGAGCTGCGAGGCTCCCGACGTCCCCCAGTAGGGCGAACCGGGACGCAGGAGATTCCAGCACATGTTGTGGGAGTTGGCGAAATGGTCGGAGGCGACGACGCTTGGCGTCGCCATCCGCAATTCGCAGTATGCGTTCCCGATCATCGAGTACTTCCATCTCGCCGCGCTGGCGGTGATTGGCGGCGCGGTGCTCATCGTGGACATGCGGATGCTCGGCCTCGGCCTGCGCGAGACGCCGGTGGCGCAGCTCGCGAAGGATGCGCACCCGTGGTTCGTCGGCAGCCTGATCGTGATGCTCGTGTCGGGCGTGTCGCTGTACACCTCGGAGGCGACCAAGTGCTACGCGAGCCCCGCGTTCTGGATCAAGATGATCGCCCTCGTGCTCGCGGTGCTGTTCACGTTCACGTTGCGCAGGCGCGTCTCGCTCGCTGACGCCGTCCAGGTGACTCCCCGGACGAGCAAGTCGGTTGCCCTCGTGTCGGTGGGCCTGTGGTTTGCGGTCGCGTGGGGCGGCCGGTGGATTGGGTTCGGCGGATAGGAGCAGTGTCGATGAGGAATGGCCCGATGAGAAACTGGAAGGGCGTGATCCTGGCCGGCGTGGCCATGCTGACGCTCTCCGCCACGGCGCGGGCGCAGGTGAGCCTCGTCGGCGAGTGGAGTCCGCGGTATCACGAAGATCAACCGGATCGAATCCCCGGGCCGGAGCTCGGCGACTACACGGGCCTGCCGTTGACCGATGGCGCCCGGCTCGCAGCCGACAGCTGGGACGCGTCGCGCCTGACGCTGCGAGAGCACCAGTGCAAGGTGCACAACGGGCCCTACATTCTTCACGGCCCCATTCAGTTCCGCATGTGGGAAGACAAGGATCCGCAGACGCAGCAGCTCGTTGCCCTGCAGGTGTATCTCAATACGTACGAGCAGAGCCGTACGATCTGGATGGACGGCCGCCCGCACCCGCCCGAATTCGCGCCGCACACGTGGCAGGGGTTCTCGACCGGCAAATGGGAAGGCGACATCCTCACCGTCTACACCACGCACATCAAGCAGGAGTGGATTCGCCGCAACGGCGTGCCGAACAGCGAGAAGTCCACGATGATCGAGCACTTCATCCGGCACGGCAACATCATGACGCACCTGGTGCAGTGGACTGATCCCGTCTACCTCGCCGAACCGCTGTGGCGCAGCGAGGAGTTCGTGCTCAACGAGCGCACCGCCGGCAACTGGCTGTGGCCGTGCGAATACGTCGACGAGATCGTCGATCGCCCGCACAGCGCCGTCCCGAACTATCTCCCTGGCAAGAGCCCGTTCGATGGCGACTTCGCGTATCGGTACGGCGTGCCCGTCGACGCCGCCAAGGGCGGCGCCGAGACGACGTACCCGGAGTACATGGCGAAGCTGAAAACGCTGCCGAAGCCGTCGAAGCCTGCCGCGGCTGCCGGGTCGAAATAGCCCCATCGATCGAACAAGGAGTCCGGGTTTGATGACTACTCAGAGGAAACTCTTCGCCGCGTGTGTGCTGCTCGGCGGCGTCGCGGCCGGCCCGCGCGTGTCCACGCAGGCGCCCGCCGCGCGGCCGGCGCCCGCCAATGGCGATCTCGCCTCGATCCACGTGCAGGGCAGCGTCTATATGCTCGTCGGCGCCGGTGGCAACATCGCCGTGCAGACGGGTGACGACGGCGTGCTGGTCGTCGATACCGGGCTGGCGCAGAACGCCGAGCGCGTGATCGCCGCGATCAAGAAGCTCTCGAACAAGCCGATCCGGTGGGTGCTGAACACGCACTTCCATCCCGATCACACGGGCGGCAACGAAGCCGTCGCCAAGGCCGGCAGCAAGACCAGCGGCGGGCCCGCCGAGATCCTCGCCCACGAGAACGTGCTTACCCGGATGAGCGCCCCGGCCAACAAGATCGCGACGGCCTCGTGGCCGACCGACACGTACTTCCCCGAGGAGAAGGACATCTACTTCAACGGCGAAGCCGTGATGTTGTTTCACGACGTGGCCGCGCACACCGACGGCGATTCGATCGTGCACCTGCGCAAGTCCGATGTCGTCGTCGCGGGCGACGTATTCGTCACGACCTCGTATCCGTTCATCGATCAGGCGAACGGCGGGAGCATCCAGGGCGAACTGAACGCGCTCAACCGCATCCTCGACATCGCTGTGCCGGCGCACGAGCAGGAGGGCGGCACCTTCGTCATCCCCGGGCACGGCCGTATCTGCGACGAGGCCGACGTCCTCGAGTACCGCGACATGGTGACCATCGTGCGCGATCGTATCCAGGACATGATCAAACGCGGCCTGACGATCGATCAGGTCAAGGCGGCGCGGCCGACGCTCGACTACGACCTCCATTACGGATCGGACACCGGCTTCGTGACCACCGCCGGCTTCGTCGAGGCGGTGTTCAAGGATCTCTCGAACCCCAAGGGCAAACCGGTCGTCCGCTAGGAGTGATTGGATGAAAACGAGAATCGCGTACGCGTTCGCGATTGCGCTCGCCGCCGGAATGGGTGCGGCCGCGCAGCAGCCGGCAGCCCCGGCGGCACAGCCGCCAGCTCCGCCGGCGACCCCGCGCACGCCGCGGACGATCGCGCCCATCGACATCACCGGCTACTGGGTGGCGCTCATCACCGAAGACTGGCGCTGGCGCATGCTGACGCCGCCGAAAGGCGACTACGCGAGCGTGCCGATCACCGACGAAGGCCGTCGCGTTGCCGATTCCTGGAACCTGGCGAAGGACGAAGCGGCGGGCCTGGCCTGCAAGCCGTACGGCGTGGGCAACATCATGCGCATGCCCGGCCGCATGCACATCACGTGGCAGGACGACACGACGCTCAAGCTCGAGTTCGACGCGGGCACGCAGACGCGCCTGCTGAACTTCGCGAACAAGGCGCCGGCGGCCGGCGCGAAAACGCCGAAGACCTGGCAGGGCTATTCCGCCGCCGACTGGGAAATCGCCGGCCAGTCGGTCGCCGTCGATCGGAACGGCATTCCGGTGCCTCCGCCGGCCGGCCGCGGCGGGCGAGGCGGCGGCCGGGGCGCTCCGGCGCCGCGCGGCGGCGCGCTGCACGTGGTCACGACGAACTTCCGCGAGGGCTACCTGCGCAAGAACGGCGTGCCCTACAGCGAGACCGCGACGATCACGGAATACTTCGACAAGGTCGGGCCCGAGCCCAACGGCGACGTCGTGCTGCTGGTGCGCACGGTCGTGGAGGATCCGAAGTACCTGCAGGTGCCGTTCATCACGAGCACGCACTTCAAGCTCGAGAAAGACGGGGCGAAATGGAATCCGTCGCCCTGCAAGATCGATCCGCCGGTCGAAGTGCCGGCGAAGCAGTAGTTGGAGCTCTTCGCATACCTCGAGCAAACCGGGTTCTCGACCTGGGTCCGCGAGTCGCGATCGCTGTTCGCCTACCCGGGCGTCCTGCTGCTGCACACCTGCGGGATGGCGGTTGTCGTCGGCCTCGCGGCCGGCATCGACCTGCGCATCCTCGGCTTCGCGCCGGCGCTTCCGCTGGCGCCGATGCGCAGGTTCCTGCCGCTGCTGTGGGTCGCGTTCGCCGTCAACGCGGCCACGGGCACGATCCTGCTCCTCGCCGATGCCACGACGAAGCTGGCGAACCCCGACTTCTTCGTGAAAATGGCGTTCATCTTCGCGGCCGTCATCGTCCGGCGCGCGATCGACGCGCGGGTGTTCCGCGGGCCCGAGTCCGAGGCCGTGCTGGTGACGTCCGGAGCGAAGGCGCTCGCTGCCGCGTCGCTCGTGTGCTGGCTGGGCGCGATTACCGCCGGCCGTCTGCTCGCGTACGTCGGGCCGGTCAGCGGGCTGTAGTTGTTCGATTGTACGTAGCGTCCGCCTTCAGGCGGACGGTTTCGGCCGGCTGAAGCCGGCCGCTACGCGAACCAATGATGCTCCAGATGATGGCGAACCCGGCGCACCTGCACATGTGGCTCAACCACGTGCCCACGGTGGGGTTCGGCGTCGCGCTCGCGCTGTTCGTCGTCGCACGGCTGAAGCGGCATGACGATCTCACACGCGCGGGCCTCGTCATGTTTTTCGTCGTGGCAGTGGTCGCCATCGCGGCCTACCTGTCGGGCAATGCGGCCGAGGCCGTCGTGCAGGACCGATCAGACATCGCGCCGCGCGCCATTCGCGCGCACGAGGACGCCGCGCTTCTGGCGTTCGTGTTCATGGAGACGACCGGCTTCGTCGCCTGGCTCGCGCTCTGGCAATGGCGCCGCGCGGCGAGGCTCGCCCGCTGGCAGCTGCCGGTGGTGCTGCTGTTCGCGGTGGTGGCGTTCGGACTGATGGCCAGGGCCGCCGAGCTCGGCGGCGAGATCCACCACGCGGAGATTCGCGTTCGCGTCAACCGGTCTCGAGACCGCGGCTGGCACGGCGCAGGCGATCGGCACGTTCGTGTCGGGCCATCCCTGGGTGTGGCCGACGGCCGAGACGCTGCACTTCATCGGCCTGAGTCTCCTGTTCACGGTGGTGCTGATCGTGGATCTTCGGCTGCTCGGCGTGGCCAGGCGTGCCTCGTACGCGGCCGTGCATCAGTTGCTGCCGCTCGGGATGCTCGGCTTCGGCCTGAATCTCGTGACGGGCCTGCTGTTCTTCCTGGGCGCGCTGCCCCAGTACATTCACAACAAGGCGTTCTACTGGAAGATCTTCTTCGTCGTGCTCGGCGGGATCAACCTTTTGTATTTCATGCTCGAAGACGACGTCTGGGCCATCGGACCCGGAGACGACGCGCCGCTGCCATCGAAGATTGCGGCGGCGTCGGCGATCGTCCTGTGGGCCGCGGTCTTGTACTGCGGCCACATGCTGCCGTTCATCGGCAACGCGTTCTGAGATGGTGTTGCCGTTGTGGCTCACCGTCTGCCTTGTCGTATCGGCAGTGATGCTGGTCGTCGCCGTGGCGGCGTACCTGATCAACAGGTTCAACGAGTCATGATGGGCTGGCTGCAGTCGATCGAGGGCAGCTCGTGGGCGATCTGGCTGAAGGAATCGCCGTCGCTCTGGGGCTACCCGGCCCTGCTGTTTCTGCACACCGTCGGGCTGTCGTTCACCGTCGGACCGAGCGTCGCAATCGATCTGCGGATCCTCGGCGTCGGGCGCCGCATCCCCCTGGCGCCCTTCGACCCGTTTTTCAGAGTGATCTGGATCGCGTTTGCCGTCAACGCGGTGTCGGGCGCGGTGTTGTTCTTCAGCGATGCGACCGCGAAGCTGGAGAACCCGGCCTATCTCGTCAAGATGACCCTGGTGTTTGCCGCTGCGGCGGTCACGATTGCGATTCGGCGCCGGGTGTTCCGGTCGGCCGGCGATCCCGTGCGCGTGGACACCTTCACCCGATACCTCGCCGCCGCGTCGATCCTCTTCTGGTTCGGCGCCATCACGGCCGGACGTTACATGGCGTACTTCTGACATGACCGCCAGCTGGATCCTTCCTGTTTGCGAGAGCCTGCATTTCATCGGCATGGCGGTGCTGGTGGGCTTTGCGGGGATCCTCGACCTGCGACTGCTCGGCGTGGCCAAACGGCTCCCGGTGGCGCCGCTGCAGCGCCTGATGCCGTGGGCGCTGCTGGGGTTCGCGGTGAGCCTCGGCAGCGGGATGGTTTTCATCGCGGGGAACCCTCGTCAATACCTCGGGCCGCCGCTCAGCCTGTCGTTCGTCGCCAAGATGTTCTTTATCCTCCTGGCCTGCCTGAACGCCGTCCTTTACTACGCCACGGGCCTCAAACGCGCGGCGGACGGGGTCGAAGCCGGGGAGGATGCGCCGTCCGGCGCGAAGGTGAGCGCGGCGGTGTCGCTGTTCCTCTGGGTCGGCGTGATGTATTGGGGCCGCGTGCTCCAGTTCTTTGGAAAATCCTTTTGAACCGGCGATACCGGCGGCGCAACACCCTATGTCAAACGGGTTTCTGGTGTTCGGGGTGCACTAATCGTAAAATGTCGCCGAATGTCGCCCACCGGTCGGCGCGACGGGTTTGGAACTGACATGGCACACAAACATTCGACCGCGTTCGTTTTCGCGCTGCTGGTCGCGGCGGCCGCCAGCGTCGTCGTTCCCGTCATCGCGCAGGGTCCGCCCGCGCCGGCCATCGGCACCGATCTGTCGGGCGAGTGGGCCCCGCGGTTTCACGAGGACCAGCCGGAGCGCATTCCCGGGCCCGACATCGGCGACTATCTCGGCCTGCCGATCAACGAGGCGAGCCGCCTGCACGGGGACAGCTGGGACGCATCGATCCTCACGCTGCCCGAACACCAGTGCAAGCCGCACCCCGCCGACTACTCGCCGCGCGGCCCCGCGAACCTGCGCATCTGGCGCGAGTTCGACGGCCCCTCGCAGCAGCTCGTGGCGTACCACACGCACATCTCGTGGCAGCAGCCCGAGCGGACGATCTGGATGGACGGCCGTCCGCATCCGCCCGAGTACGCCGCGCACACGTGGCAGGGGTTCTCGACCGGCAAGTGGGAAGGCGACATGCTGACGGTGACGACCACACATCTGAAGATGGGGTGGATCCGCCGCAACGGCATCCCGCGAAGCGACAAGGCCGTGCTCACCGAGCACTTCGTGCGCCACGACAACTACCTGACGTTGATCTCCGTGGTCAACGATCCGGTGTATCTGACCGAGCCGTTCGTGCGGACGACGAACTGGGGGCTCGATCCGCACCAGCAGATCGCGCCGTATCCGTGTCAGTACGTCGCTGAAATCCAGCGCGAGCAGGGCTACGTGCCGCATCACCTGCCGGGCTCGAATACGTTTCTGCGCGAGTTCGCCGTGAAGGAAAAGCTCCCGTTCGAGCCGACCCGCGGCGGCGCCGAGACGATGTATCCGGAATACATGCTGAAGCTGCAGAATATGACGCCGGCCACAGCGGCCGGCCGGTAGGAGTCCGCGCATGCAGAGAAATGCCTCGAAGCTGGCCGCGCTGGCGGCTGTCGCGATCGCCTCGCTCGTGTATTCGGGTGTACAGGGCGAAGCCCGGCAGGCACCGCAGCAGGGCGGCGGCGGAGGCCGCGGCGGGCGCGGCGCGGCGCCGGCGGCTGCGCCGGCCGACGCCGAGCTCCACATCCTGCACGTGCAGGGCAACGTACACATGCTGGTCGGCGCCGGTGGCAACATCGCGCTGCAGGTGGGCGACGACGGCGTGCTGCTGGTGGACACCGGCCTCGCGGCGAACGCCGAGAAGGTGGTGGCCGCGATCCGGACGGTGAGCAACAAGCCGATTCGCTACATCGTGAACACGCACGTGCATCCCGATCACGTCGGCGGCAACGACGTCATCGGGAAACTGGGCAGCACGATCGCCGGCGGCAACGTGGGCGCCGGTGCGGGCGTAGGCGCGGGCATCATCGCCCACGAGAACGTGCTCAACCGCATGAGCGCGCCGACCGGGCAGCAGGCGCCGTTCCCGACGACCGCGTGGCCGACCGATACCTACATCTCGAAGCAGAAGGAGCTCTTCTTCAACGGGGAGTCGCTGCAGATCATCCACCAGCCCGCCGCACACACCGACGGCGACAGCATCGTGTACTTTCGCAAGTCGGACGTGATTGTCGCCGGCGACCTGTTCGTGACGACGACGTACCCGTTCATCGATTCCGCGCGCGGCGGCAACATCACCGGCATCATCGCGGCGCTGAACAACATGCTCGACATCGCGATTCCGAAGGCCATGCAGGAAGGCGGCACGTACATCATCCCGGGCCACGGCCGGCTGACCGACGAAGCCGACCTGCTCGAGTACCGGGACATGATCACGATCATCCGCGACCGCATTCAGGACGGTGTGAAGCGCGGGCAGACGCTGGCGCAGGTGAAGGCCGGCAAGCCGACGCTCGACTACGACGCCCGCTGGGGAGCGACGAGCGGTTTCTGGACGACGGACCAGTTCATCGAGGCCGTCTACAACGATCTCAGCAAGGCAAAGAAGTAGCGCCGCCCTTCACGATCAGCAAGGCAGAAGTAGTGCAGGCCTTCAGGCCTGCCTTGAGGACAGCATGATTCGTATTCTTCGTCTGTGGCCGGTCGTCTTTGCACTTGCGCTGCTCGGCCGATCGCTGGCGGCACAGCAGCCGGCAGCCGCGCCGGGGGCGGGCAGCCCGCGCGCCCTTGCGCCCATCGACCTGACGGGCAACTGGGTGTCGATCGTGACTGAGGACTGGCGCTTCCGCATGGTGACGCCGCCCAAGGGCGACTACGCGAGCGTTCCGCTCAATGCGGCCGCGCGCGCCGTCGCCGACGCCTGGGACCCGGCCAAAGACACGGCCGCCGGCAACGCGTGCAAGTCGTACGGCGCCGCCAACATCATGCGCGTGCCGGGGCGTCTGCACATCTCGTGGCAGGACGACACCACGCTGAAGATCGAGACGGACGCGGGCCAGCAGACCCGTCTGCTGCACTTCACCGGCACGCCCGGGGGCGAGCCGAGCTGGCAGGGATATTCGCTGGCGACGTGGGAAATGGCCGGCGGCGCTGGCGGCCCCGGCGGCGGGCGCGGCGGCAACGCACCGGCGGCGGCCGGCGGGACACAGCAGGCGGCCGGGGCGGGACGCGCCGCGCCGCCGCCTCCGCGGGGCGGCTCGCTGAAGGTCGTCACCACGCGCCTGAAGGAAGGGTACCTGCGGAAGAACGGCGTGCCGTACAGCGAGAACGCCGTGGTCACCGAGTATTTCGATCGCCACAACGAGTCGAACGGCGACCAGTGGTTCACGGTGACGACGATCGTGGACGATCCGAAATATCTGCAGCAGTCCTTTATCACGAGCACGCATTTCAAGAAGGAAGCCGACGCCTCGAAGTGGTACCCGGCGCCCTGCAAGGCGAGCTAAACGGGTCAGGCAGGCCGGGCAGGCGGGCGGGTTTACGTTCAGTGCGTAGCGTCCGGGGCTTCAGCCGGACGAACAAGAGGACAGTCCCATGTCAGAGATCTCTCGCATCGATCCGCGGTTGGCAGATCTGTACAAAGCGTACGCTGATGGCCACGTGAGCCGGCGCGGCTTCATTCGCCGGGCGTCGGGCGTGCTCGCCGCGGGCGTGTCGATTCCCGGATGGATGCTGGGCAGCCCCGCACAGGCCGCAGCCGCGCAGACGGGCGGGGCCGCCGGCCCGGCGCTCGCGCCGCTCGACCTCGCCGAGTGGAGCTACTTCTTCGTCGGCGTCGAGCGCGTGGAGCTGGCGCGCGGATCGTTCGTGAACGGCAAGCAGATGTACGTCGAGGCGTTCGTTCCCGCGCAGGTCCGTCACCCGTATCCGATCGTGCTCGTGCACGGCGGGGGCGGGCAGGGGCTCGACTGGATGGGGACGCCGGACGGACGCCGCGGCTGGACGCAGATTCTCCTCGAGGAAGGCTACAAGGTCTACGTCGTCGATCGTCCGGGGCACGGCCGATCGCCGTTCCACCCGGACGTGGACGGTCCGTTCCCCGCGCAGAACCTGCCGCTCGAACAGATGTCGGGACAGTTCACGCCGCCCAACGCGGCGAGGCCTGCGGCCAACGACCTGCGCAAGCTGCACAACCAGTGGCCGGGCACGGGCGAGCTCGGCTCCCGCGATCTCGATCAGCTCGTCGCCTCGCAGGGCGGCTCGTACGTGCAGGCGGGCGGATTCGGCGCGCCGCCGCCGGCCGCCGGCGGACGCGGCGCAGCAGGACGCGACGGAGCGGGACGCGGGACCGCGGCCGCCCGCTGCCGCGCCGCCTCCCGCGGCCCCCGCCGTGCTGGGCGCCACGGGAATGCCCGCGGGCGGCCCCGACAGCCAGCACATGGTCTGGCGTCAGCGCGGAGCCCAGCTGCTCGACAAGATCGGTCCGTCGATCATCATGACGCATTCGGCAGGCGGCCCCTTCGGCTGGCTGGTCGCCGAAATCCGTCCGAATCTCGTCAAGGCCATCGTCGCGATCGAAGGCGGCGGCCAGCCGTTCGGCGGCCCCAACGTCTGGGGCATGTCGACGATTCCCGTCGCGTACGATCCGCCGGTGTCCGACGCCTCCGAGATCAAAACGAAGCGCGTCGAATCGCCGGAGCCGGGCGTCAACGCGTACCTCCTGCAGGAAGAGCCCGCGCGAAAGCTGAAGAACCTGCAGAACATCCCGATCGTGATCGTCACGGCCGAAGCGTCGTTTGCCTCGCCCGGCAATCCCGGCGGCGTCGCCTATTTCAAGCAGGCGGGCTGCAAGGCCGAGGAGATGCGGCTCGTGACGCTCGGCATCCACGGCAACGGCCACATGATGATGGTCGAGAAGAACAACCGCGAGGTGCTGAAGCCGATCCTCGCGTGGATCGACAAGAACGTGAACGGGAACGGAAAGGCGGCGAACCCGAAAGCGGCGGCCAGAAGAGAAGATTCGACCGCCATGAAGCTCGCCGATATGGGCTACTTCTGGGTCGGCACCGAGCACAAGAAGATGCCGTACGGCACGATCATCGCCGGCCAGATGTTCGTGCAGTACTTCACGCCGGCGCAGGTGCGCCATCCATTTCCGATCGTGCTCGTGCACGGAGGCGGCGGCACGGCGCTCCATTACATGGGGGTCGGCGAAAAAGCGGGCTGGGCGCACTACTACGTGCAGGAGGGCTATCGCGTCTACCTCGTCGATCGCCCCGGCCACGGACGCTCGCCGTACCATCCGGACGCGCTCGGGCCGATCGGCGCCAACGTGAGCTACGCCGCGATTGCCGGCGACACGCGGCGCGCCGCCGTCGGGCCGAACCACCAGTGGCCCGGCACCGGCGACCTCGGCGACCCGCTCCTCGATCAGATGCTCGCCGGCCAGAACGCGGCGCCGCAGGACAATGTCTTCGCGCACACGCTGTGGGCGAGCCGCGGCGCGGAACTGCTCGAGCGCATCGGCCCAGCCATCATCCAGGTGCACTCGGCCGGCGGCCCGTTCAGCTGGATCGTCGCGAACGAGCGCCCGAACCTGGTGAAGGCGATCGTCAACGTGGAGGGCGGCGGCCAGCCGTTCGCGGCAGGCACACCTTGGGGACTCACGGACGTGCCGGTGGTCTACGATCCGCCCGCCGCCGATCCCTCCCAACTCGCGACGCGCGACGTGACGGGCGCCGGCGGCGCGACGTACAAGCTGCAGGCGGATCCCCCGCGGAAGCTCAAAAATCTCCAGAACATCCCGACGATCTACGTCGTCGGCGAGCGGTCAGGCCGAAACGGCGCGCCCGTGGTCGCGTTCCTGAAGCAGGCCGGCGTGGACGCCGAGGAGTTCAACCTGAAGGACAAGGGAATCGTCGGCAACGGGCATTTCATGATGCTCGAGAACAACCGCCGCGAGGTGTTCGACGCGATTCGCGGCTGGCTCGAACAGAAGATTCCGTCCCGTACGTAGCGTCCGGCTTCAGCCGGACACCCGGACGCCCGCCGGCCTCAGCTGGACCTTGTCTGTAAATGGTTTGCCCCGCGTGTAAGTAAAATAACGGTATGAAGCGCATACCGTTCGTTCTCGCAGCCCTCGCAATTACGACATTTACGGTCGGCTTTTCGACGGCCCGCGCGCAGGCGCCAGCGACCGCCGTGGACGGCATCTACGCCGACGAGCAGGCGAAACGCGGCGAGAAGGTCTACGCCGATTCCTGCGCGACCTGCCACGGCGACAAACTGGAAGGGTCCAGCACCGGCGGCCCCGCGATTTCCGGGAAGGATTTCATCAACGGCTGGAAGGGCATGACCGCGGGCGAGCTCTTCGACAAGATCTCGATGGACATGCCGTCCAACGCGCCGGGCACGCTCAAGCCGGATCAGTACGCGGACGTCATGGCCTACGTACTCAGTGTCAACAGGTACCCGGCGGGCAAGACGCCGCTGCCGACGACCGCGGCGCCGCTGAAGACCGTGAAGATGTCGGAGCCGAAGTAAGCGGGGCGCCGTGAGGCAGCCGCCGGCGTGGGCCCTCGTCCTGTGCCTCGCCGCGGCGTCGACCGCTTCCGCGCATCACAGTGCGGCCGCGACCTACGCCGCCGGCGAGACGATCGCGGTCGACGGGCTGGTGGCTGCCTTCGCGTGGACGAACCCGCACTGCCACGTGTACGTCGACGTCGCTCGCGGGCTGTTCGCGGGACGGACCTACACGGTGGAACTGGCCAGCCCCGGCGCGCTCGCCGGGGAAGGCTGGACGAAAACGTCGCTGCGGCCGGGCGATCACGTGGTGATGATGGTGCACCCGTCGCGAGCCGGCGCGGCGCAGGGATTGTGCCGACGCTGTGCGGTCACGCTGAACGGCGCCGCGTGGCGTTCAGCCGGGACAGTAGAGTAGAATCCGAGCGCCGAACAGGAGGAGATTTCGTGTTTAGCTTCGCCAGCAGGAACCGCGTTTCGCGATCGATCATCGTCGCGGCTGCCGCCGCATTTCTCGGCGCATTCGCCGCGTCGGCCAGCGCGCAGGGCGTGAAGAACGCCGAGGCCGCCAAGATCAAGAACCCGGTGAAGCCGTCGCCCGATTCGATTGCCGCCGGAAAAACCGCGTACAACAAGTACTGCAAGTTCTGCCACAACGAAGACGGAACGGGCAACGGCGCGCTCGCGCCCAAGGACACGCACCCGCCGAACCTGGTGGACGCCACCTGGGATCACGGGTCGACCGACGGCGAGATCTTCACGAGCATCAAGGAAGGCATCGGCCCCAAGTTCGACATGAAGCCGATGAAGACCAAGATGATGGACACCGACATCTGGAATGTCGTGAACTACCTGCACAGCATCGCGAAGAAGTAGCGCGGCGGATGCGCGCACGCAGATGGATCGTCAGCCTGGGAGTTGCGGTGTGCGCGTCCGCCTGCACGGCCGCGCCGCCCGCCACCAATATCTTCACCACGGCGCACTCCACCAACATGGGCGCCGTGCGGGAGTTCTTCGGCGTCCGCGCCGCGGCGCAGCAGCCCATTCCGTTTCCGCACCAGACGCACATCGAAAAGGCGATGCTCAAGTGCACGGAGACGTGCCACGAGTCGGTGGAGAAAGGACCTTCCGCCGGCATCCCGGGCGTGAAGACCTGCATGATCTGCCACGAGTCGATCGCGACCGATCGGCCGCTGATCATGAAGATCACGAACGACTACTACAAGAAGAACGTCGACCTGCCGTGGCAGCGGGTCTACGGTTTCACGTCCGAAGCGCACGTCCGCTTCAACCACGCGCCCCACATCCGGGCGAAGGTCGACTGTACGAACTGCCACGGTGACGTCGCGAAGATGACGGTCGCCGAGCGGAAGGTCGATCACTCGATGGGGTTCTGCGTGGACTGTCACCGCGAGCGCAAGGCGTCGAACGACTGCCTCACCTGTCACTTCTGAGGCATCGCAGACCATGGATCGTCGAAACTTCATCAAGCTGACGGCGGTGACGGGCGGTGCGGTCACGCTGGCGAGCTGCGGCAACCCCGAGCACGAGCTGATCCGCTTCGTGCCCGACGAAGATCTCACGCCGGGGATCGCGGAGATCAAGAACGGCGTGTGTCCGCAGTGCAGCGCCGGCTGCGGGACGACCGTGCGCGTCATGCAGGGCGACGTGGATACCGTCCGCGGCGGCCAGGCCGGCGTCGTCACGATGAGCCTGGCGAAGAAGCTCGAGGGCAACCCGACACACCCGGTGAACCACGGCACGCTCTGCGCCCGCGGCCAGGCGGCGATCCAGATCGCGTATCACCCGGATCGGATCAAGGAGCCGCTCAAGCGGCGCGGCGCGAAAGGGAGCGGCGACTTTCAGCCGATCACCTGGGACGCCGCGATCGCGGAGCTCGTCGGCCAGCTCGACGCGCTCGCCGCGTCGAAGACGCAGGCGGCGCTGGCGTGCTGGACGGCGCCCGGGTCGAACGCGCGACGTGACCTGACCGCACTCTTCCTCTCGCGGTTCGGCGCGCCGCCTCCCACAACGTTCGAGCTCTTCAGCGACGACGTCCTCCGCCGCGCAAACGAGATGAGCTTCGGCCGAGGCCAGCTGCCGACGTTCGATCTCGCGGCCGCGCGCTATGCCATTTCGTTCGGCGCCGATTTCCTCGGCACCTGGAACAGCCCCGTCGCGCACATGGGCGCGTACGGGCGCATGCGGCAGGGCCGGCCGGGTATTCGCGGCGCGTTCGTCCAGGTGGAACCGCGCATGTCGCTGACCGGCGCGAGCGCGGACGAATGGGTGGCCATCCGGCCGGGGACCGAAGGCGTCCTCGCGCTCGGCCTGGCGCACGTCATCATGCGCGAGAAACTGCGGCCCGCGGATGCGGCCGGGCGCGCGGGCGCGCTCGTCGACGGATGGGGCAAGGGCCTCGCCGACTACACGCCGCAGGCCGTCGAGCAGAAAACGAGCGTGAAGGCCGCGCGCGTCGAGCGGCTCGCGCGCGAGCTCGCCGAGCAGCGGCCATCAGTGGCCATCATCGGCGGCGCGCCGCTCGCCCTGTCGAATGGGCTGTTCCAGGCCCTGGCGGTGAACGCGCTCAACGCGCTGCTCGGCAGCGTGGGCACGCCGGGCGGCCTCTCGTTCACCCCGCAGTCCGCCCCCGCGCCTGGGGCGGGGAAAACCCTGCGCACTGCCGCCGCGGACATCCTGGCGGCTGACAAGCCGCCCGTGCAGGTGCTGCTCGTCGATCGCGTCAACCCTGTGTACGCGACGCCGCCGGGCTGGCGCGTCAAGGACGCCCTGCTCAAGGTGCCGTTTGTCGTGAGCTTCGCGAGCTTCGTGGACGACACGAGCGCTCTCGCGGACCTGATCCTGCCGGACCACGCGTTTCTCGAGTCGTGGACCGACGCGCGGCCCGAATCGGGCGCGACCGTGGCCGTCACGACGGTCGCAGGCCCCGCGATGAAGCCGCTCTATCAGACACGCGCGACGCCGGACGTGCTCCTCGATGTTTCGAAGAAGCTCGCCGCGCCCATCAAGCCCGAGTTGCCGTGGACATCGTTCGATCAGATGCTGCAGGCGACGATCGGTGAAGAAGCCTGGACGGTCGCGACGAAACAGGGCTGGGTGGAACTGAAAGACGTAGGGCAAAGGGCAGAGGGCGTCAAAGGGCAAAGGGCAGAGGGCAAAGGGCAGAGGGAAAGAGAGATCGTGCGCGACGCGGTGTTCGATGGCGACGCGGCGGCCTATCCGTTCTATTTCCTGCCCTACGCGTCGCAGGCGTTTCTCGACGGATCCCTGTCGCACCTGCCGTGGCTGCAGGAGATGCCCGATCCGATCTCGACGGCGATGTGGAGCGTCTGGGTCGAGATCAACCCGCAGACCGCACGCCGGCTCGGTATCGGCGACGGCGACATCGTCGAGATCGGCTCGGCGCACGGGACCGTGCGCGCGCCGGCGTTGCATTCGCCCGGCATCGCGCCCGATGTTCTCGCGATGCCCGTCGGGCAGGGGCACGAGACGTTTACGCGCTACGCCAGCGGCCGCGGGAGCAATCCGGTCAAGGTGCTTGGCCCGTCGGTCGAACAGGAGACCGGCGCGCTCGCATGGGCGGGAACCCGGGTGAAGGTCGCCCGCGTCGCCGAGGCCGACGGCGGGCTGATTCGATTCGGCGCCGCGCTGACCGAAGCCGAACACACGCACCGCTGACGAGCAACGAGATATGGCACACCACTGGGGAATGGTCGTCGATCTGGATCGCTGCACCGGGTGCGAGGCGTGCGTGGTCGCGTGTCACGCCGAGAACAACATCCCGACCGTGGGCCCCGCTGAAGCGGCGCGCGGCCGCGCCATGCACTGGCTGCGCGTCGAACGGTACTGGGAAGGCGAGTTCCCCGACGTGCGCCTGAAGTTCCGGCCGGTGCTCTGCCAGCAGTGCGAGGCGGCCCCCTGCGAGCCGGTCTGCCCGACCTACGCGAGCCACCACACCGACGAAGGCCTGAACGCGCAGGTCTACAACCGCTGCATCGGCACGCGCTACTGCGCCAATGCCTGCTCGTACAACGTCCGGTTCTTCAACTTCTTCAATCCGATCTGGGAGAAGCCGCTCCATCTGCAGCTCAATCCGGACGTCTCGGTCCGCGAAGTCGGCGTGATGGAAAAGTGCACGTTCTGCGTGCAGCGAATCAAGGCGACGACGCAGCTGGCCGAGGCTGAAAACCGCGAGCTGAAGGACGGCGAGTTGAAGCCCGCCTGCGCGCAGTCGTGCCCCGCCACCGCCATCGTCTTCGGAGACCTGAACGATCCCGAAAGCCAGGCCGTCGCGGCTGTCGCGGTCGGCGCGCGGCGAGAAGCTGCTCGGCGATCTCGGCACGCGCCCGAACATCACGTATCTCAAGTCGCAGGCCTCCGCATGACGGGTGCGGCTTCCCGCCCGGGCACCGGCGTGCCGGCCACGATGACGGAGGATCTGCTCCGTCCGCTGCTCGAGACGTCCTGGAGGTTCTACGCGCTGGTGATCGCGCTCGGCAGCGTGGTCCTGCTTGGCGTCGGAGCGTTCGCGTATCAGGTGAACAACGGCATCGGCGTGTGGGGGCTCAACTGGCCGGTGTTCTGGGCGTTCGACATCACGAACTTCGTGTTCTGGATCGGCATCAGCCACGCCGGCACGCTCATCTCGGCGATCCTGCGCCTGGTGAACGCCGGCTGGCGGCGGCCTGTCACGCGCTGCGCGGAAGTGATCACGGCGTTCGCGTTGATGATCGGCGCGATGTTCCCGATCGTGCACCTCGGCCGGCCGTGGCTGTTCTTCTGGCTCATGCCGTATCCGACGGAGCGGCAGATCTGGCCGAACTTCCGGTCGCCGCTCGTCTGGGATTTCTTCGCGATCTCGACGTACCTGACCGGCAGCCTGCTGTTCCTCTACCTGCCGACGATTCCGGACTTCGCGCTCGTGCGCGACAGGACGACGGGATTGCAGGAGTAAGGTGTACGGCGCGCTGGCGCTCGGCTGGCGGGGCACGACGAAGCAATGGCACCGGCTCGAGACAGCCATGCAGATCATGGCGATCGCGATCATTCCGGTCGCGGTCTCGGTGCATACGATCGTGTCGTTCGACTTCTCGATGGCCATCGTGCCGATGTGGCACTCGACGATCTTCGGGCCGTATTTCGTCGCGGGCGCGATCTTCAGCGGCATCGCCGCGCTGATCATCGCGATGGCCGCGCTCCGGAAGTTCCTCCACCTCGAGGCGTATCTGCACCCGGTGCACTTCGAGAACCTCGGCAAGCTGCTCCTCATGATGAGCCTGCTCTGGGGATACTTCGTCTTCGCCGAACGGCTCACGACGTGGTACGGCAACGAGTCGGCCGAGATGTCCGTGTTCTGGACCACGCAGACCGGATCGTTCGCGCCGCTCTACTGGACGATGGTCGTCTGCAATTTCGTGGCGCCGCTCTGCATCCTGTCGTTCAGGCGGCTCCGGACGGTGACCGGCTGCGTCATCGCGTCGTGCGGCGTGGTCGTCGGCATGTGGCTGGAGCGGTTCCTCATCATCGTGCCGACGCTCAGCCACAAATACCTCTCGTATTCGTGGGGCTCCTATCGCCCGCGGATCCCCGAAATCCTGCTGCTCGTCGCGACGTTCGGCGCCATGGGCCTCCTCTACGTGCTCTTCTCGAAGTTCGTGCCGATCATCTCCATCTGGGAACTCAAGGTTGGCGAGCAACCCGAGCTGTCCCAGCCGCAGGAGACGCCGGACGAAGCGGCGACGCTGTGGAGGACGCATCCCTGATGGCCTCGAACACCGCGGTGTACGGCCTCTACGCCGAGCCATCGGCCGCGCAGCGCGCGTTCACCGCGCTCCGGCGGGCGGGCGTGCCCGAAAAAGAAATCACCGTGATCTCGGCGGAGCCTTTCGAGGCGTTCGAATTCAGCCACCGCGATCACTCGCTCGTGCTCTTCCGCCTGGCGGCCCTCGGCGGGCTCGCCGGGTTCATCGCCTCGGTGCTGCTGGTGACCGGAACATCGCGCGCCTGGCCGATTAACGTCGGCGGTATGCCCATCGTCGCGTGGTGGCCGTATCTGGTTATCATCTTCGAGATGACGATGCTGTCGGCGATTCTGACGACCGTGGTATCGCTGCTCGTCACGGCGCGGCTGCCGAGCCGCGCGAAGTCGCTGTACGATCCGGAAGTGTCGAACGGCAAGATTCTCGTCGGAGTCCCAATCGCGGCGGATCGAACGCCCGAGGTCATTCAGCGCGCGCTCGACGCGGGCGGAGCGCTCGTCGTGAAGACCGCCGACTTTCAGAACTGAGAGGAGAACACCGATGAAATCCTGGTCGAAAGGACTGGTTCTGGGCGCCACGGCACTCACCGTTGCGTGGCTGACCAGCATCACGTTCGCAACAAGTCTCCCGCCGGCGCCGGCGCCGGGTGCGACGGTCGCCACGTTTGCCCCGGGTAGCGCCGTGCCGCTTCATGCCGCACCCGCCCTCAAGCAGGCCGGCCAGGCCGCTGCCGCGACGGCAAAGCCGCAGATGTCCGAGGCGGTGTTCAAGAACGTCCAGGTGCTGAAGGGCATCCCGGTCGACGAGTTCATGGGCACGATGGGCGTGTTCACGACGTCGCTCAGCCTGTGCTGCGGCAACTGCCACACGGGTGCCGGCACGTCGGATCCGAAGTGGGAGGACGATACGGGCTCGCCGCAGACGGCCCGCAAGCGGACCGCGCGCGCGATGGTCCAGATGGTTCAGAACATCAACAAGACGAACTTCGCCGGCCGGCAGGTCGTGACGTGCTGGACGTGCCATCGCGGGCAGCTGAGCCCCGCCGTCACCCCGCCGCTCGATTTTGCCTATGGCGAGGCCGTGGTGACGCCGCCGGACATCCTGGTCCGGGACGCGAACGCCACCAAGACCGTCGATCAGATCTTCGCCCGGCTCGTCGAGGCGGAAGGCGGTACGGCGAAGGTGAACGCGCTGACGAGCTACACCGCCAAGGGAAAGAGCCTGCTGTTCGGTGAGGTCGGCGCCGGCAACCCGGCGGAAATCTACGCGAAGGCGACGGGCCAGGTGGCGACGTTCGTCCACCAGCAGGAAGGCGACGTCGTTCGGGCCTACGACGGGACCGCCGCCTGGTGGCAGCTGCCGCTCACGGTGACGCCGCAGTACCCGCTGACGGCGACGCTGCTCGAAGGCGCGAAGTTCGACGCCGTCATGGCGTTCCCCTGGAAGATCCGGCCGTTCTTCACGACCTGGCGCGTCAGCTTCGGCCAGACGATCGACGGCGTCGATGTGGACGTCCTGCAGGGCAGCTCGCCGACCGGCATGATCGGCACGCTCTACTTCGACAAGAAGACGGGGCTGCTGAAACGCTACATCCGCTACGCGAACACGATGGTCGGCCGCATCCCGACGCAGGTGGACTACGACGACTACCGCGACGTCGCGGGCGTGAAGATGCCGTTCAAGTACAGCTACGCGTGGGTCAGCGAGCGCGACGACTGGACGTTCGACAGCTACGAACCGAACGTCGCGATCGACAACGCGAAGTTCGGCCGTCCGGATCCGAAGACGGCGGGCAACGTCGAAGGACGCAAGGCGAAGTAGACCACCCGTCCGCACTTCCGCCCGTTACGCCGGCCCTGATTCAGGGCCGGCGTTCTCTTGTACGCCCGCCATTTACGCACGCTACTCGTAGCGTCCGGCTTCATCCGGATGAACCTGCGGCCCGCCGAAGGGCAACTGGCATGCTAGTATCCCGATTCGAATCGACGCGGGAAACGGAATGATTTCATGAACACGAATCGTTCAGCGCCCACCGCGACTGTCGTGCCCGTCCTGATCTGCGAGGATGTCGGCAAGGCGATCGTGTGGTTGTGCGGCGCGTTCGGTTTCAAGGAACGGCTCCGCTCCGAACGCGACGGGGTGATCGGTCACGCGCAACTCGAGGTCGCCGAGTGCGCCATCATGCTGGGCCTGCAGGGCGGACCCATGAAGGCGCCCGATGGAAGCGGGCCGTCCCAATACGTCGTCGTGCACGTCGCTGACGTGGACGGCCAATTCAGGCGCGCGAGGGAGGCCGGCGCGCGCGTGCTGATGGAGCCGACGGACATGCCGTTCGGGGAGCGGCAGTGTACCGTGCAGGATCCCTTTGGCCACTGGTGGACGTTCTCGCAACACATCGCCGACGTCGCGCCGGAAGAGTGGGGCGCGACCGTGGTGAAGCGATAGAACCGATGCCATCCACGTACCAAGCCGCAGAGACACAGAGAGCACAGAGGATCTCTCTTGAAGCAGAAATCTCTGTGCCCTCTGTGCCTCTGTGGCTACGTGACCGTTTTCGCAACGTGGTCCTGGCTGCGCTCGCGCTGATCCTCGCGGCCGCGCCGTGCGCCGCCGAGTGGCGGCGGATCGACAGCCCCAACTTCACGGTCGTCGGCGACGTCGGCGCCAGGGAACTGCGGGACATGGCGCTCAAGTTCGAAGGGTTTCGCGAAGCTCTCAGCCGCGCCATCAGCGAACGCGCGACCGCGGCCGCGGTGCCCACGATCATCATCGTGTTCCCGAACGAGAGGGCGTTCGCCCCGTTCAAGCCAACCTACCAGGGCAAGCGGCGCACCAACGTCGCGGGGTTCTTCTCCCCGGGCGCGAACCTCAATTACATCCTCGTGCAGAGCGGCGGCGTCGCCACCGATCGCATCATCTTCCACGAGTACGCGCATCTCATCGTGTCGAATGTCATGTCGAACCCGCCCCTGTGGCTGAACGAGGGGCTGGCGGAGTTCTACAGCACGTTCAGGCTGATGGACAGCGGCAAGCAGGCGCAGATCGGTCTGGCAATCGGCGACCACCTGCAGCTGCTGAGGAGCTCCGGCCGCGTGCCCCTGGCGGATCTGCTGAAGGTGGACCAGCGGTCGCCGCTCTACAACGAGACGGCCCGGGTGTCGGTGTTTTACGCGGAATCGTGGGCGCTGACGCACATGGTGCTCAACGGCGCGCCCAGCCGCGTGGCGCAGCTCTCGGCCTACCTGCGCAGCGTCGCCGACGGCGTTCCGGAGGCTCGCGCGTGGGAGGAAACGTTCGGAACCGCGCGGATGGAGCAGGATCTGCAGCAGTACCTGCAGCGCAACCTGTTCAACACGGTCGTTCTTGAATTCACCGAGAAAATGACGTCGTTGCCCGTGGTAGCCGTCCCGGTTTCAGCCGGTGATGTCGCCGCCTATCTCGGCGCCTACCTCGTCCAGCGGGGCCAGTACGACGAAGCGGCCGCCCAGCTCGACGTGGCGCTTCGAGCCGAGCCGGCCAGCCCGCGTGCGGCCGTCGCGATGGCGCAACTCGACATGGGCCGCAGCCAGTACGGCAGCGCCGAAAAGCGCCTGATCGCGCTCGGTAAGAGCGACGACTGGCTCGTCGCCTACAGCGCCGCGATGGCGATGGCGGACCTGGCGGGCGTCGGCGTCGCCGGCTCCGCGAACGTCAGCCTGATTCAGGCGGCGCGCCGGCAGCTGGACACGGTGGGAGGCGACCGCGCGGAGATGCCGAACGTGCTCGCCCATCGTGCGGCCCTGGACCTGCCGGGCCCGGACGACCCGACGGCCGACGCTGCCGCGGCCATCGCGCGCGCACGGGCGCTGGCGCCCGGCCGCTACGACTACGCGTTCATCGAGGCGCAGATCCTGGCCCGGCGCGGCGAATTCGCGGCGGCCCGCACGACCATCGGGCCGCTCATGAGCGGTTTGTATCCGCCCGGCGTGCGCGACTCCGCCCGCAGTCTCATGAGCTACATTGTCAACGCGGAGAACCGCCCGCGCACGGGAGCAAAAGACGACGTCGCGACGTTCCTCGCCGCCTCGGGTTCGAAGTCCATTCCCGTTCCGGGTATCGATCTGCCGCGCCCGCCGGACGACGGCCGGCCGCGATTCGTCCCCGATTACCGCGTGGTCCAGGCGGGCGAGGCTCGTGCCGAAGGGACGCTCGATCGCATCGATTGCCCGGCGGGCGGGAAGGCGACATTTCACCTGGCGGAAGCCGGCGCCCCCGGTCCCCTGGTAGGGCGGCTGAACGAAGTGGATTTCATCGCGTACCGGAACGACCTCGACGGCGGCGTCAGGTGCGGCGCCCTCCCGCAGCCGATGCCGGTCTACGTCACGTGGCGGGACGGCGGCGCACCGTCCGCCGAGAAGCCCGTCGTGGCCGTAGAATTCCTCCCCAACAAATGACCGGACAGCGAGGCTCATCATGAAACAGATCATCGTGCTCGGCGTCTCCGCGGCGTTGTGTTCCGTTGCCGCGCTGGCCGCGCAGGCCAGGCTCAACCCGACGGACCCGCAGCCCACGTGTTACATGTGCCCGGGGCAGTACGTCCCGCTCAGCGAGCTCCAGGCGTACACGAAAAAGGCGATCGACGAGAAGCTGCTGGATCAACAGGTGCGTGACGTCGAGATCGGCAAAGCGCACGTGGGCATCGGGATGGTCCATCGCGGCAAGCTGGACGCACCGGCGCCCGACTCCGTCGCCGAGCACGATCAGGTCAGCGAGGTCTATCACATCGTGGAGGGCACGGCGACGCTGATGGTGGGGCCGGACATCACGAACCGCCAGCGCCGACCCGCGACGCAGCTGACGGTGCGCGAGTTCAACGGACCCGGCAACAACGGGTCGGCCATTCGCAATGGTGTCACCTACCAGCTCAAAGCCGGCGACGTCGTGGTCATTCCGGCCGGGACCGGTCACCTGTTCACGAAGATCGACGACCACATCGACTACCTGATGGTGCGTATCGATCCCGACAAGGTCACGCCGCTCAAGGACGAGGCGGCATCGAAGGCCTATCTGTCCAAACCGGCGCCGCGGGGGCAGTAGGGAATTTGTAGGGCGGCCCTTTCAGGGCCGCCAGCTCGCGGGCCTGAAAGCGCTACACCTTGACGATGAACCGGCCGCGGGCGTTGCCGGCGGCCAGCGTCGCAAACGCGTCGGGCAGGCCCGCCAGATCGATCTCGCGGCCGATGGACGCCAGCATCTTCGGTTTCATGTCCGTCGCGAGGCGGCGCCAGATCTCGAGCCGCGGCGCCATCGGGCACGTCACCGAGTCGATCCCGAGCAGGTTGACGCCGCGGAGGATGAACGGCACCACGGTCGTGTGGAGCTCGGTGCCGCCTGTCAGCCCGGAGTTGGCGATGCTCGCGCCGTAGTTCATCGTCCGCGTGAGCCACGCGAGCGTCTCCCCGCCGACCGGATCGACCGCGCCCGCCCACGTTGCCTTCTCGAGCGGCCGCGCGCTCTTCTGGGCCGCTGATCGCGGCAGGATCTCGGCGGCGCCGAGCGACTTCAGATATCCATGCTCGGCGTCCTTGCCGGTCATCGCCGTTACCTGATAACCGAGGCCGGCGAGGATCGCGACGGCGATGCTGCCGACGCCGCCGGTCGCGCCGGTGACGATGACGGGACCCGAGCCCGGCGCCAGGCCGTTCTGCTCGAGCCGGATGACGGACCGGGCCGCAGTGAATCCGGCCGTGCCGAGCGTCATCGCGTCGCGCGCGCTCAGGCCGGCGGGAACCCTGACCACCCAGTCGGCGGGCACGCGGACGTACGCAGCGTAGCCCCCGTCGTTGGCGACCCCGAGATCGTAGCCGGTGACCAGCACCTGGTCGCCTTCGCGAAACCGCGCGTCGCTGCTCGATGCCACGGTGCCGGCGACGTCGATGCCGCCGACGAGCGGCATGCGCTTGAGGATCTTCGCGGCGCCTGTCGCCGCCAGCGCGTCCTTGTAATTGACGCTCGAGTACTCCGCCGCGATCACGACGTCTCCGGCGCTGAGCTCGTCGATCGTGGTGTCCACGATCGCGCCGGCCACCGAGCCGCCATTATCTGAAATCCGGAACGCCTTGAACGGGCCGCTGCGTATCGTCACGTCAAGAGCGTAGCATCAGAACCGATTACAAACTTGTTGTGAAACGATCGCTGGATGCGGCCCACTATCCGTTGAACATCGAAATACCGTCTGTTAAGCTCCGAGCCTCTTCCTCGAAGGGGCTGGTGTCCGCGTCATGGTGTCTTCCCGATCTCGATCGGCGCCGGTGCGCGGCGTGACGTACAGCACCGCCACCAGGCGCCAGACAATCGCGCCGTCGGACATCAGCGTGGCCATGGGCGGGGCGTCCGCATCAGGCGTCGGCTATCGCGGCGCCGATGGGGGGCTGGGCAGCGACGTGCTCCCCGCCAGCATGGGCCCGATGACGCTGCTGCCGCCCGCCACGCGGGCGATGTACCCGTATCGCATGAACGTGAAGCTCCTCATGCGCTTCGGGACGGATTACGTCGTGTGTTCGGGCAGCACGCGCGACGCGAAACGTCGTCCGCCGGTCATCAGCACCACGCTGTCGCACGGCACGACGGTGACGACCGCATTTCTGCTGCTCAGTGGCAGCACGGTGGTGTCGCAGGACGTCATCACCGCGCAGGTGCCGTAGCCGGCCGACCAGAAAGGGGGCTGCCCATGCGATGGCTTCCGTTGTTCGCATTCGTCGCCGCGATGGCCGGTTGCGTCGTCGGGGTCGTGGCGCCCGCGCCGACGGGCGGCGTCACCTTCGTGGTGTTCGTCAACCCCGGGCTGTTCGCGACCGACGGCGTGCTGTCCGTCGACGTGTGGAACGCCGCCCAGCTTGCCACCCTCGAGGACAAGGCGCGCTGCGCCAGTTTTCGGGGACCGACGGCAGCGCCGCTGCAGTGTCCGTCGGACGTGATGTTCAGGGACGTCGTGCCCGACCGGCACGAGGTGCCGTTATCGTCGGTGGCGACATCATTCGAGCTGAGGCCGAGGCAGGTCAATCCCGGGGAGCGGTTCCGCATCCGCTTCTCGGGCCCGAACCGCGATCGCTGCAACGCCAGGTCGGCCGACCTCGACCGGACCGCCGCGGCGGGCCGCATGGAGTTTCGCGACCTGCCGTGGCAGACGACGGCGCGCGCGTGCGTCACGCCCCCGTAACATCCACGGGTGCGGCGGTCTGCGATCCTGAGCGGATGCGTCCTTGCGTGGGAACAGAATAACGGCCCCCGAACGGACCCAGGACCAGGAACGGACCGGGAACCAAGGGCCAAGGACGTGGGACTGAAACTGCTCTAACGTATACTCGCGCGCGTGAGCGCGGGCACCCTGATCACACCTGTCGTCAACCGGTGGCTCGAGGATGGCCGCCGCGACCCTGAAGCGTTCTGGGAGCGCGCCGCGCGCGAGCTGCCCTGGTTCCGGCCGTGGGATCGCGTCTTCGAGTGGACGCCCCCGACGTTCCGCTGGTTCATCGGCGCGCAGACCAACCTCGCCTGGAACGCCCTCGACCACCACGTCGCGCACGGCCGCGGCGGGCACGCCGCGCTCATCTACTTCAACGAACGCGGCGAGCGGGCGGTCTACACGTACGCGCAGCTGCTCTTCGAGGTGAAGCGTATTGCGGCCTCGCTCCGCGCGCTCGGCATCCGCAAAGGCGATCGCCTGACGATCTACATGCCGACGTCGGCCGAAGCCATCATGCTGATGCTGGCGACGGTGCGCATCGGCGCGATCCATTCCGTGGTGTTCGCCGGGTTCGGGGCGAACGCGCTCGGCGACCGCATCGCCGCGAGCGGGTCGCGGCTGGTGTTCACGGCCGATGTCACCTACCGCAAAGGCAAGGACATCGCGCTCACGCCGATCGTCACCGAGGCGCTGAAGGTCGGCGGCGCGTCCGTGGAGCACGTGATCGTGTGGGGGAGGAAGGGCCCGCCCGATGTTGCCGGCAGGCCTGAAGGCCTGCACTACTCGTGTGTCAGCTGGGAAGACTTCCTTGCGCGCGGCGAGGGACAGTCGAGCGACGTCGAGAAGATGGAGGCCAACGAGCCGGCCTGGATCCTTGCCACGTCCGGCACGACGGCGAAGCCGAAGCTGGCCGTCCACACGCACGGCGGCTATCAGGTGCACGTCGTCAGCATGGGGCGCTGGTGCTTCGGCATGACGCCCGCCGACGTCTGGTGGGCGACCTCCGACATCGGCTGGATCGTCGGCCACAGCTATATGGTCTACGCGCCGCTCCTGATCGGCTGCACGTCGGTGGTGTTCGAGGGCGCGCTCGACCACCCGCGCCCGGAGGGGAACTGGCGCACGGCGGTCGAGGAATTCGGCGTGACCGGGATTTTCACGTCGCCGACTGCCGTCCGGATGCTGATGCGCTACGGCGACGAGCCGTTGCTGCGCGTGGACCATTCGCGGCTCGAGCGCGTGGTGTGTGCCGGCGAGGTGCTGAATGCGCCCGCGTGGGACTGGCTGCAGAACCGGATTCTGAAGAACCGCGCGCCCGTGATCGATCACATGTGGCAGACCGAGACGGGCGGTCCCGCGTTCGGCAACCCCTACGGCATCGATCTCCTGCCGATCAAGCCGGGGTCGGCAGCCATCCCGCTTCCCGGCATCGACGCGGCCGTGATGACGCTCGAGGGTGAGCCGTGCGGTCCGAACGAGAAGGGGATCATGACGATCCGCCGTCCGTTCCCCGGGCTGACGCCGGCGCTGTGGGGCGAGCCCGAGCGGTACGGGCGCGACTACTGGCAGAAGATCCCGAACGTCTACTATTCCGGCGACTCCGCGCACGTGGACGAGGACGGCTACGTCTGGTTCGGCGGGCGCGCGGACGAGATCATCAAGATCGCGGGGCATCGCATCGGCACCATCGAAGTGGAGAGCGCGTTCCTCAAGCACTCGTCCGTGGCCGAATGCGGCGTCATCGGCCGGCCCGACGAGACGAGGGGGGAAGTGGTGTCGGCCTTTGTCCTGCTCAAGCACGGGCACGCCGGTTCGGACGACCTGCGCCGCGCCCTCCTCGACACCGTCAGGCGCGAACTGGGCCCGGTGGCGGTGGTCGGCGACCTGAACTTCGTGTCGATGCTGCCCAAGACACGCAGCGGCAAGATCATGCGCCGCGTGCTCCGGGCCGTCGTCCTGGACCGCGATCCCGGCGACATCACGACGATCGAAGACGAAGGGTCCGTCGACGAAGCCCGGCAGGCCTGGCAGGAGATGCGGGCTACAATGACGCTGAGCAGCTCGAAAGGAGAGTCCCCATGAAGCGATCCGTTGTGCCGACGCGGCTGGCGATCGTCCTCGCGTTCGTCGTGGCTTCCATGCCGATGGCCGCGCAGACTCCGGCGGCGGCGCCGAAGAAGACCCCGGCGAAGGCCTATACGCCCTCGCGCACGGCCTGGGGCGACCCGGATCTCGGGGGCGTCTACACCAACAAAGACGAGAACGGCATTCCCGTCGAGCGGCCGAGCCAGTTCGACGGCAAGAAGCTCGAAGACGTCGACGAGTCCGAGTTCACCGAAGTCGTCAAGGCGCGCAACGAGGCGAGCGTGACGCGCGCGCCGGGGATCGGCGGCGCCGAAACGGGCGCGGGCCCGGTGCACTGGTACGAACACTACGACGCGAAGAACAGCCGTCCGTGGCTGATCACGGATCCCGCCGATGGGCGCATTCCACCGACGACGCGCGAAGCGGAGCAGCGGGCCGCTGCCCGCGCGGCGGCGCGCGTCGGCCGCGGCCCGGCGGACTCCTACGAGGATCGCAGCCTGTACGATCAGTGCATCACGCGCGGCCTTCCAGGCTCGATGATGCCGGCGATCTACGGCAATTCGTATCAGATTCACCAGGCGCCGGGCGTCGTGGCGATCCGCTACGAGATGATCCACGAGACGCGCATCATTCCGCTCGAGCCGCGCGAACACGTGGGACCGAAGATCCAGACCTACATGGGGGATGCGCGCGGGCACTGGGACGGCAGCACGCTTGTCGTCGAGACCACCAATTTTCTCCCCCAGGCAGCCAATCGCGGCGCCAGCGAGAAACTGCGCCTGGTCGAGCGGTTCAAGCCCGTGGGTCCGAACCGGATCGAGTGGTCCGTGACCTTCGAGGATCCCGCGACCTGGTCCAGGCCGTGGACCTTTGCCATGAACCTCACGAAGGACGCGACGCAGGCGCCGTTCGAGTACGCCTGCCATGAAGGCAACTACGGGCTGCACAATATCCTCAGCGCGGCCCGCGCCGAGGAACAGGGGCCGCAGGCAACGCCGGCCCCTCAAACGGGTAGGTGACTTGGCGGGGGCGGGGTTGTAAACTGTCCGCCGCTAAGGCACTGAACGATAATCTTTTGGATGCTGTTGGCGAGTCAGCCAACATCGACTAAGATAGGCAAGCACTAACCAGCGGGAGGTTTTCGATGCGAACGAAGTTGTCCGTAATGATTGCCGGTCTCGGTTTGCTCCTCGCGGCCGTGCCGGTACTCGCGCACCACTCCTTCGCCGCCGAGTTTGACGCCAAGAAGCCCGTCAAGCTTTCGGGAACGGTGACGAAGATGGAGTGGATCAATCCGCACGCGTGGATTTATATCGACGTGAAGAACACCGACGGCACCGTCACCAACTGGATGGTCGAAGCCGGCGCGCCGAACGCACTCCTCCGCCGCGGTTGGACGAAGAATTCGCTGCTCCCGGGCACCGAGATCGTCATCGAAGGCTATCAGGCGAAGGACGGCGCAAACCGCGCCAACGGCCGCGATATCACCTTCAAGGACGGCAAGAAGCTCTTCGTCGGCTCCCAGGGTACTGGCGCGCCGGACGAACGCAAGGAATAGCGGCCCGCCGCACTGTTGCCTGAGATTGTCGGCATGGGATGCCCGCGGAGTCTGTGCTCCAGGGCATCCCGTCCCTCTCCCTCCCGCGCCCTCAGTGACCTCTCCACGTTGACACCGGCGCTCGACTTCAGGTAGAAGTTTGTTCGAAATCTTGGTTCAGACATGAATTAAGCAAGGGCCGCCCGCGCCCGGCCCCACGATGTGGGTCGGCCGGAGCGGGTTTCACGAGGAGATCGGTTCATGCGAAATGCGTTCAGAGGTGTATTGATTGCGACCGGCGCCGCCGCCGTGATCTCGCTGGCCGTCGTGCCCGCCGTGCTGCGAGGCCAGGCGCCCGCGGGCCGCGGTGCCGCGCCTGCCGCCGGGCGCGTGCCGCGCACGGCCGACGGCAAGCCGAACTTGAACGGCATCTGGCAGGTCCTGGTCAACTCGAACTGGAACCTCGAGGACCACGGCGCGGCGGCCGGACCGTTCTACCAGCTCGGCGCCACCGGCGCGATCCCGGCCGGCCAGGGCATCGTTGAAGGCGGCGACATTCCGTACACGCCGGCCGCAAAGACGAAGCGCGACGACAATGCCCGCAACCGCCTGACGCTCGACCCCGAGGTCAAGTGCTACATGCCGGGCCTGCCCCGCGCGACCTACATGCCGTACCCGTTCCAGATCGTCCAGAGCCCCCAGAACATCCTGTTCGCCTACGAGTACGCGTCGGCCAACCGCGTGGTCAACATGGGCAAGCCGACCGAGGCGCCCGTTGACAGCTGGATGGGCTGGTCGAACGGCAAGTGGGAAGGCGACACCCTCGTCGTGGACGTCACCGGCCTGAACGGCAACGCGTGGCTCGATCGCGCCGGCAACTACACCACCGACTCGACCCACGTCGTCGAGCGCTATACGCTGACCGACGCGGATCACATCAACTACGAGGCGACCATCGAAGACGCCAAGCTCTTCACGCGCCCGTGGAAGCTCAGCACGGTGCTCTACAAGCACACCGAAAAGAACTTCCAGCTGCTGGAGTTCAAGTGCGTGGAGTTCTCCGAAGAGCTGCTCTACGGCCACCTGCGCAAGAAGTACTGAAGCCGCCCGGGTGAGATGTCGTTGGGCGGAACGGCGAACGCACAACGTCGAACGTAGAACGCGGAACAGAGAACCTCAGAACGCAAGGCGGAAGATGCACAAGCGGGCCCGGTTGCCGTTGTGCATTTTCCGTTTTGCGTTTTTTGCGTTATGGGCCGCGGCCGCGTGCTCGACGAAGCCGCCTCCCCCGGACCTGCGCCCCCTCAGGCTTCCTGATTTGTCGCACGCGGCGCCTTCCGTCCAGGAGCAGTTGCGCGAAGGCTATGCCGCCCTGACCCGCAGCATCGACACGCGCGACATCAGGCCCGTCGATCTCGGCGACGCGTACGGCCGGATGGGCATGCTGCTGATGGCCGCCGAATTCCGGAACGAAGCGGAGTCGGCGCTGCTGAACGCGGAAGCGCTGTCTCCGGCCCAGCACCGCTGGCCATATTACCTGGGCCACGTGTACCGCCTGAAGGGCGACGCGCCGAAGTCGGCGGCGGCGTTCGAGCGGGCTCGCGTGCTGCAGCCGGCGGATGTGCCGACGCTCGTCTGGCTCGGCAACGCCCTGCTGGACGAGGGCAAGCCGGAAGCGGCCGAGCCGCACTTCATCGCGGCGCTGGCCATTCAGCCGCGGCTGGTCGCCGCCGAGTTCGGCCTCGGACGGGCGGCGCTCGCGCGCCAGGATTACGCGCGCGCCGTGGAGGTGCTCGAACGCGCGCTCTCTCACGATCCGAAGGCGACGATCGTTCACTACCCGCTCGCGCTCGCATACCGGGGTCTCGGCGACTCCGCACGGGCGACCGCGCACATGCAGCAGCGCGGCACGCTCGACATCAAGCCCGACGATCCGCTCATGCACGAACTCGATACCCTGCTGCACAGCGCGCTCGCGTACGAAGTGGCAGGCGCCGACGCGCTCGACAGGGCCGACTGGGCCGCGGCGGCGGACAGCTTCCGCAAGGGCATCGCGCTCGCCCCGGAGGAGCCGTCGCTTCACCACAAGCTCGGCACCGCGCTCGCGCTCACGGGCGATACCCGCGGCGCGATCGAACAGTTCGATGAGGCTCTCAGGCTGTCGCCGGCCTTCGGCAAAGCGCACTACAGCCTCGGCCTCATCATGGCCTCGAGCGGCCGGCCGCAGCAGGCGGTCGAACACTGGATGGCTGCCATCAAGGCGGAACCCGGCTACGTGGAGCCGCGTCTGCAACTCGCCGACATGCTGAGGCGCAGCGGACAGTTTCAGGCATCGCTCGCGCACTACGAATACATCGTCATGTCGGATCCGCGGGTCCTGGAGGCGCGATTCGGCTACGCAGCGTCGCTCATCCGGCTTCGCCGCTACGCGGAGGCGCGCGAGCGGCTGGAGGCGGCGATGCGCGACGACCTCTCCCAGGCTGCCTTCGCCAACGCGGCGGCCCGACTCATGGCCGCTGCACCCGACGACCGCGTGCGCGACGGCCGGCGCGCGCTCGCGATCAGCCAGGGGCTGATCGACAGGGGCCTCCGCAGCCCTGAGTTCCTCGAAACGATGGCGATGGCCCAGGCCGAGGTCCGCCAGTTCAGCGCGGCGGTCATGTGGCAGCGCGATGCCATGTCCGCGGCCGAACGAACGGCGGGCCTCGGTGTGGCGGGTCTCATGGCCGATAACCTGCGCCTGTACGAAAGCGGCAAGCCGTGCCGGACGCCGTGGCGGCCGGATGAACCACTCGAATTCGCGAGCACCGCCGGCGATCCTGCGCTGGACGCTGGCCGAGGCGCGGCATTACGATGAGGCCCCGCACCGCCCCGTGCCGGACTCCCTGGAGGGATTAGTTGAGCACCGACAAGAGCCCGATCAGACTCATCGCGTTTGCCAGCCTGATCGGCACGACGATCGAGTGGTACGACTTCTTTCTCTACAACACGGCCGCGGCGCTGGTGTTCAACAAGCTGTTCTTTCCGACGTTCGATCCCATCGCAGGCACGATGGCCGCATTCGGCACCTACGCAGTGGGCTTTGCGGCGCGCCCGATCGGCGGCATCGTCATCGGCCACTACGGCGACAAGCTGGGGCGCAAGTCGATGCTCGTGTTCACGCTCGTGATCATGGGGATCGCGACCTCCCTGATTGGCGTGCTGCCGACCTACGAGAGCATCGGCCCGTGGGCGGCCGTCCTGCTGATCCTGCTTCGTCTCGTGCAGGGATTCGGCGTGGGTGGCGAGTGGGGTGGCGCGGTGTTGATGGCCGTCGAGCATGCGCCCGCCAACCAGCGCGGTTTCTACGGCAGCTGGCCGCAAATCGGCGTGCCGGCCGGGCTGCTGACGTCGACGATCGTGTTTTCGCTCTTCAGCCGGATGCCGCAGGATCAGTTCCTGGCCTGGGGCTGGCGCGTGCCGTTCCTGATCAGCATCATCCTGGTGGGTGTGGGTCTCATGATCCGCCTGCGGATCATGGAGACGCCGGCCTTCCAGAAGATGAAAAGCGAGCGGAGCGACGATCGTCATCCGATCATCGAAGTGCTCAGGACCCATCCGAAGGAGGTGCTGCAGGCGGCCGGCGCGCGCTGCGCGGAAAACGGGTCGTTCTACATCTACAGCGCGTTCATGCTGGTCTATGCGACCCAGCACTCCCACATCGACCGCAACGTCGCGCTCAACGGGATCATGCTGGCGTCGGCGTGCGAGTTCATCGCGATTCCGGCGTACGGCGCGCTGACGGATCGCATCGGGCGCCGTCCGGTATACATGTTCGGCGCCGTGATGACGGCCGTCCTCGCGTACCCGTTGTTCTGGCTCTTCGACACGGGCTCGACGGCGTTGGCGACGCTCGCGCTCCTGCTGACGTTCCTGTGCTCGCACGCGCCGATGTACGCGCCCCAGGGCGCGTTCTTCTCCGAGATGTTCGGAACGAGCGTTCGCTACAGCGGTGCGTCGCTCGGCGCGCAGTTGTCGGCGGCAGTGGCCGGCGGCTTCTCGCCGCTCATCGCGACCTTTCTGCTTCCCCGGTACGGGCGCAGCGCCATCGCGCTCTACATCATCTTCATGGCGCTCATCACCATCGTCGCGGTCATTTCGGCGGCTGAAACCCTCCGCCGCGACATCGAGACCTGAGACATGCGTGGGACGCGGATTGCGGCGGCCGCGCTGGCGCTTGCGCTGGTTGCCGCCGGCGTGGGTGCCTACTACTTCTTCGGGCGCTCGGCTAACCGCGATCTGCCTGCCGCCGGCTCGCCCGCGTACGAGCAAACGACGTCCAGCTTCTATCGCGGCCTCGCGCAGCTGCAGGTCGGCTTGCTCGACGATGCGAAGCGGGAGTTCTCGAAAGCGGCCACGCTGGCTCCCGGTGAGCCGGCCGCCTGGGCGAACCTCGGCCTGGCGCACCTGCGCCTCGGGGAATTCGACGCCGCGTCCGGCCCGGTCGCGAGGGCAGCGGCGCTGTTGCCGGGGTCGAGTGATCTGGCGCTCCTGCAAGGACGCCTGGAAACCTCACGCGGCCAGCTCGAGCCGGGCATCGCTCACCTGCGCCGCGCGGTCGATCTCGACCGCACGGGTTTGCGCGCCCGCTACGCCCTCGCCGAAGAAATCGAACGGGCCGGCGGGCCGGCAGCGGACGCGGAGGCACAGCAACAGTTCGAGCAGATCCTGCAGCGGCGCCCGGACAACCTGGCAGCGCTGCTCGAACGCGCCCGCCTGTCCGCCAAGCGGGGCGACGTGGCCGCGCTGCGCGACTCGACGATGCGGCTCGACGGGGTGTCCGCCGGATGGCCCGCGCCCGCTCAGGAACAGTTCCGCGCGCTCCGCCAGGCGGTTGACGCGGGCAATTCCGCCGACGCCGCGCGCAGCGTGGCGTTCCTCCGGAACGTCCTGGTCCGATCCACGGTTTTCCGCGAGAGCCTGGCGCTCGTCCGCACGCCCACCGAGTTGATCGCGGAGCCCTTCGACCGTTTCCTGCGGCTGGCGCCGCCATCGCCGAACCCATCGCCTGCCGACCAGGCCCTGACGTTCACGCGAGCCGAACTGCCTGGCGCGGGAACAGCGGCTTCCGCGGCGTTCGCCGTTTCGCTCGACGGCGCGGCGCCGCCCGCGCCTGTCGCCGTGGACACGCGCGAAATTCGAATCGGCGCGCAGCCGGCTGGGGGCGTGCCGTGGCCGGGGCCTGCGGCGGGGGCGGCAGCTGCCGCAAACAGCATCGTCCCGATCGATTGGAACCGGGACTTCCGGATGGACTTCGCGGTCGCCGGACGGAATGGGGTGCGCCTCTACGTGCAGCAGGATGGTGGCCGTTTCGCAGACGCGACGCCGAAGGCCGGGAGCATTGACGCGGACTCCCTTGGCGTGTGGGCCGCCGACATCGAGATGGACGGCGACCTCGATCTGATTGTGGGCGTCCGCGGCGCCAACCCGCTGGTGCTGCGGAACAACGGGGACGGCACGTGGCGCCAGCTGCGTCCATTTCGATCGGTGGCCGGCGTGCGGGCGTTCGTGTGGGCGGACCTGGACGGCGACGGCGACCCGGATGCCGCGATGGTCGGCGAGAGCGGCGATCTTCACGCCTTCGAAAACCGGCAGGGTGGTGAGTTTCGAGAGATGTCGCTGGCCGGCCTGTCCGGCGTCGTGGCCCTCGCCGCCGGTGATGTCAACGGCGACGGCGCTCTCGATCTGGTGGCGCTCGACCGCTCCGGGGTGATTCGCCGGCTGTCGTTCGGCGCCGCCGGCCTGGAGCAGCAGACCGTGGCCACCTGGACCGATCGCATCGATTCGGCCGATCCCTCGACGTACGCGATGTTCCTTGCTGACCTGGACAACAACGGCGCGCTCGACCTGGTGGTGTCGGGGGGCGGGCGATCGCGGGTCTGGCTGGGCGACGAGACGAGCACGCTCCGCCCGCTGGCCGCAGCCGACGCGCCGCTGCAGGACGTGAGTGTCTTCGGCGTGGTCGACTTCAACGGCGACGGTCAGCTCGACCTGGTGGGCACGTCCGGCGGTGCGCCGGTGCTGCTCACTGGCAGCGGCGCGAAGGGGTATCACTGGGCCGTCATGCGTCCGCGGGCGCAGCCGACGGCCGGCGACCAGCGGATCAACTCGTTCGGCGTCGGCGGCGAGATCGAAGTCCGATCGGGGTTGCTGACGCAGAAGCAGGTGCTGACGGGCGCACCGGCGCACTTCGGCCTCGGGGCGCGAACGGGCATCGACGTCGCGCGGATCTTCTGGCCGAACGGCATCATGCAGGCCGATTTCGACCGGGCGGCCGATCAGGCCGTCCTCGCGGAGCAGCGCCTCAAAGGATCCTGTCCGTGGGTCTTCACCGACGATGGCACCGGCATGCGGTTCGTGACGGACTTCCTCTGGCGGTCGCCGCTCGGCCTTCGCATCAACGCCCAGGACACGGCCGGCGTCACGCAGACTGAAGACTGGGTCAGGATTCGCGGAGACCAGCTCGTGGCGAGGAACGGCGTGTACGACGTGCGGATTACCGCGGAGTTGTGGGAGACGCACTTCGTCGATCACCTGTCCATGCTCGTCGTCGACCACCCCGCCGATCAGGACGTGTTCGTGGACGAGCGCTTTGCGCGCGAAGCGCCGGCGCTCGCCGTGCGCGCGACGACGCGGCCGCGGCCGATTGCCCGCGCCTGGGACGATGCCGGCAATGACGTCACGGATCTGGTGGCGAAACAGGATGGCCGCTACCTCGCCACGTTTGCGCGCGGGCCCTATCAGGGTGTCGCGCACGACCATTTCGTCGAGTTCGAAATCGACGATGTAGCGCGGCCCTTTAAGGGCCGCGCACGCGGGGCTGAAAGCCCCGCGCTACAGGACAAATGGCTCGTCGCGAATGGCTTCATCTACCCGACCGACAGCAGCATCAACGTTGCGATCGGCCAGGCGGGCATCGCGCCGCACGGGCTCTCGCTGGAGGCGCAGGATCAGTCGGGTCGCTGGGTCGTCGCCGCGCCCGACCTGGGATTCCCGGCCGGCAAGAACAAGACGGTCCTCGTCGACCTGTCGGCCGTGGCGCGCGCGGGCGTCGCGCGGCCGAAGCGGCTCCGGCTGCGCACCAACCTCGAAATCTACTGGGATTCGCTGGCCGTGGCCGAGAGCGCCGGCGGCCCGGCGCCTAACATGAACCGGTTACAGCCGGCGCGCGCCGAGCTGCGTTATCGTGGGTTTTCGAAGACGGACTACGTGAAGCACGACGTGCCTGAGACGCCTCATTATGATCAGCTGGCCAATGTGGGCCAGCGGTGGCGCGATCTCACCGGCTACTACACGCGGTACGGCGAGGTCGGCGAGCTGCTGGCGTCTGTCGATGATCGCTACGTGATCATGAACGCCGGGGACGAGCTACGGCTGACGTTTTCCGCACCGGCGGCACCGGGCCAGGGCATGGCCCGGGATTTCGTGCTCATCGGCGACGGATGGGTGAAGGACGGCGATTACAACACGAGCTACTCGAAAACCGTGCTGCCGCTCCCTCGCCACCAGCATCCCGAGTACAAGGCATCCTCGGCGGAGCTCGAACTCGAAGAAGACCCCGTCTACCGGCAGCACGCACGGGACTGGCAGACGTATCACACGCGATTCGTGACGCCGCGCGCGTTTCTGGATGGACTGCGGTGAATGCACAGCTGCGCCAGCGGGCGCTGTGGCTGGTCTGGTCGGTGGTGCTTCTGGCGTCGCTCGCAGCCGTGATGGTGCTGAACCGGCGCGCGTCGGCGGTCTCTGCGTCTGCCGTAGCGTCCGGCTTCAGCCGGGCGGCCAACGGGACGGACGCGCTGGCCCGATTCGGCTTCGCGCTCGAGGAATCAGCGAAGCGGCTCGGCGTCGACGCGATGCACGAGGGCCCGACCTTCGACGCCAGGCTGGAACACATCATGCCGCAGGTGGCGTCGATGGGCGCCGCGGTTGCGGTCGCGGACTTCGATCGCGATGGCTGGCCGGATTTCTACGTCACCAACAGCGGCGAACGCAGCCTGAACCACCTCTATCGAAACCAGGGCGACGGCACGTTCAAGGACGTCGCCGCGGCGATGGGCGTCGCCGACGTCAACCGCGACGGCACGGGCGTGTCGATGGGCGCCGTGTGGGGCGACTACGACAACGACGGCTTCGACGATCTCTTCGTCTACAAGTACGGCCGGCCCGAACTGTTTCACAACGACGCCGGCCGAGCCTTCACGCCGGTGGGCGAGAAGGTTGGTCTGCCAAGGTGGGTCAACGCCAACGCCGCTGTATGGCTCGACTACGACCGCGACGGCCGCCTCGATTTGTTCCTCGCGGGCTACTGGCCGGAAGACGTCGATCTCTGGCATCTGAAGACCACGCGCATCATGCCCGAGAGCTTCGAGTACGCCGAAAACGGCGGGCGCAAGTACCTGTTCCACAACCTCGGCGACGGCACCTTCGGCGAGGTCGCGCGGAAGCTGGGGCTGACTTCCCGCCGGTGGACGCTTGCCGCGGCTGCGGCAGACCTCGGCGCCACGGGCTACCCGGATCTGTTCCTCGCGAACGACTACGGGATCCCGCAGCTGTATCGGAATCAGGACGGCAAGGGCTTTGTGGAATCCGGGCGTGACGCCGGCGTCGCGCTGACACCGAAGAGCGGCATGAACGCCGCGTTCGGCGACATCTTCAACGACGGCCGCCTGTCGATCTACAAGACGAACATCTCCGAGCCAGGCGTGCTCGTGCAGGCGAACGACCTGTGGGTCCCCCAGAAGCAAGGGAAGCCGGGAAGCTCGCTCCATTACGAAGACCTCGCGTCGAGCCTGGGCGTGGATCTTGGCGGCTGGAGCTGGGGCGCGCAGTTCGGCGATCTCAACAACGACGGCACGCTCGACTTGTATCTGACCAACGGCTACGTCTCGGCAGGCGAACGCAGCAGCTACTGGTATGACTTCGCGGTGATCGCCACCGGGCACAGCGCGATCATCGGCGACGCGAAGAACTGGCCGGCCATGCGGGGCCGCAGCCTGTCAGGTTACCAGCGCAAGCGCGTATGGATGAACGACGGCCTCGGCCGGTTCACCGACGTGGCCCAGTTCGTTGGCGTCACGGACACCTTCGACGGCCGCGCGGTGGCGCTCGCCGATCTCTCCAACACCGGCGTGCTCGACGTCATCGTGGCCAACCAGCGGGGCCCGTTGCTCGTCTACAGGAACCGCGTGCAGCCGGGCCGGCACTGGATCGAGCTCGAGCTGGAGGGCCGCGCCAGCAATCGCAGCGCCATCGGCGCCCGCGTGGAGCTGCGGTGGGGAGACCGCACGCAAGTGCAGGAGGTCAGCGGCGGCAGCGGCTTCAGCGCGCAGAACGATCGGCGGCTGCACTACGGCCTCGGCGCGTCGACGTCCGTCGAACAGGTCGTGATTCGCTGGCCCTCCGGCAAACGTCAGACGATCGACAACCCCAGGGTGGATGCGCTCACCCGCATCGTCGAGCCCGAATGACCACGCGGTTCACGTTCGACAACCGGTTCCTCGGTCCGATCCTGATCACGGGGATCCTGATCGCCGCGCACCTGTCGTTCGGTATCCTCGAGGGCTACTCGCGAACGGGGACCGCCATTGCCGTCGCGATTGCCGCCGAGCTCGTGCTGGGACGGCTGACGTACGGGCGGTTCCCGCACCTTGCCAGCGCGTATATCACGGGCATCAGCGTCGGCATCCTGGTCCGTTCGCCTTTTCTCTGGGCCTATGCGCTCGCGAGCCTGATTTCGATCGTGTCGAAGTACGTGCTGCGCTACCGGGGACGGCACCTCTGGAACCCGTCGAACTTCGGGGTGAGCGCGGAGCTGTTCCTGGCGCCGGCGACCGTGTCGCTGCTCAGCATCCAGTGGGGCAACACCCTGTGGCCGATGGTGGTCATCTGGGTGCTCGGCGCCGTGATCGTGTGGCGGGTCGGCCGCCTGCACATCAGCGCGACGTACGTCGCGTCGTTCCTGCTGTTCTCCGTCGTTCGCAGCGCGGTGACGGGCAACCCGTTTTTAGCCAGCGTGGCGCCGATCACCGGACCGATGTATCAGCTGTTCATCTTCTTCATGGTGACCGATCCGAAGACCACGGTCGGTCCGCGATGGGCGCAGCTCGTTGTCGTGTTCATCGTGGCGTTTGTCGAGATGCTGCTGCGGCTGGCCGAAGTCGTGTACGCGCCGTTCTACGCGCTGTTCCTGGTCGGCCCCGTTTCGCTGTTCATCGAGTCGCGGCTGGCCGCGAAACCGCAGCGCTCGAGCAGCGCCTCGACCTCTCCGGCCGTCGCCTGAAGCTTCGACGCATTCTCGAACAGATCCGCGGCCAGCACCGGATACCAGTCATGGCGAGCGGGATCGCGCAGGCCGGCGACGTCGAACGGCGCGATGGCTCGATCGATCCGGGCGAGGAGCGCCTCTCGCGAGGGCCCGCCCGGCGTTGCGGCGGCCACCGCCGCGCACCCGAGCAACTCCGGGCCAAAGCTCGGGTGCGCCGACAGCAGGAAACCGGGCGCAAGGTCCGGCCGTCCAAGCCGCCGCGCACTTTCCGCGTAGCTGGCCGCGGCGAAGTAGAGGAGCGTGAGGCGTTTGAACAGCGGCACGTCGCCCATGTTCGCGTACAGCGCGGCGACGAGTTGCTCGGTCGCGTCCAGCTCGTCGAGCGTCACGCGCTCGTAGCGGACCAGGGCGGCGGCGCGTGCGGCGCCTGGCGCCGTGTGCTCGATGAGCTCGAGCAGCCGCCCGATGCCGAGCAGCGTGAGCGGAAAGCCCGTGGACAGCAGCGGGTCGATGACTCCTGCCGCTGACGGCAGCAGCGCCCAGTTCGCGCCGCACACCCTCCGGGTGCGAAACGCGATCCGCGGCGCATGGATCCACGGGACGACTGCGCGAGCCTGCGCGAATTGCTCGCGGACCGTCGGCAGCATCTCGAGCAGGCGACCCCAGGCCGCGGCGCCGTCCGCGGCGCCAAGCCGCGCGGCAACAGGCTCCGTCAGCGCGGCGCCCGCGCTCGTGAGACCGTTCGCGAACCGTAGCACCCAGATCCATCCGCCCGGGAAGATGTGATGAAGCGCCGCAAGGTCCGGCGGGAACGGCGCACCGTCGGATCGGACGAGATTCTCCCATCGCCCGACGCCCTCGAAGTGCGTGTAGAGCCCTTGAGTCGGCGGCAGCCAGGTGAGCGGGCACCTCGAGGCCGAGCGCCCGCACGAGGAATCCGCGAGGGCCGCTCGCGTCGACGACAAACGACGCGTCGATGCGCACGGCTTGCCCACGCCGGATGCCGTGAAGCCGCGCGCGATCCCCCTCGAGATCGACGCCGGCGAGGTCGGTGTCATCGAGGTAGAGCGCGCCGGCCCTCTCCGCCTCGCGCACAAGGTTGTGATCGAAGTCGGGCCGGTACCAGTGCGTGTCGCCGATGTCATCGTGCGGGCTCGCAGCCACGAGCAGCTGCCGTCCGTGCCCGCCATCGTCGGCAAACGGCTCGCCGGGCCGGTGGAAATAGAACGAGAACCCGCGCTTCAGGCCGCCGCCGATGTCCGGACGCGCGCGCTGCCACGTGCCCCATTTCGCGAACACGCCGACGCGTGGCAAGTCGTAGCGCGCGGCGAGCTCTTCGATCAGCAGGTTCGCGAGCGGCGTGGAGGATTCGCCGATGGCAAAGCGGGGGTGGCGCCCACGCTCGACGAGCACGACGCGCTTCCCGAGGGATCGCAGGCACAGCGCCGTCAGCGAACCCGCGAAGCCGGATCCGACGACCGCGATGTCGGCGTCAATTCGCATGCGCCCAGGGATCGAGAAACACCCGCGTGGCTGGCGGCTGGTGGCTGGTGGCTCGTGCCAGTACCAGATTCAGGCTTCGCTCGATATCTTCGGGCGTCGGCGCGCGAAACAGCTTCTGCGCCGTGAGCGCTTCCATCGTGCCGTTTCCGGCGCGCGCTGGAATCAGCGAGATGACGGCGGCTCCGCAGGCCTCGGCGAACGCCACGGACTCGAGCAGCCACCTGTCCTGCTCGGCAGCGGGCACAAAGGGCGGGCCGATGAGCACGAACGCCCGCAGCGACACGCCGCGGCGCCGCAGATGGTCGGCTGCTCGCGCGAAGTCGTCGAGGGTCATGCGCTTGTTGAGCGCCTCGAGCGCCGCCGGATGCGCCGTCTCGAGTCCCATGGCCACTTCGAGGCGCGTGCCGCCAAGCGCGTCGAGGAAGCGGTCGGCCCGGACGCCGATCAATGACGGATGCGACTCGACGATGACCTGATCGAGCCCGCGGAGTTGATTGCCGATCGCGCCGTAATCACGCTCGGGAACCGCCCGCGGATCGAAGAAGTTCGACGCGTTGTAGAGCTTCAGCCGCGAGATCTGCTCGCCGCGATCCCGCCACGTTCGGAGCGCCGCCTCGACTTGTGCCGGGATCGCTCCGACCGGCGTGTCGTCGCGAGTGGTGAAGCGCCAGAGGTCGCACATCGCGCAGCGCCACGGACACTCGCGTCCCGTGAGGAAGATCGTCCCGACACGGGCGACGTCGCCACGCTCGGTCGGTTCGTCTTCGATCGACAGATCCTGGGGGCGCCACGGATCGTGCTGCGGCCGGGGACTTCGGAGATCGACGATGAAACGGTCGCGCGCCGGCGGCGCGTCCGGATAGCCGGTCACATAGTGCATTTATACGATGGCCGGGGCCGGCCACACTCGCCCTATACTAGTGCACATGTACGCCGCCCATGCCGGGGCGCTTCAGAGCGAACGCGGCACCTCTTTCGTCGATCGCGTCAACGGTCCGTATCACGAACTGGCGCTGCGTGCTTTCATGGTCGTCGTGCTCGCGCACTGGGCCGAGCACCTGCTGCAGGCGTTCCAGATCTATGTGCTGGGATGGCCGGTGCCGGAAGCTCGCGGCCTGCTCGGGTACTACTATCCCTGGCTGATCAAGTCCGAAACGCTGCATTATGGCTACGCGCTCGTGATGCTGGCGGGGCTGTGGCTGTTCCGCCCCGGGTTCACCGGCGTGCGCGATCGCCAGTGGTGGACGCTCGCGCTCGGGATTCAATTCTTTCATCACATCGAGCACTTCCTGCTGATCGTTCAGGCGGCGAGCGGCCACAACCTGCTCGGCCGTCCCGTCCCGACGAGCCTCATCCAGCTGTGGGTGCCGCGCGTCGAGCTGCACCTGTTTTACAACACGATCGTGTTCATCCCGATGATCATCGGGATGTACTACCATCTGTTTCCGCCCGCTGAGGAATCCCCGAAGTTTCAGTGCACCTGCGCGTGGCACCGGGGGGCCGCCGCATAGACGTCCTCTCGTGGCCGGTCATCGGACGCTTTCTCCGATGGCGTCAGGCCCGAACCGCCATGCAGCTGGTTCTGCTGCTGCTGGCGCTGGCCGTCGTCGCCGACGGCCTCCTCGGCGCGCGCACGGATCCCACACAACTCGCGACCGTCCTCACGTGGGTGCACTACCGCGGCCTGCTGGTGATCGCGCTGCTCGCGGCGGGCAACCTGTTCTGCGCGGGCTGCCCGTTCGTGCTGGTGCGCGACGCGGGCCGCCGGGTCAGGCAGCCGTGGCTGGCGTTTCCGCGCCGGCTGCGCACGAAATGGATCGCCGTCGCGCTGTTTGTCGCGATCCTGTTCTGTTACGAGCTGTTCGACCTCTGGGCACTGCCCGGCGCGACCGCGTACCTGGTCCTCGCATACTTCGCATCCGCGCTCGTCATCGATACGGTCTTTACGGGCGCGTCCTTCTGCAAATATCTCTGCCCGATCGGTCAGTTCAATTTCATCGCCTCCACGATGTCGCCGCTGGAGCTGCAGGTGAAGGACATCGGCACGTGCCGCGCATGCCGGACGGCGGATTGCATCAAGGGACGCCGCGCGCCCCAGGCGCCCGAGGTGGTGCTGGCGAGGGGGTGCGAACTGCGGCTGTTCCTGCCGTCGAAGGTCGGCAACATGGACTGCACGCTGTGCCTCGATTGCGTGCACGCGTGCCCGCACGACAACATCGCGCTGGCGGGCCGCGTGCCGGGCGCCGAACTGGCGGACAGCCGCCGCCGTTCCGGCATCGGGCGTTTTGCGCAACGGTGGGACATCGCCGCGCTCGCTGTCGTGTTCACGTTCGGCAGCCTGCTGAACGCCCTTGCCATGACCGGGGCTGGTCGCGAGGCCGAGGCGTGGTTCTCGAGCGCGATCGGCGGCGGCCCGGAAGCGCCGGCGCTTGCGGCCTTGTTCGCCGCCGTGCTGCTCGTCGCGCCGTTCGTGCTGCTCGGCACCGCGTCGGTGGCCACCCGGGCGCTGACCGCCGATCGACAACGTTCCGTGACACAGATCGCCGTCGACTTCTCGTACGCGCTCGTGCCGTTCGGGTTCGGGATGTGGCTGGCCCACTACGGGTTCCATCTCCTGACCGGCGCGTTCGTCGTTGTTCCCGTCACCCAGCGTGCGGTCGCACACGTGTTCGGCTCCCCGGTGCTCGGGGATCCGCTGTGGCAGCTGACGGGCATGCGGCCCGGCGCGGTCTTCCCGATTCAGGCAGGGTTCGTGTTGCTCGGCTCGATGGGGTCGGTTGCCGCCTCGTTCCGCTTCGCCGAGCGCGATTATCCCGGCCGGGCGGCACGGGCCGCCCTGGTGCCGTGGGCGCTTCTCGTCGTCATCCTCGCGGCGTTCGCGCTGTGGATGCTCGCGCAGCCCATGGACATGCGCGGCCTGGGGTTCGCGGGATGAGCGAACTTTAACTTCAACTTTTCACCTGTGAACTTCCCACTTCGAACTTTCTTCCTTGTGGCTCTGTGGCTCCGTACGTTGATCGTGATCGCAGCGGCACAAGCCGTCCTGCACGCCCACAGCGGGCCGCCGTTCCCGATTCTGTCGGAGCGGGTTGCGGGCCCGTATCGCATCTCGATCTGGGCAGACCCGGATGCGACCGACGATCGGTCGGCGGCAGGGCAGTTCTGGGTGATGCTGCAGCCCGCCCGATCAGATACGGCGCCGGCGATTCCTGCCGGCACGCGGGTCGAGGTCGCGATCAACCCGCTCGATCGTCCCGGCGCGGAGCAGGCTGGGCGCGCCGCTCCGGTCAACGCTGACGCCGCGCGGCAATTCGTCGCGCTCCTCATGGACCACGAAGGCCCGTTCGGCGTGCGCGTGACGGTCGACGGCCCCCTCGGCGCGGCCGCCGTCGAAGCGTCGACCGACGCCACATACGATCTGCGCCCGCGGCCGATCCTGCTCGCGCTGTTCGTGCTGCCGTTCCTGCTCGTGGGCTTCGTCTGGGGAAAACTGCTGGTCCGGCGTAGAATGCAGCGACCAGGAGGCCGGTGATGGCGAAAGCGGCGGCGACGGCGTCAAATCAGCGATCGATTCTCGCGAACCAGGGCAGGATTCTCCGCAACCAGGCGCGGATCGAGCGCAATCAGCAGCGCATCATCGGTAACCAGCAGCGCATTCTCAAGAAGCTGAGCAAGTAACCATCCTTCAGCGGTGATGTTGCCGGTCAGCCGCGACGTGACATCACGAAGACACGATGGTCACGAAGGTCTCTTCGTACAAGCATGCTTTGTGTTCTTCCTGTCTTCGTGATGAGCAAGCGCCCGAATTGAATCAGGCGTAGATCGCGTGGAAGGTGCGGCGGTAGCCGGCCTCTGAGTCGCCGATGCGCGCGCGCATCGCGTCGGCGGGCATCGCGCCGTGCTGGAAACGCCGTTTGGGGAACACGGGCATGTCGATGCCGGTGACGGCTTTTACCCCGCGCCGGACGATTTCTCCCTTGAGCGAGTAGAGCGTCGGCACGTCGTAGCGCGTCAGCGCCGCGAACGGGATCCCCTCGGCCACTTCCATGACGTCTGGCCGCGTATACGGGCTGAAGCCCTGGAACCCGTAGCGGCGCGCCGGCGCGTAGGTCCGCACGTAGCTGCGGCTCAGGCCGCCGCTGTACGTCAGCGAGTGCTTGATTCGGCCCACTCCCCAGCCTTCCTGGTACAACATCAGGTTGTCCACGACGCTGCGGATCGTGAGTTCCGTGTTCTCCTCGATGGGGTAGTCCTTCAGGTTCTCGTCGCCCCCATCGCCGTCCGCCAGATGCCGCCACTCCGGGTAGCGCTCGCGCACGCCGCGGCACAGCTTCAGGCCCATCGTCGCGCATTCGACATCGAGCGGCTTGTAGTCCTCCAGCACGCGGACGGTTTCGCACGGATCCATGTCGCCTGCGGCCGCGGGAATCTCCTCGAGGAACAGCGAGAGGCCGACCGCCGACAGAAAGGCCCGCGCCTGTGCGACGTCCGGGCCGTCGGCATCCAGCACGAACGCCTTGAGCCGCATCGGCGACAGCCCGAGGCGGAGCATAGCGTGATACGTCACGAGAAACACCGATCCGCTGTCGATCCCTCCCGAGAACGCGACGCCGACGGGGTCGGTCTTCGACCCCGCGTCGATCCGTATGAGCCACTTGCTGATCTCGTTGGCGAGCGCGCCGATGTAGCGGCGGCCGATCTCGTCCAGATCCTCGGGGAGCGAGCCCCGCTGCGGCGTGAAGAAACGCGTGTACACCGGATCGGGATCGGGACATCCCACGAGCGCCAGGTCGACGACGTAATGGGCCGGCACCATGCGCGTGTAGCTCGGGTGGAACTGCGCGGACAGGCCGTCGGCTTCGAGTGCGGCGTGCAGCGTATCGATGCGGTCGGCGACATACAGCGCCGGGCCCTCGTGGCGCTTGGCGAGAAAGTATCGCAGCGGGCGATCCATCGACCGCGCCATGCGGACGGTGATGCCCTCCGAGGCGACGAGGGCAAAAGACCCGTCGATGGCGCGCACGGACGCCGGGTCGCCGGACAGCACGCGGCGCCGCGCCTCCGCCAGATCGATGTTCGCGAACGTATTCAGCGACGGATCGAGCAGATCGACGACGCGGCTGACGATCATGACGCGCGACGCGCCGTTTTGACGGCCACCGGCGCGCGCTCCGCTTCCGGGAAGATCTGCCAGACGCAGTTCAGGAACTGACGGACGACGGCGGAGGTCTCGCCCTTGCGCCACGCCACGCAGATATCAATCGTCGCGTCAGGATCGCTGATTGGCACCACCGCGATGCCGCTGAGCGGCCGCGGGCTCGTCAGCGGAATGCCCATGCAGATGTAGATGCCCTTGCCCGACGCGACGAGCATCAGGCCGGCCTGGTTGTACGGACCGGCCTCGGGCGTCGGGATCGTGCGCGGCGTCACGCCCGCCTTCGAGTAGAGCGCGAGCACCTTGTCGTACAGGTACGGCGCGATGTGCCGGTCGTACAGCAGCAGCGGCTCGGACGCGAGCTCGGCGATGCTCAGCGTCTTGTGCGCGGCGAGCGGGCTGTCCTCGCTCAACACCGCGAGCATGCGCTCCTGGTACAACGGCACGGCTTCGGCGATTTCGGAATCGAAATGCGGCCGCCCGAACACGACGTCGAGCGATCCGTCCTGGAGCTGGTGGTTGTACTGCTCCGCGCACATCACGTCGGTCGCTTCGATCGTCAGGTGCCCGAACTGCGTCGCCGTCGCGACGCGAATGCGGTTGACCGTGTCCCAGAGACCCCAGCCGATGCCGAGGCGCACCTTGTTGGCATCGTGGCGCGTCGTCTGGTTGGCGCTCTCGTAGAAATCCGAGGCCGCGGCCGCCAGCGCGCGCGCCTTCTCGAGCAGGTGCTGTCCCGCTGCCGTCAGCGTGACGCCCTGGCGATGGCGGATGAAGAGCGTGATGCCGAGCTCATCCTCGAGCTGCTTGATGTGCCGGCTCAGCGGTGGCTGCGAGATATGGAGCCGCTCGGCGGCTTTGGTCACGCTGGCTTCTTCCGCAACGGTGATGAACGCGCGCAGGTGGCGGAAATCCATGGGCGGGGATTCTATACCAGTTCCGTATGGCTCGTGGTTCAAAGATGTATTGGACAGAACTTCACGCAAGGCGCAGGGTACGCCGTTAATAGCCCTCGAAGGGCTCGTTTTCTCGCTACTGGTGTCAGCCGCCTTAGGAGGAACCATGCGTGGATGGAAGCAGGCTGTTCTGGCTGTCGCCCTCGTCGCGGCGAGTCCGTGGGCGGCTCACGCCCAGAGCGGCGCCTCGATAACGGGCGTCGTGAAGGACGCGTCCGGGGCCGTCCTGCCCGGCGTCACCGTCGAGGCCGCGAGCCCGACGCTGATCGAAAAAGTCCGCACGGCCGTCACCGATGGCAGCGGCCAATATCGCATCACGGAACTCCTGCCCGGCACCTATACCGTGACGTTCGCCCTGACCGGTTTCAGCACTGTCAGACGCGATGGCGTCGAATTGAGCGGATCGTTCAACCTGACCCTCAACGCCGACATGAAGGTCGGCAACGTCTCGGAGACGATCACCGTGACCGGCGAGCCCCCCGTCGTGGACCTGCAGTCGACGACACGCCAGACCGTCGTCACGCGGGCGCAGGCGGATGCGCTGCCGACCGGCCGCAACATGTTCAATCTGGGCGTCCTCATCCCCGGCGTCACCCTGACGACGGGCGGCCTCGCCAACCAGGACGTCGGCGGCGCGCTCGGCCCGAACACCCTGGCCCTTGGCATTCACGGCGGGCAGACGCAGGACCAGCGGCTCACGATGAACGGCGTCTCCCTCAGCACGATGATCGGCGGCGGCTGGGGCGGCGGCACCATCCCCAACCAGGCGGGCGTCGCCGAGACGCTCTTCGACACCTCGTCGGTGGACGCGAGCCTGTCCACGGGAGGCATCCGCATCAACTTCATCGCCAAGGACGGCGGCAACAGGTACGAGGGCACCGTCTTTGCGAACTTCGCCAACGACGCGATGCAGGGCAGCAATTACACGCAGCGGCTCAAGGATCTGGGCCTGACCACGCCCGGCGGCATCGTGAAGAACTGGGACTTCAACCCCGGCTTCGGCGGGCCGATCGCCAAGGACCGGTTGTGGTTCTACCTGTCGGGCCGGAGCCAGGGCGCAGACACGTTCGTGCCGGGACAGTTCTACAACAAGAACGAGAACAATCCGAACGCGTGGACCTACGTGCCCGATTCGGCGCGGCCTGCGACGCTCAATCGCTCCTGGCAGGATTACAACGCCCGCGTCACGTGGCAGGCCAATTCCAAGAACAAGTTTGGGTTCCTCTACAACATCCAGAGCAACTGCTTCTGTCCCTTCGGCATCAACAGCCTGACGGCGCCCGAAGCCGGCAACGATCAGCGGTTCCCGCTGCAGCGCCCGATCCTCGTGGACTGGACCTCACCGGTCACCAGCAAACTCCTGCTCGAGGGCTCCGCGATCCACCGCATCGAGCGGTGGGGCGCCATGGATCCGTCCACGCTGGCGCCTGGCATGATTTCCACCGTCGATCAGGGTCCGGGCGCGTACAGGCCGGGCATGACCTATCGATCGGCCGCGACGTTCAGCAACAACATCAACACGACATTCCACTGGGCGCTCAAGGCGTCGTATATCACCGGCGCTCATGCTCTCAAGGTCGGCGTGAACGACGCGTGGGGGAGCAACGACGCGACCACATACACGCGGTTACCACTGGCTTATACATTCCTGACGCCGGTCGGGGCCGCGCCGACTCCTGTATCACTCACGGAGTACGTGACGCCGTATACCACGCACCTCAACGTCGACCACGACTTCGGGCTCTTTGCACAGGACAAGTGGACACGCGGCCGGTCGACGATCTCGCTCGGGATACGGTACGACCACGCCTCGAGCAGTTATCCCGAGAGCACGCTCGGTCCGACGACGTATGCGCCGAACCGCAACATCACGTTCCCCGAAACGCAGCAGGTCAGCTGGTCTGACGTTACGCCGAAGATGGGCTTTGCGTACGATCTGCGCGGCGACGGAAAGACAGCCCTCAAGATTAGCCTCAACAAGTACCTGCAGGGATTCGGCACGTCGTTCGCCATCGTCCCCGATCCCAATCCTGTTTCTGCCGCCGTGGGCTTCGGTAACGCGACGCGAACGTGGAACGACGCCAACCACAACTACGTTCCGGACTGCGATCTCACGAATAAGAGTCCGGGTGCGAACGGCGAATGCGGGCCGCTCAGCGACCCGAACTTCGGCTCGAATGACGTGTCGGCGCTCCTGAACCAGCTGAAGTTCGATCCGAATTTGCAGACCGGGTACGGCAAGCGCGGGTACAACTGGGAGTTTTCGGCGGGCGTGCAGCAGCAGCTCTCGAGGCGTATGTCGATCGATATCGGCTTCTTCCGCCGCTGGTACGGTAACTTCCAGGTCGTAGACAACCTGGCGCTCAATACCGCCACGGATTTCAACTACATCAACATCCAGGTACCGGCTGACTCGCGGCTGCCTAGCGGCGGCAACTATTTGGTCACCGGATTCCCAGTCGTTAAGCCAACGGTCGGATTCGGCGGTTTTGTCTCGAACCAGAACGTGGTCAAACTGTCCGACGACGTCGGCCGGCAGATCCAGCATTGGAACGGGGTCGACGTGAACCTCAACTGGCGGCAGCAAAGCGGCTTCTTCGCGGCGGGCGGATTCAGCACGGGCCGCACGAGCACGGATAACTGCGACATCATCGCGAAACTGCCCGAGGCGGCATACGAGAGCCAGAACTTCTTCAGCCCGTTCTTCTTCCAGACCATCCCGACCCAGTACTGCAAGCGGGACGGCGTGTTCCTCACGCAGGTCAAGGGCAGTGCCGGTTACACCCTGCCGAAGATCGACGTATTGATTGCCGGCACCTATCAGGATCTACCGGGCGTGGACGTGACGGCTCGTTACAACGTCCCGTTCCTGCCCAACGTGGGCGGCCTGCAGATGCTGCCGGGCCTGAACAGCTACCACATCATCGAGCCTGGGCAGGAAACCGGTGGGCGTCTGCACCAGCTCGATCTCAAGTTCTCGAAGATTCTCAAGGCGGGGCGAACCCGGACGCTGATTGGCCTCGACATCTACAACACGTTCAACGTGGACACGGTCACGGGGCAGGACAACCTGTATACGCCGGTGCCCGGCGGTCAGGCGGTGTGGCAGGTGCCGAACCTGATTCTCCAGGCGCGGTTCATCAAGATCAGCGCGCAGTTCGACTTCTAGGACAGGCCGGCCGGGCAGGACAGGTCGGCGCGAGCCGGGCGGTCGGGCCGGGCAGGTCGGGAAAACCAGCCACGCCTCGCCCGACCTGCCCGACTCGCCCGACCTCTACCGCGCCGGGCGCGGATGGAAGACCGGATCGTCGTCGGGCCACGGCGTGCGGCACGGCTGGCGGTTCTCGTAGAGCTTCAGATTGTCCTGGAGGCGCGGCATCAGGTCTTCACGACCGGATTGACGGGCGGCGGTGATGCGCCTCGCGCTGCCAGTTGGCGGCCTCTTCGTACTCCCCCAACTCCGCCAGCGTCATCGCCATCGTCTGTCTCAGCTCGAGCGTGCGCTGCACTTTGAGCAGGCCCTGCATGATCGCCATTGCCCGCTGACCATCGCGAACGCGCGGATCGGGCGCGGCCGCGAGCAGCCGCGCGAGGGCGTGCGACAGGCCCGGCTGATCGGGAAACGTCTTCGCCGCGTCGGCCAGGCGATCGCGGGCTTCCTGAAAACGCCGCAGGCGCACGAGTGCCATGGCGTAGCCGAATCGCGCCTGTGAAACCGCGGGACTGGCCTTGATCACCTCGGCATAGTGCGGCAGCGATTCCTCCATTCGTCCGCTTCGCCGCAGCGCGTCGGCCAGGCTCATGCTGCGCTTCGAGCGACGGCCGGATCGCTTCTGACGGAAGCCGAGAACGCCTCGATGGCTTCACGGTCGCGGCCCGCCGCCTCCATGACGATGCCGACGCCGTAGTGGGCCTTGGCCAGATCGGGTGACAGCCTGACGGCGGCCTGAAACTGCTCGAGGGCGCCGGCGGCGTCGCCGGATCTCGAACAGCGCGGTGCCGAGGTTGAGCCGTGTGAACGCGTTGTCGGGCGCCGCCTGGATCGCCTCGCGTAGATACGTGACGGCTTCGGCCCACTGACGTTTCCCGAGCGCCTCGGCGCCGCGGACTTCGGCTGCGGCGGCGTTCTGCAGAAGCCCACCGACCTGCTGCATCAGCGGATCGGCCGGAGGCACGTCCACGTTGCCGCGAAGCCGCATCTGGGCTTCGGCACGCGTCGCGTCGCCGAGGCCGCGGTAGGCGAGCGCCAGCGGGTAGTGGATGCTCGACGACGCGGGCCGTAGTGCGAGCGCGGCTTCGAGATTCTTCGCGGCGGCCGGCGTAGTCCCGGGCTTCGAGCTTCGCGCGGCCCAGCCGTAGAGCGACGGCGGCCTCGCGCGGCTCGAAGCGCGAGCGCTTTCGTCAGCAGCGGTTCCGCGGCGTCCGCGCCGCCCTTCGACGAGGCGCATTTCGGCGAGCCACACAAGACTCGGGACGTGATCGGGCTGCAGCGCCAGCGCACGCTCGAACAGCGCGGCGGCCCTGGCCGGCTCGTTCTTCATCCGCGCGACGTGGCCGAGATAGTAGGGCCAGCGCATCTCGTTCGGCTCGAGCGCCTGCGCGTTGCCGAAAGCAACGCTCGGCCTGATCCAGGAACTCGGTGGCCATGAACAGCCGGCCCATGTCGCCGTACGCGGCGGCCAGCGCCGCCGGCGGCGAATCGCGGATCGCCAACCTGCTGCTGCAGCGACGGCGTATTGCTCGCGCAGCTGCGCCTGGACCGGCGCGGCGGCCCTGGAGATATCAGGCAGTTCGACGGGCTGAACTGCGGCGTCCTGTCTTGACTGGCGGCTGCGGCGGCCTGCCGCCGCAGCCGAGCACGAACGCGAGCGCGAGCAAGGCAGACGGCAGAATGCGCGTCACGCCTGGATTCCCTTGCCCTCGACGATCGTGACGTAGCGATCGACCGGGACGTTCGTGAACCGTTCGGTTTTCGCCGCCGGCGCCGGCCAGGTCACCTCCAGCCAGTCGACCGCGGTGGCGCGGCCGAGACCGAGCACCTCGCGCGGATCGTGCGACGACAGGTAGCTGCCGCCGCCGTTCTTCTGCCGGGAGCGGCGCACGCCGCCGGCCGACCACGTGAGCTTCGCGCCGATCGCGTCGCGGTTGCAGCGCACGCCCTGCAGCCTGACGCCCGCCCAGTGATGCCCGGCCTGACCCGAGTTGCGCAGCAGCACGGGCGCGCCGCCGTTGCAGCCGACGAGGACGTCGAGCGCGGCCGTCGTTGTCGAAGTCGCCGACGGCGAGGCCGCGCGCCGCAAACGTCTTCGCGAACACGGGCCCGGCGTCGCGGCTCACGTTGCGCAGCCGCCGGCCGTCGTGGCGGAACAGCAGCAGCGGCTCCTTGTAGCTGACGTCCGGCGCGCGCGAGGCGATCGTGTCGTCCGGGTGGCCGTTGGCGATCAGCAGATCGACGAAGCCGTCGTTGTCGAAGTCCGCGAGGCTGGCGCCCCAGCCGCTCAGGAGCCGCGTGGCCTGCGCGAGCCCGTGATCGGGCGCCGCGTCGGTGAAGAACGCGCCCGCGTGGCTTTCGTAGAGCGAGAACATCTCATGGTCGATGTTGGCGATGAACACGTCCTGCCAGCCGTCGCCGTTGAAGTCCGCGGCGTCGACGCCCATGCCCGAGCGCAGATTGCCGGAGGCGCTGAAGGCGATGCCTGCCGCGACGCCGTTTTCGCGCCAGACGTTCTTCCCCTGATTGAGGAACAGGAAATTCGGGGACGTATCGTTGGCGACGATCAGATCGATGAGGCCGTCGTTGTTGATGTCGGTCGCCACGACGCCGAGTGCCTTGCCCGGCGTGCGCCCGATGGTCGTCGGTCCGCTGACCTGGCGGAACGTCCCGTCGCCGTTGTTATGAAAGAGCACGCTCGGCGTCGGTTTGAACAGGTGCGGGATGCAGTAGTGGTACGTAGAGGCTGCCGTCCTTGTTCTTCTCGGCGCACAGGAGGCCCTGGCTCAGCTGATACTGGACGTAGCTGCCCACGAACAGGTCGAGGCGGCCGTCGTTGTCGTAATCGAACCACACGGCGCTCGTCGTCCAGGCCGGCATTCCGGCTGCCGGCTCGAGGCCGGCCTTCGCGGTGACGTCGGTGAACGTCCCGTCGCCGTTGTTGCGGTACAGAATCGATCGGCCGTAGGCGGTGACGAACATGTCGGGAAAGCCGTCGTTGTCGTAGTCGCCCGACGGCGACGCCCATGCCGAACGTGCCGCCTGCCACGCCCGCCTTGTCCGTGACGTCGGTGAACGTGCCGTCGCGATTGTTGTGGTACAGCGCGTTCTTGAGCGGCCTCGCCGGCTTGTAGAAATCGGATGGCCCGCTGTTCACCAGGTAGAGGTCCATCCACCCGTCGTTGTCGTAATCGAGGAAGGCGCAGCCGGGACCGAGAGACTCGGGAAGGAACCGCGCGGGCGACATCGCGTTGTCGTGGACCCATGTGATCCCGCTGACTGCCGGCGGCACCTCCGTGAAGAGCGGCGGCTCGGCAGCCCCCGCCGGCCATCCAGCCACGACCGCCGATGCGCCGCGATCCGAGCAGCGTTTGGAGGAAGCGCCGTCGCGACGTCATGGCGCGTGCCGCTCGGCGAGAGTCGTGTAGCGATCGATGGCCACGTTCGGCCACTCTTCCGTCCGGCCGTCCGGCCACGTCACGCGAACGGTCGGCGTCTCGCTTGAATCGCCAAGGCCCGCGAGAACGCGCGGATCGTTCGCCGATGCGTAGCTGCCGTCCGCCCGCGCGCGGCGCCAGAGCGTGGGCCCGGTCTTCGCGCACGATCTGCCGCAGCGCGCGCGCCGCGCGCACGCAGCACCGACGCAGCCCGAGCCAGTGCTTCCGGTTGCCGACGTTGTTGATCAGCAACCGCACGGCGCCGTTGTTGTTCGAGATGACGATGTCGGTGTCGCCGTCGTTGTCGATGTCGCCGAACGCCGCGCCGCGGCCGACTTCGGAGAGCTGGAACGCCGCGCCGGCCGCGGCCGACACCTCCTCGAAGCGCCCGTTTCCGAGATTGCGGAACAGCTGCTTCCGCTGGTGAAGCGGAAACGGATCGCGCGCGTCGGCCAGCGCCTGGATCGTCTGCACCGCGCCGTTGACCGTCAGCAGATCGAGCCACCCGTCGTTGTCGTAGTCGAACCAGGCGGTGCCGAAGCCCGTGAAGCCGAGGCTCGCGGCGGCGAGCCCCGATCGCGCGCTCTGATCGGTGAACGCCCCCGTCCCGTCGTTGACGTACAGGTTGTGGCCTTCGCCGGTCTGCTCGGTGATGAACAGATCTTCGTCGCCGTCGTTGTCGAAATCGCCGGCGTCGACGCCCATGCTCGCTTCGGCCTTGCCCTCCTGTGTCAGCGCCGCGCCTGCCAGCAGCGCCGTGTTCCTGAACGTGCCGTCGTGCTGGTTGATCCACAGCTGATTCGGCTGGCTGTCGTTCGCGACGTAGAGATCGACCCAGCCGTCGCCGTTGAAGTCCGCCGCGCTCACGCCGAGGGCCGGGCCGAACTCGCTGGCGATGCGGCTCCTGCGCCGTGACGTCCGCGAACGTGCCGTCGCGGTTGTTGTGGAACAGGCGGCCCGGAAGCGGCTTGTAGGTATTCGGCGTGCAGTAGTCGCGGGCGCCGGACGGACTGAAGCACGGCGTGGCGCCCTCGACGGTGTAGCGCAGGTAGCTGCCCACGTACAAATCGAGCCAGCCGTCGCGGTCGTAGTCCACGAACACCGCGGACACGCTCCACCCGGTCATGGACGTGCCGCTCTTTTCCGTCACGTCGGTGAACGTGCCGTCGCCGTTGTTGTGGAGCAGCTGGTTCGCGCCGAAAGACGTCAGGTACAGATCGATGAAGCCGTCGTTGTCGAAATCGCCGGTGGCGACGCCCATGCCGTATCCGGTCGCGTGTATGCCGCTCTGCGCCGTGACGTCGGTGAAATGCAGCGACCTGGTGCCGTCCTGACGGACTTCGAGGTCGTTCCGGAACAGCCTGCCCTCGAGCGGCGGCGGCATCCGCGGCGGAAACAGCGCCTGGCCGATCGTCTTGCGCGCGCCGAGCATCTGGCCCTGCGGCACGAACACGTCGAGGTCGCCGTCGTTGTCGTAGTCGAAGAGGGCCACGCCCGGCCCCAGGATTTCAGGCATCAGGAGATCGCCCGACATGCCGTTGAAGTGCGTAAAGCGCAGGCCGCTCGCGTCCGCCGCATCCGTGAACCAGTCGGGTGCGCGCGCGGCGTCCGTTTCACGCGGTCGCCCGGATCCTCCGCAGGCCCACGCGAGAACGCAGGCAACCGTGAGCACCGACAGCGCTGGCGTCGCGCATGCCGGGGGATATCATAGTGGCGCGAAGCCGCTCGCGGCGCATTCTGTTCGGGTAAGATAAGTGGCTGAGCAACAAGGAGATCCTGCGAGAAGGGACGATCGTCGCGTCCGGCGTCCGCCGGACGACAGGAGGCTCGATGCGACATCAATGGCCGGCCGTGCTGTGTAGCGTGCTTGCGCTGACGATTGTCACGGTCGGGGCACAAACTCCCGCGAAGCCCGGCGCCAGAACCTACAAGGCTCCGCGAACGGCCTGGGGCGATCCGGACATCTCCGGCAATTACACCAACAAGTACGAGCAGGGCACGCCGTTCGAGAGGCCGCCCGAGCTCGAGGGCCGGCGGCTCGAAGACATCGACGCCGCGGAACTGTCGAAGATTCTCAAAGCCCGTCAGACCAACTCCATCGAGCGGGCGCCATTCAACGGCGGCGATCCCGAGGGACGCATCGGCGGGCCCGCCGAGTTCCGCGACAACAACGAGATCCTCAAGGGCAGCTCGGCGTGGTTCGTCGTCGATCCGCCGGACGGCAAGATACCCCCGATGACGCCCGAGGCGCAGCAGCGCATCCGCGCGGCGCGCCGCGGCAGCAGCAGTTTCAGCAACGGGCCCTTCAACAGCCAGGACGACTTCAGCCTCTACGATCGCTGCATCACGCGCGGGTTCCCGGGTTCGATGCTCCCGGCCATCTACGGCGATTCGTACCAGATTGTGCAAGGCCAGGGCTGGGTGGGCATCCGCTACGAGATGATCCACGAAACGCGCGTGATCCCGCTCGATGGCCGCCCGCACGTCGGCAAGAACATCCAGATGGACATGGGCGACGCCCGCGCTCACTGGGACGGCGACACCCTCGTCGTCGAGACGACCAACTTCCGCGAGCGCAGCGCCTATCGCAACGCCAACGCCGGCGCGCTGAAGTTGACCGAGCGCTTCACGCGTCTGTCGCCGACCCGGCTCGACTGGCGCGTGACGGTCGATGACGCCACGACGTGGACGAAACCGTGGACGTTCGCGATTCCACTGACCGTCAATGACGACGAGCCGGTGTTCGAGTACGCGTGCCACGAAGGGAACTACGCCGTGCGCCACATGCTCAGCGCCACTCGGGCGGAGGAACGGGCGAACGCGAAGTAGAGGTTAGAGGTTAGAGGTTAGGGCTGGGGACTGGGGGCTGGGGACTGGGGATCGGAGAGACACCGATGCGAAGCTGGTTCGCGGTGATGGCATGCCTGGTTGTCTGGTCTGTTCCCGCCGGGGCGCAGTGGATTGGGTACCCCACACCCGGCATCCCGCGCACGGCCGACGGCAAGCCGAACCTCACGGCGCCGGCGCCCAGGGGCGCTGACGGCAAAATCGATCTGTCGGGAATCTGGTTGACGCCGAGCGCACGGTGGCTGCAGAACCTGGCGGCCGACGGCGTGGAGGTCCCGTTCAGGCCCGCCACGAAAGCCCTCTACGACGAACGGCGCGCGAACAACGGGAAGGGCCGGCCGTCCGAGCGCTGCATTTCCCACGGCGTGACGGACTTCGACGCGCTGGGCACGCCGACGAAGATTCTCCAGACGCCCGGCGGACCGTGGTGCTGTTCGAAGCCTACAACCACTATCGCCAGATCTTCACCGACGGCCGTCCGCTGCCGGCCAATCCCCAGCCGGCCTGGCTCGGCTACTCGGTGGGCAAGTGGGAAGGCGACACGTTCGTCGTCGAGACGATCGGCTTGAACGACATCACCTGGCTCGACGACGGCGGGCTCCCGCACAGTGAGGCGCTGCGCGTCACCGAGCGGTTCACGCGGCGCGACTTCGGCCACCTGGAGATCCGGATCACCATCGACGACCCGCAGGCGTACACGAGGCCGTGGACGCGTCACGATCCCCAAGAACCTCGTGGTCGACGATGAACTGATCGAGTTCATGTGCGAGAACGAAAAGGATCTCCCGCATATGGTCGGCAAGTAGCGCCCGTTGTATGCTTGCGGGCGGTTAACCCATGCATTCTTTCGGTAAGTTCGACGCGAGCTGCCCTCGGCGCGCACCCGGTTTTTGCCGGCCACAGCGAGGGCTATACTCACACCTGGCTCGTCAACCACACGACGGGGTCCGTCCATACGGGCCTGAGCATCGACGAGCTCGCTCCCGGTGGAACCATTGCGCCGCACGTTCACTCGTTCGAGGAAGGCTTCTACATCCTTTCGGGCGAGGCGATCGTCGCCATCAACGATCAGACCTACAGGCTCCGCCGCGGCGACTACGGCGTCGTCAAGGTGGGGGCGCTGCACGCGTGGCGCAATGCCGGATCGACGCCGGTGCGCTGGTTCCAGATGGCGGCGCCCCAGCCCAAAGCCGCCGGGCAAGGAGCGCGACACGTTCTTCCAGAAGGGCGGCGCCGCGCCGGCGGACGGGCAGCCGCTCGATCTGAACGACCTGCAGGGGCAACCTGCTGGGACACTTCGATGCCGGCCAGATTCCACCCGTGGCCGAGCGCACGAACGTCGGCCCCGGGCTCGAAGGCGTCTTCCTGAAGTGGATGATCGACGAGCACTTCGGATCGCGCCATCACCGGATGCTGTTCATCGAGTACCAGCCGGGCGTCAGCATCGCCCTGCACGACCACACGTTCGAGGAAGCGTATTTCATCCTCGAAGGCGAGGTGCAGGGCACGATGGACGGCCAGACATATCTGGCGAAACCCGGCGACGTGCTCTGGACCGGCGTCGGCTGCGTCCATACCTTCGTCAACGTCGGCACGAAACCGGTTCGCTGGCTGGAAACGTTTGCGCCGATTCCGCCCGCCGAGAACGTCTTCCGGTTCATGCGCGACTGGGACAAGCGGCAGAAGGAGCTGGAGGGATAGCCGTGGCGGTCAGCAAACTCACGATGACCGACGAGCAGCGGAAGTCGGTCGCGCTCGAGTACCTCAAGGCGTTCGACAACAAGGGCGTCACCTCGACGGGCGCGAGCATCCTCGATCTCTTTGCCGACGATGCGCAGGTGTTCTTCCCGAAGTGGGGCCTCGCCACCGGCAAGCAGCAGATCGGTCAGCTGTTCACGGACTTCGGCGGCAACATCAAGACCATCCTGCACGACTACGCCTCGTTCAACTTCATCATGACGGGCACCGACACGTTCGCCGTCGAGGGAACGAGTGCGGGCGTGCACAAGGAAGGCCCGTGGCGCGCGGGCGTGTCGCACGCGGGCCGATGGTGCGATGTATTCGAAGTGCGCGACTTCCTCATCCAGCGGTGCTTCATCTACCTCGATCCGGATTACGCCGGCCTCGACACGGCGCGTTATCACTGGCTGTCGGCCGGCGGGCGAGACGCGTCGACGCCAATGGGATAACAAGGGCAGAGGCAGGCAAAGGGCAGAGGGCAAAGGGCTCAACAATGACACTACGAGTGAGTATTGCGACGATCGTCATCGCCGGTTCGTGTGCTGCCGCGTCGGCGCAGGCGCCGGACGGGCGCGGCGGTGTACCAGAAGACCTGCGCCACGTGCCACGCGAATCCGGCGGCGGACTCCCGCGCGCCCAGCCGTGAGACGCTCGGACAATTCTCGCCGGAGGCGATCGTGACCGCGCTGACGACCGGCAACATGTTCCGCCAGGCCAGCGAGCTCAGCGACGCCGAGAAGAGAGCGGTTGCCGAGTTCCTCGCCGGCCGCGCGTTCGGCACGGCGCCGCCGCTCTCGAACGTCGGCCGCTGCACATCCCCGGCGCCACCGATGGCCGATCCCGGCAAGGGAGCGAACTGGAACGGCTTCGGCGGCACGGTCACGAACACGCGGTACGTACCTGCGGACAAGGGCCGCCTGACTGCGCCGCTCGTGCCGCAGCTGAAGCTGAAGTGGGCATTCGGGCTTCCCGGCGTCACCTCCGCGCGCTCGCAGCCGACGGTCGTCGGCGGACGCTTGTTCGTCGCCAGCGAGAGCGGCGAGGTGTTCTCGATCAACGCGAAGACCGGCTGCACCTACTGGGCCTTCCACGCCCAGTCGGGCATCCGGAGCGCGGTGTCGGTCGGCGCGTACAAGGGTCCCAGGGGCACTGCGCCGTACGCGATCTTCTTCACGGACTTCGAGGGCAACGCCTACGGCGTCGACGCCGACAGCGGCAAGCAGCTGTGGACGCGCAAGGTCGAGGACCATCCCATGGCGCGCGCGACCGGATCGCCGACGTATTACAACGGCCGCGTCGTACGTGCCGATGGCCGGCATCGGCGAGGAGGCGGCGGGAGCGCGCCCGAACTACGAGTGCTGCACGTTCCGCGGCAGCGTCACCGCGCTCGACGCCAACACAGGCGCGGTGGTGTGGAAGACGTATACGATCACGGAGGAGCCGAAGAAGCGCGCCGTCACGAAGGAAGGCATCCAGACGTGGGGCCCGGCAGGCGGGGGGATCTGGTCGGCGCCGACGATCGACGCGCGGCGTCGTGTTCTCTACATTTCCACGGGCAACGGCTACTCCGATCCACCGCAGCCCACGACCGATGCCGTCATCGCGATGGATCTCGACACCGGAAAGATCAAATGGTCCGCGCAGCCGGGTGCGGGAGATGTCTGGATGATGGGCTGCAAGGCGGAGAACCCGGATAACCCGCGCTGCCCGGCCAAACAGGGGCCCGATCACGACTTCTCCGCGTCGCCGATGCTGGGGAAGCGCACGAACGGTTCCGACATCCTCGTCATCCAGTCGAAGTCGGGCATGGCCTATGCCTTCGATCCCGACAAGGCCGGCGCGCTCGTGTGGCAGTACCGCACGAGCGAGGGCAGCGGTCTCGGCGGACAGTGGGGCGGCGCCATCGACGACAAGAACGTGTACTTCGGCGTGAACGGCACGCTGTCGAAGACGCCGGGCGGCATGCGCGCCGTGAAGATCGACACGGGCGAGGAAGTCTGGTCGAAGGCGCCCGCCGACAAGCTGTGCGGCACGGCCCGCGGCTGCAGCGGCGCGCAGGGCGCCGCGCTCACGGCCGTTCCCGGCATCGTCTTCTCCGGATCCGGTGACGGCGGCATCCGCGCCTACGCGAGCGACGATGGGACGATCGTGTGGCAGTTCGATACGAACCGGGATTTCGACACGGTGAACGGCGTCAAGGCGAAAGGCGCAGCCATGGACGGCCCTGGCGCCGCGGTCGTCGACGGCATGCTGTACATCAACTCGGGCTACGGCGGCCTCGTCGGCCGCCCGGGCAACGTGCTGCTCGCGTTCGGCGTCGACTAGCTCGGTGTCTTCATCACGAAGCCACGAAGAACACGAAGACTTTGATCTTCAAGATCTTCACGAGCTTCGTGGTCTTCGTGACTTCGTGATAAACAGGCGGCAGTAGAAAAAGCTATGCCGAACATCAAGGCGCTTGCAGTCGTCATGACCGTGCTGCTGGCTTCCGCCATCGCATGGGCCCAGGCGCCGGTTGTCGCTCTGCCGCCGGCGGGTTCGGCGCCCAGCGGTCCGATCGTGGGATCCGGGAACTTCTTCAGCCCGATCGTCGGCGACCTCGACAAGGCGATCGCGTTCTACCGCGACGGCATCGGCCTCGACGTGACCGGGGCGCCGGCCAACGCCGACGCGAACCCGGCGCTGCGGAACATGTTCGGCCTTCCCGACGCGCAGATCCGCTGGTCGATCGGCCGGCCGCCGGCAATGCGCACGGGCGTGGAGATCGTCGAGATCAGGAACGCCGGCGGCAAGCCGCTGGAACGGCGCATCCAGGACGTCGGCGCGTTCACGCTCATCGTGGTCGTCCGCGACGTCGACGCGGCGCTCGCCCGGGCCCGGCAGGTGGGCGCTCCGGTGGTGACGAGCGGAGGTACGCCGGTCTCGTTCGGCACGTCCCCGAGAGTTCGTGCGGTCATCATCAAGGATCCGGATGGACACTTCGTTCAGCTGACCCAGCCCGACCCGGTGCCGCCGGCGACCGTTCCGGATCCACCCAACGTCATCGGTGTTCGCGTGCGGCTCACCGTCGAGGATGCCGAGAAGGCCATGCAGCTGTACTGGGACGCTCTGGGCATTCGCGGCCTGACACCTGGAACCTTCAACAGCGACAAGGCCGTCCTCGATCTGCTGGGCGTCAAGGGCGGGCAGTATCGCCTGAGCACCGCGCAAGTGCCGACAACCGGCCTCCGGCTCGATTTCCTTGATTTCAAAGGCGTCGAGCGCCGCGCCATCCGCGGCTCGATCCAGGATCCCGGCTCGACGCGCATGCAGCTGCAGGTGCGCGACGTCGATGAAGCCGTCGCCATGCTCAAGCGCGACGGCGGCACCGTCGTGTCGACCGGTGGCACGACCGTCGAACTCCCCGGGCGCGGCGGCGCCACGACGAAGGTCGCGATCGTCCGCGACCCGAACAACCTGTTCCTCGTTCTGCTGCAGGCCGCGGCTGCGCCGCCTCGGACCCCGTAATAGTCGGGCGAGTCGGGTGGGTCAGGTGGGCCGGGTGGGGAAGAACCGATGACTCTCGCTCGCGCCGCCTTACCTGCCCGACCCACCCGACCTGCCCGCCCCACCCGCCCTGTGTTCTTCGCGATCCTCCTCGCCTCGGCGTTGACCGCGAGAGCCGCCAGCGCTCCGACGCTGAATGAAGTCCTGGCCCGCGTGGGCGACTACGTCGTCCGCTACGAGAACGAGCTGTCCGGCATCGTCGCCGAAGAACATTATTCGCAGGTGGGCGACCTTTCCGATCGTCCGCATCTGACGCACCGTGAGCTCAAATCCGATCTGCTGCTGGTGCGGGCGGCCGGCACCGATGGCGAGGGCTTCGTGCAGTTCCGCGATGTGTTCGAGGTGGACGGCGGCGCGGTGCGCGATCGCAGCGAGCGGCTGGTGAAGCTGTTCATGAACCCGTCGGCGGCCGCGAAGAACCGGGCCGCCGAGATCATGCGCGAGAGCGCGCGCTACAACATCGGCAGCATCGAGCGGAACGTCAACGTGCCGGTCCTCGCGTTGTCGTTCATGCACCCGCGCTACCAGCCCCGCTTCAAGTTCACCATGGACGACGTGGGCGCCGGCGCGCAGAAGGGGATGCCGAAAGCGTCGAACTTCACGATCGCGGTCGACGTGCGCGTGCTGAGTTTCCGCGAGGTGGGATCGCCGCCGCTGATCGACTCGCGCGACCGGAGGGGCGTCGCGCGATCGCAGGGGCGTGTCTGGGTGGAGCCGGAGACGGGCCGGGTGTTAATGACCGAGATCACGATCGAGACACCGACGGTCGAGAGCACCATGCAGGTCAGCTACCAGTCCGAACCGCTGCTGGGGTTCCTGGTGCCCGTGGAAATGCGCGAGGAGTACGTGATTCGGAAGCGGAACTACCGTCTCTCCGGGACGGCCACGTACGGCAATTTCAGGCAGTTCACCGTCAGGACGGACGAGGCCATCGAGCCCCCGAAAGGAGCGCCCTAGGCACGAGGGCGGCGCTATAATCCAGCCAATGTATCGAACCATCTCTCGAAGCGCGCTGTTGCTCGGTGCGGCCGCTGCCGCGTCGGTTTCGCTTGGTGCCCAGTCGCCAACCGCGCCGGCGCCGAAAGCCGCTGCCAGGCCGGCGAAGGCGTGGACCGTCCCGCACACGGTCGATGGGCAGCCGGACCTGACCGGCAACTGGACCAACGCCACCTACACGCCGCTCGAACGGCCGGCCTCCCTCGGCACCAAGGAGTTCTACACAAAGGAAGAGGCCGCCGCGGTCGAGAAGGAACGGATCGCCCAGTTCAACAGCCAGGCCGCCGACGATCTCCACTACGACAACGCCATCTGGCAAAACGAGAACTACGAAAAAGGCCTGTCGAGCCTGCGCACGTCGCTCGTGTTCGACCCGCCGGACGGACGTCTTCCGCCGCTGACCGAGGAAGCGCGCCGCCGGCCGCTGCCGCCGCAGGCCGGGAGCCCCGATCGCCGCACCGACAGCATCGAGGACCGCACGCTCGCCGAGCGTTGCATCACGTGGGGCAACGACGGCCCGCCACTCATGCCGGTCGGCTACAACGCCAACCTCGACATCTTCCAGGGACCCGGATACGTCGTCGTGCGCACGGAGATGATCCACAGCGCGCGGCTGATTCCGCTCGATGCCGCCCGGCCGCACGTGGGCAGGAACATCAAGCAGTGGAACGGCGACTCGCGCGGCCACTGGGAAGGCAATACGCTCGTCGTCGAGACGACGAACTTCAACGATCGGGTGCGCTTCAGGAACTCGACGTCGGCCGTCAAGGTCACCGAGCGCTTCACGAGGGTCGGCCCCGACGCCATCACCTACACCTTCACCGTGGACGATCCCACCACGTGGACCAGGCCGTGGACGGCCGAAATGCCGCTCCTGAAGACGCAGGGGCCCATCTACGAGTACGGGTGCCACGAGGGCAACTACGGCCTGGCCAACATCCTGCGCGCCGCGCGTGTCGAAGAGAAATCCAGCGAGTAGCGACGCCAGGCTCGTGTACTCGACCGGCAGCGGGGGTGTGTGCCCGGGCTGCGGCTGGCCGCAGCGCGACTGCAAGTGCAGCACCCGTACGGCGGCCGCGTCCGTCCCGGCGAAGCCGGGCGCCATCGTCGCGAAGCTTCGCATGGAGAAGAAAGGGCGCGGCGGCAAGATGGTCACCGTCGTCGACGGCCTGCCGAACAACGCCGCGTTCCTGAAAGATCTCAGCCAGGAGCTCAAGCGCGCCTGCGGAACCGGCGGCGCGGCGGGGGACGGCTTCGTCGAGGTTCAAGGCGACCTGCGCGACCGCGTGCGCGAGCTGCTCCGGATGAAAGGCTACGTCGTCAAAGGGTAGTAAGCGGCGCTCGGCGAAAGGCAGCGCCGCTATTACAATCAGCAAGAGAGGTCGTCCTATGATTCGGACAGAGATCGTCGCGCGACACGCAGTCACGCTTGGCGTCGTCCTCGCCGTCAGCGGGCTGCTGACGGCGGGTGCGCGGGCGCAGTTCGGCGGCAACCAGCAGCCACCGTACACGCCGGCGAAGGACGCGAAAGATCTGCGGGCCGTGCTCTTCAACTGGACCTGGTACACGGGCATGCTGCGGGGCATCGACGAGCACGAGCTGATGGTCTCGCTCGAGTATCAGGCGAACGGCGGCAGCGTCCAGGTCGACGGCCAGCCCTGCGCGCTGACGAAGTATCGCGCCAGCATCAACTATCAGACGCCCGGCGAGCGCGTTCAGTACACGTGCACTCGCGCGAACGGACAGGCGTACTCGAACGTCGAGGTCGTGAGCGGCCAATACGCGTGGAACGAAGACATCCCGGGCGCCGAAATCGTTCCCGGTAAGGGTAAAGCGACGCCGATGGCGGCGGCGGTGCAGGAGCGGCTGATCCGATTGTGGGCGAGCCCGCAGGGCGCGCCGAAGGCGGCGGCCCTCGGCGTCAACGAAAGGTCCGAATGGGGCGCCAATCCTGCCACGCTGCTGCAAGACGGTGTGACGATGGCGGGGAAGACGTCCGTCGCGTGGGAAGGCGGGAAGCCGGTCGTCACGTTCCCGATCCCGGGCGTTCCCGGCGCGACCGCAACAGCCACGCTCGATGCCAAGTACATGGCCGAGCGCGTCGTGGTGAAGAACGGATCGGCCACGACCGAGTTCACCTACAGCAACTACCAGGACTGGAACAATCCCCTCAACAAAGTCGAGGTGCTGTACGCCGGCAAATTGACCGAGCGTCGGAACGGCGCGGTCGTTCGCGATGTCACGACGAAGGAAACGGAAACCGGCAGCGTGTATGTCGTGATGCCGGTGCCGGCGAGCGTCCAGAAGGCGATCACGGTGACAGTGGCGGCTCCGCCCACGAGGCCTTTTCCAGCGGCCCCGACCTTCGGGCCGCCAGCGCCGCCAGCGCCAATCTGCGCAGAACCAGACGACGCCGCGTCGGGCCGACGGGCATCCGGATCTGACGGGCAACTGGCAGAGCGGTGGCTTTTTCAACTGGCGATATGGCTTCCGCCGCTGCGGTCCGACGCAGAGCGCCGACTGCTCGCGGACCATCAATCAGACGATGGACTACGAGTTCGAGGCGCCGTCGCGGTTCGGGCCGAATCGTCCGGTCTACAAACCCGAGCACTGGGACAAGGTTCAGCAGCTCGACATGTGGACGAACAAGGAAGATCCGGTGATGACGTGCCAGCCGCTCGGGCTTCCGCGGCACGGCGCGCCGCGGCGTATCGTCCACTCGGACAAGGACGTGATCTTCTTCTATGGGGCAGGCGTCGACGGCGGCGGCGGATACGGCGAATATCGGGTGATCCCGACCGACGGCCGCAAGCACGATCCGAAGAAGGCGATCGTGACGACGTATTACGGGTACACCGTCGGAAACTGGGAGGGCGACACGCTGGTGCTCGACTCGATCTCGTTCGTCGACAGCACATGGCTCGCGCGCGGCGGGTTCTTCCACTCCGATGCCATGCACCTGGTCGAGAAGTTCACGCGGCAGGGCAATCAGATCAAGTACGAGGTCACTGTCGAGGACCCGGAGGTGCTCGCTGAGCCGTGGGTGATGACGCCGCGAACGATGCAGCTCATTCCGAATGCCGAGGCGGGACTCCTGCCGGAGCGTGGCAACTGCGAGGTCTACGAGGAAGGCACCGTCAGTTCTCAGATTCGGCACTAGAAGAAAGTTCAAAGTGCAAAGTTCAAAGTTGAAAAGTGGAAGTCGGCGCCTGAGCGTTTCGACTTCTTCCTTCTTACTTTGAACTTCACTTTGAACTTTGTACTTTCTACTTTGAACTTTTCTTGAAAAAGTCCAGAAGTGCGGCCACGTCTGCGCGAACGCGCGCCTCCGCCAACGCAGAGGCCGGCACCAGACTTTCGGCTGGCAGCGCTTTTCTCCTCAACGCCTGCTTCGTCGCCGGCTTGCTCGTGCTCAGCCAGCTCCCCGTGCTGCAGCCGCGTGCCACGGTGCGGGCCTCCCTCGTCTTTGCCGCGCTGTTCCTGCTCGCGTGGAGCGGGGTGCTGTTCGGCCTTCTGCGGCGCGGGCAGAAAGTGGCGCTCGAAATCGTGCCGCGCCGCCAGCACTACCTGCAGGCGTGTCAGCAAGGCGCGGTCCTCCTGTATTGGGGCTACTACTGGCGCGAGGTCTATCACGCCTGGCCGCTCATTGCCGCTCAGCTCCTCTTTGCCTACGGCTTCGACAGCCTGCTCTCCTGGACGCACCGGCGCACCTTCGCGCTCGGCTTCGGCCCGTTCCCGATCATTTTCAGCATCAACTTGTTCCTGTGGTTCAAGGACGACTGGTTCTACTGGCAGTTCGCGATGGTGGCGCTCGGCTTTCTCGCGAAGGAGTTTCTCCGCTGGACGCGCGACGGCGTAAACACGCACATCTTCAATCCCTCGTCATTCCCGCTCGCCTTCGCGTCGGTGCTCCTGCTGATCGCGAACGCGAGCCAGACGACCTGGGGCTCCGAGGTGGCGCAGACCCAGTTCTACCCGCCCCAGATGTATCTGGCGATCTTTCTCTTCGCCATGCCCGGGCAGTATCTGTTCGGCGTCACGTCGATGACCATGTCGGCCGTGGTGACGACCTACGTCTTCAGCGCCGTCTATTACGCCGCGACCGGCAGCTTCTTTTTCTCCGATTCGCATGTGCCCATTGCCGTGTTCCTCGGCATGCACCTGCTGTTCACCGATCCGGCCACCTCGCCGCGCACCGACGTGGGGCGCATCGTGTACGGCGTGCTCTACGGGCTGACCACCTGCTTGCTGTACAGCGTGCTGATCCGCGTGGGGATGCCCGGGTTCTACGACAAGCTGCTGCAGGTGCCGCTGCTCAACCTGTCCGCCGGGCTGCTCGACAGGCTGGCACGGTCTCCGGTGCTGCGGCGCATCGATCCCTCGTCGTGGCGCTTGCCCTCCGTAGCCTTGGCGAAGGAGAGGCGTCACCTGGCCTACATGAGCGTGTGGGCGGTTGCCTTCGCCGCCATGAGCGCGTCCGGGTACCTGGGCGACAGGCATCCAGGGCAATGGGTGCCGTTCTGGCAGAAGGCGTGCGCGGCCGACGCGCGCAGCGCCTGCGAGGATCTGTACTTTCTGCAGGACGGCTACTGCGAGGACGGGTCCGGTTGGGCGTGTAACGAACTCGGCATACTGCTGGCCGAACACTACGACAACCGAGGCCGGGCGGCGATGGAGTTCGAGCGTGCGTGCGGGCTCCGGTTTTCCGCCGGCTGCGACAACACCGTAGCCTTAACGCAAGGCGCCATGTTCAAGCGCGACGCGCCGACGGTTGCCGACTACCGGTTCATCTTGCGCGGCAGCAAGGGCCCATTCCAGGACCTGGAGCCTGCGCAACTCTACGCGCGCGCCTGCGTGCAGGGCTGGCCTGGTACCTGCGGCATTCGATAACTGGCCGGCGCCTGGTCGCGCCGGCGACAGTCTTCGGATACACTGCCCGATCGGATGACTCGTCACGTGGGGACGCACTCATGAAACAGCTGGTGATGCTGGTCGCCGTGCTCGCGTTCGCGCCCGCAGTGGCTGGGCAGAGCGCGGATGACTATCGCGGTGGCTGGAGAACGGACAGCGGTGAGGCTCACACGTACGAGTTCTCGATTCGCGGCGGCGACGGTCAGAGGTATCTACTGCACGTACTGCGCCGATGCGACGACGCTGGCGTTCGTCGATGGGACGTTCGGACCCGACGGCATCACGTTCGACGTCACCCATGTGAAGGCGGACGGCAGCACGGCGTACAAGGACAAGGCGATCGCGAAGTTCAGCCAGGGGCGCCTGATCGTGACCGGCACGAGCGGCGCGCCCGGCGGCGGCCGCTTCGAGCGCGTGCTGATCAAAGATCCGCACGGACCCGATCCCATTCCTGTCAAGGTGTCGGTGCTTCCGAAGGATCGTCCATCAGTGCCGGGCAACCCAGCCCGTCGAAACCCGGACGGCGCAGACGGGCTGCCTTACATTCAGCCTGGCCCGTGGAAGTCGACGCTGACCGAGAAAGACGTGATCGGCGTGTGGCTCGGATTCGGCGTCGGCTCGCCGAAGCAGTACTTCATCATCAAGAAGGCCGGCAACAAGCTGCGCGGCATGGTGTGCGGCACGTGTGACAACCCGTACACGATGGCGGCGCTCGACGATTTCAGCATCGAGGGCGACACGCTCAAGTTCAACATCCTTCACGAGGACTGGGCCGACGGCGAGACTCCCGACGTTCTACAAGCACGTCACCGCGCACGTCGGCTGGAACGAAATGCGGTGCACGACCGCTGCCGACCATCAGCCGGCACCGCCCGCCCCGCCGCCTGGCCGTGTCCCGGGATTCTCGCTGCAGGGGCCGATTCCCATTGAGGCGACACGCGGCAACGTGTGGCCGGAGTGGCCGCCGAAGAACACGTCGGAGCCGCGATAGCCCGCCGACACGCGGCCGCGGCCGCAAACCAAGCACACTATTTGTATGAGGCGATCCGATATGCAGATTTCACGGCACGGCTGGCGCGAAGCGATCGTCGGGCTGGGCGTCGCCTGCGGATGCCTGGCGCTCGCGCTGCGCGGCACCGCCCAACAGGCCGTGCCGTTCGAGAATGGCGCGCCAATCGCGCCGGCTGGATTCGAGCCGCAGCCGATTCCCGCCGAGCCCGTCGAGTACGACACCGCCGAAGTGATGCGGATTCGCGTCGTACCGGTGGCGCGCGGCCTGGTGAATCCGTGGAGCCTCGCGTTTCTGCCGGACGGCACGCTGCTCGTCACCGAGAAGGAAGGCCGCCTCCGCATCGTCCGCGGCGGCGTGCTGGATCCGAAACCCGTCCCCGGCGTCCCGACGGTGCGCGTCCAGGGACGATCGGGGCTGATGGACGTTCTGCTCCATCCGCAGTTTGCGGCCAACCACTTCATCTACTTCTCGTACCTGAAGCCGGCAGGAACCGAGCGGCAGGCGGCGCTGACGGTGGCTCGCGGCCGCTTCGACGGGTCGGCGATCACCGAACTCACGGATATCTTCAGTTGCGGCGCGGGCGTCAGCGGGCCTTCGCGGCTCGCCTGGGGCCGCGACGGCAAGTTGTATATGACGACGCCGAGCGGCGGTAACGGCAGCAGCTCGCAGGATCCGGACAGCTATTCGGGTAAGGTGCTGCGCTTGAATGACGATGGCACCGTGCCGCCGGATAACCCGTTCGTCGGCCGCGCCGGGCACAAGCCGGAGATTTACACGTACGGCCATCGCAACGCACTCGGGCTCGCCGCCCATCCGCTGACCGGGGCGATGTGGCAGAGTGAAATGGGACCGAACGGCGGCGACGAAATCAACATCCTGAAGCCGGGCGCCAACTACGGCTGGCCGATCGTGAGCCTTGGACGCAGCTACTCGGGCGCCTGGCAGTCACCGGTGTTTTCGAAAGAAGGCATCGAATCGCCGGTCGTCTACTGGATGCCGTCCATTTCTCTGTCCGGCATGACCTTCTACACCGGCCAGAAGCTGAAGAAATGGACGGGCGACATCTTCGTCGGCGGACAACGAACGGGCGAGATCCCCGGCACAGGACATCTCGAGCGCGTGCTCGTCAACGACAAGCTGGAAGAGCTTCGCCGCGAGTCGCTCCTGGTGCCGCTGCGGATGCGCATCCGCGACGTGCGACAGGGCCCCGACGAGCTTCTCTACGTGCTGGTGGATCACGAGAACGGCGGCGTCCTCCGGATCGAGCCCTCCGCTTCGCAGCAGAAGCCGACGACCTCGTCCGCGCGGCCGCCGCGCTGAGACATCGTTCGTCCTGCTGCGGCGCAGCTGAACTGCATCGCTACGCCTCCACGCCTCCCGTCGTGAAGAAAGTTCACGATTCGTGCTGTGCCTTCCGTATCTCTTCAGCGTCGGGCGCCGCACGCGCGGCGCATTTCGCTGGTGGCAGGGATAATGCTGCCCGTCGAACGAGGGTCGATAACGGAAACTCGTTCAGAGGAGTTGTCATGCGATATCTCACCTCGACGATAGCCGCCTGCACGCTTGCCGGCGCCGTAGGCGTGTTCGCGCAGGAACAGGCGGCGCCCGCACAGCCGCCGGCCGAGGCACCCAAATCAACGCTCACGGGTTGTGTGGTGCAGGCGAAGACGACTGACGGCGGCACGGTGTACGTCCTCAGCAAGGCCGAGGGCGGCTCGGCCACGATGTACTTGCTGGGCGGGCCGTCGCAAACGGACTTTTCGGCAAATGTGAACAAGAAGGTCGAAGTGACCGGACCAGTGCAGGAACCGGCGAACGCAGGCAAGGACACCCCGCCGGATTCGAAAGTCGTGCGCCCCCCGCTCGTGACGGTCGAATCGGTGAAAGTCGTCGCTCAGAGCTGCACGTAGGGTTGTGAACTCTGCCCCACGTTCGCGTGGGGCAGAGCCGTTCGGCCGCCTTCGCGATAGATGATTCCGGCTCCCGCCTGCGTTAGAATCCAGCTCATGAAAATGCGAACGCTCGTGTTGACCGCGGTGCTGCTGTCCGTAAGCTCCCGCTTCGCGCCCAGGAACCGGTGGTGGGCGTGAAGGATCCCGAGGCCCTGTTCAAGGATCCGGTTCCGGCCCTCAACCGGAACAAGCAGGCGGCGCTGCACATCGAGCGCGAGCTGCTCCAGTGCGGGCAGTGGGATCGCGCAGGCGAGTGGCTCACGCCGGCCTACCATCAGCACAACCCGAACGCGGCGTCGGGTCTCGACGGTGTCATCACGTTCTTCACCAAGGTGCTGAAGGTGAAGCGCATCGACAAGTGCGACAAGCTGACGGCGGAAGTCGTCGCCGTGATGGCCGACGACGAGTACGTCACCGTGCTCACGCCGCGCAAATTCCCGGATCCGCGGACGCCCGGCAAGGAGTACTACACGAGCTGGTTCGATACGTGGCGGTTCGTCAACGGCAAGGCCGACGAGCACTGGGATCCGGCCACGATCGCCCCGCCCGCGCCCGCGGCGAAGTGACCGTCCGTTGAAGAGGATCGACGTGACGCGGCCGCTCGGGTTCCTCTTTGCGGGCGCGCTGTTGTTCGCGCCAGGCCAGTGGTTGAACTATCCGACGCCGGGGACGCCGCGCGGCGCCGACGGCAAGCCCAATCTGTCTGCGAAGACGCCGCGCGCGGCCAACGGCAAGCCCGACCTGTCGGGCGTGTGGCGCACCGCCTACGATTCTCCCGACCAGAACGAGCGCCTGTTCGGTCCCGGCGTGAAAGCCTTCGTCGTGCCCGGTGACGATCCGAGCTCGTTTTCCAAGTACTTCCTCGACATCCTGGTGGACTTCCCGCCGGACCGGAACCCGATGCGTCCCGCGGCGGCGGAGCGGTTCCGGCAGAACAGCGTGAAGAAAGCCAACAGTTCGTCCGCGCGCTGCCTGCCGCAGGGACTGCCGCGCACGGACATGAACAGCTACGCGCCGTTCAAGATTTTCCAGACGCCGGGCGTCATCGCGGTGCTGTACGAGGTGGACAACACGCATCGGCAGATCTACACGGACGGCCGGCCGCTGCCGGTCGATCCGCAGCCTACGTGGGGCGGCTACTCAGTCGGCCGATGGGACGGCGATACGCTGGTTGTCGACGCGGCGGGATTCAACGATGAGACGTGGCTGGACTCCGGCGGCCACCCTCACAGCGACGCCCTGCGCGTCCAGGAGCGGTTCTACCGGCGCGATTTCGGCCACATGGACCTGAGCGTGACCGTCGACGATCCCAAGATGTACACCCAGCCGTTTACCGTCAAGGTCACCGAGCTGCTGCTGCCGGACACCGACCTCCTGGAGTCGGTCTGCAACGAGAACGAGAAGGACCGGGCACGCCTGGACAAGTAATCCGGACAGGCCGGCGTCAATCGACGTGAATGATTCCGCGGCGAATCGCCACGCCCATCGCCTCGGTGCGGTCGCTGACGCCCAGCTTGGCGAAGATGTTCTTCACGTGCACGCGAACCGTCTGATTGCTGATCGACAACGCGAGGGCGATCTCCTTGTCGCGGCGTCCCGACGCGACGAAGCTTCGATCACTTCGATTTCGCGCGTCGTCAGCGTCGGATAGGCGGCTCGCTCGCGAAGTCTGGCCTGGACGTCGGGCGGCAGGGTCGGCCGGCCCGCGTGCACGTCGCGCACGATGCGTGGCAGGTCGTCCGCGAGTGTGTCCTTGAGCAGATAGGTGGCGGCGCCGGCGTCGATCGCGCGATGGATGTCCTCGTCGCCGTTGTACATCGTCAGCACGATGATTCGCGCGCCGCGCATCGAAGCGGCGGATTGCCCGGATGGCGTCGACGCCGCCCATGTCCGGCAGCCGCAGATCCATCAGCGTGATGTCGGGCGAGTGCCGCCGATAGCGCGCGACGGCTTCGCCGCCGGTGGCCGCCGTTTCGATGACGGTCATGTCGGGTTCGCCGTTGATGATCATGCGAAGGCCTTCGCGGACGATGCGATGATCGTCGACGCAGAGCACGGTGATGCGCGCGCCGGCGCGGTCTCGCCGGGCGTCACGGGCGCTGACGGGCGCACGGAACGATCGCCTCCACGACCGTGCCGCAGGTCGAACTCGTGACCGTGAGGCGGCCGCCCATGCGCGCGGCTCGTTCCTGCATCCCGGTCAGTCCGTAATGGCCGCTGTCGGCGCTCAGTCATCGCGTCGACATCGAATCCCCGGCCGTCGTCGGTCACGCGCAGCCGAACCAGGTCGGGCTCCTGGCGCAGGTCCACGTGAATGTGCGTCGCGGCGGCATGCCGCGCGGCGTTGGCGATCGCTTCCTGTCCGATGCGCAGCAGTTCGCCTTCGATGGCCAGCGAGACGCCCGCGATGGGGATCGGCCGACACGTCGAAGCGCGTCGGCGCCGCGACCGTGCGCCGGCCGATTTCGGCGAGCGCGCCCGCGAGGCCGCACGCCTCGAGCATGGGCGAGCGCAGGTTCAGGATCGCCTGACGGGCCTCGCGCACGTGCTGCTCGACCTCGCGCCTGAGCGCCAGGAGCTGCGACCTGCTGCTCCGACGCGTGCGGCGTGCACCGCCGGGCGATCGCCTGCACCTGCAGCGCGATGCCCGACGAGGCTCTGCAGCATCGTGTCGTGAATTTCGCGGCTCAGGCGCGTACGCTCGGCGATGCGTGGCGGCAAACTGCCGGTTCAGGATCCACGCGCGGCGTGTGCGCGGTGCCCCAGGCGGCGAGCAGGAGCGCCGTGCCGCACAGCGCGTAGAACCAGCCGGTCTGCCGGAACGCCGGTTGCACCGCGAAGCGGCAACTGCGCCTCCGGCGCAGCCCACGTGCCGCCGTCGTCGCTGGCGCTGGACGCGAAACACGTAATTGCCCGGGCGCGAGATTCGTGTAGTACGCCTGACGGCGCGCGCCGGCGTCGACCCAGTCGCGGTCGAATCCGTCGAGGCGGTACCGAAAGCGGATCTGGCGCGGCGCGGTCAGCCGAAGCGCCGTGTAATCGATCTGGAGCTTGCGCGTCCCGGGAGGGAGGACGCCGGCTTCGCTCGGGGGCACCGGGCGATCGTCGACGGTCACGCCGACGATGCGCGCGGGCGCCGCGCGGCGCTGCTCGCGGCGACGCTGGCGCGGATCCACGACGCGTGAGGTTGCCGCCGATGCGAACCACAGCTGCCGTCGCTCGAGCGCGCCGCGGTGACCACCCAGCGGGAACGCCGGCCAGGCCGTTCAACGCGTCGTAGATCTTGTAGCCGGCGAACGGTATTGTCTCCGGCGCTGGCGCGATCGAAGTCCGACGGGTTGCAGCCGGATGAGCGCCGCCCGGCGGCCGGGTGATGCGGGCCGCGATCGACGGCGAGCCAGAGATCGCCGTCCAGCGCTCTGCGTGATCGCCATCACGCGCTGTGCGGGCAGCCCCTCGCGTTCGCCGAGCTGCTCCACGCGGCCCTCGCGAATCCGCCACAGACCCGCCGTCCCTCCCGCCCAGATCGTGCCGGCGGCGTCTTCGAAGATCGCGTCGACCGCCGTGCGTGCCGATCGCGGCGCTCGACGGCGGACGGATGGCCGTGGGCGTTCTCTGGCCGCGGCGCACCGTCAGCGCGCCGTCGGTCGCTCGGCCCACATCCCGTCATGGGCGACGCAGAACGGTCGCGGCAGGGCAGCCGGATCGGGCGCCGTCGCGACATTCAGGCCGCGCTCGCCGAACACGGGCGGACTGGCGGTATCCGGCGCCGGCGCCGTCGGCGGGCTGGGCCGTCGACCCAGCAGCGCGGATGCCGTGATCGGTCGTCGCCCACGCCTGTCCGCGCGCGTCGCGAAACAGCGATCGGATGTCCCACTGCTCGCTGACCGTGCGTCCGCGCCACGCGCCGCCGTCATGGCGAAACTGCAGCAGGCCGCTGGCCGTTCCCACCCACATGGAGCTATCCGGCTCCGGCAGGATGGCTCGTACCAGCGGCGCCGGACGCGAGCGGCGTGAGCGTCCTGCGGCGTCAGGCTGTGCAGACCGAGCATCGTGCCGACCCAGATGTTGCCGTCGCGATCTTCGAGCAGCGTCTGGACGGCGTCGCTCGAGAGCCCCGTCTGCATGGTCGCGCGCTCGATCAGCGGCGCGCCGGCTGCCGTGGTCGCGGACGCGCCAGAGTCCCTGGCCCGTCGTGCCCACCCACAGGTTGCCGCGCGAGTCGTGCAGCAGCCGCATGCCCCACCCGTCGAGGCCGATCACGGGTGCGCGCGCGCCCTGCCGCCGGGCGCCGTGCACGGGGTCGGTCATCCACAGCGTCCCGTCGGCGCCCTCGCTCGTCTCGCGTGCGATTCCAGGCTCGACGAGCTCGAACGCACTCGCCGTCGCGCGTGCGGAACACACCCTGGCGTGTCCCGATCCAGAGCGTCCCGCCGGCATCCTCGCGCACGCTCACGACGGTGGCGCGGCCGAGTGGGCCGTCGCGTATGAGGTCCCACCGGCCGCGGCACGCAGTCGATAGAGCGCGCCGTTGCTGACGGCCCACACGCAGCCGGTCCGGTCTTCGAGGATAGCGGTCGTGGCCGCCTGCGGCGCGGCGTCCCCTGTCGAGAAGCGTGAGGGTGCCGTTCCGCCAGCGCTGCCACCGAGACGCCGTCAGCCGCGTCCGATCGAACCCGATCCAGAACGTGCCGTCGCGCGACAGCGCAAGCGCGAGGACGTCCCGGTGCGGCAGGTGCGTCGAGTAGAGCGCGTCCCACGGCGTGAAACGGGCGCCGTCGAAGCGCACGACGCCGTTCGTCGTTCCGAGCCAGAGGTAGCCCTCAGCGTCCTGGACCATCGCGGAGACCGGGCCGATCGGACTCCCGTCCGCCAGCGTCCACGACGTCATCGTGTAGCCGCTGAGGAGCGCGCCACGCGCGTCGTCTGCGATGGCCAGCTGCGGGCGAGCCACGCCGGCGGCGAAGGCGACCGCGAGGAGGACTGAGGCTGACGCTCTCACTGAGGCGCATGAGTCTACCGCCGATAGGGCGAGGTCCGCAAATCCAGCCGGCCGCAACTGCTACCTCATTTGCGGTATTGCCGCCAACCGTCACGTGCCGGATAACGCGTCTATGACAACACTCACGACGTCGCTGTTCCTCGCGGCAGGTGTCTGCCTCCTCGCGTCCAGCCTGGCGTCGGCCCAGACGTTGGCCGGCACCGTGCGCGACGCGTCCGGCGGCCGTGCTGCCCGGCGTGACCGTCGAGGCGTCGAGCCCGGCGCTCATCGAAAAGACCCGCTCGGCCGTCACCGACGGCACGGGTCAGTACCAGATTCCGAACCTGCCGCCCGGGGCCTACGCGATGACGTTCTCGATCCAGGGCTTCGCGACGCAGAAGCGCGAAGGCGTGGATCTCTCCGGCGGAGGCGTCACGACGATCAACGCCGAACTGCGAGTGGGCGCGGTGGCGGAAAGCGTGACGGTCACCGGGGAAACGCCGATCGTCGACGTGCAGTCGGCGCGGCAGCAGACCGTGCTCAGCGGCGAAGCCGTGCGGGCGCTGCCGGCGGCGCGAGGCTATGGCAACTACCTCGCGGCGCTGCCCGCCATCCAGGCGACCGGCTTCAACAACGGCCTCGCGACGAACACCAACTTCTTCACGGCCCGCGGCGGCCGCTCCAACGAGGGCGTCGTGCAGATTGACGGCATGACCGTCGGCTCGCCGTTCAACGGCGGCGGCGTGTCCAACTACGCGTACGACATGAACAACGCGAGCGAAGTCCAGGTCTCGATCTCCGGCGGCCTCGGCGAGGTCGATCGGGGCGCGCCGTCCTTCAACATCATCCCGAAGACGGGCGGCAACAGCTTCAGCGGGAACGTCTTCGGGAGCTGGGCCGGCAAGTTCGGCCAGGCCAGCAACATCGACGACGAACTGCGGGCCCTGGGCTTCGCCGATGCGCCGGCCACCTTGAAGAACTGGGACGCCAACTTCTCGATCGGCGGACCGATCAAGCGTGACCGTCTCTGGTTCTTCGTGAACACGCGGACCACGGGCAATTTCGTCGAAACGCAGAACCAGTACGCGAACAAGAACGTCGGCAACGCCGCCCTCTGGTCCTGGGCGAAGGACGAGAGCGTGCGCGTCCGGAACGACACGAGCCGGCTCGTCAACGGCGGCCGCCTGACCAGCCAGATCAGCCCGCGCAACAAGGTGGGCTTCTATGCCGACTACACGATGAACTGCAGCGGGTCGGCCGTCGTCAAGGACAGCGGACAGTGCCGCAGCCCGGGCGACGACTGGACGGCAGCGGGCCCCGGCATCGGTCCGGGTGTCGCGACGACGTCGCCCGGAGTCGGGCACGATCTGGAATGCCCCGCTGAGCATCATGCAAGCCACGTGGTCGTCGCCCATCTCGAATCGATTTTTGTTCGAAAGCGGCTACTCGGATTTTCGCGCTCGCTGGGGCGACGTGATGCCCGAGGGCGCCAGTTCGACGCTGATCCCGGTCACCGAGCAGTCCACCAACGCAGGAGTGCCGTTTGCCAACTATCTCTACCGCGGCTGGCTCGCCCAGCCGTCGCAGGATCAGAAGCACGTCGCCTGGCGCGGCTCGCTCGCGTATGTCTCGGGCGCCAACAACCTGAAGTTTGGCGTTCAGGGCGGGTACATGGTGGCGAAGACCACCACGCAGGTGGCGCAGCAGCTCAGTTACAACTTCAACAACGGTGCGCCGATCTCGCTGGCCACGCGCGTCGGTCCCACGCGCGTCAGCGACCGCATCCGCTACGGCGGGATCTACCTCCAGGATGCCTGGACCCGCGGGCGCCTGACCCTGCAGGGCGCACTTCGTTTCGAGACGGCGTCGAGCTGGGCTCCGGGCGACGAGAACGGCGTGCTCGAAGCGCACCAGTTCGGCCCCGCGAACATCTTCCCGCGCACGGACGGCGTCACGGGCTACCGCGATCTGACACCGCGCGGCGGAATCGTCTACGACCTGTTCGGCAACGGCAAGACGGCGGTCAAGGCGAACTTCGGAAAGTACCTGCAGGGCGCGTTCTCGGGCGAGGCCTACACGATCAAGAACCCGGCGACGACGCTCGTCTCGAGCATCACGCGCAGCTGGACCGACCCGAACAAAGACCGGATCGCCCAGTGCGACTTCCTGAACCCCGCGGCCAACCTGGAGTGCGGCCCGTGGTCGAACCTGAACTGGGGCGCGTCGGTCGCGACGACGCGCGTGAATCCGGCCGTGCTCGAGGGCTGGGGCGTGCGGAACGCCGACTGGCAGTTCGGCGCCGGCATCCAGCACGAGATCCTTCCGCGGATGTCGATCGACGTGAGCTACAACCGCCGTTCGTGGAGCAACTTCTTCACGACGCACAACGCCGCGCTGACGGCCGCCGACTTCGACGAGGTGACGCTGACCGCTCCGCAGAACCCACGGCTGCCCGGGGGCGGCGGCTATCCGGTGACGTTCCTGGTGCGGAACGGCCGCCAGGCCGTCGGCGTCTCAGATCCGTACTACACGACCGACGCCGACTTCGGCGACGAAACGCACTACTGGCACGGCGTGGACGTCACCTTCAACGCCCGGCTGCACAACGGCGTATTCCTCCAGGCGGGCACCAGCACCGGACACGGTGTGAACGACACCTGCGACGTACTGACGGCGCGGTTCGGGCGGCCGATGTCGCCGACAGCCGGCACCGTCATCGCATCGGGCATCGTCAACGGTCAGCCCAGCTGCAACGCGCCCGAGCCGTGGTTGACCCAGGTGCGCGCCCTCGGCAGCTACACCGTGCCGAAGGTGGACGTGCTCTTCAGCGCGATCTTCCGGTCGCAGCCCAACGCGCAACCAGCAGCCACGGTCGTGGCGACCAACGGCGGATCGCGAACGGCCAACTATCAGATGACTCCCGCACAATTCCTGGCGGCGACGGGCGTACCGCTGCGGGCCGGCCTGGCCCAGCAGAGCGTCGACTTGCTGATTCCGGGCGCCCTCTACGGCGATCGCATCACCGTCCTGGACCTGAGGCTGGCGAAGGTGCTGCGCTTCGGGAACAAGCGCCTCAATATCGGGCTGGACCTCTACAACCTGTTCAACGCGAACAACGCGACGACGTATGAAACGGTGTTCGATCCGGCGACGGTCGGCGCCAAATGGATGCAGCCGACGGCCGTCCTCACCGCGCGAGCGACGAGGTTCAACGCGCAGTTCGACTTCTGACGCGCACGCGCGCCGAACCTTAATCGGGGACGTAGGCGATCATCATGCTCTTGAGAGCGCCGTAGGTGAAGGCAGAAGGGTCGCCGAACTCGGCCTGGTATTCCTTGAGCGGGTTCTTCTGGACGGCGTCCTCGGGGCCGAAGCCCATGTTCAGATAGCCGATCATCGTCTTGAACAGCTTCTGATACATGTCGCGGTGGCGCACGATCTCGCTGCCGGTCATCACGCGGCCGTTCGCGGGCACGACGCGCGTATCCGGCTTGACGAGGTCCGCGAGCCGCTCGAGCGCGCGGACGCGGCCGCCCAGCCAGGCGCCGTTCCGGTAGTCGAGCAGCGGCCATTCCTCCGCTGACACCACCCCGCCGGCAGCCAGCAGGTTCATCCCCGGAACATAGACGAAGAGATCCGAGTCCGTATGCGCGGCGGGCATGTAACCGTACTCGATTTGCCGGCCGGCGAATTCCATCGAGCCGTCGCCGCGCGTGGTCCGGGTCGGCCGCGCAGCCGGGGGTAGAGCAGGCCTCCGGCCCTTGAACGTCACCGAGTAGACCGCGTTACTGAGGTACGTCTTCGTCTTTTCGTGCGCGAAGATGATGCCGCCGCTGCGGCCGACGGCTTCGTTGGCGCCGGTTTGCTCCGGATGCCAGTGCGTGTTGATCAGTGTGTTGATGCGAACGGCGCCGGTTGCGCTCCTGACTGCGGCGAGCAGCGCATCGGCATTGGCGGCCAGGCCGCCGTCGATCATCAGGGCACCCTCAGGGCCGGGCATCGCGATCACGTTGCATCCCGCACCCTGGAGCAGTGTGGCGCCCGCGAGATCGGCGGTGGAGAAGCGCGCCTGGGCAAAGCCGGCCGCCGGCAGCAGTGTCGCGCCAACAGCGGCTGCACTCACCTGCAGAAAGCGCCGTCGCGACGTCGGGCTCGAGCCGGACGCGGCGCCCGCAGTGTGATCAGTCGACCGTGCGCTTGTAAACGGGCTCATGAACTCGCGATTCGCCAAGAGGCCAGATGTCTTCCCAGATACCCTGCGGCGGGCCAAGGACCGGCCACACCGCGGTTCGATCGAGCAGCCTGGTCGCGCCCAGCTCGCGGAGCAGCGCCGCTTCTTCCTTGAAGAGCGGCGTCTGCAGCGCCATGAACGGCATGAAGCCGCGCGACTGCGTGTAGTCGAGCGCGGTGAGGCCGTCCTGATCGACGGCGTTCATGTCGATGGAGAACGACGCGAGCAGCCTGATCACGTCTTTGTAGCGCTTCCGGACGGCGTAGTGCAGCGCGGTGCCGCCGCGAATCTCCTCCGGGTGATTGACCAGCGCGATCACATTCACGTCGGTGCCGGCCTTCTGCAGCACCTTGATGAGCTCGACCGCCTGCGGCTCCGTGGCGCGGCCGGCGATCGCGGCATGAATCGGCGTCTGGCGATCCGCCATGTAGACGGTCGCGTCGGCGCCATGGGCGAGCAGGATCTTGACGACCTCGAGGTCCCCGTTGGTGGCCGCGCGAATCAGCGGCGTGGCGCCCCGCGTGAACGTCGTGCCCCCGCCTCGCACGTTTGCCGGCTTGAAGAACAACTGCATGTTCGGGTCGGCGCCCCGCTCGAGCAGCAGGTTGACGATGGCGAGGCCCCTGGTCGTGTTGGTCGGATCAATCGACGCGCGTCCGCCGTCGACTCGATTGCGGAGGTCGACCGCCGTGATGAGCGGCGCTTCGCCGTAGATGTCCCACTGATTGACATCGGCGCCGCCGGCGATCAGCTGCTTCGCCAGATCCCAGTTGGCGTTCATGATCGCGAGGAGCAGCGGCGAGACGCCGTCGGGATCGGGCAGGTCGATATCCGCCTTGTTCCTGAGCAGCACGTCCACGCACGCCCCGCAGTTCTCGCGCGCGGCGTAGAGCAGCGGCGTCAGCCCGCCGCTGTCGAGGCTCTTCGGACGGCCCTCGGCGGTCACGTGACGCTGGTAGTCGCGATCGATGGATCGCGCGTTGACGTCGGCACCTTTCGAGATGAGCAGCTGCATCATCTCCGGATGCCGCCGCGCCGACGCCCACATCAGCGCCGTCTGCCCGCCCCACTTTTCGCGCGCGTCCACGGCGGCGCCGTGGCTCAGCAGCAGTTGTGCGGCCTCGACGTTGCCGGTTCTCGCCACCGCCTGGAGCGCGGTCTGGCCGTCTGGATTGGGGGAGTCGGCGTTCGCGCCCACTTCGAGCAGCACCTTCAGCATCTCGGTGTCGCCGACTTCGGCAGCGAGGCTCATCGGCGTGGCGCCGTACTTGTTGGCGAGCGAGACGTCGGCCCCCGCTCGCAGGAGGCGCTTGGCCTCGACGACGTCGCCCTTGAAGACCGCCCACTGCAGCGGCGTGCTGCCGTCGGGATTTCGACGGTTGACGTCTTCTTTTGGAGTGGGCCTCTGGGCGCTGAGCATCGCGACGGACAGCAGTACCGCGAGGACCACGGCAGGCCTGAAGGCCTGCGCTACGACAGACGTACCGATCCCCGAGTCCCGAGCCCCGAACCCCGATCTCATACCTCGGAGAACGCTCCGGTGGTGTCGGCGAACTTCTCGATCTCTGCCGCCGGCACGCCCGCCCGATCCAGCATCGTCACCAGGATGTTCGCGTGCGGGGTGTCCTGCTTGTAGTGGAGGTGCTGGTTGCCTTTGATGCCGCCGCCGCGGCCGATCAACGCCTGCGGCAGCGGATCGTTGTTGTGGGCGTCGCTGTTGGCCATGTTGCTGCCGAACAGGATGATCGAGTGATCGAGCACGGATCCGTCGCCCTCCTTCATCTCCTTGAGGCGCTGGACGAACTTCGCGAACACCGCGGTGTGGTAGTTCTGGATTTTTCTCAGGTTGGCGACGCGGTCCGGAAATCCACCCCAGTGGGACGTGGGGTGGAACGCCTCGTGGACGTCCAGGTTCGGGTACGTCCGCATGCTCGCCTCTTCGACCATCTTCATCGTGACCACTCTGGTCCGATTCGTCTGCCAGGCGAGGGCGAACATTTCGAACTGCACGCCGACGAGCTCGCCGAAATCTTCCGGCGGCCCGAGCGGCGCGCCGGGGAGATCCACCGACTGGGCGTTCTGCTCGAGTTTCTGCACGCGGAGCTCGATCTCGCGGACCGAATCCAGGTAGTCGCTCACCCTCGTCCGATCGCCCGCGTCGAGCTTGCGGTTCAGGCTGACCGTCGATTCCTTCACGTAGTCGAGCAGGCTGTCCGTCGTCTTCAGGATGGACTGGCGTTCTTCCTTCGTATCGCCCTGGCCGAACATGCCGAAGAACACCTTCCGCGGATTGCTTTCCATCGGCAGCGGCTGATTGGGCGTTCGGAACGAGATCATGCCGCCGGGCTCGGCGCAGAGCTCCAGCGAGGAGAGCGACGTGTCTTTGCCGAGATACTTCGCGGCGATCTGGTCGGCCGTGATGCCGACGCCGGTCTTCGGATCGCGCTTACGCGGGCTGACGCAGTTCAGCCATGTCTCTTCGATGATGCCGTGCGGGCTGGAGCTTTCCCCGCCCTTGTTGCGCAGGCCGCTGACGACCGTGACGTGCTCGCGCATGGATTCCAGCGGCTTGAGGATGAAGGGGAAGTCGAAATCGCGGCCGGTCTTCGTCGGCTGCCATTCGTCCTGCAGCGCGCCGTGAGGAAAATAGACGAAGCCCAGTCGCGGGCTCGCTGCGGCGACCGTCTGCGCCAGCGCCGTTCGCGCCGGGATCATCGCGTCCAGCAGCGGGAGCGCGATGGTCGCGCCGGCCCCTTTGAGGACCGCGCGCCGCGACAGATGTTTGCGAGTCAGGTACATGATCAGGACCCTTCTCTCTTACGGAACGCATCGCTCGAAACGACGCCGAGGACGATGGACTTGAAGCGGTAGTCGTCGGAGGCCGCCTGACGGACGATGCGGCGGACCGTGGGCATGTCGTGATAGTCGAGGCTGCGGCCCAGCGCGTAGGTCAGCAGGTTTTCCGTGAGCGTCTGGACGAACTGATGATCGGGCCGGGACGCGAGCGCGCGGCGCAGATCGTCAGGCCCGTTGATCGCCGTGCCGTCCGGCAGTTGGGCGGCGGGATCGATGGGCGTGAGCGTGTCGGGGTCGTTCGCGCGGAACTGACCGACGGCGCTGAAATTCTCGAGCGCGAGCCCAAGCGGATCCATCGCGCCGTGGCACGCAGCACACGTCGGGTTGGCGCGGTGCTGCTCGAGCCTCGCCCTCAGCGTGCGCGCCGGCTGGCCCCGCTTGTTCTCCGGCAGCGTCGGGACGTTGAGCGGCGGTTCGGGCGGCGGCGCGCCGAGCAGGCGATCGAGTATCCAGGCGCCGCGCAACACGGGCGAGGTGCGATTCGGATACGCGGTCAACATCTGGATGGCGCCCTTGCCGAGCAGGCCGTAGCGCGCGGGGTTCTCGAGCGTCACCCGACGGAAGTGGCTGCCCTTGACCGTCTCGATGCCGTAGTGCATCGCCAGGCGTTCGTTGAGGAAGGTGTAGTCCGCCGTCAGCAGTTCGAGCGCGCTTCGATCGCCGCGGAGCACGCTGTCGACGAACAGCCGGAGCTCTTCCTTGAACATCCCGCGGGGATCGAGCAGCCGGCTCGCCTGGGGGAACTGGGTTCTGTCCGGCGTGATCTCGTCCAGCCTGGACACGTGGAGCCACTGGAACGCGAAATCGTCGCTCAATGATTTGGCGCGCGGGTCGGCGAGCATCCGGCCCACCTGTCCGGCCAGCACGTCGGGTTTGCTGAGGCGCGAATCGGTCGCCAGCTTCAGCAGTTCCTCGTCCGGCAGGCTGCTCCAGAGGAAGAAGGACAGGCGCGACGCCAGCTCGAGATCCGACAGCGTGCGGGTCGCCCCGGTCCCGACGCCGGTTTCCGCGCGATACAGGAAATGGGGGCTCGCCAGCGTCGCGCTGAGCGCGTCGCGCACGCCGACTTCGAAACCTCCGTTCGCCGATCCCGACTTGTAGAACGCCATCAACGGCGTGAGATCTTCCGCGGTCACCGGGCGGCGGAAGGCGCGCCGCGCGAGGTTCTCAACGATCTTCCGGGCGCATGCCGTGTCGCTCGAATCTGCGCCAGCGCCCTGCGGAGCCGACGCTTTGGCGGAGGCGGGGAGGCACACAAAAATCTTCGCGCGGCTGGCCGATGCGCTCATACCTGCGACCGAGAGCGGTCCGCGGATCTGCAGGGCATGCGCGGCCTGGATGCGTTCCTGACCGCCTTCGAGCGCGATGGTCCGAACGCGCTCGTCGCTCTCGGCGAAGCTGCGATGCACGAACGTGATCGCCAGCTTGTGCTGCCCCTGCGTGGCGCGGAAGCGGATCTTGCGCAGCCGTCCGTTGATCTCTTCGACCGCCGGATCCAGCCGCTGGTCGATGGCTTTGTGGTCGGCCTCGCCGCCGATCGTCGTGCGATAGAACTCCCGGCCGTCGAGCAGGGCGATGACCGTGTTTTCGAACTCCATCCGCGGCACTTCGCGGGCGAGCGCCATGTCGCCGATCGTGAGCTCGTACTCGCCGTCCGCGGGGAAATTGTGTTCGACGCTGAAGCCGCCGCGCGTGCCGAACGGCATGCCTTCGATGTAGTGCTGCTGCCTGCCGGTGCCCGGGTCGCCCGACGGCGGAAGCGAGATCACCATGTTGGCCGGGTCGCCGTAGGTGACCGTTTCGGCCGGCGCTTTCGGGTTGCCGATCGCTTCGAGCGCCACGGCGCGCGCGGCGTAAATGTACTGGTCGACGAAGTTCGGCGACACCTGCAGGGCGGCGGCGTCGTTGTCGAAGTGGCCCTTGACGTTGTCCTCCGGCAGCCACGCCTTCGCGTCGATGTTCAATCCGATGCAGATCGCGGACGGCGTTGGCGTACTCCCGGCGATTGAGGCGACGCAGGGGCACACGTCCGGGATGAGGAACCGTCGCGTGGGTGTCGATTTCGTTTTCCAGCCACGAGACGAAAGCGGCTGCAGCCTGCCGATCCGGGCGCCGGGCTCCCGCCGGCGGCATGAGGCCGCCTCGCAGTTTGCGGATCACCTTCTCGGCAATCTCGGCGTTCTCGCCGACCGCGTCCAGATTGAGTTGTGACAGCGCGAGGCCGCCCGATCGAATCCTGTCGTTGTGGCAGCCCTGGCAGTACTGATCGATGAGCGCACGCGGCGTCCCCGCGGGGGACTGGACGCCTGCGGCTGCCGGCGCTGAAGGTGCCGACTGTGCCCGCCCTGCCGACCAGCGATCGTTTGCCACGGCGAGGCAGAGCAGGACGCCCGCCGTCGCGATTCCGGTTCTCATGCCCTCCTCGTATCGTAGCAAGACGCCATACGAAGTCTAGTCAGGGTCTTACGGCCGCGCAAGAGCCTATAGCCCTGTATTCGTTGAACTTATCGACGGCCGAGGCGCAGCCGGATGGCACATACTGAACGGGGGGAACAATGACTATGCAGAATCGCCGGACATTCCTTGGACTCGCGGCCACGTTGCTGCCGGTCGCACTTGATGCGCAGACACCCGCGCCGCGACCCGGCGGCGAGCTCGCCCGACACGCGCTGACGGGGCCTCTCGAGGGATTCGAGGTGGTGCTTGTCGAGTTGAACAATCCGGCAGGCCGCGGTTCGGGCCCCGCCCATCGTCATCCCGGGCCCGTCCTCGGGTACGTCGTGGAGGGACAGCTCCGGTTTGCCATCGACAACCAGCCGGAACGGGTGGTGCCGGCGGGCGGTACGTTTTTCGAACCGTTCGGGGCCGTTCACACCACCGGCGGATCGGCGACGCCTGATGCGCCCGCGCGCTTTCTCGCCTTCATGGTGGTTCCTAAGGGAAGCGCGCTGACGGCTCCCGCCTGAGGGTGCGACGTCGCACTCAGGCGGTGCGATCGAGGAGATAACCGATGACGCCGACAATCACCAGCGAAACCACGACGACGACACAGACGTTGAACGCCACTGTTCCTCAGATCAGAAGGCGTGGCCGATGAAGGGAAGCATCCGGCCTCCATACAGCACGGCGAGCCACGAGAAGAGGGACACGATGGCCATCGTCTTGTCGGCGAGGCTCGCGTTCCACTCGCCGTACAGGGCATTGTCGCGAGGGGCCCAGGCCTTTCTGAACACCGTCAGATACAGAAAGTTCGCGCCGGCGATCATGAGGAAGACAACCTTCCAGTAGAACGGCGCGCTGTCGATGTACTGCTTCGGTTGCCCGACGAAGAACAGCATGCCGGTGATGAGATTCGCGCCGAAGCCCAGCATGCCCCACGGCAGGAGCCGGTGCACGTCTGCAAACGGGATTTGCTTCATCACCCCGAGTATCCGCAGGTTCACGGCGAGCAGCACGCCGAACGTGAGGGAGAGACCCAGGAAGTGCACGGTCTCAGAGGCCGGCCACGCCCACGAACTGTTCACCATGACGAAGCTGACTTTCGACGCCGTGAACTGCTCCGGGTCGACAGCGGGCGCGGAAGCGCCGGCGGAAACATTCGTCCGGAGCTCGGGATGGCGGATGTCCCCGCCGAGATTCGCCGCCTGAGCCATCACCACCACGGCGACAACGGTCAGCGCCGTCGCGACGGCGACCATGCCGGTCGCGGCGCGTCCTCGACGCCGCGCCTGCCAGAGCGCAACCCAGCCAACGAACCCGGCGAACTCCATCCAGGTGAAGCCAAACAGCGCGACGTCCTGATGCAGGCGGATCGCCGCCTCCGAGATGCCGGGCTGGTCCCGGAGCTTCTGAAAAGCCGCGACGCCAGTCATGTAGGCAGGAAGCGTCAGGACCGCGATCGCAAAGAGCACTTCCAGGCCCACCAGCTTCAACGGCTCGTCGCGACGGATGAAGGCGACGATGAGAAGTCCCAGCGCGACGACCGCGCCGACGGTCGGCACGTGGTTGAGCAGCAGATGGACATGCGCGAGGTTGAAGGATGTGATCGAAGACATGGCGCGCCTATGGGACCAGGTAGGCGAGCAGACGGCCCGCGGTGATGGCAGCGGCCCACGTGAGGATCGAGGCAACCGCCAGGAGACGGGCGTTGCCGGCGACCTCGCGCCTGCTGCGGGTCGCTGTCGAAGCACGTACGAGCGGAGCGGCATCAATGTGGCCGCGCTGGCGATGACGAAGGCCATCTTGATGAAAAACGGGACCGCGAACCCCCAGGTGGTCGCGCGTCCGATGAAGAGCAGGACGCCGGTGACGAGGTTGACGATCAGGCCGACCGTCACGGCAGGGAAGACCCAGCGGAAGGCCGACAGCGGAACGTTCCGGTTGATGCCGAGCAGGCGCAGGTCGAGCACCCAGCTCGCGCCGACCAGCACCCCCATTCCCATCGTGTGGAGCGTCAGCACGGTCGGCTGAGCCCACACCGAGGGCGACTCATGCACCCAGACCGATAACGGCAGCGATTCGAGCCAGACCAGTACGCCCATAGAACCGATGCATCTTACTCTGAAGCCCGCCCTGCCTGTGCGAAGTCGAGGCCGCACGCCGCCAACAGCTTTTTAATGTCCGCCGGCAGCGCCGCTTCGATCGAGAGCCGTTCGCCTGTGGCCGGATGGGTGAGCCGCGTCCGGTGCGCGTGGAGCGCCTGCCGGGGAAACGTCCGCACGATGTCCGCCAGTCCCGGGTCGGGAATTCGCGACCAGCGCGGCGTGCCGTTCACTGCCGGTGTCCTGTACACCGGGTCGCCGACGATCGGCCAGCCGCGTGCCGCCAGGTGCACCCGGATCTGGTGCCGGCGCCCTGTGACGAGGCGGCAGCGGAGCAGGGACAGCCCGTTTCCGCGCGCCACCCGCTCGAACGTCGTCACGCTGGGCAGGCCGGCGGCCGCGGACGCCACCATCCGCCGCCGATCGTTGCCGTCGAAACCCAGCCGAAGATCGATGACGCCGCGGGCAGCGTTCACCCGTCCGTACACGACGGCCAGGTACTCCTTCTCGCTCCGGTTCGAGGTCAGTTCCCGCTGCAGGGCGGCGTGCGTCGCCGCCGTCTTCGCGACGATCAGCACGCCGGAGGTGAGCTTGTCGAGACGGCCGACGAGCGAGGGACGTTGACCCGCCGGCCACCGCGCGCGCGTACCAGCGGAGCGCGGTCATGAGCGTGCCGGCGGCGTTCTTGTACGTGGGATGGACGACAATGCCAGGCGGCTTGTTCACCGCCAGCAGCTGGTCGTCTTCGTAGATGACGTCCAGCCCGGCGCCCTCCCGGCCGTCGTCCGGGTCGCCTGTTGAAGAAGACACCTCGCTGCGCGCGGCAGGAAGCGTCACCGAGATGGCATCCCCGTATGCCGCGCGCGCGGACGCGCGCGAAACGATGACGCCGTTGATGCGGACCTGGCCCCCGTGGATCCAGGCCTGGACGCGCGACCGGGTCGCGGCGCGCACATCGGTCAGGTGGCGGCGGAGCACGAGATCGACGCGCACCCCGGCGTCGCCGCGATCGGCGGTCAGCGTACGGGTTGTTACCACGGCCGGTACAAGCCCGGTGGGCCCAGACAGTTTCCAACGTGCTGGATGGTCACGGTCTCCAACGTGCTTAGCGGCCCGGCGGTTTGCAGAGTGCTCGGCGGCCACGGTTTCAAGGGTGCTCGGCGCTCGCGGTGCAGCGTGCTGAATCACTGTGTGCGATCGCACCTGAGCCTCTTAAAGGATCGCGGCCCGGCACCTTACGTGATCGCATGTACAGCGCCCTGAATGATCGCGAGTCCGCACATTGCGTTAGTCCCGCCGTCGTAGACCCGACGGAAGCCGTGGCGAGGCCAGGAGGCTGACGAACTCGTCCCAGCGGCGGGCGGGCTGCGCGGCGGTGCCCCCGCGCGACTCGACGAACTGCTTCACGAGGTCCTTGCCCAGGTTGTAGTTGATCACGTAGCTGCGGTAGGTGTCGTAGAAGCGCGTGCGCTGCTCGGCCCTTGCCGGGGACATCAGCGCGTAGCGCGACAGCCAGTCCACGGCGCCGGCGCGATCGATCTCGCCGTTCAGGTACTTTCGCGCGGCCTCGTTGCCCGAGTAGGCGAGCTTGTCGACCAGCGCCTGAACCCGGCCGTGCATCGCGGCTTGCGACGCGTCGAGCCCCGCCAGCGGGTAGAGCACGTCGCGCTCGAACGCCGTGCGTTCCTCCCCGGGAAACGCGACCTCGATCCCGTAATTGGCCGTGCCCTCGGCGATGAGCGACTGCGGCGAGAACAGCGCGTACACCGAGAACTCCACCCAGCCGCGCTCGCGGACGAGGTGCTGCTCGAGGAGGGCGTTGTAGACGTGGTGCCCGGGATAGCCTTCGTGGCAGGCGAGATCGATCGCGCGGTCGATGTAGATCGGCAGGTCCGTATTGACCTGGATGACGCTGCGGTACTGGCCCTGGTACCAGTTGTACCCGCTCCACGGCTTGTTCGTGACGTACTCCACCGTGAAGCTTTCCGAGTCGGGGAGGCGCACGTGCGGCAGCGTGCGGGTGCGGCACTCGGCGATCGCGCGATCGAAGACGCGCCCCAGCCGGTCTGACGGGATCACGAATCGCTCGCGGAACGCGTCGAATCGCTGCACGAGCGGACCGTCGCCCGGGAGCAGGCGCGCCAGTTCGTCGATCGTCGCCTGGAAATACGAATCGGGGTGCACGGGGGCCACGGCGTCGTAGAGAGCCTGCGACTCCTCGTCGAATGTCAGTTTCCCACCCTGGAGCATCCGCACGCGCGCGCGAAGCGACGCCAGTTGCCGCCGCAGGTACTCGCGCCGCAACGCCGCCAGCGGGTCGCGCTGTTCGGCGATCGTGAGGTCGGGCATGCGGCCGATGAGGCGCTCGGCTTCGGCGTCGATTTGCGGCAGCGAACGGTTCTGCCGTTCCGCGTCCGCCTTCCACTCGGGCGCGCCGAAGAACGAGTCCACGTAGTCGGCATCGTGCCGGCCGACAGCGAGCACCAGCTTCACGTATTGCTCAGCGATCGTGTTCATCGATTCCCCCGGGCGATCGACCGGACGGACCCGCTGCGCCGACAGCGTCACGGCCCCCGACACGATCACGAGGCAGGCAAGGCGCGACGCGCCCATGTCACCATTGTAGAAGAAGAAGAGGATCCGACAAGTGTGTCTGCCTGCGCGGCGATTCCTACATTGCGTGTGTTCGATCAACGACCTGCAACACGTCAGCACGATGAATGACGGCGCATCGATCGAGCGTTTTCGCGCCCGGGCGCCCGCCCGCAACGCCCGCGTTGCCTGAAGTCCTACGTCCGCGTAGGCTCACGACCCTCGACGTTACAGATACGTGACCCGCCATCGGCTCCATTCCGACGAATTTCCCTGATAAATCGGGTGTCGCCGATCGCGACACGTGGATCTTCGTTTGCACTTCGTCGCTGTCACACAGAACTCCACGGTCTTGTTGTTTTGTCCCTTCGAACAACACGCGGATTCATTCGATGCGCTTCGCGCGCGACGAGAGGGTGAGTGACCAATGCACATGAGATGTGTTCGAACGTTCCACCGATGGACGGAGCTGCGCCTGATACCCGCGCTGCTGCTGGGTGTCCTGCTGTCCGCGGCGCCGTCGTCGGCGCAGAGTCCGCCGGCCCTGCCCAGCGTCGGCGCGGGCGTGCAGACAAGCTACGTGCACACGTCTCCTGAAGACGGCGACGACACCGACACGTTCCCGCTGAACAGCGTGCGGCTGTACGTGAGCGGAACGGCGGCTCCGAAGATCAAGTACATGTTCAACACGGAGTACGACGGCAACAATCACATCAACGTGCTCGATGCGGCGGCACAGTTCGAGATGTCCCCGAAGGTGAACTTCTGGGTCGGGCGCATGCTGCCCCCGAGCGACCGCGCCAACATGTACGGCCCGTACTACTCGAACCACTGGGCCGTTTTCACCGACGGCATCCAGGACGGCTACCCGTTCGTGTCCGCCGGCCGCGACAACGGGTTCCTTTACTGGGGCCAGTTCAACAAGGTCAAGCTGTCCGGCGGCGTCTTCGACGGCGCGACGGCGACCGGCACGAGCACGGTGATCACCGCCGGCCGTGCCCAGGTGGACTTCTGGGACACCGAGGACGGCTACTACCTGAACGGCACCTACTACGGCGCCAAGAACCTCCTGGCCATCGGCATCGCGGGGCAGGTGCAGGGGAGCGACAAGTCCGCCTGGAACGTGGATTTCCTCTTCGAGAAGAAGGTGAAGGGCGGCGGCGCATTCACGGTGGAGAGCCAGTACAACAACTACAGCCAGCTGGGCGGCTATAACGCGCGCTACGGCGAGAGTGACGGCGCCTACGGCCTGGCGAGCTTCCTGTTTCCTCCGGCCATGGGCATGACCGGCAAGTTCGAGGTCCTGGGCAAGTACGCGCAGGCGAACTTCACCAAGGGCCTGACGGCGCTCGACCAGGATTACAACCAGAAGACGACCGAGTTCAACTTCAACTACGTCATCAAGGACTTCAACGCACGCGTGATGTTCTTCTACAAGGACACCCGCTTCGACGCCGTCATGAAGAACAACACCCAGGTGGGTGTCGGCATCCAGCTGCAGATCTGAGCGCGTGATCACACTTCCATTTCCCAAGGAGCGCACATGAAAAATAGACAGATACGTCTCGCGGCGTGGGTGGCGGCCGCGGGTCTGGCGTTGACGGTTTCGATGTCGGCCCAGGGCACGATCAAGGTCGGCGTCCTCCACTCGCTGTCCGGCACGATGGCCATCAGCGAGACGACGCTCAAGGACACGGTCCTGATGCTCATCGCGGAGCAGAACAAGAAAGGCGGCCTCCTCGGCAGGAAACTCGAGGCGGTCGTGGTCGATCCGGCGTCCGACTGGCCGCTCTTCGCGGAAAAGGCGCGCGAACTGCTGGAGAAAGACAAGGTTGCCGTGACGTTTGGATGCTGGACGTCGGTGTCCAGGAAGTCCGTCCTGCCCGTGTTCGAGAAGGACAACGGCCTGCTGTTTTATCCGGTGCAGTACGAGGGCGAAGAATCGTCCAAGAACGTCATCTACACGGGCGCCGCGCCCAACCAGCAGGCGATTCCCGCCGTGGACTACCTGATGAAGGACCTGGGCGTGAAGCGGTGGGTGCTCGAGGGCACCGACTACGTGTATCCCCGCACCACCAACAAGATCCTCGAAGCCTACCTGCTCTCGAAAGGCGTGGCGCCGATCGATATTTCGATCAACTACACGCCCTTCGGCTACTCCGACTGGCAGACGCGCGTCGCCGCGATCAAGCGTTTCGGTTCGGCGGGCAAGAAGACGGCGGTGGTCTCGACGATCAACGGCGACGCCAACGTGCCGTTCTACAAGGAGCTCGGCAACCAGAAGATTTCGGCGGAGGACATCCCGGTCGTCGCCTTCTCGGTCGGTGAAGAGGAGTTGTCCGGCCTCGACGCGAAGCCCCTGGTCGGCCACCTCGCGGCGTGGAATTACTTCGAGAGCATCAAGACGCCGGCGAACACCGCGTTCATCAACCAGTGGCACGCCTACATCAAGAACCCCAAGCGGACGACGAACGACCCGATGGAAGCGCACTACATCGGCTTCAATCTGTGGGTGAAGGCCGTGGAGAAGGCCGGTTCGACGGATGTCGACAAGGTGCTCGCGGCCCTGCCGGGTCTCGAGGTGCCGAATCTCACGGGCGGCGTCGCGAAGCTGCTGCCGAACCACCACATCACCAAGCCGGTCTACATCGGCGAGGTGAAAGCCGACGGCCAGTTCGACGTCGTGTCGAAGACCCCGGTCGTGCCCGGTGATGCGTGGTCGGACTACCTGCCTGGGAGCAAGGACATCCAGGCGGACTGGGTGACGCTCAAGTGCGGCAACTACAATTCCAAGACCAAGGTGTGCTCAGGACAAAACTACAAGTAGTGCAGGCCTTGAGGCCTGCCCCGGTGAGATGGCGCGCGGCGGGCAGGCAGCTGCCATGGCTGCTGCTCGCCGCCATCCTGTGTTCCTCTCCGGCGCTCGCGCAGACCCCGGACCAGGCGTTGCTCGCCAGGCTCGGGGCGCTGCGCGAGGCCAGCTTCGCGGACAAGGAGCAGATTGCCGGCGAGTTGATCGAGAGCCGGCATCCTCGCGCTCACGACATCCTGTCGGCGCTCCTCGACGATCGGCTCTACTTCCGCTCGTCCGACATGGCGGTGTTCATCACGAAACCTGCCGGCGAGAACGCCTCGTCGCTCGACCTGGTCGATCCCCTGACGCTCAAAGCCGCCGGCTCCTCGCCGACGGATGCACTGACGAAGATCGGGACGAACAACCGGCTGCGGAAATCGCTGCGCATCGCCGTGGCGCGCTTTGATCTCGCCAATCCCGACGCTGGCGTCCGCCTCACGGCCGTGACCGAGATGCTCCGGTCGCTCGACGAGTCCGGCGTCGCGCTGCTGCGGGAGCGGGGCGGTGTCGAGACCGACGCCCGCGTCAAGGCGGAAATCGACATCGGGCTCGCGCTTTCGGCGCTCGACGGCACAGGCACCCCCGACCGCCTCGCGGCCATCAGCGCGCTCGCCGGCCGTCCGCGTCAGGCCGTGCGCAACCGCCTCGCGCTGCTCGTGGACAAGGACGCTGACGGCACGTACGTCGAGCCGGACGCATCCGTCCGCGCCGCCGCGGCGGCGGCCGTCGCGCGGATCGATCGAGCGCGAACGCTGTACGGCGGCGTCGAAACGCTGTTCTTCGGTCTCAGCCTCGGATCGGTTCTCGTGCTCGCCGCCATCGGTCTCGCCATCACCTTCGGCGTGATGGGCGTGATCAACATGGCGCACGGGGAGCTGATGATGCTCGGCGCGTACACGACTTACGTCGTGCAGATCCTCATGCCGCAGCACATTGGCGCCTCGATCCTGGTCGCCATTCCGGCGGCATTTCTCGTGGCCGGGCTCGCCGGCGTGATCCTCGAGCGGTCGATCATCCGTTTCCTGTACGGGCGCCCGCTCGAGACGCTGCTGGCGACGTTCGGCGTGAGCCTCGTGCTGCAGCAGCTCGTGCGATCGATCTTCACCGCCAATAACCGGGACGTGGAGACGCCGGCGTGGATGAGCGGCTCACTCCAGCTCGGCGACGCGCTCGCCATCACCTACAACCGCCTCTACATCGTCATCTTCACGATGATCGTGTTTGCGATTCTGCTGGCCGTGCTCCGCCGCACCAGGCTCGGGCTGGAGATCCGCGCCGTGTCGCAGAACCGCGCGATGGCCCGGGCGATGGGGATCCGCAGCGAGTGGGTGGACGCGATGACGTTCGGCCTCGGGTCGGGCATCGCGGGGGTGGCGGGCGTGGCGCTGAGCCAGCTCACCAACGTCGGCCCGAACCTCGGGCAGTCCTACATCATCGATTCGTTCATGGTCGTGGTGTTCGGCGGCGTCGGAAACCTGTGGGGCACGCTGATCGGCGGGATGTCCATGGGTATCGTCAACAAGCTGCTCGAGCCGTACGCGGGCGCGGTGCTCGGCAAGATTTTCGTCCTCGTGGCGCTCATCCTCTTCATCCAGAGCCGTCCGCGCGGGCTGTTCCCGCAGACCGGCCGCGCGGCGGAGAACCAATAGTGCCAGCAGTGCCGGCAGGGGCCGAAGGCGCGCGGCGGCCGTGGGCCTCGGTCCTCGACGACCCGGGCGGCACATCGCTCGTCGGCCTGCTGCTGGCGGCTGCCATTGCCGTCCCTGTCCTCAACCAGCTGGTGCCGGCGTCCTCGCCGCTGCACGTGTCGACCTACCTGCTGACCCTGATCGGCAAGTACCTGTGCTACGCGATGCTCGCGATGGCAGTCGATCTTGTCTGGGGCTACTGCGGCATCCTCAGCCTCGGACACGCCGCGTTCTTCACGCTCGGCGGATACGCGATGGGCATGTACCTGATGCGGCAGATCGGGGCCCGCGGCGTGTACGGCAACCCCGTGCTGCCCGACTTCATGGTGTTCCTGAACTGGGACAGGCTGCCGTGGTTCTGGTACGGATTCAACCACTTCGGCTTCGCGATGCTGATGGTGGTCGTCGTGCCGGCGCTGCTCGCGCTGGTGTTCGGGTGGCTCGCGTTCCGGTCGCGCGTGACGGGCGTCTACCTGTCGATCATGACGCAGGCGCTCAGCTACGCGATGATGCTGGCGTTCTTCCGGAACGACATGGGCTTCGGCGGCAACAACGGGTTCACGGATTTCAAGGATCTGCTCGGCTTCGACCTGCACAAGGACAGCACGCGGGTCGTGCTCTTCGTCGCGACCGCGGCGGCGCTCGCCGCTGCGTATCTCGCGTGCCGGGCGATCACCGCGTCCCGCGCGGGCCGCGTCATCCGCGCAATCCGCGACGCCGAAAGCCGGACGCGGTTCCTGGGCTATCGCGTCGAGTCGTACAAGTTGTGGACGTTCGTCTTCTCGGCGGTTCTGGCCGGCATCGCCGGAGCGCTGTACGTGCCGCAGGTCGGCATCATCAACCCCAGCGAATTCGCGCCCATCAACTCGATTGAAGTGGTCATCTGGGTCGCCGTGGGCGGCCGCGGGACGCTGATCGGGGCGGTCGCCGGGGCGGTGCTCGTCAACTACGCGAAGACCTTTTTCACGGGCGCGCTGCCCGAGGTGTGGCTCTACGCACTCGGCGCGATGTTCGTCCTGACCACGCTGTTTCTGCCTCGAGGGATCATGGGCCTCGTTCCGAGAACGAGCGCCGCGCGATGATCGAGCCGCTTCCGCCCGAGCTTCTTCGGGGGACAATCCTCGAGCTGACTGACCTCACGGTCAGCTTCGACGGCTTCAAGGCGCTGAACGCCCTCTCGCTCACGATCGAGGCGGGCGAACTGCGGTGCATCATCGGCCCCAACGGCGCCGGCAAGACGACGATGATGGACGTGGTGACCGGCAAGACTCGTCCGGATCAGGGCTCGGCGTTCTTCGGGAAGATCAACCTCCTCGAGTTGTCCGAGCCGGAGATCGCCCAGGCGGGCATCGGCCGCAAGTTCCAGAAGCCGACGGTGTTCGAGCGGCTGACCGTATTCGAGAACCTCGAGCTCTCGCTGTGGGGCGACAAGCGGTTTCTCAAGGCGCTCCTCGCGCGGCTCTCGCGCGCCCAGGCCGATCACATCCGCGACGTCCTCGAGGTCATCGGGCTCTCGAGCCAGCGCGGCATGCTGGCCGGCGCGCTGTCGCACGGGCAGAAGCAGTGGCTCGAGATCGGCATGCTGCTCATGCAGGAGCCGGACGTGCTGCTCGTGGACGAGCCGGTCGCCGGCATGACGCCGCAGGAAACGGAACGGACCGCCGAACTCCTGCTGTCGCTCAAGGCCGAGCACACCGTGATCGTCGTCGAGCACGACATGGACTTCGTGCGGTCGATTGCGCGCCGCGTCACGGTGCTCCATGAAGGGCGCGTGCTGGCCGAAGGCGACATGGATCAGGTGCAGAACGACCAGCGCGTCATCGAGGTCTATCTCGGCGAATGAGCACGCTGGCCGTCAAGGCGCTCAACCAGTCGTACGGCGGCAGCCACACGCTGTGGGACGTCGATCTCGTCGTGCCGAAAGGCTCGCGCACGTGCCTCATGGGCCGCAACGGCATGGGAAAGACGACGCTGCTCAAGTGCGTCATGGGCCTGTTGCGTGTCACGTCCGGAGCCATGACGTTCGATGAAACGTCGCTGACCGGGCTGCCCGCTGAGGCGCGCGCCCGGCTCGGCATCGGCTACGTGCCGCAGGGGCGCGAGATCTTCGCGCAGCTGACCGTCGAGGACAACCTGCGTGTCGGCCTCGGCATCCGCAAGAACGGCGCACGCACGATTCCGCCGAAGATCTTCGAGCTGTTCCCAGTCCTCAAGCAGATGCTCAACCGCCGCGGCGGCGACCTCTCAGGCGGGCAGCAGCAGCAGCTCGCCATCGGCCGCGCGCTCGTGCTCGAGCCGTCGCTGCTCATCCTCGACGAGCCCACCGAGGGGATCCAGCCCAACATCGTCCACGAGATTGGCGACGTCATCCTGGAGCTCAATCGCGGAGGCGTGACGGTGCTCCTGGTCGAGCAGAAGCTGCCGTTCGCCCGCCGCGTCGCGAGCGAATTCCGAATCCTCGAAAAAGGCCGCTGCGTCGCCGGCGGCCCGATCGCTGAGCTCACCGACGACGTGGTTCGGGCGCACCTTTCGGTGTGATCGCGCCAAGGGCACGACTGCGGATCACCCAAAGGCGCGGAGCGATCGCACACGGGACACGTGTGCGATCTTACAAAGGGCGCGGCGCGACCTGCTAAGGGGCAGGTCTACACCCACTGCGGGGGCGGCGTGATCACGGGCTCCGGCGTGCGGCCCGGATCGGGGCGGCCGGTGCCTTCGAGGCGGCTGATCGCCCGGACAGTCATGTCGTGGTCACACAGCATCTGACACGACAACCTCACGCCGGTGAGACCTTTCGCGGTGAGCACCTGCTTCTCGGCGACGGTCATCGCCGACGGCTCTCCGGAAACGAATTCCACCCGGCACGTCGTGCAGCGCGCATTCCCGCCGCAGGCGTGCATGATATCGACCTTCGCGTCCTGTTCTATCGCAAGCACCAGCCGCTTGTCTGTGGGCACTTCAAACGTTCCGTATCCTTCGACGGTCAATTTAGACATGCGGGTATTTTGTCACACGGAGCCCGTTGCGCGGTCGTCGGCCCTTTGAATGATCGACCCAGCGGCTTTGCGCGATCCCAACCAAGTCCTTTTCGTGATCCCGGACGTCCCCTGCGCGATGGTGCAGTCTTATTCGATCGCTTTGTAAACCCGCTCGTCGAGCGGACTGCCCGTCATCGGCTGGAGCTCGTCGCGATACTGACGCGTGTGCGCGGCCGCGACGTGGGCGTCGAACGCCTTCTGGTCGCGCCACGTTTCGACGACCGTGAAGTGGTTCGCCCGCATGGTGTGCTGCACGACGTCGAAACGGACGTTGCCCTCTTCCATGCGGCTGGCCTCCGCGAGCCGCTTCAGCATGCCGGCCACGCGGGGGTCCGGCGCGACGTCCACGTGGGACACGACGGACACGGCGCGGCTGTTCGCCGGCGGCGCTGCCGGACCGACCGATATCGCCTTGTACGGACGCTGATCGTAGTCGCTGACGCGAATCGGCGCGAGGGCGTCGACCAGCTGTTTCTGTGACGCGCCTCGCGCGTCGAACGCCGCGGCGTCGCGCCAGGCTTCGAACAGCGCGAAGTGTCCGGGCCGCCCGACCTGTTCGAAGATGTCGAAGCGGACGAACCCGTCGCGTCCGCGATTCGCCTCCCGATACTGCTTGAGCGCGGCGACCGCCTTCGATACGGCCGACGCCATGACCTCGACGTACGAGACGGCGTAGATCGTGCCGTCCGCGGCGGCCTGGGCCGCTGGCGTTTGCGATGCCGCCGCCGTTCCGCGCGCGGTGTACGTCTTCGTCAATCCGTTCCGGTCGTTCGTCACCGTGAACGTCCCGTTCGGGGAGACCGATGCCCGGATGGTGTGGCCCTGGCACTCGGCCGAGTCCTCGAGGTTCGCGATGTTGGACTCGGGAGCGTTGTGTTCCCGGTCGAGCAGCGACAAGTGTCCCTGCCAGATTCCCTCGATGTCAGGCGTCTTCGCGATGCGCTCGTAGTGGACGTATTTCGGCCGCTCGGCGCCCGGCGATGGCCCGCCCAGTCCCTTGCGCGGCCCGTTGTTCACGACGACGACCTGCGGTTTGACGGCGTAGAGAAATCCCGGCGCGCCGGCGCCGTCGAGGGCGCCGTGCCGTCCGGCCTGCCAGATGCTGACCTGTCCCAGCTTGTTGACGGGGCAGGTGAACTCCATTTCCTTTTCCCAGTCGAGGTCCGCCAGGTCGAGGAACGTGAACTTGCCGTAGGTCAACAGCGCGCCGACCATGAGCTGGTTCTCCGGCACGTCCTTCGGCTTGTTCTCCGCGGTGGCGCAGAGCGGATTCGGCTGGCCGCCACCGTTCAGCGGCTGTGCGATGAGGCGTCCGTCAGACGCGACGATGTCCACCTGCAGACCGCGGATCGGAATTCTGTCGCCGGCCTTCAGGATCGTGCGCTTGCTGCCGCATACGCTGAGATAGTTGTCGCGCCATTTCTGGTTGGCCGGCTCGATGAAGTCGCCGCGATCGAAGCAGTGTCCGATCGGGAGGAGCTTCGCGAGCGCGACGAGCCCGCCGGCGTGGTCGGCATGGAAGTGGCTGAGGACGAAGTAATCGATCTTCGTCAGGCCGGCCCGCCGCGCCGCCGCATTAATCCGATTCGCGTCGCGGTCGCCGACTTCCCAGCCGGAGTCGATCAGCAGCGACTCGCCGGAGGGCGACACGACGAGCGTCGCCGCGCCGCCTTCCACGTCCACCCAGTAGATGTCGAGATTGCGCGGCTGTGCGAACGCCGGCGAGGCGCCGATCGTCAGTGCGACGAACAGGAGACACGGCGTCAAGGACTTCAACATGGCCACTCCTCAGGTGCGACACAGCATACACTTCTCGCCACGCGCGTTCATCACGAAGTCACGAAGAACACGAAGGCTACTGTTTGAATCTTCGAGAAGAGTACGACTTCGTGTTTCTTCGTGCCTTCGTCGTTAGCAGGCCTGTCGTAAAATGACCGTATGAAACAGCAGAGTCTCGCTCACTCTGCTATGTCTGTCTCTGGCGGCCGTGACGCCGGTGGGCGTGCGGGCCCAGTTCGGCCCCGGCCCGACCCGCACACCCTCGAAGCTGCGGTCGGTGCCGGCCGAGACCACGGCCGCGAAGGTGAAGGATCCGAACTGGAAGGCGCCGCGGACGTCGTGGGGCCACCCGGATCTGACCGGCATCTGGACGAGCGACGACATGCGCGGCATTCCGACGACGCGGCCGCCGGCGCAGGCGGCACGCGAATCGCTCACGCCCGAAGAGTTCGCGCGGCGGGCGGGCGGCGACGAAGCCTCGCGGGACCGCGCCGTCAATCAGGAGACGGTCCTTCGCAACGAGTTCGGCGTGCGCACGTTCGGCTACACGTCGTTCCTCGTGGATCCGCCGGACGGCCAGATGCCGCCGCTCACTCCGGCCGGACTCGCGCAGACAGCGCGAGTCGTTCGGCGTCGGCACCTTCGGCAACCGCCCGTTCAACGGTTTCGAGGACTTCAGCCTCTACGATCGCTGCATCACGCGCGGAGTGGGCGGGATCTTCCCGGTGCTCTACGGCAACGGTCTCCGGATCATGCAGACGCCAAACGAAGTGGTCATCAGCTACGAGATGATTCACGACACCCGCGTCATCCCGCTCGACGGCCGCCCGCACGTCGGTCCCGGCATTCGCCAGTACATGGGCGACGCGCGCGGCCGCTGGGAAGGCGACACCCTCGTCGTCGAGACGACGAACTTCACGGATCGCGTCGGGATTCAGCGGCCCGAACAGCGAGAAGCTGAAGCTGACCGAACGTTTCACCCGCATCGATCCGCAGATGATCGATTACCGCATCCGGGTGGAGGACCCGGTGATGTACACCGCGCCGTTCACGATCCGCTTCACGATCACACAGCAGCCTGGGTATCAGCTCTTCGAATACTCGTGCCACGAAGGCAATGGAGCGGTCGGCAACGCGCTGAGCGGCGAGCGCGCCTACGAACGCGAGGTCGCCAACGCGGTGGCTAGGGGCCTGCCGATTCCGCCGCGCACGATGGGGATGGAAGTGTACACGGGCGGCCCGGTCGAAGGCCGGGAGCCCGTGCGTGAGTTTGGAGTCAGTAAGTAGAGGCTGGCACGCGCGAGCGGCTTATCACGAAGACACGAAGGACACGATCTTCGATCTTCGTGCTTCGTGAAGAAATCGGCTTAGAACTTGACCTCCACGCCAAGCCGGAAGATCCGCGGGCTGAGGTTCTGCGCGATCTGGTTGAACGTCGTCGATCCGAGGTTGTTGTTCCGCACGAGCACCGTGTTCGCGTTGAACAGGTTGAAGACGTCGCCGACGACGCGCAGCGTGACGGTCTGGAACTTGAACGGCCGCGCGGCGCGCAGATCCGTGTCCCACACGTTGTCGTAGCGGAAGTAGTCGATCGTCGGCGTAACGAGCACCGGCAGGGATTCGCCGCCCAGCGCCTGTTGGCGGAAGAGCGGGAAGGGGTATCCCTGCCGGCCGAACACGTTGCCGCTGGCCTCGATGCCGAGCGGCGCCTGGTACATCCCGTTGGCGTTGAACTGCCAGCGGGCGTTCATGTAGACGGTGCCCGAGCCGCTGCTCGCGCTGCTCGACGGCGCAAACTGGCCGCCGTCCACCAGCGGCTCGTTCAGCGTCGGCGTCGGGTTGCCGTTGGTATCGTAACGGCCGGCGTCCGATTCGAAATGATCGCGCGCGTTGTTCAGCGAGAAGCCGACGCGGCCCATCCACTTATTCGACAGCCGCTTCACGAACGCGACCTCGACGCCGTGGTAATCGGTCGAGTAGCCGGGCACCGTGGTCGTCAGGAACCCGCCGCCGCCGGCGATGACCTTGGCGCCGTTGGCGACAAACGTCGGCACGCTGTAGCTCGCGCCGTCAGGGAGCGTGCCTGTCAGCGTCGGCCCGGCGGAGTAGTCGGCCAGCGTCACGCCGACCCGCGGCGTGATGTTCGCGGTGTAGTTGCCGAACAGGTCGGTGGTGCGCGTGTAGCTGTAGTTCACCTGCAGCACGGTGTGCGCCATCAGCTCGCGGTCGACGCCGAAGACGAAGCTGTCGGTCCTCGGGCGCCTTGAGGTTCGGATCGATCTGGTTCGCCGAGGTGACCGCTGTCGGGTTTGCCGGGTTGAACCCGCCGCCCTGCGTGAGGCGCTGGTTCGTCAGCACCTCGCTCGCCTGCGCGAAGTGGTCGTGGTTGGTGTCCACCCAGCGATACGTCGCCGAGCCGACCGCCGTGGCGGGGTTGATACCGCCGATCGTGGTCGGGCTGAGCTGGCTGGCATACCGGCTGTAGGACGCCCGTGCGACCGTCCGGCTGTGCTCGTCGAGCGCGAACGCGAGGCCGGCGCGCGGTGAAAACGTGTTCCAGACAAACGGCGAGTCGTAGCCGGCGAACGTCAGGCCCGGGCACCAGATCCGGGAAGGCCTTGTTTCCCTCAATCGTGCTTTCGAGCGCGCGGCCCCACTGCCGGTCGAAGCGCAGGCCGACGTTGATTGTCGCGCGGCCCTTCGAGATGGTGTCGCCGACGAACGCGTCGAAGTAGTTCGCGCGGTTGACGCCGTTGCCCTGGCGGAACACCTGCGCGCGGAAATCCGTCGGCGAGTTCTCCATCCCGAGGATGCCGTTCCCCGGCCACTCGGTGAACATCGTCGAGTCGGTGGTGCGATAGCCCGAGCCGAATTCGAGATCGTGGCTCAGGCCGGACGTCCTGACGAACGAGTGCGCGCTCGCGCGCACCGTCTGCTGCGGGCGCTCACTGATTGCCTGGTTGATCGAGCCGTAGGACTGCGCGGTCGTCAGGCTGCGTCCGGCCTGCATGTCCATGCCGCCCATGGGCGTGAGGGCGTTGCCGGTGTTGTAGTACGCGTACTTCGCAGACAGGAAGAGATTCGGGCTGACGACGCGGTCGTCCGCGATCTTCCAGAGCCCCTGCAACGGGAAGTCGGTGTACGCGTTGTCCTGATGAAACGTCGCGGTGGGCGCGTCCGTCAGGATGCCCGCGACCGCCGGGCTCCGGTAATCCTTCACCTTCGAGCCGTTGAAGTACACGAAGCTGAACATGTCCTTTGGCGTCGCCTGCCAGTTCAACTTCACTTCCGGGTTCTGCAGCACGGTCTTGTCCACGAACGACGCCGGACTTGCGGTAGAGCTGAATGTCCTGCGACGAATACGATGCGTAGAACCACGCGCGATTCGACCGGATGGGCCCGCCGAACTCCGCGCCGGCGTCGGAAACCTGCTTGGTGTGATCGGCCGTGTCCGGCGTCACCGTCCCGCGCAGCTCGGCCGGGACGTTCGATGCCTCGAACGCGTCGTTCGCGAAATAGCCGCGCGCCCCGCCGTGGAACTGATTCGAACCGCGCCGGGTGACGAGGTTGACGCCGACACCGCCAGTCGCCTGCGAGATGTCCTGCCCGGCAGTCGACACCTGGATTTCCTGAAAGTTGTCGAAGTTGAAATACGTCGGCGGCAGGCCGGCGGCCGCCATGTCGGTGATGACGATGCCGTCAAGCGACCAGACCGTGTCCTGCGGACGGGTGCCTTTCGACACCATGCTCGGCGCCTGGCCGGTCTCGTTCCCGCCGATGTTGACGCGATCGAGCAGCACGCCGGGCACGGTGCGCAGCGCGGCAAACGGATCACGCGACGTGGGAATCGTTGTCAGCTCGTCGATCGAAAATGTGGTCGAGGTGCCGGTCTGCGTGGGATCGACGATCGGCGCCGCAGCGGAGACGGTGACCGATTCGGCAACCGGCGCGATGCGCAGCTCGAGCGGCGCGACGACGGTCTTGCCCACGGCCACGATGACGTCGCGTGAGGCGGGCTGAAACCCGGACAGTACCGCGGAGAGGGTATAAGGACCAGGCGGCAGATCGAGAAAACGGAATGTGCCCTCTGCGGTCGAGGTGAACCTGAACGTCGCGTCCGACCCGCGGGCCGTAACCTCCGAGCCGGGAACGGCTGCACCCTGCTCATCGCGAACGGCGCCGGTGAGTGTGCCGCCGGGCGTTTGCGCCACGGCGAAAGGCGCGAGAGCCAGAGTGAGAGCGAGAGCACCAGCGAACCTGAACTTCATTGACGAGGTCTCCTGAACCGGACAGTGACGGTATGGACGATATTATGACTCTAGAGTCATTTAGAGTCAATTGAGCTCCATCTGCCGGATTCAGGTCGCCCTTAAGTTTCCGTCTCGCAGTCCTTTACGGCGGCGTGTCAGTTCGGGCGTTTTTCGGCGAACGGTCCGACCTCGGGTTTCCCTTGTGTGTTGGCGAGCGGCCCGAGCTCGGCCGCGACACCGCGGGCGATGGCTGCGGTCTCGCTGCCGGCCTGAAAACAGGTGAAGTCGGCGCGGTCGCGCCAGGCCATCGGGCCGCACAGACGGACGCCCGCCTTGATTGCGGCGTCGTGCACGATGTTGATGGCGCGCTCGTAGTCGGGCGTGCCCTGCCGGTATCCGGAAAAATTCCCGAGGTCGCCGCTCGCGGCGAATACGGCGGTCACGCCGGGGACCTTGGCAATCTCGTCGGCGTTCTTCAGGCCTTCGAGCGTTTCGATCATGAGCACCAGCACGATGTTGTCGTTGATCGTCTGGCGGTAACCACCGGGCACACCGCCCCACATCGTGCCGTCGAACGCCTGGCCGCCGCCGTTACTGCGCCGGCCGAGCGGCGGAAAGTACGCCCAGTTGCGCGCTTCGATCGCCTCCTCCACCGTGTCGACCGTCGGAACGACGAGCACGAGCGCGCCGGAATCGAGCGCGTGCTGGATCTCGCGTTCGTCCGTGTACGCGACGCGGACGCCCGGCACAGCCTTCGCGTTCGGGCACGTCCGCCACATACGCGACGGCTTCCTCCCAGTCGCGCGGGTCGTGCTGCATCTCGGTCCAGATGAAGTCGTAGCCGGCATTGGCCATCGCGCAGTAGGTCGCCGGATCAGTCGCGCTGAAGAGCGTGCCGCCCGTCACCTTGCCGCCCTGCATCATCTTCAGCTTCACCGGGTTCCAGATCTTCGCGCCCGGCGGCGGGTTGAACGCCGGGCCGTACTTCCACGTGGATGGATCGAACGGTCCCTGATTGACGGCGCCAGGCGGCGCGACCATCTTCGCGTTGCTGTCCTTGCCGGCGGGCGCGGCCAGCGGAAACGTCAGCGTGCCCGGGGCCGCGTTGTTCGCGTACGGATCAGCCCGTGGGGCGCTGGCCGTGGCGGGCGGTGTTTGCGGCGGCTGCGCCGGCGGATTCGACGATTGCGCCGCAAACGCCGCGATTCCGAGCGCCGCGCACCCGAAGAGCGCGATCACAATCTTCTTCATGTTCATCCTCCAGTCTAACTCCACGATCGTAGGGCGGCCCTTTCAGGGCCGTCTGCAGTCCCGCGGGCCGGAAAGGCCCGCGCTACTTCGGTGTCAGTCGCAACAACTGGTTGCCCGCAAGCACGTACACGAGGCCGTCCGGGCCCTGGCGGATGTCGCGGATGCGCTGCTTCGCGTCCGACAGCAGCTTCTCCTCCGCGACGACGCGTTCGCCGTTGATGACGAGACGCGCCAGGTACTGCGCGGGCAGGCCGCCGACGAACAGGTTGCCTTTCCATTCCGGGAACCGGTCGCCGGTGTAGAACATCATGCCTGACGTCCCGATGTCGGGATCCCAGAAGTAGATCGGCTCTTCCACACCTTTCATTGACGATTTGCCATTGCCGACCGGCACGTTTTTCCGGCCGTCGGTGCGCCGCGCGTCGTACTGGCGCCCGTAAGATACGTCCGGCCACCCGTAGTCGCGGCCGGGCCTCACGATGTTGATCTCGTCTCCGCCCTGGGGGCCGTGATCGGCGACCCATAATTCGCCGGTCGCGGGATTGATCGCGGCACCCTCCGGGTCGCGCAGACCGTGCGCGTACGTCTCGGGCAAAACCGTCGCCCGGCCGAGCCAGGGGTTGTCTTTCGGGATCGACCCGTCGCGGTTGATGCGGACGACGCGGCCGGAGAAGTTCCGCCGGATGTCGGGGTTGTCCGTGAAGTCGTGCTCGACGCCATCGAGGTCCGAGTCGTAGAAGCGGAACCGATCGGCGCCGGTGACGAGCAGCGTGCCGTCCGGCGCCAGCACGATCCGGCGCTCGCCGCCGCCGTCGAGGATGACCTCGACGTCCTGCAGGCTGCGGTCGTCCTCGCTCAGGCGCGCGCGGGCCACGCGCTCCATGCCGATGTTCATCGTGCGCCGCTCGGCGAGCGACTTCGTCCAGACGCGTTCGTACAAGTACTCGAGCGGCCAGAGCCCGGGCGCCTCGCCGCGCGGCGGCGCGAAATAGGTGAGATAGAGCAGCCGGTTGCGGGCGAAATCAGGGTCGAGGACGACGTCGTGCAGGCCTTGCGCCCCGACGACCTTGACGCCCGGCACGCCGGCAATCGGCAGCGAGACCACTCCGTTCGGCTGGATGATCCGAATCGCGCCGACGCTCTCGCTGACGAGCAAATTCCCGTCGGGCAGAAACGCGACGCACCATGGGCTGCTGAGCCGGTTGGTGATCGTCTCGATCGTAAAAGGCGGCGATGGTTTCGCCGGCGGCGGCGCGTTGGTCTGGCCCGGAAACGCCGGCCGTGCGAGCGGCGTCTGAGCCCGGGCCGTCACCAGGGTGGCGGCGACCGCGGCCGCCAGCGTCAGGGCCACACGCGCCTTGATTGTCCTCATGAGGTCTCTCCCTGAGTGCGGCGCATGTTACTAGACTTCGGCCGTTCCCGGCCGGCGTAGAATGGGCCGAGGAGGTTCGCCATGCGCACGTTATCCGCTTGCCGCTTTGGCACGCTCATCGCCGCTGCGTTCGGCGTTGTCGCGCTGCTCTCGGCGCGTTCCGTCAGCGCCCACCACGGGTGGGGTGGTTATCTTGACGCCGAATTCGAGATCACCGGCACGGTCGAGTCGTCCGTGAGCCTCGCCGGCCCGCACGCGTCCATGACGATCAAGGGCACGGACGGCCACGTGTGGAACCTCGTGCTGGCGCCTCCGCCGCGGAGCCAGCAGGCAGGCCTCAAGGACGGCATGATTCCCGTCGGCGCCAAGGTCACCGCGCACGGCCACCGCCACCGCGACAACGATCGCTACGAGGTCAAGACCGAGCGGCTGACGTGGGGCGACAAGGTCTTCAACGTCTACCCCGATCGTTCCTGACGTGCTCGACGCCGCGAAGTGGCTGCAGGGCTCGGCCCTCGGCCACTTCATGCGCGAGTCGGGCGCCTGGACGTACGCCATCGTCAACCTCGCGCACATCCTGGGCGTTGCGTCGCTCTTCGGCTCGGTGCTCGTGCTCGATTTGCGGCTCGTCGGCGTGGGGCGCCGGATTCCGCTCGCGGCGCTCGCCGAAGCTACCGTCCCGGTCGCGGCGACAGGATTTCTGATCGCCGCCGCCACCGGCGTCGGCCTGCTGGTGACCAAGGCCACGGAATACGTGGGCAATCCATTTCTTGCGATCAAGTTTCCGGCGATTCTGCTCGCGTTGATCAACGTGCTGGCCATCAGCCGATCCGAGGCCTGGAAGGCCCGAGGACAGCGGGAGCTGTCGCCGCGCGAGCATCGCCGGCTGGCCGTGATGGGCGGGCTGTCCCTGGCCTGCTGGCTGACCGCGATCGCCGCCGGCCGCCTCATCGCGTACTGGTAGCGGCCCATGCTCTTGCCCCTGGTCTTGCTGTTGTTCGCGGCGCCCCCGCCGCAGGCCGTCAGCCAGCCGTCTCTCGACCAGCTCCTCGATCGGGTCGCGCAGTACGTGACGCGCTTTCAGGACGACTTCGCGATCGTCCTCAGCGACGAGCAGTACGAGCAGAAGGACGTCGTCCAGACGGAGAGCGGGCAGATTCGATCGCGAGCGCAGCGACGGATCCGGTCTGAGACCGTCTTTGCCTGGTTGCTCGACCAGCAATCGTGGCTGACCGCGAGAAAAGTGCTGTCTGTTGACGGTACGCCTGTTCCCGACAGCAAGGAGCGGCTCGATGCGGTTCTCGGCGAAACCGGATCGGCCCGAAGCGCGAGGCTCCTGCGCCTCCGCGATGAAGGGGCCCGGTTCAACATCGGCCGCATCTATCGGAATTTCAACGACCCGACGTTCGTCCTTCAGTTTCTGGCGCCGGCCTTTCAGTCACGCTTCGCTTTTACGATGCTGGGCGTCGAGAAAGACTCCTGGAAGGTCGCGTTCTCCGAGCGCATGGCCCCCACGGTGGTTCAGACGCCCACGTCGAAGGATTTGCTGTCGAACGGTACTATCTGGATTGGCCGTGCGGACGCTGCCATCGTGCGCACCGAGCTTGTCGTCAAGGACCCGTCCGCCAACACCACGGCGGAGATATCCGTGGACTACAAGTTCGATCCGCGGCTCGAGATAGGCGTGCCGGTCCGGATGGAGGAGGTCTACAAGCAATCGGTCATCACGAACATCGCCCCGGCCGGATCACCGCGACGGCTCCTGACGACGCGGGAACGCATCGAGTGCGTCGCCACGTATTCGAACTACCGCCGCTTCGAAACGTCGGGCCGGCTGGTGCCGCCTTAGAACGCCTCCCGTTCTACCGTGAGAGTACAATTGAAGAGATGGAACCCGTATCGGCCGAGCTGACGGAGCTCGAGCGCGAAGTGGCGCGCCGGCGCACGTTCGCGATCATCTCCCACCCTGACGCCGGCAAGACGACGTTGACAGAGAAGCTGCTGCTGTACGCGGGCGCGATCGAGCTGGCCGGCGCCGTGCGCGGACGGAAAGCGCGGCGCCACGCGACGTCGGACTGGATGGCGCTCGAGCAGGAACGCGGCATCTCGATCACGTCGGCGGCGCTCGAGTTCGAGATCGAGGGGCGGCGGATGTCGCTCATCGACACGCCGGGGCACAAGGATTTCAGCGAAGACACCTATCGCGCGCTGATTGCCGCCGACAGCGTCGTGATGGTCATCGACGCGGCGAACGGCGTCGAGGATCAGACGCGCAAGCTCTTCGAAGTGTCGAAGCGGCACCGCCTGCCGATCCTCACGTTCATCAACAAGTTCGATCGGCCCGCGAAGGATCCGATGGAACTGCTCGACGACCTCGAGCGCACGCTCGGAATTCACGCCGCGCCGGTCAACTGGCCGATCGGCAGCGCGGAGCGGTTCCGGGGCGTGTACGACATCCACCAGAAGACGCTGCTGCTGTACGAGCGCGAGGCGCAGGGGCAGTTCCGCGCGCCGGTGGACGTGTCGTCGCTCGACGACCCGGCCGCGCAGGAGATGATCGGCGCCGAGGCGTACGCGCAGTTCCGGGAGTCCCTGGACGTGATCGGCGCGGCGGGCACGCCGTTCGACGCCGCGGAGTATCTGGCCGGCCGGCAGACGCCGGTGTTTTTCGGCAGCGCGCTGACCAACTTCGGCCTCGAACCATTTCTGCGCGCGCTGGTCGAACTCGCGCCGCCGCCGCAGGCGCGCCAGAGCGACACCGGCGAGGTCAGCCCCGTCGACGATCGGTTCACCGGGTTCGTCTTCAAGATCCAGGCGAACATGGACCCGCGCCATCGCGACCGCGTCGCGTTCGTCCGCGTCTGCTCGGGCCGCTTCGAGAAGGACATGACGCTGCTCAACAGCCGGGTCGGGAAGCCGATCCGCGCGTCGCGCGCGTACCGGTTCTTCGGCCGCGAGCGCGAGACCATCAGCGTGGCGTACGCCGGCGACATCCTCGGCCTCGTTAATCCCGGCCAGTTCGCCATCGGGGACACCCTGCATACGGGCGCGCCGCTGCGTTTCATGGAAGTCCCCCGGTTCCCGGCCGAGCACTTCGGCCGCGTGCGCCTGCAGGATCAGCGGTACAAACAGTTCGACGAGGGCCTGCGCCAGCTCGAGGAGGAGGGGCTGATGCAGGTGTTCTATCTCACCAGCGGCCGCCGCGAGCCCATCGTCGGCGTGGTCGGTGCGCTGCAGTTCGACGTCATCGCGAGCCGCCTCGGCAGCGAGTACAACGTCGAGGTCCAGGTCGAGCCGGCGTCGTACACCGCCGCGCGCTGGCTGGCCGAATCCCGATGCGGCGATGCCGTCCCTTGGCGGCGGTGCGGCGCTGGCCGTGGACCGCCAGGATCGCCGCGTCATCCTGTTCGCCTCGGAATGGGAAGTGCAGTACTTCGCGCGCCAGCACCCCGAGGTGACGCTCCTGTCGGAGTCGCCGGCGTCGCCGGTGCCGCAGGGCCGGTAGGCCGCGTAAGACCTTCATGGCTCAGGCAGGCGCGAAGGTCGCGCGGGCGAGCATGGAGAGCGGAGGGCGATCTCGACGATGAAGATCGTGCGCGTGGTGCTGGCCGTGGTCGCGATTGCGGCCGTCGCGATTGCGGCGCTCGCTGCGGTGCGTGGCGGCCCGCGGGCACAGCAGTCTTCGCCGCGGACTCACCTCGTGATCGTCGTCGACGGCCTGCGTCCCGACTAGCGTGACGGCAGACGTGATGCCCAGGCTTACCCGTCTGGGGCAGCGGGGCATCGTGTTCAACGCCCATCATTCCGTCTTTCCCACCGTGACGCGCGTGAACGCGTCGTCGTTCGTGACGGGCGCCTATCCCGAAACACACGGGCTGCTGGGCAACGACATCTATGTTCCGTCGGCCAATGCCTTGAAGGGGCTCGACACCGGCGAGCGCGTGAACCTCGAGGCGGTCGCCCGCGCCGAGGGGCAGCTGCTGACCGCCCCGTCACTCGGCGAAATCCTGCAGCGCGCGGGCAAGAAGCTGCTCGGTGTCAGCTCGGGCTCCACGGGGTCGGCGCTGCTGCTCAATCACACTGTCGGAAGCGGCGCGATCATCCATTACGACTACACGCTGCCGCCGGCGCTGGGCGCGCGCGTGCTGGCGGCGCTCGGGCCTGCACCACCAGCCGCCACGCCGAACGATCCGCGGAACCAGCGCGCCATCGATGCCTACCTGAAGTTCGGGATCGAACAGCTCAGCCCTGACCTCACGCTGATGTGGCTCAACGATCCGGACGGCACGGCGCACGCCAACGGAATCGGTTCCCCGCTGACGCGCCAGTCGCTGATGCTCGTGGATGCGGGCATTGGCCGGATCGAAGACACGCTGCGCGCCGAGGGCCGTCTCGGCCAGACCAACATCATCGTCACGTCGGATCACGGGTTCTCGACGGAGACGAGCGCACTGCATCTCTCCGCTCTCGTCGAGCCGTTCGCGCAGGAAGATGGCCGATGGCTCGCCCGATATCGTTGTCGCGGAAGGCGCCGTCTACCTGCGCAGCCACGACGATCCGGGCAGGCTGCAGGCGATCGTGACCGCGCTGCAGCGGCGGCCCGAGGTGGGGGCGATTTTCACCTCGCCGCGTCGTCTTGCGCAGAACGCGGCCACCGGCCAGCCCGCTGGCGGCGCGGCATTCGAGGGCGTCGTGCCCGGCACGCTGTCGTTCGACGTGGCGCGCTGGAACCACGCGCGCTCCGGCGACATCCTCGTGTCCGCCAACTGGACGCGCGACTCAAATGACGCCGGCTTTGCCGGGAAGACGACGCAGGAGGGCGTTGCCGGGCACGGAACGTCGAGCCCGTACGACATTCACAACACGCTGATCGCCGCCGGCCCCGACTTCCGCGAAAACGCCACGAGCGAGATCCCGACGGGCAACGTCGACCTCGCGCCGACGCTGCTGCAGCTGCTCGGCGTGCCCGTGCCGGCGACGATGACCGGACGCGTGATCCGCGAAGGACTCCGCGAAGGGCCGACCGTGTCCTCCGTGCGGGTCGAGCACGTGGTCGAGACGGTCAAGACGCCCGACGGCGCCTACGAACTGACCGCGCACACCGCGATCGTCGATGGGCATCGGTATCTCGACCTCACCGAGGTCGTCCGGCGTTAGCGGCGTGTTCGAATCGCTGTGGGCACCCGTCCGTAGTTCTTGGTCCTCTGTTCTTGGTCCGTCCTGTGTCCCTGGTGCACATGTCCAGGAGCCGGTGCCCCGCATCGCGGACCACGTGAACGATGGACTCAGGACGGACCAGGAACTAAGACCCAGGGACCAAGGCCCCGCAAATACCTCTAGCTCTGTTCATCCCCGCTGGGGCCGTAAATCGACGGCACTTTGGCGCCCATCGGCCGCAGGTAGGTCGAGAGCTGGCCGCGGTGATGAATCGCGTCGAAGAAGAAGCCCCACGCGTTGCCGTAGCCGGTTTCCTTCATGACCTCGGTGCCCTGAAACATGAACGGCACGACCTGCTCCCATTTCGCCGCGGGCAGCGCGTGCAGGCGTTTCGTGATCGAGTCGTGATTCTTGTCATACGTGTCGAGGATCTCGGCCATCGTGGCCGGCGTCGGGATGTCTTCCCACTCGAGCACACCCTTCTCGAGACCTTTGCAGAGCAGGATTTCCTCCTGAACGAGCAGCCACGCGATCTCACGCGCCGTGCGCGCCTTCGGGTCTCCCCGGTAGTCCGACTTGTCCTGGGGGATCCTGGAGATCACCTTGCGCATCGCCGGCGCTTCCTTCTCCCAGAAGCCGAGAAACAGTCCTTTTTCATCCATGGCGCGCCTCCCTCTGTGAGAACAAGAAAGGCGGGAGGATAAGCGAATAAAAGGCGAAAATCAAGCGCATCGGGTGCCACGCGATCTGAGTAGAATGGCCCGCACAGTTCATCAACATAAGGAGCAGTCCCATGGAACGGAAGAAAGCCTCTGACTACCCGCAGGAGCTCCTCGATCTCTTTCACGAATACCAGCACGGGGACATCAACCGGCGCGACTTCCTCGATCGCGCCAAGAAATTCGCGGTCGGCGGCCTGACCGCCGCGGCCATCTTCGAGACGCCTCCGGCCGAACTATGCGTGGGCCGAACAGGTAAAGAAGGACGACCCGCGGATCAAGGTGAGCTACGAGACGGTCGCGTCACCTGAGGGCAACGGATCGATCAAGGGCTACTTCGCGCGGCCGGCGAGCGCCTCGGGCAAGCTGCCCGCCGTCCTCGTCATCCACGAGAACCGCGGGCTGAACCCGTACGTCGAGGACGTCGCGCGGCGATTTGCCGTCGCGAACTTCATCGCCTACGCGCCTGACGGCCTCACCTCCGTCGGCGGGTTTCCCGGCAACGACGAAGAGGGCGCCGTGAAGTTCCGGTCGGTCAACGGTCCGAAGATGACCGAAGACTTCGTCGCCTCGGCGAAATGGCTGAAGGCGCGGCCGGAAAGCAACGGCAAGCTCGGCGCCATCGGGTTCTGCTTCGGCGGCGGCATCGTGAACCAGCTCGCCGTACGGCTCGGCAACGATCTCAACGCCGGCGTGCCGTTCTACGGCCGTCAGCCGAGCGCCGAGGATGCGGCGAAGATCACGGCGCCGCTGATGCTGCAGTACGCCGACGCGTCCATCGACACCGGCGTCGGAGCCGGCATCGCGCCGTTCGAGGCCGCGCTCAAGGCCAACAACAAGACGTACGAGAAGTTCGAATACAAGGGCGCGCAGCACGGCTTCCACAACGACACGACGCCGCGCTACGACGAAGCGTCGGCCAAGCTCGCGTGGGAGCGGACGCTCGCGTTCTTCAACAAGAACCTGCGCTGATTCTCCGGAGCCGCTTATCACGAAGACACGAAGCACACAAAGGACTCTGGATTCAAAGAGCTCTTCGTGTTGCTTCGTGGCGTTCGTGACTTCGTAATGAAGGATCGTTCCGCCCTCTGGGTCGTCGTTCGGCGGCCCCTCGCGTTCCTGTTCGTCTGCGGCTGCGTCGTGTCGATGTGGGCGTCGGGGCGCCTGAGCGTCCGGCTGATCGCCGACGGCATGGTGTCGTTCGCGTTCCTGCCGGCGTTCCAGTTGCTGGCGTTCGCGATCGTGTACCGGCGGACGCCTCGTCCGCTGCCGGTGGCGGAGGCCGCCGATCGCTTCTTCGCCGGCAACACCCCGTGGCTCTGGTGGCTGGTGGCATTTGCCACGCTGCGATGCCTCCTCTCGCCGGTGCAGGCCGGGGCGCCCCCGCAGCTGCTCCTGGCCTTCGTCAAGGCGACACTCGCCGGCGTCCTGGCGTGGTCGGCTTACGTTGACTACCGGTTCTTTCGCGAGGTGCTGCTGGCGCCCGACGGCAGCCCGGGATGTGATCCTTCAGCGCGTGATCGGCTGGACCAGCGGCTGCGTCTATTTTTTCGGCATCGCGGCCTGGCCCGTTATCGTCGGAAGGATCGTGCCGTGATTCCGCGGTCCGTCCCGTGTCTGCTCCTGGCTGCCGCCATCGTCGCAGGCACGATTGCCGATCGGCCGCGCCGCAACCCGCCGCTCACCCTCGCCGGCTATCGCGTTCTCGCCGTGGATTTCCACACGCACAGCTCGATGTGGAGCGACGGGGCGCTGACGCCCTGGGGTCTCGTCCTCGAAGCCGAGCGCCAGGGCCTCGATGCGTTCGCCATCACCGCGCACAACGAAACGTGGGACGCGCGCGTGGGCCAACGGTTTTCGCGCATGGTCGGCGGGCCAATCGTGCTCGTCGGCGAGGAAATCGTCCGGCCGAGCTATCACCTGATCGCCGCCGGCATTACGACAACCGTCAGCTTCATGCAGCGCGCCGCCGACGCGATCGACACGGTCCAGCGCCAGGGCGGCGTGGCGATCGCCGCGCATCCCGACCCGGATTTCTGGTACGGCTTCGACATGCCCGCGATGCAGCGGCTGGACGGCGCCGAAATCTGCCATCCGGGCGTCCTCGTGCCGGCGTTCATTCTCAAGGAAGATGCGCAGCGCGACTACGAGCGGTTCGCGGCCCGCGCGCCCGTCGCCGCCATCGGTTCGTCGGATTTTCACGGCCTCGGCCCGATGGGGCTGTGCCGCACGTACGTGTTCGTCGACGCGGTGACCGAACAGGGCATCGTCGACGCTGTGCGCGCCCATCGCACGGTCGTGTATGGCCGCGATGGCCGCGCGTACGGCGACCCCGCGCTCGTGCAACTCGCAGCGCGGAGCGGCGGCCTTCGCGATCGCGAGCCGGCACGCACGCCGGCCGGCTGGCTCGATTGGGCCAGTCGCATCGCCGGGCTTCTCGGCCTCGCCGGCGCGATCGCCCGTTCTGGCAGGCCTGAAGGCCTGCACTACTCCTGAATCGGGTCTGGTATCCTGACCAGAGGGATGGCACACACGCACGCTCACACCCACGCCCATCCGCATGGACACGCGCACGCGGGGCAGGTGTCCACCAGGACGATGGCCGCCGCCGTCGGGTTGACGCTGGCGTTCGTGCTCGCCGAGGCGATCGGCGGATGGTGGGGCAACAGCCTTGCGCTGTTGTCGGACGCGGGGCATAACCTGGCCGACGCGGCGACGCTGGGTCTCAGCTGGTACGCGCTGTGGATGGCCGGCAAGGCCGTCGCACGAAGGGATGACGTTCGGCTATCACCGCGTCGGCGTGTTCGCGGCGCTCATCAACGCGCTCTCGCTCGTCCTCATCGCGGTGTTCATCGGATGGGAAGGGATCGTCCGGATCCAGCATCCAGAGCCGGCAAGCGGCGGCCTGATGATCGGCCTGGCCTCGGGCGCGATCGTGGTGAACCTCGTGATTGGCAGCTGGCTGCATCAGAGCGCGAAGCACGACCTCAACGTCAGGAGCGCCTACCTCCACCAGATCGGCGACGCCGTGTCGGCGTTGGGCGTGGTGGTCGCGGGCATTCTCATCATGACGACGCAGTGGCTGCTCGCGGACCCGATCGTGTCCCTGATCATCGCCGCCCTGATCCTCTACAGCAGCTACGGCGTGCTCAGCGAAAGCGCCACCGTGCTCCTCGAGGGCACGCCGGCCGGCACGGACATGCCGGCCGTGATTGCCGCGATGAAGAACGTCAGCGGCGTTCTCGACGTCCACGATCTGCACGTCTGGATGGTCGGTCCGGGCGTCGTCGCCTGCAGCTGCCACATCGTCGTGGCGGAGCAGAGCGTGCGGGAAGGCCAGCAGGTATTGCGCGCCGTCGTGCGCGACATCGAAGAGCGGTTCCACATCACGCATACCACGGTTCAGGTGGAGGTCGAGGGCTGCGATGCCACCGACATGTACTGCGGCGGCCAGCGGGTCTCGTCTTCCCACGCCGGTTGACGATTCCGCTGTTGTGAGACAGATTATGGCGGCGTGTGATGAACGGCGAGAGCGGGCGCGCTGACGGGGGAGTGCTGCGATGAACATCCAGAACCGGTGGTTCCAGCTGTGCGCGTCCCTCGTGGCGATGATCATGATCGCCAACCTCCAGTATGCGTGGACGCTGTTCGTCACGCCGCTGCAGGCGGGCACCGGCTGGTCGTTGTCGGGCATTCAGGCCGCAGCCACGCTGTTCATCCTCTGCCAGACGTGGGCGCAGCCATGCCAGGGATGGCTCATCGACCGGATGGGACCGCGGCTGTTCATCAGCATCGCCGGCGTGCTGTGCGGGATCGGATGGGGCGGCATGGGCTACGCCACCAGCCTGCCGATGCTGTACACGCTGTACGTGCTGGCCGGCATCGGCGCGGCGCTCGTTTACGGCGGCTCCATCGGATCGGCGCTCAAGTGGTTCACCACGAACCGCGGGCTGGCGGCCGGCATCATGGCAGCGGGCTTCGGTGGCGGCGCGGGTCTATTCATCCCGTTCATCGCCATGATGCTGAAGAGCGACGGGTACCGTGCGACGTTTCTGTGGACCGGCGTCATTCAAGGTCTGGTCATCCTGATCGTCGCCCAGGTCCTTCGCCACCCCTCTCAGGCATCGTCCGGAGCTGCGCCGGCGGCCGCCCCCGGAACCACCGGGGCTCGGCGCACTCAGCACTTCTCAACTGGCGAGATGGTGCGCACGCCGCAGTTCTGGATGATGTACGTGGCGTTCGTCCTGATGGCGACCGGCGGCCTGCTGCTCACGCTCAACACCGCGCAAGTCGCCCGCTCGTGGGGTATCGCCGCGGGCGCGTTGACCGTGGCCGCATCAATGAACGCCGTGGCCAACGGCGCCAGCCGGGTGTTCTGGGGCTGGGTATCGGATAAAACGGGACGCGAGGCCGCCCTGATCGTCGCGTTCATCCTCCAGGCCGCATGCCTGCTGCTCGTGACCACGATCGGCCGCGTGTCCGGCACGTGGTTCATCATCACGCTGGTGCTGACGTTTTTCACGTGGGGCGAGATCTACTCGTTGTTCCCCGCGATGCTCGCGGACTACTACGGCACCCGTGATGCGACGTCGAACTACGGCGTGTTGTACAGCGCGAAGGGCGTGGCGTCTATTCTCGGCGGCTGGGTAGCCGCCTTGATCTTCGAAAGTACGGGCACCTGGACGGCCGTGCTGATGGGCAGCGCCGTGTTCGCCGTGATCGCAGCCGGCCTCATCTTCGCGCTCCGGTTTGCGGCGGTCCCCGGCCGGGCCCCGATGGCCGTTCCGGCGACCGCGAAATAATCCGAGTGGCCACAGAGGCGCAGAGGTCACGGAGTCGATGAGCGCCAGGCGGCTCCAGGTTCGCGGCAATCTCGAGAACGAGTACAAGGACGTCCTCACGCCGGAGGCGGTCGAGGCGCTCGAAGCGCTTGCGGGACTCGACGCCGATCGCAAAACGGTAATGGCGGCGAGAATCGCACGCCGCGCGCAGCGGGCCCGCGACAGGCAGCGGATCACGTTCCTCGATCCGGACTCATACATCCCGCGTACGCGCATCAAGGTGCAGGAGGCGAGGAACGGCGCGTTCGCGGGCAGCGCGATTCCCGCCGACCTGCGGCGCCAGTGGATCCAGGGGACGGGGCCCGCCGCGAAACCCAACGCCACCGTCGAAGCAGGCATCCGCAACGTGGCGCACGCGCTGCTGTCCGGGGCTGACGGCTGGATGTTCGACGGCGAGGACGCGCTCGGCCAGGTGTCCACGATGTCGCTGGACAACCAGCGGAACCTGAAGCTCGCGATTCGCCGCGACCCCGTGTTCCTGGCGGCGGCCGAGCAGGTGGGCGGCGAGATGAACCGCTGGGCGCGCGAGTTCCTCGGCCGCGACACCATTCAGGACTGGCGCACGCAGCTCGACTTCACGACCAAACTGTTCCGGCCCCGCGGCCTGCACCTCGACGATCGCCACATCCGTCACGGCGCCGGTTCCGGGTTCTCGGCGTCCATCGTCGACACCACGCTCTACATCGTCAACAACCACGAGCCGCTTGCCCGGGCGAACGCGTCGCTGGCGCTCTACCTGCCGAAGATTCAGACGGCCGAGGAAGCGGCGCTCTGGAACGACATCCTCACCGCGCTCGAGGGACACCTGGGGCTGTCTGACGGCGCCATCAAAGTCTACGTGCTGGTCGAGCAGCTCGAAGCGTGTTTCCAGCTGATGGAGATCCGCGCGGCCCTCGGCAGGCATTTCATCGGCTTCAACACCGGCCGCTGGGACTACATCAACAGCGTCGCCGACGCGATGGCGTGGGATCCGGGATTCGTGAACGCCAACATCGACGCGATCACGATGACGTACGGCTACATGCGCGTCTACGAGGACCGCGTCCGGCGCGCCGTGAACACGCCCGATGCGCGTGGCCAGTTCACGCTGTGGCAGGGCGGGATGGAGCCGAACATCCCCGTCGGGTCCGCAGCAGGTGTCGAGGCCGGCATGAAGCGGGCTGTGGCCGGGGGCGAGCGCGAACAGCGCGAGGGGGCGAGCGGAAAGTGGGTGGCGCACTGGAAGATGGTGCACATCGTCAGGCCTGTGTGGGACAAGGCCGGTCAGGACAACCAGCTCGGCCGCAAGTTCCCGCCGCTGACGTATACAGCGGCGGACGCGGACGGCCTGACGATGCTCGAGCCGGCGCCGCGTACCGTGCGCGGCGCGCGGGATTTGCTGAGCGTCGCGCTCCAGTACGGCAACGCCTTCGGCCAGGGCCTTCAGGCCGCGGCGCTCAAGCCCGCGGACTTCTTCGGCAACGACGACGTGCTCTACCTGATGGAAGATATGGCCACCGGTGAAATCCGGCTGAGCATCCTCTGGGAATGGCTTCACAAGGGCGCGGCGTTGACCGACGACGATCCGTCGGGCGTCAAGGCCGGGGATGGTTTTACGCCGGCGCTTTTCGAGCGGCTGCTGGCCGAGGAGTATCAGAAACTACTGCAGGCCGGGAACCGGGATGTCTACGACGTATCGAAGAGCACCACGCTGCCCATCGCGCACCAGATCGTCGAAGCCTACGTCGGAAGCGATGTGAAGCTTCCGTGGTATGTGGACCTGTTGAACATCACATTGGGGAATCACGACCCCGCCGAGGCGCAGCGTCGCATCCGGCTGCTTGCGGACACGTTTCGCAGGGACGGCACGCGCATCACGGAGAATCTTGACTGGTAGCGACCAATGGCTGCTTCGAGGCAGACTTATCTTCCCGACCCTTTGATATTCAGAGGGAGCCGCCGGGCACATGGATTGCGGATCGCGACGGTCACGATGGCGGAACGGGTGCGTACGTCGTTTACGTTGACCCTTCCGGGGTCGAAGTGCCACGCCTACTGGGCCCTGCTGTTGTTTGTGGCCGTCCAGATCGCCGACGGGGCGCAGACCTACCTGGGCATCCTGCGATTCGGGCCGGGCATCGAGGCCAATCCGCTCCTCGCCTGGTGCGCCGCCGTCTTCGGCGCCAGCGCCGCACTGGCCGTCGGGAAGTCGGTGGCTATCATCGGCGGCACCACCCTCCACGTGCTCTCCCAACACTTGATTCTGGTCGCGCTGACCGTCGCCTGCGTGTTCGGCGCCATCGTCCCCTGGGCGATGGTCCTCAGCTGGTAGCTGTCGTAGCGTCCGCCTTAAGGCGGACGCTAGCTCCAATCTAAAAGCGGTAGCCCACGGCGACGCCGAATCGGCCGACGTTCTTGTCGTCGTCGTCCATGATTCTGATCAGGCGCAGGTCCGCGTCGATCCGCAAGTGCTCCGTGGCCCTGACGCCCACGCCTCCGCCGAGCGTCAGCGCGAGGCCGACCGAGGATGTGGACAACGGCTCCGTGAAGGTGCGGGCGCCCTGCGAAAGACCTGGAATGCCGATGTCGAACGACGGCAACGACAGGGTTGCGTCCGCGGTGTGCCGGATCGCGGCCACCCCGCCGCCCGCGACGAAGAACGGCTCGATCCGGGCCGCGGTGGTGGGAATGGCCACGCGGACGTTGTTCGACCAGATCGCGACGCGTCCGCCCTCGTTCGACACGGTGAACAACGGCAAGATGGGGACGATTGAAATCGTGGAAAAGACACTGTCCACCGCGCCGGTTCGCGCGAGGAGGTCGCGGCCCGGGTACGGCGCGTTGAGCGACGGCACGAACGTCCCTTCAAGCTCGAGGCCCAGCACATGCGTGAACCGGAAGTCGGCCGAGGCGGTGTAGGCGACCGAGGTGTGCGCATCCATGTTGAACGCGGATACGCCGCCGGCGACGCTCGCACTGCGATCCTGCGCCCGCGCGACTCCGGGCATGCACGCGATGGCGATCGCGCACACGAACAGTCGTTTCGTTGACATAGTCCCAGAGTAACCGAGTTGTCGTAAGACCCAGCAGCGTGTCCGATCGTTGGAAGGGCTGCCTCGTATTTCCGTGACTTTTTGTGCAGTCCCTTCTGAACATCCTGCCGGCCTGGGGCGCGACCGTTCGTAGCAAGTGCGCCTATAATTGCGCCTCAGGAGGGCACATGCGCGGCTCCCGGGCGGCGGCCACGGCGCTACTGACGCTCATCTCCGTGGCGACGCGCGCGCCTCAGGCGGCCGGGCCCGCGAACCCCGACGCGACGCTGCGCGAGTACTGTGTCAGCTGTCACAGCCAGCGTCTGCGAACCGGCGGCCTCTCGCTCGAAGGCCTCGACCCGGCGGAGGTCGCGCACGACGGCGAGACATGGGAGAAGGTCGTCCGGAAACTTCGTCTCGGCACCATGCCCCCGCTGGGTGCGCGCAGGCCGGATCGCGCGACCTACGACGGCGCCATCGAGTGGCTCGAAACCCGGCTCGACGCCGCCGCCGCGGTCCGTCCCAATCCGGGCCGCCCGGTGCTGCACCGGTTGAACCGCGCCGAGTACGCCAACGCCATCCGCGATCTCCTTGGACTCGACGTCGACGTGTCATCGCTCCTGCCGCCCGACGATGCGGCGTATGGATTCGACAACGTGGCGGACTCGCTGGGCAGTTCGCCGGCGCTGCTGCAGGCGTATCTCTCGGCCGCGCGCAAGATCAGCGCCGTGGCTGTCGGCGACCCGCGCCTCGGCGCCGGCAGCGACACCTACTCGGTCCGGCAGGATCTCTCGCAAGACCAGCATCTCGACGGCCTGCCGCTCGGGACCTTCGGTGGCATGACCGCCCGGCATCTGTTCCCGCTCGACGGCGAGTACGACTTCCAGGTGCGGCTGTACCGATCGAACCTCAACGCGATGAGGGGCGTGCACAACCGCCATCAGGTCGAGCTGACGCTGGACGGCGAGCGCGTGCTGCTCGCTGAGTTCGGCGGGCCCGAGGACCTGGTGGCGCTGCAGCAGAACCCGACCGAAACATCCGACGCGATCGAAGCAAAGCGGCTGCGCGTGCGCCTGTTCGTCAAGGCCGGCCGCCACGATCTCGTGGCGGCGTTTCCCGAAGAGGCGCCCGCCATCCTGGCGACGTCGCGCCTGCAGCCGTTCCTGCGCGACTTCGACAACCCCTATGCGGCCGACGGCGCGCCGCACGTGCAGTCCATCAGCATTCAGGGACCGTTCAACGCGAAGACGGGCGGCACCGCGCCCAGCCCGAACGTGTTCGTGTGCCACCCGGGAACGAACGCGGGGCAGGCCGCCGAGACGGCCTGCGCGACGCGGATCGTCTCGACGCTCGCGCGCCGGGCGTATCGCAGGCCGGTGTCGGACGCCGAGGTCACAGGCCTCCTCACGTTCTACCAGCAGGAACGCGCGCGGGGGAGCTTCGAGGGCGGCGTCGAGTTCGCGCTGCGGCGGATCCTCGCGAGCCCGTCGTTCGTCTTCCGGCCGGAACGCGAGCCGGCGGGCATCGCGCCCGGCACCCCGTACAAGGTGACGCCGGTCGAGCTGGCGTCGCGCCTGTCGTTCTTTCTCTGGAGCAGCATTCCCGACGAGGATCTCCTGCGCTCCGCTGCGGCTGGACAGCTCGAACGGCGCGAAGGGCTGGCACAGCAACAGCGCCGCATGCTGGCCGACCCGCGGTCGAACGCGCTCGTCGAGAACTTCGCCGGCCAGTGGCTTCAGCTGCGGAACCTGAAGGCTCTCGTGCCCAACCCGGACACGTTCCCTGACTTCGACGACAACCTCCGTCAAGCGTTCCGGCGCGAGGCGGAGCTGTTTTTCGCCAGCGTCGTCCGCGAAGACCGGAACGTGCTGGACCTGATGACCGCCGACTACACGTTCGTCAACGAGCGGCTGGCGAAGCACTACGGCCTCCCGGGCGTGTTCGGCAGCGACTTCCGCCGCGTGACGCTGACCGACGACGCGCGGCGGGGACTGCTCGGCAAGGGCGCGGTCCTGCTTGTCACCTCGCACGCGACGACGACGTCGCCCGTTCTGCGTGGAAAGTGGGTGCTCGAGAACCTGCTGGGCTCGCCGCCGCCCCCGCCGCCGCCCGACGTGCCGGCCCTGAGGGAGGACGAGCCCGGCGCGCCGCGCCGGACGATGCGCGAGCAGATGGAACAGCACCGGAACAACCCCGCCTGCGCGTCGTGCCACAAGACGATGGACCCCTTCGGGTTCGCGCTGGAGAACTTCGACGTGGTGGGCGCCTGGCGAAGGACGAACGAAACAGGCGTGGCCCTCGATACCGCCGACGTCCTGCCCAACTGGCGTGAAAGTGGACGGCGTGGTCGGCCTGCGAAATGCGTTGATGGAGCGCCCGGATGTGTTCGTCCGCACGCTGACGGAAAAGCTGCTGGTCTACGCCGTCGGCCGCGGCCTCACGTATCAGGACATGCCGGCGGTGAGAAAAATCGTGCGGGACGCCCGGGGCCAGGATTACCGGTTTTCCGCCCTCGTTTCGGGTATCGTTAGCAGCGTACCGTTTCAGATGGCGGCGGCATCGGGCGGAGAGAACTAGAGGCCTTATGTTCATCACCAGGATGCACCTGTCGCGGCGGACGTTTCTTCGAGGCGTGGGCGCGACGCTGGCGCTGCCGATGCTCGATGCCATGGTGCCCGCCGCCTCGGCTCTGGCGTCGAAAGCGGGCGCGGCGCCGTCGCGCGCCGGTTTCATCTACATGCCGCACGGGGCGGACATGGCGGCGTGGACGCCGGCCGGTTCCGGCGGCGCGTTCGAGCTGTCGCCGACGCTGCAGCCGCTCGCCGGATTCAAGGATTCCCTGGTCGTCGTCAGCAACCTGACGCGCGCGGGCGGTCAGACGGAGATGCACGCCGCGGCGTCCTCCGGCTGGCTGAGCGGCGCCATCCCGAAGCGGACCGAAGGCGCGGACTACCGCATCGGGACGACGATCGACCAGACGATCGCGAAGCAGATCGGCCAGGCGTCCGCGTTTCCGTCGCTCGAGTTCGCGACCGAGGACTTCACCGGCTATGTCGGGGGCTGCACGCCGAACTACAGCTGCACCTACCTGAACACCATCTCGTGGGCCTCGCCGACCTCGCCGCTGCCGATGGAAATCAACCCGCGCACCGCGTTCGAGCGGCTGTTCGGGGACGGCGGGTCCGACGCCGAGCGGCGCCGGCTGCAGCAGGAAGACGCGAGCATCCTCGATTCGATCGTGGGCGAAGCGCGATCGCTCCAGAGCCGCCTCGGCGTGCGGGATCGTGCCAGGGTTGAGGACTACCTGGCCAACGTCCGGGAAATCGAGCGCCGGATTCAGCAGTCCGAAACGCAGCATCGCACGGAGCTCTCGGTGGTCGATAAGCCGCTGGGCGTGCCGGAGCGGTTCGACGATCACACGGGGCTCTTGTTCGACCTGCTGGCGATGTCGTTCCAGACGGATCTGACGCGCGTCTTCACCTTCATGTTGTCGCGCGAGAGCAGCCAGCGGACGTTCGTCGACATCGGCGTCGCCGATCCGTGGCACGTCGTGTCGCACCACGGCGACCAGGCGGAAAAGGTCGCGCGCGCCACGAAGGTGACCGTGTACTGCCTGCAGATGTTCGCGAAGTTCCTCGAGACGCTGCGCAACACGCCTGACGGCGACGGGACGCTGCTCGACAGCTCGCTGCTGTTTTTCGGCAGCGGCATGGGCAACTCGAACGTCCACGCGACCGACCCGCTGCCGCTCGTCGCGGTTGGCGGGGGAGTCGGCGCCGGCAACCGCCATCTCGTGCTGCCGCAGCGAACGCAGATCGGCAACCTGTGGCTCTCGGTCGCGCACCAGTTCGGGGCGAAGGCCGACACGTTCGGCGAGAGCACCGGCACCGTCGATTTCTTTTGAGCGATATTCGTCGCGCGGGCCTTTCAGACCCGCGTTTCGGCGGCTCTGAAAGGGCCGCGCTACATCAAAGATGCGCACGCTCACCTCGCTGATTGTCTTCGCCCTGGCCGCGACGCTCGGCGCCGCGACGTCCACGCCGGATCTGGTGTCGGCGGTGCGCGCGGGCAACCCGACGGCGGTGCGTGCCCTGCTGAAACAGCACGTGGACGTCAACGCGCGCGAGGTGGACGGGACGACGGCGCTCCACTGGGCCGCGCGATCGGCGGACGTGCAGACCATCGCCCTGCTGGTGGACGCGGGCGCGGATCTCAATGCCGTCAACCGGTACGGGGCATCGCCGCTGTCGGTGGCCGCGCGCGCGGGTAATGCCCGTGTCCTCGACGTGCTGCTGAAGGCCGGCGCCAGCGTGAGCGCGGCGGATGCGTCCCTGGCCGAGGGGCAAACGCTCCTGATGCTGGCGGCGCGCACCGGCAGCGTGGACGCCGTGAAGCTGCTCGCAACTGCCGGGAACGTGAACGCGGCCGAGCACCGCACCGGCACAACGGCGTTGATGTGGGCGGCGCTCGACAACCGCGCGGACGCCGTCGGGGCGCTCGCGGCAGCCGGCGCCGATCTCAACGCCAGGTCGACGGTCACCGACTACCCGCACACGCCGCCCGGCGTCATCGGCGACAAGGTCGAGGAAGGCGCGTCCTATGTCGGCCAGAGCGTGCTGCCGAAGGGCGGATGGACGGCGCTGATGTACGCGTCGCGGCAGGGCGCCCTCGCGTCGGCGACCGCGCTCGCGGACGCGGGCGCCGATCTCGACGCGGTCGATCCCGACGGCAGCTCGGCGCTGATGTTCGCCATCATCAACGGGCACTACGAGGTCGCCACGCTGCTGGTGGAAAAAGGCGCGAAGGTCAATCTCGCAGACCGCACGGGCGCGACGCCGCTGTACTCGGCGGTTGACATGCACACGATGCCAACTTCGTTCGGGAGGCCTGAGCTGCCCGCCGCGGTGATCGAGGGCAGCGTCGGCGCGGTCAAGATGCTGCTCGCCCACGGCGCCGACCCGAACGCCCGGCTCAAAGATCGGATCCTGAAGCGGCAGTACAACGCCGGTGATCCGCGCCTCGGCGAGGGCGCGACGCCGTTCATGCGCGCGGCCCGTGGCGGCGACGCGGTGGTGATGCGGCTGCTGCTCGCGGCCGGCGCGGACCCGACGCTGACGCAGAAAAACGGGAACACGCCGATTCACCTCGCCGCCAGCATCAATCTCGCAGGCAACAGCTACGACCGCGGCACGATGCAGAACGCGCTCGACGTCATCGCGTTGTGTCTCGACAGAGGCATCGACATCAACGCCGTGAACGCCGCGGGTGATACCGCGGTCCACAGCGCGCTCGGGTCGCCCGCCATCGTGCGGTATCTCGCCGAACACGGGGCGAAGCTCGACGTGAAGAACAAGCAGGGCCGCACGCCGCTCGACACGCTGATGCGGAACCGCGAGCGAAACGAAGAAACGGTGGCGCTCCTTCGTCGTCTGACCGGCGCGTAAACATCGGAGCTTCATCGGAGGCTTCACATGAAGCGTGCGCTGACGTGCGGTCTCCTCGCCGTCGTCTGCCTGGCTGCCAGGCCGTTCGCCGGTCAACAGGCTCCGGCCGGCCGTGGGGCGGCCGCCGCTTCCCCTCCCTACAGGGCGCCCCGTCTCGACGGGCATCCCGACTTGAACGGCATCTGGCAGGCGTTCGTCACAGCCAATTGGGACGTGCAGGACCACGAGGCCCAAGCCGGGCCTCACCCGGAAATCATGGGCGCCTACGGCGCCGGGCCGGCGGGGCAGAGCATCGTCGAGGGCGGCGAGATTCCGTATCAGCCATGGGCGCTGGCGAAGAAGAAGAAGAACTTCGACGAGCGGATGAAGGTCGATGTCACCGACGACAAGAAATGGCACGCACTGGGCGACCCGGAGCTCAAATGTTATCTGCCCGGGGTGCCGCGCGCGACGTACATGCCGTTTCCATTCCAAATCGTTCAAGGGTCGGCGCCGTACATCCTGATCGCCTACGAGTTCACGAGTGCGACCCGCACCATCCGCATGAACTGGAAGGACGAAGGGCCGGCGGATGCGTGGATGGGCTGGTCGCGCGGCCGCTGGGAAGGCGAAACGCTGGTCGTCGACGTGACCGGCATTCGCGAGGAGACGTGGCTCGATCGGGCCGGCGACTTCCATAGCGACGCACTGCATGTTGTCGAACGCTACACGCCGCTCAGCCCCTACCACCTGATGTACGAGGCGACGATCGACGATCCCAAGGTGTTCACGCGGCCATGGAAGATGAGCTTTCCGCTCTATCGACGGATGGAAAAGAACATCCAGCTCCTGGAATTCAAGTGCGTGCCGTTCACCGAAGAACTGCTGTACGGGGTGCTTCGCAAGAGGTGAATCATGCGTCATCGATTCTTCACTCTGCTCGCCGTCGTCGCCGCCGTCATCGCGTCCTCCGTCGTGTCAGGGCAGGCGCCGGCGGGGAAGGCTCCTGCGGGTAAGGTCAAGCCCGCGGCGAAGACCTTCCGCACCCCCTGGGGTGATCCGGATCTCCAGGGCGTCTGGAACGACGCCACCAGCACGCCGCTGCAACGGCCCGGCGAGGTCGGCTCGAAGCAGGTGTTGAACGACGAGGAAGCAGCCGAATTCCAGGCGACGCTGGCCAACACCCTGACACGCGATCGGCGCGACGGAGGCGCCGAGGTCGACGTCAACCGCGCGTACAACGATCACTGGATGGATTCTCGGAGGTTGAAGATCACGGCGGACCGCCGGACGTCGCTGATTGTCGATCCGCCAGACGGGCGCATGCCGCCGTTGGTGCCCTTGACGCCGGAGCGGCAGAAGGCCAGGGCCGATCGCGCCGCGGCAGCCGCCCGCTTCAACGCCGGGCTGCCCGATGGGCCCGAGGAACTCTCGCTGCCGGTCCGGTGCATCATTCGCACGGACTCGCCGCCGTATCTGCCCACGATCTACAACAACGATTTTCAGATCTTCCAGAGTCCCGGTTACGTGGTCATCAACCCGGAGATGATTCACAGCGCTCGCATCATCCCGCTCGACGGCCGGCCGCACCTCGACAAGAATCTTCGCCAGTGGCTGGGGGACACGCGCGGCCGCTTTGACGGCAACACCCTGGTGCTCGAGACAACAAATTTCAGAACTGACGACGGGGTGGTCTTTCAGGGAGCCAACGCCGCGACCTTCCGTATCACCGAACGCTTTACCCGGGTTGCCGAGGACACGATCAACTACGAGTTCACAATCGAGGACCCCACCACCTGGACGAAGCCGTGGACGGCGGTGATTCCCTGGACGAAGATCGACCCGGGCGAGCAGATGTACGAGTATGCCTGCCACGAGGACAACTACGACATCGTCCATCTGCTGGCGGGAGCGCGCGCTCGACAGACAAAAGGAGGGACGAGATGAACCCTGTGCGAACGACGCGCTTCGTCGTGGTGGCCGGCGTCTGCCTCCTGCCGGTGCTGTGCGCCGCGCCCCTTGCGGCCCATCACGCATTTGCATCGGAGTTCGACGCGAGCAAGCCGATCAGGTTCCAGGGGACGGTCACCAAGATGGAGTGGATCAATCCCCACGCATGGATTCACGTCTCGGTGAAGAAGCCGGACGGCACCGTCGAGGAATGGATGATCGAGGCCGGCACTCCGAACACGCTCTTCAGGAGGGGCCTGACCAAGAATTCGCTGCTGCCCGGCACCGAGGTCGTCGTCGATGGGTATCAGGCGAAGGATGGCGCGCTGCGGGCGAACGGCCGCGATCTGACGCTGCCCAACGGCAAGACGCTGCTGATCGGATCGGCCGGCACCGGCGCCCCAGACGATGACACGTCGAAAAAATGATCACGAAGGCACGAAGATCACGAAGATCTTCTTCATAAGAATGCTTCGTGTCTTTCGTGTCTTCGTGATGTACTGGACTGACAATTCTGGATATGAAGGTGCTGCTCCTCACCGTGGTGGCTCTGGGCGCGGTTGCGGCCGCCGCGCCGTATGCCCCTCCCCGGACGCCGTGGGGCGATCCGGACCTGCAGGGCAACTACACGAACAAGTACGAAGCGAACACCCCGCTCGAACGGCCTGACGAGTTCAAGGGGCGGCGCCTCGAGGACATCTCGGAAGTCGAGTTGGCCGCGTTGCGGGCGAAGCGGCTGAAGCAGTTCCTCGAGCGTCCGGCGGCGGTCGGACCGTACCAGTTTCGCGACCCGCTCGACGTCACGCGAGGAAGCCGCGCGTGGTTCCTGGTCGATCCGCCCGACGGCAGGATTCCGCCGAGGACCGCCGCCGCCCGTCGGCGCCTCGAGAACTACGACTCGTCGTTCGAGGCCTCGCTCGACACCACGCTCGGGGGCGTCTTCAACTCCAGGCAGCGCACCGGAGGCAGCTTCGGCGAGGGGCCGTTCGACAGCATCGAGGACTTCGGCCTGTGGGATCGGTGCATCACCCGCGGCATTCCCGGATCGATGCTGCCGCACATCCTCGGCAATTCCTATCAGATCATCCAGGCGCCGGGCATCGTCGCCATCCGCTACGAGCTGGTGCACGACACGCGGCTGATTCCGCTGGACGGCCGGCCGCACGTCCCGCCAGGCATCCAGCTCGAAATGGGCGACGCCCGCGGCCATTGGGAGCACGACACCCTCGTCGTCGAGACGACGCGCTTCAGGGACCGGAGCGTGTACAGGAACGCGAACGCGGAAACGATGCGCCTCGTCGAGCGCTTCGCGCGCACCGCCGCCGACCGTCTCGAGTGGACGGTCACCGTCGACGATCCCGCGACGTGGACGAAGCCGTGGACGTTCTCCATGCCGTTGACGATGAACGACGGCGAGGCGGTGCTGGAGTTCGCGTGCCACGAGGGCAACTACGCGGTGCCCCACATCCTCAGCGGTGCCCGGGCCACCGAGCGCGGCGCCGTGGACGCCGCGGCCGGACAAGGAGTAAATTCGAAGTGACGTGACAGAACGACCGACATTTCAGAATCTGGGTTGCCGTGCTCGCCGCTGCGGCCGCGGTCGGGGGCGTGGCCGTTCTGGCGCAGCGCCGGGACGTGTTCGTGGCCTCGCGCGATCACGCCGCGATTGCCTACACAAAAGGACCGGTGACGGATCCGGTCTCGCAGCTCAATCGCCGCGTGCAGGACGGGAGCGTCACGCTGCAGTTCGACGGCCCCAACGGGTTTCTCAAGTCGCTGCTGGCGGCGCTCGACATCCCGATCGAATCGCAGGCGCTCGTGTTTTCGGAAACGAGCTTCGAAGCCAAGCTCATCAACCCGCGTAACCCCAGGGCCGTGTACTTCAACGACGCCGTGGCGGTCGGCGTCGTGCACGGCAGCGACGCTCTCGAACTCGCCGCGCAGGACCCCACGCAGGGCGTCGTCTTTTATACGCTCGCGCAGAAGCCCGCCGCCAAGCCGAAGCTGACGCGCGACGACACGTGCCTCGCGTGCCACCTCTCGTGGGACACGCTCGGCGTGCCGGGGCTTTTCGTGCTCAGCACGTTCCCGATGTCCGACGACAAGAACGCGTACGCGAACGGCTTTGTCTCCGATCACCGGAGCCCGCTGGCCGAGCGGTGGGGCGGGTGGTACGTCACCGGCAAGCCCGGCGCGCTGCGCCACATGGGCAACGTTCCCATTGTCGTGCCGGGGAAGGTCGACGTTCAGCCGAGGCCCACCTCACCCGTGCTGGCGTCGCTCGACGGAAAGTTCGATCTCAAGTCGTATCTCTCCCCCTACAGCGACGTCGTCGCGCTGATGGTGCTCGAGCATCAGACGCACATGACGAACCTGCTGACGCGCGTCGGGTGGGAAGCGCGCCTGGCGGCCGCCGAGCGCGGCAATCCGGATGCGGCCGCGCGGATGCGGGAGGCGGCCGCCGATCTTGCCGACTACCTGTTGTTCGTGGACGAGGCGCCGTTTGCCGGCAGCATCCGCGGGTCGTCGGGATTCGCCGAGAAGTTCTCGGCGGAAGGGCCACGCGACAGCAAGGGCCGATCGCTGCGCCAGCTGGATCTGGATCGGCGGCTGATGAAGTATCCCTGCAGCTACATGATCTACAGCCGTGCGTTCGATGCCTTGCCGGCGGATGCCCGCAATGTGGTCTACCAGCGGATGTGGCAGGTATTGTCCGGCCGCGACATCAGCAAGAAGTACTCGACGCTGTCGGCGGCGGACCGGCAGGCCGTTGTCGAGATCCTGCGAGACACGAAGAAGGACCTCCCTGCGTACTTCAGGAATCAGCCGTAGCGTCCGCTTTCAGGCGGACGCTGGCCGGCCGGCTGAAGCCGGCCGCTACGTCATTGCGATGATTGTCGCCGCGCTCGTGTCGGCAGCCGCCTGCGCCGACTCGCCGGCGGCGCCCTCGGCTTCATCCGTCGCCGGAGCGTGGCTGGCGAACTCGACGCTCGCCTCGAGCAGCGGTGGTGAATGCGTCGGCAGTCTCCTGCAGACGGCTCCCGGGAGCAGCCGTGACGTGTTCCTGAGCGCGCTCAAGCAGAACGGCGCGTCGCTCGAGGCGACCGTCACGTCGCAGGGCAACGGCACCAGCTGCGCGTACGCCGGCACCGTCAGCGGCGGCGCCGTGACCATGACGCTGTCAACCTGCCAGGCGAGCCGCGTGCCGGGCGTGAAATGCAGCGGCGGCGCGGTGCGCGACCTGCAGCTGGTCGGCGGAACGCTGACGGCGAACGTCAACGCTGCCGTTGGGATGGGCAGCGGGACCGACGTCAGCACGTGGAACGTCTTCGCGCCGGGCGGCAATGCGCAGGTCGGCACGCTGACGGTGACCGCGCACTTCACGTGGACGTTTCTGGGAGTACCCTCTTCGGACTACCACACGTTTACGGGCACGATCTTTCCCGGCTACGAGGACGGCACGATATCCATTCCGGCGGATCCGAACCCGTTTTGCGCGAAATGCGGGTGGTTCTTTCCTTGACTTGCCTTTCTGCTGCTGCCTAGAATCTTGCACTCAATCTTGCACTTTGTTTAGCGGAGGCATAGACCGTATGACGTTTTTAAAGCGGCTGGCGTTGATGCTGGCTGTACTCGCATTGTTGCCGGCGGCCGCGCGCGCGCAGGCCGTCGGCGGCGCGTCGATTTCAGGTACCGTCAAGGACACGTCCGGCGCGGTGCTGCCCGGCGTGTCGGTCGAAGCGGCCAGCCCGGCCCTCATCGAAAAGGTCCGGTCCGTCACCACCGACGCCAGCGGGCAGTACAAGATCGAGAACCTGCGGCCCGGGATGTATTCGGTCACGTTCACGCTGGCCGGGTTCAGCACCATCAAGCGCGAGGGCATCGAGCTGGCGGGCACGTTCGTCGCCACGGTCAACGCCGATCTGATGGTCGGCAACGTGTCGGAAACGATTACCGTCACGACCGAGAGCCCGATCGTGGACCTCCAGAGCTCGCAGCGGCAGCGCGTCTTCTCGCCAGGAAGTCCTGGACGCGATTCCGGCCGGCCGCAGCCACATCAACGAGATCGTCCTCCTCCCCGGCGTGAACGCCTCCCAGCCGGGTCGCGGCGGCCTGCAGGACGTCGGCGGCACGAACAACCTCCAGAACACCACGTTCTCCATCCACGGCGGCCGCACGAGCGACACGCGCCTGCAGCTGGACGGCGTCCGGCTCGGCAACGTGCTGTCGCCGGGCGAGTTCTCGAACTTCGTGCCCGACTCCGGCGCGACGCAGGAGACGACGGTCGATTACGGCGCGATCTCGGCGGAGCTCGCCTTCGGCGGCCTGCGCATCAACATCGTGCCCAAGGAAGGCGGCAACACCTACCGGGGATCGATCTTCGCCACCGGCGTGAACTCCGGGTGGCAGGCCGACAACCTCACGCGAGGATCTGAAGACCCGGGGCCTGCCGGCGCCGAACAAGATGAAGCTGGCCTACGACATCAACCCGTCGGGCGGCGGTCCCATCATGCGCGACACGCTGTGGTTTTTCGCGTCGGGCCGCGTGCAGACGAACCAGAACTACATCGCCGGCCTCTTCTCGAACGCGAACGCGGGCGACCCCACCAAGTGGACCGTACGTCGCCAACCCCGCCGATCAGGGGTTCTTCGCCATCACGCAGAAGGGGATCGACGGCCGGTTGACCTGGCAGGCCAGCCAGCGCAACAAGTTCTCGCTCTACCTCGATAACCAGAGCCGCGTCTGGGACGATACGCGCGCCGGTGTCTCTCCGGAGTCGGTCGTCGCGTACCGGTTCCCGACGCTGTATCTCGTGCAGGCCGGGTGGACGTCGCCGATCTCGAGCAAGATGCTCCTCGAGGTTCGCTACGCGAACCGCGGCGAGGCGTTCGGCAACCAGCCGGACCTGTCGGCGCCCTGGAACACCATGATCCCGGTGCTCGAGCAGTCGACGAACTTCCAGTATCGCGGCCGCGGCGGCGACGGCGGCGTCAGCGGCACGATGGGGTTCACCGATCAGAACATCAACACGGTCGTGACGACGCTCTCATATGTGACGGGCGCGCACGCGTTCAAGACCGGATTCAGCGACACGTGGTCCGACAGCAAGAGCTCGACCATCTCGAACGACTCAAACCTGTACTACCGGTTCAACCTCGGCGTGCCGAATCAGATCACGCAATACGGCACGCCGACGCAGGGCGAGAGCCAGGTGAAAGGCGAGATCGGCCTGTTCGCGCAGGATCGCTGGACCATCAATCGCCTCACCCTGAACCTCGGCGCGCGGTACGATCAGTTCATCGGCGGCTATCCGGTGCAGACGCTCGGCCCCGCCGATGTGGGTGCCGAACCGCAACCTCACGTTCCCGGCGGTGACGGGCATCAACGTCAAGGACGTCACCGTCAGAATCGGCGAGTCGTACGATCTGTTCGGCAACGGCAAGACGGCGCTCAAGGTCAGCGTCGGCAAGTATCCGCTCGGCGTCAGCACGGTCGGCAACCCGGCCGGGATCGTCAACACCATCACCCGGAGCTGGGTCGATACCAACAAGAACTTCATCCCGGACTGCAACCTGCTGAACCTTCAGGCGAACTCCGGGGCCGATACCTGCGGCAGCTGCCTCGAGCCTCCTGTTCGGGCAGCCGACGTCGGCGGCCCAGTTCGACAACGACACGCGCTTCGGCTACGGGAACCGGGGCTACAACTGGGAGTTCTCGACAAGCGTCGTCCACCAGCTGACCTCGCGCGTGGGTCTGGACGTCGGCTACTACCGGCGCTGGTTCGGTAACTTCCAGTCGCTCGAGAACACTGTCTGGACCGCGTCGTCTTTTGACAAGTTCAGCATCACCGCTCCGCTCGATTCGCGGCTGCCGGGCGGCGGCGGCTACGTGATCCCCGACCTGTTCAACCTCAACCCGGCGTTCGTCGGGCAGGGGGTCAACTATACGAACATGTCGCGCAACCTCGGCGAACAGATCGAGCACTGGAACGGCATGGACGTCAGCGTCAACGCGCGCCTGAAGAACGGCCTGCTGCTGCAGGGCGGGTTTAGCGTCGGCAAGACGATGACCGACAACTGTGCGGTGCTCGCATCCCAACCCGAAACGGTCGCCGGCGGGGGCTTCCTCCTGCCGCAAACGACACCGGCCACCGTGCCGTACTGCCACATGGAAACCAACCTGATGGGCCAGACCCAGGCGAAGTTCCTGGGGACGTATCTGCTGCCGAAAATCGACGTCAACCTGGCCGCGACGTTCCAGAGCGTGCCCGGTCCGCTGATCTCGGCGAACTACACGGCTCTGAACGCCCAGATCCAGCCGTCGCTCGGCCGTCCGCTTTCAGGCGGTGCAGCCAATGCCACGATCAACCTGATCGCGCCGGGCACGATGTACGGCGAACGCGCCAACCAGCTCGACTGGCGCGTCTCGAAGGCGTTCAAGGTGCTGAACGGCAGGCGAGCGACGGTGAACCTGGACATCTACAACATGCTCAACGTGAGCACGGTCATCCAGGAAAACAGCGCGTACGCGGTGTGGCGCACGCCGCAGCGCATCATCGACGGCCGCCTGTTCAAGATCAGCGGGCAGTTCGACTTCTAGTGAAGAGAAGGGCGGGCGCGGCGGTCGCGCTCGCCCTTCTGCTCTCCCTCGCCGCCTCTCCCCGCGCGGCGGACGTCGCGCTCAAACTCGTGGACGTCGCGGCGCAGGCCGGCGTCACCCTCCTGAACATCTGCGGCGGCCCCGCCAAGGACTACATCATCGACGAGGTCGGCAGCGGCGCCGCCTGGTTCGATTACGACAACGACGGCAACCTCGACCTCCTCATCGTCAACGGCTCCACGCGTGAGCGTTCGAAGGCCGGCGGCGACCCGCTGGCCGCGCTGTACCGGAACGACGGCAACGGCAAGTTCACCGACGTCACCGCCCGCAGCGGCCTCACGCGCCGCGGCTGGGGCATGGGCGTCTGCGTCGCCGACTACGACAACGACGGCTTCGACGATGTGTATGTCACGAGCGCCGTGGGAGGGAACGCGCTCTACCGGAACAACGGCAACGGGACGTTCACCGACGTCACGCGCCAGGCCGGCGTCGCGGACGCGGGCTGGAGCACCGGGTGCGCGTTCGGCGACTACGACCGCGACGGCTACGTGGACCTGTACGTCGCGCATTACGTCGCGTTCGACGAGCGGGCCATCGCGAAGCGGGGAGAGACCGCCGGGTGCCGCTTCATGACGGTGGACGTTTCGTGCGGGCCGAAAGGACTCAAGGGCGAGGCGGACGTGTTGTTCCACAACAATGGGCGCGGCGGATTCGTCAACGTCACGCGCGCCGCCGGCATCACGGACCCGGGCTATTACGGCTTCGGCGTCCTGTTCACGGATCTCGACGAGGACGGCTGGCCCGACATCTTCGTGGCGAACGACACGACGCCGAATTTCCTGTTCCACAACAACCACGACGGCACGTTTTCCGAAACGGGGCTGGTTGCCGGCGTTGCGCTGAGCGGCGACGGGCGCGAGCAGTCGGGGATGGGCGCGGACGCAGCCGACTACAACCGCGACGGCCACTTCGGCGTCGTCGTCACGCACTTTTCGCACGACTACACGACGCTGTACGAAAACAGCGGGCGGGGATTCTTCACCGACGCGAGCTACGCGTCAGGCGTGGCGGCCGGCGCGGGCAAGTACCTGGGCTGGGGCGTCGGGTTCGTGGATTTCGAGAACAGCGGCATGCTCGATCTGTTCGTCGCGAACGGCCACATCTACCCCGAGGTGGACACGCACGGCCTGGGCACCAGGTACCGCCAGCGGAAACAGGTGTTCCGTAATCTTGGGAACAAGCGATTTCAGGAAATCACGGATCAGGCGGGCGCCGGAGTGCTGCTCGAGCGGTCGAGCCGGGGCGCCGCGTTCGGGGACTACGACAACGACGGCGACGTCGACGTGCTGGTGGTCAACCTCGACGACAGGCCGACGCTGCTCCGCAACGACACGCCTGCCGTCAACCACTGGCTGTCGCTGCAGCTCGTCGGCGCGAAGAGCAATCGCGACGCGATTGGCGCCCGGGTTCGCGTCACGGCGGGCGGCCGGACGCAGAGCACGGAGATTCGAGCCGGCGGCAGCTACCTGTCGAACAACGATCGGCGTGCGCACTTCGGGCTGGGTGCGGCGACGCGTGCGCGGGTGCAGATTCAGTGGCCGAGCGGCCTTGTGGAGCCGGCCGCCGACGTGCAGGCCGACGGGTTCTACGTGGCGCGCGAGGGGCAGGGGATCCGCCTCAGCGGGCCCCGCTCAGCTTCTGCAGGCGCTCCGCCCTCGCGCGGCCGATAGCGCGCGCCGCGAGCGCCGCCTGCGCCTCGCCTTCAGCAACCCGTCCCGCTGCCTTGTAGGCCTCGGCGAGCAGCTCGTGCGCGTCGACGGTGTCTTCGAGCCGGATTGCGTCGCTGAGCGCCGCGATCGCTTCGTCGTTCTGTCCGGACTTGACGAGCGCGAGGCCCAGGTCGCGGCGCACGTTCGCTGAGGCTGGATCGAGCGAGGCGGCCCGGCGGAGGAGGGTTGCCGCGGCGGCGTAGTCGTTGTTGTGCAGGCGTTGCGACGCGTCGCGCCTGATCGTGTTCAGCTCGGACTGGCGCGTCATCGCGGCCATCACCTCGGCCTGCATACGCTCGAACGTCGCGAGCTCGCGCCGGCCTTCGTCCTGCCGTCCGAGCCGGAGCAGCGACATGGCCAGCGCGTAGCGGGCATCCTTCAGCCGATCGTCGAGCGCGAGCGCCTGTTTCGAGAGATCCAGCGCCTCGTCGAACCGCCCGATCCGTAGGAACACCTGGCTCGCGCCGACCAGCGCGCCCTCGTTCTTCGGATCGATCAGCAGCGTCGCCGCGAACTCGGCGAGCGCCTCGTCGTGCCGTCCCTGCAGCGCGTAGATTTCGCCGAGCGATTTGTGAGCGTCGGCGTTGTTGGGGTTGACGTCGATTCGCGTCAGGTAAGCCGCCACGGCGTCGTCGAAGCTCGCCTGGCTGGCGTACGCGCCGCCGAGCATTTCGTACAGCCGATCGAGCCCGATCAGAGGAGTGAGCCCGGCCGCCGTTTTCAGCTCGCGCACGGCAGGCGGAAAGAGCGACTGCGACAGGTTCAGCTGGCCGAGGCGGAAGTGCGCCTGGCCGGAGTCCGGGAGGGCGGCGACGGTTGCGGCGAGCGCCTGGCTGGCTTCGGCAGACCGTCCGGCCTCGACCAGGACATCGGCGAGGGCGAGGCGTGCTCGCTCGTCCTGCGGCGCGAGCTGGATTGCCTCGCTGAGCCGGGCGGCGCTCAGGTCGAACCGGCCGGCCACCCAGTACGCGACGCCGAGCGCGCGCAGGGCTTGCGCGCGAGACGGCGTCGCGGCTCGATCGGAGGCGAGGGTTTCGAGTCCCTCGATCGCGGCCGGCAATTGGCCGCGACGGAGCGCGGAGGCGTGTTCGGCGATGCGGCCTCCAGACGCCAGCGCGTCCGCCGCGGCGGCGCGCGCGAACTCTTCGATCGCTTCCACGTACTGCCCGGCGAGCAGGCGCGAAAATCCTTCCCGATACGCGTGAAGCGGGAAGATCGGCGAGACGCCGGGCGCCTGCCTGAGCAGGCTCACGCGCTCGAACGGCATCGACGGCTGGCTGCTGGGGGCGGTGCGCAGACGCGGCCAGGACGCCTCCTGGAATCGTCGCAACGCCGCAGCGGCTTCTGCTCCGCGCCCCGGCACCTTGCTGAGTTGCTGGGCGAGCGCGTAGAGCGTCAACGTGTTGGCCGGATCGAGCGCGACGGCCCTGCGAAGCGCCTCGATGGCCTGGACAGGCTTGCCGTTCATCCCGTATGCCACGCCGCTGAGACTGTGTGCGTCTGCGCGGCGCGGGTCGAGGCGTGCTGCCGCGGCGAACTCTCGCAGCGCATCATCGCGCCGATCGCGGTCGAGGTACACCGTGCCCAGCGCGACCTTGCTTTCAGCGCTGACATTGCTTCCCGGCAGCGCCGCCACCATTGCCTCGTACGCGCGTATGGCGGCGTCCCACTGCGCGAGCGTTCGCCGCATCGCGTCGAGGCTCGCCGACAGCTTTGGACCTTCGTCACCGAATGTGCCCGCGACGGCCTCGGTGAACTGCCGCACGGCGGCGACGAACTGGTTCTTGACGTCGTGGATCTGTCCGGCGGGAATCCAGAGGCGATCGCGGTCTGAGCAGTCGGACGTGGTGCACGCGACAGGAGATTGCGCCGCAGCGTGCCCCAAACGGGCTAGTGCAAAAAAGAGCACGAGCGCCGTCGCCAGGAACCGGACGTCGAGCCGTGGCCGCGACACTGTGAACCTGATGGACCGGATTTTACCCCTAAAGGCTGATGCTAAAATTGCGGTTGGTGATCAGGCGCGTCTTACTCGTCCTCGCGGCGTGTGTGTGGATCTCGTCCGTCGTGGGGGCCGTTCACGCCACGGGTGGCCGGCAGCAGCCGCAGGCCGCGCCATCGGGCGATGCGTCCAGCTTGCGTCCGGTCGTGGATCGCTACTGCGTGAGCTGTCACAGCGCGCGCGTGAAGACTGCCGGCATCGTGCTCGAAGGGATGGACGCCGCCGGGGTCGAGCAGAATTCTGCCGTGTGGGAGAAGGTCGTGCGGAAGCTCCGGAGCGGCACGATGCCCCCGCAGGGGCTGCCGCGACCGGAGCCGGCGGCGTACGACGCCCTCGCCGGATGGCTCGAGACGACGCTGGATCGCGCCGCGCTCGCGCGAGCCGAATGCCGGCCGACCGCTGGTCCATCGCCTCAACCGGGCGGAGTACGCGAACGCGATCCGCGATCTGCTGGCGCTGGACATCGATCCGGCGACGCTGCTGCCCCCCGACGATTCGAGCTACGGCTTCGACAACATCGCCGACGTGCTCGGCACGTCGCCGGCGCTGCTCGAAAGCTATCTGACGGCGGCCGGCAAGATCAGCGCGCTCGCGGTCGGCAGCCCCGCGATTGGCCCGAGCTCGCAGACCTTTCACGTGCGCGGGGACGCCTCCCAGGTGGAGCACGTCGAAGGCCTGCCGCTCGGCACGCGCGGCGGCCTCGCTCGTCCATCCCACGTTCCCGCTCGACGGCGAGTACGTCTTCAAGGTGAAGCTGCTCCAGACCAACCTCGGATCGATTCGGGGCATCGAGTATCCGGAACAGCTCGAGATCGTCATCGACGGCCAGCGGATGCATCTGGCGCCCATCGGCGGCGCGGCCGAGTACGTCGCCGCGCCCGAGAACGCGACCGACGTGGCCAACGGCATCGAAGCCCGGCTGCAGGTCCGCGTCCCGGCCAAAGCCGGCCCGCGCGCCGTCGGCGTGACGTTCCTGCAGAAGTCTTCGGCGCAGCGGCGGCAACCACCTGCAGTCGTTTCTGCGGAGCACGCTTATCGCGACCGATCACACGGGCCTGCCGCACATCGAGAGCTTCTCGATCACGGGCCCGTTCAACGCGACCGGGTCCGGCGACACGCCGAGCCGGCGGCGCATCTTCTCCTGCACGCCGTCCACGCCGCGCGCAGGAAGGTCCGTGCGCCGGAAAGATCATCACCACGCTCGCGCGGCGTGCGTTCCGGCGTCCCGTCTCCTCGGCTGAGCTCGCGCGGCTCGCCGGCGTTTTACGAGACCGGCCGTGCCGAGGGCACGTTCGAGCACGGCATCGAGCTCGCGCTGCGAGCCATCCTGGCGAGCCCGAAGTTCTCGTTTCGCGTGGAGACGCGACCCCGCAGGTGCCGTAGCCGGCACGACATACCGCATCAGCGACCTCGAGCTGGCGTCGCGGCTGTCGTTCTTTCTCTGGAGCAGCATTCCCGACGACGAGCTCGTCGCGCTTGCGGCGAAGGGCCGGCTGAAGGAGCCGGCCGTCCTCGAACAGCAGGTGCGCCGGATGCTGGCGGACGACCGGGCGCGACGCGCTCGTCAGCAATTTCGCCGGCCAGTGGCTGTACCTGCGCAACCTGCGCGGGTTCGAGCCCGACAAGAACGAGTTTCCGGATTTCGACGACAACCTGCGGCAGGGTCTGCAGCACGAGACGGAGCTGCTCTTCGGCAGCATCATGCGCGAGGACCGCAACGTGCTCGACCTGATGACCGCCGACTACACGTTCGTGAACGAACGCGTCGCGAAGCACTACGGGATCCCGAACGTGTACGGCAGCCAGTTTCGCCGCGTGCCCGTGACGCGACGAAGCGAGGAAGGGTCTGCTCGGGCAGGGCAGCATCCTCATGGTCACGTCGCACGCCGATCGAACCTCGCCGGTGGTGCGCGGCAAGTGGATCCTGGACAACCTGCTCGGCACGCCGCCGCTGCCGCCGCCGCCCGACGTGCCGGCGCTCAAGGAAAACAAGGACGACGGCAAGCCGCACTCGCTGCGCGAGCGCATGGAAGAGCACCGATCGAACCCGGCGTGCGCCGTCGTGCCACAAGGTCATGGATCCGCTGGGCTTCGCGCTCGAGAACTTCGACGCGGTCGGCGCCTGGCGGACCGCGGACGACGGGCGCGCCGATCGACGCATCGGGCCAGCTCGCGGACGGCACGGCGATCGACGGCGTCGTGTCGCTGCGCCGGGCGCTGCTGCGCCGGCCCGAGACGTTCGTGTCGACGATGACGGAGAAGATGCTGACCTACGCGCTGGGCCGGGGGCTCTCGTCGTACGACATGCCGGCGGTGCGCGCGATCGTGCGCGACGCGGCCGGCAGGGACTACCGCTTCTCGTCGCTGGTGCTCGGCATCGTCAACAGCGTGCCGTTTCAGATGCGGACGAAGGCGCGGACCGATCGTAGCGGCCGGCTTCAGCCGGCCGCAAACGTCCGCCGAGGGCTGGACAGCTACGGGAGCTGGCGTTATGTTCATTACGCAGGAAATCGCTGCCGCGCCGGACGTTCCTCCGCGCCGCGGGAGCCACGCTGGCGCTGCCGCTGCTCGAGTCGATGATTCCGGCCGCGACGGCGCTGGCCAGAACTGCCGCCGCGCCGCAGCGTCGTCTGGGGTTCGTCTACATCCCGCACGGCGTCATCATGGACGACTGGACGCCGCAGGGCGCCGCCGCGGGCTTCGAGCTCCCGCCGATCCTGAAGCCGCTCGAGCCGTTCCGCGACTCGCTGGTCGTCATCAGCAACCTCACAGCGCCGCCGAGCAACGGCAGCCACGCGACGGCGTCGGGGGGCTGGCTGACCGGCACGTCGCCGAAGCGTACTGACGGCCCGGATTTCCGCGCGGGCACGACCATGGATCAGCTGGTCGCGCGGGCGATCGGACAGGACACGACGTTTCCCTCGCTCGAGGTCGCGACCGAGGACTTCACCGGCCTCGTCGGCGCCTGCGATCCCGGCTACAGCTGCGCGTACATGAACACGCTCAATCTGGCAGACGCCGACGACGCCGCTGCCGATGGAGATCAACCCGCGGACGCTGTTCGACCGGATGTTCGGCGGCGGCAATACGCGCGAAGAGCGGCTGGCCCGCATGCGCACGGACCGCAGCGTGCTCGATCTGGTCAAGGCCGACCTGGCCGACCTGTCGAGCGACCTCGGGCAGACCGATAAGGCGCGGCTCGACGAGTATCTCGGTCACGTGCGCGAGGTCGAGCGGCGGATTCAGCGGACCGAGCAGCAGGCCGACACGCAGCTGGCCGTGCCGGGCGCGCCGATCGGCGTACCGGAGTCGTTCGAGGATCACGTGGCTGTCCTGTTCGACCTGCTGGCGCTGGCGTACGAGGCGGATCTCAGCCGGGTGTTCACGTTCATGATGGCGCGCGAGGTCAGCCAGCGGACGTATCCGCAGATCGGCGTGACCGAGCCGCATCACTCGATCTCGCACCACGGCAACAAACCGGACAAGATTGCGGGTCACGCGCGCATCAACGTCTACCACATGCAGCTGTTCGCCAGGTTCCTGCAGCGCCTGCGGTCGACGCCCGACGGCGACGGGACGCTGCTCGATCATTCGCTGATCGTCTACGGCAGCGGGATGAGCAACGGCAACGGGCACACGCCGTCGCCGCTGCCGCTCGCGGTGGTCGGCCAGGGCGCCGGCCTCGTCAAGGGCGACCGGCACATCGTCGCGAAGGAACTGACGCCGATGGCGAACGTCCTGCTGGACCTCGGCGCCAAGTTCGGCGCCGACGTCGACACGCTTCGGCATCAGCACCGGCCGCCTCGAACTGTAGATCGAGTTCATGAACCACAACGGTCGCGAAGATCAGCAAGCGATAGCACTCATCTTCGTGGGCGTTGTGTTCCTCGTGGTTCTCGTCTCTGAGTGGCCGGCTCGTGGTTCACGCGGCGACCGACGCTGACGCGCAGCTCATCGCCGCCGTGAAGCGCGGACAGCCCGCGATCGCGCGGCAGTTGCTGTTACAACAGCACGCCGACGCCAACGCCCGCGAGGCGGACGGCACCACCGCTCTCCACTGGGCCGTCCGCGGCGACGATCTCGAGACCACGCAGCTGCTGATTCGCGCGGGCGCGAATGCCGGCGCGTCCAACCGTTACGGCGTGACGCCGATTGCGCTGGCCGCCACAAACGGCAACGCCGCGACAATGGCCGCGCTGCTCAAGGCGGGCGCCGATCCGAACGCCGCCACGCCCGCCGGGGAGACCGTCCTGATGACGGCGTCGCGAACCGGCCGGACCGACGTCGTGCGGCTGCTGCTCGAGCAACCGGTCAACGTGAACGCGAAAGAGGGTTCCTTCGGCGAGACCGCGTTGATGTGGGCGGCAGCGGAAGACCACGCGGACGTCAGCCGTCTGCTCGTCAGCAGGGGCGCTGACGTCAACGCCCGATCGGAGCTCGTCGACCTGCCGCCCGTGAAGGTCGATTTCGCGACGATGGTCACCACGGCATTGCCGCGCGGCGGCCTGACGCCGTTGATGTTCGCGGCGCGCCAGGGAGCGCTCGGCGCCGTGCGCGCGCTGGCGGACGCGGGCGCGAACCTGAATCTCACCGACCCGGACGGCATGAGCGCGATGGTCATCGCGATCATCAACGGACACCACGACGTGGCGTCGGCGCTGCTCGACAAGGGCGCCGATCCCAACGTCGCCGACAGCTCCGGGATGGCCGCACTCTATGCCGCGGTCGACATGCACACCGCCGATCCGCTGATCAATCGGCCGCCGACGCGCGTCAGCGGCGGCGTGGACGGCGTCGAAATCGTCCGGCGGCTCCTGGCGCACGGCGCCGGCGTCAACGCGCGGCTCAAGGCGCCGCTGCTCCAGAGGCAGCACAACGGCGGCGATCCGAATCTCGGCCAGGGGGCGACGCCGCTCATGCGGGCCGCGAGGAGCGGCGACGTCACGCTCATGCGGCTCCTGCTCGATGCGGGCGCCGACGTGACGCTGACGACCCGGGCGGGGACGACGCCGCTGCTGTTTGCGACCGGTCCCGCGCGGCGCAAGTCAGACCAGGCGGCGATTGAAGCGATTCGTCTGTGCCTGGATCACGGCGCCGACATCAACGCCGCCGATGCGAACGGCCAGACCGCGCTGCACCTCGCCGTCACGCAGGCCGACAGCATCGTGTCGTTTCTGGCTGGGCGGGGCGCGAAACTTGACGTGAAGGATCGGCAGGGGCGGACGCCGCTCGATATCGCCCTCGGGGTGGGTGACGCCGGCGGTGGACGCGGCGCACGCGGCCGCGGCCCGGCCGGCCCGCGCGAAAGCACCGTCGCCTTGCTGCGCCAGTTGATGGCGAGCCGTCAGTAGCCGCCTCGGACGTAGTGCGGACCTTCAGGTCCGCCGGTGGCAGGCAGGCCTGAAGGCCTGCACTACCTCACCTGGTGAGCTCGCCGAAGATCGCGCGCGTGCTGGCGGTCGATCGATCGACGGGCGCCGTGTAGCCGGCGTACTTGCCGGGAGGCACCTTCCAGCTGTCCACGCTTTCGCCAATCGAGAGCCCGTGGCCGAAACCCGACACCGCGCCGTCGCGGAAGTCGCGGCAGAACCGCGCGTATTCCTCGAGGTCCTTCATCGTCATCAGCGGACCATGGCCGGGGATGATCGTGTCGATGTTCTTGAGGCCGGCGGCAGCCTTGGCCAGCGTGTCGGGATACGCGAGACCGCTGCCGCCGTTGTCGATGTCGATCGGAGGCGGCTGTTTCGAGCCGAGCATGTCGCCCGCGTGCACGATCCGGAGGGCCGGGAACACGACCCACGCGTCGCCGTTGGTATGGCCGGCGCCGAAGTAGTAGAGATCGATGCGGTCTTTTCCCCCGCCGAGCGTCATCCTGTCCTTGAACATCAACTTGGGCAGGTAATTCACCTTGAGGCCCTTGAACGCCTCCTGGCGATCCATGTTGAGGCGCGTGTTCTGCTGGGCCACGATTTCCACCGACGTCGGGAAGAACTCGTTGCTGCCGGTGTGGTCGGCGTGCGCGTGCGTGTTGATGATCGTCGTGACCGGCTTGTTCGTCACGGACTTGATCTTGTCCAGGATCGGCTGTCCCCAGCCAGCCAGCTTGGTATCGACGAGCACGACGCCCAGGTCGGTGACGAAGACCGCGCTGTTCCCGCCGCCGCCCGTCAGCAGATACAGGTTGTCCTTCAGCTTCTGCAGTTCGACGACTTTCGCGCCGTCGGCCGGCGCCTGCCCGGACAGTCCGGCGATTTGCAGCGAAGCCGCGCCGGCCGCGATCAACGCCGTGAGGACCCATACCCTTGTCATGGCCCACATTCTACTGAAGGAAGCGGTTCTATACTTCTGGAGGGATAGCGGTGCACCTGAGGCGTCTTGCCCAGCGATCGGGCTTGTGGTACTAAGACCACGTTGCGACATGTGTAGGGCGAGGCTTTTAGCCCCGCCGCCGCGGCCCTGAAAGGGCCGCGCTACCAGTTGTGCTCAGAGGAACCAGGACGATGAATCGTTCGAAGGCGGTACTCGCCGTCACGCTCGGGGTCGCGGTGCTTGCGCAGGCAGCGGTGTCGTCGCAAAAGGCAGCGGCGGCGCCGAAGGCGATGGCGCTGACAGCCCTCGACTACATCGAGATCAAGCAGCTGGTGAACCGTTACGCGTTCGCCGTCGACACCGGCAGCAACAACGGCTACGACTACGCGGACCTGTTCGCGGCCGACGGCGAGTTCATGCGGCCCTACGCACGGGGCCGCGAGCAGCTGGCGGCGCTGGCCCGCGGGGGCCGCCTCGGACCGGCGAACACCGTGCACTACATCATGAACCACGTGATCGAGCCGACGCCGGAGGGCGCCGTCGGAAGGCAGTACCTCGGTCGAGCTCAATTTCGATATTCCCGCGGAATCCTGCGGCGGCGCCGCAGGGCGCGCGGCGGCGGCCCGATCGACCAGTGGGCCCAGATCGGACGCAAGAACGGCGAGCTGGCGCGCACGGGCGGCCACTACGAAGACGTATACGTGAAGACCGGCGATGGCTGGCGTTTCAGGAAACGCGACTTCATCCCGTCGCGCAGCGGTGCGGACCCGGCGCCGCTGCCGCCGCCACGCATCCCCGCCGGCCATCGATGCCGCAGGCGATCGCCGGCCCCGCGCCGCCGGCTCACTTCACGCCGCCCACGCGTCAGACGATGCTGACGGCGATGGACTACATAGAAATTCAGCAGCTCGTGTCGAGTTACGGGCACGCGCTGGACTCCGGGTACGGCACCGGCGAGAACGGCGAGCCGTACGCGAAGCTTTACACCGCCGACGCGGCGTTTGCCGGGGCCGCCGGCCACGATGAGCTCGTCGCCCTCGCGCACCAGCAGCCGCGCGGTCCCGACTACGTGCGCCACTACCTCACCAATCACGTCATCGAGCCGACACCGGACGGCGTGAAAGGCAAGGAATATCTGCTCGTGATCGACAACGGGGAGAACGGGAAACCGAGCACGATCTTCCTCGGCGGGCACTACGAGGAGACCTACGAGAAGACCGCCGAGGGATGGCGCTTCAAGACGCGCCGGCTGGTCACGCCGAGGTCAGGGCAGTGACGGCGATGTCAAAGTGGATTGGAACGCTCGCGATGGTGTGCAGCCGCAGCCGTGATGCCGTCCGCCGCCGGGCCTGCGCTGACGGCGATGGACTACATCGAAATCCAGCAGCTGGTCGCCCGCACATCGTTCGCGCTGGACACGGCCGCCGACAAGGGCCGTGTGTTCGCCGGGCTCTTCACCGCCGACGGACGGTTGTCCTCGAAAACGGGCCAGCAGAGCGAGGTGAAAGGCCGCGACCAGCTCGCGGCGTTCGCCATGGGCGACCTTGCGCATCGGGGGCCCGTCTACGTCCGCGACTACGTCACCAATCACATCATCCAGCCTGCGCCTGAAGGCGCCGCCGGCCGCGTGTACCTGGTGTGGATCGAAGTGGAGGAGAACGGCCGCCCGGGCGCCATCCAGAGCGGCGGGCGCTACGAGGACGTGTACGTCCGGACACCGGCGGGCTGGCGGATCAAGACGCAGGACGTTCGTGCCTTCGAAGCTCGGGCCTCACCAGCCGTGAAGCGGTGGACGTTCGCCGCGGGCGCCGCGTGCTGCCTCTCGGCGCGCGGTTCGTGTGGCCACAGGCGCCGCCCTCCGGCGGCTCCGGCGGACGCGGCCCTGCTGAACCAATATTGCGTCGCCTGCCATAGCGACCGCCTGAAAACGGCGGGGCTGACCCTCGAGAACGCCGATCTCACGGATGTCGCCGGCCGCGCCGAGGTCTGGGAAAAGGTCGTCCAGAAGCTGCAAAGCGGGATGATGCCGCCGGCCGGGCGGCCTCGTCCCGATCGCGCGGCGGCGAGCGCCCTGGCGTCGCGGCTCGAAGGCGCGCTCGATCGCGCGGAGGCGGCGCATCCGGATCCGGGCGGCCCGCTGCTGCACCGGCTCAATCGCGCCGAATACGCCAACGCCATCCGGGATCTGCTGGCGCTCGACATCGACGCGGCGGCGCTGCTCCCGCCAGACGACTCGAGCGCGGGCTTCGACAACGTCGCCGACGCCCTCGGCGTGTCGCCGGCGCTGATGGAGCGGTATCTGTCGGCCGCCGACCAGGTGAGCGCGCTGGCCGTCGGCGACCCGGCGATCCTGCCGGCCTCGTTCACCTATCACGTACGCGGCGACACGTCGCAGTCCGATCACGTGGACGGGCTGCCCCTCGGCACGCGCGGCGGGCTGATGGCGCGGCCGACGCTGCCGCTCGACGGCGAATACACGATCAAGGTGAAGCTGCTGCAGACCAACCTCGGATCCGTCCGCGGTCTCGAGTACCCCCAGCAGCTCGAGATCTCGGTGGACGGCGCGCGCGTGCACCTCGTCCCGATGGGCGGCCCCGCGGATTTCGCCATTCTCCCGGAGAACGCCGAAGAGATCGCCGAAGCGCTCGACGCGCGCCTCGTCGTTCGTGTGCCGATTGCGGCCGGCCCGCACGATGTCGTCGCGACGTTCGTGCAGCGGACCGACGCGCAAGGGGGCCATCGCCTGCAGCCGTTCCTGCGCAGCAACGTCGACGCGACCGATCACACGGGCCTCCCGCACATCGAGAGCTTCACGATCACCGGTCCGTTCGGCACGACGGCGTCCGGCGACACGCCGAGCCGGCGACGGGTGTTCAGCTGCCGGCCGGTGAGCGCCGCGGACGAGAAAACCTGTGCGCAACCGCATCATCACCACGCTGGCGCGCCGCGCGTACCGCCGGCCCGTTTCCGAGGCCGACACGGCGCGCCTCACGCGTCTCTACGAGAGCGGCCGCCGGGACGGCACCTTCGACGCCGGCGTCCAGTTCGCGCTGCGCGGCATCCTTGCCAGCGCCAAGTTCGTGTTTCGCGGCGAGCGCCGCCCGGAACCAGACCAAAGGGCGGGCGGCGCCATGCACGCCGTCAGCGATCTCGAGCTCGCGTCTCGGCTGTCGTTCTTTCTCTGGAGCTCGATCCCGGACGACGAGCTGCTGACCGTCGCGAGCCAGGGCAGGTTGAAGGATCCGGCCGTCCTCGATAGCCAGGTGCGGCGCATGCTCGCCGATCCGAAAAGCCGGGCCCTCGTGGACAACTTCGCCGGGCAGTGGCTGTACTTGCGCAACTTGAAGAGCACGCAGCCCGATCAGAATGAGTTTCCCGACTTCGACGACAACCTCCGCCAGGCGTTTCAGCGCGAGGCGGAGCTGTTCTTCGAGAGCGTCCTCCGCGAGCAGCGCAGCGCCCTCGACCTGCTCAGCGCCGACTACACGTTCGTCAACGAGCGGCTGGCCCGGCACTACGGCATGCCGAACATTTACGGCAGCCGGTTCCGTCGCGTCGCCGTCGCCGACGACGCGCGCAAGGGACTGCTGGGCAAGGGCGCCATTCTGCTCGTCACCTCCCACGCAGGCCGGACCTCGCCCGTTGTCAGAGGCAAGTGGATTCTCGACAACCTGCTCGGCACGCCGCCGCCCCCGCCGCCGCCGGACGTGCCGGCGCTCGAAGAGAAGAGCGCGACGTCGCAGCCGCATTCCGTGCGCGAGCGGCTCGAGCAGCACCGCGCGAGCCCGTCGTGCGCGGGCTGCCACAAGCTGATGGATCCGCTCGGGCTGGCGCTCGAGAATTTCGACGCCGTCGGCGCGTGGCGCACGCGAGACGAAGGGTCACCGATCGACGCGTCGGGGCAGCTCGTCGATGGCACGCGCGTCGACGGCGTCGTCACGCTGCGGCAGGCGATCCTGCGGCAACCCGAGATGTTCGTGAGGACACTCACCGGCAAGCTGCTCGTGTACGCGCTCGGCCGCGGGCTCACCCACCACGACATGCCCGTCATCCGCAGCATCGTCAGGGACGCGGCCCGTGACGATTACCGGCTGTCGGCGCTGATTCTGGGCATCGTCCACAGCCGGCCGTTTCTGATGCGAGGGGGTAGACTAGAGAGGTTAGAGGTTAGAGGTTGGCGAGGTCAGGGGCTGAGAGGCTCGGGACTGGGGATGTTCACTCACAAACGGTCGCTGCCGCGTCGCACGTTTCTCCGCGGGGTGGGTGTGGCGCTCGGGCTGCCGTTCCTCGACGCGATGGCGCCGGCGTTCGCGGCGACGGCGAAAACCGCCGGCGCGCCGCTGAAGCGTCTCGGGTTCGTCTACGTGCCGCACGGCGTCATCATGGACCAGTGGACGCCCGCGAAAGAGGGCACCGGGTTCGAGTTCACGCCGATCCTGAAGCCGCTCGAGCCACTGCGGGAGTCGCTGGTCGTCGTCAGCAACCTGGCCCGACCCGAGGCCGGCTTCGAAACGCAGCACGCGGGCGCGGCGGCGTCGTGGCTCGCGGGTACGCCTCCCAAGCGGACGGAGGGACCGGACTTCCAGGTCGGCGTCACGATCGATCAGGTGGTGGCCCGGGCGATCGGACAGGACACCACGTTCCCGTCGCTCGAAGTGGCGACCGAAGATTTCACCGGTCTCATCGGCGCGTGTTCCCCTGGCTACGCCTGCGCGTATGTGAACAGCCTCAACTGGCAGACGCCGACGACGCCGCTGCCGATGGAGATCAACCCGCGGGTCGTGTTCGAGCGGATGTTCGGGCGGGCGGGAACGAGGGCGCAGCGGCTCGCGCGGATGGAGAAGGACCGGAGCATCCTCGATTTCATCAGCGACGATCTCGCCGACCTCCACAACGTTCTCGGGCCGCGGGACCGGGCGCGCCTGAGCGAGTACCTCGACGACGTCCGCGAGATCGAGCGGCGGATCGAGCGCGCCGAGAAACAGACGGGCGAGTTGACCATCCCAGATGCGCCGATCGGCGTGCCGGACTCATTCGAAGAGCACGTGGCGCTGATGTTCGATCTGCTCGCGCTCGCCTGGCAGGCCGACCTCACGCGCGTATTCACCTTCATGATGGCCCGGGAGTTCAGCCAGCGCACGTATCCGCAGATCGGCGTGAGCGAGCCGCATCACACCATCTCGCATCACGGGAACATCCCCGAGCGAATCGCGGAGCACGCGAGGGTCAACACTTATCACGCGGGCCTGCTGGCGAAATTCCTGGAGCGTCTGCGCGGCCTTCCGGATGGCGACGGGACGGTCCTCGATCGCTCGCTGCTCGTTTACGGCAGCGGGATGAGCAACGGCAACGGGCACACGCCGTATCCGCTGCCGCATATCGTCGCGGGTGGGGCAGCGGGACGGCGTGAAAGGCAATCGCCACCTGATCGCGCCGGAACACTCGCCGAACGCGAACCTGATGCTGAGCGTCGCCGACAAGTTCGGCCTGGAACTCGACCGCTTTGGCGTGAGCACCGGGCGAGTCGAACTGTAACCACGAACGATCATGAACCACAAAGATCTCGAAGGTCACAAAGAAGCTCTTCCTTTCTTTGTGGTCTTTGTGACCTTTGTGGTTCTTGTTCTTGGTTCGTTCGCGGCCGTCCATGCGGCCACCAGCGCAGAGGCCCAGCTGATTGAAGCCGCGAAAGCGGGGCAGCCCGCCGTGGTTCGCACGCTTCTCGCGCAGCGGGCCAACGCGAACGCGCGCGAGGCGGACGGTACGACGGCGCTGCACTGGGCCGTGCGGTCTGACGATGCGCCCGACCGTGGCGGCGTTGCTCAAGGCGGGCGCCGACGCCAGCGCGACGAACCGCTACGGCGTCACGCCGCTCGCGCTGGCCGCAACAAACGGCACCCCCGAGATCGTCAGCGCGCTTCTCGACGCCGGAGCCGACGCGAACAGCGCATCGCCCGAGGGCGCGACGGCCCTGATGACCGCCGCGCGGACGGGCAGCCGCGACGCGGTCAAGACGCTGCTCGACCACGGCGCCGTCGTGAACACCCGCGAACAGTGGTTCGGCGAGACGGCGCTGATGTGGGCGGCCGCCGAGGATCACCCGGACGTCGTCCAGTTGCTGATCGACTCGGGCGCGGAACTGGATGCGCGCTCGGTGCCGCTCGAGTTCGCGAGGTTCCGGTTCAACCTGGCGACGATGGTGAATACCGTGCTGCCGAGAGGCAGCCTGACGCCGCTGATGTTCGCCGCGCGGCAAGGGTCGCTGGCCTCCGCGCGGGTCCTGATCGACCGGGGCGCCGCACTGAACCTGACGGATCCCGACGGCACCACCGCGATGGTGACGGCGATCATCAACGGACACTACGACGTCGCGGCGCTGCTGGTGCAGCATGGCGCGGATCCGAACCTGGCCGATGCCGCCGGCATGGCGGCCGTCTACGCGCTCGTGGACATGCACACGCAGCCGCTGATGATCAATCGACCGACGCGCAAGCCTTCGGGCGGCGTCGAAGACCTCGAGCTGCTCACGCAGATCCTCGCGCGTGGTGGCGACCCCAACGCGGCCCTGCGATCGCCGATCCTGGCGCGCTACCACAACATCGGCGACGGCCAGCTCGGGGCGGGCGCGACGCCGTTGATGCGGGCCGCGCGGTCGCGCGACGTGGCCGCCATGCGGCTGCTGCTCGACCGCGGCGCGGACCTGCAGACGGCAATCGGCAAACGGCGCCACGGCGCTGATGTTTGCCGCGACGCCTGCGCGCGGCGCAGGTGGGGGCGCCTCCGAAAGCGCGACGCTCGAGGCGATTGCCCTCTGCCTCGATCGCGGCGCCGAGGTCAACGCCGTGAACGCGCTTGGACAGACGGCTCTGCATCTCGCCGGTCAGGCCGGCGAGTCAGATCCGGTCGTCAGACTGCTGGTGTCGAGGGGAGCGGATCGGTCGATCCGCGACAAGCAGGGCCGCGCGCCACTCGATCCGCGACCCTGAATTCTAATCACGAAGGCACGAAGGCCACGAAGAACTTCTTTGTACGAAAAGATCTTCGTGATCTTCGTGTCTTCGTGATGGCCGAAGCGCGCGCCGAGGCAGCTACTTGGCCGGCTTCAACTGATCGAGCAGGCGGCGCGCCTGGGCGTTCTGCGGATCGAGCTCGAGCGCTCTATCCAGGCTCTTCACCGCCGCGTCCTTGTCGTTGGCCCGCTGTTGGACCTGGGACATCGCGACAAACGTCCGGGAGGACAGCGGAAAGTACTCGAGGTTCAGCTGCAGCCAGGCAAGGGCGTCGGCCGGCGCTTTCGTCGTGGCGCGCTGGGCGAGCGCGATGAGGCTGCCCTCGCTGAAATCGTAGGCGCGCGATCCGAAGTACTGCTTGCGCAGCTCCTTGTATTGCGCGATTGCGGCCGGCGCGCCTTTTTCGGCGGCCGTCTGATCGAGGATGTCGCCGAGGGGCTTCGGAATCGCCACGCCACCATGGCAGGTGGCGCACCCGACTCGGGCGGTTGCGTCGGCGGATTTGGATACCGCGGTCGGAATCCTCGTGTTGAGGTCTCGCACCATCAGCATCATCTCGCGCGCTTTCTTCTTCGCGGGAAGCTGATCGGACGGGAAGTCGAGTGCGGCGGGCCCCCCGCGTCCGCGTCCTCCGCCTCCGCCAAATCGTCCGCCGCCCTCCGGCGCGGGCGCTGGCGCGTGGCAGTACGTGCACTGCACCCCCAGACCCTGGGCAAACCCCTGCATGATCTGCGCAAGCTCAGGCTGAGGGATGTCTTTGGCCAGGACCTGCAGGTTCTGGTGCGCAGCCGCCGGCGGAGGGGTGGCCGCCGGAGGGGCGCCCCGTTCCTGGGCAATAACGGGAACCGAAACCATCGAACACGCCAGGATTGCGAGGCAACACACGCGCATGGGCCGTGAGTATACCCATTTTGGGGACGCCGTGTAGCCCGCCCGAAGTCGTATAATTTGAACGCGTTAGGTGCTATGAGAGCGATAGTGTGCGTCGTCGCGTCCGCAACGGTCCTGGTGCTCGGGGCGGAGCCCGTCGTCCGTACGCAGACGCCGGCGATGGATGCGCGGCCGGTGCTGACGCAGGTACTGCTTCACGTGTCACAACGACCGGCTCAAGACCGGCGGATTGAGCCTCGAGGCGCTGGACCTCGGGAAAATCGGCGACTCGCCGGCCGTCTGGGAGAAGGTCGTCCGGCGCTTGCGCACCGGGGCGATGCCGCCGCCTTCGGCGCGCCGGCCCGATCAGGCGACCTATGACCGGCTCACCGGCTGGCTGGAAGGGGAACTCGATCGTCAGGCGGCCGCGCACCCGAATCCGGGCCGCCCGGCGGTTCATCGCCTGAACCGCTCCGAGTACGCCAACGCAATCCGCGACCTGCTGGACCTGGAGGTGAACGTCGCCTCGCTCCTTCCGCCAGACGACTCCGCGTTCGGCTTCGACAACGTTGCCGACATGCTCGGCGTGTCCCCCGTGCTGCTCGAGCGGTATCTGAACGCGGCAGACGAGATCAGCGCGCTGGCGGTCGGCGATCCCGACACGAGCCTCGGCTCGGAGAGCTACCATGTCCGCTTCGATCTCTCGCAGGACCAGCACATCGACGGCCTGCCGCTCGGAACGGTCGGCGGCACGATCATCCGCCACAATTTTCCGCTCGACGCCACCTACGTCATCCAGGCGAAGCTGCTTCGCACGAACCTGAACGCGATTCGCGGGATGGAATGGGAGCAGCAGCTCGAAATCTCGCTCGACGGACAGCGTGTGCACCTCGCGCCGATCGGCGGGAGCGCCGATCTGCTGCTGATGGGCAAGAACCCGACGACCGGCAGCGACGAAATCGACACGCGGCTGCAGGTGCGCGTGCCGATCAAGGCGGGGCCGCACACCGTGGACGTCACGTTCGTCCAGCGGTCGCCCGCGCTCGGCACGGTGCGGCTGCAGCCGTACCTGCGCAGCTCGGCCGACACGTTCGAACAGACGGGGCGGCCGCACGTCCAGACCGTGAACATCCTCGGACCGTACGATGCAACGGGCCCCGGCGATACCCCGAGCCGGCGGCGGATTTTCACGTGCCGTCCCGCCAGCGTCAAAGACGAAGTCGGCATGCGCGCGAACGATTCTCTCGACCCTCGCGCGCCGTGCATACCGCCGTCCGCTGGCGAAAGGCGAGATCGAGCCGCTCATGGCGTTCTTCGAGGCCGGCCGCCGCGAAGGGACGTTCGACACCGGCATTCAGCTGGCGCTGCAGCGCATCCTGGCGACGCCGAAGTTCGTGTTCCGTGTCGAGCAGGACCCGGCGGACGCCGCGCCTGGCGAGGTGTACCGGATCAGCGACCTCGAGCTGGCGTCGCGTCTGTCGTTCTTCCTCTGGAGCAGCATTCCGGACGATGAACTGCTGACGCTCGCGGGGCAGGGGCGGCTGAAGAACCCGCAGGTACTCGATCAGCAGGTGCGTCGGATGCTGGCCGATCCGAAGTCGCGCGCGCTCGTCAGCAACTTCGCGGGGCAGTGGCTGCAGGTGCGCAATCTCCGCAGCATCGCGCCCAACTCCAACGAGTTCCCGGATTTCGACGACAACCTGCGCCGGGCTTTCCGCCAGGAAACCGAGATGTTCTTCGAGAGCATCATGCGCGAGGACCGGAATGTCCTCGATTTGATGACGGCGGACTACACGTTCCTGAACGAGCGGCTCGCCCTTCACTACGGCATACCGGGCGTGCGCGGGGATCAGTTCCGCCGCGTCACGCTGACGGATGACGCCCGGAAGGGACTGCTCGGGAAGGGCAGCATCCTCCTCGTCACCTCGCACGCGGATCGCACGTCGCCCGTCGTGCGCGGCAAATGGATTCTCGAAAACCTGCTCGGCACACCGCCCCCTCCGCCGCCGCAGGCCGTCCCGCCGCTCAAGGAGAACGAGGAAGGCGACAAGCCGCTGACGATGCGCGCGAAAATGGAAGAGCACCGGGCCAACCCCGTGTGCGCGAGCTGCCACAAGGTGATGGACCCGATCGGCTTCACGCTCGAGAACTTCGACGCTGTGGGTGCCTGGCGGACCCGCGACGCCGGCGAGCCGATCGATGCGTCTGGCCAGTTCGTCGACGGCACGACCGTGGACGGCGTCGTCACGCTTCGCCGCGCGCTGCTCAAGCGGCCCGACGTCTTCGTCCGCACGATGACACAGAAGATGCTGACCTACGCGCTCGGCCGCGGCGTCGAGGACTACGACATGCCGACGGTTCGCGCGATTGTTCGGGAGTCGTCGAAGCAGGACTACCACTTTTCGTCGCTCGTGCTCGGGATCGTCAACAGTGCGCCGTTCCAGATGCGGATGAAAGCCACGGAACCCGTCGTCGTGGCATCGAAGTAGGTCGAGAGAACAGTCTATGTTCATCACAAAGAAGCATGTCGCTCGCCGGACGTTCCTTCGTGGCGTCGGCGCCACGCTCGCATTGCCCCTGCTCGACGCGATGGTGCCCGCGCGCACGCTGCTCGCGCAGACGGCCGCGAACCCGCAGCGGCGCCTGGGATTCGTCTACTTCCCGAACGGCGCCGTCATGGATCAGTGGATTCCGGCGCAATCGGGGGCGAACATCCAGCTCTCGCCGATCCTCAAGTGCCTCGAGCCGTACCAGAAGCAGGTGGTCGTCGTGGGCAACCTCGCGCGCGCCGGCACGACGATCGGCGACCATGCCGTGGCGGCTGCCGGCTGGCTGACCGGCGTCTACGCGAAGCAGACCGAGGCGCAGGACGTGCTCGCCGGCGTCACGATCGACCAGATCGTCGCGAAGCAGATCGGCCAGGACACGCCGTTCCCGTCGCTCGAAGTGGCGACGGAGGACTTCACCGGCTTCGTCGGCGGCTGCACCCCGGGGTTCAGCTGCGCGTACATGGACACGATTTCCTGGGCGACGCCGACGACGCCGCTGCCGATGGAGATCAATCCGCGCGTCGTGTTCGAGCGGATGTTCGGGCGCCCCGGCACGGCCGATCAGCGCCGCCAGCGCATGAAGCGGAACAAGAGCGTGCTCGACTCGATCGCGGACGATGCGAGCGCCCTGCAGCGGGATCTCGGCGCGCGCGATCGCGCCCGTCTGACCGAATATCTCGAGTACATCCGCGAAATCGAACGCCGCATCCAGCGCACGGAGGCGCAGAACAGCACCAGCGTGACGACCATTGACGCGCCGCTCGGCATCCCCGAGGTGTTCGAGGAGCACGTGGCGCTCATGTTCGATCTGCTGGCGGCGGCGTACCAGGCCGATATCACCCGGGTCTTCACGTTCATGATGTCGCGCGAAGCGAGTCAGCGGACGTACCCGCAGGTGGACGTGGACGAGCCGCACCACACGATCTCGCACCACGGCAACGACCCGGAGAAGATGGCGCGCAACGCCCGCATCAACATCTTCCACGCGCAGCAGTTCGGCAAGTTCGTCGAGAAGCTGCACACGATGCCGGACGGCGACGGCTCACTGCTCGATCACTCGCTGGTGTTCTACGGCGCCGGAATGGGCAACGGCAACGCGCACGCGACCGATCCGCTGCCGCTCGTCGCCGTCGGCGGCGGCGTCGGGACGGGGAACCGGCACATCCTGCCCGCGCCGCGCACGCCGGTCGGCAACCTCTGGGTGGACATTGCGCACAAGTTCGGCGCGCCGATCGACCGCCTCGGCGCCAGCACGGGACGGCTCGAGCTGTAGTCCATGGTCCCTGGTGCCTGGTTGCTCGGTCCGTCCCCGGTCCGTGGTCCGTCCATGGTCTCTGGTCCTCATCGCGGGGGTGCTTCTGCTTGGGCCAGCTGCCGTTCAGGCGTCCCCGGCCGCCGCGACCGACGTGAACGCACGGGAGGCCGATGGCACGACCGCGCTGCACTGGGCGGCGCGATCGGACGACGCGGGTGAGGTCAGGCGCCTCCTGCGCGCCGGCGCGCGTGCCGACGTCGTGAACCGGTACGGCGTCACGCCGCTGGCACTCGCCGCCGCGAACGGCAACGCGGACATCCTCGAGCTGCTGATCGAAGCGGGCGCCGACCCGAATGCGAGCTCATCGCAGGCAGAACCCCCCCTGATGACCGCGACGCGGTCGGGGAGCGTCGCGGCCGTGCAATGCCTGCTCCGGCACGGCGCGGACGTGAACGCGCGCGAGCCCTGGCAGGGAGAAACCGCCCTGATGTGGGCCGCGGGCGCCAACCACGCGGCCGTGGCGAAGCTGCTCATCGAGCATGGCGCCGAACTCGACGCGCGATCGACCGTGCCTGAATTTCCGCGGCGTCAGGCGGGGCTGAGCGCCCTGCCGCGGGGCCGATGGACGCCGCTGATGTACGCAGCGCGGCAGGGTTCGGCTGACGCGGCACGGACCCTCGCGGACGCCGGCGCCAACCTCGATCTCGCCGACCCGGACGGCACGACGGCGCTGGTCCTCGCGATCATCAACGTGCATTACGATACGGCGGCGATCCTGATCGAGGCCGGCGCCGACCCCAATCTCGCCGACGAGACCGGCATGGCCGCGCTCTACGCCACCGTGGACATGAACACGCTGTCGTGGATGTTCGGCCGGCCGGATCCCAAGCTCACCGATCGGCTTACCGGCCTCGACATCGTGGCGAAGCTGCTCGATTACGGCGCCGATCCGAACGCGCGCCTCGCGAGCCCGGTGATGCAGCGTCATCACACGGGCGGCGATCCGTCGCTCGGGGCGGGCGCGACGCCGTTCATGCGGGCGGCCAAGTCGGGCGATCTGCCCGTGATGCGGCTGCTGCTGAAGTACGGCGCTGACCCCAGGATCACCCAGAAGAACCACACGACGGCGCTGATGCTCGCCGCAGGATTCGGCTGGCGCGACGGAAACGCCGCGATTCCCACGCGCGACCGCGGCTCGGTGAAGGACGCTCTCGACGCCATGCAGATGTGCCTCGAGGCGGGCGTGGACGTGCGCGCGGCCAACGACGCCGGTGACACGGTCCTCCACGCGGCGGCGACGCGCGGCTCGGACGTGATCATTCAGTTCCTCGTGGACAAGGGTGCGGACGTGCGCGCGAAGAACCGGCAGGGCCGAACGCCGCTCGATGCGGCGCTGGCGCGCAGGGGCGCGAGCGCCGTGCCGGCGGCCGTCGCGCTTTTTCAGAAGCTGACTGGGGTCGCCGAAACACCGTCGCAGTCACAGCAGCAGTAGATCAGGTGTAGTGCGGACCTTCAGGTCCGCTGACAACGGCAGGCCTGAAGGCCTGCACTACTAACGAAGGAGACCGCATGTCGAAATGGAGTGGTGGCCTGGCGCTGGGCTTGTGTCTGTCGGTCTCTGGCGCTGCGTCCGCGCAGAACAAGACGCTGACCGACAAGGACCGCGCCGAGATCCGGCAGCTGAGCGACAACTACGTGACGTTCCTCGACGGCTGCAAGGCCACCGAGTACGCGAACCTCTTCGCGGCCGACGGTTCGTTCATCAGCGGCCCCCGCGGGACCATGACCGGCCACGAGAAGCTCGAGTCGCTGGTCACGAGCGAGCCGTTCTGCAAGCCGAACGCGGCGCCGCGCGCGAACGGGATGAGCCACGCCTTCAGCAAGGTCGTCATCGAGCCGACCGCGGATGGCGCGTCGGGCAAGGTGTACCTGCCGGGCCGCGAACCGAACGCGAGCGGCGGACACTACGAGGACCTCTACGTGAAGACGTCCGCAGGCTGGAAGTTCAAGTCGCGCACGTATCTCTCGCCGAAGGAAGAGGCGGCCGCCGTTTCCGCGCCGGTCAAGTAGATGCGCGCGATACGTACGACGTTGCCGGTGGTGCTGGCCGCCGGTGTGCTGGCCGCGATCGCCGGCGGATCCGTGCTCGATGCCCGGCAGAAGAGCACGACGCAGGCCGCGTCGAAGGCTCAGGCGCTGACGCCGCTCGACTACATCGAGATCCGGCAACTGGTCGCGCGTTACGGATACGCCGTCGACACGGGCGCCGACAACGGCAACATGTACGCCGAGCTGTTCGCTCCAGACGGCGCCTTCCTCGATCGCGCCGGCAAGGCGACGACCGGTCGCGACGCCCTGGCCGCGGTGGCGCGCCGCTTCCAGCGGGGCCCGCAGTCGCAGTTTCACTTCCTGTTGAACCACGTCATCGAGGCGACTCCGGACGGCGCGAGGGGCAAGGAGTATCTGCTGCAGCTGCGCATGGGGGAGCCCGGACACGAGAACGACATCTTCGGCGGCGGCCACTACGAGGACACCTACCAGAGGACGCCGGCCGGCTGGCGCTTCAAGACCCGCCAGTTCATTCCATCGGAGCTCCCGGCGGCCGGACCCGCTGCGGCCGGCGCCGCACCGGATGCCCCAATCAATGGCGGCCATCCGCCACTGTCCGCGGCGCCGCTCGGCGTCGTGCCCGCGTCGGCCGCATCGCTCCCATCGGCGAGCGCCCTCACCGCGCTCGACTACCTGCAGATTCAGCAGCTGGTCCATCGCTACGGCTGGGCGCTCGACAGCGGGGCAGACAACGGGTTTGCGTACGCCGATCTGTATACCGCCGACGGTATCTTCACCGGCACGAACCAGGGGCCGTCTGGGCGTTCCTATCAGGGTCGCGAAAAGCTGGCCGCGCTCGCACGCGGCGGCCTGCGCGGGCCGCTCTATGTCAGCCACTACGCGACCAACGTCGTCATCGAGCCCGCGCCGGGCGGTGGCGCCGTCGGCCACACGTACGTGGCGATTTTCAAACTGGGGCAGGACGGGAAACCCAGCGTCATCGAACACGGCGGCCGGTATGACGATGTCTACGCGAAGACGCCGGATGGCTGGAGGTTCAAGCAGCGCACGTACTACGACTCGAAGTCGGGCGAGCCTGTGCAGCCGCCTCCTGCCGCGCTCGCGCCTCTCGTGACGCTGTCAGCCGCGAAAAGAGGATCCGCGCCGGCCGGAAAGCCCGCCGCTGGCGGACCGTCGCTGACCGTCGAAGACTACATCGGCATCCAGGACCTGGTTGCCCGCTACCCGTTCGCGCTTGACGCCGACACGGACCAGGGCGCGTCGTATGCGAACCTGTTCACGCCGGACGCCGTCTTCCGTCAGCCGCTCACCGAGGGCCGGGACAACCTCGCCAGGCTGGCCGTCGCGCAACCGCACGGGCCGCAGTATGCGAGGCACTTCATCGCGAACCATGTCATCGACCCTGCGGCGGGCGGTGCGACGGGCAAGGAATATCTCGTCGTCGTCGACATCGACGCGCCTGGCAAACCCGGCAAGGTGTTCCTGGTCGGACACTACGACGACACGTACGTGAAGACTGCTGATGGGTGGCGGTTCAAGACGCGGACGTTCGTCACCGCGAAGCCCGGGACGCCCGCTCCGCAGTAGCAGTAGCGCGGGCCTTTGAGGCCCGCGAGCGACGGCGGGGCTGAAAGCCCCGCCCTACTTCTGATTCTGGGCAGACGGCGGTACCCACGTCGTGTGGTGGACGCGCGACTTGAAGCGCCACCCTTGCGGCGTCTTCTCGTACGTGTCCTCGTAGTACCCGTCGTGCTCGATCTTGTTAGGATCCCCGCCGAGCCCGATCATCAGCATGTTGACCGTGCCTTTGGCTCCCTCCGGCGTGGGATCGATGATGTGGTTGACGTAGATATGGTGGACGCCCTGCTTGATCCATCCTGCGCCCGTACAGCCTTTCGCGCCGCCTCCTGAGACCACGGCGAGCGCTTCACGGCCCTGCGCCTTGCGTCCGATCTGCCCGTTGGCGAACGGCGCGAAGAATCCGTCGGCAGTGAACAGGTCGGCGTAGTCGTAGCCGTTGTTGGAGCAGGTGTCGATGGCCTGCGCATACCTCGACACGAGCTGCTGGATCTGGAAGTAGTCGAGCGCCGTCAGTTCCATGTTGGCCTTTCCCGCCGACGCCACGGTCTGCTGCGCGCGCGAGACGGAGGCCATCAGGAGGGCCGCGCCAAGAGCCGCGGCGATCACAATCTTCGAATTCGACATGCGTGCTCCCTGTGAGAACGTCCTTATCGAGCGGCCTGCTGCCTGAGGATGATGTAGAAGTTGTTCAAATCCCTGACGAGGATGTACGGCGCGCCCTGTCCGAGGCTGACGGGCTTTCCCCCGGTCGTCACGACGGCGCCGCCCGTGCTCGTGAACTGTGCGACGGCCGTGTCGAGATCGCGGACGTTGAAACTGAGGCGCACCGACCCCGGATCCTGAATGCGGGAGCGCAGCGGCTTGCGGTCCACGCCCCTGAACTCGATGAATTCGAGCGTCAGTTCCGGCCGCCCGGGAACGGGCGCGTTCGTCAGCCGGTACTCGGCGCCGTCCGCCAGGCCGGTCAGCGCCGCGAAGGCCTTGTCGCCGGAGAACAAGCCGAGGCGCGGCTGGAATCCCAGCAGATCCCGATAAAGCCGCATGGTCGCGTCGGTGTCGGCGACGGCGATCCGCACGTGGCCGCCGATCACGCTGCCTGGCGGCGCGTCGGATGGAATCTGATCCGGCTGCCTGAACTCGACGAAATGACCATCCGGATCCCTGACGATGATCGCGCGATAGGTGCCCGTCGCCGCCTGCATCGTGACGGCCGCGCCGCCGCGGGTGACGATGGGCGTGCCGGCCTGCTTCAGCTTCGCGACGAGCGCGTCGATGTCCCTCACGCGCAGAACGATCGTGGCCGTGCCCGGATCCTGGATCCGCAGGTGCGCCGGCGAGCGTTCGATCTCCGTGAACTCCAGGAACTCCGACCGCCAGCCGCTGCCCGGATACGGGACGTGATTCCACCGCATGCGGCCCTCGGGCGTGCCTTCGAGCCGGAGGATCGGCGGCGGCGGCGTGTCCTTCGCAGACGCGATGGTCGGCATGTCCGATGTCAGCCCGAGGAGTCCGACGTAAAAACCTGTCGACGCATCCAGGTTGGAAACGATGGGGCTGAAGGTCCCGGAGGAGCCGACGACTTCGCCCGACGGCGGCCCGTATACCTTCGCGATGTCGACCGTACCCGGCACGTCGGGCGGGAAGACGTGCAGGCGCGACTTGAAGCGCCAGCCTCTGGCGGTCTTCACGTAGACGTCCTGGTAGCCGCCGACGTGTCCGGAGTGCGTCGGATCGGCGTGCGTGCCGAGCACGCCGGGGTAGACCAGGTACGACTTGCCTGTCGCGCCTTCCGGTGAAGGTTCGATGATCAGGTTGACGGTCGTATGCGTCGCGATCGGGTTTTCGGCGGTCGCTCGCTCGAGCTTCTTGCAGCCGTTTTTCCCGCCTCCGGCCGCTTCCGCCAGCTGCTCGCGCCCGACGGAGGTGCGGCTGCCGACACCCCAGTAGAAAACCCCGTCCGGTGTGAACAGGTCGGCGTAGTCGTAGCCGTTGTTGGTGCAGTTGTCGATCGCGAACGCGTAGCGGTTCACGAGCTGCTGGATTTCGATGTAGTCGAGAGCCGTGAGCGTCGCGGCGTCCTTCGCCACGGCCGGGCTCGCCGTCGCCAGGATTGCCCAGAGCGCCGCTCCCGCGAGCGTCTTCGAATGCATGCCGCCTCCGGCCAGAGTATAGCGGGTGGGGGGAACGAGGTTAGAGGTTGGAGGTTGGAGGGTAGAGGTTAGGGAGTAGGGACTGGGGCTTGGGGTTGGCGCCGAGCGCTGCGTCGACGATGACCGTCGCTTCGGACTGGATCCGTCGGAGGTGATCCACGCCGAGAAAGCTTTCCGCGTAGATCTTGTAGATACTCTCCGTGCCGGATGGGCGTGCCGCGAACCAGCCGTTCTGGGCGACCACCTTCACTCCGCCCAGATCGGCGTCGTTGCCCGGCGCGCGAGTGAGGATCGCCTGGATCGGCTCGCCTGCGAGTTCCGTCGAGCGGACGGCGTCGGGCGACAGGCGCAGCAGCGCGGCTTTGCCTGCGGGCGTCACCGGCGCCTCGATGCGCTCGTACTGCGGATCGCCGAACTCGCGCGTGAGGCCGCGATAGATCTCGGCGGGGTCACGCCCCATGCGGGCGGTCATCTCGGCCGCCAGCAGCGCCAGCACGATGCCGTCTTTGTCGGTCGACCATGCCGTGCCGTCCAGGCGCAGGCACGACGCTCCGGCGCTTTCCTCGCCCGCCAAGCCCAGCGACCCGTCCAGCAAACCGTCCACGAACCACTTGAAACCGACCGGCGTCTCGAAGAGCGGGCGCTGAGCCTTCCGTGTCACCCGATCGATCATCGCGCTGCTCACGACGGTCTTCCCGACACCGGCGTCCGGGCGCCAGCGGGGACGGTGCGAGAAGAGATAGGCGATCGCAGCTGAGAGGTACTGATTCGGCGGCAGCAGTCCGGCCTTCGTGACGATGCCGTGGCGATCGTGATCCGTGTCGCACGCGAACGCGAGGTCGAACCGCTCCCGGAGATCGATCAGCCGGCGCATCGCGTACGGAGACGAGGGGTCCATCCGGATTTGCCCGTCCCAGTCGAGCGTCATGAAGCTGAACGTCGGATCGACCACGGTCGTTGACGCTGACGAGATCGAGACCGTGACGCTCCGCGATCCGGTGCCAGTAGTGAACGCCCGCGCCGCCGAGCGGATCGACGCCCAGCGAAAGCTTCGCCCCGCGGATCGCGTCGACGTCGATGACCTGTGAGATATCCAGGGTGTAGGCGTCGAGGTAGTCGCGGCGATGAACCGTGGGGGAGCGGAACGCCTCCGCCGTGGAGAGCCGCTTCACGTCACGCACCTTCCGGCTGAGATACTCGTTCGCCTTGTTCTCGATCCACCGGGTGATGGCCGGATCCGCCGGCCCGCCGCTCGGGGGGTTGTACTTGAATCCGCCGTCGCGAGGTGGATTGTGGGACGGCGTCACGACGATGCCGTCGCCGAGGCCCCGGTCCGTCCGCGGTTGTAGACGAGGATCGCGTGGGACACGGCTGGTGTCGGGGTGAATTCGTCGCCGGCGGAGAGGACGACGTGCACGCCGTTTGCCGCGAATACCTCGACGGCCGTCACAAGCGCCGGCCGCGAGAGGGCGTGTGTGTCCGCGCCGGCAAACAACGGCCCGTCGATCTGATGCGCTGCCCGGTACTCGCAGATCGCCTGGGCGATCGCGCAGATGTGCCACTCGTTGAAGGTGGAATCGAAGGAGGAGCCGCGATGACCGGAGGTGCCGAATACGACGCGCTGCCCGGGCACCGACGGTTCCGGCCGTCGATCGTAGTACGCGGACACGAGCGCCGCGACATCCACGAGGGCGGATGCTCCGGCGGGTTGACCGGCGAGCGGGCTGATGGTGTTGACGGGCAGATCCCTTCGATCGCCTGACGGCCTAGACGGCCGGGACTCGGACCGCCTGGACGATGAAGCGCTTCGGCGCATGGCCGACGTACGAGAAAGGATAGCAGGTGATGAGCGTCAGCGTTGGCTCCGTGGTCGGCTCGAGCACCGACAGGTCATCCGGGGTCACGATCTTCGTGCGCGAGACCTGGTAGCTGAAGTCGCCGTAGGGCGTCGCGACGCGCATCTCATCCCCCACGCGGATGTTCCTCAACTGCCGAAAAAACGTGTCGCGATGGCCGGCCAAAGCGCTGTTGCCGCCGGCTTCCCAGGGGAATGGCGTGTCCGGCAGGTGCCCTATCGCTACCCGCAGGGTCCCATCGTCGTCGCCATTCGCAACGGCGGCCGACACATGCAGCCGCGGCACCTCGATTCGGCCCATCGCCTCGCCTATCGGCAGGCCAGTCGGACCGGTGGCGAGTGGTGGCGCGGCCGTTTCTTTGGACGGTGCCGCCGGCGGTTCCGCGGAGGGTGCCGGTGCCAGGCTGGCAGGCGCGCTGGAAACGGCGGGGGGATACCGCGACTGATAATGCCAGGCGCGGGTGACCACGAACACGCACCAGCAGAGACACACGACGGCGCCGAGGATCAGCACCCGCTCGAGCAGTACGAGCCGCTTCCTGGCTGTTTCACTCGCCATGCTGTCGATCCGTCCGTTTGGCGGTGGCCGTGTACCCCGCTCGTGTCCTCACGACGACGCTCTTTCCGCCAGGCATACGCACGGTGGCGCGGATGCGCCGGAATCCGCCGCGCGCGCTTTCGGCCGGCGAATACCCGACGGTGTACGCGCTGCGGATGTCGAGCGCGACCCGCTCGATGGCTTCCCGCACTTCCTTGGGAGTTGCCGGGGCGGAACGCAAGACCTCCGCTGGCTTCCGCCAGCTGACGGAGACGCTTCGGATTCGAATCGGGTTCAACGGGGTCCACCAGGCCGACCGCGTGAATGACGACGTTGGACGCCCGCACCTTGCTGAGGATTTCTTCGAAGGTCGTCTCGCTGGCGTTATCGCCCCCGTCGCTGACGACCACCAGCACCTTGCGCTCGTACTGTCCGGCGCTGAGATATTCGATGCCGTCGGCGATGGCATCGTAGAGCGCGGTCCGGCCTCGCGCGCTCGACCGTGCCCGCCAGGGCGCTCCGGAGGACCTGCGCGTCGCTGGTGAACGGCATGTCCCGCGGCAGCGCGGCCCGGACATCTTCGTTGAACGTCAGCCCGAACACTTCGTCGCTGCGGTTGCTGCGCTCGACGAACGCGGTCGCCGCGGTCAGGACGAGCTCACGATTGCTGTGCATGCTCCCGCTGTTGTCGATGAGCAGCCCGACGGTGACTGGCGCGTCCTCGGCCGTGAAGAGCGCCACCTCCTGCGGTTTGTCATCTTCGAACACTTCGAAAGCGTCCTTCGGAAGGCCGCCGACGTAGTGATTCTGCTTGTCTTTGACGGTGACGTGGAGGACAACGAGGGATGATTCCGCCTTGAAGACCGGAGCATCCTGTGCTTCGGCCGGAGGGACGAGAGACAGCATCAGCGCAGCGAGAACGAGGGACGCTGTATTCATCATCGAGCGACCGATGGACGAGCGCGCTGGGGGCAGCCGCGCTCGCCCATCGCCCTTTACAGCATACGCCTACGCAGCTGGCGCATGGCCGCAGCGGTCGCGAGCATCAGCAGACCGAACAGCGCGACAAGCGGAGTGGCGCTGGCTGTCTGCGGAAGCTGAGTGCGTGCGGCACGAGCGGACGTCCCAGCCGGCGCCGGCGACGGAGGCGGCACCGAGCCGCTGTCCGCGCGCTGACCCTGCTGGCGCGAACCCGCCGGCTCTGCTTCTGCCGCTTCGTTCTCGGCCACCTGGCTTTCGCTGCCAGTGGGCGAGATTCGAGTCAGCTCCTTGCTGTTCTGCGCCTCACTCGTCGTCGACGTTTCGTTTCGCGTCGTCAGCACCGGCTGTCGCGTGCGCTGCGCGAGACGCCGGGCCTGAGCTTTCGGATACACGAACTCGTAACCAATGCGCTCGCCCGGATACCACCAGGTCTTAATCGCCGGCGCTGCACCGGCGCCTGCTTCGAGGAACCGAACCTCGGCGTCGTCCGATGCCGTCACGCGTTCGGCTTGATGCGTCAGAAAGAGGCCGAAGTTCTTCTTGCCGTCTCTGCTGCGCACCTGGATGACATTCCTGCTGCTGTCGGGGTTTGCGATGCGAAATTCGTACTGTCCTGCCGGAAGTGCCACGCCCGGCATGTCCACGTTGCCGCTGAACGTAAAGAACGTCCGCTTGTCAGCCGGCTGCGCAGAAGCTGTCGCGGGCGCGATCACGGCAAGTGTCGCGGCCGCATACACAACACCGAGCCACTTCACTCTCATCTCATCCTCCAATCCTCATCGAGTGCTCTCTTCTGTACGCTCGTTGGCGGCCGGCTCCTCCGCACCGGCATTGTCATGGTTGGGCTCCACCTCTTCCGCCTGGTCCTTTACCGCTGTCCGGTGGCCGTTGCGATGACTCGCCGCACCACCTTTGCGCCCCGCTTCTTTCGCTTCCTCTTCTGTCCAGCGATGGGCTGTGCCTTTCAAGTGAGCGGCACGGCCGCCCTTGCTGGCAATCTCGCGTTGCTTCTCCCGATCCATTACAGCGAAACCGCGCCTCGCCTTGGTCACGATGCCTCCTGACTGCTTGAATCCGTCACCCGGAACGATTGGTGTGCAACTCGTGTACCCTTATGAGACAAGCTGAGGTCAGGAGCAGACGCATGTCGATCGAATCTCTTCCGCACGTCGACGACGCAAAGCATCGCATCGGCGTGCTCGCGTTGATGCTCATCGGCGCGGCGCACGTCAGCGTGATCGCGGCTCCGGCGTTTCATCCCGCCAAGTACCGCAGCGGCGCGTTGCCGCCGCTTCCGCCTCTGACGGTTGTCGGAGGCGGAGAAGTGATGCTCGAGCTCGATGTCTCGAGCGTGGGATCCGTCCGCGCGGCGAAGGTGCTGCGGACGACGGCGCCGTACACGGACTTGCTGATCGCGGCGACGAAGACGTGGCAGTTTGCGCCAGCGGAAATCGAGATCGAACCAGCTCCGCCGGCAGCGCGGCCGCGCTTCAGGGCAGTTGAGTCCACCGTGCTCGTCGCCGCCGTGTTTCGTGCGCCCGCACTGGTTGGACCGACGCTCGGCGACCTGCCGCGCGATGTCGGTACCGGGGCGGATGCGACGCCCTTTCCGTTCTCGACCGCGCCGCCGATCTTTCCGCCGCGGGCGCGCGATGCCGGGATGGTCATGGTCGAAACGACCATCGACCTGTCAGGCCAGCCGACGCAGAATCGCGTCGTTGTGTCGAGCACCGCGTTCGATGAGGCCGCGCTCACGGCGCTGCGCCAATGGCGGTTCAGGCCGGCACGCATTGCGGGATCGCCCACGCCGACGCTGGCGTACGTCGTGGTCGGGTTCCGGCAACCCGTGGTCGGAAGCGCCGCCGGCGGCGCGCCACCTCCAACGCGCTGAGGCGGCGTTCTACTCCTGGATGATGCCGTGCTCCTTGATCTTGTTGAGGAGCGTCTTGTAGCTGATTCCCAGCAGGGGCGCCGCCTTGCGCCGGTTCCAGTGCACGCGGTGCAGGTCGGAATAATTAGATCCCGCTCGGCCTGCAGCATGGCGGCACGCGCCAGTTCGGGCGCGACGACACCGCCGCATCGGGCCGAGGAGAGGAGACGGTCAGAGGCGCAGGAACATCGTCGGCACGGTTGCGAGGCGACGGCCGCTGCGCCGAGGGCCCGCCGTTTCCATATCGAACCGCAGTGCTTCGTACCTGCAGGATGACGAACCGCTTCACGACACTCTCGAGCTCGCGGATATTGCCGGGCCAGTGATAACGCTCCATGGCGGCCAGGAGAGACGGCGATATCGACGGCTCGCTGCGGTTGTACTGCCGCGCGTACTTAGAACTCGAACAGCGGCTGCAGTTCATCGGTCCGCGCGCGTAGTGGGGGCGCGGTGATTTCGATGACTTTCAGCCGGTAGTACAGATCTTCCCTGAACTCGCTGCGCACCAGCATCGATTCGAGATCGCGGTTCGTGGCGGCCGCGATCCGCACGTCCGCCGCGACCCGCTTGTTGCTGCCAAGCCGGCTGAACTCCCCGTCCTGCAGAACGTGCAGCAGCTTGCCCGGCAGCGCCGTGTTCATTCGCCGATTTCGTCGAGCATCAGCTTCTTTCCCGACTCGCCAACGACAATTACCGTGACGTGGCTGTCGGTCACCTTCGATATCAACGCGACCTTGCGCATCGCTTCGCTGCGGCCGCGGACAAGAAATTTCTAAGCTCGTCGTCGTTCCCCTGCCCCCGTGGGCGCCTTAACAAGGCGATTGGGGGCATCGCCTTCTTTGTCGAGCGCGATTCCTCCCCAAGGCCCTCCGGATCGGAGGGCTTGATGACGTCATTGACGGCGCCGAGACTTATCGCTTGGACGGCCGCGACGCGTTGAACGGACCGCGTCGGCTTTTGCTACAAGCAGGGAAGGAATGGCCGATGCAGGCCCGGTCGTTCCGCGGACTCGCACACGAAGCCGTGACACGCCAGCGCTCAGTGCCGAGCTCGAGCGTGGTTGCCGCCGCCTTCGCCTCCACAGCGGCTTCAGTCACGCAGGGTTGCCGTCAACGATCGCCTGACGGTCAGCCTCGGTGCATGTGAATGCCGAGCTTTCGTTGCTCATTTCGACGACCGACTGCATCGCCGGTCGCAGATATCGAAGACACGCACGCCCATCGGGCTCGCGCAGGTGCGCCGCCTTCGAGCGTGATCAGCTAGCCGATTTTTATGAAGCAGCCGGAGCACCCAGGCGCATGCCCGCGCAGTTCTTTTGGCATTCGCCGTGCAGAGCTGTCGATAGCACAGCTAACGGAAGGGCTCCAATGGCGAAGAAAAAGTATGGCAGAAAAGCGTCCGAAAAAGTGGAGCGTGCAATGCACGAGCGAAAACGCGGCACGCTCCGCTCGGGCCGGTCCGGAAAGAAAGTGACGAGCCGGAAACAGGCGATTGCCATCGGATTGAGCGAAGCGCGTCAGGCCGGCGCAAAGGTTCCGCGGAAGCGCCGTCGGCGAAGCTAAGGGGGACGAATGTCCGAAACTACTTGGGCGATCATCATCGCGGCCGCCGCGCTAATCGGCCTCCTCGTGCCGTACCTCGTGCAGGAGATCGAGAAGGGGAAGGCGAAGCGTCGTGGACGTCCGGTGGGGACCGGCGATCCCGTGACGGGAACCAGCTCCAATCCTGCGCCGGGGCAGCCCGACGGACAGCCGGATCCGTACAGCGCGCGCGCCCGCCGCTGAGGCATCGGCGCCGCGCTATTTCTCGGCTATTTCTCGTCCTCGATCGCGGCGGTCCAGATACTCACTTCGCGAGGCGTCAGCCGTCCGCGGGGCTCCACGCGCGCATCGTCGTATGCGAGGTCGTTGACATCGAACACGTACTGTTCGCGTGAGAGCAGGGTGCCGTTGCAGACGGTGTCCGGCACCTCGTCGTTGTCGCGATCCGCTGCGAATCTCGCGAGCAGCGTGTCAGTCACCCACCGGGGGATATGGTGCTGGCGGCCCGGGTACACGAACCCGAACATGACAAGGTGAGCGAACAGCACCCGCCAGTGCGGGCCGAAACGAGCCATCAGCCGATCCCAGTCGAGTGACCGCCCTCGCACGCGCAACAGGTGCAGAACGTCGGCACCGTCGAATCGCTCCCGCTCCTGGACGAACGCCTTGGACCAGATCGTCTCCTCCGGCGGGCACAGGCGCACCGACAGCCCGAGAACCTCTGCGCTGACGGCGTGATTGAACCACCCGTCGTCGACGATCGCGACGCCATTGCCGGAACTGAAGATCAGGTCCACGTACTGGCTGCCGCAGCACACCTTTCCCAGCCAGTGAGGGAATGGCAGGTCGGCGCTGTAGCCTGCGGCGCGGAAGAGATCCAGGGCGCGTCCGACATCCGCCTCGCGCAGGAACAGGTCGAGATCTTTCGTGTGCCGCTCGATACTCGTGTAGTGGCCGAGTGCGAAGGCCCCGCCCACGAGGAACGGAATGCCCGATTGCGACAGCCGTTCGAGCGCGTCCCGGTAGAAGGCGGACGCGGCCGCGTCACACGGTGTCATGCGGTTCCCTCGAGGTTGAACACGCGGAATGGCGGCCGGTCGGGAAACGCGCGGCTCAGGAGCGGCATGGACACGTTGTAGACGGGCACGCCCTTCGACGTCCGTCCCTCGGCGCGCCCCTGGTGCGCGTGACCGTGCACGACGAGCGAGACTGGAAAACGATTAATCGGATCCTCGAGGCGGCTCGAACCCAGGAACGGATAGATCTCGAGAGGCTCGCCTTCGACAGTGTCCTGCACGGGCGCGTAGTGCAGCAGCGCGATGAGATGCCGTGCGCGCAGACGGGTGAGCGCCTTTTCCAGCTTGAGCGCCTCCTCGACGGCTTCGCGGGCAAACTCCTTGAGAACCGTTTCTCCCCAGGGCGCAAGCGCGCGTTTGCCGAACCCGCCGCCGAATCCCTTTGCGCCCGCGATGCCGACGCCGAGCACTTCGCACGCGTCGCCGTCGAGAACCGAGACACCGGCATCCTTGAGAACCAGGGCGACATCAGCTTCCTTCGACGATTCGACGTCGTGGTTCCCCAGCACGGCGACGACGGGTATTCGCACGGAACTGAGCTCGCGAGCGAGCACGTGCGCCTCCTCGGGGAGGCCCCTGTCGGTGAGATCGCCGGCAATCAAGAGCAGGTCGGCGGCCTCCACGATACCGGAGAAGAGCGTCTGAAAGGCCCCGTGCGACGTCTTCGTGCAGTGGAGATCGGCGATGAGGGCCACGCGTACGGCAGGCATGGCGGGCCCTCAGTACCGCACCGGGCGATCAGGACGCCCGTGCATGATCGTGGCGGGCAGCCCTGAACCAGTCCAGCGTCAGCTTCAGACCATCGGCCAGGGCCACGGTGGGCGCATAGCCGAGAAGGGCCGCCGCCTTCGAGATGTCTGCCTGCGAATCGTGGACATCGCCGGCTCGCGACGGGCCGTACACCGGCTGAATCTGGGTACCCGACAGACGGTTCATGACCCGCAGGAGATCGTTCAGCGAGATGCGCCCGCCGGTGGCGACGTTGATCACCTGGCCAGCGGCGTCGGGTGCCTCGCACGCCCGCAATACGCCGTCCACGACGTTGGCGACGTATGTGAAGTCCCGTGTCTGCTCGCCGTCGCCGTGAATCGTGGGCTGTCGACCCGAGAGCAGGGCCGCCGCGAACACCGAGATGACGCCCGAGTACGGCGATCCGGGATCCTGACGCGGTCCGAAGACGTTGAAATATCGCAGGCACACCGTCGGGAGGCCATACAGACGCGTAAACATCTGGCAGTACTGTTCGCCGACAAGCTTCTGCAGCGCGTACGGCGACAGCGGATTCGCCGGCATGTCTTCGCGCTTTGGCAGGGTGGCCGTGTTGCCGTACGCGGACGACGATGCCGCGTAAACCAGCCGCTTCACCCCGGCGTGCTGAGCGGCCACGAGGACATTGAGCGTCGCGGTGATATTGGCGCGATTCGACGTCACGGGATCTTTCACCGAGCGGGGCACCGACGGGATGGCGGCCTGATGGAGCACGTAGTCCATTCCGTCGACCGCGCGCTCGGCGACGTCAGCCTCGGCCAGGTCGCCTTCCAGGAACTCGGCCGAACGCGCCTCGGCCAGATTCGTGAGATTGCCCGTGATGAGGTTGTCCGCGATGCGGACACGATGTCCGCGCCGCAACAACGCGCCTGCCAGATGAGAACCGATGAAGCCCGCGCCGCCAGTTACCAGGTAAGAAGCCACGGCGTCGGATATAGCAACTGAAGTGCCAGAACGCGCTCAATGCGTCACGCCACGCGACATATCTTTCGCGGCATAGAGTGCGCGGTCCGCTTCGTCGATCAGGCGCTCCGGCGCAGCGTCCTCGAGGAAGCCGCGCTCGAGCGTCACGATGCCGATGGACGCCGTGGTCGCCACGTCATCACTCCATCCATGTTGCGCGATCCGACGGGCGACGCGATCCGCCAGCTGCCTGGCCGCCTGCCGCGTGGTGTGTGGCGCGACGATCATGAACTCGTCGCCTCCCCAGCGCGCTCCGTAATCGCTCACGCGCAGGGTGCTTGTAATCGCCGTCGCTGCGCCGCGCAGGACACGATCTCCCGCGGCATGGCCGCCGGAATCGTTTACGCGTTTGAACCCGTCCAGATCGATCATCAGGAGCGAGAGGGGCAGCCCGTAGCGTCGTGCGCGTTCCCACTCGGATTGCAGCCGGCTCTCGATCGCGCGGCGGTTCAGCAGATTAGTGAGTGGATCCGTCGAGGCGAGCGTCTTCAACACGTCCGCCTGGCCGCCAATCGAATAACCGAACGCCATGACGGCGATGGCTGATGCAAGCGATACGTAGGCGTACGTGAGGCCGTTGCCGATGAGCTCGTCATGCACACCTGACGAGCTGGCGACTAATCGCAACAGCAGCAGGCCGCCCGGCACCACTACTGATGTGATTGCCCCCGCGAGGGTGTACACAACCCGACAGGAAAGCGACATGACGCCGAGCGATGCACGTCGCATACCACGCTCATGACCACCCGCGTCTCCCCACCACCGTACGGCGTTGCCGTGACTCGATCTCGCTCCACGGAATGTCAGATAGCGCTGGCCGCCCAGCCTCGCTGCATCAGCTTCTTCGCGTTCCACTGGAGCGACTCCTGTGCGCAGGGAATCAATCTTCCCGTAGCCGGCGCTCCTCGCGCGTCCGGGCGTCGGCTCCGGGGTGAAAAGCGCGCAGTATCCGCCCTCCCAAGCCGGCTCGCGACTGCCGGCGCGAAATCGCCGCCGGGAACGATCCGATCCGGATGACTTCGGACAGGAGGTCGCTCAGATTACCCGGCTGTGCGCCCACTCGTAAGTAACCCCCGCCGTGTGCCGCCTCAGCGGGTGCGAGCACGAGTGGCTGCCGCTCGGACGACCGCGAGCCCCTCGGGTCGGTCAGATCGCGTCGGATCACGAAACTATGCGTACCGATGTAATTCACCGTTATGAAAAGCTATCCGCCAGCCCGCGCCGCTCGAGGTGTCCAGCGGGAGCGATCGCGCCGATACCCGCCGTCATCGAAGGTCGAGACGAAACCGCTCGCGGTCCGCGCGGCTCAGTGCAGAATGGCGTCGAGATGTGGATCGAACTGTGCCGCGATCGCTTTGTAGAGTACGCCATCGCGGCCGGCCGGCGAAGCCGCTCGTCTCCTCGGCTCCGGGCGCAACGATGTCGTGGTACACCAGGGCGCTCACGACGGGACGCGTTCTGAACGCAGGCGGCCGCCGCCGTCGCAGCGCTCCCGCGCGCGCATCCTCAGGAGCACCGTCAGCCACGGCTGCCCACGTAGCGGACCGCCGTCGACCGGTCGCGATCGGCACGGCGCGGCCCGCGTCAATCGCTCGCCGCGTGTCCCTGATCGCATCGAGGTGGTGGAGAACCGCGCGATGCTGAACCGCGACGTGCGATTTGCCAAGGTCCGCATCCACGGAAAATATCCGAAGACCGGCCCTGTATCGACGCCGGCGTCAACCCTGAGGAGCGTCGTCCCCACGTTATCGTGATCGCCCTGGGCCATTGCCCGGAAACAGCCGTGCGCGTTCCGATATTCCGGGCAGATGCCGCGATGAAGCGCATACGTGCCGAGGCGCGGGGATGGAGAAGATCCGTTCCCGAAGCAGAGTCTTGCACCGGGCGATGACGATATCCGGCTGACACTGCGGTTGGGCCCGACGAGCCGTTCCATCGAGGCGTTAGGTCGTACATCTTGAGCGAGACGCCTTTCCCCAGAGCAGCGCTTCGGGGAGATTCACGAGTGGGCTCTCGCGTAAATCGTCCGTGCCGGCCTTTGCAGCGGAACCCGAGCTTTCGGACGGACTGAAGAACTCTGTGTCCACACCCGTCGGCACGACGTGGATGCCGATGACGCGTCGGCATAGATGCGAGCGAACGTGTTCCGGTCCGCTTCAGAACCGGCGAGGATCGCCGAAGCGCTGCAGTGTCTTGGCTTCGAACGCCAGCATCCGCCGATGTTGCAGTCCGTAGAGACGGCAGGTTGACGGCCGCGACCAGGAAATAGCAAACGATCTGGTCGAAGGGGCGCTCATCGAGCAGTTCGCGCACCCGCCGGCGGTAAGCAGCTGACCGTACTTCGCGACCGCGTACCACGAACCCTTGTCGTGTGATTGACACACGCGAGGATTGAGCTGATCAATGGCGCCGCGCCGCCCGCAAACACTTGGAAATCGCCGGCTAAGTGCGAGCCGCAGTCATCGTTGCGATGGTGAACGTAGCTGCAGGCGTCGGTCCCGAGTCATGCATTAGTCACCTTCGGCCTTTTGCACGTTTGCGGAAACTTCGGCCGGATCTAGCTTGTGCGTCGGCTTGCTTTCGGTCGGAAAGCCGGCTCGCCGCCATGCATCGGGACCCCCAAACAACGGCCGCACATTCGTCCGTCCATGACTGACGAGAACCGCTGAGACAGACGCGACGTCTTCAGCATCGCCGTACGGAACAACCAGATCGCCCCCGGCCGGAACCTCATCGAGATGCGCCTCGACCTCACCTGCCGGCATGCGGCGGGAGTTAGGGATCTGCCACTCTGACTTGCGCCAGGCGGTCTCGTTACGCGAGTCGACAAACGTGACCACCTCACCCTCGTCGCGCCGGCGCTTCGCTTCCTCAACAGTGATCGGTTTCGGGTTCATGACGCCTCCGCTCGAGCTTCCTTCTGCAACGGCTACGCCGCGTCTTGAGCTCTCAAACAACGGTCAGCTCTTCGTCAGCGAAAACCCATTCGCCAGAAGAGCGCGTTCGTTTGCGGACATTGTGTCGTGGATTCGTACAGTGCTCCGGACATATGTTCACGTTCGATCTCGCATGGCGTTTTCATGCGAGGGATCTCAGATACGAAGAGGCGCCAAACTTGTCCGCAATACGTGCAAACTGAGCCTTGAAGGTAATGCACCAAGATTGGTACGAAGGTTGCTACGCGGTTGCCGTCATCCCCGATTACGCAGACTGCGGAGGTGCGCAATGGCGTTCGAACGCGTCGGTACGATCGAAGAGACACTCCGACGAGTCCAAGGTGAGTTTCGGGAAATGCCGGGCCTTCGATTGACTCCCGCGCAAGCCAGTCGCCTTTGGGGACTTGACGCTGTCTCTTCTCAGGCCCTGCTAGACGCTCTGGTCGATGTCCGGTTCCTGCGCCGCTCGCCGGATGGCTCATTCATGCGGCCAGTCGACACGCAGCGGTCCGTCAGGACATAAGAACACACCATCGATGAGCATGGCCGAAGACGGCGCGTGCCCCGGCTGGCCTGCCCGCCCGGCGGGACACGATTCAAGCGAACACGTCGAAAGCTGCTGGCTGCAGGCGAAAATCGGCGTGGCATCCTGTTCCCGGATGTGGTCCGGTAGTCCGACCGCGGCTTGCGTTCGACGAGCACACGAACCAGCAGATGCCGGCGATCACGATCAAGAAGCCGATTCAGCCCGGTATCCCCCCGGCAAACTGTTCCCATCACTGGCGCAGTTCAAAAGCCAGATGATGTCATGTCGGTCGCCGCGGCGATTACCGCCTGATTGCGAGCAGCCAGTGGCTGCGTGGCGGTACCGACGGTGCGCCGCTCGGCGCGCAGAATCAGTGCCGGCTCGGCCCCGCCGTGCCGACGCCGCCTGACGTCCGCGTCGAATCGAAAAAGTAGCGGGGCACCGCCTCAAGGCCGCATCACCGGAACATCGCTTGCAAATCGAAGGTCTGCGAGGAGAAGAGCCATGGCTGAGACGGGAAGACTCCACGACGCGTTCCTCGACGAATTGCGCGATGCGTATGATGCCGAGAAACAGCTGACCAAAGCGCTGCCCAGGCTCGCGCGTGCGTCAACGTCGCCGCAGTTGCGCGCCGCTTTCGAGACGCACCTGAAGGAAACGCTCGGGCACGTGCAGCGTCTCGAGCAGGTGTTCGACAGCCTCGACGAGCAGCCCCGCGGGAAGCACTGCGACAGCATCGCCGGCATCATCGAGGATGCCAAGGCGGTCATGGAACGCGACTTCGACGAAGCCACGATGGATGCGTGCCTGATCGCCGCCGGCCAGCGGGCGGAGCACTACGAAATCGCCGCATACGGCACGCTCGTGGCGTGGGCCCGTGACATGGGACACGCCGAAGCGGCGGACCTCCTGCAGGAGACGCTGGACGAGGAGAAACTGGCCGACGAGACGCTGACAGCGCTCGCACAGGGCGGCATCAACCAGCAGGCTGCCGACGCGTCACATCCCCCTGTCGTCGTGATCGCTGATGTCGTGCCGGTACGATCCCGCCGCGTGGTTCACCGCCGCTAGTGCCGGGGCCGCTGCCATAACCGAATGAGCTCGGGCGCACGCGGCACGAAGTCAGCCAGCGTGCGTCGGTCGAGGACATCGAGAAACGCGCGCCCGGCGTCGCGCAGCACCTGCTTCAGTCCGCACGCCGGCTCGATCGGACAGGTGTTCGTGGTCCGATCGAAACACTCCACGAGGTCGAAGTGCGGCTCGGTAATCCGCACCAGCGCGCCGACGTTGATCTCGGCCGGCGGCCGGTTCAGCCGCAGCCCGCCGCCGCGGCCTCGCGTGCTGGCGATGAACTTCCGGTCCACCAGCAGCTGCACGATCTTCACCAGGTGATGATGCGAGACCCCGTAGGCCCGGCTGACTTCCTCGATCGGCACCAGGCGATCGGGGTGAGCGGCCAGATAGAGCAGCAGGCGAAGCGAATAGTCCGAGAACTGTGTCAGTTGCACGAGGAGACCCTATAAAGTATATTCTAAATACATGTTTAACGTGGCGCGTGCGCGCGAGACTGGCTGCCTCGTCCTGGTCATGCTCGCGCTCGCGGCTTCGCCGGTCCTGGCGCAATCGCAAAGCCTGCAGCCGCCCGGCTGGGACAAGGAGCTCCGGCTCGCCGAAGCTCCCGACCTCAACCCTGATCCCCACATCGTCGAAGTCAACATAGAAGCGCGCATCGCATCCGTCGACCTGACGCCGGGCAAACGGGTGGATGCGTGGACCTACAACGGCGGGATTCCCGGACCCCTGCTGCGCGTGCACGTGGGCGACCGCCTCATCGTGCACTTTTCGAATCACCTGCCGCAGGAGACCACAATTCACTGGCACGGTCTCCGGGTGCCGATCCAGATGGACGGGGTTCCCGAGGTATCGCAGCCCCCGGTGCCGACCGGCGGGACGTTCACCTACGACTTCGTGGTGCCTGACGCAGGTCTTTTCTGGTATCACCCTCACGTCCTGTCGGCCGCGCAGGTCGGGTTCGGCCTGTACGGGGCGCTGCTCGTCGAGGATCCGGCCGATCCGGTGAACGTCGCCGATCAGACGGTGCTCGTATTGAGCGACATCGGCATCGACGACCACGGCAGCCTCGAGTCACCGGACAGCGGCGGGTCAACCGGCATGGCGTTCGGCCGCGAGGGCAACGTGGTGCTCGTCAACGGCCGCGTCCGCCCCAGGATCGAGGCTCGCTCCGGCGCGCCCCAGCGGTGGCGCATCGTCAACGCCGCGAAGAGCCGGTTTTTCGGAATCGATCTCGACGGCGAGCTGATCACGCGCATCGGAGGGGACGGCGGCTTGACGGAGTACCCCGTCGAATCCGACACGCTCGTGCTGGCGCCTGGTGAGCGTGCGGACGTGATCGTGGTGCCGCGGCGCGCGCCCGGCCGCGAGATCATCGTCCGGACAATTCCTTATAACAGGGGATACGGCAGCGTCGAGTTCAGGAGCGCCGACGATCTGATCGTCATCGCCCTCGCCGACACCGCGGCGTACTCCGGGCCGCCCGTGTCGGTGCTGTCCGGGGCCCGGCGCATGATCGAACCGATCAGCACCGAGGGGGCGACCAGCGTGAATATCGACTTCACGATCGCCCAGCTCGGAAACGGCACGTTCGTGTACGGCGTGAACGGCGTGCCGTTCGCGAAGAACCATCCGATTGCGGCAAAGAACGGCGAGACGCAGGTGTGGACCATCGTCAACAAGACCAAGTGGTCGCACCCGTTCCACTTGCACGGGTTTTTCTTCCAGGTGCTCGACGAAAGAGGCGAGCCGGTTCGACCGCTCGAATGGAAGGACACCGTCAACGTGCCCTTCGACCAGACCCTTCGCCTGGTCGTGCGGTACGACGACCGCCAGGGAAGCTGGATGTTCCACTGCCACATCCTCGACCACGCGGACGGTGGCCTGATGGGCATGGTTGATGTCGGCGTCCCGCACGTAGACCACTCGGAACACGTCCGATAGCCGGCTCGCGGCTACACGACCCCTTCGTTGTGCACGACCAATCCCCCGACGATGGTGGCGAGGGAGCGGGTGCGTTTGAAGTCCTCGTCCGATACGGTGAAGCAGTCGCGGTCGAGAATCGCGAGGTCGGCGTGGTTGCCCACTTCTATCGAACCGAGGTCGTCTTCCCGGATGAACCATTTGTTGGCCGCCGTGGCCAGCCAGAGCACTTCCTGCCGCGTGAGGGTCTGATCGCCGAGGATTGATTGGCCGGCGAGATTCCGGCCGGTGACGATCGTGTAGAAGTTGAGCCACGGATTGATGACGGTGATGTCGCCGCCGTCGGAGTGGAAGCCCTTCCTGATCGGGTGATTCATCAGCATCCGGTACGGCGGCCCGAGGTTGACGCCGTTGCGGAGCGGTCCCCAGCCGAGAAGCACGCCCATGCCCATGGCGTGCATGCGGTTCGCCAGATCGACGGGAAACTCCGGGACGTGCGAGATGATCCATCGCAGATCGGCGAGCGGAATCTCCGTGTTCACCGTTTCGCGATCCTTGATCAGGTTGGTGACGCCCGCGAGGTTCAGGGCGTGATCCTCGGCGCGCCAGCCGGCCCGTGCGATCGCGCGCAGTCCATCGATGCCGCCGCCGGTGAATTCGCCAATGCCCCCGGTCCTGATCCAATCGTCGCCGAAGAACGGAAACGAGTTCCTCAGCCGCTGTGAGAGCGTCGGCAGCGGCGGGTTGGCGGTGGGCGAGTCCTGGTGCAGGAACTCAATCCGCAGCCGCGCCGGCATCTGTCTCTCGTGGTGGAGCGCGAGAAACGGATTGTGCATCGTGTACGTGTTCTCGCTGGCGATGCCTCCGGACGGCTCGTCCGAGTGAAATGCCCCGCAGTCGCGATGCGTCGTGACGCCGAGGCTCGCGTAGTACTCGAGGGCGCCCAGCGCGGATCGCTTTCTGGTGTCAGGCGTGAGGAGCTCTTTTCGGAGCGCCTGCAGGGCGGTTCCGAGCGACGGTCCCATAATCGCGCCGTCTGATGCGACCATCACGCCTCGCGCTTCAAGCCACGCCTTTCCCTGGCCGTTCGTCCTCGCGCCGCCTTGCGCGGCCTGGATGTACACGGGTCGTCGGTACCGCATCGAGCTCGGCCAGCTCCGGCAGCCGTCGTTCCGCAAACTGCATCGCCGAGATGGGGCCAACGGTCGTAATGAACTCGGCGGCCGGTACGCCCGCGCTGCGCGCCTTCAGTGCGTCGATCGCCTCAGGAATGGTGAAGACGTGCTCGAGCGGCGTGTGCCATCCGGGCCGGTTCCCGACGAGCACGATGTGGTTGTGCGCGTCGATCAGGCCGGGAATCACCGTCCGCTGCTTCAAATCGATTCGCCTGACGCTGGCGCCCCGGACAGCCACGTTGTTTCCCACGCCGGCAAAGCGGCCGTTCCGGATCAGCGCCTGCGAGACGATGCGCTTGTTCTGATCCATCGTGTGAATCCGGCCGTTGACGAGGAGCAGCGCCCGGTCGGCGCCCGCCGCTTCGGGTACGGGCCGTTGTCCCTGCGCCGACAAGGGCGTACGGCTCAGGGCGCCGCCGATGGCGAGCGCGCCCGTGCGGCCGAGGAACTGCCTGCGCGAGAATCCTGTGGTGTCCCTCTGATCGGCCACGAGTACCTCCGGGTCTGGGCGCGCATGACGGGGCTGCGCCTGACTGGCAGAGATTACCGCATACGCCAATCGCCGAAGGGAGGAGAATCGGCCGACGGGTGTGCGGCTGTCGACGGGCGATCCCGCCGACAACCGCGGGACAGGATGGACTTCTGAGTATCTATCGCTCGGGCTGCAGCACCACCGCCCGGTCCAGCTGAAACCTCAGGATCGTTTCCGCCGGCACGCGCACATCGGTCCCGCGCGTGAGCACCTGAGCGGTCGCGCCGCCGGCTGCGCCGACCACTGCGCCGATCGCGGCGCCCTTGCCGCCGCCCGCGATCGCCCCGATGATCGTGCCCAGCAAGGCGCCGCCGCCGGTGGTTTGTGCCGTCCGCTTGTTCTTGCCGATGCCCGTATCGCCCTCGACAGTCAGATCGGTCGTGTTGACCGCGTAGGTTCGCCCGTCGACCTCAATCGACTGAATGTCCACCGCCATCTCGGGGCTGCCGGTCGTGCCGCCTGACGTCAAGTGCCTGATGATCAGCCGGGCGTGGGAGCCTTCAGGGACGATCACGGTGCCCGCGCCGTTTTCGACGCTCTGTTCGATCAGCGCGCCGAACGTCTGATTCGTGCGGGCATTTTGCGAGTCGATGGCCTCGACCGTTCGAACGACAAGCTCGGTGCCGGCGGGCACGGCGAGTCCGCCGGAATTTGATGCTCGGGAGATCGCACCGTCGAGCGTGAGAAATTCCACCGCACGCACCTCGCTGGCCGGGTACTGACGCGACACGCCATCAGCACGCCGGAACGTGATGGTCCGTTCGACCACGCCGACGATCGTACCCTCGATGCGCGTGCCGTCTTTGAGGACCAGCGTGTCGGCTGACGCAACGGTGGCTGATACGACGCATATGCACATCGCGCAGGCGATGATCAGTCTCTTCACGTGACGCTCCCTTCTGAGGGGCTCGTGCGTCCCCGATAGCACAACATCACCACCTTGCATCATCTGAGCCACCCGGATCACGACTGTAAGAAAAGACGCACCGTCGAGGCCGGGCCTGAACGAAAATCCATTGCGGTCGCGGCGTGTTTGTTGGATAGTCGTGTCGCTACGCCGGGAAGGACCGCGAAGGTCACCCCAGGAGGTCCCGTATGACCGCTGCTCCGTTCGGCCGTCGCGCGTTTCTCACCAGGGCCACTTTCCTGGCGCTGTCATTCGATGCCGTCGCGGCCGCAGCCGCCAGCCGGGCGTCCGCTTACGATCCGGGCGCCAGATTCGACCTCGACGTCACCGAGACGGAACTGCGGCGCAACGCGGCGGGACGGATGCTGATGGCCCGGATCTACCAACCGAAGGGACCCGGACCGTTTCCCATCGTGCTCGATTTGCACGGCGGCGCGTGGAATGCGAAGGATCGGTTCGCCGAAGAGCCGATGGATCGCGCCCTGGCCGCAAGCGGGCTGCTGGTCGTCGCGATCGACATGACGCTCGCGCCCGAGGCGCCGTACCCTGCGAGTATCCAGGACGCCAACTTCGCCGTGCGCTGGCTCAAGGCGAAGGGCGCATCGTGGCGCGGCGATACATCGAAGGTCGGGGTATACGGGAGCTCGAGCGGCGGGCATGTCGCGGAATTGCTCGGGATGCGTCCGCGCGATCCCCGCTACAACGCCCATCCGCTGCCTGAGGCCGCGAACGTCGATGCGACGATTGCGTATGCCGCGATGCGCTCGCCGGTCAGCAACCCGGTCGCGCGCTTTCAGAACGCGGAGACGTTGAAGCGCGACGCCATGGTGAAGAACCATACGACGTTCTTCAAGCCGTGGGAGACGATCCACGAGAGCAACCCGCAGGAAATCCTGGAGCGGCACGAACCGGTGAGCCTCGTTCCGCTGCTGATCATGCAGGGCGCACTCGACGACAACGTGCGCCCGGCGGTTCAGGAACAGTTCGCCGCGACGTACAAGAAGGCGGGCGGCTCCTGCGAATTTCACGTGTTCGACGGCTGCGAGCACGAATGGGTCGCCAAGCCCGGGCCGCAGACGGATCGCGCCCGCGAGATGGTGAAAGCGTTCATCGCGCGCCAGGTGAACGTCTGATCATGCGAACCTGGGCGGCGACGGCCCTGGCGTGCGCGCTCTTCCTCGTTGCGGTGGTGTCGGCCGAAAACGGCGCCGTTTCGGCGACGGCGTGCGAGAACCTGGCCCGCTCGCTGTCCCTGCCGGACACGGCGGTCACGCTGAGCGAGGCCGTCGGCGCAGGGAAGTTCGCCGCGCCGGGCGGTGGCGCGGCGGCGGCAAAGGGCGCGGCAGCGCTTCCGGCGTTCTGCCGCGTGACCTTGAAGATCACCCCGTCGGCGGACTCGGACATCAGGTCTGAAGTCTGGCTGCCGATGGCCGGTTGGAACGGCAAGTTTCTGCAGGTGGGCAACGGCGCCTGGGGCGGCTCCGTTCAATACGGACCGCTCGGCGACGCGTTGCGCCGCGGCTACGCGGCGGCCTCAACCGACACCGGCCACACGGGTGCGGACGCCAGCTTCGCGATGGGCCACCCGGAGAAGTTGATCGACTTCGGATATCGCTCGGTCCACGAAACCGCGGTGCAGGGCAAGGCGACGGTCGCGGCGCTCTACGGCGAGAAACCGCGCGTTTCGTATTTCAACGGGTGTTCCGGCGGCGGCCGGATGTCCTTCATGGAAGCCCAGCGCTTTCCCGGAGATTTCGACGGCATCATCGCCGGCGCCCCAGGCTACAACCGCACCGACGTGGCGTTTCAGACGCTCGGCATGGCGCAGGCGACACACGTGACCCCGGAGAGCTTCATTCCGGCCGGCAAGTACCAAGTGCTCCACCAGGCGGCGCTCGACACGTGCGATGCGCTCGACGGGCTGAAGGACGGCCTCATCGCCGACCCGTCGTCGTGCCGGTTCGACCCCGCAGCGCTCGAGTGCAAGAGCGGTGACGGCCCCGGTTGCCTGACGAAGGCGCAAGTCGCTGCCGCGCGCCGTATCTACGCGCCGGTCGTCGATCCGAAGACGGGCGCACAGATCTCGAGCGGTCTCGAACCCGGGAGCGAACTGCAGTGGAGTTCGGTCGCGGGCAACCAGCCGCATTCCATGTACAACGATCTCCTGCGGTTCGTGGTGATGAAGGATCCCAACTGGGATTACCGGACGCTCGATCTCGGCCGGCAGCTCGACGCCGCTCGACAGGCCGACCGCGGCATCCTGGCCGCCACCTCCACGGACCTGACGCCGTTTGTCAGCCGCGGCGGGAAGCTCCTGATGTACCACGGCTGGGCGGATCAGAACATCCCACCCCGCGAGTCGGTCAACTACTACAACGGCGTCGTGAAGACCATGGGCGGCGAAACGGCGGCAGGAGCCGTCCGCCTGTTCATGGTGCCGGGAATGGGACACTGCGGCGGCGGCGACGGTCCCAACGAGTTCGACATGCTCGCCGCGCTCGAGCAGTGGCGCGAGCAGGGGAAGGCGCCGTCCGAGATCCTCGCCGCCCAGGTGATCGAAGGGCGCGTGACGCGGACGCGTCCGCTCTGTCCCTATCCTCAGATCGCCAGGTACAAAGGCACTGGCAGCATCGATCGCGCCGAGAACTTCGCCTGCGCGCGTTGACGTGCCGCCCGCGGGCCAGGGGAGCTGACCTTACGCGCTGTTAACGGCGGCGAGCTTCGCCACAGCGTGGGCGAGCGTCTCAGGAAGAAGGGGCTTCGCAAGATGCATCTGGAAGCCCGCGGCGAGCGCGCGTTCGCGTTCCTGTGCGCCGGCGAATGCGGTGACCGCCGCCGCCGGAAGGTCGGCCACATTCTTCGAAAGCGCGCGGACCTGTCGAATCAGCTCGTAGCCGTCTTCGCCCGGCATGGCGATGTCCGACAGCAGGACGTTCACCCGCTGGCCGCCCTTGAGCAGCGTCAGCGCTTCGCGAGCCGACGCGACAGACGTCACGAGCGCACCGCAGTCGCCGAGCACGGACGCCATCACGTCGCGCACCTCGGCCTCATCGTCCACGAGCAGGACCCGCAGACCGGCGAGTGAGGGCAGCCCCGCCCGCTGGACATCCGGCGGAGGAGATGTCTTGTCCGGGAGCGTGTGCGCGGCCTGGGCGTCGGTCGCGGCCGGCAGCGACACGATGAACGTCGAGCCACGGCCTTCGCCGCCGCTTTCCGCGCGGATCCGCCCCCCGTGCGCATCAACCAGCCGCCGCGCAATGAACAGGCCGAGCCCGAGCCCACCCGCACGCCGGGCCGTCGTCTCGTCCGCCTGGCGAAAGCGTTCGAATATGTGGGGGAGGAAGGCGGGATCGATGCCGCGGCCCGTGTCGATGACGCGAACGTCAATCGACCGATCCGGTGCGGTGATCTGCACCGTAACCTGTCCGCCCGCCGGCGTGAACTTGACGGCGTTGCCGAGCAGGTTGACGAACACCTGCTCGAGCCGGTGCGGGTCGGCGGACACGTAGGGACGGCCAGACCCTGGTTCGAGGTGAACATCAACGCCTTTCGCTTCGGCCACCGGCAGGACGGTCTCGACCGCGGCGCTGACGCGCTCGGTCAGGTCGACGACGCGGACGTCCATGGACGCACGGCCGGCGACGATGCGGGACACGTCGAGCAGTTCGTCAATCAGGTGCACCTGCCGCGTGGCGTTGTTGAAGATCGCCTCGATGGCCCGGGGCGCGCGTGCCTCGTCCAGTGTGTGACTGCGCAGCATCGACGCCCAGCCCAGGACCGCACTCAACGGCGTGCGGAGCTCGTGCGAGACAATTGAAAGGAAATCGTCCTTCGATTGATTCGCGGCCTCGGCGTCGGCGCGTGCCTGCTGGGTCGCTTCGTACAGCCGGGCGCGATCGATCGCTTGCGCCGCGTGCTGCGCCACCGACGTCAGGAGCGCGCGGTACCCCTCGTCGAAATTGACCGGCGCGGTGAAATAGAACTCCAGTACGCCGATCGCCGATCCTTTGACCATCAGCGGAAGCACCGCGGCCGATTCGTACCCCCCGTCCGCGGCTCTTGCCGCCGATCGCGGGTATTGATGCTGCCACTCGCTGAAGGAGCCGACGTAGACGGCCGCGCCGCTCTCGACGGCAGCGGTGCAGCAGAGCCCGGATTCCGCCGGGAACCAGCGGCCGGCAGGTCCGACCTGGGGCGGATTGTCTTCGGCGTACAGCGTTTCGAACTGCCCGTCGACGAGCAGCGCCACCAGGCCGGAGGACGCCCCTGCCACGGGCTTTCCCTGGCGCACGATTACCCGGGCAATGGCCTCGAGGCTGACGGACTGGGACAATCCCGCGCTCAACGTATACAGGCGGGCCGTTCGAGCGGCAAGTGACCGGTACTGGACTTCGCTCTCCCGAAGCGCCTCTTCGATTCGCTGCCGCTCGCGGAGCTCGAGATCGGCGCGCTCGCGGTAAGCCTCGGCATGCGCGCGCGCCCGCTCGGCTTGCTCGCTTCGCCCCGCGCGATCGAGCGCGTGTGCGATCCGCTGGGCCGCAGACTGAAGAAATGGCCGCTCGTCCGCCGGCGACGCATGCGCGCGCGCAAAGCCAAGCGAAACGACGCCGAGGGGAGGGCCGGCAACGAGCAGCGGCCACACGATACCCGCGTCGCATCGATCAAAGAGAGGATCGACCGCGAGATGCGCGAAAGCTCGCTGCCGATGTGCCTGCGACGCCCACACGACCGGCTCACGTCTGCGCCAGGCGTCGGTCAGCAGCGTCTGCCACGCCAGCGGGACGGCCGGCGGGTTCGCGTCGGTATCGGCGAACCCGAGCGTGTGGATCACCGCGAGCTCGGTATTGTCCTCATTGACGAGAGCGATCGCGGCCGTGGACGCCTCGACTGCCGGCAGCAGTTCCGCGAGCGCCGCCTCACTGATGTCGAGTGACGTGTACCCTTTCAGCAGCGCCGTTGCGAGCGCTTCGAGCTGACGTGTCCGCGTGAGCGCGGACTCAGCCTCGCGCCTCGCGCGCCGTTCGAAGACGAGCGTGCGGCGTATCCACAGGATGGCGTGACAAACGACGAGGCCCGCCAGCACGAGAAGCCACACACCGATCGGTACCGTATAGAAAAAGGACATGTTGGGCGACGCGAGCGAGTGGGTTTGTGCAGGAGCAAAAAGCAGGCCACAACCGCACGAAACTGCCCCGTTCACCTCAGGCGTTTCCAAAAAATACGCAGCTCTTCCGCGCGCCATGACGAACGATAGCGGCCGCCCACTTTCACACTGCGGACGCATCCAGATGCGGACGTTGCACCTGATCCGCCCGCGTCGAGTGACTTCGCGAAGCCGCCTGGTGAACACCACCCTCAAATACTCGCGACGGCGACTGCGTCAACGAGTAGCGCCGTGTTGCCAGCCCCAGTTGCTCAGGCTCGACGCCGTCGAGTCGGTCGCCACATTGACCAGGAATGACCATGAGCTGCCGGCCGGCGCCGGGCTAGCGTCGGTGTTTTCGCGCGGCCGCCTTCGCGAGATTCTGACGGAGCCGGAGCGCAACGATCCGCTTGATCAAGTGGTACGGCACGGCCTCATCGATCGGGAACTGGAGATTCCGCTTCGGCCCCATGTATGGCGCCAGCGATCGCTCGAGACGCGGATCGCCTGACACGGGCGGAAACACCCCGATGTGATTCTTGAACGCGGCGAAGTAGATCAGGATCCCGTTCTGGACGAACGCCGGCATGCGGTAGCTGATCTTCTCAGACGCAGCGGGCGCGGCGGCGGCGGCCGTCGCGCGGATCTTTTTGAGGATGGCCCGAACGGCGCGCGGGAAACCCGCGATGTACTCGTCGACGCCACGCTTGTCAGCCGTCGGTCGCTTCATGCGAATAGTATCCAATCTTTTTCACAGAACCTCGTGGAGCATCCGAATACGCAGATGCTTTCCGGAGCAAGGTTGTAGAATCCGGTCTTTCCGAAACGACGCATTCAGCGGACGCACAGCTTCCAGCTGAGCCGTTTGCTGGTTAATGCGGAGGTGACTGGTGGCGCGCATCCGAAAGAACGTGTGGAAACTGAAGGCGACTGACAAAACGCTCGACTGGTACGAGCGTGCCGTCACGGCGATGAAGGCGAAGCCGATTGCGGACCCGACCAGCTGGCGGTATCAGGGCGCGATTCACGAATACGTGCGCCAGGGCGACCCGCTTGCCACGGCTGCGGATGTGCTCCCGTCGAACGCCGAACAGAAGAAATACTGGAACCAGTGCCAGCACGGCTCCTGGTACTTCCTGTCGTGGCACCGGATGTATCTCCACTTCTTCGAAGCCATCGTCGGCGCCGAGGTGGTGAGGCTCGGTGGCCCAGCGGATTGGGCCCTGCCGTACTGGAACTATAGCGACGCCGGAGACCCGAACGCGCGGCTGCTGCCCGTTCCATTTCGCGCCGCGACCAAGGCCGACGGCACACCGAACGGACTGTTTGTCGCCACCCGCACGAGCGATTGCAACGGCGGCAGACAATTCGCGGACGCCGCCGACGTCGCCATCGCGAATCCGCTCCGCGAGCCGGACTTCCAGAGCTTCGATTTCGGCACGGGCTTTGGCGGTCCTCAAACAAACTTCATGCATGGCGGCGGTCTCATTGGGTCCGTCGAACTGGGTCCCCACGGGAGCATGCACATGGCCGTCGGCGGCTGGATGCAGCAGTTTTCCACGGCGGCGCTCGATCCGATTTTCTGGCTGCATCACGCAAACATCGATCGCCTGTGGCAGGTGTGGCTGGATCGAGACCCGGGCCACGCCAATCCCGCGGTCAGCAAATGGCTGACCGGTGTGCGGTTCGACTTCAGAGACGCCGACGCCGCGGCCGTGAAGATGTCCTCGAACCAGGTGATCGACACCAAAGCCGCGCCGCTGTCGTATTCGTATGATGACACCAGCGATCCTCTGACGCCGGCGCTTGCGATAATTCACAAACCAGCGGCGGCCAAGATGACAAAGAAAGCCAGGAAGACGCTTACGGAAATGGTCGGAGCCACGAGAGGCTCGTTCAAGTTGAACAGCCCCGTCACGAGCGCGACGTTCGCCGCGAAGCCCAAAGCCGCGAAGCGGGGAGCCGCCGCAGCGAGCGGCGCCATGCGCCGCGTGTTCCTGAACATCGAGAAGCTCGTGTCGAGCGAGCCGGCGCCGTCGTATGACGTTTACCTCAATGTCCCCGAGGGCCAGAATCCCAAGGACCATCCGAATCTGTTCGTCGGGCGGCTCCCGATGTTCGGGCTGGTTGAATCGAGCAAGAAGAGCGCGATCAGCAGCGGTTCCGGCCTGCACTACGCGCTCGACATCACCAACCTGTACGCGCACGTCTCGACGCTGCCGGATTGGGATCCGAACAACCTGCGCGTTTCGTTCGTTCCGGCGCGCGGCCAGGCGCCGGCGAACGTGACCGTCGGTCGCGTGAGCCTGTACTTCGAATGAGCGTGCTCGCCGATCGCGCGCCTCGAGCCGGGGAACTGCTCTGGGCGCATCCGGAGTGGTGGGTGGTCGGTCTCGGTCTCGCGACCTGGCTGCCGGTCGTCGAGCACGGGATGACCGCGTCGGGAGGCAGGCACGCCAATCATCTGAGCCTCGCAGGGGAGATTGGATACTGGCACCTGATGGTCATCGCCATGATGCTGCCGGTGATGGCCACGAAAGCGCGCGACGTGGCGATTCGCAGCTTCGCCGAGCGCCGCCATCGGGCGATGGGTCTGTTCCTGATCGGCTACCTTGTCCCCTGGTCGGCGTTCGGGACGCTGGCGGCAGCGGCGCGTACCATCCCGTGGACGCACTCGGAGTGGCTCGCCGTCGCGGTGTTTGCCGTTGCCGCAGGCTGGGCGTGGCTCCCGATCCGCGAACGCGCAATGGTGATGGCATACGGACATGAGCCCGTCATCGCCCCGGCCGGCCGGGGGGCGGATCGGGACTGCGTCAGGGCAGGGCTGGCCGTGGGTTCGTGGTGTCTCGTCAGTTGTTGGGCCTTGATGCTGGCCTGCGTCCTGTCCGGCCATCACCTCGTCGCGCTGCTCGTCGGGGCATCGATCGGCCTTGCCGAGGGCGTATCGTTCCGCCCTCCCCGCACCTTCGTGCGTATCGCTTCCGTCGCGCTGGCCATCTTTTTCGCCGGTCCAGCCCTGGGCCGCCTGTTGACTCGCTGATACGCTCGGCGACAGCTTTACGGAGTTTCCGGACTTAATCAGAAATGCGTAGCGCACCGCCCGCTCTGCCCAGTCGAAATCCAGTTTGTCGTACCCGAAGCGGCCCTCAGGCCCGAGCTCGATCCGGAAGATGTCGCTCAGATCGCGTAGATAGAGCTCCAGGAGATTGCGCAGCACCGGAGCCATGTCCGGCGTCGCACGCTGCACGCTGACGGCGTCGGCCGGCAAATCGCGCTGTTCTGGCACTCTGGAGCTCCCACGCCATCACGACCGAGGGAGCGTGACATTACGCTCGCCTGGGCGAACTGCGTAAGCGTCAACCATTCGTGAGGTCGCCCCGTAGCGCGACTCGTCCTTCTCGTCCTTCTCGTCCTTCTCGTCCTTCTCGTCCGCCGGAGAGACAAGGCCGTTCAGCTTCTCGCGGCTGGACGCGTCGGCCGCGGGTGGGACTAAGGTCGTTGTCTGGCGTCTTTGTGGAGCGCGAGCCGCCAGTCCATTTCGGTGAATGCGTGCTCCCACTCCTGCGTGCAGGTTTGACACCGGAACGTCAGGACGCGGTGAGCGGGCCTGACCGACAACCCAATCGGCACGCCGCGACTGTCCGGACAGCGTGGACAGGGTGGGTCGGTGAGGGTCGGTAGGGCCGCCGTTAGCTACGTCCAGTCAAGGTACCACAGTAGCAGGTGCGAGTCGGCGTGTCGGTCCGATCCCAACACCGAGAGATAGTGAGGCGGCGGGAGTCGAACCCTATTTGGCAATTCGCAGATAATGCAGCAATGACGCGCCTTGTTGGTCCAAGTCGCTGATTCTGTTCGCGTTCCACGGTCGCAGCTCGTGCTCGCCAGTGCTCTCCATTACTCCCACATCGACCCTGTTCGGGGAGACTGTGGGGACGGTTTGCGGTCGAGAACTACGTTATCTACTATCGCCATGCTGGCGACGTTATGATCGCCAGGATTCTTCATGGGCGACGCGACCAGATTACAGCGTGGTCGGAGCCAGCTAAGTGAAGCTGCCGCGCGCACTGTCCGAACCGCGTAGCGGTGGAGGATGAGCGCCCTGCCACGTCGGGCGCTCATCTAGGCGAATCACCGATGATCGCGGCTGCTCGGGGTCGCCAGAAAGGCATGAACGTCGCCGGCGCTGGTCACTCCGAAGCCGACGATGTCCCCGCGGGAGTTGATTGCCGTGGCGAACAGCAGAGAAAGAGGGGAGTCGGGCGCAATGAGGGGGTCGTTGAGACTGTGCATCACGCCGTTCCGCGAGACGTATGCGCGTGGATTCCCGTCCCCGTCGAACGAGGCGCCGACCACGTCGCCGTCGTCATTGATCGCCGAACCGACGCTCGCAACGTCCCCGGGAAGCGTGCCAAGGTCCCGCATGCCAGTGCCCGGAGTCCACAGAAAGGCGTGGGCGTCGAGTGGCGTCGCCCCGCCTGGCGGGTTTGAGACACCAACCACCTGACCGTGATTGTTGAGAGATAACGCCATATTGAACTCCGTCCCGCTGAGGTTGCCGAGGTCATGGACCGAGCCGTCTGTGTCCCAGAGTACCGCGTGCGACGCATAGGCGATCGGAGGAAGGGACGTGTTCCCGCACCGGCCCGACCCGCCGACAGCCTGGCCCTTGTCGTTGATTCCGAGGGCCATGCCAACAGAATCTCCCGGAAGGGGCATGAGTTCTCGCATCTCCCCAGGTCCCGGCCCCCAGATCACAGCTTGGAAATCGAGGACTTGCGGGGATACGCACTCCGGGTCCCGAGTGCGATTCTCTGCAAGACCGGCCACCTCGCCGCGACTGTTGATGACGCCAACCGTGCCGTTGTTGCCCCCGAGCGTCCGGAGCCGCGTCATCACGCCGTTGTGCCATAGGAACGGCACACACTTGAGGCCGGTACCATACCGGCAAAAGTCTTCGCTGTTTGGATCCGTCGTGTTGGTTTCAGCTTGACCGTCCACCTGACCATTTTGGTTGACGCCGAACGCCCCACTGTTCGGCCCGCCGAGTCCAGGTTTGGCGATGTTCACTCTTTGTCCGTGGTACCAGAGGACAGCGTGCTGGGTGCCGTCCGGGGCGGTCGCCAGACCGGCCACGACGCCATTGTCTGCGATGAAGTTCGGGGTGAACGGGCCGAGGTCGGCGACCGAATAGCGTGGCCGTCCCTTCTCGTGTCGCGCCGCCGACTGTTCTTGCGCGGCCGGTCGCATCGGAAGCATCAGCGCGGTGAGGAGGCTCACCGCCGACATGGATACCCGTGTGCTCAATTTCATCGTGTCTCCTTGTTGCATTCATGAACTGCATCGCGTCACGCGGGACTTCTTGCTCCCGCAGGGTCGGGCTCGCACTTTGTTTCCTCCTCTTCAAGAAAGGCGGAAACCGCTGTCAAGAACTGGCACACAAGGAGAAATGGCGGTCACGCCTTTAGAATCAGCGAATTGCGGGGCACATGCTAGAATCCGGCATTCCACCCAAGAAGAACACCGACACCCCACCGTCGATGCAAGTGACTCAGCTGCTCGTGGCCTGGGGTGCGGGAGATGAGTCGGCGTTCGAGGCGCTCGCGCCGCTCGTGTACGACGAGCTCAGGAGACTTGCGCGCCGGTCGATGGGAGGCGAGCGCGCCGGCCACACGTTGCAAGCCACCGCGCTCGTGAACGAGGCGTATCTGAAGCTGGTCGATATCCATCAGGTGCAGTGGCAGAACCGCGCGCACTTTTTCGCGATATCCGCGCGACTGATGCGCCGTATCCTCGTCGACTTCGCGCGTGCAAAACACTCACAAAAACGCGGCGCGGGGGCGCAGAAGGTGTCGCTCGACGAAGCCCTGCTGGTGGTCGGATCCCGGCCAGAATCTGGTCGAGGTCGACGATGCCCTGCGGGCGCTGGCGGATGTCGACGAAAGAAAGAGCCAGGTCGTGGAGATGCGCTATTTCGGCGGGTTGAGCGTGGAGGAAACGGCTGAGGCGCTGCACGTCTCTCCTGAGACCGTGATGCGCGACTGGAAGGTCGCGAAGGCGTGGCTCACACGTGAACTGGCGCCCGGGCAGGCCAAAGGCGCCAGGAAGAGGGCAAGTCGCCGTGACCGGCGACCGGTGGCAGCGGGTCGAAGGTTTGTATCTCGAAGCGCTCCGGATACCCACAGCCGAGCGCGCCCGATTCATGAACGACGCGTGCGCGGGCGACGAGGCGCTCAAGGGCGAGGTGGAATCGCTGCTCGCGCAGGACAGCAGTGGATTTTTCGAGACTCCGGCGATACATGCCGCCGCCAGGCTGATGACGTCTCAACACGATTCGCTCATTGGCAGCGATATCGGGCCGTATCACGTCGACTCGCTGCTGGGCGCTGGCGGCATGGGGGAGGTCTACCGCGCGACCGACACCCGTCTCGAACGGGTGGTGGCGATCAAAGTGTTCGCGCCAGGGGTGAATGTCTCTTCGTCAGACCCTGGAACGCTTTCAACGGGAAGCGCGAGCGGCCTCAGCGCTCAACCACCCGAACATCTGCAGGGTCTACGACGTCGGCGCCGATCCGCCCTTTATTGCGATGGAACTGCTTGAAGGCGAGACGCTCCAGCAGCGACTCACACGCGGCGCGATGGACGTGCCTGTCCTCGTCGACATCGCTCTCGCCGTCGCCGATGCCCTGGATGCCGCGGATACCAAGGGGATCGTGCATCGCGACATCAAGCCGGCCAACATTCTCCTCACGGCGCGAGGACCGATGATTTTGGATTTCGGGCTGGCAATGGCGGCACCGGCACAGGCGATCGACGCTCCGCCTGCCAGCCCCGTTCCTCATCGGCGCTGACCGATCCCGGCAGCACAGTAGGGACGGTGTCGTACATGTCGCCGGAGCAGGTCCGCGCTCAGCCGCTCGACGCACGCACGGATTTGTTCTCTTTGGGGGTGGTGCTCTATGAAATGGCGACGGGCACACGGCCATTTCGCGGGGACAGCCCGGGCGTCATTTTCGAGGCCATTCTCAACCGCGCTCCTGTACCTCCGCCACAACTGAATCCCGATGTGCCGGCCGAGTTGGCGCGCATCGTCGACAAGTGCCTCGAAAAAGATCGCCAGCTGCGCTACCACCACGCGTCCGAGATTCACAACGACCTCCGGCGCTTGAAGCGGGATTCGGACTCGGGCCGGGCCGCCGGCGCGGCGCCGGTAGCGGCGAAGGCCATCCCGGCGCGCCGCTGGCCGGTTGTCGTTGCGGCTGCCGCCGCGATGGCGGCGTTGGTCGCGAGCTATGCGTACGTCCACCGCCCGCTGCGGCTGACCGACAAGGACACGATTGTCCTCGCAGACTTCACAAACACGACGGGCGACCCGGTCTTTGACGGGACGCTGCGCCAGGGGTTGGCGATTCAGCTGGAACAATCGCCCTTCCTCAGCCTCGTCTCCGACGAAACGATCCAGAAGACGCTGGGTCTGATGGGTCAGAAGGCGGATGCGCGTCTGATACCTCAGCTCGCCAGAGAAATCTGCGAGCGAACCGCAGGTGCTGCTGTCCTGGAAGGCTCGATTGCCAGCCTCGGAAGCCAGTATGTCGTCGGGTTGCGCGCCAAGAGATGCCGCACTGGAGACGTCCTCGATGAAGAGCAAGTCCAAGCGGCCAAGAAAGAAGACGTCCTGAATGCCCTAAGCCGAATCGCCAGCACATTTCGAGCCCGAGTCGGCGAATCGCTGGCCACTATCAGGGAGCACGACACTCCGCTCGAAGAGGCGACGACGCCGTCCCTCGAGGCCTTGAGGGCCTATAGCGCAGGCTCGAAGCGCGTCCTCACTGCTGAGACAGATCTTGCCGCCGCCGTCCCCCTGTTCAAGGAGGCGATTGACAAAGACCCCAAATTCGCGATGGCCCACGCGTCGCTCGGATTCACGTACGGCCTTCTCGGACAGCCGGCGCTCGCCGCAGAAAGCAACACGAAAGCCTATGAGTTACGTGATCGCGCCAGTGACCTGGAGAAGTTCTATATCACGGCCACCTACGATTTGCAGGTGACGGGAAACTTGGAAAGGGCGCGAGAGACCTGTGAGTTGTGGCTTCACACGTATCCGCGTGAGAAAGGACCGCTCGGGTTCTTGGGAGCATTCTTGTACCCGACCTTCGGCCAATACGAAAAGGGTGCCGAAGTCGCCAGGCAACTGGTCGAGATCGATCCGAACTTTGTCGTTGGGTATCTTCAGCTCGCGTTCAACGAGCAGTTCGCGGGCCATTTGGGAGAAGCCGAAAACGCCCTTCAGCGAGCCTCCGACCGCAAGCTGGAGATGCCTGAACTGTTGATCCAGCGATACGATATCGCGTTCCTGAAAGGCGATCAGGCGGCCATGGACCGGGAACTGGCGCGGGGCCAGAAAGAATCCGGCGCCGAAGACATGATCGACGACCGACAGGCGTTCGTCTGGGCATACTCGGGTCACTTAGAAAAGGCGAAGTCAATGGCCCAGCGCGCGGCAGACTTGAATCAGCAGCCGGACCAGCGGGGAAGGAGAGCTCTCATCGAGATTGGGCCGGCACTCTGGGAAGCCCTGTTCGGACATGTGTCTGAAGCCAGGGGGCTCGCGACGGTCGCCGCGGACCTTTCAACTGATCGGGATGTGGAATACGGCGCAGCCTTCGCCCTGGCTCTCTCGGGGGAATCTTCTCGCTCAGGAGCCCTTGCGAAGGATCTGGACACGCGTTTCCCCGCCGACTCTGCAGTCCAATTCATTTACTTGCCAGCGATCCGCGCACTTCTCGCACTGAATGACGATTCGAACGTTGGTGGCGCTTCCAAGGCTATCGAACTGCTACAACTCGCCCGGCCCTATGATCGGGGCATCCCGCCCTCTATCGCTCCGATGTTCATCGGACCGTTGTACCCGGTCTATGTGCGTGGTCTGGCCTACCTGGCCGCACACCGATCCGACGAAGCCGCCGCGGAGTTCCAGAAGATTCTCGATCACCGCGGGATCGTTGTCAGCGATCCGATCGACCCGCTGGCGCACCTGCAGCTCGGCAGAGCGTTGATGTTGTCCAGCAACACCACCAAGGCCAAGATTGCCTACGAGGCTTTTCTCATGCTGTGGAAGGACGCCGACGGCGACATCCCGATCCTCGAGCAAGCCCGAGCGGAGTACGCCAGGCTGCGGTGAGTCGAATGGAGCCGCCATCGTCGTGTTCGTCATAGCGTGACAAGGCCGACGATCCTGTTGCCGATTTCGGCCTGCAGGCGGTGCTCGGAAACCAGACCATTCCGCCACTCTCTTCTTTGACCTTTGATAGTCCCAGAACTGCAGGCATTGTCACGCGAGACGCGAACGACCCACCGTCGAAAAGGACACTCCCTTCGGTCGCCACGTAGAATGAGTCGTAGGGGCGGTCATCCATGGCGATTTTCGATGCTCTCGTCCGCTGGATAAGGCGAACTGTCTTAGGTCGTACTTGGGCTACTGACACTGTCGAGATTAGCGCGCCGATCGATCTCTCCGCTCTTAAGGAAGGTGATCGAGTCCACCACTTGCAGTTCCGGACGGGCACCGTCCTGGAAGTCAACAACCAACACGTGATTGTGCAGTTCGATCGTCACGGACAACGACCACTTTCGTGCGCGCACGTGTGTCTCTACGCATCGTCATCGGCCGATCATGGCGCCGCCGCCTCGTTCGCGAGCGGACTCCGCTACCGACAGAGGCGTGAGCAGCGCCGACTCGACTATGAACAAAAGTATCCTTCCGATAACCGGCCAGCACCAGTCGAACGACTCTCCCGCCGGAGTCCGACCGTCTCCGGCGGCCTGCCTTCGCTTGGGAAAAGGCGGCCATGACGAGGGAGACCGGTAATCCCCCAGTGGGCTTCGCGATCGATTCCGCGCCGAGACTCGCCAACGTATCGGGAGCACCGGTATGCCCAGGGGGCATCGCGATCGATTTCGCGGCCGAGACTCGCAAACGTAGCGGGGGAGCACCGGTATCGGCAGGGGGGCTTCGCGATCGGTTCCGCGCCCAGACTCGCGCACGTGTCAGGCGACCGGGTATCCCGCAGGGGCCTGATCGATCGGTTCCGCACCGGATCTAGCGCACGCTTCGAAGCCAGATCGTATCGGGGCACCAGTATCCGCGCGGGGGGCTGATCAATCGGTTCCGCGCCGAGAACTGGCGCACTCGTCCAGCATCGCATGCGTTGCGAAGCAAGTAACGCGTCGGAGAAGCGGGTTCTGCCAGGGTGGCCTTCGTGATCGATTCCGCGCCGACACTCGCAAACGTATCGGGGCGACGCGATACCCCAGGGGGCCTTCGTGATCGATTCCGCGCCGGATTCTAGCGGACGCTTCGAGCACGATCGTGTCGGCGACCGGCATCCCCTGGTGTGCTGATCGATTCGTTCTGCGCCGGACACTTGCGCACTCGTGAAGCGAGATTGTGTCGGGAGCACCCGTATCCCCAGGTGGCCTCTTCGAGTGATTCCGCGCCCGATTCTGGCGGACGCGTGAAGCGAGATTGTGTCGGGGGGGCAGTATCCCCAGGGGCTTCGCGATCGATTTCCGCGCCGGAAACTGGCGGACGCTGAAGGAAGAGTGAGTCGACTGTCCGTGAGCTCGCGACGGACAGCGAGGTGCCACTGCACCGTGCGCTGCGACGCGGATCGCCGATACACCGCGCGATGACAGTCCCGTGACACGCGTCCGCCAACGCGCGACATCGCGGCGAGCGGCCTTGACGCGTCGGCGGCGCTCGATATACATCGGCCCGACGGATTGGCCACGGTCACCGTGGCCGAGGGTCTCGAAGTGCGGCACGACCCGCTCGCTCTCGGTCGACGCCTCGAGCACCATCCGCATCGGGCGTCGCCCTTCGAACAGCGCGGTGAACCGCTCGCGCGTCGTCGCGATGCGTCGGTCGAGCTCCTCACCACGTTCCGTGACGCGTTGGATCTGGCTTTCTTTCTTGTGGAGGTCGAGGGCACCAAACTCCATGTCTGGTCTCCTCGCCTGCGGCCTTTGAGCGCGTCTTCGCAATGTGGAGCGGACGCACCACCGCACGAAGGGGACCAGCCGCTTCATCCTGTCTACGGGCTGCCCTCGATTCTGCCTGCGTACGACGACTGTCTCAGACCGGGCGCAAGGTCGAGCGCAATCGACACAGTGCTCGTGTCGCGGCCGCGCCCCAATATGGATGACGCCCGGGCTTGCGTGGCAGCATCGGCTGGCAGGACGGTTATGAACGCAGCGTCCTCACGCCAGTGATAACAGCCCTCATGGTGGGTGCGTCCTCTGTGCAACGCCAGCGTAATCCCGTGGCGCCCTGCCGGAAGATCCAGCCGCAACGTCAGGGACACGACGAACGACTGTTCAACCGCTACGCCCAGTGACTTTCCCAGCACCTGTGAGTTTGTGCCAAATACCTGCTCGTTCCGTTCGTTGCGGATGGCGATACCGACGGTGAGATCGTGCTCCTCGCGGTGCGCCAGGCACGCCAACTGGACAATGATGTCGTCTCCGCCGTGGATGACCGCTCCCTCCGCGTCTCGACCTCTGCACACGACGGAGAGGATCTCGATTTCGCGATTCCCGAAGTTGACCGGTCCAGCGGGAGTTCGGGTGCGCTGGCGCGGTCGATCAGGCCTCGAGCAGCGTTGCCTTGCCCACTCGTACAACGCGGCATCCACGGTGTTACGGACGTTGAGCCTGTTGATGACTCCTGGGCTCACGTGTGTCTTGCTGACTCGGGCGATCGTCACGTTCAGGCGGGGCACACGCTGTCTCGGCACAGCCAGCGCGTCGCAGTAGCGATCGGTGAAGCCCTGAACATCATCGAACGTCCCCACCAAGTCGTACGCCTCGAGACTGGCGACAGCGGCAGCCATCAGGTCGGCCGTTTTCAGCCATTCAGGGGTCTCGCACATGCGCCCGGCGAAGTGGAGGGATTGCGCATTGTCCGGCGAACCACCACGCGCAGCTCCTAACGAGATGTAGTATTCCAAGCCGCAGCTCGCGGCAGCGACGTGTGGATCGTCCTCGGTCGCAAGACAATCTCGATGGAAATAGAAGAGCGACAGAATCCGATCGACCGGCTCGCGTAGTGTCGTCGCGTAAAACCAGTCGTGCGCCAATGGCTCCCCGGGATAGAACCACAGGTGGGAAGCGATCAGCCGCCTTCCCGGCGTCCTGATGGCGAGGTAGTGGGGACAGGACCGCTCGCGTCTCTGGGCGCTTTCGCCCAGAGCCTCCCCCATCGCGGCGCTGATGCTCGTGCCAGCGGTCTTCGGGATATGGTCGAAGACGGTGCGGTGAAAGGGAACTCGGTCACTCATGGATCGTTCGACAGCCCTCCATCAACGGCGGGCGCGTTCGCGTCGATAGCCGAATGGCTGACAGACCGCGTAACGTTGGAGAGATCCGGCCTGAGCAAGATCCATACCCGCCCAGCCATAGGCGGATCAGGGCACCAGGCCAACCAATCGCACTGACAGGTCGCCGGTTCTCGTCAACTGTCGTATGACCGACGAGTCCGGCACCGCACATGCTGTCGCTTTCAGAGCACAGCCGACTATCAGGTTGCGTCCCCTTCTGAGGGCGAGAGGAGCGGCTGCGGTCGGTGACGACTCGCGCCTGCGCCGGTAGCAGGAATGCCCACGGCGCGTGCTGTAGTAGCGTGAGTCGAAACTTCGGACTGACCACAACATGTGGCAGCGAGATTATAGGAACTATTCTGCGAACTCTATGGGAGCAGAGTACGCTAGATGCCCGCAATCTAGATGCCCGCAATCGTGACACATGCATCGAACGCCGGGTCGCTGCGGTCGCCGCCCGCGTGGCGGTTCATCGGGTTGGCGAAAAAGGTAAGCGTCCTCGTCGTACATCGGCAACCTTCGCAGTCAGAAGGCCACGCGGCTCGCGGCTGATTCGTGGTCGACCACTTCCAATGTCAACCGACGCTCATCGCCGCCTCAGCACCAGACGATGATTCGTGGATTCGCAGTGCGCGTATGTCGTGGCCAGACCTGGAATCGGCTCGCCGGTCGTGTTTGAGGTGCCACAGTTGTAGCCGGAGCCCATGGGTGCCTTCATGACGCAATAGTCAATCCAGCCCTCGAACGACGTGGACACAGTCGAAACCGGTGATGTCCCCACGGATGCCTTGGCGCTTCCGCTGAACGCCAGGTAGGTGTTCGGTCCGAGCTGCTCCACGAGCGCCGCGTCGTGACCGCCATGGAGCCACAGGTCGACGTAGTCCTGAACCACGCCAATCAGGAAACTGGTGTGGGTGCCCAGGAACGTCGCGCCGGTCGCAAGTGCGGTAAATGACGTGCCGTTCGGCGTGTTTGGCGTGGTCGCTGGCGTAATCGTTGCGCCATACGTACGGGTCCGAAGCTCATCGGGGATGTCCGTGCATACGCTATCGGCGATAAATGTCAGGGTGTAGTCGCCCGTAAGGTTCACGGGTTGGGCCAGTGAAGCCAGATAGAACCCCAACCAAGGATGCGAGCCCATCGCGTCTGGACAGGAGGGCACGCTGCAACTCCAGGTCTGGGTGGCGGTGACGTGCCCTTCTTTCATGGCACGAAATCTCGTGGTGTTGTCAAACGCTCCGGCCAGCGAGAATTGACCGTCGGCATCGGCGGTCGTCGAGGTGCCGGCGCGCGGCCCGTCCACGACCGTCACGGTGGCGCCGCCGAGGGCCCTGAATCCCGTGTCCAGGACAAAGCCCGAGATCCCTGTCACCGGCGGCGGTTGCGGCGGAATCACTGGTGACAGTGACTGACCGGCTTGCGACAGTCGCGAGGGCGCTGACGGCGACGAAGGCGATGACGATGGCGCGGATCCGGCGCCGCTGCAGCCGACCAGCCCTTGAGCGATGACAAGCATCGCGATCCCCGTAAGCATGTGGTTAGCCATTCTCTGTCTCCCGGTGCGGTACACACGCGGCAACATGGACGTCTCCGCCCGTCGTAGGTTCATGTGATGCCTCACAGCTTGCGCAGATATGCGAGGAGGGCCTGGCGCTCTTCCGGCAAGGGCGCTCGGTCGAAATGCACACCATCTGTCGTCGTCGGAGCCGGAAGCGGCCCGCCGGGAGGCGTCTGGACACGCAATTGCGTGAAAAACGCCATGTAGTGATCGATCACGTCGTCGAGCGTCTCCGCGCTGTTGTTGTGGAAATACGGGGCGGTCTTGCCGATGCCGCGAAGCTGAGGGACGTCGAGCTTGTTCCAGTCGTCAAAGGGCGCAGGCCCACCGACGACGCCCGTCAGCAATGCTCGCCCAGGATCTGAACTCGTGCGGCGGGTTGTGATCCCTCCGGGCATTGAGATTTCGTACGTCCGCGCATTTCGCGCCAACCGATCCGGACAGGCCGGGAAAACGAATCGCGGCGGCGTGACGGTGTCGACCGGACGCGGGCACTGCGTTCGGATGTCCTGAAAATGTGGAACCGGAGGCTGCGCCGATGACTGATCGGGGCCGCCGTGGCACTGGGCGCAGCCGCGTTCGAACACCGCCTTGCCCTGTTGTTCTAGATCGGTCAGTGGTGGGTCCGGATCGGGCAGGACCGACGCTCCCGTGCGGATGGCCTCCGCGAGGTCTTTGACCTGCGGTACGGGTGAACAGGTTGCGCTGAAAGGACGACAGGTCATCGAGCATTCGTTGCGTGGGTGGCTGTTGCACTTGTGCATGGTTCACGAACGCACCGAACGCCTGCTCCTGCAGGGTCCCGACACGCGCATCCAACTGGTAGCCGCCGAAGGCGTTGGGCTCACGCGGCCACGGGTTGGCATTGCCGGGTCCGGTCAACGCGACGTTCAGCACCGACGGCACGCTACGCCAGACATCGACGATCGCCTCGGCCGAGGGCAGGTTCGTCGCCGGATCGATCAGCCTGATGTTCGGCGGCAAGGGAAACACGATACGTATCAGCCCGTTGCTCCGCAGGTTGCTGAAGTCTCGGGCTTGATCGCCGTTGACTCTGAAGTCGTCGGCATCAATCGGCCGGAACAACGGATCGTCGGCGTTTCGATTGAACAGACGCTCCAACTGCAGCAGACGATACCGGAATTCAACGTCCGCAGGAGCGAGCTGGAACTGGCTCGTCGGCATATGGCAATCGGCACACGATCGGCCGTTGCCGCCGAGTCCAGCGAGCCGCCGGTCGAGGAACGTAAGGAAACCGCGTGTGACGGCGTCACACGGCTCGCCACTACAATCGCGGGGCGGGTGGTCGGCCGGCGAGGCCGATTGCGGCGGCGCCGCAGCCAGGGCGCGGCTGTCGTTGCGTACCGTGATTACAACAGCCGCGATGAGGGCAAGCCCGGCGACGGTTATCGAACGGATCGTCATATTCCGCACCGCTCCTCTTATTGAGTTCGGCACTAGAATAGGGACCTCTGCTTTGCGAGTCCCAGGGATTGTTCAGGGAATTCGCAGGTTTTCTCGAGGCTCCGTGACAACGACCTTTGGTCCGTTCGTGATTGACGACGAGACGAGGCAACTGCGGCGTCACGGGCGCGAGGTTCACCTATCACCGAAAGCGTACGAGCTGCTCCTCACGTTGCTGGCCGTCCGCCCACGGGTCATATCCAAAGCCGAACTCCAGGAGCGGCTTTGGCCAGACACCTTCGTCGCAGAAGCGAACCTGTCCAATCTGGTAGGCGAAGTACGGGAGGCTCTTGGCGACGCGGCCCGTGCGCCGCGGTTCGTCCGGACGGCGCATGGTTTCGGCTACGCGTTCTGCGGTGAGGCGACCGCAAACCATGCCTTGCCGGTCCTCAACCCGACCGCCCCCGGTATGCTGGCTCGTGTGGGGTGACCGCCAATTCCTGTTATGCGCGGGTGAGCACGTCGTCGGTCGTGATGCGGGTGCCGATGTCAGGTTGGACGCGTCCACGGTCTCACGCCGCCACGCCCGCCTCGTCGTCAGCGGCGGGCAGGTGCAACTCGAAGATCTCGGGAGCAAGAATGGCACCTTCCGGGCAGATAGTCGCGTTGACACATTGGTTCCACTCTCGGACGGTGACCTGGTGCGTTTTGGCTCACTGGCGGTGATCATCCACGTGCAGCGACCGTCAGCCACAACCGATACTGCTGTATAGCGGCACCCTCAGTCACCGCATTCCGTCCATGGCCCTCACGAGCGGTACGCAGATCGGCCCCTTCGAAATCGCCGGATGGATCGGCGCCGGCGGCATGGGCGAAGTTTACCGGGCGCGAGACACGCGGTTGGGCCGAGAAGTGGCCATCAAGGTTATCTCCGAGCACTTCGCAAGAGACCCCCAGCGGGTTCATCGGTTCGAGCAGGAGGCCTGCGCAGCCGGCCAGCTCAATCATCCCAACGTGCTGGCCGTCTACGATGTCGGCGTCCACGACGGCACGCCGTACATCGTCTCCGAGCTCCTCACGGGCGAATCACTCCGGACACGCCTGAGTCGCGGCCCGGTGGCACCCTACCGCGCCATCGACTACGCGCGCCAAACAGCAGAGGGGCTTGCGGCCGCACACGCCAAGGGCATCGTGCATCGCGATCTCAAACCGGACAACCTCTTCGTGACGATCGACGATCGCATCAAGATTCTGGATTTTGGCTTGGCCAAGCTGGCGCAAACAACTGACACGGCAATACCAGCCGGCGCCGACACCGAGATCGGATCGGTTCTGGGGACAACTGACTACATGTCTCCCGAACAGGTGCGCGGCGAATCCGTGGACATCCGCACTGACATTTTCAGTCTGGGAATCATCCTGCAGGAGATGCTCACCTGCCGCGCGCCATTTGCGCGCACCACAGCGGCAGACACGATGGCCGCCATTCTCAAAGACGATCCGGTGGCCTTGTCGCCCGCGGAATTACCGGCCTCGGTTGGACGCATCGTCAGCCGCTGTCTGGAAAAAGCGCGCGAGATGCGCTTTCAATCGGCTCGCGATTTGGCCTTCGGCCTGGAGGTGCTGGCACAAACACCGCTGTCGGCCCCTTCGCGTGCGTATCGGTTCGGATGGGTCCGCCATCGGGTGTTACCGTGGGCGGTTGTTGCCAGTCTCGCCGTCACCCTGGCGATCACGTTCTACCAATTGCCAACGCCGCGGTCAGTTCAAACGACGACGCCGTACCGGCTGAGTGTCGACCTTGGCGCAGACGCCGCGCTCGCCCCGTTCAACGTGCAATTCGGCAACGCCCTGACGATTTCTCCGGACGGGACGACGCTGGCGTTTGTCGCGCAGCGAAATCCGGACGTCACGCCCCAGCTATACGTCCGACGGCTCGACGAGCAACGGGCGAAGGCCCTGCCGGGGACGGAAGGAGCGAACGCACCGTTTTTCTCCCCTGACGGCACCTGGATTGGATTCGATACCGGCCTCGCAGGTGAAGAAGGTCGCTGTCACGGGTGGCGCGCCCCTCGTCGTGGCGAACGAAACCTCGTTTCGCGGCGCCGCCTGGAATGCTGACGCCACGCTCGTGTTGTCGCCTGGGCAAACGCCGGGGGTTCGCCTGATGCGCGTGCCTCCGAGCGGCGAGACGCCCAGTCCGCTGACCACTCTGGCCGAAGGGGAAGCGATTCATGTTTGGCCTCAACTGCTACCGGGTGGCAAAGCGGTGCTGTATACGAGCAGTCGTGTGACAAGCGCCTTTAACGATGCGAACCTCGTCGTGCAGTCCTTGCCAGCCGGGACAAGCAAGGTTGTCCAGCGCGGTGGGTATCACGGCCTCTACGTACGAAGCGGTCATATCATCTACGCCCACGACGGCGCCCTGTACGCGTTCCCGTTTGACGCCGACCGGCTGGAACCGACCGGACCGGCGGTTCGGGTCCTCGACGGTCTCGCATCGAACGCGATTACGGGCGGCGTCCAATTCTCAGTTTCCGACAGCGGCACACTCGTCTATCTTCCAGGCCGGAGTCTGGGCACTGGAGCTCCTCTCGATCTCGTCGATCGCCAGGGACATACGACATCGCTGCGTGCCACGCTCGCGAACTGGTTTACACCGGCGTTCGCGCCCGACGGTCGGCGAGTGGCTTTCTCCGTTCGAGAAGGGCCGTCCGAAGCTGGCGACATCTGGGTGCACGAAGCGGGAGGTCCGCCACTCGTTCGCGTGACGTCCGACCCGGCATTGGACGCGAAACCGGTGTGGACACCAGACGGCCGGCGCATTACGTTCGCGTCGGACCGTGGTGATCCGAAATCGATACCGAACTTGTATTGGCAACTCGCTGACGGGTCAGGCCACGCCCAACGCCTGACAACGAGCAGCAACGAGCAGCAGCCCGGCTCGTGGCATCCGAGCGGCCGGTTCCTGGCGTTCGAAGAGTTGCACGCGGACACCATGCGCGACGTGATGATCCTGCCGATGGAGGGCGACGATGCATCCGGATGGAAGCCCGGCATACCCACGGCCTTCGTCCGCGGACCAGGGATGGACTGGGAGCCGCGATTCTCGCCCGACGGCCGGTGGCTGGCGTACGCCTCGACGGTGTCGGGCCAGCGGGAGGTCTATGTCCAACCTTTTCCCGGACCCGGTCCGGCTGTCCAGGTCTCTTCAGGAGGAGGCGAGCTGCCGACATGGTCTGCGACGAGACACGAAATCGTCTACGGCCTCGAGGGGCAGTTAATGATCGCGCCGTACGCGGTCGAGGGCGCACGTCTTACACCAAGAACGCCACGGCCATGGCCTGGAGGCCGTTATCAAACCCGGGGACGCGTCCGCATGTTCGATCTGCATCCCGACGGCGAACGCGCCGTGCTGGCGCTCCCCGCGATGTCACCAAGCGACACACCACATGCCGCACAGTTCGTCTTCAACTTCTTCGACGAATTGCGGCGCCTTGCGCCTGGAACGGCGTCGACCCGATCGCGATGATACTTCGCGTCCGTACGAGAGAATGGTGGGCCAGGTGGCCTTTCAGGTCAATCGACCGGCTAACCGCCCCGGCCCCGGTTGGCGGAGGCGGATCTCGTGAGTCGGCATGATGACGATGCGCAGCCACGCCTCGCTGTCTTCGGGAAACTTAGTCGTAGAGGGCGTTTATCGCGAGGCATCGTCGATTCGTTCGCGGGTAGCGTTATTCTGACACTCGTTACATGATGCGACAGCTGGCTCTGGCCCCGTATGCGGCGGGCCTCGCGCTCCCATTCATCCTCTGGCTCCTGTACGTGTCCTTCCGTTGGAGATACCTCCGAGATGTAAGACAGACGACCAGCTCGCCAATCCTCCGGGAATCTCTTGCGGCGGAGGTTTCGTGGGAGAGGCCGCCGGCGGCGGCAGTGACCATCCGGTGGATCGACGCGGAGTCGGCGGCGAGGAAGCCACCGCCACGCCCCCTCGTCGATGCGCGTCGTGAAGGGTGGACGATGCGATTGGCGCTGGTGGCGGGCGGGACGGTCTACGTCGTGGCCGCTGCTGCTGTCGTCTGGTACGGCCAACGAGCTGCCGGCTTCGACGCTCGGGCCGCTTGGTTCCTTGCGTACTCCAGCTCCCTGACGGGAGTGTTCCTGATTGTCGCGTTCACGGGTCGCGACTGGAGAGGCTGGGCGGCGGCCGGCGCGGGATGGTTCGGCGGCGCGTTTGTGCTGCTCGTCTGGCCATTGCACTTGACACCGTTGGCGGCCATCCGCGCTATCGCGAACGGTATGGGTTATGCCTCGTTGCCGCTGATCGTCGTGGCACCGCTTGCCCTGCGCATCACGAGACCACTCGCTGTAGGGTTCGTGCCGCTCGTCGGGCTGTACGTCGTGTGCGCGGCCGCCGAGGCATTCGTGCTGGAGTTGTTCGGCATCAATCTCGACGGGCGATTCACGGCCGAGGTCCTGGTGGGGGGCAGCTTGGCCGCCCTGGCCGGAATAGCGATCGCGATCCGGCAGATTCGGAGGGGCGTTCGTCCACCCTTCGTGTTCAGCCTCGCTGCGTTGTTAATTCCCGGATTGTTATGGAGCTTCCACTTCAGGGACAGCGCGATCGGTGGCATGGTCGCGAGTATCGGTGCAAACGGTTTGTTGACCCTCCTCACGTGGCAGCTCTTTTCACGCCTGCTCGA
>CAVWHY010000007.1:0-64744 GCA_963754955.1 uncultured Acidobacteriota bacterium
GGAGCGGTGTGACTGGGTGGTGTCGATCCCGATGGGCGGTCACGTTCAAAGTTTGAACGTCTCGGTGGCGACCGGGGTCGTGCTGTTCGAGGCGGTCCGGCAGCGGAGAAAAAGGGCTGCCGGCTCATCCATACCGCCGTCCCACCCGACCGGAACGTGGCCCCCGACAAAAGATTGAGGTCGCACGTATTGCACCGCTGGCACGGGACGTGCTATAGTTCCCCTTTTGTTTGGCTGGCGTAGCTCAGTCCGGTAGAGCAGCTGATTTGTAATCAGCCGGTCGGGGGTTCAAATCCCTCCGCCAGCTCCACCGGAGAGCTTCTCCGCAGGGTACGCGTCGAGACGACATTCAACACCACAATTGGCGAGGTAGCGAAGCGGTCAAACGCAGCAGACTGTAAATCTGTCGCCCTAGCGGCTTCGAAGGTTCGAGTCCTTCCCTCGCCACCAATGGCGCGACTGGAAATCTGGTCATCTAATCGTCTGGTCATCTGATCATCTCAACCGATCAATCAAATGACCAGATGACAAGATGACCAGACGACCAGATAGAGTGAGGCGGGAGTAACTCAGTGGTAGAGTCACAGCCTTCCAAGCTGTTGGTCGCGGGTTCGATCCCCGTCTCCCGCTCCATACGAAAGGGCGAATCTGGTCATCTAGTCATTTGGTCGTCTGGTCATTTCAGCATCGCGCGATCGGCAATGACCAGATGACGAGATGACGAGATGACGAGATGAACGGGTTCGCCGATGTAGCTCAGTTGGCAGAGCGCGTCCTTGGTAAGGACGAGGTCTCCAGTTCGATTCTGGACATCGGCTCCAGACATGCGAAAGCGGGAACGCAACAGCTTCACGTAGAACACACGACGAACGAGGCGCAGACATGGCTAAAGAGAAATTCGACCGCAGCAAGCCGCACGTGAACGTCGGCACGATCGGGCATATCGACCACGGCAAGACCACCCTGACCGCCGCGCTCACCAAGGTCGCGGCCGACAAGGGTTGGGCCAAGTTCATTCCCTACGACGAAGTGGCCAAGGCGTCGGAGTCGCAGGGCCGCCGCGATGAGACGAAGATTCTCACCATCGCGACGAGCCACGTCGAATACGGCACCGCCAACCGGCATTACGCGCACGTGGACTGCCCGGGCCATGCCGATTACATCAAGAACATGATCACCGGCGCGGCGCAGATGGACGGCGCCATCCTGGTGGTGAGCGCGGTGGATGGCCCGATGCCGCAGACGCGCGAGCACATCATCCTCGCCCAGCAGGTCAACGTGCCCTACATCGTCGTCGCCCTGAACAAGGTCGACGCGATCGACGATCCCGAGCTGCTCGACCTGGTCGAACTCGAGGTCCGCGAACTGCTCAAGATGTACAAGTTCCCGGGCGACGACATCCCGGTCGTGCGCCTGTCGGCGCTCAAGGCGCTGCAGGGCGATCCCGAGGGCGTGAGCGGCGTGCTCAAGCTGATGGAAGCGCTCGACAGCTACGTGCCGATTCCGCAGCGTGAAATCGAGAAGCCGTTCCTGATGCCGATCGAAGACGTGTTCTCGATCTCGGGCCGCGGCACCGTCGTCACCGGCCGCGTGGATCGCGGACAGGTGAAGGTCGGCGAGGAAGTCGAGATCGTCGGGTTCAAGCCGACGGAGAAAAAGGTCGTCACCGGCGTCGAGATGTTCCGCAAGCTGCTCGACTCGGGCCAGGCCGGCGACAACATCGGCGTGCTCCTGCGCGGCGTCGAAAAAGACGACGTCGAGCGCGGGCAGGTGCTGTGCAAGCCGGGATCGATCAAGCCCCACACGAAGTTCAAGGGCGAGGTCTACATCCTCTCGAAGGAAGAGGGCGGCCGTCACACGCCGTTCTTCAACGGCTACCGTCCGCAGTTCTACATCCGGACGACCGACGTCACCGGCACGCTCAAGCTGCCGGAGGGCGTGGAAATGGTGATGCCCGGCGACAACACCACGATCACCGGCGAGCTGATGACGCCGGTCGCGCTCGAAAAGGGCGCGCGCTTCGCGATTCGTGAAGGCGGCCGCACGGTGGGCGCGGGAACGATGACGGAGATTCTTGAATAGAGGCCGGAGGTTGGAGGTTAGAGGTTGGGGCCGAGCCCGACCCTGATCCCTGACCTCCAACCTCTAGGTGATCGCACATGAGAGACATCATCGCGATGGCGTGCATCGAGTGCAAGCGTCGCAACTACAGCACGACGAAGAACAAGAAGAAGACGACCGAGCGGCTCGAGATGAGCAAGTTCTGCCGGTTCTGCCGGAAGCACACGTCTCATAAAGAGAGCAAGTAGGCCAGTAGCTCAATTGGCAGAGCACCGGTCTCCAAAACCGGGGGTTGGGGGTTCGATTCCCTCCTGGCCTGCCAACACGGGGATCGCGTAGGCGCTGGGACTTGGGGGCGAGGGCGGGCATGGCTGAACCGACAGCACTCGACACGGTCAGGGAAGCGGCGGGCGGGCGCCTCGAGCGCGCCCGTGTGTTTCTGAGCGAAGTGCGCAACGAGCTGAAGCGCGTCACGTGGCCGTCGCAGAAGGAAGTGTACGCGACGACGATCGTCGTCATCCTCGTGTCGGTGTTCTTCGGCCTCTATCTGTTTGCCCTCGATGTCGGGATCGACAGCGTGGTCTTGTGGATTTTCCGGCGGTTTGGTGCATCGGCATGACCGAGGTTGCGAGCAAGAACTGGTACATCGTCCACACCTACTCGGGCTTCGAGAAGAAGGTCGCCGAGTCGCTCCAGCAGCGCGTGCAGTCGTACAGCCTGCAGGAGAAGATCGGCGAGATTCTCATCCCGACCGAGGACGTGGTGGAGATGCGCGCCGGCAAGAAAGTCGTGACGTCGAAGCGGTTCTTCCCCGGCTACATCCTCGTCGAAATGGACATGACCGACGATGCGTGGCACGTGGTGAAGAACACGCCGAAGGTCACCGGGTTCGTCGGCGCCGGCACGAAGCCGACGCCGCTGACGAAGGACGAAGTCGACCAGATTCTCGAGCAGGTCAAGTCGGCGGCGGAAAAGCCGAAGCCGAAGTACATGTTCGAGAAGGGCGAGCAGGTGCGCATCAACGAAGGACCCTTCACCAGCTTCAACGGCGTCGTGGACGACGTGAACCTCGACAAGAACACGTTGAAGGTGATGGTGACGATTTTCGGAAGATCGACTCCGGTGGAGTTGGACTTCCTGCAGGTTGAGAAGATCTAACTCATGGCTAAAAAAGTTCAGGCAATGGTGAAGCTCCAGATTGCCGCGGGGAAAGCCACGCCCGCGCCGCCGGTGGGGACCGCGCTCGGCCCCCAGGGTGTCAACATCATGGACTTCTGCAAGAACTTCAACGCGAAGACGGCGAAGGACGAAGGCCTGATTATCCCGGTCGTCGTCACGATTTACGCCGACCGGTCGTACACCTTCATCACGAAGACGCCGCCGGCGTCGATCCTGCTGAAGCGCGCCGCCAACATCGCCAAGGGATCCGCCGAGCCGAACAAGAACAAGGTCGGCACGGTCACGGCGAAGCAGGTGGAAGAGATCGCGAAGACGAAGATGCCCGACTTGAACGCCGAGTCGCTCGAGGCGGCCATCAAGACGGTGGCGGGAACGGCCAGGTCCATGGGGCTGGATGTGATCGGATAGAGTGACGGAGAACGTGACGAACGAGAAACGATTTTTCATTCACCATTCTTCATTCCTACATTGAACAGTGGGAGGGCCTTCGCGGCCCGCTTGCACCACAGGAGTAAACGATGCGCAAACGCGGAAGGAAATTCGCCGCTGCCCGCGCGCAGGTCGCCGTCGATCGGACGTATTCGATCGAAGACGCGATCCCGCTCATGCAGAAGGTGAAGTTCGCCAAGTTCGACGAGACGGTCGAGATGTCGTTGAAGCTCGGCGTCGACCCGAAGCACGCCGATCAGATGGTGCGCGGCACGGTCGTGCTGCCGCACGGGCTCGGCAAATCCAAGCGCGTCCTCGCCATCGCCGGCGGCGAGAAGCAGAAGGAAGCGACCGAGGCCGGCGCCGACGTGGTCGGCGGCGAGGAGCTCGTGGAGAAGATCCAGGGCGGGTTCATGGACTTCGACGCCGTCGTCGCGACGCCCGACATGATGCGGGCCGTCGGCAAGCTCGGCAAGGTGCTCGGCCCGCGCGGCCTGATGCCGAACCCGAAGACCGGCACGGTCACGGCCGACATCGCCAGGGCCGTCAAGGAAATCAAGGCGGGCAAGGTGGAGTTCCGCGTCGACAAGACGGGGATCATCCACGCGCCCGTCGGCAAGATCTCGTTCGCCTCCGACTCGCTCGTGGCCAACGCCCACGCGCTGGTGGACAGCATCGTGCGCGCGAAACCGTCGGCGTCCAAGGGCAAATATCTCAAGAGCGTCACCGTGTCGTCGACGATGGGTCCGGGCATCCGGATCGATACGACGCACATTGACGCCGTGGTGAAACACTAATGGCGGTCACGAGAGCGGACAGGGAAGTCGAGCTCCAGCAGCTGGAGACGGCGTTCAAGGCCACGGAGACGGCCGTGCTGGTGGACTACAAGGGGATGAACGTTCCGCAGGTCACCGAACTGCGGCGTCAGCTCCGCACGGCCAAGGCGAGCTACAAGGTCGTCAAGAACACGCTGGCCCGGCGCGCGATCAAGGGCACGGCCCTCGAGGCGCTCGACGCCCACTTCGCGGGGACGACGGCCGTGGCGTACACGGCGAACGACCCGGTCATCCTCGCCAAGACGATCACGGCGTTCGTCAAGACGGCGCCCACGCTGACGGTCAAGGCGGCGATCGTCGCGGGCCGCGCGATCAAAGCGGCCGAGGTGACCGAGCTCGCGGCGCTGCCGGGCCGGCCCGAGCTGCTCGCCAAGCTGCTCTATGTGCTGCAGGCGCCGATGGTGCAGATCGTCACGGTGCTGAGCGCGACGCCGCGCGACCTCATGAACGTGCTGACGGCGGCGGAGAAGAAACGCGCCGAAGGCTGAGAACCCCGATTCCACAACAAGAAACGAACGTTGAACGTCGAACGTAGAAAAGAGAGAGATCAACATGGCCGAAGTCACGCAAGCACAGGTTGTCGAATACATCAAAGGCATCAGCGTTCTCGAGCTCAGCCAGCTCGTGAAGACGCTCGAGTCCGAGCTCGGCGTGTCCGCCGCGGCCGCCGTGCCGATGGGGATGCCGATGGCCGGAGGCGGCGGCGCCGCCGCCCCCGCCGAAGAGAAGACCGAATTCACCGTCTCGCTGACGGAAGTCGGCGGCAACAAGATCAACGTGATCAAGGTCGTCCGCGAAGTCACCAGCCTGGGTCTGAAGGAAGCCAAGGACCTCGTCGAGAGCGCGCCCAAGCCGATCAAGGAAGGCGTGAACAAGGACGAGGCCGCGGCCATCAAGAAGAAGTTCGAGGAAGTCGGCGCGAAGGTCGAGGTTAAGTAGGGTTGCGCCGCGTGAGCGGCGCTTCCTGCCTGTAGCCCGGGGTCTTCAGACCCCGGGTCGCTGCGCCGCAGGCCTGAAGGCCTGCACTACGACTGTTTCAGCGCTCCGTCTTTCTTCGAGGTCCACAGAATGTACAGCTTGCCCAAGAACGTTTACCGCGAGCGCATCGATTTTTCCAAAATCAAGACCACTGTTCCCATCCCGAACCTGATCGAAATCCAGAAGAAGTCGTACGAGCGCTTCCTGCAGATGAACCGTCTGCCGGCGGAGCGCGAGGACGCCGGGCTGCAGTCGGTCTTCAAGTCGGTGTTCCCGATCTCGGATTTCCGCGAGAACTCGTCGCTCGAATTCATCGAGTACTCGATCGGCAACTGGGAGTGCAAGTGCAGCAAGCTCCAGGGGCTGCACCACCTGCGCAAGCCCTGCAGCCAGTGCGGCGCGACGCTCATCGCCGATCCCTACGGCGATCGCGAAGTGCTGTGCCCGCGCTGCGGCAAGGCCAACCAGGCCCGCGGCGATGTCTGTGACATCTGCGGGAACACCGTCGGCCTGAAGCTGAAGTACGACGTCGACGAGTGCCAGGAACGCGGCATGACGTTCGCCGTGCCGCTGAAGGTGACGATCCGCCTCGTAGTCTGGAACAAGGACCCCGAGACCGGCGTCAAGACCATCCGCGACATCAAGGAGCAGGAGGTCTACTTCGGCGACATCCCGTTGATGACGGAGAACGGCACGTTCATCATCAACGGCACCGAGCGCGTGATCGTCAGCCAGCTGCACCGGTCGCCCGGTGCGTTCTTCCACTCGGAAGACAAGACGCTGTATATCGCGCAGATCATCCCGTACCGCGGCTCGTGGGTCGAGTTCGAGTACGACTCGAAGAACCTGCTCTACGTCCGCATCGACCGCAAGCGGAAGTTCCTCGCCTCGGTGTTCCTGCGCGCGCTCGGCCTGCGCGGCGCCGACGAGATCATCCGCGCCTTCTACAGCGTGGACAAGCTCCACATCAAGAACGGCACGCTGTACTGGGCCGTGGCCGACAGCCTCGTCGGCCTGCGCGCCGCGCGCGACATCGTCGTGCCCGGCGAGAACTTCACGGTGCAGTCCGGCAAGAAGATCACCAAGAACGCGGTCGAAGCGCTGAAGCGCGCCAATGTCGAGGCCGTCGAGATCGCCGAAGCCGAGCTCGAGGGCGCGTTCGCGGCGGCCGACGTCGTCGACCCGTCCACGGGCGAGGTGATCCTCGAAGCCAACGAGCCGCTCGAGCCGCGCGTCGTGTCGATGGCCCAGGAGAAGAACGTCGATCGCATCGACATCTTCTTCCCCGAAAAGGACGAAGTCGGTCCGATCATCGGCCAGACGCTGAAGAAAGACCCGATTCACACCCACGAAGAGGCGCTCATCGAGATCTACCGGCGCCTGCGGCCCGGCGATCCGCCGACGCTCGACAGCAGCCGGTCGCTCTTCGAGAACATGTTCTTCAACCCGCAGAAGTACGACTTCTCGCGCGTCGGCCGGCTGAAGCTGAACACGAAGCTCGGCCTGAACACGCCGCTCGACGAGAAGATCCTGCACCCGCAGGACTTCTACGAGGTACTGAAGTATCTCCTCAAGCTGCGCCGCAACCCGGCGAACGTGGACGACATCGATCACCTGGGCAACCGCCGCGTCCGTTCCGTGGGCGAGCTTCTCGAGAACCAGTTCCGCATCGGGCTGGTCCGGATGGAGCGCGCCATCAAGGAAAAGATGTCGGTGTACCAGGAAATGGCGACGGCCATGCCGCACGACCTGATCAACGCGAAGCCCGTCATGGCGGCGATTCGCGAGTTCTTCGGGTCGTCCCAGCTGTCGCAGTTCATGGACCAGACCAACCCGCTCTCCGAGATCACGCACAAGCGGCGTCTCTCGGCGCTCGGGCCGGGCGGCCTGTCGCGCGAGCGCGCCGGGTTCGAGGTCCGCGACGTCCACCCGACGCACTACGGGCGCATCTGCCCGATTGAGACGCCGGAAGGCCCGAACATCGGCCTCATCTCGTCGCTGTCGTGCTACGCGCGCATCAACGAGTTCGGGTTCATCGAGTCGCCCTACCGCAAGGTCAAGGACGGCCGCGTCACCGAGTACGTCATCGTCATCAACGCCGCCGGCTCCAAGTACAAGGCCGGCGATATCGTCGAAGCGGGCGAGATGGTGTCGGAGGATGGCCGACCCCGGAAGAAAGGCGTCGAGGTTGAACCCTACGCCTTCTACCTCTCGGCGTGGGAAGAGGACCAGTACGTCATCGCCCAGGCCAACTCGGCCGTGGACGAGGACGGCAACCTGACGCAGGAGCGCATCAACGCCCGAGAGGCCGGCAACTTCATCCTGTCGCCGCGCGACAAGGTGCAGTTCATCGACGTCTCGCCGAAGCAGCTCGTCTCGGTCGCGGCCTCGCTCATCCCGTTCCTCGAGAACGACGATGCGAACCGCGCCCTGATGGGGAGCAACATGCAGCGCCAGGCCGTGCCGCTGCTGAGGGCGCGCGCGCCCTTCGTCGGCACCGGCATGGAGTACATCACGGCCCGCGACTCGGGCGCCGTCATCGTGGCGCGGCGGTCGGGCACCGTGGACTTCGTCGACAGCCAGCGCATCGTCGTCCGTGTCGAGAGCGAGACGGAAGACGGCAAGGAGATGGGCGCTGACATCTACAACATGACGAAGTTCAAGCGCAGCAACCAGAACACCTGCATCAACCAGAAGCCGATCGTCCGGGTCGGACAGAAGGTGCACAAGGGGCAGGTGCTCGGCGACGGTCCGTGCACGGAGCTCGGCGAGCTCGCGCTCGGCCGCAACGTCCTGGTCGCGTTCATGCCCTGGCGCGGGTACAACTTCGAGGACGCCATCCTGGTCTCCGAGAAGATGGTGAAGGACGACTACTACACGTCCATTCACATCGAGGAGTTCGAGATCGAGGCGCGCGACACGAAGCTCGGCCCCGAAGAGATCACGCGGGACATCCCGAACGTCTCGGAAGGGTTCCTGAAGGACCTCGACGACAGCGGCATCATCCGGATCGGCGCCTACGTGAAACCGGGCGATATCCTCGTCGGCAAGGTCACGCCGAAGGGCGAGACGCAGCTGACGCCGGAGGAAAAGCTCCTCCGGGCGATCTTCGGCGAGAAGGCGGGCGACGTCCGTGACGCCTCGCTCATCTGCCCGCCGGGCATCGAAGGCATCATCGTCGGCGTGAAGATCTTCTCCCGCAAGGGCATCGAGAAAGACGATCGAGCCAAGGCGATCGAGCAGGAAGAGCTCGACATGATGGAGAAGAACCTGCAGGACGAGGTCCGCATCCTTCACGACGAAGTGAAGAAGCGCGTGATCATGATGCTGCGGGGCCAGCAGCTGCGGTCCGATCTGTTCGACGAGTACGGCCGCGAGCGGATCTTGAAGAAGGGCACCGAGCTGACGCCGGAAGTGCTGCAGGAGATGCCGTACGAGGCGATGGTCCGGCTGAAGATCGCCACCGACGACATGCGCCTCGAGGACGATCTGCGCGACCTCGAAGAGCGCACGGAGCGCCAGGTCGAGGTCATCCGCAACCTGTTCGAGGAGAAGAAAGAGAAGATCCGCCGCGGCGACGAACTGCCGCCCGGCGTCATCAAGCTGGTCAAGGTGTACGTCGCGATGAAGCGCAAGCTGTCGGTCGGCGACAAGATGGCCGGCCGCCACGGCAACAAGGGCGTCATCGCGCGCATCCTGCCCGAGGAGGACATGCCGTATCTGCCGGACGGAACGCCGGTGGAGATCGTGCTGAACCCGCTCGGCGTGCCGTCCCGTATGAACGTCGGCCAGATTCTCGAGACGCACCTCGGCTGGGCCGCGGCGGCGCTCGGGCTCTACTTCGCGACGCCGGTGTTCGACGGCGCGACCGAGAACGAGATCAAGAACTGGCTCGATCAGGCCGGCCTGCCGAAGGGCGGCAAGACGCAGCTGTTCGACGGCATGTCGGGCGACCGTTCGAGCAGAACGTGACGGTCGGCTACATCTACATGCTGAAGCTGTCGCACCTCGTGGACGACAAGATCCACGCGCGATCGATCGGGCCGTACTCGCTGATCACGCAGCAGCCGCTCGGCGGCAAGGCGCAGTTCGGCGGCCAGCGGTTCGGGGAAATGGAGGTCTGGGCGCTCGAGGCCTACGGCGCGGCGCACATCCTCCAGGAGCTCCTCACGGCGAAGTCCGACGATGTGATCGGCCGGGCCAAGATCTACGAGGCCATCGTCAAGGGCGACGCATCGTTCACGGCGGGCCTGCCCGAGTCGTTCAACGTGCTCATCCGCGAGCTCCAGTCGCTGTGCCTGGACGTCGAGCTGATGAAGACGAAGAAGAAACTGACGGAAGTCGCTCCTCAACCTGTTTTGGAGGAGGTGTAACGACATGAGACCTTCCTTTCACGAGCGCTCTGCGCTGACGAGCGATTTCGACGCCATCCGGATCAGCCTGGCGTCTCCCGATAAGATCCTGTCGTGGTCGCACGGCGAGGTGACGAAGCCGGAAACCATCAACTACCGGACCTTCAAGCCGGAGAGAGACGGTCTCTTCTGCGCGAAGATCTTCGGGCCGATCACCGACTGGGAGTGCCTGTGCGGCAAGTACAAGCGCATGAAGCACCGCGGCGTGATCTGCGACAAGTGCGGCGTCGAGGTCACGCAGGCGAAAGTCCGGCGTGAACGCCTGGGCCACATCACGCTCGCCACGCCGGTGAGCCACGTGTGGTTCTTCAAGGGGCTGCCGAGCCGCATCGGCCACCTCCTCGACATCTCGCTGCGGGATCTCGAACGGGTGCTCTACTTCGAGGCGTACGTCGTCGTCGATCCGGGCGAGACCGAGCTGAAACAGAACCAGCTGCTGAACGAAGAGCAGTACCGCAAGGCGCGTGAAGAGCACCAGCACCGCTTCAAGGCGCAGATGGGCGCCGAGGCGATCAAGGAGCTGCTGAAGCGCGTGAACGTCGAGCGGCTGGCCGTCGAGCTCCGCGAGAAGATGAAGACGGAGACCTCGGCGCAGAAGAAGCTCAAGTACGCCAAGCGCCTCAAGGTCGTGGATTCGTTCCGGAAGTCGAGCAACCGCCCGGAGTGGATGATTCTCGACGTCATCCCGGTCATTCCGCCGGAGCTGCGTCCGCTCGTGCCGCTCGACGGCGGCCGTTTCGCGACGTCGGATTTGAACGATCTCTATCGCCGCGTCATCAACCGCAACAACCGTCTCAAGAAGTTGATGGAGCTGAAGGCGCCCGACGTCATCATCCGCAACGAAAAGCGCATGCTCCAGGAAGCCGTGGACGCGCTGTTCGACAACGGGCGGCGCGGACGCGTGCTGCGCGGCGCCAACAACCGGCCGCTCAAGTCGCTGTCCGACACGCTCAAGGGCAAGCAGGGCCGCTTCCGTCAGAACCTGCTCGGCAAGCGCGTCGACTACTCGGGCCGTTCCGTCATCGTCGTCGGGCCGGAGCTGAAGCTCCACCAGTGCGGCCTGCCGAAGAAGATGGCGCTCGAGCTGTTCAAGCCGTTCATCTACAACAAGCTCGAAGAGCGCGGTCTCGTCGCCACGATCAAGCAGGCGAAGGAGATGGTCGAGCTGCAGCGTCCCGAGGTGTGGGACGTGCTCGAGGAAGTGATTCGCGAGCACCCGGTGCTGCTGAACCGCGCGCCGACGCTCCATCGGCTCGGCATCCAGGCGTTCGAGCCGGTGCTGGTCGAGGGCAAGGCGATCCGCATCCACCCGCTCGTCTGCACGGCGTTCAACGCGGACTTCGACGGCGACCAGATGGCCGTCCACATCCCGCTGTCGCCTGAAGCGCAGATCGAGGCGTCGGTGCTGATGCTGTCGAGCAACAACATCCTGTCGCCCGCGCACGGGTCGCCGATCGCGATCCCGTCGCAGGACGTCGTGCTCGGCATCTACTACCTGACGAAGGCGAAGAGCGGCGCCAAGGGCGAAGGCCGGGCCTTCGGCAACCCCGAGGACGTGATGCTCGCGCTCGAGGCGGGCGAACTGGAAACGCTGTCGCCGATCCGGCTCCGCTTTACCGGTGACATCCAGGACCTGACCGCCGCGCGCGACGACCAGGATGTGCTCCGCACGGAAGTGCAGACCGTCACGAGCAAGATCATCAACACGACGGTCGGCCGCGTCATCCTGAACGAGGCGTTGCCCCCGGAGATGCCGTTCATCAACGGGCTCCTGAAGAAGAAGGGCCTGCAGCAGGTCGTGCAGTCGTGCTATCTCAAGTTCGGGCTCGAGAAGACGGTCGAGATGCTCGACTCGTTGAAGAACCTGGGCTTCACCTACGCGACACGGTCGGGGCTGTCGATCGGCATCGACGACCTGATCATCCCGCAGCAGAAAGCCCAGCTCGTCAGAGACTGCGCGGACCGAGGTCATCAAGGTCGAATCGCAGTACCTCGAAGGCGCCATCACCAACGGCGAGCGCTACAACAAGGTCATCGCCATCTGGTCGGAAGCCACCGAGAACATCGCCAACGCGATGTTCGGCGAGATGGAGGAGATCGACAAGGAAGGCCGGACGTTCAACCCGGTCTACATCATGGCCGACTCCGGCGCGCGCGGATCGAAACAGCAGATCCGCCAGCTCGCCGGCATGCGCGGCCTGATGGCCAAGCCGTCGGGCGAGATCATCGAGACGCCCATCACGTCGAACTTCCGTGAAGGCCTCGAGGTGATGCAGTACTTCATCTCGACCCACGGCGCGCGCAAGGGTCTGGCCGACACGGCGCTCAAGACGGCCGACTCGGGCTACCTCACGCGGCGTCTCGTCGACGTCGCGCAGGACGTCATCATCCACGAGCTCGATTGCGGCACGGTGGACGGCATCGAGGCCCGGGCCATCGTCGAGAGCGGCGAGGTCATCGAGCCGTTGCGCGACCGCATCATCGGACGCACGACGCTCGAGAAGATCACCGACCCGTTCACCGGCGAGATGATCGTCGACGTGAACGAGGTGATGAACGAAGAGACGTCGTCCGCCATCCAGGACGCCGGCATCGAGAAGGTGAAGATCCGGTCCGTGCTGACGTGCACGTCGCGCCGAGGCGTGTGCGCGAAGTGCTACGGCCGCGACCTGGCCACCGGAAAGATGGTCGAACTCGGCTGCGCGGTTGGCGTCGTCGCGGCGCAGTCCATCGGCGAGCCCGGCACGCAGCTGACGATGCGCACGTTCCACATCGGCGGCACGGCGTCGAGGGTATCGGAGCAGTCGACCCTCGAAGCCCGCAGCGCCGGAACCGTCCGGTTCCAGGGCCTGCAGGTCGTAACGGCCAAGGACGGCAACCTCGTCGTCATGAATCGGAGCGGATCGCTGGTCCTCGTGGACGCCAAGGGCCGCGACCGCGAGCGGCACCCGATCGTCTACGGCGCCAGGCTGAAGGTGAAGGAAGGTCAGCACATCGAACAGGGGCAGGTGCTGGTCGAGTGGGATCCCTACACGTTCTCCATCCTCACCGAGGAACCGGGGCAGATTCGCTTCAAGGACATCCTCGAAGGGATCACGGTTCACGAGGAAGTGGACGAGGTCACGGGGCTCTCGCGCTACATCATCGTGGACTCGCCGGACGAGAAGAAGCAGCCGGCGGTCGAGATCAAAGGCAAGGACGGCAAGGTCAACCGCAAGTACCACATGCCGTCGCATGCGCACTTGATGGTGCAGGACGGCGAGATGGTGTCGGCCGGCGACGTGCTGGCGAAGATCCCGCGCGAGACCACGAAGACCAAAGACATCACGGGCGGTCTGCCGCGCGTGGTGGAGCTGTTCGAGGCCCGGAAGCCGCGCGAGACGGCGGTGATTTCGGAAATCGACGGCATCGTCAAGCACGGCGGCATCGTGAAGGGTCAGCGGAAGATCATCATCGTGCCGGACGAGCCGGGTGCGGAGCCGCGTGAATACGCGCTCCCGCGCGGCGTCCACGTGAACGTGCAGGAAGGCGAGCGCGTCCATGCCGGCGAACCGCTGATGGACGGTCCGAGCAATCCGCACGACATCCTGAACGTGCTCGGCGAGAAGGCGCTGCAGGCGTACCTCGTCAACGAAATCCAGGAGGTCTACCGGCTGCAGGGCGTCAACATCAACGACAAGCACATCGAGACGATTGCGCGTCAAATGATGCGATGGGTGAAGATCGAGGACGTCGGCGACACCGAGTTCCTCGTGGACGAGCAGACCGACAAGTTCCGGTTCCTCGAGGAGAACGAGCGCGTGATCACCGCTGGCGGACGTCCGGCGCAGGGCCGGCCGCTGCTGCTCGGCATCACGAAGGCCTCGCTCTCCACCGACTCGTTCATTTCAGCCGCGTCGTTCCAGGAAACGACGCGCGTGCTCACCGAGGCGTCCATCTCCGGCAAGGTCGATCACCTGCGCGGCCTGAAGGAGAACGTCACGATGGGCCGGCTCATCCCGGCAGGCACCGGGTTCGAGTATTACCGGCACGTGCGGATCCCGGCGGACGAACCGCCGCCGCCGCCGCCGCCGGTGCAGCCGACCGACGACGAGCTGGAACTGGAGCGCGACCTCGAGTACTTCGTCGAACCGGACGAGGCGCTCGCGCCGCGGACCGGCGAAGTCGAGCCGTAGCGTCCGGCTTCAGCCGGACTTCGATGACCCAGGGCGGCGAGCGAAAGCTCGTCGCCCTTTTTCACGTACGGGCTCCGATCGGGAGTAGTGCAGGCCTTCAGGCCTGCTGGAGCGCCGGGATCGAGGGCTCGCGCTCGATCGCGTTGAGATATGCCACACTGCTCGCATCGTGAGGCCTCATACCGGCCTGTTTACGGCGACGGCGCTCCTCGAAACCGGCGCCGGTCTCTTTCTTCTGACTTCACCCGCCCTGGTAACCTGGCTCCTGGTGGGTGTCCGAACGCCTTCAGCGGAGGCGCTCCTGCTCGGTCGAATCGGAGGCGCCGGCCTGCTCGCCATCGGGGCGATTTGCTGGTTCGCGCGTGAGGATCGCGGCAGCCCGGCCGGCGCCGCGCTGCTCCGCGGCCTCGTTGTCTACAATGCCGGGGCGTGTGCGGCGCTCGTGCTCGCCGGATCGGCGTCGTCAACAGACGGCGCCGGCCTCTGGCCGGCCGTGGGATTTCACGTCGTCATGACCATCTGGTGCGTGCTGAGCCTGCGGGCGTCGCTGACGTCGCGAGAAACACGTGGGAACCCACCCGGGTAAATAAACGTCACGTGGTGTAGAGCGTGATGAGCAGCAGCGCGAATCGGTAACCCAGCACGATGGCGGCCGCTGCCGTGGTGAGCAGTCCGATCTTCAGGGCGCGGCTGACTCCGGTTACGCCGTACACCTTGCCCGTTGCGACGAACAGGTACAGCGCGCATGCCATCAGCAGCATGATCGAGAGCACGCGATCGAGTCCCTCCGAAGCGAACCCGGCCCCGCCGAACCACCGGTGAACGGGCGGTACGGCCGTCGCGATGCAGAACAGAGGCAGCAAGAACGCATACAGGTGGAACGAGAACAGCGCATGGGTCACGGGCGGGCGTCTGCTGCGAGGGAACACGAGCGCGAGCGCGGCCACAAACGACAACGCCATGAACACGATGAGAGACCGCGCGTTCACGGCGACGGCGTGGTCGAACACCGGTGCATACGATTCGAGCGTCACGTGCCTGGCCGCGAGCCGGTTCGACACCAGCAGGTCGGCCGCGTGGCTCCAGGGCTGCGTGTGCAGGTGGGCATCGAGCGGCGTCGTGAATACCCTGCCGCCGGTCAGCGATTCGGCCGCGAAAAACAGCGCGTTCGCGATGAGAAACAGCGGCACGGGTCCGACGTACGGTTTCCGCTGTCCGTGCAGGTACGCCACTGTGAGAACGCCCGGGCGGCTGACGAGGCATCGAAACGTACGTAACAGGCGGCCGTCAACCGTCGTCAGCGCCTCCATCAGTTGGCCGAGCAGGCCCCGAAACGTCAGTTCGCGCGCGCGTAAGGGCCGCTCGCCGCATTCCGGGCAGTAAGGCGTCGAGACCGTTGTGTCACACGTCGGGCAGCTCCACGGATCGATGTGGGTCACGGCCTCGACATCCGGGTGACTCGCATGCTGTTGCTGACACTCTACATGGAAGCCGGAGCGAAGACGTACGAAGCCTAAACTCCGTCCTGGCCTTACAATCACCGGAAAATGAGAAGCTACCCGTACACAGTGGACAACGGCCACGGCGAACGCCTGACGTTCATCGGTCTGACGAAGGGACCGGATGGCGACCGCGCGGAAATCGAGGGGTTCGCCAGGCCGGGCGCCGGCCCGCCGATGCACGTGCACTACCTTCAGGACGAGGCGGCCCGCGTAATCAGGGGACGTGTCGGCTACCAGGTCCTCGGCGGTGAAGAACAATTTGCCGGTCCGGGGGAGCTCGTCGTCTGGCCGGCCGGTACTCCGCACAAATGGTGGAATGCGGGCAGCGACGAGTTGCACATGACCGGCTGGTGCAGTCCGCCCGGCAACGTCGAGTTCTTTCTCAGCGAGTTGTTCGAGTCGACGAAGGCGAACGGCGGCGGCCGCCCGGCTCTCTTCGATGCGGCGTTCCTGACGACGCGTTATCGATCCGAATTCGCGATGCTCGAGATCCCGGTTGTCGTGCGGCATGTTCTCATGCCCATCCTGTACGTCGTTGGTGCGCTGCTGGGGAAGCACGGGAAGTACCGAAACGCGCCGCCTCCAATAGCGGCGGCTAAATGAGCAGAGACGCGGTGGTCCAGTTGAAGGTCAAGGTGGTGCCCGGCTCGTCGCGCAACGGCATCGCCGGCTGGCTGGGCGACACGCTCAAGGTCCGAGTGACGGCGCAGCCCGAACGCGGAAAAGCCAATGCGGCCGTTGAAGCGGCGATTGCCGACGCGCTCGGCATCTCGATCAAGTCCGCTCGCGTGATCCAGGGCAGGACGTCGCCTCGCAAGATCGTGGAGATTCTGGGCATGTCCGAATCCGACGTCTTTCGCCGGCTCTCCAGGGGAGCATCGGCGGAAAACGTCAACGCGGAAAAGAGGAGGCACGTGTGACGATTAGAACCATCGTAATCGTGGGCCTTGTGGCAACGCTTCTTTGCGGCGACTGCGCGCGCGGACGACACCCCGGAGGACCTGGCCCAGCGTGCGGCGGAAACGTGGCTGAAGTTGACGGATGCCGGCGACGGGGGCGCGTCGTGGGAGCAGGCGGCGAAGGCGTTCAAGGGCGCGGTGACGAAGGAGCAGTGGACCGGGGCCATCGCGGGCGTGCGGCCGCCACTGGGGAAGGTCGTCTCCCGCAAGGTGAAGTCCCGGAAGTACATGGAGAAGCTGCCCGGGGCGCCTGACGGGAAGTACGTGGTCATTCAGTACGAGACGGTCTTCGAGAACAAAGCGATGGCGGTCGAGACCATCACCCCGATGCTCGATCCGGACGGGAATTGGCGGGTGTCCGGCTACTTCGTACGGTGAGCCATGTCATGCAGGTAAATCCGTATCTGAGCTTCAAGGGACAGTGCGAGGCCGCGTTCAGGTTCTACGAACAGTGTTTTGGTGGCCAGCTCGGGCCCATCTTTCGCTACACAGGGACATCCCTGTCCGGCCAGGTTCCGCCGGACTGGCAGGACAAAGTGATGCACGGCAGCGTGATGGTGGGCGGCCACGAATTGATGGGCGCTGACGTCGCTCCGGAATCCTACGAGGAACCGAAAGGCTTCTCGCTCTCCGTTCAAATCAAGAGCACGGCGGAAGCCGAGCGCATCTTTCGCGAGCTGAGCGCGGACGGCCGTGTCGTGATGCCGCTCGAGAAGACGTTCTGGGCTGAGCGGTTCGGCATGGTGGTCGATCGGTTCGGAGTGCCGTGGTTGATCAACTGCGAAGGACCCGGCCAGCCCGCGTGACGAATTCCGACTACCGCGAGATCAGGCTGCACGACGGGCGCATCCTGGCCTACGCCGAATACGGCAGCCCGCGCGGGCTCCCGATCGTCCACTGTCACGGCACGCCGAGCTCGCGCGTCGAAGGCAACCTGATCTTCAACGCCGCGGTGGCCGCCGAGCTCGGTGTGCGGATCATCGTGCCGGATCGGCCGGGGATGGGCCGGTCGGATTTTCAGCCCGGTCGCCGGATCGTGGACTGGCCCGAGGACGTGCTCCAGTTGGCCGCGGCCCTCGGACTCGACACATTCGCGGTGCTTGGATCCTCCGGAGGCTCGCCTTATGCGGCCGCTTGTGGCGCGCTGATTCCGAACCGGATTCGGCTCGTCGGGCTCCTCGGCGGCGTAGGCCCCGCTGACCGACCCGGCATCGTGCAGGCGATGAGCGCGCCCCTCCGGATGATGATCAGGCTCGCGCGGTATGCCCCCGCTGTTCTCCGCGGTTTGTTCCGGCTGAACCTGAGGGCGATGCGCGGCGGTGGAGAACGCGCAGGCGAACGCATGGCCGCGTCGTTTCCCGAGCCCGACCGGACCCTGCTGCAGCGTAAAGAAATCCGCGAGGGCTTCATGGCCTGCTACGCGGAGTCCTGCCGCCAGGGGCCGGGCGGTCCCGTGTGGGACGTGGGGCTCATGGCGCGCCCGTGGGGATTCGACCTTGCAGCCATCAAGGTCCCGGTAGTGTTGTGGCACGGCGAACGCGACCGTAACGTGCCCGCTGCCCACGGCCGGTATCTCGCCGGCGCCATCCCGACCTGCCGTCCCACGTTCTATCCGGACGAGGCGCATCTCTCGCTGCCTCTGAATCATCAACGGGAGATTCTCAGCGCGCTGGCCGGCTGACTCGCAGTTATACTTCCCGCCATGCGCAGGACCCCGGCGAGGTCGTCCCCTCTGATATGTCTGATGGCGTTCGCTGTGGCGGGGCTGCTGGCAGGATCGCGGTCGGCCGCTCAGCAGCCGCCGGCAGCGCAGGCTCCACGGGGACCGCTCACGCCGCGGGCAGCCGCACCTTACGATCTGACCGGCTACTGGGTATCCGTGGTGACCGAAGACTGGCGCTGGCGCATGGTCACCCCGCCCAAAGGCGACTACATCAGCATCCCGTTGAGTGACGAAGGCCGGCGCGTCGCGTTCGCGTGGGATCCGCAGACAGACGGTTCATGCCGGGCGTACGGCGCAGCGGGCCTGATGCGCATGCCGACGCGCCTCAACATCTCCTGGCAGGGCGACGACGCCATCAAAGTCGAGAGCGACGCCGGTCAGCAGACACGCGTACTTCAATTCGCGCCGAAGGGGGCGCCGGGGCCGCGGTCGCTGCAGGGTTTTTCGGTGGCCGAGTGGGAGCCGCTCGGCGTCGCGGGCGCTGGACGGGCCGGCGGTCCTGCGCCGCCCAGGGCGCTGAAAGTCGTCACGACGAATCTCCTCGAGGGATGGCTCCGGCGCAACGGGATCGCCTACAGCGACCAGACGATGCTCACCGAGCATTGGGACCGCGTCGCGTTCCCGAACGGCGACGCCTGGCTGACCGTGTCGCAATACGTGAGCGACCCGAAATACCTCACCGGCGAGTACACGACGAGCATGCACTTCAAGCGCGAGCCGGATGGGTCGAAATGGAAGCCGGCGCCGTGCCGGGCGCTCTGAGGGTATGACGATGCTGCTGCGCGTAGCTGTCCTGGTGATCATCAGCGCGAGCACCGCCTTCGCCCAGGCGCTGCCGGAAGGCGGCCCGACGAAGGTAGAGCTCGTCGGCTCCTGGCTGATGGTCAACGACGAGGAGCGTCTCATTCGCATCGACCCGGGCCCTGAGCTTGGCAACTTCACCGGCTTCCCCCTGAACGCCGCCGGCAGGCAGAAGGCGCTCACCTGGAACTCGACAATCCAGGCCGTCCCCGAGCATCAGTCGCGCCCGCACGCCGGGTCGTATTCGATGCGAGGCCCGAACCCGAGCCCGCATATCGGCGAGATCATCGATCCGATCAGCCGCCGGCTCATCGCGTACACGCTGACGGGACTCTTCGAAAACGCGAACCGCACCATCTGGCTCGACGGCCGGCCGCACCCATCGGACGCAGCCGAGCGTCTGTGGACCGGGTTCTCGACGGGCGAGTGGGAAGACGGGATGCTGCACGTCACGACCACGCACTTCAAGCAGATGTTCATCCAGCGCAACGGGATTCCCGTGAGCCCGTACGCCGTGATGCACGAGTACTTCATCCGCCACGGCGACCGGATGGTGCTGATCAGCCAGATCGAGGATCCGGTCTACCTCGAAGAACCGATGGTTCGCACGTCGACGTTCCGGTGGAATCCCGGGGCGCGCGAAAACGCCATCGCACAGGTCGACGTAGCCGAGGAGGTCCCCGGACTGCGCCAGGGCGACGTGCCGCACTACCCGCTGGGTTCCACGCACCCGGAGTATGCGGACGAGAACAAGCTGCCGCTCGAGGCGACGCTCGGCGGGAAGGAAACGCTCTACCCGGAGTACGCCGAAAAGCTGAAACAGCGGTCGACGCTCGCGTTGACGACGACGGGGCCGCAGCCGCTGCCGGCGGCGCCGAAGGACCGGGCTGCGAAGGACCTGGCGCGCCCGTATCGGCCGACCTACGAGAACAAGGGCGAGGTCGAGGTGCTGCCGGTGCAGGGCGCGGTCTACATGGTGGCCGGCGCCGGCAGCAATGTCACCGTGCAAGTCGGGCCGAACGCGCTCTTCGTCGTCGACACCAACGAAGCCGCCATGAGCGATAAGATCCTGGCCGCCATCAAGACCATTTCGCCCCTGCCCATCCGATACATCGTCAACACGAACGCCGATCCCGATCATGTCGGCGGAAACGAGCGGTTCGCCAAGTCCGCTGGCGATTCGGTGAACGCGTTCTACGAGCAGGGCGCACGCGTGTACGCGCAGGACAACGCGTACGCGCGCATGACGAACCCGAAAGACGGGTCGAAGCCCCTGGCGACGGCGCTGTGGCCGACGGACTCGTTCGCGGCGGCGCTCAAGACGCTCTTCGTCACCGGCGAGCCCGTCGAGATGATCCATCAGCCGTCGGCGCACACCGACGGCGATCTCGTGGTGTTCTTCCGCAAGTCTGACGTGATCGTCGCGGGGGACGCCTTCTCGACGGATCGCTATCCCGTGATCGATGCCGGGCGCGGCGGCACGCTGGGCGGCGTTCTCGAAGCGCTGAATCACCTGATCGACATCGCCATCCCGGAATACAACTCGATGGGCGGCACGCGCGTCATCCCGGGGCACGGCCGCATCGCGAACGAGATCGATCTGGTCGAATACCGCGACGCCATGACGATCATCGCGGATCGGATTACGGGTCTCGTTCTCGAAGGCAAGACACTCGACCAGGTGAAGGCGGCGGGCGTCAGCCTCGATTTCGACGGCGTGTACGGCTCCACCACTGGTCCCTGGACCACCGACATGTTCGTGGAAGCCGTGTACCGCGAGATCAAGGCCAATACGGCGCCCTGGAGAGCGCGCCTGCTGCGCAACGTGCCCGCGGCGGAGCTCCCGTTCCTGACCAGCAGCAACGCTCCCGGCGGCTCGCGGAAGCCGGCGGCCACTGCGAAGTCCGCGACGAAGGCCAGCCGCGATCCGTGGGAAGGCAAGTGGACGCTGAACGTGTTCTCGTCGAACTACGAACCGTCGAGCCTGCTGCCATATCGCCGCGAGATGGTCATCTCGCTGAACGGCCCGGAGACGACGCACGCGGTGTCGTCGTGGCGCCGCCCGCAGGGCAACGGCTCGCCGCTGTCAACGTACGGCTACACGGCGAAGTTCGACGGCAAGCCGTACCCGGTCCCGAACTGGGGCGCCGCCACGGTCATGCTGAAGCGAGTCGACGCGAACACGATCGAGCGGTCGCTCGACGGCGCGGAAATCGGCAAGGAGACGTCCACGTGGACGCTGTCCGCTGATCGCAAGACACTGACGGTGACCGCGAAGGGCACCGACGCGACCGGCGTGGCCTACACCAGCACCCAGGTCTACGAGAAGCAATAGTGAATGCCGCCGGCTGGCGCATCGTGCTGCTCGCCAGCCTCGGCGGCACGCTCGAGTTCTACGACTTCGTGGTGTTCGGCATCTTCGCCCGCGACATCGCCGACGCGATATTTCCTGGTGGCTCGCCCCTCGTGTCGCTGATGGCGTCGTTTGCCGCGTTCGCGGCGGGGTACCTGGCCAGGCCCATTGGCGGCATCGTCCTCAGCCACTATGGCGATCGCTACGGCCGGCGCCGGGTATTCCTCGGGTCCGTGTTCGTGATGTCCGCGGCGACGCTCGGGATGGGCCTCGTGCCGTCATACGCGAGGTGGGGCGTCGCGGCTCCCGCTCTGATGGTCACGCTGCGGGTTCTCCAGGGTTTCTGCCTCGGCGGCGAGCTGCCGGGCGCGATTACCTATGTCGTCGAGACGACGCGCAGGATCGCGCCGTTTGTGTGCGGGGTGGTGTTCGCGTGCGTGACCATGGGCGTCGCGGCCGCGACCGCCGTCAGCTTGTCGGTGCGCACGTTGCTGGCGCCCGGCGACGTAGCCGTCTATGGCTGGCGCATCGCCTTCATCGTCGGTGGCGTGGGCGGAGTCCTGAGCTTCGTGTTGCGGCGATCGCTCGAGGAGTCGCCGGAATTTGCTCGCATGCGCAGCCTGGCGTCGCGCCGGCCGTTTGGTGAGCTCCTGCGAACGCACGGGACGGCCGTCTTCGTCGGATGTGCGGATGCTGGCGGGCACGGCGTGCTTCAATGGCCTGTTCTTTTCGCACCTGCCGGCATATCTGGCGGGGACGCTCCACTACGACGCGCGCCAGGCGGTCTTCTCGCAGACAGTCGGGGTCATGGCCTCGGCGTTCGGGATCCTCGCGACGGGGTGGCTGGGCGATCGCATCGCGCCGCGCCACCTGCTCCGAATGGGCGTGACGCTCCTGCTGGTGCTGGCCTACCCGTTCTACGCGGCGCTCGATGGCCGTACGGTCAATCTGACGTGGCTGCTGACGCTCGGCGGCCTGGCTGCGGGGCTGACCAACGGATCGTTCGCGTGCCTGCTGACGGATCTCTTTCCGACCCGTATCCGGTTCACCGGCGTCGCGCTCGTGTTCAACATCAGCTTCACGATCTTCAGCGGCACGGCCCCGCTCGTGGCGACGACGATGATCCGCGCGATGGGGACGGTGAGAGCACCCGCGCTGCTGATGATAGGCTGCAGCCTGCTCGCACTCACGGGAAGTATCTGGGTCGAACGTTACGGCGGCCATGTGCTCGTGGAGGACGCATTCGATGTCGAGGTTTCCCGCTAGCGTGCAGACGATCGCAGCGACAACAACTGGAGAGCGGGCGCAGTCGCACGCCCGCACGCGACCAGGCCGCAGCCGTTTCTACGTCGGTATTTCGGTGGCCATGGCCGCCATCGTTGTCGTGGGCTTCTGGGCAACCTATTTCGGCCCGATGCTGCGCGGCAACATCACGCGGCCATGGGTGATTCAAGTGCACGGAGCTGTCTACGCGGGCTGGATGGTGCTGCTGCTGGCGCAGGTCGCGCTGGTTGCCGGCGGGCGCACGCGGACGCACCGGCGTCTCGGACAGTTCGGAATCTGGTACGGATGGCTCGTGCTCGTCATGGGAGTGATCGTCAGCTTCGCCGCGCCGCTGCTGCATCTTGCCGCAGGGGAGTGGGACATGGATCGGGCGGCGGCGTTTCTGATCATCCCGCTCGGCGACATGGTCCTGTTCGCTGGCTTCTTCGGCGGCGCCGTCGCGTACCGTTCGAAGCCCGACGTCCACAAGCGGTTGATCGTGCTGGCCACGGTGGCGCTGTTGTTTGCCGCCATAGGCCGAATGTCCTTCATCCAGTCGACGCCGCTCCTGCTGCTCATCTGGGTTTCGCCGGTGCTGGTCGCGCTGGCCCACGAGGCGATTACGCGCCGCCGCCTCGATCCGGTCTACGCGATCGGCCTCGTGATTCTGATGGCCTGGGCCGGACGCGTGGCTGTCGCGCAGTCTGACCCGTGGATGCGGACCGGACGGGCGCTGTTGCGCAGCCTGATGTAACGGTCGGGTAATATTTTTGCGCGGAGGATGAATATGAGCGGAACAAGCCGGAGAACGTTCGTCAGGCAGGCGGCGCTGCTGGTCGCGGGAGCATCCGCGGCACCATGGGCGCGGCTGTCGGCCGCCGACGCGGTCGGTGTGACCGCGGCGACGTCGAACGGCAGCGTCCGTGGGCTCACCTCCGGCGGCATCAACGTCTTCAAAGGTGTCCACTACGGCGGGACGACGACGGGGAAGAACCGTTTCATGCCGCCGACCCGGCCCATGCCGTGGACCGGCACGCGGGACGCGCTCGCGTACGGGCCGACCGCGCCGCAGACGACCGGGGCTGGTGGGGCGCGCGGTGGCGGCCTGACGGAAAGCGAAGATTGCCTGGTGCTGAACGTCTTCACGCCGGCCCTCGGCGGCGGCCGCGGCCGGCCGGTCATGGTGTGGCTGCACGGCGGCGGTTTCTCGAGCGGGTCCGGATCGGGCGCGGTGCTCGACGGCACCAGCCTCGCGAAGACGAGCGACGTCGTGGTCGTCACCATCAACCACCGGCTGAACGTGTTCGGCTTCACCTACCTGGGCGCGGCGGCCGGACCGGAATTCGCGCTCTCCGGCGGCGCCGGCATGCTCGACATCGTCCTCGCGCTGGAGTGGGTGCGCGACAACATCGACCGCTTCGGCGGCGATCCGAACCTCGTGACGATCTTCGGTCAGTCCGGGGGGGACGGAAGGTCGCGACGCTGATGTCGATGCCGGGCGCGAAGGGACTGTTTCATCGCGCGATTATCGAGAGCGGCGCGGTGCTGCGCCTGACCACGAAAGACGACGCCGGTCAGGCGACGGACTTGCTGCTCGCCGAGCTCGGGCTGGCCCGGGGACAGGCTCGCGACCTGCAGGATGTGCCGATGGCGCAGCTGCTGGCAGCCAACGCGGCCGTGAACGCGAAGCTGACGCTGCGCGAGCCGGGTCAGACCGCGAACTCGCCGACGGTGGACGGCACCGCGATTCCTTCCCACCCGTGGGACCCGGGCGCACCCGCGCTGTCGGCGGACATCCCGCTGCTCATCGGCTATGCGCGGACCGAGGAGACCCTCTATGACCGCCCGACGCCGGAAAAGCTGGCGTTGGACGAGGCGGGGCTGAAGCTCCGCGCGCGCACGCGTATCGGCGGCGATCCCGAGCGCGTGATCGAGGCATTCCGCAAGGCGCACCCGGACGCCACGCCGTGGGATCTGTGGATCCTGATCGCGACCGAACATCCGCGGGGCACGTACTCGCGCGAGCTCGCAAAGCGTAAGGCGGCGCAGGCGGCGGCGCCGGCCTATTTCTACAGGTTTGACTGGGAGACGCCCGAAGGCGGCGGCCACATGCGGTCGCCGCACACGGTCGAAATCGGTTTCGTCTTCAACAACATCAACGTCGTCGGCCCGCTCATTGCGAAGATGCCCGAGGCGCACGCGCTTGCCGCCAGGGTCAGCGCGTCGTGGGCGGCGTTCGCGCGGACGGGCAACCCGAACACGCCGGGCCTGCCGAAGTGGCCGGCGTACTCGGCTGCTTCGCGTGACACGATGCTGTTCAACAACACGAGCCGCGTCGAGCAGGATCCCGATCGCGTGGCGCGGATCGCGATGGACCAGGTGCTGAAGCTGGCGTAAGTCGATCCATGGGCCCCAGACAGAGAGCGCAGGCGTTCTGCGCGGCGTACGGCCTCCGGTTTCCGATCCTGCTGGCTCCCATGGCCGGGGCGTGCCCGGTGAGCCTGTCCATCGCGGTCGCGAACGCAGGCGGCATGGGCGCGATGGGCGCGCTGCTCACCAATCCTGACGGGATCCGCCAGTGGGTGAGCGAATTTCGCGCGGCCAGCAGCGGACCCGTGCAGCTCAATACCTGGATCCCCGATCCACATCCACGACGCGACGCAGGCGCGGAAGCCCGGACGCGGGCGTTCCTGTCCGCGTGGGGCCCGGACGTGCCGGCGTCGGCGGGCGACGTCTCGAGACCCGACATCCATGACCAGTGCGAAGCGTTTCTCGACGCAGCGCCCACGGCCGTGTCGTCGATCATGGGCCTGTTTCCGCCGCTCTTCGTGGCGCGGTTCAAAGCGAAGGGCATCGCATGGTTCGCGACCGCGACCACGCTGGACGAGGCGAAGCAGGCACAGGATGCCGGGGCGGATGCGGTCATCGCGCAGGGATTCGAGGCCGGCGGCCATCGCGGATCGTTCGACCAGGCGGCGGCGGAGCGCCAGCTGTCCGGGTTGATGGCACTCGTGCCGAGGCTCGCCGATCGCCTGGATGTTCCGATCATCGCGGCGGGCGGCATCGGCGACGGCCGCGGCGTGGCTGCCGCGCTGACGCTCGGCGCGAGCGCCGCGATCGTCGGCACCGCATTTCTCCGGTGTCCGGAAGCGAAGACACACCGCGCCTGGGCCGACGCGCTCGCCGATCTCGAGCCCGAGCAGACGATGGTGACGCGCGCCTTCACCGGCCGCCTGGGCCGGTCAATCGCCACCGACTATGTGAAGGCTGCCGCATCACCCGACGCGCCGCCGCCGGCGCCGTACCCCGTTCAACGGGGGCTGACCGCGCGCATGAAGGAAGCCGGCGCCGCGGCCGGCGACTATCACCGCATGCAGGTCTGGGCGGGTCAGTCGGCGGCGATGGCGAAAGCGATTCCGGCCGGGGACCTGGCCGTCCAGATCTGGCAACAGGCGGACGTACTATTGCCGTGAGGAACGCCGTGACAGATCCGCGAATCATCTCGGTTAACACCGGACGCCCACGAGAGGTGCACGTCAACGGTCAGACGGTGCGCACATCGATCTGGAAGAGCCCGAGAAACGGCCGCGCGAGGGTGGCGACGCTCAACATCGAGGGCGACGAACAGTCGGATCTCACCGTTCACGGCGGGCCGGCCAAAGCCGTGTACTGCTATCCGTCAGAACACTACGCTTACTGGCGGCAAGAACTGCCCGGCTTTGACCTGCCGTGGGGCGTGTTCGGCGAAAACCTGACCACCGAAGGGCTGTTCGAAACCGACGTCCGTATCGGCGATCGATTTCAAGCCGGCACCGCTGAATTCCTCGTGACCCAGCCGCGGCAGCCGTGCTTCAAGCTGGCGATCCGTTTCAACCGCGAGGACATGATCCGACGATTTCTGGTCAGCGGCCGGCCCGGCTTTTACGTTGCGGTCGTGCGCGAGGGCGACATCGGCGCCGGCGATCCCGTCACGTTCACGGCCCGCAACGATGACAGCCTGAGTGTCGCCGCCATCTTCGACCTTCGCCTCGACGATGAAGGACGGGAAGACGAGCTGAGGCGCGCGTCTGCGCTGGCGGAGCTGTCCGGTGGCTGGAGAGACCATTTTCGCAAGCGGCTGGCGGGGAGATAATCAGTCGGCAGTCGGCAGTCAGCAATTTCACTTATGGTCCACACAATCTGGAATGACGCGGACCGGCAGGCCATCCTCGATCGGTTCGGCCGGCTGTCGCCCGAGGCGCGGCCGAAGTGGGGCTCGCTCGATGCGCCACGCATGGTGACCCACGTCACCGACGGCATCCGGGCCTCGATTGGCGACTTGAAGCTCACGCCGCTATCGGGGCCGCTTCAGTACTGGCCGATCAACGTGCTCGTGATGTTCTATCTGCCCTGGCCGAAGAGCGCGCCGACCGCGCCCGAGTTGCTGGAGCGGAAGCCAGTCAACTGGTCCGTCGAGCTCGACGCGCTCGCGTCGGCAGTCAATCAGTTCGCGGCGCGCGACGTGAACGGCGCCTGGACGCCGCACGTGGCCTTTGGCGCGCTCACGGGAGCGCAGTGGGGCCGCCTCAACTACCGGCATCTGGATCATCATCTCGGCCAGTTCGGCGTCTGAGCCCCATGCCGGCGGTTCAGGACTATTTCAACGCCGAGCGCCAGGGTCAATGAGTTCGAGGAAATCGGCCGTGGAAGCGGAGCTGATAAGTCGATGAACAGCCTGCCGGGAAGAGCGGCGTTCGCGTTCCTGGCGCTCCCCGGCGTCGTCGCGTTCCTCGTGCCGTGGTTGTTGCTCGACCGGCCGTTCGAGGACCGCGCTTTCCACCCCTCAGGTCTCGTGCTGCTCGCCCCTGGCCTGGTCCTGCTGCTGTGGTGCGTCGCCGCGTTTTACTTCAGGGGACGAGGGACACTCGCTCCATGGGATCCGCCGCGCGAGCTCGTTGTGACCGGTGTCTACGGGCTATCCCGCAATCCGATGTACGTTGCGGTCGTCATGGTGCTGTGCGGGTGGGCCCTGGGTTTTCGCGCGCGTTCGCTCGTCATCTACGCGGCGGTCGTCGCGGCCGCGTTTCATCTCAGGGTCGTCTTTGGCGAGGAGCCCTGGCTGGCTCGCCAATACGGTAACGAGTGGATTCGGTACAAGGCCCGCGTGCCGCGCTGGCTGGGAATCCCCGTATGAATACGTCCGGTACCCTCGACGAGCTCTTTTGTTTGGCCGTGGCGGCCATCGACGCGGGCGATATCTCCTCACTTGAGCGCGTGCTGGCGGCGACGCCGACGCTCGCCTGCGAACGGCTCGATGCACCCGGAGCGTGGCTGCGTGACAAGATCGGAGCTGCCGCCGACGATTTCTTCGCGAAACCGTACCTGCTCTGGTTCGTTGCCGAGGACCCTGTCCGCAACGGCACGCTGCCGGCAAACATCGTCGAGGTGGCGCGGACGATCCTGCGTGCGGCACAGGACCACTGCGCCGGCAGCCTGCGGGAACAGGTGGACCACGCGCTGCGCCTGGTCGCATGGTCGTGGATCGCACGGGACTGCGGTGTGCAGCTCGGCCTCATCGACGTCCTGCTCGACGCCGGTGCGTCGCCTGCGCGCGCGCCGGAGAACGCGCTCGTCAACAACAACGTCTCGGCGGCCGAGCATCTCGTCGAGCGAGGCGCACCCCTGACCCTGGCCACGGCGCTCTGCCTCGCACGCTGGGACGATGCGGCGCGGCTGGCCGAATCGGCCTCGTCCCGTGAGAAGCAGTTCGCGCTGACGCTCGCGGCCCTGCGAGGCAGGCCCGAGGCGCTTCGCCGGCTCATCGGCTTCGGCGTGGACATCAACGCGGTCAGCCCCGACCTGTATTCCCACGCCACGCCGCTGCACCACGCCGTAAGCGCGGGCTCGCTCGAAGCGGTCAAAGTCCTGATCGAGGGCGGAGCGCGTCTCGACACGCGGGATACGGCGTACGGCGGAACGCCGCTCGGCTGGGCCGAGTATGCTGGGGACAGGGATGCGCAGGCCGGGATTGCCGCCTATCTCCGCGAGCGGAACAGTCCGCGTTGACATGGCGAATCGCGTGATCAGAATCCTCGCCGTCGCCTTGATGGTTGCGCTCACCGCTCCGGCAGGCGCGCAGCTTCGCGGGCCGGCACGCGACTACGCAACCGATCTCGAGTACGACGGCCGGTTTACGTTCGTTCGGCTGCGATGGAAGTCCGACCTTGCCGTGGCGCGCCGCGGCTGGAGTACGGCCTGGGATCACGACTACCCGCGCGCCGAACAGCACCTGTCGCAGATCATGGACGAGCTGACCGGCCTCGACATCCGGACTGAGGGCAGCCTGATCCTCACCCTCGATGATCCGCAGCTGTTCAAGTATCCCGTCGCGTTCATGTGGGAGCCCGGCTTCTGGAACCTCACGGATCGGGAGGCCGAATCCTTTCGCGCGTACTTGCTCAAGGGCGGCTTCGCCGTGTTCGAGGACTTCGACGGCGCGCAGCAGTGGAACAACTTCGAGGCCCAGATGCGTCGCGTGCTTCCCGAGGGCCGCTTCGTCAAACTCGACGAGGACCATCTGATCTTCGACTCGTTCTTCAAGATCCAGGACATTTACGCGATCGTCCACCCGATGTCCCGGATTCGCCCGAGCTACTACGGCGTCTTCGAGGACAACGACCCGTCAAAGCGGTTGATGGTCGTCGCCAACTTCGACAACGACGTGCCCGAATACTGGGAGTGGTCCGGACAGGGCTTGTTCCCGTTCGATGCGTCTAACGAAGCGTACAAGCTGGGCGTCAACTACCTGATCTACGGCCTGACGCACTGAACGCCGCGCTCCATGTCGGCGCCGCAGCCCTGAGCATCTCGAGCACCGGCGCCGGCAGGTCGGCTTCCCCGGTCAGCGCTCGAATCTCCAGCACATCGTCGAAGCCGAGGCCCGTCGGGCAGCGCAGCGCCCACTGGACAGCCTCTTCGAGCGAGCCTACCTCGACGATGTAGAAACCGCCCACCAGTTCCTTGGACTCGGCGAACGGGCCGTCGACGACGACGCGTTTGCCCTTTCTGACCTCGATGCGGGCGCCCCCACCCGCAACGTTCAGTCCCTCGGAGGCCACCAGGACGCCCGCGCGATACATTTCCTCGTTGAACTTCATGTAGTCGGCAAAGAGCTTCTCGTCAAAGGCGCCGTCGCTCTGGCCGTGTTTCCCGTGTTCGCCTGGCTGCGCGGTGATGATGAATCGCATATCCTTCTCCCGGCAGGCCTGAAGGCCTGCACTACTCCTGAGGTGTCACGCACCCCTATCATTACGACGAACGGCGATCGCCCGGATCGACATGATCTCCTGCCGATGTAGAATCGCCGCGTTCAGCGGCTCGTCACGATTGAAACGGGAGGGTGTGTGATGCGACGTCATTGCGTGCTGGCGGTGTTCGGGATCCTGCTGGGTGCGGCCACCCTTGGCGCGCAGCTGGCGCCCCCACCCGCACCGTGGCGGGGGGCCGGGCCGCCGCCGTGCGTCGGACCCGAAGGCGGCTTCTTCCAGTGCCCGCCTCCGGCCCGGGCGCTTGCCATCCGCGCCGGCCGGCTCTTCGACAGCAAGACCGGCCAGATGCTGACGAAGCAGGTGGTGCTCCTCTCCGGTGAGCGGATCACCGACGTCGGTCCGGAAGCGCAGGTCAAGATTCCCGCCGGGCGTGCAGGTGATCGATCTCAGCCAGGCGACGGTCCTGCCGGGCCTCATCGACGCGCACACGCACATGTTCAACAACGCGCGGCCCGAAGGGAACGACCGAAGGCTCGATGCTCATCGCCGTGCAGAACGCGCAGGCCGATCTGCGGGCCGGATTCACGACGGCGCGCGACATGAGCTCGCACGGCAACGGCTACGCGCGACGTCGAGATCCGCAACGCGATCAACCAGGGCCGCTTCGACGGCCCGCGCTATCAGGTGTCGACGCTCGGCATCGTGTGGGGCGCCAACCCGCCGAACCCGGCCGACGCCGGAGAATCCGCTGGCCAGCACCGTCGTCCGCTCGGCTGACGAAGGCGCGCGCGGCTGTCCGCGAGCAGATCGGCCGCGGCGCCGACTGGATCAAGCTGTTCCCGACGGGCGCGTACTCGTTCACCGCCACCGGCGAGGCGCAGTACGTGCTGACGTATCCGATGCCCGTGCTGCAGGCGCTCATCGACGAGACGCATCGTCTCGGCAAGAAGGCGGCGTGCCACGTGCTCGGCGGCGAAGGACAGAAGAACGCCATCATCGCCGGCTGCGACACGATCGAGCACGCGTACGGCCTGGATCAGGAGCAGGCCGACATGATGGTCGCCAAGGGGCTCTACTACGATCCGACGCTCGCAGCGCTACATCGAGCCGTACATGGACGACAACGACGCGAAGAACACCGGCGGCAAGTACCGGATGATTCCGATCTTCGAGAAGGCCGTGCACGATGGCCGGCAGCGACGAAGGGCATGAAGATCATGGTCGGGCAGCGGCGCCGACGGCTCGACGTACGCCGCACGGGACGCAGGCGCTCGATTTCGAGAAGCTGGTCAAGCGCGCCGGCCTGACCCCGGCGCGCGCCATCCAGGGCGGCACGATCATCAACGCCGAAGCGCATGGGCTGGAGGATCAGATCGGCTCGATCGACAAGGGCAAGTACGCGGACCTGTCGCCGTCTCCGGCGACCCGCTGGCCGACATCACCGAGCTCCAGCGCGTGAAGTTCGTGATGAAGGGCGGCAAGATCATCCGGAACGAGCTCAAGTAGGAGAACACGCATGAAATGGCTGCCCGCCCTGGGAATGTCGCTCGCGATGGCGGTGGCCGTCACCGCCGACGGTGTGCCCACCGTCGTCACCTATGTGCCGCACGACAAGGTGTCAGCGGTCATGGCGAAGGGGGGATCGATCATCGACGACAACGGCCTCGTTGTCCTCGCGCAACGCCGCGGGGCGGGCGAGGTCGAATGGCACGAGCACACCAACCACGTGTTCATCATCGTCGAAGGCGAGGCCACGTTCGTGACCGGCGGTACGCTCGTCGGTTCCCGTGAGACGGCGGAAGGCCAGCGCCGCGCGCAAGGCATCCAGGGCGGCGAAACGCACCATTTGACAAAAGGCGACGTCATCACGATTCCCGCGAAGACGCCGCACTGGTTCAAGGAAGTGCCGACCCAGACGATCGCGTACTACGCCGTGAACACCGAGCCCTGAGACAGGGGTCGTGCAGGCCTTCAAGCCTGCCGTGCACGATGCGGCATCGCATGAAGACCTACCTGCTCTCGCTCCCCGAGCGATTGATCCGCGCCGTCCTGGGGCTGGGCGCCGGCGCCGCGCGCGAAGTCGGGGAGATGGCGCTGCCCGACGGCGTCCGCAACAGCCAGCTGTACCAGAACCTCGTCGACACCACGCTGCGATTTCTCATCGAGGACGTCGGCGGGGCCGAAGGCATGTACAAATCGTCCGTTCAGCTGCCGCCCGACTTCTTCCTCAGGCGCACGGCTGGAAACGCGGTCGAGGTGCTCGGCATCGTCGCATTCCGCGCCTCGCCGGTGTGGGTGCTTGCCGCGCTCGCGGATCTTTGCGGCCTGGGCCGGCAGCTCATTCCGGAAATCGCGGGCGCGCTCAAGGCACAGGGTCTGCTCGAAAAGGACGCCGAGTTCGGCAGCGTGGACGAGATCCTCGACGGCCTGCAGCGAACCTCGTCCCGCGTGGCGACAGCGATCAATACCCCGCCGCTCGACGTGGCGGGCCTTCGGGCGGAGTGGGACGCCATCCGCAGGGAAGCGCGAACATTGCAGCCGGCGAGCTTCCCGTCACGGGAAGCGGTCGTCGGCATGTGGAATGCGGTCAAGGCCGAGTCGGCGCGACAGCACGCATCGATTTTCGAAACGTCGTCCATGATGGCGATGTCGGCGGCACGGGCCATTCCCGACCGTCTGCGCTGGTTATCCGCGTCTGCCGGCGCAGGCGCCGCGCGAACCGGCCAACTGTTCGCGGCAGCCCTGCTCGATCACTACCGGCAGACGTTGGTCGAGATCCAGAGCGTCGGCTACGCCGCGTTCGCTGCAAGGCAGTTCCGGCCCTATCTTCAGGCGGCCGTCGGCCAGTTCGCACCCGAGCGGCGCACGTTGACCGAAAAAGTGATCGACAAGCTGCGTTCGCGCGGCCGCGCATGATGCGTCCGCGCGAATGTCGGGCGCTGCGCGTGCAGCGCCCGATCAGGTGTGCCTTACTTCTGCCCCGAGCTGTTGGGTGACGCGGGTGTCGCCGGCTGGGCCGGAACCGGCGCGGCTGTCGGCGGCGGCGAAGGCGGTGCGGGCGGCGTCGGCACGCCCCTGGGCGTCGGCGGCGGAGCAGGGGCTGTCGCCGGTGGGGCGGGGGCGCCCGTGCGTCGGCGGCGGAGACGCCGGCGTGGCTGGCGGCGTCGTCACGTTTGGCGTCTGCCCCGGAGGGCAGGGCGTGCTGGTGGTGGTTGTGGGGGCCGTCGGCGTCCTGGGTGACGTCGTACTGCCCGTTGTTTGATTCGTTCCCTGCGCACCGCTCTGCGTGCCGCGTTGGCCCTGCGTGGCCGTCGCGGTCCCGCCCCGTGGATTCGTCGAATTCTCCGGTGTCGCCGTCGTCCCGCTCGATGCGACAGGCGCGCCGGACGGATTCACCGGCACACACTGAGCCGCCCCCGGTGCGGTCTGCTGCGGTGTGGTCGCTGGCGGCGTTGCAGGTGGAGTCTGAGTCGATGGACTCTGCGTCGTCGGACTTTGAGTCGGTGGTGTCTGCGTCTGTGGCGTCTGCGCGAGCGGCTGGGCTGTCGGAAACAGCGCGGCCGCAACTGCGAAACCGCCAGCTGAGATGATGTGCTTGAGCTTCACTACGGTCCTCCCTCCGGGGGAAATCGATAGTCCCGCATGAGAGGTTGCATCGGCCGTACCACGGAGCAAGCTCGGCCCTGCGACGCTTGCACGCTAGCGCCCGAAAAGAGACAGCTGTCCCGTTGGCCGCACGCGAGGCGACGACGGCCATCGTCGAAAACCGTTCGGCCTCCGAGAGAAGCGGAGATGTCGCGTTCCCGTCGCACTGCGGCATCGAGACTGGCCTCAGGATCGTATCGATCGCGGACGGCCCTGACGTAGCGTTCAAGGCGGGCCATGCCGTCGAGCTTGTCACGGTCGCCGAGTTTCGCGGCGTCCAGACCTCTGCGGAGGATCGCGATCGACTCGTCGTAGATCGTCAGAGGCACAGGGAAGGGGTGGCCGTCCTTTCCTCCGTGCGCGAACGAAAAGCGCGCGGGATCAGAGAATTGCGTGGGGGCGCCGTGCACCACCTCGGCAACGAGCGCCAGCGACTGCAGCGTCCGCGGGCCGAGCTTCTCGACCAGCAGCAGTTCGGCGAAGTCGTGCAGGTCGCGTTCGTGCGCCACGGCGAGCACCGCTCCGAGGCGCTTGAGATCGACGTCGCTGCCGCCGGACGTCGTGATGGCCGGGCATGACGAGCTTCCGCGCTTCCCCGATCGTCTGCTCCGGATCGGTGCGAGCCACCGTCAGCATGGCCTCGCGGGCCGGATGCGCACGCCGATCAACCAGGTTCGTGATCACGCCAGCGGGTTCACCGACGATCGCAGCATGCGGCTCGCAGGTGAAATCGCGAACCGTCGCCGAATGCCAGTGATAGCGCCGCGCGAGGCGGGATGCCGGGTTCATCCCCTGTTGAACGACCGCCCACTCTCCGTCGGCGGACAGAATGAAGCCGTGCAGGTAGATCTGGAATCCGTCCGCGACCGCGTTGTTGTCCACGCGAGCGGTCAACCGGCTCGTACGCACCAGCTCATCGCCGTCGAAGCCGTAGCGGTCGGACAAGCGCCGAAGCTCGACCGGCGTGTTGCGCGAGTGGCGGCCTCGGCCGCCGCAGAAGTGCAGGCCGAGCTCGTGCGCGCGCGGGTTCATCCCTCGTTTGAGTGCGCCCAGCACCGACGTCGTGATACCTGACGAGTGCCAGTCCATTCCCATCACCGCACCGAGCGCCTGGAACCAGAACGGATCGCTCAACCGTGACAACAATGCCGACCGGCCGTAGTGAAGAACTACGCTTTCGCTGATCGCTGTCCCCAGCAGAGACATCCGCGTCGCGAGCCATTCCGGCACCCGGCCTCCGTGGAGCGGAAGATCGGCGGTGCCCGAGCGCTTCATGCGTTCATTCTCGCAGAACACGCGGTGGCAGCGGTCATGCTTCGTTGATGGCGGGAGGATGCCATGCGCAGCCTGATCATCGTGCTCCTTGCGGTCGCGGTTGAGATGGCGACGCCCGTGGCCGGACAGGGAATCGATCCGGTCGAGCCGGTCGTGTTGGGCGGCGCCGCGTACTATCCGTCGGGACCAACCGTGTTTTTCGACGGCGCCGTCATGGTGCGTGCAGGAAGCTACAAGGGCGTGTCTCTCTACGTAGATCCGACGAGGGATCCGTACAACGTCGTCTACGTTCCGATGGGCAACAAGCTCATGCGCCCATACGAACGCCCGGCGGCTGACCGGACTGCTGACACGGTCGTGCCGCCGCCGCCCTCGGCACCCGTCGAAACGGAAGCACTTGAAGCCGACGCTGCGGTGAAAGAGGCGGCCGCAGACTACGGGCCTGCTCCGGCTCAGGCGCGCAACCCTGCATCGTATGCGGTTTCGAATCGACCCGGCGATAACCGTGGAATCTGGATCGCCTTCGAAGGGCGGGTGTGGGTTCTGGCCGACCGTCAGCCAGTCGTCGCACGGGATCTCATTCCGAGCGGCACCTATTACGGGTTCCAGGTTTACCGTCATCGATCGAATCGCAATCAGATCTTCGTGTCGTCCGGCGGGAACGGTTTCCTCGCCCGGTACACGCTCGAAGAGAGTCGATGACCGCTCCCCGCTGATAGAATCCCTGCATGGCGATGAAGCTGTCGGTGCGGGCAGGCGTGGTGGCCGCCTCGGTCGTGGTGTCGGTCGGCGTGATGGCGCAACAACCGCCACAGAACCTGCCGGATCCAATCGTCAAGGAAAACGTCACGGTCAAGCTCGCCCCGCATTCGTACGCGATTCCCGACGGTAACGTGGTCCTCGTCCCCAATATCGGGATCGTCGTCGGGTCGAACGCCACGCTCGTCGTCGACACGGGCATGGGTCCTCGCAATGGCGCGGCGGTGGTGCGCGAGGCGGCGAAACTGAGCAAGAACACGAAAATCTACCTGGCGACCACGCATTTTCACGCCGAGCACGTCGCGGGCATCTCGGCGTTCCCGGCGGGCACGACATTCGTCATTTCGCGGCAACAGCAGAAGGATCTGGACGAGCTCGGCCCTGACCTGACGAAACGCTTCGCGAGCTTCTCGCCGGGCATCGGCGAGATGCTGAAAGATGCGCCGGTCCGGAAGGCCGACGTGCTGTTCGACCGCGAGTACACCATCGATCTCGGCGGCGTCCGCGCGAAACTCCTGGCGCTCGGTTCCACGCATACGCCAGGCGACACGATGGTGTTCGTCGAGGGCGACCGCGTGCTGTACGCCGGAGACGTGGTGATGAACAGGGTGCCGGTCGCGTTCGGCGCGACGTCGAGCGTGCCGGTCTGGGTGGACGTGCTGAAGCAACTGCAGCCGCTGCAGCCCGCGGTCGTCGTGCCGGCTCACGGCCCGATCGGCGATGGATCGCTCATTGCCCAGCAGCTCGAGGTGTTCGAGACCCTGCAGGCGCGCGTCCCGCAGCTCAAGGCGCAGGGCCGGACTGCGGACGAAGCCGCGACGATGCTGACGACGGAGTTTCAGGCGAAGCACCCGGACTGGACGGCGGCGAACCGCATAGGCGGGATGGTCAGGTCGCTATACGCGGCGGCTGCGCGCTGACGCCGCGTGGCTCGCGAATTCCGCAACGCCGCGCTGATCATCCTCGGCGTTCTCTCCGCAGGGATGGGGCTGAAGGGCTTCCTGCTGTCGAGCAACTTCATCGATGGCGGGGTCACTGGCATCTGCATGCTCATCGCCAAGACGACCGGCGTGCCGCTGGCCGTGCTGCTGCCGGTGATCAATCTGCCGTTCGTCGCCGTCGGTTACCGGCACATGGGTCGCGCCTTCGCTGTGCGAAGCGTGCTCGGCATCGCGGGGCTCGCGGGGGCCCTCGCGGTGATTCCGTATCCTGACGTCACGCCCGACCTGGTGCTCACGGCCGTGTTCGGCGGCCTGTTTCTCGGCGCCGGTATCGGGCTCGCGATTCGCGGCGGGGCGGTGCTCGACGGCACCGAGATCGCCGCATTGCTCATCAGCCGGCGGGCCGACGTGCTGAAGGTCGGCGATATCATCCTCGCGTTCAACGCCGTTCTGTTCCTGACCGCGACGTCCGTCCTCGGCGTCAACGCGGCGCTCTACTCGATCCTCACGTACGTGTCCGCGGCCCGGACGCTCGACTTCGTGATCCACGGCATCGACGAATTCACGGCCATCACCGTCGTGTCGGATGAAAGCGCCGCGATCCGCGAAGCCATCACCCGCGATCTCGGCCGCGGCGTGACGGTGTACCGGGGCTACGGCGGTCTCAAGGGCGCCGAACAGAATATTCTCTATTGCGTGGTGACGCGCCTCGAGATCGGCAAGGTCAAGTCCATCGTCCGGGAACACGACCCGCGTGCGTTCGTGGTGTTTCATCCGCTGGCGGGCGTCGAAGGCGGCTTGGTGAAGACAAGGGGCTTTCATTAGGATGGCGGCACCGACGCGGGCGATCTTCTGGGACAACGACGGGGTGCTGGTGGAGACCGAGCACTTGTACTTCCAGGCCACACAGGAAACGCTGGCGTCGATCGGCATCGCGTTGACCCGCGAGGACTACATCGCACTGTTTCTCGTGGAAGGCCGCGGAGCGTGGCACATCGCGCAACAGCGGGGCGTGGCCCAGCCTGAGATTGAGCGGCTGCGCAACGACCGGAACGCGCGCTACAGCGAGCTGCTCGCGCAGACGACCCGCGTGATCGCCGGCGTCACCGACGTGCTCGACGCGCTGCACGGCCGCTATGTGATGGGCGTGGTCACGAGCTCACGGAAAGACCACTTCGATGTCATCCACCGCAACACCGGGCTGCTCAAATACTTCGACTTCGTGCTCACGGCGAGCGACGTCACGCGGGTCAAGCCGGATCCCGAGCCATACGTGCGGGCCGTGGCGCGCAGCGGCGTGCCGGCGGACACGTGCATCGCCATCGAAGACTCGGCGCGCGGTCTGGAGTCGGCCCGGGCCGCCGGTATTGGCTGTATCGTGGTGCCGACGGAGTTGACCAGGCAGAGCGATTTCGCCGGCGCCGACCGTGTGCTCGCGAACATCGGCGAGCTTCTGACGGTGTTGTGAGAGGAGGCGGCATGAGCCTGCTGCGAGGCGCCTGTTCGGATATCTTCAATGTCCGCGAGGCCGATGGTTCGCTCCTGACGTCGGGGCAGCCCACCGAAGCACAGCTCGAGTCCGTCGCGCGGGCTGGCGTTCAAGTGGTCATCAACCTTGCGCCGCACGACGGTCCTCGAGCCCTCGCGGACGAGGCCAGTTCCGTCGCCGCGCTCGGCATGGACTACATACACGTTCCCGTCCCGTTTGCGGCGCCCGCCGAAGCGCATCTCGAGGCGTTCTTCGAGGCCATGGAAGCCAACCAGGCGCGGCCCGCGCTGGTTCACTGCGCGGCGAACAAGCGCGTGACCGCCTTCCTGGGTCTCTACCGCGTCATCAGGCTCGGCTGGACGCCGGACGAGGCATTTGCGTTGATGCGCACGGTGTGGGAGCCTGATGCCGTCTGGTCGCGGTTCATCGCGGCCGCCCTCGAAGCAGAATCACAACGCAGAAGCTGAGCCCGGTCATGTCCAGAGTGAATTCCCCCGCCTCGCTTTTCCTCGAGCGATCCCGCTACTTCCTGGGCACCGAATACCTGACGAAGCTGAAGAGCGCCGTCAGGGCGATCCCGGCCGACAAGATTTGGTGGCGGCCCGACGAATTGTCGAACAGCGTGGGCAACCTGCTCTTGCATCTGAACGGCAACGTTCGCCAGTGGATCGTCTGCGGCGTCGGCGGCGCCGAAGGCTCCCGGGACCGCGCCGCCGAATTCGGCGCGCGCAGCGGACCGCCCGCCGCCGAACTGTTGGCAGAGCTCGAGCGCACGCTCGGCGACGTAGACTGCGTTCTCGTGGCCCTCACGCCGGAGAACCTGCTCGAGCTGCGGTCCATCCAGGGGCGGGAACTCTCGGTGCTCGAAGCCATCTACCACGTCGTCGAGCACTTCTCGCTTCATCTCGGGCAAATCATTCTCCTGGCGAAGCTGCACACGCCCGGCGCGATCGAGTTCTACGAGGACGCGGGCGGGCTCGCACGGCCGGTCTGGATGGACTCGCTTCGACAGTGATCGATGCCGAAGCTGGTGGCTTTTCTCCGGGCGATCAACGTGGGCGGCCGCACGGTGAGCATGGCGGCGCTCCGGGAGGCATTCGGGGCGGTGGGCCTGAAGGACGTCGAGACGTTCATCGCCAGCGGCAACGTTATCTTCACGGCGCGGACGGGAAACACGGCGGCCCTCGAGCGGAAGATCGAAGACCACCTCGAGGGGCTCCTGGGTTATGAGGTGAAGACGTTCGTCAGGACCCAGGCCGAAGTGGCCGCGATCGCCGCTTACCAGCCATTCAGCGCTGCCCGCGTCCGCACCGCGACGACGCTGAACGTCGCGTTCCTCGCTGAACCGCTGGCGCCCGCGGCGGTGAAGGTGCTGACCGCGATGCGAACGCCGATCGACGATTTCCACGTGAACGGCCGCGAGATGTACTGGCTCTGCCAGACGAGGCAGAGCGAGTCGACGTTTTCGAACGTCAGGTTCGAAAAGGCCGTCGGCCGGAAAGCGACGTTCCGCGGGCTCAAAACCATCGTGAAACTGGCCGCGAAGTACTCGTGGACGCACGAGGCCCCGTGATCCTGCGGGGCATCGCCGTCTGGCTCGTCATCGTGGCCGTCGAAGTGGTCCACGGTATCGCCCGCACGCTCTGGCTCGCGCCCATGGTCGGCGATTTCAGGGCCAGGCAGATCGCCGTGTTCACCGGCTCGGCGTTGATTCTCGCGGTTGCCACGTTGTTCATCCGGTGGATGAAGCCCGTCGACATTGGTGGCGCGCTGGTGATCGGAGCGGTCTGGCTGGTGTTGACCCTCGCGTTCGAGGTCGCCTTCGGGAGGTTCGTGGTCCGGGCGACGTGGGCCCGGATCCTGTCGGACTACGATCTGGCGCGCGGCGGCCTCCTGCCAATCGGTTTGCTGATCGAAACCCTGGCGCCGGCCATCGCCGCGCGGTTTCGCGGAATGCTCTGAGTGTATGCTGAGCCAATCAAGGAGCCTGACATGAGGCGAGCGACGACCATTCTCCTGCTGGTGCTGGCGGCAGGCGTCCTGCACGCGGCCGACCAGAACGCCAGCGCCACGCCGAGCGGTGGCGCCGCCGCCCGCGCCGCCTGGGACCCCGCCGCTGCCGCGGCGTACCTCGACGACCGGATCGACATGTGGTTTGCCAACGCGACCAAACTCCGGACGGGCGATGAGAAGACGTCCTGCGTGTCGTGCCACTCGGCGCTGCCGTACGCGCTGGCGCGGCCGGCTCTCCGGCGCGCCCTGCACGCGGCCGCACCAACCGCTCAGGAAGCCAGGCTGGCCGACGAAACCGCCCGGCGCGTCGCGTCGTACAACACGCACGAGCTCCTCTACGAAATCAACGACGTCAAAAAGGTCGAATCGCGCGGGACTGAGGCCGTGCTGAACCTGGTGGTCCTGGCCAGCGCCGATGCGGGCGCCGACCGCCACGAGCCCAGCGCCACGACGCGAAAGGCCCTCGCGCGCCTGTGGGAAACGCAGCGGGCCGACGGCGCGTGGGATTGGCTCAACTTCAAGCTCGAGCCGTACGAAACCGTGGATGCCGTCTACCACGGCGCGACGCTCGCGGCGCTCGGCGTCGGCATGGTGCCCGGCGCCACGACGTCCGCGGGTGCCGGGAGGCTGCGCGCCTACCTCCGCGACCAGTACGCCGCGCAGAGCCTCTACAACCGCACGTTTGCGCTGCTCGGCTCGGCGGCGTTGACGGGCGTGCTGACTCCGCCGCAACGCGACGCGCTGGTTGCCGAATACGCGAAGCGCCAGCAGGCCGACGGAGGCTGGTCGCTCGAAGCGATGGGACCGTGGCGGTGGAGCGCAACGGAGCCGCCCTTCAAGCCATCGGGCACGCTGGACGAGGCGTTGCTCGCACAATCGGACGGATACGGCACCGGGCTCATCGTCTACGCGCTGCTGCGAAACGGCTTCGCCGCCGATCATCCCGTCGTCGCCGCAGGCCTGCGGTGGTTAAAGACTCACCAGCAGGAGATTCGGATGACCATCGCTGCACAGGTCGCCGACCGGACCTGGACTGCGTGGCGCGCATACTCGCTCAATTACGACCGCGAACACGGCGGACCGAAGGGCGAACCCTGGCGCCGATTGTTCATGTCCGATGCCGCCACGGCGTTCGCCGCCCTCGCACTCATCGAGGCGGAAAAAAAATAGGCGGCCACGGTTTCCAAGGTGCTTTGGCGACACGGCGCGCAAAGGGCTCGGGCGGCCACGGTCTCCAAGGTGCTTTGGCGGCCACGGTCGCAACGTGCTGCGGCGCAGCACCCCAGAGTGCTGTTCACGCCAAGCACGTTGCGGCGCTTTTTACGCGACAGCACTTTGCAGCGCTCTTCTCAACCCCGTACCTTGATGAGGCGCCATGTCCTCGTTCGACTTCCTCGTTGAAACCTATCGAACCGAGCGACTGAAGACCCTCAGTGTCTGGGCGCAGGTGCCCGACGAGCGGATGCGATTCCGGCCCGAACCGCGGGCCCGGAGCCCGCTCGAGCACATGGTCCACCAGTGCGTGAGCGAGGACACCTGGATGAAGAACATGCTCGGGATCGCCGTCAGCCGCCCTGCATTACCCTCCGACGAAACGCGCACATCCTTCATCGAGCACTACGCTGCCTGCTCGGCCGAGCGGCTCGAAATCCTCGGGCGGCAGCCGGACGAGTGGTACGCGGGAGAGACGACGTTTTTCGACGTCTCGCGGTCTCGAGCCTGGGTGCTGACGCGTCGGTTCACGCATTCAGCCCATCACCGCGGCCAACTGATGGTGTACTTGCGGCTGTGGGGCCAGGTGCTGTACTCGACGTACGGTCCGACGGCCGACACGGGCGGTCTCTTTCAGAACGGCGCGCGCGTGATCTATCGTTATGGCCGGCCGGATGATGTGGCGCTGCCCGTCGCGGCCCCGCTGCCGGTTACGGAACGGCCGGAGAAGTAGCGCGGGGCTTTCAGCCCCGCGTAGGGCGGCCCTGAAAGCGCCGCCCTACAACCCAAAGGAGCACGTGATGAGGCCGACGGCAATCGCGCAGATGTGTGTCGCTGCCGTGCTGGCAGCGGCTCCTGCGGCCGCGCAGGCGCCTGACACCATCCTCGTCAACGGCAAGATCCTTACCGTCGACCAGCAGTTCTCGACGCGCGAAGCCCTGGCGATCCGCGACGGCCGCATCGTCGCGCTCGATACGTCGGCGAACATCAGGAAGCTCGCCGGACGAGAGACGCGTGTCATCGACGCGCAGGGCCGGACGGTGATTCCCGGCCTGATCGATTCGCATCTCCACGCGATTCGCGCGGCGCAGAGCTTCGCCACCGAGGTCAACTGGATCGGCGCGGCATCGCTCACCGAAGCGCTCGGCCGGATCACCGAGGCCGCGAGGACGATGAAGCCGGGTGCATGGCTGATCGTGGCCGGCGGCTGGAACGTCCAGCAGTTCAAGGAGAATCGCCGGCCGACGCAGGCCGAACTGGTGACGGCCGCCCCAGGCAACCCCGTCTACGTGCAGCTCGGGTACGGGTGGGCGATGCTGACGCCGCTGGCGTACAAGGCGCTGAACATCACGGCGGACGCGGATGTTCCCGTCCGGCGGGAAGCTCGAGAAAGACGCGAGCGGCAAGCCGACCGGAGGCATCAGCGGAGGCCAGGGAGCGATCATCGCGCTCTTCGACAAGCTGCCGAAGCCGACGTTCGACGAGCAGGTGGAGGGCACGAAGAAGTTCTTTCGCGAGCTCAATCGCCTCGGACTGACCGGCGTCTACGATCCGGGCGGCAACAACCTCGCGCCGGACGATTACCAGGCAGTGTTCAAGGTGTGGCGCCGGGGCGAGATGTCGGTTCGGGTGGCGTACACGCTCTGCGGACAGACGCCCGGAGCGGAGTTCGACGAGCTCAAGGGGCTCGTCGCGATGATGCCGCAGGGGTTCGGCGACGACATGCTGCGTTTCGGCGGGCTCGGCGAACGTATCACGGCCGCCATGAACAACAACAACCGGCCGACCGACGCCGAGAAGGAGCAGTACTACCAGATTGTCCGGTGGGCGGCTGGCCGGGGCATGACGCTGACGATGCACTGGAACAACGACGCGTCAGTCGGGCAGCTGCTCGACATTTTCGAGCGCGTGAACAAGGACGTGCCGATCGCCCCGCTGCGGTGGTCCATCGCGCACCTGAACGACGCATCCGCCGCGACGCTCACGCGCATGAAGTCGCTTGGCATCGGCTGGACGGTACAGGACGCGATGTACTTCGGCGGCGACGGCTACGTGCAGCAGGCCGGCGCGGCCGCGGCGAAGCGCGTGCCGCCGGTCGAAACGGGCAGGAAGATCGGCATTCCGATTGGCGGCGGGACCGATGCACACCGGGTCGCGTCGTACAACCCCTTCACGTCGCTTCAGTGGTTCCTGGACGGCCGCACGGTCGGCGGCACGCCGATTCGGGGACCGGAGGAGACGCCGGACCGTGCCGGCGCGCTGCGCTTCTACACGGTCGGCAGCGCCTGGTTTTCATTCGACGAGAAGAAGCGCGGATCGCTCGAGGTCGGCAAGCTGGCCGATCTGGCCGTGTTGTCCAGGGACTACATGACGGTGCCGGTTGAAGACGTCCATACGATCGAGTCGCTGCTGACGATCGTCGGTGGCAAGATCGTGTACGCGGCGGGCCCCTTCGCGAACAGCCATTGAACGCCGGCATCCTCGCGCTGCTCTTCTACGTCCTCGCCGGTGTTTTCTTCGGGCAGACCCGCGGCATGGCGTCAGGCGGCGCCGGCATGAGCACGGCGCGCGTCACCTCGCCGGCGGTGGTTACGTCCTGGATGTCCCACGAGAGTGCCGCCGATGGCACCACGACGACGCTGCTGGTGCTCTGACGTGGGGCGCCCGGATGGTTTTCCAGGGGCGGCGGCGGCGGTTCCGGTGCAGGGTCGGGCGGCGGATTCGTCGGCCGCGGATCGTACGCCTATCAATCCTTCTCCGAGGGCGGCCTGACGTTCACGCTGGAGTTCGATCACGAGAGGCACACAGCGAAGCTCTTGAACCGCGAATTCTCGCTGAAGGACACCAACGTGGTGCTCGTGGACTTCGTGGACGCCCCTGGCGGCCCTGCGATTGTCGGCTCCCGATGGATCGAGCCCGGGCCGCCGGCGCCCCCTGTCATGCCCCGTGCCGCGCCGGATCCGGTCGCGGGCGTGATCAGGCGGTCGCCGGAACTGTTCGACTACCTGCGCTGCGACCTGAGCCTGTCCGACCCGTTCATGAACGCGATGGTTGCGATTGTCTGCGGCCTGATGCGGCCGCCAGCGTCAAGATAGCGGCCGGCACCGCCTGTGGCGGGTTTCATCCGGGTGTAGTGCAGGCCTTCGGCCTGCCTGACAACGGCTGCGATAATGTGACGGTCCTCGAGCGAAAGGGAAAACGCATGCCGAGGCGACGGACGTCATCATCTCCACCGCTTGCCGGCCGCGTCGCTGTTGTAGCCGGGGCGACGCGCGGCGCAGGGCGTGGCATCGCCCGGGCGCTCGGCGAAGCGGGTGCGATCGTCTACTGCACGGGACGCAGCGTTCGCGGCAGGCTGTCGCCCTACGGCCGGCCGGAGACGATCGACGAGACGGCGGACATGATCGCGGCGGCTGGCGGGACGGCGATAGCCGTGCAGACCGACCACGCCGTTGAAGCCGACGTCGAGGCGCTGTTTGCGAGGGTCGACCGCGAGCAGGGGCGGCTGGACATCCTGGCCGACAGCGTCGGCGGCGAGAACCCGCTGATGGGCCAGTACGGCTGGTTCTGGACGTCGGATCTGACGCATGGGCTGGCCGTGTTTCAGCAATCGCTGCTGTCGCACATCATCACGGCCAAGCACGCTGCCCGGCTGATGACCCGCGATCGTCGGGGGCTGATCGTCGAGGTCACGGAAAACGACGTGCTGAGCGCCGGAGGCAATCCCCTCGCCCAGACCGTCAAGTTCGCGCTCAAGGGACTCGCGCTCAGCATGGCCGCCGAACTGCACCCCCACGGTGTGGCGGCGATCGCGATCACGCCGGGCTTTCTCCGGTCGGAATCGATGCTTCAGCGGTTCGGTGTGACGGAGGCCAACTGGCGCGATCAGGGCAAGAAAGACAAGAATTTCCTCGAGTCCGAGACGCCGTTGTTCGTCGGGCGCGCGGTCGCGGCGCTCGCCGCTGATCCCGCCATCATGAAGCGCACCGGTCAGCTGCTCAGCTCGTGGGAAGTGGCCCGCGAATTCAACCTGACCGACGCGGACGGCCGCCGGCCGGACTGGGGCGCCCACGTCATCGATTTCTCCCGTCATCCGCAGGCGCTTCTCGATCGCCTTCGTGTCGGCTCAGAAATCCAGATCGGGTGGCTGGGCCGGCTGCAGAAGCGGACGAAGCAGTTCGCCAGGAAGTTGCCGCCGAAAAAGCGTAGCGGATAAACTCTTCGCTCATGGACCTCCAACTCTCCGGAAAAGTCGCCATCGTGACCGGCGCCAGCCGCGGTATCGGCCGGGCGATCGCGCAGACCCTCGCCGCCGAGGGCATGAAGATCTCTGCGGCGGCGCGCTCGAAAGATCAGCTCGACGACCTGGCGAAGTCGATCGGGACCGGCTGCCTCGTGCAGGCTGTCGACTTGCGGCAGCCCGGCGCGGCGGCCGCCGTCGTCGACGCGACGCTCGCGAAGTTCGGCAGGATTGATCTGCTCGTCAACAACGCCGGCGCCACCAAGCGCGGCGATTTTTTCGAGCTCACCGACGCCGACTGGGACGACGGGTTCGCGTTGAAGTTCTTCGGCGCGATGCGTCTCAGCCGGGCCGCCTGGAAACACCTGATGGCCAGCAGGGGCACCATCGTCAACATCATCGGCGTGGGAGGCCGCACCGGCACTGCCGAATTCGCGATCGGCGGCAGCGTCAACGCCGCCTGCGCATTGCTCACCAAGGCCCTGGCCGATCGCGGCGTGAAGGACGGCGTGCGCGTCAATGCGATCAATCCCGGGTTCATCAAGACCGAGCGGCTGACCGTGCGCGTGAAGAGCTTCGCCGAGGAGCACAATCTGCCGCTGCCGGAGGCCGAGACGCAGCTGGCGAAGGCCACCGGCGTCGCGCGGTTCGGCGAGCCGGCTGAAATCGCCGCGGCCGTCGCGTTTCTCGCGTCGCCCGCCTGCGGATTCTGCCACGCCGCGCTGCTCGACATCGACGGCGGCCAAACACGCACGCTATGAATCTGAAAACAGTGGCGACAACCGCCGGACTGCTCGTGTGCTCGAACATCTTCATGACGTTTGCGTGGTACGCGCACCTGAGAAATCTGCGCGCGAAGCCCCTGCTCGTGGCGGTCGCGGCGAGCTGGGGCATTGCGTTCTTCGAATACCTGCTTCAAGTGCCGGCAAACCGGATGGGCAGCGACGTCCTGAACTTGTCGCAGCTCAAAATCATGCAGGAAGCGATCACCCTGACCGTGTTCGTGCCGTTCGCGCTGCTCTACATGAAGCAGCCGATCCGGCTCGATTTCCTCTGGGCGGCCCTCTGCCTGATGGGGGCGGTCTATTTCATCTTCCGCGGGTAGCGACAGTACCTATCGCGGCTTGCGCCCGACGACGTCCACCACGGTTGGTGCGATGAGCCACGAGGTTCGCCGTTTCCCGGCGGCGAGCCAGTCGCGGCGGAGCTCCGACGCTTGCGCCGGCGTGAAGGGCGGAAACTTCGCGAGCTGCGGCAGCACGCCCATGAAATAGCCGGACACCCAGTTCCACACCGCCGATCCGGCGCGGCCCGACTTGATGGTCGGCGTCACGTCCACGAGGTCGAGGCCGGCGCGCACGTACAACTCCGGCAGGCGGGCACCGATATTGGCATCGCCGCCCTGGGATGCGAAGAACGCGAGGTCGGCCTTCAGGAAGTTCTCCCAGTGCGGAGGCTCGGGGATGCGGCGCAGCGTGCCGCGGCAGTAGTCCTCCATGGCGAGCACGCCGCCTGGCTTGAGCGCGGCGACGAGCTTCTTCAGGTGCGCTTGCGGGTCCGGCAGGAACAGGAAGAGCCATCGCGAGAAGATCAGATCGTAGGCCGCGCGCGGCAGCGGCGCGGCGATCAGGTCGGCCTGCCAGATCGTGCCCTGGCCGTAGCCGTCGCGGCTGCAGCGCGTGCGCAGCGCCGCCGCAAACGGCCGCGACCGCTCGACGGCGTCGATCGGTCCCTTCACGCGGCGCCGCAGTTCCATGTGCAGCGAACCTTTGCCGGGCCCGATCTCGAGCACCCGCCATCCGGGCCCGACCTTCACCTTGTCGAAGAGGGCATACGCGGTCGGGTCCCACAGCCGCGCCTGGCGCCGCAGGCGCGCCGCCTCGCGCCTGGAGTCACCGAGGAGATATCGGTATCCACGTGATTGCGTGTTGGATCGTGCGTTCATGAGGACAGCGTACGCGACACGCGAATGCGCGGCCATCCGCTTCTTGCGATCGAATCACGTAGTGACCTAGCCACCTGGCCACAGAGGCACGGAGAGCACAGAGGCTCTGCCTTGGTAAGAGAGTTCTCTGTGGCCTGTGTCTCGGTGGCTACGTATATCAGTCGCGCATGTGCTCCAGGGCGCGGACGCCCGAACGCATGGATGCGAGCCAGATCGTCACGCAGAGCACGGCGGCGGTGAGGAAGCAGGCGCCCATCTGCAGCTGTCGCGTCGTCGTAAAGGGCGCGCGGCGCACTCGCTGAAACAGGTACATCGACGACGGCCAGCCGAGCAGCACGATCATCACGATGACGAAGAGCACGGCCTGAATCATGAACGCGACGCCGCCGTACGAGCCGGCGACCTGTGTGGCATCGGCGTTGAACCGCGGGTAGCGCGCGCCGAGGCCGATCGCGAGCCCGACGAGCGCGAAGCTCATGAACAAGATCGCGAGCGCCGCCATCGCCTTCAGAAACGGATCGACGCCGAGGAACTGGTTGGCCGCGATCGTCAGGACCTCCGTCAGGGTCAGCACCGGCAGCAGGCCCGTCCAGAACTTCGACCAGAGGAAGTCGCGCATCGAGACCGGAGACGTCCGGATGATCCAGAACGCGGCGCCCTCCGCCGACACCGCGGGAAACACGAACCGCACGGCGACCGTGGCCATCACGAACCCCGCCATCCCGAGGTTGACGAATGCGTAGACGTTCTTGACGAAGCCGGTCATGTACGGAATGCGATCGAGATCCAGCACCCGGAAGTTGTAGAGGTAGAGAAGCACCAGCGCCACGAGCAGCAGCAGCTGCGACCATTGGCTGACATCGCGCAGGAACGTCTTGAGATCCTTGATCAGCAGCTGACGCCGCGCCGTCGAGAGCGGCAGCGCCCGCACGAGGCCGTCGAGCGCCCGCAGCTGTGTGAACCGCGCCTTCGGAGCCTCCTGCGCGCGGCTGAAGCCGCTGAAGTACCACCGCTCGCTCGCCATGCGCGCCAGGACGACGGCCGCGAGCGCTGTTGTCCAGAGCGCGGCGAAGTGCAGCAGATCGAAGCCGCCCTGCACGCTCGCAAAGAGCGTCTCGCCGGCCCAGAACGACGGCAGCAGCGGCGTGACCGGCGACTGCAGCGTCGAGAAGAAGTCCGTCAGATCCGGCAGCGATTCGACCTTGAGCAGCTGTTCGGGCCTGATGAACCGCAGCACAATCACGAGGCTCGCGGCAAAGAGCAGCCCCATCAGCATGAGGAGATCGCGGGCGCGCCTGGCAGGAAACGTGTTGACCAGGAACAGCGTGACCATCGTGCCCGCCGCGACCGGAATGACGGCGAACGGGATCGTCGTCAGCGCGGACGCCAGATAGAACGAGACGCCCGCGCAGCGCGCCCGGCCGATGCCCATCAGCACCGGCGCGAGGAAGATGACGACCATCCACGACGACTGCGCCAGGGTGCGCGCGAACCTCGCGTGGAACAGGCGGCCGACCGGAACCGGGGCGGTGAGCAGCAGCCGCAGATCCTCGGACAGGAAGAACGTGGACAGCGCCGTCACGACCGCGCTGAACGCGAGGAACGACAGGAACGTGAGGAACAGCCACGACAGGCCGATGCGGAGCAGGTAGTCGCCGAGCTCGTCGTAGGCATCCAGCCGGCTCGTCAACCAGAAGGCGCCCTGGAACAGTGCACCGCACACGATGAGGCCGACGCCGCCGAAGAGGATGCCGCGCATCAGGTCGCCGTGTTCGCGCCGGCGCGCGCGGTTGCGCGATGACAGGACGTGCGGCAGCAGCAGGTGCGGGAACGCGTGCGTCATCCGACGGCCTCGTCGATTTCCTGCAAGGCGCTCCCGCCGGTGAGCTTGAGGAAGACCTCGGTCAGCTGGTTCTGATCGCCGCCCGACGTCGCACGCAGCTCGTCGACCGTACCCCTGGCGATGATGCGGCCCTTGAGGATGATGCTGATGTGGTCGCACATCTCCTCGGCTACTTCGAGCGTGTGGGTGCTCATGAGAATGGCCACGCCGCGCTCGCTCATCTTCCGGAACACGTCCTTGATGAGGCGCGCGCCGCGCGGATCCAGGCCGACCATCGGCTCGTCCACGACGACCGAGCGCGGGCGGTGCAGAAACGCGGCGCTCATGACGAGGCGCTGCTTCATGCCGTGGGAGAAGCTTTCGACCAGCTCGTGCTCCCACTGCGCGAGCTCGAAGAGATCGAGCATTTCGCGTACACGCTCCCCGAGCCCGTCCCCGTCCATGCCGAACAGGCCGCCGTGAAACCGCAGGAACTCGCCGCCCGTCAGCTTCTCGTAGATGTACGGCCGATCCGGGATGAAGCCGAGCGACGCCTTCGCGTCCTCCGGATGCTCGGCGAGATCGAACCCATTCACCTCGACGCGGCCGGCCGTCGGCTTCAGCAGGCCCGCGATCATGCGCAGCGTCGTCGTCTTGCCGGCGCCGTTCGGCCCGAGAAAACCGTGAATCTCTCCGGGCTGCACGTCGAGGCTGACGCCGTCGACGGCGGTAAACCGGCCGTACGTCTTGACGAGGTCGTGGATGGCAATCATCGGGAACACGCGCAGCGCGACGTGCGCTGGGGAAGAGGAACGGCGAGTTGACCGAGGTCGGCGGGCGCGCCGGCGAGAATCGGCCGGGTCGAGTCCGGTACCGTCTCGACGTCGAGGATCGTCATCTTGAGGCGCCCGAGCAGCGGAAGAATCGCGGTCTGCCTGTCGAGGCCGCCCCGCGCGAGCCGGACGTGGGTGGCGTCGGCCGGAAACTGGTTGAATGTCGGATCGACCGGCAGCCAGAGGCCGCGGCCGCCTTCGTCGATGTACATCTCGGGCCACGCGTGGTAGTAGAACGCGCCTCGCACGAACGCAAGGCCGACCGCGATGCGCGCGGGAATGCCGGCCGCGCGCGCCATCGCGACGAGCAGTGCCGTATGCTCGTTGCAGTCGCCGACCCTCGTGCGCAGCACCTCGCGCGCCGACGGAATGCTGACCGTGGGCTTCTTTTCCAGGAGACCGTTGACGTAACGCGTCAGGCGCTCGGCGCGATCGCGCGTCGACGCGGCTCCACGCACGGCGTTCGCCGCCTCCGACCGGATCTCCGGATCGTCGCTTTCGATCAGCGGCTCCGGCGCGAGGTATCGCCTGGCATCGGCATCGGCCGCTGTGGGGCGAAGTCCCCGCGGATCGCGCAGCTCGACGATGTTCCCCGCGAGTGTCTGGGTGCCGCCGTCGAGATCGAGCGCCGACAGATCGACGCCGTCGAGCCGCATCCGGAGCCGCACGACGTCGCGCGCCTCGTCGATCCGTTCGCGGCCGACGGGAACGATGGCCGACGCTTCGAGCAGGTCGGCCCGCACCTGGCTGGGGACGGCCATCGCGCGCGCGTTCTCCGCCGACTCGCGGATGGTCAACAGGCCGAGCGGGCTCTCCTCGCGCACCACTTCGCCCGTGTCCGTCACCCAGGATGTCGTGTGGAGGCCGGAAAATTCTGTCTCGACCCGGAACGCCGGAATCGGCGCCGTGCCGGTCCCTCGCACGAGCTCCCGTTTGCCGACGTCCACGACGATCGGCGCGTTGTGCAGCGTGGCCGCGTCGAAGATCGTCCAGCGATGGCGGGCGCCGGTCACCAGGCCGCCGTTCGCGAGGCGCCGCGAGAGGTTGAGCGACAGCGCCGGCGGCTCCGTCATCTCGCGTACCTCGGTGCGCGTCTTGCCTCCTGATGTCACCGCCAGCGCGAGCCGCGTGCCGTCCAGCTGTCCGCGCACCTCGACAGGGCCCGTCCCCGGATCGAGGGAAAACTCGAACGAGCGCAGTTGGAAATCCTTGTCGACGTGCGCCGTGGTCCGGATCGTCACCGGGGTGGTCGCTCCGAGGAGGGACATCTGCAACCGGCCGTCTTCCTGCAACTCGAAGCCGGCGTCGGTCTTCAGTGTCTGGCTGACCGTGAATCCGATCTTCTCGCCGCGGTAGTAGACGCCGTGCCACACCGCCGCCGACGTGTAGCGCGCGAGATCGGCCGCGAGTGTCGCCGACGACGCCTGCAGGTACGAACGATTGATCAGCAGGGCCATGACGGCCGCCCATGACACCAGCACGAAGATCGACAGGGGCCGGGTCACGCGTCGGGGCAGGGGCCTCAGGAATTGACGCATTTTTGCCTGTGTATCGGCCGGTTGGCCGTGCAGGGACAGCGCGAAAGCCGCGAGACCGTCTGCTAGAATTTCCCGCTGATGAAGCCTGTTGCACTCATCTGGGCCCTGGGACTGACTTCCTGGACGGTCTGGGGTGGCGCCATGCCTCTCGCGGGAGCGATCACCCCTGCAGGGGTCTTAGCGCGGGTCGATCACCTGGTGTACGCCACGCCGGACCTGGCACTCGGCGTCCAAACCGCGGAGCAGTTGTTCGGCGTCCGCGCCTCGCCGGGCGGATCGCATCCCGGCGAGGGAACACGGAACGCGCTGCTTGCGCTGGGACCTGCGTCCTACTTCGAGATCATCGGACCCGATCCCGCGCAGCCGAAGCCGGCCCGAGGCCGCCGCTTCGGCATCGACGAGATCAACGCGCCGCGGTTGACGACGTGGGTGGCGAAGGGCACGGATCTCGAGACGTTCGCGGCCGGCGCGCTCGCGCAGGGCGTGAATCTGGGGGCGGTCATTCCCGGCAGCCGCAAACGCCCCGACGGCGTCGTCCTGTCCTGGCGCTACACCGATCCGCGCGTGGTGCTCGGGGACAGGCTCGTGCCGTACTTCATCGACTGGGGCCCTTCGACAGGCTCAGGGCAGGCATCCACGCACCCGTCGGCCACAGCGGCCAAGGGCGTCACGCTCCTCAGCCTCCGCGCCGAGCATCCCGATGCCGATCGCGTTCAGCATATGATTCGTCAACTCGGCCTCGACCTGACCGTCGTCAAAGGCGCCCGGCCCGCCTTGATTGCCACCTTCGACAGCCCGAAAGGGCATGTCGAGCTCAGGACCGATCACTGATCACTGATCACTGATCACCGATCACTGCCATGACCCTGACCTTCTCGACGATGTTGGAGCTCGGGACACCGGCGCCGGACTTCAGCCTGCCCGATGTGGTCGGCGGAGCGACGATCTCCCTGGCGACGTTCGCCGACAAGGAGGCGCTGCTCGTGCTGTTCATCTGCCGGCACTGCCCGTTCGTGCGGCACGTCCAGAACGAGCTCGCACGGATCGGTCGCGACTACGCGGAGTACGTGGGCATCGTCGGCATCAGCTCGAACGACGCCGCGACCTTTGAGGACGACAGCCCGGAGAGCCTCAGGGAGTGGGCGCGCGAATACGAGTTCACGTTCCCCGTGTGCTACGACGCGACCCAGAACGTGGCGAAGGCGTTCACGGCCGCCTGCACGCCCGATCCGTTTCTCTTCGACGACAAGCGGCTGCTCGTCTACCGCGGGCAGCTGGACGACAGCCGGCCCGGGAATAAGAAGCCACCAACCGGATCCGATATCCGCGCCGCGCTCGACGCATTGCTCGACGGGCGGCCGATCGACCCTGTGCAGCGGCCGAGCGCCGGCTGCAACATCAAATGGAGGCCCGGCACGGCGCCGGCCTATTTCGGCGCCCGGGCGTAACGGGCGCTAGACTGGACGCGATGACGACGAAAAACAAGACGCTGGCGGCAAGTGTCGTGGTCCTGAGCCTGCTGTCCGGGGGCCGGCCGGTGTTCGCCCATCACTCGACGGCGATGTACGACATGGCGAACCCGGTGACGGTGACCGGTACGGTCAAACGTTTCGAATGGACCAACCCGCACGCGTTCATCTTCATCGACGTCAAGGACGACAAGGGCAACGTCGTCGAGTGGGAAATCGAGCTGATGAGCCTGAACCACCTCAGGTCGTACGGCTGGGTGCGCGACACGGTCAAGTCCGGCGACCAGATTTCCTGCACGGGCGGCCGGGCGAAAAGCGGCGCGGCATCGATGATCAGCGCGATGATCAAGCTGCCTGACGGACGGGAGATCAAGTCGTGAAGGCTGCGTCTCTTGCGGTGCTCGTGATGCTGGCGCAGGCGCCGGCGGGTCCGACGCCCGGCGAGTCGCCGTATCGGGCGGCAGCGCGGCTGCCGGTGCGGATCACGACGTTCTCGGTCGAGCCGGCGTCGATTCAGCCGGGCGAGAGCGTGACGCTCGTCTGGGCGGCTGAGAATCCGACGTCCGTCACGATCGACGCGCTCGGCCGCGTGGCCCCGCGCGGCCGCCGCACGCTGATGCCGACGGCGACAACCACCTACACGCTGTCGGTCACGGGCGCCGGGAACACCGCGGACAAGCGCACGGTCACGGTCGTCGTCGCGGGAACGAAGGTTGCCGCGTCGCCCTCGGATGCCTCCGCCGCGGGCACGAAAAAGGCCGTTCCGCGCACCGCAGACGGCAAGCCTGATCTGTCCGGTGTCTACGGGTACGGCGCGGGTGGCGGCGGGCGCGGCGCGGCGCCGGCGGCAGCGGCGGGCGGGCTGCCCACCACGCCGACGTTGAAGCCCGGGGCGGAGAAGTACAAGGTCGTTCGCGCGTCCGACGACACCGGGCAGTACTCGACATGCATGCCGCCGGGTATCCCCCAGACGTTCTTTGTGCCGTACTACATCCAGATCGTGCAGGCGCCGAAGCACCTCGTTGTCGCGCACGAATACCTCAACCTGTTCCGCATCATCCCGACCGACGGCCGGCCGCATCCGCCCGATCCGGATCCGTCGTGGATGGGGAACCCCGTCGCCCGCTGGGACGGTGACACGCTCGTCGTGGACTCGATCGGGTTCAACGACAAGACCGAGATCAACGGCTACCGTCACACCGAGAAACTCCACGTCGTCGAGCGGTTCTCGCGCCCCGATTTCGACACGCTGCAGTACGAGGCGACCATCGAGGATCCGAACGTGTTCGCGGGACCGTGGGTCATCAGGCGGACGTTCCCGTTTCTCCCGGAGTACGATCAGATCAACGAGTTCGTCTGCGAGAACAACCGCGACTACAAGCCGCTGTTCGGCAACAAGTGAGGCTTGCGTATCACGGGACGCCGAAGAAGTATTTCGAGAGTCTGGATCCCGGCACGCCGTACGTGCCGGAGCCGTTCGAGCGGGAAGGGTTCATCCATACGACGGAAGGGCGTGAAGCCGTGTCGATCACGCTGACGAGATACTACAAAACGAGCGCCGAACCCTGGGTCGTTCTGTACATCGATCAGGACCGCGTGACGTCGCCGATTCGCTACGACGATCCCGCCGAGGTGTTCCCGCATATCTACGGGCCGCTCAACCGCGACGCGATCGTCGCCGTGAAGGCGATCGACCGCGCAGCCGACGGCACCTTTCTGAAGCCGGCGACATTATGACGATAGGCCGACGCGACTTCCTCGCCCTTGGCGCACTGGCGCTGTTCCCGCAAGCCGGCCGCACGGACGCGCCACCCCCGGGCCTCGTCGAGGATCTCGTCGCGGGCAATCGCATCCTCGCGCAGGAAGGCATCGTGGACGGCTACGGCCACATCAGCGTGAGGCATCCGGGAAATCGCGATCGGTTTCTGCTCGCGCGGTCGGTGGCCCCTGAGCTCGTCACCGCGGCCGACATCATGGAGTTCGGCCTGGACGGCGAACCGATCGACGCCCGCGGGCGGGCGGCGTACAAGGAGCGATACATCCACAGCGAGGTGTACCGCGCGCGGCCCGATGTGAGCGCCGTCGTGCACTGCCACACGCCCTCGCTCATCCCGTTTGCGGACTCCACCGTGCCGCTGCGGCCGATGTATCACCAGAGCGCGTACCTGGCCGCGGGCGTGCCCGTGTTCGAGATTCGCCAGGCCGGGGGTATGACCAACATGCTCGTGGAGACGGCGTCCCTCGGCCGCGCCCTCGCGAAGTCCCTCGCCGACAAGCCGGCGGTCCTGATGCGCGGCCACGGCGCGGTCGTCACGGCGGATTCGATCCTTAACGTCGTGGGCCGCAGCATCTACCTGGATCTGAATGCGCGGATCCAGGCGCAGGCGATCGCGCTCGGCGGGAAGATCACCTACATCGACCCCGAGGAGGCGAAGAAATACGCCGCGTCCGACAACTACAGCCGGGCGTGGGAGCTCTGGAAGCGTAAGGCCGCGAAATAACCATCGGGTGAAGCTCCGGCGGTGACCGGCCGATAGCATGGAAGCCCCCCTGAGGCCTTCCATGCCCCGCGTGAAGCGTCTGCCGGCCCTGATCGCCCTTCTGGCAGCGACCGTCGTTGTCCTCGTGCTGCGCGTCGTGCTCGCCAGGCCGGCGCTCGACCCGGCCATCAAGGCACCGTGGTCCTGGCTCCCGTACCAATCAGAAGACCAGTGGATCGTCACGCAGACGGCCCGTGCAGTGATCGACCTCGCACGCTTCGCGAAATCTCCGACGCCGACGCCGCCGGCGCAGCTGATCGTGTCGGGAATGACGGTCGATCCGGCGAAGCCGCAGCAGCTCGCGTTCCGCGTAGGCGCCCGCGATGTTGCCGTCGACGTGCGTAGTTATGTCTGGGACCCCGCCGCCTACGTGACGATCGCCCAGTCAGAAGGCGCCGAAGCTGCGCGGACAACCGCGGAACCTGCCGGTGACGTGGCTGCGGCGCTGCTCGCGTTCACGGTCGAGCGATTCCAGGTGCAGAACGACGCGATTTCGATCGCGCTGCAGCAGGATTACCGCAACCCGTCGAACCACGAGAACGCGGCCCTGCTGCTGTCCGCCTTCGCGCTGCGCGAAGCGTCGCGCTTCTTCTACGACCCGCGCCTTGCCCTGTGCCGCGCGGCGGCGCATCTCGCCGTCGCGAGGGCGATGCGCGGCGGAGCACCATCGTCGCCGGCCGGGCAGCTGGCGGATATCGTGCTGCAGGTCGTTGCAGGCCGCACCGGCCCGGCCATGAAACAACTCGACGTATTCGAGCGGGCGAACGCGTCGCCGGCTGCGCAGGCATGGACGCGCGCGCTCAGGCGCCGCGCCACCCACGACTGGCGCGAGCCGACGCCGGATTCGGCGGCCCTCGTGGAGCGGCTCGAATACATGCGTGCGATGGCGCGCATGCTCGAGGCCGGCGCGAGCCTCGAATACCTCAAGACACACGCCGTTGAACCCGCACCTGACTGGGGCTGGCGGGCGCTCGACTTGCCGCTCACGGTCGAAAACGGGCATGCGTTCGTTGACAGCACGTTCGAACGCACGCTGCTCGAGGCCGTCCACGTGCTCGGCATTCACGATCCGGACGCCGCGAAGGACGCCGGCGCGGCACTCTCGCGCGAGCCGGGCGTGTCGTCCATCGATCGAAGCGCCGCCGGCGGTATCCGCGTCCTCGACGACGGCTTGTGGAGCGCCTTCTATCAACGTGAGCTCGCGCACGTCGCGTCTCGCGGGTCTTCGTTTTACCGCGAGCTGTACGGATCGCGGGAGGACGCCGAGGTGTTCGAGCGCCGCGTCGACAGCCGTCTCGGAGAGACGCCGCTGTGGCCGATCGTACGCCGGCTCCGCGTGCGCACCGAACCACTCACGGCGGAAAAGGCGCGGCAGGACGCCGTAGCCGCGCACTATCGCGAGACCATGGCGCGGGCCGCGCCGATGCTGGTGGATCGACCGCAGCTCGTGCCTTACCTGGCGTGGCTGTCCATCGGCGAGACGCCGGGCGGCGTCGCCCCAATCGACATCCCCCAGGCGTCGCTGTGGTTCCGCACGATTTTTCCCGCGGGCACGGTGTTCGAGACGCGGCGCATGAACGTCCAGCGGATCATCCCGGACGATTTCGTCGCGCACGCCGACGCCATCCACGAACTGGCGCCATGGGATCCGGAGATCACGATCAACTGGTCACTCGTGCGCTGCCACAGGGGCTGCACGCCCGAACAGGAGCGCGCCAACTACGCGAACATCGCGGCCTACAGCGTGACGGCGATGCGGAAGTTTGCGTACACCGATCCGGATCCGGTCGCGAGCCTGCGGCGAGTCTGCGCGGTATCCGCCCCTGACTGCGCGACGCTGGCCGACTGGCTCGTCAGCCGCGACCGGTTTCCCGAAGCCGCCGCCGCGTACGAAGAGTTCTTCCGCCGAGGCCTCGATCGCGTGTCCGTTTCGAATACGGTCGAATGGACGGTCCGCTACTACCAGCATGCCGGCCGCCTCGCAGACGCAAAGCGGCTGGCCCGGATGGCCGCTGATGTCGGATCGGCGAGAGGGCTGCGTGCCCTGGCAGGGGTGTACGACCGCGAGGGCCAGTTTCAGCAGGCTGCGGCACTCTACCGGCAGATTCTGGCCCGCTACGACGACGGGGAAGACCTGCTGGCGTATTTCATGCGCCACTCGGACGCGGCGGGCAAGGCCGCAGCCGATCCCGAATACGCCGTGCTGCTCAAACGCTACTTCGAAGGTGAGCTTCAGCCGGCCGCCACCGCTTCCTTGTCCGCTGCGCCCACGCGGGGTCTGTTCGTCAATTCGACGACCTGGTGGAACGAAAAGGCTGGTTTCCGCAGGGGAGACGTCGTCGTGGCCATCGACGGTGTCCGCGTGTGGACGATGGCGCAGGCCGCCGTGCTCTACGACCGATCGTTCGATGCGCCGCTGCGCTATACCGTCTGGCGTGGCAATCGCTATCTCGACGTCGAGGCGCCCTTCCGGCGCTTTTACTACGGAGTGGACATGTCCGAATATCCGCGCAGACAGGCAGCGGAGAATCACTCGTGATGGCGCTGCTGCTGTGGTGGTCGCTGGTTGTTTCGCAGGCCGTTGCGCCCAACCCGCTGGTCGGGCGGTGGGACGCCGAAACGCGCTCCAATGCCGGTCTCGGGATCTGGTTCGAGCTCGCCGACCAGGGCGCGTGCAGCCAGACGGTCGGTGTGATGGTGGACGGAACGTGGAAGCTCGATGACGAGAGGCTCACGTTGTCTGTCCCCGTTCCATCCGGCCCGCCGGCCGTCCAGCACGGGTCCGTGTCGTTCGATGGACCCATGCTGACGCAGGCGTTCGAAGGGACGCCGAAGCTGATGTTGCGCGAAGGCCCCTCGCCGGCCACTCCGTCGCTCTCGGGCGTGTGGACCTATCCGTACCCGACCGGCGGAACCGCATACGAAGAGTACACGCCAGACGGACGCCTGCTGTTCCGGCTGCCCATCAAGACGACGAGTTGTCGATGGTCGGTGGATGCGGATCGTCTTGTCCTGACGATCGGCAACGAGTCGATGACGGCCGTGTGGCGAATCGCTGACGATCGCCTGACCATGGACGTCAATGGGCAGTCGCGTGCGTACCGCCGCGAACGCGCCGGCGCGATTCCCACGGCAGCGGGTGCGAAATGAGACCGAGGCAGTAAGATCCGAGCCGCATGAGCGGCGACACCGGCATCTGTCATACCAGCGGACGTGAGCTCGCGGCGCTGATCCGAAGCCGCCGGATTTCCGCGCGCGAGGTAATGGCCGCGCACCTCGAGCGCATCAACCGCTACAACCCCACGCTCAACGCCATCGTCGCGAAACTCGACGACGACATCTGCCTTGCGCTCGCGGACGACGCTGATCGCGCGCTCGCACGCGGCGACGACGTCGGCCCGCTTCACGGGCTGCCCTGGTGCTTCAAGGATCTCGAAGACGCCGCCGGCTTCCCCTGCACAGCCGGATCGCCGATCTTCAGGGACCGCGTACCGGCGGAGGACAGCCCGCTCGTCGCGTTGCTCCGCCGCGCGGGCGTGGTGCCGATCGGGAAGACGAACGTGCCCGAGTTCGGCATGGGCTCGCACACGTACAACAACGTCTACGGTACGACCGTCAATCCGTACGACATTTCGCGCAGCGCCGGTGGCTCGAGCGGCGGCGCCGGCGCCGCGCTCGCAGCGCGCCTGCTCCCGCTCGCCGACGGCAGCGACCTCGGCGGATCTCTCCGCAACCCGGCCAACTTCAACAACGTGGTCGGGCTGCGGCCGACGTCGGGCATCGCCCCCGCGCTGGCGGACGGGACGTCGCTGGGGCTCAACGTGAAGGGGCCGATGGCCAGATCCGTTGCCGACGTCGCGTTCCTGCTCGGCGTGATGACGGGCGGCGAAGTGCCGTTCGATCGCGATGTCCGTGGCGCTCGCGTCGCGTGGCACCTTGATTTGAGCGGCCTTCCGATCGAGCCGCAGGTGCGGGACGTGCTGGACGCCAGCCGCGCGACGGTCGACGCTCTCGGCTGCCTCGTCGAAGATGCGGGTCCCGACCTGACCGGCGCCGACGACGTGTTCCTGACGATGCGGCGCCGCCGGGCGGCCGTGAACTTCGGGCCGTTACTCTGGTCGCACCGCCGGCAGATGAAGCCCGAAGCCGTGGAGGAGATCGAACGCGGGACGACGGTCACAGCGGCCGACATTGCCCGCGCGACCGGCCTCCATCAGGATTTGCTGGCTCGGGTCGAGGACTTTTTCGAGTCGCACGACTTCCTGATCTGCGCCGTGAACCAGGTGGCCCCCTTCGACGCGATCCTCGACTGGCCGCACGAGATCGCAGGCGTGAAGATGGAACACTACGCGGCGTGGATGAAGTCCGCGTACTGGATCAGCACGACGCTGTGCCCGGCCATCTCGGTCCCTGCCGGGTTCACGCCCGAGGGGCTCCCGGTCGGCGTCCAGATCGTGGGCCGGCGGGGCGACGACGCCAGGGTGCTCCAGATGGCGCACGCCTTCGAACTGGCCGCCGGCGCGTCGAAGCGAACCCCGCTGCTCGCTTAGGTCGGGTGGGTCGGGTGGGCCGGGTGGGTCGGGTAGGACGGGTGGGTCGGGCAGGTCGGGTGGGGGAAGAAAAGACTACAATCCGCGGGTAGCGCACTTCGTCTTTTGCCGGAGGCTGCCGTGCAACGAACTCGACTGGTGTTGACGCTTGCAGTCGTCGTGCTGGGCTTCGCCGCTTCGGACGGCCGCGCGGGCGCCGCAGCGCAGGCGCCGCCGCCACCTCCTGCACCGGGGCAGGGCAGGCTGATCGTCTACGGCGACATGGCGCTGTTCCAGCCGCCGGGACACCCCGAAAACTGCATCCTCAGAAACCGGTTCAAGCGCGGCGAGCCGGTCGGCTGGCGAATGTTCGTGGCCGACCCGTCAACCGGCAAGCGCGAGGAATCCGCTCAACTCGTCGTGCACGTCAACGTCGAGCGGCAAGACCATCGACATCCCGATGCGCTACCGGGCGACGGCCGCGCAGCCCGAACGAGAGTTCTGGGTCGCGAAATGGGTCGTGCCCCAGGACACGCCGGTCGGCATCATCCGCTATACCGTGACGGCCACGGACAAGTACGGCCGGAGCGGCGAGTTCAAGCCTTTCGAGGTCCAGGCGTCCCAGCTGACCATCGTGGAGTAAGGCACGTGTCACGCCATCTTCTTCGAGAAACTTCCGTCGCGGTCGCCGCACTTGTGTCGCTGGCCACCGCCGGCTGTCAGCGTGCCGCTCCACAGCAGCCTGTCGCGCAGGGTGCCGCACCCGCCGCAAAGAAATCGCCGGCGCTGAAGACATTGACGCTGACGCATCCGGGTGTGGCCAAGGTTGTCGTGGGCACCGGGATCGAGGCGACGGCCGAAGGGTTGCCGCCGCGCCGCAAGGTCGATCTGCTGTGGCAGACGGTCAAGGGCGGCTGGGTGGTCGAGGACTACTACCACTTTCGCGGGAAGAAGTTCGTCGAAACGACCAGGTCGCTGGGGCAGTTCGAGACCGGCGCGGACGGCCGGCTGGCCGCGCACTTCGCCATCCCCGAGGACTACGGCGGCGTGCACGAGGTGATCGTGTCCGACAACGGCGTGCCGCTCGCGCAGGGCGGCGTCGAAGTGAGCCAGACGTTCGAGATGCACCCGGCCGAAGGGCCGGTCGGCACGCCGATCGAACTTCGCGTCACGGGCCTCGGCTGGCGCACGATGGACAGCACGTGGGTGATCAACTGGGACAACCAGGAAGTCGGCTGGGTGTCGGCGACGGACACGCACGGGACGGCGGTCGCGCGCTTCCGAGCCAGCGGGAACGTCGGCGAACACCAGCTCAAGGTGCTGACCGGCTACATGGGCCAGGGCTACCTGAATCACGAGCAGGCGCCGAACGCGTACCTGCCGCGTCCCGCGTTCGTCTTTCGCCTGACCCCGGGCCGCACCGCACCATCCGCGTACGCCGAACCGTACCAGAAGCAGCCGGTGCCCGCGTCCGAGGCGGCGAGCGAAGACGGACTCGTGAGCATCGCGCCGACGCAGGGGCCCGTGCGATCGCGCGCGACGCTGAGCGCCCGCGGTCTTCCGGCCAACGCGCCGGTGTCGATCGTCTGGGGCACGCAGGAAGGCAGCCGCGTGTCCGGCAATGGCTTCGCGCCGAAAGAGGTCGAGCTCGAACAAGACGACGATCGGCGCTGACGGACGGCTCGAACGTGCCGCTCGACGTTCCCGACGACCTCGGCGGGCTGCACTCGGTGTCGATCCGCTCGGGCGGCAACACGCTCGCACGCACGTACTTCGTCGTCGAGACGAGCGTCGTGAGCATGTCGCCGATGTCGGGACCGGCGGGAACGCCGGTCACGATCCATCTCAAGGGCGTCGGCTGGACCGATTACGACAACATCTACATCGCGACCTACGACAACGGCTACATGGGCTACGCGTGCGGGTTCAACAGCCAGGGCGACGTCGTCGTCAACTTCACGGCGACCGGCGCGCCGGGCATGCACCTGATCGATTTCTATCCGGGAATTTACCAGGGGCCGGAAGGCATGCAGCAGCTCTATCGTCTGCCGCAGCTGACCTACGCGGACGATCATCCGGGCAACCACATTCCCGCGTTGCGCTTTGCGTTCGAAGTGACCGCTCCGTAGTGGCCTATGAAAACACTTGTTTTCGTTGCGACTGTCGCCGCCGTCGTCGGGCTGTCGGCGCAGGGTGAACCCCCGCGGCCGGCGCGAACCGTTTCGGATTTCTTCCGCGACTTCACCGCCGAGTGGATGCGGGCGAATCCGAACCAGGCCGCGGCAACGCGATATTTCACCGGCGCCGAGCAGGATCGATTCGAGGAGCAGCTCACGCCGAACACGCCGGCGTCGCGGCACGAGCGTCGTCGTGCTCGCGCAGAAGGGCCTGACCGAGCTGGCGACGTTCGACCCCGCGCGCATGAGCGTCACCGAACGCGTGTCGGCTGAGCTGATGCAGTGGCAGCTGAACCTCGCTCGTCGAGGCGGAAAAGTATCGGGACTACCAGTTTCCGCTCGAGCAGTTCGGCGGAGCCAACGTCAACCTGCCGGACATTCCTCACCGTGAACCACCCGCTCGTCACCGAGAAGGACGCGGAGCACTACGTCGCGCGGCTCGGCCAGGTCAGCGCGCGCATGGACGAAGCGATTGCGGAGGCGCGCGCGCCTGGCGGCGAAGAACATGGTCCCGCCGCGTTTCATCCTGCGCGCGACGATCGTGCAGATGCGCCAGTTCATCGCGACGCCGCCGGCGAAGAACCCGTTCGTGACGGCGTTCGCCGATCGCATGGCCGCGGCGAAAACCGCGTCCGGATGCCCGGCGGGAGGAACTGCGCGCGCAGGCCGAGAAGATCGTCGCGGCCCAGGTGTATCCGGCGTGGAAGCGGGGGATCGCGCTGCTCGAACCGCTCGTCGGCCGCGCAAACGACGATGCCGGCCTGTGGCGGTTCAAGGGCGGCGACGACGCGTACACGTTCGCCCTGCGACGGTTTACGACGACGAACCTCACCGCGGAAGAGATCCATCAGATCGGGCTCAAGCGGGTCGCCGAGATCGAGCAGGAGATGGACGTGCATCCTGAAGAAGCTCGGCCGGACGCAAGGCACGCTCCAGGAGCGGGTCGAAGGCGCTCGAGAAGAGCCAGGCGTATCCGCTCACCGAAGACGGACGCGGGCCATCATGGCGGACGTCGAGCAGATTCTCCGCGACGCGCGAGCGGCGCGCCGCGCTGCAGTTCGATATCAGGCCGAAGGCGCCCATCGTCGCGCAGCCGTATCCGCGGTTCCGCGAGGCGAACGCCGCGGCCAGCTACAGCGCGCCGGCGCCGGACGGATCGCGTCCGGGCACATTCCAGATTCCGCTGCGGCCCGAGCGCATGACGAAGTACACGCTGCGCACGCTCGTCTATCACGAGACGGTGCCCGGCCATCATTTCCAGATCGCGCTCGAGATGGAGAACCCGGCGCTGCCGCGATTCCGCCGTCTCCGCGCGTTCGGCGGTCATTTCGGCGCTCAGTCGAGGGCTGGGGTCTCTACGCCGAGCGGCTCGCGGCCGAGTCCGGCTGGTACGAGAACGATCTCGAGGGCCAGCTCGGACAGCTCGACATGGAGCTGTTCCGCGCCCGGCGCCTCGTCGTCGACACCGGCATCCACGCCAAGCACTGGACGCGTCAGCAGGCGATCGACTACGGCATCGAAGCGAGCGAAGTCGAGCGCTACGTCGTCAACCCGGGCCAGGCGTGCTCGTACATGATGGGCGAGCTGAAGATCCTCGAGCTGCGCGACAAGGCGAAGAAGGCGCTCGGCGACAAGTTCTCCATCAAGGACTTCCACAACGCCGTGCTGTCAGCCGGCACGGTGCCGCTCGACCTGCTCGAGCGCCGCGTGGACGCGTACCTGCGAGAGGCGACGGTCGTCGCGTCGCTGCCGAAGGGCGAGAGCGTCGTGCCGGTCTACCACGAGCCGCATCACCGGATGCTGTTCGCGGCCGGCACGACGAAGATTCTCGAGGCGCAGGTGCCGCCGGGCGACACGTCGTGGTACCACACCCACACGGAGCCGGTGCTGTACATCACGCTGAGCCAGTCGCAGCAGCGCACGCAGGTGCTGGGTCAGGAGATGAGCGGCGGCCGCGGCGCGCCGCCGGCCGCCGGACGCGGAAACGCGCCGCCCGCCGGTGGCCGGGGAAACGCTCCACGGGCCCGGCGTTCCGGCGATCCGCGCGACGAGCACGACGAGCTACTACGACGAACCGATCACGCACCGGATCACCAACGCCGGCGATCGCCTGTTTCGATTCATGGTCGTGACCAACGCGTCGGCGGGCGACGAGAAAGACGCGAACCCCGGCGCCGGTTTCCCGGGCAAGCCCGAGCTCGTGAACCGCTGGTTCCGCGCGTACCGGCAGATTCTTGCTCCCGGGCAAACGTCCGATTCCCATCGTCACACGACCGAGTCCGTGATCATTCAGGTGTCGGAGGGAAAAGGGCTGGCGGTCGGCCCGATGACGTGGGAATTCTGGGAGCCCGGCCGGTGGGCCTGGTTCGACGTCGACAAGGTCCACGAGATCCGGAACA
>CAVWHY010000008.1:0-406888 GCA_963754955.1 uncultured Acidobacteriota bacterium
GCCCTGCGCCGGGCATCGACGGGCTCCGGCAGACCCCACCCACGCAGTAAATCAGGATCTGCCCCGCGTCTTGAGGACACGCCGGGTCCGCTGCTTGCAGCTGGTTTCAACGGGTGTTACAACTCGTCGACCCCGACTCCTGATAGAGTCTGGCCGCCAACTCGAACCTTCGGAGCCTGGACATGGGTAACGGCGTCGTCCGGCGGCGTGGCCATCGCGTCCACGTAACCGAACGACCGGCCAGGGCGATCGACTGCCGCCGGTCGCCGGGCTCGGCTGTAGCACCGCACATGTGGACTCCGTTCATCAACGACTTCCCGAACCGCCGGATCATACGTTTCGACGCGCCGGGGACCGGGCTCTCGAGCACGCCGCTCGATCCCGTGCCGGTGGCGTCCCTCGCTGACCTTGCGGCAGCCGTGTTGGCACAGCTGCGATGCGCCCTGGGGGGATGCGATCGGGTCTTCGTACGGCGGGGCGGTCGCGCAGCAACTGGCGGTCTCGATCACAGCGACCGTATCCGGCTGTCTCCGTCCTGGCGTCGACCACGTGCGGGCTCGGCGCGATGCCGGGGTCCATGGCCGCCGCGACGGGTGCTCGCGACACCAGTGCGTTACTACTCACCCACGTACTCCGACCGCACGGCCGGCGCCTCCTGACGGGGGCATGACCGATTCCTCGCGACGCGCCAACACGCCATCGGGATGATGCAGGGTGCGGCGGCAGAATCCGCCGTCGCCGTACGGATATGCCATGCAGCTACTGGTGCGCCGTCCGGAGGTGGTCCAGCTGGCCGTTCCTTTCTGGCCATTCCTGCGCGAAACGCTGGTCATCAGCGGCGACGACGATCCGTCGATCCCGGTGCAGAACGCCGAGATGCTCGCGCGGCGCATCCCGAACGCGCGGCTAGAGCATCGTCAAGCGCGGGAGGGCATTTGCCGCTCCGGGACGACGCGGACACCCTGGGCTCGGCGGATCAGCCGCTTCGCGAACGCGGCACAGCAGCGGGCCGAACGGAGCGTCGCGGCAGAACGGGGCCGGGCGGCACAACTGGCAACGGGAACGGGCACGTCGCCCACGCCTGACATCGATTCGAGTTTCCCGCGGTCGATCGCGCCGGCGTCGCCGTGGAGATCATGCGGCCGAAGGCGAAGTCGTAGAGCGCGATCCGCTGGGCGTCGAGCGGCTCGCCGGCCTCGACCTTGTCGCCGAGAATCATCGACTTGCCGTTCGCCCCCTTGAACTCCGGCCACACGGGCAGACCCTTGCCATTCGGGCTGCCGGTTGTCGCGAAGTTCACCCAGTACGACGTCATCGTCTCGGACAACGCGCGATCGCTGTCGGTCCAGGTGCGCGGTCCGTTACCGAGCGCGTACGGGATTTCAGCCGTATGGATGGCGCCGCGGCTCGGCTGGTTACCGTTCGCCGGCGGCACCTTCGTGAAGTAGTAGACGTAGGCCTTCCCTTTCTTCTGCCTCGACTGCGACACCGCCCACGACCGCATGTTCCACGCCACCTCGTCGTTGAAGCTCTTCACCTGCGCGGCGTTCGACTCGGCGTCGGAGCCCGCGGGGTAGATCTTCAGGAACTCGGCGGAGCGATCGGCGAAGCGATCCTTGATCTGCGCGGCGAATTCCGACGCCGTCCCCTTCGGCACGCCGAAGAACGCGAAGCCGGCCTCGTTCTCGTTCGACCCGACGAGCACGTCCACGTCCGCCTGCCGGCCCTTCGCGTAGGCCGTCGACAGATCCTCGGTGACGTACCAGCCGTCCACGATCGGGCGGCCGCCGTACGCGGCCATCTTCATGATCTCGTCGGCCGGCTTGGCGCGCAGGTCCGCGAGCGTATCGGCGCCGATCTTCAACGCCGCGTCCCTGCCGGCCTGCTCCGCTTCGGCCAGCGTCATCATCTTCTCCATCCGCACGCCCGACCACGACGCGCTCTGCGCGATGATGCGGTGATAGAGCCCGCGGCCTTCCTTCGAGCCAGCCAGCACCGACTCGAGCGCCGCGCCGGCGGATTCGCCGACCAGCGTCACGCGTCCAGGATCCCCGCCGAACGCCGCGATGTTGGCCTGGACCCACTTGAGCGCGGCGGCGAGGTCCATGACGCCGTAGTTGCCTGACGCCTTGCGCCCGGACTCTTTCGTCAGCTCCGGATGCGCGTAGAACCCGAACGGCCCGAGGCGGTAGTTGTAGGTGACGAAGATGACGCCCTTCTTCGCGAGCGCTTCACCGTCATAGCCCGGCAGCGAGCCGGCTCCGCCGGTGAACGCGCCGCCGTAGCTCCAGACCATCACGGGGAGCTTCGCCGAGGCGGAGGCGGCCGCGGTCCAGATGTTGACGTAGAGGCAATCCTCGCTGGTCGGCGGAGGTGGCGGTGCGCCTTCCCGCCCGCGCCCACCGCCGCCACCGCCCTGCATGCACCGCGGGCCGAACGCCTCGGCCTTGCGCACGCCGTCCCATTTCGCCGCGGGCTGCGGCGCCTTCCAGCGCAGCGGGCCGACCGGCGGCGCCGCGAAGGGGATGCCCTTGAACACGCGCACGTCCGGGTTGTTGCCGGCGACCCCCGCGACGAGCCCCACATCGGTTTTCACCGGCTCGGTAACGGCCGCCGACGCGGCGGTCGCAACGAAGAGAACAGATGCCGTCAGTAACGCCTTTTTCATGGTTCCTCTTGTCAGGCAGGCCGAAGGCCTGCACTACTTCTGCGCCTGCACTACTTCGCCCCTTATCGTCCGCACGCGACGCGCTCAGCATGTTCCGCAGACCGTAGTTTCCTTCGTGGCACGCGTATTCGTAGATCTCGTAGCCCGGCTTCGCGCTCAGATCGAGCGCGGCCGTCCACGACGCCGAGTACGTCTCCGGGTCGTCGACGGTGAACTCGTAGTGAATGGTGTCCGGGCGCGGTGCGCGTGAACTTCTCGACGAGATGCAGGCTCGAGCTCGCGACCGTGCCGCCGCCGACCCCGATCCGGTCGGTGAAGTTCATGGAATCGACGACGAGGGTGTTGCCTTCCCAGCGGCCCCGCGGATCACCCATGTAGAGATGAATGTCCTTTCCCAGGCGAGGAGTCCTGCGGTCGATGGGGATGACTCGCGTCTCGTGGATCATCTCGTTCTGGATGACGACGTAGCCGGGACCCTGCAGGATGCGGGTGCCGTTGCCGTAGATGGCGGGCAGGATCGAGCTGACTACACCGCGGGTGATGCAGCGGTCGTAGTAGCTGTGGAATTCGGCGGCTTCGTCCTGGCGCAGGAAGCGCGCGCGGTTCTGCGCCTGGCGCCGCTCGCCCGTCTGGCGTCAGCGCGGGCAGCCGGCCGTCCGGCGGGTCGACGACCAGCGACGTGGCGTGCGACAGCTTCGTGCCGCGCTCGAGCCAGTGCCGCGGCGCGTTGTTGGCCGCTTCGTCCTGTTCGAACGCCGTCTCCGGCCGTTCGCCTGTTGTCTTTCGCGATCTGCTCGAGGTTGGCTTTCTCGCGGCGCGTCGAACTCCGCGTCGGTCAGCGTCGGCCGATCGCCGTATTGCGTCGGCCGCTCGAACGGCACACCGATGAAGTTGTCGCTCGTGAAGGTCCCTCGCAGGTCGGGATCGCCCCACGGCGTCTTTGGCGGTGCGTATGATCTCTGCGCGGCGACCGAGGCCGTCAGCAGCGCAACGCCGATTGCCACGCCACATCGAGTTCCCATCTGGCGGTTCACCGCTTGACGACGAAGTTGCCGGCGGCTCCACAGGAGTCGGTACACGGCGGCGGCGGGACGTAGGTGTCCTTGATCTTCTTTCGGTACTCCGGGTAGAGCGTCTCGGGATAGCCGAGCACGGCCTCCCGCGGAAGATGATAGAGCTTCACGAATTCGTCGGCGAACGGATTCCGATCGGGCGCGAAGTGGGGCACGCTGTCGCCCGGTTCGCGCCCTTCGTAGCCCGTCACGCACCCCGCGCGGTAGTCGAGGGGCGTCCGCGAAAGCCGGAAGCTCTTCGAGACGATTTCCGGCTCGACGAGGTACACCGGATCGGTCGCCACCATGAGGACGGTCACGACGTCGCCGTGGCGGAAGATGCGCCAGTCGATCGTGGCCTCGTCGGTCAACGGCACGCCGGTCTTGCGAATGAAGCCCGCCTTCACGTGCGTGGTCCGTGCCGCGAGCGCGCCGCCTTCCCACCGGCCCAGGGTAAAGCCGGCCTGCGTGTGAAGGGCGTGCTCGGATGGCCGCGGCCGATCATCCATCCAGATGACCATCTCGTTCCAGTCTTCCCACGCGCCGATCGTGAACGACACGATGCGGTTCGTCACGGGATCGGTCTGGCTCGTCACTCGGAGACCAAACGGACCGAGCACCAGGTAGGCCGCGCCCCAGCCGGCGCATTGCCGCTCGACCATCGACTTCTGCGATTCGTCGTAGGACAGCGCCCGGGTGCGGGCCTCGTCGGTGAGCGCGAGCCCGAGGTAGTCCACCGGCACCGAGTCGTTCTGGACGTCTTCGGTGGCCAGGGGCGCCCACGACCCGGCGAAGTCGAACTGCGCCGACGCCGGGCTCGCCGCAAGCCCGACGAGCAGGAGCGCACCGAGCGCGCGGCGGGCTACCAGGTGGATGAGCATGGCGTGGGATCCCACTTGGAGCCGTCAGGCTCCTTCTTGAAGTGCGGGCTGACGATGTACGGCCCGGTCAGGTATTCAGGGTCTTCGACGATCGTCGTGACGAGCAGGAGCCTGCCGGCATCGGCGAGCGGCGCGACGTCGAAGTGCTCCGTCACGGTCGCGCGTTCGCCGTACGGCACGCCGTTTTTCCGCAGGTAGCCGGCCCGCAGGTTCGACGTGACGACGCGCAGGCTGCCGCCGCCGGTCGGCACGGTTCCCACGTCGCCGCGGATTCTCCCTGCCAACTGCGGGGACCTGGGGACGATCGTTGTGCGCGGCGCGAAATCGGAAGAGCCGCGTCTGCGTGCCCGCGTCCGTCTCGACGCGCAGCGTGTCGGCATCCTGCCACGTGATGTGCAGCCGGCCGGGCACGCTCATGATGGCGCCCGCGCCGTAGGACTTGCACTGGTTGCCCGCGCGCTCGTCGGCCGCCGGATCCCATGCGTTGATGAGCGGCAGCGCGGCGCGTGAGGCCGGAATGCGGCGGTACTCGCCCTTGGCGGGCGTCACCATCCGGTACCGCCAGTTCTCGGTCACGTACGACACCCAGTAGCCGGTGAGATCGATCGGCGCGCGGTCCCGCGCCGCACTCGCGGCGCTGCCGCCTTGCTGTTGCGCGCGCACGGCGGTCTGTCCCGCGACTGCCGCGAGTAGCAGCACCGTCAGCGGCGGCGGCGGCCGGCCAGCGTCTCACGACTTCTCCTTGGCGAGGCTCCGGTAGACAGCCTCGATGAAGTGATCCGTGGTCCAGGCGCCGCCCGGGTTGCCGTAGCGTCCCATGTAGCCCTTCGCCGGCTGGGCCGCCTTGACCTCGGCGAGCGATCGTCCCGCCTTGATCAGATCGCGGACTCGATCTCGAATGATCGTCACCATGTCGCGATACTCGACGACGTCGTACTGATCGCAGAGGCGCCCGTGCCCGGGGACGACGATCGTGCCGGCCTCGCGCGTGACGACCGGCACCGAGACCACCGCCAGTTCGGCGAGCCGATTGAGCGCCGCGATCTCGCCCTGGATGCTCCCGCCGCGCTCGACGTCGATGACGGGAAACTGCCGCGTGTCGAGCACGTCGCCGGCGACGAGGACGTCGGATCGCCGGAAGAACGCGAAGACGTCGCTGTCGGTATGCGCCGCAGGCTGGTGCAGCACTTCGATCGCCTCGCCGTTCAGGTACATGTATCTTGCGCGAGTAATGAAACACCTCGGTCGGCCATCCGCCGGCCGGGGACTTCGCCATGTGGCGCAGGACGCCCTCGGCCGAGAGAATCGGAGCCACTCTCTCCGCGGCATTCTGCGCGCCGCCCCCCAGAGCGCCGGCGAAGATCTTTTCTCCGGCGTTCGCCAGCGTCTCGTTGCCGCCGACGTGATCCGCGTCGGGGCCCGTGTCGATGACGTAGCGAATGGGCTTCGGCGAGATGCGTTTGATCGCGTCGAGCACGCCAGGCGCGGCGGCAGCCGACCCCGCGTCCACGACGACGAGGCCGTCCTCGCCGACCTGCACGCCGACGTTCGCGCCGTCGCCTCCAGGGCCGGCGATCACGAAGAACGACGGGCGAACCTCGAGAATCTCCAGGCTGCTTGAGGCGCGCGGTCGCGCGCTGCGCGACGCGCGACAGCGGCCTTCAGAGGTTCGCGGCGACTTCCATAGAGCGAGACGAGCGCCACGCAGGTCGCCGCGACGGCGGCAGCGCGGGCGCGGCGCCGGGTTGGAAGTGCCATCGTCATGATTTGTTCAGTACGGCGCTAGGCTAGCACACAAGGGATTTCAGGAGCCGCAGGCCTGACCAGCCTCCGCGGCTACGCGGTCCGGGTTCAGCGCGAAGGCCTGCACTACTTCTGTATACTGCGCGGATGACACGCTGGATTTTCTCACTGGCCGCCGGCGTCGTGCTCGCGGCCGCAGGATCGGCCGCACAAGCGCCGGCGGCCCGCGTCGTGCGCCCGAACGCCGTCATTCACTCCGTCGCCGATCTGGATCGGTCGATCGCCTTCTATCGCGACGCCGTCGGACTGACGCCGGATCCGTCGCCGGAGTTTCCCTCGGGCTCCTCGCGCGAGCTCGGCGCGTTGACGCGCGCGCCCGGGGCGACCGTGCGCGCCGCGACGCTGCAGGTTCCGGGCGGCGACGTGCGCCTGACCCTCGTGCAGTTTTCCGGCGTCGATGCGCGGCCGGTCCGCCAGCGCCTTCAGGATCCCGGCAGCGTGAAGCTGGTCCTTCGCGTGAAGGACATGGATGCCGCCTTCGCGCGCGTGCGCGATCGCATCGCCGGCGTCTACACCGAAGGCGGCGCGCCCATCAGGCCGGAGGGTCCCGCGGCCGTGAATCGCGCGGTCATCATGCGCGATCCCGACGGCTACCCGCTCGAGTTCGCGTTCCAGGGAGGGCCGGTCTCCGCCGATGTGCCCGCGTCGTCCATCGTCATCGGCGGCTGGGCGACATTCATCGTCGGCGACGTGGCCGCGACGCTCGAGTTCTACCGCGACCGCCTGGGCTTTCAACCGACGGGCAATCCGACGCCGCTGTCGCCGGCGGTCCTGAGCCTGCAGGGCACGCCGACGGCCACAGGATCGATGAGCGCCGGGGTCAGGCCGCCGGGGGCTGCCGCGACCTGGCGCATGTACGACTTCAGAAACGTGGAGCGCGCGCGGCTCGCCGGCCGGCTGCAGGATCCCGGAACCCCCGCGGTGTCGTTCCTCGTGGAGAACGTCCCCGCGCTGCTCGCGAGGCTCAAGGCCGCAGGAGTGACCGTGGACACCGACGGGGGCGAAGCCGTCAACGTCGACGGCAGACTGCGCGCGTTCGTCCGCGACCCCAACGGCCTGCTGATCGAGCTCGTCGAGGCCGGCGCGGCATTGAGAACGCGGAGACGATCGGTCAACGCAGAGATCGCGGAGATCGCCGAGACAACACAAATCGGATTGTTTCTCGCGCGCTCTCTGCGATCATCGGCGTCAGTTGAGGTCAGTGATGCGACAGATCGCAGGCATTCTCGGAATCACCGGTCTGGTTCTCGTCCTCTCGGGCCCGGGGCTGCGGTCGCAGACGGGCAAACCTGCCGCGCCCGTCTTCAAGGTCGACCCGTTCTGGCCCAAGTGGCTGCCCAACCGCTGGAGCATGCAGCAGGTCACCGGGATCGGCATCGATCCGCAGAACGATCACATCTGGTTCATCAACCGGGCAGCGGCGGCCAATCCCGACGAGATCGGCGGCGACCTGAACAAGATCGACTGCTGCATCCGCGGACCGGAGATCATCGAGCTCGATCAGGAAGGCAACGTCGTGCACGCGTGGGGCGGACCCGGGTACATCCCGGAGTGGCCGACCGCGCTGCAGACCGTGATCGCCGACTCGAAAGGGTTCATCTGGGTGTCCGGCACCGCCGCGCAGGACAGCATCCTGAAGTTCACGAAGGACGGCACGCTCGTGTGGGACTTCGGCCATCGTCCGCCGAAGGACAACCCGAACTTCAAAGAGAACAACCAGATGACGGACTCCTTCGTGAGCAAGGGACGCTTTCAGCTCGACGAAGCCGCCAACGAGATTTACATCATCAACCAGCGGCGCGTGGTCATCTACGACATGACGACCGGCGCGTTCAAGCGCGGATGGGGCGGCCACGGCATGCCGCTCAGCGAGATCACGAACGATCCGCTCCCGACCTACAAGTGGACCGGCGGACCGCCGCCGGACGAGAAGAACATGGTGCCCGACCTGCATTTCGTCGAGATCTCGAAGGACCGCAAGGTGTATATCGGCGAGCGCGGACAGAACCGCATCGAGGTCTTCACGACGGATGGCCGGTTCCTCCAGGAGTTCTACGTGTCGCCGAACACGCCGTCACAGCGCGCCGAGGATTGCGGCGGCCTCTACCATCCGAAGTTCCCGCCGTGCGGCACCACCTACAAGCTGGCGCTGTCGCGCGACCCGCAGCAGAAGTACGCTCTACGTCGCCGACGGCACGAACGACAAGGTCTGGATCCTCGATCGCCAGAGCGGCAGGACGCTCGGCAGCTTCGGCCGCAACGGCACCTACGCCGGCCAGTTCCACTGGATCAACGCGATCGCGATGGATTCGAAAGGCAACCTCTACACGGGCGAGGTCGAAGAGAACAAGCGCATCCAGAAGTTCGTGCCCGTGATCGAGTCCGCGCGTCGGTAGGCCGATCACTGCCTCAACGCCCCGGCAACTCGAAGACCCACACGGACGCGCCCCGGTCGGGTGGATTCCTGATTTCTGGCACGAGCGCCGGGAACGTCAATGCCTGGGCGCCGCCGTTCCCCACGATCATCGCCACGTACTGTCGCCCGTTGGCGAGGTAGCTGATCGGCGCGCTGCTCGGCACGTCGGCGAGCCGCGTGCGCCACAATTCCTTCCCGGTCGCATCGTCGTAGGCGGCGAAACTGCGATCGAGCGCGCCGGCGAACACAACGCCGCCCGCCGTCGCGAGCGTGCCCGTCGTCTGCGGGGCGCGCTGCCGTCCGATCCATACGGAGCGGCGCGTCTCCAGGTTGATTGCCTCGAGCCGGCCGTACTTCCCGTCGCTGTCGGGCCGCGGCCGCAGGCTCCAGCGTACGCCCGTCGAGAGGCTCCCGCGGCCGCCCGTCTCCACCGGGGTCAGGTTCATGCACGATTCGACCAGCGGCACGAAGAGCACCTTCGTCGCCGGGTTGTACGACGAAGGCAGCCACGACTTGGCGCCGCCGGCGTGTGGGCAGACGAACTTGGTTTCGCCGTCGCCGGGCACGAGGCGCGAGTCGATCGTTTTTCGACCCGTGCGCGGATCGATCGCCGTGACGACGTTCTGCAACCCCAGATCGATCGAGAAGACGTACTTCCCGCTCTCGGCTTCCAGGGCGTCGAAGATCGCCTGCTTCCCGCCCGTGACCACCACAGTCTTCACCGCGCCATTGATCGGCAGCCGCAGCACGTGGCGTTCGAACGCGTAGTCGAGATCCCACTGGTCGTTCGGGAGGTGCTGGTAGAACCACACGAGACGGCCCGTGTCAGGGTCGATCGCAAGCGTCGAGTCAGTGTAGAGACCGTCGTTGCTGACGCCGGTCTCGTGCGATCGGTTCCGCAGCGGGCCCGTGTCGTACGTCTGGGCTGGTCCGAAAAAGGCCAGGTTCAGTCCCGCATCGTAGCTGCCGGGCACCCATACGGACGCGCCGTTCCTCTTGTCGAGCGGCACGCCGTTCCAGCTGTCATGCGGGTCACCGGGCGGCGCGATGGCGGCGAACCGCCACGCTTCCTTTCCGCTCTCCGCGTCGAGCGCAACAATGAAGTTGCCGCCGGGCGACCGGCCGGTCGTGCCGATCATGACCTTGCCCCTGGCGACCAGCGGCCCGCCGGTGATGCCGAACCCCGCCTGGCTGTCCACCACCGCCCGATCCCATACGACGTCGCCGGTTTTCGCGTCGAGCGCGACCATGTGCGCATCCGAGGTCGGGACGTACAGGCGGCCGCCATAGATCGCAATCGCGCGCTTGACGGTCGCAGCGCGGTCCTTGGGCAGCCTCCGGGCGTATTGCCACAGCAGGTCCCCGGTGGCCGCATCGAGCGCCTGTACCTTGTCGCCGAAGGCGTGCACGAACATCACGCCATCGTGGACGAGCGGTGTCACCTCGTTCGCTCCGTTCGACAACGCCCACCCCCACGCGAGCCGCAGCGAGGCGACGTTCGATTTCTTAATCTGGGTCAGCGGGCTGAACCCCTGAGCGTCAAACGCCCGGCGCCAGGTCAACCAGTCACCCTGGGGTGGGCTGCTCAACATGGCGTCGGTCACGCGCGTCATACGGTCGATCGGATTGGCCTTCGGCGGAGGCGGCGGGAGCGGGACGCCCGTTGTGAGTCCTCCGCTCGGTCCGCCAGCGGCGGCTGGCAGCATGGCGGTCCCCAACGCGGACGACCGCAGATCCGAGGCGTCGGCGACGACGCCGTTTTCCTGTGACAGGAAGGCGATGAGTTGAAGGTACGTGTCGTCGCCCAGGCTGTTGGGCGCCGACGGCGGCATCGTCCGGCTCATCTCGTCGAACAGGCGATCGAGCGGACGATTGCCCCATCGGAGCCGGAAGTCGTTTCCCTTGAGGGGGGGCGCGAACGCGCCGTCGTCCAGGCTCGCCCCGTGACACGACGCGCATCCCGCGTCGTACGACGCCTTCCCGCGCGCCGCCTGTACGGCTGTGAACGAGGGCGTCGATAGAGCCTGAGCCTCGAGCGGACGCCCGCCGGGCCACACGGCGACCACAGAGGCCAGGCCCGCCGCGACACCGACAGCCGCCAACCCAATCCGATGGTTCATCGTACTCTCCGTCAGTTACGGGGCCGGTCCTGCGGGACCGGACGGCCGCCTCCGTACGCGTCCACGAAATGTGCACACATGAAGGCGCCGTCGGGGGATTATAGGCTGGCGCAGCTGAGCTCAGCCCTATCGGCGGGCTCGTACTTCGCGCCCTCGATGCGTAAAATATGGCCGTGACAACAGCCGGGCTCCCCGACCAGCGCTCCGGGTACGAGACGTTCTTCGGCTTGAACGAGTCGCCGTTCAACCTGGTCCCCGATCCCCGATTCCTTTTCGGCAGCGCGACGCATTCGGCGGCGCTCGCCCAGGTGGCCTACGCCCTCGAACGCCGCGAGCCGCTCGTCGTCATCACGGGCGACATCGGCACGGGCAAGACGCTGCTGTGCCGGACCGTCCTTCAACGGCTGCCGTTCAAGACGTTCCTGTCCGTCATCCACGATCCGCTGCTCGAGGCCGACGATCTGATCAAGGAGCTGCTCAGGGACTTCGGCGTCATCGCCAAGGATCCGGCGCGGTTCCGCGGCGCGACGCGCCATCAGCTGGTCCACACGCTGCAGGCGTTCCTCAGCTCGCTCGCGCCGATCCAGGCCCACGCCGTCGTCATGATCGACGAGGCCCAGCATCTGCGTCCCGACGTCCTCGAGCAGATCCGCCTGTTGTCGAACATCGACGATTCGCGTGGGACGATCCTGCAGATTATTCTGGTCGGCCAGATGGATCTCGAGCCGCTGCTGTCGCGGCCCGAGCTGCGTCAGCTGCAGCAGCGTGTCACGAGGCGATTCGCCCTCGCGCCGTTGAACAAAGAGGAAGTGCAGCAGTACGTCGAGCATCGGATCGCGCTGGCGCGCCAGGGCGAGCCGGTGCCCGACGGCGACAAACGCCGGCCTCATCTTCAAACCCGACGCGATCGAGGCCGTGGCCGCGATCTCCGCAGGCGTGCCGCGCGTCATCAATCTCCTGTGCGATCGATCGCTCGAGCTGGCGTTCGATGCACAGGTGCACACGATCGACGGAGCGCGCGTGCACGCGGCCGCGCGCGGGCTGGGCATCGAGAAGCCAGACATGACAGCGGCGCCCGTGCCAGTCCCCGCGGAACCTGTCGCCGTGCCGGCTGCTCCACCGAAGATAGCAGCGCCGGAGCCGGTGGCGATACTCCCGGCGCCAGACCCGATCCCGTGGCCGCCCGCGCCGACATCCGCAGCCTTCGAATCGGTCCACGAATTGGCAGCCGAGGTGCTCCCCGCGCAGCCGCCTCCAACTCCGCGCCCGACGAAGCTCCTCGCCCTCGCGCTGCTGGCGGTTGTTCTGGGTGCGGCCGGCGTGTTCGGGTACTTGCGGATGCGAACTCCGGCGGCGGAGCCACCTCCGCCCGCGGCGGCTGCGCCCCGTGCAGCGGCGCCCGCGGCGTCGCCCGCCGCTCACCCGGCGGCACAGCCAGCCGGAGCACCAGCGCACCGCCAGTTCCGGCGGCCGCGGCGGCTGCAGAATCGCAGACGCCTCCCGGCGGACACGCGCTTCGACATCGTCGTCGCGTCGTTCCGCACAGACGCGCGCGCGACGCTGGTCGCCGATCAGGTCTCGGCCCTCGGCGTGGCCGTTCGCCGCCGCGAGTCAGACGGGTGGCAGCAGGTCATCGCCGGCCCGTTCGCGTCGCGGGCGGCCGCGGAGGAAGCGCAGCAGCGAATCCATGCCGCGGGTCTGACGGGGACGCAAATCGCGCCGGCAACCCGGTAGTCTGAACGTCATAAATGATTCATAAGTAAGCACATCCTGACAGCATTGCCATTGCATCGCCCGGCTCGGGGGCTAACAATGGATCGTTGCCCATCCACCAATTTCTCACCCGCTGGTCGTCACTCGTCCTTCGCGCGGCGCTGCTGCTGATCTTCACCCTTTGCGGAGCGGGGCTGCTCCAGGCACAGGATGCCGCCGGTCGAAACGGAACGATCGAAGGGACCATCTCAACCCAGAACGGATCGGTCCGCCTGCCGGGCGTGGTCGTCGTGTTACGCGGCGATGGCGACGGAGAACTCCCGCAGCCTGTCTCCGATGGCGACGGCAAGTTTTCGATTCCGGATCTTCCGCCGGGCCGTTACACCCTGAGCGCCGCGCTCGACGGGTTTCAGGCGGTCGAGATGGCCACCACTGTCGCACCCGGCGCAACCGTCACGCTGGCGCTCGATCTGCCGATCGCGTTGACCGAGCACGTCGATGTCGTCGCGCGGACGGTCGTGTCCACATCGGACTCGCTCGCGACGACCGAGACGGTGGACAGCAAGGAAACCCAGTTGCTCTCGCCCGGCGAAGGCATCCAGACGGCCGTTCGCCTGACGCCGGGCGTCATCGAGCTCAGCCGCGGGAACAGCATCGACGGCGCGCGCCCGAACCAGACCAGCCAGCAGATCGGGTCCGCCACGCTCGTCGATCCGGCGACTAACCTGTCGCGCGTCGCGCTGCCGGCCGACGGCATCGACTCGATTTCGGTCATGTCGAACCCGTACGAAGTGGAGTTCGGCAGGTTTTCATCCGGTCTCGTGATGATCCAGACCCGCCGCGCCGGCGACGACTGGAAGGTCCGCGTCAACAACCTCGAGCCGAACCTGCGGGTCAAGCGGTACACGGTGTTCGACGTGAACGGTGTCGTCGCCTGGAAGCCGAGCGTCGAGTTCGGGGGCCCGATCATCAAGGATCGCGTCTTCGTGGAGCAGACCGCGCAGTACTACTACCAGACCACCGACATCAACAGCCGTCCCGAAAACGAGCTGCGCAAAACGGATTGGGTCAGCTCGCTGACACGCATCGACGTCAACCTCTCTGAGCGCCAGGCGCTGATGTTCAGCGCGGGGTTCGTGCCCGGCAGCGTGTCGAATGCCACGCTCGGCACCTTCACGCCCCCCGCTGCCACGGCGGACATCGACAACCACTTCAGCCACGCGATGATGACGGAACGGGCCCAGATTGCCGGCGGGACGTTCCTCGAGAGCATGCTGGAGTTCCACACGTACGACACGTCGGTCCTGGGCAAGGGGCCGGCGGAGATGCAGCTCCTTCCGGGCACCACGCTCGGAAACTTCTTCAATCGCCAGGATCGGAGCACGACGTCGTTCCAGTGGGTCGAGACGGTGTCGACATCGCGCAAGGGTCCCCTCGGCATGCACGCCATGAAAGCCGGGATCGACCTGCTGAACACCGGCTACGACGGGACGAGCGCGAGCCGGCCGGTGCTCGTCAGGCGCTCGGACGGCACGCTGGCCAGGCAGCTGGTGTTCGATAGTCAGCTGACGGAGCAATCCGTTCACGGGACGGATTTCGCCGCGTTTGTGCAGGACCGTATCCAGCCACGCCCGCGCTGGTGGGTCGAGCTCGGAGGCCGCCTCGATTACGACGCGGTGACCGGACGCACCGACGCCACGCCCCGCGTGGGGGCGGCCGTTCTCCTGGACGACTCCGGCAACACCGTGCTCCGCGGCGGCATCGGGGTGTTTTACGAGAGAACGCCGCTCATCGCGGGCGCGTTCGATGAGTTCGAGAACGCGCTCGACACCCGGTACGACATCGACGGCATCACGCCGCTCGGGCCGGCCCTGCGCTACACGCACGTCACCGAGCCCAACCTCGAGGTCGCCCGCAGCACGGCCTGGGACGTTGCCTACGACAAGCGTGTGAACAAGATGGTCGCGCTGCGGCTGAGCGTGCTCGGCCGGCAAGGCAGCCACGAACTGATCGTCGATCCGGTCCGCACGGGAACCGCCGCCGCGCTGGTCCTGAGCAGCACCGGCGAGTCCAGCTACCTGCAGGAGGAAGTAAACCTCCACGTCACGCGGGGACCGCGTCTGGACGTCAGCACGTCATACGTCCATTCGTCCGCGCACCAGGATCTGAACAACGTGATCGAGTTCTACGACGCGGTGCTCGAGCCGATCATCGGGTCGAACGCGTACGCGCCGGCGGCCGCCGACGCGCCGAACCGCCTGTTCGTCCACGGCCGCGCGATGCCGGCGCGGGCGCTGGATGGTGCTCGGCACGTTCGAGTGGCGCAGCGGGCTGCCGTATTCGATCGTCAACGATGCGCTCGACTTCGTCGGTCCCCGAAACGACCAGCGCTTTCCGACGTATCTGCGCGTCGACGCCGGCGTCGAACGCCGCCTGAACGTGGCGAAGATGCATCCGTGGGTGGGACTCCGCGTCGCCAACGCGTTGAACTCGTTCCTGCCGGTTGACGTCCAGGCAAACCTCGGCGCGCCCGACTTCGGCAACTTCTACAACTCGCCCTTCCGGGAATACCGCATACACGTCCGGTTCGAGAAGTAGCGCCCGAAGACGACGTACAACACAGAGCACGCTGAGCACGCGGAGAATGTCGTCCGTGGGCCTTCGTACCTGGTGCGAGGTCCGTCCAACATGCAGTCGTCATGGGCTGCACCGCGACCTAGGAGAGCGGACAAGGACGGACCAAGCACCGAGCACCAGGTACCAAGCACTGACACGACAGGGAACCGAAGACCGCTCTAGGATCGGCCGCTACGCTGCGGGGTTCTCGAGCGCGCCGCCAGCCTGACGAACCAGGCGATCGCGGCGGCGGCCAGGACGACCATCAGCCACCGCATCGCGCTGGCGAGAAACGCCGGCGTCAGCTCCGGCCAGGCAAAGGGCACCTGCATCAGCCGCTCGCCGCGTTCGGTCATCCAGTGCCACGCGGTGTGCGCCACCAGGGCCGACAGGATGATCGTGCCCATCCGCTCCGCCACGACGAACCGGAACAGCAGATCGAGCGCCGGGACGAGCACCGCGAGCACGAGGAGCTGCCCCAGCTCGACGCCGGCGTTGAACGACAGCAGCGACGTCAGCAGGTGCGAGCCGGCGAACTGCAGCGATTCGCGCAGCGCAAATGAGAATCCGAACCCGTGCACGAGGCCGAACGCGAACGTGATGAGCCAGCGCCGCCTGAGCGCCGGCGACACGATGTTCTCGAGCGCCATGTAGACGATGGACGTGGCGATGAGCGTTTCGATGAGGAGCGGAAACCAGAGTGCACCCGGCGCGAAACCGTAGGCCGACGCGACGAGCGTCACCGAGTGCGCCAGCGTGAACGACGTCACGACGAGCGCGAGCGCGCGGATGCGCCGGAACGGAATGACCAGGCAGACGAGAAACAACAGGTGATCCGTCCCGCCGAGGATGTGCCAGAAACCGAGTTGCACGAATCGCAGGGCGGCCTGATGCCAGCGCGGATCGAGGCGCACGACGCCCACGTCCCCCGGATACTCGAACGCGCGCACGGCGCCGCCAGGCGGCAGGAACCGCAGCACCGTCACCGTCCGCTGGCCGAGCCGCGCGAACCGCGGGTTGATCGAAAACTCCGACCGATCGGACTCGATCGGGTATTCGATCAGCGCGTCGATCAACCCCTGGCTCCAGAACAACTCCGTGTCGGCCGGCAGGGGCTCGCCGGTGACATGCGCGAGCGCCGTCGTCGAACGAGCCGAACGACTTGTCGGCGGGCAGCGAGGCGCGGACCGCGGCAATGCCGCGCGCCGCCAAGCGCGGTGTCGCCTTCGTACAGATCGATGTTGTTGACCAGCCAGATTGTGGCGGCGTCGTGCAGGATGGTGTCTGCGCGGCCCACGTCGAGCCGGTCGGCGCCGCGCATCGGGTATTCGACGTCGCGCATGGCCTTGAGAGGCGCGCGGACCAGCAGCTGGACGCGCCGGCCGTCCGGCTTCACGAGCACCTGGACGGTCACGTCGTTCGGGATGTCGTGCGCCGAGACGGCGGCGGCCGGCCAGAGCGCGCAGGCCAAGACGGCAGCGGCCAGAATCCGGTCTTTCGTCACGCCCGCTACTGTATACTGCGCCGCATGATGCGGAACATTCTCATCGGCACGGCTTTTCTCGCGGGCATCGTGGCGCTCGGCATCGGCCAGGACCGGCTCGAGCAGCGCGCGGCCGCGCAGGCGAAAGCCGGCGCATCGGCGCCGAGGTACGAGGTGGACCCGTTCTGGCCGAAGCCGCTGCCCAATCACTGGATTCTCGGTTCGACCATCGGCGTCGGCGTGGACTTCCAGGATCACGTCTGGATCATCCACCGCGGCGCGGCCACGCTCGACCCCAAGGAACTCTGGGGCACCGGCAATTCGCCCGCCAGCGAATGCTGCGCCGCGGCGCCGCCCGTCCTCGAGTTCGATCAGGCCGGCAACCTCCTCAACCACTGGGGCGGCCCGGGCGAGGGTTACGAGTGGCCCGAAAGCAACCACGGCATCACCGTGGACAGCAAGGGCATCGTCTGGATCGGCGGGAACGGCGCGTCGGACGGCCACATCCTGAAGTTCACGCGCGACGGCAAGTTCGTGAAGCAGTTCGGCTTCCAGTACGCGAGCGCCGGCAGCAACGACATGTGGGCGTTCGGCCGGGTCGCGAAGGTCTTCCTCGACGAGAAGAGCAACGAGGCGTACGTGGCCGACGGCTACGGCAACAAGCGCGTCGCCGTCATCGACATGGACAGCGGGAAGATCAAGCGGTACTGGGGCGCGTACGGCAACAAGCCGAGCGACGCCAACCTGGGGCCGTACAATCCCACCGCCCCGCCCGCGCAGCAGTTCCGCAATCCCGTGCACTGCGCCGAGTTGTCGAACGACGGGTTCGTCTACGCGTGCGATCGCGCCAACGATCGCGTGCAGGTGTTCCGGAAAGACGGGACGTTCGTGAAGGAGGTGTTCGTCCAGAAGAACACCCGCGGCGACGGCTCCGCATGGGACATCGCCTTCTCGAAGGACGCGCAGCAGAAGTACTTCTTCCTGGCCGACGGCGCCAACGACAAGATCCACGTGTTCGACCGCGAATCGCTCACCGAGTTGACGGCGTTCGGCGACGGCGGCCGCTACCCCGGCCAGTTCTACGCGGTCCACAGCATCGCCGCGGACTCGAAGGGCAACCTGTACACGACGGAAACCTACGAGGGCAAGCGCGTGCAGCGGTTCCTGAACAAGGGAGTCGCGCCGGTGACGACGGCCAACCAGGGCACGCCCTGGCCGAAGGCCACCAAATAGAAAGTTCAAAGTTCAAAGTTCAAAGTGGAGAAGTAAGTCACACTCCCACTTCTCCACTTTAAACTTTTCTACTTTGAACTTTCTTCCAGTCCCTCTGTCAGTTCAATCGAGGTGCCCCAGGGATCGGTGAGCATGGCCCGTGCGACGCCGGATGAATCCTTGGCGTAAGCGGTGTCGAACTTCACGCCTGCGGCATCCAGCTTCCTGCAGAACGCGGAGAGATTCTTCACCTCGAAGCCGATGTGATCGAGCATCCGTCCCCGGGTGGGCACCATCGGCTGCTTGTTGTCCGAGAAATTCATGTTGATGCCCGGCAGGTCGGCGGCCGGGTAACGCCACCGCATCCCCGGTAACGCGCCGAACGTCTTCGCGTACCACTCCTTCGCCTTCGACTCGCTCCCTTCCGGCAGATACAGGTGGATGTGATACGCGATGATCGGCTTCGTCACCGGGTGATTGTGGCGATCGGCGCCCGCATCGGTCGTCCCGCCGTCGGGCGTGAACATGGTGTTCGTCGCGGTATTGTCGAACAGCTCGATGCGCTCGCCCTCGGGGCTGGTCACCGATCCGACGCCGGGGAACTGCTCGAGCAGCTGCACGGTCAACCCGGCAGCCTTGAGCGCCGGCAGCGAGGGCACCCGAAACGCGACGTGGTTCACGACGGAGCCGGCCGTGCCGCCGGAGGACTCGCCCTTCGTCAGCACCACGAACACGTCGGGGAACTGGATCGCGTCGGTCCCGGCAATCGTGACCGGCTTGCCGCCGAGCGCGACCCAGAAGCGCTTGTTCGCCTCGACATCGCGGACGTGGTAGTGCAGGTGTCCCATCGCGACACCCGCCGCGTTCGGCTTCGAAAGCTGCGCCCACGCCGGCGCGGCCGACAACAACACCGCCACCCCGGCCCACCCGACGCACCCGACCGACCTGACCCACCCGGCGCCCCCGACCCACCCGACCTGTGACCGCATCACCGCTCCCCCTCGTCCGCCCCGCCGGTGCGCGTCCGGACGATGCCCTTCTTCGCGTCTTCTTCGACCGCCTTGTCTTCCGTGCGCTGCGCTTCGAGCAGATGGAACATGGCGTAATTCCCTTCGTGACAGGCGTACTCGAACGGCCGCTGGCTGTCGTCTTTCCTCGTCAGAGTCATGGCGAACGTCCACGGCGTCGCCCACGTGTGTGGATCGTCGAATGTGGCCGACCATTCGACGCTGTCCGGTCCGGTACGCGTGAAGCGTTCCGTGAGCTTCAGGTGCTCGCTCGAACCGCGATACGCGATCTTGTCCGTGAAGTTCGTCGTCTCCACGACGAGAGTGTTGCCCTCCCAGTGGCCTTTCGCGTCGCCCATATACATGCGGATGCGTTCGCCGGGGTGCGTGGCGGACGTCAGCGGGATGACGCGTGCCTCGTGAACCATCTCGTACGTGATCGCGACGTAGCCCGGTCCCTGGACGATCTCATAGGCGTTGCCGTAGATGGCGGGCATCATCGAGCCCGGGATCCCGCGCGAGATGCAACGGTCGTACAGGCTGCGATCCTCGTAAGAGTCCGCGGGGCCGTGGGCGGCCCGTTCGCGCGCGCGCGCCGCGTTCCGCTGCTGCGCCTCGGGCGTGAGCGTCGGGACCTTGCCGTCCGGAGGATCGGACACGAGCCACGCACGGCTGTTGTTCGGGAAGAGATTCTCGAACCAGTGCAGCGGGCTCCGGAGCTCGGCGCGATTGCGATCGGCCTCCGCGCGCTGCGCGTCGCGCTCGTCGATGAGCTTCTCGAGCTCTGCTCGGGTGACGTCCTCGAGCTTTCGGCCGGCGAACTCGGCGGGGCGCTCGAACGGAATGAGGCTCTCGTCGTTGTTCGTGTACACACCGCTCAGGTCAGGGTCGCCCCATCCCGTCTTCGGCGCGGTCCACGTCTTGGCAGGCGCTTTCTTCGATGCCGGGGCCGGCGGCGCGGAGGTCTGTGCCGGCGCCGCTGTTGACATCAGACACATGACGGCGATGGCGCCGCCGATCGCGTGTTTACGCATACGATTCTCCCTCGCGACGCTCTGCTAGAATCTCCCGTACGACACCCTCGGAGGACACGACATGCACGCTCGTCTCGCGGCCACGGCCATCGTCACACTCGCCCTGACGTTCCCGTTGTCGGGCTCGCGCCCGGTGAGCGCCGCCGAACAGAGCTGGAACGGCGCCATCAGCGACAGTATGTGCGGCGCGTCGCACGCGGCCATGTCCACGGGCGGCGCCAAGGTCAGCGATCGTGACTGCACGCTCGCGTGCGTCAGCTACCAGACGGCGGACGCCCCGAAGTTCGTGTTCGTCAGCGACGGCAAGGTCTACCCGATCGCGAACCAGCGGTTCGGCGGCCTCGCCCGGTACGCCGGCCAGCCGATAGCGCTCACCGGCGAGCTGGTGAACGGCGCGATCACCGTCTCGAAGATCGAGAAACGGTAACGTCCGGCTGAGAGATGCCGACGTCCGCCTGAAGCCGGACGCTACTGGACGATCAGCTGACCGATCGTCCACGGATGCTCCTTGCACGTGTACTCGTATGAACCGGCCTTCGCGATCGTCACCGACCCCGACTCGCCGGGCTTGATCGAACCAGTGCTCCATGAACCGTCGCGCGCCGCAATGGTGTGCGCGAGTTTCGACGTGTTGGCCCACGTCACCGCCGAGCCGGCCTTCGTCCGGACGCGCGGCGGCGTCACGCCGTAATCGTTCACCCACTCTTCCTTCCGGCCCGCACTCGCAATCGTGAACGTGCTGACCGTCCCCAGCTGAACAGCGGCCGTGTCTTCGACGCGTCCTTCCCACTCGATCGTGGTGGGCGGCGGAGCCGCAGCCGGCCGCGGCGGCAGGGTCCCGCCGCGCTTGAACGCCCAGACCACGTGGTTCATCGTGAGCGCGACGTACTGCACGCCGTCGCTCTCGTACGTCACCGCCGGTCCGCCACCGGGACCGGCGCCGCCGCCGAACCCGACGTCGCCTGTCTGGAACTGCCAGACGACGTCGCCGGTTTTCGCGGAGTACGCCTGGAAGTTGCCGTCGGGCTCGACGTGGAACACCAGGCCGCCGGCGGTGGCGGTAGCGCCGCCGCCGCCCTCGCACCCGGCATACGCGACGCGCTTGTTCCAGACCGTCTTGCCTGTGCGCGCGTCGAGGGCCGTCATGAACCCGTGCTGCTGCTGGCCCGGCAGCCGCGTCGGCCGCACGAACGCCCATGGCGTCTCCGCGCGGCGGATCCACGCCGGGTTGACGCACACCGATGCGTACAGATACCCGGTCGCCGGGCTGTAGGCCATCGGCGTCTGCCGCATGTTCATGTGCGGCATGTAGTGGTTCGGCATGTCCACGCGAATCGGATCGAAGTAGCAGCCGGCCTCGAAGCCCGGCGGGATCATGTTCTTGTCGACGCACGCGGGCCCGAGCCGATCCGCGCCCGCCGTAAACGGCTGGGTCGGCGACGTCTTGAGGAACGCGTCCTGCTTCACCGGGCGCTCTTCGACCGGCAGCACGGGCTTTCCCGTCTCGCGGTCCAGGAAGAACGGCACGCCGTCGGTGCGCATCGCCATCAGCACCTTGCGCGGCCGTCCGCCGATCGTCGTGTCGTAGAGCACGAGCGGCGTGCCCACGTCGTGTTCCCAGATGTCGTGGTGCACGAGCTGGTAGTGCCAGCGCATCTTGCCGGACTTCAGCTCGAGCGCGACGACCGAGTTGTCGAACAGGTTGTCGCCGGGCCGGAGCTCGCCGCCCCACTGCGGCACCGCGTTCCCGGTTTCGAGATAGACGAGCCCGAGGTCGGCGTCGACCGACGGCGATCGTCCAGATGGCGCCGCCGCCGTACTTCCAGTGTCGTTGTCCTGCGGCCAGGTGTCGTGACCCGGTTCGCCGGGCCCCGGCACCACCTCGAAGTTCCACAGGTACGCGCCGGTTTTTGCGTCGAGGCCGAACGCGCGGCCGCGGGCGAAGTTGTCGCCGCCCGAGACGACCGCCACCACGACGCCGTTGCCGATATGCGGGAGCCGTGCTGATCCCCTGCGCGGGAATGCCGGCCTCGCGCGCATGCCGCCACACGACTTCGCCTGTCTGCTGGCTGACCGCAATCACGGTCGAATCGCGCAGCCCGGCAAACAGCAGCCCGTCGCCGATGCCGATGCCGCGGCTGCCGCCGAACGGCGTTTCCGGCTTGAACGTCCAGAGCGATTTCCCCGTGGCGGGGTCGAGCGCCAGGATCGTGCCCGGCCGTCGTCGTCACGAACATGCGGCCGTCCTTGACGAGCAGCGGCGCCTTCGACGTCTGCCGATCGGGCAGGTCCGCGACCCACGCGCCGCCAAGCGTCTTCACGTTCGCGGCGTCGATCTGCGCGAGCGTCGAGTAACGGGTGGCCGCCCAGTCGCCGCCCGGGGCCGGCCCACTCTGTCCCGGAATACGCGGGCGGGTTTCCGGCCGAGCGGAGCACCACCGCCAGCGCACCCGCAGCGACTACCGCATATGTCAGACGACGCATCGAGGCTCCTCGGAAACTGAAGTGGGGCGGCCCTTTTCAGGGCCGCCGGCACGCGGGCCTGAAAGGCCCGCGCTACTGATTCATCCGCTTCCGCAAAATCGCCGCGGCGCTCTCGCGCGCGGCTCTGCTGCCCGCGTCCGCCGCCGCCCAGGGCGAGGTCGAGCGGCAGCCGGCCCTGCTTGTCCTTCACGTCCAGCCGGGCGCCGCTGTCGGCCAGAAACTCGATGAACGCGTCGCCGCGCTGGAGGGCGGCATTGTGCATCGCCGTCTGCCCCGCTTCGTCTGCGGCGTTGATGTTCGCGCCGTGCTGCAGACAGAGCTTCGCGCCTTCGATGAAGTCCGCATCGCTGGCCCGCTTGACGTCGTAGACGCCGAACCGGCCGAGGCCGCCGCGGCCCGAGACGAACATCAGCGCCGTGGCGCCGTTCTTCATCGCCACGTTGACGTCGGCGCCGTGGTCGAGCAGCACGCGCATGGCCTCGATGTCACCCTTCTTGGCGGCGCGCATCAGCGGCGTCGCGCCGGCGCCGAGCGCGCCGTCGCCGTTGTTGTGCACACGTTCGATGAGCGGAGCGGCCAGCTGCGCGTTCGGGTTGGCGCCGCGGTCGAGCAGCACCTTCATCAGCGCCGAGCGCGCTCAGCTTGTCGGTGGATTTCGGCGCGGGGCGGCCCGGCGTCTCGTCCAGCGTGTTCATGTCGACCGCCGCGTACAGCGCCGCCATGCCCGCTCGAGTCGCCCGAGGTTCGGGTTCGCGCCCTTGTCGAGGAGCATCGCGGCGAGATCGTAGTGGGCGTTGATGATCGCCAGCACCAGCGCGCTCGTGCCGTCCGGATCCGTCAGGTTCAGGTCGGCGCCGCGTTTCGGCCAGCGCGCGGACGGCGCTCCGCCGCGCCCTGGCGAGCCGCGTACATCAGCGGCGTCCAGCCGCCGCGCGGCAGCACGGTGAAGCGGGCCGACTTGCCGTCCCCGTACTTCGCGCAGCGGGAACGTCAGGGGATTCGATCGCGCGTTGACGTCGGCGCCGTTCTTCGCCGAGCAGCGTGATCGCGTCCGCATGATTCTCCGACGCGGCCCAGATCAGGGCCGTCTCGCCGAGGACCTGCTCGCGGGCGTTCACGTCCACGTGACGGGCCAGGAGAACGCCGATCGCGTCGCGTTTCCGCTGCGCGCCGCGATCATGAGCATCGTCTGGCCATTCGACACCGTCGCAGCGGGGTCCGCGCCCGCCTTGACGAGCGCGTCGATGACAGCGGCGTTCCCGTTGAGCGCGGCCAGGGACAGCGGCGGTGACGCCGTACCGGTTCGCCTGCGTCCGCGTGCGCGCCGGCGCGCAGCAGCAGGCGCGTGGTCTCGAGGTCGTTGCCCCGCACCGCCCAGTGCAGCGCCGTCGTGCCGTCGACCTCGGCCGCGTTCACGTCGGACGACTGCAACAGCGTCCGCACCGCATCGCGATTGCCGGCCTTCACGGCGTCGATGAGCCGCGGTTCGACGCCGGCGGCGTCGCCGTGGCCGCCAGCAGCAGACCGCGAACGCGCCGGCGGCACGAAGGGACGGTCTCATCGTCAGAACAGGTCCACGCGCCCGTTGCTCTCGCCGAGGGTGTCGATCGGGCTGCCGTAGTGGTTCGCCACCGACACCCACAGGTTGCCGATCGGCGTTCGCGGCGCGAGCTTGATGTGGCGGTTGCCCTTCCCGACGCCGCCGCCGACGGCGAGCAGCGGCAGCGGATCGCTGGCGTGCTGGTTGGGATTGCCCATGCCGCCGCCGTAGACAATCAGCGAGTGATCGAGCAGCGAGCCGTCGCCGTCCGGCGTCGCCCGCAGCTTGTCCAGGAACTTCGCGAACAGCTCGACGTGGTAGGTGTTGATCTTGATGACCTTCGCGATGTTCTCCGGATCGTTGCCGTGGTGCGAGACCGTGTGGTGCTGCTCGTTCACGCCGATCTGCGGATAGGTCCGCTGGCTCAGCTCGCGATCGCTCATGAACGTGAACACGCGCGTCAGGTCGGCCTGATACGCGACGGTCAGCAGGTCGTACATCAGCGCCAGGTGCTCCTCGAACGACTCCGGGCATGCCGATCGGCAGCGTCGAACGACGCCACCTCGGGGCTCGTTGCGCGCTTCCGCCCGCTCGATGCGCCGCTCGATCTCGCGGATGTTGTCCAGGTACTCGCTCGAGCCGGCCCGGTCGCGCGTGCCCGAGGCCGCGCTGCAGATCGGCGGCCTGCTGCGTCGACCAGATCCAGGATGCTGCAGGTTCCGCTGCACGCGCGCCGCGCGCTGCGGCCGGCGTGCCCGGCCGGCCGAACAGGCGCTCGAACACCACGCGCGGGTTGATCTCCATCGGCAGCGGCGTCGTCGGCGAGCTCCACGAGATCGTGTTCGTGTACACGCAGCTGTAGCCGCTCGTGCAGGCGCCCGACGTAGCCGGTGAAATCGGCCGTCGCCAGCTCGAGCGACGGGAACGGCGTGTCCTGCCCGATGCGGCCGGCGACGATCTGATCGATCGTCGTGCCCGCCCTGCACGTCCTCCGCCTGCGTCCGCTTCGGGTAGCACGCCGCTCAGCCACCCGGCGGCGCTGATCGCGTGGTCGCCCTCGACGACGCCCGGATTGCGCGCGCGTCAGGTTGCTGACGACGACCAGCTGGTCGCGGAACCGTTCGAGCGGCTGCAGGATCGGCGTGAACTCGAAGTCGGCCCCGGCAGCCGACGGGCTCCACTGCTCCACGATGGCGCCGTTCGGGACGAACACGGCGCCGAAGCGCATCTTCGGGTTCGCGGCTGTCTGCGCCAGCGCCGTCATCGCGGGCACCATCGCTTCGAGCACCGGCAGCCCGACGGCGGCGCCCATGCCCCGCAGGAACGTCCGCCTCGCCAGAGAAGTCTTTGTGATGAACATGGTTCTCAGCTCAGTCGTGGTGCAGGGCTTCAGCCCTGCCTTTCGCGTTCACAGCAGGCCTGAAGGCCTGCACTACGTCTGCAACCGGTTTCACCCGCATCTGAAACGGCGCGCTCATGACGATGCCCGAGAACGATCGACGAGAAGCGGTAGCGATCGCGCGACGCCGCCGAGACAATCACCCGGACCGCCGGCATGTCCGCGCGAATCGAGACCGCGGCCGAGCGCATACGTCATCAGCTTCTCGGTCAGCGTGCCGACGAACACGTCCGGGCGGCTCACGAGCGCCTGCCGCAGCGCCACCACGCCGTCGACCGTGCGTGCCGTCGGCCAGCTCGCCCGACGCGTCGATCGGCGCGCCGGCGTCCTGCGCGCGCCACGCGCCGACGGCGTCGAAGTTCTCCATCGCGAACCCGATCGGGTCCATCACCTTGTGGCAGCTCGCGCAGGCGGGATTGGCGCGGTGTTCGACCATCTGCTCGCGCATCGTTTTCGTCGCCGCGCCCTTCTCCGGTTCCTTGAGCGCCGGCACGTTGGGCGGCGGCGGCGCGCGGCGGCGTGCCGAGGATGTTCTCGAGCACCCACTTGCCGCGATGACGGGCGACGTGCGGGTCGCGTGCGACGTGACGCGCGAGCATGCCGCCCTTGCCGAGCAGCCCCTTGCGCGCATCGTCGTCGAGCGTGCACGCGCCGGAACTGGCTGCCGTAGATGCCCGGGATCCCGTAGTGGCGCGCGAGCCGCTCGTTGACGAACGTGTAGTCGGCCGTCAGCAGGTCGAGAACGTTCCGGTCCTCGCGCATGACGCTCTCGAAGAACAGCTCCATCTCGCGCGCGAACGCCTGCCGCAGGTTGTCGTCGAAATCGGGAAACTCGTCGGAGTTCGGCAGGAGCGTCTTCGAGGTTGCGCACCTGCAGCCACTGCCCGGCGAAGTTGGCGACGAGCGCGCGACGACTTCGGATCGGCCAGCATGCGGCGGACCTGTCGATCGAGCTCCGCCGGTCGCTTCAACTTGCCCCGGCTGGCGGCCGTCGAGCAGTTCTTCGTCGGGGATGCTGCACCAGAGGAAGAACGAGAGCCGCGACGCCAGCTCGACGTCGCTGATGCGGTAGATGCCGCCGGGCGGCACATTCGGCGGGTCCTGCTCGACGCGGAACACGAACTTCGGGCTGGCGAGGATCAGCTGCAGCGCGCTCTCGATACCGCGCTCGAACGTGCTGTCGCGGCGGGCGGACTTGTAGAAGTCGAGGATCGGCTGCAGGTCGGCGTCGTTCACCGGCTGCCGGTACGCGCGCCGCGCAAGCGACGCGATGATCTGCTTCGCGCACGGCGGCTTCGCTCGCGGCGGCCCGCAGGCTGGCACGACGAAGATCTTCCGCCGGGCCGGCGTGTCGCCGGGGCCGGTCGCGTTGAACGGCCCGCGTGATCGTGACGCGGTCCACGTGCGGCCGCCCGGTCCAGTCGAGCGTGTCCGCCGAACTGCGCAGGAACGGCTGCAGCCGCGTCGTATCGGCGAGGCCGAGGTTCTCGACGAAGCTGACGCCGACCGTCGTGCGGCCCCGCCTTCACCGGCACGCGAACCGCAAATCGCGCGTCGACCGCGTCGGCCGTGTCCGTCGGCTTGTCGAACGCGGCGCGCGAGGTCCTCGTCGCCGCCGATCGTCGCAAGCCTGCACACGAACGCCGTCGAGGGTCACCTCGACGTCATGCGGGTGCTCGAGGCCGCGCAGGTTGCCGAAGTTGGTCCGGAACAACCGCACCTGCAGGTCGTACTCGCCGTCCATCGGGAACGTGTGCCGCACGAGCGTGCCGCCCATCGTGCCGAGCGGCAGGCCCTCGATGTGCTGATCCTGCGACAGGTCCTGGCGCACGCGGTAGGTCTCGGTGACGCGGCCCGCCGACGGATCGCCGACTGCCAGCTCGCTGATCTTCTCCGCCGCCGACAGGTATCGCTCCTGCAGCGACGGCGACACGCCGAGCACGTCGGAGATGTTGTCGAAGCCGTACGCGGAGTCGTCCGGGCGGCAGCAGCGACGGAGACGTCCACGTCGAGATCCAGCAGATCGCGGATGGCGTTGGCGTACTCGGCGCGGTTCAGCCGGTGCAGCAGGGGGCGGCCCGGATTCGGCGCAGCGGCTGCCGCGCGGTCGATGCGAGTCTCCAGCCAGGACGCGAGCGCCTCGATAGCCCGCCTCGTCGGGACGCCGCGCGCCCAGCGGAGGCATCGTCCGCGTGTTGAGCTTCCGGATGACGCGTTCCCACGCCGCCGCGTCGCGCGGGACGTTCGCGAGATCGATCGTATCCAACGCAATCCCGCCGGATTTCACGCGCGAGTTGTGGCAGCTGACGCAGTACTGATCGAGCGTCGCGCGGGACGCGGCCATGGCAGGCGCGGCCGGATCGATCGCCTGGCCGCCGACGGCGACGACGCTGCCGACAACGCCGAAACAACCGGCGAGAACCGCAACGAACCGCAGCCGGGTCGACCATGAACACAGACACCTTCGAGGTTACTGTAGCTGCAGCTTCGCCCGGACGCGTATCCCCAGATCGGGTAGGCTCGAGCGGCGTCCAAAGACCAGCAAGTCCTTGGTCCTTAGTCCTTTGGCCTTGGTCCGTCCATGGTCCAGGGTCCGTCCCTGGTCCAGGGTCCCAGGGTCCACGTCAGCGAGCTGACAGCGATTTCCGGAAGCACACGGTCCGCTCGACCTCCTCGTAGCCCATCGCCCCGTGCGCGGCGATGCCGGCGCGTTGTCGAGCTCAGCGTCGCTCGCGATTTCGTGATGGCCCGCGGCGCGCGCGTGCGCTTCGGCGGCGTCCATCAGGGCCCGGCCGATGCCCTGCCCGCGCATCGACGGCTCCACGTACCAGCCCTCGACGAACGGCACCGGCGACGATGCGCAGCCTGGTGCGTACTTGCGGAAATCGAGCTCGAGGAATCCGACCAGCCGCCCGCCGGAGTCCGCGACAAAAACAATCGGCCGGTCGGCACGCGTTTCAAAATACCTTCGCGTTTCGACGTCGTGATCCGGGAGGGAACCCGGCCACAACGCATCACGCAGGCGTATCCAGTCGGGGCGGTCACACTCGGTGATTTCGCGGATCTTCATGATTCACGACTGCGATCGCAACGACGTGGCCACAGAGGCACCGAGACCACAGAGGCTCGATCCTCTTGAGAAACGATCGAACTCTGTGCCTCCGTGGCTTCGTACTTGTGTCAACGTCCGCCATATCGCCTCGTCACACGCGGTTGCCGAACAGCATCTGAGCATTATTCCTGTGCGCGGCCCAGTATCGGACAAGTATGCGCGCCACGGTCCGACGGCGTCGGTGTACTGGCGCGCCATCACGCGAACCACCTGGCTGATGTGCCCGAGGTCGTGCGCGACCCACGTCGCGAGGTGCTGATCCATCGTGACGACGCCGAACTGCGGATGGAGACCACGTCTGGCCAGGTCGGCGTCCGTCAGCCGGAGTTCGGTTAGGCGCGCGAGGCTTTGTGTCCTGAGCCGATCGAAGGTGTCGAGGAGTTCGGCGAGCGAGAGTCCCCGGGACGCAGTGAACATCGCTTCGCGATCGAAGGCCGGAAACGGCACGGCGTCTCCGTGCTGGAGGATGTGTTCCACACGCGGCACCCAGTCCGTGCGCTCCGCGTGAATCAGGTGTCCGACGACGTCGAACGGGCTCCAGGTGTTCGGACCTTCCGTCGCATTGGTCCACGCGGCTGGAAGATCATGCAGCAACGTGTGCAGCGCGCCGGGCGTGCGCCCCAGAACAGGCAGCGCCTCGTCAAATCCAAATGTCATGTCCTGGACCGCGCGCGCGACGACCACGCGGCTCCCGCAAGCGCTCCCGCGATGAGAAACCAGCACACCGGTGGAACCACCACGAAGACAAACGCGGCCTGCGCCTGCGGCGGCCTCAGCACGCGGGCCGCGTAGGCGACCAGAGAGATCGCCGTGACGGCCAGCGTCGCCCCGTTGAGCACGGGACGCGCGAGAAACGGCCACCGTGTCGATGCGCTGTCAACCAGGATGATCAGCACAAACGGTGAGAGGACCCAGACGGCAAACGCGACCATCAGGAGACTCGAAGGGTTCTGCCGACCCGCATAGAGCGTCAGGCCGATCGACCCCACCGCTCCGATCAACACCGCGACCCGGGTCCTCGCGCGCAGAGCGCTCATGCGCGCTCATGATGGCACTCAGCAGGCGACGGCCGCAAATTCAGCGACGGGTGCGTGCCCTGTCAGCCGATATGGATGATGCCGCGGCGGAGGGCTTCGGCGAGCGCGGCGGTCCGGTCGTGCACGTTGAATTTCACGAAGATGCTCTTGATGTGCGCGCGGGCGGTGTCGCTGCTGATCCCGAGATCCGCGGCGATCTCCTTGTTGCGCTTTCCCGTCGCCAGCAGCTCGAGCACCTGCAGCTCGCGCAGCGTCAGCGCCGGCTGCCTCGCGCGCGACGCCAGCGTGGCCGCGACGTCCGGCGGAATGGCAAGCTGCCCCGCGTGCACTTCGCGAATCACGCGGACCAGATCTTCCGGAACGGTGTCCTTCAGGAGATACCCTGCGGCCCCGGCCTGGAGCGCACGGTAAATGTCCTCGTCGCCCGCGTACATCGTCAACACGACGATGCGGGCGTCCGGCTGCGCGTGACGGATGGCGCGGATGGCGTGGAGGCCATTGACGCCGGGCAGCTGCAGGTCCATCAGCGTGACGTCGGGCCGATGCTGTAGGAACTGCTCGACGGCTTCCTCCCCGTTGCTCGCCTGCGCGACGACGAGCATGTCGGGCTGCAGGCCGACGACCCGGACGATGCCTTCGCGCATCAGCCGGTGGTCGTCCACGCACAGGACGCGAATCGCCGGCGCCGTCACGCGGGCGAACGCTCCGCCGCGGGAGGCGACGACAACGGCGCCACGGCAAGCACGGCGGTGCCGTGCCCCGGCTGACTTGAAATTCTGACGTGGCCGCCGATCTTCTCAGCACGCTCTTTCATGTTCATGAGCCCCAGGTGCGCGCCGGCCGTGCCGGTCGGAAACCCCGCAGGGACAAAACCGGCGCCGTCGTCGGAGACGCGCAGCGACAGCGCGTCCTCACCGTAGTCGAGCGCGACCTCGATTTTCGTCGGGCGGCCGTGGCGCACGGCGTTGCTGACGGCCTCCTGGCCGATCCGCAGCAGTTCCTCTTCGGTCTCCGCCGAGCAGCGTCGCGGCTGCCCGCTAACCTCGACGGCGACAGCGAGCTGCACGCCTTCGCTCGATTTCGTACGCGCGGCCAGATCGCGAAGCGCTTCGGCGAGGTCGCGTCGTTCGAGCCTCGTCGAGCGCAGCTCCATGATCGACTCGCGCGCCTCGCGCACGGACCGGCGCACGTCCTGACGGAGCCGGCGCAGCGAATCGCGCGGGCCCTGCTGGGACGGATCGAGCTGGCTGGCGATCGTCTCGAGCTCGAGCCCAATCGCGCCGAGGCTCTGGAGCAGCGTATCGTGGATCTCGCGGCTGACGCGCGCCCGCTCCGCGATGACAAGCGAAAACCGGTGCTGCACCGCGCGCAATCGCAGCCACCACGTCGTGCCAAGTCCCAGCAGCAGGGTGATCAGGCAGGTCGCGTAGAAGCGGTTGGTCTTGTAGAACGGCGGCGCGATGGAAAAATCCCAGAGCCGCGCCTCGGTCCAGAGGCCGTCGTTTGTCGCGCTCACGCGGAGGCGGTACCGGCCCGGAGGAACGTTCGCGAATGTCGCCTGGCGGCGCGGCCCCGCATCCACCCAATCCGCGTTCACGCCCTCGAGCATGTACCGATAGCGCAGCTTGGTGGCCGCAGACAGGCTCAGCGTCCCGTAGTCCACCTGCAGATTCGAGGTGCGCGCGGGCAATTCGACATTGCCGATCGACGGGAGCGGTCGTCCATCGACGACGACGCGATCGATCCGAGGAGGCGCGGGCCGGTGGATCCGCGGCAGCTGGCCCGGATCGATGACCGACGCGCCGGCGCGCGTCGCCAGCCAGAGCCGGCCGTCGCCCGCGCGAACGGCCGCAGGGCGGCTGTTCCACTGCAGATCGCCCGGCAGACCGTCGGAGATGTCGTACAGCCGGTACTCGACTTCGTGCGATGGGTTCGTGGCGACCTTGTCGATCTCGGCCGGGTTCAGCCGCATCAGGCCCGACCCGGCGTTCACGCCGAGCCAGATGTAACCGTCGTTGTCTTCGACGAGCGTCGGCACCACGCCCGCGAACGGTCCGTTGGTGGTGGTCAGCGTCGTGAAGCGTCCGTTCTGAAAGCGGCTCAGCCCGGCGATCGAGCTCACCCAGACGGACCCTTTCCGGTCCTCGGAGACAGCCACCACACGGCCGGAGACGAGGCCGTTCTTCTCGTCGTGCATCCGGAAGCGGCCGTCCTCGTAGACAGCGACGCCGCCGGCGATGAAGCCGACCCACACGCGTCCGCGCCGGTCGGTGTAGGTGTAGCCGCACGGCTTCCCGGCTACCTCCGGCACATCATCGAAACGGGTGAGGCGTCCGCCGGACCAGCGCATCACGCCCTGCTGGTTGACGTGGCACAGCCACAGACCGCCAGCCGTGTCCGTGGTGATCGAGGCGATGCTGTCGAGCCGCAGCCCTGACGGGAGCCCGACCGACTGCATGCGATCGCCCACGACACGCACAACGTCCTGCGTCGTGGCGGCCCAGACGCCGCCCGAGCGGTCGGTGTGCAGCGCAAGCGTCTGGCTGAGGCTGTATACCCTGCGCGAACTGCCGGAAAAATGGTGCAGGTTGTGCTCCGTCGCGACCCAGACGGAGCCGTCGCGGGCGGCCGCGAGCGCGCGCACGCCGTCGGTGGTCAGGCCGTCGAGCGCGATGTCGTTCTGCAGCACGCTCTCAGACACGCGCAGCAGCCCGCCGCCGCGCATCCCGACCCAGATATTCCCGTCGGTGTCTTCGAAGAGAGACCGTGGCGCGCCGCCGATTTTGCTTTCGTACGCGAAGCGCTCCACCGCGGGGCCGGCGCTGCCCGCCGGCTTGCGGATGCGGAGCAACCCGCTGGCCCAGGAAGCCACCCAGAGCGATCCATCACGGTCGTGCAGCAGGCGCCAGCCCGCGGCGGGCAGGCGAACGTCGGGTGGAAGCGTCGGCGCGTTGGCTGCGCGAACCTTCCTGACGATCCGGTGCAGGTCGGTCACCCAGACAGCCCCTGTGCCGTCTTCGCCGAGGCTCCTGGGATATGTGGCGCTGCTGTCCACCAGTTCGAACATGGTCGTCTCGCGGCGGAACACACCCGCCGCGCCGCCGACCCACAGCGCGCCGCGCTGATCTTCGTAGAGCGTGGAAACCTCGCCTGCCGGCAAGCCCGCGACGCCGCCCATCGGTTCCCATCGATCGTCGACGAATCTCGCGAGGCCGCCGGCGCCGCCCGCCCACACGGTCCCATGGCGGTCCTCGATCATCGCCGCGATCGCGCCTCGCGGCAGGCCATCGCGCTCCGAGTAGTGCACGATCTGCCCGTTACGGAACCGGCTGACGCCGCCGGGATTGCCGAAGCCGATCCACAGGCTGCCGTCGTGTGCGCCGATGAGCGCCGGTACGCTGCTCACCGGCAGCGCCGGCTCGCCGTGCGTTCCCCACAACGAAAACTGGAGGCCATCGAACCGGGCCAGGCCGCTGGTCGTGCCCAGCCACAGGTAGCCGTCGAGGTCCTGCGTGATGACGAGGACGTCGCCCGGCGGCAGCCCGCGCTCGGTCGTCCACGCGGTCAACGCGTAGCCAGCCGGCGGGCCCGAGACGTCGGCCGCGGATAAGGGCGCGGTGGTGATCAGCCCGAGAACGACGCAGAAGCAAATAGCGGCGAACCGATCAATTCTCATGCAGACACGGATACTGGCAGGCCTGAAAGCCTGCACGACAACTCAATCTTATAGGGTTGCGCAACTCTAGATCCGAACTTGCGGCGTGGCACATACCCCGAACGGGTAGTAGTCCGCTCTGGACGCGCGGACGCTATACTTCACGCACTCCATGCCTTGCAGACCGTGCCCTCCCCGGCAATGACCGACGCGGACGCGCGGCTTTTTTCGAAGGTGGCCTGGCGTCTGCTGCCGGTTCTGATTCTCGCCTATATCTTCAATTACCTCGACCGCAACAACATCGGGTTCGCCGCCCTCACGATGAACAAGGAGATCGGGCTGACGGCGACCCAGTTCGGCCGCGGGGCCGGCATCCTGTTCCTCGGCTACTGCTTCCTGGAGGTGCCGAGCAACATGATCCTCTACCGCGTGGGCGCGCGGCGGTGGATCGCCCGGATCATGATCAGCTGGGGGCTGATTTCCGCCGCGACGGTATTCGTGAGCGGCCCGCGCAGTTTCTACCTCCTCCGCTTCCTGCTCGGCGCCGCTGAGGCGGGCTTCTTCCCCGGCGTGGCGTTCTACCTCGGCCACTGGTTTCCGGCCGAGTACCGGACGCGCGTCATCGCGTGGTTCATGGTCGCCATCCCGATCTCGTCCGTCGTGGGCGGCGCGCTGTCCGGGTCGCTGCTGCAGATGGATGGCCTTGCCGGGATCGCCGGCTGGAAGTGGCTGTTCGTTCTCGAAGGGCTGCCGGTCGTCATCCTGGGCCTGGTGGTGCTGAAAGTGATGACCGAGCGCCCCGAGGACGCCACGTGGCTCACCGAGGAGGAACGCCAAACGGTGCGCGACCGCGTCGCCGGCGAGCAGCGGCCGCGTGAAGTCCGCCATCTCGGGCCGGCGCTCAGGGATCCGCGCGTGCTGATCCTCGGCGGCGTGCAGTTCGGGTTTCTCGTCGGGTCGTACGGCGTCGGCATCTGGCTGCCGCAGATCCTGCGGCTCGGGAAGCTGTCGGACCTCGAGATCGGATTCCTGAGCAGCGCGTCGTATGCGGTGGCCTCGGTGACGATGATCCTCTGGGCCGGTCACGTGGATCGCGGGGGGAACAAGGTCACCAACCTGGCGCTGTCGTGCCTGGTGGGCGCCATCGGGCTCGCCTGCGCCGTGGTGTCGACGAACTTCTGGGTGTCGTTCGGGTGGCTGACGGTGTCGCTCGCCGGGATCAACGCCGCCCGCGGCATCTTCTTCACGATCCCGATGCGGTTCCTGACGGGCATCGCCCTGGCGGGAGGCCTGGCATTCATCAATTCGATCGGCACGGCCGGCGGATTCGTCGGGCCGTACATCTTCGGCTGGCTCACCGAACGGAACGCCGGCTCGTTCCTGCCCGGGCTCGCCGTGATGGCGGTGTTCCTGCTTGCGGCGTCGGGCCTCGCCGCCACGCTCAAGCTGTTCGTGACGCAGGAATGACGGCCGATTCCAGACGATGACCGAACACGAACCGCTCACGGCCACGCTCGCGGAATGGGCTCGCCGCGTCACGTTCGCCGATCTGCCGCAGGACGTCGTCGATGCGACGAAGCTGCGCATCCTCGACGTCGTCGGCCTCGCGCTGGCCGGTGCCGACACGCCGTTCGGGCGCGCGACGCGCGCCGCGTCGGCCGCCATGTCGCCGCCGGGCCCGTGCCGCATCTTCGGTGGGGGTGAACGCGTCGGCGTGACGACGGCTGCGTTCGCGAACGGATCGTGCGCGCAGGCGCTCGAGTACGACGACACGCACAACGAGTCGATCGTCCACATGAGCAGCCCCGCCGTCGCCGCCGCGCTCGCGCTCTCGGAGACGAGGACGATCTCCGGCGAGGACCTCGTCGCCGCGATCGCCGTGGGCAACGAGATCTCGTGCCGCGTCGGAAGCGTCGCGCCGGGGCAATTTCACAAGCGCGGCTTCCATCCGACGGGACTGTTCGCGCCGTTCGGCGTGACGTACCTGGCGGGGCGCCTGCTGGGACTGGACGCCCGACAGATGGCGCAGGCGGCGGGCGTCTGCGGCAGCTTCGCCTCCGGCATTCTCGAATGCTGGGTGGACGGCACGCACCCGAAATTCCTGCACCCCGGGTGGGCCGCGCAGAGCGGCATCGCGGCGGCGTACCTGGCGCGCGAGCAGATGACCGGGCCGGCGCAGGTGCTCGAAGGCCGGTTCGGCCTCTTCGCGTCTCACCTGCAGACGCCGGATGCGCGCCCCGATTTCGATCGCGTGATCGGCGGCCTCGGAACGACGTGGGACAGCCGGAACTCGTCCCTCAAACCCTTCCCTGCCGCGCACGTCATCCATCCATATCTCGACGCCCTGCTGCGCATCAGGACCGCGCACGGCGTGACGCCCTCCGACGTCGAGCGCATCGATGTGCCGGTCGCCGCGTTCATCGTGCCGATTGTGTGCGAGCCGGTCGCCGAGAAGTTCGCGCCGGCCAGCGATTCGCACGGCCGCGTGAGCCTGCAGTACAGCCTGGCCGAAGCGCTGCAGACGGGGAGCCTCGGGCGGCACGCCTACTCGCCCGAGAGCCTGAGGGATCCCGGCATCCTCGCGCTGGCGCGCCGGGTGCGCTATTACGTGGACCCGGCGTTCCCCGGTCCCGGACGATTCAAGGGCGCCGTGCACGTCCTCCTCAAGGACGGCCGGACGTTCCACGAAGTGGAGGAGTACAACCGGGGCTCGGCCGAGAACCCGATGACGTACCGTGAAATCCGCGGCAAGTTCAACGAGAATGCGAGCGCGTTCCTCTCACAAGCCGCGCGCGACCGCCTCGCCGACGAAATCGGTCAGGTCGAACGGCTTCCGGACGCCAGCGTGCTCGTGGGTCTCGCGGTCGCCTGACAGTCAGCAGTCAGCAGTCGGCAGTCAGCAGTCAGTAGTCAGTAGTCGGCAGTCGACGGTCGGCGCGTAGGCAGGCAATCAGTAATGAGCAATTCGCAGTTAGCAATTGATTGATGGTCCAAGCAACCGTAGGCCCCCCCGATTTGGGTACCGGCGCCGGCGGGTTTCAGGTTGATAAGGATTCTCTCAGGCGGTAGATTCGAGCGTTTTAGTCGAGGAGGACTTTGATGTCGATCGAACGAGCGCTACGTCTCGTCGCCGTGCTGGCGTGCCTGTCGCTCATCCCTGAATTTGCATCCGCCCAGAGCAACGCCACCATCGCCGGCGTCGCGAAGGACTCCTCGGGTGCCATCCTGCCCGGCGTCACGGTCGAAGCGGCGAGCCCGTCGCTCATCGAGAAAACGCGGACGGCCGTCACCGACGGCGCGGGCCAATACAAGATCGTCAACCTCGTGCCCGGCGTCTACAGCGTCACGTTCTCGCTGACGGGCTTCAACACGGTCAAGCGCGAGGGCATCGAGTTGACGGGGGCGTTCACCGCGTCGGTCAACGCGGACATGAAAGTCGGGATCGCTCGAAGAGACCATCACCGTGTCGGGCCAGGCGTCGGTCGTGGACGTGCAGAACGTCACGCAGCAGAAGGTCGTCACGCGCGACGTGCTCAACGCCATCCCGGCCGGCATGAAGTCCACGGGCCAGATCGGCGTCCTCATCCCCGGCGTGACGAGCACCAGCCAGGACGTCGGCGGCACGGCGTTCTCCGCTGTCGGCCTCGCGGTCCACGGCAGCCGCCTGAACGAGCAGGCGGCGCTCTACGACGGCATGAACTTCAACAACGGCCAGGGCCGCGGCGGCCAGTTCATCGCGATCGTCACCAACGATGCGACCGTGCAGGAAATGGCGATCGAGACGGCCGGCCTGTCGGCGGAAAGCGAAACCAGCGGCGTCCGCATCAACCTCGTGCCGAAAGACGGCGGGAACAGCTTCCGCGGCGTGTTCATCACCTCCTACAGCGATCACAACCTCCAGAGCGACAATCTCAGCGACGGCCTGAAAGCCCGCGGGCTGACGTCGACGACGACGGTGAACAAGTCGTACGACGTGAATCCCGCGTTCGGCGGGCCGATCAAGAAGGACACGCTCTGGTTCTACGGCTCGGTGCGCGCGCAGGCTTCCGAGCAGACGCTCGCGGGCATCTACTACAACCTGACACCCACGGGCCGCGCCTACACGCCCGACCTCACGAGGCCGGCCGACAGCATCGAGCGGAACCAGAACGAGAGCCTCCGCCTGACGTGGCAGATCTCGCCGCGCAACAAGCTGAGCCTGCAGCACCAGAACGCCAGCCAGCAGCGGCCGTTCTACGGGTATGCGCTCGGCCAGCTCACGAGCGCGCCCGAGGCGATCTACTACTCGAAGTCGGCGCCGATGTACCAGTCGCAGGGCAGCTACAACTCGCCGGTCACCGGCAAGTTCCTGATCGAAGCCGGCGTGCTCTACAACAACAAGGACTACCCGACGAAGCCGCAGCCGACCAACGCGCCCGACCAGATCGCGTACTCGGATTCGGGCACGGGCTTCAGCTGGGGCAACTACGGCAACACGTACGGCCACAACGCGAGCCACAACTTCAACACGCGCTTCGCCGCCTCGTACGTCACCGGCTCGCACGCGATCAAGACCGGCGTCACGTTCATGCACCTCTGGGCCTGGACATCGTCGGACGTCGTGAACAACGGGATGACGCTGCAGCTGTTGAACGGCTGTGCCGCGCCAGGTGACGGTGTTCGCGACGCCGTTTTCGTTCTACGAGATCCTCGACCAGAACTGGGGTCTGTTCGTCCAGGATCAATGGACGCACAAGCGGATGACGATCAACGCGGGCCTGCGCTTCGACTCGCTCGAGGACATCGTGCCGGCCCAGACGATCGGGCCCGGCCCGCAGGTGCCGACGCGCAACCTCACGTTCGGCGAGGTGACGGGCGTGCCGATGTGGAAGGACCTGACGCCGCGGCTCGGCGTCGCGTACGACGTGTTCGGCAACGGCCGGACAGCGGTGAAGTTCAGCATCGGGAAGTACCTCGAGGCGCCCAACCCGCCGACGTTCACGCGCGTGGCCAATCCGGCCGGCGGCCTCGTGCAGAGCGCCACGCGGACCTGGACCGATCGCAATAACGACTTCGTGCCCCAGGCGGGCGAGCTCGGCGCGCTGAACCCGACCAACTTCGGCACCACGGTCGTCAGCTCGCGGTATGCCGACGATGTGCTGACGAACCGGATGTCGAACTGGGAGCTCGCCGCGCAGGTGCAGCACGAGATCTACCCGAGGATGTCGGTGAACGTCGGCTACTTCCGGCGCTGGTACGACAACCTCCGCGTGACGGACAACCTGTCCATCACGCCGGCCGATTACAGTCCGTACAGCGTCACGGCTCCTGCGGATCCGCGGCTTCCCGGCGGGGGCGGCTACACCGTCACGGGGCTCTACGACGCCAACCGCCTCGTGAGCCAGAACAACGTCATCTCGCTGGCGTCGAAGTTCGGCACCGCGACGGAAGTGTTCAACGGCGTCGACCTCACGGTGAACGCGCGCCTGCCCAAGGGGATCATCGTGTCGGGCGGCCCGAGCTGGGGCCGCACGGAAAGCAACTACTGCTTCGCCGTGGACTCGCCGCAGGGCACGGGCCTGCCGCCGGCCCAGGGCGCCACCAGCGCAGCCGGCCTGCTCTACTGCGACGTGAAGCCGCCGTTCCAGCCGAACGTGAAGCTGATCGGCGTCTACCCGCTGCCGTGGCAGGGCATCCAGCTGGCGGCGACGTTCCAGAGCCTCCCGGGACCGCAGATTACGGCCAACCGCACCTACACCAACGCCGAGATCCAGCCGTCGCTCGGCCGGCCGCTGGCAACGGGCGTTGCCGGCACCGCGACCGTCCCGCTCATTCAGCCGGGCACGATGTACGACGAGCGGCTGTACCAGCTCGACTTCCGCGCATCGAAGATTTTCCGGTTCGGCCAGCAGCGGCTGCAGGCGAACGTGGACGTGTACAACGCAGGGAACGCCAGCTCCATCCTGTCGAACAACCTGACGTACGGTTCGAACTGGCTCCGGCCGACCGCCATCCTGCAGGGCCGGCTGGTGAAGTTCGGCGCGCAGTGGGACTTCTAGCGATTTCGTTGAGCGGCGACCGTGCTGGTTCGAAAGGACGGCGGGTCACGAAGGCTCTTGGTGATCTTCGTGTCTTCGTGATGAATCGTATTTTCGAATCGGCACGTGCGCCTATCTAAGGGGAGCAGCCCATGCGACATGTGCTTACCGCGCTGCTGCTCACGCTCTTCGGCGCTCAGGCGCGCCCGCCGGCGCCGGCTTCGGTGCGCTTGTACGTGTTCGACTGCGGCATCCTCAACATCGCCGACCCGATGCCGCTGTTCGGCCTGAGAAAGGACGAAGTCGGCGCGACCAATCTCTCGGACGCGGCGTACCTCGTCGTGCACCCCAGGGGCACGCTGCTGTGGGACGCCGGATTCCTGTCCGACAGCGACATCGAGTCCGGCGCGCCGCAGACGGGCATGGCGCGCGCGAGCAAGACGCTCAAGGGCCAACTCGCACAGGCCGGCTACAAACCGGCGGACATCACCTACCTCGCGCTGTCCCACTACCACGGCGATCACACCGGCAACGCCAACGACTTCAAGGCGTCCACGTGGCTGGTGACCCGGGTCGAGCACGACGCGATGTTCACGGAACCGCCGCCGCGCATCGCCTCGCCGGCCACCTACAACGCGCTCAAAGACAGCAAGACGGTCTACGTGCCGCTGCAAGGCGACTACGACGTCTTCGGCGACGGCACCGTCGTCATCAAGCCGACGCCGGGCCACACGCCGGGACACCTGGCACTCGTGGTGAAGCTGGCGAAAACAGGCAGCGTGATGCTGACGGGCGACATGTATCACTACCCCGAAGAAGTCGGCCGCGACGATCTCCCGCCGGGCGAAGCGGACAAGGCGCAGGCCCTGGCCACGCGCAAGGCGGTGCGCGAGTTCGTGCGGCAGACCGGCACGCAGCTCTGGATCGGCCACGATCTGGTCGGTTTCTCGAAGCTCAGAAAATCCCCGGAGTTCTACGAATGATCCGCGCGTTTTGCAGATTCGCCGCCGCCGGCACCATCGCCGCCGCCAGTATCGCGGCCGTGTACACCGCGGACGCGAAGAAGGCCGGCGACTGGGCGTTCTACTCCGCCGACAACAGCGCGACGAAATATTCCGCGGCCGATCAGATCAACAAGGACAACGTCGCAAGCCTGCGCGTGGCGTGGAGGCGTCCTCAGGTGGATCCGGCGATTCTCACCGCGAATGCCGGCCTCCGAATCTCGAACAGGTTTACCGCCTCGCCGATCATGGTGAACGGGGTGCTCTATGCGCCCGACGGCCTCGGGCTGGTCGAAGCCATGGATCCGGCAACGGGGCGGACGCTGTGGACGCAGCCGCCGCTGACGCCGGGAACCGACGGCCTCCTCGGCGGCGGCGCGCACTGGGGCGTCGCGTACTGGCGGCAGGGTTCCGACGAACGCATCTACACGACGCGCGCGCAGTATCTCTTCGCGCTCAACGCGAAGACGGGCCAGCCCGTCGCCGGGTTCGGCGACGGCGGCAAGGTGGATCTCAACGTCGGCCTCGGCCCGCTCATGAAGGCCTTCCGCTGGAGCGGCGTTCCCCTCATCGCCCGCGACGTCGTCGTCATCGGCTCGTCGATGCTCGAGCAGGACTCGGCGAGAACGATGGAAGGCCCTCCGGGCGACGTGCGCGCGTACGACCTCCACACGGGCAAGCTGCGCTGGACGTTCCACGTCGTGCCGCACACAGGGGAGCCGGGCGCCAAAACGTGGGCGAACAAGTCGAACGAGTACACCGGAGCCGGCAACGTCTGGTCGATGATGAGCGCGGACGACGAGCTCGGGTACGTGTACTTGCCGACATCCGGCGGGACCAACGACATGTACGGCGGGCACCGCCTGGGAAGCAATCTCTATACGAGCTCGATCGTCTGCCTCGAGGCGAAGACCGGCAAACGCGTCTGGCACTTCCAGACGGTCCACCACGATCTGTTCGACGACGACAACCCGGCAGCGCCGATGCTGGTCGACATCACGGTGAACGGACGTCGCATTAAGGCGCTCGTGCAGGTCACCAAGCAGGGTCTGGTGTTCGTGCTGGACCGGGCGACGGGAAAGCCGGTATGGCCAATAGAAGAACGCCCCGTCCCCGCGTCAACCGTCCCGGGTGAGAAGGCGTGGCCAACGCAGCCAATTCCCAGCAGGCCGCTCCCCTTCGAGCGGCAGGGACTGCAGCCGGACGATCTGATCGACTTCACGCCTCAACTGAAAGCGGAAGCGCTCGAGATCATCAAGAACTACGTCACGGGCCCGTTGTACATGCCACCGTCGATACGAGGCGACGGCCCCGGCGACAAGAAGGGCACGCTTCAGCTGCCCGGCTCGAATGGCGGAGTCGCCTGGACCGGGGCAGCGTTCGATCCGGACACCGGGATGCTGTACATCCCGTCGAAAACGAACCCGTTCACGGCGGATCTGATCAAAGGCAACCCCGAGGAGACCAACCTGCGCTACCGCGCCGGGTCGCGCGCGCTTGTGGCGGGCCCCCGCGGCCTGCCCCTCACCAAGCCCCCGTACGGCCGCGTCACGGCGATCAACTTGAATACGGGCGAGCACGTGTGGATGGTCGCCAACGGCGACGGCCCGAGGAACCATCCGGAGCTCAAGGCGCTGAACCTGCCACCGCTCGGCCAGGCCGTGCGTTCGACCGCGATCGTCACGAAGACGCTGCTGTTCGTAACAGAAGGCGATCAGAACAACCCGCGTACGCCGCCCGGCGGGGGCGGCAGGAAATTCCGCGCGCTCGACAAGGCGTCGGGCAGGACGCTCTGGGAAACGGAGTTCGAGTCCGGCGCGACCGGCGCGCCGATCACGTACGTGCACCAGGGCAAGCAGTACGTGGTGCTGGCGATCGGCGGCAACCAGCATCCCGGCGAATTCGTCGCCCTGAGCCTTCCGTAGTAGCTGGGGTGCAGGCCTTCAGGCCTGCCGGCGCCTTAGCTAAATCGAGGCCTGGTGCTCCACGTCTACCCTCCACTCTCAACCGGATAAGGCTGCTCCCCGAAGACCTGAGGATGATATCCCTTGCTGCCGACCGCCCTGGCAAGTGGACTGAACACGTCCTCTTCGCGCTCTAAGCAGCCGAGGACGTATCCGAAGTCGTATCGCGGACGCCAGGCGAGCTCCTTCAGCGCCCGATGATTGACGTACACCCGGTCGATTCCGGGCAGCATCCGCCAGCGACGCTGGAGATACAACTCTTCGTAGCCAGGGAACAGGCCGCGAACCACTCCGGGCATGTCCGCGCGCAGCTGAGAGCGGTGTTCGGGCGCGAACGGACTTGTGGCGCTGATAATGTACCGAGCGAAGCCGATCTCCTGCAGCCGCCCGGCCGCCAGGATGTGCGCGTCAACGGCATCAGCGAGATCAACGCGTCGATGCAGGTACTCGTTCACCTTGAGATTCAGGTCGTCGTACTGACTCCGGCGTGCCGGATCGTCGTCCGGTTCCGGAAAGAAGCGCGAAATCCGGAGAACGACGCACGGCAGGCCGCGTGATCTGAAGAACAACTCGCAGAGATCCTCGGCGGCCTTCTTCGTCACGCCGTAGATGTTCTTCGGGATCGGAACGACATCTTCGTCGATCCACGCGGCCGGCTGACCTTCGGCCGGGACCAGCGCGCCGCCAAAGACGCTGGTGGTGCTGCTGAAGACGACTCCGGAGACGCCGGACTCGAGGGCAGCCTCGAGCACCGTCAACATTCCGGTAATGTTGGTGTCCACGAAGGCCTGGCGCGAGTGCGTTCCCACATGCGGCTTGTGCAGTGTCGCGGCGTGGATCACGACATCGACGCCGCGCATGCACTTGCGGACGATCTCGCCGTCGGTGATCGAGCCGACATGGGTCGTGAACGGGGACTGAAGCAGATCGAGACCGACCGCTTCGTGACCGCCCTCTCGCAGCGTCCGGACGAGACCTTCACCGAGGTGCCCGGCGCTTCCCGTCACCATCACGCGCATCCAACGCGCCTCCTGCGTTCAGCGTGCGCGGACGCCGGGGGCCTCATGGACGACCCGGCCGTCCACCACGGTCAGCACCGAGCGGATCTTCTTGATTTCGACATCGGGCACCGAGAAGTAGTCGCGGTCCAGCACGGTTAAGTCCGCAAGCTTGCCCGGGTCGATCGTGCCGAGCCGGTCCTCCATCTGCAGATGCCAGCTGCTCTCTCGCGTGCGGAGACGAAGCGCTTCCTCGCGCGTGAGATGTTCGTCGGGGTTGACCTGCTGGCCGTACGAGTTCACGCCGGTGACGACGTAGGAGAGGTGCAGCCACGGGTTCAGCGGCGAGATGTGCGTGGCGTTGCTGAAGAGGCTCTTGTGGATCGGGTGCCGATTGATCGTCCGGTACGCATGTCCCGCGACGGCATTCTCGGTCGAGTTGACCCAGTTGTTCGAGGACAGCTGGACGCTGCAGCCGAGGGCCTGAAGCCGATCCAGAAGGCCGGGCGTCACCCAGCCGACGCCGGTGCCGAGGAGGTTCACGTTCCACCGCAGGTCGGTAATGCCGACTTCCCTGTTGACGTCCTCGAGCTGCTCGACCAGCTGCGTCAACGCGCCCAGGTTCGCGGCGTCGTTGTCGCAGCGCCAGCGTGCCTGCGCGACGAGCCGCTGCGCCGCCCGCGTCTGCTCGACGGCGGCCGCCGGCGCCGGCCATTCGCCGATGCCGCCGGTCCGCAGCATGTCGTCGCCGAAGTACGGCAACGCGTTCCTGAGATATTCCTTCAGCATCGCGTTGTCGTCGCGCTCGGCAAAGGCGGTGAAGTCCATCTGGACCCGCATCGACATCCGGCCTTCGGTGTGGACCGCGTTCCAGGCGTCGCGCGACTTGTAGGGGTCCACGTTCGCCGATCCCTGACGCGGATGCAGCGGTCCGAGCGCGTAGATCGTCGACTTGTCGAGCCACGCGGTCACGCCCACGCTCGTCGAATAGGCCATCGTGCGCAGAGCGTTCCGCTTCTTGTCTTCGAACTTCTGCAGACGGCGCAGCAGGTACAGCGCGTTGGTGGACGGTCCGCCAGTTGCCCCGTTGGACTCGCCGATGGCGCCGGCCTCGGATACGTGGATGCCCTTGTACTCCGGGTGCGGCGGCGGCGCCGCGTCGGCCGCGTCGAAGAACTTCTTGCCCGGCGTATTGGTCGCGGCCGCCCCGTAGAAGCCCTGGTACAGCAGCACCGGCCTGTCGGGCACCGCATCGTCCAGCTCTTTCAGCGTCGGGAAGCGACGCTCGGCCCACAGGTTCGTCTGCGCCGCACCGATCGCGGTAATCCACTGGCCCTCGGGAACCGTCTTTCTCTGCGCGGCCAGCACGTCCTGCACTTCGCGGATCGAGGTCGCGCTCTCCACCTCCAGCACGTGGTAGCCGGGGCGGTCGGCGGTATCGAGACCGTGGAGGTGTGTGTCGATGAGACCCGGCACGACCGTCCGGCCGCGCAGATCGATCACCTGAGATGTGGCTCCCCGCGGCGCCGCGCTGCCGACCGCGGCGAATCGACCATTGCGGATGGTCACCGTGCTCGCAATGGTGTTTCGCGCGTCCATCGTGTGGATGCGTCCGTTGACGAGCACCAGATCGGGCGCGGATCCGGCTGCCCGAGGATCGCCCTGCGGCGCCTGCCCGGCGAGCACGACGATGTCGGACAGCGAGCGCACGGTTGCGCCAGCGACTCCCGCTGCCGCCGTTGTGCCGAGGAACTTGCGACGCGAGATCATTGCCTCTCCCTATTCGTCCACTGCGAACACGAACAGCGAGAGGCCGGACACGACGGAGACGTACTGCCGGGTGCCGACGCGATAGCTGATCGGACCGCTGTTGATTGAGGCGCCGAGTTGCGTCTTCCACAGCAGCGCGCCCGTCCGCGCGTCGAGCGCCTGGAAGAAGCCTTCACGTCCGCCCGTGAACAACAGGTCGGAGGCCGTCGTCAGGATGCCGCTCTCGGTGACGTCGGTCATGTTGAACTTCCACTTCGCGCGCCCGGTGCCGGGATCGAGCGCGATGACCGCGCCGTGGCCGGCTGCCTCGGTCCACGTGTTGATTGGCGACCGGCCGAGCCCCGGAGCGCCGGGCACGGCCGACAGGTTACGCGGGCCGCCGCCGACGAAGTTCGTGCCGACCTTGAACTCCGACGGCGCAGGCGCGTAGATGCTGGCGTAGTCTTCCCAGGCGGAGATGTAGAACAGGCCGGTGCGCGGGCTGAACGACGGCGAATACCAGTTCGTCCCGCCCTGATTGCCGGGATAGGTCGGTTGTCCGTCCGGCTGCGGCGTCTGCATGGGCCGCCCCCGCTCGTCGAACCGGCTCATCCAGTTGACCTTGACGAACGGCTCGCCCACGAGAAACCGTCCTGTCGCGCGATCGAGCACGTAGAAGTTGCCGTTCCGGTTGGCCCACGCGACCACGTTCGTCCGGCTGCCGTCCCAGTTGTCGATCAGCACCGGGACCTGCACCGAGTCGTAGTCGTACACGTCGTGCGGCGTGAACTGGTAGTGCCACTTCAGCTTGCCGGTGTCGGCATCGAGGGCGACGACCGAGTCGGTATAGAGGTTGTCGCCCGGCCGCTGTGCGCCGTTGTAGTCGGGGCCGACGTTGCCGACACCCCAGTAGGTCAGGTTGAGCTGCGGGTCGTAGGAGCCGGTCATCCAGATCGATCCGCCGCCATGTTTCCACGCGTCGGGATCGCAGAAAGTGTTCGCGCCTTTCGCACAGGCCTGCCAGGTTTCCGAACCGGGTTCGCCGGGCGCCGGAATCGTGTAGAAGCGCCATGCTTCCTTCCCGGTCGCCGCGTCGTAGGCCGCTATGAACCCGCGAATGCCGTACTCGCCTCCTCCCACGCCGACGATGACCTTGTCCTTGACCACCAGCGGTGCGTGCGTGATCGAATAGCCATCCGTGGTGTTCGCGACCGCGGTCTTCCAGATGGGGCGTCCGCTCCGCGCGTCGATCGCAATCAACTGCGCGTCGAGCGTGCCCATGAACAGCGTGTTGCCGAGAATCGCCAGCCCGCGGTTGTTCGCGCCGCAACACACGATGCGATCCTGCGCCGGGGTGTAGCGATACATCCAGAACACGCGGCCGGTCAGCGGGTCGAGCGCGACGACGTCGTTCAGGCGTTGCGTCAGATACATGACGCCGTCCACCACGAGAGGCGTCGTCTGCCAGTTGCCGGCGACCGGCGACTGGTACACCCACTGCAGCTTCAGGTTCTTCACGTTGGCCGGCGTGATCTGGTTGAGGGGGCTGTAACGCTGGCTGTAGTAGCCGCCCGAGTAGGTCAGCCAGTTCTGCGGTTCGCTCGGTGCCGCCGCCAGGCGCTGCGGCGTCACCTGCTGCGCACGCGCGGGCGACGGAAGAGCGCAGAGGAGCGCGGCACACGACCAGGCGACGAACCGGTGTCTCGCGCTCATCAGAACTGTCCTTTCAGGGAAAGCAGATAGGCCAGCACGTCCGCAAACTCGTCGCCCGAGAGGGTGCTCTTGTACGACGGCATCGGCGAAGTCGCGGAGATCCGGAATTCCTTCACGTCCGACTTCAGGAAGGACCGGAGATTCCCGCCGTCGTCCAGCATCTGGAGGCTGTAGGTATCTTCGTTGAGCCGCCGGCCGTTGACGATGGCGCCGTCTTTGGTCACGACGCGCACGGGACGGTTGATCGGCATCATCTGGCTCGCGGGATCGAGGAGCGACCGCTGAATGGAGCCGGCGCTGCGGACGGCGCCGATGTCACTGAGGTTCGGCGCGACGATCGACCCCGTGCCGCCGACGCGATGGCAGGCAGCGCAGCCGCCCTTGCCGTCAAAGATGGCGCGCCCGCGGGCAAGGTCGCCGGTCTTCACGACGGCCGCGTCGAACGCGTTCATGTTGCGAAGGTACGCGACGATGCCGGACATCTCGGCGGCGTCCAGGGCAAACGCGGGCATGCCGGCCGGCGAACCCGTCCTGATGAAGCGTTCGAGATCGCGGTCGATCACTGCATTGCGAAATGTCCCGCTGCGCAGGCTCACGCCGCCAATCGCGTCGCCCTGCGTGCCGTGGCACGTGATACACCGGGATGCGTACAGCGCCGACCCGTAGGCAATGTCGGCGTCGGCGTACTGGCTGTCGTGGAGCGGAGCCTGGGCTGCAGCCGGGGACGTCGCCAGGCCGATCCCCATCATCAAACCAACGACGGCGGCACAGGTGCTGCGCATGGATCCCTTCCTCAAGTCCTTTGCTGATGAACGAGGTCCGCATGATTGCACCGGGCGCCGCCGGCTGCAAGGCCGATCCGCTTCGTTCCGATCTGGTGCACGCCTTCAGGCCTGCCCCGTCCGCCAAGTCAAGAACCTGGCTCGGCGCCGATCTCGTCCGGCAGGCCTGAAGGCCTGCACTACATCCATTCGACGACCGCTCTTAACGTTTCTCGTTTCGGCCTAGTCGTCGTCCTTGGGCCTGAGTGCTTGGTACTGGTCCGTCCCATGTCCAGTCGTCATGGGCTGTCCTTCGTCCACGGGTCAGCGAACCAATCGCCTGGGACCGAGGACCTGGGCCACAAGGACGGACCAAGCACGAAGCACCAAGTCCCAAGGACTGACGCCCCAGAGAATTGAAATCTGTTCTAGCGCTTCGCGCTCCTGGTCCGCGGGCGCGGATGGATTCCAAACCTAGGGTCGTCCCGGGAGATGGCTTCAGCCACTCGTTCCAGCGTCCGCTCGAATTCCGCGTGCTGCGAGTCGATATAGAGCCACTTCTTGAGCACGTTGTGCGGTGCGAGCGGCGGGAACTCCGCGATGATTGCGCGATGGTGCGCATGCTCCGTGCAGATCAGGACGCCGTGCCACTGCCACCGGCCGGTCTTCGTCGGTTCGACGAGGACCATCATCTGGCGGCCGAACAGGTAGACGGCCAGCCCGCCGAACATCCGCCTGGTGAAGAAGCTCGGGTGATCCGCGAAGCCCTGCACGACCCTTTCGTTGTCGAACGTCTTCGCGGGTCGCCTGCCTCTAGCGTTCGATCGGTGGTACACGACCCTTTACTGCGTTGGCACGGGCACTATAACTGATGCGGCCGCTCGCATCGGCGGGCAGGCGCCCCGCGACTTGCACTTTGAGCTGCGCGAGATCTCCGGAGGCCATCCCCGCGAGCGTTGGACCGACGCTCGGCCCCTCGAAGACGGTGGACCAGTAGTCGTCCCAATCGGCGAACGTTCGTTGCACCGTGATCTCGTGCGTGTCGACGGCTTCCAGCCCCGCCTCCGTCCACAACTCCCGCAGGGCTTCCACCCGGGATGCGCCAGGGCTCGGGGGCGACGGAGCCGCAAAGCCCAGGCTGCGCATCTCAGCCTGCACCGCGGTGTACGGAAAACCGCCGCCCGACATGTCCCACGCATACGCGGTGACGAGGCCGCCCGGACAGACCACGCGCGCCATTTCGGCGACGCCCCGGGACGGTTCGGGGACGAAGAAAATCACGAGCGGCATCACCGCAGCGTCGAACGTATGGTCGCCAAAAGGCAGCGCCATGGCGTCGGCCTGCCGGAACTCCGCGAGCCGCAATACGGGCCGTGTGCGAGCGAACGCGAGTTGCGCTTCGGACGGGTCGATGCCCACCACCGAGACGGGGGCGGACCGCCCGACGATCACTTCCGTAAAGGCGCCGTTGCCGCAGCCGACGTCGAGCCATCGCAAGCCTGATTCCGGAGCGAGCCAGTCGAGGAAGGCGGCTCCGGCAAGCCGGCTCCATTGCCCCATGTATCGTTCGTAGCCCGCGCCGTCCTCGAAGCGGATTTGGTCAGTCACCGCGGGCGATGTTAGCACCGCCCGGCGGCGTAGTAATCTCTCGGGATGCCGTTCACCACTCTGCTCGAAGAGGCCCTCGAGGCCTGGCGTTACACCCGCGCGGGCGTCGTCAACGAGATCGACAACCTGTCGGACGCGGACCTCCGGTTCAAGCCGCATCCCGAGAGCCGCACGGCCGCGGAGATCGCCGTGCACATCGCGGAGTCCGGCATGATGATGTCGGGCGAGCTCTCGAGGCCCGACGGCAACTTCCAGCGCAAGTCGTTTCCGGAGTTCATGAAGGAATACGCCCGCGGCGTGAAGCCGGCGCGCGGCGGCAAGCGGGAGCTCGTGCAGATGCTGAAGCGCACGCACGCCGAGGGCGAGCGTAAGCTCCGGCAGGCCGGCGAACTGCACGTGCTGCAGTTCATCACGCGGTTCGACGGGGAACGCGGCACCCGCCTCGCCTGGATGAACCACGGCATCTCGCACGAGGAGTACCACCGCGGCCAGCTCGCGCTCTACGCGCGGCTGGTGGGTCGTGTGCCAGCGCTCACGCAGCTGATCTACGGTAAAGCCTGATCACGTACGTCAACACAGAGCACGCAGAGTTTCTATTTCTCTGTGTGCTCCGCGTGCTCTGTGTTGTACGTAGTGACGTTATCGTTCTTCGGTGGGCGTGACGCCGGCCTTTTCGTCGGCCCGCGCGGCGCTGAGGATATTCCTCAGCCCATAGTTGCCTTCGTGGCACTCGTACGGCATCAGCGGTTCACCGTCGTTCACCGTCAGCGGCATGGCATAGGTCCACGGCCGCGTCCAGGTGGCGGGATCCTCGACGGTGACGGCCCACGTGACCCTGTCCGCCGCGACCCGCGTGAACCGCTCGGTGAGCTTCAGCGTCTCCGGGCTGGCGTTGCGGTAGGCGCTGCGCTCCCTGAAGTTCGTCGTGACGACCACGAGCGTGTCGCCTTCCCAGTGGCCGCGCGCGTCGCCCATGTCAAGTTGGATGCCCTTCCCGAGGTGCGCGTGGCCGTCGAGCGGGATGACGCGGGTTTCGTGAATCATCTCGTACCGGATCGCGACGTAGCCCTGCCCCTGGATGATCTGGTACGAGTTGCCGTAGATCGCCGGCATCATCGAACCGGGAAGGCCCCTGGTGAGGCACCGGTCGTAGAGGCTGCGGTCCTCCCACGAATCCGCGGGACCGCGTCCCTGGCTGCGCCGGGCTTCGGCGCGCGCCGCGATGCGCCTCTCGCCTTCCGGCGTCAGCGCGGGAATCTGGCCGTCCGGCGGATCGACGATCAGCCACGCCTGGCTGCCCCTGGTCAGGTTCAGCGCGTCCTGCCACCAGTTGTCCGGCGCGTGAATCGGTCCCTGAAAGGCATTGATCGTCCGGTCCTGCGTGGCGCGCTTGATCCGGGCGAGCTCTTCGCCCTTCACATCGTCGAGGGATCGGCCGGCGAATTCCTTCGGGCGTTCGAGAGGCGTGCCGTTTTCGTAAAGGTTGGTGTAGTTGCCCTGCAGGTCGGGATCGCCCCACGCCGTGCGGGGGACTTTGTATTTGCTTTGCGCGGCGAGCGGCACGATCACGACGGCGGCCAAGGTCACAACCAGCAGAGATCGTTTGATCATTGCTCTGCCTCTCTTCGGTGCCTCGTGGCTGGTGGCTCGTGGCTAGTGACTCGTGGCTGGTCATCACCGAGCCACAGAGCCACGAGCCACGAGCTTCTCCGCTAGAAGTCGACCTGGACGCCGAAGTCGAGGAACCGCGGCGTCAGGATGACCGTCGGCGCCAGCCAGGCCGCGCCGTACCGCGCCGTGTAGGCCGCGTTCGTGTTCGTCGGGTTCGCGTTGAACAGGTTGTAGACCGACGCGTTCGGGCGAATGGTGGTCGCGCCGACCTTGAAGTTCTTCGAGAACCGGATGTCGGTCTGGTAGATGCGATCGAGATACATCGTCCCCGGCGCCACCAGGTCGACCGTGGGAGCCACGCTCGAGAACGTACGGCCCAGCGTGAGGCCCGGCGTCGTGTTGGTGAGCGGATACTGCGCGTTGATCTGCGCGCCCGCCACGCTCTGGAACGTCAGCGACCCGTTCACGCCGCCCGGAATCGGATACGAAATCTGTCCTTTGACGTTCGGCTGGAACGGCGGGTGGACGTCGCAATACGCCGACGTGCGCGGCGCGAGAATCGTCGCGCCGCTGCCGGTCAGGGCGCCCACGCCGCTCTGGAACACGAGGGACAGGTCGTTCGCCAGGTTACAGCTGTTGGTGCGCTCGCGGCCGATGCTCACGCCGCCCGACATGATGATGCCCCTGGTGAGCCGCGCGTTGACGTCGAAGTCGTACCCGTCATACACGTCTTCCACGCCGCCGAAGTTTTCGGCCGACTGGATGACGAGGGCCTGGGTCGTCGGACGGATCAGGTCGAAGTAGCCGCACTGCTGACCGCCGGCGTTCGGCAGCGGCACGCCCGTGATCGACGGCGCCGTCGGCACGCCGATGCAGTACGGCGTATAGCTGGCGTTGGTCACCGCCGTGTTCTTCGTGGCGAAGAGGTTGCCGTACGAACGGCGCGAGTAGCCGGCGTAGACCGACACGCGCGGCGCCACCTGCTGCTGGATGCTGAACTGCGTCTCCCAGTTGTACGGCCTGACGCCCCATCCCTGCACGACCGAGGGATCGTAAATCGTCGTCGGCGCGACCGAGGTGCCGAAAGCCGGGTTGCTGATCGGACCGCACGAACCGTTCGCCAGCGGGTTCCTGAGGTTGCAGTCGTTGAACGGGTTGTAGGTCGTGGTGGAGCTCCACGTCCGCGTCGTCGGAGGTGCCGCGGTGGTCTCCGGGTTGACGGCGCGGGCCACCGTGTAGGCGTCGGCCACGACGTAGCGGCCGAAGCTGGCCTTGAGCGCCGTCTTGCCGTTCCCGAACAGGTCGTACGCCACGCCCAGGCGCGGGCTGATGTCCTTCCAGTTCGGCACGTTCGACACGCCGTCGTAGTGGCGCGCCGGCGTGAACGGCCCGGCCGCGATGTCCTGCGGGTCGACCTGGCGCATTCAGGAAGTCGACGCGCAAACCGTAGTTCGCCGTCAACCGCTTGATCGTCCACTGATCCTGCGCGAAGAGGCCCATGTTGTAGTTCACGGTCTCGTGATACTGGATGGGCGTCGCGTACTCGGTGAGCGAGAACGGCGTCTTGCCGCGCACCGTCAGCGTGACGGAGTTGTTCGACTTCCTGCGTCGTGTAGCGCCACTGGTGCATCAGCGTCATGCCGACCTTGGTGCTGTGCGAGCCGGTCACGTATGACGCCGACGCGCGGTAGTTCGATCTGGTTGCTGCGGTTGGCGCCGTACGCGTTGGACGAGCCCCACTGAGAGGGCTGGCCCGCCGCGGCGAGCTGATCGTTGAACTGGAACTGCGTTTCCGGCACGCCGGGCTGGCGGAAGCCGTGGAAGTCCTGCGCGGTCAGCGTGCCGCCGGCTTCGAGAAGCAGCTTGTTGCTCACCGGCGAGCTCCAGCTGCCCTGGACGATGTACTGCGGAATGTTCTTGTACTCCGGGCAGGCGCTGATCGCCGTCAGCAGGCTCGGCACGAAGCAGTTGCCGAAGTTCGTGAACTGCCAGTCGTAGTACAGGTTCACCTTGTGCTTCGGCGCCACCTGCGTCGTCAGACGGGCCGCCGCGCTCTGATGCCACACCGGGAACAGATTCTGCTCCGTCGTGCAGTTGCCCGCCGCGTCCGGGTTGCAGCTGTAGAACGTCTCGGTGAAGCTCGCGTCCTTGAAGGACCCGGCGACGTTGTTGTACGTGCCCCAGTGACGGTAGCCGCCGTAAATCCACATCCGATCCTTGATGATCGGCCCGCCGGCGACGGGGTTGATGTCCCAGATCTTGTTGACGAGGTTCGCGCTCTTCAAGCCCTGGGAAATCTGCGTCGCGTCGAGGTTGTTGCTCTCGAGCGATTCGTTGGTGAAGCGGAACTGGAACGACCCGCGGAACGAGTTCGATCCTTCCTTCGGGATGAAGTTCGAAACGACCGACGCGCGCTCGAACTCGGCGCTGTTGCCCGCGGTCTGAAACGTGATTTCCTGCGCCAGCGAGTTGTTCAGGTAGTTGCCGTACTGCAGGCCGCCGCTGCCGCTGCCGTTGATGATCGACATGCCGTCCACCATGATCAGGCTGTCCGCCGCGCGGCTGCCGTGGACGACCAGGTTCATGCCGGTCTCGGGCACCGACCCGCCGACGTTCTGCGACACGCCGGTGACGAACACGCCGGGCTTCATCGCCGCGAAGCTGACGAAGTTGCGATCGGTCGGCAGGACGTCCATCACTTCGCGGGACGCGGTCTGCTTCTGCACGACGTTCTGCGTGTCGACGATGGGGCTGGCGCCCGACACGGTGATCGTTTCCTCGACCGAACCCACCTTCATGTCGGCGTTGACGTTCGCCGTGAATGACGTGGTCAGCTCGATACCGTCACGCTTCACCGTGCTGAAGCCCGTCAGCGTGAACGTGACCGAGTAGGTGCCGGGGCGCAAGTCAACGATCTTGTACGCGCCCGAACCGTCGGTGACAACGCTGCGGGTCTTTTCAATCAGTGCGGGGCTGGCGGCCTCGACCGTAACGCCCGGGAGAACCGCGCCAGTGGTATCTCGTACGACGCCCGCGATAGTACCTGACGATGATGCCTGGGCAAACGCCCCGGTTGAACTAAGAATAAGCGACGCAAACGCCGCCAAGCCGAGTGTTGCCACCCTCTGAAATTGCATTCTGCCTCCTGTCAACTACTGGTAACCAAACTTTGTATAACTGATTGGAGAGACTTTCAATGTGTTTGAAGGCCGTACTACCCGATTGAGGTACGGGCTAGTCCAATCTATTGGATGTTTGCGCGGAGACGCGCAAGCTGGCGCTTCGCCACCGCGTTGCCCGGATCCAGAGCGAGAGCCTTCTCAAGGTCCTTGACGGCAGCGGCCTGGTCCCGCTTCCGCTCGTGGACCTGGGCGAGCACCAGGTAGCTCTCGATCGATTTGGGATGGAACTCGGTGTTCAACTGGAGCCACGCGAGGGCGTCGTCCGGTTTCGACGCTGCGAGCGACTGACTTCCGAGATCGAGGAGCACCCCTTCACGAAAATCGTAGGCTTCGGTGCCGAGGTACTTCTGGCGAAGCTCGCGGTACAGCGCGACAGCCGCGGCCTCACCCTTGCCGGTCATCGTCTGATTGAGCAGTTCGCCGAGCATCTGCGGGTTGGGCACGCCGCGGTGGCAGGTCGCACACTGCACGCGGGTGAAGTCCGCGCGGCGCCCGGGGATGGCGGCAATCCGGGCGTTGAGGTCGTTGACGAGCGTCAGCATCAGCCGGGCCGTCTGCTTCTGGCGTTTGTCGTCGGCCGCGAAATCCATCTGCGGACCCTGCCCGCGGCCGCGCCCGCGGCCTGCCGGGGGCGGATTGGCGGCCGCTTCCTCCGCCGTCTGCGGCGGAGGCGTGTTCTGCACATGGCAGTACGTGCACTGGACGCCGAGGGCCCGCGTGAACTGCTGCATCGTCGCCACGACGTCCTGCGGCGCGGTGTCTTTCGGGAGGACCTGCAGGTTGCGCGGCGGCGCGCCACGGCCGCGGCCCGCGGCTGGCGCTTCATTCTGAGCGGACGCGCTGCCGCAGACAGCGAGGGCGAGGAGCAGCCCGAACGCCGGTGTCTTCATTGCTGCGTCGAGGCCGACGCCGCACCCGACTCGCTGATCAGCTGACGCAGCAGGGCCGCGGTGGCCTGCCGGACCGGGGGCGGACCGCCGGCGCGGCCGCGGACGCCGACGCCGAGCGCGAGGTCGACGGGCGTGCGTCCCTGCTTGTCGCGCGGCTCGAGCTTCGCGCCGTGGGCGGCCAGGTAGCGGACGATGTCGTCGGAGGCCTGCGCGGCAAAGTGCATCGCCGTCTGGCCGTTGTCGTTGAACGCGTTGACGTCCACGCCGTGCTCGACCAGCACCTTCACGGCCCGCAGCAGGTCGCGTTCGGTGCCGATGTCCTTTGTGAATACGCCCGTGCCGCGTCCCAGGCCCGACGCAAACATCAGCGCCGTTGTGCGGTTGCGCTGCGTGAGCGCCGGATCGGCGCCGTGGTCGAGCAGAATCTCGATCGCCGCGTAGTCGCCGTTCTTCGCCGCGCGCATCAGGGGCGTCGTCAGCGCGCCGAGCGCGGGTTCGCCCGGCGTGTGGGCGCGCTGCAGCGTATTGGACTTGAGCTGGGCGTTCGGATCGGCGCCGTGCGCCAGGAGCACCTTCATCAGGTCGAGCGCCGACACCTGGCTCGTGGACTTGCGCGCGGGCCTGCCGTAGACCTCGCCAAGTGTGTTCATGTCGACGGTTGCGTACAGCGCGGCCATGCCGGCCGTGTCGGCGATGTTCACGTCCGCGCCCTTGTCGGCAAGCATTGCGGCGACATCGTAGTGGCCGTTGATGATGGCCACGACGAGCGCGGTCGTGCCGTCGGGATCGAGCAGGTTCAGCGTCGCCCCGGCATCCACCAGCTGGCCGGCAGCGCCGAGCGAGCCCTGCCGCGCCGCGTACATCAGCGCCGTCCACCGCCCCTTGGGCAGAATCGTGAGCACGCCTTCGAGGCCGAACCGATCCTTCGCCCAGGTGATAGTGTTCGAGCGCGCGTTGACGTCGGCGCCGCGCGCCACCAGCAGCTTGACGGCCTCGGGATGATTCTCGGCCGCAGCCCACATCAACGCCGTTTCGCCGAGCGACTCTTCACGGGCGTTCGGATCGGCCCCGCGGTCGAGGATGAGGCGTACGGCCTCGGCATTGCCCGCCCGGGCGGCCGCCATCAGAATCGTTTCGCCCTGCCGGATCGTCGCCTTCGCGTCGGCGCCGGCCTCGAGCAGCAGCCGGACCATGGCGCCGTTGGCATTCGTGGCCGCGATCGACAGCGGCGTCAGGCCGTACCGGTTCGCCGCGTTGACGTTCGCGCCCGCGCCGACGAGCAGCCGGGCGACCTCCACGTCGTCGCCGCGCACGGCCCAGTGCAGGGGCGTCGTGCCGTCAGCTTCGGCCACGTTGACGTTCGCCGCCGCCGCGGGCGCCTTGAGCAGCGTGCTCACCGCGGCGCGGTTGCCCGCCTTGACCGCCTCGATCAGCGTGAGCTCGCTTCCGCCGGCGGACAGCGACGCGACAGAGAGAAGCGCAACCAGGAGAATGTGTTTCATCAGGGTGTCGTAGCGTCCGGCTTCAGCCGGACGAACGGTAACGTCCGCCTGAAGGCGGACGCTACGCACGCGTCTACGTGAACAACTCGATCGGTTTGTTGCCGTCGCCGAACTCGGTCAGCCGATCGCCGAACTTGTGCGCGACCGACAGCCAGAGGTCGCCGATTGGCGTGCGCTCGGGCAGCACGACGTGGCGATAGCCCTTGCCGAGCCCGCCGCCGAGCCCGACGACCGGCAGCGGATCGGTGAGGTGGCCGTTGGGGTTGCCCATGCCGCCGCCGTGGATGATGACCGAGTGATCGAGCAGCGTCCCGTCGCCGTCCTCGGTCGCGCGGAGCTTCGCGATGAACTTGGCGAACAGCTGCATGTGATACGTGTTGATGCGCACGTTCTTCGCGATCTTGTCGGGATCGTTGCCGTGGTGCGACACCGAATGGTGCTGCTCCGTGACGCCCAGGTTCCCGTACGTCCGCTGGCTCAGCTCGCGCGAGAGCATGAACGAGAACACGCGCGTCATGTCGGCCTGAAATGCCGCAGCCACGAGGTCGTACATCAGCCCCACGTGATCCTCGAACGAATCGGGCACGCCGACCGGCGCGCCGACGTCCGTCACGTGCGACGTGCTGTGCGCCTCGGATTTCTGAATGCGGCGTTCGATCTCGCGGATGTTGTCGAGGTACTCGTTGACGCGCCCGCGATCCCGCGACGCCCAGCACCTTCTGAAGGTCCGCCGCCTCCTGGGAAATCGAGTCGAGCAGGCTCTTCTGCTGCTTCGTGCGCATCGCGCGATTGGCCGCCGTGCCGGCCTGGCCGAACAGCCGCTCGAACACCACGCGCGGGTTGATTTCCATCGGCAGCGGAGTCGTCGGCGAGCTCCACGAAATCGTGTTGAGGTAGGCGCAGCTGAACCCGGGCGAGCACGCGCCGACATACCCGGTGAAGTCCTCGGTCGCCACTTCGAGCGACGGAAGCGGGGTCTCCTGGCCGATCTGCTTCGCCACGATCTGATCGATCGTCGTGTTCGCCAGCACGTCCTCGGCTTCGGTCCGCTTCGGCCACACGCCGGTCAGGTAGCCGCCCACGCTGACCGCGTGATCGCCGACCTGGCTGCCGGGATGCGACCGCGACAGGTTCTTCACGACGACGAGCGAGTCCTTGAACGGCTCGAGCGGCTTCAGGATCGGGGTGAACTCGAAGCCGTGGCCGGTTTCCTTCGGGAAGAGCTCGTCGACGATCGCCCCGTTGGGGATGTAGATCGCGCCGAAGCGCAGGCCCGGCGTCGTGCCCGCGGCCTGGAGCCTCGTCAGCGGCGTCAGCGCCGGCATCATCGCGTCGAGAAACGGCAACGCGATCGCCGCGCCCATGCCGCGCAGGAACGTTCGCCGTGGAAGCGACAGCCTGGATATGTACATATAGAAGCCCCTAATTCACGCTTGCCGGCTGCTGAGCCACGCGCATCGTGAACGGCGTGCTGCGGACGATGCCGAGCACGATGGATGAAAACCGGTAGCGGCCACCCTCCGCATCGCGGATGATCGCGCGCACGGCCGGCATGTCGCGCGCGTCGAGGCCCCGCCCCAGCGCGTAAATCGTCAGTTTTTCGGTGATGGTGCGGACGAACACCTCGGGATGCGCCATCAGCGCCTTGCGCAGCGTGACGACGCCGTCCACTTTCGTCCCGTCGCTGAGCTCTCCCGTCGCGTCAATCGGATTCGCCTTCGTCGTCGGCGCGCCAGGCGCCCACGACGTCGAAGTTCTCCATGCGAGAGGCCGATCGGATCCATGACCTTGTGGCACGTGGCGCAGACCGGGTTCGTGCGGTGCTCCGCCATCTGCTCGCGCATCGTCCTCGGCTTTTCACCTTCGACCTTTTCCTTGAGCTGCGGGACATCGGGCGGCGGCGGCGGAACCGGGGCGCCGAGGATGTTGTCGAGGATCCACTTGCCGCGCACGACGGGCGACGTCCGTTCGGCATGGGACGTGACCGCGAGCACACTGCCCTTGCCGAGAAGCCCGAAGCGCGCGTTCGTCGGTCAGCGTCACGCGCCGGAAGCGGCTGCCGTGGATGCCCGGGATGCCGTAGTGGCGCGCCAGCCGCTCGTTGACGAACGTGTAGTCCGCCGTCATGAGGTCCACGACGCTGCGGTCTTCCTTGATGATGCTCTCGAAGAACAACTCCGTTTCGCGTCTTGAACGCCAGGCGGAGGTTGTCGTCGAAATCGGGGAAGAGGTCTGAGTTCGGCTGCACGTTTCTCACATTGCGCAGCTGCAGCCACTGCCCGGCGAAGTTGTCCACCAGCGCGCGGGCGCGCTCGTCGGCCAGCATCCGCCGCACCTGCCCCTCGAGGACGGCAGGATCCTTGAGCTTGCCCGCCTCCGCCACTTTCAGGAGTTCCTCGTCCGGAATGCTGCTCCAGAGAAAAAACGACAGGCGCGACGCGAGCTCGACATCGGAGATGCGATAGGGCGTGCCCGCCGCGACGCTGCGGCAGATCGCGCTCGACGCGGAACGTGAACTTCGGGGCTGCGAGAATCGCGCTGGAGCGCCGCTTCGATGCCGGTCTCGAAGCTGCCGCCGCGGCGGCCCTCGCGGTAGATCTTCATCACCCGCTGCAGTCCAGCGGTTCGACCGGTGCGCGGTACGCGCGGCGGACGAGCGTCGAGAGGATCTTCTCGGCGCAGGCCGTTTCGCCGGCCGCAGTCTTCGGACGACACGAGAAGATCCGGCGGCGGCTGGGCGTATCGCCCGGCCCGCTGGCGTTGAACGGCCCGGTGATCGTGAAGGTCTGGATGTGGGGCCGGCCGGCCCAGTCGAAATTGTCGATCGAACTGCGGAGAAACGGCTGCAGGCGCACCGGCTCCGCCACGGGCGAATCCTCGACGAACGCCACCGTGACCTCGTGCGGTCCCGCGGTGACCGGCACACGCACGCGCAGCCGCGCATCCACCGCGTCGCCGGTGTCGGTCGGCTTCTCGAACAGCGCGTCGAGGTCCTCGCGCCCGCCGATGGTCGCGAGGTAGACGCGCTTGCCGTCGATCGCCACCTCCACGTCGTGCGGGTACTCGAGGCCGCGCACGATGTCGAGATTCGTGCGATAGAGCTTGGCCTGGAACACGTAGTCCGCGTCGAGCGGGAACGTGTACCGGACCGCGGTGCCGCCGATCGTGCCGAGCGGCAGCCCGTCGATGTGCTGATCCTGCGAGAGGTCCTGGCGGATGCGGAACGTATCGCTGCCGGGAGGAATGTCGGGGTTGCCGACGGCGACAGCGGCGATCTTCATCGCGGCCGACACGTACTTTTCCTGCAGCGCCGGCGAAACGCCGAGCACGTCCGAGATGTTGTCGAAGCCGTACGCGGAGTCGTCGGGCGGGAGGAGCGACGTCACGTCGACGTCGAGGTCGAGCAGGTCGCGCACCGCGTTGGCATACTCCGCGCGGTTCAGCCGATGCAGGATCGGCGCGCCGGGATTCGGATGCGCGGCGGCCTCGGCGTCGAGCGAGGCTTCGAGCGCCGCCTGCACGGCGTGGTACGTCGCTTCGTCCGGCCGGCGGACCCCCTGCGGCGGCATGGATCGCGCCTGCAGTTTACGGACGACTTTCTCCCAGAGCTCCGGGTTCGACCCGGCCTGCGGCAGCATCGAGGCCTTCGAGCGAGAGCCCGCCCGTCTTCAAACGCTTGCTGTGACAACTGACGCAGTATTGGTCGATCGCGCGGGCGCGAGGCAGCCGCCGCGGGAGCGGCTGCCGCCGCCTGCGGCAGCGGAGCGGGCGCCTGGGGGGCCTGTGACGCCATCAGGCCCACCGAGCGCCCAGGCCGAGCGCAGCCGTAAATAGGAAAGCGTTACTCTTCACAACGTTAACCCTATTTTAAGTCACAACGGCCTGCGCCCCCCTCCCCCGATCGGATTACCCCCTAGCGGCCCCCTTTTGACGGGCCGTACATCCCGATCATCGTGGCCTGCTGGAGGATATGGCCGGCCATGGCGGCTTGCAGCTCCGCCTTGCTTTTGATGGCAGCGCCGAGCTTGGTGTCCAGGGCGAAGAGCTTGAAGAAATACCGGTGCGCCTTGTCGGGCGGGCACGCGGGGTAGAAGCCCTGCCCTCCGCCGGCGTTGATTCCGCCCTTCCCGGCTCCTTCAGCGAAGCCCTTGCTGTCGGGGGCGATATCCCAGATCACCCAGTGGTCGAACACGCCGCCGGGCACCTGCGACTTGAATTGCTCGGGGATGTCCGGATCCTCGACGATCAGCGCGAGGCTGGCAGTCCGGGGCGGCACGTTGCTGAACACGAGCGGTGGGCTGACGCCTTCGCCGTCGCACGAGTATTTGGCCGCCATCTGGCCTTTGTCGGCGAAGGCCGGGCTGCTGATCGTCAGATCGGCTGCGATCACCGCCGCGCCCGACGCGACGACGGCGCACAATCCAGCGAAGATTTGTCGCACCATATTCTCCTCCCGTTACCCCGTTTGGGGACTGCACGCGGCCCACGCCGGAGCCCCAAAGGGCTATGCTATACGACCCCGGGCATGACGTTCCGCGAGCGCGTTCTCCGCCGACCCCAGAGCCTGTGGATCCGCAAGGCGGTGTTCCAGATTCACCTCTGGACCGGCATCGGAGTCGGCCTCTACATCGTCGTCGCCAGCCTGAGCGGCAGCGCCGTCGTGTTCCGCCGCGAACTGATGCGCGTGCTGGTGAACCGCCCGGCCGTCAGCGCGCACGATGCGACCACGCACCGGCTGACCGAAGACGAACTGAGCGACGCCGCGCGGCGCGCGTTCCCCGGCTACACCGTCACGAAAGTGTGGCTCGGGAGAAACGGCGAACGTCCCGTCGACATCTGGATGAACTTCGGCAGGTCGGAGCGGAAACATCTGTTCGATCCCTATACGGGCGCGGATCTCGGCGAGACGATTCCTCCAGGCGTGCGCACGCTCGACTGGTTCGTCAGCCTGCACGACGACTTGCTGAGCGGGTTCACCGGGCGAACGATCAACGGCATCGGCGGCATCGTGCTCATCGTGCTGTGCATCAGCGGCGCCGTGATCTGGTGGCCGGGGACGGCGGCCTGGCGCCGCGGCCTGAGCATTCAGTGGCGGGCCGGCTGGAAGCGCGTGAACTTCGATCTGCACAGCGCGATCGGGTTCTGGTCGTTCCTGTTCGTGTTCATGTGGGCGGTGAGCGGCGTGTACCTCGTGTTCCCGCATCCGTTCATGGCGGTCGTGGATTTCCTCGAGCCGCTCGACCCGGCGAGCCTGACACCGCGCCGCGGCGACCTCGCGCTCGAGTGGATCGCGAAACTGCACTTCGGCCGGTTCGCCGGCATCAAGACGAAAGCCCTGTGGACGTTCATGGGGATCATCCCGCCCGCGCTGTTCGTGACGGGCGCGCTGATGTGGTGGAATCGGGTGTTGCGGCCGGCTCGGTCCGCGTTCGCGCAGGAAGCCACCGTGCGGCACACGCCGGAGTCGGTGGACGTCGTGGCTCAGGAGGGAACAGGCTGATGGAAAACCAGTTGCTGGGGTTCGTGGGGGTCGGCCGCATGGGCGGGCCGATGGCGTCGCGTCTGCTCGACGCGGGCCATTCGTTGTGTGTGTTCGACACGAACCCGGAGGCGGTGAAGCCGCTGGTGGCGCGCGGCGCGAAGGCCGTGGGATCGCCGGCGGAGGTCGGATCGGCGGCGCGGGTGGTGCTCATGAGCCTGCCGACGCCGCCCATCGTGCAGGCCGTGGCGCTCGGCGGCGAGGGCATCACGCGCGGATCGAACGTGAAGGTGCTCATCGATCTTTCGACGTCCGGCCCGGGCATGTCGGCGATCGTCGCGCGCGGCGCGAACGAACGCGGCATCATCTCGGTCGATGCGCCGGTGAGCGGCGGCGTCAAGGGCGCCGAGGCCGGCACCCTGGCCGTCATGGTGTCGTGCCCGCAGCACGTGTTGCCCGAGGTGGAACCGATCCTCAAGACGTTCGGAAAGCTGTTCTTCACGGGCGAGAAGCCCGGCCTCGCGCAGGTCGCGAAGCTCGCGAACAACATGCTGGCCGCGGCCGCGATGGTCGTGTCGTCCGAGGTGCTGGCGATGGGCGTCAAGGCCGGCCTCGATCCCAAGGTGCTCTGCGACATCATCAACGCCGGCAGCGGCCGCAACAGCGCGACGCAGGACAAGTTCCCGCGGACCATCCTGACCGGCACGTTCGACTTCGGATTCGCCACCGGCCTGTCGTACAAGGACGTGCGTCTCTGCGTGGACGAAGCCGAGACGATGGGCGTGCCGATGGTCGCAGGCGCCGCCGTGCGCCAGATGCTCGCCGTCACGCAGGCGAAATTTGGCGCCGCGTCGGATTTCACGTGCATCGCGAAGGTGGTCGAAGAATGGGCGGGGGTGGAAATCCGATCGAAGAACAATGAACAATGAAGAACGAAGAACGTAGTCACTTCGCAACTTCCTGACTTTCCGAACTTCACTTCTCAACTTTGAACTTTCAACTTTGAACTTTCCTGGAGCGTCTCATGGACAAAGCGACGTTCGAAAAAGGTCTGGAAATCCGCAAGTCGGTGCTCGGCGCGGAATTCGTGGAGAAGTCGATCAACTCGGCCGACGACTTCAATCGGCCGTTTCAGGAACTGGTGACGGAGTATTGCTGGGGCGCGGTGTGGGGGCGCGAAGGGCTGCCGAAGAAAACGCGCAGCCTGCTGAACCTGGCCATGATCAGCGCCCTGAACCGCCCGCACGAGCTGAAGATGCACGTGGCCGGCGCCCTGCGCAACGGCGTGACGCGCGACGAAATCCGCGAGGTGTTCATGGCCGTCGCGATCTACTGCGGCGTGCCGGCGGGCGTGGACTCGTTCCGGGTCGCGCGCGAGGTCTTCGCGGAAATGGACAAGAAATAGAAATGCACCGGACGCTGTTCGCCCTGGCCGTCGCCACGGCCGTCGTGGTCGCGCCGCTCGCCGGCCAAACCGGGCGCAGCGTCCGCCCTCAGCCTAACGGCCGTAGCGTCCGGCTTCAGGCGGACGGCACGTACACGGCGCCCCGCACCCCGTGGGGCGATCCCGACCTGCAGGGCCTCTGGCCGAGCACGGACATGGTGGGGGTGCCGCTGCAGCGCGCCTCGGATTTCGGTGAGCGCAACCTGCTCACCGACGACGAGTTCAAAGCGCGCGAGGCGGCGTTCGCCAGGCAGAACGACGAGGACAACGCGGAGTTCTCGATCGAAAACGTGACGCCCGAGCAGGAGGCGCGCGGCGCGGTCGGGGGCCCCGTGTCGCCGCCGCCGCACTGGCTCGAACGCGGCCGGCCGTCCTACCAGGCCTCGCTCATTCGTCGATCCGCCCGACGGACGTCTGCCGCCGCAGACGGCCGGAAGGCACGCAGCGGCTGCTCGCGCAGCGCGATGCTGCGGCCGGCGCGCGGCCCCGCCGACTCGTACCGAGTACCGGAGCCTCTACGACCAATGCATCACCCGCGGCGTGCTGGGCTCGCTGCTGCCGGTCATCTACAACAACGGCAACCAGATCATCCAGGCGCCGGGCGTCGTCGTCCTGCGCAACGAGATGATCCACGAGACGCGCGTGTTCTATCTCGACGGCCGCCCGCACGTCAGCCCGAGGATCCGCAGCTACATGGGCGACTCGCGCGCGCGCTGGGAGGGCGACACGCTCGTCGTCGAGACGACCAACATGTTCGACAGGAACGGCATCGGCGGCAACGGCGGCGGCCAGCCTTTCAGCGACGCGCTGAAGATCACCGAGCGGTTCACCCGCGTCGACGCGGATACGCTGATGTACCGCGCGACCGTGGACGATCCCAGGACGTACACGCGGCCCTTCACGATCGAATTCCCGTGGCGGCGCGATTCGAACTACGGCTTCTACGAATACGCGTGCCACGAGGGCAACCACGCGCTGCACAACATCCTCAGCGGCTCCCGTGCCGACGATCGGCGCGCGGAAGTAGCGTCCGGCTTCAGCCGGACGTCCGGCCTGAAAGCCCGGACGTCCAGTCCGCCTGAAGGCGGACGCTACGACTGCCGCTAAGTCACAGAATCTAAAGCCTATCCATTTCGTTGAATCCGCAGAGTTTTGCTCAGCTGTTTCGGCCGAATCGACGTTGACCACAGCGCTGTCAGCAGCGTATAAATTCGCGTGAACGGATTAGCTCAAAAGAGTTAGTCCGTTCGCGACTTTCTGGACGTAAGACGAAGGGAGTGAGTTCATGCGCAGGTTGCGAGAGGGTTTAGCCGTACTGGCGTTGCTCGTGCTCGTCCCGGCCGCGGCGTTCGCCCAGGCCTCCATCACCGGCGTCGTCAAGGACGCGTCCGGCGCCGTCTTACCGGGCGTCACCGTCGAAGCGTCGAGCCCGGCACTCATCGAGAAAACGCGTTCGGCCGTCACCGACGGCTCCGGCCAGTACCGCATCGTCGATCTGCGCGCCGGCATCTACTCCGTGACGTTCACGCTGACCGGCTTCAGCAGCGTCAAGCGGGACGGCATCGAGCTGACCGGTTCGTTCACCGCCGTCGATCAACGCCGACATGAAGGTCGGCGCGATCGAGGAAACGATCACGGTCAGCGGTGAAACGCCCATCGTCGACACGCAGAGCGTCCGGCGCCAGGTGACCGTCAGCAACGACGTGATCGCGTCGATGCCGGCCGCGCGTTCGTACGCCGGCGTCATGATGCTCATTCCCGCCACGACGACCCAGGCCGGCGCGAACCTCGACATCCAGGTGACGCCCGGCATGCTCGTGTTCGGCGGCGCGGGCGGGCGAACCAACGAAGCGCGCATCCAGGTGGACGGCCTGAACACCGGCGCGGCGTTCAACGGCGCCGGCGTGTCGAGCTACGTCGTCGGACATCGGCAACGCGCAGGAAATCTCGATGACGACCTCGGGCGGCCTCGGCGAAGCCGAAGTCGGCGGGCCGTCGTTCAGCATCGTGCCCAAGACCGGCGGCAACCAGCGTCAAGGGCAGCGTTCTACGCGTCGAACGTCACCAGGGGCATGGTCGGCGACAACTACACGCAGGACCTGAAGAACGCAGGCCTGACGACGCCGGGCAAGCTCTACAAGCTGTGGGACTACAACGTCGGCGTCGGCGGCCCGATCAAGAAGGACCGCGTCTGGTATCTTCTTCCAGTTCCGCGACGAGGGCAGCCACCGCACGGTGCCCGGGCATGTTCGCCAACGCGAACATGGGCGATCCCGACGAAGTGGACCTACGTGAAGGACACGAGCCGCCCGGCCGTCACGGCGGGCAGCTGGCGGAACGCGTCGCTCCGCATGACGGTGCAGCCGACGGCGCGCAACAAGTTCAACTCTTCTGGGATCAGCAGATCCCGTGTCAGGGCGCGGGCGTTCTCGGATCGACGAAGGATGCCGTCAGTCGGGAGACGGCGAGATCATCTGCGGCGCGCCCGGCGCCTCGAATCCGCCGTGCACGGCGACCACCGCGCCTGAGATCGGGACGTATCTCGACGGCTACGGCCAGCGCGTGCAGCAGGCGACGTGGAGCTCGCCGATGACGAACAAGCTGCTGCTCGAAGCCGGCTTCGGCACCTACTGGAGCCAGTGGGGCGGCATCAGACCACCCCGGCAGCAACTTCACGCAGCTCGTCGGCGTGACCGAGCAGTGCACCAACGCCGACTGCGCGCAACTTCGGCGACATCTCGAACCTGCAGTACCGGTCGGGCACTTATCGCCACAACCTGCAGGGCACCGTGACGTGGCGCGCGTCGGCGTCGTACGTGACCGGCGCGCAGAGCATGAAGTTCGGCTACCAGGGCGGCTACCTGTACGACAATCAGTTCACCTACACGAACGATCAGTTCGTCGTCGTACCGCTTCAACAGCGGCGTGCCGAACCAGATCACCGAGAACATCAACGCCTTCCCGGCCAACCAGCGCGTCCGCTACGACGCGTTCTACGCGCAGGATCAGAAGACGTTCGGCAAGATCACGCTGCAGGGCGCGCTGCGGTACGACCGCGCCTGGAGCTACTTCCCGGCGGTCACCGTCGGCCCGGTTCGCTTCCTGCCGACGGCCGTCACCTATCCCGAGACGGACGGCGTCCACGCCTACAACGACATCACGCCGCGCGGCGGCGCCGCGATCGACGTCTTCGGCAACGGCAAGACGTCGCTCAAGCTGAACGTCGGCAAGTACCTCCAGGCGGCGCAGAACGGCCTGACCTACGCGGCGCTCAGGCCCAGCAGCCGGCTGCAGGGCACGACGACGCGAACCTGGAACGACACCAATCGCGAACTACACTCCCGACTGCGATCTGTTGAATCGTGGCGCCAACGGCGAGTGCCTGCGCGATCGCCAACTCGGCGTTCGGGACGAACGTCTTCACCAGCGACCTCGATCCGTCGCTGCGCAGCGGCTGGGGCGTTCGGTCCGGGCGACTGGGGCTTCGGCGCCTCGGTCCAGCAGGAAATCCTGCCGCGGGTCTCGGTCGAAGTCGGTTACAACCGCCGGTGGCTGACCAACTTCACGTGGGACGACAACGTGCTGCAGGGCGACGGGCGACTTCGGCCGTTCACGGTCGTCGCGCCGACCGACCCGCGGCTCGGCGAGTGCGTCGGGCGCCACGACCCGCGGTCTCTGTACAACGCCAACCCGAACGTGGCGGCGCTCACCAACAACGTGACCAAGCTCGCGGCGGATGCCGGCGGCAAGTACACGCAGGTCTACAACGGGTTCCTGTTCAACGTCAGCGCGCGGCCGCGCAACGGCCTCGTGTTCCAGGGCGGCTTCGGCACGGGGACCACCGCGCACCGACTACTGCGAGGTCCGCGCGGGCGTCGCCGGAATACACTGTGCTGGCGGCGCCGCAGACGCCCGACCCGAACCCGTGGTGCAACACGTCCACGGGCTTCGTCACGCGGTACACCGGCCTCGGGTCGTACACGATTCCGAAGGTCGACGTCCTGTTCTCCGGCACGTTCCGGAGCGACCAGGGCGCGCCGCTCGGCGCGCTGTGGACGATCAGCAACACGAGCCCGCAGTGGCAGTCGATCATCCAGCAGCTGGGACGCGCGCCGTCGAACGGCGTCACCAACGTCACGGTGAACCTCGTCGAGCCGGGCACGCTGTACGGCGATCGCGTCAACGAGTTCGACATCCGCCTGGCGAAGATCCTGCGCTTCGGCAGGACGCGGACCAACGTCGGGTTCGATCTTTACAACATCCTCAACTCGTCGCCGATCCTGAGCTACAACCAGTCGTTCAGCCCGGCGATTCCGGCCGGCGCGGGCGCGGGCGCGTGGCTGGCGCCGACGGGCGTGCTGCAGCCGCGGTTCTGGAAGTTCAGCGTGCAGGTCGACTTCTAGAAGGGCAGAGGGCAGAGGGCAAAGAGCAGAGGGCTGGGGGCTGAAAGGCCGCCAGCCCTTTTGCTTGTACAATCCGTGCCCGTGACCGACACGCTCGACGACTTGACGGTCGCGTACATTCTCGCCGCGCGTCCCGATTTCGAACGCCTGCGCGACGTGGCCGCCCAGCTCGCGGGCCTGCTGGTGCTCGCGGCCTCCGGCGCCGGCAGCGCGGCGCCGGATCACCCGATGCTGCGCTCGGCCGAGATGCTCTTCCACGAATCGAGGGACGGCATCCGGCAGACGCGCGCCACGGCTCGCGCACGCCTTCACCACGCGCACCTGACCCGGGCGACGGACTCGCTCGACGCCGCGCTGACGGCCGCGCGCGATCGCCTCGGCCGGCCGCTCGCCGATCTCGATCCGATCCTGACGCCGCTGCGCGCCGGATACGAACACCTCCAGCACGCCGCGAACGCGCTGCCCGGCTTCGAAGTCGTCGCGTTCGAGCACGGCTGCTGCGGCACATCTGCCCGGCCGGCCTGCCCGCGACGTCCTGCCCGACCTACCCGACCCACCCGACCCACCCGCCTACCCGACCTGTGTGAGGATCCCCTGAATGGCCAGCTACTCGATCTGGGTCATGGAATATGCGCACGTGCTCGAGCAGGCCACCAGCCTGTTCGTCTACGGCGCGCACAACCAGGGCTACCGCAAGATGCCCTATGGCTACGTCGTGCTGAAGGGCCAGGGCCAGACGGCGATGATCGACGTCGGCTACAACCACCAGGCGTACGGCGAGGTGCTCGCGACGAGCTACGGCGTGCGCAACTGGCAGCCGCCGCAGGCGGTCCTGGCCGAGTGCGGGGTGTCTCCGGCGGAGGTGTCCAGCATTTTCATCACGCACGCGCACTTCGATCACATGGGGAACATCGAGCAGTTCCCGAACGCGACGTTCTACATCCAGGAGCGCGAGCTGTCGAAGTGGGTGTGGGCGCTCTCGCTCGAGCGGCGGTTCCGCTGGCTCATGCTCGGCATGGATCCCGCTGACATCATGAAGGCGGTCGATCTCGCGCGGCAGGGACGGCTCGTGTGCGTGGACGGCGGCCGGGAAAACGTGCTGCCCGGCATCGACCTCCACGCGGCGTTCGACACGCACACCTGGGGCTCGATGTACGTGCACGTGAGGAACGACCTCCTGGCGCAGTCGTCCGACTCGTGGGTGTTCGCCGGCGATCTCGCGTACTCCCACGAAAACCTGCGCGGCACGGACCCGAAGGATCCGCAGTACATCCCGGTAGGCCTGGCGACCGGCAGCCAGTTCAACCTGATCATGGCCGCCGACGAGATGGTGAAGGAGGCCGGCGGCGATCCCCACCGCGTGATCCCGGTCCACGAGGAACGTCTCCAGTATCTGTTTCCGTCGCGGATCACGAAGGCGGGCCTGCGAATTACCGAGATCGCCCTCGCCGACGGCGACGTCAGCAAGGTCCGTTAGTGGGATCACATAGGGCAGAGGGCAAAGGGCAAAGGGCCGATCTTCGGGGCAAATGCGCGCTCATCACCGGCTCGACGCAGGGCTTGGGACTCGCGGCGGCACGGCAATTTGCGGCGGCCGGCTGCCATGTCGTCCTGAACGGCTTCTCGAGCGCCGGCACGATTGCCGAGATCCGCGCCGACCTCGAGCGCTCACACGGGATCCGCACGCTGTACGCTGATGCCGATCTCCGGGTGCCCGCCAGTATCGACGCGATGATCTCGGCGGCGGTTGACGCATTCGGCGCCGTGGACGTGCTCGTCAACAACGCCGTCGTCCGCCATGCGGCGCCGGTGGAGGCGTTCCCGCCGGAGCGATGGGACGAGGGCCTCGCCGTCAACCTCTCGGCGGCTTTTCACACCATCCGCCTCGCGCTGCCCGCGATGAAACAGCGCGGCTGGGGCCGCATCATCAACGTGTCGTCCATCTACGGCCTGCGCGCCGCGCCGAATCGCGTCGCGTACGTGACGACGAAGACGGCGCTTCTCGGCCTGACGCGGGCCGTCGCGCTCGAAACGCTCGGACAGGACATCACCTGCAACGCGATTTGCCCCGGGACGGCCGAGACGCCGATCCACGAAGCCAGCATCCAGCAGATGATGGCCGCTTCGTCACTGACGCGCGACGATGCCGAGCAGAAATTTCTGATCGGGAAACAGCCGACGGGGCGGTTCATCGCCGCGGAGAGCGTGGCCGCGCTGATGGTGTTTCTGTGCGGGCCGTCGAGCCGCGACATCACGGGCGCGGCGCTGCCGGTCGACGGCGGCTGGAGTGTCGCGTAGACAGCAGTAGCGTCCGCCTTCAGGCGGACGTCACGTCCGGCTAAATCCGGACGCTACGGGCGTCTCTTCTTCGCCTCCAGCAGGCTCGCCAGGCTCCGCTGCGCCTCAGCATCGCCCGGACTGGATCCTTAGCGCAGTTCTCAGCTCCTCGATGCCTTCGTCCAGCTTCCCCTGCAATCCCAGGCCGAACCCGAGGTTCCGGTGCGCGTCGGCGTTCTGCGGGTTGATGTCAACGGCGCGCCGGAGATGCGCCACCGCTTCGTCGAGCTGGTTGCGCGATCCCAGCAGGACGCCGAGGTTGAACTGCGCATCGCCGTTCTCGGGATTGATCTGCACCGCGCGGCGCAGCTCGCGCTCCGCCTCGTCGGGCCGGCCGGCTGCCGACATCAGGTTCCCGAGGTTGAAGTGCACGCGGTCGTCGTCCGGCTTCAGCCGGACCGCCTCCTGCGCATGCGCGAACGCGTCCTGCACTTGACCCTGCGCCTGCAGCGCCGTCGCCAGATTGCTGTGCGCCTCGGCATCGTTCGGCTTCAGCCGCAGCGTTTCGTTCAACTGCGTGACAGCGTCAGGCACACGTCCCGCCTGCAGGTATTTCGTCGCCAGGAAATTGTGCGCCAGCGGGTCGCCAGGGCTGACCGAGACCTGCATCTCCGCGCCGGCGATGTCGGCGCGCAGCGACCGCGCGGCGTCGTCCCGCAGCAGCACCGGCACGTCGGCGTCCGATCGGGGCAGCACTTCGAGCCACATCGCCCCCATTTCGTCCGTGGACAGCGGTCCCCATTTCACGCGGCGGACCGGCCGTTGCGGGTTGTGGCGGTTGCCGTCGGAGTTGTCGTAGGTGATCCGCATCCGCAGCGTCGTCCCTTTCGGCAGGAGCACGGGCGCTGCGTAGCGATACTGATCCTGCCAGCGGAAATCCCACGACGGGATCGAGATCAGCGTCCGCACCGTGCCGTCGGGCAATGCCGCCGTGGCAAGCATCTGCCTGGCGAGATAGTGCGCGTGCGGATAGATGCTCACGAGATCGACGTCGGCCGGCAGCACGTAGCTGTCCTCGACGGCGTAGGCTGAGGCGCCCGCCGGGATGTCGATCGTCTTCGACTCGAGCTTCACGGTCAGCGGCTCGTGGCGCGGCGGCGTCGAGGTCAGGAACAGGCCGATCGACGGCTGAATCGGCTGCGGCGTGCCGGCCGGCAGCAGATGCATCTGGACAACGAGGTCGGCGCCTTTCGGCAGCGTCCAGGCGCGCTCGGCGGGCTCCATGAAGGGCGCCTTGCCGGGCGACCAGCCGTACACGTTCCGCACTTCGTCATCGGGCATCGCGGCGAACCCCGGCTGGGCGTCGGCGCGATCCAGCTTGCGCGCGAACCGCGTGCGGTCGATGCCCACGCTCGCGTGATGCACGACGGCGGGGTTCTCGGCGCGGAATTCGATGGCCCTCACGTAGCGTGGTCCGCCGGCCGGAGACGGGATGACGAAGTTGCGAAACACATCCTTGCCGGCCGCGGGCAGCGTGTAGGCGGCGGGCATCTTCAGCACGAGATCCGGCTGGCCAAGCTGCCAGCCCTGCGGCCACGACGGCACAGGCGGGCGATCGGACGGAGTGCCCTCGGCGGTTCCCCGTTCGGCCCAGCGCTCGAGCATCGCGATGTCCACGTCGCTCAGCGTGCGCGGGCTCGCGAAGTCGGCGATCTGATCGGCCGCGCGTTCGGGCAGCCAGGGCGGCATCACACGATTTTTTGCCGCCCGCGCGATCTCGCGCGCATGTGCCCGCGCGTCGTCGTACGTGAGGAGGCTGAACGGGGCTCCTGCGAAACAGATCGGATCGGCGGTATCGGCCCGCGGATCCACCGGCCTGTGGCAGGTGCTGCAGTTCTGGTAGAGGATCGACGCGATGTCTCTGTTGAAGGTCGGCGCCTGCGGCGCGGCTACATTTGAGCCGCTCGCGGCCTCGTTGACCGGCGGAGCCGGCCTCTGTTGCCGGCAGCCGGCGACCGCCAGGAGCGACAGCAGGACGGCCGCACTATTTCTTCGGATCGGCATCAAGGCGGACCACGAGCTGCTCGAGCCCCGGCGCAGCGGCCGGATATCGCTCGAGCACCTGCAGGATCGTGTCCGGGGATCACGTGATCGACGGAATCGGCGAGCTTCCGGATCGTCGCGTATCCCTCGAGCACATCGCCGACACTGAAGGTCACCGGAAACACGCGTCCCTCGTTCACGTGCGAATACAGATGCGTCGCATCTGACGCGAGCACCACGTAGCCGCGCCTCGTCTTCACGCGGACGCACTGCAGCCCTTTCGAGTGGCCGCCGATGCGGTGCAGGGTGATGCCCGGAGCGATCTGCTCGGTTCCATCGTGGAAGACGACGCGGCCGGCGAACACCTTCCTCACCATCGCCACCACATCGTCGGCCTCGAAAGGAATACGCATGACCGGGTGGCACATGTACCGGCCCGTGGAGTACGCGATCTCCATGTCCTGCAGATGGTAGCGGGCCCGCGGAAACAGGTCGTGGTTCCCGCAGTGGTCGTAGTGCAGGTGCGTGATGATGATGTCCTCGACCGCGTCGGCCTCGATGCCGATCGACTTCAGGCCATCCGCGATGGGCTTGACGATATGACGCCCGCGTTTGCGCGCCATCGACTCGTCGAAGCCCGTGTCGACCACGAACGTCCCGTGCGCGCCGACGATGGCCCACACGAAATAGGCGAGCGGCTGAAGCACGTCGTGCGGATCGCCGAACAGATAGTTTTCGGGCGACTGCCGGTCGTGGTGCGCATAGCGCACCGCGTAAATCTCGTGAACGTCGTCACCCATCTGCCCTATGCCTTCTGCGCTACGCGATAGGTCGGAACGTTTCCGCGCTTGTAGACCATCACGGTGCGCTTGAACTCGATGACGACCGTGCCGTCCTGGTTGAATCCGGTCGTCTTGAAGGTGACGATGCCGACCGCCGGCCGCGATTTCGATTCGCGCTTCTCGAGGACTTCGCTCCGCGAATAGATCGTATCGCCTTCGAAGACGGGATTCGGCAGCCGGACCTCGTCCCAGCCGAGGTTGGCCATCGCGTTCTGCGAGATGTCGGCGACCGACTGCCCGGTGACGAGCGCGAGCGTGAACGTCGAGTCGACGAGCGGCTTGCCGAACTCGGTTTTCGCCGCGTACGCCGCGTCGAAGTGGATCGGGTTGGTGTTCTGCGTCAGGAGCGTGAACCAGACGTTGTCGGCCGCCAGCACCGTGCGGCCCAGCGCGTGGGGATAGATGTCCCCCACGTCGAAGTCCTCGTACACGCGCCCCGTCCAGCCTTCCTTGATCGCCACAGATGTGCCTTTCACTACGTCTCATCACGAAGTCACGAAGACCACCAAGGATCTACCAGTACAAGATTACTTCGTGTCTTCGCGTCTTCGTGATAAGCGACCCTGAATGACCACCCGACCATTATTGGAGGGCACGGCCCCGCGTTTCCGGAATCCAGAGCCACGTCACGGCCGCCAGCAGCAGCGCCGCGGACGTGGTGGCGAACGCGATGCCGAACCCGCTGCGCTGCGCGAGCGACGCGATGAGCAGCGGCGCGGCCGCGCTGCCGACGCGGCCGATGTTGAAAATGAACCCGCCGGCGGCGGCCCGCACCGTCGTCGGATACAACTCGGCGATGATCGCGCCGAAGCCGCTCAGGTAGCCCGTGCTGAAAAACGCCACGACCGGGCCGAGCAGCAGGAGCACCACTGCTGATTGCGCGCGGCCGTAGGCGAAGACGAGCACGGCGGCGATGATCAGATACGCGACGAAGCTGCGGCGGCGACCGATGCGGTCGCTGACGTAACCGTACAGCACGTACCCCAGCCAGCCGCCGACGTTCATCACCACCAGCAGGCCCGCCACGTCACCGGTGTTCAGGCCGACGCCGCGCTGCTCCACCGGCAGGGTCAGATACGCGGGCACCCAGAAGTTGAACGCCCAGTACGCGTATAAGGTGCAGAAGCTCAAGGCCACGAGCGCGAACGTGACCCGCCGATAGGCGGGGGAAAAGATCAGGCCAAGGGACGCGCGGGTGTGGCTGCGCGCATCGGTCCACATCGCCGACTCGTCCAGGCTGCCATGCATCCAGAACGCCGCCAGCGCCGGCAGCGCGCCGATGAAGAACATCGCCCGCCAGCCGTACCGCGGCAGCACGACGGCCGCGAGGGCAGCGGCTGACCCGTAGCCGACCGCCCAGGCGCTCTGCATGAGCCCGACGGCCTTGCCGCGATGGCGATCCGGCCACGTCTCGGAGACGAGCGCCGCGCCGGTCGTCCAGGCGCCGCCCATGCCGAGCCCGAGGACGAACCGGCAGACGGCCAGCTGCCAGACGCTCTGCGCAAGCCCGCACGCCGCGGTGAACAGCGAGTAGGTCAACACGCTGCTGATGAGACCGGTCCGGCGGCCGTAGCGATCGGCGATCATCCCGAACAGCACGCCGCCGCCAGCTGACGCCAGGAGCGTCAGGGATCCGAGGATGCCGCCGGTCGTCTTCGAGATGCCGAAGTCGGACAGCAGCGCCGTGAGCACCATCGAGTAGATCATGACGTCGAACCCGTCGAACAGCCATCCGACGGAGGCGGCAAGCAGCGCGCGGCGGGCCGGCGCAGGCGCCGACCGCAGCCAGCCGAACGGCTGCGATTCGAGCGCGAGCGCGCCGGCGCTGGCGTTCACGTCAGTGTGTCTCGGCCGTCAACTGGCGGCCGCGCGTTTCGGGGCCGAACCACATCAGCGACGCCGAGAACAGCAGTGCCACCGCAATCGCGATCGTCATGGCCGTCGAAAGCGGGATGCCTCGGTCCCGCATGAAGCCGATGACGGGCGGCATCGCGGCACCAATGCCTGCGGCCGCGTGGTAAGCGAAACCCGGACCGACGCCCCGCACCGCCGTGGGAAAGCGTTCGGCGACGTACGCCGGCGCCATGCCCCAGATGCCGGATCCGAACGCGCCCATCGTGAGCGCGCCGAATGCCAGGAGAATCGGACTGGCGGCATGGAGGTAGAGAGGAATGGACGCGACCCCGAGCAGCGCCGTAATCGTCACAGCGCCACGTCGGCCGAGCACGCCCTCCGACAGGCGGCCCCAGAAGATGGTGCCGCCGATTGCGCCGAGATTGAAGGGGATCAAGTACGGAAGCGTGCTCCGGCCGCTTTCGCGCAGGAAGGTTGGATACCAGAAGGCAATCGAGTAGAACGCGCACATGAACGCGCCGATGACCGCGGTCGTCTGGAGAGTGGTGCCGATCAGGTCGCGCTCGAAGATTCGGACGACTGAGATCTTGGCTTCGAGTTTACCGGCGGCGGTCTTCAAGTGCCGCTGCCGTTCGAGCCAGACCGGGCTTTCCGACACCGTCGACCGGATCCAGAGCGTGAAGAACGCCGGGATGATCGCGATCCAGAACATCACGCGCCAGCCGAGGTCAGGCTTGTCGTTGAAGAGCGGGTAGATGAACTGAAAGGCGGCCGCCGCCAGAAGATATCCCCAGTACCACCCGCCGAGCAGCATGCCGGAGACGAGCCCGCGCAGCCGCACCGGCCAGTGCTCGATGACGAGCGTCATGCCCGCGGCCCACTCGCCGCCCATGCCGATGCCAAAGAGCGCGCGAAAGCCGAAGAGCATCGTGTACGACGACGAGAAGCCGCTCAGGAAGGCAAACAGCGAGAACCACAGGATCGAGAGCAGCATCGGGAGCTTGCGGCCCCACTTGTCGGCCGCGGTGCCCGCAACGACGCCGCCAACGAGACGCATCAGCAGCGTCACCGTCCCGAGCAGCGCCGCCAGACTACTGTTGACGGTGAAGCTCCGTTGAATGTCGATGAGGATGAACGAGAGGATGTTGAAGTCGAACGCGTCCACAATCCAGCCAACGAACGTGGCCCAGAACGCGCGCCACTGCTCGCCGCTGACCTGGCGATACCAGGGCAGGTTCGGGGCAACGGTCACGACGCCATCCATTCGAGCTCGGGCAGCAGGAACCCGCGGAACACGGGGTAGTTTTCGATCATCGGGAAGTGGCCCATATCGTCCATGATCACCATGCGCGAACCGGGGATGGAGGCGGCGACCGCGCGGGTCATGTCCGGCGTGCAGGAATAGTCGTATTCGCCCGTCAGCAGCGACACGCGGCACAGGCTGGTGTCGATGCGCCGGGCGTCTTCGCGGCCGTCCCAGTCGTTGCTGTAGTAGTGCACGTCGCCGGCATAGACGCCCGGCCCGGACTGGCTGTAGTACCACCAGTTTTCCCGGGCGTTCGGCTCCGGGCTCATCGGCGCGCACAGCCCGTAGGTGTAGCTCGCGACCAGTTCACCGCCGTGGATTGCCGGGTGGTGCAGGTACTGGTTGAACCGTCCCGGCGCATACGCGGACGTTTCGAGGCCGACAACGCCGCGCAGTTCCTTCTGGTATTCGGCCGCCAGCTTCAACACGATGGCGCCGCCCATCGAGCACCCGAGGATCACCGGCCGCTCGAGCTCCATGGCCGTCCAGACGGCGCGCACGAACGCGAGGTACGCCGCCGTGGTGAGCTTGTATTTCTCGAGCCACCAGCCGTCGGGCGGGTTGGTCCGGCCGTGATACGGCATGTCGAACGCGATGACACGATAGCGGCTCGTCACGGCGGCATCGTTCAACAGGTGCCGGAACTGGCGGCTGTCGGCGCCGGCCGTGTGGAGGCACAGCAGCGGGATGCCTTGCCCGGCTTCCTCGACGAAGACGCGGTAGCCGCGGCCTTCGACCTCCAGGTTGAGGTACCGGCCGACGATCGTGTCGAAGGCGGCCACGCTAGTGGCCTACCGTCCGCATGAGGTTCATCGCCCGGTGCAGCGCGCGGGCGTGCTGCATGGCCGCGAGCGTATCGCCCTCGAGCACGAACCCCGGCACGCGCATCAGCATCGCGAAAAAATCGTGATACAGCGGCTCGGGCTCGGGAGCGAGGAATTTCGCCCAGATGTCGGGCGCGGCACGGAAGCCGAACGCGCACCGCACGTCGAGCCGCGGCGACGGGGTCACCTCGACGAGCGCGCCCTTCTCGAAGCGCAGGATGCAGCGCCGATCGCCGCACGTCAGCGACAGCGCGATCGTCAGCCAGTCGCCGACCACGTGCATTTCGGGATCCGCGTTCACCTGCTGCTGGAACCGCGCCAGCCACTCGTCGGAAAAGGCCGTCATGTGCGGTCGTTAATGTTTGCCGATGGGATCCGAAGTGTCAATCACACATGCGGGGGAACTCATTTGGTCATCTGGTCATTTGGTCGTCTGGTCATTGGTTTCATGACAGAATTGCGCGCATGAAACATCTCCTCGCGGCGCTGCTGCTGGTGGCGACCGCGACGGCGTTCGCGCAGCCGGCGCCCGACGTGGCGGCACTTCTCAAGACGGCGCCCGATCTGACGGCGAAGCTCGCCAGGTTCAAGCCGGTGCGCATGCCGTACAACGAGGCGGCCCTGAGCGAGCGCGAGCGCCAGATGATCGAACAGCTGGTCATCGCCTGCCGCGAGCTCGAAAACATCTACTGGCGCCAGACCGATCCCGATGCGCTGGCGCTCTACAACGCCCTCGAGGCCGACAAGACGCCGCGCGCGCAGAACCTCCGACGCTACCTGTTCATCAACGGCAGCCGCTTCGATCTGGTGGACGAGAACAAGCCGTTCGTCGGCACGGCGCCGATGCCGCCCGGCCAGGCGCTGTATCCCGCCGGCCTCACGCGCGACGAGATCGAACGCTACGTCGCGAAGAATCCCGCCCGGCGGCAGGTCGTCTACAACCCGTACACCGTCGTGAGCCGCCAGGGGCCCGATCTGGTCGGCGAGCGGTACCACGCCGGTTCGTCGCCGTTCCTGACGGCCGGCCGCGGCAGCCCTCCGCCAGGCCGCCGATCTCTCCGACGATCCGGCGTTCGCCACGTTCCTGCGCCTCAGGGCCGACGCGCCTGCTGACCGACGACTACTACAACAGCGACATCGCCTGGCTGGATCTGAAGGACCCGAAGTTCGACCTCATCTTCGCGCCCTACGAAACCTACCTCGACGACCTGCTCGGCGTGAAGACGTCCTACGGCGCGGCGATCCTGATTCGCAACGATGCCGAGAGCCGCAAGCTCGCCGTTTACCAGCAGTGGATTCCGGACATCCAGGACGCGCTGCCGCTCGCGGCCGAGGATCGGCCGTCGGTGCGCGGCCACGTCGACGCCGATGGAAGTGATGGACGCGCCCTTCCGCGCCGGCGATCTGCGGCACGGCTACCAGGCGGTTGCCGACAACCTGCCGAACGATCCGCGCATCCACCAGCAGAAGGGCACCAAGAAGATCTTCTTCAAGAACTTCATGGACGCGCGCGTGAACGAGGTCATCCTGCCGCTCGCCGCGCGCGTTATGGATCCGGCGCAGGCGGGCCGCGCGTCGGCCGAGGGCTATCTGGCCGACGACGCTCATGCACGAGATCTGTCACGGCCTCGGCCCGGCGTTCGCGCGCGCCGGACCGGGCCAGGCAGGTCGACATCCGCGAGGCGATCGGCGCCGCCTACTCGGGCCTCGAAGAAGCCAAGGCCGACGTCGTCGGCATGTTCGCGCTGAAGTGGCTCGTGGACCACGAGCGTCCTGCCGAAGGATCGACTCGAGGAGTACTACGCGTCGTACGTCGCCGGCATCTTTCGCACGGTCCGCTTCGGCACCGGCGAGGCGCACGGCCGCGCCGAGATGATGGAGTTCAACTACCTGTCCGAGCAGGGCGCGATCGTCATTCGCCGACGGCCGGTATCGCGTGGACTACGCGAAGATTCCGGACGCCATCGACACGCTCGCCAAGGAACTGCTCGAGCAGGAGGCGACCGGCGATCGCGCGCGCACGGAAGCGTGGTTCGCGAAGTACGACCGCATGCCGCCGCCGCTGCGCGCCGTGCTGGCTCGCGCCACCGACGTGCCCGTCGACGTGGACCCCATCTTCTCGTTCGCCGAACCGGTTCGCTGAGTGAACGTCTTCGCGTCGATTTTCGCGGACGACATCCTCCCCATCTTCCTCGTCGCGGCGGCCGGTTATCTGCTGGCCAGGCATACCGGCGCGCAGGTGAAGACGCTGTCGGCCGTCTCGTTCAACGTGCTCTCGCCGTGCCTGGTGTTCGATCAGCTGGTCCAGTCCCGGATCGACGGCTCGGTGTTCTGGCGGATGTTCGTGTTCTGCATCCTCCTCACGGCCGTCATGGGCCTCATCGCCTGGCTGGCCTCGGCGCCGCTGCGCCTGAACCGGCAGACGTTCACGAGCTTTCTCCTCGTGGTGATGTTCTCGAACAGCGGGAACTACGCGCTGCCTGTCGCGTTGTTCGCGTTCGGCCGCGAGGCGCTCGCCTACGCAAGCGTGTACTTCGTTGCCAGCGCGGTCGTGACGTACACGGTGGGCGTCGGCGTCGCCGCCAGCGGACACGGACACGTGCTGCGTGCGCTCGCGGGCATCGTGCGCGTGCCGGCGCTGTGGGCGGTCGCGGCCGCGGGGCTGATCCTGGCAACGCACTCGACCGTCCCGCTCGCCGTCCTGCGACCCATCACCCTGCTCAGCGAGGCCGCTATCCCCATGATGCTGCTGATCCTGGGCATTCAGCTCGAGCGCGCCGCCATGCCGGATCGTCCCGGCGCCGTCGGCCTCGCCGTGGCGTTGTCGCTTCTGGTGGGGCCGTTCGCCGGCATCGGGCTGACGATGGTGCTCGGGCTGACCGGCCTGGCCCGGCAAGTCGCCATCGTCGGGGCATCGATGCCGGCCGCGGTCATCACCACGGTGCTGGCGCTCGAGTTCGATCTCGATCCGAGCTTCGCAACCGGCGCGGTGTTCCTGTCGACGATCCTCAGCCCGTTCACGCTGGTATTGCTCATTGCGTATCTGAAACAATAACCGGCGCACGATAACGAACCGTTACACTCCTGGGGGGCGCCATGCTCCGTCTGACGCGTTTTCTGACTCCCCATCGCCGCGAGATCGGATTGGTCCTCGCGCTGGCCCTCGCACAGTCGCTCGGGAATCTGTGGCTGCCTCGATTGACGTCGGATATCGTCGACCGCGGCATCGTCCGGGGCGACACGCGCGCCATTTTCCAGGTCGGCGGCCTGATGCTGCTGATGTCGATGGTCGCTACCCTGTGCGCGATCGCCGGCAGCTATTACTCGGCGAAGGTGGCGACCGGCTTCGGGCGACACCTGCGAGGCGCGATTTTCTCGCGCGCGGAACGCCTCTCCGTCCACCAGTTCGAGGGCTTCGGCGCGGCCTCACTGGTCACCCGCACGACCAACGACACCACCCAGGTACAGCAGATGGTCATCATGATGCTCACCATGGTGATCACGGCGCCGATGATGGCCATCGGCGGCGTGATTCTGGCGCTGTCGCAGGACGCGCAACTGGCGTGGGTGTTGATCGCCGTCATGCCGGTGATGGCGGCTGTGTTCGCGTTCATCATGCGTGGCGCCGTGCCGTTGTCCACGGCCATGCAGGGCAAGATCGACCGGCTCACGCTCGTGTTCAGCGAGGGGTTGAGCGGTGTCCGCGTCATCCGTGCGTTCGATCGCGGGGCCCGGCAGCGCGAACGGTTCGATCGCGCGAACCTCGATCTGACCGATACCGCGATCGCGCTCAACCGCCTGATTGCGGTGCTGATGCCGACGCTCATCCTGATGCTCAACATCACCAGCCTGGCAATTATCTGGGTCGGCAGCCACCGCATCGACGCGGGCGTGATGCAGGTCGGCGCGATGTTCGCGTCGCTGCAGTATGCGATGCAGATCCTGTTTGCGGTCTTCATGGTCACCGCCATGTTCGTGATGTTGCCGCGGGCGTCGGCGTCGGCGGCGCGCATCAGCGAAGTCCTGGATGTGCAGCCGGAAATCGCCGACCCGGCGGCGACGTCAGGGCTCCCGCAGACCACCGGACGCGGCCACCTGGAGTTCAGGAACGTGACGTTTCAGTATCCGGGCGCCGAGGAACCGGCGCTGACGGGCGTCTCGTTCACGGCGCACCCTGGGGAAATCACGGCAATCGTCGGCGGCACCGGATCCGGCAAATCCACGCTTGCGGGGCTGATCCCGCGCTTCTACGACGCGAACGACGGTCACGTGCTGCTCGACGGCGTCGACGTTCGGGACATGAGCCAGTCTGATCTGCGCGCCCGGATCGGGTTCGTCCCGCAGAAAGCCGTGCTCTTCACGGGAACGGTGGCTGCCAATATCCGTTACGGCCGCGAGCATGCGTCCGACGATGACGTGCGGCATGCCGCCGCCGTGGCCCAGGCGCTCGACTTCGTCGACGCGATGCCGGAGCAGTTCGCGTCGCCGATCTCGCAGGGCGGCATCAACCTGTCGGGCGGACAGAAGCAGCGCCTCGCCATTGCGCGCGCGATCGTCCGGCGGCCTGATGTGTACGTCTTCGACGACAGCTTTTCCGCGCTCGACTTCACCACCGATGCGAAGCTGCGCGCCGCGCTGCGGGACGAGACGGCCCACGCCACCGTGTTCATCGTCGCGCAGCGCATCAGCACGGTCATCACGGCCGACCGGATCGTCGTCCTCGAGAACGGACGCGTGGCCGGCATCGGCACCCACGCCGCCTTGATGCAGACCAGCGACGTCTATCGCGAGATCGTCGCGTCGCAGATCTCGCTGGACGAGGTCGCATGAGCACGCCCGTCACGATCCCAGGGACCGTCGCCGTTGCCCGTGGGCGCGCCCCCCCGCACTCCCCCGCCGATGTTCGGCGGCCGGCCGATGGGAGGGCTGGGCGTTCCCGCGCAGAAGGCGAAGAATTTCAAGGGCACGCTCGTCCGCCTGCTCGGCTACCTGCGTCCGCACCGGCGGGCGCTCGCAGTCGTGGTCGCCGCGGGCGCGGTCGGCACCGTGTTCAGCGTGCTCGGGCCGAAGATTCTCGGTCTCGCCACGACAACGATCTTCAAGGGCTTCGTCGCCAAGGCCTCGGGCGTCCCGGGGGCGGCGATTGACTTTGCTGCGGTCGGGCGCATCCTGGCCGGCCTGATCGTCTTGTACGTCGTCGGGAACGCGTTTCAGTACCTGATGCAGTTCCTGATGGCCCACGCCGCGCAGCGGACCGTCTACACGCTGCGCCAGGAGGTCGAGGCGAAATTCGATCGCCTGCCGCTGAAGTTCTTCGACACGCGCACGCGCGGCGAGCTGATGAGCCGCGCCGTCAACGATCTCGACAGCATCAGCGGCACCCTGCAGCAGAACCTCACGCAGCTGCTGACGTCTGTGCTGACGCTCATCGGCGTGATCGCGATGATGCTGAGCATCAGTTGGATACTCACCGTCGGCATCGTCTTGACGTTGCCCCTGAGCATGGGCATCGCGGCCGTCATTGCCAAACGCTCGCGGCCCTTCTTCATGCAGCAGCAGGCGGCACTGGGAGCCCTGAACGGGCACGTGGCCGAAATGTACGGCGGCCACACCATCGTCACCGCCTTCGGCCACGAGCCGCAGTCTATCGACACGTTCGACACGCTCAACGCCCGGTACTACGAGGGCGCCTGGCGAGCGCAGTTCGTCAGCGGAATCATCATGCCGACGATGATGTTCGTCGGCAATCTCGGGTTCGTCTTCGTGGCGGTGATCGGCGGATTGCTGGTCACGCGGCAGGCGATCGCCATCGGCGACGTGCAGGCCTTCATCCAGTACGCCCGCCAGTTTTCCATGCCGATCATGCAGCTGAGCGGCATCGCGAACATGATCCAGTTGACGGTCGTCGCCGCCGAGCGCGTGTTCGAGCTGCTCGACGAACCCGAGGAGATACCCGAGGTCCAGGACGCGACGGTGATAGCCGAACCGCGAGGCGCGGTGCAGTTCGATGCCGTGCGATTCCGGTACAAGGACGACGTCCCGCTGATTGAGGATCTGTCGCTCGACGTGGAGCCCGGCCAGACGATCGCGATCGTTGGTCAGACCGGCGCCGGCAAGACGACACTCGTCAACCTGCTGATGCGGTTCTACGACGTGGACGGCGGCAGTATTCGCGTGGACGGCGTGGACATCCGCCAGGTCAGGCGCAGCGCGCTCCGGCGCACGTTCGGCATGGTGCTGCAGGACACGTGGCTCTTCTCGGGGACGATTCGCGAGAACATCGCCTTCGGACGCGATGGGGCGAGCGACGGGGACGTCGTCGAGGCGGCGAGGAAGGCCCAGGCGGATCACTTCATCCGGACGCTGCCGGAGAACTACGACACGCCGATCAATGAAGAGGCCAGCAACCTGTCGCAGGGGCAGAAGCAGCTGCTGACAATTGCTCGCGCTTTCCTGGCCAACCCTGCGATCCTGATCCTCGACGAGGCCACGAGCAGCGTGGACACGCGCACCGAGGTCCTGATCCAGGACGCCATGCACCGGCTGATGCGCGGGCGGACGACCTTCGTGATCGCCCACCGACTCTCCACGATCCGCACCGCCGATGTGATCCTGATGATGGAAGGCGGCCAGATTGTCGAGCGCGGCACGCATCACGAACTGCTCGCGGCGAAGGGTCGCTACGCCGCGCTCCATGACAGTCAGTTTGCCGCCGGGGCAATAGCCTCCGCCTCCGCAGCCCCGTAATTCGCCATGGCCCTGCTGCCCACAGGCGCCCGCCTCTTGTCGAAGATTCAGATCTGAGGGCGTCAGGAGGCCTATAATCGGCCGATGATGCGGCGCCTGCTCGTGCTCGCCGGCGTGGCGGCTGCCCTCTGGGCCGCCGGCCCCGTCATCCCGCTCGTGGCCCAGCCCCCGCGCCCGCTTATTCCACCCGACATCGCCGGCGAGTGGAACCTGACGAACCACGAGGAAGACACCACGGCCCAGCCCCCGCTCGGCGACTATCTGGGCATTCCGTTCAACGCGGCGGGCCGCATGCGATCCGACACCACGGCGGAATCGATCTGGGGCACGCCCGAATATCAGTGCCGGCCGCATTCGGCGCCGCACCAGTGGCGCGGCCTCGGCGGCGCGCGCATCCTGAAGGAACAGGATCCGCTGACGCGCGAGGTGACGCGCGTACCACATCCAGTTCATGCGGTCGCTCGACTGGCCGGTGTTCATGGACGGCCGCCCGCATCCGCCGGCCTGGGCGCCGCACAGCTGGACGGGCTTCTCGACCGGCGAGTGGATCGGCAACACGCTGAAGATCACGACGACGCATCTGAAGGACGGGTACCTGAAGCGCGGCGGGCCGCAGACGAGCGACATGTTCACGATGACGGACTACCTCACGCGGCACGACGAGATCCTGACGATCGTCACCGTCGTCGACGATCCGATTTATCAGGACGAGCCGTACGTCGAATCGACGACGTACACCATCGACCTGACGTCGAACGTCGCGATGGAAACGTGCAACGGGTCGTCGTTCGCCGAGAACGGCGGCACCGACCGGCATCACGTGCCGCACTTCCTCCCGGGCCAGAACACCGCGCTGACGGAGTGGCTGAAGAAGGACGACTGGATTCCCGTCGAGCCGACACGCGGCGGCGTGAAGACGATCTATCCCGGAATACCGCTCGACGTTGAACGGACGGTGACTGCCGCGGCGCTGAAGGTGCCCGCGTCCAAGTCCGCGGTGTCCGCCGCGAAGAGCATCGCCGATCAGAGCCCGCGCGACGGCCAGGTTCACGTGCTGCCGGTGCAGGGCAACATCTACATGCTCGTCGCCGACGGCACCAACATCACCGCGTCGATCGGCGCCGACGGCGTGATGCTCGTCAACACGGGCTCGGCGGCGATGACCGACAAGGTGCTGGCGGCCGTCAACCAGCTCGCCAACAGCGCCGTGTCGCCGCCCGCGCCCAACACGTGCTTCGGCGCCAACTGCCCGAACTCGTGGGGCTGGGCCAGCCCGTACATGAACTCGGTGATCAGCTCGCCCGCTCCCGCCAGGCCGGTCCGCTACATCATCAACACGAGCGCGGCGGCCGATCACATCGGCGGCAACGAGAAGATCGCCACGACGGGCTTCTTCCCGCGCGGCGGCGGCTTCGGCGCGGCCGTCGACCAGCATCGGGCGCAACGCCGAAATCGTCGCCCACGAGAACGTGCTGAATCGGATGAGCGCCGCCGCGCCGGGCAAGCAAGCCGCGCGCCGGCGGCGGCGCAGCCGACCGACACGTATTTCGACGAGTTCCACAAGCTCCCCGAATACTTCAACGGCGAAGCCGTCATCCTGTATCACGCGCCCGCCGCCAACACCGACGGCGACAGCCTCGTGTTCTTCCGCCACTCCGAAGTCATCAGCGCCGGCGATCTCTTTTCCACGGTCAGCTATCCGGTCATCGACGTCGACAAGGGCGGCAGCATCCAGGGCGTGATCGACGGCCTGAACCACATCCTCGATCTCGCCGTGGCCGAGTATCGCGGGCAGGGCGGCACGTGGATCATCCCGGGCCGCGGGCGAGCTGTCGGACACGGCCGACGTCGCGTCGTATCGCAACATGCTGACGATCATTCGCGACCGCGTGAAGGACTCGATCGGCAAGGGCATGACGCTCGAGCAGGTGAAGGCCGCCAGGCCGACGATGGATTTCGACGGCCGGTACGGATCGACGACGCGGATCGTGGACGACAGACATGTTCGTCGAGGCGGTGTACAAAAGCCTTCAGGAGAAGAAGTAATGCGCAGAATCTGCTTGCGGCCGCCGCGGTCGTGCTCGCGGCATCAGTCACGCGGCCTACGCCCACCATTCCTACGCGGCGACATACGACGTGACGCAGCGAAATCAAGCTCGAAGGCAAGCTGGTGCAGTTCGTCTACCGCAATCCGCATTCGTTCGTGCACGTCATGGCGCCGGACGAAAAGGGCGCGCCGCAGCGCTGGGCCGTCGAGTGGAGCGGCACGACCCAGCTGGGCAGCCAGGGCGTCAATCGCGAGACGCTCAAGGTCGGCGACGAGGTCGTCATCTTCGCGCGCCCGTCGCGCGTCCCCGGCGAGTACCGCGCGCTGATGCTCACGCCTGAAGCGCACGAGCGACGGCTTCACCTGGGGCAGCCCGGGCCAGGCGGTCGACTAGGAAGAAAGTTCAAAGTTCGAAGTAGAGACGTAGAAAAGTACACAGAAGAACAAAGACGATGCGATTGTTTGCGGCGGTCACGGTCCTCCTGTGCGTCATCACATCGACCGTCTTTGCACAGGCGCAGCGCGGGGCGGGGGGCCGCGGACGCGGCGGGCCGGCGTCGGCGCGTGAAGGCGCGGCAATCGACCTGACCGGCTACTGGGTGTCGGTCATCACCGAAGACTGGAAGTTCCGGATGGTCACGCCCAAGAAGGGCGTGTACGACTCGCTGACGCTGAACGCCGAAGGCCGGCGCGTGGCGGACACCTGGGATCCGGCGAAGGACGAAGCCGCCGGCGAGCAGTGCCGGGCCTACGGCGCCGCCAACATCATGCGGGTGCCCGGCCGTCTGCACATCACCTGGCAGGACGACAACACGCTGCGCATCGACACGGACGCGGGCACCCAGACGCGCCTGCTCCAGTTCGGCGCATCGCCCGCCAGACGATGCACCGGCGACCTGGCAGGGCCAGTCGGCCGCCCAGTGGGAATACGCGGGCGCGGCGCGCGGCGGGCCTCGTAGCGGCAACCTGAAAGTCATGACCACGAACCTGCGGCCGGGCTACGTCCGCAAGAACGGCGCGCCCTACAGCGCGAAAGCCATCGTCACCGAGTACTTCGACCTCAACACGATGCCGAACGGCGACACTTGGTTCACCGTCACGACGAAGGTCGAGGATCCGGTCTACTTCGCCCGCCCCTACCTGACGACGACGGACTTCAAGAAGCTGCCCGATGCGGCGGGGTGGAAGCCCATGCCCTGTTCGGCACACTGACCGCTGCCTTCTCGTCCTGTCCCGCTTGTTTGCCGTAGCGTCCGCTTATTTTGCCGTAGCGTCCGGCTTCAGCCGGACGGAGGAGACCCGCTCATGAAGACCGCGATCTCGTTCGCCCTTCTCCTGGCCGCGTTCGGGCTGCCGGTCGTCACGGTGTCCACCGCTTCGTCTCCCGGAGTGAGGCCCGAGGACGTCGGGTTGTCGTCGGAACGGCTGCAGCGCATCAGCCAGATGATCGCCCGGCGGATCGCTGCCGGCGAGATCGCCGGCGCGGTCACGGTCGTGGCGCGCAAGGGCAAGATCGCGTTCGAGGCGTCGCAGGGCGTCATGGATGTCGATTCCAGGCAGCCCATGACGCCGGCCAACATGTTCCGCATCGCGTCGATGACGAAGCCCGTCATCGGCGTCGCGATCATGATGATGGTCGAGGAAGGCAAGCTGCACCTGAACGACCCGGTATCGCGCTATATTCCCGAGTTCCGCGGCATGAAGGTCGGCGTCGCGCAGTCGCCGCAGCCAGCGGCCGGCGGCGGCCGAGGGGCCGCCGAGCAGGCGGTGCAGTTCTACACCGTGCCGGCGCAGCGCGAGATCACCGTCAAGGATCTGCTGACGCACGTGTCGGGGCTCGGCAGCGGGCCCATGGGCAACAGCGGCATCGAGAAGGTGGCGCGCAAGGACGGCGAGAAACTGTCGGACTACATCCCCCGCCTCGGCACCACCGTGCTCGAATTCCAGCCCGGCTCGCGCTGGACGTACAGCCCGGGCGCCGGTTTCGAAACGCTCGGCCGCATTGTCGAGATCACATCGGGCGTGCCGCTCGATCAGTTTTTCCGCACGCGAATTTTCGATCCGCTGGGCATGAAGGACATCACGTTCTGGCCGTCGGACACGCAATGGAAGCGCGTGGCGACCGTGTACGCCCGGACGCCCGGCGGCCTGACGAAGACCGTGCAGGCCAACGACACGCTGGGGAGGAACGTCTACTTCCGCGGATCGGGAGGGCTGTTCAGCACAGGGGCGGATTACGTGCCGCTCGGCATGATGCTCGCCAATAGCGGCGAACTGAATGGGAAGCGGCTCCTGAGCCGGAAGACCGTGGAGATGATGAGCGCCGCCCACGTGCCGGACACGCTGCCGGGCCGGCCTGCCGGCGAGGGCTACGGCCTCAGCGTGCGAGTCGTCACGAATCACGCCGCCCGCGGCACGATGCTCTCAGACGGCACCTACGGGTGGACGGGCGCGCAGGGCACACACTTCTTCGTGGATCCGAAGGAACAACTGGTCGGCGTGCTGATGGTGCAGACGCCGATCCAGGAATTGCAGCGCGAGTTCGAAGATCTGGTGGCGCAGGCGGTCAACGACTAACGGGGTCACGGTTCTCCAAAGGGCTCGGCGGCTCACGGAACACAAAGGACGTCGAGCGCGGCGCACAAGGCTTGCCGGTTACCGGCGCAAGGGGCATTTGCGTGATCGCTCCAGTCCTTTGTTTGATCGCACTCCGTCCTTTGCGTAATCGCAGCCCGTCCTTTGCGTGATCTACGAGCTTAAGCGAGCAGGAAATCGAGTCGCGAACCTGTGGCGAGTTCGGCGGGCGCTTCGCCCCGCCGAAATAGCCGCGCGCCCGTCGATCCGTTGAGCACGATGGTCGAATCCTCGACGAGGAGCCACGCGCCCTCCCGCAATCCGACGACCGGCGGCGCGTTCTCCTCGTGAAACTCCGCGATCCGCTGCTCGCGGGTTTCGCCCATATGCGTCGATCCGGGGATCGGATCCTGGTAGTGGGCGTTGATGTTGAACGGAACGAGGTCCAGCGCCGCAAACGACGGCGGCTGGACGATGGGCATGTCGTTCGTCGTGCGGATGGAGGGACAGGCGACGTTCGATCCGGCGCTCGTGCCGATGTACGGCATGTCCGCCTGCACGCGCCGACGGATTGGTTCGATGAGCGCGTGGCGCCACAGCCCGTCCACGAGACGGAACGTGTTCCCGCCGCCGATGAACAGCGCCTCGGCACGCTCGACGGCCTTCACCGGACCTCCGGGCAGATCGTGCACGGAGTCGAGACGATAGCCCATCGCATCGAAGCGTGCGCGCGCCCTCGCAGCGTAGCCGTCGCGATCGAAGAGCGCGTACGGCACGAACAGCACGCGGTTCACGGAGCGGCCGAGGAACGCGGCGATCGCAGCGGCGCAGTGGTCGAGATATCCGCTGCCGTGAAGGGTCGAATTGCTGATCAGCAGCAGCCGCACGGCGCGCAACGACGGTTATCGGCCCTGCGTCCGCGGCACCGGGATCTCCCCAATCGTCTGCCGGCGCTTGAACTTCCACTTGCCGTCTTCCTTGATGTACTCATCGCGGTAGGTCGCGAGCAGCAGGAAGTCCGCCTTGGTGTTGTCCGGCGTCGCCATGACGTAGCCGCCCTTGCTGACGCCGGTACCGCGATCGCCCTGGATGTCGATCGACTCGTTGAAGTACAGGTGGAAGTTCTTGCCCTTCGAGTCGGGGTAGTTGGTCCCGATCGCCTTCTCCAGGAACGCGCCGATCGCGGCGGGCCCTTTCGCCGATCCGTACTCGGCGTCGCGGGCCCACAACAGCGAGAACGCCTGGAAATCGCGGGCGTCGAGCGTCCGCCCGTATTCGGCGTAGAGCGTGCGAATGGCTTCGCGCGCCTCGAGCGCCTGGACGCGCGCGGCGAGTCCTTCGTCACGGCTCCCCTGTGCCCGGAGAGCGCTTTGAGCCATCGTGCCCAGCACGACGGCAGATAACGTGACAGCCACGCATGCGGCAACAAACGAAACGCGTCTCGACATTGTCCTGCCCCCTATACCCCCAGCCCCAGCCCCAAGCCCCTAGCCCTGACAGACCTCGCCCAGCACGCCTGCTCCGCCGCAATATTTCGTGTCCTGCAGCTGGATCAGCAGGCCGTCAGGATCCGTGAAGTACAGCTCCGGCGTGCCTTCCTTCGCGCCGCCGCGGTTTTCCATCCGCATACTGATGTAGTGCACGAGCGGCCCCGCGGGACCCTGGGCGCCAGCGCGCGGCCTGATGCCGTAGCTCTCGAGCGTCTTGATGACGGCGTCCGGGTTGAACCCGTCCATGTTCATGCAGAGATGGTTGATGCTGCCGGCCGGACCGGGTGCGCTCGCGCGTCCTCGCCCGCCGCCGCCGGCGAACATCAGGAACTGGCCGCCGCCGACGCCGAGCACCGGCGCGGTCGGCCCCTGGTACGCCTGGACTCGAAGCCCGAGGAGGTCCTGATAGAAGCTGTTGGCACGAGCGCCGTCCGAGCCGAAGATCGTGCAGTGGCTCCAGCCGCGCAGCGCGATCAGCCCTTTCTTCGGAGATGGCTCGGGCGGGAGCGCACACGTTGCCCAGCGCGCCGCCTCCGCCGCAGTACCGCGGATCCTGCAGCTGCATCACGATGCCATCCGGGTCGCTGAAATAGAGCTCCGGCGTGCCCTCGCGAGTGCCGCCGGTGTCCGGGCCGCGCATGCGCACGCGCATCTTCAGCGGCCCGCCGCCCGAGCCCTCCGCCGCCGGCGTTGCCCGCTTCGTCTGTCCGCGTGATGCCGCGCTGGCCGAGGACGGCCGTGATCCGGTCCACGTTGAAATCGTCCACGCCCGAGGCAGATGTGGTTGATGCCCGGCGTGCCGGCGCCCGCGGAGCTCACGCCGAGGAACTGCGGCCCCGCGCCGATCTGCAGGTTCGTCGTCGTCCCCTGGCGGCTGATCACGGGCATGCCGAACAGGCCCTGGTAGAAATCGACCGAGCGCTTGACGTCCGACACCGACAGCGTCACGTGGTTGATCCCGCGCACGCGGATGGCCGCAGCCTGCGCGAGGGCTCTCGAGGCGAGCGGCATCATCGCCAGCGCCGGCAACGATCGGAGCACGTTCCTCCTCGTCAGCACCTTGTGTGATCCCATTGAAGTCCTTTGTGTGATCCCATCAGAGCACCTTGCGAGACCTCTCGAGCACTTTGCGTAATCCCATCAATTGCCAGTGAGTCCCCCCCACGGCGAATTCATGTGATAGACAGCGGCGGGACCGATCATCTCGACGCGGCGAATCTTGCCGCCTTCGATGAGAAACGCCTCGGTCACCAGGATGCTGCCGGGTCGATTGAACCCGCGATAGGAATACGCGCGGCCGTCGGACAGCGTGCCGGAGTTGACCGTACCCTGATCGAACACGCAGTGCGCCCACACGATGCCGCGCTCGGCGTCGACCAGCGGATAGCGGCGGCCGTGAATTGCCTGCACGACGAAGTAGTACCCCATCTTGAACTGCCCCATGCAGTCCATGCCGAACGGGCCTTCCGTGTTCGGTACGTTGGTCGTCGGCGACCCGTTCTCGATGCGGTGGCAGTCCGGCGTGAACGGATAGGTACCGGTGCCGTTGACGCCGCGGCCGTCGTTCTTCTGCAGGCCCGAGAAGTACGCGTCGGCGACGGAAATCATCTCCTGTCGCGACAGGCGCTGCGCGGGCGGGATCGTCCGGTACCAGATGTCTTCAGCCTTCGTCTGCGCGTCCACCGCCGCGATGTTGTTGGGGCCGCCGCCGCCCGGCTTGAAGAACACCGCTTCGGCTTCCGTGATCCGCCCGAGCTCGATGCGCAGGCGAAGCGACATCAGGAGCGGCGCGCCCGCCTCCATCATCGTCCCCATCATCGCGACCTGACCTGCGTCAGGGTCCGCGAAGATGTGCCTGTATTTACCGACGCCTTCTGCGGTTTTCCAGAACCCGTCGCCGGCTTTCATTACCTGCGCGTTTTCCGTGTACTTGATGTCCTCGGACAGCGGCGCGGCCCTGGGATCGTGCTTCACCACGGCCGCGAGATACTGGTCGATCACGCCCTCGAGACAGGCACGGTTGCAGTTGAGCGGGATAGGACCGACGGACGCACGCACGCCCATCGGGAAGAACCCGATCGCGACGGCGGCTAGCGCCGTGGCCACGACGAGAACTGAACGCGATCGCATCGTCTTCCCCTTTTCTACTTACCGACTTCTCTACTTCCTTTTCAACTTTGAACTTTCCCCTTTGAACTTATTTTCGGTCCGGCAGCGCGAACACGTACAACGCGTTCCCGGTCGCCGGCGGGTGCAGGTCCGGAGCAATTGTCGCGGGCACGAGGCGCGGGCTGCCGCCGCCGTTGCCGCTCGTGACGGCGACGTACTGCTTGCCGTCGATGCTGAAGGTGATCGGGAAGCCCTGCACGGACGTGCCGAGCCGCGTCTCCCAGAGAATCTTGCCGGTCTTGACGTCGAACGCCCGGAACTTGCGATCGAGATCTCCGGCAAACGCCACGCCGCCGGCGGTCGAAATCGTGGCCGTCATGAACGGCGCGCGCTGCTGGTAGGACCACATCTCTTTCATCGTGCGCACGTCGTACGCAGCCAGCTTGCCGATGTTGCCTTCCGAGCCCGGCATCTCGTAGAAGCGCCGGCCCGCGCCGCCGCCGCTGCCGCCGCCTTCCTTCTGCTCGACCTTCTGCGCGTTCATCTCGAGGCAGCTCTGGCTGAGCGGAATGATCAGCTGGTTCGTGCCCTGGTGATAGCTGGACGCGGGCCAGTTGTGGCCGCCCTCGGTGCTCGGGCATCCCTGCACCCAGACGCCGAATTTCTGCTCGAGGATCTCGGCGCGGTACGTCGGCCGGCCCGTCTTCGGATCGAACGATTCCCACACGTTCTGGAACACCGTTTCCTTGTGGCCCAGATACTTGCCGGTCTTCCGATCGAGCTTCCAGAGGACGCCGTCCTTGCCCACCGTGAACAGCAGGTTCTGGTTGTTGTCGTCCACGAGCAGCCGCTCGAAGACGATGTCGAGGTCGAGCGATTCGGCGGGCGCGTGCTGATAGAACCAGGCGAGCTTGCCGGTGTCGACGTCGAGCGCCAGCGTCGAGCTCGTGTAGAACGCGTCGTCCTTGATCGTCATGCCGCGGCTGATCGGCATCCAGGGCTTGGCCTGCGCCGTGCCCCAGAACGTCAGGTTCAGCACCGGGTCGTAGCTGCCGGTGATCCACGATTCGCCGCCCGCGCGGAACAGGTCGGGCAGCGTGCCCCAGCGTTTCGCTGCCGGGATCGTTCTTCGAGGCGACCGTGTTGAATCGCCAGACCTGTTTGCCCGTCGCCGCGTCGTAGGCGCTGATGAAACACTTCTCTTCACGATAGGTCTGGCAGCCGCCCAGGCCCTGGATCACCTTGCCCTTGGCGACGAGCGGACCGCAGCTCGTGCCGTAGTTGCCCTTGGATCGATCGCCGATGGTCGTGTCCCAGACGGTCTTGCCGGTGCGCGCGTCGAACGCCATCAGGTGCGCGTCGCTCGTGGCCACGAAGAGCTTGTCCTCGTACATGCTGATGCCGCGCATCGCGGCGCCGTTGGCGTTGCTGCCGTACCGGTTCTCCCAGATCAGCTCGCCGGTCTTCCCGTCGATCGCCTGCAGCACGTTGCCCGGGTTGTTGAGGAAGATGACGCCGTTGTGGACGAGCGGCGCGGGCTGGTTGGCGCCGCCTTCGTTCATCGCCCAGATCCACTGCAGGCGCAGGTCCTTCACGTTGTCGGCGGTGATCTGATTGAGCGGGCTGTAATCGGTCGCGTGGTAGTCGCGCCGGATCATCAGCCAGTCGGCCGGATCCGGATTGCGCAGCATGGCCTCGGTGACCGGGACAAAGTTCTTCACTTCGCCGTCGACCGTGATGCCCGCGGGCGGCCCGGCGGCGCGCCCGCGTCCCGCCTGCGGCTTGCGCGGCCGCGGGCGGCGCGCCGCGGCCCGGCGGCGCCGCGGCCGCCACGGCCGGGGCCTCGCCTCTCGGCACCGCGTTAATCGCGACGTCGACCTGCGGGGTGAGCGCGGTGTTGCCGGGCGACCGCGCCGTTCGACTGGAGGACGAACGCGGCGATGTTGAGGTACTCCTCCTGGCTCAGCGCCCCGGGCCGTGTCGGCGGCATCGTCAGCTGCATGAACGAGAGGAGTTCGCGCGTCGTGCGCCGCCCCCAGGCGTCCATGAACTCGGAACCCGCGAGCTGTGCGGCGTCGCCGCTGCCCTTGAGATCGGCGAGGTGACAGCTCGCGCAGTTGCGCCTGGTAGGCCATCCGTCCCGCGGCCGCCTGCGCCGCCGTGAACGGACCGCCGGGCGTCTGCTGCCCGGAAAGCATCACGAGCCCAATCGTCCCGACGGCCGTGACGGCGAGACCGACTTGGAATCGAAATCCGCGCATAGCGTGTCTCCTGGCTGCTGACCGCTTCGCCCTTTGTCCCTACCCTTTGCCCTGCTGCCCTCTGCCCTACTTCAAAATCCATCCCCACAAGTTCCCGTCAGGCGCCTTCTCGCTGGCGAGCTCGAGATACAGGCGTCCTTCACGAAGGCCCTTCACCTGATCGGGCGTCAGCATCACGGAACCGGTCACGCGTGCCGCGAACCGCTTTCGACACGACGAGGTCCGCGACGGAGACGCCGCGCACGCCGCGGGCGGCGCCGCTGTGAAGCGTCGCGGCGGTCGCCGGCGACTTGAGGCCTTCGAACGTACCCGAGATCGACAAGGTGGCGCCGGCGAGCGTCGCCGTCGCGGAGCCCGATCCGGACACCGTCCCGCGCATGCCGCCGTCCATCGGCACGGTGGTCAGGCGCACCTTGAAGCGTTCCGCGGTTTGCGCCTCCAGGGCAGTCGCGAGGCAGAGGCTCAGCGCACAGCAATGAAGAATGAACAATGAAGAATGAAGAAGGTGTCTTCGACTGCGGCCTGTCATTCTCCATTCTGCATTCTCCATTCTGCATTCTTCATTCTTCGTTCTTCATTCTTCGTTCCGCGTCGCGAGCTACCACGCGACCATCGCGTCTTCGAACAGCCGCGCGAGCTCGTCGGGGCCGGCGGGCCGCGGCGACAGCTTGGTCACGCGATGCTGCGGCAGCGTGCCTTCGACCAGCGCCGGGATGTCGGAGGAGGAGTAGCCGATGGCCTTGAGGCCGTTGGGAGTCTTCAGCTGCTGCATGAACCAGGTGATGCGCTCGGACAGGATGCGGCCGGCATCGCCGGCCTTGCAGCGTGACACGTCGACGCCCAGCGCTTCGGCGGCCTGCAGATGCCGCTCGGGGTTGGCGGACGCCGTGAAACGGAAGACGGCCGGCGCGTTGAGGATCACCGAGAAACCGTGCGGCACCAGCGGATGCGTCGTTCGAGTAGCCGGGCGCGACGTAGCCGCGGACGTTTCCCGACACCGGGTACGACATGCCGTGCGGCAGGTGGACGCCGGCGTTGCCGAATCCCACGCCCGCGTACGACGCGGCGAGGATCATCTTTCCGCGCGCCTCGTCGTCTGATGGATCGTTGACGGCGCGGATCAGGTACTTCGTGACCATCCGCAGCGATTCGAGCGACCAGATGTCGCTGATCGGGTTGCGACCCCTGATACGCCGGCCGAAGCAGCGGCCGCGCCGGCAGCGGGCGGCCGGTGAACGGCAGCGCGGTGAACGATTCGACGGCGTGGCTGAGAATGTCGAGGCCGGACGACGCGGCGACGGACGCCGGCATCGTGCGCGTGTTCTCCGGATCGAGCAGGCCGAGGGTGGGCTTCAACCGGCGGCTGGCGATGCCGGTCTTGGCGTGCATCTTCTTGAAGTCGAAGATCGTGACGCCGGTCGTCTCGCTCCCCGTCCCGGCGGTCGTCGGAATCGCGATGAGCGGCTTGAGCGGACCGGGAACAGGCAGCCCCTTGCCGATCGGCGGGTTGACGTAGTCCAGAAAATCGGCCGGCGGATACGTGACGTACAGGTTCACGGCTTTCGCCGTGTCGATGGTCGAGCCGCCGCCGAGCGCGACGATCGCGTCGTAGCTGCCTTGCCTGGCGAAGGCGATCGCGTCGAGGAACGATTCGTCGGTCGGCTCGACACGGACGCGGTCGTACACCGCGAACCGTGACGCCGCTGGCCTCGAGCGACTCGCGAACCACCTGCCCGGGTGCGAGCGCGTTCACGACGGGATCCGTCACGACCAGGACGCTCTTGACGCCGAGGTCCGCCAGTTCGGGGCCCACTTCACGTGTCACCCCGACGCCGTAGCGGACGCTCGACGTCGCCATCTCGAACGCGATCTCTTGACTCATCCCCGCCTTCCCACCCGACCCCACCCGGCCCACCCCACCTACCGCCCCGCCCGCCCTACTTCTTCAGCTCCGCGTACAGCTGCCCGATGAACCGATCGCCCGTCGTGCCCGCCTGCTGTACCTTCGCGTCGAAGTCCGCCGTCAGCTTGGCCGCCACGACCTGCTCCTGCGTCTTGCCCTCGCGCACGAGCGGCGCGACCTTGTCGCGCAGCGCGATCACCATGTCGCGATGCGCGGTGACGGCGTTTCTGTCCACGGTCGGCCCGTGGCCCGGGATGATCTTCGTGTTCGGGCCCGCGTTCTGGATCACCGCGTTCAGCGCGTTGATCAGGCCGGGCAGCGATCCGCCGTTGGCGCGATCGATGTTCGGGTACTGGATCGAGCGGTAGAAATCGCCGGTCATGAGCGACGTCGGCGTTGGTGAACTTCACGAACGTGTCGCCGTCGGTGTGCGCCGCCGGCGCCGGAATCAGCCGGATCTCTTCGCCGTTCATGCGAACGGTGATCGGCGCGTCGTAGGTGATCACCGGGAGACCGGCGGCCGGCATCGGCACGCCGGGCGCGCCGTTGGCGCCGGGGTTCGGCTTCTCGAGGCGCATGCGGAGGTTCTCACGCGCGAGGATCGTCACGCCCAACTTGCCGAAGTTCTCGTTGCCGCCCGTGTGGTCGCCGTGCACGTGCGTGTTGACGAGATACCGGATGCGGCCGTCGGAGATCTGCCGGATCGCCGCGACGATCTTCTCGCTGAGCGGCGCAAACTGCGCGTCGACCATGAACACGCCGTCGGGACCGGTCAGGACGCCGATGGTGCCGCCCTGTCCGTCGAGGGTGTAGAAGTTCGTGCTGACCTTCGTCGTCTTGATCTCGACCTTGCTGAAGTCCTGCTGTCCCTGTGCCCGGGCCGGAACGGACGCGGCCGTCAGCAGCAGCGCGGCGAGCAACGCGGGACTCAGACGGACCGTCCGGATGATGGATCTACTCATGGCTGTACTCCTCGACATGGCGTCGAAATTGGCCGGCAAAGTTTGGCACACCCGTTCCACCCTGTCCACTTGGGTTAAGCTTCCTGTCCGATGCCCAACTGGGAGCGTTTCGGACACACCTGGGATCAACTCGGCCGGAAGAACGCGCTCGGCGCCATCCTGACGGTCGACGGCAAGGTCGCCGACTGGAACATCGGCGAGTTCCTGGCCACGGGACGTATCGACGTCGGCCGCTTCATGCCCGATCTCGAGCGTCTCGCGCCGGACACGCCGCGCACTCGGCTGCTGGACTTCGGCTGCGGCGTCGGCCGCGTGACGCGCATGTTCTCGCGAGTACTTCGACGAGGTGGTCGGCGTGGACGTGGCGCCGTCGATGATCGAATGGGCGCAGTCGCTGCACGCCGACTGCAGTCGGTGCCGCTTCGTGCTGAACCGCGCGCCGAACCTGCGCGTGTTCGAGTCGAACTCGTTCAGCGTGGTGTACAGCCGCATCGTGCTTCAGCACATCCGCCCGGCCATCGTCGAAGGCTACATCGGCGAGCTCATTCGCGTGCTCCAGCCCGGCGGAGTCCTGATGTTTCAGCTGCCGGAAGTGATGTCGGTCGACTCGCGGCGGCTCTTCGAAGAGGCGCCGGTCGTCGGCAGCCCGCTGAAGCGCAACCTGCCGAAGCCCCTCGTGCTCGCGTGGCGCAAGCTGAAGTACGCGTTTCTGACGACCTCGACCGGGCCGCAAATCGAGATGTTCGGCATCAACCGCCCTGTCGTCGAAGGCCTCGTCCATGCCGCCGGCGCCCGCCTGCTCGAAGCGAAACCGGACAACAGCCACGGCCTCGAAGGCAGCGGCTACGAATACTGGATTACGAAATAAACAAGGTGCTTGGCGGTCACGGCTTCCAAAGGGCTTGGCGGCCACGACTTCAAGGTGCCGGGCGGCCACGGTTTCCAACGTGCTCCGGGTGACATGAGAAAGGTGCTGATCGCCAACCGCGGTGAGATTGCGGTTCGCGTGATCCGCGCGTGCCGCGAGATGGGGTTGTCGTCGGTTGCCGTGTACTCGGAGTGCGACCGGATCGCCCCGCACGTCCGGTACGCAGACGAAGCGTACGCGATCGGGCCGAGCGCACCGCTCGACAGCTACCTGCGCATCGACCGCATCGTCGAGGCAGCCACGCGCGCGGGCGCCGACGCCGTGCATCCCGGTTACGGGTTCCTGTCCGAGAACGAGCGGTTTGCGCAGGCAGTCCGCGATGCGGGCCTGACGTTCATCGGGCCCTCGCCCGAGGTGATTGCGCTGATGGGCAGCAAGACCGCCGCGCGCGCCGCCGCGCAGCGCGCGGGTGTGGCGGTGGTGCCCGGGACTGACGCCGGCGCCATCGCCGCGGATGCGACCGACGACGATGTGCGGAAACAGGCAGAGGCTGTCGGCTATCCCCTGCTGGTGAAGGCCGTCTCCGGCGGCGGCGGCAAGGGCATGCGAACGGTGACGAGCGCCGCGGATCTCGCCGGCGCCGTGCGCGCCGCGCGCTCGGAGGCCGGCACCGCCTTTGGCGACGCCGCCGTGTACTTCGAGCGCCAGATGGTGCGGCCCCGCCATGTCGAGATCCAGATCCTCGGCGACGAGCACGGGACCGTCCTGCCGTTTGTCGAACGCGAGTGTTCGATCCAGCGGAGGCACCAGAAGGTCGTCGAGGAAACGCCGTCGCCGGTTGTCTCGGCGGCACTGCGGCAGGCCCTCACCGCGGCCGCCGCCGCCGTGATGCGCAGCGTCGGCTACAGCAGCGCGGGAACGGTGGAGTTTCTCCTTAACGAGGACGGCTCGTTCTACTTCCTCGAAGTGAACACGCGCCTCCAGGTCGAGCATCCCGTCACGGAAATGGTGACGGGAGTCGATCTCGTGCAGTGGCAGATCCGGATCGCCCGGGGCGAGCGGCTCAACGCACCTGCCATCGATCCGGAACGCCTGCTCGCGCCGCGCGGACATGCGATCGAATGCCGGATCTACGCAGAAGATCCCGACAATCAGTTCCTCCCCTCTCCCGGGCAGATTCTGGGGCTGCGGGAGCCGGCGGGACCCGCCGTGCGCGTCGACAGCGGCATCGAAGCGGGTTTCGACGTGCCGATGTTCTACGACCCGATGCTGTCGAAACTGATCGTCTGGGGCGAGGATCGCGATGCGGCCATCGGACGGCTCCGCCGTGCGCTCGGCGAGTATTACGTCTCCGGCGTGAGGACGACCCTTCCGTTTTTCCGGTGGCTGCTCGAGCAGCCAGAGTTCATGGCCGGGCTGTTTCACACGACGTACATGGACGAGGCGCTGCAGGCGCGGAACGGCGAGCCATTCGGTGACGCGCCGGCGGACGCGCAGGAGATTGCCGCCATCGCCGCAGCCGTGAATGCCATCCTGACGCCGCCATCGCGGAACGAGCCATCCGGCGCCGCGCAACGGTGGAAAGTTCAAGCAAGGGCGGACAGTTTGCGCGATTGACCGGGTCGAGCATGCAAGGTGCTCGGTGGGATCACACAAGGTGCTCAGGTGCGATCGCGTCACGGGCTCGGGGGGATCATGCAAGGTGCTTCTCGCGACCACGCAAAGGGCTGGAGCGCGATTGCGCAACGTGACGCCAAAGCAGCTTGCAACCGTGACCGCCCCGCACTTTGCGTCCGTGACCACCAGTCCTTTACGGCTCCTGACGAAGTTGTTCCTTTGGAACGGTGACCGCGTAAGCACCTTGCACCCGCGACGCCCAGCACCTTGGAACCGTGGCCGCCGGTATAATCCCCTCGTGAACAAAGTTTTGCCGAGCGCCGAGGCCGCCGCGGCGCTCGTGCGGCGATGGAGCGAGCATCATGATGGGCGGCTTCGGGGTGTGCGGCATTCCCGAAAACCTGATCCGCGCGCTGCACGCGCGAGGCACCAGGGGACTCACCATCATCAGCAACAACGCCGGCGTGGACGACTTCGGCGCCGGCATCCTCCTGCGGGCGCGCCAGGTCAAGAAGATGATCTCGACCTACGTCGGCGAGAACAAGGAATTCGAGCGGCAGTTCCTGAGCGGCGAGCTCGAAGTCGAGCTCGTGCCGCAGGGCACGTTCTCCGAGCGGATGCGCGCCGGCGGCGCAGGCATCGCCGGCTTCTTCACGCCGACGGCCTACGGCACCATCGTCGCCGAAGGCAAGGAGACACGGATGATCGACGGCAAGGGCTACGTGCTCGAGCCGCCGCTGCGCGCGGACTTCGCGTTCGTCAAGGCCTGGAAGGGCGACCGCCTCGGCAACCTGGTCTACCGCCGGACCGCGAGGAACTTCAATCCGGTGATGGCCACGGCGGCGCAGATCACGATCGCCGAGGTCGAAGAGCTCGTCGAGCCCGGGGCCATCGATCCCGACCACATCGTGACGCCCGGCATCTTCGTGAAGCACATCCTGAAGGGCGAGCGCTACGAGAAGCGGATCGAGAAGCGCACCGTGCGAGGGGCCGCATCATGAGCGCCGCGGGCGTCAACGCCGTCAATATCAGGGAGCGCATCGCGAAGCGAATCGCGCGCGAGCTGAAAGACGGGGACTACGTCAACCTGGGCATCGGCCTCCCGACGCTGGTGGCCAATTACGTTCCGGCCGGAGTGGACATCACGCTGCACTCGGAGAACGGGATGCTCGGCGTCGGGCCGTATCCGCTAGACGCGGACGTCGACCCCGATCTCATCAACGCAGGCAAGGAAACCGTCTCGGAGCTCGCCGGCTGCGCCTATTTCAACAGCGCCGACTCGTTCGCGATGGTCCGCGGAGGGCACATCGATCTCACGGTGCTCGGCGCGCTGCAGGTCGATCGAGCACGGCGACCTGGCCAACTGGATGATCCCGGGCAAGATGGTCAAGGGCATGGGTGGTGCCATGGACCTGGTCGCCGGCGCCAAACACGTCATCGTCGCAATGGAGCACAACACACACGACGGCGGGCACAAGATTCTCACACGGTGCACGCTGCCGCTCACCGGCGTGCAGTGCGTGAACCTCATTGTCTCCGAGAAGGCCGTGATCGCAATTACGCCGCAAGGCCTGGTCCTGCGCGAAATCGCGGTGGACACCACGGTCGATGCCGTCAGGGCGGCCACGGGAGCGCCGCTGCTCATCCCGACGCCGCCGGGCACGTTCGGCTGATCGTGGATCTCGACGCCTACTTTGCCCGCATCGGCTATCAGGGTGCGGTCGAGCCGACGCTTCCCACGCTGAACGGCATCGTGCAGGCGCACGTCCAGTCGATTCCGTTCGAAAACATCGACGTCCTTGCCGGCCGCCCCATCGACCTCGCGCCGGTGGCGCTCGAGCGCAAGCTGGTGCACGCACGCCGCGGCGGCTATTGCTTCGAGCAGAACGGACTGCTGCTGCTCGTGCTCCAGACGATCGGGTTCGACGTCGCGCCGCTGAGCGCGCGCGTCCGATATGGTCGTCCCGTCGGCGTGGTTCCTCCACGCACACACCTGTTTCTGCGCGTGGAGATCGACCGCGCGTCATGGCTGGCGGACGTCGGCGTCGGCGGTCTGTCGATGACGTCCGCCATCCGCCTGGACGATCCGGCTGAACAAGCGACGCCACACGAGCCGCGGCGCATCGTCCGCGAAGGTCCGCTGCGGGTGCATCAGGTGCGGTTTGGCGCCGCCTGGCACGACGTGTACGAGTTCACGCTGGAGCAGATGCCGCCAATCGATCGCGAGTTGGCGAACTGGTACACGAGCGCGCATCCCCAGTCGGATTTCAGAAACCGCCTTGTGGTTGCGCGCGCGCTGCCCGGCGGCCGCCGCAAGACGCTGCTCAACCGTGAGTTCAGTGAGCGGCAGCGTGACGGCACGAGCGACGGCCGGCTGATCGCGACGCCCGAGGAATTGCGGATCGTCCTCGCGGAGGACTTCGGCCTGGAGGTCGATTCCCGCAGCCCATTAACGTGCGCCGGCCTCGACTGGCCAGAGGTGTAGCGTCCGCCTTCAGGCGGATGAAGTCCGGCCGGCTGAAGCCGGCCGGTACGTGGTCGGCTGTGGCAGAATCGCCCTGAGGTGCCCATGCAGATTGCGCGTCGCGGAATCCTGGTGGCGCTGCTGACGTCGGTCCCGCTGGCGGCCACTTCCCTTCAACAAGCTTCACGCCAGGGCGCATTCACCGTCGAGCAGGTCCTCGGCTTCCCGTCGCCGGAGAACCTCGTCGCCTCCCCAGTGGGATCGGCGATCGCGTGGACGTTCAACGAGCGCGGCATCAGGAACGTTTACATCGCGGACGGCCCCGCGTTTCAGGCGCGCCGCGTCACGTCGTACAGTGAGGACGATGGCCAGGAGCTGACGCAGCTCTCGTTTACGCGCGACGGCTCGACGCTGGTCTACGTGCGGGGCGGCGATCACGGATCGAACCGGCAGGCAGAAGCACCGCCCAATCCGGCCGGCAACCCGGTCCAGCCGAAGATCCAGATCTGGTCGGTGCCGATCGCCGGCGGTGCGCCGCGCCTGGTCGGCGACGGCGACGAACCGGCGGTCGCGCCTGACAGCGCGCGGGTCGCGTTCGTCAGGAACAAGCAGATCTGGGCCGCACCGATTGAGGGGTCCAAGCCCGCCCAGCAGTTGTTCTACGCCCGCGGCACCAGCGAGTCACCGGTGTGGTCGCCTGACGGCCGGACGCTGGCGTTCGTGTCGAACCGGGCGGATCACAGTTTCATCGGGCTGTTCACGGAAGGCCAGCCGATCCGCTTCGTCGCGCCGTCGACGTTTCGCGATTCGATGCCGGCCTGGTCGCGCGACGGACGCCGCATCGCGTTCCTGCGCCAGCCCGGCGCGGGCGGCGCCCCGCGCGCGCCGCTGGCACGGCTGGAGACGCCGCCCTGGTCGGTTCAGATCGCGGAGGTCCACGGCGCCGGCGACACGCCCCTGATCACAGTGGTCACGAGCGGCCATTCGCCCGTCGATCCGATCCTCCGAAACCCCGGCGGGATCGGCGTGCAATGGGCCGTCGACAACTCGCTGATCTTCATGTCGTACCGGGACGGCTTCCCGCACCTCTACGCGATTCAGCATCCCGGGCAAGACGGCAAGGCCGGCCTGCCGGCGCTGCTCACGCCGGGGCCGTTCATGGTCGAGCAGGTCGCGTTGACGCCCGATGGGCGTTTTGCCATCTACAACGCAAACACTGGCAGCGACGCCAGCGACATCGATCGGCGTCACCTGTACAAGGTCGCCGTGACGGGAGGCGCACCATCGCCGCTCACGCCGGGCCTTGGCGTGGAATGGAACCCTGTCGTCACGGCCGACGGGCAGACCGTGGCCTTTCTCGGATCGGATGCGCAGCGGCCGTCGGCACCGTCCGTCATTCCGCTCGGCGGTGGAAACCCTCGCGCCGTTGCCGCGAATCTCCTGCCGGCGGACTTTCCCGCGGCACGGCTCGTGACGCCGAAACTGGTGGCGTTCCACGCGACCGACGGCGTGGAAGCGCACGGACAACTCTTCGAGCCGGCGAACGATCCGGGAAATGCGATTGCGAAAAAGCCGGCCGTGGTCTATATCCACGGCGGCGGTCCGCGGCAGATGCTGCTCGGCTGGCACTATCGCTGGGAGTACGCGAACGACTACGGCGCCAACCAGTACCTCGCCAGCCGCGGCTTCGTCGTGCTGTCGGTCGACTACCGGCTGAGCGTCGGGTACGGCGAGGCGTTCCAGTTCGCGGAGAATACCGGGGCGCGGGGCGCGGCTGAATACCGCGACGTGCTCGCGGCCGGACGCTATCTCCAGACGCGCGCCAACGTGGACCCCGCCCGGATCGGCGTGTGGGGCGCGTCGCTCGGCGGCTACCTGACGGCGCTCGCGCTCGGCCGCAACTCCGACGTGTTCGCCGCGGGCGTCGACATCCACGGCGTCCACGATCGTCTGCCGGCCGTCAACGCCATGCAGCAGGCACGCGCGATCGCCGGCGACAACATCAGCGAAGCGGATCTCCGGCAGGCACTGAAGGTGGCGTTCGAGTCGTCGCCGGTGGCGGCGGTCCCGACGTGGAAGTCGCCGGTGCTGCTCATTCACGGAGACGACGATCGCACCGTGGATTTTCATCAGACCGTCGATATCGAGCGGCGGCTCCTCGCGAAAGGCGTCAAGGTCGAGACGCTCGTCCTGCCAGACGATGTGCACGATTCGCTGTTGTGGAGGAACTGGACGACGGCCGTCGGCGCCATGGCGCGGTTCTTCGAGCAGACGCTGATGAAGTAGGGCGGCCCTTTCAGGGCCGTCATCGCGGGGCTGAAAGCCCCGCACTACTTCTGTTTGTTCAAGTACGTCTCGAACTGCTGGTTCTCGAGGCAGATGAACTCGATCAGTTCGCCGTCGAGCACAATGCGGTGGTTGACGCGGACCGTCCACGGCTTCGTGTACGCCTTCGGATCGTCGATGGTGACGTCGATCTCCACGGTGCCGTAGTTCGGCCGGCGGAACCGTTCCGTGACCTTTGCGGCGTCGGTCATCGGGTTGCCCCAGATGTCCAGCCATCCGCCGTCCTTGAAGCCGCTCGATTCGACAACCAGCGTATCGCCGTCCCATCGACCGACCGAGTACCCGTACCACCAGGGCTGCGCGTCCGGACCGGGCAGCGTTCTGCCGTCCATGAAGATCTGCCGGAGTCCGTAGTTCGCCTCGTACATGATCACGATGAGCCCCGGAGTCTGCACGATCTTCCGGGGCTGGCCGTGGTTGTGGAACTGCATCAGCCCCATGGGCAGGCAGTGCGCGTCGGGGTTGTCCTTCTGGTTTTCGGCCCGTCGGGCCTTCACGAGATCCGCGGCCCAGGGCTGCAGCGGCAGGCCTTCTTTCATGTTCGCGCCGACATCTCTGAACGTGGTCACGGGCGGCCCCACGGAAAACGACGGCGGCGCCGCGCGGAGGGTGCCGCCGCCCGCCGGCCCCAGCTGTCCGTCGCCGCGAATCCACAGGCCGGAGAAATCCGGCTTGCCATCGGCGGTGCGAGGCGTGGGCCCCGTGAGGTCCGGCTTGCCGTCGGCCGTTTTCGGCACGGCCGGCGTCGCGTATGCGGGCCACTGGGCCGAGACGCGCGGCGCGGACACGACAACAGCGATCGTGCCAATCAGAAGGATCAGACTGATTCGGAAAAGCCGGTTCATGTTCACCCTCTCACCGCGTCTCCGCAACGTGCGGAGGCACTTGCCTCCGAGCACGTTGCAAGCTTGAGACAAACCAGCACCCTGGAAAATCCGCCGAGCACCTTGCAGGCTTCTCACAGGGCAGCACCATGCGTGAAGGCTTAGAGAAGAAGCGTTTCCACCTTGTGCGCGTGGACCATGGTCTCACACGGCGACCACGCGAATACGGTGAAGTGCCCGTCCTGCGACGCCACCATCGCCACCGCGTCCTGCTGATCGTGCACGAACTGCGCCGCGGAAAGGTGCCGCGTGCCCCCGAGCTCCGAGGGGTGCAGCGCCGTTGACACGGCGCCTTCGATGGGCTCCGTCACGGTGACCGATTCCACACGGGCACAGCCCTCACGCCTTGTGATCTTCGCCCCGAACGCCAGGAGTTCGTACTGGTCCGTCATGATCGTCGCGCCGTCCACCGCCGTCAGGCCCGCGATCGTTTCGACGGCGGAGGCCAGCGCATCCTGCCACAATCGCGGATCGTCGGAGGCGTCGCGCATCAGGTCCGCCAGCTCGTTGAACCTGGGCGCGATGCTGTACGAAATCGGGCGGACGATCGACTCGCGCCAGGTGTCGCTGCCGGCCGGCACCACCAGCAGCGCGCCGCCACGCCCGTGCGCGCGCATCGAGACCGCCAGCTGCACCAGCACGTTCACCGACTCGGCCCAGGAAGACGGCTCCTCGAAGCCGAGGAGCGACGTCAGGAGCGGCGGACAATCCGGCAGGCTCGACGTCTGCTCATCGACGATCTTCAGCCTGTCGCCTTCGAGGACCGCGACGTTGACGAACTTGCCCGAGATATCGCCGCGATGGTGTTTGATCACGAGGAGCCCTGGCGAGGCCACCTCGAGCACGAAGCAGTACGCCGGAATCACGCGCGTCGTGCCCCAGACGGACAGCTGACCGTCGCGCGCCCACACGCCGAGGTGAATGCCGGCGCGTTCGACAGCGGGCGCCACGCGCGCAAGCGCCGCCGCTCCGAGCGCCAGCGGCCGTTCGAACATCAGCGGCCGGGCGGCCTGCTCCGGCGGCAGAAACGCGAGCGAAATCTTCGGCGCGTACCCTTCCTCGCGCCGGAGACTCGCCCAGAACGCCGCGTCGATGATCGCCTCGAGGCTCTTCTCGTCCGGCGCAAAGGCCACCGATCCCGCCAGCGTCGCACGCGCCGCCTCAATGTGTCGTGCGAAATGCTCGGCCACGCGCGGCGCCGCCGCGAGGGCGCCCCGGTACGTCGCGCCGTCCATGCAATCTATTGTAGCGTCCGCTACACTGGGGCAAATGGGTGACGCGTTCGAGCTGCTCGAGACAATCCGCTGGACACCCGGGCGCGGCTTCTTCCTGCTCGATCGTCATCTGACCCGGCTTGCCGGCTCAGCCCGTCACTTCGGCTTCCCGTGCAATACGGCCGATCTTCGCGCGGCCCTCGATCGCGCCGTCGCAGCGTCCGCCGACGCCTTACGCGTGCGCCTGCTCCTGGCACACGACGGAACCGCCCGCGTCGAGTGCGCCGTTCTCGATGCAGCTCCGGTTCCCACGCGGGTCGTGTTTGCGGATGCGCCAATCGATCCAGGCGACGTTTTTCTGTATCACAAGACGACGAACCGGCGCGTGTACGACGCTGCGAGGCGGCCGGACGCCGACGATGTGATCCTGTGGAACGCCGATCGGCAGGTCACAGAGACGACGATCGCCAACATCGTCGCGGAAATTGACGGACGGAAGCTGACGCCCCCGGTGGAATGCGGCCTGCTTCCCGGCACGTTCCGGGCGCAGCTGCTCGACGATCACGTGATCGAAGAGGGCGTCATCACGATCGACCAGATCCGGGAAGCGAGCAGCCTGTGGCTCGTCAACTCGGTCCGCGAGTGGCGGGCAGCGCAGCTCGAGCCTCAGACGGCGGCGGCGATGGCGAGCACGCCGATCAGCGCCAGCGCCACGGCGGCCACCGCCGAAAAACGCAGCCAGCGCTGATACGGGACGCCCGCGGCCAGCAGCACGGCCATCAGCGCGCCGTTCGTCGGCGTGACCATCTCGGCGAGGCCGGCTCCGGTCTGGTACGCGATGACGACGGCCTCGCGCGAGAAGCCCAGGAGATCGGAAACAGGCACGAACAGCGGCATCGTCAGCACGGCCTGCCCGCTCACGCTCGGCACGGCGACGTGCAGCAGCGCGTGGAACGGAATCATCAGCAGTGCGGCGGCCACGGGCGGGACGTGCACGAGCGGCGCGGCCATGGCGTTCAATATCGTGTCGACCACGCGGCCGTCCTCGAGCACGAGCGAGATGCTGCGCGCGACGCCCACCATGAACGCCGCCGGCAGCACTCCCTGCATGCCCTCGTAGGTACACCGCGATCGTGCCGCCGAGCCCGAGGCCGCCGACCAGGCCCGCGATAATTCCGGCCACCAGAAACCCGCCGGCCAGCTCGTTGAGGCCCCAGTCGAGCCGCAGCGCGCCGTACACGTACGCCGCCATCGGCGCGAGCACGATGGCCAGAATCAGCATGTGCCGCCCATCGAACGGCGGCGCGCCGCCCGGGGCGGTTGCGCCGGCCGCGGCAGGCACAATCGTGGATCGCGTTTTCACCGCATAGCGCAGCGTCAGGCCGATCCACACCGCCAGTCCCGCGAAGAACATCGACAACCGCAGCCCTCCGCGTCCAAGCGGCGGCAGCTGCGCGAGCTTCAGCGCGATGCCGGCCTGAAACGGATTCGTCGGGCCGAATGCGCTGCCCACCATCGCCGCCCCGGCGCTCATGGCGACGACTGAAACCGCGTCCACACCGATCCCGGCCCCGAGCACCAGCAGCGCGGGCACGAGCGGGATGATCTCTTCCTGCATGTTCTCGAGCGCGCCCATCGCGCCGAAAAACAGCGATACCAGCGGGATCACCCACAGCCCGCGGCCCGCAAACCCGCGCACCAGTGCGGCCACGACCGCCGGCAGCGTGCCCAATCGATCCACCACGACCCACGCGCCGCCGACCAGCAGCACGAGGCCGATCACGTCGGCGGCGGCGATGAAGCCGCGCGGAATCGCGACGGCGGCGCCAAACGGGCCGACCGGCGACGATGGCGCCGAGTGATAGGTCCCCGCCACCACGACACGCCGTCCGGTCGCGGCATCGTCTCGGCGGTCGAACTGTCCGGCGGGAAGGACGAAGGTGAGAAGAGCGGCCACGGCCACCGCACCGCCCAGCAGGACGACGGGGTGCGGCAGTCGCAGTCTTGTCGAAACGGGCGCCACGGCGCCGCCATCTTACCTGACGCGGGGCAGGGCGCCCCGCGCGACGCTGCCGGGATGACTACTTCGGCGTGAGCGCGACCTGGATGAACTTGCGGTACTTCACCGGCCTCCCGTCGAGCAGCGCCGGTTTGTAGCGCCAGCCCGCCGCCGCGGCCAGCACCTGCCGGTCGTACAGCGTGTTCATCTGCGCGCGGATGGCGGCGGACACGACGCCGCCGCTTTCATCGACCACGACCTCGATGATCCCGACCACCGGCTTGAAGAGAGTGCCTCCAAACGGCGGCAGTTCCTGGCGGATCGCCGCCGGCGGCAGCACGTTGACATCCGATGCGGCGTAGATCCGCGGCGGCTCCGGTGAGGGCGGCGGCGCGGGCGCGGCCGCCACGACGGCCGGGACCGGTGCGGCCGGAGCCGGAGCGGCCGGCGGCGTGATCGCCTGGGCACTGAGATCGCGGAACCCGAGGGCGAGCATTCGCAGGTCTGTGAGCGGCGGTTTGCTGGCGGCGGACGCGAGATCGGGGTCGGCAAACAAATCCAGAAGCTGACCGAAGCTTTCCGCAGCCAAGAGGTAGTCCTTTCGATCGAACGACGCCTTGGCCTGCACGTATTTCTGCTGCGCCAGATCGGGCAGCAGGCGCCGGCGCACGTCGCTGAAGGCCGCGCGCACGCGCGGCGAGGCGTCGTTGTTGGAGGGGTAGTACGAGGGGTCGGCCGACACGACGGCTTCGATGGCCTTCGCCGCCTCGCTCGACTTGCCGAGCGCCAGTAGGCAGAACGCGCGGTATTGGTCGACGGCGCGATTGTCATCCACCTTCGCGACGCCACCCGCTCGGAGACGATCCAGGGCAGCCAGGGCATCCTCATAGGCGGCGGCGGCGTACAGGTCGCGAGCGGCGGTCAGCGGGTCCTCGGCGAAGGTGACCTCCGGCCACGTGCCGATCGCGGCGAGGAGGAGCCCGCCCACGCAGGCGCGACGAGCATTAAAGGTCATTTCTTCCTCATATCGACGCTCAGCCGCGCCGCCGTCGTGAGCGTCACGGTGACCGCCTGGGTCTTCTCGCCCAGCTCGGGATTACGGAACACGATCTCATGATGGCCGATCGTCGCTGGCTGATTGCCGATGGGGGTCTCGCCGATGCGGTTGCCGTCGATCCAGACTTCGGCCCAGGGGATCGCGTTGATCGCCACCGATCCCATCGGGAGCTTGACGACTACCGCGGCGATTTTACCCGGCGCCACTTGCACGCTGCGCGTCGTGCGATAGCCGAGCGTGTCGTTCACGAGCTCGAGTTGATGCGTGCCCGACGGGACCATGATGCGGTCTGTCTGGCTGCTGCCGAGGAGGCGGCCGCCCTCGAACAGCTGCACGTCGACGGGCGACGAGACCGAGAGCCAGCCCGACTGGGGCGAGACCTCGCGCGCCACGATCGGAACATTCAACGAGGCGGTGACGCCCGCTTCGATGGTCACGGTCTGCGTGGAGGTTCCGGCATCGCTCGTCAGCACGACCGTGTGTTCGCCCGGATCGAGGTTCCCGATCATGATTGGCGCGCTGCCTCTCGGAAGGGCATCGATAGTCACCTGGGCGCCCGGCGGATCGGTCCGGACCTGGAGGCGACCCATCGAAGAATGGGCGCTCGCGAGCTCGATGTACTGCTGCAGCTGCGCGCCGGCGGTCACGGCCACCGAGATGGTTCGCGGTTCGCCGACCCCGCGCAGCTCGACCGAGTGTGTTCCGGCGGCGAGCGTCAGCGTTGTCGGCGTCACGCCTTTGGATTCGCGATCCACGAGAACCTGCGCGCCGATCGGATTCGAGGTGACCGTCAGCGTCCCGGTGTCGCCGCCGCCCGCGCCGGCGAGCGCGTAGCGGCGCGCAGCGAGCATCCCGCCGCCGGTCAGCGCGACCAGCACGACAGCAGCGGCAATGACGCTCGACCGCTTCGACACGGCCAGACGCGGCTTGGGCTGCGGCATGTCGGGCACCTCATCGGATTCAGCCGAGAAGTCGAAGCCGGTCGAGAAATCCGTGCGAGGAGTCAGATCGAAGCGCGACGTCTCCGATTTCGCCTCGGCTGACGGGGTCGGCTCGGTGTTCGCAGCGGCTTCGAACCGCGACGGCGCCTCGACCTCGATCTCAACGTCGTCTTTCGCCGGCATGAATTCCGGTTTCCGGGCAAAGTGAGGAGGCGTCGCGAAGTCCGGCCGCGTGGTGAATTCGTGGCGCGGCGTAAATTCCGGGCGCGGCGGCAAGTTGACCCGCGGTGGCGCCTCGGCGCGAGGTGTTACCTCGACGGGCGGCGGCGATTCAACCCGGGGTACGGCGGTCAGGCGCGGCTGCGCCCCGACGGGATCGGTGTGAAGCGATTCCACGCGCAGCCACGGTTCGGCGCGTGGCGGGACGGGGACCGGTCGCGGCACCGCGGCAATCGTTGGCGTCGGCTTCTCGTTGCGGACAGGCATCCGGGCGGCTGTGGGAGCCGGGGCGATCGGGCCGGCCTTTTCCTGATACCGCGCGAGGAATCGTTCCAGGCTCGTCGTGTCGGAGGCGTAGCCGACCGATGACAGCATCCGCTCGAACTCGGCGCCGGCTTGCGCGACAGAGGTGAACGCGCTGCGGAGATCGATCTGGAGTGCCTGCGACAGCCAGGCTCGCAGGACCGCCGGCAGCGGCTGAAGGTCGCCGGCCGCCGAAATCGCCCACGCCGACGCGACCAACTCGGGCACCTTCGTCGGGTACTCCTCGTCCGTCAGGCTGCGTCCGAGAATCAGCGACAGCGCGACGAGGCCGACCTGTATGACGTCGACGCGGTGATCGAAATGCGGCAGCCCCGCCGAGCGCGGCAGCCCGACGCGGAGATCCTTCCAGTACCGTTCGCGCGAGTAGCGCAAGTGCTCGAGCGCCGCGCCCATCGCGTGGTCGACGACAATCGCCTGTCCGCCCGCCGTAATGATCAGGCGTTCCGGCCCGAACGCGCCGTGGCCCATTTCGTGGTCGCGGTCGTAGAGCGCGCCGATCGCCGGGAGGTACTGCCTGATCACGCACAACGCGGCGCTGATGTCGAGCGACAGGTGATGTTTCTCGGCGGCCACGAGGAGGTCCGCGAGGCGGACGCCGAAGGCCGACTCTGAAATGACCGCGAGTGTCGCGCCGTTGTTCACACGATCAACGCTGTGGACGTGGTTCACCGAGGTGTGCTCGAAGCTCGCCAGCCGCTTCACGCGATCGCGCAGCGCCGCCTCGAGAGCGGCGCTCGGGAGTTCGCTGCTGACGTACCAGAGGTCGACCGATTCCCTGCCGGTCGGATCGGTGACGCGCCGCCGTTCACCCAGGCCGTCGCGGAACACGATATGTGGCGAGGGTACGAGTGACGGGGCCAAGGCTTGGTCCATGTGGATACTCCAGAAGCGTACGGAACGTTTGCGCGAACCGTGCCGCATCCTGTAATCGCTGCGCGACCGTGCCCAGTGCCCGCAACTGCCGGCAGGCCCGCAGGTTAACCACGGTTAAGGTGTGCCGCAGATGGGACGTGACCATCGAGTCATCTGCCGCCGCTTACAAAATCGTGGGGCCGCGGAAGATTCTGCAAATCGTCCGGGGTTTGCCATACTTTGCGCATGTCCCAGTCTTATGGCGCGTCCATCCTGCTCGAACCCGCCAGGCGTGCCGCGGCCGCGGCCGTCGCTGAGGCGCGGCGTAACACCTGGACTATGGCCGTGGCCATTGTCGACATCGCGGGCGAGCTCGTCTATTTCGAGAAGATGGACGATACGCAAAACGGCAGCGTGAAGGTGGCCGTGGCGAAGGCGCGCTCGGCGGCGCTGTTCAAGCGGCCGACGAAGGCGTTCCAGGACACCCTGACGGAGACGCCGGGCGGCTTGAGAATTCTCGGCCTCGATGGGGCCGTGCCGGTCGAGGGCGGCGTGCCGCTCGTTGTCAGCGGAGCGATCGTGGGCGCGGTCGGCGTGTCGGGCGGCACGAGCCAGCAGGACGGCGTGTGCGCGAAAGCGGCGGTCGACGCGCTCTGACGGAGCGCGCTATTCCTGGACGATGCGGCCGCCGGTCACGAAGCGCTGGTAGCTCGTGTAGTCCTGCCTGATGCGCAGGCGCGGCGTCCCCGATCCGCGGATGACGGACATCATCTCCATCGACTCCGGCAGCATCACCACTTCCTCGGGATCGGTGAACACCACCGTCTTGTAGCGGATGGTCGAGTCGGCGCGATCGAGCGTGAGCCAGGCGTTCGAGCCCTTCCGCTGTTCAGACTTCGGGACCTCGATGTCGTAGGGGCCCGTCACCTTTTCGTCAATGCGCAGCACGTTGCCGCTGGCGACGTCGATCCAGAGGCGCCCGGTCGTGCGCGTGGGCAGGTTGATCGACACACACGAGTCGTTCCACGTGATTTCGGGCGGCGGCGAGCCGGCCGGAGCGTAGTCGATCAGCACGGCGGCGCGGTCGCCGGCCCGGCCGTTGCCCTTGTAGGTGAACTTGTACTCGCGCTGATGGTGCGGCAGCAGGAACGAGAGCGGATCGAGCGCGACGGGCTTTGGATCGAGGCAGCCGGGCTCCTCTTTCGGCTTCGGCGGCCGTCCGTCGATCGAGATGAGCTGCCGCGTGACGTTGGCTTCGGGCACCGAACCGGCCGTGGACGGTTCCCAGGACACGCGCAACTCGTACACCAGCTTGCGCACGTGGTCCGCGGACACGAAGTTCAAGTCCATGGGTTGGAGACGAACGGTTTCGATGCAGAGGATGCTCTGCGCCCGGGCGTAGTAGGCCTGGACGCGCTCGCCGATGCGAGCGAGCAGGCCGGGCAGGTCGACGGGCTCAGGATCTTTCGACGCGGCGGCCGACACGGCGAGCGTGAACGCGGCGAGGAATGCGGCCGTCGCGACGCGTGCGGGTCGAGAGGTGCCAGGCACCAGCATCAAGCCATCAGCCTAACCCAAACACGCTGCGCGGCCGCAAGACGCGGCAAAATTTGTTAGACTGATGGTTTGGCGACTCGTCAAGTGGGGCGGCTATGCCGTCGAGGCAACAAGCCGATCAAATGACGAGATTCGTAGTCCATGTGGTGGGTATAGCTCAGTGGTAGAGCGCCGGACTGTGGCTCCGGAAGTCGCGGGTTCGAACCCCGTTACCCACCCCACTCCTCCCTTCTGACAAGCCGTCATCTTCCAACAGCTTAGCGTCACCCTTAGCGTCGTCAGAATCCACCGGATTCGTGTCGCCGACAGCCTGCTGTGAAGGAATTGTGAAAGTCTCGCCAGTTTCCAATCGTTTGGCGGCTTCCATCAAGGCTTCTGGACGCTGATTGTCATAGCGCTCTGTCGTTGTGATCGACGCATGTCCGAGCAGGTCTCGAACCTGAGATAGCGGCGTGCCACGCTCCACCAGCCGAGAGGCGTATTCATGGCGGAGATCGTGCCAGCGGAGGTCAGCGATGTTCGCTAGCTTAAGCGTCCGCTTCCACGCGGATCGGAAGTCTCCGATTGGCTGACCGATGACGTTGCTGAACACCAAAGCTTCAGAGACCTCCGCTGACCCTCGACGTCAAGACGGAGGTAATCGAGCAGGGCTTGGAGACGGTTTGTCGAAATTGGCACCCAACGAGTCTTGCCTGACTTTGCCGTCTCCCCTCGCCCCCGACACGATCGTGCTTCGACGGGTGCGCCACGATCCGGCGCGGATCGATCGATCAAGCCCCTGCGGGATACCCGGTCGCCCCGATACGGTTGCGAGTCTCGGCGCAAGATCGATCCCGAAGCCCCCGGCAGAACCCGCTTCCCCGACACATGCGCGAGTCTCGGCGCGAAATCGATCGCGACGCCCCCTGGGCGGATACCCGCTCCCCACCGTGACGGTAAGGCCGGTAGCAGGCGCGGTGGGCGCCCCATTGCCGCCGCATGCAGCCAGCCTAGTGAGAAACAGAATCACGCAGCCACATTGACCATCGATATCAACCACCCGATGTGCAGATGGCGGACTAACTTGGAACGGCCCCGATTACAATCGCGTTCTTCGCAAGTGCAGTCCACCGTTCCCGGTGATCTTCGTCGTCATCTCCCGTCGTCATCTCCCGTCGTCGTCTTGACCGCGGAGCCGCTTCATGGAGTTTCGATCGACGTATGTGGCGATCGCCTCACCGAGAGCGTCGCTGATGAGCACCGTACTCGGATAGTGCATGCCGCCCCAGATTCGGGCGTTATCCCCGTCCAAGCGTGCCTGCGCAATGCTGGTGTAGGTGCGGCTCGGCTGCCCGGTCGTCGTCAGCGTAAAGGTCTGCCCTGGTCCGAATTGCCTGAGGAGGACGGTCGCGCCCGCGCCATTCTGGCTGGGATGTCCAGCAGGGTATTCCGAGTGCGACGGTGTGGTGATGAGCGGCACCCATGCCGGATCGGCAGCGGTGTCCGGATTGCCGTCGGTGTCCGCCAGCGGGATCGAGGTCACCGGCCGCCAAGTTACTGCGCTCGGAACGCTGCCGTAGAATCGCTTTCCGCTCCACGTTGTGAACGCGGTGTCTGCCATCGCAATGTTCAGGACCGCCAGCAGGCGGTTGGCGTCGGACGACGACAGGTGGTTGGCACGGGCCATCTGGTTCGCTGCCTGATTCCAGTGGACGCTGGCATTGCCGTCCCAGAACAGCGCGAGCGCCGTTTGATCGTCGGTGCGCGTCGAGCCGGTCTTGCGACCGAGCGTCTTGACGGCGTTGAAATCGTCAGTGTAGGTGGCGCTCGTCAGACCTCGCGGTGATCCGGGCTCGAACTGGGTGTTGTTGACGAGGACGAACATCGTCGTGAATGCCAACCCCTGAGCGCTCATCGGTCCGAACGCTGGCGGTGTCGGCCGCCACTGGCCGACCGCGGTTCCTCCGGTGAACGGAGGGTAGCTCGCGCCGAACCCATCGGTCGCGCGCCAGGCGAGCACGGCCTGCGCCACCTCGGTACCCCAGGCAATGCCGCGCTCGATATGTGTGGTGCACCGGGCCAAACGTGTGGGCGATTGGCCGCGGTCGTTGCACTCGTCGCTCAGAGCCGTGAGGGAAATCGCATAGTTGGCATCGAGCGTCGATTGTTGAGATGGGAACAGGCCGACGAGTGCTGTGTGCGCGGCAGCGATAACCGCCGCGCGCCGCGACGCGCCCTCGGGGGCGCTGGTGTGAACGAAAATCGGGGTGTAGCGCTTTTCGATGCCGTTGAACGAATCGAAGATCGCAGTGTGCACGATCGCTCCGAGCCGTTGACTCGCAGAGTTCGCCGTATTCGTCGCGATGAGCGTGTCGATGAAGATCTGATTCCAGTCCACCACCTCCGAAGCTGCGTGTTGTCCTCGACCGCGATCTCCGTTGTCAGGCGAAGCTTGGGCTGCGTCCGCCTCCGGCAGAGTTAAGGATTGGACTTGATCCGCCGAAACGGTCCATCCAACACCTGCCAGCCCGAGTGTCACAACCAAGCCGACTGTCACGTTTCGCGATGTCCTCGTCATGGCGTCCTCTCCTTCGGGCGGTCATGAGGCCGCCCTCACACCGGAATGCGGGAACGCCGGTCTGCAGGGTGAACATCGGCAAAAACATTCCAGAAACACCGGACTCAGTGCAGAGAAAAGGCTTGAGGAGACCTGGTCGGCGATATTCGTCGCACACGATCACCGGCCGAGGTTCAGCCTCACGCCGATCATCGCACGCCGGGGATCCATGAAGATTGTGGCCGCAGCGAAATTCGGGCTGAATAGGTTGTCGGTAGCCAGGCCCTCTTCTGCTGTGTCGTTGAGCGCATTGAGCACGTCGACCAGCACCTCGACGTGTCCGACGCCACCGACGGCGATCGTCTTCGACACACGCACATCGAGCAGCGATTGCGACGACATTCGACGTGAGCCCGGGGGTTCGAGAAGAATGCGCTGGCTGCCCTGCGGCAGCGTCAGCTGCGCCGACGCGGCGTACGGCTTGCCGCTGAAATACTGCAGATTCGCCGCGATCACCAAGCCGGTCCGTGGCACGTCCACGGAGCCCATGACACGGAACATGTGCGGGCGATCGTTCGGCAGCCGGCCACGCGCGTTGATGAGACTGTTCGGATCCTGCCCGAACGTCAACTGAGTCGCGCCGGCGACCGAGCTGACCTGCGCGCTCGCAGCGGCGCTCCCGTTGGAGGCCTGCAACCCCGAGACCCGTGAAAACGTATACGTACCAAACGCATGCCAACCGGCGGCTCGGCGTTTTTCGACGACCATCACGAGCCCGTTGTACGTCAACGAATACCCCTCTGGATTCGTCAACAAGAACCGGCGAGCGGCCGGGGAATTGGTGAGCACGAACACCGGCACGCTGCGGCCGTCGGGCAAGGTCCTGGATTCCTCGCGATATTGACCGCCGACATCTGTCCATCCGACGAAGTTGCTGCCTTTCTTGCCGACGTACGCGATCGCCACCGCGAGCTTGCGCCCGACCTCGCGATCCAAGCCAATGGAATACTCCTCCGAGCGGGGCGAGCGCGTCTCCGGATCGATCTGCAGGTTGATTTTGGGGTCATCCACTTTGACGATGGTCGTATAGCCGCCGGTCGCCGGATCGAACGCGGCCGTCGTGGTCGGGGTCGAGGCGGGGTGAATCGCAGCGAATTCACCGGTCAGCAGGCCCTGGCGGAACATGCCGTAGCTCGCGCGCAGCACCGTGCGGCCGTCGGCGGTCAGTTTCCTCGTGACGCCCAAGCGCGGCGAGAACACGTTCCACGTGTACAGCGTTCCCAAGCCGTTGACGATCTGGTCGGTTTCACGTCCTTCGGGATCGAGCGTGTGGAGGTCCTGGATGATCGCGCGGCTGTGGTCGAACCGCAGTCCGGCGCTGATCGTCAGCCCACCCCTCGTGATGGTGTCGGCCACGAATCCGGAGGCCGTGAGGGAGACTCCGCCTTCGTGTGAGGGCGCCCGTGAGATGGCCTGAAACGGCTGTCCACCGTTGTCGACGTACCTCACACCCGTCGGAATGACCGAGGGCACGTGGTGGTCGCCCCGGTCGAACTGCGCACCCATCTTCCATTCGTGATCGGCGGCCCACAGGCCGGGCCGGAAGCGGCTGACGGTCGCCTTGGCGGTCGTGCGAATGATGTTCGATCCGCCGAAGGTTTGCGGAGCGCCGCTCGAGACACCCGTCAACTGGTCGAACCGGCCCATTGTCGTCCGATTCCCGGTGCTCGGGTCGTCTTCTCGGTCGTACACGAACCGTCCGGCGCGCACATCCCAGAACGTATTCGCGGATGCGTGCGTCAGGTCGCCGAAGGTGATGGCCGGCACGGATGCGTGCGAGCGCATGGTCGCTTCGAACGGCTTTACGAACGTGGGGAGCTCCGGGTTGACCCAGGACTCGTTATGGATGCTTTGAAGCAACTGCCAGCCCGGAGCCAGTTTCCACGTGAGCTTCGCGAAGATCTTGTTCTGCTCGTAGGTCCTCGGGAACTGCGGGCTGGCGCCCGGCTGACTGTCGTAATCGCGCAGATACTGGTATCCCGTGAAGAACCACAGGCGATCGCGAATCGCAGGGCCACCGACGTTCGTCGTGAGGTCACGATACCTGTCGCGCTCGTAGCCACTTTGCAGTCCGCCGGAGCTGGGGACGGGACGCCGTACCGGCTGGCTGGTCAGACCCGCCGGCTGTCCATAGTACGACCCGTCATACAAAAATTTCTCGCTTCCCTGCCTGGTGATGACGTTAATCACCGCGCCCTGCACGCTGCCGAACTCGGCGGACGCCCCCACGGATTGGACTTGCACTTCCTGGATGAAGTCGACGCCCGGCTCGGCCCGCGCGATGCCGCTGCACGGGCACGTGAAGTTCGTGCCGTCGATCAGAAACTGGTTCTCGTTGGTGCCGGAGCCGAACGCCGACACGGTCGTGGCGGTGGGGCTTCCGGGCGAGGTGGGCGAGACGCCGGGGGCGGCCCTGATGGAATCGAACATACTCACCCGTCGCGTCGGGATGGCTCTGAGGTCCTCGGGACCGAAGCGAGTCATGAATCCGGAGTCTCGTGCTTCGATGCGTGAGCCCGCTCCCTCGACCGCGACCGATTCCGCGAGATCTGCCAGCGTCAGGACCGCCGTTCTCTCGATAGTGGCGCCTGCCCCGATGAGGACGTCCTCTTCGTGATACGTGCTGAATCCCTGGAACTCGATGTCGAGTACGTACAAACCCGGAGGCAGCGCCGGGAAGCGCAGCTGCCCTTTCTCGTTCGTTGTCAGTGTCGCCGGCCCGCCAATCAGCGCCGGCGAGCTGACGCGCACAACCGCACCCGCCAGGACGCCGCCCTGTGCGTCCTTGACGGTTCCAATCAGGGCTCCGGTCAACCCCTGAGCGTGAATCAGGTGAGACTGCAGCACACACGCAGCGGCGAGAAGGAATAAAACAGATCTGCGCATGGCAAAACTCCTCGGATTGTGGGCGTAAATCGCCCACGAATCAACTCGAGAGACTCCCTCACGGTGGAATGCGGGAACGCCGGTCTGCAGGGTGAACATCGGCAAAAACGTTCGAGAAACTGCGAGCTCTAGCGTCGGCCGACCTCGTGGACAATGTGCGATACTGCCCCAACGACAAGGTCTTGGAGACACCGTTACCCGGAGCGGTCACTGAGCTGCTGCGGGCGTGGGGCGACGGCGATGATCGCGCGCTCGAGCAGCTGACTCCGCTCGTGGAGGCGGAGTTGCGCCGCCTGGCTCGTGGGTACATGCGGCGGGAGCGGCGTGGCCACACGTTACAGACGACTGCGTTGGTGAATGAGGCGTTTCTGCGACTGACCGACGCACGGCGCGTCCGCTGGGAGGATCGTGCGCACTTTCTCGGGATTTCAGCCCGATTGATGCGACGCGTGCTGGTCGATCACGCGCGGTCGCGCGGGTATCAGAAACGCGGGGGCGGCGCCGAGCGGGTGACGCTGGACGACGGGCTCGTCACCTCGCCTGAACCAGCAGTGGACGTGCTGGCCCTGGATCGCGCCTTGGAGGCATTGGCGGCGGTTGACGATCGGAAGAGTCGCGTGATCGAATTGCGCTTCTTCGGAGGCTTGAGCGTCGAGGAGACGGCGGAAGTCCTCCACGTTTCACCCGACACCGTCAAACGCGACTGGCGATTGGCGAAACTCTGGTTGCTTCGTGAGCTCGAATGAGCAGGGCGGTCTTGGACCCCGAGCGACGGCGCCGTGTCGAGGACGTTTGCGACGCTGCGCTGCTCCGCGATGTTCGCGAGCGCGCCACGTTCGTGGCAGCAGCATGCGGACACGACGACGCGCTGCGACAGGAGGTGAATGCGCTCCTGGCGCACGCGCCGACAGCGGAGCGGTTTCTCGAAGCGCCGATTGACGAGGTGGTGGCGCACGTCCTGGCTGATCACCACCATGTGTCGCTCGCGGGCCGGCAGATCGGTTCGCATCAGATTCTTTCCCTGCTCGGCGCGGGCGGGATGGGCGACGTGTATCGGGCCCGCGATACGACGCTCGGCCGCGATGTCGCGATCAAAGTCGTGGCAAACGTCTTCCTTTCAGACCCGGACCGACTGGCGCGCTTCGAACGCGAGGCGCGGGTGCTGGCGACGCTGAACCACCCGAACATTGGTGCGATCTATGGGTTGGAGGAGGCCGAAGGCGTCCGCGGCTTGGTGCTCGAACTCGTGGAAGGCGAGACCCTCGCCGCGCGTCTGACGTCGGGTCCGCTGCCGATTCGGGAGGCGCTCACGATCGCGGGGCAGATCGCGGAGGCCCTCGAAGCCGCGCATGTGAAAGGCATCATCCACCGCGATCTGAAACCGGCCAACATCAAGATCACACCTCACGGCACCGTGAAGGTGCTCGACTTCGGGCTGGCGAAGGTGTTTACGCGGGAGGGAACGGGAAACGACTTGTCGCAGATGCGGCCGCTCGCAATCGAGGACACGCTAGAAGGTGTGATTGCGGGCACGGCGGCCTATATGAGTCCGGAGCAAGCGCGTGGGAAGGCCGTCGACAAGCGGACAGACATCTGGTCGTTCGGCTGCGTGCTGTACGAGATGTTGACGGCCCGGCCGGCGTTTCGCGGCGAGACCGCCTCCGACACCATCGCGGCGATCCTGACAGTCGAGCCTGATTGGAATGCCGGGCCTGCGCAAACGCCGCCGAGCATCCGGCGATTGGTCCAACGCTGTCTCGAAAAAGATCCGACGCGCCGGTTACGCGACATTGGCGACGCGCGCCTCGAAATCGATGAAGCGCTGGGCGCCGGTGTCTCCTCAGGCGGAGCGCCAGCTTTCCCGGGGGCGAGTCCTGATCGCCTGAAACCGGCTGCGCCTGCGACCCGAGTCGCGAGGTGGGCCGCGGCCGCCGCGGGTCTGCTGATCGTCGGAAGTGTGACGACGTGGCAGCTTCAGCGTTCGGAGTACTTCTGGCGGAATCCGTTGGAAGGCGCGAAGTTCACGAGGTTGACCGATCTCGAGGGAGCGGAGCAGCACGCCGCCATTTCGCGCGACGGCAAGTTCGTCGCCTTTCTCTCCGACCGCGACGGAACCTGGGACGCGTGGGTCAGCCAGGTCGGCACCGGCGACGTCCACAACCTTACGAACGGCAGCGTACTGGAGCTGCGGAATCCCGCCACCCGCACCGTTGGCTTTTCTCCAGACGGCTCGCTGGTTACCCTCTGGAGTCGCGTACCCAATCCCGCCAGCGGCGGCGGCTTGGTCGATGCCGGGTGGGTGGTTCCCACGATGGGCGGGCCGCTTCGGCCCTACCTGAAAGGCGTTTCCGAGCTCGACTGGTCGCCCGATGGTAGACGCATCGTGTTCCACCCGCCGGCGCCAGGCGATCCGATGTCCGTCACCGAGCTCGACCAGAAGGTCGGGCGGCAAATCTACGCTGCGCGGCCAGGCTTCCACAACCACTTTCCTGTCTGGTCGCATGACGGCGCGTTCATCTACTTCGTCCAGGGTTTGCCGCTCGAAGAAAGCGACGTCTGGCGCATTCGGCCGACCGGCGGCGAACCCGAGCGGCTGACCTTCCACAACTCACGCGTGACCTTTCCAACGTTGTTGGGCAATCGAACGCTGCTGTATCTCGCCACCGACGATGACGGATCCGGGCCTTGGATCTACTCGATGGACCTCGAACGTCGTGTTCCCCACCGCATCAGCACGGGCGTCGAGGAGTACACGTCTCTTGCGGCCAGCGCAGATGGTCGACGCCTGGTCGCGACCGTTTCACGGTCGAAGGCGGGTCTGTGGCGAGTGCCAATTGCCGACCGCGTCACCGACGAATCCGGCGCCAGTCCAATCTCACTTCCGACCGCACGCGGCTTGTCGCCGCGAGCGGGGCCTGGATACATCATCTATCGCGCGCCAAAGGCCGGAACGGACGGCCTCCTGAAGCTCGCGGACGGCACGTCCACTGAGCTGTGGAGTGGCCTCGAAGGGCGCCCTCTCGGCGGAGCAGCCATTGCACCCGACGGTCAACGCCTCGCGTTCTCGGCGCAAAGACGTGGGCTGACGCAACTGTACGTGATGAACGCCGACGGAACCGGCACGCGCCGGATCGCCGAAGAGCTCGACGTGCGCGGAGCGCCCGCATGGTCGCCGGATGGCCAATGGTTAGCGGTCGCGGCCAATCGGGATGGCGAGCCCCACCTGTTCAAGATCCCTGTCGCCGGCGGGACGCCGGTTCTGCTGGCAAAAGAGTACTCGGTCGATCCGGTCTGGTCTCCGAGCGGACAGTTTCTCGTCTATTCGGGCGCGGACGTGGGCACGACCTTTTCCGTGAAGGCGGTGAGGGCGGACGGCGCGCCCCGCGCCGTGCCGAACCTGATTCTCACTCGGGGCGCCAGGCGTCTGGCCTTTCTAGGTGGGGACGACGCGCTGGTTATCATGAAAGGAGACATCTCGCATAAGGAGTTCTGGGGTGTCGATCTCAAGACCGGTCGCGAGCGGCAACTCACCAATCTCGGACGCAAGCTGCTCATCGGCGACTTCGACGTATCTGTGGACGGTCGCGAAATCATTTTCGATCGGGCACGGGAAGAGTCGGACATTGTGGTGTTCGATCTGCCCCTTCGATGAACGCTCTCGGTCACGACCGATGGAAGCCGATCGCGATCGATTTAGGGATGGCGGGGTGTCTGGGACGACTTTCGCAACTACCTCATCAGCGCGGCCAGACACGTGCGCGAGTCTCGGCGCGGATCGATCGATCAGGCCACCCGGCCGAAAGACCGCTCCAGTAGCGCGCGTGGTTCACGAGCGGGTCGGAATCCGGCGCGGAATCGATCGATCAGGCCACCTGGGAATACCCGTGCTCCCGACACGATCGTGATGATGGACGGGTGCGCCAGTTTGCGGCGCGGCATCGATCGCGAAGGCCCCCTGGCAGAACCCGCTTCCCCCGATACGTTGGCGAAGTCTCGGCGCGGAATCGATCCCGAAGCCCCCTGGCAGAACCCGCTTTCCCGACACGATCGTGATGATGGACGGGGTGCCGCAGAATCCGGCGCGGAATCGAACGAAGAGGCCCCCTGGGGATACGGGTGCTCCCCGACACAATCTCGCTTCACGCGTCCGCCACAATCCGGCGCAGAATCGAATCGATCAGGCCCCTGGGGTTACCCGGTCTGGGGATACGGGTGTTCCGACACAATCTCGCTTCGCGCGTCCGCCAGAATCCGGCGCGGATCGATCACGAAGGCCACCTGGGGTAACCGCTCTCCCCCGACACGATCGTGATGATGGACGGGGTGCGCCACGATCCGGCGCGGATCGATCGGACTGGCCACCTGGGGATACGGGTGCTCGCAGTTGGAACCACAGCCGCCTGGAGTTCCGCTGGCATGCGCGCGGATTGCCGCTCCGCAATCAGCGTTTTCAACTGCTGCCGCGCCGCCTCGCGCTCCTCGCGGAGCTGCCCCTCGGTGACCCTGAACGCCCCGAAGTCCGTCTCGATCAAGCGAATGAGCGTGGGATTCACGCTGTCGGGTGACCGAGGCGAAGTTCACGATCGAGCAGTTGCAGATACGCCGCGAACATCGCCCGCGATCGGCCCTTGGTTGTCAGTGGTTCGCCCTCCATGCGCGTGAACAGGCCTTGGAGCATGAGCGTCGTCTCGCTGAAGGCATTCACCAACCGCCCCAGCGCGATCGGGAGGCCATCCAGATCGCCCCCCAGGTCAGTGATCACCTGCTGCTCGATCTCGTTTTTGGCGGGCGCTAATAGGTTCTGGACTGCCGCGGAGCGTCTGCCCGTTGTCAAAGCATTGAGCTGGGGCGGCCGGCCGGCCGGGGAGAGCACGGCCGCCGCGGCAGCGACACCAGACCTGACGACATCCGCGGCAGGCCCAGAGTTTCCGAGTTCCGCTGACGGTAGATTCGCCGTCTCACTCACGGTGGGTTCCTCTCGGGGAATTGTCCGAAGCCGGCGGAAACGCCTTGTAGTCCGCCACTAAGAGCGCAGCCAACAGCTCGCCCAATTCACGCTGGCGAGGCGTCAACTGTTCGGCCGTTGGCTGCGCTTCAGATGCCTTGCTGCGCATGGTCAGCCCGCAGTCCTCCATCAATTTTCTGACCGTCATGGCAAATCTCGAAGCGGTGGCAGGCGTCCGGTGTCGGATACCCGGCAACTGCCTGGGTATGACTTCCGGTCGATCATCAGGCCCGCCTCGCTGAGCCGGTTCGCCGAGCGATCTCGCAGTCCTATGTGAGGAGAAAGGGCACATAGGTGAGCACCAACATTAAGCGTGACTGGTTCGCAATTCTGGTCGTCGCGATCGAGATCGTGATCATCGTCATCGCTGGCGGCGTCGTGTACGCCGTGGTCCACAACGAAGGTTACTGACATTGACTGACGACCTCTTTACCCAAGCCCACCGCTCTACCATGCCGCCCACCGCTCCACCATGCCCCATATGCCTTGACGGCCGTGGCGGCGTGACCGCGGTGTCGATTAGCGCCACCCACCGCATGCTGTCCTTCCAGTGCGGCACTTGTGGCCACCGATGGGACCGCACCTTCACTGAACTGGAATGGCAGCTCACGGTTCATGCAACCGACCTGCGGCCGTAAGCCAGCGACGGCAAGACCAACGTCCTAGCCAGAGAAGCCAAAACGGGCCTTGCAACAGATACCCAGTCCCGCAGCGCGCCCGGCGTGTCTCTGAGATTTCAACTCTTTGTTCGGCCGTGTGGCTCAACCCTGCCGCAATGGTTCCCGGATCTCTCCGACGAATGTGCGAGATACTCCCGGCCTTTCCACATGAACTGTTCAGGTCGCTCGGGTAGACTTAACTGATGAGCTGGCTCTGGCTCTTCGCCATCTACCCCGCTGGCGGGCTCTTGCTGCTGGTAGCTTGGATCCTCATGGATACGATTCCTCGGGCGCGGGGTGTCGGACCTCGTACAGGGTGCCCGCGATGCCAGAAAACACACCTGTCTCGCTTTCGATGGGAATTCCGCGGGGTCGGTGAAGCTCACGATGGAATGCATCCCGTGGAGGATGGCGGCGCCTACATGAAGTGTGAGCGTTGCGGATTCGTTCTCGATCTGCACCCGTCCGAGAATCAAAGGGTCTACTCCGAGCGGAGGCGCAATTCGCGATGATCACGACGACCCAGCGCCACGCCCCACCGACACAATCGCGCTTGACGGTGCGCCAGAATCCGGGGCAGAACGATCGAACAGGTCCCCTGGTGGATACACGGTCTCCCCGTCCTGCGATTTCGGTGGGCGATGGCCAAGAAACGTGGAATCACGCGGGCAATTATCCCGCGTCGTTATTCAGACGCACGGCACCGCGCATTTGCCGGTACCCGTGATCAGCTGCAGCACGTACGATGCCGGCCGCAGCGACGGATCGCTGGGCGCCACGCTGAGCGTCAGCGTTTCGCCTCTCAGGATGCCTGAAAACGTCGCGGGCGGTGCCGGGTTGATGCTGATGGGCCCCACCTCGATGCGATACGTGCCGCTGACCGCGAACGTGCCGTCAGCGTGAACCTCAGGTTGCGCAAACTGACCATGGCCGCAACCGACGACCAGATCGCAGCCGTCAACTGCCACAGACAGGCAGGTGCCGCCGCCGGTCCATCGGCCCGTGGGCAAGGTCGTGTCGCGAGGCTGCGCCGGTGTCTCGGTGCAGGCGGCCATCAGAAGACAGACGAGACTGGCCGCGGCCATCCGCGTCAGCCACATTTCGGCGCCGCCGAATCGGTTGTCATCGATCGACTGCATCGCGGTACGTGACTTGCGCGCAGAATCGGCGCGTCTTTCTCTGCTGCCAAACGATTGGTCGCGAGCAGGGGGATCCAAGGGCGCGCGTCGAAGAGGACGCCGCACCACATCGATCACCAAGGCCCCCTGGGGATACCGGTGAAACCGTTCCGAGCTCTTCGTAAGTGGCCTTGGCTACGATAGCAGCACACTTCGGGCGTAATCTTCGACCGTGCGTAACGTCAGTGGAAATGTCTTCAGCGTCGCGGCCATATCAATTGCCGTGTGACTGGCATAACCGAGCATCAGACCAGCGTACGATTGCTGCATCTGGTCGGTGGCTCCAGCCAACTGAGCTTGTAGCGCCTCGACAGGGACATATGTCACTTCAAAGGATTTGCCACTCATCCGCTCGAAGATCTTGATCACATTGGAAGGGCTGAGACCTTGGGGCCCGCCCAATTTGACCGTCGCGTTGTGGGCCAGCGGACTCTTTACGCTGGCCGCTGCGAACTGGGCCACGTCCCGCAAGGAAATCCAGCTGATAGGGTTGTCACCCGTTCCGTAGATGACAGCCTTGCCGTTGGGGTAGTCGAATCCGACCGCAGGGCTGAGCCAGATCTCTGTGAAGTATGTCGGCTGCAAGATCGTATAGGTCAATCCGCTCTCGCGCAGCGCCCGTTCCACAGCGCGCTTGGCATCCTGCAGTGGAAATGAGGCCGCGAGTGGCGGGAACGACGTGTACACAAATTGCTCCACACCTGCTTCACGAGCTATCGGCAAAAGGCTCACATAACCATCCAGGTCCGTCGTATGCGGTGTGTTATCGCTCGCGTTGTAGGCGAAGGGCATGGCCGAAGCTGTGGTGACGACGGCTTTCACTCCCTGGCAGGCGGCTCTCAGTGACCTGGCATCCCGGAGGTCGCCCTGCACCACGGTTGCGCCTAGAGTCTTGAGCATCTCCACCTTGACGGGATCGGAAGTGCGTCGAACCATGGCTCTGACGGGCTCGCCCGCCGATGTCAAGAGTCGGCAGATTTCCGTCCCCACCATTCCGGTTGCACCTACAACGAGATTCATGGCTCCTCCAGTGATGGTGCAGGACTACGCTACCGCGCCATCTCCAACGTGCGCATCCCCGACGTTCAAGAAGTCCGTCGATCTACCTATGGAGTGGACCGGTCACTCGCCTCCCGTCCATACGCGACGGTCCGACCGCATTGTCCCGGTGCGCGCGGATGTTAACACGGCTGCCATCGCGGCAATCATGAGCCTCGGGTTGTCGCTCTCGACGCCAGAGGAAGAAGCTCAATACATATAGCGGCAACCACGCAGGCGTTGCGCGGTGCGGCGTTTGTACAGGATCAGCAATACGCGTGCTTCTCCGTACGCCAGTTTCAGGCGCGGATTGATCCGATCAGACGAACATGGGCGGAGGGGAGCCTCCCGACACGTGCGCGAGGCTCGGCGGGGATCGATCGATGAACCCCCTGAGGAATACCGGCTTCCCCCGATACGATCTTGTTTGAAGGGTGCGCCAGAATCCGGCGCGGAATCGATCGCGAAGCCCCCCTGGCAGAACCTGCTTCCCCGACACGATCGTGATGATGGAAGGGGTGCGCCAGTTTCGGCGCGGAATCGATCGCGACGCCCCCTGGCAGAACCTGCTTCGCCGACACGTTCGCGAGTCTCGGCGCAGAATCGATCGATCAGCCCCCTGGGGATCCGGTCTTCCTCAAGGTGCTGACGCGCCGCATAGCGATGAATTGAGCCGGAGAAACCGCAGGGCGTTGTTGCACAAAATGTCGGCTTTTTGCTCCGCACTCAAGAAGTCAGCTCCCAAAACGGCGTCAATCCCAGGGCCGGCTTGATCAGGGAAGTCGGAGCCAAACATGATGCGCTTATCGAAGCCGGCGTCGACCAAACCACGGAGATGCCGATAGTACGCAGCCCTCGGCATGAGTGCCCGCGATTGAAGAGCCGCGACGTCGACGTACACGTTGGGATGCGCATACATGAGCGCGATCATCCGTTCGAGCTGTGGCCAGCCCGCATGCATTACAAACAGGCGAAGACGCTTGTGCCGAAGCAGCACGTCCTCCAACAGGAGAGGATCGCTCATGGCCATGCGAAACGCCGGAGATTTGAAGGGGACTGGGCTCGCATCATAGGCAATACCCGGCGGGCCTGGCCCCATGTGAATCCCGACAGGCAGATCGAACTGTTCAGCCAGTTGCCAGTAAGGTTCCATGCGGGAATCGGCCGGTGACATCCCCAAGTATTGAGGTGAGAGTTCGCTGAACGCTTTGATACGTCCGGCGTTCAGTTCGCCCGTTAACCAGGTCACATCGGGAAGCTCCGTACCGCTGTCGAAGCAGGGACGACCAGTGATTGGTGCGCGGCCATCGGCGCATGGAAAGACCAGCCCTGGCAAAAACTGAGTGACACCGAGCGCGCTGGCCCATTGCGGCAGGTCGCTCGTGAGGCTGGAGACGACTAAGAAGCGGATGTTCAGGGATTTCATCCTCGCCAGCGCCTGTTGCGGAGACGTGTTGGTGCTGTGGACGTGCACGTCGATGACCGGCGGTCGCGCGGGTGCTTGACCTGTGACCGTTGACCCAAGCAATCCAACAATGATGACTGCCGAGACACTCCGCACGAGGTCCTCCTCGGGTGACGAGGCGAGTGAGAGACAACACTATAGGCAAACGGAGCCGATCGCAACGTGTTGGCGCATGGTGGCAGCCGGTTGGTTCAAGGGGATCGACACGATCAGGCGACCTACGAAACTGCGACATGGCTAGGGTCGTCGCAATGACCGAGCACGGACATCGAAGTTGTGGATTGCGACGACGTCCGTCAGCCGGTCGGCACGGGCAGCGCCCAGCGCCGGCGCATCGACCCGAACAGCCGCCGCGTCAGGTGACTCTCCGCCAGCAGGAGCCAGTAATACCTCGCGTGTTTGACCAGCCGTCCGCCCGTCTTGACGAGGCGCTGCTGGAGACTGGTCAGCGACCACCTCTCGATCCACTTCGGCAGGACGAGCCGCCGCAAACAAATTGCCCACCGACGCGATCTGGCTTCGAAGCGTGCGCCAGATCGCGCGCGGAATCGATCGCGAAGCCCCCTAGGTCTCCCAGTACCGGTCCCGCGCCCAGTAACTTACTTTCTTTCGCAGCCTGAACGCGGCATCCTGCGTGAAAGGAGACCAGCTATGTTTTTCCATGCGATGCGAGTCTTAGGCTTGGTGGCCGCGAGCGCTGTCGTGGCCCTCGGCGGTGCACGGCAGGCCAGTCTGCAGGGCGTTGAGACCGGCCACTTCATCACCAATCCGGGCACGCAGGATGCCACCGTCATCACCGATGACTTCGCGGAGGGTATTGCGCCCCGCCTGGGGAAGTACACTCTTATCGCCCGCGAGGAGATCAACCTGCAGACCGGCGACGTCAGCGACGGGGCGTTTGTGATTACGGCTGCAGATGGCGGCACGATTCGGGGCACCTACAGCGGAACGGCTGCGTTCGGGGCCACGAGTGCATCCTGGATCGCCGACGGATCCATTGCTGGCGGCACCGGCCGGTTCACTGGAGCAACCGGATCGATTCATTTAGACGGGTCCTCGAACCTCAGAACGTGTGAGACCGTGGGCGCGCTCTCGGTCTGCGGATTCACGGAAACCACGGCGATCGAGCTGATCGTGCCGTAATCTGAAGCCAACGACGTTCGATGCGAGGGAATATGGCAACCCAGACGCCGCGTGTTGAACGAGTCCGAACCGTCGACGGTGTGGCGATCGCCTACACGACCGTCGGAACCGGTCCGCTGGCCATTATCGCGCTGCACGGCTGGGGCGGAGCGGGCTCGGGCCACTCGTGGCGCGAGCTCGTCAAGCACCTCGACCTCACGGGGCTTCGATTCATTGCCATTGACCTGCGCGGGCACGGCGCGTCCGACCGGCCAGAAATCGGCTTCGATCTGGACGAGTTCGGCCGCGACGTGCTCGCCGTCGCCGATCACGCAGGCGTCGGGAAGTTCGTTCTGACCGCCTACAGTATGAGCGGGCGCTGGAGCCAATGGATCGCCTGCCGGTTCCCCGATCGCGTGCTGGGACAAATCCTGATCGCGCCTGCTCCGGCGAGTGTGCTGCCGTTGAGCGATGAACTCCTGGAGGGCTGGATGCGCGCGACGCGGACGCGCGCGAGCTTTGGGCCCTGGGTCAATCAATTCACGAGCGAACCACTGGCGGACGACATCGTTGACGCCTATTTCAACGACGTGTCCCGTGCGTCGGACCATGCCAAACGGGAAACCTTCCGGATGCTCTGCCGCGATGATTTCTCGGACTCCGTGACAGCAACGGCAGCGGGAACGCTGGTGCTGGCCGGCGTCCACGACCCGATCCTCTCGCCAGACTTCCTGCGGCAGGAAATCGTGGCACGCATACCAGGGGCGCGGCTCGTGCAGATCGACTGTGGCCACGAAATTCCAGTGGAACGGCCGGCGCAGGCAGCCGCGGCGATGGAGTCGTTCCTTGCGGGCCTACTCACCGGGGTTCGCGTATAGTCTGTCTTCAAGCGCTTTAAATCGCGGAACGGACCGCAGGGGGTCGAGCCGCGGATCAGTCTCCAGGAAGAGTCCAGCCTGCAACGAACGAAGGCCGACGGCGTCTTCCAGCAGTCCGAGCGCGCGGTCCGCGTCTCCCATACCTACGTGGATAAGGGCCAGCGCCCACGGCGAGACGTACGGGGACGCTCCTTGCTCCAGTTGACGCAGGATTCGCCGGGCATCCCGTTGCCCCCCGGCCTGGGCGTGCACATGCGCCAGGGCAGCACGGGGTAGACAGTTTCCGCCGGATGCATCCAGCGCCGCCTGCAAATCGCGAACGGCTTGCGCGAATCGCCCCTGCTGTTCGTAAGTCAATCCTCGAAAATAGCGCGCGGGCCAGAAGTTCGGATCCATCTCGAGCACGAGGCCGCACGACTCGTCGGCCTCGGCGTAGCGCCTCGCCATGTACAGGCCGCAGGCAAGCTGCGTGTTGACCATCAACGAGACGGGGTCGCGCTCGGCACCGGCCTGCAGCGCCGCGAGGCCGTCGCTCAACCGGCCGCGCGCGCAGAAGCACATCCCACGCCATTGCCAGGCGGGCGGATAGCTCGGGTCCATCTCCAACGCGAGCTGAAAGCTTGCGTCCGCATCATGCCACCGGTGGTCGTACAACGCCTGGATGCACCCGACGGTTGCACGCGGCTCGGCGAGCTGCGCGTCGTGTCGCAGGGCCGCCTCCGCCGCGGCTCTCGCGTCCGCAATCGGCGGCCCGGGCTCGGCGAATTCAAATGTCGCCAGGATCAGATTGCAATCGGCGATGCCAGTCAGTGCACGGGTGAATCCCGCATCGACTGCGTACGCCTGCCGAAAATAGTCCGCGGCCTTCGCAATACTCTCGGCGCTTCGTTTGTCCCAGAAGTATCGGCCTTTGAGGTAGAGCCGATACGCCGCGTCTCCGTGGTCGATCCTTTCACCGCGCTGGCGCTGGCGGCGAAAGGTGGGGAGGTAGCCGCCCCTGCGGATCTCGATGATGATCTTGTCGTTCTGGCCCGCTCCGGCGAAATACTCGGTGAGCCGCAGCCGAAGGCGGCCTGCTTCCACTCGGACGATCGGATCGATTTGAGGGTCGAAATCGGCACGCCTATCGAATACCAGTCGCGCAATTTGGCGTTCCGTGAGCGGCATGTCGGGCGCCGACGTGCCTCGCTCCACAACATGACGCAAAAACCGCTGCAGCCGGACAGAACGGCGAAATCCCGGGCTGCCGCACACCAACTGCAGCTCCTCCTCCAGATCAGCTGGCACCGCGCGCGACAGATTGCTGTCGTCTTCTCCCATCTGGCGGACGTAGTGTTGCCCGACCGCCCAACCCGGTCAACCGACAGCGCTCTACTCCTGCGGAGGCTCGGTCCGTGTCCGTCCCGTCCCAACGCCGGCCACCGGCCGGCTGGCAGAATGGCGCAGTCTTCAATGGATAGGGAGGCTTCAGCTAGTCGCTGGCGTGAATCAGACGTCGGCAGGGTCGGCTCCTAGGCTGGATGCCGCAGTGCTTTTGGTCCACAGTGCGCCAGTATCCGGCGCGGATCGATCGATCAGGCCACTTGGGGATACCCGGTCTCCCCGACACAATCGCGCTTGACGGTGCGCCAAGATCCGGCGTGAAATCGATCGCGACACCCCCCGGGCAGAACCGCTTCCCCCTACACAACGCTGCGACACAACGCTGGACGAGTGCGCCAGTTTTCGGCGCGGATCGATCACGCAAGCCCCTGGGGGACACCGGTCTCGGCAATGCCACGCGGCACAACCGAATGCCAGGGCGGCAAGAGAGCATTCATCGCTGGTGGTCGAGCGCTCCTTGCCAGTCGAAAATGAGCGAAAAGGACGTCGACGCGGTGCTGACGCTCCGGCGCCATGACGAGGAACCGGTTCCCATCTGCGGCAACGCCCCAGTCTGCCGCAATGCCGGGAGCTTGGAACAGCGTCGTCGGCGAGCCGACCGCCAGTACAGGGTGAACGCTGACAGGAACCGAGGCGATCGCGCCTTCCGGCGTGACGAAGAAGAGTTCCTTGCCGTCGGCTCTCCATCGGGGCGCCGTGCCGCCGGACTTGGACACGATCACGCTCTCCCCCGCGCTCTCGGCGTCGTTCGTGGACGCGGGTGCAAACGGGCGGACCAGAACTTCTTGACGACCGGATTCGTTGGACACGTACGCCACCCATCGCCCGTCTGGCGAGAACTGGGCCTGCATCCTGGTCGAAGGCGCGCCGGATCAAAGGGTATGGCTTGCGCTCGCCAGTCAGAGGCAAGACCCACACGTCCAGTCGGGTCGACCCGTTGGTCGCGCTCGTATACAGCAGGAACCGGCCATCGCGAGAGATGCTGGTTGGAATCTTGTGCTGCGGGCTTTCGAGCAGCAGGCGTGCTCCCTGTTCGCCACCGATGGACTGCTCGAAGAGCGAGCCAATCGCCCCCGGTGCCTGTGAAGACGATGCGCCTGCCATCTTCGGACCACACCGGCCAGTCCTCGAGCCTGGCATCGAACGTGAGCCTGGACGATCTGCCGGACGGAAGATCCACGAGCCAGAGATCCTGATCGACGGTCGCTCGCATCGCGTGCTGGACCACCACGGCACGCGTCTCTCCCGGCGCGAGGGCCAGCCCGCTGTACCGACCCGGCTCACCGACACGACCGAGCACGTTCCCGTGGCGGTCCAGCCATGTCAGCCGGAGTGTCTCGTCGGGAGCTCTGAAGGCGAGCGCACCGTTTCTCGATGCCGAGAAGAAGGCGCCGTCCAGAAAGGAGCCTACCGGTTCGGCAATCCGAGCGGCCTCACCAGTGAGCTGCAGACGCGCCGGATCGAAGGCTTGTGCGAAGAGCGCGCCGTCGCGCATGAAAAGCAGATGGCCCTGTTCGCGCTCGCCGTCCGGCACGTACGCCGCGCCGAAGCCCGCTGCGAGAATTCGATGTCGACGAGGTCGTCTCGGGCGGCGCGTCGAGAGAGTGCACGTAGATGCCGGAGTTCTCGGGCGCGGCTCTGGACACACTCAGATAGAGGAACCGCCGACCGTCGGGGAGAAACCACGGAAGGAGATGCGCCGACTCCTGTCTCGACGCATCCGGTTGCGTCACGATGGACGCCGCGCCGCCCGACGCAGGACAGCGGACGATGCCACCCTGAGGGCTTCCGACCACGATGACGTCGTCCTGGTTCCACGAGCCGCCGATCGGCCAAGCTGGGCAAGGTGCACACGGTCTGTGGAGCACCCCCGGTCACGTCGACCTTCTTCAGTTGCCCGACGGCGTCGAACGCGACGAACCGACTGTCCGGTGACCAGAACATCGGCGGCACGCATGCCGCCCAGCGCGACTTCGGTTCCCGGAAGCGGCACGAGCTTCGCTCGCATCCAGGCTGCGAACCCAGAGACGCAGAACCCCGTCGGCGCCGGAACCCGCGAAGACGAGACGACGACCGTCGGGAGAGATGGCGAACGCCGACGTCTCCGTGAGCCTGACCCCTGTCGAGACCTCGACCTTGATCGGCTCACGGGCGACCGGCGGGCGCCGCGGGTACAGGAGCACCAGGACGACCGAGGCGACACACACGCCCGCGACGAACCACAGCGCCGCCGGGCGGCTCAAGAATCTCGACGCCCCCTGACCGTCCTTCGCCGTGTTCGCGGCCCGCGGTTCACCATCGTCCAGGTGCTTCGCTTGACCGATCGCGGCTCTCAGACTCATCGGGCCCGAGGTCGACAGCCTTTTCTTGCTCGGTGTCCGCGTCTTTCGGCACGGTGGGCGAGCCGAGCACGGCGCTCGCCGTCGGCGCCATTGACAGCTTTGACTGGCGCAACGAACCGGTACCCACGTTTTGGAACGGTTTCGACGTACCTCTCGCCGTCGGGCGTCTCGCCGAGCGCCCGACGAAGCGCGAACACGTGATAGGCGAGGTTGCTTTCCTCGACGAACGAGTCCGGCCAGACTTCCTTGAGGAGCTCGTCCTTCGTCATGAGGCGGCCGGGCCGGGCGGCCAGCGCCGCCAGCACGTCGAACGCCTTGGGCGTCAACGGAACCGGACGGCCATCCCGCAACAGGAGACGTTCGGACACGTCGAGCGTGAAGTCGCCGAACTGCAGACCAACACGATCGTTCATCGTAGCGGCATCGTCATCCTGAGTCGCAGACGATTTAGCATTCCGACGTGCGGCAATTGTGAGCCAATGCGATCAAAGCGGTCACAAATCGATTCCCAATCAGCGAATCAAGGGGTTCTTATACCCGTTCTAAAGACGTGGATACGCGCGTCAACGCATCCTTCAGTCCAGGCGCGGCAGACCCGTCCGCACCTAGCGGACAAAGGGGATGAAAATGAGCAACAAGACAGATCGTGGCACGTACGGCCGGCGTGATGCTGATGGCCGGCGCCCTTGCGGGCACGGGCGCCCGGGTACAGGCGAGTGGGGACAAAGCGCAGGTCCGGGCGATCGAAGGTGTCTGGGCGGCTGTCGTCAGTATCCGGGACTGCCAGTCCCAAGCAGAGATCTTTACGTTTCCGTCGATGGAGATCTACATTCGCGGAGGAAGCTTGCTGTTGGAGAATAGCGGTACACCCGATGCGAGGTCGACAGGCATGGGCACCTGGCAGCACGCAGGTGGCAGGGACTACACCGCGGTCTACCGGTTCTTCGCCTACAACCCCGACGGGAGCCTGTTCGGGGTCCTCAGAGCCTCATCAACGATCCGGCTCAACGCCAGGGGTATCGCGTTCACCACTTCAGCATCAGACACCTTCGAGGTGTCCGACCTCAACGGCACTGTGATCCAGCAAGGTTGCGGGACCAGACAGGGGACGCGACTGCAGTAGCTGGTTTTCCTTCTCGAGAAGGTCAATGTGGAGAGACGGCGCCGAGAGCCGTCTCTCCCGTGGGCATGGCGAATTCCAATTCGCAAGCCTTCTTTGCTGGTGCCACGATCTTGCTAGGATCCGGCGCTGCGCGATCTGGCCGTCCTCTTTCTGCATCTGCCGGCGACCGTTGCCCGACTCGCTGGTCCCGGCCATGCCTGCCCGCAACGGGCGTGCTTGAAGGTCCGCCAGTTCCGGCGCGGAATCGATCACCAAGGCCCCCTAGCAGAACCCGCTTCCAGACGCGCTCGTGCTTCGAAGCGTGCGCCAGTTTCCGGCGCAGAACAATCGCCAAGCCCACCTGAGGAACGGGTGCTCCAGATTTCACCCCACATCAACTCAACCAGCACGTGGTTGTCGCCGCGACGACTTCATGCTCGCCGTCTTTCCCATCTCGGTCACACGATGGTTGGCAGGGAAGTCCCCGCGAACCTCAACACTCCCAGCGTTCTACTGCCGGCCGCTCGACGGTCAACAGGCGCCGGACAGCCACGCTGCGGCGGGCCGCTGCTTCAGGGAGTAGACTGGCGGCATTTCAAATTGCGGTGGCCGGCTCAGCCGCCGCTTGGAGAATTGCAATCGCCACTAGAGGTACCGGTGACGCCTGAACGCGAGCGCGATGTCGAACGGATCTGCCGCGCGGCGCTCGAACGTCCAGTCGCGGAGCGCACCGGCTTTCTGACCGACGCGTGCGGTGGCGATGTCGACTTGCGCCAAGCGGCCGAGCGACTGGTGGCGCAGGAGGAGGCGGCCGCGTCGTTTCTCGAGACGCCCGCCTGGGTGATCGCCGGCGCGGGAGATGGCCGCTTCAATGGCCGGGCACTCGACGCCCGCCAGGACGATCACGGCGGCACCTCGCGGCGATCGTCTTGAGCCGAGCGATCGGTTGGCACAGCACGGCCCGCTGGACGGTGCGCGCTTTGCACCCGGGCAGATCTTTGCCGCCCGTCACCGCATCGTCAGCCTGCTCGGGCGCGGAGCGATGGGCGAAGTCTATCGCGCCGAAGACCTGAAGCTCGGACAATCGGTCGCGCTGAAGTTGGTCGCGGCCAGCGCGGCCCGCGGCGACGAGCGTGTGCGGCGATTCATCGCGGAGGTGCGCCTGGCTCGCGGAATCGCCCATCCGAACGTCTGCCGTGTGTACGACATCGGAGAGGCGGATGGCTGGTGCTATATCTCGATGGAACTGGTCGACGGTGAGACGCTCGAGTCGCTCTTGCGCCGCATCGGCCGATTGCCTGGCGAGAAGGCGCTTGATATGGCGAGGCAGCTCTGCGCAGGGTTGGCGGCCGCTCATGACTGCGGCGTTCTGCACCGCGACCTGAAGCCATCGAACATCATGGTCGACGGCCGAGGGCCGCATCCGGATCTTGGATTTCGGACTGGCGGTCCCGAGCGGCGAGTCGACGATCGGTGAAATCGCCGGAACGCCGGCGTACATGGCCCCGGAGCAGCTGGTCGGGGATCGAGCCACCGAGCGAACGGATCTGTACGCGCTGGGACTCGTGCTCTACGAGCTCTACGCTGGACGACGGCTCTTTCCGGTTCAGACGTTTGAAGAACGCCGGCACGTCAGCCACGACACGTCTGTGGCGCACCCCTTACCGGGGATCGACCCGGAGATTGAGCGAATCATTCATGCGTGTCTCGAACGAGATCCGGCCGAGCGACCCAGGTCGGCCCTGGCGATCGCCGCGCTCCTGCCCGGCGGCGATCCACTCGCGGCCGCACTGGCCGAAGGGCGCTGTGCCGTCGCCCGACATGGTCGCTGCCGCGGGTCGCAAGGGCGTCTTGCACCCCGTGCTGGCCTGGACGCTGTTGGCGCGCCGTCCTTGTCGGAACCGTTGTGGTTGCGTCCCAGGCTTATGTGGTGTCGGTCGCCCCGTCGGACGTGCCCAAGCCGCCCGACGTGCTCGCGGAGCGCGCGAGGGACGTCCTCGCCATTAGCTGGAGCCGATGAGACGCAGGCGGACCGTGAGTTCTGGTTCGCGCCGGATCCGCTCGCGCCTCGCTCGTCGGAGCGTCTCTCTCGACGGCGAGCGCCGCGAGCAGCGGACGCAACGCCTCTCGAGTCCCGGTCAAGTTCGTGTATCGGCAGAGTCCGCACTATCTGGTCCCGCAGAACTTGTTCCGTGTCGTCACCGATCGCGACCCACCCCGAATATGCCGGGGATGGCGACTGTCACCCTCGATCCAGTGGGACGCTTGGTGCGTTTCGACAGAGTTCTTGCGCAGGACGAGCGGGTTCAGGCGAGCGCCTCGACCCCCAAATTGGGATCGGTTGTTCACCGAGGCGGGCCTCAGACTCCACGAGTTTGAGCCGGCGGAACCTCACGGCACGCCCTCTGTCGCCCATGACCGTCGTCTCGGCTGGGACGAGAGAGGCGCGCTATCCAGCCCACTCCACGTCACGGTCGCAACGCTCGATGGCAAAGCGGTGCATTTCGACGTGGCGGGCGACGGCGTCACGCCGGATGCCCCTCGTAATCCGTTCTCAACCGGCCGATCTCGGGCGATCGACGCGTTGTCTGGCGGCCATCGTCGTGTCGATCTTCGCGGGAGCGGCGATCCTGGCCCGACGGAATCTGCGACTCGGTCAGGGCGATCGTCGGGCGGCTCGGAACGTCGCGGTGGTCGTGTGGGCGGATGTGCTCTCCGGGATTCTTCGCGCGCACCACGTGCCGGTCGCGCTGGAGGAGGTCACGTTTCTCTTCGGCATGACTCGGCTCGACCCTCTTCTGGGGAGCGTTCACCTGGGTCATCTACATCAGCCTCGAACCGTCGGTCCGCCGCGTGTGGCCGTACACGTTAATCTCATGGACCCGGTTGATGGCCGGGCGTCTGCGCGACCCACTGGTCGGACGCGACGTGCTGGCGGGGTTGTTGGGGGGAGTCATGCTGACCGGGATGACGATCGTTCGCGTTGCGGATGGCTCACCGTGCTCCGCCGGACCTGTTCGTTCTGCCGGCGCTCGAAACCCTGCGCTCGGTTCGATCATTCATGAGTGGTCTCACCATTCAGGTTCTCAGCGCCGTGACAACGGGGCTTGCGGATTTCTTTTGTCTGTTCGCAGTTCGTGCGGTCGTTCGCAAAACGTGGATTGCCGCCACCTTGGTGGCCGTAGCGGGGGCCGCGCTGGGATTTGGCGGAACCGATCTGCTGTGGGGGTGGCCGATGCTCTGGAACGTCGCGGCGGGGCTGTTCGCGGCCACGATTCTGCTCCGCCTGGGATTCCTGGCCTTTGTGGCCATGTTGCTCGTCGCTGGGTTGCTGCGAGGGCCTGTGACGCTGGATCTGAACGCCTGGACGCTCGGGACCTCGTTGGTGACGTTGCTCGTCGTTGCGGCGCTGGCCCTGTACGGCTTCATGGTCGCGCTGGCAGGGCGTCGGGCATTGCCTGGCAAGGCGGTGTAGCCGACCGCGACGGCTCGATCGGTCTCCACTCAGTCGAACTCCCAACTTTCAATTACTGGCAGGAAGGGTCGGTCCTCTTTGACGCCGAAGGATTTAGTTTCCGCCGGGACAGCGGGGCCCGCTGCGCGCCATCGTGATCCCACTCACGAGAGTCGCCTCCGACAGCCGGGTCCGAGGTGATTGGCCGGCACACCCACCTGAGACTTTGGGGAATTCGCGGTGGTACTGTCGGTCGCTGGAGGGTGAAGCAGCGCAGGGAAGTCACTGCGGACGGGGAAGTACCCGCTTGCATTCCATGTCGGCCGTCGCTCGTGCGAAGCGACCGGAGTGTGGAATCAGAGGGACACAATTATCCCGCAACTCGACCAATCGAAGCGGTTGGGGTCCATAGAAGGCCCCTTGCTCTAAATCCAGAGACCTCCGACTTTCATCGAAAGGCAACTCGAAGCTCACTTAGAATGGGCGGCGCATCCCGAACGACCACTGACAGCTACCAAGCTGGTCTCAGCCGGAGCCGAGGCGACTAGGCCTCCTGCGCTTATCCGCAGTCGCTCCGGCACGACGAAGCGCCGGCGGTTGGCGTGTTGGCGACGAAGGTTCGCACAGCCCACATGACTCCTGAACGCTGGGCCGAAGTCAAGCGCGTCTGCGACGCGGCGCTCGCGCGGAACGGAGCGGCCCGCACGACGTTTGTCGCAGCAGCATGTGGGGACGATGATTCCCTGCGACGGGAGGTCGAGTCGCTCCTGGCTCAGGCGTCAAGCACCGCGGGTTTCCTTGAGCGCGCCGGCGGCTGCGCGGGCAAGCGAACTCTCGAGCGACAGCCCGTCACTCATCGGTCGGCAGCTAGGGGCCTATCGCGTGGTCCGGCTGCTCGGCCGCGGTGGCATGGGCGAGGTCTACGAAGCAGAGCATCTCGATACCCATCGCCGCGTGGCTCTGAAGGTCCTCAATCACACGCTGCCGACGAAGACAGATCGCGCTCGGTTCCTTCGCGAAGGGCAGCTGGCCGCCTCGATCAGCCATCCCAACAGCGTCTATGTGTTTGCGACCGAAGAGATCGCGGGCACCTTGGTGATCGTGATGGAGCTGGTAACAGGCGGCACGCTCAACGATGTCGTCCGAGCCCATGGACCATTGCCCCCCGCCAGCAGCGGTCGACGCGATCTTGCAGGTCATGGACGGTCTCGAGGCGGCCGCTGCGAAAGGCGTACTCCATCGTGATGTCAAACCGTCGAACTGCTTCATCGATGGCACCGGCACGGTCAAGATCGGCGACTTCGGGCTCTCGCTCACCCCACAGGCACAGGAGGAGACCCAACTCACCCTCACAGGCACCGTGCTCGGCACGCCGATGTTCGCGTCGCCGGAGCAGATTCGCGGAGGATCCCTCGACGTGCGCTCGGACCTCTACTCGACCGGAGCCACGTTGTACTTCCTGCTGACCGGACAGCCGCCGTTCGCGGGCGACGGCGTCCTCCAGATCGTGGCCAGCGTCCTCGAGCGCGACGCCGACTCGCCAAGACGGCTGAAGCCCGACCTTCCGGATGCCCTCGCCCAGATCGTGCTGCGCTGCCTCGCAAAGGACCCGGCCCACCGGCCCGACAGCTATCAACGTCTGCGGCGCGATCTGCTGCCGTTCAGCTCGCAAGCACTGACGCCCGCCACTCCGGGCACGCGCGTGATGGCCTCGATCCTCGATGTCCTCATCTCGGGCCTGCCGTTTGTCGTCCCCATCGATTTCCTGAATGTGCGTGGCCTCGCCGCCTTGTCGCCGGCACGAGAGACCGCAGACTTCGTCGTCGGTTTGCTCTACTTTGGATTGCTCGAAGGAATCTGGGGCGCTTCACTCGGCAAGATGCTGTTCGGGATTCGACTTGCCGGACCCGATCACCGTCCGCGCCGGCATCGGCAGGACGTTCGTTCGCACGTTGATCTACCTGTCCTCATCATTCCTGCCGGTCACAATCTTGCTCACGGTGCCGCTGTTCGCACGCACCATGGCTGGCGCGACGATCGGCCCGTGACGGTCACCGTCGCGGCGGCTCTGCTCATCGGGCTCGCTCTCTTGTTTTCGACGGCGCGACGAGGCAACGGATTCGCTGGCCTGCACGACCTGGCGAGCCGCACGCGTGTCGTGCGTCGCCTCGACGTCACCGGCGCGTGTACCGCTGTCGATTCCTGCAGCACGGGGTGCGGGTGGCAACCGGCGCCCGTCACATCGGTCCCTATGTGATGCTCGAGACGCGTGACGATCAGGTGGTCGATGATGTGCTGCTGGCCTACGATCAGGTCTTGCGTCGTCGCGTCTGGATTCAAGCGGATGCCGCCAGGAGCACCCGCAGTCGCTGCCGCGCGGCGGGACCTCGCACGACCCGGGCGCCTTCGGTGGCTGACCGGCAAGCGGACGCCTGTCGAATGCTGGGATGCCTTCGACGCGCCCGAGGGGCTTCCGTTTGTGACGATTGCCCCGGTGCAACGATCGTGGTCGGCCGCGCGGTTCTGGCTTTTCGACGTGGTGCGCGAACTCGAAGCGATGTGTCGCAGACCACCGGTGGCCCAGACCTGGACGTCGAGCACGTCTGGATTACCGCGGAGCGGCCGGGCAATCCTTCTGGATTTTCGGTGCCCCGGCCTTCCTCGCACGTGCGTCGACGACGGTCGGGCCACCGTTACGACCGAGAGACGACGGATCGGGCGTTCGCCTTTGTTCGTCGGCTCGCCACGGTCGCGCTCGGCCAACGCGGGCCCACTTCCGCTCCATGCGCACGCATTCCTAAGACAACTCGAGCAGGGACGCTTGCCAAACCTGAAGGCGATCGCTGGGGCGCTGCAGGAGACACTGGGCAGAAGGGCCGTGCTGACCCGACAACGGCGCGGCGTTCATCTGGCGCTCTGTGCCGCTAATGCCCGCTTGTGCGGTGCTGGCCGGGATCGCCTCGGCGATGATCCACGGGGCCCTCACCGAGGGCAGCATCCTCGCACCGCTGGCATTCTCTCTGATCTTCACCACCAACGTCGCGGTGTGGTCTGCGGCGGGGTTTCGAGGAGGACTCATCCTGCGCGCCCTGGACATCGCAGTGGTCACCCATGCCGGAGAGGAAGCTTCGCGACAGCGGGCACTGCTCCGTGCGATCGTCGCGTGGTCGCCGTGTCTGTTCTTCTTGTTTGCGATCCTCTTCGGCTGGACCGTGCTCGGCAGTGCGGCTCTCGTCCTCATGGTGGGCGGCGCGGTGATGGCTTACCTCAGGCCCTGAGCGCGGGCTTCAGGATCGAATCGTTCGGTACACGACTGGTTCCAAGGTAAGTGGCTTGAGCGGTGGACCGCGACGTTGGACATGTGGGTGGCAAGCTTTCAACGCGTGCGCCAGATCCGGGCGCGGAATCGATCGCGAAGCCCCCTGGGGGTTACCAGCCTCCGACACGATCGTGATGATGGAAGGGGTGCGCCAGTTTCGGCGCGGAACCGATCGATCAGGCCCCTGGGGGATCGCGTCGCCCCGACACGTGCGCGGGTCTCGGCGCGGAATCGCCGAACGGGCCACCCGGCCGTAACGCTCTCCCCCCGGGTCGCATTTGTAGCGCTGCTCCTCGGGGGATTAGCCACGGCTCACGTGTAGGACCTCGCTGCACGACAGCGCGTGAGGAGTGCTTCGCCACGTCGCACAAAACCGAGATCACACTGGAAGGGTGAGACTCGAAGGATTCGGCTCGGCGAGACGAGCCGTTCGAGCTATCGGTTCAGGCGCTCGGTCCAGTTCAAGACCACGGTGATTGGCGAACCGGAGGGACGAGCTGCGAGCGAAGACACCAGGAACCGTTGACCATCGGCTGTAACATCGTAGGGGTATGCCGGGCCCTGAATATAAGTCGGGGGCAGCAGCAGCCCATGAAACAACTCCGTGGACTTCCCAAATGTGAAACTGGAAACCGTTGTGATGGATAGTGCAACAAGGGCATTGTTCTCGACATAGTACAGCTCGCGGCCGTCCCGCCTCCAGCGAGGGTATGCACCACCAGCCCGAGAGACCTGCCAGCGGCCTCCCGACGGATCGGGAAACGGTTGTACGACGACCTGAGCCCTTCCGGTTTCGTCCGAGGTGTAGGCGAGCCAACGCCCATCGGGCGACAGCGCCGCCTGACCGCCGAATGACTGGGCACGATAGGGAAACGGCTTTTCGTCACCTGACACGGGCAGCACCCAGACATCTCCAGGGGGAGATGCAGGCGCACGATGTGCCGCCGGCGTCTTTCCAAATAGGATGAAGCGTCCGTCCAGCGACCAGTCGAGCACCCCGTAGCTCATTCCCGGTTCTGGCTGGAGGACCACTCGTTCGCCGATGGCTCCATCGGCCTGCTTTTCGTACAGGACGTGATGACTCCCCGTTCGCGGTGAATCGAACACGACTCGTGAGCCGTCCGGCGACCATGCGGGCCAATAGATCCTCGGCCTCGTTGTTTGTGAGTCGGGTCCTGACATTCCGCTCGACGTCGTAGATCCAGATGTCCGCTGCGGCGTCGCCGACTCGCTCGGAGAAGGCGACGTGCTTCCCGTCGGGTGACAACCTGAGGCTTTGCGATGCGAGAGCGGTCTCAACGGGAACGACGTTCCCGCTACGGTCCATCCATTGCCAGCGCCAGCTTTCCGTGCTCCCGCTCCCCGTCCGGTACACCAACGTCCCGGTGTCGGAGACAGCGAACGCGGCGCGCCCGTTCACCGTATTGAACAGAACGCTGTCGGCCAGCAATACCGGCTCGCCTCGAATCTCCAGGCGGTCCTTGTCAAACGGCTGTGCGACGAGCGTGCCTTCCCGCACGAACAGTAGCTCGCCGGGAGGCGCGTACACCACCATCGACTCGGCCAGCATAAGCCGCTTTGGCTCGTCGGCGTTCAGAGCGGCCACGTAAACCACACGGTCCCGGCCGGTCGCGGCCGTGATCAAGTAATGAAGACCGTCAGGCAAAAAATATGGCCACGCATAGCTGGCGGGGGCGGGACTCCTGATTGGAGTTGGTGCTCCCCCTGCGGCCGAGGAACGATAGAGGCGACCGTTGGAGCTGAAGACGATCACGCCGCTGGAATTCCAGGTGCCTCCGAAGAACGGGATTCCCAGGTCACATAAAGACTGCGGCGGTCCGCCGGACACTTCGATTCTCTTGAGCTTCGCGCCGGTCGCGGCCACCTGAGGAATCGCTCCAAATCCGATGGAACGGCTATCCGGCGACCAGAACGGCTGGAGCGCGTATTCCGTTCCAGGTAACGGTCGCGGAGTCGTCGAGTCGGTCGGCCGCACGAACAGCCTGGGGATGCCGTCAGAGCTCGACGCCACGAACGCCACCTGGCGGCCGTCTGGTGAGACCGACACCTGAAAGGGATTCGCCATCGGCGGCGGCTCGATCGTGAACCGGACTTCCGTTGGACCCTGACGCCGCTGCGACATCGAAAATACGATCCAGCTTGGAACCGCGACACAGGCGAGCGCGAGCAGCGTAGGTGTCAGCCGTCGAATGCGGCGCGCCCTCAGATCAACGGAGCTAACCTTCGCCGGCACGCCGCTCTCTGTAACCCACCGCAGCGCGCGCGTCAGGTCAGCGGCGCCCTGCCAGCGCTGGTCCGGGTTCTTCGCCAGGAGCGTCTTGACGACGTGGGTGAGTACCGGAGGCGCCTGCGGTTGGATGGTGTCAATCGGCGGAGGCTCCGAGTCGAGCACTGCGGCAATCGTTGCCGAGTGGCTCTCGCCGGGAAACGCCCGCCGGCCCGTGAGCATCTCGTAGAGAACCGCACCGAACGCAAACAGATCGCTGCGTGTGTCCGCATCCCGTCCTTCGAGTTGCTCCGGCGCCATGTACTGCAGCGTGCCGAGCAGTGTGCCGTCTGTGGTCATCGTCAACGCTGGCCAGCCGGGAGCGACTTTCTTTGCGATCCCGAAGTCGACCAGCTTGGCGCCGGCGTTTGTCAGCATCACATTGGCCGGCTTGAGATCGCGGTGGACGATCCCGTGTCGATGCGCCGTATCAAGCGCATCCGCGATCTGAACGGCGTACTCCAGCGCCTGGTCGAGCGGGAGGGCGCCCCTGGCGAGGCGCTCGGCCAGGGTCTGCCCTTCCAGGAGCTCCATCACCAGGTAGTCGATCCCGTCCTGATGGCCAACGTCGTGGAGGGTGCAGATGTGCGGATGGGTCAGGATCGAGATGGCCCGCGCCTCTCGCTCGAACCGCTCGCGGCGTTGCGGATCGGTCGCGACATTCTCCCGGAGGACTTTGATCGCCACGGTGCGATTCAGTCGTGTGTCACGGGCGCGGTAAATTTCCCCCATCCCTCCGCACCCGAGCAGAGCGAGGATCTCGTAGGCGCCGAGGCGGGTGCCGGGCGTGAGCGCCATATAGAAAAATAGTGGTTAGTATACGACCCGGTCCCCGAGCGGCTGTCAAATTCAACGTCCAAAGCAAGGTAGGGGTTACCAAGAGAAACGGAGGGCGCGATCGCGAGGACACTTGCCCGGCGTGTTGGGCTGTTGTGCGGGGCGTTGACGATTCCCGGGACGGTCAGTCCTCCGGTGCAAGCGCTAACGTGCCGACTTTACAGGCAGATTAACGAAATTCGGCCGAACGGTCGATCCGTTTTTCAAGACCATCGCCATCGACCACTCGGCCATCCCAGCAACGCCCTTGGGTCATGCTCCGCCAGTTTCCAGCGCGGCTCGATCGGCCAGGAGCCCTGGGATACATGGCCCCCCGACACGATCTTGCCGCAGGGTGCGCCAGGTTCGGCGCGCTAACGACGCCGCTCGGTGCGGCGGTTCGCAGGGAGGTCGGGGCTAGTGGACCGTACTCACTGAAGTACTACTAATGCGATGCGCCGGATTGCGATAGCTCCAGCGGACCGGTTTCGCTGTCTTGTTGTAGTGCCGGATGTAGCGACGAATCTTGAGGTCAGGCGACGGATGTGAAAATGCCCCGGGCGAGGAGCTGGCGTTCGATTTTCGCAAACCAGAGTTCGACTTGATTGAAAGCACGGCACCGTCGCTTCGATGGTCGAGTACGAGGCGCCATCGGCCAGCATCAGAATCACCCGCGCGCGACGCCCGTCCTCGGCGCGAATCTTGAGACTTCGGAGACGACGTTCCAATTCGGCTCGTTCATCAGTCGTCAGCGTCAGCGCCACATGGCGCGACAGCGTACCAGTACTACTTCATTGAGTACAAGCCACTAATGTCGAGACTATTGGACAGACCTGCTGTCGGTCGCGGAGGACCACCACCGTCGTGATGTCCCGCGCGTCAATGCGCTTCGGCTCGACAATGATGCCTACGCCGGCGAGCGTGCCGATGTTGGCGGGCACTGGCTCCAGGTTTCGCAGATGTTCAGCGATCCGGTGCGGAGCGTCGTCATGGGTGTGACCAGGGCCACGAGCAGACTGCTGGTCTGGTGGAGCGCAAATGGTGTGGTCGGGCCAAACGTCGGTTCCATCTGCTGGTTGAACGCCCGAAGGGCGTCGGCTGGGGTAGCTGATGCCTTCGCGGCTTCTGCGAAGCCCAGCGCCTGTTTGATGGTCGCTGGCGTGACCTGTTGAGCCGACAACGATAGTACGAAAGTGGCTGCAAATGTGCTCACGCTGGCGACTAGGAACAGACGTTTGATCAAAGTCCTCTCAGTTCGTCGCAGCATACCGCAGCGTCAGGTCGGGCCCGTGTAGTATTTACTTATTTCTGCCTAATTGCGCGGCCACCACTACTGCGTTGTGCCAAACACGACATTCGGCGACGCCAGACGGCCCTCGGTGCGCAAAGTGCGGTGACCCATTGACCTTCTCGCGCCATCACTTAACCGGGCCGTTGTCGGCATCATCAGGCGACTTGAACCTGCACCCTTTGGTAAGTGAGCCAATTTTCTGGTAGTCCAAGCTGCGACGGCTCCTGCGTAACGCTGTCCCGCAGCTGTCTCTTCCCTCGCAGCAACCGTGAGGGCTTTTTGCGGAGCACACGGCCGAGAAATTGGTTGCGGTTTGCTCTTGCGGGATCACAGCTCGAAACACCACAGCCTAGGAGCGCACGATGTCGATCCGGTGTGGCGTATGGATGGGTTGCTCCCGCGGCTGCCAAAGGTCCATTGTGGTTGCTGGCTGGCAAGAGGTCGCCTCTGTTACGATGTCGAACGCATATGGTGCGCGCCAGCTTCACGTCGGTAAACATCGAGGATCTCGTTGAACAGATCGCACGCTTGCCAAGCGATTGGCATGGCGTTGGAACGATGGGGGAAAATGTGCTGCAATCAATCGCGGCGCACGCGCGAGCGTTGAACATCCAGCACTCTGTCGAAACAGGTTCCGGAAAAACCACGCTGCTCTTCTCGCATTTGTCACCGGATCATAGGGTGTTTGCGATGAATTACGGAGACTCCATCACTCAGGTACGAAAGAGCTCCTTGTTCAACGCTGCGAGCACCACCTTCGTCGAAGGCCCCACCCAGCGCACGCTGGCCCGTTACGATTTTGCTCATCGTCATCAATTAGTGCTGATTGACGGCCCACACGGCTACCCTTTTCCTGATGCTGAGTACTGTTCGTTGTACCCGACCATCGACGTCGGAGGCCTCCTCATTGTTGACGACATTTTGATTCCTTCGGTTGGGCGGATGTTCGAGATCATTCGGGCGGAGGATATGTTCGAGCTTCTCGAAATCGTGAATGGCAACACCGCCTTCTTCAGGCGCACGAATGCCCGTTTGATCGATCCCGAGGGTGACGACTGGTGGTTGCAGGGGTACAACCGATCGTATTACCAACAGGTGACGTCGCCTCGACACCCATCCCCAGCGCAGCGGCTCCAATCGAGATTTGCCAGTCTGGTCAAGCGACGGATGACCAAGAAGAAATAGACCGTGCACTCAAGGCCCAGCATAGCAGCCCCCTGGGGATACCGGTCTCTCCCGGCCAGGCTTCACCGCCCGAGCGGCAATAATCACTGGGTAGCCAGCATCGCGTCGGTCGAGTGTGTTCGACGGCTGCCCCACGCTGTCCCCCTCGCGTCAGTCGGGATTTCCTCCAGGGCCAACCCGTGCAAGAAGGCGACTGCAGGCGGCGAACAACCTTGTCGGGCAGGATTATCTTAGCCGCACGAGCAGCCAAGAGCTTGGCTCTCCTGGCCATCGAACCAGCCAGTCTTCTTGCCGGCAAAAGCGGGGGCGAATCGCAGCAACGCGCTCGAAGCCTTGATCGCGCGCCAGGGATGGACCTGCCGAAGCGACTGCCGGATCCCTTGGAGCAGTTCAAAGCCATAGCACTGCTTCCAGAAGCGCGTCCCCAGGTTGTACGCCGCAGTACAGCGAGCGTCAGCTTTGACATATGGCCATTGCTTCCGCAGGACGCGCAATGCCGTCTTCAGCATCAACGCATGGTTGCCAGATTTGTTGGCGTGGTGCATGCGGTATTCCGCCACGACTGCGCCGTGGCAACAGACTGGATGGTTGCGAACGATACGCAGGTAGATGTCGAAGTCCTCGCAAAACCGCAGCGAAGCGTCGAAACCGTTGACTCGTTCCAGAACCTCGCGGCGAAACATGACGGTCGCGGGCATTGAGATGTAGCTTCGCTTCAGCGTCTCGACGTAGTGATCTTTGCTGATGTGAGGGATGACGGGATCGCCCAGCACCGAGCCATCAGGGCCAATACGGCGAAATCCGCCCGACACAAACGCGCACTCGGGATGCGCACTGAAGGAGGCCAACCCCGATTCCAACGCACCTGGCAACAATCTGTCGTCAGCATCGAGAAACACCAAATAGGGGCTTCGGCTTTCTCTGATCCCGGCGTTGCGCGCGGCAGCGAGGCCCTGATGGTCCTGGCGCACATAGCGTACGCGTGAATAGTGAGCCGCGACCTCTCGAGTGTTGTCGGAAGAACCATCGTCGACCACGACGATTTCGACCTGCGGGTGGGTCTGCTCGAGTACGCTTGCGATGGCATCAGCGAGAAAGTTCGCGTAGTTGTAGCATGGGATGATCACGGCGACGGACGTCCCCGTGCGTGTCGCGCGCGATTCGGGCGCGCTCTGAGGTTGCTGCGCGTTCATGATAGAAGTGGTCCCCCTCTTGCTAGTCGAAGGTCTCCGAGCGCATCAGGTCCAAGCATGTACATGATTCCGTTGTACGCAAGCGCACGCGCCTGACCGTCTTCTGCCGCCACGCGCCGAAGCACAGGCAGATATACGCGATCTCCTGAGCCACTCAGCGCCATCGCTGCCCAGGCGCGCTCATCGCCGGTGGTGGACGTCGTGAGAATCTTCGCGAAAAACGGCGCCGCACGTTGGAGTGGCCAGGTCACCACCGTATTGGGCCCGTAACGCGCATGCTTGACGGGTGCGCCAGTTCCGGCGCGGATCGATCGGTCAGCCCCCTCGTATACCGGTGCTCCGGTCAATGTTTCCAAGCAGAACGATATGGTAGGCACAACAGGTCTACTTGACTAGAAGCCTTCGACAGTGCGGCTGCGTTACAGTTCTGACGCCCGCAGCGACAGAATAGTTACGGAATTCGCTCTCGATGCCGCGTTCCTCGAACACAACCGGCTGGCACGGTTGCTGCTCAATGGCTCCGTCGCCATGCCGTTCCGCCCGCAAGTCATCGTTGCGACGCCGAACGCGGATGAGGGCAAGGCGCTGTCGGCGTGGCTCGATGCCGAGGCTTTCGAGCCGTTGTCGAAGCCGACGGCGGGGAGCGCGAGCGACGCCGTCGCGTCGCAGCCGTTTGATCTGGCAGTCGTGGATGCGAGTTTCGTGCGGGACCGCGGCCTGCGCGCGTTCAGGCTCGCGCGCTTTCGCGAGACGCCGGTGATCGTTCTCGGCGATGCCGCCCACAGCAGCGCCTGCGCGTCACTGGGGACGCAGATCATGTTTCTCGAGCGGCCGCTCGAACGCGTGACCTTCATCTGCACCGTGACGATGGCGCTGATGGAGGCGCGCGCGGACCGGCGCTCGCCGCGACGCGCGGTCCGGCGTTTTGAAGCCAGCGTCAACGGCGTGAAGTCCTACATCATCGATGTCAGCCGTGAAGGCGTTCGCCTTGAGCTGCCGCGCGACCGCCGCATGGTCACACCGCAGTTCGCGCTGCGCATCCCCCTGATCGGCGTAGGCGTGTCGGTCCAGCGCGTGTGGGTGCGGGTTCCGCGTGCGGACGAGAACGTCGGCGTGATGTGGTGCGGGGGGCAGTTGGCCAAGAACACCGTGCTGGCCGACCAGGCCTGGCAGCGGTTCATCAACACTGTTGCTTCCGTGGCGCCGCACGTCTAGTCTACCCACCAGCGCCGGAGACATGGCCCGGCAGCCTATCAAACACCGGGCGCAACGCCCCGGGTTCGATAACGCTCAATCAGACAGAGACTTCCGAGACATCGATCGAGTTAATGGACAGTACGCGCTTGCTTGACGGTGCGCCAGTTGCCGGCGCGGAATCGATCGCGAAGCCCCCCTCGGATAACCGGTGCTCCACAGAAGGCGAGGCCACTACATTCGGAGCAACACAGCGACGAGCAGAATGACGCCCAGGATCCCGATCAAGCCAGCCACGATCGTGGCAAGCGAGTAAGGGATGAGCGCGCCGTAATCGGCACGCAACGCGCGCATGCTGCGCCGGTGCCCGATCGTGGCGAGGATCATTGCCGTAATGCCGATTCCAATCATGACCAGGGCGAACTCGCGTGGCCCTATTGCGCCGCGCGTGGGTGCCCCCTGCGATTCACGCAGGTACTCAAAGAACTTGTAGATGGTGAACCCGGTACGGTTCAAACCCGGGTGTTTCGCCAGCGTTGCCACGATGTGCTACGACGTGCAACACATGGCCGCTACGATCGTTGTCGAGCGCGCGCCGTAAAGCATCACGTCTGCGGATCGCGTCGTCACGCTTCTGTTGCGTTCTCTGAACAACTCGTTCTGGCCACAGAGCTGCCACTCAGACGCGGCTAATTCCATGTTCATCCACGATCGCCAACTCGCGGGTCCGCATGATGGCGCCGTTTTGAGCGCAGGCCTGCTGTATCGCGCCCATCTGAAGGCGGCAGCGGGGTTCCTGCGGGAAGCCAAGGCAGGCGTCCCGGTCAAGGAGCTCTGTCGGAAGCACGGCTTCTCCGACGGCAGCTACTACCTCTGGCGGAGCAAGTTCGGCGGCATGAGCGTGTCGGACGCGAAGCGGCTGAAGGAGCTCGAGTCGGAGAATGGCCGGCTGAAACGGCTGCTGGCCGACTCGCTGTTGGAAAACGAGGTCACCCGCGAGGTCCTGCGAAAACAATGGTGACCGCACCAGTCCGGCGCGAGGTGGTGCGGGCGATGGTCACGCGCGGGTTGAGCGAGCGGCGGGCGTTGACCGTCGTGCGCATGAGCGCGTCGTCCCTGCGCTACGTCCCGACGCCGGATCAGAATGCGTCGCTGCGGGCCCGCATCGAGGCGCTGGCGCACCGACACCGGGGGTACGGCGCCGGCATGATTTATCTGAAGCTGCGCCAGGCCGGCGTGGTCGCCAATCACAAGCGCGTCGATCGCCTCTACGCCGAGGCCCGGCTCCAGGTGAAACGACGCCGCCGGAAGAAAGTGCCGCACGGCGACCGCCAGCCGCTCGTGCGGCCGTCGCAGCCGAATGCGGTGTGGTCGGCGGACTTCGTGTGCGATCGCACCGCCGAAGGGCGCGTGCTGAAGTGCCTGACGATCGTCGATGATGCCACCACCGAGGCCATCGTCACCGTGCCGGCACGAGCGCTCGGTGGGTTGGCGGTCGCGCGGATTCTCGATCGGCTGGCGATCGAGCGCGGCCTGCCGACGGCGTTGCGGACGGACAACGGGCCCGAGTTCTGCAGCCGCGCCATGCTGACGTGGGCGTACGACCGCGGGTCACGTTGCGTCTATCGAGCCCGGCAAGCCCAATCAGAACGCGTACATCGAATCGTTCAACGGACGATTTCGCGGCGAGTGGCTCAACGAACACTGGTTCACGAGCGTGCCGCATGCGCAGACCATCATCGAAACGTGGCGACGTGAGTACAACGACGAACGACCGAAGAAGGCGCTGGGCGGGCTGACGCCCGCCGCGTACGCCCGGCAGTTGACGGCAGGAACGAAGACGGCGAAAGTAACCGCCGGACTCTAATCGGATCCGCTACTCAAAGCGGGGGACGTCGCAGCGGCGGCGATGGGTGGATGGGGTAAGCAGGCCACATCCTACCCCCTGTACCTAAATTGCGGAACTCCAGACATGAACGAAATAAATATTGCGGGCCGCAGTGATGGATAGTGAGGACGACGTCGTTAGTGCAGCTGAAACGGCGGTTCGCCGGGTCTGAGCCAGGTCCACGCTCGGCCAAGGTTCATGAACACCTTGATCTCGAACGGGAGCCCTTGCGACCGAACCAGATGGCCGAACGTCCGTGTGATGGCGAATGTGATCGGCTTGGACGTCACCATCGCCAGCCGTCGTGGTCCGCGGGCGGGCATCTGCTGCTTGAGCATCGCGACCAGTTCACGCAATTCGTCGACCTTGGGCGCCGCCGTCACGTCCGTGAAGTCGATGAGCGCGTCCGTGCAGTTCTCATACTGCGGCTCCCGGAGCCACGCCAGCATCGCGGTCATCCGCTCGCGTTGCGTGGTCACGCCCTGGCCGCGGATGTACAGCAGACCGATGTCCTGGTAGATGTCGTACCCGAGCGGCATCCGCAGAGCATACGGCGAACTGACCATGTCCAGTAACACCTTCGGGGAGCGAGACTGGCAGTCGCCGCGCTCGTGACCGCCACAAACGGCGGAATCCCTGATGTTTCGTCAGCGCGAATGGGCGAACTGTCGATTGCGCTCTTAGTGCCGGATTACAAGGCCTTGCCGCCAGCCTCAGGCAATTCCCCTGGGGGAATCCACCGTGAGTGAAAGCCCAAATCTACCGACAGCAGAACTCGCGACGACCGGCCCGGATGTGGTCGACGGCGTCCATTCCGCAATTGCCAGCCTTGAGCTCGACGTCGCTCCGGCGATGAACGCTGGGAGGACGCTCGAGCGTAGCGCACGGTTCTGGCCTGCAGGACGCCTCCTGTGAAGCGCGGTTGTTCCGGACGTCGATGTTCTTGCGGCTCGTGGATGGTGACGGGCCGATCACCGGTAAGGGCAAGGCGCGAAGGCGTTCTATCGGGCGTACGTCGATGCTCCATCGGGACCAAGTACGCCCAGGTGCTCGGGCTCGCACGCCGGGCAAAACGGATCCAAACCGTCACCGACTTCATCAAACGAGGATGAAGAAGGCACTGACGATCATCGACACGTTGCAGGACCGGCGGTTGCTCGGCGGTCCTCCCCGTTTAGGACTTGTCGATTGGCGCGCTGGCCGGTGGTGTTCAATTACGGGTTTCAGCAGCTTGATTGTTTAGCGTACGATGTCTGCTGAAAGAACCTTCAGAAATTGGCTGATTCATCAGTGAAATGGCCAACATGATTACTGAGCACGGCCGTGGCCGAACCCGGGTGTGACGTTCACGATAGCCGAGCTGGTCCTCAACCGCTGGCAACGAATGTCCTGCTGTCCGGGGGCCGCTAAAGTCTTGCGGAGCCCGAAGCGTGAAAGAGTTCAGCCGTTGCTTTTACGCATAGAATCGCCAGTTGTGCTCATGATTGCCACCGCTTGAATGGTTCTAACGCAAGCAATCGCGCGTGTCTTTCTGTTCCGGAGCGCCGATCGCCTCCAGCGAATTCGTTTCCGCCGCTACCTGATCGCGGCGGCGACCTCCTTGATGGTGGTCCTCCTCCTGGGCGTCTGCGTCCTTGCAGGAGCCTTGGCGGTCCGGCCCTTCGCCATCGCGGCAGGCATCGTCCTTGCGTCCGTGACCGCGTTCTATTTCGTATTCCGCTCCGGCCTGAACCTGCGTGCTCGCGATCGCAGCCTAACCATCCCGATGATGCTTGCGGCGATCTGCGTAGTCACCTATGCGTTGTATCACCTCGGTGCGATGCGCACGGTGTTCCTGCTCGTCTATCCGATGATCATGTTCTTCGGTGTGTTACGCCTCGGGACGGGCGCCCTTCTGCTGGTCGGCGCGTTCATCATGTGCGCGTATGCCCTCGTAGTCGGTCTCCCGGCACAGCAGCCAGCAGAACTCGAGCTGAAAACGATCGAGATTCTGCGGGGCCTCGTCCTGGCCACGGTGTTGGTGTGGTTCTCGTTCATGGGCGGGTACGTCCATGACCTGCGCCAGCGCCTGCGTGAAAGCGGGTACGATCGCCTGACCGGAATCTACAATCGCGGTCGAGTCCTGGACATGCTAACGCATGAGAAGACTCGTTGTGACCGCGGCGCCAGTCCATTGTGTGTGTGTCTGGTCGACATCGACGAGTTGAAGGACATCAACGATACCCGAGGTCACCGATCCGGCGACTTGGCGCTGCAATCCGTCGCTAAAATTGCTCGGGATGAGCTACGCGCTATCGACTTCATCGGCCGCTACGGAGGAGACGAATTCCTTCTCGTGTTGATTCAGACGGGACCAGACGGAGCCCGCGAATGCGCTGAGCGCATCCGCGGACGAATAGCGCTGAGTGCTCGCGTCGGAAGCGACATGCGCCGTCAGGTTACGGTTTCCTGCGGTGTCACGCAGCTACGTCGAAACGAGTCGCTCCAAGACACGCTGCAGCGGGCGGACGCCGCGCTCTACCGAGCCAAGACCGCCGGGCGCAATCGAGTGGAGTGCGATTGACCGAGTCATTTCGCAATGTTCGGCCTTGTGGTCCACAAATATTACATCCGCCTGTTAATCGGAGTCTGTCAGGACGTCGGGGACCGGGACGTCCCTAAGGGTGGGCTGGATCTGGGTCGCAGGTGGCGAATATCTGTGGCTGTCTTATCGCGCCTAACGATTCGCCGCCGAGCGTAGCAGCGTGTCGCCATCATGCCCGCTCACGAGATTCGCCTCCGCCAGCCGGGTCCGAGATGGTTGGCCGGCAGGTCCAGCTGAAATCCTAGGCAGTTCGCGGTGCTACTGTCGGCCGCTTGAGGGTGAAGCAGACGTAGGGAAGTCACCGCTTTGGCGGTCAATGCCTGCTCGACATCGGTGGGAGGACAATTCTCATCACGCGCGGCGCATTTGTAAACACTTCGCGACTAGAACGAAGCCGCTGGCGCGGCGGCCGACGAGCAGCTGGGTAATTCGTAGCGGATAGGGTGCGGTCACAGGAGGTGTCTGTGACCAAGCTACTACAACGCCTGCACGACGAGTTCGTGCGTCGCGACTATGCCGCCACCACGATCCGCAGCTATCTCCGGATCGTTAAGGCGTTTCGCCAGCACACGGGCGGGCGCCTCGACCGGATCACCCCCGCCCATCTCCGACGTTACCACATGTATCTGCTCGAGGAGCGACAGCTGGCGGTCGGGACGGTGGTCACGCAGATCTGCGCGCTCCGGTTCTTCTTCCGGTGCGTGCTTGAAGCGGCGGAACATGAAAGAGGACCTGCCGTATCCGAAGGAGCGGCGACGCCTCCCCGTCGTGCTCAGCCCGGACGAAGTGCAGCGCCTGATTGCCGGCGCGAAGAATCTCTATCACCGCACGCTGCTGCTGACGCTGTATGGCGCCGGCTTGCGCCGCAGCGAAGTCGGGCCACCTGAAGGTCCGGGACATCGACAGTCGGCGCATGCTGCTCCGCGTCGACCAGGGCAAAGGCGGCCGCGATCGCGAGGTGCCGCTCAGTCCGACGCTGCTGGCCGCGCTGCGGGAGTACTACCGCTGGATGCGGCCGCAGACGTATCTCTTCCCCGGCACGCAGGATGGGTGGCGCGCCGATCGGCCGATTACGACAAAGGCGATTTGGGAGGCCGTGCGGCTGGCCGCGCGGACGCGCCGAGATCGACAAACCCGTCACGCCGCACACGCTGAGGCACTCGTACGCGACGCATCTGCTGGAGGCGGGCGCGGACCTCCGCACCATCCAGCTGCTCCTCGGCCACGCCGACCTCTCGCACACGACGGTGTATCTCCACCTGTCGCGGCGCCACTTGCAGGCGGCTCCGAATCCGCTCGAGCAGCTGCAGGTCACCCCGCCTCGCGTGCTGCCCCGGTCTCGGCTCCTGCGAAAACCCCCACAGTCGTGACCCGGCCCGCCGTGGAGGTGGCCGATATCCTCCACGCGCAGGGTGAATCCCTTCGTCGAGCAGCATCCGTGGCTCAGCGTGCAGCAGCGGTCGCGTGCTGCGCGCGATCACGCGCTGTCGGACCGCCGCCCTCGGCGGCCATGTCGATCACTGCAGCGCGTGCGGCCATCGCGCCATCTCCTATAACTCGTGTCGCAATCGGCACTGTCCGAAGTGTCAGGCGCAGGCGCGCGCGCGGTGGCTCGCCGCCCGCGAGCAGGACCTGCTCGACGTGCCGTATGTGCATGTCGTCTTCACGCTACCGCATGCGCTGCTGCCGCTGGCGTATCGGAATGCCGCACGGCTCTACACCTGGCTCTTCCAGCCGAGCGCAGCGACGCTGCTCGAGGTCGCTGCGGACCCGCGGCATCTGGGGGCGGAGATCGGCGTCCTCAGCATTCTGCACACGTGGGGACAGACGCTGGTCCGGCACCCGCACGTGCACTGCGTCGTGCCGGCCGGCGGCCTCTCGCCGGATCACCAGCGCTGGATTCGTCCGAAGCACGACTGGCTTCTTCCTACCTGTGAAGGTCCTCAGTCGAGTCTTCCGCGGGAAGTTTGTGGCGGCGTTACGACGCGCGTACGCGCGAGACGACCTCGACCTCGCGGGCGCCACCGAGCACCTGCGCGATCCGACGCAGTGGCACACCTTCGTCGACGCCCTCTTCGAGACCGACTGGGTCGTCTACGCGAAACCGGCCTTCGGCGGGGCGTCAGCCGTGCTGCGGTACCTGGGGCGCTACACCCATCGCGTGGCGATCAGCAATCACCGCTTGCTCGCCTTCGACGGCGACCGCGTCACGTTTCAGTGGAAGGATTACGCCCACGGCAATCGGCGGCGCACGATGACGCTCACCGCGATGGAGTTTCTGCGGCGCTTCGTCCAGCACGTCCTGCCACGCGGCTTCGTCCGCATCCGGCAGTTGGGCTACCTCGCCAACACGTGTCGCACGGCGCGCCTCGCGCTCGCTCAGCGCCTGCTCCGACCGGCAGCGCCACCCGTCGCAGCCCGTCCTCGACCACGGCGGCGACATGGCCGTGTCCTCGGTGCGGCGCAGCGATGGTCCTCGGCCCGATCCTCTCCGCGCTCCAGCTGATCATCGATGACCCTCGGCTTCGACACCTCATGAACGCCAGCCGCATCGTCGGACCGTCGTCCTGCGCCAACGTGGCGGCCACGTCTCAGGAGAGGTGTGCCTCGATCGCGTGGTCACCGGCCCGTCACATCCGCCGCCGCACCCGGTCGCTCGACCGACCGAGCGCGAACCGCCGTCGCTCGCGCGCCGACGGCCTCTCGATCGACGCCACCTCACGCTCGCGGATCCCGATTCCAGCTCCATAGCCGGCCGCCGCGCCAGCGGCTTCCTTCAAGTCTCGTTATCGAAGGTGCCTCGGCTTCAGCATCGAGCCAGCGTTCGAGCAACGTGCGCCGAGGCACTTCCGATGAACGCTAGCGACTACTCGTTAACTATCGACGGCCGACTCGCGCGGGCGACACCGAGTTGGCGCTTGCGGGCTAATTTCGCGCGGCCTTAGTGTTCACGGCGCCACCCAACAAGCCGCTGCCGAACGCGCTCAGGGGTGCTGGCGACTGGGGCACCTTGACCGTCGTTGTGGGGCACTGATTTCACTTTAGACCAATGAATATGGTCCTGTTTCGCACACCACGATAGCCTCAGGTTCTAGTCCGAGCAATCGGGTCGGGGTTCAAATCCCCGCTTCCGCACCTAAATCGCACAATCACGCGTCTCTGCCCGAGTGGGGCAAATGGACGCAAGCATCAACGCTCGTTGAAAACGTCGGCGCTCGACACGGCCGAAGCTCGCAATAAGAAGCTGCTCCGCTCCACGACGCACCAAGCCCGCCAACATCCGATTGACCGGCTAGCGACGGACCCGACGATTGGCGAAGTCTACGCAGCGTTCCGGCTCACGTTGACCCCGCTGAAGCGCGGGCCGTCGAAGCCGCTGACCAGGGTCGAACGCGCGTGGCCCATCAGCGTGTAAAGCTGTTGCAGTTCGCGGTGCTCATGGTGACGACGATGTGTCGAGTGGGCGAACTGTTGAATCTGCCGTATCGCGATCGCTCGATTGATCCGAAGACGAAGGTGCTAACCGCACCGTGACAGGGAAGCGAGGCACCAGCACGATCAAAGCGCCAGCGTCAGCAGGGAAACTGGTGGCGCTGCGGCTGGCCTATCTGGGGAAGAACCCGGATCTGTCTCTTCGCATCTTTCCCACACATCACCGTGAGGGGTTCAATGAACTGCTGAAGGCACTCATCTCTACCGCGACAACACAGGCTTCACGCGCAATCTGAAGTCACTGCACACCTCCGTTATCAGGTTTTCGCATCCTGCAAGGACGTCCGACCCCGAACCTCCTGGCGATTGCCCGGAATGCCGGAACGTCGGTGTCAATGATCGAGCAGTTCTACGCTCGCCGCATGGTCGCAGAACTCTTCACCGAGACGCTATGCGAATCGCTTGATGACAGCGTGGGCGATACGCTGAATTAGGTGGGGACGCGCCCATTCGCTGAACAGCTCGCTCAATTTGAATAGCTCGCCGAATGACGTGGTGGGCAACTCCCTAGCCTTCGGCGTGCGGTCTACAAACTCCACCTCCGGGTTCTGTTGCAGTAGCTTCTCAAACATATCGTCACCAAACACGCATTCCGGTTGAGTCAAGGTGAATGTGTCGAGACGGAGCGTCACGTCTGAGGGCTGCACAAGGACGATCGGCTCTTTGCGCACATACGTCACTTGGTCCATGCCCCATCTATCGGCGTCATCGCTCAGGATGCCTATTTCGGCTTATCTTCGCCTCAGAACTCTCCGCCAATCGCGCCTTTTTCGGCGTAAAAACGACGACCGACTCGCCGCGCGCCTCCCTCTATGCACAGTAACGCGCGTGCTTCACGGTGCGCCAGTTCCGGCGCCGAATGCCCAACCGACCACCTGGGGAGACCCGCTCCCCCGACACGTGCGCGGGTCTCGGCGCGGCATGATCGATCAGGCCACTTGGGGGTACTGGTGCTCAGTTACGCGCGTGCTTTACGAGTGCGCCAGTTTTAACCCGGTCGTATTAATCCTCGCATTCGCCTCGTGATTGGTGCCGACGGATCGAACGCCACGTCCCCGAAGCTGGTGATGACACTGACGATGTTCAGCGTCCTGGGGATGGGCCAATACGCCCCGATCTCGAGCTTCTGTGCCGGTGCGCAGATCGGCATCACCCAGCGCGAACATGGCGGGCAACACCAGGACGATGCGGGCTGCCGGGGAATTCACGGCAGTCGGGCCTGCCATCTCATCGCCCCCGATTCATCATCACTTGCGTGTGCCGACCGCCGCCTTCGCCGCTTCACGTCGATCTCGTTGATCGCTGACCAGGCGGTAGGTGATGTAGTACTTGTCGATGTTGCTGACGTACGTGACCGTCTCGAGACCGATCCACTCCGAGGCGGCGCGTTCGACGTTGTTGAACCACAGATTGGGATCGAGGCCTCGCTTCTTCGTTTCACCACTGAGCTGTCGCAGACGTCCGGGCCCGGCGTTGTAGGCGGCGAATGTCATCAGCATCTTGTTCAGATCGTCCATGGGCTCGTCCTTGAAGTCCTGGTCCATCATGAAGCGCATGTACTTCACACGCCGACCTACTCGTCCTGGCTCAATCAAGTCGAACTCTGGTTCTCCAAGATCGAGCGCGATGTCACGGCGCGGGGCATCTTCGCTTCGGTGGCCGACCTGCGTCGCAAGCTGATGCGCTATATCAAGCATTACAACAAGACCGCGACGCCCATCCGCTGGGCCTACGCGGACCCGTCACGGCGAATCGCATGACCGCTGTACAACTCGTTACTACGATCCAGCCAATTCGTCTCTCGGCGGCCAGCCGTCGTCTTATCGATGGTTCCGAACTTCTTGTGAACATGACCATCACGGTTCGATGACGCGATTGCGGATCGCGTAGCGCACGAGCTCACTCATCGAGTGAAGATTGAGCTTGGCCATGATGTTCGAACGGTGTGTTTCAGCGGTCTTGGTCGTGATGCCAAGCTCGGCCCCGATCTGCTTATTCGATTTTCCTTCCGCGAGGAGCTGCAGGATCTCACGTTGACGCGGTGTCAAGCGACTGGAGCCACGTCCGGAGGCTCGCGCGGACGACACCGATTGGCGAGCTCCCGTTGCAGGGACCCATTCGGTGAAGAATTCCCGATGCTGCAGCAGAGCGCGAACCGCATCGACCAGCGTCCGCCCCGCCTCTGCTTTGGGCACGTCGGGCTGGCGGTTCGCTGCGCCCCCGTCATCGCCATTGGAGAAGCGCACGCGCCATCCCTCACCTGCTCGGTACTGCATGTGCAAGGTCAGCGTGAATCGCGTGCGGGGCACGAGTTCCATCAGCGCGTTGAAGACGCGCACCAACTCCAGACCATCGGCCTCCGTCAGGCGGTTTTCCATCCGGTGCGCGATGTCCGCGCCTCCTGTTTGCCTGGACAACTGCAACCGCAGTGACAGTCGGTATTTGCCTTGGACTTCACAGATTGGCAACCCATCTGGCCCGCGCCGACGAGATATTTCTCATGGAGGGAGCAGATTTCGGAGAGCGCAGTCTGGCAGCGGCGCCGGCCACCCACATCGCAGAAGGGTGCGGGACGCGTGACAGCTGTTGAGACCTGCCGTGGCCCCTGCCCACCCACTGGAAGCGGCCCGGAATAGGAGATGATGCTTCTCTGTGTGGTCGCCTGCGGCGGAGGACGCGCGTCACGCACCGTGATCCTGACGGTGGCCGACGCTCGTCGTACTCCGCGATTCAGGCCCCGTTGCCGTGCGACTACGACTGCATCAAGCGGTGGCGGTGTCGCGTCCTGGCGACGGGCTCGAGAGTTGGTTACAGACAACCACCGCCGGTCCTGACGCCGCAATGAGCATCGCGGCAGTGCAGTCTTCGTCAGGGATGAGCGCGGTCACCGCTGGAGCGATTGTCCCAGCGAACGATGCTCGGCAATCCAGTGCGCGCTCACGAGTCAAGGTCGGTGACGTCTAACAAAGGTGACCAACAGGAACGTCACCACACCAGCGACCACGCGGGTCACGGTGCTTTGCCAGCCGTCAGCTCTGAGGGCCACCTTCGGAGGTTGCGATGGTCGGCACTGTCGCTCCTCCGCAGCATCGGCTGCGCAAGCCTTCACGCTGAGAAACTTCGCGGCATAAGGAAACCGCGCCCTAAATTGTTCCTGCTCGGCCTGAATCAGTTGTCCACGTCGTAGTGGGAAAAGGCGATGTCGTCGTCTGTCATCACCGGCGCTGGCCTAGGCGCGGGCGCTTTCAGTGAGCGGTGTCGGGCACGGCCAGACACAGCATGTTCAGACGATAGTAGAGCGCATCAAGAAACTTCCCCGCTAGCACGAGGGGAAACACCGGACTGCGCGCGACCGAGATCACGACCACATCTGCATGGCGCTCCATCCACAGGAGCAGCAGCTCCTGTTGCAGCCCGTCGAGCGCGTCAAGCTCCCAAATGACGAGAGTGCCTGACGCCGGTGGCGGTTCCATCACCGCCACGGGGTGCCAGTGCACTACTGGGGAAGGAAGATGTGGGCGAAGCCCTGCAATCGCAGCAGTGACCCGGGCGTCCGAACCCATGAGGAGTACGTGGGGACCGGCGCGAAAGGTCGAGCGCTCGTTTGTCGGAGAGCCTCGCGAACTGATCATCACTTTCCCGAAACCACGCACACAGGTCACTGGTGCTTTTTGCGCAAGGGCTTGCACGCAGCTTCTTCGCTGTTCGGCGCGGAAGTCAGTTATCGACTCTAAAGAGCTCCACCGGTCCGGGCAATACGGTAGATTCTGTATGTGTCCGCGCGGCAACACGACATGAGTAGGCGTATCCGCCGGCTGGTCTGTTGGGCGATTCCGAACGTGTTGGGACGGGACGGGACCGGTATCCGCCCCCCAATGCCTCTCAGTCCGTGTGTTGAACTGCTTGCGGTCGTCAATCACCGATATACATCTATGCATCCCGACAAAGGCAGTGGGGCACGGACCCGTACGCCGCATCGGCATGGACCGCCTTTGTTTGCCCCCGGCAGAGTCAGTCTTGATTCTTCTGCCCCCAACCAGCCGAACTTCCAACGGCCTCGTGTGATTCGGCGCAGGAATGGCCTGGAGCGATCGTCACAATTCTTGCAGCGAGGCTGTTAGCGCAGGAGTTCGAACGGCAGCCCTGTAGGGACTGAGTGCCCTGCCCGTCGTGGTTGTGTTCTGGCTCGCCGGGGTGAACGGGTGACGCGGTGCAGTTGCGGCGGCATCCCCGAAGTGTGCCCCCCGACGCGCTCGTCGGCGTCGGGTGATTTCGGCTCCGCGGACAGCGGAGTTGTCCTGCCCGATGCAGCCGAAAACAGTCGTGGCCTGCACCGAGTGCGAGGACGCCACGGAGGTGCCCGATGGAACTGGTCTGGAGCAACCCCCGAAACGACTTCAGGACGACGGAACGCACGCGCCAGCCGGGCGACGGCCGCTACGTCTATGCCTTGGACTTGATCGACGGCGCCGGGCACCCGGCCCGCTTCTGGTTCCGCACGCCGAGGGATCGGCAGGCCATCGCGGATCTGTTCAACCTGCTCCACACCGAGTACGGCCACACGACCCGCGCGGAGCTGGTCTGATGATCCTGCTCTTGGTCGTCGGGCTGAGCTCGCGTTCGTACTCCCGCCCGTGGTGGGAGATCGGCTATCCCAGGGGGCCTTGGTGATCGATTTCGCGCCGAACCTAGCGCACTCGTGAAGCAAGCGCATGGCGGAGACCGGCGTTCCTCCAGTCGACCCGGCCCCGCGGCGACCGGTTGCAGGAACACGCTTTCCGCCGCCGCATGCGCCTGCGACGTCAGCCCCAGCCGAACCAGTGCAAGCAGGCCTCCATAAATGGCAACCAGTCGGGCAGCGAGGGGCCGTCGGTTGACGCCGCCTCGTATCGTACGTGGCGCGGGACGGCGGTGGCTTCCCCGAAGACGCGAACACATGGCAGGCTCAGATCAAGGGGCGCATGGAGTATTTGCGGACCGCATGAGCTAAGCGCCTGCCGAGGTTGGCGAAGCACTGGTCGCCGCCGCAATGTGCCCGTGGTTTGCCGTGTTTTGATGTGGGTTCGTCGCTATCATCTGTGGACGTTCAGCCGCACCATTCCGCCGACGGGAGACGAACCTCCGGGAGAAACATATGTATACACAAGCAGTCGCTCGCCGCTACCACGCTCCGTTCACGTGGATACAGACGTCGAAGGCATCCGTTCGATCTGTGATCGTGTTCATCGCTGCGTTCTTCCTGGGCACCTCGGGATGGGCGATGGCTGCGACCAAGTGCGTCAACCCGGGAGGGACGGGAGGCTGCTTTGCCAGCATCAACGCCGCCGTGGCGGCGGCGGCGAGCAGCGACACAATCAAGGTCGCTGCGGGGACGTACCACGAGGACGTCCTCATTCCGAAGCCGCTGTCGATTGTCGGCGCGGGGGCGGGACGCAGCATTGTCGATGCGACCGGCCTGAGCAACGGATTCAATATCGATGGCCTCAACCATGCGGGTCTGAACCACGTGGTGGTCACCGGATTCACGGTCAGAAACGCCAACTTCGAGGGCATCCTGATCACTGATTCGTCCTACGTAACCATCTGGGACAATGACGTGATCGGCAACGATAAGAGCCTCACGTTCAGCCCAGACCCGCACTGTCCTGGATTGCCTCCGTATTTAGTGGCCGGTCAGGATTTCGACTGCGGCGAAGGCATTCACCTGAGCGGCGTCACGCATTCCACCATCGGAAGCAACCGGGTCGAGCACAATTCCGGCGGCATTCTGCTCAGCGACGATACCGGCCTCACGAGCGATAACCTCATCTCCGGAAATGTAGTCAACGAGAACCCGTTCGATTGCGCCATCACCCTGGCGTCGCATCATTTCGAACTTGGGTTCAACCCGGCGTTCGGGGTGTTTCACAACACCGTTGCGGGCAACACCATCACCCGCAATGGTCTGGCGACCGACGAGGGGGCAGGCGTCGGTATTTTCGCCGGCCCTCCGGGAGGCCAGAACTATGGAAACGTCGTGATCGGCAACGTGATGGTAGGAAACGGCCTGCCGGGCGTGACCATGCATAGCCATTCACCGTTCCAGAACTTGAACGACAACCTCATCGTCGGCAATCAAATCTCCAAGAACGGTCCTGACGGTGACGTTCCGACGTCAGGTCCGACCGGCATCGTGGTCTTCAGCGACACTGCCGGTGGCGCACCGCCGATTACGGGAACGGTCATCTCGCAGAACATCATCTCGGATGAAGAGATCGGCATCGCCGTGGCGACGAACGGCGCCGTGGATGCGCACCTCAATTCGCTGCTGGACAAGCACGACATCGGTGTCGCCAATCTGAGCGGCGGCACGGTCGATGCGCGAGAAAACTGGTGGGGATGTAAAGACGGGCCGGCCGACGACAAATGCTCTCAGATCCTCGGGCCGAATGTCGCATTCGATCCGTGGCTGACCAAGCGGATCCATGAGGACAAACCGGGTGCCAAGGAGTAACACGATGGGACGTCCCTCCGGCACTGACAGCCGGAGGGGCCCTCCCCCGGGGTCCCTGCCACGCGCGTCGAGCCGCTCATCGGACCCGACTCCCCATGGTCGTCGCCAACAAGGAGAGCAGCTCGGGACCGGCAAGACGAAAATCACACGATGACCGTTCGAAAAGAGCTGCTGGCCGTGCTCTCGTCTCAATCGCGATCGGGGTCCTGGCTGGCGCACGAGGCTCGGGTCAGGGGGCGCGACGTAGAAGAAGACCTTCGGCACGCGCCGCCGGTCACAAGGTGACGGTGAGCGCGGCGCGCTGCGGCGCCTGCGATTTCACCTTCAACGAACAGAGGCTCTCGAAAACTGGAAAATGTGCCTCGTACCGCGGCGCGCGGCTGTACGAACCGCAGATTTTCATGGAGCCGCACGCTGAACCATGAACTTCTGCGGGTGCCGTCAGGTGCACGCTTCGCCGACGTCGAGATCGCCCTCGCCGTCGGCGCCGTACTGGCTCCGAAGTCATCGGTGATGACGGTGGCACCCTGCGTGCCCGGATTGGTGATGAAGTGGCCGGTCTCAACGCCCTGCAGACCGGCCTGCCGTGCCCCGCCGAGGGCCACTACAGCGCTCGCGGCCACCAAGCCCAACGCTCGCATCGCATGGAAGAACATAGCTGGTCTCCTTTCACGCAGGATGCCGCGTTCAGACTGCGAAAGAAAGTAAGTTACTGGGCGCGGGACGGGACCGGGAGACCCGTATCCTCCAGGGAGCTTCGCGATCGATTCCGCGCCCAGACTCGCGCAGGTGTCGGGGCGCGGGTATCTCCCCGGAGTCCTTCGTGATCGATCTTGCGCCGCAGACTGGCGAACGTATCGCGAAGAGCGTTATCCCCAGGTGGCCTGCTGGCGATTCAGCGCCGGAAACTGGCGCACTCTGAAGCAAAGGTAACAATTTGGGCGCTCGGCCGGCCGTCGCGCGGTCTGTTTTCGAAAGCGCATCAGTCCGCAACAACTCACGCTGTCACCGTCCAGTCGCGTTCGCGAGGCCTCCATCGGAGGCCTATCGCGCGCCGGCGCGATGACGTGCCATGCAGAGCGCGCAAAGAAGTGGCGAAGGACCTCGCGAGATCGGGCCGGTGGTATGGACGCCCCGCCGTGGCCGACGCGTTCGCCTTTCGCATACTCCTACGGCGCTGGTCGGCTGGCTTGCTCAGCGACGGCAGGACGCGGTGGCGTACATGTTCGCAAGAACCCCATCTGCGTGGACACGTGCGCAACCGGATCCCGCTTGACGCTTGAAACTTCCGGAACGCCTGCCATCGATGCCCTGACGTTAATCAGGAACCGTGTCGCATCGGTCACGGCCGCCGGAGCTAGCCGGATGCGGCTCGTAACGGCGGCGTCGACCCGGTGTCGGCTGGCTCCTCCGGAACCGGCTCGTGACGCCGCTCTTTGAGGCGTGGCACTAGGTAGATGATCTGTTCCCGTGTGTCAGACGAGACGGACGTGCGAACCGGGCGACGACGGCGCCAGAGGGCGCGAACGCCACCCTGCAGATACCATGCTGCGGGGCTGCACCCTATCCAGACCATCGCCAGCGAGTAATACACCAGCGCGATCGCCGCGCAAGCGGACCAGAAGCTCATCGCCTCAATCCGTGCGGTCAACGCTGCACCAGCGACGATCAATCCGACTTCGACGAGCGCCGCGGCCGCTCTGATCACTACAGCGGCCATGAGCTCCCGGCGATCAACCTCGAGCGTCAAGCGTAGGTGGCTTGCAGACGCGGAAGACGCCGCGCGGTCAGCGGAGTCTCGTTCCGGGAACAATCGAATGAACTCATTAACGAGGGACTCAGGCGCTAGACCGACGGCGGTCGCATACTCACGCACGAACGCACGTCGGAAAATACCGCTCGGCCAGGTCGAAACCTCGCCTCGCTCGAGTTCAGCGAACACCGATGGTTTGATTTTGGTGGCGCTCGCGATCGCGTCGAGCGTGATCTGGTGGCGTTCCCGGTGATCGCGAAGACGGCGGCCGAAGTTCCGTCCGGCCGCGTCTACCAACGCTCGGCTCGGTGCATTGTCAGCCAGCGCTGGCTCACGACGCCGAGCTTGTGCAGGATTCCGACGGCCAACCTGCCGTACGATCACGAAGGCGAGCGGCACCACCGACGCGGCGCCAACCGCTGTCAGCAGCCAGGTGAACCAACTAAAGAGGATCATATTCGTCATTGACGAGGGATCGAAAGATACGACGCTCTCGCATCGCACGCAAGAACCTTCTGAGTACTGTTCAGCCGGCTCTCCATCAGATTCGGACGTTTTGGTGTGGGGAACGACTTACGCGACTGAGATTTGTGGCGATCGCCAACGCCTGGTGTCCTACGATTCAGCCGAATGCGCGGCTGGATCTACACGAGCGCTTCCTTCCCACGACGGTACCATCGTCGCAACACATCGAATAGTCAGGCGAGCGGAAAGCGTCAATTCGAGCGGTCGAGTCGTTTGTCGCTTCGCCCAAGGCGGCATCCTTGTCGACAAGCGGCGCGACGGGCCGTTGCCGATGGACGAGCGAATCGACGGCGGACGCAGGTACTTGTCTTGCTGTTACTCAGAGTCACGAGCACGGAAATCGCATCTGTTCTCAAGAATCTGTGCAGGCCGACGTGGCCCGGCGTCCCATCCACGACAGGTCGTGGCCGACTCCAATTACCGGGGGCGAGTTCGGAGGAATCGAGCGGCGACGACGCGGTGCGATCTCACGACGATTCGGCTCCCCGCGTGAGAGGGGGTGGTGTCGGGAATTCCTGACACGTGGCGCGTCGCTCCTGAATCGCCACGTGATGACGTTTTCAGTCTTTTACGGAGAATGACAATGACATTGACCAAGCTGCTGGCCGCAACGTGCGGCATCCTCGTGCTTGCCGGATGTGGGACAAGCAAGTCATCGACGCCAGCCGAGCGTACCCCGCCGGCGGACGGTATAGCGGTCAGCGACACGAAGCCGGCAACCGAAGCGACCCGGCCAGCCAACGACGACGTATTGAAGAGCCCGTCGTTCTCCGATAAGGCCGACGTCGTCCAGGCCGAGCCCGGCTCTGTCGCCACATCAGCAAAACAGAGCATCCAGGCCACCAGCGGGTCGACAGTTCCGCGCGCAACTGCGCCCGAACGCCTGACGGATCAGGAGGTCGAGGCGCTCCTTGAGAGTATCGAGAACAAGCGGTCGGCATTTGAAGCCGCTCTGGACACCAAGCTGAAGAACTCGACTATCAAGGGGGAACGCGGTGAGGTCAAAACCAACGAGTTCTTCGATGACTTGCAGGATCAGGTTAAACGTAGCCGCGACAGATTCTCAGCGGACTACTCGGCCAGCAGCGAGGTACTGTCGCTTCTACAGTTCGCCACGCGGCTCGAGGCGTGGGCATCCACGCAACCAACAGGGTTCCGAGGCTCCCGCGAGTGGAGCGGGCTCGCGACCGACTTTCGGCGCCTGGCGGCGGCGTACAACTCGGCCCTGCTCAGATCCGGCCAAGCGGCGCTTGGCGCACAAGCCAGGCGGCTCAACGATGCCGAACTCGTTACCGCCGCTGCGAATGTCGAAAAGAACATGGATGCCTTTCGAAACGCCTACGACAGCGCCCTGGCGGCCAATACGAACCTCACACCCGCGAGCCGTCAGAGTGCGATTCACAATGTTGATGCTATGAAGAACAGCGCGCGGGCGCTGCACGCCGCGCTGGGGAAACAACAGAAGGGTATAACGGAGGCGAACGCGCTGTTGAAGGAGAGTGCGGGCATGGTCGATGCGACGCTCAAGCTCCCACCAAATTCCTCGGCGATGGCGGCGTGGGCTCCAGTTCGCGAAGAGCTATCCAAAGTCGCATTGGCCTATGAGGTCACCCCATCGCGTTGACGAGGAATGTTTCAGTGTAGGTAGTGGTTGTCGCCATGATGGCGGGACGTCCTTGATGGGAGACGCCGCGTAGGGGGCAGACGTTACGGCGGTAGCCCCGGGGGAGCGGATTAAGCGGTCTGCGCCGAAAACTGGCGCACCACTAGCAACCTGTGCCTCGCCAATATTCCGAGTCGTCGCCGATAGGCTTGCGCTTCAAGGCCCTGGATGAAAGTGTCGGTCTGCCACCGATATGCCGACTGCGTCCTAAGCGAGCCTGCGTCTCGACCGGATCGCTGCCCACTGGACAGGCTGAAGTGTACGAGGCGGTCCGACAGACCGACAACACAGCGCTTATCCTCAACCGAGCGCTCTTGATGGCTGCCTGCACCCGGCGAACGAGGGCCGTGCGGTCGTTCCAAAGGTCGCCGATGTGGCGGATGATCCGTTCACGTCCCGCCACGGCTAAACTCCATCCCGCTAGATATTCCAGCCGTGCGGGCCGGTCCAGCCTTCGCGAGCCCACTGCCGCTCGAGCGTCACTTGCCGATCGTGCAGCGCCGTCGAGTCTCTGAATGCCTCGATGCGCTCAGAGCCATCTGGCAATCTGATGGTCAACTCGTAGGCGTCTGCCGCGAGTTGGCGCGATTCGTAGCCGAGAAACTGGGCGCCGCGCTTAAACCAGGAAAACATCAAATCTCCTTGCGCTTTGCCGGGAAGGTAGCGCTTCTCAACGTCCTAAAGTCGCGCTATGGCGTCAGGTTGCCCCAGATGACCGTCGTGGGTCCGACGCTGCTCCAGTCGACGGTCCCGTCGGCCGCGGCTCCCAGTCCGAGCACGGTGTTGCCCCAGATGACAGTGCTCGCCCAGGTCTGCGGATGGTCCCAGACCGTGTCGGTTTGATTTCCCCAGATGACCGTGTTCCCCCAGATCACGGTGTTGCCCCAGATCACCGTCTGGGCCCACGCGTCGACGTTGTAGTACACCGTGTTGCCCCAGATCACGGTGTTGCCCCAGATCACGGTCTGGCCCCACGACAATGCGGCACCGTTGATCGTCGTCGACGGTTCGAGTCCCGTGGCGAGCCACCAGGCCCCCGACGGGACCGCCGGATCGACGGACGCGGCCAGCCGGATCGCGCCCTCGGCGTTCAGCGCGCCGGCGCCCTGCGTCAGGTAATCGACGCCGGGGAGGGCAATCGCTGAGAATTCGAGCAGCGCCTTCACCGCGTTCGGGGTGAGGGGCGTCTTGAACTGCTCGTCGTGTGCCTCGAGCATCAGAGCGACCACACCTGTCGTCACCGCGGCCGACATGCTCGTGCCGCTCAGCGCCAGGTACGAGGCCTTGTTCTTGTCTGCGCCGAAGCGACGACGACTCGGCCATTGCGAGTAGAGGGCGCTTCGCAGGGCCGCCGCGGCAACCAGCTGGTGACCGGGCGCGACGAGGTCGGGCTTCGAGCGCGCGTCGTACCACGTCGGTCCGCGGGAACTGTACGGCGCCACCTGATCGTCCAGCCGGGATACCGTCCCTTGCGTGTCGAGCGCGCCCACGGTAATCGCCGACGGCGCGTTGCCCGGAGAGGTGATGCCGGCATAACCGACGGCGCCCGTCTCGGGGCTCCGCCCGTAATTTCCGGCAGACGCGACCACGACAATCCCGGCGCGCACGGCGCCTTCGACCGCCTGCACCAGCGGATCGGTGTCACTTGGCTCGTAAATGGGATGACCGAGGGACAAGTTGATGATGTCGATCTTCAGCCGTTCGCGATTGTCGACCGCGAACTGAATCGCCTCGATGACATCGCTCGTGACGCCCGCGCCGTTGGCATCCAGAACCTTCAGGCTGATGATGCGCGCCTTGGGCGCGACCCCCCGGTAAACGCGAACCTTGACGCGATGAGGCTTCCCGTCGCCGCCTGGGACATCCGCATCTTCTTGTGAGGCCTCGCCCGAGCCGCCGATCAGCCCGGAGACGTGCGTGCCGTGGCCGTAGTCGTCGTAGGGTGCGACGCGTCTGGCACCGTTGGCGAATACGTACTGCTGGTCGTGCTCCGCGCCGTCGAGATCCCTGCCGCGCTCGAGTCCGGAGTCGATGACGGCGATGCCCACGCCTTTGCCCGTGGGGCCGTGCGTGCCAACCGCATCGAGGCCGAGTGTCTCGAGCAGCGTGCTCGGCTCGACCACGCCCGCCGCGTCAGCGGCATCGGACGTCACCAGCGCGTCGGTCGACACGTGGTCGACGTCGGAATCGTGTTCGAGCGCCTGGAGATCTTCGGCGTGAATCGTGGCCGCAAACGCCTCGACGACCGCGTACTCCGCGCCGATGACATCTCCGTGCGCCCGCCGCTTTTCGAGGGCCGCCGATCGCCGCCCGCGCGCCGACGTGATGATGACCTGCAGCGTCTCGCCGCGCCGATCGACATGCTGCTGCAACTCACGATCGAGCTTCGAGGCACGCCTCGGCGCCGGGTCCTTCTCTCCGCGCGTGCCGCCGGCCTTCAGGACAGGAAACGACGTCGCGGCGATCGTTACGACGAGCGCCGTCACGATTCCGCGCATCCTCGACACACTCAGTTTTGACCACATCATCGCTGTCACCCCTCTTGCACTAGCCCTCTTCAGCAAATGTGCAGCCATATGGTCGAGCCAGCTCGGTCTTTAGCGCTTAAACCACTGATCCAGTTGGGTTTGTTACGAAGGGCGAGGCTGGCGTGGATCGCGGGGGCTGAGTGCTTCTATGCACCACAAAAGCACAGTATGTGTTCTTTGATGATCCTTAACGAGACACGACGACGATGACTACGTTCAGTGACGTTCAACAACGCCTCGCCACGTGGAGGACTCAGGAGCCCTCGGTCCGGCCGCCAGATATCTATGTCGGGCTCGTGATCGCAGCGGGTATGGGTTTGCTCCTCGAGTCCGTCTATGCCTTGGCGATCAGGCCGCCGGACCTCGGGTGGGCTCTGCTGGTGCTGCTCAGCATCGGCAGCGCACAACTGATGCTGCGCATGCCGGCGGTGCCCGTCAGCTTTTCGGTCTCCGACATCTTCACGTTCACGGCGGCGTTGATGTACGGGCCGGCGGCCGGAGCGCTCGCGGCGGCGATTGACGCCGCCGTCCTCTCGACGCGTCTGGTCAGCAGCGGACGCTCGACTACACGCTACTTGTTCAACGTGTCGGCGGTGACGCTGGCGATGTGGGTGGCGGCCTGCTGGTTCTTCCTGCTCAGCGGCACCAGCGCGCTCGCCGCCGATCCGGCCGCGATCATCAGCCACGTGGGCTCGCTCGCGGCGTTCGCACTGCTGTACTTCGCGCTGAATACCGGGCTGGTGGCTGCGGCCATCGCCCTCGCCACTCGTCGATCGCTCTGGCAGGTGTGGTGTGCGCACTTCCTGTCGTTGTGGCCGGGTTACGTGGGCGGGGCAGCCGCATCCGGCCTGGCCCTTTTCCTGTTCTCCACGCGGCACGGAGATTTCCGAGTGCTGGCCTTCGTGCTGCCAATGCCGTTCATCCTGTACATCACGTTCAAGACGTCGGTCGCGCGGATGCAGGACGACGTCGCGCATTTGACGCGCATAAATTCGATATACCTGTCGACCATCGAGGCCCTTGCCCAGGCGGTGGACGCCCGGGATGAGGTGACGCACGGGCACATCCGGCGGGTGCAGAAAAATGCCATGCGGCTCGCTCGCGAGCTGGAGGTCCAGGACGAACTCGAACTGCGGGCGATCGAGGCCGCGGCGTTGTTGCACGATACCGGCAAGCTGGCGATTCCCGAGCACATCCTGAACAAGCCGGACAAGCTGACCCCGTCCGAATTCGAGACGATGAAGCTGCACGCCAATATCGGCGCCGATATCCTGTCGCCGATCGAGTTCCCGTTTCCGGTCGTGCCCATCGTGCGTCATCACCACGAGAGCTGGGATGGAAACGGTTATCCCGACCGGCTGCGCGGCGAGCAGATTCCCCTCGGCGCCCGGATTCTCGCCGTCGTCGACTGTTTCGACGCGTTGACGTCGGACCGGCCGTACCGGCGCGCGTTGCCTCGGAACCGTGCGCTCGACGTCATCCTCGCGCAGCGCGGCCGCATGTACGACCCGAACGTCGTGGATGCCTTGATGAGCGTGCAGGACGACATCGTCGCCGAAGAGCTAGCGACCGAGCGGGACGCGCACTTCGGCCTTCCTGACGCTGGCAATCATGCCAACCAGGCAGTGAAGGTGATTTCGCCGTCGGAGCCGGTGAGCGCCATCGCCACGCTCCAGATGGCGGGACGGCTCGGAGAGATCGTCGGACGCCACCGCGACACGGCCCGGCTCTGCGAGGCATTGCACGAACAGCTCTCGACCACCACGCCAGGGCTCACGATGGTGGTGTACGAGCTCGACGCGAAGCTCGATGCGCTGCGCGTCAGGACGGCATCAGGAGTTCACCGGCGCGCGGTCGACGGCTTGGTGATCAAGGTGGGAGCCGGCCTCACGGGCTGGGTCGCGGCGCATCGCACGCCGATCGTCAACTCCCAGGCCGCGCTCGACCTGGAGAACACGGCATCGCGGTTGGATCCCCGTCCACGGATCTGTGTCAGCATGCCGCTCATCTCGAGGGGATCCCTGGTCGGCGTCCTTGCTTGCTACTCGACGATGGACCGGCCGTTCAGCGCCGAAGAGATCAGCCTGTTCGAGATGTTGTCGGGGCTTCTCGGACCTGTTCTCGAATGCGAGCCGGTTGCAGAAGCGGCGACTGCCGGCATTTGCGACGAGGTCGTCTGTCCGTCCGCAGCGTGAGCGCGGATTGGGAACGTCGAGTGGAAGGCTCACCGCTGGCGCGGAACCACAGGAAGAATGCGGGTGTGCGGCTGATGTACTCCGACGCATTCGCGAGTCCAGTAACGCGCGTGCTTCACGAGTGCGCCAGTTCCGGCGCGGATCGGTCGGCCAAGCCACCCGGGCGTACAGGTCTCAAACACAATCTTGCTTCGAAGGGTGCGCCAGTTCTCGGCGCGGGTCGGCGGATCTGTCGAACAAGCCACTTGGGGATACGTGTCCCCGGCTCTCATCGGTCCGTCGGACACCGACCCGTCATCGAGATGCGAAGTGGAGCGTGCCGGTACGCGCGCTTGGATGGCACGGCCATCCGTGCGCTACTGACATCGTAGCAGGCGGCGAACGCCATCGTGCCGGACGTTGACAGCGCACGCCGAGCATTACTACTCCGAACGGAATCATCAGGGGTTAGCGGTCTGATGCCCTCGCAGCCAGACGAATCGCGCTTACTCCACGAGAGTGAAGATTTCGCGATACCCGGAGTCCACCAGCGGCCCAATCTTCTGATAGTTCGCCTGCCAGTCTTTGTCGCCCATCAGGCGGGGCGCGCCCTCTTCGAAAGCCGCGAGATTGGGTGCCGTTATTTCCAACACGACCGTGTAGAAGGGACCCGTCACGTCAGTCAGCAATCGCGTGGAAAAGTCCAGACCCACACGTTTTTGGATGGCCATACCTTCCTTGAACAGACCAACCACCTCACGAGCCTTCCCGAACTTCAACCGAAATACGTTGCGGATGACGACCATGATTCCTTCCTTTCTGAGTTGTAATTTTACAATTCTGCGAACCCAATGCGATCGCCACACTGGGCAGCTCTTGACACCTCGACGCTGAGACTTTGTGGCACCTGTCCCTCAGCGCTCTTACTTCAGGGTGCGCCAGTTTTCCGGCGCAGATCGATCGGATAGGCCCCGCCTTCCTGAGCGCCGGGTTGTTCCTACGTGGCCTTGTTCCCGAAGCCGGCCCACACGTTCTGATTGAAATCCATAACGATCTTTCCTTATTCACGAGAGCCGTGCCGAGCAACCAATCCTCAACCGTCGGTCCAGTGTAGTCCTGTTCAAGGCTGGGACAATCCGCCATTACCGCGCATCGACTGTCGCCTCCGATTTGCTGAATTCTCGAACGGCGGAACTTGGTGGGGCAAGCACTTGATGTAGGGACGAAGGGACTGACCGGAATGTCGCGACCGGTCGCAAGGGCCTCCGAACCGGCCTCCAATGGCAAGCAAATGCCATCTATCTGAATCTGCGCACAATTACCAAGACCCTGAGTGCCATGCCTCTCACGCTGATCGATTTTGGGACGCCGCCAAGGTTCGCCAATCGCGGGTCTACAGCGCCGGGACTATTGGCCCGACAAGCCGTACTGATTGGCAGGATTCCTGCTATTCGGTCAACTCGCGTCCAGTGACAAGGGGCCTTCGTCGAGGTGTTGTCCTGCTTTGAGCCGCCCAAGTGTGTCTCAGTTTCTCAACCTAGAACATAACCCGAATTGTTAGCCATGGCCGCAGCACAATCACAGATTAACTACTATGAAGTGTTGGGGGTGCCAGCGACTGCGACAGTCCATGAGATCAGGACGGCCTATCACACTCGGATCAGCCGATACCACCCGGATCGCAATTCGTCTAAGCAAGCGACCGCGGTAGCCGTCCTTCTCAACGCAGCGTGGGAGAAACTCGGTGATCCTGAATGCAGACGCCGCTATGACAGTGAAATGGGATTTGGGAACGCCACTAGTCGAGGGACGAACGCAGTTCCGCGGGCGATCGTAGGAGCACCGTTCCTCCGATTGCTGCGCCGCCAACTAATGCACGGCCCTACAATGCGCGACGGCCTAAAGACCCGACCGCTAAACGACCGTTCGCGCTCAGTCGCCGATGCTCGCGAGCCGGTTGCAAGCCAACAATTGCGGTCCCATAGTTGGAGTGTTCGCGTTCTCGGCGTCTTATTGATTGGCGCTGGAGTTGTGTGCGGAGTGTTGAGTATTCCGCGCGGCGCGCCCTCTAACGACTGGGAAGTTCTTCTGTTCTGGGTGTGCGTGTCTTCCGCGATCTATTGCGTCAGAAGGTCCGGTCTCGGCGGAACTGTCGCAGTGGCTCGTCGGTTATCGTCTGGGGCCCGCACGCAATCATCAGTCGCAGGCAAGCGTCGAAAGCGAACGTTGCACGGATGTACCCGCAATGCCGCCAAACGCCACATTCGATCGGAACCTGTCGATGCGGACACCGCAGACGATCACCCGCGTGGCACGAAGACTGTTAGTGACGGCCCGACTTCATTCCGATGAATCACGATTTCGACAAAGGATTGGCTGCTACCCGTGCCGGCGACTCACCTCCGAAGTTCCCGTTCGCGCCCATAGCTCTTCGACGTGAGCGATTCCACCAGCAGCGCCCGCTTTTCGATCACGTGAGGGACTCGATCCAGCGCCGGGCTCATCCGCAATTTCATCGAGGGCGCAATCAACAATAAATCAAACGCCGATCGCCGATGACGGCGATCGTTGGCCATCGCGTCCTGATCTGCGGTTGCGGACCAAAGTGGCGCCGCTTGGTCCGCCGGGGTTCCCCCGACCCGGTGGGCTGCTTCGGTACTACGTTGCTTGGTCCCCGCCGCGGTCGGATGGGCGGTCGCCGCCACGTGAACGACGCGGCGTGGGTCGGTGCCAAATTAATCAACACGAAGAGGAGTCCACACGTGGCGGGGCACGAGAGGCCCGCCGCTGCGATTTGCCCGACATGGTTCGCGAGAAACGCACGGCGCATCTGAGAGGGCGGGCGTCGGTGCTGGAGCATGTACGTCGTGGCGGCCGCGGGCTTATGGCGATTCCCTGGTAAACACAGGCCCGCGGATTACGGTCTTCGTCGCGGGAATTGTCAGCCGGACTGCCGACTGATGTCCAGTTCGCGGGCGATTTCTTACGGGCTCCGCGCCGTTTGCCGCACGATGCCGAAGTTTTGCTCACTGGAATGCGCCTTGCTACGTTCCCATAAGACGTATGCCGGGCCCTGATCCCGATACCGAACCGTCCTCACACTCGGTGCCTTCCGCCCAACCGGCCCTCTTTGAAAGGTGTTTCCATCCGGCGCCTGAACAGCTCGCGATGTTAATCGACGCGCGGCGCGAGCTTCTTGAGGGTCTCGGGCAGCATCCGGAGTGGGCGAAGCGAGAGGTGGAACTATCCGATCTCCTCAGGTGCCTGTTGAACAGCAGCGATCTGCAGCTCCTGCGACTCGACCAACACACGCCCGTGCCGGTGCTCGACCAGATCGTCAAGTACGAGACCGTCCATCGGGTTCGAGACTCCCGGGATCTCGAACGGCGGATGGCTGAGGATCGACGTTGCTTCGCGTTTTTTCATCCCGCGCTTCCCGGCGAGCCGTTGATTTTCACCGAACTGGCCCTGACGCGGGACATGAGCTCGAATGCTCAGGCTCTGCTCGATCCCGAGTCTCCCACGCTCGATCCGTCGACATGTAACTGCGCGATGTTCTATTCGATCAATAGCTGTCACGAGGGTCTAAGAGGCGTGCCTCTTGGCAACGCGCTGATTGCCCGGGTGACGAGCCAACTGACGAGGGAGCTTCCCAGGCTCGACACGTTTGCCACGCTCTCACCTGTGCCGGGCTTTCGTTCCTGGCTCGCAACCCTTGCTCGGCCCCACGCGGGATACGTCGCGCAAAGTGCGGCCGCCGCCACACTCGCGTGCCTCGAACGCTCAGACTGGTACGCAAGCCGCGATACGTCGGCGGCACTGGAGCGACAGCTCGTGCCGCTGTGCGCGTACTACTTGCTCCGCGTCAAGCGCGGCGCCAACCCTGCGGACCCCGTCGCCCGTTTTCACCTCCGGAACGGCGCGCGTCTCGAGCGGCTCAACTGGCTGAGCGATATCTCGACGGCCGGGCTGCAGGGTTCTGCCGGCCTAATGGTCAATTACGTTTATCGTTGTCGCCTTCCGCGATGCGACTATGACGTGTCGACGAGCGCACGATCGGTGCCTTCGTCGCACGAGGTCGAGCTTCTGGCGGAGCAAGCTGCATCGATGTTCTGCGACTAGCGGACCGTACTAACGAGTTGTACAGTGGTCATGCGATTCTGCGTGACGGGTCTGCATAAGCCCAGCGGATGGACGTCGCGGTCTTGTTGTAATGCTTGATTGATTGAGCCAGGACGAGTAGGTCGGCGTGTAGTGGCGATGGACGGACGGATGCGCCACCAAGAGAAGGTCCGGCCTTGCTGCGTTTTGTGGGCCGAGAGATTGTCCACCATGATGTGCATCTCACGCCGACGCGGCTGGGTCTCGACGACGGTCTGCAGGAAGCCGACGAATGCCGCACTCGTGTGCCGAGCCACCGTGTGGCCCATCGCTCGCCCGTCCGCGTGTTGAGCGCCGCATAGAGCGGCAGCGTCCCGTGTCGTCGACGCAGAACACCACGGCGTGCTGCGGCGGATCGACATACAAGCCGATCACGTCGGCGGCTTTCGTCTCGAACGGGATCGGTCGAGCGCATATACCGCTCGAGTCGATGGGGCTGCAGGCCGGCATGTCGCCAGGCCCGCGCGACCACCGTGTGCTGGACGCCCAGTTTGCGGCCGAGCGACCGTGTGGGCCAGTGCGTGGCGACGTGCGGCGGCGGCCGCGTTTCGAGCCGCGATGACGGGCCGCCAGTCCCGCGACACCCTCCTTCGCGAACCGTTGTTTCCACAACGCGCGATCGTCCGCGAACTGCAGAAGGTCCTCCTCGCGATCGCGTAGCTGCAGCCGTTGGCGAGGAGCAGAATGACCCGCGCGCGTCGCGCGGCGGCACCGGCGGTGCTGATTGCCGACACCGGCCTCGATACGCTGCGCGTCAGTTCCCCTGGAGAGCATGGGCGGGGGCCTCGGCGTGGTGTGTATCGTTATCGCCGGATGGAACTCGGACCGGAACGGCGATCCGCGACGCCTGCGCATGCGCTGTGGTTTGTGCAGCTGCTCTCTTTATTGCTTCGCGTGGCCTCGACGCCGGCGCTGGTGGTCGTCGGCTATCTGCTGTTCTCCGCGACGTTCTTCCCGTGGGGGATGCTCCTCGTGTCGTCGTGGGCCGACCTGCTCCACGTCCGCCAGCTCGCCGTCGGTAGTGCGGCTATCAATACGCTCTGGCAGGTCGGCGCCTTTCTCGCGCCCTATGCCTGGGGTGTGACGAAGGATGCGACAGGCAGCGTCCGGGCAGGGTTGATTGGCGCATCAGTTGTGGCAATGGCCGGAGCGCTGGTCGCCTTCTATGTGCGCACACGCGTCGTGTCCGAGCGCCGCGAACGCGCGTCGCCGCTAGAACAGCCATTGGCGGTTCCGCTTTAACAGCAGATCGTCGGCAGCCATAGAGAAGGACGACATGGCCTTTCGTTTCCGGGAGGCGCACGAGACGGACGTTCAGGCGTTGGCTACATTGCACGTGCAAACCTTCACCGAGACGCACCGAGGCGGGCGTTCCGGGGGACCTTCGTACGAGCGGCTGGAACGTCAGTGGCGCGACGCGTTCGAACGTCAGGACGGGAGCTGGTTTCTTACGTCATCGAGGACGATGCTGGGGAGCTGGTAGGCTTTGCGAAGGGCCGGCCGCACGATGGCGGCGTCCCTGGATACGCGGGCGAACTCAAAAACATCTACTTGCTCAAGCGCGTCCAGAGTCAGGGTCTCGGAAGGAAGCTGCTGTGCCTGGTCGCGCGCCGATTCATCGAACGAGGCATCACCTCGATGCTGCTCTTCGGCGATGCGACGAATCCCTCCAACGGGTTCTACGAGGCGCTCGGCGCTGAGCGAATCCACGGGCCGGCGGGCGACGGCTGGCGCGAGCTGGGCCCGCTGATCACGCAGCGCTGTAGCGGCGACCACTCCCGTTGACAATCGCTTACAACACGCCGACGGGCAACGCGAATCTCGGCATCACCGTCAGCCTGCAGATCACCGAATATCGCACGAATCAGGTCTCCGCGACCGGGCAAGTCAATGTGATCTGAGTTACTTCTGCCGCGTGGGGTATTTCGCGAACAGCTCTGCGACGGCGGCGTTGATAATCGATTCGCTCTTTGCCGGCTCCAGGTCGACCGGCTTGTCCGTCCGCAACTGGACGACGCGGGCGCGAGTGCCCGGATCGAGCATCGCGACCATCAGTGACCCAACCGCGTACTGAGGCTGTGCCCCGGCAGCGTCCGGCTTCGCCTTCAGATCGACGTCAGTGCGCCGGAGCGAGTAGTACGTGACCAGCACATCGCCCTTCCCCGACACGGCCTTCGACATGCCCAGGCCGCCGAGCTCGCGATCGACGGCGGCCACAATCTGCGCGTCAATAGTCTTGTCGGCGGACGGACCGCCCTTCGTCCACGTGTAGGTCTTGTACTTCGCGGGATCCGCGTTCTTCGCGACCTTCACCGTGACGCCGTATTTCGGCATCTGGGCGGACACCGCCGCCACAGCCACGCACACGAGAGCTCCGACGATCAACCGTTTCATGCCGCTCCTCCTCAACGCTGTCCTTCGATTTTCTATCGGCCGCCCGGAAACCTTCCGGATGTTGGGCATCGCGTCGTTTCTTTGCGGCGCCTTGCGGCGCCAGCGGCCATCGTACGCTATTTGCACCGTTCGCGGCACATTCGGGCTGCCGACTGGTAGTAGAGTGATGTGCGATGCGGGCCTGGCGGTTCCCTGCCGCGACCACCGCGATGGTTTCCGCCGCGGTTCTTCTTTCGAGCCTCGCGGAGGCGCAGCTTGCCGTGTCCTCCAACGACAACAAGGTCCGGAACGTCGAAGGCATCAACACGGTTGTACGAAATGCCCCTCCCGACACCGTCAGCGTCATCGACCTCGGCGCGTCCCCGCCGCGAATCGTCGGCGAGGTGAAGGCGCCCGGCAGCTGGGCGAGTCCCCCGCAGAGCGTCGCCGTTTCGCCGGACGAGACGATCGCGCTGGTCACGGCGTCCACGCGGATCGATCCCTCCGATACGGCAACGACGGTCCCGGACGACACGGTCACGGTGATCGATCTGAAGTCGTCACCCCCCGCGATCCTCGCGACGCTGCACGCCGGCAGGGGGCCGTCGGGCATCTCGATCAATCCGGCGGGCACGATGGCCCTCGTCGCCAACCGCAACGAAGGCACCGTCTCCGTGTTTGCGATTGACGGCCGAACCGTCACGCCGGCCGGGAAGGTCGATTTGGGCGATCCGAACTGCACGCCCTCTCTGCCCGTGTTCACGCCCGATGGCAAGCGGGCGTTCGTCACGCGCAACGGCGACCACAAGCTATCGGTCCTGGCGATCGACGGGACGCACGTGGAATACACGAAGCGCGACGTGTCGGTCAATCTCCGCCCGTACGGCATTCAGATCGCCCCGAAAGGCGACTTCGCGTTCATCGCGAATATCGGCAACGGGCCGACGGGCGGAGCCGACACGATCACTGTCGTCGACATCGCGGCGGATCCCCCGAGAGCGATTGACTCGGTCAGTGTGGGCCTGATTCCCGAAGGAATCGCGTTGTCGCCGGACGGCCGGTATCTCGGCGTGATGATCATGAACGGGTCGAACCTGGCGAGCACGTCTCCATACTTTCGCGACTACGGCCTGTTGAAGATCATGCGCGTCAGCGGGCCGAAGCTGACTCCGGTCGCCGAAGCCCGCATCGGCCACTGGTGCGAAGGGGTGGCGTGGAGCCGGGATCAGCGCACCGTCGCAGTGCAGTGCATGAACGAAAAGGAAATCCAGATCTTCCACTTTGACGGCAAGGCCCTCCGATCGCGGGCGGCGATCAAGGTCAACGGGGGACCCGCGGGAATCCGGACGGCCGAACGCAGGTGATGTGATCATGGCGATGAACCGGCGATCGTTTCTCAGTCTCGGAGGCGCCCTTATCCTCTCGCAACGACCGGCGAGCCAGACGGCCGGTTCCGTTGTCGGCACCACCGCGGGGAAAATACGAGGACACGCGGCCGGCGGGGTGCACGCATTCAAGGGCGTGAGATACGGCGAGTCCACGGCGGATGCGAGACGATTCCTGCCGCCCGCGAAGCCGAAACCGTGGACGGGCGTTCGCGACGCGGTCGCGTTTGGCCCGCGCGCTCCGCAGCCGCTGCGCCGGATGGTGCCCGCGATGGGCGATGCGCTGGTCGGCCCGGGACCCACGAGCGAAGACTGCCTGCTCTTGAATGTCTGGACGCCGGCGCTCGAACGGAACGCCCGCCGTCCCGTCATGGTGTGGCTCCACGGCGGCGGTTTCCGGACCGGCTCCGGCAACTCGATCTTTTACGACGGACAGGAGCTCGCACGAAAGCACGGCGTCGTCGTCGTGACGGTGACGCACCGCCTGAACGCGCTCGGCTTTCTCCATCTCGCCGGGATCGGCGGCGAGAAGTACGCGCAGTCGAGCAACGTGGGGATGCAGGACATCGTGCTGGCGCTCGAGTGGGTGCGCGACAACATCGACGCGTTCGGCGGCAACCCCGGCAACGTGACCATCTTCGGGCAGTCGGGCGGCGGCGGAAAGACGGCGATCCTGACCGGCATGCCCGCGGCCAGGGGGCTGTTTCACCGGGCGATCATCCAGAGCACGCTGTGGGACACGGCGATCACGGCGCTCGAGCCGCACGAGGCAGCCGCGGCGACGGAACTGCTGCTGTCGCGTGTCGGTGTGAAGCGCACCGAGCTCGACAGACTGCAGCAGATGCCGCCCGAGTTGCTGATGCAGGCCTTGACCGGCGGAGCCGGAGCCGGTGGCGACATCTCGCTGCGATACGTCCCGGTCAAAGACGATCGGACGTTGACGGTTCATCCATTCGAGCCCTCCGCTTCCCCGCTGGCGGCGGCCGTCCCGATCCTCTGCGGTTCGAACGAAACCGAAAGCGTGCCGTACCAGAATCCTGACGATCCGTTCTGGACGTCGGAGATCAAGGACGAAGCGGACTTCCGGGATCGCGTCAAGCGGACTATTCGAGTGGACGACGCCGAGGCGGACCGCCTGATCGCGCTCTACCGCAGCAACCGCCCGAGTGATACTCGCGACGATCTCGCGCTGATCATGGCGTCGGACAACAGCCCGCTGCGCCTGTCGTCGTACGCCATCGCGGAGCGCAAGAGCGCCCAGGGCCAGGCGCCCGCGTACATGTACTACTTCAAGTGGCGGTCACCCGTGATGGGCGGCAGGCTACGCTCGATGCACTGCATGGAAGTCCCCTTCGTGTTCGATCACGTCGACAACACGCCGTTCATGAACGGAACCGGCCCGGATCGCGTCGCGCTCGCCCAACGAATGTCGGAGGCGTGGGTCTCGTTCGCGCGAACCGGGAACCCCAACCACGCCGGACTGCCCGCGTGGCCGGCGTTCGACGCGGCCACGCGAGGCACGATGGTGCTCGATACCGAGTGCCGGGCCGTCAACGACCCGTACGGCCAGGAGCGCCGGGCGATGCAGGCGGCGCGGGCATCAGCCGCGCGCCGCGTCGCCGACAACCCTCCGCGCCAATAGATACAGCAGCCAGCCGGCCGGACCAAACAGGAACGTCAAGACCAGGCACGGCACCAGCGCCAGGTGCGGGACGCCGTGCTCGCGCGCATCGCGGGCCTCCCAGCTGCCGACGACCAGATCGAACGCCAGGTAGTGCATCCACCCTGCGACCAGCAGCCACGGATTGGCGAACAACGTCGCCACAGCCGGCAGCGAGGAGAATCCGCCGGGGCTTCCGACCAGGTGCGTCGCGACGACGGCGATGTAGGCGACCGCGAGCAGGCCGGGAATCGCCCACGCTGCGGCGATGACGGCCCAGCGCCGCCGCGGCAGCGCGATCAGGAGAATCCATCCGACCAGCGCAATCGGATTCACGATTGAAAACAGCCGTTCTGGCGTCATGGCCTACCCCAGCACCGCGGCGCTGGTTCGCAGTGGCGCGGCGCCGCCGCGGGCGAGCCAGGCCGCGGCCGCGGTCCCGGACGCCCAGACGATCAACGCTGCGATCGTCGTCGGCGACGGGGTGGCCAACGCTTCCCCGCGAAGCGCCTGCGCCAGCAGCAGCGCAAACAACGCGCAGTAGCTGACGCCGGCAACCCAGACCAGCCGCACTCGCCGCGTCTCCCGCTCGGACCGCCTGACGACCACCAGCGCGATCAGCGGCAGCATCTGCATCGCGTGCAGGCCGAGAAAGTGCGGGACGCGCAGATCGCCGTGCTGCAGGCTCCACCCGGTGCCGGGGAGTCCGGGCCCGCCGTCTTCGGCGCCGACGGTATGGGCGCCCACGACGGCCAGGCGATGGCCCGCGCGCGCGTCGGCGAGTTGCGCCGCGGTGGGCTGCGTCATCAGGCCGCCAGTCGATGCGCCGAGCAGCGAGATCACCATGCCGAGCCTGAGTGCCCATCCGAGGGCGCGGTCCGCGAACGGCTGGCGCCACAGGGCCACGGTCACCGCGACGCTCGTGGCGGTCTGCACGACGATGCCGGCAGCCATGGCGGCGAAGACCGCAGCGTCGAGCGGCGTGCCGACGTTGAAATGACTCATCGTCCCGCGCCACGCCTGAAGCGTGATCAGGCTGACCTCGAGGACCAGGGTCGCAACGGTAAGCCAGCCGGCGATCCGGCGCAGGCGCGGCCAGTCCGGAAGGTAGTTGAACATCCAGGCCAGCGTGAACATGAAGATGGTGGTCGAGGCGGCGAACTTGGCGGGCTTGAGCCACGCCGGGGCGCCGGTGATCACGCGGGGATCGAGCCAGAGCCCCGCGACGAACGTGACGAGCGCGGCCATCATCAGAAGGCCCGCCGCCGTAAGGGGAGCATTCGACGTCCAGAGCCGACGTAATGTTGTCATAGTCAACATAGACTACGCGAATAATGTTGACCGTGTCAACATATGGCTCTACAATGGCCGACGTGCCGACCACACGACGCCCGCGCACCGGCCGCCGTACCCGAACCTCGTATCATCACGGCGACCTCGGGCCCGCACTCGTTCGCGAGGCCGCGCGGACCATCCGGACGGCGGGCGTCGAGGCTGTCACGCTGCGCGACGTGGGGCGGCGTCTTGGTGTGTCCCGGACCGCGCTCTACCGGCACTTCGCCGACAAGTCGGGGCTCCTCGCCGCGGTCGCGCGCGAAGGATTTCAGGCGTTCTCGCGCGCGTTGCGCGGCGCCTGGGATGAGGCAGGCGGCGGCCTGGAAGGATTGCGGGCGATGGGCACGGCGTACATCCGTTTCGCGAGAACGGAGCCGGCTCACTACCGCATCATGTTCGGTCAGTATCGCGCGCTCTGCGAAAGCGACGCCGCGCTGGCCGCCGACGCCGCAGCGTCGTTCGACGTGCTGCTCGACGCGCTCGCGGCACTGGAGCGCGACGGCGCGATCCCTGTTGCCGCTGATCGTGCCGCGCTGGCGCGATACGTCTGGGCGACCGTGCACGGTGTCGCCATGCTGTCGATTGACGGGCAGCTGGGACCGGATCCGGCGGCAGCCGACGCGCTGACCGCTTTCACGGTCAACCGGCTCACTACGGTCGTCCTTAGGTACTTAGGCCTTGGTGCCGGTCCATCCCCGCTGGCCCGGGTCTCTGGTCGTGGTCTGGACGAAACGACTCCCTGCACCACGGACGGACGAAGGCCCAAGAACGAGGGCCCAAGGACCACGGCGTTATTTCCTCTCCTCGGCCCGCCCGCCGGCCAGGATGTTCGGCGTCGCGTAGTTGCCCTCCTGGCACGCATACTCGAACATCTGGTACTTCGAATCGCGCGTGAGCGGCATCTCGACGGTCCAGGGCTTCGTGTAGACGTTCTTGTCGTCCACGGTGACGCGGTACAGGATCGTGTTCGCATCGACCGGTGTAAAGCGCTCGACGACGTGCAGCGCTTCGCTTTGCGGGATCCCGCGGACGCGTCCCGTGGCCGCGCTCGTGGCGATCGAGCCCTTGTCGTTGTAGTTGGTGGTGTCCACGACGAGCGTCGTGCCTTCCCAGTGCCCCCGCGCGTCGCCGTCCCACGATCGGATGTTCGTACCCAGGTGCGGCCGTCCGTCGAGCGGAATGAACCGCGTCGCGTGGATCATTTCGTACACGATCACGACGTATCCGGGCGTCTGCATGAACTGGTAGGCGTTGTTGTAGCCGGCCGGAAACATGCCCGCCGGGATGCCGCGCGTGATGCACCGCTCCCACGGCGTCTGGTGCACCCAGTTGTCGGCGACGTGTTCGAGGTCGTACGCGCGCTTGTCTTCCGCCCATTTCATCACCGGCACCTTGCCGTCGGGCGGATCGACGACCATCGCGGCCCGCGCGGCCCGCATCGGGCTGTCGTGATCAGCCCAGTGCGACGGCGGGTTGACGCCGGTGCCCTGCGGAACGGCGACCGGGGCGGCCGGCGCCGTGCCGGCGGTCTCGAACGGCGTGCTGTCGAAGTTGACCCACATCCCGCGCAGGTCGGGCTGGCCGTCCGGCGTGCGGGGCACAACCCAGGGTTTGGCGCCCGGGCCCACAGCCGGTGTTTGCGCAGGGGCGGCCGACGCCGCCAGCGTGAAGGCGAGCACGGCCGGGATGCTCTGCAATCCTCGAAACATCGGACACCTCCCGGAGTAGCGCGGCTGTTCGGGGGCCGTTATACTCTTTCGGCCCAATACATTCTTGATCAAGCTGGTCTGATACCCGACCGACATTTTGCGAGAGGCCACGAAGGAACATGAGCCACCAGAGCCTGGAAGATCTGCTGCGAACCGCCGGCAACCCCGCGACGATGCTGCGCAATTCGCAGATTGGCGCGTACGTATACCCGGTGGTGCCCGCCGAATACACCAACTGGCGCGACGAGCAGCGCGCGTGGCGCGAGACCTGCGTCCTCTTCGACCAGTCCCATCACATGGTCGAGCAATACGTCGAAGGCCCCGATGCCCTCAAGCTGATCTCGCACCTCGCGACGAACAGCTTTGCGAAGTTCCCGGTCAACCGCGCCAAGCAGTTCGCGCCCTGCAGCTACGACGGCTACATCATCGGCGACGGCATCCTCTTCCATCTCGAGGAGAACAAACTGAGCTACGTCGGCCGCGCGCCGTCGGCGAACTGGATCGAGTTCCACGCCAAAACGGGCGGCTACAACGTGACGACGACGAAGGACGATCGGTCTCCGTCGCGCCCGGGCGGCAAGCCGGTCGTGCGCAATTTCTACCGCTATCAGATTCAGGGTCCCAACGCGAAGCAGGTGATCGAGAAGCTGAACGGCGGCCCCGTGCCGGACATCAAGTTCTTCAACATGGACGTCATCACGATCGCCGGGCGGAAGGTGCGCGCGCTGCGGCACGGCATGGCGGGCGCCCCGGGCCTCGAAGTGTGGGGCCCGTACGCGGAAGGCGAGGAAATCCGCGCGGCCATCGTCGAAGCCGGCCGCGACTTCGGCCTGAAGCAGGTGGGCAACCGCGCCTACGCGACGAACACCCTTGAATCGGGCTGGATTCCGTCGCCCCTGCCGGCCGTGTACACCGGCGAGAAAATGAAGGCGTACCGCCAGTGGCTGCCGGCCTCGAGCTACGAAGGCACGGGCTCGCTCGGCGGCAGCTTCGCGTCGAGCAACATCGAAGACTATTACATGACGCCGTACGAGCTGGGCTACGGGCCGTTCGTCAAGTTCGATCACGACTTCATCGGCCGCGAAGCGCTCGAGAAGATCGCGAGCACGCCGCAGCGTCGCAAGGTGACGTTCGCCTGGAACGCGGACGACGTCGCGAAAGCGTTCCGGTCGATGTTCGAACCCGGCGGCGAGCACTACAAGTACATCGATCTCCCGCTCTCGAACTACGCGTCGGCGTCGTACGACAAGGTGATGAACGCCGGCAAGATGGTCGGCGTCTCCATGTTCAGCGGCTACAGCTACAACGAACGGTCCATGCTCTCGCTCGGGGTCGTGGATCCGGACATCGAAATCGGCAACGAGGTCACGCTCGTGTGGGGCGAAGAGGGCGGCGGCACGCAGAAGACGACGGTCGAACGGCACAAGCCGCTCGAGATCCGCGCCATCGTCAGCCCTGTGCCCTACTCCGAAGTGGCCCGGAAATCCTACGCGGTGGGCTGGCGCACCGGCCAGCGGTGACGCGTCTGTAACGCGGGACCGGCCTCCCGGCGCCGCGTTGGCGGCACTCAATGGGCTGCCCTGCATTAAGTCAGGAGCGATCCCGCGTGAAGTCCGCGGCCCTGTCACTGCTCATCGTCTGCGGCACGATGCTCGCGGCGGCGGCACCGGCGCGCGCGGCCGAGACGATCACCGAAGACGTCCCGATCGCGCCGGGCCTCGCCGCGCTCGCAGACGCCGCGGAGGCGAGGCCGGTTCCCGATCGCGCGCGGTTCGTCGCCGAGCTTGCGCGCATCATTTACTCCCAGCCTTCCACCGGACCGTATTCGAACGAGCCAATCAAGCGGCGGATCGCCGCGCTGCTCGCCGACGCGCGTGACGCCGCGCCGCGCGCTGACACCACGGTACCGGTGCCGCTCTCCGCCGACGTCTGGGGCCAGGCGGTCTTCCATCGCACGGTCGATCGCCGCGACGTGGTCGGCGCAATCCTGACGGATCGATCGGCGGCGCTGCTCTGCTACGGCCTCTCGGGCATGGACGACGAGACGCTGGAGTTTTTTGCCGCCCATGCTTCTCTGATCGGCCGGCTCGCCGAGCGCGCGCCAGCCGCGGTGGCCGCATTCGGGGAGAGCCTGCACATTCACGACAATCGCGTCGTCGTACCGGGAGGCGACGCGGCCGCGCCGCTCTGGGAGGGCGTCGTCGGGGAGAAGCTCACGCGGCCGGAGCGGTTCGTGCAGCTCTTGTTCGAGACGGAACGCGGACGCCTGGCCTACCTTCACGATGTGCTCTCGCATCTCGACGAGCGGACGCTCGCGTTCGCGCTCGACTCGTCGCTCCGCGATCCCGCGGAACGCCTGGAGCGATTCAAGCGGCTGGCCGGCCTCGCAAGGCGCGGCTTCTTCGAGTGGGACGCGACCGCCGCGCCATTTGCCCGGCCGCCCAACGGGCTCGCGGCGTTCTTCGCCCGCGTGCGGGTCGGGGACGGCGGCGCGCCGGCCAAATTGTCGTCGCCGGCGTTCTGGCAGCGCGCGCTCGACGGCGGCGGTGCGGGCGCGCCGCAGACGGCCGCGGGCGGCCCGACGGCAGGCCTGGCGGCGGAGATCCTCCTCAGCCACCCCGCCCGCGAACGCGAGCGACGCCTCGATGCCTTCGCGTTTGCGCAGCGCGTGTTCTCCGGAGGCGGGCAGGCTTCGAGTGACGGAGGCAAAGCGGGCGCGCCGGGCGACGGCGGCGTGGACGATATCTTCACGGCTGTCCGGAGCTTCGCCGCGTACCCCGTGCTGATGCTCACACTGGAGCGCATGGGTATCCGCGCGCCGGCAGTCTACGCCGCCGCGGCGCAGCAGGCGGAGCGCCTGACCGACCTCGATCAATCACGAGGGTCGATCGCGCTCGCGCAGTTCCAGGGCGCGCTGGCGCTCCTCGCGCGCCTCACCCGCGTGCGGACGATCGACGCCGCGACAGCCGAACGTCTCGCGCGCGATCTCTTCGGCTCGCATCTCATCGACGGCAGGTACAACGGCGCCATTGCAGCGTGGCTGGATGATCGCCTTCGACCGGTGGCGATGCCGGCGGCGGGCGGCGATCCGGTTGACGACGCCATCCTCGCGGCGGTCGCGGGCCCGCGGCCCGCCGGGACACCAAGAGAGATCGAGTGGGAGGGACAGCCGTACCACGTGGACGCCGGGGGCGCCGAACTGCAGCGCCTGCGCCGCGTCCGCGAAAAACAGCAGCCATTGCGTTTCGAGCTGGTTCTCGGACTCGCACGGCTGGCCCACCGCTTCGCGGAAACGCCCGCCGCGCTGGAGATCGTGCGCGAGGCGGCCACAGAGCTCACGACGTTCGCTGCTGAACTGGCGCCGGCCGCGCGCAGCGCGGCGGATCGGGAACGCGTCGTGGCCGTTCGCGAAGCCGTGCAGACGCTCGAATCCATCAGGCGGCCGGGCGATTTGTCCAATGCACGCAAGGTATCCGGGCCGCTGACTGCTGCCGCAGAGGCGTTGCTCGGCGAGGCGCTGCTGTCGCTGGCGTACGCGTGCGAGCTGGGCGATCCGGAGGGCACGATCCTGATCGCCGGCGATCCCTCTATCCACCACGACTTCGGCTATGGCCTGCCGAACCGCGAAGGCCGCATCAAGGCGATGTGGAGCACGGCGATCACCGAAACGCGAAACGGGCCGTCCCACCTGGTCGGATCGGTCCTCGCGCTCGATCTCGCGCTGGCGCCGCTCGCGCTACGGCGAATCAATACAGACCGTATCCCCGAGGCGCCGATGCTGAACCTGGTTCAGCGCGACAGTTTCGCCGCGACGGTGGCGATCATGGATCCGCGCGCGCTTACGGACGAGGCGCAAGACAATATCGCCGCGTTCATCGATCGCGGCAGGCGCCGCCTGGATGGGCTCGATCGCGGGAAAGCCGCCGCGCTCGCGGCCGAGCTCCACATGGACGGCTGGCGCGCCCGCGCGCTCGGCTGGACAGTGAGCCGCGAGCCCGCCAATGCTGCCGCGCTGTTCACGATGAGCGAATTGCTCGTGCTCGGAGGCGGAGCGCCCGCCGCGTTCCAGCCGTGGGGCACGTACGCCTTCCGGACGCGCGGCTGCCTGTGCACTGAACTGGCGGAGCCCGGCTGGTGGCGGTCGTGGTGGGGGCTGTCACAGGTCGGCCTGCCCGCGACGCTCGTTTCGGATTTGCCCCTGCGCGTCGCGGTGGTACTGCATAATCTGCACTTGCCCGGCGTGCTCGGCAAGTCTGTGCTGGCAGCCGCCATGCAGGATTTTGTGGACAGCGTGAATCCGACCGACGGCAACGATTGGCTGACCCTCTCGCGCGCAGCGCAGACGATCGCGGCCGACCGGTTCGAGGATTACGTCGCGGCCGCCGCGGCCGATGGCCCGCTGCTGCCCGACACGTCCGACAGGTGAGAGTGCCGTGCGCATTGATGTAGTGGCGAGCTCGTTTCTCGCGGCGTTCGGCGCCGCCGCGCTGCTGCACGGCCAGATGCCGACCACCGGCGCACCGGTCCTCGAGATCGTCTCACCTACCGCCGACGCGTACCTGAGCGGATCGACAACGCTGCGCGCGAACCTGACGCCGGCGGCTGCGGCCAGCCGCGTCCTGTTTTATGTGGACGGACGCCAGGTGTGCCAGTCGGCCGCCGAGCCATTCGAATGCTCCTGGGAAGCCGGCACCACCGTCCTCGCGAGGCAGATCCGCGTCGTCGCCGAGCTGACCGGCGGCGGGCGCGTGGTGCGGACGGTGCGGACCAAGGCGCTCGGTTACGCGGAGAAAGTCGACGTCGACGTGGTCCAGGTCATCGCGACGGTGACCGACAACACCGGCCACTTCGTGGCCGGGCTGCCGCGGTCCGCTTTCAAGATCGAGGAGGACGGCAAGGCGCAGAAGATTTCTCACTTCGGCTCCGAGGACGTGCCACTCGAGCTGATCGTGGCCGTAGACGTCAGCGGCAGCATGGCGCCCGCGATGCCGCGGCTCAAGATGGCGGTGAAGGAATTCCTCGGCGCCGTGCCCAGCCGCGACCAGGTCACGCTCATCGGCTTCAACGACAGCATCTTCGCCCTGACGCGGCGCACCGTCGATCCCGCCGAGCGCATCAAGGCTGTCGATCGGCTCGCGCCGTGGGGCGCGACGGCGCTGTACGACGTCATCCTGCGCGGCGTGGACATGCTCGGCAAGCAGCCCGGGCGCCGCGCGATCGTGGTCTTCAGCGACGGCGAGGATCAGGGCAGCCACGCGTCCATCACCGACGTCGAGCGGCGCTTGCAGGCCAGTGACGTGACGTTGTACATGATCGGGCAGGGCCGCGGCGTCGAAGTGGCCGCGCTCAAGACCGTGATGCAGCGGCTGGTGGAGCCGACGGGAGGCCGCGCGCTGTTCACCGACAGCATCGATCAGCTGCATTCCGCGTTCGAGGATCTGCTCGAAGAGCTCTCGAACCAGTACCTGCTCGGCTACGAGTCGAGCAACGCCCGGCGGGACGACTCGTTCCGGAAAATTACCGTACAGGTGGACGGTCAACCTCACGTGCGGGCCCGGCAGGGTTACCGCGCGACGGTACCCAAATGACGAACCGGCCACGCGCGGCGCTCGCGGCACTCCTCGTCGTCGTCGCGGCAGCCGCGCCCCGCGCGCGGCAGGCTCCTCAGCCCTCGCAGGCACCGCCCCAGCCCGTGTTTCGATCGGGCGTCGAAACACTTCCGCTCGACGTGACGGTGGTGAACGGCCGCGGCGAACCGATCCGCGACCTGATCGCCACGGATTTCACCGTCCGGCTCGACGGCCGGCCCCGCCGCGTGCTCAATGCGCAGTGGGTGCCGTCGGCCAGCAGTGCGACGAGCGCCACCGCGGCGCCGGCGCTGCCCGACGGCTACGTCTCGAACGAACAATCGACGGGCGGCCGGCTCATCGTGCTCGTGATCGACCAGCCGAACATCCCGTTCGGCGAGATGCGAACGATGCGCGATGCCGTCGAAGCGTTCATCGATCGCCTGTCGCCAGCCGACCGTGTCGCGATCGTCGGGTTCGGCACCGGCGCCAAGTCGACGTCGTTCATGTCCGACCACGATCAGTTGAAGCGCGCGCTCGCGCTGCTGCCCGGCCAGCAGCAACAGCAGCAGTTCGGCGGCGGCACGCACGATCTCGGGCTCGCCACGGCGCTCGCGATCGAACGCGGCGACGACATCACGCTCAGCCAGGTTGTCATGCGCGACTGCCAGGGCACGCCGCGCGCCATCCAGCAGTGCAGGCAGGAAATTCAGGCCGAGGCCCAGCAGGTGGCAGGCGAGGCGCGGCTCGATTCGGACCTGACGCTCCGGAGCCTCCGCGACGTGCTCACGAACCTCAGGGCCGTCGACGCACCGAAGACGCTGCTGCTGGTATCGCAGGGATTTCTCGCGGACAACCAGCGCGACGATGCCAGCCGCGTTACCGACCTTGGCGGGCTGGCGGCGGCGGCCCGCACCAGCATCTACGCGTTCCGGCTGGAAACTAACCCGACCGACGTGACCCGCGCGCGGGGTTCGAACCCATCGCTCGTCGCCGAGGATCGGCGCGAACGCCGGAACGGTCTCGAGGCGCTGACCTCGTCGGCGCGCGGCGCGTTGTTCGACGTCGCCGGCACCGGAACGAGCGTGTTCGAGCGCGTGACCTCCGAGTTGTCGGGGTACTACCTCCTGGGTGTCGAACCCGACTCTCGCGATCGCGACGGAAAGCCGCACCCGATTCGCGTCGACGTCGGCCGAACCGGGCTGACGGTACGGGCGCACCGGACCATGATGTCCGTCGGCGACGCCGCTCCGGGCGCCGCGTCTCGGACGCCGCGAGAAGCCGTGACGGCGGCGCTCAGTTCACCGCTGCCGGCGGCCAGCCTCCCGCTTCGCGCCATCGCGTTCACGTTCCGCGGCCTCGAGGCCGGCAAAGTACGCCTGCTCGTACACGCGGACATCGGCTCCGGGTATACGGCGCCGCAGCGCCTGGCGGTGGGCTACTACGTCGTCGACAAAGACGGCCGCAACCTCGACGGCCAGGTGTCCGAAGTCAGGCTCGCGCCCGTGGTGCCCGGCGCTCCGTCTCCGGTGGGGTTCTCGGGCGGCGCGAGCGTGGATCCCGGCGACTACACCGTGAAGATCGCCGTCGCCGACGGCGATCGGACCGGCAGCCTCGACCTGCCGGTCCACGCGTCGCTGCTCGATCTGGGAAAGGTGCAGCTGACCGAGCTCATCGCAGGCGGCCCGGTGCCGCCGGTCAACCTGCTGCGCCCCAGCGTCGGCACAGCCGTCAGCTTCGGCACGGTTCACGGATACCTCGAAGCGTACGGTCCTGACTCCACCGCCCTCGGTGTGCGGTTCGACGTCGCGGCCGAGGAACGAGGGCCGGCGATTCTGAGCGCTGACGTCCAGGGACAGATCGTCGGCGACGAGCGCGTCGTTTTCAGCCAGACCGTCCTCGTCCAGGCGCTGCCTCCGGGCGCCTACCGGCTGCGCGCGATCATCACCCGGGGCAACACGCTGCTGACGACGCTGGGCCGGGCGTTCGAGATCAGCGGAAGCACGGCGGTGAGGACGTCGAGCACCGGCGGCACGGGCAGCACGGCGCCGACCACGCCGCTCTATCTACCTGTCGAGCAGGCGGACCTCGCACGGACCTTCAACCGGGAAGAGGCGTTGAAGGCCGCTACGTTGCAGCCGTTCCAGGCGCGCGTGCCGCCGGTCGCGAAGGCGGCATTTGACGAAGGTGTGGCGCACCTGCAGAAGCGCGATTACAAGGAAGCCGAGTCGAGCTTCAAGCGCGCAATTCAGCCCGATGCCGAGAGCTCCGCCTCGCTCGCCTACCTCGGGGTGACCTACGCGGCCGCGGGCCGCGATCAGCAGGCGGCGAGCGTCTGGCGGACGTCCATGTCCGGCGCCGACGACGTGCCGCAGGTCTACGTCTGGCTGGGCGAAGCCCTGCTGCGCATGAAGGCTCTCGGAGAAGCGCGTCCGGTGATCGAAGAGGCGAACGAACGATGGCCGATGGACGCGCGCTTCACGCGGCCGCTCGCGATGCTGTATGCGACGTTCGGCAAGGGCGTGGACGCGGTGCGCCTGCTCGACCAGACGCTGCGCGGCAACGACGGCGATCAGCCGTCGTTGTTCAAATGCGTCGAGTGGATCTTCAACACTCACCGCGCGGGGTTTGTGGTCCACGACATCGCCGAGGATCGCCGCCTGGCGCACGCGTACGCGGACAAGTACCTGAAAGCGGGTGGGACGAACGAGCCGCTGATCAAGCAGTGGCTGACCTACCTGGACAAGGAAACGCTTAACCCGTAGCGGTCGCCAGAGTCCCCGACCCCGCCTGTTCTACCCTGACGCAGATGGTCCAAATCGGAACACACTTGACCTATCTTGTTGCATTTATAAGGCACTAGCATTCACAGCGACGACTATTGTGGACCGCAATGTCATATAAACGAACAATCGATGAGACCGTTCAAATCTCCGTGCAGACCTGAAGTCGTTCCAATGCAAGGGTTAGCGAGAACCGCGTCGCTTGGCGCTAGAGTTGCTCAAAGATTGGGCACGCGTGCATGGTGACTTCCCCCCAGGTCACCCGGAACGCGTGGGGATGCGATGAGGATTGATTCAACAGACACCACTCCGCATTGGCGCACTCTCCTGCCGACGCTCACCGCGCGGCAGTTGACGCTGCGCGAGGCGACGGCTTCCGACCTGCGGCCGTTGATGGACCTGTTGTCGATCGGCGACGCATCACGGTTCGGCATCGACGAACCGGTATCCGAGGTCGGCGTGCAGCAGCTGGTCGATCGCGGTCTCCGCGAGCGCGCCGCCGGCACCGGATTCATTTTTGTGGTGACCATCGGCGCCACGCGCGGCATCATCGGCCTCGCGCAGGTGCGACAGCTCGATGTCGGGTTCGAGAGCGCGGAATGGGAATGCACGCTGGCTCCGTCGTGGCGCGGCACCGGCGTGTTCCTGGAGCTCGCGCGGCTGCTCGGATCGTTTGCGTTCGGCATCGTCGGCACACATCGCCTCGAGGCGCGCGTGCCGCTGCAGAACGGCCGCGCCAACGGCGCGCTCCGCAAGCTGGGCGCCGTGCAGGAAGGGATCCTGCGCCAGTCTGTCCGGCGTGGCGATGAGTACGTCGATCAGGTGCTGTGGTCCATCCTCAAGGAAGACTGGGGCGACCACTGGGTGTCGATCGCGCCGAGGGTGCACTGATGGCCGCTCTTCCCCTCCGCGGCCGCTTGTATGTCGCCCTGGTAACCCTCGCCGGCGCCGCAGCGCTGGCGTTCGGCCTGAGGCAGGCGGACTTCTACAATCAACCCGGATTGTTCGCCGCGCTGATCGCGCTGGCATCCGTCACGGCGGCATTGGACCTCGCGCTGCCCTTCACGGCGAGCGGCTCGGCGATGTCGGTAGCGTACGCGGTGGACTTCGCCTCGCTCTTGCTGCTCGGGCCTCACCAGGCGATGCTCGTGGCAGCGTCGAGCGCCTTGGCGGCATCGCGCCTGAACCAGAAAAAGGCGCCTCAGCCGCTGCGCGACACGCTGTTCGGGATGGCGGCCATGGTGCTCACCGTGCAGTGCGCCGGCCTGGCGCTCGGCTGGCTGAGCGAGCCCGGGACCGCGGCCACGCTCGCGACGATCGGCCGGCCGCTGCTCGTGACCGCGACGGTGTATTCGCTGGTCAGCACGGGCCTGGTCGCGACGGCCCTCGCGTTGTCCTCGAACACGTCCATCGCGACCTCGTGGAAGGCCGGCGTCATCAACTGCGTGCCCGGATCGTTTGTCGGCGCCTGCACGGCCGCGATCGCTTCGGCGCTCGTCACGAAAACGGGTTACTGGATCATGCCGCTCGGCTTTGCGCCGATTTTCCTGACATACCGGACCTATAAGGTGTATCGCGGGCGGATCGAAGACGAGCAGCGGCACGTGCAGCAGACCTCGGATCTCCACCTCGCGACGATTGAAGCGCTGGCGCGCGCGATCGACGCCAAGGACCAGACCACGCAGACGCACATCCGCCGCGTGCAGACCTACGCCGCCCGCATGGCCAAGGCCGTCGGGCTCTCGACGTCGGAAATCCAGTGCGTCAAAACGGCGGCCCTGCTGCACGACATCGGCAAGCTGGCCGTACCCGAGCACATCCTGTCCAAGCCCGGTCCGCTGACGCAGGAAGAGTTCCAGAAGATACGCATTCATCCCGAGGTCGGCGCCGAGATCATCGCGGCCGTCCCGTTCCCGTACCCGGTGGCGCCGATCATTCTCAGCCACCACGAACGCTGGGATGGCAAGGGCTACCCGCGGGGGCTGAAGGGCGAGCAGATTCCGATCGGCGCCCGCATCCTCACGATCGTGGACTACTACGACGCGATCACGACCGAACGGCCGTATCACAAAGCCCTGCCGCGGGACAGCGCGGTCGGGCTCCTGCGCCACGAATCGGGGCTCGCGCTCGACCCGACGCTTGTCCGCGTCTTCATCGAACTGCTCCCGTCGCTGGTCGCCGAAGACGATGCACACTCGGAAGCGCTGCAGGCGATGCACGCGCAGTCGCTCGCGGGCCACGCGGCCCCGGCCGAACGCCTCGCCTTGGCGGCAGCGTGCAACAACGCGTTCGAGAACATCGCGCTCGCGCATCGCGAAATCTACGCGTTGTACGAGATCGCTCAGTCGATGGGCACCAGCCTCGGGGTCGCGGAGACGATGGCGTTGATCTCGTCGAAGCTGACCAACATCATCCCGTGGTCGGGCAGCGCGTTGTTCCTGATGCACGGCACGGATTCGCTCAAGTGCCGATTCGCTTCGGGCATCGACGCCGCGCAGCTCCTCAACGCCACGGTGAAGTTGGGCGAGGGCCTGTCGGGCTGGGTCGCGAAAAACCGCCGCACGCTGGTCAACGCCGACCCGCGCGTCACGTTCGAGCTGCTCGGGCTGCCCGAGCCGCGGCTGAAGTCCGCGCTCGTCTGCCCGCTCTACGTCAACGACACGACCTTCATCGGCTGCCTGGCCCTCTACCATCTCGACGCGAACCGGTACACCGACGATCACCGGCGGCTGCTCGAACGCATTGCGGAACAGGCCGGGCCCGTCATCCACAACTCGATCGTGTTCGAGCAGACGCAGGAAGACTCGCTGACGGATCCGCTGACGGGCCTGCCGAACCGCCGCTCGATGTTCGTGCACCTCGAGCGGGAGCTGGCGCGCGCCGATCGCCTCAAGCGGCAGATGGCGCTCATCGTCATGGATCTCGACGGGTTCAAGGCGATCAACGACACCTACGGCCACCACGTCGGCGACCGCGCGCTGCGCGAGATGTCGCTGGCGCTGCAGGGCACGCTGCGCCCCTACGATCTCTGCGTCCGTTACGCCGGCGACGAGTTCATCGTCGTCCTGACGGACTGCTCGCGCGAGGCCGCCGAGCTGAAGCGCAGCGAACTACAGGAGCGGATCGGCCAGATTGAACTCGAAGTCCGGACGGGCAAGCGTCTGCGTCTGGCGGCGAGCGCCGGCGCCGCGGTCTTCCCGCACGACGGGTCGAACTACGAGACGCTGCTCGCCGAGGCCGACCACCGCATGTACCGCGACAAGGCCGTCCGCCGCGGCCACATGCCGTCGCGCCACGCCGTCGGCCCCGAACTCGCGGCAGCCGAAACCACGCCGCTCGCGCTCGCTTCCGCAGCGAGCTGATCCAACACGTACGGGCCACCGGCGCAGAGATACCGAGGGATCTCTTCACGCATAAGGCGCCTCCGTATCCTCTGTGCCGTGGCTACGTGAGCTGCACGGCAGCGGATCTAGAATGTTGCAGTGAGCCAATCCGACAGGCCTGATTTGGTGGCGCGCCGGCAGGAGTACATCAGGCGGCAGATTGCCCTCGACAAAGGCGTCAACGTGCAGTTTCGCGGGCAGCTGCCCGAGGGGACGGGGCCGGCCAATCGCCACGGCATGCCGCGGCTCCCGGTCGGCCAGCACCAGGTGAAGAACTGGCCGGTGCTCGACCTCGGTGAACACCCGGCCATCACGCTGGAGGATTGGCGGCTCGAGGTGGGTGGCCATGTCGAGCATCCATTCACCCTCACCTGGCCGGAATTCCGCGCGCTGCCGCAGGTGGACGACGTCAGCGATTTCCACTGCGTGACCACGTGGAGCCGGTACGACAATCACTGGCAGGGCGTGCGCTTCTCCACGATTGCCGAGCTTGCCGTCCCCCGCCCGGACGCGGCGCACGTGTTGTGCACCGGTTACGATATCGAGCCGCTCTCGTCGGTTCCCTACACAACGAACCTCCCTCTCGCCCGGGCCGTGGAAGACGACGTCCTGCTGGTTCACACGTGGGAAGGCGAACCTCTGCCGCGCGAGCACGGCGGGCCGTGCCGGATGATCACCCCGAAGCTGTACGCCTGGAAAGGGACGAAGTGGCTTCGCCGAATCGAATTCCTCGCCACGGACCACCGGGGCTTCTGGGAAGTGCGCGGCTACTCGAACAGCGCCGAGCCCTGGTTCAACGATCGATACTCGACAGACTGAACGCGTCGGAGCGTCGGACCCCTCGGACCGCCGGACCTCTCGGACCTCTCGGACCTCTCGGACCCGTTCTTACAGCCGGCAACATTGATTACCTATCCCGACTGCGCGAACATGGACCGGGGAGGATGTGAGATGGCGAAAGCAGCGGTCCGGCCCAAGGCGGAACCCAAGGCCCCGCGTCCGGCTCGAGCGCGTGCACCGAATAACGGCAGCAACGGCGGCCTTCACGCCGAGCCGGCGCCGAACGAGAACGACATTCGCGTGCGTGCGTACCACCTGTACCTTGAACGTGGAGCCGCGGACGGCGCGGATTTCGACGACTGGGTGACCGCCGAAAAACAGCTGAAGGTCGCGCATAATTAGGCGGTGCCCGCGCCCGCGATCGCGCGTCCGATGCTCGCGTCACTCGTCGACGCGCCACTCCAGGGTCAGGGTCTCGTCTACGAGCCGAAGTACGACGGCATTCGCGCCGTCGCCGACATTGCGCCCCGCGGCGCCACGGTCAAGTTGTGGTCGCGGCTGGGCAACGACAAATCCGCACAGTTCCCCGCGATCGTCACTGCCCTGCGACAGTGGGCCGGCCGGCGGAACGCGTCCCTGGTGCTCGACGGCGAGATCGTCGCCCTCGATCCGGAAGGCCGCCCCGCGGGCTTTCAGAACCTGCAGCGCGGCGCGTCCGACTGCGCCTACATCTGCTTCGACATCCTGCGCGACGGCTCCACGGATTTCCGCGGCCGTCCCCTGACCGAGCGCCGGCAGGCGCTCGAACGCGTCTTTGCGAAAACATCGTCCACGCTGCGGATCAGCGAGATCGCCTATGACGACGGCCGCGCACTGCACCAGCGGGCGGTCGCTGAAGGCTGGGAAGGCCTGATCGTCAAGAACGCCGGCTCCGTGTACCACGCCGGAAAGCGCACGCCCGACTGGCGCAAGCTCAAGATCCTTTCGGAGCAGGAGTTCGTCATCACGGGCTGGACCGAACCGAAGCAGACGCGGATGCACCTCGGCGCGCTCTTGCTGGGCGTCAACAAGGATGGCGATCTGCGATACGCGGGGCGGGTCGGCACCGGCTTCAACGATCGCGAGCTGGCGAAGCTGATCAAGCTGCTGAAGCCGCTCGAGACCGCCCGCAGCCCTCTGACCGACCCACCGCGCACCAACGAAAACACCCACTGGGTGAAACCGTCGCTCGTGGCGCAGGTCAGGTTCACCGAGTGGACGGCCGATGGCATCCTCCGCCACCCGGTGTATCTCGGCCTGAGGGACGACAAGAAACCGGGCGATGTCACGCGAGAGGTTCAAGGTTCAGGGTTCAGGGTTCAGGGTTCAGGGTCCAGGGTTCAGGTCGCCGCGAACGGACCCTGAACCTGGAACCCCGAACCCCGTAATCGACCAACTCCGTTCGCTCGAAGACGCTCGCAAAGACGGCGTCCTGAACCTGCCGGGCGGCGGGTCGCTCAAAGTCACCAACCTCCACAAACTTTTCTGGCCGAAGCTGAAGCTGACGAAAGGCGATCTGTTCCGGTACTACGTCCAGGCCGCGCCGTTTCTCCTTCCCGCTGTCAAAGATCGACCGTTGGTGATGAAACGCTTTCCGAACGGCGTCGGCGGTGAACCGTTCTACCAGCACCGCGTGACGGCGCCGCCTCCGGGCGTACGCGTCGAAGACGTCCGCGAGGCGGACGGATCGGCGCGCCCGCAGATCATCGGCGGCGATCTGACGACGCTGCTGTACATGACGCAGCTCGCGTCGATCTCACAGGATCCGTGGTTCTCGCGCGTCGGCTCGCCCGACACGGCCGACTACGTCGCGCTCGATCTCGATCCGATGCCGGACGTGCCTTTCACGAAGGTGCTCGAGGTGGCCCGGTGGATTCGCGACGAGCTCGCGGCGCTCGGCGCCGACGGATTCCCGAAGACATCCGGGGCCGACGGCGCGCACATCTACATCCCGCTGCCGCCGGGCACGCCGTACGAGACCGGCCTGATCTTCTGCCAGATCGTCGCCAGCGTCGTCGCACAGAAGCAGGCGAAGCAGGCGACGGTCGAGCGCTCCGTCAAGCTGCGCGGCCGGCGCGTGTACATCGATTACCTGCAGAACATTCCCGGCAAGACGCTCGCGACGGCCTTCAGCGCGCGCGCCAGCGAGTACGCCGGCGTTTCGGCGCCCCTGACGTGGCAGGAGATCGACGACGGTATCGATCGCGAAGCGTTCACGATCGTATCGATGCCCGGACGTCTCAAAACGGCAGGAGATCTCTGGGCGGCGTTTCGATCGTCGAAAGGCGTCGATCTCGAACGGGCGACGCGCTACGGAAAGAAGCGGCGATGATCGCCATCAGGCCCGCCGTGGATAACGACCTTGCTGACATCCTGCGCATTTACAACCAGGCGATTGAGAAGACGACGGCCGTCTTCGAGTACCAGCCCCACACGCTCGACATGCGGCGCGACTGGTTCCGAGTGAAACAGGCGGCGTCCCTGCCTGTGCTGGCGGCCGTGGAATCCGGCGTCGTCGCGGGCTTCGCCAGCTACGGTCCATTCCGCCCGTGGCCGGCGTACAAGTACACGGTCGAGCTCTCGGTCTACGTGGACGAACCGGAGCGGGGACATGGCATCGGCACCACGCTCGTGCGAGCCCTCCTCACGCAGGCGCGTTCGCGGGGCCTGCACGTCGTGATGGCTGGAATCACCGCGGACAATATCGTGAGCCTCCGGCTCCATGAGAAGCTAGGGTTCGTCGAGGTCGCGCACATTCGCGAGGTCGGCTACAAGTTCGGCCGCTGGCTCGACCTCAAGCTGCTGCAGCTCGTGCTCGACGGCCCGCTTCAGCCCTCCCATTAGTAGAACGTGCGCCCGGCGGCTTTCGCGGTACCGAAATCCGCGCGCAATCTCGAGACTCGACCGAAGCGTACGGCACTTCAATCCGTCACAAATCACGCCATCAGCCAGATGATCTGGTCGAAGTGCTGCGGCTGCCCGGCGCGCAAGAACGCTTTCAATGCGGCAAACGCGAGTTCGATCGGATTGAAATCAGGGCTGTCGGGGGGCAGGCACCGGACCTGCACGCCTCACCGCAGTGATTGCCGCGCGGACCTCAGGTTGCCTGTGGACGACCAGATGGTCGAGGATGACGATATGGCCGGGCCGGAACGTGGGCACCAAGACCTGCTCGGCATACGGGCGAAAAATCGCGTAATCGATCCGGCCATGAACATGAGGTCCAGGCCAGACAAGTGCTTCTCTAATCCGACTTGATCAGATCCGTAGTTGAAGTTCGCGTTTTTCGCCTGTTCGATCCAATGCAGATAGCTCGGTTTGGCGACAAACAGCAGCGTGGTGAAGATTTCCTGCACGATGGCGCGCACGGCCGGAAACGTCAGTCCTGCGCCGCGGCGCATTCGCTCGCGTTGAATGTACGCGTGGACGATCGCGGTGAGCGACAGCAACTGCGCTCGATGGCCAACGCAACGTTTGAATTGCTCGAGCCACGTACCAAGCGCTATATCCGCGCCGTGGCGGTATGGTCGACCACCGCGCCACCGTACCAAACCATGACGAAAGGATGTCCTCAAATCAGATCACGTGTGAAACGCGAACGAGCTCAACGATCTGACAAAGTCGAAGTTGGGATACGTTACTGATTCCCAGAGCGCACTTGGGATAATATGTCGCGGACTGAGGTCGAGGTTCGCGTTGTTGAGCGGCAGGTCGGCCAAGCACAACAAAGAGGCGAATGCAGCCGCCATTGAAGACGTACGACAGAAGCGCGCGAAGGAACGTTCGAACTCCGGCTGGTTGGAGGAAACAGGCGCTGCAGCGGCCTCTACGATGGAATCCTGAGTCCTGCGCGCCACGTGGAGCATCACGCGGTCACATTCACGATGGCCGATCAGACGGACAAACCGCAGTGACGCGACATCACCCATGAGCTCATGCTTGACGTTCACGCAATATTCGTCATCCTCTAGGGGAGGACCGCCGTGATGAATGACGTAGAAAAGAGCGTCCAGAGTTTTTACGACACCTTTGGCTGGGTGGAGACAGCGGGCGTGTCGGGAGAGGACGCGCTGTTCAGAAAGTTCTCTCCACCGTATTACCGCTACCACGATGGCGTCAATGATCGGACTTTGAAATGTTTCTCGGCGCTCGGCGGGAACCTATTGATGGCGGGCGGCGGCGACCTGCCGGAAACGCACGTTGCGATCGCCAAGATGTTCTCGACGACTACCTTTCTTGATATTTCAGACAGGGCGCTCGCGATCGCCAAGAAGAAAGTCAACAGCCAAGCTGAGTACGTACGTGGATCGCTCGTGGACATTCCGAAGCCCGAACATTACTTCGACGCAGCCTACTGCGCACATGTCATCTATCACATTGACAAAGACCTTCAGGAGACAGCCGTTAGAGAATTGATCCGGGTTACAAGACCGGGCGGTCGAGTCGTAATCATTTATGCCAATCCGGCCTGCCTGCCACAACGCCTGATCCATCGGAGAGACCGACTGCTACGCCTCATACACAAGGCCACAAGGGTGATGCAGCGATCGAAGAGAACCAACACGGTTGCTGGCCAGAACGAACCACCACTCTATTACTTTGCACATCCGCTCGCTTGGTGGGCGCGGTTTGCGCGCGAGTGTGACCTGGCGATCATTCCTTGGGACGTGTTGAGCAACTGGGAAGAGGAGCAGCTCTTCATGTTTCAGCCAATGGCTCTGTGGGGTTATCGGTTTTGTTCGTGGTTTGAAAACAAGTACCCGCAGACGGCGGCGCGATGGTGGCATTATCCGATAATTCAGTTGACGAAGAAAATGAACACCTTCTGAATTATTGCGCGCGAGCACCTGTGGGCTTCAGCGGCCCCTCATCGCGCGGCCTCGACAATCACGACAATCGTGACGACTGCGTTCGAGAGAAATGCGGCGCCGCGCCGCCGCGATTAAACGGCGAAAGCCGAACACATCCGTTGCATCTCCTCTTCGCTGGAAAGACGCCAAGGGCCAATAACTTGCGGCCGTTATGCACAATTGCCTATTCCGTGTGGATTTCTGCCCGATACACTGGGTAGTAGCAAATGCGATCGAAGCTTCAGGCCCTGTTCATCGTGTCAGCCATCGTCAGCCTGGCCGTGATGGCGGCACGGGCCCAGGGGGCTCCGGAACAGCCGGCGCAAACGTTTCGGAGTGCCGTTGACCTGGTGACGATCCAGGCCTCCGTCCGGGACAACCGCGGACGCGTGGTCAGCGGGCTGACCTCCAGCGATTTCGAAGTACGCGACAACGGCCAGGTCCGGCCGATTCTCTCCCTGCGCTCCGATCGCCAGTCGCCGCTCAGCGTGGCGATCCTCGTCGACATGAGCGGCAGCATGCGGATCGGCCCCAAGATCGCGATGGCCCGCCAGGCGTACGACTCGATCGTCACGCAGCTGCACCAGGGCGAAGACGAAGCCGCCGTGTTCGCGTTCGACGCCTCGCTCCATCAGCGACACGAGTTCACTCGCGATCTCTCGACGCTCAAAGGCGCCCTTGCGAATTTCGAGCCGTTTGGAACAACCTCGCTTTTCGATGCCACGGCGGCCGCCGCCCGCCAGCTGGCGGCCAGGTCGGCCACGCACAAAGCGATCATCGTGCTCACCGACGGAATCGATACGAGCAGCGCCATGACGGCGCGCGAGGTATCTGGCCTGGCCAGCTCGATCGACGTGCCGGTGTTCGTCGTCGCCACCGTGCCCTCGCTGGATCAGCGGCTCATGCTGGAAGCCACGGGACGCCCGGGACCATCCGGCGCGGCAGACCTGCGCGATCTGGCTGAATGGACCGGCGGGCAGTTCGTGTTCGCGAGCACGTTCCTCGAAACGGTGGTCGCGGCGTCGGGCCTGATCGACGGGCTGCGCCTGCAATACGTACTCGCGATCGAAGCGGCGACCGGCCGCGAGTGGCGGCGGCTCGATGTCCGGGTGAGACGTCCCTCGACGACGGTGAAGGCGCGAAACGGATATTTTGCCGGCTGATCAGCCGGCGTCGGAACGTCAGCGCGGCGGGACGTCGCCGGGGCTGAGCGGCGGGCCGGAAATGGGGACGCCGCCAGCCGGCGGAGCTCCCGCGACGCGATGACCTCGTCGCGCCGGGCGAACGCTTCGTGGTTCTGCTCAACCGCGGCAAGCTCGTACACGTAATTCACCATCAATCCCAGCGACTGCCGCAGACCTGCATCGGACGCGTCGGCCATCCAGTTCAGCCGCTCCGCACGCGCGCCGTTCGTCAGATGAAACCGCGCGACGGAGTCGAGCGGCGCGCGCTCGCGCTTCGCGAACAGCAGATAGGTGGCGCCGAGGTTCATCACCTCCGGCTTCAGCGAGGCCGGCACGGGTTCGCTCTTCGAATCAGGCGCATCCAGCTTTTGCAGCTGCTTGCGCAACTCCGCCGACAGCGATGCCCACACCTTCTCCGATCGCAGCCACGCGCAGAATCCGGGCATCGGCGAGAGCGACGCAAACGTGCGGATGCGAGTCAGCTCGCGGCCAAGGTCTTCGACCACCTGCTTGATCAGGAAATTGCCGAACGAAATCCCGCTGAGGCCGACCTGGCAGTTGGTGATCGAATAGAAGATCGCCGAATTCGCCTGGCTGACATTGCCGACCGGTGCGTCCGCCGCGAGCAGCGGGCCGACATTCCCGCTCAGTCCCTTCGCCAGCGCCACTTCCACGAAAATCAGCGGCTCGTCAGGCAGCGACGGATGGAAGAAGGCGTAACATCGCCGATCGTCCTGAAGCCTTCGGCGAAGATCGCGCCAGTCCTGAATCAGGTGCACGCGTTCGTATTGAATGAGCTTCTCGAGAATCGCCGCGGGAGACTGCCAGTCAACCCGGCGCAGCACCAGGAATCCGCGGTTGAACCACGAGCGGAACAGGTGCATCAGATCGCGTTCGAGCGGTGCGCGGTTCGGATTCGCGCTCAGCGTCGGGAGGAGATGCCTGCGAAGGTCGATGAGAGCCCTGGTCGCCGTCGGCGCGAGGTTGAGCCGCCGGAACAATTCCTGGCAGGGGGACTCGGCTGCTGCCTGAAGTCCAGCCAGCGTCGTCGCGGACGGGCGATCCTGATACGCGACGATCGCGCGGGCCAGCTGCTCGCGATCCGGCGAAAACTCCTCGACGAGCAGATCGAGGAAGGCCTCCAGTGCGTCGCCGTGCAGTGCCTGATAGGACGCGAGCGTTCGAATTGCGAGACGGGTGCCGGACACTTCGCCGCGCTCGGACAGCAGCGCGCGACAGAGTTCGATGGTCCGGCGGGCCTCAGCGATCCCGGGGCGCGACTCGAGGAGGCGGCGGCGACCGGCCAGCGATGCGAACATGCGGCCAAGCAGGCGTCCCGTCGCTCGCGCGGAATCGGGTGATTGCGGCGTGCGGGCGCTGTCCCTGAGCGGCTTCGGAGCGACGGACATAGTCAAGAGCCCCCAGGTTCGGTCATCGTGCGCCGAGGATGAGTGACGGCTACTTCAGCCCCTGGATCTCCTCGTAGCTGACATCGTCACACGATTCCGGCGTGACGCAGACCGATTCGAGGGTCCGATTCAATGGTAGCGCCGGAAGCCCGCGTTCGACCATCAGCTTTCTCAGGAGCTTGCCCGCTTCCGGCTGAATAATCGCCGACTGCGTGCCAATCCGAATCAGGCCGTCGGCGTAGTCGACCGGCATCCACGTGTGTTCCTTGAGCCGCCCGCCGGCGTCGTTGCCGTTCATGCCGTAGTCTTTGATGTCGACCTTCGCGCCGGCGTCGACCAGCACCTGAATGACGGCCGTGCTTCCCTTGTGACCCGCGCCATGAAGCGCCGCTCGCCCCGTCTCGGCCTGCGCGTTGGGATCGGCCCCCAGACTCAGCAGCAGTTTCACCGTTTCGACGTTGGCTTCCTTGGACCACTCGTAGGTCACGCCTTCCACCCAGCCGATGCCGGAGGCGACCTGCAGCGGCGTCACTTTCTGGGTGGTCGCGATATTCGGGTCCGCGCCGTGTTCCAGCAGCAACTTCATCACGGCCAGGTCACTCGACTGGGCGGCGCGCCAGAAGGCGGTCGCCCCGTCTTCGAGCACCCACTGCGACGTGAAAACCGTCCGGTACCACGTCGATTCTTTGACGCGATGGTCGACGTTCGCTCCCTTCTCGATGAGCTTCTTGATGAAGTCCAGGTGATCCATGTCGGGCTTGCGCAGGGGGTAATCGCCGCCCTCGATATTGCGATTGTCGACCGCAATATACAGGGGCGACCACGCACCCTTGTTGACGACGTTGGGATCGGCGCCATGGTCGAGCAGAAAGGACCCGAGCTGGTAGTACCGATTCTGCGTCGCGATGAGCAGCGGGCTCCAGCCGTAGTTCGTCACCTGGTTCACGTCGGCGCCGGCCGCGAGCAGGATGCGCGCGGATTCCAGATCGTTGACACGGGCCGCGAACGCGAGCGGCGTGAGGCCGCCGCCCCGCTGATCCCTGATGTTGCGCGGGCCGATCTGGCTCACGGTGTTGCTGTTATCCCGCTTCCTCGACGGTCTCGGATCGACGGCCTTGGCATAGCCAATCGGCCGATCCTGCCAGGCCGGGTTGGACGCCGCACCGACGTCCGCTCCCCGTTCGACGAGCAACTGGACGGCCGCCGGATGTTTCTGGGCCGCCGCCCACATCAACGCTGTCGTGCCACGCGCCGTTTCCTTCGCGTTCACGTCGGCGCCGCGATCGAGCAGCACCTTCATCGTCGCGACGTTGCCGGTCCGGGCCGCCATCATGAGCACGGTGTCGGTGTTGAGCAGGCGCTCGTTGGCGTCGGCTCCTGCGTCGAGCAGGCGCTGCGTGATAGCCGCGTTGCCGTTCTCGGCGGCCAGGGACAGCGGTGTCGCGCCGAACCCGTTGGCGGCCTTCGCGTTCGCGCCGGCTTTGAGCAGCAGATCCACGGTAGGCAGGTCGTCCCGATAGACAGCCCAATGCAGCGCCGTCGCGCCATCGGCCTGGGGCGCATTCACGTCCGCCTTCCGGGCCAGCAGCCCGCGGAGCGCTTCTGAGTTGCCGCGCATGACGGCGTCCGCCACGTCGCTCGTGGCGGCGCCAAGCCCCATGGTCGTGAGCATCAGGAGAGCCGCACTGCCTCCGATAGCCTGTCGCAGATTCATAGTCATCGCTCTCTTGCCCCTTCGGCGAACGGATGACGTAGCCACGGAGGCACGTCAGAGGTCTTCCAGCCGCCCGGTGCTGTCCCCAATGCTGTCCTGGTGAATGTCGAAGCGATCCAGCAGGCTGAGCAGCAGATTTCCCGTGGGAACCGTCATGGTCGGGTACGCCAGATGACGGTCACCCTGCAGCTTGCCGTTCGCGCCGCCGACGAGGACATGGGGAACGTCCTCGTGGCGATGCTGATTCGAGTTGCCCATGTTCGAGCCATACAGCACCAGCGAATGATCGAGCAGCGTCCCATCGCCGTCCGGCGTCTTCGCCAGCCTGTCCACGAAATACGCGAGCATGGCGACGTGATAGCGATTCAACCTGGCGTAGTCTGCCTTGCGCTTCTCGTGCTCACCGTGGTGCGAGCCCGCATGAAACGCGACGGTGACGCCGCTTTCCGGGTACGAGCGTGTGGTGAGGTCGCGCGCGTAGAGCATCGTCGCGACGCGGGTGATGTCCGCGCGCAGCGCCAGCGCGAGCAGGTCGAAGTGCAGCTTGATGTGCTCGTCGAACGATTCCGGAACCCCGACCGGGACGAACGTCTCGGGCGGCGCGCTGGCCGTGGCCTTTGCGGCAATCTGCAGGCGCCGTTCGATCTCGCGGACATCCTCGGAGTACTCGTCGAGGCGCAGGCGATCGGCTGGATCGAGCCCGATTTTGAGCCGCGAGAGGCTTCCGATGAGCGAGTCGAGGATGCTCCGGTCGTCCTGCCGCCGCGCGGCGCGCTGCTCGGCCGTGCTGCCGTCGCCGAACATGCGCTCGAACACGATCTGCGGGTTCAGCTCCATCGGCAGCGGGGTCGTCGGCGTCGACCACGAGATGCTGTTCGTGTAGGCGCAGCTGTAGCCTTCGCCGCAGTTACTCGAATTCGCGCCGGGATCTTCCACCGCGAACTGCATCGACGGGAGCAGGTTGTCCTGTCCGATCTTCTGCGCGATCATCTGGTCGATCGTGGTGCCGTTGTAGATGTCGGCGCCGGCCGTCCTCTTGGGCTTGTTCGCACAGAGGTACGCCGAAGCCACCCAGTGATCGGGCGGGCTCTGCCCGGGCGGCGCTTCCGCGGAACGGGCGTGAAGGCCGCTCAGGATCACCGTCTGTTTCCGGTACGGTTCGAGCGGCTCGAAGATCGGCGGCATCTTGAAGCCGGTTCCCACCTTGTCCGGCACCCAGTATCCAGGCGACATGCCGTGCGGCACGAACGCGGCGACGAAGCGAGGCTTCGGGGTGGCGGCGGTCTGCGCCAGAAGCGTCGCGGCCGGCACCATCGCGTCGAGCAGCGGCAGCGCGAGTGTCGCGCCGGTGCCGCGCAGGAACGTCCGGCGGGAAAGGTGCTTCTTCACGATAAACATAATTTCCTCTTCCGAGCTCAGCGCGCAGCGGCTTGCTGCTGGACCTCGGCGCCCTTGATGTTGTTCTGAAACGGCGCGCTCTTGACGACGCCGAGCACGAGCGTTGAGAAGCGATAATTGCCGCCCGCCGCGCTGCGAACGATCGATCGCACGAGCGGCATGTCCTGATCTTCCACTCCACGACCCAGCCCGTAGGTGAGGAGCTTTTCCGTCATGACGCGCACGAACTGTTCCGAGTTCTGCATCAGGAGATCGCGCAGGCTCGCCACGCCGTCGATCTTCGTTCCGTTCGCGAGCACTCCGGCCGGGTCGATCGGCTGGCCTTCATCCTTCAGCCGCCAGGCGCCGATGCCGTCGAAGTTCTCGAGCGCCAGCCCGATGGGCTCGAACAGGCTGTGACAGCTCGCGCACGCGGGGTTCGCGTGGTGCATCTCCATGGTTTCGCGCATGGTCGGTTCCTTCGCGTTGCCCGTATTGTCCTGCGATACCTGCTTGAGCATCGGCACGACGGGCGGCGGGTCCGGAGGACTGACGCCGAGGAAGATTTCGAGGAACCGCTTGCCGCGGGTGACGGGCGACGTTCTCGTGGCCTGGGACGTCACGCTCATCAACGCGCCCTTCCCGAGCAGCCCGCGCCGCATGTCGAGGTCGGGGCCGAGCGTCACGCGCCGGAACCGGCTGCCGTAGACGTTCGGGATCCCGTAGTGCCGCGCGAGGCGTTCGTCGACGAACGTGTAATCCGCGTTCAGCAGATCCAGGACGCTGCGATCCTCGTGCAGGATGCTGTCGAACAGGAGCTCGACCTCACGGCGAAACGCGACGCGCAGGTTGTCGTCGAAATCCGGATAGACACCGGGATTCGGCTGGACGGTGTCCAGCGCCCGCAGGTTCAGCCACTGGCCCGCGAAATTCCCGATCAGATCCTTCGACTTCGGGTCCGCCACCATCCGGCGTACCTGCTTCTCGAGCACGGCCGGTTCGGACAGCCGTCCCTGCTCCGCAAGGGTCAGGAGCTCGTCGTCCGGCATGCTGCTCCAGATGAAAAACGACAGCCGGGATGCCAGCGCCACGTCGCTGATGTGATAGCTCCCGCCGGCTCGCACCGCCGCGGGAGCGATCTCGCGCCGATAGACGAATTCCGGATCCGCGAGCAGGCGGCGCAGGGCCTTTTCGATGCCGTCGTCGAAGGTCCCGGCGGCGCGGCCCGACGCGTAGAACTCCATGAGCATGTTGACGTCGGCGGGCGTCACCGGCCGGCGGAAGGCGCGGCGGGCCAGGGTCGAGAGAATCGTGCGCGCGCATCCGTCTTCCTGGCGAGGGATGGAACCCGCCGCGGGGCGGCAGACGAAAATCCTGCGGCGACTCGGCGTGTCGGACACGCCGCTGACGCTGGACGGTCCTTCGATTTTCACTTTCCCGACGTGGGGGAAGAACAGGTACCCGGGAATGCCGCCCGTTTCGATTGTCGCGCGGAGGAACACGTCGTTGATGTTGTTGTCGGGCGCGTAGTTGTTCGCGAGGAACGTGATGCCGACCCTGTGCAGGCCCGCCTTGACGGGCAGCGCGGGGGTGGGCACGCCCGAGCGCGGCGCGCCGCGCATCTCCTTGTCCCAGTCGAACAACTTCACCTGCTGGCCGTCGATTGTCACCGCCAGCCGTTCGCCCTGAATCTGGCCGAACGGATCGTTCGCCTGCCCCATGTTGCCTTCGAAGATCGGGACGATCCGGAACACGTACTCGCCGTCCGCCGGAAATTCATGCTCGATGAGCATGCCGCCCCGTGTGCCGAAGGGCAACCCCTCGACGTGGTAGTTCTGGGTGGCATCGTCGGGGACATTGAACTCGACGTGGGTGGGCGCCGTATTCGACGCCATGGCCAGGCGGCTGATCTTGCCGGCTGCCGACAGATACGCTTCCATCAGCGCCGGCGACATCGTCAGCGCGCCGGCGACGTTGTCGAAGCCGTGGGTCGAATTATCCGAGGGCAGGAATCTCGCGGGATCGATCTTCAGCCCGATGAGATCGCGAATGACGTTCTGGTACTCGGTCCGGTTCAGACGGTGAATCCCGGGTGCGGTCAGGTTAGCCACGGCGTGGCTGTCCAGGTCGTTTTCGATCCACGTGATGAGCCCGTCGAGGGTGGCCCGATCGGGCCGCGGCGACCGCGCGGGCGGCATCATTCCGACGCGCAGCTTCAACGCGACCTTCTCGGCAATCGCCGCGTGGTCCGACAGCCGGGTCAGGTCGAGTTGATCGAGGGCCAGCCCGCCGGTCTTCAGGCGCGCGTTGTGGCACCCCACGCAATACTTGTCGAGCACCGCGCGCGGCGCGGCGGCGTCCGACTGCGGAGCCTGGCCGGAGACGGCCGCCACTGCCAGGAGCGCCAGAAAGCCGCCGATGAACACCCTTTGGAACATGCCCCGCCTTTCGCAACGGCTTGCGGCCACGCCGCGATCTTAGGACCCCGTCTTCCGGAGGGTCAACCTACCTATTCGAGTGTGCGACTTGGACCCGTGGGATCAGTCACTTAGCCGTTCCCACGTGATCGCCGTCTGCACGCTTTCGCCGCTGCTGTCTTTTGTCACCGGCGGCTTCAGGGTCAGTCGCTTCCCGGCAAACTCGATGAACCGCTGAAAGTCCGTTCCGGCCGCGCCTGAATTGATGGCGGCGGCAAGGTGATGGACGACGTATTTTTCGGACTCGTTGACCGTATACGGCCCGAAATAGCTCGTGTAACTGCGATAGGTCGCCATCGTCTCGTCGGGCGTTGGCGACGCGCCCACATTGCGCCGGCGGTACGGCTGCATCATGTGGACCATCACGTGCCCGGAGGCGGTGTACACGATGAACCCGGTCCAACCGGGATACGACGACAGCAGCTCGCCTTTCGCGCTGCGACGTTCGAACGAGATCAGCTTCCAGAACCCGATCAGCTTGCGATGCGTTGGCGTCAGGTCGGGCAAATCCGGCACGCGTTCCCAGGTCAGCGTCCGCTGATCGCCGTTTGCGGCAGTCGGTGGGCGCAGTGTCAGCTGGTTCCCGGAAAACGTGAACTGACGCTCCTGGTTGGTCCCTGCGAACGCCGGGCTCAGCGCACCAAATGTCTGATGCGTGACGATGCCGCGGGCATCGTTCACGGCGAACGAGCCCCAATACGAGTTGTACGCGCCCATCGCGGCGAGCGCGTCCTGCGGCGTCGTGGCCTTGCCTCCGGCAAACACCGGCTGTTTGAGCCACGCGAGGTTGACGCTCATGTAGCCGCCGGGGTCGTACACGATGTACCCGAACCGTCCGGCATTATCGCCGTTCGGGCCGCGCGATACAGCCTGCCCGTTCGCGTCGCGGGTTTCCTCGCCGACCAGTTTCCAGACACCAGCGAATCGGCTATTCGCGGCACGGATCGCCGCCGGAACAGGCGCCGCGCCATCTCCGAATTGCGCCGCAAGCTCACCCCTCGCGGTCAGCCCGATGATGCCGATGCCGGCAACAAGCATGACGACGAAAGTCCGCATCCTCACCCTCCGCACGTCGGGGCCACCGACTCGAGCGACATGACGTTGATCCGCTCGGTCGCGTTTTGCCGGGTCAGCACGCCCTTCACCTGCACCTTGTGTCCCATCAGGGACGCGCCCTGCGCGGTGACGCTCAGAAGCGGAAACGTCTGCGTGCCGAGCGGTTGAGCCGCCGATACTTTCAACTCCTCCGGCGTCGTCCCGTCTACGATCCGGGCGCGAACCGGACGCGGGCTGCCGGCCCTCGCCAGGGCCCACGCGTTGTTGGCCGCGGAAGTCAGACACCCCACCGCGCGAACGATGGTGAGGTTGGACAGAGGTCGAGGTCCGTCTGCCCCGACCAGCTGGATGCCGCTCATCATGTCGGGCGTCAGATCCCTTTTGCCGGTGGGAAGACTGTTGGCCTCGAGAATGTAGGCAAGCACGTCCGCGTAGGCGCGTTCGTCGAGGCTGCCCGGAAAGTTACCAGGCATGCTGGTCTTGATGAACGTGAACAGCGGCTCGAGCGTGTCTTCGCGCCAGCGATCGAGAAAGGCCTTCCCCGACAACGCCGGCCCATCCGCATCCTGCCCCTCGTGGCAGCCGCTGCAGCGTGTCGCATAGACGGCCTCGCCACGCCCGGCCTGCGCATGCGTGTACACGCCGTCGAGCACGGTCGTGGGCGCCTGCGCACGCGCGGTGCCAACGCACGCAGCCAACAGGATGATGGTCGCGATGAGAGCCTGCGCCTCCACGGTCCTTGGTGCTTGATGCCTGGTACTTGGTCCGTCGCTGGTCCCGTAGTCCTTTGTCCGCTGCTCATGGACGGAGGACCTGGGAGGGACCAAGGACCACGGACGGACCAGGAACCAAGACCCAAGTACCAAGGACTATGAGATCCGGAGGCCGGCTTGCGCGACCTCGTGCACCTTCGGATCGACTTTCGTCAGCGTGCCGCCGTGTACCGTGGCGACAGGCACGATCTTCTGTTTCCCCGTGCGCTTGTTGCCCTGCTGGTCGACGAGCTCGAAGCTCCCCTGCTGCAGATCGATGACCGTCACGTCGGCGGCCACGCCGGGTTCCAGCGTCCCGAGCTTTTCCGGAAACTTGAACACCCTGGTCGGCACCACCGTCACGCGCTCGATGACCTGCTCGATCGTGAGGCCGAGATGGAGGAACTGCGTCATCACCCAGGGAAGCAGCTGACCGGCCGGCGTCTGCGGGGTCTGCGAGCCGATATCGGTGGTAATCAAGTCCGGGATCCAGCCCTGGCTGAACGCCTTCTCTGAATTTTCCCAGAGGTGGTGCGACGTGCCGGCCTGCGCATCCGACAAGATGCCGCGGTCCTTCAGTTCCAGGATCTGGGGAAGGATGGTGGGGCCTGTGCCGCCAACGAGGTTGGATGTGGTCCGCTGCGGCGGGGTGAACGGATGCGTGAGGATGTCCCCCCGCTTCAGGATCGCCAGCAGATCCGGCTCGTTTGTCCAATGCAGCATGATCGGCAGGCCCGTTTCGTCGGCAGCCTCGCGTGCCTTCTTCAAGACCTCCACGTCATGCGCCAGCTCGTCGTGGTTGCCGTTGATGCGAACCTTGATCGCGACGATCCGATCGCGATGCTCGTTGATGACGCGAACGGCCGCCTTGGGATTAATGAGCGACATGTTGAGGTACAGCTCGTTGCCGTAATTCCCGATGATGGCGATATTCAACATCGCGTAGATGCGAAGCGGCGACGGGTCGATGACGAATTTGCGAAAGCCGAGGAAGGTGTTGGCGCCGGCAGAGCCCGCATCGATCGCCGTCGTGATGCCCGCGGGAAATCCGGCCAGCTCGGGATCCACCGTGATGGTATTCCCGTACCGGTACAGGTGCGCGTGCGCGTTGATCAGCCCGGGAGTCACGAGCTTTCCGGTCGCATCGAACACCTCGCGCGCCCGGCTGGCCGGAATGTTCGCCGCGACCGCGGCAATCTTCCCGTTTGCGATGGCGACGTCGCGCTCGCCGGACAGCTTCTGCGAGGGATCCAGCACTCGGCCGCCCCTGATCAGCAGATCGTAGGAAGCCGGCGCCTGACCGGCAGCGGGCGCGGCGGCCGACAGGTCGGCGCCCATGCGAATGGTCGTGGAACGCAGGTCCGGGAGGACAGCCGCGGCTGCTCCAAGCGTGCCGAGAAAGACGCGGCGACTCGAGCGTGACATGTTCGGACCCTCCACCACCGGGCGGCCCCCGAAGGGCCGCCCTACGGAACATCAGAAGTCGAAATTTCCGCTGATCTTGTAAAAACGCGCGAGGTGAATCGCCGTCGGCGTCAGCCACGCGGCGTAGTTGTTGTTGACCGCCGTGATCCCGCTTGAGTTCAGGGCATTGGACAGATCGAGATTCAAGGAGGTCCGGTACTTGCTGAACTTGAAGACCTTCGAGAAGCGGAGATCGAGCAGGTTCGTCTGCTCGCCGTAAATCGTGCCGGGTGTCACGAGATTCACGGTCGCGTTGGCGGCGCCGCCCGAGAGCGGACGGCCGAGCGAAGGCTGCACCGCGGCGTTCGTGGCGATGTAGTTCGACAGGATGTTCGGCCCCGGCAGGTTCCGGAACGTCGCGGCGACCTGGACGTCCGCCTTCGGGATCATGTAGGTGCCCAGGAACTTCACCTGCGTGAGGAAATTGCTGTCGACGTGGCACATGGGCGATGTCGAACTGACGCCGAACGGAGCGGTGCCGCCGGCGGCCGTCGAGGTCACGACCAGCTCCGGCACCTGAGCGCGGACATCGCAGACATCGAGCGCCGTGCGGCCCGTGCTCACACCGCCCTGCAGGACGGCGCCGCGACCCAGCCGCGCGTTGATGTTGATGTCCACGCCGTTCCAGTGCTCCAGGTAGTTCCCGTAGTTGCTGGCCTGCGTGAAGAGGTTATTGACCTGCCCGACCTTGTTCGGGTTGAGGTCGTAGAGCCCGGACACGGTGTACCCTCCGCCGTTCGGCAGGCGAGGATCGACCGGCGCGACGACGCTGTACTGCGTGTAGTCGGAGGCCGCCGTCGCCAGGTTGTCGGTGATCGCGAAATTGCCGTACCAGCGGCGGAAGTAGCCGACCTCCACGCTGACTCGCGACACGAGCTGCTGCTGGACGCCCGCCTCGAACTCCCAGTCCTCCGGCCGCTGGTTCCATCCGCGAAGCATCGCCGGATCGGACACGGTGCTCGGAATCGGCTGGCCGAACCGCGCGTCGCTGAGCGCCCCGCACTCCCCGTTCGCCGCCGCCTTCGTGAGGTCGCATTGCGGAATGTAGTCGCCGTTGACGCCCAGCCCCCCGCGGTCGTTCCATGATCTTGTCACCAGGTTGGCCATCGCGTTCACGGGGTTGCCCAGGTTCGTGTAGTCGCTGGTCAACCGTTGCGCCAGCACGTAGCGTCCCACGTTGGCCTTGAGCGCGGTCTTGCCATCGCCGAACAGGTCGTAGACGGCCCCGAGCCTCGGGGAAATGTCGTTCCAGTTCAGGTAGTCGATGGCCGGGAACGTGATGTTCCGGTTGGGAACGAGCCCTCCGGGCCCGAGCGTCTGTTCCGGGTAGTTGATGTTCAAGTAGTCGTAGCGCAGGCCGAGATTGGCCGTCAGCCTGCGGAGCGTCCACTTGTCCTGCACGAACACGCCGAGCTCCGAGCCGAGGTTGTTCGTGAAGCCGTACGGCGTGGCCACCTCGGTGATCAGGTTCGGGACGCCGTTGTTGAAGCGGTATCTGACGTTGGCGTCGATGTTCTCGTAATCGACGCGGCGCGTGCCGAACGTATCGAGAAAGCCGACCTTCAGCGCGTGCGCCCCGGTGACGTACGACAGCGACGCCTGCGCGGACGCAATGTGTCCCTGCACGTGGATGAACGGCCCGAGGCCGGTCTGGCCCGCGCCGCGATAGAGCAGGCCCGGGATGAGCCCGCCCTGCTCGGTCACGGCAATCAGTGATTTGAACACGTCGGGCAGCGGCTCCGTAAACGCCAGGCTGGTTCCTCCGTTGGGATACCGATCTTTCCAGCCCTGGATGATGTCAGAGGCGCGCGCGTCGAACAACAACTTGCTGGTGATCGGCGACGAGTAGCTGCCGGTGAGGAATTCGTTCCTCGGGAAGTCGTACTTCGTGGCCGACTCGTACGCGATGGTAGGACCGAGCTGCTCCCACACGCGATACTGATGCTCGTAGAAGCCGGCAACCTTGTTCCGCGGGCTGATCTGCCACGTGACACGCGTGTTGGCGCTCGTCTGGACAAGAGGAAGAACCGCCGGGTTGTTCAGATCCGGCTCGTACGTCCACTTGGTCGGGTCGCCCGCATTCTGGTTCACATAGAGGCCAGCGACAGTCGTTTGCGTCCCCTGCCAGCGCGCGGCGGAATAGAACCACAGCTTGTCCTTGACGATGGGACCGCCGCCGCCGGGATTGACGTCGTAGACCAGCTTGATGGAATTGGGCGTGCGCAAGCCCGCGGCCTGCAGTTCCGGCGTGTAGTTGCTTTGCTGGAAACTCGAGTTCACGCCGGTGGCGAACACCGATCCCCTGAACACGTTGCCGCCTTCGCGAGGAATCAGGTTCATCTGAACGCCGCCGAACGCCTGATCCGCCGAACCGGCCGAGTAGCTGACCGCGACCTCCTGAGTGGACGTGATGTCGGGAATGAAGTTGCTCAGTTCGCCGTTGCCGGAGGTGGCGCTGATCGACATGCCGTCCACCGTCACGCGCTGGTCGCCCGTGCGGCCGCCGTGGACCGAGAGCGTGCTCAGGTTGAGATTGTTCGTGCCGCCGTAGTCGAGGGCCCCGGTCATCCCGGGAATGAGGTTCGCGAAGTTCGCATGATTCCTCCCGGCGGGAATCGCATCGAGCACTTCCTTCCCGAGAACCCGCTGCTGCGTCACGCTCTGGATGTCGACCACGGGCGTGTCGCCGGTGACGGTCACCGACTCCTCGACGGCGCCTACGCGCAAGTCGGCGTTCACGGTGGCGGTGAACGATCCCGCCAGCTCGATGCCCTCTCGTTTGAGCGCGCTGAACCCGGGCAGCGCGAACGTCACGCTATACGTGCCGGGGCGGAGATCGACGACCTTATACTGGCCGCTCCCGTCCGTCACCACCGACCGGACCCTCTCGATCAACGCGGGACTGGCTGCCTCGACGGTCACACCAGGCAGAACCGCGCCAGACGGATCTTTCACGACACCCGCGATGGATGCCTGAGCGTACGCTGCCGCCGGGACGAGCACGAGGCACGCGATCGAGGACAGTATTACCTTCAGGGCTCGCATTCGCTGATCTCCTTCGCCGGATTGCCGCAAGTTATGGGTGGCGGATTCTAGGGACCGGTGGAAGAGCCAGTCAATACACCCGATCAGGTGTATCTCGCTTTTGACCTCGCAGGCGCTATGCTCCGCGCATGAAATCTTCACACCTGAAAGGCGCCGGCGCGGTCTGGGCAGGAGTGCTCGCGGTGGCCGTCGGGCTCGGACTGGCGCCGGGCCTCTTCCGCCCCGTGAGGGCTGCCGTGGCCGCTGAAACCCGCGGCGCCGTGCAGGCTCCCCTGTTCGAGGTCGACCCCTTCTGGCCCAAGCCGTTGCCGAACCACTGGAACCTCGGCGCGGCGGTGGGCGTCTGGGTCGATGCGCAGGACCACATCTGGATGATTCACCGCGGGAACAATCAGGACACCATCAAAGGCCTGGAAATGAAGCCGCCGTTCAGCGAAATCTGCTGCGCGACCGCACCGCGGGTCCTGGAGTTCGACCAGGCCGGCAACCTGCTGCGGCACTGGGGACCCGGGCCGAACGATCCGTGGATGGACCAGGAGCACGGCATCCACATCGACTACAAGAACAACGTGTGGCTGGCCGGAGGCGGCGGAGCCGACTCCCAGATCCTGAAGTACACCGCGGACGGCAAGTTCGTCATGCAAGTCGGGAAGAAAGGCGCGCGGCTCCGCGCCGGGGCCGCGCGGCCCATCAACGACGCCGACAGCAACGACATGGAGAGCTTCGGACAGCCGACGAAGATCGTGGTCGACCCCAAGACCAACGAGGCGTATGTGTCCGACGGATACGTCAACCACCGCGTCGTCGTGCTGGATGCCGATACGGGAAAGTTCAAACGCGTGTGGGGCGCGTACGGCAACAAGCCCGACGATACGCCCGTGAAGGGTCCGCTGAACCCGCACCGCGGCAGGGAGAACGCGGCGCAGCCCGCCGACCGGGGCGCGGCGCACGATCCGAACGCGGCCCCGCAGCAGCAGTTCCGCAACCCCGTGCACTGCGTGGTCATCTCGAAGGACGACCTCGTGTATGTGTGCGACCGGCAGGGTGATCGCCTGCAGGTGTTCACGAAGGACGGGAAGTTCGTGAAGGAAAAGCTGATCCTGCCGAACACCATGAACGCCGGCTCGGTCTGGGACGTCGCCCTGTCAGCCGATCCCCAGCAGACGTTCCTGTACGTCGCTGACGGCGAGAACGCGCTCATCCACATCCTGCGCCGCGATACCCTCGAGATTCTGACGGCGTTCGGCGAGGGCGGGCGCCAGCCCGGCCAGTGGCACGGCGTGCACAACATCGCGACGGATTCGCGCGGCAACATCTATACGACCGAGACCTACGAAGGAAAGCGCATCCAGAAATTCATCTTCAAGGGCGTCAAACCGGTGACGAAGGCGTATCAGGGCACGCCGTGGCCGGCGTCCGCGAGGTAGACCGCAACACCGGAGGTGTGACAGCATCGCCACGACTTATGCCCGCCGTCATCCGACGGATCTGGGCGGTGTCGCTGGCGGTTTGCGCCTGCGCCCTGCCGGCCGGCGCCCTTGCCGACTCGCCTCCTCCGCCGGCCGTGCGCTACGCGCTGGCGGCGTGGTCCACCGAACAGTCCGGCGACGTGTTCGCAATCGCCCAGGACCTCGACGGCTATCTGTGGCTCGGTACGCAGGACGGTCTCGTCCGGTTCGACGGCACACGCTTCCAGGCCTGGGCGCAGAGCAGCAGCGGCCCGCTGCCGGTCCGGCCGGTTTCTGCGCTCGCGGGTTCTTCGCAGGGTGGCGTGTGGGTCGCCTACAACGGCGGCGGAGGCGTGGCCCGGATCGATCGTGGCGGCATCGTGCACTATTCCCCCGACGAAGGGGCGCCATCCGGGGTGAACGCGCTGCTCGAGGACCGGCGCGGCACGTTGTGGGTCGCGACCAACGACGGGCTGTTCCGCTACGCGGCCAACCACTGGTCGCGCGTAAGCGACGCCGACGGCTACGACGGCGATCAGGCGCTGAGCGTCTACGAGGATCGCGCCGGCCGCGTGTGGGTCGGGGCGGCGCGCGGCCTGTATCGCCGCGACGTCACACAGTTGCGCCTGGTCGACCGAACGGCACCCAACGTCGACAGCCTGATCGAAGACGACGCGGGCAACCTGTGGGTCACGAGCCGTTCGGGGATCGTGCGAAAACTGGACACGTCCAGTCCCCTGAGCCTCGATCCTCGCATCCGCCTCCCGCTGCCGGGCTGGCGCATCATTCCCGACGGCCGCGGCGGCCTGCTGGTCGCCTCGTTCAGCGGCGGCCTGTTCCGCCTCGCGAATCCGACAGGCGCGCACCCGCTGCTCCAGCCCGTGGAGTACGAGCAACGCATGCGCGGCTCGCCGCGCGCGCTCTATCGCGACCGCGACGACAACATCTGGGTCGGCATGCGCGGCGGCCTGCTGCGTCTCTCCGAGAACACATTCCAGTCTGCCGGTCCCCTCGACGGCTTGAACAAAGACGGCGTGCGAACGGTGGCGGTGGCCGCCGACGGCAGCATCTGGATCGCCGCCACTCAGGCCCTGAACCGCCTCGCCGGCGGAACCCGGCAGTCGTTCGCCGTCTCGCAGACGCGGGCGCTCCACGCCGACCGCACCGGGGCGATGTGGGTGGCGACCGACGAGTTCGTGGGGCGCTATGCGCCGGGCCGCTCCGGCCTGATCAAGGAGCGGATACCGGACGTCCAGACAATTCGCGTGAACGGTCTCACGACGACGGCTGATGCGCTCTGGCTCTGCACCGCGTCCCGGGGCGTGCTGTCGTGGAACGGCAGTGCTCTCGTTTCCTATCGGCAGTCCGGGCAGTCCGGCGGTCAGTGCAGCAGCATCCTCGCGGATCGGCAGGACCGCGTGTGGGCGGGCTTCAGCAGCGGCGGCGTCGCCCTTCACGAGCACGGACGCGTACGCGCGCTCACTGAGCGGGACGGTCTCGCGCCCGGACTGGTGTGGCAGATCGTCCAAGGCAACGACGATGACGTCTGGTTCGCCACCTCTGGCGGCGTCAGCCGGTATCAGCATGGCCGCTTCACCTCCGTCACCACGGCGCGTGCGCCCTTCACGGGCGTCGTCCCCATGCTTGTCGAGGATGCGCAGGGCTACGTCTGGCTCGGGGTGCACTCGGGCGCGGCGTTGATGCGGTTCCATGCGGGCGAGATGGACAAAATCCGCGACGAGCCGAACCATCGTCTCGCTTACACGCTCTACGACGAGAGCGATGGACTGCAGCCCGGCACGCAGATGTGGCAGAACGGCGCCGCGGCCGTGCGCGACATGAGCGGGCGGATCTGGGTCGTCAGCGGCCCCGGCATGACCATCATCGACCCGCGGCAACTGCGCGAAGCCCACCGGGCGGCGCCGCCGAGCCTCGAAGCGGTCACCGTCAACGGCGAGCGCGTCAACCCGGCCGCCGCGCGGCGCTTCGCGAACGGCAGCGCGGTGCAGATCGAATACGCCGCCCTCAGCCTTTCTGCGACGTCGAAGCTGCGCTTCCGACACTGGCTGGACGGGGTCGACGCGGACTGGGTCTACGACTCGGACGGCCGGCGCGCGAGTTACGCCAACCTGCGGGCCGGCGATTATCGATTCCGGGTCAGCACCACGGAGGGCGGCGACTGGACCGAGCCGTCGCTGTGGACGTTCACGGTCGATCCGCCGTTCTATCTGAGCCGCTGGTTTCTCATCGCCGGCAGCATCGTGCTGGTCGGCGGGATCGCGGGCGCCGCGAGGCTGCGCGTACGGGCCGTCAGGACGCGCTACGCGCTGGTGATCGCCGAGCGCACGCGCCTGAGCCGCGAGATCCACGACACGCTGCTCCAGAGCCTGGCCGCGCTCGGCCCCGAGCTCGAGGCGCTGGCGACACGGATCCCGTCGAGCGAAGGCGGCATGACGTCAGAGCTGCGGCGTCTTCGCCGCCAGGTCGATCGCTCCGTGCGCGACGCGCGCGAGTCCATCCTCGAGTTGCGGCGCCACGCCATGGGCACGCCGCGGCTCGCCGATTCGCTGGCGCAGCTCGCCGACGACACGAGCACGCGACTTGGGGTCCGCCCGACGGTCGCCGTCGCGGGGCGCCGCCCGGGCAACGCGTCGCCGGACGTGGACCTGCAGTTGTTCCGCATCGCGCAGGAAGCCGTCACCAACGCCGTCCGCCACGGCCGCCCGAAGCGGATCGATATCAGCGTCTCGTACGACGAACGCCAGGTCGCGCTCACGATCGCTGACGATGGATGCGGCTTCGACGCGCATGCGCAGACGAAAAAACCCCACGACAACGAGCACCTGGGGTTGGTCACGATGCGCGAGCGCGCCGAGCAGGTCGGCGGCGAGCTGCGCATCGAGAGCGTGCCCGGCACGGGCACCACGGTGCGTGCCGTTGCAGGGCTGACGAACGAATGGCTGTAGCGAGCCGGCCTATTCGCGTGCTGTGCGTGGATGACCATCGCCTGATGCGCGAGGGCGTCGCGAAGATTGTCGGCGTCCAGCCGGACATGGAGGTGGTTGCCGAGGCGAGCAACGGAGAGCACGCCGTCGCCCAGTTCCTGGCGAGCCGCCCCGACGTCACGCTGATGGACCTGCAGCTGCCCGTCATGAGCGGTCCCGAAGCGACTCGTCGCATCCGGGAGCTCGATGGCGACGCGCGCATCATCGTGTTGACGATGTACCACGGCGACGAGGACATCCATCGCGCGTTCGAAGCCGGGGCGATGGGCTACGTGCTGAAGGACACGATCTCCGACGATCTGATCCACGTGATCCGCGAGGTGCACGCCGGACGCCGGATCGTGACGGCCGACATCCAGCAGGCGCTCGACGAGCGGGCGCGCCGGCCGACCCTGAGCCTGCGCGAGCGTCAGGTCCTGGAACTCATGGCCGAGGGCATGCGCAACAAGGAGATCGCCGCCGCCCTCGGCATCAGCGCCGATACGACAGGCATGCACCTCAAGAACCTGTTCACCAAGCTGGACGTGCACGACCGCACCGCTGCCGTGGCGAAGGCGATCCGGCGCGGCATCATCCGCATCGAGTAACCCGGGCAGGGCGCCCGGCGATCACGCGCCGAACTGGCGCAAGTGGTGATCGAGATGCTTGAACGCCAGCCGTCCCCACTGCTCTCCGCTGAACCGTCCGAAAAAGCTGTGGATCTGCCGGCCGGCCGCGTCAGGCCCGGCCTCGCAGAACCGATCGACGAGCTTTTCCAGGCGCTGCCGTTCAGCCGCGAACTCGCGCTCGTCGCCGATCAGCATGTCGGGATCGGTTGGTGAGTTTCGCCGGAGCGGCGTGGGCCCAAGGACGGCCGATCGGATGAACGGCGTAATCAGCTTGCCGAGAAACGCCTGCGGCTTCTGACGGTCTCCGCACGCCATCTCCATGGCGGCGGCGCAGTGCGCCAGCATCTGCGCAGGGTTCATCTTGCCCCACTGCCGCGCGCTGGTTGGCTGCAGCTGGCTCAGACGCCGCTGAAGCGTCGCACGGTCCGCAGGGTTGAACAGGTTCTCCATCGACGTCCTCCAGCGCGATTCCTCGAATCGCTGTGGGGCAGGCCTGAAGGCCTGCACTACATCAGAACGAAAAATGCTCTACGGCAGTGCGTAGACGACGACGCGCGCGGGCCCGGCCTTGATGTTCCAGGTGCCGGCATTCATGCCGGCGGCGACAGCGATGCGCTGCGCGCCGCCCGCCTGATACGAGATCACGCCGCCTCCGATCGCCTTGCCCGTGGCGTCGCGCCACAACTCCTTGCCGGTGGCGGCGTCGTAGGCGAGGACCTGGCCATCGAGGTCGCCGGTGAACACCACGCCGCCCGCCGTCGCCGTGATGGCGGCGACCATGGGCTTGGGCGTCTGGATCTTCCAGGCCACGGTGCCGCTCTCGGGGTCGAAGGCCGTGACCCACCCCGCCCAATGCTCCACGTGGCGGCCGAACAGCCATCCGTCCGCCGGCTCCGCGCCTGTCCACGAGGCGCCCGGGGTCCCCTTGATGCTGGCGGTCGGCTGCATCTTGACGAGCGTGCACCAGTCGATGGCGTTCACGTAAAGGAGACCGAGCCCGGGATGGTACGCGGGGCCGTTCCACTCCACCCCGCCCTGCACACCGGGACAGAAGCGGGTCTCGCGCTCGGTCGAGAACGCCATATCGACGTTCTTGCGCGTGGTTACTTGCGCCTTGCTGCGCACCACCATCTTTCGCGGCCCACTGCTGCCGTTCAGGGCGACGCCGCCGCGATCGATGTTGTAGACGTAGCCGTCCTTCGATCCCTGGGCGACGAACGCGCGGCCGCCTTTCGTCGTGATGAGCGCCGGCGGCGCGGCCAGATCCCAATCGTGAAAGTCGCCCTTGATCGGCTGCACGTACGCGAGCAGACGGCCCGTCTTCGCGTCGAGCGCGAGCAGCGAGTTCGTATACAGGTTGTCGCCCGGGCGCAGCGCCCGCGCGAAATCGGGAGCGGCGTTGCCCGCCGGGACGTAGAGGATCCCGGTCGCCTCGTCGAGCGCGTAGCTCGTCCAGGTGGCGCCGCCGCTCGGCGGATTGGCCGCCGACGCTTTCAACCATGTGGCTCGCGCCGGACCCGATTCGGGCACGGTGTCGAACCGCCACGCCACGCGGCCGCTCGCCGCGTCGAGCGCGTAGATGCGTCCGGTGACGCCGAAGTTGTCGCCGCCGGCGTTCCCGGCGAACACCAGGCCGCCCCACGCAATCGGCGCCAGCGGCGCCGACTCGCCGGTCTTCGAATCGCCGATGGCCACGTCCCAGAGCTGCCGTCCGTCCGCCGCGTTGATGGCCACGACGTGCGCGTCGCCGGTGCCGCGAAACAGCCGGCCGTCGCTGTAAGCGACGCCGCGGTTCACCATCAGGAACGTGTCGGGCTCGGCGCGGGTGTGCTTCCACACTTGCCGGCAGGTCGCGCCGTCCACCGCGTACGTGTTGTTGAACAACGTGAAGTAGAGCACGCCGTCGACGGCAACGATGCCGCTCTGGAAGTTCACGGCTTCCGGGGCGTCGAACGCACACACCTGCCGGAGCCGGCTGACATTCGCGGTCGTGATTTGCGCGAGAGGCGAGTACCGATCGCCGGCGAGCGGCCCGCCGTACGTCGGCCAATCGCCCGAGGGCGCCGCCGCCGTCGTCCGTCGCCCTCCGGACATGCCAGCCAGAACGATCAACCCGAGAGCCGCAACTCTAGATAGCTTCATCCCGGCGGAGAGTGTATCTCTACTCGGCGTTACTTGCCGGTCATGCGCTGGACCGATTTCTCGTTCTCGAGACAGATCTCGTCGACCAGCTCCGTATCCACCGCGATGACCTGCGTGAGCGTGACGGTCCACGGCTTCGTGTACGCTTTCGGATCGTCCACGGTGACCTCGACCTCGAGGTGGCCGAAGTCGGGGCGCCGGATTCGTTCGCGCACCTTCGCGGCGCTCGTCAACGGGCTGCCGACGATGTCCAGCCACAGCCCGTCCCGGAATCCGATTGAATCGACGACGAGCGTGTCGCCTGACCATTTGCCGGACGAATATCCCTGCCACGAGGGTTGGGGGTCGATCGGCAGCGGCCGGCCGTCGGTGAACACCTGGCGATAGCCGGCGTTCAGCTCGTCGAGCATCACGAGCAGGCCGGTCGTCTGAACGAACTTCTGGATGTGCGGCAAGCCGTACAGCCGCACGAACGTGTCCGGCAGGCAGCGCGCGTGCGGATCGTCCTTGGAATTCTGCTCCGTCTCGTACTTCACCTGTTCCGCAGCCCAGGGCTGATACGGCAGGCCCTGCGGCATGCCGGCCCCCATGTTGATGCCGTAGCGCGAAATCGGCAGCTCCGCGCCGCACACGAGGAATTCGCTGCCCAATGTCTGCTGGTTGCAGGGCAAGCCGTCAGCGGTCAGCCACAGGCCGGAGAAATCCGGCGTGCCCTCCCGGGTCCGGGGCACAGGTCCGGCCAGGTTGACCTTTCCGTCGCGCCCCCTGGGAACGCCCGCCGTCGGGTATTTCAACCACTGCGCCGTGAGGGACGGGGCCGCACTGAAGGCGCTCACGCCAATCGCCGCGGCCGCTGCGTATCCAATCAGGCGTGTTCGCATGAGCGCACGCTAGCACGGCGCGTTTCGGCACCGCAAACTCGTGTCGTTGACTCCGCAGGATAGTGCAGGCCTTCAGGCCTGCCGGCCACGGCGGTGAAGCCCTGCGCTGCCCTGACCAGGCGTCAAAAGTCGAACTGTCCGCCGAACTTGAAGAGCCGCGCGTCGATGATGTTGAGCGGCGCCAGCCAGGACGGCGCCGGGGCGCCGGCGGTGCCCCACGTGCCGTTCTGGCCGAGGTAGTAGTTGGCGTTCAGCGCGTTCGCGAGATCGAAGTTGATCGACACACGATACCGGTTCGCCATGCCCATCCGGAGGATCTTCGAGAAACGCAGATCCAGCTGGTTGACGTGCTGGGTATAGGTCGGAACCGGGCTCGAGGAGGTTGATCAGTCGAACGCCGGCGGCCGAGAAGGACGGCAGCCCCGCCTGGAACGGCAGCACCAGTTCGTTGGCGGTGATCTGCGGGCCGGGCGCGCTCTGGAACGTCGCGCCGAACTGCACGTCGATTTTCGGCACGAGATACGTGCCCAGCAGCTTGAACTGGGTGAGGAAATTCGTGTCGACGTGGCACTGGCTCGGCGGCACGGCGATGATCCCGAATTGCAGCGAGACCTCGGGCAGTTTCCCGTACAGCTCGCAGTTGTCCGTGCTGGTCCGCCCCGTGCTCAGGCCTCCCTGCAGGGTGAAGCCCGCGCGAGGCCGCGCGCTGACGGTGACATCAACGCCGTTCCAGTGCTCGTACCGGTTGCCGTAGGCGTCGGAAAACGTCGTGTAGTTGTCGACGAGACTCGCCTTGGCCGGGTTGACTTCGGGAATGCCGCTGATGACCGAGCCTGAAAGCGGGCAGTCTGGGATCGTTCGGCACCGTGATGCTGTAATTCGTGAAATCGGCAGGCGAGACCGCCAGATTGTCGACGATGGTGAAGTTGCCGTACCAGCGGCGGAAGTAGCCGACGTCCACGGATACCCGCGGGACGATTTCGTGCTGCACGCTGGCCGAGAACTCCTGGCTCCAGCCGCGATGTCCCCACCCCGTGTAGGTGGCGGGATCGACCTTGGCGCTCGGCGTCAGCTGCCCGAAGAGGGCGTTGTCGGACGCGCCGCAGTCGCCGTTCGCCGCCGGGTTCAGCAGGTCGCATTGCGGCGTGTAGTAGTTCGCCGAACCGAACGGCGCCTTCGGCGTCCAGCTGCGGTGAGCGATGTAGGACAGATTCGAAATCGGGTTGCCGCTGGTCGGATCGCCGCCGGCGACGTATTTGCCCCAGGCCAGCTTGAACGCCGTCTTGCCGTTGCCGAAGACGTCGTACGCCAGACCGACACGCGGCGTGATGTCCTTCATGCTGCTGTAGTCCACGGCTGGAATCGTGACGTTGCGCGTCGGCGTCCAGACGGTCGGGCCGAGCTGCTGCTCGGGGAAGTTGTTCTTGAAATAGTCGAACCGCACGCCGGCGTTGATCGTCGCGCGTTTGTACGTCCACTTGTCCTGCGCGTAAATCCCCATCTCCGCCGAGAGGTGCGTCGTCTGGCAGAACGGCAACGCGTGCATCTCGAGGGACACAGGCGTCAGCGACCGTCCGTTCGCGTCCGTGACGCCGCCAGAAAACTGATAGAAGAGCCCGTGCGAGTTGTCGTACTGGCAGGCCGTCGACGTGCCGAAGTCGTTCTGCCAGCCGAACTTCAAGGCGTGCGCGCCGGTGACGTACACGGCGGAGGCCTGCGCCTGCATGATGTGCGGCGCATCCTGGGTGCCGAAGAAGGCGAACGGGATGCAGCAGTAGCCTTTCCCGCGATACAGGAACCCGGTGTTCAGGTCCCTGACCGGAATCGCGTCCTTGTAGGAGTCCGTCGGGTAGGTGTCGACGAACGCCTCGGCGTGGTTCGCCCAGCGCGCGTCGAGGAGGAACTTGCTCGTGACCGGCGCCGACCAGGTGACGGTCGTGAAGCTTTCGTGCTGGAAGACCCAGTCGGCGTATTCCTCAGGCGCCGCGTTGGCGATGGCCGAGTTCCAATGCCGGTTCTGCGGATCGACCGAGAAGGCGATCTTGTTCCTCGGAGTCGCCTGCCAGGTCAGACGGAGGCTGCTGCTCGGCTTCACCGACAGATCGTTCAGCCCGCGCAGACTGAGGTTGGGCACGTAGTTCCACTTCGTGAGGTCGCCGCCGTTCGCGTTCTCGTACGCGCCCGCGTAGTAGAAGGCAGTTTTCCTGCCAGCGCATCGATCCGAAGAACCACAACTTCTGTTTGATGATCGGCCCGCCGAGCGACGGGTTGATGTCGTAGGTGCGACTTCAGTTCGTTCGGCGTGCTCAGACCCGGCGGCTTGCAGTTCCGGCGGTGTAGTTGCTGCTTTGAAACGAGCCGTTCGCACCGGTCGCGAAGAACGAACCCCTGAAGGCGTTGCCGCCTTCCTTCGGGATGAGGTTCATCGTGAAGCCTGAGCCGAACGAGTCAGCGGTGCCGGAGGAGTACTCGAACGCGACCTCCGATGCGGCGCCGAAGTCGGGGACGAAGTTGCTCGCCCACCCCGACGCCAGCAGGTTGCGCGCGGTCAACCCGTTGACCATCAGCCGCTGATCGGTCGCGCGGCTGCCGTGCACCGAGAAGATCGTGATCTCCATGTTGCGGGTGCCGCCGACGTCCTGGATGTTGCTGCCGCTGAAGCTTGTCAGCGTCACACCCGGCACGAGCACCGCGAGGTTGTACTGACTGCGCCCGCTGGGAAGCGCGGCCGCGGTCTGGGTCGTGACGACGGTGCTGCGCTGCGTGTTCTGGAGATCGACGGTAGGGCGCCTCGCCCGTGACGGTCAGCGTTTCGCTGACCGATCCCGACCATCAGGTCCGCGTTCACCGTGGCGGTGCTGGATCCCGTCAGTTCGATGTTGTCCCGTTTGGTTGTGCTGAACCCGGTCACCGTGAAGACGACCGAATACGTGCCCGGGCGCAGATCGATGATCTTGTATTGCCCCGTCGTGTCGGTAACCGCCGACCGGACTTTCTCGATGAGGACGGGGCTGGACGCTTCGACCGTCACGCCGGGGAGCACTCCACCGGACGCATCCCTGACGGTTCCTGCGATTGACGCCTGCGCGTAGGCCGCCGCCGGCGTGAGGAGACACCACCCGATAACCGCGAGCCGCTGAAATCCGCGCATGTCCCCCCCTTTTACCTGGAAGTGACGCCACGCTGCTCATCCGGGCCGGCCGATTGGGTCCGCTGCTCTGAATTACTCCCCTTGTATCGTGATAGTAAACAATCGAAGGCGCGCAACTTACCATATGTAGACACGGCCCGCAATGCCTTCGAAACGAATTCTGCGCCTCGGCGCCGGCCGCTTACGATTTTTTTTGATGAGCATGGCCTGCGTGGCCGTCGCGGACTGCGGCCGGACGCAGACGAGCGCGACCGGCGCACCCAACGCGCGAAGCGACTGGTTCGTCGACGCGACCGCTCAGACTCGTCTGACCTTCACGCATGTCAACGGCATGACCGGGCAATTCTTCTATCCCGAGATCATCGCGCCTGGCGTCGCCCTGCTCGACTTCGACAACGACGGTGACCTCGACGTCTTTCTCGTCCAGGGAGGATCCGTCGACGGCACGGCAGGCGCAGGCCCCGCGGGCCCGGGCGCGCCCACGCCGGGCGGACGGCTGTATCGAAATGATCTCGCGCTTCACGCCGACGGCTCGCGCACGGTGCGGTTCACCGACGTCACGGACGCCAGCGGAATCCGCACGGCCGGTTACGGCATGGGCGCCGCGGTCGGCGACTACGACAACGACGGCTGTGTGGACCTGTACCTCACCGCGCTCGGGCGAAATCAGCTCTTTCGCAACAAGTGCGACGGCACATTCGAAGAACGGGGGGGCACCGCCGGCGTGAACGATCCGGGCTGGAGCGTATCGGCCGCCTTCGTCGATTTCGATCGGGATGGCTGGCTGGACTTGTACGTCGGGCACTACTTAACCTGGACACCGTCGCTGAACACACCGTGCTATGGGCCCTCCGGCAGGCGGGTCTACTGCGCGCCGAAGGTGTACGCCCCGCAGCCAAGCCGGCTCTATCGCAACAACCGCGACGGCACCTTTTCCGATGTTACAGCTGCCTCCGGAATGGCCGGACAGTTCGGTCCCGCTCTGGGAATCAGCACGGCCGACTTCAACGGCGACGGATGGATCGACATGTACGTCGCCAACGACGGCCAGGAGAACCAGTTGTGGCTCAATCAGCGCAACGGCACGTTCAAGGAGATGGGTCTGCTCTCGGGCGCAGCGGTCAGCGAACGCGGGCGGGCAAAGGCCGGCATGGGAGTGGACGCGGGCGACTTCGACGATGATGGCGATGAAGACCTGTTCGTCACGAACCTGTCAGGCGAGGGTCACGATCTCTACGTGAACGACGGCCGTGGCGGATTCGAAAGCCGAAGCGCGCCGGCAGGCCTGACGTTCCCCACCCTCTCCTTCACGGGATTTGGCGCCGCGTGGCTCGACGCCGACAACGACGGGGCGCTGGATCTGCTCACCGTCAACGGCACCATCCAGCGCATCGACGCCCTCGCGCGCACGGGAGATCCGCTCCCGCTCCGCCAGCGGAAGCAGCTGTTCCACAATCTCGGCAACGGGCGATTCGACGAGGTGAGCGCGGCCGCGGGTGACGTGTTCCAGCGCCTCGACGTGGGCCGCGGCGCAGCCTTCGGGGATCTCGACAACGACGGCGATACCGACGTGATCGTCGGGAACAACAACGGCCCGGCGCAGGTCCTGCTGAACACCACGGGCGCGCGAAATCATTGGATCGGTTTGCGGCTGGCCGGCCGCGGTCCGGGAAAAGGCGCCGTGCGGGACATGCTCGGCGCCCGCGTGGAAATCACTCGCAGCGGTTCGCCGTCACGGTGGCGGCGCGCGCGCGCCGATGGCAGCTTCGCGTCGGCGAACGATCCGCGCGTGCTCGTCGGCCTCGGCGGCAGCACGACGCCGCCGCGCGTCAGGGTCACCTGGCCGGACGGGGCTCTCGAAGAATGGCGGGACGTCCCGATCGATCGGTACACCACGCTCGTGGCCGGATCGAGCCGGTGATGGGGCGCGGGCGTTCGGCCGGCATCACGGCACGTCCCACTCGGGTTCCGTTCGCCACGGGGTTCGACAGGCCTGTCGCTGTTCGTAGCGGTGGAGATCCTCCGCGAGCATCGGGATCACGTCACGAGCGCCGGCTCTCTGCGCCATGCCGATCGTCTCGCGCTGCCAGCGCGCGGCTTCGTCGTACCGGCCGGCCTCCGCAAGCGCCATCGCCATCGCTTCCCGACTGCTCAGCGTCTGTCGCCGCTGCATCAGCTGTTGCGCCAGTTGGATGGCCCTCTCGCCGTTTCTAATCCTCGCGTCCGGGGCGGCCGCGTACAATCGCGCCAGCGCATTGACGAACTCGGGGCGGTCGGGCAGCAGCCGGGCTGCTTCAGTGAGGCGCGCACGCGCCTCGTCGAAGCGGCTCAGGCGAACCAGTGCCAGTGCTTCTCCGAGGCGAGCCTCCCCAACCCTCGGGTCTTCTTTGATGACCTCCGCATATTCCCGGAGTGACGGCTCGAATCGCCCGCGCAGGCGCAGCGTGTTCGCGAGTTGAAGGCGCGCCTGCAGGTACGTCGGATCGGCACGCACCGCGCGGGAGAAACGCTCGATCGCCGCATCAGTCTCGCCCCTGGACAGGGCCACCACGCCAAGGCTGTAGTGAGCCGGTGCGTAGTCCGGCGAGCGCCGCAGCAACTCGTCGAACTGCGCCACCGCTCCCGTCGCGTCGCCAACCAGCCACAACGCGCTCCCCAGCTTCTGGCGGAGAGACAGGCTGTCGGGGTCGAGCTCCAGTCCCTGCCGAAACGCTGAAACCGACCCGGCGAAGTCGTTGCGGGCAAGCGCCCGCTCGCCTCGCCTCTCGTACACGACGGGGCTGCGCAACAGATCCGCGACCTCCTGCATCAACGGATCCGGCGGTCCCACTTCTCCGTCGCCGCGCTGCTCCGCACGCGCGCTCGCTAGTTCCGGCTTGCCGGCCTCGCGGTAGGCGATCGCCAGTGCGGCGTAGATAGCCGTCGCGCGCCGATCGAGCGCGAGCGCCGCCTCGAGCTGTTCAATCGCGGCGGCCGGATCGTGCCTCGCCAGCGCGACCCGGCCCAGCCCGTGGTGCGCGGCAGCGACGCGCGGCTGGAGCGACAGCACCCGCGCAAAGCGGGCGGCCGCATCGTCCGGCCGACCCTGATCCAGATACATGTCGCCCAGCCACACGAGCGCGGCCACATCGTCGGGATGAACCGCGAGCGTCCGTTCGAAAAACACCGCAGCCCTGACCGGCTGTCCCTCCAGGCGATAGACATGCGCGAGGTAATAGGGCCATCGGTAATCGTCCGCCGACAGCGCCGACGCGTTGACAAAACACCGTTCCGCCTCGTCGTAGGACTCGGCGGCCAGAAACAATTTGCCGAGCTCGCCGTATGCCGCTGCCTGCTCTGAGTTTGTTTTGCGCGTATCGGCGAGCGCCTGTTGCAGCCGGTTGTAGGCCTCGCGAACCTGGCTCTGCACGGGTGGCGCCATCCCGGTGAGGTCCGGCAGGCTGAGCGGTACGACCTCCGGTGGGGATCCGCGGGAACACCCCTGGCTCACAATGGCCGCGGCGATCAGCACGGCGGCGACGCAGCGCGCACTGTTCACGGGCCCGGAGTCTACATCACGAGAGCGTCCCCGATTCCCGCCTTTTTGTCCTAGAATTCTCTGCAGGAGGGAGCGTCCGATGAAGTCATTCCTGCTGCCGATATTCGTCGTTCTCGCGCTTGTTCCCGGGGCGGTCCCGCTGTCGGCGCATCACTCGTGGCCGGTGAACTTCTCCCAGCTCGTCACGGTGACGGGCACCGTAAAGGAGTTCATGTGGGGAAACCCGCACCCGATGATGACGCTCGAGGTCCGCAGCGACGATGGCAAGATCGAGAAGTGGGTGGTTGGCGGGCCCGCGATCAACCGGATGGAAGCGAACGGATGGACCAAGACGACGGTCAAGCCCGGTGACGTGATTACGGGGACGGGATACCAGTTTGCGGACGGCCAGAAGATCATCAGGCTCGAGCGCGTGGTGCTGCCCGACGGCACCGAGAAGCGCCTCTACGGCCGCTAACATTTTGCTCCGAGGTGTGGTGCAGGCCTGGAGGCCTGCTCACATCTCGCCCTGGTAGTCGCCGAACGGGTTCCTGCAGCCCGTCGTGCTCGCGGTGCTCGTCGGGCCGGTGGGACCGGGCGGCCGCCCCGGACGCCGTCGTGCACTTCAAAGACGACACGACGCTGATCGGCAGCGCGACGGTCGCGGGCGGCTTCGCCTACTTCATCGCCAACGGCATGGCCCGTTACGGGAGCTTCATCAGCCCCATCGTGACCAGCAGCGGAATCAGCACGGCGACCAGCGCTTCGCCGGCGATGAGCCCGGACGCCGTGGCGATCGAATAGCGCTGCTGCGAGCCGGGCGCGACCCGCATCCAGACCTGATCGAGCACGGCGCCGAGGAAGATGACCGTGACGGCGTTGACCGGGATGAGCATCGCGATGCCCACCCCGGCGGGCGACGGGATGAACGCGCGCCAGGACTTCCGCTGTTCGAGCAGCGTCAGGACGATCCCGATCACCGCGCCCACCGCCGTGGACATCTGCATCCACGAGAGCCGGGCGGCCGCCGCGGCCGTCAGGTTGGCGCCGGACAGATCCTGCGTGACGAGCTTCGCGAACCCGACCCATCGCTGCGACGTGGGGCTCAGCAGCTGCGCATGCTCGCCGGTGATGCCGTAGGTATCGCGCAGCAGCGGGTACATGAACGCGAGCGCCAGCGCGCCGACCGGCACGGCGATGAGCTGCATGTAGGTGAGGATGCGCGGCGTCGATCCGATCATCTGACCGGCACGAAAATCCTGCATCAGACCTTCCGACTCGGCGGCCACTGCGCCCGTGATGCCGCTCGACACCATGTTGGCGTGCAGATCGCCCGGCGCGATGCCGGCGAACATCGCCTGCATCACGTTCGTCATCGTGCTGATCGGGCCCCAGTTCGTCTCACCCAGCACGCGCAGCGCCACCAGGCCCAGCGGCAGCGCCAGCGCGATCGCGAGCACCGAGTGCCAGATCGGCGTGCCGAAAAACAGCGACTGTACGGCGATGACGAGCAGCGCCGAGATGCCGCCGCCGATCCACACCCACCGCAAGGCGAGATCGTGGGACGTTGCGTCGGCCGCGGCAAGCGAACGGAGTGTCGACATCAGGACGCGCCACCGCAGCAGCAACGCGCAGATCCCGCCCGCGACGAGCATCCCCACCGACGGCCACATGACGAGGAGCAGGATGTCGACGCGCCGGCCATCGGCGGCAAGCAGCCCGTGCTGCAGCAGCCACGGCGGCATCAGCACCCAGGCCACGATGCCGCCGATCAGCATGCTGGCGCTGATGCGCAGCCCGATGATGATCCCCGACCCGATGCTCAGCAGCGACACGCCGAATCCGAGGCCGGCGCGCGTCGAGAAGTCGTTGACGACGAGCGGAATCGCGTCGCGGATCCACAGCAGCGTGGTGGCCAGGAAGACCAGCCCCGAGGACACGAGCGCGCTCATCATGGCCAGCGCCGACTTGCGCGCCTGGGGTCCGTGTGCGTCGAGGGCGATGAGCGTCTCGCCGGCCGCGATGCCGTCCGGAAACGGCAGGTTTTCGTCGTCGATGAAGTGCTTGCGGAGCGGCACCGCGAGAAAGACGCCGAGCAGTCCCGAGGCGGACAACCACGCCCACGTCTGGAATCTCGTCAGGTGGACGTTGAAGCCGCTGCCCGGCTCGGCGGCCAGCAGGTCGAAGGCCGCCAGCAGCCAGCAGAGAAACGCCACCTGCCCGGCCGACGTGCCGGCCGTCTGCACGACGTTGTTCTCCCAACGGTTGTAGTTTTTCGAAAACAGGCCGAGCGCCACAAACCCGAAAAACGCCGACACCACGGAGATGTTCGGGCCGAAGCCGAACTTCAGCACCATGTACGGATAGGACGCGCCCATGATCAGCGCGACGACCAGCCCCACGATGATCGACCGGGGCGTGAACTCGCGGATGTGCGCGGGCTTCTGAGGACCGGTCGGCACCATGCGACGGATTGTATCCGGGACGGTGCGCGTTCTCCCCCGGCTACCGCGAGGCAGTGGCCGCCGGCGGTTTCATGCCTTTGAAGACGAACCGCTGCACGCGGCTGCCGGGATTGACTTCGGCCGTGTAGAGGTTCCCTTTCGAGTCGGTCGTCATGTGATGCGCGTTCCGGAAGTTGCCCGGCTCGGGACCCTGCTCGCCGAAGTGGCCGAGAACGGCGAGCGACTTGCGGTCCAGGATCCAGACGTGCCCGTTGCCGAAATCCGACACGTAGAGATATTTCTGCTGCGGATCCGCTGAAAGCGCGAGGCCGCAGGCGGTCGCGGCGCTCTTGTCCTTCCGGTTGACGAACACCTGCGTCTGATACTTGCCGTCGAGCGTGAAGACCTGGACGCGGCTGTTGCCGCGATCGGCCACGTAGACGAGCCCGTCGTTCGAAATCCGGACGGCGTGGACGATGCCCCACTGCTGCGGCCCCGGGCCTTCGAGATCGCGCGGCGGCGGCGCGGGCGCGGGCCCGGTCCCTCTTGCAGGCGCCGGCGCCACGTCCATCGGCTCGTTTCCGAACGCGCCCCACAGGCGCTTGAACGCGCCGGTATCGGCGTCGAGCACGATGATCCGGCGGTTGCCGTAGCCGTCGGCGACCACGGCCTCGTTCGTCCTCTGGACGACCTGCACGTCTGCCGGCTGGTGCAGGTTCATCGTGTCCTTGTTGCCCTTGCTCTCGTCGCGCTTCCCGATCTGCTTTATGAGCTTGCCCTTGCTCGTGAACTTGAGCAGCATGTCGTCGGAGCGGGACGACACCCTGATCTGCACGTTCGGGTTGTTGCCGCCGATCCAGACGTTGTCCTTGTAGTCGACGTAGATGCCGTGCTCGGTGTCCGGCCACTCCAGCCCCTCGGCCGGACCGCCCCACGCCTGCAGGAACTTGCCGTTCTTGTCGAACTCGAGGACCGGCGGCGCGGCGTGGTCCTTCTTTTCCGCCGGCACCGTGCGCGGCCGGTGCAGGATCCAGACGTTGTCGTGCCGGTCGACGGCGATCGACGAGGGGTCGCCCATGACCCAGTTGTTGGGAAGCCTTGGCCACGACGGGTCGACGTCGAACATCGGCATGCCGGCGGCCGCCGCCGGGTCCTGGGCAGCCGTGATGGCGAGCCTGCCCGCTCCGAGCATCAGCAGGACTCCGAGCGATCGCGCTATCGTCCGTCTCGTCATTGTCTCGCCTCAGCCTTCTCGGCTTTTTCATCAGCGCGCGCGCCGGAAAGAATGCCGCCCAGCCCGAGGTTCCCCTCGTGGCAGGCGTACTCGTAAATCTGCGCCTTCGAGCGCAGCATCGGAATCATCGCGCTCCAGGGACGCGTCCACGTCGTGTCGTCGGACACCGTGAAGGCGTACTCGAGGCGATCGGGGCTGACCCGCGTGAAGCGTTCGACCAGGTGCAGGTTCTCGTGCGATCCGCGGAAATTGCTCTTCGGCGAAAAATTCGTCGTGTCGACGACGAGCGTGTCGCCTTCCCAGTGGCCGCGCGAATCGCCCAGCCAGTGCCGAATGTCCTTTCCGACATGTGGACGGCCGTCCATGTAGATGACGCGCGCGTCGTGGATGGCCTCCATCCGGAACACCACGGTGTCGCGTGACTGGACGATCTGGTAGTAGCTCATATAGGCCGGCTGCGTTCGCGGGACGCCGAACGTGATGCAGCGCTCGCTCAGCGAGCGATCTTCCGGGCCTCGCGGCACCTCCGGCCTGGCTGCCACCTCGGCGGCGATACGCCGCTGGGCGGACGCCGTCAATGCCGGAATCCGTCCATCGGCCGGATCGGTGATGAGCGACGTCCGATTGTCGAAGACGCGATCAGGCAGCCAGAACTGGTTGTAGTCGCCGGTGTGTCCATCAACGGACACGAACTTGTCCGGGTTGGTCAGCAGCGCGGTGTAGAGATTGTCGCCGAACGCCGCGTCGCCCTCACCGTTGAACAGCCGCGCCGAGCGCGCTTTCAGCGTCGCCAATTCGGCGTCCGTCAATGTCGCCCGGCCCCCGAACTCGAGGGGACGCTCGACTGGCGTCGCGTTGTCGTTCGCCCAGGTGCCCTGCAGATCGGGCTGGCCGTCGGCCGTGTGCGGCACCTTCCAGGGGGCCTTCTGAGCCGAGAGAGTCACCGCCGCCGTCAACACCGCGATCGTCAGCAGAATCTTCTTCATGGCACCCTCGGGATTTCTGCCTTGTCGACCTGGCAGGCCTGAAGGCCTGCGCTACTTTGCTTTCTTTACCGGCACGAACTTCTGCAGGCAGCCGCCGGACTTGCTCGCGTCGCAGCCGCCAGTCAGCCCGCCGAAGAGGTTGCCCTGCTCGTCGGCGGCCAGGCCTTCGGGCCGGGTGCCCTCGATGAAGTACTTCAGCGATCCGTCCTTCGCGCTGCCGATCCGGATCCCGTTCTTCCAGCCAGGATTGCGAATCGCGTTGCCGCCACCCTCCGGCGCATCGTCTGGTCCGCCAATCCGGTTGTTCGACTCGGAGTCGGACACGATGAGCGTGTCGTCCTTGAGAATCCAGACGCCGCTCGGGCGCCCGAACTGCGTCCACGAATCGACGACGTTCATGTCCTTGTCGAAGATCTGGATGCGGTTGTTCGAGCGATCCGCAACGAACAGCCGGCCCTTGCGAGTCGAACGCGAGACCGTGCGGGCCCATGAACTCGCCCGGCTTCCGCGCCGTGCCGGCCGAACTCCTTGATGAACTTGCCGTCGCGCGTGAACCAGACGAGGCGGTCGCCGTCCTGCTGGGTCCCTTGGTCGGCCGCGGCCAGTGACCGTCGGCGATGAGGATGTTGCCATCCGGCGTGGCACGGCAGGCGACCGGCTGCAGGAAGGTGTCGGTACCCGCCCGCGAGACACCGGCCTTACCCAGCGTGAGCAGGAGTTTGCCTTCGGGGCTGAACTTGAACACCTGATTGCCACGCACGCCGGTGTCGGCGCTGTCGTTGAACGGCCCGCTGTCGGCCGCCCAGAAGATTCCCGTCCTGGTCCTGGCAGAGACCGTGCGACGACGAGAAGGTCACATCGAACTGCTTGACGATGTTGCCGGCCGGGTCGATGTGCAGAATCGCCGGAACGGATCGATGCTGCAGCCAGACGCCGCCCTTGCCGTCGGGAACGATGCCGATCGCCGCGCCCGGCTTGATGTCGCCGAGATGCGGCCAGTTCTCGAGCATCCGGTACGGATTGTTCATCGCGTTGCCGGCGGCGAGCTCGATGGGCGGAGGCAGGGCGGGACCGCGCGCGCGGCCTTGTCCGCCGGGCCCCGCAGGCGCCGGCGCCGGCAGAGGCGCCGTGGCCTGCGCGAACGCGATCGCGCCGGCGCCGGCGATCAGAACGGCGGCGCTGAGGATTCCCCTCACGCGACGTGACTGCGACATAGCGGCTCTCCGGCAGGCCTGAAGGCCTGCACTACTTCTTCACCGCCGGGTTCACGTAGCCGGCCGGCAGCACTTTCTCCACATCCGGCCGGATCGAGAACGTACTCGATGTGATCGGGCACTTCGCTGAAGCCGTGGTAGACGCCGGCAGGAATGATGATCACGTCGCCCGCCTTGACCTTCCGGCTCTGCGCCGGCTTCTTGAGCGTCGCGTTGTCGCCAGGACCGACGACGGTGGTCACCAGTTCGTTGTCGGCCGCAAGCGGACGCACGTTCTCGATGTCGCTGCCGGTCACGATCGTGCCCTCGCCCGACGTGACGTAGTACACCTCGGTCAGCTTCGCGTGGTTGATGACGTTCATCGGCCCACCCGGCTTCGATCGCTCCACGGCGAAGCACCGCGACGCCGAGGTTGAACTTGCCCATGTCGAGAATCTTGACTTCCCGATCGCCGCCCAGGGCGGACGACCGTCTGGATTTCTTCGGCGCTGACGATCGTCGCCTCGTTCTGCGCCTGCGCAGAACGCCGCGGACGGCGCGAGCACCGCCGCGAATGCCACCAAGCCGAGCGTCGTCATTGTTACGCGCTGCATCGCTGCCCCTCTTTCATAGCAACTTGTGGTCGCTTCAGGCCTGCACCACGGCAGACCCGAGTCTGCACTACGCCCCGGCGGAGGCGTCAGCCCCAGAATCTTCGCCGGATTGATCTTGAACAGCTTCGCGAGCTCCTGCTCGGTGAACCCGTTCGCGCGCAGCACCTTCGCGCACTTGGCGAGCGCGTCAGGCTGGAAGACGGAGTTGATCTGGCCCGTATCGCTCGAGACGAACGCGTGGTCGACGCCGGCGGCGCGAATGCCTTCGACGTACTGCTTCACCATCGGCGAGGACGGCGTCCTGGTTCGCCGAACTGCGACGTGAACTCGGCGTAGATTTCCGGCCCGAGCGCGACCGCCTGCTTGATCTGCTCGTTCGTCATGTCGACGACGTCGAGGAGCGGGTGCGTGATGATGATGTGCTTGACGCCCGCCTGCACGGCCTCCTTGATCATCATCATGTCTTCTTCCGGCGAGTTGTGGCCCGTGGCGAGGATCAGGTCGCCGTTGCTGTCGCGGGTCTTGGTCGTCGCGATGACCTTGATCGCCTCCTTCACCTCCGGCAGCAGCTCGCCGCCGTCGCAGGGCTTCGGAAAGTTCGCCCAGAACCGGCCGCCATCGGCGCACCGCGCCACCGACACGAACGGCGGATCGAAGTAGGGCGCGCGCCGCGGCGCCAGGGTCGTCATGTAGTTCCGCACCCTGTGCGAGCTGTTCTCGGAGTCCCAGCTCGGCATCCACACGATCCGGCCCCAGCCGCCCTTCATCTCGGCCATGTGGATGATCGACCAGGGATTCACCTTCGGCGCCCGTGGTGAAGTTCGACCCGACGCCGCCGAAGAATCTCCATGTCGGGATGGAGCTTGCGCATGTAGTACGCAAGGCCCGCGCTCTGGTCGAGATGCTCCTTGATGACGAAGCCGCGCATGCCGGCGGCCTTCGCCCGCGTATACAAATCCAGCGCGTCGTCGGATCGCGCGGCCTGACCGTAGCTCGGCCCGTTGCTGTCGGGATCCTGGTGCGCGTGCATGTCGATGCCGCCGTTCTGGATGGCGGGATCGGTGATGACGGGATCGCTCAGCTTCATCGCGGGCCCGCGGCCGCGGCCTTCACCGCGTCCCGCCCGGCGGCGCGCCGGCACCGCGCTCGCCCTGCTGCCCCACCACGAGCACGCCAGCGACGACGATGGCAGCGGCGACGGCGAACATTGTCGCGGTGAACTGATGTCTTGGCCCGACACTCATCATCATCTCCTCCGTTGCAGCGTTTTCACATCGGCGTAGCGGCAGGCCCGAAGGCCTGCCCTACTTGGCGTAGTTGTCGTCCCAGCGGATGTTGAGCCAGGCCACGACGCCGTCGACCGCCGAGAACCCGTGATTGAAATTGGACGGAATGAACATGACGTCGCCCACGGTGACCTTCTGGTCCACGCCTGTGCCGGGCACCATCTTGCCGTCCTTGAGCTCGTACCCGGTGTTGGCGGTGCCGCCGCCCTCGAGCACCACCCAGGTGTCGATCGTGGTCGGGTGGTGTTCAGTCGACGGCGCCTTGATCCGCCGGATGTTCACGTTGAAGTGCCCGCCCTCGATCATGCGCAGCGTTCCCGCGTTGGCCGCCTCCATCTCCTGCCGATACGCGTTCAGCTTCTCGAGGGGAATCGCCACCGAGTGATCGGTCTGCGCGTACTCCTTCACCGTCAGGCCACGCCCGCGCCCGGCCGGCGCGGCGGCACCGGGGGCCGGGCGGCGCGTTGCCGGCGCCGAGCTTCGCGTCCGCCGGCCAGTCGGTATCCCACCGGACGTTGAGCCAGGTGATGTTGCCGTTCACGCCGCTGACGCCGTGCGGGAGGCTGGCGGGAATGAACTCGACGTCGCCCACCTTGAGCGCGTGCGACTCGCCGCCGACGATCTTTCCGTTCTCGACTTTGCCGCCGGTCGTGAGCGTGCCGCCGCCGTCGAGGACCACCCAGACGTCGACGGTCTTGGGGTGCACCAGCGCCGTCTCGGCGTTCCGGATCCGCCGGATGTTGACGTTGAACTTGCCGCCCTCGATCATGCGAAGGGTCTGGAGCTTCTTCGCATCCATGTCCTTCAAGTAGCTCGGCGAGCTTTTCCTTCGGAATCGAAATCGCGTGATCGAGCGGCGCTTTCTCGAGGATGACGGTCTGGCCCTCACCGCGGCCGCGCCCCCTTGCCCCCTGCGCACCGAGGTGCGGACCCAGGGCGAGGAACACGCCCACCGAACCAACGGCTATCAAGACGGCTGCTTGCCTTCGCATGGTCTCTCCTCAGAAGTCGAACTGGAAGCTGAATTTCACCAGGCGCCCGTCGAGCACTTGCGTCGGCTGACGGAAGATGCTCCCGGCGGTCGCCGAGGCGAACGTCCCGTAGGTGCTGTTGTAGTTCACCACGGAGTTGAAGTTGAGCACATTGTACAGATCGATGTTCGCCTGAGCCCGTCTTGCTGCCAATCCGGAAGATCTTGCCGGCGCGCAGGTCGAACTGGTTCACGCGATCGCCGTATTGCGAAAACGGCGTCACGACGTTGACCGTGACGGTCGCGGCGCCGCCGGCCAGCGGACGGCCGAGGCTCGGCTGAACCTGCGCGTTCGTGTAGGTGACGTTGGCGTTGTAGGTCGCGCCCGGGTTGGTCTGGAAGACGCCCGCGAGCTGCACGTCGTAGGGCAGGAGGTACGACGCCGCGAACTTCACGCGGTTCTGGAACGGCACCTTGATGTCGCAGTTGAACAGCTGCTGCGGCGAGTCGACGACGAAGCAGTTGTTCTGCCGCGACCCCGCCGTGCCGCCGGCCGTCGTGCCCGTCTGGACCGCGGTGCCGATGTTCCACCCGCCGGTCACCGTCAGCTTCTGGAGCCGGGCGTTCACCGAGAGATCGACACCGTCGTAGATCTCGGTCTGCTTGCCGTAGTTCGATACGTTCGTGACGATGCTCCGATTCTGGCCGAACTTGTTCGGGTTCAGGTCGTACAGCCCGCAGAGCTGCTGCCCGCTGACCGAGCCAAGCCTCGGATCGGTCGGCGCGGTGACGCAGTACGGACTGTAATCGGTCGGCGCGACCAGCGTGTTGTCGAGCACGTAGAAGTTCCCGTAGGTCGTGTGATAGTAGCCGAGGCTCATCTGGACTTTCGACGTGACTTCGCGATCGACCGAGATGCCCGACTGCCACATGTACGGCCGCTTGCCCCAGCCGGTCACCCACGCGGGGTCCGGCGTGTTGGTCACGACGAGACCGCCGAAGTTCGCGTTCGCCATCGCGCCGCACTCGCCGTTGGCCGCCGTCAGCTTGAGATTGCAGTCGGGCAGGAAGTTGCCGTTGTTGTCGGCCCACGAGCGCGTGGTGCTGTTCACCGACGCATTGGCCGGATCGAAGAAGTTCGCGATCCCGGTCGTGTTGGAGAGCACGTAGCGGTTGATGCCGCCTTTGACGGCGGTCTTGCCGTCGCCGAACGGATCCCACGCGATGCCGAACCGGGGGTTCAGATCCTTCCAGTTCGGCACGTTGTCGATGGCATCGAAGCTGCGGGCCGGCACGAGCGGACCCGCCGGCTCGTTGATCGCCGGCACCGATTCGTGGACCCAGTCGAGGCGAAGCCCCGCGTTGATCGTGAACGCGTCCCGCGCGCCACTGATCCTGGACGAACAGGCCGAGATCCGGGTTCAGCTGATCGAGCGTGTACGTCGGCGCCGCGAACTGCGTCAGCAGACGCGGCGCGCCCAGGTTGAAGCTGTACGAGACCGGCAGACCCTGCACCTGGCCCGGCGCCCGGTCGAAGTAGGTGCCGTGCCCGCCGTTGAGCCCATACATCCAGAACACGCCCGTCTTCAGACTGTGGGCGCCGGTCACGTAAGAGACGTTGAACCGGCCGTTCGTCTGATGCGACAGCGCCATGTTCCGGTTGCCGACGCCGTTGTACGTGTAGCCGAGGCTCGTGTCGTTGATCGAGACGTTGTTGACGATGCCGCCGCCGCACGACTCGTAGTCGCTGAGGAAGAGGTCGCGGCCGAATCCGCCGAAGTCGAACTTGCTGACGGTCGCGCCCGCGTCGAGCAGGAGTTTCGTCGACTGGGGCCGCGTCCAGGTCCCTTGCAGGACCGACTGCTGCTGGCAGTAGCCGGCGTTCGCCTCGTTCTTGATCGTGCCGGTTTCGAGCTGGCCGGTCAGCTGATCCTGGAAGTTCCGCTGCTGGTCGTACGAGACCGTGAACTTGTCCTTCTGGCTCGGCTTCACGGTGAAGCGGATGCCGCCGCCGCGGTCGACTTCCTCCGGGTAGATCGGGTTGTTGAGGTCCGGTGCGTACCGCCACACGGCGGCCGACGCGCCGACGACGCGGGCCGAGATGTTGGCGTCGGCATACAGGTTCGCCACACCCGTCGTCGTGCCCCACGCCGCGTGCCGACCCGAAGAACCAGATGCGATCCTTCTTGATTGGGCCGCCGAACGCGCCGTTGACGTCGTAGACCTTGCGGACGGAGTTCACCGACGTCAGGCCCTGCGCTCTGCAGCTCGGAGGTGAGGTTGTTGCTCTGGAGTCCGCTGCCGGTGCCGGCGAAGAACACGGAGCCGGCGAACCGGTTGCCGCCGTCTTTGGGCAGCATGTTCACCTGCGCGCCGCCATACTGGTACTGCGCCGAGCCGAGCGACCCGGTGTCGATCAGCGTTTCCTCCGCGCCGAGCGGGTTGATGTAGTAGCCGCGCCCCGTGCCTTCGAGCGACGGAATGAACAAGGTCGCGGGCGCCACCGGCGGCCCGATGCCCGGGGTCAGCGCGTTGTAGCGCATGCCGTCCTGCAGCAGCCGCGCGTCGTACGTCTTGCTGCCGTGCACCGACAAGCGGACGGATCGCTCGCCCTTGCTGCCGCCGACGTCCTGCGCGTTCGGCGGCTGGACGACCGACGGCATCAGCGCCGCGATGCCCAGGAGGCTCTTCGCCGTCGGCACGGCGTCGAGCTGCTCTCTCGAGAATGTCCGCTGCTGCGACACGTTCTGCGTGTCGACGAGCGGCGTGCTGCCCGAAACGGTGACGGTCTCCTGGATGGCCCCGACCGCGAGCACGGCGTTGATCGTCGCGGTGAAATTCGGCGCGAGCTCCAGGCCGTCGCGCTTGAACGTGTTGAAGCCGGTCAGCGTGAACGTGACGGTGTAGGTGCCCGTCCGCAGCTCGATGATCTTGTACTCGCCGTTGGCATCGGTGACGGTCGTCCGGCTCTTCTCGATCAGGGCCGGGCTCGACGCTTCGACGGTGACGCCCGGGAGCACGGCGCCCGAGGAGTCCCTGGCGGTACCGGCGATGGCACCGCTGCTGGTGCCCTGCGCACTCGACACAGCGGGAAGGAACAATAGCGCCGCCCAGACGAGGATGGTGCCGGAAACGAGTCGTCTCATCGAATGGCCTCCCTGGCAGTCGAGGTGCACGGCCGGCGGCCGGAGCGTACAAATCCGGCACCGCGGCGCACCTGAAGCGAGCGTGATATTAGCGGCGGTCCGCGACCGTTCAACGGCCGCATTTGTCATCAATTGTCATCGCCTGCCGGCGCGCGCGCGGATGGCGGCAGTTCCCGTATAATCCCGCCTTCCGCCGGGGAGAGGCTCCGTGACCACGACGTCATCCCGTGTTCGATCCCGTCGTCGTCTGGGCACCGCCGCGGCGCTGCTGGTCTCGCTGTGCGCCGGGGCCTGCTCGTCGGGGTCCGCGGCGCCGCAGCCGCAACAGCTCACGCTGTGGTCCGGCACCGCGGCAGAGTTCACGACGGATCTCATCCAGCGCTTCAACAGCGCGCTTCCCCAGACCCACATCGACCTGCAGACGACGTCAGGCGGTGTCGTCGTCGTGTCGGCGGTGGACGGCGGGCAGGGGCACCTGGGCCTCGCGCAGTCCGACGTCGTGTACCTCGCCTACCGCCGCGGCATCGAGCGCAACCTGTATCCGCACAAGAACCTGCGCGCGATCGCGGTGCTGTGGGTCAACAACCTCTACGTGCTGGTCCGGGCCGACAGCCCCTTCCGGTCGATCAGGATCTGAAGGGGCGGCCGCGTCGGCGTCATCCTGCCGGGAACGTCGGGCGAGTTCTCGACGCGGATCCTGCTGGACGCCTACGGCATGAGCTACGCCGACGTGCAGCCGATCTTCGAGCCGACCGACAAGATCGTGCGCGAAGCTCGGGTTGGGCGAGATCGACGCGGTGTTCAGCGCGAAGCCGGTCATGCTGACCGCGGCCCGCGAGCTCAGCGAGACCGTTCCGCTGCGCCTGCTGCCGATTGACCGCACCGTGATCAACCAGCTGCGCGGCAGCTATCCGTTCCTCAGGCCGGTCACCGTCGCGGCCAACCAGCTTCCGGGCCAGAACCGCCCGATCGAGACGCTCGGCTCGGAGTGGCTGCTCGTCTGCCGCAGCGATCTCTCCGAGGATCTCGTATACCAGTTGACGCGCGAGTTCTTCGCGCAGCTGCCGGCGCTGGCGCGCGACCACGAAGAAGCCGCGCTCATCGATCCCGAGCAGGCGCCCGCCGACGCCGATCCCGCTGCACGCCGGCGCGGCCCGCTACTACCGCGAGCGCGAGATCCTTCGATGATCGAGACGGGACCGGCGCTCGCCTCCGCTGCCGCGAAGGTGGACCAGCCGCCGGCGGTCGTCAGGGCCGAGCACCCACGGTCCGGCGCCGGGGCATTCGGCGTGGATCGGGCGTCTGACGTTCGGCGGGCGGCGCGTGACCGACGGCGCCGTCCGCCTCCCGACCGTCATGACGTTCGTCGTCGCGATGTTCGCGGCGACCGTGGCGCTGGTGTCGTTCGGCTACGTGGCCACGCGCGAGTGGCGCAGCGGCACGAACCTGCTGCTCGAGCGGCGCGCCAACGAGGCGCTGGCGCTCGTGCGCGCGGCGCTCAGCGCCGACATGAAGGGCGCCTGGATCACCGCCATCGTGCCGTTCAACACCGACGGTGCTGGACGAGGATCCGCCGTACGGCCTCTTCCAGGTCGCCGCCCGCGCGTTCGCCACGCTTCCCGTACCCCGAATCGTTCGTCCTGTGGAAGCGCACCGACGACACGGGGTACGACGGCGTGACCTACGCGTTCAACCGCGCGGACCGGCCGCCACCGTGGAACACCACGCCCGTCCTCCGACGATCCGTTTCCCGTCGTGCTGGTCCGCGATCCGGCCGAACTGGCCGGGCTCGTCGCCGCCGTGCGCGAGCAGGCGACCGCCGCCTCGCCGTTTCTCGTGCTCGAGCGCTCGATCGACGGCACCCCGTACCAGGTGGTCGCGCACGCGCTCTTCGCGTCCAGCCCGCCGCACCAGCTGCTCGGCTTCATGGCGTTCACGGTCAACATGCCGTGGGTGCACGCCCAGTATTTCGATCCGCTGGTGAAGCAGGTGGAGAAGATCGGCGGCAGCCTCGGCGGCCTGTCGATCTCGGTGTCCGACGACGAGGGGCGGGCGGTCACGTCGACGCCGGTCGAACCCGACGGCGCGGGCGATCTGCACACGCGGTTCCCGCTGCTGTTCATCGACCAGGCGCTCGTCAAGTCGATCGCCGTCGCAGCCGATGCGCGTCCGCGAGTGGACGGTGCACGTCCGCTCGCTGCCGGATCGCGCGCTCCTGGCGACGCTGCAGGGCGCGCGGCGGATGTTCTTCCTGATCTTCGATCGCGGCCGGCGCCAGCCTGCTGGCGCTCGTGCTGACGGTGCGCGCCGACCGGGCCAGCGTCGGCGCTGGCGTCGATGAAGTCGGATTTCGTCGCCGCCGTCACGCACGAGCTGAAGACGCCCGTCGCGTTCATCCGGCTCGTCGGCGACACGCTGGCGAACGGCCGCTACACCTCGCCCAGGACGGTGCAGGAGTACGCCGGGCTGCTGTCGGTGGAAGCGTCCCGTCTCGGCGGCTCGATCGACAACCTGCTGACCTACGCGCGCTACAGCGACTCCCGTGCCGCCGTCGGCGACCGAGCTGGCCGACGTCGAGCCGGCCGATCTGGTCGAGGACGCGCTGCAGGGATTCCGGCCGATGCTGGCCAACCTCGAGTTCGAGCTGATCGTCGACGTGCCGCCCGATCTCCCGCAGATCTGCGTCGATCGGCCCGCGATGATCCAGGCGCTCGAGAACATCGTGGACAACGCGATCAAGTACTCCGACGAACGAGCGGCGCCTGGCCGTGACGGGCACGGCGACGGCCAGGAGCGTGACGCTGACCGTCCGGGATCGCGGAACCGGAATCGCCGCCGAGGACCTCTCGCGCGATCTTCGAACGCTTCTATCGCGGGCGCAACGTCACCGTCAGCGGCAGCGGCCTCGGCCTGCCGATCGCGAAGCGCATCGTCGAGAGCCACGGCGGCCGGATCGAGGTGCGCAGCGACAGTGGGATCGGGAACCGAAGTCGACGTGACGTTGCCCGATCGGCCGCCGTCGCAAGCGCGTGAACGTGCCGGAGTCTGCCATGACCAAGCGCATCCTGATCATCGAAGACGACAAGGCCATCGCCAGGCTGCTCCGCGACAACCTGGAGTACGAAGGGTTCGTCGTCGAGACGTGCGACAACGGCCGCGACGCGCTCGCCGTCCGTGAAGCGGTTCACGCCGGATCTGCTGCTGCTCGACCTGATGCTGCCGCACGGCGCCGACGGCTTCGAGATCTGCCGGGCGCTCAACGAGAGCCCCGACGCGCGTCCCGGTGATCATCCTGTCGGCCCGCGGCCAGAAGGAAGACCGCATCCGCGGACTGACGCTCGGCGCCGACGACTACGTGACGAAGCCCTTCGCGCTCGACGAACTGCTGGCGCGCGTGCACGCGGTCCTGCGCCGGACCAAGCCGCCGGATCGATCAGCTGCGGCTCGGCAACACCGTCATCGACTTCAGGCGGCTGCAGCGCCTACTGCGGCGCGAAGCGCGTGGAGCTGACCGACCGCGAGTTCGAGATCCTGCACTGCCTCGCCGAACGGGCGGGCCACGTGGTCACGCGCGACGAGCTGCTGCACCTGGTCTGGGGCTACTCGGACGCGCCGCTCACGCGCACGGTGGACAACTTCATCCTCCGGCTTCGCCACAAGCTGGAGCCCGATCCCCGCCACCCGACCTACATCCGCAAGGCGTACGGCGACGGCTATCGGCTGATCGTCGATTAGTCCCGCTTACCGGGCGGCGGCTTCCTGCGCCCTGGCGCCGGAGAGAATCCCGAACAGCCCGATGTTCCCTTCGTGGCAGGCATATTCGAGCAGCGGCTCGTCGGTCTGCTTGAAGAGAATCCGCGCCGTCCACGGGCGCGTCCACGTCGTCGGGATCGCTCATGGTGGCGTCGTACTGCAGCGTGCCGGCCGAGACGCGCGTGAAGCGCTCGACGAGGTGGAGATTGTTCGACACGCCCATGAACGCCGTCTTGGGCGAGAAGTTTGTCGTGTCGACGACGAGCGTGTCGCCTTCCCAGTGGCCGCGCGAGTCGCCCATCCACTGGCGGATCGCGTCCGACATGTGCGGGCGGCCGTCGATCGGGATGACGCGGGCCTCGTGGATGGTCTCCATCAGGAAGACGACGTGTGTCGGCGACTGGACGATCTTATACACGCTGCTGTACGCGGCCTGGAAGCGCGGGACGCCGAAGGTGAGGCACCGCTCGCTCAGGCCGCGGCTCTCGGGGCCGTCGGCGGGATGCAGCCGGCGCTGTTCGATCGCAGCCGCGCGCCGCGCCTGCGCCGCCGGCGTCTCGGGCGGAATGCGGCCGTCCGGCGGGTCGATGATGAGCGACGTGCGGTTGTCGATGTCGCGGTTGGGCAGCCAGAAGCCGTTGTAGTTGCCGGTCTCGGTGTCGTGCGAGGCGGATTGCTGCTTGCCCTCGAGCGCATCGATGATGAGCTCGTCGCCGAACAGGGCGTCGCCGCCCTCTTCGAGCTTCGCGCTCGCCTTCTTGAGCTGCTCGACTTCCGCGTCGGTGAGCGTCGTCTTGTTGGCCCACGCCGCGGGCCGCTGCAGCGGCGTGATGCTGTCGTTCGACCAGGTGCCCTCGAGATTCGGCTGGCCGTACGCGTTCTTCCCGACGACGTAGGGGCGGGAGGTCGAGGCCCCGGGCTTCGGTCCCTGGGCGCCGATCGTGACCAATCCCACGCACGCGATGCCGATCAGCGTCAGGAAGCGAACGGTCGTGTGTGGTTTCGTCATAGTACGGGCGAGTATAGCAAGAACACGGCAGGTGCAATTCATGAGCGCCGGCACTAGAGTGATCGGCCTATGCGTCCGCTCCTGATTCGCCGTTTGCGCGTTGTGTGCCCTGGTCTCTGTCTCGCCGGCCGCGCCCGCTCAATCGAACGCCCGCTCGTCGAACGCCCCTTACACGACGTGGGGCAGCTACCTCGGCGGCGGGGACTCCGCGCAGTTCACGTCTCTTCGCCAGATCAACGCCTCGAACGTGTCCACGCTCGAGGTCGCCTGGAAATTTCCGGCCGGCAAACGAACGTTCCTCTTCAATCCGCTGATCGCCGACGGGCTCGCGTTCGTGCTCGCGGGCGCGAACGATCTCGTCGCCCTCGACGCGGCCACCGGTGCCGCCGTGTGGACCCATCCTCATCCGGGCGCGGTCGGGACACGCGGCATCAACTACTGGCGCAGCGCCGACGGCCACGATCGCCGGCTGATCTACATCGCCGACGGCTACCTGACCGCCGTGGACGCGAAGACGGGCCAGACCGTCCCGACCTTCGGCCGCGACGGACGGGTCGATCTGCGCACCGGCCTCGCGGCGACCGGCCGGTCGATCGACGGCCTGAGCCCGCTCCAGACCAGCAATCCCGGCCGTGTCTTCGAAAACCTGATCATCGTGAGCCTGCCGGCATTGCGCCCGGGATACGACGCCAATCCCGGCGACGTGCAGGCGTACGACGTGCGCTCGGGCGCGCTCCGCTGGGTCTTCCGTTCGCTGCCCGGCAGACGGCGATACCGGCGCGGACACGTGGCCGAAAGACGCGCGCGCCAGCCATGGCGGCGTCCACAACTGGAGCGAGCTGACGATCGACGAGACGCGCGGCATCGCGTACGTGCCGTTCGGGACCGGACGGTTCGACTTCTACGGCGGCGACCGGCCCGGTCAGAATCTGTTCGCGAACAGCCTGGTCGCGCTCGATGCGCGGACCGGCAAGCGCCTCTGGCACTATCAAATCGTCCACCACGATGTCTGGGACTACGATCTGCCGGTCGCTCCCAAGCTCCTGACGATTCGACACAACGGGCGCCGCCGGGACGTCGTCGCGCAGGCGACGAAGCAGGGATTCCTGTTCGTGTTCGACCGCGTCACCGGCGAACCGATCTGGCCGATCGAAGAGCGGCCCGTGCCGCAGTCGGATGTGCCGGGCGAACGGACGTGGCCGACGCAGCCCTTTCCCAGCCAGGCCGGCGCCGTTTGCGCGGCAGTCGTTCGCCGAGAGCGACATCAACCCGTACCTGCCGGAGGACGAGCGGCGCGCGATACTCGAGCGGCTGCGAAGCTATCGGAACGACGGCCTCTTCACGCCGCCGAGCTTTCGCGGATCGATCGAGATGCCCGGCCACAGCGGCGGCACCAACTGGGGCGCCGTCGCGGCCGATCCCGGCAGCGGCGAGGTATTCGTCCTGTCGAAGGCGCTGCCGACGATGATCCGGCTGGTCATGCCCGGCGTCAGCGAGCCGGGCGCATCGCGCACCGGCCGCCCGACGACCGTCAGCAGCCGACGAAGCCGCGCGGCTCACGAAGGAAGCCGGCGACGCGCTGCTGAAAGGGACCCGTGCGCTTCACATCGCCCTACGACTTCATGTTCACGAGCACGTACTTGTCGCCGATCGGGCCACCGTGGTCGGAAATCGTCGCCTACGATCTCAACTCCGGGGACATCAAATGGCGTGTGCCCCACGGCAGCGTCGCCGCGCCGCCGGAGATCGGCATCCCGCCCACGAGCGGCGCGCACTGGCCGCGCGGCGGGTTGCTGCTGACCGGAGGCGGGCTGTTGTTCGCGGCATCCGGATCGGACAAGACCTTCCGCGCGTACGACAGGCGCACGGGACAGGTAATCTGGACCGCTGCGTTGCCGGCGGCATCTGATGGCGTGCCGGCGTCGTATGAAGCCGGCGGACGTCAGTTCGTCCTGGTGCCTGTCGCAGCCGCCAACGGCTGGAACCCCGCGCGCTTTCCCACGGTTCCGCCCGGGCCGGAGGGCTTCTACATGGCCTTCGCGCTGCCGAAGTGACACGCCGGCTTCGGCGGCGCGTGGATGTAGAATCCTCCGCGCGAGCGCATCACAATCGAAGACTCGGGGAGTAGCTATGAAGAATCCGGGATCCACAGCTGCAGCGATCGTTGTCGTCACCATCCTGTCCGCGAGCCTACACGCGCAGGGCGGCCCCCAGGGCCCGCAGATGCGCGGCGACGGGCCGCCGACCGCAGGCCAGGCCCTTCTCGATCACCAGGGAGGATCCGGCGCTCGACCAGATCATCGCGCCGGACGCGAAGCCGGTCGAGCTCGCGCGCGGCTTCGGCCTGACGGAAGGCGGGCTGTGGATGCCGGAGGGCAACGGCGGCTCGTGGATCTTCGCGGGGCTGCTCGCCAACGTCCTGTACAAGGTCAACGCGCAGAAGGAGGTCTCCGTCTTCATGGAGAAGGCGGGCTATACCGGCAACGATCCGGAACATGTCGGCACGCAGACGCGATCCGGCCGCGACCATGTCCTCCTCATCGGGCCGTCCTGCACGGGAATGGACCACTCGGGCCGTGTGATCTGGTGCGCCGACAACGATCGTCAGCTGATGCGTCTCGAGAAGGACGGCACGCACACGGTGCTGTCGGCCGGCATGAACGGTCAGAAATTCAGCGGCCCGAACGACATCGCCGTCGCCGCCGACGACGCGGTCTATCTGGCTGACAACGATTTCGGCCTGCGCGACGGCGGAAAGAATCCCGACAAGCAGTTGCAGAACGGGATCTACCGCATCAAGGACGGCAAGACCACGCTCGTGCTGAGCGGCACCGATCTCGGCGGCATTCCGAACGGCATCGCGCTGTCGCCGGACGGCAAGTGGATGTATCTGTCCACCTCCGGCCGGAAAATGCGGCGCTACGCCGTAAATCCCGACGGCACGCTGGGCGCATTTACCGTCTTCACGGAAGGCGTCGGCATCGGCGACGGCCAGAAGACCGACCAGGCGGGGAATGTCTACTCGAGCAGCGGCGCCGGTCCCGGTGTCATCCGCATCACGTCGCCGCAGGGCAAGCTGCTGGGCACGATCAACCTGCCGATCTACGGCGGCGAGCCCAAGAAGCAGGTCTGCGCGACGAACGAGGCGTTCGGCGGAAAGGACGGGAAGACCCTGTTCATCGCCGGCTGCGACGCCGTCTTCACGATCCCGCTCAAGACCGCCGGCATCGTGCCGGCAAACAACGTCGCGAAGTGAGGGTGACGATGTCAGCGCGCCATGGCCGTTCTCGTGCGGGCACGGCTCTCGTGGCGGGCGCGATGGCCGTCCTCGCGACCGGCTACCTGGCGGCCCAGGCCAAGCGGCGGGAAGCCGCCGCGCCCATCACGATCGTGAAGCAAGGCTCCTTCGCGGTGGGCGGAAAGGTTCTTGGCGACGCGGACACCCGATCGCTCCACTGCGATCACGGCTACGTCGACTACCAGATTCCCGCGAATCCCCGCCGCGTCAACCTCGTGATGTGGCACAGCGCCGCGGCGACGGCGTGGCTGAATCGCTGGGACGGCGGCGAGGGCTATCAGAGCATCTTCCTGCGCCGCGGCTACCCGGTCTACATCTGGGACGGCCCACGCGTCGGCCGCGCCAACTGGGGGTGCGAAGAATACACGTACAGACCCGGCATCGGCCGCGATCAGGGGAACTTCCTCGCGTGGCGGTTTGGCGTCAAGTACCCGAACTGGTTCGAGGGCGTGCAGTTCCCCACGGAGGACGCCGAAGCCTGGAACCAGGCATCACGGGGGCGTTACGAGGAGTTCGACACCGTGGAGAACGCACAGATCCAGTCGGACGCCGCAGCGAAGCTGATGGACAAGATTGGTCCGAGCGTCGCCCTGACCAATTCCGCCGGCGGCATGCGGGCCATCCTCACGGGCCTCAAGACGAACAACCTCGCCGCGATCGTGATGTACGAGAACGTCGGTTACGTCTACCCGGAGGGCGAGGGTCCGGGAGTACCGACCACGGGCTTCGGTCCTGTCTATGTGCCGCTCGAGGAGTTCAAGAAGCTGACGAAGATCCCGATGCAGATCGTCTGGGGCGACAACACCGACAAGGTCCGCAACATCACGAGCACCGTCCAAATGTCGAAGCTGTTCGCCGAGAAGATCAACAAGTACGGGGGCAAGGCCACGGTGCTGATGCTGCCCGACGCCGGCCTCAAGGGCAACACGCACATCCCCTTCGCCGACATGAACAACGTCGCGGTGGCCGATCTGCTGTCCAAGTTCCTTGGAGAGAACGGCCTGGACAAGCGCTGAGACGAGAGCCTATCTCCCGGCCGCCGCCGGCACGTCGGCGGCGCGCGACGCCGTCAGCATGTTCTTCATCGCGTAGTTGCCCTCGTGGCAGGCATACTCGAACATGCCGGCCGCCTGCGGCCGCATATTGAGCGCCGCGGTCCACGGCCGCGCCCAGGTATCCGGGTCGTCGACGGTCACCTCGTACCGCAGGCCCGCGTCAGGCGTCCGCGTGTAGCGTTCGACCAGGTGCAGGCCGGCGCCCGATCCGCGATAGTCGTCCTTCGAGTTGAAGTTCGTCACGTCGACCACGAGTGTGGCGCCTTCCCAATGCCCCCGCGAGTCGCCCAGGTACTGCCGCACACTGGCGGCGAGGTGCGGCCGGGACGTCGTGGGGATGATGCGCGTTTCGTGAATCATCTCGTACGTGATGGCGACGAATCCCGGCCCCTGCACGATGCGCGTGTTGGCGTTGTAGACCGCCGGGAAAATTGCATTTGGCACGCCGCGCGTGATGCACCGCTGGTAGAGGCCCATGTTCTCCGGGCCGTCGAACGGGCCGTTGTCCAGCGCGCCCCGGCCCGCCGCCCGCAGGCGGCGCAGGCCGGCGGACGAGATCTCCGGGATCCGGCCGTCCGGAGGATCGATCACGATCGAGGTGCGCCTGGAGGCGTTGCCGCGCTCGAGCCAGGTCGGCGGCGGCGACGTGGCCGACCCCACCTGGCCCGCACGTGAGGTGTCTGCCGATTCCGGGTCGAAATCGGCCTTGTCGCTCTTCAACTGATTCTGCGCCTGCGCTTCGCGCTGCGCGAATTCTTCATCGGTCAGCCGCTCGCGCGTGCCGAACTCCGCCGGCCGCTCGAAGGGCACGCTCAGTTCCGCCTGGCTCGTCCAGGTGCCCTCGAGATCCGGTTCACCCCACGGCGTGCGCGGCGCCTTGAAGTCGGCCGCGGCGAGCGATATGAGCCCGCCCATCATCATCGCGACCGCCGACGCCATCAATGCCGTCTTCATGTCCTTCCTCCATCGGATCGAGGATCGGGCCGAGAATAGCACGGACACGGAGCAGGATCGGTTACCTTGTCCACCATGAATGAGCCGCACAACCATCGCATGAAGCTCAAGTGTCTGGCGGCGTCCCTTTGCATGCTCACGGCACTCACGACGACCATTACAGTCCTCGCGCAGCAGAACGTCGACACCATCGTCACGAACGGCAAGATCCTGACGGTCGACCCGGGCTTCCGCATCGTCCAGGCCCTGGCGATCAAGGACGGCCGCATTGTGGCGCGCGGTACCAGCAGGGAAATCGCGCGCTACGCGGGTTCGAACACGCGGATTATCAACGTCGCCGGCGCGACCGTGGTCCCCGGCCTCATCGACAACCACTTCCACTTCACGCGCGGTGCCGACACCTGGCACGAGCAGGCGCGGTTCGAAGGCGTCGGGTCGCGCCGCGAGGCGCTGGCGATTCTCGCCGCGAAGGCCGCCAGCGTGCCGCCCCGCGGCTGGATCATGGTGCAGGGCGGATGGACCCCGCGGCAGTTCGCCGACGCGCCGGGCGGGTTCACGCTGGCGGAGCTCGACGGCGTGGCGCCGAATAACCCGCTCTTCGTGCAGGAGGGCTACAGCGTCGTTTATGCCAACAGCCTCGCTCTGAAAGCGGTCGGGCTGGATCCCGCGGAAGGTGCGCGCAGAAACGCCACCGGTCTCGTGTCGTTCCAGCCGCCGTATGCGCTGTACGATGCGATGCCGCCGACCTCGCCCGAGCAGCGCGAGCAGAACCTCACGGACTTCATGCGCGAGCTGAATTCGAAAGGGCTGACCGGCGTCTACAGCCTGGGCCAGTCGGCGTTCCTCGCCGCTCGTGCAGCGAAGGGTCCCCTGCCGCTTCGACTCTGGGAGACCCTGGCGTTTAACGCAACGGACCCTGCGTCGGCGACCGAAGCGGCGGCGCTCATCGAGCGCAGCCGGCCGAACCGGTTCGACGGCCAGTTCGGCGTCTTCGGTCTGGGGGAGGTGCTCTACGGGCCGTTTTTCGATCTGGCGCCGAGGAAGGATCCGTGGCCCGCCGCGATCATGAACGAGTACGGCAAGCTCGCCGCCGCGGCGGCGCGCGCCGGCTGGCACGTCCACCAGCACGTGATCAACAACAATGCCGTCAGCGACCTGCTCGACACGCTGGAAAACGTGAACAAGACCCAGCGCATCGATCGCCTGCGATGGACCATGGGCCATGTCTACGACATCTCGCCCGCCAACATCGCGCGCGCCAAAGCGCTCGGCATGACGCTCGGGGTACACGGCGCCGCGATGCAGGCCGGCGCACGCATGCCCCTTCGAAAGATCGCCGACAGCGGCATCGTGTTCGGTCTGGGCACGGACGCGACGATCGTGTCGCACTACGCGCCGTTCGTCACGCTGGGATGGGTCGTCAGCGGCCTCGACGTCGGCGGCAACCGCGTGCTCGACGAGACGCTCACCCGCGAGGAAGCGCTCGTCGCGCATACGCGCTCGAATGCGTATCTCTTCTTCCAGGAGAACGCGCTCGGCTCGCTCGAAGTCGGCAAGCAGGCCGACCTCGTCGTGCTCGACCGCGACTACATGACCGTGCCGGCGGCGGAGATCAAACACATCCGCCCGACGCTGACGATGGTGGGCGGCCGGGTAGTTTACGATCAGAAGTAGTGCAGGACTTCAGGCCTGCACTACACCGTTTAGTTGTCCGTGGGCTTCTCCAAAATCGCGTCGATCACCAGTACCTTCATCGGTCGCTTGCGCATCTCGAGCTTCAGGCCCAGCTGCCTGTTGACGGCGTCGAACACTGACAGGCCACCGCTCGGATCCAGTGCGTCGCCGCCGGCGGCGGGACCCCCATCCCCGCCGCGTCCGCGGCCGCCTGCGTTGAGCAGACCGATCGGCGTGAACGTCAGCGTGAAATCGTACGCGCCGTCGAGGCCGGTCTTGTCTTCGACCGGCACCCGGATGTAGCCGCCGGCGATGCGCTGCAGATCTTCCGCAAACTGCGGCATCGACATGTTATGGACCGTCACCATCCGCCCGAGCATCTCGTTGCGCTGATCCTTCTGGCCGGGCGCCGGACCTTCCTTGAAGTTCGTGCGGTTGGCGGGGTCGGCCTTCGTCATCTTCGGCTTGTCTGCCAGCAGCGTGTACGCCGTGACGGGGCGCTCGTCGTAATGCGACTTCAGCTGGAAGCGCTCCGTGATCAGCTGCCGCAGCATGGCCTTCAGATCGTCGACGTCGACGTTGGTGTTCTGGCCGCTCCCGCTCACCGCCGTCGACGTCTTCGCGACGATGCTGTACTTGGTGTCGTCCCACCATTTCGGCGTGTTGGCGACCAGTTCGTCGGTCGTGATGTCCCACGCGAGCTGCATGATCTGATGCATCGTGATGCCTTCGGCCTCGACGCGGCCGCCAGGCAGCAGCCGCGTGCGCGGCGACGTGTCCGGCTGACTCAGCTTGATCTCTGCGACGTCGAACTCCATCGGCGGCGGCAACGGAATGGCGGCGGACACGCCCGACGGATTGGGCGTCGGCTCGGCGTTGACAGTCTCCACGACGAAGACCGGCGTCGGCACGCGTCCCTGATCGAGCTTCAATCCCAGTTGTTGTTCGATCATCGCGAACACCGTGATGCCGTCCGCGCCGGCGCGCGACAGCACCGCGAATGGCGTGAATCTCACGTCGAAATCCCAGTAGCCCTGCAGCCCGGTCTGGTCCTGTACCGGGGTGGTGATGTAGCCGTTCGCAATCTGGCGCAGCGTCTGTGCGAACTGTTCCATCGTCACGCCTTTGCACGACCCGTTGAGCATCGGGACAGGAGGCGGTGGCTGGGGCGGCGGGTTGCCCTGGCATCCCGCGCCGGGCCCGGTGGCCTCCTTCAGCTTGTGCTTGTCCTTTCCGACCGTGAGCACATAACCGGACATCGGACGGGTGTCCTGGTGAATGACGAGTTTGAAACGATCGGCGAGCAGCGCCTGCAGCATCAGTCGGACGGCCGCAGGCGACGTCTCCTGCGGCGCCTTGGCGGCGAGGTCGAAGCGCTGACGCTCGAGCCAGGCGGGCCCGCCGACGACAAGGTCGCGATCGGAGATGGAATACGCCGTGGCGATGAGATCGAGCATCGTGGCGTTCCTGAGATCGTACCGCCCGCCGCGGAGGACACCGCCCGTCATCGTGGGCTGGTTGGTGGTGCCCGTCCGGCTTCGCAGGCTGATATCGGCGGCGTCGAATTTCGGGGCGCCCTGCGGCGATTGCGCGAAGACCGCCGGAGACAGGGTGACGAAGGCCAGGGCTGACATGGTCGCCATAACCGACAGGGCTCGCCTCATCGTTCGACCTCCCATTCGCTGCGATTTCCCATGTATACGCGTTAGACGCCGCTGAGGTTCATCGAGTCTCGGCGTTAATTCGCTTTTCTGCCATACTCCCCTTTTCATTTGGTCATTTAGTCATTTGGTCATCTGGTCATTGCGACGACCTGGGAATGACCAGATGACTAAATGACCAAATGACTAAATGAGAAGGGGGACGGGGTATGCGCTGGTTTTCCATCCTGACACTCGCACTCGTCTTTTCATCCGGCGCAGCGCGCGCGTCGGCCGCGACGGTCGACGGACTGAACATCTACTCGGCGTCGTCTGGCAGCGGCAAGCCGACGGTGGTCCTGGTTCACGGCTGGACCTGCGACTCGTCGTCGTGGGATGCGCAGGTGCCGGTGCTGGCGAGCCGCTACCGGGTCGTCACGCTGGATCTGCCTGGACACGGCCGCAGCGGCGCCCCCAGGGACGGAAAGTTCTCGATGGACTTGTTTGCGCGCGCGGTCGAGGCTGTCCGCGTCGAGACAGGGGCGGACAAGATCGTGCTCGTCGGCCATAGCATGGGCGCGCCGGTCATCCGCCAGTACGCCCGGTTGTTCCCCCAGCATGTCGCGGGGCTGGTGGCCGTGGACGGCCCGCTCGACATGCGGCAGTTCGGCGACGGCTTCAAGCCGCCGGTGATGACCGGCCCCGAGGGCCTCAAGGCCCGCGAGGGCATGATTCGCGGGATGTTCACGCCGGACACGCCGGCGGCGTTACAGCAGAAGATCCTGGCGATGATGCTCAAAGCGCCGGAGGCGACGGCCGCAGGGGCAATGCTCTCGATCCTCGATCCGGAGCTGCGGAAGGCCGACGTCACGCCGATGCCGGCGCTCGCCATCTGGGCGGGGACAAATCCGCAGCTGCCCAGCGTCGAGGAAACGAAGAAGGTCCTGCCGCACTACTCGCAGACCCAGGTGGCGGGGACCGGCCACTTCGTCATGATGGAGAAGCCGGACGAGTTCAACCGGCTCCTCACATCGTTCGTCGATGCGCTGGCGCCGTAGCGGGCGCTGCTACGTATACTGGGCGTAGCCCTGAAGGAGAAGCGCCTATGGCGACCGGCTTGCGTGTGCTCTGTGCCGCGGCGTTCGTGCTCGCCGCTTTTCCAGGCGGCGTTTCGGCCCAGTGGTTGAACTACCCGACGGCCGGCGTGCCGCGCACGGCCGACGGCCAGCCGAATCTGTCGGCTGCCGCGCCACGCACCGTCGACGGCCGGCCCGACCTGAGCGGCATGTGGGGCTGGGACACACCCGCCAAATGCGGCGCGCGCTGCAATGATTTCCAACTCGCGCGGGAGTTCATGAACATCGCCGCGAGCCGGCCGGGCGCCCTGCCGTATCAGCCCGGCGTGGCCGACCTGGTGAAGAAACGGACGGCGGCCCAGGACGAGGATCCCAATGTCCACTGCATGCCGCGCGGGGCGCCGCGCATCTGGACCGACGATTACTACAAGCGGATCCTCCAGTTCTCGGATCGCGTGGTCATCCTGACCGAGCGCAACATGCAATACCGGCAGATCTTCACCGACGGGCGGCCGCTGCCGACGGACCCGAACCCCACCTGGAACGGCTACTCGACGGCGAAGTGGGACGGCGACACGCTCGAGGTGCGGACGATTGGGTTCAAGGACGACCTGTGGCTCGACGCACGGGGCAATCCCCTGGGCAGCGGCGCGAAGCTGACCGAAAGGATTCGCCGGCCGAACTTCGGGACGCTCGAAGTGGAACTGACGATCGACGATCCGAAGTTCTATACGGAGCCCTGGACCGTCAAACTGACGCAGCCGCTGGTGCTGGACAGCGAGCTCCTGGACTATTACTGCCTCGAGAACGAAAAATCCTGGACGCACATGAAGTCGCAGTAATCTCGAGGACGATTAGTGACGTGTGCAATGTGGGCCCCTCTGCGCCACGAAGACGCGTGATGCAACGCCTGGCCGGGCGGGGCGGTTCGGCCGTCGTTGGATTTCTGCTGGGATTCGTCCTCGCGTGCGTGGTGGCGGCGCTGGTGGGCTGGCTCTTCCGAACCGCGGGTCCGCCGCGCGTCGACACGTCGAGACCCACGGTGGTCCGCCAGATCCAGCAACTGCAACGCCTCGAAACCGTCGTCTTCAGCATGGACAAGATCGTGTCCGGCGGATGGGAAAGCCGCTACCTGCCCATGTTCCTGGCCGGGGAGCGCCTGCTGCTGGTCGTCGACGGTGAGGTCACGGCAGGCGTCGACCTCGGTCACCTTGCCGCGGCGGACATCATCATCAGCGGAAAAACGATTCGGATGAAAATCCCCGAGCCGGAGATTTTCTCGGCGCGCGTCGACAACGAACGAACGCGTGTCTACTCACGAGAGACCGGGGTGTTTACTCGAGTGGATCCCAACCTGGAGACGGACATCCGGCGAGAGGCGGAGCGCCAGGTCCGTCAGGCCGCACTCGACAACGGAATCCTGCGGGCCGCGGCGGCCAATGCACGCGCCACCATGACCTCTTTCGTGCGAGGTCTCGGATTCGATGCGACGGAGTTCGTATCGGAGTGAACGACCTCAGCGAGCGAGAGCGGGACCGGCGCTCCGTGGGGCTGTGCACGGACTGCCAGCACGCCCGGCGGGTGGAGTCGTCTCGCGGATCGCCGTTTTATCTGTGTGAGCGGTCGGCATCGGATCCCACGTTCCCGAAGTATCCGCGCCTGCCGGTGATCCACTGCTCCGGCTACACGCCACCTCGGCACACGGGCTGAGCATCAGCCGCGAGGCGCCAGCAGCGCCTGGACGCGGCGATCGCGCAGACAGACGCCGCCCCAGACCAGCGCCCCGACGATGATCGGAAACACCATCTCGAACGGTGGGTTGCCGGCCCGCACCTGTGCGGCGACGGCGCCACCGAGATACCCGGTCAGCAAGACCGATCCAATCACGCTCGTTCGCGGGATTACGTAGATGAGCGTGCACACCAGCAGCGTCAGCCCGATGGGGACGACGCTGCCCAGCGGAAATCCCAGCTGGACGGTCGCATCGAGCACGGCCGGCAGCCTCATCAACTTGATGGCGCCGTCGAAAGCAAGGAATACTACGGCGAAAGCGCTCAACATCCGTCCCGCCCATACTGTTTTGATCCCCGTCATGTCCTGTCCTCCTGTGATGACGTCGAATGACGCGGGGCCGGATCGACAGGGCGCCCGGAGGAGACGATGAAATACGTGTGCTTTGTCTACGGCGAGGAGCCGTTGATGCAGACGATCGACGATCGCGAGTGCCTCGCGAATGGCGAGGCGCTGCGGCAGGCGGGCCATTACGTGGCCGCCGAATCGCTGCAGCCGGCGTCGAGGGCCGCTACAGTCCGCGTCCGCCACGGCAAGGTGTCGGTGACCGACGGTCCATTCGCGGAGGCCAAGGAAATGATCGCAGGCTTCTACCTCATCGAGGCCCGGGATCTCGAGGAAGCGATTGCGCTCGCCGCCAAAATCCCGCCGGCTCGCGTCGGCGCGATCGAGGTTCGGCCCGTCCGGGAGCTTGCCGGCGGCGTTTAAGGCGGGGGACGTCCCCTGACAGCTTCCCCACATGTTCCCGTCTGGACAATGTATGTGCGTTCGCCCAGAATGAATCCTCGGCCCGTGAGGATCGAGCGTCATCGATTCTTTTCTGTTTCGCGTTCTCGCCACCGTTCCGAGCAATGGCAGGCGTCGCCCTGCCACATTGAAGACCTGCAGGTGTGACATCGTGAAGATCGTCGGATGCGTCGTCGCAGCGATCCTGTGGATCGGCGTCGCGCCGGTACTCGCGGACCCCCAGTCGTGGCCGATCACCGCGGCGGAATCGCGCGCCAGGCCCGTGGCCGGGGACGATGATGCCGCCAAATCCGAACCCGGCGTGGTCGCAGGATTTCTGCGCGACGTCGGCAGCGACTACAAGAACTTTTTCTCGGCCGAGACCGCGTGGTGGCTCGGCGCGGGGGGCGGCGCGGCGTGGGCGGTTCACGCGGCGGACCAATCCATCGCTGATTCGATGCAGGAGAACCCCCCTTCGCTGCCGGGAGGCCAGTTGTACGGATCGCAGCTCGTGCAGGTTCCTGTGGCGATTGCCTGGTGGATCGCGGGGTCCGCGGCGGGAAGGCCGGCGCAGGCCGCCGTCGGCCGCGATCTGGTGCGCGCTCACCTGTCTGTCTGGAGCTGGACCTATGCGATGAAGTTCGCGGTCGATCGCACACGTCCGAACGGCGATCCGCATTCGTTCCCGTCGGGTCATGCGTCGACGTCGTTCACGGTCGCCACGGTCCTGCAGGAACACTTCGGCTGGAAGGTCGGCGTCCCGGCGTTCGCCGCGGCCGCCTATACGGGCGTCACCCGTGTCGCCGACAACCAGCACTGGGCGAGCGACGTGGTGTTCGGAGCGGCGCTGGGGATCGCCAGCGGCCGGACGGTCACGATTCATCTGCGGAACACAAAGGTGTCGGCGGCACCGGCACCGATACCGGGCGGGCTGGGCGTGACCTTCACGGCGGTGAGATGAGGCATTTCCCGGCGCAGCGTTCGTTCTTCGCCCTCGCTCTCGGTCTCGCGCTCACGGGGCGCGCGTCGATCGCCGGTGCACAAGAACCAGCGTCGCGTGAAGCAGTCATCGAACAGCAACAGGAAGAGAAGGCCGCCGCGTTGACGCCCGCGGAGCCGGGAAAAGCCGAGCAGTACGTCCGACGTCTGTCGAATTCGTTCCTGACCGGCCACGTGCACTCGCACGCGTTCTGGCAGAACGCGTATTCGGGCGGCGGCTTCACGCTCGGCGCCGGATACCTGAAGTACGTGAGCCCATACAACACGATCGACGTGCGCGGCAGCATCACGTTCATCGGATACAAGCGACTCGAGGCGGAGTTCATCGCGCCCGAGCTGTTCAGCGCGCCGCGGCCATCTCTCGGTGCTCGGCGGCTGGCGCGAGGCGACGCAGGTCGGCTTCTACGGCTTCGGCATGGCGTCGGCGCAGGAGAACCGGGCCAACTACAGTTTTCAGCAGCCGTACCTCTCGGCGAAGCTCGAGGTATTTCCGACGCGACGTCTGTTCCTCGTGCGCGGCGGCCTCGAAGTGACACAGTGGAAGCAGTTGCCCGGCGAAGGCGACGTGCCGTCCGTCGATCAGGTCTATACGCCGCAGACATTGCCCGGCCTCGGCACGCAGCCGGTCTACTGGCACACGCAGGGCACCGTCGGCTTCGACTCGCGCGCGCCGGCGCGCGGCTACGCGCGGCGCGGCGGATTCTACGGAGTCACCGTCCACGATTTCACCGAGACGGATGGCGCGAACGGCTTCAACGAGGTCGACTACGAGGCCGATTCAGCACATCCCGATCCTGCGCGAGGCGTGGGTCGTGTCGCTTCACGCGCATGGCCCAGACGACCTACGACAAGAGCGGCCAGACAGATTCCCTTCTTCATGATGCCGTCGATCGGCGGCGGCTCGGACCTCCGCGCCTATGCGAGCTGGCGGTTGCGCGATCTGAACAGCCTGCTACGTGCAGGCCGAGTGGCGCGTCATGGTCAACCGGTTCGTCGACATGGCGCTGTTCTACGACGCCGGCAAGGTCGCGGCCCGGCGCACCGACCTGGCACTCGGCGGCATGAAGAGCGACTACGGCCTCGGCTTCCGCTGGCACGGCCTGGCGGCGACGCCGTTGCGTATCGAACTGACCCATGGCAACGAGGGCTTCGGGCTCGTGTTCGCGGCGTCGGAGGTGTTCTGAAGGCCGCCATGCGAGAACGCATCACCCGCGGGCTCGTCGCTGCCGGCTGGCTGGCCCTGATCGTCGGGATCGGAGCGGCCGCCGGTCCCCGCTTCTACGACGACGACCCGCTCGCGCGCGAGCCCGAGAGCCGCAGCGCCGCCGGCGCCACGCCCTCTCGATATCGACCTGTTCTTCGAGTACGCGTACAACCTGTTCGTGACGGCGAGACGTCAGCCGTCCAACACTCCGCGCCGGCAACATCAACACGATCGACGAAGTGCCGGACTCGAGCTGGTTCACCAATCGCATCGGCGCGGTGACGTTGCCCGCGGCGCGCCTGGCGACGCGGCCCCAACTCGGACCCCGGACCTGCGCCGGACAAGTGGGTCCTGCTCAGCGAGAAGAGTTCCGGCACCAATCCCGGATTCACCGCGCGCGATGCGAACGGGCGGACATGGTTCCTGCAGTTCGATGCTCCGGACTCGCCGGAAGGCAGCACCGGCGCGGTGGAAGTCGCCACCAAGCTCTTCTGGGCGCTCGGCTACAACCAGGTTCGAGACGTTCATCACGCGCTTCGATCCGGCGCGCGCCGCGATCGATCCGAAAGCGACGATCAAGCGGCCGTCGGGCGCGAGGACACCGTTCACGCGCGACGATCTCGCGCGCGTCCTCGAGCAGGCGGCGCGCAACGCCGACGGCACCTACCGTGTCTCCGCCGGCGCCTTGATTCCGGGCACGATACTCGGGCCGTTCCGGTACTCGGGCACCCGCTCCGACGACCCGAACGATCTCGTGCCGCACGAGCAGCGCCGCGAGTTGCGCGCGCTGCGCGTCTTCGGCGCCTGGACGAATCTGGTGGACTGGAAGGCCGGCAACACGCTCGACGTGCTCGGCAGCAGGAACGGCCGCATGGTCGTGACGCACTATCTCCAGGATGTCGGCTCGACATTCGGCATGGCGAACAATCCGCATGAATGGGACATGGGCTGGGAGTACTTCTACGATCCCGAGCCGAGCCGCCGCCGCCTCTTCTCGTTCGGCTTCTCGCTCAGCCCGTGGCAGACGGTGCCCTACGAATCGTATCCGTCCATCGGCCCGTTCGAAGGCGACCACTTCGATCCCGCCGCGTGGAAGCCGCAGACCCCGGTGACGCCGTTCATCGACATGCGGGCCGACGATGCGTTCTGGGCGGCGCGGAGGGTGATGGCCTTCACCGACGAGCTGATTCGCGCAGCGGTGCACACCGGGCAGTACACGGATGCGGCAGCAGAACGCCATCTTGCCGACGTCCTCATCAAACGCCGCGACGCCATCGGCCGTCTCTATCTGACCGCCATCAACCCGATCGTCAACCCCCGCCTGGACGCGACGGGGCGGCTGACGTTCTCGAACGCTGCGGTAGACGCGGGGTTTGCCGACACCGCCGGCGGCGTATCGCGCCGCGTGGTCGCGTTTCGACAACGCGACCGGTCAGGCCAGTCCGATCGCCGAAACGCGCAGCACGACCGCTGCCATGCCGCGCCCCTGCCGGCGTGCCCGCGGCAACCGGGAGCTTCGTCGAGATTGCGATCTCCGCGGAGACGCGCCGATCACCCGGCGTGGCAGCAGCCGGTCCACACGTATTTCCGGCGCACGGCGGACGGCTGGAAGCTCGTCGGGTTCGAACGGTTGCCGGAGAAGCTGCCCGCGGCCGGGGCGATCGATACAGTGACCGACGCGAACGCCGGGAACGGCGACGCCGCGGCGACGGACAAGGGCTGGCTCGAGCGCCTGCTCTCGCCGATCGCGGATGTTCGCCGCGGTGAAGCGGCGAGCGCGCTGCTCATCACGCTGACCATGTTCCTCGTGCTCGGCGGGCTATTACCTGCTCAAGACGGCGCGCGAGATCTTCATCCTCAGCGAGGGCGGCGCCGAGGTGAAGAGCTACTCGTCTGCAGGCCAGGCGCTGCTGCTGCTCGTGCTGGTTCCCGCGTACGGCGCCTTCGCGTCGCGCGTGAACCGGACGCAGCTGGTGCAGTGGGTGACGTTGTTCTTTGCGGCCAACCTCCTCGTCTTCCTGGCGCTGCTCTCGGCCGGCGTGCACATCGGCATCGCGTATTTCCTCTGGCTGGGCATCTTCAACGTCATGGTCATCGCCCAGTTCTGGGCGTTTGCGGCCGATGTGTTCACGGAGGAACAGGGAAAGCGCCTCTTCCCGCTGATCGGCATCGGGAGCAGTCTTGGCGCGTGGCTCGGGTCTATACGGGCGGGCCAGCTCGTGCAGAGCGCAGGTCCGTCGCGTCTGCTCGCCGGCGGGGCCGCCGTGCTGGTCATCTGCGCGCTCCTGTCGCGTGCCATCAACCGCACGGTGACCGCGGCTGCTCCCCGGCAATCGATCGCTGCCGAGGCGAAGCTCACCGGCGGACCCAACGGCTTCAGCATGGTCGTGTCCGATCGCTATCTGATGCTCATGGCCGGACTGGTCCTGCTGCTGAACGTCGTCAACACAACAGGCGAGTACCTGTTCGGGCGCTACGTCGTGAACACGGCGGCAGCGATGTACGGCGCCGGGCCGGAGGCGGCGGCCGCGCGCGAGCAGTTCATCGGCGCGACCTACAGCAGCTATTTCGGGTACGTGAACCTCCTCGGGCTTCCTGCTCCAGATGTTCGCCGTGTCGCGCGTGTTCAAGTATCTCGGCCTCGGGCGGGCGCTGCTGATTCACCCGGCGGTGGCCCTGATCGGCTACGCGGGCATGCTGCGCGCGCCCTCGTTCGAGTTCATCCGCACCTTGAAGATCGCTCGACAACAGCCTCGACTACTCGCTCGGCAACACGACGAAGCAGGCGCTCTGGCTTCCGACCAGCCGCGAAGCGAAATACAAGGCCAAGCAGGCGATCGATTCCTTCTGCGTCCGTGCCGGCGACGTCCTCCAGGCCGGCATCGTCTACACCGGCGAGCTCGCATCGTTCACGATCCCGGCGTTCGCGGCGGTCAACATCGTCTTCGTCATCGGCTGGCTGGCTGTCGTCGGCGGGCTGCGGCGCCGGCTGCACGCCGGATCCGGCACGGGACGCGCCACGCCGTGACCTCGAACCGTCACGAGGTCGTGGAGCGCCGGAGGCTGTCGGCGAAGATCGCCGCCGGCCTCATCCTGGGCATCGCGTTCGGGCTGTTCGTCGGAGAGCGGGCGACGGTGCTCCAGGTGATCGCGGACGGCTACATCAAGCTCCTGCAGATGACCGTCCTGCCCTACGTCACAGTCTCCATCGTCGGCGGGCTCGGCGCGCTGAATGGACCGCAGGGGATGGCGCTGGTCAAGCGCGTCGGCCTGGTGCTGGTGCTGTTATGGGCCGCCGCCCTGTCGATGGTGTTCCTGTTTCCGCTGATGTTTCCGCCGCGCGAGACGGCGTCGTTCTTCAGCGCGGCGCTCGTTCAGCCGCGCGAGTCGTTCGACTTCCTCAGCCTCTACATCCCCACCAACCCGTTCAACTCGCTCGCCAACAACATCGTGCCGGCCGTCGTGCTGTTCAGCGTCATCATCGGCACGGCGTTGATCAATATCCCGGACAAGACGCGGCTGCTGGACGTGCTCGCCGTTGTCAGCAGCGCGGTCATGAAAGCGACGCACTTCATCATCGCCCTGACGCCGTACGGCGTGTTCGCGATCGCCGCCGTGGTCGCCGGAACGCTGAGCCTGGCGGAGTTCGAACGGCTTCAGGTGTATTTGATCACGTACGTCGGCGTATCGCTGCTGATCTCGTTCTGGCTGCTCCCGGGGCTCGTCGCCGCGTTGACCCCGGTCCCCTACGGCGCGCTCATCGCGCGTACCCGCAACGCACTGGCGATGGCGTTCATGACGACGAGCCTGCTCGCCGTGCTGCCGATCCTCACCGAGGAGGCCAGGGCGCTCGTGAAGGAGTACGGCGGCCTCGACGATCACCAGGCCTCGGCCACCGACGTCGTCGTACCGGTGTCATTCAATTTTCCGCACGCAGGAAAGGTACTGTCGCTGAGCTTCCTGCTGTTCGCCGGGTGGTTCGCCGACATGCGCGTCCCGTTCTCGAGCTACCCGAGACTTGCCGGCGCCGGGCTGCTGACCTTGTTCGGCAACGTCAACGCCGCGATCCCCTTCATGCTGGATCTGCTCAGGATTCCGGCGGATACGTTTCAACTGTTCGTCACCTCCGGCATCATCAACGCGCGGTTCGGGACACTCGTCGCGGCCGTCCACACGGTGACCATCGCCGTGCTCGGGACGTGCGCCGTCACGCAGACGCTGAGGATCGACGCCCGGAAGATTCTCCGCTTCGTGATCATCACGCTCGTATTGACCGCGGCGCTGGTCGGCGGCACACGAGTGCTGCTGCAGACGGCGTTCAACCGCCCGTATGACAAGGACATCCTCCTGTCGAGCATGGAGATGCTGCGCGACCGGGGCGTCCCGACGCGGGTGTTCGCCAGCCCCGGCGAGGCGCCGCCGCTGCCGCCCCTCACCGGATCGGTGCTGGATCGGGTGCAGAGGCGCGGAGCCATTCGCGTCGGCTATTTCGACGACAGCCTCCCGTACGTTTTCGTCAATTCACGCGGCGCGCTGGTCGGTTTCGACGTGGAAATGGCCCTCCAGCTTGCTCGCGATCTGCACGTCGACGCCGAATTCGTCAGGGTCGGCCGCGCCGTCCTCGACGACGGGATCGACCCCGCGCTGTGCGACGTCGTGATGTCCGGAGTCGCCATCACGGCCGACCGGGCCGCCCGCACGCAGTTTACGACGCCATACCTCGACGAGACCCTGGCGTTGATCGTGCCGGATCATCGCGTCGCTGATTTTTCTGAATGGTCGCAGGTCCGCGCGATGGGTCCGCTGCGGCTCGGCGTGCCGGCGGCGTCGGCGCTGGTCGAGAAGGTTCACGAGCAACTGCCGGAGGCGGTACCGGTTCCGCTCGAGGGCATGGACGACATCTTCGCACCGCGGACGCCCCCGCTCGATGCCGCCATTGCCACCGCCGAGCGCGGCTCCGCATACACGATCCTGCATCCGGCATATGCCGTCGACGTGCCGAAGCCGCGGCCGTTCAAGGTGCCACTCGCCTACGCAATCGCGGGCCGGGACGCCGCGCTGACCACCATGCTCAATACATGGATCGAACTGCAGCAGAAGAACGGCACAGAGGACGAACTGTTCGGCCACTGGATCCTGGGGCAGGACACCAGCCCGCAGCAACCCCGGTGGTCTGTCCTGCGCGACGTTCTGCACTGGGTCCGCTGATTGCGCGATGCGGCGCTCGGCGCGAAGCCGGTGCGGGAGGTGTCGATTCAAAACGTGCTAGCCTGCGCTGTGCGAAAAGGGGGACAGCCGTCATGAATCCGACTTTTTTCAACGTCCGCAGGTGCTTCAGTGCCCGTGCCTGGGCCCTCGCAGGATCGATCGTCCTGCTCGCGTCCGGCGGTCACGGTCTGGCGCAGTCGAGCGCGCCCACCGGAGGGTTCCTGGAGCACGAGGCGGTAACGCCGCCGCTGCTGTTCCGCGAGGTCTGGCGGCAGCCGCCCCATACCGGACCGCTCGACGACGAGAATCGCCGCATCACGCCGCAGGCGCTCACCAACGCGGACCTCGAGATGCGGCTGTACGGCACGGACGCCCGCAACATACAGGTGACGGAGCACAACGGCGTCCCCGATCTCTGGACAGGCTTCGCGACTTCGCCCGTCGCGCTGACGCTGCGGCACAAGACCGCGTACCTCGATCTCACCGGGCTGACGAGGCTCCGCTGGAGAACGCGCACGGAGAACCTCCACTTGCTGCACCCGGTGGTGAAGCTCGCCGACGGCACGCTGCTGGCCGGCAGCCAGACGTTCTCGAGCCCCCAGAGGCCGATGGTGGGATCGAACGCCTTCTCGGGCAATTTCGTGGTGTCCGAAGTGACATTCGACGATCAGCGCTGGTTCCAGCTCGATCCGGTGAAGGTCGTCACGTTGAAGGAAGTTGGGAACCCCGACCTGAGCCGCGTCGACGAGATTGGTTTCGTCGATCTCATGCCCGGCGGCGGACACGGGTTTGCGGGGTGCTCCAACGTGTCATGGATCGAGGTGTACGCGAGCCCGCGCAAGCGCTGAGCGCAGGTGTTCTCGAAACTCCTGCTGACGTGGGCGCTGATGGCGGTATGCGTGGTGATTCACGCGGTCGGCGTCGCGGCTGCCATGCGCTGGGTTCGTCGTCATCCTCGAGGAGTCGCCGCGGTTCTGGCATTGGACGGGACTGTTTGTCCGCCTGGCGGGCTGGATGATGGTCCTGCACCTGATGGAGATCTCGGTCTGGGCGCTCTTCTACGTGCGGCAGGGCGCCCTGCCGGATCTGCAGTCGTCCCTGTATTTCAGCGTCGTGACGTACACCACGACCGGTTACGGAGACGTGGTGCTGCCGAAGGCGTGGTGGCTCGAGGGCGGAGTGGAAGCGCTCACGGGCATCCTGATGTGCGGGTGGTCCACCGGGTTCTTCTTTGCGGTTCTCAGCCGGATGCTCGCTCCTGGAACGCGTCCCGGGTGAGCGGCGCGACTTGACGGCCTCGACGTACAGCGATTCCGGCTTGTACTCTCCGTCTCCGCCGTCTCGATCCAGGCCGAACCGATTCCATCCCGGAATGCTGCTGGTGTCGTAGCGCTTCGTCGGCTCATCCCTCTGGGACTGGAACGTCTGGTTCCTCGTCCCGGGAGCCGTTCCGCGGGGCCAAGGGGCTGGCGATCGACTTCGAGACGTGGCAGGCTTGGACACGCTAGGATCCGCACTCGTGCAGCTGTAACTAGCCGTGTCGACAGAGGAGACCTCATGGAACGCTTGATCGCGGACCTCGTGCACCGGTTCGAACGCCGCGCGCTCACACGACGCGAGCTCATCCAGGGATTGTCGACACTCATGGCCGCAGCGGCAGCGCCCGCCGCAGCGCAGACCCCGTCCGCAACAGCCGGGCAGACGCCAGGCCTGAAGGGCACGGGCATCGATCACGTGTCGGTTCTCGTGAGCGACATGCCGCGATCGGCGGCGTTCTATCAGTCCGTGTTCGCCCTCACGCCGGTCAGCGAGGACAAAGAACACCGGATTCTGCGCCTCGGCGGCCGGCGCACCGTCGTGTCGCTGCGCCAGGAAGCCCCTGCCGGCACCGTCGATCACTTCGCGATTGCGATCGAGGGATTCAACCGCGCAGCCGTCACGGAGACGCTCAAACCGCACGGGCTGACGCCGCAGGAGAACATCGAGTACGGGTTCTACATCAACGACCCGGACGGGGTGCACGTGCAGATCGTGTAGCGGGAGGATCGGCTACAATTCCGCCAGTCGGGGAGGGCAGGTATGGCGTTCGATCTGATGGTCAACGGGACGCTGCACACCGTCGACGCAGACCCGCAGACGCCCCTGCTCTGGGTCATCCGCGACCACGTCGGCCTGACGGGCACCAAGTTCAGCTGCGGTATCGGCCAGTGCGGGGCGTGCACGCTGCACGTCGACGGGCGGGCGGTCCGCTCCTGCAGCGTCGCCGCAACGATGGCCGTCGGCAAGCCGGTCGTCACCATCGAAGGCGTCTCCCCGGACGGAAGCCACCCCATTCAGCTCGCCTGGAAAGAGCTCGACACGCCGCAGTGCGGCTATTGCCAGTCCGGCATGATCATGAGCGCGCTCGCGCTGCTGCGCGTCAAGCCGGCGCCGACTGACGCCGACATCGACGCGCAGGTGACCAATGCGTGCCGCTGCAGCACCTATCACCGTGTCAGACAGGCGATCCACCTGGCCGCGGACCTGATGAAAGCGAGGGCGTAATCGTGGACGTCAACCGCCGCGACTTTCTCGCGACCATCGCCGCCGCCCAGGGAGCCTTCGTGCTCGGCTTCTGGATGCCGCAGAAGGCCGAGGCGCAGGCGCAGGCCGTGCCGGGCGCCGTCTGGTACCAGGACCCCACGACACCGGAAATCAACGCCTGGATCGTGATTGCGCCGAATGACAGCGTGACGATCCGCATCGCGCAAACCGAGCTCGGCCAGGGCGTCTGGACCTCCAACGCCATGATGGTCTGCGAAGAGCTGCAGTGCGACTGGTCGAAGGTGCGCCCGCAATACGCGTCGGCGAATCGCGATGCGCGCGAGAAGGCGCCGGCGTGGACGCTCAACGTCATGGGCCAGGGCGCCACCGATCCGAACGGCGGCGGCGTGCCGACGTTCGGGAATCGCGATCGTACCGGCGTCGCGGGCATTCCCGACAGTCTTTACCGGCGCATGCGGACGAACGCCGCATCGTCGGTCAAGGACGGGCGCTATTACCTGCAGCTGGCTGGAGCCGAAGCCCGCGAGCGCCTGCTGCTCGCCGCGGCGGCGCTCTGGAACGTGCCGGTTGCGGAACTGCGCGCCCGGAACAGCATCATCACCCACGCGCCGAGCGGCCGCACTGCGACGTACGGGCAGATCGCCGGGCGCGCCGCCGAAACGCCGCATCCGCATCCCGAGACGATCACGATCAAGCCGCCGGACCAGTGGACGCTGATGGGCACCGAGCAGAAGAACCTCGACGTGCCGTTGAAGGTGACGGGCAAGACGGTTTACGGCATCGACGTCCGCGTGCCCGGCATGAAGTGGGCGGCGGTGAAGGCGTGCCCGGTGTACGGCGGCGACGTCAGGAGCTACGACTTCGACGCGATTCGCGCGATGCCCGGCGTCCGCTCCGCCGTGCAGTTCCCTATTCCCGATCCCGCGCTGTGCCGCGGCCGCGTCTTCGGCGGCGGCGTCGCAGTCATTGCCGACACGTGGTACCAGGCGAAGAAGGCCCTCGATCGCATGCCGATCGAGTGGAACATTCCTCCGGAGCTCGCGTCAGTCACGACGGCGAGCATGCACCAGGCGCTGCTGGACGCACTCGATCGGCCTGGCAACGTGCGCGTCAACCAGGGTGATGTCGAGGCCGGCTTCGCGCACGCGGCCAGAATCGTCGAAGCCACGTACTCGACGCCGTACCTGGCCCGCGCGCGCATGGAGCCCGGCAACGCCACCGTGCTCGTCACCAGCGATCGCGTGGATATCTGGATCGGCGATCAGAGCCCCCAGGAGACGCGTTTCAGCGCGTCGAAGATCACGGGAATCCCCGAGCAGAACGTCCACCTCCACATGTGCCACCTCGGCGGCGGTTTCGGCCGGAACGGCAACGGCCCGCAGGCCGAACAGGCGATCATGATTGCGAACGCCAACCGCGGCGTCCCGATCCACATGCTCTGGACCCGCGAAGAGGACTTCATCGGCACGACGTATCGCGCCATGGGCGTGGCACGCCTCAAGGCCGGGCTCGACGCCGACGGCTGGCCAATCGCGCTCGACGTGCGCACCTCGATGCAGGAAGGCGGGTTCGGCCCGGACGCGTCGTTCGACATCATTTCCCGCTACCACGTGCCGAGCTACCGCTACTCGTTTCACACGACGAAATTCCACGTGCCCGTCGGCACGCGGCGCGGCGTCGGCCAGGCCGCGCACGAGTTCTATCGCGAGACGTTCATCGACGAGCTCGCGCGCGCGGCCGGCAAGGATCCCTATCTCTACCGCCGCGAGCTCCTCGTCCGCGGCAACCTCCCCTACAAGCACGACATGATCAAGGCGCTCGACATGGCGGCCGAGATGTCGGGGTGGGGAACGCCGCTCCCGCAGGGCAAGGCCCGCGCCATCGGCCTCGAGGAACGCGGCGCGGAAGGCCACGGCATGGCCACGATCAGCGCGATGGTCCATACCGTGTCGCTCAGCCGCGAGGGCAAGGTGCGGCTGGAACGTGTGGACGTCGCGCACGATACCGGCTTCGGCCTGGTGAACCCGCTCTCAGTCAAGAAGCAGATCGAAGGCCAGATCACCTGGTTCTACAACGACGCGATGCACCAGGCGACGACGATCGCGGACGGGCACGTCGTCGAGAACAACTTCAATAAGTTCCCGTTGTCGCGCATCAACGAGGACCCGCCCGAGATCAACATCCGCTTCTTCGCCACCGGGCACTGGCTGATCGGCATGGGCCACGACCGCGCCACCTCCGTCCAGTCCGCGATCGGCGACGCGATCTTCCAGATCACGGGCCGCCGTTTCCGCGATCTGCCGTACAGCCACCACGATCTCAGCTGGGGCTGACAAAGCCGGTCACTTGTTGAAGACGCCCGTCCACTCCTGCACGCGCTGATGTCCTTCGGCGACTTGCGCGGTCGTCATTTTCATGAGGAGGGTTTCACGGAGCGCGGTGTATTTGAGCTGGCGCTCGTCGGACGCATGGGCCTCCGCGAGCTCGACCCATTTATACGCCTCGATATCGTCGGCCATCACGCCGTCGCCGTTGAAGTAGGCGACGGCCAGGTTGAAGAGGGCGCTGGTGTTCCCTCCCAGGGCGGCGCGGCGCCACCACTGCACGGCCTGACGGGGATCGCGCGCCACGCCCTGGCCGTTCTGGTACATGAAACCCAGGTTCGACTGCGCCTGGGCCTGTCCCTGATCGGCGGCAAGACGATACCAATGGAGCGCCTGCGCGAAGTCCAGCGGAGCGCCTTCGCCCTCGTGGTAGGCCTGCCCGAGATGATTTTGCGCGACGACGTTTCCCTGGTCCGCCGCCTTGCGCCACCAGCGCACGGCCTCGGCGGCGTTTGACGCGATGCCCTCGCCGTCCTCGTACGCTTCGCCGAGGTGCAACTGGGCGGTTGGATCGCCCTGATCGGCGGCTCGCCGATACCAGGCGACCGCGGTGGCGCCGTTCCTCGGAACACCAACGCCGGTCTGATACGCCGTCGCCAGGTTGAGTTCCGCCAGCACGTGACCCTGTTCGGCCGCGCGCCGCCACCATTCGACCGCCTGCGCCATGTCCTGCGGGACACCGTCGCCGGTGGCGTACTGCCCACCGAGAGCGAACTGGGCAGCCGCATCGCCCTGCTCCGCCGCCTCGCGCTGCGGCGTCGCCACCGGATCGAGCGCCGCCGAGGACTGTTCAGTCGGCGGTCCGAGTGGCGGCCGCCTGACGTCGTCGAACGCCGCGGCCGCCGGGAGGCTCGCCGCGAGCCCACCCGCCATCACCATCGCGAAGACGATCGACGTTCGCGTATGACCCATCGCGATCTCCTCTGCGGAGTATTTTAGCCGTTCCGCTCAGTCCTGCGGCGACACATTGCGCGACACGATCACCCATTGGCCGTTCACGCGCGCGACATCGTCAACGCTGCGGCCGACGCCGACCACGCGCAGCGGCACGGCGGCCCCGCCGGCCGCAATCGCGGTGATGTAGTACGCCTCGATGCGGGCGTGGTCCTTGTCCGTGAACTGGATCCGCTCGTTCGCCGACATGTGATACATCGGCGGGCGCTTCGGTTCGCCCTTGGCCTGCGCGTCCGTCTGCCGCTGGCGGAGATCGGCGATCATGTTTTTGAGCGCGTCGCGGCCTTTGGTGGGATTTCCGCCGGCGCTGAACTGGCCGTCGGGCGCGTACGCGGACGCGTACGCCTCGGCGTCGTTCGTGTCGAGCGCCCGCGCGTAGCGCCACATCAAGTCTTCGATTTCGGCGCGGTCCCGCACTTCCCGCAGGACGTCGTTGTCGCTCTTCGAAGCCGTGAAGACGACCCCGGCAGTGAGGATGAGACCCATCAATACGCCCGCTGCGAACTTCTTCATGGCGCCTCCCTTCGAGGTGGACGGCCGTGGCACCCACTATAGTCTGGCGAGCATCATGGGACAGAGCGCCCACACGCTGACCGTGTCGGACCGCACGATTCGCCTCGTATTCAAGCCGGCAGTCTTCGTCCTCAGCCTGCTGCCCATGATGCTGCTCGTCTGGCCCGCCGTGACACATCAGTACAACGCAAACCCCTTCAACGCGATCGTCAGGAACACGGGGTATTGGTCCCTCCGTTTCCTGTGCGTGACCCTGGCGATTACGCCGCTGCGATGGCTCACGGGGTGGCATCGGGCCGTGCGATTTCGCCGGATGATGGGGCTCTTCGCATTTTTCTATGCGTTGGCGCACGTCGTTGTGTACGTCTTGTTCGATCGGATCGCGGGCCTGGAGGCACCCGAGCGCGCCAGCGCCTGGATCGCCGCGGGGCGCGTGTTGTCGGCGATCGCGGCGGACGTGGCGCAGCGGCCGTTCTTTCTCGTCGGGCTCATCGCCTTCGTGCTGCTGATCCCGCTGGCGGCGACCTCCACGAGCGGAATGATCCGCCGGCTTGGGGGGCGGCGGTGGCAGGTGCTGCACCGGTGCGTCTACGCCGCTGCTATCGGCAGCGTCGTGCACACCTACTGGCCGCTTCGCGGCGTGGCGCGCTACGAACTGATCCTCGGCTTCATCCTGATCATGCGCGTGTGGCGAGCCTATGCGCGCCACAGCTCAGCGGTAAAGCAGCCGGTCGTGGCATAGCTCATGAGCTTCGATCCAGCCGCGGGCCTTTACACTGGTACAGCCGCATCGATGCCGACTTCGAGATCCGCCGGTCCTCTCTGGTATAAGGACGCCGTCTTCTATCAGCTCCACGTCAAGTCCTTCGCCGACAGCAACGGAGACGGCATCGGCGATTTTCCCGGGCTCACCTCGAAGCTCGATCATCTCGCGTCGCTCGGCGTGGACTGCCTCTGGCTCCAGCCGATGTACCCCTCGCCGTTCAAGGACGACGGGTATGACATCTCGGACTACACGAGCATCCATCCGAGCTACGGCACGCTGCAGGATTTCGAGCGCTTCCTGACCCAGGCGCACGCCCGCGGGCTGCGCGTCATCATCGAGCTCGTGCTGAACCACACGTCGGATCAGCACGCGTGGTTTCAGGAAGCGCGCAGCTCCCCGGACAGCCCGCGCCGCGACTGGTACGTCTGGAGCGACACCGACGAACGATATCGCGGCGTTCGCATCATCTTCATCGATACGGAGCTCTCGAACTGGGCCTGGGACCCGGTCTCGAAGGCGTACTACTGGCACCGGTTCTTCAGCCATCAGCCGGATCTCAACTACGACAACCCTGCGGTTCGAGAAGAGATCTGGAACGTGATGAAGTTCTGGCTGGACCTCGGCGTCGACGGGTTTCGAGTCGACGCCGTCCCGTACCTCGTCGAGCGCGAGGGCACGTCGTGCGAGAACCTGCCGGAGACGCACGCCGTGCTGAAGGAACTGCGCGCCCGCGTCGACGCGCACTTCACCGACAAGGTGCTGCTGGCCGAGGCCAACATGGGGCCGGAGGACGTCCGCCCCTACTTCGGCGACGGCGACGAGTTTCACATGTCGTTCCACTTCCCGATCATGCCCAGGATGTTCATGGCGCTGCGGCTCGAGGATCGCAAGCCGCTCATCGACATCATCGAGCGCACGCCGAGCATCCCCGACTCGTGCCAGTGGGGCATCTTCCTGCGCAACCACGACGAGCTGACGCTCGAGATGGTGACGGAGGTCGAGCGGCAGTACATGTGGGATGAGTACGCGCAGGATCCGCGGGCCCGCATCAACCTGGGCATCAGACGCCGGCTCGCACCGCTCATGGAAGGCGATCGACGGCGCATCGAGCTGATGAGCGGCCTGCTCATGTCGCTGCCGGGCAGCCCGATTCTGTACTACGGCGACGAAATCGGAATGGGCGACAACGTCTATCTCGGCGATCGGAACAGCGTGCGCACGCCGATGCAGTGGAACGGCGGCTTCAACGCCGGCTTTTCATCCGCGGATCCCGAACGCCTGTGGCTGCCGCTCATCTCGAACGCCCTGTACGGCTATCAGGCCGTCAACGTCGACTCCCAGCAGCGGAACCCGACGTCGCTCTTCAACTGGACGCGGCGGCTCATCGAGGTGCGGCGTTCGACGCGCGTGTTCGGCCGGGGGTCGATCGAATTCCTGAAGCCCGACAATCACCGGGTGCTGGCGTTCACGCGAACGATCGGGCGGGAAAGCGTGCTGGCCGTCAACAACCTCGCGGGAACCGCGCAGGCGGTGGAACTCGACCTGTCCCGGTTCGCCGGCGCCATCCCGGTCGAGATGTTCGGCGCCAGCGTCTTCCCGCGAATCAACCACGAACCCTACGTGATGATGATGGGGCCGTACAACTTTTACTGGTTCCGGCTGCGTTGGCTGTAGAAACGACAGGCAGGATGGCGACGATCGACAACCGCACGATCGCGGCCGAGAACACGGTGGAGAACGGGAGCGCGCTCTCCGATGCCCTGCTCCGTCAGCTGATCGCCGTCGGCCAGGTGGACATCCTGGTCGGCCTGCCGACCTTGAACAATGCCGCGACGATCCTCGACGTCGTCCGCGCGATTCACGTGTGTTTCACGCGCGACTTTCCCCGCCTGCGGACGGTGATGATCAATTCCGACGGCGGCTCCACGGACGGCACGCCGGAGATGATTCGTACGGCGTCCTTCACCGAGGAGGATGTGGTCCAGACGTCGCACTCCCTGCGAACGCACCATCGCGTCGTCGTGCCGTATCACGGCCTGCCGGGAAAGCACGCGGCGCTGCGTACCGTCTTTGCCGCGGGAGAGCTGGCGCAGGCGAAGGTGGTCGTCGTGATCGATCCCAACGGTCCCGCGACCACCGCCGAGCGGGTGACCGAGCTGATCGGCCCGATCAGCCGCTCCGACGCGGATTTCCTGGCGCCGCGCTATCGACGCCATCCTCGCGACGGCGTCCTCATCACGCAGCTCGTGCGCCCGCTCGTGCGCGCGGTGTACGGCGTCGCACTCGACGAGCCGCTCGGCGCCGAGTTCGCGTGCTCGGGCCGTTTCGCGTCGCACTGCCTCGAGCAGGACATCTGGAGCCACGACGCGGTGCGGTTCGCCATCGATCTGTGGCTCCGCACCGAGGCCATCGCCGAGCGGTTCACCGTCGGCCAGATCTGGCGTCCGGCCACGACGGCCGCGGGCGCGCGGACAACGCTTCGAGAGGCGGTGTATCAGGTCGGCCTGTCGCTCGGCGAGAGTCTGCGCGCGCACGAGTCGTTCTGGCTGAAGGCCAGCGGCATCACGACGCTGCACACGTGGGGCACCGACCCGATGGTGGCTCCCGACGTCGTCGCATGGGACCACCAGGCCCTCGCCGAGCAGGCGCGTCACGACATCAGCCAGATCGAGGCGCTGCTCCGGGACGTGCTCGAGCCTGGTGTGGTCGCCCAGGTCCTGGACGACAAGGCCGGCGCCGGCGTGCCGCTCCAGGACGAGCTGTGGGTGAGGATTGTGTATGCGTTCGCCGCCGGGGCGCGGCAGAGGCGCATCGGCGTCGAGCAGCTCGCCGACATGTTCACGCCGCTCTACATGTGGCGCGCGGCGGCGTTCGCGTCGCACACCGCGCTCGAATCTCCCGTCGTGGTCCAGGCAAGGCTCGACTCGCTCTGCAAGACGTTCGAACGGCTGAAACCAGTGCTGGTCGCCACCTGGACCAACTGGTCGGCCAAAGCGTGAGGTCACGATGATTCAAGACATCGCCGACGCGCTCGTCCAATCGTGGCGCAACTTTGCGAGCGCGTTCGTCCTGTTCGTGCCGCAACTGGTCGCCGCCACCATCATCTTCGCCGGAGGACTGGTCGTCTCGCTCATTGCCCGCCGGGTCGTCCAGCGGCTGCTCGTGTCGCTGCGCTTCGACCGCCTGTCGCTGCGGACCGGCGCCAGCGAGATGCTCCGCAAAGCCGAGATGCCAACCGCTGACGTGCTCATCGGGAAGATGGTCTTCTGGATCGTCTGGATTGGTTTCATCGTGTCGGCGGTGGACACGCTGCAGTTCAGGCCGCTTCAGGGACTCGTCGATGAGTTCTTCCGGTTCGTTCCCCGCTTCCTGGTCGCGCTCCTGGTGCTGTCGCTGGCTTTCCTGGTGGCCAACTTCCTCTGGCGCGCCACGCTGCTGTCGTCGGTCAACGCCGGCCTGCCCGGCGCGCGCCTGCTGAGCGGCGCCCTGCGGGCCCTGGTGATTGCGATCGGAGCCGTGATGGCCCTCGAACAACTGGGGCTGGGGACGTCCGTCGTGCTGACAGCGTTCGCGATCACGTTCGGCGCGGTGATGCTGGGCCTGGCCATCGCATTCGGGCTGGGTGGACGAGACGCCGCGAAACAACTGCTCGAGCGGCAGGTCCAGGCCAAGAAGGAACGCGACACCGACGCCGCGCCGCACCTGTAACCGAGATGCCGTTCAGTCGTGCGAGCGGCGTCCTCCTCCACCCGACATCGCTGCCGGGTCGATTCGGCATCGGGGATCTCGGCCCCGGCGCCTTCGAGTTCATCGAGTTTCTCGCGTCCGCCGGCCAGCGGCTGTGGCAGGTGTTGCCGCTCGGGCCGACGGGCTACGGCGACTCGCCGTACCAGTGCTTTTCAGCCTTTGCCGGCAATCCGATGCTCATCAGCCTCGACCGGCTGATCGAGGATGGGTTGCTCACGGAGACCGAGGCGCGCAGCGAGCCGTTCGCCAGCCGGCGACGTCGACTTCCCCGCCGTCATCGCCCATCGCCGGGCGCTCTGGCCGCGGGCGCTCGATCGCTTCGATGCCGCCGGCGGCGGCGCGATGCAGGATCGGTTCGATCGTTTCTGCCGCGCGGAGGCGGGCTGGCTGGACGACTTCGCGCTGTTCATGGCCGTCAAGGATGCTCACGGTCAGGCGGCGTGGACGACGTGGGAGCCCGACATCGCGGCGGCGCGATCCATCGGCGGTCGTGCAGTGGTCGGCGCGCTGCGCCCGGGAGATCCGGCTGCACAAGCTGACGCAGTTTCTGTTCTTCGAGCAGTGGCAGCGGGTGCACGACGCCTGCCGGGCGCGATCGATTCAGATCATGGGCGATCTTCCCATCTTCGTCGCGCACGACAGCGCCGACGTCTGGGCGCGCCGCGAATTGTTCCGCCTCGACGCTGAGGGACGGCCGACCGTGCTCGCCGGCGTGCCGCCGGATTATTTCAGCGCGACCGGGCAGTTGTGGGGAAATCCCCACTACCGGTGGGATGTGCTCGAACAGACCGGATACCGCTGGTGGATCGATCGGTTTCGTGCCCTGCTGGCGATGGTCGATCGCGTCCGCATCGATCATTTCCGCGGCTTCGAGGCGTCGTGGGAAGTGCCGGCAGGCTCGTCGACGGCCATACGAGGCGAGTGGGTGAAAGGGCCGGGCGCGTCGCTCTTCGAGGCAGTGCAAGCCGCGCTGCACACGGATCGGCTTCCCGTCGTCGCCGAGAATCTCGGCGTCATCACGCCGGAAGTGGAGGCGCTGCGCGAGGAGCTGGGATTTCCGGGAATGGCGATCCTCCAGTTCGCGTTCGGCAACGATGCCCACGCGGACGATTTCAAGCCCCACAACTACCCGCGAAACCTCGTCGTCTACACCGGCACGCACGACAACGACACCACCGTGGGCTGGTGGACCGGCGCAGCCGGGCACAGCACGCGATCGGACGCCGAGATCGAACGCGAGCGCGAGCTCGCCCGCCGCTATCTGGGGCTCGACGGGCGAGACGTGCATTGGGAGTTCATCCGCGCGGCGCTGGGCTCGGTCGCGGATACGGCGATCGTTCCAGCGCAGGACCTTCTGGGCCTCGGGCAGCGACGCGCGCATGAACCGGCCCGGCACCGTCAGCGGCAACTGGCGATGGCGGCTGGTTCCCGGTCAGCTGACCGCTCGAGACGGCGCGAAAGCTCGCCGTGATGGCCGAGACCTACGGCCGGGTCTGAGACCGATGTAGTGCAGGCCTTCAGGCCTGCCGGCAAACTGAGTTGGGCGCTCGTCTGGCAGGCCTGAAGGCCTGCACTACATCTCATACCGCTGAGTCTGCGGAGAGCGAGCTGTAGATGCGGTCGGTGAGCTCGCGCAAATGGGCCAGCTTGTGCGCGCTGATGTCCTTGTTGAGCGAAGCCATCGCTTCCGGGTCGATGGCTCGGCTCTGAATGAGCGCGGCGGCGATGATCGCCTTGGCTTGGATCTGGGCGTCGGTCATGGAATGTCCCCCTGGCTGTTGTACATCGCACCTATCGTACGGCCGTTGCCGTTGGGAGGTTGATGATGAACAGCGACAGGAACTTCCACGGCCTCCGCACGATCGCGCGGAGCCTGCCGGGCGCGCTACAGGACGAAGTAGAACGTGTTCAGGCGGTAGTAGAGGGTCGACCGAAACGATCCGGCCGTCACCAGAGGATATAGCGGCCGGGCGGCCACGGATATCATTTGGATGGCCGGATGCCGACCCATCCACGCGAGCAGCTGCTGCTGTTGCACGTCGGTCAGGTCCTGCGCGTCGCGGACGAGCGCGATTTGACTGCCGCGGCGGTCGGGGCGGTCGGCGGGCGACCAGAGCGCAAGCGACCACCGGACCTCGGGGAATACGCGCGATAACACGGCGGTCGCCGCCGCATGCGATCCGATCAGCAGCGCATGCAGCCGCTCTCCTCTGACGATCGACCAGTCGTCGATCGCAGACGAATCCTCTCGAATCTCGAGGCCGCTGCCGAGCGGAGCCATGAGATCAGGAATGCTGGCGGGAAGCTCAACGGACACCATCGGCACGGTCCCTTTCCATGTCGGGTCTCCATCGAAGCAGCCACGACGTCTGGTTGTTGGTGAATTTGCCCTGCGAAGTCTGCACGCACCCTACGACGAGGAGGAGTATAGCCGAACTGACAGCATGGTGCAAGTGCGGACGAAAAGGGCGTACAGGTCCTTTTTTGTCCGTCCAGCGCGGTGGCTCAGAGCGCCCGGGGCCGGCTCATGCGCGACAGCCACTCAGACTGGAGATAACCGGTCGTGGGTTGCCGGCCGTCTTCGAACTCGACCCGGAACTCCAGGGTGCCGGGCCCGATTTCCGTGATGATGCCGGTTCGGCGGCGGTAGTCGCCGGGCGCCTGGTCGTTCGCGAAGACGTGGTCGCCAATCGAAAACGGCGGCCCGACGGCTGCGTTGTCGTCGGCGTGCGGCGCGGCGGCTGCAGCGCGCGAGCTTTCTTTCATCGCATCTCCCTGGCGAATTCCGATCTCACGTCTTCGATCCGCCGATGCATCGGAGGTGCCATCGGGAGGTCCTGTGCTGGCACGTGCCTCGCACGCTCGCTCCGCCCGAGGAGCCGTCTATGAAATTGACTGAGGTGCTGCTCGCCGAGCTGGACCGTGAAACCCCGCGCTCGCGGCGCGCGCTCGGAGAAGTGCCGCCGGCCAAGTACGACTGGAAACCCCACGACAAGTCGATGGCGTTCGGCTACCTGGCGCTGCTGGTGGCCACGATGCCGTCGTGGATGGCGATGGGAATCACGCGGAGCGAGCTCGACGTGGCGCCCGCCAGCGGCTCGGCGATGCCGCAGGAGAAGCTGGACACGAGCGAGGCGCTGATCAACGCGCTGGACAAGAGTGCCGCCGAGGCCCGCGCCGCCCTGCAGGGCACGACCGACGAGTTTCTGATGACGCCGTGGAAACTGCTCGCGCGCGGTCAGGTCGTTCAGGAAACGCCGCGCTGGGTGATGATCCAGGACACCGTCAACCACTGGGCGCATCACCGCGGCCAACTGACCGTCTATCTGCGGCTGCTCGGCGTGAGGGTGCCGTCGATTTACGGACCATCGGCCGATGACAAGCAGTTTCTCTAGGTCAGTCGGCCACAGATGCGGGGCTGCTGACGGTCAGAGCGCGACCTCCTGCTGCGACGGGAAGCCGTGCTGCTTGCGTCCCACCTCGCCCTCGTGTTCGGCCGTCGTCTTGTACAGCTCGAATCGTCCATCCTCCACGCTGCCGGCGAGGCTTCGTTCGTATGCTTTCCGCTCCATGACGCTCATCGCGATGAATTCGCGCGCGATGCGCAGGTTCTGCCGCAGCACCTTGATCGAATCGATACCGGACACCGTCGTGCAGACCGGCAGGCTCATGGCGTAGCGAAGCGCATCATCCACCCGCGCGGCTTTCTTCCTGATGACACGTCCGTCGCCGCCCAGGCTCTTCATGCCGATCGGCGCGATATTCCGCCGTGCGAGTTCCGGCAGCACGCGCGCCTGAAAGCTCCGGAATCCGGCATCGAAGCCGTTGAGCGGCAACTGGCACGCGTCGAAGGGGAAACCGGACGACAGCATCCGCAGGTGAATGTCCGGATCCTTGTGCCCGGTGAAGCCGACGTACCTGACCTTGCCCTGTGCCTTCGCCTGTTCGAGCGCTTCCGCCACGCCGCCTCGTGCGAAGTGGCGGACCGGATCGTTGTGGTACACGCACTCGTGGATCTGCCAGAGATCGAGATGATCGGTGCGCAGCCGTCGCAGCGACTGCTCGAGCTGCCGCATCGCGACGCGCGCGTCGCGTCCGTGCGTGCAGACCTTCGTCATCAGGAACACCGAATCCCGGCGGTCCCTGATCGCGCGCCCCATCCGCTCCTCGCTCTCGCCGTCGTGGTACTCCCACGCGTTGTCGAGAAAGTTGATCCCGGCGTCGATCGCCTCGTGGACGATCCGCACCGCTTCGGCCGGCGTTTTCACCTTGCCGAGGTGGTAGCCGCCGAGACCCATGATTGAAACCTGATCGGGGTGACGGCCGAATGGGCGGCGGCCTATGAGCTCGACAGTGTCACGGAGGGCCATTTCCCGGCCGATGCAAGGGGCAATCCAGTCAGAAGATCCCGTCAGAACATCTATCGTGGCCGATGGGTTGCACGTCTAGCGGCCGCTGGACTTCACCCAGCCCGCGATGCGCCTGAGATCAGCGACGAACTGCTCGTAATCGCGCGCGCGGCTGGCGGCATCGGTGCTCCGAAGGATGGACGATGGGTGAACGGTGACGGTTACGAGCGGCGCCAGCGTGGATGTCATCTTCTTGCCGCGATCCTTCGTCACGCGAACGGATGGCCCGAGCAGCGTGCCCGCCGCGGTCGCGCCGAGCGCGACAAGCGCGGCCGGGCGCACCGCTTCGATTTCCATTTCGAGCCAGAGGCGGCACGCCATGACTTCCTCGTGGTTGGGGCGCTCGTGCAGGCGGCGCTTGCCTTGCGGCCGCCATTTGAAATGCTTGACCGCGTTGGTCAGGTATACCCCGGCCATGTCGATGCCGGCGTCGCCGAGCGCGCGCCGCAGCAGCGTTCCGGCCGGGCCGACAAACGGCTCGCCCTGCCGATCTTCCACGTCCCCGGGCTGTTCGCCGACGAACATGAGCGGCCCGTTCGCGGATCCCGCGCCGAAGACGGTCTGCGTGGCGTGTTCCCACAACGGGCAACGGCGGCAATGCTCTGCCTCGGCTCTGATCGGCTCGAGCACGGGCGACACCTTCTTCGCCGACTCTGGCTCGGGCTGCGCCGACTTGGACTTCGACTTCGACTTCGACTTCGACTTCGACTTCATCTGTGCGCCACGCTCGAGACGGGTGCAATGAGCACGCCGAAGCGGCTTCGCGACTCGAAAGACGCGGTCGCGCCTGCCCGGATCGGCTGTTCCGGCTGGCTGTACAAGGACTGGGCCGGCACCTTTTATCCACCCCGCCTGCCTCAGCGAAACTGGCTCGCCTATTACGCCACTCGATTCGACACGGTCGAGCTGAACGGCACGTTCTATCGGCTGCCGGAAACCGCGAGGTTCTCCGCCTGGAGGAAGTCCGTGCCTCGCACGTTCCTGTTCGCGATGAAGGCCAGCCGGTTCCTGACACACATGAAGCGCCTGACCGAACCCGCCGAGCCTCTGGCGCGGCTGTTCGGACGCGCGCGGCCACTTGGCGGCACGCTCGGGCCAATCCTCTATCAGCTGCCGACTGCGTGGAAGGTCAACACGGACCGCCTCGAAGCGTTTCTCCAGAGCCTCCCCGGACGGCGCCGTCATGCGATCGAGTTCCGCGATTCCAGCTGGTACACGAGCGAAGTGTTCGACCTCCTCGCCCGTTTCAACGTCGCCTTGTGCCTTCACGACATGGAAGGATCGGCGACGGGCCGGCTTCGCATCGGCCCGTTCGTCTACGTCAGGTTTCACGGCGTACCGAAGTACGCGGGCCGTTACGCGAAGCCGGTGCTGGAGGACTGGGCAGACTGGCTGAGCGCCGAGATGGCGCGCGGGCGGCCGGTGTTCGCGTATTTCAACAACACGATTAAAGCCCAGGCCGCGAAGGACGCGGTCAGGCTCCGTTCGGCGCTCGCGGCGTGCTCCGCGCTTCGATAGAATAGTGAATCGCCCCGCCCGCTCGCCGCGCCATGAATCACTTTCATCCGGTAGTCGCACGCTGGTTCGAGGATACGTTCGGGACACCGACGCCGGCCCAGGCACAAGGCTGGGAGGCGATTCGGTCCGGCCGCCACACGCTCATCGCGGCGCCGACCGGATCCGGGAAGACGCTCGCCGCCTTCCTCACGGCGCTCGATCACCTGTTCCGCGAAGGCCTTCGCGCGCCCCTGCCGGACGAGGTCCGCGTGGTGTACGTGTCGCCGCTCAAGGCGCTCAGCGCGGACATTCACAAGAACCTCGCGGTGCCGCGCCGCGACATCGCGCGCGACGCCGAGAGCGCCGGCCTTCCTGCGCCGCGCATCACCGTCGCGGTCCGCACCGGCGACACGACGCAGGGCGAGCGCGCCGCCATGCTGCGGAAGCCGCCGCACATCCTGGTCACGACGCCGGAATCGCTGTTCCTCCTGCTGACCGGCGAGCGCAGCCGCGCCATGCTCCGGACCGTTCAGACGGTCATCGTCGACGAGATTCACGCGGTCATCGACACCCGCCGCGGCGCGCACCTCGCCTTGTCGCTCGAGCGGCTCGAGGCGTTCGCCGCAGCGCCGCTCCAGCGCATCGGCCTGTCCGCGACGCAGACGCCGATCGAAATCGTCGCCGCCTTCCTGGCCGGCCACCCTCCAGTCGATAGCGGCCGCGCCCGCGACTGCGCCATCGTTGACGAAGGCCACCGCCGCGCACTCGACCTGGCCATCGAGCTGCCGGGCTCCGCGCTCGAAGCGGTGATGTCCACGGAAATCTGGCAGGAGTATTACGAGCGGCTCGCCCGCCTCGTCCAGGAACACCGCACGACGCTGGTGTTCGTGAACACGCGGCGGCTTGCCGAACGGCTGGCCCGCCACCTGAGCGAACGCCTCGGCGAGGACGCGGTCGCGGCCCACCACGGAAGCCTGTCCAAGGAACGCCGGCTCGACGCCGAGACGCGGCTCAAGAACGGCACATTGAAAGTGCTCGTCGCGACGGCCTCGCTCGAGCTCGGCATCGACATCGGCCATGTGGATCTCGGTGTGCCAGATCGGATCGCCGCATCGGATCGCGACGCTGCTGCAGCGCGTGGGGCGATCGGGGCACACGGTCGGGGGAACGCCGAAGGGGCGGGTGTTCCCCGCGTCACGCGACGACCTGGTGGAGTGCATCGCGCTGTTGCGCGCGGTCCGCGCGGGCGACCTCGATCGCGTCGCGGTCCAGGACGCGCCGAACGACGTGCTCGCGCAGCAGATTGTCGCGGAGACAGCGTGCCGGGAATACACGGAAGACGAACTGTTCGCGCTCGTGCGGCGGGCGTGGCCCTATCGGGACCTCGAGCGGTCGCGGTTCGACGCCGTCGTGACCATGCTCGCCGACGGCTTCGCGACGAAGCGCGGCCGGCGGGGCGCGCTGATCTACCGCGACGAAGTGCAGCAACGGCTCCGGGGCCGCCGGGGATCCCGTTTGCTCGCGCTGACGTGCGGAGGGGCCATTCCGGAGGTCGCGGACTACCGGATGGTGCTCGAGCCCGACGACACCTTCATCGGCACGCTGAACGAGGACTTCGCCATCGAGAGCATGGCCGGCGACGTCATCCAGCTCGGCAACATGTCGTGGCGCGTGCTGCAGGTGGGCGCCGGCGTCATCCGCGTCGCGGACGCCAAGGGCGCGCCCCCGAACATCCCGTTCTGGCTTGGCGAAGCGCCCGCTCGAAGCGACGAGCTCTCGATGGCGGTCAGCCGACTGCGCGGCGACATCGACGCCCGGTTGCAGGGCGCAGACACTCCGGGAATCGTGGCCTGGCTGGCCGGCGACGCCGGCATCGATCGCGGCGCGGCCGAGCAGACGGTCGCGTATCTCGGAGCCACACGCGCGACGCTCGGCGTGGTGCCGACGCAGGACACCCTGGTCCTCGAACGGTTCTTTGACGAATCGGGCGGCATGCAGCTGGTGCTGCACTCGCCGTTCGGCAGCCGCATCAACAAGGCGTGGGGCCTCGCGCTGCGCAAGCGGTTCTGCCGTCAGTTCAACTTCGAGCTGCAGGCCGCCGCGACCGAGGATGCGCTGCTCCTGTCGCTCGGGCCCCAGCACTCGTTTCCGCTCGCGGACGTCTTCCGCTACCTGCACCCGGCGACGGTCGAAGACGTGCTCGTGCAGGCCCTGCTCGACTCGCCGATGTTCGAGACGCGGTGGCGCTGGAACACGACGATCGCGCTCGCGGTCCCGCGGTTCCGGGGCGGCCGCAAGGTGCCGCCTCCGCTCCAACGCATGCTCGCCGACGATCTGCTCGCGGGGGTGTTTCCCGACGCGGCAGCCTGCCTCGAAAACATCCCGGGCGATCGGCAGTTGCCCGATCACCCGCTGGTGGACCAGACCGTACGCGACTGCCTCGATGGCGCAATGGATGTCGCCGGTCTGTCGCGCATTCTGACCCGGATTCACGCCGGCGACCTGCGTCTCGTGACGCGCGACACGCCCGAACCGTCGCCGCTCTCGCACGAGATCCTGAACGCGAAGCCGTACGCGTTCCTGGACGATGCCCCGCTCGAGGAGCGCCGCACGCAGGCCGTTCACGCGCGGCGGGCGAGCGAACCGGCGTCGGGCCAGGATCTCGGTGCGCTCGACGCGTCGGCCATCGCGCGCGTGCGGGACGAAGAGCGCCCCGACCCGCGCGACGCCGACGAACTGCACGATGCCCTGATCACGGCGGGCTTTCTTTCCGCGCAGGAGGCGGGAGCGCTGCCGCCCGATTTGTTCGCGGAGCTCTCGCGTTCGAAACGGGCGGCGCTCGTCGCCCTGCCGGCTGGAGCCATCTGGATTGCCGCCGATCGGCTGCCAGAGCTCACGGCCGTTCATCCGGGCGCCGCCGCAGCGGACGGGACGAAGCTCACGGTCCCGGCGAGCCGGGCGGCTCGCACCTGGACCCGCGACGCGGCGGCCATCGAGCTCGTGCGCGGCCGCCTCTCCATGGTCGGACCGACGACGGCCGCATGTGTTGCGGCATCGCTGTCGATTGCCGGCAGCGATGCCGACGCGGCGCTCCTCGCCCTCGAGGCTGAAGGCGCCGTGCTGCGAGGCCACTTCAGCGGCGCGGACGACCTCGAATGGTGCGACCGGCGGTTGCTGGCGCGCATTCACCGGTACACGCTCAACCGCCTGCGCGCCGAAATCGAGCCGATCACGGCGGCTGATTTCCAGCGCTTCCTGTTCGCGTGGCACGGCGTCTCCCACCCGCATCAGCTGGCCGGCATCGACGGGCTGCGCGGCGCGCTGTCGATTCTGGCCGGTGTCGAATTGCCCGCAAGCGCGTGGGAACGCGCGGTGCTGCCCGCCCGCCTCGACCACTACGAGCCTGCATGGCTCGACATGCTGTGCCTCACGGGCGAGGCCGCGTGGTCGCGACTGAGCGCGCGGTCCGCGCAGGGTGCAGAGAAACCCGCGCTGCGGGTCGCGCTCTTCCCGCGCGAACACGCCGCGGCGTGGCTCGCGCTTCGCCCCGACGCCTCGGGTTGCGAACCCACGCTGGCGGAGAACAGCCGCCGCATCCTCGAGACGTTGCGCGCCCGCGGGCCTTCGTTCGCGAGCGAGCTCATGAGGCTTTGCGCGCTCGACGAAGCAGCCGCGGCGGACGGGATCGCCGAGCTCGCGGCCGCGGGTCTTGCCGCCTCCGACGGGTTCGCCGGCGTTCGCGCCGTCGTCCGCACCCTGCGGCGTCAGCCGCCCGCGCGGCTGCGGCGCGCTGATGGCGCGGGCCGCTGGTCCGCCGTTCAGCGCGCCGTGCCGGACGCGGAGCGCGAAGCCGCGATCGAGATGCAGGCGCGGGCGTTGCTCGCGCGCTACGGCGTGGTGTTCAGGCGCCTGCTCGCCCGTGAAACGCACGCGGCGCCGTGGCGCTCGCTGACCGCGGTGTATCGCCGGCTCGAGGCCCGCGGCGAGATCCGCGGCGGACGCTTCGTCACCGGCATGTCGGGCGAACAGTTCGCGCTGCCGGAGGCCGTCGAGCGCCTGCGCGAGATACGGCGAAACGGACGTGACGGCCGCCTGACGACGATCAGCGCGGCCGATCCGCTCAACCTGACCGGCGTGCTGACGACCGGCGATCGCATTCGCGCCGCGGCGTCGACCCGCATGGTCTACCGGGACGGCGTCGCGCTGGCGGTACTCGAAGGCGACTACATGCGGCCGCTTGCCGCGATCGATCCGGGCGCCGCAGAAGGTCTGGCCAGCGCGCTCGCCGGACGTCCGCTCCCCGTGGTGACGGCCGGTTTCCTCGGCCGCTGAACCCCGACGTCCCCGCGTTTATTCGTCGTCGGGCTGTTTCGACACAAACCGCTTCGCCAGGGCGGCGATCGTGGTGACCAGTTCCGCGGGATCGATCGGCTTCGCCAGGTGGATCTGAAATCCCGCCCGCAACGCCTTCATGCGATCCTCGGAGCGCGCGTACGCGGTCAGCGCGGCGGCCGGCACGTCGCGCAGGCGGCTGTCGCGATGCCGCCTGACACGATCGATGAACTGGAGGCCGTCGATCTGCGGCATTCCCAGATCGGCGACGACGACATCCGGCACTTCCGCCTCGAGACTGCTCATGGCTTCCGCCGCCGACCGCGCCGTGCTGACGCGGGCACCGGCCGCCTGCAGCACTTCGGCGACGAGGCTCAGGGCGTCGGGCTCGTCATCGACCGCGAGCACGTGGACGCCGCGCAAATCCGCGGCAACGCTTCGTCGTGCGCTCACATTCGCGCGCGGATGCACGCGCGGAAGATCGTCGTGCACCGGATGGACGATCATCAGCGGAATCTTCACGCGGAACGTGGCGCCCTGGTTGATTCCGCCGCTCGACGCATCGATCGTGCCGCCGTGCATCTCGACGAGCTGCCGGGATATGGCCAGCCCCAGGCCGAGCCCGCCGCGTTCACGGCCGATGCCGGCGTCCGCCTGGCGGAACCGCTCGAATACATGCGGAAGGAATTCCGGCGCGATGCCGACGCCGGTATCGCTCACGGCAACTTCCAGGTGCGAATTGACGCGTTCGAGGCGGACCTGCACCCGGCCGCCGCGGTTCGTGAACTTGACCGCATTCGCCAGCAGGTTCCACAACACCTGTTGCAGGCGCTCCGGATCTCCCGAGACAGGCGCCGCATCCGGATCGAGCACGGTCTCGACGCGTACGCCCCGCGCCTCGGCGGCCAGCGCAATGCCGTCGACTGCGCTGCGGACGATGTCGGGAAAATCCACTGGCTGGACGTTCAGCCGGATCTTCCCGGAGACAATCCGCGAGATATCGAGGACATCCTCGACGATCTGCGTCAGCGACGTGGCGTTCCGTTCGATCGTCTCGATGGCCTTGTCCTTCTTGTCGGGGCCCACGATCCCGGAACGCAGCATGCGCGCGTATCCGAGGATCGCGTTCAGCGGGGTGCGCAATTCGTGCGACAGGCTGGCCAGAAAGTCGTCCTTGATGCGACTGGCCTCCTGCACGCTCATGTACATCCGGGCGTTTTCGAGCGCGACGGACGCCCAGGAGGCAACGCCTACCGCCAGTCGCTCATGATGCTCGGTGAAGCGTCCTACGCTCGAATGGCCGAAGAACAGGCCCCCGATCACGATGCCCGACCGGCCTTGGACGGGCACCGCCAGGTAACTGCGGACCGGCAGATGACCCGGCGGCATGCCGTAATAGGGGGCGTTGTGGCCGTAGCGGGGATCGTTGGTGATGTCCGCGCTGCGGACGACACCCGTACCGGTGAACGTCGGCGCGAACACCTCGGTGTTGCGCGGCATCGGAAACTTCGAAAACGCCTCGCGCGGCACGCCGGAAATCGTATACAACGTGTACGACTCGCCGTTGTCATTGACGACGTTGTAGAAGAACGCACCGAATTCGGCCGTCGTCAATTCCGTGCCGGCATCGGTGACCGCCTGCACCACCCGGTCGCGGTCGAGATCGGAGGCGACGATGGCGCCCACGTTGTTCAGCGTCTGCGTGACGGTCGCCGTCTCCTCCAGCAGCCTCAGCCGCTCGGCTTCCATCTGCCTGATCGCCGTAATGTCCCGGATGATCTTCGAGGCGCCGATGATGACGCCGGAGTCGTCGCGGACCGGGGAAATCGTCAACGCGACATCGAGCCGCCGTCCATCTTTCGCCACGCGGACCGTCTCGAAGTGTTCGACGCGTTCGCCTCGTCGCAACCGCGACAGGATGTCGTCTTCCTCCGATTGACGCTCGGCCGGAATCAGCATGCGGACCGGCCGTCCGACCAGTTCGGCAGACGTATAGCCGAACAGGCGCTCGGCCGAGGTGTTGCACGACTGAATAATCCCGTCGAGATTCTTCGAGATGATCGCGTCTTCCGCAGAATCCACGATCGCCGCCAGATACGCCTTCGCGGCGAGCGCCTTCTTCTGCTCGGAAATGTCGCGGAAATAACAGACCAGCCCGAAACGGCCGTCGGGCATCGTGATGCGATCGACGCGCCATTCGTAGTCCTCGGTGGCGCCACGATCGTGCCGGAACCCGTTCCGGTCTGATGAGACGTACGCCTCGCCGGTCAGCAGCGTGTGGCGGAAAATGCGGACGGCCTCGTCCGCACTCTCTTTTTCCCAGAGAATGTGCGCCACTTCGTCAAAATCTCGTCCGAGGACACCGCCCGCAACGTCGCCGAACACCGGCAGCGCCCGGGAGTTGACTTCGCAGATGCAGAAGTCCGCGTCGAGCACGTAAACCGCGAGTGGCGCCTGGTTCAACAGCGTCTGATACTGGTCGGTCCGATAGCGGAGCACGCGCTCGGTCTCGCGCCGCACACGACCCAGCTGCAGCTGGGAGGCGATGCACGCGAGCAATTCCCGCGCGCTGAACGGCTTCGCGAGATATTCGTCCGCACCGGCCTGCAGACCTTCGATGCGCGCCTCCTCCCCCGCGCGGGCGGAGAGCAGAATCACCGGCAGCGACCGAATCCGTTCGTCGGCGCGAATCGCGGCGATCAGGCCAAACCCGTCGAGGGACGGCATCATGACGTCGGCGAGCACCAGGTCGGGAACCTGGTTGCGAATGTGCTCGAGCGCGGCCGCGCCGTCGCCGACGATGTCGACCTGATAGTGCGCACCGAGAATGCGGCGCAGATAGTCCCGCATGTCGGCGTTGTCGTCGGCGACCATGACACGCGCAGCCGTGGCCGGCGCCTGATCGTGCGCATCAGAGACCGCGTCGTGCGCCGCTTCTTGAACCGTCAGCCCATCTCCGACCGGCAGCCAGCGCAGCGCTTCTTCGACGAAGGGGATTGCGCTGTCGGGCGTCGACAGCGGCCGCGCCGCGCCGATGCGCTCGCCGGGCAGGTGCGAGGTCCCTGTCCGGATCGTGACCGTGAATTTCGTGCCTCTGCCTTCCTCACTCTCCACGGTGACACCGCCCCCATGGAGACGCACCAGCTCCTGCACCAGGGCGAGTCCGATGCCGGTGCCCTCGTGCGTGCGAGCGCGACTGTGTTTCACGCGGTGGAAACGCTCGAACATGCGCGGAAGCTCGGCCTCGGGAATGCCGACCCCCGTATCGGTGACCCGCAGCTCGACGAGATCCGGGCCGCCCTGCAAGGCGACCGTAATGCCGCCTTCGAACGTGAACTTGAGGGCGTTCGACAACAGGTTGAGGACGACCTTCTCCCACATGTCGCGATCCACGTAGACGGGTTCCGGCAGCGGATCGCACTGCACGACGAGCTCGAGGCCCGCCCGCTCGATCGCGGATCGGAACACGCTGGCGAGTTCCGCCGTCAACCGCGGAAGATCCGTCGGTTCGTAGTGGGCGTCGATCCGGCCTGCCTCGATACGCGAGAAATCCAGCAGGGCGTTGACGAGACGCAAGAGCCGCAGCGAATTGCGCTGCGCGAGCTCCAGTCGTTCGCGGTGGACGGGGGCCAGCGGCGTCCCCGTATCAGCCAGGCCGTCTTCGATAGGGCCGACGAGAAGCGTCAGCGGCGTCCGGAACTCGTGGCTGATGTTGCTGAAGAACGTCGTTTTGGCCTGATCGAGCGCCGCCAGGGCTTCGGCACGCTGACGTTCCTGTTCGTACGCCCGCGCGTTGACGAGCGCCGTGCCCAGCTGGTCGGCAACGAGATCGACGAACGCGCCGTATTGGTCGTCGAACGGCCGCCGCGGGTTGAGGCCGACGATCAGTCGCGCGGCCGGGACGGCCGGCCCCGACGGTCCGATGGCGAGCTCCCTGACGAATGCCGGCGTCGACGCCGCCAGCTGCTCCTGCGCTCCGGGTGTGCAGCTCTGGAGCTCGTCGCCCAGATACGCGAGGGCGAACATGATGTCCTGCGGCTTCACGGCCAGCGTCTCGGTCGTCAGCACACAGGCCTCGCGCGGCGTGCGAGCGGTGGCGTTGCGCTTCGCGAGGCTGTTCAACAGGGCCAGCCGCCGTTCGCCCACGACCCGGTCCGTCGTTTCGGTGACGATGCAGTACACGCCGCCGACTTCGCCGGACTCCACGCGAATCGGGTCGTACGACACATCAAAGTAGGTTTCCTCGGGAAACCCGTGGCGCTCCAGGTCGAAGAGCAGGTCCTTGGCCCAGAACGCCTCGCCTGTCCGCGCGACGCCGGCGAGGAGGGGATGAAGTTGACTGTCCCAGATCTCCTTCCAGGCCTCGGCGCCTGGGAGACCGAGCGCCTGCGGATGCTTGGCGCCGAAAACGGGACGATACGCGTCGTTGTAGAGCACGACAAACGTGGAGCCCCAGAAGAGGACGATCTGCGCCCTGGACGGGAGCAGCATGCTGACGGTGCTGCGCAGGCTCTGGGGCCAGGCCTCGACGGGTCCGAGGGGCGAGGTCGCCCAGTCGAGCGCGCGCATCCGCGCGCCCATCTCCCCTCCACTCTGGAGGAACGCCAGGTTCGGACCGACGGCGGAAGAGCTCTCCGTCACGTGCGAATTATGCCGCACCTGTGTCGGACCGGCCGGCTGCCCCTCCAGCAATCGATGCCCCCTCTCCTGAATCCGCCGCGAATCCCGTCTTCACCAAGCACGACCTGCGCCACCTCATCGGCGGCTGGCCGACGTCGCCGAACTCTTCCGGCCGGTGCGCGAACTGGAATGCTGCTCACGAAGACCTGTCGTTGATTGCTGCAAGTGTTCAATCAACATGCACGGCGGCGAGCCCGTTCGGCGTGTGCTCCTCCCGCTCTCCGCGTGAAGCAGATGCGATGCCGCAGCGTCGTTTTGGTACGCAGAATGCTCTGTCGCCGGTACCTATGAATATCGAGACTTCGTATTCGCACACTGAGGCTTCGTACGAACCGCGAGCGTCGGTCGCGGACGCTGAGAACTGGCTGGCGTTCGGAGCGGGAGCCGCGCTGCTTCTCATCGGCGCCTCCCGCCGCTCGGGGGTGGGTGCCTGCCTCGCGATCTCATCGGCGCCCTTGCTGTATCGAGGGATCACCGGCAGATGGCCTGCGATCGTTGACGGCGACACACAATCCGAAAACACACGAACGGCTCTGGCGGGAGATCGCGGAGTCCATGTCCGCGACGCGATCCGGCTCGAGGTGCCCGTGGCTGAGGTCTATCGTTTCTGGCGGCGGTTCGAGAACCTCCCCAGATTCATGACGCATCTCCACCGTGTGACGGAGGGTTCGGATGGCAAGTCGCACTGGGTCGCCGCCGGCCCCGCCGGACTGGCGGTTGAGTGGGATGCGGAGCTCATCAACGAAGTCGAGAACAAAGTGCTCGGGTGGCGCTCGCTGCCCGGTTCCGACATCGTGACCGCCGGATCGGTGAACTTCGACTCGGTGCGTGGCGGCCGCAGCACGCAGGTCAGCGTCCATCTCCAGTACGAGCCGCCGGCAGGCAAAGCCGGAGCGCTCGCGGCCTCGCTCTTCGGCAAGGCACCGTCGCAGACCATCCGCGAGGATCTCCGTCACTTCAAGCAGCTGCTCGAAGCCGGCGAAATTCCACGAGCGACCCCAACCGCATAGGAGACGCCATGCGAGCCGTGTGCTGGGAAGGCAAAGAGAAGATCAACGTCGAAACCGTTCCCGACCCCGTCATCCTCAATCCGCGAGACGCCATCATCAAGGTGACCACGACGGCCATCTGCGGATCCGATCTGCATCTGTACGACGGCTATATTCCGACCATGCAGAAGGGCGACGTACTCGGCCACGAGTTCATGGGAGAAGTAGTCGAGGTCGGCAAAGACAACACCCGTCTCAAGGTCGGCGACCGCGTCGTCGTCCCGTTCACCATCGCCTGCGGCCGCTGTTTCTTCTGCAAGGAACAACTGTGGTCGCTCTGCGACAACTCGAACCCGAATGCGTGGATGGCCGAGAAGCTGTACGGCTACTCAGCCTCCGGGCTGTTCGGCTATTCGCACATGTATGGCGGCTACCCGGGCGGCCAGGCGGAATACGCGAGGGTGCCGTTCGCCGACGTCGGCCCGCTGAAGGTTCCCGACGCGCTGACGGACGAACAGGTTCTGTTTCTCTCGGACATCTTCCCGACCGGCTACATGGCGGCGGAGAACTGCCAGATCAAGCCGGGAGACACGGTCGCGGTCTGGGGCTGCGGGCCCGTGGGCCAGTTCGCGATCAAGAGCGCGTTTCTCCTCGGAGCGGAGCGAGTGATCGCGATCGACCGCTTCGCCGAGCGACTCGAGCTCGCGTCTGCACAGGGTCACGCGGAAACGTTGAACTATGAGGACGTCGACGTGCTCGACGCCCTCCGGCACATGACCGGCGGCCAGGGTCCTGACGCGTGCATCGACGCGGTCGGCCTCGAGGCACACGGCACGACGCTCGACGCGTGGTACGACCGCGCCAAGACCTCCGCGTACATGGCGACCGACCGCCCGCACGCGCTTCGCCAGGCCATCAGCGCCTGCCGCAAAGGGGGGACCGTGTCCATCCCGGGGGTGTACGGCGGATGGCTCGACAAGTTCCCCCTCGGCGCCGCATTCGCGAAGGGGCTGACGCTCAAGATGGGTCAGACCCACATGCACAAGTACATGCCGCTGTTGCTCGAGCGAATCGAACGCGGCGAGATCGATCCCTCGTTCATCATCACCCATCGCATCAGCCTCGAGGAGGCTCCCGCGATGTACCGCACCTTCCGCGACAAAGACGATGCGTGCATCAAAGTCGTTATGAAACCCGGCGCCGCGACGTTCAGCACTGATCACAGGACCGCAGGAGACAACACGCATGGCTGAAGCAGGCACGCTCCACGACGCATTCATCGACGAACTGCGGGACGCCTACGACGCCGAGAAACAGCTGACGAAAGCGCTGGCTCAACTGGCGAAGGCGGCCTCCAATCCGAAGCTGCGCGAGGCATTCACGACGCACCTCGAAGAAACGCAGGGCCAGGTGCGGCGCCTGGAACAAGTGTTCGAAACGCTCGACGAACGGGCGCGCGGCAAGCGCTGCGACGGCATCGCCGGCATCATCGAAGAAGGCAAGGCGATCATGGAAGAAGAACTCGATGACGCCGCCATGGATGCCAGCCTCATCGCCGCAGGCCAGCGGGCAGAGCACTACGAGATGGCCGCGTACGGCACCCTGGTGGCGTGGGCGAACGCCATGGGACACAGCGAGGCAGCGAAGCTGTTACAGCAGACGCTCGATGAGGAAAAGGCAGCCGACAAGAAGCTGTCCGAACTGGCCGAGAGTGGTATCAATCAGAGCGCGGCCGACGCGGCGGGCGGCGAAGAGGACAACGAAGAGGAAGAAGAAGACGAAGAAGAACAGCCGATGAGCGCGTCACCGAGCGGTGGCCGGAAAGGATCTTCCTCCGCGAAGGGCTCGTCCTCCGCCAGGACGGGGCGCCGCTCATGAGTAAGCCATTTGCGATTGTCACCGGCGCGTCGTCCGGCATCGGTCTCGAGTTGGCCGCGATCTGCGCGCAGCAGGGGTTCGACCTCCTGATCGCCGCGGATCGGCCCGAGCTTCACACGGCCGCCGACCGCCTCCGGAGTCTCGGCGCGGCAGTCACCGTCGTCGAAACAGACCTCGCGAACACCGAGGGCGTAGATCGGCTCTGGGCCGCTGCGGCGGGGCGGCCGGTTGACGCCCTCCTCGCTAACGCGGGACACGGGCTGGGTCACGGGTTTCTCGACCAGGACTTCCAGGACGCCCGCCACGTGATCGACACGAACATCACGGGAACCATCTATCTGGTGCAGCTCGTCGCCCGGACGATGCGCAGCCGTCGGCAGGGCCGCATCCTGCTGACCGGCTCCATCGCGGGGTTCATGCCCGGCACGTATCAGGCTGTCTACAACGGCACCAAGGCGTTCATCGACTCGTTTTCATTTGCGCTGCGTGCCGAATTAAAAGATACCGGCGTGACCGTGACCTGTCTGATGCCGGGGGCTACCGAGACGGACTTCTTCGAGCGCGCGGACATGCTGGATACGAAAGTCGGGCAGGACAAGAAAGACGACCCGGCCGACGTGGCGCGTGTGGGGTTCGACGCCATGATGCGGGGCGACGGCGACGTTGTCAGCGGCTGGAAGAACAAGCTGCAGTCGGCCATCGCGAACGTCACCCCGGCCGGTGTCCTGGCGGAACAGCATCGGAAGATGGCCGAACCGGGTTCGGGGCAGGAGGCCCACGACTAGCGCCACGTGCCGATGACCGTGCGGCAATCGCGGCACGTAGACGTCAATGCCGTCGTCGGTGGATACCTGCGCGATCTGGCGTTCGCCCAGTCGTCGCAGCAGAAGATGTTCGGCTACAAGCGCGCCGCGGCGGCGATTCTCGCGCTCGACACGCCGCTCACGGAGCTCGTCGGACCTGACGGCGCGCTGCCGCGAATCTCCGGCATCGGGCCCGGCTCGACACGAATCATCCGCGAGATTCTCGATACCGGCGAGTCGCCAACCGTCGAAGACGCGATCCAGCAGAGCGACCGCCGCAAAGACATCGAGCGGCGCCGCCAGCTCCGGCAGCATTTTCTCAGCCGCGCCGAGGTCCGCCGCGTGCTCTCGGATCCGGCATTGGCCGGACCGGGGCCCGAGCAGTACCGCGGCGACCTGCAGATGCACTCCGAATGGAGCGACGGCTATCCGACCCTTCAGGAGATTGCCGACGCGTGCCTGCAGCGTGGCTACCACTATGCGGCGGTCACCGACCATTCATACGGACTGAAGATCGCCGGCGGAATGTCGATGGCCGACGCCGGGCGGCAGAGGGAGGCCGTCTCCGCGGTGAACGCCCGGCGCGGCAATCAGTTCAGGCTGCTGCAGGGCATCGAGGCGAACATCGATGCCGCCGGCCGGCTCGATCTCGACGAAGACGAGGCGGCCACCTTCGACGTGGTTCTGGCCGCGCCGCACTCGCAACTCAGAAAGAACGAGGATCAGACCCCCCGTATGCTGGCCGCGCTGGCCCATCCAGCCGTCCGCATCCTGGCGCACCCGCGCGGCCGGATCACCGGCTCGCGCGCCGGTGTGATCGCGGATTGGGACGCCGTGTTCGAATCCGCGGCGCAACGAGGCGTCGCGATAGAAATCGACGGCGATCCGGCGCGGCAGGACCTCGATCACACCCTGGCGTGCCGCGCCCTCGCCGCGGGGTGTGTCTTTGCGCTGGACAGCGACGCGCACACCACGGCGCAGCTGTCGTACGCGGAAACCGCCATCGCGCATGCGCGTCTGGCCGGCATTCCCGCCGACAGTATCGTCAATTGCTGGCCGCTCGACCGGCTGCTCGCGTGGCTGTCGAGTCCGTCATCTGAACGTCGCCCGTGACGTGCCAGCCCGTTACCGCAGCGTCCGAAACGTGATCGAGTACCGCAACGCCTCGACCGGCGGGATGTGATGTTCATAGCCACTGCGCGCCTCCTGCGTCATCAGATACGCCGACCGACGCCCGAGCACGACCTCGTGGGTGGCGGATCGACGAGCCTGCGGCAGCGGCGACGCAGGAGAACGATAGGGACGGAATCGCATACGGCATGCCGAGAGGAGAGAAATGCCGGCGACCATGCCGTACTGGGGTGCGTCGCGATGCCAGCCGATGGGCGTCCCGGGCCGGTACTCGTTGATCAGCGCCATGGCGAATGCCTCGGGATCGACGGCGGCCCACCGGGCAATCCTGGCGCGCAGCGGCAGCAGGAACCCGGGAAGCGGCCCCACTGCCGCCTGATCGTACGACTGACCGAAGAACGCCACGCGGCGTCGTGCCACAACGCCGCGCATCTCGAAGTCGGAAAACGCGACGCCGGCCACCGTGTCGGCGAGGACCTGCTCATCACCGACGGTCAGGAACTCCTCCCGGTACTGGAAGCCCGTCGGGACATCGAGCCCGAAGAGCCCCGGCGCCTTCGCCATGCGTCCAGTGTCGCACGGTGGCGGCTGGCCAGATGACTCCCCGGGCCCGCGGCGATTCGGACTCCGCGGTCGCCGGCGTCCCGATTTCACACCCGGATCGGCTGATCTACCCCGAGCTTGGGATTTCGAAGATTCAGCTCGCTCGATACTACGAGCGCATCGCCCGGTGGATCGTTCCGCACGTGGCCGCCAGGCCGTTGACGCTGGTGCATTGCCCCGCCGGAATCGCCGCGCCCTGCAATTTTCTGAAACACGCGAAAGCCTGGGGCCCGAGCGCGCTGCGCAGGGTGCACATCCAGGAAAAGACGAAGGTCGGCGAGTACCTCGTCGCGGACTCGATCGAGGCGGTCGTGTCGCTTGCGCAGATGGGAATCGTCGAAATCCATACATGGAATTCCACGGCCGAGGACGTCGAGCGTCCCAACCGTCTCGTGTGGGATCTCGATCCGGGCCCCGAGGTGACGTGGAACCAGGTCGTGAAGGCGGCCGAACGCGTCCGCGACGTGCTTCAGACGCTGCGCCTCACATCATGGGTCAAAACGACCGGCGGACGCGGACTGCATGTCGTCGTGCCGCTGAAGCCGAAACGCACCGTGCCGGAGTGTCTCGATTTCTCGCGCGCGGTCAGCGAAGCGATCGCGAGCACGGATCCCCACACCTATACGACAGCGTTCGCCAAGGCCGGACGCGAGCGGCAGATTCTCATCGACTATCTGAGAAACAACCGCACCAACACGTCCGTCTGTGCGTTCTCCCCGCGCGCGCGCCCCGGAGCGGCCGTGTCGATGCCGCTCGGCTGGAACGATTTGCGTGAGCCTCCGGAACGCTGGACACTGCTGACCGTGCCCCGCCGCCTGGAACGTCTCCGCACGGACCCCTGGAAGGACTATTGGCGAAGCGCCCACACGATTTCCGACGCGGCGTTCACGGCGGCTACCCGGCTGTCCTCGCGGTGACCGCATCGAGCGCACGTCGCGGGAGACTCAGATGTCTACTGTGCTCGCACATCTCGACGCGCTTCTCGGACTGGACCAGGAGGCGGCAGGCCTCACGTTCGTTCAGATCAGCCTGCGCGGCGTCGTGGTCTTCGCGGCGGCGCTTGCGATCGTCCGCTGCGGCGACCGCCGGTTTCTTTCACAGAAGACGGCGTTCGACGCCGTGCTGGGGTTCATCCTGGCGTCGATGCTCGCCCGCGCGGTCAACGGCAACGCGGCATTCTTCCCGACGCTCGGGAGCGGCTTCGTGCTGGCCATCCTGCACCGGCTCCTGGCGTACTGGTCGCAGCGGTCGCATGCCGTCGGCGTCCTGATCAAGGGCCGCAGCGACGTGATCGTGAGAGATGGCGCGGTGGACGAAGCCGCAGCGCGCCGCAATCGACTGAGCGAACACGACGTCCTCGAGGACGTGCGGCTGAACGGCAACGTCGGCGACATCCGCGACGTGTCGCTGGCCGTGCTCGAGCGGAACGGGCATTTGAGCGTCGTGCGGGGGGCGCGCCGGTAGGCTGTCGAATCCGGGAGGAGCCATGCCTTTCAAGAGTCGGGCACAACGACGCAAGTTCGCCGAGCTGCTCGTCGAGGGCAAAATCTCGAAACAGACCTTCGAGGAATGGAACCGCGAGACCGGGGGCAGGAAGTTGCCTGAGCGCGTGGGCACCAAGGCCACAGCGTCACGAAAATCGCGGTCGCGCCGGCGCCGTTCGGTTGGCTGACTCTTTGCTGCGTCTGACAGCCGAGCCGTTTCAGACCTAAGACTGTAGCGAATCAATACAGTTCGGGCAGTCGTTGTCCGTTTCACGACATGGATCAGCTAGCCGACTGAGTGTTCTCGGTCGCAGTCAGGGGAGCTTCGGATGGATACCCACGTGTCTCCGGTACCGCGCGAATCGTCTGGGAATGGCCGGCCGGTGGCTGCCGGCAGCGACGGGCACCCCGATGCATTTGCCTCCCAGTTGTTGACGGCTATGCTGGCGCTCCGCAACGGAGACTTCAGCGTCCGCCTGCCCGCCGACGTGACCGGCCTCAACGGCAAGATCGCCGACACCTTCAACGACATTGCCGCGGTGAGCGAGCGCCGTTCGAAAGAAACGGAGCGCGTGTCGCGCGTCGTCGGCAAAGAAGGAAAGCTGAAACAACGAATGATGGTGACGGGCGTCATCGGCGGATGGGCCGACGAAGTCGCCGCCATCAACATGTTGATCGACGACCTGGTGTGGCCGACGACGGAGGTCACGCGAGCGGTCGGCGCCGTGGCGAAAGGCGATCTCGGGCAGTCGATGGCCCTCGAGGTGGACGGCCGCCCGCTCGACGGCGAGTTCCTGCGCTCAGCCAAGCTCGTCAACAAGATGATCGATCAGCTCTCGGTGTTCACGTCGGAGGTGACCCGGGTGGCGCGCGAGGTAGGCACTGAAGGAAAACTCGGAGGCCAGGCGCAGGTCCGCGGCGTCTCGGGTGTCTGGAAAGAACTCACCGAATCCGTGAACCAGATGGCCGGCAACCTGACGGCGCAGGTGCGCAATATCGCCGACGTGACGATCGCGGTCGCCAACGGCGACCTGTCCAAGAAAATCACCGTCGACGTCCGCGGCGAGATCCTGCAGCTCAAGGAAGCCATCAACACCATGGTGGACCAGCTGCGCGGGTTCGCGGCCGAGGTGACGCGCGTGGCGCGCGAGGTGGGAACCGACGGGAAGCTCGGCGGGCAGGCCGTCGTTCCCGGCGTCGCGGGTACGTGGAAGGATTTGACGGACTCAGTCAACGCGATGGCGTCCAACCTGACGGCGCAGGTGAGAAATATCGCCGGCGTGACGACGGCGGTCGCCCGCGGGGACCTGTCGCGGAAGATCACCGTCGACGTGAAGGGCGAGATTCTCGAGCTGAAGAACACCATCAACACGATGGTCGATCAGCTGAATGCGTTTGCGTCCGAAGTGAGCCGCGTCGCGCGCGAGGTCGGCACCGAAGGCAAACTCGGCGGCCGCGCCGAAGTGCCGGATGTCGCCGGTACCTGGAAGGACCTCACCGATTCGGTGAATGCGATGGGCACGAACCTCACCGCGCAGGTCCGCAACATCGCCGAGGTGACGACCGCGGTCGCGCGCGGCGACCTGTCGCGCAAGATCACCGTGGACGTCAAAGGAGAGATCCTCGAGCTGAAGGACACCATCAACACGATGGTGGATCAGTTGAACGGTTTCGCGTCGGAGGTCACCCGTGTCGCCCGTGAAGTCGGCACCGAAGGCAAGCTCGGCGGCCAGGCCGTGGTGCCTGGGGTCGCCGGCACCTGGAAGAACCTGACGGACTCCGTGAACTCGATGGCGTCGAACCTGACCGGCCAGGTACGCAACATCGCGTACGTCGCGACGTCGATCGCGCGCGGCGACCTGTCGAGCAAGATCACCGTCGACGTGAAGGGCGAGATCCTCGAGCTGAAGAACACCATCAACACGATGGTCGATCAGTTGAACGCGTTCGCGTCGGAAGTCAGCCGCGTGGCACGCGAGGTGGGCACCGAAGGAAAGCTCGGCGGCCAGGCCGCGGTTCCCGGCGTGGCAGGCACGTGGAAGGACCTCACCGACAACGTGAACTCGATGGCCTCGAACCTGACCGGGCAGGTGCGCAACATCGCCGATGTGGCCACCGCCATCGCGAAGGGCGACCTGTCGCGCAAGATCACCGTGGACGTGAAAGGCGAGATTCTTCAGCTGAAAAACACGATCAACACGATGGTCGATCAGCTGAATGCGTTCGCGTCGGAAGTCAGCCGCGTCGCGCGCGACGTCGGGACGGAAGGCAAGCTGGGCGGCCAGGCAGAGGTCCCCGACGTGGCCGGCACGTGGAAGGACCTGACCGACAACGTGAATTCGATGGCCTCGAACCTCACCGGCCAGGTCCGCAACATCGCCAACGTCGCGACCGCCATCGCCAACGGGGATTTATCGCGCAAGATCACCGTCGACGTGAAGGGCGAGATCCTCGAGCTCAAGAACACCATCAACACGATGGTCGATCAGCTCAACGCCTTCGCCTCGGAGGTGACGCGCGTCGCCCGCGAAGTAGGGACCGAGGGAAAGCTGGGCGGCCAGGCGGTGGTCACCGGTGTGGCCGGCACGTGGAAGGACCTCACCGACAACGTCAACTTCATGGCCTCGAACCTCACCGGGCAGGTGCGCAACATCGCCGAGGTGGCGACGGCGGTCGCCCACGGCGACCTCTCCCGCAAAATCACGGTCGACGTGAAGGGCGAGATCCTCGAGTTGAAGAACACCATCAACACGATGGTCGATCAGTTGAACGCGTTCGCGTCGGAGGTCAGCCGCGTCGCGCGCGAAGTGGGCACCGACGGCAAGCTGGGCGGCCAGGCCGTGGTGACGGGTGTGGCCGGCACCTGGAAGGACCTCACCGATAACGTGAACCAGATGGCCGGCAATCTGACCGCGCAGGTCCGGAACATCGCCGAAGTCACGGTGGCGGTGGCGACCGGCGACCTCTCCAAGAAGATCACCGTCGACGTCCGCGGCGAAATCCTCCAGCTCAAAGACACGATCAACACGATGGTCGAGCAGCTGCGATCGTTTGCCGCCGAAGTGACGCGCGTCGCGCGCGAGGTCGGCACCGAGGGCAAGCTCGGCGGCCAGGCCGAGGTGCCCGGAGTGGGAGGCACGTGGAAGGATCTCACCGACAACGTCAACTCGATGGCGTCGAACCTGACGGGCCAGGTCCGCAACATCGCCGACGTCGCCACGTCGATCGCGCGCGGCGACCTGTCGCGCAAGATCACGGTCGACGTGAAGGGCGAAATCCTCCAGCTGAAAAACACCATCAACACGATGGTGGATCAGCTGAACGCCTTCGCCTCGGAAGTCAGCCGCGTCGCCCGCGAGGTCGGCACCGAAGGCAAGCTCGGCGGCCAGGCGGCCGTGCCGGGCGTCGCCGGGACGTGGAAGGACCTCACCGACAACGTCAACTCGATGGCGTCGAACCTCACCGGCCAGGTCCGCAACATCGCCGACGTCACCATCGCCGTCGCCAACGGGGACCTCTCCAAGAAGATCACCGTCGACGTCCGCGGCGAAATCCTCCAGCTCAAAGAAGCCATCAACGCGATGGTCGAGCAGCTGCGGTCGTTCGCGTCCGAGGTGACGCGCGTCGCGCGCGAAGTCGGCACGGAGGGCCGCCTGGGCGTGCAGGCGGTGGTGCCGGGCGTCGCCGGCACGTGGAAGGATCTCACCGACTCGGTCAACGTCATGGGCGCCAACCTGACCGCCCAGGTCAGGAACATCGCGGAAGTCACGACCGCCGTCGCCCGCGGCGACCTCTCGCGCAAGATTTCGGTCGACGTCAAAGGCGAGATCCTCGAGTTGAAGAACACCATCAACACGATGGTCGACCAGCTCCGATCGTTCGCCGCCGAGGTCACGCGCGTCGCGCGCGAGGTCGGCACGGAAGGCCGTCTCGGTGGCCAGGCCGAAGTGCCCGGCGTCGGCGGGACGTGGAAGGACCTGACGGATTCGGTGAACGTCATGGCCGCCAACCTGACCGATCAGGTCCGCGGCATCGTCAAGGTGGTGACCGCGGTCGCCGACGGGAACCTCAGTCAGAAACTGACGGTCGAGGCGAAAGGCGAGGTCGCGGCACTCGCGGACACGATCAACAACATGACGAACACGCTGGCGACCTTCGCCGAACAGGTCACCAACGTGGCGCGCGAGGTCGGCGTGGAAGGGCGGCTGGGCGGGCAGGCCAACGTGCCCGGGGCTGCCGGTACCTGGAAGGACTTGACCGGCAACGTCAACCTGCTGGCCGCCAACCTCACCAACCAGGTGCGCGCGATCGCCGAGGTCGCCACCGCCGTCACCAAGGGCGACCTGACCCGATCGATTCAGGTCGAGGCGCGCGGCGAAGTGGCCGAGCTCAAGGACAACATCAACACGATGATCAACAACCTGCGCGGCACGACCGATCGCAACCAGGAGCAGGACTGGTTGAAAACCAACCTGGCCCGTTTCACCAATATGCTGCAGGGGCAGCGCGACCTGGTGACGGTCGGCCAGCGTTTGCTCTCGGAGCTGGCCCCGCTGGTCAGCGCGCAGCAGGGCGCGGTCTACCAGATGCTCGGCGACGTGGCGGACGCGGCACCGACGCTCTCGCTGCTCGCCGGGTACGCGATCGGCGATCAGCAGGCGCAGCGCATCGAGGTCGGCAGGGGGCTCGTCGGGCAGTGCGCGCTCGAGAAACAGCGCCTGCTCATCACGAAGGTCCCGGCTTCCTACACGCGCGTCCACTCCAGCCTCGGCAGCGCGAAGCCGAAGAACATCGTCGTGCTGCCGGTGTTGTTCGAGGGCGAAACCAAGGCGGTCATCGAGCTCTCCTCGCTCGAGCCGTTCACCACGACCCACCTCTCGTTCCTCGAACAGCTGACGCAGTCCATCGGCGTCGTGCTGAATACGATTGAAGCGACGATGCGGACGGAGAACCTGCTGCAGCAGTCGCAGCAGCTGACCATCGAGCTCCAGACCCGCCAGACCGAGCTGCAGCAGACCAACCAGGAACTGGCGTCGAAGGCGAAGCAGCTCGCCGAGCAGAACGTGGAAGTGGAGCGCAAGAACAAGGAAGTCGAGCAGGCAAGACGCGCGCTGGAAGAGAAGGCGGCCGAGCTCGCCCTGACGTCGAAATACAAGTCGGAGTTCCTCGCGAACATGTCGCACGAGCTCCGCACGCCGCTCAATTCGATTTTGATCCTCGGCCAGCAGCTCGCCGAGAACGGCGGCGGGAATCTCTCGCCCAAGCAGGTGGACTTCGCCAAGAACATCCACTCCTCGGGCACGGACCTGCTGACGCTGATCAACGATATTCTCGACCTGTCGAAGATCGAATCGGGCACGGTCACCGTCGAAGCGGAAGAGATCGCCTTCAGCGCGCTGCGCGACAATGTCGAGCGCACATTCCACCACATGGCGGAATCCAAGAACCTCGCGTTCCAGGTGGACATCGACAACACGCTTCCCCGCTCGTTCTCGAGCGACCCGAAGCGGCTGCAGCAGATCCTGAAGAACCTGCTGTCGAACGCCTTCAAGTTCACCTCGCAGGGCCACGTGTCGATGCGCATTCAGTCGGCGGTTTCCGGCTGGTCGCCGGATCACCCGATCCTGCGTTTCGCGCCGAGCGCCGTGGCGATTGAAGTCAGCGATACCGGCATCGGGATCCCCGCGGAAAAGCAGCGTCTCATCTTCGAGGCGTTCCAGCAGGCCGACGCCGGGACGAGCCGCAAGTACGGCGGCACGGGCCTGGGGCTGGCCATCAGCCGTGAGCTCGCCACCCTGCTCGGAGGCGAAATCAGGCTCGCCAGCGTTCCCGGCCAGGGGAGCACGTTCACGCTGTTCCTGCCGATCACTTATACCGGTCCGGCGCGCGCGGTCACCGCACCGTCAACCGCCATCTCGGGTGCCGACGTGCGGCCCAACCTGCCCGTGTTGCCGGTGCTGGCGGTCGCCAAGGCCGAGGAAGTGGTGACCGACGACCGACTCGACATCGAGGAGGGCGATCAGATCCTGCTGATCGTCGATGACGACCCGCATTATGCCCGCGTGCTGCTCGGGCTCGCCCGCGACCAGGGCTTCAAGGGCATCGTGGCCAACCGCGGGCAGTCGGCCATGTCGCTGGCAAGGCAGTACCTGCCGACAGCCATTACGCTCGACGTGTTCCTGCCCGACATGCTGGGCTGGACCGTGCTGAACAGTCTCAAGCTCGACCCGACGACCCGGCACATTCCCGTCCAGATGCTGTCGGTCGAAGAGGAACGCCAGCACGGCCTCGCGCACGGGGCATTTTCGTACCTGGTCAAGCCGGCCACGACGGAGGATCTCGAGCAGGCCTTGAATCGCATCAAGACTTACATCGAGCCGCACAAACGGCGGTTGCTGGTGATCGAAGACAACGACATCGAGCGGCAAAGCATCGTCGAGCTGCTCCTCCACGACGATATCGATGTCGCGGCCGTCGGGTCCGGCGCGGCGGCGCTCGAGGCGCTCGACGACAGCCCATTCGATTGCTGCGTCGTGGACCTGCGCCTTCCCGACATGAGCGGATTCGAGCTGCTCGAGCGGATGCAGGCCGAAGGCACGCTGCGGGACCTTCCCGTTGTCGTGTTCACGGGTAAAGAGCTGACCACCGACGAAGAGATCAGGCTGAAGCGGGTTGCCAAGAGCGTGGTGCTCAAGGACGTCCAGTCGCCCGAGCGGCTGTTCGACGAGACCGCCCTGTTCCTTCACCGCGTGGTGGCCAATCTGCCGCCCGCCAAACGAGCCCTCCTCGAACGCCTCCACAACTCGAACGACGTGCTCCGGGGCCGCAAGGTGCTCGTCGTGGATGACGACGCGCGCAACATCTTCGCGCTCGCGACGCTGCTCGAGAACCAGGAGATGGAAGTCGTCAGCGCCACGAACGGACGCCAGGCAATCGATATAATCGAGTCGACGCCGGACTTGAGCGTCGTCCTCATGGATATCATGATGCCCGAGATGGACGGGTATGAAACGATGCGGGAAATTCGCAATCAACCGGACATGCGAACGCTGCCGATCCTCGCGCTGACCGCCAAGGCGATGAAAGGCGACCGCGAGAAGTGCCTGCAGGCCGGGGCGTCCGACTACATCGCGAAGCCGGTGAACACCGATCAGCTGCTGTCGCTGCTTCGAGTATGGCTCTATCGTTGACCGCCGCCGCGGCAGACAAGCCGAAGGTGCTGATCGTCGACGATCAGCCGCGGAATCTCGATGTCCTCGAGGCGATGCTCGGGGACACCGACTGCACCCTGGTGCGGGCTTCATCCGCCGACGATGCGCTGCTGTGCCTGGTACGGGATGAGTTTGCCGCGCTCGTCCTGGATATCAAGATGCCCGGCATGAACGGGCTCGAGCTCGCCACGCTCATCAAGCGGCGGAAGCGATCACAGGACGTACCCATCCTGTTCCTGACCGCCCATTCGGTCGACGAAGACGACGTCCTGCGGGGATACGGCGCAGGCGGTGTGGATTATCTCAGCAAGCCCGTCAACGCCACCATCCTGCGGTCCAAAGTCGGTGTCTTCGTCGACGCGTTTCGAAAAGCCCGCGCGCTCGCCGACTTGAACCTGGCGCTGCAACGGGAGATTGCGCAGCGCGAGGACGCGCAGGCTGCGCTGCAGCGTGCCAATCAGGAGCTCGAGTACCGCGTGCGCGAGCGGACGAACGAGCTGACCCGGGCCAACCGGGAGGTCCGCGAAAACGAAGAGCGCCTCAGCATGGCGCTGGAAGTCGCCCGCATCGGCGCGTGGGAATGGGACCTCAGCTCGGGACAGATGCGCTGGTCGGCCGACCCGGAACGGCTGTTCGGCTTTCCGGAGGGTTCGTTCGGCGAGGACAAGCGGATCGTGCGCGCCATTCATCCCGACGATCACCCGCATGTTGAGGCCGCGGTGAGCGCGGCCCTCCGCAGCGGGGTCTACGAAGCGGAGTATCGCGCGGTGCGGCAAAACGGCAGCGTCGCGTGGATTAAGGAACGCGGACGCGTCGTTCTCGATACCGACGGCGGCCGAATGGTCGGCATCAGCCGCGATATAACCGCGGAGCGGATGGCCGCCGGCGAGCTGGATCGCCTGTTGACGAGCGAACGGCAGGCGCGCGACGAAGCCGAACGCCAGAGCCGCCTCAAAGACGAGTTCCTCGCGATTCTCAGCCACGAGCTCCGCACGCCGATGAACGTGATCCTCGGCTGGATCGACATTCTCATCACCGGAAAGTCGGTTCGCGACGTCCCATCGGTCCTCGCCGTCCTGCAGCGGAACGCGAAGCTTCAGGCGCGGATGATCGAAGAACTGCTGGACATGAGCCGCCTCGCATCAGGCAACATCACCCTCGACCTTGCGCGAGTGGATATCGCCAGCATCCTCCACGCCACGATCGAAGGCCTTGCGCCGACGGCCGAGGCACGCTTCGTCCAGGTCCACGAGACCACGCCGCCTGAGGGCCTCGAGCTCGAGGCGGATGCGAGGCGTATCGAACAAGTCCTCAGGAACGTGCTGGACAACGCGATCAAGTTCACTCCAGCCGGAGGGCACGTGTGCGCGCGCGCGGAGCGTGTCGGCACGGGTGTCTCGGTGACGATCGAGGACGACGGATGTGGTATTTCGCCCTCGTTCCTGCCGTTCGTCTTCGAGCGCTTCCGTCAGGAGGACGCGGGGACGAACCGCCAGTCATCGGGCCTCGGCCTCGGCCTCGCCATCGTCAAGCATCTGGTGGAGCTCCACGGCGGGACGGTCACCGCCGACAGCGATGGCCCGGGCCGCGGGTCTACTTTCACCGTTCACCTTCCAGCCAGACCGTAGCGTCCGCGGCGTCGGTCGAGCGGCTGCGAAAAAAAATTGTTCTGCCCAGGCTGATTTTTCGCATACCCTCTTCGGTGCCAGTGCTCATTCGAGCGGCGCGTCGTGCCAGGGCGTTCCGGTCGGACCTTGCGGCGCTCGTGTCGTACGCCGTCATTGCGGTGCTCTATTCGTGGCCGCTGCCCACCCGGTTGAACAGCGCCTTCCTCGGTTCGCCCGCTGAAGATCTCGGCGCGTACGTCTGGAATTTCTGGGTGTTCCGCCACGAAATCATGGTGAGGCACAGCTCGCCGTTCTTCACGTCGGCGATCCTGGCGCTGACGCCGCCGGCACCGCTCTCGCTCCAGAACTACACGGCGTTTGCCGACGTCCTGGCGCTGCCGCTCATCCCGCGGCTGGGCATCGTGGCCACGTTCAACCTGATGACGCTCTTCGCCATCGTCCTCAGCGCCTATGCGATGTTCCTGTACGCCCGTGCGCGGACGGGCGATGCATGGGCCGCGTGGATCGGCGGCGCAGCCTTCGGATTTTCGTCGTTCATGATGTTCCGCGCGACCGCCCATCTCAGCCTTGTGCTGGCTGCGCCGCTCCCGGTGTTCGGGCTGCTGATGTCCGGATGTCCCGGCGCCCGACGTACCGCCTGGCGATCGCGTCAGGGGCCGTCGTCGCCTGGGCTTTCTTCTGCGACCCGTACTATGCCGTCTATTGCCTGCTGATACTCCTCTTCATGGTGGGTCACTCGGCCTTCACGCTCGACTTCCTGCCGAGCGAGTACCGATCGACCTGGCCCACGATGCTCATCGATCTCGGGATCTTCGCCGCCAGCGGGCTCATTGTGGCGGTCGCGCTCTCCGGCGGACGCCGGTTCGTGCTGCGGGGAATCACCGTGAGCATCACGCGGCTGTACACGCCGATGCTGCTGCTTTCCGTGCTGCTCATGCTTCGCTGGGCAGTGACCAGGCGGCCGCGTCTGTCCGTCCTCCCCGTCACCTGGGCGACCGCTCGATTTTCAATGGTTGGCATCGCCGCGATTCTGGTGGGACTGGCACCGATGCTGTCGGCGTTCACCTCGCCCCTCGGGTCGCCATTGGCGGCGAACCCGTCCCCGCTGTGGCGCAGCAGCTCGCCCGGCATCGACCTTCTTGCGTACGCGATTCCCAACCCACTCCATCCCTGGGCGCCGGCATCGTGGTTGACGTGGCTGAGTGAACGTCCAAACGGACCGGTTGAAAACGCCGCCAGCCTGGGGTGGGTGGCGCTGCTGACGATCGCCTGGGCCGCGTGGAAGACACGCCAGCGTCCTCACGGCGGCTGGCTGGCGTTCAGCGCGGTGTTCGCCGTGTTGTCGCTCGGCCCGTTCGTGAAGGTCGGCGGAATCGATACGTACCTGCCGACCCCCTGGGCGCTCCTCCGCTACGCTCCGATCATCGGCGCCGCCCGGATGCCCACTCGTCTCGTGGTGCTGACCTCGCTTGGTGTGTCGATGCTGCTGGCGCTGGCCGTCCAGCAGCTTGCGCCAGCGCTCCACCCGTCCACATGTGGTCTTCGCCGTGGTCGCGGACGCTGTTGCTGTTCGAATTGTGGCCGGGGCCGCGCCTGCTCGCCGACGCGGGCATCTCGCCGGTGTTCCAGACGATTGCCGACGACCCTCGTCCCGTCCGCGTCCTGAATCTACCGTTCGGACTCCATGACGGCCTGGGTGGCAGGGGCGCACAGCATTCGATTTCGCAGTATCAGCAGACGGTCCACGGAAAGCCGCTGGCGGGCGGGTACCTCTCCCGCTTACCGGCAGGTGCGGTGAAACGCTACGAGCGGCTGCCGCTCATGGGCGTGCTCCTCGAGCTGAGCGAAGGACAGCGCGTCGATCCTGCCAGGCTGGATCAAGCGGTCGCGCGCGCGAGGACGAGACGGAAGGAACTCAACATCGGCTGGATCGTCGTCGATTCAAGCCGCGCCACCCCGGAACTGCTGGCGCTGTGCAATCGCGCATTCGATCTGCAATGGGTCGCCGCTGACGGCGACTGGACGATCTACCGCGCCGAGCCGTAGGCAGGCGTCGTCAGGTTCGGCGGCTGCGCGATCGCCGTTCGAGCATCACGGCAAGCTGCGTCTGGCGGTCCGTGAGCGTGCGCTGAAGGATTTTGCGGGTTGACGGGTCTTCGTTGTGCGCGAGGGCCCGCTCCAGGCGTGCGATCTCGCTCACCAGCTCGACTTCCACCGGAGCGCAATTGGCGCTCTTCAAAATCGAATAAGCCATCCGCAGATCCTCGGGGGTGCTGAAGTACTCCTCGAGGTTCAGCGGCTGGCCGGCGCCCGGCAGGTTCTCGAACTGCCCCTGCTCCATCGCCTCCCGGATACGGTTCTCCGCGACACGGCTGAACGGCATCGATCCAATCCTTCAGGAAGGCGGCAGCAGATAACCGTGGTTTTTCATGCTGGTCTCGGGGTGCTGCAGGCAGGTAATGCAGTCCGGCCAGTAGTGTTCGGGGACACGCCCGCTGACGGGGTTCTTGTAGTGAAACCACATCGGCAGGATGGACGGCCAGACGATCATCTCACCCGTGCCGCCGCGGAACCCCCGCTCGCGTTCACCGAGCGCGGTCAGGGGAATGTCGGGCGGGTAGTCATTCGGCTGCGCCGCCGGCCGGCGCGCGAGGGCCGGATCGGGATCCTTCGCCGACGACCAGCCGCCTTCGTACGTGGGCGAGGAGAAGTAGTGTTCGTCGATCGTCACGCTCCACAGCTTCCACACGCCGTCTTCGAGGACGACCTGGTCGTGATACATCCCGCCCGCGAAGCCCATCGCGCGGGTGCGGCTCGCGGCCGGCTGGAACAGGCGCGAGCGAATGGATGCGGAGCGCCCGTCGCTCGCGACGAGGATCACCGGCTGGGTCCGCCAGTGGAGGGGCAGCATGACCCTGGGCCGGGAGCCGGGCGGCGGCGACGTCGCGTCGCGGGCGATGATGCGCGCGCGGCCGACGTACACGCCGCTGAACGGAACCTCCTTGGTGCCATTCCGCGCGAAGAGTTTTCCGAGCGGCCCGAAATCGAGATCGTCGAGGTAGTCGCCGTACGCGGAGTTCATGTTCTCGGCGCCGTCCCACGCTTTCGAGACGGCGAGCCGCCGCTCCGCTTCCTTGATCCGCGCGTCGAGGTCGGCTGAGGGCACCGGCGGTTTGCGGATCGCGGGGGCCGGAAGCCAGCGCTCGTCGCCAACGGTGCCGGCGCCGGGCGGGAGGCTCACAGGCTTTCCGGTCGCGGGGTTGGGTGTCAAGAACACCGGGATGGCGCCCGGCTTCATGACGTCAGAAGCCAGCACCGAATGATCGGGCGCGTGGCCTGCATCCGGCGCCGGATCGGTCGCCCGGTTCTTCGCCCAGCCCTGCGCGTACTCGGTTTTCATCATCGGGAACATCCGCATCTCGCGGATCCGCCAGATGTCGTTCTCCTTCACGTACCGGTTCTCGAAGACGGCCAGCGTGTAGAACGCGGTCCCCCTGTCGGCCTCACCGAGCATGCCGAACTCCAGGCCGCGCGCGCGCGCTTCCATGCCGCCGGGCTCGATGGCGACCGCCATGTCGAGTTGCATGAGCTCGTTCAGCTGGCCGTGCCGCAGGCCGGCCGGCCCGCTGCGTTCGAGCGCGCGACGGATGCCCTTCGGGCCGTCATAGACGCCGAGGTTCGCGATCGAGAGGACGCCGTCGGCCGTGAAGAGATCGGTGACGTCGTCCCACATCTTCCGGTCCATGTAATAGCCGTAGGCGTTCTGCAGGTTCCGGACCTTGTCTTCGTCGTTCATCACCGCAATGCGCTGTTCCAGTGCCGAGAGCGCCGCAGGAAGCGTCATTTTCGGATCGATCTTCGGATCCGCGGACGAGATTGCCGACGCCGGTAGATCCGGCACGGGGACTCCCGTTTCGTCCGGCGTGAAGTGGTACGGGACGATCTTCTGGTCCTCGTCCACGTTGCGCCAGCCCGTCGCGTAGGGTCCCGCGAACATCGGGTTGTAGCGCATGCGGGAGATCTTCCACACGCCGCGCTCCCGCACGTACTCGTTCTCGAAAATGCCAGCCGCCCACTCCGCCTTCACGCCGAACTGGCCGGTCATCGAAAATTCCCACCAGCGGCCTTTCGCGCTCAGGCCGTCGGCCGAGACGTTGATGAGCGGCCGCAGGACCATCTGCGTGTGCAGGCCGCCGGGCTTGAGGCCGTCTGTCCCTTCGCCGAACTTGCTGAGGAAGTACTTCTGAATGGGCTCGCGTCCCTGTTCGTTATCCTTGCCGTATGACAACCGGGCGTCGTCGGCGAACAACGCGGCCATGTCTGTCCACAGCCCGAACTGCGAGTACTGCGCGTACATCTCCTGAACGCGTTTGACGGCGCGCACGGATTCGGCGCGTTCGACGTTCTGGCCGAGCCGGAGGACGCGTGCCGCAGCGTTCGTTCCAGGGCTGGAGTCGCCGGCGACGGCCACATGCATCGCGCCGAGCGCGCCCAGAACACTGAGGGCCATTGCAAGCCCGCTCGATTTCATCGGCCGCTCTCCTGCGAGCGCGCGCCGCTGAGGATCGCCGGCAAGCCGTAATTCCCCTCGTGGCAGGCGTACTCGAACGCCCGTTCGCCGGTCTTCTTGAGCAGGATCATCAACGTCCACGGGCGCGACCACGTCGCGGGGTCGTCGATCGTCACGTAGTACTCGACCGTGTCCGCGGCCACGCGCCGGAATTTCTCGGTGACGTGCAGCCGTTCCGTGTTTGTGAGGCGGAAGGCGTTCGGCACGAAATTGGTCGTGTCCACCACCAGCGTGTCGCCCTCCCAATGGGCGCGCGAATCGCCGTGGTACTGCCTCAGCGCCTTCGACACGTGCGGTCCGCCGCCGGTCGGGAAAATCCGTGTGTCGTGGATCATCTCGCTGCTGAGGGCGAAGACACCGGGGCCCTGCGTGATCTCGAAGTAGCTCTGGTACCCCGCCCGCAGGTTCGGTGTGCCGAAGGTGACGCACCGCGTGCCAAGCGACAAGTCCTGCGCCTGGTCCGCCGGTCCCCTGGCCTGACGGGCGGCTGCCTGTTCCCGCGCGCGCTCCACGGCTTCGGGAGCGAAGGCGGGAATGCGGCCATCCGGCGGGTCGATGATGAGCGACGTGCGGTTGTCGAACACGCGGTCAGACAACCACGTCTGGTCGTAGTTGCCCGTTTCCGTGTCCGCCGACTTGAACTTCGTCTTGCCTTCCACGGCGGCGTTGAACAGTTCGTCGGCGAAGAAGGCATCCCCGCCGTCCATCATCGCCGTGGCCCGCTTCTTGAGGGCATCGAGCTCCGCATCCGTCATCGTGACGCGCATGCCGAATGACAGCGGCCGCTCGAGCGGCGTCATGCTGTTGTTCGCCCACACGCCCTGCATGTCCGGATGCCCATCGGGCGTCCTGGGCACGGTCCACGCGTTCCCGTTCTTCAATGACTGGCCAGCCAGGGATACGGTCGCCATGATCACGAGTGCCGATAGGATTTGTTTTCGCATGCTTTGGTTCCCCGCGCGCTGCCGTTTCCCCGTGGCGGCACTATCGCTGCGGATTTTAGTCGCTCGACTGCGACAACACAAATTGAAGCACACGGCGGCGCGCCGGTACGGTCTTCGGGCGCTGGGGACGGAATCCGCGGGATGTTCGCACATATCTTCACGGTGGAGAAGCGATGGGAGATCAGAACCGCGGTCCGCCCTTCACTCAGCGAAGCGAATTTAGAGAAGAGCTCGAACTCCGCCGCGGCGTCGAGCGACGCGGAGGGCTCGTTGAGATGAGAATCTGCGCGTCGCGCACGTATGCGCGTGCGAGGGCGATCTTCTGCCACTCTCCTCCGGACAGGTCGACGCCGCCTTCGAACCGCCGCCCCAGCATCTGGCGCAGGCCGCCGGGAACCCTCCTGACAACTTCATGGGCCCGCCATTCCACGCCGCGGTCAGGACGCGCCTGTCGTCATCCAGCCGATCGATCTGGCCGAGGCCGATGTTCTCGAGCACGGACATGTCGGCCAGGCGCTCGCCTCGCGAGATTCGAAGATCTCTCCGCGGCGCGTTCCAAACAGCAGGCAGTGGAAGGCACGTCGCGTGGTGCTGAGGTGCGGCGCGGAGCGACGTTTCCTCCGGCAGTCGCTCCGCCTATAATGTGCCGCCAGGGAGGCCGTCGATGGACCCGAAAAGACGTGCGCTACTGGCCGCGGCGGCTGCGGCGGCCGCAACGGCGGCCGTCCCACGCGTGCTGGCGCAGCAACCGGGCGCCGGTGAAGCGGGGAAATTTTACGAAAAGGGCGCCGTTCGCATCTACTACGAGGAGGCCGGCGCGGGCGTCCCGCTCTTGCTGCTCCCGGGCGGGGGCCTGAACTCGACGATTGGCTTCTTCAGAGGCAACGCGCCGTTCAACGCGATTGACGAGTTCAAGGGCGAGTATCGCTGCATCACCGCGGACCTGCGCAACGCGCCCGGCGGCCAGTCCACCGGACCGATTGAGGTTGATCGACCCTGGGAGTCCTACGCCGACGATCAACTCGGCCTGATGGACCACCTCGGTATCGACAGGTTCATGGTGATGGGCTTCTGCATTGGCGGTCCGTTCATCTGGAGTTTGCTCAAGCGCGCACCCAGTCGTATTGCCGGAGCGGTGCTGGCCCAGCCCGTGGGCTGGCGTCCGGAGATGCGCGATCCCGCGTACCCGGGCGCATTCTGGAAGGGCTGGCCGGCGCAGATTACCGCGAAGCGCCCCGAAGTTCCGCGACAGACGGCCGAGCAATTCGTGACGAGGATGTTCGAGACCGATCCTGATTTCATGTTCACCGTGACGCGCGATTTCGTGCGCGCGTGCCAGAACCCCATCCTGGTGCTCCCGGACGAGGTCCCCGCGCACCCCTACGCGGTCGCGATGGAGTGCGCGATGCTCGCGCCGCGAGCCGAGGTGAGCATGTTTCCGTGGAAGGAACCGAAGGAGCGCATTCCCCTGGCGGTCCGCCAGATTCATTCGTTCCTCCGCGCGCATCGCCCGGCGTAGAGGCGCTGATTCGCCCTTCTCCGCGTGGCCTTCAGCGACGCCGACGAACCGGGTGCCGACCCCGAGGCTGGCGCTACTCCGACCTGAGAGCTTCCACCGGATCGACGGCAACCACCCGTCGCGCGGGGAGATAGCTCGCGAGGACAGTGGCAATAGCCAGGATGACCGGCACCACCGCGTACGTCATCGGATCGAATGGCGTGATGCCGTACAACAACGAAGACATCAGGCGCGCTAAACCCGCCGCCGCGCCCAGGCCTATCGCGACGCCCATGGCCGCCAGTGCCAGCCCGTGGCGCACGAACATTCGTTTCAGCTCGCGCTCCTGCGCGCCGAGCGCCGCGCGAATACCAATCTCGCGCCTTCTCTGCGAGACCGCGTAGGAGATCATGCCGTAGATGCCGACAACGCCCAGAAGCAGAGCCATCGTCGCGGCAATCGCCAGCATCACCAGCGTGAAGGAAGTCCGTGCGAGCGAGCGATCGTAGACTTCGCTCATGGTCAGCGGCGACACGGGCAGGCTCGAATTCACCGACCACACGGCTTGCCGGATCTGATTCACAAACGCTTCCGTACCCGCGCGCTCGCTGCGAATGATGAACGTCACCTGGCGTATCGCATTCGGCCGGCCCGCCGAGGCGTTCACGGAGGCGGACATCGTCGGCCAGTACACGATTGAGGGCGCCGGCTGGTTCAGGCCGTTTTCACGCACATCCTGTACAACACCGATGACTTCATGTGGAGTCATGCCGCGATCCTGGCGGAGCCGTTTGCCGAGCGCGGCCGCCGGCGTCCGCCAGAGTTCGCGGGCAAGACTCTCGGAGATCGTCACGACCGGCCTCAGGCCGTAGACCTCTGTCCAGGTGATCTCGCGGCCCGCGAGCAGCCTCGTGCCCGCAGTTTTGAAGAAGTCGGGCGAGGCGTACTTGAATGAGCGCAGCGGCGGGCTGCCCGATCCCGGATCCGCCCGATCGTCCGCGCGGACGGCGCCCAGGTTCGAGACGCCCAGGTTCTGGCCGAACCCCTCCATCGGCATCGCGCTGCCGAACGCCGCCGAGGTCACACCCGGAATCGACGACAGCCGGTCCTGAATGTCGTTCTGCATGCGCGTCACCCGTTCCGGGTCAGACGCGTGCGATGCCGCGATGAAGATCCGCATGATCTGGAGACGCTCGGGGTGCGGTGAATCCCGGATCGACGGTCCGCATCGACTCGAATGTGCGAATCATCAACCCGGCACTCACCAGAAGCACCAGCGCGATCGCCACCTGAACCACCACCAGCACGCTGCGAACGCGGGTTCGCTGCCGGCTCGCGCTCGCTGTGCGGCCGATGCTCGCCAGGGAGGCCGCGATCCCGGACCGGTGTATTTCAGCGCAGGGATGAGTCCAAACAACACACTCGACAACAGCGAGAGCAGCGCAGCGAATCCGAGGGTTCGCGCATCCAGCGAGATTTCGCTCAGCCGCGGAAGATTCGCCGGACCGATGGCCAGCAACACGCGCAAGCCGGCGTACGCGAGTCCTGTTCCCAGTGCGCCGCCTATCAGGCCCAGCAGCACGCTTTCGACGAGCAGGCTCCGGATGATCCGTCCGCGGCTTGCACCGAGCGCCGCCCGGACCGACAGCTCCCTCTGCCGCACCTCCGTCCTGACCAGCAGCAGATTCGCGACGTTGGCACAGGCGATGAGCATCACCAGGGCGATGGTCGCCATCACCACCCACACCACGTCGGTGACGCTGCCGACCACGTCTTCCTTGAGAGGACGAAGGGCCGGTGCGATCCTCCACGTCTCGTACGCTCGAGGGCTTGTGCCCGGTCCATCCGACCAGGAGTCCATCCAGATCGGGACCATTCGGGCCACGTCGGCGTTCGCCTGCGCGATCGAGGTTCCCGGCCTGAGCCGAGCGACGCCCTGATAATTGAAACCGCCTAAGGTCAGTCTTCCTCGATCGAAAGCGGCCGGCCAGATCACATCCGCTTCGGCACTGCCGATCCGGAACCCCTGAGGCATGACACCGACGATTTGCTTCGGGCGTGAATCGACGGTAATGGTGCGTCCGATCACGGATCGTTCGCCTCCAAAGCGCCGCTGCCAGTACCCGTAGCCCAGCATGATCGTGGACGTCGCCATGAACACGCTCGGGGGCGGTCGCGTGGTTCCGACCTGATCTCCCGAGAGAAGCCAGCGGCCGGCCGCGGGCGGAACGTTGAAGGCCTGGAGGACGCCGTCGCTGATGAGGACCACACGAACTTGCTCCGGTTCGGCCAGCCCCGTCACCGTCGAGATGGTGCTGGTCCACACGCCAAGGGATTGAAAGACCCTGTTCTGCTCCGCATACGTGAGATACATCGATGGCGAGAGGTTCAGCCCGTCGGAAGAACTCGCCCCCGCGGCGCCAGGCGCGCTCTGCCGGAGCGCCACCAATTCCTCGGACCGCGGATACGCCAGCGGCTTGAGCAGGACGCTGTCGAGGACGCTGAACACGGCGGTGTTCGCGCCAATGCCGACTGCGAGCGTCAGCACGACCGCCACCGTGAACGTGAGGTTGTGGCGCATGCCGCGAAGGGCGTGCCGGATGTCCTGTCTGAGCGCGTCGATCGCAGGGATGCTGAGCTGATCGCGATATGCCTCCTTGACCTGCGTGAGCCCACCCATGGCGCGTCGCGCAGCGACGCGCGCCTGGTCTGGTGACAGTCCGCGTACACGTGCCTCAGCCTCGAGCGCGTCGAGGTGATACGTCAGCTGCGCGTCCAGATCCGCGTCGAGCCGGCGCCACCGGAACCAGTCGATGAGGCGCGGCCAGATCATGTGTCCCCCGCCTTTTTCGCGAGGAACCGCGCCATGAGGGTCACCGTCGTTTCCCAGTTCCTGGTCTCCTCCTGAATCTGGCGGCGGCCGCGGGTCGTGAGCTCATAGAACTTGGCCTTGCGGTTGTTCTCCGAGACGCCCCAGCGGGATTTGATCCAGCGCCGGTGCTCGAGCCGCAGGAGCGCGGGATAGAGCGTGCCCTGGTTCAAGTCGAGCACGCCCTGCGACATCTGGAGGATGCGTTTGGCCAGGCCAAACCCGTGCTGCGGCCCCATGGCGTCCAGCGTGCGCAGCACCATCAGATCCAGGGTGCCTTGCAGTACTTCTGTTGGCATTCCAGAGGAGACTGACCGATCTCCTGTTGAATGTCAACAGAAGACCTCGTGCGTCCGTCTTTGCTACTGCCTGCGACTGTCTTTCACCGCCGGGACGTCCGGCAGTGTGAAGAGCAACGCCATCGCCGACCAGCTCGACGCCCCATCGGACGCGAACTGATGCCAGCCGTGCGGGAACCCGCTTTCAAAGGTGTGGGGCTGGACGGGCACGGCTCGTGTGGGCACGAACCACGACCCGTCCGCGAGTTGATTGCGCAGCAGCCACATCACGCCCTTCTGGTACACGGGATCTTGCGCCGCAACAGCGCCTGAGACATGCAGCGCGAACAACGTTTCCCCTGTGGCGTAGGCATCGCCCGGCCAGGACGGCAGCTGGCTCCAGCTTCCGTCGTTGTTCTGATGCGTTTTCAGCGCCATCACGAACGGTGCGCGTTCGGCGGAAGTCGCTCCGGCGTCCGCCAGTCCGTTCAGTTGCATCGCACGTTCTTCCGCAGATGAGGCCTTCGCCGACAGCAACCAGCGCTTGGCCCGGGCGAATCGATCCTCGAATTCAGCTCGGCGGCCCGGGATTGGGTAAAGCCTGATTGCACGCAACGCAACGGCCGTGGTGGTGAACGGGCCGTACTCCTCCGGCGGTCTGTAGCTGGTCGTTCTCCAGGCGCCGTCGGGGAACTGAAAAACCGACAGGTAATGAATGTGGGCGTCCGTGAGCGAGTTGGCCTGGTATCCGGCGGCGGCCATACCCATCAGCGTGTAGCCAAGCGTGTCTGAACCTCCACCAATCGTGGACCCCAGGCGCATCGGCTCGAGAAACGGCATGTCGGTCGCCACGGCAAAACCGAGCTCCTTCGCGGCTTGCTCTTCATCGACCGCAAAGCCCTTCTTCCGCGCCAGGGCGACGGTCATCGCCGGCAGCGAGTTGTTGTGGCACGAAACACACCCGCGACTCCTGAAGACGGCCTCACCGCTCTTTTCAAGCAGCGGAAGAATTTTCCTGACGGCGGCGTCCGCAGTTCGAACCGATCCGTCCGGCTTCGGCCAGTCCTCCGTCAGTTTTTCTGCGCCGGCTTCGACGAGGATGTTCAACGTCGACGGAGAACCCATGCGAGCCGCCAGTTGATAGGCCGTATCGCCCCGGTCGTTCGTGGCGTTCGGATCAACGCCTTTCGAAAGGAGCCAACGAACCATCCGATCGCGATCCTCAGGGGCTTCCATCGAGAGAACGGCCTGCATGAGGAGCGTGAACCCCTCACGGTCCTTCGACTCGATGGACGCTCCATGATCCAAAAGCAATTGGGACAACCCGGGCATCGCCCTCTTGGCGGTTTCGTTCAGCAGGCCGCCGCCGTTGGCACGGACGCCGCTGGCAGGAGCGCCCTTCTCGATGAGCAATCGCGCGCATGCGTCACATCGCGCGAGGATCGCCGCGAAGAGCGTCGCGCCGTCCGTCCCCCCTGCGCTCACACCGATATTCAGGAGAAACCGCATGGCCTCCAGGTCGCCTTTTTGCGCGGCCGCAATCATCAAGCGGTCTTCCGGCCTGGCGCCGTTCGCAACGAGGAGTTTCAGAACAGGGGTCGATCCGAACGCCGTCACGGCGACGCTCAGGGGGGTCGCCCCGCGCTTCCCGACGACGTTCACGTCGGCGCCCGCGTCCAACAGGAGCTGGGCCTTGGCCAGATTGGTCGCGGCGTACATGAGAGCCGTCGAATCGAGCGCGTTCCTTGCGTTGACCCTGGCCCCGTGCTCAATCAGGAGCTTCATCAGGCGAACGTCGGACTCGATCACGGCGTGCATGAGGGGTGTGGTGCCGTCCTCGTCTGCCGCATTGACCTCGGCACCAGACTGAAGCAGTCTCCGGACCCCCGCGTAGTCGCCGTGCCTGATCGCGGCCAGGAGGTCGCGCGGTTCGGCCGCCAGCAGCACCGCCCCGCTGATGACCGCGAGCGTGATGCCTATGAATGAACGCCGCACTCTGGCCCCCTTCGGACGATGGCCGAGATTAGCGGGGCGTCAGGGAGAGTTCAACATGAGATTCGTTCTCAGGGACGTGGGACACAGGGGATCACAGCCGTCGGAGTCGGGTATCATGGGCCACTCGCGCACGTCCATCGCAAGGGAGGCTGGGATGCGCTTTCAAATCCTTCGAGTGTCGGCCGTGGTTTTCGCGGCCGTGGCCGGCGGCACCCTGGCCGCCGATGCTCCCACCGTCACCTTCCACAAAGACGTCGAGCCGATCCTTCAGAAGAATTGCCAGACATGCCATCGGCCCGGGCAAGTCGCGCCGATGTCGTTCATGACCTACGACGCCGTTCGACCCTACGCGAGGGCGATGAAAACGGCGGTGGCGTCCAGGAAGATGCCGCCGTGGTTCGCGGACCCGCATTACGGCCCTTACCTGAATGACCGCTCCTTGACCGAGCGCGAGATTCAGACCGATCGCCAACTGGGTGGACGCCGGCGCGCCCGAAGGCGCCCCCGGCGACGCGCCGCCCGCAGTGCGGTGGCCTGAAGGCTGGGCCATCGCGCCCGACATCGTCGTGGAGGGTCCGACGACCGACGTCCCGGCAAGTCCGAAGAACAACGTCGTCGAGTGGATCACGGTCGTCATGCCCACCGGCTTCAAGAAAGACACGTGGGTGACGTCCGTGCAGATCAAGCCGGAGTTCCCGGAGATCACGCATCACCTCTGCATCAGCTACGTTCCGCACAACCCGGGCTACAAGTACGGCGTCGCGTACTGGGCGGACAAGGAGCGCGACGGCGACGGCTCGGCGCTGCCCGACAAGGGGCCGACGTTCCTCGGCAGCGGCACCGCGCGCAGCAACGACGACGATCCCACGCCCGTCACCGTTCGCGATGGAGTGCGCGTGCCGCCGCCGGCCGGCGCGGAAGACTGCTATCTTCCTGGAAACTTCGCCGCGGATTACCGGCCGATCAATGCCGCCAAGCTGATTCCCGCCGGCTCCGACATCACGTTCAACCTGCACTACACGCCGAACGGGAAGGCGCTGACCGATCACGTGAAAGTCGGGTTCACGGTGATCGACAAGGCGCCCGAACGGCGTTACCTGTCGTTCCTCACCAGCTCACCCACCGATCCGAAGCGGTTTGCGATTCCGCCGAACACGCCGAACTGGGAAAGCCCGTACGCCGAGGTCACGTTCATCCAGGACGCGGAGCTCGTCTACCTGATGCCGCACATGCACGCGCGCGGCAAGGACATGACGTACTCGCTCGAGTTTCCCGACGGACGGAAGCAGGTGATTCTCAGCGTGCCGCGCTACGACTTCAACTGGCAGCTGGGCTACAACGTCTCGATCCACGTGCCGAAGGGCACGAAGCTCCACGTCGACGCGCACTTCGACAACTCGACGAGCAACAGGTCCAATCCCGATCCGAACAAGACGGTCTACTACGGGACGATGACGTGGGAGGAGATGATGAATCCCTTCTACAGCGTCGTCGTGCCGATCGACGTCGATCCGCGAAACGTCGTCCGCAGCAAGTACCAGCAGGTCGGCGGCGGAGGCTAGGAACCCGGGCGTGCGTCAGGACAGGGCCGCCGGGCCGAGTGCCGGCCAGGTGCCGTTTCAGGCGCACATCGACCTCCTCCAGTTCTTCCTGGCCCATCGCCACGACATCGTCGAGCGGCTGCAGGGCGTCCTGAACGCCCAGCGAAAGCCGATCGAATACCTGCGAGACCGTCCGCTCCTGTCTCGTCACGTCGAGGATTGCTTCTTCACACTCAGCGGGATCACCAGCAGCCAGGCGCGTCTCAGCGGCGAATTGGAAGAGGAGCACTGGTCGGGAAGATTCAGGCCCCGTCCGATTCCAGGACTGTACAACGGCCTTGTCGATCCAGCCGAGATGATGATGCGGGCGTTTCATCTGTGGCAGCAGACGCGTTGGCCCGGTCGCAACGGGCGCGTCCGCTACGCGCAGACGCTGTTCAACTTGTATGTGATCCGGCAGCTCGTGCTGTTGAGCATGCGCCTGTGGGATGCCGGGCCGGGCAGCGCCGGCGAACGGCTTTCGCAACTTCAAGGTGTGCTCGACACCGTCTGGGCGACCGCACCCGCCGATCAGCCTGTGCTCGTGCGGGATGCGCGCTGGCTGATCCAGGTGGCGCAGAGTCCCGCGATCGACGACCTGGGAGCGTATTTCGACCTTTCCGAGAAAATCGCGGACAGTCTGTCGGCAGAGGACAGGGTTGAGATCCACAGGGCGGGCGTGCAGATGACCGCCGGCCACTTACGCTCGCAGATTCGCTACTACTCAGTGAAGAAGGGCGTGCCTCTCGATGAGAACAGCGTCATTCTGCACACTCGCAACTCCAACGCCCTCGATTTCGCCCTGCTGATTCAGGAGCTCGTGCCGCTGCTCGAAGCGTACGAACATGCCTGCCACGATGACGATCTTCAGCAGAGGCTCGACCTGGCAGGCGCCATTCTCCAGGGTGTGTCGCCGGATCCGGAACTGTTTCTGAATCGCGTCGAGTTGTTAGGTGCTTACAGCACGATCGAGCATCTCTTCGTCACGACCGATGGCGATGGCCACGCCGTCTATACGCAGATCGGACGACGGCACGTTCAGCTGCTCCGGGAGTACGACGCAAGGATCGCCAGAGTGTCGAAGCGCTTGTATGACGATTGTCCGCGCTTCCGCCCGGCTGCCGGCGCTTACTCCCCGTATGGGATCCTGTATGGGTTTTCCACTCATCTCCTGGAACATATGGCGTTCAAGACCCTGCAGCCCGATGCCGTGACACATTTCAGCCTGGAAGATGTCTTCGTCGATGCGGATGCCAGCACCGGCAAGCTCGCCTGGGTGTGCAGCTGGCGGAAGTTACCGCATGTCACACGGGAAGTGGAACGGCTGTTCGAGTACCCGCAGCAGTTTGCCGCAGACGTGTTCGCTCGGATCGAGCACGCACTGAGCCGACACGCGTCAGATGCCGGCGCGACCGCTGCTGCGCGGACCGGCCGCCTGTTCATCCTGCCCGGCGACCATGTCCAGGCGGATTCGCAGGCGCCGCTGATTCCCGATCTTCCGATCGGCTATATCGGTTCGTCGGACATGCACATCGTGGCTGCGCAGAAGGCTGATTTTCATGACGAGCCGAAACTCCTGAGCGACCGCCGCGAGGGGAGATGCCTTCTGAGTTACAAAGCCGCCGGCGGCTGGGTTGCCATCGACAAGGCGCTGCTCACCGAAGTATTAGGTGCGGGACGCGACGCCAGGATTGTGGGGCTGCCCGCACAGAGCGTTGAAGCGTTGACGTTGATCTGTCCCGACCTCGTCGGTCTTCCGTAGCGTTACTCCGCGTCACTGCCACCCGCCGTCGCGCTTCTCGATCGGCAGGATCCGCATGAACGCCTCCACGGCGTGGATCTGGCGGTCGTAGACCTTGAACGTTTCCCACACGGTCAGCTGATCGCCGCCGCGCTCGCGCACGCCCCACGCCATGCGCAGCCAGACGATGCCCATGCGCTCGTCGACGGCGATGACACGCGTCTGCACGTCGCCGAGGCGCTGGAAAATCGAGAGCGGCTGAGTCGAAATGTTCTGGCAGTCGCGAGCGAACGTACAGCCCGGGCCCGCCATCAACTGGCCGTTCTCGTAGCGATAGGCATCGGGCGCGAACGGCGCGTTGACGGCGGCGAAGGTCTTTGCGGCGTTGAGCCCCTCCGGGTAGTGCAGCGCTGCCTTGATGGCTTCATCCCGGCTTCCGAGCTGTTCGGGACGAGGCGCGTAATTCATCTCGGCGCTTCCCGCGCTCAGGCCATTGATGTTGAAAATGAGCCCTTCCGCCCGGCTGCGCGTGGCGACGAGCTCGATTTCGGTGAGCTTCTCAGCGACCACCTTCAGCCGCACGACCAGGAGCACGGGCGCCCCACTCTCCTCCACCACGACATGAGCGCCCGCCACGCCGGCGCGGTCGTCGATGATGTCCTGGCGGAAGCCCCGGAGGCCATTCACCGTACCGACGAGGCCGACTTTGGCCAGCGGCTTCTCGACGGCGTCCTCCGTGACACGCAGCGTGTCGGTGACGGGCAGGCGGCTGACATCGTGCTTCAGCAGCGCATGCAGCACCTGCGTCACCTTACCGCGCAGGCATTCGCGGTCACACCCGGGGGCGGCAGGCTGGGCGCCGACGGTCCACGCGCCACCGGCCAGCAACAGTCCGACGATCATGCTGTTCTTCACGTCATACCTCACGTGCGCGTGAGCGCGTCGCGCCCGAGTATAAACGCCCCGCCGCTTCGCGGCACAGTTTCAGCTCAGCCAGAAATTGTTGCCGCTAACGTCGGCCACCGGACAGTTCGAGACGCGCTGAAACGGTAGGCTTCTCGAATACTCCTTTTCGACAATTCATGGTTCCGCCACCTCGCCGTGGACATAACGTGGGGGCCCGATCACGATGAGGAACACGCAAGCACTGCAGATCGACAACGATACGAAGCGGTGTCCGCAATGCCGCGGCACGCTCGTGTTCAGAGATCACCATCCGACGCTGACCGTCAGCTCCAGGCTGGTACTCACCGGATCCGAAGTGGGGGACCGTATCCGCTACGACCGGGCGTGGGTCTGCCGCAACGCCCGATGCGATTATCGCGAGATTCTGAGAGCCGAATGATGCGGGCACGCGCCTGACTTCGCATCAGGCGGAGCGCTTGACGGACTGGACGTTGCGCTGTGCACAACGGTGCGCTCGCAGGAGCGAGCGCCGCCTGACGGCGCGGTTATCGCGGCACCGACCGCTCAGAAACAGGCACGACCTCTTCAATCACGGACGAAGCGCCGTCCCGAGCCGCATGGCGGAGCGGTGATGTGCGTTCCTGGCGCGTCGGCGTGCGTCGGCGAGCCACCGCGGGCCGCGGAGAAGTCTCTGCCGCCTCGACCGCGACGGGCTCCTGAGTGAATGGTTCGTGCGTGATGGGATCGAATTCGTACCGGCTCACTGGCTCACCTGTATTAAATGACTCTCATCGCAATTGATGGTGTCCGCATTTTGTCCAAGCCTGCCACTCGCGGTCGGGCGATTCTGCGGTAGGAGACGTCAGCAAAAAAACACAGCAAGGCAAATGCCGGGGCTGGGTCGTGTTTTGCAACGCGGGACCCCATGCGTATCGACGACAGCGCGCAGCACGGCAGGGGTTATCCCCGGCCGCAGCTCCGCCGTGCGGATTGGACCTCGCTCAACGGCTCCTGGGATTTCTCGTTCGACATCACCGCGAAGTGGCGATCGCCGGCAGAGGTGCCGTGGACTGATCGTATCAGCGTGCCGTTCGCTCCTGAGGCGCCGGCCAGCGGCCTCTCGGCGGTCGGTTTCTTCCGCGCGTGCTGGTATCGCCGCACGTTCCTGTTGCCGCCGCTCACGGCGGGGCAACGGGTAATGCTGCATTTCGGTGCGGTCGACTATCACGCCACGGTGTGGCTGAACGGCCTGCGTGTGGGACATCACGAAGGCGGTTACACGCCGTTTTCGTTCGACATCACGCCGCTGCTCATCGACGGTCGCGATCAGGAGCTCGTCGTCCGCGCCTACGACGATCCGACCGATCTCACGCAGGCCCGCGGAAAACAGGACTGGCAGCTGCAGCCGCATTCGATCTGGTATCCGCGGACGACCGGGATCTGGCAGACGGTCTGGTACGAGATCGTTCCAGCGAGCTCCATCGATTTTCTGCGATGGACCCCGAACCTCGAGCGCTGGGAACTCGGACTCGAGGTCGGCGTCCGCGGCGAGTCCGATCGGTTACGGCTGCACGTCCGGCTTTCTTTCGGTGAACTGGTGATCGCGGACGATTCGTACCTGGTGGCCAGCAACGAAGTCCACCGCCGCATCGCCCTGTCCGACCCGGGAATCGACGACTTCCGCAACGAATTGTTGTGGAGTCCCGAATCTCCCAGCCTGATCGACGCGACGCTCGAACTCCGATCCCCGGAGGGCGCGGTGCTCGACCAGGTCGCGAGTTATACGGCGCTGCGGTCCGTGACGACACAGCGCGATCGATTCATCCTGAACGGCCGCCCGTATTACATGCGCCTGGTGCTCGATCAGGGCTACTGGCCCGACGGCGGCCTCACGGCGCCAGACGATGCGGCCCTCAGGCGCGACGTGGAGCTGGCGTGCGAGCTCGGTTTCAATGGCGTCCGCAAACACCAGAAGGTCGAGGACCCTCGCTACCTGTACTGGGCCGATCGCCTCGGCCTGATCGTGTGGGGCGAAATGCCGAGCGCTTACCGGTTCACACGGCACTCGATCGAGCGCGTCGTCCGCGAGTGGATCGAAGTCATCAACCGCGACTACAGCCATCCCTGCATCGTCACCTGGGTGCCGTTCAACGAGTCCTGGGGCGCACCCAATCTGCCCGACAGCGCACGGGAACGGCACTACGTGGAAGCCCTGTTTCACCTCACGCACACGCTGGACCCGACGCGCCCGGTCGTCGGCAACGACGGCTGGGAAAGCGTGGCGACCGATATCATCGGCATCCACGACTACGACGCCGACCCCGATCGCATCGCTCGGCGCTATCACGCCAACGAGCCGCTGCCGCGTCTCTTCCGCCGGGAGCGGCCGGGCGGACGCGTCCTGCTCGTCGGGGAGCAGACGACGGCGCCCGATCAACCTATCGTGCTGTCGGAGTTCGGGGGCATTGCGTGTCCGTCGATGCGGGATACCTGGGGGTACTCGCGATGCGACACGCCGGCGGAGCTCGCACGCCAGTACTCGAAGCTCCTCGACGTCGTGCGCTCGCTGAGCCTGCTTTCGGGGTTCTGCTACACGCAATTCAGCGACACGTATCAGGAAGCCAACGGGTTGCTGTACGCCGATCGCACGCCGAAGCTCTCACCCGCCCTCGTCCGCGAGGCCACGCGCGGTCCCCGCGGTGAGAAACCTTCGATCGGACCGCTCGAGGCCGTCGGCCTCACCGGGCAGGACTGATGGTGATCCGCTCGCTCGTCAAGCCTGACGGCCGCGAACTGTTTTTGTACGCGCGCGAGCACGTCCGCGTCGACGGACCCGTGCTCTCCCCCGGAGGCACTGCGCACACCCCCAACGCCCACCTGCGGTGGCACAGGCTGCGCGGTGAATGGGTGGCCTACGCCACGCACCGGCAGAACCGCACGTTCATGCCGCCGGCCGAGTACAACCCGCTCGCGCCGAGCGCCGACCCCGCCAACCCGACGGAGCTGCCGACCGGCGTGTACGACGTCGCCGTCTTCGAGAACCTGTTCCCGACGTTCACCTCTGCGGCGCACGATCCGCCGGCGCTGCCGGTGCCGACGCGCGCGGGCCGCGGACGGTGCGAAGTCGTGGTGTTCACGCAGGATCCGTCATCCTCGCTGGGCAGCCTTCCGCTTTGGCACCTCGAGCTGATTCTCGAGGTGTGGGCCGAGCGGTATCGTGCGCTGGGCGGTCTGGACGAGGTGCAGTATGTCTACCCGTTCGAAAATCGCGGCGTCGAAGTCGGGGTCACGCTTCCGCATCCCCACGGTCAGATCTACGCCTACCCGTTCGTTCCGCCGATTCCAGCCGCCGAACTCGCCCATCAACGCGCCTATCTCGAGAGTCAGGGCGTCGGCCTGATTGAGAGCATCGTTGCCGACGAAGTGAAGCACGGTTCACGCATGTTGTACGAAGGCCCTTGCGCAGTGGCCTTCGTCCCAGTCGTCGCGCGCTATCCGTACGAGGTCTGGATTACAACGTGGGACCCGCATCCGTCGATGACGAGCTTCGACGGCCCCACCCGGGCGGATTTCGCGCGGGCATTGAAAACGGTCCTGCTGAAGTACGACCAGCTCTGGGGCCGGCCCTTTCCCTACGTGATGGCAGTGCATCAGGCGCCGACCGATGGTTCTCCGCACCCCGAAGCGCACGTTCACGTGGAGTTTTACCCGGCTTACCGGATGCGCGGCCGGCTGAAATACCTCGCGGGAAGCGAAGTGGGCGCCGGCGTGTTCACTGCCGACACGGATCCCGACGAGAAGGCCGCCGAGCTCCGCGCGGTCGCGGTGTCCATTGACTGACGAGCAGCACCGCGCGGCGTTCGTCGAGCGGTACGGGCGCGATCCGCTCGTTCGCGCGTGCGCGCCCGGGCGCGTCAATCTCATCGGCGAACACACCGACTACAACGGCGGTTTCGTGCTGCCGATGATCACCACGCAGGACACCCGCGTGTTGATGGCGCCCCGCCACGATCACCGCGTCCGCCTGTGGAGCGCCAACGTCGAGGCGAAGGAGTCCGCCGCGGAATACGACCTGGGTGGTGAACGCAAGACAAACGGATGGCTGGACTACGTCGCTGGAGTGACCGTGGTGCTGCGCAACCCCACGAACGCACTGGTCGGCTTCGACGCGTCGATTACGTCCACCCTGCCGCTTGGCGGCGGCCTGTCGTCCAGTGCATCGCTCGAGGTGGCCGTGCTGCGTGCGTTGAACGAGCTCTTCGCGCTCGGACTCGACGCATCGGCCATTGCGCGATTGGCGCACCGCGTCGAAACCGAATTCGTCGGGGTGCCCGTCGGCGTCATGGATCAGATGGCGGTCAGCCTCGGAGCGCCCCGCACGGCGCTGTTCATCGACACGCGTTCGCTCGAGCGTAACAGCGTTCCGCTGCCGCCGGCGACCGCGTTGATCATCATCGACTCGGGCATACCGCACGGGCACGCGACCGGCGAGTACCGCACGCGAAGGGAGGAGTGCGCGGCCGCGGCCCGACGGCTGGGCGTGGCGAGTCTCAGGGACGCCACGCTGCAGCAGCTCGAGGCCTCCGCCCTTCCCGATCCCCTGCGGAAGCGTGCGCGGCATGTCATCACGGAGAATCAGCGCGTTCTCGATGCCACCGCGGCCCTTCGTCACGGCCGCGCCGCTGAATTCGGCGCCCTGATGAATGCGTCGCACGAATCGCTGCGCGTCGACTTCGAGGTGTCCGTTCCCGATGTGGATCGGCTCGTCGGCCTCGCGCAGTCGAAGCGCGGCGTGTTCGGGGCCAGGATGACGGGCGGTGGATTCGGCGGTGCGATCGTCGGCCTCGCGAACGAGGCGGACGCCAGCGCGATCGCGGAGCGCGTGGCAGCCGATTACAGCGCCGGCGGCCGCTACCGTGCGACGGTGCTGGCTCCGTGAAGCCTGTCCGCCGGGTTGCGCTCCCTCGTCCCGCCGCGTCCCGATTGGACGTACGACTGCAGTGCCTCTCTCAGCCGCATCGCGTCGCGAGGGGCGTCACCGCCGGCGTCGTTGTTGAAATAGGCGAACACGTCGCGCCCGGCGCGCCGCTGAGCAGCCATCCACGCCGCCCATCCGTCGAGAACCTGATCGGGATATCGACCGCTATAGCGGGCCGGGCCGTGAAACCGGACGTAGACGAACGCGGCCGTCGCGATCGGCTCGCCGGTGGCGGATCCAGCCATGTCATGGAGGCAGAGCGCCACGTGGTGACGCCGAAGGGCGGCGAGCACCTCGTCCGTGTACCAACTCGGGTCCCGGAACTCGATCACGTGGCGGCGGCGCCGCGGAAGCTGCCGCAGGAACGTGTCGAGACGCTCGGGAGCGATCTTCCAGTGAGGCGGCAACTGGTACAGCATCGGGCCGAGCGTGCGGCCGAGCGCCCGGGCGCGCGAAAACAGCCGGCTGGTCGGTTCCTCGGGATCTTTCAGCTTCTTCATGTGCGTCAGAAACCGGCTCGCCTTCACCGCGTACAGAAATCGCTGCGGGGCCTGCTCGCGCCAGTGAACGAACGTGGGACGCTCCGGCAGTCGATAGAACGTGTTGTTGATCTCGACGGTATCGAACCGGGCCGCGTAGTACGCGAACCACCGGCTCTGCGGCAGGTCTGCCGGATAAAACGAGCCGCGCCAGTGGCGGTATTGCCAACCGGAGCAGCCGATCCGCGTTTCCGGCCCCGCACTCATGCGTCGTAGCCGAGCATCAACCATGCCCGGAGTCCAGCCGCGGTGCGTCGCTTGCATCGTCACACTCGGCGCATGGACCTCCTGACACTCACCAACGGCGACATCGATCTGCGCGTATCACTGCAGTACGGGCCGCGCATCGTTCACTACGCCTACCGGAACGCGCGCAATTTGCTCGCCGAAACCGCCGCCGTCATCGAAACACCCCACGGACCCTGGCACGCGCGCGGCGGTCACCGCCTGTGGGTCGCCCCCGAGTCGCTCGCCGGCAGCTACGCGCCGGACAACGATCCCCTCGAATCGGACAGGCCCGGTCCGCTTGACGCCGTCGTCCGACAGCGCACCGACGCAGCAGGCATCGAAAAGCAGCTGGTCGTCACGATGGCGTCGACCGGCACCGGCGTGAGCATCCGGCACACGATCACCAACCGCACGCCGTGGCCGATCGTCGTCGCGCCATGGGCGATCTCGGTCATGACCGCGGACGGAACCGCCGTGATGCCGCAGCCGGCCTTCCGTCCGCACGCCGAGGATCTGCTTCCAGCAAGGCCGCTCGTTCAGTGGTCGTTCACGGATCTGACCGACAGCCGGTGGACGTTCGGCCGCCGCATGCTGGGCCTCACACCCGATGCCGCATGTCCCGAACCGCAGAAGATCGGCGCGGGCAACCCGGATGGCTGGTGCGCGCTGGTGCGTGACGATGTGATCTTCGTGAAGCGGTTCGACTGGGACCCGCGGGCAAGCTATCCCGATTTCGGCTGCAACAACGAATTCTATACCGCGGGTCACTATCTCGAGATTGAGAGCCTCGGTCCGCTCACGACGCTTGCGTCGGACGAATCCACCGAGCACATCGAGCGCTGGGCGCTGTTTCCGAACGACAGGAAACCCGGCACCCTCGACGAGTTACACGACCATCTCTCGGCGCTGGCCCGTCAGGGCGGCGCTCCCGCCCGCTCATGACCGCGCAGGAGATCGTCGTCGCGACGATGACGCGGGCGCGTGACGAGGCGGAGGCCCGCACCCTTGAAGCCGCTCTCGAGATTCTTCGGTCGCATGGCCTCAGGGTGTTCGCGACGGACGGCGGCTCGACGGAGGGTTTTCTGGCGCGCCTGACGGGTCTTCCCGGTTTCACCCTGCGCACATCGAGCGGCGCCCCCAGGCTGGTCCGCCAGGTGAAGAGCAGCATCGCCGCGGCTCTCGGCGAAGGTGCCCGGGCGATTCTCTACACCGAGCCCGACAAGGCGTGGTTCTTCAGCAACGGGCTGACCCGCCTGATCGAATGCTGGCGCCTCGCGGCGCAGCCCGGCCTGGTTCTCGCCGCCCGATCGCCTGCGAGCTTCGCCACGTTCCCTCCGTTCCAGCGCCGCACGGAGGGCCTGGTCAACGATCTCTGCGAACGTCTCATCGGCCATCGCGGGGACTACTCGTACGGGCCGTTCGTGATGGACCGCGCGCTGGCTGCCCGCGTTCTCACGATGCCTGACGATATCGGCTGGGGTTGGCGCACGTGTCTTTTCGGTCTCGCCGGGCGTCTGGGGTATTCGCAGTCGTGGTACATCGATGACGTGCCATGCCCCGAGGATCAGCGATCGGAAAGCTTCGGGGATCAGCTGCACCGGTTGAAGCAGCTCGAGGAAAACAGCAACGGGCTGATGCTGGCCGCTGTCAGTCCGCTCGATCCCGATCTCTCAGCAGGCGTTCGCTTTGGCGAAACTGCGCCGCGTATTCCGCGTTGAGGACACGCGGCAGGGCCCCGTCCGCCTGCGGCAGCACGTCCCACAGACCCGAGTTGTGCCAGTGCCGGGGGTTTTTCCAGTCCATGCGATCGAGGATCGGAAACAGGCAAACCGCTTCAATCGGGACACCCGACTCGCGCGCCAGCCTGACCTCGTCGGTCATCTCGCGCAGCCAGGCCCCCCGCCCGACGCCGAAATGGCTGGTTTCTCCGATGAAGATCGGGCGGTGATACCGATCGAACACCTCGGCGATCAGGCGGTGGAACGGCACCCATCGCGCGTCGCGTGGGGTGTCCTCCCAGCGCAGCCGCGTCTCGGGATATTCCCACTGGTTCGAGTGGTAGTAGTTCAGGCCCATGACATCGAGGTATCTCGGATGCCCGCCCAGTTCCGGATCGCGGACGCCGGCGAGCATGTCCCATGCCTCGAATTGACTCGCGCGCTGCGCCGCCGCAGCTGCGGCGATTTCCGGCGTGGCGCCCGGCGGCGGCACGACGTTGATGACCGGATCGACGTGAACGATCCGCGCGCGCCGATCGACGGCCCAGACCGCGTCGCACGCCGCGATCGCAGCGCGCACGAACTGGCGTTTCAGATCGACGCCGCGGCCGCGCGCGAACGGCGAGAACCAGCCGGCGTCGCCGGCCGCCCAGGCGAGGAACGAGATCTCGTTGATCGGTGTGTACAGCGGCGGCCGCGCACTGTGCGTGCGGACGAACGCCGCAACGGCGCTCGCGAAGCGGGCAAATCGCGTGGGAAAGCTGTCGTCGAGCACGTCCACGTCGTCCGGCCACCCGTAGTGGCAGAGCGTCCAGATGACCTGGGTGCCCTGGCGCTCCGCGGCCGCGAGCATCGGGGCAAAGGAGCTGAAATCGAAGCGGTCGCCGCGCTCGATCAGCGGCCAGCGCACCGCATCCCGCACGACGCGGATGCCCAGCTCGGCGAGCATCCGGTAGTCGTCCTCGACGCGGCTGTCGTGCTGCGTCGCGGCGATCATGTCGAGGCGGACGCCGGCTTCGTTGACGTGGCACGCCGCCTCGAAGCCGCCGATCCAGAACGAGTCGAAGAGCGGACGTGCGCCCGCCGCGTCAGGCGCCACTGGCGAGTTCCGCATGCCCGAACTGCCGGACGATCTTGCTGTACAGGGTCAGCGCCTGCGCGACGACCTGATCCATGTTGTAGTACTTATACGTCGCGAGCCGGCCGACGAAATGCACGCCGGTGGTCGCGGCCGCCAGCATCTGGTACTTCCGGTACAACTCGCCGTTCTCCGGCTTCGGGACCGGATAGTACGGATCGCCCGACGCGCGCGGGTACTCGTACACCAGGCTGGTCTTCGGATGCTCCTGCCCGGTGAGGTGTTTGAACTCGGTCACCCTGGTGTACAGGTTCTCGTTCGGGTAGTTGATCACCGCGACCGGCTGATGCCACTCTTTGTTCAGCGTTTCGAACTCGAAGTGCAGCGAGCGGTACGGCAACCGGCCGTATCGGTAATCGAAATATTCGTCGACGGGGCCCGTGTAGATCACCTCGTCGTGCGGGATGGACTTCTGCACCTCGCGGTAGTCCGCGTTGAGGAGAATCTTGATGTTCGGGTGCGAGAGCATCCGCTCGAACATGCGCGTCAGGCCGTGCTTCGGCATCGCCTGGTAGGTGTCGGTGAAATACCGATCGTCGCGATTGACGCGGACTGGCACGCGCGCGATCACGGCGGCGTCGAGCTCGGAGGGATCGAGGCCCCACTGCTTTCGCGTGTAGTTGCGGAAGAACTTCTCATACAGCTCGCGGCCGACCTTCGAGACGATGACGTCCTCGGAGTTTTTGATGGCCGGACGGTGCTCGGCGTTGGCTTCGAAGAACTTCGGCAGATCGAAGGAGGTGAAGCTGGCGCCGTAATAGCGGTTGACGGTCTCGAGGTTGATCGGAATCGGCAGCAGCTGCCCGTCCACGCACGCCTGCACCCGATGCTGGTACGGCCGCCACTCCGTGAACGCCGACAGGTATTCGAAGACCTCTTTCGAATTCGTATGGAAGATGTGCGGGCCGTACTTGTGAACGAGAATCCCCGCCTCGTCGTGGTGATCGTAGGCGTTGCCGCCGATATGCGGCCGCTTGTCGATGATCAGCACCTTCTTCCCGGCGTCGGCCGCCAGCCGTTCGGCCATGACGCTGCCCGCAAACCCAGCCCCCACGATCAGGTAATCGAACATCACTGCTCCTGCAGCCGGCCTCCCGCCGGCGGTTGTCCGCGTTCGTCGAGGATTAGGCCGACGCGATCGAGCGGCCCGCCACGGGCGGCGCCGTGCGACCCGCTAGGGCGTCTGCGCGGTGATCTGGGCGGGCGCCTTGCTGGACGGCTTCGATCACGAGATCCTGCATCGCCGCCCACGTGCGATCCCACGACAGATCGGCGAGGAACGCATCCACACGACGAGCCCAGGCGCGATCGTCCGACCCGAGGTAGGCCTCGACGGCCGCCACGAACGAGCGCGCATCGTCGGCAATGTTGGCGAGCGCCAGCTGTCCATAGGGCTTGACGACGTCGGCAATGGACGTCGAGACGACGGGCCGGCCGGCGGCGAGATATTCAGGCGTCTTGGTCGGACTGATGTAGCGCGTCGCGTCGTTGCGGGCGAACGGCAGCATCGCCACGTCCCACCCGGCCAGGTATGCCGGCAGTTCCTCGTATTTCTTCATGCCGAGGTAGTGAATGTTGTGGCGGCGCGGCAGCGTCGCCTGGTCGATTTTCACCACCGGGCCGATGAGGATCTGCTGCCAGTCGTCGCGCAGCCGCGCGATTTCGCCGACCAGCTCGAGGTCCAGGCGCTCGTCGATGACACCGTAGAACCCAAGCCGCGGATGCGCGATCGGCGCCTGATCGGCAGGATCGGCCTGCCGGCGACGGGCCCGGGCGAAGTGGCTGACATCGACGCTGCTGGGAAATGGAAACACGTGCGGGTGACGCTGACGCTTGGCTTCGAAGAGGCTGTGGCCGCCAGTGAAGACCAGCGAGGCCGAGGCCAGCAGCTCCCCTTCCAACCGCAACAAACCTGGCGGAGCGCCGGCGAACGCCGACAACTCGTCCATGCAGTCATACACGATGGTGGAGTGGAGCAGCCCGCGTGAAAACTCGACCGCCATCGGCGTGTAGTACCAGAGGACGGGCCGCACGATGGTGTAGCGGGTCAGGAGCTCTTCCAGGAGCGTCCGGACGGCCGCAGCGCGATGCGCACCGCCCATGGCGGGCGGCAGGTGCGGGACGGCGACAAAGACGCCGCGGTCCTGACGGACCTCGAGGTGCGGCGTGTCGGCGTCGACGAGCGGTTCTTCGAAGAAGAACACGCGGGAATCGGCCGCGCAGCGCGTCATCAGATGCTGGGGGCGCTGGAATACGAAGTTCCATCGCAGGTGCGAGAAGCAGACAACATCCTGCAGCGGGGACCGGTTCATGCCCGGTGTAATACAAGATATGTACCCTTGACGCCGCGCCGTGCGCGCGTGCTCTTCCGTTCTTTTCTTCCGGCGTTGTCAACCGGCACCCCACGGGCAATCGCGCTCGGAACCCGCCACCACGCGCCGATGTCGCATCCAACACGCGAGCGGTTTGCGCGACCAACGCGCCTTTCGATTGAGGCCCCCAAGCCGTAGCATTTCGCTACGGACCCGATATCGGCTCGCGACACCTGAGGCATACGATCGCAATTCGACGGCGTGCGTCATCCGCGCGTACCACTGGCAGATCTCTTGCTCAGTCCCGCCGCGAGGCAACAGCACAACATGCGAGTACTCGTGACCGGCGGCGCCGGCTACATCGGGAGCGTGATCGCGGATCAACTCATCGACAGCGGCCACCACGTGACCGTGCTCGACGACCTGTCCAAGGGCCATCAGGACGCTGTGTCACACAAGGCGACCTTTGCCCGCGGCTCATTGGAGGACACGTCGTTTCTGCGTCACGTGTTTGAGACCGAACAGCCCGACGCCGTCGTCCACATGGCAGCATCGTCGCTTGTCGGCGAGTCGATGAGTAAACCGGCCGCTTACTATCGCAACAACGTCGTCGCGGGGTTTGCGTTGCTTGATGCGATGCTCGACGCAGGCGTCCGCAAGATCGTCTTTTCGTCAACCGCGGCCGTGTACGGCGAGCCTGCGCGCCAGCCGGTGCGGGAGACCGATGCGATGGCGCCCACGAATCCGTACGGCGAGACCAAGCTGACAATGGAGCGCGCGCTCTATTGGCATCATCGTGCCTACGGCCTGCGGGCTATCTCACTGCGGTACTTCAACGCCGCGGGCGCGACTGCTCTGCGCGGTGAGCGCCACGCCCCCGAAACTCATCTGATCCCGCTCGTGCTGGCGGCAGCTGCGGGCGAGGGCAGCCCCATCACGATCTTCGGCGACGACTACCCCACACGCGACGGCACCTGCGTGCGCGACTACGTCCACGTCTCGGATCTGGCACGGGCCCACGTCGCCGCGCTCGAAGCGCTCGATCGCCATGAGATCGAGTACGACGCCTTCAACGTCGGAACGGGCACCGGCTATACCGTGCGCGAGGTGATCCACGCCGCCGCCCGTGTCACCGGCCGACCGGTGCCGACTGTGGTCGGGCCGAGGCGACACGGCGATCCGGCGGTGCTCGTTGCCGCTCCGGACCGGATCCGCGAGATCATGAACTGGAGCGCCAAAGAGCAGTCCATCGTCCGCATCGTCGAATCGGCGTGGCGCTGGACTCGCAAACAGCGAACCCAGACTGACGCCGCGCCGACTCCGTCGCCTGCCTAAGCGACCGCGAACCGCACGCGCTTCGTCTGGGCCGGCCGAAACGTCCGGCCGCGGTATTCCTCAGAGCCCTGCACCCAGAGAAACGATTGAATGTCGATCAAATCCCTGGGACCGAGGTCACGAACGTCGCTCCGCACGCGATCCGCGAGATCGAGCAGTTCGCGATAAACACTCCACTGCGGACGCGGCTGGTAGCGGAACTCGACGCCGTATGTGGCCGCCGCCGTGCGGATGACGTTCGGCTTGAGGAACATGTGGCGTTCGGGCTGGGCGATGAACCCGAACACCGTTGCGACGGGCCACGTGAAGACGCGCGTCTGACGCCTGGGCAGCGCCTCCAGCGTCTCGCGCCACGCGTTGAATCGTCGCTCGTCGCTCCCGGCGCCGTGCAGAAACCGGTACAACCCCTCCGCCAGCACGCGCGCGCCGCCGGTGGACCGCACCGCATCGCGCAGCGCCATCTTCTCGAACGAAAAAAGCAGGTTGGTGCGCGCTTCGATGCGGATGGCGCGCGTCACGATCTCGCTGTACTGCCTCGCCTTGATCAACTGCCTGACAACGGGCTCATCGAGGTCGCCATTCCACCGTTCGTGCGCGTCTGCTTTGTAGTTCCGTTCCCAGTCCAGGTAGGTCGGGTCGCGGAACCCTCCGGGAAAGAAGCGCAGGAATCGGGCGCGGCATCGTTCAGCGGGCGACACGTCATTCGGTCCTGCAGAAATCGCGCCCGTCCGGCGAGCGCGTGACCAACACAGCCGTGCGCGACGATCACGCGTTGCGGTTCCGGTGTGAGCCGTGGTACGACGCGTGCAACGCGCGCGTGCGGACAGAGGCGCGTCCTGCGCCCACTGAGGAGGACCCATGTATCACCACGTCAAGAAGCTGATGTACACCGTGCGCGTCGATGCGCCCGATCCACGGTTCGGCAACATGCTGCTCGAGCAGTTCGGCGGTGCCAACGGCGAGCTCGCCGCCGCGATGCAGTACTCGGTGCAAGGCCTCAACTGCGAGGACCCGGAACGGAAAGATCTGCTGATGGATATCGGGACGGAGGAGCTCAGTCACCTCGAGATCGTCGGCTCACTCGCACGCCTGCACTTGAAGCCCCTGAAATTCGATCGGGAGCATGCGGAGGCCGATCCGCTCATCGCGATTGCCGGAGGCGGCGGGGTGAACCTGTTCAACTCGCAGGGGAACCCGTGGACGGCCGACTACCTCAAAATCACCGGCGAGCTGGACGTCGATCTGCGGAGCAACATCGCCGCGGAGGCGCGCGCCAAGATCGTGTACGAGCGTCTCATCAACTTCACGACCGACGCCGGCACGATCGACGCGCTGCAGTTTCTGATGACCCGGGAAATCACGCACATGAAGGCGTTCACGGCCGCTCTCGAAAGCATGGGCAAGCCCCGCTTCGTGATTGGCCGGATCCCACCCACACCCGGGCTCGTCGACCAGTACTTCAACGACTCGACCGGAGAGGGCCAGGATGGAGAAATCGATGCCCGCGGGCCCTGGAATACGGGAGAGGATTTGCAGATCGTCGAGGCGCCGGCATTTCAGCAGCTGGCCGCCGCGGCGGCGAGCAGCGCGAGCGCGGCCGGCGTGGACGATCGGACGACAAGCTCCACGGAGGCGCCGGAGTTGATTGAGGAGCTGCTCGTCGAGCAACTCGGCGACCTGCTCGATGCCGAAGGGCAGCTCGTGAAAGCGCTCCCGAAAATGGTAGAGGCCGCGCGGTCGGACAGCTTGACCGCGGCGTTCGAGCGGCACCTGGAGGAAACCCGCCAGCATGTCGAACGACTGAAGCAGGCATTTAACCTGGCGGGCGCGGCGGCGAAGGGTGAGCCCTGCGCCGGCATGGCGGGCCTGCTCGACGAAGGCACCGAGGTGATGGAGGAATACGAGGCCGAGGAGGAGGACGTCGCCGCCGACCTGGCCCTGATCGCCGCGGCTCAACGCGTCGAGCACTACGAGATCTCCGCATACGGCACGGCTCGCACGCTGGCAGGTCAGGCGGGGCTGCCGGAAGTCGCGGCGCTGTTGAACAAGACCCTCGCCGAGGAGGAGGTCGCGGACAACATGCTGACGCAGATCGCGCGCGAACTGATGTCGGAAGCGCGGACCGGGATGACCAAGGCGCCGAAACACGCTGGATCCCGCGCCGTAGCCGACGGAGAGTGAACACCGGCAGAGAGGACTCAGTGCCGCTGAGTCCTCTCGCCGACGCCGTGTCGTGGCACGTCGCTTGTAGCATGTCGCGTTCGGAGAATGTGATGGGTCTGAAACTTTTTCCACTGGCCCTCGTGCTTGGTGCGACCGTACTGCTGGCGACGCCTTCGGCCCAGACGAGCGGCGAGCCCGAGCGGTACAGCGCGAGCGCCATCAATACCAACAACGGCACGGTGAACAACGTCGACATCACCGTCAACCGCTGGTCCACGGACCGCGAGCGTGATGCGCTGATCGCCACGATCGCTGACAAGGGCGCGGACAAGCTGCTCGACGTCCTTCAAGGGATGCAGCCCGTCGGGCACTTCGGCGCGCCGAGAAACCTGAGCTGGGATCTTCGCTTGCGCGACGGACTCCGCTCCCTGACGGAGGCGAGCGTGTGGTCGTCGCGACAGACCGCCCGCTCAGCTTCTGGGAAGCGAGCCGGCAGCCGCGCTCGGCCACCTATCCCTTTACGGTGATCGAACTCCGGCTGAACGGCGAGGGCGAGGGCGAAGGCAAGATGTCGCTGGCCACCAAAGTCATCTACGATCGCGAGCGGAATTCAGTCACGCTGGAAAACTACGACCTGCAACCGGTGCTCCTGACCAATGTGAAACGAATCGTGACGCACAACTGACCATCCCCGGCGACATCGTCCGTCGGGAATCGAACAGTCACGATGGAAGGGTCCGTTCAGAGAGGCGATCCCCGATCCGCCAGATCTTCTTCCCAAACGGCGGCGTCGCCTCAATGACGACCGTCATGACGGACGGCTCGAGGATGGAAATCGCGACGATCGGCGATGAAGCCCCGTTGGATGAATCGCCCCGTTGGATGAATACTTCTTCGGCGCGGAGATGCTGGTCGTCGAGACGATGGTGCAGGTGCCAGATATCAGCGCCGAGGTGATGTCGGTCCAGGCGTTCAAGCGAGACCTGTCTCGAGGCGGCGCGTCACGACTGCGTCCAGCGGTATTCACAGCGCGGCTCATCATGCCTTCGCTGTCGACCACGCAGACGCTCTCGGCCGACCAGCCTGCGTCTTCGTGCCGGCCGAGTCGGACCGGACGAGTTCAAGCTGAGCCATGAGTTTCTGGCAATGATGCCCGGCGCGATCCGGCCGACGATTTCGCTCGTCGCCGGAAACCTGCAAAAGCTCGGACTGATTAAATCCATGCACCGCCGGATCACCATCTCCGATCGGCCGTCTTAAAGCCGCGTCTGCGAATGCTATTCCACCTTGAAGGAACACTTCGACCGGCTGGGTTTGTAGCGCGCCGCACGGCTCGGGCGCCGACCGTTCGGCTGCGGCCAATCGCGACACCCTGACGTTGGCGGCTGCCGTCCCGCGCCCGGCGTGTGCGCTAATAGGGGTGTGGCACAAGCCCGCTTTCAGCAGCTCGCTGCGCACAAGACCCGGGAGGCGGCAGCGGCGCGCATCGAACGGTTGTCGACCGTGTTCGACCGGCGCGACGCTTCACGCGTGCCGGGCATCGGCAATGACTGGAGCCGGTTGCACTATGGAGGCGAGTTCGGCCTGGTGCGCCCGGACCCATTGCAAACGGCAGTGTCGCTGGTGTTCGTCCAGACCAGGGATGGCAACACGGGCGGGCCCAATCCAGCCACGTTCGGCGGTGGCCCGACCGACCAGCATCTGATCTACGAAGGCCTTTCGCGTGTCGCCGCCGACGCGGTCCTCGCGGGCGCGCGCAGTGTTCACGGAGAGGCGTTCTTTTCGGTGTGGCATCCGGAACTGATCGAGCTGCGCGCATCGCTCGGCCTGCCGCGTCACCCGGCCCAGATCGTCGTGACGAAGCGCGGCAGCCTCGACTTCGACGCGCTGGTGTTCAATGTTCCAGGTCAGCGTGTGTTCGTGATCGCCGGCGACGAATGTCGAGCGCGCCACGAGACGGCGCTTCACGCGCGGCCGTGGATCCGGCTCATCGCGATACGTGGCGGCGATCTGAGCCCCGCCTTCGAGCGCCTGCGACTCGAGGAGGGCATCCAACGGATATCGGCGATAGGGGGCCGATTCACGGCGACGCACCTCGTCGATGCCGGGTTAGCGCAGGACATCTACCTCACCACCACCTCGCTCGAAGGCGGCGATCCTGGCACGCCTTGGTACTCCGGGGCTGTCCCGCCACGGCTCACCGCGATCACGAGCAAACGCTGGAACGAGAGCGGAGCAACAGTCGCCTTCGAGCACCTGCTCATCAGTCGGTGAACCCATCCAGGGTCTTCATCGGGGTTTCGACAGCGCGGCGTGTCACGAGCGCTTTGACAGCCTGCGCCAGCCGCATGAGCCGGCTGCCTGGCGGCTCCCAGTAATCGACCCGCTCGACCTCCACGCGAATGACGGTGGCCTCGCGATCGTCCTTGCCGTCGGGAAACCAGGCGCGATACGTCGGACTCCACAAACGTCGGATCAGCTCAGCGTCGCGCGAGACATGAGCAGATCCGGCCATGACCACGTAGCAGTTCGCGCTGATAGTCGTCAGGCCCACCCGCGGCCGAGCCACGAGCTGCGTCACCTTGCGCGAGCTCTGGTGTGTCAGGAAATAGATGTGAGGATCGCCCTCGACGAACAACGGCAGCATCGGACGTCCGATGTGCGTGCCGCGCTCATCGACGTTCATGAGCATGGTCACGCCGGCCCGCTCGATCAGGCCGCGCACTCGCCGCCGCTCGGCCGTGGCGTCCGCCATGGGCTCTCCTTTTTCTGCTGATCGGGTACCCTAGCAGGTGCGATGGACAAACCAAAGATCCTGACCGCGAAAGAACTGCGCGCCATCATGCCGCGCTTATCCGGGTGGAAGCTCGCTCAGAACAAGCTGACCCGGACGTTCGAGTTCCAGGATTTCGTCCAGTCGCTCAGCTTCGTGAACAGTCTCGTCGCGTATTTCGAGACCGTGGACCATCACCCGGACATCTGCATCGCGTACGGGGAAGTGACCTTCGAGCTGACGCGCTATGACCTTGGCGGGAAGGTCACGGACCGCGATGTCGAAGTCGCGAAAAAGATCTCGTCCGTCTACCGGGCCCGGTCGTAAGGGCGGCACGCGCCGCCCTCACAGCAGCTTGTCGAGCGTGATCGGGAGATCGGTCACGCGCCTGCCGGTCGCGTGATAGACGGCGTTCGCAATCGCGGCCGCCACCCCCGTGATGCCGATTTCGCCGATGCCGTGGGCGCCGAGCGGCGTGTGCGGATCGGGCGCGTCCGTGTAGACGATGTCGATGAACGGCACGTCGGCCTGCACCGGCACGTGATATTCCGCGAGGGTCGCGTTCACGATGCGTCCGCTGCGGTCGTCGAACATCGTTTCCTCGGTCAGCGCCATGCCGATCCCCATGATGATGCCGCCGCGGAACTGGGAGACGGCCGTCTTCGGGTTGAGGATGCGGCCCGTGTCGAAAGAGCCGACCCAGCGTCGAATCCGGACTTCGCCCGTCTGCTCGTGCACCGCCGCTTCGCAGAACTGCGCCGCGTAGGAGTGCATCGAATACTTCATCGCCTCCATCGCCGAGCCGGTCTTGACTTCGCGCTCGATGAACGCCTGGCCGGCGCGCTGCAGAATCGCCGTGTAGGTTTCGCCGGTCGCCGGATGATCCCTGAGATAGATGCCGTTCTTCGCGGCATGCACCTCTTCCAAGCTCGCCTTCGCCAACGGCGAGTCGGCGTGCCGCTGCGCCAGCGCGAGCAGGGCCTTGACGATCTCGTCAGCCGCGTGGTGTACGGCCAGCGCCACGCTGACCGTCTGTGACGACCCACCGGCCACGCCCGCCCAGGGCAGGCTGCTATCCCCGTATTCGAACCGGACCTTCTCGAGCGCCAGGCCGAGACGCTCGGCGGCGTGCTGCGTCTGCACGGTCGCGGTCCCCATTCCCATCTCCTGGCACGACGTCTGAACCACGGCGGTGCCGTCGAGGTTGATGCGCACGCGTGCCGCCGTCGCCATGCGATATACCGGGTAGGTCCCGGTGGCGACGCCCTGGCCGATCAGCCAGTCGCCGTCGCGCTGCGCGCGCGGTGCAGGCGGGCGATGGCGCCAGCCGAATCGTTCGGCGCCAATCGCATACGCCTCCCGCATGTGGCGGCTCGAGAAGGCATGGCCGCTGACGGGATCCGCATCGGGTTCATTCCGTGCCCGCAGTTCGATCGGATCCAGCTTCAACTCGTACGCCAGCGCGTCGATCGCGCTCTCCACGGCGAAGGTCCCGATCGACTCGCCCGGCGCCCGCATGAAGGTATTGGCAATGCGATGGACTGTCGTCACCCGCTGCCCGATCCGGTAGGACCTCATCGCGTACAAGTGGCGCGGCGGAAAGCTGAATTGCTCCGGAAAGTGGTTTTCGTTGGACTGGGCGGTGACGCCCTCGTGGATGAACGCCGTGAACTTCCCGTCCTCATCGGCGGCGATCGCCACCCGCTGCCTGGACGGCGTGCGGCCGCCGACGAGCCGGAACACACCTTCGCGCGTGAGCGCGATGCGGACGGGGCGTCCGGTCACGCGCGCGGCCATCACGCAGAGCTGGTTGTAGAACCACAACGTGCCCTTGCCGCCGAACCCGCCGCCGACGAACGGCGCCAGCAGGGTCACGTTCTCGCTCTTCAGTCCGAACACGTGCGCCAGACTGCTGGCCCCGCCGGCCGTGAACTGGCTGGTGTCGTACACGGTGACGCGGTCGTCGGCGGTCCAGACGGCAATCGCCGCGTGCGGCTCGATGGCGTTGTGGTTGTACGGGGGTGTCGTGAAGGTCAGGTCCACGGCGTGCGCGGCAGACCGCAGCGCCGCATCCGGATCGCCGTGAACGATCTCGGGCGATTCGCCCAGCACGTCCTTCGGCGTCTTCGCGTGGGCGATCGCGGCCTCGAAGGACGTCATCGCCGGTTCCGCCGCGTAGGTGACGCGCCACGAGCGACGCGGCGTGCGCCGCCTGTTCTTCCGTATCGGCGACGACGACGGCGATTGGCTGGCCGTTCCAGGTGACGCGATCCGTGTTGAGAATCTTGACGGACGTGCTTCCTGCGGACGGTTCGCCTTGCGTCGAGAGCGGCGCCGGCACCTTCATCGGCGGCGCATTGAGGTGAGTGATCACCGAGATGACGCCTGGCGCATGCTCTGCCGCCGCCGTATCGATCCGCTTGATGATGCCGTTTGGGATCGTGCTGAACACGATCGACGCGTGCACGAGGCCCTCGACGGGATACTCCGCGGAGAACCGGGCCGCCCCGGTGACCTTCTCGACACCATCGATCCGATCGATCGGCTGGCCGAGATAGCGATGGCTCCGCCGAAGCTCGTCCTGCTCGCGGTGCGGCATCACCTGCGCGACCTGCTCGACCACCCGTTTGATGACGCTCATCGCGCGCCTCCGGCGGCGAGCTCGGACAGCGTCGCCACGATCACACGCCGGGCGAGAGGAATCTTGAATCTGTTGCCACCGCGCGCGATGGCCGGCGCCAGCTCGGCGTCCGCCGCGCGGGCGAAGGCATCCGGCGTCGGCGCGTTTCCGAGCAGGACGGCCTCGGCGGCCGTTGCGCGCCACGGCTTGTGCGCCACGCCGCCGAGCGCGACGCGCACGTCGCGCACGGCGCCGTCCTCCACGCGCAGGGCCGCGGCGACCGACACCAGGGCGAACGCGTAGCTCGCCCGATCGCGAACCTTGCGGTACGTCGAGGGCAGCCCAGCGCTCGACGCCGGCAGGTCAATCGACGTGATGAGCTCGCCCGCCTGCAGATTCGTGTCAAGGTCGGGCGTCTCGCCGGGCAGCCGATGGAAATCCCTGACCGGCAGCGTCCGCGTTCCCGCCGGACCGGCAAGGTTCACGGTCGCGTCGAGCGCCGCGAGCGCGACGCACATGTCCGAGGGATGCGTGGCGATGCAGTGCGGCGAGGCCCCGAGGATCGCGTGGATGCGGTTGAACCCGTCCATCGCGTCGCAGCCGCTGCCGGGCTTCCGCTTGTTGCACCGCGCGGCGCCGTCATAGAAGTAGTAGCAGCGCGTCCGCTGCATCAGGTTGCCGCCGGTCGTCGCCATGTTCCGCAGCTGCGCCGAGGCGCCGTTCAGGATCGCCTCCGACAGCAGCGGGTAGCGCTCGCGAATCGTCCGGTCGGCCGCCAGGTGGCTGTTGCGCACCATCGCGCCGATGCGCACGCCGCCGTCGGGCAGCTCGTCGATGCCGGCCAGCGGCAATCGGGTGATGTCGACGACAGCGCGCGGCTGCTCGATGCCCTCGCGCATCAGGTCGATCAGGTTGGTGCCGCCCGCGAGGAAACGCGCCGGCGCGCCTTGCTGGGCGAGCGCGCCGATGGCTGACGGCGCGTCGGCGGCCCGAACGTAGTGGAAGGGGTTCATCGTGCGTTCGCTCCAGCGGCGTCCCGAATCGCCTCGCGGATGCCGACGTAGGCGCCGCAGCGGCACAGGTTGCCGCTCATCCGCTCACGGAGTTCGTCTTCGCTCAGGTCGGAGGGCCTCACGTCGTGGCCGCCATCGCGGCCGCTCACGGCGCTCGGCACGCCCTTTTGCCACTCGGCGAGCATCGCGACCGCCGAGCAAATCTGACCGGGCGTGCAGTAGCCGCATTGAAACCCGTCGTGCTCGATGAAGGCGCGCTGCACGGGGTGCAGCTGTCCGTTCTCGGACAGCCCTTCGATCGTCCGGATGTCGCGGTCCTCGTACTGGACGGCGAGCGTCAGGCAGGAATTGATGCGCTCGCCGTCCACGAGCACCGTGCACGCGCCGCACGCCCCCTGATCGCAGCCCTTCTTGGTGCCGGTCAGGTGCAGGCGATCGCGCAGCGCGTCGAGCAGCGACACGCGCGGCTCGATCGCCACGGAATGAGTCGTGCCGTTCACACGGAGAACGACATTCATGAGTTCCTCTGTCATGCCCCCACGCTGCATGCAAAAGTGAGCCCCGTCTGACTGAGCTCAGCTCTAGTTGCTCGTGGACCTCGAGGCTTGAGCCGTTCACGGCGTGCTCCTGTAGAATCGGCGCATGACGAATCGAGTTCTCTCAACGGCGTTGCTGCTTCTCGCGATTGCGGTCCCGGCTTCCAGCCAGCAGGGCCCACCCCAGGGACCGCCGACGGTCACGGGTTTCCTGCGCAACCTCTATAACGGCAACAAGAACAGCGTTCTGCGCGTCGCCGAACGCATGCCTGAAGAGTTCTACGGCCAGAGGCCTGGCACCCAGGAGGAGGTGCGCACGTTCGGGCAGCACGTCGCCCATATCGCCACGTACAACTACCTGTGGTGTTCGCAGGCGAAGGGCGAGGCCAATCCCAATGCCGGACGCGATCTCGAGAAGACGCTGAAAGCGAAAGCGGAGATCATCAAGGCCGTCACCGACGCGTTTGCCTACTGCGACCCGGTGTACGCGGCGCTCACCGATGCGTCGGGAGCCGAGGTCATTTCGATCACGCAGGAGAACGGCCGCCAGCAGCAGCAGACACGCGCCGGCCTGCTGATGCTCAACGTGGTCCACAGCAACGAGACCTACGGCAGCATGGTGACGACGCTCCGGATGAAGAACCTGTCACCGCAGCCGGCGCGCTAGCCTCTGCTCATGCCCGTCGACGTCATCAATTCGGTCGTCATCAACCGCCCGGTCGGTGACGTGTCCGAGTACGCCGCCAATCCCGACAATGCGCCCCTGTGGTACGAGAACATCAAGTCGGTTGAGTGGAAGACGCCTCGTCCGGTGCAGCCCGGCTCTCAAATCGACTTCGTCGCGCAGTTCCTGGGCCGGCGGCTGGCGTATACCTACGAAGTCGTCGAGCTCGTGCCTGGCAGGCGTGTGACGATGAGGACGCCGGGGCCGCCGTTTCCCATGGAAACGACGTACACGTGGGAGGACGAGAACGGCGCCACCCGCATGACGCTGCGAAACCGTGGGACGCCGAGTGGATTCTCAGCCTGGCTGGCGCCCCTGATGTCGCTGATGGTCGGCAGGGCGAACAGGAAGGATCTCGCATTGCTCAAGCGACGTCTCGATGCGAGCAGCCGCGGCGCCTGAGTCGGCGCGCGGAAATACCAGTCGCTTGCTCACGGCCTGGCGCGCTCGCGGTCCAGTTGTCGAAGGCTCACGGTCCACGTGAGTGGTACCGTTTGAGGGGTGAAGCACACCTTCTCGTCGCACGCCTGATAGTTGAGCACCCCGTCGATCGTGATCGACGTCACATCCTTCAACGAGGTCTGCGCCTGCGGTGACGCGTCGATCAGGACGTCCTGTACGATGCGAAACGGTCGTTGATACACCTGAACGTGCTCGTTCAGGGGCTTGAAATGATAATCCTCGGAGGCCGGATACTGCGTGCCCCGGATGACAATTCCAGGCTGGGGCCGCACCGAGAAAGTAATTGGTTTGTACCCCGTGACGCCTGGCGCGTACACGTGAACGCCGCGCGCGGGACGCACATCGAGGACCAGAGAGAATTGCGTGCCCGGGGCAACGGTGCTGTCAGTGGTAAACGAGCTCAACTCGAGCTGCGGTGATGACAGCGTCGTCGCCCGCACATCGGTGTTGTTGCCCAGCCTGGCCATGATGCTGCCGACCGTGCTCCGCTCCTGATAGGCCTGCTCGAAGAAGCGCGACGTGACCACGCCCTGGGTGTTCAGCATAAAGGTGCCGGGGAACGGGATGCCGTAGCTTTGCTGATTCGTTTCGGGCACCGTCGTGTTGAGAATCCCGTAGCGTCTGATGGTGGCTGATCCCGGATCGGACAAGAGCGGAAACGTAATGCCCCGGCGCTTCGAAAAGTCGGCGAGGACGGGCACGGCGTCGTAGCTGACGGCCGCGAGCCCGATGCCATTCTTCGCCAGGTCCGCCGTCCGCGTCTGGAGCTCCGCAAGTTGCGTCTTGCAGTACGGACACCAGTCGGCCGACCGGTAGAAAACGAGCATGAGCCCCTTCGATCCCATCAGCGACGTCAGCGTTCGCGGCTGCCCGTGCTGATCGGCGAGCGTGAAATCGGGTACCCGCGTTCCGAGTTGCGGACCAAGTTTCTGGATGTGAGGGAGAACCGGCGGGGGCGCCGATTGCTGCGCCATCGGTTGAGCGACGGGGCTCAACAGTGCGCACGCAAGGACACCGGCACATAGGACAGATAGTCGGTTTGGATTAAGGTTCACGAGTACCCCTTTTGTCATTCTCGCTGCGTTCGAGGAAACTGCTCGGAGTGTACCTCGCCGGCAGCGCGTCGGACGTGAAAGCTCCCCGGATGCGTACAACGACCACCTGGTGTGGGGCTCCATCCTTGTGCTAGTACTCACGCGAGGGCCAGGCGTGTTCTCGCTCGATTACCTGATCGAACGGCGACTCACGAAGTGACGCGGATGTCCGCGCTTCGAACGATCGCGATTCTGCTTTGCGCCGCCAGCGGCGCCGCCATGATGTACGTCGGCCTCTATCAGAGCCGCATCGTCGAGCGACTGTGGTGTCCGCTGAACGGCAAGGGCTGCGAGGCGGTCGCTGACGCCTCGTTCGCGCGGCCGTTCGGCGTGCCTGACGGGTACATCGGTGCTGTCCTCTACGCCGCCATGCTGGTGCCGCTACTCCTGCCCTCGAGGCCTCACTGGCTATGGGTCACGCTCCTCGTTCTGGGCACGCTCGCTGTCGCCGCAAACGTCATCGGCGTCATCGACATGAGCCGGCTCGGCGCGTTTTGCACGTACTGCCTGTTCACCACCGCGGCGTCACCGGTGCTGCTCTGGGCGCTCTGGCGTCTGAAGTGAGCATCGCCGAGGGATCATGCTGAAGCACGACACCGATTATGTCTTCTATGAGCTCACCCGCAGCATCTGTCCCGAATGCCGCCGCGTGATCGACGCGCAGGTGGTGCTGCGCGACAACAGAGTCTACATGCGGAAGCGGTGCCCGGCATGCGGCCCCTTCGAGGCGCTCGTGTACGGCGACGCGGAGGCGTACGTCAACAACGGCAAGTACAACAAGCCGGGCACGATCCCGCTGGCGTTCGGCACGGCGGCTCGAACACGGCTGCCCGCACGACTGCGGCTTGTGCCCCGATCACCAGCAGCACACGTGCCTCGGCATCATCGAGGTCAACAGCGCCTGCAACATGGACTGTCCGCTGTGCTTCTCCACGGCCGGCCCCGGCTTCAGCCTGACGCTCGAAGAAGTCGAAGGCGATGCTCGACGACCTCGTGCGCACGGAGGGGGTTCCGGAGGTGGTGCAGTTCTCAGGGGGCGAGCCGACCATTCACCCGCAGATCATCGATTTCGTCAAGGCTGCCAAGGCGCGCGGCATTCGCTTCGTGATGATCAACACGAACGGCAAGCGGATTGCGCGCGACGACAAGTTCGTGGAGCAGCTGGCCGAGGTCAAGCCGGCGTTCTACTTTCAGTTCGACGGGTTCGAGCGCCGCACCTCGCTCACCCTGCGCGGTGAAGCCGACATCGTCGATCAGCGCATCCGCGCCCTGGATCGATTGGCCGCGGCGGGGATGAAGGTGACGCTGGTGCCGGCGGTCGAACGAGGTGTCAACGAGCACGAGCTCGGCCGGATCGTCGACTTCGCGATTTCGCATCCCGCCGTTCGCGGGATCAACTTCCAGCCGGCGTTCCACGCCGGCCGGCATCCCGGCCACGACCCGATGCAGCGCATCACGATCCCTGACATCCTCCGCCTGGTCGAAGAACAGACCGCGGGCCGGTTCGTGGTGAGCGACTTCATCCCGGTGCCGTGCTGCTTCCCCACGTGCAACGCGGTGACCTATGCGTTCGTGGACGGCGACAAGGTGACGCCGCTGCCGCGCATCGTCAACGTCTATGAGTACCTCGACTACATTACGAACCGTGTCATGCCGGATTTCAGTCTCGAGATTCGAGGCGCGCTCGAGGGGTTGTGGTCGTCGTCGTCGGTTGCGGGCTCGCAGAAGTCGCTCGATGAGCTGTCGTTGTCCTGCCAGGCGTGCGGACTGCCGGACGCCGTCACCGTCCGCGATCTCGCCGATCACATGCTGATGATCATGGCGCAGGACTTCATGGACCCGTGGACCTTCAACCAGAAGAACCTGATGAAGTGCTGCAAGGAGTTTCTGCTGCCGGGCGGCAAGCAGATCCCGTTCTGCGCCTACAACACGGTCGGGTACCGGGAACAGGCCCGTGCGCAGCTCGACGCCATGGAGCCAGAGCGGCGACTGGCGCGGGCAGAGGGGCGGCGCTTCGAGCCGAGACCGGTGACGTTCTCGTTTGGAGAGACGACGTCGTGAGCGGCGAAGCCCTCGAGCGCCCGGCAGCTGGAGCTGATGACCCGGGGAGATCAAGCAATGTTGCGCCCGGCTGTACGAAAGCGAGATCGTCTCGCGGCTGCTGGGCGACTCCTTTCATCCGGGCGGCGCCGCACTGACCGAGCGCCTGGGGCAACTGCTCGATCTCACACCGGACAGCCTCGTGCTGGACGCCGCATCGGGGAAGGGCACCAGCGCGGTGCTGATCGCGCAGCGATTCGGCTGCACGGTCGTAGGCGTCGATCTGGGCACGCAGAATGTCGCTCGTGCCGGCGCCGAGGCCGATCGATTGGGCTTAGCGGATCAGGTGAGCTTCAGAGCCGGCGACGCTGAACATCTGCCGATTGACGACGCGTCGGTGGATGCCGTCATCTGCGAGTGCGCGTTCTGCACATTTCCCGACAAGCAGGCGGCAGCCAGCGAATTCGCCCGCGTGCTGAAGCCTGGAGGACGGGTCGGGCTGAGCGACATCACGCGTGCAGCTGGTCCGGCGGGGGAACTGGCGGATCTCATGGCGTGGGTCGCGTGCCTCGCCGATGCGTGTCCTGTCCACGCGTACGCTGCCCGCCTGACTGACGCCGGATTTGTTCATGTCAGGGCGGAGAATCACGACGAGGTGCTTCTCGAGATGATTCGTAGCATCGGGAGCCGGTTGCTTGCGGCCGACATCCTGCGTGGCCTCCAGAAGATCGATCTCGACGGGATTGACCTCGCCGCGGCGAAGAGAATGACGAAGCAAGCCCTCTCCGCCGTCCACGAAAGACGACTGGGGTATGCGCTGATGCGGGCGGACAGGCCTTAGGGGATTTCAATTCTCTGTGGCGTCAGTCCTTGGTACCTGGCGCTTGGTGCTCGGTCCGTCCGTGGCCCAGGTCCTCGCTCCCACGCGATTGGTTCACGGACCTGTGGACGAAGGACGGCCCACGACTACTGGACCTTGGACGGACCGAGCACCAAGCACTCAGGCCCAAGGACGACGACTACACCGAAACGGAAAACGCGATAGCCGCAAGGGCGACGGCTCAGCGCACGTCTGCCTTGCGCGAGCCGTCGATCAGATCCAGCAGGCCGCTCACGATGGACGATTCCGCGCAGCCGGGCTGCAGCCGCGACGACAGCACCTCGAACGTGTTCTTGCCATACGACGCATCGTCCGGAATGTAGCCGGAGCGCGCCGATCCGTTCGTCAGCGTCGCCATCATCGTCGCCTTGAACGGCGACTCACGCTTCAGCCGCTGCGCGATCGGGTTGAAGACCTCGGCATTCACCGCGCCGATCACGGCGTCGCCGACGCGCAGCAGCCCCAGTCTGATCTCCACCGGTCCCGCCGCTTTGTAGGTGCCTTCGGACCCGGCCCGTCCTTCGTTCGTGCGCTCGCGGCCGGGACAGCTGATCGTCTTCTGACTGCCGTAGAGGCGAACGTCCGCGTCGGTTCGTTCGATATTCCGCATGACGTACAGCACTTCCTCGCCGAGGAACTGGCCCATCGACGTGACCATCTGCCGCTGCTGGTTCATCAGCCTCGCGACTGCAGGGTTGTTGCGGTCGAGGCCTTCCCCGCCGGGCGGCATCGCGTTGCTGATGTCGACGCCGCGCTTCGCATAGTCCTTGATGCGGATCTCGCGCAGGTCGTACGTCTGCTGGAAGTAGATCGGGTTCTGGTCGCCCGACGCGCCCGTCGACCAGACGGCGACGACGTTGCCGCCGAAGGCGTCTTCGACGTAGCGCGAGCTCGCGCCGGGGATGTCCCCGCTGATCTCGTCGAGCTGGCCGGCAATCACGCCGTGGACCGCGTAGTTGTAGTACACCGCGAGCGGCTCGCCGCTCAGGCTCTCGAACTTGAGCACGGCGACCGTCTTGTCTGACGGCCCTTCCCGGTTCGGCCCCTCCCACCACTTCCCTGTCCTCGGATCGGTGATCTGGCGGTTCACGTTGATGTAGGACTCGCCCGTCCCGTAGCCCACTCGTGCGGGCGCCAGCTTCTGCTGGGCGAGCCGCACGGCCTCCACGATCTTCCCTGCGTAGTCGGCGGCCGGCGGTCCTGGCACGCTGTGCGTGTGCGTCGCCGTCAACAGGACGTTCGCCGACGGAATCCCCAGCTCCGATTCGACCTGACGTGTCACGGCCTGCCAGATCGCGTCGGAGAGCCCGCCGGCATCGACGGTGATCAGCGCGGCTCGTGCGGCGCCGTTCTCCAGCACGATCGCGCGCGCCCACAACCGGTCGAGCACGCCCCGGTAGTTCTTCGGGAGCGCCGAGTCGGGCGGCGTCACGTCGACCTTCGCGGCGCCCACCCGCAACGGCGACTCGGCGCGAACATCCTGGACGGCGCCGCCGCGGGGACTCGCGGTGACGACGGCGAGCGTGGTGATGAGAATCGCGAGACGGCCGCGCATGTCTGGTCTCCTGGCTATCGCCGGAAGATTGACGCATCAATCGCCGCGGCCATCGCCTGGTTTCCGGCATCGTTCGGATGCACGTGATCGCCGGGATCGAAGTCGGGGCGCAGTCTGCCCGGGTGGGCCGGATCGCGGACGGCCGCGTCGAAGTCGATGACCGCGTCGTACGCCTTGCTGGTCCGGATCCATCTGTTCACATCCTGACGAATCCGCTCGCCGGCGTCGGTATAGGTGTTTACGCCTTCGACCGGCATGATCGTGGCGCCGGCGACCTTGATGCCGTGACGATGCGCCCGCTCGATGATCTGCTGAAATCCCCAGATCAGATCGTCCGCGGTCACCGCCTCGCCCGGCGCCACGCCGGGCACGGCCGGAAAGGTGATGTCGTTGATCCCGAGCAGCACGGTCATCCAGCGCACGCCGGCGTGGCCGAGGACGTCGCGATCGAACCGGGCCAGCGCGCTCACGCCGAATCCCGGCCGCAGCAGGCGATTTCCCGACAGCCCGACGTTGACGACGCTCCGCGCGCCGGCGGGACCGCCCGGCCGCCAGCGTCGACGCGAGCAGCGACGGCCAGGCGCGATCGCTGTCGAGCGTCGCGCCGACGCCGTCGGTGATCGAGTCGCCGAACGCAACGACCGCGCCGGCCTCGGCCGGCGCCAGCACGTCGACGCTCCGCGAGCCAGAGATACGCGGTCGTCGTCGCGTCGGCCTTCAATGCCGCGCTGCCGGTCGCGTTGCCGCCCGTGATGTAGGCCGTGTGCATGCCGTCGGGATGGACCGTCGGCAACCCGGTCTCCTCCGGCAGATACACGCGACACGGCCAGGTCCGCCAGCGCCGGCACCGCGAGATCGACCGGATCGCTCACCACCATCGTTCCCGGAGGCACGACGGTCGATGGCCGGCCGCCGAATGTCAGCGGCCGGTCGGAGGCCGGCACGATCGCGGCGCCGTTCGCGCGCAGCGCGATGTGCGCGGCGCCCACGTTGCAGCGTCGGCTTCTCGAGCGCGTTCGCCAGTGACACGCGCACCCGCGCGCCGCCCAGGCTCGCGTGCGCGATCATGCGGACCGTCTGATCCTTCAGCGTGGCCGGTACGCGGGCGGCCGGCGGTGGCTGCACCAGCTCGCCGCCTCCGAACGGCAGACGCGTCGGCGCCAGCTGCTGCGCCGTCGCCCACGTCGTGACCCAGTGCTCGCTCGATCGCGGCGACGATCCGGTCTGCGCGCGCAGCGCCGTCGGTGCGTTCAGCAGGACAAACGCCAGTACGAACGCCAGCACGCCGGCCGCCACGCGTTTCTGTCTCTCGATCATTGCGACTCCATTCGACTGCATTCATCCTGCCTGCGGCCGGAACAGCATCGGCACCGACTCGTGCAGGAGATTCCGCCACACGCTGAACACGTGCCACCCCGGATAGTCCGCCCAGCGGGCGTTGATGCCGCGCTCCTGAAGCAGCCGGACGAGCCGCTGTCCCGGCGCGAGCATGCCGGTCTCCTGCCGGCCGCACCCGAGAAACAGCAACTGCAGGCGCTTCTTCGTTGCGGGCGCGTTCGCCAGCAGCTGCGCCCAGGGCGCCTGCGTCTCGATGAGCGTCGCGGGCGGCTGCGGTCCCAGGGATCCGAACCCGCCGCTGTACGCCAGCACGGAGCCGAAGAGCTCAGGGTGCGCGAGGCCGATCTCGATGCTCTGAAATCCACCCATCGACAGGCCGCCGATCGCGCGGTGCGCCGGATCGGTGTAGACGCGGTAGCTCCGGTCCACCAGCGGAATGATCTGATCGAGCAGATCCCGAGTGAAGAGCGTGAAGTTCAACATCCCGGGATCGCCACCGTATGGCGGGACCACCACAGCAGGACCGACCGACGCGCTCTGGATCGGATGGCCGTGCGGCATCACGACGATCATCGGCGCGGCCTTGCCCTCGGCGATCAGGTTGTCGAGGATGATGTTCGCCCGTCCGTTCGCCACCCAGCCGCTCTGCGTCTCGCCGTTGCCGTGCAGCAGGTAGTAGACGGGGTAGCGATCCCTGGACGTGTCGTAGTTCGGCGGCGTGTAGACCCAGAGGTACCGGTTCACGCCCATCGCCTTCGACTCGTACAGCACCATGCGCACGTCGCCGTGCGGCACCGGACGCGCGTCGTAGAACGCCGCGCCGTCGCCGGGCACCTCGACGAAGCTCGAGATCGCCGTCCCCGCCGCGCGCGGCATCTGGCTGATGTTCGCCGGATCGGGCAGATCGACGCCCTCGACGCGGAAGTTGTAGATCCAGATCTCCGGCGACAGCGGACCAATCGTGATGCTCCAGACGCCGTCCGCGCCCTTTGCCATCACCTGCGGTCCCTTCCCCTGCAGCACTTCGCCGACCAGCTCGACGCGCGCCGCGTCGGGCGCACGCAGCCGGAACGTGACCCGGCGGTCGCCGTGCACGTCCGGCGATCGCACCGCCGGCGGCGGGCCCTGCGCACCGGCGGCCATGCAGACGAAGACGATGAAGACGACGGCTGCGGACGGCGCGAGGCGGAAGCTGAGCACGGCGATGCGGATCTGTACTCAACGACGGGGCGATGTCAACGCGGCGGCTCCAACGGTATTATCCGGATGTGACGAGGCAGTCTGCCGCCGGCGCGCGCGTGCTGGTGGTCGGAGAGATTCTCTGGGACGTGTTCGCCGACGCCACGCGGCTTGGCGGCGCCCCGCTGAACTTCGCCGTCCAGCTCGAGCGACTCGGCCACGATCCCCGGATCGTGAGCGCGATCGGCGCCGACGTGCTCGGCCATGAAGCCGGCGTCGCGATCGCATCGCTCGGACTCGACACGACATTCCTTCAGACGACCGCCCGTTTCGGCACCGGCACGGCGTCGGTCCGGCTCGGGCCCGGCGATCACACGTCCTTCGTCATCGAACGGCCCGCCGCCTACGACGCCGTCGAACTCTCCGACGCGATCCTTCGAGAGGTCGCCCAGTGGACGCCGACCTGGTGCTACTACGGCACGCTCTTTCCTTCCTCCGCGCACGCCAGGCAGGTGCTGGAACAGCTGCTGGGCGCGGTGCCGCAGGCGCGCCGGTTCTACGACGTCAACCTCCGGCCGGGCTTCGAGCAGCCAGAACTCGTCAGCGAGCTCCTGCGCACCGCGGATGTCGTCAAGCTGAATGAACGCGAGCTCGGCGAGGTGCATCGATGGGTCGGGCTTCCTGCGGATGCCGAGGCATTCTGCCGTGCCGGTTCCGCCCGGTACGGCTGGCGGGCGGCCTGCGTGACGCTCGGCGCGCGCGGCTGCGCCCTGTTTGCGGGCGACAACTTCGTCGAGGCCCCCGGCGTGCAGGCAGCCGTCGTGGACACCGTCGGCGCCGGCGACGCGTTCGCCGCCGCATTCGTCCACGGCCTTGCATCGGGCTGGCCGGCCGAGACGATCGCGGACTTCGCGAATCGAGCGGGCGCGGCGGTCGCGGCCGTCCGGGGCGCCATTCCGGCCCGATGAAAAACCAGGCGCAGCTCATCGCCTACGTCGACCGCTGCTCCGGCGGCGCGTTCCGCGATCTTCAGCGCCTGCTCGAGGGCCCGCTGCGCGAGGCGTTCGGCGGCGTGCACCTCCTGCCGTTCTTCCATCCGATCGACGGCGCCGACGCCGGCTTCGACCCGATCGACCACACCGCCGTCGATCCCCGGCTCGGCTCCTGGGACGACGTGCGCGCGCTGGCGTCGCGGACCGAAATCATGGCCGACATGATCGTCAACCACATTTCCCGGCGGTCGCCGCAGTTCGCCGACTTCGACGCGCGTGGGGACGCGTCGCCGTACGCGAGCCTGTTCCTGACCTTCTCGCGCGTCTTTCCACGCGGCGCCAGCGGCGCGGATCTCCTCGCGCTGCACGCGATTCGTCCCGGGCTGCCGTTCACACGTCACCGGACGGCGCACGGCGAACGCGTGCTGCTCTGGACGACGTTCACCAGCGAACAGGTCGACATCGACGTCCACCACCCGGAAGGCCGGCGGTATCTCGACGCGATTCTCGCGCGGTTCGAGGACGCCGGCATCCGCGCGATTCGCATCGACGCGGCAGGCTTCGCCGTCAAGAAGGCGGGCACCAGCTGCTTCATGATCCCGGAGACCGTGGCGTTCATCGCGGACCTGACGGCGCGGGCGCGCGCGCGCGGCCTCGAGGTCCTGGTCGAGATGCACGGGCACTATCTGGATCAGGCGCGGATCGCCCGGCAGGTCGACTGGGTCTACGACTTCGCGCTGCCGCCGCTCATGCTGCACACGTTGTATACGCGCGACGCGACCAGCCTGCGGAAGTGGATCGACATCAGGCCGGCCAACTCCATCACCGTGCTCGACACGCACGACGGCATCGGCGTGCTGGACGCCGGCCCCGATGGGGCATCGGGGATGAACGGCCGGGCGTGCTCACGCTCGGGGAAATCCGTGCGCTCGTCGAGGAGATCCACGAGCGCAGCGGCGGCCAGAGCCTCGAGGCCACGGGCAGCGCCGCCGGCAATCTCGACGCCGATCAGATCAACTGCACGCTCTACGACGCGCTCGGCGGCAGAGACGACGAGCACCTCGTGGCCCGCGCCATTCAGTGCTTCCTGCCGGGCATCCCGCAGGTGTATTACGTCGGGCTGCTCGCCGGCCGCAACGACATGACGCTCCTCGCCCGAACCGGCGTCGGCCGCGACATCAACCGTCACTACTACACGGCCGACGAAGTGCAGCGGCAGCTCGGCCGCCCCGTCGTGGAACGAACGCTGGCGCTGCTGAAACTGCGCAACACCCATCGGGCGTTCGCCGGCGTCTTCGACGCAAGCCGCTCGACCCGTGACCGCCTCGTCCTCACGTGGTCGCTCGAGCCGGACTCGATCACGCTGGATGTCAATCTGACGCGGATGCACGCGACCGTCGTCAGCTCCGCCGACGCGGATCCGGTCTGGGAGTCGAGCGTCGCATTGGTGTAGTGCAGGCCTTCAGGCCTGCGTCGGCGGGCGCATCAGAACGTCACGACCGCGCAGATCGTCGTGCGATTGCCGACCGCCTCGAATGCCTCGCGGGTGCGGTCGAGCGGATACGTCGCCGTGACCATTGCGTTCGCATCGAACAATCGCTGCTCGACGAGCTTCACGAACCGAGGCACGTCGGCGCGGGCGTTCACGCCGCCGTACTGCCCCGCATGGTGAATGCGTCCGCGGTTCGACCATGCACCGGCCGGCAGCGTCAGGTTGCCGCGCGGCAAGCCCAGCGTGATCAGGTGTCCGCCCGCGCGCGTCATCTCCCAGGCCTGACGCGTGGGAACAAGCGCCGTCGGATCGGGCCCGCGCTCGACGGTCGGCCGCACGGTGTCGGCGCCGACAGTCGCCACGACGCAGTCCGCGCCGCGACTGTCGCTGTCGCGTGTGGAATCCCGTCCGCCGAGCAGCTTGCGATCGGTCGGCCCACTGCAGATGTCGCGAATCTTCTGCACCAGGCCGTCGCCTTCGACGTTCGGATCCAGCACTGTCGTCGCACCCAGCCTTGTCGCCAGCGCGCGGCGCGCGGCGATCGGCTCGACGCAGATGATGCGAGAGGCGCCCATGATGCGGGCTCCCTGCACCGCACTCAATCCGACCGGGCCGGCGCCCATCACCACGACGTTGTCGCCGAATCGGACCGGAACGAAAGTCGTCACGGCGCCGAGGCCGGTGGCGCCCACGCAGCCCAACACCGCGAGATCGGCGGCCGGCACGGTCGTGATGGCGGGCACACAATACCACTCGAACGTAATCATCAGGTCGGCGAAACCGCCGGTGTTGTTGTGCTGGTGGACCGGCGTCCCGTCATCGAGTTCGCCGATCGGCAGCAGCGGTTCGCCTGCCGATGGATTCATCTGGCAGATATCGCCGCGTCCGCGAAGGCAGTCGTAGCACTGTCCACAGTTCGGCGTGTTCGTGACGAGCACGCGATCGCCCGGGTGAAAACGCCTCACCGCCGCGCCGACCGCCTCCACCACGCCGACGCCGCCGTGGCCCAGGATCCGGGCTGCGACCACGCCGCCGGCACCCCCGACTGGTCCGCTTCCGAGCGCCTGGTTGACGATGGTGTAGCAGCACTGGGTCGCCTCCGTGCGGATGACGACCATATCGTCGCGAAGGGCCGAGAGACGAACCTCGCGGACCGACGCACCTGCTGCGGTTCGGATGAACGCGCGAAATCGCCGGCCGGTCAGATTCGATCCCGCGGTGGCCCCCTGCTGCGCCTCCACTGCGCCGGCTGGGCCGGCAGCGGCGGCGACGGCGGCAGCCCCGCGCTTGAGAAGATCCCGCCGTTTCATCTCGTATGGACAATGATGGCTGCCGGGAACTGCTTGCGCTGCAGCGACCACTGCGCGTCCTGACACAATCCGCAGTTCTCCCCGACGAACCGTGCGGCGCTCTGCGTGTCGCCGCGGAGCTGCCAGTCGAGCCAGCTCACGGCGACCGATGCCGCCGCGCCGCCGTTCGGCTCGAGAAATGTGCCGCCGTGCCCGACGGGAAGGTTCGCCACGGCGACCGGCACGTGCGCGATTCGCCCGAAGTCGTCCATGCCGTTCACATACGCGATGTCTTTGGGTCCGCCGAGGATGTAGATCGTCGGCGTGTGCAGCGTCGTCAGCACGTCCTTGCGGACGTCCATGCCCGGAATCGCGCCGGGGCCATCGTTCAGCACGCCGGTGTTGTGCAGCACCATCGTCTTCACGCGCGGATCCTTCGCGACCTGCAGCGCCTGCAAGCCGCCGCAGCTCCAGCCGGAGTACGCGACGAGCGCGGGATCGATGCGGCCGAAGAACGGGCTGCCGGATCGGGCGTTCTCGGCGAGCGCCCAGTCGACCGCGTCGGTGAGGTCCGACGTCTTCGTGCGCGGCGGCAGGATCTGGCCTGGCTGTGTCGTCGGACGGGGCTCTCGCGGCGGAGCGCCCGGCCCGCTGAGAATGCGGCCGCTCGCGATCACGAGGTACCCGTGGGAGGCGATTTCGAGCAGGTGCAACCGGCTGCTCGCGCCGTCGTCGGAACATCCGCCGTTCCCCCAGGCCACCACCCCCAGCTTGAGGGCGCCGAGCGCGGCGAGATCTTTCGGGCGGTAGACTACGTGTGCCGGCAGGGACGCGACTTCCTCTTTGATCGCCGGGAAACGCCCGGTGCCGGCCGTATCGGGCCGATTGTTGCTGTCTGCCGGCGGCTGTGCGGCCGCAGCGGGGCCCGTGGTGACGAACACGAGGGCGGCCAGGCCGAGGCACGACAGAGCGCGACGGATGTGATTAGTGGTCATGCGCGGCAGTATCGCATGTGAGAACGAGCGATGAGAATCAAGCTTTCGTCTACGTTGGTCTGCACGGCGGTGCTGGCGTTCGCGGCGGGGTCCGGCCACACCGGCCTCGCCGCCGTCGATCCGGAGGCTCCCGGCGCGGCGAACTGTACGGCGCTCGCCACGGCGCAGTTCGCGACGGTGAAGGCCCTGAGCACGACCTATGACGCCGGGTCGACGACGCAGCCGGCCCACTGTGTCGTGCGCGGGTCCGCGGCGCCTCGCACCGGCGTCGATGGGAAGACATACGAGACACGGTTCGAACTGCGCCTGCCGACCGCGTGGAACGGCCGGTTCCTGTATCAGGGCGGCGGAGGCAACGACGGCGCGGCGGCGCCGGCCGTCGGCCGCAACACGGGATCGTTTCCCGACACCGGCCTGCAACGAGGCTTTGCAGTCGTCACCACAGATGCGGGCCATCAGGGCGTGACGGCCGAGTTCGGTCTCGATCCGGTCGCGCGTGTGGATCACGCGTATGCGGCCCACGAACGGACCTATACCATTGCGATCGCGATCCAATCGCGTTACTACGGCCGCGCACCCGACCGTAAGTACTTCGTCGGCTGCTCGGGCGGAGGACGCCAGGGCATGATGTTCGCGCAGCGTTATCCCACGTACTTCGACGGCATCGCCATCTGCGCACCGGCGATGAGCGTCTCGAGCGGCGCGACGATCGCCGCGGCCTGGGACACGCAGACGTACTTCGCTGCCGCCCCGGCCGATGCCAACGGACAACGCGTGCTCAGCCGCGCGTTCAGCGACGCCGACCTGGCGCTCGTCGCCCGCGGCATCACGGCGGCATGCGATGCCGCCGACGGCGCGGCCGACGGGATGGTTCTTCGTCCCGAGGCGTGCCGCTTCGATCCGAAGACGCTGCTGTGCGGCGGGACGAAGGACGCGAACTGCCTGGCATCCGAGCAGGTCGCCGCACTCGATCGCGCCTTCGGCGGCCCGCGCACCTCGTCGGGGCGGGCACTCTATGTCGGACAGGCCTGGGATCCCGGCATCGCTGCCCCGGGCTGGCGCCAGTGGAAGCTGGGCACCTCGCCGACCGGCACGCCGAACTCCGCGAACACGACGCTGATGGCGGGCGCGCTGGCGTACGAGTTCGTCACGCCGCCCGACCCGTCGCTGGCAATCACGCGGTTCGATTTCGATCGCGATCCCCCGCGGATGGAGGCGTTCTCGGAGGTCTACGACACCTACCGTGACGCGACGCTCGCCGGCTTCCGCGCACGCGGCGGCAAGCTGCTGATCTTCCATGGGACAGCCGATCCGATATTCTCCGCGCTCGAGTCGATCGACTACTACCAGCGGCTCACGCGCAATAACGGCGGGCCGGACGCGACCGCCCGCTGGGCCCGGCTGTTTCTGGTTCCCGGCATGAATCACTGCGCCGGCGGTCCCGCGACGGACAGCTTCGACGGCCTCTCCGCCATCGTGGACTGGGTCGAGAAGGGCACGGCGCCCTCGCGCATCGACGCGGCGGCGCGGCCTGGCACGCCGTACTTCGCCGGGCGAACGCGTCCGCTCTGTGCGTATCCGTCGTACGCCCGCTACAGCGGCAGGGGCAGCCTGGAGGATCGCGCGAACTTCACGTGCGCGGCACCGTAAACGGGGACGTCAACGAATGCCGTCTTACGGCATCGACAGCCGCTGCGCCTCCGCGCAGTCAGCGGCCATACTCGAAATAGCGCAGCACAGTCGCCGCGTCGGTCTCGTACGGATGCTTCTCGCCCGCCGTGCGCGGCAGCTGCGCGAGCCTCGCGCGATCGTACGCGCGGTCGAACTCGGTATGGTTCGTCATCACGACCGTCGCGCCGGCCGCCGCCGCAGCCTTCGCCATCGTGCGCTGGCTGTCGCGGTAGATGGCGAAGTTCTCCGCCCGCCGCGGGAAGTTGAACGCCGTGCCGCCGGCGTACGCGACCACCATCGGCGCGTCCCCTGTCCCTGACCGGGAAGATGTACGACAGCGTACCCGGCGTGTGACCCGGCGTGGCGATCACGTCGACGGTCGTGTCGCCGAGCGTGATCTTCGTGCCTTCGGCTCCGACCACGACGTCGCGCTTCGGGACGCCGCCGGGCGCCGACGCGGGACGCTGCAGCGTCGAATCCCAATCCGCCGCGCCCATCACGATCTTCGCGCGGTAACGGCTCTGGAGCAGCGCCGCGCCCTGGTCGTGATCGCCGTGCGCGTGGCTGATCAGCACGTATTTGATACTGCGCGGATCGAGTCCGAGCGTCGTCAGACCCTCGACGATCTCCGGCTCGATGGCATAGTCGAACAGCGTGTCGATGAGGACGATGCCGTCGTTCGTCGTCAGCGCCCAGGAGGAGTGAATTTTCGTGCCGACGAAGTAGAGGTTGTCGAACACTTTGTAAGGCTTTGCGTACCAGAGCGCGCGATCAGGCACCGTGCGGGCGGCGGGCGGCGCGGCGCCCCGGGCCGGAGCGCTCTGGAGATTGTCGGGCGCGACGCAGATGCGGAGGAACGTGCCTGCGTAGTCGAGACCGGCGGCGCGCTTCGCAGCCTTCACGAGGTTATCCGGTGTGGCCGGGGCAGGCGCCTGGGCGTGCACCGTCAAGTCGATCGCCCCGAACACCGCGGCAGCGACCAGCAGACAGCTTCTCATCGCAATCTCCTTTCGCGGCGCGTCAGTCGCGCGGCCCGTAATGCGGCGCTGTCTGACCCAGCTCGATCGCGCCGAGGTCGGGAGCCGCGCCAGCGAATCCATCCGTCACGTTCGGCAACGTCTTTCCGCGATCAACGGCTGCCGATCCAGGCTTCAGCCTGAAGTCGAACGATTCGGCCTTGTAGACTTTCTGGACCGTCGCGACGTCCTGCGCGTCGAGCCTCGGGACGTTCATGAACACGTCGTAGTCGACGAGGACGCTGTGCTGATCCTGATGCGTGGCACGGCTGTACTCCTCGAGCGTGTCGTACTGGCGCGTCTCGAGCGACGATGGCGCAGGCGCCGGGCCCGGCGCCGCGTCCCCGCATCAACGGACTGTAGTCGGCAGCCGTCGCCCACGGCGGCGAGTTCCAGGCGAACGAATACGGCGCACCGGGATTCGGCCTGAAGCCGTTGTAATCCGACGAGGTGTAGTTCGTGTACGTGTTGATCGCGAAAATCGCGGGCGCCGAGTTCTCGCCGAGAAACAGGTTGTTCGCCCAGTGGACGTTCGACGCGCCCTGTGCCTGCGTCTCCGACAGCACGGTGTTGTTGTAGAAGATCGCGCCCGCCGAGCCGCCGGTCAGCCTCGTCGACCCGCCCGGCATGTGATACACGATGTTCCGGATCCAGTACACCGGCCCGCCGATCGCCGGCTGGTTGCAGAACGCGTGCGAGGCGGAGTTGATCATCATGTTCCGCATCACCCGCACGTTGTGCATGCTGCCGTCCACTTCGAACGGGTTGTCGTGGAAGTTGGTCATGTAGTTGTTGTAGTAGTCGATCGAGACCGTGCGCCTGTCGAAGTACTCGCGCGTCGGATACTTCGGGCCGCCGACCGCCGCCGAGCCGTCCGGATTCCCGTACGTCTCCGTATCGATGCCGTCGTGGAAGTTCGCGACGTAGTTGTACGCGATGACGTGCCCGGGGCCGTACACCTTGACCGCGATGTACGATCCCATCACCGGCGGAAACTTCTGTCCGTCTTTGCCGTCGAACTTCTTCCAGAACTCGCCCGCCCAGCCGATGACGTGATTGGGATCGTGCCGCCCGATGAAGTAGTTGTCGGCGATGTAGAAGTTGCTCGATCCCGAGTAGTTCGTGAACACGCCGGCGCCGATGTCCTCGAACCGGCAGCGTTTCACCGTGAGGCCTTTCGCGCCGGCGATGAACTGCGTGCCGGCGAGAATCGCGTAGTCGGTGTTCCGGAACGTCAGTCCCTCGAAGTACGTGTAGTCCGCGGCACGGACGTCGAACAGCGCGAAGTTGCCGGCGCCGTCGAAAATCGCCGGACCGTCGCCTGCGCCTTTGATGACGATCGGCTTCTCGGCGGTGCCCTTCGCGAGCAGGTAGTACGTCCCGTCGAGCGGCGTCGTGCGATTCACGGCAGGATCGTTCGTATATTCGTAGCGGTTGTATTTGTAGACGCCGGCGTGCACGAGGATGGTGTCGCCGGCCTTCACGCGCGGACGGCCGGCCGTGGCCCAGTCGGTGCCGGCGCAGGTGAGGTTGTACGCGCACATCAGGCCTTCGAACGACGGCTCGATCTTCGCGCCTTTATAGCCTGGCGGATACACGTGGTAGACGTTGCCGCCCGCCGCCGGCATCGGCTCGGGACGCGTTCTCACCGTGACGGTCTTCGTGGCCTGGCCGCTCACGCCGTCGGGATCGCGAAGCACGAACCGCGCTTCGTAGGCCGTATCCGGTTCGAGATCGAGAATGCTGCCGGCGAACATGTTCGGCGCGATGACGTCGAGCTGATCGCCCTGCTTGATGCGCTCGCCCTGAAGCCGCAGCATCGGCAGCGCCTGCTTCCAGTCGGTCGTGCCCTGCTTCCGATACGACACGTCAACCGACGCGTTCCGGTTGTCGTCGCCCTGGATGAACCACTCGAAGCCGAGGTTGATCAGCGTCGGCGGATCGACGAGGAACTCGCCTGCCGTGACCGCACCGCCCGCCGCGGCGGCCGTCACCACGCGATGGCGGAGCCAGACGCCAATCACGACCGTGAACACGAGCGTGAGTGAAAGCGTTCGAAGTGCGGCTGTCTTCATGGCTGTTCCCTTTCCGAAACGGTCTCATCTTATGCGACACTGGCGGTCCATGACGCGACGGTTTCTTGCGCCTTCATGCGCCGCAGCGATCGCGCTGTCCGCGTTCGGACCGGCGCCCGCGGCGCAGACAGCTCCGGTCCGCGGAATCTACAACTGGATTCACGGCACCGGCGATGCCGAGCGCGCCTTCGCCTTTTATCACGACGTCTTCGGCATCGCGCTCGGGCGCTCGCCTTTCGCCGGCGCGGCGCCCGCCGACGCGCCACCGGAGACGATCCGGCCCGCGTCGCAGGCCGGCTCCGATCCGCTGGTCTGGGATCTCACGAACACGCACGGCTCGCGCTTCCGCACCGTGTTCATGCGGGTCCCGAACACCCCGTTCGGACTCGAGCTGTCCGAGTTCTTCGACATCGCGCGCGGCGATCGACCCGCCAATCCGTGGGACCCTGGCGCGTCGGCGCTCATCTTCTCGGTCCGCGATCTCGACGCCGTCGCCGGCAGGCTGAAGGCCCGCGGCGCGCCCGTCGTGACGCTCGGCGGGACCGCGGTCACGACGCCGGCCGGCCGCGCGCTGCTCGTACGCGATCCCGACGGATGCCTGGTTGAGGCAAGGCAGGCGCCGCCGGCAGCGGTGTCGAAGACCACGGGGCCGGGTGACGTGATCGACACGTCGATCGCCATCACCGTGGCCAGCCGGAAACGCGCCCGCGAGTTCTACGAGACGTTGCTGGGCTTCTCCGTCGGGAACACTCGCACCGCGAACGCCGCGGAGCTGCGCCTGCATGGCCTCGCCGGCGGCACGCTCGCCGAAACGGCGATGTCGATACCCGGCACCGCCGTGACCGTCGTGCTGCGGGAGTTCGCGCTGCCGGCCGGAGCCGCACGGCCGGCCAGGCGGTTCGACTGGCGGCTTCAGGACGTCGGCTCGCCGCAATTCCAGCTCGAGGTGACCGGCCTCGATGCGCTGATCGATCGCACGAAGCACGCGGGCTATCGGTTCCTCAGCGTCGGCGCGAAGCCGATTCAACGGGCGTTTGGACGGTTCGTGTTCGCAATCGATCCCGACGCCGTCCTCGTGGAGTTCGTCGAGCCGGCCGCGTCCGCGCGGTAGGCACGCTACCGCGCGGGCCCGCCGGCGTGGACCGTGATGACGGCGCGGCGGATGGCATAGTCGTCGGCCCCGGTGGCCCGGGCGGACTCGTCGCGCCAGGTCACCTTGTAAGACGGCGATTTCAGGTTCGCCCCCTGCAGCAGCGTCGCCAGCTGCTCGGCCCGCCGTTTCCCCATGTCGGGCTCCTCCAGCATGACCTGTCCATTCGAGAGGCGTGCCGCGCCGCGGTAGCCGACGATCTCGATTTCCCGCGCGCCCACGGCACGGGCAAACTCCAGCACCTCCGTGAGCACCCGCGCATGGTTGAATCCGACGAGCGCGTCGAAATCGTACGGGACGACGAACTCCTTTTCCGGCGGCAGCGCGGCCGGCGGCGCCGGGGCCCGGGCCGGGGCGTTGTCGAACGCCAGCCGTCCCTTGCTCGGGCCCGGCGGCCGCGGCGGCTCGAACGTCAGGTTGTACCGCTCTTCAGCCGGCAGCAGGACGTTGCAGGAGGCGTCGGGCTCGGGCATCACCGACAGGTGCACCGGCTTCAGCACGATGCCACCGCAGATGCGGGGCTCGCCGGACACGGTGCCTTCGACCAGCACGCGGTGCCCGAGCCATGGCGGCGTGACCGGAGACGTCACGTCCGACTGAATCGTGAGGTAGTAGAGCTCGCCCTCGTACTCGGCCAGCCAGCACGGCACCGACGCCGTGTCGCGCACGATCGGGCAGCTCACGAAGTTCCTGCGCGGGCCGTCGGCGCCCGCACACACCACCGCGCCAGACACGAGCCAGCCGGTGAACAGCAGCGTTCTGCGACCCACATGACGTGCGTTCATCAGAGCGCCCCCAGAAAGGCGACGAGATCCTGCTTCTCCAGGTCGGAGTAGCCGATGTTGTAGCGGCGGTCGTAGAAGTCGACGAGCTCACGCAGCGTCGCCGCCGAACCGTTCGAGAAGTAGGGCGCGCGCGCGGCGAGACCGCGGAACTGCTCCATCACGATCGTGCCGACGTCGTTGCAGAGGCCGGAAATGAGCGCGCGCCCGGGGTCCTGCGTGTAGATGACGCGCCCGAGAAACGGATGCGGCCGCACACCCGGCTTGCAGGTGACGCGGAAAAGCGGCATCTGCGGCCTGGCCTCCGTCCACGGATTGAGCGGCACTTCGGTGGCCCACGGCAGGTTGGTCGTGCCGATGTCCATCCAGCCGTTGGCCGTATCCATCCCGGTCATGTGCATGCCGTGACACGTGGCGCAGGTCCGCTTGACGGGATTACCAAGGCCCACCGAGTTCAGATGCATCGAGTCCTTGATCCAGAACGTGCGGAACATGAACACGTCGTGGCCGCGCGCAATCGATTCGCGCGACGCGTTGCGCGCGTTTTCCGTCTCGTCAGCCGTCCGCGGCAGGTGCGTCCATTTGCCGCCCAGCGGAAAGACATAGCGCGTCGTGTTGTTGCCGAGCACGCCGGCGTCGCCGGCGGCCAGATTGCGCGGGCCGAAGGCCGGAGGGCCGTCAGGCTCGACGAGGCTGCCGGCGTCGCGTCGCGCGACCTGCGCGATGTAGACCTCGCGCTCGAAGCTCGTGATGCGCGCGACCTGTGCGGCGCTCAGGTTCCCCGCGATCTGCAGGTGGTTCTTCGCGGCGTCCTGCGCCTGCACGGCCAGCGTGGCTGCGCGCGCATCGGACATCAGGTTCATGCTCGTCGGCTTGCCCGTTTCAGGATCCGTCGCCGACGGCATGCCGTTCTTGCCGATGAACGGGCCCACGCCGAAGTTCTGGTGGGTGGTGTACTTCGTGTTGGCCACGGGCCTCGGTCGCCGGTAAACGGAGATGGTCGGCGTCGCGCTGTTCAGCCCGTACCGCGCATCCATATTGCAGCCGCCCGGATCGCGCACGACGTCAATCGTGAACTCGGGATCGATGGGGCTGCCATCCGGACGCTGCGGAGGCCACGGGAGCGCCACCCTGAACAGACCGCGCTCGAGCAGCTGCGAGTGCGAACGGGGATCGGCGGGCGGCAGGTTGGGACAGTTCATCCCGTCCACGGCTGCAAACAGCGGGTCCTTGCCCGCGGTGGCCGTCCACCGCTCTCGAATGCTGCGCACCGACAACGACATCGCGTCGGACGGCTGGTGACACGTGACGCAGGCGCGGCCGTTCGTGCCGATGGGCTCGAAGAACGGATGCCCCTTCGTGTCGATCTGACCGGACGTGTTCAGCACGCCGAGCTGACCCTGATCGTTCTCGTACGTCGCGAACTCCGGCAACGGCGTTCCCTGGCCCGGACTCCACCACGACGTCGACGACGCCGGCGCCGCTGCCACGAAGACCGCCGAGAGCCACAGGGCGAGCAGCGTCAGATTGCCATTTGGTCATCGGGACTCCATTGTCATGCACTCGAAGACGGCACGCCCGCTCAAAGATCGCTCAAATCTCGACGATCGGTCCCGGTCTGGTCATCTGAATTTCCGCGCAGTCAACCACTCGAGCAGCCGGTCGTTCCAGGAATCAACCGGCAGCCCGCGCTGCGTCATCCCGAAGCCGCCGCTGACCTGATCGTAGATATGAATCTCTGCCGGCTTGCCCGCGGCCTTCCACGCAGCGAACAGTCCCAGGCAGCCGTTGGTCACGTTGAAATGTGATGAACCGACTGCGACGAAAAGAGGCGGCGCGTACGGCGGCACGTTGACGTCCTGCAGCGAGGGCCCGTAGAGCGAGACGAGGAAGTCCGGCGACGCATCTGAACGCTCGGCCAGTGACGTCCCGACGGCGATGCCACCGCCGGCAGAAAACCCCATGATGCCGACGCGGGCGGGATCGATCCGCCAGGCCGCTGCATTCTGCCGGGCGAGACGCAGCGCCTGCTGCGCATCGGCGATTCCCATGTGCAGCACCTCCCGCAGCGCCGGATCGTCGGGCTCAGGGTTGGCGTTGCCGTTCCGAATCTCCAGTTCCTTCCGCGGCCCCGCCCCGGCGCCCCCGGAACCCGGCGGCTGCGCACCACGCCCGCGGCCGCTCTCAGTCATCGTCTGCAACGTCCGGTACTTCAGCACCAGCGCCGCAATGCCCCTGGTGTTCAACCACTGCGCAACCTTGACGCCCTCGTTGTCCCACCCGAGGAGCCGCAGTGCTCCGCCGGGAGCGACAACGACCGCGGTTCCGGTGGCACTGTCCGGCGGAGGAAGGAAGACCGTCACCGTCGGGTCGCTGACGTTCGTGATCGTCCGGTCTCCCGTCGGTGAGGTCGTCGTGGCCTCGGGAACCGTCCAGCGCTCCGAGCCTGGAGCTTTCCCGGGCCAGAGGTGGATCTCCTGTGGACCTCCCATCGCGCTCGGCGGCGCGGGCTTGTCCCTGGCGATTGAAGAACTCGAAGATCCGCGGCCACACCATCGGCACCATGCCTCCGTGGTCGCCGTCCACCTCGAGGTACTCGAACGCAAAACCGCGCTCGCGCAGGTAACGCGCCAGCACGCGGCTGCCCTCGAGCGACGGCGTCGCGCCGGTGCCCTCGGTCATGAAGATCGGGAGTCGCCTGATCCGATCGAACGGATACGTCGCCTCGTCGACGAACGGCCCAGACATCGGCGCGACCGCTCGCCACCGCTCGGGATACCGGGCCGCCAGGTGCCACACGCCCCCGCTGCCCATCGAGTGACCGGCGAGGTACGTGCGCGCGCGATCGGCGCCATATTCCTCGGTGACGATCTCCAGCGCTGTCATGACCTCGAGTTCGCTCAGGTTGAGCTCGCGCTGACGCGCCGGCGTGACAGCGGCACGTTGAGAGGCGGCGGCCGCAGGTTGTCCGAAAACCGCCGGCAGCCGAAGCGGATTACCGTAAGCGCCGAGCGGCGAGAACCCCAGCGGCGAGACGACGATGTAGCGGTGCTGCTCGGCGAGTTTCATCAGCAGGCCATCCGCCTGATCCAGATACGTGCCCTCGTTTGCGCCGGCGCCGTGCAGCATCAGGATGATCGGCAGCGACGCCTTGCCGTCCCACGTCTTCGGGATGTAGACGCGATAGGGCATCTGCTGCCCCGTCGGGCTGAAGACATACTGCCGGCGCTGGTCGCCGGGCGCCCGCGTTTGCGCCTGGGCGGAGATGGTGAGGTTCAGCGCCACCAGCGCGAAGAGACACGTCACCATTCGTCGATTCATGTTGGCGTCACCCCTCGGGTCATCCGGTAGAGCACGGCGATGAGAGTCAGCGTGAGGACGTCACATACGGCCACCATGTAGAAGCCGGCCGCAAACGATCCGGTCCGGTCGCGGAGGATGCCGAGCATCTGGGGACCGAAATATCCGAACAGGCCGGCGCCGAGGCTCACGACGCCCATCGCATGACCCGCTTCGTGGCGCGGCATCACCGCGCCGGCGAGGCCGTACAACTGGTTCGCGGCAGTGAAGCCCAGGCCGATCACCGTCGCCGTTGCCACGCGGAAGATCAGCAGGCTCTCGACGGCCAACGACGCGGAGGCGACGGCGAGCAGGATGAACACGGCGCCGAGCACGACGAGCTTGTTGAACCGGTCCGCCAGCAGGCCGACGCCGAGATTCACCACGATTGCGGTGAGGTACCCGGTGCTGATGATGACTCCCCCCGCCGTCGCGTCGAGTCCGTACAGCGCCTTCACCACGCTGGGGACGAAGTAGGTCACGGTGAACTGGCCGAAGCCGCCGAGCCCGACGATCAGCGCGAGCATCCATACCACGGGCGAAAGAAAGGCACTCCGGCTGGGGGCGCCGTGCACGGAGTGGCCAACGCTCGTCGAGTCTTCGGACGTCGGCCGATAGAACAGCCAGAACACGGTTGCGCCGAGCACCGCCATCGCTGCGTAGCCGAGGATGGCGAGGCGCCAGCCGAACTCGCCGACGAGCACGCCCCCGAGCGGAGCGCCGACGACGGACGCCAGCGCCGATGTCGCGCCGAGCACCCCCATCGTGCGGCCGCGCAGCGATGCGGGCGCGGTGAGCGCCACAGCGATGAGGACGCTGACGAACGCAAACCGATAGCCGAAGATCGTCAGCGCCGCGAAACACGAGCGCAGACTCGAAGCTCCAGGCCTCACCGAGCAGCACGCTGCCCGCGGCCACGCCAAGCAGCCCGATGGCGAGCACGCGCTTCTCGCCGAAGCGCCTGGCGCTGACGCCGGCCGGCACGCTGAGCAGCATCGCCAGCAAGCCGTACAGTCCGGCGAACAGTCCGAGCTGCGTGTAGCTCATGCCGAATTCCTGCTGAATGGACGGCAGGAGCGGCGAGAACCCCAGGTTCGACAACTGCAGCGCGAACATGGCGATGAGCGTGGCCGCGAAGGGCAGCAGCCAGTTCGCCGACCGCGTGGGCGTGCGCAGACCTGTCGTCGTCACGGCAGCACCCGCGTCTCGAGAAACGAGCGGACGGCGGCGCGCGCGCCGTCCGCATCCCACTCACGGGCATCGACGACGTCGGCGGCGATCGGCAGAACGGGGATACCCGCGTCCTCGAGCGCCCGCTCGATGAAGAGGCGCCCGGTGCCCGCCGCCTTCATGCTGCGCGGGCGCAGGACAAGGGCGCCGTCAACCCGGTGCTCGACAGCCTGGCGCACGATCCATTCGGCGGCCCACGGCGGGTTGTGCAGATACTCGTTGAAGCTTGCCGTCCGGCTGGCCAGTGCGGCCATCGGGTCGTCGAGGCCATAGCGGATGTAGCCGTCGGGTCCGAACGCCAGGTACATCGACCAGACGAACACGGCGCGGTGCGAGGACTCGAACGCGGTATAGAAGCCGCTGTCGTGCCACAGGCCCGCACCGATCCACATCAACCGGGCGCGTTCGCCCGGACACGCCGCGACGCCCGCCTCCACGCGCTGCCGCACCTCGTCGTGAAAGGCGCGCGCGTGGGCCAGTGCCCACTCGCTGCCCCTCACCCACTGTGTGGCCATCACGTTGGTGATCTGCTCCGTCATCCGCACCGGGCACTCCGGCGCGGCGGCAATCAGGCGGCGCACCGCGTCGAATATTTCCTCCTGCTCGTTGACCTTTTCCAGCCGATCACGCAGGGCACCCCGATCGAGACGGCGCCCGCTGATCACTTCGAGACGCTCGACCAGCTTCTCGAGCGTCGAGACCACGAACGCGAGCCGATGTGGTTCGACGAGTTCGCGCCATCGGTACCGGCCGAGTTCCCACCAGCGCGGCGGCAGGTCGCCGGCGCCGGGATGATCGATCTCGAACAATTCGGCCCCGAACGTGTCGGCCCACAACTCGAAGACGCGATGAATGCAGTCACACGTGAGCCGCGCGCAGAGCAGGCGCGGCGTCGGCAGGCCGCCCCAGGGGGGTTCGCCCGCGCTGCGATAACGTGTGGAGGCGTAGCCCAGGCTGCAATACCGGCACAGGTCGCCGTGGAGGCCGTCGGCGTCCATGGCGTCGAGAAACTGCGGCGCCTGGCGTTTGGCGGCGACGATCGCCGCCCACCACTGGTTGCTGACCGCCGGGACGTCCACGAGGTCGAACAGCTCGAACGGCACGTCCGCCTGGAGCAGTGCATAGGGCTGGCGCTCGTCGAACACGCGGCGGCGCAGGTCGGCGAACCACTGCTTCTGGAACGCCGATGCCGCCGACGTCGCATCGAGCTGCTTGTCAGCCACGCCTGGCTCCCTGCAGCTGCGACGCCGCCGACACCATCGCGCCGAGTTGTGCGTGATCCGCCGGGGTGGGCGCCTGATACGGCTCTCCCCGAAGACAAACGTGCGGAATGCGACGCGCTCTCAGCACGTCGCGCAACGCCGGATAGTCCCACCCGAACACCGCGTCGTCCGGCGGCAGCGACACGACGACTGCGTCGACGTCGCCCAGCATGCTCTCCGTCCATCGGCGCAACACGTCGACGGGGGTCCGCGCACCGATCGCATCGGCTCGATACTTGTCCGCGAGGGCAGCCACCGGGTCGTCGTCGAGCCGCACGTCCTCTCCCGCTGCGCCGCTTCCCCAGGGGCCGACCTCCGCAACGACGACAGCTCCGTGCGATTCGATGGCCTCGTGCAGTGTCTGGCCATCCACAGGCGCTCCAGTGAGCAGCACGCGGGGGGCAGCGAGCGGCGGGCGGGCGGCGATCCTGCTCACCGCATCGCGTGCCATCTCCACGTAACGATCCGGTTCCAACTCCCAGAATGCCGCGAGCAATGGGAAGACCTCGGTTCCCGTGACGCGTGGAACGCTGCGGCGGAGCGCGGCCAGGCGTCTGGCTGCGGCACGGGCGGCATTCGCGCGCGTGATCTCGCGGCGGAGATCGTCGGCAGAAGGCATCCGTCCCGAGCACGAGGCCAGAGTGTCGAGCAGGACCCGCGTGCGCGCCACGTCGTGATTCCGCACGTCTGCACCACGCGACTGCAGCAGGTCGAACAGGACAACGGGCGCGAGCGCTGTTGCCACTCCCGTGCGTACAAACTCACGCAGGTAGAGGAAGCACTTGTAGTCGGCGTCCGACGTGCGGGGGATGATGACGCGCGCCACACGAGACAGACGTCCTGTCAGCGCGTCCTCGACAAGATGGCGAAGCCGGCTCGGAAAGATGCCCGGCTCGAGATGCGCGTCGGCCGCAGGTGTCGGGGCTGGAGGCTCCTCGGGCCATCACCGCGCGAAAACCCGCCGCGCGGACGATCTCGACTGGAACCGCCGGCCACGAAGCAACCACGTAGGGCTCCTGCATGCGCGTCTTTCAGATGATGCCCGCGACCTGCAGCTGCTCAACGCCGGCAGCGCCGTATCCGAGCCAATCGCCGTAGACGAGCGCGTTGTCCTGGCCGACGCGACGGCGCTGGACGCACGCATCCCGCGCTGGCGTCTGAGAAGGTGATCGGGATGCCCATGCCGACGACGTCAGCCACGCGCCCGAACTGCGGATGCTCCAGCGGCACCGTTTCACCCCGCGCCAGCACGCGCGGATCGCGGACCGCCTCGCGGGGAGAACGCACGTCTGCCGCCGGCACGTGGTGTCGTGCAAGCAGCGGCAGGAGTTCGGCGGTCGACAGCGTGCGCGTGAACGCCTCGATGTGCGCCGTCATCGCGTCCACGTGCGCCACACGGGCATCGCGCGTCGCGAAACGCGGGTCGTGTTCGAACTCGGGATGCCCGATGGCGGCGAAGACACCGCGGGCGAACTGCTCGGTCGGCGCGCAGATCGCCACGTGGCCGTCGGCCGACTCGTAGACGCCAAACGGCGTCAGGCGCGGGACGACGCGGCCGGTGCGCTGCGGCAGTCCGCAGGCCTCGAGCAGGTCGAAAGGCTCGGCCGCAACGAGTGACGTCAGGACGCCGAGCATCGAAATGTCGACGTACTGACCGGTGCCGGTGACCTCCCGCTGCCGGAGCGCAGCGAGAATACCGACCACGCCAAAGACAGGTGCGACCAGATCCGCGACGGGAACGCCGACGCGGACCGGCGGCTCTTCGGCCGTGCCCGACGTCATCATCATCCCGCTCAACGCCTGGATGATGTTGTCCATGGCCTTGCCGGTGCCCGGGGCTTGCCCCGCACCAAAACCGGAGATCGAGCAGTAAATCACACGCGGGTTGATCGACCGCGCGAACGGATACCCGACGCCGAGGCGCTCCAGCGTTCCGGCGCTGAAGTTTTCGACGACGATGTCGGCCTCGCGCAGCAGGCGGGCGAACACGTCACGGGCGCCCGGTCGTTTCAAGTTCAGCGTGACGCCGTACTTGCCGCGAAGCCGGCTCAGCGCGGACACGGACATATCGTCAGGGCTCCTGCGGCCGAGCGACACGCCGTCGCGCCCGAGGTACGGGGGGTTCTGCCGGCACGGATCGGGCGACTCCGGGTTTTCAATCTTGATGACGCGCGCGCCGAGGCCCGCCAGGAGGAACGTGGCAAACGGCCCCGCGAGCGCCAGCGTGAGATCGAGGACCGTGAGGCCCGCCAGCGGACCGCTCGGTGGCGTGTTGTCGCCCGGCATGGTGTGGCGGGAGTCTACAGGCCGGCGCCGGATGCGGCTAAGACTTTCTGTGCTGCCTGGTGAGACGTGCGACGTCTTTCTTGACGGACATCGACTGCCGCACGAGATCGACGAAGACGCGCACGAGCGGTGAGGCGTTGCCCGCCTTCCAGGCGACGACGATCGACACTGTCGGCACAGGGTCGTAGGCCAGGGGCTTGAGGATCACGCCGGGAGGCAGCAGAGCGCCAACCGAGTCGGGAAGCAGCGCGAATCCCAGGCCCTCCTGTACGAGCTGCAGGTGGCCGAGCACGTTGTCGGCGCTCGACACGGCCTGCATCCGGATGCGCGCCTGCCGGTAAAAGGCGGCGATCGCGTCGTGCAGCGCGGGGGCAAGCGCCCGATCCATCGTGATGCACGGCAGGTCGTGCAGGAGGTGCACCGGGATGCGTTTGCGCCGGGCCAGCGCATGGTGCGCGGGCAGCACGACGACGATCTGCTCGCGGAGCAGATCGATGACCTCGAGCCCGTCGACGTCGAGCGGCCCGCGCATGAACGCGACGTCAAGGGCCCCCGTCCGCAGGCCGGTGATGGGCTCGACGGCGTACCTGCTGTGCAGGATGAGGCGGAGGTGAGGCAGGTGCGTCGTGACGAGCGGGCGCAGCGGCGGAAGGATTCGGACGTCGGCTGCCGGAAAGGTTCCGACCGACAGATCGCCGGCGCGCCCTTCGGCCGCCTGCGTGGCGAGCCGCCCCGCATGCTCGATGCGGCCGAGGATGTCTTTCGTCTCCCGGAGGAAGACGCGGCCGGCGTCCGTCAGCGCCACGTGATGACGGCTGCGATCGAGCAGCGCGACGCCGACCTCCGACTCGAGCTGCCGGATCTGCTGGCTGAGCGATGGTTGTGAGGTGTTCAGCCGCGTCGCCGCGCGCGTGAAGTTCAGCTCGTCGGCGACCGCGACGAAGTACCTGAGATGCCGGAGTTCCACCCGGGAAGGCTAGACGGAGGCGGGGGCGTTGGCAACCGGAAATGCGGGCGGTGAGTCGCTGCACGTCTTATCAGTTCGAACCGCGAAACCTGTATTATCAGCGCGGCCAACGGAGTCAGGGAGTTCGCGTCGCTGCGATTGCGATAAAGACTGGAGGATCCGGTGTTCGCTTCTGTTGCTCGAACCGCGGGCGCGTTCGTCGTGTCGCTGCTGGTGGTGACCGCCGTGTCTGCCGGCCCCGTCCGGGTTGACGGGGGTTTGCTCGAAGGCACGGCTGAGGACGGACTGATGGTCTATCGCGGCATCCCCTTCGCGAACCCGCCCGTCGGCGATCTCCGTTGGCGTGCGCCCACGCCAGCCGCGAAGTGGACAGGCGTGCGGAAGGCCGACACTTTCGGCCGGGCGTGTTTGCAGATCAACCAGGCCATCGCGAACCTTCCGGCGCCAAGCGAAGACTGCCTGTATCTCAACGTGTGGTCGCCCGCCACACGCGCCGATGAGCATCTGGCCGTCATGGTGTGGATCCACGGCGGAGGGTTTACGGCTGGCACGCCGCCGGAGCGGCTGTACCACGGCGAGGCGATCGCGAAGAAGGGTGTGGTCGTCGTGTCGCTCGCCTATCGCCTTGGCGTGTTCGGTTTCCTGGCGCATCCGGCGCTGAGCGCCGAGAGCGAGATGCACGTGTCGGGCAACTACGGCCTGCTGGACATGATTGCCGGTCTGCAGTGGGTGAAGAAGAATATCGCCGCCTTTGGCGGCGATCCTGGCCGCGTGACCATCTTCGGCGAGTCGGCCGGCGGCATCGCCGTCAGCCAGTTGTGTGCCTCGCCGCTCGCGAAAGGACTCTTCCAGGCCGCGATCTCTCAAAGCGGCGGCTCGTTCGGCCCGGTGCGCGAAGGCGGCGGGCCGGGCGAGAACATGCAGCCGCTCGCGGTGGCCGAACAAGCCGGCGCCGCCTGGTCGTCGAAGGCGGGCGCCGCGAGTCTCGCCGACCTGCGCAAGGTCCCGGGCGAAAAGCTGCTCGAGGCCGCGCGCGGCCAGCGCGGCATCGCGTGGCCGATCGCCGACGGCCGCGTCATCCCCGACGATCAGTACAAGCTGTACGCCGCAGGACACTACAACGACGTTCCCGTGCTGGCGGGCTACAACTCCGACGAGGGCGCCTCGTTCGGCAACATCACCGCACGCGACGCGTACGTGACGACCGTTCAGCAGAGATACGAGCGCTTCGCCGACAGGCTGCTCGCCGCCTATCCGTGGGGTGAGGGCGCCGCCAGAAAGTCCGCTCGCGATCTGACACGCGACACGACCTTCGGGTGGCACACATGGACATGGGCGCGACTGCAGGAGAAGACGGGCAAGTCGAAAGCCTATCTGTACTACTTCGACCAGCACGCCGAGTATCCCCCCGATTCACCGCGATTCGGGTTCGGCTCGCCCCATGCCGCCGAGATGGCGTACGTGTTCGGCCACTTCTTGAACAGGCAGCCAACGCCTGGGGATCTGGCGCTGTCGAACACGATGATCACGTATTGGACGAACTTCGCAAAGACACACGACCCCAACGCTGCGGGATTGCCGGCGTGGCCTGCGTACCACGACGCCATGCCGCAGATGATGTATCTGGCCGGCTCGCCCGAAGCGGGACAGCTCGTGAGCGCAGACGGATTGAAAGTCCTCGACGAGTACTTCGCATGGCGCCGCCGGTGAGGCATCGCAACCTTGCGGTCGTCAAGACGCTGACCTACGCGATGTTCGCGATGTTCGCGATGACGACCGACTCGGTGGGCGTCATCATCCCGGAAGTCATCAGGACGTTCCGCCTCTCGTTGACGGCGGCAGGCAGCTTCCAGTACTCGACGATGGGCGGCATTGCGGTGGCCGCGCTGCTGCTGGGACAGCTGGCGGACCGCGTCGGCCGGCGGCGGACGATCATCGCCGGCCTCATGCTCTTTGCGGCGTCCTGCTTCCTCATCACCACCGTCGACTCGTTCGTGTTCTTCGCCGTCCTGCTGGGGCTGTCGGGGATCGCGATCGGCGTGTTCAAGACCGGCGCCCTTGCGCTCATCGGCGATCTCTCCTCGTCGACGACGGAGCACACGTCGATCATGAACATGCTCGAGGGGTTCTTCGGCATTGGCGCGGTTGTCGGGCCCGCCGTTCTCGCACGCCTGCTCGCGGCGGGCTTGCCGTGGACGCGGCTCTATCTGCTGGCGGGCGCCATGTGCGTGATTCTGATCGCCATTGCGGCGTTGGTGCAGTATCCGGAGACCGCGCGATCCACGGCGCGCCAGCGGCGTCCGCGGGACCGTGGCTGCGGTGAAGAATCCGTACGTCCTCGCGTTTTCGACCGCTGCGTTTCTCTATGTGGGCGTCGAGGCGGCCGTGTACGTCTGGATGCCGACGCTGCTGGGGGGCTATTCGGGGCACGCCGCGGACACTGGCGGCGTACGCCGTATCCGTGTTCTTTCTGCTGCGGGCGGCCGGACGGTTCCTCGGCGCGTGGCTGTTGAACATGTTCCGGTGGCAGGCGGTGCTCGCGCTGTTCAGCGGCAGCATCCTGCTCTGCTTCGTGGTCGCCGTGATGGGAGGCGTGCAGTGGGCGGTGTACGCGCTGCCGCTATCCGGCCTGTTCATGTCGGTCATCTATCCCACGATCAACTCGAAGGGGATCAGCTGTCTGCCGAAGGTCGAACACGGCGCCGGTGCGGGCGTGATTCTGTTCTTCACGTGCGTCTCAGCCGTGCTCGCCCCGCTGGCCATCGGGGCTGTCAGCGACGCGTTCGGGCAGATTGCGTACGGCTTCTGGCTGGCCACGGGGTTCGCGGCGCTGCTCTTCGCCGGACTGCTGCTCAACTGGATCGTGAACCCGACCCGCGCCGTGCTGGAGCGGCTCGATCTCACCGAGTACCAGCAGGCGACGCTGACGTCGGCCACCCCGGGAAGCCCGAATTGATAAGATCGAGCTCCTGTCAGTTCGTATTGGCATCGACACACTCCTCTCGACTCGCAGGGGCAGGCACACACACATGACACAGACACGTCTGGGGCGACGGGTCGCCGTGACGGGCGCCGCGAGCGGCATCGGCGCCGCCACCGCGCGCAAGCTGATGGCGGACGGCTGGCGCGTCGCCTGCCTGGATCGCAACATCGAGGGAGCCAGAACGACCGCCGGCGATCAGGGCGTCGCCGTCGCGATCGACGTCGCAGACGAGGCGTCGACCGGCGCGGCGTTCGCACAGGTACGCGAGGCGTTCGGCGGGCTCGACGCGCTGGTCACCGCCGCGGGCGTCATCGAGACGACACCGTTCCTCGACACGACCGTGGAGCAATTCCGGCGCCTGTTCGACATCAACGTGATCGGCTCGTTCCTCAGCGTGCGCGAAGGCGCGAAGCTCATGCAGCCGGGCAGCCGCATCTGCATGGTGGCCAGCATCTCCAGCTACACGGGCGGGGGCTACGTCGCCGCCGGGGCCTACGCGACAAGCAAGGGGGCCGTGCTGACGATGATGAAGAGCTGCGCGCGGGCGCTCGGCGACCGGGGCATCGCGGTGAACGCCGTCGCCCCGGGCTTCATCGACACGCCGTTTGTCGCCTCCGCGATGAGCGACCCGGTGCGGCGCGCGCAGGTCGTCGCGGCGGTCGGGAAGGTCGGCAAGGCGGAACAGATTGCCGAAGCGGCGGCCTGGCTGATCTCGCCACACGCCGACTTCGTGCACGGCGCCACGCTGATCGCGGATGGCGGCATCCTCATGCACTGACGCTTCCACGATGCACTGACGCTTTCACGACATTTTGTGTTCGCTCTGGCACGGGTCCCCTTGCGGGGGGTAGTGTACGTGGGGCTGGAGGCTGCACATGTCATGGATTGATATTCCGCCGAGTCACGTGACGTTCGGAGTGTTCACGGGCTCGTCCGCCGGGTCGACAGTCGCGGTCGCTGCCGGCGACCTCACGTTCCTCAGATACAAACTGATCAGCCCCGATACCGCCGTTGTCGACTTCCGCATCGCCAAGGCGTTTTTCAATCCGACGACAGCCGTCATCACCGGCATCACGATGGAACTGAAGGTCCCGTTTACCTCTCCGTATTTTCCAGCGCTCGGCGCCCCGAACTACTTCATGGACGCAGGACAGAGCTATTCGAACGACTGCGTGCTCGTGCCCGACCCCGGCAGTCCGACCCACAAGCCTGGCTACGTCGCCGTGCTCAACGAGTCCACGCACAAGGTGGTGCTGCTCATCAGCAGCATCCCGGGCTACAGCGTCAATGCGGCGCAACTCGGTGTGGTCGGCGCCTTCGGCCAGCTGACGTTCGAAGTGGTGCACAAAGGCTGATTCGCGCGGCCGCGTTAGACTCGTGCGGACGCGCGGCTTACCATGGGGTGGATGGCTGCCCCGTCCTTCCTGTTTGCCACGGGCATCGAGAACTCCTGTCCGACGATTCGCGGCGGACGCCTTCGCGTGGACGAACTGGAAAAGTGCGGGCACCACGACCAGTGGCGGCGCGACTTCGCGCTCGTGCAGGAGCTGGGCATTTCATATCTCCGCTACGGTCCGCCGATTCACCGCACATGGGCCGGCGCGAAGCGGTACGACTGGTCGTTTGCCGACGCGACCTACGCCGACCTGCGCGATCGGGACATCGTGCCCATCACCGATCTGTGCCACTTCGGCGTGCCCGACTGGATCGGGGACTTCCAGAACCCGGAGTTCCCGGCGCTGTTCGCCGAGTACGCCGCCGCCTTCGCCTCGCGTTATCGTTGTTGACGAGGATGTCCCAGTCGCCGGCGTGATGATCTTCAAGCCGCTGCAGGAGCACACCGAAGCAGACTGGCTGAAGGTGCTGCACGTGGACCTGCTCGGCGCCTTCTTTTTCACAAAGCAGGCGTTCGCGCTGATGCCGCGCGGCGGCAGCATCGTCAATGTCGCCAGTATTCACGCCGAGGAAACCACGCCGCTGGTCACCTCGTACGCGGCGGCCAAGGCGGCACTCGTGTCGCTGACGCGATCGGCCGCACTCGAGGGCAAGCCGAAGGGCATCCGGGTGAATGCGGTGCTGCCCGGCGCCGTCGACACGCCGATGTTGTGGCAGAACCCGAACATCAAGTCCGGCGTGGAAACGATCGACGCCATCGATGTCGGCAAGCCTGACGACGTCGCAGCGACAATCGCGTATCTCGCGTCAGACGATGCGGCGTTCGTGCAGGGCGCCATGGTCCGTGTCGACGGCGGCCGTCTCGACCGCTTGTAGTACCGCGACCGCCTCACCCGGGTTCTATCGGAACCGGAAGCGAACGCCCACGATGACCGGGAACGTCAGGCGGGCGCTGTTGTCGTTGATGTCGTCGAGCCCGGTGCCCACGAACTGATCCACCTGCGCGAGTCCACCGACGTGACGCAGGCCGAGCTGCGCGTTGAAATCAACCTTGTTGGCAATCGGGAACAACACCCCGGCCGCGATGCTCCAGGTGAAGGCCGCGGTGCCGTCGTAGAAATTCGTGTTGTTGGAGATGAGCTGAGACTGCGGCGCGGCGAGCTCGACGTTTATCCTGTTGACGTCAGCGATGCCGATGGTGGCTTCCGCATACACGCGAAAGCTCTGGGATTGTACAGATACAGGCATGTATCGACGATAGCCAAGGTCGAAGCTGAAGGTCTTGTAGTCCGAGTACTGCGCGTAGAGGGGGGACGGTCCCACGTCGCCGAGCCGCACGAGGTCCGCGTCAGCGGACTGCCAGATGAACGTCCCACGCACTTCGGACACGTTGTTCAACGTATAGGCCACGCCGAAGCGGAACTCCGGTCCAGTGCCATAGACGTCGCCATACGAGTTCGGCAATACCGCCGTGGTCTGGCCCTGGTACACGCCGATTGCGCCGGAATTGACGTTGCCGTTGATGCTCGGACTGAGACCGACGCCGAAGTCGATGGCCCATTTCGCGGGATCTTTCACGCTTTGCGTGACGCTTTGCGCCGATGCACTCGCGGCGCTGAACAATGTGCAAGAGGTAATGGTGACGGCGAGAACGGTGCGTCGGATTCGCATGATACGGCTCCTTGTGGAGCCGCCTCTCTGCAATCGCGGTGCCCCTCTATCGAGCGCGGCCGTACTGCGCGGCTACCGAGGGAAGTGCACAAGCCCGTGTTCGCCGCGCGCGGCCGTCCATGGGATCTCCTGATCCCGTTTTCTGACCACCTCATGTGCGTCGTTGAAGTCGACGAAGCGCGCTCTCAGCGTGCCCTTCAACGTACCGTCGGCCTCGAGCGTGCCTGTCGAATCGATGCGGACGCTGAAGTTCTCCCCGCTCGAGTCGCCGCCAAACGTGAGCGTGTTTCCTGAGAACGCACCAGTGAGCTTGATCGGATCCCCGTGCGGCCAGTCGAGCGTCCCGGTGACGGCATTCTTCTTCTGTGCGAGCTCGAGCTTCAGCCCGAAATGCTCGACCATGAACGTCCAGGTCCCCGCCACCGATTGTTCCCTGGCGCCCGCGGCACCGGCGCCGAGCGAGGCAGCGGCGATGACGGCAGCGGCAACGAGTGCGGTTTTCATGTTGTGCTCCTTGTGCGGTTGTCGTATCGAAACACGGTTTCGAGCGCGACGCCGAACACGTCGGCGATTTGAAAGGCAACTTCCAGGGACGGCGAGTACTTGCCGAGCTCGATGGCGTTGACCGTCTGCCGCGTGACCCCGATCCTGTCGGCGAGCTCCTGCTGCGTCATTTCCTCGTGCTCGAAGCGCAGGCGGCGGATGTTGTTCTGAATCGCCTTCGCCATCTCACGCGTCCCGGCGATAGAGCGCGATCTGCGTCGCGAACCGCACGAGCGCCGCGAAGATGATGGAGCCCATCACACACTGCGCAATCATGAAGCGGCTGGAACCCGGGACGTGCAAGGTGCCCACCGACGCGAATGCGCCGACGAGCAGGACGTAGAAGGCCACGCGGGAGGCCTTCATGTCGATGAGACGTTCCCGCTCGTCTTTCGGCGTGCGCGCCTCACGCGGGGATCGAATCGCGATGGCGACGTGCAGCGCGATCTCGAGCGCGATGAGGCCGGCGAGCATGCCGAGAAACCAGCGCATCGGGTTGTCGTTTGCGGGGTGGAAGAACTCGATCCCCAGCGCGTGTGTCAGCCAGGACGCGCCGAAGAGGAGCAGGCAGAAGAACGAAATCCAGGCGCTTTTTTCACGGAACGACATGAGGGCGACTGTAAAGAATCTTTGACACTAAGTCAATAATTCTTTACAGCGCCCCCGAGCCCGTTCAGAAGTCGAACTGCACGTTGAACCGCATGAACCGCGGCAGCAGCACGGCCGTCGGCGTCATCCATTTCGCCCCGTTCGTCGCGGGATCGTAAACCGTCTCGTACGTGGTCGCCGTGTTCGAATTGAACAGGTTGTACACGTCCAGGCCCACGTTCGTCTTCGTCTTGCCAAACTTCAAGACCTTGGCGAAGCGCATGTCCACGGCGTTGATGCGGTCGCCGTAGATGGTCCCCGGCAGCAGCAGATCCACGTCCTGGGTCGCCAACCCCGGCGCGAGCGTCCGGCCCGTGGCTGCGCGGAACTGTGCCGCCGTCATACGATAGGTCGCCGTCCGCGACGCGCCGTTCGTGCCGACGGCCGCGCCGGGCTGCGCATTGGGCTGCGAACGGAAGATGCCGCTGACGAGGACCTCGATCTTCGGGACGGTGTAGGAGGCGAGCCCGCGGATGCTGGTCTGCCACGGTTCTGTCGCGTTGCAGGCGGTCTGGCCATCGACGATGCCCGCCGGGATGATCGGGACGGCGGCCGTCCCGAGTGTGGGGGCACTCGGCCGCCCGAATCGCGCCGTCATCTCGTCGCACGTGTCGTTCACGCCGTGGCCCGTGCTGGTGCCGCCCTGAAGGCTCAGGCCATTCCGCATCCGCGCGTTCAACGACACGTCAACGCCGTGCCAATAGTGCGTTTCGCCGCCGAAGTCGTCGGCGGTCGTGTAATACGAATCCGTCGCGCCGAGGGGGCTCCGCGTGTTGCGCGTGAGGAACGTGACGGGGTAGCCGCCTCCGTTGGGCAGGCGCGGATCCGTCGGCGCGGTCAGGGTGACCTCGTCGTAGTCCGCGGCCGTGAGCGCGCGGTTGTGGGTGAGGAAGAAGTTGCTCCACACGCGCCGGTTGTAGGCGACTTCCACGGCGACCCGTGGCGCGATTTCCTGCTGCACGCTGACGCCGTACTGCCAGTCCCGATTACGCGTGCCCCACCCTTCGAGGACCGCGGGATTGACGGTGGTGGCCTGCGTAAAGGAGCCCCAGTTGCTCGACGACCACGCACCGCACTCGCCGTTGGCCGCCGAGTTCAGGAAATTGCACTCGGCGACACGGTTTCCATTGGGATCGGACCATGATCGGTTGATCGACGTCACGAGCGTCTGGCCCGGGTTGCTGATGGTGTACGCGTCCCCTGTATACGCGCCCTGGAGATACTGCCCGATGTTCACCTTCAGCGCCGTCTTCCCGTTTCCAAAAACGTCGTAGGCGGCACCCATGCGGGGCGAGATGTCGTGGTAGCCCTTCACGCCCTCGGTGCGCGGAAGCAGGACCGGGCCGCCGAACTCGTTGTCGCCGATGATGCCGTTCTCTCCGGCCGGCGCCCAGCTGGATGCGCCCTCGTACCGCAACGCGCCCTGCAGCGTCAGCCGTTTACGCGTCCACTGATCCTGGACGTAGAAGCCGTTATACAGAAGGCTGTTGCTGGTCTCGTTCGTGCCCACGCGCTGCGACAGCTGATTCGGCACGCCGTTGTTGAACCGGTAACTGATCTGCCGTCCGACGTAGGTAATGTTCCTGTTCGACATGTACCCGGCCTGGTAGCCCCACTTCATGCTGTGGGTGCCGGTGATGTAGGACATCGCCGCTTTCCAGGTCGCGTGCTTCTGGTTACTCGATGGCGCCGGATTGAAGCCGCGATAGATGAAGTTCGCGAAGGGCACCCCCGCACCGGTGGACTGCTCCGTCACCGGAATGAAGTCGGTCAGCACGCCGAAGGGCCGCGGATCGCCGTTGTCGGTATAAAAAGCCGAATAGCCGCTCTCGAAGAACATCCGATTCGACAACGGTGACGTCCACGTCGTCTGCATGATCTTCGCGGGCGCATCCCAAATGGTGCCTGACTCCGGGGACACGGTCGCCGTGCCCGGCGTGACACCGGGGCCTGACGCGACCCAGCCGTCACCGGGACTCCGGCACTGATCGCCGCCTGTCTTGTACGCGCCTCCGCTGCAGTTTTTCGTGTAGTCGATGTAGAACCCGACCTTGTTCTTCTGCGTGGCCTGCCAGGTCAGCCGCACGGCGTTCAGGGTCTTGGAGGTCGAGTTCCGCACGCTGGTGGCATTGCTGCGCGCCCACGTCCACGCGTTCGGGTTCCCGGCGTTCAGGTTGTCGTACAGGTTCTGCTGTTCCTGGTACGTGCCGATGGCGCGCGTGTTGGCATAGAACCACAGGCGGTCGCGCAGGATGGGGCCGCCCACGGCGAAGTTGGCGTCGTAACTCTTGATGAGCGCCGGCTGCTCGTTGAATCCGAGCGCGCGGAGATTGTCGTCGATGTTGCTCGACTGGCCCCACTTCCCGGCATAGCTCGTAAAGCCCGTCCCGCTGAACGTATTGCCGCCGGTCTTCGGGATGATGTTGAACGCCGGGCCGCCGCGGTCCGCCTCGCCGAGGCCGCCTGAAATGGCCACCTGCACTTCGGAGGAGTTCGACATGTCGTACAGATAGCCGGACACGCCGCCGCCATTCCCCGGCGCGCCGACGTTCAGCCCGTCGAGCTGGATGAGGCCCTCGGTGTTCCGCCCGCCGCGCGCCGAGAAGAAATTGTTAATCGTCGCGGCGCCGCCTCCAAAGCCGGTCGCCTGGATGGCCGGCAGGGCCGCGATGTAGTTGCCGTAGCTTCGCGACGCGGGGAGCGCCCGGACGACGTCTCCGTCGATGACCGTCTGCTGGCGCGCCGTCTGGATGTCCACCACCGGTGACTCGCCGGACACGGTGATCGACTCGGCGAGGCTTCCTACGCGCATCTCCGCACCAATCGTCACGACACCGGCGCCCTTCAGTTCGACGCCTTCTCGCACGACCGTGGCAAAACTTTGCAGCGTGAATGTGATTTTGTAGGTGCCGGGCGGCAGATCCGGAATGCGGTACTGCCCTGTTTCGTCGGTCACGCCCGAGCGGACCTTGGTGATGAGCGCCGGGCTGGATGCTTCAACGGTCACGCCGGGAAGCACGGCACCGGACGTGTCGCGCACGGTTCCGGCAAGGCTTTGTGCGGACGCGACGCCCGCCCCGGCAACGAGAATAGCCACCGCCGCCAACGATCGGATCAACACTCGCTTCATGTGGGAGAACCTCCATACTGCTCGCGCCGAGAGTCCCCGAGGGCTGTGATGAGACGAAGAAGCGTGGACTATGAGCTTACAGATCGTTTATGTCAAGAGTTGGCGGTCGTTGCGCCATCGATGAGGACGGCCGGGCAAACCCATTGCGTGGCGTAGGATAGAGCCCGATGAGGCACTCGCGCCGGGAGTTCATCGGGGCCGCGATTCTCGGGGTGGCCGCGGCAGCGCCGAAGCGATTGCTCGCGGCGTTCGATCCGCTCGAAAAGAACATCCGCGAGCTTCAGCGCGCCATGACGACGGGACTGGTGACGTCCGCGCAGCTGGTGACGTTCTATCTGGATCGCATCGCCACCTACGATCAGGCGGGACCCCGGGTGAACGCCGTGATTGCCATCAACCCTCACGCCGCGGCCTACGCAGCGCGCGCTCGACGACGAGCGGAAACGAAAAGGCCCGCGCGGCCCGCTGCACGGCATCCCCATCCTCCTGAAAGACAACTTCGACACGAAGGACATGCCGACGACCGGCGGCTGTCTCGCGCTGCTCGGTCACCAGCCCAGAGCCGATGCGTTTCAGGTGAAGAAGCTGCGCGACGCGGGCGCGGTGATCCTCGGCAAAGTCAACCTCCACGAGCTCGCGCTCGGGCTGACGACGGTGAGCTCGGTCGGCGGACAGACGATCGATCCGTACGACCTGACGCGCGCGCCGGGCGGCAGCAGCGGCGGTTCCGCCGTCGCCGCCACGATGAACTTCGCCGCGGCCACGCTCGGCACGGACACCGCTGGATCGATCCGCATCCCGAGCTGTCACAACAACATCGTCGGCCTGCGTCCGACGCATCGGTCTCTCGAGCCGCGCAGGCATCATCCCGTTCAGCCGCACGCAGGATGTCGGCGGACCGATGGCACGGACCGTTGAAGACGTCGCGATCCTGCTCGACGCCACCGCAGGCCACGACGCAGAAGACGCCGTCACCGCGAGCAGCAGCGGCAGGATTCCGCGCACGTACACCGCGTCGCTCCGGAGCGATGCGCTGAAAGGCGCACGCGTCGGCGTGCTGACCGAATACTTCGGCTCCGCACCTGAAGATGGAGACGTCGCCGCCGTCGTGAGGCATGCGATCGACGAGATGAAAGGCCGCGGCGCAGTGACCGTGGACGTCGCCATCCCGAATGTCGCGGCATTGATCGCCGCGTCGAACGTCTTCCTGCAGGAAATCAAGGCCTCGCTCGGCGGCTACCTGAAGACCAGCGGCGCGCCGGTGGCGTCGGTGGAGGCGCTGCTCGCCTCGGGGCTGCACGTCGCCCAGCTCCAGGGCATCCTCGAGATCGCGAATCGCACGGCGGACGACTACTTCGCAAGCGACGAGCACAAGCGCCGCCTCGCGGCACGCGAAACGCTGGCGAGGGCGGTGCTGACCGTCATGGACGACAACCGCCTCGACGTGCTCGCGTATCCGGTCGTCACACGTATCGCTCCCATCGTCGGCGGCAACCAGCAGGGAAGCAACGAAGCCTTGTCACCGCAGACGGGATTTCCCGCGATGAACGTGCCGGCAGGCTTCACGCCGGGAGGGTTCCCGGTCGGCATGGAGCTGCTCGGCCGGCCGTTCGCCGAGCCAACGCTCATCGCGATCGCGTATTCGTTCCAGCAGGCGACGCGCCACCGGCGTCCGCCGGCGGCGACCGTAAAACCTGCCGCGCCACCGGACGCGGGGCTCGGGCCGAACCCCGTCACGCTCGCGTTTACGCCCTCGTCTGGGGACGCGGGATTCACCGCAACCGGGCGAGTGAGCTTCGACGCGTCGCGGCGGCTCGCATACGAAATCGAGCTTCGAGCCGCGTCGATGGATCGAATAGGCGGCGTGTATCTCCACCGCCGTGTCAACCGCGCGAACGGCGGCGTCGAACACATCCTCGCCAAAGCGCCGGGGGCCAGCATCGCCGGCGTCGTCACCCTGTCCGAACCGGATGCCGCGGATCTGAAACTCGGCAAGCTCTACGTAACTGTCGTCAGCAGGACGAATCCCCTTGTGAACCTGAGGTCCAACCTGCGGCTCGCATAGGTCCGATACGATCGCCGTGCGCGCGCGTGGCGCTCACCGCAACGCAGCGTATTCCGCCCTGGCCTGCTTCAGGACAGGGATGTCCGGATCGGCGTCTCTCCACAGATTCAGGAAGTCCTCGAAAGCCGTCCTTGCCTTGCGCTCATCTCCCGACAGAGCCAACGCTCTGCCCAGTTGGAGCCGCGCCAGCGCGCCCACGGGATCGCTGACGATGACGCCAGGGTGAGTGAGAATTTTTTGAAATTCGACGGCGGCTTCCACGCCTTTCCGTGCGGCCAGGTACGCCTGTCCACGCACATAGATGGAATAGAAAGTCCCGAACGATCCGGTGAAACTGCTCTGCGGGTCACCGAGTTCAAGGGGAACGGCGGCCTCCAGCAGATCGATGGCCGTCGCGGGCTCGCCACGATTCAAGGCGAGCAGTGCGCGGACGACCGGCACGTAATCGAATCTGACTGACGTATCTTCCGGGAAGCGTCTCTCCAGATCGCTCGCGAGTGTTTCAGATCGAGAAGAATCACCCGAGAGCGCCAGCGCAAACGCAGCGCCGTACTCCACGTCGCGTGCCTTCGACAGATCGAGTGCCGCCGTCGCACTGCGCCGCGCCTCGGGAGCGTTCCCGAAAAGGGCCGCCCTCAGTGCTGATGCGCTTTCGTACAGCGCCGCCCGTTCGCGCCCGGCAGTTTGCTGCGCCAGTTCCACTGCACGGCGCGACTTCCCCTTCGACTGCTGCCACCGGCCCGCATATGCCAGGACTGAACCCTCGTGGTAGGACATCGTCTCTTCTGCCCCGGAGCGTGCCCTCCCATCAGCCGCCAGCCGTTCCATTCCGGCGTGATCGCCTTTGAGGAAGGCGATGTCGTATCGCATGACCACAGCGTCGGGCAGTTCGAGGTTGCGCTCGGTGGCTCGTTGGAGGATGTTTTCGGCTTCCACCAGGCGGTCCAGCGCTTCATGGCCCAGCGCAAGCGTGAGATAGCCGATGGCAAACTCTGGATTGAGTTCGATTGTCTTCCTGCCTTCTTCAACCGCCTTCTCGTATTTGCCGAGGACCGGGTAGACGATCCCTGTCAGGAATCCGTGCGGCTCCCACGCCCGGGGATATGTCCGTGCCCACAAGTCGCACGTCTGCTGCGCTTTTTCCAGGTTTCCCGTGACGCGGAGATCATAGGACGCGGCGATGAAGAACGCCTCGCGGTCGCTGGCCCGGTTGCGCAACTCGTAGGCTGTCCTGGTGCTCTCTGCCGAGAGGTCAAGCTGTCCAAGTTCGCCGTACGTGGTGCCCAGGAACGCGTGCGCCATGGCGAAGTTCGGGTCGATTTCAGTCGCGCGCTTGAACAGGGGCAGAGCGGCCGGACCATTCGATGCGTGGATCCTCCTGCCGGCACTATAGGCTTTCAACGCTTCGAGTGATGGTGTGGTCGCCTCTTCGAGCGGAGTCGAGTGCTCCTTCACAGCCGACAACGACTCCCCGACTCGCGTCCTGAATCCGCTGGCCATTCGGCTCAGGGCATTCAGAACGTCTTCTTTCCTGGCAGCCTGCACCTGCTCCTCATCCAGCACGTCGCCCGTGCGGCAGTTCTGCGCGCGCAGACCCAGGACGTACTGGTTGCCAAGCGTCGCGATCGAGCCATCGAGGACCGCGGCGCTCGCCGTGCGCTCGCAGATGTCCCGAGCCAGCCGCGGCGTCAGCTTCGCGTCGGCCGGCTGGCCCATCAGGGCGAGCGTCGCCTGAATGCGCTCGTCGGAGGCAAGGCCGAGAAACGGCGACTGCTCGAGCTGTATCGCCAGACCCTGACGTAGAGTCCCGTCGAACACCGGGTCGCCCGTGGTGTTGGTGAAATCGGCGAGCACGATGGTCTCCTTACCCGTGAGTCCTGAGGTGCGGTGAAGGCTGACGTACAACGCAACGCACAACCCCGCGACGATAGCAACGGACACGGCGACCTTCCGGAGCGTCCGCCGGTCCGGACCGGCTCCAGGTTTCGTGCTGGCGGTGACGTGCGCGGCGTCTGTGTCCTGTTTCAGCCGCTGGAGGTCGGCGCGGATGTCCGAAGCATGCTGGTAGCGCAGGTCGCGGTTCTTCTCGAGGCATTTGTCGGTGATGCGCGCCAACCCGGCCGGCGCGTTGCGGTGTGCCCGCCGGGAAGGCACAAGTTCCCCACCGTCGTGAAACGGCAGCCTGTCCGTCGCCATCTCGTGCAGCAGCACACCAAACGAAAAGAGATCCGTCCGCCGGTCCAGGGGCTCGGCGCGGAGCTGCTCCGGGGACATGTACCACGACGTCCCCATCACACTCCCGGTGTTTGTGAGCGGGGCGTCGAGGGCAGTGGAAGGTTCTGTTGTCGCGTGAACGTCGCCATCGGCGCCATCGCCGCTGAGCGGGGCGACTTGCGCCAATCCAAAGTCGAGAATCTTTGCAGGTCCTCTCGCGGTGACGAAGATGTTTGCCGGCTTGATATCGCGGTGGACGATGCCTTTCGCATGCGCGGCATCGAGGGCGTCGGCGATTTCGATTCCAAAGCGGACGATCTCCTCCGCGGCGAGCGGCCGCAGCGCGATAAGGTGTTTGAGCGTCGCGCCCTCGAGATACTCCATCACGATGCACGTGCGACCGTCCTGCTCGCCGACGTCGTGAATGGTGCAGATGTTCGGATGGTTCAACGCCGAAGCCGCGCGCGCCTCTCTCTGAAAGCGGCTGAGGGCCCGGGCGTCTCGCGCGACGGCGTCCGGCAGGAATTTCAGCGCCACGAACCTGTGGAGGCGGATGTCTTCTGCCTTGTACACGACACCCATCCCGCCGGCGCCCAATTTCCCGATGATGCGGTAGTGGGAGACGGTTTGGCCAATGAGGGCATCGGTGGCGTCTGGTGCGTCGTCGTACAGCTCGAGACCGGCTGCCCGTGCGGCCACGTCTCTGGCCGAGCTCTCGAGGAACTTCCCGGCGGCGTCGTGCGACGCCAGGAGCGAGCTGACTTCGCGCTCCAGCGTCTCGTCACCCCCGCACGACCGAAGCAGGAACTCCGCCCGCGCAGCCGGGGGATGGTCTAACGCTGCCTGCAGTAAGTCATCGACTTGCTTCCACCGTTCAGCGTCCATCGCCCGCCATGCCGGTCAATTCGCGGTACAGCCAGGCCTTGGCGCTGCTCCAGTCCCGCATCACGGTCACTTCTGAAACACCGAGCACGGCGGCGGTTTCCGCGACGCTGAGGCCACCAAAGAACCTCATCTCGACGACTTGAACTTTTCGGGGATCGACACGCTGCAGCGCGTTCATCGCGTCGTCGAGCGCCACGAAGTCCAGGGCCGGCTCGCCACCCACGACTGCGGCGTCGTCCAGGGTGACGTGCGCCACGCCGGCTCCGCGCTTCAGATTGCGGCGGCGGGCATGGTCCACCAGGATCCGACGCATCAACTGCGACGACACTGCGAAGAAGTGGGCACGGTTCTGCCACCGCATCCGCTTGTAGTCCACCAGACGCAGGTACGCCTCGTTGACGAGCGCAGCCGACTGCAGGCTGTGGCCGGGGCGCTCGCGTCGCATATATCGGCGCGCCAGGCGGCGCAATTCGTCGTAGACAACCGGCGTGAGGCGCTCGAGGGCGCGAGGATCCCCGGCGGTCCAGGCTTGCAGGATCGCGCTGACCTCACCTGGTGTCCCGTCACCCGCCGCCGGCTTGGTGATAGTTTCTTCCCCCCTCTTACGCCTATTCAATCGGGGAGTGTAACAGTAACCCCCGGTCCAGTCGCCCCAGACTCGCCGGGATAAAGGGGAGCGAGAAGTATGCGAATCAACCGTATTGTTTCGACCTGGCTGGTTGTCAGCGCGATCGGCGTGTTGGCGCCCGGAGCGCGGACCGCGAGTGCCGCAGGCCCGGCACACAACGCTGCTGACGGCGCCGTGCTCGATTTCGTCGAGTGGCGGAGCGCAGTAGTCGGGAGTTGGGTGGGAACCACAGGCGATGGTTTCAAGCTCCTCTCGACGTTCCACGCGGACGGCACGATGACGAACTCCGTCCAGGGCGAAGTCAGCACCAATCCCGAACTGGGTGTGCTGACTCCCCTGCATGGCGTCTGGAAATACCTGGGCGGCCGCCAGTTCGGCGTGACCGCATTCGGCGCTCTCTACGACATCAACACCGGTGCGTATCTCGGGATGCTCAAGGTCCGCATCGTGCTGACCGTCAACAAGTCTGCCGATCAGATGAGCGGAACGGACACGGTGGAGATCATCAATCCCGACGGCACGATCATCGCGCTCGGATCGCACAGCACGCCGTACGCGCGAATCAAGTTCGAACCGTTCAATTGAACGACGGCGGCATATTCACACGGACGGGACGCCGTGGGGCGTCCCGTCACGTCAGTGCTGCAGCTTGCGCGACTTGCGCGAGCCGGCCTCGGCGAACGAGAACTGGCCCGCCTCACCGGCCTCGCCGAGCGTCCAATCGTCGCTGGCATTCTCTCCCTCGATCTGGGCCGCGCGCTTCAACCTCCGGAACCGCGCCCGCTCGTCGATGAGCTTGGCCTGGTCCACCGCAAACAACTCGTCGACGACGAGCGATGCGGCGATGGCGTTATTCGCGGGCAGGATCGAAACGCTGCCGTCATCCCAGACATACCAGAAGAGTTTCACGGTATTGATCTCCCTGTTCAGGATTGCGAAATCGGAGAGGAAACCGGCTCGTCACAAGAACCAACTCACGACCAACCCCGCGCTGGCGAGGAAAATGGCTGTCGTCGTGACACCCGCGAGAATGTTCATCGCTCTTGTGTTCACACGGTCGCCCATGATGCGCCGATTGTTGGTCATCAGGACGATCAGGAGCATCAGGGGCGGCGTCGAAAAGCCCTGGACGATGCCGGACCACACCAGCAGCTTCATCGGATTGAATCCCAGGAAGTTGATGGCCACGGCAATCGCTGTCATACCGGCAATCGACCCGTAGAACTTGCCCGCCTCGCTCGGCTTCGCGCCAAGCGTGTTGTGCCACCCGAGACTCTGTGACAAGTCGTACGCAGCGCCGGTGGTCATCACCGGGACGGCCAGAAAGCCGACGCCGACGACCCCCAGCGCAAAGAGCACGCCTGCCGCCCGGCCGGCCAGCGGCTCCAACGCGCGGGCCGCATCAGCGGCACTCTCGATGTCGGATTGCCCCGCCACGAACAGCGTCGAAGCGGTCGCCAGGATGATGAAATACATCACGATGTTGGAGAACACCATGCCAATCAGGATTTCCGTGCGCGACTGGCGCAGTTCCGCCCGTGTCGCCCCAATCCGCTGCCTGAGGTGTCTGCGGCCGAGCGCAATCTCCTCCTCGACTTCCTGGTTCGACTGCCACGTGCACAGGTAGGCCGACAGGCTGGTCCCGATGACGGCGACCAGCAACGAGAGGAACTGCTTGTTGAACTGGATCGTGGGAATGAACGTGCCCTGCAGGACCGGGCGCAGGTCAGGCTTCGCCAGGAACGCCGCGACCACATACGTGAAGAGAGTCAACGCAAGCCACCGAAACACATTTCGGATCAGCTCGTAGGATCCCCACACCTGGATAGCAAGGATGATCGCGGCAATGATCGTGACCAGCGCAGCGAACGGAGGGGAACGAACATCGCGAGTGCAGCGGCCATGCCGCCAAGGTCCGCAGCCGCCTCGAACACGTTGCCGATTAGTACGCCGACGAGCGTGATCCCCAACAACCGTTTCGAGTAGTGATCCCCGGATGACGGCAAAAAGCCCTTTGCCGCTGACCTGCCCCAGTTTGGCCGACAGGTAAACGACCGCAAACATCATCGGCAGGGTGACCGGGGCGGTCCACAGGAAGCCCGGACCCAGTGTCGCTCCTGCTGCCGCATACGTCCCTATGGCAGAGGCGTCGTCGTCGGCTGCGCCGGTGATGATGCCCAACCCGAGCGCACGGATGACGCCGCCCTTCTGCGCTGTTCTGGGTATCGGGCGTGCTTCGGCGGCGTCCGGCATCGTTGGCGCTGTGGGGGCTGCAACCGATATGCCTCCACCAGACATCAGTTGCCCTGTCAGCGGGGGCGCGCTGCAGCTCAGCTGAGGCTCATGCGGACTGGTGTTTGCAGGGCTTGCGGCGGGAGCGCACACACGATGCGATTACGCGTTCTTGTCGTTTCGCTCGGGCTCGGCATCACCACGTGTTCGCTTCTTCCCGCGTGCAAGGCAAAGCCTGCCGCCACCGTCAGGGAAGTCAACGCACTGGACCAAAAGTCGGCTGACGCGCCGAGTCCCGTCGACGACCCGCGCTTCAAGGAGTTCTTCGACAACGTGCGCGCCTACATAAACGTCCATGAGACGGCGGCCGCGCGGGTACCGGGCTTGAAGGACACCTCGGACCCCAAAAAGGTTTCCGGCCGCGAGAAAGCGCTGGCCGACGAGATTCGAGTCGAACGCGCCGGGGCTCATCAGGGAGACGTATTTTCGCCGTCCGCCGCTCAGCAGATTGCCGAGATCGTCGCCTGGGATTTCAACGCACGGCCGCTCAAAGATCAGAAGGCCATCCTGGTCGAGGTACCCGTCAAGGTCCCGCCCGCCATCAATACGGACTATCCCACTGAGATGCCGCTGGCGACGGTGCCGCCGGGCCTGCTGCTGAAGCTGCCGACGCTGCCCATGGAACTCGAGTACCGCTTCCTCGGCCGCCACCTGATCCTGCGCGACATCAAGGCCAACCTGATCGTCGACTTCATTCCCAACGCGGTCCCGGCAGCGCCGGCGAAGACCGCGGGTCGCGAAGCACACCCATGATCCGCAGAGCTGCCCGTCTTCCCGTCCTCCTGACTCTCTCCGTCGCCGTGGCGCTGTCCCTCGCGGTGGCTGCGCAACAGGTCACGTTGCCGCTGGTGAAGGATTCAACGCGCTTCGCCGTCGTCGGCGACACCGGCACCGGCGACAAACCGCAGTACGAGATCGGCCGGCGGCTCGAGGAGTACCGGGAGCATGCCAACTTCACCTTTACGATCATGGTTGGCGACAACATCTACGGCTCAGAACGACCGCAGGATTTTCAGCAGAAGTTCGAGATGCCCTACAAGGCGCTGCTCGACGCGGGCGTCAAGTTCTACGCGGCGCTCGGCAACCACGACGATCCCAACCAGCGCTTCTACAAGCCGTTCAATATGAACGGCGAGCGGTATTACACGTTCACCAAGGGCAACATCGAGTTCTTCGTCCTCGATTCGAATTACATGGATCGGAAGCAGCTCGAATGGTTCGAGCGGGCGATCAAGGCCTCAACGGCGGCCTGGAAGATGGCGTACTTCCACCATCCGCTCTATTCGTCCGGAGAGGCGCACGGCTCCGAGACCGACCTGCGGGCGGTGCTCGAGCCGCTGTTCGTCCAGTATGGAATGGACGTGGTGTTCGCCGGCCACGAGCATTTCTACGAGCGCGTCAAGCCACAGAAAGGGATTTACTACTTCACGTGCGGCGGGTCGGCGAAGCTCCGCAAAGGCGACATCCGGAAAGGGTCGGAGCTGACGGAAAAGGGCGACGACATCGAGAACACGTTCATGGTCGTCGAAGTGGCGAACGACGTGTTCAACTTCCAGACCGTATCACGCAGCGGCGTCACCATCGACTCGGGCGCGTTCCAGCGCATGCACCGCGAGGCGCGCAAAGAGAAAGACTAAGACGCGGCTTCGAGCGTCTGGACCTTGTAAAGCCCCGCGTAGACGCCATCGAGCGCGATCAGTTCGTCGTGCGTGCCCTGTTCCACGAGTTCAGCCTCATTGATCACGAAGATGACGTCCGCGTGGCGGACCGAGCTGAGATGATGCGCGATCACGACCGCGGTCCGGCCCTTCATCAGGGCTTCCAGCGCGGCGATGACCGACTGCTCCGACGCGGCGTCGAGGCCCGAGGTCGGTTCGTCGAGCACAAGGATGGGTGAGTCGCGGACGATCGCCCGCGCGATGGCAATGCGCTGGCGCTGGCCGCCGGAGAGCGTGACGCCCCGCTCGCCGACCATCGTGTCGTAGCCGTCAGGCATCGCCTCGATGAATTCACTCGCCCCAGCGAGCGTCGCGGCACGCTTGACGTCCGCCGGAGACGCATCGGGCCTTCCGTAGGCGATGTTTTCCCAGACGGTGGCGTAAAACAGCAGGGTATCCTGCAGGACGAAGCTGATCTGATTGCGCAGCGACTTGAGCCGGTACCGCCGGACGTCCGTGCCGTCAATGCACACGCGCCCGGACACCGGGTCGTAGAAACGGGGAATCAGGCTGACGAGGGTTGACTTCCCCGTTCCGGATGGTCCGACGATGGCGGCCACCTGTCCTGGCTCAATCGTGAGACTGATGTCCTTGAGGACGTAGCGGTCCTCGTACTGGAAGCTGACGTTCTCGAAGCTGATGCGACCCTTGAATTTCGGCGCACGTCTTGCCCCACGGGTGTCGCGGACCGCACTCTCGATGTCGAGAACTTCTCTGATGCGTTCGAACCCGACGACGGCCTTCGACACCGTGTCGGTCATTTTCGACAGGTCGCGCATCGGCTTGTACATCTTCCCGAGATACAGCAGGAATACGATCAGGACGCCCGGGCTCAGCCTGCCGGCCAAGGCCAGCCGGGCCCCATAGCCCAGCACCAGGCAGGTGCCGATCGCCATGATTACCTCGACAACAGGTGCCAGCGTCGCCTTGACGCTGCGCGCGTAAAGCCCGGCCTCCACGTTCGCGAGGCTCTCGTTGTCGAAGCGCCGCTGCTCGTATTCTTCGCGGGTGAAGGCCTGCACGACACGAATCGACGTCAGCACCTCTTCGACGATGGAGAGCAGCTCGCCTTCCTTCTTTCTCACGGCACGCGAGGCCTTCTTGATCCGCCTCGTGAAGTAGTACACCACCACGAAAAGCACCGGCGAGATCGAGAGCGCGATGAGCGTAAAGCGCCAATCGAGGTAGAACATCACGCCGATCATGCCCACGAGCGTCAACACGTTGACCAGCATCCCGAGGAGCGCGGAGTTGATGAAGTCCCGCACCGCCTCGATGTCGCTCGTCACGCGCGTGATGAGATCGCCGCTTCTCGAGCGGTCGTGTTCAGCGAGCGACAGACGCTGGATGTGCTGGTAGAGGATCCTCCGGAGATCGTGGCCCACCCACTGGCTGACGCTCGTCGTGAGGTACTTTTCGAAATACGAACTGATCGCGCCGACGACCGCAATCGCGGCCACGGCCGCGACCGCGACGTTGACCATCGCGTAACGATCGCCGCCGAAGAATCGGGCCGCAACTGTGCCCAGCACGCCTGTCAGCTTCTTGGACTGGAGCACGTTGTCTACGACGATCTTGATCGGCCACGGCTCCAGGATGTCGGTGACCGTCTCGCCGATGACCGCAATCAGCGCGAGCGTCAGGGCCTTCCAGTGAGGCCTCATGAGGTGGGTAATGTTCAGGCGTCCGGACGTGGACGTCTTGCGCGACGGCTGTGGTGGCACGGCAGGGTTCGGTTCGGGCACGACATTATGGTCTGCGAACCTGCGGACGGAGACCGTCCTGAAAAGCACACACCGCGGTGTGTCAAACGGGACAGCCCCGGGTCGGCACGACGCCTATTCTGGGCGCATGAAGATACTAACCATCGCCACAACGGCTGTTGCCCTGTCCGGCGCCATCACGCTCGGCGCCCAATCCAGCGAAACGACCACAAAGACGAAGATTGACGTGAAGGACGGCAAGGATGTCAAAGTCACCGGCTGCGTCGAATCTCTCTCGAACGGCAGTTACGCGCTGACCGACGTGTCGGCCAAGCACGAGTCGCTGCACCGCTATGTGCTGGTCTCCGACGACGACTTCTCGAAGGTGTTGGGCCAGCGGGTGCAAATCGAAGGCACGCTCGCCGATCGGAACGACGGCAAGGTCGAGATCAAGACGCAGACAAAGACCGACGGCGATGCGAAAGATACGCACGCGAAGGTCGAGACGAGCGGCCCCTTCCTGGGTGTCAAAAAAATGAAACGCATCGAAGGGACGTGTCCGTAGAGCATCAAATCACCGGGAGGCAGGCATATTGCCGGCCTCCTGGTGAGCCTCTCCGCCTGTTGTTGAGTTCTTGTCTCGGAACCATACGGCCCCCTGACCTCACCTGATGCGTGTTGCTACACGCTTCAATCCAACCTACGGCTCGCCACCTCAGCTGCGTTAAGCCCCGCCTCCTGATCGGCAGAGAATGCTTGGCAGTCTGTTTGCTGTCCTTTGATGCATGAACTGCCGCAACGGGGGGCATCGATGAGGACGGTGGGGGGCAACAGAGGGACTGCAGATGTTGGAGGGTTCGTGGCCATGCGTCCGCGTGCCGCGGAGTCGGCGGCGGATCTGCGCGCCGCGCTCGGCGCCGCCGGCACGCCGTACCGTGTCGCCACGTACCTGCCGAAGGAGATCATCTTCCTTCAGGGCAGCGCGTCCGACAGCGTCTTGTACGTCGAGAGCGGGAGCGTCCGGCTGACGGTCACCGCCCCAAACGGCAAAGAGGCGACGCTCGGTCTTCTGGGACCGGGAGCGTTCCTTGGCGAGGAAGTGATCGTCGGCCACACGGAGCGCCCCGACACGGCGACCGCGATGATGGACACCACCGTCATCGAAATCGAGAAGGCCGAGATGCTTCGCCAGCTGGGCACGCGTCACGTGTTGGCCGAGCGCTTCATCTCGCACATGCTGAACCGGCAGATCCGGCTGGAGGCCGATCTGGTCGATCAGTTGTTCAACTCCTGCGAAAAGCGCGTGGCCAGGACGCTGCTGCTGCTGGCCGGTTACGGCGAACGCTCTCAACCTCACGTGCTGCCGCCCGTGTCGCAGGAAGTGATCGCCGAAATGGTGGGAACGACGCGTTCGCGCGTGAATCTGTTCATGAACAAGTTCAAGCGGATGGGTTTCATCGAGTACGAGGATGGTCTGAAGATCAACCCGTCCCTCATGACCGTCGTCGGGTCGTGAGGACCAGAGGATAAGTCATGCCACACACACCCGCGCCATCAGTTGGCGAGCACCCTGGCAAGACACCCGCGCGTGACGACGAACGCGACGACGAGGACGACGACGCGCCGACCACGCCGACCGACGAGCCGCTCCCGATCCCCGTGCAGGATCCGCCGGCCGACGAGCGGCCTCGACCTCCACTCACGGTCGCTGACCGGTCGTTGTTTCAACGGGCGGGATGATGCGCCGACCTGCGTGTCTCGCTCTCGCAGCGACCGTGAGCGTTGCGGCCTGCGCTCACGCGACACGAGCCTCACGCCCGCACCACACCGCGACGCCGTTGCAGCGTCTCGCCGCGATTCGCCGCGCGCAGGTCTGGGCGCCCACCGACGTCGGCTCGATGGATCTCCGCACGGGGCCGCAGGGCCCGGGCGCGTTCGCTCCGGACGAACTCGTCACATGCGAGTACTCCAACAAGCCGATGAGCGGCCGATCGCCCAAGTTCACGTGCGTGAAACCGCCGGGCGACGAGCTGAAGGTGAAGTTCGGACGGAACAACGGCGAGGTGTTTGCGGAAGTCGCGTCGAGCAGGCTTCTGTGGGCGCTCGGCTTCGTCGCCGATCGCATGTATCCGGTTCGCGTGGTCTGCCATCACTGCCCGCCGCAGATACAGGGGACCGACATGGCGTCCATTCAACGGAAGGCGCCCGGCCGCGAGGTGGTGACGTCCGACATTACAGGATGGGAGTGGCCGGAACTGGACATGGTCGATCCCCGCGCGGGCGGAGCGCCCCGCGCGCAGCGTGATGCGCTGAAGCTCCTGGCGGCGTTCATCCAGCACACCGACAGCAAGCCGGAGCAGCAGCGGCTTCTCTGCGTCGATCCGCGCGCGAAGAAGGACGAAGACGCCGACGAGACGTGCCAGGCGAGCGTCATGATGGTGCACGATCTCGGGCTCACCTTCGGCCGCGCGAACCTGTTCAACCGCCAGCCCATCGGCAGCACCAATCTGGCGCAGTGGTCGTCGGTGCCGGTCTGGGCGTCCACGACGGGAACGTGCATCGCCAACATCCCTCGCTCTCAGACCGGGACGCTCGACAACCCGCTCATCACCGACGGCGGCCGCGCGTTCCTGGCCGATTTGCTGGGGAAGCTCACCGATGCGCAGCTGCACGATTTGTTCGAGGTAGCCCGCTTTCCGCGCTACGCGACGCTGACGGCAGACTCCCCGGATACGAGTACCGTCGCGCAGTGGGTCGAGGCATTCAAGAAGAAACGGGCCGAAATCGTGAATCGCGCGTGCCCGTCATAGGAGCAGCCGACGTGCATCTGGAGACAGGTCTGATATGAAGTTGCTGGTGCAACCGGACGCGGGGATCGAGCCGGTGCTGCGCGCCGTCAAAAGCGCGCGCAAGGCGATCGACATCCTGATCTTCCGTCTCGACTGCGGAGATCTCGTCGCCGCGCTGCGATCGGCCCAGTCGCGCGGGGTGAACGTGCGCGCGCTGATCGCCCATACCAATCGCGGCGGGGAGAAGAGTCTCAGGAAACTGGAGATGCGACTCCTCGACGCCGGGCTGACGGTCACGCGAACGGCGGGTGAACTGCTCCGCTATCACGGCAAGATGATGATCGTCGATCAGCGCGTGTTACATCTCTACGGGTTCAATTTCACAAGCCTCGACATCCACCGCAGCCGGAGCTTCGGCGTGACGACCAGAAATCATGCGCTGGTGCGCGAAGCGCTGAAACTGTTCGAGGCGGACTCGGCGCGTCAGCCTTATGTCGCCGGATTCGTCCGTTTCATCGTCAGCCCGGAAAACTCCCGGGAGCGGCTGTCGGAGTTCATCAAGGGTGCGCACACCCAGTTGCTGATCTACGACCCGCAGGTCAGCGACTCGGCCATGCTGCGTCTGCTCGTCGAGCGCGCCAAGGCCGGCGTGGACGTGCGCATCATCGGTAAGGTGTCGCAGAAGGAGCGCGGCGAGTTGACGGCTGAAAAGTATCCGGGCAAGCGGCTGCACGTGCGCGCCATCATTCGCGACGGCCGGCGCGCCTTCGTGGGGAGCCAGAGCCTGAGGAAGCTCGAGCTGGACAAGCGTCGCGAGATCGGCGTCATCGTCGCCGAACCGACGGTTGTCAAGCAGATGCAGAAGGTGTTCGAAGAGGACTGGGCGCGAACGGAAACGGGCAAGAACGCCGCAGCAAAGGAACGGCAGAAGGAGCCGCCCACGCTGACAGCCGCCGCGTCGTGACCGGACGCGCCCGTTGGAACGAGCGTCCGAACCGGGCGTGTATCAGCTCTTCGCCTTGGTGGTCTTCGTGCTCGCCGCAATCTTCGACACGGTGACGGTGCTACCCTGCATGTCGCCGGTCAGCGTGACCGTCTTACCCGCGTTCGCGGCGAGGTCCTTTTCGTCCTGGTTGGCGATGGTGTAAACCTTTCCCCCCGACACGAACACATACTTTCCGCCCGCCTTGACGCAGGCCGCGGCGCAGTCTGCGTCCGTCACCTTGCCGCCGTGCTGGGCGGCCATCGCCTTGTGAGACGCCCCGCACATGCTGTCGCTGATCTTGCCCGTCATCGTCTTGCTGGCTGCGAATGCTCCAGGCGCCGCCAGCAACACGATCGCCGCCCCGGTCATGAGCTCTTTCATAGCCGCCCCCTTTTGCTGAACCGGACTCCGACCTGAGGCTGCGGCGTGCACGAACCTTGCCGGGCCTGGCTCAACCTTTTCTGCGGGTGAGGTTGACGTTCGTGCACGCGTCCATCACGTCCACAAACTTCTGGTACGCCGTCGTGCCGACGACGAACGGATTGCGATCGCCCGCTTTTCTGTTCGCGAGTTCGTCGAGCTTGCTCTGGATCGGCACCATCAGCATGTGGTTCTGCAGCAGCGTGTCGACGCTCGGCGGCAGACGTCTGGGCGCGGAATCTCGCGACCGACGCCGCGAAGGTCTCCAGCGCCTGGTCGCTCAGGATGTTCGGCGTCAGCCATGCGCCGCCGAACAGCGCCGCCGTGTGCGACGCGCCGCGATCCTTGACGGGGAAGATGAAGGCCATCGAGCCGGGCGTGTGCCCGGGCACCGCGACGGGCGTGACGGTGAGATCGCCCAGCGTGATCTTCTGGCCGTCGACGATGTCTGCGTCATGTTTCGGAATCGCGGCCGGCGGGCCCGCCGGCCCTCGTCCGCCGCGCGCGGGAGGCGGGTTCTCCATCAGCAGTCCAGTCGGCGGCTCGAGACGTACACCTTCGATCCGAACTTTTCCTGAAAGTACGGCGCGCTCCACCGAAGTGATCGGCGTGGCCGTGCGTCACGAGGACGATCTTGACCTGCGCGGGATCGAGTCCCAGCGCGCGGAACCCCGGAAGCAGCTGCGTGTCGACCTGATTCGCGAAGAGCGCGTCGATCATCAGCAGGCCCGCCGTCGTCCGCACGACGTACACGGTCGTCCCGCTGTTGCCGATCGCGTACACGTTGTCGAGGATCCTCGTCGGCACGATCGGCGGATCGTCGAGTCGATTCGCGCGGGGCGCCTCGCACCAGAAATGCACGGCGTCGGCGAACTCCGGCGCGGCCGCCTTGCGGGCGGCTTCGATCATCGCCGTGACCGCCGGTGTGTCAGGCGCAGGGCGCCGCGGGCGGCGGCTGCTGCGCCGACAGGCCCGAGACCGAGCAGCAGGACGAAACAGCGCGGTCAGCTTAACGTCGAGTGAGACTCGCATATACGGCCTCCACGAACCGATCGGTCGTCCACGCACCCGACGTCGCAGCCGTAACGCGTGTCGTAATCCGCGGTCGGTCTCGCCGCCTTGACCTGGTCGAGCGTCGCGCCCTTCCGGATCATCGCCTGCACGCGGTCGCGGACGATCACGACCATGTCGCGATACTCGACGACCTCGTGCTCGTCCGAGACATACCCGTGCCCGGGCACCACGATGGTGCCGCCCTCCTCCTGGTGCTGGTAGACGGTGCGGCCGAGGATGTCGTTGAGCGCGTTGATTTCGCCCTGCACGCTGCCGCCGTTCGCCACGTCGATCGGCGGATACTGCGTGGTCGTGAAGACGTCGCCCGTGACGATGACGTCGGCGCGGCGGAAGTGGACGATGCTGTCGCCGTCGGTGACGGCGCGCGGCTCCCAGAACATCTCGATCGCATCGCCGTTGTGAAATGTCCGGCGGCGCTCCTGAAGGTAGGTGTCGCTCGGCACGCCGGCGGCGGCACGTTTGGCGGCGACCATCCGGTTCTGCACGTTCTGATGCGCGACGATCGTCGCGCCGACGCCCGCGTCGGCGAACTGGAGCGCAAAGAACGAACCGCGGACGCTGGGATCGCCCCCCGAGGCACGCAGCGCGACGTTGCCGCCGGTGTGTTCGGGCTGAAACCCGGTGTTCAGGATGTATTGAATCGGCTTGTCGCTGAGCTGACGAACGCGGGCCAGCGTCTTCTCGGCCAGCGTGCCGGCTCCGCTGTCCACCAGCAGCGCGCCCTCGTCGCCGATCTGGACGACGATGTTGCCGGAGTCGCCGACGAGCAGGAAGAGGCCGCCGCGCAGCGGCCAGACATGGACGTCGCCGTCGCGCGGCTGTGGATCCACCGCGCGGCTCGTCGAGCGCGGACCTGCCGCCGGCCTCGTCTTCGCGACACCGTCGGCCTCGGTCAGCGACGCCAGCTTCGGCAGCAGATCGGGTGACGACGTTTCCGGTCCGCCGAGATAGGCGGCGGCGGGAATCTTGTAGCGATCGCGCATCTCGTTCACAAACGGGTTCTCGCCGAACGCGTAGTTCGGCACGCGGTCGGCGGCGCGGTCGAGAATCTGCTCGCCGTCGTCGCACGCGAAGAGCCACGTCTGATGATCGATCGGCTGCCGTGCGAAGTCGGTGCTGCGAATCTCCGGCTCGGCGAGGTACACCGGATCGGAGATCACCGAGGTATGCGTCAGGTGATCGCCGTGGCGGACGAAGAACTCGACCAGCGTCGCCTGATCGCTCTCGGGCAGGCCGTTTCGCCGCAGCCAGCCCTGCTTGAGATGCGTCGTCTGCACTTCGAGCGCCTGTCCGACGAAACGTCCGGTCGAGAAGCCCATCCACGTGTGAGGCGCCCACGCCGGCGGATGCGGACGGCCGTCCATCCAGATGGTGCGGTGTCCTTCGAACGTCTGGTTGTACCAGTGAATCGCGATGAGCCGCTGCGTGTGGGGATCGCGTTCTTCCCAGGCGCGCGCGTTGCCGATCGATCGAACGGAGTACGGCGCCACGTAGCCGTCGCATTGATGATGACGGAGTGTGACGCGCGACGCGTCGTACGACAGCGCGAACAGCCGTGCCGCTTCGTTGATCGGAAAACCGCCGTAGTCGCCGAGCTCCGGACCCGCGCCCCGTTCCAGCGCGTCTTCGTGCAACGGCGCGGTCCAGTACCCGGAGATGTCGAACCCCGGAGCCGACGCGTCGGCGGGTCCCGGCGCCTGCGCGAGAAGCACGGTGCAGGCTGCCACGACCAACGCGGCCGCGGCGGTCAGCGTGCGGCGCATGGTGTCGGACTCCATCCTGAAGTGTCGCTCTGCTTCTTGAAATGACTGCTCGTCCAGTAGGGCTGCGCGAGGTACGTCGGGTCGACGACCTCGGTCGACACGACCAGCAGCGAGTCGCCACCGGGCACGTCGAACCGATCGAAGTACTCCGTGACGATGGTGTCGGCGCTGTACGGGACGCCGTTCCTGCGCAGGTATCCCGGACTTCATGCGCGTCGTCACGACCTTGAGCGAGCCGCCGCGGCCGCCGCCGCCCGGAAAGAACCCGCCGACGATCCGGCAGCCGACCGATCCCAGCTGGCGACCGAGACGCCCTGCCAGTCGCCGCCCTGCGCGCGCGGCGCGCCGAACACGATCGTCCGCGTCTGCGTGCCGGCGTCGCTCTCGATCTTGAGCGTCTGGTCGTCAGTCCAGCTGATCCGCACGCGCGTCGGCAGGCGCATCAGACGCCGCGACGCCGTAGGCGCGGCACTGTTCGCCCGACGCCTCGTCGCGCACCGGATCCCACGCGTCCGCCGTGCGGCGTCCGTTGGGATTCAAGCGGCACGCCGCGTGTAGTCGCCTTTCGGCGGCACCGTCATTCGGTGACGCCAGTCCTCGTTGACGACGGCGATCCATTGACCGGTGAGGTCGAACGGTGCCGCCGCGCGAGGCGTCGGTGGCGGCTGCGGAGGGCCGCCGCGCTGACCCGCGACGCTCGTCACAGCGAGCACCCACAGGGCGAGTGCTCCCAG
>CAVWHY010000009.1:0-862024 GCA_963754955.1 uncultured Acidobacteriota bacterium
CGCACCAGCCGCCGCAGCCCCGTTCCCTCGCTGCCCACCACCAACGCCGTCGGCAGCGTGTAATCGATCTCATCGTAGCGCGTCGGGCCGTCCCCGGCCAACCCGATTGTCCACACGCCGGCTTCTTTCAGTGTCTCGAGCGACCGCGCGATGTTTACTACCTCCGCGACGCGCACATGCGAGACAGCGCCCGCCGATGCCTTCGCCGCCGCGCCCCCGAGCGGCGCGGCTCGACGCGACTGCCGCACGACGCCGTCGGCGCCCGCCGCATCCACCGTCCGCAGTATCGCGCCCAGGTTGTGCGGATCCTCGATGCCATCGAGCACGACGACCAGCGGCGCCACGGCCGCGCCGGCGATGAGATCCTCCAGATCCATGACACCCGGCCCGGCGCCTGTGGCATCCCCCACGTCAGCCACAACGCCCTGGTGCCGGCTCGCCGGTCCACCGGCCGCTCGCTCCACTTCGTCCGCGGCCACACGCCGCACGGGCACCCCCTGCTCCGCCGCGAGTTGTTCAATCTGCCGGACACGGTTGTCCGCACGGGGCGACACCCGCAGCGCCGTCACGCGGCGCGCGCGCAGCGCCTCGAGAACAGGGTTGATGCCGTAGATCACCATGTGGCTGTGGGTGGCTGGTGGCTGAGTGGCTCGAGAGGGCCGCGGCAAATGCCGCGGCACGCTCGCGGCATCCGACAATCGCGGGGATACCGGCCTCGGCCGGCAACTCGGCGCCGCGATCGATGGCAGGCACCAGCAGGTCGAGCTCGGGTCCATCGGTGCGCCCGGTCACAATAATCCGGATGGGATGAAAGAGCCCCTTCCCCTTCTGACCGGTTCTCGTCTTGACCTGTCCGGCCACCGCCCGAAACCGATCGCGATCGAGACGGGGCGCCGCCGACAGCTCCTCGGCAAACGCGAAGACGACGGCACGCGCGCCCGGCGCGTTCATTTCCTCGCGGATACCCGGGTCCTCGAGCGCTTTGACGACATCGGAGTCGAACAGCACCGCCAGCCGCGCCGGGATCTGATTGAGCCGGTCGACCGACGCCGTAGCCATCGTCATTGCGCTCGCGAGAAACTCGATGCCGCCGCCGGCCGGCGCCATGGGCACGCCGGCCTCGACGAAATAGGGGACGGCCAGCCGCGCGATGCGCAGGGCGTCGGCCACCTTGAGGTAGTGCCGGTTGACCCAGGCCAGTTTTTCCTCGTCGAACACGCCGGCGCTGTGGCCCACGGCGTCGAGGGAAAACCGGCGCGCCAGGTCGTCGATTGACACCAGTTCGTCGGCGTCGCTCGATGCAGCGCCGTGGCGGGGCGACCAGCCGATGAGCGCCAGGTAGTTGACCAGCGCCTCCGGCAAGTAGCCTTTCGCCCGGAACTCCGCCACCGACGTCGCGCCGTGCCGCTTCGAGAGCGGACTATGGTCAGGTCCCATCACGAGGGCGAGGTGCGCGAATGCCGGCGGCGTGAAGCCCATCGCCTCGTACAACAACAGCTGCCGCGGCGTGTTCGAAATGTGATCCTCGCCCCGGACCACGTGGGTGATCTCCATCAGCGCATCATCAACCACAACCGCGAAGTTGTACGCGGGGTGACCGTCGGCGCGAACGATGACGGGGTCGCCGATCACGTCTCCGGAAAACCGGACGTCTCCCCGTACGAGGTCGGTAAAGACAATGTCGCGGCGGTCCGGAACGCGGAACCGGATGGCCGGCCGCTCGCCGGCGGCGATGCGGGCATTGGCCTGCTCGACGGAAAGGCTGCGGCAGGTGCCGGGATACATCGACGGGCGTCCGGCGGCGACGGCCGCCTGCCGGTTGGCCTCGAGTTGCGCTACGGAGCAGAAGCAGTAGTACGCGGCCTCCGCCGTGAGCAGTTCCTGCGCGTACGACGTGAACAGATGAAGGCGCTCCGATTGCCGGTACGGACCGCACGGGCCGCCGGTGTCGGGGCCCTCGTCCCAGTCGAGGCCGAGCCATCGCAGGTCGCGCAGGATGGCATCCTCGGACTCCCGCGTCGAGCGCTCGACGTCGGTGTCCTCGATGCGCAGGACGAACGTCCCGCCGGATCCGCGCGCGAGCAGCCAGTTGAACAACGCGGTTCTCGCGTTGCCGACGTGGAGCTGACCGGTCGGGCTTGGTGCAAAACGGAGGCGCATTGGAGAAGGTTCAGGGTTCAAGGTTCAGGGTTCAGGTTCAACAGCGCGACGGCGTGAGCGGCGATGGCCTCCCCGCGGCCAAGCTCTCCGACGCCCTCGTTCGTCTTGCCCTTGACGCTGACGCGATCCGCGGACACGCCAAGTGCCTCGGCAAGATTCGCGCGCATCGCGTCGACGTGCGGGGCGAGCTTCGGCCGCTCCGCGATCACCGTTGCGTCCACGTTTCCAACCGCGAGCCCCATCCCGCGCACGACGGCCGCCGCGCGCCGCAGCAGGTCGATGCTCGAGGCGCCCTGCCACTGCGGATCGGTGTTCGGGAAATGCCGGCCGATGTCGCCCGCCGCGGCCGCGCCCAGGATCGCGTCCGTCACGGCGTGGCAGACCGCGTCGGCGTCCGAGTAGCCGGCCAGCCCGCGGTCGAATGGAATCGTCACGCCGCCGAGAATCAGCAGGCGGCCCTCGACCAGCCGGTGCAGGTCGTAACCGGTCCCCACCCGGGTCGCGGCGGCGGGAGCGCCGCCGGCGCGGTTGATTGCTTCAGCCATCACCAGGTCCTCCGCGGTCGTAATCTTGATATTCGCAGCCTCGCCTTCGACGATGCGGACCGTGTGGCCGGCCTGCTCGGCAAGCGACGCTTCGTCGGTCGCGTCGCCCGACAGCGCGAGCGCATCGCTCAGGACCTGGCGCCGGAACGCCTGCGGCGTTTGCGCGAGGAAGATGGTCCGCCGGTCGAGCGTCGCGCGCACGACGGATCCATCGACCTGCTTGACGGTATCGCGCGCCGCAACGGCCGCCAGCGCCGCGCCAGACTCTGCGGCCGCTGCAATGGTTCTGGCGATCAGATCCGCGCTCGCGAACGGCCGGGCCGCGTCATGCACGACGATCACGTCGGTGCGCGCCGGGACGGCCCTGAATGCGGCCGCCACCGAGTCCTGCCGCCGCGCGCCGCCGGCGACCACGCGAAGCGGTTTGGCGGTGCCGGTCAGATACGCGGGAGGCGCCCCGGCCAGGTCCGCCGGCAGGGCCACCACGAGATCGTCCACGGCCGCATGTGTCAGAAACGCGCGAACACTTCGTTCGAGGATCGTCTGTCCGGCGATAGACAGGAACTGCTTGGGCTGCCCCGCCCCCAGCCGCTCGCCGCGTCCCCCCGCCGCGATGATCGCGGTCACGTACATCCAGGGATTATAGAGGGTTCAGGGTTCAGGGTTCAGGGTTCAAGGTTCAAGGTTCGGGTTCTCCGTGAACAGCACGTCGCAGCGGGCGCCGACAAACTGCGCGAGCGCGGCGGCTTCCGCATGGATGCCGTCGCGAACGCGTTTATCCAGAGGCATGAATGGGCGGACATCAACCGTAAAGGTCTTCGCCCGCTGCACCAGAAACCACACGGCGACGATCCGGCCCGCGACGATGACGACGGGAGAGAGCCAGCCCTGATTCCGATAGACGCGCTTGTAGAACCTGGGCTCGACCAGGTGGTGCTTCGTGGCGTGCGCGAGCAGAAACGTGTCGAAGGCCGGCAGCAGCCGCGGCCGGCGATCGATGACGGCGCCGGCGAGGGCATCGCGGTCGCGGCGCAGGATGAACGACTGCTCACCGTCAACGCTGACGGGTTCCACGAGGCCGGCCAGCCGCTCGAACACGGCCTTCGTCTCGCTCGTGTTCAGCCCTGCCCACTTCGAGAAATCGCGGTGCGTCGCCGGGCCGAACGCCTTCAGAAAACGCGTCGCAAGCTCGACGCGCGCCTCGCCGGCGTCGACGGCCTTCCCGGCGGGCAGCCACTGATCCACTCGTACGAACGTGGCCTGGGCGCCGCGCGGCGGGCCGTAGCAGATCAAGCCTTCGACAATCGCGGGGCGCATGGCGCTCCAGGCGTATTTGAGCCAGACGCGCATGCCGCGCGCGGCCCGGGCCTTCGCGCGGACCAGCAGGTCCTGCTGCGTCCTGGGGCCGTCGGCGAGCGCGTCCATCACGACGGCAATCATGGTGTCCACATGTTTGGGGCCGGCGCCGATCCGTTTCAGCGTGCGGTGCACGCTCGCCATGGACGAGGCCTTCATCGCAGCGATGTACATGTGGAAGTCGTTCGCCGGAAGCAGGTGCAGGGTCATCCGCATGCTCGTTGTCTTGACGAGCTCGCGCCGCCTCCAGAGCGCTGCCTGAACGTCCTCCCGGCTGGTCGATCGGCGTCTGGTCCACAACGAGAGCTCGGCGGACGACATCACCTGCGCCTGAATGCCGCCCACGTCCCGGCATACCGAAGCCAGTGTCGACCCGACGGTGTTCACCAGGTGATGCCGCTCCATCCGAAACGCCGCCACTTGCTCGCCTGTGATGGATCGCATGTCGTGTCCGCCTCTAGTGGGCCCCGCTCGAGCGGCTAACGGCTGCCGCCACGATCCCGTGCACGCGCGCGGCGAGCTCCTTGGCGTCGTGAACCGTGGGGTCGGCGATGACCGGGGGCTGAATCGGGTCGTGGATGACGAGCGTCACCTTCGCGGGCTCCGTTCGCAGGCGGCCCTTGGGCATCACGCCGCGGGTTCCGATGATCGCGAGCGGTACGATCGGCAGGCCGGCCTGGATGGCCAGGAGAAAGCTGCCGGCCTTGAACCGCGCGACGCGACCGTCGCCGCTGCGCGTGCCTTCGGCGTACACGATGAGCGACAGCCCGTCGGACACGAGCGCGCGCCATCGCTTCAGGATTCCCGCGCGATCGGGATCGCGGCGATCGACGAACAGGTGGCCTCCCCGCTTCAGGTGCCAGCCGAGCACAGGGAAACGGGCGAGCGATTCCTTCGCGATGATGCGCAGCTGGTATGGCAGCGAGCTGAACACGACCGGTGTGTCGTAGTGGCTCTGATGATTCGCGACGAAGATGTACGTGGTGTCAGGCACCAGCCTGGAGAGGCCCTCGACCGTCACCTCGACGCCGGTCGTTTTCAGAATCAGCCAGGACCAGGCTCGCGCGCAGCCGTGCGCGAAGCGCCCGCGATGATCGACGAGGCTCGACGCGATCGAGGCGGCGCCGAGCACGATGGTGTAGACCGTGATGGCCGGAATCAGGTAGAGGACCGTCCGCCACCAGTGGTAAGGGGGGATGCGCAAGCGTCGCGGTCCGTCAGGTCTGGGGCTGCGGAGCCGGCGACGTCCGGGCGTGGCGTCCGTTTTCCTCGCGCGTTTCCTGCGCGGTCGCCGCCGGAGCGGGCGCGCCGACGCCGGGATCGATGTGCCGGCCGAAGATCATCTTCCCTGCCGTCGTCTGCAGCACGCTGGTGACGACGATGTCGATCGTCTTGCTGATCATCTTCCGGGCGTTGTCCACGACGACCATCGTGCCATCGTCGAGGTACGCGACGCCCTGGTTGTATTCCTTCCCTTCTTTCAGGATGAACACCTTCATGATCTCGCCGGGCAGGACCACCGGCTTGAGCGAATTGGCGAGATCGTTGACGTTCAGCACGTCGACACCGCGCAGCTGCGCGACCTTGTTCAGGTTGAAATCGTTGGTGACGATCTTGCCGCGAAGGGTGCGCGCCAGCTCGATCAGCTTCAGATCCACCTCGTGCACGCCGGGAAAATCGGCGTCGGAAATGGTGACGTCAATCCCCGACATCTTCTTGATCTTCTGCAGAATGTCGAGCCCGCGGCGGCCGCGATTTCGCTTGAGCGAGTCCGACGAGTCGGCAACAAGCTGAAGCTCCTTGAGCACGAACTGCGGGATGACGAGCGTGCCGTCGATGAACCCCGTTTCGCACACGTCGGCGATGCGGCCGTCGATGATGACGCTGGTGTCGAGAATCTTGTAGCGGCGCTCCGGGCCGGCGGCGCGAAACAGCCCTACGAGACGGGCGGGCTCGAGCCATTCGCCGTGCCGCGCGCCGACCGTCAGGCCCAGGTAGGCCAGCCCGATCAGGAGAAACGTCTCCAGGAACGCGATGCGGCCGTCCGCGACGTTGGCCCAGAACAACCCGGCGGCCGCCACCCGTGCCACCAGCACGCCGATGCAGCAGCCGAGCAGCGCGCCGAGCACCCTCGTCATCGCCGCATCGCGCAGCTTCGCTTCGCCGAACGCAACAAGCCCGGCCAGGCCCAGCGCGAATGCGACGTTGGCCGCCATCCCGAACGGCAGCGGACGGAGCATGGCCGCCGAGTACGCGAGGGTCGCCGCGAAGACCACCCGCGCGAGCGCAAACCACGCCATTTCCTGACGATACCACGGCACGACTCTTAGAGGTCCAAGGGGTCCGAAGGGTCCGAGAGGTCCGAGAGGTCCGAGAGGTCCGAGGGGTCCCAGAGGTCCGAGTGGTCCGAGTGGTCCGAGTGGTCCGGCAGCGGGACCTCTTGGACCTGAGACCCGTCGGTCCCATTGGACCTGGCGGACCTCTTGGACCTTTTTATTGTGCGAGCAGTTCGTGGAGCGCTTCGCCGACGGTACGGACGCCGACGAGCTCGCAGTCGCCGGCAGCCTTCCGATCCGACGGATCGATGTTGGCCTCGGGCATGATGCAGCGGCGGAAACCCATCTGCGCGGCTTCGCGCACGCGCAGCGCCGCCTGCGTGATCCCGCGAATCTCCCCCGCCAGGCCGACCTCGCCGAACATCGCGGTGGTCGGCGGAATGACCCGATTGCGTACCGACGACGCGATCGCGGCCATCACGCCCAGGTCGGACGCCGGTTCGTCCACTGTCATGCCTCCGGCGATGTTCACAAACACATCGTCGCCGACGAGATTCAGGCCCGCGCGCTTTTCGAGCACCGCGAGCAGCAGCGAGAGCCGCTGCTGGTCGATGCCGCTCGCCATGCGGCGCGCGCTCCCGTAGCTGCTGGTGCTGACGAGCGCCTGGACTTCGACGAGGATGGGGCGCGATCCCTCGACCGAGCACAGCACTGCCGACCCCGGGGCATTCGATGGCCGCTCGGCCAGGAACAGCTTGGACGGGTTGGGCACGGGCCGCAATCCGCTGGACGTCATCTCGAAGACTCCGAGCTCGCTGACGGCGCCGAACCGGTTCTTCACCGCGCGGACGACGCGGTGCGAGTGGTGGCGTTCGCCTTCGAAGTAGAGGACCGAGTCCACGACGTGCTCGAGGGCCTTGGGGCCCGCGAGGCTGCCGTCCTTGGTGACGTGGCCGACCAGGAACGTCGGAATGTTCTGGCCCTTCGCGGCGAACAGCAGCTGCGTCGCCGCTTCGCGGACCTGCCCGATGCTGCCCGGCGCGGACTGGAACTTGAGCGAGTAGACCGTCTGAATCGAGTCGACGATCACGAGCGCCGGCTTGATGCGGGCCAGCTCCTCGAGGATCCGCTCGAGGCACGTTTCCGCGAGCAGATAGAGCGGCGCCTCGCCGACCTCGAGCCGCTCACCCCGAGACTTGATCTGGTGTTCCGATTCCTCGCCGGAGCTGTACAGCACCGGCCCGATGGTGCGCGCCATGTTCGCGGCAGCCTGGAGCAGCAGCGTGGACTTGCCGATGCCCGGTTCGCCGCCGAGCAGGACGAGGGAGCCGGGGACCACGCCGCCACCGAGCACACGATCGAACTCGTCGATGCCCGTCGAGAGCCGGGCGTGCTGTTCGATCTGGATGTCGCTATAGAGACGCGCGCCGGTCGAGGCGGCCAGCGCGTACCGATGTCCGGCCGCCGCCGGCGACAACGCCTCCTGCGGCCGTTCTTCGACGAGCGAGTTCCACGCCCCGCAATCGGCGCATCGCCCGAGCCATTTCGGCGACTGCGAGCCGCATTCCTGACAGACGAAGACGGTCTTCGGTGGTTTCATGTGGGCAGGCCAGGTCGGGTAAGTCGAGTAGGTCGGGTAGGGACGAAAACCAACCCGACCCACCCGGCCTACCTGACCCACCCGGCCTTCTAATCCGAGTATACGCGTTCGATCCGCGCGCCGATGCGGCAGACAATCTCCCACGGAATCGTGCCGATGGTGGCGGCCATCTCGCGGACGTCGAGGCGATCGTCGCCCTGCGCTCCGAGGATGACGACCTCGTCTCCCGGGAACACGTCCTGCCCCGTCACGTCTACGGTCAGCATGTCCATGCAGACCGAGCCGACGACGGGCGCGCGGCGGCCGCGAATCAGCACCGAGCCGCGGCCGGCGAGCCGCAGGTCGAGGCCGTCGGCGTACCCCGCGGGGACGATCGCGATCGTGGTCGGGCGTTCACTCGAGAATCGCGCGCCGTAGCCGCTGATTTCGCCCGGCCGCATGCCTTTGACCGCCACGACGCGGCTGTGCAGCGTCATCGCCGGCGTGAGCGGCAGCGTGGAGGCCAACGGCGGAGGCACGACACCATAGAGCAGCAGGCCCGGCCGCACTCGATCGTACCAGACCCGCGAGTCACGCAGGAACGCGGCGCTGTTGCACGCGTGGCGATAGCGAGGGCGTCCGCCGAGACGTTCGACGTCGGCCACGGCGCGATCGAACCGCACGCGTTGCTCCGCGAAATGCGGCGACTCCGGGTCGTCGGCCGTGGCGAAATGCGTGTAGACGGCGTCGAGCTCGAGGTTAGGGCTCGCCAGCAGCGCCGGGAGCGAACGCCGCAGGTTGTCGTGCCGGAACCCGAGACGGTTCATGCCCGTGTCGATCTTCAGGTGGTACCGCAGCCGCTGCTTGTAGCGCACCGCGGCCGCCTGGACCGCCTGCGCCGCGCCGGGCGTGGAGATGGTCGGCGTCAGGCGGCAGTCGAACAAGCCGTCGAGATCGCTGACGCTCAGCGCGCCAAACACGAGAATCTCCGCCTCGACGCCCGCGGCCCTGAGCGCCGCGCCCTCTTCGATATCGGCGCACGCCAGCAGGTCGGCGCCGACTGATTCGAGCGCGCGGGCTACCGGCGCCGCGCCATGGCCGTACCCGTTCGCCTTCACGACGGCAATCACGCCCGGCGCATTGGCCGGCCGCTCCTGCCGCAGGTGATCGGCGATCGCGCGGAAGTTGGATTTGATCGCGCCGAGATCGACGCGCGCGACGGTAGGACGAATCATGGAATGGCGATTACGGACAGGGCCACGGAGGCACGGAGATCACAGCGGCCGGGAATCATAAGACCAACAGTCTCTCTGTGTCCTCCGTGCCTCTGTACGCTTCGTACGCGATCAATTCGCGCCGGTCGCAAGGTTCTCGAACCGCGTGAACTCGCGGATGAACGCGAGCTTGACGACGCCCGTCGGACCGTTGCGCTGCTTGCCGATAATCAGCTCCGCCACACCCTGGTTGTCCGCAGGCGGCTGGCTCTTGTCGGCGTATTGGTCCTCGCGGTAGATGAACATGACGACGTCGGCGTCCTGCTCGAGGGCGCCCGATTCGCGCAGGTCGGAGAGCTGCGGCCGATGGTCGGCGCGAGACTCGGGCGCTCGGCTGAGCTGCGACAGCACGACGACCGGCACGGCCAATTCTTTCGCAAGTCCCTTGAGCGACCGGGAAATCGATGCCAGTTCGAGCGTGCGGTTCTCGAAGCGCCCGCGGCCCTGCATCAGCTGGATGTAATCGACGACGATGAGGTGCAGGCCGTGCTCGGAGGCGAGCCGGCGGCACTTGGCGCGCATCTCGAGGACGCCAATCGACGCCGTATCGTCGATGAAGATCTTCGCCTCGCTGAGCACGCCGATCGCCTCCGACAGGCGGCCCCAGTCGCGTTCGCCCAGGAATCCGCCGCGCAGCCGGTGTGCGTCGATGCGCGCTTCCGAGGTGAGCAGGCGCAGGAACAGCTGCTCCTTCGACATCTCGAGGCTGAACACGCCGACCGTCATGTCGGTCTTCGTCCCGACGTGCTGCGCCATGTTCAGCACGAGGCTCGTCTTCCCCATCGACGGCCTGGCCGCGATGATGACCAGGTCCGCCGGCTGCAGTCCCGAGGTCATCTCGTCGAGATCGGTAAACCCCGTCGGCACGCCGGTGATGAGCTCCTTGCGCGCATGCAGCTTCTCGATGGTGTCGAGGCTCGATTGGGCCAGCTCGCGGAGCGACACGAACCCGTCGCGCACCTTGTCATCGGCGATCGCGAAGATGGCGTTCTCGGCCTGGTCGAGGATGACGTCGGCTTCCTCTTCGCCGTCGTACGCGGTCGAGAGGATCTTGTTCGCCGAGAAGATCAGGTTCCGGAGGGTCGCCTTCTCTTTGATGATGCGGGCATAGTGCTCGACGTTCATCGAGCGCGGCACGCCGTCGACGAGCGCGGCGATGTAGGCGGGGCCGCCCACTTCGTCCAGCTCGCCGGAGCGGCCCAGCTCGTCCTTCAGCGTGACGAGATCGATGGCGCCGCTCCGCTCGGCGAGCTTCACCATCTTGTCGAAGATGCGCCGGTGAGCGTCGCGGAAGAAGTCCGCGGAGTCGATGACCTCCGCCGCGAGGTTGAACGCGTCGTTGTGAAGCAGGATCGCGCCGAGCACAGACCGCTCCGCCTCGAGATTGTGAGGAAGGGTGCGTTCTTTGACCGGCGCGTCGGGCATGGTTACTTGCTCTGGCTGGACCCTTCCGCAACCACCTTGACCTTCACGTTCGTGACGACGTCCAGGTGCAGCTTCAGCGGGACCGCGTACTCGCCCAGCTTTTTGATCGGCTCGCGCAGCACCAGCCTGCGGCGATCGATCTCGAAGCCCCGCGCGAGCAGCGCCGCGGCGATGTCCGATGTCGTGACCGATCCGAACAGCACCTGCGTATCGCCCACCTTGCGCGCGATTTCGATTTCGAGGTTGCCCATGCGTTCGACGATCGCCTCGGCGGAGCGTTTCTCCTCGGCTTCCTTCGCCTCGAACTTGCCCCGTTCGCGCTCGATCTGCTTCCGGCTGCCTTCGGTGACGAGCAGCGCGAGCTTGCGCGGCAGGAGGTAGTTGCGCGCGTAGCCGTCCGCGACCTTCACGATCTCGCCCCGGCGGCCGAGATTGTCGACGTGTTCTCTCAGGATGACTTCCATCGTCGTTCCCCTAGTCGGTTACGTACGGAATGAGCGCGATCTGCCGGGCGCGCTTGATCGCCACCTGCAGCTTGCGCTGGTGCATCGCGCAGGTCCCGGAAATCCGCCGCGGCAGAATCTTGCCCCGCTCCGGCACGAACGGCGCCAGCAGCTTGACGTCCTTGTAGTTGATGTCGTCGATCTTGTCCGCGCAGAACTTGCAGACCTTCCGGCGCCTGAACATCGGCCTGCGCTGGCCCTTTTCCTTGTCGCCGGGTTTCTTGTCGCCCCGCTTGCCGCGGGGACCTGAGCGCTGTCCAAATGGTGGCATGCCTAAACCTCCGCCCCGTCAAATCGATCGTCGTCCATGTCGTCGTTGTCCATCGCGGCACGGCCCTCGCCGGGCTGACGCTGCGGCGGCAGGCCGCGCTTGACGCGGCGCCGCTCCGATTCGGTCTGGCGCTTGGTCCGCGTGCGATCGACCACCTTCTTCTCCTCGTCCACGCGGACGACGATGTGCCGGATGACCTGGTCCATCACCCTCAAGCGGCGATCGAGCTCCTTCATCAGCTCGCCGGATCCGTTGATCACCTGGAGCACGTACACGCCTTCCTTCTGATGGCCTATCTCGTAAGCCATCCGGCGGCGTCCCCAGTTTTCGGTCTTTTCGATTTGCCCGTTCAACCGCGCCACGACCTGCTCGACCTGCGTGTGCAGTTCGGCCACCTGCTGTTCGGTCGTGTCGGGAGGAAGGATGTAGACGAGCTCGTACTGACGGTCTGACATTTCACGTACTCCTCATGGACACGCCCGGCAGGCCTGAAGGCCTGCACTACGACTGACGTAGTGCGGATCTTCCGATCCGCCGTGACGCGGCCACCATGTTGGTGGCAAGGTTGCGCCCCTCGACTGCGCTCGGGGCTATTCAGTTGTTGCCGGATCGCCGCCGTTGAACTGGTTCATCACCGGGGCGATCCCGCCGGCGACGAACACCTCCGCTGCATCTGCCGCGCGCGTGATCATCCGATCGACCTCCGCGCGTTCATCCGGATCGAACCGTGACAGGACGTGATCGGCCAGGTCCCGCTGTGCCCGGCCGCCGGCGGCTTCCGGCCCTCGTCCCACCCCGAGCCGCAGCCGCGAAAATTCTTCGCCGACGTGCGCGATGATCGACTTCAGCCCGTTATGCCCGCCGGCCGATCCACGCGCCCTGGCCCGCAGCTTCGCGAGCGGCAACTGCGCCTCGTCCACGACCACCAGGAGATCCGCCGGGTCGATCTTGAAATACCGCAGCAACCCGCCGACCGCTTCGCCGCTCGCGTTCATGAACGTCATGGGCTTGCCGAGCAGCACCACGACGTCTTCCGGTTCTTCCGCCCGACGGCGCCTCCAGCGGGCGATTAATGCCTCGACAGGCGCGGATTCGAAATTCACCGCCGCCCGTTTCGCCAGCTCGTCCAGCACGGCGAAGCCGACGTTGTGCCGCGTGCCGTGATACTTCGGCCCCGGGTTCCCGAGCCCAATGATCGCTTTCATTGGGACGTTCACGCCCGCTACTTCTTCTTGTCGTCTTTCGCTTCGTCCTCGTCCTTCTTGCCCTTCTTGATGACTTCGGGCTCGGCCGGTGCCGTCGCGGTCGTGGTCGCAGCCGCTGCCGCGCCCTCAGCCGGCGCCGGCGCTTCTTCGGCCTTCGGCATGATGACGTGCACGAGCATCATCTCGCCGTCGTCCACGAGCTTCACTTTCGGGTTCACCGGCACGTCGCGGACGCGAATGCCCTGGTGCAGCATGAGCTCGCCGACATTGACCTCGATATGCTCGGGGATGTCCGCCGGCAGGCACTCCACCTCGACGATGCGGTGGACGAACTCGAGGATGCCGCTCTGCTGCTTCACGCCCGGCGCCTCGCCCTTCACGGTGACGGGCACCGTGACGCGCAGGACGCGATCCATCGCGATGCGATAGAAGTCGGCGTGCAGGAGCTGGTGGGTCACCGGATCCAGCTGGTACTCCTTGACGAGCACCCGTGCGTCTTTGGCGCCGGCCAGCTTCAGCGAGATAAGAGTATTGGCGCCCGACTCCGAATGCAGGATGCGGAGCAGGGCTTTCGGCTCGACGGAGATCGGCGTGGCCGACTTGCTGTCGTCACCGGAGCCCTGACCGGACGATCCGTACAGCACGGCCGGCACGCGCCCCGCCGCGCGTGTCCGCCGCGCTTCATTTTTTCCGAACGATTCACGCGACGTCGCTTCAAGTAATGTTTCCATCTCGTTCCTCTTCCTCGTGTCTCGTGGCTTGTGCCTCGCGACTCGAATTCAGACGAGCCGCCAGCCACGAGTCACCAGCTTCTATACAAACAACGATGAGACCGACGTCTCGTCGTGAATGCTCTTGATGGCCTGCCCGAGCAGCCGCGCGACCGACAGCACCTTGATCTTCTCGCAGCGCGCCTTGTCGCCGGTGAGCGGGATCGTGTTCGTCACGAGCATCTTGTCGATCGGCGACTTCTCGATGCGCTCGATCGCAGGCCCCGACAGCACACCGTGCACCGCGCACGCGTAAATCCGCTCGGCGCCGTTGGCCTTCAGCGCGATCGCCGCCTTCGTAATCGTCCCCGCCGTGTCCGTGATGTCGTCCTGGATGATGCAGGTCCGGCCCGACACGTCGCCGATGACGTTCATCACTTCCGCTGTTCCATCGTCGCTGCGGCGCTTGTCGATGACGGCGAGCTCGGCGTTCAGGCGCTTGGCATAGGCGCGCGCGCGTTCCGCGCCGCCCGCGTCGGGCGCCACCATCGTCAGGTTCGGGTAGTCCATCCGGGACAGGTAATCGATGATCACCGGCGCCGCGAACAGATGGTCGACCGGGATGTCAAAGAACCCCTGAATCTGCGCCTTGTGCAGATCCATCGTGAGCACACGGTGCGTGCCCGCCGCGCTCAGCAGGTTCGCCACGAGCTTCGCCGAAATCGGCACCCGCGGCTTGTCCTTGCGATCCTGCCGCGCGTAGCCGTAATACGGCAGCACCGCCGTAATCCGCGCCGCCGACGACCGGCGGAACGCGTCGATCATGATCAGCAGTTCCATGATGTGCTGATCGACCGAGGTCGCACCGTTGGCGCACGTCGGCTGGATGACGAAGATATCGGTGCCCCGAATGTTCTCGTCAATCTGGAACGAGACTTCCGTGTCGGGGAACCGCTTCAGCCGTGCCTGGCCGACCGTCACGCCCAGAAACGACGCGATCTCGCGCGCCAGCTCCGGGTGGGCGCTTCCGGAAAACAGCTTCAACTCGCCAAACCCGACAGCCATCTGGGGCTCAGTCATCACAGCGGCAGCCTCGCGAAGTGGCTGGGGCGGAAGGATTCGAACCTTCGAATACGGGATCCAAAGTCCCGCGCCTTACCGCTTGGCCACGCCCCATCACATGCCTCGCCGCAGACTGTGTCGCACTCGCGATGAATGAAGAAGCCCTCAGGCGTGGCTCGCACTACGTGGCGCAAACCTTAAGTCTATACGATGGGCTTACTTGGCGGCAAGGGTCGCGCATTCGCGCCGCGTCAGCGTCCGGGTGACCAGCACCAGCCGCCGCGGGGCGCCGTGCCGGAGCGCTCGCGCGGCCCGCTCGGCCTGCGATCGCCGGGTGAAGAGGCCGAACACAGCGGACCCGCTTCCGGACAGCGACGCCTGAAACGCTCCAGCCCGCTCGAGAGCGGCCACCAGCGCGGCGACGATCGGATGCCGGCGCGCCACAACCGGCTCCAGATCGTTCGAGAAGCGGTGCGGAGCCCGCCCGCCCTGCCTGGCCCGCCCGACCTGCTGGCCGCCCGACCTGCCCGACCTGCCCGACCTGTTGATCCCACCAGGAGAACGCCTCCCTGGTGCTGACGCCGAAGCGGGGAACGGTCAGCACGACCCAGGCGCGAGGGCGGTCGTCCAGGCGGGACAAGCCGATCCCCCCGGTTCCGGCCGAGCGCCGTTCCGCCTTCGAGAAAGTAGGGCACGTCGGCGCCCATCGCCGCCGCAAGACGATGACGCTGCGTGCGCCGGAGACTGATGTCCCACAGCAAGGCGAGCGCACGGATGGCCGCGGCCCCGTCGCTGCTGCCGCCGCCCAGTCCCGCCTGGATCGGGATGCGTTTGGCGATCGTCACGACGACTCCGCGCGGCACGCCCCGCCGGCGCCCGGCCTTCCACACCAGTTCCGCCGCCCGCCACACGAGATTGCGCGCATCGACCGGGCAATCCGGATCGTCGCAGAGGATCCGGAACGGACCAGGGGACGCGGTGAACGTCAGATCGTCCGCGAGGCCGATCGACTGGAACGTGGTCCGCAGCTCGTGATAACCGTCCGGGCGCACCCCGACGACGCGAAGGTCGAGGTTGATCTTCGCGAACGCGCGGCACGCGAGGGACCGGTCAGCGGCCATTCGCTCCGAGCGGGCCCGATGTTTTCAGTTCGTCGAGCGTGATCGGAGTGGCAGACGCGGGGATCTGAATCGCGAACACTTCAGCGCCGAGCGACGGATTCAACTCGAGCTGCGAGAGATTCATCTGCAGATCGAAGGCGCCCGGCCGCGTGCTGAGGAGCCGGATGTGCCGCGGCAAGCCCTCCTGGAAATTGCCGTAATCGGCGCGCCAGCCCGAGTCTGCTCCGCGACGGAGCGCCGCGACCATTCGCCAGGACTGGTCCTTCTCGCGGTGCACGTACACTTCATACTGTTCCGCCGGCGCGACCGACACGAGGCGCCAGTCGTCGCCGAGTGCACGCGCACCGAGAGGCATTCCCGGCGCACAACCCGTCAGCACGTTGAACAGCACGGGCGCGCCGAGGGGAATCCCCGTCACCGCCTCGAGCACCGCGTCGAACTCGCCCGCGCTGCAGCACGCGGTTGTCGCGCGGCAGCAGCAGGCTCGCCCCGGGTGGCGCGGGCCCCGCGACGTTCGTGAGCACGAACACCGGCTGGCCGATCGGGGCCACCGCTTCGAGGCGAACGGCGCCGTCGCGCGTCAGCCCGGCGAGCAGGCGCCCGCGGACACGACTGCCGGCGATCGATCCGGACACGGCGATTTCCAGCGAGACCGCGGACAGCGGGCGGCAGGCAGCGGTTGCTGCGTCGAGGACTTCACGTCCGTCCGACGCGATCACGCCGGGCCCTGACGGCAGCTTGAGCAGTGGCGGGCCGCACGCCGCGCACACGAGGGACAGCGCCAGCAGCGGCGCCGCCGATCGCCGCGTCATTTCTTGCCGAGCTTCTGCTTTGCGGATTTGATCTTCTTGTCGATGCCGGCGCGATCGATGGAGTCGCCGTCGCCGCCGATCGCGCGGCTCCACGCCGCGATCGCATCGTCGTAGCGCGAGAGCTTGAAGAGCACGTCGCCGTAATGATCCTGGATGACCGAGTTGGTCTGGAGTTGTTCGGCCGCGCGTTCGAGGTTCGTGACCGCCAGGTCCAGCTTGTCGGCCTTGTAGTACGCCCAGCCCAGGCTGTCGAGGTACGAGCCGTTGTCGGGCTCAATCTCCAGCGCCTTCTTCAGGAGGCTCACGGACTCGTCGAGCCGCTCGCCGCGTTCCGCGAACATGTACCCGAGGTAGTTCAGCGCGGGCGCATGGTCGGGATCTTTCGACAGGACCTGCCGGAACGCGGACTCGGCGTCGGCGAACCGCTTCTGCTTGTCGAGCACCGCGCCGAGCTCGAAGGAAATCGTCGTGTCCGCGGGGAACTTCTGCTGCGCGTCCTGCAGCATCTTCACCGCGTCCGCGCCGCGCTTGGTGTCGAGATAGATCTGGGCCAGGGCCACGTAGGACTCGGGCTTGTCGGGTTGCTGACGCACGAACTCCTGCAGCAGCGACACGGCTTCGTCGCCCTTGCCGGTCTGCCTCAGCGCCTGCGCTTCGAGCCGGGCGAACCGCAGATCGTCCGGTGTTCTGCGCACGCGCCTTGCGCACGAGATCGAGCGCCGCTGCGTATCGCTTGCCCGACAGGTTCGCCTGCACCAGGTACACCGTGATCGAGGTGTCGCTCGGCGCAAGCCGGTGCGCGTCATCGAACGCCGCGATGGCCTTGTCGAAATCGCCGAGTTCCTGGTAGGCGAAGCCGAGGTGCGGCAGCAGCAAGCCGAGGTCAGTCGCCTGATTCGTCCCGCCACGCGACTTGAAGTCCGCCACCGCCGGGGCGAGCGCGTCCACGACCCCCTGATACTGCCGCCGCTCCTCGAGGGCCATCGCGAGCGCGTAGTAACCCATCGGGCTGCGGTTGTTCTGCACGACGAGCTTACGCGCCGACGCTTCGGCGGCCGCATAGTCGCCGAGACGGCGCTCGGCCTGCGACAACTGGAACAGCGCGCGCGGATCGTTCGGCTTCGCCGAGAGCATCTCGACGAGCACGTCGCGCGCGCGGGTGAGCGAGTCGCGCCCGCCCGCGTTCATCAGCGCGTTGACGTACTGCGTCTTCAACTCGGCGCTGCGTGGAGACTCCCTGATCGCCTGAGCGTAGGTGGCGGCCGCCTCGTTCCACCGCCGTTCGCGCTCGTAGAAGCCGGCGAGGGTCGGGTACAGCTCCGGATCGTCCTTCGCGGCGTCGGCGAGCCAGGCGATCGCCTCGGCGTTGCGGCCGGCGTTCGCGTACGCCTGCGCGAGCAGCGTCGGGCCGTCGCTCCACCCGGGTTCCTGGTTCACAAGATCCACGAGCAGTGGAATCGCCTTGTCATAGGACTCGGCGGTGAGATACAGCCGCGCGAGCGTCGCGCGCACGTTTGGATCGGACTCTCCCGAGGGCCGTTCGAGTGCCTGCTCGAGATGCTGAATCGCTTTCGCGAGGTTTTCCTGCGGTGTCGCCTGGCCGCGGCCGTTGCCGCGGCGGCCGTTTTCAACGAGCGTGGCGTACACGATACCGAGGACACGGTGCGCTTCGCGGTTCCCCGGATCGATCTTGAGCGCCTGGTCGGCGGCGGCGATCGCCTCATCGAGGCGGCTCTGCCGCATGTAGAGACCGGACAGCTCGGCCGCGACGTCGGACGCCTGCGGATCGAGCTGCGCGGCGCGCTTGAATGCGACGATGGCGCCGTCGATGTCGTCGGCGGTTTCCAGATGCCGGCCCAGCAGGAACTGCGCGTACGCTTCGCCGCCCCGTTCAGGTGACGGCGCCGTCTGCGCGGCCGCCGGCCGCGCCGTGCCGCCCGAGACCGCCAGCGAAACGACTGCGACAACCGCCGGGAGCGACACCGACACCTTCATAGGGGAATTGTTCCACAAAAGCGCGAAGGTGTCATATAGTTCGGCCATGGCCGTCGACCCGGAACTGCTGGAGATTCTGGCGTGTCCAAACTGTAAAACGCCGGTCACGCCCGTGAAGAACGGCACCGCGCTCAAGTGCGGCACCTGCAAGCGCGTCTATCCGATCAAAGACGACATTCCCGTGATGCTTATCGACGAGGCGACGATCGAGCCGTAGGAAATTGCGGATCCTTCTCGTCCGCCTTCGCCAGATCGGCGACGTCGTCTTCACCACGCCAGCCATCCGTGGCCTGCGCGAGCGTTTTCCCGATGCCCGCCTCACCTATATCGTCGAGCCCGCGGCCGCGCCCGTCGTGGCCGGCAGCCCGCATCTGAACGACGTCATCGTCACCGGCGGACACAGCGGCGTTGCCGGCCTCCGTGACGACCTCCGCGTGATTCGGCTCGTGCGCGCCATGAAGTTCGACACGGCCATCGACTTTCACGGCGGCCCGCGCAGCTCGCTCATCACGTGGCTGTCAGGCGCCCCCGTGCGCGTCGGCTACGACATTCGTGGGCGCTCGTGGATGTACACGATTCGCGTGCCGCGGCCACGGCGCATCCGTCCGCGGCATGCCGTCCTGAACCAGTGGGACCTGCTCGGCGCCCTCGGAATCCCCGAGCCGGATCCCACCCGCATGCCGGCGGAGATGCCAATCGATCCGATAGCCGCGGGAACGGTCGGAACACGCCTCGCGGACGGCGGCGTCCACGCGACCGACCGCCTGATCGTCGTCCACGTGAGCGCCGGCAATCCGTTCCGCCGCTGGCCGCTCGAGCGCTTCGCGGTCCTCGTGTCCGGCCTTGCGCAAGCGGCTGCGGATCGTCGCGTCGTGGTCACGTCGGGGCCCTCGGAGCACGGCGCGGCCGCGACCGTCATTGAACACGCGCGGGCACGTCTGGGAACAGACGACGCGCGGCGTGTGCTCGCGTGCGGCGAGTTCTCGCTGGCCGAATTCCGCGCGCTCGTGGACCGCGCCGCGCTCTACATCGGCGGCGACAGTGGCCCGCTGCACATCGCCTCGACGAGCCGCACGCCCATCGTCGGCCTATATGGCCCGACGCTGCCGATTCGGTCCGAGCCGTGGCGCTCGCCACAATTCACCAGCGCCGCCGTCGAAGTACACGGCCTCCCCTGCCGACCCTGCGATCAGCGGCGCTGCGAGCCGGGCGACTTTCGCTGCCTCACGTGGATCGAGCCCGAACAGGTGCTCGATGCGGCGGAGCGGATCCTCGCGCGCGCCTGAACCTTGAATCCTGAACCCTGAACCTTGAACCCTGAACCAGTGAGACCAGCTAAGATGTGTCAGTCATGACGGTCGCCGCCGACACGAACGCGACGTTCGCACACCGGCACGTATTCCTCGAGCAGGCGGGCCTGGCCGCGGTGTACGGCGTCGCGGGCGCCCTGCAATTCTCGATTGCGGTCGCCCAGATCCTCCTGACGGTTGCGTTCGTCTGCTGGGCCGCCCTCATCGTGATGGACCGCGAACCGATCGAAGCACCAGGGTTCGCCTGGCCGCTCGCGCTGTATGTCGCCATCTCGTTCGTCTCCACCGCGTTCTCGCCGGACCCGCGCGTGAGCCTGATGGCCGACAAGCAGATGGTCCTGTATCTGCTCGTACCGCTGGTGTACCGCTTTGCGACAGGCGATCACGCGTCGACGATGATCACCGTGATCGTCTCCTTCGCGGCGGTGAGCGCGGTCGTCGGGATCGTGCAGTTCGGTGTCCTTCACTACGACAACCTCGGACGACGGGCCCAGGGCACGCTCGGGCACTACATGACGTACTCGGGTCTGCTGATGCTCGTCATCGGAGCCGCCCTGGCCCGCGTGCTGTTCGGAAAACGCGATCGGATGTGGTCAGCGCTCGTGATCCCGGCGCTGGCCGTGGCCGTGGCGTTCAGCTTCTCGCGCAACGCAGGGGTTGGCGCGTGTGCCGCAGCCGCGCTGCTGCTGCTGCTCAAAGATCGCCGGCTCCTGGCGCTGTTGCCAATCGTCGCGGCGATCTTCTTCCTGCTGGCGCCGACTGCCATCTCCGATCGTTACGCGTCGATTTTTTCGTTGAAGAATCCGACGAACCGGGACCGCATCGCGATGCTGCGCGAAGGCGCGCACATGATCAAGGATCACCCGTTCGTCGGCATCGGTCCGAACATGGTGCTGCCGCGTTACGCGGAGTATCGCGACCGGGACGCCGTCCAGCCGATCAACCCGCACCTCCACAACGTGCCGGTGCAGATCGCGGCCGAGCGCGGCCTCCCGGCGCTCGCCGCATGGCTATGGTTCATCGTCAGCCTGGTCGTCGGCCTGACGAAACGACTGCGCGACCCCTCGCACCGGTTTCTCGCCGCCGCGGGCCTGTCGGCCGTCGTGGCGATGCTCGCGGCCGGGATGTTCGAGTACAACTTCGGGGATTCCGAGTTCCTGATGCTGTTCCTGATCCTCGTGACGCTGCCCTTCGCCGCCACGCGGACGTTGTCACGTACGTAGCCACAGAGGCGCGGAGACCACAGAGGCCTTAAAGAGCGATGCTCTGTGTCGTTCTCGGTGCCTCAGTGGCTACGTCACCTGGGACTGGCGTGCCTTGCTGGCGGCCTTGATCGCGGCGCGGCGACGAGCCATGGTGGCCACGGCGTCCGGCATCCCGAGCACGACCGCTTCGATGTGCCGGCAGAATTCCGGTTCGCTGCTCGTCGCGCGAAGCTCCTGCAGAAACGGCTGAACCTTCGCGAACGTCGAGACGATCTCGCCGTGCGCGGCGCGAAACGCTTCGGCGTCGATCGCGCCCGTCGTCACGAGCGACGCCGCCATATCCCAGTAGCCCAGCACCATCCGGAATGACGCATTGCGCTCGCCGCTGACGATCGCGGCAAACTCGGCGAACGTCTCGGGATTGAACTCGGAGAAATACCACATGCGCGCTTCTCGGAGCACCGGCTCGCGGCGAAGTTCGAACAGTCGCAGGTTCAGCGTCGCGCTCTCAAACGGTGTCGGCATCACGGTTGCTCCACGCACGTCGCCACTGAGACACAGAGGACACGGAGAGTTGTTCTTGAAAAATGATCCTCTGTGATCGCTTGTGCCTCTGTGGCCACGTGTCTTGATCCCACCGTTTCAGTGACGGAAGTGCCGGAAACCCGTGAAGACCATCGCGAGGCCGTGATCGTCGGCCGCGGCGATGACGTCGGCGTCCTTCACGGATCCGCCGGGCTGCACCACAGCGGTCGCGCCCGCAGCGGCGACCGCGTCGAGGCCGTCGCGGAACGGAAAGAACGCGTCCGATGCGGCCACCGACGCCGACAGCGATCGCGCGCCTTCGCGCGCCTTCATCACGGCCACGTTCACGGCGTCCACCCGGCTCATCTGCCCCGCGCCGACGGCCAGTGTCTGCCGCGCGTCGGTGAAGATGACGGTGTTCGACTTCACGTGCGCGCAGATGCGCCAGGCGAAGCGCAGCGCCTGCCACTCGTCGGTCGTGGGCTGTCGTTTCGTGGCGACGCGGAATCCGTCCGGCAGCGACGCGGGCCCCCAGGCGCCTCTGCCCTCACTGACCTGGTCGCGCTCCTGCGCCAGCATCCCGCCAAGAATCGAACGGAGCTCGATATCGACGCCGAGCGCCCCAGTCTTCGGGCGGCCACCGTCCCTGAGCGCCGCGAAGTCGGCAGTCACGACGCGCATCGCGGTCTTGCGCGCCAGGACGGACCGCGCGGCCTCGTCAACTTCCGGGGCGATGACGGCGTCGATGCGCGTGGACGCGATGGCTTCGGCGGCTGCGAGATCGATCGGCCGGTTCAGGGCGACGATACCGCCGAAGGCGGACAACGAGTCCGCGTCGCGGGCGCGGACATACGCGTCGGCCGCCGAGTTGCCGATCGCCGCCCCGCACGGGTTCGTGTGCTTCACGACGACGGCCGCGGGCTCGTCGAATTCGAGGGCCATCCGGGCGGCAGCGTCGAGGTCGAGCAGGTTCGTGTACGACAGTTCCTTTCCTTGCAGGATGGTCGTCCGGCTGAAGCCTGACGTTCCGCCGTCTGACCGATCCCGTGGAATACCAGGCGGCGCGCTGGTGCGGGTTTTCGCCGTAGCGCAGGTCGCGGATCTTCTCGAGCGACAGGTTCAGGCGCTCGGCGAATGCGCCCGTGCCGTCGGCGGCCGTACGCTCGAAGGTCGCGCCGTTCAGCCGGATGGTCGCCAGCGTCGCGGCGATCGCGGTGTCGTAGGCCGCGGTGTGGGCGATGGCCTTGCGCGCGAGATCGAAGCGGAAGCCGAGGCCGGGCGTCTCGTCGAGCGCCGCGAGCACGCGCGGGTAGTCCGCTGGATCGACGGTGACGAGCACGTCGCGAAAGTTCTTGGCCGCGGCTCGCACCAGCGAGGGCCCGCCGATGTCGATTTCCTCGACGAGCGCGTCGAATGGCGTGTGGGGATTCGCCGCGGCGGCGGCAAACGGATACAGGTTGACCACAACGAGATCGACGAGGCCGATGCCGAGTCCCCGGAGGCCCGCCAGATCGTCTTCGCGGTCGCGGCGCGCGAGGATGCCGCCGTGAATCGCCGGATGCAGCGTCTTGACGCGGCCGTCCATCATCTCGGGGAAGCCGGTGAGCGTAGAGACACCGATGACGTCGAGTCCCGCTGCGGACAGCACACGCGCGGTGCCGCCGGTCGACACGAGTTCGAACCCGCGGGCGGCGAGGCTGCGCGCGAATTCTGTAATGCCGGTCTTGTCGGAAACGCTCAGCAGGGCTCTTGGCATATCACCCAAAGTCCAGTATGATCCCTGCTGACGCCGGGCGGGCCTGGCGCCGAAAGGGAAAGGCCGCACAACGCGGCCTTTTTTTTGCTCCGGCAACAGGTGCCGGAGCTGGTTCAATGACGCGGCGGCGAAGCCGGGGGACGGGCTCCCGGGCGAAAACACGTGGCGTCCTAGCAAGCAGGGAAGAAGAACGATGCGCATCACAGGTAAGGTCAAGTGGTTCAACAACGCCAAGGGTTACGGATTCATCGAGCGCGACGGAGGTAGTGACGTGTTCGTTCACTACTCGGCGATCCAGGGCGACGGGTTTCGCTCGCTCGAGGAAGGCCAGGCGGTCGAGTTCGAGATCGTTGACGGTCCGAAAGGCCCGCAGGCCGGCAACGTCAACAAAGTCTAGCCACTCCCCCGTAGGCCGGGCGTCCGCTGGGGCGCCCGGCTCCTCGGTTCACTCTTTCGTTCCTTTCATCGCGCGCGCCGTAAAGTTCACCTTGCCATCCTTCACGGCCACCCGGAACGCCACTTCGGGACTTCCGTTCTCCCGCAGCTTCTTGACCTGAGTCTTCACCAGATCGGCGAACTTGTGGAACGGCAGCGCGTCTTCGCCGATTGACCGCCGCGCCTCCACGAGCGAGTCGTACAGCTCGTGCAGCTTGTCCTCCTCCTGCACGGGGTTCTTGAACGCCGCCACGCCCACGACGCGATCCTCGGGCTTCTTCGGCTCGGCCTTCTCTTCCTTCCGCTTGTGGACGAACGGACCTGACCGCCCTTCCTCGCGGGCCCGCAAGCCGCGGTCCCAGAGCTCGATGAGCGCCGCGTACCGCGACTGCAGCGTCGTGAATCGAAAGCGATCGCCGTAGTTCTGGATGTGCGCGCGGTCGAACTGCTTGACGATCGCGTCCACGCGGCTGCGCGTTTCCCACGGCGGTTTCGGCAGCCGGCCGGCGAAAAACATGTTGTACTCGGCCTCGAGCCGCCTCATTTCGCTCTCGAGCCGCTGCAGATCGCGTTCGACTGCGGTGGGTTCTGGCACGTGTCTACTGGTAAATGAGGAAGTAGAGCAGCGGCAGCCAGAGCTCCCGCGCATAGGGCATCGGGCGATCGTCGATCAGCACCTCCGTGTCGTGAGACGGCCCGACGATTTCGAACAGGTCGCGCAGCCGCGACGCATCGCGCGTCCAGAAACGGGCGCGGTACCGGTGCGAGTGCCCGCTGCCGGTCTCGCGAAACTCGGCCGAATTGCGCGCCAGCTCCAGCGCGCGCGGGAACTCCGCGGTCTCGAGCTCCGGAAACACGATCGTGATCGAAAACGGCCGCTGGCGGGCGCCGAACAGCGCGTCGTGCAGGTCCGGATCGAGCGCAGCGAGCTCCTCGGCCGTTGGCTGCTCGGAGAGATCCGCGTACGGCCAAAACCGCTCGAGCGGACGGAATTTTGGCTGTTCCACGGTCCCAATTGTATTGCAGAATGGCACCATGCTTGGAACACGCGGATCGAGTGCGAGCCTTCGCCGGCCGATTCGTGCAGGCCTGATCGGGGTGATGGCGTTCGTCGTCGTGGCGCACGGCAGCTATCGAGGCGGCCGCGTGGCCGGACAGGCGGCACAGGCGCCGTTCGCCTCGCTCGTCGAACAACTGTCGGAGCCCGGCGGCGAGTTCGACACCGACAACCTGATTTCGAACGAGCAGTCGTATCTGCACGTCGTCCCCGCGCTCGAACAGGCCGGCCTCGCCGGCGGCGTGTACATCGGCGTCGGCCCGGATCAGAATTTCTCCTACATCGCGCGCATCCGTCCTGCCGAAGCGTTCATCGTCGACATCCGGCGTGACAATCTGCTGCTGCATCTCCTGTTCAAGGCGATCTTCGTGACAACGAAAAACCGGGTGGAATATCTGAGCGTGCTGACCGCCCGGCCGGCGCCCGACCGCGCCGACACCTGGCGTGACGCGGGTATCGAGAAGATCGTCGCGCATTTCGACGACGCTAAGCCCCTGCCTGCGGCGGCAGCCGCCGAGATCACCGAACGGCTGCACACCGCGCTCAGGAAGTTCGGCGTGCCGCTCTCAGCGAAGGACCTCGCCACGATCGATCGCTTTCATGCGGCGTTCACGCAGGCCGGCCTGGGGCTGCAGTTCACGTCTACGGGACGTCCCGCGCGCGAGTACTACCCCACGTATCGCGACCTGCTGCTCGAAACGGATCGCAAGGGCCGCAAGCTCTGTTACCTGGCTTCTGAGGACGACTTCCAGTTCGTGCGCGCGCTCGAAGCCCGCGACGGGGTCATTCCGGTGGTCGGCGACCTGAGCGGTCCGCACGCCGTCACCGCGGTGGGTCAGCTGATGGCGCAGCGGGGCCAGAAGCTCGCGGCGTTCTACGTCTCGAACGTCGAGAATTACCTCTTCCGGAACGGCGCCTACGCGCGCTACATCGAAAACCTGAAGCGCCTGCCGCATTCGGACCGAAGCGTCCTCATCCGCTCGATATTCGGCGGCTACTCCCTGCCCGAATCGGCGCCGGGCTACTACAGCACGTCGACGGTGCAGAACCTCAACGAACTGCTCGCCAGCTGCGCCGCCGGCAAGTGCCGCTCATACTTCGAGCTGCTCCGAAGATAAGTTCGGAAAGTTCAAAGTTGAAAGTAGAAAAGGAAGTCCTGAAAGTTGAGAAGTCGTGAAGCGTCGACTTGTCTACTTGAAAACTTTCTGAACTTCCCTTTTCGTACTTTGAACTTTGAACTTTCAGAACGTCGCCACCGGGTTCGCCGGCGATCCGGTGCCGCCGGGAATCGCGAGCGGCGCGACCGTCACCAGGAAGTCCCAGCGCCGCCGCGCGGCGGCGGCCGCGCTCAGCGCCTCGAGGTCGCAGTTGTCCAGCAGATGGACGCCAAGGTGCACGAGCGCGAAGTCGTGCACCGCGCCGCGGATCCCTGACGGCGACACGTATTGCGGGTGATCGCTGCCGAGCACGGCGATGTCGCGCTGTTTCAGCCACGGGATGACGGACGGGTCGAGGCCGGCCGACCGGCCGCCCTCGGCGCGGCCGCGCAGCCACGGCCCGAGCGCCTTCCGCCTCGCCCACACGCCCGTCCGCACGAACAGCGCATCCCCGGCGGATACCTTCACGCCCGCCTGTTTCTCCCACGCCTCCAGGTCCTCGACGTAGATCGGCGTCCCCGGCTCGAGATACGGCACGCCTTTCAGCCGCGGGATGTCGATGAGGACGCCTCGCGTGAAGATGCCGTTCTTCACGTTGTGAATCGAGTTTTTCGAATGGCGGTTCGCGACGACTGCGGCCTGGTCAGGCGTGTACCCGTTGTAGAAGACACCGTTCTCGTTGATGTGCGCGAGCGAATCGAGATGCGTGTGCGCGATGCCGTGGTAGTTGACCGCAATGCGATCGGATCCGATGCCCTGCATGACGACTTCGTAGGGCGTCGGGTTGTCCACTGCCTGCACGGTGTCCGCGTCTGCGGAGAGCGACACCGACACGCCGTCCTTCACGAGCGCCGCCGCCTGCTTCCGTTTCGCCGGCGTAATCAGGTTGAGCGCGCCGAGTTCGTCGTCTTTGCCCCAGCGCCCCCAGTTCGAGAGCTCCTTCTTCCAGCGCGCATACTCGGCGTCCGTGACGGCGTGAGCGGACGGCGCCTGGGCCCGCGGCGGCACGGGCTGCCCGAACACGACACCGGCGAAGAGTACCGTTGCGGCCACCGACCTCGATGCAGTCGTCATGTCAGTCCTCCGTCTCACGCCACCGCGTAGACGCGCGCGGGACCGCCCGTGGCGCCCTCGTGTTTGGGTCCGCCAACGATGATTGTCGCGCCCGCAGGCGGAACCGTCGCGAGGTTGGCCAGCAGCTCGACGCCGTATTTCCCGCCGCCGAGCAGCGCAAGATGGGCCACGAACCTGGACGCCGACGCCCCGTCGAGGCTCAGCGTATCCACGCCCGCGCCGACGATGTCGCGCTCCTTCACCAGGAACCGCGCCGCTTCCTCACCGAATCCCGGCGCATGCATCGTGCCCTTCGCGTCCTTGTTCAGGAACCGGTCCGGGGCCGCGACTTTCGCGTCCCATCCCGAATACATCGCCACGAACGCGCCGGCCGGCAGCCGGCCGTGCTGTTTCTCCCACGCCAGCACATCATCCACCGACAGGAGCGCGTCGGCGTTCCGGGAGGCACGATCGGCGATCGAAATGACGGCAAGGGGCGCAAAGAATTTGTCGGCGGGCAGCTTGTCGGCGGTCACGGCGTTGGCGACGAAATGCACGGGGGCGTCGAGGTGGGTGCCCGTATGCTCGTCGAACGTGACTTCGTTCGCGAAGAACCCGTCCTTCGCAATCGAGAACTTCGCGCGGATTTGGATCGGTTTGAAGGCCGGGAACACGGGCGTGCGCGGCGAGAACACGTGGGTCAGGTCGTAGACGTCACGAAATCCCTTCGGGAGCCGGACGGGCCGCTGCTGAGCGGCCGCCGCCGTGGGCCCGGCGCATGCCCGCGGCAGCCAGAGCGCCGCCTACGCCATGAAGAAACGCCCGCCTCGACAGCTGCTCGCGAACAGAGTGAATGATGACGGGAGAACACATGGGGCCTCCTGCGGCCCCCTATGCTAACCGAGGAAGGGATCTGGCAGCGGCGACTCGGCCAGCGCGCCCACCACGGTGGTCCACTCGCGCACGCGCCACTGTTTGACGACGCCGTTCACGACATATGGATCCCCGGCGGCAAATGCTTCGGCGACCGCGGGCGTGGAGCCGCGGAACATCAGGACGGCTCCGTCGGCCGGACTCGCGAGGGCGCCGCCCAGCACGAGGTCGCCGCGGGCGACGGCCTTTCGCGCGTACGCGATGTGCGCGGCCCGGAACGGCATCCGTTTTTCGGCGTAGTCGTCCGCCACGTCGTAAAACATCAGGTAGTGCATGTCAGCCGATCTTCCTGACGGCGTCGCCCGGGCGGATGGTGCCCGCGCGCACGACCTTCGCGTTGATTCCCCGGAGACACAGCTCGCGCCCGAGCGGCGAGTTGACGAACTTCATCGCGTCCGGGCCGAATCGCGACACGAACTTCCGGCATCCGGTGTGCGGCTGATCCGTGACTTCGATGATCGCCGTCCCCACGGCGAGCTGGGTGCCCGCCGGAAGATTCGCCGTGCTGAGATCCAGATCCATGTACAGCTGGTCGCCGGCCAGGGGCCACCGGTTCTTTTCGACGGCCAGCAACGACGCGACCCGCGCGTTCATGATGTTCAGCTGCATGTCCGGATGCGGGGACCCGTCGGCCGTGCGCGTGCTGTGCCGCATGCGCCACGTGTCGCCGACGAGGCCTTCGGCGGCGTCGAGCTGAGCCTCCTCGAGAATCTCGCGCTCCTCCATCTTCGGCCGCCGCACGATCAGCTGCAGCACGCCCTCGATCTTCGGCGCGCGCCGAATCTCATCGATCCCCGCCTCGAGCTCTTCCATCGTCAGGTGTTTCATAGCTGCGACTTCTGCCGACGGCCGACTGCCGGCTGCTGACTGCCGACTGTTCACGGCCTCGCTTCGTACATCCGCTCGCCCGCCTCGACGCGAACCGCCAGCCGGTTCTCCTGTGGCGGCAACGGGCACGTGGCGAACGCGTTGTACGCGCACGGCGGGTTCTGGGCGCGATTGAAATCCATCGTCACCTTGCCGTTCTCAGGCAGCGGGGTGTAGAGGAAGCGCGCGGCCGGATCCGTTTCCTTGCCTGTCGTCAGGTCGCGAAAGACGAACCACAGTTCTTTCGGCCGATCGGGATCGGCAATCGCCACCATCTGCATCCGCTGGCCGCCCATCGTGAATGCAGCGGTGCCCGGGCTGAGCATCGTATCGACGTCCCCGAGGATGTTCGGGATCTGCATCGTCTTGGGCGTCTCGTACGGGACGTAGTCGGCGGTCACGCGATACTCCTGCTTCACCGGGTACCACTTCAACCCGGTGAATTCCCTGCGCAGGTGATTGTTCTTGTCGCGCAGGCGGATGGCCAGCCTGTCGCCGCTCTGATGCACCCACAGGGTCAGATCCTGCAGGGCGATGCGATCCGGCGTGCCCGCGCCGTCCGACTTGAGAGCGGCGCTGGTGATGGTGTTGCCGTTGAGAAGGAAGCTGACGCCGGTCGCCGCCGTGACGGTTACCTTCCCGTCGCGGAGCGAGAAGGTGCCGGCGCGAGCCGGCGCGCCGGCCGGGAGCACGATGTCGTTGGTCGTATCCGAACCGAACGTCGTTTCAGCCTTCGTCAGGAAGAACAGCCCGGCGATGGTGAGCCAGCCGGTGTCGGTCTTGAGCGCCGCCTCCCGCGCGTCGCGGAACTTCGCGAGGTCGTCCAGGTACGGATCGCCCACTGTCACCGGAAGGGATTGCCGGCACGCCACGACCGACATCATCAGAACAACCGCGATCCATCGCGCCACGAGCCAGCTCCTTCTCGATCAATCGCCCTTGCGGACGACCCAGGTCGTCATGCATCTCTGATTCTGCACGATCGTCGTCTTCAACGGGTCGAGGAATGTGCCGCCCAGCCGGCGCGTCAACTCGACCAGAATGGCCTCATCCACCAGGTACCGCTCCGAGCCGTCCGGCAGCAGGAACCGGCGTCCGGCCGTCTGGCGCACGCGCGTTTCCATGCCGATCGTGGATGCCAGCCGGCAGAACATCAGGCCGCCGGGCCTGAGCACGCGCCACATGTCCGTCACCATCGCGGCGAAGTGGCGATCGTCGCGGGCGAAGTGCAGCACGGCGCTGCTCAGCACCGCGTCAGCGAACGCGTCAGGAAACGACATTTCTTCCACCGCCTCGACGCGGAAGTTGGCGCCCGGCAGCTGCGGCGCGAGCGTGGCGGCGAGGACGCGGACCGCCTCGATGGCGTCGGTGTCCGAATCCGCGCCGAACACCTCGTAGCCCGATCGCAGGAGGTACACCAGGTTGCGGCCCGAGCCGCAACCGGCGTCGAGCACACGCATGCCCGGGCGGAGGCGGCCACGAAGCAGCTGGTCGAACAGGTAGATGTCGATCTGGCCGAACTGGAGGTCGAGATCACCCATGCGTCAGCATCTTCTCGATCACGCTCTCATCGAAGCCCGTTCACGCAAACCGCTCGCGCGATCGTTCCTGGGCCTTGCGGGCCTCTTCTTCGCGGTTGCGCGGCGCCGCGGTCGTCGTCAGCGACTCGATCAGGCGGTGGGCGGCCGCCGTCACTTCGTCGACCGCGCGGTTGAAGACGGCTTCGTTCGCGCGGGACGGACGATTCGATCCGCTCAGCTTCCTCACGAACTGCAGAGCCGAGGCCCTGATCTCGTCCGGGGTTGCCGGCGGCGCAAAATTAGCAAGGGTCTTGATGTTTCGACACATGCGTCGAGCTCCTCGAGCCAATTCTATACAGAACGTGATGCGCCAATCCGCCCCGGGCTGACGGGTGGTCGAAATCGTCGGCGGGGTCGCGGGTCATCCCGATCTTTTCCATCACACGACGGGAACGAACGTTGGCGGGAACGGTAAACGACACGACTTCGTCGAGACCCAATTCGCCGAAGGCCAGCGCCAGCACCGCGCGCGCTCCCTCGGTCGCGTATCCCCGGCCCCAGTGCTCGGCAGCAAGCCGCCATCCAATCTCGACGCACGGCGTGAACGCCGCGGCGAATGCGGGAATCGAGAGCCCGATGAACCCCGCAAACGGCACCGTCCCAGGGATTTCCACCGCCCACAGGCCGTAGCCGTGCCGATCGAAGTGCGAATCGATCATGTCGGCCAGCGCATCGCTTTCGTCGCGCGTGAGAACGGACGGGAAGTGCTCCATCACCCGCGGGTCGGCGTTGAGGCTGGCGAACAACGGTCGATCGGCGGGCCGCCACCTCCTCAGGAGCAGCCTGGCGGTGCGTAGATCAGTGGCGCTCACGCGATCGGGGCGCATATGTCTTCGAAAAGCCGTTTCGCGCGTTTGTCACCGTGAACGTCCCGTCGTCTCTGGCGGACACCTTGATCCAGTACGCCTGACCGTCGTGCGCCGGTGGCGGAGGAGCATTGGCGCCGGCGGGCAGCGGCGCCGGCGCAATCGGCAGGGCGGCCGGCTGATCGTCGACGACGTTTGCGATGAACATTCCCGGGACCGTGTACTCCTGGCCGCCGAGAAGCGAGAAGTGCATCTGCCAGACGTCCTCGAGACCAGGCGAGGAAAAGAGCGTCTTCATGACGACCGGCCAGCCGCCCTTGCGCGTTCCGTTGTTCATGATCGCGACTCGCGGGTCGAATGGCGTGGACCAGCACCTCGGAGTTCGACGTGTCCTGCCCGTGATGCAGGCCGAGCAGCACGTCGACGGCGTCGATGCGGCTGTTCGGACACATCAGCTCGAATTCTTTCGTCGTCGGCAGGTCGCCCGGATGAAGCGTCCGAAACTGGCCGAAGCGGACGTAGGTACCCACCGATTGCGCGTCCTCCGCGCTGTTGCCGGTTGGCTTGAACGCCGCGCAATACGGATTTGGGTTGCCGGCGCCGGGCAGCGGCGTCGTGAGGACCTGTCCGGCCGAACTGACCACCCGGACGTCGAGGCCGGCGACTGCGATCCTGTCACCGGGCCTGGCCACGGTGTGCGTACCCTTCTCGTAGAGTTTCGGGTACGCATCTGTGAGGAATTCGTCGATGCCGGGCCCCGGCTGGACGTTCGCCCCGTGATCGATGAAGTGCCGAATCGGCATGCGCCTGGCAAACTCGGCCAGGCCGCCCACGTGATCGCCGTGCCAGTGGGTCGTGACGAGGTGATCGATCTGCGTCACGCCCGCGTCCCGCGCGGCGGCCAGGATCCGGCCGGCGTCGCGCGGCGCCGCCGGTCCCCCGTTCCCTGTGTCGATCAGCAGGGATTCTCCGGAGGGCGACACGAACAGCGTCGCGTTCCCGCCCTCCACGTCGACGACGTAGATATCCAGCGTCTTTGCGGTGCGACCCTGGCCGGCGGCGAAGACCGCAGGGAGACCAAGGAGCGCGAACACAGAGAGGATTGAAACCGCCGGCACCGCCCTTCGTCGCATCACGGCCCCCTCGCTCAACTACGATGGTGGATATCCGGCTGCAAGCGCCGCCGCGACCACACGCGCGATGAAATCAGACTTCCCTCGCGCGTACTGTTCGCGGGATCCTGGATCCGACGCGACCGATCGCATCGCGAGCTTCCACTTGAGTGCTTCATACTCGCGTGACACGTCCTGATGCTCACGGAGGTAGTCCCGGAACGCCAGCGTCCGGCGCTCTTCGGTCCCGCCGGCCTGCACGACGTGCACATGGTGTGTGTGCGGCCACACTGACGGCCGGTGGAAGAACGGGCAAACGGCATCGTCCTCGTGAGGTATATGGACATATCCCAGAGCAACAAGTGGTGTGCGATACGTGTCCATCGGCTGCAGAACGGCGACGGACACCTGGATGTCGATGACCGCTTTGGCGGCGAGACCCGGGATTGCCGTTGAGCCGTTGTGATCGACGCGCAGCGCCAGCCGCCCGAGCGCGCGGCGCAGCCGCGCGGCCTCGGCGTCGAACGCCACCGGCCAATCCGGATCGTAGGGGACGAGTTCCAGCGTGTGTTGCCGCGTCACATCAAATGCGGGCGAACGATCCGTTCGGCGCCGGCTCAGGGAACCCGGGTAGCCTGCCACGCGACCATTTTCCACGCGCCGTCCCGCAGTGCCCACACGTCGAGGAAGAGCACCGGGTAGCCGGCGACGCCTTCCAGCCGGATTTGCGCACGCCCGCGTACGGCGACCGACGTGCCGCCGGCGAACGGGATGACCTGGGTGTTGGAGTAGTCCACGCCCTGGTAGCGGCCTCGCTCCTTGATGAGCGTGATGAAACTGGCCTTCGTGTCAGTAGTCCCGCCCGAGTGGGTGTATGTGAGGTCGTCGGCGAGGAGCGCGTCGAGCGTAGCAATGTCCTTTTTTACCATTGCCTCGACTCGTCTGGCTTCGAGGCTCAGGATCTTGTTCTCAAGGGACTTGTCGCCCACCTCGGCAAGCGGGCCGACACCCGAGACCACACCCAACGCAACGACCGCGGCGACGAGTCTTTTCATGGCGTGCCTCTCAGCCAACACGAAGTCAGGTCACGACGTGAACGTTCCGGACGTGTGCAGCATCCGGCGGAACGTCAACGAAACGCGCCGCCTGCGCACGAGCTCGCGATTGTGCCACAGGTCGGACGTTCGCGCGGGAATCGCGTGCGTCCACCGGCTGCGGACCTCTCCAGACAGGACAAGCGCGCTGCCGGGCTCGATCAGCAGCTCCTCTTCGCGGCCGGAGGCCTTTTCGGCAAACTGCATCACGCAGTGCGATCCCAGGCTGATCGCGGCGATCGCATCGTCGAAGGCAGACAAGTCGATGTGGGCGGAGATGCCGGCACCAGCCTCGTAGGCATTGACGATCATCTGATCGGCGAGATGCGGCATCAGGCCATCCCGATGAATGCGGGCGGCCACGTCGAGCGCCCATGCAGGCAGGTCGCCAAGACGGTAAATGCCTCCCTTCACGTGGTGGTACGAGTAACCGTAGATCTGAACGCTGCGTCCGCCTGAGTGCTGCCACGGCTGCGAGTCGGCCTCGGCCAGCACACGTATCTGCGTGTCGCGGTCAAGATAATCAGGAAGGTAGCGCAGCCCCGGGACGGGCGCGGCGTCTACGTCCATGTCTGCAGCTCGACGATGTTGCCTTCCGGATCGGTCACGTAACACCACGTCACGGTGCCGCGCGAGGTTGTGACCGTGACGACGTCGCCAATCGCGCGCCCGCCATTGGCCAGCACCTCGGCCCGCGCGTCGGCGACCGACGGCACCGCGAACGCGATGTGCGCGAAGCCGGGCCGATTGGCCACCGGTGCCACGGCATTGGCCAGCTGTGAGTAGTTGAAGATCTCCAGCGTCGGGCCGTCGGCGCCACAGCCCGGCAAACGCATGTGGATCCCCCGCAGCGCGGCACCGGGAACGCCTGTCCCCGCTTCAACCTGGTCGCTGGCAAAGTCGCGCTCCGGCGGCACGTCGACGCAGCCGAACACCGAACGGTAGAACGCCGCGAGCGCGCGCCAGTCGCGCGCGATCAGGTTCGTGTGGATGTACCGTGCGCCGCGAATCATCGCGTCTGTCTCGGCGTCCGATGCCGGTCGGCCCACCAGCTCCAGGCGGTCAGGATGACGATGCCGATGAGGGCCGAGATGTAGAGCGCCGGGATCGACGGCGGAGCGGTTCCGGCGGACGCCAGATACACCACGACCAGGAACACCGCCAGCGCGATCAGGCCCCAGCGTCCGATCCCGTCGCGCGCCTCGGTCGCCCGCAGGTACACCCACAGCCCGGCGGCGTACATCAGCGCTTCTATAACGATGGTCGCCGGAATGGAGTTCCACAGGCCGAGGCCGAACTTGGATCCGCCCGGGTAGATCGGCATGTCGGGACTATGGGTGACGTAATCGAGGACCCAATGGCTGACGACCAGCACGGCGAGGATCCCCACGGCGCGGGTGTTGCCCGTCAGCCATCGATAGACAAGGCCGAACGCCACGCCCCATCCGATCAGGAACACGAGCGAGTGCGAATACGGGTAGCTCACGAAATCGAACGGCGTGAACGCAGTGAAGCCCGGCACGATGCGGACCTGTTCGACGCCGAGGGCGATGAACACCGGCCACAGGATGTCGGCGAGCTGCGCGGCCGAAAACAGCACGGCCAGCGACACGCGCGGCGCTGCCCGTTTGGCGGCGAACCCGAGGGCGAGGTGACCGATGAACATAAGCGGCCCGGCTCTACGTCGCGACAGCGCGCTCCGCGCTGAGATCGTAGATGAGCACGTCGAAATTGCCCGGCACGTGCCCCAGCGCCCTCAGGAGCAGCGCCACCTGCCCGCGATGGTGCACTGCGTGGGTGGCGGCGTGCTGCATCAGATCGCCGAGCTGCACGACGTGCGTCTGATCGCTGCCGGGCATCTTGAACTCGACGCTTCTCTGCAGATCGGCATCGGCAAGCGACGCCAGGAAATTGCGCACGTGCGTCTCGACCATCGCCCATGTTTCGAGGAGCGACGCCTGCGTCGGGTAGTCTTCGGGCTTGAGGGCCGGTCCCCGTTTGTATCCGCCGCAGCGATCCAGCCAACCCCATTCCGCGCTCATGATGTGCACCAGCGTGTTCCTGACCGAACCGTAGCTGCCGGCGACGTTCCGGGTGAACTGCTCGGGCGTGAGCTGTGCGATCACCGGCACGAGCTTGCGATTCGCCCAATACCCGTAGTCGTAGAGCCGCGCGAGATCCTTGACCGTCATGTGATGTTCCCCGCCGGCTTTTCCCAACGCCACACCAAACCATCTTCGGGTTCCACAACCCGGCCGCGTGCCACAAAGCCGCACTTCACGAGGACCCTCGCGGAATTGTTCGCCGACTCGGAGGTGTGCGCGCGAACCACGCGCACGCGCCCGGTTCCGAACGCGAACTCGACCAGCGCCTCGGCGGCCTCGGTGGCAAGCCCCTGGTTCTGACGTTCGGCGGCGACGCCGTACGCGATCTCGACCATTCCGTCGGCGTCAGGGGCATCTTTGAATCCGCAGCTTCCAACCGCATGCCCGGTCGCACGATCCACCATGGAAAACCCGAGCGTCCACACATCCGCGTTCCCGGACTTCACGCGCGCGAGCCACACCGGCGACACTTCCGCCCGCTGATCGGATGGCATCTGCTCGACCTGCGCGAGCGCGGCTTCCGGACTGCGGGGAACGAGCCATAGACGTCTGGTGCCGACAGTGGCGGTATCCATTCAGATCCTGCCAACCAATCGCCGCAGTTCGTGCCTGTGGCACTGCGCCTGGTCTTCGGCACAGTGGCACATGAGGGTGACTCGATTCCGCCGCGCGAGCTGCTTGATCAGGCGGAGCGTGAACTTCTGACCGTGATTCTTGATCGAGCGGCTCCGCGCATCAACGGGACCGTCCATGAACAGCTCGCGGCGATATTCACGAAGGAATCGCGCCCACGTGATGCGGCCCGCCTGCACGTTCCGCAGAAGGCGCTCGCTCGGCGCGAGCGACGGCATCCACACGTCGTAGCGGCTCGCCGGCATTCCACGCCCGCGGAAGCGCGTGGCGAGGATTCGAACGCCGTCTCGCGTCCGGTCGACAGGACTCCACACGGACTTCGTGCGCAGCATTTGGCGTATCAACTTACCCGATTATCGGATCGGATGTAGTGCAGGCCTTCAGGCCTGCCAGGCACGGCGGGGCTGAAGCCCCGCACTACTCCTGAAGCCCGCGAGGCTTTAGAAAATCGTGCGGATTGAGGCAGCCGCCATGTCGAGGAGGCGGGCGGGCAGGACGCCCAGGTAGAAGATGATAATCGCCGAGGCCACAAGCGCCGCGCCCGCGACCCTCGGCACCGACGGGAACCGCGCGATCGTCTCACCCGAGGGCGTCATGTACATCATCACGACGATGCGCAGGTAGAAGAAGACCGAGATGACGCTCGTCAACACGCCGATGATGGCGAGCCCTGTGTAGCCGGCCTTGATCGCGGCGCTGAACACGTACCACTTCGCGATGAACCCCGCCAGCGGCGGAAACCCGCCCAGCGACAGCATGAACATCGTCATCAGCGCGGCCAGGGCCGGGTGATCGTGCCAGAGACCGGCGTAGTCGCTGACCTTGTCGTTGGGCCGGTCGTAGTCCTCGAGCAGCCCGATGACGCCGAACGCGCCCAGGTTGGTAATGGCGTACGTCAGCAGGTAGAACAGCACGGCGCCCTTGCCGTAGTCGTTTCCGGACATGAGCGCCAGGAGCAGATAGCCGCCGTGGGCGACGCTCGAATACGCCAGCATCCGCCGCACGTTGTTCTGGGCGACGCCGACGACGGTTCCGATGATCATCGTCGCCGCCGCGACGGGCCACAGCACCGCGGCCCAGCTCGCATGCAGCGGCTCGAGGGCGGAAAGAAACACGCGGACAAACGCCGCGAACGCAGCGGCCTTGACGCCAGTGGACATGAAACCGGTCACCGCAGGAGGCGCGCCTTCGTAGGCGTCCGGCGTCCACATGTGAAATGGCACCGCCGAGACCTTGAACGCGAACCCGACCAGCAGCAGACCCAGGGCCACCATCAGCATCGGCGGCGCGTTCGCTCCCTGCGAAGCGATGACGCTCCCGATGCGATCGAGGCGCGTGCTGCCCGGTCACCCCGTAGACGAACGCGATGCCGTAGAGGAAGAAAGCGCTCGAGAAGGCGCCGAGCAGGAAGTACTTGAACGCGGCCTCCGTCGACACGGCCGAATCACGACGGATACCGGTCAGGACGTACACCGCGATGGAAAGCACTTCGAGGGCGAGAAAGATGACCAGCAGGTCCGTCGCCGTGGCCATCAGCATCATGCCCGAGAGCGCGAACAGGAGCAGCGCGTAGTACTCGCCGCGCGGCAGGTGCTCGCGGTCGATGGTCGGCCCCGACAACGCCAGCGACAGCAGCCCGACGACGATCAGGATGCCGGTCACGAACAGCCCGAAGTTGTCCGCCGCGACGACGCCGAAGCTCGACGTGTTGTGGTTCCAGAGCGCGGCGCTCGCGACCGCCGCGCCCACGAGGCCGATGACGCCGAGCGGCGCGATCGGCATCCGCTCGCCCTGGACGCTGAATGCCTCGGCGATCATCGCGGCGATGGCGGCAGCCGCCACGCAGGCCATCGGAACGACAGCGTTGAAGCCGGCCATCATCGCTCCGCCTGAATCCGCAGGGGCGCGCTGCCCTGCTCGATATGGCTCAACATCCGCTGTACGGCGGGCTCGATCGGCCGCAGGAACAGGTTCGGCAGCACGCCCATCAGGATCGCGAGGGCCACGATCGGCAGGATCACCAGCCACTCGCGCGGCCGCAGGTCCACGAGCCGCTCGTTCTTCTCGTTCGTGATCGGACCGTAGTTCACCCGCTGGAACATCCAGAGCATGTAGGTCGCCGACAGGATCACCCCGGTGGCCGCGAACGCGGCCATGCGCGGGTTCCAGCGGAACACACCGAGCAGGATCAGAAACTCGCCGACGAACCCGTTGAGCCCCGGCAGGCCGATGGACGCCAGCGTCACGATCAGGAATACGGCCACCAGGTGCGGCGTGACTTTCTTCAGACCGCCGTACTCGGCGATGAGCCGCGTGTGCCGCCGGTCCGACAGCATGCCGACGATGAGGAACAGACCGCCAGTGCTGATGCCGTGGCTCAGCATCTGGTAGACGGCGCCCTGGACACCCTGCATGTTCATCGCGGCGATGCCGAGCACCACGAACCCGAGATGGCTGACGCTCGAGTACGCGACGAGCTTCTTCATGTCGGGCTGCACCATCGCCACGAGGGCTCCGTAAATGATGCCCACCACGGCAAGGGTCGCCAGCACAGGCGCGAAGAACGTGGCGGCCGCCGGAAAAAGCGGGAACGCGAAGCGCACGAGGCCGTACGTGCCCATCTTCAGCAGCACGCCGGCGAGGATGACCGACCCGGCCGTCGGCGCCTCGACGTGCGCGTCGGGCAGCCACGTGTGAAAGGGAAACAGCGGCACCTTGATCGCGAACGCGAGCGCGAACGCGAGGAAGAACCACACCTGCACGCGCGGCGCGATGGGCAGCTCGTAGAGCTTCAGCAGGTCGAAGCTGTACGAACCCGTGGCCACGCTCTGCAGGTAGGCGAGGCCGAGGATCGCCAGCAGCATCAGGACGCTGCCGGCCATCGTGTACAGCAGGAACTTCACGGCGGCGTAGATGCGGCGCTCGTATCCCCAGATGCCGATCAGGAAGTACATCGGGATCAGCATCGCGTCCCAGAACACGTAGAAGAGGAACAGATCGAGCGAGACGAAGACACCGATCATCGCGCTCTCGAGGAGCAGGATGAACATCGAGAACGCCTTCACGCGCTTGTGCACCGATTCCCAGGACCCCAGCAGCGCGATCGGCGTCAGAAAAGCCGTGAGGACGACGAGCAGCAGGCTGATGCCGTCCACCCCGACCAGGTAGCTGATGCCGAATGACGGGATCCACTCGTGGCGCTCGATGAACTGAAACTCGGGCGACACGGCGTCGAACCGGCTCCAGAGCAGCAGGGCCTCGGCGAAGACGAGCCCTGACACGGTCAGCGCGACGGCGCGGATGGTCCCCTCGTTCTGCTCATCCTCGCGGACGAACAGCAGGAGCAGGGCGCCGACGATCGGCAGGGCGACGAGCGTGCTGAGAATCGGAAAATGCATCAGGGCCAGAGGTAGTACCCGAGTATGAGCACGACGCCCAGAAACAGAGACGCCGCGTAGGCACGAACCGACCCGGTCTGCAGGCGGCGAAGCACCTCGCCGCTGCCGCCGACCGCGCCCGCCACGCCGTTGACCGTCCGGTCGATCACCCCGACGTCAACGCCCTTCCAGAGGCCGTCCTCGGAAATGATGTGAATGGGCTGGACGACGGCGGCATCGTAGATTTCGTCCACGTAGTATTTGTTCGACAGCAGGCGATGGACGCCGGAGAACTGCGCGGCCACGCGATCGGCCGCCTGGCGATTCTTGAGGAAGAAGTAGGCCGCGATCCCGATCCCGGCGATCGCCACGATCACCGAGAGGATCATCAGCGTCGTCTCGGGTGCGCCTTCGGCGGCCTCGCCCGCGACGTCAGTCAGCAGGGCCGAAACTGGGCTCGAGGAAGTGTTCGAACCGCCCGCCGATCCCGGCCCACCCGGCAACCATGGACCCGAGCGCGAGGACGATGAGGGCCACGGCCATCGCCGGCGGCGCATCATGCAGATGGGTCCCATGCGCCTTGTGGTCCGAGAGGTCCGAATGGGCCAAGAGGTCCGAGGGGTCCGCGTGGTGCGCGGGGCTCGCCTGCAGCGACCGCTCGCCGTGGAACGTCATGAACACCAGGCGGAACATGTAGGTCGCGGTCAGCATCGCCGTGAGGATGCCCACGACCCAGAGCAGCATGTGGCCGCCGGCGTAGGTGCGGAAGAGGATTTCGTCCTTGCTGAAGAACCCCGCGAACGGCGGGATGCCGGCGATGGCGATGGCGCCGATCACGAACGTCCAGTACGTGATCGGCAGGTCCTTCTTCAGGCCGCCCATCCTCCGCATGTCCTGTTCGCCGCCCAGCGCGTGAATGACCGCGCCCGATCCGAGGAAGAGCAGCGCCTTGAAGAAGGCGTGCGTATAGAGATGGAAGATACCGGCGCCGAACGCGCCGACGCCCATGGCCAGGAACATGTACCCGAGCTGCGACACGGTCGAATACGCCAGCACGCGCTTGATGTCGTTCTGGACGAGGCCGATCGTGCCCGCCACGAGGGCGGTCGCGGTGCCCACGACCGCGACGATGGTGAGCGTGGCCGGCGCATGGCTGAACAGGACGGCGTTCCGGCCGATCATGTAGACCCCCGCCGTCACCATCGTCGCCGCATGGATGAGAGCGGAGACGGGCGTGGGGCCCTCCATCGCGTCGGGCAGCCAGACGTAGAGCGGGATCTGCGCGGATTTTCCGGTGGCGCCGACAAACAGCAGCAGCGTGATCACCGACATGGTGCCGAAGGCCGTCTCGGGGCTGAGGGCGGACGCGCTGCGCGCGACTTCCTGGAAATCGAGCGATCCGAAGCGGACGAAGATCAGGAGGACGCCGAGGATGAACCCCCAGTCGCCGATCCGGTTGACGATGAACGCCTTCTTGCCGGCGTCGGACGCTGATTTCTTCTGGTACCAGAAGCCGATCAGAAGATAAGAACAGAGGCCGACACCCTCCCAGCCCACGAACATCACGAGGAAGTTCGCGCCGAGGACGAGGACGAGCATGAACGACGCGAAGAGGTTCAGGTACGAGAAATAGCGGGCGTACTCGGCGTCGGACTCCTCGTGCATGTACGACGTCGAGTAGATGTGAATCAGCAGCCCGATGCCGGTGATGATCAGGATCATCACCGACGCCAGCGGATCCAGGCGCAGCGTCAGCCCCACCGAGAAGTCGCCCGAGCTGATCCACGTGAACGCGCGCTGCTCGATGACACGGTTCTCCGGCTCGAGGCTCACCAGGCGCGCGACCGCCGCCGCCGAGATCGCGAACGAGAGCAGCATCGCACCGCAGGCGATCACGCCGGCCGCTGTCTTCGTCACACGGCGGCCCAGGCCGGCATTCAGCAGGAAGCCGGCGAACGGCAGGAGCGGAATCAGCAGCAGCATGTTGACGACGACGAAGCCACAGAGGCACAGAGGCCACAGGGGCCACAGAGATCTCTCTTCCAGAGTGTCTCTGCGTGCTCGCGTGCTCTGCGGTTAACGTTTGTGATCACTACCATTTCAGGCTCGTGAACGTGTCCGGGTTGAGCGACTCGCGGTGGCGGAACAGCCCGATCACGATCGCGAGGCCGACGGCGGCCTCCGCGGCGGCGACCGTCATCACGAAGAACACGATGATCTGGCCGTCGGCCGAGCCCATCGAGCGCCCGAAGGCGACGAAGGTCAGGTTCACGGCGTTCAGCATGATCTCGATCGACAGCAGGATCGTGATCAGGTTGCGGCGCACGAACACACCGGCCGTGCCGATGCAGAACAGCACCCCCGAGAGCACGAGATAGTGGGTCAGCGTCGGCATGGTCAGACGCTCGGCGGGGCAGACGGCCCGCCTTCACGCCGCGCCAGCACCACGGCGCCGACCATGGCGACGAGGATGAGCACGGACGTCACTTCGAACGCGAACGCGTAGTCGGTGAACAGCGATCGGCCGATGGTGCGCACCGAGCTGACGGCCGCGGCCGAAAACGCGCCCGTCTCGCCGCCGCCTTTCGTCAGCGCCCACAGCAGCTCGATCGACGAGGGCCGCCGCGAGGACGGCGCCGAACCGCATCGGGCCCGGGCGCCGGAGCGGGTGCACGCTTTCGTCATGCTCCGTTTCCTCGTGCGGCGCGTTCAGCAGCATCACGACGAACAGGAACAACACCATGATGGCGCCGGCATACACGACAATCTGCGTCACGGCCACGAAGGGCGCGTCGAGCAGGACGTAGAGCCCCGACAACGCGCCAAACGACGCGATGAGCAGCAGCACGCTGTAAATCGGGTTGCGCTGGGCGATGACCAGCAGCGATGCCACGACGGCGACGGCGGCGAACACGTAGAACAGCGTCATTCAGCCACCGAAGTACAGCACGCCGGCGGCGGTCGCGATCAGGTTGAGCACGCTGGCCGGCAGCATGATCTTCCATCCGAACTTCATCAGCTGGTCGTAGCGGTACCGCGGCAGCGTCCAGCGCATCCACACGTAGAAGAACAGCAGCGCACCGACCTTGAGCAGGAACCAGATCCAGCCGAGCGACTCGGGCAGGAACGGCCCGTGCCATCCGCCGAGGAACAGGTCGGCGGCGACGGCCGACACGGTGACCATGTTCACGTACTCCGCGAGGAAGAACATCGCGAAGCTCATGCTGCTGTACTCGGTGTGGTAGCCCGCCACCAGCTCCTGTTCCGCCTCGGGAAAGTCGAACGGCGCGCGGTTCGTCTCGGCGACACCGGCCGTGAGGAAGATCAGGAAGCCCAGCGGCTGCAGGAAAATGAACCACCGGGGAATCACGCCGAACCACGCGCCCGCCTGGCCGTTGACGATTTCGGTCAACGACAGCGAGTTGCCGACGAGGAGCACGCTGACGAGCGCCATGCCGTAGGACAGCTCGTAGCTGATCATCTGCGCCGACGATCGGAGACCGCCAATCAGCGAGTACTTGCTGTTGGAGCTCCACCCGGCGAGCACGATGCCGTAGACGCTCATCGAGGCGATCGCGAAGATCACGAGCGCCGCGACGTTGACGTCCGCGACCTGCAGCCGCATCGGCTCGGGCAGCAGGCCGAAGAACGTCGTCCGTGCGCCGAAGGGCACGACCGCGAACGCGGCAAACGCGCAGGTGGCCGAGATGACGGGCGCCAGCGCGAAGAGGAGCGCGTCGGCGGCCTTCGGCCGCAGCTCCTCCTTGAACATCAGCTTGATCACGTCGGCGAACGGCTGCAGCAGTCCCTGCCAGCCGACGCGGGTCGGGCCGTGGCGCTGCTGCAGCGCCGCCGCCAGCCGCCGCTCGACCCACACCATGGCGGCCGCCGAGAGCAGCAGCGCGTGGAAGACGACCACGATGATGACGACCTGCGCGATGAGCAGCGGGGTGATGGGCGGCATCCGCCTAGTGCGCCCCCACCGCGTGAGCAGACCGCGCGCGCCAGTTGGCCGGCAGCGTGCACTTGCCTTCCCTGATGTGCGATTCGTACTCGTGCCGGAAATGCTTCAGGGTCGTCACGACCGGCGTGACCGCGGCGTCGCCGAACGCGCACAGCGTCTTGCCGGCGATGTTGGCGGAAATGCTCGACAGCAGGTCGAGGTCCTGCAACCGCCCTTCGCCGCGTTCGATCCGCTGCAGGATCTTGTGCAGCCAGTCGGTGCCCTCCCGGCAGGGCGTGCACTTGCCGCAGGACTCGTGTCGGTAGAAGTGCAGCAGGTTCTCGGCAAGCCAGACCATGCACGTCGTGTCGTCGAGGACGACGATGGCGGCCGATCCGAGGAGCGACCCGGCTTTCTGGATCGCGTCGAAGCTCGCCTGCGTATCCAGTTGATCCGGCATCAGAATCGGCACCGATGAACCGCCCGGGATGACAGCCTTGAGCGTCCGCCCGTCGCGGACGCCGCCGGCGAAGCCGTCGATCAGCTCGCGCAGCGTGATCTGCATCGACGCCTCGTACACCCCGGGCCGCTTCACGTGACCGCTGACGCAGTACAACTTCGGCCCGCCGTTCTTCTCCGGCCCGAGCGACGTGTACCACTCCGCGCCTTTGCGCACGATCAGCGGCACGTTGCAGAGTGTTTCGACGTTGTTCACGGCCGTCGGCTTGCCGTACAGCCCGACCACGGCCGGGAACGGCGGCTTGTTGCGCGGCTGCGCGCGCTTGCCCTCGAGCGATTCGAGCAGCGCCGTCTCCTCGCCGGCCTCATACGCGCCGGCGCCGCGGTGCACGAAGACGTCGCAGTCGAAACCGGAGCCGAGGATGTTCTTCCCCAGGAACCCGCGCGCGTACGCCTCGTCGATGGCCCGCTCGAGCACGTGCTGGACGTGGAGGAACTCGCCGCGGATGTAGATGTACGCCGTCTTCGCGCCGATCGCGTAGCACCCAATCGCGCAGCCCTCGATCAGCAGGTGAGGATTGCGCTCCATCAGCAGGTGATCCTTGAACGTCCCGGGCTCGCTCTCGTCCGCGTTGCACGCGATATAGCGGGGGGTGGCTTTCTTGTCGACGAACTGCCACTTCATCCCCGTGGGAAAGCCCGCGCCGCCCCGCCCGCGCAGCCCGGACGCCTTCACCAGCTCGATGATCTCGTCCGGCGTCTTCGCGAGCGCCAGCTTCAGCGCATCGTAGCCTTCGTGCTGGAGGTAGAAGTCCAGCGTGAAGGCGTTCGGCTCGCGAACATACTTTGTGAGAATCGGGTCCATATCAGCAGCCGTGTATCACGAAGCCACGAAGAACCACGAAGGGCACAACACACAATGAAAAGTCATCGGCTCTTTTCGCGCTCCACCACGTGGTGGCAGCCCGACAGGGCCGCTTCGCCGCGGGCGCGGATGTCGTCGACGAGCTGCGCCGCGTCCTCCGGCTTCTGGCACTCGTGCCAGGCGTCGTTCACCATGACGACCGGCGCGCGGTCGCACGCGCCGAGGCACTCGACCTCGAGCAGCGTGAACGTCCCGCTGGCGTCGGTCTCGCCGGGCTTGAGGCCCGTTTTCGCCCGCAGTTCCTCGGTGACGCGCTCGGCGCCGTTCAGCGCGCAGGAGAGCGTCCGGCAGACCTGCAGCACGAACTTCCCCACCGGCCGCGTGTAGTACATCGTGTAAAAAGACGTCACGTCCTCGACGTCCGCCCGCGTGATGCCGAGGAGCTCGGCGACGTGACGGATCGCGTTGGCGGTGATGTAGCCCTGCTGGTACTGAGCCAGGTAGAGCGCCGGCAGCACAGCGGATCGGCGGTTCTCCGGCGGATATCGCTTCACGATCTCGTCGAACCGCGCGCGGTTCTCCGGCGAATACGCGAACGCCGGCCCTTCGTCCTCGAGCTTCCGGGACGACTTGTGGAAGGTGGCGTCATACGCCATCTTCGGGTGGAAACTCACCGGACTCCGTTTCCCGTTGCCCTCATCGGTCAACGTCTCCCATCACCACATCGATCGAACCGATCACGGCGATCACATCGGCGATGAGGCCGCCGACGATCATTCGTTCGAGCGCCTGGCACGCCAGGAGCGAGGGCGCGCGCGACTTGATCCGCCACGGCCGGTTCGTGCCGTCCGACACCACGCTGAAGCCCTGCTCGCCCCGCGGCCCCTCGACCGGCACGTACGCTTCACCCGCGGGCACGGTGAAGCCCTGCGAGTAGATCAGGAAGTGCTGAATCAACGCTTCCATCTCCGTGTAGACGCGATCCTTCGGCGGCGGAGTGATGCGGGGATCGTCGATGGCGTACGGCCCGGTCGGCGTGATCCGGTCGAGCGCCTGCCGGCAGATCTTCATGCTCTCGCGCATCTCGGCGACGCGCACCGTGTAACGCGCGAACACGTCGCCGTCGGTCGCCGTCGGCACGGTAAATTCGTACGTCTCGTATCCAAGATACGGAAACGCCTTGCGGACGTCGTAGCCCACGCCGGCCGCGCGCGCGATCGGCCCGAGCAGGCTGTACGCCACGGCGTCCTCTTTCGAAATGACGCCCACGCCCTTCGTTCGCTTCAGGTAGATCTCGTTGTTCGTCAACAGGTCTTCGTACTCGTCGATCTTGACCACGAACCGGTCGAGAAACGCGCGGACCGCCTCGTGAAACCCGCGAGGCAGGTCCTCGCGCAGGCCGCCGACGCGCATGTAGCTCGGGAACATCCGGAAGCCGGCGATCATCTCGTTGATGTTCAGCAGCAGCTCGCGCTCCCGGAAGCAGTACAGCATCACCGAGACGGCGCCCACCTCCATGCCGTGGGTGCCGAGCCAGACCAGGTGGGAATTGATCCGCTGCAGCTCCGCGAGCAGGATGCGGATGTTCTTCACGCGGTCGGGAACCTCGACGGCGAGGAGCTGTCTCGACCGACATGCAGAACGCCATGCTGTTGGACTGCGCGCTCAGGTAGTCCATCCGCTCGACGAGCGGAATCACCTGCTGCCACTTCTTCTGCTCGGCCGTCTTCTCGATGCCCGTGTGCAGGTAGCCGATCGTCGGCGACGCCGAGAGGATGGTCTCGCCGTCGAGCTCCAGCACCAGGCGCAGCACGCCGTGCGTGCTGGGGTGCTGCGGCCCCATGTTGACGGTCATCGTCTCGCTGCGGAGGGCAGGCATGATCGTGTCCGCGCCCTAGCCTTCGTGTCCCGGCCGCGACAGCCGGTCGCGCTGAATGTTCTCGCGGAATTCCTGTTCCGTCACCTGCAGCGCTTCGGACGCGTACGCGGGCCGCCGGATCTGCACCGGGAAATCCTTGCGCAGCGGGAAGCCTTCCCAGTCCTCCGGCATCAGCAACCGCCGCGGGTCGGGATGGCCGTCGAACGCGATCCCGAACATGTCCCACACTTCCCGCTCGAGCCAGTTGGCAGCCGGCCAGATCCCGCTGACCGTCGCGATGTGCGCATCCGGCCCCGCCAGACGCACCTTCATCCGGAGCCGCAGCCGGTGCTCGATCGACACGAGCAGGTACATCAGCTCGAACCGCGGCTCGCGCGGCCAGAAATCGTAGGCGGTCAGCTCCGCGAGAAAGTCGAAGCGCAGGTCCGGCGCATCGCGGAGCGCCCGGCCGATCTCGGGCACACGCTCCGCCGGCGCATAGACGGACGTCTGGAGATCGACGGTCGCGCACGTGTTCGAAGGCGACGCCGGGCACGGCGAGTTCGAGCCGGCCGACGAGCTCGGTGCTGCCTTCCATCTACGAAAGGCGCTGCTCGGCGATCTTCCGCTGGAGCTGGACGATGCCGTAGATGAGGGATTCGGGGCGAGGCGGGCAGCCGGGCACGTACACGTCGACCGGAACGACCTGATCGACGCCCTGCACGATCGCGTAGTTGTCGAAGACGCCGCCAATCGACGCGCAGGCGCCCATGGAGATGACCCACTTGGGCTCCGGCATCTGGTCGTAGATGCGGCGCAGCGCCGGCGCCATCTTCCGCGACAGGCGGCCGGCGACGATCATCAGGTCGGACTGGCGAGGGCTGCCGCGAAACACTTCCGCGCCGAAGCGCGCGATGTCGTAGCGCGAGCAGCTCATGGCCATCATCTCGATCGCGCAGCAGGCGAGCCCGAAGGTGACCGGCCAGATGGACGAGCGGCGCGCCCACTGAACCATCTTCTCGACGCTCGTCGTCAGGACCGGGATTTCGCTTTCAAGACCCATACGTCATGCCACCTTCCGTGTCCTCTGCGCCTCGGCGGCGTCGCTCTTCTCGTTGCCCCAGTCGAGCGCGCCCTTGCGCCAGACGTAGACGTATCCGGCGAGCAGCAGCAGCATGAACAGCACGACCTGGATGAACCCGTTCCACCCGAGGTCGCGCAGGGCCATCGCCCAGGGGTAAAGGAACGCCACCTCGATGTCGAACAGCAGGAAGATCATCGCGACCAGGTAGAACTTGACCGACTGGCGCTCGCGGGCATCGCCGACCGCCGGCATGCCGCACTCGTACGGGGCACTCTTCTCGGGCGTCGGACGGCTCGGGCCGAGGACGTTCGACAGACCGACCGACACGAGCGCGAACCCCGCGCCCATTACGATCATGATGAGGATGGAAAGCCAGCCCTGCATTCGTCAGAATTCCGGGGCAGATCAGCTTGTGAACGATTTCCCAAGCTCGAACGCTTCATGCTATCGCACTCCAGACCCACTGTCGACTGTCGAGTGCCAGACCGTCGCCCGTCGCCCGTCGACTGCCGACTACAATGGCCGCCATGCGGCTGGCGTGGTTTTCGCCCCTCCCTCCCGATCCTTCCGGGATCGCGGCGTACAGCTCCGAGGTGCTGCCGCTGCTTGACTCCGGCGGGTGGTCGATCGACCGGTTCGTCGACAGGCTGCCGACGGCCGGCGACTCCAACGTGTTCAACGCACACGACTTCGTCTGGAAACACCTGCGAGCACCGTACGATCTCGTGGTGTACCAGGTCGGCAACGCCCGGTGGCACGACTACATGTGGGCGTATCTCGCGGCCTACCCGGGCCTCGTCGTCCTGCACGACACCCGCCTCCACCACGCGCGGGCGCGCCACCTGTTGAGCCAGGGCCGTCCGGACGACTATCGTCGCGAGTTTCGCTACGACCATCCAGACGCGCCGCCCGGTGTCGAGGAATTCGCCGTCGAGGGACTGAGCGGGTCGACCTACTACCTCTGGTCCATGCTGCCGGTCGTCCTCCGCACGGCCAGGCTGGCCGCCGTACATAACGTCCGCGTCGCCGGCGACCTTCACCGCCAGTATCCGGACGTCCGCGTGGATCCGATCCGGATGGGCGTTCCTCCGTGCCTGCCCGGCCCGCGCAGCGCCGGAGGCGGCGAAATCAGGGCTGCGCCGTGAGTTGGGCATTGCGGACACGGCGACCGTGTTCGTCGCGTTCGGACACGTCACGCCGGAAAAGCGGATCGAACCGGTTCTGGGCGGGCTCGCCGCGCTCGTCGGCGGCGGCAGGGACGCCCATCTTCTGCTCGTCGGCCAGGCCGCGGGGATGCCGTCGCTGCAGGCGCTGATCGCCGGACATGGCCTCGATGCCCGAGTCCGCCCGATTGGCTATGTCCCTGATGATCACGTCGCGGCGTACTTTGCGGCTGCCGATGCCTGCATGTGCCTGCGCTGGCCGACAGCTGGAGAAACCTCCGCCTCGTGGCTGCGTGCGCTCTCCGCAGGCACGCCGACCGTGATTACCGCCCTCGCTCACCTGGCCGACGTTCCGACCTTGGACGCCCTGACGGGGCGGCGCTCGCATCGGTCGCAGGCGCCCGTGGCGGTTTCAGTCGATCTGCTGGACGAGGAGAACGGCGTGCGTGCCGCGATGGCGAGGCTTTCGGCGGATGCTCAGCTGCGGAGCGACCTCTCGATCGCCGGGCACGCGTATTGGTCGCGCGAGCACCGGCTCGAGTTGATGGCCGACGACTACCGGCGAGTCATACAGGAAGCAGCGGCGCGGCCTGCGCCCGTCCCGGACAGCCTGCCTGCGCACTTCACCGACGACTATTCGGCGCTGGTGAGGCGGATCGAAGAAGAGATGGGAGTGAACACGCGACTCGTGTGACCGGTTGCCCGGTCACCCGGCAGGATCAGGCGTTGAGCAGCGAGGTCGTTTCGGCCATTCGCCGATCGATTTCGGCCATCGCCTGGCCAATCTGCGCGCGCCGCCGCTCGTGCGCCGTGGCGGTGAGCTGACGTTCGAGCTCGGTGCGCGCCAGGCGCAGCGACTCGAGCTGCCGGAGGGCTTCCGGATCGCGCACGTCGCGCACCTGCGACTTCGCGCGCTCGCGCTCGAGCTCTTCCATCCGCTCCTGAATTCTCGAATCTGCGTCGATGAGTCCTTCGCCGGCATCGCCCATATTTTTCCCACTATAAGATGACTGAATGACCGCGCGTTCTTCCGCGGACCCGCTCGCCGTGTTTCATCCGGCGGTTCGCGCGTGGTTCGAATCCGTATTCGACGCGCCCACGCGACCCCAGACCCTCGGCTGGCCCGCTATCGCCCGCCGCGAATCGACGCTGATCCTCGCACCGACCGGCAGCGGCAAGACGCTCACTGCCTTCCTGTCATGCCTCGACCGGTTGATGTTCGCACCCGTGCCCGCCAAAGGCCAGCGATGCCGGGTGCTTTATGTCTCACCGCTCAAGGCGCTCGCCGTCGACGTTGAACGCAACCTCCGCTCGCCGCTGGCTGGGATCGCCCGGGTGGCGGCCGCTCGAGGCGACGTCCACATTTCACCGGCCATCGCGGTTCGCACCGGCGACACGCCGGCTGCCGACCGGGCCCGCTTTGTCCGGGAGCCTTCCGACATCCTTATTACGACGCCCGAATCGCTGTATTTACTTCTGACTTCAAACGCCCGCGAGTCGCTCCGGTCGGTCGAAACCGTGATCGTTGACGAGATCCACGCCCTGGTGCCGACCAAGCGGGGCGTCCACCTCATGCTCTCGCTCGAGCGGCTGACGACGTTTGCCGCCGGACCGCTTCAGCGGATTGGGTTATCTGCCACACAACGCCCCCTCGACGAAGTTGCACGGTTTCTTGGAGGCGCCGAAACGGTTGGGGCCCGTCCCCGAAAAAGTCCCGGGCGCGGCCGGCTCTCGGAACCGGAAGCGGCACGCGAGGTCGCGGACGAGTTCGCCGCGCCGCGCGGCGCCATCCGCTACCGCCCTGTCACTATCGTCGATGCCGGACAGAAAAAGGCGCTGGCGCTCAGCGTACAGGTGCCCGTCGAGGACATGGCACGGCTGACGACGGCGGACGAAATCCCCAGCGGGCCATTGTCGGTCGGCGACACGCGGCCGTCGATCTGGGCGGCCATCCACCCTCGTCTCCTGGAGTTGATTCGCGCGCATCAGTCCACGCTGATCTTCGTGAACAGCCGGAGGCTGGCCGAGCGCCTGGCGGGCGCATTGAACGAGCTTGCCGGCGAGGTCCTCGTTCGGTCGCACCACGGGTCGATCGCACGCGAGCAGCGCGTCGAGGTCGAGGATCTGCTCAAGGGCGGCTCGCTGCGCGCGCTCGTCGCCACGTCCTCGCTCGAACTCGGCATCGATATGGGCGCGATCGACCTCGTGGTGCAGATCGAGTCGCCGCCGTCGGTCGCGAGCGGGCTCCAGCGAATCGGCCGGGGCGGCCACCAGGTCAACGCCATCAGCAAGGGCGTGATCTTCCCGAAGTTCCGCGGCGATCTCGTCGCCTGCGCGGCGGTGGCGCGCGCGATGCACGACGGCGACGTCGAAGCGACCCGCTATCCGCGCAATCCGCTGGACATCGTCGCGCAGCAGATCGTCGCGATGGCGTCGATGGACACGTGGGACGCCGACGAGCTGTTCGCCACCATCAGGCGGGCGGCGCCGTTCGCAGAGCTGAGCCGCAACGTCTACGACGGCGTGCTCGACATGCTGTCGGGGCGCTATCCCTCCGACGAATTCGCCGAACTGCGGCCCCGCATCACCTGGGACCGCGTCGCCGGCACCGTCAGCGGACGCGAGAACGCGAAGCGGGTGGCGGTCATCAACGGCGGGACCATTCCCGACCGGGGTCTGTACGGCGTGTTCCTCGTCGGCGCCGGTCCCGGCGCGGCGCGCGTCGGCGAACTGGACGAGGAAATGGTCTTCGAGAGCCGCCCGGGCGAAACCTTCGTGCTCGGTGCCTCCTCGTGGAGGATCGAAGAGATCACGCACGATCGCGTGCTCGTCTCCCCCGCGCCCGGCGAACCCGGCAAGATGCCGTTCTGGAAGGGCGACCGCGCCGGACGGCCGCTCGAATTCGGCCTCGCGATCGGGAAGCTGATGCGCACGCTGCTGCGCCTGCCGCCGGCCGCCGCAGTCGAACGCCTCACGCGCGACCATGACCTCGATGCGATGGCGGCGGAAAACCTCCTGCAGTATCTCCGCGACCAGATGGCGGCCACGCGGGCCGTGCCTGACGCATCGACGATCCTGATCGAACGCGTCCGGGACGAGCTCGGCGACTGGCGCGTGTGCGTCCTCTCGCCGCGCGGCGGCCGCATCCACGCGCCGTGGGCGATGGCCGTGGCGGCGAAGATCCGCGAGGAGCGCGGCATCGACGTCGAGACCCTCTGGGGCGACGATGGGTTCGTGGTGCGGTTTCCGGACGTGGACGAACCGCCCGACATCCGGCTGCTGCTGCCGGACCCGGATGACGTGCAGGCGCTCGTCGTCCGGCAGCTGGGCGCCACGGCGCTCTTCGCGGCGAAGTTCCGCGAGAACGCCGCCCGTTCGCTGCTGCTGCCCAAGCGGCGTCCGGGCATGCGCGCGCCGCTCTGGCAGCAGCGCAAGCGTTCGGCCAATCTGCTGGCGGTCGCGTCGAAGTACGGCTCGTTCCCGGTGCTGCTCGAAACGTATCGCGAGTGCCTCAGGGATTTCTTCGACATGCCGGCACTGGTCGGCACGCTCGCCGACGTGAGGAGCCGGCGTATCCGCGTCGCGACGGCCGATTCCGAGCAGCCGTCGCCGTTTGCGGCCTCGCTGCTCTTCAGCTATGTGGCGAGTTTCCTGTACGACGGGGACGCCCCGCTCGCGGAGCGCCGGGCGCAGGCGCTCTCGGTCGATCAGGGCCAGCTCCGCGACCTGATCGGCGACATCGAGCTTCGCGAGCTGCTCGACGCCGATTCCATGCAGGCGCTCGAGCGCGAGCTTCAGCGTCTCGATCCCGCGGTACCGCGCGAAGAGCGTCGACGGCGTGCACGACATGCTGCTGTCCCTCGGAGACCTCAGCGCAGAGGAGCTCGGCGGCCCGAACCACCGGCGAGGACGTCACCGCCTGGACCGGGGAGCTCGTTCGCGCCCGCCGCGCGCTGCTGGTGCGGGTAGCGGGCGAGGCACGCTACATTGCCGTCGAAGACGCGGCCCGCTACCGCGACGCGCTCGGCGTACCGCTGCCCGCCGGGATTCCCGAATCGCTCCTCGCCGCCGCGCCCGACCCGCTCGGCAACCTGGCCAAACGCTACGCGCGTACGCACGCGCCGTTTGCCGCGCAGGCGTTTGCCGGGCGATATGCGATCGGCACCGCTGTCGCCGAAGACACCCTCGCGCGACTTACCGCCGATGGCCAGCTCGTCGAAGGCGAGTTCACGCCCGGCGCCACCGGTCGCGAGTGGACCGACGCCGGCGTGCTGCGCCAGTTGCGGCGGCGGTCGCTCGCCAAACTGCGGCACGAGATCGAGCCGGTCGAGCAATCGGTGCTCGGACGGTTGACGACAACGTGGCAGGGAGCCGTCCGGCGCCGGCACGGGGTGGATGCGCTGCTCGATGTCAATCGAGCAGCTCCAGGGCGCGCCGCTGCCCGCATCGATCCTCGAAACCGAGATCCTTCCGGCGCGGATCGACGCGTACGATCCCGCCGACCTCGACGCCGTGACGGCGGCCGGTGAAGTCGTCTGGGTCGGCATCGAATCGCTCGGCACGAGCGACGGACGAATCGCGCTGTACCTCGCCGATCACCTGTCCCGGCTGCTTCCTCCACGCGTCGCGCAGGGCGACAACGACAAACGTGAAACCGCAATTCTCGAATTCCTCCGGGCGCACGGGGCGAGCTTCTTCGGCCCGCTTCACGAGGCAGTCGGCGGCGGCTACCCCAACGACACGGTGACCGCGCTCTGGAATCTCGTGTGGAACGGATCGATCACGAACGACACGTTCCACGCGCTGCGCGCGTTCACGCAGGCGCGCGCGCCGCGCCGAAAACAGCGCAAGCTCGAGCCGACCGCGTTCCGCTCGCGGCGGCTGGCGCCGCCGTCCGCGGAAGGACGCTGGACGCTCGTGCAGGCCTCGAGGCCCACACAAGCCACCGCCTGGGCCGCCGCGTGGGCGAACCAGCTTCTCGCGCGCTACGGCGTCCTGACACGAGAAGCGGTCATGTCGGAAGCATCACCGGGCGGTTTCGGCGTCGTCTACCCGGTGCTGAAGGCGATGGAGGAAAGCGGGCGGATCCGGCGCGGCTATTTCGTCGCCGGCCTCGGCGCGACGCAGTTCGCGCTCCCCGGCGCGCTCGACCTGCTTCGCTCGCTGCGCGAGCCATCGGCCGCTGTGAGCGATCAGATCGAAGTGGCCGTTCTCCCCGCGACCGATCCGGCCAATCCGTACGGGGCGACGCTCCGGTTTCCCGCATCGGCGGCCCGGAGCCCTGCGCGAATCGTGGGCGCGACCGTCATCCTGACCGACGGCGCGATCGCGGCGTGGCTGGCTCGCGGCGATCGCCAGCTCGTGACGTTTCTACCCGACAGCGAGCCGGATCGATCGAAACGCGCGCGCGCCATCGCGGAGGTGCTGATCGATCGCGCACGATCCGGTCTCGACGCCCCGAGAGGCATGCTCATCGAAGAAATCGATGGCCTTCCGCCGTCGGCCCATCCGCTGGCGGCCTATCTCACCGAAGCCGGCTTTGTCGGCGGCGCGCTCGGGTTCCAGGCGACGTTCCATGCCAGAAGGTGACACGATCTTCCGCACCGCGCAGGCGCTGCATCGCCATCTCGCCGGCCGCATCGTCACCCGCTTCGAATCGGTCTTTCCCGCCCTGACGCGTATCGATCACGATCGGCCGATCGCGGGACGGACGGTGGAAGGCGTCACGTCGCGCGGCAAGCACATCCTGATGGCCTTCTCGGGCGACCTCGTGCTGCACACGCACATGCGGATGAACGGCAGCTGGCACGGCTACCCGCCGGGCGCTCCGTGGAAGCGGCCGGCACGTGACATGCGCGTGCTGGTGGCCACCGCGGAGTTCGTCGCTGTCGGTTTCAACGTGCCGGTGGCGGAGCTGCTGACCGCCCGCGAACTGCAGCGTCACGACGGGCTTCGCGAGCTCGGGCCCGACCTGCTCGACGAGACCTTCGATGCCGAGGCGGCCGTCGCGCGGGCACGCGCCCAGGGACGACTTCCCGTCGCCGACGTTCTCCTCAATCAGCGCGTCGTCGCCGGCGCCGGGAACGTCTTCAAATCAGAATGCCTGTTTATCGCCGGAGTCTACCCGTTCACACCAGTCTCGGCGGTGTCCGACGCGGAACTGGCCCGGATCGTGGGGATCGCGCGCGACATGCTGCGCGCGAACACGCGGAAAGGCGCCCGCGCCTGGCGCCGTCGCGAGGACGCCGGACGCGGGACAGCCTCGATCGCGGCGGCGCGCTCTGGGTCTACGGACGCGGCGGAAAACCCTGCAGAAAATGCGGGACGCCGATTCAGGCGAAGAAGACCGGGCATCGACGCCCGGCTCACGTACTGGTGCCCGCGGTGCCAGCCAACGCCTACCGCTGCGTGAGCCGCTTCGTGATGGCCGATTCCTCGACCTCGCGCCACTGACCGTTGACCCGCACGACGAATCGGCCGACGAGCCTGTTGTTCTTCACGTCTTCGACGCGAAACCCGATGTCGTTCCCGGAGATGATCCGGCCGGGATCGTCTTGAGCGGGCGGCACACCGCGGGCAGGCGGCGCAGGGGCCGGCGGCAGAGGGATTGCCTGCGGCGGCGCTTGTCCGGATGCCCACACGCCGACTGCGAACATCGAGAGCAACCAGACGAAAGCGACAAGAGGCAGCTTTCTCATCGATGTCTCCTCACCGCTGGCCGTGGTGATCGTCGTTCTGCAGAAACTTGCCGTCCTGCTCGACGCAGTGCGGCGACTCCTCGAGCGGCTCGGTAGACGGCTTGATCAGACGCGCCGGCATCGTCCACGGCGCGGTGAGGACTTTGGGGTCGTCGACCGTCGACCTGATACGCCAGGTTCTCCCCGGTGCGCCAGAACCGCTCGGTGACGCGCATCGCGTCGCTGTGGAAGTAGCCGCCCTCGCCGAACCATGTTTCTTCGACGAACCCAACCGCCTCGACGACCAGCGTGTTGCCTTCCCAGCGGCCGACCGAATGGCCGTAGTACGACGGGTTGGGATCCTTGCTGAGCGGACGTCCGTCGGTGGGAATGATTCGATACGGATCCCCGGAGATGTCCTCGTAGAGGAAGATCATCTCGTTCGGCAGCTGGACGATGCGCCGCGGCGGCCCGATGCGGGGCACGCCGGGCTTGCCGCAGTAGAACACCGCATCGGTCTTGCTCTCGTGATCGAACAGATCCTTCACCTTCGCGCGGAGCTCGGGTTTGTACGAGGGCTCGGGTGTCGAGGGCAGCGCGCCCGGCACGGCGGTCGCCGCGCGTCGGCCGCTGGCGTCGACGCCTTTCACCGTGGTGGCGCCGTTGGCCTGGCGCTTGATGGCAAGCGGCGGCAAATCGATCGAGAAGAGCCAGGTGCCGCTCAGATCGGGATGGGCGGCGGCCCGGCCGGCCGTGGGAGGCGCAGTCTGGCCGGCGCCGAGCGCCGCGGTCAGAGTCACGATGGCTGCAAGGACGGTGAGCTGTTTCTTCATCGTTCTCCTCCCGCTATGGTGCGGCGCCGCCGGGTGGCACGAGCTCGAGCGAGCTGCCATCCGCGTAGGTGATCTTGACCAGATATCCGTACTGCGAGCCGTCCTTCGCGCGGTTCCCTTCGACCGTGATGGGCTGGCCGATCGCCTTCGAGAAATCCGCGCGGCTCACGCCGACGCGCCGGAACCAGGCCGGCGGGTTGCTCTCGAACTTCCAGGGCCCGTCTTTCGCCGTCATGAAGACGACGATGTGGGGGTTCACCCAGTCGACCTTCGTGAGCGTGCCGGCGAGCGTCATCCGGTGTGTGACGTCGAATTCGGCGGTGGTCGAATGATGGGCAACGAGCGGAAACGAGGCGAGAACCAGCAGCAGGCCCGCGAGCAGAGCGCGTTTCACGTTCACCTCCCGTCCGGCTGCGCCGAACGCGACGGGTCTATTGGCGCCCGCCTTCAGGCGGACGCAGCGAGGAGTGCCACCGCCGAGCGAACCAGGGGATCGAGGCCGGCGCCGCCGTCGCGATAATGCGTGACGATCTCACGCCGCATCCGCGGGTCCCAATAACGCTTGATGTGGCTCGCGACGCTCTGGGCCGCGACGGCCTTGTCGGCCTCGGCGTTGAAGAAGGAGCCGATGTCGTTCGCCATCGAAACGAGACGCTCTGCCCTCACGCGTGGGTCGCCTCGCGTCCCTTGAGCAACTCGAGCTGATGGTCGGTGAACTCGTGGAACCGCTTCTGCCACTCCGACGGCTGGTTGACCTTGACGATCTCGACCGCCGTCACCTTGTACTCGGGGCAGTTGGTCGCCCAGTCCGAGTTCTCCGTCGTCACGACGTTGGCGCCGGATTCCGGGAAGTGGAACGTCGTGTAGACGACGCCCGGCCGCACGCGATCCGTGACGCTGCGCAGGCAGCACGATCTCACCGGATCGGCTCGTCAGGCCGACCGTGTCGCCGTCCTTGATGCCGCGGGTTTCGGCGTCGTGCGGGTGGATTTCGAGCACGTCGGCCGACGCCCATGCCACGTTGCTCGTGCGGCGTGTCTGCGCTCCGACGTTGTACTGCGTCAGGATGCGGCCCGTCGTCAGCAGCAGCGGGAATTTGCGAGTGGCGCGTTCGCTCGTCGGCACGAACTCGGTGACGAAGAACTTGCCCTTGCCGCGGACGAAGTGCCCGACGTGCATCGTCGGCGTGCCTTCCGGCGCCTCGTCGGTGCACGGCCACTGGATGCTGCCGAGCCGATCGAGCTTCTCGTAGGAGAACGCGCTGAACGTCGGCGTCAGGCGCGCGATCTCGTCCATGATTTCGGACGGGTGCCGGTAGTGCATCGGATAGCCGAGCGCGTTCGACAGCAGAACGGTAACTTCCCAGTCCTCGAACCCGGCGCGCGGCTCCATCACCTTGCGGACGGGCGAGACGCGGCGCTCGGCGTTGGTGAACGTCCCGTTCTTTTCGAGGAACGACGATCCGGGCAGGAACACGTGCGCGTATTTCGCCGTTTCGTTCAGGAACAGATCCTGAACGACGATGCATTCCATCGCCTCGAAGGCGGCGGTCACGTGATGCGTGTCGGGATCGGACTGCGCGGGATCCTCGCCCTGGATGTACATGCCCTTGAAGCTGCCGTCGAGCGCGGCTTCGAACATGTTCGGAATGCGCAGGCCGGGCTCGGCGACGAGCGGAACGCCCCAGTCCTTCTCGAACGCCGCGCGCGTCGCGTCGTCCGACACGTGACGGTAGCCGCTGAACTCGTGCGGGAACGAACCCATGTCGCACGAGCCCTGGACGTTGTTCTGGCCGCGCAGCGGGTTGATGCCGACGCCTTCGCGGCCGACGTTGCCCGTGGCCATCGCCAGGTTCGCGATGCACATCACCATCGTCGATCCCTGGCTGTGTTCGGTGACGCCGAGGCCGTAGTAGATGGCGCCGTTGCCGGCCGTCGCGTACAGCCGCGCGGCCTCGCGCACCAGTTCCGGCTTCACGCCGGTGGACGCCGCCGTGTTCTCGGGCGAGTTGCGATCCTCGGCGACGAACGCCTTCCACTTGTTGTACGAGTCGACCTCGCATCGCTCGGCGACGTACTGTTCCTTGGTCAGCCCCTCGGTGACGATGACGTGCGCGAGCGAGTTGAACAGCGCGACGTTGGTGCCGGGACGCACCGGCAGGTGCAGCTGCGCCTCGATGTGCGGCGTCCTGACCAGCGCGATCTCGCGCGGATCGATGACGATCAGCTTCGCGCCCTGGCGCAGCCGCCGCTTGAGCTGCGACGCGAACACCGGGTGACCCTCGGTCGGATTGGCGCCGACGACGATGATGGCGTCGGCCTTCATCACCGAGTCGAACGCCTGCGTGCCGGCGGATTCGCCGATCGTGTTCTTCAGGCCGTAGCCGGTCGGCGAGTGGCAGACGCGCGCGCAGGTGTCGACGTTGTTGTTGCCGAACGCGGCGCGTACCAGCTTCTGGACGAGGAACGTCTCTTCGTTCGTGCAGCGCGACGAGGTGATGCCGCCGATCGAGTCGCGGCCGTACTTCGCCTGGATGCGCTTGAACTCGCTGGCCGCGTGGCCGATCGCCTCTTCCCAGCTGACCTGCCGCCACGGATCGTCGATCGACTTGCGGATCATCGGCGTCGTGATGCGATCGGGGTGCGTGGCGTAGCCGTAGGCGAAGCGGCCCTTGACGCAGGCGTGGCCGTGGTTGGCGTGGCCGTCCCGGTTCGGCACCATGCGGACGACTTCGTCGTCCCTCGACTCGGCGTTGAACGAGCAGCCGACGCCGCAGTACGCGCACGTGGTCGTCGTGACCTTCGTCGGCTGACCGATCTGGATCAGCGACTTCTCCGCCAGCGCCCCGGTCGGGCACGCCTCGACGCACGCGCCGCACGACACGCACTCAGACTCGAGGAAGGACTCGTTCTGGCTCGCGGAGACTTTCGAACCGAAGCCGCGGCCCTGAATCGTCAGCGCCAGCGTCCCCTGCACTTCGTCGCACGCGCGCACGCAGCGCGAGCAGACGATGCACTCGGACTGATCGAAGGTGAAGTAGGGGTTGCTCTCGTCCTTGGCGGCGTGCAGGTGGTTCTTGCCGTTGACGCCGTACCGCATGCCGGTGACGCCGAGCTTCGCCGCCATGTCGTGCACTTCGCAGCGCGCGCTCGCGGAGGTCGAGCCGCAGTCAGCCGGATGGTCGGAGAGATAGAGCTCCATCACGCTGTTGCGGAGCTGCGACAGCTTCGTGACTGTGGGTCCTGACCTTGATGCCGTCGGCGACGAGCGTCGTGCACGACGCCGGGTAGCCGCGCCGGCCCTCGATCTCGACGAGGCACAGCCGGCACGAGCCGAACGCCTTCAGCGTGTCGGTGGCGCACAGCTTCGGCACGTCGTTGCCGACGGCGGCCGCGGCGCGCATGATCGACGTGCCCTCGGGCACGGTGACCGGCGTGCCGTCGATCTCGAGCGTGACCAGCTTGTCGCCGGCAATGACCGGCGTCCCTTGATCGTGATAGCCCGTTGAATACATATGAAACTCTATGGAGCGCGGGCTTTCAGCCCCGCGAACGCGGCCCTGAAAGGGCCGCGCTACCCTTCAAAATCTTCCCGGAAATGACGCATCGCGCTCTGTACCGGGTAGGGGGTCAGGCCCCCTAAGCCACATAGCGAACCATTCAACATGGTATCGCAAAGTTCTTCGACGAGAGCCAGGTTGCCGTCCCGGTTCTCGCCGGAAATCACGCGGTCCATGACCTCGACTCCCCGGGTCGAACCGATGCGGCAGGGCGTGCATTTCCCGCAGGACTCGATGGCGCAGAACTCCATGGCGTAGCGGGCCATCCGGGCCATGTCCACGGTGTCGTCGAACACGACGACGCCGCCGTGGCCGAGGAGCGCCTGGATGTTCGCGAACGCTTCGTAGTCGAGCGCCGTGTCGAATTGCGACTCGGGCAGATAGGCGCCGAGAGGACCGCCGACCTGGACCGCACGGATCGGCCGACCCGAGGCACTGCCTCCGCCGTAGTCGTAGAGAATCTCGCGGAGCGTGACGCCGAATGCCCGCTCGATCAGACCGCCGCGCTTGATGTTGCCGCCGAGCTGGATCGTCAGCGTGCCGCGCGACCGCCCCACGCCGAAGTCGCGGTAGAACGCGCTGCCCTTCTGAAGAATGATGGGCACGCTCGCGAGCGACATGACGTTGTTGACGATCGTCGGCTGGCCGAACAGTCCCTTGATCGCGGGCAGCGGCGGCCGCGGCCGGATTTCGCCGCGCTTGCCCTCGAGGCTCTCGAGCATCGAGGTTTCCTCGCCGCAGATGTACGCGCCGGCGCCGAGCCGGACTTCGAGATCGAACCGTTTGCCGGTGCCGCGGATGTTCCCGCCAAGGTAGCCCTGTGCATACGCGGCCGCGATCGCCGCGTCGAGCGCGCGATGCGCATGCGGGTATTCGAACCGCAGATAGATGTAACCCTGCGTCGCGCCGACGGCGACCGCCGCGATCGTCATGCCCTCGATCAGGCAGAACGGATCGCCTTCCATCAGCATGCGATCGGCGAACGTGCCGGAGTCGCCTTCGTCGGCGTTGCACGTGATGTACTTCTGATCGGCCGGGGCATCGGCCACCGTCTTCCACTTGATGCCGGTGGGAAAGGCGGCGCCGCCGCGGCCGCGCAGGCCGGACTCGGTCACTTCCTTGACGATGTCCTCGGAACTCATCGACATTGCGCGCATGAGGCCCTGGTAACCGTCGTGCGCGATGTAGTCGTCGAGGCTGACTGGATCGGTCACGCCGACGCGGGCGAAGGTGAGCCGCTCCTGCTTCGCGAAGTACGGGATCGACTCGACCGGGCCGACGTTCAGCGGATGCGGACCGCCTTTGAGAAAATCCGCGTCGAAGAGCGACCGGACGTCGGCGGCTGACACCGGTCCGTAGCCGATGCGTCCATTCGACAGCGCCACCTCGACGAGCGGCTCGAGCCAGACCATGCCGCGGGTGCCGTTGCGGACGATGGCGATCTCGATCTTTCGAGCGCGTGCTTCTGCGGCGATCGCCTCCGCGACCTCTTCCGCGCCGAGCGACAGCGACGCTGCATCACGGGGGACATAGACCGTCGTGATCACGATCGCTTCTCCCACTTCGCGAGGATCGCGTCGAAACGCTCAGGCGTGACGCGGCCGTAGAGCTCGCCGTCGATCATGATCGCCGGCGAGCACGCGCAGTTGCCCAGGCAGTAGACCGGCTCGAACGAAAACGCGCCGTTGGCCGTCGTGCCGTGAAAGTCGACGCCGAGCGCCGTCTTCGCGTGCGCCTCGAGCGCCCGCTGGTTCATCGACTGGCACGCCTCGGCGCGGCACATGTGGATCGTGTGGCGTCCGGGCGGTGTCTCGCGGAAGTAGTGATAGAAGCTGATGACGCCGTGCACTTCGGCGCGCGAGAGGTTCAGTCCTTCGGCGATGATCGGCACCGCCGCGGGCGGCACGTACCCGAGGGCCTCCTGAACGGCGTGCAGGACGGGCAGCAGCGCGCCGGGCAGGTCTCTGAGCCGCGCCAACACGGCCGAGACGGTCTCCTGAGTTTTGACATCGAGAGGGGGCATCAACCGCTTAGTTTACTTGATGCCTCACGGCCGTGGCCATCCTTGACCAGCCTGTCGAAATGACCTTGATCGGCTCTTGATCGCGTGGTGCAGTGACTTGGTGACGTAGTGACTTGCTGCGAGACTCTCGTGCTTCGGCGATTGGGCTATCGAAACTCAGTGCGTTGACGGTGGCGCGCCGTACCTGCCGAGGCGGCGAAGATGTGCAGCATCTCGCCCGCTTCGATCAGCAGCCGGGCGAGTTCTGGTGAGTTTATCAGCCGGGATCGCTCGATGAACTGAAGCCAGCGCAACGTTTCGTCCGCTTCTTCGGCGACGATTCCCATGCGCGCGGTGAACTCCGCATGCGACCGCGGCCCTCCGGGAACTTCGATAGTTCATCGCGACCGATGTGGCGGATTTTGCCAACTGATGCCGCACCGTCGGACCGGGCTCCGATCGCGGCAACAGCTTGATCAGCGCGCAAACATCGACCGCAAACTACATCGCACGCTCCTGTAGCCGATCCGCCTGTTCGCTCATCGGCGATCTGCTTGACCACAATCGATGCCGCGTCAGGAGCCGTGATTGCGAGACAGCAGCGCTGCCAAATACCAGACCACTCGATCACTCGATCGCCCCATCAACCAAACATCTGGCTCACCAGCGTCAGCGTCTTGTACACGCCCCACGCGATCGGAATGCCCGCCAGGAGCCAGCCGATGGCGACGAGACCCCACTCGCCTGCGGGCACGTCACGCGCGGTTCCACGTGCCGCCGCCGGCTTCGCCGCGGGAACCAGCGTGAACAGCCGGCGATCGACGGGCCGCACGGCCAGATTGCAGATCAATCCAGCGCCGAGAAACGCCACGAGCACGTACATCGTGAAGGTGTAGGCGTTCGACGCCGCGACGCCGTGACCGATCTGGAACTCGCGGACGTAGTTGACCAGCACGGGGCCGAGAATGCCGGCGGTCGACCACGCCGTGAGCAGACGCCCGTGGATCGCGCTCACATTCCCGACGCCGAACATGTCGGCGAGGTACGCCGGTATCGTCGCGAATCCCCCTCCGTACATCGTCAGGATCACGCAGTAGACGGCGACAAACAGGGCGAGGCTTCCCGTGGCGCCCGTCGTCGGCGCCGACGCATACAGCAGCATCCCGAGGGCAAAGAAGACGGAGTACGTGACCTTGCGGCCGATACGGTCGGAGAGTGACGCCCAGAAGATGCGGCCGCCGATGTTGAACAGGCTGAGGAGCCCGATGAAGCCCGCTGCCGCCGACGGCGTCACGCGGCCCTTGAAGATCTCCTGGATCATCGGCGATGCGATGCCCAGCACGCCGATGCCGGCGGTGACGTTGAGACAGAGCACGGCCCAGAGCAGCCAGAACTGCTTCGTCGTCCAGGCAGCATTCACCGGCACGGACGCGGCGTCCGCACCCGTCGTGAGATCGGCGGGAGGCGTCCATCCGTGCGGCGCCCATCCCGCCGCCGGCAGCCGGTAGCCGAACGCGCCGGCCATCATCGCCACGAAATAGATGACGCCGAGCACCACGAAGGTCTGCCAGACGCCGACCGAATCGGCGGTCGCAAACGACTTCATCAGCGCGTCGGCCAGCGGCGTGCCGATCATCGCGCCGCCGCCGAACCCCATGATCGCCAGGCCGGTCGCCATCCCACGGCGATCAGGAAACCACTTGATGAGCGTCGAGACCGGCGAAATGTAGCCGAGGCCGAGACCGCACCCGCCGATGACGCCGGAGCCGAGCCACAACATCCAGATCTGGTGCATGCGGATGCCGAGCGCCGAGATGAAAAATCCTCCGCTCCAGCAGCACGCCGCAACCACCGCGGCCTTGCGAGGGCCCTCGCGTTCGACCCACGCGCCGAACAGCGCGGCCGAGGATCCGAGCATCACGAAGAACAGCGTGAACATCCAGCCGAGCGTGCTGATCTTCCAGTCGTCGGGCGCGGAGCTCGTAATGCCAATCGCGCGACTCAGCGGCAGCCAGAACACGCTGAACCCGTACGCCATGCCGATGCTCAGGTGAATGGCCAGAGCCGCCGGCGGCACGAGCCAGCGATTGAAACCCGGCCCCGCGACGATGCGGTCTCTGGAGAGCAGGCCAGTCAAGCGGTGACGCGTTCGGGGTGCGTGTAGATGTTGAAGTTCTTACCGCGCAGGAAGCCAATCAGGGTGATGCCGCAGTCCTCCGCGAGCTCGACGGCCAGGCTCGACGGCGCGGAGACCGCGCAGACGAAGGAAATGCCCCCGAGAAATGCCTTCTGGATGATCTCGAACGACGTCCGGCCGCTGACAAACAGCACGTGGTCCGACAGCGGCAACCGTTCGGCCATCAGCATGCGGCCGATCACCTTGTCCACCGCGTTGTGCCGCCCGACGTCCTCGGCCACCGTCTCGAGCCGCCCCTCGCGTGTGAACAGTCCCGCCGCGTGCAGTCCGCCTGTCTCCTCGAACACCGCCTGCGCCTGCCGCAGGCGATCGGGGAACTCCAGCACCGTCGAGGCGGGGATGCTCCACGACGCGGTGAGCGGGGGCAGATTCGTCCGGAGCGACTCAATTGTGAGCCGCCCGCAGAGCCCGCACGAGGAATTGGTCGTCACGTTGCGGCGTTCGGCGAGCATGGCATCGAGCGCCTGCGGCGACCCGTTCATGAGCCGGGCATTGACGATGTTCTCGGGGTGTTCGGCGGATGGGTCGGTGCAGTACTCGATGGTGCCGAGATCGTCGGCGCTCTTCAGCACGCCTTCGGCGAGCAGGAACCCGGCCGCCAGTTCGCGATCGGCGCCGGGCGTGCGCATGATGACGGCAAACGGCTGGTTGTGCAGCCGGACTTCGAGCGGCTCTTCCGTCGCCGCGCGATCGTGGTCGGCCGACCGCACGCCGTCCCGGACGCGCACTACCTCGACGCCGCGAAAGGCTTCAGGCATCGGCGCCATTGTACGGTTCAGGGTTCAGGGTTCAAAGTTCAGGTTCCGAACCCTGAACCCTGAACCGTGAACCCTGAACCCTATAATGTTCCCATGCCCGACGTTGCCTCGTTCGACATCACGTCGCCCGTGGACTTTCAGGAAGTCGACAACGCGCTGAACCAGGCGCGCAAGGAAATCGGGCAGCGCTATGACTTCAAGGGCGCGACGGCCGAAATCACGCTGAACACGGCCGACAAGACGCTCACGCTGCTGACAGACGACGAGATGAAGATGAACGCCGTCTGGGAAATGGTGCAGACGCGCCTGACTCGCCGCGGCGTCCCGGTCAAGAACTTCAAGGAGACCGATTCGGAGCCCGCGGGCGGCGGCAAGGTACGGCGGGTGATCACCATCCAACAGGGCCTGCCGATCGAGGCCTCGCGCGAGATCGTCAAGTTCATCAAGGACCTCAAGCTCAAGCGCGTCCAGGCTTCCATCCAGGCGGATCAGGTCCGGGTTACGTCGCCGTCGAAAGACGACCTGCAACAGGCCATGGGTCACCTGCGCGGCCACGACTTCGGTGTGTCGCTGCATTTCGGCAATTACAGGTAAAATATTTGGATGACGATTAAATTCCCGGCCCTCGTCCTTATTTCATCGACGGCCCTGGCGCTTGCGACCGCAGGCGTCCGTTCGCGCGCAGGCGCCGACCGGCAAGACCACCAATGACGGCGTGTTCACCGACGCGCAGGTCAAGAGAGGCGGCGACGTCTACCAGCAACAGTGCGCCGCGTGCCACGACGCCCAGTTGACCGGCAGCGGCACGGCGCCGGCGCTCGCAGGCACGGACTTCAGCGCGAACTGGAAAGACGAAACGGTGGGCGCGCTCTTCGAGCGCATCCGGGCGACGATGCCCGCCGACAACCCCGGCAGCCTGACGCGTCCCCAGGTTTCCGAACTGGTGGCGTTCATCCTGAACTTCAACAAGTACCCCGTCGGACAGACCGATCTCGGCACCGACTTCGAAGCGCTCAAGGCCATCAAGATCACGGCGCCCAAATAGGACCTATTCTTTCCGTCCCCCCGGCAGCCGCGCCAGAGCGTCGTTGAACTCGCGGCGCTCCGGGTAAAGGGCCGCGCCCTCGGCCAGGCGCTTGCGGGCTTCTTCGAAGCGCCCGAGTTGCGCGAGCGACGTCGCGTAGCCGAACCGCGCTTCAGCCACACGCGGATCGATCTCGATGACGCGCGTGTACTGCGCCAGCGCGGCGTCGGGACGTCCGGTCCGCTGAAGCATCTCGCCCAGCCGGAGCCGCGCATCGACGTAGTTCGGCTCGTACCGCACGGCCGTCGCGAACCGATCGGCCGCTTCCCGGTACTGGCCGGCGGCCGCCAGCAGCACGCCCAGGCTGTAATGGGACTGCGCGAAACCTGGCGACAGCCGGATGGCCTCTTCGAATTGCGCGGCCGCCCCGCGCGTGTCTCCTGACAGCGACAGCGCGGTGCCCAGCTTGTGGTGCAGCGACGGGCTGTCGGGCGCCAGCTCGATTCCCCGTCGAAAATGTTCCGCCGCCTTACCGAAGTCGCCAGCGTCGAGCGCACGAATGCCCTCGTTCTCCTCGGATATCCCGCTCCGAATCAGCCCCCGCAGCTGGACCATCAGCGGATCCGGCGGGCCGACCTCGACGCTGCCCCGCTGGCGCAGATGCTCTTCGGCCTTGGCGGTATCCCCGAGCCCCCGATACGCCAGCGCGAGCGGATAGTGAACGATCGTCGCGCGCGGGTCGGCTGAGAGCGCCTGCTCGAAGCGCTCGATCGCGGCGCGGAAGTCGCGCTTGGCGAGCGCGGCACGGCCAAGGCCGAACATCGCCGACACCGCCGCAGGCTGAAGGGACAACGCCTTCGCGAACAGCGGCTCGGCCAGCTCAGGCTCGCCCAGGTCGAGGTGCACGCCGCCAAGCCACACCAGCGACGCCACATCGTCGGGCCGCAGGCGCAGCGCGCGCTCGAAGGATGCGACCGCCTTTCCAAGGTCGGGCCTGCGCCATGTACACGTGGCCCAGGTAATACGGCCATCGCACGTCGTCTGGCGCAAGCGATTGCGCGTGAAGGTAGCAGGCCTCAGCGGCGTCGAAGTAGTCAGCCGCCAGGAGAAGATTGCCCATCTGGCCGTACGCGTCGCTGAGCTCCGCCGGCGTCGTGTTACGGTTCGTCGATCTTCGACGTCAGCGACCGATATTGCTCGCCCAGCTGCTGTTGAACGCCCTTCTCCGTTCGGGACAGATCCGGGAGAGAAACCGCCGGCAGCGGCGCTGAGCGGCGTCCCGGGTTTCGACGCGCCTCCGCAGGACAGCACCAATGTCGCGCATACGATCGCGACAGCCCTCACTTGCCTTCGCCTTCCCTGAGGGTGACGTACCGATCGACCGCGGCGGCATTCCATTCTTCAGTCGCGCCACCCGGCCATTTCACCCGGATGCGGGCCACGTGCGCTGACTGGCCGAGGCCGATCACCACCCGCGGATCGCTCGCGGACGCGTAACTGCCGTCAGAACGTGCCCGGCGCCATCGCGTCGTGCCATCGTCCAGCACGATCCCGACGCGCGCGCCGAGCATGTCGCGCCCGTCGGCAGACTCACGGCGCCCCAGGCCAGTCGAAGGGCGTGGCGCCGGCTTCGCGACGAGACGCAGCCCGATCCAGTGATTGCGGCTTCCGACGTTGTTGATCAGCAGCCGGGGCTTGCCGTTGTTGTTGGCCACGAGGACGTCCACGTCGCCGTCGTTGTCGATGTCGCCGAACGCCGCGCCGCGGCCCACCTCCGACAACTGAAACGCGGCGCCGCCGCGTGCGGTGACATCCTCGAATCGCCCGTTCGCCCAGGTTCCGGAACAGCAGCTTCCGCTGGTGCAGCGGAAAGGGATCGTTGGCGTTTCTCAACGCCTCGATCGTCTGCACCGCGCCGTTGACGATCGAGCGTGTCGAGCCAGCCGTCGTTGTCGATGTCGAACCAGGCCGCGCCGAAGCCGGTGTACGGACGGCTGGCCGGGCTGAGCCCCGATCGCGCGCTCTGCTCTTCGAAGAGGCCCGCCCCGTCGTTGACGTACAGGTCGTTTCCTTCTCCCGTCAGGTTCGTGACGAACAGGTCTTCGTCGCCGTCGTTGTCGAAATCCCCGGCATCGACGCCCATGCCGGCCTTGGCTTTGCCGTGCGCGCTCAACGCCGTGCCCGACAGGAGGCCCGATGTTCCTGAACGTGCCATCGTGCTGGTTGATCCACAGCTGGTTCGGCTGGCCGTCGTTGGCGACGTAGAGATCAATCCAGCCGTCGCCGTTGAAGTCGGCGGTCGAGACGCCGAGCGCCGGCCCGAAATCGCGCGCGATGCCCGACGCCGCCGTGACGTCGGTGAACGTGCCGTCGCGGTTGTTGTGATAGAGCCGGCTCGGCTGCGGCTGGATACACGTTCGGCGAACAGTAGTCGGGCCGCCCGGACGCGCTGAAGCACGGCATGCTGGAGTCCGACGCGCCAGTCGAGATAGTTGCCGACGAACAGATCGAGCCAGCCGTCGCGGTCGAAGTCGAAGAACGACGCCGAGACGCTCCACGACGGATCGTCGGTACGGCTCTGCTTCGACACGTCGGTGAACGTGCCGTCGCAGTTGTTGCGAAACAGCTGGTTCGGCTCCGAGGTTGGTGAGATAGAGATCGGTGCAGCCGTCGTTGTTGAAGTCGCCGGTGGCCACGCCCATGCCGTAGCCGCGCGACTTGATCCCGCTGGCCTCCGTCACGTCCGCGAATCGCAGGGTGCGCGTGCCGTCCGGGTTCACCGTGAGGTCATTGCGGAAGAGCCGGCCGCCAGCGGTCGCCGGGCCCGGAACCGGCGCACGGTGCCGTCCAGGCTTTGCCCCTGCACGAGGTACACGTCGAGATCGCCGTCGTTGTCGTAATCGAACATCGCTGCGCCAGGCGCGATGATCTCGGCGTAATACAACTTCCCGGACATGCCGTTCACGTGCGTGAAGCGGAGACCGGATTCTTCGGCGCGGTCAGTGAACCAATCGCCCGCCACGCCTGCAGCCGGGCTCCCGCCCGGGACAGATGATGTCGTGGTGCTGTCCGCGGGGACGGTTCCGCAGGCGGCGCCGGCGGCACATACGAAAAGGCAGAGGGAAAACCGGAGGAAACGCGGGACGATGGCCAATGTTACCAGAAACAAAAGGCCCGCCCCCCGAAGGGAGCGGGCCATGCAGATTACCCGACTACTCGATTACCCAGTTACCCGAGATCTAGAAGTCGAATGTCCAGGACACCTTCAGCAGGCGCGGCGCCACGACGGCGGTCGGCGCAAGCCACGTCGCGTAGGTCGCGCTGGCGCGCGCTGATCACGTCCGAGTTGAACACGTTGAAGATATCCAGGCTCAGGTTCGAGCGTGTGTGCGCGAACCGCAGAATCTTCCCGAAGCGAACGTCGAGCTGATTGAACCGGGTGCCGTAGAACGAGCCCGGCTGGACCAGACCGAGGGCCGTCGTGCCGGTCGCGACGCCGTTTGTCGGCAGGCGGCCGAGCGACTGGGCGACGAGCGGTGTTCGGCGCCGCGTAGGTTGCCGCGTACTCGATGCCAGGGATGCTCTGGAACGACGCGCCGATCTGCACGTCGACCTTGGGCACCGTGTACGACCCGAGGAATTTCACCTGCGGCAGCCAGTTCTGCTCCATGTGACACGTAGTTCAGCGAGTTGTTCACTGCGGGCACGCCGACGGCCAGCATCTCGACCAGCGCTTTGTTGCCCGCCTTCGCCGGATCCTCGACGTCGCAGTAGTCCGTCGTCTGATGCCCGGTGCTCAGGCCGCCCTGGAAGATGATCCCGTGCGGCAGCCTGGCGTTGATGCCGACGTCGAACCCGAACCAGTGGTCGATCACGTTGCTGCCGGGGAACATCGTGTCCGACAGGCCCGTCAGGTTCGTCGCCGGCCGCGTGTCGTTGACGTTGTAGAACCCGGTCGTGTTGGTGGTCGGCGGCAGCGTCTGTCCGCCGGCCGACGCCGGAGGCGCCGGAATCGACGATGCGGGAATGCTGAACGGCCGTGTAGTCGGTGGCCAGGTGGCTGGTGTCGTCGGTGACGAGGAAGTTGCCGAACCATCGCCTGAACACGCCGCCGTTGACCGAGATGCCCCGGCCGATCTCGCGCTGCGCGCTGACGGAGAACTCCCAGCTGTACGGCCGCTTGCCCCACCCGTACCGCGCGTCGTCCTGCACGGCGAGGTTCGGGATTGAGCGAGTTGCTGTAGAAGAGCGCGTTCGCGCCGACCGGAGCCAGGCAGGTGTCGATTTGCCTGTTCGCGCCGGTCTGCGTCGGGCCCTGACTCGCGGGTTCGTGAGGTCGCAGTCCGGGATGAAGTTCTTGTTGTTGTCGGTCCACGTGCGCGACGACGTCAGCTGGACGTTGTAGCCGGGCTGGCTGGCGAGGCCGCCGACGACCAGCGCCTGTCCGAGGACGTACCGGCCGACGTTGACCTTGAGCGCCGTCTTGCCGTCGCCGAACAGGTCGTAGGCCGACGCCGACCTTCGGCGTCCAGTCCTTGTAACGCGTCGTGCTGAAGGCCGGCACGTCGTAGTTCCGGTTCGGCGTCAGTGATCGACGGACCGAGGTGGAATGCGGGATTCTCGGAGTTGAACCAGTCGAACCGGAAGCCCATGCTGAGCGTCAGCCGGTTCATCGTCCACTTGTCCTGCACGAAGACGCCGCCCTCGCTGCTCACCTTGTTGGGCGAACCCGCCGCGGGAGTCGCGCACAGACCCTGGATCGACGTGTTCCCGCCGACGATGCCACCGTTGACCTGGCGGAGCGAGCGGATCCGTGCATCCGTCCGAGCGCAGGGTCAGGCTCTGCGGGACCGGTATGCCGAGCCCGACGCCGTTGTTGGCCAGCGTGCTCACGACGTAGCTGTAAGGAACGATCGAGTTGTTGTCCGACCAGCGCGTCGCACCGTTCAGGTCCATGCCGGCTTTCAACGCGTGCGTGCCCGTGACGTACGACGCGGCGAAATTTCCGCGGTAGTTCGGGTTGTGGCTGCCCGTGTCCGTCGCGCCGACGCGCCCGTGATAGTTTTGAATCAGCTGGACGTAGCCGGGCACCAGCGACTGCGGATTGTTGTCGGTGACGCCAACGGCCAGCGGATCCGCAATGCTCTCGTCGGCCCGCGGCTGCCCCAGGTTTCCTGATGGCGCCAGAAGCCGGACTCGAGGAGGAAGTGGTTGCTCACCGGCGACGACCACTGAACCAGGTTGTCGGAGAACGGGAAGAAGTACGTCGATTCGAGCGCTTCGTTCGCGGTGGTCGTGACGCCGTTGGTGTACGTCCGCTTCTTGTTGTTGTAGTAGAAGCCGAACTTGTTCTTCGCGTTCGCCTGCCACGTCAGCGCGAGCGGTCTGTTCCCAGAAGTGTCCGCCGCCGCCGAGGGTCGTCGCGAGCGGCAGCGCTCTGATTCGGGACATATGTCAGCGTCGTGTTGTTGAGCAGCGTCGGGCTGGTGGTGCCGACGACGAAGTTCTTGTTGGGGTAGTCGTTCGGCACGTAGTTCTCGGCCTGCGTCCAGCGCGCCGTGAGGAAGAACCACAGCTTGTCCTTCTTGATCGGACCGCCGTAGCCGGGATTGAAGTCGTAGACGTGACTTGAGCGCGCCGGGCTGCGCGACCAGGCCGCGGCAGTACAGGCTTTCGGCCGGCGTGCAGGCGCCGGATGCGTCCCGCGTGCCGGTCGAGTAGTTCGAGCCCTGCATCGCCCCGTTCGCGCCCGAGTAGAACATCAGGCCCTTGAACGTATTGCCGCCGTCGCGGGGCACGTAGTTGATCTGCACGCCACCGCCGGCGAGCGACGCGTCGGCGCCCGAGGTGTTGACCGACATTTCCTGCATGGCGGTGAAGCTGGGCGAGCTGCTGAGCGATTCGCCGAAGCGAATCGTCGTCGCCGCCGAGAGGCCGCCGATCGTCTGGCGCTGCTCGGCCGGCTTGCCGCCGTGAATCGCGAGGTCGGTGAACGTGTCGCCCGCCGTGCCGCCCACGTCCTGCGACGCGAGCGCGTTGCGTGTTGGCGCCGCCGACGCTGCCGCCCGCGCCGAGGATGATGCCCGGCTGAAGGGCCGCGAGATTGATGCCCAGGCGGCCGGTCGGAATCGCATCCACCACTTCCTTCGTCACCACCTTCTGGACGGCGGCGCTCTGCACGTCCACGAGCGGCGTTTCGCCGGTGACCGTGATGGTTTCGGCCACGGAGCCGACCTTCAGCTCGGCGTTGATCGACGCGACGAATGATCCGGTCAACTCGAGACCGTCGCGCTTGTACGTGTTGAATCCGGTCAGCGAGAACGTAACGGTGTAGGTGCCTGGCACCAGGTTCGTGATCTGATAGAGGCCGGAGCCGTCGGTGACGGTCGACCGCGTTTTTTCGATGAGCGCCGGGCTCGATGCTTCGACCGTCACGCCGGGTAGAACAGCGCCGGAGGTGTCCTTGACGACACCTGTGACGGACGCCTGCGCGTATACCGCTGCCGGGGCCAGTACGAGCAACGCCAGCGCGATCGACGCGAACCTCACAAGTCCACGCATGCCTGTCTCCCTTCCTGTCACCGGATCGTGACGGGGAAATTACATCGTGTTTGTAGCCCTGCACTTACAACGAGTCAAGGCAAATCCCGCTCAAGACCCGCCGGCCGGCCAACGCGATCCAACCAATTGGACCGAGTCCGGCAAAGTCTCGCGGCTGATTGCCTTTAGGTCGCCGTACTTTCCCGCGCCTTCACACCCCGTGGCGCCGCCACTTTTCCACTTTGAACTTTGAACTTTCCACTTTCCCTGCCCGTCTACCAAGGGCGGAAGGTAGCCGGCATGCAGAGGGTCGTCAGCATCAACCTGAACGGCGGCGTCTACCCGCTCGAAGAGAACGGCTACACCGCGCTCTTCGCCTACCTCGACGCGCTCGAAACCCGCCTGAAGAACGCCCCCGACCGCGCACACCGCATCGCCGACACCGAGCGGCTCGTCGCCGAGAAGTGCCAGGCATGCCTCGAGCCGCACAAGGCCGTCATCACGGCGGCGGACATCGCGCGGATCCTTTCCGAGATGGACCCCTTGCCGGATCCGACTCCGAACGAAGCGCCACCCGCGGAGGCGGCCGCATCGAACACCGACAGCGCGTCGAACGGCGGTCCGGCTGCGAGCGAGCCGCCGCGGGCGGCCGCACCGCCGCACAAGCGGCTCTGCCAGATCCGCGAAGGCGGCATGATCGGCGGCGTCTGCCTTGGGATCGCGACGTTCTTCAACATCGACGTCACGCTCGTGCGCGTCGTGTTTGCGCTGTTCGCGTTCGTCACCGGCGGTTGGGGCGTCCTGGCGTATCTCGGCCTGATGTTCATCCTGCCGCGCGCGACGAGCATCGCCGAGGCCGCGGCTCCGGCACCGGCCGGCGTGCACCAGTGGCCGTGGGACGACGGGTGGCCATGGGAGACGCACGGCTGGCCGTGGGATCGGCCCCACGCACGGGCTGGTCACGACCAGCGCCGCGAATGGCGGGCGCAGCGGAGGGAGCAGCGGCAGCGATGGCGCGACGAGCGAAGGACCGCGCGCATGGCGTACGGACCGCCGCCCTCGCTTCCCGGCACGCTGATCATCATCTTCTTCGGGATGATCGCGTTCGGCTGGCTGGCGTACTGGATGCGCGGAGGATCGTTCTGGGGCTGGCCGGTGTTCTGGGGCGGTCCGTTTTTCTGGGGCGCGCCTCATTGGGTCGGGATCGTGCTCTTCGTCGTCTTCTTCCGCTTCCTGATGATCCCGTTCCGCTTGTCACGCTGGGGGTACTACGGGCATTCGGGGTACGGGCCGTATCACGGTTACGGTCCGTGGTCGGCGCTGTGGCACGCCTTCGCCTGGGTCGCGACGCTCCTGTTCCTCCTCTGGCTCGCTTCCCTGTTCGTGCCCGGGCTCTACGAGGTCATCAACCAGATTCAATGGGGTGCGCCAACAGGGCGCTTCGATGTCTAGCCGCCCTGAGCTAGAATCGGCGCCATGGCCCATCCCACAGATTTCGATCGGCGTGAGCTGCTGAAGAAGGCCGCGGCGTTGGCGGCGGTGACGGCCGGAACCGCCGCCGACGCGAGGACGGCGATGGCCCAGGCCGAGGCTGATACGCTGCGCTTCTTCCCCGCCGGGTTCAAACACGAGAAGGTCCAGACATCCGGCGCCACGATCAACGTGGTGAGAGGCGGCGACGGTCCGCCGCTGCTCCTCATCCACGGCGCCCCGCAGTCCCACGTCTCGTGGCACATCGTCGCGCCGCAGTTCGCGAAGAGACCACACGGTCATCATGCCGGACCTGCGCGGGTACGGCGACAGCAGCAAGTCGCCGGATACACCGGACCACGCCAACTACGCGAAGCGCGCGATGGCCCTCGACATGGTCGAAGTGATGAAGCACTACGGCTTCGATCGCTTTCCCGTCGTCGGCCACGACCGCGGCGGCCGCGTCGGGCAGCGCCTGGCGCTCGATCACCAGGACAAGGTCACGCACCTGACCGTGCTCGACATCGTGCCGACGTACTACCTCTACACGCACGTGACGATCGAGTTCGTGCAGGCGTACTACCACTGGTTCCACCAGCTGCGTCCGGCGCCGGTTCCCGAGAACGAGATCAAGGCGCAGAACGAAGCCGCGAAGGCGCGGGCGACCGATCCCATTCAGATTGAATGGCTGCGGACAGCCTCCACGATGGAGAACATCCACGCGATGTGCGAGGACTACCGCGCCGCGGCATCGATCGATCTGCAGCACGACAAGGCGGACCTCGACAAGAAGATCACGTGCCCGCTGTCTACGCTGTGGGGCGAGCGCGGGCCGATGGGCCGCCTCTACGACGTGCTCGCGATCTGGAAGGAACGCGGGACGAAAGTCTCCGGCAAAGGACTCCCGGGCGGACACAATCTGATGATCGATACGCCGCAACAGGTCGTCGACGAAGTCACAGCGTTGATCAAGACGACATAGGGTCCATCAGGTCCGCGGGGTCCATCAGGTCCGCGGGGTCCGTCTCGCGCCGCGGGCGCGACGCTTTCCGCCGCCGGGCGGTTCGAGATAGCAAATCAGCCCGCTCGCCGCTTTGATGGCGCGCAGGGCAAGACGCTGCAACCGAATACATTCGGTCGACGTGAAATAGCCGCGGTCCTGTCCGTCGCGAAGGGTGTTGTGCGTTTCCATCAATGACCCGCGCGCGACACGGAGAAACCACGCGAATTCACTGTCAGCAAATCGCCCGAATCCTTCCGCGATATTGCGGGTAACCGACGCCGACGAGTCGCGAACTTGATCGCGAAATTTGAAGTCTCTTGCCGCTGCGCCTGTTGCAGTCAGTTCAAACACCCCACGCTGCAACTCGTTCGCAACCCGCCAAACAATGAGATCTTCGTAGCGGGAGACGCCGCTCATGCGCGTCACTAGAGCAACGCCCGTGCCCGTCCGAGCGAACCTCGGGTCCAGCTGGACCTGATGGAACGAGTGGCGTGGACCCCGTGGACCTACCCGGACCCCGTGGACCCCGTGGACCCTAGAGAGTCTTTTCCCACACCGTGACGTTGTGGACCTGCTGCCCCGCCGTGTTCGTTCCCGTCGTCGTCTCGACGCGCGACTTGCCGTCCTTCGCGTACACAGCGTGAATCGTCGTCGTCGCCTTGCCGGCTTTCTTATTGGTGATCTCCAGCGTGTACGCGTCGAGCTTTCTGACCGACACCGCGTCGCGGGCCGGGTCGCCCACGACCGGGTTGTCCTTGCCGTCGAACGTTCCGGTCCACTCAAAGTGCGTCCTGGAGCCGTCCGCCTCGACGCGGTCGGCAACCGTGCGGATGCCGTTTGCGACGGCTGTCAGCGTGGCGACCTGGCTTTTCGGCACGGGCCCCGGAACATAGGTCGACTTCGCGGGGTTCAACGTCCACCGGCCGGGCATGACGTCCGTGGCGGGCGACTGGGCAAGAAGCGGCAGTGCAAGGAGCGCCGCGGCAAGGCTGACAGTCAAAGCGGTCCTGTCCATGGGCAGATTATGGGTCAGTTCGACAGGGGCGCGGGCTTACAATTCCCCGCATGATGGAGGAACGAATGAAGCGACTGGCAATCATGTGTGCTGCTGCGTTACTACTCGCCGCGGGTCAGGCCCGGGCCGGACAGGCACCTACGGGAGGCCAGCCGGCGCGGGGCCCCGCGCCGCCGACGCCCGCCTGCGGCCCAAACGTCGCGATGAAAAACGTCGCGAAGGATTCGCGCTGCTTCGAACTGCGGACCTACACCGTCCGCGAGGGCAGTTCGATCGATTTGCTCCACTCGCGCTTCCGCGACCACACCAACTCGCTCTTCAAGAAACACGGCATGACGATCGTCGGTTTCTGGCAGCCGGTGGCCAGACCCGATCAGTTGATCTACCTGCTCGCCTACAAGGACGGCGCGGCGAGGGACGCGGCGTGGGCCGCCTTCGGCGCGGATCCGGAATGGGTGAAAGTGCGGACCGATATGGCCGTGCAGGTGCAGGTCGACAACGTCTTCATGAGCGCGACGGACTACGGCCCGCTTAAGTAGTTCGCGCTAGTCCCTGGTTCTTGGTCCCTGGTTCTTTGTCCGTCCCTGGTGCCTGGTCCTTGGTCCGTGCTCCGGGGCTAAGGACCTTGGACCATTAACGTGCCGCGACGAGCCGCACCCACACGAAGTGCAGGTTCTGTTCAGCGGCAGGCTCGAACTGCACGTCCGCGGCCACGCGCAGGCGCCTCGCTGACCGTCCAGCAGGTGAAACCGTTCCCGGCATGTCGCGTCCGTCCGCTGTCCGCGATCCGGATGTGAACGACCGCGTCGGCACAGCAGTTCGTCGAATGCCGGCACCACCACGGCGTCGAGCAGGCCAAGGCCGACGCATGGACGCTGTGACGGCGCGTCGACGGCCTGGGCTCGCAGCGCAGTGGGCGCGGTCAGGGCGAGTGTCAGCGCTGCGGCGGCTGCCTTGATCACGATGCGGCGCGGCAAACTTACCACGGCCGTGGTGTGTAAAGATGACAGTCCAACCTGGTCAAAAAGACGACGCCACATCTCTGCTGAAACCTCTTCAGACGGCGCGAGCGTCCCATGAGAAGCGGCGCATCGCTTGCACGCGTCGCAGGGGTACCTCATGCGTAGCAGTCTTCGTCTTCTGGGACCGATGCTGGGTGCACTTCTCGGGGTGTCCGCCGCATTTGCCTTCTACCAGGTATCGGTTGAACAGCGCAGCCTACGGGCGGAATTCGAGCGCCGCGTGGCGACGCTGGCTGAAGCCCTGGTGGAGGCGGTCCGCCAACCGCTCGCGAAAAATGCTGAGCCCGACCTCCGCCGTATCGTACAGCGGAACAGTAACCAGGAACGGCTGCTGGGGATGGCGATTTACGACGAAGCGGGCAAGCGGATCGCCGCAACCGATATCGAGAGGCTCACCCAGCCGTTCGATGCGTTCAACATGGTTCAGCAGCATCCGGAGGGCATCGGCGAGATCGTTCGAGCCGGCGACAAGCCGCTGTACTGGTTCGCGCTGCCGGTCTACGAGGACCAGCGGCGGCTCGGCGTAGTGGCGGTCGTCTCCGACGCGAGCGAGATCGAGGCACAGAGCCAGCGCATCCTGCGCGACACCACACTCCACACGGCGGCCGAAGCGCTCGTCCTCATCGTCGCGGTGCTGATCGTACGCGCGAGCGTGGCGGGCCAGATCAAGCACACGGCAGCCTGGGTCCGGGCCGTGCGGGTCGGAAAGCGGACGCCGCTGCCGCTGCACCACGAGGTGTTCTCTCCGCTGACGCGCGAGGTGACCGATCTCGCGCGAAGCCTCGACGCCGCGCGCGCACAGGCTGAGCAGGAGGCACGCCTGCGGGACGCGAGCGAATCACGGTGGACGGCCGAGCGCTTGCGCGTGAGCGTCCAGGCGAAGCTGGAGAACAGCCCGCTGTTCGTCGTCGCCAACCGCGAGCCGTACATGCACGTGCTCGGCGAGTCCGGCGTGTCCGTGCTGGTGCCGGCGAGCGGCCTCGTCACGGCGATGGAGCCGGTGCTGCTGGCCTGCGAAGGCACGTGGATCGCGCACGGATCGGGGAACGCGGATCGCACGGTGACCGACGAGCACGATCGTGTGCGCGTCCCTCCCGATCACCCGCGCTACACGCTGCGGCGCGTGTGGCTGACGAACGAGGAAGAGGCGGGCTACTACCAGGGGCTGGCCAACGAAGGGCTCTGGCCGCTCTGCCACATCGCCCACACGCGCCCGACGTTCCGGCCGGAGGACTGGCGGCAGTACCAAGCGGTGAACCAGAAGTTCGCCGATGCCGTGATCGAGGAAATGCAGACGGCGGAGCAGCCCGTGGTGCTCGTGCAGGACTACCACTTCGCCCTGTTGCCGCGGCTCCTGAAAGAGCGCCGTCCCGATGCACGGGTCGCCATCTTTTGGCACATCCCGTGGCCGAACCCTGAAGCGTTCGGGATCTGCCCCTGGCAGCACGAGTTGCTCGACGGCCTGCTGGGCGCCGATCTGATCGGCTTCCACACGCAGTTTCACTGCAACAACTTCCTCGAAACCGTCGAGCGCTTCCTCGAGGCGCGCGTCGAGTGGGAGCGCTTTACGGTGAGCCGTCATGGGCACACGACGGAAGTGCTGCCGTTTCCGATCAGCGTCGCCGGCACGGACGCCGTGCCGGACCACAACGAGACCGGGGATGCCGAGGAGCCTTCAGAGGTGCGCGCCGACCTGCGGCGTAAGCTGGGCGTCGACGTGCTGTTTCTCGGCATCGGCGTCGACCGCGTGGACTACACCAAGGGGCTCATCGAGCGCTTCCGGGGCATCGAGCGATTCCTCGAACGTCACGACGCGTTCCTCGAGCAGTTCACGTTCGTGCAGATCGCGGCGCCCAGCCGTACCGCGATCGGCCGGTACGCGGATTTTCTCCGCAGCGTCGAGGCCGAGGCCGACCGCATCAACCGCCGGTTCCAGCAGCACTCGTGGAAGCCGATCGTGCTGCTGGTGCGGCACCACTCCCACGAGGAGATCGCGCGGTACTACCAGGCTGCGGATTTCTGCCTGATCACGCCGCTGCACGACGGCATGAACCTGGTCGCGAAGGAATTCGTCGCGGCGCGCACGGACGAAGACGGCGTGCTGATCCTGAGCACCTTTGCCGGCGCGTCACGCGAACTGTCGGACGCGCTCATCGTCAACCCGTACGACATCGACGCGCTGGCCGACTCCATTCACCTGGCGATCGAGATGAGCCCGCGCGAGCGGGCGCTGCGCATGCGGCGGATGCGGGAGGTGATCTCCGAGCACAACGTGTACCGCTGGGCGGCCAATCTGATCACGGAGTTGTGCCGCATCCGCGTCGAGAAGCCAGGCAAGGCCATAGTGCGATGAGCGAACCGTGGTGGAACTGTGTGGCCCTGAGAGTTCGCGCGGCGCCCCGGTGCGCGCTGTTTCTCGATTTTGACGGGACGATCGCCGAACTGACCGACACGCCGGACGCAGCGCGGCTCCCTGACGCGACCAGGCGGGTGCTGAGAACGCTGGCGCAACGCCCGAAGGCGCGCGTGTTCTTCATCAGCGGCCGGCGGCGGAGCGACCTGGCGAAACGCGTGGGGCTGCCGGGCTGCCGCTATCTCGGGCTGTTCGGATTCGAAAGCACGGACCGCGCAGGAACCGGGCATTCAGCCGTTATGCAGCGCCTCCGCGCGCAATCCGAGGCGCGCGTCTCGGGATTGCCGAACGCGTGGATTGAGGACAAGGGCCTCGCGTTCGTTCTGCACTACCGGGATGCCACTCCTCGCGTCCGCGCACTCGCCCGGCGGCGGGTAGGCGCGATTGTGCGATCGAGTCCGGCGGTCCGTCAGTTCGAAAGCGCGCATGGCGTCGAGGTCGTCCCTCGCGGCGTCGCCGGGAAAGGTGCGGTCGTGGGCCGGCTGCTGCGGACGCCGGCGCTGCGACGCGCGGTGCCCGTCTACCTCGGCGACGACCTCTCCGACGAGGGCGCATTCCGCGCCGCGCGTGCGGGTGTCACGATACAGGTGGGCCCCCCCAGGCCGACAGCAGCCAGATACCGGCTCGCGGGCGCGACCGAGGTGCGCGAGTTCCTCTCCGTGCTCGCACACGCACTGCGATGACCGCCGCGCTGAAGACTATCTCGGTGTAAAGCGAATGGCGCGGAACGGGAATCGGGGCTGGCATTCGCGGTGCCGGTTCCGTCGGAGTCCATCGCCCCCCAGCGAAGTGGACCCGGACGGAACCGGAGCGAACTGGTACGACGATCTAGCAATCGCCTTCGGGTTTCTTTTCCTGCTGCTGTGCGAACCGATGGCTCGCGACCCCGCCCTTACGGCCTGCCGCGCGCGCTTCTTCTTTCGTCCATTCGTGAGCCGTGCCTTTTTCATGGGCGACCCTGCCGCCCTTGCTCGCGATCTCACGCTGCTTCTGTCGGTCCATCGAGGCAAATCCGCGATCCGCTATTGCCACCGTACCCTCCTGCACGTGCTGTGCGCCCAATTCCGCGCGGTCCCTGGGGTTAACTTTCTGACTCTCCGGCGTGGTTAACTTTCTGGCCTTGCGTCGTCTTCACGCGTGACCCAGCGCGGTGCAACCACCATGCCACGGTCCACAGTTCTAACTGCTTTAATTTCAGACGCTTAGGAATCGCATTTGGTTGCAACGTGAGACGGTGGCGCGTAACCAGCGTGAAATTTCTTCACGCCTTGAAACGATACCCCACGCCGAACTTAAAACCGGGGCTGTCGATGACACCGACCTTTTATTTTCTGTGAAGAGCCCGCGGCGGTGCGCGAGGCCGAGCAGAATCTTGAAACCGCCCCCGGCATCGTGTCACCGTGGTCGCCGTGTGAATTGGGAATCACCAGGGCCGGTCCGACGCCGACGTACACGCTCCAGGGTTTGCGCTGAATGGGAATCCCGTACGCGAACTCGAAGTTCGCCGTGATGAGGGTTGCCTCGTCGCCGATCCCGACCTCGACGCTGGGGCGAAAGCGCAACCGCTCGACAAGCTCTGCTGTTTCGTATCCCGCGCCAAAATAGAACTGATCGGGGTCGGCGCTAACGCCCACGTTGCCCCCGAAACCCTGGCCCTCGACCGGGGCGGCCGACACGCCGATCACAAGAACGGCCGCCGCTATCCAAATTGACTTCATTGACACCCTTCCCAGGCGTCGAACGACGATAAGTCGCTGGCGTGCGCAAGAATCGCGCCATCGTGGTATGTTCGAATGACATGCGCGCGGTCCTCCTGCTGGCCGTCATGCTCGGCTCCGTCGGCGCCGCCGGCCCGCAAGACGAGCTGGTCAGGGCACGTCAGCTCTATAACCAGCAGCTTTACAACCTTGCCATCGACGCGGCGGACGCCGCCCGCCACACGCCGCAGTTGGCAGACGCCGCGACTCTCGTCGTCGCACGCTCGCTGCTCGAGCGCTACCGCAAGGAGGCGGCGGCTATCGATCTCGACACCGCGCGGTCCGAGCTCCAGCAGATTCGGCCCGGCGGTCTCTCACCGTCCGATCAGGCGGAACTCATCATCGCGCTCGGCGAGCTCCTGTACCTGGATGATCAGCCGGGCGCCGCCGCGGTGGAGTTCGAGCGGGCGCTCGATCGCGTCGAGTCCGCCACCGCGTCGCACGAGCGCGTGCTCGACTGGTGGGCCAGCGCCGTCGATCGCCAGGCGCAGATGCGGCCCGAAGCGGAACGCGCGCCGCTCTACGCGCGGATCGTCGCCAGGATGGAGGACGAGCTGCGCAGGAACGCCGCATCCGCGGTCGCGTCGTACTGGCTCGTCGCGGGGGCGCGCGGCACGGGGATCTCGAACGCGCCTGGGACGCGGCGTTCGCGGCGTGGGCGCGCGCATCGTTCACGGGCGACCGCCGTCTGCAGCTGCGCGCGGATCTCGATCACATCGTGACGCACGCCATCATCCCCGAACGCGCGCGCCTGGTCTCTCCCGCCGGCGGGGCCGCGCAATCAACGACCGCGATGCGCGCCGAATGGGACGCGCTCAAGCAGGTCTGGGGACCGTAGCAATGTAGAACGTAGAATGCCGGACGACGAGCCTAGCGCTTCAACAGCTGGGCCGCGAGCGCGGCGGCCTTGTCCGCGAGCTGTTCGGCGAACACGATGTTCTTTCCCTTCATCGCCTCGTCGGCCTGCTCGTGTGAACCGCTTCGCGATGTCGTATTGCGCCTGCGCATCCACGCTCAGCGCGCGGTAATCGATTCGTCCGAGGTCGCGTACGGCGTTGGCCAGCAGCCCGCGAATACGCTGCTCGGCCTGTGTCGCGTTCGCCGTCGTCTGCAGCGTGCGGGGCGGTTCCTCTGTCGGCGGCGGCGCGGCCGGAGGCGCCTGGGTGGTTGCCGTGGCCGGCGGCGGATCCGTCCGCTCCGGCCGCGGGGCCGCCGCCCGCGGTGCGTTCGGCGGCGTGCGCGGGCTCGGGCCCTCAATCGGCGGCACCTCGGTCACGATCGGTTCGCTTTCGATTGGCGAGGACACGACGCGGGGCGGAGGCAGCGGCGTCTCGAGAGGCGGCCCGGCAGGCAGTGCGCTGGCGCGAGCTTTCGCGCACCCCGCGGCCGCGAGAGCCATGAGCGCAATAATCGGCAGTGGGGCGACCACGCGCGAAAAGCCGGTCACCCTCCTATTATTAACCCGGACGCCGGGGGCCGGCGCCTCAAGCCTGGGGCAGCAGGACACGAAAAGTGGTGCCCCGCCCGGGGGTCGATTGCACCTCGATCTCGCCGTCGAGGAGCTGAATCGCCCGATACACGATGGACAATCCGATGCCGCTCCCGTGCTCTTTCGTCGTGAAATAAAGATCGAAAATCCGATTCAGATGCTCCGGCGCGATGCCCACGCCGGTGTCCTCACACAGGATTTCGACGCGTCGCCCGCGCACGGCCGACGCCGCGATGCGGAGGCGTCCGCCCTTGGGCATCGCCTGGCACGCGTTGATGGCCAGGTTGAGGAGCGCTTGCTGCAACACGCCGGTGTCCACGCTCACGACCGGGAGATCCTCGGGAACCGCCACCGCGACGTCCACCTTGTTTTTCCGCGCTTCCGCCATGACAACCGGCATGATGGCGCTGACCATCGCCGACACCGACGCCGGCTGCAGCTTCAGGTCCTCGGGGCGGATGAACCGCAGGAACCCCTGCACGACTTCGTCGAGCCGGCGGATCTGCGCCGTGATGATCGAGAGGTGCTCCATCGCCAGCGGCAAATCGGTGGAGCTGAGTTGCTGTTTGAGCAGCTCCAGGTGAATGACCGTCGCGTTCAGCGGGTTCTTCACTTCGTGCGCGACGCCGGCCGACAGCCGGCTGAGCGCCGCGAGCTTCTGCGAGTAGCTGAACGAGGATCGCACCTGGGTCATGTAGTCCAGATTGCGCGCGACGAGCATCACCGCGGCGAGCCTCTTATCGAGGCTGTCGATGACGTGCGTGAGGATCAACCGTTCGCGCGGCGCCGGCAGGCCGTTCTCGTCCACGCGATCGGTCGCGAGGCTCGGGAGGTACGCCGAGATCGGGCCGTGCGACTGGTGCGTCGCTGCCGCTTCTTCCACGGCCTTCCGGTACGGATGCCCCGTCGCAAACAAGTCGCGCACCGACCTCGCCACCGGGTCGGGCGGTCCGGGCGGCAGGATGGCGCGCATCGCCTGGTTGGCGAACAGCAATTTCGCGTCGCCGTCGAAGATCGCGACGGCGTCTTCGAGCGGGTTCTTGTCGGCGTCGAGCCCGCTGCCGAGAAGCGCCGGCCCGGCCGGGGGGCGATCGGCGGACAGACGGGCACTCACGGTGTTGAAGAAATCGCCGAGCTCGCCGAACTCGTCGCGTTGCGGCAGATCCACGACCACCCCGAATTCGCCCTGGCCCAGTCGCGTGAGGCCGCTGCGGATGACGTGAATGGGACGAAGCGACAACTGTGCCAACAGCATAGCGACGAGGCTTCCGCCAACCAGGATAGCAATTGCGGTGATCAGCGCCGGGGTCAGCGACTGTATGAGGTCGCGCTGGATGAGCAAGGTTGACACACCAATATGAATCGATCCGAACTCGGCGGTTCCCATCAACAGCGGCTGGCGAATCTCGAGCGTACGCCCGCCGTCGGTGTAAATCGCCCGGAGCTGGGAGATGGATCCGCTCTCGAGCAGGGCGTTGAGATCGCCGTACGGCGGCAGCGGCTGTCCGATGCGGGCCGAGTCGCTGTGGACGATCGCGAGGCTGCCCACGTCGAGGATCGCCGCGTACGTGACGTTGCTCGAATACACGCTGGACTCGAGGATCGAACGGAGACCGGGATCCGCGCGCAACGCGGCAATCGGGTCGCGGCCACCCGTCGCCACCACCTCCCGTGCGCGCTGGTAGACGGCCCGCGCCAGCAGGTCGCCGCGCGCCTTGCTCTCCATGAGATAGATACGCGCGAGCGACACCAGGTAGAAGCCGCTCAGGACGACGACCGCCAGCCCGACGATGGACGTGACGCCGAGCACCTGCTTGGTCTTGATGCTCAGCCGCATGGCATCAGACGACGCCTTCCTGCTTTTTGATTTTCAGGCGATTGAGCTTGTTGTGCAGCGTCTTCAGGCTGATGCCGAGCAGTTCGGCGGCGCGCGTCTTGTTGTCGTTGGTGTGCTGCAGCGTCAGCAGGATCAGCTGCCGCTCCGCCTCCTCCACCGTCGTGCCGGCGTGCAGCCCCGCGGCGGGCGAGCCCGCGTGCCCGCTGTCGACGAGCGTCGGGAGATCCTTGACGTCGATGAAACGGCCGTCGGCCACAATCGTCGCGCGCTCCATCACGTTGCGCAGCTCGCGGACGTTCCCGGGCCACGAGTACCGCTCGAGGATCCGCATCGCCCGCTCATCGACGGCGGCCACCGCGCGGTTGTTGCGCGTGTTGAATTCGCTGATGAACGCTTGAATAAGGAGCGGCAGGTCCTCCTTGCGATCCCGGAGCGGAGGCAGGCGAATCGCGAACACGTTGAGCCGGTAGAACAGATCCTCGCGCAGCCTCCCGCGCTGCACCGCTTCGGGCGGATCCGCGTTTGTCGCGGCGATCACGCGGATGTCCACGGCCTGCTCGGTGCGGCCGCCGAGGCGGCGGAATGAGCGCTCTTGCAGCACGCGGAGAAGCTTCACCTGCGTGGGCGGCGTCATCTCCGCGATCTCGTCGAGGAAGATCGTGCCGTGGTTCGCCAGCTCGAAGCAGCCGGGCCGGCGTTCCATCGCGCCGGTGAACGCGCCCTTCTCGTGACCGAAGAGCTCGCTTTCGAGGAGCGTTTCGGGGATCGCCGCGCAGTTGATCGGAACGTAGGGTGCGTCGCAGCGCGGGCTCAGCCGGTGAATCGTCTGCGCAACGAGCTCCTTGCCCGTGCCGGACTCGCCGCTGATCAGGACGGACGCGTCGGTCGGCGCCGCCTGCTCGATGATGTGGTAAATCTTCCGCATCTCGGCGCTGTTGCCGATCATCGCGCCGAAGGCGCCCTGCTCGCGCAGCTGGCGGCGCAGCACCTGCACTTCGCGCAGCGTCTCGTGGCGTTCGACGATCTTCGCGAGCAGGATCCGGAGCCGCTGGAGATCGACGGGCTTGGTCAGGTAGTCGTAGGCGCCTTCCTTGATCGCCTGCACGGCCGTTTCGACCGTGCCTTGGGCCGTCAGGATCACGGTAGTCGTGTGTTCGCCCTGTTCCTTGAGCGCCCGCAGCAGTTCGAGGCCGCTCATCTTCGGCATCACCAGGTCGGTGAGGACGATGCCCGGGCGGAAGACGCCCACCTTCGCCAGCGCCTCGTCTCCGTCGCTGGCCGCTTCGACGCTGAAGCCCCAGCTCCTGATCAACTGTTCCATGCCCACACGCGCGGCGGCATCGTCTTCGACGATCAGGACACGCTCGTGGAACTTGTCGCCAATCTCTTTGGTTGACACGCAGACCTCATGGTGGCGGGCGCTGCGTGCCCGCCGACCTCTTCAATCTAGCGTGTTTTTGCTGCGGGGGACAATCGGAGGGAAGGAGCGGAGCGTCGAACGCGGGACGTCGAACGCACGACGCGGCTCGTTTTCCGCGTTTCCACGTGCGACGTTCGACGTCCGGCGTTCGCCCAGAAAAGCTAGACCAGGACGCGAATCACGACCCGGCGATTGAGGGCGCGGCCCTCGCGCGTCTTGTTCGACGCCACCGGCTTGTCCATGCCGTAGCTGATCACGTTGATCCGGTGCAGCGGGATCTGGTGCTGTTCGAACAGATACCGCTTCACGGCCTCGGCGCGATCGAGGCCGATCTTCTCGTTGCTCGCCTTCGTCCCGAGCGCATCGGTGTGGCCTTCGATCTCGAAGAACGCGCCGCTCGGATCGGCCTTCAGCTTCGTCACGAGGTCGTCGAGCTTGGCTTTCGCCTCGTCGGGCAGGACGGTCTTGCCGGACTCGAACTGGCCTTCGTCTTCGCTCAGCACGACTGTGTAAACCAGCCGCTTGTACGCGCGATCGAAATCGTCGGCCTGCGATCCCACTTCGGCTCGCGCGGGCGCGCGCGGCGTTTGCCTCGGTGGCGGCATCGCTCGCGCGCCTGGCGCGCGGAGTCGGCCGAGCTCTGCGCTGCCTGCGCCTTCTGGTCGACTTGGCCGATCGTGCCTTCGTTCTTGCGTCGTCCGCTCCTGGGTTTCCTCGACGGACCTGCCGATCGAGTCCACCTTGTCGTTGACGTCCTTGACGTTGTTCCTGACGAAAGTCTTTGTCGCGCACGCGGCGGAGCCTGCGACGAGTCACCGCTACAGCCACCGCGGAGAATTTGCTGACCATACGCCTCCTGCCCGGGCTCCGAAACATCGGGGAGCCCCGGCGGCAGTCACTTCAACTCCCTTGCCAACGCCGGAGGGCTGGAGACTGGAAAAAACCTGATGAGGTCAGGGAAGGTGAGCGCAAGCACCGTGTAAGAACTACCGGTTCACGACTCGCCGCGCCGACCGCTTGCCTGCCGAAAGATGCGCGGCGCAGAGCTTGAAGAACAGAGGCCCGTGGCGGCAGGGCCGGGACGGCGCGGCGTTCTCCCGGAGCGGGAGCGAACAGCGACACGCCCGGCGTGTTCCCCAGAACGAGGATGCCGGCCGCATAGTAGAGCAGCGTCGCGATCGCCAGCGGCATCCAGAACCGGTTGAACGCGGCGAAGAACAGGAGGCCGATCGCGAGGAGCACGCACACGTCCCAGGCGGCGGCCGCCCACCGCGGGCCCATGTTGCGAGAGCAGCGTGCCACGCGAGGACGTCGAGTCCAGATCGGCGAGATTCAGCCGAAGAACCGGTTCATTTCCTGACGTTCGCCGCGCCCTCGGCCGCGTGACGTTGAAACGGCACGTCGGCCGGATCGGGAAACCGCGCGAGAAACTCGCGGGCGATCTCATCCGGATCGAGCCCGACGGCCTGCGCGTAGGCGCGGATGAACGAGCGCCGGAAGATGCCCGACGGCCAGCGCGCGACCTGGCCGCGCTCGAGGCCCTCAAGCAGGTGGAGGTCGATTTTGGTGTTGGCCGCAATCGATGCGAGCGTGATACGCCGGCGCTCACGCTCCATGCGCAGGCGCGCGCCGAACATCACGATCGGACGGCGACGACGGAGCTCCCGGGCGATTAGACACTAGTTCATGACGCATACACACCAAGGGCTGACGGGAAGTAGAGCAAATCTGGTACCGCGTTTCAGGTCGAGCAGTCGGCAGTCGGCAGTCGGCAGTCGGCAGTCGGCAGTCACCAGGCGTCGCGGAGGTCGTTATGCGTCGGCCAGAAGCCCGTTTCTAGGCCTGACGCCCCAAGCGGCACGAGAGCCGTCCGCTGACTGCAGTCGCCGACTGCGCGACTGCCGACTGAATTGGCGCACAAGTTGCACGGATCAGCCTTGGATGTCACTCGGGGCCGATCTCCACGACGTGCTGCTTCACGGCCGATGGCGTCGCGCGCTGCAGCATCAGCGCCGGTTGATCGCAGGAGTCGCCGTCACCGTGGCCGTCCTCGCCGCGTGTGTGATCGGTAGCGGCGTCTGGTTGCTCGCGAGCGCACGCGCCGGTCTTCCCGGCAAAGACGCGATCGGGCGTATGGGCGACATGGCCGAGGCGACGCTCGTGTACGACGCCCACGACAAGCTCGCCTTCACGATTTTCAACGAACAACGGATCGACGTGCCGCTGACGGATGTTTCGCCGCATCTCGTTCACGCGATCATCGCGGTCGAAGATCAGCGCTTCTACTCGCATCACGGATTCGATCTGATTCGCATCGCGTCAGCCGCATTCGCGAATGTCCGCCGCGGTCGCGCCGCGCAGGGCGGCAGCACGATCACGCAGCAGCTGGCGCGGCAGAGCTTCCTGACGCCTGACAAGACGCTCCGGCGGAAGCTGCAGGAGCTCATCCTCGCCGAGCGGATCGAGGTCCTGTACCAGAAGGCCGAGATTCTCGAGCTGTACCTCAACAAGGTCTACTTCGGCGACGGCCTGTACGGCGTCGAGGCGGCATCACGAGGCTACTTCGGCAAGCACGCGTCCGAGCTGTCGCTGGCCGAGGCCGCGCTTGCTGGCGGGCCTGGTGAAGTCCCCGAGTGCCTACGCTCCGACGACGAACCTCGAGCGCGCGACGGCTCGCCGAAATCTCGTGCTCCAGATCATGCTCGACAGCGGCGTTATCGATCGCCCGGATTGGCAGCGTGCGCGCAGCGCTCACGTCGTCCTGCGCGACACGCTTCGGACGAGCGGTTCCCGCGGCCAGTATTTCCAGGAACAGCTGCGGCAGGAGCTCGTCGAACGTTTCGGGTGGGAGCAGGTCTACCAGGGCGGTCTGCGCGTGTACTCGACAATCGACATGGACCTGCAGGACGCCGCGGAGGCCGCGGTGGCGGAGTCGCTGAAAGCGCTCGAGGACAAACGCGAGGCGCTCGCGCGCGGACGGCGCACCCCGAACAATCCCGCGCCGCTGCAGGCTGCGCTCATCGCGATGGATCCGCGCACCGGCAACGTTCGCGCGATGGTCGGCGGACGCGACTTCGCGGAGAGCCGTTTCAACCGGGCGGTGCAGGCGCGGCGTCAGCCCGGCTCGGCGTTCAAGCCGTTCGTGTACGCCGCAGCACTCGAGGCCGGGTATACACCGGCCACGATCCTCGATCACCTGAACGACGAGGTGGCCACACCGCAGGGCAACTGGGCACCCGCTGACGGACACTCGACGGCCGAGTCCATGACGCTGCGCACGGCGCTCAAGACATCGAGCAACCGCGCCGCTGTTCGCCTGCTGGAGCAGGTCGGCATCCCGCAGACCGTCGAGTACGCGAAAGCCATGGGCATCGGCGACGTGCCCAGCGTCCCGTCGCTCGCGCTCGGATCCGGCGAGGTCACGCTGCAGTCGCTCACCGCCGCGTACGGGGCATTCGTCAACCACGGTCTGGTGTCGCATCCAATCCTCATCAGGCGTGTCGACGACACCGCCGGCAAGGTTCTCTACACCAACGAGCCCTCTTCCGTTCGCGCGATCAGCGACACGACGGCGTACCTGATGTCGACGATGCTGGCGGATGTGATCAACGGGGGGACGGCCGCGAGCGCCCGCAGTCTCGGCTTCACGCTGCCTGCCGGGGGCAAGACCGGGACGACCAACGACTACAACGACGCGTGGTTCGTCGGGTTCACGCCGAACCTGCTCGCCGGCGTCTGGGTGGGATTCGATCAGCCGCGCACGATCCTGCCGGGCGGTTTCGCCGCCGAAGTCGCCGTGCCGCTGTGGGCCCGCTTCATGAAAACGGCGACGAAGGGCGACAAGCCGCAGTGGCTCGCGATGCCGCCGAACATCACGGCCGTCAAGGTCTGCCGCCTGTCCGGCAAGCTCGCGACGAGCGGCTGCGAGCATGTCGAGGTGGTCGACGGGCGCGTCGATCGACAGTCGGTCGTGTACTCCGAGTATTTCGCGAGCGGCACGGAACCGACGGAGTACTGCGATCTGCACGGCTCGCGCGGCTTCTTCGGCACGCTCGCCTCGATCTTCCGCAGCGAGCCGCCTCCCCCTCCGCACGTCGTCGAGCATCAGCCGCAGCCGCCGGTTGTCGACAAGGCGCCCGCCGCGGTGGCGCCCGCTGCCGACGAGGAGCCCGCGAAACAGAAGCGCGGTTTCTGGGGCAAGCTGTTCGGACGGAAGAAATAGGTCGCGTTACCCGTTCATTGCGCCGCGTCCACGATCCCCTTCGCGCGGTACATCTCGAGGTCGGCGGCGCGCAGGAGATCTTCCGGCGGATTTGCCGCAGAGCCGAAGGCCATGCCGAGGCTGGCCGTCGCCACCACGGAAATGCCTTCGAGGTTGAACGGCGTGGCCAGCGCCTGCTTGATGCGTTCGGCGACCGCGGCCACCTCGGCGCGCGTCGTGACGTCTTCGATCAGGATGGCGAACTCGTCCCCGCCGAGCCGGGCGATCGTGTCGGAGGGACGCACGCACCCGTGCAGCCGTCCGGCCATGGCGACCAGCAGCTGATCACCGACGGCGTGGCCGTGGCGGTCGTTGATGATCTTGAACTGATCGATGTCCACGAACAGCACGGCGATCGACGGCTCCTTCTCCCGCGCGCGGTTGACCGCGATCCGCAGCCGATCCATGAACGCCGACCGGTTCAGCGAGCGCGTGAGGCCGTCGTGCGCGGCCCGGAACGACAACTGCTCGAGCATGCGCTTCTGCACGGTGATGTCGCGCAGAAATCCGGTGAACATCGGCGGGCCGGGGGAAGGAATGCGCACCAGAGACAGTTCGACCGGGAACTCCGTCCCGTCCGCGCGCATCGCCGTCGTCTCGAAGCGGCGATCGATGGCGCCGCCGGTTCCCGCCGCCAGGTAACGGGCGAGCCCCTCGCGGTGCGCCGCGCGCAGCGCCGGCGGGATGATCAACTGCGCCATCTCGTGGCCCATGACCTCGGCGCGCTTGTAGCGGAATGTGCGCTCCGCGGCCGGGTTGAATTCGACGATGCGGCCGCGATGATCGATCGTGATGATGCAGTCGAGCACCGCCTCGAGAATTCCGGCCTTCCGCGCCTCGCTTTCCGCGACGTCCTGCTCGACCTGCTTCCGGGTGAGGAACTGGCCGACTTCGGCGCCGATGGTCACGAACATCTGCAGAAAATCGGCGTCGGGCTGGCGGATGCCGCGGCGATAGAAGAACTCGAGCACGCCGAGCAGATCGCCGCCGACGCCGACGGGACAGGCAAAGGCGCCGCGCAGGCGTTCGACGGCCGCGGCATTCAGGCGCGCGAACGCGGGATCGCGGGGCACGTCAATCAGCCACGACGCCGCGCCGCTGGCCCACACGCGGCCGGGCAGCCCGACACCGAGACCGAACGATCGCCCGCGGCTGATGCGCTCGAACTCTGACGCCGCCGCCTGCGGCTGCCGCCAGATGTTCGTGCAGCGGAGATGCTGCGATTCGCGATCGAGGGTCCAGAAGAGCCCGATTTCCCACTCCATCTGCACGCCGATCACTTCGAGCACCCGCAGCATCGCGGTGGACGCGTCCGAGGCCTCCGCCAGGACCTGCGTGATCGCGTGCTCGATGCGGCGGCGGCGGGCCGATGCGTCGCGCTCCGACACCGCGGCGCCGAGCAAGAGCCCGGTTCCCGCCACGATCCCCATGAAGATCTGCAGGAGCATGAGGCGCTCCCCGACTTCGCCGACTCCGTAAGGCCCCCAGCCGTGCACCGTGCCCCACACGGCGATGGTGGACGCGAGGACGTTGGCCATGGCCGCGCCGGCGATGCCGAAACGGATGGCCGCCCAGATGAGGAATGGAAAAACGGTGTACTCGAGGGTGTAGTGCGGCGCGTTCGCGGCGTACGAGCTGGCGAACACCGCGGTTCCCACGGACAGCAGGCCGATCAGCAGCACGGCGGCCTCCGCCGCGCGGCCTTCGCGCCGCAGGCGTGGCCACGCGCCCAGCGTCAGCAGCGCGGGGGCCACGAGCAGCGCGCCGACGGCGTCGCCGAGCCACCACGTCCACCAGAGTTGACGGTACGCGGACCACGGCTGCGTACCGCTGACGCACAGGCTCGTGACGCCGATGGTCGCGCCCACCATCGTGCTGAGGAGCGCGCCGAAGACGACCAGACCCAGCGCGTGCCGCAGCCGGTCAAGGGATCGGCCGAGGCCGGTGAACCGGCGAAGCAGAGAGGCCGCCGCAACGGCTTCGAGCGTGTTGCCGATCGCGATCAGAAACGCGACGGGGAGCGTCTCGTGCGCCGTCGCATTGGCGATGAACGCCCCGACGAGCACACCAGGCCAGGCTTGCCGACCGTACAAAAGCAGCGCCGCGAGCGCGAGCCCGGTCGGCGGCCACACCAGCGTGACCTGTTCGGCCGTGAACGCCATCGTAAAGCCGAGCTTCGCCGCTGCGACGTAAACGATGGCTGTGACGGCAGCTGTAACCAGCGCTGACCGTGTAGGCATGGGTCAAGTGCACGTGCGGGTCTCGCACGTGTTTGGGGGGCTCAACTAAGGTTAAAGGCAACCCCGGCAGAACGCAAAGCGCAAGAAACTAGCCTCTGCGGTGAGCCGTAACCAAAGCCTCTATTTACTGCACGACGAGTATTTACTGCAGGACGAGCGCCGCGCTGGCCCGTCCAAAGTTCAGCTTCGTGCCGCCGCTGGCGGAGAGACCCAGGAAATTGAGTGACTGAAACGAGTTGAAGTGACGAATGTCGCCGCGGATGCCGACGTGCTGGCCGAACATCACCATGACGCCGGCGCCCGCGTCCCACGCGAAGGTGTTGTTGGTGAACGAGACAATCGCAATCGGGTTCAGGTCGACGTGGGCTTTCATGAAGCCGACGCCGAACAGGCCGTACGGACGCACGGGACCGATCTTCGGCGCAATCATGAAGTTGCTCATGACGGTGAGCACGTTCGAATCGGCGCCCGTCTGGGTGGTGCCGAAGAAGTTCCTGGCCCACGCGATTTCCTCCTCGAACCCGCCGGCCTTTCCCAGCTTGCCGAAGGAGAACCCGACGTTGAGGTGCTTCTCTTCACAGCCCCTCAGCGTCTGGCACAGGGAGTCGCCGCTGTAGTCGTACCCGACGAGCGCGGTGAAGAAGCCCTGCGCCCGCGCGTCGGCTGCGGTGCAGGACAGAATGGCGACGACACTGGCACTCAGCGCGAACAGCCGTTTCACGTGCGCGAGGCGGGTCTTGGTGAGCAATTTACGTGGTCTCCTGTCTCAGTCTTTCGGTTGTCCCGTCTGCGTCAGCACGCGGCCGTCCGCGAGCGTCGCCCGCACGAACATGCCGCCGTTCTCCCCGCTCCTGAGCGGCCGCACGGCAATCGTGATCTTGTCGCCGGGCTTGACCGTGGTCCTGGTCCAGCCTCGCCGCGCGAGGTAGTTGGGGCTCATGCCTTCGACCGCCCAGTTGTCTACGCCGCCCTTCTCGTTCGGAACGTCCACCCAGATCCACGAGTGCGGGTTCGTCCATTCGAACCGGCTCACGGTGCCCGTGATGGTCTTCTCCTTGGTGAGATCGAACGGCGCGAACGAATGGTGGGCCGACACAGTGCCGGCCACAAGCAGCAGGCCGGACAGCGTGAGGACCGGTACAATCAGGTATCGGAAGATCGCCCTCATGGGGTTAGTCCTACCTGCCTGACGCCGTTTCAGGCTTTGCGAGGTTGATGCCGGCTTTCCCGCTCGCGTCGACGGAATTCCTGTTGTTTTCCTGACAGACGTACTCCGCGATCGTCCAGTTACGGTGTCGCTTCAGCGTCTTCGTCGACGTGAACGGCGCCGCGAGCACCTGCGGATCGGTGATCGTGGTTTCGATCGACATCGTGTCGGCATCAGTGAGGCGGAACCGTTCGCGGATGCGCATCTTGCCGCCGTGCGGAATGCCGCGATCCAGCTGCGTCAGCGGTGAAAACCCGACGGTATCGACAACGAGCGTGTCGCCTTCCCATCGCCCGACCGACGTGCCGTGGAACGTGAGATCGGGATCCGGCGGCAGCGGACGCCCGTCGGTGTAGATGTGCCGGACCTGCGTGTAGGCCTCGATCACGATCGTGACCTGGCCGGGCGTGAGCAGGAACTCCATCGGATACGGCTGCCCCATGATTCCCGGCATGCCCGGCGGCAGACAGTTCGCCGCTTCGCTGTCCTCGGGCGGGTGGGCATCGAACGCGCGCTTCTTCGCGGCGTACTCGGGCGTGAGCGAGGGCGCCGCGGGTACACGGCCACGGCCCCCCTGCCCCGGCGCGCCAAACGACAGTTCCCACACGCCGTTGAAGTCGGGCAGCTTCGCGAGGTTCGCCCAGTCCGCCGCCGTCGGGGCGGGACGTTGTGCGAGAAGAATCGCGGACACGCGCGGCGCACACGCCGCAAAACGTCAATGCCGAAGAAGAATCGCTTCATCATCGCTTCGAACCGGTCAGAACATCGCCAGCGGGTTCACGATGGAGCCGGTGCTGCCGGGCACCCGCAGCGGCGCGACAACGAGCATGAATTCCCAGCGGTTCAGCCGCGCGGCGGTGTCGGCCAGGCCATCGAGCGCAAGGCCGTCGAGAAGATAGGTGCCGAGCGCTACGAGGACGAGCCGGTGATCGGCGTGCCGATCGTCGGCAGTCGCCATCACGTTACTCGTGACGGCCACGCCGCGCGCCTTCATCCATGGCACCACCGACAGGTCGAACCCCGCGCCGCGCGGGTTGTAAACGAACAGCGCGTCGCCGGGCGACACCTTCAGGGCCGTCTGTTTCTCCCAGGCCTCGATGTCCTCGACGTAGACGCGCGCCGCTTTGTCACTGTTGTCGCTACGGGGACTCTTGAGACGGGTCATGTCGATCAGAACGGCGCGCGTCACGATCCCTTCTTTGACCTGATCGAGCCCGAGCTTCGTGCAGCCGATTTCCTGGCTGACGCTCTCGAGCGGGTACCCGTTATAGAGCTTGCCGCCGGAACTGTCGTGGCACAGGGCGTCGAGGTGCGTCATCCCGCCGTGCACGTGGGATTCCTGGATGTCGCTGCTGAACCCGTCGTTGCCGCGGGGATCGCCGGGCGGAAATGTCTTGAAGCGGATGTCGAAGAATGCGACGCCGTGCGGTTTGCCGTCGGCTTTCGTTTCCTCCGGCGCTTTCGACGGCACAATCGGCCGCTCGAGCGACAGCACGATACCGGCCTTCGCGAGTGCCATCGCCTGGCGCCGTTTGTCCGCCGTGATGAGGTTCAGGGCGCCCAGCTGATCGTCCTTGCCCCAGCGGCCCCAGTTCGACAGCTCGGTCATCCAGCGATCGGCATCCGCCTTCGTCGCCGGCGCATGCCGAGGCGCTGACGCCGGCTGCTGCGCGTGCCCTGTCGACAGTGTCGAGAATGTCGCGAACGAACCGGCCAGAACGAGGCCCAGACCGATGGCGGGGCGTATCATGATCCTATCCTCTTCAGTTGTGACTGCCGAGGTTACGATAGCATGCCGGAATGACACGCGCCGATCACTGATCACTGATCACCGATCACTGATCACCGCCCACTGACCGACCACGAACCATGACCGAGTTGATGACGGACACGTTCGAAGCCGCGATGACGCGGGCCGTCGCATCGCTCCGGCGTGTTGACGAGTTGAACGAGCAGTACCGCGCGGGATCGGTGCGCGTCAACGTACCTGACGCCCTCCGCGACGGCGACCGGGCGATTGACACCCTCGTCGAGCAGCATCTGCCGGCTTCTTATGCCGCGCTGCAGGCAGCATCGCGCGGCCTGTTCTTTTCGCTGCCGGTTGCGTTTGATCCGACCGAATCCGTCGGGCCATATCTCGCGATCATCGATCGGGATCCCGGCGGCAAGCCCTACCGCTTCCTCGACATGGGCGCCCTCATCGCCACCCAGGCCTTCGGCGACAACGAGCCCGCCATCGTCCGCGCGGTGCTCGAATCGCTGCCGTTTGTCGCCACCCGCTATGCGCACTCGGAGTACCAGACGGTGCTGTCACTGCGCCTGAAGGCGGCGTTGACGCGGATTGCGCCGGCCGGCGCGCCGCGCCACTTCATCGTCAACACCGGCGCGGAAGCGGTGGAAAACGCCATCAAGTCGGTCCTCATGAACCGCGTGATGACCTCTCCGGACGGCGACGGCGGCTTCATCGTCTCGTTCGACGGGGCGTTTCACGGCCGCACGCTGGGCGCGCTGGCCGTCACGCACCGTAAGAAGGCGCGGCTCGGCTTTCCCACGTTCGACTGGCCGCACATTTCCTTTCCCGTCGAAGAGGTCCGGTCGCCGAAGGAGACCGCGCGCCGCGAGGAGCGCAGCCTGAAACAGCTGTGGGACCTGCTCGTCTCCGGACGGCTGCCGGGCGCTGAAAAGAGCAAGGACAGCTTCAAGCGCGAGCTGGACACGATCGACGAATTCCTCGACGCGTCGGCGGGATCTCAGCCCTGCGACTCGGGAACGCTGAGCGCGTTCGTGCAGGCGCAGCGCGCCGGTCTCGCGGCGGATGTCGTAAGGAGGGCCAGACGCGTCGCCGCCGTGCTGGTCGAACCGATCCAGGGCGAAGGCGGCGTGCGGATGACGAGCGCGCGCTTCATGCGGCGCCTGCGGCTCCTCACGAAGATCTACGACGTGCCGCTGGTCTTCGACGAAGTGCAGACCGGCTGGGGCATGACCGGCCGGTTGTGGGCGCACGAACTGTTCGACCTCCCCTGCCCGCCGGACGTCGTCACCTGGGCGAAAAAGGCCCAGAACGGCGTGCTCTTCGTGAGCGAGGAGCTCGCCACGTTCTTCCAGGAAGAAAAGAAATTCAACACGACGTGGGAAGGCGACTCTGTCGGCATGGTGCGCCTGCTGGCGCTGCTCGACAAGCTGGATCTGGATCAGGTGCGCCGCACTGGTGAGCGCGCTCGAGCGGGCCTCGAGGCGCTCGCGCGCGAGCACCGCGAGATCCTGCGCAACGTCCGCGGCGTCGGCGTGATGCTCGCCTTCGACGTCCTGCGGGCCGACTGGTGCGAGGCGCTGCTCGACCGGGCGTTCAGGCACGGATTGATCCTCCTGCCGGCCGGCGCGCGCAGCGTGCGTTTCTACCCGCGCTACGATACGGAACCCGGCGCCATCGACGAGGCGCTGGCGATCTTGCGCGCGGCGATCGGCGATCTATTCCGCCGCGGGGAACGGCCCACCGCCCCCGTGACGACGGAAGCGCAGGGGACCAGCGTGAAGACCCGCGTCGGCACGCTCGCCATCCCCGTCGAAACGGTCGAGAGCGTGGACGTGACGCCGGCGAACTTCGACGGCTGCAAGCGGCAGATCCTCGCGGTCGAGCAGGAGTGCTACGGCACCGCTGCGCCCGATCCGGCGCCCGCCGGCGGCGGAGGCGAGGCACCGGCCGGGCGGCCGTCGCCGCTGCAGTTTTCCCTCGACACGCTCGAAGCGACCATGGCCAATCCCCGCGCCGTCGGCGTCGCCATCCGCGACCGCGTCTCGGGGCGATATATCGCCTATGCCCTGGGCAGCGCGCTCGAGAACCACGACGACGAGGGCGTCGGCTCTGATCCCCACTTCGGCGAGAACAACACGTTCTATCTCCACGCGGCCGCAACCCTGCCGGCCGTGCAGAACAGAGTTGAAATCGAGAACTTCCTGCTGGACTCGCTGCGCGAGCGCGTGGTGGCCGCGGGGTTCGAGTACCTCTCGAGCCTCATCGAGGAGAAGCTGGTCGAGACCGGCCCGCCGTGGCTGCGCGAAGCCGCCATCCTCGATCGCATCGACAACTACCTGGGAAGCGGCATGCAGTTCGTGTACGTGCACGCGGCTCTCGGGGTTAGAGGTAGGGCTGGGGCTCGGGCTCGGGGCTCGGGATCTAACGGGTCTTACTGGCGTGGCCTTCGACGATCTCCAGCTCCATGTGATCCGGAGCCTGCACGAACGCCGACCGCAGGCCGTTGGTGGTCTTCGGGACGGTCAGAACGGTCACGCCCTCCGCGCGCAGCCGCGCGAGCGTTTGATCCAGGTTGTCCACGCTGACCGCCACGTGATCGAGCACGCGGCCGCGGTTCGATGCGTACTGCGTGCGCCCCTTCCACTGTCCGCCGTACAGCGCCTTCGCATGGGCGGTCGGGAACCATAGGAACGTGACGGCGTCGAGTTGTAAGGATGCAGCCGGCCCGGTGGGGATGCCGCGAAACGCGCGCTCGGTCGTCAGTTTGTTGCGCGCGGTGAGGCCCAGGTGCTGCTCGTACCACGCCGCCGCGGCCACCGGATCGTCGCTCAGCAGGTGGACGTGCATGAAGTCGTGATGCATCGCACTCTGCACCTCGATGATCGCGTGATCCGGACCATCGAGGTACATGAAGAAGTTCCGGTCGCGCGTGCCTGCGCCGAACAGCTCCACGCCGTCGGTCAGGACTGTCTGAAACGTCGTGCCGAGCTTGATCTGCCGTTCGAACTCCGCCTTCATGTCCTCGGCGCCCCAGCCGATGTGAAACAGCGGCGACAGCACTTCATAGGGCGGCGGCTACTTCACCTTGTTGAACAGCAGCCACGATTTCTGCGTCCACACAGCCTCGGTTCCACCGAACGCGGCTTTCTCCCCGGACAGATGGGTCGTGTAGAAATCGATCGCGGCTTCAGGGTCAGTCGAGTTCAGGTGTGCGTGGTGGAAATGGGTCTGACCAAAGGCGGACGAGGCAAACACGGCGGACAGGCAGAGCGACAGCAGGAGTCTATTCAGCATGCTATGGGTTTGAAGAGGTGCAAAGTACGCAGAGCGAAACCTGCAACGTGCTGGGCGGGCAGGAGCCTGCAAGCTGCGACGCCGTCAAAATACGTGCATGGTTGAGGGAGCGCCCCCGCACCGTGAATGCGCAAGCACCGAAGCACTTTGGTACCGTGGCCACGAGAGCACTTTGTTCCGTGACCACGTCAGCACTTTGGAAACCGTGAGCGCCCGTTAGAAGTCCACCGTCGCGTTGAACCGCAGGAACCGCGCGTTCAGGATCGCGGTCGGCCGGAGCCACGCGGCTCCGTCCGTGCCGTATGCCTGGTTGAACGTCGTTCCCGTGTTTGCGTTGAACAGGTTGTAGAGATCGATCCCGACATTGCTCCGGGTCTTCTTGATCCGGATGATCTTCGAAAACCTCATGTCAACCGTGTTGAGGCGGTCGGGATAAATGTCGCCCTGCTTGCTCAAGTTCACGGTGATGTTCTGCCCGTTGCCGGCGAGGGGCCGGCCGGCCGCGGCGATGACCTGCGCGTTCGTCATGACGTAGTTGGCGGCCAGGGAGGCGCCATTCGACGCGGGATCGTTGGTCGGCGCGGTGTTCGCCATCGATCGAAGAATCCCGCTGACCTGGATGTCGACCTTCGGGAACACGTAGGTGACCAGCCCGCGCCAGTTCCACAGCCAGGACTCCTGGATGTGGCACGAATCCAGCGGTTGCTGGGTGCCGAGCACGTTCAGCAGCTCCGGGAGCCTGGCGGTGACGGCGCAGTAGTCGCGGAAGCCGGCGCCGGTGGTGAACCCGCCCTGCAGCGTCACGCCGTTGCGCGGCCGCGCGTCGACGCTCAGGTCAATGCCCTGCCAGTGGTAGTCGACGTCACCGTAGTCGCTGGCAAACGTGTAGTAGTTGTCCAGCTTGCCGAACCCGGAATCCTTGAGCAGCGCGTACGAAACGTTCTGCCCGCTGTTCGGGAGGTTGGCGTTCGTCGGCGCCTTGAACGTCATCGTGTCGAAATCCTGCGGGCCGACGGCGCGGTTGTCGGTGAAGAAGAAGTTGCCCCACCACCGCCGGCTGTAGCCGATCTCCGCCGAGATGCGCGGCATGATCTGCTGCTGCACCGACGCGCTGAACTGCCAGTCGTAGGGACGGATGCCCCAGCCTTCGAGCACGGCCGGGTTCAGCACGGTCGCCGTCGCAATCGATCCGAAGTTCGCCACGTCCCACGCGCCGCACAGGTCGCCGCCCGAGGGCCGGTTGTCCTGGGCCGCGCGGTTGTTGAGATCGCAGTCCGGCGTGAAGTTCCTGTTGCCGTCCACCCACGACCGCGTCGTCGTCTGGACGAACGTGGCGGCGGGGTTCGCCGTCTGGTAGTTGCCGTCGTTGCTGGCCGTCTGCCAGTACTTGGCGAGGTTCACTTTGACGGCCGTTTTGCCCGTCCCGAAGATGTCGTAGGCCATGCCCATGCGCGGCGCGATGTCGTTGTAGCCCTTCACGCCTTTGGCCTCGGGCAGCGTGTACGCCTTGCCGCCGAACACGCTGTCGGCCAGCAGCCCGCTCTGGCCTTCCGGGAAGAAGCTCCACGCGTGCTCGTAGCGGACCGCACCCTGCAGGGTCAGCCGCTTGACGGTCCACTGATCCTGCGCGTAGAAGCCGTCGTACCGCGTGCGGTTCCCCTGCTGCCACGGCGTGATGCGCTGCGTGAGCTGGTTCGGCACGCCGTTGTTGAAGCGGTACTGCAGCCCGTGCGACGCGTAGTTGCCGAAGAGATTCGTCACTTCGTAGGCAGCCTGGTAGCCCACCTTCAGGCTGTGCGCGCCCGTCACGTAGGTGCCCGAGGCGCGCCACACGTTGTGCGACTGGTAGTTGTTTCCCAGGCCCGCGAAGCCGTGGTAGATGAAGTTGGCGACCGGCACGCCCGTGCCCACCGCGCTCTGCTCCAGGACGGGAACAAACGGCAGCGTGTCGAGGGCGCCCGGCGGCGTCTGGCCGCCCCAGTTGCTGACGTACTGCGAGAACCCGGCCTCGAGCAGCAGGCGGCTCGTCACCGGCGACGACCAGCTGGCCTGCGTGATCTTCTCGCGATCGTCCCACATGTGGGCAGCCTCGGGCGCCCACGTGCCGAACGCGCCGACGGCGACCCAGTCGTCGCCGCGGCTGCGGCACCCGCCGCTGTCCTTCGTGAACGCGCCGCCCTGGCAGTCCTTCTGGTAGTCGTAGTAGAAGCTGAACTTGTTGCGCGGCGTGGCTTGCAACGTGAACCGTGAACCGAGGACCTTCTGGCTGTTCGCGTTTCGCTCCTGGATGCCGCGGTCGGCGACGTAGTTCCACTTCGTCGGGTCGCCGGCGTTCGCGTTGGCATAGAAGTTCGCGATGCCGGTATACGCGCCGAGCGTCCGCGTCACGGCGTAGAACCACAGCGTGTCCTTCTTGATCGGGCCGCCCATGGCGAAGCTGGTGTCCCAGCTCTTGAACAGCGTCGCGGGATCGGCGATGCCGTACGAGCGCAGCGTGTCGTCGAGGTTGCTGCCCTGCGACCACTCGCCGGCGATGCTGCCGAAGTACGTGCCGCTGAAGGTGTTGCCGCCCGTCTTCGGCACGAGGTTGAACTGTGGGCCGCCGCGGTCGGTTTCGCCGAGGCCGCCGGCGACGGTGATCTGGACTTCGGCGGAGTTCGACGTGTCGTACGCGTAGCTCGACACGCCGCCCCCGTTGAACGCCGACCCCACGTTCATGCCGTCGATCTGGATGGTGCCTTCGTTGCTTCGGCCGCCGCGTGAAGTGAAGAAGTTCATCGCCGGCGCGGTCCCGGTGTTCGCAAGCCCCGTCGCCTGAATGGCGGGCACCGTGGCCAGCAGGTTGCCGTACCCTCGAGTCGCCGGCAGCGCCGAGACGAGCTGGTCGTTCGAGGACCTTCTGCACGCGCGTGCTGTTCTGGATGTCGACGACGGGCGTCTCGCCGGTCACGGTGATCGTCTCCGCGACGGCGCCGACGCGAAGCTCGGTGTTGAGCGTGATCGTCACGCCGGACTGCACGTCCACGCCGGCGCGCTGAACCGTCGCGAAGCCGGTGAGCGTATAGGTGACGGTGTAGACGCCCGGTGCGAGGTTTTCCACGCGGTACTGACCCGACCCGTCGGTCACGGCCGTTCGGGTCTTCTCGATGAGCGCGGGGCTCGACGCCTCAATCGTTACGCCCGGCAGCACCGAGCCGGAGGTGTCCTTCACGGTGCCGGCGATCGATTGCGCCGCCGCCACGTGGGGCCACGCGCAGATTGCCGTGGCGAGTACGAAGCACGAGAGCCAGCTTCGCCGCTTGGTACCGATCGATTCAGGTAAATCCCGCATCGGACTTCCTCCGTCGTATAGTTGCCGTCCCGCTGGGCGCGTGTCAGCCGTGCAGAATATAACATTTCGATAAGAACGGCGGCGGGATCCCGGCAGGAAATCAGCACACATGAGCACACCTTCCTCGACCTCCGATCTTCCGGCCCGCCGCGCGGCATTCCGGGCCCTGCACGAGCACGGCTGCTTCGTCATCCCGAACCCGTGGGATCCCGGTTCGGCTCGCTATCTCCGGCAGCTCGGCTTTCAGGCGCTTGCCACGACGAGCGCGGGGTTCGCGTTCTCGCGCGGCCTGCCGGACTCGTCACGCGCAATGCCGGTGGATGCCGTCCTCGGCCATATCGCGGACATCGTCGACGCGGTGGATCTGCCGATCAACGCGGACTTCGAGTCCGGTTACGGGGGCGATCCGGAAGGCGTCGCGGCCAGCGTCAGGCGATGTGTGGCAACCGGCGTCGCGGGGCTCTCGATCGAAGACGCGACAGGCGATCGCGCACGGCCCCTTTACGACCTGCCGCAGGCGGTCGAGCGGCTGGCCGCCGCGCGCGCCGCGATCGACGAGTCCGGCACCGCCGTGCTGCTGACCGCGCGGGCCGAATGCTTTCTGGCCGGCCATGACGATGCGCTGCGGGAATCGATTCGCCGGCTGACGGCGTACGCCGAGGCGGGCGCCGACGTCCTCTTCGCGCCGGGCATCTATCAGCGCGACGACATCAGGGCGCTCACCGCCGCACTCGCGCCGACGCCGGTCAACGTCCTCGTCGGCCGGAACATCGGGCTCACGGTGGCCGATCTGGCCGCGCTTGGCGTCCGCCGCATCAGCGTCGGCTCGGCGCTCGCCCGCGCTGCCTGGACGCGGTTCATCGAGTCCGCGAAGGACATCGCCGCGGAGGGCCGATTCACCAGCCTCGACGGTCTGACGCCGTTTGCGGAACTGAACGGGTTTTTCAAGGCGCTCGGCGGGAGCAACTGAGGCTTCAGCGTCTTACAAAGGGATGCTTCGTTACATCGTGCGAGTGTCAGGCCATTCGACGCGGCACGGCGCCGTCCTTGAACGAGCCGACGCCGTACTGCCTCGACTGCCCCTTCGGGATGCTCAGCGTGGTCCACTGGTCGCCCGCGAGGTGCCGCGCGACGTACACCATTTGTCCGACGTGATACGCCAGGTGCGTCACCAGCCGGTTGAGCGCTTCGACGACGAGAAAGGGTTCGTGGCGGATGTGGACCGTGCGCGTCAGATCCGCTGGTTGCAGCGCCTCGATCGCGCCGAGGGCGGCGCTGAAGCCCGATTCCCACCAGCTGAGGATCTCTTCACGCGACGGCGGCGACGCGATCTCGAATTCCGCGTCGCGATCGCGATCCGGCTTCTCGCCATCCGTCGTGAGGAAGTCGGTGAATCGCGAGCGCAGGTTGCCGCCGATGTGCTTCACGATCGTGGCGAGGCTGTTCGACCCCGGGTCGATTTGCCGCACAAGATCCGCGTCCGCCACTACCTGGGCCATGGCGGCGTCGCCGAGTTTCTTGTACATGCGGAAGGAGCGCAGCGTGTCGGCCAGATAGGCCCTGGACAGCGCGTCAGATGCGTTGGCCTCCATGATGCCGATCGTTATACCCCATCGGGGTAGAATCTTTGCGGTCCCTGGCCTCACAAGGACCCGATTCATACAACGGAGACAACGCGGATGACCGACCGTGAGCGCATGGAAGATGTGGGGTTCATGACGTGCATGACCCTCACGTTGCTGGGAAATTACGCCCAGACCGGGCATTTTGGCGGGCCGCTGGCCTATACGCCGTTCAACGTGGCCACCCATCTCGCCGGCCCCGACAACGGCGGGCTGCGGTACGACTACCGCCGCCCCAAGCATCCCTACAGCGACAAGTTCATGCTCGCGGCCGGACACTGCGCGCCGACGTGCTACGCGCTGTGGATCATCATGGGCGAAGCGCTCGCGCGCCGATATCAGGCGACCGGCGACCGGAAGTATTACGTCGCCCCGGACGTCGCGATGCTGTCGATTGACGCGCTGGGCTTCCGGCGCGGCGCGGGCGCGCTGACGACCCTGCTCGCCGACAACGGCCTCGCGGATCACCCGCGTTTCGCGCAGGCCAGGGGCCGCGGCATCCGCGCGCTGTCCGGCCACATCGAGTCGACCGACGTCACCAACGACGTCAACGGCGGGCCCTCCGGCGTCGGCATCGCCACCGCCGCCGGCAAGGCCGCGTTCTGGGACATCGTCGGCGCGCCGATGGGCCGGCCGAAAATCGTCGCCTTCGAGGGCGAGTTCGCCATGTGCGCCGGACACGCGCAGGAACTGAAGACACAGGCCATCGCGCTCCAGACCGGCAAGCGGCTGCGCGTGTTCTTCTCCGACAACAACGCCGGCATCGACGATGCGCTCATCGGCGGCGTGGTGCACAGCAAGTTCGACGGCTACAAGCTGAAGGATCAGTGGACGTCGTACGGATGGAACGTCTTCACGATCCCGGACGGACACGACTACGGTCAGATCCTTGACGTCCTGAAGACGATGGAAGGCTGGGACAGCAGCGATCGGCGGCCGATGATCGTCATCGGCAAGACGACGAAGGGCTACTGGCCCGCCGCGGTCGGCGGAAAGATTCCCGGAGGGGTCGATCAGATCGTCAGCTACCAGAGCCACCCCTTCGGCTTCAAGATGAACACCGACTACATCGTCGCCCTGGCGCGGACGTTCGAGGAGCGATACGGCGTGAAGTTCGAGGGGATGGAAAAAGGTCCCGTCACCGACACGAGAGAACGTCTGCTGCAGTTCAAGACGAACATGGACGTCGCGATGTCCGCGCTCGATCGCAACGGGCTGGGCGACTGGCTGTCGGACCGCCTCGTCGAGCTCGGCGACATGGTGAAGGACGACTTCCCGCTCCGCATCGACGTGAAAGAAGACCCGTTCCTCGACGATCGCCTGCGCGTCGCCAACCTCCCGGAGACGACGCAGACGCTCGCGGTGACGAATCCTGGCGGCGCGAAGAAAGAGGTGAAGGTCGCGCTGTTCCGGAAGGCCGGCGAGACGGCGGGCGCGCGGCGGGCGATCTCCGAGATCGTCAAGTGGCTGAACTACGTGACGGACAACCGCGCGCTGACTGTCGCCGCGGATCTGTCCGAGTCGGTGAACCTCGAGCACGGGAGCCTCTGGGGTCACTACGACCCGGAAACGAACCCGAGCGGCACGAGACTCAAGGCCGCGATTCAGGAAGCAGGCAACGTCTCGACGGCGATCGGCCTCGTGAGCCAGAACGCGTCCGTCGATCCGGACAAGTTCGCCGGCGTCTGGGCGTTCAGCGGGACCTACGGCGCGTTCACGCCGTTGATGTATCTGCCGGCGCGCGTCTGGAGCCAGCAGAACCAGGACAGCCGCTTCCGGACGGGCGTCCTGCACATCCTGGCGGCGCACTCGGGCCCGGAAACCGCGGCCGATGCGCGCACGCATTTCGGCATCTTCTCGCCGCAGGTGTGGAAGCTGTTCCCGCGCGGGCACGTCATCAACCTGAGCTTCTGGGACTACAACGACGTGGCAGCCGGCTACTTCGCCGCGGCAGAGATCGCGGCGCGCGACAAGAAGGTCGGCATCATCACGATCGAAGTGGCGCGGCCCGACTTCCCCGTCGCCGACCGCAGCACGTTCGCCGACACGGATCTCAAAGCCGCCGCTAAGGGGCTGTACGTGATCCGCGACTTCGCGCCAGGCAAGCCGAAACACGGCTACGTGGTCGCGCAGGGGTCGAGCGCGACCTTCAACCTCGTGAGCATTCTGCCGAAACTCGAGCAGGCGGGGATCAACGTGAAGGTCGTGTCGGCGATCAGCGAGGAGCTGTTCGACCGGCAGCCCGGGAGCTACCAGCAGTCGGTGCTGCCGCCGCGGAGGCACGCCAGGACCTGATGTTCGTCACCGGCGGCACGCGGCGCGTGTGGCCGCTGCGCAACGTCGGCCCTCAGGCCGACGACTACTCGCTCACGGCGGACTGGGACAACCAGTGGCTCAGCGGCGGCCTCGAACCGGACGTCATCGCCGAGGCGCACCTGGACAAAGATTCGATCTTCGCCGGCGTTCAACGTTTCGCGAAGGAACGCGAAGCGCGCCTGGACAAGCAGCGCCTCGCCCTCGACGCGCTCACCGTATAGCGAATCTGGTCATCTTGGTCATCTGGTCATCGTTGATCAATCTGAAGATTGATCAAATTTCAAAACGATGACCAGATGATCAAATGACCAGATGATTAGATGATTAGCGCCATTCGGGCGCGTAGTGGCGGTTGCGCATCTGGCGCTCGACGCGCAGGCTCCAGCTGAACAGGACCGCGACTTCGAGCAGCGCGATGGCCGCGTAGATCGCGTAGCGAACGAAGGCGCTCGGCACCGGCCAGCACGTGTAGCCCGCGTCGATGCACCTGGCGATCACCCCGTTCAACTCGATCGACTCCCGCACGATCAGCGCCACACCCGCGCCGAAAATCAGGATCGTGCCCACCAGGTTCCCGAGGATCATCTCGCCCTTCCGCCAGAACGGCAACGCGACCAGCCATCCCGCCAGCGGCGGCAGCGTCAACATCAGGGCGATCCACCGCCAGCTCAGTTCAGTCACGTGTGCGTCCGCGAAATTCCTTGCTGAAGAGTTGCACAAAACAAGTGTGCAAGGTTCCTCGACAATCGGCGTCGGCGATGTTAATACAATGCGCGCCCACCGATTACATCTCACTCCGGCGAGGAGGCTGCCATGCGCGCATTTCTTGGGGGGATCGCTGCGAGCCTGCTGCTCGCGAGCATGATCGTATCCGGGCAGACGGTGCAGTCTGTGCCGATGCTCGAGAACGAATCGTCAGATTCGTGGTTCGTCGAGCTCGCAAGTCCTCCTGCGGTGGAAGGCACGGCCCTCACCACGCTCACGCGCGAAGAAGCGAGCTTTCACGCGGCCGCCGCGGGCGCCGGCGTCCGGTACTCGCGCGGACACAGCTATCGCGACCTCTGGAACGGCGTCACCGTGCGCGCGACGGCAGGCGAGGTCTCGAAGCTGCGCTCGCTTCCGGGCGTGCAGGCGGTGTACCCGGTGGTCCGGATCTCGCTCCAGCAGGCCGAGGAACCGCCGGGCGCGGTCGCGGATCTCGTGACGGCCATCAAGATGACGGGCGCCGACATCGCCCAGAGCAAGCTCGGGCTGTCGGGCCGCGGCGTAAAGGTCGCCGTCATCGACACGGGCATCGACTACAACCACCCGGATCTCGGCGGCTGCTTCGGTCGCGGCTGCCGCGTGGAGAAGGGCTTCGACTTCGTCGGTGACGCGTTCAACTCCGACCCCGCGAACCCGGCGTACAACCCCGTGCCCGTGCCCGACGACGACCCCGACGACTGCAACGGCCACGGCACACACGTGAGCGGCATCATCGGCGCGAACGGCGTCCTCAAAGGCGTCGCGCCCGACGTCAGGTTCCGGGCCTACCGCGTCTTCGGCTGCGAAGGGTCGACGACCTCCGACATCATGCTCGAGGCCATGGAGCGCGCGCGGGCCGACGGCGCCGACGTCGTGAACATGAGCATCGGCAGCGCGCTGCAGTGGCCGCAGTACCCCACGGCGAAGGCCGCCGACAACCTCGTCAAACACGGCATTGTCGTCGTGGCGTCGATCGGCAACGAGGGCGCGCTCGGCCTCTACAGCGCCTCCGCGCCCGGCGTGGCGACAAACGTCATCGGCGTCGCGTCGTTCGACAACTCGCACGCGAACCTCGTGGCGTTCACGCTGTCACCGGATGGCACCAGGATCGGCTACGTCGCCGCGACGGGCGCGCCCGGCGCCACCGGTCACGGGGTCGTTCCCGATGGCGAGAACCGGCACGCCCGCGAGCGCTGCCGACGCCTGCGCGGCCCTCGCTCCCGGAAGCCTGACTGGGAGCGTGACCCTGATTCGGCGCGGGACCTGCTCCTTCTATCAGAAGGCGTTCAACGCGCAGTCTGCGGGCGCGGCGGGCGTCGTGTTGTACAACAACGCCCCGGGCTTCATCTCGCCGACGGTCGCGGGAACGCCGCCCATCACCATTCCGGTCGTCAGCGTCAGCGCCGCCAGCGGCGTGCTGATCGATGGGCGCATCGCGGGCGGCGGCGTCACGATGACCTGGACGTCACTGGTCACGAGCGAAGCGCAGCCGACCGGCGGCCTGATCTCCAGCTTCTCGTCCTACGGGCTGCCGCCCGATCTCAGCTTCAAGCCGGATATCGGCGCGCCCGGCGGCACGATTCGCTCGACGCTGCCGCTCGAACAGGGCGGCTACGGCAACCTGAGCGGGACGTCGATGGCGTCGCCGCACGTCGCCGGCGCCGTTGCGTTGTTGCTCGAGGCGCGGCCTGACGCCCGCCCGGAGGAGGTTCAGCAGCGTCTGCAGAACTCGGCGCGGCCGGCGCTGTGGTGGGGCAACCCCGGGCTCGGGTTGCTCGACAACGTCCATCGCCAGGGCGCGGGCATGCTGCGCATCGACGACGCGGTGCAGGCTGACGCGATCGTCTCGCCGAGCAGCCTCGCGCTCGGCGAGATCGAGACCGGCTCCGTCACGAAGCGGCTCCGCATCGCTGTGGACGATGGCGACGACCGCCGCGATCACCATCACTGGGGGCACAAACACAACGGGCACGGCCACGACGACGATGATCCCGTCACCTACACGCTGACGCACGAGCCGGCGCTCGCGACGGGCGCCAACACGTTCACACCGTCGTTCCGCCCCGGTTTCGCCAGCGTCGCGTTCAGCGCGCCGACCGTCACCATCGGCGGCGGCCACAATCATCACGGCGACGCCGGCTCGATCGACGTCACCATCACGCCGCCGGCCGCGGACCCGGCAGCGCGGCTGTTCGGCGGATACATCGTCTTCACGCCAGACGACGGCAGCAGCCCGTTGCGTGTTCCCTACGCCGGGTACAACGGCGACTACCAGGCCATCCAGGTGCTGACGCCCACGCCCGCGGGGTTCCCATGGCTCGCCAAGCTCGTTGGCACGAGCTTGTTCAACCAGCCGAACGGGGCCACCTACACGCTGCAGGGCGACGACGTCCCGTATTTCCTCGTACATCTCGATCATCAGCCGCGGACGCTGAAACTCGAGGTCATCGATCAGTCGACAGGAGAATCCGCGGGCTTCGCCGACATCGAGGAGTTCCTGCCGCGCAACAGTTCGGCGACGGGCTTTTTCGCAGTGACGTGGGATGGCACGGTCATGCGCCGGCCCGGAGGCAAGCTGCGGCCGGTGGCCGACGGCACGTACCGGATCGAATTGACGGTGCTGAAGGCGCTCGGCGATCTCGACATCGCCGCGCACACCGAGCACTGGACGTCGCCGGACGTCACCATCGATCGGCCTTAACACCACCAGGTCCAAGAGGTCCCACAGGTCCACGGTCCGAGAGGTCCGCTGGTCCAAAAGGTCCGCGAGTCCAAGAGGTCCGGTTCGGGGTTCGGATGGCCGAACCCTGAACCCTGAACCCTGAACCTCCGTTAGACTCGGTTCCTTGACCGACGCGTCCACGCTTCTGCGCATCGTGGTTGCCGCCCTTGGCGGTGCGGCCATCGGCGTCGAGCGCGAGTGGTCGGGGCACGCGAGCGGGCCGCGCGCGCGGTTCGGCGGCGTTCGCACCTTCACCATGCTCGGGGGCGTCGCCGGCCTCGCGGGCTGGCTCGTCACGCTCAACCTGACCAGCTTCGCCGTCGTCCTGATGGCGGGGGCTGTCGCGCTCATCATCGCCGGCTACGTGGCCGCGAGCCGCGTGGACGTGGATGCGACGACCGAGACGGCGGCATTGATCGTCGTGGGCGCCGGTCTCGCCGGCGGGATGGGCTCGCTGGCGCTCGCGAGCGGCATCGTCGCCGTGACGACGCTGCTGCTCGTCGAGAAGTCGAGGCTCCACGCCCTCGTCGCGAAGCTCGACGACGCGGAGATGCGGGCCGCAGCGCGTTTCGGCGTGATGGCGGTCGTCATCCTGCCGCTCCTGCCGGAGGGCCCCGTCGGACCGTTCGGCGGAGTCAAGCCGCGGGCGCTCTGGATGCTCGTGTTGTTTTTCACCGGCCTGAGTTTCGCCGGCTATCTGGCGCGCCGGACCTTCGGCGCGGGCAAGGGGTATCCGCTGGCCGGCATCCTCGGCGGCCTGATTTCGTCGACGAACACGACGTTCACGTTCTCGCGACTGAGCCGCCGGGAGCAGAAGCTGTCGGACCCTCTCGCTGCCGGCGCGATCGGCGCGTGCACGATGTTGTTTCCGCGCGTGCTGGTCGCCGCCTCAGTGCTGAACCTGCCGGTCGCGCGCTTCCTGGTTCCGTATCTGGTGCTGCCGTTCGCGGTCGGCGCGGCCGCCCTTGCGTTCTGGTGGAGAACGGCGACGAAAGGCGAGGCCGGGCCGCCGGCCAACCCGCTGCAACTCGGCCCCGCGCTGCAGATGGCGGTGGTCTTTCAATTGGTCCTGTTCGCCGTTGACGCGGCGGGACGCGTGTTCGGCAACCCTGGCCTGCTCGTGTCAGGCGCCGTGCTCGGGCTGACCGATGTGGACGCGCTGACGATTTCAATGACCACCACGCCGACGGCCGGCCACATGCCTGCCGTCGCCGCGCAAGTGATCACCGTCGGCATCCTGACGAACTGCCTGTTGAAACTGGGCGTGGCCGCGACGCTCGGTAGCCCGCGCTTCGCGAGGATGGCGGCCGGCCCCCTGACGGGAATGGCCGTCGCCCTCGGTGCCGCCCTGTGGACGCTCCGGAGTCTTCGCTGAAGAGCGCCAGTCATCAAGGCCGGCAAATCACGAAGGCACGAAGGCCACGAAGAACGGTCTGTACAAAGATTAGCTTCGTGTCTTCGTGTCTTCGTGATGAGAGGCGATTAGCCCGTCGCGCCCAACCCGCCCGCGATCGCGTTGACGGTGAGCAGGAGCGACGGCAGGAGCGCGGCCGCGGCTTCCTGATCGCCGAGGCCGTTGGCTCGTCGCCAGTCGCGCAGCAGGGCGATTTGCTGATCGTGCAGGACGCGGAGCGGCGCGCGTCGCATCTGCATGGTTGCATGAATGTTCGGGCGGCGCTCGGCGAGCGTCCCCCGGTAGATTCGCTCGAGCATCAGCGACGTCCGCTCGAACTCCCGGTCGATCAGTTCGAAGACGTGCGCCCGGCACGTCGTCGTCGTCGACGAGGCAGGCATAGGCGCGCATGACGTCGAGGTCGGCGGCCGCGATGCACGTGGCGGCGTTGCTCAGCGCGTAGTGCAGCGGCGCCCAGGTGTAGAGATGGTGTGAGAGTCCGGCGAACTCGTCCGGGCTGTTCCGCCTGCAGCGCCTCGAGCGCGCTTCCCACACCGTACCAACCTGGAATGACGAATCGCGCCTGGCTCCAGCTGAACACCCACGGGATCGCCCGGAGATCGTCGAGCGCGGGCTGCCCGGTCCGGCGCGACGGACGGGACCCGATGCGGCTTTCCTCGATGACGTCGATCGGCGTGGCCTGGCGGAAGAATGCGAGGAACCCCGTCGCGCTGCCGCAGGTGCGGTGTAGGTCTGCCGGCTTCGTTCGGCGAGCCAGTCCATCGTGGGCTCGAGCACGTGCGGCGGCTCGGGCACATGCCGGTCGAGGAGCGTCGCGCGCGCGACGCCCGCGAAGAGCAGCTCCAGGTTGTAAACCGCGGTCAGGCGGTTCGCGATACTTCTGCTCGATGGCCTCGCCCTGCTCCGTCACGCGCAGGTCGCCGTTCAGCGCCGACGGGTGAATCGCCTTCACGAACCGGTGCTCGGGCCCGCCGCCGCGGCACATGGTGCCTCCGCGGCCGTGCAGGAAACGGATTCGCACGCCCGCTTCGCGTCCGACGCGGACGAGCGCCGCTTCGGCGCGATAGAGCGTACCAGAGGCTCGCGAGGATGCCGCCGTCCTTGTTGCTGTCGCTGTAGCCGACGACGACCTGCTGGACGCGTTCGCCTCGGCTGCTGTTCGAGGCTCCGCCGCGTGAGGGGATGCTGCAGGAACGCGCGCAGGATCTCCGGGCTTCGCGCGAGGTCGTCGATCGTCTCGAACAGCGGCACCACCGGCATCCGGCACGCCATCCCCGATCCGTCATTCGTCGTCAGGCCGACTTCGCGCGCGAGCAGGTACACGCCGAGCAGATCGGACGCGCGGCGCGTCATGCTGACGATGAGCGCGCCGAGCGCCGTCCGGCCCACGCTCGCGTACATGATCGGCGAGCACGCGGAAGGTCCCCAGTACCGCGTCGGCTTCGGGGCCCGCCGACACGATCCGCGCGGAGAAACGGCCGCGGCGACGCCAGCTCGCGATCGAGGAACTCGAGCCGTCTTTCTTCGGTCCAGCGCGGATAGCCGGATGCCTCGAGCCCGGCGGCACGCTGCAGCTGCTCGATCGCGCGCTCGTAGAAGCGCGCTGTTCTGGCGGACGTCGAGCGACGCCAGGTGAAACCCGAACGTCTCCGCCGCGCGAATCACCGGCGACACGGCGGCATCGGCCACACGCCAGGCGCCGACGGCGACGAGCGAGTCGTGCAGCAGCCGCAGATCCGCGATGAGCTCGACGGCGTGCAGGTACCCTCCCGATCCCGGGCGGCAGGCGCCCGCCCTCCGGGTAGACACTCTCGAGCGGCAGCTGCGCGAGCATCAGGTCGACAAACTGGCGCCAGGTTTCCCCGGGCTCATGAAGGTCTGCCCCGCGCTGGGCGGGCGGGGTGCGCGCGTCCACGAGATCACTCACGCGGGCGCTCAACGCGGCGGGCGGCGGCTCCAGGCGATCCGACAGGCTCACCTGCCGGCCCAGGGTCGACGAGCTGACGTTGCAGCAGCAGCAAGCCGTGCAGCCGCAGATCCTCGAGCGTCTCCCGCGTGACGTCCGGCGTGACCAGCGGGTGCCCGTCCTGATCGCCGCCCACCCATGTGCCCAGACGGAACCGCGGCAGCTGCTCGGGCGACCGAAGCAGATCGGGATCGAAGCCGACGTGCTGCCAGCTCTGCACGCAGCCGCGCGTCGAGCGCGGGCAAAACCTCGGGAAACACCTTGTAGAGGTAATGCATGACGTTCCGCCGCTCGGCTGCGACGTCAGGCTTGTGCAGAAAGATTTCGCCCGTGCGCCACAGGAGCGAGAGCAGCGTCTTGATCTCGTCGCGGATGGCGCGCTGCTCGTTGGGCGTCCAGACCTGGTTTTCGCGCTTCACGAGCAACAGGTACAGGCTGCGGTGGTGCTCGAGGACAATCGTGCGCTTCGCTTCCGTCGGGTGCGCGGTCAGCACGAGCTCGACCTGCATGCCGCCGCAAGCGTCGCGGCGATCTGATCGGGCGTGACGCCGCGGTCTCTCAGCTGCTCGAGGCATTGTCCCCACAGCGCCTGCAGCGCCGACAGTCCGTGCGCGGCCTCGGTGGAGCGCTGCTGCTGGATCGCCGCGTTCTGTTCCACCAGGCTCAGCAGATGAAACGCGATCGAGTACGCCGCGACAACCGGTCGGGCGATGGCGGATCGGCGTCGCCGGGCGCCGGGCCGCTGCGCCAGGGCAGCTGGCGCGACAGGGCGTGCTCGTGTGCCTCGTCGAGGACCTCGGACAGGCAGCCCATCACGAACGCGAGGTCGCGTTCGACCTTCGGGGATCGAGAACGAGAATCGGCGACAGGATCATGCCAGAGACCGTCTGGGCCGCTCGCAACGAGCATGCCGCGCGGATGCAGCACGCGAAACGTCCCCGCGCGGTGCAATTCCAACATTCCTGTGCTGGTGTGCGATGCCAGCCTTACAAGAACGTTGCACCACGGGCGCGGGCCCGGCGCGCGATACGCGCTAAAATCAGACGAGATGAAGCGTATCGGCATCCTGACCGCCGGCGGCGACACACCCGCCCTGAACGCGGCCATTCACGGCGCCGTGGTCCGCGCGAACAAGCTGAGGATCGAGATCTACGGGCTGATCAAGGGCTTCAACTGCCTGTTCAACCCGCGTGTCCCTCATCTCCACCTGAACCCGCTCTTCCAGGAAATTCCCGAGCTCGATCCGACCAAGGGCGGCACGCTCATCGGCTCGTCGCGCGATTACATCGATCCGGAAAAGAAGGCCGAGCTCGATCTCATCTCCGCGCGCCTCTCGAAGCTCGGCATCGAAGGGCTGATTGCCATCGGCGGCGACGGCACGCTCAACGCGCTGCAGCCACTGGCCGAGCGGCTGCCCACCGTCCTGGCGCCGAAGACGATCGACAACGATCTGGGGTTGAACTACCCGAGCGAACCCGACGAATGGGTCCGCGTCAAGGATCCCGACGCGAGCCACGGCTACCGCTACACGCGCACGCCGTCCAACGCCAACTTCGATCTCAACCACATCGTCAACTACGCGACGCCGGGATACGCCACGGCGGTGCTGGTCACGGCGCAGGGCGTCGAGCGCATCCGGACTACGGCGGAGAGTCATCGGCGCATCGCGATCATCGAGGTGATGGGACGGCATTCGGGATACATCGCGCTGGGCACGGCGTACGGACAGCCGGACATCATCCTCGTGCCCGAGCATCCCCTCGACATGAAGCTGCTGGTCGAGCGCGTCAAGCACCTCTACGCGCTCCAGAAAAACGTCGTCATCGTGTGCGGCGAAGGCGTCGTGGACGAGGACGGCAACGAACTGGGCGCCGTGTCCACGTCGATGGATCCCGCCGGCAATGTCCTGCTGTCGGGCGCGGCCGAGGCGCTGCGCGAGCGGATGATCAAGGAGCTCGGCGATCGCTACTTCCAGCTGTATCGCCGCGGCAGCTCGGCGCGCGAGGCGATCTTCACCAGGAAGGTCGGCCACACGCAGCGCGGCGGCCGGCCGATCCTGTTCGACCGGTTCTACGCAGCCGCACTGGGCGCCAAGGCCGTCGATCTGCTCGTGGAGGGGCGCAACAACGCGGTGTCGGTCCTCCAGTACCACTCCCAGAACGGCTTCCACGTCGAGGGCTACGACGCCAACCGGTTCCGCGATCGCTGGGGCCTGATCCACGCGCGGCAGATGCACCCCGCGTTCTACGATCCGCTGATGATGAAGCCGTCGCGGCTCGGCATCGAATATCTGCTGCCGATCTTCACCGACGCCATCGGCAACGACGATGCCGAGCACATGCGGCAGACGCTGTTCGACCCCGGCAACCTCGCGCAGCCGTATCACTCCATCAACACGGACGTCCACAAGCGCATCCGGTACCTCGATTCGGATTCGGATCACGACGCACGGGACTAATTGGTCCCTGGTGCTTGGTTCTTGGGCCTTGGTCCGGCCTTGGTCCGGCCTTGGTCCGTCCCTAGTCGTCAGTCCGTTCCTGGCCGCTATCCAGCGGCGCAGCATTTTCGCATTGCTCTCGTGATCTTCCTTTTCCCGTCGCCGCAGAATCGTTACGGTGACGGGTTTGAACGGCAAGCCCGTGCCCGCACAAAGCCCCGGACGGACCAAGGCCCAAGAACGAAGCGCCAAGGACCAGGAGTGTCCAGTATGCTGTTCGCGTGCTGGCCATCCGCTGCGCCAATCTCGTCAAGACGTACGCCGCCAAGCCGCCGGTCGAGGCGGTGCGCGGCCTCGACCTCGCCGTCGAACGGGGCGAGTGCTTCGGCCTGCTGGGGCCGAACGGCGCCGGCAAGACGACCACCATCGAAATCATCGAGGGACTGCTCGACGCGACGTCCGGCGAAGTCGAAGTCCTCGGCATGCGCTGGGGCCGGCAGGACAACGACATCCGCCAGCGGATCGGCATCTCGCTGCAGGAGACCAAGCTCTCGGACAAGCTCTCCGTCCGCGAAACGCTGACGCTGTTTCGCAGCTTCTATCGCCAGGGGATCACCCCGGACGAAGCCATCGCGCGCGTGTCGCTCGAGGAAAAAGCAGACGTCTGGGTCGGCAAGCTGTCGGGCGGACAGCAGCAGCGCCTCGCGGTGGCGTCCGCGCTCGTCGGCGATCCCGAGGTCTTGTTCCTCGACGAGCCGACCACGGGCCTCGACCCGCAGGCGCGCCGTCAGCTGTGGGACATCATCCGGTCGTTCCGGGAGCAGGGCCGCACCGTCCTGCTGACCACGCACTACATGGACGAGGCCGAACGCCTCTGCGACCGCGTGGCCGTCGTCGATCATGGGAAAGTCATCGCGCTCGGCTCGCCGCGCGCGCTGATCGCGAGCCTGGGCGGCGAACACGTGGTGGACATCACGCTGAACAACGAGGCGCGGGAAACGGACGAGTCGATCGACATGTCCGCGATCCTCTTCGAGGCGCCGGCCGTGACGGCGGTCCGGCAGGAGGCCGACCACTTTGCGTTGTCGGTCACGGAGCCGCACCTCGCGCTGCCGGCGATCCTCGAGCGCCTCCGCCAGAACCAGCTCGAACTCGCCAGCCTCACCACGCGCCACGCGAGCCTCGAGGACGTCTTCGTGACGCTGACGGGACGCCATCTCCGCGACGAGGCCGCGTCGTGACGCCGCTCGTCCAGCTCGTGCTCGCGCGGCTGCGGTCGTTCTATCGCGAGCCCGGCGCGGTCTTCTGGGTGTACGGGTTCCCGCTGCTCATGGTCGTCGCGCTGGGCATCGCCTTTCGCGCCAACCCGGTGGAGAAGGTCACGGTGGACGTGCAGGCCGGCCCGCAGGCGGAGGCGGTGCGCGACGCGCTGCTCCGGCAGTCCACCGCCAGTGCGCTGACGTTCGGTGTCCAGGTGGACGACGAGGCAAGCAGCCGGCGGCGCCTGCGAACCGGCAGGACGGATCTCGTGGTGGTCGTGGCCTCAGACGGCGGCTATCAGTACGTCCTCGACCGCAGCCGCGCCGAAAGCCGCCTCGCGCGCAGCGCCGTGCACGAAGCGCTCCAGCGAGCGGCAGGCCGGACGGATCCGGTGCCGACGCTGCCGGATCAGGAGATGACCGAACCGGGCAGCCGCTACATCGACTTCCTGGTGCCCGGCCTGGTGGGCATGGGCCTGATGGGCGGCGGGCTGTGGGGCGTCGGCTTCGCGATCGTCGACATGCGAATCCGCAAGCTGCTCAAACGATTCGTCGCCACGCCCATGCGCCGCAGCGATTTCCTGCTCGGCGTCATGATCAGCCGCCTGGTGTTCATGATTCCGGAAGTCGTCGTGATCCTGATCTTCGCGCGCCTTTTCTTCGGCGTCGTCGTGGCCGGCAGCATAGGCGCGGTGCTGGTGCTGATTCTCGTCGGCGCGTTCACCTTCGCCGGCCTCGGGCTCGTCGTGGCGTGCCGCGCGAAAACGCTCGAGACCGTCTCGGGCCTGATGAACCTGACCATGCTGCCGATGTGGCTGCTGTCGGGGATCTTCTTCTCGCCCGATCGCTTTCCTCAGGCCGTCCAGCCGCTCATCAAGCTGCTCCCGCTGACGCCCCTCATCGAAGGTCTTCGCGCGGTGATGCTCGAGGGCGCGTCTCTCGCGTCGCAAGGCGTGCGCATCGTCATCCTGCTGGCGTGGGGCGCGGCGACGTTTGCCGTCGGCATCAAGCTGTTCCGCTGGAACTGAGGTCTACGAAACGTACGTAGCCACGGAGACACTGAGAGCACAGAGGGTTTCTACATATGAAAAAGACCTCTGCGGTTTCTGTGCCTCCGTGGCTACGTGAGGTCGATCGCAGCGGCTAGAGCGCAATCCGCGACGGGCTCGAGCGCTGCATCAGCCCCTCGACACGCTGGAACGGCATCGCCTGGCCGACGTTCTGCTCTTTCGTCCCCGGGACGAGCCCCGCGTTCTCATACGGCGTCGCGTCCAGATAGATCAGGTTGAGGCGGTACAACAGCGCCTCGAGGAACCGGCCGTCATCAACGAGCGGCCGCAGCGGGACAGACGAGATCGATACGACCTGCGGGCAGCCGTCACTCGCCGACAGCCAGTCGTAGAGCCGCATCTGCTGGCCCATGCTCATCATCGCCACGTCCGCCAGGACGAGCGTGCCGCCCTTCACGTCGGCCAGATCCAGCAGCCCGGGCAGTGCAATCATGTGAAACGGCGGTTGGCAGTACGCCACGATGTGGCGGGCGGCGGCTTCGACGGTGACGCGCCGGCAGACCACCAGCAGGTTCGGGCGGCGGGTCTCCGACATCAAGGCGTGCAGCAGGCTCGCCTCCGACAACGAAACGAGCTGGGGCGAATGCAGTTTCATCGGCGGTCACTCCTATTTTCACGGGGCTGGTGATGGCGGGGGCGCAATCGTTACAAGGGCCGCTCGGGGCCCTTGCACGGCCGCAGCCGGGGCCGGCCCCCCGGCTGCTCGATGCGCGGGCGCGGGGCGATGAAACGCGCGGCTTGCACGGTTCACTACTCGTGGGGGACGGGTGGCATTGACGAGCCGAGGCCGTCGGCTCACAATGCCCTGACTTTCCCCGCAGGCCACCCTATGAAAGCCGGCAAGATCTTCATCAACTACCGGCGGGAAGACAGCCGCGCTGACGCCGGCCGCCTCTACGACCGGCTGCACGCCCTCTACCCGGACCGCGTGTTCCGCGACGTCGGGTCGCTCGAACCCGGTATCGAGTGGCGCGAAGCCATCGACAAGGTCCTCAGCAACGCCGACGCCTGCATCGTCGTCATCGGCAAGAACTGGCTGACGATGACGGATGCCGCGGGCAAGCGGCGGCTCGACGACCCGAAGGACACCGTTCGGCAGGAGCTTCAGACCGCGCTCAGCAGCGGCATGCGCGTGTTTCCCCTTCTGGTGGGCGGCGCCAAAATGCCGCCCGAAGAGGAGCTGCCCGGCGAACTGCAGGCGCTCGCGCGCCGGAACGCGCTCGAGGTCAGCGAACAGGACTGGAACGAGGATTTCGAGAAGCTGGTCACGGCGCTCGAGCGGGCGCTGGGATGGTCGTCGTCCAAGCCCGCAAAGGGCGGATCTCGCACTGCCATCTACGCAGTCGGTGGATCAGTGGCAGCGCTCGTTGTCATCGGCGTGGTCGGCGCGATGTTCCTGGGCGGCGAACCGGCGAAGAAGGACGAACCCCCGGCGGTTCGCCCGCCCGCAGCAGATGACGTGAAGCCGCAGCAAGTGACGCCGGCGCCGGTCGCGCCGGTTCAGGCAGCCGAAACGCAGGCGCCGCCCGCGCCCGTCGAGCGGCCCCGAGCCGTCACGCCGCCGCCGCCGGTAACGAAGGAGGCCGAAGTCCCCCCGGCAGCGCCGCAGGCTCCGCCGCCGCGCCGCGCGAGCAACGTGGACAATGCGCAGGACGCCCTCACGTCAGGGCGGCTGGTGGCGCCGCGGAACGATTCGGCGCTCCACTGGGCGCTTCAGGCGCAACAGGCCAACGAACCGGGCGCATTCAACGTCCTCGAACGGGTCAACGACGCCATCCTGAACGAGATGAAGGAGATGACGAAGGACAAACGCTTCGACGACGAGCTGGCCTTCCTCAATGCGTACGCGCAGTACTACCCTGCGAATTCGCCGATGCAGCGGACCATTCAGCAGGTCCGCGACCAGATCCGGCAGGCCCAGCAAGGCGTGCGCCTGCAGGTCATCCACCGTCACGGCATCGACTATCGCTCGGCGCGCTGCGAGGGATGGCTCGAGATCGACCCGGCGGGCACCGTGTCCTACGCGTGCGATCCCCAGTTCGTGCACGACTCGCGATGCGACCGTGCGACCTTCCCGAGCGGGACGTTTACCTACAAGACGGCCACAGACCCCGAACAACTGCACCTGACGACCGCCTCGGGCAACTTCGACTTCTTCGCCCCCCAGCCCACGATCGCGGCGTCTCTCCGGGCCCTCGCCGCCTCGGGCGCCCGCCTTCAAACAAAATGAAACGGATGCGCCCGCGGCTGCACTAGGAAATAGCGCCCGGGCAGACGGCAGAGCGAAAGGTGCTCGGGTTCGGGGTACGATCGCCCCGCGTGCCGCTGGAACGATTCGAGTTCGACCTGGGCTATATCGAACGGCTGGTTGCCGGTGATACCGAGACCGAGCGGCATTTCACACGGTATTTCGGCGATCTGCTGACGATGAAGCTGCGCTCGAAGCTGCGCTCGGCGGCGCAGGTCGAAGACGCGAAGCAGGAAACGTTCGTCCGGGTGCTCGTGACGCTGAAGAAGAAAGGCGGCATCTCGTCGCCCCAGGCGCTCGGCTCGTTCGTCAACTCGGTGTGTAACAACGTGCTGTTCGAGACGTACCGGTCGGGATCGAAGACGACGCCGCTCGAAGAGGACTACGACGGCCCCGACGAGCGGCGGGCAGGGGCAGAGTCGACGCTCCTCGCGGATGAGCAGCGGGAGAAAATCCAGCAGGTGCTGTCGGGCCTGCCGAAGAAAGACCAGGAGTTGCTGAGACTGCTGTTCATCGAGGAGCGCGACAAGGACGACATCTGTCAGGCCATGAACGTGGATCGCAACTACCTGCGCGTCCTCCTTCACCGGGCCAAGGCGCATTTCAAGGATCGATGGACCGAAGTGACACCATGACGCACGAAGAAGCGGTCAGCACGCTTGCCTCTGAACGCTATCTGCTCGAGGAAATGTCCGAGCCGGAGCGCGAGACGTTCGAGGAGCACTACTTCTCGTGCGTCGAGTGCGCCGACGATGTGCGCGCGGGCGGCGTGATGCGCGACGGCGTTCGCGGCGGCCTGATGAACGAGCAGGCCGTGCACACCGTGCACGACATGACGGCCTCGGCGGCGTGGCGCAGGAAGAACGTGCAACCACGCCGCTGGTATCAGTCGCCGGCGATTCCGTGGGCGGCGGCCGCCACTCTCGCCGTCGTGGCGGGATACCAGGCTCTTTCGCCGACGCCGGGCCGCTCCATCGGTCAGCCGATGGCCCTCGCGCCGGTCACGCTGCGCCCCGCGAGCCGGGGGCAGGAACCTCGGATCACGGTCGCACGCGATACGGCGGTCGTGACGCTGGCGATTGATGCGAGCTCGACGGTTGCTGGAACCGGGCTCTCGTACGCCATCCGCAAGGCAGCTGGCGCGGTGATGGTCTCCGGGAAGCTTCCGGCGCCACAGCCGGGCGCGCCGCTCCTGCTGCTTGTGCCTTCGTCACAGATTCCTGCACCGGGCCACTACGTCCTCATCGTTGGGGACAGCGAGTACCCGTTCGAGGTTGTGGCACAATAACGCGCTCCCCCCTCTCGAGGCGACTTCCTTGAAACTGAAACCGCGCTTTGTATTTCACGCCAACGCCGCCGCGATCGGCGGCCGCATCGCCCGTCCGAAGGACCTTGCGATCGACACGCCGGCCGCCAGTTCGCTGACTGCCGCCGGCGGCCGATCGACAGCGAAGGCCGAGAAGGGCCGCATAGGCGACGTGATCCAGTTTGGATCAGCGTCTACGTTTGCCGAGGGCCTGTTTGACGATCTCGGGAAATGGGCCGACACGCTGTGCGGCGACTCCTCGGAGGACTCGCTGACGGTGACGACCGCGGTCAACTCCGAGGTGCGCAATCTGGTGGTCAACGCCAGGGCCACTTTCACGGCCAGGCGCGTCTACGGCGGGTTCGTGGCGAAGAGCCCGAAAGGCAGCGGCGAAACGTCCATCTCGCTCGACCCCGGCACGGCCTTCGAAGGCATCGCGCTCGGCGGCTACAAACTCATCGTCGAACTGAACGCGCCGGTGTTCCAGCGCTTCGACACGCTCTCGAAGCTGCGCACAGCGGCGGATACGCCTAAGTTCGTCAAAGAGTACGGCGCCAGCCTGTTCATGACGGCGGCCGTTCCCGGCCGCACCGCGGCCTCGCGGCAGGGACGTTTCGTGGAATCTGGCGGGACGATCTACGGCACGATCGTCAAGTCGCTGCGATGGGCCGGCAAGCCGTATCCCGGCGCGGAGATCGACGACAACGTCATCACTATCCCGGACTGCGGCGACATCTACTTCGGCGAGATTTACATCAGCGACTGCCGCCGGCGCCTGACGATGCTGCGGCTGGATTTGTGCTGCCCGGCACCGATGCGGCTGATGATGGCGGACACCGAAGACAACGGATCCTGGGGCGTCTAGCTGGGGGTCAGGACCTTGGGGCTTGGGCGATGTAGCGCGGGCCTCTTCGCCACTCTGCTGATCCTCGCGGCAGGCTGCATCCCGCGCGCCGCGCAGCACCAGAGTACGCTGGACGCCGCGACCCTCGCGATACGCCGCGGCGAGCTGGACGCCGCGCGTGCACTGGTTGAAGCGGCGATCGCCGCCACGCGCGCCGATCCCGATCCCGCATGGAATCGCCGGTTCACGCTGCTGCTCAGCGAGATCCAGATTCGACGCCACGACTTATCCCAGGCCCGACACCTCCTGGCGATCGGCCCGCCTGACGGCACGCCACCCGATCGCCTGCAGGCCCGGCGGCACTTTCTACAGGGCTGGGCCCAAATGCTCGACGGAGATCGCAAGGGCGCAGGCGTTGTGCTCGAGCAAGCCCGCCACCTCGCGGCGGACGCCGGCGACGGCGATCTCGACCTGGACATCGACGTGGTGGCCGGCATCACTGATCTCCAGCTTGGCAGGCGCGAAGAGGGGGAATCGCGACTCCGCGGCGTGCTCGCTGCGTCCGCTGCGCGAAGCGATCGCTATCACCAGGCGGTAGCGCTCCTCAACCTGGGTTACGGCGAACTCGTACAGAAGCGGTACGACGCCGCCCTCACCTGGCTGGAGCGTGTGATCGCGTTCAAGGATTTGAGCGAGACGACGGTCTACGCGGACGCGCTGAACAACGCAGGGATCTGTTACTCGCGCCTGGGGCTCTTCGATCGAGCCATCGAGTCTCAGCGCCGCGCCGTCGAATCTCACAAGGGCCACGCGCGCCGTGAGTACGAGCAGGCGCTCGGCCAACTGGGTACGACGTATCTTGATGCGGGCAGGGACCGCGAGGGCAAGGAGCACCTCCTCGAGGCGCTGCAGGTGGCGTCGGCGGCAGGACTCAGCGCTGACGCCGGGTTGTGGGCAGGCAACCTCGCCGCCGCGCACGTCAAGGCCGCGGAGCTGGACGAAGCCGAACGCTTCAACAACGAGGCGAAGCGCTTCAAGAGCGCCGCCGGTTCCGGCGGCACCGTGTCCAACACGTTGAGAGCCGGTGAGATCGCGCAGCTCCGCGGCCAGCTCGCGGATGCGTCCCGGATGTTCACAGACGCGCTGGCGGCCAGCCCGGACGACCCGAGCGTCGTCTGGTCGGCCCATGAAGGCCTCGCGCAGGTGGCGATGGCCTCGAAGCGCCCGACCGACGCGATGCGCCACTTCGCCGCGGCGCTCGACACGGTGGAGCAAACGCGATCGGACCTGATGCGGACAGACTACAAGCTGTCCTACCTCACGCGTCTGATCCATTTCTACCGCGTCTACGTCGATGCGCTCGTCGAGCAGGGACAAATCGAGCGGGCGCTCGAAATCGCGGACTCGAGCAGGGGGCGTGTGCTCGCCGAGCGCCAGGGCGTGCCTGCGGCAGCGGCGGCCGCAACCGGCAACCTGCGCAAACGCGCGGCCGAGTCCGGAACCGTGTTTCTCTCCTACTGGCTGGCACCGTCGCGGTCGTACCTGTGGGTTGTCACGCCCGCGCGCGTCCAGCTGTTTCCGCTGCCGCCGGCGCGGGAAATCGAGGAGCTCGTCCGGCAGCACCAGGCCGCCATCGACAACCTCATCGCGGATCCGCTCGCATCCGCCGGGCGAGCCGGCTATCGACTGTTCGAAATCCTCGTCCAGCCCGCGCTGCCGTCGCTCCCGCACGGCAGCCGGGTGCTGATCGTTCCCGACGCGTCGCTCTATGCCCTGAATTTCGAGACATTGCCCGCACCGGGATCCGTCTGCGGACCGCCGACTGCCGACTGCCGACTACAAGGTCGCCACTACTTGATCGAGGATTTCGAGATCGCCGTGGCGCCGTCGCTGGCGATGTTGAACACGCGGCCGTCGCCGCCGCCACCGTCCCGGCGGTCGCTGCTCCTCATCGGGAACGCCATCGCGCGGGCGCCGGAGTATCCCGGCCTGAAGTTCGCGGGCGCCGAAATGGCCAGCGTCGCGCGGCATTTCCCCTCCGGCCACGTGACATCCTTCGACGGCGCGCGCGCCGTGCCCGCCGCGTACCGCGAGGCCATGCCTGACCGGTTCTCGCACGTCCACTTCACCGCGCACGCCACGGCGAACCTGGACAGCCCGCTCGATTCGGCCGTCATCCTCAGCGGTCCTGATGCCGGGTTCAAGCTCTACGCGCGTGACGTCGCGGCGATGCCGCTGAACGCGGAGCTCGTCACCGTATCCGCCTGCCGCAGCGCGGGGGAACGCACGTACTCCGGGGAAGGCCTCGTCGGCTTCGCCTGGGCGTTCCTGCGTGGCGGCGCCCGGCGGGTCGTGGCGGGACTGTGGGACGTGGACGACAAGTCCACCGCGGAGTTGATGGATGGCCTCTACACCGGCTTGGCCGCCGGCGATTCCCCGGCAAAGGCCCTGCGCGCAGCGAAGCTGACACTGCTCCACCGCGGCGGCCCGACCGCGAAGCCCTATTACTGGGCGCCGTTCGAGCTCTTCACGCTGTCACCTTGAATCCCGTTTGGTAAATCACGAAGACCCGAAGGACACGAAGAACACTCTGTACAAGCCTTTCTTCGTGCTCTTCGCGCCTTCGTGATAACGCCGTAGGCTCGCGATTGCCGGGTGCGACTAGTTGGCGCCGCGGCCGGGCGCCGGCGGCGCGCTCTTCGTGGCGGCGTCCCAGTGTTCCTGGATCATCCCGTTGTCCACGCGCACCATGTCGAACCAGTAGGCCGGGTACGTCTTGCTGGCGTCGTCGGGATCTTTTTCCATCCGCTTGACGATCAGGAACACGTACGAGCCGCTGGCGAACATCAGCGTCGGCTTGTTTTTCCATCCGGCCTGGAGCGGTTCCGGCTTGCGGATCTTGCTGAAGAACTCGACGAAGGCCGCGCGGCCCGTCGGGACGTTCGGGTTGTGCTGGATGTAGTTTGGCGCCATCACCTTGTCGGCAAGCTCCACGTGCCCGTATTGCAGGATGTCCTTGAATTCGACGGTCGCGATCTCGAGGTTCTTCTTCTCCTGCGCCGAGTGGTTGAACGTCACTTTGTCGTAGTCGATGCCGTCGGGCGCGCCGCCCGTCGCCCCGCCCTTCGCCTTCTGCGCGTAGTCCCAGTGTTCCTGGACCTTGCCGTTCTCGATCCGCAGCATGTCGTAGGTGTTGTACTTGTATGTCTTGCTGGGGTCGGCCGGATCCTTCCCCTCGCGCTCCCAGACGAGCACGACGAAGTCGCCTTTCGCGAACTGCACAACCGGCGGGCTGGCCAGCTTATCCGGGATCGGGTTGACCGGCGCGCCGGTACGGCCGAAGAACTGCACGAACCCCGCGCGGCCCGTCGGTACGTTGATGTTGTGCTGGATGTAGTTTTCCGCCTGGTACTTCGGCGCGAGATCGAGATGCCTGGCCTGCAGCACCTCGCGCCACCAGTCGAGCACGAACTTCAGGTTCGCCTGCTCCTTTGCCGTCATCGGCCCCGCGTCGGCCAGCGCTGCCACGCCGCCCAACGACAGCAGAACCACCGCGGCGCCCAACCATCTCATCGTGCGAGTCTTCATCGTCGGCTCCTTGTCGTCTCTCCGGGGAGGTGTTCCAGGTCCCGGTTGTTTTCGTTGCAGATGAACTCCATCAGATCCGTGCCCAGGACAAGACCGACTTGCTCCGTCACGCCCCACGGCCGCGTGTAGGCCTTGGGATCGTCGATCGTGATCTGGATTTCCATGTGGCCGAAATCCTTCCGCCGGAACCGCTCTGTCACGTGCAACGCGTCGGTCGTCGGCCGGCCCAGCTGATCGAGCCACGCCTTGCCGTTGAATCCCCGCGTCTCCACCACCAGCGTCTCGCCCTCCCATTTTCCGGTCGAATACCCCTGCCACGTGGGATTCGCGTCGGGCGAGGGCTCGCGGCCGTCCATGAAGATCTGCCGCCACAGGTTGAACGCTTCGTATACGACGACGATGGAACCGGGGGTCCGGATCATCTTCCACGGATACGCCACGGCATCGACTTTGGGCACGCCCTGCGGCAGGCAGCTGGCGTCAGGGTCCTCCCGCGACAGCGAGCCGTCCTTGCGCCGGTCGAACAATGCTTTCGCCCACGGCTGAAACGGCACCGCGTCAGGATTCATTTCCCTGGCGATGTCGCGAAGAAACGCGTTGTCCTTCGACGACCAGGGACCAGTCAGATCGGGCTTTCCGTCCGGCGTGCGCGGCGCGGGCGCCAATAAATCGGGTTTGCCATCCGCCGTGCGCGGCACGATCGGCGGCGGCACCTTGATCCAGTTCTGCGCGGCAAGGGGGGCGGACATGACGAGCGCCGCCAGAACGATGGCGCCGGCGGATTTCACAGCGCCGAGCATAGCACCGCTTGCGAAGCCGGGGCGGTCCATACCTCCCGCGTATCGCCTTGTTCCGTTGGGGTATGGAGCGCCGGAGTAGGGCGGCCCTTTCAGGGCCGCCGACCCGCGGGGCTGAAAGCCCCGCGCTACAGCATCATCTGCCGCTAAGGTCGCTGTAGATCGCTTCGACGAACCGGTCGGGATCTCCGTACCGGCCGTCGTAATCGAGCGTGGGCCTCGCGGCCTTGACGGCGTCGAGATTCAGGCCACGGCGGATGAGATCCTGAATACGGTCCCGGACAATCGTCGCCATGTCGCGGTACTCGACCACATCGGCTTCGTCGGCCAGCCGCCCGTGCCCGGGCACCACGTACGTGCCGCCCTCTTCCTTGTCCTTGGGGATGGCCACGTCGATGATCCGGTTCAAACCGTCGATGAAGCCCTGAATGCTCCCGCCACGGGCACGATCGATCACCGGGTAGCCGGTCGTGATGAACACGTCGCCGGCCGCGATGACGTCCGACTTCCTGAAGAACACCACGACGTCCCCGTCCGTGTGCGCGCCCGGCTGATACAGCAGCTGAATGGCTTCGTTGTTGAAGTAGATTTCCTTGTCGGCGGTGAAGAAGGTCTCGGTGGGCCACGCGCCGAACGGCGCGGGCGCCTGCTTCCCCGTCGGCGCGCTCATCCGCGCCAGCACACGCTCGTGCGACACGACCCGGGCGGTCGTCGTCGGCAGCCCGAAGTTTCCCGGCGCATTCCCGCCGAACCAGCGGCCGACCCTGGCGATCGGTTCGTTGCCGCCCGTGTGGTCGTCATCCACGCTGCTGTCGACGAGGATCCGGATCGGCTTGTCGGTAACCTGCCTGATTGCCGCCAGCACGGCGTCGCTCGTTCCGCGCCCGCCGGTGTCCACGAGCAGGACGCCCTCGTCGCCGATCTGCAGCGTGATGTTCGCCCCGGCGCCGACCAGCATGTGGACGTTGCCCTGGACGGGTACGACGCGAATCTGATCCGCGCCGCGGGGATCGGGCGGCGCCGGCCGCGCCGGTTGAAAACGCGACGCGGACGCGCGTCCCGGTTGATACTCGGGGTACGTTTCCGCCGCGCCTCCCCGGATGACCTCCGGTGGCAGCTTGTGCTTCGCCGCGAACTCCGTCAGTTTCGCCTGCGCGCCGCTCGAACCCGGCAGGTAGTGTGGAACGTAGCCCTTCGGGTGACCGGCCACCTCGTCGACCACGTCGAACTGGCTCCGCGTGACTGTCTGCGTCGGATTCAGCACAAAGTTCGAGCTGCGGACGAACGGCTCCTCCAGATAGACCGGGTCGTACACCACGGTCACGACCGTCAGCACGTCCCCGTGCCGCATGAAGTGTTCCGTCATCGTCGCCATGTCGCTGTGCGCGACGCCGTTGCGCTGCAGCCAGCCGACCTTGAAATGCGTCGTTTCCACGGTGAGCGCGTCGCCGTCCCAGCGGGCCGTCGAGAACCCGGCCCACGTGTGCGGCGCGTACGGCGGCGGATGCGGCCGGCCGTCGAGCCAGAGCACGCGAGTCGCCTGGCCGAACGTGCCGAACAGCTCGTAGGCGATCGTTTCCTGCGTGACCGGATCGAACTGTGTCGTGATGCGGATGTTCGCGGGGCCGCGCAGGGAGTACGTGGACGGGTGCGGCTTCGCCTGGTGCTCGCGCAGTGACAGGATCGACGCGTCCCAGCTGTCGGCCTTCAGGCGTCCGGCATCGTTGATCGGCAGCCCTGTGTAATCGCCGAGCTCGGGTCCGGGGATCCGGTGCTCCTGATCCTCGTGGTAGCGCGCGCTCCATTCGCCCGCGAGGTCGATCTGCGCCAGGGCCGGCCGCGAGACGCCGAGCACGACGGTCACAAGGACAAACGCCGCCACCCGCAGCCTCATCTTCAGCGCGATTGTCGCTCAACGTCTCCAGCCGCAGCAAGCGATTGAACCGGTTCACCTCGGCGCGCATTCGAATCCTGGATCGTGCAGGATTTCTGGTGCGGGCACGAAGATACCACTTGCGGCGCGCCACACCCTCGCCGACAATGCCCCCACTTTACTTACGCGCCGTCAGCGGGTTTCTTACGAACGTCCAACGAGGGAGAAACGCATGCGTCCTTCGACTCGGATCGTGTTCGCGCTCGCCTGTTTCCTCGCCGCTCCTGCTGCCCTGTTCGCCCAGGCCTCGATTACCGGCGTCGTCAAGGACGCGTCGGGCGCGGTCCTGCCGGGCGTGACGGTCGAAGCATCGAGCCCGGAGCTCATCGAGAAGGTCCGGACATCGGTCACCGACGGTACGGGCCAGTACCGCATCGTCGATCTGCGAGCCGGCGTGTACAGCGTCTCGTTCGCGCTGACGGGCTTCGGCACCGTCAAGCGCGAGGGGATCGAGCTGACGGGATCGTTCACCGCCACGGTCAACGCGGATCTGAAGGTCGGCAACCTCGCCGAGACGATCACGGTATCCGGCGAAACGCCCATCGTCGACGTGCAGAGCGCGAAGCGGCAGGCGACGGTCAGCGGCGACGTGATCGCGTCCATTCCTTCGTCTCGCGCGTACGGCGCCATCTTCAGCCTCAACCCCGCCGTGCAGATGGGGGCCGGCGCGGCGCTCGATATCCAGGTGATGCCGGGGCTCTCCGTGTTCGGCGGCGCGGGCGGACGCGGCACTGAAGGGCGCGTGCAGCTCGACGGACTGAACACGGGCGCGCCGCTCTCGCGGCGGCGGCACGTCGGGCTACGTGCCCGACCTCGGGAGCGCGCAGGAGGTGTCGTTCACCACGTCGGGCGGCCTCGGCGAAGCGGAAGTCGGCGGCCCCGTCATGAACATCGTCCCGAAGACCGGCGGCAACACGATCAAGGGAAACGCCTATCTCGCGGGCGTGACCGGCGGCATGGTCGGCAGCAACTACTCGGACGACCTGAAGGCGCGCGGGCTGCGCACGCCGGGCGATCTGCTGAAGCTGTGGGATTTCTCGGGCAGCGTCGGCGGTCCGATCAAGAAGGATCGCGTCTGGTATTTCTTCAACGCGCGCGAGGAAGGCAGCCTATCGCGCGGTGCCCGGCATGTACGCGAACGTCAACGCCGGCGTCCCGGGCAAGTACACCTACGTCGCCGATCTGACGCGTCCCGCCGCGACGGCGGGCAGCTGGCGCATCGCCAACCTGCGCATGACGATCCAGGCGACGACGCAGAACAAGTTCAACCTGTTCTGGGACGAGCAGCATCCCTGTCAGGGCGCCACGTGGGGCGAAAACGAGGAAGGCTGCCGCCACCAGGAGCCCGGGCAGATCATCGGCGGCGCGCCGGGCCAGGCCGGCACGTTTGGCACGGCGACGGCCACCTCGGCTCCCGAGATCGCGAGCTACGCCGGGCCGCGGGCCGACGTCGCACGTGTTCCAGCGCGTCCAGCAGGCGACGTGGAGCTCGCCGCTGACGAACAAGCTGTTCCTCGAGGCCGCGGCCGGCGGATCGTTCAGCCGGTACGGCGGGCAGCAGGTGCCGGGCAGCCTGACGCAGGGACATTCCCCGCATCGTCGAACAGTGCACGGCTGGATGCGCGAACAACGGCGGCATCCAGAACCTGACGTACGCGCTCGCAGAACTGGGTGAACAACCAGGGGATGCAGTCCACGTGGCGCGCGTCGGCGTCGTACGTGACCGGCGCGCAGAACCTCAAGGTCGGCTACATGGGCGCGTTCCACGTGGCGAACGCCCTCTACATGAGCAACGACACGCACCTGACGTACCGCGTGAACAACGGCATCCCCAACCAGTTCACGATGGACCTCAACCCGTTCAGCATCTACGGGCGGACCCGGTACGAGGCGATGTACGCGCAGGATCAGTGGACCGTGAAGCGGCTGACGATGCAGGGCGCGCTGCGCTACGAGCACGCGTGGAGCTATTTCCCCGAGCAGCAGGTCGGGCCCGTGCAGATTCCTGCCGACGCCGGTCGTCTATCCGGAGCAGCGAGGCGTCAACGGCTACGACGACATCACGCCGCGCGTCGGGCATGGCGTACGACGTGTTCGGCAACGGGAAGACGTCGCTCAAGGTGAACTTCGGCAAGTATCTCGAGGCGGCGACCAACCACAACACGTATTCGGCTTCGAATCCCACCGCGCGCATGGTCGGCAGCTCGTCGCAGCTGACGGCGCCGCCGCCGGTGACGCGGACGTGGACCGACTCCAACTCGAACTTCACGCCCGACTGCGATCTCCTGAATCCTTCCGCGCAGGACAACAGGAGCCGCGGCGGGGACATCTGCGGACCGTTCAGCAACCTCAACTTCGGCAAGCCGATCTTCACCAACTCATACAACCCGGCCATTCTCGAGGGCTGGGGTGTCCGTCCCAGCGACTGGCAGATCGGCGTGTCGGTGCAGCAGCAGCTGGCGCCGCGCGTGTCGGTCGAGGTCGGCTATTTCCGCCGCTGGCTCACGCACTTTTCAGCGGCACTGAACGACACCGTCAACGACAACCTGCTCACCACGGCCGCGAACTACGACCGCTTCAGCGTCACGGCGCCCGTCCGACCCGCGGCTGCCCGGCGGCGGCGGTTACGTCGTGCCCGGACCTGTTCGACGTCACGCCGTCGCTGTTCGGGCAGATCAACAACCTGACGACGTGGGGCAGCGACTTCGGGGAGGAGTATTCGCGGTACAACGGCGTGCTGATCAACGTCAGCGCGCGGACACGCAGCGGGCTCACGTTCCAGGGCGGGCTCAACTCCGGGAAGACCGTCACCGACGTGTGCGACGTGCGGGCGCACCTGCCGGAGCTCGTGAGCCTGACCAACGTGAGCCAGGTCAGCCCGTACTGCCACGCGGATTCCGGGTACGTCACGCGCGTCACCGGGCTGGGGTCGTACACCATCCCGAAGGTCGACGTGCTCGTGTCCGGGACGTTCCGCAGCGACCAGGGCGCCGTCATCGCCGCGAACTACACGGTGACCAGCGCCGTCGCCGCGCAGTCGCTCGGCCGTCCGCTCGCCGGCGCCACGCCGAACATCTCGGTGAACCTGATCGCGCCCGGCGAGATCTACGGCGACCGCGTGAACGAGATCGACTTCCGCATCGCCAAGGTGCTGAAATTCGGCCGCACGCGGACCAACGTCGGCTTCGACATCTACAACATCCTGAACGCGAACCCGGTGCTGACGTACAACAACGCGTTCATCCCGAACGGCGCCTGGCTGGTGCCGACCAGCGTTCTGCAATCCCGGTTCGTGAAGTTCAGCGCGTCGTTCGATTTCTAGGTCGGGCAGGTCGGGCGGGTCGGGCAGATCTGGCGTGGGACCGGCCCTTTCAGGGCCGCCGTCCCACGACGTGGACTACCAGACGCGGCATGCGTTGGCGCGGACCATGGGCGCGTCTGCCTGGCACGCGAACGCCTTCGTCTCACCCGCGAGCACCAGCATTTTCGCCACGTGCGCCTGGTAGTCGCCGCGAAGCTTGACGGATCGTTCGTCCGCCTTGACGTAGTAGTCCCGGTCCGGGAGTCCAAACCCCTGCGGCCGCGTCCACACGATCTGCCGGCTCGCCTGCGCCGGATCGGGCCGCGCCACCATCTGGAAAAACGGGAACGTGGACGAGGCGCTGATGCCGGATGCCGGGTTGGACGCCGCCGTCATGTGCAGGTGGGCCATCAGGTCTGGCAGCGCGTTCACGCCGGTCGCCGCTGCGATCCGGGCCAGCTCCGGGCGGAGCGGCGCCAGGCCCTTCGCCTCGATCGCGGCGGTGTTCGTGCAGGCCGCGTAGTAGTCGCTCGCCTTGCGCAGGCTGCCCGTCGCGCCCGGTCGCTCCAGGATGCGCCGCAGGACTAAATCATTCCGATCGCGGATTTCGTTCGTACGCGCGTAGTTGCGGCGGTCCGCCGGCAGCGGGTGGGCATCGATCCAGCCGCCGCAGGCGAAGCGATAAAAGTCCTGGCAGGCATTCGCCGACCGGTCGAGTGAGGCGAGTTCGACGCCGGCAGGCGAAGCCGCCGGCCTCGCCGCCTTCGCCTGTGACGCGCCGAGAGCGACGGCGAGGGGCGTCGCGACGAACACGGCGGCGATCAGGCAGCGGTGCATGGTTGGCCCCCCCGCTCGCTGAACGATATGCGATCGCCGGGCGCCCGGCTAGCGGAACGTAATGCTGACCGGGGATGCAGGGTAGTCGTTCGACGTCACGCCGTTGCGCGTGGTGCCCACGTAGAGAGCGCGGCCCTGGCCGCGCATCACGGTCACGACACCGCCGTCCAGAGGGATGCGGCCCGCGTGAAACGCTGCGCGGCACATCGCGGAATCGTCCGTGTAGACGTCGGTCCCCCACACGGCGCCGCTCTGTGTCGCCTCGGCGGTGCACCGGCAGGTGAACGGCGAGGGCAGCTCGCGGCTGATGGCGAGGTACCTGGGGCACAAACCCGGGCCCGGCGGGGGCGGCGGGGTTCCCTTGAATTCGATACTGCGCGGCGTTGCGGGATAGTCGTTGGACGCCACGCCGTTGCGTGTCGTTCCTACGTACAACGGCTTGCCGGCGCCGCGCGTGACGGTGATCAGCCCGCCCTTCGAGGAAATCACGCCCGCGTGCAGTGCCGAGCGGCAGAGGCCCGAGTCGTCCGTGTAGGCGTCCGTCCCCCACACCGCCGACTCGGTCGTCGCCTCCGCGCTGCACGTGCAGCTGAATGGCGTCGGCAGATCAGGGCTGATGCTGATCGAGCGCGGACAGGGGTCTGTCGCCCGGACGTCCGACGAGAGGACGCCATCAGGTCGGCCCGCAGCGGTCCCCGGTCCCGCGGCACCGCTGCCGGGCGACCCGGCACCGCTCGCTGGCGACCCGCTCGCGGCAGGCGCGACGGGCGACGAAGGGTCGCGCGACACCACAGGCCGGCTCATCATGCTCCGCGCGAGCAGGGCCGACAGGACGATCACAATCAGGCCGAGACCGATAATCGCCGGCCGCTGAAGATCCCGGCGCGGGAGACTCGGCGCGGGGGGCGCTTCGGGAGGCTGGCCCGCCTCGCGAGCGGCGTAAAAGGTCGACGCCGACCTGATCGAATCAGCGAGCCGGCCGAGATACTGCTCGATCGGCGGCTGCCACGCGTCGACCCACTCGGCCGACGAGATGAACAGCTCGAGCGACTTGGACGGGACGACCTCCCGCACGCGCACGGGGAAAATCGGCTTGCCCTTGGTGACGGCCCGCTCGACCTCGCGCTTGACGAACTCCGACGAGTTCGCGTGCTCCGAAAGCACGAGCACCAGGACGCTGCTGCTTTCGATGCCCTCGATGATCTCGGACCCGTAGTCCGCACCCAGGCGCACGTCGCGCGGCGCAATCCAGCACGAGACGCCGGTCCGCTCGAGGTACTCGCTGATGGTTCCCGCGACAGACTCGTCTTCGGAGGCGTAGGAAATGAACGCGGTTTTGGCCACGGACGTCAGTGGCCAAAGTGTAGCTCAGGCGCGCGCCGATTTCGCTGCCGCCTGAAGGGACTTCGGCAGGAACTGGTCGATCTCCTCGTCGCTCAATGACTGCTCGTCGGCGGTGCGGATGGCCTGCCCCGCCGTCTGGTAGGCCTGGCGCTCGACCAGCGGCGCATCCTCGTACACCTTGCGCAAATCGGTGATCAGTTCGTCCCGCTTGCGCCGCACGGCGTCCATGCCGATCGCGCCGTCGGACAGGTCGGACATCAGCGCACGATACCGCTCGCGGATGTCCCAGAGCCGCGTGGCGCACGCAGCGTGCGCCTGGGCGCTCCTGTTGAGATCGAGCGTCAAATGGCAGAGGAGTACGAGCAACGCGAGCACCGCCAGAACGGCAGCGACGATCTCGAAAGCAAAACCTCTACCGTAGACTGCTGCGACGACCGAAACGACGACGCCGGTGACCAGAGTCACCTCGGCAATGCGCAACGCGCGATCCCACCACAAACGCGATTGGGCCAGCTCCGAATGCAGCCGATGGCGATGGACGATGTGGCCGAAGGTCATGCGGAGATGGTCGAACAGAGTAAGTTCGAACATTTGGGGGTACCCTCCTCATCAACTTCGGTGCCAGCTCTTGAGCACCGATTACCAGCGGAAATCCGCGTGCAGTCAGATGGCGGGTGTAAGAACTACGGCTCGGCCCTGGTCCTTAGTACTCACCTGCGCTATCGAGCAGCGGGGGCCCTTTCGAGCACGCTCTTGATGGTGCCAAGCGTCTGCTCGGCGCTCTTCTTGGCCTGGTCTCTCGCGATCTTGCGTTTGAGGCCTCCGAAGCCGCCTTGAAGCAGGTCACCCCGCGACCGGTTCGCGTAGATCAGATACGTCCCGTCCGGGGCGTCGACGACGGTGGCAACGGCAAAGGATCCGTCGTAATAATGGCTCGCGTACAGCTGCTTCTGCGCAACGAGGGTGCGGTCGGGCCGGGCGGGATCCTGGTAGATGACAGCGTGCACGACGCTCGTGACCGGCGCGAGCCCCGTGTAGTCCTCCTGGATCCAGTAGAGAACATCCTTCGCCCCCTCGAGCGTCTTGCGCGGATACTGCTGGAGGTAATCCTTCAGCGCCGGGCTGTACTGTTGGAGGTACGGAGAGCTCGCCATGATGGCCCGCCACTGCTCCGCCGCGCTCACGGGCTCGGCGCGATCGTTGTATGTCACCAACGCGGCGTCGCCGTTCTTCACGTACCCGCCGGCGTAGTCGACGATGGACTGGCGGACGCGGGCGGTGACCCGGGCCGCGGCGTCAGGCGCGTTCCAGTCGACCGACGACCGGATCGCGGTGAGCCCCGTGCCTCCAACACGGATGTTGCAGTCGCGCGGCTTGCAGGACTTGATCTGGGCGATATCATCGGGCCCGAGCGTCAGATCCTTCACGTCGGCCAGCACCGGCGGCGAACTGAAGCGGCCGAACGCCCTGGTTACCTGGCCGTCCACGTACGCGATCATCTGGCCGTAATAGGACAAGACCTGCGGGCGGGTGGAGCGAATCTTCACGGCGGCGACGCTGAAGATCTCGTTCTCGCTGCCGCCGGGCACGACGCGCGCGATCACGGTCCCGTTCTCCAGCGAGGCCGTCTCGGCGGCCGAAAACTTCGCGATCTGCAGGAGGTATTGGTCGACGTCGGACGGCGTCGCTGCGGCCGTCACCGCGAGCGTGGAAACGACGGCTACGGCGATCAGTGATCGGTGGACAGTGATCAGTGACCGGTGGACAGTGATCAGTGATCGGTGGACGGCGGTAGGTAGGAGCCGCTGATCACCGATCACTGATCACCGATCACCGATGACTCATGCCCGATCACTACTGGCACGCGTCGGTAATGCAGATGGATTCCAGCGTCCGGCCGACGGGCGGCGCCGGCAGGCCGGCGGCGGTCATCAGCTTGCGCAGGAGCAGGCCGGTCTCCGGATGCGCGATCGCCGACTGGACGCCGACGCGGACGAGACCGTCGGCGTAGTCCACCGGCAGCCAGGTGTGCGTCGCGAGTCTTGCTGCCGCGGTTGTCGGTGTTGCCGTAGTCGCGGACGTCCAGCCGCGCGCCGTGGTCGACGAGCAGCTGGACGACCTCGGTCGCGCCCTTGTGCGCGGCGCCGTGCAGGGCGACGCGGCCGGTGTCGGCCTGCGCGTTCGGATCGAGGCCGAGGTCGAGCAGCATGCTTCACGGCTTCGAGCGTGTCCTTCGGCGGACCACTCGTAGGTGATGCCTTCGACCCAGCCGATGCCGGCGGCGACGTGCAGCGCCGTCACGCCGAGCGTCGTGGCGATCTTCGGATCGGCTCCGCGCGCCAGCAGCAGCTTCATCAGCGCGAGGTCGCCGGACTGGCGAGGCGCGCAGAAACGCCGTCGCGCCGTTCTCGTCCAGCCACTGGTTCGTGAACACCGTGCGCGTCTCGGTGCTGTCCTTCAGCCGCGCGTTCACGTTGGCGCCCTTGTCCAGCAGGAGCTTGATGAACTCCAGGTGGTCCATGTCGCCCTTGCGGACCGGATAGTCGCCGGATTCGATGTTGCGGTTGTCGGTCGCGAGATACAGCGGCACCCAGCCGCCCTTGTTGGCGAGGTTCGGGTCGGCGCCGTGGTCGAGCAGGTAGGCGCCGAGCTTGTAGTAGCGGTTCTGCGTCGCGACGAGCAGCGGGCTCCAGCCGTAGCCGGTCGTGCCTGGTTGACGTCGGCGCCGGCGGCCAGCAGAACCTTCACCGACTCGAGATCGTTGGCGCGCGTGGCAAAGACCAGCGGCGTCAGCGCGCCGCCGTCTTTCGGCGCCGGGGCCGCGCCCGCCGAACGCCTGCGACCGCCGCATCGTCGTCCTGATCGACGCCCGGCTGCGCCTGCGCCGTCGGCGCCTGCCCCGCGCAGCGCCTCCGCGCCCGGTCGTGCTGCGCGGGCTGCCATTGCAGCCCGCCGAGCTGCACTCAGCGCGCCCAGAATCGGGCGATGCTTCCGGCGGCGAGCGCCGCGCCAAGCGCCGCGACGGCCCGCCGCGGATCGTTCGATTTGCCGAGCGCCGGCCCGCGGCCGCGTTCGGCCGGGATTCGATTGCGCCTTGATGTCCGCGCCGCGCTCGATCAGCAGCTTGATGGCGGCCGCATGGCCTTCGTCCGCCGCCCACATCATCGGCGTCGTGCCGCGCAGCGTGTCCTTCGCGTTCACGTCGGCGCCGCGGTCGATGAGCACTTTCATCGCCTCGACATTGCCGGTGCGCGACGCCACCATGAGCGGCGTGCGGCCGAGCGGCAGGCTCTCGTTCGGATCGGCGCCGCCCTCGAGCAGCGCGGCGACGATGGCCGCGTCTCCGTTCGACGCTCGCCAGCCAGAGCGGCGTGGCGCCCTCGCGGTTGGCGGCCTTCACGTTCGCGCCTGCGCGAATCAGCACGCCGGACCATTTCCTTGTCGCCGCGGTAGACCGCCCAGTGCAGCGCCGTCGCGCCGTCACCCTGCGGCGCGTTGACATCGGCGTTCTGCGCCAGCAGCGCGCGCACGGCCGCGCTGTCCCCGCGCATCGCCGCGTCCGCGACGTCGGACGGCCCGCGCTCACACCGGCGGACATCGCCAGCAGCAGAACCACCAGCGCCGTCCCACCGCTGCCAACGATGCGTTTCAGATCCATACCCTCGGCCTCGCGATCACGACATTCAACACAGAGCACACAGCGCACGCAGAGTTTCTTGTGTTTGCGTACATCACGGTTTTCTCTGTGTACTCCGCGTGCTCTGCGTTGTACGTCGTTTTCTTCGTCTTACAGTTCCTCCAGCCGGCCGGTACTGTCGCCGATGCTGTCCTGATGAATGTCGAACTTGTCCAGCACGCTCAGCAGCAGGTTGCCGGTCGGCACTGTCTTGGTCGGATAGGCCAGGTGACGGTCGCCCTTGCAGCTTGCCGTTCAGGCCGCCGACGAGCACGTGCGGCACGTCGTAGTGCACGTGCTGGTTGGAGTTGCCCATGTTGCTGCCGTAGAGCACCAGCGACTGATCGAGCAGCGTCCCGTCGCCGTCCTGCGTCTTCGCGAGCTTCTCGATCAGGTGCGCCAGCATCTTGACGTGGTACTGGTTGATCTTCGACAGCGCGGCGATCCGCCGCGGATCCTCGCCGTGATGCGACACGCCGTGGAAGCCGACGGTCGGCGCCTCGCTCTCCGGGTAGGTCCGGCCGGTCAGGTCGCGCGCGAAGAGCAGCGTGCCGACGCGCGTGATGTCGGCCTGGAACGCCAGCGCCAGCAGATCGAACTGCAGCTTGATGTGCTCGTCGAAGGTCTGCGGCACGCCGACCGGCACGGTCATGTCGGCCGGCGCGACCGTCGACGCCTTCATCGCGATCTGCAGCCGGCGCTCGATCTCGCGCACGTTCTCGGTGTAGTCGTCGAGCCGCGCGCGGTCGGACGCGCTGACTTCGCTGCGCAGGCGGGCGACGCTGCCGGTCAGCGAGTCGAGGATGCTGCTGATCGCGCTTCCGGCGCGCGGCCCGCTGCTCGACCGTGCTGCCGTCGCCGAACATGCGCTCGAACACGACCTGCGGGTTCAGCTCCATCGGCAGCGGCGACGTCGGCGCCGACCAGGAGATCGTGTTCGTGTAGGTGCAGCTGTAGCCCTCGCCGCAGTTGCTCGAGTTCGCGCCCGGATCCTCGACCGCGAGCTGCATCGACGGCATCAGGTTGTCCTGGCCGATCTTCTGCGCGATCATCTGATCGATCGTCGTGCCGACGTACACGTCGGCGCCGGCGGTCTTCCTCGGCTTGTTCGCGCACAGGAACGCCGCCGCCACCCAGTGGTCCGCGCCCGTCGCGCCCGGAGGCGGCTCGGCCGATCGGGAATGCAGGCCGCTCAGGATCGTCACGTGCTTCCGATACGGCTCGAGCGGTTTGAAGTTGAACGGGAACTCGAAGTCCGCGCCCTCCTTGTCGGGCACCCAGTAGCCGGGCGCCATTCCGTGCGGCACGAACAGGCCGACGAATCGCGGCTTCGGCGCGGCCGCCGTCTGCGCCAGCGCCGTCGCCGCCGGCATCATCGCTTCGAGCAGCGGCAGCGCGAGCGTCACGCCCGCACCGCGCAGGACCGTCCGCCGTGAAATGTGCTTCTTGGTGATGAACATATTCATGTCCGAGACAGGTCCTGAAGGCCTGCACTTCCTACTTCCTCGCACTCTTGAACTTTCTACTTTGTAACGTTTCTTTCTGGTTCATCTGGAACGGGTCGCTCTTGACGATCCCCAGCACGATCGACGAGAACCGGTACTGCGACGGCGCCGCGTCGCGCACGATCGATCGCACCATCGGCATGTCGCTGATCCTCGACGCCGCGGCCGAGCGCGTAGGTCAGCAGCTTCTCGGTGACGACGCGCACGAACTGATCGGAGTAGCGCACCAGCGCCTCGCGCAGGCTGGCGACGCCGTCGAGCTTCGTGCCGTCGACGAGCACGCCGCTCGCATCGATGGGGCTGCCCTCGTCCTGCGTCCGCCAGGCGCCGACGGCGTCGAAGTTCTCGAGCGCGATGCCCATCGGCTCGAAGATCTTGTGGCACGACGCGCACACGGCGGATTCGCGCGATGCGCTTCCATCGTCTGCGCGCATCGTCGGCGCCTTCGCGTTCCCGGTCGAATCGACCGGCCGCTCCTTGAGCGCCGGCACGTCCGGCGGCGGATCGGGCGGGCTGACGCCGAGGAACGTCTGCAGGAACCACTTGCCTCGCGCCACCGGCGAGGTGCGGGCGGCATTCGAGGTGACCGTCAGCAGCGCGCCCTTGCCCAGCAGGCCGCGCCGCATGTCGAGCTCCGGCGGCAGCGTCACGCGGCGGAACTGCGCGCCGTAGACGTTCGGAATCCCGTAGTGCTTCGCCAGCCGCTCGTTGACGAACGTGTAGTCGGCCGTCAGCAGGTCGAGCGACGCTGCGTCCTCGTGCACGATGCTGTCGAAGAACAGCTCGGTTTCGCGCTGGAAGGCGTTCCGCAGGTTGTCGTCGAAGTCCGGAAAGAGGTTGACGACCGGCTCGCGGTCTTCAGCGAGCGGACGTTCAGCCACTGCCCGGTGAAGTTCGTGATCAGCGCCGCGGATCGTTCGGATCCGCCAGCATGCGCCGCACCTGCTTCTCGAGGACGACCGGATCCGTGAGCCGGCCCTGCGCGGCCAGATCGATCAGCTCGTCGTCCGGAATGCTGCTCCACAGGAAGAACGACAGGCGCGAGGCGAGCGCCGAGGTCGTTGACGCGATAACGCTCGCCGGCCGCGAGACCCGCCGGCTCCCTCTCGCCGCGATAGACGAATTCGGGATCCGCCAGCATGCGCTGCAGCGCCGCCTCGATCCCGTCGTCGAAGCTTCCGCCCTCGCTGCGCGTCTCCAGATAGAACTGCATCAGCGTCTTCACGTCCGCGGCGGTCGCGGGCCGGCGGAACGCATGCTTGGCGAGGCGCGATGACGATCGGTGCGCGCGCACGCTGCCTCATGCGCGCTCGCCGGCCGGCACACGAAGATCCTGCGGCGGCTCGCCGTGTCGGTCGCGCCCTTGGCATCGTAGGGACCTTCAATCCACACCTGACCGACGTGCGGATAGAACAGGAATCCCGGGATCGAGCCCGGCGTGTTCATCGTCCGCTGGAACGGCCGGTTCAGCTCGGTGGCGGGCAGATCGTTGGTCGCGAGGAACGTGACGCCGACCGTGTGCAGGCCGGCCTTGACCGGGATGCGCGGCGTCGCCCTGCCGTTGCCCGTCGTGTTCGCGATCTCCTTGTCCCAGTCGAACAGCTTCACGCGCTCGCCGTCGACGGTGACCTCGAGCTGCTCGCCCTTGACGCCGCCGAGCACGCGCCTGGAAGTACCCGGTGACGCCCTTCACCTTGAACGTGTATTCGCCGTCCGCCGGGAATTGATACTTGATCAGCATGCCGCCGCGCGTGCCGAACGGCAGGCCCTCGACGTGGTAGTTCTGCGCGGTGTCCGGCGGCACGTCGAACACGGCCTGCGTCGGCGCCGAGACGTCGCCGATCGCGAGGCGGCTGATCTTGCCCGCCGCCGACAGGTACGCCTCCATCAGCGCCGGCGACATCGTCAGCGCGCCCGGCGATGTTGTCGAAGCCGCGCGTCGAATCGTCGGCCGGCAGGAACTTCGTCGCATCCACTTCGAGCGCCAGCAGGTCGCGAATCGCATTCGCGTATTCGGTGCGATTGAGGCGATGGAGGCCCGGCGGCGGCAGATGAGCCGTCGGCGCCGCGATCGAGCTCGCTCTCCATGCAGCGAATCAGCGCGTCGAGCGCAGCCGGATCCGGCCGGCGCACGCCGGTCGGCGGCATCATGCCCGCGCGCAGCTTGCGGACGACCTTTTCGCCGATTTCCGCGTGATCTCCCAGGTCGCGAGGTCCAGCTGGTCGAGCAGCAGATTGGCCGTCTTCGCGCGCGCGTTGTGGCACGTGACACAGTACTGATCGATCAGAGCGCGCTGCTTCGCGGCGTCCGGCGCGGGACCTGGGGGCGGACCCTGGGCGGAAACGAGGGTGACCGACACCACGCCCAACGCTGCGACGAGCAGTTTGTTCACGGGACTAATTTTAGCGGCCCGGCGGCCGCAAGAAAAGAGGAAGCCGCAATGGTTTCCTGTTGATTTCCTGAGGAAGCGGGCGTAAAACCGCCAGAACCTACGGCGGAACCCCCAACTCAGCGTCAGGAGGCCACATGCGCTGTGTGCTTCGGCTCCTCGTCGCGGCGGTTACCCTGGTTCTCCTCCCGCCTCCCTCCTGGGCTCAGGCAGCCATCACCGGCGTCGTCAAGGACGCATCCGGTGCCGTTCTGCCCGGCGTCACCGTCGAAGCGGCGAGCCCCGTCGCTCATCGAGAGCGTGCGCACGGTCGTCAGCGACGACACCGGTCAGTATCGCATCGTCGATCTGCGCACCGGCACCTACTGCCGTGACGTTCTCGCTGACCGGCTTCAGCACGGTGAAGCGCGAAGGCATCGAGCTGAGCGGCACGTTCGTCGCGACAGTCAACGCCGATCTGAAAGTCGGCGCTCTCTGCAGGAGACGATCACGGTCACCGGCGAGACGCCGATCGTCGACGTCCAGAGCGCGAAGGTGCAGAACATCGATCACCAAGGACATCATCGCGGCGATTCCGACGTCGAGGAACGCCACCGGGCATCAGGCGTTGATTCCGGGGATGGCCACCACCGGCGATGCCGGCGGCATCACCGGTGGAACCGGCGGCGGCGCCTCGAGCATGCACGGCGGCCGCCCGTCCGACTCGCGAACCCTGTCCGACGGCCTCAACATGGGCTGGGCCGGCGCGAACTCGAACGCGGCGGTCGTGAACGTCGCCGGCTCGCAGGAAGTCGTGACGAGCACTGACCGGCGGCCTGGGCGAGGCGGAAACCGCCGGCGTCGTCTTCAACGTCGTCCCGCGCGACGGCGGCAATACGTTCAACGGCCTGTTCGTGTTTCCGGCGCCAACGGCAGCATGCAGAGCAGCAACTACACCGATGCGTTGAAGGACGCGGGCCTCCGATCGCCGTCGGAGTTGATCAAGGTCTGGGAGATCAACCCGATGGGCGGCGGCCGAATCGTCCGCGACCGGCTGTGGTTCTACCTGACGCTACCGCGAGTCGTACGCCGAGAACACCATCCCCGGCATGTTCTTCAACAGGAACGGCGGCGATCCCGACGAAATGGCTGGTCGATTTCGACACCAGCCGGCCGGCGTTCAACGACACCCTCGTGCGGAACTACATCGGGCGCGTCACGTGGCAGATCTCGCCGCGCAACAAGATGAGCTTCAGGACTCGGAGCAGTACAGCTCGGCCAACAGAACGCGGCGGCGGTTCGGCGCGACCGCGGACACCGGAAGCACAGGGGTTGAACCTCTATACGCCCGGGCACACGCGGACGCTCACCTGGAGCTCGCCGGTCACCAACAAGATGCTGCTCGAGGCCGGCTGGGGCAGCTACCTGGCGAACTACGCCAACGACGCGCCGCGCATCGACGGCCTGCACAATCCGGCGTTGATTTCAGTCCTCGAACAGACCGGCGTCGCGAGCGCCGCCGTCCCGGGTTCCGTGTTCAACGGCGGCCTGCCGAACCTGACCTACCGGTTCGACAACCCGCTCGGCGGCGGATTCCAGCATCATCAGATCGGCACGCTCGCCAACCTCAAGGCGTCCGATCTCGTACATCACCGGCGCGCACAACATGAAGGTCGGCTACATGGGCGGCTTCAGCAACCCGAGCCAGGCGTACTACAACTTCACGCCGTTCGTGCAGTATCGGTTCAGCGGCGGCGTGCCCAATCAGCTGACGCAGACGGCGCAGTTCGGCGGCACCGGGCCGTCGGCCGTCGAATTCGTCCGCAACCTCGTGCCGACCTCCTTCTACGCGCAGGATCAGTGGACCAGGAACCGGCTGACGCTTCAGGGCGGCGTGCGCTACGACCACATCCTCAGCAGCTATCCCGACTCCTGCATGGGCGGACCCGACTACCCGCTGATGCCGAAGCAGATCTGCTATCCGGCCCGCTCGACCGAGGGCGTGCACTGGACCGACGTGACGCCGCGCATCGGCGCCGCCTACGACCTGTTCGGCAACGGGAAGACGGCCGTGAAGATGAACATCGGGAAATACATGCAGGCGCTGACGGCCAGCAACAGCGACATGGATCTCAATCCGCTGATCCGCCTGAACCTCCAGACGACGCGGACGTGGAACGACCGCGGCGGATTGGGGATCAACGGCGACTACGTGCCGCAGTGCAACCTCTTGAACCCGGCGGCCAACGGCGAGTGCGGCGCGATGGACAACCAGAACTTCGGCAAGGAGTTCTTCACGCGCACGTTCGATCCGGCCTTCATCGACGGCTACGGGAAGCGCCCGTACAACTGGGAGATGGGCGTCTCGGTGCAGCAGGAAGTGGCGCCGCGCATCGGCGTCACGGTCGGCTACTACCGCCGCGTGGTTCGGCAACTTCTACACGCTGGACAACACCCTGACCGCGGCGTCCGACTACACGCAGTTCAGCGTGCCGATCCCTCTCGATCCGCGGCTGCCGGGCGGCGGCGGCGGAGTGGTGAGCGGCATCTACAACCTCAACCCCAACAAGGTCGGCCAGGTCCAGGATCTGGCGCTGCTCGACAGCAAGGCCGGCGCCGAGCCGACCGAAAACTGGCAGGGCGTCGATACTTCAGCGTCAATGCGCGGCTTCGCGAACGGGCTTCACCATGCAGGCCGGCACGAGCACCGGACGCACGCTTCAGGACAACTGCGCCCTCCGGTCGGTGCTGCCGGAAACCTATCCCTGGTCCACCATCATCGTCACGCAATCGTTGCGCGGCGATTCGGCGGCGGGACTGACCAGGCCGTATTGCCGGATCGTCGAGCCGTATCATGACCTCGTTCCGCGGTCTGGCGACGTATCTCGTGCCGAAGGTGGATGTCCAGGTGAGCGGCACGTGGCGGAGCGACCCGGGCACCGAGATTGCAGGCGAACTATGGTAGTGACCAGCGCCATCGCGAACAGCGGGCCGCAGCCGCTCGGCCGCAATCTCTCGTCGGGGAACATCACCGTCAACCTGATCCCGCAGGGGACGCTGTATTCGGATCGTCGCAACAACATCGATTTCCGTGTGTCGAAGATCCTCCGCTTCGGCCGGACGCGGACGCAGGTGGGGATCGACATCTACAACATCCTGAACAGCGACACCGTCACGTCCTACAACACCGCGTACGTGGCGCCGACCGCGACGGCCGGGAGCAACTGGCTGACGCCGTCGGCCATCGCGACCGCGCGATACGTGAAGTTCAACGTGCAGGTCGATTTCTAGAACGGAAAGGCAATCACGTCCATGCATCTCCTGTTGCGGGTGGCGGCCGTCTGCGTATGCGCGCAAATCGTACTCATGGGCCAGGCGCCCGCAACACCTCCTGCCCCGCCTGAACCGCGGCCGAGCGCGCCGCTGTACCAGGCAAAAGGCGAGCAGTACCGTATCTACAACTTCCCCGGCACGGGCGAGTCGATTCCGTATCGGCTGTTCGTGCCGTCGCGCTGGACGACTGGCACCCGGCTGCCGATGCTCGTCACGCTTCGCGCAGGCAACACCGTTGACGGACCGTATCGGGCGCAAAACGATCTCGTGCGCGTGGCCGAACAGCGCGGCTACATCGTCGTGACGCCGATGGGGTATCGCGGGCTGAGCCAGCCGTACTACGGCAGCCCGTACAAGATCGCCCGTCCCTCCGCCGCCGAGCCGGCGGCCGGGTGGACGGCGTCCGAAAACGACCGCGCCGAGCAGGACGTCCTCTACGTCATGGATCTCGTCGCGAAGGAATACAACGTGGACCCGGCGCGGGTGTATCTGCACGGGCAGAACCCGTCGGGATCGGGCGCGCTGTACCTCGCGTCGAAATACACCGACCGCTTCGCCGCGGTTGTCGTCTCATCGGCGCCCATCGTGTACGACGCGTATCCGTTCGATCGTCTCAAGGGCAGGCTCGCGCTGATGGTGATCCACGGCGATCAGGACACCGTCAATCCGATTGACGCATCGCAGCGGATGGCCGGCGCCGCGAAAGCCGCGGGGGTCGACACCGTGTACGCAACGGTTCCCGGTGGAACGCACCTCGAGGCCTACCTCACCTACGCCAGCCAGATCTTCGATTTTCTGGATAAGCATCGCCAGTAGCGCCGGCTTCAGCCGGACGTCCGCCTGACGGCGGACGCTACGACCGAGTACGCGTAACATACCCGCATGGACGTTTGCCTGCTGCCAAATTCGCGGCGGCCCGGAGTGGGCCTCAAGCCGAAGCGTGAGGGAACGCGGCCCCTGCTGCCGCAGCACGCCCGCCACTGCCCCGTTCTCGAAGCCGGCAGCGCGATGGGCTTCATGGTCTACGCGCCGCTCGAGCCGAAGGAATCGCTCTACCTCGAATACGAAGGCGACGGGCGCTACAAGTTCGTCTACTACCTCCAGACGCAGGACGGGCACCGCGCGCCGATCTTCCAGGTCACGATGAGCCTGCCGATCGGCGGCGTCGGCATGGTCAAGGAAGACGTGACGTTTGTCGGCGCGCCGATGCTGTCCCGCGAGGCCGCGCTGGCCGTGTCGCGCGTCTTCCTCGTGCCCGAGGACATGGGCACGCCGCCCGGCGCGATCGCGCTGCGCGGGGCCACGAACTTCAAGACGCCGCAAGGCTGGGACACGGTGTACACGCCGATCTTCAACATGATCGAACGCCCCGTGGCGCCGATGCTCGTCGTTCGCGTCGAGACGGACTGGTACGCGCACGAAACGGAGTTCCGTTACGTGCTGCAGGCCGGCGAGGGGATGAGCGTGGACCACAGCATCCCGATCGGCCAGGTGATGTTCGTGCCGCGCGAGGACGTCAACCTGCGCGGCGCCACCGAGGCGGAGATCAAGGCGTTCGACGAATCGAAGCGGGAGTTCGGCCGCCACAAGGCGGCGGCCACCCAGACGACGTCTTACGGGCTCGCTTACAGCCCGCATTACCTGCGTCGGAGCCGTGAAGAGGCGGAGGGCCACACACGGTAAGCCGGGAGACCGACGTGCTCACCCGGCCGCGCTTTTACGACGCGCTCGCGCTGGGCCTCTTCCTTCACGTTGCGACGCTGCTGATGCCTGCCCACGACGACGTGATTGCGTGGAAGATCTGGAGCTTTGCGGCGTCGCATGACGTGACGGCGATGTACGGCGTGGGCGGCTCGCCGCCGACACGGGGCCTCGTATCCTGGAACGGCCGCGCAACGTCGGTCAATTACCCGCCGGTCTTCCTCTACGAATACGCGGCCGTCGGGCGCCTCTACCGCGCGCTGTATCCCGCGTATCCCGATTCAGCGGCCCTGCTCGTCGCGGTCAAGCTCCCGGTGCTCGCCGCAAGCATCGGCCTGACGTCGCTGCTTTTCTTTGTGGTCCGGCGCATCTCGGGGCGCGACGAGCCCGCGCGATGGGCCGCGCTCGCGTAATGGCTGAATCCCGTATCGATCGTCGGCGGCGAGATGCTCGGGTACGTGGACCCGCTGGCCTTCGGCTCCTTCGACGCGCGCCGCGACACGATGTCGGCGCTCGCCGCGAACATCGGGTGGATCGTCAACTGGTGGCTGCGGGCAAAAGAAGGCCTGCCGGAATGGGGGTTTCCGGGCGCATTCCTCCGGAGAGTCGATAACCCCCTGAGCATCACGCGATTCAAGGAGCTCGGCTACTTCGACCCGCGTCCTCTCGCGAGAACGGCCGTTGTCGCCGTCACCGCCGGGGCCGCGTGGACGGCGCGCCGGTCGCGAGACGTTGCCGATGATGGCGGCGTTCGGCGCGTTCACGGTTCACGCGTTCTTCGTGCTCAGCCCCAACGTGCACGAGAACCACCAGCTGTTCGAGGCTCCCCTGCTCGTCCTCGCCGCGGCGCTGCGCCCCCGCTTCCGTAGTCTGCTCGCCGCGGTCAGCGTCATCGTCACGCTCAACATCAACTGCGTCTATGGAGCCGGCCTGGGGATGGGGTGGAAAATACCGCGGATGATCACGGGCATCGACGTGAGCGTGCTGCTGGCCTTCGTCAACGTCGGGGTGCTGGTGTGGTTTGCGCGCATGTTATGGACAGAGGCGTCCGCTTAAAACAACAAAAGCCACGGAGGCACCGCCTCCGTGGCTTTCGAACTTCTAAAACCGATGTAGTGCCGGGCTTCAGCCCCGCCGTTACGGGCAGGCCTGAAGGCCTGCACTACGCCAGCCTACAGATCCAGCTTGCCCGTGCTCGGGCCGACGCTCTCGACGTTCGCGCCGGCGATGTGGGCCATCGCCATCAGCAGGTTGGCTGTCGGCTCGTCTTTCTTCGCGACGACGTGGCGGTTGCCCTTGAGGCGGCCGTGCGCGCCGCCGACGATGACGGCGGGCGGGTTGCTGCGATCGTGCTCGTTGCCGTTGCTCATGCCGCTGCCCCAGTAGAGCATCGAGTGGTCGAGCAGCGTGCCGTCGCCGTCCTTCGTGTTCTTCAGCTTGTCGAGGAACTCGGCGAACTTGACGATCTGGTAGGTGCCGATCTTCGCGTACTTGGCGAGCTTCTCCGCGTCGTTGCCGTGATGCGAGATGCTGTGGTGCGTTTCGGGAATCCCGATGTGCGCGTAGCCGCGGTCGCTCGCCTCGTGGCCGACCATGAACGTGAACACGCGGCTGATGTCGCCCTGGAAGGCCAGGTGCATCAGGTTGTACGTGACGGCCATGTGGTCGTCGAACGCTTCGGGCATGCCGATGGGCGCTTCGGCGCTGGTGCCGACGGCGCCGAGCCGGGTTTCCATCCGGTCGAGCTGCCGTTCGACGTCGCGGATGTTGCTGAGGTATTCGTCGAGAATGGCGCGGTCGGGCGCCCCGAGCGAGTGACGAAGCTTGCCGGTTTCCTCGAGTACCGAATCGAGCAGCGACTGGCGCTCCTTGAGACGCGCGGTGCGCTGTTCGGTCGAGCCGGTCTCGCCAAACATCCGCTCGAACGTCACGCGCGGGTTGATGGAGACCGGCAGCGGGCTGGTGTCGTCACGCCACGACAGCGTGTTGAAGAACGTGCAGGGGAAGCCGTCGCAGGCGCCGACCGCGGTGCCCATGTCTTCCGTGCCGAGTTCGATGGACCGGAGCGGCGTGTCGCCGGCGACCGCGTCGGCGATGTGCTGATCGACCGTCTTCTTCGACTGGATCTTGCCGAAGGCGGAGCTCATGCCCTCGCGCTGCGCGACGGGGCCCATGCCGTTGAGGAACGCGGAGCTGGCGCCCAGATGGACGGAGGCGCCCCACGGCGCGCGCATCTTGCTGACCGTGACGAGCGAATCGCGGAACGGCTCGAGCGGCTGCATGACCGGCTTGAAGCGCGAAGCCCGTTCCCACTTCCGTCGGATGCCATGTATCCGGGAACACGCCGTTCGGCATGTAGATGGCACCGAACCGGAACGGCGTGGCGGTGCCGGCGGCCGTGTGCGCCTGCGCCGTGAGCGCCGGCACCATCGCGTCGAGCAGGGGCAGCGCCATCGCGGCGCCGAACGTGCCGCGGATGAAAGTCCGACGGGACAGATGCTTCTTCGTGATGATCATGGCTACTGTTCCTTCGCTTGTGCGACCGTGTTGGTCGGTTCGGCCGGCTCGAGCCGGGTCCGCATCTGAAATAACGAGCTGTCCACGATACCGGAGATGATCGACGAGAAACGGTAGTCGTCGCGCGCCGCGGTCTTCACGATCTTCCGCACGACGGGCATGTCCGAGGGTTCGAGGCCGCGGCCGAGCGCGTACGTCAGCAGCCGCGTGGTGAAGTTGGTCGCAAACGCTTCGGGGCGCCTGAGGATGGCCTCGCGAAGCGCGATGGGACCGTCCACCTTCGTGCCGTCCGCCAGGACGCCGGCCGAATCGATCGGCGCGCCGCCGGCCGACGTCTCGATCCACTGGCCGACCGAGTTGAAGTGCTCGAGCGCGAAACCCGGCGGGTCGATGATCTTGTGGCAGGAGGCGCAGCTCGCGTTGGCGCGGTGCCGCTCCAGCTGCTCCCGCACGGTCTGGGGCTTCGCGGCGGCTTCCTTGTTGCTCTCCTCGAGCGTCGGCACGTTCGGCGGCGGCGGCGCCGGCGGCGTGTCGAGGAACGTGCTCAGGACGTACTTGCCGCGGAACACCGGCGACGTGCGCGTCGCCACAGCCGTCAGCGAGAGGACGCTGCCCTGGCCGAGGAGGCCCCGGCGGTTGGGATCCGTCAGCTTGACCAGCCGGAACCGCTCGCCGTAGACGCCCTTGATGCCGTAGTGCTTGGCGAGCCGCTCGTTCAGGAACGTGTAATCGGCGCTCAACAGCTCGAGCACGCTGCGGTTCTCGCGCAGGATGTAGCCGAAGAGCATCTCGGTTTCCTTGCGGAATCCCCGGCGGGTGTTGTCGTCGAAATCCGGGAACATCAGCAGGTCGGGGCTGACCTTCGACTCGAGGTTGCGCAGCTGCAGCCACTGGCCGGCAAAGTTGCTGACGAGCGCATCGGCGCGCTCGTCGTCGATCATGCGCCGCACCTGCGCATCGAGCACGCCGGGCTGGCGCAGCTGACCGGCGACTGCGGCGTTCAGCAGTTTCTCGTCCGGGATGCTGCTCCAGAGGAAGAACGACAGCCGCGACGCGAGCTCGACGTCGCTGATCGTGTGCGCGGCGCCCGGGCGCAGCGCGGCCGGGTCGCGCTCGACGCGGTACAGGAACGCGGGGCTGGCCAGGATGCGCGCGACGCCCGACCGGATGCCGGCGTCGAAGTTATCGCCACGCTCCCGCGCCTGCTTGTAGAACTTGATCGGGGGATCGACGTCTGCGGCCGTCACGGGCCGGCGGTACGCGCGCCGCGCGAGGCTCGTCAGGATCTTGCTGGCGCAGGCCGTCTCGTCTGCCGGTCCCGTGGGTTTGCAGACGAAGATCTTCTCGCGGCTCGGCGTCGCGCTGATGCCCGTGACCTTGTACGGGCCTTCGACAGCGACCGTCTTCAGCCGCGGCAGGCCGGCAATCATGTGGACTTCCTGGCTGTCGCGGCGCGCGGGCTGCCACACGTCCTGGCGCTCGAACGGCCGATCTTTCCAGGTGAACCCGATGTCGTGCGGACCGGCCGTGACGGCGACCTTCCCGCTCATGCGCGCATCGATGAGCACGCGCGCCTCGTTCATGTCGCGGACCTGCACCTCGTGGTCTTTCTGGCCGCCGATCTGCGCCGAGTACACCTCTGCGCCGTCGACGGTGATCACGAACGTGTGCGGCTGATCGTTGCCTTCGACGCCGGCGTAGCCCTCTTCCACGCCGCGCACCAGGCGTCCTGAGAGCTTGTACTCGCCGTCGGCCGGGAAGACGTGGCGGATCACCGTCCCGCCCTGCGTGCCGAGCGGCAGCCCCTCGATGTAGCCGCTCTGCGTGAACTCGCGGCTGATCCCGTATTCCGTGTTGCCGGGACGCACGCCGGCGTCGCCCACCGCAAGCGTGCTGATGCGCTGCGCCGCCGTCAGGTAGCGCTCGAGCAGCAGCGGCGACGTCTTGAGCGACGTGGCGATATTGTCGAAGCCGAAGTCCGCGCCGTCGCTCGGCAGCAGCTGCGTGACGTCGACGTCGAGCGCGAGCAGGTCGCGCACGGCGTTGCCGTACTCGGTGCGGTTCAGCCGGTGAACGACGTAGCGGCCAGGCGTGCTCTTGCCGGCCCACGCGCGGTCGAGCGAGCCCGCCAGCCAGCCCGTGAACGCGACGTACTCCGGCTCTTCGGGATGCTTGCTGCCCTGCGGCGGCATGGCGCGCACCGCGAGCTTGCGGAGGACGCGCTCCCACGTGGCGGCCTGCGGCAGCAGGTTGTCGAGACTGGCCGTTTCGAGGTTGATCGGATCTTCAGCGGGCGACTTCGTGCGGCTGTTGTGGCAGCCCACGCAGTACTGATTCAGCCACGTCCGGTATTTCGCGGCGTCGGCCGCGGAGGACGCGGCGCCTGCGGGCGGCAGTTGCCCGGCCGTGCGTGAAACCGCGGGACGCGCGGCGTGCGGCGTCTGCTGCGCGGTCTGCTGAGCCGCCAGCACGGCGACGCCCGCGAACACGAACAGGCCGCCTGTCAGGATCTTCTTCATGGGACGCGCCCTATTGCTCATCGTCCGGCTTTTTATCGTCTTTCTTGTCTTTCTTGTCAGCGTCGGGGAGCGGCGGCGGCTGCGGCGCCGGATCGTCCTTGCCGAGCTTCATCAGCTCGCGCAGGGCCGCGATCACGTCTTCACGCGAGTCGCGATGCGGCTTGTAGACGCCCGGATCCTGCTGCATCGCGGCGGCGGCGCTTTTCACGGGCTCGGGCTTCTCGGCCAGGAGCAGCGGCGTGAGGTTTTCCTTGTTGACCGCGTCGAGCTTCGCGCCGGCCGCGACGAGCTCCTTGATGATCGGCACCTGCCGCGCCGTCACCGCCTGGTGCAGCAGCGTCGAGCCGTCGGGCGACTTGGCGTTCGGATTCGCCCCCGCGGCGAGCAGCGCTTTCGTCGCCTCGAGCGGATCGCGCGTGGCCTTCTCGCGGAACGGCGGCGCGCCGATGCGGTCGAACCCGGGGCCGGCGGCAAACGCCGCGCCGCGTCCTCCGGTCATCGTCATCATGAGCGGCGTCTTGCCGACGTTCGCGTTCACGCCGCGGCCGCCGCCGCGGCCGCCCTCTTTCTTCACTTCAGCCGGGGTCCACTCGACCTTGGCGCCCTTCGCGAGCATCAGCTTGAGCACGTCCACGTCCGAGGCGATGGCCGCGCGGTAGAACGGCGAGCTGTTCACCTCGGGATCGCAGCAGAGCGAGGTGGAATGCACCTGCCCCTGGAACGGTTTGTTGGGATCGGCGCCCTTGTCGAGCAGCATCTTGACGAGATCGAACGACGTCAGCTTGTTCGGGTGCTCGGCGCGCAGCCGCGACCCGTCGTGCGCGCGCATGTCGGTCGTCGCGTCGTGCATGTCGACGGCGAAGTAGAGCGATCCGTCGTTCGGATCGGAGCCCATCTCGATCATCTTCGCCGCGAGATCGAATCGATCGTTGACGATCGCGACCATCGTCGCGGTCAGGCCGTCGCCGTTGGTGGCCTTCGGATCCGCGCCGTTCTTCATGAGCGCCGTCACGGTTTCCTCGTGACCGTTACGGGCCGCGAACATCAGCGCCGTGAACCCGCCCGTCGGATGATCGCCGTGCTTCCGCTCGTCGATGCCGGTGATGTGCGCCTTGCGGTTCGCGTCCGCGCCGGCCGCGAGCAGCGTCTTGACCACATCGACGTGGCCTTCGGCCGCCGCCCACATGAGCGGCGTTTCCTGCTGATACGCATCGGCCGTGTTCGCGTTGGCGCCGGCCTCGAGCAGCAGCTTCACCGCGTCCATGTGTCCGGTGCGCGAGGCGGCCATGAGCGGCGTCTCGCCGTCAGGATGCGTGGCCGCGACGTCGGCGCCCGCCTTCAGCAGAATTCCGATGAGCGCGGCGTCGCCCGTGCGGCTGGCCTGAAGCAGCGGCGTGATCCCGTAGTGGTTCGGCGCGTTGACCGGCGCGCCGGCGGCGACAAGCGCGCGCGTCATGTCCTGGTTGCCGTTGTACACGGCCCAGAGCAGCGCGGTGGAACCGTCGCGTGCCGGCTCGTTGACGTTGACGCGCTTCGCGATCTGCGCGCGCACCGCCGTCAAATCATCATTCCTCGCGGCGGTGACGAGCGACGGGTCGCCCGCGGCATGTCCGAGGACGCCGGGAAAAATGATGACGAGCGACAGCAGCGAGGTCGCGATCCAGGCCGAAAGACGTCGGGTGCGCATGTGAAGCCCCACCTCTATATAAGGTCCGCCAACAGCGCCTCGACACGGCGGGAGACAGCAACGGCAGCACGGCTGCCGGGACATACCTCAACCGGCCGCGACCGGGGTCGCGATAGGGCTGATATTACACCGTGGAAGGACACTCCGGTCAGCCAAGAATCATCAAAATTGCGGGGCCCACGGCCGGGCCAGACCGTGCAGCTTTGGTCCTAAGCAGAAGTAGTGCAGGCCTTTAGGCCTGCCCGTGTTGGCAGACCTGAAGGTCTGCACTACTTTCGGCGAGGGTACTTTCGGCAACTGCCTAGGGGCAGGCCTCGGCGACGCGAGACACGGTGGTCACGTTGATGCCGTCCGCCCCGCCCGTCCCGATCAGCATCCCGCTGACGGACATCCGCTGACCGACAAACGGATCCAGCCGCGTCAGCACGAACTTCAGCGTCAGGGACCGTGTGCCGAGCGGCCGGCTCGCATCGTTCGGGCCGGGCCCCGTACGCTCGATGCGCTCCGGAGCCGTCGCGCTCGTCAGCACCCAGTCCGGACCGCTCTTCGACAGGCAGCCCACCACCCGCGCCAGGATGTTCGCGGGCAATTCGCCGGCGCCTTCTTTGGGAACGATCTGTACGCCGGCCACGCTGTCGGACGACACTTCCGTGGCGCCTGCCGGGAACCCATTGGATTTCAGAATCAACGCGACGAGGTCGTTGTACGTCGGCGCCGACAGCGACCCCGCGTTGACCCCGTTCGGCATGTTGGTCTTCACGAACGTCAGCAGGTCCGCAACGGTTTTCTGCGTGAAGCCCTTCCAGAAGGCGTCGCCCGTCAACGGCCGGTTGCCGCCGTCCTGCGCCAGCGTGTGGCAGTTGGAGCACGACTGGCTGAAGGTCGCCGTCGCGCGCGCGGCCTGCGCGTCCGTGTAGACACCGTCCCATACCGTGCGCGGCTTCGTCTCTGCTGCCTGCGCGTTCAGCAGGCTCCCAGCCGCGGCCACCATCAGCACCGTCGTCAGGATTTTCAGCATCATGGTCAGTTCACCGGGCCACCGCGACGATGAGACGGCGCAGGCGTCTGCGCCGTCGTACGAGGAGCCCCGCCTTCGTCAGTCCTTGACGATCTTGATCTGGTTCAAACGGACGGGCTCGGTGCCGTAGTTCTCCATCTCGACGGTGTTCTTCTTCTTGTCGAAGGAGAGCTTGGTCGCGTACGCGAGCTTGCCTTCGCCCTCGCCGCCGCCCTTCGGCAGCTGGATCTGGATGAACGTGAACGGATAGTCGATCGTGCGGGGCTGGTTGGCCTGTTCAGCGAAGGAGATGTACCGGTCGGTCCCGATGACGATGCGGTCGCCGCCGTCGGGCAGCTTCGTGTGCCACGCGTAGCGCAAATCGTTGCCGAGCGACGCCTGGCCCGAGGCGCGTCCGGGCCCCATCGCGCCGGGCAGGCGAATACGTCCGTGCGCGTCGACCTTCTCGAGCGCTCGGAGGAGCCCGTCCTGGCCTTTGTCCAGGAACACGCCGATCAGCGCCTGACGTTCTTCAGGTGTGGACCACTTGGTGACGCGGATCTCGACGATGCCGTTGGCACCCGTCGCGGTGTTGCTCATGTTGATGGCCCACGCCGTCATCTTGAGCGGGAGGGTGAGGCCGCCCGCCGCGGGCGTCTGTGCCTGCGAGACGGTCGACGCGATGAGAGCCGCGCCGAGGACGGCGCCGGCCAGAACGACCCGGAATCTCGTACCCATCGAACACCTCCGAATGGCCGAGAAAGTCAGGCTGCTTAATATAGCCCTTATGGCCCCACACTGGCGCTGCGTCCGAAGCAGGCCTGAAGGCCTGCGCCACTCTAATGACGGTAATCCGTCAGCGGCGTGCGTGATGTCGCGGACACCGCGATCATCGTTACTCTCTCCGCGAGTCGTTCTGCTACTCTTGAGATCGCATTCATGGCGTTTCTCGCCTCGCGCGCCACGCAGAACGCCGCGTTCGTCGCACTCACCCTCGCGGTGATTGCCGCGCCGTCCATCGCGACGCCGGCGCAACAGACCGGCGGAGGTCAGCCGGCGCCGGTGCAGTTCGGCGGCTCCTACTCGGCGCTCGATGGCCGCCGCAAGGCGCTCGTGGACGACTGGGTGGCCCGCTTCGCCGGGGCGACGAACCAGAAGCAGGAACCGGGCCCATTCTACGACGAGCAGATGGCGCTTTCGTCGAAGACGACGTTCGATGCGATCACGTACGCGCTGGAGCGAACCACCCTCACTGACGCGTCGGGACAGCGCCTCGGCGACGCGCTCGACCTCGTCGGCCAGGTCGAGACGGTCCGCGGACAGATCATCAACGCCGCCGGCGATCATCAGTTCCGCATGTACGTGCTCCTCAGGGAGGGCACACTGGATCGGCTCGGCCGCTCACGGGAATTCAAGCGCGAAGCCGACAACTCGGTGTATCACCACGGCTACCCCATCAACTACCGGCAGCAGGGCGGCGCGCCGTCCATCCAGGTTTCCATCGCGCTCGACGGCCGCCGCGCAGACATCGACGTCGACTACCGCTCCTCGAGTTTTCCGGTGGCGCTCTTCAACGGGCACTTGACCGCGTCGAACTCCGACGTGCGCGCCGGCAACAATTACGACCGGCACACGGGTCGCTGGACCGGTTTCGAAAACTGGTGGCGCCAGTTCTTCGGCGTCGGGGTGAACGCGCTGCCCGACGACACCCCGGACGATCGCTCGGAGATCCTGCCGAGCACGCCGCGCATCGGCGATCAGAAGATCGAAGCCATGATGGCCGATTTCCTGAAGGCCTGGCTCATCGAAGGCAACGCGGCGGAGGCGATGGGTTACGTTTCGCCCCGCGCGTTCGCCTGCCTCGCCGAGGACAAGGACGATCCGTTCACCGTCGATCGCGGCATCGCGCCGTTCGTTCTCAGCAGGAGCCTCAAGGCTGCTCACGACGCCATCGGCCAGCACGCCTCGCTCGAGGGCCTGACCATCGGCGTCCGCTTGCCGCTCCCGGGCGCTCCGGGTCGTCGACCAGCCCCACCACGCGCAATACGTCATCTACTCGGTACCCGACGATATCGCCGCGGCGTTTAACTGCGAGAGCCGGCTGCGGCTGGGCGATGCGAAACAGTCGCGCCGCCAGTACGGCACGTACTTCGGCGCGACCTTCAATATCAATACGCCGAACGGCCGCGAACACTCGATGGCGCTGCTCTGGGCACGCGACGACGGCTACTGGAAGATCGTCTCGTGGAAGGCGGAACCGGCGGGCGACGACGCTTCGCAGCAGGACGCGTCGCCCGTGGTGAGGCCTGTGAAGATCAAGGCGGACGACACGCTGGTGGCCGCGGCCAGGGATTTCCTCCAGAGCTGGCTGCTCCGCAGGGACTACGACGCCGCGTTCAAGTACGTATCGCCCAAGGCGTACGCGTGCTACGAACTGGGCCGCGGACCAGGGCAGCCGCGGACGGCATCACCTGACGATGCCGGACGGCAACTCCGCGCTGCCCTCGAGCGCGCCGGCGAGCAGTTCGGCAAGCGGCGCAGCGTGGACGAATTCGTCGAAGGCGTCCAGCCGTTCCACGAAGCCATTCGCGTGATGGAGCACCGCTACTCCCGCACCTTCGCGCTCTTCAGCCTGCCCGACAAGCTCGCCGATGCGGCGGAGTGCGCCTATCGCGCAACCGGCGCCGGCTTCGCCGGGGATCCGCAGCCCAGCTACGGAAACGCCTTTGGCATGAACGTGCGTTTCAAGACGCCGGGCGGCGAAGCGCCGGTGCTGCGCCTGCTCTGGCGCAAGGAATCCGGCGCGTGGCGCATCACGTCCTACGACGTCGAGACTCCCTGATCTCCAGGCCATCGGGAGCAACTCAGCAGCAGCGTCGCTGCTGGCTTTAAGCGCATCCCTGCCTGCTCAGCAGTGCGAGCACGCTGTGCTACAGTGCCAGCGAGCCCCTTTCGTCCATGTACGACGATGCCAAACCGGCGAAGCGTTCCACGCGCTCGCGCTGGAAGATGGTCGCGGGCGCAGCCGTTGCGTTGGCCGTCGTTCTCGCGCTGGGGTATGCAGCGCTGCACCTCCCTTCCGTCAGGAGGGTCGCACTGCGCCTGGCCCTTGGCCGGCTGGAGCGAACAGGCATCGTCGCGCACGCGGACAGCCTCGACTACAACCTCGCAACGCTCAGCTTCCACCTTTCGAATCTCACGCTGGCCACCCCTTCGAGCCCATCGGCGCCCTTCTTCGCCGCGAAGGACGTTCGCGTCAGGCTGGCGCCGGGGACCCTCCTCGGCCGGCTTGCCCTGACCGATGTGCTCGTGGACGAGCCGCGCATCGTGCTCACCCGTGCACAATCCGGTGAGGGGAACTGGCCCGGTTCCCCCGAAACGACCTCGACGAACACGTCCTCGCTTCCGCGCATTCCGATCCAGCACGCGCGACTGAGCGGCCTGACGTTCCGCTGGCAGGATCCGCAATCGAGCGTCGACATCGGCGCGGCCCTGGAGCTGACGTCCAACGGCGGCGAAGCGTCCGGCCGGATCGCGGCGACGAGGCCCGCGCAGATCACGTGGCAGCAGCACCACACGACTGTGGAAGCGATAGACGGCCGGTTGTCGTGGAGCGGCAGCGACCTCGGGGTGGGCGGACTTTCCCTTCGGCTGCCCGAGGGAACGTTGACAGCGGACGGGCGAATCGAAGCGCTCACGAGCGCGGCGCGCATCGACATGCGCGTCGTCGCCGATGCGGATCTCGCCGCGCTGGCGCCATGGGTGAACTTCGACCGCGCGATCAGCGGCACGTCGCACGGCGACGTCCGCCTCTCAGGCGCGCTGTCGCACCCCGACGCCGTATTGGCCCTCAACGGCCGTAACGTCCTGGTCGCCGGCGTTCCGCCGACGGATTTCGAGGCGGCCCTGAGGATTGCCGGATCGGCCGCGACGCTCACCAGCCTCGCCGCCCGCATCGCGGGGGGGACGATCTCCGCAAGCGGGCAAGCCGAACTGGACGGACCCGGCGCGGTTCGCGCCCGGTGGGAGAACGTGGATCTCGCCTCGGTCGTGCGCAACGCATTGAACGATTCCGAACAGGTCGCGCCCACGGCACGGCTCAACGGCACGATCGATGCGCAGTGGACGGCGCCGGCGCTCGCGCAGCTTCAGCTGACGGCGAGGGCACAGGCTGTCAACGGCGCGCCCGCTCCGCGAGGCACGCTTCCCGTGGACGGCACGGTCGCGTTCACGTTGCATGGGCAGCAGTGGGAGCTGACGACCGACGACATCGGTACGGAAGGCGCGCGCCTCCGGGGGAGCGTTGGCGGAGCGGTAAACGCGACGATCCCGGCAAAGTCATCGATCGGCGGTTCGATCCACGCCGGCGCGGCCGACGTGAGAGAGCTGATCGCGGTTGTCGCCCGGGCCGGCGTGATCGAAAAGCCCGTGAACGTGAGCGGCGCAGTGAGCGGCGATTTCGTTGTGAGCGGGCGGGTCGGCGCGCCGTCGCTCGACGGTCCGGTCGTGGCCACGATCGACTACGAATCATTGAAGACGGCGACCGTCCGGGCCCGTGCGCTGATCGCGGCCGATTCCGCGCGGCTGCGCGAGATCGACGCCCGGCTCGGCGCGTCAAGTGTGCAGGGCGAGGTGGGGTGGTCGAGGAAATCAGATGCGCTCCAGGGCACGATCGGCGCGTCGGTGGCGATCGGCGACCTCGCCGGCCTGTCGAGCGCGATTCCTGCCGGGCTGCCCCTGGAGGGCCGAGTCGGCGTGTCGGGGTCGCTCTCGGGCACGCTCGCGCATCCAGAGGCTGCCATCGCGGCGACGAGTTCCGGGCTCGACGTCGCCGGCCAGCACATCGACCGTGCGGACGTCCGAATCAGCGCAGACCTGCGCGCAGCGCGCTTCGTCATCGATCAGCTGACGCTCTCGAGCGGAAACGGCCGCGTGGACGGCCGCGGTAACGTCGACCTCATGCGCAACACCTACACGGCCCATGTCACCGTGGGCGAGTTCCCGGTCACGCCGCTCATCGGCATCGCCGCCGATACAGACGTGCCGCTGGCGGGCCGCGTCAACGGCAGCTTCGACGGACAGGGTTCGTTCAACGACCTCGGTGGACGCGGACGCTTGTCGCTGAACGCCGCGCGCTGGCAGGACGCCGACCTCGGTAATCCCAGCGCCGACATCAGGCTCGAAGGCCGCAACGCCGTCGTGGCTGTCAATGTGCCCGAGCTGGCGCTCGAGGGCAATGGCACTATCGGCCTCAATTCTCCCGGCACGCTCGCGATTCGGGGTGAATGGACCCCCACTGACGTCGCCGCGATCCAACAGCGGCTTACCGTCGCCCCGTCCACACCGATCAGCGGTTCAGCCGCGCTCGGGTTCGAGGTGAACGGCACACGCGATCACCTCGACGAACTGCGCGGGCTGATCAACCTCGATGCGCTCGCCGTGACGGTCAGCGGGCAGGCGATCAGGCTGGTCCGACCCGGGCGGATCGAGTACGACGGGCGGACGGCACGCGCCGGAAACATCGGCCTCGCCACAGGAACGAGCACGCTCGTGATCGACGGCTCCATCGGCGATCAGGCGGCGCGCGGGCTTACCGCCTCACTGGACGGCATGCTGGCTGATTTCGCGTTCGTGCGGGATCTCCTCGCGCCGCGCGGGAGCGAAGGCGCTCCGCTCCCCGCCCCCGCGGGCTCGATCCAGCTTCGCCTCACCGCAACGGGCACGATCGCCCGGCCTGCCTTGACGGGCACTTTTCAGATCGCCGGCGGCCGTGTGCCGCTGACGGCGGAACAGGGCGTCACCGGTATCGCGATCAGCGGGAAGTACGACGCCGGGATATTGACGCTCGACCAGGCGGCCGCGGCCTTCGAAGGCGCAAGCCTCTCGGCGACCGCGAGGGTACCGAGCAACGTCTTCATCGATCGTCTCCCCCCATTCCTCCGAAGCCGGATCGTGGCGGCCGATGGGCTGGCCTCATTGTCGGCGCAGCTCGCGTCGGTGACGCAGGCCGTCGCCGTGCCATTCGTCGATCCGGCGACGCTCGATCAGCTCGGCGGCCGCATCGATGCCACGATCCAGCTCGAAGCCGATCGCGTGGCGCTCGAGCGGGTGCGGGGCACCATCACCCTCGATCGCGCTGAGCTCAGGCTGGGGGGTACCGAGCTCGATCAACAGACGACAACCCGGGTGTCGATCCGGGATGGCCGGGTCAGCGTGGATGCGTGGGAATGGGGCGGCGGCGACAACAGGCTGGCGGTGCGCGGCGGGGCGACGCTGGGCGCCGACTCCACACTGAACCTGGCCGCGACGTCTGTGCTGGACCTGCGCGTGCTGAACATCCTGACGCCGTCCACACGCGTCGTGGGGCGCGCCGACGCCGAGATCCGCCTGGGAGGTACCGTCCGGGCGCCGACGCTCGATGGATGGGTCACCGTCAGCAACGGGGAGGCCCGTCTCGCCAATCCGCGGCTCATCGTGAGCGACGTTACGGGCACGGTGACGCTCGCGGCCGATACGATCACCGTCGAACGCGTCTTCGCCTACGTGAACGGCGGCGAATCCGAGATCGCCGGAACCCTTCAGCACCGCTGGTTCACGCCCCTGGGCGGGCGGATCACCATGGTCAGTAACTCGGCCGCCCTCGCGATCGAAGGCCTCCGGGCCGAGGCGAACGTCAACATCGCCTTCGAGGCCAGCCCCGGCCGGCAGGTGGTCAGCGGCACCGTCACGCTGGTGCGAAGCGCCTTCCGCGAACGCCTGTCCCTAACATCGGGCCTGCTCAAGGCGCTCCGGGCACCGTCGACTTCTTCCATTCCGGCGCCGCCATCTGCACTCGATCGGCTGCGTCTCGACGTGCGGATCGTCACGGAGAGCGATCTCCTGGTCGACAACAACTACGGCAAGCTCACGGCCTCGGCCGATCTCCGCCTCGTCGGCACGGCGTCGCGACCGTCGATCACGGGTCGCACGACGCTCGGCGAGGGAGGAACGATCTTCTTCGGAACGCGCCGCTATCGCCTGCAGGAAGGCGGCTCGATCGATTTCGCCAACCCGAACCGGATCGAACCCGATCTCAACCTCACAGCGACGACCAACGTACAGGGAATTGAGATCCAGCTGACCCTCACCGGCACCCCATCGACTTTGATGACCAGGCTCGATTCGCCGGACGATCCGGGATTGTCGGAGAGCGACAAGGTCTCGCTGCTCCTGACGGGCCAGAAGGCCAGCGATGCAACAACCGCGGGACTCTCGTCGGGAGGCACGGAGCTTCTCGGGCTGTTGTCAGGCGAGTTCCTCAACGCAGCGGGGCAAGCCGTGGGGCTGAGCACGGTCCGCGTCGAGAGCGGCTCACCGGATCTCCGCTTCGACGCCGGTCTCGTGGCCACGGAAACCGATCCAGGGACGCGCTTGACCATCGGCAGGAACATCGGATCGCGCTTCGAGGTCGTGTTCTCGCAGAGTCTCTCACAGAGCGGCGGGCTGACCTGGATCGTCAGCTACAGCCCGAAATCGAACCTCGTCCTGCGCGTCGTCAACGCGGACAACGGCGACCGCGTGTACGACTTCAGACACGATCTGACATTCGGACGGCCGGCAAACTTCAAGCCGCCCGTGCGGCGGCCGCGCGAGACGGTTGTCCGGGTCCAGATTTCCGGCGCCGGCGCCGACGAAAACGCCCTGCGTTCGCAGCTGAAGATCAAGGAAGGCGATCGCTTCAGCTTTTTCCGGTGGCAGGACGATCGCGAGCGGATCGAGAACTTCTTCCACGAACGGGAACGCTTCGAAGCCCGCGTCGTCACACGCCGCACACCCGAGCCGTCCGATGCCACGATGATCAACCTGAGCTACGACATCCGGCCGGGCCCGCGCACGACCGTGCAGGTCCAGGGCTTCGCGCTGTCCTCGGCGGCCGTTCGCGAGGTCCAGCAGGCCTGGGCCAGCACGGTGGTGGACGAGCTGCTCCAGGAAGAGATCGTACGCATCGTGCGCGCGGCGCTGGTCGACGCGGGATACGTCCAGGCATCGGTCACGACACGTCTCCAGAGCGCCCCCGACGAGAAGCGTTTGTCGATCCTCGTCGAGACTGGAACCCACGCCAGTGACAAAGAGGTGCGAATCAGCGGCAACAGCGGCGCAGCCACGAAGCAGCTCCAGGCCGTCCTGGCCGAACCGCGCCTGCAGCGGGCAGTCTGGATCGAACCTGACGCCGCCCGGGACGCGCTCATCGCGTTCTATCGCGCGAACGGATATCTGAAGGCGGCCGTGCGCCTTGATCCCATTTCGCGATCCGGCGGGACCGCCATCCGTCCGATCCAGGTCGACGAAGGCGAGGCGTTCCGCATCCTGGAGATTCGCGTCGAGGGCGCCGCCTCGCTGTCGCCCGCCGACATCATCGCGAAGGCCGGCCTGGCGCAGGGCGAGGTGATCACGGACGCGAAGATGGAAGGGGCGCGCGCGGCGCTCGACCAGAGCTACCGCGCGCTCGGGTTCAACAGCGTGCAAGTCATGCTCCAGAGCGGAACCACCTCACCGCGCCCCGAAGTGAGCGTCTACGTTCAGGTCGACGAAGGCCGGCAGCAGCGGCTTCGGGATATCGTCACGATGGGCGTCGAGCACACGCGGCCCTCGCTCGTCAGCCGCGCGCTGAAGCTGGAGATCGGTGCGCCCGTCAACCTCGCGGCGTGGAATGAAGCGCGCCGGCGCCTGTACGAGACCGGGGCGTTCCGCTCCGTGGACATCGAACGCGAAGTCGTCGAGGAACCTGTCGTCACCGCCGCGGCGCCCGGCCCGCTCCTTGCGGAGCCGGTGCGCGCGCTGGTCAACGTCCAGGAATGGCCACGCTATCGGTTCCGATACGGGGTCGAGCTGAACGACACCGGCCAGTCCGGCGATCCCAGCGACGTCCTGCCGACGTTCCAGGCGGGCGGCCGCGCGTTCAGCCTGGGCGCGACGAGCGATTTCGCCGCGCGCAATCTGTTCGGACGCGCCCTGACCGCCGGGGTCGCCGCCAGGTACACCCTCGATTTTCGTGCGGTGCGCACCTACGCCACCATGCCGACCTTTCTCGGCCGCCGCATCGTCACGAACCTCTTCGTGGAACGGTCGCACGAGGAATCAGGGGTGACCGCTACAGGAATCCAGCCGGCGTTCAACACGGACGCCCTCACGTTCACGTTCGAGCAGCGCGTTCGGCCGCGCCGGAAGATAGAAGTGCAATATGGCTACTCGATCGAACGTAACCACACGTTCGAGGTTCATCCCGATCCCCTGAACCCGATTCCCTTCGACATCGAGGTGACCAAGGCGAACCTCACGTCGGGCGTCGTCCTGGACATGCGTAACGACGTGTTCGATGCGACAGGCGGCTGGTTCCATGCGACGAGCTTCGAATACGCGCCCGGCTGGCTTGCACCAGACCTGCGTCTCGCGCGAATGCTCACGCAACAGAAGTACTTCCGCCGTGCTCGTAAGGTGGTGTTCGCGTCGTGGGCGCAGGTAGGCCTCGCCACGGCCTTCGACCAGACGCTGCTGCAAAGTGACCGCTTCTTCGCCGGCGGTGGCAACAGTGTCCGCGGCTACGCGGAAGATGTCATCAGCCCGTCCGATTTCCTGGGCGCGATCGTCGGCGGGAACGCGCTGCTCGTGCTGAACCAGGAAGTGCGGTTCCCGATGTTCAAATACGTGCGCGGCGTCGGGTTCATCGACGCCGGCCGGGCGTTCGAAACGGTCGGCGAGATGTCGCTGAAAGATCTGGCCGTGGGCACCGGCATCGGGTTCCGCATCGACACCCCGGTCGTGCTGCTGCGCGTCGACATGGGCGTCCCGCTCGACAGCTCGTATGGTCCGAGAAAGCCCCGGTGGTTCTTCTCGATCGGACAGATGTTTTAGGAAGGGCAAAGAGCAAAGGACAGAGGGCAAAGGGCAAGAGCTGAGGGCGCTTGCGGTCGGCCTTCGCCCCTACCCTTTGCCCTTTGCCCTTTGCTCTCTGCCCTTCGTGCGTGTGTCTACCGGTTCAGCGTCCGGAGGATCGACTGCACCTGGGCCCGCTCGGGCGCCTGCGGCGCCAGCCGCAAGAACGTCTGAAAATGCTGCGCGGTGAGATCGATCCGCTTCACCCTGGAGTATGCGAGGCCCGCGTTGTAGTGCGCGTAGGCCCAATTGGGATCGAGTTCGGCAGCCTTCTGAAACGCGACCGCGGCAGCTCCGAAGTCCTGGTTCGCGCTGAGGGCCAGTCCCTGCTGATAGTACGCCTCAGGCAGGGCTCCGTCGCGAGCGACGGCCTGGTTCGACGCCTCGAGGGCGCCGGCGGCGTCGCTCGACGCCAGCGCGAGCGCCGACCGGCCGACACCCTGCCAGGCGTCTGATTCCGGACGCGCAGCGAGCTGCGCATACACCTGACGCGCCTCGTTCGACTGCGAGAGCTTCTCGAAGCTCTGCGCGCGTAGGAACGTCACACGCGGATCCTCGGCGCCCGCCGCGATGACCTGCTGATACTGACCCGAGTCGAACAAACGGCGGACGTCGTTCAACGCCTGGCCGTGGATCGTGGCGACCTGTCCTGCCGCGCATGCGAGCGTGAAGAACAACATGGCCGTGATGCGCCTTTTCATTGTCGCCTCCTGTATCAAACGTATGCTCCCGTTCGGGGGGAGCCGGCGGTGATGTTATCTTCAGGGCTCCGTCCGAACCGACAACCCCAGCCGTTGGAACCTCAACCAGTAACCATGCACATCCCGCGCCGCTTCATCTCATCCGTGGCCCTCGGCCTTTCGTTTGCCCCGGCTCCAGCGGTGGCACAGTCGCCGGCCGGAACACCAGCGGTGCCGCTCCGGCGTGAGACTACGGCCGAGTTTGCATACGTTGGCACGAGCGGCAACTCCTCAACGACGTCGATCGGCATGGGCGGACAGTACATCTACCGTCCTGATCGGTGGACGTTCACGTCGAAAGCGGCGTACGTCCAGAACGAGTCCGAGGGTGAGCTCAGCGCGGAATCGTTCGATGCGCTCTTCAAGGCCGAACGCACGCTGGGACCACGGCTGTCGGCATTCAGCCGGTACGGATTCCTCCACGATCGGTTCGCGGGCATCGTCGGGCGGAACATCGTCGAAGGCGGTCTCTCGTATCTGCTCGTCAACGAGGCGCCGCAAACGCTGAACGTGGACGCCAGCTTCGGGTACGCCCACGAGTCGCGCGTCGATACGCCCGACCTGTCGGACCCGCTGCTGGCCGTCGGCGCGGTGTACCGCCTGAAGCTTTCCGCCGTCGCCGACATCAGCGACGACGCCCGGTTCAGCGTGGCGGTGTCAGACGGGGGCAACGACTGGCGGTTCGCCAACATCGCGTCGGTGAACTCCAAGCTGAATAGCTTTCTGTCGCTGAAGGTCTCGAACACGGTCCGCTACGTTCATGCGCCCGCGCCCACTTTTGAGACGACGGACACGATCACGGCCATCGCGCTGGTGGCGAAGTTCTAGGGCGAGAGGTTGAGGTTGGAGGTTAGAGGGCACGGATTAGAGGTAGGCGCGCTCCAGCGACGTGATGAACTTCACGTCACGTACGTGCTTCCGTGACAGTCGATCGTCGTTGGTGATGAAGAGGTCGACCGCCGCGGCGCCCGCGCATGCCAGCTGAATCGCGTCGGGAGGCTTGATCGAACGGTCGGCGCGAATGGCCGCATAGCGGCCGGCGCACTCCACGTCGAACGGCACGATCGTCGCCACCTGGCGAATCGCGGCTTCATGGTCCCGCAGGACGGCGTCCCCTTTCTCCAGTGGTTTCACCAGCAGTTCCCCCAACGTCAACGCAGAGGTCATCAGCTGATCGCCCCGTTCGAGCATCCTCGTTCGAACCTGCTTCACGCGTGCCGCAAGCTCCCCACCTTCCAGGAGATATACGAACAGGTTCGTGTCCCAGAACACGCGCGTCATTCGAACCCTTCCCGGAGCCGCCTGACGTACTCGTCGGCATGGACGTTCTTCCAGAGAGCGCGGTGACGGCTTGCCAGGGCGAGGAGCGGATCGGAAGAGGGCGCAGGCGCCCACACGCGCTCGTACCACTCGAGCAGCGGGTGATACTTGTCGGGGATCTCGTCCCGGTCCGGCACGACTTTGCCCCCCTCGCGGGCCGGATGGAAGGGATCGCCCGGCCGAAACAGCCTCCGCCGGGAAGGTGCCGTTTCGAACAACATTCGATACCGTCCGCCTTTCGGCGGTCGATTCGCCACGCAGTGCACCGAAAGATGGGGCTGGATGCCGGGCCGCTCGTCAGTCATGCCCTCGCGTAACACGCGCGCCTCGATGTCCTTCATACGGAAATCCGCCTGGTTCGGCTGCTCTCGGTGCAGCAGCGCCGTCGCAATCCACACCTCGTCTGCGACCCGGATAGAGGCGGTCATTTTTCCCATCGGTACATTGTATTTCATATAACATGTGATTTCAGAGCGAGACAGGACCGGTTCCCGGGTCCTAGAATCGACCTATGGCTTTGACGGAGACCTTATGCGAACAGTGATCGTGTGCAGTCTGGGCGCGGCGCTGGTCTTCACAGGAGTCAGCGCCCGGATGACGGCGCAGCAGGCCGCGAAGGCGGGCGAAAGAGCGGCCCGCGCGGCTTATGCTCCGCCGCGGACGCCATGGGGCGATCCGCAGCTCGCCGGCATCTACAGCAACGACGACGAAACAGGGGTTCCGTTCGAGCGCCCACCAGAGTTCGCCGGCAGAAGGATCGAGGACATCACGCCAGCGGAGCTCGCCGAGGCCAACAAGCGGCGCACCGAGCAGTTCAATGCGGGCGTCGCCGGCACGGAGTTCGCCGGGGGCCTCCGTCCGCCGACCCACCTGATCTTCGATTCCTTCGATCGCCGGAACAGCACGCCGTGGCTCGTCGTCGATCCGCCCGACGGCGCCGTGCCGCCGCTGACCGACGAGGCGCGCCAGCGCGCGCAGCAGCGGCCGTCCGGTCTCGGCCGGGGAGTCAGCAGCAACATCAACCCGGTCGGCCCGTTCAACAGCTACGAGGATCTGGGGCTCTACGATCGCTGCATCACGCGCGGCATTCCGAACTCGATGATGCCGGCGGGCTACGGCAGCTTCTACGAGATCATCCAGGGCCAGGAGTCGGTGTCGCTGCGGTACGAAATGATCCACGAGCACCGCGTCGTGCCGATCGAGCGCGGCGGGCAGCGCAGCCCGCACCTGAGCGACCGCATTCACCTCGATCTGGGGGACGCGCGGGGGCGGTACGACGGCAACACGCTTGTCGTCGAGACGACGAATTTCACGGAGCGGAGCGCCTTCCGCGGCGCGAGCGAACATCTCAAGATGACCGAGCGCTTCACGCCCGTCGCGCCGAACGTCCTCGAGTGGCGCGTCACGTTCGACGATCCGCACACGTGGATGAAGCCGTGGACGTTCGCGATGATCCTGAAACAGGCGACTCACGGCGAGAAACTCTACGAGTACGCCTGCCACGAAGGTAATTACGGGCTGAAGAACATCCTCACCGGCGCCCGGGCGGCTGATAAAAACGGCACGCGCCCGTAGCGTCCGCCTTCAGGCGGACGTCTCCGGCCGGCTGAACACGGCCGCTACATCAGCCTCTCCACGAATTCGATCAGCCGATCGACGTCGGCACTGGTCGTCGGGACGCCCATCGATGCGCGCAGGGCGCCCACGGGACGGTCCCGCATGCACGCGCGGAAGGACGTCAGCGAGAAGCCTCCGCGCAGGCAGGCGCGGGCCGCCGGCGGTGAAAACCCGAAGGCTCGCTCCGCCGCGCCGGGATTGCAGAAACACCCGCCGCGTATCGCGATCCCGCGGCGCCGTGCCTCGGCTTCCACCGCTTCATACGAGAGCCACGCCGCCTTCCAGCGCACGTTGAACGCGACCGTGCCGCCGCGCTGATCCATGTCGTTCGGCCCGTAGATCGTCACGGCATCTTTGAGCCGCCCGAGCCGCTCGATCAGCCGCAACGTCAGCCGCGACACGTGGCGGTCCACCGCCCCCATGTTCAGGCGCTGCAGCCACCGCAAGCCGTCGCAGACGGCGGGCATCGCGAGGAAATTCGGCGTGCCGTCCTCGAACGCTTCCGCGCCGGGCCGTGCCAGCGCGACGCGGTTCTGGACCGACGCGAACTGCACGGTGCCTCCGCCAAAATAGCGGCGCCGGAGAATCGCGAGCGCGTCGCGCCTGGCCACCAACGCTCCGACGCCCGTCGGATACCCGAACAGCTTGTAGAAAGAGACGGCGACGAAATCCACGGGGACCCTGGCGAGGGACAGCGGGCTTGTCGCGGCGTACGCGGCCGCGTCGACGAGAACGCGATACCCGCGCCGCCGCGCGTCGCCGGCCCACGCGAGCGGATGCCTGACGCCCGAGAAGTTCGATTGCGCCGGGAACGCGAACAACGACGCGGCCTTCGGCGGCGTCAACCAGGGAGCCGGCTCCGCGCCTCGCAACTCGTCGTCCAGCGGAACATAGACGACCGCAGCCCGGCGCCGCCGGGCCGCCACCCGGAGGCCATTGACCGAGTTGTGGTTGTCCGCCGTCATCACCAGGCGCGAACCCGTCTCGAACGGGAATGCCTCGGCGAGCAAGCGGATCGCGCCGCTGGCATTGGCCGTGAACACGACGTCGTACACGGCCGGGTCCGCGTCGAACAGTTCGAGCGTCAGCCTGCGCGCGGTTTCGATCGCAGCCGTGCTGGCGCGCGACGGCCCGCTCTCGGAATGGGGATTGCCCAGCACGCGATCGCTCATCAACCGGGCGTGCCGTCGGACGAGCGATGCCGGGTAGAGAGCGGAGCCTGTGTAATCGAGATAAACCTGGCCGGTACGATCGAGGCGCGAGAACTCGCGCGCCCGCAAGCGCGCGATCAGCACCCGCGTCTCCGCACGCCGGCCACCGCGCGTCGCGTGGCTTCGGCCAGGCCGGCCTGCGCCCCATCGCCGTTCCAGTAGCCCACCGGCACCTCGCGGCGCTCCACGTTTGCCCGCGGCACACCGCCGAAGAAGCGGCTCAGGCTCGCGGCGCGCTCGAACTGCGTGCGTTCCTCGGGCGTCGCATCGACCGCCAGCCGGGGCTCCAGGACGCGCCCGATCCACTCGTAGAGGCCCTGCCGGAGCAGGCGGACGTCCCGATGCCCCCGCTGGCGCACGAGCGCGGACGCGTCGAACGCGCGGCGATCGTCGTTGGCGTAGACGACGACCGTAACGCCGGCGGGCAGGGGCTCGTCCGCCAGCGCCGCGAGCGTCATCGGCAGTGCGGTCGGCACGTGCATCTGTTGGAACTCTTGCAGCGACCGGAGGTCCCACACACGCAGCACCGGGTCCGCTCGCAGGATGCGCTCGGCGAGATCGGGCGCGGCGATGTAATCAACGGGCATTTGCGGCGCGGCCGCCCGCCCGCGCCGATCGGAGACCGCGGCAGCGACGCTGAGCAGCCCGGCGACAACCGCCAGCGCGGCATGCAGGTTCTTCACGCCCGTCTCCGCTCGATGCGCGTCGCCAGCGCGAAACCGGCAATCGCCGCCAGCGTAACGACTGCGGTGCCGGTGCCGCGCGACACGCCGGCGAGGTCGGTGATCGTGACGGCGCCAAGCGGCGTGCTGGCGTAGAAATCCGCCACCAACGGAAAGACAGCGTTGAACGCCGCGACGCCTGCCAGCATGCCCGCGATGACGCCGAGGCCGTCGAGCCGGCCTGTGGCGGCAGCCACGCAGGATGTCCCGGGACAGAGGCCGCCGAAAAGAAAGCCTGCGCCAAACAGGACGCCGCCGGCCGCCTGGGGCGCGACGAACGTCTCCGGCAGATAGACGAGCCGGAGGTCGAGGAACCCTATCCGATCCAGCCAGAACGCACCAAGCATCGCCGTCACGAGCGCCGTGAACATCACCTTGAACACGGTGAGATCCGTCAGGTAGAACTGCGCCGCGAGCTTCGGCGCGTATCCGAGGCCGCCGCGTTCGAGAAACCAGCCGAAGAAAAACCCGATGAGCGGCGCGATCAGCAGGCCGCCCGCGGGTCCGAGGATGCCGGTCTCGGTGAACGGTGCGGTCATCGCCACAGCCTCCGTGCGAGCGGGGCGAACAGATACCCCGACGCGAAACACGTCGCGATGAAGATCCAGCTGCCGGCGGAGAGCAGGGCGCCCCCGGTCAGCGCCTGCCCGCTCGTGCAGCCCCGCGCGAGCTTCGCGCCGAAGCCCATGAACACGCCGCCGCCGATCGATGCCAGCATCCGCTGCGGGGCGTCCACCTGCGGTCCGCGTTCGACGGTTCGCCGCAGACGCCCGGCAACCCAGGCCGAACAGAATCCGCCGACGGCGGCCCCCGCCAGTTCCAGCACGAGCCAGTCGCCGAGCGGGCTTGCCACACCGCGGACGAGATACGGCGCGAGCGCAGGCGAGGCTGACGCGCGCGTCGTGCCCTCGATGGCCGCCGTGCCCGCTGCGACGACGCTCGCAAACCCTCCGGAGGCGCCGAGACCCCGGCCGACGAGCACGTAGGCGGAGAGCAGGACGAGGCCCAGCCCGAGGCCGGCGAGATACGGATCGGAATAGCGCTTCATTTTTCGACCGGTCCACGCTTGTTCATCGCCCAGTCCTGGAACGAGCCGTCGTAGAGCATCACCGTGTAGCCGAGCAGCCGCGCGCCGAACACCACCGCCGTGCCCTGCTGGCCGACGTGGCAGTACGCGACCACCGTGTCGCCGGGCTTGATGCCCGCGGCGGCGAACAACGCGGCGACGCGTTCGCGATCGACCAGCATGTTGTCGTCGGTGATCTTTGAAAACGGGATGTTGACGGCACCCGGGATGTGCCCCTTCGCGCCGTTCATCGTCGGCTCGATGCCGCTGTAGAAGACCGCCGCGCGGGCGTCCACCAATCTGGTGTTTGGCCGCGACGGCGATCGACTTCACGAACTCGGCGTCCACCACGACCGGCTTGGCCGGCCGCACGCTCAGCGTGCCCCTCGCAGCGGCCGGCACGCTGGCCGTCGTCGGCTGCCCCGCGCGTGTCCAGGCCGGCAGCCCTCCGTTCAGGAGCGATGTCCGATCGCCCAGTCCGAGATAGTCGAGCGTAAAGATGATGCGCGTGCTCGATTGCACGTCGCCGGTTCTTCCGAAGTAGACAACGATTCGGCTGTTGTCGGAGATGCCGAAGGACGCGACCTTCGCGCGCAGCTCTTCGAGGGGTGGGAGTTCGAGCATCAGGTCGCCGCGCGCCATGTCGTGCGGGCGGGCGACATCCTCCTGGGTGATGTAGCGGGCGCCTGCGATGTGACCCGCGTCGTATTCGGCCTTGCCGCCGATGTGCAGCAGGACCAGGTCCCGGTCGCTCAGGTGCTGGGCGAGCCAGCCGGCGTCCACGAGCAGCGGCGCCGGCGGTTGCGCGAGCACGGGCGAGGCCACCAGGAAAAGCAGGGCAAACAGTCGGATCGCACGGTTCATGTGTTCTCCTCCGAACGCCGCGATGATGACCGGCCGCGGTGCGCGCATCAACCGGTTTGCAGCCAGATGCGGCTCCGTGCAGCCAACGGCGACTGTTGACGTACGTTCCCTGCGCCGTTCACCGCTCGCTGCGCCATTCAGTCGTTTGGCTGCACGCTCGTTGCAGAGCGGCATGGCGGGGGCTATAAGAGAGCCATGAAACTCAGGGCAGAGGGCAAAGGGCAAAGGGCTGATGCAAACGGCGCGAGCCCTCAGCCGTCAGCTCTCAGCCGTGTACGTCACGCGCACCCGCTGTCATCTCGATGGGTGGCCATCGTCAGCGCCGCGACGGCCGCGTGCCTGGCGCTCGCGACCGCGTCGCAGACGTACATCTCGATGCTCAGTCACGGACACTCGTTCGTGCGGCTGTTCACGTGGCAGCTCGCGTGCTGGGGGTTCTGGGCGGTCATCGCGCCGTGGACGGTCCGCCTGAGTGGCCGTTACAGCCTGGGGCGCCTCGCGGCGCTCGGACTGGTGCTGACGATGGTGCACGGCGCCGTCGCCGCACAGATGACGGTCTGGTTTCAACCGTATCAACCCGTGGCGTTCTACACCGTCCGGCAGGGCCTCGCGACCCTGTGGTGGGCGCTGGTACTGATCGATCCGCTCGTGTATCTTCTCCTCGTCGTCGGTGGACGCGCCTTCGCCGCCCACGAACGCGCCAGGCAGCTCGAGCTTCGCGAGACGCAGCTCGAAGCCGAGCTGACGCGCGCGACCCTCGACGCGCTGCGGCTCGAAATCCAGCCGCACTTCCTGTTCAACACGCTGAACGCCATCGCCGCGCAGATTCGCACCAACAACAATGCGTCGGCGTTGACGATGCTGCTCGGGCTGAGCGACCTGATGCGGGCGACGATCGACCGCCCGGCCGGGCAGCTCGCGCCGCTCGGCGAAGAGCTGAGCGTCGTGAAGTGCTACGTCGATCTGCAGCGCGCGCGCTTCGGCGATCGCCTGGAGATCGCGTACGACATCGACGATGCCTGCCGGCGGCTGGAGGTGCCGACGCTGCTCCTCCAGCCGCTCGTCGAGAACGCGCTGCGGCACGGCCTCGCGCCTCAGGCCGCCGCCGGTCGCCTCGAAATCGGCGCCGCCCGACACAACGGTGCCGAGCTGCGGCTGTGGGTCACCGACAACGGCGTCGGGCTGCCCCACGGCTTCGATCCATCGCGCGACGCCGGCACCGGCCTGCGCAACACCCGGTCCCGCATCGAGCGTCTGTACGGCAGCGCCGCCGCGCTCGTGGTGCGGCCGAACGCCCCCGCGGGAACGATCGCCGAGCTGATCCTGCCGGCACCCGGTGCCGCGTGATCCGCTTCCGCGTGCTTGTCGCCGAAGACGAGCCGCACGCGCGGTCGATGGTCGTGGACCTGCTTGGCCGCGACGCCGAGGTCGAAGTGGTGGCCGACTGCGCCGACGGCCGGGCGGCCGTGGAGGCGATGTCCCGCCAGGGCGTCGACATCGCGTTCCTCGATATCGAGATGCCAGAGTCGTCCGGCCTGCAGATCGCCGAGCGCGCGGCCGCTGACGGACCCGTCGTCGTGTTCGTCACGGCGTTCAGCCGCTACGCGCCATCGGCCTTCGACGTCAGCGCGGTGGACTACGTGCTCAAGCCGTTCTCAGACGAGCGGTTCTTCGCCGCCCTCGAGCGCGCCAAGCAGCGCGTGCGCGAGCGCCGGTTGAACGCGCTGGCCGGCCAGATTGCGACGGTCTCGTCGGAGATGAAGCACGGCGACGCCGCGCCGCCGTCCGAGTATCTCCAGCGGCTGGCGTTCAAGGACGGCGACCGGACCATCGTGCTGAACACCGCGGAGATCGTGTGGATCGAAGCCGAGGACTACTACGTGCTCATCCACTCGAAGCGCGGACGCCACATGATCCGCGCGACCCTGGCGTCGCTCGAGGAAAGGCTGGATCCGCGGGTATTCGTCCGCGTGCACCGCGCGGCGATCGTCAACGTGGACGAAGTCCGCGAAGCCCGCGACAATGAACGGCTGATGCTCGTCCTGTCGAACGGATCGCAGGTGCCCGTCAGCCGCTCGAGGCGCCGCCACGTCGAGCCGCTCGTCCTGCCGCGCGCGTAGCGGGCCAGGCTATACTTCGACGACGTCGCCGATGAAGATGTCCGGCGCTCCGTCGTGGAAGTTCTTGATGTCGTCCAGCACGGGTCCCAGCTTCGGGTCCTTCAGCGCGTTCTGCAGTCCCGCGGCCGATTCGAAGAACGCCGAGAACATGACCTGATAAAGGGGCTTCGACCCGTCCGGCGTCATCGTCACCTTCACCATTTCGATCCGGTCCAACCCGTGCGGGACGACGACTTTCCTGACGAGCGGAAGATGGGTCGCCTTGTAGTACCCCTCGTCGAACCGGCCGGGCTTGTAGCACACTCGCAAAACGGTCATGTCGGGCACCTCTGGGAAACGCAGGCGGAAGGGCAAGAGTATGTCACGGCCTTGACCGGCTACGGCAAGGACTGTTGCAGCCGCCCGCCGCGCCGGTTGTACACCTTCAACAGGTGACGGCCCGGCACGAGGCGGCTCGTGAAGACGGCAACGCCGACACCGTTCGCGTTCTTCGACGACGGGTAACGCAGTCCGACGACCGCGCGCGACGCGAACGCTTCGGCGGCAAGCAGCTGCGTCGGTGGCAGCGGACCCGTTCCGGCCAGGTAGCTGGATTGCTGCAGGAGCCACAGGGCCGTCAGTTCCTGACGGCTGGTGCCGAGGGCATCCTGCGTTTCGGTGTCGGTGAGATCCAGGATGTCCGCCAGCACGCCGTCGACCGTCAGGAGAACCTGAGGCTCAAACAGCAGCGGCACGGGACTGCGCGGCGGCCGAAGGACCGCGGCAATTTCCTGCAGCGGCGTCAGTTCGTCTTCGGCGAGGTACAGGCAGTCGATTCCCGGCGTCCCTGAGAGGGTCTGAGGGGTAAATCGCGCGCCCTTGCGAGCGGCGCCTCCGGGCCACAACGGCTGAACGGCACTCCCGGACGGCCCGCCAGGCGGCGGACCCGACAGGTCATCGAAATTGACGGCGCGATACCACGGACCACGCAACTGGATGCGCCCGATCTCGGGCAGCACGCGGCGCAGCGCCTGCGGCGGCAGCATCGATCGTCAGGACGGCAGCCCTGCGATCGCGTTCTCCAGGAGCGTCACGACGGCATCGGCCTGGCCGCCGAGGATCACCTCCAGCGGGGTGCGTTCTCCAAGGTCCGGATGCGGGCTGTTCAGCCAGGCGCGGGCTTCGCGGCGGTTGCGCGTCCCGCGGGAAATCAACGCGAGGCACCGCTTGATGGGCCCGAGCCCCTTCTGCAGGCTCAGCGCGTCCGGAGTTTTGTGCACCGCGGCGTAGCTGGCGCCGACGGCCGCCGCGACCTGCGGCAGGGCCACGGCCAGGAACTCGGCGACCCGGCCTGCGTCAATCCGGCCGGTCTCGGGATCGTGCAGCTCCGCGAGAGGGACCGGAAGCATGGTGGCGGTTCTGGTGGGCATCTGGCGCCTTTCTATCAACCAAATATATGCCGATAATACACCACAAATATGCCATTGGCGAATCGGCGTCGCAGGACGGGACTCCGCGGTGATACGCAGAGAACGGCGACAGCATCAGCGATCCGGCGATGGGAGGCCTGGTGTAGGATCGCGGGATGATTTTCAAACACGCATGCTCGCTCGCCGCGGCCGCTATGGCGCTCGCCTCGATAGCGGCCGCCCAGGCGCCACCGCCTCAGGAGCGGGTTGCGGCTCTCAAGGAGTCGCTCGCCAGGAATCAGGCCGCGCTGAAGCAGTACTCGTGGGTCGAAACCACGGTCATCAGTATGAAGGGCGAGGTCAAGAAGCAGCAGCAGAAACAGTGCTCCTACGGCGCCGACGGCAAGGTGCAGAAGACGCCAATCGGCGAGCAGGAGCCGAAGGCCAAGGAACCGTCGGGCGACGGCCGCCGCGGCGGCCGCGCGAAGCAGGCCGTCGTCGCGAAAAAAGTCGGGGACATCAAGGACTACATGGAAGATGTCGCCGCGCTCGTGCACCAGTACGTGCCGCCCGACGCGCAGAAGATCCAGGCCGTGCAGGGCGCAGGCAAGCTGGCGGTCCAGCCGGGGGCGGGCGTGACCGTGCTGAACCTGAAAGACTACCTGAAGCCGGGGGATCTGCTGGCCATCGGCTTCGATCCGGCCGCGAACGCGATGCGCAGCTACAACGTGACGTCCTACGTCGAGAAGCCCCAGGACGATGCGGTGGCGCTGGCGGTGACGTTCGCCACCCTCCCCGACGGGACCAGTTACCCGCAACAGACCCTCCTGGACGTCAAGGCGAAGAACATCCAGGTCAAGGTCACGAACTCGGGTTACAAAAAAGCCGGAACGTAGCCCAACACCTCAGCCTTTCGAACCAATGGCTCTGCACCTCGGCCGTGGGCCGGTGGTCGTTCTCGTGCCCGGACGCCGGCCGTGACATACTCGGCTGTCCACACTCTCTCAACGATGCGACACGCTGGCCTCGCGGCCGATCCGTGCCCGGCTGATGATCACGACTGACTTCGGCGACCTCATCGCTGAGCGGATCCGTGTCGAGCATCGCGCGCTCGCGGCGCGCTGGTTCGATCGGCTCCTCGACCTGCTGCCCGTGGATGCGCGCGAGGTCTTTCCGACCGAAAACCTCCTCGATCACGTGCCGCTGCTCATCCTGGAGATCAGCGCGTATCTGGCTGCGCCCGAAGAGGGCGCCATCGCGGCCAACACCGCCGTGCTCGACAAGGCCCGCGAGCTCGGCGCGCTGCGGTTCTCCCAGCGCGCTTCGCTGCACCAGCTGCTCCGCGAACACCAGCTCCTCAACGCCATCCTGGTCACGTTCGTCCAGGAGGAGATCGCGCGGCTCCCAAGCTCGCCTCCGGCGGCCGAGACGGTCCGCGTCGTCTCCCGGCTGCACGACGCGACCAACGTGCTGTCGCAATCAACCGTCGAAGCGTTCGTGACGCTCTACACGCAGACGATCGCCGAGCAGGCCCAGCGGCTCGAACAGTTCACGCGGATGGCCGCGCACGAGTGGCGCCAGCAGCTCGGGGCCCTTCAGGTCGGCGTCAATCTGCTGAGCGTGGCACGGCTGGATTCCACGCGGACGCAGCGCACGCTGGATGCGCTGGGCCGGAGCGTGACGCATCTCGTCGAATTGACGCACAAGCTCGAATCGGTCGCCCGGATGCACGACAGCGGAGACAGCGCGGTCGTCCAGGAAGTCTCCCTCGCAACGGTCGTCGAAGAGGCGGGGCGCCAGCTGCGCGAAATGGCCGAGGCGCGCGGCGTGGACATTCGCGTCGCCGAATCGCTTCCGACGATCAAAGTGGACGTGGGCCGGCTGGAGCTGGCGTTCGTCAACCTGCTGTCGAACGCGATCAAGTACTCGGACGCCGACAAACCTTCACGCTACGTCGAAGTGTCCGGGGGTAACGTCGACGGGTTTCACCGGATCCTGGTACGGGACAACGGCATCGGCATCCCCCCCGAGGCGTTGAAGACGGTCTTCAAGCGGTTCACCCGGGCGCACGCCGACCGCGGCGACCTCGCGCATGTCCCCGGCATCGGGCTCGGACTGGCCATCGTGGACGACTGCGTGCGGTCGATCGGCGGCCTCATCGAGGTGGAATCCGAAGAAGGTGCCGGCACGACCTTCGTCCTGCGCCTGCCCGTTACACCCCCGCCGCCCGCCGGCAGCCCGCTCTAGGTGGGCGTCCGTTCGAGCTTGAACTTCTCGATCCGGTAGCGGATCTGATCGCGGTTGAGACCGAGCAACGTTGCGGCGCGCGTCTGGTTCCACCCGCTCCGATCGAGCGCCTGGATGACGAGCGAGCGCTCGAGCTGATCGAGATCGATGCCGTTGGGCGGCAGCTCGACGCCCTCCGTGAGGCTGCGGAGTTCCGTCATCATCGGGAAATCCGCCGTGGTGAGGACCTTGCCCTCGCCGAGCAGCATCGCGCGCTCGACCGCGTTGCGGAGCTCGCGGACGTTGCCGGGCCAGCCGTAAGTCTGCAACCGCGCGACCGCGTCGGGCGAGATGCCCTCGACGCGTTTCTTGAATTCCGCGTTGTACGAGTCCACGTAATAGTCGAGCAGCAGCGGGATGTCTTTGGCCCGCTCGCGCAGAGCCGGCAGTGCGATGGGCACGACATTGAGCCGGTAGTAGAGGTCCTCCCGGAAGCGCCGCTGCCGCACTTCTTCCTCGAGCTTCCGGTTGGTGGCCGCGATCACGCGCACGTCCACGTGAATGTCGGCCGATCCGCCAACCCGCCTGAAGGTCCGCTCTTCGAGGAACCGGAGCAGCTTGGCCTGGAGGGCGGGCACCATCTCGCCGATTTCGTCGAGGAACACCGTGCCACCGTCGGCCGTCTCGAACAATCCGCGCTTCTGGCGATCGGCGCCGGTGAAGGCGCCGCGTTCGTGCCCGAACAGCTCGCTCTCGAGCAGGTTCTCGGGCAGCGCCGAGCAGGTGATGTTCATGAACGGCTTCGCGGCGCGCTCGCTGCCGAAGTGAATGACCTTGGCCGCGAGGTCCTTGCCGGTGCCGCTTTCGCCTGTGAGGAGGACGGTCGAGGCCGGCCCCGACGCGATCTTCTTGAGCAGCGCGCGGACGTGCACGATCGTGTCGCTCTCGCCGATGATGCGGTCCAGGCTGTACGGCTGCGCCTGCGCGCTCCGCAACGTGCGCACTTCGCGGCGGAGCCGCGTCGTTTCGAGGGCCTTCTCGACAACGAGAGCAATCTCGTCGAGGTTGAACGGCTTGTTGGCGTAGTGATACGCCCCCTGCTTCATCGCTTCGACGGCGATCTCGACGCTCGTGTCGGCGGTCAGCAGGATGACGAGAGCATCGGGGTCCGCGGTCTTCATGCGGCGCAGGACGTCGAGGCCGTCGCCGTCCGGCAGCTTGTAATCGAGGAGGACGAGGTCCACGCTCTCACGAAACCGTTCGAGGGCTTCTGCCGCCGTTGCGGCTTCGAGGACGCGATATCCTTCGTCGCCGAGGCGGCTGGCGAGCGACCACCGAATGAGCTGTTCATCGTCGACGACGAGCACCGTGGCGCGCATTTGCCTCTTGAGTATACCGACACTCAGCCGGCGGACGACCTGCAAGGAAAACCGGACGCTCGCTCATGGCGGCGGCGCTCTCCTCGCCGTAGTCTGACAGGGCCGGGCAATCAGGCGCCGGCGGCATCCAAGGAGTTCGTATGACGACGGCAGTGCGTGAAACGGGAACCACCCAGGCATCATCCACCGGAACCCTGTCGCAGGGATTGGCCGAGCGGCTCGAGAAGGGCGCTCAGGCGCTGGCGACGCTGGCGAGCGGCCTCACGGAGTCGCAGTGGCAGACGCGAATCCCCCACGATGGGCGCCCGATCGGCGTCGTCGTGCACCACGTCGCCAACATGTACCCGCTCGAGATCCAGCTGGCGCAGGCGATGGCCGCAGGTAACGTCATCGAAGGCGTCTACTGGGACAACGTGCACGAGATCAACGCGAAGCACGCGGCGGAGAACGGCGGGGTGACGAAGGAGGCGGCGCTGGACCTGCTCGAGCGCAACAGCGTCGCTGCGGCGGCGGCCATCCGGGCGCTGACCGACGAACAGCTGTCCACGGCCGTTCCCGTGTCGCTCTACGGTGATGCCCCGCTGACCTGCCAGTTCATGCTGGAGGATCACGCCGTGAGGCATAGCTATCACCACCTGGCGAAGATCAAGAACGCCTTGAACACGAAGTAGACCCTGGACAGGAACCGAGTGTCAGGTGTGCGCAGGCCTGAAGGCCTGCACTACACCTGGCGCCACGTCACGGAACCACGGTGAACAGCTGGAAAGGACCCCGAGTAGTACGGGGCTGCGAGCTGACCGCCTTCCCGAATCAGCGCGAGCTTCGACTCGCGCAGCGACCGGGCCGGCGTGTGGCCGGCCTGGAGACCAGCGTACAACTGGTCCATCAGGCGTGCGGTCGACCGGTCGTCGACGTCCCAGAGCCCGGCAATCACGCGGCGCGCCCCGGCACGCAGGAATGCCCACGCGAACCCGACGAGGCCTTCGCCTGAATACGTCCGTTCGCCGGCGCTGCGGCAGGCTGAGACGGTCACGAGGTCCGCGTTGAGCGGCTTTTCGGCGACGTCTCTCGCATACAGCTTGTAGCCAGTATCGGGTCCGGACAACACGACAGCGGATTCGAGCGGGCTCTCGATGTTGGCCAGCGCGTGCGCGGTGAAGTGCATCATGGAAAAGCGACTCAGCTCCGCGTCGCGGTACACGGCCGGCGTGGCGTTCTTGTCATCCCAGGCGGTGACGCGATCGGCTGGAAAATGCCGGACAATGCTGCTCATTTCGGCGGCGGCGTAGCGCAGCGCCGGGAATTGAGGAGCCCTCGGCGTGGGGTTGCCGATGAGGAGGAGCCTCGGATCGACCGGACGCGCCGTCGGTGCGTGGCCGAGCATCGCCAGCGAGGGGGCAACCTGAATCTCGGCGTCTTCTATCAAGTAGTGTCGGCGCGGGCCGTCCACCGGCAGCGTCTCGAAGTTCAGGCCGTGCAGCGCGCCGTCGGGAACCACGATGATCGACGCGTTCGGCGGAAGCGCCGCCGGCACCACCAGCATCCGGAACAGGCGGTCGCCTGGCGTGTCCGCGGCCGCAATCGGGTTGACCAGGGCGTTGCCGAGCATCGTCTGGTAATCACGAACGGCGGCCTCGATCTCGGGTTGCGGCGGCAGGTCAACCCGGCGCACACCCGTTCCGCTGACCACCCAGAGAAACGATCGTCCGGGCGCAAGCCAGTACGAGAGCAGCACGGTGCGGCTGCCGCGAGCCAGGGCGCGCAATCCGGTGACGCTCACTGCCGCAGGAGCATCGACGTGCTGGCGCTCGGCGAGCACGCGCGCACGGCTCGACTCGCTGACTTCGAGCGCGCGCGCGTCCTGGCCTTGCGCGACCAGGACGTCCACGTAGGCCTGATAGAACTGGATCAACTGCGTGAGAAACGACAGCTTGTAATCGACTTTCAACAGATCCGACCGCGTCTTCTCGACGGTTCGGAGGGCCGCCTCGAAGTGCCGGGCGGCGGTCTTCTGGTCGTGGTCGAGCACGGCGATCTGCGCGAGGCCGGCGTGCGCCGTCCACTCGATCGCAGCCACGCCGGTCGCCGACGCCAGCGACCGTTCGTACAGGGCTCGCCCCCGTTCGCGGTCGCCGCGCCCGACGGCGATCTCGGCCGCGTTGATGTCGGCGTGCACCTGCCTGACGCCGCCCGCGCCGGCCGTCACCCCGCGGCTCCATTCGTTGAACCGCTCGGCCTCGTCCCACTCCCCGAGCAGCGCGTGCGCGGCCGCGAGATTGATGGCCCACACGGCCGCGTCTTTCTTCAACCCGGCGCCGTCAGCAACCGTGAACGCCTCGTTGAGGTACGGCAACGCCTCGCGCGGATTTCCGTGGAGGCCATGGGTGTTGCCGAGGCTGCCGAGCGCCTCGGCCAGGGCTTTCGACGGGCCGCGCGCCTTCTGGGCTGCCACCGCGCGCTCCTGTGTGGACCGCGCGAGATCGAACTGCCCGAGCCGCGAATAACAGATCCCGGCGTTCGACAGCACCAGGGCGTAGCCGGCCGCCTTGTCCACCGACGGCAGCCGCATCGCCCGTTCGAAATACGCGAGGGCCTCATCGTAGCGGCCGCGCAGCAGCCGCGACATTCCGAGGTTGTTGAGGCACAGCAACTGCCTGAGCGCGTCGCCGCGAACGACCGCACGCTCGAGCCCCCGGTTCAGCGCGGCATCGGCCGAGGGAAAATCGCCCTGCGACAGCCGGGCGGCGCCTTCCAGCCGGTCGGTGTCGATTTGGATCTCCGGATCGTCCGGCGACAGGGCGCGCGCGTCGGCCGCCACCGCGATCGCCCGCGCCGGATCGTTCGATGCGAGCGCGAGCCTGGCATCGAGGTACCGCTGTCGTGCACGGAGAGACGCCGCGGCCGGCAGCATTGGGGATCGCCTTCTCGAGAAGCGCCCTGGCATCGGGCAGTTCGAGCCGCGTGATGAGCACCTCGGCGCGCAGCAGGCGCAGCCGCCACGCCCACTCGGAATCGTCTGCAGCATCGACCCGCGCAAGCGCGTCGGCGGTTCGCTTCAACGCGCCGGCGGTGTCGCCGAGGTTGAGCGCCTCTTGCGCCTGCTCAAACGCCCGCGCTAATCCGCCCGCCCGCTGACCCGTGCAGGCTGCCGTGAAGAGAAGCCCCAGGACGACGACGGCGACGGCTGTTCGTGTCATGTCGGCCCGAGCCAGTGTCTTAAGGAGAGATGCTGCCGTTGTCCATGAAGTCGGCGCAGGCGAAATCCCCGCCAATCGGCGAGCCGAGGGACACACGCACCATCGTCAACCGGCGCAACTGAGGAGCGATGGCGATCTCGCCGAAGAACACACGACCGAACCCGGGCACCGACACCGCGCCCGGCCGCTCGGGATCGATCTTCGAGCCGGGGAACTCCCGCCCCTTCCACGCGAGCGGTTTGACGATTGTCCCGTGCATGGCCCCATCGTCGGCGCGCCGCAACGCGGAGCTGCCCCGCGCTGCTGACAGCGCGGAAAAGGTGTGATGCGCGTGGAAGACGTCTCGCTCGACGCCGACGACCAGGGTGTACGCCTTGCCGTCCCCATCAACGAATCGGACGCTGTTTCCCTCGAACCCGGTTTCCGTGGTCAGCTCAATCGCCGTCTCGCCGCCGGCGGTGCCCTTCTTCGAGGTAAACCCTCCGCGCACCCGCTTGATGATCATGTGCACATGACCCTTGAGGCCGACGTCGAGTCCGCGAACGTCGGCGCTGACGCGGGTCATCGGTCCCAGCGTGTCCGAGGCGCGCTTGCCCAGCGTCGCCTCGAAGTGTCCCTTCGCATCCTCGAAGACGCCCTCTGAGAAAACGACCGCGCTGTCGAACCGCACGAACGATCGGACCACCGCGTCGGTGAGGTGTTTGCGGGACAACGTGGCGGACGACCGGCCGCCGGCAGCCGGGAGGGCCGCGGCGGGCAGATCGATGAAGGAGTTCTTCACGAATTTGGCCTTCGCCCCTTCGCCCACGCGGACGATGCGCCCGCTGAGGGCGGCGGCGTGGCCATGAAAGACGAAGCGGCGGACATCAGGCATCGCGGTAACCTCGGCGCCCAGAATGTACCGCTGTTCAGGCCGCGCGTAAAGTCACCATCGCCGGACGAGCGGGATCACCCCCGTCTCGATCCGTTCGCCGCGCTGGAATCTTGCGCGATCGGCCGGGTCGTAGATGCGCACGTAAATCGGCTCGCGCCGCTCGGCGATCGCCGGCCAGTCGAGGCGCCCGAGCGCATTCGTCTCCCCGAAGCGCTCCCGGAACAAACGCTCTTCGTCGGCTTCGACGGCAATGAACGGATGCAGGCCCCTCGACCGCAGTGCGGCGACGGCGTCGTCGAGCCATCGGGGCTGCAGGCGATCGTAGTTGAGCGTCAGCCGCCCCGAGTAATAGCGGATGCTGCCGGCGTGCACGCCGGCGATGAACACGCCGTTCGACGGCAGCGTCACGTCGATGTAACGACCCACATCCACGTAGCGCCGCTCGACAAGCCGCGCCACCAGGGCGCCGCGGACAACCGCCGTGCGCGCCAGCCACCCGGCCAGCGCGACGCAGACGATCAGCGCCGCCGCCGTCCTCACGCGATCGCGTTGCGATCGCGAGGCCCAGCACCTCGATCGTGACAGCCACCGAGAGCACGAGCAGCGGCGGATAGGCGGGCAGCAGGAAGCGCAGATAGGTCCATTCGTCCCGCCCGAACGGAAGATAGAAGAGGTACGACAGCCAGACGACCGCAGCGACCGATAACAGGAGCACGACGCGATCAACCGCGAACAGCCGGGAGACCCCACGCCGGGCGCCCGCGAAGAATGGCGCTGCCAGCGCCAGCAGGATGAACGGTGTCTGTGTCTGCACGAGCCAGCGCGGATATCGATCGAGGTTCGGAACGGCGTTCGCCAGTTGATACAACACGTCAACGGGCTCGTAACCGAAACGGACCGGCGAACCGTACAGATATTGATTGATGGCGCCGACTGCGACGCACCCAGGCACTGCAGCGCAGGCAAACAGGGCGAGCGGCAGCACGCGCGCGCCTGTCTCGCCTGCTCCACGCATCGTGCGCCAGATCCAGAATCCGCCTAGCACGACGCCAATGGGGAGGAGATTCGGCCGGGTCATCACCGCAGCCGACACAGCGGCGCCCGCACCCAGCGCTCTGAGCGAACCGCCGCGAACGGTCAGCGCGAGCGCAACGGTCCACCAGGCCGTCGCGGCCACGTCGCTTGCCGGCGCCATGAGCTCTGTCATGAAGCTCGGCGACGCCGCCAGGAGCAGCGCGGCCATCAGTCCAGTCAGGCGCCCGTGTACCGCGGTGCCCAGCACGCTCGTCATGAAAACGCACAACGCGCCGAGAAGGGGGACGACGTAGAACACGGCGCGTCTGCCGGCAGCGCGCTGGAAGAGCGCCATGAGGAGCGGCATGCCGGCGGGATACGTCGGCACGATGTACCCGCGTTCGAGCGCGGGACGGTAGCCGGCGGGCGCAAACGACCAGTCCGCAAACGGCCACGGCAGCGTCCGGACAAACTGCTGATCGACGCGCAACGAGCCGTGCGCGATCAGATCCGCTTCGCTGACATAGCCGTACGCGTCGGCGGCGCCTGCGACGAACGAACCCTTCCAGATGCCGAGCGCGCACGTGCCGAGCGCCAGCACGAGCGGGAAGAAGAGGTAGCGGGACAACGCGGCGTGACGGCTCAGGCCGTCAGCCCGGAGAGCTCGGTGAACTGCCCGGTGCTGTCGCCGAGCTTCTCCGCCGGGACGCCCATCTTGTGGAGCAGCGTGAGCTGAAGGTTCGTCAGCGGCGTGTCGTCAGGGTAGACGAGATGACGGCCGCCTTTGATCGCCGCCGCCTCCGCCGAGCAGCAGCGTCGGCAGCGGGCCGTGCGTGTGGCGATCGCTGTTGCTGATGCCGCTCCCGTACAGAAGCATCGTGTGATCGAGCAGCGAGCCGTCGCCGTCCGGCGTCGCACGCAGCTTCTCCAGGTACTTCGCGAACAGGCTGACGTGGTACGTCTGGATGACGGTGCACTTCTGCATCTTCACCGAATCGTTCTGATGGTGCGTCAGCGAATGGTGCGGCTCGGGCACGCCGATCTGCGGATACGGCCGGCCGGTCTGTTCGCGTCCGTACATGAACGTGATCACACGCGTCAGGTCGGATTGATACGCGAGCAGCTGCAGGTCGTAGAGAAGCTGCACGTGCGGCTCGAAGCCGTCGGGCACGCCCGGCGGGCTGGTCGACCTCGGGACCGCTCCTGGCGCTCTGCTCCTCCGCTTTCTGAATGCGGCGTTCGACGTCGCGGAGCGACTCGAGGTAGTCGTCCACCTTCGTCTTGTCCGTCGAGCCGAGGCTCTGCTGAAGCTGCCTCACCCGCTCCGTCACGGAATCGAGGATGCTCCGGTCCTGCCGCAGACGCGACGCGCGCACGCGCGGGTCCGTGCTGTCGCTCGATCCGAACAGCCGCTCGAACACCACGCGTGGATTGTTCTCCGCCATCAGCGGGAGCGTCGGCGTCAGCCACGACAGCGTGCTGCTGTACGCGCAGCTGTAGCCGACGTCGCATGCGCCGACCAGGCTGTTGTCGTCGGCGGTCAGCTGCAGCGACGAGAGCTGTGTCTCGCGCTCGTGCGCCGTTGGCGGCAATCTGATCCATCGAGATGCCGTTTTCGACGATGCTGTCAGACTTCCTGACGTGGACGCCCGGTCAGATACGTCCCGGATGCGCGCGAGTGATCGCCGCCGCCGTCGCCGAGCGCCTCCGCCTGATGGCTCGACAGGCCCGTGACGACGACCAGTTGTTCGCGGAACGGTTCGAGCGGCTGCAGCACCGGCGACAGCTCGAACCCGCGGCCGACGCCCTTCGGGAGCCAGTTCTCGTAGATCACGCCGTTGGGGTGATAGATGACGCCGAGCCGGGGAACGGCCTTCGCCGGCGTATTCGCGGCCGCGGTCAAGCGCCGGCACCATCGCGTCGAGCAGCGGGAGCGCGACGGCCGCGCCCAGCCCGCGAAGCACGGTGCGGCGCGACATGGCCTTCCGGGTGACGATCCTCACCGCGACCTCCTCATCTGGAACGGCGCGCTTCGGACGATGGCAAGAATCGTGGACGACCAGCGATAGTCGTCCGCGGCGGCGGCGCGGACGACCGAGCGGATCGCCGGCGCGTCGTAATACTCCATGTCGCGTCCCACGGCGTAGGTGAGCAGCTTGCCCGTCACCGTCCTCACGAACTGCTCCTTCTGCGCGACCAGCGCGCGCCGGAGCGCCGCCGGCCCGTCCACCGTCGTGCCATCGAGCAGCACGCCCGACGCGTTGATGGCCGCTTCGCCGTCCGTCGTCCGCCACTGGCCGATGGCGTCGAAGTTCTCGAGGCTGAAGCCCAGCGGATCCATGCGCGCGTGACAGCTCGCGCACACCGGGTTCGTCGCGGTGACGCTCGAGCATCTCGCGTACCGACTCGGGATGGCCGGTCGCGGTCTCGTCGAGGTTGGTGTTCACGTTGGGCGGCGGCGGCGGCACGGGCGCCGACGAGGATGTTCTCGAGCAGCCATTTGCCGCGGACGGTCGGCGACGTGCGCGTCGAGTACGACGTCACGGCAAGCACGCTCGCCTTGCCCAGCAGGCCCCAGCGGTTCTCGTCGGTCAGCGTGACTCTGCCGGAAATGGCTGCCGTACACGCCCGGGATGCCGTAGTGACGCGCGAGCTGCTCGTTGAGGAACGTGTCGTTCGCGGTCAGGAGATCGACGATGCTGCGGTCGGATCTTCAGCTGCGCCTCGAGGAACAGCTCTGTCTCGCGAACGAAGCGCGGCCCGCAGGTTGTCGTCGAACCAGGGAAACTTCCGGTTGGTGTCCGGCGTCAGCAGCCAGACGTTGCGCGTCTGCAGCCACTGGCCGAAGAAGTTGTCCACGAGCGCGCGCCGCGCCCGCGGGTCGGCGAGCATCCGCCGCGCCTGCTGATCGAGGACCGCCGGGTCGCGGAGCTGCCCGCCAATCGCAAGGCCGAGCAGCTCGTCGTCCGGGATGCTGCTCCACAGGAAGAACGAGAGCCGCGACGCGAGCTCGATGCCGGACAGGCGATACGCAGCGCTTCGAGCGCCGCCCGGGGGGTCGGCTTCGATGCGGAACAGGAAGTCCGGGCTGACCAGCAGCCGTTCGAGGGCCGCGCGGACGCCGGTCTCGAAGCCGCCACCTGCCCGGCCGCTGGTGTAGAAGCCCATGAGCGTCTGGACATCGTCAGCGGTTGTGGGCCGGCGATACGCCCGCCGAGCCACCGTGGCGAGAATCTTCGACGCGCACGGCGATTCTTCCGCGGCGCTCGCCGGGCGGCAGATGAAGATGCGGCGGCGGCTCGGCGAATCGACCGGCACGCGACCGTTGTACGGTCCGTCGATCAGCAGCGACGTGATGGAGAGCGGCGCGCTGGGCACGTCGGACTCGCGGCTCCAGATCGGAATGCGAGCCGGACCGAGGCCCTCGGGTCTCATGCCTTCGGACTTCAGCGCCGTGGCGACGACGGACCGCACGCCGGCCTTGAGCGGCACGCGCACGGTCAGCGCCTCGTCGGCGAACTGCAGCGGGTTCTTCGGGTCGGCGCGATCGGGATCCGCCGCGGCGAGCTCCGGGCCGCCGATCGTAAACCGGCCGACGCGGGCGCCGTCCACGCGAATCTCGATTTGGGTTGGCACATTCAACCCGCGGATGACGTCCGCATAGGTGCGGCCCAGCCGGACTCTGAAGATGTATTCGCCGTCGACGGGGAAATAGTGTCGGACCGCGATCCCGCCTTTCGAGCCGAGCGGAAAGTCCTCGCCCAGCCGATCGGTCTGCCACAGCCAGGTCTGCTCGTTCGCGTTGCCCTTGACGGCGGTGTAGCGCGCGACCGCGGGGCGGAGGGTCGGATCGCCGACAGCGAGGCGCGCGATCTTCGCCGCCGCGGTGAGATACCGATCGAGCAGCGCCGGCTCCATCGAGAGCGCGTCGGCGTTGGTGTCGAACCCGAACGCCTGCGCGTCCGGCGGAAGCATGGAGGGAGCGTCGATCTCGAAGCCGAACAGGTCGCGAACGGCGTTTCCGTATTCGGTCCGGTTGAGGCGGTGCAGCGCGGCCGGCCGCCCGGGATCGGGGTGCGCCGCTGCGGCCTTGTCCAACTCCGTCTCGAGCCACGCCGCAGCTGCGTCGTACGTGGCGGCGTCGGGCCGCTGCCTGCCCGGCGGCGGCATGGCGCGGCTGCGAAGCTTCACGACGACTTTTTCCCACGTCTCCGCCGCGGCCGCGACCTGGCCGGCGTCGGCGGAGACGGTATCGAGGGTGAGATTGCCGGTCTTGAGCCGCTCGTTGTGGCACGACACGCAGTACGTCGCCACGAGATCGCGCGCGGGCGCGGGAGGCGTCTGACCCGCGGAGGCAATCGTCTGCATGACGCCCAGCCAGGCGCAGGCGCACGCCGTCAGCGTGCGGCGTGTGAGGCTCACCGGCACTTGTTCTGCGCCTGGCAGGGCTTGCCCAGTTTGGGATCGGCGCCGTTCCTGAGGAGCAGATCCGCGCCTTCCTTGTTATAGAGGACGCCGCCGAGGCGATCGCCGTATCCGGACGCGGCGAGCCACGGCGTGACGCTGGCCTTGCTGACGACGTTCACGTCGGCGCCGTTCGCGATGAGGAGCGCCAGCAGCGTGTTCCACCCGCGGTACGCTGCACCGAACAGCGCGTTCTCGCCGTTGGTCGTGGCACCGCGCGCGTCCCCGCCGAGCTCGAGCAGCAACCTGACCGCCTCGAGCGCCTGCGCTTCGGTGATTGAACTCTCGCCGATGCCGCGATTGAGACCCGATGCCGCCATCACGGGCGTCGTGTGCGTGTCGGTGACGATCGTCGGATCGGCGCCGGCTGCGAGCAGGACACGCATCATCTCCACGTCGGCGGCCGCGCTCGCGATCAGGAACGGCGTTGCGCCGGGGGCGTCCTCGTAGCCGGCGACGAAGCCGGGCGGGCGCCGCGTCATGCGCCCGTTCGGGTTCGCGCCGTGAGCGAGGAGCGCCTTGACGATCTGCAGCTTCGCCTGCCGCGCCGGGATCCCGCTCATCGGATCCGTGAACCCGTACACCGGGTTGGACGGCCCGCTCTCCCACGTTCCCGCCGCCCAGTGCAGGGGCGTGAAGCCGGCGTCGCCGGCGTTCGGATCAGCGCCGTGATCGAGCATGAACAGCGCGAGCGGCACGTGTCCGCGCACCGTGGCGACGAGCAGCGGCGTACTGCCGGCCGATAACGTCGCCTGATAGGCCGGTCCTCTCTGACCGCCGCCCGCAGCCGCGGCGCCTGATGCGGTCCGGCCGATCCGGCGGCCTTCCGCCGGTGCGGGCTCGGCGGGCTCCGGCTGCGACCGGACATTGATGTTCACGCCGGCGGCGAGCAGCGCCCGCGTGCTCTCCAGATCGCCCTCGCGCGCCGCGAAGTGAAGCGCGGTGAAGCCCTTTCGCGTGTGGGCCTGCGCGTCCGCACCCAGTTCGACGAGCGCGCGTACAACCTCCGGGTGGCGCTCGCCTGCCGCCCACATGAGCGCGGTCTGGTTCTGCGACGGCTCTTTCGCGTTGACGTCGGCGGCGCGTGCCGCCAGCAGCCGCACGGCGCTCTCGCTGCCGCTCGCGGCACACGTCATGATCGGCGTTTCGCCGGTCGCGATGGCCGTGTTGGGATTGGCGCCGGCCTGGAGCAGCAGGCCGACGAGTTCGGCGCCGGCGTTGGTGCAGGCTTCAGACAGCGGCGTCGCCCGAAAATCGTTCGCGAGGTTGGCATCGGCACCGGCCCGGATCAGCAACTCGGCCACCGTGCGGTCGTTCCAGTGCGCGGCCCACAGCAGCGCCGTCGAGCCGTCGTCCGCCCGAATGTTCGCGTTGAGGCGCTGCTTCAGGAGCGCGCGAACCTGCGGTGCGTCCTGGTTCCTGGCAGCGGCGACGAGGGCGGGGTCGCCGCCGGCGGCCGAAGCCCCGGCGGTCATCAGCAGCGCGATCAGCAACGTGGCCGCAGGGGCGCCCGGTGTGTGTGCGTCGCGCATGCCGTTGCCCTTCCGGCGATCTCAGGCTTCGCCAGACCACCTTATAGCATGGCCATCCCACCGATGTGAGGCGAATATCCATGAGATGAGCGGCCGCATCCTGTAGCATGCATGCTTTGTCACAGGGAGCCACAGACATGACCAAGCGATACCTGCGGTCGGGCACGGCGTTGTTGCTTCTGGCTTCAGGAGGCCTGCTGGCCTCGGCCCAATCGACGCCCGGGCTGCCCGCCGATCTCGATCCCGATTCCCGGGCGCGCCTCCCCTACCTGCAGCGGGGAAACTTAGACGAGCGTGGCCAGAAAATCTACGACACCCTGCCGGGCCGTAGTCCCGAGGGCGTGCTGCGCGGGCCGCTCGCGTTCGCGGCGTATAACCCGGCCGTCGCTCACGCGCTGCACGAACTGCACGACGCGGCGGTCATGGAGGGCACGCTCAACGCCCACGTGCGCGAGCTGGCCATCCTCGTCGCCTGCCGTGAAACCAACTACAGCCTCGAATGGAATGCCCACTCGGCACTGGGTGCGCGCGCGGGCCTCGATTCGAAACTGATCGATCTCGTGCGCAACAATGGCACGCTCGCCGGCGTCGACGAGAAAGACGCGCTGGTCATCCGCTTCGGGCGTCAGATGCTCCGCGACAAGAAAGTGGACTCCGCGACGTTCGTAAAGGCCGTCGAGCTGTTCGGCCGCCGCGGCACGATGGACATGGTGGCCGTGATGAACACGTACGCCGTGAGCGGGTTCTTCGCGATTGCCGTGGACGAACACATGCCGGCGGGACAGTCGGATCTGAAGTAGTGCAATTACGTAGCGGCCGGCTTCAGCCGGCCGGACACGTCCGCCTGAAGGCGGACGCTACGCGGAACGAAGGAGCGCCCATGTTGAAACCGGTCCGCCTGGTCTGCGCCGCATCCATCGTCATCGTCTTCGGCGCGAGCGGAATGGCGCAGCAAACCGTTCCGTTCAGAAACAACACGCCGATCGCGCCGCAAGGCATCAGCATCCCGCCGCTGCCGGACAAGCCCGTCGTGTACCACACGGCCGAAGGGCAGGACATCCGCGTGGTCGTCGTCGCGAAGGGACTGTCCCACCCATGGAGCCTCGCGTTCCTCCCGGACGGCGGGCTGCTGGTCACCGAACGCGGCGGCAAGCTGCGAATCATCCGAAACGGCGTGCTCGATCCCACGCCGGTCAGCGGCGTTCCCACCGTCCGGGCGGCCGGATTGAACGGGTTGATGGACGTCGTGCTCCATCCCCGCTTCGCCGAGAACAAGTTCGTGTATCTCTCGTACACCAAGCCGCTCACGGAAACCCAGAGCACGCTGGCGCTGGCTCGCGCGCGCTGGAACGGCACCGAGCTGACCGAGCTCACTGAGCTGTTCGTCGCCGGGCCGGGGACTGGCGGCGCGTCGCGTCTCGCGTTCGGCCTCGACGGCTCGCTTTACATGACGACCGGCGGCGGTGGCGGCACCGGCGCGCAGGACCCGAACAGCCATGCCGGCAAGGTGCTGCGCCTTCGGGACGATGGTGGCGTACCCGCCGACAATCCGTTCGTCGGGCGCGCCGGCTACAAGCCGGAGGTCTTCACCCTCGGCCATCGCAATTCGATCGGGCTGGCCGTCCACCCCGCGACGGGCGCCGTGTGGCAGAACGAGAACGGCCCGAATGGCGGCGATGAAATCAACGTGCTTCGCCCAGGCGGGAACTACGGCTGGCCGATCGTGAGCTACGGCCGCACCTATCCCGGGCCGCGGCAGTCGGAGCAGCCGTGGAAAGAAGGCTTCGAGCAGCCGGTCGTGTTCTGGGTGCCGTCGATTGCGATTTCCGGCATGGCGTTCTACACGGGCAACCGCCTGCCGAAATGGAAGGGCGACGTGTTTGTCGGCGGACTGCGCACGGGCGAGATTCCCGGGACGGGACACCTCGAACGCATCCTGTTCAACGAGAAGATGGAAGAACTGCGGCGCGAATCGCTGCTGACCGATCTGCGCCAGCGGATCCGCGACGTCCGCCAGGGCCCCGACGAGCTTCTGTATCTCCTCACCGACGCGGACGACGGCGCCGTGCTGCGGATCGAGCCGGCGAATCCGTAGGGCGGGGCTGTGTCTCTTCCTGCTGCGTGCCTGGCCGGCAGCGACGCGCTCGCGCGCGGCGCGTGGACCGAGGCGCGCGACGCGTTCGACGCGGCGCTGCGCGAGGCGGAAATCCCGGAAGCGCTCGAAGGCCTCGGTCTCGCCGGCTGGTGGCTGGATCTCGCCGACGTGGTGTTCGATTCGCGCGAGCGGGCGTACCGGCTGTACCTGTCGCGCGACGATCGCAGGGGTGCCGCCCGCGTCGCCGTGTGGCTGGCCTGGGACTACTGGGCCTTTCGAGGCGAACAGGTCGTCGCCAACGGCTGGTTTCAGCGCGCGCGCCGCCTGCTCGAAGGCCAGCCGGCCTCGTGGGAGCATGCCTGGCTCGACGTGCGTGAAGGATCGTTCTGCCTGCTCGAGGAGGGCAACCTCGAACGGGCGCACGTCCTGGCGGGAGACGGCATCCGCGCGGCACGGGCCGTCGGCAACCTCGACCTCGAGATGCTGGGCCGTGCCGTTCAGGGCCTCGCGCTCGTGGCCTCGGGCGCCGTCGCCGAAGGCATGCGCGGGCTCGACGAGGTCAACACCGCGGTGGTCGCCGGAGAGCTGACGGACCTGGTTTCGATCGCGATGTCGTGCTGCTACATGCTCGCCGCCTGCGAGCGCGTCCGCGATTACGACCGCGCGGTCCAGTGGTGCACGCGGCTCAAAGCCTTTTGCGCGAAGTGGGGGCTGCGCCCGTTGTTTGCCGTCTGCCGCACGCAGTACGCATCGATTTGCCTGTGGCGCGGCGGGTGGGACGAAGCCGAACACGAGCTGAACGCGGCGAGCCAGGAGCTCGCGGCGAGCCGGCCGGCGATGACGGGCGAGGCGCTCGTGCGGCTGGCGGAGCTCCGCCGCCGGCAGGGACGCCTGGTCGACGCCGCGGCGCTCCTGGATCAGGCGGGGCCGCACGGCCTGGCGCTGCTCGGGCGCGCCGAGATCGCGTTCGATCGCGGCGACTACCGCGCGGCCGAGGAGCTCGCGTCGCGATACCTGCGGCACGTGCCGACGCAGAACCGGACCGATCGGGCGTCGGGACTGGATCTGCTCGTGCGCGCACTGAGCGGGCTCGCCGAATGGGACCGCGCGAAGACCGCGCTTGCGGAGCTGTCGGACATCGCGACGCTTGTGGCCACCATCCCGCTGCGTGGGGCCGCGAGTTTCGCCGAAGGGTACGTCGCGCTCGCGGAAGGCCGGTTCGACGCGGCGCGCAAGCATCTCGAAGACGCGGTCGATCTGTTCGTGCAGAGCGGTGCGCCGTTCGAGGTCGCACGGGCGAGGATCGAACTGACACGGGCCCTGGCCGCACTCGATCGCGTGGACGCAGCCAGGGAAGAGATCCGGCGCGCGATCGACCTGCTGTCGGAGCTCCAGGCCGAACACGAAATGGCGCGTGCCCGTGGCATCCTCGACTCGCTGCCGTCCCGGCAGCCCGGAGGCGAGCCGCCTGCGCCCAGGACGGATCGAAGAGGCGGGCTGACCAGGCGGGAGCTCGAAGTCCTGCGCCTCGTGGCCGGCGGCCTGAGCAATCAGACCATCGCCGAACAACTGTTCGTGAGCGACCACACGGTCCATCGGCACCTGGCGAACATCCTGAGCAAGCTGAGCGTCTCCACGCGCGCGGCCGCCGTCGCTCAGGCTGCGAGACGGGGACTGCTCTCTTAGAAGGGCAGAGGGCAGAGGGCAAAAGGCAAAGGGAAGGGGGGCAAAGCGAAGGGGGGCAAAGGGTAGAGGGTGACGGGGCAATGGATTGAAGTTTTTTCCACCGTCGGAGTAAACGCGCTCTTTTCTCACCGGAAGTGAATCTGGACTCCGGCGCGCGCTTTGCTCAAGCGGCGGCATGTCTGAATCCGTGATTTGCACCCGCTCATTCGAGTTTGGATGCCGGCTCCTCAAGGTTTGCACACAGGTTTGGGAAAGGGGACCCGCCGGCAGTTATGTGGCCCGGCAACTGATGCGGTCTGGGACGTCGATTGGCGCGAACGCTGAAGAAGCGCAGGAGGCTCAGACCAAACCAGACTTCATCGCCCGGCTGAGTGTGTCCAGGAAAGAGGCCCGCGAAACGCAGTACTGGCTCCGGATGTCTGTTCAGGCGGGAATTGCCACGACGGACGAACTTGGATGGGCGATCAAAGAGATCGGCGAGATACGAGCCATGCTGATCGCCGCCATCCGAACCGCCCGAGCCTCGTCATCACGCGGCGAGCACCCGAAGTAGCCTCTTTACCGCCCTTTGCCCTCTGCCCTTGCCCTCTGCCCTCTGCCCTCTGCCCTTCCTGAGTGGCCCGTGCGGGCCATTTTCGGCCCACGAGGCAAAATGGCCCGTGCGGGGGACGCGCCGGGCGGGTCTGCCTCGCTACAGTTCGGCCTCGGGCAGCCATTCAGGCGAGCCCGCAAGGAGGCGAACATGAAGACGATCGCATCGACGATGACGGCAGCCGCCATACTCTGGGGCGTGTCGGCCGCGGCGCCGCAGGCGCAGGCGCACAAACACGTCATCCAGACGCCGCAGGAAGCGCAGTGGGGCCCTGCGCCGCCCATGCTTCCCCCGGGCGCGCAGATCGCGGTGCTGGCCGGGAACCCCGCGCAGGCGGTGCCCTACGCCGTCCGCCTGAAATTTCCGGCGCACTACGCGATCCCCGCGCACTCGCATCCAACGGACGAACACGTCGTGGTCGTCTCGGGGGCGCTTACCTTCGGTATGGGCGACTCGCTGAAGAAAAGCGCGGATAACAAGACGCTCGCCACGGGCGGATTCGCGCTGATGCCCGCAAACATGAATCACTTCGCGTACACCGCGCAGGAGACGACGATCGTGCTCTACGGTCAGGGGCCCGTGGAATTCAAGTACGTCAACCCGGCCGACGATCCGCGTTCGGCGAAGAAGCCCGCAGAGTAGCATGCCACCCCTCCGACTGCTGGCCGTGCTCGCGCATCCCGACGACGAATCGCTGGGGTTTGGCGGAACCCTGGCGAGGTACGCGTCGCAGGGCGTGGACACGTTTCTCGTCACCGCCACTCGCGGCGAGCGCGGCCGCTACCGGGGTTGCAAGCCCGGAGAGCCGGAGCATCCCGGACCCGCGGAACTCGGTCGGATCCGGGAGCGGGAGCTCCGCGCGGCGGCCGCGGCGCTGGGTATTCGCGAGGTGTCGCTGCTCGACTATCACGACGGCGATCTCGACCGCGCCAACCCGCGCGAGGCCGTCGAGCGCATCGCCGCGCACGTCAGGCGAATCCGCCCACACGTCGTGCGTGACGTTCGGAGCGGAAGGCGCGTACGGCCACCCCGACCACATCGCGATCTGCCAGTTCACCACGGCGGCCGTCGTCGCGGCCGCGGACTCGCATGCGGTGTCGAAGCTGTACTACCTCGAGTGGCCGGAGTCGACGTGGGCCGCCTACCAGGAGGCCTTCAAGGCGCTGAGCTCGACGGTCGACGGGGTCGTCCGACAGGCCACGCCGTGGCCGGAGTGGGCGATCACCACCGTGATCGATACGCGCAGCTGCTGGCCGGTTGTCTGGAAGGCCGTCTCGTGCCACGAGTCGCAGATCGCCGCGTACGAGCGCCTGAAACACCTCGAGCCCCGGCACCACGAAGCGTTATGGGGCCGGCAATCGTTCTATCGTGTGTTCAGCACGGTGAACGGCGGACGGGAACGGGAGTCAGACTTGTTCGAGGGGATCACGCTGTGAACACAGGGGAACGACACGCGCCGCTCGCCATGGACGGCGACACATTCCGGGCACTCGGCCATCGGCTCGTGGAGCAGATCGCCGCCTTTCTCGAATCGGTCCCGCACCGCCCGGTAAACACGGACGAAGCGCCGTCGGCGGTCCGCCAGGCTTTCGATCTCGAAGGCGGTCTGCCGGAACACGGCACGGATCCCGCTGTCCTGCTCGAGCGAACCGCGCAACTGCTGTTCGATCACTCGCTGCTCAACGGTCATCCGCGCTTTTTCGGCTACATCACGGCGTCACCGGCGCCCATCGGAATGCTGGCCGACTTCCTCGCCGCCGCGGTGAACCCGAACGTGGGCGCGTGGACGCTTTCGCCGGCGGCGACCGAGATCGAACGGCAGACCGTACGGTGGATCGCCGAGCTGATCGGCTACGCCCCCGACTGCGGCGGCCTGCTCGTCAGCGGCGGCAACATGGCCAACATCGTGTGCTTCCTGGCGGCGCGTGCCGCGAAGGCCGGCTGGAACGTGCGCGAGCAGGGCGTGGCCGGCGCCGACGGCCGCCGCCTGCGCGTGTACGGCTCGCAGGAAACCCATACGTGGATCCAGAAGGCAGCCGACCTGACCGGGCTCGGCACGGCATCCATCCGATGGATCCCGGCGGACGCCGATCTCCGGATGGATGTGTCGGCGCTCCGGCGCGCCATCGAGGCGGACATCGCCGCCGGCGACGTGCCGTTCATGGTCGTCGGCACGGCGGGTTCGGTCAGCACGGGCGCCGTGGACCCGCTGGCGGACATCGCGGCGGTGTGCCGATCGCACAACGTGTGGTTCCACGTCGACGGCGCCTACGGCGGCTTTGCAGCCGCGGCTCCCGAGGCGCCCGCGCTGTTGCGAGGGCTCGCCGACGCCGACTCGGTCGCCGTCGATCCGCACAAGTGGCTGTACTCGCCGCTCGAGGCCGGATGCGCGCTCGTGCGCGATGCGGAAATGCTGCGGGCCGCCTTCGCCTATCATCCGCCTTACTACCACTTCGACGAGACGGCGACGAACTACGTGGACCTCGGCCCGCAGAATTCGCGCGGGTTCCGCGCGCTCAAGGTGTGGCTCGCGCTCCGCCAGGTGGGGGCGACCGGATACCGGCGGATGATTTCGGACGACATGCGGCTGTCGCGCGCGATGGCCGTCGCCGTCGGCCGGTATCCGGAGCTTCAGCTCGTGACGCAGGAGCTGAGCATCACGACGTTCCGGTACGTGCCGGCCGATCTCCGCGCGAGAGTCGGCGAGGATGCCGTCGAGCAGCACCTCGACGCCCTCAACCGCGCACTGCTCGATCGGATGCAGCGGGGCGGCGACGCATTCGTGTCGAATGCCGTCATCCGCGGCCGCTACGTCCTCCGCGCGTGCATCGTGAACTTCCACACCAGCCTTCCGGATGCCGAGGCGGTGCCCGCGCTCGCCGCTCGGATCGGAAGCGAGCTGGACGTGCGGACGCGGCCGGAGTCGTTGCGTGCGGGCATGAGCGCCGCCCCATCCCCACTGTGACGACCGACCTGCGCGTCTGCGAGGACACTCACGATCTGGCCGAGCGGGCGGCGAGCGCCGTGGCGGCGGCGATCGCCGCCGCCGTTCAGGCGAACGGACGCTGCACGGTCGCACTGGCGGGTGGGAACACCCCGCGCGCGCTCTACGCGGGGATGGCCGCGCGGTTCAACGAAAGCCTGCCATGGAAGCACGTCCAGATTTTCTGGGGAGACGAGCGGTTCCTGCCTTCCGGCGATCCCCGGCGCAACGAGACGATGGCGAGGGAAAGCCTTCTCGATCACGTGCCGTGCCCGGCGGAACATATCCACCCGGTGCCTGCGGATGCCGCCAGTTCTGCCGTGGCGGCAGCAACGTACGAGGCGATCCTCCGGGCCTCGTTTCCCTCCGAATGGCCGCGGTTCGATCTCGTGCTGCTCGGGCTCGGCCCCGATGGCCACACGGCTTCGCTGTTCCCTGGCTCCTCCGCTCTCGACGAAACGACGCGATGGGCCGTCGACTCGACAGCGCCGGCTGATCCGCGATCGCGCGTGACCCTGACGCTGCCGGTGCTCAACAGCGCCGCGTTGACGTTCTTCCTCGTCAGCGGCGCTGAAAAAGCCGACGCGCTCCGCCGCGTGCTCGCCGGAGCCGACACGAGGATGCTGCCCGCAGCGGGTATTCGTCCATCGAGCGGTACGGTCGTCTGGTGGGTCGATCGCGCGGCCGCCCCGTGAGCGGGGCCGTCTCAGTTCCCCGCGGGCCGTTGGTGTAGGATTGTCGCTTCCGGCAACGCCGGGAACGAACCCGAGGAGGAAGGCATGCGAGTCGTCGTCGCCGTTGTGCTGTCAGCCCTGATCACTGTCTCGATGACCGCGCAAACCGCGCCGCCGCCATCGGGTGAACCGCCGCGTCTCATCAGCCTCAGCCACTTCATCCACGCGACCAATAAGCTCGAGACGACGATCGCGTTCTACCGCGATGTGTTCGGGATGACGATTCCTGAACCGCGCGTGTTCGCGAGCGAAGGCGCCGCGCTGCTGAACAACGCACCGGGCATGAGCCTGCGCCTCTCGATGGCGAGGTTTTCGGACGGATTCGGCTTCGAGCTGACCGAATTCTCGAACGTCGATCGCAAGACGGGCCTGCAGGGGCTGCCGACCGATCCCGGCGCCGTGCAGCTGATCCTGCCGGTCCGCAACATCGACGAGGTCGTCGCCAACGCGAAGAAGGCCGGCGCCGAGATTGTGTCCAAGGCGAACGGAACGGCGGGCCCGGTCGAAATCACCACGACCAAAGGCAAGGCGCGCGCGGTGATTGTTCGCGATAACGATGGCTACCTGGTGCGCGCCGTCGAAGTGCCGGCGGCCGACGCCACGCTGCCCGGCCAGGTGCAGTCGGGCGTGTCGCTCAGCCTCGCCGTCAAGGATCTGGACGAGACCGCGAAGTTCTACCGGGAAGTCGTGGGGATGCAGCTCGAGGGGGACACGAAGTTCCAGCGCGGCAAGGAGCTCGCGGCCCTCTACGGCGCGCCGGCGAACAGCGAATTCCGCCAGCTGGGCACGGCGTTTCCCGGCTCGAAAGCGCGGCAGGAATTCATCGAGTGGAAGGGCATGAAGCGGACGCCGTTCCAGACTCGCGTCCCCGACCCCGGTGCCGGCGGATGGGTGGCGCGCGTCAACGACCTCGGCGTGATGCACAAGATGATGAAGGCGCGGAACACGCCGATGGTGACGCCCGAGCCCATCTGGTTTTCCAAGACGACCTGGGACATCTTCGTCTCGGACCCGGACGGCATGCATCTCGAGCTGTTCCAGACGGTCCCCGCGCCGAAACCGACGAACTGACGCCGAAGGTCCCTGGGACCTTGGTTGGTCCTTGGTCCTTGGTTCTTGGTCCTTGGTTCTGGGTCCGTCCTGGGTCCATAGTCCACGTCGTCCGCGTATGCGCGGACCAACGGGGACGCTGCGGACTGCGGACAAAAGACGGACCAAGAACAAAGGACGAAGGACCAGGGACTGGGTTAGTTCGCCCGGCCGACCGGGACGCCGACGTTCAGCCAGCAGCTCACGGCCTCGCCCTTCTTTCGCGCCGGCGAGAACGTCCACTGCTTCACCGCCGCAACCACGGCATCGTCCAGCGGCTGGCCTGCCTTGGACTTGCGCAGCAGGCTGACGCTGGACGGATGGCCGGTCTGCGACACGAGCAGCCGCACGACGACGATGTCGCTCACACCGCGTGCCTCGGCGGGGACCTGCGGCTCCACGCGCCTGGCTATCTGAGGCGATTCGCTCACATCCTTTGTTTCGAAGAACGGGCGGATCGGCGCCGACGCTGATACCGTGTCGGCCGGCGCAGGCGCCGCGGCAACGGGCGCCGGAGGCGGCTCCGGTTCGCGCACAGGCGCGTCCACCCGTGCCGGCGCAGCGGAGGCGGACACTGCCGGCTGCGGCGCCACAACCGGCGGACGAGCCGCGCTCGGCTGCGGTCGAGGGGCGACGGCGGCCGGCCTGGGCTTCACGGCGGCGACCGGCGGTTGCGAAGCCGGCCGATCGGGAACAGCAGCCTCGGCGCGTACCCGCGCGGGCGGTTCCACGACGGCGACGGGATCCGGCGCGCGTTCGGCGACCTTCGCAACGCGCGCGACAGCGACGACAGGCGCTGCAGCGGCCGGCTGGGGCGCCACCTCGCCCTTCATCTTCATCCAGTACGCACCGGCGCCGAGGCCGATCCCCGCGATCACGAGAACCGACAGCAGCGATACCGATCATCCGGTCGCTGCGCCCTGCGGGCCGCGCTGGCGTCCCCGGCCGCGTGACTGCCGCGACAGGTGTCGTGCCCTTCGGCGCCGGACGCGGCGCGACTTCTTTCGCCGCCGCGTCTTTCGCCGCAGCTTGCTTTGCGGCGGCTTCTTTCGCGAGCGCTTCGGTTCTGAGCGCTTCCTGCCTCGCCGCTTCCCGGGCCGCTGCATCGCGAGCAGCGGCTTCTTCCCTGGCAGCCGCTTCTTCTCTCGCCGCAGCTTCCCGCGCCGCGGACTCCTGTCTGGCAGCTGCCTCTCGGGCAGCCGCTGCGGTGGCCCTGGCTGCTTCGGCCGCGGCATCAGCGAGCGCTTCCACTTCCGCGGCTGCCAGGTCGCCCGGGGATTCCATCAGCAGTTCGGCCGGGTCGGCCATCGTTGTTGCCGTCTCAGTCGCCGGCGCGGGCGCGGCGGCCGATGCCTGCGGCGCCTTGTTGAGAAACGCGTGAAACACCTCCTGGCACGCCGCGCACAGCGTGCCATCGTTGCTCGGGGCACCGCAGCTCTCGCACCGGATGACAGCGCCCTGGGGCACGGCCGACGCAACAGCCGCAACCTGCGGAACAGGCACGACAGGCGCGGGTTCAACCGGCGCTGGATTCACTGGCGCCAGGTCGACGGGGGCGAACTGGTAAGGCGCCGGTTGGGGGGGCGGCGGCACAGCGGGAGCCGCCGGAACCTCGAGCCCACGCCGTTCCTCGAGTGAAAGCTTGCGGCCGCAGCATTCGCAGAAATGCCCCGGCGTGATTGGCTCCGTTACACATTCAATGCAGCGCAAAACCGTGCCTCCAGCGGGCACTCCCCCTGGAGCCCCTTCCACGCAGGGGCAAGCAGGGTGCCACCGTCGTCCAGACACATTGCTGGGAATTGCGCGAGCCGGCACAGGCACCGGCGGGCGAAGAACAAACTTCGTCACCCGTTTGGGTACGTGGGGTGACCAAAAATGGCTGTCGATTCAGACGGCGGCGGCGCTCGGTGGCACCTGACAGCGTTGCGGTTCTTACTGATTCACGTGCACGACGCGGGCGGGCGGGAAGCCGTTGAAGAACGTGCTGCTGGCCGCCGAGTAGGCGCCGATGTTCGGGGCGTAGACGAGGTCGCCGAGCTCCAGGTCCGGCAGCTGCTCGGCCAGGCTGATCGTGTCGAGCGCGTCGCAGGTGGGACCGAAGACGGAGCAGATCTGCGTCGGACCCTTCTTGAAGCTCTTCAGCGGGTACTGGCAGTGGTCGAAGATCACGCCGCTGAACGTGTGATAGACGCCGTCGTTGACGTAGTAACAGAGCTTGCCCTCGCGGACCGCCTTGCCGATGATTTTCGCGATCGCGGTCGCGGCCGAGGCCACCAGGAACCGCCCGGGCTCCGCGAGAATCTCGATCGGCGGCGGAAACAGACGGTCCAGTTCCGGGATTGATCGCCTTCGCCAGCGTCTTGAACGCCGGGACGGTGTCGTCGTAGTGCGCGGGAAATCCGCCGCCGATGTCGAGCAGCTTGAGCTCGAAGCCGCGCGATCTTGGCCTCGGCGAAGACGCTCGCGCGCCGAGCTGCAGCGCCTGGATGTAGTTCTGGACGTTCGTGCACTGGCTGCCGACATGGAAGCTCAGGCCCTCGACCTCGAGCTTGTTGTTCCGCGCGAACGCGATCAGATCCACCGCCTCGCCCGGCAGCGCGCCGAACTTGCTCGAGAGCTCGACCATCGATCCGGTGTTGGGCACACGCAGCCGCAGCACGAGGCCGGCGTGCGGCGCGTGCCGCGCGATCTTGATCACTTCCTCGTAGTTGTCGTAGGTGACGAGCGGCTTGTACGGATCCAGCTGCTCGAGCGTCTCGGTGGCCTTGATCGGGTTGGCGTAGATGATGCGATCCCAGATGAACGCCTGCCGCTGCTCCTCCGGCAGGTCCTTGACGTTCTCGTGCACGGTGAGGAACTCCGCGACGCTGGCCACGTCGAAGCTCGCGCCCGCCTCGTAGAACGTCCGCACGATCTCCGGCGCGCTGTTGGCCTTGACGGCGTAGTAGACCTGCACGCGCGGCAGGTACTTCCGGAACTGCCCGTAGTTCTCGCGCAGCGCCTTGTGGTCGACGACGACGAGCGGCGTGCCGTGCGTCTTGGCCAGCCGAAGCAGGGTCTTCTCGTCCACTCAGTCGCCCTCGGTGATCAGGAAGTTCTTGAACTGCCACGGATCGGTCAGATCGAGCTGCGGCCGGTTGAAGCCGTGTCGAACGACGTTCGTAGTAGTGCTTCAGCGGGTTCCAGTCCGACGCCACCGAGACGAACTTGCCGAGATAGGGCTTGCTGATGTCCAGGATGTAGTCGTGCGGCAGGTCGTCCGGCACGCACACGCCCCGCCGCGGGTTCTCGAGCATCCACATGCAGGCGGCCACGACGGAGATGGCCACCTGCATGGTCGTGGCGTTCTGATGCGGCACCAGGCGGCGCGATTCCTCGATCTCCAGGTCCGATCCGCACCACCACGACTGATACGGGTGTCCCATGACGAACGCGCCGAGGATGTCGGCGCCGCTGGTGATCTCGTCGGTCATGATGCGGATGCGCGACTGCAGCTCGTAGTCGCGGCCGCGCAGCTCGTGGAAGCGACGCGATGGCGGAGTCGCACGGACAGTACGCGTAGTGCACCGTCGGGCGGTAGACGGCCTTGCCGTCCTCCCACACGGTCAGCTTCTCGGTGATGGTGAACGCCTCGCCGTGGCGGACGACCATGCCGACGATGTGGTGGTTCGGCGGCACCCAGCTGGCCACGAACGTGTTGATGCCCATGCGCGCCAGGCAGATCTGGCTCTTCGGGCCGGCGGCGTGCTCGAACGCCAGCGCCGGCAGCTCCTTTTCGTGGGTGCCCCAGCCCATCTCGGCGGTCGTCGTGCCCTCCTCGCGGAAGCCCTCGACGCTCCAGGTGTTGACGAACTCGTCCACTTCCTTGGGCCGATCGGTGATCTGCGTGTCGCGTTCGCTGCAGTGAATGACCTTGACGCCGAGCTCGCGGGCCAGGTGGTTGAACTCCTGGGCCTTCGCGTGGTGCGCGATCTTCTCCGCCTGCGCGCCGGCGAACTTCCGCTCCGCCAGCGCCCGCTCGGCGATGTCCAGGAGGCCCTGCTTGGTGAAGTGGCTGATCAGACCCGGGTTGGCGCCGTGCTCGAGCACGGCCGTCGGCCCGGGCTCCTTCCAGGCCGGCGATCATCCGGCGCAGGTTCATGTGACGCCAGTAGAGCGTCCGCTCGGTCGGATGCTTGTTGCCGGCCCCCGCGTACGGGTCCCAGAGCTCCACCGACGTGTTGATGTACAGCACGCCGTGGTCGTGGCACCACTGCACGATCTCGCCGCAGTCGATGTTCCAGGCGAGGTCGATCGAGCAGGTCGCCGGCCGACAGATGTTCGGCGAGGAGCGCGCCCATGTTCTCCGGCGTCACCTTCTTCTGGACGAAGCGTCACGCCCTGCTCGATCCACGGCTTCAGCGCCGCGTGATCGGGCTCGAAGTCCATGATCGTGATGCTGCTTCGGCATCGACGTTGATGTGCCGCAGCAGGATCGGCAGCGTGCACCGCGCGACGACGCCAAAGCCCACGAACAGGATTCGATTCGAAAAGTCAGCATCTGCCATGCGGTCCTTGACGTTCATTGAGCTTCTTCACGAGCACCTTGGAGTTCCGGCCGCTCTGCTCGTACTTCTCGCGGCGCGCCGGCGGCAGGTCGTCCGGCGTGCCTTCGACGAAGCCGCCTTTGGACTGGAAATACGTGAACGCCTGCGTCGAGAGCGCCAGCAGCTCGCGCAGGCCCAGCTCGCGCGCCCGGTTCTCCACGAACTGAATCAGCTTGCGCCCGATGCCCTGATTCTCGTGCGACGAGCTGACGTACAGGCGACGCCAGCTCGCCCTGGTTCTGTCTCGGGGTACACGTGCAGGGCGACGCACGCGACCGGATTCTTGTCGATTTCGAAGATGAAGTAGTCGCCGAGGCTCTTCTCGATCGTCGCCTTGCGTGCGCTTCACCAGCTCGTCGGCTTCGACGGCCTGCTTGGTCAGCAGCTGAATGGCGCGCACGTCCTTCTTCTTGGCGGGCCGGATGTGCTCGTACTCGTTCGCGTAGATCAGCGTGCCGAGGCCGTGGTTGGAGAACACCTCGCCCAGCAGGCCCTTCGTCCAGCGTGCCGTTGATGACGTGCACGCGCGGGACGCCGGCGTTGCACGCCGGCCGCCGCGTGCTGCGCCTTCGAGAGCATCTCGCGCGGGAAGCCCGCGGCGTCCTGCTGCACGATCTCGTCGAGCTCGGCCACGAGCATCTGCCGGATCAGCTCGCCGCGGTGAATCAGGCCGTCCTGCGACGTGACGAAAATCAGCTTGATGGCCTTCAGCTGCTCGGCGACCGCCACCGCCACGCCGTCGGAGTTCACGCGATAGGTCTTGCCGTCGCCGTCGAAGCCGAGCGGCGGGATCACGGCACGACGCCCTGCGCGAGCAGCGACTGCAGCAGCTCGGCGTCGACGCGCTCGACCTTGCCGGTGAACAGATGGTCGACGCCCTGGATGATGCCGACCGGATGCGCGATGATGACGTTCGTCGTCGCGGCGCGCAGGTCGTTGGCCGAGAGGCCCTCGAGAATCTCGTGGGTCAGCCGGTTGGCGGCGGTGAGCGCCAGGTCGAGCGTCAGCCGCATCGGTCACGCCGGTGCCGTCGAGATCCGAGGCCTTGACGCCGCGTTCTTCGGCGAGCGCCTTGATCTGCGCCGCCGCGCCGTGGACGAGCACGACGCGGATGTTCAGCGACCAGAGCAGCGCCACGTCGAGCAGCAGCGTCGCGAAGTTGTCGTCCGTGACGATCGCGCCGTCAATCGCGAGGATGAACGTCTTTTCGCGGAATTGCGGAATGTACTGCAGGATGCCCCGCAGGTCGGTCAGTTTCACGTCTCCTGGTCTCGTCACGGTTCGACCGCGAAGCTGGCAAACTGCCAGAGGTCCGTCTTCGCTCGACGGCGGGCGTGCCCCACTTCGCGAACAGCTGCGATCGGCTCTCGAGCGGCGTCCAGGCCGATCGCACCGACGGACACGGTCCCAGGTAGGGACCGGCGACGTCGAGAATCTCCTTGTGCGGCAGCTCGTCGGGCACGAGGATGCCCTTGCTCGGGTTGCCGATCATGTAGACCAGGCCGCCCAGCACGCGCGGCGGCCACCTGCAGCGTCGTCGCGTTCTGGCCCGGCACGAGCTGCCGCGCTTCGTGGATGTCCAGCTGCGAGCCCGTCCACCAGGTCGTGAGGCCGTGGCCCATCAGCAGCACGCCGAGCTCGTCGATGCCGCTCGTGATCTCGTCGGACATGATCCGCAGCTTCGGCTGCAGCTGGAAGTTGCGCATCGTCAGCTCGTAGAGACTGAGGATCGCGTTGTCGCAGGGCATGTAGGCGTAGTGCACGGTGGGACGATAGACCGCGCGCCGCCCTTCGATCGTGTCTTCCCAGACGGTCAGGTGGTCGCTGATGGTGAAGGACTCGGCGTGGCGGACCACCATCCCGATGATCGGCCCGCCGGCGGGGACCCAGGAGTGCACGAACGTTCGAATGCCCGGCTGGGCCAGAAAGATCTGGTTGCCGGGACCGCCGATCGGCGTGTGCGCGTTCCTCGGGAGCCGGCGCTCGTGCGTCCCCCATCCGAGTTCGGCGGGCGCCGTGCCTTCCTCGTAGAAGCCCTCGATCGACCACGTGTTCACGAACTCGTTGATGGCCTTCGGCCGCGAGGACACCTGCGTGTCGCGTTCGGCGATGTGGATGACCTTGGTGCCGGTCGCCTGGCTGAGCCGCGCAAACGATCCTTCGGCCTCGCTCTCGGCGGCGGCGATCAGCTTCTCGAACGCCGCCCTGTTCGACGCCGGTGGCCGCCGGCAGCCCGCCTTCGAGCATCGTCGGTGGCGATTTCGAGCAGCGCCCGCTTCGTGAAGTGGCTCACGAGCCCGGGGTTGGCGCCGTGGTCGATGATGGCGGTCGCGGCTTGGCTTGCCGCCGCGAATTGAGCCGATCCTTCAGCAGCCGGATCCGCATCTGCCGGGAATACAGGCTGCGTTCGTAGGGCGACTTGTTCTCGATGTCGCCGTACGGATCCCATTCCTCGAGCGACGTGTTGATGTAGTGGACGTCGTGCTCGCCGCACCACGTCAGCATGTCGAAGCGTCTCGACGTTCCACGACAGATCGACGATGACGTCGCCCGGGCCGACGAGCTCGCCGAGCATCGACGCGTAGTTGTCCTGCGTCAGCCGCGCCCGCTTGAAGACCACTCCCGCCTGCAGCGAGTCCGCGATCTTCGGGCGCACATCCTCGAAGTCCATCACCGTGATGCGATCGGCCGGCATGTCGATGTGCCGGCGCACGAGCGGCAGCGTGCACTGGCCCACCGATCCGCAGCCGAGCATCAGGATGCGTCCGCCGAAAGGAGTTCGCTTCGCGAGTGACGTCATGTCGGGTGCTACCTCACCGCCAGCTGTCAGCGTTGTATACGGTCACGAGTTCCGGTCGTGGCACAGAAGGCGGATTGTAACAAGTCTGACAGGGCGCGTAAAACCCCGCGGCGCGGAAAACGCCGGCGCACGTCTGAAGGCGGGAGTAACGGACGTGTGTGGCGACGCGAATCAGTCGGTCCGCTCGCCCGCGGAGGGCGCGACCCTGATTTCCTGAGTCACCGACGCGGAGCGGCGTCCGTTCTCATCCCGGAGCATGGCCTGCGCGGTCTCGCGGCTCCGGTAGCAGGCGCCGGAATCGGCCGTGTCGTTGAGGCCGCGGTTGTCGGCGCGGGCTCGACGCCCACACGCTCGCGGATGGTCGCCGGCGCCATCGATTCGAGGGGGTCACGACATCATGAGCCCGCCAGGGTTTGCCCACGCCTCGCCCGCGGAAACAAATCGTAAGACGTGACTCTGCGGGTGAAAAGGTGCTTACATTTGACGCTATCCGGATCGGCCCTGGCGGGCCTTATGGGAAACTGAACTCCATGATCGCAATCATGTGGCAATTCGAAGTGAAGAAGGGACGAGAAGCCGACTTCGAGGAGATGTATGGCGTCGAGGGAGACTGGACGGCCATCAATCGCCAGACGCGGTCCTATCTCGGCAGTTCCTTTCTTCGTGATCAGAATCTCGCATCGCGCTACGTCCTCATCGAATACTGGAGCGAGATGCTCGTGTACGAACAGCGCCGGTCGTATCGCTCGTCCGCTCAGGCGGCGTTCGACATCCGCCGCTCCACCATCGTCGAAAAAGTCGAACCGCTCGGCGTGTTCACGGCGCTCGACGTCCCCGATCGCACGGGCCCCACGTGGTCGCATCGCGGGTGACCGCCGGGAACGTGCCTAGAAGGCTCGGTCGAACGCGACAGTCCGGGCGAGCAGGTTGGGCTTGGCCGTACGGCTCGAGAGCGCGATCGTCCACCACTCAGGTTCGGTGCGCGCCTGATCTGGTAATGCCGATCCGATCAGGTCTTCAATCTCGGCAAACGTCAGGACGACGCTGTTGGCAAAGCGCTCTTCCAGGTACTTGTGAAGCAGTTGATATTTGCCGGCCACCACGCGCTCTGAAGGCCGCGCGATCTGTTCGGGCGCTTCACGCGCCCGGCGTGCCGGCCATCCGCGCTGCTTCAACCAGCCCAACATACTGCCGCTACGGGCGGAACGCGGCATTGTTGGTCGCTCGCGTGGCTTCGAGGGACAGGCGCGCCTCTTCGGCCGCCTTCTTCTGCTGAGCGATGGCGCGCTCAGGCGCCTCGCGCTGATCCTGGCGCACGGCCTGCGCTTCCGCCGTCCGGGCGAGCGCGTCGAGCGCCGTGGACGTCACGACTACTTGGAATCCTTCGCCGAACGACGCTCGAAAGAGCACGACCGAGTAGTCGTCGTTTCCCCACCTGGAGATCGGCATGCCGCCGTCGACGCCGATGCCGGACGCAGCCGCCTGCGAAGCTTTCGATTTGGGTTTTACCACCGGGCCGTACGCCTCGGACAGCGCGCGAATCATGTCGACGTCGGTCATGCCTCTGGTGCGCTGACGGTCGTAATCGATGACCAGCTTGAACAGCTGATCGTTGTAGAAGCTGAACGCGATTTGTTCGACCGGATCTGTTTGTGTGTCGTTCGAACCGGCGATGAAGTAAGGCTGCCGCCATTGCAGCTGCTCAATCAACGCAGGCCGCTTGTGCACGACGGTGGCATCCGACGCCGCCGCTTTGACCTGGGCCGATACCGCTGACAGGCCGCTGCCGAGCACGAAAGCGCGATAGTGGGGACGATCCTGGCTGTGCAGCGAGGCCGCGGACAGGACGAGCGCAAGGCCGACGAAGTGCTTGAACATGCCCTCAACGGTATGCCGGGACCCCGGAAAGGCCTGTGCACAATTGAACAGAGCCTGGGGGGTCGCGCAAAGGTAAGGTGTCGCTTCAGCCATGACAAATCGCTCGAACAGTCCTGCTCCCTGGATAGAGCTATCGGCCGCCGGCGCCGGCCTGATCGCGGTCATGTTCTTCGCGATGTGGGCCCGCGCGGCCCCACCCGTGTGCGCGCGTTTTCCGGAGACGCCGCGACGCGTGGAGTTGAGCTGGGATGTGGATCGTGAACACCTGGCGAACGACCTGGCCGCAGCGGATCGAATCGCGCGCCGGTATGCGGCTGCGTCACCGCACGCTGACGGCCGGCAGGCTCTGTTTCTCGAATGTCACGACTCGCTGCTTCAGCAGATTGCGAGCACGCACGGCGTGTCGCTGCAGCAATTGCACGACAGCGCTGAGTAAGCCTGACGCCCGCCTTCGCTACAGAAAGCTGTCGTGCCAGAACACGGCGTCGGCGGCGTGCAGGGGCGGTACGATCGCCCCTGAGTTGAGCATGCGCACGCCGATGGTGGCGGGCGACGGCACCGCGGATGCGATGGTGACCTGCGGCGGCTGGAAACCCGGCGGCAGCCACGCGTGGATCGTCGGCCGCCGTTCTGCGGGCTCCCGCGCGATGAGTGCCTGCAGGAGCGCGCCGACGCGCGCGCCCGACGGGTCGCGGTCGCCGCATTCTTCGAGTGTCCACGTGTGCCCGGCGACGCTCACGATCACGTAGGCCGCGGCGGTGATGCCTTCCTCGGCGATGAAGAAGTGCAACTGGCGCGCGTTCGCCGGTGCAAGACCCGCGAGCAGGCGCTTTGTCGTGATGACGTACTGAAGGAAGTCGACGTCGCGATCGAGATGGAGCCGCTGGGCGCCGGCGCGTACACGTCCCATTGCCACGATCGCCGCGAGGTCGCGCTCCTCGCCGCCGCGCACCGTCGTCATCGGAGCGCCGCGGCGGGATTGGGTGACCGCGAGCGTCAGGTCGGTCAGGGGTATCGTCTCGAAGCCGCTCCGCTCGGCGCCGCCGGCGGTGTGCGAAAAGAGCACGGCCATCTCCACGCCCGCCGCCTCTGCCCCGTCGAGGATGGTCTCGATTAACGTTCGCGCATGGGCGGCGCCGTGGGGCGACGGTTCACTCCGCACCGACCCGATGCCGCAGACGCCAATCGGCCGTCCATCGAACACGCCGGCCAACTGGTACCGCTCCGCGCTGGCAAGAATGGTCTCGCCTGCGATCAGCGCGCACGTGCTCTGGCAACGGCTCGCCCAGGCCGTCTTCATCTGGGCCGCGTGAAACCTGCCGAACGCCTGCCGATTCAGTCCCTCGCCCGACGCCCGCCAGCGTGCATCGAGGACACGATCGAGAACCGCGCCCCGGGCGAGGATCGTCTGCGCAAGCGGCCCGCCACTCACCTTCATGTCCGCATGGCGCGGCAACGATTGTTCAGCGGCGCGGATCCTGGTTGGTACCGAGCCGGTGCTCGGTTATCCACTGATGGCTGACTGCGCCCATGTCCGCAGACCGATCGGCTCGCGCCCGGAAGGTCAGGATACTTGCGGCAGCGGCGACAGCCAGGCCAGCGACAATCCATATGGCAGTCATGTGCGATCTCCTCGATCGATCCAAGAGGCCCAACAGGAACGGCCGGTCCGCTTGCCTGAAATTCAGAGGTGAGTCGCGACGAGAGACTCGAACGCCGGCGGGCTCAGTGTCGAGTGGTACCAGCCACTGTACTCGATTTCTCGAATCTAATCGTGCAGCACGACGGTGAGCAGCGAGTTGTTCACCTTGAGCCCGTCCTTGTAGTCGATGAAGCCCAGGCGCTGGAACTTCTTCATGAAGAAATTCACGCGCGATCGCGTCGTGCCGACCATCTCCGCCAGCGTCGCCTGCGAAATGGGCGGCACGGCCCGAACGGGCTTGTCGTGCTTGCCGTACCGCGCCAGCAGCAGCAGTGTCCGCGCGAGCCGTTTCTCGCTCGAATTGAACAGCTGATCAATCAGGTCTTCCTCAATCCGGATGTTGCGCGCGAGCATATGCGCGATGAACCGATCCGACAGCGCATGCTTGGCGTGAAGCAGCCGCACCATCCGCTGCTTGTCGATGAGCAGGATGCTGCTCGGCGATGTCGCCGTCGCCGTCCCCATGCGGACCGGCTGGCCCGCCAGGCAGCCTTCCCCGAAGAACTCTCCCGCGCGAAGCATCGCCACGACGGCCTCCCGGCCGCCCTTGGACTGCACCGAGAGCTTCACGTTCCCGTTCTGGATGTAGAGAACGTGGTCGCAAGGGTCGCCCTGGGTGAATACGATCTGGCCCGGCGTGTACGCGACGACCTTCCTCGCTACCCCCGCTGAGTCGAGGAAGTTCTGCACGTCGAATTTGGCGTGCCGTTTCGCTCTCATCGTCTCCAATCCAACCAGGAATGTCAGCCCGCGGGCTCAGCCGGCTGCGGCCATCCACGCCTCTGACATCAAGCCCGCACCAAGCCTCAACCGTTGGCACTCCGACTGAGGCATATCCCGAGTGTCAGTTACCCGCGTCGCTGCGTCGGAAACGGACAGACGATGACTGCGGGCGGGAGATATGTGTACGGAGCGAATGGCTGCACCTCTCCGGCGACTGTCGCCTGACCGCCCGCTCGTCGTCCTGGCCGTCGACGACGAAAAGACGCGCGCAGCCTACGCCTACGGGCTGTCCGCCACAGGATTCGATGTGACCACCACCGGCGATACCGCGACGTGGCGCTCGCGAGGCGGCGGCCGGCCGAGCATCATTGTCGCGGGGGTTTCCGAGGAGACGCGCGACGGCTGGATGCCCGTGCAGAGATTCAAGCGTGATCCCGGGATGCGGGACGTGCCGATCGTTGCCGTCGCCGCCGAGGTCGGGGCCGCGACGCGCGATCGCGCCCGGCGCGAAGGCTGCGCCGCGGTGTGCCTGAACACCTGCTCCGCGGACGTGCTCGCGTCGGGCCTTCGAGCTGTGCTCGACCACACCACTCCTTCGGCGCGTTGACGGTCGGTTCCCTGCCGGTTACGAGCGCTCGCCCGGAACCGCCAGGTCGGGCATCGGCCGCCCCATGAAATGGCGTTGACAAATCGTCCCGAGCCATCGGGCCCACTGCGCCGATCGCTGCTGGCGCGCGCTGTCGGTCGCCATGCCCGTGTTCGCGTACATCTGCCGGTACATCTTCGAGACCAGCATGAAGGCCAGGCGCGCGCGCATCGATTCCACCACGCGCGACCGGGCCCAGACGCGGCGCCAGCTGTAGAACCGATCCCACGCGCGCTGCGTGCCAATCCGGATGTCCTCGAGCGACATCGTCGGGTGAGCCGCATAGACCTTCGGCCGGCGATCTTCGGGAATGAGCCAGTGCTGCGTCACGGGCACGCCGTCGACGTTGGTGCCCCGCCGGTTCTCTTCGGCGGCCCATTTCTCGAAATCCACGGTGCCGGGGAACGGCGTCAACAGCACGAACTGCGCGAACGTCAGATCGGCCTGCTCCGCGAGCGCGACAGTCGTGTCGAAGGTGTCTTTCGCGTCACTCGGCAGCCCGAAGATGAACGAGCCGAGGATGTACACGCCGTGCCGCCGGAACTCGCGAAGCCGCGCGACGAGATCCTCGCCCGACAGGTTGAAGCCCTTGTAGACGTCCTTGAGTCCATCGCGGGTGACCGACTCGACGCCGACGAGCGCTCCGAGAATCCTGGCCCGTTTCATCGCGTCGAGAAACGCGGCGTCCTCGGCGGCCTCCATGGTGATCTGCGTGTAGAACACGAGATCGTCCGGCAACTCGGCCAGCCGGGCCATCAGCTCGAAACGCTCCTCGCGCAGGGCCTCGAGTTCGCGCAGCCGTGACGTGTCCGCGCGCCGCCGCGCCTGGCCGAGATCGTCGAACGTCACCGGATAGAAGTTGTCGTCCGCCAGGACGATGAAGCGAAATCCCAGACGCCGCAGCTCGACGACCTCGCGGACGATGCGATCGGCGGCGCGCTGCCGGGGCTCCTGGCCGTCGGTCCGCCAGACCGAGCAGAACGAGCAGTGCTTCGGGCATCCGCGCACGGTCTGCACCGAACCGAACATGTACCGGCGGGCCGGCAGGAGGTCCCACCGCGCCGACACGAACTGATCGCCGTCGATGCGGCCGCCCTCGTACACGGGCAGCTGGCACCCGGCGAGGCAGTCGGCAACGACACGCGGCCAGATCAGGTCGCCGTCGCCCCGGACGACGGCGTGCGCGCCGCCGCGCGACAGGACTTCGTCGGGAAAGAGCGTGGCGTGAATGCCCCCGAACACGGCGTACGCGCCGCGCCGGCGGACCTCACAACCAATTTCGTATCCGCGCCGCGCATTGCCGGTGTGGATGCCGATGCCCACGACGTCGCCGGCTTCGATGGTGCCGAAGTCCAGGGGATCGAGGGTTTCGTCGACGACCCGGGGTGTGCCCCAGGTCGTACCGGTCGCGGCAGCCAGCACGAAGAGCCATCGCGGCGTGATCACGGCGACGCCGAATGATTGCGCGCTCGGGTTCACGAGATGAATTCGAGGCATGGACCCTCTCGATTAACGCAGACTAGTTTCGAACGCCGGCTGTCACGTTGCTCAACATGTTCGTGGCGGCGCGATAGCATTCGCAGGACGCCGCTTCGAGTTTCCCGCCGTCGAGAATGGTGACGTGCCCGCGGTGATAGGTGATGAGGCCGGCGCGCTGCAGCGTGCCGGCGACGACGGTAACGGTCGGGCGTGTGGCGCCGAGCATCATGGCGACGAACTCCTGCGTGAGCGGAAAGTTGTCGTCGTCCATCCGGTCGCGCGCCATCAGGAGCCAGCGCGCCAGCCGCTGCTCGACCGAGTGAACCGCGTTGCACGCGGTCGATTGCATGACGAATCCGACGAAGGCCTGCGCGAAACGCATCAGCAGGACGTAGAACGGTCCGCGGCGGTCCATTTCTTCGCGAAACGCGGCGGCCGTCATTCGATAGCAGGTGTCGCCCTCGCCCTGCACCATGGACGTCGAGAAGGGCGTGGTGCCATCGAACACCAGAGAGGCGCCGATCATCCCCTCGTTGCCGATCGTGGCGACCTCCACCATGTTGCCGTCCTGGAGCACGGTCAGGATCGAGCAGAATCCATTGCCCGGGAAGTACACATGGCGAATCGGTTCACCGGGCTTGTGCAGCACGGTCTTGAGTTTGAGAGAAACGACTTCGAGGAGGATGGCGATGCGCTTGTAGTCGGCGGGGGGAAGCGCCGCGAGCAGACGGTTCTCGATCGGCGGCGGACGGTTTCGTGTGTTGGGCAGCGGCCTCTTGGCCATGTGACAACCCCTTCTCCGCACCAGGCGGCCGGTATAAGAGGCTGTCGCGGACCAGGCACTTCCCACGTCAGGGCAAGGCAGGCGGTAGTCCCTCCGGGTGGAAGGATATCACTTGTCGCTGGGCTGCGCCCGCGACAACGCGATGCAGAGGATGAACGCCGGAATACCGAGGAGGCCGGCGCCAATGAAGAACAACGCATAGCCCTCGAGCAGGGTGCGATCCGCGGCGAGCCACTCGACCATCAGACCGGAAAACCCCTTGGTGAACTTCCCCACGTAGGTGTACGCCGAGCTGAGCAGCGCATACTGCGTCGCCGTATAGCCCACGCTCGTCAGGCTCGACATATACGTCACGAGGGCGACGGCAGCGAAGCTCGCGCCGAAGTTGTCCGCCGCCATCACCGCGCCGAACGTGCGGATATCCGGACCGCTGTACGCGAGAATCGCAAATGCGGAGATCACGATGCTTTGGAGGACGACGCCGATCGTCAGCGTCTTGAAATAGCCGAACCGGACAGCGCTCAGGCCGCCGGCCGCGATGCCCAGCGTCGTCGAGATGAGGCCGATGGATCCGCGCACGGCGCCGACCGTGTCCTTGGACAAGCCGAGGTCGTGATAGAAGGGATTGGCCATCGGCCCCATCACGAACTCGGGCAGCCGATACAGGCTGATCATCGCAAACATGAGGAACGCGAGCCAGCCGTACGTCCGGAAGAACTCGACAAACGGGCCGGCGACGGCGTCGATCACGCCGCGCGCACGCCGGAATGGTATCGCCGCGACCACACCGCCGATCGGCACGCTCCGCGATGGCTCGGCGGCCACGAGGCTTGCGCCGACGCCGATGGTCATCAACACCGCCATCGTGAAATACGAGACGGGCCATCCAAAGTGCGAGGCCGCGATGAGAATAAAGGCGTCGCTGACCAGCACCGCGGCCCGGTAACCCAGCTGGTACGCCGCCGTCAGCAGGCCCAGTTCATCCGAGTTGGCGGCAGCCTCAATCCGCCACGCGTCGACGACGATGTCCTGGGTGGACGAAGCGAACGCGACCACGAGCGCGAGGACGCCGACCGCCGCGAGCCCGTGCTTCGGCCCGTAAACGGAAAGGCCGACGAGCCCGGCGGCGACGAGCAGCTGGCTGAGGAGCATCCAGCCCGCGCCGCCGGCCGAATCGGCCGAACACCGGCGCCGACAGGCGATCGACGAACGGCGCCCACAGAAACTTCAGCGAGTACGCCAGACCCACCCACGACAGGAAGCCGATGGCCGCGAGCGTCGTGCCCTCGTCTCGCAGCCAGTAACCCAGCGTGTTGCCCGTCAGGAAGAACGGCAGGCCCGACGAGAACCCGAGCAGGACCATCACGCCCACGTTCGGTTGGCGGATCGCCGCGATAACATCGCGTTTGGCGGGCTTTCCTGGGGGCATCAGTGTGCGGCCGGACTTCATGCTAACCCGAACGAGTTGCGGCGCGCGGCCGTACAATGGGATCGGCAATCCATTCCCTATGACATCAATGTTCAGAACAGGACCCGCGGCCGCCGGCTTTCGGATCGTGGCCGTCTCGATGACGATGCTCGCAGGCTGCTCCAGGCCATCGGCGCCAGCCGCGACGAAGGCGGCAGTTACGCGCGCCGTGAACGCAGCCGAGACGTCGGCCAGCGACGCGCCGCTGCCCGGCATGCCCCCGGTGCTCGATGCGCACAACATCTACGCTGCAGACGGTCCCGGCGATCTGAGCCCCGCGGTGGCGCGATTCCCGTCGCGGATCTACGTGCCGAACACCGGCAGCAACAGCGTCGACGTGATCGATCCCGTGTCGTTCAAGGTCATCGATCACTTCGCGGTCGGACGCCAGCCGCAGCACATCACGCCGTCGTACGATCTGCAGCGCCTGTGGGTCCTCAACGATCTCGGCGATTCGCTCACCGAAATCGACCCGGTCACCGGCAAGAACGGCAAGACCATCAAGGTCAAGGATCCCTACAACATGTACTACACGCCGGACGGCCGGTTCGCGGTGGTCGTCGCGGAGCGCGAAGCGAAGCTCAACTTCCTGAACGCGTCGGACATGAAGCTCGTCGAGTCGGTGCGTGTGCCCTGCCGCGGCGTCGATCACATGGACTTCGGCGCCAACGGCCGGTTTCTCATCGCGAGCTGCGAGTTCGCGGCGACGCTGGTGAAGGTGGACGTGTCCACGCGCCGCCCTCTCGGGACGCTGGCGCTCGAAGCGGGCGGCATGCCGCAGGATGTGCGGTCGTCTCCCGACGGGAACCTTTTTTACGTCGCGGACATGATGGCCAACGGCGTGTACGTCATCGACCCGTACACGTTCAGCCGCGTGGACTTCATTCCGACCGGAAAAGGCGCGCACGGCATCTCGATGAGCCGCGATGCGAAACTCATGTACGTGTCGAACCGGGGCGAAGGCAGCGTGTCGGTCATCGACCTCGCGACGCGCAAGCCCATCGCCAAATGGCAGATCCCGGGCGGCGGCAGCCCGGACATGGGCGGTGTATCGGCCGACGGCACGACGCTCTGGTTATCGGGCCGCTACAACCGCGACGTCTACGCGTTCGATACGCGGGACGGCCGGCTGCTGGCGCGCATCAAAGTCGGAAAAGGGCCGCACGGGCTGGCCGTCTTTCCGCAGCCGGGCCGGTATTCGCTGGGGCACAACGGCGTCTTTCGCTGACGGGCGCTGAGGGCGGTGCCGGGCGCTGAGAGGCAGTAACGGCCGCTGACGCGCTTGACTTTGGGATGGCGCATACTTTGTAATACAAAGCTATGCAGGTCATCCGCGCCGATCATCTGGGCATGTGCTTCGGCGTTCGCGACGCCATCGACATGGCGCGCCGGCACGCCGACGGGGCTCCGCTGACCATCCTCGGCGACCTGGTGCATAACGAGGCGGTCCTGGCGGACCTGCGATCCCGGGGCATCGTCATCGCCCGCGACCCATCCGATGTGAGAACGCACACGGTGATGGTGACGGCGCACGGCGCCTCCCAACGGATGCTGGCTCGCACACGCGCGCAGGGACTCGAGGTGGTCGAAGCGACGTGTCCGCTCGTGCACGTGGCGCACCGGGCCGTCCAGGCGCTCGTCTGCCGCGGCTACCACCCCGTGATTGTCGGCCAGCGCGGCCACGTGGAGGTGCGGGGCCTGACCGACGACCTCGACGCTTTCGACGTCGTGCTGGACGAACGCGACGTCCTGGCGCTCGAGGAACATCCGCGGATTGGCGTCGCGGCGCAGACCACGCAGCCGATCGATCGCGTACGCAAACTGGTCGCGTTGATCCGGCGGCGATTCCCCCACTCCGACGTCCACGTCATCGACACCGTCTGTCATCCCACGAAAGAGCGCCAGCAGGCTGCCGTGGACCTCGCGCGCCGCTGCAATGTCGTCATCGTTGTCGGTGGCGTGAACAGCAATAACACGCGTGAGCTGGTCGTGACGTGCCAGCGGCACTGTTCGCGTGTCCATCACGTCCAGGCCGAATCGGAGCTGCGGCCGGAATGGTTCCTCGACGCGGCGGCGGTCGGCCTCACGGCCGGCACGTCGACGCCGGACGAGGTCATCGATCGCGTGGACCGGCACATCCGGGCACTCACCGCCGGAGGATCGCGGTGAGACGCCTCGCGCACGCCCGCGCACGCTGGTTGATCGTCGTCTCGTTTGCCGTCGCGATGGCGTGGTTCGAAGCCGCCACGGTCTACTACCTTCGCGTGATGGTCGATCGCGTGGATCCCTATCAGCCGAACCCGCTGCCGATGGACGGCATCGTCGAGCCGGTGGAGCTCGCGCGCGAAGCGGCGACGCTCTTCATGCTGGCCGCCGTCGGCACCCTCGCAGGGCGCAACGCGCGGACGCGCCTCGGCTACGGGGCGATCGCCTTCGGCGTCTGGGACGTCTTCTACTACGTGTTCCTGAAGTACATCTCGGGCTGGCCGACGTCCTTGTTCGACTGGGACATCCTGTTCCTGCTCCCACTCCCCTGGTGGGGGCCGGTGCTGGCGCCGGTCTGCATCGCGTTGCTCATGATCGCGTGGGGCACGCAGGTCACCCAGCGGAGCGCCAGGCGATCCGCCGCGGCGCTGACGTCAACGGCGTGGCGCCTGAGCTGGCTCGGGATCGGGCTCGCGCTCTACGTGTTCATGGCTGACGCGATTCGCGCGGTGCCGCACGGCCTGGACGCGACGCGGACCGTGTTGCCGACGGCGTTCAACTGGCCGGTGTTCCTCGTCGCGCTTGCGCTCATGGCCGCGCCGATCGCGGACCTCGCCCGGGAGGTGCGGATCGACGGCGGGTGAATTTGGGAGTTCGCCCGCAAGCCCCCGCGCATTTCCACACGCAACTGTTGAAAACCCTGTCGATAACCGGGCGTTACGGCGGCGTTACGGGCTGTTTTTCGAAGCGTTCAGCGGGTTGCACCGAGTCAGGGCGCGACCGTGAGTCTCGTGAACTACTTTCGACCTCGACCGGGAAAATGCGCGTCGTCTTTTTCGTTTTCGAGACAGTAATGCTCGAACAGATCGGTGTCGGGCAGGAGCTCCTCGACCACGCTGACCGTGATCGGACGGGTGAAGGTGCGGGGATCCGTGATGGTGACCGTGAGATCGAGGTGGCCGTAATCGCGGCGGCGGAACCGTTCCTCGATGCGCATCTCGCTGCTGTGGCCGGTGCCGCGGGCGTCAAGCCAGCCGAGATCGTTGAATCCTGCGGTGTCGACGACCAGCGTGTCGCCTTCCCATCGGCCGACGGAGTATCCCTGCCAGGACGGCGACGGATCGGCCGGGAGCTTGCGTCCATCGATGAAGATCTGACGGAAGGTCGTCTCGACTTCGTACAGCAGCACGATGACGCCGGCCGAATGGATGATCTTGAACGGCTCCGGCAGAAGGTCGCCCTTCGGCACACCATCGGGGAGGCAGTTCAGCGTGGGGTTGAAAGCGCCCGGCTGAGTATTCCTGCGGAGCACCTCGGCGCCTTCAGCGGTCAGCGGACGCTCGTCGGGCTTGAAGTCCGACAAGATGTCGCGGAAGTACCTGGAATTCGGCGATTCGCCGAGTCCGAACAGCCCACCCGCACCGCGCGGCTCTGCCTGCACCTGCCAGATGCCGGACAGATCCGGCTTGCCGTTCAGCCTCGGGACTCGCCCCGCCATGTTGATCTTGCCGTCGGGCGTTCGCGGAGCGCCCGTCATCGGCTGGTGCACCCATTGGGCGCCGAGGGGCAGGCCGGCCGCGAGGCAGATGACAGCGGTCAGAAGTTTCGTCATCGTTACGGTTCACAATAGGCCGTGTGATGGCGAACGGTCAATCGTCACTCGACCTCCTGCAACCCCTGCCTCCTCGCCCGCGCCGCATGTTCCGCTGACGGCCGGCCTTCGTCATCACCCGCGTCCCGACATTGTTCAGAGGACACACGGCGGCATTGATCCGATCAGGAGATCGTCAGCAGTTCTGGGGAGGGGGAAAGGCGTCGTGCGGACGCGCGATCTGTATTCAGTATATCGCGTGAACCCTCGCAAAAACAGACTACCGCCAGACGAAAAGCTCCGGATAGATTCACGGACCCGCCCGTTTTCGAACGACACGATCGCAAAGATCTTCGTGGAGGTCGAATGAACACACTCAGGAAAGACGCCGCGGCGATGTCACTCGGGTCGCGTGGCCTGATCGACCGCATGCTGGGCTCGTCGGATCTCGCGATCGTGGTGCCTCGATTGTCGCCCGAGCTGCTTCACCGGGTCGTTCAACGCTGCGGGCTGGAGGAGTGCGGCGAGCTCCTCGCGCTGGCGACCGCGGAGCAGCTGGCGGGCGTCCTCGACCTCGATGTGTGGCACGCGGATCAACCCGGGCTGGACGAAGAGTTTGACGCCGAACGGTTCGGCGTGTGGATCGAAACGCTGGTCGAAGGCGGCGCCCGATCCGCAGCGGAGATCGTCTCACGCCTGGACGTCGACCTGGTGGCGGCTGCGCTCGCCCACCACGCGCGCGTGTTCGATCCGGCGGCGGTCTCGGCCTCGATGGACAGCGACGGGCTCACGTGCGAAGTTGGCGGCTACCTGATCGCCGCAACCCGCTCCGATTCCTGGGATGCGATCGTCGCCATGCTCACGTCCCTCGATGCCGACCAGCACGAGTGCTTCGATCGCGTCATGCGGCGGTGCAGACGGCTGTCGAATTCCCGGCCGGAAATCGACGGGCTGGACAACCTGCTCACGGACCAAGAACAAGCGTCGTTCGACCTCGCATTCCATCGCGAAAACCGCCGGGAGCACCTCGGATACGTGACGCCCGCGCAGGCTCGCGCGTTTCTCCGGATGTCGCGGGAACTTCAACTCGCGGACGACACCCCGCCGGCCGGGAGTCCGAGCGCCCGCGCCTATTTCCGCGCCATGGACCCGACGGAGGCCGCGGACACCAGCAGCGCGCCGGCGGCCGCGGCCGCCGGGCAGCTTTTCGAGGCCCTGCTGGACGCCGGCGTCTTACAGCAGCCGCCCCGCGGTTTGCTCGAGGGCTCGCGAGGAGAACAATCGCGGAATACTCTCATCGAGCGGCACGTGCGCTTCCTGCGCGATGCGCACCCCCTCGCCTGCTCGACGCGGACGCAGGAACTTGCCTACCTGGCAAACGCGATTGTCGCTGGTTGCGCTCTCCAGGGACGATCGATCACGGCGCAGGAAGCGTCCGATGCGGCCGTCGCGACCTGCAACCTTGGCCTCGAGAACTGGCCGCTCCACTGGCTTCCGCCAGCGTCACGCCTTGCGCTCCCCGAGGACTTCCTCGCCGGCCACGATCTCGTCGCCGTCTTCCAGGTAGGTTGGACGGTGCTCCACGGGCAGGTCTGCATGTATGCCGCGGAAGAACTCGTCAGGATGCTCGACGCTCTCAGATGTGACGATCGCGAGATCCAGTCCGGGCTGGACGCGCTGCGAAGGGAGATGGCGGCCCAGTGTCAGGCCGGAACGCCGTGGGGGGCTCGCGAGGCCCTGGACGTCATCACGGCCCTCGACATGCCAGCGTGGGCCGCGCTGCTCGCGCTGACCGGCGAATGTCCCGTGATCCATGCGGCCATGAACGCCGCGCTCGATCCGCGGGCGCGCGCGGTCAGCGCCTCCGCCTTCGAGTTCATTTCAGAGAACCGTCAGATCGCGTCCGTCCGCGCATTCATGCGCACGCTGCCCGGCACGCTCCGGATCTGAGGGCCGCGACGGAGGACCTCAGGCGCGAATGAACGCGAGAAGATCGGCGTTGAGCTGGTCCTTGAGCGTCGACGGCAGCCCGTGCGGCGCGCCCTTGTAGATCTTCAGGACCGAGTTCTTGACGATCTTCGAGGACAGGAGTGCCGAATCGGCAATCGGCACGATCTGGTCGTCGTCTCCGTGAACGATCAACGTGGGCACGTCGAACTTCTTCAGATCCTCGGTGAGGTCTGTTTCCGAGAACACCTTGATGCAGTCGTAAGCGCCTTTGAGGCCCGCCTGCATCCCCTGGCGCCAGAAGGCATCGCGCAGCCCCAGCGACACTTTTGCATCAGGACGATTCGCGCCGTAGAACGGACCGCTCAGGTCCTTGAAGAACTGCGATCGGTCAGCGAACACGCCCGCCCGGATCTGATCGAACGCTTCAATCGGCAGGCCGCCGGGGTTGGCCGACGTCTTGAGCATCAGCGGCGTAATCGCGCCGACAAGGACGGCCTTCGCGACCCGCGTCGTTCCGTGACGGCCGATGTAGCGCGCGACCTCGCCGCCGCCCGTGGAATGGCCGACGTGGATCGCGTTCTTCAGATCGAGCGTCTCAACCAGTGTGGCGAGATCGTCGGCATACGTGTCCATGTCGTTGCCGGTCCAGGGCTGGTCCGAGCGCCCGTGACCGCGACGGTCGTGGGCGACGCAGCGATACCCGTGGCCGGCCAGAAACATCATCTGGTCTTCCCACGCGTCCGCACTGAGCGGCCAGCCATGACTGAACACCACGGGCTGCCCGGTGCCCCAGTCCTTGTAATAGAGGCGGGTTCCGTCTTTGGCCGTGAACGTGCTCATGGGGTGCTCTCTTTCATGGTTGTGGAAGGCTGGCGTCTGCCCGCACCTGGACGCGGTCACTCGAGCAGCCGCGCAAGGATTCGCACCAGCGATCGTTGCTCGCGGACGGACAGCCGCCGGAGCGTGGCGGGCGGCGCGGTCATGCGATCGAGCAGCAGCGTCGCGGAGCCGCGCACCGGTCGGCGTCAGCTCCAGCACCTTGACCCGGCGGTCCTCGGCCGACGGGCGGCGGCGCACGAGACCGCGCGACTCGAGCCGGTCCACCAGCCCGGTCACGTTCGACGCGTCGCAGGCGAGCGTCTCGGCGAGCTGCCCCATCGGGATCGGCCGGCCCGGCTCGATCAGGTGCAGCACGTGACACTGCGCCGGCGACAGCTGGAGCTCGGCGGCGAGCGGCGGCAGGTTCGCGCGCTGGGCGAAGAACAGCTGCATCAGCAGCTGCCAGGCGTCGCAGGCATGCGGGCTCGCGGGCTTCATCAGCCGCCAGTATAGTTCATTTCATCAATAGTTGACATCATCAAGTATTGGGCGTAACCTCGCTTTCATGACACCCCTCAAACTGATTTCCCTCGACGATGTGGTCGTGTTCCCCGGCATGCCGGTGACGCTGCCGGCCGACGTCGGACGGCGATACGCGTGTGCTGCTCATCCCGCGGCGCGGCAACGGCTACGCCAAGGTCGGCGTGGTCGCCGAGGTGTCGGAGCGGGTCGCCGCCGGCGGCCGCGGCCTCGCCTCGTTCATGGCGCTCCACCGCGGCGTGCCCGGCGCGGCCCACACCGACCGCGACGGCGTCCTGCGCGTCGAGGTCGACGAGCGCCCGGACGTCGCGCCGCCGCCGAGCCTGACCCGCGAGCTCGAGCGCGAGTATCGCGCGGTGGTCGAGGAAATTCTCGAGCTGCGCGGCGACGATGGCCGGATCAGCGCGTTCGTGCGCTCGATCACCCATCCGGGCGCGCTGGCGGATACCGCCGGCTACTCGCCGGATCTGAACGTCGCCCAGAAGCTCGAGCTGCTCGAAACGCTCGACGTCGTCGAACGGCTGACAGCTGGCCCTGCAGTTTCAGCAGGACCGGCTGGCCGAGCTGCGCGTCCGCAAGCGCATCCGCGACGACGTCGAGACCGGCGCGCAGAAACAGCAGCGCGAGTACTTCCTGCGCCGGCAGATGGACGCGATCCGCAAGGAGCTCGGCGAGAACGAGGGTTCGATCGCCGAGGAATATCGGACGAAGATTGCGGCCGCCGGGATGCCCGAGGCGGTGCAGCAGCAGGCCGAGCGCGAGCTGGCGCGATTCGAGCGGATGGGCGACTCGAACGCCGAAGCGTCGATGATCCGGACCTACCTCGACTGGCTGCTCGCCGTTCCGTGGTCGAAGCGCTCCGAGGAGCGCCTCGATCCCGCAGCACGCGCGCGAGGTGCTCGACGCCGACCACGCCGGTCTCGACGACGTCAAGCAGCGCATCACCGAATATCTGGCGGTCCGCAAGCTGCGCGCCGAGCGCGGTCTGACCGACGATCGCCGGTCGGGCGCCATCCTGACGCTGATCGGCCCGCCGGGAACCGGCAAGACGTCGATCGGCGAGTCGATCGCCCGGGCGACCGGCCGGCAGTTCGTCCGGATGTCGCTCGGCGGCGTGCGCGACGAGGCCGAAATCCGCGGGCATCGCCGCACGTATATCGGCGCGCTGCCGGGCCGGCTCGTGCGCGCGCTGCGCGATGCCGGCACGATGAATCCGGTGATCCTGCTCGACGAGGTCGACAAGCTGGGCGCCGACTGGCGCGGCGATCCGTCGGCGGCGCTGCTCGAGGTGCTCGACCCGGCGCAGAACCATGCGTTCCAGGATCACTACCTCGATGTCGCGCTCGATCTGTCGCACGTGCTGTTCATCGCGACGGCCAACGTGGCCGACACGATTCCCGGGCCGCTGCTCGACCGGATGGAAGTGATCCGGTTCGACGGCTACACGACCGACGAGAAGGTCGCGATCGGGCGCGGCTATCTCTGGCCGCGCCAGGTCGAACGCAACGGGCTTGAGCCCGGACGACGTGACGACCGACGACGACGTGCTGCGGCTGGTCGTGAGCGACTACACGCGCGAGGCCGGGCGTCCGCCAGCTGGAACGCGAGCTGGGCACGGTGCTGCGGAAGACGGCGACGCGGATCGCCGCCGGTCATCAGCCGAAGCCGGTGGTCGTCGATGCCGCGGCGGTGCTCGAGGCGCTGGGGCGGCCGAAGTTCTATCAGGAGGCGGCGGCGCGCACGGCGGTCCCCGGCGTGGCGACCGGACTCGCGGTCACCGGCGTGGGCGGCGATGTGCTGTTCGTCGAAGCGGCCTCGATGGCCGGCAAGGGCGGACTGGTGCTGACCGGGCAACTCGGCGACGTCATGAAGGAGTCCGCGCGGATTGCGCTCACCTACGTGCAGAGCCACGCGCCGCAGCTCGGGATCGACGAGCGGACGTTCGACGGCCGGGAGTTTCACGTGCACGTGCCCGCCGGCGCGATCCCCAAGGACGGGCCGAGTGCGGGCGTGACGATGGTCACGGCGCTGGCGTCGCTGCTGACCGGCCGGCCGGTCAAGAGCACGGTCGGCATGACCGGCGAGGTGACGCTGCAGGGACGCGTGCTGCCGATCGGCGGCCTGAAGCAGAAAGTGCTGGCCGCGCACGCCGCCGGCCTGACGACGGTGATTCTGCCGCGAGCGCAACGAACCCGACCTGGACGAGGTGCCGCGCGACGTGCGCGAGCACATGCAGTTCCATCCGGTCACGTCGGTGGACGAAGTGCTCGCGCTCGCGCTGGAGCCGAACGCGCTGTCATTGGCTGCCTAGCTCTCATCCTGTTCGCGAGGGGCAGGCCTCGAGGCCTGCCCCTCTTCGTCGCCGGTTTCCTCTCCGACACTCCCGGACATTTCTATCCAGTCCAGTTCCTCTTCCAACTGGTGGAACGCGTCGTCGCCGATCTCTTCATTCGCCCGCATCGCCAGAACAGACTGACGGGCTGCCTGGAGGGCTCGGCCATGAAGGTCGCGATGCGCCAGTCGTCGCGACTGTCCGTCTCCGGCCTCGGCCTCGACGATTCCCAGGTGCGCGATGAACTCCTGCCTCACCGCCTCCGCAATCGGCGACCCGTCGCGTTCGAACCACGCGAGTCCGTCACGCAGGGCTCGCTCGCGGGCGGCGGCCACCTCGTGTCCGACCGGGTCGTCGTCGCGCAGGTCGAGCGCGCGCAGCAGAGGCCCCAGCGTGAGTCCCTGAAGAGTCAGCGTTCCGAGCACGACGGAGAACGCAGTCAGGGTGATCAGGTCGCGAAACGGAAAGGACGGCGGCAGCGCCAGCGCAGCGGCCAGCGTCACGATGCCGCGCATGCCGGACCAGGAGATCACCAGGCCGCTTCCGATCGTCGGGCGCAGCATCGGCCGTGGTGGACGAAAACCCAACCGGCGTTCGCGCCGCCTGATCACGGCATTGAAGGACATGTGCCACGCGACGCGCACGAGGATCACCGTCACGATGACGGCACCGGCGATGGCAAAATATCGCCCTTGCAGTGACGGGTCGAGGCTCGAAAGGATCGGACGGATTTGCAGGCCGATGAACACGAAGGCCAGCACGTTCAGCACGAAGACCGCCGTCTCCCAGACCGCATACGACGGGATGCGAATCCGCGCGGGGATTCGTTCGGGCGCCGTCCGCGCCACCGTCATGGCGTAACACACCATCGTCAGCACACCGGACAGTCCAATCCGCTCCGCCAGGATCCAGACACCGAACGTGCTGACGAACTGCAGGATGATCGCCGTCGGCACGTCCCTGACACGGTCGGTCCAGCGAAGCGTGAGCCAGCCGAGCATCGGACCGGCGACCACGCTGCCCGCCACGGCCAGCATGAAAGCCGGTGCGACCGCCCGAATGGAGAAGGCATTGACGGCGACCGCGCCGACCGCGAGGCGGTAGATCAGCAGCGCGCTGGCGTCGTTCAGCAGGCTCTCGCCTTCGAGAATCGTCAGAATGCGTTGGGGCGGCCGCAACTGTCGCAGCACGGCCGTGGCAGCTGCCGCGTCGGGCGGTGCGACGATGGCGCCGAGCGCAATGGCAGGGGCCCATGGGATCGTCGGCATCAACGCACGGGCCACCACCGCGACAGCGATGGTGGTCAGGCTGACCGCCACCACGACGAGGCCGGCGACGGGGAGCCAGTTGTCCCTCAGGTCCCGCGGCGATGCATCGTACGCGGCGTCGAGCAGGACCGGGGCGACGAAGAGCGCCAGTGCCAGCTCGGGCAGAACGGTAAACGACGGCGCACCTGGAACGAATGCGAGGAGGGCGCCGCCAATGGCAAGAAACACCGGATAGGGCGCGCCCACGCGCCGCGCCGCCGCGGCCAGCAGCGTCGCGGCGAGGAGAAGGCCGACGAGAACTTCCAGCTCTCTCATATTCCCGCGCCGACGGTGATTCTATCCTCCCATTCCGGACCGGCCACACGGGAGAAGCAGGAGGATCAATACGCACCCGCTGCGAGGCTGGGCTGCGCGGCATGCTGCCGGGCCTGGGCAGTCGATGTTGAATACTGCCGCACTTCGGCCCGCACCCGCCGTCCGGCCTCCACTGCCGCAGAGGTTTCGAATTGAGTGGTTTCCAGTGACAAACAGGTAGGAAACCCAATCTTCCGATACAAGCGTCCGAACGAGCTGTCGTCGACGACGGCGCGCACGGATGCAATTTCGGCGGCGTGCTGCAACTCGTGCGCAACGATCGCGAGAAGCGCGGGCGGCGTCTGGTCGCAGAGAATCTGCACACGCACGTACCGGAACTCAGGGCCCACCGACGACAGCATCGTGCTTCCTGCGATCAACGCGCTCTTGAAATAACCGCATGTCATATGGACGATCACGTCAGAGTCGGCGATGCGGTCCACAATCGATCGAAACGTCGCGGAGCCTTCGCGCGCAGCGGCGATTGCTGTCTGGAGCATCGGCGCTTCCGGGCGAATGTGTTCGAAGTCTTCCGCACGGAGGCGAGTCGGGCAGATCGTGAAGAGCGCCAGCACGGCGAGCGCCCGGTGTGCATTCATTCGCATGGTGCCCGTTTGAGCAATATGCACACCATGCAGCGCGGCATCTCGTTGCCGTGACTGTCGCGCATTTTCTTCGTACGTGCAGCGCGTAACCGCGGCACGACGCTCGATCCGAAGGCGCGTTTGTATCGACGGAACTGTCGGGCACATGCGGTGCCCCAACAATCGTGTTGGACAATCCCGTCGCCGCGGCGGGAGCCGGATTAGGATGTACGTGCGACTTACAGGGGGATCAGGCCCGCCACCATGCCACGAGTCGACACCACGAACGACCTCGACACGAAGTCCCCGCCCTTCGATCAATTCAGGGGCCTTCAACCGCTGGGTGAGGACCGCAGGGGCCACGTGTCCGCGGAGACGGCGAGGCATCGGCTCTACGTCGGGACCGACAAGCGGACCAACACGAGCGCGCTGATCAAGGTCACGTCGAAACCCGGGCTGACGTACCAGCAGAGCCTCGAGAATGAAATCGCGAGCCTGCTGACGATCAACCAGTCGCTTCCGGATTCGCCGTACTTCCCGTTCGTCAGGGACCACGGCGCGCTGCGGGATAGCCGCGTGTATCTCGTGTCCAGCTTCTTCGCCGAACTGCCGCTCGCCACAGCGATTGGCAACGAACGAATCCCCGGCAAGACCGGCGTGTACCTGCGAACCGCGATGGAGGTGGCGCGAGCGCTCGGACAACTGCACGGCCTGCGCATCTACCATGTCGATCTGAATCCGATGAACATCCTGGTGCGGTCGGGACACGGGACACCCGTGATCAGGATCATCGACTTCGAATCGTCCTACGAGGCGGCGAGGCATGCGGCGGGCGTGTTCTACAACCCGCCGAACACGGCCGGCTATTCCCCGCCGGAAGTCCCGGGCCGGGCCCCGGACGCGCGGTCCGATGTGTTCTCGCTGGGCGCCGTGTTGTACACCATGCTCGCCGGCTACGAGTGGACGTGGGAAGCCGAAGTGGGGAAATGCGTCGCGAGCGATCGCGAGATCGACCCGGAGCTCAGGCGGATTCTCCTGTCGGCGGTCGATCCGGATCCGGGCAACCGCTACCCGTCGATGCGATCGCTCCATGCGGATCTCGCGGAGCACCTGGAACAGATCTGGCCGGGGAAAACCGCGGACGTCGCCTGGGACCGCTGACCCGCATCTGCACCCAACTCTGTGATACCCTCCGCGGCGCCGACGAGGCTTCGAGGAGGTTTCTTTATGCGTCGTGCCGTGAGTGTCGTCGCCACTGCCGCCGGAATCCTGCTGCTGCCGAGCTTCGTATTCGCCCAGACCACCATCGCAGGAGTCATCCGGGACGCGTCCGCCGCCGTTCTCCCGGGCGTCAGCGTCGAGGCCGCCAGCCCGGCGCTCATCGAAAAGACCCGCACCGTCGTCAGCGACGGCACCGGCCAGTACCGCATCACCGATCTGCCGCCGGGCAGCTACGTCCTGACGTTTTCGCTCACCGGGCTTCACCACCGTCAGGCGCGAGGGCCTTGTGGTGTCGGGGTCGGGCGTCGTCACGGTCGAACGCCGACCTGCGCGTGGGCGCGGTGGCGGAAACGGTCACCGTCTCGGCCGCGTCGCCGGTTGTCGACACGCAGTCGGTGCGCCGGGAGGTCGTGCTGAACAACGAAACGCTGAGCACGCTGCCGGCGACGCGCGGCTACGGCTCGGCGCTGGCCGACGGTCCCGGCGCTCAATATCGGCGGCGTCGCCGGCGCCGGCGCGGCGACCGCGCCCACGACGCCGAACATGATGTTCTTCACCGCCCACGGCGGCGCCAGCGGCGAAGGACGAATCCTGACCAACGGCATGGCGGTCGCCGCGCCCGTTCGGCGGCGGCGGCGTGTCGGACGTCACCTACGACACCGCCAACTCGGAAGAGATGCAGGTGCTGATTTCCGGCGGCCTCGGCGAAGCCGAGACCGGCGGGCCGAGCATCAACATCGTGCCCAAGTCGGGCGGCAACCAGTTCCGCGGATCGGCGTTCTCAGCGTCTCGGGCGACTGGGCGACGTCGAACAACGTCGACGACCCGCATGCGGGCTACGGGATTACGCAGCCGCCGGCCCTCCGCTCGAACTGGGACGTGAGCGGCAGCCTCGGCGGCCCGCTGAAACACGACCGCCTGTGGTTCTTCGCCAACGTCCGCGCCTGGGCCAACGCCGCAGGTCGTCGACGGGATCTTCGCGAACCGCTTCGCCGGCGACGCGTCGCACTGGGATTACGCGGCGGATCCGTCGATCGAGGCCCGCATCGCGGAGTCGCGCAAGATTTACGCGGGCCGCCTGACGGCCCAGCTGACGCCGCGCAACCGGATCACGTTCTCGCACGATTACCAGCGCCGCTGCGGAGGCTCGTCGCTGACGAAAGGCGGCGACGGCTGCCGCCAGGCGGCGACGACTGGATCGGCTCAGGGCGCACGTTCGGCGTCGATACGGTCTCCCCGGAATCGTTCCCCGGCTATCACGACTTCCCGTACAACACGACGCAGGCCACGTACTCGGCCCCGCTCAGCAACCGCGTGCTGCTCGAAGCCGGCTATTCGCGATTCGCCTACGGGTACGCGCGATTCGGCATGGCGGCGCCGGACGGGTTGATGGACCTGATTCCGGTGACGGAGCAGAGCGGCATCTACGGCCGGACGAACCTCTCGTATCGCGGCGTGTTCGATCCGCTGGACTTCGGCTTCAACGACAACGACGCGCTGCAGAGCGCCTGGCGCGCGTCGATGTCCTACGTGACCGGCGCGCACAACGTGAAGGTCGGCTACCAGGGCTACTTCTCGGAGGTGCACAACGGGCGGGTGCCGAACCACCAGCAGCTGCGATACACGTTCAACAACCAGGTGCCGATCAGCGTCTCGTACTTCCTGTCGCCGCGCTGGGATCAGCACGATCGCACGGAGACGTTCAGCCTGTACGCGCAGGACCAATGGACGATCGGGCGCATGACGCTGCAGGGCGGCGTCCGGTTCGATCGCGCGTGGAGCTGGGCGCCGGCGGAGGGCAACGGCACGACGCTGCACGTCGCAATTCAACCCGCAGCCGATTACGTTCGACCGCACGGTCAGCGTCCGCGGGTACAACGACATCACGCCGCGCGTCGGGTTCGCCTACGACCTGTTCGGCAACGGCAAGACGGCGCTCAAGGTCAACGTCGGCAAGTACCTCGAAGCGGCGACCTCCGACGTCATCTACAGCTCCAACAATCCGGCCGCGCGCATCGTCACGCGCGTCGGCTCGGGCGCCGGCAGCGCGGCCCGCGGCTGGACCGACGGCAACCGCAACTACGTCGTCGATTGCGACCTGCTCAATCCGGCGCAGCAGAACAACCTCGCCAGCGGGCGGCGATCTGTGCGCGGCGCTCGGCGGCAACAACCTGAATTTCGGCAACGCCAACCCCAACACCACGACGGTCAACCCGGACATCCTGGGCGGCTGGGGCGTGCGTCCGTACGACTGGCAGTTCGGCGTGTCGGTGCAGCACGAGCTCGCTGCCGCGGCTGTCGGTCGAGGCCGGCTATAACCGCCGCTGGTGGGGCAACTTCTTCGTGACCGACAACGTGCTGACGACGGCCGCGGATTACGACACCTACTCCATCGCCATTCCGCAGCACGACAACCTGCCGGGCGCCGGCGAGCTCGGCGCCGTTTGTCGCCATCACGCCGGCGGCAGCGGCGCGGGGCGCCCAGAACTACATGACGAGCGAGACCGATTACGGCGCCGGCGCGCACGGCGTACTGGCAGGGCGTGGATTTCACCGCGACCGCGCGGTTGGCCAACGGCCTGATCGTGCAGGGCGGCACCAGCACGGGGCGCGCCGTGCGCAACAACTGCGCCGTCACCCAGGCGCTGCCGGAGCTGCTGGGCACGGCGCGAGTCGATTCGTGCGACGTCACGGAGAAGTGGTCGACCTCCTTCAAGGGCCTCGCCTCGTACACCCTCCCGAAGATCGCCGTCCTGGTCAGCGCCAGCATGCGGTCGATCGAAACGACACCGGGCGGCGGCGTCGCGACCAACGGGCTGTCGCTGGCCGCCAACTACGTCGTGCCGAACACCGTCATCGCGCAGTCACTCGGCCGGCTGCCGGCCAACGCGCTCGCCGACCGGAACGACCACGGTGGACCTGCTGAACCCTGGGGTGCTCTACACGCTCGAGCGCATCAACCTGGTCGACATGCGCTTCGCCAAGATCTTCCGGTTCGGCGGCCGGCGGCTGGACGTCGGCGTCGACTTGTACAACCTGTTCAACTCGAACGTCATCACGAGCTATCAGCAGACGTACGAGTATCGGACGAACGGCGCGGCGTGGCTGACGCCGACGGCCATCGCGGCGCCGCGCCTCGCGCGGTTCCATGCGACGCTGAGCTTCTGATCGCGCGACAAGGACGCGGCGGGCCGGTTCGCCGGCCGCCGCGTCCATATCACTCAGGCGGCGAACGGATTCTCGTCGGCGGTCGGACCGTACACCGACGGCACGGACTGGTTCAGCATACGCAGATAGACGAGCAGCTGGCCGCGGTGGTGATACCAGTGGTTCAACATGATCGCCCGCACAAAGGCGACTCGCGGCATCGCCAGGATGTCGCGTCCGCCGCTCTGCAGCCTCCACATCGCACCCATCTGCGCATCGTCAAACCCGCCGAGGGCCCGTTTCGCCCGCGCGACGCTGTCGGTCAGCGACGGCAGGAGCTCCGCAGCCGTGGCGGCCTCGGCCTGAACGAAGTTTGGCGGCTCCGGAATCGTGTCGCGCGCCGCAAGCTCCGCGACGTTGCCGGGCACCGTGGCCACGTGTAACGCGAGCTGGCCGAGCGACATCGATTTGGGATGCGGCCGCCACGAGAGGCTCGCCTGCGGAATCCGCTCGAGCACGCGGCGCGTCGTCTGGGCTTCCTGTTCGAGCTCCGCGAGCAATCCGTCGATGATCTTCATATGACCTCCTGGCTCGTCGCCGATTCGGCGGCCTTCCGGACGCGGGTGTGCAACGCGCTCCATCCGGCGGTGAGGCGCGAGCGATGATCTTCGGGGAACGGGCCGACCAGCGTGTGCGTGAACTTGATCACGGTGCCGTCGGGGGTCTCGGTCAGGCGGTACATCAGGTTCGAGTGCGCCCCGGTCGACATGAACAGCGGTCCCCAGATTTCGAGCAGCACGGGCCGCTTGATGCTCTGTACGAAACCCCACAGGTGCCCGTTGTCGCCGCCAAGCTCGCGATACCAGCGGCCGCCGGGATGCGGCTCGAGAACCATCGGCAGCGGAGTGCCGTCCGGGCCTTCGTTGAGCCGGCCCATCTGGGCCACGAGCGACGCGAATGTCTGCTCGAGCGACGCGCGGACGGCGATGTCTTCGGTGATCGTGAAGGTCTGCGTCTCCGAAACGGGTGCGGTTGTTGTCATCGTTCCTCCTCGGCGTGTGACTTGATGCGGCGCAGTTGTCCGCGCCAGTGCTGGGCGAACATCTGGGACCATTCGTGAATCGTGCGGAGCGTTTCGGCGTTCGTTCGATAGAGCGTGCGGCGACCGTCGCGCCTCACCGTGACGAGCCCGACATCCCTGAGCACCTGCAGATGCTTTGACACTGAAGGCTGCTCGAGTTCGAGCGCGTCGGCGATTTCGCCGACCGAGCGTTCCTCGGCAGCAATCAGTTCCAGGATGTGCCGGCGGCGGGGCTCAGCAATGGCGTTGAACGGATCCGACGTCGTCGAAGCGCGCGGCATGAGGACACTTATATATTCCCATATGGGAATATGTCAAGCGGGTCTTCGGCTCGGCCTCTTCTTTATTTATTCACTAGGGAGCCGACCGTCCCGCCAACGTCCCCACCACATAGGCGCTCACGTCCCTAATCTGGTCGGGCGTGAACGACGCGCTGAACGGGGGCATGTTGTTGCGGCCCGTGGTCACGGTCTGGATCGTGGCCGCGAGATCCTTGAGGGCGACGAGCGACGCGCCGCCACCGTGGCCGCCGGCACCGTCCGCGCCGTGACACACCTCGCACGCCTGCGTCATAGAGCTGCCGCCCCGCGGCGACGTCCGCGCCGAAGCCGGACGCTACGTTCGCCGGTCGCGGCCGGCGGCGGCGCGACCGCCGCTTGCCGTGACACCGGCGCGCCCGGCTGGACCGGCGGCAGCGTCCCGTCGAGCGCGAACAACCAGAGGCTGTCCCCGCGCGCGGTGCCGAGGAGGGCGCTGCCGGCAGAGTACGCGAGCACGTATTGCTTGCCGTTGCGCTCGAACGTGCTCACGGGCGCGTGCATCCCGGCGCCCGTCTGGAATTCCCACAGCTGCTTGCCGGTGGCCGAGTCGAGCGCCGTCAGGCGTCCGTCGCTGCGGCCGACGAACAGCAGCCCGCCGGCCGGTCGCGAGCGTGCCGCTGTAGCACTGCTCGGGCCACTGGTACCGCCACGCGATCTTGTTGGTGGTCACGTCCAGCGCCGCGATGATGCCGGTGCGCGCCGTGCGCGTGAACGCCGTCTTGCCGCCGCCGAAGGAGACACCCGGAGAGGGCGGCACGAACTTCGGATCGCCGCCGCCCGTGTAGCCGCCGATCACCGACGAGGCGCAGACGAACAACCGCTGCTGCATCGGATCGTAGGCGCTCGGCGGCCAGCTGGCGCCGCCCCAGATTCCGGGCGCGACGAACGTCGGATCGTTGCCGACAAACGGCGTGAAGATGCGGCCGTCGTTGACCAGCGCGGTTCCCTCGGGGGCGATCGGAATCAGTTGCGGCACGATCGCATCGCCACGCGGGAAGGGCTGCGTCGCGGCCGTCGCCTGCCGCGGCTCCTGCGGCACCGGGCGCTCGTCGATGCCGATCAGCGGCTTCCCGTTCTGCCGGTCGAGGATGTACGCCCAGCCGGTTTTACCGACCTCGGCAATCGCCTTGCGCGTACGCCCTCCGACGTTCACGTCCATCAGGACGACGGGATTGACCGCGTCGTAGTCCCAGATGTCGTGATGCACCTGCTGAAAGTGCCAGCGATATTTGCCCGTCTCGAGTTCGATCGCCAGCATGGATGCCGCGTACAGATTGTCGCCGGCGCGGACGGCGCCGTTATAGTCCGGCGAGGCGTTGCTGGTCGAGAAGTACACGAGGCCGAGTTCGAGATCGACGGCCGGCGTCTGCCAGATCGCGGCGCCGCCGTACTGCCACACGTCGTTGTCCTTCGGCCACGTCTCGTGACCGGGCTCGCCGGGACCGGGAATCGTGTAGAACGTCCACAGCAGACGCCCGTCCTTCGCGTCGTACGCCTTGACGCGGCTGCGGGTGCCGCGATCGCCGCCGGCAAACCCGATGATGACGCGGCCATTGACGTACAGCGGCGCCGCCGTGATCGAGAACCTGTCCTCCGATCGCTCGGCCTGAATGGACCACGCGACCTTGCCGGTCGCGCGATCGAGCGCCACGAGCCGGCCGTCGAGCCGCCCGATGAACACTTTGTCTTCGCTGACCGCGACGCCCTTGTTGTTCCAGCCGCAGCAGACCGACGGCAGGTCCTCGGGCAGATTCGCCGAGTACTCCCAGAGCATCTCGCCGGTATCGATCGACACGGCGAACACGTCGTTGGCGCCCGTGCTCACGTACGCGACGCCGCCGTACACGAGCGGCTGCGCGAAGCCCGAGTACTTCGGCGCGGCGCCCGAGCCGCGCAGGCGTGCTCGCCACACACCCTTGAGCTGCGCCACGTTGGAGCGGTTGATGGATGTGAGCGGAGAGTAACGCTGGTTGTAAAGGTTGCCGCCGTTGGTGGGCCAGTCCGCGGTCGGAGGCGCGGTCAGCCGAGCGCCGAAGCGGTCGTGCGCGCTTCCGCTTTCGTGGGTCGCTTGCGCGTGGCCGGCCACGGCGAGCAGCGTGGCAGCGGCGGCGGACACCGCTCCGTAGAAGAAACGTCGCATGGTCCCCTCACTCCCTGATGGCGACCACATCTTAAACCTTTGCGTGGGCGCAGCCGTCTAAACCCTTAACCAGGCAAGCCCGCCGGGTACGTCGACGAGCTGGCGCAGTTGGGGGTTTTATGTTCGAACGATTCAAGCTTTACGACTGGACGTTTTCGGATACGGCCGAGGCGGTTGTCGGCGCCCTGCTGATCATCGCGATCGCCGTGAGCGTCTTCGCGCTCGCCTGATCGGGCAACGATCGCTCCGCGCATCCTCAACGCTGCTCACTCCAGCGCAAACGCGTTGACGCCCGTCGTCACCACGACGACGTACTGCTTGCCGTTCGGCGCCATGTAAGTCATGGGCGTCGTGTGGCCCTCGGATTCGAGCTTGCCTTCCCAGAGCACCTGGCCGCTGCGGGAGTCGAACGCTCGGAAGCGCTTGTCCATCGTGCCGGCGATGAACACGAGCCCGCCGGCCGTGACGATGGGACCGCCCTGCCCGAAAGCCCCGGTGTTCTTGAGGCCCTTGGCTTCGAGCTCGTCACTCGTCCCGAGCGGAACCTTCCAGGCGATGTCGCCAGTGTTGGCGTTCACCGCGATCAGGTGCGCCCATGGCGGCGGCTGGCATGGCAGGCTCGTCGCAGGATCCCAGAAACGGGCGTTCACGGTTCCGCGGCCCAGCGGGCTGAACCGCCGATACGCGACCTGGTCTCCTTCGGGTGTTTTGTCCATGCGGCCCATGCCGCCGACGTCGCGCGAGTTCACGAAGACGTAACCCGTCGACGGGTCCACCGCCACGCCGCCGAAATTCGGCCCGCCTTGCTGCCCCGGAAACACGATCCGGAATTCCTTGCTGCTGTACGGCGTATAAGGCCCGAGGTTATGGATGCCGCCTATCTTCTCCACCAGATCGCGGCAGAACTTCTCGTGCGCCGGTTCGCCGGTGAAGATTTCGTCCGGCTTGATGCCGAGCCGCGACAGCGGCGGCGGCTTCACGGGAAACGGCTGTGTCGGCCAGGTCTCCTCGCCGGGGATATCGCTCGCGGGCACCGGCCGTTCCTCGACGGGGTAAATCGGCTTGCCGGTCTCGCGCTCGAGAAAGAACATCATCCCCGACTTGGCCACCGTGACGACAGCGGGAATCCTCCGGCCGTCCCGGACGACATCCATCAGCGCGGGCGTCGCGGCGTTGTCGTAATCCCACAGGTCGTGATGGGTCAGCTGAAAGTGCCAGCGCACCTTGCCCGTGCGCGCATCGAGCGCGACCACGGACGAGGAGTACAAGTTCTGCTGCGCGCGATGGCCGCCGTAGTACTGCGATGCGGGCTGGCCGATGGGCAGGAAGATCAATCCTCGATCAACATCGACCGAGCCGAAGCCCCAGTTCGCGGGTGACCCCGCGGTCAGGTAGTAATCCTTCGGCCAGGTCTCCGATCCCGGCTCGCCCGGATGCGGGATCGTGTGAAAGGTCCAGACAAGCGTGCCGGTCCGGATATCCCAGGCGCGGACGTCCATGGCCGGACCCTCGGGGTTGTCCTCCTGTCCCTGGGCGCCGGTGACGATCAGATTCCGGTAAATGATCCCGGGCGACGCCATCAGGTACGGCATCTTCGGATACTTGTCGGCAACGCCCGCGCGCAGGTCGATCGATCCGTGGTCGCCGAAGGTGGGGACCGGCTTTCCCGTCGCCGCGTCGAGCGCGAGCAGCCGGCCGTCGGTTGTCCCCGCGAGAATGCGCGGGAGCAATCGGCCGTCGCCGGCCCAGTACGCCACACCGCGGTTCGGGGCGCCGCCCTTGTCGAGCTCGTGCTTCCAGATCTCCCGTCCGGTCGCCGGGTCCAGCGCGACGATCGTCCGCCGCGCCGTCGAGGTGTACAGCACGCCGTTTACGACAATCGGAACCGCCTGGCTCCGGCCGACCGAGCTCAACGCCACGCCCGGGTCGGCGACGCCGTACTGCCAGGCGAGCGTCAGCTTCGAAACGTTCCGCGTGTTGATCTGCGCGAGCGGTGAATACCGGCGCCCGGCGGCATCGCCGCTGTAGGTGCTCCACGCGGCCGACCGGGATGCGCCCTGCGCGTAGAGACTCGCCGCCGCCACGCACAAGAAGAGAGCCGCCTTCAGTTCTCTCATCGAGATTCCTGTCTTTACGGATTTTTGTCGACACGACACAGCCGACCGAGTCTCCGATTGCGCTCGGATGTCGGGTATCTTACGCCACGCAAGCTCGTCATCTTCGCTCTTGCATGGCCGACTGGGGCGCGTATAGTGAGCGGGATTATTGTCCGTTTATCGTCACTGGACAGCGGTTCTCGAACGTCGAGGAGGAACAGCATCATGCGCAGATGTGTCAGAGCGGTCCTCATCGCGGTTGCGCTCGCGGCGGTTCCCGGCATCGCCTTCGCTCAGGCGTCGATCGTCGGCACGGTCAAGGACGCCTCCGGCGCTGTCCTGCCAGGCGTCACGGTCGAAGCGTCGAGCCCGGCGCTCATCGAGAAGACGCGCTCGGTCGTCACCGGAGGGACCGGTCAGTATTCCATCGAGAACCTGAGGCCTGGAACATACACCGTGACCTTCACGCTGACCGGGTTCGCCACGGCCAAGCGCGAAGGCATCGAGCTGACCGGCAGCTTCACGGCGACCGTGAACGCCGACATGAAAGTTGGAGCGGTGTCGGAAACGGTCACGGTCAGCGGCGAAGCGCCGGTGGTCGATGTGACGAGCGCGCGCAGCCCAGCAGGTCGATCACCGGCTCGACGGTCAACGAGATCCCGACGTCACGGCAATATGGCGGCCTCATCGCGCTCGTCCCGGCGATCAACGTTCAAGGCAACGACGTCGGCGGAGCCCAGGGTGGCGTCTTCAACGTGTTCCAGGTCCACGGCGGGCGGCGAAACGAGGGACAGGTCCAGGTCGACGGCATGAGCGCCGGCTACCAGGGCATGGGCGTGTCGTCCTACGTCACCGAAGTCGGGAATGCGCAGGAAGTGGTGTTCTCTCTGTCGGGCGGCCTCGGCGAGGCGAACACCGGCGGCCCGCAGATGAACATCATCGGCAAGCAGGGCGGCAACCGGTACGCCGGGACCTTCTTCATCAACGGCACGGGCAGCGCGCTCCAGGGCACGAACCTGACGCCGGAGTTGCAGGCCCAGGGCCTGACGACGGCGCAGTCCCTGGCGAAGGCGTGGGACATCAACCCCGCGTTCGGCGGCCCGATCATCAAGGACAAGCTGTGGTTCTTCGGCACGTTCCGCTACCAGTCCAACGACCAGAATGTCGCCAGCATGTGGGTCAACCTGAACGCCGGCGATAACACCAAGTGGACGTATCTCCCCGCCGATGGCCAGAACGGCCGACCACTCGAAGTGCCCATCGACGACGGCAGGTGGAAGAACGGCTCCCTGCGGTTGACCTGGCAGGCGACGGAGAGAAACAAGTTCAACTTCTTCACGGACTACCAGCGGATCTGCCAGCACTGCATCCAGGGCGGCTCCAGTTCCGGGCAAACCTTCTCCGGGACGATTGCCTCGCCGGAAGCGCTCCAGCGCGTCGAGAATCGCCCGAACTCGATGACCCAGATCTCCTGGACATCTCCGGTGACGTCCCGGCTGCTGCTCGAAGGCAACGTTCAGCTGGGACCCTACTTCTGGTGGGGGGGCACGCAGAAGAATGCGTACGATCCGACGACCATTCCGGTGAATGAAACGGCCGGCCTCATTCCGGGCCTCAACTACCGATCGAGCGACTGGTCGGACCATACCGGCTTCACAAACATCGTCCAGGGATCGGCGTCGTACGTGACCGGGTCGCACTCGGCGAAGTTCGGCATCCGCTACATGGCGAACGACTCGACGTTCCCGAAGGCCTACTACAACAACGCCCAGCTCCATTACCAATTCACGAACGGCAGTCCCATCAACTTCACGATGTACGCCGATCAGGCGTCGCAGCAACAGCAGCATCAGGGCATGACCGCTCTGTATGCCCAGGATCGATGGACGCTCCATCGCCTGACGCTCCAGGCTGGCCTTCGCTTCGAGCGTCTCGTCGATCATTTCGACCAGCAGCAGATGGGGCCGAACATCTTCCTTCCGACGGCTGTCGTCTTCCCCGCCCAGGACGGCCCACTGAACCACAAGGATCTGCAGCCTCGGTTCGGCGCGACCTACGATGTGTTCGGCAACGGAAAGACCGCGTTGAAGTTCTTCATGGGCGAGTACGTGACGACCGTGAACACCGTGGACGAGTGGGTCAACTTCAGCCCGGCAGGACTCGGACACTTTGTCTCGAACGTGCAACGCACGTGGGTCGACGCGAACCACGACTTCGTCCCCAACTGCAATCTGCTGGATCAATCGGCTCAGAACGATCCGACGTCGCCGGGCTACAACGCCGCGAAAGACAGTTGCGGCGTCGGGAATCCGTTCTTCGGGAAGTTCATCTCTCCGCTAACGGTCGATCCAGCGGCCACGACCGGCTGGAATACTCGGGAGCACAGCTGGGATTTGTCGGCCGGCATTTCTCAGCAGCTCGCCCCGAGGGTGTCGGTCGACGTGATCTACAACCGGCGGAGCTGGGGAAACATCGCGACGACGATCAACCGCGCCCTGACGCCGACCGACTTCAACCCGTTCACATACAACGTGCCGAAGGATCCGAAGCTGCCGGGCGGCGGCGGATACACCTTGACCTTCCAGGAGATCGCGCCCGCCAAATACAACCAGTTCGACAACCTCTACACGCTCGCCGACAAGGCCGGTGGCGTCGATCAACCGCTACAACGGCGTCGACGGATCGGTCAACGCGCGCCTGCAGCAGGGGATAACCGTGCAGGCGGGGTTCAGCACCGGAAACGTCGTCGAGGACGAGTGCGGCCTGGCCGCGCAGCACCCGGACGTTTACATTTCGTCCATTCTCAACGGCGGTTCGCTGGGCTTCGGTTCGACCTTCATCGGCGGCCTCGCGCAACTCCCGCAGTCGTTCTGCCATCGCGAGTCGGGATGGCAGACGAACTACAAAGGGCTCGCGTCGTACAACATGCCCAAGATCGACGTGGTGCTCAGCGGGACGTTCCACAGCCTTCCATATCCAGGAAACAACTTTCCGTCCGTCACCAGCCAGAGCCTGACCGGCACGGCGTTTCTGCTGTCCGGCGAGACGAGTGTTGGATTCGGGCGGGGCTTCTCTGGTGCCGCTCCCGTTCAGTTCTTCAACATCGTCAAGCCCGGTGCGGTGTACGGCGATCGGCTCAACGGCCTCGATCTCCGGTTCGGCAAGATCCTGAGGTACGGCCGCACCAAAACGCTGGTGGCGCTCGACATCTTCAACGTGACCAACTCCAACGCGATTGACGTGTATCAGCAGACCTACGGGCCGACGATACTGACTCCGCAAAGCACGTATCTCAACCCGTTGTCGATCACGCAGGCGCGGTTCTTCAAGATCGGCGTGCAGGTCGACTTTTAAAGCACGGCAAGACCTCGCTGCCCCGCCCGCGCCCGGATGAACGCACGCTCACCGGGCGCGGGTTTTCAAACCCGCTGTCCACAATCACACCGCTCTCTGATCGGCTTCCATTCGATCCTGGCATACCAGCCATCCGATCCGATCTGGCAGGCCCTCGTTTCTTACGAGTCCTTGTGCCCAAACTGGAGAGAAGATGACATCTTCTCCAACGGTACGGATATCGCGCCAACCAGTTGAAATGGCCTGCCATTTTCGTCGTTGCATCTCGTAAGACGGCGGATATAGTGGCCGAACGGTCGTTCAGTCTTGCTGTACGACTGCCAATGTCACAGCCGTGGAGGGACAACATGGTCAAGTGTGTGAGGGCGATCCTATTCGTGCTATCGCTCGTCGTCATTCCCAGCGATCGCGCACGCGCAGGCGTCGATCGTCGGCACCGTCAAGGACGCCTCCGGCGCCGTCCTGCCCGGCGTCACGGTCGAAGCGTCGAGCCCGGCGCTCATCGAGAAGACGCGCTCGGTCGTCACCGGAGGGACCGGTCAGTATTCGATCGAGAACCTGAGACCAGGCACGTACACGGTGACCTTCACGCTGACCGGGTTCGCCACGGTCAAGCGCGAAGGCATCGAGCTGACCGGCAGTTTCATCGCGATCGGTGAACGCCGACCTGAAAGTCGGCGGCGTGGCCGAGACGATCATCGTCTCCGGCGAGGCGCCCACCGTCGACGTGACGAGCACGCGCAACCAGCAGGTGTTCAGCGGCCAGACGGTCACCGAGATTCCATCCTCCCGGCAGTATTCCGGCTTCACGAATCTCATCCCGGCGATCAACGTCCAGGCCAACGATCTCGAAGGCTCCAACCCTTCGCTCTACAGCGTGTTCCAGATCCACGGCGGGCGCCGGAACGAGGGACAGGTCCTCGTCGACGGCATGAACGGCGGCTACCAGGGCATGGGCGTGTCGGGCTACGTGCCCGAAGTCGGCAACTCGCAGGAAGTGGTGTTCAGCCTGAGCGGCGGCCTCGGCGAGGCGACCACCGGCGGCCCGCAGATGAACATCATCGGCAAGCAGGGCGGCAACCGGTTCGCCGGCAGCTTCTTCGTCAGCGGCACGGGCAGCGGGCTCCAGGGCAGCAACCTGGACGCCGGAGCAGATGGCCAAGGGGCTCACGGCCGTGAACTCGATCAAGCAGCTGTGGGACGTCAATCCGTCGTTCGGCGGCCCGATCGTCCGCGACAAGCTGTGGTTCTTCGGCACGTTCCGCTACCAGAACAGCCGGCAGAACGTCGCCAGCATGTGGGTCAACAAGAACGCGGGCAATCCCAACGCGTGGACCTACGACCCGGACTTCTCGCCAGCAGGCGATCGACGACGGCACGTGGAAGAACGGGTCCGTGCGGCTGACCTGGCAGGCGACGCCGCGCAACAAGATCAACGTCTGGACGAGCGTCCAGTACTCCTGCATCAACTGCATCAGGGCGGCGACGGCACGGGGCTCGGCTTCGGCGCGACGATGAGCTCGCCCGAGGGAACGACCACGAACGAAAACCACCCGAGCAAGCTGACGCAGCTGACCTGGACCTCGCCGGTCACCTCGCGCCTGCTGCTCGAGGCCAACGCGCAGCTGGGAGCCTACTTCTGGTGGGGCAGCCGTCAGAAGGATGCGTTCGATTCGACGCTCATTCCGGTGCAGGAGAACGGCGGCGCCTATCCCGGGCATCAACTACCGCGCGGCCAACTGGTCCGGGCACACCGGATTCACGAACATCGTCCAGGGGTCCGCGTCGTACGTTACCGGGTCGCACTCGGCGAAGGTCGGCTTCCGCTACCACAGCAACGACGCGAACTACCCGGTCAACTTCTACAACGACACACAGCTCAAGTACTTCTTCCAGGACGGCGTCCCCAACCAGGTGACGGTGTACGCCGACGCGAACTCGCACCAGGAACAGAAGCAGAGCATGATCGCGTTGTACGCGCAGGATCGCTGGACGCTCGGGCGTCTGACGCTGCAGGGCGGACTCCGCTTCGAGCACCTCGGCGATTACTTCCCCGCAGCAGCAGATGGGCCGAACCTCTTCCTGCCCACCGCCGTCAAGTTCCCGGCGCAGGACGGCCCGCTCAGCCAGAAGGACCTGATGCCGCGGTTCGGCGCGTCCTACGACGTGTTCGGCAACGGGAAGACGGCCGCGAAGTTCTTCATGGGCCGGTACGTGACGACGTTCAACACCGTCGACGAGTGGGCGAACTACAGCCCCGCCGGGCCTCGGGCATTTCGTCACGCACGGACACGAGAGAGACTGGACCGACGCGAACCACGACTACGTCGTCAACTGCAACCTGCTGAACTCGACCGCCAACGGCGAGTGCGGCCCGGGCAATCCGTTCTTCGGCAAGCCGGTCTCTCCGCTGACGGTCGACCCGGCGACCACGAACGGATGGAACACACGCGAGTACAGCTGGGATCTGACGCTCGGCGTGACGCAGCAAGTCGCGCCGAGAGTGTCGGTCGCAGCTCGACTACATCCGGCGGAGCTGGGGAAACCTGCCGGCCACGATCAACCGCGCGTGGACGCCGGCCGACTTCGATCCGTTCGTCTACAACGTGCCGCAGGATCCGAAGCTGCCCGGCGGCGGCGGGTACGCGCTGACGTTCTACGACGTCAAACCCGCGAAGTTCCAGACAATCGACAACTACCTGACGTTCGCCGACAACGTCGGCGGCGCCTTCAACACGTTCAACGGCGTCGACTTCACGGTGAACGCGCGCCTGCGCGAGGTGACGTTCCAGGGCGGCATCAGCACCGGGAACGTCGTCGAGGACTCGTGCGGCGTGGTCAAGAATCACCCGGAGACCTACATCTTCGGGCCCTGGGGCGGCACCGACGGGTTCCTCGACACGTTCCTCGGCGGCGTCGGGCAGTGGCCGCAGTCGTCCTGCCATCGCGAGTCGGGATGGAAGACGAACGTGAAAGGCCTGGCGACGTACACCGTGCCGAAGATCGACGTGCTGATCAGCGGCACGTTCCGCAGCCTGCCGTATCCCGGGAACGAGTTCCCGTCCGTGCAGAGCCAGAGCATCGGCGGACAGGCGACCGGCGTTGTTCCTCGGAATCCCCGGCGTCGACAGCACCAATCTCGGGCGGCCGCTCGCCAGCGGCATTCCCGTCGAGTTCCTGAACATCGTCAAGCCGGGCGCGTTGTACGGCGATCGCCTGAACGCCGTCGATCTCCGGTTCGGCAAGATCCTGAGGTACGGCACGACCAAGACGCTCGTCAGCCTCGACATCTTCAACCTGTTCAACTCGAACACGCCGCAGGTGTATCAACCAGACCTACGGGCCGACGTATCTCAACCCGTTGTCGATCATGTCGGCGCGGTTCTTCAAGATCAGCGCGCAGTTCGACTTCTGATCGGTCGGTCGTAGTGCAGGCCTTTCGGGCCTGCACTACACCTGCCTACTTCACAGAAGCTGACAGCGGGATGCCCTTCGCGTTCATCAGCGATTCGAGCAGGGCGACGGTTTCCGGGAACGGTTCTCTCGTCGCTGTCTTGACGCCGACGACGCCGACGCCCTTCGCCAGATCGAGCGCCGTGCGGCCGCTCGCGTCCTTTGCCCCGAGATCCGCGCCGTTCTCGGCGAGGAACTTCACGAGCGGCGTGAAGCCGCGTTCGGCGGCGCCGAGGAGCGCGGTCTGGTCCGGCACGGCCGACGGGCTCGGCACCTGGCTGGCACGTGCCGCCGCGGCCGGATCGGGCGGCGGCGGTCGCCGCCGCGCTGTACTCGCTGGCGCGCCGCGAATCGGTCACCATCCTGGCGTTGATGTCCGCGCCCGCATCGAGCAGCAGCCGCATCGTCGCCAGCACGCCCTCGTTGGTGCGGTTGCGCCCGCGGGTCACGCGGGTCCCGAACTCGACGCCGGCAGCCGCCATCAGCGGCGTGACGCCTTCCTTGCTCGGCAAGTCGACGAGCGCCTTGTGTTTCAGCAGCAGGTCGACGAACGGGGCGTCGCCGGCCCGCGCGGCGCGCAGGAGCGGCCGTCGCGCCCTGAGCGAGAATCGTGTCGCCGCCGCGATCCTGCGGCACATCCCGATACGGAGGACGACGCTTGAGCTGAAGGTTCGGGTTGGCGCCCGCCTCGAGCAGGAGCTTGCCGACTTCGAGCGCGGTCAGCGAATCCTCACTCGGAATCACGGCGACGGCGCCGTTCCCCTTGGTCGGCAGCGTGTTGACGTCGGCCGCCATGTAGAGCGGCGACCGGCCGTACAGATCCCATTTATCGACGTCGGCGCCCGCCTTGATCATGTACGCGGCGAACTCGAAGTGCAGGTTGAGCAGCGCCATGTTGAGCGGCGTCACGCGATCGGGGTCTTCGAGATCCGGATCGGCCTTGCCGGCGATCAGCTCGCGCGCACACGCGATACAGCCTTCGCGCGCCGCGTACAGCAGGGGCGTGAACCCGCCCTTGTTCATGTCCTTGGGCCGCGGCTCGGTGATGACCTTGCGTTCCCACTGGCGGACCACGCCGCGCGCGTTGACGTCGGCGCCGCGGGAGACCAGCAGCCGCACCATCTCGGGCTGGCTTTGCGCAGCGGCCCACATCAAGGCCGATTGCCCGCCCCAGGTTTCCCTGGCGTTCACGTCGGCGTGCGCGTCGAGCAGCCGCCTGGCCGCGTCGACCTTGCCCCGTGCGAGCGACCGCCATCAGCGGTGTTTCGCCTTCCGGGTTCCTGGTGTTCGGATCGGCGCCGGCCTTGAGCAGCGCGTCGAGGATCGGCGCCGAGCCGATGATCGCGGCTTCGGTGATCGCCGACGTGCCGAACTCGTTCTTCAGGTTGACGTTGGCGTGGGCCTTGATCAGCGCGCGGACGAGATCGACATCGTCGTTCGCCGCGGCCAGCATGATGGCCGTCGTCCCGTCGGGCCCGGCCGCATTCGGGTCGGCGCCCTTGGTCAGCAGCTGCAGCGCGGCCGCGCGATTGCCACGCTCCGCCGCCTCGAGGAGCGGATTGTCCGCGGCGGCTGCAATCGAGCTCGCGGCGACAACCGCGATCACGCCATCAGCAGTACGTAGCGTCCGGCTTGAGCCGGACGGGCCGTCCGCCTGAAGGCGGACGCTACACCAGTCATGTCAGACCTCCGAGAGGATGCCGCCGCTGTCGCCGATCTTCTCGACGGGGATGTTGTTGCGGTCGAACAGCGTGACGAGCAGGTCGGCGAGGCGCGAGTCCTGCGGATACTTCACGTGCTGCCCGCCCTTGATCCGCCCGTTCGCGTGCCCGAGCATGGCCGACCGGCAGCGGATCGTTGTTGTGCTTGTCGCTGTTGCTCATGTTGCTGCCGTACAGGATGGTCGAGTGATCCAGCACGGTGCCGGCGCCCTCCTGCGCCTTCGCCAGCCGCTCGATGAACTTCGCGAAGACCAGCGTGTGGAACGTCTGAATCTGGACCAGCTTCTCCTGCTTCTGCGGGTTGTTCCCGTGATGCGAGAGCGGATGGAATCCCTCGGCGATCCCCAGGTTGGTGTAGGTCCGCATGCTGGCTTCGTGATCCATCGAGAACGTGATCACGCGCGTGATGTCGGCCTGGAACGCCAGCGCCATGAGGTCGAACATCAGCTTGAAGTGTTCGGTGATGTCATTGGGCGTGCCGACGGGCGCGTCGGGAATCTGCAGGGTCGTCATGTCCTGCTTCTCCGCCATCTGCACCCGCCGCTCGATCTCGCGGACCGAATCGAGATAGTCGGTGACGACGACGCGGTCGCGGACGCCGAGGCTGGTCTGCAGCCGCGCGGCCTGGCCCTTGACGCGATCCAGGATGCTGCCGGTCTCGTGAAGAATCGCCGCGCGCTCCGCGTCGGTGTCGCCCTGGCCGAACAGCTTCTGAAACACCGCGCGCGGGTTGCCTTCCTGCGGCAGCGGCTGCGTGGGCGTGCGCCAGGCCAGCCGCGCGCCGGTCGGCGAGGTCGTCAACTCGAGCGACGGCAGCCGCGTTTCCTGGCCGATGTGCCGCGCCGCCAGCTGATCGGCGGTGACGCCGGCGTCGGGACCGGCGACGCCGTGATCCCACGGCTTGACGCAGTTCAGCCACGTGGACTCGATGTAGGCGTGCGGCTCGGGCGTTTCGCCCGGCTTGTTGCGCAGCCCCGAGACGATCGTGAGGTGCTCGCGGAACGGCGTCAGCGGCTCGAGAATCACCGGCATCTCGAAGCTGGTCCCGACTTCTTTCGGCGACCACCGGTCCATGATGGCGCCGTGCGGAAACCCGACGAAGGCGAACCGCTTTGGTGGCGAGCCGGCCGGGGTGGCTGCCCACACGGTGGCAGCGGGATTCATGGCATCGAGTAATGGCAGCGCGATGGTCGCGCCCACGCCTTTGAGCACCGCACGCCGCGAGAGACGCATCTTGGACAGGTACATGTGGTGACTCCGTTAGTGAGCGCCTTCAATCACAGGGGTCCCGGCCGCCCCGCCCGGGGGCATCCGGCGCATTCGGAACTGATCGCTTCGCACGACGGCCTGCACGAGCGTCGAAAACCTGTAGTCGCCCGGCGCGGCCGCGCGCACGATGCGGCGCACGGTGGGGATGTCGGACGGCTCCAGTTTACGCCCCGTCGCATACGTCAGCAGCCCCTCGGTGAACGTCTGGGCAAATTGCCCGGGGCGGCGCAGCAGCGCCTCGCGCAGGTCATCGGGGTTGTTGATGGCGGTGCCGTCGGGGAGCGTGCCGGACGAATCGATCGCCACGCCGGCATACCGATCGCGATCCCGCCACCGGCCCGTCGCGTCGAAGTTCTCGAGCGCGAGGCCGAGCGGATCCATGACCGCGTGACAGGACGCGCACGTCGGGTTCGATCGATGCTTCGCCATCATCTCGCGCATCGTGAGCGCCTTGGTCGTGCCGATGTCCTTATCGTTGAGCGTCGGCACACCTGGCGGCGGCGTCGCGGGCGGGACGCCCTGGAGATGCCCAAGCACGAACGCGCCGCGCAGCACCGGCGACGTGCGATTCGGATAGGCGGCCGCCATCAGGATCGCGCCCTTGCCGAGCAGCCCCCAGCGGGCCGACTGTTGGAGCTCGACCCGCCGGAACCGCTCGCCTTTGACGTCGCTGATGCCGTACTGGAGCGCGACGCGCTCGTTGAGATACGTGTGCTTCGCCCGCAGCAGATCGACGACGCTCCGGTCTTCCCTGAAGATGCTGTCGGCGAACAGCGTCAGCTCGGTGCGGAAATCCGCGCGCGGATCGGATCGGCCGGACGCGTACGGAAACACCGCCTGGTCCGGGACGATCTCGTCCAGGCGCTTCATGTCGAGCCACTGGTTCAGGAAGTTGGACGCCAGCGTCTCGGAACGCGGATCGGCGAGCATGCGCTTCACCTGCCGCTCGAGCACGGCGGGGTCGCTCAGCTTGCCGCTGACGGCCGCCTGCAGCAGGTCTTCATCCGGAATGGTGTTCCAGAGGAAGAACGACAGCTTCGACGCGAGCTCGATGTCGTCGATCGCGTAGGTGGCGCCCGGCTGCAACCCGGTCGGGATGTGCTCGCCGCGGTACAGGAAGAACGGGCTCGCCAGCAGCCCGGTGATGGCGTTGCGGACGCCGGCTTCGAAGCTCGACGGACCGCCGGCCTTCGCGCCGTCCTGGTAATACTGAAACAGCTCGTTGACATCTTCCGCTGACACCGGCCGCCGGTACGCGCGCCTGGCCAGAGCGGCGATGATCGTTCTGGCGCAGGCGTCCTGTTCTGCGGCGCCCGCCGGGTGACAGCTGAACACCCGCTCGCGGCTGGGCGTCTGGCTGATGCCTTTCGCGTCGAACGGGCCCTGGAGCTGAAACGAGTTCACGCGATACAAGCGATCCTGGCCGCCGCCGGGCGTGGTGATCTGCAGCTCATCGTCGGACTCGGCGAAGGTCTGGCGTTTGAACGCCACGCCGATCTTGTGCGGTCCGGCGGTGGCGGCGAAGCGGATGTTCTTGAGGCGCGCGTTGACCCGATCCAGTGCGCCGTTCTGCACCTGATCGTACAGCTTCATGTCCTCTTCGCCGCCGATCACCGTCTGGTAGACGATCTTGTTGTCGAGCGTCACGACCAGCGGGTTCTCGAACTCCATGCCGTTGCCCCAGATATGGGTGGCCATGTCGGCGACGTCGATCCGGTATTCGCCGTCCGACGGGAGATCGACCTTCGCGAGAATCCCGCCGCGCGTGCCGAGCGGAAGCCCGGCGACGTGCGTGAGCTGAGTGCCCGATCCCGCGCGGAAGGTCCACCCGCCGGGCCGCGCGTCCGCCCGGCCGACGGCCTTCACCGCGACGGCGCGCGCGGCGATGACGTATTGCTCGATGAAGGACGGCGACACCTGCAACGCCGCCGCGATGTTGTCGAAGCCCTCGGCGATGTCGTCCGCCGGCAGCAGCTCCGTCGCGTCGATTTCGACCGCCAGGAGATCCCGGACCGCGTTCGCGTACTCCTTGCGATTCAGCCGGTGCAGGACGACCTGGTCCGGCAGGTGCGGCTGGCCGGCGCGATCCAGCGACTCTTCGAGCCACGCGACCAGCGAGTCGATGGACGCGGCGTCGGGCTGTCTCGCGCCCGGCGGCGGCATCACGCGGCCGCGCAGTTTCCGGACCGCCTTTTCGAACACGTCGGCATGCGGGCCGATGCTCTCAGGCGTCATCCCCTCGAAGCTGACGCCGCCGGCTTTCGCGCGATCGTTGTGGCAGCCGGCGCAATACTGCTTGACCGTGGCCAGCTGCGCGTCGGGCGCGCGAGGCGCGGCCGGCGCCTGGGACGTCGCCACCGCGCCGCTCAGCGCGAGCAGGACGCCGGCCAGCGAAATCACAACGATGGGGTGCGTTGAGAGGCTCTGCGTGCTCCGCGATCTCTGCGTTGATCGTTGTGAATCCATGATCAGGCGTCCGGTGACAGGTAAGCCCACAGGCTCTCGAAGGCGCGGCGCACGAACTCGTCGGGGTTCCCCATCTTCTCGTCGAATTCCTTCGTCGGCCGCGCGGCCACCGCTTCGCCGGGGCCGCGGCCCTTGTTCAGCATCTGGCTCAGGCGATCGTAAATCGTGCCGTACATCTCGGTCTGCGCCTTGAGCTCCGCGAACCCGAGCACCGGCCCGCGGGCAGGCACGATGCGTGTGTCCTCGTTGGCCACCGTCTGCAGCCGCTGCAGGCCGCCGACCATGCCGCCAATCCAGCCGCCCGTCGCCCAATCGACCACCGGCCAGCCCTGGTTCGAGATCACGTCGCCCGCCGCGAGCACGTTCTGTTTGGGGAAGTAGACGTACAGGTCGCCGTCGGTGTGCGCCGCATCCGGAATGTGCCCGTAGCGAACGCCCGAGTCGAGCGTGCCGGTCGTGTAGAACGTCTTGTTCGGCTGCGCGGTCTTCGGCAGCCGCTTGAAGCGCTGACCGTTCCAGGGCCAGGTGACGTCGGTCGTCAGCCAGAGCCGCGTGTTCTCGTGCGCGATGATGGTCTTGCCGGCCTTGCCCAGCGCGTCGTTGAGGCCGGTCTGCTCCGGGTGCCAGTGCGTATTGAACAGCGTCTGAACCGGACCGCCGCCAGGCAAGCCCGCGACCGCCTTCATGAGCGCGTCAGCGGCCTGGGCGGATCCGCCGTCGACGAGCAGCACGCCGCCCGCGCCGGTCTGAGCGACGACATTGGCTTCTCCGGGAAGCCTCACGACGAACAGATCGTCGGCGAGACGCAGGGTGGGGGACGTGTCCGCCGTCGCCTGCGCCGGTGTGGCGGCCAGGCATCGAAGCGGCGCGCCCAGAGCGATTCCGGCGGCGCCGCCGAGGGCCGCCTTCAGTATCTGCCGGCGTGAATGCGCATCGCGGGCAACCACGGTTTTCCGCTCAAGTTTAGACGTTCCGGCATATCAGAATCACGTCAAAAAGACGTCGCAACGTTCCGGGACAGTCGAGTTGCCGCGCGGAATTGCCCGCGAAAACGGCGTCTTTCACGCTTCGGTGTAGGATCGGCGCGCATGAAACGACTGCTGTGGCTTCTTCCGCTCCTTTTCGTCGCCGTCACCTCGGCAGCCCCGAACATCCCGTCGCAGGGAACGGCCGCGTTATCGTCGTTCCTGAAGGAGGCGACCGACCGCGGTGACGTGCCCGGCGTCGTCGTCGCCGTCGTGAACAAGGACGGCGTGGTCTACCACGAAGCCTACGGCCGCAGCCGCACGCTCACAAGCACACCGATGACGAAGGACACGATCTTCAACATGGCGTCGATGACCAAACCGGTCACCTCGGTCGCCATCATGATGCTCGTCGAGGAAGGCAAACTGAAGCTGGACGACGACGTCGCGAAGTACCTGCCGAGGTACAAGAATCCCGTCGTCATCAGCGCGTTCCACGAGGCCGACGCCACCTACGAGACGCGTCCGGCAAAGCGGCCGATCACCATCCGCCATCTGCTGACGCACACCTCCGGCATCGGCTACGGGTTCGCGAGCCCGATGCTGACGAAGATCATGGCGAAGACCGGCAAGACCGAGCTGGATCTTCCGCTGCTGTTCGACCCGGGCGAGAGCTGGGCCTACGGCGCCAGCACGCGCGTCCTCGGCAACGTCGTCGAGGTCATTTCGGGACAGAAGCTCGACGCGTTCCTCGAGTCGCACATCCTCGGACCGCTCGGCATGCACGACACGAGCTACCTGGTGCCGCCCGCGAAGTATCCGCGCGTCGTCGCGGTCAACGCACGCGGCACTGACGGAAAGTTCGTGGAGCGCCCGATGCCGGCCACGCTGCCCGCGCAGGTCGCCGGCGACGGCGGCCTGTACGGCACGGCCGGCGACTACGGGTTGTTCCTGCGCATGCTCCTCAACCGCGGCAAGCTCGGCGAGGCGCGCATCCTGAGCGAGACGTCAGTGAAGACGATGCTCGAGAGCCAGACGGGAAAGGTCGTCGTGCAGCCGCAGGAGTCGGCGAACCTGACACTCTCGAGGAACTTCCCGCTCGGGCGCCGGCAAGGACCACTGGGGACTCGGTTTTCAGCTGGCCGCGGAAGCCGCGCCGAACCGCCGCTCCCCTGGGAGCGGGACATGGGCCGGCATCTTCAACACGCATTTCTTCGTCGATCCGAGCCGCGAGATCGGCGTCGTGGTGATGATGCAGACGCTGCCGTTTTATGACGAGGCGGCGATGAAGGTCTATGCGGGTGTCGAAGAAGCGGTCTACAAAAACCTGAAATAGTCGCAGTCCCTGGGCCTCGGTTCTTGGTCCGTTCCTGGTCCATGGTCCGTCCATGGTCCGTCGTCCGCGATTCCGAGCAGCTCGCTCAGGACAACGTGGACCACCGACCAAGGACGGACCAAGGAACCAGGGACCAGGCACCGAGGACCGGCTGCGACACCGAAAACGAACGGTGCTACGCGAGCGCTTTCGAGTACAGCGCGAGGAGACGCGTCCAGGCCTTCTCGGCCTGCGGCTCGTTGTAGACGCCCGAATCCGGCGGGCACCAGCCGTGCGCGGCGCCTGTGTAGACTTCGATTTCCGCCGGCAGGTTCGCCTTGGCGAACGTGTCCTTCAGCACGTTCTTCTCGTCGGGCGCGCGCATGTCGTCGTTTGCGGCCACCGCGATGAGGAACTGCGCCTTCGTCTTCGCCGCCTGCAGATGCGGGCTGTTCGGGTTCGGCGTGACGAGTCCGCCCCCGTGGAACGAGGCGACCGCGCCGACGCGATCGGGCATCGCGGCGGACGTGCGGAACGCCATCGGGCCGCCCATGCAGTAGCCCTGCGTGCCGATCTTGCGGTTCTTGGCGACCGCGGACTGCTGATCCAGCCACCCGATGAACGCTTTCGCGTCCGTCATGTGCGTCGTCTCGTTCAGCGCCTGCGCGAGGGGCAGCAGGGACGGGATGGGAGTCGCGGCGCCCTGTTCAGCGGTCGGCGCCTTCTTGACGCGATAGAACGGGTTGACGACCAGCACCGAGTAGCCGTTTTCGGCGAGGCGTTTCCCCATCGTGCGGAATGCCGGCCGCAGGCCGAAGATGTCCGGCCACACGAGCACGCCGGGAGCCGTGCCGGTCGCCGGGCGCACGAAGTAGCAGTCGGCGGTGCCGTCGGGCGTCATGATGGTCACGTCCGATTCCGTGACGCTCACCGCGTTCGCGACCTGCGGCAGCAGCATCGCCACGCCCGCGCCGAGCAGCACGCCGAACTGACGACGCGTTACCAATCCGCGAGCGTCGAATTCCTTCAAGTCGTCGTCAAAATGGTCCTGGTCGCACATAGTCGCTCCTTGGCCTTCAGGCTCGATGCGGGCACCGATTTACCGTGTCACTTTATACCGATTCGCTGTCCAGTGGTTGTACTTCGGCCGCTACGGCATCACGTATTTCGTGACGCCCCTGAGCTGTGCTTCAGCTGTGTAGATGTTGCCGGCGGCGTCGATGGCGATTCCTTCGCCCATGGCGCCGTCCGGCGAATTGGACGTCATGTGCGCCGGAATGAACATCGTCACCTTGCCGTCATTGACGCTGCCAATCCTGATCCCCCGCTGCCAGCCGGGGTGAACCCGTTCGGTCGACTCCGAGTCGGCCGTGTAGATCACGTCGTTCCTGTCGATCGCGAGCCCGCTGGTCCGGCCGAAGTCGTCGTACTCAGTGACGAACCGTCCTGCCTTCGTCAGGATCTGGATGCGGTGGTTGTGGCGGTCCGCGACAATCAGCCGGCCCTTGGAATCAAACTCCAGCGCGTGCGGTGTCCGGAACTCACCCGGTCCCGTGCCACTCTTCCCGATGATCCTGAGGAACTTCCCGTTCTTGTCGAACACCGAGATGCGGCCGATGAGATTCGGATCCGCCACGTCGGTGTGGCTCTCCGCCACGTAGACGTCGCCGTTCTGCGGGTCAGTGACGACGTCCGTCGGATCGGTCAGGGCTTCAGGCGGATTGCCTCGCACACCTGGTTTACCGAGCGTCATGAGGACCCGGCCGTCGGGGCTGAACTTGACGACGACGCTTCCCTTCTTGTCTTCACCGGGAAACTTCGCGAGCTCGTCGGCGCTCGCGGCGCGGGCGTCGGTGACCCACACGTTGCCGTCGCGATCGATGTGGATGCCGTGCGGCCACACGAACATGCCCCCGCCAAAGCTCCTGATCTCTTTGCCCGATTCGTCGAAATGGTGAACCGGGTTCGCGTTCGTCCCGAGACAGCCCGGCGCCGTCCCCGGTGAACACCGATCGGTCGCCCACACGGACCTGCCGTCCCTGTCGACGGCGACGCCATTCGAGCCGCCCCACGGCCTGGCAGGGATCTGCAGTTGTGCCCAGTCGCGAACGACGCGATACGGGTTCGCGCCGCTGTTGACGGGCGGGACCTTGTCCGTCTGCGCGGTGCCTCCGCGCTGCTGCGTCAGGACGCGGGTTCCCAGCAGCACGATGCCAGCGGCAAGGATTAATGCGATCGACGGCGCTTTCATGGTCTTCATTTCCAGCTCTGGATCGCTTTGTAATGCAGGGACTCGGGGGTGAGCTCGGCAAGCTCGATGCGGCCCATGTAGGGGTCCGTGATGTTGGCCAGGATCGCTTTCGTATCGCTGACATTTGTGTCGGTCACGACGACGCCGTTCTTTCTGAACCTCGCGACCGCCTCTTTCGCGTTCTCGACGTGGAGCCCGTAGTGCGTGAAACCGGCCGGCCGCTGAGCGTTTGCCGGGTTCAGCTCGAGGAATGTGTTCCTGCTGATCTGCATGTAGACCAGTCTGGGCTGCCCCTTCTCATCGTTGGCGCGAAACGCTTCGTGGTAGCCCATCTTCTGTGTGTAGTACGTAATCGCCTCGGCGATGTCCGGCACGTTGATGCCCACGTGATTCATCATGACGACGCCGCCGCTGGCGTTCTGAGCGATTCCAACCTGCACGGCCAGGCCCGTCAGCAGTCCCGCCGCATACAACATCGCTCCACGCATACAGTCCTCCTCGGAGTGGGTTGTCGTGCGGGGCTTCAGCCCCGCCGTGTCCGGCAGGCCTGAAGGCCTGCACTACATCCGATGTTTCAGAAGCGCATCGATCTCTCTGTCGGAGTACCCGGATTCGAGCAGTACGTCCCGCGTGTGCTCGCCGAGGAGCGGCGCGCTCCGCGTCGCGTCGGTCGGCGTCGCTGACATCTTCAGCGGCGAGCCGAGCGTCCGCAGCCGGCCGAGTGTCGGGTGATCCGTTTCGCCGACCATCCCGCGCGCGAGGATCTGGGGATCCCGCATCGCCGAGTCGTAATCGTTGATCGGCCCGCTGGGAATCTCGTTGGCGTCGAACAGATCCAGCCAGTGCCGGCGGGTGGCGCCGCGCGTCACGGCCTCAATCAGCTCGGCAAGCGTCGCGCGGGCGGCCACGCGTTTCGCCGCCGTCTCAAACTCGGGCCGTCGCGCCCACTCGGGGTGGCCGAGCACATCGCAAAGACGCTCGAAGAGGCGATCGGTCGCGGCGCCAAGCGTGATATAGCCGTCCGAGCACCGAATCGCCTGGTACGGCGCCGTGAGGCGATGGGCGGACCCGGTCGGACGGGGGATCCCGCGCCCCGAGAGATATTCGGTGGCCTCCCAGACGGACAGCGCCATCCCCGCTTCGAGCAGGGACGTGTCGACGTGCTGCCCCTCGCCGGTCTTCGATCGGTGCACCAGCGCGGCGAGGATGCCCACGAGGGCGAACAGGCCCGCGCCAAGATCGGTGATCGGCACGCCGCATTTCACCGGCGGCGATCCTGGCTCGCCGGTAATCGACATGATGCCGGTCACGCCTTGCGCGACGAGATCGAACCCGCCTTTGTGCGCGTCGGGCCCGGTCTGTCCGTAGCCCGAGATCGACGCGTATATCAGCCCCGGGTTTCCGGCGCGCAGCGTCGCGTAGTCGAGTCCGAGCGTGGCCATCACGCCCGGGCGGAAATTTTCGATGACGATGTCGGCGCGGAGGGCGAGGCGGCGGAAGACGTCCCGCGCGGCATCGTCCTTCAGGTTCAGCACGATGCTGCGCTTGCCGCGATTGACGGCGTTGAACTCGGCGCTGTCGGTAGCCGCACCGTCGTGACTCCAGCCGCGCGTCGGGTCGCCGGCCGGCGGCTCGATCTTGATGACATCGGCGCCCAGGTCGGCGAGGTGCATGCCGCAGTACGGACCCGCCATCACCTGCGTCACGTCGAGCACCACGAGGCCGGCCAGCGCGTGCATGGTAGATTGACCCGGATTATGCCTGAAGTGCTGTTCTCCGTTGAGCCTCCTCTTGCGTTCCTGACGTTCAACCGGCCGGCCGCGCGCAACGCGTTGACGTGGGCCATGTACGACGGCCTCATCGAGGCCTGCGACACGGTCGATGCGCGGCCCGATCTGCGCGTGCTGATCGTCCGCGGTGCCGGCCAGTCCTTCGCGGCCGGGACGGATATCTCGCAGTTCACGACGTTGCAGTCTCCGGAAGACGGCATCGCATACGAACGCCGTCTGGACGGCGTCATAGACCGGCTCGACAACGTGGTCAAGACAACGCTCGCGCAGGTGGAGGGCGTCGCCGCAGGAGGCGGGTGCGCGATCGCATTGACATGCGACCTTCGCGTCTGCTCGCCCGGCGCACGGTTCGGCGTGCCGGTCGCGCGGACGCTCGGGAACTGCCTGTCTGCCGCCAACACGTCCCGGATGATCGACGTGCTCGGGCTGGCGAGATTCAAGGACATGATGCTCACCGCGAGGCTGATGACGGTCGAGGAACTCGGATCGGCCGGGCTCGTGACGCAGATCGCCGATTCCGACCGCATCGACGCCGCCACCCGGGAACTTGCGCTGACGGTCGCCGCCCACGCCCCGCTGACGATCGAAGCAACAAAGGAGATGATCAGGCGCGTCCAGGCGCATCGCCGTCTCGCCCAGGCGCGCGGGGACGACCTCGTCGGCCGCTGTTACGGCAGCGCGGGATTTCCGCGAAGGTGTCGGCGCCTTCCTGTCGAAGCGTTCGCCTCGATGGACCGGCGCCTGAAGCTGGCGCGCCTGGAGCAGATTCAGATCGACGCCTCGAGTCCCAAGTCCTTAGGCCTTGGTTCTCAGTCCGTCCCGGGTCCCCGGTCCACACGTCGTCTGCGTACTGTGCACCAGCTCAAGAACAACGCGGACCACGGACGCAGGACGGACCACGAACCAAGGCCCAGGAACCAAGGACTGGCTCCGACACCGATACGAGCACTGACCTAACGAGGACCGATGACGACCTTGCCTTCCTTCAGCACGATCTTCGTCTTCAGCATCTCGTAGATGTTCAGCGTCGGGTTGCCGTCGATCAGGATGATGTCGGCAAGCTTGCCCGCCTCGAGCGTGCCGATCTGATCGGCCATGCCGACGAACCGGGCGGCGTTCGGCCCGATGATCTTGTGAATATCCGCCATCGAGAAGACGATGCTGAACGACTTCAGCTCGTGCTCGAGGACGACGAGGTCGGCGGCGTTCTGATCGGTCGAGTACGAGATCGTCTGATGGTCGGGTCGGCGTCCCAGATGCGGCGCGCGTTGATGATCGTGTAGCCGCCCTCGGTGCCGGTCGCGCGGCCTTTCGGGTCGCGGTTGGCGCCGGCGATCGCCTCGGGCCACGGCTTGCCGTCGCGAAAGCGCGGTGTGTTGTCCTTCGGCCACTGCACCTGCGCCGGCGCCGGCGACAGGGTGTCGATGTTCGGCGCGCCGAACGCGATCAGGCCCGCGACGATCGCGCCGGCCTGCGCCACCTTCTCGGCCTGCTCGTAGGTGGTGAAATCCTTGTTCGGCAGGTGCACCAGGCGCGTCACGCCGGCGTCGACAGCCGCCACCATCGCGGGGCTGCTGACAGCGTGCACGTTGACCTGCACGCCGACCTTCTTCGCCTCGTCCACGATCGCCTTGAGGACTTCGATCTCCGACTGCGGCGGAGCGGGCTCCGGCGTCAGGGCGATTTCGCCGGTGTGCTTGATTCCCTTCGCGGCCAGCGCCTGCACCGCCGCTCGCGCTTCGGCCGGCGTCTGCCGGAGGTTGATCTGGCCCGACGCGATGATCCGCGGCCCGATGAACTCGCCCTTGTCGATCCGGTCGCGCAGCGCGATGTTGGTCTCCGCCGGACCGCCGCCGGCAAGGACGGTCGTGTAGCCGGCCTCGAGCAGCGACCGCATCTGCGCCGCGGCGCTCTCGCCGTTGTTGACGTGCTTGTGGCCGTCGATGAAGCCCGGCATGGCGCTCATGCCCTTGCCGTCGATCGCGCGCAGCCCCTGCGTAGGCGCCGCGCCGGCGCTGACGGAAGCGATCTTCCCCCCGCGAACGATGATGGTGCCCGACTCGATCACCTGGCCGTTGCCGACAATTATTCGCACGTTGGTGATGGCGACATCCTGCGCCGCCGCCGGACTCGGCGCGATCGCTGCGGCCACCGCCAGACACACCGGGACAAGCACTCTCGTCATCGATCCCCCTTGCACAGAAGTAGTGCAGGCCTTCAGGCCTGCCCCAGCGTCACTATCCGCAGTTGATCGTGCACTTGGCCGGGCGCACGAACTTCGCCCTGATTTTCTCGCGATACTCCGGATACATCGTCTCCGCCCCACCCAGCGCCGCGTCGGGCGGAATGCCGTAGCGCTTCGCGATCTCGTCGAGGAACGGGTTCTTCCCCGGCAGATAGTGCGGCACCCTCCCCGACTCGACGCCTTCGTCCCCGACGATACAGGGCGGGCCGCCGATGGGGACGGGATTGGTGCTGAGGTTGTACGAGCGCGTCAGGATGTAGGGCTCGGTCAGGTAGACCGGGTCTTCCATGAACAACGTGAGCGTCAGCATGTCTCCGTGACGCCGGAAGTGAGTGGTGATGGTGGCCTGATCGCTGCTGGCCGCGCCGTTGCGGCGGATGTAGCCGGTCTTCAGGTGTGTCGTCGTGGCAATGAGCTCGTTGCCGTTCCACACGCCCGTGGTGAAGCCGGTCTGATCGTGAGGCGCGTTCTTCGAGGGACGCGGGCGGCCGTCCATCCAGATCGTCATCGGCGCGCGCGTCTCCCACGCGGCGACGACCCACGCCTGCACCTTCCCGGTGATCGGATCGGGAACGGCCCACATTCGGAGGCTGAAGGGGCCGGCCGCGATATGCCACTGCGTCTGGAACCAGCAGGTGCGCTCCGGCATCGAGATAACGGATTGGGAAAAGCTCAGCGCCTTGGCGCGACCCGATTCGTTGAACGGCAGCCCGGCCCAGTCGTCCGGGTTCGGGCCGGCACCCCGTTCGAGGGCATCCTCGTGATTGATGGACGCCCACGATCCCGACAGATCGATCTCGGCGCGGGCGGGAACGCTCGCGCACAGGAGCAACGTCAGGGCGATCGGCGTGCGCGTACGAATCATGCGTGACTCCGGCAGGCCTGAAGGCCTGCACTACTGCTGTTACCACGTCGCCGAGCAGGCGGTCGGATTCCATTTCGCGCCACCCGGCTCTTTCTTGAAATGAGACGTGATCACGAACGGCTGGCGCAGGTACACCGGATCGGTCGTCACGATCGTCACCACCAGCAGCGGCGCGCCGTCCGGTTGCGCGATCAGCTCGTAGTATTCGGTGAGGCTCGCGTTTTCGCTGTACGGCACGCCGTTCTTGCGCAGGAACCCGGCCTTCAGGTTCGACGTCGTCACCTTCATGGCAGCGTCCGTGGCACCACGCCCGCCGCCGTCCCACTCGGCAATCGAGTCGCCCTGGATCGTGTGCGGTCCCGCCGGCGCCTTCCAGCCTCCGAAATGAAACGTCCGGATCTGCTTGCCGGCGTCGGATTCCATGCGCAGCGTCTGCTCGTCCTGCCACGTGATGTGCAGCCGGCCCGGCACCCGCAGCAGCGCCGGCGCGCCGTACGACTTGCAGAGCTCGCCTGACGCTTCTTCCTTCGCCGGATCCCACGCGTCGGCAATCGCGCGCGCCGCAGGCGTCATCGGCACGCCCTGGTAGTCACCGAGGGCGGGCGTCACCATCCGATAGCGCCAGTCTTCCGTCACGACCGACACCCAGTAGCCGGTGAGATCGATCGACGCTGCCGCCCGGGCCGTCTGCGGCGGCGGCGGAGCGGCTCCGCGGCCCTGCGCGGACAACGCTGCGGGCAGCGCCAGCGACGTGCCCAGTAACGTGACCAGTACGAGCGAGCGCTTCGGTGACATGCGCTTCCCTTCTACTTCTTCTTAGCGGCCAGGCTCTTGTACACCGCTTCGACGAACGCGTTCGTGGCCGTCTTCGAACCGTATCGCGTTTCGTAGGGCAGCGCCGGGCGCGCGGTCTTGATCTCGTCGAGCGTCTTGCCCTGCTTCATCAGGTCGGCGACGACGTCGCGCACGACGACCACCATGTCGCGATAGTCCACCACCTCCATCTGTTCGGAGACGCGGCCGTGCCCGGGAACGACGTAGGTGCCGACGTCCTTGTAGATGAACGGCGTCGGCGCAATCGTCAGGTCGATCAGCCGGTTCAGAGCGTCGATCTCGCCCTGGATGGTCCCGCCGTTGGCCAGGTCGATGACGGGAAACGAGGTCATGTCCATGACGTCGCCGGTGACGATCACGTCCGACGCCCGGAACAACACGAAGCTGTCGGCGTTGCTGTGGGCCGCGGGCTGATACAGGACCTCGATGCCCTCGTCGTTCATGCGGAGGGCTTTGCGCGGCGTGAAGAACGCCTCCGACGGCATCGCGCCGTTCGGAGTACTTCGCGGTATCGCTGCTCATCCGGCGGAGGACGCTGTCGTGCGAGAGAATCGAGGCGCCGCCTCCGTTGGTCATCGCCGCGACCGCCGCCGCGTTGCCGAGGGCGTTCGTGAAGATCGTGTAGCCGGCGCGGGAAAGCTTTTCGTTGCCGCCGACGAATTCCGGACCAGCGTCGACGTTGATGATGTAGCGGATCGGCAGGTCGGTCAGCTTCTTGAGAGCGGCCAGCACTTTCTCTGAGGCCACGGCAGTCCCGGCATTGACGAGCACGATGCCGTCGGAGCCGATCTGGACGCCGATATTCCCACCGGCGCCGGCGATCATGTAGAAGTTCCGGCGGACCTTCACAACGTCGAGGCCGCCGTCGTCCTGCGCCGCCACCTTCGCGGAAAATGCCCCGCCCGCCGCCAGCGCAAGGACAGCGGCCGCGGCCCAGCAGATCTTTCGCACGTTGTTCTCCCTCGTCCAGACGCGCGCAGTATACCTAACGAGGGATAAGTTTTCAGGCGTGCGGGGAATCGCGCCGGGCTCGGGCGCTGCGGCTGTTGAGGATCGGCGGGCAACCATGTTCCAATGTGCCCGCGCCGAGTTGTCACCAGTGTCCATGCGGCGCAAATAGGAGTCCCCGATGCGTGCCGTGCTGGTCCTGATGATGGCGCTCACGCCGGGAGTTGCCGGCGCGCAGCGCGCGCCACAGGCTGCTTCCGCGTGCGAGAAGCTGGCGTCGCTGCCGCTGCCGAACACCGCGATCACGTTGACGCAGGTGGTGAACGCCGGCGCGTTCACGGTGCCGGCGAACCCGGCGGGACGAGGCGGCGGCGGGTCGTCGGCCCTCGCGGGGACGCTCGGTCCCGTTCCCGACGTGCCCGGGCGAGTCACCGCCAACACCGCGGGCCTCGGCCTCGGGTACAACGGCGGGCGGGGCATCCCGCCATTCAGTGCGCTTCCAGCGTTCTGCCGCGTGGTGGCGACGCTGAGGCCTTCGGCCTCCTCCGACATTCACATGGAGTTGTGGTTGCCCATCGCCGGTTGGAACGGCCACTTCCGCGGCACCAGCCCGAACGGCCTCGGCGGCGTCCTCAACTACAACGCGATGGGCGTCGGTCTGACCGATGGCTTCGCCGTCGCCAGCACCGACACCGGGCACCAGGGTGGCGACACCGCGTGGATGCAGGTTCCGGACAAAATCACCGATTTCGCCGGCCGCGCCATGCACGAAACCACGGAAGCCGGGAAGGCGCTGACTGCCGCGTACTACGGCGCCGCACCGAAGTACGCGTACATGATCGAGTGCGGCGGCGGCTCGGCCGCGGCGCTGCACGAAGTGCAGAAGTACCCGGCCGACTACAACGGCGTCGTCGTCGGCGGCGATGCCGCTCACCTGACGCGACAGATTTTCGGGCAGCTGTGGCCCTGGCAGGCGACACATCCGAACGGCGTGGCGATCCTGCCCGCGGCGAAGCTCCCCGTCATCCACGATGCCGTCCTGGCGAAATGCGATCGGCTCGACGGGGTGAAGGATGGGTTGCTCGAGAATCCGATCCGCTGCACGTTCGATCCGAAGGAAATCGAATGCCCGGCGGGAGATGGACCGGGCTGCCTCACAGCTCCGCAGGTCGAAGCAGTCCGGAAGATCTACGCGGGCCCGACCAATCCCCGGACGAACGAGCGGATCTGGTCGCCGCTGTACCGCGGCAGCGAGCTGGACTGGACGTTCTTCATCGACGCGCCGAGCCCCGTCGGCATCGCGACGACCACCCTGCGCGACGCGATTCTGAAGGATCCCTCCTGGGACTATCGGACGTCCGCTGTCGACTTCGACCGTCACGTCGCGCTGGCGGATCAGTCGGACATCGCGCGCGCCAGCGCGTCGAACCCGGACATCTCGGCGTACGTGCGGCGAGGCGGCAAACTGATTCTCTCGGGTGGCTGGAACAACGCGCTCGTGCCGGCGGGCGCCGTGCTGGACTACTACAACCGGGTGGAGGCCACGATCGGCCGCGAGAACACGCGGCGCTCGGTCCGCCTCTACATGGTCCCGGGAATGATCGAATGCAACGGCGGACCCGGCACCGACACCTTCGACATGCTGGGTGTCATGCGCCGATGGGTCGAGCGCGGCCAGGCGCCGAACGCCGTGATCGCGTCGCGCGTCGAGCACGGCAGGGTCGTGCGCACCCGCCCGCTGTGTCCGTCTCCGCAGGTGGCGACCTACAAGGGCAAGGGAAGTACCGATGACGCGGCAAATTTCGTCTGCAAGTAGGCACGGTTTCCGAATGCGCCTGGAATGCGTGGCCATGACGCGCGTTGCGACACGTGCATTGCTGTTGAGCATCGGCATCGGCGTCGCGCTGAGCAGGCCCGGCGCGGCACGGCAACAACCGGTGACCGAACGCCCATCACGACCCTGGACGCAGGCCAGGACCGCGTGGGGCGATCCGGACCTCGGCGGCGTCTGGACGAGCGACAACAATTTCTCGGTGCCGCTCGAGCGACCGGCCGACGTCGCCGGAAAACCGATGTTGGACGGCGCGGATCTCGAGAACGCGCTGCGCGCCCGCGCGCGCATGATCGCGGCGGTGGCGGACGGGGGCGCGGTCGGCGCCGGCCCGTCGCATTGGTACGAGAACCTGACGGCGCGATCGCGCCGCAGTTCGCTCATCATCGATCCTCCCGATGGACGCCTGCCGGCGCTCACCGCCGAGGCGCAGCGGCGCGCCGCGCAGGCGGCCCTGGCCGTCGGCAGCCGGGGGCAGGCGGATTCCTGGGAAGATCGCAGCCTCTGGGACCGCTGCATCACGGTCGGGCTGCCGAGCGTGATGTTTCCGACCGGCTACAACAACAACGTGCAGATCCTGCAGGCGCCCGGCTATGTCACGATCACGCACGAGATGATGCACGACACGCGCATCATTCCGCTCGATGGCCGCCCACACCTCTCACCGGCCATCCGGCACTACCTGGGTGACTCGCGCGGACGCTGGGACGGCAACACGCTGGTCATCGACGTCACGAACTTCCATCGCAACACGAATTACCGCGGATCGGGCGAGACGCTGCACCTCGTCGAGCGCTACACGCGAACGGCGAAGGACGCGCTCCGCTACGAGGTGACGATCGACGACCCGCACACGTTCGAGCGTCCGTGGACGGCCGTCCTCGATCTGGCGCCGCAGGGGCGGATGTACGAATACGCATGCCACGAGGGCAACCGCGGGCTCGAGAACGTCCTTTCCGCGGCGCGCGCCGAAGAGCGCCAGGCGGACGCCGGTTCGCGTCACTGACTGATTCGCGTCGTCGCAGGCTGCCCTTTCTGCAGGATCCTGAAGAGCAGCACGCGCGTCGGGGTCAGGATGTCGGACTCGGAAATCTCGCCCGGGTTCTCCTGCGTGACGTCGCCGACGCGAAACGTCTGGGCCGGTTTCCCGTCGACGAATCTCACCTGCGACCCCTCGAGCATCCAGGCGAACGAGTAGGCCGGATGCGAGTGCTTCGACTGGTGCTGCGGCGCGATTTCCTCGATCGAGATCACGGCTTCTTTGCCCTCGCACCACGACCCAAGGTCGACCCGCTTCAGCTCGGTGACCTTTCCCTGCGCCCGCAGCGCAGGCACAAGGCTCGCGGACACCAGCCCGGCGACGAACGCGGCTGCGACGACGATCACGACACGGCCTTGCGTCATGAGTAGGCTCCTTCGCGCCAGCTACCTGTGCTGGCCGGCTTTGGTTAACCGCGCGATTTCGTCAGCGTCCAGGCGGAGGTCAACGGCCGGGAGTAGATCCGCGAGTTGCTCACCGGTCCTCGCGCTCGCAATCGGCGCCGCGATCGTGGCGTCCGCGAGCAGCCAGGCGAGCGCCACAGCCGCCACCGTCGTCTGATGCGCCGCCGCTGTGTCGTCGAGCACTTCCAGGAGCCGCTGGCCGCGTTCGTCGAGATACTTCGTGACCCACGCGGCGCGGGGGCTGTCCACGGTGATGCCGGCTCGATACTTCCCCGTCAGGAAGCCGCTCGCCAGCGCAAAGTACGGCACGCAGGCGAGATGTTCCCGCTCGCTGAGATCGCGCAGCGCGCCCTCGTACTCCTCGCGATGCGCGAGATTGTAGTGCGGCTGCACGGCGACATACGGCGCGAGGCTTTCCCGGCGCGAAATCGCCAGCGCCTCGGCAAGACGCGGCGCCGTGTAGTTCGACGCGGCGATATGGCGGACCTTTCCTTCGCTCACTAGCCCGTCGAACGCGCGCAGCGTCTCCTCGAGCGGCGTGCCCGGGTCGTCGGCGTGCGCGAAGTACACGTCGATATAATCGGTTGCGAGACGCCGCAGCGACGCCTCCGCGCCCGCGCGGATTGTCGCGGCGGACAGCCCCTGCAGCGACGAAAGGCGGCCGACCTTTGTCGCGACGATCATCTGCCCGCGGTTGCCGCGCGTCTTCATCCAGCGGCCGATGATCGTTTCGGATTCGCCGCCGGTGTGGCCCGGCACCCACGCGGAATAGGCGTCGGCGGTGTCGATGAAGTTGCCCCCGGCCGCCGCGTAGGCGTCGAGGACCTCGAAGGAGCGCTGTTCGTCGGCTGTCCAGCCGAACACGTTGCCGCCGAGGCACAGCGGAAACACGTGGAGGTCGGTCGTCCCGAGGCGTCGTTTCACGATGAACTCCTGCTCCCCCGGGTTCGGAGGTAGGCTATACCGATCATGACCACGCACTGCAAACTCCTGCTCGGCGTCGTCGCAACCGTCCTGACTCTGGTGTCGAGCGAGGGCCTCGCCAGGGGGCAGGCCCACACCCCGCCGAAGCCACCGCCCTCGCTCAGACTCTACATCTTCGACTGCGGTGTCATCCACACGACCAACGGCGATGCCTACTCGCTGAAGAAAGAGGAGATGGCCTCGACTGAAATGTCCATCCCCTGCATCCTGGTCGCCCATCCGAAGGGGACCCTCATGTGGGACAACGGGGACATCCCGGATCGGGCGTTTCCTCCCGGCGGAGGTCCGGCCACCGCAGGCGTCGTCACGCAGGACAAGCCGCTGCTGCCTCAGATGGTGGCCGCCGGATATGCGCCCGGCGACATCACGTATCTCTCGATGTCGCACTATCACGGCGACCACGTCGCCAACGCGAACTCGTTCGCCCGGGCCACCTGGCTGGTGCGGAAAGTGGAACGCGACCGGATGTTTGCGACAGAGCCGATCGTGCGATCCCCGCGGAGAACTACAACGAGCTGAAGAACAGCAAGACGATCCTGCTCGACAAGGACGAGTGGGACGTGTTCGGCGACGGCACCGTGGTGATCAAGTCCACGCCGGGTCACACGCCCGGACACAACGTCCTGTTCCTCAAGCTCAAGAAGACAGGGCCCATCGTGCTGAGCGGCGATCTGTATCACTACCCCGAGGAGCGCACGCTCAATCGCCTGCCGGTGGCGGACTTCAACAGGGAGCAGACCGCCGCGTCGCGCGCCGAGTTGGAGATCTTCCTCAAGAAGACCGGCGCTCAGCTCTGGATCGAACACGACATCATCGCCAACGCCCGGCTGAAGAAAGCGCCGGCGTTCTATGACTAGCTCCGTCGCGTGCCGGTGCGCTTGCTGAAGCCCCGGCTTGCGCGCTGGCTGCTGTGGACGTCGATCGCCGTGCACGTCCCGATCGCCGTCGTCGCCACGTTTCACGCCAGGCGGCCCGACTACGATTTCGACAACTTCTACAACATCGCGACCAGACCCGGACGTCCCTATCTCGATTTTCCCGTCGAGTTCCCGGTGGGAACGGTGCAGGTCTTTCGCGCTCTCGGGTCAATCGCCGGGGACCGCGGTAGCTTCGGCGTCTGCCTGGTGATCGTCAGCGTCGTCGCCGACGCCGCTATCGTCGCGGGACTGTACTGGGGCTGGGGAGCCGCGGCGGCGGCGGGTTACGCGCTCATCGTGATCCCGCTGATCGATCTGTTCTTTCTTCGGACGGACTTGTGGTCGACGGCGATCGCCACTATCGCGCTTGCCGCGTGGCGCCGGGAGCGACGGATTGCCGCCGCCATCGGCTTCGCGGCCGGCGCGGCCTTCAAGCTCTGGCCGTTGGTGTTCCTCCCGCTCCTCCTCATCCCCTCTCGCGTGCGCGGACGCGCGGCACCAATTGCGACGGCGATGGCCGGCGGACTCGCCGTCCTCGGGGGCTGGCTGTGGGTGGCGGGACCGTCCGCGCTGTATCAAGTACTGACGTTTCGCGGCGCGCGGGGGTGGGAAATCGAGAGCACGGTGGGCGCGGTCTGGATGCTCATCGACCACAGCACCATGCGGGTCGAAGCCGGGGCGTGGCGCATCGGCACGACCAGCGGTCCGATCTCGGTCCTGCTTTTCGTTCTCGGGGGTATCCCGACGCTGTGGATGATCTGGCGCGGCGGGCGAACGGGTCATCTCGGCGCCGGCTGGGCCGGCGGCCTGAGCGCGCTGCTCGTGCTGTCCGCCCTGTTATCGCCGCAGTACTCGGTCTGGCTCGCGCCGGCGTGCGGAGTGGCGTGGGTCGAGGGCGACAAACGCATCGCGGTCCTCACGGGGATCGCGGTGTTTCTGACCAACCTGGTGTGGAAGTCCTTCAACCCGCTGGTGCACGGGGCGATGGTGCCGCTCGGGATCCTGCTCGCCCGCAACGTGCTGCTCGTGTTCCTCGCGCTCGACGCCGCGCGGCTCGTCGCTGCCTCACACACCCCTGCGGAACGGGAGCAACGCGCGGAGCCGCCGGTCGCGCAGGTAGATGCCCGCCCACGCTAACAAGCACGTCGTCAACGGGACGAGCACCGGGTAGGGTTCTCCGATTCGCACGTAACTCGCGATGGCACCGCCCAGGTATCCGGTCAGCAGGACGGTACCGAGGACGGCCGTCTGAGGAATCACGTAGAGCAGCACGCACGCGACCTGGACGAACCCGATGCCGTTAATCGCCCCCGGCGCGTAGCCGATTCTTCCCCACTCCCCCGCGTACCACGGATCGTGTGTGAGCTTCCAGCGAGCGCTCATCAGCAATATCAGCACCGGGGCGAGAGACAGCAGCCGACCGGCCCACGTCATCCACGTTTCGAACCGTGTCTCGTTGGTCATTTGATGTGCCCCCCGTCCTTTTCGTTTTCCGTGCACACCCACTCGAGCAGGTCATCGTCTGGAATCAGCGTCGACGCGTACTTGAACGTGATTGGTTTCGAGTAGTACTTGGGGTCGTCGATCGTCATCTGGACGTCGAGGTGGCCGAAATCGCGGCGGCGCCATCGTTCGATGAGGCGCATCGCGTCGCTCCTCGGATGGCCGAAGGCATCGAGCGGCGCACGGGGGTTCAGTCCGACTGTTTCGATCACCAGCGTGTCGCCCTCCCACCTGCCCACCGAGTACCCGGCCCAGGCCGGATTGGGATTGGCGGGGAGCTTTCGTCCATCCGTGTGGATCTGCCGCGGAAGATCGCCTTCGTACAGGACGACGATCAGGCTCGGCGTCTGCACGATTCGCTTCGGCATGGGAAACAAGTCGACCATGGGCAAGCCGACCGGCAGGCAGCGCGGGCCGAGCGCGTCGCTGAGGGCGCGGTTCGCGTCCCATTCCTTCTGAGCCTCGGGGGTCAGCTTGACGGCGTCCGGCTCGTAGTCGACCAGGACGTTGAACAAGTACCGGCTGAAGGTCGTGGCGTCATCTCCGGGCACCGCAGACGAGCCCAGGCCGGGAACGAATTTTTCGACTTCGCCGGGGGCCGCCATGTCCGTCTGCCACAGGCCGGTCATGTCCGGCTTGCCGCTCATACGCGGCGCGGGCGCGGTGAGATTGGGTTTGCCGTCGCGCGTCCGCGGCACGCCGCGCGCAGGCTCGTTGATCCACTGGCCGGAGAGCGTTGCGGCGACGAGTAGTGTCAGGGCGCGGTACATGGCGGGCATTCTAGCCCGTCCGCACGATGCTGCCTGTCAAAAACTATTCGCTGTCGTCTTCAGCGCTCCGCTCTCAGGCGACGTCCCGGACGAGTGCCTCCTCCGGCCATTCGATGGGTTTGGAGGAGTAGTACAGGTCCGGTTCGCTGCCCGCTGCAACGGCAAGGTCCGCCGGCTGCACCTTCTTCGGTCCGAGCGAGCGGTTGGCCACGAGGAGATCCTCGACGGCCTGCGTCGAAAGCGGACGCGAGAACAGGTAACCCTGGGCGTGCGTGCAGCCAAGGCGCTCGAGCTCGCGCGCCTGCACGTCCTGCTCGATGCCTTCGGCGACCACGCTGGTCTTGAGCGTTCGGGCCAGCGCGAGGATGCTCTCGACGATCGCCGGACGATCGGGCAGCAGCAGGCTCTTCACGAACGAGCGGTCGATCTTGAGCGCGTCGACCGGAAGCTTGGCGCAGGTGACTCAGCGACGAGTAACCGCACCCGAAGTCGTCCAGATAGATCTTCGACGCCGAACTCGCGCAGCTCGCGGAGCAGCTTCGCGGCCTCGTTGGGGCTGTCCATCAACGCGGTCTCCGTGATTTCGAGGCGGAGATCGCACGGCTTCAATCCGGCGTCCTGAACGGCCTGCTCGACGAGCCACAGGAAATTCTGCTGCATGAGCTGCCGGCTGGACACGTTGACGGTGATGTAGTCGAGGCCGCCGGCAGGAAATCGCCGCTGCCAGTCCGCGAACGTCGTGCACGCCTGCTGGAGCACCCACGTGCCGAGCGGTTCGATGATCCCCAGTTCCTCGGCGATCGGGATGAACGTGACCGGCGAGACCGGCTTGCCGTTGCGTGTCCATCGGATCAGCGATTCGAAGCCGACGCACATCCCCGAGGCCAGCAGCACGATCGGCTGATAGTGCACCTCGAAGTCGTTGTTGGCTGACGGCGTGGCGCAGGTCGTTCTCGAGGCCGAGCCGGTCGAGCTCGCGCGCGTGCATGTCGGCGTCGAACAGCTCGTGGCGCGCCTTGCCGCGCGACTTCGCGTGATACATGGCGGTGTCGGCGTCGCGCATGATCTCGTCGGGGTTGTTGTACTGGGCCCGCGCCGAAGGCGATGCCGATGCTCGCCGAGGTGAACACTTCGCGCCCGCCGATCGAAAACGGCGCGCTCAGCGCGTCCTGAATGCGGAACGCGATGGCGTTGGCCTGTTCTCGTCGCCGAGCTCGTTCAGGAGAATCGCGAACTCGTCTCCGCCCAGCCTGGCGAGCGCGTCTCCCTGCCGCAGGCACGACTCGAGGCGACGCGACACCGCCGTGAGCAGCTCGTCGCCCACCAGGTGGCCGAGACTGTCGTTGACGACCTTGAAGCGGTCGAGGTCGAGATACAGCACCGCGAACCGGCTGCCGGCGGGCCGTGCCTTGAACTCGTCGAGGCGGCGCCCGAGCCCTTCGACGAAGACCGCGCGGTTGCACAGCCCGGTCAGCGGATCGAGGAATCCGGCGCCGTCGGAGCGGCTCCGGTGCGCGACCGCGTCGCTCGCGTCGGTCAGTCGCGTCAGCGATCCGGCGATGCGGGCCGGGCGCCGGCCGGCGCCTCGCACCGCGACACCGCGGCACAGGAACCGCCGGTAGGTGCCGTCCTCGTGGCGAATCCGGTGCTCGTGCTGAAAGTGATCCGTCTTGCCGGAGAGATGCGCCTCGAGCGCCGTCCTTGAGCGACGCGATGTCGTCAGCATGGACACGGTCCATCCATTCCTCGGGACGGCCGATGCCGGCGGTCGCCGGCAGGCCGATCATCGCCCTCCATCGGCCCGAGACGTAGAACTCCTGGCTCCGAAGATCCCATTCCCACAACCCGTCGTTCGCGCCTTCGGCCGCGAGCGCGAGCCGATCTTCGCTTCGCTTGAGCGCCTGTTCGGCGCGCGTTCGCTCGGTGACGTCATGCCAGAGCAGCGTCACGCCGCCGGCGACGGGGAGGATCTTGACCTGGAGAATCCGCGCACCCGCGGCGCGACGGCAGCTCGATGCGCGCCAGCGTCCGGGCGCTCCGCGTAGTCAGCGTCTCGCTGATCGCTCGCGGGAGTTCGGTCTTGGCCGAGAGCCGGCACGGCGGCCGACGAGCGAACGACCCAGCGCCCGCTCGCGAGGACAGCCCAGGATGCGTTCGAGGCCATCGTTCCAGAGCGTGATCCGGCCGTTGCTGTCGACGACGGACATGCCGTGATCGAGCGACTCGATGACCTCCCGGCGGCGGCGCTCTTCTTCGAGCCGGCTGACGTGCGCCGAGTAGGCACGGTAGGCAAAATACAGCGGCACTGCCGCCACCAGCACACCTGCCAATTCCGGTGGTCGATCAGCTCGACGAGTCCGACCGCGAGGCTGGCCGCCGATGCAGTAGTTCGGACAGCCCCGGAGAATACTCCTCAGCCACGATCGATTGACCGGCTGTCTCGTGACGAGCGGCACGATGACATCCGCCAGGACGGCCCTGACCAGGCAGTACGCGACAACGGCAGCGGCGATCGGAAGCGCCTGCTCCGGCCACGTGAAATGGCCCATCGTGCCGCCGAGCGCGCTGTGAACCAGGCCCGCTGCAAGCGTGGCCGTCAGGACGGTAGCCGCATCCATGAGGGTTCGGCGGGCCGGATGTGCGTGGCCTGGATCCGTGAGTCCTCGCGCCACGGCGCCAGCGGCGACGACGAGCATCGTCGCGTGCGGACCGAGCAGCAGCAGCGTGGTGAAGTCGACCACGAAGGACGGCAGCATCGTCGTCCAGTCCAGCGTGGACGATCTGGTCGCGAACGATGCGGTGACAACCCCCGCCAGGATCAGCGCGCAGAATTCGAGCGTCCGGCCGGGCTCCGGCCAGCCCGCGAAACCGAGGAGCGCGCCCGTACCGATCGCCGCGACGGCCAGCAGGACGACGGATGAACGGCGCGAGAAGATCGACATTTCCCCGGATCGTGCGGAGCAAGCGCGGATCCACATGGGTCGGTGCGGCACAAGCGGCTGTGGCAGAACGTTTTAGAGAAAATTCCCCTGGATTATTGATGGGCAGGACGCGTCTCGTTTCGAGACGTCGAGACACGTTACCGATCCATTCAGTGACACAATGCACGATTCTTCCCGATCGGGAATGCGCAGATTGGCCACCGCGGATTCGTTTACGCGAGCGCCGCTTTGACGCGCGGCGGCGTGAACGGATACTCGCGCAGCCGCGCGCCCGTCGCGTCGAAAAACGCGTTGGCGATCGCGGCCGATGCGGCAGCCATGATCTCTTCTCCAGCGCCTGTGGACTTCTGATCGACGCGCTGCACGACGATCGACGTCACAGCCGGCGTCTCGGCAAAGCGCAGGATCGGATACGAGTTCCAGTCGAGGCTGGTGACGCTTGTCGTGGAGAAGGTCACTTCTTCTTTCAACAAGCGGCTCGCCGCCTGGACGAGCTGGCCGCTGATCTGGTTTTCGACCGCCGCGGGATTGACGACGAGCCCCGCGTCGATGGCGCCGTACAGATGCGTCGCGACGACCGCGCCCGTGCTGCGATCGACGCGGACATCCGCGATCGCGGCGCCGTACGACGACATGTGGGTACCAAGGCCGAGGCCGCGTCCGGTGACGACGTTGCTGCGCGGGCGGACCGCCGCGGAGCGCGGCGCCCATCGGGCCGCATGCGCGACGGCGTCGAGGACCGCCAGCCAGCGCGGGTCGGACATGTTGCGCCGGCGGAACTCCAACGGGTCGATTCCCGCCATGTGCGCGAGCTCGTCGACCGCCTGCTCGGACGCGAAGGCAAACGAGACGTCGAGCGGCGACCGCAGGTTCGACGCCTTGAGATACCCGTTGATGCCCGGCACGCGATGGTTGTTCAGGCGCAGATTGGGGATGTCGTACATCGATCCGAGCGTCACCTTATTCAGGTTCCGCGACGTCCCGTCCGCCGACTCCCCGGCCGGCGTACCGAACGCCAGCTGCTCGGACGTTTCGGTCGTCGACCAGACGTGCTGCCAGCCGTCGTATTCGTACGCCACGATCCTGCCGTCGGCATCCACGCCCGCTTTCACATCGGCAAGATGCGCCGGCCCGAAATTGTCCCAGCCGTGCTCGTCGGCCCGGGAGAACTGCACGCGCACGGGCGCGCCGGCCTCCTTCGACACGATCGCCGCGGCCTGCGCCGCATCGTCATAGCAGCTGCGGCCGAAGGTGCCGGCGCCCTCGAAGTACTGCACGCGGACGGTCGCCGCCGGGACGCCGAGCACTCTTGCCACCTTGTCGCGCGTGCCGTAGACGCTTTGCGTCGAGCACATCACCGTGGTACCGGCCGCCGTGACATCGGCAACGGCGCAGTTCGGGCCGAACGGCATGTGTCCCTGATACGGTCCGCGAAACGTCGCTTTCACCACGTGCACTGCGCGGCCGAGGGCGGTGGCGACATCGCCCTTTTCCGCGATCACGGAATCCGTCGTCTTCGCCGAGCGCATCTGATCGAAGAGACCAGCGGTCCCTGCGAGCGACGCGGGGATGTCCCACGCCACCTTCAACTGCTTCGCGGCGCGCACGGCGTCCCACTCGTTCGCCGAGACGACGGCGAGAAAGTCGCGCTTCCGGACGACGCGGACACCGCGAATGTTCGCGACGGACGATTCATCGAGGCTGGCGATGCGTGCGCCGTCCGCGTACGCACCCTGCCCGGGCGGACGCACCACGCGAGCGTGCAGCATGCCCGGCAGCCTGACGTGCTGTACGTACGTGTACTGGCCGCTGACCTTGTCCGGGAGATCCACACGCGGATGGCGGGCGCCGACAATGGTGTACTGAGCAGGAGCTTTCTGCGGGGCCGCGCCGGTCAGCGCGATCTCGAACGGCTTGTCGCCGAGCAGGTCGCCGTACGTGACGGACTTCGACTGGTCGTTCGCTGCCGAGACGACGCCTTTTGCCACGGTGAGTCGATCCACGGGAGCGCCGAGCCTCCGGGAGGCGAGCGTCAGCAGCGCCTGGCGCGCTTCGGCGGCCGCCGCGCGAATCTGAGGACCGCCGCGCTCGATCGCCGCGCTCGCGACGGTGGCGCCCTGGTTCGGCGTCACGTGCGTGTCGAGCCGCACCGAGGAGATCTGGCTCATGTCGAGGTCGAGCTCCTCGGCGGCAATCTGCAGCAGCGCGGTGCTCGCGCCCTGGCCGAGCTCGGCGTATCCGATGTAGGCCGTCGCGGTGTTGTCGGCATGAATGGCGATCCACGTGTCGAGGAGTTTCTGATCGGGCGGGCCCGGGACGGCGACGCGGCCGGCCGCTGCGTTCGGCTGCTGGGAGAACGCCACGCCGCGCATGCTGAAGCCAATCACCATCGCGCCGCCCGCCTTCAGGAAGCCGCGCCGTGGAAGCGTCAGCGCGCTCATCGCCGTGCCTCCGCCATCATCGCCGACGCGCGCTGAATCGCGGCCATCACGCGCGGATACGTGCCGCAGCGGCAGAGGTGACCGTTCATCGCCGTACGAATCTGCGCTTCGGTCGGCTTCGGCGTCTTCGCGAGCAGCTCGGCGCCTTTGACGATCATCCCGTTGTAGCAGTATCCGCACTGCGCAGCCTGCTCGTCGATGACGGCCTGCTGCAGGGGATGGAGCGCCGGCGCTTTCTCGAGCTTCGCAAGCCGGGCGTAGTACCCGGCGAGGCCCTCGAGCGTCGTGACGCGTCTGCCCTCGACACGGGCAACGGGCGTGACGCACGAGCGGGTCTCGACGCCGTCGACGAGCACGGAGCACGAGCCGCATTGCGCGAGGCCGCAGCCGAAACGCGGTCCCTTCAGCGCGAGATCGTTGGCGAGGACGTACAGGAGCGGCGTATCAGGAGCGGCGTCCACAGCCTGGCGCCGTTCGTTCACCGTCAGCGTCACAGCCATGAGCGAGATGCTAACACGCGCTACGGCGCGGCCCTCATGTCGTCGGCTCGAATCATTGTCATGCCGTCTTTGTCGTAAACCTCGCCCGTGACCGTCACTCTGCGGGCGATGTACGGCAGGATCTTCGCGTTGTTGTTCGCGGCCACGCCGCCCGTCAATTGATACACCTTGCCGTCCGCGGCCACGATGCCTGCCGGGTTACCTTCCCACCTGACGCACGCCTGGGCGCACATTTTCCCGCTGTCGTGGTCAGCGGCGATGTTGGCGTTGTTGCGGGCGTAGCAGACGAGGCACACGAGCTGTCCCGTGACCGTGCGCGTTCCGGCCGAGCCTTGCGCGTGTGCGCGGCCGCCGTCGATGCAGGCCGGCGCCGCAGACAGGATGACCATCAGCGCGGCAACGTATCGCATCCGACGACTCCTTCCCAGGTGTAGTGCAGGCCGTCAGGCCTGCCCGCGAACACGCAGCATTCGGCCTACGACAACGGCCGCGGCTGTCCGAATGTGGCCAGCGTGCGTATCGCCTCGCCGACGTCCCGGACCTCGCGCAGATTGCCCCACATGCGGCGGGCGCTGTCCCGCTGGGCGGCCGGCACTTTCATATATGCGCACGCCCGGTCGAACTTCTTCGCGATTTCCTCGTCCGTCATGTTCACGTTGCGCCGGTAGTCATCGAGCTGCGGGTCGCGGCTGCCGCCGAGCGTGTCCCACGATTTCGTGTCACCCGACGTCTTGCGGATGGTGAGCCGTCCGGTGCCGAGGCCGCGCCAGCTGTTGACAGGTCCCAGCGTCATCTTCGCCATGACCTGGCGGACTCCGGGATCCGTCAGCTTGGCCTGCGTGAACGAGTCGAGATAGATGTCGCCGTCCAGCAGGCCGCGCGCGAGCAGGTACGGCAGGCTGTGGTCGGCGGTCTCGCGGTTGTGCGGATCCCACTTGGGAGCCGAACCGACCTCCTGCCAGTTGTCGCTCGTCATGTCGTACTGCATCGATTCGATCTCGTCCACGCTCGTCCAGCGGCGAATGTCCGGCAGCAGGACCAGCACGCCCTGCGACTGCGCGTCCGACGGAAAGCGCTTGTGCCACGTCTGCTCGATGCAGAGCTGCTTCCGCGCCGGCAGCGTGAACGGGCGGCCCGGCCCGTATTCGGACCACCAGCTGCCGCGGCCTTCGAACGGCTGCGGCGGTCCGGTCATGCCTTCGCGGGCCATCAGCGCCGCCCACACGCCGCACTTCGTGGCTTCGGCGCTGCGGACGCCCTTCCACATCGACAACGCGCCGACGCCTTTGTTCAGGGCGACGTGCGGAATGAGCGCCATGCCGACGGCGTTGGCCAGACGGTCCTCGTCCAGCTTCATCAGCTTGCCTGCCGCCATCGCCGCGGCGACGGGCTCGCCGCCGGCTGCGACAGACCGCAGCTCGTACCCGATGACGATCGCCGTCAGCACCTCGAGGCCCGTCGAATGGAGGGCTTCGCCGACGGCGAGGACGCCGCTGATCAAATCGCTGTTGTGTCCGCCGGCGGCGTTGTCGTTGAAATCCGTGTGGCGAATCAGGCAGCCGTTGGCGAAGGCCGCCAGCTCCGGCGTCGTCGCGATCCCGTAGCCGAGCACGGTACTTTTCAACGGTCCCGGCAGTGACAGCCTCGCCAGCTTCGCGCCGATGCGACACGGCTCCGCCTCGAAGCCGGACACGAGCGCCGCCATCGTGTCCACCATCGTCCGGTTCGCGGCAACGATCGCAGCCGGCGTCAGGCTCGCTGCCGAAAATTCCCTGACGAACGTCACGATCTTGCGGGTCGTGTCGTCCATCGGGCCGTTGCCGCCGAGGCGGCCGGCGTCGTTACGGTACCCGGGTCCTGTGTGCGGGCGGAGCTCGCCCGGCGGCCGTGCCGAGCCGGCGGGCGGCGCAGGTACTCGAGCCGCGCCCTCCCCTTCCTGCGATACCGCGCGATCGGCCGTGGAAGCGGTGAGGACAAGGCCGGCACCGAGCTTCAGGAGATCGCGGCGGGCAAGCGCGCGTGTCACTTGCGACTCCCTGTGAACGGCGTGACTGACGTGAAGCCTTTCAACACGAACTTCTGAATGCGGCGGCCGTCCTGGACCTCTGACGTGTAGAGGTTACCTTTCGAGTCCGTGGTCATGTGGTGCAGCACGAAGAACTCGCCCGGGCCGATGCCGGGGCGGCCGAAAGAGTCGAGCGGCTGAAGCGTTTTGCGATCGAACACCCAGATGCGAGCGGGGCTCCGGCTCGCCACGTACAGGAATCTCTGTTCCGGGTCGGCGGAGAACGCCGTGCTCGCGGCAGTCTGCCCGTTGCCGCATCCCTCGCCGACGGCCTCGCACCATCTGTCGATCCAGACCTGTGCGACGTACTTGCCGGCGATCGTGAAGACCTGCACGCGTTTCCCGCCGCGATCGGCGACATAAACAAGGCCGTCGTTCGATACCTTGACGCCATGGACTGTGTCGAATTGCGGCGGACCGGGATCGTCGGGCGCGAGGTCCTTGGCCGGCACGCGATTGGGGTTCGTCGCGCCCGATGCGGATCGGCCGGCCGGGGCCTGATCGTCCATCGGCGCGTTGCCGAAGGCGCCCCACATGCGTTTGAACGCCCCGGTATCGGCGTCGAACACGATGATGCGCCGGTTGCCGTAGCCGTCGGCGACAAACAGCTCGTTGGTCTGTGGATGGACGAAGACATCGGCGGGCTTCCACAGATTTCGCGTGTCGGCGCTGGTCTTCTTCTCGCCGCCGCGGCCGATCTGCATCACGAACTTGCCGGCCTTCGTGAACTTGAGGATCTGGTCGTCGTCGCCGTTCCCGCCGATCCACACGAAGCCCTTGTAGTCGATGAAGATGCCGTGCTCGCTGCGAGGCCACTCGTAGCCGTCGCCCGCTCCACCCCAACCCTGGACGTAGTTGCCGGCCGCGTCGAACTCCATGACGGGCGGTCCGGTTTTCTGGCCCGCGCGCACCACGCGAGAGCGATGGAGCAGCCAGATGTGATCGTTCGCGTCCGCAGCAGCGCTCGACACCTGGCCGAGGGCCCAACCGTTCGGAATTTTCGGCCAGGCCGGGTCGACCTGGAACAGGGGACGTTCGAGGCCGGCCGACTGTGCGAGCTGGGTGGCGGCGCCGATCGCCGCCGAGATCAAGAAAAGCGCGCCGGCGATTCCGATTCCAGTCCTGCTGACCATAGCGGCTCCAGCTGCAACGCTCACTCTAACGCCACCACGTGGCCGCGGCGAACCTATTATCGTTGCGCGATGGCTTACTATCGCTCCCGGCACTGCGCACTTGCGGGAGGCTGAAACATGATGCGTTCGGACACGCGGCTGCGGCTGATGGGCGGGGCCGTGCTGGCAATGCTCGGGTCGTTAGGTGTCCTGGCAAGCCGCGGCATGGATCAATCGCAAGGAGCGCCCGCCCGCAATCCGGCGCTCGTCGGCGCCATCGATTTCCACGTCCACGAACTTCCTGATAGCGAGAACTGGCGTCTCGATGCCATCGAACTGGCCCGGGACGCCGTGTCCCACGGCATGCGGGGAGCGGTCCTCAAGAGCCACTTTCACTCGACGGCTGAAGTGGCGTACCTGGTCCGCAAGGTGGTTCCGGGATTCGAGGCGTTCGGTGGCATCGGCCTCAGCAAAGCCACCGGCGGCGTGAACCCCGCGGCGGTGGAGGACATGGCCCGGGTGACGGGCGGATACGGCAAAGTCGTCTGGATGCCCACCTCCGACGTCGGCAAAGTGCCCGTGTCGCGGGACGGCGAGCTGCTGCCGGAAGTCAGAGAAACCATCGGCGTGATCGGGAAATACAACCTCGTGCTCGAGACCGGGCACTCGTCGCCTGAGGAAGCGCTGTCGCTCATCCGGGAGGGCCGTCGGCAAGGCCTCAAGCACATGGTCGTGACCCACGCGATGAGCCTGGCGCCGCCGATGTCGCTCTCGCAGATGCAGGCGGCAGCGAAGGACGGAGCGTTCATCGAGATCGTCTACGTGCACAGCCTGACGATTCCCGAGCTGAAACGGACGCCGAGGTTCAGCATGGGCGATGTGGCGGACGCGGTCCGCGAGGTCGGCGCCGCTTCGATCGTTCTGTCGACTGACATGGGCCAGGTCGGCATCATGCTGCCACCGGACGGCATGGCCGGCTTTGCCGCGGCGCTCAAGGGCCAGGGCATCAGCGACCGTGAGCTCGACCTCATGATGAAGCAGAACCCGGCCCGGTTGCTGGACCTCCCCGTTCAATAAGGGAACAGCGGCCCGCCCGGGAGTTCCCGTGGCCATTCGCGCGCGCCAGTGATAATCTGCCCTGCATGCAGGGCACACTCCGACACGTAACTCTCGCAGCCGCCGCAGTTGCGGCCATCTTGCTGACCCCGGGGGCCGTTGCCGCGCAGGGCCGCGGCGGGGACCCCAACTGGCCGCCGGCGGGGCCGACGCCGCGCGCTGCCGACGGGCATCCTGATCTGACCGGCAACTGGCAGCCCAACGCGATCCGCCAGAACGTGGACATGATCGGCGCCGGCGTCGAGGTACCGATGCTGCCGGACGCCCGCGCCGTCTACGACAAGCGGAAGGCGGACCTCGGGCGCGAGGATCCCGAGGCACGCTGCCTGCCGCCCGGCGTCCCGCGCATGACGACCACGCCGTACCCGTGGAGCTTCCTGCAGACGCCGAAAGAAATCTGGATCGTCTACGAAGGCGGCGCGCATGTCTGGCGCAAAATCTTCACGGACGGCCGGAAGCACGATCCGAAGGTCGAGCACACGTGGCTCGGCGACTCCATCGGCCACTGGGAAGGCGACACGCTGGTCGTCGAAACGGTGGGCCAGAACGACATCACCTGGATCGATGCGGCCGGCATCCCGCATTCGTCCGACATGAAAGTGACCGAGCGGATCACGCGCACCGATTTCGGCCACATGGAAATCGTCCACGTCATCGAGGATCCGAAGACGTTCTCGCGCCCGTGGACGTTCACGACGAAGCCGACGCTCCTCAAAGGCGAGCTCATTGAATACATCTGCCAGGAGAACAACAAGGACGTCGAGCACCTCGTTGGAAAGTAGGTCAAACACATGAAAACCCGTACTCTCGTTCGCTCACTGGCCGCCGCGATGGCACTGGTCGTGGCAGCCGCGGCCGGCATTCGCGCCGCGGACCCGAACAACGCCACCGGCAGCAAGGGCCTGATCCTCGTCGACAAGCGCGGCCACTACATCCGGTTCTTCGACCCGAAGACCGAAAAAGAGCTGTCCAGCTTTCCCACGGGCCCCGGCGCGGCGCACGACCTCGCCGTCTCGCCCGATCTGAAGACCGCCTACATCCCCGTCTACGGTGACGGCGTCTACAACCGGAACCCGAACCCGGGGCAGAGCATCCTGATTGTCGATCTCGCCGGGCAGAAGGTCGCGGGCACGATTGACATTGCGCCGTACCAGGCGCCGCACGGCATTCAGATCGACGCCAGCGGCAAGCTGTACGTGGTCTGCGACATCAGCAAGGTGCTGCTCGTCATCGATCCGGTGGCCCGCAAGATCGAATCGGTGATCGACGTGCAGGGTACGGGGCACTGGGTGGCGGTGCTGCCGAATGCGAGCAAGGCGTACGTCTCGAACCAGTCGGGCCAGGACTTCATCAGCGTTGTCGATCTGAAAACGCGGAAGATGATCGGCAAGCTCCCCGCGGCCGGCGGCGCGCGCGGGATCGTCGCGTCATCCGACGGCAAGCGCGTCTTCGCGATCCAGGGCATGGCGCCGCACCTGCTCGTCATCGATCCATCATCAGACACCATCGTCGACAAGATCGAACTGCAGGGACACTCGGAGGCCGGTTACAAGCTCAGAGTGAGCCTGGATGGCCGGACGCTGCTCGTCTGCAGCGGCATCGGGGGCATGGATTCCTACATCAACATCCTTGACGTCGGCGATCTGCACGGCAAACAGCAGGTCGTGCGGGCCGGGAAGAGCTCGATGGGCTTCGCGTTCGCGCCCGATGGCCAGACCGCGCTCGTCCTGAACGACGGCGACGGGACCGTGACGGTGATCGATCTCAAGTCCAAGGCCGTCAGGAGCTCGTTCAAGGCCGGGACCGGCATCGAAACCGCCAGCTACTACTGAAGCGCCCCGAAAACTCTGCCCGAAAACTCTGCAGACCGAGCGAGGAAGCCATGCTGACATTGACGCTCATGCTTCTGGCCGGCGCGTCGACGCCGGCGACCTGCGACAGCCTGCGCATGCTCTCGACCCCGCAGGTGACGGTGACCGCGGCCGAGACCGTGCCGGCCGGCGTGTTCGTTCCGCCTCCGGCACCCGGCGCCGGACGCGGCGCGCCGCCAGCCGCCGGCACTGCCGCCACGCCGCGCGCTGAGCCCATTCCGCAGCACTGTCGCGTCAAGCTGACCCTCAGGCCCTCGTCCGACTCCAATATCTACAGCGAGCTGTGGATGCCGACCGACGGCTGGAACGGGCGGTTGCTCGTGGTCGGCAACGGCGGGTTCGCCGGCTCGATTCAGGGCTACGGCGACATGCAGATCGCGCTGCGCCTGGGCTACGCGACGGCCGCAACCGACACCGGCCACAACGCCGCTGACGGTCCGAACGGCATGTTCGCGCTCGGCCACCCGGAAAAGATCGTCGACTTCGCGTACCGCGCCCTGCATCAGACGACGGTCGAGTCGAAGCGGTTGATTCGGGACTTCTACAACCGCACGCCGCAATATTCGTACTACAAGGGCTGCTCGACCGGCGGACGCCAGGGGATCATGGCGGCGACCCGCTTCCCCGACGACTACGACGGCATCATCGCCGGCGCGCTCGCAAACCGGCACATCCACATGCACACGTCCGGGACGGCGCGCCAGATCGAGCTCGCGCGGCACCCGGACATGGCGATCTCGCCGGAGAAGGCGCAGATGGTCAGCGACGCCGTGATGAACAAGTGCGACACGCTGCACGAGGGGTTCCTCAACAACCCGCAGCAGTGCACGTTCGACTTCTCGAAGTTGCTGTGCACGGGCGCCGAGTCGAGCGAGTGCCTCACGCAGCCGCAGCTCAAGGCCGTCGAGATGTTTTACGGCGGCGTGAAGAACAGCAAGGGCGAAGCGATCTTCGCGGGCCAGATCCTGGGCAACCCGCTGACGCCGCAGCGCAGCAGCCAGGCGGTCAACGTGAGCGACACCGTCCGCATCTGGGCGTTCCAGAATGCCGACTACGACTGGCGCACGTTCGACATCGACCGCGACATGCCGGCGATCGATCAGAAGATTGGCTTCGTCGACGCGACCGATCCCGATCTGAAGAAGTTCAAGGCGCACGGCGGCAAGCTCTTGCTCTATGCGGGCTGGGGCGACACCGGCATCACGCCAAAGAACACCGTGGACTACTACGAGAGCGTGGTCAACAAGATGGGCAAGGCCGAGACGAACGACTTCACGCGCCTGTTCATGGTGCCGGGGATGGGCCACTGCCGCGGCGGAAAGGGCCCCGACACGTTCGACACCATCGGCACGCTCGAGACATGGCGCGAGAAGGGCGCCACGCCGGCGGCCATCGCCGCGACGAACAAGACGTCGGGGCTGTCACGGCCGCTCTGCCCGTATCCGCAGTACGCGAAGTACAAGGGGTCGGGCGATCTCAAAGACGCCGCCAGCTGGGCGTGCACGGCGCCCTGAGTCGTCACGCGCGCATCAGGATCGCCGACAGGACGCCGCGTAACGCCGCCGCGGGATCCGCGACGGCTGACGCCGATCGCCACGCCACGAAACCGTCCGGACGAACGAGCGTCGCGCCTGACGGCTGGATGCCGAACGCGGTCGTGAATCCTCCCGGATCGGTGACATCACGACCGATCCGGTGCGCCTCGACCTGAAGCCCGGGGAATCGTGTCTGCGCCGCACGCACGGCCTCGGGCCAGCCGTCCGCGTCGGCCCCCGCGAGGACGACGAACGACCCGCGAAACAGGTCGAGCGTCGAAATCCTCCGGCCGTCCTTCTCGATCCACATGTGCGGCGCGCGCGATCCCGGCCGGCCGCGCGACTCGGCCGGATGCTCGTGCGTCCGCCCCGGCGCGCCCTGATCGCCAGGTTCTGTGAAGATGGCGCCCGATTGATACAGGTACCCGAGCTCGATGTCGAAGTCGTCGGCCGGCGGCTGGAAGTCCTGTTTCCCGAGGAACGGGGCCGTCCGCGTGACGTACCGGGTGTACGCCTGTTCCACGGTGAACGCACTGGCCGGCCGTCTCTCTGCCTCATACGTCTCGAGCAGTTCGCGGGCCGGCGATCCCCTTCAGCACCAGCGCCAGCTTCCACGCGAGGTTGTGGCCGTCGTGAATGCCGGTGTTCCCGCCGTAGCCGCCGTTGGGCGGCATCAGATGCGCGGCGTCGCCCGCCAGAAAGACGCGGCCGTTGCGGAAACGGCGCGCCACATCGGACGTCGCCCGCCATCGCGCGACTCCGGTGATCGTGACCGGCAGATCCGCGACACCCGCAGCGTGCCGCACGTGCGCGACGAGCGTTTCCTCGCGCACGTCGTTCGCCGGGCTCGACGCTTCGGGCGTGGACGTGTCGCCGGCCGTGTTGACGACCAGGAACCCGGAGTTCTGGTCTTTGTCGAGCCGGAAAAAGCCGCCGAGGTGCGAGTTGCCGATGTAGATCACGCTGAAGTTCGTGCCGGCGAGCAGCGGCGCCAGGGGCGCCTTGAAGTAGATCGTGACGGAGTTCGAGAACACGCCGCGACCGTCGAACTCGATGCCGGCGAGCTCGCGGACATGGCTGTGGGCGCCGTCAGTCGCCGACGAGATACTTCGAGCGGATGGTCCGCTCTCCTCCCGTCTCGAGATCCCTCACCGTCGTCGTCACGCCGGCCGCGTCCTGCTCGAATCCGATCACCTCGTGGCCGGCGAGCACGCGGGCGCCCGAGCCCTCGGCGCGGCGCCGCAGGATCGGCTCGAGCCCCGGCTGCGTGATGAACAGGCGCCGGCAGGGACTGAACGCCTCGACGCCCGCGTTGAGATCGGGGACGAGGCCCTTGAGCACCTTGCCCGCGAGGGTGTCCATCAACACGATGGATCCCTCGGGCTCGAACTCCTCGAGCGATCGCGCACGCACATCGTCTTCGATGCCGGCGGAGCGGAACAGTTCGAGCGTGCGCATGTGAAAGAACGCGGCGCGCGGCAGCTGCGATCCGCTGCGCAGCCGCTCGATCGCGAGGGACGCGACCCCGTGCTGGGCGAGGAACATGGCCGTGGACAGGCCGACGAGCCCACCGCCGGCAAACAAAACCGGCACGTCCGTGTCGCTGCTGGCGTCCTGTCCGACTGTCATGCGGGCAACCTCCGATTGCCGTTCATTGTCGCGCCCGGCAGCTTCGATCGCAACGGCTGAGCCCGGAGACTCAGCAATCGAGCGCGACTTGGTACAGACTTGCCGTGAGGAAACCCGTTCATGATCGAACTCGGATCCTGCGATCCCGACGTGACTGATGCCGCGTGCGCGGCCTACGAGAAGGAGGTCGAGCAGATCACGCGCCTGCCGCTGACCCAGGTGCAGGCCGGCGCGGACAGAATCGTCACCCGTCGTCTCGGCGCCGGCGGTCCTGGCGTTCTGAGCGTGTCGGACGTTCAGCGCGGACTGAAGACGATCGGGTTTTTTCCCGGCGGAGCCGTCGACGGCATTTGCGGGTACCGAACGCTGTCGGCCATCCGGCTGTTCCAGGAATACGTGAGGACGATCGAGAAGCGCGACTGCGTGCCCGACGGACGCTTCGGGCCGGCGTCGCAGCAGCACCTGCAGCGCTGGCTCGAGAAGGACCTCCGCCCCGACTGGGCGCCCACGATCGAGCGTTGGCAGTCAGGCGGCCCGGCGCAGACGGAATACACCGACTGGCTCTCGCTGCTGGAACAGGTGAAAGCGCAGTATCAAGCGAGCCCGAACCGCGTGCTGCAGATGGTGAACGCCCACGCGCCGAGCGACACGCGCGCCGTGGCGCAATGGGACTTCTCGGCCAAGGGCAGCCCGCATCTCATCGGTGTCCGTCGCACGGAGTTCAGCGGCAAGTTCGACGATGTGTTCGTGCTGCTGCTGAAGGGACTCGTATTCAAGTTCCAGGGGTCCACCGAACCCGGCGCATCGGATAACCCGCGGGGAACGCCGTTTCTCGTGCAGGGCCAGCACGACTACCACTTTGGCTGGCACAAGAAGACATACCTGGCGCTGCGACCGCAGGGGAAAGGCGTGCTGGTCGTCCGGTCGAAGAATGACAAGCGCCTGGACGACGCCGATCTCGCCGGCGGCCTCGAGGCGGAGCCGTCGATCAACGTTCACTGGGGCGGCATGGGAATGGCTCGCGACGTGAACTCGTGGTCGGAAGGCTGCCAGGTCATCAACGGCGCCGTGTACATCAACTCGAACAACGATCTGATCGATTGTTCGGCGTTCTGCGCGGTGACGCCTTCTCAGGCGACGGACCGTGCCGCCGGCAGGACACGCGGCGCCTACAACGTCCTGCTGGATCTTGTGACAGCGCTCGCGAGCGACGTGCCCGGCAATTCAGTCCGGTACACGCTGCTGACCGAGCCGGATCTGCAGCTCGCCCCGGGCCTGAAGCAGGGGCTCGCGGAGGCGCGCGACCGCGTGGTGCGCGCGGCAGGCTAGCGTCAGCGGAACACTTCGTCCGGAACCTTCGGATGGCCGGGCAGCGCGTACGGGTCCATGGGTTTCAGGGCGGTTTGCTTGTCCTTGCGGTTCTGCAGAATCCAGTCGTAGAAACCCGCCGACACCAGCTTGAGCGTGACCGGCTTGTCGCTCTTGTTTTCCCAGAACCAGCCGTGGATGCCCGTGCTCGGCGCCAGGAACGTCGCGTTGGACTGATCCCGGCCGGTCTTGTCGTCGAGCTCGTAGCTCTCGAAATAGTCGGTGCCTTCTTTGCCCGCCGGCTTGACGTTCGGCTCGCCGTGGAACTCGAACGCCAGCTTCGCGCTCGCCTTCCACGAGAAGACGAGGCCGGCGCCTTTCTTCATGTTGTACTTGATCTCCATCCCTTCCCCGGGCGCGAGCGTGATCTCCCTTGAATCGACTTGGTACGGGCCCGGCTGCGCGATGAACGCGCCCCTGACCCTCGGCGCCTCGCCGTTGACTGCGGGCTCCAGCACGGGCGCGATCGACGCGACCTCGCCCGCGGCGGCCGCAGCCTCCCGCGTCGGGTTTGCCGCGGCCGGTTCCGTGGCCCTCGCCAGATCGCCCAGCCCGAGGGCTTTGCCGGTTCCGAGCGGATCGATCCCGTATTCCGCCGGCAGGACGACGGTGACCAGGATGATGCAGGCCACGATCAGCGCGACCACAGTCGCCGCGACAATCTTGCCGAGCGATGGCACGTCCCGTTGAGCAGCGTTCGGCTGATCCGTCATCGCGTCACCACATAACCGGTGATCTGATAGCCGACGAGCAGGAACCCGCCGACCATCAGCATCGTGTTCGTCACAAACGCGTGCCGCAGGAACCCGGGGCGCGTGCGCCAGTAACTCAAGCCGATGAACACGGCCACGAGCGCCAGCCCCTGCCCGATTTCCACGCCGACGTTGAAGCTCACGATGTTTGGCACGAGGCCGTTCTGTGACAGCGCCAGTTCCTGCAGCTTCGTTGCGAGCCCGAACCCGTGGAACAAGCCGAAGATCAACACGGCGATCTTCGTGTTGGGCTGGAACCCCAGGACGCGTTTGAAGCCGTCAATGTTGTCAAAGGCCTTGTACACGACCGAAAAGCCGATGATGGCGTCGACGATGTACGGGTTGGCGTGGATGTGACCGAGGACGCCCAGGAGCAGCGTGAGGCTGTGACCGATGGTAAAGAGGCTGACGTAGAGGGCGACATCCTTCAGCTTGTAGAGGAAGAAGATGACGCCGACCAGGAACAGCAGGTGGTCGTATCCGGTGACCATGTGCTTCGCGCCCAGGTAGAGAAACGGGACGATGGCGCGGCCATTGTTCGCCACGACAAACGTCGCGTCCCTCTTGGACACGTTGTGCGCGCCCGCGGCCTCCGGCAGGAGCAATGCGAGGACGATCAGGGCGGTGAAAACGATTAAGGCGCGCTCACGGCTGCGCGCGTTCGGACCGATCCCCTTCATGATGCCCATGATCACTTCGACTCCTCGACCGTATTTTCAGACAAATCGCCGCTTGATGATAGCGCGGCGCATCGGCCGGCCGCCTTTCGGGCTGAACGGCGCACCGGATCTCCCCGCCTGACGCGAGTCGACTTCGAAGAACCCGCGGTAAACTACGCCGTATGAGAAGTCTCGAGGACGTCATACAAGCCGCGGGCAACCCGGTGACGCTGCTCCGCAATCTGCAGAGCGGCCCCAACGTCTATCCGGGCGTGCCGCCCGAATTCACCAACTGGCGGGACGAGACGCAGGCGTGGCAGAAGACCTGCGTGCTGTTCAACCAGTCCTACCACATGGCGGAGCTGTCGGTGGAAGGACCGGACGCCCTGAAGCTGCTCTCGCACCTGGGCGTCAACAGCTTCGCCGCCTTCACGGTGGACAAGGCCAAGCAGTTCGTGCCGTGCAGCCACGACGGCTACGTGATCGGCGACGTGATCCTGTTCTACCTGGATCCGAATCAGTTCAACCTGGTGGGACGAATCCCGGTGCTCAACTGGATTCGCTTTCACGCGGCCACGGGCGGCTACAACGTCAAGGTGGAACTCGACGAACGGTCGGCCGCGCGCAGGGATCCCCTCAATCGCCGGTCGTACCGTTTCCAGCTCCAGGGCCCGCACGCCATGAAGGTGATGGAGAAGCTGCTGGGGACGCGTCCGCCCGAGCTCAAGTTCTTCAACATGGGCCGCATCACCGTCGCCGGCAAGTCCGTCCGCACGCTCCGGCACGGCATGGCCGGGCAGCCCGGGTACGAGATGTTCGGACCGTTCGCGGAGGGCGAGGCCGTGCGTGAGGCCATCGTGAAGGCCGGCGAGGAATTCGGACTGCGGCAGGTGGGCGGCCGCGCCTACTCGGCCAACACCCTGGAATCGGGTTGGATTCCCTCACCGCTCCCGGCTGTTTATACCGGCCAGAAGATGAAGGCCTATCGTCAGTGGCTCCCGGCCGATTGCTACGAGGCCACGTCGTCGATCGGCGGCAGCTTCGATTCGACGAACATCGAGGACTACTACCTGACGCCCTGGGACCTCGGCTACGGACCGCACGTCAAGTTCGATCACGACTTCATCGGCCGCGAGGCGCTCGAGCAGCGCGCCAGGGGACCGCATCGCAAGAAGGTCACGCTCGAGCTCCGCACCGAAGACGTGATGCGAGCCATCGGCAGCCAGTTCGAGAAAGACCATCGCGCCAAGTTCATGGAATTTCCGTCGGCGGTCTATTCCATGCACCCCTACGACAAGGTCACGAAGAACGGCAAGACGATCGGCGTGTCGACCTGGGTAGGCTACAGCGCGAACGCCGGCAAGATGCTGACGCTCGCGATCCTCGATGCCGAGCACGCGGACGTCGGCAACGATGTCGTCTTCGTCTGGGGCGAGGAGAACGGCGGCACGTCCAAGCCGGCGGTCGAACGCCACGAGCAGGTGGAGATCCGCGCGATCGTCTGCCCGGTGCCGTACAGCGAGGCCGCGCGCACGGCGTACGTGGACGGAGGCTGGCGCACCGCGACGCGGTAGGCCCTACTTTTCGTCTCGATGCTTGAACAGGCGGCCCTTGTCGATGCCGAACGACGGATTGTTCCGCTGTCCGCTGATCCTGATCGGGATCTCGGTTCCTCCCCCGCTTCTCCTCTCGAAAATCGGATCGAAGACCCTCAGCAGCTTGCTCTTGATGCCGGTCGTCATCTGAGAGATGGTGGCGTCGGTCTCCAGCGTTCCGCTGAAGTCGATCGTCTGCGGAACGAGCTTGTACGTGCCCGCCAGGCGCACGACCGATCCCGGCACGTCGAACGTGACCGTTGGAATGGTCAGCATCCCGCCGCCGAGCTTGAAGGTTCCGTCGAATTGCGAGGACACGCGCTGCTTGTCCTCCTCCGCCGTCTTCCCGCGGCTCCGATGACTCAGCTCGTTGATTTTCGTCTGCACGCCCGGATCGGTGAAGCGCGTGCCGGCGATCGCGAACTTCCCGTCGAGACGCAGCCGTTCGACGACCTCGCGCTCTCCGGGCGGCAGCACGAACTTCGTGGTGAGGCGCAGCGCGCCCGTCATCGGCGGCCTGGCCGATTTGACCGCCAGTTGCAGGACGTCTTCAAGGCGGGCACGGTCCATCGTGATGTCGAGCGTCACGATCCGTCCCGGCTTTCCCGGCGCGCTGATCACGGCGCCCTTTGCCACGAGCGACGTGTTGAGGAACGAGCCGTCGACCTCATTCAGAAACGTGTTGCCGTTGGTCCCATCGACAATCGCGTGGTACTTGGTTCGAAGCGGAACAGGGTTGCCGCTCGCCGTCACGCGGAACTGCGGCGTATCCGTTTCGCCGTGGACGTCGATCCGATTCAGCGAGCCGCCGTAGGATCCGCGAGCCGACAAGATGCCGGAGATCCCCTTGAAGACGCCGAGGTCGGCGTGGTCGAACACGAACGTGCCGTCGAGCGGCGTCAAGCCTGGCGTCTCCGCGTCCCAGGGGCCGAACGATCCTTTTGTCCCGATTTCGCCTGGAGGGATCGCGTTGGTGAGCGTCGCCTCGAAGGGCATCGGACGACCGACCCCGAGGTCGTGCATCCGAAGTTCGTGGATCGCCCACACCTTCGGCTCTTTGCCGGATTCCTTCGGGATGATGACCAGCCGCGTATTGGTCGATGTCATCTCGTCAATGACAACCGTCTTGGCCGCGGAAACGCGCTCGGAACGACGCCGATCGCCGCCGCTCTTGCCATCTCCATCGCCGTCGGCGTCTTTATCTCCCGGGTCGCGATTGCGATCCGGCGGGATCTCGATGTCGAGCCCGTCAACCTGCAGATGACTGACATGCCGCCGGTAGAGGTTGATGAAGCTGCCCTCGGCCGAGAAGTGCGCGATGGAGATCAAGGGCGGCACGTCGCGCCGCCCCTTGTGACGGATTCTGAGACCGCGGCCTTCCGCCCGGAGCCGCGGCAACACCTTGATCTGCAGGTCGTCGAGGTCGACGTCTCCGTCCAATTGGGATTCCAGGGCCTTGATGACCCTCGCGCGTGCCGTCTCCGACGAGAACGACACCCTGGAACCAACGACGATGATGGCAACCACCACGACCACGGCGACGGCGAGCAGAATGAGCAACACAAGCCGCCTGGGATGACGCATATATTGATACCCGTTCAAAACAGCGAGTACACGAGTCCGGCGGTGATCAGAAATGTGTCGGCGTGAACGGGGACGACAACTTCACCGAGCGAGCTTCGAAGCACCAGTGACGGCCGCGCAATCAGGTAGCCGCCGTTCAGTTTCAACCCGAACCGCGTATTGATGTCGTACCAAGCCTGAACCTCCGGCTTGATGGCCCACGCATTGGTCGCCTCTGACTCTATCCCGCTGGCGCCGAGAAGCCGCTCGTATTCCGCCAGTGCCGCTGAATCGAGCCTGAACGAATTCAGCGAGTACCCGCCGACCACGTCCGCCGTAATCGCCGTGCGGCGGCGGACCCAGGTATATCCGTAACCGGCCAGGAGCGGCCTGATGCGAATATGGCCGGGATCGATCGTACCCGCGCCGATAGGACGCTGCACGTCGGTGTCGAACCAGCTGAACAGCGACAACTGGGGACCCCACCCCGCTATCGCGTGACCGATGCGCCACTCAAAGTTGACGGCAGCGCCGCTGCCGGCCTCTTCCGAGGTCGCCACCCGCGTCGTGACGCTCGCACCGACAGCCAGGCGGCTGTCGGTTTGAGCCGATACGCTCGCTGCCGAGAATAGAATGGACGCCACACCAAGATACAAAGCCGGTCGGTGCGTCAACACGATAGCATCAGTTCTTCACGCCGCCGTGATCGGCGCATGCGGTCGTCTTGGTCTTGCCCGTCTGAACCGTGCCGTCGTTGCACGCGGCGCTGGTCGTATCCGGAGTGACAGCCTTCTTCGTACCCTCCGCCGTTTCCTTCGCCGCATCGCTCGTGACCTGCCCGGTCTTCTTTGCGCCCTTCTTCGCCGCTTCTCCTGTGGCCTTGCCCGCGTGCGCCGCCGCCTTGCCCGCGTCCTTGCCGGCCTCGCCGGCTTGTTTGCCGGCGTTCCCGGCCTCCTTGCCGGCCTGCTTCGCGTCCTGCTTTGCTTTCTTCGCTTCGTCCGACTCCTGAGCGTGAAGGTTCGTAGCGATTCCGGACACCATCACCGACGCAATAAGTACACTGCCGAAGATTTTTCCAAACATAGGGCCTCCTCCCGGTACTTATTCAAGATAAGAGCCACAGCTCAGTCAAAGCAGCTGGCGTGCAATCCTCGTTGAGTGGAGCGCGCAACGAACGCTGAGCTTCTGGCACCGTTTGTGATGGTCCCTCATCATGCTGACGATGGTGCCCTCATCCCCGTCGACGTCTACGGACAAGGCGGCCGCTGCTGAGCGCGACAAGGACGCTGCCGCTGAGCGCGTCGCGCGCGCCACCGAACGCAAGGCGCGACGCAACTCGGTGGATCGATTGATCGCGTACGCGCGCATCGTCGTGGCGCTCGCGATCATCGTCGGTCTCTGGTGGGGCCAGAGTGTCTGGATACCTCTGGTGCTGAGCGTCCTGATCAGCTACGCGCTCGAGCCAATCGTGGCGTCCATGGCCGCTCATCACATACCGCGCGCGGCGGCGGTACCACTGTTGTTGACGGCGCTCCTTGTGGTCGTCGGTGGAGGTGCGTATGCGCTGCGCGGCGAAGCGACCGCCTTCGTCAGCCGCCTCCCCGTCGCGGCGCACACGCTCGCGCAGGCGATACAGAACGTGACCAGCGGTACGCCGACGGTCGCGAAAGTGCAGGCCGCAGTACGGGAGCTCGAATCAGCCGCGAGCACGGGAGGAAAGAGAGGTCGCCAGGACGGCGTCACGCCGGTACGCATCGAGGAGCCGACGTTCAAGTGGTCGGATTGGGTGCGGCAGGGATCGTACGGCGCGATGGAGTTCGCGGGCCAGATGATCGCGGTGCTCTGCCTGGTGTATTACCTCCTTGCCGCGGGCGACCTGTATCGGCGGAAACTCGTGCACATCGTCCCCACCCTGTCGGACAAGAAGATCACCGTCGAGATCCTCACCGAGATCAACCGGCAAATCGAGCGCTTCCTGATCGCGCGCGCCGTCATCAGCATGATCGTCGGCGTGGCGATCTGGCTCGCCTTCCGGATGGTTGGCCTCGATGACGCCGGGGTGTGGGGCGTGCTGTCTGCGTTCCTCTTTGCCGTGCCCATAGTGGGCCCGGTCCTCGTTGTCCTCGCCGCGACCCTCGCCGCGTTCGTACAGTTCGGATCCATCGGCATGGCGATCGGCGTGGGCGGCGTGTGTATCGTCATCGGCGCGGTGGAGGGCAACGTCCTGACGCCGTTGCTGATGAGCCGGGTCGGCGCGATGAACGCCGTCGCCGTCTTCGTGAGTCTCCTGTTCTGGGGATGGATCTGGGGAGCGTGGGGACTGTTGCTGGCGGTGCCGATCACAGCGGCCGCGAAGGCCGTCTGCGAACGCATCCCCGAGTTCTCAGTCTTCTCGGAAATGCTGAACGAGTAGACGCCTCGAATCAGTCTCAATAGATCCGGCAGGTCGCGAACTGCAGCTGGCCGTCGCGCTCGATCTGCAGGACCAGCTCGCTGTCTGGCGTCGCATCGCCGAGGAGCACGCGCAGGCCGTCGATGCTTCTCACCGTGATGCCGTTCACCGCATGAATCACGTCCCCGGCGACCAGCGGCACCCCGTTGCCGGACAGACGCGCGGGTGCGCGCGACCACGAAGACGCCGGATGAAATACGCAGCGCAGGCAACAGAGGCCGCCGTCTCGTCCGCCACGTCGATGCCGATGATGCCGAGCTTCGGGACCGAGCCTTTCTCGGGATCGGCCAGCGCGGACAGATCGTCGATCGGATGCGGCAGCTCGCGGACGGTGATCTGCGCCGACATCGTCTCCGCGCCTCGGAGAAGGCCCAGCGTCAGCGTCTCGCCCGCCGCGTACCGGCTCAACTCGAGCGAGAGCATCGGCACGCTCTCGACCAGCTTTCCGTTCACCGTCTCGACGACGTCCGCGATGGCGAGGCCGGCCTCTTCCGCCGCGCTGTCGGGCAGCACGTCGGACACCATGACACCCGACTCCGCGGCAAGTCGAGGCCCGCGGCCAGCTCCGGCGTGATCGCCTGCATGCTGAACCCGATCAGCCCCCGGTGCAGGTGTCCGTACTTCTTCAGCTGCGGGTACGCCGAGGCGACGATCGCACTCGGAATCGCGAAGCCCAGCCCCTGACTCCCGCCGGACTCGCTCAGAATGAAGGTGTTCAAGCCGACGAGCTCGCCGTCCACGTTCACCAGCGGCCCCCCGCTGTTGCCCGGATTGATCGGCGCGTCCGTCTGGATGTAGATCGTCGGGCTGTCGGGATCGGGCTGCCGGGCCACTGAGCTGACGACGCCCATCGTGACCGAGTTGCGCAGCCCCTCGGGACTGCCGAACGCGAAGACGATCTCGCCCTGCCGGATCGCGTCGTAGTCGGCGAGCGGGCAGCGCGCGCAGGTCCGAGACGTCCACCTTGAGCAGCGCGAGGTCGATATCGTTTGCTGTGCCGACGATGCGGGCGTCGACGGTCTGGCTGGCGGACGTCGCCAGCGAGCGCACGGGCCCGCTCGCCGTCGTATCCCGGTGCAGCACGACCTGGACACGCCTCGCGCCGGCGACGACGTGCGCGTTCGTGATGATGTAGCCGTCGGGGTCGACAATCGCACCCGAGCCGATGCTGCGCTGCCGTCCGATGACCAGGCCGGAATCGCCGCGTGCGTGGTCCTCGATCGGACCATAGCCCGTGACCAGCACCTGCACGACGCTCGAGGGATACCCTGCGCGGTCAGATCTTCGACCGACGCGTTGAGATTGCGCAGAAGCGACACGTCGGCGTTCGGCCGTGCCGCGTTCTGCGCGAAGGCCGCCACCGGGATCAACATCCACGACACCACACAGGCTCACGACTGGACCAGGACGTTTTCTCAGCACAACGACCGTTTCTTCAGGCCACACAGACCTGATTGCGGCCCCCGGCCTTCGCTCGATAGAGCGCGGCGTCTGCGGCCCGGAATAACGACTCACCCGTTTCGACGTCTCGCCGCGGCACGATTCGCAAGGCGGTTCCCCGAGGGAAGGATGCACAGGCGGCGCCCACGCTGATCGAGAGCGTCCCGGCGGCAAACGATTGCCCGGACAGCACCGGCGCGCAGTCGTGGACGGCTCGACGCAGATCGTCGGCGACCAGCTGGATCCGCGACATCGGGCAGTGCGGAACCGCAATCACGAACTCATCGCCGCCGTATCGGCATGCCACCGCATCGGGCGGGAGTCGCTGCGCGATCAGGTGGCCCACGGTCCGAACCGCTTCAGCGCCCGTCAAATGGCCGTGGCGATCGTTCAGGTCCTTCAGGCGGTCCACATCGAGCACGAGCAGCGAGACGGGGGTGCGCGAGTTGGTGGACGCGCGCACCATCGTCTCGAGCCGTGCCTCGAACGAGCGCAGGTTGTGGAGACCCGTGAGATCGTCCGTCATCGCGAGGCGGCGCAGCCGACTGCCGTCCTGCGTCAGCTTCGCCGTGATCGTCCCCACCGCGAGAAACAACGCGACCTGGACGAGATCCGCTTCCCCGTACCTGAAGGTGAGCAGCTGCGGGTTCGCCACGTGATACAAGGCGATCGCCGACAGGCCCGCGGCCACGCCCCCGGTCATCCCGAACCTGGCGGCTGCGAGAATGATCGGCAGATAGTACAGATGCTGAACCGGTGCGGATCCCGTCGTCCGGTCGAGGGCGAAGACGAGCAGCAGGACACCGGCGGCGAGCGTGCCCGCCGCCGCCGGCATCCTGCGTGGTGTCGCGAATCCGCCGTGACTGGCTGTGGTCAGACGCACGGGCGCACCGTCATCATGGATTAGAAGCGGTAGCCGAATCCGAAGGTCATGCCATTCGTGACGAGCGGCGACGCACTCAGCGTCGCGTCCGCGGCAATCCGCGAGTAGCGATACGCGGCGTCGACGACCCAGTGCGGCGCGACCGGAATCTGCGCGCCGCCTCCAAAGCTGAACATCGGTGCAGTGCTCGCGGGCGGGTCGGTGTAGCTGCCGGTGGAGATGAGTTCCGTGGTCACATCCGAACCGACTTCCGGCGTGGACCCATCGGGCAGCGTCCCGCTGGAGAACGCGAACTGGGCCGATGGATTGAGGCGTGCGACGCCGACGCTGCCGAGGACATACGGCAGGATCCGGTGCCCGGCCGGCACTTCAACGCGCACGCCCCCGGTGGTGTACCACGCGGGCAGGCTCCCCGCGCCTGTCACGCTGAGCCCCTGGCTGGCCGACAGCGCTGCGGTCGCCGCGTCGAGCGTGGGTTGCAGGTCCGCCTGCAGATTGCCGAACCGGCCGCCGTTGCCGAAGATCATGACATGCGGCGCGATCCGGACACCGCCCTCGACCATCACGTTCCCCGTCGTCGCGCCCAGCGAACTCGCGAAGCCTCCGAGTCCGGTGATGAATCCTTTTGCGTTCGGTCCGCCGCTCTCCTGGGCGAAGAGCGGTGCTGCGGTCAACACGGTCGCCACGACTGCCGTCATCAACGTTTTCATTGCGTCCTCCTGCGTGCCGACGCAGCGTCCTGCATCGTGCTCGCGATGTCGCCGCGTTTCACGCGGCTTTGAATGAACACCGTAAGAGGCTGCACGCGCGATGCCACGCAGATTCGCTGCGAATCGCCATGCGGGCCGTCGCTTTCGATCGCTTTCATGCCTGTTCTCGTGGCGGTTGTGCGAGGCGCCGATGCAAAACGCCTCGTCCGCGCTCAGTGAACCAGTCCTGTGGGGTTGAACCGGTATCCGACCCACGGTTCGGTGACGAGGTAGCGCGGCTTCGACGGGTCGGATTCCAGCTTCTTGCGCAGCTGCCCCACGTAGACGCGCAGGTATTCGGACTGATCCTCGGACGCCTCACCCCACACCGCACCGAGCAGCGTCCGGTGCGCGAGCACGCGGTTCGGATGTCGGGCCATGAACACGAACAGGTCGAATTCCTTCGGCGTCAGGCGAACCGGCTGTCCGTGACCCGGACACGCCGGTCGTCGAAGTCGATGTGGAATTCCCCGACGCCGAGCGCCGATGCCTCCGGCGTCGCCCACGCTTCGCCGGAGCGCCACCCGCACCCGGGCGAGCAGCGTGTCGGTGCTGAACGGCTTCACGAGGTAGTCGTCGGCTCCTGCATCGAGCGCCGCCGACCTCCGACCGCCCGTCGCTGTTGCCGGACACGACGATGATCGGCGACGTTCGACGATCTCGTCGCACCCGTCGGCACAGCTCGATCCCGTCCACGAGCGGCATCTCGAGGTCGGCGATGACCAGCGCCGGGCACCACAGCGCGAACGCTCGACATCGCCGATTCGGCGTCGCTCGCCGTCCGAACATCGTACCCGCGGCTGGCCAGCATGACTGATGACCGGTTTCGCCGCCTGAAGATCGTCGTTGACGACTAGCACACGTGAACTCATCGCACTCTCCTCTCGTTTTTTCCGAAGACGTGAACCGATTCGACGGTCTTGGTGCCGCCGGATTCCGAGTAGCCGGATCCGTCGCGCGGTACCCGACCAGTTTCTCGAGCTCCGACGGATCGATCTTGTGCCAGCCCTGGCGAATGCGCGCCGTCGGCGCGAGCGGGACCTGCACCGTCCCGTTCGAGGTCGACAGGGACAGGATGCCGGTCGATGCATCGTATTTGTCGATCGTTCCGCCCATCCTCAACGTCGGTCGCCGGACGCCGACTGGCCCGCGATCGACTGCGGCGTCGGCTTGCGCGAACGCCGGCGACGCCGGAGACCATCGCGGCGGACATCAACAGAACCGAAAGTCCTTTCCTCATGACCGCCTCGTGCTGGCGCGTGAACCGGACGCTGTCATGCAGTGTCAAAGGGCGTGCCGACCGGGCCAACTACGTTACAATCCGATAAACGACTGGATCCGCGATGAGTTGCATTGATATCGATGTCGCGGCGACGACGTGGATGAACGCGCAGATTCGCCCCACTGTGGCGAAATGGCTTCAGGACCTGTCGCTCGGCACGCGGCTGTCGTTCCTCGTCGCGCTCATCGTGTTCGGCGTGGTCACGAGCGTGGCGTACCTGGAAGTGCGCTCGTTCGAGCGAGCACATCGACGGCGACCTGGTGGACGCGGCGCGGCTGGGCGCGCAATCGGCCGCCGACGACCTCGCGCGAACGGCCGCCGCCGCTCGACCCGCTCGACATTCGCGATACGCTGCACGACCTGGTCGAAGCCGATCCGGTGCTCGATGCGATCTCGGTCATCGAGGCCGACGAGACCGGCCACCTGCGCGTGTTCACGAGCACGTCGACCGAAGAACGCGCGGAGGTCCTGGAGCTCGCGGGACGCGCCATCGCCACAAACGGCCTCGCCAGCGATGCGCAGCAGCACGCGTGGTGATGTTCGCGTTGCCGGTGCCGCGGCGCGAGCACTACGCCGTGGCGGTCACGGTCGGCCTGGAGAGCCTGCTCCAGGCGCGCACGCACGGACTTCGCGTCGCCCTCGGGTTCGCGGTCCCGACCATCGTGCTCGTGACGATCCTCGTCCACCTCACCGTCCGCCGGCTGCGTCGGCCAGCCGCTCGGCGCCATCCTGCGGACCATGAACGAGACGGCGGAAGGCGATCTGCGCGCGCGGACGACGATGACGCGGCGCGACGAGCTCGGCACGATCGCCGCGGGACTGAACGAGATGCTCGATCAGCTGGAGCGGTTCAACCAATCGCTGCACGATCGCATCGAGGAGGCCACGCGCGATCTGTCGCTCCGCAATGCGCAGCTGGCAGCCAGCCAGAGCGAGCTGTTCGCGCTGCGCGAGTCGCTCGCGCGTGCCGAGCGCGTGGCGGCGCTGGGTCAGGTCGCCGCCAACGTCGCCCATCAGGCCGGCACGCCGCTGAACCTCGTGTCGGGCTACGTTCAGATGATCCGCGACGATCCCGAGGACCGACGATCGGACCCGCTCGCGGCTGCGGACCGTCGATGCGCAGATCCAGCAGGTCACGCGCGTGCTGCGGACGATGCTCGACCACGCGCGCCAGCCGTCGGCGTTCGACGCTCGTGGCGCTCGCCGACATCATCGAGCGCGTCCGCGAGGTGGCCCAGCCGCGGCTGTCGCGCTCGCATATCCGACTGCGACGTCTCGATCGCCGAGGATCTGCCGCCGGTCAAGGCCGACGCCACGCAACTGGAGATGGCGCTGCTCAACCTGGTCACCAACGCGCTCGACGCGATGCCCGGCGGCGGCACGCTGTCGATCGCCGCGACGGCGCGCCCGGACGGGGTCCGCGTCGAGGTCGCCGACACGGGTCCGGGATTCCGGCCGCGGTCATGGACCGCCTGTTCGATCCGTGGGTGACGACCAAGCCGGCCGGTCAGGGCACCGGCCTCGGCCTCGCCATCGTGCGCGACGTGGTACGGGCGCACGGCGGCTCGATCTCCGCTCCAACCAGCCCGACGGGCGCGCTGTTCGTCATCGACCTCCCCGCCGCCGACTCAGAGCAGGAGCGCCGTCCTAGCCATGCCTCGCATCCTCCTCGTCGACGACGATGCGGAGACCTGCACGTTCCTCGAGGAGTTGCTCGCAGCGCCCGATCGGCAGTTCGTGTCGGTGCAGGATCCGGACACGGCGCTCGCCAGGATCCGCCACGACTCGTTCGATCTGCTGATCTCGGACATCAACCTGAACGCGCCGCAGCTCGGGGCTCGATCTCCTGCGCCGATTCAACGCCGAACAGGGCAGCCCGGTCGTGCTGATCAGCGGGTTCGGCACGCTCGAGACCGCGATCGAGGCGGTTCGCGCCGGCGCGTTCGACTACATCAGCAAGCCGTTCGACATCGCCGACGTCAAGCGCATCGTCGATCGCGCCCTCGAGCAGGGCGCGCGCGCGGCGGAGCCGGCCGCCGGAGATGCCGGCCAGCCCGCCGGGCAGCCTCATCGGCCGCACCGCGCCGATGCTCGAGGTCTACAAGCAGATCGCGCACGCGGCCGACTCGTCCGCCCCGGTGCTGATCGTCGGCGAAAGCGGCGTCGGCAAGGAGCTGGTCGCCCGGGCGATTCACGACCACAGCGCACGCGCGCGCGAGCCGTTCGTCGCCATCAATTGCGGCGCGATCGCCGATACGCTGCTCGAGTCGGAGCTGTTCGGGCATCAGCGCGGCGCGTTCACCGGCGCCGTGGCCGACCACAAGGGCGTGTTCGAGCAGGCGGGCAGCGGCACGGTGCTGCTCGACGAGATTGGCGACACGACGCCCGCCCTGCAGGTCCGCCTGCTGCGCGTCCTCGAGGAGGGCGAGGTCCGGCCGGTCGGCGGCAACCGATCGCTGCAAGGTCTCGCCGCGCGTCATCGCCGCCACGAACGTGCCGCTCGAGCAGGCGGTCGCCGAGGATCGCTTCCGGCAGGACCTGTACTACCGGTTGAGCGTGATCGTGATCCGCGTGCCGCCGCTTCGCGAGCGGCGCGCCGATATCCCGCTGCTGATCGGCAGCTTCTTCGAGGATGCCTGCGCGCGCGCCGGGAAGAAGAAGGTGTTGTCGGCCGATGCGCTCGATGCGCTGATGCGGCACCCCTGGCCGGGCAACGTGCGCGAGCTGCGCAACACCATCGAGCGGCTCGTCGTCTCCAGCCGCGGATCGGTCATCGAAGCCTTCGATCTGCCGGACACCGTCCCGCCGTGCCAGCCGCGCGCCCGACGAACCGTCGTTTGCCGAATCTGACCACGCTCGACGATCTCGAGCGCCGCTACCTGCTGCACGTCCTCGACGCGGCGAAGGGCAATCGGACCCGCGCCGCCGAGATCCTCGGCATCGACCGGCGGACGCTCTATCGGATGGCCGAACGGTTCGGCATCGAGCTCAAGGAATGAGCAGGCGAGGGACGGCGGCTTCTATTCCACCGAAAACACGTACACCGCGCCACCGGTCGGCACCGGCGGATACTCGCCCGGCACGAGGCGATTGAGCGCGGCCTGAGTGCCCAGCACGTCCCCGCCCCATCCGGATTCGACGGCGATGTACTGGTTGCCGTCAATCAGGAACGTGGCAGGGGGAGCGAGCACGCCGGAATTCAAGGCTTCGGACTCCCAGAGAACTTTTCCCGTGGCGGCGTCAAAGGCGTGCAGCTTGCGGTCTGCTGTGCCGCCGCTGATCACCAGATTGCCTCCCGTCGTGAGGATCGATCCCCAGTTGGGCGACTTGGCGAAGTTGTGTTTCCATGCGAGCCTGCCCGTGTCGACGTTCCACGCCTGCACTTCGCCGAAGTGGTCGGCGCCTGGCGCCATCGAGGAGCCGAACCCCGACACGCCGCCGAAGTTGCGGCCCGGTTCGTACGTCACCGGCACGCCGATGGTTTCGCCGCACAGGTTGTTGGTGGCCGGGATGTAGATCATTCGCGTTTTCGGGCTGTACGCGATCGGCGGCCAGTTCTTCCCGCCGTGGGCGTCGGGACAATACGATGCCGTCTTCCCGGTTCCGGGTTTACGAGCGAGATCCACCTCAGGCCGCCCTGTCTTCGGGTCGAGGCTCTTGAACACGTTCTGGTACACGTACGGCTTGCCTTCGACGAACTTGATCGCGCTGCCTGCCCCGAGCGGAGTCGAGGGGCGTTCGAGAAACCAGAGATACCCGTTACGCGCCACATCGATGAGCCCTTTGACCGTGCGGCCGTTGCGCTTGTAGTCGACGAGGATTGGCGGCGACACCTCGTCCCAGTCCCAGGCGTCGTTCTGGTGATACTGGAAGTGGCCTTTGAGCGCGCCCGTCGTGACGTCGAGCGCGATCACCGACGTCGTATACAGGTTGTCGCCAGGACGCTGATCCCCCATCCAGGGTCCGCCGTTGCCGGTGCCCCAGTACGCGAGGTTCGTCGCGGGATCGTAGTTGCCGGTGACCCAGATCGGCGCGCCTCCGTGTTTCCATTCGTCACCCGCGGGCCAGGTTTCGTGCCCTGGTTCGCCGGGACCGGGAATGGTAAATGTCCGCCAGAGCTCGTTCCCGGTGTCAGGGTCGAGCGCGGCGACAAATCCGCGAACGCCGTACTCTCCTCCGGACGTGCCGACCATCACCTTGCCGTTGGCGACGAGCGGCGCGAGCGAGATGTAGTAGCCCGACTTGTTGTCGGCGACAGTCGTGGACCAGACTTCTTTGCCGGTCTGCGCATCGAGCGCGACCACGACGGCTTCGCCGCCGGCGAAGTACACGCTGTTGCCGTACAGGGCGACGCCGCGGCTGGTGTCGTGCGGCACCAGCGCACCCGGAGCTCGCGGGCGCTTGTACCGCCACAGGACCGTGCCGGTTTTCGCGTCGAGCGCGATCACCTGGTTGTTCGGCGTGGTCACGAACATCACGCCGTTGTTGACGACGGGCGCGGACTCGTGGACGCGCGCCTCGCCCGTCTCGATCATCCACACGGGCTTGAGCCTGCTGACGTTGCGGGTGTTGATTTTGTCGAGCGGGCTGTAGCCCCACCCGTCGTAGGTGCGGCGGATCATCAGCCAGTCACCGTCCGCCGGTTTCAGCAACCGTTCAGCCGTAACCGGCTTGTAGCTCCCGACCAGGTTCGGCGTGTCCTGGCCCGTTGCGGTGACGAGCACGTACGACGCCGCTGAGGCACAAAGGACGCAGAGGAGCGTTTTCACGCTGGGAATGAACCTCCGTCAGAGCAGCCCGGCGCCGCGCGCCCACTTGTACTTCGCGCCGAGCACATCGACCGGGATCTCGGTCGAGTAAGGATACGCCGGAATCTTGTGGTCGAAGAGATACTCGGATGCCTCTTCGACTTCCACGTCGCCCGCCAGGGAGACGACGACCGGCTTGTCGATGCCTTTCGCCCGCATCTCCTCGACGATCTCCGCCAGGAGCTTCGCGAACACCATCGGCGGCGTGACGATGGTGTGCCAGTAGCCAAGAATCAGCGCATGAATACGCGGATCCTCGAGGCCCAGCCGGACGGTGTTCTGGTACGTCTTCGGCGGCTCGCCGCCGGTGATGTCGACCGGGTTGCCCGACGCGCCGAACGGCGGGATGAACTTCTTGAACGCGGCGTCGAGGTCCGGGGGAAAGGCCATGAGCGACAGGCCGTTGTCCACGACCGCGTCGGACAGCAGAACGCCCGAGCCGCCGGCACCGGTGATGATCACGATGTTGTCGCCCTTGGGCGTCGGCAGGATCGGAATCGCGCGCGCGAACTCGAGCATCTCGCGCAGCGAGCGCGCACGAATCACGCCGGACTGCCGCAGCACGTCGTCATAGATTTTGTCGTTGCCCGCGAGCGCGCCGGTGTGCGAGCTGGCGGCCTTGGAACCCAGAGAGGTGCGTCCGGCCTTCAACACGACGACAGGCTTTTTCTTCGACACACGCTTCGCGACTTCGGCGAACGCACGGCCGTCCTTCAGGTCCTCGCAGTGCTGCACGATGATGTGCGTGTTGTCGTCCTGCTCGAAGAACGTCAGCAGATCGTCTTCATCGATATCCGACTTGTTCCCCAGACCCACGATGGCGGAGACGCCCATCTTCGCCGAACGGGAGAAGCCGATGATCGCCATCCCGATGCCGCCGGACTGTGACGAGAGCGCGGCGTGGCCTTTGACGTCGTACGCCGTGCAGAAGGTCGCGCACAGGTTGCTCCACGTGTAGTAAAAGCCGTAGATGTTCGGACCCATCAGCCGGACGCCGTATTTGTGCGCGACCTCGACGAGTTCCTTCTGCCCCTGGACGTTACCGGTCTCGGCGAACCCCGAGGGGATGAGGACAGCGCCCGGGATCTTCTTCTCGCCGCACTCGGCCACCGCCGCGGCCACGAACTTGGCGGGGATGGCGAAGACGGCGACGTCGATGTCGCCGGGCACATCCTTGACGCTCTTGTACGCCTTCAGCCCCATGATCTCGTCAGCCGACGGGTTGATCGGGTGGATCTGGCCCTTGTAGCCGCCGTTGATCAGGTTCTTCATCACGGAGTTGCCGATCTTGCCGGCTTCCGAAGAGGCGCCGATGACGGCGACCGACTTCGGCTTCATGATGCGGTTCATGTCGCGCACGATGTCTTCGTGCTTCGGCCGGTATCGCGCGGGGGCCGGAGAGAAATTGACGACGATCCGGACGTCGGCGGCGATCGCGCCATCTCTGGTCGCGAAGACCGGGTTCAGATCCATCTCCGCGATTTCCGGATAGTCCGCGACGAGCTGCGAGACATTCTCAATCATGGCGGCGAGCGCGTCGCGATTGACGGCGTCGGCCCCGCGGACACCTTTGAGGATCTGCGCCGCGGCGATCCCGTCGAGCATCGACAGCGCATCGTCTCTCGTCGCCGGCGCGAGCCGGAACGTGATGTCCTTGAGCACTTCGACCAGGACGCCGCCCAGGCCGAACGCGACCAGCTTGCCGAAGACGGGATCGGTGACCGCGCCGATGATGACTTCCTGTCCGCCCGCCAGCATCTGCTGCACCTGGACCCCGAGCAGCTTCGCCTTCGCGTTGTACTTCTTCGCGTTGGCAATGATGGTGTCGTAGCCCTTCCGCGCGTCGTCGGCGCTCCTCACGCCGACGATGACACCCCCGGCTTCGGTCTTGTGCAGAATGTCCGGCGACACGATCTTGAGCACGACCGGAAAGCCCATCGTCGCCGCAATCGCTGCCGCGTCGGAGGCCGACGTCGCCACGCCTTCCCCGGGTACCGCGATCCCGTACGCCTCGCACACGAGCTTGCCTTCCGGCGCCGTGAGCGACGTGCGGCCTTCGGTCTTCACGGTATCCAGAACACGCCTGACTTCACTCCGGTCGTTGGGCATCGTCGTTCCTTTGGTCAGATGACTTTTTCGGCGCGCAGCGCGGCGATTTGATCCGGCTGGTAGCCGAGCTCTGCGAGGACTTCGTCGGTGTGTTCGCCGAGCAGCGGCGAGCGCTTCACGTCGGACGGACTGTCCGACATCTTGATCGGATTGCCGACGGTGAGGTACTTGCCGCGCGTCGGGTGATCGACCTCGACGACGGTTCCGGTCTCGCGCAGCGACGGTTCTTCAGCGATCTCCTTCATGGAGAGAATCGGGCCGCACGGGATATCGTATTTGTTGAGGATGTCCATCGCCTCGAACTTGGTCTTGGTTTTCGTCCACTCCTCGATCTTGTCGAAGATTTCCATGAGATGCGGCAGCCGGGCCTTCGGCGTGGCGTACCGCGGGTCGGTCAGCCACTCCTCGTGCCCGATCACCTTGCAGATGCCTTCCCAGACGGGTGCCTGGGTGATGAAGTAGATGTACGCGTTGGGGTCGGTTTCCCAGCCCTTGCACTTCAGAATCCACCCCGGCTGACCGCCGCCGGAAGCGTTGCCCGCACGCGGCACGGCGTCGCCGAACGTGCCGTTTGGATATTGCGGGTACTCTTCCATCACCTTCGTCCGCGCGAGCCGCTGCTGATCGCGCAGTTTCACGCGGCAGAGATTCAGCACGCCGTCCTGCATCGCCGCCAGCACCTTCTGCCCGCGCCCGGTCGTGTTCCGCTGGTACAAAGCGGCGACGATGCCCAGCGCCAGGTGCAGCCCGGTTCCGCTGTCGCCAATCTGCGCGCCGGTGACCAGCGGCGGGCCGTCGTCGAAGCCGGTCGTCGATGCCGCGCCGCCGGCACACTGCGCGATGTTCTCGTACACCTTGCAGTCTTCGTACGGCCCGGGGCCGAAGCCCTTGACCGAGGCAACAATCATCCGCGGGTTCAGCTCGCTGATGCGCTCCCAGGTGAATCCCATGCGATTGAGCGCGCCCGGAGCAAAGTTCTCCACGAGGACGTCGCACTTCTTCACCAGCGCTTCGAGGATCGCCTTGCCTTTCGGATGCTTGGCATCCACCGTGATCGACCGCTTGTTGCCGTTGAGCATCGTGAAATAGAGGCTGTCCGCTCCGGCGACGTCGCGCAGCTGGCCGCGCGTGACGTCCCCCTCGCCCGCGCGTTCCACCTTGACGACGTCGGCGCCCAGCCATGCGAGAAGCTGCGTGCACGTCGGTCCCGATTGAACGTGTGTGAAGTCCAGGATGCGAACGCCGTCGAGTGCCTTGCCCATCTATGCCGTCCTCTGGAATGGGTTACTTTTTGCGAACCGCGCTCTGCGGGTTGAGTTTGCCGATGCTGCCGCTCTCGGTGCCGGCCGACGGATCGATCGCGGCGTTGACGAGGGTCGGCCTGCCGGAATCCATGGCGCTGTTCACGGCCCGGCTCAGCTCGTCCGGCGTGGTCACATGCACGCCGACGCCGCCGAAGGCTTCCATCATCTTGTCGTAGCGCGCGTCTTTGACGAACACAGTCGTCGCCACATCCGAACCGCCCGTGGGATTCACGTCGGTTCCCCGGTAGATGCCGTTGTTGTTGAAGACGACGATGCAGACCGGCAGGTTGTAGCGGCAAATGGTTTCCACTTCCATGCCGGAGAACCCGAAGGCGCTGTCGCCTTCGATCGCGAGCACAGGCTTGCCGGTTTCAATCGCGGCAGCCACGGCGAAACCCATGCCGATGCCCATGACGCCCCAGGTGCCGACGTCCAGGCGTTTGCGCGGTTGATACATGTCGATCACGCCGCGCGCCAGATCGAGGGTGTTGGCGCCTTCGTTGACGAGGATGGCATCCGGCCGTTCTTTGATGACCGTGCGCAGTGCGCCGAGCGCACTGTGGAAATCCATGGGCGCCGAGTTCTTCGTCAGCCGCGGCGCCATCTTGGCGATGTTCTCGTCCTTCTTCGCCTTCACGGCGTTGGTCCATTCAGCGGGCGGGGGGGCAAAGTCACCCTCGAGCAGCGCCGAGACGCACGACTCGATATCACCGATCACCGGTGCGGCGATCTCGACGTTGCTGTCGATTTCCCTGGGCTCGATGTCGACCTGGATGAATTTCTTCGATCCGGGTTCACCCCAGGTCTTGCCTTTGCCGTGCGCCAGCAGCCAGTTGAGGCGTGCGCCAATGAGCATCACGACGTCCGAGTCCTTGAGCACCGTGGAGCGCGCCGCACCCGCGCACTGCGGATGCGTGTCCGGCAGAAGCCCCTTCGCCATGCTCATCGGCAGGAACGGGATGCCGCTTTTTTCGACCAGCGCCCGGACCTGATCGTCGGCCTGTGCGTACGCCGCGCCCTTGCCGAGAATGATCAGGGGCCGCCTGGCGCTCTTCAGCAGGTCGAGCGCACGCGTGACGGCGGCCGGCGCGGGACGCTGGGCCGGCGCCGGATCGACGACCTTGACGAGCGAGCGCGGTGCGGCGTCGGTGTCCATGACCTGCGCGAACAACTTGGCCGGCAGATCGAGATAGACGCCGCCGGGGCGCCCCGACACGGCGGCGCGAATCGCGCGCGCCACGCCGATGCCGATGTCGGCGGCATGCAGCACGCGGAACGCCGCCTTGCAGAGAGGTTTGGCGATCGCCAGCTGGTCCATCTCCTCGTAGTCGCCCTGCTGCAGATCGACGATCTCGCGCTCGGACGAGCCGCTGATCAGGACCATCGGAAAGCAGTTGGCCGTCGCGTTGGCGAGCGCGGTCAGCCCGTTGAGGAAACCGGGAGCGGACACCGTGAGGCAGATGCCGGGCTTCTTCGTCAGGAAGCCGGCGATGGCGGCCGCGTTGCCCGCGTGCTGCTCGTGGCGGAAGGAAATGACACGGATGCCGGCGGCCTGGGCCAGGCGGCCGAGGTCCGTGATCGGAATGCCGGGCACACCGTAGATCGTCTTCACGCCGTTCAGCGTGAGCGCCTCGATGACGAGGTGAAAGCCGTCGGTCAGCTTCCGCTCGGCGTCTTTGGGCTCAGCGGGCTTCGCATCGGCCGGGGAGGCCGCGGTTTCTAGCATGGTGTCCTCCGGAGCAGTGTCGTTTTGGCGATCACGATGGCATACCGTATGTGGTATACCAGTCAAAGTCAATATGAAGGCCGCGTCTCAGCTGGCTCTCCAGCCCCTCAACGCGAACGTCAGCATCGTCGACCAGGCGTACTCGGCGCTCAAGGGAGCCATTATGGATGCGGACGTCTACGGCCGCCGAGAGGAAATTCGTCTCGACGAACGGCAGTTGAGCCGCGCGCTCGGCGTCAGCCGGACCCCGATCCGCGAAGCGATGACGCTGCTCGAGCAGGAAGGCTACCTGCGCACCGTTCCGCGCCGCGGCGTCTTCATCGTCAGGAAAACCAAGAAGGAAATCATCGAGATCATCGAGGTCTGCGCCGCGCTGGAGAGCATGGCGGCCAGGCTGGCGACGATCAACGCGTCGGATGAAAGCATCGGCGCGCTGCGCCCCATGTTCGACGAGTTTCACAGCTCAGCGCCCTCCGAGCACCTGCACGAGTACTCGGACGCCAACATCGCGTTCCACCAGGCGATCATCAACCTGTCGGGTTCGCAGCTCATGTCGAGGACGATCGAGAACCTCTTCGTGCACGTCCGCGCGATTCGGCGCATGACGATTTCGCAGAAAGATCGCGCGTCCCGCTCGATCGCCGATCACATGCGCATCATCGAGGCGCTGGAGCGCCGCGACACGGAGCTCGCCGAGCGGCTCGTCAGGCAGCACTCGCTCGATCTGGCGGCACACGTCGAGAAATACTGCGACTTCCTCGACTGAGCCTCGCAGCCTGTGTCGGCCCTGCTGCTCCTGTTCCTTTTCTCCCTCCAGAGCGTGCCATCCACGATCGTGTGCACGGTCACCGCCGGCGGCACGCCCGTCGCGGGCGCCGAGATCGTGGTCGCCGGGAAAACCTACGTGACTGATTCGCGCGGCGAAGTGCGGATTGACGTGGACCCGGGATCCGTCGAGCTGACGGTGGTGAAGGACGGATTCGCTGCCGTGACGGCGACGGTGACGGTCGCGGCGGGACAGCAGCAGCCGGTGACGATCGCGCTCGAACGGCGGCCGTCGGTCCAGGAGACCGTCACCGTTTCCGCAACCCGCACCGGCCGAGGGCTCGAGGATCAGCCGATGCGCGTCGAAGTCCTCGACCGGGAGGAAATCGACGAGAAGCTGATGATGACGCCCGGCGACGTCGTCATGATGCTGAACGAAATGGGCGGCATGCGCGTGCAGGCCACGTCGCCGTCGCTTGGTGCGGCGAGCGTGCGGATTCAGGGGATGCGCGGCCGCTACACGCGCTTCCTGTCGGACGGACTCCCCCTCTTCGGCGAACAGGTCTCGATCGGCCTGATGCAGATTCCTCCACTCGATCTCGCGCGGGCGGAGGTCATCAAGGGCGTTGCGTCTTCGATGTACGGCGCGGGCGCGATGGGCGGGGTCGTCAACCTCGTTTCGCGACGTCCCGCAACGACACCGGAACGCCAGCTGCTGCTGAATCGATCCACGCGCGGCGCGACCGATGCCGGATTCTGGTACGCCGCGCCGTTGTCTGCGCACTGGGGCATGACGCTGCTCGCGAGCGCCAACGGCCAGGAGCGAACCGACGTGGACGAGGATACCTGGGCCGACCTGGCCAGGTACGCACGCCTCGTCGTGCGCCCCCGGTTGTTCTGGGACGACCAGGCCGGCCGGACGTTCTTCGCGACGGCCGGAGGCATGTGGGAAGACCGCACCGGCGGGTCGATGCCCGGCACCTCGCTGCCGGCGGCGGGTGGTCCGTACGTGGAAGCGCTCGATACCCGCCGCTCGGACATCGGCACGGCCTACCAGGCGATTTCTGCAAGCGGCCTCGTCCTGAGCGTGCGCGGCTCCTGGACATCAGAACGCCAGGACCACGACTTCGGAGGCACCATCGAACGCGATCACCACGACACCGGCTTCGCCGAGGTGACGGCCCGGCGGGCGATTGGACGGCAGACGCTGGTCGGCGGCGTGGCGATTGAACGAGACGATTTCCAGCCGATCGATCTCCCCCGCTTCGCGTACGCGTACACGGTCCCCGGCGTCTTCATCCAGGACGATGCAGATGTCGCGAAGTGGCTGGCGATATCGGCAAGCGCCCGCCTCGACTGGCACAACGAGTTCGGCACGTTCGTCAGCCCGCGCGTCTCCGGGCTCGTCCGCCGCGGCCGCTGGTCGAGCCGCGCCTCGTACGGCACAGGCTTTTCAGCGCCGACCCCGCTCACCGAGGAAACGGAGGCGGCCGGGCTCTCGCTGCTGACCGTCGATTCTCCGCTGAAGCCGGAACGGGGCAGGAGCGCGTCGTTCGACGTCACGCACGCCAGTGGTCCACTGTCGGCGACCCTCACGCTGTTTCACTCGCGCGTCGATGATCCGCTGGAGGTGGAACGAACCAACCGCTACGCGCTCAGGACCCTGGCGGCACCGACGACGAATGCGGGCATCGAGGCGCTCGCCGTCTGGAAGACGGAAGATTTTTCTCTGGTCGGCAACTACGCGTACGTGCGGTCGCGCGAAACGGTTGAGGAGGGTCTCGTCGACGTGCCCCTGACGCCGCGTCACAGCGTGGGTCTGGACGCCGCGTGGGAATGGGAGGGGAAAGGACGGCTGGGTGTCGAATGGTTCTACACCGGCACGCAGCGGCTGGAAGCGAACCCGTATCGCACCGAGAGCCGGCCCTACAGCGTGTTCGGCGTCCTCGCCACGCGTCAGTTCGGCCGCGTCCTGGTGTTCCTGAACGGCGAGAACCTGACCGACGTCAGGCAAACGCGGTGGGAGCCGCTCGTGCGGCCCGGGCGCGGCGTTGACGGGCGGTGGACGGTCGACGCGTGGGCGCCGCTCGACGGCCGCAACATCAACGCCGGCGTGCGGATTTCATTCTGAATCGAGCGCGGCGAGCATGCGTTTGATCGCCACTGCCCGATAGGCCTGCTCGGCCATCCGGGCGATGGTCTTGTCGTCGGCAGCACCATCAACCCAGAGGCTCACCCACAGGCCGCGGCCGTAGGGCGTCTGAAACGTCCCTCGCTGCCGGAGCCTGCGCGTGACTTCGGCTCGCGGAAGCCTGAACGCAATCGACGGGCGACCCTGGATCATTTCGAACGCGCAGAACGTCTTTGTGCCGGCCCGAAAGTTGGGATGGCCCCAGGACGAGCGTTCTACGGTTTCCGGAAACGCGAGGCACACCCGGCGGGCGCGCGAGAACACCGGCCGATCGAAGATTCGAGCGAAATCGCTACTGCGCGGCGGCCGGCATAGCCCTGCGCGATCGTTTCGAGCCTATTCAATGCGGCCTCCGGCGGCGCGAAACGCGGTGAGGATCGACTCGACAGGCCCCTTCAGTTCCGACGACGCGAGCCATTCGGTGCCGACGACACGCACAACATCCACGCCGCGCAGGTCGCGCTCGAGATCGGCGAACACTTGCTCGGCCGTGCGCGTGTCGAAGACCGCGGGCGGCTCGCCCTCCACCGGTTCGTCGCCTGACAGGTTGCCCGCCTCGGGGCTCACGAGCTGCGTGTCGACCACGCGCATGTACAGCTGCTCGCACGACAACTCCGCAATCCTCAGGGCGGGCTCCCGCTTGAGCAAAAGAAAGTCGCGGCGGTTCATCGCGCCAGGTCGAGGATCGTTCGGCGGACCAGATTCCTGGTCAGCGGGAGCTTGTACCCGTTCTTCGCGAGCGGACGGGCGCCCGCGATGGCGATCTCGCCGGCCTTCGCGGCTGTTGCTTCCGTAATCGGCTGGCCGGTGAGCGCTCGTTCGACCTCGGGGAGCCGCCACGGAATCGGCGCGACACCTCCGAGCACCACCCGCGCGTCCCGGCAGATCGGCCCGTCCATCTGCAGCACGACAGCGGCGCTGATGACCGCATGCGTCCACGCCTCTCGATCCAGCACCTTGGCGTAGACGCTTCGCGTCCCGGCGCGCGCGGCCGGGACGTCCACCGACGTCAGGACTTCGTCGTCCGCCAGGACGTTCTCCGCGGACGCGTTCTGCTTCGGCAGCACGAAAAAATCGGCGGCCGCGACACTCCGCTCGCCGGACGGACCCGCGATGCGGAATGCGGCGTCGAGCGCGACGAGCGCAGGCGCCGTATCCGACGGGTGGACGATATAGCTTGGTCCGCCGCCGAAAATCGCGTGAAACTGGTTCTCACCGGAGATCGAGAAGCACTGGTTCCCGCCCGCCTTGAAGCACGCAAAACCGTTCCGGTAGTACCAGCACCACGGACGCTGGCACAGATTGCCCGCCAGCGTACCGACGTTTCTGATCTGGGGCGTCGCCACGCTCTCGGCTGCCTCGGCGAGCACCGCGTACTGACGTCGCACGGCGGGATCGCGGCTCAGTGCATCGAGCGTGATCAGGCCGCCGATCGCCAGGCCGTTGCCTGCCGGTGACACGCGATCGTGCCCCTGGATCCGCTTCAGGCTGACGATGACGTCCGGCGCGACGATCCGCTCCTTCACGAGGGCGAGCAAATCGCTGCCGCCTCCTGCAAAGGAGACCGCGCGGCCGCGTCGCCTCGCATCGGACGACAACTGAATCGCCTGGCGAATGTCCCGGGCCGTGGCGTTGGAAAGCGTCTTCATGCGAGCGCCCCCAGAATCCTGTCTCGCGTGATGGGCAGATCCTTCATGCGGCGGCCGATCGCATTGAAGACCGCGTTGGCAATCGCGGCCGGCGCGAGCGCCTTCCCCGACTCCCCCACGCTCTTCGCGCCGTACGGACCAAAGCCGTCGTCGGTCTCGATGAACTCGACCTCGACCTCCGGCACGTCATGATGCGTGGGAATGCGATCGAAGTAGAAGCCTGTCGTCAGCGGACGCCCCGTCAGCCGGTCGTATCGCAGATCTTCGTGCAGTGCCATCCCGATGCCCATCGCCGCCGCGCCTTTGATCTGGCTGGTGGCGGCGAGCGGGTTGATGATGCGGCCGCTGTCGTGGACGGCGACGTACTTCACGACACGAGCGCGGCCGAGTTCGACGTCCACTTCCACCTCGACGAAGTGGGCGCCAAACGCGTTGCGAACCTTGCCTTCGAGCCGCGGATTGGGGGTCGCCGAAGCCACGAGCACGTCGCGGCCAGCCGGCATCCCTTTGCCGGCGATCTGCTTCTTCAGATCGCGCGCCGCCGCGATCACGGCGTCGCCCGTCATGATCGTCGTGCGGCTGCCGGACTCGCCGACCGAGTACGGGCACCGATCCGTGTCCCCCCACACCACCGTCACGCGCGACAGCGGGACGCCCAGTTCTTCGGCCGCGATCAGCCCCATGGTCGTCTTCGCGCCGGCGCCCACGTCAGTGACGCCGACGAACACCGTGTAGTGCCCGGCGGCGTCGACATGCATCACCGCGCTGCTCTGTCCCAGGCCGGATCGGAAGGCCATGAACGAAACGCCGGCCCCGCGCTTGAGCGGCCCGGGGTCGGACCCGGGCTGCGGGCGCCGGCGCGCCTTCCAGTCGAAGAGCGCGGCGCCGCGTCGAACGCACTCTTCGATCGTGTGGTTGGTGTACGGCACCTCGTCGCGCGACATCCGCGTCATGTTCCGGATGATGAAATCCACCGGATCCATCTTCAGCTTGTACGCGACGTCGTCCATCATCGACTCGATGCCGTAGAAACCCTGCGGGAACTCCGGCCCGCGCAGGTTCCCCGAGACGGTCTTGTTCGTGTACACCGGCGTGACGACGGTTTCGATGTTCGCGCATCGATACAGATCGATGCCGCCGATGTTGCCGCTGTTCTTGCGGTACGGTCCCATGCCGCTATAAGCGCGCAAGGCAATCGCCTGCAGCGTGCCGTCCGCCGCCGTGCCCACCTTGTAGTACTGGATCGTCGGCCATCGGCCGTGCATGCCGATGAAGTCTTCCTTGCGCGAGAGCTCGAGCTTCACCGGAGCGCCCGCTTCTTTCGCGAGCATGGCCGCAATGAGATCGGCGTCCTGATTCTGGTTCTTGTTCCCGAAATTACCGCCCATGTACTGGCAGACGACGCGGACGCGATCGTCGGACAGCCCGAGGTCGCGGGCGATGTCGTGGCGGCAGTTCGCGATCCCGCCCGTCGGCGTGTAGACCGTCAGCTTGTCGCCCTCCCAGCTCGCGACGGCCACACGCGGCTCCATCTGCGCGTTGTGTTCGAACGCGGTGGTGTAGCGATCGTCGAAAATGCGATCCGCGGACTCCAGCGCGGCGGTCACGTTGCCGCGAGTCTGAACGTTGGGCTGCGCCTCGTTGCGCGCGTTGAGCGCCAGGTTGCCTTCCGGCCAGATCTTCACGGCACCCGGCGCGAGCGCTTCCTCGGGCTCGAGCACGAACGGCAGGACCTCGTAATCGACGACGATGTGCAGCAAGGCCTCTTCCGCCACATGCCGGTTCACGGCAGCGACGGCGGCGACCGGCTCGCCCACGAACCGGACGGGGTTGTTGAAGATGTAACGGCGCTGCTTCGTGATCTTCTTGACGTCGTCGTTGTACTGCTGGCCGCCTGAGATACCGCCAGCGCCCCAGACGACCTGAGTGGTCTCGTGCGTGAGGATCGCTTTCACCCCGGGGAGCGCCCGAGCCCTGGACACGTCGATTGAGCGAATTCGCGCGTGCGGGTGCGGGCTCCTGAGCACGCGCGCGTAGAGCATGCCGGGCAGCTTGACGTCCCCCGTGTAAGCGGCCGTGCCGGTCACGCGCTCGACGGCGTCAATCTTCGGCGTCGGATGACCGACTGTCTTGAGCAGGGTCAGCGCCGCCGGGACCGTTGCGGGGGCGGTCCCGCTCGCCCGGCCGACGGCCGCCTCGACGTACCGGTTGTAGTTGCCACAACGGCACAAGTGGCCCGTCAGCGCCGCTCGCGCCTGCTCCGGAGTCGGGGCGGGCGTGGATCGACGAAGCGCGGTCGCGCTCATCACCTGCCCCGGCGTGCAGAACCCGCACTGCGGCGCATCGTGCTCCACGAACGACTGCTGCAGCGCGTTCGGCCGTCCGTTGGACGCGAGACTCTCGACGGTCTCGATCGATCGGCCATCGGCCCACGCGGCGAGCTGGCTGCACGAGTACACCGGCTTGCCGTCCATGAGAACGGTGCACGCGCCGCATTCGCCGCGATCGCATCCGATTTTGGTGCCGGTCAGCCCGAGGTGATCGCGGAGCAATTCGGCGAGCGTCCATCGATCTTCGACATCGAGGCGCCGGGCCGTGCCGTTGATCGTCGCGTGAATCGCCGACCGGGGAACCGCCGGGTCGGGCTGCAGCCCCGTCGCGTGCCCCGGCGAGGCCTGGGCATCGAGCGCCGGGACGACAGCTGCCGCGACGGCAAGCGTCGCGGCGGTTGTCTCCAGAAAGTCGCGTCGCGAGACGTCGGAAGGATCGTCGGTCGGGCGTCTTCGCGTGGTCATCGTGTCACCCGCAAAATGCCGAAGTCTTGAGCCGGGGCATTATACGCCCCGGCGCCTATTGCGACTTGCCGCCCATCTGCACTTCGAAGCCGTCGGGATCCTGGACGTGGAAACTGCCTTCCGTGGTGCGGACCGTCAGCCCGCGGCGCTTCAGCTCGGCTTCAACTGCCGGCTTGACGGCCTTGTCGGTGTCCCAGTTGGCCAGCGTGTACGCGATGTGATCGACGCCGGGTTTGCCGCCGGGCCGGCTGCTGGCGTTTCGGGCAATGAGGATGTTGTCGCCGAACGTCAGGCGGCACTGTGTCTTTCCGTCGTCGTTCGTGACCGTCATGCCGAAGAGACCCGCGTAGAAATCACGCGTCTTGGTGTAGTCCGCGACCTGCATCGACACGTGGTTGATGTTGATGGCGTTTGCCGGCGCGGCCGCCTCGGCGGTACCCACGGTCGACGCCGCCGTCGCGGCGAACGCGAGGGTCTGAATGAGCTGGCGGCGCGTCACCTTCCCGTGTTCGTAATCCTGAAGCAGCCTGCCGATGATGTGTTCCATACGCTCATCTCCTGTCAGCCGAATTTCCGTGTCGACCAGGCGGAACCGGGTAATGCTACACCCGGTTGAACCGTCAGCCGACTCGTTGCAGACTAGAGCGCTCTCGGAACGTCAAGCCGGACAGCAGGAAGCGAGGGGCCGCGTGCACATCGATCGCCGGAGCTTTCTCGGTTCTGGTCTTGCGACCTGGGCTGCCGCCCGCATCGCTCCATCGTCGGCCGCCGCCGCCGCACCGGCGGCGGCACAGACCGCCGCCGGTCGAGTCTCCTCCGGCAAGTCTCTCAGCCGCCAGTTCGCGCAGTGGGTCGCCGGGCTTAGCGCTTGACGATCTTCCTGCCGCCGTTGTCGATCGCGTCAAGGGACTGACGCTTCAGAACCTTGCGTCGGCGCTCGTCGGGTCCGGGATGCCGGCGGGCCGCGAAGCGGTGAGCGTTCGTCACCGGCGAAGAAGAGGGCGTGCGAAGCGGCGCCACGATCCTGGTCAGCGGAAGCCGGGTGACGAGGGGCGGCGCGGCGTTCGCGAACTCGGAAATGATGCTGGCGGGCGGCAAGTGGGACACCTTCCGGATGCTCACGCATCCCGGGACGGCGATCATCCCGGCCGCGCTGGCTGCCGCCGAGGTGGAAGGGACTTCGGGCCGCGACTTCATCACCGGCGTCGCGGCAGGCTACGAGGTGATGGAGCGCATGGCCGCCGACTGGATTCCGACGGTCATGGCGCGCGGGTTTCACGCCGGACCGGTGTTCAGCATCTTCGGCGCCGCCGTCGCCGCCGCGAAGATCCTGCGCTTCACCGACGACCAGATCCACGCGACGATCTCGCTGTGCACGAATCTGGCCGGGAGCAACCTCGAAAGCCGCGCCCTGCGCGAGGGGGCGGCGGTCCGCAACGCCATGCTCGCGGTCTCGCTCGCCAGGCAGGGCAAGGTCGACCGGCGGCGAGGAGGTCCTCGAAGGTCCGGCAGGGTTCTATCAGGCGTACGCCGGCGACCGCACGGGCCACCTCACCTACAGCTTCACCGGCGCCACCCAAACCAGCCTCGACAGACTCACCGCCGCTCTCGGCACGGACTGGATGCTGCTCGAGACGCTGTACAGGATCTACTCGATTCCCGGCTACAACATCGCCCACGTGGACGTCACGGCGAAGCTGTGCGAAGAGCACGACATCAAGTACGCTGACGTCGACCGCGTCGAGGCCGTCGTGAACTGGCTGGAAACGCAGTATCCGAGCCCCGCCTTCCCGTCGCGGCGGGAAGACACCGGCGAGGCGACGCGCGGCAGCACGCGGTACTACACGGCATACGGCGTGGTCCAGCGCGGGTTCCCGATGCTGCCCGTGGCGACCGATCCTCCGGAGGTGCTCGATCTGATGAAGCGGGTGCGGATCATCCCGTCGCACGAGATGACGCTCTTCGGCCCGCGGATCACGATCTTCACGAAGGACGGCCGGAGCCACACGAAGCAGGCGACCGGCCGCGAGTTCATCTGGAACTTCGACGAGGAGGCGCGCCGCATCCGCCCCGTCGTTCCCGGCATCCCGATTTCCGGGAGCCAGTTCGAACGCGTCATCGAGTCGTGCCGCGATCTCGATCGACTGGATCGCGCCGATGCGCTCGTGCGCCTGACACTGAAATGACCTCATCCCATCTGCCTTCCCGGAGGACCACCATGGCACGACGAACACTTGCGACCACCGCCCTTGTTGTCTGCGCGTTCACATCCAGCGCGTTTGCCCAGAGTGGGCCGCCGGCCGGCGGCGGACGGGCAGGCGGCGGAGGTCCGGCGCGTCCGCCGCTGTTTTTCAGCGAGTCGTGGAAAGCCCTGCCGGCGCCGGTTGACGATCACGGTGAATGGCCGGCCGGGCAGGCGGGAGTCGCGAGCCCGAACCTGCAACTGTCGCTGCACGGCCCGTCGGGCAAGGACATCACGCTGGTCGCCGTTCGCGGGCGCGCCGACGTCTATCCGCTCAACCTGTGGACCGGCGTGACCACGTCCCCCGTCGGGGCCACTCTTCGCGACAAGGACAACTACGTCGACCTGACCGACCCGCTGGCCAAAATCCGCTGGGTCATCCGCACCTCGGGGTTCCACCAGATTCGTCCGCTCGTCAGGCTCGCCGACGGCACATGGCTGGTCGGCGATCACACCACCGGCCCGTCCGCGGACTTCAATCAGTCCGACGTCTCCATTGCTGACGTGCGGTGGATGAAGATCGATCCCGCGCGGATGGTCACGGTCGGCGTCTGGGTCGATCGGCCTGACCTGAGCAAAGTGGACGAGGTCGGTTTTGCCGATCTGATGCCCGGCAGCGGACACGGCTCGGGCGGCTACGTCAACGTCGCGAAAATAGAAGTGTTCGGTAAGCCGGTGAAGCGGTAATGATTCGACGACTCCTCGTCACTGGCGCCGCGTGTGTGGCGGTCGGCGCTGTCGTGATGTCCGCACAGACGAAAACTGTTCCGCGGCCGCCCGCACAGCCGCCGGGGCAGCAGCCGCCGGGAGAAAGCGCCGCGCCGGACGGCTATCAGCCGATTCCACAGTGGCTCGGTCAGACCCACGCGCCGGCGCCGGCAAAGACCGAGGCCTTCCGCGTCGAGACGTTTGCCGAAGGCCTCAACGGTGCGTTCTCCTTCCACTTCCTCCCCGACGGCCGCATCATCGTCGGCGAGCGCGGTGGCCGCATAAAAATCGTCGGCAGGGACGGCAAGATCTCCGAACCGCTCGACGGTCTTCCGGAGATCTTCGTCGGCGGACCACAGGGGCTGTTCGAAGTGCAGCCCGACAGGGCGTTCGCGTCGAACCGGGTGCTGTATCTCACCTACACCGCACTGCCCGAGAACGCAGACAGGACGAAGCTGCCGCGTACCGCAGGCGTGCTGATGGTCGCGTCGGCGAAGCTCTCGGCCGACGAGAGGAGGCTGGAGGGACTGAAGGTACTGCTCAACGCTGAAGGCATCGCGGGGCGCCTGGCGCAAAGCCCGGACGGCACCCTGCTCATCAGCTCGTCGATCCCGGCGGGCCTGGGCATCCACTCGGAAGAATGGATGCAGCCGCAGCAACTCGACAGCCTGATGGGGAAAGTGCTCCGGATCAACGCCGACGGATCGATTCCGAAGGACAACCCGTTTGTCGGCCGTGCCGGCGCGCGACCGGAGATTTACGCGTTCGGCATCCGCGACGATCAGGGCATCGCGATTCATCCGAAGACCGGGAAGCTGTGGCTGAGCGAGCACGGCCCGCGCGGCGGCGACGAAATCAACGAAATCGACAGAGGGAAGAACTTCGGCTTTCCCATCATCGGGTACGGACGCGACTACTCAGGCAAGCCGATCAACGGCGACAAGACCGCGCAGGCAGGGATGGAGCAACCGGTGTACTTCTGGACGCCGGACATCGCCCCCTCGGGCATCGGTTTTTACACGGGCCGCATGTTTCCGGCGTGGGACGGGAATCTCTTTGTCGCGGGGCTCGTCTCCAAGAATGTCGTGCGCCTCGTCCTCGATGGCGACCGCGTCGTCGCCGAGGAGCGGCTGCTGACGGAGCTCAACACGCGCATCCGCGGCGTCACCGAGGGGCCCGACGGCGCGCTGTATGTGCTGACGGACGGAATGGGCGGGAAGATCCTGCGGCTGGTGAAGAAGTAACAGGAGGCATCATGAGTGACGAACAACAGCAAGACAAACCGAATAACGACCAGAACGAACCGACGCGTCGCGATTTCGTTGCGATGAGCATCGCGGCCGGCATCGTGGCCGCCTCGGGTTCCGCGTCGGCGGCGGACATGCCCGTGACCGAGAAGGATGTCGACATCAAGACCCCGGACGGGACGTGCAACGCGGCGTTCATCCACCCGACCACCGGATCGCATCCCGGCGTCATCATCTGGGCGGACGCGTTCGGCCTGCGCCCGGTGCTGCGCGAGATGGGGCGGAACCTGGCGAAGGAGGGCTACTCGGTGCTCGTGCCGAATCCGTTCTATCGCGTCGTGCGAGACGCCGGGCTCGATCCACGCACCTTCGACTTCGCCAACACCGCCGACCGCGCGAAGCTGACGCCGCTGATGGGATCGATCAACGCCGCCGGCGCGGCCGAGAAGGACGCGCTCGCGTTCGTCGCGTGGCTCGACCAGCAGAAGGAAGTGAACAAGGCGAAGAAAATCGGCACGCAGGGCTACTGCATGGGCGGTCCGCTCGTCATGCGCACGGCCGCCGCGTCGGACCGTATCGGCGCCGGCGGCTCGTTCCACGGCGGCGGCCTCGTCACCGATCAGCCGAACAGCCCGCACCTGCTCGCACCGAAGATTCACGCGCGCATGTATTTCGGCGTCGCGAAGAACGACGATGAGCGGCAGCCGGATGCGAAGGACAAGCTGAAGGCCGCAATGGCGGCGGCGAAGGTGCCGGCGGAGATCGAGGTGTATCCCTCGCAGCACGGCTGGTGCATGAGCGACTTCACCGCGCCGCCGACGCCGATCTACGACAAGCCCCAGGCCGAACGCGCGTGGGGCAAACTGCTGGCGCTTTACAAGGCCGGGCTGGCCTGAGGCAAAGTCAGCGTACGTGACGCTCGCTTGCGCGGCGGCTGTGCTGGCCGCAGCCGCCGCCGCGCCGGCCGTCAGGGCTCTGGTTCGATGCGCATCACGGTTCCGTCGGGAACCGCACCCGCCGTCGAGAGCTCCGTGGCGATGTACAGGTTGCCGTCGGGACCCTGCTGCACGTCGCGGATGCGGACGTCCAGCGAAGTCAGCAGCACTTCCCGCTGCTCCGCCTGCTGCGGCTTGGGGTTATTGAGCGACACCCGCCACAGCGCCTTCCCGTTCAGAGCTCCGAGAAACGCGCTGCCCTTCCAACCCTTGAACCGATCGCCCGTGTAGAAGATCAGGCTCGAGGGGCTGATTACCGGGTTCCAGAACATCCGCGGGTCGTCCATGCCTTCCCGGGTCCACGGATGATCCGACACCGGCGTGCCGGTGTAGTTGCGGCCCGTCGACACCAGCGGCCACCCATAGTTGTGGCCGGGAAACAGGATGTTGATCTCGTCGCCGCCCAGTGGGCCGATTTCCGATTCCCACAGCTCGCCGGTTTCCGGATGATACGCGAGGCCGTACGGGTTGCGATGGCCGTAGCTGAAAATCTCCGGCAGGGCGCCTGCGCGCCCGACGAACGGATTGTCCGCCGGAATGCTGCCGTCGTCACGGATGCGCAGGATCTTCCCGTAGTCGTTGTCGAGTGTCTGCGCCTTCATCCGCTGGCTGTTGTTCTCCGATCCGTCGCAGCAGTAGCGGTCGCGGTCGCCGATGGTGACATAGAGGGTCCCGTCGCGGCCGAAGAGCATGCGGCCAGGGTTCGCGCCGTAACTCTCCCAGGCGTCCGAGACGAAAATTTCGTGGAAGTCCACGAGCGCGTCGCCCGTGAGCGTGCCGCGGCCGACGGCAATCGTGTTGCCGCGAGGCCCGTATTTCGGGTACGCGAGATACACCAGCCGGTTCTGCGCAAAGCCGGGGTGCAGCGCGATGAAATGGAGCGCGTCCGGCGGGTTGTTGCCTGGCGGAGAACCGGGCGGCGCGGGCGGCGCCTCCCACGCCGGCGCGGCGAGCAGCACGCCGTCGCGGATGATCCGGAGCCGCCCGGAGCGCTCGGCAACGAGAATCGTGTGCGAATCGGGAAACGCCAGGCTGTACGGGTGCACCAGTCCGCCGGCGACCTGCGTGACCCTGATCCGCTGGCCGCTGGCCGTGTCGGCAACCAGCGGAGCACGCGCCGCCGCCGCTGTGGGCTTTGGCGGTGCCTGCGCGATCACCGCCGGCGGAAAGAGAAGCAGCGCCGCCAGCGTGGCGGCGCGCGAAGGGAATTCAGACGCGATCATGCGACCTCGCCTAGTTCGTGACCGGCGATTTCAGCAGGCGCTGATATGCCGCCTGGTAGAACGCCAGCTTCGCGGCCGGCACCGCGGCCTCCGCTTGCGGCGTGTCGCCGAACACCATGACCTTGCTCGTCGCGAGGTCCTTGATCCGCGGCCACTCCGGCAGGCCGCTGCCGTTCGGATCGCCCTTCGTGATGAAGTTCACCCAGTAGGACGACATCTGGTCGGCGAGCTTGAGGTCGGACTCGTTCCACGTCTGCGTGGGCTGGCCCTTCGGGTTGTTCCACGCGAAGGAAATCTCGGACGTGTGCGTCGCGCCCTGCGGCGAGGGCTGGCCGTTGACCGTCTGGATGTGAGAGAAGAAATACGTGTACGCTTTCTTCCCCTTCGCCGCATGTGCCGCCGCCCACTGCCGCATGTTCCAGGTGATCTCGTCCGCGCACGCTTCGTGCGCCGCGCGCTGAGCGTCGGCGTCCGATGCGGCGGGATATAGCTTCAGATACTGGCCCGCCAGCTCGCCGAACTTCCGATCGGCCGCGCTCTTGAACGCATCGAGCGTCATGCCCGCGCCACCGCGGCCGGCCATGCCCGCACCGGGCCCGCAGATGCCGAAGTTCGCTTCGTCCTTGTTCGATCCGGTGAGGACGTCGACGGCGTTCTGCTTGCCGTTCGTGAACGTCAAGGACTCATCCTCGGGGATGAGGTACCCGTCGACCACCAGCCCGGTGCCCAGCAGGCCCGTCAGCTCGTCGACCGGCTTCGCGCGCAGCTCCGCGATCGTCTTCACCCCCAGCCCCTCGGCGGCCTTCGCGCCGCCAGCCTGGGCCTCGGCCGACGTGCGCATGCGGGCCATCGTGAGCCCCATCCAGCCGCCGCTTTCGGCGATCGCGCGAGTGAACAGACCCTTGGCCTGCGGCGAACCGACGAGCGCACCCACCATGATCGCGCCGGCCGACTCGCCGGCCACCGTGACGTTGTTCGGATCGCCGCCGAATGCGGCGATGTTCCGCTTCACCCACTGCAGCGCGGCGATCGCGTCCATCATCCCGTAGTTGCCCGACGCGTTGTGGCCCGACTCTTTCGCCAGCTCGGGATGCGCGTAGAAGCCGAGCGCCCCGAGGCGGTAGTTGAAGGTGACGATGACCGGCCCTTTGGCGGCGAGGTTCTCGCCGTCGTACCAGGCCATGCCGCCGGACCCGCCGGTGAACCCACCGCCGTAGATCCACACCATCACCGGGCGCTTGTCCCCCGGCGAGGCAGCGCTGGTCCACACGTTGGCGTACAGGCAGTCTTCGCTGCGCGCCGGTTCGCGGGGTGGTGCAGGCGCGGCGGGCGCCTGCCCGGGTGCACCACCACGGCCGCCGCGTCCGGGAAACGGCGCGCCGGCCGTGCACGGCGCGCCGAAGGCGGTCGGCACTGCGGACGCCATCCCATTTCGCGGCGGGCTGCGGCGCCCGCCACCGATTTTCTCCGAGCGGCGGCGCGGCAAAGGGAATGCCCTTGAACACGCGCACAGAGGCCTGTCCAGCCCCGGTCGCGCCCGACAGCAGACCGGTTTCAATCTTCACCTGCTCCGGGACCATCGCGGAAGTTCGCGCGGTCACCGCCGCAATGGTTCCGGCTGCCAGCAGGAGCGCGATTCGCGTCTTCTTCATTTTCGTTATCTTCATCTTGTCTATCTTCATCGTCATCTCCATCGTTCGGGAGCGTGAACCCGAGCATTCTACTACCGGGGGTCTCGGTACCCGACACCGTCCGGGACGGCGCGGCTATACTGGCCCCGCCGTGATTACAGTCAGCGAGCCCGTCGTCCTCACCGTGCCGGCCCAAGGTGCCCAGGGGCGCGCCTACAGGTTCCGAGCATCGACATGCTGCGCGGTCTCGTGATCGTCGTCATGGCCATCGATCACGTGCGGGACTTCTTCAACTTCGGCGGCGAGGCGGATCCGATGGCCAATCCAGCCATCGGCGCCGCACTTTTCTTTACACGCTGGATCACGCATTTCTGCGCGCCGGTGTTCGTGTTCCTGGCCGGTACGAGCGCCGGCCTGATGATCTCGCGCAGGACGCCGTCAGCGCTGGGCACGTTCCTGTTCACGCGCGGCCTGTGGCTGATCGCCGTCGAGTGCATCGTCGTCGCCACCGCGTGGAGCTTCGCGCCCTGGCGCATCGAGCAGCTTGGCGGGCACGTCGGCATCGTGATGCAGGTGATCTGGGTCATCGGCGCGAGCATGATCGTCCTGGCGGGCGCGCAGTTCCTTGGACCGCGTGTCTGTCTCGCCATCGGCGTTGCGGTCGTGCTCGGTCACAACCTGCTCGACCCGATCTGGCCCGTCACGACCGGCATCTTCGATGCCACTCGACCCGCGTGGGTCGCGTTGCACGCGCAGATGAGAACGGACATCGGACCGTTCTCCCTCGTGTGGGCGTATCCGCTGCTGCCGTGGATCGGCGTGATGCTGCTGGGGTTCGGAACAGCTCCCCTCTTCCAGGAACCAGCACGGAAGCGTGATGCGCGGCTGTTCGCGCTGGGTGTCGCGGCGACGGCGGCGTTTGTGGTGCTGCGAGCATCAGGAGTTTACGGAGAGCCCAACCCCTGGCAGGTTCAAGCCCGCGCGATCAGCACGCTCATCGATTTCCTGAACGTCACGAAATACCCGCCCAGCCTGCTCTACCTGCTCATGACGCTCGGGCCGGCGGCGATTGTGTGCGCGTCCGCCGAGCGGGTGCCCGTCGCCGTCAAGCAGCCGCTTATCGTGTTCGGCCGCGCGCCCTTCGCGTTCTACGTGGCGCACCTTTATCTCCTGCACGCCCTCGCCGTGGCGTTCGGCGTCATGCGAGGCTTCGATGCCCGAGCGTTCCTGACGTACAGTTTCTTCTTCCCCAAGGGATACGGTGTCGGGCTGCCGGGCGTCTACGCCGTGTGGCTGCTGGTCGTCGCCATGCTGTACCCGCTCTGCAGGTGGGTCGCCGCCGCCAAGCGGCGCCGCCGCGACTGGTGGCTCAGCTATCTGTAGGTTCGGAACTGGTCCTTGCAACACCGCCCGCAAGCGAGCCTAATGGACGAAGGACGTCCGGGGTGAGTGTCTGGAGGAACTATCCATGCGACCAACTCATGCGATTGCCTCAGCTCTGCTCGCAGTTGTCACCGGCGGCACTCCTTTCCTTCATGCGGCGCAACCGCCGGCGGTCGGCGAACAGGATCAACTCCTCGGAACCTGGGAGTTGAACGTCGCGAAATCCCGATATGCGCCGGGGCCCGGGCCGGTCAGTGAAACCCGCACGTACACGCGAGGACCGAACGGCGTCGAAGGCACGATCCAGCGCCGATTCCAGGACGGCCGATCGGAGCGGATCGAGTACATATCCGAGTACGACCGCGAGTACCCGGTGATGGGCACGGCCGCGTACGATCACATCCAGTTGAAGCGGGTGAACTCGCGCACGGCCGAAGCCGTCCTGTCGCACGCAGGCCGGGTCTACGGCACCGCGCAGAGAGTCATTGCGCCTGACGGCAAGACCATGACGATTACGCTGCGGACGGAAAGCGCCTCGGCGTCTGGCGGAAACGTAATCAACGTCGCGCTTTACGAGAAGGTCGAGTAGCCGGGTTGGCCAGAAACGTCGAAATCAAGGCGAGGGTTCGAGACCTTGCCGCGATTCGATCGAAGGTGGCCGCGCTCGCGCCGGGTCCCGGCGAGATCATCGATCAGACCGACACGTTCTTCGCCGTGCCGCACGGCCGGCTCAAGGTCCGCACGTTCCCAAATGGATCGGGTGAACTGATTTCATACCAGCGGGACAATCGGCCCGGACCGAAGGAATCGGTCTACACGCGGGTCGCTTGCCAGGATGCGCCGGCGCTCGTCGGAGCGCTCGGCAGCGTGCTGGTGGTTCGCGGCGTTGTCACAAAACGGCGCGAAGTATTTCTCGCCGGCCGCACACGGGTGCACCTCGACCAGGTCGACCGCCTGGGCGATTTCGTCGAACTGGAGGTCGTGCTGGCGCAAGGCGAGGACGTCGACGGAGGGGAGCGCGAAGCGCACGCGTTGCTCCGATCGCTGGAGATCCCCTCGAACGCGCTCGTGTCCGAGGCCTACATCGACTTGCTGGAAGCGATCGACGCGTCCGTGGCGGCAAGCGCTCGATCGATGATCGCGAACCCCTCGCGAAGCTCGGCTTCGGTAATCGACAGCGGCGGGTTCGTGAAGAAGTAATTCCACCGAACGAACGTAAAGAGACCCGCCTCACGAAAGAACCGGCCGAGCGCCGCCATCTCCGGCGAGGTGCCGTTGAAGGGCGCCATTGGCGTCCGCGTCTCGCGATTTCGGACGAGCTCGACGATCCCGAACAGACCGATCGATCGGACCGCGCCGACTGAGGGATGGCGGGCGGCCAGATCGGCGAGCAGGTCGGCCATCAACCCGCCGGTGCCGCGGGCGCGCTCGATGAGACGGTCTTCCTCGTAGACTGCGATCGTCGCGAGCGCCGCGGCGCACGCCAGCGGATGGCTGCTGTAGGTGAGCCCGCCAGGAAACGGCCGATCCCGGAAGAAATCGGCGATGCCCTGCCTGACCCCGACCGCGCCCAGCTGCACGTAAGCGCTGGTCAGGCCCTTGGCCATGGTGATCATGTCGGGGACGACGCCCCAGTGGTTCACCGCAAACCACTCCCCCGTGCGGCCGAACCCGCTCATCACCTCGTCGGCGATCATCAGGATGCCGTGCTGATCGCACAGCCTGCGGACGCCCTGCATGTAACCGTCGGGCGGGATCAGGATCCCGTTGGTGCCCGTCACGGATTCCAGAATGAACGCCGCGATCGTCTGCGGTCCTTCGAGCTGGATGACTTCCTCGAGGTAGCGCAGCGACTCCTCGGCCGACTGCCACCCGCACTCGATGCCGTGATACGGGTCGAGCACGTGCACGAAGCCCGGCAGCGCCGCCTGGCTCCAGCCTCTCGGCTCGCCTGTTGCTGCGATCGCCGCGGCCGTGCCTCCGTGGTACGAGCGATAGCGGGCCAGAATCTTCTGCCGGCCGGTGTACGCGCGCGCAATCTTGAAGGCGTTTTCGTTGGCTTCGGCGCCGCCGTTCGTGAAAAAGAAGACATCGATGTCGCCCGGCGTGATCTCCGCGAGCTTGGCTCCGAGCCGCGCGCGAGGCTCGGTCGCCATCCCCGGCGTCACGTAGGTCAGGATCGCAGCCTGCTCCTGGATCGCCTTCACCACTCGCGGCTCGCCGTGCCCGACGTTGACGCACATCAGCTGGCTGTTGAAGTCGATGAAGCGCTTGCCCTCGGGTGTCCAGAAATACACGCCCTTCGCGCGCGCCACCGGAATCGGGTCGACGCTGCCCTGTGCCGTGTATTCGAAGATCGTGTGCTTCTTCGTCAGCGCAATGATCTCGTCGCCAGTCATCGGCCGCTCCGTTTCAAAAACGATCCCGCGCCGGCACGGCCGGTGAACGCTCCGGCATCGATGACGACACGTCCGCGCGAGACGACGGTATCCACCGCGCCCATCACCTCGCGTCCCTCGTACGGGTTGTAGTCCACGTTCATGTGAAGCGTTTTCGCCGAGAGCGTGGTCTTCCTCGATGGATCGAAGACGACGATGTCGGCGTCCGAACCCGGCGCGATGGTGCCCTTCTTCGGAAAGAGCCCGAAGATCTTCGCGGGCGACGTCGAGGTGAGCTCGACGAACCGATTGAGCGAAATGCGTCCGGGAAGCACGCCGCCGTCGTACACGAGGCTCATGCGCGTTTCGATGCCGGGCGCGCCGTTCGGGATCTTCGAAAAGTCGTCCCGGCCGAGCGTCTTCTGCTCCTTCATGCAGAACGGGCAGTGATCGGTGGAGATGGCCTGAAGGTCGTTGAACGCGAGCCCCCGCCAGAGTCTGTCCTGCGTGTCTTTCGGCCGCAGCGGCGGGCTCATCACGTACTTCGCCCCGTCGAACCCCGGCTCCTCGTAGTTGTCGTACGAGAGGAAGAGATACTGCGGGCAGGTCTCCGCGTATGCCGGGAGGCCCCGATCGCGCGCTTCCGTCACCATCTCGAGCGCTTCGGCCGCCGACAGGTGGACGATGTAGATCGGCACGTCCGCCATCTCCGCCAGCGCAATCGCCCGGTGAGTCGCCTCGCCTTCGGCCCGCGCCGGCCGTGTCAGCGCGTGGTACTTCGGGCCTGTCTTGCCTTCGGCGAGCGCCCGCTTCACGAGCACGTCGATGACGCCGCCGTTCTCCGCGTGCATGCAGATGGTGCCGCCGTTCTGGCCGGTCCGCAGCAGCGCCCTGAAGATGCTGGCATCGTCCAGCATGAACACGCCCGGGTAGGCCATGAACAACTTGAATGACGTCACGCCCTGGCGGACGAGCGCGTCCATCTCCTCTTCCACCTGATCGGTGAGATCCGTGATGATCATGTGAAAGCCATAGTCGATGACGGCGTTTCCTTCGGCCTTCTTCATCCACGTTTCCCATGCGTGGTGCAGCGTCTGGCCTTTGTATTGAATCGCGAAGTCCACGATGGTGGTGGTGCCGCCGTGCGCCGCGGCCCGCGTGCCCGACTCGAAATCGTCCGCCGACTTCGTGCCGCCGAACGGCATGTCGAGGTGCGTGTGGACGTCGATCCCGCCGGGCAGGACGTACTTGCCCGTCGCGTCGATCGTGCGGTCGGCGACGACGTCGAGCGACGTGCCGATCGTGGAGATCTTCTCCCCGTCCACGAGGACATCGCCGCGATACTGGTCCGTCGCCGTGACGATGGTGCCGTTCTTGATAAGGAGCGTCATGGCCGCTGCTCCGCCATGGCGTCGTACGTCTCCGGGCGGCGATCCCGATAGAACTGCCAGACCCGGCGGACCTCTTCGATCATGTCCAGGTCCATCTCGGCCACGACGAGCTCGGTCTTGTCCTCCGAGCCGGTGGCGAGAAGCGTGCCGCGCGGGTCCACGAAGTACGACGATCCGTAAAAACGCCCGATGTTCCAGGGCGCTTCCGTGCCGACGCGATTGCTGCAGGCCATGAAGTAGCCGTTGGCGACGGCATGGGCCGGCTGCTCCAGCTTCCACAGGTATTGAGACAGCCCCGCGACGGTCGCCGAGGGGTTGAACACGATTTCGGCGCCGTTCAGGCCGAGGAGCCGCGCGCCCTCAGGAAAATGGCGGTCGTAGCAGATGTAGACCCCGATCGTCGCGAACCGTGTCTTGAACACGGGATAGCCAAGGTTGCCCGGCTTGAAGAAGTACTTCTCCCAGAACCCCGAGGTATGCGGGATGTGATTTTTCCGGTATTTCCCCAGGTACGAGCCGTCGGCATCGTAGACGGCGGCGGTGTTGTAGTAGACCCCCGCCTGCTCCCGTTCGTAAACCGGCACGACGATGGCCATGCCGTGTTTCTTCGCATGCTGCGCCATCAGTTCCGTCGTCGGTCCGGGCACCGGCTCGGCCAGGTCGTACCAGCGGGCATCCTGTGATGGGCAGAAGTACGGCCCGTTGAATACCTCCTGCAGGCCGAGGATCTGCACGCCACGGCGTCCCGCCTCCTCGATGAGGGGCAGGTGCACGTCGATCGCGGCCTGCCGAACGTGCTCGATGGATTCGGCGGGATCGGTCAGCGGGGCGGCTGCCTGGATCAGGCCGCCGATTACACGTCTCGGCATCGCGATTCTCCTGGGCTTGGACAGGAACGGCTTCGATTATAGTGAGCTATCGCTCGTTTTGTGGGGCTCCGCCATGCGCACAAACTTGTCCGTTTCGTTTACGGGGCTTCGCTTCGAGAACCCGTTCCTGCTCGCGTCGGCGCCGCCGACCGAGTCGGAGAACAACATCATGCGCGCGTTCGACGCCGGGTGGGGCGGCGTCGTGACGAAGACGATCGGGTTGCACCCGGTGGTCGATGTGGCAGGCCCCAAGACGACCTTCCTGAGCGCCACGCCCGATTCGCCGAACCTTTCGATCAAGAAGCGCCCCGGGACGGCGCTGCACTCCTCGTGGAACTGGGAGCTCATCTCCGACAAGACGCTCGACTGGTGGGTGCCGCGCATCGCCCGCATCAAGAAGGCCCACCCCACGCGAATGCTCGTCGCGTCGATCATGGCGGGCTCCGGCAACGATCAGGAACTGGCGCACTGGCAGACGCTGGCGAAGGCCTGCCAGGACGAAGGCGCCGACGCGCTCGAGTTGAACCTGTCGTGCCCGCACATGGATCGCGTGGACATGGGCTCGAACATCGGCAAGGATGCGCAGCTGATCTCCACGGTCACCCGCGCGGTGAAGGAAGTCGCGCGGGTGCCGGTCTGGGCGAAGCTCACGCCCTCGACGACCGACGTCGTGGTCGAGGCGCGAGGGGCATTTCTCGGCGGCGCCGACGCGATCACATCGTCGAATACGTTCCCGTCGCTGCCGCTCATCGATCCCGACACGCTCGAGTTCGAAGTGAACGTCGATGGACTGATTTCGCTCGGGGGCCTCGGCGGTCCCGCGATTCTTCCGCTCTCCCTGGCGAAGATGGTGCAGTTGACGCAGGCGTTTCCCGACCGGGCGTTTTCGGGAATCGGCGGCATCGCCGAGTTCGGGCAGGCGCTCAATTACTTTCTCCTCGGGTGCGGCACCGTGCAGGTGTGCACGGCGGCGATGCTCGACCATGCCGTCGGCCCCAATGTGATCAGGCGGCTGATCTCGGGCATGGAGGAGGCGATGGAGAAGAACGACTGGCAGTCGCTCGACGACTTCATCGGCCGACGCCGCGACCGCATCGTGGCTCACTCTAAAATCCGCCGTCAGGACGCCGAGGCCTATCACGGAGGCTACGAGGCCGGGGCAAAAGGCTGAACCGCGTGGAGGCCGAGGCGGAACGCGATTTCGTCGAGCTCACTGAAGATCTATCCGGCAGTCCGCTGTGGAATCCGGACCTCGCGCCAACACCGCTCGCCCGCCGGACCTGGTCCACCTACCACATCGCCGCGCTGTGGATCGGCATGAGCGTCGCCATCACGACGTACACGCTCGCGTCCGGGCTGATGCAGCAGGGCATGATGTGGTGGCAGGCCATGATCACGATTCTGCTGGGCAACACCATCGTGCTGGTGCCCATGATCCTGAACGCGCACGCCGGCACCAAGTACGGCGTGTCGTTCCCCGTCTTGTGCCGGGCCAGCTTCGGCGTGAGGGGCGCGAGGGTCCCGGCGATGCTGCGCGCGCTCGTCGCGTGCGGGTGGTTCGGTATCCAGACGTGGATCGGCGGCCTGGCCCTGAACACGCTGTTTGTCGCGGCGTGGCCCGCATGGGCAGGGTTCCCGGGCAACGTCTGGATCGCCTTCGCCATTTTCTGGGGCGCGCAGGTCTGGCTCATCGTCCACGGCCTGGAAGGTATCAAGAAGCTGGAAGGCTGGTCGGCGCCGCTGCTGATCGGCGGGGGCGTGCTGCTGCTCGGGTGGGCGGTGCGGCGCGGCGGCGGGCTGGGTCACATCCTGACCGAATCGGTACGGCTGCAGACGGTGCACGTGCCGTTTTGGCAGCTGTTTCCGGCGGGGTTGACGGCAAACATCGGCTACTGGGCGACGCTCAGCCTCAACATTCCCGATTTCACGCGGTTTGCGCGCAGCCAGCGATCGCAGGCGACCGGCCAGGCCCTGGGGCTGCCCGCGACGATGACGGCGTTTGCGTTCGTCGGCGTGGCGGTCACGAGCGCGACGATCGTGTTGTTCGGCGAGGCGATCTGGGATCCCGTCCAGGTGGTCGCGCGCATCGGCAGCGCCCCGGTGATCATTCTTGGCGCCCTCGTCGTGATGCTGGCCCAGATCACCACCAACATGGCGGCCAACGTGGTGTCGCCGGCGATGGACTTCTCCAGCCTCGCGCCCCGCCGCATCACTTACGTCGGCGGCGGGCTGATCACGGCCGTTGCCGGCATTCTCATGATGCCGTGGAAACTGTACGCCGACGCGGCGGCCTACATTTTCACCTGGCTCGTGGGGTATTCGAGTCTAATGGGCGCCATCGGCGGCATCCTGATCGCCGACTACTGGATCCTCCGCCGGCAGCAGCTGTCGTCCGCCGACTTGTTCCGTCCACAGGGCCTGTACACGTACGCCAACGGCGTGAATCCACGTGCGATATGGGCGCTGGCCCTGGCGATCGTGCCCGTCGTGCCGGGCTTCCTGCGCGCCGCCGTCACGCCGGGCGGCCAGGTGGCGAGCCCGACGCTCTTCGATTCGCTGTACACGTACGCGTGGTTCGTGACGTTCGGCCTGAGCTTCGTCCTGTATCTCACGTTGAGCCGCCGGGCCAGGATGTAGCGGATTTGAATTCCTGTGTAGTGCAGGCCTTCAGGCCTGCCTTGCCCGGTCACCCGAGTGTTCCGTGTGCGCAGGCCTGAAGGCCTGCACTACGCCAATGCCACAAACATCCCACGAGCCATCGACACGCCAGCCCGTGCACACGGTGTACGGCGGCGCACAGCTCTTCGCCCCCGATACGACGCTCAAGCTGGGCGCGATCGCCCTCACGACGTTGCGCGAGTATGCGTCAGACGCTGCGGCGCTTGCGGCTGTCCTCGGCTTGCCGATCGATCTGGCGGATCGGATCTATCCGCGGATCGTGGACAAGCTCGAGCGCGAGCCTGTCGAGGACTATCGTATCGACTTCGAGGACGGCTTCGGCAGCCGGTCCGACGCCGATGAAGATGCGGCCGCGAGAACCGCGGCATCGCACACGGTCGCCGGACTCAAAGCCGGCACGCTGCCGCCGGGCATCGGCATCCGCATCAAGAACGTGGGCGAGACGAAGCGCCGGGGCCTTCGGACCTTCGAGCTGTTTCTCGCGACGATCCTCGACGGCACCGGCGGCGTGCTGCCGCCGGGCTTCGTCGTGACGCTGCCGAAAATCACAGCGCCCGAGCAGGTGTCCACGCTCGCCGCCGCCTGCGACGAGTTCGAGTCACGGTGGCGGCTGCCGCCGGGCGCGCTGCGGTTCGAGCTGATGGTCGAGACGCCGGAATCGATTTTCAGCCGGGACGGCCGGATCGCGCTGCCGGAGCTCGTCGCGCGCGGACACGGCCGGGTGACGGGCGCGCATTTCGGGACGTACGACTACACCGCGTCGCTCGGGATCACGGCCGCGCATCAGCACATGCGTCACCCCGTGTGTGATTTCGCGAAGCACGTGATGCAGCTGGCGCTTGCGGGCACGGGGGTGTGGCTGTCGGACGGCGCCACCAACATCATGCCGGTCGCGCCGCATCGCGCACCGCCGGGCGTCACGCTGACAGCGGCGGCGCGCGCCGCCAACACGTCGGCGATCCACGCCGCCTGGAAGACACACGCGGCTCACGTGCGCCACTCGCTCGCCGGCGGCTTCTTTCAGGGCTGGGACCTGCACCCCGCCCAGCTGCCCACTCGCTTTGCCGCGGTCTTCGCGTTTTTCATCGAAGGGCTGGACGACGGATCGGCTCGACTGAAGTCCTTGATCCAGGCGGCAGCGGCGGCCACGCGTGACGCCCCCGAAGGCAACGTCTTCGACGATCCTGCGACCGGGCAGGCATTGTTGAACTACTTCCTGCGGGCGATGAACTGCGGCGCGATCACGGAGCGCGAAGCCGTCGACGCCAGCGGCCTGTCGGCGGCCGAACTGCGGAGTCAATCGTTTGCGCGGATCATGGCCGGCCGGCGGGCGGCCGCCGGCTGAGGCGAGCTTCGATCAGTCCGTACGGCCGATCGGTGGCGACGAACACCTCGCCGGGGTTATCGAGGCCGAACGGCGTCAGATCCGCCAGCAGGTAGTGACGGTTCGGCAGCGAGATCGTGATATCGGCGATCCCCTCGCACGCCGCCAGCGCCGCTTCGCCCATCGCGTACAACGTGTGCTGCACCGACTCGCTCTTGTGGCCGGCAAACGTCTCCAGGAGCTCGCGGCGGATGGCGTCGCGCGCGTCGTAGTCAGCGAAGCCCGACGCGTATTGCCACGCCGCCGTGATCGACGACCCCAGCAGGCGATCGCGCGTCTCGGGCAGCGTCGTGTACTGATCGCGCAGGAAGCCCGCAAACGCCGAATCGGCCGTCTTCAGCACGGCGAGACCGCGCACGCCGGATTCGACCGACGTCCGGCCGCCGGTGCGGGTGACGACACACGTCCATTCGGCGGCGCCCGGCTGCGCGAACGCGTGAGGGTGCGGCTGCCCGTCGGCCGACAGGCGCGTCCACGGGTGCTCGACGGCTTCGATGCGCGCGAGCGTAACGCCGGGCGCCGCCGCGAAGTGCCCGGCGAGCCGCGACGCGAACGCTTCGACGTGATCGATCGGATCCTGCCGGGCGAACGCATACACCGTGTTCTTCATCGCATCGGTCGTCAGGCAGGACGTGTTGTCACCGTCCGCGTAAACCGGCTCGAACGCGCCTTCGAGCGCGACGCCCATGGTCAGGTCCACGATTTCGTGCGGCCCGCTCCCGCGGCGGACCTTCAGCAGCCGCACGTTCGTTTTGCCGTATCGATTCCAGGTGAGCATTTACGCTCCGCGGTACGTCGAATAGCCGTACGGGCTGAGCAACAGCGGAACGTGATGGTGTCCCTGTTCGCGCACGTCGAACGTGACCGTGACATCCGGGAAGAACGACAGGATATCGTGGCGCCGGTGATACGCCCCCGTGTCGAATGTGAGCCGGTAAGTCCCGGCGGCGAGCGGCGCGTCCGCGAAGCTGCCGATCCGGCCGCGATCGTCCGTCGTTCGCCGGCCGATGGTGGTCCAGGTCGCGCCGTCGCGGGCTTCGAGCGTCACGGCGACCCCCGGCGCCGGCACGCCCCGCGCGATGTCAAGGACGTGCGTGCTAATCATGCGTCACGAGCTTCCGCAGCCGCAGCGCCGTGATCTTGCGCTGCTCCTCGGCGGCCACGGCCAGTTCCGTCGGCGCATCGTTCGACAGCCGCGCCTCGAGCAGCGCCAGCATGTCTCCGGCTGATTTGCCTGTCGCGCACACGATAAAGATATAGCCGAACCGCTCCTGATAGTCGATGTTCCGCGCCGCCAGCGTCTCCTGGACGTGCGGGTCAGCCAGCCGCACGCCCGCCTGTTCCTGCGACGACCATTCGGTGGCGGCGCGCCGCTCGCCGATCCGAGGATGCGCGGCAAACGCCTCGAGCCGATCGGCGGCCTCGAGCGACGTCCAGATTCTCTCAGCCTGCGCGATCATCGCGTCGACATCGGCAAACGGGCGTGCCGCGGTCATTGCCGCCGCCCAGCGCGCCGACCCGCAGCACCGCCGGAACTCGGCCTCGGCCAGCGACGGCTCGAGGGTGTTCAGCTCCTCGAGCGTCATTCAGGCCGGCCGAACAGCCGCAGCCGCGCCACGCCCCCGTCGGGGAAGATGTTCAGGCGCACGTACGTGGCGCCGGCGATACGATCTCAACGTCTTGTCGAAGCCGTGGTGGCAATCGGCCTGCAGCGGTGTTCGCGGCAACAGATCCTGCCAGTCCTCCGGCGCCGCGGCCGTGCACACGTCGAGGCTGCACGCAGCAGGGGCGTTGCCCTTGAAGTGCCGCGTGTCCACCTCGACGCGCGTGATCGTGCCGCGCGCGCCAAGCCGCACGACCGCCCAGTCGTGCCCCGGCGTGCGTCGACGCCTGGTCTCCCAGCCGTCCGCCATGCCGCGCGGGGCCGACGGCATGATGAGGTTGTCGCGCCGGCCGAAGTACATGTCGCTGCTGTCCACGACGCGCGCACCGTGCACGAGCGCGGCCAGATCGATCTCTCCCTGACGGCGAAGCGCGTCCCAGTCCGCCGTCACGTCGCCGTAGACGCGCAGCCGCGCGACGCCGCCGTCGGGAAAGATGCGCAGGCGCACGTGTGTCGCGTCCACGGCTGCCAGGCGAAAGACATTGTGCGAGCCGCCCCGAAGGCCGCTGCGCTCGCAGGGCGTTTCGCCATGATGCGCGGTCGAGATCGGGCGCCGTCGCGCCGCGGCCCGCCACGCACGCGTCGAGCGCGCACGATTCGGGGAAGTTTCCCGTGAAATGCGTTGTCTCGACGTCTACACCGTGAATCCGGCCGCGTGCGCCGAGCTGAATGACGCACCAGTCGTGCGCCTGATCGAAACCAGGCTCGCCGGGCAGGACGTCTCGCCGGCGTCGCGTTTCCCAGCCGTCCATCCACTTGCCACGGTCGGTGTATTCGCCGTCTCGCCAGACGGGCGCCTCAGCGAGGATCACGCGTTCCTTCGGCGCGAAGAACTCGTCGCTCGACGCAAGCACGCGGCCGCCCAGCCGCTCGGACGCAAGGTCTACCAGGCCGGTGAAGTCGTCGTCTTCGCTCACAGCACCTGCCCCGCGCCGGCCCTGACGAGCTGGCCGCGATCCCATACGCGCTCGCCTCGCAGGTAGGTCGTGTGCACGACCCCGCGCAGGCGGCGTCCCGCGTACGGCGTGAGCTTGTGACGCTGTTGCAGGCGCTCGGGATCGACCGTGAACTCGCCCTCGGTGTCCCAGACCACGAGGTCCGCGTCGCACCCGGGCGCGAGGCGGCCCTTTCGGTCGGACAGTCCCGCCAGCGCCGCCGGCGCAGCGCTCATCCAGGCTGCCAGGTCAGTCGGGGTGCGGCCGCGGTGCGAAGGCGCCCGTCCACACTGCGGCGAGCGACAACTCGAGCGACGCGATGCCGCCCCACGCACGAACGAAGTCGCCCGGGCATTTCATCGACGGCGGCGCCGGCGAGTGATCCGTCGCGATGAGACTGAGGGCGCCCGATTCCAGCGCACGCCAGAGCGCGTCGCGATCGCCCGCGCTCCGAATCGGCGGCGCGCATTTGAATTCGGTCGCGCCGTCCGGAATTTCGCCGTCGGCCATCGTCAGGTAATGCGGACAGGTCTCGCCGGAGATCGAGACACCGTCAGCGCGCGCCGCCGCGACCCTTTGGACCCCCGCCGCCGAGGACACGTGTACGATGTGGACGCGGGCGCCTGTCTCGCAGCGCGAGCGTCGCCATGAGGTCGATCGCGGCTCGTTCGGCATCGACGGGCCGGGTCGCCGCGTACTCGCGATAACTCCCGGGGCGGCCTCGATGCGGGCGGAGATACTCGGGCAGCTCCGCGTGAACCAGCAGCGGGACACCCCGCCGCGCGAGCACCGGCATCACCCTGCGGAGCGTGCTTTCGCCCACGTGCGCGAACTCGCCGACGCCGGACGGCACCAGGAAGCACTTGAAGCCGCGGACGCCGGCGTCGACGAGCGGCTCGACGTCGCCCTCGTTGCCCGGCACGATGCCGCCCCACATCGCGATGTCGACGTGGGTCAGGCCGCGGGCCGCGTGACGTTTGGCTTCAAGCGCCGCCACGGTCGTCGTCGCCGGCACCAGTTGAGCGGCATGTCGACGATCGTCGTGACGCCGCCGCGTGCGGCTGCGCGCGTCGCCGTGTCGAATCCTTCCCATTCGGTCCGGCCCGGTTCGTTGACGTGGACATGCGAATCGACGATGCCCGGGGAGACCACGAGACTCGCCGCAATCGACGATCTCCGCGCCAGGCGCAGTGTCGTCCTCGCCGCCGATCGAGACGATGCGGCCGCCGTCGATGTGGACGGATGCCGGCCGTTCTCCCTCGGGCAGCACGACGCGCCTCCCGCGAACGATCAGCATCTACCTGCCCGACTCACGCCAGAAACTCGCGAGCAGGTTCGCCGACACGCGCCGTCGGTACTCGGCGGTGGACCGCACATCGTCGATGGGAGCGATCTCGTCGGAGAGAATCCGCTGCGCGTCGGCAATCGACGCGCCCGAGGCGAGCGCGGCCTCGGTCGCGGGGCAGCCGCACGACCGTCGGCGCGACGCTGCCGACGGCGATCCGCGGCGCCCGTCGCGGCCCTCCGTCCACGGCGGCCATGACGACCTTCGAGATGGCCTGTGCCGCGCGCGTGCCCACTTTTCGAAACCACTGCCGGCCCGCGATCGCCGGAACCTCGACGGCGACAATCAGCTCGTCCGCGCTCAGGACCGTACGCCGATACGCCGTGTAGAACTGCGTGAACGGGACCCGGCGCTGTCCGCGAATGCTCCCGACCACGACCGTCGCGGCGGCCGCGGCAAGCACTGGGAGCGTGTCGCCCGCCGGCGAGGCGTTCGCGATGTTGCCGCCGATCGTGCCGCGGTTCTGGATCTGCGCGCCCCCGATCTCGCGCGCGGCGGCCACGAGCATCGGCACACGCTTCTGGACGAGGCGCGATCGCATCAGGTCCGTGTAGGTGCAGAGCGCGCCGATCGACAGCACGCCTTCGCGCAACGGTGATGCGCCGGAGCTGGTCGAGCGGCCAGAGGTTCAGGAAGCCTGTGCCCTTGAGCTCGCCGAAGTTCAACGCGACGTAGAGATCGGTGCAGCCGGCCATCGGCGTCAGCGGGCCTTCGGCGTCGAGCATGCGCAGCGCCTCGCGCAGCGAGCGCGGCGTGCGCAGCCGCCGGTCAGCGACGGATCCGGGCATTTCTCCCCGCGCGCTCGACCGACTCGTAGATCGCGTGATAGCCGGTGCAGCGGCAGATGTTGCCGGCCAGCCCCGTCCTCACGGCTTCCCGCGACGGGCTTCGGGCCGAGCGCCACGGCGGCGAGAATCATCCCGGGCGTGCAGATGCCGCACTGCGCGCCGCCGAACTCGACGAATGCCTCCTGCAGCGGGTGGCGGCCGCTCAGTCCCTCGATGGTCGTCACGCGCGCGCCGGCGACATGCGCGAGCGGCACCAGGCAGGAATTGACCGGCCGGCGATCGACGAGCACGGTGCACGCGCCGCACTCGCCCTCGCCGCAGCCCTCCTTGGTGCCCGTGAGGCCGCACTGCTCGCGCAGGACGTCGAGCAGCCGCGTCATCGGATGCGCGTCGACGCCGTACGCTCCGGCCGTTCAACGTGAACCGCATGCCATCACCCGCTCCGGCGTCGCCGGAATCTCGCGGAGATCGAAGCCCGCGTGCCGCAGCGCGTTGATGACGGCCGGGCGCCGGACCGTCGATCGGCATCTCGCCGACGCCCTTCGCGCCGAACGGTCCGTGCCGGTACGGGCGCTCGAGCAGGACGATCTCCATTTCCGGCGTATCCAGCGTCGTCGGCACGATGTAGTTGGTGAACGAGTTGTTCGCCATCCGGCCGTCCCGCATGACGACCTCTTCGAGCAGCGCCCAGCCGAGTGCCCTGCGCGGTGCCGCCCTCGATCTGCCCGACAGCGAGCCGCGGATGAATTGCCTTGCCGATCTCGTGGACGCTCGTCAGCCTCACGGGAGTGACCTGCCACGTCGCCGGATCGACCTCCACCTCGACGACGTCGCACGCCCAGCCGTAGCTGCCGTAGGCATCGCCCGCGGTACAGGACGTCGTCCCAGACGATCTCGGGCGGCTTCTCGTACTGCTTCGTGACGACGAGCGGACCGTGCCGTTTGACGTAGTCCTGCGGCGACAGCCGGCCGAGCCGCGCGCGCATGTCTTCGGCGCAGCGCTGGAGAATCCGGCCGACGATCATGCACGTTCGCGACGCGACCGTCGGCCCGCTGTCGGGCACTTCGCGCGGTGTCGGCCGCGTTCACTTCGACGGCGTCGTAGGCGACGCCGAGCGTGTCGGCGACGATCTGCGCGAGCATCGTTCGCGTGCCCTGACCGATCTCGGTGCTGCCGACGAGGACGCGCACGCCGCGCTCGGTGAGCGCGAGCGACGCCTTCGACGCCAGCTTCACCTCGCCCGCGCCGGTGAAGCCGGAGCCGTGAAAGAAGAGCGAGAGGCCGATGCCGCGATTCGTGCCCGCCAGCGCCCTGCGGCGCCTGGTGAAGTCCGTGCGCTTCACGGCCTCGCGCAGCACCTCGCGGGCGCTGCAGTCCGCGCCCAGCGTCTGGCCGGTCGCCGTCGTGTCGCCGGGCCGCAGCGCGTTCCGATCGCGGAGGCGCACCGGGTCGAGGCCGAGCTGCTCGGCGATGCGCTCCATGTGCACTTCGACCGCGAACTGCGTCTGCGGCGCGCCGAACCCGCGGAACGCGCCGTTTGGCGGCGTGTTCGTCATCATCACGCGGCCGCGGATCCGGACGTGATCGCAGCGATAGGGTCCGGACGCATGGAGCACGCCGCGGGACAGGACCACGGCGCTGAGCGTCGCGTAGGCCCCGCCGTCGAGGAGCACGTCGATGTCCATCGCCGTCAGTCGGCCGTCTCGCGTCACGCCGGTGCGATGCCGGATCACGCCGGGATGACGCTTCGTCGTCGCCAGCATGTCTTCGCCGCGGTCGTAGACGAGCTTGACCGGCCGGCGCGCCTTCAGGGCCGCGAGCGCCGCGTGGCCGGCGATCATCGACGGATACTCCTCCTTGCCGCCGAAGCCGCCGCCGGTTTCCGTCTGCACGACGCGTACGCGGTCGTCAGGGAACCCGAGCAGCACGGTCAGCGCGCGATGCACGTAGTACGGGCACTGCATCGATCCGTACACCGTGATGCTCCACCCGTCGTCGGCCGGCACGGCAATGACGCCGTTGGGCTCGATGTAGAGCTGCTCCTGCGCGCCGACGCGGTACTCGCCTTCGACGATCTCGTCGGCCTCGGCGAGGCCGGCGTCGAGATCGCCTTTGTCGATGGCGATCGACTTGAAACGACACAGACGACGCCGACGGGTCGTAGTTGGCGGCGCCGGCGCGATAGGCGATGCGCACGTCGGCGCTCCGCAGCCGATCGCGATCGTCGTGCGCCAGAATCAGGATGGGCTCCGCGACGTGACGGATCGTGCGCTCGGCGAGGCACGGCTGGTCGTTCGTCGATGAGCGCGACCACGTTGCGGCCCGGGATGTCGTTGAAATCGACGATGGTGAAGCCCTTGGTATCGAATGGAAACGCGATGTCGGCAATGGCTCCCGCGGGGATCGTCGAGCGAATAGTGCGGGCGTGGAGCAAGCCGGGAAACGACAGGTCGTCGATGTAGCGCGAAGCACCAGAAACCTTGTCTCGGCCTTCCTTGCGCGGGACGTTGCGTCCGACGGCCTTGAGCATTCAGGATTATAAACAGAACGTCCGGTTGCAGACTGTCACACGATCACCGACCGCGCCAGCAGCAACGGACCGAACACGGCCGGATCGCCAGTCGTGGTCACGAGGCTCCTGGCGCGCTCGGGCGGCAAGGCATTGAAGAGCAGCCGCCACGCTGTGTCGCCGGACATCGTGACGCGTGCGGACTCGCCGGTCTCCTGCCCTGCCCACAGCGTCCAGCCGCTGTCGTCCCGCCTGAGCGTCCACACGCCGCCGGATGCGCCGGTGATCTCAACCACGAGCATCCGCCCCGTTCCCACAAGGGTGTCTCGAAACGCGTGCGGCAGGCCGCGCAAGGCGATCAGCAGCACAGCGTGGAGCCACGCCGGATCCCGCAGCGGTGGCGCGCCGACCGCGTCGCGGTACTTGTGCCTGGTGGTGCCAGTGCTCGGTGAATTCACGGCCGAGATCGAACCAGCCATCGGACTGTGCCTCGCCCGCCCACGAGACGGGAAACAACGCCGGCGCGTTATCGGGGAACGACTCCGTGAAATCAGCGAGCGCCGCGGCGACGAATTCGTGCACGTCGGTCAGCATGCGCGGACTGATACGCCGTGCGGCGTCGACCCACTGGCCGTTCAAGCCGTTGATGAAGGCGACGAACTCCCGGTCCGTTTGGGGCGGCCGCCACGGTGCGGGGGGCGTGTGCCGGTCGCGATGCCACGAAATGCGGCGCATGCTGACGTCGACCAGATGCGCGACGACGTCGCGTACGCGCCATGTTCCGGCGACCGTCGGATGATTCCAGGCCTCGGAAGGGAGGGTTCGCAGAAGCGCCGTCAGTTCGGATGCGATCGGACGGAACAAGCGGCGCGTATCGGTCGGGGGCACCTGCTCGAGCGGCATCACGACAGTTTAGCGAATCAGACATCGCAGGTTCACACGGTGTCAGATCCCTTGCGCGGCCTTGCCGCAAGCGGCGACAATTCGCCAGTCGCGTGAGATTCCGCTGGAGGTGCTGAGATGCGAATGGTGCATGGGCTCGCGATGCTGGCTCTCTTCGTGGCGCTGACCGCCGGGGCGGCTGCTCAAACGCAGATCACGACAGCCAGCATCGAGGGTATCGTCATCGACGCCAGCGGCGGAGTGCTGCCGGGCGTCGACGTCGAGGTGCGGAACATCGACACGAACGTCACGCGGATGTTGCAGACCGACCGCGACGGGCGCTTCGCGGCGCTGCAGCTGCAGCCCGGCCGTTACACGCGTCATGTTCACGCTTGTCCGGCTTCGCGACGCTCGTGCAGGACAACGTCGACGTCAGCGTCGGCCAGTCGCTCCGGCTGTCACCCACGATGAAGCCGTCGAACGTCACCGAAACGGTCAACGTCACCGCGGCGCCGCCAACCGTCGACACGGCGCGGACCGCCTCGGCGAGCACGCTCGACGAAACCACGATCGGCACCACGCCCGATTCTCGGCCGGAAGTTCGAGGACCTGCTGTCGCTGACGCCGGGCGTCTCGATCGTGCAGGGCCCGGACGGCGACGAGATCAACTTTTCGGGACAGCGCGGCGTCTTCAACAACATCAGCCTCGACGGCGGCGACTTCAACAACGGGTTCTTCGGCGAGCAGGTCGGCGGACAGCGCGCCGCGATCGACATCACGCTCGACGCCGTCAAGGAGTTCCAGGTCGTCGCCTCCGGCGCGAACGCCGAGTTCGGGCGCACGGCCGGCGGCGTGGTCAACGTCATCACGAAGTCGGGGACGAACCAGACGCACGGCAGCCTGTTCTACTACCAGCGCCTCGAGGGCCTGACGTCGAACACGTCCGACGGCAAGCCGCTCGACCGACTTTCACCGCGAGCAGTACGGCGGGACGGCCGGCGGCCCGATCGTGAAGGACAGGATCTTCTACTTCGGCGCCATCGAGGGCATCGGCGAGCACCTGCTGCGGCCGAACCTGTCGGAGCCGATCGGCACCCCCTGCCCGGTGTCGAACCCGACGCTCGGCCGCCAACGAAGCGCTCATCAACTGCAGCTCGGACTGCCAGCGCGTCGCGCTCATCAACTTCTTCAAGACGACCCGGGGACAGGACGAGGGGCAGCCGGTGCCCACACGCATCAGCAACACGGCGCTGCTCGGCAAGATCGACTGGGCCACGAACCACAGCAGCAACCTGTCGGTGTCCTACAACTTCAACTACTCGAAGAACGAGAACCAGACGTTCGACGTCCCGACCTACGGCACGACGGCCAACGGCACCGAAGGGCCGTCGAAGATCAACCTGCTCAACGCCAACCTGTTCACCTCGCTCACGGCGACGAAGTTGAACGAGTTCCACATCACGCTGTCGCGCGAGTCGCGTCCGCGCGTGGCCACCGCGTCCAACATTCCCGCGGACACCGGCGTCGGGTTCGCGCCCTCGTTCCGGTTCGGCAACCCGTTCTTCATGGCGCCCAACGTGGACGAGCTGGTGAAGCGCTTCCAGGTGAAGGACAACGTCACCATCGTCCACGGCGCCCACACGATCAAGACCGGCGGCGAGTGGCTGCACACGAACAACGTCCAGGTGTTTCGCGGCTTCTTCGAGGGCCGCTACCTGTTCGACAGCGTCACCGGATTCCTGCGGTACGCCTCGCCCGCGGCGCCCGGCGGGTTCGGGCCGAACACGATCGGCTGCTCGAACGGCGCGTTCGTCACGGCGCCCGCCAGCTGTCCCGCCGGGACCACGACGACGCGGCGGGCCGCTGCTGTTCTACCTGCAGAGCAGCAGCCCCGACGGCATCGCGCGCGACTCGGCCGGCGCGTCGGACATCAACAACGAGGAATTCTCGTTGTTCATCCAGGACAAGTGGCAGGCGGGCAACGGACTGACGATCGACTACGGCCTCCGGTGGGACGCCCAGATCATGCCGGAGACGGTCGATCCCAAGACGACCGCCTTCGCGGCGTTCCTGAACGACCCGCGGTTCCCGTCGGACGGCACGATTCCCAATCAGGCGAAGCAGTTTCAGCCGCGCGGCGGGTTCGCGTGGGACATCGACCAGACCGGCAAGACCGTGCTGCGCGGCAGCGCCGGTCTGTACTACGCCCGCCAGAACATGCTGAGCCAGGTCGGATCCGTGACGACCAACGGCATCGAGCAGAAGAGCGACTTCCGCGCGTCGGGGTTCGGAGACATGCCGGTGTGGCCCAACCTGCTGCCGCCGAGCCGCCGTGCCCCCGGGCACCTTCCCGCTCTTCACCGGGATTCGCGTCTTCGATCGCGACTACAGGAACCCGCGCATCGTCAGCATCAACGTCGGATTCGAGCGCGAGCTCATGACGAGCATGGCGGCGTACTGTCGACTTCACCGTGGCCAAGGGCACGCGACCTGACGCGGTTCCTGAACTACAACGTCCACGGCACCGCCGCGGCCGCCGTCCAGCCGGCGACTCGTGATACGACGACGTATACCGGCGCCAATCCGTTCGAGCTTCAACTGGGCGACGTGTTCGTGACGACGAGCAGAGGCCGCGCGCTCTACCGGGGCGCCACGTTCGGCGTGCGGAAGCGCTACTCCCAGCGGTACCAGTTCGACGTGAACTACGTGCTGGCCAAGGACGAAGACGACGACTCGAATGAACGCGACCCGTTCACGGATCGGTCGTTCAATTTCTACGACCTGAGCCAGGACTACGGGCCGTCGGACCGCGACATCCGTCACAAGGTGAACTTCTTCACCTACGCCGAGCTGCCCCACCGGCTGCTGCTGAACGTGAGAATGCAGGGCCGGACCGCACAGCCGATCACGACGTCTCCGCGTGTGTTGAACGGCGACGACCGCGGACGCAACTGGGATCGAAAGGACAACGCGTACTTCTCGCTCGACTGGCGGCTTCAGCGGCCGTTCGCCGTCGGCAGCACCGAGGTGATCCCGAGCCTCGAGATGTTCAACACGTTCAACAATGCCAACAACGTCAACCCCCTGACGACGCCGGCGCTCTTCAACTTCGACGGATTCCTGCGGGCGGGGGTGGGCGACCCGCGCCAGTTGCAGCTGGCCGTCAGGGTCACGTTCTGATGGACGAAACGTTCATTCGGACGCTGCCCAAGGTGCTCCTTCACGACCACCTCGATGGCGGCCTTCGCACGCAGACCATCGTCGAGCTCGCGAGAGAGCAACGCTACGAGGGCCTCCCGACCACGGACGCCGGCGAGCTCGCGGACTGGTTTCATCGTGGCGCCCAGCGCGGCAGCCTGCCCTTGTACCTGGAAGGATTCGCGCACACCTGCGGCGTGATGCAGACCGCGGAAGCACTGGAGCGCGTCGCCTTCGAGATGATGGAGGATGCGCATCGGGATGGCGTCGTGTATGTCGAAACCCGTTTTTCGCCGATTTTCCACACCGACGGGGGACTCCATGGCGACGAAATCGTCACCGCCGTGCTCGCCGGTCTCGAGCGGGGAAAGAAGGAGTTCGGCGTCGAATACGGGTTGATCATCTGCGCCATGCGTAACCTGCAGCGGTCCCTGGAGATGGCCGAGCTGGCCGTCGATTTCCGCGAGCGAGGCGTTGTGGGGTTCGACCTGGCGGGCGAGGAAGGCGGGTTTCCACCCAAGAAACACATCGACGCGTTTCACTACATCCAGCGGGAGAATTTCAACATCACCGTCCATGCCGGCGAGGCGTTCGGGAAAGAGAGCATCTGGCAGGCCATCCAGTGGTGCGGCGCCCACCGCGTCGGCCATGCGACCCGGCTGATCGAGGACATCGGGCTTGACGCCCACGACTCGACGAAGATCGTCAAGATGGGTTACCTCGCCCAGTACATCCTCGACAAACGGATCCCGCTTGAAATGTGCCTGAGCAGCAACGTCCACACTGGCGCGGCCGAAAGCATCGACCGGCACCCCTTCGGTATTTACCAGCGTTATGGATTTCGAGTCACGCTGAACACCGACGACCGCCTGATGAGCGACACGACAATGACCAGGGAGCTCGATCTCGCCCAGCGGGCATTCAAGCTCTCGCTCGACGATCTCGAGAAAATCACCATCAACGCGATGAAGAGTGCATTCATTCCCTACAAGCGCCGCATCGAGCTCATCTTCGACGTCATCAAACCCGGTTACGCAGAGGCACGGGCTTCCGCCGCTGCACGAGTAATCGTTGGCACGAGCTGTGCTCTTCGGAGCTGAGCCGGGGCGCGTACTGCACCGGCAAGGAAGAGTGACTTGTGAATCTCGTCCTGCTCGTGCTGATCGTGCTCCTGCTCCTCGGCGGCGGTGGTGGATACTACTACGGCGGCCCCGCGTGGGGCGGCAGCCTCGGCGGACTGCTGCTGATCGTCCTCGTGCTCTGGGTTCTGTTCGGTAACCGCAGCGAGGTCTGACGCGCGGCGGAGTCGTGGCTGACGTGATGGGTGCGGGACGGGTGGGGTCCGCGCGCGAGTTCTGGTCACTCGCGAAGCAATCGTTCCAGGCGTGGAACGAGGACTACGCATCGAGCATGGGCGCTGCGCTCGCCTATTACACGGCGTTCTCGCTCGCGCCCGTCCTGATTCTCGTCATTGCCATCGCCGGCGTGGCGTTCGGGGCCGACGCCGCGCGCGGCGAGATCGTCGCGCAGCTCCGTGATCTTCTCGGCGATCAGGGGGCCAAGGCGACCGAACAGCTGCTCGCCAGCGCCAGCAAACCCGGCTCGGGCGCCGTGGCGTCAGCACTCAGCCTGGTGACGCTGTTGCTCGGCGCAACGTCGGTCTTCGCCGAGCTGCAGAGCGATCTGGATCGCATCTGGCGCGCTCCCGTCATTCAGCACACGTCCGGTTTCGTTGCGTTGCTCCGCGCCCGGGTGCTCTCCTTCGGCATGGTCATCGCGATGGGGTTTCTGCTGCTCGTTTCACTGGTGTTCGGCGCCGCGCTGTCGGCGGCCGGCAAATGGGGAGGCACGCTGTTCCCCGCTGGTGCGCTCATCCTGCAGGCTGTCAACCTTCTCGTCGGCTTCGGAGTCACCGTGGCGCTGTTCGCGACGGCCTATCGCGTGCTCCCTCGCGCCCGGATCGCCTGGTCGGACGTCTGGGTGGGCGCGATCGTCACGGCCATCCTCTTTACCCTCGGAAAGTATCTGATCGGCCTGTACATGGGACTTGCGAGCGTGAGTTCGGGGTTCGGGGCCGCCGGTTCGCTCATCGCCGTGCTCGTCTGGGTGTACTACTCCACGCAGATCTTCCTGCTCGGGGCGGAGTTCACCTGGGTCTTCGCACACCGCAAGGGGTCGCGCGTCAATCAGCCGGCCGCCTGACGTATTACGCGACAGGGTCCGACGAGTACTCACCCCCGCCGTTCGACGTAGCCCTGCGCTCCGCGCGGTGAAACTGATCCATGAAGCCGGGAATGATTTCGCCGGCGTATTGAATGAAACGGTCGGCCGCGAGGCCAACGAGCGCGCCCTTGAAGTTATCCCACGTGTTGAGCGCGTGCTCTCTGTGGGCAAAGGCGCGCATGTTTTGCCTCGAGTCGCGTCCCATCGACGCCAACGCGGCTTTTGCCGAGCGACCCGATCCCAGGGACGCCGCCGCGGCAGCGCCCCCGGCAAACGCGATACCCAGGAAAAGGAAAGGTCGCGCGTCAAAGTGCGCGCGCCAGTCGCTGAGCACCGCCACTTTGCGCTCCAGCTCCTGCAGGTTGGCGCCCAGTTCGGCACGGGCTCCGTCGATGTTCGCTTCTATTTGATCGACTGTCTGACCCACGCGGCACTCTCCTTGATATTTTCGACGGTACGGGCGGGCGGCATGTGGACGCGTTCGAAGCGGCTCTTCGCGGCGAAGAACAGGATGCCCGCCCCCACGGCCAGGACCAGCGCGACCACCAGCGCCGCCGCCCACAACTGGAGGACGAGTGCCAGTGCATAGACGGCGGTCCACAGCAGAAGATGTAGGGCCAGCACGGCCAGGACCGCCGCGGCAATGAACCACCCGGCGGACGTCGCAGCCTTGACCGCTTCATCGCGCATTTCCGCCTGCGCGAGCCGGACCTCGGATCGGATGATGTCGTTGACGTTCCGGGCGATGTCCTGCAGGACATCGACGAAAGATCGCTCTGAAGCCACGACCGTTTCCTCGCTGATCAATCGCGGGTGACCGCGCGTCCCGCCGCGAAGCCGATGACAGCCGCCACCAGCAACGACGGCCCGGGGTTCTTCCTCACCCACGCCTGTACGTCGTCCGCCATGCTCTTGAAGTCGCGGCTCCGGATGTAATCAGCCATGGCACCCATCCGCTCGGATGCGCGATCGATCAGCTGTTCTCCAGCTTCGCCAGCTTCCCTCGTCATGTCCCTGACTTCATTCATGTGCCACCTTCCCGGTTCCTGAGCGATGCATTGTGGATGCCAGCGGCGAAGGGGAATGGAGGCTGGAGGTCACGGCGGAGCTGCGCCGTGTGGGTCGCGGAGGTTGGCGGCGTGCGCCGCTATTTCTTCTTCTGGGCTTCCGCGTAGTGAGGAGACGACACCGGTACGCGGGCGTAGGCGGCACGCGCGCGGCGCGAGTCTTTGAGACGCCTGTCGTAGATCTCCGCCGCGGCGAACCACGCGTCGAAACGGCCGTCGTCGTCGCGCGCGGCGAGCTGCTCGAGCAGAGCGGCGGCGCTCTCAAACCGCTTCGTGTCGACGTAAATGGCGGCCAGCCTCTGCAGTGCCGCAGGGGCGGAATCGCTCGCCGCGTAGCGTTCGCAGATTCGTCGATAGGTGACCGCAGCCACCGGCACCGAGCCACCCAGTGCCTCATCGCGCTGGAATCCGCCCTCTTTCATCTCGATCTCTCCCCGCAGCAACAGCGCCCGAGGCGCCCAGACGCTGTCGGGATACTTGTCGACGAGGGTCTCGAGCGTGCCGAGCGCGTCCTGCTGGTTGTGGGAACGCCTGGCCTTCAGCGTCGCCTGCGCGAGCTTGAGAAGAGCTTCCGGCGCGCGCGTATCGGCTGGAAAACGGGTGGCGATTTCGACGTACGTACTCATGGCGTCCGCGACGTCGCTGCGTTCCTCGTGGATGGACGCGATCAGGAACAACGCCTCGACAGCGCTCCGCCCGTTGTCCGAATACGCCGATCTCCGCAACGTCGCGATCGCCTGATCGTACAGGCGCAAGTCAAACTGCCGTCTGGCAACGGCGAGCTCGTCGACGGCCGGGGGCGAAGGCATCGGCATCCGTTCGCTCCGGTCGGCGCCGCGACGCGTTGCGGGCGCCGGCCTCCGCTGAGCGACCATCGGCGCCGGTGCCGGAGCCGGCAACCGTGCCGGTGGAATCTGCGGCGGGGGCGCCAGCGCGACGGGAAGGGCGATGGACGATCGCGTCTTGGCGGTCACGAACAGCCACCCGGCGCCGCCCAGCGCGAGGACAGCAACCGCTCCACCCGCCCACCATCGCAGGCCCGGCGCGCGCAAGGTTCGCGGCGGCTGCGGCGGAAGCGCATGGGCCGGATTTGCCTCGAGATCTCTTTTCAGGCGCTGCAGATCCGCCTTGAGGTCCGACGCAGTCTGATACCGCAGCGCCGCCTTTTTTTCGAGCGCTTTCACGATAATTCGCTCGAGCTCATCGGGGATCCGCGCGTTGATGGCGCGCGGCGCGACCGGAGTGCAGGTGGTAATCGCGGTCAGCGTGTCGGGGCCCGTCGCGGCGACGAACGGCCGATGACCGGTCGCCATCTCATAGAGCACGACACCCAGCGAGAACAGGTCGCTGCGATGATCCAGTTCCTCGGCCTGCGCCTGCTCGGGCGACATGTAGGGGATCGTCCCCGCCGTCGACGTGGTCAGCCGTCCGCCACTGTATGCGTGAGGCTTCCGCGGCAGCAGCAACGCGACGCCGAAATCCAGCAGCTTGACGTGTCCGCCGCGGGTGACGAACACATTCGCGGGCTTGAGGTCTCGGTGGACGATGCGCTCCGCGTGGGCGGCGTCGAGCGCGTCGGCGATCTGCGTGCCGACATCAATCACCCGGGCCGTGCCGAGCGGCCCCCGGCCGATGAGCTTGGCCAGCACGTCGCCCTCGAGCAGCTCCATGGCCAGGAAATGCCACCCCTCATGCTCGCCTATTTCGTAAATGGTGCAGATGTTCGGGTGGTTCAGGCTGGAGATCGTGCGGGCTTCGTGCTGGAAACGCGCGAGGCCGTCCAGCTCGCCGGACGCGACAAACTTGAGCACCACCTCGCGACCGAGCGATAGATCGTGGGCGTGGTACACCACGGCACCGGCACCTTCGCCAATCTTGGCGACCAGCCTGTAGTGTGTGACCGTCTGGCCCGTCACACTGGTTTTATCGGAGTGACGTTCAAATGCAGTTGCACGCGGATGCACGCGGGTGCGCGGACGGTCGGGCACGTGGCAAAAAAACAACCCGCCAGGACGGCAGGCGCTACTGGATCGGTACGGCCGGATCGAGACAGCGGCTCGCGTTGCAGGAGCGCCCGCTCGCGCCAGTGCGCCAGCAGCGCGGCGGGGTCGTCGAAGATGTCCATCGCTCCTCGCAGTTCGACGTCGGACCAATAACCGCCGCACCGCAGGGCGACAACGTCGATGCCGGCCTTGCGCGCGGCCTCGACGTCGTAGGGTGTGTCGCCCACCATCAACGTCAGCTCCGGGCGCGCATGCGCGCGCGCCAGCGCCGCCTGCACGATGTCCGGGTCCGGCTTCGAACGGTCGGCATCGTCTTTCGACGAGCGTACGGGAACCAGGTCGTCCACGCCGGCTCGCATCAGGAGTGCCTGCACCTCGTGATCGTCGGCCGACGTCGCGATGACGATGTCGATGCCGCGCGCGCGCAGATATTCGAGCAGTTCGCGCGCGCCTTGTGTCGGGCCCAGCGTGGGCAACAGCGCCTGAAACAGCTCTTTCTTCCGCGCGGCAAAGGCCTTGCCCGCCGGCGACTCCGCCTCGACGTGCGCCACAGCGGGAATCAGCTTGTCCCCGCCCATGCCAATCAGGCGGCGGACTGCCGCCTCGTCCACAGCCACACCGTGCTCACGGAAAGCTCGGGTCCAGGTCGCGGCATGGGCGCCGTTGCTGTCTGTCAGTGTCCCGTCGACATCGAACACCACCGTTTCGATGTGCCAGAGGTCCATCACAGGTCGATCCCGCCGGCCTCAGCCGTCGTCGGAATGTTTCGCATGTCGTGATCTCGTACAGCGGCCGACTGCCGCCTGAGATCCTGATTGCAAGCGATGTTCCTGCCGCGCGGAAGGGCTACGCTGCGGAAATGAGCGCGGGAGGCCTCAGAGCTGGAGTTGAAGGCGAGTCTGAAAGAAGCGCGTTTTGCCCACGAGACCGAACCGATCAAGGGATCCGTAGCCGTAGACGAACGCAAGCCGGACGTGGTCCGAGACGTACCAGTTCACCATCGGCGTCAATCGCCAGAATGTGCCTCCGGTAATGGCGCCGCCGTCGAGATCGGCATTGCTGAAGTGCCCTACGACTTCCCATGCGCCCGGCCCTCCCGCGAACACGGGCCGGCTCGGCGAGATCTGATTGAAGTAGCCGCCGCGGGTGTTGTAGGAGCGGGTTTCGCCGGTGATCATCCACGTCGCCACCGCGTCGCCGCCCTGAAACAACGGATCGCCGGAAGCCGGGGCATTGACGCGCTGCAGGAAGTACTCCGATCCGAACGTGAAGGGGCCGGGCCGGTAGTAGGCTTCGAACCCCGTCATCTTCGTGCTGCTGGCGGCAAACTCTCCTGTGTCCAGGACGTACGGCGCCGCCCACGCGCCGGGGCGCGCGCGAAGCCTGAGCGTCGCGTTGTTGACCTTGCCGTACCGTTGACTGACGCCCAGGTGCACCAGCATCCTGCCGCTCGCCGACAATGCCGGCACCCAGACGAACCGGCCGGAGATCTGGCTCTCGTACGTGGAGAACGACTGACCTTCAGATACGGCGTCGCCGTACCACCCCAGCGTCCACAGGATGCGCGCCTTGGGAACGTACCCGAGCCATTTGACCCCATCGGCCAGGATCGGGAGCGTGGCATCGCTGATCGGTGCGCGCTCGATGCCCCAGCCCGCGTAGCCGATCATGACCTTGTTGAGCGAGAACCCTTCCTTGCTGCGCCCCACGAAGATGTGGCCCCAGACTTCAGGAACCGCGACCATGATGCCCGTCTGGCGGAAGACCCACTCCTTCTTCGCGCCGTCGTACATGATCCCGGCGCTCCAGGTGGTCTGCCGCTTGAAGTTGAGACGGCCTGACAGGAGGATGCGGCCGTCGCGATACTTCCACTGCGAATCGAGCTCGACCTGTTGCTGGCTGTTGGCGTCCTGGCCGAACGCCGCATAGTCGTAGAGGACGCCCCCGCCGATGCGAATCGAGCCGAGCGGCCCTTCGTACTCGTTGAAGTGGACCAGCCGCCGTGCCGGTGCGTCGCTCTCGGCGGCGGTGATCGAGTCGTCGATCGCGGGAGGCTGCGGATCGGGAGTCGTCTGGGTCTGGGCGGCGAGGCCTGCAGTGGAGATGAAAACGGCTACCGCCAGCCAGAGCTCACGCAGCGTCGGATACTTTGATCCCTTTGAGCTTGGCTTCCAGGTTGGAATATCGAATGTAGCTCGCATCCTGGCTCACGATGGTCCGCTCTGCCTGCAACCCCTTGGCGACAGTTGACTTCGCGTGTTCAACTGCCAGGATGAGCGCGTGGATTTCCTTCGCCGTCAGCTCGACTCTCATCAAGCGATGCTAGCACGCGTTTCTCACATTTGTGTAAAACGCGGCCTCTTGACATACATTGCTGGATGGTTTTAAGGGTTGTCAGAATTTCAGGCCGAAGGAATTCGACCAGCCGTAGTCGTTTCTGGACAGGCCCTGCGGCGGCAGGCTGTCGAAGTTCTCGAAAATCCCGATCCGGAGATACCAGTCGCCGGGCAGATTGAAGTCGAGGTCGAACTTGTAGTTGATGCGGTACCGGTCGTCGATCGTCAGGCTGGGGTAGTAATTGAGCCGCGTGACGAGGTCCGCGAACTTCAGTTTCTCGGTCATGAATTCCGTGCCGATATACGCTTCGGCGGAGTCCTTCGTCGGAATCGCGATGTCCGTGTACTTTTCATTCGTCCACGCGATTCCGCCGCCGAGCGCCAGGTGCTGCGCCGCGGAGCGAAACAGGTACCGCCCGCCGCCGCCGCCGATCGTCGTCCGCAGATCGAGCTTCTGTTCGTCGCTGTTCAGAAAATCCTGGGTCGTGTTGACGTACCAGCGATCGCCGAGGAGATACCGGAAGTCGTTCCCGAAGTCCCACCGCTGCGTGTCGGGCGCGTTCGACTGCGAGCTCTTGAACACGTTGGCGAGCGCCGTATCCACGATCTGCCGGTCGCGGTACAGCAGCGTGCCCCCGAGCGTGAGCTGCTTGGCGGAGTTCGCCTGCGTCATGCTGTAGCCGAAATCGAAGCCCGCGTCGAACCGGGACCAGAACGATCGCTCGAAGGGCACCAGCGCGGCCAGGTCGGCGAGCGGGATGCTGTCGGTCACCGATGAGCACGTTCGCTTTCGTCGCCGGATCGACTTTCAACGTGCCGGCCAGCCGCCTGCCGTTGAAGGTCTCGACCAGGAACTGGCGGTCGCTCTCGATGGATGCGATCTGATCCCACTCGATCTTGAAATCGGAGTCCGAATAGGTGGTTTCGATCGTCAGGACGTCCTTTTCCACCTTCTTGATCTCACCGACGATCTTCTCGCCGGTGATCATCGTGACCACGTCCGTCGCCGCCGAAGCGGCGGCGGCGGTCGTGAGAATCAGCAGAACGCAGAGCGATGTCAGCCAGCGCATGTTGGACGGCACGGGTTCGTTGAGCGGACTACTTGGGAGCTTTCCCCGTGATGAACCCCTGTGTCGAGATTTCGGTGTGGGGCTGTTCGACGATCTTCGTCGCCGAGACCTTCATGCCCTTCCTCAGCTCGCCGACCGTGGCGGGCTTGCCCTCGACCATGAACTTGAAGGAGGGCGGAACCGTGTACTCGTGGTTTTCGCCGTTATCGAGCGTCAGAATCACGTAGTTGCCCGAGACGTACCAGACCGTCCCGTTGAGCGAGGACGCCGTACGCACGGTAACGGGCTGGGTGGTCGTCAGAATCGTCGCCGTCAACATGGTTCCCGGCTTGAGGTCGCCAATCTGCTTTGGCTGTCCGTCGATCATGAATTGCTGCCCGGGCTTGAGACTGAAGTAGCGGTAGAGACCGCTCCGCTGCATCCTGACCAGAAGCTGGTTGCCTTCGACCAGCGCGACTTCGCCCGTGAGCGTGGACGAAACGACCTTCGCGGGGCCGGCGGGCTCCTTGGTTCTGGTCGTCGTGGTCTGCGCCTGGAGTCCCGCTGCCGTGAAGACGAGCGACAGGCACGCGGTGACGACAAATCGTGAGGACATGAGTTTTCTCCTTCGTGTTCGCTAGGGTGCTGGCTGCCAGGGCCCTGCGGTGGTGATGTGCCGGGCCAGTCGACAACGCAGCAGCAGAGCGCGTGCCAGCTTGACGGTGGCCTGGCCGGCAGGGTTTTTACAGCGCATTTCGAGAGAGTCAGGCCGGATTCCCGGCAATTTGGCTGAAAGCGGCCGGCGTCACCGCATCGTTCCGGAGCAGCGAACTCCGACCGTTCGGGGTCTCACCGGAGGCTCGGAGATTCGTCCGTCGCGGACGCTCTCGTGCTACCGTGGCATTCGAACCCAGCGACACTCTCAAGGAGACAGTATGAACAGCAGGCGCGCACTCTCAGCGGCGCTCGTCGGCGTGATCTCGATCTGTGCCCTTCAGGCGAAGGGCGATGCGCAGGACAAGCCGGTCGTGCAGATCCCCCGGTCCGGGGTGCCGCAGATCATGACGCTGGAGGGGAAATTCGTGCGGGTCGCGTACAACAACGAAGGCTACGCGATCATCGGATACCAGGCCACCAACCGTTCCGTCGGCGAAGAGTGGATGCTCCTCGAGATCGGCATGACGATCCTCGGCAACGCACCGGAATACCGGCTGACCCGCGACGCGCTGTCGCTCGAAACACCCGACGGAAAGACGCTGCCGCTGCCGTCGATCATCGAGCAGCGGGAGGGCAACCCCCGCGCAATCATGCAGCGCGCTAACGTCCAGCGCGATTCCATCAACTACTTTCCGTCGAGCGCCTATCGCGCGTGCGGCATCGGCTTCTTCCCCGACCTGGGGTCTCGCGCGCTGCCGCAGGACTCGGTGGATCTGAGCACCGACCGCGCCTGTGTCGGCCGGCTCTATTTCAAGATTCCCGGCGGAATCGCGCTCGGCCAGCATTGGCTCAACGTGAAGTTCCAGAACAGCCTCGTGCGCGTGCCCTTCCGGATCCTGACCGAAGACGAGGAGAAGCTCCTGTCGAAGAACTACAAGAGCATCGAAAAGCAGGTCAAGGACGCGTTCACGCCAAAGAAGTGAGAGAGAAGTGACAGACCAGAAGTGAGCGAGAAGACGGGATGCGCTACTATGCGCCATTGGGGCTCGCACGAGCCCACGGAGGGGGTATGCGGCGTGCTGGTGTGATCGCCTGGATGGTTGCGGCGCTGGCCTGCGTCCCGGTTACGGGGTTCGCGCAGTGGCTGCGGTACCCGACCGAAGGCATCCCGAGGCTCCCGGACGGCACGCCGAATTTCGCGGCACCGGCCCCGCGCCTGCCGGACGGTCATCCCGACCTGTCCGCCATCTGGCACGCCGCCCAGCCCCGCCGGTGCACGAACAGCGCCGGCGAGCTGATCTCGTGTGGTGTCGAGATTGGCGGCTCGCCGCTCGGCGGCAACCTCGGTCGAAACCTGCCGGGCGGCACGCTGCCCTATCAGCCGTGGGCGGCCAAGCTCTTCGAAGAACGGCACGCGGCGCTCAGCATCGACGATCCCCACGTGCGCTGCCTGCCGGACAACCCGCCGCGGGCGTGGACGCTTCCCCATCTGACCAAGGCCGTGCACACGCCGAAGCTGCTGGTGCTGCTTTACGAAGTGAACGCGATGTACCGGCAGATCTTCATCGACGGCCGGCCTTTCCCGGAAGATCCGACCCCCGCCTGGAACGGTTACTCTGTGGGCCACTGGGAGGGCGACACGCTGGTCGTCGAGACGCGGGGCTTCCGCGACAACCTGTGGATCGACACGTGGGGCAGCCCGATGAGCGACGTCGGCAAGATGACCGAGAAGTTCCGGCGGCCGAATTTCGGCACCCTCGAGATCGAGCTCACGATCGACGATCCCAAGGTCTACACGCGGCCGTTCACCGTCAACCTGACGCAGAGCCTGGAGGCCGACACGGAGCTCGTCGACGAGTTCTGTCTTGAAGGCGAAAAGGACTACGACCGGTTGCAGCGCTCCCGCGGCAAGTAAGAGGTCGAAGGCTCAACCGATCGCCGGGCGCGTCCTGAACGCGAGCCGTCGCACTCGTTCACGAGCCGCTCGGTGGTGCGAACCCGCATGCAGACCGCGTAGTTCCACGCGCCGAAGTAGCGCCCGGATCCTCGCACGATCCAGCGGCAGTTGAACGGCGATATGTCGATGGCGCCTGTCGTTGACGTTGCCCCGTTCTCAGACGAGTCCCACTTGGAGGTTGGCCGCTTCTGCGCCGTTCGTCTGACGTTGTGTCGCGGACTCACTCGCCGTCAGGTGACCGAGTGCGCCAGGCGGACGGGGGCAGTGTAATCGCGCCGCCACCCTTCGATCAGCGGCTGGGCATGCGCGATGGATGCGAAGCGGAGTTGATCGTGGACAAAGTCCATGCTCCAGTGCTGATGTCGCCCGCTCGCCGCCGGCACCGCGCCCCGGCGCAGGCCGAGTCGCTTCTTCCGTCGCATCGCGCCCGTAACCCCTCGAGGCGGTACCGGCGGCGGACGCGCTTCTTGTTGTGTCGCCAGCCTCGCGCCGGAGCAGGATCCAGATGCGCACGTCGCCGAACCGCGGTCGAACCTGCGCGATCTCGCGAATGCGCATGCGCAACGCGTCACGGTACCAGGTGTTGGGGCAGATGTGCCCCAGCGCGCACGCGCGCCGACAGTTCACTTGGTAGCGGTGCTTGAGTCCACTGCGCCAGTTCCCGCCTGCGAGCTGGTCGACCTCTTTTTCGAATCACCTCCTGGAGAATCTGTTTGTCCCACGTCAGGTCGGCGACGAACCGCTTCAGCCGCGCATTCTGCTCGCGCGGTCGGCCGCAGCTCTCGCAGCTCCGACACGCCCACGTTGCCGTACTTCATTCTTTCCAGAGGTAGAACGTCGCCTCGGCGATGCCCGCCTGGCGACAGACTTTCGCGGCCGGAGTCCCGGACTCAGCCAGGCGCAGCGCGTAGGCGGCCTGTTCTTCCGTGTACCGCCATTTCTTCGTCGCCTCTCCTTCCCTCAGCCGGGAGAGCAGAAGCGACCCTACTCCAGTTTTCAGTCGTCTCAAAAACCCGGGGCAACGTGACGTAGTTTTTACACCTTTCGGTAAGCACCGCAACTAAGAATTTTCGACTGAATGATTGATTCATTAACAAAAACTCGCTCCCAGAATGGGAATGCATCTTGCTAAACGCCACATCGATATCTTTCCATTCCCCTTCAGGTTACATCACGCCTAGCTAATCGGGTGGTTGACTGATGTGTCTGTGAGACGCGTCTGCCAACTCGGGCGTGCTGTTTTTTCGACGAGAAGTAATAGTGCCTATGTCACGCTCGAACTGTGTCTCTACGACGATTTGTGGATACTGCTGTCGTTTATTGTTGGCAATAGCGTTTGTGGGCCTGACGGCACGACTTGCGGAGAGCGCTGTGGTCACGCTTGCTTGGGACCGCAATCCAGAGGGCGACATCGCTGGATATACGGTGTCCTACGGGACGATATCAGGTCAGTACTCTTCAACGATGGACATCGGAAATACCACGATTTTTACGTTTGCCATACCGGATCCGACCAACGCCTACTACTTTGCCGTACGAGCCTACAATACCGCCGGTGTTTTCAGCGGGTTTTCAAACGAGGTCTCAGCGCCACCCACTCAAACTCTCTCCAACGACTACGCCGCACCTGCAGCGAATTCGCCGAGCGATTTCAACGGGGACGGCAAACCGGATCTCTTGTGGCAGAACGCAGCCACGCGTCAGGCTGGGGTGTGGTACATGGGTGGCCCCGAGGGGAATCTGTTGCAAGGCTCGAACTGGCTGTCCGAAGCAGGCATTCCCGGATGGACGATCGCGGGCGCCGGTGATTTCAACGGCGACGGCAAGCGCGATCTTGTGTGGCAGAACGACGGTAGCCATCAGATCGTCGTCTGGCACATGGGCGGGGAGCAAGGCAATCTCTTCCAATGGGAAGAGTGGCTCTCTGCGGCGGCGGTTCCTGACTGGCGTGTCGTCAGCGTCGGCGACTGGAACGGCGACGGCCGGCCCGATCTCATCTGGCAGAACGATGCCACTCGTCAGGTGATCGTCTGGTACATGGACGGATCGGGACGTTGGGATTGGCTGTCTTCCGAGGGAGTTGCAGGCTGGAGCGTTGTCGGCTCGTCGGATTTCAATCGCGACGGCCGTCTCGATCTCGTGTGGCAGAACGACGTTGGTCGTCAAGTTGTCGTGTGGTATGGCGGCTCCACAGACTGGAATTGGCTGACATCCGACAGCGTCGCAGGGTGGCGCATCGCCGGCACGGGTGATTTCAACAGCGATGGCTCCCCTGATCTCTTGTGGCAGAGCGACTCCATGGAGAGCATCATCATCTGGTATCTCGGCGGTTCACAAGGCAACATCTTTCAAGGTTGGAATGGGATTTCGTCGTCCGTCGAGCCTGGTTGGCTCGTGATCGCGCGCTAGCGTCCTGTTGCCGAAGTTCCTTGGCAAAATCGTTTGACCTTGTCGAGGATGGCGTCGGCGGTGGCCGTCCACCCTGAGCAGTCTACCTTTGGGTGTCCATCGAAGCGGGATCATCCGATGGCACATAGCGCACAAAGCGATGAGGTTGCAGACCCGCGCGCTGCCAGGCCTTCGCGACAAGGTTGTGATTGATGTTCAGCGACCGTCCGAGCTTGCGCGTACTCCAATGCATGCTGCCGTCAGGTGCATCTGCCGCGGCTTCTCGAGGGTGCGCGCTTCGATCGCCGCCGTCAACACGGTCGGCGGTTGCCCGCAATAGCGCGCCCGCAGCCCCTCGAGGTGATCCGCCAAGAAACGCCGCCGCCAGCGATTGATGTGGTCGCGGTAGCACGGGATCGCCGTCGCGATCGCCGAGTACGAATCGCCTTCGCGAGCATCACAATTACCCGGGCGCGGCGCGCCTCGGCCGCCCGGGTCTTGAGACCTCGGACACGCCGCTGGAGTTTCGTTCGTTCAGCCCAGTCGATGTCAGTGCCATATGGCGCGACAGCGTACCAGTACTGCTTTCGTCCGTATGAGCCACTAATGCCTCGCTCCGGACGAGACCGCCACCTGCGTCGGCCGCTGTATGTAAATCCGCGACTGGAAGAGCCAGCCCTTGGGCGTCTTCACGTAGACGTCTTCGTGCTGCCCCTGGTGCTCGACCTTGTGCGGATCGCCGTCTACGCCGATGGCGATGAGGTCGCTCCGTCCGGTCGCGCCCTCCGGTGACGGCGCGATGACCTGATTGACGTACAGGTGCTTGCTGCCCTTCCACGGGACCTCGTCGCAGCTCTTCATGCTGCCTCGCGCAGCTTCCGCCAGCTTCTCACGGCCCTGAACCTTGGTCCCGAGCCGGCCATCGCGCGACGAGCTGAACCAGCCGTCATCGGCGTACAGGGCGGCGTAGTCGTAGCCGTTGTTCGTGCACTCGTCGATCGCGACAGCGTAGCGGGCATTCAATTGCTGGATGTCGATGTAGTCCTGGGTCGTCAGCGTGGGGGCCTTTGCGCCGCCCTGCCCGCAGGCGTACATGACCGCCATCGAGAACACGAGGGCCGACAGCAGCCTCAGGAGATGTCTCATGTCGTTCATCGTCTTCACACTAAGTTCCTCTCGCTAGAAATCGAGCTGGGCGCCGATCTTGAACAGTCCCGTGTTCAGAACGCTGAATGGTACCGCCATCGAACATACGCGGCGTTCAACGATAGCACTGAGCCTCAAGGTCGAAGGCATTGTAGATCGAAATTGATGACCTCCGCAGCTGCGAGAACTTGACGGACCTCTCGAATCGCAGCTCGAAGCGTGTTGACGGATCGCCATCATCTTGGCCGGTGCACGATGTCCACGGTCGTGTTCTGGGCGTCGCGCGATAGCGGCCAAGTGACGGCTGAAGCTGGGCGTTCCTGGCGGGTAATGGGCGGCGAGGCAAGGCCGGGCAGGCTCTGGACCGTCGTCGCCACGTGCACACCCATCTTTGGCACGGCGCCCATGGACGTGTTGACGGCCGTCTTCCTGTTCCCGAACAGATCGTAGCCGGCGCCGCCGCGCGTGAAGATGTCTTTGAATTGATATCAGTCGGTCGCCGCGAAGGTGATTGAGGACACGTCCGTCAGACAGAGGTCGGGGCCTTCCTGCCGGCTGTAGAGGAAGTTGGGGTCCTCCGCAATGCGGTCGCCGTGGTAAAGCAGGTTGTTCGACTGCTCCAGCACCAGACTGCGCGGTTCCGAAATAGTGATAACACGTTCAGTCGTTCAACGCTGAAACAATAGGAGGGCCATTCGGCCTGTCCTTCCACGAGTTTCTCTTGGCGGCAAAACGTGAAAAGGACCGAACCGACGATTCTCGACGACAGCATAGATAGTCAGCGGCTGCGCGTCTGCGCGACGTCGAGCCAGTAAGGAATGTCATGAAGCCTGCTATCGGCATGGGATGTCGCGGACGGTGTTCATTCGCTTGCCGAACGGTTTGAGTCGTACGGTTCCGATCGGGTTCATCCGAAGCGCCGCCACGCCCGTCGAGGACGGCCGCGGCGTCCCAGTGCAAACGGGGCCACGCCTGATTGCCTTCGCGTGGGCGTGGCCGACCTGCGGACTGCGAGTGGTACCGCAATCAACTTGCGCGTGGGGTCCAGATCGTACCCGTCACTATTTGGCGACTGTATTGCGGCAGCAGCTCGGGAAGCGCGCCGCGCGCCGCGCGGTGCCGGAGCAGGCCAGCGCGGCGACCGTCGGCGTGCTCGCCGAGCGCAGAGCAAAAACAGTGCGCCCATGTCGAGGGTACCAGCCCCGGCGAGTTGCTGTCGCTCGAAACGTTTACGTGGGTGAACGGAAGGGTGGCGACAAAGTCTGGCAGATCACCGGCCTCGAGGTGATCGGCACTGTCAAGAGACCCAAACGTGCGATATCGCGTTGGTGTGCAGATCCGGTTCACGAGCTGGCGTGCTTGACAATTCCCACCGCGGGCCAATAATGCGCGTGGCAGTGCGTCTCGCGACGCGAGGAGAGTGCGATGCGGAAGAAGGGAATGAGGCCTGGATTCTTTGCGGCCACGATCGTGGCCGCGATCGCCGTCGCCGTCGCCGCCCGCGCAGCGCAGAAGCCCGGCAGCGGCGGGTGCCGCAGCGCTCACGCCCGCCGACTACATCGAGATTCAGCAGCTGGCCGTCCGCTACTCGTACGCGATGGACACGGGCGCCGATGGCGGCGAGATGCTGGCGTCGCTGTTTGCGCCCGATGGCGCGTTCGAGAGCGCGACGCGCGGGCGCATCAGCGGGCACGATCAGCTGGTCGCGCTCGGCAAAGGCCGCGATCCGATGTACCCGAGACGCTTCATCGTCAACCACGTGATCGAGCCGGCGCCCGGCGGAGCGATCGGACACGCCTACGTGGTTGAAGTCGATCTGCCGTCGGAGGGCGAGAAGCTCGGCGGCGATCTCAGCCCGACGGGCGGACGCTATGAAGACGTCTACGAGAAGACTGCCGCCGGCTGGCGGTTCAAGAGCCGCCGGTTCGTGCCGGCGAAAATGGAAGTGCCCGGCGCCGCTGCGCGACCCGCCGCGCCGCCGGCGCCGAGGTAAGGCCGTGCGTACGCCGGGACGCGGACAGGGAGACACCATGTGGACGAAGGTCGCGATCGCAGTGGGCGTGTTCGTGGCAACAGCGGCGCCGTACGCGCAGCAACGCACCGGAGCCGGCCCGGGTAACGTGGCGGCCCTGACGCCGACCGATTACATCGAGATCCAGCAGCTCGTGTCGAAGTACGGCTATGCGTTGGACAGCGGCGCACCCGAGGGCACGGGCAACGAGTACGCCGGCCTGTTCACCGCCGACGGCACGTTCGTCGGGCCGGGGATCCCCGACAACACGGTCGGACGCGACAAGCTCGGCGCGCTGGCGAAGATTCCCGCCGGCAGCAAGACGCGTCGCGGCCCGACCTACGTGTCGCATTACCTGATGAACCACCTGATCGAGCCGTCTCCGGAAGGGGCGACGGGCAAGGTGTACCTGCTGGTAGTCAACCTCGGCCAGAACGGTGCGCCCAACAAGCTGAGCATGGGCGGACACTACGAGGACGTGTACGCGCGAACGCCCGAGGGCTGGCGCTTCAAGCGGCGCGAGTTTTTCCGCGGCAAGGTGAGCCTCACCCCTGAACAGGCGGCGCCGGCGCGCGTGTTCTCGCGGCCCGCGCAGACCGACCGCGCGCCGTCGGCAAACGGTCCGACGCTCACGGCCATGGACTACATCGAGATCCGGAAGCTGGTGGCAGGCTACGCCTACGGCCTGGATGGCGGCCGCGACAATGGGTACAACTACGCGGATCTGTTCGCGCCCGACGCCGTGCTGTTCGGACGAGTCACCGGCCGCGAGAACATCGCCAACCTCGCCCGGCGCGAACCGCACGGTCCCGAATTCGTGCGCCATTTCCTGACCAACGTCGTGATCGAACCGACGCCGGAAGGCGCGAGCGGCAAGCAGTACCTTGCCGTCATCGACATCAGCGAAAACGGCAAGCCCTCGTCGATCTTTCTCGGCGGGCGCTACGAGGATACCTACGTGAGAACGCCCCAGGGCTGGCGGTTCAAGACGCGCAACCTGGTACGCGAGCCGGCTCCGGCTCCTCCGCCACAGGCGGGTGCAGCTGCTCCGGCGCCACCTGCCGCCGGATCGGGACAGAATCGCTGAGCGGTTTCACGAACGCGGCATCGAGGATCAACATCATGACGGACATGACCCGGCGACACTTCATCGAATCCGCAGGGCTGGCTGCTGCGGCCGTGCCGGCGCTCGCGGCGGCGGTCCCCACGGCAGCCGCGGCTCAAACGCGCGCGGCGGCGCCGAGAGGGACGACACGCGCGCGGGATCTGAGCGATGCGGAGCTCGAAGCCATGTTCCGCCGCTGCTCGAACACCGGCCGCTGGGGGCCTGACGACGAGCTGGGCACGCTGAACTACATCACGCCGCAGAAACGGATCGCCGCCGCCGCGCTGGTGAAAACCGGCGAGGTCGTGTCGGTCGCACGGGATCTGTCGACGAAGCAGACCAAGACCAACACGCAGCCGGTCGTACACATCATGAACTTCAGCGCCGCGAACAGCCCGAGCTGCGGCGACTACTTCACGATCGCCCCGCACGGGATGGTCATCACGCACATGGACGCCCTGTGCCACTTCTCGTTCGAAGACCAGTACTACAACGGCCGCAAGCGCTCCGCCACCCTGGCGGGGAACGGCGCCAAATGGGGCTCCATCTACGCCCAGCGGCAGGGCATCTTCACGCGCGGCATCCTGCTCGACGTCGCCGCCGCGCGCGGCGTCACGTGGTATCAGCCCGACGAATACGTTACCGTCGCTGATTTCGAAGCCGCCGAGAAGCGGCAGAATGTGCGGGTCGGCTCCGGCGACGCCGTGTTCGTCCGCACGGGCATGGAGCGGATGGAGGCCGAACTCGGCGAGCAGGACACGTATCCCCGCGCAGGGCTTCACGCCGAATGCGCGGAGTGGATGCACAACCGGCAGGCGTCCGTGTACGGCGGGGACTGCATCGAGAAGCTGCCATACCCGAGCGAGCGGTTCACGTCGGCCATCCACATGATCGTGCTGGCCTCGATGGGCCTGCCGATCCTGGACTGGCCGTCGCTCACGGAGCTGGCGAAGACCTGCGAGCGCTTGAATCGATGGGAGTACCTGCTGACCACTGCGCCATGGCGGCTTGCCGGCGCGACATCGTCGCCGATCAACCCGCTCTGCCTGTTCTGACCGGGTGACGCTCTAGTAACATATTCGCGCGTGCCCGATACCTCCCGCTTCGACGTCGCGATCCTTGGAGGCGGGCTGGCCGGCGGCTGCCTCGCGAGACAACTGCATCAGGAGGCGCCGCACCTGCGCGTGCTGGTCGCGGAGAAGCGGACGCATCCCGTTCCCGAAGCGGCGTTCAAAGTCGGCGAGTCGAGCGTCGAAATCGGCGCGCACTATTTTCAGAAGCGGCTGGGTCTCGAACCGCACCTGCGCGCGGAACAACTCGAGAAGCTGGGCCTCCGCTACTTTTTCTCGTCCGGCGACAACCGCGACCTCACGCGGCGCGTGGAGCTCGGGCCGCCGCGATTCCCTCCGGTGCCGTCGTTTCAGCTCGATCGCGGCCGTCTCGAGAACATGCTGCTCAGGACGGACGCGGAGCTTGGCGTCACCGTGCTCGACAACTGCCGCGTGACGTCTATCTCGCTCGACCCGGCGAAGATGCATCGCGTGTGCCTCGCACGGCCGGACGGCACCCGCGAGATCAGCGCCCGCTGGGTCGTCGACGCGAGCGGCCGCGCAAGCCTGCTCAAGCGTCAGCTCGGGATGGTCCGGCCGAGCAGCCACGCCGCCAACGCCGCCTGGTGGCGGGTGAAGTCTCGCGTGAAAATCGACGACTGGTCGGGCGATCCGGCATGGCGGGCGCGCGTCGCTTCCGGGCTGCGCTGGCAAAGCACGGTCCATCTGATGGGCGCCGGCTACTGGGTCTGGCTGATTCCCCTCGGTTCCGGCAGCCACAGCTTCGGCATCGTCGCCGACGGCGATCTCCACCCCTTCGCGCGCATCAATCGCTTCGAACGCGCCATGGACTGGCTGCGCGAGTTCGAGCCGCAGTGCGCCGAGGTGATGGAGGCTCACGCGTCGGAGCTCGAGGATTTTCTGGCGCTGCAGCACTTCGCGCACGCGTGCGAACGGGTCGTCTCGGCGGACCGGTGGGCGCTGGTGGGCGAGGCGGGCGTCTTCACCGATCCGTTTTATTCGCCGGGCTCCGATTTCATCGCGATGGGCAACGACTACGCGACGGATCTGATCGTGCGCGACGCACGCGGCGAGGACATCAGCGCCCGCGCGGAGGCGTTCAACACCACGTATTTGCGCCTGTTCGACGCGTTCATCCGCCTGTACGACGGCCAATATCCGATCATGGGCTCCGCACAGGTCATGACCGCAAAGGTGTCCTGGGACAACGCCTGTTATTGGGCCATCACCGCCCTTCTCTTCTTCAAGGGACGCCTGCGGCAGCCCGACTTCATGACGTCGATCGACCCGCTGATGCGGCGCTTCTTCGTCCTGCACGCCCGGATGCAGCAGTTCTTCCGCGCGTGGTATGGCGCCGACGCGGGCACGATCTACGCGGCGGCATCACCGAACGTCGTCGATGTCGAGTTTCTGCGGGTGTGGCAGGCGAGCCTGAACCACGGCGCGATCGACGACGACTGCCTCAGAAAGCGGCTGGAAGACAATTTCGCGGTGCTCGAAACCTTCGCGCGCACCTGGCACGCGCTGGCGGCGGAGCGTCATGGCGGGCTGCCGTGGTTCGTCGCGCGGCCGGCCGCCGGTGAACAGCTTCTGGAAATCGCGCCGCTGCGTCTCACGGCGATCGCGGGTCCGTAGCGTCCGCCTTCAGCCGGACGTCTGGACCTCTCCCGCGCCTACACCTCGCGCATCACGAGGGCCGAAATGTTTCCACCGAAGCCGAGCGAGGTGGACACCGCGCAGCGCACGCGACTGTCCCGCGCGTCGTTGCCGACGATGTCGAGGCGGCAGTCGTCGTCGGCTTCCGAATAATGAATGGTCGGCGGGATCGCGCCCCGCGCGATCGTGAGGGCGAGCGCGGCCGCCTCGACGGCGCCGCTCGCGCCGAGGCAGTGGCCGATCATCGACTTGATCGACGTGACGGGAATGCGTGACGCGCGGTCGCCAAACACGCGGCGAAACCCGCGCGCCTCGGCAGCGTCGTTCTGAAGGGTGGCCGTGCCGTGCGCATTGACGTGCTGCACGTCGTCGGCGTTGATCCCCGCATCCTGCATCGCGAGCGCGACGACCGCCGCCACGGGTTTGCCTTCAGGCTCGGGCGCCGTCGGGTGAAACGCCTCGCAGGCGACAGCATGGCCGGCCAGTTCCGCGTAGATGCGGGCGCCGCGGGCACGGGCCAAATCGAGACGCTCGAGCACCAGGATGCCCGCGCCTTCGCCGATGTTCATGCCGGCCCGGCTGCGATCGAAGGGCCGGCACGGCGCCGGGTCCATCAGCCGCAGCAGATTGAAGCCGGTGAACGTCAGCCGCGACAGCGCGTCGGTTCCTCCCGCCAGCACCGCGTCAGTCCGCCCGCTCCGAATGGCCTCGACGGCGCGGCCGATGGCAATGGTGCTCGACGAACATGCCGCGACCACGCACGCACGGGGACCTTCGAAGCCGTACTCGCTCGCAATCACATCGACCGGCGTGCTCGGGAAATGATTCCAGAGATCGGATCGGCGAGTGCGGCCAAGCCCCTTGGCGATCCAGCCCTGGTAGAACTGTTCGTTCCGGAGCAGGTCCGCCGTGCCCGCGCCCAGAAACACGCCGACCCGCGATCGATCGATGCTTGCGCCCTCAAGCACGCCGGAATCGGCGAGGGCTTCGGCAGCCGCCTTGATGCCGATCCGGTCGCTGCGCGAACGGCGCCGCCTCGCCAGAGGCGTGGCGCCCTCGTCCACGGCGTCCATGTCGACCTCGGCGGCGACGCGGCTGCGATAGCCCGTTGTATCGAACACCGTGGCCGGCCGGATCCCGCACTCGCCGTCGAGCATGCGGCGCCAGTTCTCGTCGCGCGTCGCGCCGAGCGCCGTGACCAGGCCGACGCCGGTGATCGCCACGCGTGTCGTCACGGCGCGATCGCCTGCAACTTCGCGGCCGCGCGAATCGGATCCATCTCCGAAAGGTAGGCGGCCAGCGCCGCGACGGCCTCGCGTTCGGACGACTTCCCCCTGGCGGTGATCACGATCGGGAGGAACTGAAACGGAAGCGAAGCGGCGACGAAACTGCAACAGGCCCCGCGGCGCCAGCCCGACACGTCGCGCGGGCCGAAGCCGGCCAGTGTCGCGATATACGACCCGATGACCCCGTAGGTGTCGCTCGCGACGGTTGCGGCGGTACCGTGCGCGCCTCCGGCGACCCCCTCACCGCGGCGAAGGCTCTCGACAAACTCTCCAGGCGACGGCCCGGAAGCGATCGTCCAGGTCGTGCCGACGCGCCGCAGGGTATGCGCATCGCTTCCCGCGACGACGGCAAACCTCCCCCCGGGCGCGGCGACCGCCGGGATCTGCCGTGCGATTCGCTCGATGAGGCCGTTGTGCGCGGCCAGCATCGTCCCGTTCCGCACTTCGAGCGCCGGAACCACGCGCAGAAGGCGGAGGTAGCGCTCGAGTCGCACGCGTGCCCGATAGAAGTGCATCAGGTGGTTCAAGGCAAAGAACACATCGCGCTCGCGCAGGAAGGCTGCGACGTCGAAGACGTTGGCCCGCAGCAGCTGCAGCTCACGGTGCAGGGATTCGGTCATCCCGTACACCGCCAGGTGGACTTCGATCCGATCGTCGGGAAGCCAGCAGGTCACTTCTTCGCCGATGATGACGTCCGCGAGATCCGGGCGGTCGTTGAGCAGTTCGAGCGCGCCGTCGATCGAATCGTGATCGGTGAAGGCCACCAGGTCCATGCCCCGCTGTTTCGCCGCGCGGTACACATCGGCCGGCCGTGAATAGCAGTCGCGGTTGCGGAGGAAGGCGAGCGTCGACAGCTTCGTCGAATGGCGCGTATGAACGTGAAGGTCGGCGCGCATCAGGGGCGGCATCACAGCGGCTTCAGCACCAGAATCTGCAGCGTCGTCGATCCGAGCGTGTCGTAACGGGACGGCAGCACACTCTTCCCAAGGTCGACGCGAAGTATCGTACTCCAGGGCGCGCGCAGGTTGAGCGCCACGCCGACACCCGTGAGCGGATCCCAGAGGCCGTGAGAGGGATCGTCCCGGCCCCAGGCGTGATCGACGAACACATCGACACGATACTGCTCGAAGATATCCAGCGAATACGAGCCCCTCACCATCGCCAGCTCGCCGTACCGTACCCCGGAGGCCGGCACCCCGTGCACCCTGGTATCGTCGAACATCCCGAACTGGTATTTTCCAAACCGATCGAGGCGCTGCCCGCTGAACCACCCGGCGTTCAGGTGAATCTTCTGGAACGCCGACAGGTAGAGGTCGCGCGACAGGCCGGCAGAATACTTCGTGTACGTCCTCGGGGACACGACGTCGACAGGCAGATTGCCGACAGCGCTCACTCCCCAGGGCTGCCACATCGCGCGGCCGAACCATGTGCCGTTCAGGAGCAGGCTGTAACCGCCCCGGCGATATTCCCACGCCCCACCGAGTCCCTGCGTCACCGTGCTCGACGGCACCACGAACGCGTCGGACGTGGTGCGGTCCTTGACGTAGCCGTCGAACCGAAACTGATACTGGAACGTCGCTTTCTGGAACGGCGTCGCCTGCCAGCCGAGGTTGAACCCGGTAGAGAGCGGCCAGGTCAGCACCCGCACCGCCTCGACTTCACCGCCCGGCCCGTAGACGCGGTCGCTCGACGGCGCTGCGATGACGAAGAAATCCAGGCTGGCGTCGAGCGGCGTCCGGCCAATCTTCGAGCGCTGGATGTTGCCGGCGGCCAGCACGCCCGCGAACAGGACCGCCAGCTGCTGGTCGGGCGATCCGAAGCGGAAATTGAGGTAATCGATGCCGAACATCGGCAGCGGAAACGCGTACGACGGATCGATCGTCGTGCCGATGGCCATCGCCTTCGCCCGACTCGTCGGCCGGTTACTGACGACCCGGGTGCCCTGTTCCTTCACGAAGTAGCGAAGCCCGTTGGCGGTTTCGCGGTACATCACCCTGTCGCTCTCGCGCGCCGATGCGCGATCGCGGTCGAAGGTCTCCGGATTGATCTGGAAGTCGCTGAAATCCACCGACTTCTCGACCAGCAGGTTGCGGCCGGCGATTAGCACGATCTGCCGCGCCGTCAGGGCGCTGAACAGAAACACCGGGCGGTTGCCCACGATGACGGGCGTGTAGCGCTGTGTCTCGTCGTTTGAGACAACCGGCGCCGACAGCTTGCCCTGCACGGCATGCACCCGGACACGCGCAAACGTCTGCTTATCGATCCACACCGTGCCGTGGTAGAGCGCGGCTGTCCTCACGCACCGGCTCGAACCGGACCACGTAGCAGTCGTAGCCGTCGATCCGCTCGCTGCCGGACAGCCGATAGCGATACCCGTCGTCGAAGCGGAGCTGCAGGGGCAGCGACAGGACTTTCTCCGGCTGAAGCAGCGGGAACGCCGGGCGGTCGGCTCCCCATTTCGTCCCGTTGACGGAGAACGACAGTTCCTCCCACTCGACGTCGGCACCGGCGACGAAGTATCGATTTTCGGTCACGACGTCGTAGCCGGGATCGGTGAGCGATGGACGGAAATGCTGCTGCATGCGTGCGTGCGCCATGTACCGCGCGACCACGCCGTCCTGGGCGCGCTGCTGCTGCTGGTGCCGCGCGATGATCTCGCCGATGGTGAGCGTCCGGGCCGCGGACACGCCGCTGCGCTCGGCCAGCACCTGGCCGGCGCCCTCGTTGAAGTTCACGACGATCAGGCGGCCGCGTCAGCGGCACGCTGGCGCGCATCCGCCCCGAGTTCTGGTCGCGCGAGTAATCCGACGCGCGGCTGCGCTCGCCGGTCATGACATCGATAATGCTCGGCACGCCTTCGACCGGCAGGACCAGCGAGACTTGGAGCGTCTCGCCCGCCGGCTGCCCGCGGTACACCAGATAGGTCGCGAACGTCGCGTTATCAAACAGCAGGTGATGGCCGGTTTCCCGGGTCGCGTCGCCGGACCCGACGCGCAGGGTCAGCCCGGCTGCATCGGGATCGAGGCTCGAAATATCGCCCCCGATGAGATCCGGCAGGTGCGCCAGGGCGCGAAGGCCGGCTGCCGTGGCCGGGGTGGCCGTCCACGCGTGGATCGTGTTGGCAGTGCCCAGTTCGCCGAGCACGCTTTCGACCAGGCCTTCGGCATTTGCTGCCGTCGGCGGCTGGCTCGATCCGCCAATCACGATGGAGGCGCCGGGATCGACCTGCTGGAGCCAGTTGACGACGGCATCCGTCCCGGGTTCGGGAAGATCCAGCAGATCGACGTACGGCGCGAGCTCGCGGCGGTAGAGGTCTTCGCGCCGGGCGCGCTCTGCCATGGCGGATCCGCCGATGGCGATTCGGATCGACTCGCGGTTCGCGCGCGCTTCGGTCGCCGCGATTTGCACGGCGAACCCGGCGAGGGGCGACGGCTGGCGATCCACAGACACTTCGAGGATCGCCAGCGCCGCGCCGTGTCGCTCGAGCAGGCGATGCAGCGCGGCCTGCCACGCCGCCATGTCCTGTTCGGTGTCCGGCGCGCGGAGGACGAGCCACACGGGGACGCCGCGCTTCGCGAGCGCTGTCAGCCGCGTGTCCAGCGACGCATCAGCGGGCGATCCCGAGAGGCCGATGGCAATGGAGAACGGAAGCCGTCCAACCTCATCCAGCAGCCGCAGCGCAGAGCCATCCGGCTCGTCGAGCACGGCGAGCCGGAGCGCTGGCGTCGCCTCCGCGGCGAAAAGGGGCTTTCCTGCCAGCAGGCAGGCGAGGACGCAGGCCGCAAAAATCCGGACGCTGATCTTCAAAATCCTGGGGATATAGGTAAGACGTCGCCAAGCGGGCCAAAGGCGGCTCCGTGCAGGATGTCGCGAAGACGGTCCCTGAATCCACCCAGTCGGAAATAGTGCGCAAAGTGCAATCTCGCCGGCAAACGCACGCGCGGCGGGTTCGGATCGAGCTCCCACGGGTGCACCATCAGGACCGCTGGCTGCCTGGCAGCGTTCACGCCTTCGATCGTACGAAGGACACGTCGCGGAGAGCTCATCCGTAGTCCCCAACCCCACCCCATCGGCATCACCTGCCCAAAACGGTCCGCCACCAGCGGAGGTACTTCCGTTATCGGGCCGGCGGCGGTGTTTCTGACATGAGGACGGCGCGGCGAGTGGACGTCCCCGACGATCCTGAGGGGCGCCATGCTGGCGTCGAGGCGAAACCCTTCTTCCGCGAGGATGTCGAGGGCCCACGCGGAACGCGCCTCGATCGACCACTCGGGCGCCCGGAACATCGTGACGCCGCCGCCGGTGACGGCGGATATGGCGGAGACGCTTTCGCGAACGTCGGCGTGGAACCGCTCGGGGCCGAGGATAAACGCCTTCTCGTGAACGTGGCCGTGCGATCCGATTTCGTGTCCGGCACGACGGACGGCTTCAACAAGGCGAGGGTGACGTTCGGCCACCCAGCCGACGACAAAAAACGTCGCGCGGACGTCCGCAGCCTCGAGCATGTCGAGCAGGATGCGCGTCGTCAACTCGACGCGGGACGGCAGGCGATCCCAGTGGTCGCGGGCGAGCGCATCGCCGGCCCCGCAGACGTGAAACCACTCCTCGAGGTCGACGGTGAAGGCGTTACGCGCTCGACTCACCCGCGTCTTGCCGTTTGGCGCGTTCCTCGACGATGAAATCGACGATCGTGTTCACCGACTGGAGGGCTTTCTTTCCGGTGTCTTCGTCGACGATGGCCACGCCGAAGCTGCGATCGAGTTCGAGCACGAGTTCGAGCACGTCGATCGAGTCCAGTCCGAGCCCCTCGCCGAAAAGCGGTGTCGCATCGTCGATTTCCTCCGGCTGCATGGGAAGCCGCAGGCTGCGAACAATTGCCTTTTTCGTTTCGATCTTGAGGTCATCCACAGATGCCATTGTCCACTCGGTTCAGGCCAGACCACCGTCGACGCGGATCACCTGGCCGGTCACGTAGCTGGCAGCGTCAGACGCAAGAAACGCTACCACGGCGCCCACTTCGTGCGGCTGGCCGATCCGTCCCACCGCGACGCCTTTCAACAGCTCTTCACGCGCCGCCTTGGGGATCGCGTCGACCATTTCTGTCTCGATCAGCCCGGGCGCGACCGCATTCACGAGCACGCCCTTCGAGGCGAGGTCGCGCGACAGCGCCCGCGTCAACCCTTCCAACCCCGCCTTGGACGCCGCGTAGCTGATTTGTCCCGGCAGCGGGACCCGCGCGCTGATCGACGACACGTTGATGATCCGGCCCCACCGGCGTACCAGCATCCCTCGAACCACCGCGCGAACGCAGTGATAAGCCGCGTTCAGATTGACGTTGATGACTTCGTCCCAGCGAGCGGCGTCCTGAAACAGGACATGCGCATCGCGCGTCAGGCCCGCGTTGTTCACCAGAATATCAATCGGCCCAAGCTCGGCCGTCGCCCGCTCGAAGAACGCCGCGACCGCTGGCTGGTCGGCAAGGTGGCATTGTCCCGCCCAGGCGCGGCCGCCGTTCACGCGCGCGGCCATCTCGAATTCGCGCGCGTCAGCTTCGCGCTCACGAAACATCACGGCAACGGCCGCACCGCGTTCGAGCAGTTTCTCGGAGATGGAGCGACCGATTCCCCGCGAGCCGCCGGTGACGACGGCGACTCGCCCGGCGAGACTGAGGTCGTGTGGAACAGGCGGCGCAGCAGCAGTCGAATTGTCGGGCAAGGACCGGAGAGTATACCTCACGGATATCATCCGGCGACGCGCAGCACCACGCTGAACAGCGTGCCGCCGCTCGCAAAACTGTTGACGAGAACCAGCGGACCTGGCGCGTCGAGTCGTTCGCGTCGATTGTGTCGTTCGCGTCATTTGGGTCTTTCGCTGGCGAGGCGAGCCGCAGACGTTCCGTTGACGCGTCCGGCCGGCTCAGGCCGGCGATCGGCGGCACGCGGCGGCCGCACAGGCACGCCGCCGCGCAGGCAAGCGCACCGGAAACGCCTGATTCCCCCAGTGCGCCCTTGATGGCCGTGATGATGGTGGCACTGCCGCCGAAGAGCGACGTCAGGGCGCCGGCTTCGCATCGATCGAGGTCGTGCGTCGCGTTGGCGGATGCATACACGACGTTGATATCCGACGGCGCGAGCCCGGCGTCCTCGATGGCGAGCCTCATGGTCCGTTCGAGCGGATCGGCACGATCCGGCCAGGCGTTGAGAGGCACTGACACGCTCGACGCGGCGACACCGAGAATCTCCGCGCGGCCTTCGGACCTTCCCGGCGCATCCGACCGCTCCAGCCACAGGCTGGCGGCTCCCTCGCCGAGCACGAACCCGCTTCGTGAGGCGTCAAACGGCGCCAGCCGGGACGAAAACACCGCGTCGGGCGACATCACGCGGAAGCGATCGTGCGCCTTGAAGAACGTTTCGAAGACGGCATCGGTGCCGCCGGCGACGAGAGCTGACGCACCGCCTTCCCGCAGCAGATCCACGGCTGTGACAATCGCGGCGAGGCTGGAGGCCTCCTTGTGGCTGACCGTCAGGTTCGGTCCGCGCAGGCGATGTTCGAGTCCGACGATGCTGGCCGCCGAATTCGCCACCGTGCTGTCGAACAGCAGCGCCGGCGCAGCGGCTGGGCCCTGGCGGAACAGCGCGTCGAGGAAGATCTGCGTCGATCCGCCGCCGGCGGTCCACGTGCCGAGAATCACGCCGCTGCGATCGTCGCCGTCGGCGGCAATCGAGATGCCGCCATCAGCGAGGGCCAGCTTCGTGGCGGCCACCGCGTAAACGGCCGTGCGGTCCATGCGCCGCATCCGCATCGGCGCGACCCACGGCGAGGCATCGAAGCCGTCGATCGCTGCCGCGAGGCAAGTCCGGCAGTCGCTGGTATCGAAGGCTTGCGCGGGTGCGATGGCGGACCGCCCGCTGAGCAGAGCCTCGCGAAAGGCTGAATGGTCGGTGCCGAACGGCGTCACGATGCCGATTCCGCAGACTCGCACCGGTACGCGCACGTGCCGTACGTTACCATTGCTGCGATGAGCGTTCCAGCGAGACGGTCAGCGATTCGCGCGATCGTTATCGTCGTCGTTGGCGCGCTGGCCATCCTTCCAGGGACGTCGTCCGGAGCGCCGCCCGACGACTTCGACCAACTCTACGCGCAAGGCCAGAAGATCAACGGCACCATGCGGACGCTCACGGCGCGATTCACCGAGGCGACGGCGTCCACGCTGCTCACCAAGCCGATTACCGCGCGCGGACGGTTGTGGGTCGAGCGCCCCTCGCGCGTGATCCTGCGGTACACGGATCCCGACGCGCGCGTCGTGCTGATTGACGGCAACCGCATGATCGTCGCATGGCCGAGCCGCAACATCAACCAGACGCTGGACATCGCCACGGCGCAGGGCCGCGTGCAGAAGTACTTCGTCAACGGCACGGCGGCGGATCTGCGGCGCCAGTTCGACATCGACATGCACGGTGACGGCGAGGCACGGCCGAACGCGTACTACGTGTCGATGGCGCCGAAGCGGAAGCAGATGCGGGAAACGCTCACGAGGCTGGAACTGTGGGTCGGCCGCGCGTCGATGCTGCTCGAAGGCATGAAGATGACCTTCGCGAACGGCGACGTGAAGACCATGACGTTCGAAGACGTCGTGCCGAATGCGTCGATCGACGCCCGGACCTTCAGCTTGACGCCCTGAGCGTCACCGCGCGGGCTATCCCGCGCGACGAGCCGGGGCGCTGCAACAATCCATCGACCGACGCCGCCAGGTCGTGCTCCTTCAGGTAGTGCTCGACGTCCATGAGACGCTGGGTACGCCGCAAAGCCCGGAGCAGAAACAACGCGTTCGGCAGGTCCACCTCGCGGAGCCACTGCAACAGGCCTTTCCGGCCTTTCAGATTCAGGACCGACCGCCGCCAGGTCTCACAATAGAGCTCGAAAAAGCGCCGAGGTCCGAGCGCCGGCTCCCACAACAGGTGGTGCATGTCGAAGTGCGACCAGCGCCGCGCTCTCAGCGTCTGCCGCATCTCGTCGAAATACGCGGTACCGGGCAGCGGCGTCAGGATCGTGAAGCCCGCCTGGAACAGCTGGTGCTGTTCGACGAACGCCCAGAGCCGTTCGAAATCAGCCTCGGTCCACGCCGGGTCGACGACGAAGTTTCCGGTCACGCCATAGCGGTGGGCACGCGCGACGGCGACGCCCCGTGCCGTCTCGTCCACGGTCGCGTCCTTGCGAAGCGCGTCGAGGCCTTCGTCGGTCGCCGCTTCCAGCCCGAAGAAAATGTCGAAGTCCTCGGCGATGGGCCGCCACGCCTCGAGCAGCTCGGGATGCCGCGCCACCAGATCCGTCCGGCTCTGGACGAGGATCCACTTCTTCCGGATGCCGCGGCGCCTCAGCTCGCGGGCCAGCTCGAGACTGCGCGGCGCGTGGTGCCAGAAGAGATCGTCGGCCACGAACACGTGATCGCCGACCGATGCGAAGTCGCGGCAGACGGAGTCGATGGATCGCTCGCGAACGGTACGGGCGTGCACCTGCCAGATCGAACAAAACGTACAGCGGAACGGGCATCCACGGGCCGTCTCGATCAGATAGGCGGGCCGATGCGCCAGGCACGCATACTGCGACCGCCACGGCTCGACGTGGTGCCGGGCCGGAAGCGGTACGTGGTCCAGCGTCAGCGTGCCGATTTCGCCCTGGGTCCGCACCAGTTGATTGCCGCCGTCGTGCAGTGCCAGTCCCGGCACGCTGCCGAGAGGCTGCCCGTGCGCGATTGCCGCGCAGAGCGCCGGCATCGCCTGCTCCCCATCGTCGAGCACGACGGCGGTCACCGCGGGTACGAGAAACGGTTCCGGGTACGCGGCTGCCGTGTGCCCGCCGACGACGATCGGCACATCCGGCAGCAATGCCCGCAGGCGCTCGGCCAGCAAGACGACTTCGTCCGTCTCGAGCGCGTGCATGGCGGCGATGCCGACCAGATCCGGACGCGATCGCCGCACGAGAGCGTCGAGCGAGCGATGGAAGCGCAGATCGGCGAGCGTGACGCGGTGCCCGCCGGCTTCGAGCGCGGCGGCAATGTATTCGAGCCCGAGCGGCTCGATGCGAAAGAACGGTCCGAGGCCGAAGCGCTCGTTCGCGGGCACGGGACGCAGCAGCAAAACATTCATGCTCTGCCGAAAATCTAACATACCATCGGTTCGTGGGATCCCTGGTCGCGGCCGTCGTTCGCTGGTCGCATCGGCGGCGCACCGTCGTGATCGCGATGCTGACGCTCGCCGTGATCGTGTCCATCGAAGGAACGCGGCGCCTCTCGTTCGATTCGGACGTGCTCTCGCTGTTGCCTCGCGACAGCCGAGTCATCCAGGCTTTCCGCGCTTTTCTGTCCCGTTTCGGAACACTCGATCAGCTGTATGTCGTCCTGTCTGCTCCCGAAGGGCACGCGATTTCGGAATACGCAGACGAGATCGACGCGTGGACGGAAGGCCTTCGCGCGGCGCCGGAGATTCTTCGCGTGGATGCCGGCACCGCCGATCGAACGCGCAGCTTCGCCTGGCTCGCCGATCGGCAGCTGCTCATTCTTCACGACCACTACCTCGACGAAGCGCTGCAGCGTCTCAGCCCGGATCACTTGTCGTCCGTCATCGCCGGACGCCGCGATTTGCTCTCGGTGCCATCCGCCGATGTCGTTCAGCTCGTGCGGCAGGACCCGGCCGGCCTGTTCGAGCTGCTGAGAGACTCCGTCGGCGGCGGTAAACCGAGCAGCCTGATGATGGGGATCAGCGACGGCGCATACGTGACGCCGGACGGCCGGAGCCGGCTGCTCCTCGCGCGGCCGAGACGGCCACCCTACGACGCGGAGTTCTCGCGGTCGCTCGACGCGCGGCTGAAGCAACTGACGGCCGCCGTGGCCGCCCGCCCCGCGCAGGCGCATGACAACGAGGACAACGAGGAACGTCCTCCGATCCAGGTGCAATTCGCCGGCGGCCACCGGATCGCCGTGGAAACCGAAGCGGTCGTCAAGCGGGAGAGCATCTGGAACAGCGTCGGTTCGCTGATCGTCATTTTGCCGCTGCTCTACCTGGTCTTCCGGAGCCTCTGGCTGGTGACGGTCGGCTCGCTGCCATCCGCGCTGTCGCTCCTCTTCGTGCTCGGCGGGATCGGATATTCGCGGCGCAACGCTCTCGGCAGCGGCGACCGGGTCGGCTGCGATGCTGTTCGGCCTCGGTGTCGACGGCGTGGTGCTGCTCTACGTCGCCCATCGCCTGGCGCTTGCGGACGGGCCAGGGTGACATCCCGTCGGCGCTGGCAGGGCCGTCGACGAGCATGCTGCTCGGCATGTGGACGACGGCCGCGACATTCTACGGTCTCATGTTCGTGGACTTTCCCAGCCTGGAGCAGCTCGGGCGGCTCCTCGGGCACAGCATGATGATCTGCGGCCTCCTGACGTTGATCATGGTGCCGGCGCTGCTCCCGAAACAGGCGCCCAGGCGGATGGTGCCCGCGCTGGTGATGCCGCGCCTCGCGTCCTGGATTTCACGGCGCCGGCGCGAGGTGCTGGTGATTGGGGCGCTCGCGACCGTCGCGCTGGCTATCGCCGCAACCCGGATCCACGTGAACCCGACACTCGATCGCCTTCGCTCGGTCACCAGCGCCGCACGGCTCGAATCGACCATCGGATCCCAGTTCGGCTTGCCGAGCGACGTCTACGTTGTGCTGGCGGAAGGACCGGCGCTCGAGCCGCTGTTGCGCGTCAACGAAAGGCTCGGGCAGCGAATCGCACAGGAGCTTCCGGCTCTCGCGGTCCAGTTACCGACGAGCCTTCTGCCGTCGGCCGCGCAGCAGGACGCACGGGCGGGACGGATCAGGAAGAGCCGGTTATCGCCCGAAACGATCCGGGCGTCGCTCGAACGAGCGCGTGTGGCCAACGATTTCACCCCGGGCGCCTTCGACCCGTTCGTGGAGCGTCTGCCCAGGCTGCTCGACGTCAACGAGCGCCTCACGTTACGACGGATACGTCGCGCATGGACTCGGCGATCTCGTCGATCGGTTCGTCACTCACGACGTCTCCCACGACGGCGGCCGGTGGTCCCTCGCCACGTATCTGTTTCCATCCAGCCCGACGGAGGCTGCCCGTCTGGACGCGATCGTCAGGGAGACCGACCCGTCGCAGACATTGACCGGCCTCACGCTCGTCAACCGCGAGCTGTCGCGGACTTTCATGCCGCAGTTCCTGAAAGGGCTGGGAATTGGAACGGCGCTCGTCGTGCTGCTGGTGATCGGCGCGTTCCGCGACTGGCGGCTGTCGGGCTACGCGCTGCTGCCGACTGCCGTCGGCCTGACCTGGGCCGCCGGGGCGCTGGCCCTCGCCGGCGTGGAACTGGATTTGTTTGCCGTGTTTGCGGTCGTGACATTCGTCGGCATCGGAGTGGATTACGGCATCCACCTGGTCCACCGCTATCATGAGCGCGGCGATGCGGTGCACACCACGGCCGAGCTCGCGCCGGTCATTCTCTCGGCGGCCGGCATCACCCTTGGCGGTTACGGAACCTTGATCTGGTCGTCGTACCCGCCTCTCCGGTCGATTGGCATCGTCTCCGCTGCCAGCACCGTGGCGCTCGCGGTGGCGTCGGTGCTCCTGCTGCCCGCGTTGCTCATGAGCGAGCCCCGTCGCGAACACTCCCCCGCCGTCACGGGCGAGCCAACGCGCCAATGACAGCCACGGACCGCTGCCGTCATCCCGGCGCTGAACGAAGCCGGTTCAATCCGTCGCGTGGTGGAAGGCCTTCGCGGCACCGTCGATCACGTCATCGTGGTTGACGATGGATCGACGGATTCGACGGCCGCTTGCGCGCACGCGGCCGGCGCCGAGGTGATTGTGCACGCGGCCAACCTCGGCAAGGGACACGCGGTTCGCACCGGTCTCGCGCGGGTGTTCGAGGGCGAATTCACGCACGTTCTGCTCCTCGACGCGGACATGCAGCATCTGCCCGAGGAGGCCGCGACGCTCATCGACCGGGCCGTCCGAGGCGGCGCCGACGTGGTCCTGGGGCAGCGCCGGTTCGAACGCGACCGGATGCCCCCGTCGCGCTATCACGCGAACCGCATCGGCAGCCGGGTGCTGTCGTGGTTTGTCGGCATGCCTCTCGACGACACGCAATGCGGCTTCCGTGTGTTCCGCGTGGACGCGCTCAGGCCGCTGCGGTTGAACGCGACCAAGTACGAGATCGAAACGGAAATGCTCATCAAGGTTCGCCGCCGTGGCGGTCGTGTCGAGACCGCGCCCGTGACGGCCGTCTACGCCGGGCAGCAGAGCAAGCTGCGGCCCGTTCCTGATACGACTCGTACGTGCTTTCTGGCGGTGTACTATCGATTCCTTGAACGCCTCTGAGGATCTCGAGATCCCCGACGCCGGAACCAGCCGCCGGGATCGGATCCGGCGCCGATGGACCCTGCACGGCCTGAATAACGGCGCGATCTTCAGCGCAACGTACCGGGGCGTCAGCGTTCTGCCTCGCCGGTTATCGTACGGCATCGGGCGGGCCGGCACCTGGATCGCGTGGCGGCTGATGGCCGACACTCGCGCGGCCATCGCCGACAACCTCCGCCCCCTGTTTCCGGGAGAGCCGCAGCACGCGCTCGAGTCCCGGGCGCGGCTCACTCTCGCGTCGTATGCGAACGACGTGATCGATTTCATCCGGTCGCTGCGCGCCTCGGGTCCCGAGCTCGAGACGCTTTTCGATTACTCAACCGATGACGCGCAGCTGATCCGGCACCTGCTCGCCAAAGGGCAGGGGCTCATTCTCGTCACCGGCCATTACGGCAACTGGGAAGTCGGCGGCGTCTTCATCCGGAAGGTTGTGAAGATACCAGTCGCGATCGTCGCGATGGCGGAGGCGAACCCCACCGTCAACCGGCTGCGGCGCCACATTCGCGATCTGGTTGGCGCCGACACGATCGAGGTCGGACAATCGCTCGATACGGCACTTCAGATCCGACGCCGCCTCGCGGCAAATGAGATGGTCGCCCTGCTGATGGATCGCCACGTCGGCCGCGATCGTGTCGGGGTGGACTTCCTCGGCCGCCGCGCCTGGTTCCTGCGAACGCCGGCGCTCATGGCGTTCGTCACCGGCGCGCCGTTGCTGCCGTGCTTCATCGAGCGCCTGCAACCCGGACGTTTCATGGTTCGCGCCGGCGAACCGATCGTCGTCGACCGGAACAAGCCCCGCGACGAAGCGATCCGGATCGCCGCGCAGGATTTTGCGGACCAGCTGAGCGCGCGCGTTCGCCGGCGGCCGGAGTATTGGTATCACTTCTACCGGTACTGGGACGGACCGGCCCATGAGCCGAGGTAGCCCACGCGGACGCGGCGCATGGATCCGCTGACGCACATCGTCGTCGGCCGGGCGGTCGTCGCCGCCGCCAGCCGGCACGGCGGACCGCAACCCTTCGCTCTCGGCGCCGCGGCCGTCCTGGGCGCGCTGTCACCGGACATCGACAGCGGCATTGTGTTCGCCGGATGGGATCGATACCTGCGCGTGCATCAGGCGGGCACCCACTCGCTCGCCGGCGCGCTGTTCATGGCGTGCTGCGCCGCGGCGCTGGTCCGGTTGCGTTCCCGTCAGTCCAGCTGGCCCGCCCTGCTCGCCGCGGCAGGCTCCGGCGCGATGAGCCATGTGGCGCTCGATCTCGTGTCAGGCGCGCAGATCGCCGTCGGCTGGCCGCTGATCGGTCGGCCGGTGTCGTTGCCCTTCGTGGCAATGGCCGATCCGTGGATCATCGGGTTGTGCGTCGCCGGCCTGCTCGCGCTGCAGCCGGGACGATTACCGATGCGTACGTCGGCCCGGCTGGTTGTGATCAGCGTCTCGCTGTTTCTCACCTTCAAGGCCGCGATGTTGGCCGCGGCGCTTGTCCGGACCGGAGTCGTACCGGCCATGCCAACGGCGGTCGAGGCGCGATGGAGTTCCTTGAGCGAGTGGACCGTCTACGGGCGAAGCGCGGGCATCGTCCGCTCTGTCGCGATCAGCAGTTCCGGCGTACCCCCAGTCCCGCTCCTGGCGCAGACAGTCGAATCAGACTCGCCGCTCGTGGCATCGTCGCGCGGGCTCGACACGGTACGCAATTTTCTCGCGGTGCACGAGTTTGCGTTTCCGGTCGTGGCGGTTGACGGCGGCGATCACATTTCCGTGCTGTGGTCCGACCTGCGGTACTGCGCTCCGGCGCCCGCAGCAGGGTCCCAAGGGTCCATGCGGTGCGACATCTGGGCGGGAGGCATTTTCGATCGCGGCGGTCGTGTTCTCAGGCAGGAAGTGCGGGTTGGACGGTTCGTGCAGACTCGTCCGCCGCCCGGGTCAGCCGGAACAGCACGTTCGCAAACGGCGTCGAGTCTCCCATCGGCCGCGTCTCGCTGAGGAACCCGTGGCGCGCAAAGCAGTCGCGCCATTCGGCCTGGGTGCGCGGATTGAACGTCTGTGTCCGGCGGGTGCGAAACACGAGCGCCTTCAAGCCGTTGCCGACGCGAACCGCGGTGAACCGCCAGCCGGCGGCAGGGTCGGCTTCGCGGATCAGAACGACGCCGGCCGGTTCCAGACGTGATGCGAGCGAGCCGAGCAGCGCGTCCTGTTCGTGCGACTCGAGCAACTGGAGTACATCGAACAGCAGCACCGCCCGAGCCGGCTCAATTGTGAGGGTTCTCGCGTCCCCGTGAATGACCTCGGCGGCGCCGTCGAGCGCTTTGCGCGCGCTCGCGGCCGGGCGCGGCCGTGTTTCGATACCCACCATTCGGTCGAATCGGGGAGGCTCCGGCCACGAGGCCGGCCAGCGGCGTTCGTCGAACGCCTGCCGCGCTTCAACGAGCAGCGCCAGCGTCAGTCCCTGTCCGCAGCCAATGTCGAGGAGCGTGCCGCCCGGAGGCAGGATGGCCGGACACAATGCCGCCCGGTACACTGGATCCATTCGGAGCTTGCCGCGCGCGAACTCCCACGCCGTGATGCTGCCGGCGAGGTACCGATCTGACGCCCGGCGGACGAGATCCGCATACATCGGGTCGCCTCCGGAGCCGCGCACCAACGCGTAGGTGCCCGTCGCGGCCAGCACCGCCAGGACTCCGCCCACGAACATGCTGCCGACGAGCGCATCCATGCCGAACACGCCAATCCCTGTGGACGTGATCGTGTCGCGGGACAACGGATGAAACGAGCCACGGCGGAGCCACGCACCCGTCTGGATCTCCGCGAAGATGAGCCAGGGCGCGACGAACGGGTTCGAGATGTTGGCGGCGAGGTACATCTTCAGCCGGTTCAGGCCGAGCGCGAACCCGACGGTCCAGCAAATCAGCAGATGGAGGCCGTACAGCGGCAGACAGCCGATGAACACGCCGAGCGAGACCGCGGCCGTCTCGCGGAGAGAACCGGACCCTTCGGTCCGGAGACGATGAAACGCTCCACGAAGCCGGGGCGGCAGGAACGGGATCGCGGTATTCACCCTGCGAGCGTCAGGCTCCCGGTCGCGACAAGCACGCCGTCGGCGGTGACCGTTCCCTCGATCTTGCAGAGCGCACCCATCCGCCCGGCGACCCGCGCCCGCGCCTCGAGTACGGCGCCCGGCTCTGCCGCCGCCGGAAATTTGATCGGACCAATCGCGGCGACGCGCAGCTGCACGGGCTCGGGCGACGGGCTGCCGCTCGACGCCGCCGCAACGCCGCCGGTCTGCGCGAGCAGCTCCACCAGGATGACGGCCGGCACCACCGGATGGCCCGGGAAGTGTCCCTGAAAGTAGAAGTCGCCGGTCCTGGCGACACGCCTGGCGGTGGCGCTCGCGCCCTGCTGAACGTCCACGATCTCCTCGATCAGCCTCATGGGCGGCTGATGCGGCAGGCAATCCAGAAGCGACACGGCAGGTAGTATATTGCGACTTCAGCGGAGGCTTTCGGCCGGTGAGCGAGCTCGTCACACGCTTCGAGATGGTTCGGCGAGACAAGCCAGGCCGGATTCTGATTCACGCTCCGGGCGCCGGGCTCGAATGGTCGGCGGACGACGTCTGGGAGGCACATCAGAGATACGCCGCGTGTCTCGATCAGATCGACGTGGGCAGCGCCCGCGTCGTGTTGTCGGCGGCTGGAAACACAGCGGCGAGCGTGGCGCTTGTGCTGGCGTGCCGGGCCGTCGATGCGTCCTTCCTCCCGGCCGATTCGGGAATGGCCCTGCCCGAGCTCCTCGCGCTCGCGGATCGGTTTGGCGCGTCCGCACTGTGTCTGCCCGAAGCGGCTGTCGAAGCCGACCCGCGGCTCGATACCGATCGAATGGTGCGTCTCGACGGAAACGTGTGCCTCTGTCCGACCCGCGAGTTGAACCGCCGCGGCTATCCCGGCATCGCGTTTCTGAAGCTGACGTCAGGATCGACGGACACTCCCAGAGCCGCGATCGCCAGCGAAGCGCAGCTCGTCGCGGACACGACGCGGATCGCGGCCGCCATGGGCATCACGGGGGCCGATGTGCAGATGGCCACGATCCCCATTTCCCACGCGTACGGCCACGGCAACCTCGTCATACCGCTGCTGCTGCAGGGAACACCGATTGTGCTGCACGATTCGTTCACGCCTCATCAGCTGCTGGCCGATGCCCGGCGCTTCGGCGCGCGCATCCTGCACGGCGTGCCGTTCATGTTCCAGTTCCTGGTGTCGGCGCCGTCCGGCGACTCGTGGCCGGCTTCGCTCACGCAGCTGATCTCGGCCGGGGCGCCCCTGCCGCCGGCCATCGTCCGCGCGTTCCACCAGCGCTTCGGTCTGAAGATTCACTCGTTCTACGGAACGTCGGAGTCCGGCGGCATCTCGTTCGACGGCGACGACGAGATCGACGAGAGCGGGACGGTCGGCACGCCGCTGCCGGGAGTCACCATCACGCTGCTCGATCAGCACGACGTCAAGGGACGAATCCACGTGGCCAGCACCGCCGTCACCCTCGGATACTCCGACGGCCCTGATGACGCGTTCACCGGAGAGGGGTTCCTCACCGGCGACTACGGATCCTGGGACGACAAAGGCCGCCTCGTCCTCGCCGGCCGGGTGTCGTCGTTCGTCAACGTCGCGGGCCAGAAAGTCCGGCCCGACGAAGTGGAACAAGTGCTGCGAACGATGCCGGGCGTCGCGGACGTCCGCGTGGTCGGCGCAGAAGATCCGCGGCGCGGCGAACAGATCGTCGCCTGCATCGTGGCAGAACGCTCCGGAACGATCCAGGCGATCGCGGTTCGACGCTACTGCGCCGGCCGGCTGGCGCCGCACAAGGTCCCGCGGACGATTGTCTTCCTCGAAACCATCCCGACGACGGCGCGCGGGAAGGTGGATCGCACCGCGCTGGCGGGGATTGTGCGCGCGCAACTCAGCGTATAATGCCGCGATGGGATGGCCGTTGCCTGCCCGTGTGTGGAAGCCGCTCGAAATTGGCCTGACGGTTGGAGCAAGGGCACTATGGCCCGTGTTCCAGTTCATCAACCGGCGCAGCGCCGCCAACACATTCCAGCCGAAATGGGCGGATGCCCCCCTGCTCAAAAGTCACGAGCGCACGTCGCCACAGTTGGGCTGGCCGAGAACGACGGACTCCTTATGTCCGACGTGCGTGCGCGAAACCCGCGACGCGATTCTCTCCGGCCGCCGCACGGTCGAGTCACTCGTCAACGAACACACCGGAGAAATCAAAGCGCACATCCTCGAGCGCGACGGCAAAGTCGTCATCGAGAAGAACTGCCCCACCCATGGCAGCTTCGTCGACACGCTGGCCGTCAACCCGCCCTTCCTGCGCCGACTCGAATCGCTGTTTCCGGGGCGTGATTTTCCGGCAGTGACCGAAACGCTGCACAACCACGGCACCTCGTCGATCAAATACGGGCGCGGCGCGGTGCTGACGATCGACCTGACGAACCGGTGCAACATGATGTGCGATCCATGCTTCATGGACGCCAATCAGGTCGGCTACGTTCACGAGCTGACGATGCCGGAGGTCGAGAAACTGCTCGACGATGCCGTGAGCATCAAGCCGCGCCGGCAGATGACGGTGCAGTTCTCGGGTGGCGAACCGACCATCTCGCCGCTCTTTCTCGACGCCGTGCGGTACGCGCGCAAGGTCGGCTACTTCAGCGTTCAGGCTGCCACCAACGGCATCCGGTTCGCGCAGGATCCCGAGTTCGCCCGGCAGGCGTTCGACGCCGGGATGCGCATCGCGTATCTGCAGTTCGACGGCGTCTCCGAGGATGCGAACGCGCATCGCAAGGTCGGAAACCTGTTCGACGTGAAGCTGCGCGCGATCGAAAACCTCCACGCTGCCGGCCTCGACGTCTGCCTCGTCGTGACGATCGTCAAGACCGTCAACGACGACCAGGTCGGAGCGATCGTGAAGTTCGCGCTTCAGAACTGCGACAAGATCAGTTTCGTCTCGTTTCAGCCGGTGTCGTTCACCGGCCGCGACGAAGAGATCAGCGACGAGGAACGGCACCGCAAACGCTATACGCTGTCGCACCTCGCCGAAGACCTGAAGCGCCAGACCGGCGTCACCGAGCCCATGCGGGACTGGTTCCCGCTGTCGGCGTCGAGCGTCATGTCGCACGTCACCGATCTCATGAAAGGGCCTGGGGCGGACTGGGGCTCGCTCAACTGCGGCTGTCATCCGGACTGCGGGATCGGGATGGGCTTCATGGTCAGCAAGAAGACCAAGAAGTGGGCGCCGTTGTCGGCGTTCGTCAACGTCGAACAGGTACTGCAGGACGCGTCGGTCATCGCCGACAGCGCCCGAGGCCGGACGCTGACGGTGGTTCAGACCGCCCTGAGCCTGCTGCGGAACTACTCGCCCACCAAGGCCCCGGCCGGCTTCCGTCTCGCGGACCTGCTCCACAAGTTCGACAAACAAAGCGGCGGCCAGTTGGGCGGCAAGCTCGGGGCGCGCGACAACGAAAACCGCAAGGGCGACGAGTGGCTGCTGATGTTCGTCGCGGGCATGTGGTTTCAGGATCTGTGGACGTACGACTTCCGCAGAACCGAGATGTGCATCATTCCCTACGCGACGCAGATGGGCGAGATTTCGTTCTGCGCCTACAACACCGGCGTGGGCTGGCGCCAGATCGTCGAAAACATGTTCCAGAACGCAAAAGTCGGGGACTGGTACAAGCAGCACGGCAAGCATGCCGTCTACGCGAACCCCAACAAGCCGGTACCGCTCAGCGCGGGAACACGGCCGGTCGCATTGCACATCCCCAGGGATGGCCGGCTCGTCGAGTGGGTGTCGCGCCCGGCCGTCCCGGCAGCCGCCGCGTCACCGGCGACCGTCCCGAACTGAGTTGGCAGGCTGTCCCGGCAGGCCTGAAGGCCTGCACTACTTCTATCCGGCAGGCCTGAAGGCCTGCACTGCATCGAGCGCTCACCGCTTGTGCTGGTCCAACCAGCTCTGCGTCCGCGTCTTCGCGTCCGCGAGCTGCTCGGGGGTCAGCGCGCCGGCCACCACCTGCAGGGCATTCGCGCCGCGGGCCTGCTCGGCGCCTGAAGCCCGCGCCGCGACGATGGAGAGCCAGCGGTACGCCTCGACGGGATCGGCAGGAATGCCCGTGCCGTTGGCGTACATCACGCCGAGGTTGAACGCGGCGCTCGTGTCGCCCTGCTCCGCCGCTTTCCGGAACCACTCGACCGCCTGCGCGGCGTCCATCGGCACGCCGCGCCCGTTCGCGTAGCGCGTCCCGAGATTGGTCTCTGCGCTGGCCAGCCCCTGGTCCGCGGCCTTCCGATACCACTCGACGGCCTGCGCATCGTCTTTCGCGATGCCGTTGCCGTTCGCGTACATCAATCCGACCGTGAACTGGGCCTGCGCGTCGCCCTGCTCGGCGGCCCGGCGAAACCACGGGAACGCCCGGGCGGCGTCGCGGGGCACGCCGTCGCCGTTGATGTACATCAGGCCGAGGTTGAATTGCGCCAGGGTGTGGCCGTTGGCGGCCGCCTTCTGAAACCACGCGGCCGATTGCGCGGGGTCGCGCGCGACGCCATTCCCCCTGGCGTACATCAGCCCGAGCGTGAACTGCGCGGTGACTTCGCCTTGCAGCGCAGCCCGCTGATACCACTTGCCCGCTTCCGACATGTCCTGGGGGACGCCGCTGCCGTTGGCGTACATCAGGCCGAGGTTCGACTGAGCCCGCGCGTCGCCCTTGTCGGCCGCCTTTCTGAGCCACGACACCGCCTGCGCGGAGTCCTGCGGCACGCCGTTGCCGTCGGCGTACATCAGGCCGAGGTTGTACTCCGCGTCGACGAGTCCCTGTTCCGCCGCCCGACGGATCCACTGGGCGGCGACCGGGTCGTCCTCCACGACGCCGGTGCCGGTGGCGTACCTGACGCCGAGCCGAAACTGCGCGCGCGCGTCCCCGCCGTCGGCGTCCTTGCGGAGTTGTCTGATCTCGTTGTCTTCCACCGGCGCCTGGCCGGCGCGCGCATGCACCGTCGCCGGTCCAGCGAGAACGGCCAGGGCGCAGCAGCCGGCGAGGACGACAGAGGTCCGCAGCATCAGAATGCCGCTCAGCGCGGCTGCTGGGGAGCCGCAGGAGGCGCTGCGGGTGCGGGAGCCGCCGGCCCACGCCCGCGCGAGCCGAACTGCACCGATTCGCGAATGTTGGGAAACACGTGAATCCGCGACTTGAAGCGCCATCCGGCGGGCGTTTTCACGTAGACGTCGTCGTAGCCGCCCTGGCGCTCAATTTTCGTGGGATCGCCGCCGACGCCGATTGCCAGCAGGTACGACTTGCCGACGGCGCCATCGGCCGTGGGCGTGATCACATGATTCACGATGATGTGGCTGATGCCGTAGCCCAGCGTGGTCGTGGGATCCTTGCAGCCGCCCTTCCCGTCCCCGCCCGCCGCGTCGATGAGCGCGGCCCGCCCTTTCGTTTTCCTGTTGCCGGCGACGCCCCACTGCTGCGACACGCTGAACTCGCCGTCGTCGGTGAACAGATCGGCGAAATCCGCTCCGGCGTTCACGCACGTATCGATGTCGAAGGCGTAGCGCGCGGAGAGCTGCTGGATTTCGATGTAGTCCTGTGGGGTCAACGTCGCGCGCGGCGCCTGCGCGCCGGCTGCCGCTGTCGCAACCGCGACGATTGAGGCCATCGCCAAGGTAAATCGGAACATATCTTTTCTTTCTCCTTACGTCACGCCGCGGAGTGAAGCGACAGCCATTATCGTTGCACCGTCAAGGCGCTAAGGCAGAGATTCGCATCGCCATTACCCGATTGGGGGAGCCTGTGGCCGTTTGACATTGCGTCAGGGCAGGCCATAATCCCAATCCTGCACTACGGAAACTCGGCCGTCGAACACGCACGGAACAAGGAGCAGGTATGCGCGCGCTGAATCGGGTGGTGTTGGTGTTCGTCCTCGCATTGGGTCTGCCCGCCGTGGCGCGCGCCCAGGCGTCCATTGCCGGCACCGTGAAGGACACATCGGGTGCCGTACTGCCGGGGGTCACGGTGGAAGCCGCGAGCCCGGCGCTGACGGAAAAGACACGAACCGCCGTGACCGATTCGACGGGCACCTACCGCATCGTCGACCTGCGGCCCGGCGCGTACACCGTCTCGTTCAGCCTGGCGGGATTCGCGACGGTCAAGCGGGAGGACATCCAGCTGACCGGTTCGTTCACGGCTGCCGTCAACGTCGAAATGAAGGTCGGCGGCGTCGCCGAGACCATCACGGTCAGCGGCGAGTCGCCGATCGTGGACGTGCAGAGCGCCGTCGAGCAGCGGGTCATGTCCAAGGAGGTCGTGGACACGATTCCGGTCGGACGGAGCCATCAGAGCCTGGCGATTCTCATCCCCGGGCTTGTCCACGAGCACCGGCATCAACGCGCAGACGCAGGACGTGGGGGGCACGAACAACCTCCGCCTCGCAAACGCGTTCACGATCCACGGCGGCCGCACGAGCGACTCGAACATCATGCAGGACGGCATGCAGGTGCGGAACATCGGATCGTTCGGGAACCTGACGAACATGTTCCCTGACATGGGCGCCACGCAGGAGATGACGATCGACTACGCAGCGGGTTCGGCCGAGACGCCGACAGCGGGCGTGCGGATCAACTACGTGCCGCGCGAGGGCGGAAACGCCTACAAGTTCTCGTTCTTCGGCACGAAGGTGACGCCCGGGTTTCAGGGCGACAACTACACCCAGGACCTCAAGACCCGCGGGCTGACCTCGCCCAACAAGCTGAAGGAAGCCTACGATTTCAACGGCTCGGGCGGCGGGCCGATCGTCAAGGACAAGCTGTGGTTCTTCGCGTCGACGCGGCGGCAGCTGAACCAGACGCTCATCGCGGGCGTGTACTACAACCTGAACGCGGGCGACGCGAGCAAGTGGGCATACGCGCCGGACCTTGCCAATCAGGCGTACTTCTCGACGCTCCAGCCCGGCCTGAGCGTGCGCGGCACGTGGCAGGAGAGCCCGAGAAACAAGTTCAGCCTTTCGTATGACGTGCAGCCGCGCGACGTCCTCGGCGACCGCGCGACAACGTCCCCGGAGGCGGCCAACAACTTCAAATTCAACAAGAACCAGATCATCGCCGGCTCGTGGTCGTCGCCGGTGACGAGCCGTCTGCTCGTCGACGCGCGCCTGGTCGCGCACGGTGAAGACCTCTACAACGCGGTCTACCCCGAGGATCCGAACAACATCTACCGCAAGCTGATCGCAGTCACGGAGCAGGGCGGGTCGATTCCGGGGCTGCTGTATCGCGGCGCCGGGCAGGCGGCGGGACCCACGTTCATTTTCGCGGCGATGTCGGCGCCAAACATCTGGCAGTTCAAGACGTCGGCGACGTACGTCACGGGCTCGCATGCGCTCAAGGTCGGGTTCGAGGATTCCTGGTCGCGCCAGTACCTGCTCGAGCGGGACATCGACTCGAGCACGAGCTACCGGTTCAACAACGGCATCCCGAACCAGATCACGGAGCGGGCGTCTCCGGTCAGCCGCTACGACGACCTGAAGGCCGAGCTCAGCATGTTCGTCCAGGACAAGTGGACGCTGAACAAGCTGACGCTGACGGGCGGTCTCCGGTTCGACTACTTCAACACGTACTTCCCGGACACGCCGCTCGGCCCGGGCCCGCTCGTGCCCACCCGCAACTTCACGGTTCCCGAATACAAGTGGGACAACTGGAAGGACCTCTCGCCGCGCGTGGCGGCGGTGTACGACCTGTTCGGCAACGGCAAGACCGCCGTCAAGGTGAACCTCGGTCGGTACGTGCTGGCGGGCGATCCGACCGTCGGCAACGTGTTCTCGATCCTCGCGAACACCGTGACGCGTTCGTGGGACGACCGGGCCGGCCGCGGAGTCAACGGCGACTACGTGCCGCAGTGCGACCTGCTGAATCCGAACGCCAACGGCGAGTGCGGCGCGATTTCCGACTTCCGCTTCGGCACGCAGGTGCCGAGCACGGTGTACGACCAGACCGTCCTGAACGGCTGGGGCAAGCGCGGCTACAACTGGGAGTTCTCGGCCGGCGTGCAGCGCGAGGTGAGCAACCGGGTTGGCATCGACGTCGGGTATTTCCGCCGCATCTACGGCAACTTCCTCGTCACGGACAACCTCGCCGTCGCGGCCTCGGATTTTACGGCGTTCTCGATTCCCGCGCCGTCGACCCGAAACTGCCAGGCGGCGGCGGCAACACGGTCGGACCGGTGTACGACCTGAACCCGAACAAGGTCGGCGCGGTGAACAACTACGTCAGCTTCGCGGACAACTACGGCAAGCAGATCGAACACTGGAACGGCGTCGACTTCTCGGTGAACGCGCGGCCCCGCGCGGGCATCATGGTGCAGGGCGGCGTGAGCACGGGCCGGACGTCCACCGACAACTGCGAGGTGCTGAAGACGGTCACCGAAGCGGGTCCGCTGAACGCCTTCTGCCACGTGGATACGAACTTCCTCACGCAGGTGAAGCTTCTCGGCACGTACACGGTTCCGAAGATCGACGTGCAGTTCTCGGGCACGTTCCAGAGCCTGCCCGGCCCGCAGGTAACGGCCAACTACGTGGCGACGAATTCGATCGTCCAGCCGTCCCTCGGACGTCCGCTCTCCGGCGGCGCCGCCAACGCGACGATCAACATCGTCGAGCCGGGCACGATTTACGGCGAGCGGCTGAACCAGCTGGACCTGCGCTTCGCGAAGCTGTTCAAGTACGGCAAGACACGGACGTCGCTCAATTTCGACCTGTACAACATCCTGAACGCGAACCCGGTGACATCGCAGAACAACAACTACGCGGCGTGGCAGGTGCCCTTGAGCATCCTCGACGCCCGGCTGTTCAAGATCAGCGTGCAGTTCGACTTCTAGGCTGATGTAGTGCAGGCCTTCAGGCCCTGCCTCCTAAGGAGATCCGCATGGCCAGGACGCTGTTCGTCGTCGCTCTGGGCCTCAGCGTGTTCGCGGCTCACGGCGATGCCCAGCAGAAGCGCGGCGCGGCCGCCACGCTGAGCCCGCTGGACATCATCGAGATCCAGCAACTCGCGATCCGGTATTCCTACGGGCTGGACACCGGGGCGGAAGAGGGGCACATGTATTCCGACGTCTTCACGCCTGACGGCGAGTTCGTCGGCCGCCAGGTGCCGCTGACGCAGGGACGCGAGGCCCTCGCCCGCGTGGCGCGCAGCGTCCGCAAGGGCAATTCCCAGTACGTGAGGCATTTCATCGCGAACCACGTCATCGAGCCGTCGCCCGAAGGTGCCACCGGCAAGGTGTACCTGATGGTCGTGGACGTCGAGGAGGGGCAGCCGAGCTCCATCTACATCGGCGGGCACTACGAAGACGTCTACGTCAGGACGCCGGACGGCTGGCGGATCAAGCGGCGCGACGCGCGGGCCATGGGCCCCCCGCGGAATCCGGGTCAGTAGCGTCCGGCTTTAGCCGGACGTCCGCCTGAAGGCGGACGCTACGGATGATGAAGGAGACACCATGAAGTCGAGCGCGCTGATCGCGGTGCTGGCGATCGCCCTGGCAGCAGGCGGCCACGCGCATGCGCAGAAAAAGGCGAGCGGGCCGGCGCTGACGCCCCAGGACTACCTCGACATCCAGCAGCTGGCGGCGCGCTACGCCCACGCCATGGACACGGGCGCCGACAACGGCAACGCATACGCCGACCTGTTCGCGGCCGACGGCGAGTTCGTGGGCCCGGCAGGTCCCGCGACACGGGGCCACGACGCGCTGGCGACGCTCGGCCGCACCGGCTTCGTGGATGGACACAAGCCCGCGCTCGGCGTCTCGCACTTCGTCATGAACCACGTGATCGAGCCGGCGGCGGGCGGCGCCACCGGCAAGGCCTACGTCGTGCTGGTGAACATCGGCGAGGGCGGCAAACCCGGGGGCGAGTGGTCGAATACCGGCGGGCATTACGAAGACATGTACGTCAAGACGACGCAGGGCTGGAAGTTCAAGCGGCGTGAGTACATCCCCATGAAGTCCGAGCGCCGGGCGCCGGCAGCCGGCGCCCCGGCGGGCGCCCCTCCGGCTGCGGCCAAGGCCGCGGCAGGCACGAGCGCGTCGACACCCGCGGCCGCGCGGGCCGGAGCCCTGACGGCGCAGGACTACATCGACATCCGCGCGCTGGCCAGCCTGTACGCGTACGGGCTCGATTCCGGCGCCGAGAACGGCACCGGCAGCGTCTACGCGAACATCTTCACCGAGGACGCCGAGTTCCATGGTCCGCCGGCCACGCCGGGCGGCGCGCCGTTCAACGCCGCGGGCCGGGAAGAGCTTCGCAAGTTCGCGGTCCCCGGGCGCGGAACGGCGTACGTCCGGCACTTCATGACGAACCACCTGATCGAGCCGTCGCCGGAAGGCGCGCGCGGGAAGGTGTATCTGCTCGTGATCGACATCGGACGTGAAGACAAGCCCACGTCGGTGAACATGGGCGGGCATTACGAAGACATCTACGTGAAGACTGCGGAAGGCTGGCGGATCAAGAGCCGGAATTTCTTCCGCTCGAAATCAGCGCAGACGGTCGCGGCCGAAGCCGCCGCACGGGGCGCACGATGAAGACGCTGCCGGCCTGCGCGCTCATCGTCATGCTGGCGGGCGCGGGCGTGATGCTCGCACAGCAGCCTGCGGCACCCGCCGGAGATGTTCCGTTCAAGATCCTCCGCCTCGATCCCGCCCTGGATGCGATCGTCTCGCCGGACGCCAGGCTCGAAACCCTCGGCGACAGGTTCGGCCTGGCGGAAGGCCCTGTATGGATGCCGGCGCAGAACGGGCAGGACGGGTTCCTGCTGTTCAGCGACATCGCGGCGAACCTGATTTATCGCTGGTCGAAGGACCGCGGGCTTTCGGTGTTCATGGAAAAGGCGGGCTACACGGGGAAGGACACCCTGAACGTCGGCCAGCAGACCACGACCGGCGGCCGGATCGCCATTCTCCTCATCGGCCCCAACGCGCTGACGCTCGATCCCCAGCAGCGCCTGGTCGTCTGCGCCATGACCGACCGCAACGTCGTGCGCATCGAGAAGGACGGCACGCGGACCGTGCTCGCCGATCGGTATCAGGGCAAGCGGTTCAGCGGGCCGAACGACATCGCGGTCAAGTCGGACGGGGCTGTTTACTTCACCGACAGCGTGGGGGGGCTGCGCGGCGGCGACGACAGCCCTCAGCGCGAGCTGCCGTACAACGGCATCTATCTGGTCAAGGACGGCAAGGTCACGCTCCTCGGCAGTGACGAGGGCCACCCGGCCGATTTCCCGAACGGGATCGGGCTGTCGCCTGACGAGAAGCACCTCTATGTCACGGCGGGTTTCGGCAAGACGTTCCGATACGACGTGCAGGCCGACGACACCGTCGCCAACGGGAAGCTGTTCGTGGACACCGGGAACGACGGCCTGAAGGTGGACCGCACGGGAAATCTGTTTTCGTCGAACAATGCGCGGGGCGTCGCCGAGATCTCCATCACGTCGCCCGAGGGCAAGCGGCTGGGCGCGATCCAGATGCCGAGGGTCGCAGCCGAGCCGCGGCCGCGGATCTGCGCCACCAACATCGGGTTCGGCGACGCGGACGGCAAGGGGCTCTACATCACCGGCTGCAGCGGACTGTTCCACATCCGCTTGAACTCGCCGGGCATCCTGCCCGGCCAGAAGAACTGACGTAGGCGGCGGCCCGACCAAGGCCGCGAGGCAGGGTGCCGATGCGAACGTTTCTCGCAGTGGTCGTGACCGTCGTTGTCTCCTCGGGAATTGCCGCCGCACAGACCTCCCGTCCGGCGCCAAAGTCGGCTGAAGCGCGGCTCCAGGCGATCGAGGACAAGGACGCGATCCACGCGGTGATGATGAACTACGGACGCACGCTCGACGCGCGCGACTTCGCGGGGTTCGCGGAACTGTTCGCCAGGGACGCCGAGTACGTCGCCGGCCCCAGCTCGGCGAAAGGGCCTGCGGCCATCCGGGAGCTTCTCGAAGGCTTGTTGAAGAAGAACGCGGCGCCGACACCCGGGCGGGATTTCCATCTCTTCTTCAACGAGACGATTGACGTCAACGGCAACGAAGCGACGGCGTTGAGCAAAGGCGGGTTCTTCGTCAGAGGAGCGGACCGGCAGCTGCAGACAAGCGCGCTCGTCAACTACCACGATCAGTTCGTCCGCGAAGACGGCAAGTGGAAATTCAAGCGGCGCCAGCTCGGCGAGACCGCGCCGCCGCCAGCGGGAGACGCCCGATGAATTCCATGAGAAACGTGCTGTCAGGATCGATCGCGGCGGCGGCGTTGATCGCAGGCATGGGCACGATGGCCGCGGCCCAGCGGGGCCCGGCAGGGCCTCAGATGCGCGGTGACGGTCCGCCGCCGGAATCCAAGCCGTTCAGCATTACGCGCAGCGACCCGGCGCTCGACGCCATCATCTCCCCCAACGCGAAGATCGAAACCCTGGCGACCGGCTTCGGCATCAACGAAGGCGTCATCTGGATTCGCGAGGGCAACAGCGGCTACGTGCTCGTGGCCAGCCTGATCGACAACGTGTTCTACAAGATCACCAACGACCACAAGGTCTCGGTGTTCATGGAGAAGGCCGGCTACACCGGCAACGACCCCAACCACGTCGGCCTCCAGACGCGGGCCGGCCGCACGCACGTGATCATCATCGGGCCGAACTGCGCGCTGCTGGACGGCCAGGGCCGGCTCGTGTGGTGCGCGAGCCAGGACTTCGCGGTGAAGCGCCTCGAGAAGGACGGCACGCAGACGGTGCTGGCCGACAACTTCGAAGGCAAGCACTTCAACGGCCCGAACGACATCGCGATCAAATCGGACGGCGCCATCTACATTGCCGACAGCGACGTCGGCCTTCGCGACGGCGCCAGAAGCCCGCTCAAGCAGATGCCGAACCACATCTGGCTGTGGAAGGACGAGAAGGTCACCATGGCCCTGCCCCAGGAGAAACTCGGCGCCAGCCCGAACGGCGTCGTGCTCTCGCTCGACGAGAAGTACCTCTACCTGACGGCCGGCCGCAAGCTGATGAAGTTCGAGGTCAAGGCCGACGACACGCTCGGCGAGGGGACGCTCGTCGCGGAGGGCGAAGGCATCACCGACGGCATGAAGATCGACAAGAAAGGGAACATCTATTCGACCAGTGGCGCCGGACCGGGCGTCATCCGCATCACGTCGCCCGAAGGCAAGCTCCTCGGTTTCCTGAACCTGCCGATCGTCGGCGATCGTGAGCCCAAGCAGCAGATCTGCGCCACCAACCTCGCGTTCGGCGGCGACGGCCGCGACCTGTACGTGTCGGCCTGCGACGCCGTGTACAAGATCCGGCTGGAGACGCCAGGCATCATCTCCGGTCCGAACGGCGTGATGTCATCGACGGTCAAGTAGCGTGCAGGCGGACGTTCAGGCCGGCAAGCGGACGGCAATGTGATCACGAGCTTGCCGAAGAAATCCCCCGCGGCAAGTCGCTTGAACGCGAGAGCGGCATCATCGAATGCGTACACGGTGTCGATCACCGGTTTGATGCCGTTGATCGCGATGGCGCGATTCAGATCCTCGAACGACGTGGTGTTACCCACGCCGACGCCGCAGAGGCTCGCCGCCTTCATCATCAGGGGCGCCGGATTCGGATCGGCCCCTGGCGCCGACAGGAAACCGATCAATCCGATCTTTCCGCCGAACCCGATGGCCTGGTACGACAGCCCCAGCGAGCCGGCGCCGCCAATCTCGACAATCTGATCGACCCCGCGCCCGTCTGTCAGCCGGAGGACTTCTGTCGCCCAGTCCGGGTGCGTCTTGTAGTTGATGCCGTCCGACGCGCCGAGCGCCCTGGCCCGTTCGATCTTCTCGTCGCTCGAAGACGTGACCATCACACGCGCGCCCGCGGCGAGGGCGAACTGCATGGCGAGCATGGACACGCCGCCGGTCCCCTGGCACAGCACGGTGTCCCCCGCCTTCACCCGGTTCCCGATCACCATGAGCGCGTTCCAGGCGGTCACGCCCGCGCAGGGGAGCGTGGCGGCCTCCTCGAACGAGAGGTTCGCCGGCAGCGCGACGACGCCATCTTCGTGCAGAGAGATATATTCAGCGAGCGTCCCGTCGAGCGGGACGCCCAGCGCCGGCGGCAGGGACACCTTCGGGCCCTCCTTCCAGACCTGGAAGAAGGTGCCGGCGACCCTGTCGCCGGGCCGGAAGCGGGTTACGCCGGGGCCGATCGACACCACGTCCCCTGCTCCGTCCGACAACGGAATGACGTCGCGGTCGACAACCCCGCTGAAGTACTGCCCCGTGACAATCAGATGGTCGCGGTAATTGAGCGATGTCGCGCGGACACGAATGAGAACCTCGTGCGGACCGGCAACGGGATCGGGCCTGGCCGTCCGGCGTAATCCGTCGATGCTCCGGCTGCCTTTCTGGAGCTCATACACGTTCATCTGTTGCCACCGTGACGGTGAGACCGCGCTACACTGAAAGTCATGCAGCTCCGCGTTGCGCGCCTCTGCCTTGACTGCGAGGAAGTCCACGACCAGCTGACGTGCCCTCTCTGCAGCTCAGAGTCATTCGCATACATCAGCCGGTGGGTTCCCGCCCCGGAGCGGCAAACGAAGCCGCGCGAGAACTCGTCGCCTCAAACCGCCGAGATTTATCGCCAACTGCTCAACCCGAACACTCAGAAGGCCGGCGCGACGCGGTGGGTCACGCGCGGCATCCTCGGCCTGGGCGTCGCCGCCTTCGCGGGCTGGGCATGGCGCCGGATGCCACCGGCCACGGGCAACGCGAAGCAGCAGCCTCGACAGTAGCCGAATCTCTTCGTGAAGCCCATCGAACTCCTCGGCCAGACACGCACGCCGGAAGGCGAAGAGCTGACACTCAACCGGCACGGGACAGAGTACGTCATCTCCGCCGGCGGCCAGACGTTGATGTCGAGCAGAATGCACCATTCTGAGGAGGCGCTGGCGATGTTCGCCTGCGCTCGCGCGCGAACGCTCGAGGCGCCGCGCGTCCTGATCGGCGGGCTCGGCATGGGATTCACGTTGCGAGCGGCGCTCGATCTGCTGCCTCCGGCCGCTTCCGTCATCGTCGCCGAGTTGGTACCCGCGCTGGTGGACTGGAATCGCGGTCCGCTCGGCGCGCTCGCCAGGCACCCGCTGCGCGACAAGCGCGTGGCGATCGAGGTTGGCGATGTCGGGGCCATGCTCCAGGCACGCCGCGACCCGTTCGACGCCGTCCTGCTCGACGTCGACAACGGCCCAGCCGCGTTCACCACGCCCAATAACGCCGACCTGTACGGCGATCGAGGGCTCGCGGCCGTACGAGCCGCGCTGAGGCCCGGCGGCGTGTTTGCCGTCTGGTCATCACGCGAGGACCGCCGATTCGAGCTACGCCTCCGCCGTGCAGGCTTCGACGCTACCGTGGAACGCGTGCGGGGCCGCCCCACGAAGGGCGGGCCGAGGCACACTATCTTCGTGGGCACCGTGTCTGCACGAGCCATTTCATTAACCGGCATCCCTCCGATAGGATGTGGGCCATGACTCTGTCGCGCTTCCGCGTCGCCGTGTATCTCGTCGCCGGCGTCCTTGCCACCGGCCTTGTCGCTTCGGCCCAGACGCCCGGCACGGGTCGCGAAACGTCAGCCGCGTCAGTCGCCGCCTATCCCCTGGATCGGCTGATGCCGGTCGATCCCGAGGTGACGGTCGGCACGCTGCCGAACGGCCTCCGCTATTACGTCCGCGCCAACGGGAAACCCGCCCGGCGCGCCGAACTGCGGCTGGTGGTCCGGGCGGGGTCGGTGCTCGAGGACGACGACCAGCAGGGGCTGGCGCATTTCGTCGAGCACATGGAGTTCGAAGGCACGCAGCACTTTCCGAAGCAGAGCCTCATCGACTTTCTGTCCGCCCTGGGCCTGAGCATCGGTCCCGACGCCAATGCGGCGACGAGCTACGACGATACGCAGTACACGCTGCGCGTGCCGACCGACGCGCCCGGCGTCCTCGATCGCGCCCTGCTGGTCCTCGAAGACTGGGCCCACGGCGCGTCGTTCGATCAGACCGGCATCGACCGCGAGCGCGGGATCGTGCTCTCGGAGTGGCGGATGCGGCTGGGCGCCCAGGAACGGACGCAGGACGCCATCCGCCGCGTGCAGCTCGACGGCTCGCGCTACGCGGATCGCCCGGTCATCGGCAACCCGGACATCATCTCGAAAGCGACGCGGGAGGCGCTGACGCGCTTCTACCGCGATTGGTACCGGCCCGACCTGATGGCCGTGATCGTCGTCGGCGACGTCGATCGCAACGCGGTCGTCGCGATGATCAAGGACCATTTTTCCAAGCTCGCGGCCCCGTCGCCCGTACGGCCGCGTCCCGCATTCGACGTGCCGGAACGGCCCGGCACGCGCTACGCCGTCGTCACCGACAAGGAAACGACGTCGACGGCCGTCGCGCTCACCGACCTTCGCCCGGCGCGCAACCAGGGATCGGTCGGCGGGTATCGCGACATCCTTCGCGACCAGCTGTTCGCCGACATGCTGAGCGCCCGGCTCGACGAACTGAGCCAGGGGGCCAATCCGCCTTTTCTCAAGGCCGCCGCCGAACGCGCGTTGTTTCCGACGCCCACAACCAGAGACGAGGCCGCGCTCCAGGCGCTCGTCTCGAACGACGGCGTGGCCCGCGGGCTCGATGCGCTCATCGTCGAGCTCCAGCGGGTTGCCCGTTTCGGGTTCACCGCCACGGAGCTGGCGCGCGCGAAGCAGGCGATGATGAGCGGGTACGAGCGGGCCGTGACGGAAAGCCCCGACCGCGAATCTGAAAGCCGGGCCGACGAGTACACGCGCAATTTCCTTCGCAGCGAGGCGCTGCCGACGATCTGGCAGGAGCTGGCGTTCCACCGGCGCTTCGTTCCGGAGATCACGCTGGCAGAAGTGAACGCCCTGACGGCCGACTGGTTCCCGGACCAGAATCGGCTGGTGGTCGTGTCTGCGCCCGACGCTGCCGGTCTCGTCCTGCCCGATCAGGCGCAGCTCGCGGCCGTGGTCACCGCCGCCTCGGGTAAGCGGTCGGACGCGTATGTCGACAGCGCCGCCGGCCTCGCGTTGATGAATGCGCCGCCGCAACGCGGGACGATTGTCCGCACGACCATGCGTTCGGCCGGGATCACCGAGTGGACGTTGTCAAACGGCGCCACCGTCGTGCTCAAGCCGACGATACTGAAAGAAAACCAGATCCTGTTCCGGGCGACCGCGCCCGGCGGGACGTCTCTCGCCAGCGACGCGGACTTCATATCGGCACGGGTCGCGGCCTCGCTTGTGGCCGCGGGCGGTGTCGGAGCACACAGCTCCGTCACGCTCGACAAGCTCCTCGCGGGCAAGGCCGCTGCCGTGGCGCCGTTCATCGGCGAAATCGAACAGGGGATGAGGGGCGGAAGTACGCCGGAGGACCTGGAAACGATGTTTCAGCTCCTGTACCTCCGGTTCACACAGCCGCGCGCCGATCCGGTCGTGTTCGCGGCGATGGCGTCACAGGCCAGGGCGCTGCTCGCGAACCAGGAGGCCAGCCCGGACATCGTGTTCGACCAGTTCATCGATACGACGCTCAGCCGCAACCACCCGCGCCGCCAGGCGGAGACACCGGCGACGGTGGACAAGTGGAATCTCGCCACGGCGCTGGCCTTCTACAAGGCACGCTTCGCGGACGCGGGCAATTTCACGTTCGTGTTCGTCGGCAGCTTTACGCCGGAGGCTCTCAAGCCGCTCGTCGAAACCTACATTGCGAGCCTGCCGGCGACGCGCGCACACGAAACCTGGCGCGACCTGGGTATTTCACCGCCGACCGGCGTGGTCGACGAGACCATCAGGAAGGGCATCGCGCCGAAGAGCAGCGTGGCCATCGTCATGGCGGGGCCATTCGAGTACGACGATACGCACCGGCTCGCGCTTCGAACCGCCACGCTCCTGCTGCAGTCGCGCCTGTTCGACACGATTCGGCAGGAGCTCGGGGGCACGTACAGCATCACCGCCGCGACGGACACCGCGAAGTTCCCCCATCCGGAATTCCGCCTGCGCATCGACTGGACGTGCGACCCCGCGCGCGCCGCGATGCTCGGGCAGCGCGTGTTGCAGGAAATCGGGTTCGTCAGAACGACTCCGCTCTCCTCGAACCAGATGACCCTGATCCGCGAGAACCTCTTGCGCGACTTCGAGCGGAACAGCCAGGACAACGGCTATTTCCTGAACCAGATCGCGCGCCGCTACGCGGACGGCGACGCGGTGAACGTGGGCGCCGTGGAGAAGCTGCCGGAGCAGATTGCCGCGCTGACGAGCGCCGCCGTCCAGCAGGCGGCGCAGACCTACCTCAATACAGATCGCTACGTGAAGGTCACGCTCGTCCCCGAGGGCAACCAGTAGTAGGAGCCGACATGCCTGTTTCCTTCATCGTCAACGGCACGCGCCGTCAGGTCGATGCGCCCCCGGACACGCCTCTTCTCTATGTGCTGCGGAACGACCTCGAGATCGGCAGCCCGCAATTCGGCTGCGGCGTGTCGCAGTGCGGCGCGTGTTCGGTGCTCGTTGACGGCAAGGAAGTGCGGTCATGCGCGCTGCCGATCAGAAGCGTCGCCGACAAGCAGGTCACGACGATCGAAGGGCTTCCCGCGCGGTGGGCCGGCCGGCAGGGCCACTCCCCGGCTGATCCGGCTGGAACGCTGCACCCCGTACAGCAGGCGTGGATCAACGAACAGGTGCCGATGTGCGGGTTCTGCCAGCACGGCATGATGATCAAGGCCACCGAGCTGCTCGAAACGACGTCCGCCCCGACGGTCGACCAGATCAAGACGGCGTTCATGAGCGGCCCGTCCCCGCACCTGTGCCGCTGCGGCACGTATCCCGCGATCGTCCAGGCCGTGCAGCACGCGGCCACGCTGATGGCGAAGGGGAAATAGCCCATGAGCCACCACATCAACGTGCTCGGCGCCACACTGACACGGCGGCGGTTCGTCAAGGCGGGCGGCGCCCTCGTCGTGGGCATCGGCTTCGCTGGACGGGAACTCTTCGAAGGCACCGCGAACGCGGCGAGCGCCACGGCGAAGAATTCGCTGAACGCGTCGCTGTCTACGTCGTGGTTCGAAATCCACGCGGACAACACGATCGTCATGCGCACGGGCAAGGTGGACTTCGGCCAGTCGACTGCGCACACGGCCTACCGGCAGCTCGTGGCCGAAGAACTGTCTGTCCCGTACGAGGCGATCACCTCCGTCGTCATGGGCGACACCGACCGCACGCCCGACGGCGGGTTTTCCGCCGGATATCTCGAATACGGCGGGCAGAACCTTCGGAAGGCGGCGGCCTATACCTATCAGGCGATTCTCGACCTGGCTGCGACGACGATGCACGTGGACAAGAGCCAGCTCACCGTGAAAGACGGCGTCATCACGGGCGGCGGCCGGCGCCTGACCTACGGCGAGCTCGTTCGCGGGCAGGACCTGAAGCTCACGATTCCGGTCGAGGGCGACCTGACGTCGATGTTCGGCCTGACAGTCGCCGGAAGCCCGCCGATGAAACCCGCGAGCCAGTACACCGTCGTCGGCAAGTCCTTCGCGAACGCCGTCACTCCCGGCAAGGTGATGGGCAAGGAACAGTGGGTCACCAACGTCCGCCTGCCCAACATGCTGCATGGCCGCGTCGTGCACCCGAAGACGCTGGGATCCACGCTGATTTCCGCGGGGACGCTCGACAAGGCGCAGTTCCCCACCGCGAAGGTGATCGTGAAGGGCAACCTCGTCGGCGTCGTCGCGTCGACCGAATGGGAAGCGATCAAGGCCGCGCAGGGTCTTGCGGCCTCGACCCAGTGGACCGACTGGAAGGGCCTGCCCGGACACACGCAGGTCCACAAGTGGATGCGCGACAAGGCGGACTGGAAGGCCACGCCCGTCGCAAAGGGGGACAAGAACAAGGGCGCCACGGCTCCGGCGCTCGGCTCGGCGAAGAGGACGCTGACCGCGAGCTACGAACTGCCCTATATGAAGCACGCGCCGATCGGCCCGACGATTGCCGTCGGTGACGTGCGGGCGGACGGCACCGTGTTCGTGCACACGCACAACCAGAATCCGCAGGCGCTCCGCGGACAGATCGCGATGATGCTCGGCACGTCTGTCGACAACGTGGTGATCCGCATCTATGCAGGACCGGGGCACTACGGCCGGTCGAACGGCGGCAATGCCGGCGCCGAAGACGAGGCCGTCCTTCTTTCACAGGCCGCCGGCCGGCCCGTCCGCGTGCAGTGGATGCGGCCCGAGGACCTTCAGTGGTCCACGCAGTCGCCCGCCGCATTCTCCGACATCCGCATCGGGCTCGATGCGCAGGGGATGATTACCGCCTACGACGCCAGCCACTACATGCCGGCCGGACAGGACGATCGGCTCGTGGGGGCGATCCTTGCGGGACTGCCCACTCCGCCCGCGCCGAAGGTGAGCACCGACCCGATCGGTTCGACGTTCAACTCGATCCAGGATCCGTGGCTGTACGGTCGAATCCTGAATGTGGCCGAAGCGGGGCTCGGCACGTTCCAGGTCGGCCAGATTGAATCCCCGCTCGGGGTCGGCCTGCGCGACCACAGCATGCGGACGCCAGGCCAGCTGCAGCAGAATTTCCCGCGCGAGCTCGCGATGAGCGAGGCGGCGGCGCTCGCCGGCATTGATCCCATCGAGTTCCGCCTGAAACATACCGACGATCAACGCCTGATCGGCGCGTTGAAGGCGGTACGCGAGGCATCCGGCTGGCAGACGCGTCCGTCGCCGAACTCGAAGGCGGCTCCGACGGGCTCGGCGCCGGTCACGGGACAAGGCGTGTCCGTCATGTTGCGCTCGGGCACCTACTGGGCGTGCGTCTGCCATGTCACTGTCGTGCCGGACACTGGCAAGGTCAGCGTGGACACGTACACGATCGCCGTGGATCCCGGGATCGTCGTCAACCCGCAGCAGCTCAAGCGCCAGATCGAAGGCGGCGCGTTGATGGGATTGAGCCACGCGCTGTACGAAGAGATGACGTTCGACGAGAGCGCCGTCACGAGCCGCGACTGGCGCAGCTATCCCGTGCTGACGATGGCGGACATCCCGGAGATCAACGTGGTGATCCTGTCGCATCCGGAGATCGGTTCCTATGGCGGAGGCTCGGAGGCGGCCAACGCACTCGCGATTTCGGCAATCGCCGCGGCGTTTCACGATGCGACTGGTAAAGTCGCCCGCCGGCTGCCCCTGAAGCCGGCCTACGTGCAATCCGTTTTGAAAGCGTAGAATCGGACGTCAGGAGGATCGCGGTGGCGGCAAACATCTTCGCGAAGATCGGCGACATCAAAGGCGAGTCGCTCGACGACAAGCACAAAGACGAGGTCGAAGTACTGTCGTGGTCGTGGGGTGTGTCGCAGTCCGGCTCCGTCAGCACCGGCGGCGGCGGAGGCGCGGGCAAAGCGATCTTCAGCGACTTCAACTTCACCCATCACCTCGACAAGGCGTCGCCGAGCCTGCTGAAAGCGTGCGCGACCGGCGAGCACATCAAGGAAGCGACGATCACGGTGCGCAAGGCCGGCAAGGGCCAGCAGGAATTCCTCATCATCAAGATGAGCGACATCATCGTCACCGGCGTGCATCCGGGCGGCAACGACGAGGCGAGCACGTTCGCCGAGAACGTCGGGCTTCAGTTCGCGAAAGTCGACCTGGAATACAAGCCGCAGAAGTCCGACGGGTCGCTCGATGCCGGGATCCATTTCAAATACGACATCAAGGGCAACAAGGAAGGGTAACTACGACGACAGACCGCCCCGTCAGCCTGGACGAAGCGGTCGCGATCGCCATCCGGCTGCAGCAGAGCGACCAGTGGGTGGCGGCGGGCGAGATGTACCGCAGGATCCTCGACGCGGCGCCTGAGTACCCGGATGCGGTGCACTATTCAGGGGTGCTCGCCCACCAAGAGGGCCGGAGCGAAGAAGCCGTCGCGCTGATGAGGCGCAGCCTGGAGCTGGCGCCCGATCGGGCCGACTGGCACAGCAATCTCGGAATCGTCCTGCGGGATCGCCTCGAGCTCGACGAAGCGGTCGCGGCGTGCCGGCGGGCGATCGCGCTCGACGCGGGCCATGCCAACGCGCACAACAACCTCGGCGTCCTGCTGAGAGCGCAAGGGAACGTGGTCGAGGCGGAAGCGGCGTATCGTGCCGCCATCCGCGTGAGCCCCGACCACTCGGACGCCTACACCAACCTCGGCATCCTGCTGACCGGCCAGAAGCGAACGCGCGAAGCGGCCGTGTGCTTCTTCAAGGTCATCACCCTGAGGCCGAAACATCCCGAGGCGCGCCGGCTGCTCGCGCTGGCGCATTGTGCGCTCGGCGAAGTGAACGAAGCCGTCGCCATCTTCGAGGAGTGGCTCAGAGAGGAGCCGGACCATCCCATCGCGCGGCACATGATGGCCGCGTGCTCCGGCCGCGACGTTCCGGCGCGGGCGTCGGATGCGTTCATCGAACTGACGTTCGACAGTTTCGCCGGCAGCTTCGATGCGAAGCTCGCCAGGCTCCATTACCGCGCCCCTGACCTGGTTGCGGCGATGCTGGCCGAATCGGTGGCTGCGCCCTCGAAGTCTCTCGACGTCCTCGATGCCGGCTGCGGTACCGGCCTGTGCGGGCCGCTCCTCGCCCCGTATGCGCGCCGGCTGGTCGGCGTCGACCTCTCTGCGCAGATGCTGGCACGCGCCCGGGCCAGGAGTATCTACGACGAGCTCGTCAAACGTGAGCTCACGGCTTATCTGCGCGAGTCCCCCGAGACGTTCGATGTGATCGCGTCGGCGGACACGCTGGTGTACTTCGGCCCGCTCGAGGAGGTCGTCTCGGCTTCGGCACACGCGCTGCGTCCCGGCGGGCGGCTCGTCTTCACCGTCGAGGAATTGAGCGGCGCCTCCGATGCCGGTTACGCAATCGGTTCGCACGGGCGCTACAATCATGCGCGTCAGTACCTCGAGCGCGTTCTCTGCGGCGCCAATCTGAGGCCGGAACTCGTGCCGGAGGAACTGCGGCTCGAAGCCGGCGAGCCGGTCCGGGGCCTCGTTGTCCGGGCGGAGAAAGTAGAATAGAGGTCTTCGTGGAGACATTGATCATGCGCAAGTCCATCGTCCGGTCGGCACTCGCCGCGCTCGCCATGGCCTCTGCCCTCACCGGGTCCGCAACGGCCGGCGCCCAGTGGTTGAAATATCCCACCGCCGGCGTTCCGAAGACAGCCGACGGAAAGCCCAACCTGACCGCTCGAACGCCACGAGCTCCCGACGGCAAACCGGACTTGTCGGGCATCTGGCTCACGGACAATGCACTGTGCGTCCAGCCGCAGAATCCCGAGTCGCTGACCTGCGGCAGCGAGCTGCCGATGGGCAAAGAGGGGATCAACATGGGCGCGAGCCTCCCCGGCGGGTTGCCGTACCAGCCGTGGCTGGCTGCCCTCGTGAAGAAACGGACCGCCGAGAACGCCAAGGACGATCCGCACGTCTTCTGCCTGCCTGACATGTTCCTGCGCGCCTACAGCCTGCCCCACCTGCTCAAGTTCGTGCAGGTTCCGGGGCTGCTGGTGATGCTGAACGAGATGAACGCGGGCTACCGGCAGGTCTTCACCGACGGCCGGCCGCTGCCCGGCGACATGGTGCCGGCGTGGCAGGGGTACTCCACCGGCAAATGGGAAGGCGATACGCTCGTCATCAACTCGGCGGGGTTTCGCGACGACCTGTGGATCGATTGGAACGGCAGCGTGATCGGTTCCTCCGCCAAGGTGCAGGAGCGAATCCGCCGGCCCGACTACGGCCACCTCGAGATCGGCGTGACGGTCGACGATCCGAAGGCGTACACGAAGCCGTGGACGGTTACCTTGCACCAGCGCATCGCCCTCAACACCGAGCTGGTGGATGAAATCTGCCTGGAGAACGAGAAGTCGTCGCAGCGCATGAAGTGAGTGGCTGGAGAAAAGGCATATCTCGACAAGGCGATCGGCCGGTATTCACCTCAGGTCGCGGCGACGGCCCGTGCGGGCCTGAAAAAACTGCGCGCGCAATTTCCCGGCGCCCGGCAGCTGGTTTACGATCGCCGGCAGTCGCTGCCGATTGGCTTCGCCCCGGAGCAGGGTTCGCCGATCTTCTCGCTGGTCATCTACCCCAGATGGGTCCGCTTCTTCTTCCTCGAAGGTGTGGCGATCGATGACCCCGAGGGCCGCCTCGAAGGCACCGGCAGCCAGGTGCGCTCGATTCGTCTCGACGATGGAGCGGCCATTCTCGACGATCCCTACATCCGCGGGCTCATGGCGCAGGCGTTGTCCGTAGCGGGCGCGAACCTCAGAACAGGCCGCGGCAAGATCGTGCTGAAAACCGTCATCGCTGCACGATAGCCGCGATCACACCGGCGGCCCCGTCTGGCTCGAATATCACCGGCGCGAACGGGCTGCGGCATGATGAGCGCATGCACGCGGAAACCAGACAGTGCCGGACTCGGACCGCCGCAACGCCGGTGGTGCGCCTGCTGGCGGCGACGGTCCTCTTCGCGCTCTGCGCGCTCGTGCCGGCGCGCGGCCTCGAGGCCGGGGATCCGGAGTCGCAATCGAGCGCGCGATCGCTTTTCTCTGGGCGTATCAGGTGAAGCTGCCGATCGACGTCACCGTCAACGGCGCGCGGATCGTGGACTTCCCCGGAGACTGGCCGCAATACTTCGCGCTGCGGGGCGACGCGTCGCTTCGCGTGCGGCGACGTGAGCCCGTTCACCGTCGCGTTCATCCACCACGCCCTGACTGGCGTCGTCGAAGCGAATCGCCGCGCGCTCCGGCTGAGTCCGGGCGATCCTCACCTGAACACGGCGTTCGCCGTGCTCACGCTTCTGAACGCAGGCCGGGACACGCCGACCATCGCGCGCGCTGTCGATTAACTGATCGCCGAACAGAATGCGCAGGGCGGCTACGACGAGGCAATGTTCTTCGTCGCGCGGACCAACGGTGGCCTGGTGTTCGAGTTCTCGTCGGCGTCCTTCACGACGGCGATGGCGCTCGAAGCCCTGGTGCGAGACGCGGTGGCGCGGTGCGCTCGCCGCAACGACCGTCCCGAGCCGGCGTGGCTGGCCCGCTGCAGCACCGGCTTACCGCCGGAATCCGTTCGCACCCTCCCAGCCTGTCACGCGCGGTCCTCGCCGATCGTCTATGGCAGGAGGATCGCGCGGTGTGGAACTACACGGAAACAGGATCGGGGCGGCCGCTGGTGCTCCTGCACGGTATCGGCATGTCCAACGCGGCGTGGGCCCCGGTGATGCCGTATCTGAGCGCGACACGCCGCGTCATCGCATTCGACACCGCCGGATTCGGCCTGACGCCGTCACTGCCCGACGGGGTGCTCCCGACTGTTCCCAACCTGGTCGACGCGCTGTGCGAGTCACTGCGCGAGATGCGGATCGGCGTTCCCGTTGACTTCGCGGGCAACTCCCTCGGAGGGTGGATGGCTCTCGAGGCGGCTACGCGCGGCGTCGCTCGGACCGTCGTCGCCATTTCCCCAGCCGGCTTGTGGCAGAAACGCCCGCCGCTTCACGTCCCGTACGTGCTGAAAGGGATGCGATTCGGGGCCAGGCACTTTACGGGTGCGTTGAAAGCGGCCGTCTCGACGCCATGGATCCGGGAGTGCGCGTTCGCGGTGCCGTTATCGGTTGGAAGCCGGCGTATGCCCGCGCGCGATGCGCGCCGGTCTGTCGACGATCTCGCGACGTGCCAGGCGTTCGACGAGACATTCGCGCGTACCCGGTCACCGTTTGCGGGAGGCGACATCGCCGTTCCGGTCACCGTTGCGTTTGGCGACCGCGACTGGATTCTCCCCGGGTGGTCGCGCTGCGGCGGGGCCCTTCCCCGCCACACCAGGTGGAACGAACCGCGAGGCTGGGGTCACGTGCCGATGTGGGTGGATCCCGCCGGCGTCTCCCGGCTGATCCTGGACGGCACGGCGTGCGAGAGTAAAATCAACCCGCAGCGTGCGTCTGATCGGTGAGAATATCGCCGATGAGGCGACGCGCCGACTACGGCTACGATGCGCCCTACGCATTGACGACGTTTGCGGCGCTCGGAACGATCAGCGCGATTGGCGCAGTCGTCTCGTCGTTGAGCCACCGCGGACCGCGGGGGATACTGACCTTCTACGCTGTCTTCTTTCTCGCAAACGCGCTCAGCTTTTTCTACACGACCAGGCGGGGCAAGTTCCTCGTGTGGGACCACATCCTCGACGGTCTGAGTCTCGCCGGCGATGAACGCGTGCTCGATATGGGATGCGGACGCGGCGCCGTCTCGATCGCCGCAGCGAAGCGCCTGAGGAGCGGGCGGGTGACCGGAATCGACCTGTGGAGTACGCACGACCAGTCAGGAAATTCCGGGGCAGCGGCAGTGCGAAACGCGCTGCGAGAAGGCGTGGAAGATCGCATCGGCATCGCGACCGGCGACATGCGCGCGCTACCGTTTCCTGACTCGTCCTTCCGACTCGTGGTGTCCAGTCTTGCCATCCACAACATCAGCTCGAAGGCCGACCGGGCGCTGGCCGTCACTGAAGCGTGGCGGGTGCTGGAACCAGGCGGACGCCTGGCGATCACCGACATTCGTACCACGGCGCTCTACGCCCAGACCCTGAGAAGGCTCGGCGCGAACGCAGTCACGCGCCGAGGCCTGGGGTGGCGTTTCTGGTACGGAAATCCAATAGCCAGAACGACCCTGGTGACCGCCGGGAAGCCTTGATTACCGTCTTACTTCTGGCCGTCGGCGTTGCCGAGCAGCGCCGCGGTGCTCTCGCGCACGACGCCGCCGCGCCCGCCGCGGCCGCCGCCGGCGCCCTTGGCGATGTCGATCGGCGTCAGGCCGGCGTTGTTCTTGACGATCTTCGCGCCGCGATCGAGCAGCAGCTTGACGACCGCGTCGCCGCGCGACACCGAGCCGTGCAGCGCCGTGTTGCCGGCCTTGTTGGTCGCGTTGATCGGCACGCCGCGATCGAGCAGCATCGTGACGGCTTCGACGGCGCCCGCCTCGGTGGGGACGCGGATACGCGGCCCGTCACCCCTCGGCGCGCCGAGGCCCTGCCCGGCGGCAATCATCAGCACGGTCGTCCCGTCGGGCAGCGTCGCGTTCGGGTCGGCGCCGGCCTCGAGCAGCAGGCGCATGACCCCGACGTCGTTCGTGCGCGCCGCGCGCATCAGCGGCGTGGCGCCGGCGCCGAAGTTCAGCGTGGCGCCGGGGTCGAGCGAAATCTTCGGAGGCGCGAGCTTCAGCCTGGCGTTCGGATCCGCCCCATGTTTGAGCAGCACCTGCACCAGCCCGGTGCCATCCAGCTTGTCGCGCCAGATCGGCGCCGGCCGGCTCTGTACCCACTGCAGCGTGTTCCACTCGACCGCCGCGTAGAGGGCCGCCATGCCGGTGTGATCGGCGATGTTCGGATCCGCGCCGTGCTCCAGCAGCATCGCCGCGAGATCGAAATGCGCGTTGATGATGGCGTAGACCAGGGCCGTCGTGCCGATGTCGTTGTCGATGCCCTTCCGGATCGCGTCCGTGAGTGCCACGTCGGTGGTTTGCGGGAGCGCGACGAGATTGACGTCCGCTTTCAGGTCGACGAGCGCCCGCGCGGCATCGACGGATCCGTCGCGCGCCGCGTACATCAGCGCGGTCCAGCCGCCGCGCGCAAAGGGCATGTTCGGCCCGCCGCTCTTCTCGAACTCCAGCTCGGGTGCTTCGACGACGTTCGAGCGCGCGTTGATCTCGGCGCCGAGCGACGCCAGCTTGCGGACCATGTCGGCGTGGTTCTCGGCGGCCGCCCACATCAGCGCCGTCTCGCCGAACCAGCTTTCCCGCGCGTTGACGTCGGCGCCGCGCGACGCCAGCAGCGTCGTCGTCTCGATGCTGCCGGCCCGTGCCGCGGTCATCAGGGCTGTTTCGCCCTCCGGGTTCGCGCTGCCGGCGTCGGCGCCGGCGTCGAGCAGCAGCCGGACGATCGCGGCGTTGCCGTTGGTCGCCGCCAGCTCCATCGGCGTCACGTCGTACCGATTGACGGCGGTGGCCCTGGCGCCCTGCTTCAGCAGGAGGGCGACCGTTTCGCGGTCGCCCGCCCGTACGGCCCAGTGCAGCGCCGTGGTGCCGTCCGGCTCGGACGCGTTGACGTCGGCTTTACCGGCAATCAGGCGCCGCACGGCGGCGCGATCGCCCGCCTTGACCGCGTCGATGAGCGGCGTCACCGTGCCGGCAGCCCGCACCGCCACCAGCGCCGCCCCCGAAAGCAGCAGCACGGCTGCAAGCCTGATCAGCGGGCGCTTCACCACGTCTGCGATCACAGCGCGAACCGTCCGGTGCTGACGCCGAACTGATCGACCTGCGCGCCGAACTTCTGCGCCAGGTCCAGCATCGCGTTGGCGAGCTGCGTCCCTTTCGGGGCGGCGAGGTGACGGTCGCCGGTCATCCGGCCGGCGGCCTTCCCGGCGAGCAGCAGCGGCACGTCGAGGGCCGAGTGCGAATTGCTGTCGCTCATGCCGCTCCCGTACAGAATCAGCGAGTGGTCGAGCAGCGAGCCGTCGCCGTCCGGGGTTTTCGCCAGGCGATCGAGGAAACGTCCGAAGAGCTCAATCTGCCACGTATTGATCTTGATGAGCGCGGCGATCTTCTCGGGCTCGTTGCCGTGGTGCGAGGTGTGGTGCCACGGTTCGTTGACGCCGAGATTCGGGAAGACCAGCTGGCTCGCCTCGCGGTTCATCATGAACGTGAAGACGCGCGTGAGGTCGGCCTCATACGCGACCGCCATCAGTTCGAACATGACGCCCACGTGCTCTTCGAACGACGCCGGCACGCCGACGGGCGCCTCCGGCACGACGAGCGTTTCGGCCGCCTGCTTCTCCGCGCGCTGAATGCGCAGCTCGACCTCGCGCACGTGGTCGAGATATTCGTTCAACCGCGTGCGATCGCGCGGACCGAGCCCGTGCTCGAGCGACGCCACGTCGTGGCGCACCGAATCGAGAATGCTCTGATCGGCCTTCATGCGGGCCATGCGATCCGCCGGGGTGCCCGGACGTCCGAACATGCGCTCGAACACGACCCGTGGGTTGATTTCCATCGGCAGCGGCGTCGTCGGTCCCTGCCACGCGATGGTGCTCATGTACGCGCAGCTGTAGCCCACGTCGCACGCGCCGATGTATCCCGCCTGGTCCTCGGTGGCGATTTCGAGCGACGGGAACACCGTGTCCTTGCCGATCAGGCCGGCGGCCACCTGGTCGAGCGAGATGCCGGCGTAGAAGTCTTCGGCCTCGGTGCGCTTCGGCGCCGAGCCGGTGAGCCACGTCGAGGTGCTGACCGCGTGCGTGCCGCCCGGCGGACGATCCAGGTTGGACACGATGACGACGCTGTCCCGGAACCGCTCGATGGGTTTCAGGATGGGCGTGAACTCGAACCCGGAGCCCGTGGTCGCCGGCGTCCAGTACCCGGGCCGCTCGCCCATCGGGACGAACACCGCGCCAAACCGGAGCGCCGGCTGCGCGGCTGTCTTCGCCAGCGCCGTCGCGGCGGGAACCATCGCGTCGAGGAACGGGAGGGTCAGCGTGGCCCCCATCCCCTTGAGGACCGCCCGGCGCGACAACGACCGCTTGGTAATGAACATGTACGCTCCTGATGCCGATTGTAACGAATTCGTCAACGCTCCGCGGAGGCAACCACCGGCGCGTCCGCCGCCGTCCGCATCTGGAACGGCACGCTGCGGACGATGCCCAGAATCAGCGACGAAAAACGATAGTTCTCGGCACGCGCGTCGCGAACGGTGGCGCGCACCACCGGCATGTCGGGCGCCGTCAGGCCGCGGCCGACCGCATAGGTCAGCAGCTTCTCGGTCATCGTGCGCACGAACGTCTCCGGGTCGCGCACGAGAGCGTTCCGCAGCGCGACGACGCCGTCGAGCCGCGTGCCGTCGGCCAGCTGTCCCGACGCGTCGATCGAATCACCGAGCGTCCCGCCGTCTTTGACACGCCACGCGCCGACGGCGTCGAAGTTCTCGAGCGCGAACCCGATGGGATCCATGACGCGGTGGCACGACGCACAGGTGGGGCTCGCGCGATGCTGTTCGAGCGCCTCGCGTCCGGAGCGGGGCTTCTCCGGCTTTTGCTCGTCGACGAGCGCCGGCACGTTGTCGGGCGGCGGCGCGGGCGACACGCCGATGATGTTTTCGAGCACCCACTTGCCGCGCAGCACGGGCGACGTGCGGTGCGCGTGCGAGGTCGCCAGCAGGATGGCGCCCTTGCCCAGCAGGCCGCGCCGCGCATCGTCGGTCAGCGTGACGCGGCGGAACTGGCTGCCGTAAATCCCGGGGATGTCGTAGTGCCGCGCAAGCCGCTCGTTGACGAAGGTGTAGTCGGCGGTCATCAGATCGAGAACGTTGCGGTCCTCGTTGACGATGCTGCCGAAGAACAACTCGACCTCACCGATCATCGCGCGACGCAGATCGTCGTCGAAGTCGGGGAACTGGAACGAATTGGGCTGCTTGTTCCGCAGGTTGCGGAGGTGCAGCCACTGGCCGGCGAAATTCTCGATGAGCGCATGCGCCTTCGGATCCGCCAGCATGCGCCGCACCTGCCGGTCCAGCACCGCCGGCTTCTTCAGCTCGCCCCTCGCCGCCGCGCCGAGCAGATCGTCGTCCGGAATGCTGCTCCACAGGAAGAACGACAACCGCGACGCCAGCGCCAGGTCCGAGAGGCGATACGCGGCGCCCGGGGCGACGCCCGCCGGATCCGGCTCGACGCGCAGCAGGAACTTCGGGCTCGCGAGGATGCGGCGCAGCGCCATGTCGATGCCGCCCTCGAAGGTGCCGGCCTGCTCGCGGCCGCGGGCAAAGAAGTCGAGCAGCACCTGAAGGTCGCCGTCGCTCATGTCGCCGCGGTACGCGCGGCGCGCAAGCGGCTGGAGAATCTTCCGCGCGCATGCCGCTTCGTCGGCGGCAGCCGTCCCGGGCAAGGTCGAGGGACGGCACGTGAAGATCGCGCGGCGGCTGGGCGTCTCGCCGGGGCCCGTCGGGCTAAACGGCCCGGTCATGATGAATTGATCGATGTGGGGATACCCGGAGAAGTCGATGGTATCCGCCGAACTGCGGACGTAGGACTGCAGACGGCGCGTGTTGTACCCGTGCGTCTTCTCAATGAACGCGACGGTAATCCTGCGCGGACCCGCCTTGAGCGGCACGCGCACCGAGAAGCGATTGTCGATCTCGTCGCCGGTCGTCGTCGGGTTGTCGCTGGAGGCGCGCACGTCCCGATCGCCTCCGAACGAGGCCAGGTGTACCCGCTGGCCATCCACGCTGATCTCGAGCTGATGCGGGAACTCGAGCCCGCGCATCGTCCCGAGGTTCGTGCGAAACAGCTTCACCTGGAACGCGTACTCGCCGTCGAGCGGAATGTTGCGCGTGATCTCGAAGCCGCCCACCGTCCCGAGCGGCAGCCCCTCGACGTGCCGCGACTGCGACGCGTCCTGGCGCACGCGGTAAACCTCGCCCATGGGCGGCGTCTTCGGGTCGCCGATCGCGAGCGCGCTGATGCGGCCGGCGGCCGACAGATAGCTCTCGAGCAGGACGGGAGAAAGGCCCAGGACGTCGGCGATGTTGTCGAACCCGGCGCTCGAATCGTCGGCCGGCAGCAGCGGAGCCGGGTCGATCTCAAGGGCCAGCAGATCGCGGATGGCGTTCGCGTACTCGGCGCGGTTCAGACGATGGACGAGCGGGCGGCCGGGCTGCGGCGACGCCAGCGCCGCGCGGTCGAGCTGCGTCGTCAGCGAGGCGATCAGCGCTTGTTTGTCCGCGTCCGGCGGGGCCGGCATGCCAGGCGGCGGCATCATGCCCGCGCGCACCTTGCGGACGACCTTCTCCCAGGTGTCGCTGTGGGCGCCGACGTCGGACAGGTCGATCTTCTCGAGGATCAGCCCGCCGCTCTTCGCGCGCGAGTTGTGGCAGGTGACGCAATAGCGGTCCAGCACCGCCCGCGGCACGGGTTCGGTCGACGGGACGTCGGCCGGCCTGCCCGGATTCTGGCCGGCGGCTTCCGGAAAACTGAGGGCCGACACGGTCAGCCAGACTGCGGCCGCCACTCCCAGGGAACTGCGTCTGTTCATCGTCTCCCCGACCCGGTTTTACGTGTACACCGGAACTTAACTAGTTTCACGCGCCACGGGCTGATTCCGCAACGCCAATCTCGGGGCAATGGCCCGCACGCCCCGTCGCGGTTCCCGGCGCTCCAGGGCGGCGTTCCCCGGGGTTAGGATGACGGTATGTCACTCATACAGAAGCGATTGGCCGGTGAGACCGACGTCGTATTTCTCCTGGATGTGGACAACACGCTGCTCGACAATGACCGAGTCGAACAGGATTTGCGCGCGCACATCAGCGAGGCATTCGGCGCCGAGGCGCAGAAGCGCTACTGGGACATCTTCGAGCAGTTACGAACCGAACTGGGGTACGCGGATTACCTCGGAGCGCTCCAGCGATATCGCATCGAGCATCCCGGAAATCCCCAACTGCTCGCTGTTTCGCTGTTCCTGGTGAACTACCCTTTTGCCGAGCGTCTGTACCCCGGAGCCATCGATGTGGTCCAGAAGCTGCGGAAGAACGGGCGGGTGGTCATTCTGTCTGACGGAGACGTCGTGTTTCAGCCCCTCAAGGTGGCACGCGCCGGATTGTGGGACGCGGTGTCAGGCCATGTCCTCATCTACATTCACAAGGAGCAGATGCTCGACGACGTCGAGAAACGGTATCCGGCCCGGCACTTTGTCCTGGTCGACGACAAGGTCCGCATTCTTTCGGCGGTCAAGCAGACCTGGGGGGACCGTGTAACGACAGTGTTTCCGCGGCAGGGTCACTATGCGAACGATACCGCCCTGGTCGCGTCCTTTCCGCCGGCGGACATGACCGTCGAGCGAATCGCCGATCTCATCGACTGAATCAATGGCTCCTGACGCTGCTTCGGGCCTGCAGAGCCTCCAGCGGAACACGTTCCGATACTTCTGGCAGGAAACGAACCCGTCGAACGGGTTGATTTCCGACAACACATCAACCAGCGGCATTCCTGCCAGCATCGCCGGCGTGGGATTGGCCCTCTCCAGTTACCCCGTTGCCGTCGAGCGGTCGTTCGTGTCCCGTGCACAGGCGGTGGAGCGTGCACTGACCACGCTGCGCTTCTTCTGGAACGCACCTCACGGACCGATGCGCGACGCGACCGGGTACCAGGGCTTCTTCTACCATTTCCTCGATGTCGCGAGCGGCCTGCGTGCGTGGCGTTCGGAGTTGTCGACCATCGACACCGCCATCCTGATGGCCGGCGCCTTGACCGCTGCCGCTTACTTCGACCGCGATACCAACTCTGAGCGTGAGGTGCGAAGCCTCGCGGACTCGTTGTACCGGCGGGTCGATTGGCGATGGGCGTTGAATGGTCACGCGAGCGTATCGCACGGGTGGAAACCGGAAACCGGCTTCCTTCGATATCACTGGAAGGGATACAACGAGGCTCTGATCTTGTACGTGCTCGGACTGGGCTCGCCGACGCATCCCCTGCCCGCGAAGAGCTACCGGTCCTGGACGTCAACCTATCGCTGGAAGAGGCTGTACGGTTACGAATTTCTTTACGGCGCCGCACTGTTCATGCACCAGCTCTCGCATCTGTGGATCGACTTCCGCGGCATTCAGGATGCGTTCATGCGGCGGCACGCGATTGACTACTTCGAAAACAGCCGCCGCGCGACGTACGTGAACCAACAGTACGCGATGCGGAATCCGAGGGACTTTCGCGACTACGGCGAGCACGTCTGGGGTATCACGGCGAGTAACGGTCCCGGACCGGCGACGCGCCGGGTGAACGGCGTGACGCGGCGCTTCTTTGGCTACAGGGCGCGAGGGGTGCCCTATGGTCCGGACGACGGCACGCTGGCGCCTTGGGCCGTCGTCGCCTCGCTGCCGTTTGCTCCCGAGATCGTGCTGCCCACTCTGCAGCACTGTTCCGCGGCGTATCCGAAGATGGAAAGCGAGTACGGGCTCGTCTGCAGTTTCAATCCGACGTTTCCGACACGTGGTTCCCGGCAGGCCGGTTGGATCTCTCAGAACCACTTCGCGCTCGATCAGGGACCGGTCGTTCTCATGATCGAGAACTATCGCTCAGAGTTGATCTGGCGGCTCATGCGAGTTTGTCCATATGTGGCCACGGGCCTGCGCCGTGCCGGCTTCAGAGCCACTCCGCCGGATCCGGCTCGCCGCGACCAGACGCGGACATGACCGTGAGTCCGACGCAAGGCCCAGGCGTCAGCGTTCATCGGCCGGCATGACGCGACGGCTTCCACAACGTCGCATGACACGCAAGATTATCGACCGTGCAGCTATAGCCCACGACGACACTGTTGTTATTGGCAACCGCCTCGCTCTGTCCACCGCCGGGGTTATCGAGCGCCGTCATCCCCGATGACGACGTCCAGACAAACCCACGCCAGGCGGCGTTTGCAGTTGTCCAACTTCCGCCGACCACCAATCCGAGCTCATTGACGGCTCGTGCGTAGCTGCTGTCGCCCCCAAGCGTTCCCAAGTCGACGAGACCGGTTCTGCGGGTCCAGACGATTCCATGACGCACGCCCGCGGGCGTGTAGCCCTGGCCGATGGCCGTATGGTTGCCGCCCAGTTTTTCCGCCCAGCTGCTCAGGCCATGCAGGCCGATGTCGATCATGCCCGTGTGCCGGGACCAGACGAACGCGTGGTTCTCTCCTGTGGACGTCAGGCTGTTGCCGATGACGATGCCGTCGTCGCTCACCGCATGGGCCCAGCTGCCAGGCCCGCCCAGGGTGCCGAGATCGATCATGCCGGTGTCGCGGGTCCACACGAACGCATGCGGGACGTCACCCTCCGCGATGCTGCTCGCGCCGGCGACAACGCCCCTGTCGTTGACCGCATAGGCCGTGCTGAATCGGCCGCCGAGCGTTCCCAGATCGGCCATTCCGCCGCGCTCCGTCCACTGGAAGGCGTGGTAGATCTGATTGTCCGCCAGATAGCTGCTGCCGACGACCGCGCCGAGCGCGCTTATCGCGGCCGGCGAGCTGCCCCAGCCACCCAGTGTGCCGAGATCGAGGATGCCGCGAGAACGGGTCCAGACGAACGCGTGATAAACGCTGTCTCCCGGAAGATAGCTGTAGCCGGCAATGAGGCCGTTATCGGCGACCAGGGTCGCCCAGCTCTGGCTGCCGCCTAACGTGCCGAGGTCGCTCATGCCTTCGGCTTCCGACCACGCGAATGCATGGCGGACTGCGCCGTCACCCGCGAGCGAACTGCGGCCGACTACGAGACCCGCTGAGTTGACCGCCGAGGCCTCGCTGAGATTGCCTCCGAGCGATCCCATATCGACCGCAACCAGTGGTCTCTCCGGCCGTCCGGCCGCGCCCATGGTTGCCGTCGCCGCGACCACGGCCGCAAGCATCACGGCGACGAGTCTCGACACCGTCTGCCGTGCGTCGCTGACGCGACCCTCAGTCGTCTCCCGCATTCCAACCTCCGATACTTCGATCGCAGCACGGCCCGCGCCACGCGTCGTGTTCAAAACGCCGGAAAGCCGACGCTGCCCGAGACAATTCGGCCAGAGGGCACACAAAAGGTGCCTGCCATCAGAACGTCGATCCCGCTTTATGGTGAGCGGCCGGGCTCAAGCGTTTCACGTGGTTCGCCGTATCATGAGCCGTGACGCAGTGGGCCGCTCGCTGCGGCGTCGCCGTCGTTGCGGGACTTGCCGCGGGCTGGCTGCTCCCGGGCTGCGCAGGCAGCCCCTCACAACCCGCCGCTGCGTCGAGCGCCCCGTCGACAACCTCACTGAACCTGACCGGCACGTGGACGGGGACTGGATCTGACGGGCTGGGGCCGGAGACGTTCTCGTGGGTCCTGGTGCAATCCGGCAACGGGCTGTCCGGAACGGTGAGCATGCGCCCCGTGAGCCTGACCGACGGATCCTGCGCGTCTTGCCACAAGGTGAAAGACGGCCGCATCTCCGGGTCGGTCTCGGGAACGACGGTCACGTTAAGGATGTCGTTCGATCTGGGCGGAAGCCAGCCGACGCCGACGTGCCTGGTGATCATGGACATCTCGGCGCCGAACGTGACGAGTACCAGCCTCTCGTCGTCTTACAACGGGAGCGATTCGTGTGAACCGTCTGTCGCGCTCGGCAGCATGACGATGACGCGACAGTAACCGGCGTTCTATGAAGAACCTCTTCGTGAAGATTCGGAACATCGCCGTGGCAGGATTTCTGTTCCTGCTGCCGGTCTATGTCGTGCTCGTCATCGCGACGAAGGCATGGACATCGCTTTCCTCGCTCGGTACCAAGCTGGCGACGCTCTTCGGCCTGCAGTCGATGCTGGGCGTCGGCGGATCGACGGCGGTATCGGGTCTTCTACTGATCCTGATCTGGATCGCGTGCGGGTTGCTCGTAAGGGTCTCCGTTGTCGATGCCTTCAACAAAGGCATTGAACGGCTCCTCGTCAAATATATCCCGGGATATTCCACGTACAAGGCGATGGCCGAGGACAAGCTGCAGCAGCGGACCCGGACGCTGCCTTATGCCAGTGTCCTCGTTCGAGGCGATCTCGGATGGCAGCCCGCGTTCCTCATCGACCAGGACGCTGAAGGCCACTGCGTGCTCTTCGTTCCGCGCGCGCCGGACACGTCGTCCGGGACTCTTCTGCTCGCGACACGCGATCAACTGCGGTTCATGCCGGCGATCACGGCGAACCAGCTCGACGCCTCCTTGAAGACGATGGGCAAGGGACTGCTGGAAATGGCTGACGAGCGAGTGACCCGTTGAACAGAGACGATCTGTACGACGGTATCAGCGGCGATGTGGCCGTCAGCCGCTACGTCCTCCGCATCGGGAATCCGTTCGGCGCGACGGTCCGCGAAGCCTCGAGATCCGAGCGCCCGCACGTCCATGCCCGGCCGACGCCCGTTCTTCTCCACCCCAAATCGATGCGCGGCCTGTTCGGACGACAGGTGGAGCTGGCGGCGGCGCTTTCGGGCCTCGATGGCGGACTGACCGTTGAAGTGACCGGCGAGGCCGGGGTCGGCAAGACAGCCTTCCTCCGGCAGCTGGCGCATCATCCGCGAGCCGCGTCCTTCAAGGACGGCGTTGTGTATTTGACGGCGCGGCACCAATCCCCCGCCGACGTGCTGCAGCTCATATTCGACGCGTTCTACGACAGCGAGCAGACGTGCAAACCCACGGAAGCCGACATCCGGCGAACGCTTCAGAACAAACAGGCTCTCGTCCTGCTCGACGATGTCCAGATGGCGCAGCACGACCTCGAACACGTTCTGGACATCGCGCCGCAGTCGGCCTTCGTCGTCGCGACGCGGATGCGGTGCCTGTGGGGCGAGGTGCGCGCGGTGCCGCTCGACGGCCTGCCGGCAGAGTACGCGTTGCAGCTGCTCGAGCGCGACATGGAGCGCCCGCTGGCCCCGGCGGAGCGATCGGCGGCGGACGCGCTCTGCGCGGAGCTCGGTGGCTACCCTCTCCGAATCCTGCAGGCCGCGGCATTCGTCCGCGACAATCCAGACGCGCTCGACGTCTGGGCCGGCGGGATCACGGCAGCAGCGATCGTCCGGCAGCTGATGGCGCCGATCGACGATAAACAGCGCCGCGTTCTGCTCGCGCTCACCGCGCTTCCAGGCGTGCCGCTGCCCGTTTCACATGCGTCGGGCATCGCTGATGTCCCGGATATCGAGGCGTCCGTGATGGCGCTCGTCCGGTGCGGGCTCGTGCTCGGCATGAACTCGCGGTACCGCCTGGCGGATGGAGTCAGCGATCAGCTCCGGCGAGCGGACGATCTCAAACCGCCGGTGAATCGCGCGATCACCTACTTCACCGCGTGGGCCGAGCGGAACAGGCGCAGCCCGGACACGCTGTTGCTCGAATCCGAGGCGCTGCTGCGCGCGCAGCAGTGCGCCCTCGAGTTCCGCCGCTGGGGCGAGGCGTTCCGGATCGGCAGGCTGCTCGAAGGGGCGCTCGTGTCGGGCGCGAGGTGGGGAGGATGGGCGACTGCCGTCAAAGCGTGCCTCGCCGCCGCCCGGGCGACCGGCGATCGATCGGGCGAAGCCTGGGCGCTTCACGAACTCGGCACCCGCGCGCTGTGTCTGGGCGAGTCGGCCATGGCGCGGTCGTCGCTCGGCCAGGCGTTAAAGCTGCGCGACGCGCTTGAAGGAGAGCGGGACGCTGCCGCCATCACCAGGCAGAACCTTGATTTCGTCCTCGCGCCGGTCCCGCACCTGCCGCAACCGTCCGCCGCTCAATTCGATGATGCGCGGTTTTCCGATACGTTCGATGTCTACTCGCTGCCGCTTCGAGATGTGGTCCACCCGGCAATCCGCGTCGGACGAAGCGGTGGTTCAATGGCCGGGCCTCTGACGGTGATGCTGCTGGCCATCGCGTGCGCGATCACGTACGCAATTCCCGCGGCGAAGCAGTCCCTGCAGTCGTGGAATGTTGCCGGCATCTCTTCACCGCAGACGATGCCGGAAGCGGCGCCCACGACCGCTCCGCCCGAACCTGAGCCGACGAGTGCGGCTCCGCCGGTATCGGAACCCGAGGCGAGCGCCAGCGAGGCTGCTGCCGCTCCAAGCATCCTTATCTTCTCGCCCCGCCCCGGGTCCATCGCCGGGCGCGCGCCCACGCAACTCTGCTACGCCGTCAGCGGCGCGACGGAGGCGCGGATTGAGCCGGGCATCGGGCCAGTCGATCCCGCGGGCACGCTCACCTGCGTTCGCGTGTCGCCGAGGCGCACGACGACGTACGAGCTGACGGCGTCTGATCGCGACGGGCATCAGGTCAATCAGCAACTGGTGATCATCGTCCCGTGACCACTGAACAGGTTGGCGCGCGGCCCGTGGCGTCTGTGTTACGCTGCGCGAAGAGGGCATCTATGCGGCGTTATGTGATCGCGTGCGCGATGACGGTCGTGACAGTCGGCGGGACGGCGGCACTGATCCACGCGCAGGCGAGAGACTCGGCGGAAGCGTCGGCGGCGGCCGTCGCCAACCCGAAGTGGACGCCGCCGAAGCTCGCGTGGGGCCATCCGGATCTTCAGGGCATCTGGACCAGCGACGACATGCGTGGCATCCCGATGTCCCGGCCGACGCAGTTCGGGACTCGCCGATCTCTGACGGACGAGGAATTCACGCAGCGCGCGACGGAGCGCGGCAAGGCGCGCGAGTTCGACAACGCCCGGACGGGTACGTTCCGCAACGAAGAGGGGTCGCGCAACTTCGGCTATACCTCGCTCGTCATCGATCCGCCGGACGGCCGTGTTCCCGCCTTGACGCCCGAAGCCCAGGCGCGGCGGCCCGTCCCCGGCACCAACGGCGTGGGGCCGTTCGACAGCGTCGAGGACTTCAACTCCTACGATCGCTGCATCACCCGAGGCCTGGCAGGGTCGTGGCTGCCGGTCGTCTACGGCAACGGCGCGCGCATCATGCAGACGCCCGACGCCGTCGTCATCGCGTACGAGATGGTGCACGACACGCGCGTCATCCCCCTCGATGGCCGCCCGCACATCGGCAGCGGCATCCGCCAGCTGATGGGCGATTCGCGCGGGCATTGGGAGGGCAACACGCTCGTCATCGAGACGACGAACTTCACGGATCGCACCGCCGTCGGCCCAAACGGCGGCGGCGCCAGGCACAGCGCGGCGATGAAGATGACGGAGCGGATCACTCGTATCGATCCGCAGATGCTCGACTACGAATTGCGCATCGACGACCCGAAGACGTACGTCGCGCCATGGACCCTGCGGATGACGTTGACGCGTCAGCCCGGCTACGTCATCTACGAATACGGCTGCCACGAGGGGAACGGGGCCGTCCGCAACTCGCTGAGCGGCGAGCGCGCCTACGAGAAAGAGGCCGCCGCGAATGCGGCGAAGGGGCTTCCCCCGCCCGAACGTGTGTTCGAGCGCGTCAACGGAGACGATCGCGGGCGATAGCGTCCCCCGGGCGAACCCGCCGACTCGACTGCAGCTAAAGCGTCGGCGTTCTCGAAGACGCCGCCTGCTCCTGTTGCTGTTGGTGTTTCAGGCAATAGGCGCTCCAGGGCACGGCCTCGAGCCGGCGCTCTTCGATAGGTTCCCCGTCCACCACACATCTGCCGAATGTCCCGGCGGCCACGCGACCCAATGCCTCGCGGACCTGCTGCAGAACGGCCCCGGTGTGTTCGGCTTCGGTAAATTCTTCGGACGCCGTCTCGCCCGCAACGCTCGCATCGCCGAGGTCGTGAGCAGAATCGATGAATTGCTCGCGGCCGTAATCCGCTTCACGGCCCACGCGCGCGGCGAGACTTTTTTCGAGATCGATCAGGCGCTGCTTGTAGTGCTGAATGTCCATGCCTGTTCCCCGAATGTGATGACCTGGCGGCGTTACGGCGTCGCGTCCGCCGTGTGATGGCCCTGCTGGCCGCGGCTGTGGCGTCCCTCAGCGAATTCTTCAATCATCTTCCGGTTGAAGGCCGGGATGTCGTCGGGCTTGCGCGATGTGACGAGCCCGTTGTCAACGACGCACTCGCGATCGATCCAGGTGGCCCCGGCATTCCTGAGGTCCGTCTGCAAAGACGGCCAGGACGTCAACGTTCGCCCGTTCACCGCTTCAGCTTCAATCAGCGTCCACGGTCCATGACAGATGGCGGCGATGGGTTTGCCGCTGGTTGCGAATGCCTTCACGAACCGGACTGCCTCGGCATTCATGCGCAGCTTGTCGGGATTCATCACGCCGCCCGGCAACAGCAGCGCGTCGTAGTCATCCGGACGAGCTTCGGCCAACGTCCGATCGACCCGTATCTCATCGCCCCATTTCGTGTGCTGCCAACCCTTGACCGAGCCGGATTGTGGGGACACGACCTCGACGGTCGCGCCGGCCGCCTCGAGCGCCTTCCGCGGCTCGGTCAACTCCACCTGCTCGAAACCCTGCTCGACCACAGCGGCGATCCGTTTGCCTCGCAGCTCTCCTGCCATTTGTCACCCCCGAAGGTATCCGCCCGACGAAAACGCATGCAATGGGAGTTCCGGACAGCGTGGCAAATATCGTGGCCTGCCGGTTGCAGACCGAATCGGCACACGAGGTGCCGAATGAACGATGACCGCAACGTCGAGGATGACCGGAACGACGACCGGGCAGAAGAGGTCGTCGGCTCTGAAGGTGGCGCGGCCCCGTGGGGCGGATCGAGCCGCGTAGACAAAGAGGAGAGCGCGCCGGAAGAACGAAGCCCCGGAGACAACGAGGAGCCGGCATGGACCCCGAGCGAGCGGCCGCAGAAGACCTGACCGTCAGCCATTGGCGTCACGGGAGTGATTCGAGGAACTCGGCACACCTCGTGCGCAGATCGGGCAGGAACTCGTCGAAGTCGTCAGAGAACCGATCGAAATGGTCGGCCAGCATCCGCCCGGCCGTGCCGATCGTCGCGGCGACCGGACGCCGCTGCGCCATCCCCTGCAGCGCGCGTTCGATACCGCGCGCACTCGCGTACCCGCCGAGCCAGTCCCCGCGAGTCATGCTTCGGACCAGCGGATGCACGCCTGCCGGCAACCGGTGCAGGTTGCCGCCGAGGGTGCGGTACACATCCTGCGCGTAAACGGACAGCGGCTGCGGATGATGTTCGGTCCATCGCCGCGCGAGCACGTGATCGTAGAACACGTCGACGATGACGGCGGACAGCCTTCCGTATTCCTGGGCCACGATCCGCTTGCTGCGATGAACGGCGGGGTGACGATCCGAGAACGCGTCGATCGCCCGGTGCATCTGGATGCCGGCGCGGAGCCGCTCGGTCACGCCCTGGTGCTCGAACCGCTGGACTCGTCCCTTGACGAAATCCCCAAGCAGGTTTCCCAGCCGCAGTTCGTCATCGTCGCCGGCCAGCAGGAAGTGAACGAGATAGTTCACCCGGGCGCCCGGTCAATATAGCGGCGTGTTCGGCTCGAGACCGCACAGCACCCGCCCGTACAGTTCGACGGCCGTCGGCGAGTGCATGATCGCGTGGTTCGCGAGCGCCTGCATGTCGCGCTGGAACCGCTGCATCGGCACGTGCGACTGGATAGAGGAGGCGCCGCTCGCGTAAAAGAGCAGATCGACCGCCTCGCGTGCCAGGCCCGTCGCGTAGCCGATGCGCGCGCGCGATCGGACCCGGTCTTCGAGCGTCATCGGACCGCCCTGAAGTTCGTCCAGCGTCGCCGCGGCGCGTTGCACGTGCGCGACGGCCGAATCGATCTTGAGCGACGCCTCACCCACCTGGAGGTGCGTCACCGGCGCGGCCGACTTGTCCATATACGTCGTGTACATGATGCCGCGTCCCGGCAGCCGATCGAAGAACGCCTCGAGCGCGCCGCGCGCGATGCCGAGCGGCGTGCCGCCGCCGTTCACGACCAGCACCTGGGCGAGCGGGTAATTGAAGTACGGATTGCCGCTGTTGTGGCGTTCCGGGTAGCGGCCGTCCACCATGTCCGGCAACGGCAGCGCGCGATGGGCCGGCACGAAGACGTTCTCGGCCACGACGGTGTTGCTGCCGGTACCGGCCATGCCGCTCGCGTACCAGTCGTCGAGAATCGTCAGCTCGCGGCTCGAGACGAGCATGCAGTACGGCAGCGGGTCGCCGCCGTCCTGCGTCGCCAGCGCCACCACCAGCGTCCAGTGCGCGCCGTGGCAGCCGGTGTTGTACGGCCAGCGCCCGTTGACGAGGAAGCCGTCGCCGTTACGAACGGCGGTGCCCGTCGGAGAGAACACGCCCGCGATCCTCGGAACGCCGCCGGCGAATATTTCGTCCTGCGCCCGGTCGGGGAAGACGCTCGCGGTCCAGACCATGGCGCTGTAGATGGTCGCGACCCAGGAGGTCGACGGACAGCCGCGGGCGACCTCCGCCAGGACGCGGCACTGCGTGTCGAAGCTGGCCTCGTCACCGCCGAACTTCTTCGGCGCCATCATCCGGAACACGCCGGCCTGGTCGAGCGCGGCGAGGGTTTCGGCGGGAACCCGCCGCTCTTTCTCGGCCGTGGCTGCATGTCGACGAAGCATCGGCACGAGGGCGGCCGTCCGCTCGACGAGATTCATGGCGAGATTGTGCCGTGAGCGCCCTCAAAAGTCGATCCGGTTCAGCCCTGGTCGTCCTGAACGCGTCGGCCGGCGCCGTAATTCAGCACTGACGGCCTGGGCGCAAGGAGGCTACTATTAACACCGTGGAACGACCCAGGCAGCTCCGCGTCGTCGTCGCCGACGATCGCGAAGAATTCGGCAAGGCGGCGACCCGCCTCCTTGCTCCCACGTGCGACGTCGTCGCGACCGTCCGCGACGGCGTGTCGGCCATCGCCGCCACATCCGAGTTCGAACCCGACGTGGTGATTCTCGATATCGCCATGCCGGACCTCGACGGTTTCCAGACAGCCGCCCGCATCCAGGCCTCGGGCTCGTCGGCGCGGATCGTGTTCCTGTCGAGCTACGCGGGCGACGACTTCGTGCTCGCCGGAGTGGCACGCGGCGCGTCCGGGTTCGTGTCGAAATCCGCGATGTACCCGGACCTGGCTGAGGCCGTGAGCCACGTGGCCGAAGGACGATCGTTTGTGCCATCGGCGCGCGTGCTGCCACAGTGGCGGCGCGCAGCGGGCCACCGGCACGATCTGCTTCCTTATGCGACGGACGAAGATCTCGTCATCGCGGTGACGGGGTTCGTCGACAGTGCCCTGGAGGCCGGCGATTCGGTGATTGCAGTCGTGAGCGCGCTCCACCGGAACGCACTGGACGAGGAGTTCGAGCAGCGCGGCGTCAACATCGCCGCGCTGGCCGGCTCCGGCCGTTACACGGCGGTCGACTCGACGATTGCGCTCGAATCGATTCTCGCCGGCGGCATACCGGATGCCGATTTGTTCGCGGCGGCAATGGATCCGCTCGTCGACCGGGCACTGTCCGCGGCCACGTCGTCCAGTCCGCACGTGACCGTCTTCGGCGAGATCGCGCCGCTGCTCGGCGCGCGCGGCGACGTGGATGGCATGCTTCGCCTCGAGCGAATCGCGAGCGTGTACACAGCCGCGCGCCCGGTGTCGATTCTGTGCGGCTACTCGACCGGATGCTGCGACGACGCGCCCGTGTACGCCGGGATCTGCGCGCAGCACTCGACCATCGTTTCAGCCACCCCGACGCGATAATCCACCGACTGAATAATCGAGAACGGGCTGAGCACAGGCTCAAGCCATGGAGATGTTGACGATGCACATGCACAAGTTGAGCGCACCATTACTGGTCACCTGCGTTGCGCTGTTGATCGGCACTGCCCAATCGGCGTCAGCCGCAGAAATTCTCATCGCCGACGCGAAATCCCAGCCCGAGAGCCTGGCTGTCGCGCCAGGCGGGGTGCTGATCGTCGGCAGCGCGAGCAGTCCGTTTGTCTACAAGGTGCGGCCGGGCGCCACCACCGCCGAGAAGTTCGTGGATGCCAGCGCTGAAGGTGCCGGCACCTTTTTCCTCGGGATGCTGGCAGATCCCGCGACGAACACGCTGTGGACGTGTCAGCTGACCCCGGTGCCGGACGCAACGCCGGCGAGACGTCATACCGCGCTGCGAGGGTTCGATCTTTCCACCGGCGCCCAGAAACTTCGCTGGAACCTGCCGAGCCTGCAGGGTGACAGCAGTACCTGCAACGACTTCGCGGTGGGACCTGACAAGGCGCTGTATATCACCGACACCACGAACAGCAGGATCTACAAACTGGCGGCCGGCGCCTCCGCGGCCGAACTCTTCCTGGAGCATCGGGCACTCTATGGCATCGACGGCATTACCTTTCTGAATGGCACGCTGTACGTGAATAACGTATTCTCGAACAACCTCTACCGCATCCCGATAGACGCCGCGGGCAAACCCGGGCAGCCCGTGGATATCTGGATGGATCAACCGGTGAAGGCGCCGGATGGCATGCGCGCGGCCAACGGCAAATTGCTCGTGGCGGAGAATGGCAGCGGCAAGATTTCCGTGATGACCGTCACGGGCGACAAGGCCAGCGTCACGGTCATCAAGGAAGGCTTGAACACACCGACCGCAGTCGAGCCTGCGGGCGACGTGATCTGGATCGCCGAACGCGGCACAGGCAAGGCTGTCTCGATTCCGATGCCGAAGTGAAGGAACGCACAAGGAGAGATAGGGAGAAATGACGATGAATCTGGCGAAAACGGCGCTACTTGTCATGCTGGCGTCGGCGACGGTCGGCGCACAGGTGAATAAGGGCGAACAGAAGTCCGACACCAACCTGCCCTTCACCATGACGCCCGTGACGACCTTTGAACTGCCCTGGCGGATTGCCTTCCTGCCCGACGGCAGAATGCTGGTCACCGAAAAAATCGGGCCCGTGTGGCTGCTGTCCCCGCAGGGACAAAAGATCGCACCGGTGGCCAACACGCCACCGGTCTACTGGCAGGGTCAGAACGGCATGATGGGCGTGTACGTTTCGCCGACGTACGCCGCCGACCAGCGTATCTATCTCACCTATGCAGAGCCCGGCGACTACGGCGGGGGCCTGGCGCTGGCCCGCGCGAAACTGAATGCCACACCCACGTCCGCCAGGCTGGAAAACTTCGAGGTGCTGTGGCGCCAGCTGCCGAGGGGCAAAGGCGGCCAGGAAGGCGCGGCAGTGGCTTTCTCGCCCGATGGCCAGTTTCTGTTCCTCACGGTGGGCGACCGGCAGCGCTTCACGCCGGCCCAGGATCCCGATCAGCCGGTCGGCAAGATCCTGCGCCTGACGCTCGACGGCAAACCTGCTCCCGGCAATCCGAACTTCGGGAAGACCGGGGCGGCCACGATTCCCCTGATCGATCCGCCGAGCGACACGGAAGCCGCCAAGACGGCGAAGGTGGTCAGCATGTACACGTTCACCGGCCCCAACATGACGCCCGCGGAAACCTGGGCGACCGGTGTCCGCACGCCGTACGGTCTCGCCTTTTCGCCCAGCGGCGAATTGTGGGAAGTCGAACACGGCCCGCGCGGCGGCGATGAACTGAACCTGATCGAGAAGGGCAAGAATTACGGTTGGCCGCTCGTGTCCTACAGCCAGAACTACAACGGCGTGCCGATCGCGAGCCCGGACACACGCCCGGATCTCGCGAAGCCGGTCATCTACTGGACGCCGGTGATCGCCCCCGGCAACATCATGTTCTACAAGGGCGCGATGTTCCCGCAGTGGCAGGGCTCGGCGCTGATTGGCGGCATGGGAAGCCAGACGCTGAACCGCGTCACGTTCGACGGCAAAGGCGGCGCGACAGCCGCAGAGCGCTGGGGCGTCGGACACCGCATCCGCGACGTCGAAGTCGGTCCGGACGGCGCGCTCTGGATGCTCGAAGATGCGAATCCCGGCGCGCTGTTCCGCGTGACCCCGAAATAGAACGCAAGCCACACATCACCAGTCGCTGGCCGCCGTGAGGCGGCCAGCACTCCTCTCCACCCCCCGATACAACACGACGTCTCCGCGAAAACATCGAGCTGGGATCCTTGGCGACATGCATTGAGCGTGATCGGCTCATCCTACTTGACAGCGAAATAATCATTTTGTAGATAAATAGTCAGGAGGTTGCTTAATCCAACAAGGAGGTTCGACATGTTTGGCCAGACGCGATGGAGCCCGATCGACGACATGTTCAATTTCCAGCGTGAAGCGGATCGGCTGTTCAACGAGCTGTGGAACGAATCGCGGACGTACCCCTCACGTCCCGCACAGATCGCTAACCCCAACCCCTCCAGGTTCACACGAGCGAGGACAACTGGCGCCTCGAGATTCCGATGCCCGGCATCGATCCGGCGCATGTGTCGATTGAGGTCGCCGGCAGCTCGATTCGTATCCACGCCGAGCAGAACGGCGGCAGGCACGACGGCGAACAGCGGTACGACCAGACCATTGCCGTGCCGCAATTCCTGGATCTGGACCGCGTGAGCGCGACGCATCGGCACGGCCTGCTGGAGCTGACGCTGCCGCTGAAGGACAGTGTCAAGCCGCGGCGCATTCAGATCGAAGGCGTCGGCGAGTCACAGAAGCAGTTGACCACCGCATAACCGGAACCAGGCGCACGGGCCGGACGTCCGCCGGCCCGTGCGCGGCATTGCGCCGGTGCGAAACGCCAACCATCCACACATCCGTCCGGAAAGGAGACGACCGTGATACGCCCACTTTGCAGCATGGGACTGGGACTGGCGATAGTGCTTGCCTCGACATTCACCATTTCGGCTGCGGACACCGCGGCCGGTGATCGGTTCACGTTCGCTCGTCCGCCGGCGCCGAAGAGCACGGTGGATCCCGGCGATCGGCTGACGTTCGCGATCGACCGCTGGTCGACCGACGCGGAGCGCGATCAGCTCGTCGCCTCCATCAACACGAACGGCAGCGAGAAGCTGCTCGACGCGTTCCGTGACGTGCCCCGGCTCGGCACGTTGTCCTGGCCCGGCGGCACCGAATACACCGTGCGCTTTGCGCGACGCGCCGCTCGCCCGGACGGCGGGTCTGACCTGGTCCTCGTCGTGGACCGGCCGCTCTGGCTGTGGTGGGAGTCAAACCCGCCCTCGACGCCGTATCCCTTCAGCGTCGTCCAGATAAAGCTCGGCAAGGACGGCACGGGCGAAGGACGCGTCTCGGCCGGCGTTCCGGTGTCGAGCGACAAGTCGCTGGGCGTCGTGTTGTCGGACTATGCCAAAGGACCGGCGGTGTTCACCGACGTTCGACAGGAGCGGCCGACGAGTTAGTGTCGGCTCGGATCGAGTGGGCTGTCGGGTCTGACTTGCGCGTGGTCGAGCTCGCGTTTGACGAGCCGGAGCCCGTGAGCGCACTCGTCGAAACGCTCCGAGAGACGGCGGAAGAGCGGCGCCTCGTCGCGGAACTCGAAGAGGTTGAAGGCCGCAACCACGGCGTAGGACTCCTTGCCGGCGGCGACGTAGTCCACGAACGTGTCGACCGACAGGGGATGAACACGCGGCAGCGATGCGATCGCTTCCGGATAGAAGCCGGCAAAGAACAGCGTGAAGTCGCCGATGTGCTTGCGGACTTCCCTCTCGCGATGGAATGACGTCGCGTCGAGGAGAGGATTGGACTCGATGAGCATCTCCGCAACGTCCTCGAGCCTCCGGCCCTGGGCGTTGCGGATCTGATAGAGCCGGTCGGTGTGCGTGAAGCTGGCGAGGACCCCGCCGACGTACGCGACGATATCCGAATCGTAGAGGTCGGCGCGATAGAACTGACGCCGCACGAGCTCCTCGAACAGGCTTCGAAGCGCATGGTCGTCGTGAATCACCACAGCCACACCCTGGTTCTGACGCGTCGGCAGTGTTCGACGCGTCACAACGATTTTACCAACAAGGAGGTATGTTCATGAACGTGCGGCCACTTCGGGATCGGCTTCTCGTCAGACGCCTCGAGGAGCCCGAACAGCGCATCGGCGGCATCATCGTCCCCGATACCGCCAGGGAAAAACCGCAACATGTCACGGTCGTCTCCGCCGGACGCGGGCGCCTGGACGACGACGGGAACACGATTCCGCTCGACGTGAAGGTCGGGGACGTCGTGCTGATCGGCAAGTACGCGGGAACCGAGATCAAGATGAACGGCGAGGAGTACTTGATCGTCCGCGAAGACGAGGTGCTCGGCCTGGCGCAAAGCGTGCGCGAGCCACAGCTCGCGACAGCGTAAGGGGGACACGGCGGCGGCCGGCAAGCAGATTGTGTTCAACGAGGAGGCGCGTCGGGCGCTGATGCGCGGCGTCAACACACTCGCGCACGCCGTGAAGGTGACGCGCGGGCCGAAAGGACGCCCACGAAGACGGCGGTCGAGGAAGGGATCGGTCCGGGCGGCGGCGTCGCGCTCCTGCGCGGCACCAGCACCTCGGTCGTCAGCAGGAGATCCCCGAAATATTTTGCCGCGGCTCGAGCTGTGAAAGATCCGGCAGCGTCGGCTGCCGCGGTTCGAAGTCGGCGGCGATGTGACTTTGCCGGCACCGCCCCTCTCTCATTTGGCTCCGCGATCTGACGGCGGTTTCAGCGGCCCATATTCTGTACGTGACATTGTCCGTTCCGTGAACGGGTGGGCACGTTAGAGTGTCTTGATACATCGCTACATGTATTCAGCGAGACATTCTAATCGCCGGAAACGCGGTTTCTGCTGAAGCAAGTTTCTGCGCCTGATCATGATTGCCGACGATCTCGCGAGCGCGTCGACCGGGACGCCCGAGGGCCGGCAGAGATTCGAGGCGCTAAAGCGCGAGATCGAAGCCCTCAACAGCCGCCTCCCGAGCACGCTGACTGTCTCCGTTTCACGCCCGTCGAACACTTGACGGACGCATGCGCTCACTCACGAAGCCGGCCCCGCGAACGCGACGCGACTGGTTCGCGATCATCGTGATTGCCATCGAGATCGCGATCCTGCTCGCCGCCGTCGGTGGGGTGTACGCGGCTTTCCACTATTACATACTAGAGTGGATTTGAATCTTTGTAAGCGTCAGTCCTTGGTACCTATCGCTTGGTGCCTGGTCCGTCCTTGTGGCCCAGGTCCTCGGTCCCAGGGAATTGGGGTCGCGGACGTCACCACTCACCGCACGACAACGTACAACGCGAGCCAGATCCGCTGTACGGAACGTCCGATGCCGCGTCAGTCTGGAGGGAGCTGCGCCGCCGGTGGCGATGCCGATTGGGCGGGCGCCGATTCGGCCGCCGCATCCGTGCTGTCCGCGGGAAGGGACTCGTCGGTACCCTCGAGCAGATGACGCACGAACCAGTCATCTGCGCCGTCGAACAACGCGTCATCGTGCTCGGTCTTCGTGAGAAGGTTACGCACGAACGTCTGGTCGGCGCTGTCGAACAGCGCATGGGCCGGCGCTGTCTCGCTCGTCGTCATGGGGGCTTCCGGGCCAACGGGCGCGGCCTCTGCGACGGCAGCTTTCGCGAGCGCGCCATCCTCGACCGCACGCGCGTGCCCGGCCGCCATCTCGCGCTGCTCGCGCTCGTGCTCCTCGACCACCCCGATCATGCGGCTGCGTTCGGCGGCCGACTGCGAGAGCTCCGCGCGTAGTTCTGTCACGGCTTCCAGATTGCTCGCCTGCAATTCGGCGATGGTGCGCAGATGCGTTGCAGTTAGCCGTTCGCGTTCGCGCTCGGCAACGCGGGACGTCAGGCGGCTTTGCTCGGCCGATGCGTGTTCCAGCTGCGCGCGTACTTCGGCCAGCGCCTCGCCTTTGCTCGTCTCGGCCGCGGCAAGCACCTCGCGATATGTAGCGATCAGGCGATCCCGCTCGCGCTCGTGCTCGTCGATGCGGGACGCCAGGCGGCCCTGCTCGGCTGACGCGTGTTCCAGCTGCGCGCGTATTTCGGCCAGCGCCTCGCCTTTGCTCGTCTCCGCGGCCGCAAGCGCCTCGTGATGGGTGGCGATCAGGCGATCCCGCTCGCGCTCGTGCTCGGCGACGCGGGACGCCAGACGGCCCTGCTCGGCCGACGCGTGCTCCAGCTGCGCGCGTGTTTCGGCCAGCGCCTCGCCCTTGCTCTTCTCCGCGGCGGCTACCGCCTCGTGATGCGTGGCGATTAGCCGATCCCGCTCGCGCTCGTGCTCGGCGACACGCGTCGCCAGACGACTCTGCTCGGCCGATGCGTGTTCCAGCTGCACGCGTATGTTGGCCAGCGCCTCGCCTTTGCTCGTCTCTGCTGCGGCGAGCGCCTCGTGGTGCGTGGCGATCAGCCCATCCCGCTCGCGCTCGTGCTCGGCGACGCGGGACATCAGGCGGCTCTGCTCGGCCGACGCATGTTCCAGCTGGCCGCGTATTTCGGCCAGCGCCTCGCTCTTGTTCGTCTCTGCTGCCGCGAGCGCCTCGTGATGCGTGGCGATCAGCCCATCCCGCTCGCGCTCGTGCTCGGCGACGCGGGACATCAGGCGGCTCTGCTCGGCCGACGCATGTTCCAGCTGGCCGCGTATTTCGGCCAGCGCCTCGCTCTTGTGCGTCTCTGCTGCCGCGAGCGCCTCGTGATGCGTCGCGATCAGCCGGTCCCGCTCGCGTTCGTGCCGCTCGACGTCGCCGGCCAGACGGCCTCGCTCTGCAGACGCCTCAGAGAGCTGCAATCGCACGTCGGCGAGCGCCAGGCGCTCGGCTTCGAGATCGGCGAGCACTTGCAGATGCCGCACGCGCATGACGTCGCGTTCCTGCTGCAGTTCCTCGGCGCGACCTGTTTCACGGCGCTGGTCGGCGGACGCCTTATCCAGCTGCGCGCGCAACTCGGCGATTGCGTGACGTGACTGCTCCCGGCCGTAGGCGGCTTCCTCGCGCGTCCGAGTCACCATGTCCTCGAGCGCACCGAGGACCGCTCGGTGTTCGGCGATTCGCGTGCGGGCGGCTTCAGTCTCCTCGATGAGTGCCTGCAGCCCTGCCTGTTCGATCACCGACGCCTGAACGCGCCGCTCGAGCGTCTCGAGCTCCTCGCGATGGCGTTCGAGCGATGTCCAGTCCTCCAGTCGTCGCTGTTCAGTGGCGGCCTGCGCTGAAAGTTCCCGGCGCACCGGCTGGCGCAGCGCATCTTGCTCGGTGGTGAAGGCCGCAACCTTCAGATGTTCCACGATGGCCCGTTCGAACTGCTCGCGCGCCGACTGCTGGCGTTCCTGGCTCACGCGCGTCATCTCAGCGCTCGGGGCCGTGGCGGTGGCACGTTCGGTCTCGACAATGCGACCGGTCACAATTGCCCACTTCTTCCGTCACGCCACGGCACATTAGACAGTATCGGCACTTCCCCGGCCAAGGACGAGATGGGTGGGGCTGCCTCTGCCGGTGCAATAGAGCCACTCGGGCATTCCGCTTGCTGCCACCGAGAGCGTCGTTCCGCGCGGCCGGTGGACTCGGAGGAGGCGAACAGAACGCGGACACGTTGGAGGGTTTTCAAACATGCAGCGGCCGATCGACGAGGTGAACACAAGATTGGAACGATCCAGCTCCGCCATCGACTCGATGGGATCGGCGGTGACGAATCGCTTCGTCCAGCGCGTCTACTCTCGTCTGAGCCCCGTTTACGATCTGCTCTTCAATCGTATCCTGCAGCCGGGCCGGGTCACGGCGGCGCGCCGGATGGCCCGGAGCAGAGGGGACGTGCTCGAAGTGGGCGTCGGGACGGCTTTGAGCGTCTCGCTGTATCCGCCGGATCTACGCGTCACGGGCATCGACCTGTCCGCACCGATGCTGGCGAGGGCACGCGATCGTGTGGCACGCGCCCAGCGCCCCTGCCGCCTCGTGCAGATGGACGCGGCGAAGCTGAGTTTCGCGGACAACACGTTCGACTTCGTCTATGCGCCTTACACCGTGAGCGTGGTCCCCGATCCGGTTCGCGTTCTTCGGGAGATGCAGAGGGTCTGTAAACCAGGCGGCGTCGTCCTCATCCTCAACCACTTCCTCAGCTCCGACCCGCTGATGGCCCGCGTCGAGCGGGCGCTCTCTCCCGTGACGATCCATTTCGGATTCAGGTCCGATCTCGAGCTCGTGAGACTGCTCGACGACGCGGGACTGAAAGCCGTGTCGGTCGACGCCACCAATCGTCCTCCGATCTGGCGGCTGGTCACCTGCGTCAAGGACGGCAGCCTAATCAACGTCGCCGGCGATCGTGACCGAGCTCCGCGCCAGAGCTCGCACGCGCCCTGAGGAATCGAGCAGGCGGACGATGATTTCGTACTCTCCCTTCGGCATGTCCCGGAACACGACTTCGTTGATCTTGGCGGCCTCGTCGCCGTCGAGTTCGATCGCGCTGCTCTGATACACCCCTCCGGAGTCCGCGCTCACCTCGAGCATCCGATTCGTCGAATCGTGCTCCACGACGGCACGGACGCGTATCGATGTCGGTCCCATCGCGGTCCTCGGGGACACCTGCAACGCGAGCACTTCGCGGGCGCCCGCAGAACTGAACGGAGTGAGAACGAGAGTCACGAGCAGCATCGCGACAGTGGTCGTAGGGGTGTTCATGGTCTGGACCGTTGCGAGACAGGAATTCCCGGCAGATCGGATGGACGGCAGGGTCAAAGCGAACTCACGCCGCATTTCGTGTCACGAAACATGCCGATGCACGCCAGCCATGTCCGGCTGTTTCAGGACGTGGCCGAACACACGACGGCGATCAGCGGTGCCGCGCAGGTTGCACTGGCCACGACCATCGCGTGCCGCACGGCGCTTGCGCGGCGGGGCGTGACGCACCTCGCATTCCCGAGCGACGTCCAGGAGCAGCACGTGGAAGACGACACGCCGTCTCCGCGGAACAAGGCCGGAACGACCGCAGCGTTCGCGGCGCCCCACATTGCCCCTGATTCCGACGCGATTACGCGGGCGGCCGAAATCCTCGAGAGTGGTCAACGAGTCGCGATTCTTGCCGGACGAGGCGCGGCGCATGCGCGGGCGGAACTCCGGGCACTCGCCGACCGGCTGGGGGCGCCCATAGCCAAAGCACTTCTTGGGAAGGACGTACTGCCGGACGACGACCCGCTCGTGACGGGCGGCGTCGGCTACCTCGGCGCGCGACCATCACAGCAGATGTTCGCGGCGTGTGATCGGCTGCTGATCGTCGGGTCCAGCTTTCCCTACATCGAGTACTACCCTGACCCGGCGCAGGTCCGCAGCGTTCAGATCGACATCGACGCCACGCGCATCGGCCTGCGCTTTCCGGTGGACGCCGGCGTCGTCGGCGATGCGGCGGCTGCCCTCCGGGAGCTGGCGGAGCGCCTCACTCCGAAGTCGGACCGAAGTTTTCTCGCGCAGGTGCAGCAGTGGAAAGCCGAGTGGTACCGCGCGCTCGACGCGGGCGCCGACCGGCCGGGACAACCGATGAAACCCGAGCGCGTCGTACGCGATCTCAACGAGCTGCTCGCGCCGGATGCGCTCATCGCCGCCGATTGCGGCTACAACACGGGCCTGACCGCACAGTACGTGCGGATCAGAGATCAGCAGCGCTTCGCGGTCTCGGGCACACTGGCATCGATGGGCGGCGGCCTCCCGTACGCGATTGCGGCTGCGCTCGCCTACCCGGGTCGGCAGGTGGTCGCCATCGTCGGCGACGGCGGACTGTCGATGAGCGTCGCGGAGCTGGCGACCTGCGTGCGCTATCGGCTGCCCGTGAAAGTGATCGTTCTCAACAACGGCTCGCTGGCGCAGATCAAGTGGGAGCAGATGCTCTTCCTCGGAAATCCCGAATACGGCTGCGAACTTGAGCCCGTCAACTTCTCCGTCGTGGCACACGGATTCGGCGTGCGTGCCTTCAGGGTCGAGGATCCGCAGGACTGCAGGCGCGCGCTGAACGACGCGCTCGCCCACGACGGCCCCGCGCTCGTCGACGCCGTCGTCGACACCAACGAACCGATGCTGCCGCCGAAACGGCGCGAGACGTACGTGAAGAACCTTGAAGCAGCCTTGTCCAAGGGCACTCCGCGCCGCGGCGATATCCAGCGGGCGCTTGGCGAAGAGCCGGCGGCCACCTCCCTTCGCGAATAAATCTCGCCCGCCTCGTCAGCGTCGAGTCGCAAGTCCTTAGGCCGCTGCGGCGCGCCGCGTCTGAATCCGTTCAACGCGCTCGACACGGGCTTGTTCGTCTGCCGGCCCCCGGTATTCGAGGCCACGGAAGAGTCCGTGTCTGAGCGGTGAAGGCAAGCGCAACAGCGCCCTACGGCATTCTTACGCTTTCGATCCTCGGACTCCTGCCCGTCGCCCTGATCGTCTCCGCCTTCGGCGCGCAGGTCTTCTGGATCAGCCTCACCGTTGAATTGAAACGGCTGCTCGATGGGTCGCGTCAATCGCCGTATCCGCCTGACTGCCAGGCTGAGGTACGTCTGCCGATCTGCAGCTGACGCCGAATCTACGGCTTCTTCGCGGCGGCCCGCTGAGCAGCCCAACGCTTCTTCTGCGCCGCTGAGATAGCTGCTCGAGCTTTTGCCGACATCTTCCGTCGCTTCCTTCTCGCCTTGCCTCCGACGATGATGATGGATTTGTCAGAGCGGGTGTTCCTGGCGCCAACGGCTGTGCCGCGCCGTACTGCTGCCTGCGTCTGGTGGCCAAGTTCTGCCAGGAGCTTCGACGCCGTATCCCGGACTTGAGTCAGGTTCTTCACGATTTGCTGGCGCTGATTCAGCCAGCTTTCCGCTTTTGCCGTAGCCGTGCCCAGGAGCCGGCCCAGATCCTCTGCAAAACCTTCAAGCTGCGTGGTCGCTCTTCTCGTGTACTTACTCTTTGCCATCTCGAGGTCCCTCCGAGCCTTCAAGTATCCCCTAATGCGCGAAACAAGAGAAGGAACCTGATTGAGGTCCCCTGGAAATGGTGATATTCCCGCGCGACAAGCGGTTTGGCGCTATGCTGCGAACGTCTTCATCGGGTCGTAATGAACGATGAGATTAATGGCGCGCGAGATGTGACCAAGCCGCAGACACGCTGAACCCTCAGAAAGTGCGCATTCTCTTGATGCTGGCGCTGGCCAGGACAAGTGATATCGGCCAGATCAAACGGATGTTCGAGGAGTATTGAAAGCTCCGCCCGCGCGGCGCCTGGACACGTCGGTGGTGTGCGAAAGGAAGTTGCCATGCGCCGTCGCCGTCGCGTTGATCTGCGCGGAAGGGGCTGGAACTGTTTCGTCCTGGCGTGTTCCTTCCTCATCACCGCACCGCACTCGGTCCTGGCGGCGAATCTACCCGACGCCCGCGTCCTCAATGTCGAGCGATTCCTCAAAGCCGTCCTCCTTCACGCGCCCGGCGCCACGGACGCACCCGTGCTCGACATCAGTTCGTGGTCCAACCGGGATCTATCGATTCTTCGGCTCGACGAACGCGTCCTCGTCCAGCTCATGCGCGATCCGCGGCTGTCCTCGTTTCAACTGTCGAACCAGGAAATAAACGACTGCTCGTCGTGCCAGGCGTCGCAGCCCCCACAAGGACCATCGATCCAGACACCCCAGCGGATTCGCTACTCGGTCGAGCAGCTTCATCGCTTGCAAGTGCTGGCGTGCGCCGCCGGCGGCATTCTCCGCGATCAGGCGTGCATGGCTTTGAAGGCGTCATTGGAAATCGATGGCGACCTGACCCGCCTGGCCGCTCTCGTGTCGGCGGCCAATGCGCGTGGCGACGATCACTACGTGGTGCGGCGCGGCGCCCTGCTTCACGCCGACGCGGCCATGTTGACCGCAGGGTCGCTGCTGCCTGTCGACACCGGAGTGCCGGCTGCAGAGCAACCCATCAGGGTGCACATCGCCGACGGTCAGCAAGCCGATGTCGGCCTGGGCGAGATCCACTGGGAGATCGCGCGCCTGCTGCTCGACACCGTCAGGCCCAGACGCGACGCGATGGTCAATTTGTGGTACCGGGCAACCGCCGCCTGGATGCAGAGCCGGGAACACTACAACAAGATTCACCTCGACCACGCCCGCGGCATGTTCCCCGACGATGCGGATATCGCTTTCCTGATGGGTTGCGAGCGTGAAACGTATGCCGGGCCGACGCTTCAATCGTTCGCCGGAAACGCAGTCCTGCCAACGGGCACCTTCCTCGATGTCGGATCGAAGAGCCAGGATTTGAGGGAGGCCGAGGCGCTTTTTCGCCGAGCGCTGGCGCTGAATCCGCGCCTGGTCGAAGGCCGCGTGCGTCTCGGACATGTCCTGATTGCGGAGAGCAAAGCGCAGGAAGCGGCGAACGAGCTTCGCACGGCCGTCGCGTCGACCGGCGATCCGTTGCTTCTTTATTTTGGCTGGATGTTTCTTGGCTCTGCCGAGGAAACGCTTGGCCACTTCGAAGCGGCGCGCGAGGCCTACGTCAGAGCAGCCGCGCTCTACGCGCGTGCGCAGTCGCCGTATCTGGCCCTGAGTGCGCTCGCGATGCGGCGCGGCGACCGGCCTGCGGCGCTCGCGGAGATTCGGCACGTGTTCGAACTGCGGGGCCCGCCGGATCAGCGCGAGGATCCCTGGTGGACGTATTACACGGCCCAGGGACGAAATACCGCTGCGCTGCTCGAACAATTGTGGCGGCCGTTTCTCCGGTCCCAACCATGACGATGGCGCGAGCAGTGGTGACCGTCGGCCTGCTGATCGTCTCGGTCGCGGTTGTGCGGACGCAGAACGCGACATTCTCCAGCCGCGTCGAAGCAGTACGCGTCGATGTCCTCGTCACGGACAACGGTCAATTTGTGGGGGGTCTCGGTCCGCGCGACTTCGACGTGCGAGACAACGGCGTCGAGCAGCGTGTCGATCTCGTAGGCTTCGAAGAACTCCCGCTGAATGTGGTTCTGGCGCTCGACATGAGCGAGAGCGTCGCCGGCGATCGCCTGGTCAATCTGCGTGCGGCCGGTGGAGCGGTACTCGCCGGGTTGATGGGCGACGATCAGGCCGCGCTCGTCACCTTCAGCCACATCGTCGAACTCGGTTCGGGGTTGACGAAGAACGTCCAGGCGATTCGCACGGCTCTCAGTCACGCAAGCGGCAGCGGTGACACGGCGCTGATCGACGGCACGTACGCCGGGATGACGTTCGCCGCATCCGACGCTCGCCGAACGCTGCTGATCGTGTTCAGCGACGGGCTCGACACGTCGAGCTGGTTGTCGGCTGACAGAGTCCTCGACGCAGCGAGGCGATCGGATGTGGTGGCGTACGGGGTCACCGTAGCAGTCGCTGGTGAAGTCCGAGTTCCTGTACGACCTCGCCGCGTTCAGCGGCGGGCGGGTGTTCCAGGTTGAAAAGTCCGACGGTCTCGAGTCGACATTTGTCGGTATTCTCGACGAATTTCGACATCGCTACGTGGTGAGCTACACGCCCCGAGGGGTGGCGCGCGCCGGCTGGCACCGGCTGGACGTTCGCGTGAAGCGCAAGGCGACTGTCCAAGCGCGACCTGGATATCTGGCAGGCTCCTGACCGGAGGTATACCCGCGTGGCCGCTTCATTCCGCAGGTGTAGAATCCTGCCCATGAGCCATCCCACCCGCCGCGACGTGCTCGTGAGCCTCGCGGCGTTACCGTTCCTGTCGAGCACGCAAGACGCCGCGGCCGCCGAGTCTTCAGTGTGTTTCATGAGTGCGATTGAGATGGCACGACTGATCCGCGCGAAGAAGCTCTCAGCACGAGAAGCGCTGGCTGCACACCTGACGCAGATCGAACGGATCAATCCGAAGGTCAATGCGATCGTGACGCTGGTCCCGGAACTGGCTGCTGCCGCTGCCGCGAGGGCCGACGAGATGCAGGCGCACGGAGCGATGCTGGGGCCGCTCCACGGTCTGCCCGTCGCGCACAAGGATCTGTTCGACACCCGTGGCATCCGTACGACGTTTGGTTCTCCCCTGTACAAGGACAACGTGCCCACGGAGGACGATATCGTCGTCGAACGGATGGGGCGCGCAGGCGCGATCACGATTGGCAAGACCAACACACCGGAGTTCGGTGCGGGTTCGCAGACGTTCAACACCGTTTTCGGCGCGACGCACAATCCGTATGACCTGACGAAGACCTGTGGCGGATCGTCCGGCGGCGCCGCCGTCGCGTTAGCCTGCGGGCTTGTGCCTGTCGCCAGCGGGTCGGACACGGGCGGTTCGCTTCGCAACCCCGCCGCGTTCTGCAACGTGGCGGGGTTTCGGCCTTCTCCAGGCCGCGTGCCGAACCCGAAAACGCCGTTCGCGTGGTGGACGCTGACCACCTCGGGATGTCTCGGCCGTTCCGTAGCGGACCTTGCCTTCGCGCTGAGCACGATCGCCGGAGCCGATTCGCGCGCGCCCCTTTCAATCAACGAGCCTGGAGAACGCCTGGCCAGGCCGCTGAGCCGGCCCTTCGCGGGGGTGCGTGTGGCCTGGTACAAGGATCTTGGCGGCGTGCCGTTCGACCCGCGCGTGCGCGCCGTGGTGGACACACATCGCAAGACGTTTGAGTCGCTGGGGTGCATTGTCGATCAGGCGGAGCCCGACTTCGCGCCGGCCGAGATCGCCTTTCGCGTGCTGCGTGCGTGGAATACGGCGAATTCGTACGGCGAGCGTTTCCGCGCACACCCCGAGGCATTCAAGGACACGCTGACGGGAGAAATCCAGGAAGGACTGCGGCTCACCGGTGCGGAGGTGGCTCGTGCTGAAGCGGCGCATGCGCAAATCTGGCGACGCTTTCAGGGATTCCTCGAGAAGTACGAATACTTCGTACTGCCGACGACGCAGCTGCCCCCGTTTGACGTCAACGTGCCCTACCCGACGAAAATCGCGGGCGTCGAATTCCACAACTACGTCGACTGGATGAAGTCGTGCTGGTACATCTCGGCCACCGGGAACCCGGCGGCGTCAGTGCCCGCAGGCTTCACGCCGGAAGGACTTCCGGTTGGCCTCCAGATCGTCGGCCGCGCCCAAGCGGACTTCAGCGTCCTGCAGCTGGCTCACGCATTCGAGCAGGCGACCGGCTTCGGCAAGCGGCATCCGACCATCGCGTAGGCACGAGCAGGGCCCTGGCCCTGCCCGCCTAGCCAGGCGCTCTGTCAGAAGTTGACCCGCAGTGCGAACTGCACCTGCCGGCCGGTTCCCAGTCCCACCGTTCGTCCAACCGTGCTCGTCAGCGACCCGAACGTGCCGCCGGCAGCGGCGGTGTACGGCTGCCCGGGCTGCACCTTGTTCGCCTCCGTGAGCGCCGCGGACGGCAGCGCGTTGGGGAGCGTGGCGATCGGGTTCGCGAAGTTGGCCACGTTGAACAGGTTGAATATTTCCGTCCTGAACTCGAGGTTGCGCTCGCCCCCGAAGTGCTTCGAGATGACGACGTCGAGTTGGCGGAAGCCGGGGCCGTGAAGCGCCCCTCTCTCGAGATTGCCATACGTGCCGGGCGCCGGAGTGGCGAAGGCCGCAGGGTTCAGGAACAGCAGGCCGTCCTGCTCGGTGAACGGGTTGACACCGGGCACCAGGTCCGGACGCCGCACATTGCGCGAGTTGCCGCCATTCGGGGTGTTGATGACGGCCGTCCGGCCGGCCGCGGGGTTGTTGAACACGTTCCCGGCTGCATCCGTGTAGATCACGTCCGGGCGCGTGATGCGGACGTCGATTGGCAGACCGCTGCGCGAGTTGACGATGCCGCCGACGTCCCAGCCACCGAGCACCCAGTCAGAGACGCCCGTCGCCACGTGCGCGCGGCCCCGGCCGTACGGAATCTGGTAGAGCGCGCTGACGTTGAACGTATGTCGGACGTCGAAGTTGTTGTAGCCGAGGTCGTAGTCGTAGTCTGCGAGCGTTTGCGCGGCGTTCCCGACCGTGAGCGCTTCGTTCGATCCGCTCGTGTTGCCGAAGCCGCGGGACAGCGTGTACTGCGCGTTCAGCGAGAGACCACTCGACGAGCGCTTGGACAGGCCGAGCTGCAGGGCGTTGTAGCTGTCGTAGCCGCCGCTCGTCTTCGTATCGATTTCCGCGTACGGATTCTGAACGGCCGTCGGCCTGCCGGCCGCGTCTCGCGTCGTGACGATCGAGAACTGGCGCACCACGATCGCGGCACTGGCAGGGTTGGGATTGGTGTACACCCCCACGATAGGGTTCGCGATGCTGCGGAGGAACAGATTGCGTCCCTGCGACCCGATGTAGGCCGCCGTCAGCCCGATGTTCCTGCCCAGATCCTGCTGCATCGACCCGGTGTATTGCCAGATCCGCTCGGGAATCGTGTACTCGTCTCTGTAGGCGCGCGGCTGGTAGTTGCGGTTGTTCGGGTTGTTGACGAAGTTCGCGATCGCCACGTTCGGATCGAGCGGATACACGAGCGCCGCGCCGCTCGAGATCGTCGAGCTGACGCGATCGGAGTCGCCAATGGTCTGTATCTGGTCTTCAGTCTGACCCGGGCCGACGAACATCCCGAAACCTCCGCGCACCACCGTCCGCGGTGTCAGCGAGTACGTGGCGCCGACGCGAGGCTGGACGTTCGTCTTCGTCGACTGAAGGACGGTCGTTGTCGGCGGATCGATGAGGCCGGTCGCCGGATTCCACTTGACCTGCAGATCGTTCGCTTCCCTGGGCGGCGTGTAGTAGTCGTAGCGGATGCCGTAGTTCAACGTGACCCTGGACGAGGCGCGCCACTCGTCCTGGGCGTAGGCGATGTAGTACTCCTGCTCGTAATGCCGAGGGCCGGTCGCCCCGTTGTTGAAGACGCTCGGCGCGCTCAGGTCGCCGAGGAACTGGATGGTGGACGGCTGGTTTGCGAGAAACGCGTTGAGGTTCGTGAAGGAGTACGTCGTGCCGCCCAGCCGGTCGGTTTCCATGCGGACGATTCGCGCCTCGCCGCCGGTCTTGACGAAGTGATTGCCACGAACGGAACTCAACGAATCAATGAACGAGAGCGTGTACGGGTCGTACGGCTGTCCGCGGCCGTTCTGCGCGCTGTTGGATCGGACCAGACCTCCAGGCACCGTGATGCCCGAGCTCGAGCCCTGGCCGGCGATGCCGTTGTTGGCGACCGATCCGCTCAGGTTCAGGATCATGCTGCCAAAGTCGGCACCCGCCACTGTGGGCACATCCCCGCGAATGCGCGTCGTGGCGGCGTTGTACCCGAACTTGAACTCGTTGGTCGACTTCTCGGACAGAATCCCCTGGAGGTTGAACACGGCGTTCTGCGGGAGTCGCCTCGGTGTGCACGACACGACCCGACACGCTGTCGGGCGCGTCGCTGCGGCCCTGGTCACCGAACACGCGCACGTAGCTCGACCACCGATTGCTGAAGCGGATGTCAAAACGGGCGCTGTACGCCGTTTCCCTGACTTCGGACGGCGTCTGCAGCTGAGCGATGTCGAAGTCGGGATTCGTGGACTGGCCCGGCAGAATAACGGCGCCTGCGGCCAGAAAGCCGGGGCGAAGAGCGGCAATGGTCGGGACGGCGCGCGCCCAGGCCGCCGCACTCGGCACCGCTTCGACGATGTTGATGCCGGCGTTCAAGCGATACTGCTCGAAGCTCCCGAAGAAGAAGACGCGGTCCTTGACGATTGGCCCGCCGATCGAGCCGCCGAACTGATCCTGCTTGAGCAGCGACTTGGGGAGCTCGCCCTGGACCGACCCGTCCGAGGTGCGTGAATAGTCGAAGTAGTTGCGCGCGTCGAGCGCGTCCCGGCGAAGATATTCAAACGCCGATCCCCGCAACGCATTGGCGCCCGATTTTGTGATGACGCTGACCTGACCGCCGCTACCGGTACCGAATTCCGCCGGGTAAGCGCTGGACTCGACCCGGAACTCCTGGACGTTCTCGAGGCTCGCCTGCAGCTTGAATGGCGTCGCGACTTCGCCGTTCAGGTTGCCCGGCGCCGCGTCGATGATGGCGGATCCTTCGATGCCGTCGTAGCGAATCGCGTTCTGCTCGACGGCGCGGCCGCTGAACCGGATGTCCTGCCAGGTGCCGGTCCCGGAGTTCATGCGATCCCGGCGCCTGCAGCATGAGCTGCGACATCTGCCGGCCGTTCACCGGCAGGTTGTTGAGGTCGCGCTCGCCGACATTGACGCCGATGTGCGCGGAGCTCATGTCCACCACGGGCGCCGTGCCGACGACCGTCACGGACTCCTGCACGCCAGCGGGCTTGAATTCGAAGTCGAGATTCAATTCCTGGCCGACGGCGACGGTCATGCCGGTGTACTCGATGGCCGCGAAACCGTCCTTTTCAGCGCGAATCGTGTAGGTGGAGGGTTTGAGCGACCCCACCAGGAAGTAACCCTGCTGGTTGCTGAGAACCACCCGTTCTTCGCCGGTCCGCTCGTTCTTGACCTTGACCGTCGCGGCCGCCGACGAAGGCGTTCGACTGGTCGCGAACGGTTCCGGTGAACCGACCCTGGTCCGTTTGGGCGTATGCGACAACGGACATCGCGACAACCGCGACCGTCGCAATCGATCGAAACAACGTCATTATGCCTCCTGACAAATCTCGGGAAGCATACCGACGCGGTCTTATGAAATATGTGACGGAGAGGTTAATGGGATGTAAATTCAGACGCCGCTCGATGCGGTCCGCCTCGACGCGTGCTGCGGCGCAGTTGAGACTCAGCGGCCCCTGGCTTCGCGGGTCACCTGCGTGACGATCTTGTTGTACTGTCCATGATTCCGCTGACGAGAGACGTCACGCGATCGACATCCGGCGTCGGCTGCTTGAGCGCCCCCGCCACGCGATCGGTCTGCTGCTCGATGGTGTCGTAGGCCTCACGCGAGCGAACTTGACAAGGTCCTCGATGTTGTCCCACTCGGCATCGATCTTGTCGAAGGAGCGCCGCGCCTGTCGACGTTGCCCGACTTCATGGCGGGATTCACTTCGCGCAGATGCGCACGCACATCGCAGCCGCGCGACATCGTCGTAGAGCGGGTTGAGAGGATCTCCGCGCTCAACCATCGCGATCGCCTCGTCGAACTTCGCGAGCATCGCTCTGGCCTGCGCCAGCAGGTCCGGGAGCTTCGGGTCGGCCTCGTCCAGGCCGGCCGTCAGCTTTGCCTGCATCTGGCGCTCGAGTGTGTCGTACGTTTCCATCGAGCGGGTGTTGATGTAGACCTCGATGCCGTTCCACGCCGAATCAAAGGCCGCGAAGGCGTCTCTGGCGGCCTTCAGGTCGTTCTTCTGCAGGGCGGCGACCGTGTCGACGAGCGTCGGACGAACGGCCTTGATGCTCGTGACCTCGAAGCGGTCGGCGGCACCAATCTGGCGAGTGGATCCCAGGACCGTCGCCGCGCAGATCACGAGGCCGACAACGACGTTCTTCAGCATGGAACGACTCTCCTGTTATTGAGCTCCCCGGCGCTCAGCTTGCACATACTACTCCCGCCCGGTCATTCACCGCGCCGTCAGTCGCGGGGAGTCCATCGGTACGAGCCGGCGAGCCGACTGGACACGGCAACACCGATCGAGCCGTCGCCCCTCCGGTACGCGATAACGGCCGACATGTCGGGCATTGAATCGACGAGTGCCAGGCCAGCCACTGGGCCGAGGATGAACGCCGCCTTCGACATCGCGTCGGCCAGTGTCCCGTCATGGGAGAGCACCGTGGCACTCAGCGATCAGCCGACGGCTGCAGCGTCCGCGGATCGAGAATGTGGCCGTAGCGGCGGCCATTCGCCACGAGGAAGTTGGAGGAGTCTGCCGACGTCGACACGGAGATCTCGCCGGTTTCGACAACGCCGATGACACGGCCGTGCACATCGGGATCCTTGATGCCGATCGTCCAGGTGCGCTCCGGCGCCATGCCGAGCAGATACTGGTTGCCGCCTGCATCGATGAACCCGCTCGTCCTTTGCGCCGGAGCACGCCGGCCGCGATCTCGACGGCGAAGCCCGTGGCAATGCCACCCAGGTCCAGCTCCATGCCTGCGCGGGCGAAACGCCGGTGTGCTATCGGCGCGAGCAGCACCAATCGATAGTCGACGAGCGACCGCACCGAGGCGAGCTCCGCGCCGACGGAATGTGCGGCGTCTTGTCGTGAAAGCCCCACAGCCGCACGAGCGGTCCGACTGTGATATCGAACACCCCGTCCGATGCCGCGCTCACGCGCCCCGCCGCGTCCAGCACGGCGAACATCGGTTCGCTCACCGGCACCGGCTCGCGCGCGGCATTCCGGTTGACGGCCGCGAGCTCGCTGTCGTCGCGGTAGTTGCTCATCAGGCGATCGACTTCGACGAACGCCGCAAATGCTTCGTCAATCGCTGCGCGGCGGGTCGCCTCATCGCCGCCGAATGCCTGCACCTCGATGGAGGTGCCCAGATGTACCGGTCTGATGGCTTTGAGGTTCTGCCGGCGTGCAGGGCGGCACCCGGCTGCGGCATGAGGACCATCACGGCGACCAGCGCCAGCGGCCGGGCGTCACGAAAGCAGGGTTGCACGGCTACTTGCAGCCGCAGCCGCCGCTCTGTACCCCGTATCCGCCAGACGAGGCTTCGCGCGCCTCCTGCCAGTGCGTCAGTCAGCGACCTCGGCATCTCGGGATCGAACACATGCGGCGGTCCGCAAGCGGCCGCGCTGCCAGGCTGAACGGTGGCGCAGCCGCCGGCGGTGAACGCGCCGGCAAGGAGCAGCAGTGCGAACGCGCGTGTCGTATGGGGATCATGACGTCATTTCTCCGATAGCGCGCGTCGATTTCGTGCCGGTAACGTACATCCACGTTGCCGGAATCGCCCATGTGGGTGAAGCGAATCGTGCCGGTCTTGTCGATCAGGAACGACGTCGGCATCCCCTTGACGCCAAACGCCAGCGGCGCCGCGCCTTTCGGATCGAACAGGACGGGCATCTGATGTGGATGCGCCGAGAGGAACGCGTCTGCGTGTCGGCGATCTTCGTCAAGGTTCACTGCCAGCACTTCGAGGCCGCGACCCTTGTACTCACGGAAGAGCGCGTCGAGTGCGGGAAACGATGTCTTGCAGGGGATGCACCAGCTTGCCCAGAAGTCGACGAGCAGCACTCTGCCGGCATAGGATGCGAGCGGCACGGGGGTACCGTCAGCCTGCTGCAGCACGACGTTCGGCGCGTGCGCGGGCGACGCACCCGCCGTCACCCCTGGATCAGGATCGACGAGCACGGTAGCGGTCGTACAGACGCGACTCTGTTCATAGCCACACCTTCATTCTGCCAAACTCCCTGCCGCTCGCGTTCGGGGTCGCTAACCTCAGGGATGGCCGAGCTTCAGCGGCACGCGAAGCCCCGTCGATACGATTGACACGCCGAATCCGTTGTCGGCGGCGTAGCGCTGAACAGCAGCGTCAAGGCCGCGCCCTGCGGCAGCAGCCACCATCCGCCTTCGGTGCGATCTCCATTCGGCCCGTATAGGTGCTCGACGCGAAGGGCTCGAGCCGGAAGTCCGGTGTCGTTCTGCGGGGTTCCCGTGTAGTGCGGCTCCCAGAAGAATGCGCCCGATTGGTCGTAGCGGCGATACGTGAGCGCGAACAGGACGTCCGGGCGGAAATGATGCGACAGTCCGAGGCTGAGTGTTCGACTTCACCAGCCAGTCGTCGACGTAACGCCGGTAGTCGTCCTCGGCATACGTGTCGGCCGGCAGCGCCTGCCGCAGCCGCGCGGACAGCGTGTGCCGCGTTCGAGCGTCCGGGACATTGCCGAGCACCATCATTCCGTTGACGTCCGCGCGCAGGTACGGATTGTTCTGATCGCCGACGATATGCAGAGTTCGTATCCGCCCTGCGCGATCGTGCTCTTCGTCAGCGTCTGCGTCACCGAGAGGAACGCGCCGCTCTGATACTGGTTCTCGTACTCGGGCAGTGGATGCAGCATCGGCTGATTCAGCGAGAAGGAGAAGCCGCCGGCCACCGTCGTGTTGCCGTTCGCCAGATCGCGCGACAGCGAGACGGCACCCGTCGTCGCGCGATAGAAGTTCTCCTTGCTGTAGGCGCCGCCGATTGTCAGCTTGAGGGCGTTGAACTTCCGCGTCGCCGAGAGGCCGAACTCCTGGCAGTGGCGTTCAGGCCGTCGTTGTGGCAGCGCACGCAGGAATCCGACGCAGCCGAAATCGTGTCCAGTCCGTAGTTCACGCGCAGGTTCGTTCGTTCGGTATCGTCCTGCGTGAGATCGACCGTCGGGCTGAGGACGGGACTCCGCGCACGTCTGGAAGCCGTGAAACTGGACATTCATTTCGTTGTTCTGCGCCCAGTTGCGTGCGGCGATCGCGAGAACGCGCCGGCAGCAACGAGCAGCGTGAGCGTGAATCGTGTCGGCACGGCGCTAGCGGCTCTGCATGCCGTCGTAGACGACCATCCAGCGGAACACCAGGTTTGCCTTCGTCACCGCGTCGCCGGTGAAGTAGCGATACATGCTGCCGCCGGGCGCGCAGTCGACGACGACCGGGCTGCTCGCGTCGCCAGGCCGCTGCCCCGCGATCGCGCCGGCGTAGGAACGCACCGAATAATCGCCGGCCGCCTCACGTCCACCGTGGCAGTTGAGGCAGTCGGGTCGAAGATTGGTTTGATGTCCTGAACATACGCGATGGATTGCACACCGACCGTCGAAGGACCGAACGGAAACCCGGGGTCGCCGGTGTCCGTGGCCGGCTGCCCCATCGTGATCTCGGTCGCAGATATGGCGCGCTGAGGCGCAGGATCTCGTCCTGGGTGGGAAAACCCCCAGCCTCCGTTGAAAATCCCGCCCGCCGGACCGGTGGTGTGCCGGACGCGTGGGAGCGGCTCACCCCGCAGTCACGCCCCTGGCGTGGCTTCCTGCTTCGTCGATTTCTCACTCTGAGAACAACTCGCGGCAATCATCCGCAGATCTTTGTTGTCCAGCGTCGGGGGCGCCAGGCGCGGTACGGCCGCCGGGCCAGGTGAGGTGGGCTGCGGTACGCCGGTGAATCCGCCGGCGGCGATGGTATCGGGCGTCGGCGGCAGATTCGCGGTCGCCGGCGCCACCACTCCTCTGACCTCGATACGGTGACCGACGTGCTGCTCGAGGCCTTGCGGGTTCCGGAGCGCGAACACCGTCTGGCTCGCCGACGGTTTCGGAGAGCCGGGGCCGGCGCCGTGCACGGTTGGCGCGACCCAGGGTTTGATCTCGACCGCCGCGTCCTTGAGGAGGAATCGATCGGCGTCCCTGGCGAGGCAGCCGGTGGCGGTGATGTCCTGCGGCGGAACGATCTTCGGCTTCTCGATCGGCACACCGGCCTTCGGCTGGGTGGCGTTCTCCTGACCGGCGGCGCCGATCGCGGCACCCAGCAGTCCAGCCACGCACATCGCCCGCACGACCACGTGCGTCAGTCGCACGTCATGCCCCGTCATTCGCCACGAATCCCCGGCGGAAAATCTTGTTCGGATCGACTGTCACATCGACCAGCACGGCCATGAAGGGCGTCATCATCTCTTCCCACGTCATGTTGCCCTGGTAGACCCATCGGTTGGGGTTGGGATTGAACTTGTTGGAGGGCGAGTTGTTGTAGTGAGCCTGCACGTGGAGCTTCGTGCCGGGCGTCACGTGAATCAGGTTCTTCAACACGTACTGCTGCTGCCAGTTGAAGTCGAACTTCGGGACGCTCAACGCGACCTGCTCGCGGCCGTCAGGATACATGACGGTATAGGTCATATCCTTGCCGCGCACGTGCATGTGGGGCATCAACATCACGATCTCGGCATCGGTGCCGAACTCGAGTTCCCCCGGCGGACTGGCATAGTTCGGATCGTTCGGTGGGATCGCGAAATTCCGTCCGGCCATTCCGGCGCTTCCCGAAACCCAGCGCTTCTGCGGCGGCGCGTCCGAGATGGTAAAACCGATCTCGGGGAAATCGACCGCGTTCTTCCCGCTCGGCGTGTAGTGCTGCGCGAACGCAATATCGTAGCCGGCGGGAATCAGCGCGCCGGCCTTGAACGGCCGATAGTCGAACACCTGGTTGCCGGGCAGGTAACACAGGAATCCCCCGCCGGCCACGCCCGCCAGCTGCGCCGGCCCGCCGACGTTCGGCCCCTCGGCTCGATTCTCGTTGCGACCCGCAGGAGCCGCCTGCTGATTTTCGCGTTGCTCGACACCCTCGTCGTCTCGCGGCTTGTCCGCCCACACCGGCGTGTAGTACTGGACATCCGCACGATGCGGGACGAAGCCGATGCACATGTGATGGGTCACCGACAAATTGCTCGGCTTGATCTCGACCGATGTGATCCACGTGTCTCTCGTAAACCCGCTCGGCACGATGATCGTGGTCCACTCAATCACATTCGACGCTGTTTGCGCGGGCACCTCGAACGCCGGTCCGCGAACGACCATGTCCGGCTTGATCACCCATCCATCCTCCGGCCACCGCACCGGCGGCGGGGCCTCTTTTGGATCGCCTTCGATGGCGCCGCCGTCCACCCATTTGAGGAGGGTGTCGATCTCGCCGGCCTTCAGCGAACGGTCGGTCGTGTATTCGACGCCGTACTGCGGGTCCGCGTGCCACGGCGGCATCTCTCTCGCCGCGACCTTGGCTTTGATCGAGCGAGCCCACGGCCGCGCCTCCGCATAGCTGAGCAGCGACATGGGTGCGATCTGTCCCGGGCGATGGCAGTTCTGACAATTCTTCTGCAGAATCGGCAGGACGTCTTTGTGAAACGTCACGGGTGACGCTCCCGCCGCTCCGGCTGGCGGCGACTGCGCGATCGTGATCGCCCGGACCGAGACGAGCAGCAACCCGGCGATCCCGAATACCGCGCGCCAGCCTGTGGTCATACGACCTCCACTTTCAGGTCAGATACTACGTGACAGTTCGAAGCTCCGCCAGAGGCGTCTTCTTGTCACGCGCGCGGGCAAAGTTCTGCCGAGTGCGCAGGATCCCCCGCTTGGTGACGTGTTCGGCAATCGGATACCATGGGCCCGTGAAGGCCTCGGTGCTTGTCGCCGGCGTTCTGGCCATCGCGACCGGATTGCTTCCCGTCGCGCCGCCCGAGCACGTGCACGAAGCCGAGGAACAGGGGCATGTTCACGCGATCATCCACCGCCACCTGAAGCCCCACGGGATCCTGGAGCATCACGCCGAACACCAATCGACCCTGGATGATGATGATGGTCCGGCTCTCACGCTGACCACGATCTACACGGTTCCGGCCCCAGTAGCGCTCACCAGTCCTGTGCGCATTGTCAGCGCGTGGATAGAACCACCTCCGCCGCTGCTTTTCGAGCGGTCATCCACCGACGTCGACATCCTGATTCACGGGCCGCCTCGCGCTCCGACTCCTCCCCGCGCCCCGCCAGTCTCGCCCACCGTGTAACGCGGCGCTGCCCAAGCCGCCGTCCTGTTATCCGTCTGTCTTGAAGGAGTCGTATGCGGACACGCACCTGGTGCGTGGCTGCGGCCCTGGTCTGTCTGCCCAGGTTGGCCGCGGCCCAAACCGTTCTTTCCGAAGCCGACGCGCTGGCGCGTCTATCCGGTGAAAGCCCGCGCGTACGCGCGATCAAGGCTGCGATCGAGATCACCCGCGCAGAAGGGCTCGCCGCCGCCCGGTGGCCGAATCCCCGGTTCACGTTCAACCGCGAGTCTGTGGCCGGCGTCACCGAGAACATGTTTCTGGTGACGCAGCCGCTGCCGATAACGGGACGTCGCGACCTGGAGGTGAGCGCGGCGTCCGCGTTGGTCGTTGCCGGCGAGCGGCGAGCCGACGGCGAGATCCGTCAGGTGCGCGCGGCGCTCCGCGGTGCGTACGCGGACCTCGTGTCCGCACAGGTGCGGGAGGCAGAAATCGCCGCCGCGCGAGATCGGCTGCGCGGCCTGGCGGGCATCCTGGCCCGTCGCGAAGCCGCTGGTGAGGCCGCCGGCTATGACCGCCTGCGTGCCGAGCGCGAAGCCATGGACCTCGACGCAGATTGGGCCGCGGCCCGGGCAGATCGCGGACGTGCCCAGGGCGAGTTGGCGGGATTTTTCCCCGGTTCGACCAGTACTACCAGCCTGATGGCCGTCGTGCCGCAGCCGTCGGACCGTGCGGCGCTGCCAGGTGTCGAGGAACTCATCGCCCGGGCGGAAGCCAGTCTTCCTGAACTGGCGGCCCTTCGGCAGGAAATCGAGTCCGCTGATTTCGCGACCCGCGCGGCCGAACGGCGCCCCGTGCCGGAACCAGAAATCGTCGCCGGTACCAAGTCATCCAATCTGGGTGGCGGCGACATCGGGAGCGTCTTCAGTATTCATCTCACCGTCCCGCTGTTCGACCATGCGAAGCCGGAGCAGGCGCTGGCACAGGCACGTCGCGCACAGGCCGAAGCGCGGACGGCAGCCTTCGAAGCCTCGCTCCGCGCGCAGGTCATCGCGCTTCGCGGGATGGTGATCGAGCGGCGGCAGGCCGCCGACGCGTACCGCGCGTCGACGGCGGCGAGCGCCACGCAGCTCGAACGAATCGCACTGGTCAGCTACGACGCCGGCGAGCGGGGCATCCTCGAATTGCTCGACGCGTATCGAAGCAGCAGTGCCGCCCGGGTTCGTCAAGCGGTGCTGGACGCGGCGGCACGGCACGCGGAGATCGAGCTCGAGCTGGTGAGCGGATGGGAGATCCGATGATGCGAAGAACCCTTCAGGTCGCGATGCTACTCGCGGTCGCGACGATGCCGGCGTGCCGGCCTGGGACGAAAGCGGTCGGCGCGGTTCCCGGCTCTGAAAGCCGGAGCCTCGACGTGACGAGCTGGACGCAGGAGACCGAGCTCTACATGGAGCACCCACCGCTCGTTGCAGGACAGACGGTCCGGTTTGCCGTGCACCTGACTCGCCTCGCGGATTTTCAGGCGCTCAACGCGGGCCGGCCATCGATCGAGATGTCACCGGAGAGCGGTGGCGCCGCCGTCGTGTTGCCGGGATCCGAGCCGCTTCGCCCCGGCGCGTTCCGTGTGGAAGGCAAGCTCCCGCCCGCGGGTCGCTATCGGTGGGCGCTGGTCGTCACCGCGCCAGGGTTGTCGGACCGCCACGATCTCGGCACCGCGGTCGTCTTTGCGGACGAGGCCGCGGCGATCGCAGACGCCGAAAAGCGTCCGGAGAAAGATCCGACGGCCATTGCCTATCTGAAGGAACAGCAGTGGACGAATACGTTTGCGACCGCGCTCGTCCGCGAAGGAGAGATGCGGACATCCATCCGGGTGCCCGCCGCGATCGCGCCGGTCACAGGAGGCGAGGCACTGGTGGCGGCCCCGGCCGATGGGCGCTACGCCTCTGCCCGTTTGCCGTCGATCGGCGATCGCGTGTCCGCCGGCCAGGAGCTCGGGCATCTGGAACCCCGGCTGTCCGGCGGTGGCGAAGACCGAGTCTCGCTGGACGCCGCGGTCACGGAAGCGCAAACGACGCTCGACGGCGCGAAGGCCGACCTCGCGCGAGCGGAGCGGCTCCTGGAAGAACGCGCGGTTCCCGCACGGCGTGTTGAAGAGGCGCGGCGCACCGTGTCGATCGCGGAGGCCCGCCTCACAGCCGCTCGAGCACGGCTCGCCCAACGAGACGAGGTGCTGCGCGAGGGCGGCGGCGCCGCGTCAGGGAACGCGTTCGTGCTTCGCGCGCCGATCAGCGGCCGGATCGCCGAGGTCTTCGCGGCGCTCGGCGCCTCGTACGCCGAAGGCGCTCCCTTGTTTCGCGTCGTGCGCGGCGATCGCGTCGAGTTGCAGGCACAGGTGCCGCCCAGCGAGGCGGAAGCGGCGCGCGCCGTGACGGCGGTGGCGCTGGAAGTGCCCGGCCGTGCTGACCCCATCGAGCTCAAACCTGACCACGTCCACGACGCCGGCGTGATCGATCCGAAGACACGCGCGCTCCCGCTGCAGATCGAAGTGGAGAACCGTACCGGGCAGCTGCTGGTGGGTCAGACCGGCACGGCCATTCTCTACACGGGCCGCACGCAGCGCGTGCCGGTCGTGCCGCAAGACGCCGTCCTGACCGAAGCCGGCCGGCCCTATGTGTTCGTGCAAGTCGCGGGCGAGAGCTTCGCGCGGCGGTTCGTGACGGTCCTGTCGCGCGAGGGCGGCATGGTCGGCCTGCGGACAGGTGTCATGCCGGGCGACCGCGTCGTGACACGCGGCGCCTACGACATCCAGCTGGCGTCCGCGGCGAAGGGTCTGCCGGCGGAAGGCCACGTCCACTGATCCAGGCATCTGAAGCGGGTGGAGCACACGATGAAGCGGCTCATTCAATGGTCGATCGAGCACAGCTGGCTGGTGATCGGCTTGTCAGTGTTGTTGTTCGGCGCCGGTGCCTGGACGGCCCGCCAGATGCCGATCGACGTCTTTCCGGATCTCACCGCGCCCACGGTCACCATTCTGACCGAGGGGCACGGCATGGCCCCGGAGGAGATGGAGTCGCTGGTGACGTTTCCGCTCGAGAGCGCCATCAACGGCGCCTCCGGCGTGCGGCGCGTCCGGTCGGCGACCGCCGTCGGCATCGCCGTGGTCTGGGTGGAATTCGACTGGGACACCGACATCTTCATGGCGCGTCAGCTCGTCTCGGAGAAACTGACGCTCGTCAGCGGCACGCTGCCGCCGCAGGTCGAGCGCCCCGTGCTGGCGCCCGTCTCCTCCATCATGGGCGAGATTCTGTTTTTCGCGATCTCGTCTGATCAGGACGATCCGCTGACGCTGCGGACGATCGCCGACACCACGGTCCGCCGCCGGCTGCTCGCGGTGCCGGGCGTGTCTCAGGTCACGCCGATTGGCGGCTCGGAACGGCAGTTCCAGGTGATCGCGCATCCCGACGCCCTCCGCGCCAACAACGTGACGCTCACGGAGCTCCTGTCGGCCGTTCGCGGTGCGAGTCAGAACACTTCAGCCGGCGTCTACACCGAGGGATCGCAGGAGTACGTCGTCGAGGCCGTGGGCCGCGCCCGGACGCCGGAGGAGATCGGTGAAACCGTTGTCGCCCTTCGCGGTGACCGGTCAGTGCTCGTGCGGAACGTGGCGGATGTGAGGGAGGGTGGCGCGTTCAAGCGTGGCGAAGGCTCACGCAGCGGCAAGCCGGCCGTCATCGTCGGCGTGCAGAAACAGCCCGGCGCCAACACGATCGACGTGACGCGCCGGCTGGACCGCGAGCTCGACACGCTCCAGCACGAGCTGCCCTCCGGCATGACCATCGACCGGCGGATCTTCAGGCAAGCCGACTTCATCGAAGTGGCAGTGGCGAACGTCTTCCGCGCGCTTCGCGACGGCGGCGTGCTGGTCGTGCTCATCGTCATCGTATTCCTCGCGAACACGCGCGCCAGTGCCATCACGCTGACGGCGATCCCGCTGTCGCTGGCGGCGGCGGTGCTCGCGCTGCGTGCGTTCGGCGCCGGCATCAACACGATGACGCTGGGAGGGATGGCAATCGCCGTCGGCGATCTCGTGGACGATGCGATCGTCGATGTCGAGAACGTCGTGCGCCGGCTTCGAGAGAATCGCGCCAGGCCGGAGGCGGAGCGGGTACCGGCGGCGACCATCGTACGCGATGCCACGCTCGAAATCCGGTCCTCAATCGTGTTCGCGACCGTCATCATCGTCGTGGCCTTCCTGCCGGTGTTCGGGCTGAGCGGCGTCGAGGGCCGGCTCCTGACGCCGCTGGCGTTCGCCTACATCGTCGCGCTGCTGGCGTCGCTGGCAGTGGCGGTGGTCGTGACGCCGGCGTTGTGCGTCACGTTCCTGCCGCGTGCCGCATCCATCGAACGAGGACACGACGGCTGGCTGTCGCGCCGGCTCAAGGCGGGGTTCGTGCGCAGCCTGCCGCCGGCGCTCAACCATCCGTACGTGGTGATGGGGGCCTCAGTGGTGCTGCTCGTCGGCGCCCTGGCGGCGCTCACGAGAGCCGGAACGGCGTTCCTGCCGGATTTTCACGAGGGCAGCCTGACCGTGCAGGCGAACACGCTGCCCGGCACGTCGCTCGCGAAGTCGAACGACATCGGCCGGCGCGTCGAGGAGATTCTCCTGTCGCAGCCCGAAGTGGTCGCGACGGCGCGGCGGACAGGCCGAGCGGAATACGACGAGCACGTCCAGGGCGTGGAGGCCGCAGAAATCGACGTGGGACTGCGCCAGACCGATCGTCCGCGGGAGGCGCTGCTCGCCGAGCTTCGGCGCCAGTTTGCCACGCTGCCAGGCACGAACGTGACGGTCGGTCAGCCGATCTCGCATCGGATCGATCACATGTTGTCCGGCACGCGCGCCAACATCGCGGTCAAGGTGTTCGGTGACGACCTCGGCACGCTGCGACGGCTCGGCGAGCGTGTCCGCGGCGCCGTCGCATCGGTGCCGGGGGTCGTGGACCTGTCGCTCGAGCAGCAGATGGATGTCCCGTTCGTCCGGCTGGTGCTCAATCGATCGGCGATTGCCCGTTACGGTCTGCGGCCGGGGGACGTCGCCGAGGCCGTCGAAACGAGCCTGGCGGGCGCCACGGTCGGGCGGATCTTCGACCGGGGCACCGCGTTCGATCTCACCGTCAAGTTCGACGCGGCGACCGGATCGGATTTCGATCGCATTGCCGATCTGCCGATCGACACGCCGGGCGGCGCGACCGTCCCCATACGCGCCCTGGCCGACGTCCGGCGTGAACAGGGGCCGAACATGGTGCTCCGTGAGAACGTCCAGCGCCGGATCGTGATCTCCTGCAACGTCGCCGGCCGCGATCTCGGCAGCGTCGTCGATGACATCAGGCGTGCGGTGTCTCAGGCGGTGCCGATGCCGGCGGGTTATCGCGTGGAATACGGCGGCCAGTTCGAGAGCGAGCAAACCGCGTCCCAGCGCCTGCTCGGCCTCGGTGTGCTGGCGATCGCCGGGGTGTTCATGCTGCTCGTGCTGGCGTTCGGGCGTGCCCGTGATGCGCTGATCGTCATGGTCAATCTGCCGCTCGCCCTGATTGGCGGCGTCGCGGGCGTGTTTCTGTCAGGCGGGGTCCTCAACGTCGCGACGATGATCGGGTTCATCACGCTGTTTGGCATCGCGACCCGCAACGGCATCATGCTCGTCACGCATGTTCACCATTTGATGGCTGTCGAGGGCGTTGCCAACTTTCGTCAGGCTGTCGAGCGCGGCGCCGAAGAGCGGCTGGTGCCGATCCTCATGACGGCCGCGGCGGCGGGGCTGGCGCTGATTCCGCTCGCCGTCCGCGGGGGCCAGACCGGCAGCGAGATCCAGACGCCCATGGCCATCGTGATTCTCTGCGGGCTGATCACCTCGACGCTGCTGAACATGTTCGTTGTGCCGACGCTCTACCTGAAGTTCGGATCCGAACAATCAGCAGATCCGCGGTCCAGCTGAGCACATTCACGCACGAACTTGCCAGCAACTCGTCGTTATGTAACATGGAGGGGAAGGAGTATCACCATGAAACGGCTCATCCTTCTGGGCGCGCTACTTACGCTGGCATCATCGGCTTCTCTCGCGCAGGCTCAAGAAATGCCGGCGGCGTACAAGCAGGTGTTGGACACGCTGGGGAAGACCGGAGACTTCAAAGACAACGTCCTGAAGGTCAACATTCCCCGGAACGACCTGTCGATCACGGTCGCGCACGTCAAGACGCCCACGCCGTTCGGCTTCGGGGGCTGGGTGGCGATGACGAAAGGCACGGGCGGCATGGATGTGATGATGGGCGATCTCGTCCTGACGCAGGAGGAGGTCAGCCCCGTCATGTCCGCGCTCCTCGAGAACGGCCTCGAAGCGACGGCACTCCACAATCACTTCTTCTGGGATGAACCGCGCATGTTGTATATGCACGTGCACGGCCATGGCAGCCCGGCAGAGCTGGCGCGCAAGGTGAAACCCGCGCTCGACCTGATCGGCAAAGGCGCCAGCCGGCCTCCCGCGACAACGACAACGACATCGACGCCGGCGGCCGCGCCAGCGCCAACGATCGATACCGTGAAGATCGCACAAATTGCGGGACATCAAGGCGAGCAGAACGGCGCCGTCTACAAGATCACCGTGGGACGCGACGATCTCAAGCTGACCGAGATGGGCGCGCCGATCAATTCGCGCATGGGTCTCAATACCTGGGCCGCCTTCGTCGGCACGAACGACAATGCGGCGGTGGCCGGCGACGTCGCGATGCTCGCCGACGAAGTGACGCCGGTGCTCAAGGCATTGCGCCAGAACGGCATCGACATCGTCGCGATTCACCACCACATGACCGGCACGAGTCCGACGATTTACTTCCTGCACTACTGGGGGACGGGCTCCGTAGACAAACTGGCAGGCGCCTTCAAGGCGGCACTCGATCAACTTGGCAACGCCAGGGCCTCGCGATAAGCGCAGAGTCTCTCGCGACGTATTTCTCACGGCGCAATGAGGCGTTGGCGTGCTCTGTGTTTCGTCTGGCCGCTGCTGCTCGCCGGAACCGCTCGCGCGCAGGCGCCAACGGCGGCGCCGTCCTGCCGCTTCATCTGTGAGCTCGAATGGAAGTTCGAGCCGACCTTTACGATTGAACACCTGGCCAACCGTCATCGCGTGGTGACACCGGAGGGTGCCACCGAACGAGTGAAGCGGGAGCATGTGTTCGAGACGATCCTGGCGCTCGACATGAAGACCAGGACGCCGAGACTCGGCTTCACCGCGGAACTCAGTGCCGCACCGTTCAACGACGACAACTCAGCGCAGCTTGAATTCGAGACGAACTTTTATTGGCTGACCGAGCCGATGTCGCGGGGCTGGGTCACATCGCACTTCGACGTCGTCGATCAATTCAGCCCGGCCGAACGCCCCAACGCGAGCCGTGCGTACACCCACAAGCTCGATTTCGAGCTGGACACGGCATTCCACATCTTCAAGCGCCTGCCTGAAGGCCGGTGGCTCCGAGGACTCGAGCTCGAGACCTCACTCGATTATCTGGCGACGGGTCTTCCCCAAAAAGGCGACGTGCTCGCAGATGGCTCCCGTTTCGTCGATGACGCGAGCCACTGGTCGTTTTCCTTCGTCATCGTGATCCCCATCGCACCGTTCTGAGGCCGCCACTATCGATCACGGCGCCCCGTCTCCGCGGATCATCTTGATGGCTTCCTGCACGGTGGTCATGAACTGAGCCGGGAAGATAATGGTGGAATTCTTCTCGACGCTGATCTCCGCCATTGTCTGCAGGGTTCGCAACTGCAGCGCGACCGGGTGCTGCGAGATGATATCCGCCGCCTCACCAAGCTTGACCGCCGCCTGAAACTCGCCTTCCGCCGCCACGATTTTCGCGCGGCGCTCGCGCTCGGCCTCGGCCTCTTTGGCCATGGCGCGCTGCATATTCTCCGGAAGCGTGATGTCCTTGATCTCGACGGCCGTCACCTGCGCTCCCCACGGCTCGGTGTGCCCGTCGATCACGTCCTTGATCTTGGCGTTGATATCCAGCGTCTGGGAGAGCAGCTGATCGAGGCTGAATTGACCCACGACATTCCGGACGGTCGTCTGGCTGATCTGGTTGATGGCGGCGTTCACATTCTCGACGGCGATCACCGATTTCGCGGGATCCACGATGTGGTAATAGGCCACCGCGGCGATATCAATGGAGACATTGTCTTTCGTGATGATCTTCTGCGAGGGGATATTCATCGTGATCGTGCGCAGGGTGACGCGCGTCATCTGCTCGAGCACGGGGACGAGAATGATCAAGCCAGGGCCGCGAACACCCGTGTATTTGCCCAGAAAGAAGATCACGCCGCGGTCGTACTCTTTCACGACACGAAGAGAGAGAGACACGAGGACAACGAACATTGCAAACACGATGATGATGGCACTCATGGTTGTCTCCCGTGTCGAACAGACGATCCAGGGGGCAGCGTGCGATAACAAAAGACCCGGGCGCCGCCGTGCGTCGCTCGGGCCTTCTGTTTCATTCGCTGAGACCGCTCGATCTCGTGTGCGGGCTAATACATCCCGCCCATGCCGCCGCCGCCCGGCATCGCGGCGTCCTTCTTCTGCTCCGGAATTTCGCAGACAAGCGCCTCCGTCGTCAGGAGCAGCGACGCAATCGACGACGCGTTCTGAAGGGCTGATCGCACGACCTTGGCCGGATCGATCACGCCCGCCTTCACGAGATTCTCGTAGGCGTCGGTGAGCGCGTTGAACCCTTCGTCGCCCTTCATGTCGCGCACCTTTTGTACGACGATGGCGCCCTCATGGCCCGCGTTGGCCGCGATCCAGCGCAGCGGCTCCTCGATAGCGCGCTTGATGATGTTGACGCCGATCTGCTGATCGCCGCCGAGCGTCAGGCCGTCGAGCACCTTGGACGCGCGCAGCAACGCCACGCCGCCGCCGGGGACAATGCCTTCTTCCACGGCCGCCTTGGTCGCATGCATCGCGTCTTCCACGCGGGCCTTCTTCTCCTTCATCTCGGTTTCGGTGGCCGCACCGACCTTGATGACGGCGACGCCGCCGACGAGCTTCGCCAGCCGCTCCTGCAGCTTCTCGCGGTCGTAATCGGACGTCGTGTCCTCGACCTGGGCGCGAAGCTGTTTGACGCGCCCTTCGATGGCGGTCGAGGCGCCTGCCCCTTCCACGATCGTCGTGTTGTCCTTGTCGATCGTGACCTTCTTGGCCTTGCCGAGGTCTTCGAGCTTGAGGTTCTCGAGTTTGAGGCCCAGATCCTCCGTGATGGCCTTACCGCCGGTGAGCGTGGCGATGTCCTCGAGCATGGCCTTGCGGCGATCGCCGAAGCCGGGCGCTTTGACCGCAGCGGCGTGCAGCGTGCCGCGCAGCTTGTTGACGACGAGCGTCGCGAGCGCTTCACCCTCGATGTCCTCGGCGATAATCAGCAACGGCTGGCCGAGGCGCGCCACCTGCTCGAGCACCGGCAGAAGGTCCTTCATCGAACTGATCTTCTTCTCGTGGATCAGGATGACCGGGTTCTCGAGGACGACCTCCATCCGGTCGGGGTCCGTCACGAAGTAGGGTGACAGGTAGCCGCGATCGAACTGCATGCCCTCGACGACGTCCAGCGACGTCTCCATGCTCTTGGCCTCTTCGACCGTGATGACCCCGTCCTTGCCCACCTTGTCCATCGCGTCGGCGATGATCTTCCCGATGGTCTCGTCGTTATTCGCGGAGATGGTCCCGACCTGGGCCACCATATTGCCGCTGACCGGCTTCGACATGCGCTTGATCTCGCCGGTGAGCGCTTCCACCGCCTTCTCGATGCCGCGCTTGACGTCCATCGGGTTTGCGCCGGCCGCGACGTTCTTCGCGCCCTCGCGATAGATCGCCTGGGCGAGCACGGTCGCCGTCGTCGTGCCGTCACCGGCGGTGTCGGACGTTTTGCTCGCGACTTCGCGCACCATTTGCGCGCCCATGTTCTCCAGCGGATCCTGGAGGTCGATCTCCTTGGCGACGGTCACGCCGTCCTTCGTGATGGTCGGCGACCCGAATTTCCGGTCGATCACCACATTGCGTCCCCTGGGACCGAGCGTCACCTTGACGGCGTCGGCCAGCTGGTTGATCCCGCGCAGCACTGCGTGCCGTGAATGCTCACCGTAGACAATCTGTTTTGCCATTATTTATCCCCTACTTCTTCTTCGCGCCGACGCCGTCGACGACGCCCAGCACTTCGTCTTCGCGCATGATGATGTATTCCTCGCCGTCGAGTTTGATCTCCTGCCCTGAGTACTTCCCGAACAGGATGAGGTCGCCCGCCTTGACGTCGAGCGGGATGCGCGTGCCGTCGTCCTTCGACTTGCCGTTGCCGGCGGCAATCACCTTGCCCTGCTGCGGCTTCTCCTTGGCGGAGTCGGGAATGATGATCCCGCCGACCTTCTGTTCGCCTTCTTCGAGGCGCTGGATGATGAGGCGATCGTGAAGCGGTCTGACATGCATGGATTTCGACTCCTGATTACGGGGACGGGACGGGCGGGAACAGCAGATAGGGCTGGTCCCGCAGTTCGCGACTCAGCAGGGCGTGGCGCAGACGCCACGCCTCGAAGTGTTTCGCAATGGCGTCGAGCAGCCGGGCCTTGCGTGGAGACGATTCATTCAGGGCGGCACGGCGGAAGAACGTGGCGCCCAGCTGGGCATACCAGCGAATGTTGTGCCGGGACCGCATCTGGTCCTCGAAGAACCCCGCCATCAACAGACACTGCGCTCCCGCTGTTTCCATGACCAGCGCGTCGCGCAGCAGCGTGGTGTCCGCCACGAAGTGGTCGAACACCGTCGTGAGACTCGCCGGCGTCGGCAGGTCGGCGGCGGGGTGCGTGGAGACCTGGGCATAGTGCGCCAGCAGGCTGGCGTTGTAGAACAGCTCGTCTCGATCCACCGTCGGCTCCGTGACGTCCTGAAGACGCAACACGAAGAACTCGAGCGTCTGCCGATGATCGATCGCGAGCAGCTCCCGTAACGGGCTCGTCACCAGCAGCGATACACGGCGGTTGCATGAACTACGGGCATGTCGCACGCGTTTCCGGCGGACCCTCCCTCGGGTCCTCCGCCGCGACACCCGCCCCGTCAACCATCGGCGCTTCGGGACTCAGGTCAGCGGGCAGAGGCGTAGGCGTACCTTTCGCAGCGATGACAGCCTGGCGTCGTTGACGGACATCGAGAAAGCGTTCATACGGAATGATGTCAGCCCGTGAGTCGAGAGACATACACGTATCCGTTCTGGAGGCCTTGATGAGGGACTGAAGCGGAAGGCGCGGAAGATACCGCGGGAGGGCTGCAGGAGCTCAGGAAAGCGAGACGCTCTAACACTACACCTGTCCGGCCGCCGGCGCAAGTCAGGAACGCGCGCGACCGAACGCGCCCGGATTTCAGCGCCTTGGCAAACTGCGGCCGGCGCAGCGTGAAGCCACTATCTCTACGTGAGGTGGCTCACGTCAATGGTAACGGCGGGCCGACGATTTCCAGGCCGCACTCGCGATACAACCTCTGGTCGGCAGCCGAGCACAGGCCCTACGGCGATGGCGCGTGCTGCGCGTGGGCAAGCGAGGCGACCAGCGCGACGCCACCGATGCTGTTTCCGAGGAATGACGAGGCGAGGAATCGAACCACGTAGGCGCTGATCGTGGCCTCGCCCTTGAACACGACAAACAGACACTCCGCGGACCCTGCGATGATATGCGCCAGACCCGCCACACCAACCACATAGGCGAGGATTATCACGATCCAGAGCCTGGATGGGCCCGCGCCCGGCAGCAGCCACACCATCGTCGCAATCAGAAAACCGGCCCCGATTGCGCGTACGAACGTCTCGCCCCACGCCGGCGACAGCGCATCGTGACCGATGGTGAGGAACGCGGCCTGCACCTCGGGCGAAAATGCAGGCGTCCATGCCGCAGCGGCAGCGAACGCGGCGGTACCAACGAGATTCGCGACGAGCACTACGGCCCAGAGCCGCGCCATAACCCACCATCGCAAGCCGGAAGAACGTGCTGATCGCGCTACCGGGTTCAGCGGCGGCGTGCCCTTCGAACCCGATGCCGTGCATGAAGAAGTGCAGCAGGAACAGGGAGAATCCGATCGCGATAAGCACGTGCGTGTTGCGCATCATGAACGCGATGAGCGACATCTCGTCGGTGGGCGCGACGGTCAAGGCCACGTACAACGCGCCCACCACCATGAAGAATAGATGCTCGACGTAGGCCGCCTGTGCACGCCGCTCGTCCTTCTCTTTCGAGCTTCCGAAATAGGACTGCGCAAGCAGAGCGCCGAGCGCACCAGGACCGGCCTGGATCGCCGTCTTGCCAAGCAGCTCGTGCCAACTCGTCCCGGGTCCGAGGACGGCGAGAATGCCGAGCATGATCCCGCTCGACACCGTGGCGAGCCCGTACGCGGTGATTGCCTGGAGCGTGGCGTGTCCCCACGTCGCGGTGTAACCGAAACCCACGTAATGCGCCAACACTGCCAGCATCGGAAAAAAGACGACCATCAGCAGCAGGATGCGGGACGGGCTGAGGTAGAACCCCAGCCACCACATCTCCATCGTCATCAGCAGCGGCAATGCGAACAGGATCGCGCCGCCGAGCCCACGCGCGAGACCTGCCAGCGTTTCCTGCGCCCCCGCTGTCCTGCTCATCCCAATGCCCCGGTCCCGAAATCACGCCGATGAAGTTACGCCCGACACAATGCAGCGGCTGAAGACAGCTCGCCGTGGTTTGCTCGGCTCAAAGGGGGGAGCCGCGGGACGAGGTCAATCCTGAGGTCGAGCGCGCTTGCCCTGCCTCGCGCCGGTTTTCCCGTCTGACGAAGCAAATGCACACCGCAAGCGTGACAACGAACAGCACCGCAGGCGCTGCAAGCGCCCAACCGTCGACGCCGAGCAACGCGATCACGACGGCACAGGCTGCCGTACACCCGAGGACGCGGATGCGATGAAGACGATCGTGAGGATTGACGGCGCGCCAGTACACACAACTACCCGTCGCTGATGCGCCGCTGTAATTGCCGCACGGGCGTCGCGGCGCGCCTCATGATCCGGCCGCGGTAGGGCACGCCTCCCCACACCACGTACGCCACGACAGCCAGCCACGCGCAAATACCGCGTTCCGCCACCCAGAGTGGCGCCGCGAGCGATGCCAGCGACCGGAAGACGCGGGCTCCCCCGGCACGGCGCCGCCCGACCTCGGCGGCAATGGCCACTGCGGCGCTCGACGCCGCGATGACGCGCCACTGCCTCCTCCGAATCAGCCAAAAGGATGCGGGCGCGACCGCAAGCCACGCCGCGAGGCGCAGAGGACGCGCGAACTCATCGTACGCCTGACGTACCCGCTGCGACCAGAAGTGATGCGCCGATGGCGGCAGACGGCGCACATAGATACCGGCTGCGGAATGTTCGAGTCCGCCGGCAGCCTTCACCGTCCGAACGAGCTCGAGATTCTCGAACAACACGTTCCCGTCATAGCCCCCCGCCATAGACAGAATCGGCCAGCGTACGCCCAGCGTGCCTGGCCAATCGCCGCCGCTGATCCGGTTCAGCAGCGTACGACCGGTGTCGATCCAGGCGTGCCACGGCAGCGGCTCGAAATAGTTCTGCGGGCGGACCACGTCGGCGCATTCGAGCGCCGCGGCCATGGCGTTCAGGCCCCTCTCGTCGTAGCGGACGTCATCGTCGGCGATGATGACGAGAGGATGTGTTGCGCATCGTCCTCCGGTCAGCACGCCAGCTACTTTCTGGTTCAGCATGTCGCCGAGCCTGGGGTCTGGCCGCATGTGTCGCACGGCTGACGTCAGACGGCGTGCGTGATCGTCAAACACTTCCGCCGGCGAACCATCGACGATGATGACCTCGACGTGTGCGCTCAACCAGCGGAGGTAGGCGAACAGCTCACCTGGCTGGGGCGCATCGGAACAAATCGGCAACACATACGTGAGAGGCACGCGCACACCGCGTCCAGAGCAGAAAACATGCCATTGGTGGCAGATGACTTGCTTCTGCGTAAGACGAATGACGGCCGTGCGGACACAGTGGCAGTCTCGGGTGAGGAAGGCCGTAGCGGAGGTCGGAACGCCCGCGTACATCTCAGCCTGGTCGCCGGTCGAGTCGGCGCTCGCTCGCCTGCAGACTATTCAGTCGCCCGTTCCTGTTCGATCCTGGTTGTCGTTCAAGACGCACCCGCTGCCAGCAGTGGCCCGGTGCTGGATCACGACAGGAGCCGGAGTCGAAGTCGTCAGCGAACATGAGCTGGCCATCATCGCGGAGCTGGAGTGCCCCGTGGATCAGCTGCTCGTGAACGGTGTGGCAAAGCACAGCTGGCTCCGCCATCAGCGCGTACCGGGCATGCGGGTCCATTTCGATTCGGCGCGGGAAATCGACGCGTTGCTCGATCGTGCGGTCGCGCAGCAGTGGCGCGTCGGCGTTCGCCTGCACGCGCCGGATGAACACGACGCTCACGATCCGCGATTCGGAGGCCAGTTCGGGCTCGATCGCGGCGAAGCGATCCGGGGTTTGCGGCAATTGCACCGTGCCGGTGCCTGCATGGAGTCGGTTCATTTTCACCTCGGACAATCACGACACGATCGGGACGCCTACACACGCGCGGTCGAATGGGCCGCTGCCGTCTGTGACGAGGCCGGCTTCGCCCCTGCGTTCGTTGATTGCGGCGGCGGCTTGCCCGCGGCCGACGACGACACATTCGAAGCAAGGTGCGACGGACTGGCAGAGGCGCTTCACCTCGCGGCGCGGCGGTTTCCGCTGCTGCGCGAAATCTGGCTGGAAAACGGCCGTTACATGACGAGCGATTCGTGTGTGCTGGCGATGACGGTGCTCGATGTCAAAGAACGGCCCGAGTGCCGCTACCTGATCTGCGACGGGGGCCGTACCAACCACGCACTCGCCGCGGACGCCGGTCCTCACCCGCTGATGATGCTTCCCGACCGCGGGGGCGAGAAGCGCCTGACGACCATCTGCGGGCCGACGTGCATGACCGATGATCGGCTTGGCCGGTGGCTGCTCCCGCACACGATCACCGCCGGCGACGTCATCGTCTGGATGAACGCGGGCGCTTACCATCTGCCGTGGGAAACGCAGTTCTCACACGGCCTGTGCGCGGTCGTCTGGTTCGACGGCGATGACGCGATGAGGGTGGTCCGGACGAGACAGAAGGAGCCGGCGTGGACCGTCGCGTCGTGAAGTCGCGGTACGGCCCGGCTGCCGCTGCCAACGCCAGCTATTCGGCGTACGATGGCAGCCGTCTCGTCGATCCGTTCAGCGGCGAACGGGCGAATGCGCTCGCTAATTTCGTTCACGACGGCTTGCGTTCGCTCGTGCTGAGCGATCATTTCACCTGCGTCGGCGGCAAGTCCGCGATCCGGCACAACGCCTATCGATTTGGCCTCTACTCGGAGCTTGGAGCCGCGGAGTCCATCGCAGGCCTGGCGCGCGACCTGTCCATGTTCATCGGCGAACTGCCGTCATTCGGGGACTCGCTCACGACGTATCTCGCGAGTTTCGGCGATCCGGCATCCGCCGATGAAGCGACCTTCGAGGCACGGCTGTGGGCCACGCTGCAGGGGCTCCACGATCTGGACGCGCCGCACCACGCATGGGCCCCCGGCGTCAGCGACGACCCTGCCGATCCTCATTTCTCCTTCAGTTTTGGCGGCGTCGCGTTCTTCGTCATCGGCCTGCACGCGGCGAGCTCACGGGTGACGCGCCGCTTTGCGTGGCCGACGCTCGTCTTCAACCCGCATCGGCAGTTCGAGCAACTGCGCCAGACCGGGGAGTTCGAGCGTTTTCAGCAGATCATTCGGCGGGGCGAGGAGGCACTGCAGGGGAACGTGAACCCGATGCTCGCCAACCACGGCGAGCGGTCCGAAGCCGCCCAGTATTCAGGCCGCCTTGTGAGCAGCAGCTGGCGGTGCCCGTTTCACGCGGCAGCAGACGATGAACCGAAGGATTGAGCCGCAAACCGGCACCGCCTTCGAGCTCCGCGAGGGCCAGATTCTCCGAGTCATCGATCCACTGGGCGAACAGGTGTCGGATCTGATTGCCTTCGGGCGTGACGACCGCGCCGAATGGTTGTCGTCCGGGCGCTCGATCGACTACAACGACACGATCCTCTTCACGGCCGGGCACGTGCTGTACTCGAATCGAAGCCGCGCGATGCTGACGATCCTCCACGATACGGTGGGGCGGCACGACTTCCTCTACACCCCGTGCAGCCAGGAGACCTTCACGCTTATCTACGGCCACGCGGAACCTCACCCGAGCTGCTTCGACAACCTGTCGCGCGCATTGGCCGCATACGGCATCGCGCCTGATGCGATTCCCACGACGTTCAACATCTTCATGAATGTCGAGATGGGGCAAGACGGTCGAGTGAAGGTCAGGCCCCCGCTCTCGCGGCCCGGCGATTTCATCGAGCTGCGCGCCCACATGGATCTGGTCATCGGCCTCACGGCGTGTTCGGCCGAGATGTCGAACAACTATCGGTTCAAACCCATCGACTACGAGATTCAGAGCTGACGCCCGGCCGGGACCCCAACGGTCGCGTCCTCATGTCGCGCGTCACGGCATGTGAAGTGGGTGCGGGGTCGGCGTCAGCCCGTGGCGGCGCATGATCTCCACCATCTTCTCGCGATTCGGCGGTCCACCGGGGGTCGCGTTCATCACCTCGGCCGCCTCACGGAAATACTGCGGACCCAGCGCGGCGGGCGTGATGACACAGAGCGCTCTCACGTCCTGGCTGCCGTTGTTGTCGAATCGGTGACTGGCCCCGCGCGGGATGCAGAGCGCCTGTCCCGGCCCGACGTCGATGGGTGTGCCATCGACAGTCCACGTCAACACGCCGGCGATGCCGTAGACGGTCTCCTCGTAATGATCGTGGCTGTGCGCGGGCGCCGCCAGACGCTGCGCAGACGGGACTGCGAGCTCGAAGGCCGCGACGCTGCCAGTCGAGAAGTCTCCAGTGAGCAGGAAGCGCACAGTGAGCGGCCCCAGGCGGATGGTCTCATCCGCCGGATTGACGTGAAGGGCGGTATTCTCCGGTGGCATGGCATCTCTCGCGTGTGGCTGAATTGATCCGAAAAAACGTGAAAGCACCGTCAGCCGTCCTGACTGTGCAATTTCTCCCCTCGACGCACCCTTTCCTCGTCCGCATAAAGGCGGAGCACGGCGACGGAGAGTGAAATGATAACCGGACCCACGACGAGCCCCACCAACCCGAAGACCTCCAGCCCGCCGAACAGCGCGATGAAAACAAGCAAGGCGGGTATGGTTTCGCCGCCTACCAATCGGGGCCGCACGACGTAATCGCTGAAGCCCACGACCACCAGTGCACCCCAGAGCAGCTCGGTGATGCCGCGGCCGGGGTGCCCGGTGGCGAATAGATACAGCCCTGCGGGAACCCACACCAGGAGCGTGCCAACGGCGGGCACCAGTGATGCCAGGGCCGTCGCAATGCCGAAGAACGTCGCCTCGGGCACGCCGGTTATCCAGAAGCCGAGTCCCGCAAGCACGCCCTGGGCGACGCCGGTCACCACGGTCCCCGACAGCGTCAGCCGCCCCACTCGTCGAAACTCACCGAGCAAGGCGACCGTATGTTCCGGGCGGAGCGGGGCAACGGCCGCGACCGCCGACACCATGCGCGGCCAGTGCCGCAATACGACATGCATCGTCAACAGGGCGAAGAAGAGGCCCAGAAGCACCCCGAATGTGCCAGTCGCGAGCGAGCCCGCCATGCCTCCCAGGCGTGATGCGATGCCCTCAGCGGCCGCCGCCAGACGCGCCGTAATGCTGGCTGCGGAAATACCGAAGCGGCCGAGCCACCCGCTGACAGCATTGAACTGCGCCGTCAACGCGCCGTCAGGCCGCAGCTCTTCGCGGACGGTATTCGTCAACGTAATCGCTCGCGTGATGAATACCGAGACGAATTCACCGAGCAGGCCGACGATGACGGCCGCCGTGGTCATGACCGTCAGCAGTGAGGCGGCGAGCGGACGACGCGTTCGGCGCACGAGCCTGTGGTACACCGGCTCGAGCGTGAATGCCAGCAGGGCACCCAGCAGGATCCCGATGGACACAGGACTCGCCAGCCACGCGATCGCCAGGACCGCGCCGATCGCGAGCCATCCGAGCGCCGGCCGTTCGATCATTCAAGCCTCCCGGGCATGACTAACCGGTCATCAGGACGCGAAAATCGACGCCTTCCCATCGGTTCCCCTGCGGCCACCAGAACGTAAAGCTCACGTCCCGATTCACCGCGAGTGCGTGCGTATCCACGTCCGCGGTCCAGACACCGAGACCGGTACTGATGCTTTCGACGTCCTGAATCCGCGACCAATCGTCGAAGCCCAGATGAACGGTCGCGGGCGCGAGTGTCTCGACGCGCAGAATCGCGCCTCGTGGCACTGTGCGGATCTTATTGTTGAATCGCCAGGCTGACAGCCTGCTCGCGGGCGCGTCAGCTTTCAGGTACCGCTCGACCGTCTGACGAGGCTGGTCGAAGACGCGGCCGTCCTGAATTGAGCGACACAGCTTGACGAACTCCGCATGCGCCCAGACCAACGGCCGTGCCGACCCCGTCGCGCCTCCCGCGAACAATTCACGTTCGGGTACGTCGGGTGCATCCCAGATCTGCTCGGGGATGAGCTGGCTGTCGCCTGCGAAGGCCTGCAGCGTACGCAGGAGTTCCGTTGCACGCTCGAGGTGGCCGGCCGCCAATTCCCAGTGGGCTCTTTCGGCCGTCAACAGGGGCCAGACGCGGCCAATACCGGTGCCGTCGAAGGGACTGCCGTCTTCGTGTTCCCCGTATCCGTCGCCGTTGTAGCGATACCACGCCGATCCATGCGGCGTCTCGCACTTGAGGAGCTCGTCGATCACTCGTACCGTGTTTACGACTCGCGGATCGTTGGCCGCACGCAGTCCAAAACGCACCAGCGCAAGTGCATCCGGGCTGACGGTCGACTCGGCGGGCGCGCGGCTCTCTGAAGGCGGACGATTCTTGATCGGCACGAACCCGCTCGTCGGCGACGCCGCGGTCGCCTGGTCCGGCTCCGCCACCCGCACGTAGTAGCCCTCGACGCCGCATCGCCGAGCGAGATCGGTGTTCTCGACATACATCCACCTGTCAAGGGATGCATGCCACGTGTCGGCGGTTTCACGCAGGTACCGGGCCGCGTCGGGCTCGCCGTGCACGTCGGCCTCGTCTGCGGCCACGAGCAGCGCCGCGATCTCGGCCGCCAGTGTGAACGGCGTGTAGCCCGCGTCTTCTTCCCACCTGTCCTGCGGGCTCACGGGACCATTCCGGACGAGGAAACCTACCGCCCGCCGGACCATCGGCCAATACGCGTGGCGCTCGCCTGCCTTCAACGCGCCCATCCGGCCCGCGAGCTCCACCAGCAGCACCGGCAATGCGATCTCGTCCATCTGGACGCCAAGCCAGTAGGGCGAGCCGTCGAGCCACATGTTCTGACACCAGTGACCATCCGCGTCCTGCGTGACCTGCAGAAATCGCAGCACGCGACGGGCATCGTCGTGCGCGCCGACGGCGAGAAAACCGCCCGCCGTCTCGGCGAGGTCGCGAGGCCAGACCAGATGGTAGCCACCCAGGTCCGCGTCGCCTTTGTCGAATCCCCAGGGAATCGACAGGCTCGCGATCACACCGCCGCGGAACGATTTCGACTCGTGGATCCGAAGGACCGCGGCACTGAATTCGAACAGTGCCCGCGTGGCCGGGTCGGAGATGTCCGAGGCGCGCCGGTCCGCATGCCAACGTTGCCAGGCCCCGACGTATGCCGACGTCGCCCTGTCGAATCCCGTGATCAGACTATTAACCGCATGCTGACCCGCTTCGGCCGCCGTACTCCCGAAACCAAGGGCCAGGACACACGTGCCTGACGAGCCGAGATCGATCTCGGCCGTCATCGCCACGTTGCCATTCTCCGCGCGCTCGTAGCAAGCGACAAGCCGTCCGTCGGCGTGCAGTTGCTGCCACCCATCGGAATGCCCGACGAAGCCCACAGATCGCGCGAGCCAGGGGGACGAACAGGCCAGTGCCAGGGCATACCCATCCCGCTGCGCGTACAACATGGGCACGCCCTTGTAGTCGCCCACCCATGCCGTATTGCCCGCGCCATGATTGTTGAGGTGCGGCGCGACAATCACGTAGACGCGATAGTCCGCCGCACGCCCGTCGAGCGCTGAAAAATGCACACGCTGCAGGACCACGTCGGTTGCGGGATCGCAGAGGACGTCTTTGTCGATCTGATACCGGCCGTCCAGCGCCGTGTTGCGCAAGTGATAGGCCGGCACCCCGCGCGCCAGCAGCGAGACTTCCGAACGGGTGTGTCGTTTCTCTTCCGAGACGTACGACGCACCGTCGGTCACCATCAGGCCGACGTCGCGCGTGCACGCGGAATCCACGCCCGGGTAATAGATCTCGTTGAGAATGCCGTGACTCAGGGTAAACCACACGCGACTGGCCGAGCCGAGCGCCGTGCCCACGCCGCTCTTCGCGCTGGAGGTCCAGCGCGCAGGGACGCCCGGCCAGCCAGGGGCGCACGGACGAATGACGGAGGGGACCGCGTTCACCGCGCTCGCGACTATAGCAGCACCATCCCGAGATGGTTGGGCCGCAGCGGAATCAGCGCCATACTCTGGCAAGAGCCATGCGCATTCTGGTGATCGATGTCGGCGGGACACACGTGAAGGTCCTCGCAACCGGCCGCAAGGAATCCGTCAGGATTGCATCAGGCGGCTATCTGCTCTGGAAGGATCCGCATGCCAGACGACAAGGCTGACGCGCTGGTGTTCTTCGGCGCAACGGGCGATCTGGCGTACGAGCAGATCTTTCCGGCGCTGCAGGCGCTCGCCCGCCACGGCCGCCTGCAGGTGCCCGTGATCGGCGTCGCAAAGCCCGAGTGGACCATCGAGCAACTGGTCGCGCGTGCACGGCAGAGCGTGATCGCCCACGGGGGATTACACGAGGACGCCTTTGCCGCGCTGACTGCCCGGCTGGCCTATGTCGCGGGCGACTACGCGTCGACTCAGACGTTTGAGCGCCTGCGCGCGGCGCTCGGGACCGCCAGTCGTCCGCTGTTCTATCTGGCGATTCCGCCCAGCCTGTTTGGAACCGTCGCCACCGCCCTCGCAGGGCTGGGCTTCGGCGACCGCGCGCGGCTCGTCGTGGAGAAGCCCTTCGGCCGGGACCTCACGTCCGCCCGGGAACTCAATCGGGTGCTCATGCGGGCCTTCACCGAGTCCGCAATCTACCGAATCGATCACTTTCTCGGAAAAGAGCCGGTGCAGAATCTGTTGTATTTCCGTTTCGCCAACCGGTTTCTCGAGCCCGTGTGGAATCGGGATCACGTCGCGAGCGTGCAAATCACCATGGCGGAGCAGTTCGGCGTCAACGGGCGCGGCCGTTTCTACGAAGAAGTCGGCGCCATTCGGGATGTGTTCCAGAACCACTTGCTGCAGATCCTGACGCTGCTGACGATGGAGGCGCCGGTGAGCGGGAGCGATGCCGCCGCGATTGCCGACGCCAAGGTCACCCTGCTCAAGTCGATTCAACCGCTGCAACAGGAAAATATCGTGCGCGGGCAGTATCGTGGTTACCGCGGCGAGGACGGGGTCGCTCCGAATTCCATGGTCGAGACGTATGTGGCCGCTCGCCTCGCGATCCGAAACTGGCGGTGGGCTGGCGTGCCGTTCTTGATTCGAACGGGTAAACGCCTGAGCGCGACGGTGACCGAGGTGCACGTTCGTCTGAAAGCGCCGCCAGTCTCGCTGTTCGGGGACGCCGCCATCGCGCCGAACACCTTCGCGTTTCGGCTCAGTCCCGACGTGTCCGTTTCCCTGAACGCGCTCGCGAAACGGCCCGGCACAGCCATGCTGGGCGAGGAGGTGTGTCTCGTGGAGCATCATCACGGCGCCGACGACATGCAGCCGTACGAGCGGCTGCTTGGCGACGCACTGCGCGGCGATCGGACACTGTTCGGCGATGAGGCCGGGGTCGAGGCCTCGTGGCGAGTCGTCGACATCATCCTCGGTCAGCAGGCGCCGCCCTGCCTGTACGAGCCGAACTCGTGGGGGCCGGCCGAAGCTGACGCGCTCGCGGCTGACGTGGACGGCTGGATCGCATGATCCTCATTACCAACGGCACCATCCTCACGCCGTCTGGCCCCGTCAACGGTGACCTTCGCATCGATGACGCTGGGCGCATCGCGGCGATCAGCGGCCAGCCTGCCGCCGTGCAGGGCGCTCAGGTGATTGACGCCTCGGGGATGATTGTGATGTCCGGGTTCATCGACACGCATCGGCATACGTGGCAAACCGCGGTCAAGGGTGTGCTGCCCAGTTGCACCCTGGATGAGTATTTCGCGGGCATCCTCGCCACGCTCAATCCGCTCTATCGGCCCCAGGATGTGTACATCTCCAACTACATGGGCGCGTTGGAGGCGCTCAACGCGGGCATCACCACCATGCTCGATTGGTCCCATATTTCCCGCACGCCCGAACACGCCGACGCCGCGATCAAGGGGTTGCGGGATTCGGGTATCAGGGCGGTGTACTCCCATGGAGCCCCCGGCTCGCCCGATTATTGGGGTGCCAGTTCAAAAGGCCACCCGCAGGACATCCGCAGGATTCGCAAGGAGGTGCTCTCCGACGATTCACAGTTGGTGACGCTTGGAATGTCTGCCAGGGCTCCGGGCGCTGTCACTGACGAGGTGATCAAGGCCGATTGGGCCCTTGCGAGGGAACTGGGGCTTCGCGTCAGCGTGCACGCCGGCTACCGTCGCCACGGGCATCACCACCACCACATCGCCGATCTCGCCCGCCTGGGAGTGCTGGGCCCCGACACCACCTGCATCCACTGCACTGATTCCTCTGACGCGGAACTGGACCTGTTGGCGGCATCGGGCGCGTTCACGTCGGTGGCTCCCTACGTGGAGATGCTCATGGGGCACGGGATGCCCCCAACCGGAAAATTACTCAAACGCGGCATCCGCCCGTCATTGAGCATCGACGTCGCCTCCAGCGTGCCCGGGGACATGTTCACGCAGATGCGAACAGCGCTGGTGGCGGAACGCATTCTCGCGATGACGCCGACGCCTGATGAGAAGTTTGCGCCCACCCTCACCCACAAGGATGTGCTCGAGTTCGCGACACTTCAGGGCGCCAGGGCGCTCGGGATGGCACAAACAATTGGGAGCCTCGACCTGGGCAAGCAGGCCGATGTGGTGATGCTCGATACGCGGAAGGTCAACACACAACCCGTGATCGACCCGGAAGGCACGGTCGTGGTCTACGCCGATACCTCCAACATCGACACGGTGATCGTGGGCGGTGTCATTCGCAAACGCCATGGGAAGCTGCTGGCCAATCGTCTGTCGGCAGATTTCGCCCTCCTCGCCAGCAGTCGGGACTACCTGCTCAAGGCAGCAGGCATGACGGGATTCAACGCCAGACACTCCGTTTAACGGTCGCAGACCTGAGAGTACCGGATGACGCGCGGCGACTTGATAGGCGCCACGTAGCGACGCCAACGACGCCGGCTGACCCGGTCGCAGTGGCCGCGTTGCATTAATGAGGATCCTCACTGAGACACAGGTCATGACGAAGGCGGTAGACATCCGCGTGGGGACGGCGGGGTGGTCGATTTCCGGAGTGATGACGTCGCGCTTCGACTCGGCCGGAACACATCTCCAGCGCTACTCACGCCGGCTCGCCTGCGCAGAGATCAATTCGTCGTTCCATCGGCCACATACCGTCAAGACGTATGCGAAGTGGCGTGAAAGCACCCCTCCGGGGTTCCGGTTCGCGGTCAAGATGCCCCGGGCGATCACGCACGACCTGAAACTGCAGCACGCGCGAGAGCCATTCATCACGTTTCTGTCTCAGACCGACGGCTTGGCCGACAAACGAGGGCCGCTGCTCTTCCAGTTGCCGCCGTCGCTGTCCTTTGACGGTTCTGTGGTGCCCGGCTTCCTGGATATGGTGCGAAGGGCGTATGACGGCCCCCTCGTCTGCGAGCCGAGGCACGCCACGTGGTTCTCGCCGCGTGTGGCATCGCTGCTCGCGCGCTACCGAGTATCCCGAGTTGCGGCGGATCCTCCACCAGTGTTGGAGGCAGCGACTCCGGCCGGTTGGCCACGGGTCGTGTATTTTCGGCTCCACGGCTCCCCGCGGAGGTACTGGTCGCGCTATGACGAGCATGCGATGGCGGCCCTGGCCGCCAGCATCGGCGGCATCTCGGCCGCAGAGCAGGTGTGGTGTGTGTTCGACAACACCGCGAGCGGTGCCGCCCTCGAGAACGCGTGGGAACTTCGTGAACGCCTGATCGGCAATTCAGTCCAGCCGCATCGTTCCTGACCACCGGAGCCCACGTCTCAGTCGCGCTGCCGGCCGCTGCAACACGGCACGTCGCATGGGTGTGGATCAGTCCTGGATACGCACCGCCTCTTCGAGGATTCGCTGGATCTGTCCCGGGTCTGCCGGCTTCGTCAGGTGGTCGTCGAATCCCGCATCCGCGGTGCGCTGTCGGTCCTCGGCGTGACCCCATCCCGTCAGGGCGACGATCCGTGCGCCGGCCATTTCCCGATGCCGGCGCAGTTCCTTCGCAACCTCGGCGCCGTTCATATCGGGGCCGACGTCCAACAGAATCAGATCCGGTTGGTATTCCAGTGCGGCGGAGATCCCGCTCGCCCCGTCGAACGCCTTGCGGACGTGATGTCCGGCCGCTTCGACCACCATCGAGAGCATCTCCACGAGGTCGACGTTGTCATCGACGGCGAGCACCTTCAGGCGTGCAGGCTGCCCATTGGCCGCGGGCGGCGGCTGCTGCTCCGTCGTCGGAGCTGTCGCGACAGCGAGCGGCAAGCGGATCGCGAGCTCCGCCCCCTGGCCTTCGCCGTCGCGGTGCGCGTCGATCGAGCCTCCATGCATCTCCACCAGCTGTTTTGCCAGCGTCAGGCCGATTCCGAGTCCACCCTGGCTGCCGTGTCGAGCACCCGCCTGTCGGAACATCTCGAAGACAGTCGTCAGCGCCTCGCGGTCGAGTCCGACGCTGTTGTCGATCACGCGTATGGTGACGCCTCCATCGTCGGCGGCCGCCTCTAGTCGTATCCGTCCCCCCTGCGGTGTGTACTTGGCGCTGTTGTTGAGCAGGTTCGTCATCGCCTGCGAGATCCGTGCGGGATCCACGTGAAGCCAGATCGGGTGGTCGGGAACGGCGATGTCGAGGCTGTGCCGGGCCGCCGCGATGGCAGGTGACGCGGCTTCGACCGCCGTGCTGACGATGGAGCCGAGCGTGAGGAGGTCGCGACGCAATTCGATCTTGCCGGTCGCTATCCGGGACACGTCCAACAGATCATCGACCAGCCTCACGACATGGGCGACCTGCCGCTCGATGACCGCGATCGCGCGCCGGCCACGTTCCCCGAACGGCTCCTCGCCGAGCAGCGGCAGGGCGTACCGGATCGGCGCGAGCGGGTTGCGCATTTCGTGCGAGAGCACCGCAATAAATTCGTCCTTGCGGCGATCGGCTTCGGCGAGTGCGGCATTCGCCTGCCGCAGCGCCTCCTTGGTGCGCCGCTCGTCGGTCACGTCGCGGAACACCACCACGGCGCCCGCGATCTCGCCGGAGGTATTGCGGAGGGGAATCGCGCCGAACCAACAGGCGATCCGGCGATCGCTGGCGTGGACGATCTCGTAGACCTCGTTCTCGACGGTTTCTCCGTGCAGGACGGCACGAGCCCCCGGCCACTCGTCCGATGCGATCCGACGGCCGTCGAGATGGTAGCCTTCGCAGACTTCGCTGTAGTGGACGCCGTTGTGATGTGCGGCGGCCGGCCCCAGAGCTGGTCGAACCTGGGGTTGCGCAGCAGGATTTCGCCGGATCGTCCTCGTCCATGGCGGCAGCTACGGCGGGCGCATCACGTTCACCAGGGCTGGCACCGCAAGCACCTACGTCGTGTGGAAGGGCGCCGGCGACGGCGAAGCGCTGTTTGCGGGAATCGATGTCTCGGCCAGCTATGTGTGGCTCGAAGGCCTCACGATCAGAGACCAGCCGTACGCGCTGATGTCGAAGAACGCGCCGACCGCTGTCGTCATCAGCCGCTGCTCGTTCTTCAACAACCACTACTCCATCTACCTGCAGCGCGGCGGCAGCTACTGGTACATCGCCGACAACACCATCGTCGGCGACACTCCGTACTCGACCGAAAGCCTCGACGGCGAAGGCATCGAGCTGAACGGGTATTCCGTCGCGAGCTTCGGGCACGTGGTCGCGCACAACCGCATCTCCAACGTCGCCGACGGGATCTCGAACGGCACTTACAACATCGACGTCTTCGGCAACGACATCTTCGACACGTCGGACGACGGGTTCGAGGGCGACCCGGGTGGTCCGAATATCCGGGTATGGGGAAACCGAATCCAGAACGCGGCGCACAACGGCATCAGCTATCAGCCCCAGAACGGCTCGCCGTGGCACATCCTGAGAAACCAGCTGGTCGGCTTCATGGAAACCCCGTTCAAGTTCCGAACCACGGGCCGATCGGTCATCGCGCACACACGATCGTGATGTGGGGACAGATGTTCTCGGTCAACGACGCCCATCTGCTGCGATCGATCGTGAAGAACAACTTGTGGGTGTCGGTGTCCGGCGGACAGATCTGGGATTTCGGATCGGCGGTCAAGGACTGGCGCACTGATTTCAACAACGACGGTTTCGACTGGGGCCCAAGCGCGACGCCCTTCCGGTACGGGCGGGGTGCTCTACTCGAGCCTGTCCGGTCTCGGGGCGGCATCTGGACTTGACCTGCAGGGACGCCAAATCAATCACGCATCGTGTTTCACGGCGTTCAACGTGCCCGGCCCGGCGCCTGTTCCGATTCCCCCTCAGAACCTGACGCTGAAACCAGACTGCAACGCCGTGGACGCTGGCGTCGTCCTCCCGAACATCAACGACGGGTTCGCTGGCGCGGCACCCGATCTCGGCGCGTACGAACTTGGGCTATCGTCGATCGTGTACGGTCCCCGGGCCGCACAGGCTCCGAGCGCGCCCGTCAACCTCCGTATATCGGAGTGACGACTTCAGATCCGCGCAGGCAACGCCTTCGGGAGTTCCACGGAAAATCGTGGTGCCCGCACGCGCCGATGAACTGACGGCAATCCGACCACGGTGTGCCGACACGATGGCCCGCGCGATGAACAAGCCAAGGCCGATGCTGCTCGACGAACCTTCCGCCGCGCCGCGAGTCAGCGGTTCGAAGACGACGGCCATGACGCCCGGCGGAATCGGCGCACCACCGTTGTGCACGGAGAAGGTCACCAAGTCGCGCTGCTCCTGCGCGGTGACCGTGACGGGTGTCGCGCTGCCGTGCTGTATGGCGTTGCCGACCAGGTTGGATACAACCTGCGCGAGCCGGTCAGGGTCGTCCCACTCGCCACGGAGATCGCCGCTCGCGTGTAACCGCACGACCGCATCGGGATGGCCCGCACGGATCTCGGTCATTGCCTCGTCGCACACCTCCTGAAGGTCCATCGGCCGCCGCGCGAGCGAAATGGATCCGGCCAACTGCGCGCGCGTCAGATCGAGGAGGTCGCCGATCATGCGCTCTCCATCCGTTGCGCGCTGGTCAGGATCCGCGCCACGACACGCGCTCGCCGTTCCGGGTTGTCCTCGGGTACGGCCAGCAGGGCGGCGCCGGCCATGACGGCCCCGAGCGGGGTGCGCAAGTCACAGCCGACGAACTCATCGCGAAATCGGTCGGTCAGAAGCGCGAATCGATCCATCGACTCGGTGAGCGATTCGTCGATCGCCTCATTGAAGCGGCGGACGTCCGTAAGGTCCGTTTCGCCGCTTTCCTCGTACAGGCGCAGCACGGTCGCCCGCAGCGCACGAAACTCCGCGAGGACCGACCGAAACGTGAATCCGTGCTGAATGCGATGATCTGCGTGCAGCTTCCCGGTGATTTCCATGAATATTCGCGGAGCCGCGCCCCTGCGATTTCAGAGACTGTTCAACCGAGGTCTGCGGGGTGCTGATGTCTTCAACAATCGCCGCCAGGATTTCCGCGGCGTGGTCGCGCAGTTCCGCCTCCGTCATTTGCGCGGCAGGCGGCATCAGCGTTTTGGCAAAGACGGCGAATTCGCTGATGATTGCTTCGTGGTGCTCGCGGATGAACGCGCTCAGGGACACGCTGTGTTCCGCTGATCGCCGGGCCAATGGCCAACGGTTGATGGAGCCGGCGAGCAACCTTGGCAGGTCAAGCCCAGCAGGTGCAAAAATCGCACGTGCGCCGGCCCCTGGAAGCGAACCCGAGGATGCTCCGCGACGATCTCAATGCTAAGCTTTCCGAGCAGATGGTGCGCCCGGTGCGGTGCAGGGAGGATCCCATGATGAGTCGAGTGGCCGGGACGGCTGCAGCGCTTGCAAGTGTCTTCTTCTACGCCGTCAGTGCAGCCAACGGGCAGACGCCCGCCGAAGCCTCACGGAGCAGCGCGGTCGCGTCACCGACCTATGTCTCCCTCTATATGGAGGTGACGGTGAATCGCCCGGCCGCCGATGTCTGGAAACGTTTCGGCGGCTACTGTGCAGTCGCCGAATGGATGAAGACTCCATGCACGATCACGTCCGGCAAGGACGGCGAGCTCGGGGCGGTACGGACGCTGGGCGGGGGCGAAGTGCTCGTCGGAAAGACGCCCGCGTCCTATACGTACACCCAGCCCGTCAAGGACGGTCAACCGTACAACCTCTACCACGGCACGTTCGAGGCGAGGCCGGTCACCACGACAACCTCGAAGCTGATCTACGCCTTCGTCTACGACAACTCGATGCTGCCCGATGATGCCGCCCGTGAAGCCGACAAGGCGCGGCGGACTGCCTCGTTCACAGAGCGGCTTCAGAACATGAAGAAGTACCTCGAAGACGGGGGCGCAGGGCGGTAAAGCGGGTCGCGCCCCGGCACGCACCTTACGCTTTCGCATTCCAATCGGTCGCAGCGATGACGCCGACTTCACTGGCCGCCTGTCCGTAGAAAAACGCCGCTTCAGCATCGTTCGGGAATCCGAGCAGCATTGGGCCAATTCCCGCGAGTCCGGCCTGCATGCCGTCAGCGACGCCATGCGACTTGAAACTGATCAACCGCCAGATGCCGCCAGGGTAATCCGTCAACAGTGACAGACCCAGCACGAGCGCGCCATTCGCGAACGCAAGCGCGGCGGCACGGCGATGACGTCCGGACAACCACATGCCCGTCGCCAGGTAGGTACTCGCAACCGCATCATCCAGCACCGCGTGGACCCGGGGAGTCATCGGCTTCCGCGCGATCGCTGTCGAGCCCGCCAGTTCTTCCGTTTTAGCCGACACCGCCTTCCTGTGGATCCCGAATGCAAGCATCGGGCCTTGGAAGCTCGGAGGACGCGACAGCAACTTTGCATAACCAGCACGACGAGAGTTCGAGCGCGTGTTCAGAAAGGGATGCGATCGAGCGCACAGGCGTTGCAGGCGTTTGCCGATCGTCTTGACGCGTTCGAGCGCAGGTATCGAAGCGCGATTCACGACGCGATCGCGCTGCAGCGATGCACCCGGGTGTGCACCGTGTACAACGCTGCCCTTGGACCGGAGCGCGCGACGATCGCCCGCGTCGGGCTTGCGTTGTTCAATGACGTCATCCTGCGGACGGCGATTGACCTCGGGCTCGATGCCTTGGAGTTGAGGAGCATCTGCACCGAGCCAGGGGACTACGCGAATCCAATCGAACCCTCGGGCCAGGGCGGGCTGAAAATCGCCCGTGCGATCAGTCGCGCCGTTCGAGCCATGCCGCACGCCGGCAAGTGCCTTTGAGAGTCTGGGGAAAGGGTCGACCAGGGTGTAGCATCGCGGTTGCAGGTTCTGATTCGCGGAGGGGTTGATGAAGGTGCGGGGACTCATCACGCTGCTGCTGATGTGTATCGTGGTCGTCAGCGCCCAGGTAGTTCTGCCGCCGCCTTTCCCTCGCACCAACGCCACGAAGTTGCTCGACACGGATCGCATCACCGTGTGGGACATCGTCTGGCCGAAGGGACAGCCGACGGCGATGCATCGGCATGTGTACGACCAGGTCGGCACGTACTACGCCAGAGGAGGTCGGCTGATTACCGCACCGGATGGCACGGCACGCGCAGCCATCACGGAGGTCGGCAGCCTCTCGACGACCAGAAAAGGCACGACACACATCGAGGAAGGGAACACCGATCCGCCGCTGCGGGCGGTGTTCATCGAGTTGAAGCAAGAGACGGCTTCGGGGCTGCCCGCCGCCGACGTGGGCGCGGCGCCATTTCCGCGCGAGGGCGGAAAGCAGATCCTCGACGACGACCGCGTGACGGCGTGGGACTACCTGTGGGCGTCAGGCTCCGGGGGACTCCGTTATCTTCCGGCACGTGAGACCGTGATCGTCTGGCTCGGCGCAGGAAGAGTCCGTGTGACGCAGCACGGCGATGCCCCGACGGAGAGCGACGTCCAGGCCGGCACGATGCACCACCTGCCCGACGGCTCGGACGAGACGGTCGAAGTCGTCCGCGGATCACCGCGCGCTATCCTTTTTCAGCTGAAGTAGCGCCCCGACAGAAACCTCGTGCGGCCCGTCAAAGCCACTCCCGCTGAACCAGAATCTGACGGTTGCTCGACCTTCCCTCATCGACGCTCAATGTTGGAAGCAGGACCGACGGCAACGCCGAAGCCGTGACCGTCACGGGGCCGCTTCGCGCGAACTGACCGGGCTGAAGCGGCGCGCTGAGAGTCGATGTGCCGGAGGCGGCGCCGCACACGTGCACGAACCAGAGGTCGGAATGCCCATTCGCGGCCCCCGTGTCGTCGGGGCTCCTACCTTGTACAACGCGATCCAGTCCCCGCCCCCGTTGCAGCCTCGCCCATTCGGGGCCACCCACGTCATCGTGAGTTGGGCCCCAGACGCGACAAGGCTCGGACTGGCAGTCGCAGAAAAGGCTTCGACGGGGACGAAGCGATAGCCGCCGGTCAGCGTTCCGCGCTGGCCGTCAGGGTTGATCACGACCAGGTCCACCGTTCCGGGTGCATGGGCTGGCGTCGTGGCTGTGATGACCGTGCTTGTGACGCTGATGACTCTCGCCGGAACGCCATCCAGAGTCAGGGTTGCGCCAGACAGGAAGCCAGCGCCAGCAACCCTCATCGGCTCACCGATCAGTCCTGCTGCCGGTGAGACGGACCTCACTGTGAGTCCGGTATTCGGGGAGACGGCCGTCACAGCCGGCGCAGCAGCAGAAGTGGGTCCCGAAGGCGCCTTGTCGCACCCGAGGCTCATTCCCAAAAGGCCGTCAAGACTCGCGATGCCTGCGCGCGCGAACAGGTGACGGGACATATGTGTGCTCCTCAACGGGATTCGACCGAAACCAGACTGCTTCGTGCGGCATCGACATAACCGTCGTTCGGTAGATAACGGAACTCGTACTGGCCCGGCTGCGTCGGCGCGGTGAGCGCGAGCGTGCCGGACGTCTTGCCTCCCGTGTAATCCCACCAGCCGTTGTCGTTATTCGGGTCGCCCACCCTGATGAGCGCAATCCAATCCAAGACCGCCCCGGCCGAAGCGGTCCAACTCACGCTCAGTGGGTCTCCAGCCGCCACGGTACTGGCGCTGGCCGTGAGCGTGTACACCCCACTAAACGCCACGGGAGCAGGTGTGGCGGGAAATGGTGCCGTCGGCGGCGTCGGTGCTGGCAGCGAGCTCGCACCGCAGCCGAGCGTCACGCCAAGAAGTGCCGCGAGAGTTCCCTGTGCGAGCACCGAAGAGATGACGGCTGTTCGCCGTTTGCTGGACATGTTTTCCCCCTGTCTCTAGAAGCGGAAAACAGCCGACAAAACTGGAATGCGGCCCCAAAAGGCCTAGAATGGGAAATTCCTGAGAACCCCACGAAGGTCACCGGGCTCCTTCTCAGCTGGGGGCGAGGCGACGAGGGCGCCTTCGAGCGCCTGATTCCGCTCGTACACCAGCAACTCCACCAAATCGCACGGCGCTGCATGGCCGACGAGCGCGCGGGCCACAGCCTTCAGGCGACGGCGCTGATCAATGAGGCGTATCTCCGGCTGGTCGATGCGAGCGACGTCCAGTGGCACGACCGGGCACATTTCCTCGCCGTGGCCGCTCGCGTGATGCGCCGCATTCTCGTCGACCATGCGCGCACGCGGCACGCGCAGAAGCGTGGCGGCGACGCGGCGCAGGTAACATTCGACGAGGGGCTTGTCGTCACCAACGAGCCGCGTGAGGACTTCGCGGCGCTCGACGACGCGCTCGACGCGCTGGCGACATTCGATGAGCGGAAAAGTCGCGTCATCGAGCTGCGGTTCTTCGGCGGGTTGAGCGTCGAGGAGACGGCGTCCGTGTTGAAGGTGTCGCCCGACACGGTGATGCGCGACTGGCGGCTGGCAAAGGCGTGGCTGCAGCGCGAGATGCGCGGCGACACGCCCGATTCGCGCGAGAGTTGAGAATCGCCACCGGCCGGGCCGATGGCGATCCGCATATGGCTACGGCGCCACGCTGTCGGTGCAACCCTCGCACGAAGTTCTTGCCTCCCAGCGTTCCGGTCAGAGCTCCGAGGCTGCCGTCCACAAAACCGTCGATCGTGCAGCGCACGCCGTATCCGCCGTTGACCCCGGTGTTGGTATCGTCGTCGAATTGCGGCGTCGCGTGCGTCGCATCAGTCCCGATGTCCACTCCGGCATTCCTCATCCCGCGAATGCCATCGCCAGCGTTGCCGGTGATAGTACAGGCCGCGATCTCAGCCTGCGCGTTTCGGTCCACGAAGACGCCGTGGCTGCCGTTGTTCTGGATGGTGTTCGAGAAGATCTGTGCGGACGACCCTCTGTACACCTGAACCCCCTGCGCTCCATTGTTCTGAATCGTGTTCGGCGCGCTCACCCGGTTGTTGGGAGGACCCGTCCACCCGATGCGAGCGCTCGAGTTCGACTGGATCGCGATTCCGGCCAGGGGATTGTTCTGGATCGTGTTGTTGACGATGTCGGCCGAGCTGTTTCGAAACACGGCGATCCCGTTCCTGTCCGCGTACTTGAATCGTGTTCCCGTCAATCACCGCGGCCCCGCCATCCGTGACGGCGATACCCTGTGGCGCGCCTCCGGTGATGACGAATCCTCGTATCGTGATTCCAGTGCCGGTCACAGAGACAGCGCTCGCACTCGAATCGCCGTTGATGCTTGCGCTCCCTTGACCGTCCAGGGTGATCCGGTGAACCTCCTCGCCAACGTCAAGGTTCTCATTGCAAGTCCCGCTCACCAGGAGGGTGTCTCCCGGTTTCAGTCCCTTGATTGCTTGCCCGATCGTCTTCTCAGGACCACAGGTCAGGGTGTGTGTGCCTGATGCTCTGTCGTCGCGATCCTGACGCTCACCCCCCTGGCGACCGTCATGTTCAGCCCGTCCCACCACAGGACTCAGCCAGAGACACGCTGCCGCTGCTGCCATCACAAGCGTGAAGCCTTTCATATGAGATCCTCCTGTCTAGGAAGCGGAAACGGGCCGCAAAAACTGGCACGATCGACAAAACGGGCTAAGATGGCGGCATTCCTGTCCATCACATGACGCCTGAGCGCTGGAAGCGGGTCGAGGAGCTGTATCACGCGGCGCGTGACCAGCCGCCAGGCGAGCGCGCGGCGTTTCTCGCGGAAGCGTGTCCTGATGACCAGGCGCTGCGGCGCGATGTCGAATCGCTGCTCAAGGAACCCGAGTCCGCCGATGGATTCCTCGACACGCCGGTGCGCGCGGCGGCGCACATCGCGTCAGCGGTAACGCCCGCCGCCATGATCGGTCACACCCTGGGCGGGTATCACCTGCAGACGTTGCTCGGCGCGGGGGGCATGGGTGAGGTCTACCGCGCGCACGACGCAAAGCTCGGGCGAGACGTCGCGATCAAGATCCTGCCGCGCGCGATGACGAGCGATCCGGATCGGCTCGCACGCTTCGAGCGCGAGGCACGGATGCTCGCCGCGCTGAACCATCCGAACATCTGCGCGATTTATGGGCTGGAAGAAGCGGACGGCCTCCGTTTTCTGATTCTCGAGCTCGTGGACGGCGAGACCCTGGGCCAGAAACTGGCCACACTCCGGGTTCTCAACCCTCAAGCCCCGGGGTTGCCGATCGAAGAAGCGCTGACGCTTGCGCGACAGATCGCCGAAGCCCTCGAGGTCGCGCATGAAAAAGGGATCATCCACCGCGACCTGAAGCCCGCGAACATCACGATCACGCCGGACGGCGTGGTGAAGGTGCTCGATTTCGGGCTGGCGAAGCCGGCGAGCACCGACTCTTCGGGGCCCGATCCGATCGACGGCACGCAGGCAGGGGTCATTCTCGGCACGGCGGCCTACATGAGCCCGGAGCAGGCGCGCGGGCAGGTGGTCGACAAGCGCGCCGACATCTGGGCGTTCGGCTGCGTGCTCTACGAGATGTTGACCGGGCGCGTGGCATTTGCGGGTGAGACGGTATCGGACACGATTGGAAAGATTCTCGAGCGCGAGCCCGATTGGTCGGCCCTCCCGGCGGCAACACCGCGCAGCCATTCAACGGCTCTTGCGCCGCTGCCTCGCGAAGGATCCGAAGCAGCGCCTGAGAGACATCGGCGACGTCAGGATCGAGATCGACGCGATCGACGAAGTGCTGCCGGGCACTTCCGGAGTGGCGGTGGCGCCGCCCGCTCCGTGCACAGACCCGCACGACGTGGCTGCCGTGGGTCGCGGTCGTCGCGCTCGCCGCGGGCGTCGGCGTCTGGGAGGCCCGGCGCCCGGCGACCACGCCGGAGAACCCGCTGGCCAACGCGCAGTTCACGCGCTTCACGGATTGGGAGGGCACAGAAGGGGGCGCCGAAATTTCGCCCGACGGGAAGTTCGTGGCCTTCGTCGCCGACCACGATGGCGAGTTCGACCTCTGGCTGAGCCAGGTGGGCACGGGGACTTCGCAATCTCACCGCAGGACATCCCGCCGCTCGCAATCCGACGTCGTTCACCTTTCGGAAGATCGGGCTTTTCCGGCGACGGCGCGGAGATCTGGTTCAGTCTCGACACCGGGCCGTCGATGGCACAGACTGCTCATGCCCCTGATGGGCGGCACGCCACGGGCGTTCCTGGGCAAGGGCGCCACCGCTCCGGCCTGGTCTCCCGACGGCACCCGCCTCGCCTACTTCAAGAACGACGACGGCGATCCCCTGTTTGTCGCGGACCGCACTGGCGCAGACGCCCGTCAGATCCTCGTGAATGCGGAGGGGCATGCACAACCACAATCCGGTCTGGTCACCGGACGGCCAGTGGATCTACTTCGCGCACGGGACCGGACCCGACCGACGCGATGGACGTGTGGCGCGTTCGACCCTCGGGCGGATCGCCGGAGCGACTGACCGAGCAGCGGCACCGCCGTGAATTTCCTGGCGCCGCTCGACGCGCGCACGCTGCTCTACGTCGCGCGCGCGGAGGATCGGTCGGGACCGTGGCTGTGGGCGCTCGATGTCGAGCGCAAGGTGACTCGCCGCGTGAGCTCGGGCCTCGAGCAATACACGTCGGTGTCGGCCAGTCGCGACGGCCGGCGCGTCGTCGCCACCGTCGCCAACCCCACCGCCAGCCTGTGGCGCGTGCCGCTGCTCGATCGTCAGGCCGAGGATCGCGACGTCCAACCGTATCCGCTGCCGACGGCGCGGGCGCTGGCGCCGCGCTTCGGCGGGACATCGTTGTTCTATTTGTCCGCCCACGGGACGGGCGATGGGCTGTGGCGGATCCAGGACGGGCAGGCGCTCGAAGTCCGGAAGGGCGCGGACGGGGCGCTGTCCGAGCCGCCCGCGGTGTCGCCGGACGGAAGCCGCGTGGCCGTCATCGTCAGACAGGAGGGAAAGCGGCACCTGTCGATCATGTCGGCGGACGGCAGGAGCTCACGGACGCTGGCCCCGTCCATCGACGATCCAAGGAGCGGTCGGCCAGGGCACCGCCGACTGGTCGCCGGACGGCACGTGGATCGTCGCAGGCGGCACGCGACGCGCAGGGTCCGGGGTTGTTCAAGATCCCGGTGGATGGCGGCGTGCCCGTTCGGCTCGTCACCGGTCAGGCGGTCAATCCGGTCTGGTCGCCGGACGGGAACGCTGATTGTGTATGCCGGCACGTTCTTCACCGGCCAGGTCGCGCTCCTCGGCGTGCGACCGGATGGCAGCCCCGGTCGAGCTGCCGCCCGTGCGGGCCCGTCCGGGCGGCTATCGCTTCTTGCCGCAACGGAACGGGCCTGGTGTACCTGCCGCTCATTCCGTCGCTGGACTTCTGGCTGCTCGATTTCGCGACGAAAGACGCCACGTCAGCTCACGCGCCTCAGCAATCAGGGCGCCTTCAGACACGTTCGACATCACGCCTGACGGCAAACAGATCGTGTTCGACCGCTCGCGGGAGAACTCGGACATCGTCCTGATCGATCTGCCGAAATAGCGAAGCGGCCGCTTACCGGCCCAGGTTCAACCTGACGCCGACCATCGCGCGGCGCGGATCGATGAAGGACGTCGGCTGACCGAAGTTCGCGCTGAACAGATTGTCCGTCGCCAGGCCCTCTTCCGCCGTGTCGTTGAGCGCGTTGAGCACGTCGAGGAGCAGCTCGATGCGTCTCGCGCCGCCGAAGCGGATCGTCCTCGACACGCGCAGATCGAGCAGCGATTGCGACGACAGCCGGCGCGAGCCGCGCGGCTCGAGCAGGACGCGCTGGTCGCCCTGCGGCAGCACGACCTGCGCCGTGCCGCCCACGGCTTGCCGCTGAAGATCTGCAGGTTGGCGGCGACCACGAAGCCGGTCCGTGGCACGTCGACGCTGCCCATCGCCCGGAACATGTGCGGGCGATCGTTGGGCAGCCGGCCGCGCGCGTTGGTGAGATCGTTGGGATCGCGCCCGAACGGTCAGGGCTCGGCGAGCGCCACGGTGCTGACCTGCGCGCCCGCGGCGGTCGTCCCGCTGGAGGCCTGCAGCCCGGACGCTCTCGAGAACGTGTACGAGCCAAACGCCTGCCAGCCGTGCGACGCGGCGTTTTTCGACGACCATCACGAGGCCGTTGTACGTCAGCGAGTAGCCGTCGGGATTCGTCAGCAGAAAGCGTCGATCGGCCGTGCGCGTTGACGAGCGCGAACACCGGCACGGTGCGTGCCGTCGGGCAACCGTTGCGCGCTCCTCGCGATACTGACCGCCGACGTCGGTCCAGCCGATGAAATCGGCGCCATCCTTGCGGACGTAGGCGACCGCCACCGCGAGCCGGCGACCGACCTCGCGATCGACGCCAATGGAGTACTCGTCGGTGTGCGGCGCGCGCATGTCCGGGATCGAGCAGCAGGTTCTTCTTGGGATCGACCACCGAGACGACGCGCGTGTAGCCGCCGGTCGCGGATCGAACGCCGTGGTCGTGACCGGCGTCACGCCGGGGTGGAAGGCGCTGAACTCTCCGGTCAGCACGCCCTGGCTGAACCGCCCGTAGCTCGCCGCGCAGCATCGTTCGGCCGTCGGCGGTGAGCTTCGTGGTGACACCCAGGCGCGGCGACCACGAGGTTCCAGGTGTACAGCGTTCCCAGGCCGCCGACGATCTCGATCGGTTTCGCGTCCTGGCGGATCGAGCGCGTGCAGGTCCTGACTGATGGCGCGGCTGTGGTCGAACCGCACGCCGGCATTGATCGTCAGCCGGTCGCCCACCGTGATGGCGTCGCTCGCGAACGCGGCGGCGGTGATGAACGGACCGCCGGTCATGGAGGGATCGCTCGAGATGGCCTGAAACGGCTGCCCGTTGTCGTCGACGAACCTCACGCCGGTCGGAATGACGCTGGGCCCGTGGCCTCGCCCCTTTCGACTTGCCCGCCGATCTTCCACTGGTGATCGGCGCCGAGCAGCGCAGGCCGGTAGTGGCTGAGGGTCGCCTTGGCGGTCGTCGCGGATCAGCGTCAGCCCGCCGAACGTCTGCGGAGCGCCGCTGAAGACACTCGTCACGCGGTCGAACCGGCTCGGCGTCGTCCGATTGCCGGTGCTCGGGTCGTCCTCTCTGCGCGTAGACGAACCGTCCGACGCGCACGTCCCACACCGTGTTGGGCGACGACGTGTGCGTCAGGTGGCCGAAGGTGATCGCCGGCACCGAGGCGTGCAGACGCAGGGTGGCTTCGAACGGCTTCACGATCGTCGGCTGTTCGGGATTGACCCAGAACTCGTCGTGCACGCTTTGCACCAACTGCCAGCCGCGGAGCCAGCTGCCACGTGAGCTTCGCGAAGATCTTGTCCTGCTCGTAGGTCCGCGGGAATTGCGGGATCGGTGCCCGGCTGGCTGTCGTAGTCGCGCAGATACTGGTATCCCGCGAAGAACCACAGCCGATCGCGAACCGCAGGACCGCCGAGGTTCGTCGTGAAGTCGCGGTACCGGCGCGTTCGTAGCCGCTTGTCCTGCTCGGCCTGAGCCGTATGGGAGTCGGACCGGCTGGCTGGTCAGGCCGGCCGTCTGCCCATAGTACGAGGCGTCATACAGAAACCGCTCGCTTCCCTGTCTGGTGACGACGTTGATGACGGCGCCCTGCACGTTGCCGAACTCGGCGGACGCGCCGACGGACTGGACCTGCACTTCCTGAATGAAGTCGACGCCAGGCTCGGCTCGCGCGACGCCGTTGCACGGGCAGGTGAAATTGGTGCCGTCGATCAGGAACTGGTTCTCGTTGGTGCCGGAGCCGAACGCGGACACCGTGGTCGCCGTGCCGCTTGCCCGGCGACGTCGGCGAGATGCCAGGGGCGGCCCGGATGAAGTCGAACATGCTCGCCCGTCGCGTCGGGATCGCTTCGAGATCCTCGGCGCCGAAGCGGGTTCCGAACCCAGGGTCTCGTGCTTCGATGCGCGAGCCCGCTCCCTCGACCGCGATCGATTCCGCGAGGCCGCCCAACGTCAGAACGGCCGTTCTCTCGATGGTGGCGCCTGCGCCGATGCGGATGTCCTCTTCGCGATAGGTCGCGAATCCCGGAGCTCGATGTCGAGCACGTATGGACCGGGAGGCAGGGCCGGGAAACGCAGTTGGCCCTTCTCGTTCGTCGTTTGCGTCGCCGGCCCGCCAATCAGCGCCGGCGAGCCGACGCGGACGACCGCCCCGGAAAGGACGCCGCCCTGTTCGTCTCTGACCGTTCCAATGAGGGAGCCGGTCAGGCCCTGTGCGACGGCCGCGCGTGGCAGGAACAACGCGACACCGGCGAGAAGTACTAAGCAGCACCGCGTTCGAGAGGGGGTACGCCCGCGGCACTCAGTGTCCATGTGACCGCTCCCTCAGCCGAGCCGGGGCCCCGACTGCGGGCCGACTCCACACGAAGCGTCCGCCGAGTCTACGCTACTTATGAACGAGCGGTGACCTGGCGTTCAGCTGTTGCCTGATGTTCCCTGGAGAGTGACGACGTCCGCGACGGTGACGAAGAGCAGGCAGACCGTGCGGGAACAGTCGGCGCTCGGCTATTTGGTCCGGCGGCGAATTCGTTTGGTTTCAATGGCCGTGTCGGTCGCCCACAGGCGAACGGTCAGATCGACCGTGCCAACACGGATCAGGTCGCCGTCGGTCAGAGCGACTTCCCCCTCGACCGGGGCGCGCCGGACGAACGTGCCGTTGGTGCTTCCCAGGTCCTCGAGCATCACGCGCCGGCTGCTGCTGTTGACGCGAATCATCGCGTGGCGGCGCGAGACACCGGGCACATCCAGCCAGACGTCGCTTCGCGGATCCCGTCCGATGATGTTATCGCCCTCTGAGAGCTGGCCAGTCTTGCCGTTCCACACAACCCAGCAGAGCAGGGCCTGGGCCGGGACCTGCGATGGCTGGACGTCCACGGCCGTGCCACAGAATGCATATCCAACGCCGTGGACCGTTCGGATGAACGTCGGGGTCTGCGCGCTGTCGCCGATCGCGCGCCGAATTTCGCCGATGAGGATGTTCAGATTCGCATCGACCACATACGTGTTCGGCCAGATTCGTTTGTGCAGGTCGGCCTTTTCCACCACCTTCGGCCGGCTCTCGATCAAGCCGCACAGCAGGTCGAACGCCTTCGGCGACAGGTGGACTTCGCCTCCGCCGCTCAGCAACTGGCGTGTCTCGGAATCGATGGTGAACTGGGCGAATCGAGCTCTCACAGTGCTCCTCGCCGGGCGGCCCTGCGGAATCTTTGGACTTTCCTTAAGACTCTGAAGCCGCGTGCTGAGCGATGATCCGTCCGGACAGCACGGCCGCTCGAACCGGTCCGTGCAGACATCCGTCAACGGATTTTACAGGGAGCGGTCCAGATTGTGGGTATTCTCGGCGCCGCGCCTCCCCGGCGACACGCGCGCGACATCATCGATGCGGTCGTCGCGAACATGCGGCAGAATCTCGAGCGTCTCAAGTACTCCACGCTCGCGCCCAGCCGCTACACCGTCTATCTTCATCCGACCGAGTTCGCGCGGCTGGAAACGATCATCCCGGTTCTGCTCGAACAGACCATCCGCGCGCTCGACGACGAACTCCGGCGCCTGAACGCGGCGGGGTCACCGAATCGATGGAGGCGCGTGGAACGAGCGCCGGAGGTTCGCAATGCGGCGGCAGACTGGCACATCGCCTTCATGGCGGATCCCGATGAGGAACTGAAAGAGGGGGATGTGCTCGTCGACTCCGAGCTGCTGATGCCGGCGAGACCGGATCTCGGGCTCGGCGAACAGACCCGCCAGATCGCGACCCTCCAATCGGGGCAGCGCGAGACCATGATCGAACACACCATCGACCACCCGGCGTCTCCCTCGACGCCGAGGCTTCTGGGCCATGTCGAGTACAACGACGAGGCTGGTCATCACCTCTACGACGTCACCAAGGACTGCTTCACCATCGGGCGCGGCGGGGTCGCGTATCCGGTGGACATCCGCATCGCGTCGTCTGCCGACGTGTCTCGCGAGCACGCTCGTATCCGCCGGGATGCGGTGAGCGATCGGTTCTTCCTGATCGATCTGAGCACGCTCGGAACGACGTTGAACGGCCGCCATGTACCGAAGGGTTTCGACGAGGTCGACGGGACAAAACGAGAGAACGGATCCGAGACGCCGCTGCCAGACGTCGCGAATATAGGGCTCGCCGGCACGGTCTTCCTCGATTTCAGAAAGCGATGATGGCGTTCCTCCTGTGGGCTCGCTTCGGCTTTCTCCTCGCGTGCGGCGCTCTCCTGTCGTTCTATCTGTGGATCGGTTACCGGTCGCATACGGCGGAATGAGCGACTCGATGCAGACGGCAATCGCGCTCCGAGCGGCGGCGGACACCAACCGCGGCCTGCAGCGCGACGTCAATGAAGATCGCATCCACCTCGACCTGGCGCGAGGGTTGCTCCTGGTCATCGATGGCGTCGGCGGCCACCCGGCGGGGGGAAGAGCCGCCGATATCGCGCTGGCAACCGTCCGGTCGAGGTTCGAGGGCTCGACGGGACCGCTCGTCGATTGCGTGCGCCAGGCGATCGCGATGGCGAACAACGAGATCCATCGCGCCGCAGTCTTGCGGCCGGAGTGGAGCGGGATGGCGTGCGTCCTCACCGTCGTCGTTGTCGACGAAACGCGCGCCGTCGTGGGCCATGTCGGCGACACGCGCCTGTACAAGCTTAGGGACGAACGCATCGACAAGATCACGCGCGATCACTCGCCGATCGGCGAGCGTGAAGATTCCAACGAGCTCTCCGAGCTCGAGGCGATGCACCATCCGCGGCGCAATGAGGTGTATCGCGACGTCGGATCGGACCCGCACGAACCCGACGATCCGGACTTCATCGACGCGTACGAGATTGCGTTCGAACCGGACGCGGCGTTGCTTCTCTGCAGCGATGGATTGACGGACCTCGTCCACTCGTCCTCCCTGCGCGACATCGTCAAGCGCCGTGCAGGCCGGCCCGACCAGGTCGTGAAGGAGCTGATCGACGCAGCGAATGCGGCCGGCGGCAAGGACAACATCAGCGTCGTGTATGTCGAAGGGGAGCGGTTCGCATCGGCCGGCGATTGTGAAGCGCATGCGGTCGGCGAGATCACGCGGCGCGGCGAGACCCGTCCGGATGTCGAAAGCCACCGGCTGGAAAGAACTCCGGGCGGCGGGCGAACGCACGCCTCGCGCGCGGCCTGGCTCGTGGCGATGGCGTTGGCGGCCGCGGCGATTTCGGCGGCGGCCGTTCGTCTGTGGCCGCTCGGCCCCGTGTTTCACCGGCCGTCGGACGCCGCGGCTGCCGGTGCAGCCGCGACCATCGCTGTGGGTCCGACGGAGTCGATTGCGGCGGTGTTGCAGCGCGCGGCAGCGGGTTCGGTGGTGCTCGTCGAGCCGGGCGAGTACCGCGAGACGCTGAGGCTGAAGGACGGCGTCCGGATCGTCAGCCGTGTCCCCCGGGCCGCGACGATTCGGCTGTCCCCAACCGCGTCGGAAGGCGACGCCGCCGTCGTGGCCGCTGGCGTGGTCGGCGCGGAACTTGCCGGCTTCCGGATCATCGGTGATGCTGCAACGCCGCTCGGCACAGGTGTCCTCATCAGAGCTTCGCAGACCTCTTTAGTGGACATCGAGGTCACCGGCGCCGCGAACGCCGCGATTGTCGTCGATGGCATGTCCGTTGCCACGATCCTGGCGAGCGACGTTCACGACAATCCAGGTACTGCATTGACCATCCGCGCAGCGACAGTCCGGCTGGCTCACAATGTTTTCATGCGAAACGGCACCTCGGAGCACGTTCGTCGATCGTTCATCATCGACGAAGCCGCCCATCCGCTCGTCACTGGAAACGTCTTCCAGGACGTGAGCCGCGAAACCTTCGGCGATCTGAGCGACGGCGCGCGCGCCGTGTTGAGCCGTGACAACTGGTTCGCCGACGCCCCGGACGTTCGCCCGACGTCCTCGACAACACCGCCGATCAGGCCGGGACCATGGTGACGACGGTCTTTGAGCGCGTTCGCGTCGGACCGTACGCGATCGTCCGGGAGATCGGACGCGGCGGCATGGCTGTCGTGTTCTTCGCAACCGATAGCCGGGACGGCCGACCTGTCGCGCTCAAGCTGGTGCCGACGGGACCGGATGCTGACACGCAGGAGGTCCTCGAGGCCGAGCGGTGGGGCGCGAAGCTGCAGGAGCAGTTCTGCCAGATCAGCCAGAACGTTCCGTTCGTGTACGAACACGGCATTGAAGGCGGCTACTTCTACATCGCGATGGAGTATCTCGACGGACGCAATCTGTCCGAGATTCTCGCGAGTGGCGCGCTGGCGCCGAACCGCGCCGTCGGTATCGCGATTCAGCTCTGTCGTTTTCTCGAAGCCGCACACGGCTTCGAGTCGACGATCGACGGACGCAACCTCCGCTCGCTGCTGCACGGCGACCTGAAGCCGCACAACATTCGAGTCCGGTGGGCTGACAAGGTCAAGATCCTCGATTTCGGAATCGCCAAAGCTCTCTCGCTGAGCCGGAAAGTAACGCGCAGCGATTTCGGCAGCATCACGTACGTGTCGCCGGAGCGGCTCGAGTCCGGCGAAATAGACACCTACTCTGACTTCTGGGCGGTCGGCGTGCTGCTGTACGAGATGCTCGCCGGCCTCCAGCCGTTTCGCGCGCCGGACACGCGCCGGCTCGAGCTGCGGATCAGATCGCTGCAGCCTCCCGAACCGCTCGGCCCGTCCTGTCCACCGGCCTTGCAGGCAGTCGTCGCCAAGCTGCTCGCGGGACGTCCGGCCGATCGATACGGCGATGCTCGCGCCATTCGAGACGATCTCGAATCCGTCAGGCTCGGTCGCGTGACTCAGGCCGAACGTGAAGGCTGGCCGGCCGACGGCATGCAGCACGACGAGCAGGCGACGGAGCGCACGCGGCTGCCAGTGCAGGTGACTGAAGACGCCACGCGAAGGACGATGCGGGTCGAGTCGGAGTCGCCGACCGTGCTGCTGTCGGCGGCGAACATCATCTTTCAACCGTCCGAGCCGCACGCCACGCATCGCCCGGGCCGCCGGTTCGTCAAAGGCTTCCTGCTCCTGCTCGCGTGCTTCGTCGTCGGATACGAGCTGGTGATCGCGTCTCGTGCGGAGCGACTGAAGGCCGAAGTGCCGGCGGTCACCCTCGAAGGGATCGGCAGCCTCTGGGCGAGCTATCAGGCACTCAGCTCCCACAGTCCGAGGATCACCACTGCCAGGCTGGAGCATGCGTTGACGAACCAGACGGTGACGCTCGCCGATCGCACCATCGTGAATTATCGAACGCCCGCTCCGACCGTCCGGGAGACGCAATGGAAGATGGCGCGCCAGGCCCTCGCGCAGGTCCTGGCGGTCAATCCGAACGACGGCCGGATCAAGGGCACCCTCCGCTACTGCGACGGCCACCTGCATCGGATCAACGGCGAGGCGCTGAAAGCGCACAAGCAGGACGCGGACGCGCAGCACGAATTCACGGAGGCGGTGTCCGCATTCCGGGAGGCCGCCGAGCTTCGTCCCGCCTGGCCGGATCCGTTTCTGGGTTTGATGCGCACGTTCATCTACGGCCTCGAGGACGTTGACCGTGGCGCGGACGCGTTGAAGCAGGCGCAGCGTCTCGGATACACAGCGGGAGCGCGCGAGACCGTGCAGCTGGCCGATGGGTATCGTTCGCGCGCGATGACGTTCGCGCGCACGGCGCGGACACTGAGCGGCCTGGCGGCCGAACCGGAGTACCTGAGGCGATCGGCGGACGCGTATCGGCGGGCAATCGATCTCTATTCGAACGTCCTCGGCTACGCCGACACCCAGCGGAGCTTGCGGGCCGCGCAGCTCGGCCTCCGGCAAGCCGAACAGAGAAGAGACGAATTGTCCGGCCCGGTTCGACCGGGAACACCGCGGCCATTGCGACTGGCATCACAGGCGGCACCGCAATGACCGTCACCTACACGGTCGCCGACGAAAGACGCGCGCGACAAAAGCAGCGCTGGACCGATCGGATCGGCCTTTCTCTGCTCTCGCTTGCCGCAACCTCCTGCGTCGCGATGCTGGCGATTGCGCTCGCGTATGCCGGACGCACCAATCTCTTCGACCAGCCCGGACACTCCGAGGCGGCCGCGCCCGTCAACTTGAACACCGTCGCCGACGCGAGATCGCTCGACGCCGTGATGGCGGCAGTGTTTTCGGATGCGAACGAAAGACAACTGGCTTCGCAGCGGCTGTTCCAGTTCCTCGGGGACGAACGACAGAAGACGCGCCCTCTGCCGAATGTCGGCGCCATCGCGCCGCTCTTCAGCCAGGCAGAGTTTGCGAAGTTGAAGCCGCTCCTCACCGTCCGCACGATCGACGAGTTCCGGCGGCAAGTCGTGCTGTTCGGGTGCATCTACATTCTGGCGTTTCAGGCGGCCATGCTCGTCTGGCGGTTGCGCGGCATCCGGACCGATCCGCTCCTTGTCTCGGTCGCGCATCTGCTGACGGCGATCGGGTTTGCCATCCTCCTGAGCCGCGCCGATCCGTTGCGCGACAGCCTCACGTTCGTTCGGTTCGCCGAAGGAACGGTTGCAGGTGTTGCCGTGATGACGGCCGTGTCGCTCGTCGACTTCGCCGCCGCTGGATTCCTGACGCTGAGCTATCTGCCGCTCATCGTTGCGCTGTCGCTGTCGGTGCTGTTGATCCTCTTTGGTTCGGGTCCTGGCACCAGCGGCGCGAAGGTCAATCTGGGCCCGGTGCAGCCGATTGAGGCGATCCGTCTGCTGCTGGCGCTGTTCCTCGCGGGACTCTTTGCGCGACGGTGGGAATTGCTCAGGGAAATCCGCAGCCCGATGTTCCGGGGGTCGCGCTGGACGCGATGGATCAACCTGCCGCGCGCCGAGTACGTGACCCCTGTCCTCGCCGGTGTCGGTCTCGCGCTCGTCTTCTTTTACATGCAAAAGGATCTGGGTCCGGCGCTGTTTCTCTGCTGCGTCTTTCTGGCGACCTATGCCGTCGCGCGCGGCCGAGTCGGGATGGCGACTGCCGGCCTCGCGCTCCTGATACTCGGGTTCTATGTCGGCTATCGCCTGGATATCTCGCACACGCTCGCGGAGCGAGTTCGCATGTGGCAATCGCCATGGGACAACGCCGTTCCGGGCGGCGATCAGGTGACGCACGCGATCTGGGCCCTGGCGACCGGGGGACCGTTTGGAACCGGCCTCGGCCTGGGCGACACACGCTATCTGCCGGCCGGCCACACGGATCTGATCCTCGCGGCGATCGGCGAGGAGCTCGGCGCTGCAGGCGTGCTTCTCGTTGCCGGCCTGTACGCGCTCCTCGCCTGGCGCGGCTTCCGCATCGCACGGCTCGCGCGAAACGACTACGGTTTCTTCCTCGGCACCGCGCTCACTCTGTTTCTGATCGTACCGGTGCTGATCATGGCGTCCGGCATCCTTGGCGTGACGCCGCTCACGGGCGTCGTGACGCCGTTCCTGAGCTACGGCGGGTCGGCCATGGTCGCGAACTTCTGTGCACTGGGCATGCTGACGGCGATACGCGCCGATCGTCACCCCTCGGGCGATTTCGAGCCGTTCCGCGTTCCGGTTATGTGGCTCGGGTCGTCGCTCGCGTCCGTTGCGCTGGTCCTTCTTGTCGTGGCGGTCTACGTCCAGATCGTCCATGCCGACGACTACATCATCCGCGCGCATCTCGGCATTCAGGCCGACGGAGGGCGGCGTTTCGAATACAACCCGCGCATGCTCGATATCGTCCGGCTGATACCGCGCGGGACGATCTACGATCGTCGCGGCGTGCCGCTGGCCACCGACGATCCGAGCGTGATGGCGGACGCACGGCAGACCTACGCGACGCTTGGCGTGTCCGTCGACGACACGTGTCCGACGCCCGGCGAACGATGCTATCCGCTCGGCGGCGCGGCCTTTCATCTCCTCGGCGACGCCCGCACCCGGCTGAATTGGACGGCGCCCAACTCCTCGTACATCGAGCGCGATGCCGAGCGCGAGCTCCGCGGCTTCGACGATCACGCCGACGTCGTGCATACGACGGATTCCGGCGACCAGCCCATGGTGACGATCTCGCGAGACTACCGCGACCTCCTGCCTGCGCTACGGCATCGCCACGAGCCAGCCAGCGCGGCGTGGGCGCGGTTTCAGCAGCCGCACGACGTGCACCTGACGATCGATGCGGACCTGCAGCTTCGTGTGGCCCGAATCGTCGCGGCCTACGCGGAGAAGAGTTCAGGCCGGGCTGCGGCGGTGGTCCTCGATCCCGATAGCGGCGAGCTGCTGGCGAGCGTCAGCTATCCGTGGCCCGACACGTCTCCCTCGAAAACAGCCGCTTCCGCGCCTTCGGCTCTCCGGCGCGGCGAGCTCGCGGTCGTCCGATCGGAAAGCGCGAACGACGCCCTCATCGATCGCGCCCGCTACGGCCTGTACCCTCCGGGATCAACGTTCAAGCTCGTGACGGCATCGGCGGCGCTGCGTCAGCACGTCGATCCGCGCCGGACAACGTTCACGTGCGCGCGGCTGCCGGACGGACGAGTGGGCGCGAGAATCAGCGGGTGGAACCGCCCGGTTCGCGACGACGTGATGGACAATCCGCACGGGACGATCGACGTGCACGACGGCTTCGTGCACTCGTGCAACGCGTTCTTCGCGCAACTCGCGGTCAAGCTCGGATCGCGGGCATTGCTCGACACCGCCGAACGACTGGGGATTTCGCTGACGCCGTCCGCTGACGTGGCGGCGCGCGTGCGCCAGACGCTGCCGCAGATCGGTTACGGCCAGGGCGATGTCGTCGTGACACCCCTGAAGCTGGCGCGCGTGTCGGCGGCCATCGCCTCCAACGGCGTGCTGCGCGACACCCGCTGCGAGCAGGATGACGCTTCCGGCGCGGCGACCGCCCGGTTTCTGAACGGCGACGACGCACGCGTGCTCGGGGGCTACATGCGCGACGTGGTCCTGAGCGGTACTGGCCGCGTGCTCCGAAACCATCCCGGCCGCATCGCCGGCAAGACCGGAACGGCGCAGTTGGACGGCCGGCCGTCTCACGGGTGGTTCGTCGGCTTCGCGCCGTTTGGTCCGGCCACCAGACGAATCGCGTTCGCCGTCGTCATCGAGAACGCCGGCTACGGAGGCCGCAGCGCGGCGCCGGCCGCCGGAGAAATCGTGGATGCGGCATCGCATGCCGGCCTGGTGGAATGAGCTGACATGGACGTTCTTGGCAAAGCACGGCGGCTCGAATCGGCCATCGCGGCAAAGCTCGACGGAGCGGCGAAGGGCTTCGGCCGATCCCGCCCGCGTGAGCCGCTCGAAATCGTGCTCGCGATTCTGGAGGCGGTCGTGCAGCGGATCGAGCCAACCGGCCGCGGCGCGCGCGTGTTTCCGTTCAATCGAATCGAGCTGTCTGTTGTGGCGCCATCGCGCGAAGCGCGCGGACGTCTCGAAGCCGTCTTCGCAGCGGACACGCCACTTCGGACGAGAATTCTCGACCGGCTGCAGTCTGCCGGTTGCTCGCCGGCCAACGTCGTCGTCGAGATCCAGTATTGCGACAAGGCCGAGCCGAACTGGAGCGCGCGCGAATTCGATCTGCAGTTCGCACGCGTCGAGTCTGAGGCCGACGGCCGGGAGCTCGAGCCGCAACCAGGACAGATCGACATCAGGGGGCTATGCGGCGTCATGGAACGATGGGGGTACTCATTTACGGCCCCGCGCATCGACGTCGGCAGGGGCGCGGAGGTCCGGGATCATCGCAACCGGCTCATTCGCACGAATCACGTCGTGTTCACCGAGGGAGCGGGCGACGTCAATCAGACCGTCTCACGAAAGCATGCCCACATCGAATACGAGCCGCTCACCGGGCACTTCCGGCTGCACGATGATGGTAGCGAACACGGAACCGAGATCGTGCGCGCGGGCAGAGCCATTCCGGTCCTCAGGGGTACACGCGGCGTCCGACTTCAATCGGATGATGAAGTGGTACTCGGTGAGGCTCGTGTGCGAATCAGGTTTTCCACAGGGTGAGGCGGAACAGCGCGCACGTCGTTCCGGTGCGGCGTCGAGCAATTCCTCGATTTCATGCTCGAACTCGCTGAGCGATGAGCAGTCGTCAGTCGGCCGCCGCGTTGAAGGACTGGCTGCTGGGAACGCAGGCTGCCCCGGCCTGCGAAGCTGGTGCCTTCATCCGAGACGGACTGGCGACTGCTCATCGCTCACTGTCAGGGGCGGGTCGAGACGGAGGCGTGACGCTGACCGTCGTGGGGAATACGCATCAACTGGTGACCATTCCTCGCGCAATGCTCACGCGCCCACCCTACGGCATGTCTGCAAGAACGTTGAGCATGAAATGCAGAATTGGGATTCGACCCTGAGCCGTCGGAAAATAGTCGTCCGCCGCAACGACAGGCAGTGTGGGGCCAGCAGGGTTCACAATCCCCGTCGCGATGAGAGTTGTAAAGCCTTTCTTGCCGACACTTCCAATGCGACGTCAACCGGATCAAGCGCGACGAACCGAGATCTCTGACCCATAACTCAATTCCGCCGAATAGGATGCCCCGACGCTCAAGTAGCGTGGCCGTCCCAGAGGTTCATGTCGTGCCTGTTCGGTGACGCAGAACATCACCTCGTCGCCCGCGCCGGCGTCGAGGTAAACGGCGTGCATCGCTAGTCACGGAGTGCGATGCAGTAGATCGCGCCGGGCAGCGGGACGAGGTTCACATTGAAGCCCTGCACCTTCTCGTCCCGGTGCAGATTGCGTAGCGCGCCGTCGATCTGGCTGAGGTTCACGCCCAGCTCTCGGGGCGACGGCCGGAGCCGGTCGACACTGCCGAAGCAGCAGCAACTCAACGTCTCTCTCATCGAGCGGGACATGCAAGAAATCGGTGAACGTCTGTCCGTTGCGGCCGTCTTAGGTCCAAAGATGCGGTGTTCCGTCACGCTTGGCAGCAGTATCACGGTGGGGCGCAGCCAAGTTGCTTTGTGCCGGCTGGCGATGATTCAAGACTCCTTACCGCGGCTCAAAGCCAGGCGCATGTACGCGGACAACGGCCGAGGCGCCACGAACGGCCGGAGCTGCGCGGAACCTGGACAGTGCGCTCACCGAAGGCTTTCGCGTACCGAAAGCCTCGCGCAATTTCGAAACTCGACGGGGGCGGCACGCGTCAGGAATCCGTCAGGAAACAGGCAAATGTTCATGTTGCCGTGGGCAGCGTTCTTGCCTGTGCCGGGGGGTTCACGCTCAGCCAGTCCAACGCGCTCACGGAGGTGTAACGATGAAGAGACGCGATTTCTTCAAGACGGCGGGAATTTCCTCGGCTGCCCTGGTTTCACTCCCCGCGTTTGCCAAGCCGGCTCCCGCTCCGGCGAAGGCCGCAGGGCACGGCGGCCAGGACGAGGAACACGAGCACGAACACGGCGACGATCACGACGAACCGAAGGGCGCCCTCGCCAACGCCACGATCGCTTTCGGAGAGTGGAATAGCGACCCCCCGCTCGATCGTTTCCCGAACAACTCGCCGATCGTGGGCAACAATCACCATCTGTTGCCCGGCGAGGTCACGATCAAAGCCGGCGGGTCCGTGAGCTTCATCATCTCCGGCTTCCATCTCGTGCTCGTGTACGGCCCAGGCACGAAGCCGAGTGACATCAACCGGGGTCTCACGGTCGCCCCGACAACGCAGCCCGCACCGCCGTTGATCAGCGATCCAGTGAATCGCGTGTACCGGGGCATAGATCCGAGCGTGTTCCCGGTACTCGCGGGCGGCACGGCGCGGCTCCAGGATCGGGTGGAGGTCGTCCGGTTTCAGAATCCTGGACGATATCTGGTGATCTGCGGCGTGCTCCCGCATTTCTTCGACATGGCGACGGGTGAGTTCATGATGTTCGGGTACGTGCGCGTATTGAAGTAGAACGTTCGGGGAACCGGGCGCCCGGCCGGTTCCCTCTTCTCGCCGGCAGCGATCCACAATTAGCCAGTGGCTGAGCACGCAGGAAAGATGTTCGCCGGAGGCGCCGCGTACGAGCAGTTCATGGGGCGATGGAGCCGTCGTCTGGCCCCGCTCCTGGTGACGTTCGCGGGCATCGCCGATGGAGATTCCGTGCTCGATGCCGGATGCGGCACTGCTTCTCTGTCGTTCGCCATCGGCGACATGGCGCCGTCGGCGCGTCTGACCTGCATCGACCACTCGGCGGCCTACGTGGATCGCGCGCAAGCTTCCGGGCCCGGCGATCGAATGCGGTTTGTGGTCGGCGATGTCCAGGCGCTCGCGTTCGCGGACGACACTTTCAACAAGGCCCTCTCGCTCCTCGTGATGAACTTCGTTCCGGCTCCCGCGCGCGCGCTCCAGGAAATGACGCGTGTCACCCGCCCCGCCGGCGTCGTTGCCGCCGCCGTGTGGGACTACGGCGACGCCATGGAAATGCTGCGCGCGTTCTGGGACGAAGCGGTCGCACTCGATCCAGCGAGCGCCTCCCGCGACGAGCGCAACATGCCGCTGTGCCGGCCAGGCGAGTTGGAGGCGCTCTGGCGCGCGGGCGGGCTCGAACGTGTAGAGGAACAGCCGATCGAGATCGAGACGCCCTTCACGTCGTTCGACGACTACTGGCTGCCGTTTCTGGGTGGACAGGGGCCCGCTGGCGGGCACGTGGCGGGACTTGCCGATTCGGCGCGCAGTGCGCTTCAGGGCAGACTACGGACCCGGCTGTCTGGCGATCGACGCGACCGCGCATTTACGCTGCGGGCTCGCGCGTGGGCAGTCCGGGGCCTCGTCCCGCGATGACGCGTTACGCCTTCGGAATCGAGCCGGACGGCGTCAGCTTGTCCACCGCCTGAGGCAGAATCTGAGACAGCTTCTGCGTCAGTTCCTGCACCGACAGCCCTGACTTCTCGGACAGCTGCTGCAGCAGGTCAGGCCCCAGTGTCTTGTGCAGGTCGTCCGGGGAAATCGGCTGATTGGGTCCGGTTCCAACCCACGACTGGACTGTCGCGCCCAGGCCGTTCTTTTCGAATTCGCTGACGACGCCCTGCAGGCCGCCGTGTTTTTCGATGATGCCGCTCACGACCGACACCATCCCGGCGCCGACGATGCCGCCGAGCAAACCGTCGAACAGTCCCATGTTCGTCTCCTTCTTGAGCGTTAGTTTAAGTCTAACGTTTGAACCCTGACGAGACCCGCCGCCTGGCCAGGCGCCAGCATGTGAATGCGCGACGGGAAAAGCCCGCGTCTCGGCGTCTTCACGTAAACGTCTTCGTTAGTGGCCCTGGTGTTCGACCTTGTGCGGATCGCCGTCGAGACCGATGGCGATGAGATCGATCCGCCCGGTGGCGCCCTCCGCTGACGGCACGATGACGTGGTTGACGTACATGTGCTTGATGCCCTTCCACGGCACCTCGTCGCAGCTCTTCATGCTGCCACGCGCCGCTTCGGCCAGCTTCTCATGACCCTGCCACGTGGTGCCGGGCCCGCCGTTGCGCGACGCGCTGAACCAGCCGTCATCGGCGTACAGGGCGGCGTAGAGGAGCCTCGCAAGCTGTCCCATGTTGTTGGTCGTCTTCACGGGAAGTTCCTTTCGCTAGAAATCGATCTGCGCGCTGATCTTGAACAGTCGCGCGTTCAAAACGCTCAAGGGCACCTGCCATCGGGCGTTCAACGATAGCACCGAGCTCCAACTCTCAGATCGGACACTCGCCTATTCAGGACAGAAATACAAATCGATCCCTGGCGATTCAGTGCAGCGCATTTGGAAGAGCGCTGATAGCACGCTCAAGAAAGCGACGGCGCTGTTTGATAGCGCTGAGCGCAACACTTCGGCCAAGTGATGTGCTAAACCTCGCCATAGGTAATTCGACTGCTCGGGGAGAGTTCGACCACGTCTTTAGGGGGAGGCGACGCAGCCCGGATGTCCGGCCGCCTCACAGGCCGCCTAGCGGGCCGTCCTAAGTCACAACTGAAGCACTACATCCTTCTTGCCGCTGTCGCTGGGGTGTACGCGGCTTTCTACGACTATTAGAACACGACGAGGAGCATCTCGTCGGCGGGTCAGCCACGCCGGCCGCTACGGGGCGGACACTCCAAACAGCGGCAGCATCATTTTTCCATCGCGCCAAGGCGGTCTGGCGGTTGGCTGGACGAGCCAGCAACTGCGCGTTTTCGTCGCCGGCGCTAACCGCAGCCGGCACCAACGGGCACCCGCTCCGGCGAACATTTCACAACGCAGAAACCTCTTGCGTGCACATCGCGTCGTATCTGCTCCCAACAATCCAAACAAGGCAGGCCGTGGGACCAAACACCGGCTGTATCTCGGCCTTCCACGCTTGGACGGCCACGCGGCTCCAAACGAACTCCCGCCGGACGGTCCCCAGCTTGAATGCCGGGAGCCGATCGATTTGGGAAATCCATGGCGGACGATCAACTGCTCGCGCCCCGTCAATCGTCGATGTGCAGAAGCTTCGCCGTCTCCATCGCCGAGCTGACGACAGGCAACGCAGGATGGACGGCAAGAAGAGCTGTGGCTGACCCAGAAGGCGAATCAGAATGGTTCCGCCACGAGTCCGGCGACCATCAAACTGATTCGCGTGGAGTGAACGCGATCTCAGAGGGTTGGGGCAGGGCACACGGGCAAACCGCCAGCGCCATTTCAATCGCCCAACTACTGCCAGTTGGTGCGACCCACGAACCGCCGCCACCACCACACCGAAGGGGTGTCGGTGGCAGCGAGGGTGGCGCTTCAGCTCGCAGGTCCATTTAGCTGACGGGGATCGAGGGTTCAGTACAATCCGCCTGACTCCCTGAAACCGCAGCGGCCCTCGCTCCCGGCAGCCGGCTCGGCGGCTACGAGATCCTGACGCTCATTGGCGCCGGCGACACGCGGGAGGTCTACCACGCCCGGACACGAAACTCGATTGCGACATCGCGCTGAAGATTCTGCCCGAGGCGTTTACCTTCTCGCCGTCCTCCTGCGAGTAGCTTATAAACAGCTGGTGTGGCGCATTTAGTCCTGCCGTGTGTGTTTGGTCTTGTCGACTAGTTTGGAACCGTGCGCTGACCGGGGGAACGCGAACCGGATATCTTCGACAGTTCGGCCGGCTGCCCGACTTCCTTGGGAGGCGCCATCCATGCGGCCGCCTGGATCGAGAACGCTGACGCCTTCGACGACTGGGACAGCGCCGGCTTCAGGACCAATACCAGCGTCGGCGTGATCGTGGATATGATCGTCGGGCCGGTCGTGCGTGCGGGATCGGCCGGATTCGACGGCCGGTGGCGCACGTACTTCGCGTCGGCCGGATCGTCGCGCAGAGGTAGTCGCCCTATGGGACGCCTGGCGACGCCAGCCGCGAAAGATCAGGCAGAGTCTGGCTCAGCAGTATCAGCTCATCGCCTTCGCGCAACGGTCCCGCTTCTCCGCCAACCGGGTTGAGCATCATCGTTTCGCCGCGATACAGCCCGATGAGAAGGCACGCTTTAAGAGCCGTGCGATCGGGCAGGAACACGTTTGCCGCTGAGACGAAATCCATCCCGACAAGTTGAGCAGGAACTGGCACCAGGTACATCTCGTTGGCGTCGCGCCGGACCGATAGCAGCTCCTGATACACGCGCGTCATGCCATGAAAGAGCGAGGCACGTGCCATGAGCCGCAATCCGAAGTCGGCGGCCGAGATGACCTCGTCGGCACCCGCCTTGCGCATGTGCGACCGGTATTTCGGATCCTGGCACTCGGCCACGATGTTTGGCTGGCGCTCCTGTCCGCACACGTTCTTGACCGCAATGCAGCACACGATGGTTTTGCCGTCGGCGTGCTGCTTCTGGCGGTCATCCGACAGGATGACGACGGAATGCGCCTGAGCAACCTTGGCGCGGCGCAGGATCACTTCGTTGGCCGGGTCGCCTTTGACGATATAGACGTCGTTGAAGGCGGCTTCATCCAGTTTGTCAGGCAGCACGACTTCGTCGGGTGTGTCGTGAACGATCACGACGGACCGCTTGTCGGTGACGATGCCGCTGTGCACTTCGCGTATCCAGTCCAGTGCTCGCGGCGCCCAGTTACAGAGTACCAGATGGTCAGACATTTCAAGATTAGGCACTTCACGACTCCTTAGCGCGCGTTCAATCAGGATCGACGCCACGCTGGCCGTGAACAAACCGGCCAAGGCGACACCGACGACAAGCACGGCGGCAACGACGAACCGCCCGACAGAAGAGTTGATCTCGATTTCGAGGCCACTGAAGAGGGTGACCCAGACGTTCCAGAGGGACTCGCCCAGAGTCTCGAACGCTGGATTGGTGCCGCGCTCCGCGAAGTGGAGTGCCAGTCCGCTGACGATCCAGATCAGCACGATAGCGGTCAGGATTTTCCAGACCTGATGGCGGTTCCACGCCTTGAGCACGTTGAGCAAGGCCTCGCGCCACGACGCCTTGTCCCGAACTCGGACGGGCTCGCTCAAAGCCAAGCCTCTGCGCGGGAGCCATCACTCATGTCATACGAGGCTGTCGCGATTAGGGCGAGCGTCATTGTCGGCAGGTAGAGAGTCCGCCTGCAACTTATTCACGACGCCTATATTCGTCAAGTGCCGCGTTCTCGGCACGCCACGCCGGATTTGGAGCGCGGTCGCGGGGTGGTCCTGACGTAGCTCGGCTGAGACGGAGCGCCCGGAAACTATTCGGCGACGACGCACGACGGTGCCGCTCGCGGAGGCGCTCGCGCCGTGGTTCCGTGGATCGTGGCGCGCGTGCTCCGGGCCGCCCTGATCGCCGCGCTGCTGTGTCCGCTGGCGGCGTGCCATCCTCACTCCCCATGAGCGTACCGGCGAGCGTCCCCGACGATCCTGCTCTCTCGAATCGCCGGCGATCCCTGGTCCGCGTCCGGGCGACGTTCGTCGGCACCCTGGACGATACGACCGTCGATCTCCGGGCCTCCTGCGGAAGCCGCAGCGGTTTTCCAGCATGTTTCCGACATCCCCGGAACCACTGCCGTTGTCTCCGGCCACTCGGTCCGGCGTTTGGGGCAGCGTGGGGCAATCGGCCAGCCGCTCATCGAAGCGCCGCATCTCGTCCGCATCGTTGCCTTCGGACGCGCTGAGGTACGTGACGTCTGGCTAATATTGGCGTGTCCGAGCATTTCTGAATGGTCGAGAGGGGCAGGCCCGCGTCGAGCAGCGGGATCTTGCCTAGCGGCGCAGATCGTGGAAGTGCAGCCCTCGATAGCGGCGCGCGTGCAGATCCCTGTCCAAGCGGTGTTGATCGAGCCCGCCGCCCAGGCGCAGGTCGGTCCGAAGTTGGTCTATCGCGAGGTCAAGGCCGGACGTTTGCGTGCCACCCGCATCGGCGCGCGGCGCGATCTGGGCATCCACAAAGACTGGATCGATGAATGGTTGACCGCGTCCAGCACGCCGGTCGCGGTCCTGCCGATGCGGGTGGCGCGATGACGCCACAACATCCCTTGTGTTGCCTTGCCCCGGACTCGGTCGAGGCAGTCGGGGCGGCCTATCGCAGGGACTGGCGTCTTCACGAGTGAAACCCTGGGGCCGCTGATCATCATCAAGGCCGAGCAACTGCGCGGCGATCGGTCGGTGCCGTGATGGCCGCGCTGACCGTAGTCCTCCTCATCCTCGTCGTCCCGTTCGTCGCGTTCGTCGCGTTCGACGTGCGCGTGCTCGTCGGCGTCCGCGTGCAACTGGCGCGGCTGCGGGGATGTTGCCGCCGCCAGCTCGCCGACTTCGCGTGCCCGCACGCCCAACGATTAGACCAGTCATGTCGTCGAGGCGCCATTGCCCATGTTTAGAACACGAGAACACTCGGAACTCGAATGGTCCGACGATTTGATTGCCTGAGGCCTCGATATCGCGGGCATCGCTGTCCCGAACGAACGTCAGCGCATCACCGCACTCTGGGCACGTCGGTAGATAGTCCATGCCCGTCGTATCGGCCCTGCCCGCAGCGCCCTACACCGCTCCAGAAGGCACGCGCGAGCATCTGTGAGCATCTGTGAGCACCTCCGAGCCTCAGCACGACGATCGTCGACGCGCAATGAAACGCGACCGACGCCGCCGGTGACCGAAAAACCAAGTTCATTGCTGCACTCGTCCCTACAATGAAATAGGGAGGGCACTCTGGAGTTCGCGACGTCGTGCCGCCGTTAGAATGAGCCGACAGAGCTGCATCCGATGCCTATCAAGAACATCAGGCGCGACTGCCCGCAACGATTCAGTTGCTGTCGTGATACGCCATGGCCCCATCTTCTCCACCCTCGCTGGCTTCGACTTCGTCTGACTTCGGTGGGTTCGTCCCCGTTACTTCCGTAGCCTCCGGATGATGAGTAGCCCCGCAAGGAAGTAGGTCCCGATGAGCAGGGTGAGGGCACCAAGAGACATCAATAGGTCGAACAGTTCAGGCCATTCCCTTTGACAGCGACCATTAGCAAAACTCGTGCTCGCGCAGGCGTTCCGCACCGAGCTAGCGGTTTAGGTCCACCGTATCTGGCTACAGGAAGACCGCGGGGAAAATAGTCTGGTCCCGACTAGCGGATTGTCTTGAGCCTTCGCGCTCATAGGGAACTTTCAACAAATAGCCAAAGTGAAATCACTCGTCTGTCGGAAACCGCATGTAGCGGCTGCGCGGTTCGTTCCACGCTGGCGTGTCCGCTGCGAGATGCGTGGCCGTCTGTTCCGGCCCGTCTGCCAAGATGCGCACGCGAAAAGACTCGTAGCACGCCCAGTCAACGCGCTCGGCGTAGGTAAAGATGGCGTAGAACATCGCGACTTCGTCATCGGTGAGGGTCAAGTCAGCAGCTCCCTTTTACAGACCACTCGTGCACGGTATCGAAGTGACAGCTAGCAAGAATAGAGCCGCTTCGACGATTTGGCCGTGAGCACCTCCTGGCGCGGGCTCCAACGATGCGCGGATCTTGCAAGTCCATTCGGTGGAGCCATCCCAAGGAAACCGACGCCGCGATGAGCGAGGAAGCGGGCGTCCCCCCCGGGAGAAGCGGAAGGCGAGTAGAAGTTGAAAGCGGCGTATACCCCCGCAGTGGCGTCGAGTCCGACGGCACTCTCGAAAATCTGGCCCTTGCCGTTTAGGTCGCTGTGGAGGCAATCCGCGACCTCATCGGACGACGGGCGGCAGCCCACCGCGTGTTGGGCATTCTCTAGCCTGCGTATCGCTTGTGGTGAGGACATGATGACGCAGGCAATCGTGTCATCGCCGTCGCGAACCTATGTGTTCGGGAGATCGGAAGGATCGGACGGCCCTCCGTATCGTGGCCACAGATGATGACAGACGCGGCAGCGAAACCATCGAATGATGCTAGGCTTGGATGCGTGCTGTTCTTCAACATCGCCTGTTCGATGGCATTGTGGGCATTCCATTGGGGGCTGCGGAGTGATGTTGCTGTCGGTGCGTGGGATCATCCTAGCCGCGCACATTCTACGCCGTGGCAAGCGGCCCATCGTAAGATCCGAAAACGGCGAACGCACACTCTACCGTTGGCGAAAGACTGCGGCCCGGTGATTTGGTAAATCGTCGTTGTCGTCCCAGGGCGAGGTGCTGGGAGCCCTTCGCGGCGGGTTGTGGCCGGGGTATCCCCACCCACCGGGGGGACCACGGCAAATAGGTTCTGCCGATGTCCGATTGCCGCGGCAGTTGGTGTTGCCGTAGGCTGCGCGTCGCTTCGGACTTGCTCTGACACCATCGGCGATTATCGTGTGACAGCGGTCAGCATCTCGGTAACGGCTTGGGTGACCACTTCTGGTTGATCGATGTCAACGCCGGTCGAAATCTGACAGTTCCGCGGGGTGAAAATCTGACAGATCGACGAGGGGACGAGCCTCAGGTCGTCGTGGCCTCCTGACGGGCCGGAGTCCGGCGGCGGCGGCCGCCGCTGGACTCCGGCTCGTGCGCCGTGTGCAGGGTCTGCCTGAGCTCGCTGTGCTGCAGCATCCGGTAGCTGTTCCCGCGGATCGTCACGAGGTGGCAGTGATGGACCAGCCGATCGATGAGCGCCGCCGCCATGACGTCGCCGCCAAAGATCTCGCCCCACTCCTCAAATCCCTTGTTGGACGTGAGCACGGTCGACGCGTGCCCGTCGCGACGCGTCATCAGCTGAAAGAAGAGCATCGCGCCGGTGCGGCTGATCGGCAGGTAGCCGATCTCGTCGACGATGAGCACCGCCGGATGCGTGAGGACTTTCAGGCGCGCCTGCAGGCGACCCGCGGCCTGCGCGTCTTCCAGCGACGTGATCAAATCCGCGAGCGTGCCGTCGTAGACGCGTCGGCCATTCTGGGCCGCGGCGATGGCGAGACTGATCGCCAAGTGTGTTGTGCCTACGCCGGGTGGTCCCAGGAAGATCACATTCTCGCGGCGCTCGACGAAGCCGAGCTCGTGCAGGCTCTCCATCTGCTCCCGCCGCAGCGACGGCTGAAAGGTGAAATCGAAGTCGTGGAGCTGCTTGACGATCGGCAGACGGCTGGATCGCATCGTCGCCTGCAGACGCCGATTATTTCGGCGCTGCGTCTGCGCGGTGAGCAACTGCTCGATGGGCGCGGGCGCGGTGAGCGTCCCGCCATCGACGCCCGGCAGGATCACGTCACAAGGGCGCGCCACTCTCGCGACGGGATCGCCTGCGGCATCTCCTCGCGGATCTCCGCATGCCGGGTGCGCTGGAAGCGCTCATGCCCCACCGCCCTGGAGACGGGCGTACGCGGTAAGCGACCGTTTCTCGACAGCCACCACGGGACGTGGCGCTCGACGCGCCGCCGTACGGTCGAGGATCAGGGAGGTGTAGCGCCGCGCCGCAGCGCTGCAGGAGGAATCGCTCCTCGCGATCGAAGTGGACGCGTGGACGCTCCCGCGTGGTGCCGTGCAGCCGTCCATTGGCGCGCTCGAGCCAGAGCGCGCGCTGGTGATCCAGATCGGCATCATGGAGAAACGTGCGGCCGTAGACGAAATTGCCGCGCAGATAGCGGACCGGCCGCTCGACTTTGCCCTTCGTCTGTGCGCGATAGGGACGGCACGCGCGCGGCGTGAAGCCCCAGCGATGCGCGAAGCGGAGAAACTCCGCATTGCGGATCAGCGCGCCGCCTTCGAGCCGGCGCCGTTTGAACGCACTCGCCTGCTCGACGTTGAACGTCTTGAAGGTCACGATAACCAATGGACTCCTCGAATCGAGCCAGAGCCTTGGCGGCGGCGGCGTCTATACTCGCCTCGTTTTGGCGCCGTGCCTCCCGCAGATACAGGTAATACTGGCGTTTGATGCGTTCGTTAGCGGCATTGTGCAACGTCATGGTGCGGTCTCAGCTCCCAACATCAGTGTTCACGATGGCTCCTGCGCTCTCGCCTAATCTCCGCAACTCGCATGTGACCTCGCGGTGGGCACTCCGAAACGATCTGGCCTTGCCTTCACTCGTGAGCGGGCCAGCGGCGTGCTCCCACGGCCTCCAGTGCCTATCGCTGGCGCCTGCTGGGCTCGTCACTCTGCCGTCCAACCGTTCGCCATGCGCCTCCAATAGTTCGTTTGGCAAGTTTTTCTGATTTCCCGCGCGCGAGGTTCATCCTGTTGCCGCCGGGCACCGGCAAAAGCCGCCTCGCCAGCGCAAGTCAGCGCGCGTCTGGGTGGGTCAGGGTGGGTCCTTGCAGTGTCTAATATTTGACAGCTTTTGTTGGTCCACATTTCTATGCTGACCACATTGTGTTGTGGTCCGGTCGAGGACACGTGGGCTGGATGGAGCAGCGAGCGCTCCCGATGCCGCCAAAGACGCCAGTCATGTCGCCACGCGCGCGATCGCACTGCGCACGGCATCCACCCGCCCCAAGGCGCACCTCAATAGAGAGTCGAAGCCATGCCGAACGTGTTCTTCACCGCTGCCGAACTGGAAGCGCTCTACGCGGTCCACACGCGCGCCGAACGGGTCCATTGGGCCAGTTACGACTCGGCCAAGGAGCGCATCGTTGCGGCCGGACGCCAACACCTCGCCCAAACTGAGGGCAGCGTGGGGGACGTCCAGCGTCACGATGCTGAAGCGTGAAGAGACGCAAGCCTAGAGGCTAGGCGTCGGTTTTCCAGCCGTCCTTCACGAATGCTGAGGCTGCGCAAGAAACGTCTCGTGGGCAGGGCGATCGAAGTCCTCGTGAGTGGCGGACCTCCGCGGCAGACCGCACCGTTCGTAAGGAAGGTGGGGCTGTTCAAAGTTGAACAGCTCCGCAGCAGCCGTCGAACGCATGCTGGTGCATGCTGTATTTCGACCAGGGCGAACATCGTCTCGCGCGCGTCGAAACGATGTTCGAAGAACTCACGCGCAAGCCCGCGCCTCCGAAGCCCGTCGCGCGGGTCGTGGTCGCCACCGGGCAGCTTGGCTCCGGGCCACCGAAGCGGCTGGCCGCGAAGCCATGATCCTGCTCTCGAAGTTCACGGTTCCGATCGGCTGGGCGGTCATTTTCCGCCGGACTGGCCACCAAATCTACCGAGGCCAGTGCTTCGGATGGGCGGCGGCGCTGGCGTATTACTCGTTCCTCGCGCTCTTTCCGGCGTTGCTCCTCGTGGTATCGATCGCCAGCTTCCTGCCTATCCAGCGATTGGTTGACCAGGTCGTGGAGATGGTCAGTCGAATCGCGCCCGGTGACGTGGTTGCCATCGTCCGCGAACAACTGCTCCAGATCACCGATAAACCCCACGGCCGCCTGCTGGCGCTCAGTCTCGTGGGCACGATCTGGAGCATGTCGTCGGGGATGGCAGCACTGATCGGCACGTTGAATCAGGCCCAGCACATCTCTGACGGGCGTTCGTGGTGGCGCATTCGCGCGACAGCCATCTCACTGACGGGCGCCCTCACTCTTTTCATGGCGGTGTCCTTCACGCTGGCGATGACTGGACCGAACGCCGCGCAACACCTCGCGAACTGGTTGAACCTGGGTGCCTCTTTTGCGGTCTCGTGGCAGATCGTCAGGTGGCCGATGGCGTTTGCTGTGGCCGTGATTGCGATCGGCAGCGTCTACCACTGGGCGCCTGATGCCAAACGTGAATTTGCGTGGTTTACACCGGGGGCAGTCGCCGCCGCCGCGCTGTGGCTGATCGTCTCGCTCGCGTTCAAGTCGTACGTGTTCCACTTCGGGAACTATCAGAAGACCTATGGCGCCATCGGCGGCGTGATGGTGGCGCTGTTGTGGTTCTACTTCTCAGGGCTGGCGATTCTGCTCGGGGCACAGCTGAACGCCACGATCGATCGCGCCTCGCAACCCATCGAGCCGGCCGTCCTGAAGGCGGTCTAGCCACGCCCATGCTCGCTGCCGCGAAGAGGCCCCGCGAAGCAAGAGTAGCCGAGATCTCGGCCCGCCGTTCATCGGCGCGGCGGTTCACAGTGCCTGTGCTCTTGTGCACATGCAACCGAACTGCGGCGCATAAACTCATCGCATGTTCAAGCTGATCACCACGATGCGACGCGGATCGTCAACGAGCCTAGCCGCGGCCTGGGCGTTGGCCTGCGGGCTACGGCTCGGCGAAGGGCTCGGACTCCAATGGACGGACGTTGACCTTGACCGCGGCACGCTGCAGGTTCGCCGAGCCGTGCAACGGTTCGGGGGCAGCGCGTCGGCTCGGCGGCCGCTACTGGCAGAACGGAAACGCTTGCTGAAGTCGCTACGAGAGGCACAGACGGCCAAGGATCGCGAGACGGCTGCGAGCCTTCAGACCGAATTGAAACGCGTGAGAGAGGCGCTGAGGCCAATCAAGACGGCCGTCCAGGTGGTGGAGCCGAAAACCACGCGGAGCCGGCGGACGATCGCGTTACCCGCCATCGCAGTGAAGGCGCTGAACCGAACCGCTGCCGCGTTCGCCAGCTAGAAGCGCGGCTGGCCGCCGGCAAGCGTTGGCAGGATTCCGGGTTCATCTTCACGACTCCCACGGGTACCGTGCTTGATCCCCGCAGTCTCACGCGGGCGTTGAAAGCTATTCTGGCCGCGAACAACTTGCCGCCCATTCGGATCCACGACTTGCCGCATTCCTGCGCGACGTTGTTGCTGGCCCAAGGTGTTAGCCCCGGCGTCGTCATGGAAACACTTGGGCACTCGCAGTGTCGTTGACGCTCAACACCTACAGCCACGCTCTGCCGGCGCTTCAGGAAGCTGCCGCGTCGAAAATGGATGCGATTCTCTCGAAGGCGTGACCGCAGTGTGTCACTTAGTGTGTCAACGCGCTAATTTCATTGGGCGAAAGATGCATAATTTGCTAGGAAAAGCTGGTGAGCCGGGTGGGAATCGAACCCACAACCCGCAGATTAAGAGTCTGCTGCTCTGCCAATTGAGCTACCGGCCCAGAGGGCGTACATCAGGCAGGACGAAACGACGATTTTACCACTGGCCGAACTATCAGCCGCCGCGCGCATGCCGATCGCGCTGTAGCTCGCACGCGATCACCGTGCGAGCGAAGGCTGGTGCGCCCGGCAGGATTCGAACCTGCGGCCTACGGCTCCGGAGGCCGTCGCTCTATCCAGCTGAGCTACGGGCGCCAAATCATCTGGTCGTCTTGTCATCTCGTCATTCCCGTCATGAGAAATGATCAGATGACGAGATGACTACATGACCAAATCAGAGAAGTGCGCCCGGAGGGAGTCGAACCCCCGGCCTACAGGTTCGAAGCCTGTCGCTCTATCCAGCTGAGCTACGGGCGCGCAACCGTTCGAGTGTATCCGACACCCGACCACCACGCAACCGTGTACCTCTCGCGGACCCGCGAGCGGTGGCGCAGGAAACGGCCCGCGATGACGTCGATTCGCCGAAGCGCCGAACGCGGTCAGCCGACTTAGCTTTCTACCGAGTGCTTGAGATCGAGGAGATCGTCGCTGAGCACGCGCCCGACCTTCCGCTCGATCGCCCACCCGAGCGGCGCGAGCAGGCCCGGAGGCACACCGCCTCCGTCAAGCTCGAAGTCGACCGACACCTTCGTCCCGGCCCCCTCGGGCTGGAACCAGAACGTCGTGTCGATCCGCACGCCCGCCTTGTGGTGCGTGATCGTGTACATCCGGTTCAACTCGAAGGCAGTGATTTCCATTTCGGCGCTGTCGTCCCTGCCCAGCACCTCCCGCGTCTCACGCCACCGGCTGCCGAGGTGCACCACGCCAGGCGTCAGCATCTCGACCTTCTTGATGCCGCCCACGTGCTGAGGGCCCTGCTCGATGTCGGTGAATACACGGAAGACCTGCTGGACCGGAGCGTTCACGTGATTCGACACGGTAACCGTTGCCATCGGAAGCCTCCTGTTGAAAAAAAGCACCCGACGTGGACCGGGCAACGGCTGTGCCACAGCGAACCGCGCATTTTCAGGCGCAAACCAGCGTGGCGGCCCTCCGTGAGCCGCCAGGCGTCCGTGATTTTTACCTGAGGCGCGGGATTTGTCGCTGGTGATCTAGCCGCACCCGGGATGGCGGCAGCCGCAGCGCAGTTCGGTGACGTCCCTCATTTCCTTGCAGTGCTCGCTGCAGTACTTGCCGTAGTCGCCGCCCTTGGCAACCATGCACGAGCAAGCCGGGTGCGCACATTTCTCTGTGTCGGCCATGGGAACCTCCCCGTATGTCTACCGCCGCTTCTTCGTGGCGTTCGCGCGTTTGCGTGTCGGGGTCGTCGACGACCGATCGGGACGAGAATCAGGACGAATCTTACCAACAACCCGCTCCACCACATTCACGGCACGCCCGAGCGTCCGGCCAGCGGCTTCAGCAGCCGTCTTCACGGCCGAGTTCTGAGTGGTTTGTTTCTTCGATCGCGCGCGCTTCGACATATCGCCTCCTGCCGCAACCCAGCAAGAAGAACGCCATTCTGGCGCTTGTTTTGCTACTCCGTTTGCGGAGGATTTGATGAGATACATTGCCGCGTGGATACTCGGCGTTCCGTTCAGCGTGATCGTGCTCTGGTACCTCGTCGGCCACACCGCCTGTCGCTGACGAACGCAGGAACGATCGCGCGCGCTTATCGCTGGCCGACGAGGTGCGTACGATCTTTCTCGTTCTCCCCACAGACGTACTCGAGGATGTCCGTGTCGGGGACGAGCGTCTGTGTGTAGCGAATTGAAAACGGCCTGGTGTACGTGCGCGGGTCATCGATTGTGACGTCGACTTCGAGGTGCCCGAAGTCGGGACGCCGAATCCGCTCGGTGATCCGTGTCGCCTCGCTTCGCGCGTGGCCGATGCCGTCGAGCCAGCTCCGGTCGGTGTAGCCCGTGCTCGTCACGAGGAACACGTCGCCGTCCCAGCGGCCGACCGAGTACCCCAACCACGCAGGCTGAGGATCGGCGGGCAGCGACCGCCCGTCCGTATAGATCATCCGGTGCGGGTTGATGCCCTCGTAAAGAATGGTCAGCAGGCCGGGCGTCTGGATGAACCGCCGCGGCAGCGGCAGCAGGTCGCCCATCGGGATCCCCGCGGGAAAGCACCGGGCCGTCGGCGCCTGATCCGCCGACATCGTCTGCAGGTGCCGGCCGAATGCCTCGGCCGCCTCGGGCCGGATCGGCGTGTCCTCGGGCTTGAAGTCGGCGAAGATGTTCATGAAGTACTTGGTGAACCGGCGCGGATCGTCGCCCGGCACCGCAAACGCCTCCATACCGGGAAACAGCCGCTCCATCTCCGCGAACGGCGTCGGATCCGTTGACCAGACCCCTGACAAATCAGGCTTGCCGTTCGCGCCCCGCGGCGTGGGAGCCGCAAGATTGGGCTTGCCGTCTTTCGTCCGCGGAATGCCTGCGGCCGGATGGTTCACCCATTGCGCCTGAACGGATGCGGCCAGGACGCAAAACAACGCAGTGACAATCGTTCGACGACGCATCTTCCCTCTCTCATCCACGGCGGGTGTCAGGTGCGCGCCGCTGCGCGCGTTTTCACGTCTGACGCTCTAAAGACCCCTGACTTTCGCTCCGATAACGCTCGCATGCAAGAGTTTTCCGACGCGACCGACGTTCCGCCGGTCGTCGTCGTCGAGCGTCGGCATATCCCCGACCGGCCGGGGTTCTGGCCCGGCGATCGGCGCAATACAGATTGGATGAGCCGGCCGATTGGCGCGTGGCGGCACCTGGAGCAGAGCCTCGCGCCGTGGCGGCAGTGCGTCGGGCGGCCGACGCCTCACCGGGAGACGAACCAATGATTCTGCGGCAGGTGATTGGACTTGGCGCACTGACGATCAGCGCGGTGGTGCCGCTCTGCACGGCGCGCGCCGTGCTCGGCTTGATCGTCGCGATGCTGGAGCCCAGTCAGAAGAATCCCACTCAACTGTCGTAGTGCAGGCCTTCAGGCCTGCCGTGACGGCAGCGCACTCCATCGCAGGCCTGAAGGCCTGCACTACTTCATTTCTTCAGCTTCGACGCGAGAGCGGCGGCAATCTGCTGGTGAGACGCGGCCGTGCTGATGCCCGACACATCGGCAATGGCCCCGTCGTAGAGCAGCATGATCGCAAAGGTGGCGAGCACCTCGGACGATGTGAAGTTGCAGTGCTCGAAGCGATCGATCGCGATCGGCAGGTGACGCGCCAGCAGCGCCCCTGACGACAACGTCTTCAACGCATACAACTGTTCGTGGACGAACGGCACCTGCTGATCGCGCAGCGTGTGCAGCGTGATGAGCGGCCGCTGCAGCACTCCGTGTCGTCTGGTATTGCGTGCGCATGGTCGCCAGCGCCGCTGGCGACGCCGTAGCGCGGGGCACGAGCAGGTTCAAAAAGAAGAACACGCCTCCCCTCGGCCCTGGGAAGAACACCTCGAACGTGGCGCGCACGTCGCCGAAGTAGTGGATCTGCAGCGGGAAGTCGCCGATAGGCCCGCACGCGGCCACGCCGGCGTGGTACACCGCCGGATGCTGTTCGAGCGACAGCGCCGTGTTCGGGAACCTAAATCAGCCGTTCGCGGTTATTTCTTCCTGATGAACTTCTGGAGGGTGCCGTTGACGCTGTCGGCGACGTAGAGTTCGCCGGCGGGACTGACGGTGACGAAGTGCGCCTCGCCGAATTCGCCGACGCCTTTGCCGGGCCTTCCAGTTGCCGCGAGCACGGTGCCATTGAGATCAAGTCGAAGCACCTGGCCCGCAAAGCCGTTGACCATGTAGATATACTCGGTGCCGATGTCGAGGGCGCAGGGCAGTCCGGCGTACTTAAGTTCACGGACGAAGGTGCCGTCCGCGTTGAAGATCTGAATCCGCTGGTTCTCGCGATCGGTCACCCAGAGCAGACCCTTCGCATCGATCGCGATACCGTGCGCGACCTGAAACTTCCCGGGCTCCGCGCCTTTCCCGCCCCAGGACTTGACGAAGTGGCCATCGCGATCGAATTTCAGAACGCGGGGATCCCCCGCTCCCGGCGTGTGCCCCTGCACGACGAAGACTTCGCCGCCGCGGCCGAACGCCACGTCGTTCGGCTGATTGAGCTTGCGCGACCCGGCGGCTTCGTCCCAGGCGCCCGCTTCGCCCTTGACCCCGAGCGTCAACAGCACGCGGCCCTGCGGCGTCATCTTGACGACGATATGTGCGCCGACGTCGGACACCCAGATGTTACCGTCCCGATCGAAGCGGAGGCCGTGCGTGCGCGTGAAAAGCCCCTCGCCGAACCCGCGGATGAAAGCGCCCTTCGCATCGAATTCCAAGAGCGGCTGCGCCCCACGCGTCAGCACCCACACGTGGCCGGCTGCGTCGAAAGCCACCGACGCCGGCGCACCCATCGTCGTGCCGGCAGGAAGGAGCAGTGGATCCGGGACGGCAACGTAGTCCAGCGGCGGCGCGGATTGCGGCAGGAGGAGCGATTCGTCGGCCGGACGCTGCGCCGCGACCGGACCCGTCGCCACCAACAGGAACGCGGCAACAACGATCGCGCGTCTCGACATGATTTAAGCTTCTACGTGCTACTTCTCGGCCGGCTCTTTTCCGTCGTCGGGCGCGCCGGTCCCCGCGGAGCCGAGAAACAGCCGTTTCCCGTCCGGAAGAATCAGGTCGCGGCCGTTCGCGCGATTGGTGCCGTCTTTTGCCCGGTAGCCTTCGACGGTCAGTTCCGTGCCGGCCTTGAGCGAATTCTTCGTGAAGCCTCGTCTCAGCAGCGTGTTCGGCGTGCCGCCTTCGATCATCCACGTCGTGACGCTGCCGTCAGGATTCTTGACCTCCAGATGGATCCACGAGTGAGGGTTCACCCAATCCATCTGCGTGACGGTTCCCTTCAGCGTCACCGGCGCCTTCGCGTCGAACTCCGCAGCAAAAGAATGGTGGGCCGCCGCCGGCGCCGCGGCCACGAGAGAAACGCCGATGCCGAGAGCAGCAATCAACAGCCGTCGCAGCATCACTTCCTCCGGGCGGCGTCGGCCGCCTTTTCGGATTTCGCGTCTTCATCGCGCGCCACTTCGAGAATGTCCCGGAGCCCCATGTTCGCCTCGTGGCACGCGTACTCGAAAATCGGCCCCTCGCTCGGGCGCATCGTCAACGCCGCGGTCCACGGCCGGGCCCACGTGCCGGGATCCTCGACCGTGATTTCGACGCCGACCGACTTGTCGTCGAGACGCGTATAACGCTCGATGATGTGCATCGCCGGACCCGACCCGCGGTAGCTCGTCTTGTTCGAGAAATTCGTCGTCTCGACGACGAGCGTGTCGCCGTCCCAGTGGCCGCGCGAGCTGCCCTCCCACTGGCGGATGCCGGGCGAGAGCGCGGGGCGTCCGTCGAGCGGCACGATGCGCGTTTCGTGGACCATCTCGTGGACGAGCGCGACGTAGCCGGGCGACTGGTAGATGGCCACGTTGTTGTTGTAGAGCGTCGGCAGATTCGACGTGGGCAGGCCCTGCGTGATGCAGCGCTCCAGCGTGCTGCGATCTTCGGGGCCGTCCGCCTTGCCGCCCTCGCGCCCGCCCGTGCCGCCGCGTCCGCCCGTCGCGAGCCGGTACTGGCCTTCCGGCGTCAGCGGCGGCAGGCGGCCGTCCGGCGGATCGATGATGAGGGATGTGCGTTTGTCGTCGAGCACGCGCCGGCCGGGGTCCGTCCAATAGGGTGCGTGGATCGTGTTGGCGGGCACCGACCCGTCCGGTGGTTCATCGAGACGCTTCGCGGCGCGCGCCTCGAGGGTCGCGGCCTCGGCGTCGGTCAGGAATTGCCGGTCGCCCATGTTCTGCGGCCGCTCGAGCGGGGTGATCGTCCGGTAGTCCCAGGTGCCCTGCAGATCCGGATCACCCCAGGGCGTTCGCTTCCCTGCCGTGTGTTTACCGGCAGCCGCCGGGGCCTTTTTCGCGGCGGCCGCGGATCTGGCCGCAGCCTCGCCCGGCGCCTGCGCGTTGAGCGTGACAGCCGCCGAACAGAAGGACACCGTCGCGGCGACACCAATCAGGGACCTCAACATATAAGTCTCCCCCGCTTAAGACAGACTGTACGACAAGAGCGGCGCCATCGCGAAAGAAACCGCTCACCTGCCGGCGAGACATCCTTGTCGCCGAAATGCCTGTGTCGCGACAAAAACGTCGGCATGGTTCGCTAAAACATCAGCAAATTCATCAAATGGCACGGCGCTTCCCTTGCTTGGTCAAGAGGGACCTCTACCTCGCAGGAGACATCGTCGTGGCCATCGAAGGTACTCGAACCGAACCGATCGAAACGCACGCGCCGCCGCCGGCTGGCGCGCTCCCGGCGCCCATACGGCGCCTCATGCCGGTCCCGTCGCGCCTGCCGATCCCCGCAGGCGACTGGCAGACCCTCGTCTCGACGCGCGCCAACGCCGTTGTCGTCGGACAGGAAGATGCCGCGCTCAGAGTGTGGACGGCCGTGTGGCCGTCCCTCGAGAAGCCCATTCACTGGGTTGACGCCGACCACCTGCTGTTACCTCGCCACCCGGCGGGCACGCTGATCCTGCAGGGCGCGGACATGCTCACGGCTCCCGCGCAGCAGCAGCTCTTCGCATGGCTCGACAGCGACGCGCGCTCGACGCGCGTGCTGACGACGACGCCGAGTCCGCTGTTTCCGCTCGTCGAAAGCGGGGCGTTTCTCGCGGCGCTGTACTACCGCCTCAATATGCTGCTGCTGCTCGTGTAGAGGCGAATCTAGTCATTTGGTCATTTAGTCATCTGGTCATTTGTGCCCGGACAGAAATGACTAATGACCAGATGACTAAATGACCAGATGAGAAATGTCTGGTATAACGCTGTCATGACTACACGAAAGCCTGCGCACGCCATGCTGGTGGCGGCGTTCTGTCTCGCGGCGGCCCCGCTGTTTGCGGCCGACGGCGTGCTGATCGTCGAGAAGACGACGACCGGCGGCAGCACGAAAACGAACCAGATTCAGATTGAGAAAGAGCGCATGCGCGCCGAGTCGGACACGCAGACGGTGGTGTTCGACGGCACGAAGCAGGTGCTCTGGCTGATCAACGACGGGCGCAAGAGCTACAGCGAGATGACGAAGGCCGACGTCGATCGCATGGGCGGCCAGCTGAACGACGCGATGGCGAAAATGCAGGAACAGCTCAAAAGCCTGCCGCCGGAGCAGCGCGCCCAGATCGAAGCGATGATGAAAGGCCGCGGCATGCCGATGGCCGGCGGCGCACAGGCACCCAAGACCGAGTACCGGAAAACGGGGACCGACAAGGTCGGCGCCTGGACCTGCGACAAGTACGAAGGCACGCGCGGCGGCCAGAAGGTCACCGAGCTGTGCACGGTCGATCCGAAAGTGCTCGGGCTCGCCATGAGCGACTTCCAGGTGTCGAAGCAGCTGGTGGAGTTCTTCGGCAAGCTCGTGCCGCAGGGCGCGGACCGGATGTTCGCGGTCGGCACACCGGAGGAACAGGGCTTCAGCGGCGTGCCGGTGCGGCGCATCGCGTTCAACAACGGCCAGCAGCAGTCGGTTTCAGAAGTGACGCAGGCGAGCCGGCAGAACTTCCCGGCGTCGGTGTTCGAACTGCCGGCGGGGTATCAGAAGGAAGCGTTCGGCGCGGGACGCGGACGGCCCTAGCGGTCAGCCCACGCGCCACATCACGGCCTCGACGGCGGCGATCGAGACGAGCCACAGCGCGACAAACATCAGGCGCCCTCGAAGCGACATGTGATCCTCCCGCCTAATCAGACGCCGGGACGGTCGCTCTGGCCGGACCCGTCGCGTCCGCCTTGAGGCGTACGGGCTGTCGGCCGGCTAAACCCGGCCGCGACATCTATCGAAACCGCCTTAACCGAACTGGAACCCGGAGACCGCTTTTCCCATCAAGTGGTCGTGATATGTGCGACGGGCGGGGCTGTCTGCGGCCGCGCCGGCGGCGACGAGCAGCGGCAGCAGATGCTCGGGGGTGGGATGGCAGGCCCGGGCGCCAGGCGCATCGCGCCACCGCTCGAGCTTCGCCGCCCGATCCGCGGGATCCTGCTCTGCGAGCGCGCGGTCCAGCCACGCGTCGAACGCCTCCGAAGCGTCGTTGACCTGAGGGCTATCGACGAAGAACTCACGCAGGTTGTGATAGCTCATGCCGCTGCCGACGATCAGGACGTCCTCGGCGCGGAGCGGCGCGAGCGCGCGGCCGACGGCGAGATGCGTCGAGGCGTCGCGATTCCTGTTCAGCGACAACTGCACGAGCGGGACATCCGCCGCGGGGTACATCACCTTGAACGGCACGAAGACGCCGTGATCGAGCCCGCGATGCGCCTCCTCGGCCGACGCGATGCCGGCGGCCGAGAGCAGGCCGCGCACGCGTGCGGCCAGCGCGGGAGAGCCGGCGACGGGATACGTCAGGCGGTACGTGTGTTCGGGAAAACCCGAGTAATCGAACAGGAGCGGCGGATGGAGTGCCGTATTCACCGTCGGCTGCGCGGTCTCCCAGTGACCGGAGATCACGAGAATTGCGGCAGGCCGGCGTCCGAGCGATGAGTCGATGCCGCGAAGATACGCGGCCATGCGATCCCACAGGTCTGGCGGCAACCCGGGCATCGGGTCCATGAAGAAGCACGGACCGCCGCCGTGGGGGATGAACAGCGTGGGGAAACGCGCGCTACTTGACTCCACCTTTGCCGGCTGCGATCAACGCCCTGAGCTTCGCCTGATATTCGGGATAGGTCGTTTCGGCGCCGCCGTTGGCGGAGTCGAGCGGGATCCCGTGCGTCCTGGCGAACTCGCCGAGAAACGGACTTTTGCCGGGCAGGTAACTGGGGACGGCGCTGTGCGCCCGATCGACGATCTCGTCGACGTACTCGCACGGCCACAGCCAGTTGGCAACGCCGCGCTCGTTGAGCACGAACTCTTCGCTCCGCCAGAGCGGCTCGGTGAGATACACGGGATCGGTCCACTGCTCGAGGTGCGTCAGGATGTTGCCGTGACGCACGAAGTGCTCGATCATCGTGGACTTTTCGCTGTTGGGCACGCCGTTGCGCCGGATCCATTCCTGCTTGAGATGCGTGGTGTAGACGGTGAGGATGTCGCCGTCCCATTGCCCGGTCGAGAAGCCCTGCCACGTGTGCGGCGCATACTCGGGCGGATGCGGCCGGCCGTCCATCCAGATCGTCCGGTTCTGCTCGTAGGTGCTGATGTAGATTCTGATCGCCGACAGTTGCTGCGTCTGCGGATCTTTCTCCTCCCAGATGCGGACCTGCAGCGGGCCGTGCATGATGTACGGCGCGATGTGGACCTTGCACTGGTGCTCGCGCAGCGTGAGGCGCGACGCATCCCAGCTGTCAGCCGCGAGACGGGCGCCGTCAGTGAGCGGCAGCCCGGTGTAATCGCCGAGATCGGGCCCGGGACCGCGGTCGGGCTGGTCCTCGTGCATCCGCGGACCCCAGTCGCCGGCCAGACTGACCTGCGCGAACCCCGGACGCGCCGCCAACGTCAAAACCAGCATCAGAGCGCCGACGATTCTCGCGTGCGTCACTTCGTCCTCCGGATCGGATCCGCGGACCGCGCGCGACCGCACGCGGCGCGCTCATCATAACTCGCCGCGGCCGCGTGGTAACATCCGCCCGCCTCCCGGAAGTCTGGTAAACACATGAGCGCAGCCGTCCTCCTCAGCGGCGTCACGAAGACGTTCGGCTCCACGAGGGCCGTCGACCATCTCGATCTCGTCGTGCCGCGCGGCGCGGTGTATGGGTTCATCGGCCCGAACGGCGCCGGCAAGACGACGACGATTCGAATGATGATGTCGATCATCTTCCCGGACGCCGGCACGTTGTCGGTGCTGGGCCACACATCGGCGCTCGACGCCAAGGACCGGATCGGCTACCTGCCCGAGGAGCGGGGCGTCTACCGGAAGATGCGCGTGGGCGCGTTCCTCTCGTATCTCGGTCGCCTCAAGGGCATCAGCGAAGGCGATCTGCCGCGCCGCATCCGGCGGGGCCTCGAACGCGTCGACCTCGGGGACTGCGAGCGGAAACGCTGCGAAGAGCTCTCGAAGGGCATGCAGCAGAAAGTGCAGTTCCTCGCGGCCATCATGCACGAGCCGGATCTGCTGATTCTCGACGAGCCGTTCAGTGGCCTGGATCCCGTCAGCGCGCGGACACTGCGGATGCTCGTCCACGAGGAACATCAGCGCGGCGCGACGATTCTGTTCTCCACGCACGTGATGCCGCACGCCGAGGAACTGTGCGATCACGTGGTGATGATGCACCGCGGGAAGAAAGTGCTGGACGACCCGCTGTCCACGATCAGGCGCCAGTACGATCCGCGCGCGATCCGGTTCGAACCGCTCGACCGCGACGCGGACCTCTCGCCCCTCGCCCTGCTTGCCGAAGTCGAACGCGTTACACAGTCGGACGGCGGCTGCGAGATTCTGCTCGTGAACGGCACGAACCCGGCCAGCGCCATCCCGCGCCTGGCAGGCGCGGTCCCCGCCGGACGCATCGAGATCGCCCGGCCGCGGCTCGAGGACATCTTCATCCGCATCGTCACCGGCGGATCCGCTGCGGCGGACACCGAGGTCCTGCGCGCCGAGTTGCACGCCGACGCCGAACCGAAGGCGGTGCCCGTATGAAGAAGATCCTGCTGGTCGCGATCCGGGAATTCACCGCCACGGTCTTCACGCGCGCGTTCATCCTCGGCCTGATGCTGACGCCGGCGATCGGCGCGATCGGCGCGACGCTCGTTCCACGGCTGATGACGCGCACCGTGCGGGTTCAGGGCCGGATCGCCGTCATCGATCCCACGGGCGCTGTCGGCGGGGAGCTCGCCGACGCGCTCAGTGCCGAGCGGATCACGTCGCGGCGGACGGATCAGGCACGGCAGGTGCTGATCCAGGCGCCGGAAAGCATTCGTCAGGCCGCGGGCAGCGACGACGGGGCCAGGGCGGCGCGGTTCGCGCTCGGTTCCGTTCCCGAGTTCACGATCGTGCAGCGGGCGCGCGATGCCGATCCGCAGGCCGAGCGAGCATGGCTCACCGACGAGCAGGCCACCCCGCGGCATCTCGCGCTGATCGTCATCCACCCCGACGCCGTGAGGGCCGGCGCCGGCGGGTACGGCAACTACGATCTCTACGTGCCGCCGAACGTGGACGACCGCGTCGAGGGCGAGATTTACCAGGGCCTTCGCGAAGCGATCATCAGCGCGCGAATCAAGGCCCAGGCTCTCGACCGTGCCGCGATCGACCGCATGGTGCGGGTGGCGCGCGTCAAGTCGATCACGGTCACCAGAAACGATCAGCGCCAGACCGTGGCCGGGTTCAACATGCTCCTGCCGGGTGCGTTCGCCATCCTGCTGTTCATCGGCGTCATGACGGGCGGACAGGCGCTGCTGACGTCGACCGTCGAGGAAAAGTCGAGCCGCGTCATCGAGATCCTGCTCTCGGCGGTCTCGCCGATGGAGTTGCTCGCGGGCAAGCTCCTCGGCCAGATGGCCGTCAGCCTGCTCGCGCTGGCGTTCTACGTCGCGCTGGGCATGGCGCTGCTGGTGTCGTTTGCGATGTTCGGCCTGTTCAACCCGTGGCTGCTGGTGTACCTGCTGATCTTCTTCCTGATCGCCTATTTCGTCGTCGGCGCGATGATGCTGACGGTGGGCAGCGTGGTCAACGACATGCGCGAGGCGCAATCGATGATGATGCCGGTCATGCTGCTCGTCATGGCGCCGTGGTTGTTCTGGCTGCCCATCTCGCGCGACCCGAACTCGACGTTCAGCACCGTCGTCAGCTTCGTCCCGCCGGTCAACACCTTCGCCATGCTGCTGCGGATGGCGTCGAACACGCCGCCGCCGTGGTGGCAGGTGTGGACCTCGATCGCGATCGGCATCGCGTCGGTGGTCGCGGTGCTGTGGTGCGCCGCGAAGGTCTTCCGGATTGGCCTGCTGATGTACGGCAAGCCGCCGGACTTCGCCACGATGGTCAGATGGGTCAGGGCTGCGTAGTCCCTGGTTCCTGGTACTTCGTCCACCAAGGCCCAGGAACCAAGGCCCAGGGACCGACGTGGGCGGCGCCTACTTGGTACTACCCGCCGCCGGCGCCGGCTCGATCCGAATGAGCGCGCCGTCGTTTTCCGCCGTCAGGACGTACAGCAGGCCGTCGGGCCCCTGGCGCACGTCGCGGATGCGCTGGTGCAGGTCCCAGAACAACGATTCGCGGTGCAGTTCTTCCCACTTGTCGTTGAAGTCGATGCGCTCGAGATGGCCTGAGCGCGGCACCTCGCCCTGGCGCATGCCGCCGGCGAAGACGCTGCCTTTCCACTGCGGGAAGCGGTCGCCCGTATAGAACGTCAGGCCCGACGTGGCGATCGCGGGCACCCAGAACACCAGCGGATCCTCCATGCCTTCCTGCCACGCGTGATTGTTCACGCGCGGGCCCAGATAGAAGCGGCCGTAGCTGACGACCGGCCAGCCGTAGTTCCTGCCCGGCAGCAGCACGTTGATCTCGTCGCCGCCGTTCGGGCCGTTCTCCGATTCCCAGATCGCGCCGGTGTCGGGATGCACGGCGAGGCCGAGCATGTTGCGGTGGCCGAGCGTGAAGATTTCGGGCCGGGCGTTGCTGCGGCCGACGAACGGATTGTCGGGCGGCACCGTCCCGTCGTCCTTGAGGCGCAGCACCTTGCCGGCGAGATTCATGCGGTCCTGCGGCGGCGCGCCGGCGGGATCGGGGTTGCCGACCGGCGTGTCGCCGTAACCGATGGTCATGTAGACGTTGCCGTCTTTGCCGAACGCAATCCGCGACGCGTTGCCCGACGGGATGGCCGAGAAGAGATCCTTCGCCTCGACGAGCGCCGCGCCGTCCCACCGCGCGCGCGCGAGCGTGATGACGCCGGCCGGCGGAGCGGGTCCGCGTCCGCCGGTGGGACCGGCAAGGAGACCGTCCGGGCCGGCCACCTGGGGCTTGTGGTACGTGAAATACACCAGCTTGTTCTCGGCGAACCGCGGATGGAGCGCGAGGTCCATCAGGCCCGCGAGACCGGCGGCCTGCACCTGCGGCAGGCCGGCGACCGGCGTCGGATCGAGCACCCCGTTCCGCACGATGCGCAGGCGTCCGCCGCGTTCGGTAACGAGGATCGAGCCGTCGGGAAGAAACGCCATGCTCCACGGCTGGTTGAGCCCCTTGGTGATGACCAGCCGGATCTGGTGCTGGATGGCCGTGTCCATGACCAGCGGTCCGTCTGGTAATGCGGGAGAGGGCCAGTTGATCGGCGGCGGCGCCGTCGGCGCACGTCCCGCTCCCCGGCCCCCCGGTGCGGCCGGCGCCGCCTGACCGCGACCTCCGCCGAGCGGCGGCGCGGCAGGCGTCGGCTGCTGCGCGTGGCCGACAGTCACCGCGACGCACACGCCAGTGGCGAGCGCACCCATCAACAAATTGCGTATCTTCATAATGTTCGTCCCCAGCCCCAAGCCCCTCACCTCTAACGTCTAACCGCTACCGGCAGGCCTGCCGGACTACTTGGCGTTTGTTACATCGCGTTGCGCACCATCGTCCGGATCCGATCGAGGTTGCCTTCGCGAACCGGACAGGTCATGTCGGTGGACACGCACTGCGCGAGCGTCATTCCACAGCCGCACGTGCACCGGGCCTCGTTGGCCGCTTTCAGCGCCGTTTTCTTTCCGGTCGGGCTGAGATCCGAAAAATTGACGGCCTTCAGGTCGCGCTCGCCGTACGCAATCCCGTCCATGCTGGACACACCGTAGCCGATGAGGCCGACGACGACGATCAGGAGGCCCCACTTGATCGCCCTGGTCTGAACGGCGCCGGACTTGCGGCGGCGCTGCTCGGCGTGTTTCGCGGTCTTCTTCACGTCACACGAACTTCGTTCGCGAGACCGGAAGCTCGCGCACGCGCTTGCCGGTGGCGGCGAAGATCGCGTTGCCGAGCGCCGCCATCACCGGCGGCACGCCCGGCTCGCCGACGCCCGTGGGCAGGTTCCCGCTCTCGACGAAGTGCACGTTGACCTGCACCGGCGCGTTGTTCATGCGCGCCACCTGGAAACCGTCGAAGTTGTTCTGCTGAATCCGGCCGTTGGCGGCCGTGATCTCGCCGACCATCGCCAGGCCCGCGCCCATGACTGCCGCGCCTTCGAACTGCGAGCGGACGCGGTCGGGGTTGATGAACACGCCAGCGTCGACGACTTGATCGATGCGAGGAATCCGCAGGCGTGATCCGTCCAGTTCGACTTCGACGACCGAGGCGACGTACGTATTGAAGCTGCGGTGCGCGGCGATGCCGATGCCCCAGCCGTTGCCGGGCTTGCGCTTGCCCCAGTTGGATTTCTCGCCCGCGACCTCGAGCACGCGCCGGAGGCGGCGGCTGTCCACGGGATATTTGTCGATCGGAGCCCCGTAGTTGGAATAGTTCACCCCCTGCGCCTTGAGATCGATGACGTGGCCCGGGCCGATCATGTCGAGCAGGAATTCGAGCGTGTCGCGTCCCGCGGCGTGCGCCATCTCGTCGGCGAAGCTGTGCGCCGCGAACGCGTGGTAGTTGTTCGCGACGGCGCGGAACCAGCCGATGCGGACGTGCACCGGCGCGCCGGCGTTTTCCGCGCGGATGTTGGGGACGTCGTAGACCGTGTCGGTCAGCCCCATGTCGAGCTCGAAACCGAGCGGCTCGGGCGAGCCGAACGTCGATCCAATGGGCGGGAACACCGAGCGCTGCAGCCATGCCGTCGGCTTCCCGCGGCCGTCGACCGACGCCTTGTGATAGACAGCCGCCGTCGTGTGGTAGAAGTCGAAATGGATATCGTCTTCGCGCGTCCAGATGACCTTGACGGGCTTGCCCAGCTTCTTCGACAGGACGGCCGCCTCGGCCGCGAAGTCGGGCTTCGATTTCCTGCCGAAGCCGCCGCCGAGCAGCGTCACGTGGCAGATGACGTTCTTCTTGTCGATGCCGACGGCGGTCGCGACCGTTTCCTGCACGGCCTGCGGATTCTGCGTCGGCGTCCACACCTCGACCTTGCCGTTCCGGAAGTCGGCGACCGCCGCCGGCGGTTCCATCGCGGCGTGCGCCGCCATCGGCGTGTAGTACGTCGCTTCGAGAACCTTGCCGCCTTTGGCAAACTCGGCGTCCACGTTGCCGAGGTTGCGGGCGACCTTGGCCGGCTGTTTCACCCGCGCGATCATCTCCTGCTTGAACGCCTCGGAGTTGAAGCTGGCGTGCGCGCCGTCGTTCCAGTCGATCTTCAGCTTCTTGCGGCCCTGCATGGCCGCCCAGGTGTTGTTCGCGATGACGGCCACGCCGCCGAGCGGCTGAAACTGCACGGGCGGCTTGATCGTGTCGAGCGTGACGGTCTGCTGGACGCCTTTGACGGTCAGCGCCTCCTTGTCGTCCAGGCTCTTGATCGTGCCGCCGAGCACCGGCGGGTGCTCGATGGACGCGTAGACCATGCCTTCACGGTAGATGTCGAGGCCGAACGGCGCCTTACCGGTCGCGATGTCCTTGAGGTCGTAGATCTCCCGTTCCTTGCCGACGAATTTCCACGCCGTCTTCGGCTTGAACGTCACTGTTCCTTTGGCGGGCACCGGCAGCTTCGCCGCCGCGGGCACGAGCGCCCCGTAGCCGATCTTCTTCCCGCTCTTCGCGTGGACAATCTCGTGATTCGCGGCCGTGCACTCCGACGCCGGCACGCTCCACTGCGCGGCCGCGGCGGTGATGAGCATGGACTTCGCCGAAGCGCCCGCCACGCGGAACGCGTCGTAGAAGTCGCGAATCGACCGCGATCCGTCGGTGTTCTGGTCGCCGTAGCGCGTGTCGCCCACGCCCTGCTCGATACGGACGCGATCCCAGCTGGCGTCGAGCTCGTCGGCCGCCACCAGGGGAAGGGATGTGCGGATGCCCGTCCCCATCTCCGATCGATGCGTGACGATGAAGACCGTGCCGTCGGGCTCGATGCCGAGGTACACGCTCGGGTGCAGCGCCGCGGCGTCGGCTTTCGTGCGGAAGACGGCGTCCTGCGCGAGGAGCTCGTCCGGCACGATGCGCGACGCGACCACGAAGGCGCCCGCGGACAGGACGCCGCCGAGGAACCGGCGCCGGGTGAGCGAGATGTTTTCGATGATCATGCGCGCTCCTTCGCCGCCGTGTGGATGGCGGCCCGGATGCGCTGATACGTGCCGCACCGGCAGATGTTGCCGCTCATCGCGCGGTCGATGTCCGCGTCGCTCGGGTTGGGCGTCGTCTTCAGCAGCGCCGCAGCCGACATGATCTGGCCGGACTGGCAGTAGCCGCACTGCGGCACGTTGTGCGCGATCCATGCCTTCTGCACCGGGTGCAGCGTGCCGCCGGCGGCGAGGGCGTCGATCGTCACGACCGACTTGCCTTCGAGCGTGCTCATCTTCGTCTGGCAGGCGCGGACCGCCTGGCCGTTCACGTGAACCGTGCAGGCGCCGCACAACCCGGCGCCGCAGCCGAAGCGCGTTCCCGTCAGGCGCAAATCGTCGCGCACATACCACAGCAGCGGCATGTCGGCGTCGCCGTCGTACACGCGCATCTTTCCGTTCACTGTCAAATTGACCATCGGCAGGACCTCGCTGAGGGCGCATTATAGCGCGCTGTTGTAATACACTGCCTCGCTGGACGGATTCCCATGACCCAATACCTCCGCATTTCGATGGTGGCGGCCGCCGGAATCGTGGTGCTCGCGTGGGCGGGCGCCTTCACGCCGCAGGCCGCGGGACAGGCCCCCGCGCCGCCTCCGGCGTTCGTGCCCGGCACCGAGAGTGGATTCGCGACGTTCCAGACGCAGTGCGCCAGCTGCCACGGCAACCCGAACGTGGACCGCGCGCCCACGCCCGCCGCCCTGCGCGAGATGACGCCCGAAAAAATCTACGCGGCGATGACGACGGGCCTGATGCAGCAGCAGTCGTCGGCGCTCAACGACGGCCAGAAGAAGGCCCTCGCCGAGTTCATGGCCGGCCGGCCGATGGGCAGCGCCGCATCCGGGTCGGCGGAGAACATGGGCTTTCAGTGCCGCACGAACCCGCCGCTCACGGATCCGGCCGCCGGACCCTCGTGGAACGGCTGGAGTCCCGGATCTCGCGAATACGCGATTTCAGCCCGCGCAGGTCGCGCGCCTGACGGCCGCGCAGGTGCCGCGCCTCAAGCTTAAGTGGGCCTTCGGCTTCCCCTCCGGCGTCTCGGCCAACGCACAGCCGACCGTCGCGTCGGGCCGCGTGTTCGTCGGCAGCGACAACGGCTTCGTGTATTCGATCGACGCGAAGTCGGGCTGCGTCTACTGGTCGTTCGAAACCGGATCGATCATCCGGAACGCCGTCACGGTGGGCGCGGTGACCGGCGCAGGCACCGCGAAGTACGCGGCGTTCGTCGGCGACGGCCACGCCAACGTCTTCGCGATCAACGCGCAGGACGGCACACTTCTGTGGAAGACGAAGGTCGATCCGCACTTCGTCGCGCGCATCACGGCCGGCATCCGCTACTTCGACGGCAAGGTCATCGTCCCGGTCTCGTCCTCCGAAGAATTCAGCAGCGGCAATCCCGGCTACCCCTGCTGCACGTCCCGCGGCAGCGTCGTCGCCCTCGAGGCCGGCACCGGCAAACAGATCTGGAAAGCCTGGGTCGTCCCCGACGAGCCGAAGCCATACAAGACGATGGCGAACGGGGTGACGCTCTATGCGCCCGCGGGCGGCGCCGTGTGGAACTCGCCGACGATCGATCCCGTGAAGCGCGCCGTGTACTTCGGCACGGGCGACGCGACGACCGCGCCGCCGGCGAAGACGACGGACGCGATCATGGCCGTCGATCTCGACACCGGCAAGCTCCTGTGGTCGTTTCAGGCCACCGAGAACGACGTGTTCATGGGCGGCTGCAACGGCGCCAACGTCAGCGAGGCGTGCCCGAAGCCGATGGGTCCGGACATGGACATCGGCAACTCGCCGATTCTGAAGACGCTGGCCAACGGCAAGCGCGTGTTGATCGCGGGAACGAAATCCGCCGACATCTTCGCGCTCGATCCGGACGACAACGGGAAGCTGCTGTACCGGATTCACCCGCTCGGCCTGCCGCTGAACGGCAACGGCCGCGGGCGTGCGTCCATCGTGTGGGGCGGCGCGGCGGACAACCAGCACGTCTACTACGGCATCGGCGGCGGCGGGCTCGCGGCAATCCAGCCGGCGACGGGCGAACGCGCGTGGCTGTTCACGCCGCCACCGCCCGCGGGCGGCGGCCGCGGAGTGCAGCTCGGCGCGGCGACCACGGTGATTCCCGGCGTCGTGTTCCAGGGTGCTTCGGACGGCACCTTGTACGCCGTCGGCGCGGCGGACGGCGCGAAGATCTGGGAGTATCCGACGGCGAAGGAATTCGAAACGATCAACCGCGTCCAGCCGGCGCACGGCGGCGCGATCTCGACGTCGGGCGCCGTTGTCGTCGATGGAATGGTCTACGTCGGCTCGGGCTACGCTGTCGGCTCGGGAGCGAGCGGCGGGAACGTGCTCCTGGCGTTCGGCGTGGAATAGAAAGGAGGTAGCGCTCCGAAGCGGCCTGTTCTACTGCGGTGGCGGTCCGCCGCCCCGGCCGGTCACGGGCGGCGGTGGCACGTACTTGTCCTTCAGCTTCTTGCGGTACTCCGGATACATCGTCTCGGGTCCGCCGACGACCGCCTCGAGCGGGATGTTGTAGTGCTCGGTCATCTCGTTCATCGCCGGATGCTTGCCCGGCCGGTAGTGCGGCACGAACGCCGGATTCTCGTGCAGGCGCGGCAGTTCCTCGATGGGCTCGCACGCAGTCAACGGAAAATTGTTCGGGTTCGTCGTCAGGCGGTAGACCTCGGTCAGCACGTACGGCTCCGCCAGATAGACAGGGTCCTCTAGAATGCCGGTGGCAGTGAGTAAGTCGCCGTGCCGGTTGAGGCGCATCGTGAACGTCGCACGGTCGCTGCTGAAGCCGCGGTGCCGCTTGATGTCGCCGAGCTTGGCGTGCGTGGTGACGAAAGTCAGCGTGTCGCCCTCCCACTGGCCCGTGGTGAATCCGCCATGCGAGTGTGGCGCCAATGAAGATGGATGCGGCCGCCCGTCCATCCAGATCATCGTCTCGTCGCGATCGCCCCACCCCAGGATCTTCCAGGCGAGCAGCTTCTGCGTCACCGGGTCCGGCACCATGACGAATTGCAGCGGAAACGGACCCACGATCGCGTAGATCGGCGGGTACATCTGGCACTGGCGCTCGGTCGCCGACAGGGACGCGATGTCGTAGCTCAGCGCCTTCGCACGGCCGTCAGGGCTGAGAGGCATGCCGAGGAGATCGACAGGTTCCCGTGCGGCGCCGTTGTCGTGCTGCCCCACACGCTGCCAGGTGCCGGTGAAATCGACCTGGGCGGACGCGGGAGCCGCCGCGAACAGCAAAACGATCACGACAATTAATCGACAGCAGCGCGACATCATTTTCTTCACCATCTGGACGAACAGGGCGTCGGATCCCATTTGCTGCCGTTCGCTTCCTTCTTGAACACCGGCGCGGTCAGTCTCACGTTGGACAGATACTGCGGATCTTCGAGCTGCGTCGTAATGGTGAGCCACTGCTCGCCGTTCGGCCGTTTGTAGAGATCCCAGTGTTCGGTCAGCACGGCGTTCTCGCTGTAGGGAACGCCGTTCTTCCGCAGGTACCCGGCGCGCAGGTTCTTCGTGACGACTTGCAACGATCCGCCCGTCGGGCGAATCGGCGGTGCGTCCGCCACGCGATCGGCGGGCCGCAGCTGCAGCGGCACGTCCGGACGCGGGAACAGCCATCGCGCCTGCGAGACGCCCTGCCAGGTGCGAGGCTCATTTGGCGAAGTCGGTGCCTGCCCTGAGCCTGTCGTCCCTCGACCCGGCTCGGGACCACCCTGAGGCTCTCGAAGGGTCGAAGGGCCGAAGCGCAGGAGCCGCGTCTGCGTGCCCGCGTCGGTTTCGATCTTGAGCGTCGTGTCGTCCTGCCACGTGATGTGAAGCCGTTCCGGCACGCTCATCAGCGCAGGCGCACCGTACGACTTGCATTGCTCGCCCGCCGCCTCGTCCTTCGCCGGATCCCACGTGTCGGCAACTTTTCTGCCCTCGGCGTTCAGCTGAACTCCCTGATAGTCGCCTTTCGCCGGCGTCACCATCCGCCAGCGCCAGTCCGCCGTGACGATCGACACCCAGTACCCAGTGAGGTCGATCGGCGCGCCCGCTCTCGGCGGGGGCGGCGGCGGCGGCTGATTTCCCCGCTGAGCCTCGACCGGTGCGCCCAGTAGAATGCCTGCTGCCAGCACGGGGGCGATCAGCAGAAGCACGCGCCGCGTTGTCCCCTTCCTCACTTCTTTCCTTTCTTCGCGGACAGCTCGTTGTAGATCACCTCGACAAACATGTCCGTTGTCCACGGACCGCTGTCCGCTCCGTACTGGCTCCTGTATCCGAGCGTGGGATTAGCCGCCTTGACCTGGGCGAGCGTCTTTCCTTCGTCGATCAGATCCTGCACTCTGTCACGGACGATGGTGACCGCGTCGCGGTACTCCAGCAGATCGAGCTTGTCGTACACGTGCCCGTGCCCCGGCACGAGGAACGTGCGGTCCGCCTTCCACTGCAGCGGCAGATTGTAAACAGTCATGTCCATCAAGCGGTTCAGTGCATCGAGCTCGCCCTGGACGGTGCCGCCGCGCTTCGTGTCGATCACGGGCCAGCGGGTCGTGTCGATGATGTCTCCTGTCGCAATCACATCGCCACGGCGGAAAAACACAATCGTGTCGCCGTCGGTGTGCGCGGCGGGCTGGTGAATGACCTGAATGCCTTCGCCGTTGAGATACATCGAATACTGATGGTAAGCGAACGTCTTGGTCGGCCAGAGCCCGGATGCCACGGGAGATTGCCGGCCGGTCGGAGCCGACATGCGCCCCAGCACGTTTTCATGCGCCAGCACGCTGGCCCTTCCGAAGTTCGAGACCACATCGTCGCCCAGACCGGCGCCGGCCACGACCGCGCCTGGGAGAATGCTGAGCCCGGCCCTGGCAAGCTTTTCGTTGCCACCAGTGTGATCGGCGTCCATGCTCGTGTTGACGATGTAGCGGATCGGGAGATCCGTCAGGCGGCGGACGGCGGCCAGCACCTGGTCCGCTCTCTCGGTCGATCCCGAATCCACGAGGATGACGCCCTCCGGGCCGAGCTGCACGACGACGTTGCCGCCCGCGCCGCCGATGACATAGAAGTTGGGCCGCAACTGAACGACGTCAAGGTCGCCGTTCTGCGCCTGCGCGGCAACCCCCACCCGAAACAGCAAAGCAATCGCGGCAAACCAGCCAAGGCGCTTCACATCATTCCTCGTTCCATGTCGACCGAATTGTGCCGCTTCAGACGGGCCAGCGCAAGAGTGCGAGCGGGGTTCGCTACTTGAAGTCGATCATGACCTTTAACGCGCCGTCGCGGCGGTCGCGGTAGGTCTCGAACGCGCGCTGGACGTCCTCGAATCCAAACCTGTGCGTGATCAGACGCGCCATGTCGATCCGGTCCTGGCGGATCGATCGCCATGCGAGCCGCACGAACGGCCGGAGATCCGACGGCGTGCTCAGCTTGATCGTCAGCCGCTTGCGGAACGCGGCTTCCCACGCGACGTCGTTCAAGCGATCGGGCGGCACGCCGAAGTACAACAGCTGACCGCTGTCGCGGCACAGGGCGATGCAGAGATTCAGCGCCTGCTCCTCGTGCCCGACCGCCTCGACGACTAGATCGGCCATCTCGCCGCCTGTCAGCTCGTGCACGGCATCGACGGGATCGACGCGGCGCCCGGGAATGGAATCCGTCGCGCCGAAGAGGCAGCTGCGCGCGACGCGCTCCTCGCGCACGTCGATGCCGATGATGCGCCCGGCGCCGAGCCGGGCCAGGCACTGGTTGAACAGCAGGCCGATCGGGCCCTGGCCGACGACGGCGACGGTCTTGCCGATGACGCCCGGCACGCTGCTGAGCGCGGACAGAACGGTCGCCATCGGCTGCGCGAGGACGGCCTCGTCGTTCGAGAGCTCCGCATCGACACGCGCGAGCCGATCGGCGCCAATCGTCAGGTGTTCATAGAGTCCCCGCAGGCCGGGCGGCATGGCGAGCACGCGTTCGCCCGGCGCAAAATCCGGGCTGGCGCTCTCGACGATCGTTCCGACGATTTCGTGCAGGGACAGGCCGACAGGAAGCGGATAGCGGTCGTGACTCTCGCTGAAGAACGGAATATCCGAGCCGCAGAGGCACGCGGTCTCGAGCGCCACGACGACATTTCCCGCTGCCGGCGCGCGGCCGCTGCCGGCATCAACCAGCTCGATTCGACCTCGCGCCGTGATCTGGCCCGCTCTCATCAGCCGACGGATACTGACACATGTATGGCGGAAGGCTGAGGGCTAACGGCCGGTTGACTCGCCACTGAGCTCTCAGCTCTCAGCCGTCGCGAGGCCATTACCGGGGAACGGCCGTGCGGTCGCCGCCGGAGCTTGCGCCGGAGGATCCGCCCGACGATCCACCTGACGAGCCGGACGACGAGCCGCCGCCCGAGCTGCTGGTCGCGCTCGACCCGCCCGAATCGCCGGATACGTAGCCCTTGCCGTTCACGACCTGACCGTGCCCCTGTGACGAGGGCGGCACGATCGGGCCGACGATGATCCCGCCGCCGCCGCCCGCCTCGTACCACCCGCCGCCGCCGTAGTAACCGTACGGTGAAAAGCCGTACCGGTACCCGTAGAACCCGTACGCGGAACAGCCGTCCCACCCGTAGAGCGACAGGCCGGTGTAGTACGGATTGCAGGCGTCGAGAATGGACCCGCCCACCACGAACGGGGACTCACTCAGGAACACCGCGCCGACGTCTCCCCCGCCGCCGATCGCCAGCTCGCCCATCATCGTCGGCGACGGCTTGATGGCAAACACCTCGGGATAGGACAGCGCGACGAGGACGTCGAGGACGCGATCCTCCACGCCGGCATCCGCCAGCGCCGTCAGGCGCTTGCCGTTCATCGTGAACTTCTGCCGGTTCTCGGCGAGCCACGCTTCGATGACGGCGCCGCTGACGTGCTTCGACGCGTCGATGATCTCGGCGTCACCAATGGGCAGCAGCGCCTTCAACGCCGCGGCCTCGCGCGAATCGCGGGCGGTGGCGGACGCAATCTCGGGCGGGAGCGTCGGCAGCGGCGGGCTCGGGCGATGCCGCAGGACGCGGACGCCGACCTTGTCGCGCAGCCCGACGCCGACGATGTCGAGCCAGTCGCCGTTCGCCGCCGAGGCCATCAGGCCTGTCGTCGCGCGTTTGACGTCCCCCGGGCAGGAGTATTCGGACTGGAGGTACACGCGCCGCATGTCGGCCGACCACCGCGCGCTGTCCCACCCGGTGCACCCTTCGCGCTCACCCCGACGATGCTCGCCGTTCGGATCGATTCGCTCCCGAGACACGATCTTGCTGCCCGTGACGGTCACGACGTCGACGGCCGCCGTGCCCGCCGGAACCACGCATACCTGCTGCGGCTCCGCCTCGAGATCGACAAACCGCGGAGGCGTGGCCGACCAGCACCCGAGCCACGGCTGCCACGGGTTGGCATTGTCTCCACGCGGTGGCTGCGCCACCGCGGACGGAGCCGCCGCGACGGGCGCCGCGCTCGCCAGGCATGCGCAAACCAATCCGGCGGCGAACCACGCGTGCAGCGAGAAATTCGTGTTGCTCATGGTCAGTACCTGATCACGAAACCGCCGGTCATCGAGAAGCCTGACAGATCGATCGGCTGAAACCGCGCGAAGTCGGTGCCGAGGTGCTTGTGCGCCCATTCGTAGCGGCCTTCGACCGTCACCGCGAACCGCGGATTGAGCGACACGTCGGTGCCGGCGAACGCGTGCACGGTCGGCGTCCACCCGTCGGACTCGAAGTTATCGGGAAACACCTTGGACGTGGCGAAATCGATGAAGTCGCCGTGCTGCCGGAACAGGTAGTACATCGCGCCGCCGCCGCCGCCCACGTACGGCGCGTAGCGGGCGGGAACCCAGGCAAAATGGCCGAGCGATCGGCCTGGTTTCGACAGGTACGCCTTCAAGCTCGCCGTCAGCGGCAGCCGCCGGAACTCGGTCGTCTGCTGGATGGGGTCACGGTTGTTGTCCACGAAGTCGCGAAACTCCGACGGCGTGGTGGACTGCGAGATCGCAAAACCGAACCGCACGCTCATGCGCGCGGTGAGCGCGACGTCCACGTCGGTGGCGAACGTCGCCGAACTGAAGTCGCCGGGATTGATCGTGAGCTGGCTGGTAGTGAAGGAGAAAAGGTCGCTCCCGGTGGCGGCGTGGTTAAAGCCGCCGCGGATCGACACCTCGCCTTGCGGCGCGCGGAAGAGAAACCCTTCTCCGCTGCCCTGGGCATGAGCCAGGCCCGCCGCGAACAGGACGCAGACGGCAGAGAGGCCCAGAACGGACAAACGCACCGGGCGCATAGAAACAGCCTCCGAACGCGCTGGCAGTTTCATTGTAATCCCTGGGCCTTGGTTCCTCGTCAGTTCCTGGTCCATGGTCCCACGTTGTCAGCGTGCCGTGCGCCGGACCTGGGACAGGTGGACCCAGGACGAAGTTCGGACCAGGAACGAAGGACGAAGAACCAAGGACTGTCGCCCACTCCGATACGAAACCCGCCTTAGGGCCTCGGAAAAACGGGCGGCGCCTCGGGGATGGCCGCGCCGTCGTGCCGGGGCTCCGACGCGCCGAAATGCACACCCGCGCCGTCGCTCATGACGGCCTGGCCGTAGCCCACCGTGCTGCCGGTCCTCGGCTGGATGACGGTCACGTCGTGCCCGAGCTCCTGAAGTCTGGTTCTGGTGGCCTGCGGAACCATGGACTCCACGGACACATCGCAGCCGGGGAAGGTCAGCTTGGTGAAGCGGCCGGCATCGAGCGCCTGCTGGATATCGAGGCCGTAATCGGCGATGTCCGCGACGAACTGAGCGTGCGCCTGCGCCTGGTTGAAGCCGCCCATGATGCCGAACCCGATCCGCACGTCGCCCTTCTGCATGAAGCCGGGGATGATCGTATGCAGCGGACGCTTGCGCGGGGCGAGCACGTTCGGGTGGTCGGCCTGCAGCGTGAACAGCGCGCCGCGGTTGTGCAGCATGAAACCGGTTCCCGGCGGCACGACGCCGCTGCCGAAGCTCGAATACAGGCTCTGAATCAGCGAGACGATGTTGCCGTCCTTGTCGATGGCGGTCAGATAGATCGTATCGCCCCCGCCCGAGTTGGTCAGCCCGTCGAGCGCGGCGGGCTTGACGTCGCATGCGGCCCGCGCCGGATCGATCAGGCGCGCGCGATCCTTCGCGCGATCCTTGCTGAGCAGGGCTGCCACCGGCGAGGCGCCGAACCGCGGATCCGCCACGTAGCGCAGCATGTCGGCATACGCGAGCTTCTTCGCTTCGATCATCACGTGCATGGCGCGCGGGCTGTACAGGCCGTACTGCGCCAGCGGGTACTGCTCCATCAGGTTCAGCATCATCAACGCGGCGACGCCCGCGGTGTTCGGCGGCAGCTCCGACACGGTCCAGCCCCGATACGTCGTCGAAATCGGATCGACCCACTCGGGCCGGAACTGCCGGAGGTCCTCGGCGGTCATCGTGCCGCCGAGCTGACGCGAGACGGCGAGGATGGCGTCGGCGGGTTTTCCGTCGTAGAACCCGGCCGCGCCTTTCTCCGCCACGAGCCTGAGCGACGCAGCCAGCTCGGGATTGCGGAACATCTCGCCCGCCTTCGGCGCGCGCCCGCCGGGGAGGTAGAGCTTCGCCGACTGCTCCTCTGCGGCGAGCTTCGCCGTCGACCGGCCCCATCCCTGCGCGATGATGTCGGTCACCGGGAAGCCGTTGGCCGCGTAGAAAATCGCGGGCGCCAGGAGATCGGACATCGGCAGCGCGCCGAACCGCGTGCGTAACGCGTCCCACCCCGCGACTGCGCCGGGGACGGTCACCGAATAGATGCCGGTGCCCGGCATCGACGTGAGGCCCTTCGATCGCAGCAGCGCCGGCGTCAGCCCCGTCGGCGCCCAGCCGCCTGCGTTCAGGCCGAACAGCTTCTTCGTGCTCGCCTGGTAGACGATGGCGAACAGGTCGCCGCCGATGCCGTTCATCTCGGGCTCGACAAGGCCCATGACGGCGTTCGCCGCGATCGCGGCGTCGATGGCGTTGCCGCCGCGCTCGAGGATCTGAACGCCTGCGCGCGCGGCCAGCGGCTGGCTGGCCGCGACGATGCCGTAACGAGTCGCGATTTTCGATCGTCCAGGCACGACTGTGACAGGCGGCGCGGGACGGCTCTGGGCCCACAGGCCGGCCGTCAGCATCCCGGCAAGCGCGGCGGCGATCGCGGCTCGATTCTTCATGGTGTGTCCTTTCCCGGCGGCCCTCAAACGCGCCCGATTGTAACGCGGGCGTGTCGTGTTAGCCTCTAGCTTCCGAGTGTCAGGTCGGGTGGGGCTGGTGGGCTGGTAGGTCGGGTAGGTCGGGCGGGCAAATAGAGGAGAGGGCGAATGCGCAAGGGCTTGTTCACGGTTGCGATGGTCGCGGCGATCGCGGCAGGGGTGACGACGACGGCGAGGGCGCAGGCGCCCGCGCAGGCCAAGGCGCCGGCAAAGCCGTACGTGCCGGCGAAGACGCCGTGGGGCGACCCGGACATCCAGGGCAACTACACGAACAAGTACGAGCAGGGGACGCCCTTCGAACGCCCGGCCGATCTCGATGGCAAGACACTCGCCGACATCTCGCCGAAGGAGCTCGCGGAGATCATCCAGCGGCGGCAGCAGCGCGCGATCGAGAACGCGCCGTTTCTTTCAGGCGATCCGACCGGCACGATTGCCGGGCCGATGGAATTCCGCGACATCTACGAGGTGGCGAAGGCGAGCCGCGCATGGTTCGTGACGGATCCGCCCGACGGAAAGATTCCGCCGATGACGCCGGAAGCGCGCCAGCGCATCGCCGCGCGCCGGCCGACCGGCAGCAGCTTCAGCAACGGCGTGTACGACAGCTACGAGAGCCTCGGCCTGTACGACCGCTGCATCACGCGCGGCTACCCGGGCTCGATGCTGCCGGCGATTTACGGCGACTCGTATCAGATCGTCCAGGGCCAGGGATTCGTGGCGATCCGCATCGAGATGATCCACGAGACGCGCATCATCCCGCTCGGCAACCAGCCGCACGCGAGCAAGGGTATCGAGCTCGACATGGGCGATCCCCGCGGCCACTTCGAAGGCAGCACGCTGGTCGTCGAAACCACGAACTTCCGCGACCGCACGATCTACCGCAACGGGAACCCTTCCACGTTCAAGCTCGTCGAGCGCTTCACGCCGACGTCGAAGACGTCGCTCGAGTGGACGGTCACGGTGGACGATCCGTCGACGTGGACGCGCCCGTGGAGCTTCTCGATGCCGCTGACGGTGAACGACGAGGAGCCCCTCTACGAATACGCATGCCACGAGGGCAATTACGCGATCAAGAACATCCTGAGCGGATCGCGCATCGCGGACGCCGCCGCCGAGAAGACCAGAAACTAACGAAATCACGTAGCCACAGAGACACAGAGAGCACAGAGGTTTCTTTTCCTTTAAGAGAATCCTCTGTGGCCTCTGTGCCTCCGTGGCTACGTACGTGATCAGACGGGTTTCGCCACTTTCCGATCCAGCCAGTCGCGCAGGACGCCGAACACCTCGTGGTTGTTCTTCTCCATGAGCATCAGGTTCCCGTTGCCGTTGATCCCGTAGTCGCGCAGCCGCAGGAGATCGACCGAGCAGCCGACCTGTTTCAGGAATGCCACGTTGGCGACCGGCGATCCGCCGGCGCCGAACTCGCTCGTAATCCACGCCATCGGAATCTGCTGCAGGTTCTTCCATTTCCTCGCGGGCTCGGCCTGCAGCTTGTAGGGAGACGCGATCGGCCGCGGCGAGTCCGGCGGCGGCGTTCGATCGACGAGCGAGAACTGCTTGAGGTCCGTCACCGGCGGATCGTACGTGATCGGGCTCGCGGTCAGGCCCCATCGAAGCTGGCGCTCGAAGGGGTTGCCGTTGATTTCCATGCACAGGATCCCCTTCACGAACTGCGGACGCCTGTCGGCGACACCCCACCCGAAGAACCCGCCGAACGCGTGGCCGTGGATGATGCACGGACCCACGCGATCCACGAGCTCGACGCCGCCGGCCCACACGAGATCGCTGTGAAACGCTTCGTCGGCCGTGTTGCCTGATTCGCACGCCATGAACTGCCCGATGAACGGATCGTTCATGCCGCCGGGACCGGGCCACTGACCCGTCTTGAAGACGTTCGTCGCGTCGACCAGCCCCTCGAGCGGCGGCACGTTCGGCAGATGGCTCGGGCCGAGCGCGTCGGGGTGATACGGCGAGCGGCCGTAGCTCGGTCGATCGAGCCAGTACACGCTGTAGCCCGCCTGCACGAAGTAGTGCACCCAGCCCGGACGGCGGCCGAGGCCCATCATGTGCGTCCCCTGGCCGCCGCCGCCGTGCACCATGATCACCGGATACGGATAGCGCTTCTCCGCCGGGATCATGTACTGGACGCACATTTGACCCTGCGCGATGGCGCCGTACGGCATCTGTTTCCGCCCGACACCGACCCAGAACGTGCCCTGATCGGCGAGCTTCAGCCCCGTGGATTCGCGATTGCGGTTCGCGGCGGCGCTTCCGGCCGCCCGGGGCCCGGGAGTGATGACGGCCGGAGCGCCTTTCGCGCCAGCGTCTTCGACCGTGCCGATCCACGCAAGGATCGGCTGCAGCGCGTCGCGGTTGTTCTTCTCCATCATCACCATCAGCCCGTTGCCGCGGACACCGCGGTCGGCGAGGAGGATGTGTTCGACGGTGAGGCCGGCGCCGCGCAGCGTGGAGACGAGGCCGGGATGGACGCCGCCGGCAGGTGAAGCTTCGGCGGTGACGACGGCCATCGGGATCGCCGCGAGCTGACGCGGCGTCAGGCCCTGGATCGATTGGGCGGCGGGGCCATCCGGTTCGACGGCGACGATGCCTCTAACAAGCGTCGGGCGCTCCTGCGCGGTGACCCAGGCGAACACGGCGCCGTCGCCGTGCGTGACGACAACCGCGGGGCCGATCTCGTCCAGCAGCATCGCGCCGCGCGACCGCCATACGCTCTGCGTGATCGGATTGTTGGCCATCGGCTGCCCGAGGGACGCGACCACCTGGGCGATGGCCGGGTCGGCGCCGTCGCCTGCTCCCGGCCACTGCGTGTGTCCAGCGCCGCTCGAGCCAATTCGCCGGGCGACCCCTTCGAAGGTCGGCGCCTGCTGATCGTTCAACCCGTGGATGAACGGATGATGCGGGTTCCGCCCCTGCCCGGGCCGATCGACCAGGTAAACCGCGTAGCCCTGCTCGAGAAACTGAGAAACCCAGCCCCTGCGGCCGTCGGGCGTGCTGATCCAGTCGGTGCCCTGCCCGTAGCCGCCGTGAACAAGCACGATCGCGACGGGATGCCGCACGGTCGTGGGAATCCAGTGCTCGACGTACATCTGCGATCCGTTGATGATCGTTCCGCGAGCCAGGGTCGCGTGCTCGACGCCGTACCAGTAGTAGCTCCAGTCGGCGATGTCCAGCACGGGCCCCGGGCTGCCGGAGGCAGCGGCAGGCGCCTGCGCGCCGAGGGCGGACACCACGGAGTCTGCGCCGACTGTTTCAGCGGCCAGAGCGCCGCTCAGCAGAACGCCGAATTCACGCCGTGTATATGACATGACGGCAGTTTACCTCCCTCTTTCGAGGTAGACGCTTTCGCACTCCGTCCGAATTCTGCGCCGCCGCCACGTCTTAAAGGGTGTAGACTCGCACCGGTTCGAAGCACTCAGACGCAACACTAGGGGAGGAGTCATGAAGCGGACTTTCGGTGCCATCGCGGTCTTGGCGGTAGGGCTGTTCACAGCCGTGTCCGCAAACCAGGACTTGTTGACCCTGCAGAAAGACGACAACCAGTGGGCCATCCCGGCGAAGAACTACTCGGCGACGCGGTACAGCACACTCAAGCAGATCACGGCCGCCAACGTCGGCAAGCTGCGCCAGGTCTGGTCCTTCTCGACCGGCGCGCTGCGCGGGCATGAGGGGCAGCCGCTCGTCGTCGGCACGACGATGTACGTGCACAGCGCGTATCCCAACCACATCTACGCGATCGACATGACCAAAGAGGGCTGGCCGATCAAGTGGAAGTACACGCCGGTCCAGAACGATCGCGCCGTCGCGGTCGCGTGCTGCGACCTCGTACACAAGGGCGTCAACTACGCGCAAGGCAAGATCTACATGACCACGCTCGACGGTCAGGTGATCGCGCTCGACGCCAACACGGGCAAGGAAGTGTGGAAGGTCCGCAACGCGGATCCGACGCGCGGCGAAACGCAGACGATGGCCGGCCTCATCGTCAAGGACAAGTACATCGTCGGCGTGTCCGGCGGCGAGTTCGGCATCCGCGGCTGGGTGGCGGCGTACGCGCTCGCCGACGGCAAGCAGCTGTGGAAAGCCTACAGCATGGGTCCGGACTCGGACGTGAAGCTGGCGCCAGACTTCAACGAAGCCAACCCTCACTACGGGCGATTCGATCAGGGCACCAAGACCTGGCCGGGCGAGCGGTGGAAGAACGGCGGCGGCAGCACCTGGGGTTGGTATGCGTATGACCCCGACCTGAACCTCCTGTACTACTCCACCGGCAACCCGGGCACCTGGAATCCTTCCGTGCGCCAGGGCGACGACAAGTGGTCGATGACCATCTTCGCCAGGAATCCCGACACGGGCATGGCGAAGTGGGGCTACCAGATGACGCCGTGGGACGCGTGGGACTACGACGGCATCAACGAGCACCTGCTGCTCGACCTGAACATCGCCGGCAAGCCGACGAAGACGCTCGCGCATTTCGATCGGAACGGCTTCGCCTACCTGCTCGACCGCACGAACGGTACGCTGATCTCCGCCGAGAAATTCGCGCCGAACACCAACTGGGCGGATCACATCGATCTGAAGACCGGACGTCCGGTCGAGAACCCCGGCAAGCGCACGAAGCAGGGCGTCGAGACGAAGGATATCTGCCCGGCGGCGATGGGCGGCAAGAATCAGCAGCCGGCTTCGTTCTCGCCGAGTACCCAGCTGATCTACGCCGGTATCAACAACCTCTGCATGAACTACGAGGGCGTCGAGGTGCAGTACATCGCGGGCGCGCCGTACGTCGGCGCGAACGTCCGCATCTTCGCGGGGCCCGGCGGGAACCAGGGCGAGTTTATCGCCTGGAATCCGGTGACCGCCAAGCGGGTGTGGGGAATCAAGGAGCCGTTCCCGGTCTGGACCGGCGCGCTGACGACCGCTGGCGACGTGGCGTTCTACGGCACGATGGACGGGTGGTTCAAGGCGGTGAACGCGAAAACGGGCATGCCGCTCTGGAAATCCAAGCTGCCGTCCGGATCGATCGCGAACCCGATCACGTTCATCGGCCCGGATAAGAAACAGTACATCGCGATTTACTCGGGCATCGGCGGATGGTTCGGCCTGCCGATCGCGGGCAACCTCTCCCGTGAGGATCCCCTGGCCGCGCTCGGCGCCGTGGGCGCCGCGTATGGCTCAGGCCTCGACAAGGTCACCTCGGTGGGCGGCACGCTGCACGTCTACGCGCTAGAGTAAAGGGATGACACATTCGGTCAGGGTGTGGGCCGCGGCGTTTGCCGTGGCCTACGCCGCATCGCTCACCACGGTCTTCACCCAGGTGCCGCCGCCGCAGCACGCGGCGGCGACCTCGCTTCGCATCTGCGGCGACCCCGACAACCTGCCGTACTCGAACGACAGGCTCCAGGGTTTCGAGAACCGCATCGCGTCGGTCATCGCGAGCGATCTGGGCGTCGAACCCAGCTACACCTGGTGGCCGCATCAACGCGGCCTCGTCAAGAACACGCTCGAGGCGGGCACCTGCGATGTCATCTTCGGCGTGCCTCACGATCTCGAATCGATCCTGCCGACGAAGCCGTACTACACGTCGACGTACGTCATCGCGCAGCGCAAAGGCAGCGCGCACGCGATCTCGTCGCTCGATGCGCCGGAGCTGAAGACGCTGCGTATCGGCGTCTACGCGAACACACCGGTGGAGGAGAGCCTCGGGCGGCGCGGCCTGGTGGATCACCTGACGGCGTATTCCCTGTTTTTCGATCCCACCGGCGATCGCGATCGCCCAGCCAAGCTGCTCGACGACCTGGTGTCCGGCACGATCGACGTGGCCCTTCCTTGGGGTCCGCTGGCCGGCTACTACGCAAAGAAGCTGAACGCACCGATCGAAATGACGGTGCTGCCCAGCGAAGAGGGCGTCCCCGTCTCCTTCAGCATGAGCATGGGCGTGAAGAAGGGCAACCGCGATCTCAAGAATCGGCTGGAAACGGCGATCGACCACCGCCAGACGGAGATTCGATCGGTCCTCGATGATTTCGGCGTGCCGCTCGTGGCCGCGAAGCAGGCCGCAGCAGGGGCCATTCAGGTCCCGCCGGAGGCACCGGCGCCCGCACCCGGCGCGAAGGCGGGCATCCAGGCGGGCGCGTCGAGCGACGCCAAGAAGAATCCGTTTACGGACAAAGAGGACGGCATCGCGGCTGGGAAGAAGCTGTACATCCAGGTCGGCTGCCAGGGCTGCCACGGCGGCGGCGGCGGCGGCGGGATGGCCACGTCGCTCATCGACGACAACTGGAAGTTCGGCAGCGACGACGAAACGCTCTTCAAGCTGATCAAGGGCCAGATTCCCGAGCAGACGATGCCGACGGTCTACAACACGCTCCCCGACGAGCAGGTCTGGCAGATCCTGGCGTTCATCCGCACGCTGTACATCGGCGACCCCGCGAAGAAGAACTGGTAGATCCGGAGGGACACCGTGCCGAGGCGTCGCGACTTCCTCAAGTCCAGCGCGGCGGGGCTCGCGACAGCCATCATGTCATCCGGTGATACGGCGGCCGCCGGCCAGGCCGCCGGCGGGATCCGAAGCGGCGGGAACAACCGCATCCTGCTCAAAGGCGGCATCGTTCTCACCCTCGACCGCGCGCTCGGCGACTTCGAGACCGCCGACGTGCTGATCGAGGGCGCGAAGATCGCGGCCGTCGGACGCAACCTCAAGGCCGACGCCCAGACAATCGACGCCTCGAACATGATCGTCATGCCGGGGTTCGTCGACACGCACCATCACCAGTACGAAACGATCCTGCGCAGCATCCTCCCAGACGGCCTCCTGAACGGACCAAAGAGCTACGTCTCCGACATCCAGGGCATCTACACACCGGTGTACCGTCCCGAAGATGCGCGCATCTCGGAGCTCGTCGCGTCGCTCAGCCAGATCAACGCCGGCGTGACGATGGGCGTGGACACGTCGCAGGTGTCGCACACGCCGGAACACACCGACGCGTGCATCGACGGCCTGCGGGAAGCGGGACGCCGGACGCTGTTCGCATATTCCAACGGCGTCGGCGCGGGCTCAAGGTATCCGCAGGACATCCGCCGGCTGCGGACGCAGTTCTTCGCGTCGAGCGACCAGCTGCTCACGCTCGCCATGGGCGGCGGCCTCGACCCCGAGACCTGGGCACTCGCCAGGCAGGTCGGCGCCCCCATCGTCAACCACGTCGTCGGCAACACCGCCGGCCTCGAGATGATGGGCAGGGCCGGCCTGATGAAGGCCGACAACGAATACATCCACTGCACGCAGCTGAGCAAAGCCGCCTGGAAGATGATTGCGGATACCGGCGGGCACGTGTCGATTGCGACCGCGATCGAGATGCAGATGCGGCACGGCATGCCGCCGATCCAGGAAGCGATCGACCACGGCATCACGCCGAGCCTGAGCGTGGACGTCGAAACGAACATGGCCGCCGACATGTTCACCGTGATGCGCGCCACCTTCACGCTGCAGCGGGCGCTGCTCAACGAGCGCGTGATCGCCGGCGAGCAGAACCTCCCGGCTCTTCTCACCAGCCGCCAGGTGCTCGAGATGGCGACGATTCAGGGCGCGCGCGACGCCCACGTCGACGCCAGGTGCGGCACGATCACGCCGGGCAAGGACGCCGACATCATCATGCTGCGGACGGACACGATCAACGTGATGCCGCTGAACAACGCGGCGGGCGCCGTCGTGACGCTGATGGACACGAGCAACGTCGACACCGTGTTCATCGCGGGGAAGCTGATGAAGCGCGGCGGCACCCTCGTCGGCGTCGATCTCGCGAAGATCCGTCGGACGGTCGAGGCGTCGCGCGAAGCGGTGCTGGCCCGCGCCGGCTACAAAGGAAATCGCCTGGGCTCGTAATGCCCGCCCGCATCAGGCTTGCGGGCGTTCGTGACGCCCAGGCCATCGCCGAGATCTATCGTCCATTCGTCGAGCGCACGGCCATCTCGTTCGAAACCGAACCGCCCACCCGCGAGGAGATCGAGCGCCGGATTTCGGAAACGATGACGACGCATCCCTGGCTGGTGTGCGAGGGGGAGGAACAGGTCGCCGGCTATGCGTACGCGACACGGCACCGGGCGAGAGCGGCGTACCAGTGGTCGGTTGATACGTCGGTGTACGTCAACGACAGTGTACTGGCGCTCGGGCGTCGCGCGCGGACTCTACGCGTCCCTGTTTGCGATCCTCGCCGTGCAGCGATTCTGCAACGCGTTCGCGGGCATCGCGCTCCCCAATCCAGGCAGCGTGGGCCTTCACGAATCAGTGGGGTTCACGCCGATCGGCGTCTACCGGCGCGTGGGCTACAAGCTGGGCGCGTGGCGCGACGTCGGGTGGTGGCAGCGTCCATTGAGCGCGCTCGAAACGCCTCCGGAGCAACCGCTGAGCCTCGAGGCGGTCCAAAGTCGTGCGGACTGGACCGTTCTCTGCTGGCGATTGGCGAAGCGATCGTCAGGATGTCGACGGCGCGCAGATAGGTTTCCTAAAGAACTCATGGTGTGCGCGCCGGGAAATATCCAGCGCGTCGGAGCGCCTCCGATGTCACGGAGCGGGCGCTTGCGCTGTGCACACAGAAACCCGCGAATTCGAACGATACGTCTACTGGCGTACTCGATGCACCAGCGTGTCGCGTCCATCCCGTGTGGACGGAAGGAGCATCAGCATCATGTTCATTCTGCGCAATAGGCGGGTATCGAGTTGGGCGCTCGCAGGCACTCTCGCGTTTGCCGTTTCCGCCGGCCTGGCCGCGGGCGCCGAGAACGGCGCGCCGGAGTTCGCGTACTCCGGTGACCACGGACCGGGATTCTGGGGGGAGACGCCGGGCTGGGAGGCGTGCGCGGGCACATCCGCGCACGCAGCGGCAGTCGCCGATCGACATCGATCACGTCGTGTTCGATCGGCACCTCGGGCGCGCTGCAGCTGCGGCTCGATGAGACGCCGCTGGCGCTGACGAATAACGGTCACACCATCGAAGAGGAGTACGAACCTGGCAGCTCGCTGACGCTCAACGGCGTGATGTATGCGCTGAGCCAGTTCCACTTCCACACGTTATCGGAACACACGGTGGTCGGCGGACATGCGGCGATGGAACTGCACGCGGTGTTCGCGGCGCCCGGCTCCGACAACAAGGCGGTCGTCGGCCAGCTGTTCGTCATCGGCAAGCCCAATCACTTCGTGGCCGAGCTGCTGACGCATGGTTTGCCGGCGAAGAGCGGCGACGACGTAAACGTCCCCTCGCAGATGATCAACGTGGCGGACGCGCTGACCAACACGTCGCAGTATTACACTTACCCCGGATCGCTGACGACGCCGCCGTGTACCGAGACGGTGACGTGGTTCGTGCTCCACGAGTACGCGCAGTTGTCCCGGGAGCAGTTCGACGCGTTCCGGCACATTCTCGGCAACGACTTCCGGCCGCCGCAGAAGCTTAACGGCCGGACGATTCGCAGCACCGCGGGCGAACACGACGATCGATGATGTGATCAGTTCTTATCGTAGGTCGCGGTTGCGTGCTCTTGTGCCGGCCCCGCAGGTCCGAAGGTCGAGTCGACTGCCATCGACTTCCCGTCGGCCGAGACGGTGAAGCGGCCGATTGCAATGTCCGACCCGTTCATCTTCATTGACAGGTCGAACGTGCGCGGACCGGTGACCTTCAATGCCGCGGTCATGCCAGGAGCGACGCTGGCCGCAGGACCTGTGATCGCCGCCTCTTTGCCGTCTGGCGTCACGACAGCCGTGCCATCGAGCGGAAGCCAATACACCTTCACGCGCGGACCCTCGGCAGTGAATTCGAGTGAGCTGTCACTCCGCAGGCTCTTCGTCCGCCAGGTTCCCATCAGCCCGGGACCACCCGACCCCCGAGCAAATGTCATCGTCTGCCGGGATTTGGTCGGCACCAGTACATCCGTCGTCATCGTCAGATTCTGGTTGTCGGCAGATAGGGTGTAGTTATCGATGTTGTTGTCCACGTTCCCGATCTTGTAGACGGTACGCCACGACCGCGGTCCGGTCTCAGTCCACGACATTGTCGATCCCATCACACCAGGACGTTCTTTACCGTCGATGCGAAAGGTCTGCGAGAGCCCCTGCATCGTCATCGTGATGTCGCCGGAGGCGCTGGTCGCAAACACCAGACGCGTGGTGGTCAGATCGCTCTTTGACGGGTTCAGCTTCCATCGCCCGAAGAATGGCCTCGACGGTTGAGCGGCGGCCTTATCCTGCGCCTCGACGGCGCCGATCAACGACGGCAGAAGGAGCATCGCCCCCCACCATCGGCCTCGTCGACGCAACTCTCCTCTTGCCATGTGAACTCCCTGAATACGGACTTCTAGTGCGTCGAGCGGGTGCTCTTTGCGGGGCTCACGTTCTTGCCCAGCCAGTTGTAGAGGACGTCCGCGATCTCCAGGTTCTTCTTGTCGAGCATCATCATGTGCGTCACGCCGAGGATGCCCATGTCGTCGAGCTTGACGTACTCCGCCTTCGCCGTGCCCTGCTTGTCCCCGCGCCGCGCGTTGATGGCGTTTACGGTGTCCTGGCAGACCATGCTCGTCGCCGTATAGTCGCCTTTCACCGCGAGGTACGGGATGTTGTCGAAGTCGGCGGCCTGCAGGCCGCTGTTCGGCAGCGAGCACGAACCCTCGAGCGTCACGAGGCCCTTCAGGAGACCAAGATGGCCGCGCTCCTTCAGGATGCGCGCCATGTGGTGCCCCATGATCCCCGACTGCGAGTGCGTCACGACGATCGCTCCGCCGAGGCGCTCGACGAGGGACGCGAGGTTCTGCGGCGTCCAGGTATTCGCGGGCGCGATCTCTTTCGGATCGCAGGTGTTGCAGATCGAGCCCGGCAGCGTCACTTCCGCGTTCGGCACGAGCTGCTTGTAGTACTCGAGCGCGAAGGTTTCGGGCGCTCCGCTCGGCGCGGGACCGATGGCCCCGGCGCGGGAGACGATCTGGCCGTCGACCGAATCGATCGGGAACAGCGGCGCGACGTGCGCGTACGCGTCCGGGTGCGGATTCGGATCGGCCGGGTCGCCGTGCGGGATCAGCTTGCCGGTCAGGATCGTGGCGTTCGCCGGGACAAGGTGCCCGAACCAGTTGGTCCACGCCCCGTCGTCGGTGATCCGGCCGAAGGCGGGGATCATGTCGGCGCCCTTCGGGTCGCCAGCGACGAGTTTGGCCTCGCCCTCGTGAATCACGGACTCATCGAATCCCGAGCGGCCGCGGCCGGCCTGATCGACGACGTAGCTGGGAACGCCCTTGCGGACGAAGTAGGGATACCAGCCTTCGCGGCCGTCGGGTGTGGACTCCAGGCACGCAGCCGTGTGGCTCGAGCCGTGAACCATGATCACGGGCCAGCCGCCGTACTTCTTGGCGGGGATCTGGAACTGCACGTACATCTGGCCGATCGTGATCTGATGGGGCGCAAGCGGCTGGTTGGGAGGCGTGGGCGCCGCCTGGTACGTGACCTTCTGCACACCGCCGATGAAGAAGCTGCCCTGATCCTCAATCGTCAGGGGCGCGGTGAGAAACCTCTTCGGTTTTTGTGCCGACTGGCCTGAAATGCCGACCGCCATGACGACGAACATGATCGCCGAAGCAAGAACTCTCATCGGACCTCCGTACTGGCAGGCCTGAAGGCCTGCACTACTACTACCTGCGCGACTGCCGACTGCCGACTGCTCATCGAGCCTTACACGCGAAATTTGCTGGATCGTCTGTGCTGCCGGATCCCTTGTACTGGCTGATTTGCGGGTACGCGCACACGAGCCGCTTGCGGTCGGGTTTGCCGTTGCCCGACTCCGAGACGACAATCTGTTCGGGCGCCGTGCCCGAGGTCTTCCACTGCTTCAACGCGCCGACGACGTCGAACCTGACGGTCGGCGCGGTCGGGTAGCTCTCGCCGATGCAGTGATCCATGCCGGGCACCATGAAGAGGCGGACGCCTTCCCGCGCGGCCCTGGCCCCGACCTTCTTGACGACGCTCTCGTAGTAGTCCACGTTGCTGCCCGGCCCGAGCGTGTGATCGTTCCACCCTCCGACGATCATCAGCTTGCCGCCGCGCGCGATGAACTTGCTGACATCCGGGTTGTTGGCGTTGATGACCAGGTGCTCGGGCGCATCGGCCTTGTCCACGTCGGTGTCGAAGTTGACCGGATGCGTCTTGTAGTCCCAGTTCTCGTCGAATACCAGCTGGCGGTAGAACCCCGGGGCGAACGGGTACGGCGTGGGACCGGCCATGGCCTCCCAGCCGAGCTCGCCGCCGGGCGGCATCGACCCGTAGATCTTCGCGCCGGTTTTCGCGTGGACGGGCGCCTTGTAAATGGTGCGCACGGCTTCGACCTGCGGCGCCGTCAGACAGTTCGGCGCGTCGCCGTTCTTACACAGCAGCGTGCCGGGATCGAATCTGCAGCGCTCCGGATCTTCGATGACGCCGTCCTTGACCCCGTCCTTGAGATCGCACGCGTCGAGGGCGCCCTGGTGGATCACCGCGTACTTGGCCGGCGGGATGTAGCTCGCCTCGCTCTTGTGCGTGGCCTGGTAGACCCACATGTGCGCGATCCCGTGGTGGGTTGAGTAGTACACGATCCCCTGCGCCGCCGCGGCGTCGAGATCCTGCGGCCAGCTCTGAACTTCCATGAGCGCGTCGCGGCTGCCGCCGCCTCCGCACTCGTTCATCACGCTGAACTTCGGAGCATTGCCGTAGTACGCCGTAACGATCGCCTTCGACTGCTCCACCATCAGGTGATACGGGACGTCGTTCATGTCGGACAGCTTCCACGGGCCGCCGCCGTCATGTCCCCGGTTCGTGCTGGCCGTGGCGGCGCCGGTCCTGAGGATCTGGGTCATGCCGCCGTAGCCGATCGTGCCGCCGGCGAAGCCGCTCGCAGCGGGCTGAAAATCGCCCGTCCATTTTTCGGCGGGCATCCAGACTTCGATCTTGACGTCAGTGTCGCCAGCACGCGCGACAGATCCGGTTACACGGCAGAACGCGGGCAGATCCTTGAACGCCGGTGCCCCGCCTTCACCGCCGCGCCGGGGCGCCGGCGTGGTGAAGGCACCCGCCGCAACGAGCAGGGCCGAGGCGATCGTCGTCTTCGGCAGCGACAACGACGCGAGGCTTTCGCACGAGGCCGCTGCCGCCGCAGGCGCACGGTCCGAATACCACACCGCGGCTGCCACCGCAGCGACGATGACTCCGAGGCTGATGACAGACCTGACCATCCTGATTTTTCTCCCTGCCCGACCTGCTTCCCTACCCGACCTACCCGGCCCAGTTCAGTGAGTCATCCCGTAGACGATGTAGTTGACGCCCAGCTTGTAGGCTTCGTTCGTATCGTCCACCGGCCGCAGTCCCCGCCCGGACCATTCCCAGAACTGCGACACGTCGGTGTTGTAGTTGATGATCATCAGCAGGCGCTTGGCCGGATCGTTGTCCTCGTACACGCCGCGGAACACGGGCCGGCCCGCATTGTAGGCCTGCGGGATGATGTCGAGGCGGTTAATCTCGAAGAAGGAGTGAAAGATCGGATCGTTCGGCGACATCTCGAAGAACCGGACGTCGGGCAGTGCCCGCTTGATGTTCTGTTCGAACGTGTCCCAGCCGCCGCCGCCCATGCCGGCGAACCCGCCGCCGCCGAACCCGGCCACCTTGAAGTCGTCCACGATCAGGAAGCCGCCCTTCTGAAGATACTTGCGGAGTCCCTCGGCTTCCGAGTCCGACATGTCCCACCAGCCGACTTCGATGATGTACGCGATCGGATACTTGAACAGCTCGGGATCGTCCAGCCTCAGGCTGTTGATTTCCTCCGTGCGCGGCCCGAGATCGCTGATCTCGTTGAGAATGCGCATCAGGTTCTGTTCCGCCAGCGGATAGCCGTGCGACCAGGCGGGCAGGCCCTGGTACCAGTAGCCTCCGGGCGCCGTCGTGTAGTTCACGCGCACGAAGGTGAACTGGCCGTTGTACGGGGTGTTGTTGATTTGCAGTTCACGTTCCCGGAAGCGCCGGTACCCGCGCTGCGCGGCCGCCGTGGCGGCCAGCCCCGCGAGGGCGGCCACCACGAGGAGGGCGACCCGAACGCGGCGGAGGCGAAACGCGGCCGGCATGGCGAAACCGAAGGATAGCACCCGGGACAGGTGACCCGGCGTAGAATACCCGCGTGCCGGATCGTCCCGTCCGCCTCGTTCCCGACCGGCGGCGTCAGTCGCGCGGCGGCCGCCGTCCTGACGACCGCAGCGGTTTCACGCCGATGATTGTGGTCATCGACGGCGACGCCGGGCGCCGCGAAATCTCCGAGGCCATTCTCGCCAAGCTCCGCTTCGCGGTCGCGCCGTTCGCGTCAGCCGAGCAGGCCATCTCGGCTATGCGGGGCCTGCTCCCCGGCGCCGTGGTCGCACACGAGGACGCCGCCGCGGAGATCCGCGAACACCTGGCGAGCGACCGCTCCGGCCGCACCATCCCTCTGCTGTCTGTCACACCCGATCTGGCGAATCCGGAAGCGCTCGTCGAAGCCCTTCGCCGCCTCCTCCGCGAGTAACCATCCGGAGAACTGTCGGCAGGCCCGAAGGCCTGCACTGCGACCGTCATGCGCCGAGTTGTTCGACGAGCTGCCGCAGGAACAGTCCCGTGTCGGTCACGATGCCGACGGTCTGCGAGGAACCGCGGTCGCCGAGCTTGGTGACCACCGCGGGGTTGATGTCGATGCAGACGACGCGGACGGCGGACGGCAGCATGTTGCCGACGCCGATGCCGTGCAGCATGCTCGCCAGGACAAGGACCAGCGACACGCCCTTGAGACACTCGGCGTAGCGATCCTGCGCGGCAACGAGATCCATGATCGTCTCCGGCAGCGGGCCGTCGTCCCTGATGCTGCCGGCCAGCACGTACTCGATGCCGCTCCGCTGGCATTCGTAGAGGATCCCCGCTTTCACGATGCCCTGATCGACCGCCTGGCTGAGGCCGCCGGCGCGGCGCACCGCGTTGATGGCGCGCATGTGGTGATGGTGCCCGCCTTCGACGGAGCGCCCGGTGTCGAGGTTGACGCCGAGCGACGTGCCGAACATCGCGAGCTCGATGTCGTGGACAGCGAGGGCGTTTCCGGACAGCAGCACCTGCACGTAACCGGCGCGAATCAGGCTGGCCAGATACGGCGCGCCGCCGGTATGCACGACGACGGGTCCGGCGACGAATGCGATCTTCCCTCCGTCCGCGCGGACGCCCTGCATCATCTCGGCCACGCGCGCCACGGCCGCCTCGACGCGCCGCTCCGACGAGACCTCGTTGCTCATGAACGCGAAGCCGTGGCGGTCGCGATCCTGGAATGTGGGGATGACGCGGATACCTTCGACGCCGCACACGACGGCATCGCCCTTCCGGATGTCGCGCAGCTTGCGGCACGTGGCGCTGGCGCCGTCGATCACGATGGCCGCGTCCATGCGCTGATCCGCCACGGGCAGCCAGTGACCCGACCGCCGCACGTGCGTTTCGTGGTTGGTCGTGGAGTAGAAATCCACGGGCGCGCAGCCGTCCTGATCGGCCGGGCGCGTCATCACGTCCTGCCGGCTCTTGATCAGGCAGCCGAGGGGAACGAGGTTCTCGACGACCTTGCGAAGGTCCTCGTCGCTCGACGCGGTCACCCGCATCGACAGGACCGACGGCTCGGCATTGGTGCGGCCGATCGAGAACTTCAACACCTCGAAGCTGGCGTTGTGCCGGATGACGGTGTCGAAAATGCCGTTGAGGATGCCGGAGTCGATGAGGTGTCCAGACGCTTCGACGACTTCAGATGCCACGCGCGCTCCCTGCCGCCATTGTACCTGTGGCCGCTGTACTGAACGGTCACGAGCGTCAGGTCGTCGTTCTGCGTCGCCTCTCCGACGAAGGCCTTCACGTCGGCCAGCAAACCCGCAATCAGATCCTGCGGCGCCTCGCCGCGATGGCGCGCGATGGATTCGAGCAGGCGCGCGTCGCCGTATTCCTCGCCGGCCACGTCGAACGCCTCGGTGACGCCGTCGCTGAACGCGACGATGAAGTCGCCGGGGCTGAGCGTGACGGTTTCCTCGTCGAAGGTCGCCCGCTCGAAGAGGCCGAGCACGAGGCCGCCGGTCTCGAGGCGGCGCGCCCCCTGCGCCGAGACGAGCACCGGGGCATTGTGACCCGCGTTCGTGAACGTGAACGATCCATCCGGAGCGAGGATGCCGTAGAACGCCGTCAGGAACTTGCTCTCGATGGCGCGCCGGAACAATCCGCGATTGAGCCTCGAGATGACCGCCGCGGGGCTGGCGTGGTAGGTAGACTCCGCGCTGAACATGCCGAGCACGGCCGCCGAGAGGAGCGCCGCCGGCGATCCCTTGCCGGCCACGTCGCCGACGATGAATCCGAACTGTCCTTCCGGGAGATCGACGTAGTCGAAGAAATCGCCGCCGACAGCCAGGCACGGGGACGAAGATCCGAGCGCCGTGCAGAACGTCTTGTCCACACGGGCGGCCGGCAGCAGCGCGCGCTGAATCTCCGCCGCGACCTTGAGCTCCTGCTCGTATTTCGCCTTGTCGAGCGCCTGTCGGTAGAGGCGCGCGTTCTCGATGGCCAGGGCGGCTTCGGCCGACAGCGTCTCGAGCGCCGACCGCGACGCGGCGGACCCGAGCGCGGCGCGCTCGCGGCTGTCGAGGTACAGCACGCCGATCGTCTCGTCAGCGGGCCGGTCGTCGGCCCGCTCGACATAGCGCACCAGCCGGAGCGGCATGCACAGCACGTGGCGGATGCCGAGCGCCACCGTCCCGCTGTGCAGCGGCGCGAGCTCGTCATCCAGCAGATCTTCGACCACGAGGTACTTGCCGGTGGCGTAGACCTGCTCGGGAATCTTGCGGCTGGTCGCGAACGTCCGCCCCGACAGGGTGACTTTTCCGCGCGCGCGCGCCAATGTGAATTCGAGCGCGCCGTCGCGGGACGCCAGCATGATGAAGCCGCGCTCGGCGCCGGTCACCTCGATGGCCGAATCGAGGACGAGCGCCAGCACTTCGTCCAGCACGCGACCCGAACCGAGCGCGCGCAGCCCCTCAAGGAGCGCGGCCATCTGCCGCAGTTCCACGGCGGCGGACGCCGCGCTCTTCTCCGCCGACGGCGCGTCCTCGCCGACGGCGAACACGATCTGCACGTCCGGCGAGTTGCCCAGGCGAATGCGGTCGCCGTGCACCAGCCGCCGCCGATCGACGCGCTCATCGTTGACGAAGGTTCCGAAGCGCGACTGCCGGTCGTAGAGCACCCGATCGCCATGCTCGATCACGATCTCGGCATGGACGCGCGAGATGTCGCCGCCGGACAGCCGCAGGTCCGTCTCGGTTCGTCGGCCAATGGTGAACGACGGCTTGTCGAGCGGAAGAATCCGCTGGCTGAGCGCGTCGGTCACGAGCAGGCGTGGTTCGTTGATGAGCGTCATGGGACGTGTCGTGCGCTGTGGCGTTCGAGTGAGGCGGCATTATAAGCTAGCGCGCATGGCATCATCGCCCACGGCATCGTTCCGGCGCGCGGCGATCCTCGCAATCGCGTGCCTCTCGGCGGCCTCCGGCGCGCTGGCGCAGGCGACGCCCGGCAGCCCGACGGGCCCGACCAACGCACCGTTCTGGACCGGCATGTCCGACGCGGCGTCCTTCGAGCAGGCCATGTCCGCCCGGCTCGCACACGCGCAGACTCTCCTCGACCAGCTGCTCGCCGCGCCGCGCGCCCGCACCATCGACAACACCCTGAGGCCGTACGACGACGTGCTGCTCGAGGTGGACGCGGTGACATCGCAGGCGCAGCTCGTCCAGAGCGTGCACCCGAACGAGGCCGTGCGGCAGGCGGCGGAGCGTGTATCGCAGAAGGCTGGCTCGTTCGCCGCAGAGCTGTCCTTGAACCGCAGGGTGTTCGACGCGATGAACGGCCTCGACGCGAAGGCCTCGGACGCCGAGACGCAGTACTACCTGCGCCGGACGCTGCGCGACTTTCACCTGGCCGGCGTGGACAAGGACGAAGCGACGCGGCAGCGCATCAAGGCGCTGCGCGACGAGCTGGTGCTCGTCGGCCAGGATTTCGATCGCAACATCCGGACCGATCTCCGGACCGTCACCGCCGCCAACGCAGCGGAACTCGACGGCCTCCCCGCCGACTATATCAACCGGCACAAGCCTGAAGCCGGCGGCGCAATCAAGCTCACCATCGACTACCCCGATTCGCTGCCCGTGTTCTCGTTCGCGAAGAACGAGGACCTGCGCAAGCGGATGTACATGGAATACAACAACCGCGGGTACCCGAAAAACATGGAGGTGCTCTCGAAGATGCTCGCGAAGCGCGCCGAGATCGCGCGCCTCGTCGGGTTCAGCTCGTGGGCCGACTACATCACGGCCGACAAGATGGTGGAGAACGCGAAGCAGGCCTCCGCCTTCATCGATCGCGTCGTCGCCGCGTCGGGACCGAAGTCCGAGCGCGAATTCGCCGCGCTCCTCAAGCGCAAGCAGCAGGACGTCCCCGGAGCGACGGGCGTCAACGCATGGGAACGTTCGTACTACGCGGAGCTCGTGCGCAAGGCCAGCTACGATTTCGATTCCCAGTCGGTCCGCCCGTACTTCGCATTCGACCGGGTCAAGCAGGGGCTGTTCGACGTCACCGGCCGGTTGTTCGGCGTGACGTTCCGGCCGCTCACCGGCGCGCCCGTCTGGGATCCCGCCGTCGAAGCCTACGAGCTGCTGTCGGGCGGCGAGGTCATCGGCCGCTTCTACCTGGACATGCATCCGCGCAAGGACAAGTACAACCACGCCGCCGAATTTCCCATACGCACCGGCGTGACGGCGCGCCAGATTCCCGAAGCCGCTCTCGTGTGCAATCTCCCCGGGGGGCAGGCAGGCGACCCCGGCCTCATGTCGCATGACGACGTGGAGACGTTCTTTCACGAGTTCGGCCACCTGATGCACACGCTGCTCGCCGGCCGGCACCAGTGGGTCGGGATCAGCGGCATCAGCACGGAGCAGGATTTCGTCGAGGCCCCGTCGCAGATGCTGGAAGAGTGGACGCTGGACGCGTCGACCCTTCAGACATTCGCGAAGCACTTCGAAACCAACGAACCCATCCCCGCCGATCTCGTCGCGAGGATGCGCCGCGCCGGCGAGTTCGGCAAGGCGCTCGGCGTGCGGCAGCAGATGGTGTACGCGAGGCTCTCGCTGTCGGTGTACGACCGCGACCCCGCCACCGTCGATACGACCGCGATGATCCGGGAGTTCACGAACAAGTACCTGCCGACGAAGTACGTCGAAGGCACGCACATGCAGACGTCGTTCGGCCACCTCGACGGCTACTCGGCTGTGTACTACACGTACATGTGGTCACTCGTCATCGCGAAGGATCTGTTCAGCCAGTTCGATCGAAATCAACTGCTCGCGCCGGCGATTGCGGGGAAATATCGCGACACGGTCCTCGCGCCCGGCGGATCGAAGCCCGCCGCCGCGCTGGTACGCGATTTCCTCGGGCGGCCGTTCGATTTCGCCGCGTGGGAAGCGTGGCTGAATCGAGACTGACACAGGTCGGGTGGGGCTGGTAGGTCAGGTGGGGCGGGCAGCGCTATGAACGGCGCAGGGGCGTGGCTGGGCTGAGGCGGGCGTCACGCGGATCGCCCTTGTAGTAGACGCGTTCGAGAAAAAGTCCCGAGGCAGGCGCGGTCAGCCGCGCGGGCGCTTCGGATGAACCGCTCATCAGGCGGGCCGCGGCCTGCGCGTCGAGCTTGCCTCGTCCGATCTCCACGAGCACGCCGACCATCCGCCGGACCATCTTCCAGAGAAAGTGGCTTCCTTCCACTCCCACGAGCACGAGACCGTCCTGTTCGCAGATGTCAATCCGCTCGACCTTCACATCGGTCGAGCGCTCAGGGTCTCCGTGCGCGTCCGACTCCGCAAACGCCTCGAAGTTCTTGAATCCGACGAACGCGCGCGCCGCGTCGTCCATCCGCGTCACCACCAGCGGGTCCTTCACCCACCAGACATACGGCTTCGCGAACGCCGTTCGACGGACGGCGATTTGGTATAGATATCGACGCGCCACCGCGTCATGCCGCGCATGGAATCGGTGCGGCACGACCGCCGCGGCCAGGATGTTGATGTCCGCGGGAAGCTCGCTGTTCAGCCGCTCGACGAGCGTGTCGGGAGGGAGGTTCGTCGCGACATCGAGATGGGCCACCTGCGCCAGCGCGTGGACGCCGGCGTCGGTCCGCCCTGATCCGTACAGCTCGAAATCCTTGCGCGATGTGACCGTCCGAACCGCCAGATCAATCTCGCCTTGCACCGTTCGCGCATTCTTCTGGATCTGCCAGCCGCTGTACCTGGTGCCGGCGTATTCAATCGTCAGTTTGAAGCGGGGCATCGAAGTAGCTTACGACGGCGGGGGGGGCGGGTAGGTCGGGTGGGGCTGGTGGGTTGGGCAGGTTGGGCACGCCGGGCAGGTCGGGCGGCCGGGCGCGCGAGTGGGGCTGGGCCGCAAGAATCACGGCACAGGCATTGCGAAATCGACGCTCCATGCGAGCGATGCCTCATCACAGCCTGGTCGCCTGGCAACGGGCGGATGATTTGTTCATCAAGCTTCATGTCCTGACGACGAAACGCTTTCCTGCCCTCGAGCGCTTCGAGCTCGGCAAGCAACTTCGACGAGCGGCGTATTCGGTGCCGGCAAACATCGTGGAAGGATTCGCACGCCGCCACCGAAAAGACCGTTTGCATTTTCTCAACATCGCCGAGGGTTCGCTCTCTGAGGTTCGATACTGCGTTCACGTCGCGCGAACCGCCTGGGCTACATCACTGATCAAGAGACACACCAGCTGGAACTCGATGTGACCGCTGTAGGCGCTCCCCTGATCGGCCTGATCCGGTCGACACGGAATATGCCCAATGTCGTCCCAACCGATTGATGCCTGCCCCGAAGGCTGTGCCCGACCTGCCTGACCTGCGGCCGGCGCCCGACCCAGCCAGCCCTGCCCGCCCTCTCTAGTGCGCGGTCGCCCGCTGACCCAGTTCGGTACCGAGCGCGAGGCGCACGACGCGGGCATAACTGGCCGCGCCGTCCTCCACCCGATTCGCCTTGAGATACTGATCGTAAACGCGCCACCCGGCCACCGACACGGTCGGGTTGACGTTGCGGGTGAGGCGGTCGGCGAGTGCGCGGAGGTCCTTCCGCGGTCCGGGCTCGAAGCGCGCGGCGATGTCGGCGCGCGCGGATCGCGACAGGCCGCTCACGATCTCCGCGTACAGCGACAGCCATCCGCTGTACTGGACCGGGGCGGCGCCACGCAGGCACGTGAGCCAGCCGACGAAGTTGGCCTCGCCTTCGTCGGCGAACCCCGCGAGGTGACTCCATTCGTGAGCGATGACGAACGGCCGCTCGAAGGGCAGCAGGTCGCTCGCCACGAGCGTCTCGAGAAAGAACGGGTCGGTCATCCCGGCCACGGCGGCAGATCGGAAGTACCAATCGAGCAGCGTGCGCCGGGGACGGCCCGGGACGGCGGGCATGGCGACGCCCGCCTCGCGCGCGGCGGATGCAAAAGCATCCGGGAGCGACCCGTCCACATCGGCCCACCCCGCGGCGTGCGCGGCACCGTAAAGAACATTGATACGCGACACGGCCTCGTCGGCGAGCGATCGCGCGGCGTCCGGCGTCACGGCCGCGGCATCGAACTTCAGCTTCTCTTCGAGCGGCACGCGGCGGTAGTTCAGTCCCCACAGCGCCAGAAACGCCAGGTACAACACCGCCGGCGGCAGCAGCAGACCCGCGATCAGACGCTGCTCGCGCCCCGGCGCGCCCGGCCGACGCAGGCGGCGCACGGACGCGGCGAGCACGATCAGCCACACCGCGGCGAGCGCGAGCAGTACATCAATCAACGCGAACGGGGCGCGATTAGAGAACGTGGTGAGGACCTGCTGCAGCACGGGGTACACGCCCGTCGAATACACGCGCTCCACGGTGGCCGGCGCGATCGGCACCGCAGCGGCGAGCGCGCTGACCGTCACCAGCGTGATGGTGGCGACTGTGGAGACCCTCACATCACGACTATAACATCAAGAATTTAAACGACTTACAAGTGATACATCTGCTTCGTGCAACGCGGTCGCCGTGGCTGAACGAGCCCTTGTTGCAGGGGTGGCGGCGTGCTACTATTTCGAAAGTGTCTTTGAACGAACTCTATGTCATATAAAGTCGTCTGGTCAGCCCGCGTCGATTCGTAAGCGCAAGCCCGGCACTGTTCAGTTCCGGGGGACATCGGCCGATATGGCTCTTGAGGATGACCATGGACGGTAAGGTGCGTCTGGTTGTGGCCGTTGTCGTCGCCCTGGCCGTGAGCGCCGGTGGCGTGCCGATCGCGGCCCAGCAATCGGGCGGGCTGCCGGGAGCGCGGGGGTTGTCGTCGTCGATCCAGGGGACAGCCGTCAACTGGACCAACTCCGCCATGGCGAACACACCGATCCGGTTGCGTGATGCGCGGCTTGGCCGCATCCTCGATTCAGTGATGACCGACCGGTTTGGCTCATTCGAGTTCGACAGCCTCGAACCGGGCAGCTACGTCGTCGAGATGATGAGCCCGTCGCGCGACACCGTGCTCGCCGCGACGCCGATCATCAACGTGGGTTCCGACCAGCGTGTGGCGGCCCTCGTCAAACTTCCGGCCCGGCCGTCCGTCGGCGGCGCGTTCGGCACTTCCCTGGCGTCGGTCCTCGCCGTCACATCCGCCGCCGTTGCGGCCGGCGTGCTGGCGACCACCGTCGCGGGCGCACCCGCGACCGACCGGGCGCTGCCGGGACAGCGATAAGAGGACGGCATTGAGCCCGACGGAACCTCGCCCACACGTGCCGGGAGCCGGCGCCCGTCCCACAGGTCCTTCGCCCGCTCAGGCATTCACGCCGGACACCGACGTTCACCTGCTCGACCGCATCGCGGTGCTCTACCGCTACCGGCGGATTGCGATCGCCGTCTTCATCTTGACGACGGCCGCCATGATGATTCAGGGGTATTCGAGCATCCAGCACTTCCGCGCGCAGGGACGCCTCCTGATCGAGAACGAGCGCACGACGGCCATTCCCGGCATCGGCGCCCCGGAGGAATTCTACGAAGATCCCGAGCCCTACTACCAGACGCAGTACAAGATTCTCAAGGGCCGCGACCTCACGAGGCGCGTCGTCGCCAAGCTGAACCTGGGCCAGGTGCCGGAGTTCAACGGCACGCTGACGCCGCCGGCGACACCGGTGTCGCTGGTGAAGGATCTCAGGCGGCGGTTCCTCGCAGTGCTTTGGCGCCAGGATGCACTTCCTCCTGAGGCGGCGGCCCCGGTCGCGCCGCCCGACGAATCGGCGCTGGTGAGCGCGTTCATCGGGCGCGTGAGCGTGGACCCGGTACGGGGCAGCCGCCTCGTGGACGTCTCCTTCGATTCCGTCGACCCGACGTTTGCGTCGCAGGCGGCCAACGCGTTGATGGAGGAGTACGTCGACCAGAACCTGCAGGTCAAGCTCCAGACCAGCGAGAACATGCTGGCGTGGCTCGAAAAGGAGCTCGCCAACCAGCAGACGAAGGTGGAGCAAAGCGAGCGCGCGCTGGCGGAGTATCGCGACAAGCAGAACGCCCTGTCGCTCGACGACAAGCAGAACATCGTGCTCTCGCGGTTGAACCAGCTGAACGACGCGGTCACGAAGGCCAGGATGGCGCGCGTGCAGAAGGAGACGCAGTACAGCCAGGTCAAGTCGCTCATGCCCGCCGTCGGGCTGGACGCCCTGCCCATGGACTCGATTCCGCTCGTCGCGCAGAACGCGCAGATCCAGAACCTCAAAGGCAAGCTGCTGGAGCTCCAGCGCCAGAAGGTCCAGCTCTCGGAGCGGTACGGCGAAAAGCATCCGGCGCTGCAGAACGTCAACGCGCAGCTCGCGGACACGCAGCGCCAGCTCGACCTGGAAGTGACCAAGGCGCTGCAGAACGTCAAGAACGAGTACGACACGGCCGTGCTCGAGGAGCGGACGCTGTCTCAGAACCTCGAGGCGGCGAAAGCCGACGTGCAGGATCTGAGCCGCAAGAGTGTCGGCTACAACGTCATGGAGCGCGAGGCGAAGAGCAACCGGCAGGTGTACGAATCGCTGCTGCAGCGCGAAAAAGAGTTGCGTGTCTCGAGCAACAGCCGCGCGAACAACGTCCGGTTGGTGGACCGCTCCGAGGTGCCGAAATCGCCGATGGCGCCGACAGGTCGCCGGACGTGGTTCATGTCGTTTGCCATCGGGCTGATCGCCGCGGTTGCCGTCGCCTTCGGCCTCGACTACATGAACGACACCATCAAGACCCCCGAGGACATCACGCGCCGCCTCAAGCTGCCGTTCCTCGGCCTGGTGCCGTCGGTCCGCGGCGACAAGCACCCGGTGCTCGCTTCCTCGCACGTACCGCACGATTTCGGCGAAGCGTTCCGATCGCTGCGGACGTCGCTGATGTCGCGCTTCGCGTCGGACGGCACGAAGACGCTGCTCGTCACGAGCGCGCAGCCGCTCGAAGGCAAGACGACGACGGCCTGCAATATCGCGATGGCGCTGGCGTACGGCGGCGCCCGCGTGCTCCTCATCGACGCGGACATGCGTCGGCCGGGGCTTCACCGCCCGCTGCAGCTGACCAACGAGCGCGGCCTCTCGCAGGTCTTAATCGGCCAGGCGCGCGTCCGCGATGTCATCCAGCGTACGGTCGATCCGAACCTGCTGGCGATCACGGCGGGCCGCACGCCGCCCAATCCGTCCGAGCTCCTCGCGTCCGAGCGCATGAAAACGCTGCTCAGCAACCTCTCGCACGGTCCCTTCGACTGGATCGTGATCGACACGCCGCCCGTGCTGGCCGTCACCGACGCCGTGATTCTCGCGCCGATGGTGTCCGGAGTGACCTTCGTGGTCGGTGCGGAAATGACGCGCCGCCGCCTCGCCGAACGGGCGCTCGAAACGATCATGTCGACGCACCCGCGCTTCGCCGCGATCGTGCTCAACAAGGTCGACTTCGCGCGAAACAAGTACTACTATTCGCGCTACTACGGCCACCAGTACAAGAACTACTACGCCGAAGCCGCGGTCTGACCGTTCGGGCTCCGGCGCAATCGCCGTTCTGCTCGGCGTCACGCTGTTCGCGTTCGCGGGCGGCTACGACTGGATGGCGTACGTGCTCGCGGCGGCCGCCGCCGTGCTCGCCGTCGCCGTCCGGCCGGCATTCGCGTCTCCCGGAAAACGCTGGCTCGATGCGGGGCTGGTCCTTTATGTCGTGGTCGTCGCCGAATCGCTGGTGCCCCTGCCGCCCGCTCTGCGGTTCGCGCTGTCCCCGTCCACCCGCATCATCGACCTGACGCTCAGACTCGGCGACAGCGCCGTCACGTCCGCGGCTGCGCGCCCGCTCTCGATCGATCCGGCCGCCGGCAGGGTGTCGCTTGCGCTGGCTGCGGCCATGCTGCTGCTGTTCCTGAGCGCTCGCACGGTCTTCGCGCGCGGAGGCGTGCGCCGGTGCGTGCGCGCGATCGCGGGACTGGGCCTCGTGCTCGCCGTCGTCGGAATGGCGCAGCACGCCACCGCGCCACGGCTGCTCTACTGGACGTTTCCGACGCCGTCGGCAACCCCGTTCGGGCCGTACATGAACCACAGCGACTTCGCGACGTGGCTCGTGATGGCGCTGCCGCTTACGGCCGGCTACCTGATCGCGCGGCTGCAATCGCGCCGAACGCACGGCCTTCCGCTGGCCGTCGCCGAGGCATTCGACAACACGGCGATGTGGCTCACGACGGCCATCGGCCTGATGGCCGCAGGTCTCGTCGTGGGACTCTCGCGATCGGGCCTGATCGCCGCCGGGGCGGGACTCGGCGCGGTCTGGGTGCTGTCGGCCGCCCGGATGCAGCGCCGGGGGCAGGCGTGGCTGCTGGCCGGTTTCGGCGCCATCGCGCTCGTGGCGGCCGCCTACGCGAACACCAGTGCGATTTCGACCAGGGTCGACGAAACGATCAGGCTGGGGCTCGGCGGCCGGAGCGCGATCTGGCGGGAAACGCTGCCGATGATCTCGGATTTCCGCCTCACCGGCGTCGGCCCCGGCGCATACGAACGCGGGATGATCGTCTACCAGCAGTCGCCGCGCGTCGTCTACTTCAACCACGCGCACAACGAATACCTTCAGATCGCCGCCGAGGGCGGACTGCTGCTTGCGGTGCCGGCGCTCGTCATTGCCGTCGCCGGCGCGTGGCGCATTCGCCGGAGCCTCAGCGCGGACCGCACGCCGATCTACTGGGTGCGGGCGGGCGCGGTCGGCGGCCTCGTGGCGGTCGCCGTGCAGAGTTTGTGGGAAACCGGCTTACGTGTGCCCGCCAACGGGCTGTTGTTCGCCGTCGTCGTGGCGATCGCGATGCACGATCAACAGGAGCACGGCAATCAGAAGTAGTGCGGACCTTCAGGTCCGCCTGTTCAGGGCAGGCCGGAAGGCCTGCACTACGTCTGTCACCGGTCAAGCCACGCGTCGATCGTTTCCACGCGTCGTAGAATATCGGGACCTTCCGCAACCTGCCACATGGTGAAGACGACGATCAGACGCGCGGCCGGGATGCTTGCCGGCATTCCGAGGAGCGTCGGCAACGCCAGGAGCGTGTCGGCACTCCAGCGTCATCGCTCTGTGCGGGTGCACCTTGGATGCGGCGGCGACCGCCTGCCGGACTTCGTCAACATCGACTATCGCCGCACGCCGGCGACCGACGTGACGATGGACCTCAACGTGCCCCGGCTCGGGAGGTCAACCGTCGCCCTCGCCTTCAGCAACGCGTTCTTCGAACATCTGTACCGCCCGCAGCGATTGCCGCACCTGCAGCGAATCCGTGAAGCGCTGGAACCGGGAGGCGCCTGCTGCTACATCGGCGTGCCGTATTTCAGGAACGTGGCGAAGTTCTACCTCGAGAAGGCGCCGGGCACGCTGGGGCCGGTGTTCGACCTCTACAACGTCTATCGCTACACGCACGGCGATCCCGAACACCAGCAGGCCTGGTGGCTCGGCCAGCTGCACAAGAGCCTGTTCGACGAAGACGAACTGGCAGGACTGCTCCGCGACGCCGGCTTCGGATCGTTCGTGATGTTCTGCTACGGGTACCCGGGCGACGACCACGAACTGCCCGTCACGATGGGGTTCTACGCGACGGGAACGGCTGCGCCCGTCGCACAGATGCGCGAAGCGGCCCTGACGCTGCTGAGCCGGTTCGCCGACCAGCGCATCCGCCTGAACACGCTGACCTGGCTGGCACCCGCCTGAAGGGGCTCGGCGCCGCTGTACTACAATGTGCCCGGGTCAGGCTGTGTATCCAACGCGAACGCTGCGGATCGAACCGGCGCAATCCTGGCAGGGCCTGAACGCCAGGGAGCTCTGGCGCTACCGGGAGCTGCTCTACTTCTTCGTCTGGCGCGATATCAAGGTCCGCTACAAGCAGACCGTGCTCGGCGGGCTGTGGGCGATCATCCAGCCCGTCGCGGCGACATTGCTCTTCACCGTTTTCTTCGGCCGCCTCGGCGGATTGTCGCAACACGTCAGCGGCTCGTATGAGCTGTTCGTATATATCGGCCTGTCACTCTGGACGTTTTACGCGAACGCCATCACGCTCGCGGCCAACAGCCTCGTCGGCAGCAGCCACCTGATCGCGAAAGTGTATTTTCCGAGGCTCCTGATCCCGGTGGCGGCGATCTTCTCGGGCCTCGTGGACTTCGCAGTTGCCTTCGGCTTTCTGCTGGTCCTGATGGTGGTGTACCGTGTGCCGCCGTCCGCGCAGATCCTGGCGCTGCCGTTCTTCGTCCTGGGCACGATGGCTGTTGCGGCCGGCGCAGGCGTGCTCTTCTCCGCGTTGATCGTCAGCTACCGCGACTTCCGCTATGTCATCACCTTCGTGGTGCAGCTCTGGCTGTATGCCACGCCGGTGCTGTATTCGATCGACATCATCCCGGCGAAGTGGCGATTACTTTACGCGCTGAACCCGATGGTGGGAATGGTGGCGGGCTTTCGCGCCGCGGTGCTCGGCGGCGAGTTTCCACTGCACGTCATTCTCGTCTCGTCAGTGGCGGCCGCCGTGCTGCTCGCGCTCGGGTTGCGGTATTTCACGGCTGTCGAGCGGCGGTTCGCGGATGTCATCTAAGGCGATCGCCATCGCGGGCGTCGGCAAACGCTACACGATCGGCGCGGCGGCCAGGCCGATGAACTTCCGCGAGTCGCTCGTCGCCGCCGTGACGGCGCCGCTCACGCGACTGCGCCGTCTGCGCGGACAGGCAGAGACGGCCACAGATTTCTGGGCGCTGCGCGACGTGACCTTCGACGTGGGCGTCGGCGACGTCGTCGGGATCATCGGCGCCAACGGCGCGGGCAAAAGCACGCTCCTCAAGATCCTGTCGCGCATCACGCCGCCGACGCTCGGCCACGTCGATCTCGACGGCCGCGTGTCGAGCCTGCTGGAGGTCGGCACCGGCTTTCATCCCGAGCTGACGGGTCGCGAAAACATCTTCCTGAACGGCGCCATTCTCGGCATGCTGCGGTCGGAAATCCAGCGCAAGTTCGACGCCATTGTCATGTTCGCCGAGCTCAGTCAGTTCATCGACACGCCCGTCAAGCACTACTCCAGCGGGATGTACGTGCGCCTCGCTTTTTCGGTCGCTGCGCACCTCGATCCGGAAATTCTGATCATCGACGAGGTGCTGTCGGTGGGGGATCTGAATTTCCGCAACCGCTGCCTCGGCCGGATGCGCGACATCCGCGACGAAGGCCGGACGGTGCTGTTCGTCAGCCACGACCTCACGAGCGTGCGCCAGCTGTGCAACCGGGCGGTCCTGCTCGCGGGCGGATCGGTGGCGGCAATCGGCACCCCGGACGAGATCACACGCCAGTACGAGCAGACGAACCGCGGTCCCCACGCGGCAGGCGGCGGGATGGCCGAACGCGCCAATCCGCCGCCGCATTATCACCTGCGGCGCGTCGAGCTCAGGAACGCGTCGGGCGCCGTCACACGGCAGTTCGACGCGGGCGACGTCATGGAGATTCACCTGTGGGCGAGCGGCCGCGCGCCGGAGAACTCGTTCACCGCCGAGTTCCGGTTGTTGAACGACGATGACGAGGCGATCAGCTTCGGATCCGCCAACCCCGTTCGCAGCACCTATTACCGGGCCGACCAGCAGCACTTCGTCTGCCGCCTCGGCCCGCTGCCGCTGACTGAAGGCGCGTACACGTTCAACTTCACCGTCCGCGTCTGGAACCAGATGCGCTGGGATTTCTGGGAGCGTGCGATCGGCTTCGACATCCACCGCTGCGACCTCTTCAACACGGGCCACGGCGTCACGAACGTGCACGACGGCGATTTCGTGATCCAGCAGGAATGGCTGGTTGGAGATTAGAGGTTGGAGGTTGGAGGTTAGGGGTTGGGGGTCGTGGGGCTTGGGGCTTGGGACTTGGGCTGGAGGCCGGGGGCTGGGGCGCCGATAACCTGACCGTGGAGACCTTCGCCTCGCGATGACGGCTCGCGCCCCGCTCGTGTCGGTGAACGTTCCCTGCTACCGTCAGCTGCCGCTCAATCGCCGCGCGGTGGAGACGATCCGCGCGCAGTCGTTCTCCAACCTCGAAGTCACGCTGCTCGACGACGGCGCGTCGGACGAGTACCGGCACAGCGTCGAATCACTCGGCGATCCACGCGTCCGCTATGTCAGGAACCCCGAGCGCCTGGGCGCGATGCGCAACATGTTTGCGGCGATCGACACAGGCGGCGGCCAGTACACGATGGCGTTCCACGAGGACGACCTGTTGAGCGCAGGCTACATCGAGCAGGCGGTCGGCATTCTCGAACGCGATCCGCGGTGCGGCTTCGTCGCGTGCGAGCTGCGGGAATTCACGGCCGAACCAACCGCCGCCGAGCTCGACCGCCGTGCTGCGGATGCGGCGCACGATGTGTTCGCTGGAGACGCGGACCTGGTGCGCGGCATCCTCCGCGGCGTCAACCCCATGTTCGGTTCGGTCGTCTATCGCCGCGCCGCCCTCGAACACGCGCAGCCCGACCTCGATCGGTTCGGCCCCCTCGTCGATCGACCGTATCTCCTCTCGATCATGAAGTCCGGCTGGTCAGCGGCTGTCGTGCGAGAGCCGATGGTCTGGTATCGGCATCACGAAGACGGCGCGCGGCACGCGACCATGACGGCCGACCACGTGCTGCGCCTGCTGCGGGCCTACCGCGACTGCCTGCCCGCGCGGTGGTCCAGTCAGGATGAGGCGCTCTTCTTCTCCTACAGCGGCTACTGGCTGTTCGAGCTGTACCGCCTGACTCCGGCCGGACTGCGCCCGCCCGTCTGGCGCTATCTGCTTCGCGCGTGGCGCGAAGGCCTGTACAACCCGCGCGCGCGCGGCCGCTTCGGCCTGCGACAGATGCAGCGCGCGCTGCTGAACCGGACGTCGTAGGCCGTGAAGGTCATCGCACTTCTGCCGGTCAAGAACGAAGCGTGGATCATCGAGCACACGCTGGCGTCGCTGTCCGGTTTCTGCGACGTCATCCTCGTGAACGATCAGCAGTCGATCGACGGCACGCGTGAGATCGCGGCGCGATTTCCCAAAGCCGTCTGGATCGAATCGGCGGAGTCGCACATCTGTGAGCAGGCACGCTGGCGCCTGTGGGACGTGGCCCGCGACTACGACGGCACGAACCTCGTGTGGTGCACAGACGCGGACGAACTGGTTTCGCCGAAGCTGGCCCGCCGGTTCATCGACGAACACCGGGCGGAGCTGACCGGCGGCGCGGTGGTCGATTCCCTGTACTGCCACTTCTGGAACAGCCCTGACCGCTATCGCACGGGGCTCGGCGGCGCGTACGCGCCCCATCTCAAGCCGATCGCGATCGTGGACGATCGGCGCGCGAACTACGACCGGTCGCGGGCGCTGCCCCTTCACGAGGAGCGGGTGCCGATCGCCGCGGGCGCGCGCAGGGTGAAGGCGGAGCACCTGCCCGTGCTGCACTTGCAATGGCTGCTGCCGAACCGCAGCCAGATGCGCCAGGCCTGGTACCGCTGCCGCGAATGGATGCAGGGCGGGAGGACAGCCGCGTCCATCAACGAGCAGTATGCGCGCACGCTGCCCGAGCGATACGTGCCGACGGCAGCCGTCCCGCCCGAATGGATCGACGATGTGACGCTGCCGGAAACGTCCGTCGACGCGCAGCCGTCCTGGCACGAGGCCGACATCCTCAAGTGGTTCGACGAGCGGGGCCTCGCGTTCTTCGAGCCCGTCGAGGTCTGGGGTGTGCGCAGGCTGCGGCAGGAATTCCGCAAGCGCATGGGCCGCAATCCCCGGCCCGATCGTTCGTACCTGCCGTCCCGCGTCGTGCGGGCGCGAACGCTCGGGCGACGCGTGCTCAGCGCGGCGAAGCGGCGAATGATCCGGTGAGCCGGGCCTCGCTCACCGTTCTCACGCTGCCGATTCTGCCGGCACCGCGGCGCGCGTATCGGTCCCTTCGCGGCGCTGTCCGTTCCATCGTCAAGCCGGGCGTGCCCGTGTCACCGCCATCTCGCTATCCCGGGCATTACGCGCTGGTGCGAAGCGTGGTGGAGGGGCTGCGATTGATCGGCGCCGACTTCAACTTCAACCCCCGCACGTTCGGTGACCTCGCGCGCGTCGTGTACGCGCCCGCCAACGAGGCGCTGCGTCAGGCGATCGAATTGAAGCGACAGGGAGCCGTGGACTACGTCGTGGCGGGGCCCGTGAACGCGCTGTTCGCGGACGAGAGCGGCGGCATCCTGCTGACCCCGGAGATCGATCTCGTCATCGTGCCGTCCGAATGGACGGTCGATTTCTACGAGGGCTTTCCGGAACTCGTCGCGAAGAGCCGGGTGTGTCCGTGCGGGGTGGACGCGGAAGTGTGGAAACCGGCGGGCGTGGCGAAAGCCAAGGCCGGAGGCCGAAGCGCGGTGGTCTACTGGAAAAGCGGCGACGAACGCTTCTGCGAGGTCGTCGAAACGATCGTCAGGCGATGCGGGCTCGAGCCGCTGCGCATCCGGTCACGGCACGGGGAGCACGGCATCTTCGAGCCGGCCGACTACCGCGACGCGCTCGATCGATCCGTGGCGGGCGTGTTCCTGAGCACCTTCGAAACACAGGGCATCGCGCTCGCCGAAGCGTGGTCGATGGACGTGCCTGCCATCGTGTGGGATCCACAGGGGCAGGCCGAATGGCGCGGCCGCACGTTCACGTCGCGCTCGTCGGCCCCGTTCCTGACTCCCGCCACCGGCGTGACATTCCGGACGGTCGACGATCTCGAACCAGCGCTGCGCCGGGCGCTGAGCGAGCCGACCGTATTTGAACCGCGTGCGTGGGTACTGCAGCACATGACCGACGCAATCTGCGCCGACATGCTCTATCGGCTGATCCGCGCCGAGGCAGGCCATGCGTGACCCGGACCTTGGTTCGAATGACTTGGGTCTCGATTCAGCGCCGATGTCATAACGAAAGCCATGAGCGAGAACCAGGCGAAGAAGGATCCGTAACGCGCGTACCACAGATTGAGCTGTCGGTCTTGAACGACGCTGAGCACAACGCCGGCAACGACGGGCCACCCCTGGACCAGTGTGCAGTTCCGAAACAGCGCCGACGCGTCCATCTGCGTGAATGACAGGACGAACGCAAGGACGACCGCCAGAATGATCAACGCGAGTCCGAGGTGCGGAAGCAGCCCGTTGAAGACCAGCAGGCGATTCGCACCCTCGAGCGGCCCAAAATTGCGACGATCGTGCAGGTAGAATGGCATGATGAAGCAAGCAGCGGTTGCACACGTGAGCGCCATCGCCCGAAGCGCGGTTCGCCAGCCGGCGATTTGACGCAGGTAGCCGAATGCCAGTGGTACGAGCAAGAGAAAATTGGCTCGAGACGCCAGGGTAATCCCCCACGTGATGGCCGCGGCGTCCCGGTGCTTCGTCCGGACAAGCCACCACAAGCCGAGCACGACGTAGATGGTGTTGGACACATACCCCGTGCCGGTGACGACGTCGTGCATCACCCCGGGACTGAGCCCGAGGACGAGCCACCCCAACTGCAGCGCTGTCCGGCTGTCGGCTTCCTCTCTTACGGCGAGGAAGAACAGCGGAAGCCAGAAGAGATTCTGCAGCGCACTGGTGCCGAGGATCACGAATGGAACGGCGAGCACGAACGCCCCGGGGAGATGATGGAGCGCATTGCCAAGGTACGTCGTTTGCGAGTACGGGAAACGACCGGTGAGCAGCGCCCGGGCCCCCAGGTTGAGCGCGTCGTCATCGTCGCTGCCAGTGCCTGGGGCATGTGTATTGGCGACGGGATAGAGCACGAGAAACGCGACGAGCATCAGACATTGCGTCAAAAGGGCCAGCCACGCCAGATTCCCTGTCGACAGCCGTTCGGGCAGCCGCGGCACGAGTGCCACGATAAGCGCGACAACAATCGCATAAGCTATCGTGCATTCCCAACCGAGATACTTGTTGACGACGAAGGACGAAGGAACGACGAGCGTGAGCCACAGGCAGATGCCGCCAGCAGGCGAGTCCGTCATCGGCGCGATTGTATGTCAGCCGAGCGACATGGTTAGTCTACGGGGGCTCTCACTGCGCCGGTGTCTGGAGCTGACGACGCCGGATCGGCGGCTGCTCGTCGGCGCAGCCGTCGCGCAGGTCGTCGCAGCCGCTGCGTTGCGCGCCATGCCAGTGCAGGCATTGCGAGCCAGCGCTCACCGATTCCGTCGGTTGGCACAGGTTCTCGTCGTGGGGTCCGACGAGCGTAAGGCCTGGGCGATCGAGGCCACGGGCCGACGACTCGGTGGCTTGAGCACGTGCTTGATTCGAGCGCTTGTCGCCGAACTCCTGCTCGACTCGAACCACGGACCCGTGAGTCTGACGATTGGCGTCAAACGGACGGCGGGTGGCGCCATCGAAGCGCACGCCTGGGTTGCGCGTAAGAATCGCGTGCTCATCGGGACGACGGCCGACACGTACGTTCCGCTCGTCACATGGACGGGCCCGCCGGCGTGACTGCCGTTGATTCATCAGTGACCGCAGGGACCCCGACGGGTAATCCGTGCAGCCGCGACGCTAGAGGCGACCCGAGCTATTGGTACTGCGTCTACGGAATCGCCGTTGTCAGCGACATCCCGCTCGCTCTGCCGGACTACAGTTACTGCGCGCTGGGCCAGGTGGAGTATCGAAGCGCTCCAGCCTCGGTCTTCCTCACTGCCATGCAGGGCGCGTCGTTCGATCCGCGGTCGGATTCCTGGTACCGCTTCGCATTCCTGCAAGACGGCTCGACCTACGTGCGGTGGGAAACGGTCGGCGAGTTTCTCGTTGCCGCCGACGGCCACCGGATCACCTGCCGCCCTGCCGAGGAATCTTCCGACGAATCGTTCCAGGCCTACATGCTTGGGCAAGCGCTTTCCTTTGCGCTGGTGAAGCAAGGCTTCGAGCCGCTGCACGCGACCGTTGTCGTCGTCGACGATCAGGCTGTGGCGTTTCTCGGGGGCAATGCCTTCGGCAAATCGAGCCTCGCGGCGTGTTTTCTGGAGGCTGGCTACCGTCTCCTCACCGACGATCTGCTTGTCCTGCAGGAATCGTCCGAAGAAATTCTCGCGTATCCTGGTCCGCCACGCCTCAAACTGTTTCCCAGGATTGCCAGCCGGTTTCTCGGCCAGATGGGAAACCGCGTCCACATGAACGCGGACACCGAGAAGCTGATCCTCCCGCTCGACAAGCACCGGAGATGCGGCAGTCCCGTGTCACTCAAAGCGATCTACTCGTTGGTTGCGCCGCGCGACGCGTGCCGGAAGCCGGGCGTCAGCATCGAGAGGCTCTCGCCTGGTGAGGCCTTCGTGGAACTGGTGAAAGGCACGTTCAACCGTCGGCTCGTGGGCCCGCGGCGCTTGGAGCGTCAATTCGACGCCATGGCGGGTCTGGCAGACCGCATCTCCGTCCAGAAGCTCACGTATCCGAGGGCGATCGACCGGCTGCAGGAAGTCCGCGCGTTGGTCCTGGCTGACCTGGCTCGCGACACTCACTCCGCCCGGCCGGCGCGAAATCTCGAATCGGCCGGTTTCGATTAAGGGTGTCCATGCCCATTTCCTTTTCAGAGCGCGTGAGGGTGGCCCCAGATGTACTGTTTCGTCTTGTGGGCGAGGAGGGGGTGCTGCTCAATCTGAAGACCGAGCTGTACCTGGGTCTGAACACCGTGGGAACCCGGATGTGGAGCGTCCTCGGCACCGCCAGCTCGATACAAGCGGCCTACGACGCCTTGCTCCGGGAGTACGACGTTGAACCCACGAAGTTGCGCGCAGACCTCGAGGAATTCATCGACCAGTTGCTCGGCCAGAAACTGATCGAAGCCGGTCCCCTGGCGGAGGAGAGTCACGGGCCGGCATGAGTGGCTTTGTCGGCGTGCTGAATCTGAATGGCTTGCCGATCGATCGCAGCCTGCTCTGTCGGATGACGGAGTACCTGGCGTTTCGCGGGCCGGATGACCAGCGCGTGCGGGCGATGGAGCACGTCGGCTTCGGTCATGCGCTGCTGAAACTCAACGAGGAGTCGGCGCCAGAGGAGCAGCCTTTCACCCTCGACGGCCGCCGATGGATTGTCGCCGACGCGCGAGTGGATGGGCGGCAGGCTCTCATCGCCGAACTCGGAGCGCGGGAGCAGGAGCCAGGCACCGGCGATGCCACGGATGCGGAATTGATCCTTCGCGCCTACTGTGTCTGGGGTGAGGACTGCGTCGCCCACCTGCTGGGCGACTTCGTCTTCGCTGTGTGGGACGGGCCGCAGCGTCGTTTGTTTTGCGCGCGAGATCACCTTGGCGTGAAGCCTTTGTTCTACGCGCACATCGGGCAGACCATCGTCATCAGCAACACGCTCGACTGCATCCGCCTGCATCCGGCGGTGTCGAGGGATCTGAACGACTCGGCAATCGCGGATTTTCTCTTGTTCGGCGCCAACCAGCAGAGCGACACGACAGCGTTCCGAGACATCCGGCGGCTGCCTTCGGCCCATTCCATCACGTGGTCGAAGGACACGATGCGGTGCCGCCGCTACTGGACGCTGCCGGTGGAAGAGCCGATCCATTTCAGACGCGCCGACGATTACACGGACCGGTTCACGGAGCTGCTCCGAACTGCGCTGCGCGATCGGCTGCGAACACGCCGCGTCGGAGTGTTGATGAGCGGTGGGCTGGATTCGCCGACGATCGCGGCTGTGGCGCTCGATGTGTTGCGCGAGCGTTCGACCGGCTTCTTCCTGGAGGCGATCACGTCCGTGTACGATCGGCTGGTTCCGGACGTCGAGCGACATTTCGCCGGTCTGGTGGCGCAGCATCTGAACATTCCTATTCGGTACGACGTGCGGGACGACGAGACGTCCATCGTGGACTGGGATCAGGTGACGGTCCACACGCCTGAGCCCGTCGACAATCCCCCCGCGTTCGCTGCCGCCGTCGAGTTCTTGAAGAACATGACCCCGCAAGCACGCGTGTTCCTGTATGGAGAAGGACCCGATAACGCCTTGCGGTACGAGTGGCGGCCCTATCTATCCCATCTTGTTGCAGGCCGACACGGCGTCCATCTGCTCCGCGCGCTCTCGAATGACCTGTTGATGCATCCGCGCGTGCCCCTCTGGTCGTCGATTCGGCAGCTGGCCGGAGCCAGAGGGCAGCAAGCCCGGTGGCGGGAAACGTTCCCGGTCTGGCTCAACGAAGAATTCGCCGTCCGTAGTGGCTGCAGAGAGCGATGGGACGTCCGGCAACGAGTGTCGCCCTCGTCGCACCCTGTCAGGCCCGTCGGGTACGACAGCTTCAGCGCCGTTCAATGGCAGTCCCTCTTCGACGACTGCGACGTCACCGGCGCCTTGAGCCATGCCGAGATTCGGCACCCCTTTCTCGACCTGCGGCTGCTGCAATATATGATGGCCCTGCCCGCGATGCCGTGGTGCCGGAACAAACTGATCATCCGCAAGTCGATGCGAGCGGCGTTGCCGCGCGACGTGCTCAGACGAAAGAAAACGGCCCTTCATGTGAACCCGGATTTCCAGCGGGTCCTGGCCTCCGGATTGCCCCGGCTGGAGCCATCGCCGGGTCTGCTGAAATACGTGAACCCGGTTAAGATCCCTTCGGTGCCCAAAACCGTGCCGGAGCTGCGTGCCACGTTGCGACCGCTCGGTTTGAATTACTGGCTGCAGGATGTCGCGAACAACTGATCGACGGAATCTGCGATGAACCCACAAGATACAACCGATCCTGATGACCGCTCGATCGAGGTCCCTGCGCGAAAGGTTTATGAGAAGCCGCGGTTGCAGGTATATGGCGACCTGGCCGACATCACCAAGACGGTGTTGGGCACGAAGACCAACGACGGCGCAGGCCACCCGAACAGGCACTTCACGTCTTAGAGCCGGCGGCTGTCACGAAGGGGCGAGACATCGATCCTCGAAACGATTCCAGGCCGCCGTGGCTATCGGCCATCCTCGATCCGGTATCGGTGGACGAATTCCTTTCCAGGTACTGGCTCAACCAGCATCTGTTCTGTCGTCGTGCAGCAGACAGGTTCTCTGCACTGCTCTCGTGGACCGCGCTCAACGACATTCTCGAGCATCACTGGCGGGAAACGTATCGGTTCCGGCTGGCGTGTCAGGGGCGCGACCTTGAACCGGCATCGTACGCGGACTTGGAAGGAGCGATACCGAGGATTCGCGCCAAGGACCTGACTGATCAGCTGCGGCTCGGTGCGACGCTGTCGTTCGACGGCGCCGATGAAGTGCACGAGCCGCTCAGGCGCCTGGCCGAATCATTCGAGGCGTTCTTCCAGGGCGGCACGCAGGTCAACATCTACGCTGGATGGCGTGCCCTGCACGGCCTCGATCTGCATCGCGATAATCAGGAAATATTCATCCTTCAGCTGGATGGACGCAAACGGTGGCTCCTGTACGGGTCCTCGGTGGACGAGGTGAATCGAAGCGAACTGACAGACCGTTCGGTGCCACCCTGTGGCGCGTTGCTCGACCAGATCCTCGGACCGGGCGACCTCTTGTACATCCCGAGAGGCTGTTATCACGTCGCGGTGCCCATGAACGAGCCCGCGCTCCACCTGACTGTGGGTGTCAAGAACCCCCGGGCGAGGCCGTCTGAGGCCGGTTCCGATTGCAAGCCGCGCCCCTCCTTCAGCCTTCCCTGGAGTGCGACGTCCCAACTCCTGCCTGCCGGTGGAGATTTTCTCGTCCGCTTGACCGTACACGCTCACCTGGTAATGCACGGCGATTCGGCTGCGGGAGCAGTCGAGTTACTTGCGAGCGGCCGCAGATACCGGTTCCCTCAGAGCATGCGTGCGATCATCGAACCGCTGCGGCATGGAGCGCCAATGCAGATCGGCCAGCTGACCGACGCGGTTGGCGGAAAGCTCGATGAGGGGGCGGTTCGCCTGCTGGTCGGCATGCTCCTGAAGCACGGCCTGGTCGCGATTCGCGCTCGAGACGACGAATGACTCCGGTGTCGGTCGCGATCCATTGCGGAGCGGTGCCCGCATGAGGCGATCGGTTCCGGCGGTTCCATCTCGCGAAACGGACGCTGTGGCAGTGATCGCGCGAGCGCTTTACGATCCGGCGGCCTCGGTGCGAGGCTCGCCCGCGGTCGAGGCGGCTGCGTTGATCGCGGCCGCTTCGCGACATCGAGTTTTGTTGTTGTTGGGGTGGACGCTTCGGGCCGCCGGCAGGCTCGAGGTGTGGCCGGCAGAGTTCGTCAAACAGTCTCAACGAGCCGAACGTGACGCGGTCACCGTGGACTGCATCCGGCACGCCGAGCTCGTCGCGGTGCTGGCGGAGCTGAGCGCCGCAGGGGTGCGCCCGATAGTGTTCAAAGGCGCTGCCCTGGCCCACTCCCATTATCCGGCCCCTCACGTGCGCGTCCGGGCCGACACGGACTTGCTCGTGGCGCCACCCGACGTCCGGCCGCTGGCCGACGTCCTCGACCGCCTGGGATACGTTCGTCCGGTCGAGACGTCAGGGCGTCTCGTGTCGTATCAGAGCCACTATCACAAGACCGACCGCTACGGCGTGATCCACGCATTCGACGTGCACTGGAGAATCTCGAATCTGCAGCTGCTCGCGAATCGCTTCACCTATCAAGAGCTGTGGCAATCCCGCGTCCCGCTTGCCGCCCTCGGTCCATCGGCGGTCACCGTTGACGATGTGCATGCGCTACTGCTGGCGCTTGTTCATCGGGCTGGTCATCATCCCGGATCGCGCAATCTTCTGTGGATCTACGATCTTCACCTGCTGGCGAGCCGGTTGACCCCGGACGCGGCCGGGCGGGTGGGACAGATCGCCGGAGCCCGCGGCCTGGGTCAGCTCGCAGTCGACGGGCTCTCGCTCGCTCGGGATTGTTTTGGCAGCGCCGCGGTCGATCCGGTGATTGGCGCCTTGCGTGCTGAAGGGTTGAATCGGGACGTGGTCGTCATTCAGGGACCCTGGACGCAGGCCGGCGTGCTGCGTCTTGATCTTGGCGCGCTCCCCAGCTGGCAGGCGCGAGGCCGCCTGATGCGAGAGGTCCTCTTTCCGTCGACGGCCTACATGCGCGCCCGATACGGCGTCCGATCGAACCTCCTGCTTCCAGGGCTGTACGTCTGGCGTCTGCTGATCGGCCTGCCCAAATGGCTCCGCAGGCACCACGCCGAGGACTAACGGGGCGATCGAGACAGACGTCGCCTCAGGCACACAGAGTGCGGGCGAGCAGGATTATCCGATGATCGAGCGGAAGAGGATCTTCCGCGCAGGAGGATGGCGGAGCAGCGCGCGAATCAGATGGCGATGCTGGTTGAACTGCGCCGTCTTGCGGACGATCGGCATGATGCCGTCGGTCCGGGCCAGCTCGAAGAAGCTGTCGATCTCGCGGTCGCTGAGGCGCGTGACCAGATCGCGCAGCGAGCGCTGCTCCACGAACTCTTCGCCGAGCTGGTCGCGCCAGGCGCGTTCGTACGACGCGAGCCCTTCCGCGTCGAGGCGATCGCTTGCGAGCGCCGCCGCGCCCACGTCCGATGCCAGTTTCGCGCTGAGCATGCTGTAATGAATCCCGCCGCCCGTCGTCGGCTTGACCAGACCCGCGGCATCGCCGACGATGAGCGTCCGGTCGCCGTACGTGCGGTCAATCGCGCCGAGCGGCAGAAGCTTCTGGCGGGGCGGCTCCGACGTGACGTCGATGCCCCACGGCCCCGCCACCCGCGCCAGCATGCGCTTGTACCCGCCGACCGGATCGCGGGCAGTCATCACGCCCACGCGGATATAGGTGCCTGAGTCGCGGACAATCGGCACCGCCCATGCGAACCCGCCGGGCGCGATGTCGTGGCCGAAATGCAGTTCGACGTCGCCGAGCCGCCGCGCGACGAGCTCGCGCTGGGCGGTATGCAGGTAGCTTCGCGGCAGGCCGAGGCCGAAACGCCGCTGGAAGGCGTAGTTCGCGCCGCACGCCATGACGAGCAGCCGCGCCGTGACCCACGTGTCACCGACAAGCGCCCGCACGGAGGTGGAGTCGGTCTCGACGGCAGACACCCTGGTGCCGACCCGCACCTGCGCGCCGGCAGCCTCTGCCCGTCTTGCCAGCGCCTGGTCGAACGCCACGCGATCGATGACGGCGGCGAGCGGTGTCGGCGTTGAGTACGGAATCCTCAACCCCGACGGCGACACGAAATGCGCGGTCGTGAGGGTGTTGAGCGTCGCGTCGTTCGGCAGGCCGAGGGCGTCGAAGCTTTCGCTGGCGAGGATGCCGGTGCAGTGAACGGGATCGCCGATGCAGGAGTGCTCTTCGCAGACGACCGTCGAAAATCCGCGGCTCGCCAGGCACTCCGCCGCGAAGAGGCCAGCCGGTCCGCCGCCGACGACGAGGACGTCGATCTGCAACGCCGACATTATAAGGTCTTGCTTACGATTCGCAGACCTCCGCTTGCTCAGACTTTGCGGCCCCGCACCTCCCAGGAGCCGCGGCCTGTGATCCAGAACGACAGCACGATCAGCTTCATGTCGAGGAAAAAACCGGCGCGCTTCAGATACAGCCGATCCAGACGGAACTTGCTCGCGCGCGAGATATCGCGCGGCGCGTAGACCTGCGTGAGACCCGTGAGCCCGGGCCGGATCGAATGGCGTTCGTGATAGCCGGGAATGTTCGAGAGCGGGGTGACCTGTCCGTCGCCTCTGACTTCGAGCTCGCCGGGCCTGAGCGGGCGCGGACCGACGAAGCTCATGTCGCCGACGAGGATGTTCACGAGCTGCGGCAGTTCGTCCATCGCCGTCGCGCGCAGGACACGCCCGACGCGCGTCACGCGTGGATCGTTTTCAGCTGCCTGGACGGGGCCGGTCAACGCTTCGGCATCCGGGCGCATCGATCGGAACTTCAGCGCGTTGAACACCTGGCCATTCAGACCGACACGAGCCTGCGGGAAGAACACCGGCCCGCCGTCCTCCAGCTTGATTGCGATCGGAATCAGGCACCAGATCGGCACCGACACCAGCAGCCCCACGGCGGCAAGCGAGGCGTCGAACACACGTTTGATCATGCGGGCACCACGCGGCGGCCGAGGCTGGCGAAAAGGTCGTAGTACGACTGCACCGCGGCCCGGCGGTCGTAACACCAGGCCGCGCGGCGGGCGTTCTCCCCCATCACGCGCTGCGGCGGCGGGATCGTCACACAGGGCCGCAATAGAACCGGCCAGCGCATCGGGCTCTCCGGGCGGCGCGACGATGCCGCAATGATGCTCGCGTGCAATGACTGCGGCCTCGCAGCTCGGGTCGACCGCGGCGACAAACGGGCGCCCCGACGCCAGGACGCCGTACACCTTGCTCGGCACAATGTAGCCTTCGAGGCCGGGCCTCAACGACACCAGGAACGCATCGGCCGTCGCGAACGACTCGTCGAGCTGCTCCTTGGGCTGATACGGGAAGAACCGCACGTTCGTGAGCCCGCGCCGGGTCGCCATATCCTGCAGCGGCTGGCGCCGCGCACCATCCCCGACGATAGCGATGACGAGCCGGTCCCTGGACTGCAGCCGCGCCGCGGCTTCGAGGAGCAGGTCGAGATTCTGCGAGAGGCCGATGTTCCCGGAGTGCATCAGGACGAATCGGTCGACGAGGCCGTGCGCGCGGGCGAACGCGTTGTCCTTCGGCTTCGGCGTGATGGCTTCGCAGTCCGCCCAGTTATGAATCACGTGCACCTTCGCCGGATCCGCGCCTTTCTCCTCCACCAGGCGCCGCTTCATGCGGTCCCCGAGGGCGACGACAGCATCGGCTTCCCGGAGCAGGTACCGGTTGACGCGATCGAGCGTCCGGTTCAAGGTCTCGTTGTGAAAGTCGTCGAGGAGCGCAGCGACTTCCGGGAATACGTCTTCGCACAGGAACACGAAGCGGGCTCCCGCGCGCCGCGCGGCGCGCAACGCGGCGAGGCCGAGGATCGGTGGATCGGTGAGCGACACCACCACATCCTGCGGGCCCAGCCGCCAGCTGGCCGCATACGCGGATGCGAAATACGTCAGGTAGTTGCTGGCACGGCCGGCAAAGCGGTGACGCGGGAACGCGGTGCCGTTCGCACGCAGAATCCGCACGCCTGCCCGCTCTTCACGCCTGATCGGGCTGATCGGCCAGAGGCTGCCCGGCCCGTCTGCGCGTCCGTGCAGCGCGCGCCCGGCCACGACTGACACCTGGCACCCGTGGCGCGCGACGAGATCTTCGGCAAGCTCGGTGAGCAGCTGGCCCGTCGCCGCCTGGTCGGGCCAGTAGGATCGATTGAAGAAGCAGAGCCTCACGTAACGGGCACGCCGCGCCGCACCTGGTACCAGTCGATCGTGCGCTTCAGGCCGCTCCGGAAGTCGGTGGTGGCGGCAAAACCAAATGAGTTCTGCGCGCGTGTCACGTCCAGGCTCCGCCGCGGCTGGCCATCGGGCTTGGTGCGATCGAACGTCAGCCGTCCCTTGAAGCCCGTCAGTTCCGCGAGCTGCCGGTACGCCTGGCCCTGCACGAGCAGCATATTTTTCGCGATGCCGTAAGGCGCGTTGGTCTCCTCCGGCTACCCGTTCCACAGGTCGCGCTCGAGAAACGGCACGGGCGCGAGCTTAGGGTACGCGCAGATCGTCCCGACGCCGACGAATTTCTCCACCGCCGCCACCCTCGCCCCCGCCATCGTCAGCGCACCCATCATGAAGTTCTGATAGAAGAACCGGCCCGGCGATTCGCGGTTCGCGCCGATGCCGCCGACAACCGCCGCGAGATGCACGACGACGTGCGGCCGGACCTCGCGGAACAGCCTGATCACGTCCGGTTCGCTCGTCAGATCGTAGCGGGCCTTCCTCACGACCACCACGTCGCGGCAGCCGTGGCGCTCGAGGGCGGAGACGACGTGCCGGCCGAGAAAGCCGCTACCGCCAGTCACCAGCACGCGTTTCGAAGACAGGTTCATTCAGTCCACCAGCGGACGCTCGACGACGTGGCGTCCCATGACCAGCACATCCATGTGCGTCCGCAGGAAGCAGTCAAGCGCCTCCTGCGGGCGCAGCACGATGGGTTCGTTTTCGTTGAAGGACGTGTTCAGCAGCATCGGCACGCCGGTGAGACGTTCGAAGGCCTTGATCAGGTTCCAGTAGCGCGGGTTCGACTCCCGGCTCACTGTCTGCAGGCGGCCCGAACCGTCCACGTGCGTGACAGCCGGCACGACGGCGCGTTTGTCCGGCCTGATGGGATAGACCTGCAGCATGAACGGGTCGGGCACGGCCCCGACGAAGAAGTCGTCGAGGGCTTCGACCGCGACCGATGGCGCGAACGGCCGGAAGCGTTCGCGGAATTTGATGCGCGTGTTGATGATGTCGCGCATGTCCGCCCGCCGGGGGTCCGCAATGATGCTGCGGTTCCCGAGCGCGCGAGCGCCCCATTCCATCCGCCCCTGAAACCAGCCAACCACCCGGCCTGCGGCGATCTGGGACGCCACCCAGGTATCGAGCTCGGCGTCGTCTTCGTAGCGGCGCTGGCTGCAGCCGGCGGCGCGAACCGCCGACGCCAGCGCTGACAACGCCGTTGCAATCTCCGAGTCGTCGAACGACGGCCCCCAGTAGCCATGCTCCATCACGAACGTGCGGGGACGGCCGGGAGAGGCATGCCAGGCGTCGAATGCCGCGCCGAGCGCGGTGCCGTTGTCGCCCGACGCCGGTTGGATGTAGACGTCGCGGAAGGCGGTGTTTTCGCGGATCTTGCCGTTGGCGACGCTGTTCATCGCGCAACCGCCGGCGAGGCATAGTCGAGGGTTCTTCGTGGCCTCGTAGACGTGCCGCAGCACGTGCACCTGCGCGCGCTCGAACGCCACCTGCAGTGATGCGGCGATGGCCTCGTGTCTGGGCTGGAGCGCCTCGTGGCGGTCGCGCGCCTTTCCGAGCAGCTGTTCCAGCTTCGGCGTGAACACGCGGCCGATGGCCGGTTCGCCGTCGGCCCACGTCATCGTGACGCCGTCAGACCAGTGGCTGAAGTACGAGAGGTCGAGCTCGAACATCCCGCCGTCGCGAAGGTTCACGAGCGATTCGATCTCCCGGACGTAGTGCGGGTCGCCGTAGGGCGCGAGGCCCATCACCTTGAACTCGTCGCCGTAATTGGGAAAACCGAGGTACTGCGTGACGGCGAGATACAGCAGGCCGAGCGAATGTGGGAAGAACACCCGGCGATCGACGTGAACGGCCGATCCTTCCAGCCGTCCCCACGAGGTGCTGACAAAATCCCCGAACCCGTCAATCGCACACACCGCCGCATCGTCGAACGGGCTGACGAGCGCGGCGCTGGCGATGTGCGCGGGGTGATGCTCGACGTAGCGCATGCGGGGGCGAACGTCGTATTCGTCGAGGCCCGCCGAGGCGGCGATGGCGGCGGACAGCCGCCCGATGCTCGCGACGTTGCGCAAGCGGTCGCCGATCGTCCGCCTGGGTCGGTGTTCGAGGAGAAACAGCGCCTTGCGCCACAGGTGCGCGCGGGGGTTGCGCGACACGGCGAACACATCGACGTCGCGGCCGTCGAGGCCTCCCATCCGAAGGCACTCGGCGATGGCCCGTCCGGGAAAGCCGGCGACGTGCTTGATACGGCGGAAGCGCTCCTCCTCGACAGCTGCGATGAGCCGCCCGTCGCGGACGAGGACCGCGGAGACGTCACCGTGGTAGGCGTTCAGGCCAAGAATGTTCATGACGCGTTCCGCGCGGCCGTGCGGCGATCGAGAGCCAGCGCAAACCGTGCCTGAAAGCAGCTATCGGTGAAGGTCGACAGAAACCGATCCCGCCCGGCGGCGCCGTAACGACCGCAAACCGCCGGTTGATCGAACAGCGTGAACACGGCCGTCGCGAGATCGTGCGTCGTCTCCGGTTGCACGATGAGGCCGGTCACTCCGTGGCGAATAATTTCCTCGGCCGCGCCGTTCGCCCCGATACACGCCTTTCCGGCGCGCATCGCTTCGAGAAACACGAGGCCGAAACCCTCGTCTCGGCTCGGCATGACGAGGAAGCGGCACTGTGCGTACAGTGCGGCCAGTTCGCGATCTCCGACGCGCCCGGCAAACGTCACGGCGTGCGATATCCCGAGCGATGCGGCACGCGACTCGAGCCGCGGCCGATCCGTGCCGTCACCGGCAACGACAAGCGTCGCGTCGGGCTTGCGTGCCAGCAACGACGGCCACATGTCCAACAGCTCGTCGTGTCCCTTGTACCGCTCGTCCGCCGACATTCGCGCCACGATCAGGGCGGGGGCTGCACGGTCGGGTGGGTTGGGGGGGTCGGGTAGGCCGGGTCGGTCGGGTAGGCCTGGGTGGCACACTGCCACGTCAGTCGAGGCGAACGAGGGGTTCGCCGTCTTGAACCGGTCGACGGTGTGCTGCGAAATCGCGACGAGGTCGGCACGCTCGAGCGCCCATGCTTCTGGCTTGCGGAGCGGCACCCACGCTTCGATGCCGCAGAGCACGACCGTCACCCGTGCGCCTCGCCAGGCCTGCAGCGCCGCCGCAGGCGCGAGGTGCAGGTGGCTGCAGACGATCTCGGTCGCCGGCGAACAGCGGAGCGAAACGGACGCAGCGGCCGCGAGGAAGGCCGCCCGCCCGCCTCCGGCGCCGTGCGTCTCGACGTCCTCAGCGGCGCCAGGAAACCCGCCGGGATCGTGAAGGCTGATCACCGCCGCCGGTCTGGGTAGCGCGCGGACGATTTCGCGCGACAGCGACGATACGCCGTCCGCGCCGAGTAAGTTGGGCGTCAGCAGCACGGAGCGCAGCGTGCCCGCGCTCATGCCGTGAGCCCCTGCGGCCGATCGAGCACGCCCTGATAGGCGTCGCGCATTGATCGTCCAATGACATTCCATCCGAACGCCTCACGGGCCCACGCCGTTCCGCGCGCGCCCATCGCACACCCGTCAGCAGGCCGGTCGAGGATCTGGAGGATGCCTCGAGCGATCGCCGACGGCTCCGGAGCCACCAAGTATCCGAGCTCGAGCGCCGCCACCTGCGGCCACGGCGTTCCGTTCGTGACGACGACCGGAAGGCCGGCAGCGAGCGCTTCGGCGACGCTCATGCCGAAGCTCTCGGAATCCGAGCACTGCACGAGCGTGCGGCTTGCGGCGAAGAGCGCGCCGATCGTCTCGCCGTCCACCTCGCCAAGCCAGCGAGTGGCGCCGGCCACGGGCGCAAACAGTGGTTCGACGGACGCGCGATACCCGTCTTCGTCCGGCCCGGCGATGACAAGACGCGCGCGCGGCCGGGCACGGTGCACGATCTGGAAGGCGGCCGCCAGCAGGTCGAGCCGCTTGATCGGATGCAGGCGCCCGAGGCACAGCAGCACCTCGTCGCCCGCGTCGATCTGCGCCCGCTTCCGGAACTCCTCCACCGCGCCGGGCGCCACTGCGACAGGCGTCACGCCGTTCGCGATCGTCACGACTGGCGGGCCGTACTTTGCGATCTGCTGCTGCTCGACGAGCGACGTGGCGTGGAGAAACGCCGCACCGCTCACGTGCGCGCGCTCGCTGGCCCAGTAAGCGGCAGCCTTCACGGCACGATGCCGTTGCATCGCCGCCGGCTGCAGCATCCCGCGCGGCGAGATGACGTATGGCCGGCCGGCGGAGCGTGCGCGGCCGACAGCGGCTGAACCAGTCATGTTCCACAGGCCGTGCACGTGAACAAGGTCCGCCGAGGGCAACGCCCGCTCGAGCGCGGCGGCCAACCCGGACGCGCGCCAGTATCGCCGCGGCCACGCGAGCGGAAAGTAGCGGACGCGGACGCCCTGGTATTCGGTCCCCTCCGGTGCCGCCGCTAGCGGCTCGGGCCCGTTTGCGGTCGTCGTGAACACTTCGACCTCGACGCCAGCCTCCGTCAGCGCGCGGCAGAGGCCGAAGATGCTGCGCGGGGGCCCGCCGTAGCGGAACGCCGGAGCGAAGTAGGGGGTGACGTGGAGGACGCGCACAGTCAGTCAGCAGTCGGCAGTCGGCAGTCAGCAGTCGGCGATCAGATCCGTTGGAGCACCGTCAGGGAGTCAACCGTGTCGACAACGGCAAACCGTGGATCGTGCAGGACGATGTCGCGGGTGAATTGCACGCTGTCATACACCTGGCGATCGGGCAGCGGACGGCTGTCGTGCAGTGCGACGATGCCCCCCGGCACCAGGTGCGCCGTCCAGTCCTGCCAGTCGCGTTCGAGGCCGGTCCAGCTGTGATCGCCGTCGATGAACAGAAAGTCGATAGGCGTCGTCCAGTTGCGCGCGGCCTCGTGGCTCCACTCGCGCAGCAGCACGGCCCGGCCGCGCGGGTATCGCGCGAGCTCGTGTTTCGCCACGAGACGCTCGAAGCTCACGAGGAGCTTCCCCGGCAGATGCCGATCGATGCCCGTGACGACGCCGTCAAGCGCCATGGCGCTGCGGAGCAGCGCTGTGGTGGCGCCGTGCATGACGCCGATCTCCACCAGGCTTCTGCGGCCCGAGGCGTACCGCGCCAGGCACGCCCGCTCGGCGGCGGTGGTCTGCGTGTCCGCGTCGACCAGCCCCAGGCGGTATCGGGCATACAGGACCGCCGCACCGTTCCAGATGTTCACTTGGAGTGCGGCAGGAGGTGCAGCGGCGGTGCGCCGTCGAGTTCCTCCTCGGCATCCGCCAGCTGCTCGACGTACACGGTCCTGAATTTCTGGTACCAGAGGCGATCCAGGACGAAGCTGAGGCTGCCGACGTAAATCATGAGCGTGCCGCCCAGGCCGATCGTTTTTGTCCACGAGCGCTCGAATAGATACAGGGTCAGCCAGCAGATGACGGTGGTCACCGACACCGCGATGTCGCGATGGCGAAAATACTTGAACATGCCGGCATAGCAGATACCCATGAACGTCCCCCAGACGAACACGGGCAGGAACATCATGGGAACGCCGAAGTCGATGTACGATTCGGCCGCGTACCCGAACGCGATGTCGGTATCCTGCGCGGCGCCGGCGACCCACACCCCTGAGTATCTGCGGACCAGCTCGCTGTCCGATCCAACTTCCGGTTTGTCGGGGAAGAACACACGCGGCATGAAGACGTAACTGCAGGGTGTCGGTCATGAGCTTGCCGTTGGTATGGGGTTCCACATTCGGTACACGGGCCACGGCGAGAGCGGGATAGTAGATGGCCCACAGCCGGTCGATGAAGACGTCCACGTTGCCGTAGAACTGGCTCCTGTCCTGCGCCGCCCACTGTTTGGCCGCCGCCGTGATGCTGTCGAACCGCGCGCCGCGATTCTGGGCGAACGCTTCGTCCGCGAGATATCGTTCCCGGTAGTTCACGCGGATGCTGATCCAGGTCACGCCCAGCACAGCCATGCCCGCGCAGAGCACGCCCAGACTCGCCCAGTGCCGCACGTTGCGCCGGTCGAACCGCTCGAGGAACGCCAGCACGGCCATGATCAGCGGTTCGCGGAATCCTGCGTGGAACCCGGTGAAGCCAAGGCCGATCTCACCCAACAGGACCAGGGCCATCACGGCCCAGCGGTCGTCGGCGACCAGCCGTCGCAACACGAGGTACAGCAGGCCGAGCCGGAGAAACGAGACGGCGATGATCGCCTGCGTGATCGTCGGGAAGCTCCACGCGAATTCGTGGACAAAGCCGGCGACAGCCGTCGCACCGAGATACGTCATCACGAGGCTCTTGAACGTGAGCGCGTAAGCAGGCCTGACGCCCTCGAGCGGCCGCAGGCGGCCCACCAGGTACTGCCCCAACAGCAGCCCGGCCAGGATCGCGACGAGACAGCCGAGGCCGATGAGCACCATCGGCTGGTAGTCGCTCCCGAGCGTCGCCTGGAGCGGCCGGCCCGTGATGGCCACGTAGTACAGGCCGATACAGACGGTCACCCACTGCAGGGTGTACGCGAGCGCGAGCACGGGCGGTCCCTCTTCAGCCGGCAGGAACACCCAGCCCAGCGCGAGCACGAATGCGCTGAGCCCGAGCAGCCAGTCATCCGACAACACCCACACGGCGAGCCCGGCGACGACGGCCAGCTTCTTCATCGTGTCACCCGCGCGGCCGAGCGCCGTCTAGTCATGGCTGATCTTGTCCGCAACGACGATTTGCATCATGAACAGGCGTGGCCGCATCCGGAGCCACGAGATCGCGTTGACGCTTCGCGTAGATCGAGAGCAGATTGCACAGCAGGCGGAAGACCGGCACGCGTGCAAACACCAGCGGCCGCCAGAAATAGACCTCGGGCCCGGCCACGGGCACCACCTGTTCGTGCGAGACGATCCGCCATGAACCGTTATCGAAGAGGCCCGCGAACTCGCTCGGAAACCACTCGCGGACATGGTTGACGTCCTCTGGAGCCTCCGTCAGCCGAATGGGCGTCGAGACGACCGCGCGGCCGTCCGGCTTGAGCACCCGCGCCACCTCGCGCAGCAGCCCGTCCGGATCCGACGCGTGTTCGATGACCTCGGTGCAGATCACGCGATCGAAATAGGCGTCGGGAAGCAACGCGAGCGAGGCGTGGATGGTCGCCGGTACACCGTTCGCCCGAAGCGCCGCGCCGGCCAACTCCACGGCCAGCGCGTTCGGATCGAAGCCGTGCAGATCGTAGTGCCTGCGGCCCGCTTCCCGGTGCAGCGCGCCGAGCAGCGCCCCGTCGCCGCACCCGTAGTCCAGGACGCGGTCGCCGTCCCGCAGCGCCGCCCCCTCGATGACACGCCGGTAGCGTTCGGCCGTGAACGCGTTGTGGGCGATCAGCCCGCGCCCGACCTCGCGCCAGTGGTACGCGCCGGACTCCGCGTACTTCGCGAACCTGGCGTCGGCGAATTCGCCCGTGCCCACGGCCGCTCAGCTCGCTTTCTCGAACATGGCCCACCAGCGGCGCTCGAACTCGCCCGGTGTGCAGTCGTTGCCGGGCTCCGCCGACACAGCCAGGCTCCTGGCGCTGGCCGCAGCACGCTCGGCCGGCTGCGAGAGGAAGTACCTCAGGCCGTCGAGCAGGCCGGCGAGGTCGGCGGACGCGCACACGTAGCCGGTCATTCCGTGGCTGACCAGCTCGGTCAGGCCGCCGCGCGCGAAGGTGACGACGGGCAGGCCGACGCTGCGCGCTTCGAGCGCCACGTTGCCGAACGTCTCTTCCTGGAGGATCGGCGCGGCCAGCACGTAGCTGGCGTTCATGATGTCCAGGACGTTCTCGCGCGCGCCGACCAGGTGCACACGATCCGAAGCGCCGGCCGCGGCGATGCGCTCGCGAAGCCGCGCGACGTAGTCGACCAGCTCGGGCGGCCAGGACGGCACCATGCCGACCACCAGCGTCTGCACATCGAAGCCCTCGGCAATCAGGGCGAGCGTCGCCTCGACGGTCAGATGGGTGCCCTTGAACGGCGCGATCTGGCCGACCGTGAGGATAGTCGGACGCGCCGAGGCGAGGCGCACGACCTCCTCGTCGGTCTGCGGCGAACACGGCCCGCCGGCTGATAGCGTTCCGAATCAGCGTGATCTTGCCCTCGGGCACACCCGTTTCCTGCAGCCGCCCGTAGCTGAATCGCGAGTTCGGCACGAAGCGCGTCACGAACGGCGGCAGCACACGGCGCCACAGCACGTCGTGAATCCGTCCGCGTTCGGGCGCGTTGGCCATGCGGAACACCACGTCCACGCCGAGCAGCTTCAGCGCGGCGAGGACGGGCGCATTGCGCAGCACGGCGGCGTACTCCGGCACGAGCACGTGGGTCGGCCCGAAGCGAACGGCGCGCACGCGCCAGCCCGGCGCTGGTTCGCACGATATCCCAGATCATCTGCAGCACGTGCAGCAGGGTCCTCGGCCGGCCGCCAAACGAATACCAGTAGAAGCCGGTGGACCAGGTCGCGCCGATGCGCTCGGCCAGCTCGACGATCCGGTGATTCTCCCAGCTGTTGACGATGCAGTGGACCGAGCCGCCACGTTGCGGACGACGCGCAGCACCTCGAACGTCATGCGCTCCAGCCCAGACACGATCACCATGCCCGCCGCAGCAGGCGACAACGCGCGGCGCCTGCGCGCGGCGCGACGTCAGCGACTGACACGCCGCCACGAGCCCGATCGTCGCCGCATCGAAGCTGTGGCGGGCGATACGCGCGCGGCATGCCGCGCTCATGGACGCGCGCGCGCCACGATCGCGCACACGCCGCAACGCCGCCGCCCAGGTCGTTCACGTCGCCGGTGCCGCAGATCTCGCCGGTTTCACCGGGGACGATCAGATCCGGTGCGCAGCCGACGCGGTCCGCCGCCACCGCCGGAAGGCCCGTCGCCATGGCTTCGTTGACGACCAGCCCCCACGATTCGCGCCACTCGGCAGCACGAGGCAGTCCGCGCCGGCGTAGACGCGCGCCCATCGCGCTCTGGTTGACGAATCCGAGCCAGGTGACGCGGACGCCAAGCCGTTCGGCTTCGGCCCGCATCGCCTGTTCGAGATCGCCGCCACCCCGCGACGGCGAGCACGGCGTTCGGGCCGAGCGACGCGACAGCACGCACGGCATCGAGCGGCCGCTTGCGCGCTTCGATCTTTCCCGGCAAACAGCACGATGAAATCGTCCGGTCCCCCGCCGCAGGCGGCCCGCGCCGCCGCGCGGCCGGCGCCGGAAAGGTGCGGCTCTGCGATCGCGGCGAACGCTGTCGTTGTCGACCGCGTGCGGAGACGCGTAGATGCGCGTCGCGGCCACGCCGTGGCTCTCGAGATAATCCACGCGACAAGGCACCCGACCGACAGGTACCCGGAATAGAGCGACAGGAACGCTCGCGTCCTGACGTGCCAGGCGGCTCGCCGCCAGCCGGACGGACCCGTCCCTGTGCGTGTCGCCGCGATACAACACCGGAACACCGCGGCGCCGCGCCGACAGCAGCGCCCGAACGCACGTGATGGAGTGCCAGCCGGGTACCAGCACGATGTCAGGACGGGTGTCCGCGACCGCCGCGCCGATACCTCGGAACGTCGAGGCCCCGAAAACGGCCGGTCGCGAAGTCGTCACCATCGCGTTGCCCTCGCGAACGAGGCGCCAGGCGTAGCCGTCGAGCAGCGGCGTGTCCCACTCGAACGGCACGTCGAAGCCCGCGCCCTGCTGTTCGGGACGCGGCCGGGCCGCGTAGACGACGGTCAAATCGAGCTCGGGGCAATTGGCGGCGATGTGCCGGAACCACGGCGCGTTGTATTGCACGGGGTGCGTCTGGACGATGGTCAGGCGGACCGGCGTTAAACCCATCGGTTGTCGCCCTGCCAATGCACGGCCCCTGGGAACGAAGATGACGTCGCCCGTCCGCAGCCGGCCGTCGCGCGGCCGCGACGCCAGCGCCGCGACGTCGTACAGCACAAACCCGCGTTCGTTGAGAATTCTGATCAGATCGGCGAAGACGGGACGTCCGTTTCGCTCGATTTCGTAGACCTGCGTTTCGGTCACCAGCACCTCGACACGGTCGAGCAGCGTCGTCGCCCCTGCGAGAGCATCGACCTCATGTCCTTCGAGGTCGAGTTTGAGCAGGACACGGTCTGTATGGCGCACCCGGCCGCTGCAAAGAGCGAGTCCAGGGTGATCGCGGGAGGGAGATGTCGTTCTCCGCATTTTCCCCATCGCTCAGGACGTGGGTGCCAGTCGATCCGGGCGTCGCACCTGCCATGCGTACCGAGGCTCGTCCCGGCCGAGTGACGGCTGTCTGATGAATCTCGACCGAGGCGCGCGTCAAAGCGAACGCCCGCAGCTCCGCCTGGCAAGCGGCCTGAGGCTCGATCAGATGGAGCGGCGCTCGCGGAAACACACCCGACGCCTTCCGTGCCCACTGTCCCGTGTTCGCACCGGCATCGATAACGACGGTCGGCTCGAAGCCCGCCGAGGCGATCATCCGCAGCGAATCGCACATCGCATCGAATCGGTTCGCGGGCCTCGCGCGCACGACGCGCAGCCCGAAGGCGCCGAACGCGTTGTCCACCAGCGTCGCCGCCAGGCTCATGCCAGGCACCGCTCGAAAACGTCGGCCAGCTGTTCCGCCAGCGAATCTGCCGAAGCGGGTTCGAGCACGCGCTCGTTCACGGCGGCGGCGTCATAGCAGGGATGCGCGATCAGCGCGGACAGCTCGTCGGCAATTGCGTCCACGCGCGTCTGCGGGGCCTCGCCGCCGTAGGTGACCAGCCGCACCGAGGGTGCACGGCCGATCCGTCGCAGCAGATCGGACGCGTTGCTCGCCTCGTGCATCACGGCGAACACCGGCCGCCGCGCGACGAGCGCCGGAAAGACCTTGCTCGGCGTGTAGTGCCGCTCGCGGCTGCCCATCAGCAGCACGGCCGTCGAATCGCGCAGGACGCGCAGCGCTTCGAAATAGTCCAGGCGCGGAGCGTGTTCGGTGACGATGTCGGCCAGACCGTATTCGGCCGCCACCGGCAGCACGCGCGGAGGCGAATCGGTCCGCTGGTTGCTCGTGCCGAAGAAGTGCAGCCGCAGTCGATCCGCCGCCGGGTTGCCCGCGCGCAGCGCCGCGATCGCGCGGAGCACGGCGCGCAACGTATCGAAACCGGTCGGGAGCAGCGTGCCGACATACGACAGGTGAACCAGCCCGTCATCCGGAAACGTCCGCGGGCCGCCGCCCGCGAACTCGAGATCGCGGCGGTCCCAGCCAATCGGCAGCTCGGCGCACGCGGCGCGGCTGCGCCGCCGGGCGTTCGCTCGAGGGCCTGCTCGTAGGTGGCGCGCGACACCGCCGTCACCGCGTCAGCGGCGGCCGAGTGCGTACGGCTCGAGGTGCGTGGCCACGAATCGGCTGAACGCGGCTCTTGAGATCGGGACGCCCGCCGGTCAGCGGGCCGGCGGTCCTGCCCCATTCGCCCACCCACGGATCCTGATAGTCGAGCACGAACGCAAACGTGAAGCGCCGCTTGAGGAGCGGGCCGAGCAGCGCCGGATAGGACGGGTAGATCGTGATGAACACGGCGTCGAACTGCTCGGCGGCCAGCAGCGCCGATGGCGCCCCGCCACAGCCCGCGAAACGCACGAACGCCGAGATCGCCGACGCCGACCGCGCGGCTCGCGCTCGCCGGCCATGCCCGCGTCCGCACGACCCTGACCTGCGGCGGCACGCTGTCGAGCAGGTCCGGATCCAGCCGTCCTTCGTAGTCGCGCGGATCGACCGTCAACACGGTCGGCTGCCATCCGTGCGCCGGCAAATGAGGCGCCAGCAGCCGCACTCGATGCGTCGCAGCCGTGCTGTCCGGCGGAAAGTGCGGGCTGATCATGAGCACGCGCCGCATCACGCCACCGCCGCGCGCCCGCGCCGGATCGCACCGGCGCGGTCCATCAGCTCGCGGTACAGGGCCTCGTAGGCGCCGGCAATGACGCCGCCCGCCGAACCGCGCCTCGCAGTCGGCCCGGACAGCGCGGCGATCGATGCGTTCGAGCGGCCGACCGCGGCGATCGCGCCGCCGACCGATCCGCACGCAAACCCGTTGATGCCGTCGCGCACCACCTCGGGCACGCTGCCGCGCGCGAACGCGATCACCGGCGTTCCGCAGGCGCACGCCTCGGCCATCACGATGCCGAACGGCTCTTCCCAGCCGATGGGCATGAGCAGCGCGGCGGCTTCGCCAAGCAGGTGGTTCTTCTGCTCGTCGTCCACGGGACCGACATAGCGGACACGGTCGCCGTCGAGCGTGCGGCGCGATCTGCTCGTCGAAGTAGCGCGCATCCGGACCATCCGTGACACGGTTGCCGGCAATCACCAGGCGGCGTCCGGCGCCGCGAGCGATCGCAATCGCGTCGTGGGCGCCTTTGATGGGATCGAGCCGGCCGAGAAACACGAGCGGCGCGTCGCCAGGCACGGCCGCCCGCGGCGTGTACGTCGCCATGTCGACACAGTTGAACACCGTCCGCCACTCGCCGCCGGCCGCCGCCTCCGGCAATCGATGCCGGTAGACGCTCGACGAACATCCGGTGAACATCAGCGATGGCCCCGCCAGCCGGACCGCACGCGCCACGCTGGCCCACGGAACGCCGTCGCGTTGATAGGTCTGGAGCTTCGGCAGATGACGCCTCGGAAGAATCGGCAGCAGCGCCGCCAGCCGCCCGAAGCTGTGTACGACGTCCACCTGACGGCGCTCGCGCCAGAGGACGCTGCCGACCTGCACAAGCTCCTTCGCGCGAATGCGGTACCCGTCGTGCGGCGGCTCACCGTACGGCACCAGACGAGCCGGCGTACGGCTGTCCGGGTGCGCGACGAGCGTGACGTCGTGGCCGCGCCGGACCAGCTCGCGCACGAGGACGTCGATCACCCGCTCGATGCCGCCGTAGTGCAGCGGCGGAACGGGGATGTACGGATCGGCGGTGATCACGAGACGCAAGGGTGTCGTCATTACGGAAGACGAGGGAACGCGGCGCGCACGGTGTCGACCAGCGCGCCACGATCGTCCGGATGCTCCCAGTGCCAGCGGCGGAGAGCAGCCGACCGCGCCGCGTGCCGGGCCCGCAATCGCAGGTTCGAATCGCGCGCCAGGCACGACAACCGTTCGGCCAGTCCGGCGACGTCGCCGGGCTCGTAGACAATCGCGGCGGCTCCGAGGTCCTGCCCCAGGCGCGCCTGTGCCGGCGTCGCGCTGAGGACCACCGGCACTCCGGCGGCGAGGTACGTGAAGATCTTGTTGCCGAGACACAGGCGCCGGTTCATGACCGTCGGCTCTTCCCCGGACAGCCCCAGGTCGTAACCGCGCGCCAGGTGCACCATTTCGTCCGCGTCACCCGGCTCGTGCACGGTGACCGCCACCGACGGCGCCGCGGCCCGGCAGAAGCGCATCAGGTCGTCGAGGTACGGCTGCCTGACGCCGGCGCGGAGATGCAGCTCCGCGGTCACACGCGCATGTCCCGCCGCGCGAATGAAGTCTTCGAGTCCGCGGCCGGCGCCGAGCGTCTGGCTGAACCAGTAGCATTTGAGCGGTTCGCCCTGGAGGGAAACGGCCGGTTCCGACAGGTCCAGGGAGAACGTGTTGTGGATGGTCCGGGGGCGCAGGCCGTATTTGGCGGCATAGGCGTCTGCGATCATCGCGCTGCTCGTCGTCAGAAACGCAGCACCCGGCAGCACGAGACGCTCGACGCGTTCCGCGATCACGCTCAACTCGCCAGGCTGCGCGCTGCGCTCCCCGGTGTGAAAGTCCTCGAGATCGAGGCCGTACGGCACGCCCTGATCGCGAGCGGCCTCGGCGACCGCAGCCAGTGCCCCGCTCGTGCCGCCGTAGACGAGATCGGCCGGCTCCGCGGCCACGGCGTCAACCAGCTCGTCGTGCACCCGGCTGTAGCGCACGGACGAACAGCGGCGTGGGCACGCGGGAGGATCCCATCTTCCGCGTCAGCGCGTGTGCGATCCGCCGGCGCGCGCCGGTCACGATCTGGCGCCGGCGTCGCCGTGGCCTTCGTGTAGTCGACGACGTCCCAGCGCCACGACCGCGTCGCTGCGCAGCGCCCGGTCCGCCTCGACAGCCCACGGGGTGTGCGAAGCGCTGACGACGCGGACGGCGAACCCGGCGCCATGCAGCGCGTCGGCGGCTTTCAGCATTCGCGGGCACGTCGACATGTGGCCGGACGTGACGACGCAGACACGCGGCATCAACGCGGCCATGTATGGGCCAGGCGGTGCGCCAGCTCGGCGCCGCTCACGTTGCGTCCAGCATCAGAAATCTCGACCGCTCGAGCGCGGGCTCGCCGGCCCGCGCGAACGAGGGACGCATCGTGAAGGCGGCGTCGATGCCGAGCTCCGCGAGCAGATCCACCGTCGTGTCGTCGTAGTCGACGCCCGGACGGCCGTTCGGGTAGGCGAACGCGCGAACCGGACGCCCGGTCCAGTGCCGGATGTCCTCGCAGTTGCTCGGCGATCTCCTCGCGCTGGCGCTCGCGCGACGCGCGCGCGAGAATCGGGTGCCGGGTGGTATGCCCGCCGATCTCGACGCGGCCCGATCGGCTCAACGCGATGACTTCGTCAACCGTCATCGGCGCCCGGGGATCGTCATCGTCGACCGGCGCTGAGTCGGCGCACGCGGCCGACCAGCTGTCGTAGTCGCACGCCTTCCACCGCTCGACGGCGGCCTCTCCGTCGCGGGCCGCCACGGCGTCGAACCAGAGCAGCCGCCGGCGGAGGATCGGATCGCTGCAGACGAACACCACCGCAGACAGCTGGTGGGCGGCCAGGATCGGCGCGCCGATCCGCGCGACGCTTCGGTATCCGTCGTCGAACGTGATGAGGACCGGGCGCGGCGGCAACGCTGTCCGCCCGGCGGCAGCCTGACGCCAGTCGTCGAGCGTGATGGGATCGCAGCATTCGCGCACGACGCGGCAGTGAGCGTCGAACGTCGAGGCGCGGACGTGAAGGTTCTCGAATGCCATCGAGCCCGCGGGCAGGTCGTCGGCGCGTAGCCCGTGATATCCGAGGACGGCGACACCCGGCAGCGTCGTCCGCGCAAGCGTCCGCCGGTACTGGCCCACCGTAAGCAGGCCCTGCTTGATGGCAGCGGACAGGAGCGTCCTTAGCAGGCATACAGAGCAAGGTAGTCGTGCGCGACCTCGCGCATGGTGCGCGGCGGCGGCAGGCGCTCACGCCACCGATCGATCGTGTCTTCCGGATGGGTGGCCACCTCGATCAGCGCGGCGGCGAGGCGGTCCACGTCGCCGGGCGGGACGAGCCTCGCGTTGACACCGTCCTCGAGCACTTCGGCGACGCCACCGACAAAGGCGGCAATGACCGGCACGCCGGCGGCCATCGCTTCGAGGCCGGCCGTCGGACCGCCCTCGAGGCACCGCGACGGACAGCACAGCACGTCGTAGCTGCCGATGCACGTCGGGAATCGACGACGGCGACACGGCTTCGGCCAGCAGCACGCGCGCATCGCCCGCCAGCCGCGTCGCAATTGCCGCCTTCGTTTCGCGATCGGCCTGTGTCTGGGCCGGACCGCGGAACTCGACACGCATCGGGACGTCGCGCGGCACGCGCTGAATGGCGTCCGCCAGATCGAGCACGCCCTTGATCGGATCGAAACGGCCGACATACCCGATCCGGACGTGCTGCCGCGGGCCGCCGCGCGGCCGCGGAGCGATCGATTCGCTGACGCCGAGGCGGTTGACAACCACTTTCGCTGGAGAAGCGCCGTTCGCGATCACGATGTCCGCGGCTTGCTGCGTCAGGACCACGAATTTGTCGACGGCGTCGAGCATGGAGCGCTGCCGAAGGCTGTTGCGTTCGATCAGATCGGTCATCGCCATTGCGGTTCCGACCGGTCCCGGCAGCGTCCGTGCGAAGGCCCGCAAGCCAGGCCGGCACGGCCGCGAGCGCATGCGCGGCTCCAGGACCCGCTCCGCGATGTTCCAGCTCGCATTCGGCGCATCGTTTTGCGTCGACGCGGCCGTCGCAGATCGTCCGCCCCTGCCACATCAGCGTGCCCCGCTGACACAGAAACCCCAGGCTGCTCGAATGGGTCGTCGCGATGACGCGGCTGCCCGCTCGCCTCGCCGCGAGGATCTCCTGTAACCCCAGGCCGGTCACGAACGTGTGGAAGTGAACGACGTCGGCGCGAACTTCGCCCAGCCAGCTGTGGAGATGCTCCGCTCCGCGCACGACGACGTCGCCCTGCGCCTCGTCGCGAGTGGCGAATTCAGGGACCGGGTACCGGAAGACGACGGACGCCTTCCAGCTCGTATGTCCTCGGCGAACGCACTCCGGGCTCCGGCGCGGCGACCAGCACATCATGGCCGCAGCCGCGGAGCTGCCGTGCGAGCTCGGCGACGTAGATCTCCGTTCCCCCGATGCTGTCGGGGTAATACCAGCCGACGGCCTGGACGATCTTCATGGGCTTCATGGGCGCATCAAGACGCGACCGGCTTGCGGCAGCGAATGGTGATCAGCATCGGATAGCGCGGGTCGTACGCGTCGAGCTCAGCCGCCTTCAGCTCCTCGTGCGCCAGGCCATACATGGCGGCGGCGGCCGACAGACAGTTGCCGTGGCCTTGCACTGCGATCTCGCAATGCGGCCACTCCACGCCCGAGCACGATCCGCCAGCCCTCCGGCGTCAGGCGCCAGTAGTCGCCGCCCTCGGGAATCAGCGGAAGCAGCATCGCCGCCGACGCGAGCACCGTCCCGCCAGGCTTCACGACGCGCAGCATCGTGCGCAGCGCGGCGTGCAGGTCGAACAGGTGCTGGAGTGTGTTCGGCGCCAGGAAGCAGTCGTAGTAGTCGCTCGGAATCGGCGCGCCGTCTGCCAGGTCGCAGATGTAGGTCGCCTGAAATCCAGGGTTGATGTCGACCGTGTGTGACTCGATCAGGTTCTCACCGAACCGCTTCGTGTACGACGGCACCTGCACTTCCAGCACCCGGCCCGTGATCAGCGTGCGGTTCGCGTCGAGAAACTTGTCGAGGTAGTACCGGTCGACCGGCTTGCCGCGATCGGAGCCGAACGATTTCGAAAACGGCTCGACCCGCCGCAGGTTGCCCCAGCGCGGCATCGGCAGGCCTCGCGTCACGCAACGGGCCAGCACCGTCAGACGCGGTCCGAGGATGGACTTCAGCCGCGCGTGTCCGGCCTGATTCGTCGTCACGCCGGCCCACTCGTGCCGCCGCGCGGCCGGGCCCACGCTGGAGTTTGGAACTCTCCGTCTGCGTCGAGGGGCGTCCCGGCAAATGTGTCGCGGCGTGGCCATCGAAGGTACCGCAGCCAGTCGCCCGCATTCAGGCCGGAACTTCGCCATCGGTACATCGCGAGCCGCCAACGGCCACGTCGCAGATCAATGGATAGTTTCTTCGCCAGGAGGAACGCACGGTTACGCTTCGCCTGTTCACGCTCCTCAGCGGTCAAGGGACAACTTGCCTTGTCCAGGGCGGCCCAGAAGGCTTTGAACAGCTGCGCCTCGTCATGGCGACTGACCGCAGTCCGCCAGTGTTGTCCGTCGTGAAGCCGGTACCAGAACAGGTCCGCGGGGAACAGCACGAACGGAACCTCCGCACACGCCTGAAGCCAGAAGAGCGTGTCCGAGTGAGGTCCACTCAGCGGGAAACCGCCCAGCGCACGAAACGCATCCGCCCGGAACAAGGCTCCGGCCGGCCCGCACATGAAGAGTCCGTCGCCAAAGAACTCCCGCTGATACGCCATGCCCGGCGTGAGCAGCATGGGGCACGCGCCGCCCGGCCACGCTCCCCCGCTCGACAATCCGAACGCGGCCGTCGGCTCGGACTGCAGCATCGCCACCATGACGGCCAGGCAGTGCGGATACATCAAGTCGTCCGAGTCGTGGTACTTCAGGAGACTGCCGCGCGCCAGTTCGGCGGCCCGGTTGCGGTTTTCGAAATTGACCGATGTTGTGCTCGTTGACGACCACGCGAACGCGCGAATCGAGGCGTTCGTAGGCGCGAGCGATCTCCACGCTTCGATCAGTCGAGCCGTCGTCGACGACGAGCAGCTCGAAATCCGTGAAGGTCTGAGCAAGCACGCTCTCGATGCCGGCGGCCAGGAACGCGTCCCGGTTGTACGTCGTCAACAGCACGCTGACGAGCGGCGCGCTCATCGCGTTGTCGCTCGCAACGCCGACCGCACCATGCGGACGAACGGATTCGGGAATCCACGGGCGATCGAGCCTGCTGCCGTACTGCAGCACCGCATCCGCGTGGAGCGGGCGGTACAGCTCGGCATATCGCGCATACAGGGCCTGATAGTCCGCCACGCGATCGCGGACGTCGAAGCGTTCTTCGACGACGCGCGCGGCCGGACACGCTCATGCATTCGAGCAGCCGGCGATCGCGGTCGAGGCGCGCAATGGCGTTGACGAATCCCGGGACATCGCCGACCTCGGGCAGCAGCCCGTTCACGCCGGCCGTCACCACGTCAGGTACGCCGCTGTCGATGTTGCTGACAACGGGCACGACGCCGCAGCCCATCGCTTCGAGCAGCGCCACCGGCAGGCCCTCGACCCGCGTCGGCAGCACGAAGACGTCGTGATCCGGCAGGCGTTCGATCGTGTCCGCGTTGGTCAGCTGTCCGAGGTAGCGGACCGACGCGGACGCCGGCCACGCCGCACGCAGCGTCGCGGCGTCGGGACCGTCGCCGATGATCGTCCACGTCGCGTCGATCGATCGGTCGCGCAAACCCGCGGCGATCGCCGGCAGTTCGAGCACGCCCTTCTGCCCATGCTCCAGGCGTCCTGCGAAAATCAGCCGGATCGGGCCCGCAGCAGAACGGCGCGTACGCGGCGGCAGCGGGATGCCGTACGGAATGTAGTGGATGCTGCCGGCGCGGTGCGGCAGGTGCTCGAGCAGCCGATCGTACATGCGCCGGCTGTAGGCCACGTAGGCGTGCACGACGCGGTCGTGCTTCACCGCGAGGTCGTAGTAGTAGTCGTCGTCGCCGTGCAGGATCAGCACGACGGCACGGCCGACGTCGGTGACCGAGAGCATCGCGAGATCGAGAAGATCGCCGGCCACGACGACGCCCGGCCCCGGCGGCACGGCACCGGCCAGTCGCCGCATCACGGCGTGGAGATTCTCGACCGGCAGCGTGTACTCCACCGTCGTCTGGCTGTCGCAGGCCAGCGGCTGAGCGAATCTGGTATCGGTCGTGAGGTGGTTGTGCGTCAGCACGACGTGATACGAGAGCCCGTCGGGCAGACGGAACGCGAGCAGGTTCGAGATGATGTTCATCATCCCGCCCATCTTGTCGGGAACGATGTAGACGACGCTGGGCGTCATGCTCGCCATGCGCGGACGGTCATCGACCAGACGAGGGCCTTCGCGGGAAAGGGCGCGGTTGGCGGCGCGACGGGCGGACGCCAGGGCTGCGGCACGAACTCGTCGACCGAGTAGGTGAAGCCGTTGCGCGTCAGCAACTCGAGCACTCGCGGCGCCTGACGATCGGCCGGGTCGAACTCGTGCAGATCCATGACGATGGCGCCGACGCGGTGGAGCACCGGCTCGCAGTCGGCGAGGACGGCATCTTCAGCACCTTCGATGTCGAGCTTCAGCAGATCGATCCGGCCGTTCGCGTCACGGTCGATCACGTCGCGCAGCCGGAGGCTCGGGACATCGACGGCCGTTCCGGTCACGGCTCCTGACAACGTGCCGATCATCCCGGAGTCGCTGCCCTCGGCGCGGAACGTCACGCGGCCGTTCGTGGTCCAGAGAGCCGCGTGCACGGTCTCGACGTCGGCGGCGCCGTTCGCATCAAGGTTCGCGCGAAGCATCCCGAACAGCACCGGGTCGGCCTCGTAGGCCGTGATCCGCGCCGACGGGAACCGGCGCTTGAAAAACAGGCTGGCCAGGCCGACGATTGCCGCCGCAATCGAGAATCCGCGGCGCGGCTGGGTCGCCGCGATATTCGAGCGAACCGTCGATGAAGATGTCGTGCCACTGCGGGCAGAAGCTGAGAAGGTCCGAGTACTGCAACTCGTAGTCGAGCATCCGGATGGAACCACGCGTAAAGCGGGGCACCGTCCGCGCGCGATCCTCCGCGTGCCGCCATGCCGCGACCTCCGGCGTCGGAAACAGCTGCCGGTACATCGCGCCCGCGCCGCGCCGCGCGAGACGAAGCCATGACATCATCGCGCCCTCAGGACGACGCCGTTCGAGAGATAGAAATGGGAGGTGATCGTCACGTGACTCGACAGCCACGTGGAATCGAGGACGCGGACCAGCCACGACTTCGCGATCCGGATCAGCCGCGCCTTGACGCGGTCGTACGGCGCGGGAGTCGCCGGCAGTACGGACGCGTCCTCGAGCAGCGTGGCGAGGCTGTCCGTCGTGCGGCCGAGGCGCTCGAACGACACGATGTCGAAGCCGTGGGCATCCGCGAGTTGCGCGATGCCGTACTGGGTCAGCCGCCGGAAGTCGAAGGGTGCCATGTGCACCGGGTAGATGAACGGCACGGTCAGCACCACGCAGCCGCCGGGAGCGGTCAGCCTCCGCAATCCGGCGAACGATCGATTGATGTCTGCCACGTGCTCGAGCACTTCCGTGCACAGCACGACCGGATAGCGCGGGCCCGCGGCCGGCACGCTCTCGAGATCGCTCAGCACCGCCACCGAGCCGCGGCCGTTCTGGACGGCGTCCATGCCGACGTATTGCCGCGCATGCGCTTCGATGAGCGCGCGAAAGGGCTGCTCGCCGCAGCCGGCGTCGATCACCGGACCCGGCGCGGCGCTGGCGAGCAGCGGCGGCACGGTCGCGCGGATCCAGGCGTTGACAATCCGCACTTCCCACCGATCGCGGCCCGTCTCCTCTTCGTACGAGAGGCGGTGTTCGAACGCCGTGAGGTCGGACGCGATCACTGGTGCAGGAAATGCCCGAGCACGGCGAGGCCCCACGGCCGGCTCCAGTGTGAGACACCCTGCCGCCAGCTGGCCCATACGCGATCGGGCACACCGGGCGCGACCCAGCCCGCATCCGACAGCTGTCGCATGCCGTCGCGGACGAACGGCGCCAGGTCGCCTTTCATCCAGCGGTTGAACGGCAGCGTGAACCCCTGCTTGGGATGGCGGACAGTGGCTTCGGGCAGCGGACGGTCGAGCGCGCCGGCGAGCAGGCGTTTGCCGGTCATCAGACGGGGATGACACGCCAGCCGCGGCCAGACGCATTCGACGAGCGTGTGATCCACAAACGGGACGCGGACTTCGAGCCCGTGGGCCATCGACATGACATCGAGGTCGCGAAGCAGCTGCGATCCCAGGTACAAGCGGCTTTCGAGACGCGCGACCGCGGCCGGCGCCTTCTCGGGCCCCGCCGGAGAGAGCAGCGCGCGCTCGACTTGCTGCACGTGTTCGTTTGCGTCGCGCCACACGGCCGGTTCGAGCAGAGCCGGACCGGCCAGCGACGCGATTTCGTCGGGAAGGAAGAATCCGCGCTGGACGCGGTAGGCTTCCATCAGGCTGCCGTTCGTCGCGGCGAAATGACGCCATCGCGACCGCAACCGTTCGGGCATGAAGGCGCCGGCCACCAGTCCGACCGTCGGCCAGAGCGGACCCGCGAGGTGTTTGGCCGCGAGCGCACGCGGCAGCCGCCGGAACGACGGGTAGCCGCCGAACAGCTCATCGCCTCCCGTTCCCGAAAGCACCGCCTTGATCCCGGTCGCGGCGACCGCGCGCGAGACGTAGTAGGAGTTGACGGCGTCGACAGTCGGCTGGTCGAGCCGCGCGAGCACGGCCGGCAGATCGCGCGCCACGTCGGCCGGGTCCACGTGAAGTTCGTGGTGCGTCGTGCCGAACCGCTCGGCCACCGAGCGCGCCCGCTCGACCTCCGACGACTCATCGTCGAAGCCCACTGTGAACGTCTGCAGGTTCGGCGCGCCGGCTGACGAGGCGCACGATACGAGCGCGCCCGAGTCGATGCCGCCGGAGAGGAACACGCCGACGGGCACGTCTGCGACCAGGTGCGTGCGGACGCTCTCGCGTACGGCCGCCGCGACGTCGCCGCGAAATTCCGGAAGGTCCGACGGACGCACCTCGTCCCGTGCGCCGGAGCCGCCGGCGGCATACACGGTGCGCGCATCCGCGAACATGCCGCGTTCTTCGCGGCCATCGAGACGCCATCGCCGCCAGGTGCCGGGTTCGAGCATGTCCACGCCGCGCTGCCAGGTGAGCGGCGGCGGCACGCTGCCCCACCTGAGAAACGCGAGGACGCCGGCCGGCGATGTCTCACCGCCGGCAGAGGTTCGACGCCCGCAGTGCGCCAAGCTCCGAGGCAAACGCGATGTGGCGCGGGCCGGCCGAGACGTAGAGCGGCTTGATGCCGAACCGATCGCGGGCGACGACGAGGGACCGGTCCACGGTGTCCCAGCAGGCGAACGCGAACATCCCGCGGACGTCCGCGAGCCGGGCCGTGCCGCCGCACGCGACGAGCCGGAGCAGGACCTCGGTGTCGCTGCCGGTGACAAAGCGCTCGCCGCGCGACCGTAGTTCGTCGCGCAGCGCGCGGTAGTTGTAGATCTCGCCGTTGAACACGATATGGAAGCGGCCGTCCGGCGTGGCCATCGGCTGCGCGCCGCCCGGGCCGGGATCGATGATCGCCAGACGGCGGTGGACGAGCAGCACCTGCCCGTCCGGTGCCTGCCACGCGCCGGATCCGTCTGGACCGCGGTGAGCGAGCATCCGGCCGAGCGACAGCGCCAGCGCGGAAACGTCTCCCGGCAGACGGCCCTCACGCTGGACAACGCCCGCGAAACCACACATCTAGTTGCTCGCGCCGCGCATCAGAAGAAGCGATTGCGGATCGTGATCGTGTCGTTCGGCTGGACTTTGTCTTCGAGCGTCACTTTGACGTCGGTGTTCTTGCCGTTCACCAGGCGCGTGACGGTCATGCCTCGATCGGATCCGCGCTCGGTGAGCCCGCCCGCCATCGCGATCGCCTGCTGGATCGTCGTGCCGGGCTCGAGCACGAAGGGACCGCCGTTGCGCACCTGGCCGGTGATGAAGAACATCTGCGCCTTCGGCACGTTGATGATGTCGCCGTCCATCAGCGCGACATCGGTGCCCTTGCCGAGCTGCAGATCCTTCCAGTTGATCCGGGAGACGTCAGAGTCGGTTTCGCCCGGCTTCCTCGGGTGCGCAACTGTCAGTTCGCTGCTCGCTGCGGAGGTCGCCGACCCGGCGGCCGCGAGCGCCTCGAGGAGGGTCATCGCACCCGTCATGGTGATTTTGCCCGGCTGGCGCACCTCGCCGCTGACGAGCACGCTCTGGCTCTTGAACTCGCCGATCTCCGCGCGCACCTGCGGGTTCCTGATGAAGCCCGCCGCCAGCAGCCCGCGGACACGGTCCTGCAGCTCCGACAATGTCAGGCCGCCCGCGGACACGCGCCCGACATAGGGGAACGTGATGAAGCCGTCGCCGTCCACGCGGTAGCTGTTGGTCAGCTCCGGCTCGTCGAACACGGTGATCTTCAGCAAATCCTGCGGACCGATCATGTACCGGGAGGGAGCCGCGGCTGCCGGTTCCGTCCGGGGCGGCGCCGGGACCGGGGCGGGCGCCTGCTGCGCGAGCAGCGCGGCGAACAGGAGCGAGATCAGTAGATTCATACGGCTGTTCCGTTCACATGGGTCGTAGACACTATTCGGACGTCCGGACGAGGGGAATGCCGAGCTGACGTGCTTTGCGGTACAGATTGGGACGCTGAATGCCGAGCGCGCGCGCAGCCTCGCCCATTCGCCAGCCGTGGTGCTGGAGCACGCCGGCGATGTAGTCGCGCTCGAAGCGAAGCCGCGCATCGCGCAGGTTGCCGGACGGGACGAAGCGGGCCGGCGCCTTCTCCAGCCGCTCGAGCGTGTCGAGCTTGAGCGCCGCCAGGACGTCCTCGATCTGAATCGCGTCTTGCGCGGCGTCCGCCGCGGCGCGCTCGACGACCATCTGGAGCTCGGCGAGATTGCCGGGCCAGGTGAGCGCCGACAACAACGCGAGCGCCGGCTGTGTGAACGCGCGCGGCCCACGCCCGCCAGCGGCACACCACTCTTCGAGCAGGCGGACGGACAGGAGTGGCACGTCTTCGGCGCGTTCGCCGAGCGGCGGCAGATCGATGCGGGACGCAGCGAGCCGCCGGTGCAGGTCGCCGCGGAAGCGCCCGGCCTGGACATCGCTGTCGATGCCCGGCGCGCCGTTCCCGCTTGCCGATGCCGCGCTCGCGATCCACCTGATGTCGGTTGCCACCGGCTCCCCGTCGATTCGCACTTCGCCGTCTCGGGCCACGCGCGCGATGCGCGCCTGCAGGAACGCGGGCAGGTCCGTGACGTCTTTCAGAAACAGCGTCCCGCCGCGCGCGGCTGCGATCCGGCTGTCGCGCGCCGCCCACTCGAGATCCGCCGGGATGACGGCGGGCGCCGCGCCGAAAAGCAGCCGCTCGAGCCGGGACGGATCGGCGGCAGCGCAGTCCACACGCTGCGAAAACGCCGGATGGTCGGCTCGCCTGCTCGTGCAGGCCGCGGGCGACCGAATCGACGTCCGCCCCGCGTGGAGCCAGCAGCAGGACGCCTCCCTCGGCGAGAGCCGCGCGGCACACGAGGTCCTGCGTCCGCGCGATGGCGGCCGACCGTCCCACGAGCTCGCGCGCGGGCCAGGACGGTCCCGAGGCCGCGGGGGCCGAAATCAGATCGACGACGGTAATCGTCTCAGGCATGGCAGGTCTGAAGAAGGGAATACAGCTCCGCCCCGTCACTCACAGGCCGAGCGACGACGGGGCTTCGGACGCAGGACGGCTCAAATACGACATAGAGCGACTTATTACGACTCTTCAGACATCAACTGTCAGAGAGTTACGCAGTCCACCCGCGATGATACAGCCGGACTCTACGATCAAGTCCTTTTATATCAATCGTTTAATGCCTATTTTTGCCGCGTGTTCACTGTAGAGTGTATCGGCTGATCGACCTGTATCAATCAGGATTCGGCGGCAGGAGGGGCAGGCGGCTGATTCGAACGGGGAGGAGGCGGCGGCTGGGTGGCAAAGAGGCTGTTGACGAAGAACCCGAGGCCGAGGATGACGATGAAGCCGCCGATCCCGATCGCCTGGCGCGGCACATCGCCCGCGTACGTCAGCAGGACGGCCATCCCGAGACCAACGGCGATGAGGACGATGCCGGCGCTCCGGTGGCGGGGCGCCACGTGCCCGCGATGGAGCCTGTCCATGGACTGCATCCGCCGGTCGAACCCCTCGGGGTCAGACTCCGGCGGCGGCACCATGCCTCGTTCGATCATGGCGATGCGTTCGCGGATTTCCAGCTCGCGGACCCGTGCCCGCGTCACCGTGGCGACAATGCCGGCGAGGATCCCGCCCGCAATCGCCGTAATCGGAATGAGGAACGGCCCCAACGACCAGAAACCATCCATGCCGCCTCCACTAAAGAATCACGAATGCAGAATGGCCAATGAAGAAGCGCTGTTTCTGCATTCTGCATTCTCCATTGCTATAGGGGATTAGACCGGACTCCGCCGTCAAATGTTTCAGTGCCGTGATTGAAACATTTTCTTCGGCTGCGTGCTCTAATACCAACGGCTGATGGAGCCCGTCAACGAGCGCGAGCTCGTCGAACGCTGCCGCCGCGGCGATGACGGCGCCTTCGAGGAGCTGGTCGACGGGTACAAGAACTTGGTGTTCGCCCTGATCGCCCGTACGGTGCAGGATCGGACGCGTGCCGAGGATCTCGCGCAGGAGGTCTTCCTGCGCATTCACCGGGGCCTGCCGTATTTTCGAGGCGAGGCTCGCCTCTCCACCTGGATTTACCGCATCGTCGCGAACGTGTGCGTGCAGGAGCGCGGGCAGAGCGCGTCTGCGCCGGGTGTCGTCTCGCTGGACGACGAGCGCGCGAACATCCGCCCGCCAGGCGCCGCGGACCGGCAGTTCAGCGACCTGGAGCTGCGGGACCGGCTGGAGAAGGCGATCGCGCGGCTGCCGGCGCAGCAGCGGCTGCTGGTGGCGGCGCATTACCTCCAGGGTGTGAGGTACGAAGATCTCGCGGAGGCGCTGCGCATGCCGCTCGGCACGGTAAAGACACAACTCTTTCGCGCGAAGCAGCAGCTGAGGCGGCTGCTCGAACCCTGACATGTTCTGCGACGAGGTTCTCGACACCATCGAGCTGATCGCCTCCGGCGAGGTGATGCTCAGCCCGCGCACGATGGATCATCTGGCGTCGTGCCGGGGATGCGCCGCTGCGCTCGAATCGGCGCGACGCGTGGATGCGCTGCTGCGGAGCCGTGCCGCGCCGACGGCGCCGGCCCAGTTCAGTTCGCGCGTGATGACCCGCATGCGCCGCGCGCGCTGGCGCAGCGAGCAGTGGCTCGACTTCGGGTTCAACGTCGCGCTCGCGCTGGCCGGAGCGCTGGTCGTCCTGGGCCTGTGGATCGTCATGCGTCAGAGCGGCCTTGCGAGCGTGAGCCGCGACGCGATCGAGTTGCTCGGTCCCGGGATGATGCTGTTCGTGCGCCGGGTCTCGCCGTCTGTTCCTCTATACGCCGGCGCGACGGCCCTGCTCGGCACGGCGCTCGCCGTCTGGTGGTGGGCGGAGCGCGATACGGCGCGCGGGCCGGGTCGCGCGGTTGCCCGAGATCATCAGTAGACGGCCATCAGGACGAAGACAGGAACGCATCGCAGGCGGGCCCCAGAGCGGCGGCGTGCGCACGCAGCTCACGCGCGTCGCGGTCCCTCGCGTACACGGTAAACGGTCCGCGCTCGAGGATCCGGCCGTAGCCGCAGCTCCCGTCCGCCAGGCACCGGTAGTACCCCGCGTGGGCGGCATCGTTCAGCACCGGTCCGGCGGTCACGCTGTTCACGATCACGACGTCCGGATCGATCCGCGACAACCATTCGCGCGTGCCGCCCCACGTCGGAGTCGCGTCCCGAAATTCCGGAGGGACGTACGAAAAATAGTCGTACGCGATTCGCGTGGAGGCCGGTGCCAGGCACCCGAGCCATCGACCGACGAAGAGGGTGTCGTTCGTCCGATCGCGAGTCAGGAGTTGAGACCTCGCCGATAACAGATCGCCGCCGGTCAAGAGGACGATGGCGACCGCGGCTGCGGCTGAGACGGCCGGCACAATCCCGCCCCAGGCGTAGCGTTTCTGCAGCCAACCCGCAGCAGCGGTGACGCCTCGACCCGCCAGCATAGCCAGGGGCGGCGCCAGCGGCAGCGCGTAATGGACGTAGAACTCGTGCAAAGGCGCGGACAGCACGAGCGCGTACAGGATCACCCACGCTGTCAGGATCGATTCGGCTGCGGACGGCCGTACGCCGCGGCGCGCGGCGTTCCAGGCGAGGCCGGCGATCGTCAGCAGTGCGACCGCGAGGACGGGCCACCCCACGGCCGCGCCAATCCCGAAAAGCCAGGTGGAGAGCCACTCGGACGTCAGGGGCGGCGGCGCAAAGGCCGCTTCGCCGAGCAGGCCCTTCACGAACGCGGCCTTGCGTAGCGAGTACGGCGACGCCACGACGAATGCGGCAGCGAACATCGCGCAGGCGACGAGCCACGCCCACAGAACGCCGACCAGCCGCGGACGCGCACGCATCGCGGACCACAGCCACGGGGTGACGGCCGCGACAAGCGCCACCAGGCCTCCCGCGCGGGCCGCCATCGCGAGCAGCGTCAAGGCCTGCGGCGTCACCACACCGTCGATGCGGCCATCCTCAGTGAGATGCGACGCGATCCAGGCCGCGTCCAGCATCAGGCTGCCCGCAAGCAGCGTGACGGCCTTGAGGACCGTGAGCCATCTCAATGCCGCCACCCGCGCGTCCACACGACCGGCGGCAATCGGGCGCCACAGGCAGACGCCGCCGATCACCGGCAGCAGAAACATCCCCGAATACTTGCTCGCGAACGCGAGCCCGGCCGCGCCCGACGCGAGGACCAGCCAGCGGACGCGGGGCTCTTCGGCAAGACGGCAGGTCAGCGCCAGCGCTGCCATCAGGAAGAAGAGCTGCGCCATGTCCGGCTTCATGACCACGGCCCACATGTGCAGCGTGGCGTTGGCCATGAGCGCGGCGAACGCGATCCACGCGGCGGGCGCCCCGAACACGCGCCGGGCGAACGCAAACGTCAACCACAACGTCGCGACGGCGAAGACGACGCCCAGCGCGCGACCCGTCTGGACGATCCGGGGATCCGTCAGTTCGCCCGGGACGATTCGCAGGACGATCAGCACCAGGTTGAAGACGAGATGGCCGTACGGCCCGAAGGTCAGCGCGAAGGTGTGGTTCGCCGCCGCGCCGCGCAGCAGGTTCAGCTGGAGGGCTTCGTCGGTGCCAAACGCTTCGACGAGGCGGGCGTTCGCCGTGGCGACGCCGACGAGCGGCACGAGGCTCACGCCCCACAGGGCAGCGAGCAAAGCGGCGAGGACAGTGCTGTTGGGGCGGAGAGGCGCGGTCAGGCGCCTTCCAGCCACACCAGTTGACGGCACTGCGGGCACGCGTAGGCCATTCGAAGGTCGCCGTCGAACGAGACGTAGCCGCCGTGGCCGTGCGTGGCGCACGAGGGGCAGATCGCGACCGCGTTGGCCTCGATGGTTGCCACGCGCAGCTGCCGCCCGGTGGTGGGACACGGAATCGAGGAGGGCCCGGCGGCGTCGCGAACGAGCCGCGGCCGGCTGTTGTCGCTGACATCGCAGCGAAAAAGTCCGTGGTAGGGAGCCGACACGTTCATCGGTCGCGGATGGTAGCATAGCGACCATACCCCCGCAATATATGGGGGTCGCGTGCTGTCGAGCGTGCGTGCTAATCTCAGAACGCTGCCATGCGAAAGTGGCGGAACTGGCAGACGCGCCGGACTTAGGATCCGGTAGCCGAAAGGCTGTTGGGGGTTCGACTCCCCCCTTTCGCACCATTCGACTCGCCTGCCCCTGCCTCCGGCGAGTCGCAGGCTCGCTCATGGCAGGCTCCTTTCACGTCGAATGCCCTGAGCGAGCGCAGCGCGTCGAAGGGCCATTTGAGAGCGCATGAAAACTGAATTCGTGGACGTCAACGAAACCCGCAAGAACCTGCGGGTCGAAATTCCCACCGACATCGTCAACGCGGAGATCGATCGGGTGGCGAAGGACTACTCGCGCAGCGCGCGGATTCCGGGCTTCCGGCCCGGTAAGGCGCCGGCGCGGGTGATCAAGCAGCGGTATCGCGACCAGATCCTGCACGACGTCGCGCACGATCTCATCCCGCGCGCGATCGACAACGCCCTGCGCGAGCGCGGCGTGGAAGCCGTCGATCCGCCCGACGTCCGCGACGTGACGGTCGACGAAGGGCAGCCGCTCACGTTCACCGCGTCGTTCGACACCGTGCCGCCGTTTGAACCCGGCGATTACGGCGGCGTGTCGCTCACGCGGCCCGCGGCGCACGTCGACGCGCAGGCGGTGGACCTCGCGCTGCAGCGCCTCCGCGACCGCGCGGCGCGGTCTGAAGCCGTCGAAGGGCGCGGCCTCGATCACGGCGACACGGCGGTCGTCGATCTGGAGCGCAAAGATCCCGACGGCAAGACCGATAAGCACGACAACGTGAGCATCGAGCTCGGCGCCAAGGCCAACCCGCCCGGCTTCGACGAACAGCTGCTCGGGCTGACGGCGGGCCAGGAGAAGACGTTTTCGATCCGCTATCCCGGCGACTACACGATCGCGGAGCTCGCCAACACCGAGGTGGGCTACACGGTCACCGTCAAGGAGCTGCGGCGCCGCGTGCTGCCGGAGCTCGATGACGAGTTCGCGAAGGACATGGGCGAGTTCGAAACGCTCGACGCGCTGCGGGCGCGCGTGCGCGAGGACCTCGAACACGAGGCGCGGCACTCGGCGGAGCGCGATTTGCGCGCCGAAATGATGAAGCAGCTCGCTGCGCGGGTGCCCTTTGACGTGCCGCCGTCGCTCGTCGAGCGCGAGCTCGATCGGCGCCTCGAGGACTTCGCGCGGCGGCTCATGGAGCAGAAAATCGATCCGCGGCAGGCGGGCATCGACTGGGACGCGTTCCGGGAGAGCCAGCGCGAGGTCGCGCGCGAGGCGGTGGCCGGCGCGATCTACCTGGACGAGGTCGCGCGGCGGGAGCAGCTGGATGCGACCCCGGAGGAAATCGATCAGGAAGTGGAACGCTGGGCGGCGGGGTCGGGCCGCACGGCGGCGGCCGTGCGCGCGGCGCTCGAGAAGGAAGGCGGGATCTCGCGGATCGCGGCAGGGCTGCGGCGGGAGAAGTCGATTGACTTCGTCCGGACGCGTGCTACACTTAAAGACTGATCGTCAGCCCCGCTTTCGCGATTTCCCCAACCAGACGGCAGTCACACGCAGCACATAACGTCAGACAATAGTCTCCCTATGCATAACGACTCGCGTATGCAACTGGTCCCCATGGTCGTCGAACAGACCAATCGCGGCGAGCGGGCCTACGACATCTTCTCGCGGTTGCTCAAAGACAGCATCATCTTTATTGGCACGCCAATTGATGATCAGGTTGCGAACCTGGCCATTGCCCAGATGCTGTTTCTGGAAGCCGAGGATCCGGACAAGGACATCCAGCTCTACCTGAACAGCCCGGGCGGGTCGATTACCGCCGGGATGGCCATTTACGACACCATGCAGTTCATCAAGCCGGACGTTCAGACCATCTGCATCGGCCAGGCGGCCTCCATGGCCGCCGTGCTGCTGACGGCCGGGGCGAAAGGAAAGCGCTTTTCGCTGCCGAATTCCCGGATTGTCATCCACCAGCCCCTGATGTCTGGCCTGGCGGGCCAAGCGACCGATATTGATATTGCAGCCCGTGAAATCCTCCGCATGCGCGAGCGGATCAACGAAATTCTCGTGCACCATACCGGCCAGCCGGTCAAGCGTATCCAGGACGACACGGAGCGGGACTACATCATGTCGGCGGACCAGGGCAAGGAATACGGTATTATTGACGATGTCATCCGCAAACGGGCGTAAAGGCCAGGCAAATCAATGGTAAAGAAGGCCGGCGAAGCGGAAGTGCTCCGGTGCTCGTTCTGCAACAAAGATCAGAACGACGTCCGGAAACTGATCGCGGGGCCCACGGTATTCATCTGCGACGAGTGTGTCGAGGTCTGCAACGACATCATCGCGGACGACAACCGGTTCGAGAACCGCGGCGCCCGGTCCTCCCTGCCGACGCCCCAGGAAATCAAGAAATTCCTCGACGAGTACGTCATCGGCCAGGAACGCACGAAGAAGCGGCTCGCCGTCGCCGTCTACAACCACTACAAGCGCATTGAAATCCAGAAGCAGCCCCGCAGTCGCAACGACATCGAGCTGACGAAGAGCAACATCCTGCTCATCGGCCCGACCGGCACCGGCAAGACGCTGCTGGCGCAGACGCTCGCCAAGCTCCTCTCGGTCCCCTTCACCATCGTCGACGCGACGACGCTGACCGAGGCCGGGTACGTGGGCGAGGACGTCGAGAACATCATCCTCAAGCTGCTGCAGGCGGCGGGCGGCGACATCGAGAAGTGCCAGCAGGGCATCATCTACATCGACGAAGTCGACAAGATCTGCCGCAAGGACGAGAACCCCTCGATCACGCGCGACGTCTCCGGCGAGGGCGTGCAGCAGGCGCTGCTCAAGATCCTCGAGGGCACCGTCGCCAACGTTCCGCCGCAGGGCGGGCGCAAGCATCCGCACCAGGAGTTCTTCCAGGTCGACACGACGAACATCCTGTTCATCTGCGGCGGCGCGTTCGTGGGCCTCGACAAGGCGATCGATCGCCGCGTCGGCAAGAAGACGCTTGGCTTCAAGGCCGACGTGAAATCGCTGCGCGGCCGCGACATCGGCGCGACGCTCGAGCAGCTCGAGCCGCAGGATCTCATCCGCTACGGCCTCATCCCGGAGTTCGTCGGGCGGCTGCCGGTCATCGGCACGCTGCACGAGCTCGACAAGGCGGCGCTCGTCCAGATTCTCACGCAACCGCGCAACGCCATCACACGTCAGTACATGAAGCTGTTCGAGTACGAGAACGTCAAGCTTCGCTTCACCGACGATGCGCTCGAGGCCATCGCGGAGGCGGCGCTCGAACGGAAGATCGGCGCCCGCGGCCTCCGGATGATCATCGAAGATTTGATGCTCGACCTGATGTACCAGGTGCCGAACCAGAAGAAACTGCGCGAAGTCACGATTACTCGTGAGGTCGTGATGGCAAAGGACAAGCCCATCACGCTCATCGAGAAGGCCGGGTAGGGACCAGACCCAATCCCGCATGGAGCCCTCGTTGGAAGTCTACGAAACCCTCCCGATCGTCCCGCTGCGCGACGTCGTCGTTTTCCCGCACATGATGATGCCGTTCGTCATCGGGCGGCCCTCGTCCACGCGCGCGCTCGAGCACGCGCTGCTCAAGGACAAGCGGATTTTTCTCGCCGCGCAGCACGACGCCTCGGTGGACGACCCGCGCCCCGAGGACATCTACACGATGGGCTGCGTCGCCAACGTCGTGCAGAGCCTGAAGCTCCCGGATGGCAACATCAAGGTGCTCGTCGAAGGCGTCGATCGTGCCCGCGCGGTCGAGTGGAAGGAAGACAAGGGCTTCTATCGCGTGGTCGTCAAGGTGCTGCCGAAGCAGCGCGAGGCCAGCAGCGAGGCCGAGAGCACGATGAGCCGCGTCGTGTCGCTGTTCGAGCAGTACGTGAAGCTCTCGAACAACCTGCACTACGACGCGATGATTGCCGCCGTCCGCGTGGACGACCCGGGCAAGCTGGCCGACACGATCGCCGCCCACCTCGTGGTCGGCGTCGACGAAAAGCAGAACCTGCTCGAAATCATCTCCCCCATTGAACGGCTCAACCGCATCGCCGGCATTCTCGAGATCGAGGTCGACAAGCTCCAGGTGGATCGCCGTATCCAGTCTCGCGTGAAGAAGCAGATGGAGAAGGCGCAGAAGGAGTACTACCTCAACGAGAAGATGAAGGCGATCCAGAAGGAACTGGGCCGCAAGGACGAAAAAGGCAACGAGGTGGACGATCTGAAGAAGAAGATCGAACAAGCCAAGATGCCCAAGGACGTCGAGGAAAAGGCCATCCAGGAGCTCAAGCGCCTGGAAGCGATGCCGCCGATGTCCGCGGAAGCCACCGTCTCGCGCAACTACCTCGACTGGCTGATTGCCGTGCCGTGGCACCGCAAGACGCGCGAGAGCCGGGACCTCAAGCGCGCCGAGGAGATCCTCCACGAGGATCACTACGGCCTCGACAAGCTCAAGGAGCGCATCCTCGAGTTCCTGGCCGTGCGCGCCCTGGTGAAGAAGCCGAAGGCGACCATCCTCACCTTCTCCGGACCTCCCGGAGTGGGCAAGACCTCGCTGGCCAAGTCGATCGCCCGCGCGATGAACCGGAAGTTCGTCCGCCTCTCGCTCGGCGGCGTGCGCGACGAAGCCGAAATCCGCGGCCACCGGCGCACCTACATCGGTGCGTTCCCGGGCCAGATCATCCAGATGATGAAGAAGGCCGGGTCGATGAACCCGGTGTTCCTGCTGGACGAAGTGGACAAGATGTCCATGGACTTCCGCGGCGACCCGTCGGCGGCGCTCCTCGAGGTGCTCGATCCGGAGCAGAACCACACGTTCCTCGATCACTACCTCGACGTCGAGTACGACCTGTCGCACGTGATGTTCATCTGCACGGCGAACATCCTGCACACGATTCCGCAGGCGCTGCGCGACCGCATGGAGGTCCTGCAGCTCGCCGGCTACACCGAGCTCGAGAAGATCGAGATCGCCAAGAAGTTCCTGGCGCCCAAGGCCGTCGAAGGCGCCGGCCTGACGAAGGAGAACATCACCTTCGCCGACGAGGCGATCCAGGCGGTCATCAGCCGCTACACGCGCGAAGCGGGCGTCCGCAACCTGGAGCGTGAAATTTCCTCCATCTGCCGCAAGGTCGCCCGGAAGGTCGTCGTCGAAGGCAAGACGTTCAGCGAGGAAATCACCGCTGACAAAGTGACGCAGTACCTCGGCGTGCCGCGTTTCCGCAACACGATGGCGGAAGAGACCAACGAAATCGGCATCGCGACGGGCCTGGCGTGGACGGAAGTCGGCGGCGAGATTCTCGTGACCGAAGCGACGCTGATGTCCGGCAAGGGCGTCCTGACGCTGACCGGCAAGCTGGGCGACGTCATGCAGGAGTCGGCGCAGGCAGCGATGAGCTACGTGCGCTCGAAAGCGGAAGAGTTCGGGATCGCCAAGGACTTCAACAAGCGGACCGACGTCCACGTGCACGTCCCCGAGGGTGCCATCCCGAAGGACGGGCCGTCGGCCGGCATCACGCTCGCCACGGCGCTGGTCTCGGCGCTCGCGCGCGTACCGGTCAGGAAAGACGTCGCGATGACGGGCGAGATCACGCTGCGCGGCAAGGTGCTGCCCATCGGCGGCGTGAAGGAAAAAGTGCTGGCGGCGCACCGCGCCGGCCTGAAGACGATCATCCTGCCGAAGGACAACGAGAAGGATCTGGCCGACATTCCCAAGAATGTTCTGGACACACTCGATGTGTATCTGGTCCAGACTATGGACGAGGTCTTAAAGATCGCGCTGACGGAACCGCTCGCTGGCCGCCTTCCGGCCGAGGCGCAGGCGGAACCCGTGGACGGCGCCGTCATCGACGACACCATTACCCACTGATCAATGACGGCAGGCGGGTTCGGACCGCCGGCCCTGTGAACATCGAGGCCAGCTTCCTTCGCAGCGCTGCGAGCGCAAGCGATCTGCCGCGCGACGGACTGGCCGGCATCGCGCTGGTGGGCCGATCGAACGTCGGCAAGTCGAGCCTGATCAATGCGCTCGTTCGCCGCACGGTGGCGCGTACGAGCGGGGAGCCCGGCAAGACGCGGCTGGCCAATGTGTATCGTGTCGCGCGCGGGGCTGCCGCGGCGATCTACGTGATTGACCTGCCGGGGTACGGCTTTGCCAGAAGAACCAGGGCGAAGCCCGGGTCCGAGCCGGCGTTCGACACGATTGCCGCGGCGGTGTTCGCGCAGGATCCGGCGGCGCTGCTGCTGGTGGACGCGCGGCACCCGGGCCTCGAGAGCGACCGGGAAGCCTGGGCGTGGCTGCGGCAGACGGTCGGGCGCACCGCCGTGGTGGCGACGAAAATCGACAAACTCGCGCGCGGCGAACGGATCCGCGCGATGAGGCAACTCGAATCCGTGTTTGAAGACTCCGTGCTGCCGGTCTCGGCCGCAACGGGCGAAGGATTGGACGAACTGTGGAAACTGATAGACAAGCTGGTGAACAGCCCGCGGCGCAACAGGCCCAGCAGGGCGGAGGCGGAACGGCCACGGCAACCCCCAACAAGGCCCCCGGGGGAAATGCCGGGAACAGCGGCAGCGGCGCCCCGGAAAAGATAGAGCGCATCGATCTCGCGACGCTCAAGGACATGAGCGTCGGGGCGCTCACGAAGATCGCCAAGCAGCTCGACGTGCCGGGCGCGACCGGCATGCGCAAGCAGGAGCTGATCTTCGAAATCCTCAAGGCGAGGGCGGAGAAGAGCGGGCTCATCTTCTCGGAGGGCGTGCTCGAGGTGCTGCCTGACGGCTTCGGCTTCCTCCGCGCCCCCGATTACAACTACCTGCCCGGCCCCGACGACATCTACGTCTCCCCCTCGCAGATCCGGAAGTTCGACCTGCACACCGGCGACACGGTGTCGGGCCAGATCCGCCCGCCCAAGGACGGCGAGCGGTACTTCGCGCTGATCAAAGTCGAGGCGGTCAATTTCGAGCCGCCGGAACGGGCGCGCGAGAAGGTGTTCTTCGAGAACCTGACGCCGCTCTACCCGCAGAACCGCATCTCGCTCGAAACCGACGGCGAAAACCTGTCGGCGCGCGTGCTGGATCTGATGGTGCCGATCGGCAAGGGCCAGCGCGGCCTCATCGTCGCGCCGCCGCGCACCGGCAAGACGATGCTGCTGCAGAACATCGCGAACAGCATCACGCACAACCACCCCGAGGTGTACCTGATCGTGCTGCTCATCGACGAGCGGCCCGAGGAAGTCACCGACATGCAGCGTTCCGTGCGCGGCGAGGTCATCTCGTCCACGTTCGACGAACCGGCGCAGCGCCACGTGCAGGTCGCCGAAATGGTCATCGAAAAGGCGAAGCGCCTCGTCGAGCACAAGAAGGACGTCGTCATCCTGCTCGACTCGATCACGAGGCTCGCGCGGGCGTACAACACGATCGTTCCGCCGTCTGGCAAGATCCTCTCGGGCGGCGTGGACAGCAACGCGCTGCAGAGGCCGAAGCGTTTCTTCGGCGCGGCGCGGAACATCGAGGAAGGCGGATCGCTGACGATCATCTCGACCGCCCTCGTGGACACGGGCTCGCGAATGGACGAAGTGATCTTCGAAGAGTTCAAGGGCACGGGCAACCTCGAAATCCACCTCGACCGCAAGCTCACGGATCGCCGCGTGTTCCCGTCGATCGACATCCAGAAGAGCGGCACTCGCAAGGAAGAGCTCCTGATTCCGAAAGAGGATCTCAACCGCGTGTGGGTGCTGAGGAAAGTGCTGACTCCCCTGTCGCCGGTGGAGGCGATGGAGCTGCTGCTGTCCAAGATGTCGAAGACGAAGACGAACCAGGACTTTCTCGCGTCGATGTCGAACGGAAAAGGCTGACGTTTCACGTGCGCGAGCGGCGGTTCGGACGAACGGGATGGCCGGTGTCCGAAGTCGGCTACGGCATGTGGGGCATGGGCGGCTGGACGGGATCGGACGACGCCGAGTCGCTGGCGTCGCTGCATCGGTCAATCGAGCTCGGTTGCACGTTCTTCGACACCGCCTGGGTTTACGGCCAGGGCCGCAGCGAAAAACTCCTCGGACAGACGATCCGCTCGCACCCGGGCGCCCGCATCATCGCGGCGACCAAGATTCCGCCGAAGAACCTGCGGTGGCCGGCACGGGCCGAGTACACGGTTCACGAAACCTACCCGCCCGATCACATCCGCCAGTACACGGAGAAGAGCCTCGAGAACCTCGGCGTCGACGTCATCGATCTGCAGCAGTTCCACGTGTGGAACGACGCCTGGACGGACGATGACGGCTGGAAGCGGGCGGTCGACGATCTGCGGACATCCGGCCTGGTGCGGGCCGTGGGCATCAGCGTCAACCGGTGGGAGCCGGTCAACGTGATCCGCGCGCTCGACACGGGCCTCATCGACAGCGTCCAGGTCGTGTACAACATCTTCGACCAGGCGCCGGAAGACGAGTTGTTCCCGTATTGCGAGGCGCACGACATCGCGGTGATTGCGCGCGTGCCGTTCGACGAGGGCAGCCTGACGGGGACGCTCGCGGCGAGTTCCCGCTGGCCCGCCGACGACTACAGGAGCCTGTATTTCACGCCGGACAACCTGGCCGCGACCCTCGAGCGCCTGGAGCGGCTGGAGCCGCTCGTGCCGGAGGGGATGGATCTGCCCGAGCTCGCGCTCCGCTTCATCCTGGAGCACCCCGCCGTCAGCACGGTGATCCCGGGGATGCGCCGGCTGCGGCACGTCGAACGCAACCTCGCGGTCAGCGACGGCGAGGGCCTGGCGCCGCGGCTCCGGGACGCCCTTCGCCAGCACCGGTGGGACCGGGCCGCCCTGATCTCGTTCACCCCGTAGGGCGGGTGCGATAAAGCCAGTGCTATAATTGGGGTTTCGCCATACAGCCCCTGGGGAAGAAGGAGCACGCCGTGAAAGAAGCCATTCACCCGAAGTACCACTCCGTTGACGTCCGCTGCGCGTGCGGCGCCACGTGGAAGACCCGGTCGACCAAGCCCGAACTGCACCTCGAAATCTGCTCGAGCTGCCACCCGTTCTTCACGGGCAAGCAGAAGCTGCTCGACACCGAGGGCCGCGTCGAGCGGTTCACGAAGAAGTACGGCACGCAGACCTCCGCGAGTCGCAAGGCCGCCGAGAAAGCGGCGAAGGGCAAGAAAGCCACCACGGTCGGCGCGCGCTAAGAAAATGAAGAATGGAGAATGAACAATGAAGAAATCGGAACGCGCACCCCGCGTCCTACATTCTTCATTCACCATTCTCCATTGTTGTCGCCATTCTCCATTGTCGATAGCAGTTCGCCCACGCGTCCCGCCTCGCTGAGTTTCCGCTCGATACGAGCGAGGCGGCGGCGCGCGGTGTCCATCCACCGCTCCCGCGCAATCCCACCCGACAGGTTCTTCAGCGCAAACAACCTCGCCGATTCGAGATCGCGCCGGCGGTGCTCGTGGTGAATCGCCAGCGCTTCGACAGCCTCGCGCTCGACCCCGCCTGAACATCCGCTCTCGATCAGCGCGCTCCAGCAGCCGCGCGGCCTCGTCGAACCGCCGCGCACGCCGGTAGGAGACGGCCAGCGCGCGCAGCGCATCGGCCAAGACGAGCGGCGCGCGGCGGCTGCGGGATGTCGTCGACAGCGTGACGGCGCGCTCGTACGCGCCGATCGCCCGGTCCTCCGCGCGGGCCCTCGCGTACACATGGCCGAGGGCCAGCGCCTCGCGCGCGTTCTCGGCGTAGTCGGGGCCGCCGCGCACAATCTCGAGCAGCCGCGACGTGAGGCCGGCGAGCGAGACCAGGTCGAGCCGGTTGTGTTCGAGGACTCCGGCAAGCGGCTTCGGGTCGCCGGATCGGACGAACTGGAAGTAGCGGTTCGGGATCTCGAACCCCGCCACGTCGTCCTTGCGCCACGCGCCGAGAATCTGCTGCTCGAGCACGACCAGGGAGCAGTCGTCCTCCTTCCAGAATCGGCGCGCGGGGTGCAGCACGTCGATGTGCGGCTGGCTGGACGCCGTCCACTCGAGGCGATGGAACAGATACCGCGTTTCGAGCACCGGCGCGTCGAACGACTTGCCGTTGAAGCTGACGAGCGCGCCGGCGCGCCCCAGCTCGTCGGCCACGGCGGCCAGCATCGCCCGCTCGTCGGAGTAGCGCGCCAGCAGATACTGCCTCGTCGTGAACCCGCCATCGTCCTCGAACCAGCCGCACCCGACGAGGAAGGCCTGGGTGCCGGCGCCGCCGCTGAGCCCGGTCGTCTCGAGATCGAAGAACAGGAACGGCGGTCGCGCGGCCGGGTTCGCGCACACGAGCGGCGCTTCGCAGGCCGACTCGTGCAGACGCGCCGCGAGATCGCCGATCGTCGTGCGCCCGTATCGCGCCCCCGGCGCCAGTCGGCGTTCGACGATGAAACAGTGGCCGTACCAGCGGCCGTCGAGCAGCGTCTCGAGATCGCCTTCGGACCGGATGAAGGCGGGCGCCGCGCGAGGCACGACGTCGGCGCCCGACGGCGCCTTGATGATGCCCCGAAGGCGGTCGGAGAGCGCGGTCACGCGGACTTCGTCGCCAACTGCGTTGCGATGGCCGCCGGCGCCTGCTCGATCAACAGGTCCAGGATCCTGAGCGCCGCCGCCTTCGCGAGCGGACCGGTGTTGCCGATCGGACCGACACACCCGGGGCATCCGCTCTCGCACTCGCATTCGGCGATCAGCCGCCGCGTCGCTTCGAGCAGTTCCCCGTGCATGCGGAAGAGCGGCTGGCTGAAGCCGATGCCGCCCGGGTAGTTGTCGTAAATGAAAATGCGAGGCAGCTCCGTGCCCGCCCCACCAGGCCCACCTGCCCTACCCGACCCACCAGACCCACCCGCTCCGCCCGACCTACCAGCCGCACCCGCCCCCTCGATCCCATCGATCGAGATCCCGATGTCGTGGCGATCGCTCATGAGCAGCAGCTGCGCGATCTGCTTCATCGCGAACGAGAGACCGACGACGCCGTCACGGCGGTCGTCGGAGGCGTACGGCAGCGCACTCATGACGGTATCCGGGAGCGTCAGCCAGTACGCCGTCGTGTGCATCTGCTGCTCGGGCAGATCGAGCTCGCCCGACCCGACGTTCTCGTTCGTGTAGAACTTGATCTTCTTGAACCCGACGACTCGCGATACGACGTGGACCTCGCCGTGGGAATGCGGGACGCCGGTCTCGAAGGTGTCGAGGGCGGTTACGCGCGTATACGTGATCGCGTCGGTGTAGTAGTCGCAATCAATCTCGCGTACGAACGCCTTGCGGCCCTCGAAATCCAGGCGCTCGACCTGATAGAGCTTCGCCTCGACGATGTAGATGGCCTTCGGGTGCAGTGTCGACGGTCCGCTCGAGAAGTCCGTTTCGCCGATGACGCGCGGCTCGCCCGTGGTGTCCACGATGACGAAGTTGTCCGACGACACCGACCGCAGGCTCACGGCGTCGGCCGGGTACGACTCGTTGGTCCAGTTCCAGACTGACGACTCGTCGCCGGGCTCGCCGCCCAGGTGAACCAACCCCTGTTCGGCGAGCAGGCCGAGGATCTCCTGCACATCGTGCCGGCCGAACGCGTCCGCGCCAGAAAACGGCAGCTCGAACGCGGCGCACTTGATGTGATCCACGAGGATATGCAGGTTGTCGGGGTCGATGAGCGCGCGTTCGGGCGACGCGTCGAAGAAGTACGCCGGGTTGCGGACGACGAACTGATCGAGCGGCGCGCTGCTCGCCACCATGACCGCGGCCGACCGGCCCGAACGGCGCCCGGCGCGGCCGGCGCGCTGCCAGGTGGCGGCGATCGTCCCCGGGTAGCCGGCCATCACGCTGACGTCGAGCGCGCCGATGTCGATGCCGAGCTCGAGCGCGTTGGTGGAGACGACCGCGCGAACGCTGCCCTCCCGGAGGCCTTTTTCGATCTCACGGCGGCGATTCGGCAGATACCCTCCGCGGTATCCGCGAATGCGCTCGGGTGCCCCCGGCGCGCTTTCGAAGTCGTCCTTCAGGTAGGTCGTGAGGATTTCCGTGGAGAGCCGGCTCTGCGCGAACACGATCAGCTGCAGGTTTCGTTTCAGGAACTCCGATGCGACCCGCCGTGTTTCGCTCAGGTACGACCGCCGGATGCCGAGCTGGTGGTTGACGACGGGCGGATTCACAAAGATGAAGAACTTCTCGCCTCGCGGCGCGCCGCTGCGCTCGACGAGCTCGAAGGACTGCTCCGTCAGCCGCTCGGCCAGCTCGCGCGGGTTGGCAATCGTCGCCGATGAGCAAAGAAATGTGGGATTCGACCCGTAGTGCCGGCAGATTCGCCGCAGCCGCCGCAGCACGTTGCACAGGTGGCTGCCGAACACGCCGCGGTACGCGTGCAGCTCGTCGATGATGACGTAGCGCAGGTTCTCGAAGAGCTTCGCCCACCGGGGATGGTGCGGCAGGATCCCCGCGTGCACCATGTCGGGGTTGCTCAGCACGATGTGGGCGCGCGCTCGAATCGTCCGCCGCGCGTCCTGCGGCGTGTCGCCGTCGTACGTGAACACGCCGACCTGTTCCCCCGAACCCGCCGCGATTGTCTCGCACATCTTCTGCAGCTCGGCGAGCTGGTCCTGGGCGAGCGCCTTCGTCGGGAAGAGATACAGCGCGCGGCTCGAGTGGTCCTGCAGAATCGCGTTGAGGACGGGCGCGTTGTAGCAGAGCGTCTTGCCGGACGCCGTGGGTGTGATGACGACGGCATGCCGGCCGGCGAGCGCGTGGCCGATGACTTCGGCCTGGTGCGTGTAGAGCTGCGAGATGCCGCGCGTGGCGAGCGCGGAGGTGAGCCGCGAGTCCAAGCCCTCGGGAAACGGCGCGTACTGCGCGGCGACCTCCGGCAGACGCCTGACCGCTGTGACGTGGTGGTCCGGCGTGTCGGGGCGATCGGCCGGTAAGCCGGGAGCGAAGCGCGCCAGGGCCTGGTCGAGCGCGCCCTCAGCACGCGAACGGACTAAAAGTCCTGCGCTTTCAGTCGGTTCGAGGAGTGCCACGGCGTGCAATCGTAGCAGCCGGGCCGGAGGCGATCAAGAGGCGAAATACGGTCCCAAGTCGGAAGACAGGGCTATTCAGGCCGGCCCGCGTGGCGGGGACGGCAGCTCTTCAAGCAACCCATGTTCGACCAATGCCATCGCGGCGCCGCAGACGATGCCGAACGGGAGCCTGGCGCGTTTGGCAATGTCCAGCAACGTATGGCTGCCGTCCGACAAATTCAGCACCCACAAGAGCGACGCCTCGCGCGCCTGGCGGTCAGCCGAATGGCCCCCCATCTTCGCGTAAAGCCCGCGCCGTCCCAGCTGCGGCTCGCATTTGGGGTTTCGGTTCAAGAACACTCCGTTCCCCTCCAGAATCTCGATGATCTCCGCACACGTGGCGAGCGAGTCAGCCAGGGCAGCAGAGTCGACCAGATCGAGGTTGTCGGCTGATGTGTGGTACTCAGGAAATCGGCCCCACGGCGTCCGGGAGAGCACGCCGACTGGCAAATCAAAACCTGGAGAGCAGTACTGGCGCTCGTCGTAGCCGTACGGTGAGAATGCCTCCACCTGGGATGGCGCGTGCGACTCGAGAACCTGCATCGCCGCCCGATCAATTTCGGCGTCGCCTTGTCTGCTCCGCTTATATGTGAGCGGGCCGCGGTCGCCAAGGTTGGAAAGCACGAGTCCATGCTTGATGATCGACGCACGAGGCTCATTGAGAGCTAACCAGGTGATGGCTCCAATCGTGCCTGGTATGAACACGAAGCGATAAGTATACCGCCGCGGCTCGGCTTGTAGCAGTTTTGCCAGCGTGACGGCTACAGACACGCCCGATAGATTGTCGTTGCAGAGCGATGGATGACACACGTGGCACGACACGAGAACTTCATCGACGTCGCGGCCGGGAAGACAGAACTCCCCGAAGGTGAGATGCCCGGGCTCAAGCGTCGAGTCGATGCAGACATCATACACGTCGTCCGCCAGCGACTGCAGCTGCCGCTCGGAAAGGCAAAACCCCCATGTCTCGTTGTAGTAGGACGTTTTGTACGGAATCCAATCGGGATGCTCTGGAATCGAAAACAGATGGGGCCGAAGTTCAGTGAGAGTCAGTTGCGCCCGTACAGGAACGCTGTAGTTGACGACATGCAGGTTCGACGCGTGGAAGTCGACGACGCGTTCTCCGGCGCGATTCTTAATGTAGGCGTCGCGAATATTCCATTCCTTTGGAATGGTCCAGTCAAAGACTGCGGTCCCCGTGGCCACCTCACGGACTTGAAGGTCGAGCTCAGAGCTGATGAGCCGCAGCGTTTCACGAACGCCATTGCCGGTGATGCTCCGGCAGATGGGATAGAGTCGTCGGATCCTGTCGTAGAGCTCGAGACCGATCGCGTATTTGTCCAGGGGAATCATCTAGCGCTGTCTGAACACAGAATCCTGAAAATCCGGATAAGTCCGGTCACGCTCGTTGATGATCCGGTTTTCAGTCATCGGCCAATCGATACCGAATGACGGGTCGTTCCACCTCACGCCTCTGGCATAATCTGCGTGGTAGAACTCGGACATTTGGTAGGCCACTTCCGTGTTGGGCAGGAGCGTTTGAAAGCCATGAGCCACGCCTTTGGGAATGTAGAGCGTGCGCCGGTTCTCCTTGGAGAGCGTGACTGCGTAATGGCGCCCGAATGTCGGAGATTCGGGTCGAAGATCAACGATCACGTCGAATATAGCGCCGGCGGTGCAGCGCACGAGTTTCACTTCTTCATAAGGTGATGCCTGAAAATGCAACCCCCGCAGCGTCCCGGCGCGCGTATTGAACGAGACGCTGCATTGTGCAACCTGTGCATCCAATCCGAGCGCCTCGAGCTCATTGCGGCACCACGTACGGGCGAAGAAACCTCGCTCGTCGGAGTGAGGCTCCAGCCCGATCACAAACGCACCGGCGAGAGACGTTTCTTCAAAAGTCACGCGGCTGAGTGCTATTCTAACGCCAAGCGAATGCAATCGGCGCGCGGGCACCAGAATGGACACAACCATCTATCCCAAAGCGCTACGACGCGAACGCGCCGACTTTCACATCACTGATCGGCGTTTGGGGATCTCTCGGGTTGTTGAAACGCGTCGGCGCCGTTGACGACTACGCGATCTGTCGATTCCTCGTGAGCGACGCCCAGTCAAAGCTGGCGATCGCGCGGCCGGAGCGCGGCGACGAGCAGCAGCATGTCAGCATGTCCCTTTCACGCGACGGAAGCCCCTCCGGGCATCGAGGACGCCCGCGGCGACGCATCGCAGCATCATGGGGCCACTGCGGCACCGCTTGACGTTGCGCTGTCACGCACTGTGTGGGTGTGAGCGAGCTCTCAGCTTCAGGGCGGCTCCTTATTGGCCGGCTTTCGCCCGGGCTCAGTCACCGCTCCTTTGGCACGGCAGCGAGGAGGCACCGCTCTCACACTTCAACAGCTGAATGGACACGCTCTCGGCGTTTGCGTTCGATCCGCACGGAAATGCACGACGGTATCGAGTCGCCCGCCTTCGTTGGGCAGAGGATTTCGAACCGCACGTCCACTGATGACAAGGCCGCTACCCTCCGACTGGTCAATGGGACTCACGGCGAATCCCTCCCTTCGTCGTACGATCGTTGAAATTCTGCGTCGGTTCGATCCGCCCTCGCATCAGTGTTCAAGGTCGTGAACGCGACAGAGATGACAGTGGAACACCTGGGAGTCCGACGCATGTCTCCAGGCCAAGAATAGTCCTCGGTTGCAGGCCCGCGCCGCGGCTGCGATTCCCAACACGTGGAACTGCGCAGCCGCGTTCGTACAGCTGCGTTTCGTCGGCCGGAGAGTCTTTCGAAGTCGTCGGAAGCCATAGTCATTAAAAATGATGACTTTAGTCGCCTGGGATGTTCCACCCTCTCGGCTCCCTTCGACACAAATGCTTCCAATTACTACAGTTAACGGTATCATCGAGCGTGAAGCGACTGGCCAATCCTTTGCGTATTGATGGCCTTAGGACTTCTGCCCTCAGCAGAAAAGGACTTATGCGACTATTGGTCACGGGGCACCACGGGTATATCGGTTCGGTCATGGTGGGAGTGCTAGCGAAAGCGGGCCATACCGTCACGGGCCTCGATACCTTCCTGTACGAAGGATGCACCTTCGGCGATGAGCCTGCGGCCATCCCCGAAGTGCGAAAGGACATCCGGGATGTGACCGTTTCCGATCTGCGCGGCTTCGATGCGGTTATCCACCTCGCGGCACTCTCAAATGATCCGTTGGGCTGTCTGAATGAGCAATGCACGTACGACATCAACCACGTGAGCAGCGTCCGGTTGGCACAGACCGCAAAGGAGGCGAGGGTGCCGCGATTCCTGTTCGCCTCTTCGTGCAGCCTGTACGGCGCCGCCGGCGACCAGATGCTGGACGAACAGGCGGCCTTCAATCCGGTCACCGCCTACGGCGCATCCAAAGTGCTGGTCGAAGCGGACGTCTCGAAGCTCGCCGACGACACGTTCAGCCCGACCTATCTGCGCAATGCGACGGCGTATGGCCTGTCCCCGCGGTTGCGCGCCGACATCGTGGTCAACAACTTCGTAGGCGTCGCCTACACAACCGGCCAGGTCGCCATCCAAAGCGACGGCACCCCGTGGCGGCCCCTCGTCCACATCGAGGACATTTCCCGCGCGTTCCTGGCGGTGCTCGAAGCGCCTCGCGAAGCGGTCTACAACCAGGCGTTTAACGTTGGCAGTTCGACGGAAAATTACCAGATTCGCGATGTTGCCGAGATCGTCCGGCAAGTCGTTCCTGGAGCGACAATCAAGTATCTCGAAGGCGGCGGGCCGGATCCTCGCTGTTACCGCGTCGATTGCGGCAAACTGGCGCGGACCATCCCGGGATTCAAGACCGAATGGGATGTTCGCCGCGGCGCGACCGAGTTGTACGAGAGCTTTGTACGGCACGGCATGACGCGCGAGAAGTTCTCGCGCTTTACGCGAATCAGTCGTATCCAGGAATTGATGGCGGCCGGACGCCTCGACGGCTCACTGTGCTGGCGGGCGCCCGCGTCCGCCGCCCTCTAGGAACGGTCAGGTCGATGAGCATAAGGGACCTGCGATGAAAGTCGTGCTGTTTTGCGGCGGCCTCGGACTCCGAATCCGTGACGGCGGCGACAACGTGCCGAAGCCGATGGTCACGATCGGCTACCGGCCGATCCTGTGGCACGTCATGAAGTACTACGCCCATTTCGGTCACAAAGATTTCATTCTGTGCCTGGGACATCGCGCGGATGCCGTCAAGAATTTCTTCCTGAACTACAACGAGTGCGTGTCGAACGACTTCACGTTGTCGGAAGGCGGCAAGAAGCTCGAGTTGATGGCCAGCGACATTCACGATTGGAAGATCACATTTGTCGACACAGGCCTCAGCTCGAACATCGGTCAACGCCTTAAGGCAGTCGAACCGCACGTACGGAACGAGGCGGTGTTCCTGGCCAACTACACCGACGGATTGACCAACGTGCCATTTCCCGCTCAACTCGAGCATTTTCGCCGGCACGACTCAGTGGCCAGCTTCATCAGCGTCAAGCCGCAGATCAGCTACCACGTCGTCACGTCCGATCCGACTGGCCGTGTGACCGCTATCGACGACATCAGCCGGACGCGCATCCGCATCAACGGCGGCTATTTCATCCTCAAACGGGAAATATTCGACTATCTCCAGGACGGCGAGGAACTGGTCGGCGAACCGTTCCACCGTCTGGTGAAGGAAGGACGGCTGACGGCGTTCGAGTACGATGACTTCTGGATGTCGATGGACACGTTCAAGGACCGGCAGCTACTCGAAGAGATCTTCGCCCGCGGCAACGCTCCCTGGGAGCTCTGGAACAACGGGAATCGCGCGGCCGCGTTCGCGGCCGTCCCCGTCTAGTCCCGCTGCTCCGCCGCTCGCACGACGCGCCATGCACAGCCTGAGCGTTGGGACAATGAATTCGACCATGCGAGTCCTGTGCCTGGGCGCGCATGCCGACGATATCGAGATCGGTTGCGGCGGGCTGCTCCTTCGACTGATCCAGGCGTCCCCGAAGGTTGAAATTGATTGCATCGTATTTTCGGCCAACGCCCGGCGCGAGCGCGAGACGCGCCGCAGCGCCGAGCTGTTTCTCAAAGGCGCCGCGCGCACCGGCGTCAGCGTGAAACGCTTTCGTGATGGCTTTTTCCCGTACCAAGGCAGCCAGATCAAGCAGGCATTCGAACGCCTCAAGAGAACCCACTCGCCCGATCTGGTGCTGACTCACTACGGCGGTGACCGGCATCAGGATCATCGCGTGCTCTCGGAGCTGACCTCGAACACTTTCCGTGATCACTGGATTCTCGAGTATGAAATCCCGAAATTCGACGGCGATCTGGGCACGCCGAATTGCTTCGTGCCCATGGATCGCGACACCTGCCAGCGCAAGGTGGAATACCTGCTTCGCGCGTTCGGCAGCCAACGGGATAAACACTGGTTCACCGATGAAACGTTCACGGGTCTGATGCGGCTCCGGGGTATGGAGTGCCGCGCGCCCGGCGGTTATGCCGAGGCCTTCTACGCGCGCAAGACGGTATTGCAGCTCTGACACCATGACGCCACACGAACCGATCAAAGCCGCCTGCCGGATCTGCGGCACCGCACTCCGATATACGTTCGTCGACCTCGGCATGTCGCCCCTCTGCGAGAATTACTTGAGGCAGGACGAGCTGAACCAGGCGGAAGCCTTCTATCCGCTGCACGTATTTGTCTGCGAGCAGTGCTTCCTCGTCCAATTGCAGGAGTACGTTCGGCCTGAGGCCATCTTCACCGAGTATGCCTATTTCTCGTCGTATTCGGAGACGTGGCTCAAGCACGCCCGCCAATACACCGGGCAGGTCGTGGAGCGATTTGGCCTCGATGCCAAGAGTCTGGTCGTCGAACTGGCGAGCAACGACGGCTACCTGCTGCGCAATTTCGTCGCTCTGGGGATTCCCGTCCTTGGCGTTGAGCCGGCAGCAAACGTGGCGGCGGTGGCGATCCGCGACGGCGTGCCGACGCGGGTGTCGTTTTTCGGCTGCGAGCTCGCACGGCAGCTTGTCGCCGAAAGCGGCCGCGCCAGTCTGATCGTCGCGAACAACGTGCTCGCCCAGGTGCCGGACCTGAACGACTTTGTCGCCGGCATCCAGCTGCTGCTCGAGACCGACGGCGTCGTCACCGTGGAATTCCCCCACCTGTTGAACCTGATGCGCGAAAACCAGTTCGACACGATTTACCACGAACACTTTTCATATTTCTCTTTCATGACCGTCGAATCGCTGTTCGCAGCGCACGGTCTCCTGGTGTTCGACGTCGAGGAAATCCCCACGCATGGTGGCTCGTTGCGTGTGTACGGGTGCCAGCGGGACGGCGCGTCACAGCGCGTGACAGCTCGCGTTGGCGAACTGCGGGCTCGGGAGATTAATGAAGGGCTAACGCAAATCCAGTCGTATGTGCGATTCGGCGAGCAGGCGCGCCAGACCAAGTGGAAGCTGCTCGATTTCCTGATCGCCGCGAAGCGGGATGGCAAGTCGATCGCCGGTTATGGCGCTCCGGGAAAAGGCAATACGCTGCTCAATTACTGCGGGATCCGCACCGACTTCCTCGATTACACCGTCGATCGGAACCCGTACAAGCACGGGAAATTCACACCGGGAACGCACATCCCGATTTTCGAACCCGGCAAGATTCTGGAAACAAAACCAAACTATGTCCTTATCCTTCCTTGGAACTTCAAGGACGAAATCGTCGACCAAATGGCGACGATCAGGACCTGGGGCGGGCAATTCGTCGTGCCGATTCCCGAAGTGTCCGTCCTTGTATAGTCCCGCGCTACTGAAGTCGCTGGTGCGCCCATCGCCGGCATACTGATCAGGGCTGTGGAACGACTGCGGGCGACGCGACACGCCGCCGCCAGGATGGGCGATCGGATCACGGTGATCGACGCGCCCGCGTGCAGGCCATTGGCTCGGAGTACGCGCACGCGCCTATTGATGACCATAGTCGCGCCGCTCATGTCCTGACTCGATCCATTCGACGCTGTGTCACATCAGTCCGCCTGAAACGCTCGCACCCGTAACGAACGCCAAAGCCGAGCGCGTCATGCAAACGCTCATCCGCGAATGGGCGTGCAAAAAACCACAACTAGCGCGGCCTGGAGTCGTGGACGATGAGGCCTTCTACGATTGTGAGGATCGAGCGGATCTTCCGGATATCCGAGTCGGGCACGGTGAAGTAGTCCCGGTTGAGAACGACGAGGTCGGCGAGCCGTCCGACCTCAATCATGCCGATCTTCTCGTCCATGCGCAGGAACCAGCTATTGCCTTTCGTGAAGAGGCGCAGCGCTTCCTCGCGCGTGATCTGCTGGTCGCCGTTGACCTTGTCGCCGAACGAGTTGACGCCAGTCACCGCGAAATAGATGTGCAGCCAGGGGTTGAGCGGCGCGATGTGCGCCCCGTCTCCGTGAATGCCGGCCTGGATCCCGTGATCGACAATGGTCCGGAACTGCGGGCCGACGACCACTTTGGGATCGTTCGAGGTCACCCACCGGAACGCACCCATCTCCACAGCACCGCCGAGCGCTTTCAATCGCGTGAGCAAATCGGGGGTGACGACGGGGACGTGATGGACCATCCACCGCAGGCCGGTGATGTCGAACTCCTTGTTCACCGCCTCGTACGCCTCGACGACCTGACGCAGGCCGTTCAAATCCTGCACGGCGTTCTCGTTGCGCCACCGGGCCTGCGCGACGAGACGTTGCGCTTCGCGCCAGACGGCGCCGCTGGCCAGCGGCGCGGCCCACTCGCCGATCGCGCCGGTCATCATCATGTCGTCGCCGAAGAACTGAAACTGGTTTCTCAGGCGCTCTTTCAGCTCCGGCAGCGCAGGGTCGTTCTGGTTCTGCAGGAAGTTCATCTGCAGGCGCACTGACGTCCGGCCTTCGCGGTGGAGCGCAAGCCATGAGTCATACATGCGGTACTGGTCGAGGTTGGACAGGATCTGGCTGGGATGAAGCGGGCCCGGCGTCGGAAACAGCACTTCGTCGAGGTGTGCGGTCAGCCCGAGGCTCGCGGAATACGCCATGGCGTCGAGCGTGCTCCGTTTCTTGTCCTCGAAGGTCTGCAACCTCCGCAGGTGGAACAGCGCGCTCGCCGACGGCCCGCCTCCGGTGAATCCCGCCGCGGCAATGGCCCCATTCTCCGCGACCTTCACCGGCACGATGTCGGGGTGAACGGGCGCCGCGGCGTCCGCCGCATCAAAGAACGCCTTGCCGAGGCTGTTCGTCGCACAGGGCCCGGTGAACCGCTCGTAGAGCAGGACCGGCCGGTCCGGGACGGCGGCGTCCAGTTCCTGACGCGTCGGGTGCCGGTGCTCTGCCCACTGATTGGGGTGCCACCCGCCCATCGACGTCATCCACTGACCCGCGGGTACGTCTTTCCGCCGCGCGGCCAGCGTTTCCTGGATCTCCCGAATCGACGCGGTGTTCTCGAGCGGGGTGTGATAGCCAGGGCGATTGGCCAGGCTGACGATGTGCACGTGGCCTTCGATGAGGCCGGGCACGACGGTTCGTCCCTTCAGGTCCACGATCCGCGTGTTGGCGGCACGGGCGGGCGGCGTGTCACCGACCGCGACGAATCGGCCGTTCCGGATCGACACGCTCCTCGCGATGGTGTTCCGCGCGTCCATCGTGTGGATCCGGCCGTTGGTGAGCAGCAGCGTGGATTCGGGCTGCGCACGGCTGCCGGCGGCCGCAGGTGGTGGCGGCTGACCGGCCGCAGCGATGGACGTCTGGCCCGTACCGAATGCCGCAGCGGTCCCGGCGGCAGTCGCCGCGCCGATGAACTGCCGGCGCGAAAATCCTTTCTGGTGACGCACGATCCCTCCTTGCAGGGTGAATCCGGAATGTCCGGCAACGGACAGATGCTACTATCCCCGCGACGTGGACGATGCCCGCCCGTTGAAAAGCCTGCCCAGAACGCTCGGCTTCTGGAGCGCGGCCGGGCTCGTTGTCGGCATCACGATCGGATCGGGCATTTTCCGGACGCCGGCCGGTATTGCCAGGCTGCTGCCGGATCCAATCGCGATGCTTGCCGTCTGGACGCTCGGCGGCATCATCACGTTGTGCGGCGCACTCTCGTTTGCCGGGTTGGCCAGGATGCTCCCGGAAACCGGCGGGTTCTACGCGTACCTGCGAGAAGGCTGGGGGCGGCCCGTGGCATTTCTGTTCGGCTGGGCCGAGCTGGTGCTGATCCGCGCCAACGCCCTCGGCGGCATGTCGATCGTTTTCGGCGAATACGGTCTCCGGACTTTCGGCATCGATCCGGCGGTGCATCCCCTCCGTGCCCGAGGCCTGGCGGCCGCCGCCATCGGCTGCGCCGCCTTCGCCAACATCCGCGGAGCCCGCATCGGCGCCGCCATCGTGGGCTGGTCGACCGCGGCCAAGTTCCTGGCGCTGACGACGCTCGTCGGCTGTGCGCTCGTGCTTGGAGGGGCGCACGGCGCGGCTGTTTCTCACTTTCACGCCTCGGCAGCAGGGGCCTCGTCAATTGGGGCCGGCAGCATCGGGCTTGCGCTCGTCAGCGTCCTCTGGGCTTACGACGGCTTCGCGGACGTGTCGTTCGCCGGCGGCGAGGTGAAGGACCCCGAGCGCACCCTCCCACGTGCCATCGTGGTGGGAACCCTGGCGATCGTCGGGCTCTACCTGCTGGCCAACGTGGCTTACCTCTACGTCCTGCCGGTCGAGGCCATCGGAAAGTCGCCGCTCGTCGCCGCCGACGTGATGCAGACGCTGTTCGGGCGGACGGGCGTCGTCCTCGTCTCGCTGTTCGTGATGATTTCCTCGTTCAGCTCGGTCAACGGCAGCATGCTGGCGGCGCCGCGCGTGTTCTTCGCGATGGCCGGCGACGGCCTCTTCTTCCGCGCCCTGGCTCGCGTACACCCGCGCTTCCACACACCGTACGCCGCCATTCTCCTGTCCGCGCTGCTCGGAATGGCACTGGTGATGAGCCGGACCTTCGAGGCTCTGACGAACACGTTCGTCCTGGCCATCTGGCCGTTCTACGCACTGAGCGTCGCCGCTATCTTCCGCCTGCGCCGGCGGCCCGGCGGCAGCCGGCACCACGTGGCCGGCTATCCGATCGTTCCGGCGATATTCATCGGCGCCGTGACGTGGTTCATCGTCAACGCGCTCGTTACAGATCCGATCCCGACGATAACGACTTTCGTCGTCATCCTCGCCGGCTTGCCGCTCTTTGCGATCTTTTTTCGAAAAGTTGCGCAGTAATTTGTTGACGCGTCGAGTACCGGCTGCTATCTTTTTTTTCAAGGGAGCCGATAAGAATTGCAGGAGTACTGAAGATGAACGCAGGCGAGCCGCGAGTGCGGCGCAGAGGTTTCTTCCTTCACTCGACAGACGTCACCGAGCCCGATGCCGGTGAGCACGAAAACCCCGAAGGGTTCCCGGTCAGGTTCCGTACGACCCGCGCTCCAGCCCCCCGACACTTCACCGGCGGTCGCACCGCTCGCACCGAGGGCCGGAACGACGACGGGCGTCCCGCCATCAGATCTGGGAGCGTGACTGGCAGCCGTCAACGGGCACACTTGCCCCGCTGATCCAGCTCGAGCTCGGCGAGGCAAGGAACGCGACGACCGCTCCCACTTCCTCGGGGCGGCCAAATCTCCCGAACGGCAGCTCCCTGGCGACGAAATCGGCGATCCCCTGAGGATCGTCCCGCTGCCGCCGATCCCAGGATCCCCCCGGAAACAGAATCGACCCCGGCGCCACGCTGTTGACGCGGATATTGTCGCGCGCCAGCTGCTGGGCCATCGACTTGGCGAGGCTGATTTCGGCGGCCTTCACCGCGTTGTACGTCATCCGGCCGCCCGACTCGCGTCCCCAGATCGACGCGATCATGATGATCGACCCGCCGCCGCGGCGGCGCATGTGGGGCACGGCCATTCGAGACGCCCGGATCGCGGGCACGAGCGTCTGGTCGAACGCCTCCCGCCACTCGGCATCGGTCGTATCCGTGATCCCGCTGCCTTTGGCCAGCCCGACGTTGTTAACGAGGATGTCGAGGCCGCCAAACGTCTCCACCGTGCGCATCACCACGTCGGCGACGCCTTTGTCAGTGGCCAGATCGGCCTGAATCGCGAGGACACGCGCCTGCCCGCCGGGCACGCTGCGGAGCTCCGCGGTGGCGCCGGCCAGCCCCTCTTCGCCTCTTGCGCAGATCGTCACGTTGCAGCCCTCGCCGAGGAGCGCCCTGGCCGTGGCGAACCCGAGCCCGCGCGTCGATCCGGTCACGATGGCCACTTTGTCTGTCAGGTGGAGGTCCATGCCTTTTGGTCCTTGGTCATTGGTTCCTGGGCCTCCGTCCCTCGCACGTTCGGGTCCCCATTACCTGAACCAAATGCGCCAATCATACGGGGATTCAGGTGGGACTACTCGGATTCAGGTGGGACCAAGTACGCGGACTGAGGACGGACCAAGGACCAAGACCGAAGGACCACGGACCAGACTAGCGTCCGCCGCGGCCGGTCAGGTCGTTCAGCGACCAGTCGAAGGGCTCGAAGACGACCTGGAACGTGTTCTGGGCCAGGAGCTGGCGCTCCGCGGGCACGAGCCGGGGCTCGATGATCGAGAGGATGGCGCGTTCGATGGGGCTGCGGTTGGCGAACACCGGGGCGGCGGCCGCGCCATACGCCGCCGCGAATTCCTTCTCGCGCCACGAGAAAATGGCGCTCGCCATGACCTTGTTGCCGCTGCGGTCCACCTGCGCGCAGACTGGACGGGTCGTGCACTCCGCGGCCATCTCACTCAGCTGGGTTTCGATCCGTGCCGCCACGTACGCCTCGCTGCGCAGCCGCCCGCTTCCCACCGCGCCGCGGCCGAGCGCGAGATACACGCGCGGATCGTTGAACTCGGGCAGCACTTTCTTCTCGATGTCGTCGAGCGTGAGCATTCGGCCGGCCACACGGTGTTGCATGCCTTCGAAGGCGCCGGGAATCTGCCGGATGCTCTTCGACGGATACGCCGGCGCGTGTCCCTGAATCGGGTACCGGTCGATTACCGTGCGCATCACGAGCGCGTTGTAGGCGTTCAGCCAGAACGCGACGCGCTCATCGCGCGAGAAACCCGCGATGTTCTCCCCCGCCATCTGGCTGATGTAGCCGTCGAGCTTGGCGCGGTCGGCCTTCAGCGCGCGGTAGTACACGAAACCATCGCGCACGTACAGGTCGAGCAGCTGATCGAGCGCGGACTGCCTCGGAACCGGCACGGAGTCCTGCGCCGACGGCGCGGCGAAGGCCGCGAGCAGCAAGACAACGAGGATGCAGCGTCCAGCGTTAGCCGGACGTAACGGAAGCCCGATTCCCATCCCGAGCATAGCGGTACGTCCGACTATACCCGATGCTCGAGGAATCGTGCGAGCGCGTCGTTGAACAGTCGAGGCTGCTCCATGTTCGACATGTGGCCGGCCCCTTTGATGATGGTCAGCTCGGAGCCGGGGATGTCGCGTTGCATCTGCTCGCTGAGTGCCGGCGGCGTGATGGCGTCCTCATCGCCGACGAGGATCTGAACAGGACAGTGGATTGTGGCGAGGGTGGGCGTGGAATCGGGCCTCGTCATCAGCGCGTCGAGCGCGCCGGCAATGGACTCGACAGAATTGCCGGTGATCTGCCCCCGCAGATCGTCGATCACGTCGGGCCGCTCGCGTCTCGTCGTGTCGCCGACGAGCTTGGGCAGCAGCGCGTCGGCCACGGCAGCCTGGCCTTTTTCACGAACCAGCTGCTGCATGCCCTTCCGCCCGGTGACGGCCTCAGCGGAATCGCCCTGCGGTTTCGTGTCGGCCAGCACCATCGCGTGAAAATACCGCGGCGCGTGCCGGAACATCGCGAACGCTGCGTAGCCGCCCATCGACAGCCCGCAGATCACGGCCGTTTCGATATGCAGCGCGTCGAGCAGGTCGATGGTGTCCCCGGCGTAGTCGTCGATCGACGTGGTCGGCGGGTCGCCCGCACCGGCCCCGAAGCCTCTCAGCTCGGGCACGACGATACGCCAGCCGTTCGCGGCCAGCGTGAGTTGTGGCTCCCACATGCTGGGATTGAGCGGGAACCCATGGAGGAGGACGAGGGTGCCCCGCCCCCGGGCTGCCGGGGAGGCGGGGACGTCGACGTAACGGAGTCTTCCGATGCGTGGCAAGGATGGCTCTCCAGCGTAGTGCAGGCCTTCAGGCCTGCCGGAACGGGGCGGACCTGAAGGTCCGCACTACTCCAGGACAATTACCGCCCGCGCCCGTCGCCGCCGCGGCCGCCGCCGGGAGCGCCGCGGCCGCGCATGAAGAGTTCGGTGGACGGCGGAATCTGGCCTTTGAGACGCAGGTAGACCGTGCCAATCCCGTACATCTCGCTGCCGTGCCCGATCACACCCAGGAGCGCCACCGCACGCGACTGCTGGCCGCCGCGGCCGTTCGAGATCATCTCGGAGGCCGACGCATCCGTCAGCGACGAGAAGGCATCGTCGCAGAACGCGTACGAATCAGCGAGGGCCTTCACGATTTCCGCCTTCGTCGTGAGCGTCTCAAAGCTCGGCTGACCCTGTCGCGGATTGGGCACGCCTTTGGCGCCCGAACACTGCCCGAACTGGGCGTCGGCGACGTGCGCCCACAACTGACCGTAGCCGCGAATATCGGGCGTGGGCTTGAAGAAGTAATCGGCCTCCGGCATCTTCTCGGCGGAGGACGTGATGTTGTTTTTCATCTGCGCGTAGTTGCGCTGAAGACCCAGCGCAGTCCCCACGGGCCCGGCGGCGGCGGCTGGGCCGCTGCGGCCGACGCGGCCAGCATCAATACCGACATGACAGCCAATATGCGTTCGCTCATCATCACTCCCTGGTCATCTAATCATCTGGTCATCTGTCATCGTTGGAAAATCTGGCAAATCTTCCAATTGATCAACGATGACCAGATGACCAAATGACCAGATGTTTTGGTGCGCCTATCCGTATACGCCGGCGCGCTCGAAAGAATTTACCGGCTCAGGCGCGCGTAGACGTCCCCCGACCGCTGCCGGCCGCGAGGCGTGTCGAGGCTCGACAGCAGTTCTTTCCCGCTCAGCCACGAGGCTGACTCCATCCGGAACGACTCGCCTGCCGACCAGTTGAAGGAGAACGTCCCGAGCTCGCCAAGGCGACCCACGCAGGCCCGCACTTCGGCCAGAGCGGCGGGCACGTACTCGAACGACAGCGCCGCCACGGGCTGCGTGAGGCCGGCCAGCACGGCCGGCTCCGCGCCCTCGACGTCGATTTTGACGAAAGCAGGCGCTCCCCATCTGGCGATCAGCTCGTCGAGGGTCGTCATCTCGACTTCGACGCGGCGGTTCCAGCGGACGCCGCCGAAGTCTGCCTCGCGCGATCGGGCATCGCGCCAGCCCGTGGCCACCGTCGTGACCGTCGGCGTCCTGTCGCTGATCGACAAGGACGCCTTCCCCACCGTCGCGCCGACGGCGGCCTCGACGATCTCCACGCGCGGCGATCGACCGAACACGGCCTTCAGGAAGCGTGCGAAGTCCGGCTGAGGCTCGAGGGCGACAACGCGGCAGCCCAGCGCCGCGAAGGCGCGCGTACCGATTGCCGGCGTGCGCTCCCACGTCGAACACCAGGTCGCCGGTTTTGACGAAGCCCGCGTACAAGCGCCGGAGCCCGCGCTGCCGCCACGGAATCGCGTGGTAGATTGCGACGGAGCGCGCCATCCCGATCAGGCGGTCGACGCGACTCATCGCAGGGAACCCTCAATCGTGCGGCCGCTATAATTCATCATAGACAGTGCAGCCACCCACCAGCGCGGCCGGCGAACACACTGCGGATCGCACGTGGCGCATCACGCTCGCCGCAGCCGACCACGCCGATCGGCTGGCCGGCGCTGCCGAACCCGCCGCCTTTACCTGGGATGACGCCTCCGCGCGGCTGCGAGGCGTGACGATCGGGCATCCGGACGCAATCGTCATCTGGCAGCCCGGCAGCGGCTGGAGCGCCTGCCTTCCGGCCGGCGATCCGGCCGGCGGTCTGCTCGACTTGTACCTGCCGATTTGCAGCGCGACGGCGGCGAAACCTGTCGCGATCGGCCACCTGGGCCAGAGCCTCGACGGTTTCATCGCGATGCACACGGGCGAGTCGCAGTTTGTAACCGGTCCCGAGAACATACTCCACCTGCACCGCATGCGCGCGCTCTGCGATGTCGTGGTCGTCGGCGCCGGTACCGTCGCGGCCGACAACCCGCAGCTCACCACGCGCCACGTGGCAGGCCCCAACCCGCTGCGCGTCGTCTTCGACCCCAGCCGGCGCCTGGCGGAGCGAATACCGTGTCTTCGACGACGCCGACGCGCCGACTGTATACGCATGCACACGGACGCTCATCGCCGCCGGCGAAACGCATTTCGGCCGCGCCACGATCCTCGGCCTCGACGCGGGATCCGCCGGCGAACAGGTGGTCGAGCTGCTGAGCGCGCTGCGCGACCGCGGCGGTCGCCGAATCTTCGTGGAAGGCGGCGGCGTCACGGTGTCGGCCTTTCTCGAAGCGAACCTGCTCGATCGCCTGCATGTGGCCATCGCGCCGCTCATTATCGGCGACGGCCGACCGGCCATTCGGCTGCCGCCGCGCGCGACGCTCAGCGACTGCCATCGGCCACGTTACCGCGTGTTTCGCATGGGCGGCGACGTGCTGTTCGACTGCGATCTGAGATCCGGCGACGGGTTTGTTGAACAAATCGATACTACGGTTGTGAACCGCGTGATCTGATCCGAAACACTGGCCGCCCACTTGTCTTGCTCTCCGATTCTGGCTCGAGAAGCCTGCCGGCGGGCCGGAAATCCGAAAGCCGGGTAGTGGTAGACAGAGCGAGGGGTTGAGTAGGATCGATAGGGTGTTCCAAACGCGCTGTCTGATTGCCGCCATCGTGTTGACGACCGTACCCTGTGGCGGCCAAAGTGCTTCGGCCCGCGCCCGCCCCCGGCTGACGGCCAATCGCCAGGTTCGTCGATTTCGGTGGTGGGCACGGAACGACTGGGCTGGTGGAACCAGGTTACCTCGGACGCGGCTGAGGCCTCAGGCTTGCGGTTCAGCGCGTACGTTGACGACGTGCCTGTTGCTCTCAATGCCCGCTGCCAGCAGGCAGGCACGGCATTCACATGCGCGGCTTCCCTGCCATCGCATGTTACCGGGGCCCATCGTCTGGAACTGACAGCAACTGCCGCCGGACTCGAGAGTGGCCGCTCGGCGCCCATCTACCTGACGATGGCCCCGGTAAAGACAGCTCCTGTCCGCTCAGGGGCCGTTTCGAGTGTGGTCACAACTCTTGGTGGCACGCGCGTCATCGTCGACACTATCGCGACCGGCCTCGACACGCCCTCCGCGCTCGCGATGACGGCCGATGGGCGCATCTTTGTCGCTCAGGCTTCAGGTGACGTGTCTGTGTGGCAGGGAAATCAGCTCCTTTCGGCACCGGCTCCTGCCCTTCGCGATGCTCAGCGCGTCGCTGGCGCCGGGCTGATCGGAATGACGCTTGATCCGCAGTTTGGATCGAACCACCGCGTCTATCTGGCGTACGTAGGACGTCGTGGCGACGGGACTCCGGTCAACCGAATCGTTCGATTTCGCGAATTGAACAACGTCCTGGGTGAAGCCGTAGTCATCCTCGAAGATGCTGTTGCCGTCGTCGCGCCGCGACCGCCCCGGATTCGGTTTGGACCCGACCAGAAGTTGTACGTCGCGTTTCCTGCAGCCGACTGGTCCACTGTAGACAGCTTTGCCTCTTACGCTGGAAAGATTCTCCGACTGAATGACGACGGGACAACTCCGAGCGACAATCCCCGGTCTTCCCCCATCATCTCCACCGGCCACGTTGCAACAGCTGGTTTCGACTGGCAGCCGAAGAGTGGGCGTTTATGGCTGGCCGAATATGACCGGCAGGGCCGTGACGTCCTCGGTTTCTTGTCGCCTGCCTTTGAGACTTCACTGGCTGCTGTACTCGACTCGGCGATGGCTGCCTCGGGCGCCGCGTTCTATTCCGCGACCGCGTTCCCCGCCTTTACCAATGACTTGTTCGTTGCGGGCGCAGCTGGTCAACATGTCCAACGTGTTCATTTCGATCCTCGCGATCCAAGTCGCGTCGAGTCCACTGAGCGGCTGCTCGACGGGCAGTTCGGCCGCCTGAGCGACGTCATGGCTGGGTCTGACGGCCTGCTGTATGTGTGCACGAGCAACCGAGGCGTCTCGTCGGCCGCAGCCAATGACGACCTGCTTCTGAGGCTTAGCCCGGCGAGACCCTAGGGACTCACGTCAGCCAGGCCGCAAGCTCCTCATGGCCAACGGTGAGACGCGACTGGCCGGCGGCCACGTGCGCGAGGCGCCGGGCTCTCCAGTCACGAAAGAGCGCCGCACGTTCCGGTGCCATCGTCTCAGCCGCTTCTGCCCAGTCATCGATAAGCAGGCTCTGGAGCTCCGGAACATCTGCTGCGAGCCTCCAGTCGCTTCGCGCACGTTGCACCTCGTAGCCAAGCGCCGCAAACGCATTCGACGCGAACTCCGACGCCTCCGGCCCGAGCGCCGGCCCGAATCCCTTGTCGATCCGTTGATGGCGATTCACCAGCTCACGGACGGTCTCGTCCTCAAGTTCTTCAGGCGAACAATGAAAGTCACCGTCGTACGTCAGCGCAAACAGGACGGCTGCGCGGGCATCGCCACACCGACGTGCGAGCGCCTCAAGCCAGCGCTCGGAGACGAGGTCGAGCAGCGCGGATGCGGTGACGAGGTCCCGGCCTTCACAGAGGTTGTCGGCCGCGGGGTCGAACGCCCCCGCGAGATCGATCAGGCGCGTTTCGACTCGATCAGACGGCCCGATGTGCAACGGGACGCGAGCCAGCAGCGCCGCGTCGTTGTCCGCTAATAGCCAGTGCCGATTTCGCCGATCCCCCGCAAGGCACCCTGCGAGGTATCTAACGTTGGCTCCCGTGCCGGCCGCCAGGTCGAGGATGCGAACCTCGGTGGCGCCCCCGAGACGATCCAGAACGGCGGCCGTCAGCGCCGCTGAACGCGCGCGCGCATCGGACGGCTCGCGGAGGGCGAGCCAGTCGGCGCTGAACCCTCCCATCAGCCCAGCACCCGGCTCAGCACGGCGTCCATCCTGTTCGCCGCATCGTCCCACGTCGGCAGCCTGTCGCGCACGTGGCGGGCGCCGGCCGCCAGCCGCTGACGAACGCCCGAGTCGCCCAACACGCTCGACAAGGCCCGCGCGAACCCCTGCACGTCGCCCGGCGGGACGACGATCCCCGCCGTGCCGCCCACGAGATCGCCGATCGCACCAGTCTTCGTGCTGACGACGGGGAGCCCGCGCGCCAGCGCCTCGGCGACGGCCATTCCATATCCTTCGTACAGTGTCGGCAGCACGAACACGTCGGCTGACGCATAGAACGGCGGCAGCGTGGCCGCCGTCGCCTCGCCCGCAAATATGATCTGCCCGTCAAGATTCAGCGTCCGCGCCAGCGTACGCAGCGTCTCCGCCATCGTCTGGATGCCGTTCGAGGCTCCCCACGCACGTCAACCGCCAGTTTCGCTCCGGGATCGAGGCCAGCGCGTGAAACAGCAATTCGTGGCCCTTTCGCGGAGCAAGTGCGGCCACGCACAGCAGGTGCACCGCGCCGCCGCCCGATCCCGCGCGCGAGGGGTGCCGGATCCGTGCCCGGCTCGACGACGTCGATTCGATCCTCCGCCACGCCGTAGGGTCGCAGGGCCTTCGCGGTGCCGCGGCTGGTCACGACGACGCGCCGGGCCGTCGCGAGCGCGCGCCGCTCGCTGACCTCGAGCGCCGCGGCGGCGTCCGCGCTGATCCCGGTTTCAGCCGCCAGCGGGTGATGCACGAGCGCGACGAGCCGCAGGCGGGCGGCTTCCCTTTCCGCTTCCTCCGGCATCGCGCCGAACGCGAGGCCGTCGGCGAGCACGATGCCGTCGTCGTCAATCGCCGCGAGAGCGCGACCGGCGTCAGCCAGTGCCTGCGGCGTCGGCGAACGGAAAGCTGTCGTGCAGTTCGCGGACGGTGACCGCCCAACCTCGCGCCGACAGGCCGGCGACCACGCGTCGATCGTAACCGTAGCCTCCGGTGAGGGTGTCGATGCGGCCCGGGACCAGCAGGACGAGTGATTTTCCGCTCAGGAGAGCCGGCCCTCGAACGCCGCCCACGCGATGTGCGATTCGTGCAGCATCACGCGGAGGCTTTGAACGGCGCCCGCGCCGGCGCCGAGATCACCGCGGCGAATGGCAGCCGCCATCGCGTCGAAGATCCTCTTCGCGAGAAACTCGGTCGTCGTGTTCAGCCCCTTGAATGCTGCGACGTCGTCGAGATTGCGGTAGTTCAGGTCCGCGAGTATCACGCGCAGCGTCTGGCTGGCGCGCCCGATGTCTACAACGATGTTGTCAGCGTCGAGATCAGGACGGCGGAACTCGACGTCCACCACGAACGTCGCGCCGTGGAGCGCCTGCGCCGGGCCAAACACTTCGCCGCGAAAACTGTGCGCGACCATCACGTGATCGCGCACGCACACGCTGTACATATGGGAGCCTCTCGAAGGGTCAAAGTTCATGGTTCAGGGTTCAGGGTTAGGGTTCAAGGTTCAGGGTTCATAACGCACGCGGTGGCACAACGCGTCGCGCGTGCCGTCCGCCAGGTCCGCCATCACCTGCGGCAGTGAGTCGAAGTCCGACTCGCCGGTGATGAGCACGTCGAGGGCCGGGTCGGCGAGCGACGCCAGCGCGAACGCCATCCGGCGCCGGAAGTCCCAGCGCCCGCGCTGCGACGAGGCGACGGTGCCGACCTGCGACGATTTGATCGTCAGGCGGCCGGCATGAAAGGCCTGACCCAGCGGAAGCGAAACAGCCTGATCGCCATACCAGCTGAGCTCGACGATCGTCGTCTCGAACGCGGCGATGCGCAGCGCAAGCGCAAGGCCGGCCGCCGATCCGCTCGCGTGCACGACGACATCCGCGCCCCCGGCGACGGCCTCCGGCTCCACGAAACGCACGCCGAGCGCCCCCGCCACGGCTGCGCGTTTCGGGTTGACGTCGACGAGCTCGACGTCGCAGCCGTGAATGCGTCCCGCGAGCCACGCCACGAGGCTTCCGACCGTGCCTGCGCCGACCACGACAACGCGGTCGCCAATCCGCGGGCTCGCATCCCACAGGCCGTTGATCGCGGTCTCGAGGTTGGCAGCCAGCACGGCTCTCTGCGGCGGAACCGCCGGCGGAATGGGATGGACGGCCGATGCCGGCACGACGTAGCGGGTCTGATGCGGGTACAGCGAGAACACATGCCGGCCCGTGCAGATCGCCGGGGCCGCGCTCGACGATGCCGACGCTCGCGTAGCCGTACTTGATCGGAGCCGGAAACGCACCGGACTGAAACGGCGCCCTCATGCGCTCGTGCTCGCTCGGCGGCACCCGTCCGCGGAAGACGAGCGCCTCGGTGCCCCGGCTGATGCCGCTGTACAACGCGCGTACCACGACGTCGTCTGGCGAGGGCGGCGGCAGCGCCTCGCGCCGAATCTCCCCGATGCCCGGCGAGGCGACCCAGAACGCGCGCGCGTCGTCATTCATCGGCGTCAATTCTGGAGCTTTTCGCCGGCACGTTACAATCCCGAACGTGAACCTGCGGAGTCGGGTTGCGGCCGCCGGCGCGCTCGCGTGCGCCGCCGTCGCAGTCCTCGCGATCCTCGCGCGCGGCGCGCTGCCGGTTGACGGCTTCTACGCGGCGAAAGCCGCCGCGACGCTCGCAGTCGTGACGATCATCGCCGCCTGGACGGCCGGCGCGCATCATCCCTTCTCCCGCTTCGGCCCCGCCAACCAGATGACGCTCGCGCGGGCAGCGCTCGTCGCGCTCGTCGCGGGTTTCGTCGGCGAGCCCGCCGTGGCGTCCGTCGCGGCTGCTGCCGTGTGGCTTGCGGTGATCGTGGAATTGCTCGACGGCGTGGACGGCTGGCTCGCGCGGCGCAGCAGCCTCTCCAGCGCGTTCGGCGCGCGGTTCGACATGGAAGTGGACGCGCTGCTGATCATGGTCCTGGCCGTCCTCGCGTGGCAGCATGGCAAAGCGGGAAGCTGGGTGCTGTTGTCGGGCCTGCTGCGCTACGCGTTCGTCGCGGCCGGATGGGTTCTGCCGTGGGTCTCGCGTCCGCTGCCGCCCAGCCGGCGGCGTCAGACCGTGTGCGTCGTCCAGATTGCGGGCCTCTGCATGGCCGTTGCGCCCATCATCCCGGCGGACGCCAGCGCACCCGTGGCGGCCGTCTCGCTTGCTGCGCTGGGTGCCTCGTTCCTGGTGGACGTGGTGTGGCTCTGGCGCACTAGACAGACGTCAGCTCGTGCCCCAGCTTTTCCTTCTTCGTCCTGAGGTAGCGCCGCGGGAGACGCGCCGTGCGGGAAAGCGCGCTCAGCGCTCCTCGCAGGCATGTGCGAATCTGATCCAACATAGAAGTAATTCTCTATCGTAGGAAGTGGAGACAACGCTGTCAAACAGAGGTCAGGGAAGTAGCGCACGACTGGTGACGCTCGCGGCGGCGCTCGTGGTGCTCGACGCGTCGCTCGCGTTCAAGAACGTATGGCCGACGCCGGCCATCCGCTGGCACGGCGCGCTGTCGGTGGAGCTCGCCGTGTGCGTGCTGGCGATGGCGATCGCCCGGTCGCGGGGCGCATCGCTGTCGCGGCGCGCGCTCGCGTGGCTCGGCGCCGTGTGGGTCGTGCTGATCGTTGTCCGGTACGCGGACGTGACCGCGCCCGCACTCTACGGGCGTCCAGTCAATCTGTTCTGGGACATGCGCCATGTGTCGGCGGTCGGCGCCATGCTGGCCCGCGTGGCGTCGTGGTGGCTCGTCCTCCTCATCATCTCGGCCGCCGTCGTGATCCCCTTCGTGCTGTACACGCTGATCCGCTGGGCGCTGGGCACGTTGAACGCCGCCATGAGCCGCCGCACCGAGCGGCGCGTGCTCGGCGCGCTTGCCGTCGTCGTGATCGTGCTGTTCAGCGTCGGTCGTGTGTACAACCTGAGCGGGTTCTACGACGAGGAGAGCTTCCTCGCCTCCGCGTTTCCGGCGCCGGTCACGAGCACCATTGCGCGGCAGGCGCGGCTGCTCGTCACCGAGGTGACCGGCCGCAGCGGCGCCGTCCTCGGGCAGAGCCCGCCGATGGACGTCAGCCTGGCGGGTGTCCGCGGCGCCGACGTGCTGCTGATCTTCATCGAGTCCTACGGCGCGGTCAGCTGGGACCACGCCAACCTCGCGGCACCGGTTGCCGGCGAGCGTGCGCGTCTCGACGCGGACATCCGCGAGACCGGACGCGACGTCGTGTCGGCATTCGTCGAGTCGCCGACCTTCGGCGGCAATTCGTGGCTGGCCCACATCAGCCTGTTGTCGGGGCTCGAAATCCGCGATGAAGACGCCAACGTGCTGCTCATGCGCTCGAAGCGCGATACGCTGATTTCCGCGTTCGGGCGGCGAGGATACCGGACGATCGCCGTGATGCCGGGGCTTCAGCAGAGCTGGCCCGAAGGCATCTTCTACGGGTTCAACGCCATCTACGACGGCGAGAAACTCGCCTACAAGGGGCCGCCGTTCGGCTGGTGGACGATCCCCGATCAGTTCGCCGTGGCGCGCCTCGATGCCGCCGAGATGGACCCGTCCGCGCGCGCGCCGCTGTTCGTATTCTTCCCGACGACCGGCACGCACACGCCGTTCACGCCGACCGCGCCGTTTCAGCCCGACTGGCCGCGGATGCTGACGCCGCATCCCTACGAGCAGGCCGACGTCGTGCGTTCATGGTCGCAGCAGCCGGACTGGATGAACCTCGGTCCGAGCTACGCGCACGCGCTCGGCGCGACCTACACGTGGATTGGCGGCCTGCTCCGCAAGCGCGCCGATCGCGACCTCGTCATGATTCTCATCGGCGACCACCAGCCGCCCGCGCTCGTGAGCGGCGAAGGCGCGTCGTGGGAGGTGCCGGTGCACGTGATCGTGAACCGCGCGAACCATCCCGCCGTCCTCGACCAGCTGCGCGCCCGCGGGTTCCGGGACGGGCTCGTCCCTCACCACCCGCAGATCTCGAAGATGCACGAGTTCACGCCCATCCTGCTCGACGCCTTCAGCGGCGCCGCCAACTGAGCCGGCCAGGGCTGGGCGGGCAGGTCGGGCGGGCCGGCGGGGCGGGCGGGTCGGGTAGGTGCGGGTCGGGCTTTCCATTCGTAGCGTCCGGCTTCAGCCGGACGTCTCGCTTGACCCTTACGTTACGTCAGGGAAGATATTCTTTCCGGCATGTATCGCGTGCAGGAATTCGCCGCGCTCGCGGGTGTCGCCGTCAGAGCGCTTCACCACTACGACCTGCTCGGCCTGCTGAAACCGCTGCGGCGCCCGGGTTCCGGCTACAGGATCTATCGCGACGCCGATTTCGCGAGGCTCGAGCAGATCGTCGTTCTCAAATTTGTCGGCATCCCGCGGCGGGACATTGGGCCGCTGCTGAAGAAGACATCCGGCCTGAAGAACGCTCTGCAGAAACAGCGCCAGGTTCTATGCGAGCGGCGGCGCCAGATGGTGCGGCGATTGGCGCTATCGAGCGAGCGGAACGATCGCTCAATGGCTCACGCGACCCCGACTGGAACCTGTTCACCGTTATCGTGAAGGAGATCACCGGCGGCGACCCGGGTGTTCAGCGGGGCCTGAACAAGATGTGGGCCGACCGCGAGAACTGGCCGGACGGCGAGGCGAAGAGTTTCCGCATACCGCCAGCGGTGACGGAGTTCATTGGGAAGGCGATGGGGAGGTAGGTCGGGTGGGGCGGGTAGGTCGGGTCGGTCAGGTAAGGCGGGTGGGGTCGGCAGGTCGGGCGAGCCGGGGAGGGATGATAATGCTCCGTGACGCTCGAGGAATTCAGGAGGACCGGAAGGAGGGCGATCTCGCGAACGCCAGCTACTGGTATCGACGGGCCGGAAAATCGTTCGTCACGGTCTCGCTCGAACAGGAGTGGTGGAGGATTGTAAAAGCGATGCTGAAGCGAGAATAGGCCCGCCGGCCCCCCCGACCCGCCCGTCACTCAGTTCTGGCGTGTTCCGCGGCGCGGGCGGCTTCGAGCATGTGCTCCACGGCGCGATTGCCTTCGTGGCATGCGACTTCAAAAATCCGTTCGCCGTTGTTCGCCGTCAGCGGCACCATGAACGTCCAGTTTCTCGTCCACGTCGAGGGATCGTCAACCGTCACGGCCCAGTCGATTCGGTCCGGTGCCGTGCGCGTGAACCGCTCGAGGAGGCGCAGCGTCCCGGGCGCGGCATTGCGGTAGGTGCTTCGCTCCTTGAAATTGCGGGTTTCCACGACGAGCGTCTCGCGTTCCCAGTGGCCTCTCGCATCGCCCATGTCGAGCCGAATCGCGGCGCCGACGTGCGGACGCGAATCGAGCGGAATCACGCGGGTTTCGTGGATCAACTCGTACCGAATGGCGACGAACCCCGGTGCCTGGACGATCTGGTAGGAATTTCCCTGCACGTGCGGCACCATCGAGCCCGGCAGCCCTCGCGTGATGCATCGATCGTAGAGGCTGAAATCCTCAGGGCCGTCGAAAGGCCCGCCGGCAATGCTTCCCGTCACCGGCCAGCGTTCGTTGACCGCATAGATGCTGGCGTCGGCGGGCGTCGCACGATCGACAGCATCGGGCCTGAGCGGCGGAATCCGCCCGTCCGGAGGATCGATGACGAGCCAGGGCCGGCTCCCCCTGGCCAGCTCGAAGACATCTCGAAACGGCGTGAACGCCTGCGGGCCGTCCGGCCTGTAAGCCACCTCCGCCTGGCGCTGCCGGACCATTTCCGACAGTTCCGCGGTCGTCACGTCTTCCATGCGCCGGCCTTCGAATGCCTTCGGCCGCTCGAAGGGCGTGTTCAGCTCGTACTTGTTCGTGTAAATGCCTTGCAGATCGGGATCACCCCAGGGTGTCCGGGGTACCGCGTAGCGGGAGACGGTGGCCGGCTTGTTCGCCTGCGCGTCGACGATCGTCGCCCAGGCGCACAGGCCGAGGAGAACAACGACGGGTATCCGCGACATGGATCAACCTCGCGTCCGAGTGCTCGTGACGAGGAAGTGTAGCGTCAACCAGCCGCGCGCTCTCAGCTTGTGCTTCGCGGGCGATCGTAAATCGCCACCGACGCCGAGCGCAGCCGCGCACCGTCGCGGCGAACAGCGCAAGGCCAAAAACAAAGGGCCGGGCGTGAGCCCGGCCCTTCCGCGTGTCGTTGTCTTCCCCAGCCCCTAGCCCCTAGTCCCCAACCTCTAACCTCTACGCACACCCCGACGTATTCCCGCAGTTGGAGCACTTGTAGCACGCGCCGCTGCGGATCATGATCGCCCCGCAGGTCGAGCACGGCGGGGCATCTTCCTGGTTCTGGATCGTCGAGTACGAGCCCGGCTTTGGCCGCCGCCGCAGCCGCCGGCGCGAGCGGCAGTTGCTCGGCCTCCGTGTGCGCGTGGTCGTCGAGCTCGCGGCCGTTGACGCCGGCGTGGAACTGCGCCTCGTTCGACAGGAACTTGCTCGCCATCCACCGGAAGATGTAATCGACGATCGATTTCGCGAAGCGGATCTCCGGGTTCTTCGTCATGCCGGACGGCTCGAAGCGGACGTGGCTGAACTTGTCCACCAGCGCCTGGAGCGGCACGCCGTACTGCAGCGCGTACGAAATCGCCTGCGCGAAGGCATCGGCGAACCCCGAGATCGTCGAACCTTCCTTGGCCATCACGAGGAAGATTTCACCCGGCTGGCCGTTCTCGAACAGGCCGACCGTGATGTAGCCTTCGTGGCCCTGGATGTCGAACTTGTGGGTGAGCGCGTGGCGTTCGTCGGGCAGCTTGCGGCGAATCGGGCCGGTCACCATCGACGCGGCGGCCTGCTGCGCGATCTCGGCGGCGGTCTTGTCCCTCGACGTGTTCAGCGGCTGCGTCCGCTTGCTGCCGTCGCGGTAGATCGAGATCGCCTTGGCGCCCAGCTTCCAGCTCTGGATGTACGCCTGCGTGATCTCCTCGACCGTCGCCTCTTTCGGCACGTTGACCGTCTTGCTGATGGCGCCCGAGATGAACGGCTGCGTGGCGCCCATCATCTTGATGTGGCCCATGTAGTGGATGGACCGCTGGCCCTTCGCCGCCTTGAACGCGCAGTCGAACACGGCCAGGTGCGATTCCTTGAGCCCGGGCGCGCCTTCGATCGTCTCCTGGACGTTGATGTGGTCGATGATGGCGTCCACCTGCTGCGGCGTGTAGCCGAGCTTCCTGAGCGCCATCGGCACGGTCTGGTTGACGATCTTCATCATCCCGCCGCCGACCAGCTTCTTGTACTTCACGAGCGCGATGTCCGGCTCGACGCCCGTCGTATCGCAGTCCATCATGAAGCCGATGGTGCCGGTCGGCGCCAGCACGGTCGCCTGCGCGTTCCGGTACCCGAACTCCTCGCCCAGCTCCACCGCATCGTCCCACGACGACCTGGCGGTCTGATAGAGATCCGAAGGCACGTTGCGCGCGTTGACGTCGCGCATCGAATCCCGGTGCTTGCGCATCACGCGCAGGAACGGCTCGCGGTTGGCCTCGTAGCCGGTGAACGGCCCGCCGTGGTCGCGCGCGATTCGCGCCGACTGCGCGTACGCTTCGCCGGTCATGAGCGCGGTCAGCGCGGCGGCGTAGTCGCGGCCGGCGTCGCTGTCGTACGGCAGGCCGCGCGACATCAGCAGCGCGCCGAGGTTCGCGTAGCCGAGGCCGAGCGGACGGTAGGCCTGGCTGTTCTTGCCGATCGATTCGCTCGGGTAGCTCGCGTTGTCGACGATGATTTCCTGCGCCGTGATGAGCGTCCGGATCGCCGCCTTGTACGACACGACGTCGAACTCGCCGTCAGCCTTCACGAACTTCATCAGGTTGATCGACGCCAGGTTGCACGCCGAGTCGTTGAGGAACATGTACTCGGAGCACGGGTTGCTGGCGTAGATGCGATCGGTCTCCGGGCAGGTGTGCCACTCGTTGATCGTCGTGTCGAACTGCATGCCCGGGTCGCCGCACACGTGCGTGCCCTCGGCGATGAGCCGCATCATGTCGCGGGCCTGGTACCGATCCATCACCGAGCCGTCGCGCACGGCCTTCGTTTCCCACACGCCGTCGTCGAGCACGGCGCGCATGAACTCGTCGGTCACGCGCACGCTGTTGTTCGAGTTCTGGAAGAAGACCGACGAATACGCCGGGCCCGTGAACGAACCGTCGTAGCCGGCATCGATGAGCGCCCAGGCCTTCTTCTCTTCCTCGACCTTGCAGTTGATGAATTCGACGATGTCCGGGTGATCGGCGTCGAGGATCACCATCTTCGCCGCGCGGCGCGTCTTCCCGCCGGACTTGATGACGCCGGCAAACGCGTCGTAGCCCTTCATGAACGACACCGGGCCCGACGCCGTGCCGCCGCCGGCCAGCAGTTCCTTCGACGAACGGATCGGCGAGAGGTTCGTGCCCGTGCCGGACCCGAACTTGAACAGCATCCCTTCGGTCCGCGCCAGCGTCAGGATGGAGTCCATCGTGTCCTGGACCGAGTTGATGAAGCACGCCGAGCACTGGGGCGCCTTCTCGAAGCCGCAGTTGAACCAGACAGGGCTGTTGAACGCGGCCTTCTGGTAGACGAGGATGTGCTTCAGATCGTCGCTGAACGCCTGGAGGTCCTCGTCGGTCGCAAAGTACTTATTGTTGCGGCCCCACTCGGTGATCGTGTTCACGACGCGGCCGATGAGCTGCCGCACGCTGTGCTCGCGCTCCGGCGTGCCGATCTGGCCGCGGAAATATTTCGAGACGACGATGTTGGTGGCCTGCTGCGACCACGTCTTCGGGATCTCGACGTCGCGCTGCTCGAACACGACACTGCCGCTTTCGCTGCCGATGACCGCGGCGCGGAGCTCCCATTCGACCTCGTCGAACGGATCGATGCCGGCTTCGGTGAAAAACCGCGGGAACGTCAGCCCTGACGGCGACGTCTTTTTCGCGCGCGCCTTCTCGGTATCAGGGGAAACCGAAGGCAGGTGCGGCGTCCCGCTGCTTTCGACCGTTTGCTGGCTGGCAGCCAGCGGCTTGGTAGGCAGCGCGATCTTTCATGAACCCTCCCGACGATCGCTCCCCGCCCCGGAAGCGACATCTCAAGAACTACGTGGAATACCGTGGCGGGAGATCGGAATCTCGAGGCTTTTCGGCCCCGGCGTCCTCGAAAAAGCTGGGAGCTTTTCCGCTGATCGCCTTGTCCGCGACGGCGGATCAATATGCGCCCTGTTTCAGGGGTTTGTCAACTGCGATCTACAACATATTGTGGCTCTCTTTTAGGGCGATCGCAAGATGTGGACAATTGTGCATATCTGTGGAAGGCGGATTTTTCAGCGCCTCGGGACTCAGGATTCGGGGCGGTGGCTCGAAAACGCCGCGGCTGTTACGCTTTGAGCCGATGGACGCGGAACAGTCGAGCGGCGAGTCCCCCGAGCCCCCAGGCGCCGGCGCCCGCCCACCTCTGCTTTTCGCGCGTCTCGCCGCTCTTGTCGAAGTCATCCTCTGCTCCGATTACCCGACGCAGTTCGCTCTCGCTAAAACGTTGAACGCGGCCGGCTTCTCGCCGCTCGACGCAGCCGGCCAGCTCTCGTTCGGCTATATCGTGACGCTCTCGCTCGTCGATACGGTGCTGCTCGTCGGCCTGATCGTGCTGTTTCTGCGGGCACACGGCGAACGGATGAGCGACGTCATGCTGGGGGTGCGGCCAGTCGCTGGGGAAGTCCGGCTCGGCATCCGGTTGACCATCGCCGCGATCGCGCTCGGCGTGGTCGTGCTGATCGCAATCCAGGCGCTCGTGCCGGGGCTTCGCAACGTGGCCCACAACCCGTTGCAGGATTTGATGACGGGTCCGCGCAACGCCGCGATCTTCGCGATCGTGGTCGTCGTCGCCGGCGGCCTGCGCGAAGAAATCCAGCGCGCGTTCGTGCTGCACCGCTTCGACGTCTGGCTCGGCGGCGAAACCGTGGGGCTCATCGTCGGCAGCATCGCGTTCGGCGCGGGACACCTGGTCCAGGGTTACGACGCCGCGATCGCGACGGGGTTCCTCGGCCTCTTCTGGGGTTTCGTCTACCTGCGCCGCCGATCCGTCATCGCGCCGATTGTCAGCCACTCCGGCTTCAACCTGTTTCAGGTGCTGCAGTATCTCGCCTTCGTCAGTCGGTGAATGTCATTGGTCATCTGGTCATCTGGTCATCGTGTTGAAATGGCCAGATTTCTCAATTGATCGAACCGATGACCAGATGACCAAATGACTAAATGATTAGCGCGCTGTCGCGTACAGGTCGACGACGTCGGACCGCTGGCGCAGCCCGGCCACCCACTCGTCGATCAGCATCAGCCGGCGGGTTTCGTCTTGCGCGCCGGTGAACCGCTGCGCGATGTACGCGCGGATGCGGAGGTTCTCGCGGAGGATCACGCGCAGTTGCGGGTCCGTCAGGCCCGACCGCGCCAGGACGGCGTCGAAAGCCGCCGTCGACGGGAAACGCGCGCGCACGGCGGCCAGCTCCTTGTCCACGTCGGCGTCGGCCGGCTCGGGCGGCGCGTAGCGGTTCGCTTCGACGAGCACCAGGTCGCGGTTGATCAGCTTGGCGAGCGCGGCGCCGACGCGGTCTGCGGCGCCATCGTCCGACACCAGCCCGAGATCGAGCGCGGCCATCACGTCGCTCAACAGGATCACCTGTCCGCCCGCCACTGCGAGCACGCGATCGATCGTTTCGGCGCGAGCCACTCCGCCGGCGAGCGTCATGGCGAGGACGACGAAGCCAGCCAGCCACGCCCGCCTGCCCCGCCCGGCCTGCCTGCCCTGCCCGACCTTGAGGTGCCCTTTGCCCTCTGCCCTCTGCCCTTTCATAGTCGCACCTAGAACGCCTGTCCGAATGTCACGAACCACGCCGTCAGATGCTCGTCGGTCCGGCGCTTGATCTTGAACCCGAGATCGAAACGAATCGGACCGAACGGCGATTTGTAGCGCACGCCGAAACCCGCCGCCGCGCGCAGTTCGCCGAGGTCGATCGTCGTCACCCGCTGGTAGACGTTGCCGGAGTCGATGAAGCCGACGCCCTGCAGCCCCGTGCGCAGCGGCACACGCAGCTCTCCGTTCAGGACGATCACGCCGTTGCCGCCGAGGGGAAAACCGTTCCTGTCCAGTGTGTCCTCGTCCTGCGGCGGATCGTGGCGCACACCCACGGCATCGAGCGCGAAGCCACGAATGGTCGTGTCACCGCCGGCGTAGAAGCGCGAGCTCGTGTCGAGCTCGTCGACCGTCTGGACGTTGCCCTGTGCGTCCACGATTTCCCGCGGAAAGCCGGTCGCAAGCCCCAGGCGGGCGCTGCCCGCAAACACCACGCGGCGGCGACCGGGCAGGGTGCGGAACATCTGCGCCGTGTATCGCGATTTCACGAACCCGATCTCCGAACCGATGGCCCGCGCCGCCAGCTGCGCATCCACGCTGAACAGGTTGCCGGAGCCGGCGTCTGCCGGATCGTTCCGCGTGTCGTGTGCGATCGACGCCTGGAATGACGACAGGCGCACTTGCGGAAAGGCGCGGTCGATCAGCAGCTGGTCCTGGGGGCTGACGCTGTTGTTGAACACCTCGGTCCGCTGAATCTGATAACTGCCGCTGATGGACACGGCAGGGGTGACACGCCGGGCGAGCACGGCGCTGGCCGCCCGCCGCCGGAAATCGAAGCTCGAGCGGATCTGCTGTTCGAACGTGACATCGAGAAAGAGATCCGCCTTGAGGTCGAACGCGCGCGGCTCGCGATAGGTGCCCGTGACCCGATACTCGGGCACGCTGGTCTGGTCCGGCGCGACGGGTTCACCTGTATTCAGCGGAAGGCTGCCGCTGGCAAAGAACGTCGCCGATCGGTTTCCGCCGAACAGGTTCCGGCGCGCGAGCTCCACCGACGCCCGCGGCGCAACCTGGAAACGTTCGCCGGCCACGCCGTCGGGCTCCTCCACGACCTTCCGGCGCCCTTCGAGGCCGCCGCCGTAGGCGATCGTGGTCATGGAGGCTTCCTCCACCGACACGAGCAGATCGCGCCGCCCCTCGTCGCCGTGAGCCACAGCGGTGACGTTGACACGCCGGAAGAGCCCGAGCGCCGACAGGCGGCGCTGCGTTTCGAACATCGCCTCCCGTCCCAGCGGATCGCCGGCGCGCAACTGCAGTTCGTGTTCGATGGTCTCCGTCTTGGTGCTGGCGTTGCCGACGATGATCACGTGGTCCACCCGCACCTGCGGCCCTTCGCGCACGGTGAAGAGCAGGTCGGTGCGTGTGCCGTCGCGCGTGACGTCGGGCTTGACGTCCACGGTCGCGTTCTCGAAGCCGAGATTCGCATACCGGAGCAGGATGGCGTCGTGATCCGCCGCCAGTTGCGCGGGCACGAACGGGGCGCCCGTTTTCAGGCTGACCAGCTCGCGTATGCCGGCCTCGTCCACGGCCTGATTGCCCGCGAACGCCACGACGCCCACCAGCGTCTGCACGCCCTCGCGGACGGTGATGCGGACGATGACGGGGATGGGGGCGCCAGACGGTGCGGGCTGCGGCTCGACGGCAGAGTCGGCCTTGACGCCGACGAACCCGGAACGCCTGTAGGCGTTCTCGATCGTGGCGATGTCGGCGTCGAGTCCCGCGGCCGAGTACGGCAGGCCTTCACGAAGCCGCAGGGCCGTTTCGAACGTCGAGGCCGGCAGCGCCGCGTTGCCGGTGATATCCACCCGCGCGACCCGAAACATCGGTCCCCTGGTGACGTTGAACGTGATGATCAGGTCGCCGTCCATTTCACGGCGGGTGTGCGGCGCCACGGCATCGCGGTATCCCTGGGCGCGCAGGAACTCCTCGATGCGATTGGTCGAATCCTCGAGCAGATCCTCGCTCGCCGACGCCTCGCGCTCGACCGGCACGAGGTCGGCGTGCCGGTTCGCAGGCAGCGGGTCGCCGGCGAACACGACGCGCACGTGCGGTCCCCGGTCGACCGCGATCGTCAGGTTTGCCACGCGTTCCCCATCCGACAGGCTGACGGCCGGTGTGACCTTCGCCTCGTAGTAGCCGCGGTTCCTGACCCCCGAGAGGTACTTCTCGATACGCTCGTTCAGCGCATCGCGCTCGTACGGGGCTCCGGTTGCGAGCCCCAGCTCCTTGAGCAGGTCTGCCGCCGGCACGCCGGGCGAGCCCGTCACGTTCAGCGTGCCGAGCATGGTCCGGGCGCCCGGGTCGATGGTGAAGATCAGCGTGGTCGTGTGAGGCGTGTGCGCGATCTGGACGCCGGGCGTCACCGCGGCGTTGAGGTAGCCGCGCTCCCTCATGGCATCCTTGACGGCGAGCGCCAGTTCGGGAGCGCGCCCGACACGCAGCGACGTGCCGCCTCGTTCGGCAATGGCGCGTCGCAGGCGATCTTCGTCTGCACCCGGAGCCGGGGACTTCCAGTCGAACCCGACGTGGGTGACCGGGTGGACCGGGCTGAGATCGTACCGCACGCTCACACCGGCGCCGTTCAGCGTCGCGTCCACGCGCACATCGTCGAACCGCCCGAGGCTGTAGAGGTGCACGAGGGTCTCGCGCACGTCGGCCATCGACAGCGGCATGCCGACGCGCGTCTCGATCACATCGGACAACGACGGATCGGTCGTGTCCCGCCCTTCGATGACGAACACGACCGCGGCGACGGGTTTGCCCAGGTACTCGCTGATCGCCGCGCGCGCCGGCGAGGCACCGCCGATCGCGAGTGCACAGCACATGACGGCTGCGCGCACGGCCTTCACCGCGTACATGCCACTAGAACGCGTGCCTCACGCGGAATTCGACGGCATAGGTCTGCTGGTCTTCGTTGCGTGAGATCAGCCAGTACAACCGGTCGGTCTGATCGAATTCCAGCTGAATGATCTGATCGTTGAACGTGGTGTTCAGGCTCCTCGAGAACGTGAGGAACGCGCGATCGGAAATCCGCTTGCCGATCGTCAGGCGCGCCGTCGGGTTGAGGCGCGACGCGTTGGTCGGGTCGACGAAGGAGGGAGACAGCTGGAACGTATCGAGGCCCACCGTTTGTTGCAGCACCTTCGTCATTTCGGTCGAGATCGGGCTGGTCAGCGCCTGCGTCGCGCGGGCCGTGATGATGTCGCTCTGCATCTGGGTCGAGCCGCGCAGTTTGCGCAGTTCGGGCACGTCGTTCCGCTGCACGTCGCTCAGAAGCAGCGCCAGGACGTCGGCCGTCGGCAGCGGCGGATCGGATTCGAACTTCAGATTGCTCATCCGCTCCGTCGTACCCGAGGCGCCGACCGTGACGCGATACGCCTGCCCGCCCGACACCCGGACGTTGGTTTCAGCCTCGACGTCGAAGAACGGCTCGATGCGGTTGGGGTTCGTGAAATCGATCGCGCCTCGTGTGACGCGATACCGACGGCCCTCGAAGGTCACCTCGCCGCGGCCGATGTCGGCCCGGCCGAACAGCACGGGCTTGTCGTAGGTCCCCCTCAGCGTCAAATCGGCGCTCGCCACCAGCCTCAGGAGATTGGTGTTGACCTGCAGCGTCGACGGCACGGAAATCTGAACGTCGAACCGCAGGGGAACCGCGGCCGGCGCCGCGGCGGCGCCACCGCTGCCGGCTGTCGACTGCGCGACCAGATCGAAGATGTTTCCGTACGTGTCGATTTGGCGGGTCCAGACGGCGCTCTTGACCGTCACCATCCCTCCGAGCGTCGGCGCCCGGAAGTTGCCGCGGACGGACAGGTCGGCGTCCACGACGGATCGGATGCCCTCTGGATACCGGAGGTGCATGTCCCGGCCGCTCATCGTGATGTTCAGCTCGCCCGGCAGGTAGCCGTCCAGCCCGATCCGGCCGCCGAACTGCACCGGACCTTCACCCATCCGCGCCGTGACCTCGTCGAGGCGGATACCGCGCGCGTCGAACCGGATGATGCCGTTGATGCCGTCGAGCGCGTTGGGCATCGACAGGTGGCGGACGCGGCCGTTGATCACCGACGCGCTGCCGGAGAACACCGGGTCGTCGAGCGGGCCGTCCACCGACGCCGTGAGCTCCGCGCGGCCCGATCCGAATACGTCGCGGGAGAATCCCTGCAGGATGCCGAGGTTCGCGTCGCCCGACGCCTGGAGCGTGATGCGTCGATCCCGCAGGCCGACGCGGCCGCCGAGCCGGAGGCGCGTGTCCTCGCCCACCAGCTGCAGGTCCTGCACGTTCACGTCGAGCTTGTCGAGCGAGATCCGGATGGGCGCCGCGTTTTTCAGCGCGTAGTCGAACAGCCGCAGGTCGACCGTGTCCACCGTGGCGTCCACCAGTAGGTGATCGAAATCCGCCAGTTCCCCGGCGACGCGAATCGATCCGCTGGCGACGGCGGTCGTGAACGGCGACAGCCGCGGCTCGAACAACCGGACATACGGATCGAGCGAACTGTCGTGAAAACGGAACGTGAGCTCGGCGTCGGCCTGCGGCGTCAGCGCGACGCGCCCGGTCCCGGTAATGGCGAGCCGCGGCGACGCGGCGTCGAAGTCGCCGCTCAGTTCCTTGCCGCGCAGCGTCAGCGAGCCGCTCACCTGCCCGACGCCTTCTTCGCCGACGAACAGATCGTTCACGCGGATCTTGAAGTCGTTCCGCGGCATCTCGAAGGTCCCGTTGCCCTGGGCCGTGAACTCCCCCAGCCCCGACAGCGGCGCCTTGGGAAATCGCAAAAGCGCGAGGCGATCCAGGGGGATGCGGCGGCCGTCGGCGTTGAACGAGTAGGTCGAGTCCCAGCCGACAAACGCGGCGCCTGTGATGGTGCCGCCGCCCTTGTCGATGTTGATGCCGTCGAGGCGAATGCCCGTGCCATCGAACCGCAGCGACGCTTCCATCTTGTCGAGCGCCTCGCCGTACGCCACGGCGTTGTCGATCGTGATGCCCCCGAAGCCCATCGGCCGCTGGTACGCGCCGGTCAGGTGGAACTCGCCCGACAGGAGGCCGCTCACCGGGTATTCGTCGATTTGAAACGCGTGCCGCAGTCCGGTGAGGTCGCGGCGCGACACGCGGAACCGCGCATCGAGCTCCTGGCCGCCGTCTTCGCGCGGATACCCGAGCGAGAACAGGCCGTCGGCACGGATCTCCGAGCCCGCGAGGCGCATCACGCTGTTCTTCACGTCGACGTACTGGTTCTCCACGGCGATGTGCGCCGAGCCGTCGCCCCAGAGCGTGTCCCACGCCCACAGGTCGGTGCCCGTGAAGTCGCCCTCGACACGCGGGCGCCGGAAGGGGCCGGTCATCACGCCGTCGAACTCGCCGCGGCCGCCGAACGCCACGGGACCGGTCCGCGCCCCGAAGGCCGTCAGGATGCCCGCCATCACCTCGTCGCTTTCCTGCCAGTCGCGGCTGACGACGTGAAAGGCGATGCGGCCGTCCGAGCCCCACGCCGTCTGGCCCTGGAACGTCACATACGTCTGGGCGGTGTTGAAGCGGCCGCCGGAGAACTCCACCTTCCCGGGATCGAACTGGAACGTGAGATCGCCGCCGATCGGCAGGTGCGCGGGCAGCGGCCGCGGCGCGAACGGTCCCCACTCCCGGCGGCTGGTGCGAGCAGCCCCGGGATCGAGCGAGGGGCCCATCAGCGTGACGCCGGGGGGCGGCGACACGGCAAACGTCCCCTGCCCCTTGCGCTCGGCGAAGCGGCCGAGCGGCCACTCAAGCAGGATGCGGGCGGTCGCGGCCCCGCCGAAGCGGACGCCAGCGAGCTGCTCCGCGTCGGTAAACGACGCGAGGTCGGCGCCCGACACGGACGCATCGAACCGCGCGATCGGACGCGTGGGCTGTCCGAGCGGCTTGATCGAATAGGAGAACTTCGCCGGCCCGCCGTGGAAGCCCGCGCCCGCGTCCCACACTTCGAACGCCTGGGGCGTCCACCGGAGCGACCCATACAGCCTGGAGAATGGGTACCCGTTCACGCCGGTCTGCGGGCTGGCGAACGTGCCGGTCAGCTCGTGCCCGCCCTTGAATAACCGGAACGTCCCCGCGAAATCGCCCTCGCCGGGCACCGTCCACTTCTCGTCCTTCCAGAAGATCTCGCGCATCCGCTGGAAGTGCACCCTGGACTTCACGTGATACACCTGCTCGGGCCAGTGCGCGAAATCGACTTCGCCCGACGCGACCGTACGCGCGCCATCGGTGTCGAGGTCGATCCGATCGAGGTGGACCTTGGAGCCGTCGAGCGTGAACTGCGTCTTGAAGTGGACCCACATGGGCAGATCGTTCTGGATCTGCACGATGCCGCCGTGGAACGCGGCATTCCCGTGGTATTTCGGCAGATTCGTGATGTCGAGATCGATGTTCGGCGCCGTGACCGTCCACGGCACCTGGTGATCCTCGTACACGAACTGGCCGCGCCACGCCCTGAGGTACCGCAGCGTGGTGGTGAACCGCCGCGGGCCCGGCGGCCGGTCGTTGTCCGGAACGAATTTCGGGAAGTTGGTGCGGTCTGCCCATCGTTCGGCGAGCATCTGCCAGTCCGTCATCTCGACCGACGTGATGGTGAACTCGGGCACGCGCCGGAACGCGGTGGCCCAGTTGAGGCCGAGCGACAACCGCTTCGCGACGAAGAACGGCCGGTCGCCCGGCGCCATGCCGCCGATGGAGAAGTCCTCCAGCAGGATGCGGCCCCGCAGGAGGTGGATCGACATCCGTCCGAAGCGCACGTCCCGCTTGAGAAACTTCGACGCCTGGCGCTCGCTGAGCCCGCGCACCGACGGCCCGAGATCGATGGTCACCGACGCGACGATGCCCGCGACGAGCAGGGCGATGGCGATCGTGATCGCGCGGAAGCCGAAGCGGACAGCCCAGTGTGCGCGCAGGCGGGCCAGGAACTTCACCGGACGACCGCCAGCAGTTCGCCGGCCACGACGAGCGCGCCTTCGCGTGCGTGGAGCTCGCCGACGATGCCGTCGCGGGACGCGCGCAGCTCGTTTTCCATCTTCATCGCTTCGATGACCACGACCGTCTGCCGCGCGCGAACCGCCTCGCCCGGCGCCACCGCGACGCGCACGATCTTGCCCGGCATCGGCGCCACGAGGTGCTGCGGCCCCGACGCGCCCTGATCCCGATCATGCGGAGCGGCCGCGCCGCCGGCGGCCGTTGAACGCCACCGTGCACTCCGCAGCGCCGACCCGAACGGCAAGCATGCCGGTCGCGGCGTCGGGCACGATGCCGACGTCGTACGAGGCGCCGCGCCCGACGATCAGCGACAACCTGCGGGCGTCGAGGCGGCGCGCGTCGACGTCCATGGTCCGGCCGTCGACCGACACGGCAAACCGGTCTCCAGCCCGCTCGACGGACACCTGGCGAATCCGGCCGTTCACTTCGATTTCGTACTGCACTTGTACGCCTGTAACTATTTTACCGTCTTAGTTACGGCGTTGCCGGGCGGATTTGTCTTAGAGCGGGAGGTTCCCGTGCTTCTTTGGCGGATTCTTGTCGCGCTTGTTCTCGAGGTTCCGCAGCGCCGCGATCAGCTTCCGCCGTGTCTCGCGTGGGCGGATCACCTCGTCGACGAAGCCGCGGGCGGCGGCGATGTAGGGCGTCGCGAATTTTTCGCGGAACTCGGCGACCTTTTCAGCGCGCGCGCGCGCCGGATCGGCGGCCGCGTCAAGCTCGCGCTTGTACAGGATATTGACTGCGCCCTCCGGCCCCATCACGGCGAGCTCTGCCGTCGGCCAGGCGTAGTTGAAATCCGTCCGGAGATGCTTGCTCGACATCACGCAGTACGCGCCGCCGTACGCCTTGCGCGTGATGACGGTCACCTTCGGCACGGTGGCCTCCGCGAACGCGAACAGCAGCTTGGCGCCGTGCCGGATGATGCCGCCGTGCTCCTGCACCGTCCCCGGCAGGAAGCCGGGGACGTCCTCGAAGGTCACGAGCGGAATATTGAATGCGTCGCAGAAACGCACGAAACGCGCGCCTTTGACGGAGGCGTTGATGTCCAGGGTCCCCGCCAGCACGGCCGGCTGATTGGCGACGATGCCGATCGGGCGTCCGTCCAGCCGGGCAAAGCCGACGATGAAGTTCTTCGCGTAGTGCTGGTGAACCTCGAGGAAGTACCCCTCGTCCGCGATCGCATGAATGAGGTCGAGCATGTCGTACGGCTGGTTTGGCGAGGCCGGCACCAGCGCGTCGAGCGCGGGTTCGTCGCGGTCCGGCGAATCGGCGGTGGCCGCCCTCGGCGGATCGTCGAGGTTGTTCGACGGCAGGAACGACAGCAGGTCGCGGACGAGCGCCAGGCACTCGCGGTCGTCGTCGGCCGCGAAATGCGCCACCCCGCTCGTGACGTTGTGCGTCGTCGCGCCGCCGAGATCGTCCTTGCTGACGTCCTCGTGCGTGACTGTTTTCACGACGTCGGGGCCGGTGACGAACATGTAGCTGCCCTTCACCATCAACACGAAATCGGTGATGGCCGGCGAGTACACGGCGCCGCCCGCGCAGGGGCCCATGATCGCGGAAATCTGCGGAATGACACCGGAGGCCAGCGTGTTGCGCAGGAAGATGTCGGCGTAGCCGGCGAGCGACGCGACGCCTTCCTGGATGCGCGCCCCTCCCGAATCGTTGAGGCCGACGATCGGCGCGCCGAGCTTCATCGCGAGATCCATGATCTTCACGATCTTGGCGGCGTTGGTCTCCGACAACGAGCCGCCGAAGACGGTGAAGTCCTGCGCAAAGGCGAACACCTGGCGCCCGTTGACGAGGCCGTGCCCGCTGACGACACCGTCGCCTGGCACGATCTGATCGGCCATGCCGAAATCGAGACAGCGGTGAGTCACGAGCTTGTCGAGCTCTTCGAACGTGCCGGGATCGAACAGGAGATCGATGCGCTCGCGCGCGGTCAGCTTGCCGGCCTCGTGCTGGCGGCGCAGCCGTTCCGCGCCGCCGCCCTCCTCGGCCCGGCGTTCGAGTTCCGCGAGCCGATCACCGCCCACTAAGCCTTCACCGCCTGAGCCTTCTCCCAGTCCTTCAGGAACTTCTCGAGGCCGCTCGTGGTGAGGGGATGGTTGTAGAGCGCGTCGATCACCGACGCCGGACACGTGCAGATGTCGGCGCCGATGCGCGCGGCTTCGACGATGTGCATCGGGTGACGGCAGCTGGCCACGAGCACTTCGGTCGTGAACTCGTAGTTGTCGTAGATGCCGACGATGTCGCGGACGAGATCCATGCCGCCCGACGCGATGTCGTCGAGGCGCCCGACGAACGGGCTGACGAACGTCGCGCCGGCCTTGGCGGCCAGGATCGCCTGCGCCGCCGAGAACACCAGCGTGACGTTCACGGGGATGCCTTCGCCCGACAGCTCCTTGCAGGCTTTCACCCCGTCGCGCGTCAGCGGCACCTTTACGACCATGTGGGCGTCGATCTTCGCGATGTCGTGGCCTTCGCGCATCATCCCCGCGAAATCGGTGGCCGTGACTTCGCCGCTCACCGGTCCCTTGACGATGTCGCAGATCCGTTTCAGGTTGGCGCGGAAGTCGCCCTGTTCCTTCGCCAGCAGCGACGGGTTCGTCGTCACGCCGTCGAGGATGCCCAGCGCCGCGAGCGTTTCGATTTCTTTGATGCTGCCGGTGTCGGCGAATAGCTTCATAAGACGCTCCTGGTTTGCAGATGATAGCTCAGCGCGCCGTCTCCTCGACGCGGTTGGAGGGAGGGCTGGCGTTGCCGGCCTTGTCGACGGCCTGCACCGCGTACACGTACCGTGTGCCCGGCTGAACCATGTCGTTGTACGAGGTTTCGAGGACCGGCGCCGTCACGAGCGCGTCGAGTTGGTCGGCGGGCGCGCGGCCGCGCAGGATCACGTAGCCTGCGAGATCGCTCTCCGGGCTCGCGTCCCAGATGAGGCTGATCACGCCCTCGGTCGAGACGGCCTTCAGATCCTTCGGCGCGGCCGGCGGAAACCTGTCGACGAGCTTCACGCATCGCGCCTCGCGCGCTTCGCTTTCCACGAACAGCCCGTTCGAGGGATCCACGGCGCGCACACCGTAGCAGCGCTCCGCGCCCCACTCGATCCGGCTATCGGTGAAGCGCGGTTCGGCCACCGGCATCGGTGTCAGCAGCGCACCGCTTGTGGTGTCGTACACGTTATAACCGAGCGCCGGACGCATCGGCCCGATCGTCCGGGATTCAAGCACCGGCACTTCGGGCTCGTTTCCCGGGGACGCCGGCAGCGGCGCTCCCGCGGGCGCCCACACGACGGTGATGGCCTTGTCGTCGAACGTGATGGTCGGCGACGAGGGTGGCGGCGGCGCCGGCTGAAGCGAGACGGCCGCGCGCCGGGAGATCCGTCCCTGCTTGCCTTTGGTGTTGACGCCGACGCCGGCGTACATCCGGACGGGACCGAGCCCGGACGCGCCGAGGAGCGGTCCGTCAGCCTGGACGGCGGCCGTCCGCTTCGGCGTGCCCACGTCGGCCGGTACGAGCGCGGCCGAACTCAGTTCGTCCCGCACGGTCGTCGCCGTTCCCTGGTCGAGCCCGTTGCCGATCGGCGCCTCGACCTCTTCGACGGGTTCATCCGGCTCCGCGACATCGTCCGGGTTGCGCGGCGCCTTCACGGGAAGGCTGGCGACGCGTGTGCCGTGCTTCAGCAGATCCGCGTCGCTGATGGCCACGGGTCCGGTGATCGCGTAGATGTCCACGCGCGAAATGTTTGCGGGCCGCGAACCGTCGGCGTTGGCGCCGGGGACGACCACCGCGAGCTCGACGGTCGACCCGCGCCGGTTGGCCTGCACGTCGGGCGGAGCGGGCAGCCGCACCAGCGGAGGCAGCGGGGGACCTTTTTTACCGCAGGCGACGGACGCAAGGATCATCAACGCAGAGATCGCCGAGAACTTGAACCTCTGTGTGCGCTGCGTGCTCTGTGTTGATCGTCGTCTCCGAAAGTCCCTCACAGAATGTACCGCGACAGATCTTCGTTCTTCACGATCTCGGCCAGCATCTTCGTCACGTACGCCTCGTCGATCGTGACGTGCTTGTCGACCAGATCCGGCCCCTCGAACGAGATGTCATCGAGGAGCTTCTCCATCACCGTGTGCAGGCGGCGGGCGCCGATGTTCTCGGTGCGATCGTTGACGATCGTCGCCAGCTCGGCGATGCGGTCGATGGCATCGTCCGTAAACGCGAGATGGATGCCCTCGGTGCTCATCAAAGCCAGGTACTGCTTGATGAGGGCGCTGCGCGGCTCGGTGAGGATACGCACGAATTCCTCTTTGCCAAGCGCCTGCAGTTCCACCCGAATCGGAAAGCGGCCTTGGAGCTCCGGGATCAGATCCGACGGCTTGGACACGTGAAAGGCGCCCGCGGCGATGAACAGGATGTGGTCGGTGCGCACCATGCCGTATTTCGTGTTGACGGTGGTGCCCTCGACAATCGGCAGGATGTCCCGCTGCACGCCCTCGCGGCTCACGTCCGGCCCGTGACCCCCTTCGCGCCCCGCGATCTTGTCGATCTCGTCGATGAAGATGATGCCGGCCTGCTCCACCCGCGCGACGGCGGTGCGCGCCACGCTGTCCATGTCGATCAGCTTCTGCTCTTCCTCCTGCGTCAGGACCTCGACGGCTTCGGGCACCTTCAACTTTCGCTTCTTCGTGCGGCCCTGGAAGATTCCCGGCAGCATGTCCTTCAGGTTGACGTCCACTTCTTCGACCGACGATCCGGCGATGATCTCGAGCGAAGGGAACGCCTTCTCGCGGACGTCGATCTCGACCACGCGGGAGTCGAGCTGCCCCGCCCGCAGCTGCTCGCGGAACCGCTCGCGGGTGCGGGCCTGCTGCTCGCGCGCGGCGGTCGAATCTTCGTCCGGTCCGGCCGGGCGCGTCGGCGGCAGCAACAGGTCGAGCAGCCGATCCTCGGCGTTCTGAACGGCCTTCGCCCGCACCTCCTCGATGCGCTCGGCGCGCACCATGTCGATGCCCAGCTCGACGAGGTCGCGCACCATCGACTCGACATCGCGGCCGACATAGCCGACCTCGGTGAACTTGCTGGCTTCCACCTTGACGAAGGGCGACTGCGCGAGACGCGCGAGCCGCCTGGCGATTTCCGTTTTGCCGACGCCGGTCGGCCCGATCATCAGGATGTTCTTGGGCGCGATCTCCTCGGCCATCTCGGGCGCCAGTTTCTGCCGGCGCATGCGGTTGCGCAGCGCGATGGCCACGGCGCGCTTCGCCGCCGCCTGGCCGACGACGTACTTATCGAGCTCCGCGACGATTTCGCGCGGGGTGAGGGATTCGGTCGAGGTCTGCGTTGTTTCGGGAAGGTAGATGGCCACGGCCTTGTTCCTACAGCTCTTCGACCACGATCTGCTGGTTCGTGTAGATGCAGATCTCGCCCGCGATCGCCATCGCCTTTTCTGCAATGGCGTGCGCGTCGAGTTCCGTGTTGGCCGCGAGCGCCTTGGCCGCGGCAAGGGCGTAGGGACCACCCGATCCAATCGCCACGATCCCATCGTCGGGCTCGATGAGGTCGCCGTTGCCCGACAGCAGAAACATCTCGGTTTTGTCGAGCACGATGAGCATCGCCTCGAGGCGGCGGAGGATGCGATCCGAGCGCCAATCCTTGGCAAGCTCCACCGCCGAGCGCTCCAGGTTGCCCCGGTACTGCTCGAGCTTGGACTCGAAACGCGAGAAGAGCGCGAAGGAATCCGCGGCGGATCCGGCAAAGCCGGCAAGGATGCGCTCGTTGTAGAGCCGCCGGATCTTCCGGGCGCCCTGTTTGACGATCGTGGCTCCGAACGTGACCTGCCCGTCGCCGGCCAGCACGGACCGGTCGCGGTGGCGAACCGCGAGGATCGTGGTGCTGTGAATCATGGGGGGCATTTTCGAGTCTATCGATCGGCCGGAAAGAGTGTCAAGAAATCGGGACGAGTGAACGCGCCGGGGGACAGCCCGGGAGCCGGACCGGCATTTTTTCGGAATACTTACCTGATCTCATCTGGCACCGTGCTTGCCTCAATGTACGGCATGAAGCGAGGGCTTCCGGCATGGATCGTCAGCGCGGCACTGGTGTTCGCGCTCCCCAGTCCAGGCGCCGCCCAGCGACATGCGCCCGCGGGCGGAGGCTCCGGGCCCGCCGCGGCTCCACGTTCATCGCCCGCACCGGCTCCGGCACCCGCACCGAATGCCGGGCGCGATTCCGGACACGGCCAGGAGCGTGCGACGTCGCGCAGGCCGAGCGAGAAGACCGACAACGCCGACAAGAGCAATCAGTCGCCAGCATCGAACGACAACGGATCCACGTCGGCCGCTCGGCGCAGGGGCAACCAGCCGCAAACAGGCCAGGCCGCCGCCCGTCCGTCGCCGCCGCCGAACGGCGAGCACGGAGGCCACGGCCACGGCGGGGGAATCGCTGCCGGCTATCCCTGGTGGAGCAACGGTTATTACGGCGGCTACTACGCGTACGACCCGTGGCTCGGCTGGTATCCGACGTACGACCCGGTCAGTTCCGGCGGTGGACAGCGACGTCACGGGGGCGGTACGGCTGAAGGTCAAGCCGGAGGACGCGTCTGTCTACGTGGACGGCTACTACGTCGGCCTCGTGGACGATTTCGACGGCGCCTTCCAGCGGCTCCGCCTCGAGCCGGGGCAGCACCACATGGAAGTCCGTCTGCCGGATTACGACGACCTGTCGTTCGACGTGCTGATCCAGCCGGGTCAGACGACGACGTACCACGGGACTATGCACAGGGAAGAATGATCAATGTTCATTGTTCATTCTTGATTCGTGCCGCCCACGTCCCGTTCCGCCGCCGCACGTACCAGTACATCGGTACTCCCGCCGCCATCACGAGCAGCCCTGCCGAGGCCACGCCGGGAGCTTCGACGATGGTGTTGATGACGATCGCGAAGCTAACGATGCAGAAGAGCGCGGGCGCCCAGGGATAGCCCCAGGCGCGGAACGTCGCGGCCTGCCTTGCCGTGCGGCGCACGAAAAACAGCGACAGGACCGCGAGCGCCGAAAACAGGATGACGCCGAACCCGGTGTACGTGAGCAACTGCTCGAACGTGCCCGACAACACCAGGATCGCGCTCCACGCCGCCTGCGCCACGATCGCGATGGCCGGCGTGCGGAACCGCGGGTGAATGCGGGCCGCCGCGGGCAGGAACGCGCCGTCGCGCGCCATCGCAAAGTACACGCGCGGACCCGCCGTCGTCATCGCGCTCAGGCTGCTCAGGATGATCAGGATCGCGACGACGGCGAACAGATACCCGGCAGCGGATCCGAACAGCCGCTCGGCCGCCACTTCGCCGACCGCGACCCTGCCGCTGAACTGCTCGAACGGAACGACGCGGAGGTAGAGCGCGTTGAGCGCGAGGTACAGGGCCACGGTGGCGCCGGTGCCGATCGCCAGCGCGCGCGGCACGTTCCTGACCGGGTCCCGGATTTCTTCGGCGACGTAGACAGCGGCGTTCCAGCCCGAGTAGCTGAACATCACCGGCACGAGTGCCATCAGCCAGCCGGTCAGGCGCACCGGCGCCATCCGCGGCATCGGATGGCCGCCGCTCAGGCCCGCCACGAGGAAGCCGATCGCCACCCCTCCCACCAGCGCGGTGACTTTCAGCATGGTCAGCAGGTTCTGCAGGACGCGGCCGGGGCCGACGCCGCGCGTCTGCACGATCGCGAGGGCCAGGATCACGGCGATCGCGACGATCGCTCGTACCGATACGGTGACGACGAGCGGGCCCAGGTGCCACGCTGCCAGCGGGGCGGGATCAGCCGCGCCGGGCAGCAGCCGATCGAGGTACGCCGCGACGCCGACGCCGCCCGCCGCGATCGCGCCGCTGAAGCCGGCGACAAACGACGTCCACCCGGTGAGAAACGCCGCGAGGCCGCCGAACGCCTCGCGCAGGTACACATACTCGCCGCCGGCTTCGGGCTGCCGCGCCGCAAGCTCGGCGTACGCGAGCGCTCCGGCGAACGCCAGCGCGCCGCCGAGCGCCCACACGCCCAGGATCGCGATGCCGCTCGGCAGGAGCGTCGCGATGAAACCGGGCGTCGTGAAAATGCCGACGCCGATGACGTTCGAGATGACGATGGCGGCCGCGTCGAAGGGTCCCAGACGGCGGTCGAGGGAGGCGCGTGCCGGGGCGGCCACCGGCTAGTTCGAAATCAGCGTGCGGGAAACGGGAAACTCGGCCAGTCGCGCCCACTGGACCGACCCGTATTTCGCGGAGAACTCGGCCTTCGCGTCGACGAACTGCGAGTTCTGCAACATCTCCTGCCGCGTCTGATCCGATCCCGTGTACCCGAGGTTCGACTTGACGAGCAGTGGTTCGGTGACGGCGCCCGGGGCGAGGCCCGCCGAACCGACGACGGTGAGGAAGCCGCTGCCCCACTCGGCCGGATTGTTGACGCGCTTGAAGAGGACGTTGACCTGGATGACCTTGAGCTTCTGGTCGGAGACGTTCTTCAGCCTGAACGAGATGGCCGGCACCAGCTTGTTCTGCCCGTTGATGATGCCGGCGTCGAACCAGCCGGTCGAGACGTCTTGAATCTGGAGGCCTTTCTTCAGATCGACATCCGGCGCGCAGGCGACCGACGTCGTGAAGAGAAGAGCCGCGAGGCAGGCCCTGAACCGGACGCGCATCCGCGTATCTTAATTGAATGCCGTTCTCAAATACACGCCGCTAAAACACCCGCCGGTCGACGCGCTTGAGGACTTCCTCGCGCGACACCTGGCCGCCGCGGAACGCCGCCAGGTCGGCGCCGCTGACGCGGATGACGACGCTCTGGGCGCCGCTGTCGGCCGGCGCCAGCCGCGGACGCTCTTCGTTCCGACGCGCGGCCACGGTGACCCATTCGCTCGGGCCGATGCCGAGGGGGCTGCTGTGGTCGAGCACGGCATCGATGAGCGCCTGGATGACCTCGGCGCGGTACGCCTCGTTCGGATCGTCGAGGATGGGATCCGCCGCGGCGGAGGTTGCGGTGTCGTTGGCGGGCGGCGCCACGGCCAGCTGATCCGGTGCGCCGGCGGCCGAACCCGTGACGTTTCGAACTTCCGGCTGCGGCGGAGCCTGCGCGGTGAGCCCGGCGAGCGTGGCCGGACCCACCTGCAGCTCGATGCGCTTCAGGGCCTGCTGCATGTCGATGTCGGCGGGATTGATGCGCGTCTTGAGCACGGTGAGCGCGCTTTGAAGGCCGAGATCGTTCTGATCGAGCGTCCGCAGGCTCCACGTAAGCGAGCCGTCGAGCGACGGCACGATGACGTCGAAGAACATGCCGTAACCTTCGAGGCGAAACCCTCGCACGTGGGCGTTCTCCTGGAAGAGCAGCTGCGCCTGCGCGGGCGGCACTACCGCCTGCAGCCGATCGCGCATCATCGCCGCTCCGTGCTCGACCGCGCCTTCGAGGACGCGCTCCATCTGTCCGATCTGATACCGCTGCTGCCTCTGCTGCGCTTCGCTGCGCGCCGTGGCCGGCACACCCTGCGCGACCGCCGGCGACGCGGCGCACAGCGTCAGGGCCCCCGCGGCGGCGATGAACGAACCGTGTCTCTTCATGATCCCGACCCTCTGTCCTTACTGTTTCTGCGAAACCTTCAGCAGGTAGTTGACGAGCTCGCGCTGCTTCATCTGCTCGCCGTACGTGCTGCTTTGAATGAATCCGAGGCTGCGATCGATTTTCACCAGGTCGGCCTGCCGCTGCGCGTTGACGTCCTTCACCACTTCGGCGACGCGCAGTGCCAGCTCGCGCTCCTGGCGACGCTCGCTCTCGTCGATGATCGCGTGGACGCGGCGCTGCAGTTCGGCGTCGCTCATCGGGGAAGCCGCCGGCACCGCGCGGGCCGGCGCCGACCGGAGCTCCGCGCGCAGCTGCTGTTCGAGCGCCGCGAGATCCGCCCGCCACGGCGCGGGCGACGGTGCGGCAGCGGGGGTGGTGACGGGAGCCGACGCTCCCGCGGACCGCGCATCCGACTGCGCCCAGCCTGTGCGCAGCGTCCAGCCGGCCGCGTCGTGCCGTACCTCGACGTTCGCGATCGCTGCCGAGACGCCGAGCACGAGGACGGCCGCCGCGACCTGCGCCCATCCCGGCACGTCGTGCCACGTTCGCCGCGGCGCTCGAGCCTCGATCGGAATCACGGCCTCCAACGCGGACGGCGTATAGCTCGCAAGCGCGCGCGCGGGTTCGGGCGGCGCCCAGGACGACAGCGTCGTGCGCACACCGCGCAGCGCCGCGAGTTCGCGGGTGCACCGTCCGCAGGCGTGCAGGTGCGCGCTGAACGTGGCGCGGTCGCCCCGCTCGATGTCGTCGTAGAGATATGCGATCAGCAGATCATCGCGGCCGCTATAGGTACAGATCGTCTCAATCATGATTCATGACTCTTCGCGAGCTCGCGTCGCAGGACTGCCAGTCCCTGATACAACCGCGTCTTCACGGTGCTCAGCGGACAACCCACCAGGTCCGCGATTTCCTGGAACGTCAGCTCGTGGTACTCCTTCAGGATGATTGCCGTACGCTGCTCGTCGGGCAGCCGCGCCATCGCGCGTTCGACCACGCGCGTGAGCTCGCGGCGGGCCACCAGGTCTTCGACGGACGGAACCGGCTCGCGTACGGCGGCCATTTCGAGCACCTCGAGTTCTTCCGGCGCCTGGACCACGGGCGTTCGCCGTTCCTTGCGGACCCAATCCCGGCACAGATTCAGCGCGATCCGATACAGCCACGAGGAGAATTTCGCCTGGCCGCGAAAGCCGTTCAGCGCGCGAAACGCGCGAAGGAAGGTTTCCTGGCAGACATCCCGCGCGTCTTCCTCGCGGCCGATCACCCGGTACGCGAGGGCGTAGATAGGACGTTCCCACCTCAACACCAGCTGGTTGAAGCTCTCCTGATCGCCGCCGATCGACCTGGCAACGAGTTCTTCGTCCGACCACGTCATGTGGTGTGCGGGAACCTTTTCTGCGCGGCTCGACCCGAGCATGGCCTGTTACCTTAGACGGCCACACGAGGCGTACGGCCGTGCCTCATTTCATTATAGGGTCGTGTTTCCTATATCTCTGACCAGCAGAGACTTAGCTGTATTGCCGCTGCCCCGGCCCGCTGCGGCCGCCATTTGGATTGTCGTCTGCCGTTGACATACAATTTCGGGGCGCGCCACGCATCCCCGACCACGATGTCCCGAGAAACCCGTACCGGGCGATTGACTCACCCTGCGTCTGCCCGGCCGACCACCCTTTCGGGCGACGCCGTTGCCGTCGCTCCGGCCCTGCTGAGCCTGCTCGCGGCCGGCTCGGGGCTGGTCGAGCTGCTGCCGCAGTTACACCAGCACGCGATCGACGTGACCGGCGGCACCTGCACCCTGCTGTTCGAGCACAACCCCCGCAACGGGTTGCTGCAGGCGACATCGGGTTACGGCCTCGACGAACTGCGGACCGATCCCTGGATCCCGGGTCCCGAGGAGACAGCGGCGGTCGCCGAAGTGTTCTCGGCCGGCACGTCTGTGTTCGTTGCGGACGTCGGCCGCGAGATGCCGGAGCTCGCGGAGCGGCTCGGCATGCCGTCGGCGCGGCTGCTGCCACTGGCGCGCGGCAACGAGCGCGTCGGCCTGCTGGTCGTCGGCTTCCGCCAGCGCCCCGACGGCCGAACGGTCTCGGCCGACGCGTCGACTGCGTCGGACGCGTTTCTCGCGACGCTCGAGCTGAACCGGTTGCGACGCCGCGACGAGCTCCAGCGCGACCTCCGCGCGTTGATCGACGACTTTTCAGCCGGCATCTCGGCCACGATGAACCTCACGGCCGGCCTCGAGATCTTCTGTCTCGGCGCGAAGCGGCTGTTCGGCGCCGACCGCACGTCGGTCTGGATTCACGATCGGCGAGCCCATCACCTCGTGCTCCAGGGATCGTCGGATCCCGGCCACGTCGTGCGCGGCGTCACCGTCAGCGCGCAGGACGCGTTCGCCCCGGCCGCCGCCGCCCTGCGGCACTCGCGCGCGGAAGTCACGTCGCCCGCGCACGAGGCGACGTCGACGGTAACGGTGCCACTGCGCGGATGCCGCCGCGCGTTGGGCACGATCGTGTTCGAGGGCGTTCGCGTCGAGATCGGCGGCGAGCTCGACCTGCTCGATCGCGCCGACGAGCTCGGCCGCCAGCTGTCGAGCGCCATCGAAACTCTGCAGCTGCTGGACGAGGTCATGCGGTCGCGGCTCGAGCTCGAAAACACGTTCGACTCGATCTGGCACCTCGTGGTCGTGATGGACCGCGACGGACGCATTGTCCAGGTGAACGAAGCGTTCGCCAATCGAGTCGGGAAGTCGCGGGCCGTTCTCCTCGAGCAGCCCGTCGCCGACTACGTCGGCCCGGAGCTCGGCGTGTGGCTGGCGGCGCACGAATCCGCGGACGTGCGCGCCGAAACAGAGGCCGCGTCGAGCCGCGAAATCATTGACGCCGTGTTGAAAGGCGCGTTCATGGTGACGCTGACGGACCTGCTCGATCAGGACCGGCAGCGGCTCGGCACGGTGCTCGTGGCGCGCGACCTCACGCCGCAGTCCAAGCTCGAAGCGGAGCGCGAGCAACTGCGCAAGCGGCTGACGCAGTCGGAAAAGCTGGTGGCGCTCGGCCAGTTCGTCGCGGGCATCGCGCACGAGCTCAACAATCCGCTGCAGGGCGTGCTCGGCCACCTCGAGCTGCTCCGTGTGACGGGCGCGCTCCCGAAAACGCTGCGCAAGGAGATGCAGACCATCTACCGCGAGGCGGATCGCGCCGCGAAAATCGTGCGGAACCTCCTTGTGTTCGCGGGCTCGCGCCGGCTCGCGCGCCGCGCCGTCTCGCTGACGCCCATCCTGCAGAAGGTGATTGCACTGAGATCCGAGGCGTGCCGTGCGGTGGGCATCGAAGTCGTGCGACACTATGGACAGAAGCTGCCGCGCGTGCAGAGCGATCCGCTGCTGCTCCATCAGGTGTTCCTCAACATCCTGATGAACGCCGAGCAGGCGATTGGCGCGACGGGCCGCCCCGGTCGCATCGAGGTCACCGCCTCGGTGTCGGGCGATCGCGTCATCACCACCGTGCGCGACACGGGTAATGGGATTCCGGAGGAAGCGCTGTCTCGAATCTTCGAGCCGTTCTACACGACGAAGGAAGTGGGCAAGGGCACGGGCCTCGGGCTGGCCATCGCCTACGGCATCGTGCAGGAGCACGGCGGGCACATCCTCGCGGCCAACCATCCTGACGGCGGTGCCATGTTCACCGTCGATTTGCCGGCTCGATCGGACAGCGCGCGAGCGAACGCCTAATGGATGAAACGTTTCTCACCACCGAGGAGGTCCTCGAGTACCTCCAGGTGAACCTGCGGACGGTTTACCGGCTCATCAAGGCCGGCAAGATCCCCGCGGTGCGCGTCGGACGGCAGTGGCGATTCCGTAAGCGCGATATCGACGCGTGGCTCGACAGCCAGCGCCCGCGCGGCGGAGCGCGCCCAGCGACGCCGACGGCCGCCGCGGCGGCGCGGCCGGCCTCCAGCCCCACGCGCAACCGCGTGCTCGTGGTGGACGACGAGGCCAGCATCCGTGATCTGCTGCTCAAGACGCTGTCGCTCAACGACGAGTACGACGTCGATGTCGCGCCCGACGGCCGTTCCGCCCTCGAACGAATGCGGCTTTACCCGTACGATCTGCTCATCGCCGATCTGAAGATGCCCGGCATGGACGGCCTGACCGTCATCCGCGAGGCACGGCGCTACAAGGCCGACCTGCGGGTGATTATCATCACGGGCTTCTCCACCGAGTCGAGCGCCATCGACGCCGTGAATCTGGGCGTATCGGGCTACCTCACGAAGCCATTCCGCGTTCCACAGGTCCTCGCCGCCGCCGCCAAGGCCCTCGGCGAGTAGCCGGCCGCCTTGATCCAGCTTTCCGAACTGACGAAGTCGTTCGGCGATCGGGTGCTGTTCGACCACGTCACGTGGCAGATCACCGATCGCGAACGCGCCGGGCTCTGCGGCCCCAACGGCGCCGGCAAGACGACCCTGCTGAGGATGATGGCGGGGCTGGACGAGCCTGATTCGGGCGCCGTCCTCAAGCCGTCGGCGCTCACGGTGGGCTATCTGCCGCAGGACGGCCTCACGCACTCGGGCAAAACCGTCTTCGACGAGGCTGCGAGCGCCTTCGGAAGCCTGCTGAGCATCAAGGCCGAGATGCACACGCTCGAGGCGCAGCTCGGCGACGAGAGCATTCCTGAAGACGCCCACGAGCAGATGCTCGTGCGCTACGCCGATCTTCAGGATCAGTTCCGCCACGGCGACGGCTACAGCATCGAGGTGAAGACCTCCGCCGTGCTGCAGGGGCTCGGCTTCAAGCCGGCGGATTTCATCCGGCCGACCGACACGTTCAGCGGCGGCTGGCAGATGCGGATTGCCCTGGCCCGGCTCCTGCTCGGCCAGCCGGGTCTGCTGCTGCTCGACGAGCCCACGAACCACCTCGATCTCGAAGCCCGCAACTGGCTCGAGGGGTACCTGAACGGCTACCCGCACGCGGTCATCCTCGTCTCGCACGACCGCTTCTTCCTCGACGCCGTCGTCACGCGCATCGCCGACCTGACGCTCCGCACGCTGACCGACTACGTCGGCAATTACAGCGACTACCTCGTCGAGCACCACGCGCGCATCGAAGCTCTCCGCAAGGCCAAGCGCGAGCAGGACGAGGAAGTCGGGCGCGTGAAGATGTTCATCGACCGCTTCCGGTACCAGGCGACGAAGGCGGCGCAGGTGCAGAGCCGGATCAAGATGCTCGAGAAGGTGGTCCCGATCGAGGTCCCGCCCGAGCGGAAGCGCATCCACTTCCAGTTCCCGTCGTGCGGCAAGAGCGGCCGGACGGTACTCGAGCTGAAGAACGCGCACAAGGCGTACGGCGACCTCGTCGTGTTCGACAAAATCAATCTGCACATCGAGCGCGGCGACCGGATCGCGCTCGTCGGCCCCAACGGCGTCGGCAAGTCCACACTGATGCGGATGCTGTCCGGCGAGGAACGGCCGGACTCGGGCGAGCGCGTCGAGGGCCACCACATCGTCATGCAGTACTTCGCGCAGGACGAGGCGACGCGCATGGACCCGGCGCCGACCGTGTACGAGACGCTTGCGTCGGGATCGCCGAACGACATGGTCCCCGCCATCCGCAACATCCTCGGCGGATTCCTCTTCTCCGGAGACGACGTCTACAAGCGGGTGCGGGTGCTGTCGGGCGGCGAGCGGACGCGGCTGGCGGTGGCCCGCATGCTGCTGCGGCCGTCGAACACGCTCCTGCTCGACGAGCCGACCAACCACCTCGATCTTGACTCGAAGGAAGTCCTGCTCGACGCGCTCGTCGACTACGGCGGCACGCTGATCTTCGTCTCCCACGACCGCTACTTCGTGGAGCGGCTCGCCACGAAGATCATCGAGGTCGGCAGCGGCACGGCGATCGTCTACCCCGGCACGTACAACGAATTCCTGTGGCACAAGGCGCAGACGGAGGGGAAAGTTCAAAGTTCGAAGTCGAAAGTAGAAAGTAAAGTTCAGAAAGTTGAAAGTGGGAGAGCGCACAAGAAAACCGCGGAGCACGCCGTCCCGCCGCCACACGAGAAGACGCCGCAGCGGCCGAACCGTGAGGATCAGAAACGGGCGGACGCCGACGCCCGCCGCCAGCAGCGCGCCGACCAGGCCCGGCGCGCCCGCATCGACGATCTCGAGGCCCGTATCGCCGAATGCGAGAACGCGATCCGCGAGATCGAACAGACCATGTCAGCCCCCGGCTTTTACGGCGACCGCACCGCCGCCCAGCCCGTCATCGACCAGCATCAGGCGCTCATGTGGAAAGTTGGCGATTTGATGCACCAGTGGGAAGAGCTCCAGTCGACCGTCTCCCGATAACAAATCTGTGATCGGCTGACGGTTTTGTTACACTTGGCAGCCAGGTCGTTCCCTGTAACCGATTGATTTCAGGCGATCTTCGACGGTGTGGGGCCTTCCGACTCAGGGCACGTGGTTTGCCCCATGTGTTCCCGTTGACGACTGTACCCAACGTCCGCACGCCGATGGATATGCCCGAGACGCCCCAACGGCCGCCCACGCGCCCGGGTCGACGTGTGCCAGGCCCGGTTCCGGCCCCGTCTCAGTCTGTCCTCCCGGCTGACGCCGAGAACCGCTTTTTCCGCCACATCGTCAGCAGCATGCGCAACGGGGTCATCGCCGTGCGCCGCGACGGCACCCTCATGCTGATGAACGCGGAGGCCTACCGGATCTTCTCGGTGACTCCCCAGCCGGACGACATCGGCCGGCCGTTCGCCGACGTCCTGAAAACCCGCGGCGACATCGTCCGCGTGCTGACCGCCGCCTTCGAGTTGAGCCATCTGCCGAACCGCGCCGAAACCCGGCTGAGGGACCTCGATCGCGTCATTGGCTACACGCTCTCGCAGGTCAAGGACGACTCGGGCGATCGCATCGGCGCCGTGATGTTCTTCAAGGACCTGACCCAGGTTGAGCAGATGGAGGAGCGCGAGCGCCTCCGCGACCGCCTGGCATCGCTCGGCGAGATGGCCGCCGGCATCGCGCACGAGCTCAAGAACCCCCTCGCCGGCATCGAGGTGATGGCGGGCCTGCTCCGTCGCCAGGTGCCCGATTCGGTCGACGCCCAGTCGCTCCTGGCCGACATCATCAGTGAAGCGAAGCTGGCCAACGCGATTGTCGTCGAGATGCTCGAGTTCGTGCGACCGGTACGGCTGCAGGTCGAACACACCAACATCGCCGACGTCTTGCACCAGGCGGTCACGCTGGCGGAATCGAAAGCGCCGCGCGGCGAGGTCACGGTGACGCTGGACGTCGCGCCGGGCCTGCCGGCGGTCGAGTGCGATCACTACCAGCTCTGCCAGGTGTTCACGAACCTGATCGCCAACGCCTTCGAGGCGCTCGAGGGCAAGGGCACGATCGGGATCGTCGCCACACTCGGCGCCATCGAGCCGGACCCGGCGTTCACGAGCGCGCCGCAGGACCCCACGCCGATCGTCATCGTCGACGTGGCGGACAACGGCCCCGGCGTCCCGGAGAACCTGAACGACCGCATCTTCGATCCGTTCTTCACGACGAAGATCAAGGGCTCCGGGCTGGGGCTCGGTATCGTCAGGAAGATCGTCGATGCGCACGACGGGCGCATCGATCTCAGCAGCAGTCCCCAGACCGGCACACGATTTCGCGTGACGCTGCCGGTCACGAGCGCGACGGGCGTGTTCAGGTAGACGGAAGGACGGATATGGGTCGAGTACTGATTGCCGACGATCACGACGCGCTGCGTCGCGGGCTCGTGCGCGGGTTGATCGAGGCGGGGCACGAAGTCGAAGAAGCGAGCAACGGCAACGCCGCGATCGAGCGGCTCCACGATAACTATTTCGACGTCGTGCTGAGCGACCTCAAGATGGGCGGCAGCGACGGGATGGACGTGCTCCGGACGACGCGCGCGCTCCACCCGACGACGGCCGTGATCCTGATGACGGCGTTCGGCACGGTGAACACTGCCGTCGAGGCGATGAAGATCGGCGCGTTCGATTACGTCCTCAAGCCGTTCGAAATCGAGGAGATGGAGGTCAAGATCGACAAGGCGCTCGAGATGAAGCGCCTCAAGAACGAGATCGAGTACCTCCGCGACGCGCAGCAGGATCGCTACGACTTCGACCGCATCGTCGGTTCGAGCCCGCCGCTCCAGCGCGTGCTCGACATCGTGACGAAGGTGGCCAAGAGCAACACGACGGTCCTCATCCGCGGCGAAACGGGGACGGGCAAGGAGCTGATTGCCGGCGCCATCCACCACAACTCGCTCCGGACGACGCGCAACTTCGTCAAGGTGAACTGCGCGGCACTCCAGGAGAACCTCCTCGAATCCGAGCTGTTCGGACACGAGAAGGGCGCGTTCACGGGCGCGGACAAGCAGCGCATCGGCCGCTTCGAACAGGCCGACGGCGGCACCCTGTTCCTCGACGAAATCGGGGACATGAGCGGCAGCACGCAGGCGAAGATCCTGCGCGTCCTGCAGGAGCACGAGTTCGAACGGCTCGGCGGCACGCGCACCCTCAAGGTGGACGTCCGGCTGGTCGCCGCGACCAACCGCGACCTGTCGACCATGGTGCAGGCCGGGCAGTTCCGCGAGGACCTGTACTACCGGCTCAACGTCGTGTCGATCGAGATGCCGCCGCTTCGCGAGCGCAAGGACGACATCGTGCCGCTGGCGAACACGTTCATCCGCCGGTTCGCCGGCGAGCTGAAGAAGAAGATGGACGGGCTCGAGCCCGACGCGCAGAAGCTGCTCATGCGCTACAACTGGCCGGGCAACATCCGGGAGCTCGAAAACACGATCGAGCGGGCGATGCTGCTCTGCGAAGGGCGGGCCATCGCCGGTGGCGATCTGCGGCTCGGTGAAGTGCCGACGGCCGGCGGCGGCACGCGCGAGCCCGGTTCGGTCGTCAGGATTCCCGTGACGGGCATCCCGCTCGAGGACGTCGAGCGTCACGCGCTCATCGAAGCGTTGAAGATGTCGAACTGGGTGCAGAAGGACGCGGCGGAACTGCTGGCCATCAGCCCTCGCGTGATGAACTACAAGATCAAGACGCTGGGCATCGAGTTCCCGCGCGGCCGCCGCGCCGCTCCGCTCGAACAGCCCGTGGCTGCGGCTTCATAGCCGTGGTCGGTGATCAGTGCTCGGGATCAGTGGTCAGTGATCACTGATCACTGATGACTGACCACCAATTCACCGATCGGGCGGGGTCCAGCAGTCCACGCAGCGGGCTTCGTACAGGTCGTCGGCGCCGACCTCGATGCGGCCGCCCGATCCCCCGATTTTCTGCGTGAGCCGCGCATCCTGACCGCACTGGAAACAGTTGGCGGTGAATTTCTCCACGCGATCCGCAAACGCCAGGATGTTCGGCATCGGTCCAAACGGCCGGGCCCACGCGTCGAGGTCGAGACCCGCCACGTAGACCTCGAGGCTACGAGTGATCCGCACGTCGCCAATCAGCCCGTCGTCGTGGTGAGCGCTCTGGTGTGCAATCACGTCCAGCACGCGGCCGATGGCCTCGTCGAAGAACTGCGCTTCGTCCACGCCGACGACGTCGGGGTCGAGCTGCTGGATGAGCGGACCGAGGTCGAGCGCGCTCTTGATCGGATACGCGGCCATCGACGCGTGCTTCTCGAACTTCTGCGCGGTGCGCTGCTTGCTCGCGATTTCGCTGAGCGCGTGAAAGCGGTCGTCGAGCTCCGGCTTCACGACGAGGACCTTGCGGTGCGCGCGTTCCTTGGACTGAAGCCGCGCCATCAGCGCCTGCGTCTTGCCCGAAAACATGGGGCCCGTGTAAACCGTGATCGAGCCATCCATCAAGCGCCCGCCTTTCCGGCCCGTCCGGCGCGCGGATGGCTCTTGCGGTAGACCTCGACGAGCTGCGCCGCGTTGACGTGCGTGTATCGCTGCGTCGTGCTGAGGCGCGCGTGGCCGAGCAGCTCCTGGATGGCGCGCAGGTCGGCGCCGCGCTGCAGGAGGTGCGTGGCGAACGAATGCCGCAGCGCGTGCGGGCTCACGCCCGCCCGCACGCCCGACGCGGCCGCGTACCGGCGCACGAGGCGATCGATGCTCCGCACGGTCAGCCGCGTGCCGCGATAGTTGACGAACAGCGGGTCCGCGCGCCGCCCGTGGCGGCCGGCTGTCGCCCGCCGTTCACTCCCGTAGCGTCCGGCTTCAGCCGGACGTTCAGTAATCAGCCTCTCGCGATCCGGCAGGTACGCGCGGAGCGCCGTGACGGTGCTGGTGTTGAACGGCACCAGCCGCTGCTTCCCGCCCTTGCCGAGCGTCCGCACCATCTGCGCGCTGAGGTTCACGTCGTCCGCGTCGAGGCCGGCGAGCTCGCTGAGGCGCAGGCCCGCCGCGTAGAACAGCTCGAGGATCGCGCGATCGCGGCGCGCCAGCGGGCCGTCCGAGGCCGGCGCCGTCACGAGGCGGGCCATCTCCTGCTCCGACAGGTGCACCGGCGTGCGGACTTCCCGCTTCGGCGTCGGCACCATGGCGCCCGCATCGTCGTCGACGAGGCCCTCGCGGCGAAGGTAGCGCAGGAACGTGCGTGCCGCCGCGAGCTTCCGCGCCGCAGACGCACGTGAGAGTCCGCGCTTGTGCAGCTCCGCCAGGAATCCCCGTATCACCGTGCGATCGAGATGAGACGGTTCGAGCGCCGCCCGCTTGATGCCCGTGAGCGCGGCCGTGTGATCCAGGAACTGGGTCACGTCGCTGTCATAGGCGCGAACCGTGTGCGCCGACGCGTTGCGATTAAGCCTGAGGAACTGCAGGAAGGCTTTGAGATGTGCGTGCATGTATCCAGGTTCCGAGGTCCGCCAGCGCGCGCTCGGCAATCGCCACCTTGCGCGCGAGCTTGTGCGTCGGCGCGCGCTCGAGCGGCGGCATGATGCCGAAGGTGATGTTCGACGGCTGGTAGTGCGCCGGGTTGGCGTGCGACACGTAGAACGCCAGCGCCCCGATCGCCGTCGTGCGCGGCGGCGTGACCGTGGGCCGGCCCGACGCGAGCGCAGCCGCGTTCAGTCCCGCCAGCAGCCCCGAGGCCGCCGACTCGACGTAGCCCTCGACGCCCGACATCTGACCCGCGCAGAACAGGGTCGGCCGGCGGCGCACCTGCCACGTGTCGGCGAGGACCGAGGGCCCGTTGATATACGTGTTGCGGTGCACCATGCCGAACCGGACGAACTCGGCGTGTTCGAGGCCGGGAATCAGCCGCAGCACGCGCTCCTGCTCGCCCCATTTCAGCTGCGTCTGAAAGCCGACGAGGCTGTAGTGGTCGCCGGCGAGGTTGTCCTGCCGCAGCTGCACGGCGGCGTACGGCGCGCGTCCCGTGCGCGGGTCGACGAGGCCGACCGGCTTCATTGGCCCGAACCGCAGCGTGTCCTGCCCCCGGTGCGCCATGACTTCGACCGGCAGGCACCCTTCGAAGAAGATCGCCTTGTCGAAATCGTGGACGGTCGCGGATTCCGCATGCACCACCGCGTCGAGAAACCGCTCGTACTCAGCACGGTTCATGGGACAGTTCAAGTAGTCCCCTTCCCCGTCGTCTACTCCACAGGCCTGATCGGCCTGGGGTGTCGCAGAACCCGTCGCAGTCGTAGCGTCCGGCTTGAGCCGGAGGTTCCGATCCCACCGCGACTGCCTGAACACCTTCTCACGATCGATGGACTCGGCCAGCACGATGGGACTGATCGCGTCGTAGAAGTACAGATACTCCTGGCCGACGAGTCGCGCGATGTCCGCCGAGAGCGCGGCCGACGTCAGCGGCCCGGTCGCGAGGATCACGGGGTTCTGCTCCGTCGAATCCGGAATGGACTCGACCTCTCCCCGGACGATCGTGATGAGCGGATGACCGTGGATCGACTCGGTGACGGTCTGCGCGAACAGCTCGCGGTCGACGGCCAGCGCGGCGCCGGCGGGTACGCGGCTCGCTTCGGCCGCGCGCATGACGAGCGAACCGAGACGCCGCATCTCTTCTTTGAGCAGGCCGACGGCGTTATCGAGCTTGTCGCCGCGGAACGAATTACTGCAAACGAGCTCCGCCAGGCGGTCGGTCCGATGAACGGCCGTGGGCTGGGCCGGCCGCATCTCGTGGAGCGTGACGGCTACGCCCTGCGAGGCCGCCTGCCACGCCGCCTCGGAACCCGCCAGACCGCCGCCGACGATCGTGACACCCATGAGCCTTGTGGCTCATTCTACGCTGCCGATTCGGGAAGTTCCTCGGATCGCGCGTAATCGCAGTCCTCGTTGTTGCAGAGAAGCTGCCGCCCCAGCTTCTTGGTGATCTTCTCCACCAGGTAGGGCGCGTTGCACTTCGGGCAGGGCTCGACGATCGGCCGGTTCCAGAGCACGAAGTCGCAGTCCGGGTAGTTCGAGCAGCCGAAGAACGACTTGCCGCGCTTCGATTTCCGCTCGACGACCTCGCCGCCCTTGTCGGCGTCCTTCGGGCACATGAGGCCTGTCGTCTTGTGCTTGACGTACTTGCACTCGGGATAGCGGGTGCACGCGGTGAACTCGCCGAAGCGGCCCTGCTTCACCACCAGGTTGGCGTTGCACTTCGGACACAGCTCGTCGAGGATCTGGTCGCGCTTGGCCGCGGCGAGCCCGCCCTGCTTGGTGGCGATCAGCTTCCGCGTCGTCTTGCACTCCGGATAGCCCGAACAGGCGAGGAACGGACCGAACCGGCCGCGCTTGAGGGCCATCGGCTTGCCGCAGTTCTCGCACGGCTCGATCTCTTCCTCGCCGGACTCGGGTTCGGGCTCCTGGGTTTCGACCTCGCGCGTGTTGGTGCACTCGGGATACGCGCTGCACGCGATGAACGGGCCGAACTTGCCGACGCGTTTCAGCATCGGGGCGCCGCACTTGTCGCAGGCCTCCCCGATCTCGATGCCCTTCTTGAGATCGATCATCTCCTTGCCGGCGCGCGCGAGATCCTTCTTGAACTTCTTGTAGAACGCCGTCAGGGTCTTGACGTAGTCGGTCTTGCCCTCCTCGATCTTGTCGAGGTCTTCCTCGAGGCTGCGCGTGTATTCGACGTCGATGATGTCCTCGAAGCTCTTGGTCAGGATGTCGGCGATGATCACGCCGAGCGCCGACGGCTTGAACCGGCCCTCGGTCTTGTTGACGTATTCGCGGTCCTGCAGCACGCCAATAATCGAGGCGTAGGTGCTCGGGCGGCCGATGCCGTTTTCCTCGAGCTCCTTCACGAGCGTGGCCTCGGAGAACCGCGGCGGCGGCTGCGTGAACTTCTGTTCCGGCCGCAGCGCCTTCAGCTCGAGGCGATCGCCTTCGGCCAGCGGCGGCAGCACGCCGGACACGCCGTCGTCATCCTCGGACGCGTCGTTCCCACCCGGGCCGCCGGGGCCGCCATCCTTCTGCTCCGTCTCGCCGGGCGTCAGGCCGTACGTCGCCATCCAGCCGGGGAACTTCGGCACCGTGCCCTTCACGCGGAAGATGTAGTCCGCGGCCGTGACGTCCACCGTCGTCTCGTCGAACGTGGCCGGCGGCATCTGCGACGCGACGAACCGGTTCCAGATCAGGCGGTAGAGGGAGTACTGGTCGGGCGACAGGTACTGCCGGACGGTTTCGGGATCGTGCTGCAGTGACGTCGGCCGAATCGCCTCGTGCGCGTCCTGGGCGTCCGCCTTCGTTTTATAGACGTTGGGTTTTTCGAGCAGGTAGTCGTCGCCGAACGCGGACTTGATGTGCTCGCGAACCGCGACGATCGCCTCGTCCGCCACGCGCACCGAGTCGGTTCGCATGTAGGTGATGAGGCCGCCGGTGAGCCCGGGAATCTCGATGCCGCCTTCGTACAGCTGCTGCGCCAGCATCATCGTCTTCTTGACCGGGAAGCGGGCCGTCTGCTGCAGCTTGCTTGTGATAAAGGGCGGCGCAGGGTTGCGCTTGCGCTCCTTGGTGACGACCGACGAGACCGTCCACTCCGCGCGCTCGAGCCCGTCGAGCACCGCCTTCGATTCGGCCTCGCTCGAGACGGTAATGGTTTCGCCGCTCTTCTTGAGGAGCTTCGCCTCGAACTCCGGCGGCTGCGGACCGGCGAGCCGCGCGAAGACGTGCCAGGTACTCGACCGGGACGAACTTCTCGATCTCGCGCTCGCGGTCGCAGATCAGCTTCAAGGCGACCGACTGCACACGGCCGGCACTCAGGCCGCGCCGGACCTTGTCCCAGAGCAGCGGGCTGATCTTGTACCCGACGAGCCGGTCGAGCACGCGGCGCGCACGCTGCGCGGCGACCATCTTCTCGTCGATGGACCGCGGGTTGTTGAGCGCTTCCTGGACGGCCTTCTTCGTGATCTCGTTGAACGTCAGCCGGTGGAACTTCCGCTTCTTGCCCTTCAGCTCCTGGATCAGGTGCCAGCCGATCGCCTCGCCCTCGCGGTCGGGGTCGGTTGCGACGTAGATGTTCGAGGCGTCCTTCGCCGCGTCCTTCAGTTCCTTCAGCACCTTCTTGCGCGACTCGAGCGAGACGTACTCCTCGTTGAAATCGTCGTCGACGTCCACGCCGAGCTTGCTCTTGGGCAGATCGCGGATGTGACCCATCGACGCGATGACTTTGTAATCGCGCCCGAGATATTTATTGATGGTCTTCGCTTTGGCGGGCGACTCGACCACAACGAGTGATTTGGCCATGTCTCTCTTTTCACCCTAACACGAACTGTCAAACCCGCACGAACCGGCCGCCGCCCACGCGCCGCACAAGGCCCTGCATTTCGAGCTCGAACAACCGCGGCAGCAGCCTCGGGGCGAGCAGGCCGGTGCGCTCGGCGATCGCGTCGAGGTCGCACGCCTCGCCGGCTGGAAGACACCGTAATACAAGGTCTTCCGGTCCTGTGAGGCTCGGCGGCGCGGGTCGGCCAGGCACCCGCACGGACAGCTCTTCCAAGATATCGTCCGCAGACTCCACAATCTTTGCTCCGTCGCGCATCAGCGCATGGCCGCCGCGATTGCGGCCGGACAGCACGTTGCCCGGAACAGCCAGCACGTCGCGTCCCTGCTCGAGAGCGCATCGCGCCGTGATGAGGGAGCCGCTCTTCTGCCCGGCTTCGACGATCAGCACGGCCCGCGAGAGTCCGCTGATGACGCGATTGCGCAGCGGAAAGAACGGTTTGCGCGGCGGCGTGCCCGGCACGAGCTCGCTCAGCACCGCGCCGTCGGCCTCGATGCGGCGCGCGAGGTCGCCGTGCTCCGCCGGATAGACGACGTCGACGCCGGAGCCGAGGACGGCCAGTGTCGATCCATTCGCCGCCGCCAGCGCGCCGCGGTGTGCCGCCGAATCCACGCCGCGCGCGAGGCCGCTGACCACGACGAGGCCGCGCGAGGCGAGGTCGGCTGCGAGACGTTCCGCGACGCTCAAGCCGTACGGGGAGCCCGAGCGCGAGCCGACGATCGCGACCGCCGGCCGCGTAAGCGCCGCCAGGTTTCCGCGCGCCCACAGCACCGGCGGCGGATCGCTGATGGCGGCGAGCGCAGCCGGATACGCGGCGTCACTCCACGGCACGAGCGCGATGCCGCGGGACGCGCCGCGCGCGAGTGCCGCGAGCGCGCGCGATCGCAGCGCGTCCGGCGCGGGCCGCGCCTGCGGCAGGCATTCGGCGATCGCCAGCTCGAGGATGGCTCCCGGCGGACGCCCCTCGTGCAGCAACGCGCCAACGCGCCGCCGGCAACGGATGGGGAGCAGCGACAACGCGACGAGATCGACGTGTTCGGATGCGTGTGACATGACCGCGCCTCGACTTGCCGCGCGCGGCGCCCCGGCAGGGGCACGTGGGGACGTGACGCCTGAGGCTCCGCACGCGCGACGTGCAGGGCCCGGCCTCCCACCTCGATTATAGCGACTCCGAAGTTGGAGGACGTTTGACCACATTTCGTAAACCTCCTCCGGAGGTCGCGGGCGAAAACAGCCCCAATCGGGCCGATTGTCGTGGCACGTCGATTGCTCTTCGCGCTATAGTGGGATCGACCAGCCCCTTATGAAGCGCGCGACACGCCTTCTCGTGGCCGCAGCTGTTCTTGCGGCGTCGCCCGCGTTTGCCGACGCGCGCTCCGAAGCCAAATCGCAGGTCGACTTCGGCGTGAACGTCGCCCTGCGCGGCTTGTGGCGCGAAGCGATTTACCGCTGGGAGAAGGCCGTCGAAATCGACCCGACCTACGCTGCCGCCTTCAACGATCTGGCGGTCGCCTACGAGCACGAGGGTCAGCTCGACAAGGCGCGGAAAGCGTACGAAAAGGCGATGGAGATCGACCCGAACAACGCGCAGATTCGTCAAAATTACGAGCTGTTCAAAGAAATCAATGATCGCGCGTCTCAGAAAGACAAGTAACCGCCTCGCGCTCGGTGCGATTGCAGCGGCCTGCGCCGTGCTGGCCGTGGCCTGCGGCGGCGAACTGTTCGAAGTCCCGATCGAAACGCCCATCCGCGCCAAGCTCGACGTCTCCGCGTTCCAGCGCGTGCTCGTCGCCGGGTTTGTCGCCGGCGGCAACGACGAGCTCGACACCAACCAGGAAACGGTGCGCCTGCTCCGGAGCCAGCTGCGTTCGAAGTCGTCGCTGCGCGTGATCGATGCCGACCCGATGACGCTCATCGACGTCGCGCAGGAGCAGAACAAGGCGGCATCCGAAAGCGAAGCGGCCGCCAACCGCGTCTCGGATCGCGAGCTCGTCGACAAGAACGCCGCCGACAAGAACGCTGGCGGCGCCGGCCAGCCATCGGCTCTGCCGCAGAAGATCCGCGAGCAGAAAGATCTCGAGCCCTACGATCGGCTGTTCGCCAACACCGCCTACTGGAAGCGGATCGGCGAGGAATACCAGAACCCCCTCATCGTCACCGGGTCGGTGCTGTTCGCCCCGCGGACGTCGGCGGGCTTCGTCACGCGCGAAACCGAGGTGTACGACGGTCTGGGTCGCCGCAGCGTGGTTCCGACCCGCACGTACATGGAGCGCAAGGGCTTCGTCCTGCGGCCGAAGTTCGTCTTCATCGACGGGCGCACCGGCGCGACGATCTCGTCGCTGTCGCGCAGCGAGGAAGTGCTCTACAACGCGCAGCAGAGCACGCCGGCGCTGTCGTCGTACTTCGAGCTCATGGACCGCATCGTGCCGGACTTCCTGGGCACGCTGAGCAGCCAGAAAATCAAGGGCACCCGCATCCTCCTGAAGTAGCCTCCGCACCGCCCTCGTTCTAACTCGTTAGCCCTGAGCTCTTTACACCGTCGGCGCGATCGGGCTACAATTAGCGTTTTGCACGCATACACAGAGGCCCGACAATGTACGCAATCATCCAGGCCGGCGGACGTCAGATGCGCGTGACGCCCGGCGGTTTCGCGACCATCGACGGCACGGCCGGCGAGCCTGGTGCCGAACTGACGCTCGGCGAGGTCCTGCTGATCGAGAAAGACGGCGGCGAAGTGCTCGCCGGCGCGCCGTTTGTCGCCAACGCGCGCGTCACGGCGGTCGTCGAAGGGGAGACGCGCGGACCCAAGATTCGCGTCTTCAAGAAGAAACGCCGCAAGGGCATGCGCCGGACGAAAGGTCATCGCGCCGTCTACACGCGCGTCGCCATCAAGGAAATTCTGGTCTAGCCATGGCACATAAAAAAGGACAAGGCAGCTCACGCAACGGCCGCGACTCCAACTCGCAGCGCCTGGGCGTCAAGGCTCACGACGGCAACCTCGTCAGCGGCGGCACCATCATCGTCCGCCAGCGCGGGCGCCGCTTCCGCCCGGGACTGAACGCGGGCCGCGGCAAGGACGACACGATCTTCGCGAAGGTCGACGGCCGCGTGCGGTTCGAAGACCACGGCCAACAGGGCCGGGTCATCAGCATCATCCCGATGGAATAGCGCGATCAGGTGATTGGGTAGTCGAGTCCTCGGTTACCCGGTTGCTCGATTCTGATGTTCGTTGACGAAGTCGATATCCACGTGACGGCGGGAGACGGCGGGCGCGGGTGCCTGGCGTTTCGCCGCGAGAAGTTCGTGCCGCGCGGAGGGCCGAGCGGCGGCGACGGCGGTCACGGCGGCTCGGTCTTCGTCGTCGCCAGCCCCCACACCAACACGCTGATCAACTACCGCTTTCACCCCGAAGCCACCGCCGGCCGCGGCGAGCACGGCATGGGGTCCAACTGCACCGGCCAGATGGGCGAAGATCTCGTGCTGCCGGTACCGATCGGCACGCTGGTGTACGAGAAGACCGGCGATCCCGACCAGCCGCTGCGCCTGCTGGCCGACCTCGCGAACGAAGGCGACCGCGTCCTGGTCGCGCGCGGCGGGCGAGGCGGCATGGGCAACGCGCGCTTCGCCACGTCGACCAACCGCGCGCCGCGCAAGGTGCAGCCGGGCGAGCCCGGCGAAGAAAAAGATCTGCGGCTCGAGATGAAGCTGCTCGCCGACGTGGGCCTCGTCGGCTTCCCGAACGCGGGCAAGTCGACGCTCATCGCGCGCGTGTCGGCCGCCCGCCCCAAGATCGCGGACTACCCGTTCACGACGCTGACGCCCAACCTGGGCGTCGTGAAGCTGAGCGGCGATCGCAGCTTCGCCATCGCGGACGTGCCCGGCTTGATCGAAGGCGCGCACCGCGGCCTCGGGCTCGGCCACCAGTTTCTCCGGCATCTCGAGCGGACGAAAGTGCTCGTCCACGTCGTGGACATGTCGGGCGCGGCGGGCCGCGATCCCGTCCAGGATCTCGAGACCGTGCGGCAGGAACTGCAGCTGTTTCAGCCGGCGCTGGCCGCGAAGCCGCAGATTGTCGCGGCGAACAAGATGGACGCCGTGACCGACGAGGCCGAGGCCGGCGTGACGGCTCTCGCGGCGCGCGCTGCCGCGCTCGGGCTGCCGTTCCTGCGCGTCTCGGCCGCCACCGGCGCGGGGATGCCCGAGCTCCTCGAGGCCATGTGGCGGCGCATCGCGATCGAACGCGAGGCCGAGCACGCGGCGGCAGGCCCCACGCCTGCATGAGCCTCCGGCGCATCGGCATTCTCGGCGGCACGTTCGATCCGATTCACTGGGGTCATCTCGAAGCGGCGTTCGCCGCGGAAACCGCCCTCGGTCTCATGCGCGTGATGGTGGTGCCGGCCAACCTGCCCCCGCACCGCCCGCAGCCCCACGCGTCGAGCTTTCACCGGTTCGCGATGGTGTCGCTCGCGGTGGGCGGACGCGCCGGGTGGCGCGCCTCTGATCTCGAGTTGCGCGACGAATCGGAGTCCTACACGTCGGCGACGTTCGACAAATTCCACGAGCGCGGCTACAAGGCCTCCGAGCTGTACTTCATCCTCGGGTCCGACGCCTTCGCCGACATCGCGACCTGGCGGAACTATCCGGCCATTCTCGATCGCGCGCACTTCGCCGTGGTCTCGCGGCCGGGGCACCCGGTGGCCGACCTCCCGCACCGGCTGCCGCAGCTCGCGGACCGGATGGTGCGGCCGCCGCTCGACGCCATCAGCCGCATCGATCCGATGATCGTGCTGATCGACGCGCCGACGGCCGACGTGTCATCCAGTGCGATCCGCGACCGCCGCGCGCGGGGCGAATCCGTATCGGCGCTCGTCCCCGATCCGGTACGGCAACACATTGAACAGCACGGACTTTACACGCCGCACTGGCCGGGACGCCGCGCCAGCGACGCGCACGCGGGCGAAGCGGCAGCGAGGTTGCATGGCCAAGACTGAACGGCACCGCAAATCCGCGGCGCTTCCGCGCACGATCGAGCTTGCGGTGCGCGCGGCCGAAGACAAGAAGGCCGAAGACATCACGGTGCTCGATCTGCGGAAGGCGGCGGGGTTCACCGATCACTTCCTCATCTGTTCGGGGACCAACGTGCGCCAGGTGCGCGCCATCGCCGACGCGATCATCGAGGCTCTGGCCGATCATGGAAAGCCGGCCCACGTCGAGGGATACAACCGCTCCGATCGATCCGGGTGGATCCTCATCGACTACTTCGACTTCATCGTGCACATCTTCGCGCCCGAGACGCGGCTGTTCTACGATCTCGAGCGGCTCTGGGGCAGCGCCGAGCGCGTGGTCATCCCGCCCGCGACCTGACTGGCGCGCCTGGGCGCGCGCCGCCTGCGACAACCTCCTCTCCGTCGTGCTCGCGGCGCCCTGCGCGTCGTGCGGAACAACGCTCGATCACCCCACGCGAGGTCCGGTCTGCGGCGCCTGCTGGGAGTCGATCCTGCCGCTCGCCGCCCCGCTCTGTGCTCGCTGCGGCGATCCGCTGGCATCGTGGCGCATCCCCGACGCGCTGATGGCGCGATGCGCGCGCTGCCGCCGCGGCCGCCCGGTCGTGGCGCGCGCGCTGGCCGCCGGGGCGTACGACGGCCCGCTGCGCGAGATCGTGCACGCCCTGAAGTACGAAGGGCGCCGCTCGCTCGCCCGGCCGCTGGCGGCGCTGATGCTCACGCGGTGCGCCGGCGTCCTCGCGGGCGCGGATTGCGTGATCCCGGTTCCGCTCCATCCGTCGCGGCGCCGGGCGCGCGGCTTCAACCAGGCGCTCGACCTGGCGCGCCGGCTGAGCGCGGCAGGACCGCCCGTCTGCCAGGCGCTGCGGCGCGTCCGCGCGACGCCGACGCAGACCGGCCTTCCGGCTGGGCAGCGCCACCGTAACGTGCGCGACGCCTTCGCGCCGCGCCGCCGGGCGCCGCCGCTCCGCGACGCCGTCGTCGTGCTCGTGGACGATGTCAGCACGACGGGTGCGACGCTCGAGGCGTGCGCGCGCGTCCTGATCGAAATGGGGGTGCGGGAGGTGCGGGCGGCTACAGCGGCTCGAGTCGTGAGGCCACCGCGCTGAACACGTCCTCGGCAATGGCGTCCCTGGGGCGCTCGCCGTCAAGCACCACCCAGCCCTGCTCGGCGGCCTGGCGCTGATAACTCTGGCGGACGCGGGTCTGCAGCGCGAAGTCGCGTTCGTAGCGGTCGCGGTCGAGAGCCTTCCGCTCGGTGGCGGTGCCGGGCGCAATGTCGAGAAAGATGGTCATCCACGCCGGGGGCAGGAACTTCTGCAGGTCCGCGAGCCATGCCGGGTCGAGTCCGAACGCTTCGCCGTACGCGACGCTCGACGCCGTGTACCGATCGCTCACGAGCATCAACCCGCCCTCGAGCCATCGCAGCAGATCCGGCTTCCGCTCGTAGCGGTTGGCGACGTACAGGAGCTGCATCACGTCGGGTCCGTACTCGCGTTCGCCCTGCAGGGCCCGCGCGATTTCCTCGCCGATCGACGTGGCGTAGTCGGGGAACGAGACGAGGCGCGCCTTGCGGCCGTCCTGCTTCAGCCGGTCCCGCAGCCGCTCGGCCTGCGTCTGCTTGCCGCTCTGGTCGAGGCCCTCGAACGCGATTAGATGGCCGAGCATGGCAGAAAGTGGAAAAGTAGAAAGTTCAAAGTGGAAAAGTGAAGTGCGGAAGTTCTGAAGTTCAAAGTTTCAGTTCTCAGTTCTACGTTCTGCGTTCTACGTTTCCTGGGCCAGCATGTCCGCGATCGTCTGGCGCTTGCGGATGACGCGCCACGCGCCGTTGTCGACGAGCACTTCCGCGGGAAACGGGCGGCGGTTGTAGTTGGACGCCATGGCCGATCCGTAGGCGCCAGTGTCGTGAATGGCCACGAGATCGCCGGCGGCGAGCGGCGGCAGGGTGCGGTCCCGGCCGACGATGTCGGTGCTTTCGCAGACCGGACCGGCGATCTCGTACTGCCGCAGCCCGCCTTCGCGCGGGCAGACCGGTTCGATCCGGTGGAAGCCGTTGTAGAGCGCGGGCCGCATCAGCTCGGTCATCCCGGCGTCGATGATCGCGAAGTCGCTGGAGGCCGTCCGGCCCTTGATGTCGACCACCTGCGCGAGCAGGACGCCCGCCGGCCCGACGATCGACCGGCCCGGCTCGACGACGATCGGCAGGTGTGTCGCCCGGATTTCGTCGACGAGCGCCGCCGCGTACCGGTCCGCCGACGGGACCTGGCCGCCGTCGTACGAGATGCCCAGGCCGCCGCCCGCGTCGAGGTATTCGAGCGTGATGCCCGCCTCCTGCGCCTGCCGCGCGAAGCCGGCGAGCCGCGCCGCGGCCGCGCGCACCGGGTCGAGCGAGGTCATCTGCGACCCGACGTGCATGTGCACGGCGACCAGCTTGAGCGCGGGCCGCGCCGCCAGGCCGGCGAGCAGGCGATCGGCTTCGTCGACCGGCACGCCGAACTTGTTGATCTTCAGGCCCGTCGAAATATGGGGATGGCTCTTCGCATCGATATCGGGGTTGACGCGAATCGCCACGCGCGCCACCACGCCGGCCTTGCGCGCAAGCGCCTCCACGCGATCGAGCTCGCCGGCCGATTCGACGTTGATCGCTTTCAGACCCAACGGCACCGCGCAGGCGAGCTCGGCGTCCGACTTCCCCACGCCGGTGAACACGATGTCCTCCACGGCGAAGCCGGCCTTGCGGGCCAGCTCGATCTCCCAGATCGAATTCGCGTCGGCACCGGCGCCCAGCTCGCGGAGCAGCCGCGCGAGCGCGAGGGTGGAATTGGCCTTCAGCGCGTAATGGACGCGGTGGGGGTAGTCGCCGAAGCCGGCGACGATGTCGCGGTAGCGCTGCCGCAGGAGCGCCGCGCTGTAGACGTAGAGCGGCGTGCCTTCGGCGGCGGCGATGGCCGCCAGCGGGACGCCGTCGCAGACGAGCTCTTGAGAGGTTGGGGAGAAGCCGACCACAGCGGTGTGTCAGGCTATACTAACCCACTCAGCGCTGCATGTCTGCCGATCACCCCCCCGAAACCGACGATATCGACGCGCTCATTCGCCGCTGCCTGGGCGGGGATCAGCTCGCCTGGGAGGCGATCGTCCAACAGTACCGCCGCAAGGTGTTCAACGTCGCGTACAAGTTCGTCGGCAAGCACGACGAGGCCGAGGATCTCACCCAGGACATCTTTCTCAAGATCTTCAAGTCGCTCGACACGTTCGACCGGCGCGCGAATTTCCAGACCTGGCTGATCAGCGTCAGCCGCAACCTCTGCATCGACCATTACCGGAGCGTGCGGAAGGAGCGGGAAACGATCGATCGCGACGTCGACACCGCAGACCTCTCCGCCGCGGCGCCCGGGCCGACCCAGATCGCGGCGCTCGAACAGCGGGATCGCGTGGAGCTGCTGCGCGAGGCGCTCGGGTCGCTGCCGAAAACCCTGCGGACGGCCGTGCTGATGCGCGACCTGCAGGAACTGTCGTATCACGAGATCGCGCGCGAGCTGCGGCTGCCCGAAGGCACCGTGAAGTCCCGCATCAACCGCGGACGCAGCGAGCTGGCGCGGCAGATCCGGAAACTGCGCGGCGAGCATTTCAGCCCGAGCGGCATAAGTGGAGTGCACTGATGAACCTGACAACCGAACAGACCGGCGCCGTCGCCGTCGTACGCGTGGGCGAGCCGAGGCTGATGTATCCGATCCTCTCGGACTTCTCCTCCGCCGTCACCACGCTCGTCGCCGGCGGCACGCGGCACATCGTCATCGACCTGACGCCGGTCACCTACGTGGACAGCGCGACGATCGGCTGCCTGATGGACCTCTACCGCCAGGTGCGCAGCGCCGGCGGGCAGCTGAAGCTCTCCGGCGTCCAGAAGCGCGTGGAAACCATGCTGACCATGACGGGCGCGCAGAACTTCATCGAGATTCATGCCGACGAGCCGAGCGCCGTCAGAAGCTTCGGGGCCTGACATGCGGATGATCAAGACGACCACCGGCGTCCCCATCACGCTCGACGGCGACCTTCTGGCGGTCATGGAGGCCTTGTATCAGGAAGTGACGGCCAAGCGGGAGCTGGAGCGGACGTTCGAAGACATGGTGCGGGAAATTCAGCACCTGATCGAGCAGATGGACGAGAAAGAGCGCAGCACCTACCTCGCGGAGAGCCTGTTCCTCAACACGGTGAAATACGAGAACGACAAGCTCGAGGCATACCTCAGGAAGCTCACGGCGGAAAGTCGAGAAGTAGATAAGTAGAAAGTGGATTTGTAAGAGAAGTGTCGCTGAACTTCCTCTCCACACGGTTTCAGTGCACGTGGCCGTGGAGCACCATGGTCCTGCTCTGCGACGGGCGGCTGGTCTGCGGGTGCGCGGATCCCTACGGCCACCGCGTCCTTGGCGACGTCCGTTCGGCGTCGGTGCAGGACGTGTGGACCGGGCCGGTCGTCCGGTCCCTCCGCGAAGATCTGAACGCCGGCGGATCGAAGTTCTGCGGCGACTGCCCGCTCAAGCTGCCCCTCAAGAAGGACGAGACGCCCGCCGTCCGTCCGGTTGACGCCGGCGCCCTGCCCTCGCGGCTGTACATCGAGTGCACGGCGGCCTGCAACATCTCGTGCACCGAGGCGTGCTGCGCGCCGGAAACCGGCATCACCCGCACGCGTCAGGCCGGCATGCTGGACTTCGACGTGTTCCGCCGCGTGGTCGACGAAGCCGGGCCGTCGCTCGTCCGCATCGACTTCTTCAACTACGGCGAAGCCTTCCTCCATAAGCGCGCGATCGAGATGTGCGAGTACATCAAGACGCAGTTCCCGCAGGTGTACCTCTACACGAGCACCAACGGGCTGGCGTTCACGGAGGCGCAGGCGCGCCGGCTCGCACACTCGGGGATCGATGAGGTGACGTTCTCGATCGACGGCGCGACCGCCGAGAGCTACGTGAAGTACCGCCAGCGAGGCCGCTTCGATCTCGCGATCGCCAACCTGCGGGCCATGGCGGATGAAAAGCGCCGGTCCGGCCGCGACGTGCCGTTCATCAACTGGCGCTACATCCTCTTCACGTGGAACGACTCCGAGGCCGAAATGGATCGCGCGCGGGAGCTCGCGCGCGACATGGGCGTCGACCGGCTGTGCTGGGAGCTGACCGACCACCCGGAGAACGCGTACTCGCGCCGGTTCGTGCCCGGCGCGCCGGCCCTCGACGCGATCCGGCGCGAGATCTGGGACGACAACAACCTCGGCAACGCCATCCCCGGCGCCACCCCGCGCGCCGAGATCGACGTGCGCACGATGCCGCCCGCCCTGCAAGCCCTGCCCAACCTGCCCGCCCTGATTGGCCTGCCGGACCTGCCGCTGTGGGGGCGCGCGGGCCAGCCGATCGAGGTCCGGACACGTGTCCGCAACCTCTCGACGCGCCCATTCCCGGCGCAGGCGAGCTACGGGCGCCGTCTCGTGCGGCTGGGCGCGCAGCTGTGCGACGCGGCGGGCACGATGCTCGATCGCGATTTCGCGCGGGCATGGCTCCCCTCGGCGCTCGAACCGGGCGCCCGGGCGGACATCCGCATCACACTCCCGGCCCTCGAGCGGCCTGGGCGGTATCAGCTGAAATTCGATCTGGTGAGCGAGGGAATCGACTGGTTCGAGCGCTGCGGGTCGGAAACGACCACGAAAACGCTCGTCGTCAGATAGCGGCGGTGCCCTTGATGCCCCGCGCGGGCACTGCGACGTCCGCGGGCACCGGCGCGCCGTCGGCCGGCGCCTCGACGAACCGCCAGGCGTGGGTCTCTTCGAGAATCCTCGCCGCGAATTCGGTGTGGAGCGCGTGGCCGGCGCGGTGCGCCACCAGGTGCCCGATGACCGGGTAGCCGACCAGCGCGAGATCGCCCACCGCGTCGAGAATCTTGTGGCGCACGAACTCGTCGTCGAACCGCAGCGGGTTGTTCAGCACGCCCGTCTCGCCGAGCACGATCGCGTTCTCGAGCGAGCCGCCGAGCGCCAGGCCGTTCTGCCGCAGCATCTCCACATCCTTCAGGAACGTGAACGTCCGCGCCGGCGCGATCTCTTCGAGGAACGATTCCTCGGTGATGCGCAGCGTGCGCGACTGATGCCGCAGCAGCGGGTGATCGTAGCTGATGCTGTAGGTGACCTTGAAGTGATCGGACGGGTAGAGTGCGATTCGCTTGTCGCCGCGGGACAGCGCGATCGGACGGACGATCTTGAGGAACTTGCGGCGCGCGTGCTGCCGCTTCACGCCGGCTTCCTGGATCAGGTAGATGAACGGCGCCGCGCTGCCGTCCATGATCGGCACTTCCGGCGAGTTGAGCTCGATGACGACGTTGTCGATGCCCATGCTGACGAGCGCCGCCAGCAGGTGCTCCACCGTTTCAACGGAAACCTGGTCCCGGGCGAGCCCGGTCGCGAGCTGGATGCCCGCCAGGTGGTGCACCGTGGCCGGCACCTCGAAATCGCCGAGATCGGTCCGGCGAAAACGGATGCCGTGATCAACGGCCGCCGGCTTCAGCGAAAGCGTGACCTTGTTGCCGGAGTGAAGACCTATTCCGACACACGAAACGGGGCGACGAAGTGTACGCTGTACGTCCATTAGCCTCTCGGCATCGCGGGGACGATCGTAGGTTCAATCAGCAAGGACGATGCCGGTGTATTACAAACCTGATACGTTTCACGCAACCAATTGCCATGCAACCGCTTAGTACGTGTGACGCCAGGGTTGCGGTAACGGGCGTGAGGCCCAATTCGTGGTTTCCTGACCACAGATGCAGCCGGCTGAGGTGTGGCGATGTTACCACAATGGCACAGTTTCAGACGGCCGCCGACCGTATCGGCCGCCCGCTCTGTGCCCCCCTGTCCGCCAGGAATCGCCCGGTCGCCGATTGCTCGTGGAGAGCGACCTCCTCTGGCGTGCCAGCAGCGACGATGCGCCCGCCGCCGACGCCGCCTTCCGGCCCCAGGTCGATGACGTAGTCCGCGCACTTGACAACGTCCAGGTTGTGCTCGATGACCACGATCGTGTTGCCCTGGTCGACGAGCTTGTTCAGGACGTCCAGCAGCTTGCGCGTGTCTTCGAAATGCAGGCCCGTCGTGGGCTCGTCGAGGATGTAGAGCGTGCGCCCGGTTCCCCGCTTGGACAACTCCTTCGCGAGCTTCACGCGCTGCGCCTCGCCGCCGCTCAGCGTCGTCGCCGACTGGCCCAGCTCGATGTAACCCAGGCCGACGTCCTGAAGCGTCCGGAGCTTGTTCGCGATGGCCGGGAAGTTCTCGAGGAACGGCACCGCCTGATCGACCGTCAGCTCGAGGACGTCCGCGATCGACTTGCCGCGATACCTGATCTCGAGCGTTTCGCGGTTGTAGCGGCGGCCCTTGCACTGCTCGCAGGTGACGTAGACATCGGGCAGGAAGTGCATCTCGATGGCGATGACGCCGTCGCCCTGGCAGGCCTCGCACCGCCCGCCCTTCACGTTGAACGAGAAGCGCCCGGACCGGAAGCCGCGCGCGCGCGCGTCGGGCATCATCGCGAACAGATCGCGGATGAAGGTGAACAGCCCCGTGTAGGTGGCCGGGTTCGAACGGGGCGTGCGTCCGATCGGCGACTGATCGATCTCGATCACCTTGTCGATCAGCTCGATGCCGTCGATCCGGTCGTGCGCGCCGGGGTCGTCGACCGCCCGGTAGAGCGTCTTCGCAAGCGACTTGTACAGGATGTCGTTGACGAGCGTGGACTTGCCGGAGCCGCTGACGCCGGTCACGGTCACGAACAGGCCGAGCGGGATATGCACGTCGATGTTCTTCAGGTTGTTCTCGCGCGCGCCCCTGACCACGATCTCGCCCTTGAGCGCCGGGCGGCGCGACGCGGGCACCGCGATCGATCGCGCGCCGGTCAGGTAGGCCCCGGTGGATGAACCGGCTGAAGACGGAGCCGCCGACGCCGCGCCCGCCTCTATCAGCTCGGCCGGCGTGCCCTGGAAGATCACGTGGCCGCCGTGCTCGCCGGCGCCGGGGCCGAGATCGATCACGTAGTCGGCGGTCCGGATCGTCTCCTCGTCGTGTTCGACCACGATGACCGTGTTGCCGAGGTCCCGCAACCTCGCCAGCGTGTTGAGCAGCTTCCGGTTGTCGCGCTGGTGGAGTCCGATCGACGGCTCGTCGAGCACGTACAGCACGCCCGTGAGGTTCGCGCCGATCTGCGTCGCGAGCCGGATGCGCTGGCCCTCGCCGCCCGACAGCGTCGCCGCGCCGCGGCCGAGTGTCAGGTAGCCGACGCCGACGTCGTGCAGGAACCGCAGCCGCTCCTGGATCTCGCGGAGGATCCGCTCGGCGATGAGCGCTTCGCGGTCCGTGAGCTGCAGCGTCTCGAACGCCCGCAGCGCCTCCGCGATCGGCATGCCGACGTAGTCGGAGATCGTCCGGCCCTTGACCCTGACCGACAGCATCTCGCGCTTGAGGCGCTCGCCGTGGCAGACCGGGCACGGCCGCATCGACCGGTACGCTTCCAGCTCCTCCTGCTCCGCCCAGCTGCCTTCCTCGTACCGGCGGCGCAGGTTCGGCAGCAGGCCCTCGAACCCGTTCTTGCCGGTGGCGCCGACGCCCGAGAGCAGCGCTTCGCGCGCCTTGCGCGGCAGCTTCGCGAACGGCACGGTGAGGTCGATGCCGTGCGTGCGGCTGAGCGACTGGAGCGCTTCGCGCACGAGTTTACGGTCGCCGCGCGCCCACGGGGCGATCGCGCCGTCCGCGAGGGACTTCGTTTCGTCCGGCACCACGCGGTGCGGATCGAAGTCGAAGCGGCTGCCGAGGCCCTGGCACCCGGGGCACGCGCCGTGCGGCGAGTTGAACGAAAACGCCCGCGGCGTCATCTCGGGCATGCTGAGGCCGCAGTTCACGCACGCGAGCCGCCGCGAGAACAGCCGGTCGCCGCCGTCGAGCGAGTTGATGACCACGATGTCGTCGGCGAGGTTGAGGGCGACGTCGATGGACTCGAGCAGCCGCCGCTCCACGCCGCCGCGGATGATCACGCGGTCGACGAGCACGTCGATCGAGTGGTTGCGCCGGCGATCGAGCTTGACGTCCTCGTCGAGCGACCGGAACTGGCCGTCGATCCGCGCCTTGGTGAACCCGCGCGCGCGCAGGGCGGCAAGCTCCTTCTTGAACTCGCCCTTGCGTCCGCGCACCACCGGCGCGAGGACGTTGATCCGCGCGTCCTGCGGGTAGAGCATCACCATGTCCGCGATGCGCTCGAGCGACTGCGACGTGATTTCCTTGTCGCAGTTCGGGCAGTGCGGCACGCCGATGTTGGCGAAGAGCAGCCGGAGGTAGTCGTAGATCTCGGTGACCGTGCCCACCGTCGAGCGCGGGTTCGAACCCGTCGTCTTCTGCTCGATGGAGATGGCCGGGGACAACCCGTCGATCAGATCGACGTCCGGCTTCTCCATCTGCTCGAGAAACTGCCGGGCATAGGCCGAGAGCGACTCCACGTAGCGCCGCTGGCCCTCGGCGTAAATCGTGTCGAAGGCGAGCGAGGACTTGCCCGAGCCGGAGAGGCCCGTGATGACGACGAGCTTGTGGCGCGGGATGTCCACGTCGACGTTCTTGAGGTTGTGGACGCGCGCGCCGCGGACGGAAATCCAGTCGTGGGCCATAGGACCTGACACCCCGGCCCTAGGGGCTGGGGACTAGAGGCTAGGGATCAGAAAAGTATAACGCGGCACGCGCTGCCGCCGTTAGACAGCGATAAGGATGCGGTCGGCCGGTTCAGCTGCGCGGAAGCGCGTCCTTCGCCTGGCTCGGCGACGGCGCCTGCGGCGCCAGTGCATCGGTCCAGACGTGATGACACGTCTTGCACTCGTAGTAATCCTGGCCGGTCATCCGGCTGACGGGCGACAGGAATCGTCCCGTCAACGCCAGGCACTTCGGGCAGCAAATCGGTTCCGGTTGATCGAGAGGGACGGTCATTGCGAAGTCGACCGTGAGCTGTTCCAACAAAAAAATAGCGTACGCGGTCGTCGAATTCAAGACGCGCGACTTTGTCAGGTAGCCGACAAAGTCTTACACGGCGTCACCATTTCTGTGGCTTTGCCGCAGCCGGCTGTGCCTGAACCCATATGCGAAGTACACGACGAGGCCGACCACCAGCCACACGCCGAATCGCCGCCACGCCGTGGTCGGAAGACCGAACATGATGAAGACGCAGGCCGCGGCCGACAGCACCGAGACGCCCCAGACGAACGGCACCTTGAACGGCCGATGGCGATCCGGCTCCTTGTAGCGCAGCACCAGGACGCCGATGCTGACCAGCATGAACGCGAACAGCGTGCCGATGTTCGTCAGATCGTAGGTCTCGGCCGCGTCGCCGACCAGCGACCACGCCGCCACGAACAGCCCCGTGAACAGCGTCGTCGCCCACGGGATGCGCGTGCGCGGGTGGATGCGCGCCGCCCACTGCGGCAGCAGGCCGTCGCGCGCCATCGCGAAGAAGATGCGCGGCTGGCCGTACTGAAACACCAGCAGCACCGCCGACATCGACACCGCCGCGCCGAGCGCGACGATCCAGCCGACCGTGCTGAAGCCCGCCAGTTCGAGGGCGCGCGCCAGCGGATCGGCCACGGCGAGCTCCTTGTAGGGGACCATGCCCGTCAGCACCGCGCCGACCACGATATAAATCAGCGTGCAGATGGCCAGCCCTCCCAGGATGCCGATCGGCAGGTTGCGCTGCGGGTTCTTCGTTTCCTCCGCGGCTGTCGAGATCGCGTCGAACCCGATATACGCGAAGAACACGATCGCCGCGCCCTGGTGGATGCCGGTGAAGCCGTTGGGGGCAAACGGCGTGAAGTTGGCCGCGTGCAGGTGCGTGGCGCCGACGGCCACGAAGAGCGCCAGCGCCATGAGCTTGATGACGACCATGATGTTGTTCGCCGTGACGCTTTCGCGCGCACCGCGCAGCAGCAACCAGGTAATCACCATCACGATGGCGAACGCCGGCAGGTGCACGAGGATCGGGATCCCCGCCACGCGCGGCGCCGTGTCGAGCAGCCCGTGGACCTGCGGGTCGGAGCTGAGCAGCGCCGTGCGGTAACCGGTCGTCAGCCACACCGGCAGCTGCGCGCCGAACCCGCGCAGCAGCGTGTTGAAGTAATCACCCCACGAGATGGCGACGGCGACGTTGCCGACGGCGTACTCCAGGATCAGGTCCCAGCCGATGATCCAGGCGACGAGCTCGCCCAGCGTCGCGTACCAGTACGCGTAGGCGCTGCCGGCGTGCGGGATCATCGACGCCAGCTCCGCGTAGCACAACGCCGCCAGCGCGCAGGCCGCGCCCAGCAGGAGGAACGAGAACACCAGCGCCGGCCCGGCACCCATCCGGATGACCTCGCCGGCTGGCCCCACCTGGCCCGCGGCCGCCGTGCCGATGGCGCCGAAGATGCCCGCGCCGATCACGGCGCCGATGGCGAGCATCACGAGATCCCCGGCGCCAAGCGTCCGCTTCAGCCCGCCCGAGTCTTCGTCCGTCGACTCCGGCATCAGCGCGGCGATCGGTTTCCGCTCGAACAGCTGAGACATGTGAGGGGATTATAGAAGTAGTGCAGGCCTTCAGGCCTGCCGGACAGAAGTAGTGCGGGCCTTCAGGCCTGCGTGTTACATGGGCGCCATGGCGCGATACGCGGTGTCGTTCGAGCAGACGACGAGACCGCCGGACGGATCGACGGCGACGCCGACCAGGCCAGGGCCCGCGACGAGCAGCTCGGGCGGCTGCGGAGGCCGGAGGCGGTACAGGCCGCTGACGCCGGCCAGCGCCTCGACGACGAGCGCGGACCCGGACGCGTCGAACGCGAGGCCCTGCGGGCGGCCGAACGAATCGTCGACGCTGCTCACCGTCCCGTCAGCGGCGACCCGGTACACCGAGTCGTACGCAGACAGCGTCGGCGCCGTCACGTACACCGAATCGTCGGGCGCCATGGCGAGGTGAAACGCCGCCACGCTCGGCGGGATCGACGCGAACGGCGTCGCCTTCCCGTGCCGGTCCACACGGAAGAGCGTGCCGGAGCGGTCGCCGACGAACAGCGTTCCGTCCGTCGCGAACGCCAGGCCGCACGCGACGCCGAGGTCCGTGGCGAACGGCTCGAAGCCCCCGTCGTCGTCCACGCGGTACACGGTGCCCTCGAACCGGCTCGACACGTACAGCCGGCCCTCCGGGTCGATGGCCATCGACGTGGCGTTGACGATGCCGGAAGAAAACGTCTCGCGCGTGCCGTTCGGCCGCACCCGGAAGATGGACACGGGCACTTCCTGCCCGCGGGTGCCGCTGTAGGTGACGTAGAGATTGCCCTGTCGATCGAAGACGGGGTTGTCCACCTGGTGCAGGCCCGTCGCGAACGCGCCGGCGACGCCGACCGACACGCCGGCGTCTTCACCGCCGACGCTGATCGGGGCCTGGCCGCCCTCGAGCCCCGCGGGCACGAGGACGCTCATGGCTGTGGACGACGCGTACACCGGACGCGCACGCGCACCGCCGATGAGCACCACGGGGAGCTCGGGGCGATCGATCGGAAACCCGGTGCCTTCGATGGTAATTCGACCGCCTTCGATCGCCCAGGCGGGGCGAACGGCAGTCACGGGGGCGGACATGCGTCAGTTATGTGTCGTCGAGCTCGACGTTCCAGTAGAGGTAATCCCGCCAGCTTTCGGGGGCGTTGCGGAGTCCAATGGTGATGCGCACGGCCGGCGCCGAGTCGGGGCGCTTCGGCAGCCGCCGCAGGTGCATGCCGGCCTCCCCGGGCGTGCGTCCGCCCTTGCGCCGGTTGCACGTCACGCAGCAGGTGACGATATTCTCCCAGTCCTTGCGGCCGCCCTGGGCGACCGGCACGACATGGTCGAACGTCAGCTCGTTGGTGGGGAACCCCTCGCCACAGTATTGGCACGCGTGGTCGTCCCGCGCGTAGATGTTGGCCCGCGAGAACGGCACGTAGTCGAACCGGCGCTTGATGCGGATGTAGCGCAGCAGCCGGATAACCGACGGGAGCTTGAAGCTGAATGAAACAGCACGGACCTCGCGGTCGTACACCGAGATGATCTCGACCTTGCCCTGGCACCACAGCGTGACCGCCTTCTGCCAGTGGACAATCTTGAGAGGCTCGTACGACGCGTTGAGGAGCAGCGTCTGTTCCATGGCGACCTGGGGAATTGTGCCAAACGGTCCGATTGAGTGTCAAGGCTCCATGCGCTGTAAACGCCTTGGAAAGTATCGGTTAGCGACACTGGGGCGAGCGCCCGCTCCATCCGATATTGTACAGAGAATGACGCGCTTCCCCAGCCGTCCGCGCGGGCCGGTGTGTGTCTTGGCCGTCCTGGCAACACTGGCCGTGCTGACAGGCGCCTGCGCGTCCGGTTCCGGCCGCGCGGTACCCCGGCCGTTTCCCTCGCCGCCGGCCGGGAGTGCCTCGGCAACAGACAGGAGCCGGCCCGGCACCATCGTCAGCACCGCGCTCACCCTTCGCGGCGTCCCCTACCGGAACGGCGGCTCGGACCCCGGCGGGTTCGATTGCAGCGGCTTCACCCAGTATGTATTCGCGCGCAACGGCATCGCGCTGCCGCGCTCCGTCGAGGAACAGTTCGGCGAGGGCAAGAAGATCAAGCCGCGCGACCTCAGCTCGGGCGACCTGGTGTTCTTCAAGACCACCTCGCGCGGCCCTTCCCACGTCGGCATCGTCATCGGCGACGACCAGTTCATCCACGCGCCGAGCTCGAAGGGCGTCGTGCGCGTCGAGCGCCTCAGCGCAGACTACTGGTCGAAGCGGTTCATCGCCGCGCGGCGCCTGAACTAGCGATCGATCAGTTCCTCCGGATCCCCCTTCTTCTCGTCCCCGCCCTTCTCTTCGCCGGGCTTCGCGTCGTCCAGCTTTTCTTCTTCCTTCTCTTCCTCGATGATCGGCGGCACGAGCTTGGGCTCCGACGGCTTCCTCGTTCCCGCCGGCACGCCGCTGTGCATGCGCTGCAGGATCAGCTTCTGGCGCCGCAGCAGCCGCTTCGTCGGATGCGCCGGGTTCAGCAGCCGCGGGTTGATGATCGCACCGGCGAGCAGCGCCGACTCCGGCGCCCCGAGCGAAGCCGCCGGCCGGTGATAGTACGTCTGCGACGCGGCCTCGATGCCGTAGATGCCGTCGCCCCACTCGATCACGTTCAGGTACAGCTCGAGGATCCGATCTTTGCTGAGCTCGGCTTCGAGGCGCCGCGCGATGACGAACTCGCGGAACTTCCGCAGCGGGTTCTTCGACGGCGACAGGTACAGGTTCTTCGCGAGCTGCTGCGTGATCGTGCTCGCGCCGCGTGAGAACGATCCGCGCGCCCAGTCGGCCTGGAGCGACAGCCGGAGCTGCGTGAAGTCCACACCCTCGTGCTGGAAGAACGCATCGTCTTCCGCGATGAGGACGGCGCGGCGCAGTTCCGGCGAAACCTGCCCCAGCGCGACCCAGTGCTGGACTTTTCTCGGCTCCAGCCCCTTCGCGCGGGCTTCCTGCGCGCGGAGCGTCATGAACGCGGTGGCGGACGGGTTCGATCGGGCGAGAGTGCGGACGTCCGGCAGCGTCAGGTACGCGTACGCGGATCCCACGAACAGCACGCCGGCGACGGCGCCGAGGGCGCGGCCGACGTATTTCGCCGGCGACGCCCGGCGTGGCCGGGCCGGCAACCCCGGCCGTCTCGCCGGGGGCCGCTTAGGCGTGGACCCCACGCTTGGCCAGCACGGTCTGCAGCGCGCCGAGCAGCAGGACGACGAGGCGGGACGCCGAGCTCGTGCCCATCAGGCCGACGCGCCAGATCTTGCCGGCCAGCGGGCCGAGGCCGCCGCCGATCTCGATGCTGAACTCCGCGAGCAGCCGTTTCCGTACGGCCGCATCGTCGACGCCGTCCGGGATGCGAACAGTGTTGAGCGTCCACAGCCGATCCGACGCGGGGGGCAGCAGCGAGAGATCCATGGACGCGAGGCCGTCGACAAACGCGCGGTGGTTCCGCTCGTGCCGGGCCCACCGCGCTTCGAGGTTCTCTTCCTCGATCATCGTCAGGGCTTCGTACAGCGCGCACAGCAGCGCCGACGACATCGTGTGGTGATACTTCCGGTTGATCCAGTAGTCCCGCAGCAGCGGCAGATCGAAGTAGAAGCTCTGGCACTTGACGAGCCGCTCGAGCGCGCGCGGGGCGAAGACGATCGGCGCGAGCCCCGACGGCGCCCCCAGGCATTTCTGCGTGCAGCTGTAGCAGACGTCGATGCCCCACGCCGCGACGTCGAGCGGCACGCCGCCGAACGACGTCACCGCGTCCACGATCGTCAGCGCGTCGTGCGCGCGCGCGAGCGCGGCGAGCTCGCGCACCGGGTTCAGCACGCCGGTGGAGGTCTCGCCCTGCACCATCGCGACGACGTCGGCCGGCCCGTTCGACGACGACGCCAGGGACTTCTCGAGCGCGGCCGGATCGGCCGCCCTGCCCCACTCGCCGTTGACGCGCGTCACCGTCGCGCCGTAGCGCTCGGCCATCTGCGCGAGGCGATCGCCGAAGTAGCCGTTCACTACCACGGTGACTTTCGAGCCCGGCTTGACGGTGTTCGCGATCGCGGTTTCCATCCCGGACGTGCCGGTGCCGGAAACGGCGAAGGCGAACGAGTTTTCCGGCGCCCGGAACAGGCGCGTCAGCTTCGCGCGGACGTCGTCCAGCATCGCGACCATCAGCGGGTCGAGGTGGCCGACGGTGGGCGCCGCCATCGCGCGCATCACGCGCGGCGAGGTGAGCGAGGGACCGGGACCGAGCAGGATGCGATCCGACTCGGGGAGCAGACTGTTCATACGAGCGCGACCTCCTCAAACGACACGAGCACTTCGCGGAGCGAGGCCGTCACGGCCTCGGATACGGGAACGAGCGGCGGACGCGGCAGCCCGGCGTCACAGCCCGCGAGCCGGAGCGCCGCTTTGAGCCCCGGCACACCGTGCTGGCTGCCGACGAGCTTCGCGACGGGCACGAGCCGGCGCTGCAGTTCGGCCGCCTCGGCGTGGCGTCCGTCGCGCGTCAACTCGAACAGCCGCACGCACGCATCCGGCAGCACGCACGCGAGCGCGAGGATGCCGCCCGTGGCGCCGACGCACAGCGACGCGTAGAACGTCGTCGCCGATCCGGCGAGGACGTTGAAGCGGTCCGGCGTGCCGGCGACGAGGTCCGTCATCTGCGCGATGTCGCCGCTCGATTCCTTCACGCCGATGATGTTCGGGTGCGACGACAGCGTCGAGACGGCCGCCGGCGACAGGTTCACGCCCGTGACGGCGGTGAAGTTGTACAGCAGGACAGGAACCGGCGATTGATCGGCGACGGCCGTGTAGTGGCGCACGAACGCGTCCGTCGTCATCTGCGATTTGTAGAACCCCGGCGTGCGCACCAGCACGGCGTCCGCGCCGAGGTCGGCCGCGCGCCGTGCGGCATCGATCGCCGCGCGCGTGGACTCGCGTCCCGTGCCGGCGATGAACCGCCGGTCCGAGGGCCAGCGGTCGCGCGCGAACGCAAGCACCCGATCGGACTCCGCGTCGTCGAGCAGCGCCGCCTCGCCCGTCGATCCGAGGACGACGATGCCGTCGAGCGGGCTCGCCGCCCAGCGCGCGCATGCGGCGCCGAGCGTGTCGAGATCGAGGCGGCCGTCACGATCGAACGGGGTTGGAATGGGCGCGAAGACGCCGCGCAGATTCATCCGAGACATTGTAGACCGGCACGATGCCCTGATGCTGCATGGCGAGGTTGAGACCGAGCACCACGAAGAACATCGCCGCCGCCGGACTGAGCAGCCACGGGAAATCGGCGAACGCGCGCACGGTGGACGCGTCGTGCAGCATCGTGCCCCAGCTCGCGATCGGATCCGGAAACCCGAGGCCGACGTACGACAGCGTCGCTTCGGCGACGATGAACGCGGGCACGAGCAGCACGATCTCGACCACGATGAAGCCGCGCGCCGCGGGCAGGAGGTGCCGCAGCAGCACGCGCGCGTGGCTCGCGCCGAGCGATACGGCCGCGACGCCGTAGTCGCGCTGCTTCTCGGCGCGCACGATCGCGCGGACGCCGCGCGCGATGAACGGCGCGCCGACGACGGCAAAGATGGCGGCGAGGAGCAGGAACACTTCGCCCGGCGGCAGCACGAGCCGCAGCATCGATCGAAGCGCGAGCGCGACGTACATCGCCGGCAGCACGAGCACGAAGTCCGACGCGCGCATGAGCAGATCGTCGGCGATCCCGCCGGTGTATCCGGCCACGCCGCCAAGCAGCGCGCCGATCAGGAGCGCGCCCGCGGCCGCAGCCAGGGACAGCCCGAGCGAGATGCGCGCGCCGTAGAGCAGGCGGCTGAACACATCGCGGCCGTAGCCGTCGGCGCCGAGCGGGAAGAACGGCATGCGCGTGCCGTCCGATGATGTAAGGACGCGGCCGTCGGCGAACCAGGAGAGCGGCACGCGGCGCGACCGGTCCTGTTCGTAGCGCTGCTCGAGCTGGCTCGTCAGCGTCCAGGGATAGATGAACGGCGCATGCCACGCGCCCGCATCGTCCACGAGGTGCGGCACGGTCGGCGGCGCGTTGAGCCAGCCGCGAAACTGCTGGTCCGGCGCGGACGGCGACAGCACCGGCGCCCCGAGGGCCGCGGCGATCATGACGCCGAGCAGTGCCAGGCCGAATCGTCGCATGGGATCGCCGTTCAACGTTCACGACGTTCTACGTTCCGACTTCCCGTGTCCTCGGCTCGACGAACGCGATCGCGGCATCCGACAGCAGCGTGCCAACCGCGAGGAACACCGAGCCGGCGACGGCACAGCCGGCCACCAGGTACACGTCGCGCGCGCGCAGAGCCGCGAGCATCAACTGGCCGAGGCCCGGCCAGGCCGTGATGGCTTCGACGGCGAACGACCCGCTGAGCAGCGTGCCGACGACCAGGCCGTAGACCGCCGCGATCGGGCCGAGCGCGCCCTTCAGCGCGTCGCGCCAGATCGCGCGGGCAGGGGGGACGCCGCGGGCGTACGTCGCCAGCATGTACGGCTGGCCGATCACCTCGCTCATCGCCTGCGACTGCAGGCGCTCGAACATCGCGGCCAGCGGCAGCGCCAGCGCCGCCGCCGGGACGATCAGGTGGCGCAGCACATCGCCCGTCCACCCGCCCGATGCAGACGACGTCGTCATGCCGCCGACCGGCAGCCAGCCCGTCCGCGCGGCCGCGAAGACGAGGAAGAGGGACGTGAGCAGCGGCGGCATGGACAGCAGCAGGAGCGACGCCGTCCGGATCGTTCCGGTCAGCAAGCCGCCGCGGCGGCTGCCCGTGACGACGCCGAGCGGCAGGCCGATGAGCGTGGCTGCGAGGAGCGCGGTGATCGAGAGGATGGCGGTGTTGGCCGCCCGCTCGGGGATGAGATCGGCCACCGGGCGATCGAAGAGCAGCGACTGCCCGAAATCGAAGCGCGCCGCGCCGGCGAGCCAGGCGCGGTACTGCCCGCCGATCGATCGGTCGAGGCCGTAGCGCGCGCGAGCCTCCCTGATGGCTTCGGGCGACGCGCCGAAGCCGAGGGATTCGGCCGCGAAGTCGCCAGGGGCGAGCTTCGCCAGGACCAGCGACGCCGACGACACCGCGAACACCAGGAAGACCGCGAACGCGAGCCGCCGCGCGAGATAGGCGAGCATCGCGCTACTTCGCCACCGCCACGGTGTCCGGCGACCACAGCAGCTGCGGGCGCTGCACGGCCGGCGTCACGTTGATCACGCGCGGGGACGCGGCGGCGAACATGCGCGGGGCCGCGAAGTAGATCGCCGGCAGGTGGTCGGCGAAGATCTTCTGGACGTCGTCGAACAGCCGCTTCCGCTCCGCCTCGTCGTTCGACTGCATCTGGCGCGTCATCAGCTCGTCGATCCGTCCCTCCCACTCCGTGGCCGGCGTCTTCTGCCCGATGTTCCAGAGGTGCGTGCTGCCGGCGCTGAGCCAGAAGTCCGGGCTGCTGGCCGGATCGGTGCCGCTCATGTACGCGCTGTAGTAGAGCGCTTCGTACTTCCCGGACATGATCTGCTCGATCACCGCGGTGCGCGTCGAGCGCGACGACGTCCACGGCGATCCCGATCTTCTTCAGCTCGTCGCGGATGACCGACACGCCGCGCTCGAGCCGCGGCCGGCCCTTCTGCGTGACGAGGGTGAAGCGGACCGGCGTCCGGCTCGCGTCCTCGAGCATGCCGTCGCCGTCGCGATCGGCGAGGCCGATCGAGGCCGAGCAGCGCGCGCGCCCCGGCGGGATCGTGCGGCGTCCGCGGCGCGTCCGGCGAAAACCACTTCTTGTTGGCGGGCGTGATGGGACCGTACGCCGGCAGGGCGGCACCGAGGAACACCGTGTCCGCGAACAGCTGGCGATCGACGGCCATCGAGATGGCGCGGCGCAGCTCGTCGCGCTGGAGCCACGCGGCGCGGCGATCGGCGCCGAAGGCCCCGGGCCGGAGGTTGATCCAGAAGGCGTCGGCATCGTACCCGACGCCGAGGTCGTACAGCCGGAGCTTCCCCGCTTCGGCTTCGCGCTTCACCGTGGCGTACGCCTCCGACGGCACCTCGCTGATCGTGACGTCGCTCGCGCCCGACGTCAGGCGCAGCAGCTGGGTGTTCTCCTCGGGGATCACCTCGATCGTCAGCCGATCGAGATACGGCAGCTGCGTGCCCTTGTCGTCCTTCCGCCAGTAGCGCGGGTTGCGCGCGAACACCATCCGCTGGCCGGGGCTGTAGGCGCTCAGCACGAACGGCCCGAGGCCGGCGATGTCCGCCGGCGGCGTGGACAGGCCCCACGCGGAGTCGATCGCGCCGCTCTTGAGGGCGGCCTCGAGCTTGTGCTTCGGCAGCACCCACAGGTTGTCCAGGATGCGCAGGCCCGGCGCGTAAGGAAACGGAAACGTCAGGACGACGGTCAGCGGATCGGGAGCGGCCATCGTGAGCTTTTTGCCGGCGGGCTGCAGCGAGTCGGCGGCGAGCGGCACCGCGTACGCCGCCTCGAGCGAGAACACCACGTCGGCGGCCGTCATCGGGTGGCCGTCGGAGAACGTGACGGTCGGGCGGAGCTTCAGGGTGTACACGAGCCCACCGGCGTCGCGCGTCCAGCTTTCGGCCAGCCACGGCTCGACTTCGTCCGTGACGCGGTTGATGCGAACGAGCTTGGCCTGCATCAGCGAGGCGACGAGATCGGTCGTGGCCTCGCGCGAGGTGAGCCGGTTGAACGTGCGGGGCTCGGTGCGCGCCGAGACGGAGAGCTCGCCGCCGCGCGCCGGGGCCGACGCGTCGCCCCTGCCGATCGCTCCTCCGGAAGGCTGACTTCCTCCGCACGCCCAGGCCGCGACAGTCAGGGCGATGGCCCAAACCTCAAGCACCCCGCGACGCAGGGCGGATCGTCTGGTCAAAATCTGGCTCAACGGGCCAACAGGCTGGCCACTCAAAGTTCCGTGCAACTCGACCGTCCGATCGCAAAATTTCCGTGCAATTGGTGAGGCTGTTTACATCTCCGACATCCGCCGGCCAAACGGCTGGCCGACGAATCACGCGGCCGAGCTGTTCCGATTCTGTCGAGCTCGATTCAAGAAATCACGGTACCATAACGACTTGCGCCGCGACACTGCGAGCGCCCCTCACAGCCCGGTTCCTGGCGCACGCCTTGCCAATGGTCCGGCCACACCCCGGAGGATCAATGGCTTTGGCAGAGCGGAGTTCCGACACAGCAGGTCTCTCGCCACGTATCGGCCGCAGCGTCTCTTTGGACCATGCGGCCGAGCTCCTCGGCGTCTCCCGCCGAACGATCTACAACCGAATCCGTGACGGCCGTCTCCTGACGGTGCGGACCATCGGCGGCTCGCAGCGTGTGCTGATCGACTCGGTCGAAGAGGAATCGCGCGCGGCCGGCCCGCGCCCGGTCGTGCTCCGGCGTCCGGCTGAAAGCTAGACCCAGTCCCCGCTACCCCGTTCCCCAGCGTGGAGGAGCGCCATGAACCCGAACGTGTTGATCCTGTCGGTGGTTTCGAAGGAGACGCAAACTCTCGGGTTCTGCCGCTCCGCTGTGTACGTCGCGTTGGTTATTCTGCTGACGGCGGCGCCGGCCGCCGCGCAGCGGCACCTGGCGCGCCTCAGCGCCGATCTAGCCGATCACCTCGCGGCGGATTCGCCGGCCACCGACGTGATCGTCGACGGCGACGCCGCCTCGATCGCGCGGCTCGTCCGCCAGTACAACGTCGTCGTCACGCGGTGGCTCAGGCGGGGCGGCGCGGTGCTGCGCGTCAACGCCGGCCAGCTCGCGGCGCTGCAGGAGGACGAGTCGGTCGATCATCTGTCGGGGGACATCCGCTACCGGACGTCTTCAGGCCCTGGCGGGCGGCCAGGTGGGCCCATCGAAGCCGACGCGATGGCGCAAGGCATCGGCGCCGACCAGGTGTGGACCGGCGTGAACGATCTGCCGCCTCTGTCGGGGCGGGGCGTCACGGTGGCGGTGATCGACTCGGGCTTCGACCTGCGGCATCACGCGATTAAGAGCCGGACGCTGCTGACGGTGGACTTCACGGGCGGTGACGGCGTGGATCGGTTCGGGCACGGGACGCACGTGGCGGCGCTCATCGCGGGCGAGGTGGGGCAGAGCGCGGACACACGCATGTACCGGGGCGTGGCGCCGGGCGCGTATCTCCTGAACCTGCGCGTGCTCGGGGACGACGGCTCCGGGACCGCCAGCGACGTCATCGAGGCCATCGACTGGTCGATCGATCACCGCGACGACTACAACATCCGAATCATCAATTTGTCGCTCGGCGCGCCGGTGCTGCAGCCGTACCGGGACGATCCCGTGTGCGCGGCGGTCGAGCGGGCGGTGCGGGCGGGCATCGTCGTCGTCGCGGCGGCGGGCAACGTGGGGCTGGCGGCGGACGGGCGGCGGGTGCTGGGCGGCATCGTGTCGCCGGGCAACTCGCCGTATGCGGTCGCGGTCGGGGCGCTGGACACGCAAGGGACGGCGGATCGGTCGGACGACGTGGTGGCGGCGTTCAGTTCGCAGCGGGCCGACACGGTACGACCTGGTGCTGAAGCCGGACCTGGTGGCGCCGGGGCGGCGGGTGACGTCGGCGGAGTCGGTGGGGAGCCTGCTGTCGGTGAATTTCCCGGAGCGGCACGTGGCGGGGAGCGGGCCGAACTCCTATATCCAGGGGTCGGGGACGAGCATGGCGGCGGCAGTGGTGAGCGGGGCGGCGGCGGTATTGATCGAGGCGCGTCCGGGCTGCAGCCGTTGACGACGAAGGCAGCGCTGCAGCTGACGAGCACGTTCCTGCCGGCATCGGGGCTGATCCAGGGCGGGTCGGGGAGTCTGAACGTGCTGGCGGCGGCGGCGTTCGTGAGGGACGGAAGTTTGGCCGACACGACGATCGCGGGGATCGCGACGTCGGCGAGCCAGATCATGATGGCGCCGCGCGAACAGGTGGCGAGGGATTCGCGCCGTGGGTTCAGTATTGTCCGCGTCGAACTAGCAAAGACCGTCGGCAAGTTTCCAAACGCGCCTCAGCAGGACGGCTGGTGATAGCGACACGGGGGATGAAAGTGACACCGTCGCCCAAGGTAATACGAGGACCGTCATCTCGGGTGATACCGACGCCGTCATCTGGGTAATAGCAGAACCGTGATCTGGGGTGATACCGACACCGTGATCTCGGGGTGCTAGTCGGAGTGTCATCTGGGGCGACAATGATACGGTCATTGGGGGCGATTAGGATTGGCTGGTTAGCAAACTCATCCAATTAGAAGGCGCAGTGACGTCTCCACTGAAAACGACGGCAGGCGAAACGAGAGGAAGATAGCGGCTTCGGACGGTCCTTCACGACGGGAGCGAGGATCATGAAGAAGTCGAAGTTTACGGAAGAGCAGATTGCGTACGCCCTCCGCCAGGTCGAAGGTGGGACGCCGTCGGCCGACGTCTGCCGGCAGCTGGGCGTCAGCGAAGCCACCTTTTTACATTTGGAAGAATAATGCGCCACCTGGGCGTCAGCGAGCTGCGGAAGCTGCGATCGCTCGAGGACGAAAACGGCTGTCTGAAACGGCTCATCGCCGATCTGACGCTCGACAAGCACATGCTCGCGGAGGCGTTGAGAATAAAGGTCAAGGCCGCGCGCTGGAGGACTGGGCGTATCAGCGCGGCGTGCAGCTCGACTTCATTCGGCCAGGGAAACCCGTGGAAAACGCCTTCATCGAATCGTTCAACGGACGACTCCGCGACGAATGCTTAAACGTCCACCAGTTCACGTCGATCGCGGATGCGAAGGAGAAGATCGAAGCATGGCGCGTCGATTACAATCAGCGCCGGCCCCACGGCTCGCTCGGCCATCTGACTCCGAACGAGTACGTGCAACAACGTCAGACGTCACCGACCGCTGATGCCGCTTCTCTCTAGCGTCGGCTGTCTCGTTTCGGGACCAACGTCAGGGGGAGCGTACCCAACGGATTCGCGTGATCTCTTAACACGGTCACCGCGTATCGACCAACTCACGCAATTGGCGACCATTAACGAGATCGACAGCCCCGCCATGACACTGTTACTGATGGATGTAGTCGAACTTGGCGAAATTAGCGCAGCATACGGTCGCGCCGCAGGCGACGAAGTGTTGCGACATGTTGCTCGAGTGATTGGAAACCAGATTCATGTTTCGAATGTAGTCTTTCGGTGCGGTAGTACATTCCTGGCACTTGTTGCTGGTTCGCAAGCTGCAGAAGCGCTCGCTTTAAGGGTTCGCCAGAACGTGGCCTCCTGCGAATTGACTGCATGCTCTGGAGCCACGGTTTCCATTGCATTAGTAATTAGACCGGTGAGCAGTCCAACCGATGGACGATCGCTTCCGAATTGCTAGCCGCCGTTCGCATACCCCCACGAGTTAGCTTCAGAGAAACCTCCGCGTCCACTCCGCCTAACGCCATCGCTTTTTCCGATCAGCTGTGTGGGGCGACGGTTGCGTGCCCACGCTGCACACTTTCTGCGAACCCCTCGAGAAACTCTCATCGCTCAACTCCGAATGGGGAACAATGCTCTTCGCGTTGTTACGTAAAGACGAGGGCTAAAGAGAGGGCGTGATCAATGAACGCGCTTGAAACCGTAGCTAGTCTTAATGACGCAGGTCTATTTGTCGATGCACTCAAAGCTTTAAACGAGTTGAGCAGCAACTCTCTTTCGGGCAGTGCGCGGGAGGTGCTACATGCCGAACTGCTCGAACGTGTCGGCAGATTTAGTCAGGCCCGAGTCATCCTGCAGACGTTGATAAAGCGGAAGAATCTTGACTCAGGCGAGCGGAGTTCCTGCGAGCTGGTGTTGGGCAAGATCGAATGGGAAGAAGGACTCACTGAATCAGCCATAGAACATCTGCAGCGTTCGGTCCAGTTAGCGTCAGAGGCAGGCGATCTGCGACGGCGCTGCTGGCCAAACATGTTGCTGCTAGTATCACTGTCCGACCGGTCGGGGCCGGACGCAGTTGCTCATATTTTGGATGACCTTCGGAATGACGCAACCAAACTTGGCGAACCACTTATCTTGGCCGCTCTGCATTCCTACACAGGCCAGATGGATGCGAAGCAAGGGCTCTTTGCAAGTGCTCTTTGGCACGTTGGGAGAAGCCAACAGATTCTTGAATCAGCGCCAAACCGTTGGATTGAAGCGCAACTCGAATTCACGAGAACGAACATCGCGGTACTAAGTGCGGATCACGCATCCGCGCTGAAACATGGACACCGTGCGGTCGAACTTGCAGAACAATCGGGCAGCGCCGCTTGCCGACGGACCACTCTAGGCACTCTTGGGTTTGTATTCTATTCTCTCGGAGAGTTTTCGGAGGCAGTCCGATGCCTTGAACGTGCGATCGCGGTGTTGCCTTCGCCAGGTGAAAGTTACTCCGCGATGATCGACACGTTAGCGCGAATACGATTGGCGCAAGGGCGACACCGTGACTGCAAGGTTTTATTAGACCGGATTGAACACGAAATGCAGCTCCCCGACGATCGGCTGCTATATGCACATCGTCACGCCGCCCTTACACGGGCACGCCTGCTAGCCAGTGAGGGTCTATTCGAGGACGCGCTCGCTCAGATTGACCGCACATTGATCCTGGCCGATGAAGCAAAGGATCAATTCCTGTTGCACCGCGGACTGCTAAACAAAGCACAATTCCTCCAGCAAGCAGGTCGCGGAGCCGAGTCTCTCGTGTTCATGGATGCGCCTGTCTTCGAGCTGATCTCCCAATCCCCGGATCTTCACGCCCAGTACGAAACCATCCTCGCCTGCGCGCTTGCCGCTGCGGGGCAGCGGGATGTGGCGGAAGCCCACCGTTTGCGCGCGGAACGGCTCTATTCGAGTTTACGTCACGCCCCGGGAAGGTTAGAGCTGTCCCGGTGCTGGGATAGTGCGTTCAAGAACGCTCCAACCGCGGAAGGACTCGGGTCGAGACCTGCGCCCTCGGCAGCTACCGCTCTGCAGGCTGTGTCCGCGCTCATGGTACAAGCCGGCCGCCCGGAATTCCTGGCCCACGAACTCGTCAGCCTGCTTGGAGAGACCGGCTGTGTCCGTCGCGCCGCCGCATTGCTCATCGACGCGCCTTGCGAACCAGAGCTGTTAGCAGCGACTGGCGTTATCGGCAACCCGCCGTACGTCCCGGATACCTGGCCACGCCGCCTCGTCATCGGCCGCTTGCGCGGTGGGTCAGTGGAACTGTGGCTTGAGCCCTCCGATGATATCGAGTCAATTGCCTCTGTCAACGCAGTCGCGCTCATCATTTCGACAGTGCACGAGATCGAACGAGGCCGTGCAGAACGTGAGCAGAGGCTTACGCTTTGGCCCATCGACGATATGCTTGTCGAAGACGGTTGCGCTGTAGTTAACGGACGCATGCGCGAGCTCATGACACACGCGAAACGCATTGCCAAAACCAAAGTCACCGTCCTCCTGACCGGCGAGAGCGGCACGGGCAAAGAGGTTCTTGCTCGCGGCGTCCATGGCTATTCCGACCGCGCCGACAAGCCGTTCGTCCCGTTCAACTGCGCCGCCATCCCGCGTGAAATGCTTGAGAGTCAGCTCTTCGGGCACCGACGCGGTGCGTTCACCGGCGCTGACCGTGACAATGTGGGCGTTATTCGGGCGGCTCGGGGCGGCACGCTATTCCTCGACGAAATAGGTGAACTCAGCTTGGAGTTGCAGCCGAAGCTTCTCCGGTTTCTTGAGTCGGGCGAAATCTGCCCGCTTGGCGAGAGCACGCCATTCGTTGTCGACGTCCGGATCATCGCTGCGACGAACGCAAATCTGGAAAGCGCGGTCAAAGGACGACGGTTCCGCGAAGATTTGTTCTACCGTCTCAATGTCGTCTGCCTGCCGGTCCCCCCGCTCCGGGAGCGTCGGGATGAAATTCCTGCGCTCGCGCACCACTTCCTTGCTGCCGTGGCCGCCGAATACCGGAAGGGACGTGTGCGGATCGCCCAAGCAACTATGGAGCAGCTACTTCTGTTTTCTTGGCCCGGCAACATCCGGCAACTCCACAACGAAATCCGTCGGATGGTCGCGCTCGCCGATCCTGACGCAGTGCTTACCCCCGACGCGCTGTCAGTCGAAGTGGCCGGCGCACCGCCTGCAGTTCCCGAAGGTCAACGCCGCTTGATGGCTCGCGGAGAGAAGCTCAGGCCCGTACTCGACCGCATCGAATGCGAGATGATCAAGACCGCGTTGCGGGATCATGATGGTCGCGTGGACGCCGCCGCGAAGGCGCTGGGCATTTCACGGAAGGGCCTCTACCTCAAGCGCCAGCGCCTCGGCCTGTAGCCCTAACCGGCGAGCCCTCACCAACTTGCTGCCAGACGGCGTGCCTTCGTGCTATGATTTTGAGTACTTCAAAACCACAAGTCATGCCCCCGGAAACACCATCAACCCCCGCGCGCGGCTGGAGGCTCCCCTCCGTCAACATCTCCCTCCCCGAAGTCCACGGCTCCATCGCCATCCCCCACGACGCCGGCTTCTGGCGCAAGCTCTTCGCCTTCGCCGGCCCGGGCTACCTCGTCGCCGTCGGCTACATGGACCCGGGCAACTGGGCCACCGACCTCGCCGGCGGCGCCCGCTACGGCTACACCCTCCTCAGCGTCGTCATGCTCAGCAACCTCATCGCCATCCTGCTCCAGGCCCTCGCCGCACGCCTCGGCATCGCCAGCGGCCGCGACCTCGCCCAGGCCTGCCGCGACCACTACTCGCGCCCCGTCACCATCGCCCTCTGGCTCATCTGCGAGCTCGCCATCGCCGCCTGCGACCTCGCCGAGGTCATCGGCTCCGCCATCGCCCTCAACCTCCTCTTCGGCCTCCCCATGATCTGGGGCGTCTGCCTCACCGCCCTCGACGTCCTCGTCGTCCTCTACCTGCAGAACCACGGCTTCCGCTACGTCGAAGCCCTCGTCGTCGGCCTCATCATCGCCATCGCCGGATCGTTCGCCATCGAGCTGTACTTCGCGAAGCCCGACTTCGTCGCCGTCGCCGCCGGCTTCATCCCGCGCGCCAGCGTCGTCACCGACCCGAACCAGCTCTACATCGCCATCGGCATCCTCGGCGCGACGGTGATGCCGCACAATCTCTACCTGCACTCGTCGATCGTCCAGACGCGTAAGTACCGCGACACCGTCGAGAGCAAGCGCGAGGCGATCCGCTTCGCCACCATCGACTCGTCGGTGGCCCTGATGTTCGCCCTCTTCATCAACGCCGCCATCCTGGTGATGGCCGCCGCCGCGTTCCACGGATCGGGCCACGAGGCCGTCGCCGACATCGGCGACGCCTACCAGCTGCTCTCCCCGCTCCTCGGCACGAAGATGGCCAGCATCCTGTTCGCCGTCGCGCTGCTCTGCTCGGGCCAGAACGCGACGCTCACGGGCACGCTCGCCGGCCAGATCGTCATGGAAGGCTTCATCAACCTCCGCCTGCGCCCGTGGCTGCGCCGCCTCATCACGCGCCTCATCGCCATCGTGCCGGCCATCATCGTCGTCGCGCTCTACGGCGAGCGCGGCACCGGCCAGCTGCTGATCCTCAGCCAGGTGATCCTGAGCCTGCAGCTCTCGTTCGCCGTCATCCCGCTCGTGCTGTTCACGAACGACCCCGACAAGATGGGCCCGTTCGCGAGCCCGTGGTGGGTGAAGGCCGTCGCGTGGCCCGTCGCGATTGTGATCGCCGCGCTCAACGCATATCTTCTATGGCAGACATTCGCGGGCTGATCACCGACCTGACCACCTGACCACTGCCGTGTATAAGCGCATCCTCGTTGCCGTCGAACACTCGCCCGCCGACCGCACGATCGTCACGCACGTGACGGCGCTCGCGAAGCTCACGGGCGCCGAGCTGCTGCTCGTGCACGTGGCCGACGGCTTCGCGGCGCGCAACTTCGACCGCCTGAAGCTGCGCGAGTCGGAGGAGATGAAAGAAGATCGCGCGTACCTCGACGGACTGAGGGCCGATCTGACGGCGCAGGGCCTGACCGTCAGCACGCGTCTCGCTCTCGGCGACCCCGCCCAGGAGCTCATTCGCGCCGCCGACGATGGCGATGTCGATCTCATCGCGATGTCCACGCACGGCCACCGCTTCCTCTCGGACGTCATCCACGGCGCCACCGCCGACCGCGTCCGCCACCTGGTCAAGATCCCGGTCCTGCTCCTCCGCGCGCAGTAGGCTGGGGACCTCTCGGACCTATTTCATGTGCTGGAGCGATTTTTCGTTTTCCAGGCAGACGAATTCCAGCAGCTCGGAGTCCGGCAGCAGGTCGTGAGACACCGTCACCGTCCACGGTCCGGTGTACATCTTCGGGTCGTCGACGGTGATCTGAATGTCGAGATGCCCGGAGTCGCGGCGGCGGAAACGCTCGACGACCTGCAGCGCATCGCTCGTCGGGTGGCCGTTCGTATCGAGCCAGGCCTTTCCGTTGAAGCCCGCGCTCGTGACGACGAGGGTATCGCCCTCCCAGCGGCCGACCGAATAGCCCATCCACGTCGGATTGGGGTCGGCCGGAAGCGCGCGGCCGTCCGTGAAGATCTGGCGGTACGTCGTCAGATTCTCGTAGAGGACGACCACCCGATCGGGGCGCTCGATGATCTGGTAGGGTTCGAAACCGACATGGACGCGCGGCACGCCGAACGGCAGGCAGCGCGCGGCGGGATCGGTCACGCCCGACGTGGCGACACGCTCCCTGTACAACGCCTCGGCGGCCGGCCGGAACGGCGCTTCCTTCAGATCCGCCGCCAGGCTGCCGTGCAGCCGCCCGTCACGACGACTCATCTGCCAGATCCCCGACAAATCCGGCTTGCCATCGGGGGTTTTCGGTGCCGGCGCCGTCAGGTCCGGCTTCCCGCCGGGGAGGCGGGGGATGCCGGCGGTCGGGTAATGCAGCCACTGCGCGCCGAAAGACGGCGATGCGAGGACGCTTGCCACAATCGCCACGAGTCCGGCCGATGCGAACCGCATACGATGCCCTTTCGAGACCGGGTCGGCCGATCCCAAGCCTCTGCTCAAAGATCCCGTCTGATGGTGCGATCTATCTGGAGGAGTTCGACCGGAGCGCCGGCAACCTTGATGAACGCGACCATCACTCCCGCGCTGGGGCTGTTCGGCGGAATAATGACTTCTTGCCCGTGGACGGCCTGCTCCAGGTCGTCTACCTCGAAGGCCACATGCGCGACGGTCTTGACGAGGTCAGGAACCGGTGCATCCTCCCAGTACCGCATCCATTGGATGCCGAACGGATTGCTCTGATGATCGCTCACCGTGACTCTCAAGTGGGGAAGATCGATTTCCCCGTCAAAGCGAGTGGTCGTGGGGATGCCAACGTGATTGAACTTCATAGCCGTCTCCGTCCCGGTCTGATCTGGCCGGGCGTCGAATGCCGGCACCGTTCGTTATAGATCACTACGGTGGAACCGAACAGCTCCATCTTGACCGGCGCAGGAGCTCATTTGCTGCGCGTCGGATGCGGATTCGCGGCGAAATAGACGTGTGGTAGATTCCTGAAAAGTGAGGCGCGATGGCGCTCAGTCTTAAGAACCCGGAAGCCGATCACCTGGCCCGGGAAGTCGCCTCCCGCACGGGTGAGACGCTCACCGCGGCGGTCGTGGTCGCATTGAGCGAGCGTCTCGCGCGCCTGCGCCGGCGGTCCGGGCGCAGGCGGTTGCGCGACGAGCTCCGAGAGATCGCCCGCCGCTACGCCCGGCTGCCGACGCTCGACGACCGATCTGATGCGGAAATTATCAGCTTAGGATCTGAGTAGTCGGCGGCATCTGGAGGAAATCAATGGCGACGTCCGAATCCGGGCAGACCTATTCGAACCACACCCGCTTCTTTCCGTTGTTCCACTTCTTCGCCGCGCCGATCCTCGTCGCTAACCTGGTGCTTGCACTCGTGCGGCTCGTTCGCGCGCCGTCGCCGGGATCGGCGTGGAACGCGGTGTTCGCGGCAGGGCTGGTAGGCGGGCTGACGGCCGCGCGGCTGATGGCGCTGAAGGTGCAGGACCGCGTGATTCGCCTCGAGATGCGCCTTCGGCTGCGCGAGGTGCTGCCGGCCGATCTGCAGGGGCGGATTCATGAGCTGACGCCGCGGCAGCTGACGGCGCTGCGTTTCGCCGGCGACGCGGAACTGCCCGGCCTCGTGCGGCGGGTGCTCGCCGGTTCGTTCGCCAACGCGACGGATATCAAGAAAGCCATCACGCAGTGGGAAGGCGACTACCTTCGCGCGTGAGGAGGGAGGTGCTCAATGCGCAAGGTATCGGCAGGATCCGGTCTTCGAGGCGCCCTGCTGCTCGTCCTGCTCGGGACGGCCGCGTGTTCGCGAACGCGTGACGCGACACCGGCGAACGCACCGAACACGCCGAGCGCCCCTGCGCATCAGGGCGGCGTCGACATGGCCGGCATGGACCGATCGGTCGCGCCGGGCGACGACTTCTTCGCGTACGCGAACGGGACGTGGGCGAAGACGGCGGAGATTCCGCCCGATCGCAGCACCTGGGGCGTGTGGGCGGTCGTGGGCGACCGCGCGCAGCAGCGCACGCGCGATCTGCTCGAAGGGCTCGCCGCGCCGGGCACGAGCCCGGGCGCGAACGATCGCAAAGTCGCGGACTACTTCGCCAGCTACATGGACGAAGCCGCGATCGAATCGAAAGGGCTGGCGCCGGTCCAGCCGTTCCTCTCGAAAATCGCGGCGATTCAGGATCGCGCCGCCCTCGCGTCGTGGGTCTGCGGCGCCCTGCGCAGCGACGTCGACCCGCTGAACACCGCCGAGTTCTACACCGATCGTCTGTTCGGCGTCTGGATCTCGCCCGCGCTCGACGATCCGGCGACGTACGTGCCGTACCTGCTCCAGGGCGGCCTCGGCATGCCGGACCGCGACTATTACCTCGCAGCCGGCAAGGACATGACACGGGTCCGCGACGCCTATCGCGAACACGTCGTCCACGTCCTGCGCCTGGCCCGCGTCGGCGATCCCGAACAGGTGGCCGGCCGCATCGTCGCGCTCGAGACGAAGATCGCGCGAGCCCACGCGACGCGGACGGATTCCGTCGACGTGATGAAGGGCAACAACCCGTGGCCGCGTACCGAGTTCGCCAAGCGCGCCCCGGGATTCGACTGGAACAGGTGCTTCGACACGGCCGGCCTCGGCGGCGCGCCGCGGGTCATCGTCTGGCACCCGTCAGCGATCCGCGGCACCGCCGCGCTGCTGGGCAGCGAGCCGATCGGAACGTGGCGCGAATATCTGTCGTTCCACGCGGTCGATCGATACGCCGGCCTGCTGCCGAAAGCGTTCGCCGACGAGCGCTTCGCGTTCTACGGCAAGGTGCTCTCGGGCACGCAGGAGCAGCGGCCGCGGTGGAAGCGCGCCGTCGATTCGACGAGCGACGCGCTCGGCGATCTCGTCGGTCAGCTCTACGTGAAGAAGTATTTCCCGCCCCAGTCGAAGCAGCAGCTGCAGACGATGGTGAAGAACCTGGTGGCGGCGTTCGACCGCCGGATCGAGGCGCTCGACTGGATGAACGCGCAGACCAAGGCGAGCGCGCGCGCCAAGCTGGGCACCCTGCAGGTGGGCATCGGCTACCCCGACACCTGGCGCGACTACACGACGCTCGACATCGTGCGCGGCGAGCCGCTGATGAACGCGTGGCGCGCCGAGCTGTTCGACTACGAGCTGAATCGCGCGAAGCTCGGGCAGCCGGTCGCGCGCAACGAGTGGGCGATGACGCCGCAGACCGTCAATGCGCTCAACCTGCCGATCCTCAACGGGCTGAACTTCCCGGCGGCGATTCTCGAGCCGCCGTTCTTCGATCCGCTCCGCGTCGATTGCGGCGAACTACGGCGCCATCGGCGCCGTCATCGGCCACGAGATCAGCCACAGCTTCGACGATCAGGGCAGCCAGTTCGATGCGTCGGGCAGGCTGCACAACTGGTGGACGAAGGAGGATTTCGCGCACTTCAAGGCGGCGTCGGCGAAGCTGGTGGCGCAGTACAACGCGTACGCCCCGCTCCCGGATCTGCACGTCAACGGCCAGCTGACGCTCAGCGAGAACATCGCGGACGTCGCCGGCCTGTCGGCGGCCTACGACGCGTATCGCGAGGCCGCCGCCGGGCAGCGTGGGGCGCCTCCTGCCGGGCTCACGAGCGACCAGGAGTTCTTCGTCAGCTTCGGGCAGGCCTGGCGCAACAAGATGCGCGAGCCGCGGCTGCGGCAGATCATCCTGACCGACGGACATGCGCCGGACGAATACCGCGCGGCCACGGTACGCAACATCGACGCGTGGTACGAAGCGTTCCAGGTGATGCCGGGGCAGCGGCTGTTCCTCGCCCCCGGCGACCGCGTGCGCGTGTGGTGAACGGACGCGTGTGCAAACTGCCGCCGCGGCCGCGCCGTTACGTCAGCCCGTACACGTCGAGCGCGAACCGAATCACTGCGGTCAGGTAGACGAGCCCGAGCAGCGCGATCAGCGACTGCCAGACGGGCGTCATTCGCCCGGCCGCCGTTCGCAGACCGGCCGGCGACGTGATGGACACGCGCCGACCCCGCGCGCGGCGCGCCAGGCGCGCGTGACAGCGCGTTCTGATGTGTTCGCTGCGCGCGATATCCGGTTCGGCCGCCGGCAGACTGCCCAGCCTCCGCATCAGCGAGTCGGACATGACGGTACTCCTTCCACAAGGACCGGCCCCGCCGCATCGCGCTCGAGGGCGTGCGCGAGCAACTCGCGTGCTCGATGCAGGCGCTGTCGAAGCGCGGCGGGCGTGATACCGCAGATGTCGGCCACCTCCGAGTGTTCGAGTCCTGCGACGCCCACGAGGAGCAGCACCTCTCGCGACGCCGCAGGCAGGGTCGCCAGCGCCCGCTCGATGCGCCGCTCGAGCTCGTTGGCCGCGGTCTCCTCGAAGGGCGACGTCTCCCTGACGCTGACGGGCCACAACCCCGCGAGCCCTGCCGCGGCCGAGTCCTCGAGCGCCCGCGAACGCCGGTAACTGACGTGCAGGTTGCGTGCGACCGTGAAGAGCCAGGGCCCGAGCCGCGTGTCGCCGCGTAACCGGGCGGCGTGTTTGACCAGCCGCAGCCAGGTCTCCTCGTGCAGGTCCTCGGCGACATCGCGCTGCCGCGACAACCGGATCAGGAACGTGAACAGCGGTTTGTGGAACGCTGCGTAGATTTCGTCGAACGCGGCCGCCTCGCCCTGGCGAAGGCGTCCGACCAGCGTCAGCTCAGTCTCCCGCTCCACAACCGGATCTAACGCGCCAGCGCCGCGCGTGTGACATCGAGCGCAACTGCGCACACCGGGGTCACAACACGCCGCCGCGAGCGTTCTCTCATGGTGGGTTCGACATTAACCGCGAGGTCACACATGAGTATGCTGCACAACGCCAGCCTGTTCGCGCGCCTGACGCTCCTTCTCGGTGTCGTTCCGCTCGTGATGGCCGTCGTGTACGCCATCCGGCCGACGGAACAGCACCTCGCGCTGATGCGGCCGCTGTCGCTCGCAGGGCTGTTCGCCGCCATTTCCGGCACCCTGTCCGGGTTCATCAACGTGCTCCAAGTGTTCTGGACGCGCGGCGCGACGGCCGAGACGTACCGCGTGATGGCGATCGGCGCCGCCGAGTCCCTGGTGTCGGTGCTGCTGGGATTCGCCTGCCTCACGGTCGCCTGGCTGGTCGTGGCGATCGGCATGGGGCGGCGAAGCGGCAGGGTGTAGCCCGCCGTCCTCCTGCTCACTCAATCGGGCGATGGCCGGTCGGCCTGGTCGATCACGAGCATCTCGACGGCGCCGTTCGCGGGTTCGAGCCGCAGCCCGAGCTGCTGCTGGAGCGCGGCGCCAATCGACGGGCCCGTGATGTCCGAACCGGGCGGCGGCGGCGGAACGGCCGGCGTCGCATCATCGGGGACGAAATTCAGCTCCACGTCGAACGGCGCGGTCACGCCGGTCGCGTCGAGCACGGGCCGGCCGAGAAGCCCTGACAGCACTCGGGCCAGTTCCGACATGGCAATCCGACCGCCGCGCAGGTGCGCACCACGCGGGCCCAACGCCACAATCGCGGCACCGCAACGGCCCTTCGCCGGCGGGAGCTCTCCCGGAACAGCCATTCTGCCGCCGGCCCATTCGAGCGCGGCGTCCGCCGCAGACTCCACGCACGCGCCATCCCTTGGCGCCGGCAGCTTCAGGCCACGCCGGTCCGCGGCGAGCCTGAACGCCGGCATGTCCTTCATCTCCCGATGTGTCTTCAGCCGGAAGCGATCCTCGATCAACGACTGCAGCATCAGGAACAGCCGCTCGCGCTCGACCGCCGCGCCGGCCCGCGCATCGATGGCATAGCGGGTCGAGCTGACCCAGCCGGGCCCCCCGGCAAGCTGGAACGGCTGGACACCGTACGCGTACTGCATCAGCACCTGCAGCGTGGCGTCTGCGGTCAGCCGCCCGGGGAGCGGACGAACATTCATGATCCCGTCGCCGGCGGACGGCTTGATGGACGCGACGTCGAACTGAGGACGAACCGCCGGCTGCGCGAATGTCCGTGCGCCGGTGACGGCCCTCGCCGTTTCGGAGCTTGCGACGGTCCCCAGCGGAGCGAGCACCACGAGCAACGCGAGTGCCGCCATCGCGGCGGCGACCCGCGCCCGCGCGCCTGCCGGCCCTCGTCGCTGGCGGGCGTTCAACACGGCGTTCACGCGCGCTGACAGTTCTCCCCTATTGGCCATGGCGAGAAGCGGGCGGTGCGTGCGGGGCCAGACGCGCTCCGCGAGCGCCACCAGCTGATCCGCGTAGCCGAACGCCTGGAAGTCCTGCAGCACGGCGTCGTCACACGCGCGCTCCGCGTTCAGGCCGAGCTGGCGGTTCGCGATCCACACCAGCGGGTGAAACCAGTACACGGCGCACACCGTGCGCGCCAGGCACATCGTGACCCAGTCACCTCGCCGCACATGCTCGAGCTCGTGGATGAGAGCGCGCCGCAGGTCTGCGTCAGGCCACGTGCGCGCGTCGAGCGGAAACACGATCGTCGGCCGGACGACACCGCAGGTCATCGGACCGACGACAGCTTCGTGCACCATGACGTCGACGACTCGGCCTCCCGCCCTGCACGCCAGATCGTCTGCCGTGATCTGCGCACCGCGCCACGGCACGGCGTCGCGCTGGACGCGGCGAATCTGCCACAAGCCCAGAGCCACCGGCAGGAGACACGCGATCCCTCCGACCAGCCACGTCGCCTGCAAAAGCGTGGACGTGGCGGTCGCCGGCCACCCGGGGTCGCGCGTAGCTTGTCCTGACGACGACGATCGGCCGGCAAAGATCAGTTCGCCGGCCGCGGGCGGCAGGGCGGGAGGCGTCCAGGCTGTACGCGCGAGGGGACGCCGAACGGGGATCGAGGGCCCCATCACTCTTGCCGCCGGAAGGAGCGCGAGCACGACGAACGCCGCCGCGAAGATCAGGTGGCGAACCGCGGCCCGCTGCCGTCTCGCCAGCCACCCCGCTGCGATCGCGATTCCCGCACCGATGGTCGCCTTCGCGACGATATCCGCGACATCTGCGAGCGGACTCATCATGACCGTTTCCTCCCCTTCCTGAGGCGCTCGATTTCGGATCGGAGCGAGTCGAGCTCGTCATCGCTCCAGGAGCCTTCTCGAACGAGCGAGGCCACCATGTGCGGGAACGATCCGCGGAAGAACGTCTGCACGACCTGCTGCAGCGCGGTCCGCTTCGCCGCGGCCGGCGAGGTCGTCGCGGAGTAGACGAACCTGATCCCCTCGCTTTCGTGGCGGACGAGTCCCTTGCCTTCCAGGCGGGTGAGCATGACGCGAACCGACGAGTCGCTCGGCGGCTCGGTCAGCCGGGCCCGGATTTCTTCGGCCGATGCCCGGTTCTTCAGGGCGAAGATCGCCTGCATGATCTCGCGCTCGCGGCGGGTCAGATGTGCAGTCGTCCGCTTCGCCATAGGATGCCTCGCGTCAACGCGACAGTTGTCGCATCTTATTGCGACAGTTGTCGCATGTCCACGGGGTTGCGGATTCCGGCGGCTCGAATCCGCGCGGCCGCGCTCTGTGGTATAAAGTCCTTAATGGCTGACGCGCCGGAGCCGCTCCCCGCGCTGCACGCGCACGCGATGGACAACCTCCGCTTCATCCGCGAGACGATGGAGCGCGCGGGGCCGTTCACGGCGGTACCGGGCTGGGGCGGCGTCGCGATCGGCGGCGTGGCGCTCGCCGCCGCCGCGATCGCCGGTCCGGCTGACCGCACGCGGTGGCTGGCGACGTGGCTCGGCGCCGCGGTTGTGTCCGTCGCCGTCGGGATCGCGACGATCGCGCGCAAGGCGCGAGCGTCCCACGCGCCGTTCATCGGCGCGCCGCTGCAGCGGTTCGCGCTCGCGTACGTGCCGCCGCTCACGGCCGGCGCGATCCTGACGCCCGTGTTCGCAGCGAACGGCCTCACGGCGCGGCTGCCGGGCTGCTGGCTGCTGCTCTACGGCACGGCGCTCGTCGCCGGCGGCGCGCTGTCGGTGCGCATCGTGCCCGTGATGGGCCTCGCGTTCATGGCGCTGGGCATTGCGGCGCTCGCGGCGCCGGCCGCCTGGGGCAACGCGTTCATGGCCGCCGGCTTCGGCGGTCTTCACATCGTCTTCGGCCTGGTGATTGCGAGGAGATATGGCGGGTAGTCGATCGGTCGGCAATCGGCAGGCGGCAGTCAGCAGTCCGCCTTCGCGCTCCGCGCTTCGGCGCGACAAGTCCGCAGTCAGCGCTCTGCCGTCGCGCGAGGCGCTTCGGCGCGACAAGCCCGCAGCCCCGAACCCGCAGCCCCCGGTCGGGAGCCTCGATCGGCTCATTCACGAGCGGCTGCGTCTCGGCATCGTGAGCGCTCTGGCGGTCAACGAGCGGCTCACCTTCAACGACCTGAAGCGGCTGCTCGAGACGACCGACGGGAACCTCAGCGTGCACGCGAGGAAGCTCGAGGACGCGGAGTACATCGCCGTCGAGAAATCGTTCGCGGGACGCGTGCCGCGAACCGAATACCGCCTCACCGCCGCCGGTAAGCGCGCGCTGGAGAAATACCTCGCCCACATGGAAGCGCTGATCAAAGCCGTGCGCGACTAGCGGGCTGTCAACCTGACCGCGAAATCGCCTGCAGGAATTCGGGATCGTCCTGCACGTCCTCAAACGCCGACGTCCGAAAGTCGTTCGTGAGATCGCGCGGGTCGTGGTCGCGAGCCTCGCGCAGCAGGGCGAGCGTACGCGGACGATCGCGCGTGACCTTCCACACCGCGGCCGCGTGCATCAGCCAGCCGTAGCCGTGGTCGCCGTGACTGCCGCCGCCTGCTGCCAGTTTCGCGTCCAGCACCGGCAGCGCCAGATCGTACCGGCCGCTCTGGTTCAGATGGTGAGCCAGGTTGTGTCGGAACCCGCCCAACGCACGTGCTGAGGATCCCTCCCGTTCGAGCCGGTCGAGCAGCGACAGTGCCTCCTGGCACTTCGCGGTGATGCGCGCCCCGTCGTTCCGCGCGCGCGCCAGTTCAATCTCCCACGTCAGAATCAGTCCGTGCAGCCGCGCCGCGCTGTCCGTGTCGCGCTCCTCGTCCGCGATCGCGCGCATACGGGGCAGGCAACGCTCCGCTCGCTCGAAGTCACCGGTAATGTGCGACGCATCGAGCGAAATTCCCAACGCGCACACGCGAAGCCCGACGTTCTCGTTCGTTGGTGCCAGCCGCGCGAGCGCATCGTCGAACTTCGCCACATAGTCTGCGTATCGCCCGACCGCGCCGTACGCGGTCGCAAACTGGACGGACTGGCTGAGAAACTCCAGGCGGATCTCGTCCGGCCCCATCGCCGGTTCGCATGAACCTTCGGGCGCCGGATACCAGGGAACCTTCGCCGACAGCCGCGGCGAGTGGCCGGGAAGCCAGCGCTCGAAGGCTTCGTGGACGTCCACGGCCTCTGCCGCATGCCCGCTGCAGGCGAGCACGTTTGCAAGAGTCCGATAGGCCCAGGCGGTCTCTGAATCAGACAGCGGCTGCGAGAGATACCGCCTCAGTAAGTCCGCGTAATCCGTCAGCAGCGAGTTGTGATCCCATTGGCGGGAAAACCGTTGGAACTGCTCGCGTACGGTTGCGGCGTCGATCGTCAACCAGAACCCCTCTGGCCCAGCCTAGCAGGATGCTGGAAACATGAACCGCCGAATTTCAGCATCCTGCTGAAAGGGCTCTCTACGACGCGGCGATCGTCCGGACATCGTACGCCCCGAACACCGGATCCGACGTCAGGATCGGCAGGTGCTCGAGCTGCGCCTGCGCGATGAGAAGCCGATCGAACGGGTCGCGATGATGTATCGGGAGGGTGGAGACATGCAGCGCGTGGGCCTGATCGATGGGGAGCGGCAGGACTCCGAGCTGTTCGAGCCGTGACGGCACGAACTTCACAGTCGGATCCGGCAGACGAAGCTTTCCCTGGGAATACTTGATGGCAATTTCCCAGGCGCTCGCGGCCGACAGGTACAGCTCGTGCCCGCGGTCTTCAATCAGCGCACGCGCGTGCGAGGACAGCCGCTCGGGGGCGCTCACCGTCCAAAGCCACGCGTTCGTATCGAGAAGAATCCTCAATCACGACCTTCGAAATCGGCAAGGATGTCGTCCGGAAGCGGCGCGTCGAAATCGTCGGCGATCCAGACCTTGCCTCTGTCCAATCCGAGCGGCCGCTTGCCGGGCGCAGCGATCGGCACAAGCCGCGCGACGGGACGCCCCGCCTTCGCAATCGTCACCTCTTCCCCCGCCTGCACGCGCTCCAGGAGCCGGGACAGATGCGTCTTCGCCTCGTGGATGTTGACGACCGTCTTCGAAGAATTCATCTGGGCATATCAGACTAAGTTTATAGACTAAGTCAACTCTCTGTCCTGACCGGCCGCGTACACCCCACCCCAACGCTGAGCCCTGATCCCGACCGTTGCCGCGTGTACGCGGACATCGAATTGTGTGTCATTGCTGAGATTCGTCTGGAGGATCATGAGAGTGCAACGTCTGTTCGGCGCGGCCACGGTGTTCGTCTTCGCGGGCGTCATGGTCGCTTCGCTGTCCGTGCCGGTACGGGGCGAAAACGACAGGGACGGCCGGCAGCTCTTCGAGCGTGAGACGTTCGGCGGCAACGGCCGCACCTGCCTCACCTGTCACAGCCGCAAGACGGGAACGGTGTCTCCAGCCGACGCGAACGCGCGCTTCCTGGCCGATCCCCACGATCCGCTGTTCCTGCACGACGGCAGCGACGATGGCCTGGGCCACGGCGTGACGAGGATGCTGAGCGACGCGACCATTCTCATGAGGATCGCGCTCCCCGCGAACGTGCGCCTCGCGCACTCGAGCGATCGCTTCGTGACCGTCCGCCGCGGGATTCCGTCGACGCTGAACACGCCGGCCCTCGACCCGACGCTCATGCTCGACGGCCGCCAGCCGTCACTCGAGCTGCAGGCGCAGGGAGCGATTCGCGATCACGCGCAGGCGCCGGCCTTTCCCGAGCTCGCCGACCTGGAGGCGCTGCGGTTCCTCCAGCAGACGGACCCGTCGTTCTTCAGCTCGTTGGAGCTGAAGGCGCGCGCGCTCGGCGGCCCGAGCCCGCACCTTCCCAGAGGCAGCACCGCGTCGGAGCGCCGCGGCCGCCGCTTCTTCGAAGACGTGAAGCCCGATCCGTCCGCCGGCTTCAAGCCGGGCCTGTGCGCGCATTGCCACAGCGGCACGCTGATGAACCAGACCAACGAGTTCGCGCCGATGTTCATCCAGGCGCCCATCCCGACGGCCACGCGGTTCTTCAACATCCTCGTGGGCCTGTTCAACAAGGGCAACCAGCCCGTGCAGGACTTCATCTTCAGCACGCCGGCAGGCGACGTGCCGGTGTCGAGCACCGATCCCGGCCGCGCGCTCATCACGGGCAACATCGACGACCTGGACGCGTTCAAGATCTCGCCGCTGCGCGGCATCCGGAAGACGGGCCCCTACTTCCACGACAACTCCGCGAAGACGCTCGAGGAAGTGGCCGCGCACTACACCAGGTTCTTCGCCTTCGTCACCGACCCCGACGGTCCTGGCCCGGAGCAAGGGTTCATCCAGCTCACGCCGCAGGATGAAGCGGACATGGTCGCCTTCATGAAACTGCTCGACTGAAACACGCGCCGGGGCGGCGACCCGTTCGCCTCCCCGGCCGACCCACCCGACCTACCCGCCCCACCCGACCCAGTACCAACCATCCCCCATCGCCGGGTGTCTACTGTGTGAGTGACCGACGAGGAACTGGTCGCCCGAGCGCGCGAGGGGGACGCCGCCGCGTTCGGCGAGCTGGTTCTTCGGCATCAGGCGGCCGTGTTCCGGGCGGCGCTCGCGGCCACCGGATCAGCGGCGGATGCGGACGATGCCGCGCAGGACGCGTTCCTGCTGGCGTTCAGGCGGCTGCGGAGTTTCCGGGAGGCGTCGAGTTTCAGGACATGGCTGCTGTCGATCGCGTGGAACCAGGCGATCAACCGCCGGCGGGCGAGCACGCGCTGGTGGCGGCGCATCATCAGCGTCGGCGACGCCGGTTCGCCCGAAGACCAGACCGCGTTCGCGTCGGCGGTGTCTACGCCGGAACAGCTCGCCGGGGCCGAGGAGCTGCGGTGCGCGATTGCGACGGCGATCGCCGCGCTGCCGCGCAAGCTGCGCGACACGCTGCTCCTCGCGCAGAGCGGCGACTACAGCTACGAGGAGATCGCCACGATGCTCGGCGCGCCGGCGGGCACCATCAAGTGGCGCGTGTCGGAAGCGCGGCGGCAGGTGAAGGCGGCGCTCAACGAACAGGGACACCGTGACGCAGGACGATCGCGATAGCTCCGATCGGCTGATAGATGACGTCGCGCGCGCGATGACCGCCGCGCGTGTGGACGAATCGTTCGCGCGCCGCGTGTCGGCGCGCCTGCAGGATCCGGGTGCGCAGGCGCCGCGGACCTGGCCGCGCGCCTGGCTGCTCGCGCCGGCGGCGGTGGCCGTCCTGCTGGCCCTGTTGGCAACATCGCTCCTGCGCGACGGCAACGTCCGGCTGACCTCCTCGAGAGCTACGGCGGTCAAGAAGCCGGACGCGACGGTGATCGTGGAGCCGAAGGCGCCGCCGGAAACGGCGTCGGACACCACGGCTGCGGCGCGGGGCACGGCCCGCCCACAGGATGCACTCAGCCCTGGCCCCTCAGCCCTGAGCCCTCAGCCCTTGCCGGCGCCCCCGCCGGTCGCCGTCGACCCGCTCGTGACGCCGCCGATCCAGTTCGCCGCGCTGGACGTCTCGCCGCTGATGACCGTGATGCCGATCGAGATCCAGGCGATCGCGATCGAACGAATCGACATTCCACCGATGCCGTAGAAGAAAGTTCAAAGTGGAAAAGTAGAAAGTAGAAAAGTGGAGCTGATGATGAGAACGAGACTGATCGTGTTCGTGGCGTTCGTGCTGATGGCCGGGCACGTGTTCGCGCAGGCGCCGCCACGGCCGCAGGCTCCGCCTTCGCCCCCTGCGCCCGCGGCACCCGCCTCACCGGCCGCGCCGGCAAGTCCCGCGACGCCGGCACCGCCACCTCCGCCCGCGCCGCCGGGGCCGCCGCGGCGCGAGGGGCAGCCGATCAACGTGAAAGTGGAGTTGAACATCACTGAGGACGGAGGCACCGCGGCCCCGATCAGGAAATCTGTGACCGCAGTCGTCGCGGACGGCTACAACGGCTTCGTACGTCAGCAGGGCTTCGCGCAGAATCCGTCCATGCCGAATCTCAACCGGTCGGTGCCGCTGAACCTGGACGCCTTCCCCGTCATCCTGCCGAACGGCAAGATCCGGCTGACCTGCTCGATTCAGTACAACTCAGGCGCCACCGGCGCGGCCCCGACGGGCGACACCCGCACGGGCACCGACATCAAGCAGAGCCTGGTGCTGAACCTCGAGAGCGGCAAGCCGCTCGTGATCTCGCAGGGCACCGATCCGATCGGCGAGCGCCGCGTCACCGTCGAAGTGACGGCCACCATTCTGAAATAGCGAATTTGGTCATCTGATCATTTGGTCATCTGGTCATGGCTGCTCCACAGAAACGAGCCAGATGACTAGATGACTAAATGACTAAATGAGTGGCCGGCCCTTGAGCCGTTCGAGCACCCGCAGCGGCGACACGTCGGGTGCGCGCATGGCTTCGACCGGCAACAGGAAGGTCTGTTCAAGCTGATACTGGCCGGCCATCGCGGCGTGGCTGACCTGGTCGGTGAACGCCATCCAGATCGATCCCGGCGCGAAGTTCACGGTCGTCTGCGGCGCGGCGGACTGATACGCGGTGTCGCCCTTCATCAGATCGTGCAGCTGCAGCATCATCGCGTCGTACGCCGATCGGTGCGACTTCGTGATGCCGAACGCGCGCAGCAGCAGCGCCGCGCCCGGCGGCGGCATGCGCAGCCGCGGCGCGAACCGGCGGCCTACGGCGTCGAACTCCTCGCCGATCCGCCACACACGAGGGCGTCCTTCCGGATTGACGTTGGCGAACACGCGCAGGATGCGCTGCCCGCGCACCGGCGATGCCGGAAAGCTGTCGATGTGCAGGCGCGTATCGTCCTGCCGCCAGGACGACACGCGGCCGGCCACTTCGACCGGCCGGAAGCTGGTGCGCCCGCGCCGCAGCCCGTCGCGGTAAGCCGGGCACGTGCGGCCCACCAGCTCGTGCGCCTCGTCGCTGAACCGGGCGAGCAGCCCGCGCAGCCTGCCGTTGGCCTCTCCCTCGAGGGCGCTCCCGCCCACGGCACCGGTCGCCGGATCGAAGCTTACGTTCTTGCCTCTGGCCAGCACAGCGGACGACAATAGCGGGCGCTCCGCGGCCGACAGGGCGAACCCGGCCGTGGTCCGGGCGAGCACGTGGCCCTGTTCGAGGGTCCCCGTGGCGTCAGCCTCCGATTCGAGCGGGCGGACCTGCGAAGTCATGGCGAAACCGCCCGGGTTTCAGGCGGAAACCGCCGGCGGCCGCATCGTAAATGGTACGCTCGGCGGGCGCGTATTGTAGATAGCCAAACATCCGACCCGACTACCCCCTGGAGCTTACCGGTGCAGAAACGCGCGCTCATCCTCATTCTCAGTCTCGGCGCACTTGCCGCCGCGACCGCCTGTTCAGACCCGGCGGCCGGCGGAGCCGGGGGCGGCGGCCGGGGCCGCGGGCGCGGACGCGGGGGTGAAGCCGGCGGCGCCGTGCCCGTTGTCACCGCCAAAGTCGTGGCACGCGACGTGCCGGTGGACATCGCGGCCATCGGGAACGTCGAAGCGTACACCATGATTTCGGTCCGCGCGCAGATCACGGGCACCATCGAATCGATCGCCGTGCACGAAGGCGACTACGTCAAGAAAGACCAGCTGCTCTTCACCATCGACAAGCGGCCGTTCGAGGCCTCGCTCCGCCAGGCGGAAGCCAACATGCTGCGCGACCAGGCGTTGCTCAGCCAGTCCGAAGCCCAGCTGGTGCGCGACGGCTCGAACGCCGAGTACTCCGCGCTGACCGCGCAGCGCCAGGCAAAGCTCGCCGAGGCGGGCATCGTCTCCAAGGACGTCGCCGAGCAGTCGCGCGCGGGCGCCGACGCGATCGCCGCGACCGTGAAGGCCGACCGCGCCGCGGTCGAGAGCGCGAAAGCGCAGCTCGTGGCCCAGCAGGCGGCCGTGGACAACTCGAAGCTGCAGCTGGCGTACACCTCCATCCGGTCGCCGATCGACGGGCACCTCGGGAACTTTCCGGTGAAGGTCGGGGGCCTCGTGACGGCCAGCCAGACCGAGCTCGCCACGATCGCGCAGGTCGAGCCGATCTACGTTACGTTCTCGGTGCCGTCCTCGAGCCTCTCGGCGATCAAACAGAACATGGGGCGCGTCAAGGTGCCGGTCACCGCCTCCTCGGCCGACGCCGAGACGGGCGTCGTCGAGGGCGAGCTGAATTTCATCGACAACGTGATCGACGCGTCCACGGACACGATCAAGCTGAAGGCGCGGTTCGAGAATCACGATCGCCGGCTGTGGCCGGGCCAGTTCGCGCGCGTCAGCCTGCGCGTCACCACGATTCCGCACGCGCTCGTGCTGCCGGGCCAGGCGGTGCAGACCGGCCAGGACGGGCAGTTCGTGTTCCTCGTCAAGCCGGATAACACCGTCGCGCAGCAGCCGATCTCGGTCGGCCAGCGCGTCGGGGAAGACGTGGTCGTCGAAAAGGGTCTCGAGGCCGGGCAGACTGTGGTGACCGAAGGGCAGCTCCGGCTCGAAGCCGGCACGAAAATCCAGACCGGCGACGGCCGCCAGGGCGGCGGCGGACGCCGCGGCGGGCGACAAGGCGGGCAGGGTGGACAAGACGGGCAGGGCAGGCAGGGCGGGCGTCGCGGGGAATAGACGCGCATGAACGTCTCCGAAATCTTCATCCGCCGTCCGATCGCCACCAGCCTGCTGATGCTGGCCATTGCGTTCTTCGGCGTCGTCGCGTATCGCGCGCTGCCCGTGAGCGATCTGCCGACCGTCGACTCGCCCTCGATCCGCGTCCAGGCGGGGCTGCCGGGCGGCGATCCCGGGTCGATGGCGGCGACGGTCGCGAGCCCGATCGAGCGCCAGCTGACGACGATTGCCGGCATCGACTCGATGACGTCGCAGAGCGGCACGGGCAACAGCGAGATCAACATGCAGTTCGATCTCGGGCGCTCGATGGACAGCGCCGTCGTGGACGTCCAGACTGCGCTGTCGGCCGTGATGCCGCTCCTGCCCGCCGGCATGCCGAATCCGCCGACGTTCCGCAAGCAGAACCCGTCCGATCAGGACATCATGCAGTTGAGCCTGACATCGAGCACCCTGTCGATGTCGGTGCTCGACGACTACGCGGAGACCGTCCTCGCGCCACGCATCTCGATGGTGAACGGCGTGTCGCAGGTGCAGGTGAACGGCGCGCAGAAGTACGCGGTGCGCGTGCAGGTGGATCCCGACAAGCTGCGCGCGCAGCAGATCGGCATCAACGAGGTCGATCAGGCGCTGCAGAACTGGAACTCCAACCTGCCGACCGGCCAGCTGTTCGGCCCGCACCAGACGTTCAACATCAAAGCCGCCGGGCAGCTGAACAACGCCGCGCAGTTCCGTCCGATCGTGCTGGCCTACCGGCAGGGCCGGCCCGTCCGCCTCGACCAGGTCGCCACGGTGCTCGACAGCGTCGAAAACACGCGGACGGCGGCGTGGTTCTACACGCGCGAGGGCGGCCGCCGCGCCATCAACATGGGCGTCCAGCGGCAGCCCGGCATCAACATCATCGAGGTCACCGACGCGGTGCGCGCCGTGCTGCCGCAGCTCGAGGCGCAGCTGCCGCCGTCGGTGCACCTGCAGGTGCGCCAGGATCGGTCGCGGACCATCCGCAAGGCGTTCGCCGACATCCAGTGGACGATGCTCATCACGCTGGTGCTCGTGGTCGGCGTGATCTACGCGTTCCTCCACAACGGCTCGGCGACGCTCATTCCGGCGCTGGCGCTGCCCTTTGCCATCCTGGGCACGTTCGCGGTGATGAAGCTGCTCAACTTCAGCCTCAACAACCTGTCGATGATGGCGCTGATCCTCTCGGTGGGTTTCGTCGTGGACGACGCGATCGTGATGCTCGAGAACATCGTGCGCCACATCGAAGCCGGCGAAGACCGGCTCACGGCGTCGCTCAAAGGATCGAAGGAAATCGGCTTCACGATCCTGACGATGACGACGTCGCTCGCGGCGGTGTTCATCCCGATCCTGTTCATGAGCGGCATCCTCGGCCGGCTGTTCCGCGAGTTCGCGGTGACGATTACATCGGCGATCCTGATTTCCGGCCTGGTGTCGATCACGATGACGCCGATGCTGTGCAGCCGGTTCCTGCGCGTCGTGCACACCAAGAAGGGGCTGGCCGGCCTGCTCGATCGCGCCTTCGACGCCGTCTTCGGCGGCTACCAGTGGAGCCTCGGCCTCGTGCTGCGTCACCGCTTCGCCATGGTGATCGTCTTTGCGGCCGTGCTCGCGGGAACGGTGCAGATGTACAGCATCGTCCCGAAGGGATTCATTCCCGACCAGGACCAGGACTTTCTCTTCGTCAACCTGCAGGCGGCGCAGGGCACGTCCTTCCCGGACATGTCCCTCGGTGCGCTGCGGGCCGCGGAGATCATCAAGCAGAACCCTTACATCGACAGCTTCAACGTCAACCTCGGCGGCGGTGGCAACTTCGGCGGCGGCGGAAGCTCGAACGCGCAGATCCAGGTGCAGCTGCTGCCGCGCGCGCAGCGCCCCGTCTCGGCGCAGCAGATCGCGCAGCAGCTGCGGCCGCTGCTGTTGCGGTTTCCCAACTACCGCGGGTTCGTCAGAATCCCGCCGGCGCTGCAGATCGGTTTCGGACAGGGCAACAGCAGCTACAACGTGACGGTGCGGAGCGCCGACACGGACCAGCTGTACACCTGGTCGCAGCGCCTGAGCACGGCAATGGAGACGCAGATTCCGGAGATCCAGGACGTCTCGAACAACCTCGAGATCAGAAGCCCGAGGATGAATCTCGTCATCGATCGCGACAAGGCGGCAGCCGTCGGCCTGAACGCGACGCAGATTCAGAACTCGCTGTCCGCCGGGTTCGGGCCGAAGTGGTCGTCCACCATCTACGGCGCGACGACGCAGTACCGCGTCCTGCTCGAGCTCGATCCGAAATACCAGGAGTACGCGGATTCGCTGGACAAGCTCTCGTTCAAGACGGCCCGCGGCGGGCTCATCCCGCTGCCGGCGGTCGTGTCGGTGCAGGAAACCGTCGGCCCGCAGAGCATCAATCACTCGGGCCAGCTCCCCGCGGTGAACGTCTCGTTCGCGCTGCGCCCGGGCATCTCGCTCGGCACCGCCGTCGATCGCATCCGCGAGCTAGCCTCGAACATGCTGCCGGCGACCGTCACCATCGCCTTCGAGGGCTCGGCGAAGGTGTTTCAGGAGTCCACGAAGAACCTCGGGCTGCTGCTCTTCGTCGCGATCGGCGTGGTGTACATCGTGCTGGGCGCGCTCTACGAGAGCTACATCCACCCGGTCACGATTCTTTCGGGCCTGCCGTCAGCCGGGCTGGGTGCGCTCATCACGCTCTGGGCGTTCGGCGACGAGCTGAATATTTATTCGTTTGTCGGCCTCGTCATGCTGATCGGGATCGTGAAGAAGAACGCGATCATGCAGATCGACTTCGCGCTCGACGCCGAGCGCAAGCTCGGCATGACGCCGTCGGAAGCGATCTACGAGGGCTGTCTGGTCCGGTTCCGCCCGATCATGATGACGACGATGGCGGCGCTGCTCGGCGCGCTGCCGATCGCGGCCGGGTTCGGCGCCGGCGGCGAAGCGCGGCGGCCGCTCGGGCTCGCGGTGGTCGGCGGGCTCGTCTTCTCCCAGATGCTCACGCTCTACCTCACGCCCGTCGTCTACACCTACATGGCGCAGATGTTCAGGACGAGCAAGATCGCGGCACCGGCGGACGCCAAACCCGTCACGGCGTAATCACGAATTGGGTCATCTGGTCATCTCGTCATTTGAGTAGGCGCCAGTGAACATCTCCGAAGGATTCATCAAGCGGCCGATCGCGACCAGCCTGCTGATGGCGGCGATCGCGCTGTTCGGCATCGTCGCCTACCGCGCGCTGCCCGTGAGCGATCTGCCCACGGTGGACTTCCCCACCATCCAGATTCAGGCCGGGCTGCCGGGCGCCGATCCCGAACACGATGGCGTCGTCGGTCGCGAGCCCGCTCGAACGCCAGTTCTCGAGCATCGCCGGCGTGGACTCGATGATCTCGCAGAGCGGCACCGGCAGCAGCCAGGTGACGCTGCAGTTCGACCTCGCGCGCTCGATGGACAGCGCGGCGGTGGACGTCCAGACCGCGATCTCCGAGGCGATGCCGCTGCTGCCGGCGGGCATGCCGTCGCCGCCGACGTTTCGCAAGCAGAACCCCGCCGACCAGGACATCCTGCAGCTGGCGCTGCTCTCGAAGACCGTGCCGATGTCGGTGCTCGACGACTACGCGGAGACGGTGATCGCCCCGCGCCTGTCGATGGTGAACGGCGTGGCGAAGGTCGAGGTGTGGGGCCAGGCGAAATACGCCGTGCGCGTGCAGGTCGATCCCGACCGGCTGCGCGCGCAGCAGATCGGCATCAACGAGGTCGATCAGGCGCTGCAGAACTGGAACGTCAACCTGCCCACCGGCCAGCTGTTCGGCGCGCACCAGACGTTCAACATCAAGGCCGGCGGCCAGCTGAGGAACGCCGCCCAGTTCAGGCCGATCATCGTGACCTACCGCCAGGGCAAGCCCGTGCGCCTCGAGCAGGTGGCCAACGTCGTCGACAGCATCGAAGACACGATGAACGCCACGTGGTTCTACACGCACGAGGGCGGGCAGCGCGCCATCAACCTGGCGCTCAAGCGGCAGCCGGGCGTGAACACCATCGAGGTCACCGACGCGGCGCTCAGGCTGATCCCGGCGCTCAACGCGCAGTTGCCGCCGTCGATTCACATGCTCGTGCGGGGCGACCGGTCGAAGACCATCCGCTCGGCGTTCAAGGACATCCAGTGGACGATGGTCATCACGCTGCTGCTGGTCGTGGGCGTGATCTTCCTCTTCCTGCACAACGGATCGGCCACGCTCATCCCGGCGCTGGCGCTGCCGTTCTCGATCTTCGGCACGTTCGCCGTCATGCAGGTGCTGGGGTTCAGCCTCAACAACCTGTCGATGATGGCGCTCATCCTGTGCGATCGGCTTCGTCGTGGACGACGCGATCGTGATGCTCGAGAACATCGTGCGCCACATCGAGGCGGGCGAGGATCGGCTCACCGCGTCGCTGAACGGGTCGAAGGAAATCGGCTTCACGATCCTGACGATGACGACGTCGCTCGCGGCCGTCTTCATCCCGATCCTGTTCATGAGCGGCATCCTGGGCCGGCTGTTCCGGGAGTTCGCGGTCACGATCACGGCCGCGATTCTCGTCTCCGGCCTCGTGTCGATCACGCTGACGCCGATGCTGTGCAGCCGGTTCCTGCGGGTCGTGCACACCAAGCGCGGGCTGGCGGGGCTGCTCGATCGCGCGTTCGACGCGCTGTTTGCCGGCTATCGCTTGTCCCTCGGCATCGTCCTGCGCCATCGCGTGGTGATGCTGGGCGTGTTCGTCGTGGTGCTGGCCGCAACCGTCCACATGTACGGCGTCGTCCCGAAGGGGTTCATCCCCGATCAGGACAACGACTCGATGAACATCAACATCCGGGCGGCGCAGGGGACGTCGTTTTATCAGATGTCCACGGCGGCCCAGAAGGTCGCCGAGGTGGTCCGGCAGAACCCGTACATCGACAGCTTCATGGTCCGGACGGGCGGCGGCGGCAGCGGGTACGGCGGATCCCAGAACACGGCGCAGCTGCAGGTGAACCTCGTCCCGCGCGCGACGCGGCCGATGTCGGCCCAGCAGATTTCGCAGCAGCTGCGGCGCCAGCTCCTGAGCTTCCCGAACTACAACGTCTTCGTGAACCTGCCGTCGGCCCTCAACATCGGCGCGCGCGTCGGGAGCAGCTCGTACAACGTGACCGTCCGGAGCCCGAACACCGACGACCTGTATAAGGAGGCGCGGCAAGCTGAGCGCGGCGATGCAGGGCATCACGGAAATCCAGGACGTCTCGAACGACCTCGAGGTCCGCAGCCCGAGGGTGAACCTCGTGATCGATCGCGACAAGGCGGCGGCCGTCGGGCTGAACGCGTCGCAGATCACGAACGTGCTGTCCACCGGGTTCGGCCCGAAATGGTCGTCCACGATCTACGGCGACACGGCGCAGTACCGCGTCCTCATCGAGCTCGACCCGAAATACCAGCAGTACGCCGATTCGCTGGACAAGCTCACGTTCAAGACGCCGCGGGGCGCGCTGGTGCCGCTGTCGGCCGTTATGTCCCCGAAGGAAACGGTGGGCCCGCAGAGCATCAACCACTCCGGGCAGCTGCCGTCGGTGTCGGTGTCGTTCGGCCTGCGGCCCGGCGTGTCGCTCGGCGCCGCCGTCGATCGCATCAGGGAGGTGGCCGGCCAGGTGCTGCCTCCGACGGTGACGATCAACTTCGAGGGCTCCGCCAAGGTGTTCCAGGAAGCGACGCAGAACCTGAGCCTGCTGCTGTTCGTCGCGATCGGCGTCGTCTACATCGTGCTCGGCGCGCTGTATGAAAGCTACATCCACCCGATCACGATTCTCTCGGGCCTGCCGTCGGCCGGCCTCGGCGCGCTCGTCACGCTGTGGCTGTTCGGCAACGAGCTGAATATCTACTCGTTCGTCGGCCTCATCATGCTGATCGGGATCGTGAAGAAGAACGCGATCATGCAGATCGACTTCGCCCTCGACGCCGAGCGGAAGCTCGGCATGCGACCGACCGAAGCGATCTACGAAGGCTGTCTCGTCCGCTTCCGGCCGATCATGATGACGACGATGGCGGCGCTGCTCGGCGGATTGCCGATCGCCGCGGGCTTCGGCGCGGGCGGCGAGGCGCGGCGGCCGCTCGGGCTGGCCGTGGTCGGCGGCCTGATCGTGTCGCAGCTGCTGACGCTCTATCTCACGCCCGTCGTATACAGCTACATGGCGCAGATCTTCAAGACCAGGCGGATCCCGGCGACCGCGACGGTGAAGGCGGCGACGGCGTGATCGCGAATCTGGTCATCTGGTCATTTGGTCATCCAGTCATTGGTCGTCTAGTCATTTGAATGGGTTCCCGTGAACATATCTGAAGGATTCATCAAGCGCCCGATCGCCACCAGCCTGTTGATGGCGGCGATTGCGCTGTTCGGCCTCGTCGCGTACCGCTCCCTGCCCGTCAGCGACCTGCCCAACGTGGACTTCCCGACGCTGCTCGTCACGGCGCAGCTGCCGGGCGCCAGCCCCGAGACGATGGGCGCGTCCGTCGCGACGCCGCTCGAGAACCAGTTCTCGATGATCGCGGGCCTCGAGTCGATGACGTCGGTCAATTCGCTGGGCTCGACGCTCGTGACGCTCGAGTTCGACCTGAACCGGAGCCTCGACGGTGCGTCCATCGACGTGCAGTCGGCGATCACGCAGGCCTCGCGCCTGCTGCCGCAGGGCATGCCGACGCCGCCGACCTTCACCAAGGTGAACCCGGCGGATCAGCCGGTGCTGTACCTCGTCATCACGTCGACGACGCTGCCGCCGTGGACGCTCGACGAATACGCGCAGACCCGCATCGCGCAGCGCATCTCGATGGTCAACGGGGTCGCGCAGGTGCAGGTGCTCGGCAGCCAGAAATACGCGGTCCACGTCCAGCTCGATCCGCACGCGCTCGCCGCCCGCCAGATCGGGATCAACGAGGTCGAGACGCAGCTGCGCAACTGGAACAGCAACGTGCCGAGCGGCACGCTGGTCGGCCCGCACAAGTCGTTCACCCTGCAGGCCACCGGCCAGCTGATGAACGCCGAGCAGTACAAGGACATGATCGTCTCGTACCGCAACGGCGCCCCGGTGCGGCTGCGCGAGCTGGGCACGATCGTGGACGGCGTCGAGGATCAACGGACGGCGTCGTGGTTCTACACGCAGGAGGGCGAGCGGCGCGGCATCACGCTCGGCATCCAGCGGCAGCCCGGGACCAACACGATCGCGGTCGCCGACGCCGTGAAGTCGCTGCTGCCGCAGTTCCGCGCCGAGCTGCCGACGAGCGTCCACATGGACGTCCTTTACGACCGCTCGGACACGATCCGCGAGTCCTACGCCGACGTGCAGGTCACGATGGCCCTGACGCTCGGGCTCGTGATCATGGTCATCTTCGTGTTCCTGCGGAACGTGTGGGCGACCATCATCCCCAGCCTCGCGCTGCCGTTCTCCATCGTCGGCACGTTCGCCGTGATGTACATGCTCGATTACAGCCTCGACAACCTGTCGATGATGGCGCTCATCCTCTCGGTCGGCTTCGTCGTGGACGATGCGATCGTGATGCTCGAGAACATCTACCGGCACGTCGAGATGGGCGAGGATCCGCTGACGGCCTCGCTCGTCGGGTCGCGTGAAATCGGGTTCACGATCGTGTCGATGACGCTGTCGCTGGCCGCGGTGTTCATCCCGGTGCTCTTCATGGGCGGCGTGCTCGGGCGGCTGTTCCGCGAGTTCTCGGTCACGATCTGCGTCGCCATCCTCATCTCGGGCGTCGTGTCCGTCACGCTGACGCCGATGCTCTGCAGCCGTTTCCTCAAGAAGCCCAAACACCACGGCGACGGCGCGGACGGGCACGCCCCTGTGGGATCGCGCTTCGGGGCCGCGACGGAACGCTACTTTGCCGCGCTGCTGAACGGCTACGATCGGACGCTGCAGATCGTCCTCCGCCACCGCATCGCCACCATGGTGGCCTCCGGCGTCCTGCTCGTGCTCACGGCCGCTCTCTTCGTGTTCGTCCCGAAGGGCTTCATCCCGGACCAGGACACCGATCAGCTGTCGGTCACCACCGAAGCCGCGCAGGGAACGTCGTACGACAAGCTGGTCGAGTACCAGAACCAGGTCGCCAGCATCATCCGGGACGATCCGAACGTCGAGGCGCTCGTCTCGACGATCGGCGGCAGCGCCGCCAACACGCTCGGCGGCCCGAACCTCGGCCAGATCGTCGTGCACCTGAAGCCGCGCACCGAGCGGAAAGAGCTCGCGAACGCGATCATCGAAAAGCTGCGTCCGCAGCTCGCTTCCGTGGTCGGCATGCACTCGTTCGTGCAGAACCCGCCGACGATCCGGATCGGCGGACAGATCAGCAAGAGCCTGTACCAGTTCTCGATGCAGTCGCCCGATCGCGAGGCGCTGTACGCCGCGTCGCGCAAGCTGCTGAAGGCGCTCGGCGAGGTCGACGGCCTGTCCGATCTGACGAGCGATCTCCAGGTGACCAGCCCGCAGGTCAACGTCGAAATCGATCGCGACAAGGCGGCGGCCCTCGGCGTCACGGCCAACGCGATCGAGAACGCGTTCTACGACGCGTACGGCCCGCGCTGGGTCTCGACCATCTACGCGCCGGTGAACGAATACAAAGTCCTGCTCGAGCTCGCGCCCGAGTTCCAGTCGGACCCCGAGGCGCTCTCGCTCCTCTACTTCAAGGCGACGCCGGCCCAGGGCGGGGCCGCCGCAGCCGCGGCGGCTAATGCTGCCGGAGCGACCGGCAACGGCGGCGGCAATGCCGGCGGCGGGAATCCGGGCATCGTCGTTCCGCTCGACACGCTCGCGAAAGCGACGCAGGTCATCGGTCCGCAGACGGTGAACCACTACGGCCAGCTGCCGGCCGTCACGATCTCGTTCGGCCTCGCGCCGGGCGCGTCGCTCGGCGACGTCCTGTCGCGCGTGCGCGCGGTCGCCGCCGCCACGCTGCCCGAAGGCGTCAGCGGCCAGTTCCAGGGCGCCGCCAAGGCGTTCCAGAACTCGCTGTCGAACCTGGCCGTGCTGCTCGTCATCGCCATCATGGTGGTGTACATCGTGCTCGGCATCCTGTACGAGAGCTACATCCACCCGCTGACGATCCTCTCGGGCCTGCCGTCGGCCGGCTTCGGCGCGCTGCTGACGCTCGTCATCTTCGGGATGGATCTCAACATCTACGCGTTCGTCGGCATGATCATGCTCATCGGCATCGTCGAGAAGAACGCGATCATGCAGATCGACTTCGCGCTCGACGCGGAGCGCCAGGGCAGCACGCCCGAGCAGGCGATCTACCAGGGCTGCCTGATCCGCTTCCGGCCGATCATGATGACAACGATGGCGGCGCTGCTCGGGGCGGTGCCGATCGCGCTCGGCTACGGCGCGGGCGGCGAGGCGCGTCAGCCGCTCGGGCTCGTCGTCGTCGGCGGGCTGCTGTTCTCGCAGCTGGTGACGCTCTACCTGACGCCCGTCTTCTACACCTACATGGCGCAGGTGCAGGCCTGGCTGAAGAGCCGCCAGCGCGCAGCGGCGATGGAGCCCATCCCGGCCGCGCCGCACCACTGAGTCGAGCGTAGTGCAGGCCTTCAGGCCTGCCGCGCCTAGCGGTTGGGCGGACCGAGGACATACGAGGTGACAAACCGGATCTGGTTCCAGTCCGGGTCCGCCAGGACACGACGGTAGTCGACAGCGAACCGAAGGCCGTGGAACGAGGATGGCCGCAGCAGGTCAATACCGCCCCCCATCTGATAGGCGGCACGCGAGGGATCTTCGCCTTTCCAATACGTTCCAGCCATCAAGTCGATGAAGGGCGACACCCGGCGCCCAGCCCGCCGGAAAAAAAATGGAATCGCGTTCCCACCCATAATGCGGCGTCCGCGCAATCCGGCCACGACTCGGGGTATGTGATCGTATTCACCTCGCCCTCGAAGACGAAGCCGAACCGGGAGGGCCAAAGCGAGTTGCCGCTGTCGGCGTACGCAAAGGAAAAACACGGGCAGGAGCGCGCACGGGTTGGCCATCTGCCGCAACGCCCATGCCGATCGCTAGTTGATTGGGCGGGACCACCAGGGCCTGGGCGAGTGCCGGCGTGGACACAAACACGAGAATTATCGTCACCGCGCAGCGTTGCGCGCTCGTCATCGAGACTCGGGCGCGATCGGCACCAGGAGCATCACGAGATCTTCATCCTGGCCGATGCGCGTCGTGTGGCCCTTCCCCGTCACGTCCTCCGCCAGCAGGACTCGTCCCGGCGTGAGCTGGACTTTGTTGCCGCCGGCGACATCGACCTCGCCGCGTCCGCTGACGATGATCAGCGTACTGACGTTTCGAGGCCGGGTGGCCGGCCCAGACGAAGCCGCGCGGCCAGCGCAGGAACTGCGCGCCGGTGACCTTGACCGGTTCCGACTCGCGGAGGTCCGGGTGCAGCTTCGCTGTCCGCCACGTGACGTCGACGTCCTGCGCGTGCGACTCTTCGTCGGCGCCTGTGTAGAGTCGGGTGACCGTCATGGCCACAGACTTCTGGGCCGCGGCGTGGCTCGGGCTCGAAACGACCGGAAGGGCCGCAACGATGACGACAAGCACGATTCGTGTGATTGGCCGCATAGGTCCTCTACCTGGTTTCGAAGCCTGAACGCCGGTCTTAGAACGACGGTCCGCCAGCTTGCCGGATTGCTACTACCGTGGTAATACTCTGGTATGAAAGTAGCCCTCTCGATACCAGACGAGCTCTTCGAGTCCGCAGAGACGCTGAGCAAGCGGCTTGGCGTGTCCCGAAGCCGCCTGTACGCAACTGCCCTGGCCGACTACGTGGCCAGACACCGCGGGAGTAAGACTACCGAACGACTCAATACCGTGTACGCCGCCGAAGCGGGACGTGTCGAACCGGCTGTTCGACGCGCCCAGCGCCGCTCGCTTGAACCCGACACATGGTAGTCGAGCGCGGACAGGTGTGGTGGGCCGATCTCGACGAGCCCCGCGGGTCCAAACCGGGCTTTCGGCGGCCGCTTCTGGTCGTGCAGGACGACGCCTTCAACCGAAGCCGAATTCGAACCGTCATCGCCGTCGTTCTCACGTCCAACTTGCGGCTGCTGGAGGCCCCCGGCAATGTCCTCCTTCCGGCCAGGGCCTCGGGGCTGCCGAAAGACTCGGTCGCCAACGTTTCGCAGGTGATTACACTCGACCGGGACGTCCTTGCGGAACCAGCGGGCAGGATCCGAGGCCAGACGCTCAAAGACGTCGAGAACGGGCTGCGTCTCGTCCTGGGCCTGTAGTCGCTGTAGCATTCGCCAGTCGCCACTCGTCGTGGCAGAGAGGCAGCATGGGTTCGAATCACGTGACACGGCGGCGCGTCCTGCAGGGCGCGGTCGCACTCGCCGGCGTGGGGACGGCCGCGCGGCTGACAGCCTTCGCGCAGTCCGGTCAGAACGGCCGTCCGGCCGGCGGCGCAACCAGCAGCGCGCTCGCGCTGGCTCGCCTGCTCAACCAGACGCAGTTCCGCGATCTCCCGCCGAAGGCCGTCGAGTATGCCAAGGTGATCATCGCCAGCACCCTGGCCAGCGCGGCGCCCGGCGCCTCCATCGAATCGGCGCGCATCATCCGCGACCTCGCGAAGGATCACGGCGGCACACCCGAAGCCACCGTGTGGTTCGACGGGACGAAGCTACCGGTCAACGAGGCCGCACACGTCAATGCCGTGCTGAGCGACGCGTTCGCCTCGGACGACAGCGACATGCGCAACACCGCCCACATCGGGACCTGCGTCACGTCGGCCGGCATGGCCATCGCCGAGCGCGTGGGGGCGTCAGGGCAGGAACTCCTCACCGCCATGATCGTCGGCTACGAGGGCGCGGGCCGCATCGGCGACGCGCGCCGCGGCGGCAGGCCCGGCGTCCATGCGTCTCAGACCGTCGCCTTCGCCGGCGCGGTCACCGCAGGCCGGCTGCTCAAGCTCACGGACGACCAGCTGGCGCACGCCATCGGCATCACGGCGATCACGATGGGCGGCCTCAGCATCGGCACCAACAGCTGGGCGCGCGAGTACATGGGCGGCAACGCCGCGTTCTGTGCCGTCAACGCCGCGCTCGCCGCGGGCCGGGGATACACCGTCAACGACGACATCCTCGAGGCGCAGGGCGGCTTCCTCACGGTTTACGGCGGCGCCCCCGGACCGGACGGCGAGATCCTCACCCGCGATTACGGCAAGGAGTGGGACATCACGAAGTACCTGGCGATCAAGCTCTGGCCAGGCGCCCACCCGTTTTCATCGCTCGTCGAAGCGGCAATGACGGCAGCGCGGCGAGCGAACGTACCCGCCAGTGATGTGGCCAGGATTCTCGTCCACGGCCGCGGCGTGGGCGGGAGCCGCAACCCGAAGGACTACGCGGAAGCCATTCACAGCCTGCCGTATTTCCTCGCCTGCGCCGTGGCGGACAAGGACTTCACGTGGATTCATGCGACGCCGGCGAAGTTCCGCGACCCGGCGATCGCGCGGCTCATGGGCCTGGTCGAGGCGGATCCATCGGCCGCTCCGGTCAAGTACCAATGGGGCTGGGGCGGCACGGTCACGGTCGTGACCACGTCGGGCGCGCGGTTCACGAGCACGATCGACGCGCCGCGAGGGTCCGCCCCGCGCGGCATCGAATGGAGCGACGTCGACGCCAAGTACCGCGCGCTGATGCCGGATTCCAGATTGCCCGCGGCGCGCATCGAGGAAAGCCTCAAGGTGATCCACGCCTTCGAGCAGGTCAAGCGGATGTCCGAGTTGACGAGCCTGATCGGTGGACGACGCTAGCGATCGGGAACGCTTGTTAGAGGGCGTGGCTCGGGCTACAGTACGAACATGAAACTGGCGTTCGAACTGCCAGAAGCGCAAGCCGACAGGCTGCGCGAGGAAGCGGCGCGCCTCGGGCTGACCCCGGAGGATCTTGCACGCGCTGCGCTTGCCGACTTGCTCGGTACTCCAGACACCGAGTTCCGGGCGGCCGCCACCAGGATCCTCGAGAAAAACCAGGAGTTGTACCGGCGCCTCGCCTGATGCGATACGTCTCGCTTGGCGAGATCGTGCACCTGCACCAGGCTCTGCTCGACGAAACTGGCGGCGCAACAGGCATCCGAGACATCGGAATGCTCGAATCAGCCCTGGCGCAACCTCGCGCCACCTTTGGCGGCGACGACCTGCATCCAACGTTGTTCGCGAAGGCAGCGGCGCTGGGATTCTCGCTCGCCCTGAACCACGCCTTCGTCGACGGCAACAAGCGCGTCGCCCATGCTGCGATGGAAGTATTCCTGTTGTTGAATGGTGTCGAGTTGAGGGGGCGTCAGTCGACGAGCAAGAACGGTTGATGCTGGACCTCGCCGGCGGCCAGGTGACTCGAGAGCGGCTGACGCGTTGGCTCGAGAGCCACGTCAAACCGATTGCACCGAAGTGGAGTTTATAGCGCTCGCGGACCGCGCAGCAGCCTCGCCGGCAGCATCAGGATGCCCCACACGAGGGCCAGCACGCCTTCGACGGCAATGCCCGCCACTCGAAACGGAATCAGAAGAATCCAGACCAGCGGGTAGGCGATCAGCGCCAGCAGAGCCAGCGGCCAGCACAGCACGAGCAGGATGCACCAGAGCAGGAACTTCACCACGGTTGAAACATACGAGCCGGCGTAGCGACGGGTTCAACGCCTCTACGGCGCCGACCCGGACGGATGCCCGGAGTGTTGAGTCGAAGGTCCACGTCCCCTCGATCGGGTGACTGTTCCGCCCCCGACGGGGCGACTAGAATAGCAGGAGGAAAGCTGGCCGTTCTGGAGGGAATCGTCATGGCTCGGACGTCGTTCCGTTTCGCGTGGCTCGTGCTGGCCGGTGGGCTCATCGTCGCGGCGCCGGCGATTCAGGCCGGGCAGGGCGGGCCGGTCTCGCAGGGCGGGCCGGCAAAGAAAGCCTATAAGACACCGCGGACCTCGTGGGGCGACCCCGACCTCCAGGGCAACTACACCAATCTCTACGAGGCCGGCACGCCGCTCGAGCGGCCCGATGAATTCGCCGGGCGCAAGCTCTCGGAGATCACGGGCGCCGAGCTCAGGGCCGCGAAGAAAGCGATCCAGGACAACACGATTCAGCGGTTCGAGACGCCGTTCGACGCGCCGAGCAACTGGTGGCAGGACGCGTTCCGCCTGGAAGAGGGCGCGCAGGCCTGGCTCATCACGGATCCCGAGGACGGAAAGATTCCGCCCCTGACGCCGGAAGGCCGGCAGCGCGCCGCGTCGGCGCGGCAGGCGGTCTACGCCGGCGGCTCCGACTCCTACGAGGACCGCAGCCTGTACGATCGCTGCATCACGCGCGGTTTCCCCTCGTCCGGCATGCCCACCATCTACGGGAACTCGTCGCGGATCGTGCAGGGCGCGGGGTTCGTCGCCATCCAGTACGAGATGATTCACGAAACGCGGATCATCCCGATCGACGCACAACCGCGACCGCATCTGCCGAAGTCCATCGGCCTCGATATGGGCGATGCGCGCGGGCACTGGGAAGGCGACACGCTCGTCGTCGAAACGACGAACTTCCGCACGCGCAGCGTCTACCGCAACGCGAACCCCGACACGCTGCGCTTCACGGAGCGCTTCACGCGCACGGCGCCGAACAAGGTGCGCTGGTCCGTGACGGTCGAGGATCCGACAACGTGGACGCGGCCCTGGACGTTCTCGCTGCCGCTCACCATGAACGACGCCGAGCCGATCATGCTGTACGAGTGCCACGAGGGGAACTACGGTCTGCGCAACATCCTCAGCGCGGCACGCGCCGAAGAACGCGCGCAGTAGTAGCGCAGGCCTTCAGGCCTGCTAATTGCTCTTTCTGACCGCCTTCTCCTCGCCGGCGGCACCGCGCATCACGATGTGCGTCACCCGGCCCTGCGCGTCCTTGACGAACTCGAAGCCGTTCGGCGTCGCGGTGGACATGAAGTGCGTTGCCGACTGCACGAGCAGCGGGAGCCGGGGCTCGTTGAGGCCCTGGACGAACACCAGGTCGCCCGTCACCGTGATCGTGAACTGGCGTCCGGGCGCGAGCTCGTAAACGCCCGCATACTGCGCCACCTGCTGCGGACTCAGCCTGATCCCGGTATCGCCGGACAGGTGGGTGCGATCGATCTCGTTTTCGCAGACATCCTCCATCACCTCCGTATCCGGCGCCAGCAGCCGTTCGGCTTTCACCGTGAACGGCTTCGTGAACACTTTCGGATCGTCGATGGTGATTTCGAAATCCATGTGGCCGACGTCGCGCCGCCGGAACCGTTCGGTCACCCGGAGGGATTCGGTCTGCGGATGCCCGGCGCTGTCGAGCCATCCTCGATCGTTGAACCCGGTGGTCGTCACGACGAGCGTGTCCCCTTCCCAGCGTCCCACGGAGTAACCCAGCCGGGTCGGATTGGGATCCTTCGGGAGCTCGCGGCCGTCGGTAAACACGATGCGGTGCGGGCTGTTGGGCGATTCGAACATCAGCACGATCATCGCCGGATTCTGGACGATCCTCACCAGGTCGAAAAAATCGTGGAACGGAACGCTGACGGGCTGGCAGTGCGCGAGCGGACTGTCCTTCCGCGAATCGCGGACGCGCTGCAGGAAGAGCGCCTCGGCCCACGGCTGAATGTCCTCGGGCTTGAGATCCTGCGCGATGTTGAAGCGATAGATCGGCGCCGCGCCGCGCCAGACGCCGGTCAGATCCGGTTTGCCGTCGAGCGCCTTCGGCGCGGGCGCGGACAGGTTCGGCTTGCCGTCCGGCAGGCGCGGGAGCCCCGGTGTCGGGTTGGTCCACTGGGCCGCGGCGCCGGCCGACAGGAGCGACGCCACCGCGGCAACGACGACGAGACTGGCCACGCGATGCGATCCCATAGGCACCTCCGGAGATCACCGCAGCGTCAACAGTGAACGTGTCCGGATTATACTGGCCGCCGTGCAGGATGGAGCGGTCGAACCGTCAAAGCAACCGCGAAGCCGGCCTCGCTGATTCGGCACCCTCTTCAGGGCGGCCCTGCGCGCCGAGGCGCAATGTACCCGTACACGCCTACATGCGCCCAGTACATGCGGCACTGCGACTATCGCGTCGCTACGTACGTATGAACTTCTGAAACAGGGTTTTTGCGGGATCGACGCGGACGTTCCGGGCACCCTACATCGAACACTCGCTGTCGGATTTGGGCCACGCCCTCCAGCGTCGCCCTTTCGCCCCTTGCCGCGGACGCCGTGCGACTCTACGCAGCTCGCAGACGGCGCTGAACCACTACAAGGCCAAGCAGCGCACCACCCAGCAATACGAGCGTATCACCGTTGTCGGGAACTGAAGTCACGGGACCGACAATGGTGCCTTGGAGCGTTGTCGTGCCTATCCCGGCCCCTCCGCCACTGCCCGTGACGGGCAACGCGATGGTATAGACCGGGTTAACCGTATACACAAAACCATTGATCGTCACTGACGTCGTCGAGAACGTCAGTGTCGCAATGCCCATATTGAATCCGAGGTTTCCTGATAGATTGCTGAGCAGGCTACCCGTTCCCGCCGGCGAAACCTGGCTGAAGTTCAACGAGAAATTTCCTGTTACTGCTGGGCCCTGGGTGTTTGGCGGTACAGTTGTCGTGACGACGAGGTCACCGAACTGCGCCCCCGCGGGCGTGAACACCGAATCCATGGAGCCGTTGAACGTGAGCGTCGTCATGACGCCGGCATCCGAAAAGGCGGCGACGTTTGTCCCGCTCGCACTGAAGACGCCCGTGGTGCTAAACGTAATGGGGACGGCCTGTGCTTTCGTCGCTCCGAATACGATCGCAGTCCCCAGCAGAATAATTGCCACGTGACGCTTCATCATGGAATGCTCCTCAGCACGTAATCTGAAGTGCAACCGGCGTGCCGCGGATTGGAGAACCGCGGGGTTAACGCTATCCGCCGTCACACGAACGACTTGCAGTCAGAACGCGTCCACGGCGAGGCGGTATGGAAGTAGGGTTCGTAAAGACCGCCGACGCGTCCCTTGATAGCGATTCCCATGTTTTCTGTGCAAGTGCTTGCGCGATCTTGACTTCTACTTCAGGCGACCTTTCATATAACCAAACTGAAGCCGATGACAAGCACGCCGACAGTCGCGAAGCATACGAGCTCTGTAAGGCATTACAAAGAAAAGGGCTCGTGCTTCGGGGATACAACCCACAAAGCGCGAGCCCTTGCTAGGCTGACGTTGTGCTATCTCGGCTGCGCCTGCTACGGATTTCCTAACGGATGGGAAGCGTCAAGCTGTTTTGGGTTCCGGCTTCCCGCAAGGAATGTGATCGCCGATGCGACGACTCTGCCGTCGGCCTGCGCGACACCCTGGACATGGACATTACTCGTCTCACGGAGGGCCGCGCACGCCCCTTTCGAGTAGTTCGTCGCGCTCGTCGTAACGACGGCGAACGTCTGCGGCGCAAGCGACGCCCAGATGGCCGTGAACGTCGTGTTCGGACACTTGTTCGCGAGGTTCGTTACCTGGGCGTCAAACTCGACCGATTTCGACGCCGCAACGACGATCGCGGCCGATTCACACGAACGCGTGTTAGAGGCGTGGTCTTGCGCGGTGCAGCTCAGTGCAGTCGAGCCGACCGGGAACAGCGATCCCGATCTCGGGGTACAGCTCGACGTTATGGGCGCGACGCCGCCTGAAACGGTCGGCGAGAAGTCCAGCGTGATCCCCGAGCCGTTCGACGATGAACCCGATGGCGCCGGACACTGAATTGCCAGTGGCGGGCTGGTCGCCGCGCCGGTCGTCGTGCCAAAGACCTCGTTCGACGGCAGGCCCGGGACACCGCTCGAATCGTATGCGGCAACCGCGAAGTAGTAGAACGTCCCGTTCGCGAGGGTATCGATCTGTTTCTGAGTCGCATTGCCGGCGTCAACGCTCCCGGTGTAGTCTCCGGAGTTGGTGCCGTAGTAGACGACGAAGCCGGCGGCCTCGGCCACCGGGTCCCACGCCACCGTGAGACTGGCGGCAAGAGTCGACCGCGGAACGAGGAGGATGAGTGTAAGTACTCCGACGCGACGAGCGATCCAAGAATGACCCATGTCGGCAGCAAGGGGCAAGCGACATGCCGAAGGGTCCCAGCGTCATCTCGCGCCGCAAACCATTGCAGCGGAGCGATTTACAGAGCGACAGAGATTGTAATTGCTGGCGGCGCCAGCGGGACTATTACAGGTTCGTCACGGCAATCACGATGGCCGATCCTAGCGGGCCATACGAACAGAACTTCGAATCGCGGACTTAGAGGTTCTTGTTCTGGCGGCTCGCCTGCGCTCGGCGACACCGAACGACGCTTCCATCATCTGATTCGAGGGCGGGCCGTTAAACACCAAAATCGGGCTTGCAGACTGGGCATCCATGCCGCACACAAGTCGTGCTGGCTCGTCCTCACATGGAGCGTGTCGGACGAGAGCGCTGCAGACGGGACAGCGCCAAGTCATCAGAATGAGGTGCGATACGCCCAGCATCACTGGCTGGCGCTTCTGTAAAGCGTTCCGACGCTCTCTTGAGCATCGACCTCGAATGCACTATTAATCGTCGTTTCAAACGACTCTGGGGTGCCCCGAGTTCGTCACTGTCAGCTGTAAGAAGTTCGGACTTCTACTGACCAGAACACCAGGAAAGAGCGCCCATCGCTCATCCTCTTCGCGAAGCGGAATTGACGAGACGAATCGCTAGGAGTCCCAGCCCGAGGAGGGCGGCCGTAGCGCCGCCGTCCGGAACCGCGGCCGCGCCGCCCTCGGCAAGACTAGACGGCGTCGGTTGTTGGCCGGGAACGACATTCGCTAGAATCGTCTCGCTCCCTGGAATTGTCATCGTCTCCGCCAGGCCCACGCTCAGCCACACATGCCCGGTCAGGCCATAGTACTGAGCCAGCAGGTCCGCAAATCCCCTGGCGTTGTGGGCTGTACCAGCGTTTGCGTCAATGCTCCCTGCGAAGACTCCGGTCGGAGTCGTGGGAGATGGCAGCCCCGCCAAGGCAGCCCCTTTGGGTGCCAGAGTCATCAAGCCATCAATACACACCAACTTGGCAGCAGCCACGCCGGACGCACACGGATCGAACCAGCCCGTCCATAACGAATCCTCGAACGTGAGCTTCATAGCGCTGGCGTTTGGCGCGCAGAGCCCGATCGCCGCGAAGCACGTCAGGATGTTCAGCACTTTCCGCATAGTCGTTCCTCGCGAAGGGGCTCGTTGCGGCGAGATGGCACTCTGCGCCTACGCGACCGACGGCAACGCACACGCCGTGCCGCAATTGAAAATGCGGATACCTGACGGAACGACAGTCGCAAACTAAACTCGGTCAACTAGTTGCGCTGCGTCCGAGGAAGAGACCAGCCCAACGGCAGCAACTCCACGTCCTCAACTCGTAAACAAATCCGACGGATGGCGTGTCGACGGAGCGCGCCGTGTTCCCCCGTGCCGGTTGGCCGGCATGACGTACGCGTCACACCAGCCTGTGCTGTCCCGCAGGTCGGCTATCCTTCCACGCGTCTCTCTCGGCAGGGAAACGTGGAAAGGAGTCGACCGATGACCCTCGAGGACAGCATACACAGTCAGCGGCTGCGGGTGCCCACCCCGGCCAGCAGCCGGTCGCGTTCCTCCGATACCTCACACGCGACGAGTGCGGCCGCTGAGGGACTATGCCGATTGTCGTGATCCTCCGCTCGATGCGGGGATGGGCAGCCTACTTCTCGAGCACCAACGAATCCAGCACCGCCATATCCAGGCCGGTACCGTAAAAGACGCGCACCGCATCGCGCGGGCTGCACACAATCGGCTCGTTGAAGCCATTGAACGAGGTGTTGACGATCATTGGTACGCCCGTCAGCTCGCCGAACGCGCGAATCAGCTCATAGAACGTTCCGGCGGATTTATCGACCGTCTGGACTCGTAATCGGGTCGCGTTTGCCGGCAACAGTGTGCGAAGCAGATGGCGGTCGAGGACCTCGTACTCGTACTCCATGAACTGTGATTTCGAAGGTCCTTTGAAGAAGCGCGGCAGATCCGGCTGACATATCGCGACGCTATACGTCCGATGTGGCTCGCGCTGCTTGAGGAAGACATTCAGGTTTTCGAGGACGTACGGCGCGACGGGACTTGCCAGGATGCTGCGATTACCGAGCGCCCGTACACCCCACTCCATCCGTCCCTGGAACCAGCCGACGAGCTGGCCCTTTGCCAGCGCGGTTGCCGTGCGTTCGATGACCTGTCCGTCATGCAGGTAGTCGTACGACAACTTGCAGTTGTCGAGCGTGGCCTTGATCTGTTGGAGCGTAAATTCGGGTCCGAGGAACGGTGAGAGGGGCTCGCGCCGGTCAAGCGGAGACTCGGCGGCGGCGACGGTCAACGCGGCACCGGCCGCTACGCCTGCATTGCCCGGGTTCGCCGGAACGAATACCTCGGCATAGAGCGCAGACTCCGCGAGCAGCGTCGTGAAGTAGCTATTATAGAACAGCCCGCCACCGAGGCACAGGTTCGAGCCGCCGAATTGGTGTCGAATTGATGCCGCGATCTGCAGGAGCAGGCTCCCGGCCAGTTGCTGCAGCTGATACGCCACGTTGGCACGCCGTCCGGGCGTTCCACCGCCATTTGTCAGCGCCTCGGCAACGGCCGCTTGGAAGTGCACAGGAACATCCAGGCGGTCGCCATCATAACGAATGGCAGGGATAATGCTGTCGCGAGGCCGGTCGCCAATGCGCGCGAGCGCTTCAAGACGATGTTCGTCGCCATCCGCTCGCATGCCAATGGCCGCTGCGAACCGCGAGTAGAGCGTCGCCACACCGGGCCCCTGCCATTCGAACGGTTCGCGGCGGATGGACGAGCCGTCTCCACGCCAGATCGTCAGCTCCGGCGATCCTCTGCGATCGCAGACCAGAATCGTGGCTTCCGAAAATGGCGAACTGTAGAACGCCGTTGCGGCGTGGGCGTGGTGATGGTCAATGGCTTCGACCGGACACTCCGGTGGAAGATGAATCGATTCCTCCGCGATGGCGTACGTTCGGATCTCCGACTCGCGGCAGGAACCCAGCGCCAGCACCGTATCGAGGGTTTCTTTCGGCAAGTGCCCCTGCCGAAGAGGCGCGCGCCGGGTCCGCGCGATCCGTTCATGCTCGCAGACGCCGAGCACGCGTCCATCTCGGCAGACGGCCAGCGCCGCGTTCCTCGACGCCCCGGCGACTCCAAGAATTACCGACATGATTGGGCCCTCGTGGAATCGACCGTGCGATCACTGGACCGCCGTTCGCCGCGAAGGCGAATGGAGGCGTTTCCACACCGCGGTTGCCAGACTGGATGTGGGAGCCGGACTGCCACGTCACCGGCTTCCTTGTGCGCGTCGATCCCTGCGTGCATGGTAACGTCTTTCATGATCGTCTCCCGTCGATGCGGCTCTGAACGCCGAAACGAGCCGATCCACGTGCATCGTCGATCGGGGCGCGGGTGGGCCGAATGCTACGCAGGAGCTGAAACGAATGTCGACTCTCAAGCAACGCGCGCTGCACGCCGCGTTCAGGCGTTATTACGCGAGGCGGCTGCCGGAGTTCACCGGAGGGTTCCCGATCGTGCTGGATTACCCGGTCCAGACCAGCCCGCGTTATCCGCTCGGCCAGCGCCCGCACCCGCGACTCGCCCGTTGGTTCGAAGAACGGCGCGCGGAATGTGAGGGGGCGCTGGACCTGTTCGAATCCTATCGCGCTCAGCTGGAGGCAATCCCGATGACGGCGTCCGACGAACTGGACGCGATGTGGCGGCAACCGTGGTTCTCATTTCTTGACGGCATGGCGGCCTATGCCTTTGTCGCGAGCCGGCGTCCGCGCCGAATCGTCGAAGTTGGCTCCGGCAATTCAACGAAGTTCATGGCACGTGCAATCCGCGATCACGGGCTCCAGGTCGAACTCACATCGATTGATCCGCAGCCACGGGCCGAGATCGACCGCCTTTGCACGCATGTGCGCCGGCAGCCGTTCGAGACGGTGGAGCCGACGTCGCTCGGCGCGATCGCTCCCGGCGATTTCGTGTTCATTGACAACTCGCACCGCGCGTTCACGAACTCGGATGTCACGGCGTTCTTTCTTGACGTGCTGCCCGAACTGCAGCCGGGCGTGGTTGTGCACATTCACGATATCTTCTTGCCGTGGGACTACCCGGCCGAGTGGAGCCCGCGCTTCTACTCCGAGCAGTACCTGCTGGCGGCGTGGCTGTTGGCGAACCCGGAACGACTTCGGCTGCTGGCCTCGAATTGCTTTTGCTCGTTCGACCCGGAACTGCGCGATCGTGTTCGCGCCACATGGTCCAGTTCACCGCTCGCCCCGCTCTTCGCGCCCGGTTATCCGAGCCACGTCGAAGGGGTGCTGGGCGTGTCATTCTGGGCCGAAATCGCCGGGTCATGACTGGTCGGCTCGCTTCCGTCGTCGCCACGAGCAGGCGCACGAACGCAACCGAAGAGCGGACAGGCGTCATGAGTTCATCTCTGCGATCCAGATATGCCAGCCGGGATGGCCGGCAAGAGGAATCACGCGGTCGTCGATGATGGTGTGCGGCAGCGCGCGGATCTTCCGTTCGCACTCACGATTGGTCCGGCCATGCTGATAGATGGAGCAGACAATCACGCCATCCGGCGCGAGTAGAGGGAGTAATCGGTTGTAGACCGCGACCGGATCCACGCAGTAGTACAGGCTCTCGTTGAAAATGATGGCTGTGAAAGCCCCATGCGCCTGGAGGGCCTCTGCGGTCGTGTTGAGAATCAGCGCCGACGGATGACGTCGATGGGCACCCGCGGCCGCGAGACGCGAGGGCTCGAGGCCGACGTACCAGCAATGGGCGGGGAGGTACGAACGGAGCAGGGCTTCGCCGCAGCCTACATCCAGGACGCTGCCGTCATGACCCTTCAGCATCTCCGCGATGGTGAGATAGCGTATGCGCTGGGCGTCGTCTGCGAGTCCTTGCCAGTCGCCGTCGAGATCCGAACGCCGGAAAACGTTACGGATCGCACGCCACATGGTCTGCCCCCGCCGTCCGGTCTTGATGCTGGGGGAGGTTGGCGAAGGGACACGATCGGGCATGATCAGGTGGGACCATCTGGACAGTCGCGTTACCCGGCCAATGAATCGGGTGCTATCCGCATCGCCAATTCAACGGCTGATCGCACGATTGGCTCGTAAGATTCCCACGTCCAGCAGTTCAAGAAGCGGCGATAGGCGCGATCTGCCATGCGGTCGGCAACGTGCGGGGACCTGATCAGTTCAAGGCAACGTTGCGCAAAAAGATGCGGCTCGTCAGCCAAGAAGGCTTCCTTCCCGTCCTGTATGTCGTATCCGAACGCTCCAAGAGACGTTGAGACCACCGGGCATCTTCTCGCGAAGCCTTCCAGTACCTTGATGCGTGTTCCGCCGCCGATCCGAATGGGAACGATCATTGTTGACCATGTGCCTATTTCCGGACCCACATCCTCGAGGCGACCGAGCCCTTCTATGTCCTCACCCCATTTGCTTGCTGTCTCAGTGTATTCCCCCACAACCCGCAGGCAGGCGTCCGGGACCTGTTTCTTGATTCTTGGCCAGACATCGGCGCAGAACCAGCGCACCCCCTCGACGTTTGCGTACCTGGGAAACGGGCCGATGAAGCCAATGCGAGGCGGTTGACTCGGAAATCGCTCGATAGTCGCAACACGTTCAAAGCCATTGGGCAACACATGCACATCGTCCATGCCAAGATACCGGCGATCATCCTCACTGCATACCATCAGAACATTGAAACGTTCAGCCTGCGTCCGTTCACGCCGCTTCCAGATGAGGCTCATCCGGTGATCTAACATTCTTCTCGCAAAGTTCGTACGCGCATGGGCCAATGACTCATACACGCGGCTTCGAATGTCGTCGACATCCAGCACTGAGTGCGGCCATTGATAAATGCCTAGTAAGTTGGCCACGTTGATCGTGTGTACCCACACCACATCATGCTGGCGTGCCAAATCGAGCACCGCCTGACGGTCCGTCAGACGAGCTGCAGAACCGGAAGGCACGGTGTCGAGATATCTGGGATCGAATTCTCGGCGGAGGCGCTCAGACATCCTGTTTGCCGTGACGGACTGGACCTTGACAACGCCTGCAACGTTGAATTCTGTCGCCGTCGCGTCTCTCCAGCGCTCTTCCTCCCCAAACGCGTCAACGACAATCAGACTGACCGTTCCAATCTTGTTAAGGAGGCGTCCTATGCCGACAACACGCTGCTGTGCACCAAATGCTGGTGCTCCGGGCCAGGTAGAAACAACGTAAAGAATTCGCGGAACAGACATGGGCCTCAGAGCGCCAGTTTCTCTTGCATTACGATACGCGTTCCGGAACCCGGGCAGCTCAGAAGAAGTACCGAATGCGCCAGCTGTACGCGTCCGGGCCGAGGCGTTGCGACCTCCCCGCTTCGCGAGGCACGGTGCCGCCGCCGGTGTTGATCCGTGGATCCGCCATCGACCACGGAGATCTCTTTGCGCGGCCAAGGCCCGTTGCGGGCCGACTCAATCGTGTCGGCGATCCAGGCCCCAGCGGCAGGCCGCGGTACGTATGGAAACAGGGGATCCATCAAGCCTGGCGCGGCACCGCGCTCCACTCCATAATCGCAAGAAATGGTCCGGAACCATCCGGAGTCGTGTGCCGCTCGACCAACCGATAGCCTTCGGCGTGCTCCATGATTTCCTCGCCCTGCCGCGCGTTAGACCAGCGCACGATGAAGACACCTTCGCGGTTCAGATACTTCGCATACCGAGCCAACAAGGCGGGGACCTTCGCGCGTGGAATGTACGCGATCGATTCGCGAAACAAGATCACGTCGTAAAGTTTGCGGGGAACAAACGTCATGATGTCGCACTGAAAATATTCATTCTTCGCCGAGCGTCCAGCGGCCTGGGATCGCTGGCGCGCCTTTTCGATCGCCACATCTGAGATATCCACCCCCGTGTACTCACGGTAGTCTTCCGCGGCTAACTCGCACCCGGTATTCCCAGAGCCGCAGCCCAGGTCCAGGATGCTGCCGTTCCGAGTGTACTTGGCCAGGTAGGAATAGATGATATCGCCGGCGGTGTGCTCGATGTAGTCCCACCGGCCTTGGCCAAACTCCGAGTTCCACAGGGCGCGTTTTATCGCGGGGGTGCCCCAACGCTGCTTGAGCCCGCGCAGGCCGTTCTTGAATTTTCGAATCCAGTTCATCCGACCTCCCTGGAGGAATGCAGTAGGCGGGCGACCGGCTTGCCCAGCGATCCCGCGAACGTCCTCACCTGCCCTGTGTCCGTGGGAGCCGGTCGGAGAAGCACGAGCAGTGACGGAGCCGCTTCAATTTTCAACGTCACTGGAACATCCTCTCCACACGCCGGTCTCACGTAATCGACCTGCAAAGGTGTCGACGTCAGCCGTTTCGCTCACGAGCGCGGCTGCTGACGCCCCGAGATCTGCAGGAAGGCCGGAGTGACCCGGCGTCAGGCGGCCCAGAAAGAGAAAGGGCTCGCGCTTCGGGGATAGGTCCCAACGCGCGAGCCCTTGGTGGGGCTCCCTGAGCAAGTGGAAGGAGTCCCTCGTCCGCGTCTACCCGCCGCTTACCGGACTCCCGAACCGTGGAGCACCGAGCACGATCCTGACGAATCGTTTGTCGCGCTCGTCGTAACGGTGGTGAATGTCAGCGGCGCAAGCGTCGCCCAGATGGCCGTGAACGCCGCGTCCGGACAGTCGTGCGCGTGTTGGATTGTCCCCTCGAGTCGTATGCCGAGCACGTGATTCCGGCGTGCGACCTTCGCCCGCTGCTCTGGTTATGGCAGCGTCGACATCTCTGCCTGTATGATCACGCGAGACTCGCCGGCCGCGATTCGCGCGGACCGGCAGGCACCCTATGTACGAGTCCCCTAACGCTCCACGCTGGACGCGGCACTTCGTTCACCGCACCGCGCACGTCAGGACCACTTGGAAGTTCCGCCTCGAGCTTGTTGGGGTCGTCGTTGTCGCGGCGTGGCTCACCGGCGGGTGGTGGACGGTTGCTATCGCACGTGGGCTTGTCTGCGACGCGAACGGTGCGCCAAGCGACGCTATCCTCGTCGAGAACTTTGACCCAGACTACCTCGTGTTCGAGCGCGCGACGCGGCTGCGTCGAGAGGGTTTTGCCACTCGGGTGCTCGTCCCCAGCCCAGGCGATCCAGGCACGTCAGAGACCGGAGTTGTGGAACTCGCCATGGCGGAGATGATGGCGAGGCTCGCGCACCTTGGGGCGATCGACATTGTTCCGATACGGGAGGTCGAGCCGATCTCCCTCAACGCAGCCCGCGACGTGCTCCGCTTCGTCAAGCAGGAAGGCATCCGGTCGGTAATCGTGGTCTCGCCGCTGTTCCGCAGCAGGCGATCCGCGTTGGTCTACGCTGCCACGCTCGGCCGTGCCGGGATTACTGTCAGGTGCGAGCCCGCCGGGCGGTTACAGACGGTGAAGACGTGGACCCGCAGTTGGCACGGCATTCAAAATGTGGCAGAACAATGGGCCAAGCTGCAGTACTACAGATTGTACGTGCTGCCGTTTCGCCTGGCACCGCAGGAAACGATGAAGTGAAGGTTCGGGCCTTCCCCATTCCTCATCACGTCGAGGAAACCAGGGCCGCACTCCTGCCGTGTCACCCTCTGGCGATGCCGAGTCTCTCCATCAATTCATACAGAGTCGGTCGACTGACCCCAAGTTCTAGTGCGGCCGGCGTGATCTTGCCCTGGTTACGCCGCAGGGCATCTTGAACAACCTCTCGTTCGAGGTTCATCCGTGCCGCTTTCAATGTCTGTGCCCGCATCGGGCCACGCGTCTCTGTGAGTTCGAGGTCGCTCGGAGTCACCCTTTTACCGTCGGCCATGATTACCGCACGTTGAATGCGGTTCTGCAGCTCCCGCACGTTGCCGGGCCATGGATGATGATGGAGCGCTGTCAGCGCACCAGGGGCGAACGTGAGTATGGATTTGCCGTGCTCGGCGCCATATCGACGCAGGAACTCCGTCGCCATCAAGGTAAGGTCGTCGCCACGCTCACGTAGCGGCGGCATCTTGACGACCACGACGGCCAACCGAAAATAGAGGTCCTCGCGAAAGCTTCCAGCCGCGACACACTCGTGCAGGTTCTGGTTCGTCGCGGCAATCACACGCGTGTCGCTTTGGATTTCCTGCCGTCCGCCAATCCGTTGGAATCGTTTGTCCTGCAGAAAGCGCAGGAGCTTCACCTGCACGGTTAACGGCAAATCCCCGATCTCATCGAGAAACAGGGTACCACCGGCTGCCATTTCGATGTGTCCCTTGCGCTGCGTATGCGCACCGGTGAAGGAGCCTTTCTCGTGGCCGAAGAGCTCGCTCTCCAGCACACCTTCCGGAATGGCATTGCAGTTGATGGGAACGAATGGGCCGTTCCTGTGAAGACTGAAGCGGTGAAGCGCCCGCGCGACCATCTCTTTGCCCGTTCCGCTTTCGCCGAGAATCAACACCGGCGCGGTGGTCGGAGCCACCTTGCGGATGAAGTTAAATACGGACTGCATCTGCGGGCTCGCACCCAGCATGTCCTCGAAGGCCGGGACGCCGCTGCTCTGGTGTGCCGCACGATATTCCTGCTCGAGTGCGGCGACGTAGACACACCGGCCAAGCAGCAGTCTGAGATCGTCCATCTCTACAGGCTTGCACAGGAAATCGCACGCACCGGCGCCGACGGCACGAAGCGCGTTCTGCCTGTCCCCCTGTCCGGACACTACGATGACCTTCGCTGCCGGATCGATCGCGAGCAGCCCTGACAGCACCACCAGTCCTTCGTCGGGTTCGCTAGGGGACGGCGGCAATCCCAGGTCCAGTACGGTGACCGCCGGGTGGTTCGCCGTAAACGCACCGATTGCCTCCGCGGCATCGGCGGCGAGGAACACCTGGTATTCATCCGTCAGCGACCACTTCATCTGGGTGCGGATGTCCTCGTCATCGTCAACGATGAGCACACTGGACTTCGTCATCTCGCGTCCTTGACCGGGAAGGTCACGCGGAATGTCGTGCCTTTGCCGATCTCGCTGTCGACCTGCATACCTCCGCCATGGGCTTGAACGATGACACGCGACTGGTACAGACCGACACCGAGACCCTTGGGCTTCGTGCTCTGAAACGGACGGAACAGACGATCGCTCACGAAGTCCGGTTTCATACCGCAGCCATTGTCCGCCACCGACAAGACCACGTGTCCGTCCTCATGCCGCGTGCACACCTGAATCCTGCCGCCAGCTTTCAGCGCATCTCGCGCGTTCAGCACCAGGTTCGTGACGACGCTCTGGATCTGGGCGCCGTCGGCGACGATAGTCGGCAACGACTGAAGCTCCTTGACCAGCTCCACGTGTGCCATGCCGTTGACGTGATCGAGCGCCTGGATGACAAGTTGATTCAAGTCGGTTTCATGCCTGGTGACGTCGGGCCGCTGGCGCAATGCGGTCAACCGGCCGATGATTTCGTCTATCCGCCCTGCGGTATTGCCGATGCCACGCAGCGCATCGTCCCGGAATGCGGGTTCGCTGAAATGCACCGGCAGGTTCTTCAGCATCAAATTGAGCGAGGCAGCCGCATTCTTGAGATCGTGCACGAAGAACGCCGACATCGTTCGAAACGCGTCAAGCTCCCGCGCGCGTGCGACTTCGCTCGCCAGTCGCACATTGATCAGCGCAGAGCTCATCTGATCGCCGATGCATCGCAGCAGCTCGAGTTCTTCGGAGGTGTACACGGCTGAATCGATACGATCAGCGAGCACCACGGCGCCGATGGTCGACTCTCCGGCCTTCAGCGGCACGCAGAGGCGACTGCCGCCGGCGATGAACGTCTTGGGATTCAGTCGGCGGAACTCCTCGGCCCACCCGTCGCTGACGTCTTCGAGATCAAACGGTGACGACCGCGTGCGCAGGCCGGCTGCCACATCACGTGAAGGTGTACCCGTCGATTTGCCGCCTGTATCCGATGTCGATCCACCAGTCGACGCGGCCGCAACGAGACGCCCCTTTTCCTCGTCCTGAACCCATGCAGTGACCGAGAGCACGCCAAAGGTCTCGGAGATCACTCTGACGCAGACGGCGCACAGCCCTGCCGCATCGTTGGCGCCCGCCAAACTCCGCGAGAACACGCTCCAGATCCTCACCGAATCGTGCTGAGCCTTGTTGAAGTGACTGGCGACGAAGACATCGACCCTGCGCTTTGCACGGTCGGATGACAGCAGGATCGCCAGGCCGGTCATCCCGACGAGAACGACGAACGCCTGGAACCGAAAAATCTCGGCGCCGCCGAAATGCTTCACGACCTGCGCCAGGATGCCAACGAGGAACAGATAGCTACCGACAATGACAATGGTCAGAGACGAGCGAAGAACCGCGCGCGACGGATGGACGTCACCTTCGGTCAGCCCGGCACGAACATACGCGATTGCGAAGCACACGCATCCGATCAGAAGGGCGCCAGACTCGACTTCTGGCAGGACCAGGTTCAAGACGGGGAACAGGATCGACTGCGTGCGGGCGTAAATGCTGGTGCCAAAAATCACCGCCAGAGCGAGAACGACGAATTTGATCCGCCATCGCATTGTTCCAACGGCCGATCGGAACGTCTGCTCGAGGTTCATGAGAACCAGCGCGAACGAAACCAGGAAGACGCCGCTCAGCGTCTTCGCCATGGTGCTCAGCTCGATCCACCCCCCCACGGCTGGCGCCTCTGCCGGGCTGCCTTGAAACAATCGCGTGCGAACGGCAAACGACACCACCGGCAGCGCAAGGGCAATCGCGAGCGGGCCCTTCCAGCGGTTGAGCTGATCGCGCACATCTCCGCGCGCGTACGTAAGGCTGAAGCCAAGCCAGATGACCGGAAGAAACGATTTGACGACGAATGATCGCGTGAGCCACTCGATGGTGCCAGCCGGCTGAGTGGCGTTGAGACCGAGGCCCATGAAGCAGCTGTCGATCGCAAGCGCGGTCATTCCCGCGCGGAAGCACCATTGCGCTGGAGACTGATTTCTTCTCGTCAGGCTTGCCGATGCCACGATGCACGCGAAGCCAGCGGCCGCAAACGGCAGTACACCAAACGACGTCACTCACCGCTCCGGAGCCAGGACATCAGCAGAAACAGCGGGATTAAAGACAGCGCAAAAAAGAAAGGGCCACCGTGGCGGTGGATTGCGCTGTCGATCATTCGCGGGCCTACGTGCACGCACAGCAGCCCGATTACGAGGATCCTGAAGCCATTTCGGAGGACCGCCAGTGGAATCGTGAACGCCACCAGCCCGAACCGTCGCCACCGGGTTCTGAGAAACAGATGCGAGGCCAGAACGCTGGTGATAAACAGCACCCAGCTTGAATGGATTCCACTGCACTCGCGCGCGACCTGGATCACGATGCCCGGCAGAGCGAACACCGTGCCGTCGCGCAGCAGCGGAGTGCCTGTAATGCGGAACAGAAACGCAGCGACGTCCGCTGAAGCCTGCACGGAGGCTGTTTCCAGCCACATCGCGACTTCATCCGGCAACGGAATCATGAAGATCAGGAACAAGATCGGGAAGACTGCGTACGCCATCCACCTGGATCCGACAAACAGAAACCAGCCGGCGACGATGACGCTCAGAAACCCGAACGTCATCAAAGCCAGGTAGTCGTTTGGGCTGATACGTCCGTCCAATCGAATGGCCGTCGCCACCGCGACGGAACCGATGCCGGCGGCTACGAGCGCTCCGCCCGGCGACGTACGATACGCAGGCGCGGGAGGACCGGAACGGGTATAGAGCAGGTAGCCTGTAATCAACGGGATCAGCGGTATGTGCGAATGAAGGTCGCTCTGCGCGGCATACGCGAACAGCGCGACGAGCGGCTTGATGAACAGCAGCGTGACCAGCGCGGCATAGCCGAACAGCCCGACGATGCGCAGCCGTTCGGGACGAGACCACTCTCGCCATGCGCCAGACGCTTTCCCGGAACGACCTACTATCGTCCCGTTTTCGCTTGGTCGACGCTCGGTCAGCGTTCCCGACACTTCGAATCCCAGGTGAGCACGCTCGCCGATACGTCTCTTCGGCCGCGCATTAGTGCGTTTTGGTGATGTTCGGGGAATCGCGCCTGATGGATCAATCAGTGCGCCGAGGGCTTCTCGAGCACGCAGTCAATCGTGTGACGAAGACCTTCCAGCCGGTTCGACGAATTGACGAGTCGCTCGTACAGCATGAAGGCAAAGAACAACGGTCGACAAGCCATTCCGTACGCAGGACGCTCCTCGGAAATCGTAAACACGATCGGCCTCAACCCGATCCGCGCCGCGGTCGCCACAATCTTGCTTCGTGTGTTGATGCGGTAGTACACCGGATACGGATCGTGGGTCTCTGGGGGCATGTGGGGAAGCCATCGTGCCAGTGGCACCTGAATCCGATGGGGTGTGATCCGCGCCCCGAGCGGCGCGTAGTGATACAGGTTGACGGTACGGAACACATAGAGGCCACCTGGCCGCAATACGCGCTCGATTTCCGAGAAATGGGCGAACGGATCCCGAAGATGTTCGTTGACCCACCGCGAAATCGCGAGATCGAACCGAGCATCTGGAAAGGGAAACCGATGCCCATCGTAAACGACGGCATCGTCAAGGAGTTCGTTGGTCTTCACGGCAGGATCGATGTCCAGGCCGACGATCTCCCGCGCCCGCGGGCGCATCATGCTCGTCGTCCAGCTGACAGGTCCCCCGCCGATCTCGAGGACGCTCGCACCGGGTTGCGTATATTCCTCGACCAGATGTGGCCACCGGCCGCGTTGATCGCGCGGGCCCGAGTAGAACCGTTCCAGGTATTCCGCCCGCCAGTCCGACGTGATCATGCTTTACCCTCGCGCGGGCTCACTGCGCCACTCCCGTGTATGTGCCGACGCTCACCTGCGCGATCTGCCTGCGGAACACGTCGCTCATCAAGTAGTCATATTCAAGCGTCTTCGCCGGATGGGTCATGACTTCGACGACTGACGTCTTCGCGAGCGCGAAGACCCGCGGGAGACGTCCATACTGGAGACACTGCTCCAGCGAAAAGAAGTAATCGGCGAGCCGATGGTTTCGTGCGAGCGACTGGTCGACTCCCTTCCGATACAGCCGGTTGAACACGCTTTTCTCGCCGGGCCAGAACGAAAAGCTGCGACGAACCGGACTGGCCGGTGGCAACAGCTTGTCTACGAGCACGTTCGCACACAGGTGGTGGTGATGATGACCGTCGACATGGACGGGAGCGCGTCCGTACAGCCGCACGAACTCATCGATCTGCGCCTGGATCACTGCGCTGAACTCGCGCCGGAGCAGCGGGTTATAAATCAGGATCGCGTACTTGCTCGAGGTCAGGAATCCGACGACGCGGTGATGCATGTGTTGCAGGCGCTCATCGACGTGCGGAGCGGTGAACCGCTCGGACAGGTTCAGGTGCAGACCGACGCCGATGCCACAGTCTTTCATCGCGGCGGCGGCCCGGGCCGAATCGGTCATGAACACCATCGCCGTCGTCGACGAAATTCGCCGTGCCGCATAGCAGGCGACGACGGCGTCGGTGTCTGCGCGCGAGCGGCCGAAGTCATCGGCATTCACGATCAGCATATTGCCTGGCGGCCTGGGTCGATACGGTGTGACCGTGTGTCAGGAACGTCCCGTTAAGGCGCCTTCAACGGCTTGCGTGACGCGCGCGAGCAAGATGCTCTCCGATAGCTGCTCCTCGTAGTACATCCTGCCGAAATATCCGAGCGTCTCCGCAACACCCGGCATCAGACACACTTGGACGCACGCCGCCGCAAACTCCTCGGGGCGGTCGGCCAGGAGAAGTTCGCGTCCGTTCTCGACGGCATATCCGAATGCACCCAGGCTCGTGGACACCACGGGGAGGCCGCGGGCGAACGCCTCCGCAATCTTGACGCGCGTTCCGGCCCCGACGCGAACGGGAACCACCGTACAAGACCAGGTATCGAGCTCACCGCACGACTGATCCAAGTGGCCGAGAACCCTGACGCCAGGGATGCGCTCCCATCGAACATCTGGTAGGGCTCCGACGATCCGAAACTCTGCGTCGGGCACTTGGCACCGTACCCGAGGCCACACACGATCGATGAACCAGTTCACACCGTCGCGATTCGGCTCGTACCCGAAGTACGCCAATGAAACCGATTCGCTTGGGGATCCTCTTGTCAGAATCACCGCGATTCAAAGAGGCGAACCCGTTTGGCACGATGTGCACACGGTTGCCGTTTCCCAAGGATTGCTTATCCGCTTCAGAACATACGACGACGGACGCAAATCTTTCCGGCAGTCGCGCTTCACGCCGGCGCCACAGCCATGATCGCCGCATGTCAAGAAGGAACTGCCTTGGATCGCGCTGGCATCTCGCTCGTGTCTTATGGAATTGGCTGAGCAAATCGTCCACATCGACGACAGCACGAGGCCAGTGCCAGCGCCCGAGCGCATCGGCCAGCAGCGATCGTTGCACCCAGACCACGTCATGCGATTCGCAGAGTTCCTCCAGCTTTCGGACGTCGGTCGCGGCAACACGCAAGCCGTGGCCCCCCATGTAGGTCGGATCGAGCTCTCGCTGCAGGGTCGCCGCGACGCCTTTGGTCGGTGCTGGCAGCAGCCTTGAAACCATTGCGAGGTCGTAATGGGCCCTGGTTTCTTCAAGGGGACTCTGGTCCCACTCCATCAACATGAGCGCGATCGTCACTCGGCCGACTTGTTCGAGCAATCTGACAGTCTGGTTTGTGCGTAATCTCGTACCGTACGATGGCCCGACGGGCGCGAGATGTGAGAGGAACAGAATCCTCGGTTGCGTCATGAGCCTGGCGTGGACGTCACTCGACGAGCGTTGTGCGTGTCGGCGCGCTGGAGGGATTTGCCTGGTACGCTGACTAGCGTCCCGTGCTGCTGTTCGTGACAACCCACGGCGCTCTAAAGCACGAACAGTCCATCGGCTAATTGCCTGGGCCCACCCAGTTCGTCCACTGCACGCTTCACACCGGGTTCGGATGCCAGATCGTAATCGTCACCGCAAATGATACTGGCCCCTACTGACTGCGCCCATGTAATGTCACGTTTGGTCGCTTCGTATGAATGGTCCGCGTCGCAGAAGAACAATGCCGGCGGCGGTCCGTCATAGGTTCGGTAGAAGTCATTCTTGTCCATGCGCAGCAGCCGGGCATTATGGTTCGCAACAACTTCAGCCAGACGATTCTTGGTTATTTCGTAATGGACATCTGGACTGATACCAAGGGGATTCCAGCAATAATTGTCGACCGTAATGAGGGGCTGCTGACGTTGTTTGAACAGGCTGATCACGATTGTCGAGAATCCGAACAGCGTCCCAATTTCGATGATGGGCCGCGTAGTGTCGGTACTGCGGACCAGATCGCCCAGCAAGCGGCCTTCATTTATCGATAACTGCCCACGATTCGCTAAGGCTTTGCAACATTGAGCTTCCGCGTAGGTCAACCGACGCGGCACATCGCCGTACGAATCCGCGGGCTGTCGATAGAGCTCGTAGCCGGCGTGCTGGACCGCCTGTCTAATTCCGCGTTTTAGTGCGTTCATCACACAGCGGCATTAGTCGCAAATCACGCGGCTCGTTGCAGCGCGACTACCATCGAATGGCCGTACCTGGCCCATCCCACACGTAACGCTTTCGCGAGCTCGAACAGTGCATGCCCAGTCTTGCCACGTGGCCATTTGGGCAATCCATGGAGCTGACGGCCAGGGTGAACACTGACGGTGTGATCAAATCGTTGCCAGGAGCCTGGTTCGTAATGACAGCTTGCGATTCGCATGCCAAGGAGTTTAGCGAGTGTTTGAAAAGCCTCTAAATTCCAAAAGGTCGCATGGTGAGGCGGCCAATTTAGCGGGTCAGACGACCGGCGCAATAGGCCTTCGCGGCAAGGAACGGAAAGAACGACCTGTCGCACCGATTGCAAGGCGAGCCACTGCTGCAGAAAAGCAACAGGATGTTCGACGTGTTCGAGACACTGCAGCAACACTAATGTGTCTGGGGTAGTTGCTTGCCACGACGGGTCGTCGGGACGATAAATGTGAAGGCCTGTCTTGCGACCTTCGGCGATCGCCGACTCATTGAAATCGACGCCGACACATTCAACGCCGGCCGCGACGAGCCGCTGCAGAAACTTGCCAGGCCCACAGCCGATTTCCAACACCGAGCGACACGAACCATTGTAAAGAATATTGAAGATGCACGCTTTGTCCCACGTTTCTGGCGAGTAGTACCAGGGAAGCGTTCCGAGAACTTCATAAAAGTCACTGGCGCCCATGCGAATCGGCGCGTACCACTCGAGTCCGCTGCTGGGCGACCACCACCGGTTGACGATCGTTGGAAAATACTTGTTTTGGATCTCGCTGGAAAGCTTCAAGCCGAAGAACCGCTCGTAGGACGAGACCAGATCTTCCCGTGATCGCGTGGCGACACACACACCCTGGGCGCCGCTCAACGGACAAACACTTCGCGTCAGATCCTGAGCCATTGTCATGTCGCACTTGCTAACGAACAACGCTCACATCTCTGCTCGAGCGGACGACAGACCACTGTTCCGGCGGCACATAGCAACAGACCTCCGGCCTCCATCCAAAGCGGTTGCCAGAATGTCTGATTTCGACGTCGAATGGGCACACGCCCTGCAGCACCTCATACGTGTCGCCTCCCGGCGGGTCGGCGAGGAAGACGTTCAGCCGATAGGGACCGACATTCAGCCAGCATTCCGGCACGTCGCAGTCAAAACTTGTTTCACCGATGGTGCTGCCGAAATAGATACCGCCGTCATAGGCGCGCAGATGTAGCACGGGTGCGCCTTGATAATTCGTCACTTGAATCGCGAGACATCCGTGTCTTACAGGTTGGTCACATCGAACGGTCACTCGAATACGCAGCCGTTCGCCGCTGACATGCACTCCGGTATTGGAGGCAGAGGCTACGCTGACGCTCATTATCTGCACAGCTTTAGCATTGGTCCGCGCGTTGTAAGCGCCGCGTACGGATCCTTCAAGCGAGTGATATTGTTCGATGACTTTCGTCAGGTCCGCATCCAGCTTCTTCTGGCCGCCGTGCAAGAGGACACCCCTGTTGCAGAGGGAAGATAGCGCGGCCAGGTTGTGGCTCACGAACAGAATCGTTCGGCCTTCAGACTTCGACACTTCCTGCATCTTGCCTAAACATTTGTTTTGAAACTTCGTGTCGCCGACCGCCAAGACTTCATCGACGATCAAAATCTCCGGCTCAAGGTGAGCGGCCACGGCAAATGCGAGCCGCACGTACATGCCACTCGAATACCGCTTTACAGGAGTGTCGAGAAACTTCCCGATCTCGGCAAAAGACACGATTTCGTCGAATCGCTTCTTAATCTCAGACCGACGCATTCCCAGAATGGCGCCGTTGAGAAATATGTTCTCGCGGCCCGTCAACTCCTGGTGAAACCCCGTACCGACCTCAAGGAGGCTGGCGACGCGACCCTTCACAGAGATCCGACCTGCGGTGGGTTCAGTAATTCGACTAAGGAGCTTCAGCAACGTGGATTTGCCGGCACCGTTGCGTCCGACAATGCCGAGCACATCACCACGACGCACTTCAAAGGAAACATCCTTGAGCGCCCAGAACTCCTCCTTACTACCGTCTCGCTTGTCGCGTATCCATTCCAGTGGCGCCCGAATGAAGTTTTCGAGGGCATGACTCAAGCCATCGCCCCCACGACCGTTTTTGTGAGAGATGACGTAGCGCTTGCTTACGCGTTCGACTGTGATTATTGCGTCGCTCACGGGTTCGATACTTTACGGAGCCGCCGATGTGGATGATAAGTGAGCCACGACACATTCAAATAACATCTGCAAAGTGTCTTTCGGTCTTCCTGAAAAACTTGACGCCGGTTACAACGAGGAAGGCAGTGACGACGAGTGAAACCGCTAAGCCGTGCCAGTCCATCAAGTGCTCATGCCCCAGCAGACTCCACCGGAAACCGTCTATCACAGCCGTCACCGGATTCAGAAAATAGAAGATCCTGTAACGCTGGGGAACGATAGCGCTGGAGAAGCCTACCGGCGAGATGTACAGGCCGAACTGAACGATGAACGGAACGATGAACCGGAAATCGCGATACGTCACCATCAGCGCGGCAATCCAAAGGCCGGTTCCGAAGGCAGCCGCCAGTGCTAGGACGGTCCAAAGCGGCAGAAACACGACCGCTGGAGGAGGCACGAAGCGGTACCACATCATCATGATCACCAGGATGGCGCCAGAAATTGCAAAATCGACACAACTTGTGATCACGCTGCTCGCTGGTATGACCAGCCGAGGAAAATAGACTTTCGAAATGAGATTAGCGTTAAGAACGAGGCTCCCGCCGCTCTCCGATAGGGCTGTCGAAAAGAACTGCCAGGGGATCATGCCGCAGAAGACAAGCAGCGAGTAAGGAACACCACCGGACGGCATTCGGCCGAACCGGCCGAACACAACGGTCAACACGGCAATGGTAAGAAGAGGACGAATGACAGACCACGACACACCAACGACGGTCTGTTTGTATCGAATCAGGATGTCGCGCCATGCAAGAAAGTAGAAGAGCTCCCGATATCGCCACAGGTCGCGCCAGTAGTGTCGTTCGGTTCGGCCGGCCTCGATAATGAGTTCTTCCATGTGTTAAAGACAGCCTCGGGACATGTTACTTCGCGACCGGTCTGCCGCCTCCCGGATGCGCCAGGACATGCGCTGGGCGAATCGCTTTGCGCGTTGCGCCAGGCCCGAGTTGGGACGGAACCAGTCTGACAGCGCGAACGGCGACCCGGGAGGCATCTCTCCTTTTGCCACGGCCTCATAGTAGACGCGTCTCATACGTAACGTAATCGGTGACCCGTCGTGGAACGTCGCGAAACTGTATGGCCACGCTCGACACGTCTCCAATCCGCAGGCCGCTAGACGTTTTGCATATGCTCGCCCTATCTCCGCCATGAGCGAGGCCTGCTCAGGATCTGACACCGGTCGACCGTACGACCAGTCGTCAGGACGCTCTTCGCTCCAGCAGCTGAAGTGAACAAACAGTAGCGGTTGTCCATTGGCGCGGTAGCGGGTTCTATCCGACGCGCAGCGCTGGAGCCGTCTTTCGTGAAGGTTCCAGTAGGCGACGTTTGCGCCCTCATGGGCGATCGCCTCGCTGTCGCGAAAGAACAGCGGGACGAAATTGAGCCACAGCTGATCCACGAATAGATGGCCTTCGTCGTTGAAGCAATGTGTGATCAGCCTATCTCGAAACCAATCGAGAAACTGTTCTGTGGTGAAGCATCTCTTGAGGCCGAGGAACCCGCCATTGTAGATACCGTAACGCAAGATGTGCGTCTCGTAGTCTTTCAGCGCAGCAGGAACCGGTCTCAGAAGGTGCGGTGAAAGGAGTATGGGTACCTTATCCAACCGAGCAAACAAGTCATCCAGCGGAGCCAAGACTTGAATGTCGGAATCGAGGAAAATCCACGTGTCGACGTCGGTATGCTTCAACAGGAACGCATGGAGGAATGGTCGCAGGGCAGTACAAAGTTCGAAAGGCGTATAGTAAAATGTCATCGCCGCGTTCGCGTCATCAAAATAGTCCTCTAGACGCAGCGTAATGAACTTTTCTTGCGCCGGGTCCACAAAACCTTCAATGTCATCCGCAAATGCCACATAGAGCGGGTAGTCGTGAAATTCACATATTGAAGCGTGCAACGCCCGCACGTGCGCCAAGTAACTCTTCGTCGCAATCGTCGCAAATGCGCGGCTCATTGCCTGGGTCTCGCTGAGGGCGAGATCGCGAGCGACGGCACCCGCGGCGTGCCCACACAGATCGAGCGCACGATCCGACGCACCTTCAACGCACCGGCGCTCTTCAACGGGACCTCGGGAGGCTCTGATATTGCTCGCCGGGCCCGATACCAGGTGCGATATGCCTCCCTTTCAGTACGGCAAGCCTCGCGATGACCGGAGGGAGCGCGGATAGAGCCAGTCTCGAAAGCGAGAACAGCGAGTGATCGAGCGTGAACGCGCGACGATACTGCGCCCGAGCGTCGGCTGTCCGTCCGCTCCGCAGGTACAAGTTCGCCAGCGCTCGCTGGTTCGCCGCAAACTTACTTCTGAGAGATCGGTTCTCCTCAACGGTGAGCCGAGCCTCGTTGAGAAAGCGACTGAATACCCTTTCCCAGCACGATCGTGTGTAGACTCCAGAGCGCAAGAACCGCGCTGAAAGACGCAATTCATCGTCTTCCATTCGTACGATTCTTGCTCCAAGTTCGTTGCAGAAGATCAATGGGCCCTGTAGCGAGACCTGAGCCACAACATCCCAATCCTCGGCGATCGATATCGCCTCATCAAACAGCCGGGTTGCGACGAGCGCAACCCGACGGAAGACGCACACTTGAAGAAACCACACATTGTGATCACTGACGGTACGGAAGCCGCGTGGCACCACTAATTCGCGCTGGCTCTGCATCGCCCGATAGAGGCGCGCCTCCTCGAACCAGTCATGTGGCGTGCCGGCGCTCGGGTCGATCAGAGCGTTCATCACCGAGCCAACGAGGTCTGGGTACTTCGACACCAGGTCAGCCTGCTTCGACAAGTACCCTGGCAGCCACTCGTCGTCTGAATCCAGGAACGCCACCCAATCGCCGTCGGATCGCGAGATACCGGTGTTTCTTGCTGCGCTGACGCCGCGATTGCGTTGAGACACATAGACGATGCCCTCGCCGTATCCGCGCACAACCTCACTCGTGTTGTCGGTCGACCCATCATCCACAACGATGAGTTGATAATCTTCGAATGTCTGGCGCAGGACGCTGTCGATCGCCTTGCGGAGACAGGTTGCCCGGTTATAAGTCGGAATGATGACCGAAAAGAATGGCATGTTAAACGTTACGGTAGATGAGTACAGCCGGGCACCAACGTTACGGCTTGCGTGGAGACCATCGCACAGCGCAAAAGCAGGAAGGGCGCGATACGACGTATGATGTGCACGATCCGGGCGATGCCGTCACGGATCCCTGGTACTGATCGGATTCAGCCCCAGGATCGCCAGCAGACGCCCTACGTGGTCGGAGAGCGAGACCAGATGTCTCATGACCACATGCTGCCCGCGAAGCGTGGCGACGGGCAGGAGGGCTGCGTGCACTGGAACGGCCGCGAGCGAGATGGCAATGTAGCGCCAGCGTCGTTCCGAATGCTTGAGAATGATCCGTCCTCGGAGGAGGCCCCGTTTCATCATATACGAGCGGGTGAGCCTGTTGGCAGGCACCGTTTCGTAGACAATGGCCTCGTCGCACCAGACGAAGATGCGCCCTTGGGATGTCATTCGCTTAAAAAAGTCTGTGTCTTCGCCACCATTGTCGAACCGCGGGTCGAACGGCTCGGCCATCCCTTCAACAATCGACAATCGAAACAACACGTTGCCCGTTCTGCTGTCCTCCCATTTCACGACGTGGCCTGTGACGTAGCGTTGACGCTCCCAGAAACGCCCTGACACGACCCATGTTGGGGGAACTTGGTCGAAATGCGGTAGAACCGGTCCGAGCACCCCATCCGCATGGCAGGTTTCACACGTCTTGAGCATCAGCGACAGCCATTGTTCCGAGGGCCACTCATCATCGTCGATAAATGCGACGAATTCTCCGCGGCCGCGGCGAATGGCTTGGTTCCTGGCGAGGGCGATATTTTGCTGCGTTTCCACGCAATAGGCAATGTCAATGGTCGCGGTCTTGGCACACTCTTCCACGACAGTGCGTGCGCTCTGGTTGCTGTCGTTATCAGCCACTACTATCGAGAATGTAAATTCGCCCTTCGTGTCCATCCGCTGCAGCGCCATCAAACCGCGCTGGAGGAGCTGCGGTCGGCGGAACGTGCAGACGCACACGGTGACGTGCACTTGCGCGCGCTGATCGCTTGTTTCCTGACACAACACAGCTATCGGTACTCAGGTGATTGTTGGCACGAAGAGGCCGACAGCTGCTGCGGCGGCGATTGCGTTCGCAGCTCGTGATAGAACTGCTCATGACGCTCGAGAAGCGCAGCTATCGAGAACTCGCGGACAACGAATTCCCTTCCCGCAACGCCCATCGAGCGTCGTCCCGCCGGATGCGTCAACAGGTGCTCGAGGGCCGACGTAAGAGCGTGCCGGTCTCCCGTCCTGACGAGCAGTCCGGTTCGTCCGTTCAGAACGACGTCGGGAATCCCGCCGGACGCGTATGCGACAACGGGCCTGCCCATCGCCTGTGCTTCAAGCAGCACCTTCCCGAGCCCCTCGTCGTAACTCGGCAGCACGACCACGTCGCTCGCGGCATACCAGTCACGCAGCTTCTCTGGCGCCAATTGGCCGAGAACCGATACCCGGTCTCGGAGTTCGAGTGAGGCAATCTGTTGCAACAAATCCGCTCGTAGCGATTCCGCACCGACATCTACCGGCCCGGCGAATGCGAGAGTGATGTGCAACCCTTTCAGCGCGAGGTCGCGGGCGCTCATCAGCAGATCATGATGGCCTTTGCCGTGTGCGATTCGTGCGGGCAGCAGAACAAGCCCGCCTTCCCGCCGCTCAAGCTGTCGTGCCAGTGCAGGTTCGAAGTACGACACGTCGACGGCGTCGGACACGTTGACAAATCTCTGGCGCAGCAGCCGCGGAACGTTGCGTGCCGACACACCGGCAATACCTCCCGCCGCTCGCAGCCACGACCGCACGCGGCGACCTTCCAGTCGCCGGTTGTCGAAATGATTGATGATGCCGAAAGGAATTCCTCTCTTCCGCGCGGCGTCGATTAGCCGCCCAACATCGTAGGTCAGCCAGTGGAGAAGAAGAACGTCGATCCTCTCTTCGTTGAGTACGTCCCTGGCACGGTCGCTGACAATGACGTCAGAGTGACGAACACACTCATACGCCGCCCGTAACACGTCCAAGGCCTTGAACGTCCCTTGTCCATCGGTTTGGCTCGTTCGGGGCGGGGGCACGGAGAGTCGTGCCCTGAAGACGTCCGCCCGGTGGCGTAACGACCGGGTACGCTGCTGACCAATTCGGTAGATCGGGATCCACACAGTCTCTCCGCGCCCGTATGACTCCACCTGAACGTCGCTCATCTGACGGTCTGCGTTGTCGATCAGGTACGTCTGGATAATCCTCATCCGGTACCGCGTCAGCAGCGCGCGATCGAGCTGCCTGAGGTAGGACTCCATACCGGCGGCCCTCTGCGAGCGATAGACGTGGGCGTAGCGCATCAGCGTCACACCGTCGAGTGTGGGCCTGGCGCAGCTCCCCAATCGTGCAGGCGACTGTGCCTGTACGCCAGCATGCGCAGTGACCGATGAGGGCAGCGGTTGCAGTCTCGAATCCGTCATGAACGCGTCGGTTACGTTTCCGTGGGTCGTGTTACATTGGCGGTTGCGAGGTGACCGCAAAATACAACCAATGCCGCCCGTTTGCAGGCACGGCGACGGGTACTCATCTTGCTGTTGTGTTTGCTACCGAAACTCTGGCCGAGGAGACCACGATGCTCGTGACAGTGCGGAATTCCGGAATCTGGACGTTAGTGCTGCTCTTCCTGCTCGTTGCCGCGTCATCGTTTGCAGATACTCGAACCGCTGCCAGTTGCAATGCCGCGGCGGTCCAAACCGCGGTCAACAACGCGGCGTCAGGCGATATCGTGGTAGTTCCGGCTGGTAATTGCGCGTGGCCCACGGCCGTCAGCCTCCCGGCGGGCATGGACCTCACGCTTCAAGGTGCCGGCGTCGGGGTCACGACCATCGATGGTACGAGCGCAGGCACTTCGGTTTTCGTTGGAGTCGGCAATCGACGGGTGACCGGCTTCACGTTTACCTGCGGCCAGATTCAGATCGACGGCGACAACTGGCGGATCGACCACAACACGTTTACGTGCGGGACATTTGACAATGGTATCTATGTCGTCGGCTTCCGGCCACAGGCTTCCCCGAAGGGTCTGATCGATCACAATTCCTTCATGAACCGGCGAGTCCTCGTTGCCGGCTATCCGGGCGTATCCCTGGCGGAGTTGAGCCGAACCACCCAGTGGTTCGATGCGCTCGCGCTGGGCACCGCCGAAGCCGTGTACGTGGAGGACAACACCTTCACGGCAACGATCTTCACGAATGCCATCGATTGCAACTATGGCGGCCGCTACGTCTTCCGACATAACAGCGTCACCGATACGTACCTGGAAGCGCATTCGATTCAGCAAACGAATAGAGCGTGTCGCAAGTGGGAAATCTACGAGAACACGATTGCGCAGGTGAACTATCCCGTCTATCGCTCGATGTTCATTCGTGGCGGAACCGGCGTGGTGTTCAACAATACCGTCACGGGTGCCTTCGGTGAACGCACGATCGCTCTTGACAATTCGCGGAGCGCCACGAGCGCGGGGACAGTGTTTAACGTGTGCGACGGTCATCAGCTCTGGGACGGCAACGCCGATACCACCGGCTGGCCGTGCCTCGATCAGATCGGGCGCGGCGGCGACAGTTCCATCTTCAATGCCACTCCCCCTCCCTATCCAGTCCAGAGGTTGGAGCCGGCATACTTCTGGAACAATACGATCGACGGAGTTTTGCAAGGTGTCAGCGTCGACAACGGCTCATCCATTCATATCCACGCCGACCGCGATTATTTTGTGAACAAAGGATCCAAACCCGGATACATCCCGTATCAGTATCCCCATCCACTTCAAAGGCTGCCGCCGCCGTTGAACGTGAGACTCCTGCCGTGAGCGGCGGCAGTCCTGGGTAACCCCTCTCCGTCACAGGCACGGCGACGATGGCCTAGACGCCTGACTACAGTGTTCCAGCCCAACGATGGCGTGGTCCTGGCTCGCGCCTGATAACTGAGACGGCTCGCAAAACAGTTGTTTTGCGGTCATTCTCAACGTCAATGCCTGATCAAGCGCGGCACTATAGTTCCCACGACCAGTTTTGTGGCGGTCGAGCATGAGCGAAAGACGTGAACGGTCAGCGAACATTTCCGCCTGCGGCACCGGCTCCTCCAGGATATCGCGGACACAGGCCCAGAGCTCTGCGCGTAACCATTGCCGGAAATGTTGGAACTTGTGGTATCCCAGCAGGCGACGTTCTGGCATGCGCCCTGGGAGCATCGAGAGAGCCGCCGCGAGGGTGTGCGGCATTCCATGGCCTGCCAGATACTCGCCTTTGAACAGCAGCTCGCGGTGACCGCGGCGAACTGCCCGCGTTAGGGCAGTCCCGCGGCCGAGATATCCGCGATCCGTCGGAATCGCGAGCAGCCGAGGCTTATGATGTTCGATCACTGACACGCAGGCGGTCGTGCCCGCGTGACGTCCCAGAGGCGCTCTGTACGCCAACCGGGCGAGATCGTTGTCCAGAAACGGCGACCGAATCGCCAATTGGGACGACTCAATCGCTCGGCGCCCAAATCCTTGATGAGGTGCCTGGCAAAAGAGCGCGAACGACACAGGATTGACTGCTGCGGCCTGATCGAACACGTGTACGGCTTGCCTCAATGCAGGCTGACCCGTCGACCAGACAACCCAATCGGGGACTCTGGCCTTGAACGCTCTGGCCCCTCGCAACAGCTCGCTGCCGTAATTTCCAGTCAATCGACTCGGCGAAACGGCTCGTGCCTGCCGATTCAGAAACAGTTCCGCCGCTCCAGACATTCCGAGATACCCACTTGAGCGGCCGACAGCCTCCTCCATATAGCGTGGGAACTCACGCAAGAACTCGTCTCCCAATACGAACGTGGTATGAGGCTGACGGCACGCAGCCGCGACACTCCGGGCGATTTTCACATCAAATGTATCCCGATACATACTGCCGAACGTGTAACACGGGTAAGCGTCCGGCGCGTCGTTCAGGCACGACATCAGCATCCGTGAATCGAGTCCAGCCGTCAGCGACACTGCGGCCCGCTTGGGCGGCTGCCACCTCTGCACGACCGCTGGCAACAGTGCGCGAAGTTCTTCGCTGAAGGTGTCCACCGTCAGACGGCTCTGCTGTTCCCATTCAACCGGATTGAAATAGGTCCGCCGATCCACACGACCCTGATCCCATGACCACAGAGATCCTGCGGGCAAGATGGTGATTCCCTTGAAGATCGAGCTGCTGCCAAGCGTACAGTCAGCCACGAGGTACTCGGCAACACCTTGTTCATCGAAAGCGCGCGTTTCCGGAAATGCGGCCAGGAGCGCAGCGGCCGTGGTCGCAAAGTAGATTCCATCATCGCGCTCATGAATGAACAGCCGAGACATTCCGAAACGATCGTTAAAGAGATAGCAGCGCTGCCGTCGCAGATCGACGGCGAGTCCAACGAACCAGCCATTCAAGCCCGTCACCGCAGCAATACCGCGCTTGTCGTAGTCGTCAAACCAATCGCCGTCCGCCAGTTCTCCTGTCAGGATCGAGATACCCTTTCGATCCTCGCGCCAAACGCTCTGACGTCCTGCCTCGGCACCACGGCTGGTCCACGCCGCAGTCAGACCGAGGGATTCATGCTCGTACGTGTGCAAGCGATCGTCCGAATTGCGCGCGATTGCGCGAACCATCCGGACGAGAACGTCTCGCCGATCTACCGCCGGCCTCGGACTGACCATCCCGACCACATCAGGCATTTACGCTCCGTTTGATGGTTCTTCGGCGAGATTCGCGGCCCGGATGTTGCGCGCGAACCACCAGCCGCGGATCGCCCGCAGTCGTGCGAGCACCGGCTCGGGAATGTGGCTCGTGATCGAATGATGCAGACCCAGACGCAGGGCTATCCGGCCTCTCGTCGTGAGCGGCACGTAATACCTGGGCACATCGATCCGTTGGAAACCGTTATGCTGCTTGAAATCGCTCAGGCTGTCGCGGAGCTTATTGTCGTACGCAAAGCTCGCGTAGACGAGGTACGGGATTCCACGTTCCGCGCACGAACGCACCGCTTGAGCGATCAAGGCGTTTGTGGGCGACTTGTCGCGATGGGAGACCATCGACAGAATCTGCATGAGCGCGGCTTGCTGGTGGTCCTCGTCGGGCACGAGCTTGGCGAACCCGATAACCCGGTCTCCCAGCGACGCGGTGATAAAGGTGCTGCGATCGACAAAGGTCTCGTTCGCCCTGCGGACAGCATCGAGGCTTTTTTGATAGTGCCAGAACGGTTTGCCCTGGCGGATGGGCGATTCGTTGTAAACCTCCGAAATGCCCCGCACCAGCGTGTCGTCGAAGACCACCTCTCTAACGGTGACGCCTTTCTTTTCTGCACGTCGGACCATGTTTCGAGTCTTGTTGTCGATTTGTTTCGTCCACCAGTGGTCGAACGTCGACACCGGTACGGCGGCGAGGTTGTCCCATTCCATGGGGTAGCTGTACCTGGGCTGCCTGTCGCGAATCTTCTGCACAAACGAGAAGAGATCTATCCGGACGCCGGACTGGCGAATCTCCTGAAGAGCCGCTTCGGGATCGTCGATAAACTCAAATCGATCGGCCTCGAGACGCCCGATCCGGATCGCCCGACCATCTATGCGGATTGCCTTTCCGCAGATCTCGATTGGTCGACTTGCAACGCGTTCAGCTATTGATCGTATAGAACTCATCAGAAGGCCGCCGGAGCTTCTTGTGGACGCCCGCAGGGTCGAGCGAGAACTCGTCGTGGATGCAGGATGCTGTTACCTCTCGAGACTAATCGGTAGAGACGATCTGAAGCTCCTCACAGGCTTGCATCATCGGCACGACCCGGGCTCCGGATCGAGTGGCACGATCGACCACCGCATCAAAGAAGTCGGGATCGCATCCGTAGGGAGAGGGCACAGGCGCGACATCATGCGTCGCAAAGATCAGCCACCCGCCCGCTTCGGCGTTGAGTCGAATGACGTCTTCGACGAGCCGAAGGTCGTTCCTGGTTCGCCAATCCAGAAAGAACGCTCTAAGAAGATTCAGATCGACAAGGCCCGAATTGATCGTCTGTCCGCCGCCTCTGCACGCCACGAAGCGCCTTCCCACCGCACGCTTGACGGCCACGTTTGGTCCATCGAGCGGATACGCAAACACGCGCAGCCGGGTCCCTGGTACGACTCTCTCCAGAGCTGTCTGGTTCGCACTGATCGATTGCTCGAATGTGTCAGCTGTCGCGTGCTGGCCGTCGAGATGGTCGTACGTATGACATCCCAACTGGTGACCAGCCGCCAGAAGAGACAGGATATCCTGCCCTTGCGCGATCGGCCCCGATGGACTATCTCGGCCGGTCATCTTCAGAGACACGAAATAGGTACCCCGCACGTTGTGCCGCACGAGGATGTCGCCGCCGGTAAGCAGTGCCGATCGCGGAAAGTCGTCGAACGTGAACGATATGTACGGCACAGGCTGGCGAAGTTGAAAGTCGCGCCGCGCAAAACGCGAAGTGTGCAACCCATGCCACTTGTTCCTCACGGGGGCGGTCAGCCCGACGTTGCCTTTTATCCCTCGGCGTTCCATTCACGCGCCCGGATCGGAAAGCCGCAGACGACGGCGGCTTCTGACGTAGTGCGGGCTTTCTACCCCGACGCCATCGCCCTGCTTCAGTCGTCGCCACGCGTGGATGCTGATGGGGCCGGTCTCCTGAACGGGCCCAGCTGGACTCGCGGATTCCGTTGCCGGTACAACCGAGGTGCGGATGGCCATTCCCGCGACCAGAAAGACCATCCACACTGTGGAGACCGTTCGAAACGAAGATTCCGTCCAATTGTGGAGAATGACTGCCACGATCGCAGCCAGCCGAAGAGCAGCTCCAGCGATATCTTCTGGCGGGTGCCGGGCTACCTTGACGATCCCGGACGCTACGCTCAGCAGGATCAATCCAAGCCCGATATATCCGCTACTCAGGTAAGTATCCAGATATCCGTTGTGCGCATTTGAAATGCCCCACACATCGGAGGTTGCGCGTCCTGCGGCCGTGACCCAGTATGCTTCGAAGCCCACGCCGAAAGCGGGAGATCCTTGTGCCGTCGCTAACACGTGTTCCCACATTGGAACCCGGGTCGTTAAGTCACTGCGCCTGCCTAACGCAGTTATCACAATTGAGAACAACCCGAATAACGAGTCCACCGCAATGATGCCCACACCGGCTATCAGAACAACGACGACCAGTCTTGTTGGATTGTTTGTCAGGCCGGTTCGACCGAGCACGAGAACGGCTGAGGCCACCGCCAGACAGGCGAGCGCTGTCGCACTGTTCGCCGTCACCATCAACCACGCGACTAACCCGGCGACAATCCACTCCACTCGTACCGCGCCACCAAGGGCGCGAATCTGTTGATCACGAACGTACAGGAGGTCCCACACACAGTAAATGCCCGCAAGCAGGCAGAGTTCACCCAGTGAGTTCTTCTGCGCTGCGACGCCCGAAAACATCTGGAAGCCATCGGTCGAGTACTGACGGCTTAATTGCGGAAAATATCTGTTGAACACGACAGACAGCGGCAATGTCAGATATGCGAGGCGGCGCAACACGTTACCCAGCGCGTAGGATGGTCTCGGTTCCGCAAGGACAACCATCGCCATCAGCACATTCCCCGCTGCCTTGGGAACACGCCTGAACGACATCATCGGTTCGGCGGACCACAACACACTGACGAGGCCGAAAGCAAAGTAGAGCCAGATCCACTTGTTCTCAACAAACGCACGTGGCCAGTCGACGTGGCGACGTCGAAGCACGACAATCGCAGCCGCCATTAAGAAGAAAAACACAATACGATCCAGCGGGCTTCCATCGACGGCATCAGCCCCAGGCACAGGGACGCCCATGACCGCAAGCCATTGAGAAAGAAATCTCGACCCGGCAAAGAACATCCACGCCAGCGGAATCCAGAGCGCTGACGAGCCGTCCTTGATCTGCCTCGAATCGATTCTCAGGAGATAGGCGACAGAGACCAGGCCGACAAGTAACGCGACAGCAGGCATTCTCTTCTCGTCTAGGCTGTTGCCACAGTCGTCCGCGCAGTCAGCGGTACCGCTTCACGCTGGTGCAGCTTCACAAGCAGAAGCGACAAGCCTTTGTACATCGTGGCCTGTGCCCAATGAAGCATCGGCGCTTTCGCCTTCACGCCCGGATACAAACGGTAATAGAAATGGCCGTCCCTGTCCTGCATATGAGCAATCGTCCAGGTGGCCACTCTGGTCGAAAGCTCGAGCGCCTCGTCATCATCGTCGGAGAGGTTCGCAAGCGTCTCGATCGCCTGCGCCGCGCACTGGCTGTCGATTGGCCGTGTCTGATTGTGATAGTACCGGGGACAGCCATCGTCTCCAAAGAAGTGAGCTTTATAGAACGAGAGTCCGCGGACGATCGCATCACGGTATGTGTCGTCACCAGTCGCATCGACGTAACATTTCAGGCTGTCCAGGTTGTAGCCCGTATGGAAATTGTCGATCCACTGGAACTTCGATGGCTCGGCGTACCACCACGATCCATCGGCACGCTGCCTCGAACAGCTGTACCTCATCGCCTCTTCCGCTGGGCGAAGGAAATCGTCGTTGTTCGTATGCTGCCATGTGCGCGCGAGCAGAGCCGCCCCGAGCATGTTCGCGTTGTGAATCGACTCCTGCGAGAGCGAGTGATAGCTGAGACAGGTTCCAGAAGTGGTCCGCTCCCGAGGCAGACTCAGAATCCATCGACATGCGCTCTCCGCGACTTCGAGGAACTCCTGGGCGCCGATGGCTTCGTAGCCGTCGATGAACGCCTGACCGATTAACGCGGTCCAGACGATGATTGACTCATCCTTCGGGTACCGGCCAGCCCGACTTGCAAAATCGAAATGGTTGGCCCACGAGTATTCGGCGAATTTGTGCGACTTGTGCTGCTGCAGCCAATGGAGGCACGCGACAGCTTTTCGTCGGTAATCGGGGTCCGCCGTCACGCCGTGCATCAACAGGTAGCCGGCGGCCATGTAGCCTCGTCCCTTCGTCGAGGGCAACGGTTTGATCCCCAACATCGGTCGGAGGTTCAGAGGGCTCTGCCTGACAGCCTGCAGGAGCAAACGGTCCAACAGCAGATGGCCGCCTGTCAGTCGGTGCCACGGCGATGACAACCCGTCGAAGGGTTCATACGCTGCGTAATCGTGATTCTCAACCCATTGCTCGACCTGCTTCAGACTGCGATAGACACGGGCCTGCTGATCGCTAGCGTGCGCTGGGCTGAACCGTCGATTACGGCTTTGAAGCGGTGGCGGCATAAGGGCGGTCGTGGGCGCGGGGGAAATGGAACATGGCCTTGAGACGTGCGATCTGTTCTGAACGGCTGAATTTCACGAGTTCGCTGGAGACGCTCCGCTGCCGCCTGGTGATGGAGGCCGAGGCGTAGCCGGCGAGCAACGCCGCACCTCCAAGTGCGTACGGACGCCTCGTCGTTTGATAGGCGCATCGGAACAACTGCCATAAAGGATGTCCGCCCAGTGCCCAGTCCTTCTGCCCGTGTCGGAACAGTGCCCGCACGCGACCTTTCGAGGATGCCGTGCCCATCGGCCGGTGATGCCTGCAGGTCATTTCCAGAAAGGTCCGCGTCTGCCACCCTTTCATCCGCGCAGTCGTGACCGCCGCCCAGTCAATGCCGCCGCCCTCGATTGGCGTGTAGCCCCCGATCTGGTCGAAACACGCTCGCCGAAAGAGCTGGCAGGCGCCGGAGACGTGCTCGATGTTGGTAATCCGATAGTCATACTGCTGACCATCTTCCACGAAAGGAGTGCCTGCAACACCCAGGCGCGGGTTCTTCGCGAGCTGATCGATAAGAAACTCGAAGTACCGCGGCTCGAACGAGATATCTGCGTCGAGATTTCCCACCACATCGAAACGTAACGTGCTCAGGCGCTGATACCCCGCGTTGAAACTTTGAACCTTTGCCGCGAAGTGTCGCTCCCGCCGATCGGGCAGCCGCACGAGGTCTATCCAGGCACACCGCCTCATGTAGTGTTTGACGAGGTCATCCGTGCGATCGGTCGAACCATCGCTGACGATGACCCAACGCATCGGAGGCAGGGTCTGGTGGATCATCGATTCGAGGGTCAATCCGATGAACTGCTCCTCGTTTCGCGCAGGCGTGACGACGACATATGTCAAAAGGCGATCACGTTCCGCAGTCATTTAGGCATATCCGAACCGAAGCCTCGGCTGGAGCTCGTCTCGGACCTCTGAAAGCATTCGCCTCGCTGCGACGGAGAGCTTGTAGCGCAGAGGGTCGCCGTCTCTGTGCCGAGCGGCGCCAGTGGAGTACACCACTTTGAACAACCACTCAGTGCCCGGACGGATTTCGCCCTCACACACAACCGAGTCTGTTTCTCTTGTCCATGGCACGCTGACGCCGTTCGCCAGACACTGTATCACCGCGCCAGGCACCGTCTCGCGCTTGCGAATGTGGACACGCAGATCTCTGTCTTCAGCATTGATGATCCGAATCTCGTTCGCATACATCTCAACTTGCTCGAGACCGTCGACGCGCCGACGCCGGTACGCGCGTCTGACGATGTGCCCTGGCGACTGCCACTGGAGGGTGCAGTTGAGCGCCTGCAGTCGATCGATCAGCGTCAGCAGCGAAGCACCGCCATGACGCAATGACTCATGATGCGCAACGATGAAGCACGGTTTGCCGAGCAGCAGATCGAAGGCGAAGTTCTCCAACCCGTGGTACGGATAGCGTCGCGTATAGATCGCGAAGGAGCCGTACCTCAGAATGGCCAGGTCCCACACGTCCCGAATGCGGGTTGTGGGTTGGTCGGCGTCGACGGGCGAAATCTCGGTGTTGACGCCCGCCACAAACCCGTTCACCTTCAAGATCTCGGGACAGACCGACGAAAAGACACCGTGGGGGAACACCATCACAGGGTCGTGTCGAATCCCGGTGCGCGCCTGATGCTTGTGCATGCGGGTTTGCGCCAGGTGAGCGCGGTGGTCGATCAGATCGACCGACGACGAGCCGAATTCGGCGGCGGTGTGGTCGCAGCCATGTATCGACACTGAAAACCAATCGGATTCCGACTTGAAGAATTCGCTGGCGCGTCGCGTCGTTCGGCGCCAGTTCCAAGGGATGAACGCAATGCAGGTCGTAAACCGGTGTTCGCGCATCCGGTCACGCCACCGTAAGAAATCGCAGAACCCGTAGCGAGTCTTGAGCAGCGGATCGTCGATGATGAGGCACGCTCCCGTTTCGTGGGGGCGCCATATCACCTCCCGAAACGTCGAGGTGATGAACATCGTCAGCGGCACCACTGATAGATAATCGTCCTTGACGTCATAGTAGGGCTGACGAACCGGTTCGTCGAGGTCGACCATCGCCTCACTCGCGCACAAATAAACCGGAACGCCGACATGACGTAACTGAACGAACGACGGCGCACCGCCTACGGAGACGATCGTGACAAAGTCATCGACAGCCGCGCCCTCGTGATCGGACGCGGCATCCGCCGCGAGCCGTGACGGGACGAACGCATCCCTTTGCGCTGTCGGCCGTCCCTCAAATTCGATGCCGGACATGGGACCCGTCAGTTCAGGAAGTGCCTCAGTCACCCGGACCGGAACCCGGTCGCCGGACTCCGGCAGCGATTTCCATTGCCGGTTCGTGAGCATCGACAGAATCCGCAACAACGGTGCCCGGTCCTCTACGCCGTACGCGTACACCGCGGCGGCGTCTTGCAGCAGTCTTTGGGACGCGGGCATCAACAGCGCGGCCGCCAGCGTATCGCTGGAACCGAGGATGGCGTATTCGCGATGACCAGGGGCTGGAGTCGGGTCACCCACCGGATCGGCAAGGCTTCGGGACATCCACGGCACACCGAAGAATGTCAGGACGCGCCCCAGGCGCTCTTCCCGCACGCCTGGTGAATCCCGCTGAAGGATCACCGCCAGCCGCACCACAGCGATATCTCGCCTACCGGGCTTTCACAGCGGCTTCTTGGCGATGACGAGGGACCGCATCGCCCGGCTCGGCACCGTCACGTTCAGGATCGGCGTCAGCATCCGACAGACACGGGTGAGTGAAGGACCAGCCGAGTGCGGAATCCAGGAGAAGTGTCTCTTGGCGAGGATCTCGAATCCTGACTGACGGAATGGTTCGGTGTACTCCTCGAGCGACGGCAGATAGGTGGCCGCAGAAGACTCCACCGTACGCTTCAGATGGCTCCGGAACAGCGGGAAACGATCGTTCATGTCAATCATCACGCACGTTCCGCCACGCCTGAGCAGTCGAAACACATCGTCCGCGCAGTCCCTCTCGGTGCTGAGCCGGTGACAGTAGCGGAACGTATTGACCCCGAAAATGAAGTCGAACGAACCGAAGAGTGCTTCCGGTGAGGTGCCAGTCGCCGTCGCCAGTTCCATGCTGAGGCGCTCGTTGCTGGCCACGTGAAAGCTCAGCTTCTCGCGAAGGGCGGATGGCAGGGACGCGCGTGCCTCGCGTCTGGCCGATTCGATCAGCGACTCCGCAAAGTCGGTGCCAAACGCATCTTTAATCGGGATCGAGCGGCGAGCTAATCGAGCCAGGAGGCCGATGACATTCATGCCCGCGCCGCAGCCAAACTCGAGCAACCTGAGCGGCTGGCTCGACGTCCGGCGGCATATTTCGATCGCCTGATCGTATGCGGCCGCATATTCGTGCTCAATCAAATAGCTGACGCCATGACCGGCGGTCTGGCTCGAGTACTTCAGAATGGCGTGATTGGAGTTGTACTCCTCCAGAAAGCTCCGTTCTAACTGTTCGGTGCTGGCAATCGGCATGGTGTCTCACCCGGTGTCGGTTGGATTGGTTATTAGAGCCTTAGAGTCCGAATGCACTGATTTTCCCGGCGACATACTCGATCTGCTCGTCGCGCAGTTCGGGGAACATCGGCAGCGATAGGATCTCGGCCGACGCTCGCCGCGACTCGGGAAAGTCGGCCGGGGTGTGGCCTAGATACGCATACGCCTTGAGATACGGCAGGGGAATGGGATAGTGAATCCCGGTGCTGATACCTTGGGTCTTGAGGTACTCCTGCAGCGCGTCTCTTTTGCCGTCGGGCACCCGTACCACGTAGAGGTGATACACGGCTTGCACGTCCTCAATCTCGGTGGGAGTGACAATATTCCTCTCGGCAAGCACGGCGTTGTAGCGTCGCGCGTTGGCGCGGCGGCGTTGTGTCCAGTCCGTGAGGTGTCGGAGCTTCACACTGAGAACCGCCCCCTGCAGCCCATCCAGCCGGCTGTTGACGCCTTCGAAGTCATGATCGTACTTCCGGGTCCGTCCGTGATTGGCCATCATGCGGACGGCTGTCGCCCATTCGGCGTTGTTTGTCACCACGGCACCGGCATCGCCGTAGGCACCCAGGTTCTTGCCAGGATAGAAACTGAAACAGGTGGCATCCGCGAATTGAGCGATCGGCTGGCCGCGGTATTGCGCGCCGTGCGCCTGAGCGGCATCGGCGATCACTCGCAGCCCATGCCGCCCGGCGATGCTCGTAATCGCAGCCATGTCCACCGGTTGTCCATACAGGTGCACGGGAATGATCGCCTTCGTCTTCGGCGTAATCTTGTCCTCGATCAGGTCAGTGTCGATGGTGAAGGTGGCCGGGTTGATATCCACGAACACGCATTGTGCCCCCGCCATCCTGATCGCCTCTGACGTCGCGATAAAGCTGTTCGCGGCGGTGACCACTTCGTCGCCGGGACCGACGCCGAGCGCCTTCAGGGCCAGGAACAGCGCATCCGTGCCGTTTGCGACACCAATGCAGTGAGCGACACCGCAGTACCGCGCAAATGCTTCTTCGAACGCCTGCACGTGCGGCCCGCCGATGAACGACGTATCCGTGAGAACCTCGGTGATTGCGGCGTCAACGTCTGACTTGATCGAGTTGTATTGCGCTTTCAGGTCGACCAACGCGAGTGGCGTCGCCGTAGACAGCGTATGCATGCAATGCCTGACTACTCGTAATGAGTGGGAGTAGAACTGTTCAACGATACTGCCCGTGTCGCGGCGGCAGTGCGTAGGGGAGATCCGTGACGTAGCCGATCACGCGCGCAGGATTGCCAGCGACCACCGTGCCCGCAGCGACATCGCGTACGACGACCGCCCCGGCGCCAACCAGCGCGTCCTCGCCGACGACGACGCCGGGCAGGATCGTCGCGTTCGCGCCGATCTTGGCAGCGTGCCGGATCACCGGCCCCGCCAGCTGGGCCTTCACACCGGGCGACAGAGGATATTTGGCGTTCGTCAGGACAACGTTGGGTCCAATCCAGCAGTTGTCCTCGAGCACCGAGTATTCCGGAACGAACGCCTGTGTGTGAATGCGAACACCGTTCCCGATCGTGACGTGATGTTCGACGACTGACAGGGTACCGATGCTGACGTTATCGCCAATCTGGTTGAGCTCTCGAACGTTCACCTTGTTCCCGGTTTGGAAACCGGAGCCGATGACATTTCCTGCGTAGATGACCGTATGCGATCGGATCACGGCACCGTCCCCGATCGTCGTCGCGAGCTCGCCTTCTCTCGCTTCGCGAGGCGGGGTGCCAATCACGCAGAAGTCCTCGATGATTGCGCGCGCGCCGAGTGACACGCCCGGGTAGATCTTCGACGTCGTCATGACACGAGACCCAGCCGGCATTTTCTGGGGCGGAAGCTGAGCTGAACGTCGGCGTCGGTTTCGATCGACTCGTAAATGGCAGTCACCAGCTCGAGGGAACGGCGTCCCGCCAACCCGTCAACCAGGGCTGGTTTCGAATCCCTGAGCGATGACACAACGCCGCGGAGGTACTCCCCGAGGTTGTGTCCGAGGCCAGGCGGGTTCCTGCCGTATTGTTCGAAGATGACATCGTCTATTGGCTGCCGGTCGGCAAAGTCCCAGGTGACGAGCTCGTTCATGAAGAAGCCGCCAATTACCACGGCGCCTTTCTCCCCGAGGATGCTGATCGAGCCTTCCAGATCCTTCGGTCGAGTCGCGGTCGTCGCCTCGAGGACGCCGAGCGCGCCGGAATTGAAACGAAGGACCGCGACGCCGGTGTCTTCGGTTTCGATGCTCACAAGGCGGGTGGCAGCCATGCTGCGCACGCTCTCGACGTTGCCCATGAACCACGTGAGCATGTCGATGTGGTGGACGGCCTGGTTCATGAAGACGCCACCGTCGTGCTCCCAGGTGCCGCGCCACGCGGCTGAGTCGTAGTATGCCTGGTCGCGCATCCACCGCAAGCGGACGGTTCCGAGCACGAGCCGGCCGAAGCGACCCTGTTCGAGCGCCTCTCTCGCCTTGCGTACGGGAAGGTTGTAACGATTCTGGTGGACGACGAATAACTTGACGCCGTGCGCCTCGCAGGCCTCGAGCATGTCGTCTGCATCCTTCAGACGCAGCGCCAGCGGCTTCTCGACGACCATTGCCCGTCCGTACCGTGCGAACTCGAGAACGTTCTGGCAGTGCGCGCCACTCGGCGTCAACACGCTGATCACATCGATCCGATCGCCGATCGCGCCCATCATCTCGCCGACTGACGAGTACGCAGGCGCGTCGTATTTCTTCGAGAACTGTTGCGCCCGACCGGCGTCGATGTCTACAAACGCACCAATCTCGGCCTCCTCCAGGTATTCATGCAGCACGTGCGCATGCTTGCTGGCGATATTGCCGCATCCGACAAGCGCGAATCGCAGCTTGCTCATTAGATTAGCTCCCTACGAGTGTGCGATACATCGCTACCAACTCTTCGCCCTGGCGTTCCCATCCGTGCCGGGCCAGGAAGGTCCGAGCCATCGCCGTTTGTCGCCGCCGCAATCCGGTGTCGGTGTGAAGACGCACAATCGCCTCCGTCAGCGACTCGATGTCTTCGGGTTCGTAGTACGTCACCATCTCTTCGGTGAAGTAATGCTGAATGGCTTCGAGACGAGGAGCCACCGTTGGTATTCCCAGGGATACGTACTCGAGCAACTTGACTGGCAGCATAAGCGCGCCCGCAGCACTTCGGCGATTGCCGATTACGCCGACGTTCATCGGGCGCAGTCGAGCAGGCAGCTCCCGCAGGGGATAGCCGGCGGGCTCGAATAGCACATGACCTTCGAGGGCCAACTCACGAGCAAGCGCCTGGAAATCAGACAGGTCGTCGCCCTTGCCCCAGAGATGCAACGTCACACCGGGAATGCGCCGCTTCAGACGAGCGACGGCCCTGATCAGCAGGTCGACGCCCAGGCGATGAGCCATGGTGCCGTGGTAGACGAGGTGAAGCGCGTTGTTCCCGCTGACTCCATCGGCAGCCTGGATACTGTGAAAGATCCGTGGATCGGGCACGTTCATCGACACGAACGTCTTCGTATTTGGCACGCCTCTTTTCACCAGCACGTCGCGCTGCGGGTGATTGACGCAGATCACGCGATGAGCCACCAGCGCGCTCAGCCGTTCCTCCAAGCACAGGGCCTTCCGCACCCAGGCCGCGCGTGGGAACTTGGTCGTGAATGTCTCGGGGACGGAGTCATGCACGTCGAGGATGACCTTGCGTCCCGCGAACCGCGGCAGCAGACCCGCAAAGACGAGAAAGTCCGGGATGTTGTGCACGTGCACCACGTCGAGTTCGCCACGCCTCATCAGGCGTAGACAGGCAATCGAGGCAGCCACGAGAAACCGCCCGTATGACGCGATGTACGCCCGTGTGCTCTTCCCGCGATATTTGGGAACCCGCAACTCTTCGATCTCGACGCCCTCCAGAGTGAACTGTCGTTGGCCGCTGCCATTTCTGGTCGTGAGGCACCGAACGCTGAAGCCATGGGCGATAAGAGTTTCGGCTTCGCGTCGCACCCTGGCATCGGTGTGGTATTCGGTGTACGCGACCATGCAGATATGACGGCCGCTCCGGCAGGTATCACTCACGCGGGCAGCAGCGCGCTCGGACGGCCGTTCAACGTCAGACGGCGCCGGCCTCCGCCATACAGCGTCTCGGTCATCCCGGATCGACGATGCACGACCAGGCGCGCTGCCGGCAACGTGTGCGGGACTGGTGGCGCCTCGAGTGCGATCTCGCGCGCCGAAGGATCTCCGCTGAATCGAATCGACCGACGCCATCGGAACCAGTCGACCGCCTCTCCCCCTTTGGCGAACCATCCGCCACTCGTTTCGATGTCACTCAATAGCTTGCCGTAGCAGTGGCCCCATTGGCGTTCGGGCGCGAGGCTGCGATCGTGCCAATTGACGACGAGCGCACCACCGAAGCGGCGCGCCTCTTCTACGATTGCCGAGCATCGGACTCCCGCCTGCTTGCGCGTGAGTCCCATGCGACCTCGGTAGAACAACGCCGAGTCCATGATTGCGAGCGGCAGCTCGAGGAGATGCACTGTGCCTGGGAATCGAAAAGGCTGCAGTGTCCCTGCCCGGAAACCGACTTCGTCGTTGTATCCCCATGTCGAGTCGTAGTCGTATCCGGCGTGCTCGAGAAGACGAGCCGAATCTTCGGCGAAGTACAGCCAGTGCATCCGAACCCCGGTCCTCTGCTGATCAGTGACTGTCGTCAACTCACGCATCTCATCCTTGGCCGCATCGGCATCGCGCCAGCTGTTGATACCGTGTACGGCACATTCGAACCGGTCGGTCCCGAGAGTCTGAACGTCCGCCCTGATGTCGCGAATCCCGTAGGCGACGGACCGACGCGCCTCCACCACGCCTTCAGGTGTCACACCCGGCTGGTTGCTGAACGGCACGAGGAAGAATGTCGAGCTGTGTTCTCGATCCGCTGTCGTGTAATCGCGGAACGGATTCCATGGATCGCGCTTGACGCCGAGAAAGACAGCCGGCAGAGAGAGCACCGCCAGCCAGTTGCGAACGGCCTCGTCGAGCGGACGACGGCCGCGGATGACGTCGAGAACGGTTCCGACCGTTGCGCGGAGGGCGAACCCGGCCAGTGTACGATCGGCTCTGTGGCGACGAATGCCGAAGAAATCGATATCGTGGGTGAGGCAGCAGACGAACGCTGCGCGCTCCGGGCAAGGCGGGATCTCTAAGTAATCGATTCCCGTTTCACCCAGCGACCTGCGAATGAGAGCGATGTGCAGTTCAAGCGTTGGAATACTCGCGTAGCATTGCGGCTGGCCATGCGATAACAAGGCGGCAATTTCCTCGAAGAGGTCATAGCCAAGTCGCCGCACGATCACACCGCCGACGGTCGCTCGGTAATCCACCGCGCCGCCGTCGACCGAGAGCACCCCACCGCCGATGTCGCCTCGGAATGTCGCGATAGCGCCGTACACCGGCAATATCGAATCGCCCCAGCCGACAGCGATCGGCCCGGTGAACTGTTCGCTCGAGACCCGTAGACGGTGATCGATCGGGTGGACCTCGGGACCGTACACGAAAGCGACTTCCGCGTCGCCCGGATCGGTGTGACCGTCCGCGATCAGGACAATCGGGTATCGTTTTCCGGGTACGAACGGCTCCCACGGAGTCTTGAACAGCTCGAAGAATTCATTGACCACTTCGATTCGATCCGCCGAAGCGGCAACGCCAATCATCGCGACGAACCTGCTCGACGCCGAATCGCTCCGGACCGGTCGTGACCAGCGGTGTTTCGTTGCGCAGCAATGTGCCTGGAGAGGACGCCGAGATTCATGAGCTGCTCCGGCTGCACATCGGCCAGGTCCAACGAACAACCGAAGTGTGCCTCCAGCCGGCAGATGAGCTGGATGAACCCGAGAGAATCGACGATACCGCTCGTCCGCAGATCGAGATCGTCTGGCACCGACTCAGCGTCGAGACCCACGACGGCGAGCGGCTGGAGCAGTGACGAGACGATAAACGCTTTCACTTCACACGCTTCTGGAGTCACACGTTCAGCAGACTGAGAAGCGCGCGCCGATCGACTTTCCCACTGGCGTTCCGCGGAAATGCCGGCAGCACATGAATCGCCCGCGGCACCGCATACGGCTGGAGGTTCTGCCGCAGGCGCACACCAATCGCCCCGAGATCGATGTCGGCGCCGGTCACGAACGCCACCACACCACCGATGCCAGCATCCGTGTTGGGCCATCCCACTGCGACGGCCTGCTGCACACCCGCCTGCCCTCGCAAGACGGTCTCAACCTCCTCGAGCTCGACACGGTAGCCGAGCACCTTGATCTGATGGTCCACGCGCCCGACATAGTGCAGGGGTCCGTCGGCACGCGGTCTGCGTACTCGATCGCCCGTCCGGTAGAACGTCTCTGCTCCGCCGGGCAGCCGGACAAAGGCGCGCTCGGTCGCGACGGTATCTCGCCAGTAGCCGTGAACCCGCTGTGGGCCGGCCATCAGCAGTTCCCCGACCGCGCCGGGTTCGACGTCGACCAGCCGATCGTCGACAATGCGCGCGCACATGCCGTCGATAGGCGCCCCGATCGGCACCACACCCGACATGCATTCTTCCGGCGATCGCGCGGGATGCCACCGATATGCGGTACAGGCGACGGTGAGTTCGGTCGGCCCATAAAGGTTTTCGACAGTGGACGCGGGTGCGGCGTTCGTCCACGCCTCCGCGAGATCCAGCGGCAGCGGCTCGCCACAGAACAAGCTCCACCGCAAGGAGGGATAACGCGCCGGCTTCAACGCTCCCAGGCGCTTCATCAGCAATCCGATTGTGGGAACCGAGAACCACACGGTGAGCGCGTGCTCACGGATGAATCTGTCTGGATTCAACAGCGTCGCTCGCGGCAGGCAATACACACATGCACCGCGTCGCCAAGCGACGAACATGTCGAATACCGACAGGTCGAACGTCGAGTCGAACGTTTGGGAGAAGCGATCCCCGGAAACAACAGCGTACCGTTCGGCCAGCGTGTCGACAAGGTGTGTGCCATTGGAATGCGCGACGCCGACGGCCTTCGGCCTACCGGTGCTGCCCGAAGTGAAGAGCAAGTAGGCTAGGTCGTTCGAGTCCGGGCGCCGTTCCCTCCACGCCGTGGCCGCCGAGAGCTCGTGCGCACCGACGAACTCGTGTTGCGGCCAGCGCTGCGACATCTCCGCGAGATCCTGCCGTTCCGGAACGATGACGAGAAGCGGCGACTCGAAATCTGTGAGCAGACCATCGAGCTGTCGTTCAGCCTCCGAATCGACGATCAGCGAAGCGCTTTCGGCGTGCCGCAGCATCTGGCGGGTGCGAGCCAGCGGAAATGTGACGTTCAGTGGCACGTATCCGTGGCCGGCGAGCAACGTGCCGAGGATGCCGGCAAACCCGGTCTCCGATCGTTGGGCGAACACGGCGGTCAGTCGCGGCGCCTCAGGGCGTAGTCTCTGTTGGAGCGTCGACGCGAACGAACTCGCCTTCGTCCATAATTCACCATACGAGAGCGTGCGACCGTTCACCCAGAGTGCCGGACGATCCGGCATGTTTTGTGCCGACTCGAGGAAGCCGCTGTACAGAGGTTGGCCGGCCACGGTTCACTCGAGCGGACGAAGTCCCTGCAAGAAACCGATGTACCCGTGGGTGGCGGTCAATGGCACGGTGACGGCTCCCAGCGCCGCAGCGGGAGGGCCTCCCCACAGCGTGCGCGCCGGGACGTTGCGCGTAACAACGGCCCCTGCCGGGATGACCGCTCCCTCGCCAATGGTGACATTCGGCAGGATGACGCAGTGCGGTCCGATGAACACGTCGCTGCCGATGCGCACATTGCCTCGCGTCGTCGGCTGCCGCGGTCCCCAGTAGAAATGCGTAATGATCGAAGTACGAATGCCGATCGTACAGTTGTCACCAATCGAGAGCAGCTCTGGATGGAGGTCATCGATATAGACGTACAGACCAATCCAGACGTTCACACCGATAGCGGACCCACGCCACCGGTGCAGCAGTGGCCGAACCGTCGCCCCTCCCGGCGCGACCATCGCGAGCCGGTTCAGCGCGCTGCTTAGAAGCCGGCGCATCCGTCACACGGCGTCGGCCAACACGTATCGCACCGTGCCGCCGTCCCACGTCGCGTACGCCAACCTCGCGCGGTCAGCGTCGGGCCCTTCGATACGCCACGACTTCCGGTCAGGCACGAGGCTCATCTGCCGCCGACTCCTCCACCATCGATTGACCTCGGACGGCAGAGCCGTCCAGATCTTCGACTGTGCTCGCAGGCCCTGCAGATACGCCAGCAACGCCTTGTACACCGGCAGAGCGCCGCGCCCTGCAAGGTAGTCGGGATGCGCCAGGAGCGTGATCAACCCGTTCTGCTCTCTGATCGCCTCGATCTGCTGTGTCCAAAGCGAAATGGAGTAATCGTTGAGAATGTGAAACAGTGAGTAGTCCTGAACCGTTGTCAACGGCAGCTCCAGGATCTCGCCGATGAAATACGGCATCACGGTACAGCATCCGCCGCGCTGAGGCTCGAGACTGGCGACATTTGGAACCGACATGTCGTAGGAGAACTCGAAGGCGTCGTACCACTGCTGCTGGCGGTACATGGCCCCTGATCGAAATCCATCGCACTTGAACTGACGCGCGTACTGGTTGATCTTCGCGGCGCGCACCAAGAACTCCGATCGGTCATAAAACAGCAAGCCGTCGTGGTTCAAATCGTGGAGATTGACTTCGAACCCACGTCGTCGCAACCGTTCCGCCAATGCCAACCATTCACGCTCCTGGCCCTCGGGCACCAACTGAAAGGCGGACTTGACACCGAATGAGTCGTCGACATCCATGACGGTCTCACAGAACGCTCGTCCGACGGAGCTCTCGACATCATGCGTCATCATCACCGCGCACTCGGCACCGTCCGGCCAGAACCAGATGAACGGAATGCGATCGACGTCGAGCTGACACATGCAGAGACCGAGCACGTGACGCAACAACGCGTCGACACTTACGTCCACCGGCCAGCGTGGGAACACAATCCGCTCCCAGCCGCTCAGGCGAATCTTCTGGAGATGCTTGCGAACCCCGACGCGGAGCATTGGGCGTACGAAGTAGTACGCACGTTGAGCCGCGGGGCCGGATGTGACACGGTCCAGGAAGCGAAAGCCGTTCTGCCGATACTGCTCCCGCCTGATGTTTGTCACGACCTCTGACAACTCGAACGGCAGCCGCACTCGGCCGTTGTCAATCTCGACGCCTTCGAACGCGTCGGCCAGATTGTCCTCTGGATGGACCGATGGCCTGCGGCCCGCCAAGCGGCCGTAGCAGACCGCATCGCGGAAAACGAAATAGCCGTTCTCCGACGACAGATCGCCACGCAGCTCCACCTGGACAAGCGAATCCGGACAGCGGAAGTAATCGAGAAGTGGATTATCGGGCAACGTTCATCGAGACGAAAGATGCTCTCAGAGCATCACCAGCCGACCGCGATTATTCAAAGACAACTCGACCGCTTCAAGCAGCCGCACCACACGGAGCCCAGCCGCGCCGTCGCTAATCGCCGCCTCGTTGCGTCGCACGCAATCAAGGAAATGCGCGAGCTCGAGCGCAAGCGCCTCAGTCTGGTCCACTTTAGGCGCCCACACGTCACCCGAGCGGTAGCTGACGAGCAGGTCGTAGACGCCCTGTCCACTCGCGATGTCGACGCCCTTGTCGTACACCTTAATCTTTTCGTCCGCTTCAAGATCGTTCCATACGAGCATCTTGTCGCGACCACCGATCAGGGTCGTTCGCACCTTCACCGGCGACAGCCAGTTCACGTTCACGTGCGCGACAATCCGGTCCGGAAAGTAGACGGTGATGAACGCCATGTCGGCCAGGCCGTTCAAGTGACTGGCGCCGGTGGCCACCACCGCCTCCGGCTTGGCGTTCACGAGATAGTCCATGATTGACAGGTCGTGGGGAGCGAGGTCCCACACGACGCTGACGTCGTGCTGGAAGAGACCAAGATTCACACGGGTTGAATCAAAGTAGTAAAGGGGCCCGAGCGTGCCATCGTCGAGAAGCTGCCGGATCTTCCGGACAGCGCCGCTGAAGAGAAACGTATGATCGACCATGATCTGCAGGTGGTTCCTGGCGGCCAGCTCAATCAGCTCTTCGGCCTGTCCTGAGGTCGACGTAAACGGTTTCTCTACGAACACGTGTTTGCCGTTTTCGAGGGCGGTCTTGGCCAGCTCGAAATGCGTCATGACGGGTGTGACGATCGCTACCACGTCGATCTCCGGCGAGCGTAGCAGTTCCGCGGCATCAGTCATCAGCTGTACACCGGGACAAGTGCGACTGGCGCGCTTCAGGCTGGCCGCACTCTTGTCGCAGACGGCCAGCAACTCGCAGCCGTCGAGCCCGCTTAGGTTGCGGACGATGTTCGGTCCCCAATAGCCGTAGCCAACGACTCCGACGCGCAAAGGAGCGGGCGAACACGCACTACGCTCTGCCGCCAGTGCGCCAGAGAGCGGTGAACGCTGCCGCCCCAGGTCAGGTGTTGCCACATCAGTCATTAGGGGCTCCGGAAACAATTCCGTTAACTCGTCGGCCTCGCCGGGATTCAGTGCGCGCCTCGTCCCGAGAGCACGGCGCGAGGGGTAGCGAAGAGGATCTTGATGTCCATCCACAACGAATGATTCCTGGCATACTGCAGATCGAGGCGAACCATCTCGTCGAACGTCGTCCGGCTCCGGCCAGTAACCTGCCACAGGCCCGTGATACCTGGCTTGACGTCGGTGAGCCGTCTGCGATGCCACCGTTTATAGCGAGCCACTTCGTATGGAAGGGGGGGACGTGGTCCGACGAGGGACATGGTGCCAAGCAGCACGTTCCACAACTGCGGCAGCTCGTCGAGACTTGACCGACGAAGGAAGTGGCCCAGTCGCGTGACACGCGGGTCGTCAACGATCTTGAACACGGTACCGGTGTCGTCGCCCGAAGCCGGCACGCCGGACCCGATGAACGCCGTCGTGTACGCCTCATGAATCGCCTGGTCCGCCCCCGCGTGCATCGTCCGGAACTTGAGCATCGTGAACGGCTGTTCGTACTGGCCGATTCGGACTTGGCGAAACAGGACGGGACCCTTCGACGTCGACTTGATCACTGCCGTGATCAGCAGGAAGACGGGGGACAACAGTACGAGAAGCGCGGCACTTCCTGCAACATCGAGTATCCGCTTCGACAAGTCGGCGGCTGTCTTCTTGGTGCGGTCGCCGTCGTCGACCGCCACGGGTGCCGCAGGGCCTGTCTGATGCGGGTACATCTGCAAGCTGATCGAGTATCTGCCGGCGCTCTCGCGACCACCGGTTGCGCCCAGCTCGTGCTGCACCGCTGCGGCGACCCTTGCCATCGATTCGGCGGGGTCGAGGTGAACGAGGGGCCGCATCAGGCCGACCTTCACATCCTGCTTCCACCATCCAATCACGTCGATATCTGATTTCACTCTCGCCAGCGCTTCGACCAACTCTCTCCGCGTCGCCTCGCGAGCAGCATCAGCGCACGAGATGAGAAGCAGGGCAAAAGACTCATCGAAGCGGTCGGCGCGTTTCAGCTCCCGCCTGAGCGCGGCCCTGAACACGTCCTGGCCGAGCAGGTACGAGGGTTCCGCATTGCGCTGGCGCGCGGCGATGGGTTGTATCTTCGCCAACCGTCGCGACGCCGAAAGCGAGGCACCCGATGCCATGATCACCTGTCTGTTGTTGTGCGGTGCAGACTCACAATGCGCGTCCGCAGCCGTGCTGCGACCTTCTCGGGCAGGGTATCTCGAAACTCATTGAGGACGCGTGCGCTCACGTTCTCTCGAACCGTGCCGGTCGTCGGGGCATTCCCGGCGAACAACGCTGCGGCGACGACACCCTCGCGATACCAACCCACCAGGTCGATCTCGCGGACGCACGCATTCAACACCGAGAAGATCGTCGCGAACGCGTGCAGGTCACCGACAGGGCGGGTCGGGTGACTCAACTTCACGAGCATCAGGAACAGCGGGCGGACTTCGCGCGCAGCGCGCTTTCGTTCGAGCGAAAGAAAATACCGGAAGGCCGCTTCGTTGTACGCGTGCAGCTCCCCGTCTCCAATGCGAACGAATGCAGGCGTCGATTCCGCAGACACTCGTGCCTCGCGCGGCTACCGCGTCGCCTTGTAGCGTTCGTAGAAGCTTGCTTGGGCGATCGCGTGCGTATCCACCCGATTCAGTACGGTGCCGATGATGCGCTCCGGACCAAGATCCGCGACCGTGCGCTCGATCGTCGCGGCCGGCGTCGCGCCGGCACCGATCACGAGGATGACGGCACCGACTGAACGGGCCAGCAAATGCGCGTCCGGCAGAAGGCCGACCGGCGGCGTGTCCACCAGCACCCACTCGAAGCGACGGCCGCACTCGTGAAGCAGCTTGGCGAGACGAGGCGAGCTCAACCGAGCCAGCGGCGTGGTAACCGGGCGCCCGGCGGTGAGCAGGTGGAGGCCGTCGGAAATGCGAAGCACGGGAAGCTCGACGTGTTCGTCCGTGAGCGCGTCAGTGAGCCCGCGTGTGTTGCTGACGCCGAGCAGGGAATGCATCCGCGGCCAGCGCAAATCCGCGTCGATGATGAGTACCTCGCGAGCGTACGAATCGGTGAGCGTCAGAGCCAGGTTGAGCGTCGTCAGCGTCTTCCCTTCGTGGGGCGCCGCGCTCGTGATCATCACGCTCTTGAGGCTGGTGTTGACTTGCGCGTCATGGAGCGTCGCCGCCAGCCGGCGGTACTGTTCCACTGCAACTGCACTCACCGCTCCGGTGACCAAACGCGCGCTAGCATCCTCGGCCGCGTCCACGTCACCGGCGTCGTGCGCTTGAGATGCCAGACGGCGTTTCGGCGGCTCATGTGCCAGTCCTTCAGGTGCGTACTGATTAAGGAGAGTGTGACGGCTCTCGTCCCGCGACTGGCGGGCATTGGCCGACTCCTCCCAGACCTGCAGGGCTTTGTCGAGGTGCTTCATCGGCGGGACGCGGCGAGTTGACCGACAAAACGGCACCACCTGCGCCACAGGGACAATCCAACGGGCAACCGGAGCGATGATGGCACGCCGGGTTCGGCAATGGTTCCACGGCTTCGACGCTGAGAGACGAACCGGGCCGCGAGCCGGCTGCCCGGGCGCGATTTCAATTTCAGATCACGGCAGACCTCAATGACCATCGTTTCGTCCACGCGCGGCTGTCCGAGTGCCATCGCACAGAGCAACGAGTTGTCGCAGATCACATTGATCGTACGCGGCAGGCCTCTCGAATATTCGTGAACCAGGATCACCGCCCCCTGCGTGAACAGCCGGGTCGCCATGCCGCCGACGATCTCGATGCGCTTTGCGATGTAGCCGGCGGTTTCTGGGAGGTCGAATGACGCCAGCTCGCATCGAAGGGTAATGCGCTGTTTCAGCTGGCGAAGCTCCGGGCTCTCGAGGCGAGCTCCGAGCTCGGGCTGACCCGCCAGGACCAACGGCAGAAGCTTCCCAGCCGATGTCTCGATATTCGCCAAGAGCCGAAGCTCCTCCAGGAGCGGGATGCTGAGACTCTGCGCTTCATCGACCACCAGCGCGGTAATCTCGCCTCGGGCGCGACGATCGCGCAGCATCGCTTCGAAGCGCGTCAGAAACACCGGCTTGGATATGTCGCCGCCGTTCTCGATTTCGAACTTAATGGCGAGCATCCGGACAAAGTCTTCCGTGGTAAACACCGGGTTGTCGAGGTACACGCATCGAACGTCTCGGCACCGCTCGGATGTCAGCGCTGCCCGGATCAGCGTCGTCTTTCCCGTTCCCGCCTCTCCGATGAGCGTGGTGATCGACTTTGCGGAGAACAGGCCGTACTCCAGCGTGCTCAGCGCGTCGCGTTGCCTCGGCCCAAGAAAAAGGTACTCAGGATCAGCCGTCAGCTCGAACGGCAGATCCTCTAGACCGAAATACTTTTGATACATGCTGGCCGAATCAAGAATGGAGCCGCCATAACACCACCAACGCGAGTGTCAACAGGCATATGGCACCGCCGATGATGTCGAGCCTGAACGTTCGCCGCCGCTCGAGGTCCACCTCACGCCTCGACGCCATCACGGGGACCACTGCGAGCACCGGCAGTTTCAGCATCCGGTGAATCTCTTCCTCACTTCTGAAGCTGGAATCCCGATATTCGAGGAAGCCCACGATAAGCAGGCCGAGGGCGAGGCCGATTCCTGCGCCCGAAGCGATGATGCCCAACCGCTGGAACTGGTTGAACGGTCGGTTTGGCCGCGATGCGGGATCAATGATTCTGAATTGCTGGCCGATCTGGCGGCGTTCGAGATTGGCCGCGACCGTCGAGTTTTCGCGCTTCAAGAGCAGGGTCGAATACGCAGACTGCAGGGTGCTGTAGTCGCGAGTCAACTCGGTCAGCTCGGATTCCCGTGTCGGCGCCGCGTCAACCTTGCCTTGATAGGAGGCGATCATGGCTTTTAACCGGTTCTCGTCAGTGCGATTCGTCTGCAATTGGCGATCGACGACGGCCAGCTCGGCCTGGAGATCCAAGATCTTTTTCTTTTGGCTGGCCTCGGCGGGCGTCAGCGGCGCCGGTGTCGTTTCGTTGGCAGAGTCGCTACCGACTTGCGCTTCGAGCTCGGCGATGGTGCGCTTCAGACTGATCACCGCGGGGTGGACCGGGGTGAAACGATCCAAGGCAAGTTTGAGTCGCGTTCGCGCCGCCTCGAGCTGCTGAGCCGGAGTCTGTGGTACCTGCGGTTCGGCCGAGAAGTCGGTCGCGACGATCGGAACTGCCTGAATATCGGAAATCTGCCGCTCGATCAGCAGCCGCCGCTCCTGTGCTCTATACGTCGATTCGTTCAGCGCCTGTAGCTGGAGGGTGGCACTCTGAATGGCCTGCAGGTTCGCCTGCAGCTGACTTGGCAGCTGGCCCGAGTGTTGCCGGCGATATTCCTCGAGCTTTTTTTCCTGAACGATCAACCGCCGCTTCGCGTCTTCAAGCTGAGCTTCGAGAAATTCGCTGGTGCTTTCCGCTTGATTGTTCCGATCGGTGAGATTCTGTTCGATATACAGAGCAGCCAGCCGCTCCGTCACCTTTCGAGCCGTTTCGGCGTTGTCGCTGACATAGCTGACGCGGAACGAATCGGCCTCCCTGCCGACGACGTCGACGCTGACGTTCTTCCGCATCCGGCCAACCACATCCTCCATCACTTCTCGTGACCGTTCGCTCGTATACAGATTCATCTCCCGGATGATCCGTTCCAGGCGGGATCGGCTGAGAATCTGATCGGTAATCGACGGCAGCCGTTCCGCCACCGCTTGCGTCACGGTCGGCTGGACGTAGCTGTCTGGCACCTGCTGCGGCACCACCATGATGAGCGTCTCGGAGCGGTATCGTGCCGGTGCGATACGTGCGAGTAGCGGCGCGAAGGCGACGCCGACCGCGACCGGCGCCAGAACCATCCAGCGCCGCTTGACAATCGCACGAATCACGTCATCACGGCTGAATATTCTTGGTGACATGGTCTCTTTCCGCTACAGTCGAGTCGTTACGCTCATCAGAAGACGGGCTTCCATAACATCGCGCCGATTCTCAATCCGCGCTCATGAAACACGCCGGGGAGAAAAGACCCGGGGTTGCCCAACCCGTTGACATAGTAATAGTTAAATTGGACGTACTCGCCGTACAGGGCGACCGACCGCGACAACGCATAACGGATACGTGCGTTGGTGGCTCGAGAGTCAATGCGGCTCAGCTGGGTGACGACTGTTTCGCCCTTGGCGTAGCCCGCCGACACTGTCAGGTCCAGCCGACGTGTGATGAGACCCGTCACACTTGCACGGCCCGCGTTCGCCAGAAGAGGGCCGCTGGGGACGACGGCAATGTAGTCGACTTGACGCTGCCATGTTCCTGAAGCCCGCCACCCGGGCCGGAACTCGTAGTCGACGCCAACGTCCCCCTGCAGGTGGCTGACGCTTACTTCGCTCGCTGGGCCCAAGACCCGGTCTGCAACCACGACCGTCGGTGTTACGTGTCCGCGAAACGTGGCGCGCCGGCTTCTCGAAACCGCGCGCGAATATTCTGCTCCGAGTGCCAGATTGTGCTCGGTCGCGGCGCCCAACCGATAACCACTTTGATGATACGAGTAATCAACGGAAAACTGGACACTCCGGCTGACACTCTCGGCGACCCCTCCGGTGAAGCTGTAGACCCCGAGTTGAGGCTGCTCTGCCGCCGACCCCCCGAAGTGCGTGCGATCGTACGCGGTTGACGCGGTGACCCGCGTGCCGCGCCGAACGATCATCGAGAACGTCGCGTTCGCGCGGTAGTTTAACGAATCGGTCTGCACCACTTGGTAATCGGGTGCTACCGGAATCGCCTCGCCAAGAGCAAGTGCCGGTGCCGGATACAACTGATACAGATACGACGGGGAATATGCGATGCTCTGGTCGACGCGTACGCTGGCCTTTGCTGGCAGCGCAATCGTTGCACCGAATCCTGCGCTCTGACTCATCGTGTCGAATCGATTAAGTGCCCGGCCGTAGCGGTACGCGCCGAAACCAGTCGCAGCGATTTGAAGACGCCGACGGGTGTGTGCGTAATCGGCGGTCGCAAGCAGCATCGTCGTAGCGCCGCCAGCCAGCGGCGTGTCGGACACCGGCACAAAGTCGCGAAATTCCGGGGGGATACTGCTGTCGATGGCCTCGCTTACCGCAGCGCCGACGACGAACCAATCACGGTGGCTTCCTTGGGATCGTGTCGCACCGAACAACCCGCCCGAGATCGTCGTCGGGGCGCCCTGTGCGAACGAAGGCGTGACGGGGAAGAAGGGCGCCACTGTAATCGCGACGATGGCGAGCGTCGGCTTCAACGGACCAGGATCGTGTCGCCCGGACGCAGCTTGATGTTTTGTGACGTGTTCGTGCCGCGCATCACTTCGTTATAGTCGAACCTGAACCTGTGCTCGACGCCTTTCTCGTTCCGCACGATGACAACATCGCCTTTGTGCGCGTCTTCGAGCAGCCCTCCGGCCTGTGCGAGTGCCTGGAGCACGTTCATATCGGCGTCGAGCGGAAATGACCCGGGCTTGCCCACTTCGCCTACCACGTATACCTTTCGACTGTGAATCTCCTTGACCATGACCGTGGCGCCGGAGTCGCGCACGTACTTGCGCGCCGCGTTCCCGATGGACTCCGCCAACTCCTCCGGCGTCAGCCCGACGGCCTGCACGTCGTTCAACACCGGCAGCGAGATCTTGCCATCTGGACGGACCACCACATCCGCATTCAGATCCTTTTCCCTCCAGAACACGACGGCGAGCACGTCGTCTGCCCCAATGACATAGTCATTCGGTAGCTTGACCGGCACCCGCGGCGCGGCGGCCGTATTCTTCGACGTCGATCCGCTTGGGGTGGGCGGCGCGGTGATCGCTGCCGGCGCCTGCTGTTGCGCGCGCACGACAACGTGACCGACACGGCACACATTCCACAATGCCGTCACCAGGAGGACCGCGCCAGAGAGACGCAACACCGATATTGGCAGCGACATTGGCATTTACCGAACTGAGGCCAGCGTCTGCCGCGCGCTCTCGCTGCCGACAAACCTGGGATTTAGATCGAGCGCGCGCTGCAGCGTCTGTTTCGCCTTCGCTTTGTCACCCAGCTTCGCATAAGTCAGCCCGAGGTGATAGAGAACTTCCGGTTGGTTCGGTCGCTGGTTAAGGCTCTCACGGAGCGGGCCGATCGCCAGCGATGGCAGGCTCTTCTTGTAGTACACCCAGCCGAGCGTGTCGTCGACCTCCGGGCTGTTCGGCAGACTTCGTTTGGCCGTCTGAGCGAACTCGAGCGCCTTGTCGAGGTTCGTCTCCGTGTCCGCATAGATCATCGCAAGATTGTTTGCGACCACAGGCACGTTGTCGATTGTGGCGAGGGTGGCTTCGTACCATCGCCTGGCGTCCTCACGCTTCCCCTGGGTCTCGAGAATCACCCCGACCATGGTCCGAGGACCCGCAGCAGCCGGATCTCGCTTGAGAACGGATTCGAACTCGGCCTTGGCTTCGTCGAGTCGCTGCTGCTGCAGGTAGTACCTGGCGAGGAGGCCGTAGGCCTGCAGGAAACCCGGGTCGAGCGCAACCGCACGCCTCAACGCCTGCTCCGTGCGGCTGGTCTGACCCTTCAGGGCATACGTCTGCGCAGCCAGCACCAGCAGTTCCGGTCGTTGGGGATCGCGTGCCAGCGCTGCATCGACGCGGGCCACCGCGGCGTCGACGTCTCGCGCCCGAACATCCAATGTAACGATGCCCGCGAGCGCTTCCGTGGATTTCGGATCGAGGATCAACGCCCGCTCGTACAGTTTTCTCGCCGCTTGCGAGTTGTCCCGACGGGCCTGGAGAAGGCCGAGTAACGTCTTGACAACCGCCGAGTCGGGCACCCGTGCCTCCAGCGCCGACAGTTCCTTCTCCGCCCGGGCGAGATCACCTCGCGCGAGCAGACCTCGCGCGAGCGCCACACTGGCCGCGATATTCGCCGGTTCTGTTTGCGCGGCCGCTTCGGCCAGGCTGAGCGCAGCATCGCGGTTTCCGGCTTCCAAGTTAAGTCGCGATAGCGCGATCTGCGCGGCGGTCACCCTCGGATTCAGCTTGAGCACCTCGTTGTACGCCTTGATGGCGTCGGACGTCTCTCGACGCTGCTCGTGAATAGCGGCGACCGCCATACGTGCGGGAACTGATTCGGGATCGGCACCGACGGCCGCCGTTGCGCGCGCAAGCGCCTCGTCCAGCTTGTTTTCAGCCGTCAGCCACTGTGCCTTCAGGATCAGCGCCGGCACATACTGCGGCGCGCTGACCAACATGTGATTAACGACCTGATGGGCCTTCTCTTTGTGGTTCGTCGCATAGTCGATCGACGCAAGCCGCAACCGGGCTTCGCCGATGGCGGGCTCTGCCGCGGCAAGTTCCTCGAGCAGCCGCCTCGCATCATCTATGCGATTCAGCCCGAGGTAATAGTCGGCCAGTTGGAGCCGCGCCGCGGGAGCCTTCGAAATATCGGCAACCTTCTTTAACGGCGCCTCCGCCTGGTCTGTCCGTCCGGTGCGAGCGTACAGGTCGGCCTGCATCCGGTTCGCGAGCAGGTGGTCCGGAGCGAGCGTAAGCGCGTCGGCAATTACGTGCTCGGCCTCTTCCATTCGGCCGGCCGTCCACAGATAGTTGGCGAGTGCCAGATGTGCGTCAACCGACGATGGATCCAGCGCGATTGCGTTGCGGAAGGCCGCCTCGGCGTCCTTTCCTTCCCCGCTGCGCATGCGAACGGCGCCAAGACTCACGAACGTGCGGCTGTCGTTGGGGCTCACTTTCATCGCCTCTTCGATTTCCGCCATCGCTCCCGCAGGATCTTTCAGAGCCGCCATCGCGTTTGCGCGCAGCAGCAGGGCTTCGACGTCTCTGGGGTTCTTGGCGAGGAGTGCGCCGGCGCGCGCTTTGCCATCGTCGAAACGCCCGGTGAGGAGTAGTAGCTGAGTCGCTTTGAGCTGCGCCTCGCGATTGTCAGGCAACGCATCGGCCGCCCGTATGTACTCGGCATACGCGTCCCGCAGGTTATTCATTCGTTCGTAGGTCTGCGCCAGCTTGTATCGCGCTTCCCCAAATCGTGGGTCGATTCGCACTGCGCTGGCATATTCAATCACCGCAAACTCATCTTTGTGTTCAGCGACATACCCATTGCCGCGCTCCAAATGACGTTGCTTCTCCACGGACGGATTGCTGCAGCCTGCCGCGAGCACGGAGACAATGAGCATCAGGGCCAGACGGCTATCGCCTGAGCAAGCTCCCGCCCTCTCAGTCACATTGACTTTCATTCTCATTGCGTCTACACACTTCCACCCCGCCGACTTACCCAAACTGGCGGAGTTGTTTACACGATTGCTCGCGACGGCCACCTCGCAAGAACTGTTCCGGTCAATGCTTCAGATTTCAAACACCTGTTCCGGTCTCACAGTCGTGGCATCATGCGGCGCGGTACAGCAACCAGCAACAAAGGCTAAGTCACTATTTAACATGGAGTTGTAAGACGATGTCGGAGTTGTAAGTATGTTGAACCGGAAGTTGAATACGCATCCCGAACCGTCAAAAGCGTAATTACCACCACTCACGGTCAATAGTGGCTAAATCTCTCTGGCAGAGGCATTTAGTTAGATCTGAGGACGATTCGATTGAGGCGCGACGTCTGTTTGTCGGGCCCGTCGGGGCAGCTATGACCGGGACGCGGTTAATTGCATGAAGAGGATCTGCATAACTTGATGAGCTTAAGTCACGACGGAATGTAGTGGTCGAAGACAGGGCTATATAACAATTGCACCCGACCGCTTTGTATGGACGAGCCGGATGACCGGGGTGTAGTGGTTCAAGACACGACACGCCAGCTGTAAGCGCCACGATCTGCCCTGTCTCGCTGAGTTGATGGCCCAGCCGCCACCAGGATCGCTGATCTGCAGCGCATGAGGTGCGCGTCTCCGTCAATACCGTCTTCTTCGACGTAACCAGCCACCGTCCATTCATCGGCCGCTCCATCAGAATCGGTCTGACCAACCGAATGACTTCGCCGGATTGGGGAAGATGCCGCGGCGCGCGGAACGCGCGGGCCCGAACTGTCAGCGACGATGCGCCGTTGGGCAAGCACTGAAGTGTGATCGGGCTGAGCCGCGACGTCGGGACACTCGCGGCGATGGCCTCGCGGGCGCCCCGCGGGATGGTGGGGAGCAGATGCTCCCTGAAGTGCACCTGCCGCGCAGAAGGACTGTGCGGAAGGCCCGCTCTTTGACTGGACGACATCAACGCCAAGCACTTGGCGCTGGCCCTCGCCCGTCCGCCGATCCCGACGACCGTGGCCCTGATTGCTCACGCGTCCAGGTACGGGGCATCGACCCAAAGTACCGCTGCGCCTGTCACCAGGCGCGCGCGAACCGCCGCGACCACCCGGTCGAGCTCACACAGATGCGGGAGTCCGACGTCGAGATCTTATCGAGCCGTCGTCGAAACGCCATGCACGTGGTTGTCCCGTACGACGGCCAACAAGGCATGCTTCGCGCGCCGGCGAGGCTGGAGCAACCACGGGAAATACGTCCCCGGCCGCACCTTCGTGCCCACCCGCGCGTCCCGGCGTCCGCGTGCGCGTCCCATTCCGACACCGCCGATCGATCGCCGCTCCGTCGTGCCGTCCCGCGCCGATCAGGTCCGCGACCTTGGTCCCATCAGGGCCTGCGACCACAGCACCGGAATCCACTCTCAAGCACGTCCCCGTCTGCTCTTCCTCGTCCAGGAAAACTTGCCCACAAAGGGCGACAGGTCCATTCCTGGTTTTGGCCATCGCCATCGTCCCTCCGTGTGTGCTCCTCTGCCCGAGCCCACGGAACGATGGACGATGGCCCGCGTCACCCGTGTACCAGCCGGCGTGTATCGCATTTCCACCACGTCCGGGGCCTCTAACCTTACCCCACGCCGAGTTCTGATAGCATTTCACACGACATGCAGGGCCGTCGCTCGATTGTTGCAGGGTGTGCTCACTCATGACCCAGGAGTTTCCCAGCGCGATCACCAAGGAGCACGACGCGCTGATCGACGCGGCCGCCAGTGCGCGAGCTTCGGTGCTCCAGGTCGCTGATCGGTCGGGGCGTTCTCCGGCCGCCGGTATTCGCATATGAATGTTTTCGGCCTGTTGCGGCGGCGTTCGCGGAAATCGATCTCGCTGGACGTCAAGCTAGGACGAAACGTCAAGGTCTACGATTTCGTCAATCTCTACGGGTGCGAGATTGGTGACGAGTCGCGGATCGGCACGTTCGTCGAAATTCAGCGCGGCGCGCGCATCGGCCGCCGCGTCAAAGTATCGAGCCACACATTCATCTGTGAAGGCGTCGAGGTTGCCGACGACGTGTTCATCGGCCACGGTGTCATGTTCATCAACGACAAGTACCCACGGGCAGTGAACCTAGGCGGCCAGCCCCAGTCGAGCGCCGACTGGCAAGTGGTGCCGACCATCGTCCGCCGCGGCGCCTCGATCGGATCGAACGCCACGATTCTCTGCGGCGTCCAGATCGGCGAAGGCGCGATTGTCGGCGCTGGCAGCGTGGTCACTCGCGATGTGCCGCCGGGAGCGATCGTCGTCGGAAACCCGGCGCGGGTGCGCCGTGAGGTCTCGACGGGCGCGTGACCGACGAAACTGTGCTCAGCCTCGGCTGCGCTGGACTCATCGGTCATACATCTCCGAGAACTCCCCGGCCTGGCTCGCCGTCTAGTCCGGGTGATCCCCGTGACGGCGATGATTCGCAATCGACGTGGCAGACCTCTTCTGTTCACATTGTCCGGTCTGGCTGGTTGATTGCAGCCGCGTCACCGGGCACCCGCGGGGATCAGCTCGTCGGTGTCGCAGATATTAGCTGCCATTCGGATGCGGTTTTCGACATGACGCGATGAACACGGTCCGGAGCCTCCTTCCGCTGCTGCGCCTGCACAGGTGGGCTTTCCCAGCGATGCTCGGGCTGGGACTCCTGCAGTCGTTGTCGGAAGGAATCGGCATCGGCCTCTTCCTGCCATTGCTCCACGGCCTCATTTCAGGGAACGGATCGCGGATCGCGACCGGTGGATGGCTGATGGAGCGGATGGATACCGTGTTCAGCCAGGCGCCGCCCGCTCACCGGCTCGCCGTGATCGCGCTCGTCCTCTTTGCAGTGGTCCTGGCGACGGCGCTCCTTTCCTATTCGCACGACATCCTGTTCACCTGGATCGACGGACGCATCGCGGATCACCTGCGGCGCACGATCTTCAGCCAGCTGATGGTGATGAATTTTGGCATGATCGAGCGAGACCGGTCGGGCCGGCTGCTGAACATCCTGGCCTCTGATACGTGGCGCACCAGCGACGCGCTCAAGGTCTTCGTCCACCTCGCGATCACCGTCACTACGGTGACGGTCTACGTCGCGCTGCTGCTCCTCATGTCCTGGCGGCTGACCGTCGTCGTCGCGGTCGGAATGCTCGCCGTTTCAGGCATCGTCCGGCTGTTCACGCGCGGGGTCAAGGAGTTGGGCGAGGGGGTGGTGCGTGCGAACTCGGAACTGGCGCACCGGATGGTCGAGGGGATCGACGGCATGCGCGTGATTCGCGCCTACGGCCGCGAACCCCACGAGCAGCGCCGGTTCGACGCGACGTCCGAGCGACTGCGGCGCGTCATTCTCAAGACCGGCTACATCCAGGGCGCGATCCATCCCGTGCACGAGATCCTGGTGTCGGGCCTGCTCCTGACAGTGCTCTTTGCAACCGCGCGGACGGCGACGGATGTATCCGTTCTCCTCGTATTCGTATTCGTGCTCTACCGTCTGCAGCCGAGGATGAAGGACTTCGAGGCGTCGCGGGTGAGGTTCGCGGCGCTCGAATCATCGGTCGAGGAAGTGCGATCCGTGCTCGACGCGCACGACGACGAGAGCCTCAGGTCTGGTCCGACGCATCATCCCGGCCTCGCCGAGAGCATCGTTTTCGATTGCGTGACGTTCCGTTATCACGACGACAATGAGGCGGCGCTCGCCGACGCATCGTTCACGATTCCCGCAGGCACGACGACCGCGATCGTCGGTCCGTCAGGCGGCGGGAAGTCGACCGTCATCAAGCTGATTCTGCGCTTCTACGATCCGACCAGCGGAGCGATCCTCACGGACGGACGCTCGTTGCGCGATTTCGACGTGTCCTCCTGGCGGGACCAGATCGCGCTGGTCAGCCAGGAGGGGTTCCTCTTCGACGCGTCAGTGCGCGACAACATCGCGTACGGGAAGCTCGACGCCAGCGACACCGAGATCGTCGAAGCGGCGCGCCAGGCGGACGCGCACGCGTTCATCGAGCAGCTTCCCGAGAAGTACAACACGATGCTCGGGCATCGAGGCGTCCGGCTGTCCGGCGGTGAGCAGCAGCGGATCTCGCTGGCGCGGGCGATTGTGCGCAACCCGCGCATCTTCATCCTTGACGAGGCAACCAACGCGCTCGACAGCATCTCCGAGAACTGGATCCAGGAGACGCTCGAGCGGCTACGGGGCGGCCGCACCGTCATCATGATTGCGCACAGGCTCGCCACGATCGAGCAGGCAGACCAGATCGTCGTGCTCGAGAAAGGACGCGTCCGCGAGCGGGGGACGATGCTCGAGCTCGTGGCCCAAGGGGGTCTGTTCGCGCGGATGTACCGGCTCCAACACCGATCGCCCACTGCGATCGGGATGGAAGAAGCCTGATGCGCTACAGCCACTTCGACATCGACGTCGCATATCCGCTTCAGGAACTGCCGCTTGAGCGCAGCGACACAGGTGCGGCCGTGCTCGTGCGCCGGAAGGGCGTGCCGATTGGCTTCTGGATGGAGGCGACACACGGCGCGCCCAGTGTTTCGATTGACACGCTGGAGCAGCGCATCGCGTCGAAGTTCGGCGACCGAATCGTTGCCGAGGCGGTGCGCGAAGAGCTGACGCCTCGCAGTGATCCGCTCGCGTTCCCCTCGCTCACTATCGCGATCTGCACCAAGGACCGGCCCGAGGGGCTGGAGCGGCTCCTTGAATCGCTGCGCACGCAGCTGGCCGCGGCCGCTGCCGCCCGCCGCCCGATCGAAGTGCTTATCGTCGACAACGCGCCCTCGGACAGCCGCACGCGCGACCTCGCGGCACGCTGGCCGGACGTGCGCTACGTCCTCGAGCCGAAGCCCGGCCTGAATTTCGGCCGCAATCGCGCCGTCCGCGAGTCAGGGAGCGAGTTCCTGACCTACCTGGACGACGACGTCGTCGTGGATTGTGGGTGGCTGGCGGGGTTGTGTGAGGCATGGGCTGCAAATCGCGATGCTGGCGCGTTCACCGGCCAGGTGCTGGCGCTGGAGCTCGAGACGGAGGCACAGATCATCTTCGAACGCCGGGGCGGGTTCCGTCGCGGTTTCGATCGTGTTCGCTACGGCCCGATCTCCGTCAATGATCAACTGTATCCCGGCGGTGCCGGCAGCTTCGGAGCCGGCGCGAACATGTGTTTCCGCACACGTATGCTCGCCGCGCTCGGCGGTTTCGACGAAGCGCTGGACACCGGCGCGTGGGTGCCGGGGGGCGGCGACCTGGATATGTTCTACCGTGTGATCCGGGCTGGCTACCCGCTCGTCTACGAGCCGCGCTTTCTGGTGTTCCACGAGCACCGCCGCGAGATGGCGGCGCTCAGCCGCCAGTACCGACGCAGCTGGGGTCTCGGCTTCACGTGCTATCTCGTGAAGTGCCTTAAGACCGATCCCGAGCGCCGGGTCCCCCTGCTCAGGCTCGTGAAGTGGTGGTTCGTCCATCACACACGCGTCCTTCTCCACAACCTCCACCGGCAGGCCCGAGGCCTCGACTATACGATCCCGCCGAAGATGCTTGCCGGTGAGCTGTGGGGCGGCCTCGTCGGCCTGTTGGGGGGCTACGGCCGCTCCGCGCGCCGTGTTGCCGCGATCCGGAGGCAGTTCCAGTGAATGGGCGGCAGTTCCAGTGAATGCCGCCGTGCTCCCGACCATCCAGGTCGTCGTCTGCACCTACAACAACGCGGCGCTCCTCGACGAGATGCTGACCGCGCTCGGCCGTCAGCATTCAGTCGAGCGCGCACGCTGGGGATGCTTGATCGTCGACAACAACTGCACCGACGGCACGCCGGCGGTTGTCGAGAAGCACAAGCGGATGGGGCTCATTCCGAACCTCCGCCGCATTCGCGAGGCGGAGCAGGGTCTGACGCCGGCCCGTCTGCGCGGGGCGCGCAGTACGGACGCGCCCTGGATCGCCTATGTGGACGATGACTGCGTGCTGGAAGCGGACTGGATGGCGGCCGCCGTGGCGTTCGCCGTCAAACATCCGTCGGCGGGCGCGTTCGGCGGAAGAGTGATCCTCGACTATGAGCGCGAGCCAGAGCGATACGTTCACGCGTATTCGTATGTCTTCGCGGCACAGGATCACGGCGGCGGCGAGCGGCGCGTACCGTTTCTCGCCGGCGCCGGCCTCGTTGTGAGCCGGGCGGCGCTGGCGGCGTGCGGCTGGTCCGAGGAACCGCTGGTCGCCGATCGCATCGGCCGGCAGCTGGTGTCGGGCGGCGATGTCGAGATCGTGCTGCGGGTGGCTTCGGCCGGCTACGACCTCTGGTACGTCCCGGCAATGGCGCTTCGACACTGGATTCCGACGCGCCGGACGTCGCTCGGCTATCTCATATCGATCAACCGCGGGCTCGGCATCAGCCAGGCGCTGGCGGACGCCTTGGTCTGGGACGGCGCCGCAAGCAGCTGGGCGGTCGCGTCCGGAAAGAAGCTGCTCAAGGCATTCGTGCCGCTCGCGCGACTGATCGTCTCGGTAGTCCGCGGGCGCAGCGCGGCGGCGGAGATCCCGATTCAGGCCAGCTTCAGCATGGGCCGCGCAATTGGCGTTTCGAGAGTGCTGCGTATGCCGTCTGATCGCCGCCGGATACTCATCGGACGTGCGCGGCCGTCCGTCGGCCGCGAGGCGGCACCGACAGGTGTCGCATGAGAAGGACCTTCAAGCCGTGGCGTATTGTGCATATCTCGCTTCGCGAGCCGCTGCCCGATCTGCCGCTGGACGCGTCATCGGACGGCGTGTTCGTCGTGTTCTGGGACGAGCACGTTCCGCTCGGGCAGCTGCTGATCCGTGCGCCGCTGCTGCCGATCCCTTCGGCACAGCTCGCTGCGGATGCGTCACGCATCGTGGCCCCGTCCATCGCGTTCCACACCGTCAGGGATGGGTTCGCCCCGCAATTGCCGGTGCCGGAGCGCAGACAACCGCCGGTCGAGCATCCAGTGCTGGCGCAGTTGCTGGCGCTCGACGCGCCGCTCGCCGCGCTTCGCGCGCGCGAGCGCGAGCACGTTGTCACCAGTCCGTCAGTGTCGGTCGTCGTCTGCACACGCAATCGGCCGGACGCTCTCGAGCAGTGCCTGTCCGCACTGGCACTGCTCTCGCCCGCGCCGGCCGAGATCATCGTCGTCGACAACAACCCACGATCCGGACAGGCGCGCCGGGTCACGGATCAACACAAGGGAATCCGTTACATCCCTGAAGAACGGCCGGGCCTCAGCGCCGCACGTAACGCCGGCGTCCTGGCCGCGACCGCCGACATCATCGCCTTCACGGATGACGATGTGATTGTGGATGAGAAATGGGTTGGCGCCATCGACGAGGCGTTCGCGGACCTCGGCGTCACAGCCGTAACAGGGCTGGTCCTGCCGGCGGAGCTGGAGACGGCGGCGCAATATGCGTTCCAGACCGATGTCTTCGGCTGGGTCCGGGGGTATCGCGCGATCGACTTCGACCGCACTTTCTTCGAAGCGACGGAGGACGGCGGCGTTCCTGTCTGGTGGCTTGGTGCCGGCGCGAACATGGCGTTCCGGCGCGACGCGTTCCATCGAGTCGGCCTCTTCGACGAGCGGCTGGGTGCCGGCGCGTCAGGGTGCAGCGAGGACTCGGAGCTGTGGTACCGTCTGCTCGCGGAGGGCCATCGCTGCCGCTATTGGCCGTCCGCCGTGGTGCTGCACCATCACCGCGCGGACTGGGAGAGCCTGCGGCAGCAGACGTACAGCTACATGCGAGGGCACGTCGCTGCGCTCTTCGTGCAGTTCGAGCGCTACGGGCACTGGGGCAACATCTATCGAGCATTCGTCGCGTTGCCCGTGTACCTGGCGAGGCTGGCGTTCCGCACCAGCAAGCGCTGGCTCGCGCGGCTATTCTACAATCCTGCGGATGGGAAGATCACGTTGCCCGTCGTGCCGATGGTCCTCGGGGCAATCGCCGGGTACGCTTACTACCTGCGCCATCGCCGCCGGCCGCCGAACGGCGCGGCGGTGCAGCGCGCGGAAACCGAGGTGCCGATGTGATGAGCGCCGCGATGGCCCTTCAGTCGAAGACGCCACTGGCGGCGTTCCTCGCGAAGAATCCCTTCGTGGCGCCAATGACATTCGGGTTCTTCTATCGAGAGAAGATGCGCGCGATTCACAGGATCGCCCCGGAGGCGCCGTTCGAGCGGATCCTGGAGGTGGGCGGGGGGCGCAGCGGGCTCACCCACATGCTGTATCCGAACGCGCACATCACTAATCTCGACATGGATCCGTCGTTTGCGGACGTACCATGCAACCGCCAGGAGGGCGTAACATTTATCTGCGGAGACGCCACGCGACTTGAGTTCCCCGATCGATCCTTCGATGCTGTCACGATGTTCGACGTGCTCGAGCACGTGCCGGATGACCGCCGCGCGCTCGAGGAGGCGTTCCGTGTGCTGAAGCCGGGCGGGTATCTTCTCCTGAGCACGCCCAATGAAACCTGGCAGTTTCCGTACTACCGTTTCATGGCGTCGCTGTGCCCGAGCGAGGAGGAGAAGTTCGCCGAGTGGGGGCACGTCCGCCGCGGGTACTCGCGCGAGCAGCTCGAGACGCTGATCGGGCGCCCGTGCGACCGGCAGGCGACGTTCATCTCGCCGATCACCGTGCTCTGCCACGACGTCGCCTTTTCGAACGCGTCGGCCCGCGTCCGCCGCGTCATCTGTTTGGCTCTCTTCCCGGTCACGTGGGCTGGCTACGCCGTGCACCGCGCCAGCCATCGCGGAACGGAGACGGCGTATACCTGGCGGAAGCTGCAGGACGCGAGATGAGGGAGGGCGCAGGCCGCGAAGCTGGCGCCGCCGCGCCCCGGCCTGCCGTCGGGTTCACGGTTGCGCTCCTCCCCTGGGGCGATCTCATTGAGGACTTCCTCGACGAGATCGGGCTCACCCTCGAAGAGTTCTGTTCGAGGATGACCGGCGGCTGGCTGTTCGGGTACGTCGCGGCACTCCGGCGCCAGGGAATCGAGACGGTGATCGTCTGCGTGTCGAGACGGGTCACGTCAACATTGAGAACCGCGCACGAACCGACCGGAGCGCGTGTCGTGGTCGTACGGGCACGAGGAACCTACGCGCTGCTGCGGCGCCGGATGACGGACCCCTACGGCACCTCGCTGCATGCGATGTTCGGAGCCACGTCGAGCGCGTCACGACCGTGGTGGCGGGCGGTGCATTGCGTCGCGCCGTATCTTGCAACACCGCTCGGCGCCGTCGCTCGCGAGATCCGGCAGGCCGGCTGCAAGGCGATCATCTGCCAGGAATACGAGTCCCCGCGGTTCGACGCGACGATCTTGATCGGCGCGTGGCTGAAGATTCCCGTGTTCGCGACGTTCCAGGGGGGCACCTGGCATCGAAGTGGCCTCGAACGCCGGCTGCGGCCGCGCACGCTGGCGAGAAGTGCGAAATTGATTATCGCGTCCGGCGTGGAAGCGGACCGCGTCAGGGGACGATACGGCGTGCCGCAGTCGCAGATCGCGCGCATCTTCAATCCGCTCGATCTGTCCGATTGGCAGCCCGAGGTCAAGCGTGACGCCCGCCGCGCCCTCGACGTGCCGGAGAACACGCGTGTGGCGATTTGGCACGGGCGCGTGGACATCCGCACAAAAGGGCTCGACGTGCTGCTCGAGGCCTGGCGCCGCGTCTGCGCGGAGCGGCCGCAGGCCGATCTGCTCCTGATTCTTATGGGGTCCGGCGTCGATGCCAACGCGCTCGCCGAGGACATCGAGCGGACGCAGGTGCCCAGGCTCCGATGGATCAGGGACTATGTGCTCGATAAGGCCCGAATCCGCCGATTGCTCAGCGTCGGGGACGTTTACGTCCTGCCGTCGCGCCGCGAGGGTTTTCCAATGGCGCCGCTCGAGGCGATGGCGTGTGGGCTTCCGGTCGTCGCGTCCGCGGTGCCCGGGGTGTCGGACATCTTTACAGATGGCGAAGCGTCCGGCGGCATCATCGTGCCGACCGCGGACGTGCCGGCAATGGCCAGGACGGTGGGCAAGCTGCTGGACGATGTCGCACTGGCCAGAGATCTCGGTGCGCGCGCGCGACGCCGCGTGGAAGCCGCATTCGGAGTGGATGCCGTGGGCGCGCAGCTCGCCCATCTGCTTCGAGAGTACGTCGATGCATGAGTCGCCCAGACGCTGGACCGAAGCTTGCTTCTGCGGGTAGTTTGCCCGCGGCCCTCGTCGCTCGCGGCCACACTATGTCAAGCGCCAGAGCGCAACGACTCTCGGTCATTGTCTGCACGCACAACCCGCGGCCGGAGTACTTTCGCCGTTTGATCGACAGCTTGACGCGTCAGACGCTGCCGACCGACCAATGGGAGCTGCTGGTCATCGACAATGCCAGCGACCAGCCGCTCGCCGCCGTTTGGGATCTGTCGTGGCATCCCAACGCGCGTCACCTCCGCGAAGAGGAACTCGGCCTCACGGCGGCGCGGCTGCGCGGCATCAAGGAATCCCACGGGCAGTTAATCGTGTACGTCGACGACGACAACGTGATGACCGAGGATTACCTGAGACTCGCGCTGGAGATCGAACGGGACAATCCGTACATCACGGTGTTCGGAGCCGGTGCGCTGGATCCGGAGTTCGAGCTGCCTCCGGCGCCGGAGGTTCAGTGTCTCGTGCCGCGGCTCGGCCTCCGGCACGTTGACCAGCCGCGCTGGACGAACAACCCGGAGGACAGCACCAGTGTGCCCTGGGGAGCGGGCCTGTGTGTGAGGCGGTCCACGGCCGCCGCCTATGCGGAGCTGCTCGATCACCTGTCGATCAGCCATCTCCTCGATCGGCGCGGCCAGCGGCTTTTCTCCGCCGGCGACGATCTGTTCTCCTGGGTGGCCGCGCGCACTGGCAGCGGCTTCGGGATCTTCCCGGCGCTGTGCATCGTGCATCTCGTCCGCGCCGAACGGGTCAAGCCACCTTACCTGCTCCGCCTCGTGCACGATCACGCTTACTCACACACAATTCTGCGCTATGTGATGTACGGCACGCTGCAGAAGCACCTGCCGGTCGCAGCCACGATTCGCATCCTGCTGAAGGGTGTGCGTCGCGGCATGTTCTCCATGCAATCGGACTGGGCCGCGGCTCGCGGCGCCTCGGCGGCCGCGAAGCACATCAGGGAAGCCGGCCTGCAGCCGGTTTCTGGCGGTCCATTCGCCCCCAGGCCGCCAGCCCTTGACGCCGCATCGAAGACGTTCCCCTGAAACGCACGCCCCCGACCGCTCAAGTCTCGGCCGGTGTCAGCTCGATCGCCATGCTGCCCTTCAGGCCCGATGATTCGGCCGCGATGTCGGAAGGCATTTCACAAATGCCGAAGGAAAATCAGGCCGAGAGTTCTGCAGCCAGGCAAAGAGGCGCTCGACTTTCAAGACGGATAGCGATGGCGGCATGTCCTTCCACGGCGCCCCGGTGCACAGGATCCGGAGAATGCCGCTCAACACGTCGCGCGGATCGCGCCAGATCGGCCTCGTCGATCGCGACGAAGCGAGGCGTCGGAAAGAGCGTCGCCAGAATAGCCACTGCGCGTCGGTGAGGGCTACGCCGTGGAGTACGACGGTCATTACATCGGTTTCACCCGCTTCGGCATTTGTGAGATCGGTTCTAGGGTCCGTCTCACAGGCGCCTCGGGATTGCGATCGCCACGGGCGGCCAGGTCGCCGGGCCGCTCATCCCCTGCTCGACGGACGTCGGCGAAATCCTCGGACGCTGACGTGCTAGGCTTGGCGGGACTCGCCCGATGGCGCCCCGAGCAGCCCGTACCACACGGATTCCCCTCTACGCGATCGTTCTGGTCGTCGCCGCCGTGGGCCTCGCCGCCTACTGGAATGGCCTCAAGACGCCGTTCATCTGGGACGACGACCCGGCGATCGTGTCGAACCCGACGATCCGCAGCGTGCTGCCGTTGTGGGAGTCGCTGTCGCCGCCACTCGAAACGCCGACTGCCGGGCGTCCGCTTGTCAATCTGACCCTCGCCCTCAACTACGCCGCAGGCAACCTCGACGAAACCGGCTACCACGGCTGGAACCTGGCGGTGCTCATCGCCAGCGCGCTGCTGCTCTTCGGCATCGTCCGGCTGACGCTCGAACAGATCTCAGATCGGGGTCGACAGTCCCAAGTCCCTGGGGCCTGGTTCCGGGTCCGTCCCTGGTCCAGCGCGACAATCAATCGTCCTTCGTCCACCGGACGCATCGATGGCAGGACCGCGGATCGAGGCCAACAGGATGGACCACGGACGAAGGACGGATCAGGAACCAGGAACCAAGCATCAGGGACCAGCGACTACACCGATACTCAACGCTCGCTGATCGCGCTGGCCTCGTCCCTTATCTGGGTGGCGCATCCGCTGCTCAGCGAAACCGTCGAGTACGCGACGCAGCGGACCGAGTCGATGATGGGGTTCTTCTTCCTGCTGACGCTCTACGCCGCGATTCGCGGGCGGGAGTCGGGCGGGTGGCTCGCCGCGTCTGTCGTGTCGTGCGTGGCCGGCATGGCGACGAAGGAATCGATGGCCGTCGCGCCGCTGGCGGTGATGCTGTACGACCGCGTGTTCGTCTTCGACTCGTGGCGCGACGCCGCGCGCGAGCGCGGGTGGTTCTACGGCGCCCTCGCCGCGACATGGGTGGAACTGGGTCTTCTTATGTGGCGCTGGCCCCGTTCGACCGTCGGCGACGCCAACGTGTCGTCCTGGACATACCTGGTGAACCAGGCGGCGATGATCGCGCGCTACGTCGGCCTCGCGGTCTGGCCGCGAGCCCTCGTGATCGACTACGGCCTGCCGCGGGCGATCGGCGTGGCCGACGTCCTGCCGCAGGCGTTGCTCGTGCTGGCGCTGCTTGCCGGAACCGTCGTCGCGCTGGCGCGGTGGCCGGCGATCGGCTTTCTCGGGGCCATGTTCTTCCTGACGCTGGCCCCGACGTCGAGCGTGGTGCCCATTGCGAGCGAGGTCGGGGCCGAGCGGCGGATGTACCTGCCGCTCGCGGCGCTGTCGGTGCTGGCCGTCGTGCTCGCGTGGGCGCTCGTCGAGCGGTTGCGCGCGAAATGGCCCGCACGCGCCCGGGTACTGACGATCGCGGCCGTGTGCGCCGCCGCCGCGGCAGTCGGAGCCCTCGCGGTGAGGACCGCCTACCGCAACCGGGACTACGCCACGCCCATCGCCCTGTGGGAAAGCGCTGTCGCGACGCGCCCGCACGGGCGGGCGCGTTTTGCGCTCGCGACCGAATACGTCAGCGCCGGTCGCCACGAAGAAGCCGTCGCCCTGCTGCGCGAGGCCGTGCCGGACTATCCCGACGCCAGGGCCGGTCTGGGCGCCGAGCTTTTCCTACTGGGACAGCGGGCCGAGGCGATCGACGTGCTCGATCTGTTCATCGGCGCCAACCCCTCACATCCGAATCGCATCCCCGCCCGCATTCTCATGGGCCAGGCGCTCCTGGCGCAGGGCCGGACCGACGAAGGCGCCAGCCAGTTCGCGGCGGTGCTCGCGGCCGACCCGTCGAGCGTCGCAGCCAACCAGGGCATGGCGACGGTGGCGCGAATCCGCGCGGCGCGGTTTCTCGAGCAGGGCAACGTCGCGCAGGCCTCTGTGCAGGCGCGCGAGGCGCTGCGGCTCAACGCCGGCGACGCGGACGCGCACAACGTCCTCGGCGTCACGCTGGCGCAGCAGGGGCAGGTGAACGAAGCCGTGCGGGAGTTCCAGATCGCGGTGCGCATCAACCCGCAGCACACGCAGGCGACCAGGAACCTCGCGAGGGCGACGGAATTGGCGGGACACCACGCAAAGTAGTGCAGGCCTTCAGGGCCTGCCGTGGTGCGCGCGCGCCGCGTTTACGCCCGTTCTTCGGGGACGGCGAACACGTCGAAGTGCTTCCAGCGGCTCAAGTCGGCGGGCCCCAGTTCCTCACCGCGATACTCCACGTCGCCGCACTTGAACACACGGTAGCCCAGCGCGCGAAGATCCGCGTGAAAGCCGGCGCGCTCGGCGTCGGGCAGATGTTTGTAAATCTCGGCCTTGAGATAGGGCCGCCGCTCCCGCAGCAGATCAATCAGCGAGCGGACGACGGAGCGGTCGAAGCCCTCGGTGTCGATCTTGATGTAGCGCAGCCGCGCGAGGTCGGCCGCGGCGTGGTCGCGCAGGTACACCGCGAGATTGCGGCCTGCGACGCGCAGCGTCGAAAAGTGCCCGTGCGTCCAGCGGCTGACGCCTTCGTGAAACCCGCCGTTGCAGTAGCCCGAGTCGGAGTACTCGAAGTCGAACTCTCCGTCGGCCGGCATTGCCGCAAACATCAGCGGCACGATCCGCGCGGAAGACGGGTTCAGCGACGCGTTGACTTCCAGCACCCGGAAGACATACGGGTTGGGCTCGAGCGCGAACACGGCGCCGCGTGCGCCGACGGCCAGGGCGATGGGCACCGTCGAATCGCCGGTGTGTGCGCCGATGTCGACGGCGACGTCGCCTTCCCGCAGGAACGCTCGAACGGCGTCGACGCTCTCCGCGGTGATCGTTTTCGGCGTCTCACCCGGATGCAGCCAGCGCGCGAACCGCACGTCGCCGATGCCCGGCAGCGGGAACGTGAGGATCTCGTGACTGTACTCGCGCGGCGCGGCGCCGAAGCCGAATGCCCGGGGGACGTCCTTCAGCTTCACGGCGCCTATCGTACCGGACGTTCCGGTCACGCGTCCGCCGGTTCGCGCGGTCCGCGTAATCCTGCTTACAGTTCCACCATCCGCGGGCGCAGGTAATGGCCGAGCACCGCCGCGGCTAAATTAATGGCCAGCAAGCCTTTATCGCAATAATCAGCTGCCGGCACGTGGGTTGCTCGTGCACGTGTATTCGCGCGTCCGGCGACGCGCTGGAGGAACTCATGAACTTTTTCAGCCGTCTGCGCGCGTTCGTCCGAGAGGACGAAGGACAGGACCTGCTCGAGTACGCCCTTCTCATCGCGCTGATCGCGCTCGTCTGCGTGGGCGCCGTGGCGCTCGCCGGCACGAAGGTCAGCGTGGTGTTCGAGAACATCGCGGGCGCGATTCCGGCCGGCACCTAGCAGCGCCGCGCACTTGGCACGAACGGCGGGTTGCATCCTCCTCGTATCGGCTGGCTCGCATGACGTGTTTCGATGACCGGCGCACCGTGAAAAGTGCGCCGGCCACTCGTGCTATCGCGTATGAACTCGCAGGTGTACGCCGCTGACCATCACGCCGGCCGGTACCATGACCGCCGTCCTGATCTCGCGGCCATCGTCCACAATGACGAGACGCTCTTCAATGAAAATGCCCGGCCCTGGCTGGAAACGGACAATGCCGGTGCAGTCCGGGTTCACTTCATACGTGCCGAAGCCCGGTCGATCCGGAACCGTTCCTGTGATCGAACCTTTCACGTTGTCAACCTGCGTGAAACTCCCGTCGCCGTTGTAGCTGCGAAGCACGACACCAATCACTGACTCGGTGAGCCCTCCGGGCGCCGGCCGCGTGCCTTGAACCTGGACGCCGTAGTCGCCCCGCAGCGTCGCCACGCTGCACTGTTTAAACCGTCCGTGCTCGTCGTCCGATCCCTCGGCGCGCACGATTCGCACTCCACCGATCGCGATTGCCGCGACCGCGGCGGCAGCCGCCGCCGCCCAAGTCATACGTCGCATATGCCCTCCTTCGGAGGCCTTCCGAGCAGGTCGCTCGTGAGGCTCACCGGATACAGGCGTCGTTAGGCCGAAAAGAGTGCAATCGCCGGCGCTCGCGACCGGGTAGACTCGTCCGCGGTGAACGAAGGTGGGGCGGATCTGACCGGCTTGTTGCAAGCCTGGAGCCGGGGTGAGGCAGAGGCCCTGGAGATGCTGGCTCCTCTCGTGCACCGGGAGCTGCGCGGCATCGCGAAGCGAATGCTGTCCGGCGAACGTCGAGCCGACAACTGGCAGCCGACCGATCTCGTCCACGAGTCATACGTGCGGCTCCTCGACTGGCGCGTTGTCCGGTGGCAGAACCGGGCGCACTTTTTCGCGACGACCGCCACCATGATGCGGCGTGTGCTGGTGGACGCCGCGCGCGCGCGTCAAAGGGCCAAGCGGGGCGGAGACGTCGCGGCGTCCTCGCTCGACGGCGTCGATATCGCCGCCCCGGAGCCGCTGCTGGACATCCTCGCCCTGGAAGACGCACTCACCGCGCTCGCCGCCGTGGACCCGCGGCCCAGCCGTGTGATCGAACTGCGTTTCTTCGGCGGGTACAGTGTCGAAGAGACGGCGGAGGCGCTCGGCGTGTCGGTGCGTACCGTGATCAACGACTGGAACACGGCACGCGCGTGGCTGCGTCACGAGCTTGGCGTTCGGGACTTCGAATGAGTACTGAGCGATGGCAGTTGCTGTCCGAATGGCACAATGCCTGGCTGGCCGCCGGCTCTGACGAACGCAACCATCTCCGGCAGCAATTCGCCGAGCGCCACCCGGATCTCGCCGCCGAAGCTGACGCGCTGGCGTCCGCCAGCGGCGGCCTGCCCGGCTTCCTCGAAACGCCGGCGCTCACGCTCGCAGCACGCGATCTCGCACAAGAGGACCCGGTACTCCGCGTCGGCGCCGTAGCGGGACCTTATCACGTCGTTGAATTGCTGGCGCGCGGCGGGATGGCCGATGTCTATCGCGCCAGCGACACGCGCCTGCAACGGGACGTGGCTCTGAAACACATGTCGGCGGCCGGTATCGAAGACCCGCAGCGCACCAAGCGGTTCCTGCAGGAGGCCCGCATCACTGCGGCGCTCGACCACGTGAACATCGTGAAGATCTTCGATGTCGGCGTGCTGAGTGCGCGGCCCTACCTGATCGAGGAGTTCCTGGAAGGAGAAACCCTGCGAGCGCGGCTCCTGAGCGGTCCGCTCACGGCGTGGGAAGGCTGCCGCATCGCCGGCGACGTGGCTGCCGGGCTTGTTGTCGCGCACGCGGCCGGACTGGTCCACCGCGACCTGAAGCCCGAGAACATCTTTCTGACGAGAGGGGGCGTCACCAAGATTCTCGACTTCGGCATCGCGAAGACAACCGGTCCCGTCGTGGCTGACGGGCTCGCGACGCTGAACGGCGTGCTGCTCGGGACGGCCGGGTACCTCGCGCCGGAACAGATCCGTGGCGGTCCTGTCGATGGCCGGGCCGACCTCTTCGCGCTGGGATCGATCCTCTTCGAAATGATGTCGGGCCGGCGCGCCTTCGCGCGCGAACACACCATCGATACACTCCACGCCATCCTGCACGACGACCCGCCGACGCTGCCGTCGCAAAGCGCAGGGCCGGAGGATCTCGACGCGATCGTCGCGCGGCTGCTGCAGAAGGCGCCTGACGCGCGATTTCAGTCTGCCGCCGATCTGGCGTGGGTCCTGGCGCACGCGATCCAGCCTGGCGACGCGGGGGCCCGCCGCGCGAAGCGAGCGCCGGCGCGAACTCGGCGGTCCTGGCTTGCCGAGCATCAGCCGCTTGCATGGGCGCTCGCGACGTTCGCGCTGGCTGCGACCGGGGCTGGCGCATGGGCGATCCGTACGCCGCCTGCCGCTCGCGAGTTGCGGCTCGAGATGGACACGCCGCCGACCAACGACCCGTCGCTCGCCATCTCACCCGACGGGCTGAAGATTGCCTTTGCCGCGCAATCCAGTGGACTGCCTCGCCTGTGGGTGCGCGCGCTGGATGCTCCCGAAGCGCAGCCCGTCGCGGGCACGGAGCGCGCATCATCTCCCTTCTGGTCGCCGGACGGCAGATCGCTCGGTTTTTTCGCCGATGCGAGGCTGAAGCGCGTGGACCTCGCCGACGGATCCGTCCGGACGCTGGCGATCGCGCCCTCGCCGCTTGGTGGCGCCTGGGGGAAGGACGGTAACATCCTCTTCTCGACCAATCCGGGCAATCCGATCTTTCGCATCGCCGCGGGCGGCGGACCCTTCGTCGCCGTGACGCGATTCGGCGCATCGCAGCAGGGCTTTCAGGCCTCCCCTTTTTTCCTTCCGGATGGGCGGCACTTTCTGTTCTTCGTCGGCGGTCAACCCGAAGTCCGCGGCGTGTATCTGGGTGAGCTCGGGAGGCTCGAGAGCGCACGTTTGTTCGATGCGGAGACGCCGGCCGTGTATGCCGCGTCGGGACACCTGCTCTTCGTCCGACAGGGGCAGCTGCTGGCGCAGGCCTTCGACCCGGATCGCCTCGAACTGAAGGGGAAACCTGCACCGGTTGCCAGCCACGCGACCGAAGGCACGGCAGTTTCCGCATCCGCGGCCGGGCCGATCGCGTACCGCACGTCCCCCGCGGAGAGCGGCCAGAGACAGTTCGCCTGGCTCGATCGGTCAGGTCGTGAATTGAACAGGGTGGTGTATGCGGACTCGTCCGGAGTTGGTCCGGCGCTGTCACGCGATGGCCGGCACGTGGCCGTGTTCCGACTGGTGATGGGCAACATGGACATCTGGTCGTACGACACCGGGCGCCGTACCTGGGATCGTTTGACGATCGACCCTGGCGACGACATTTATCCGCTGTGGTCTCCGGACGACAAAAGCATGGTGTTCGGCTCCAACCGGAAGGGGGGCCGAATGAATCTGTTCCGGACCGTCCCCGGCGCCGGCCCGGCGAGCGAGCAACTGCTGCTCTCGACGTCGCAGCCCAAGTTTCCGATGGACTGGTCGTCTGACGGACGTTTCCTGCTGTTTGAGAGCCTCGACCCGAAGCGGGGTTTTGATATCTGGGCGATGACGCTCACAGGCGATCATCAGCCGTTTGCGGTGGTTCAGACCGATTTCAGTGAGCGTCTCCCCCAGTTCTCTCCCAACGGCAAGTGGGTGGCGTACCAATCGGACAAGACCGGTCGCTTCGAGATCTACATGCGACGGTTCCCCGGTCCAGGACCGGACGCGCGCGTGTCAATTGACGGCGGTACTCAGGTGCGTTGGGACCCCCATGGCCGGGAACTGTTCTTCATCGCGGCGGACGGCCAGCTCATGTCGGTGCCGGTTCGCTTTTCATCAGAAGATGCCGTGGAGCCAGGGCGGCCCGTCGGTTTGTTTGCCGCCGGCATCGGCAACCCGGCAGTGAACCGGCACGCATACGCCGTGGCCCCCGATGGCCAGTCGTTCGTGGTGAATTCGGCGCTCAGAGGGCCGACCGCTCCGCCCATTTCCGTGATTCTGAACTGGAGGCCGCCGTCGTCACCGTGACGTCAAGCGGCGGTTGAGTCGCAGGTCAAGGCGCCGGCCTCGACCCAAAAGGTGTATAACCGTGCCGATACCGCGATTAACGGGGAGACGGTATGAAAGTGTTCTTGAGCTGGTCCGGGGACAGGAGCCGCGAGATCGCGACCGCGCTGCACGACTGGATTCCGTATGTCGTCCAGTGCGCCAGACCGTTCATTTCAGCCGGTGACATCGAGAAAGGCCGCCGCTGGAATGATGTTCTGGGCGCCGAGCTCAGCGAATCGTCCTACGGGATCATCTGCATCACCAGGGACAACGCGAACGCGCCGTGGCTGCATTTCGAGGCGGGCGCGATATCGAAGGCGCTGAACAACTCGTGCGTGTCGCCGTTCCTCTTCGATCTCGAGCCGGACGATATTCCGGGGCCGTTTCAACAGTTTCAATCCACGGTCTTCCGCGAACATGACGTGCTCAGCCTGATGCACAGCATCAACACCTGTGCCCCGCCCGAGCTTCAAGTGTCACCGGAGGTCCTCAAGAACGAGTTCGATGCCTGGTGGCCGAAGCTCAAGGCGCAGCTGAGCCAGATTCCCGCAGCGGACACGCGCACTCACACCGGCTACGACTGGCTGTACACCATCGACGATCTCATGGCGAAGCTGACGCCGCCCGAGTCCAAGACCGTCTGGTGGGTGACTCCGGATCCCTACAGCTACGCGCTCCTGATGCCGTCGAAAGCGTTGATCATGGAACAGCTGCAGGCGGGCGTGAACTGGACGTTCGTCGTGCCCGCGGCCGAAGAAATGGACGTCGCGCTGGCGGGCCTCGGCCGGCTCGGGGCAGGCAAACCTGGACTCGTTCACATCAACGCGATCCCGAAGGAACCATTCCGCAAGGCTGTCGTCACCGACTACCTGATCGTCGATCCGGAATCAGCGTTCCGTGTCTTCCTGGAGTTGCCTGCCGCGAAGAGGGGGTTCTGGATCCGAGTGGACGACGAGGCCGCCGCGTTGTTCGTCTCCCGTTTCACCGAGCTGCAGAAGCTGGCGGCCAGGGCGCCTCAGCTGACCTGACCACAATCGCGGAGGGAGGGCGCGACAGGTTTACGAGTGGGCGACGTTGACGCTCACAGTGGACGTCGTCGACAGGCTGCCGGCATCGGACACCCTGACGCAGTACGTCCCCGGATTCACCGTCGCCGTGAGCTGCGCGGCCGAACCGGCCACCGCCGACGATGTCGAGTTCGTCACGGAGCACGCGCCGTTGCTGGCCGGCCCGATACCAAGTCCCAGCGCGCTCGTCGTGGACGGCGAGACCGACGTCAGCGTCACGCCGACGTTTCCCGCGGCCGTCACCGTAAACGTGAAGACCACCGCTCCGCCCTGCGCCAGCGAGCCGCTGAAGGAGTCGTTGGTCGGCCCGGGGGTCGAGGGGGAAGGCGTGGTCGAGTCGGCAAAGGGGTTGGTGCACGCCGCCGAGCTCATGAGCACAGCCGCGAGCAGGAACGCCTGAAAGGGACGGCGAGGAGTCATGGGACTCTTTTCGGCGTCAGCGGTGTTCGCCGATAGGCTCGCCCACGGGTGGGCGAGCGTGCACGGCCAACACAAAAAGGCAGAGCACTGACACCAGATAGTAATAGTTACAGAACGCCTGGCTGCCGAACACGAAGATCGCATACGTCGTCAAGGTGACGGCGAGCAGGTAGCCCGCCAGTCCGAGCCCGATGAAGCGCCAGTACGTGTACGCGCCCACGCCCAGCCCGACGAGCGCGGCGAGCCACTTCCCTGCGGTGAAGCCGAACAAACGGTACAGGAGCGCCACGACCGTCAGCCCGTCCGGGCGGAACGGGGTTTCGAGCTGAAACATGACGCCGTACGTGTAGAGGCTCGTGGGGTTCCAGATGAGGAACGGGACGAGCGTGAGGAACCCCGTCGCGGCCGCGGTCGCCAGCGCCTTCGGCCGGCGCTCGATCATGAAGAAGTGGACCACGAAATAGACGAGATACTGCTTGAGCGACAGCATGTAGCCGTACGCAGCGGCGGCCCACGAGCTTCCCGGCGCCCGATCGCGGAGCCACAGGAATAGCGCAAAAGCGCCCGCGATGAACGGCTCGGTCCACGCCTGCTCGATCACGTACAGACCCCGCGGGTGATACAGGAATAGGAGCACGACCAGCATGGGCGCGAGCCGCCCGGGCGCCGGCCGGGCGACGCGGTACAACGCAGCGGCGACGACGGCCTCGGCGGCGATGCACCCGTACCGGATGTCCCCCGTCAGCCAGTACGAAACGGTCTGCGGCAGGATGTTCGCGGGCAGGTAGGCGTAGCCGAACGTGCGGTAGCCGTAGTCCCGCGTGCCGCGGTAGACGTCCGAAAACGGAACCGTGTACGGATTCAGCCCCGCGAGCAGGTGTTGCGCCGACTCCTGGAACTGCGCGAACACGTCGATCACCGGCGACGGCGAAACGACCGGCATCGCCAGCCGCAGCACGAAGCCGGCGGCGACCGCCGCGAAGAACACAACACGGCATGAGCTGAAGACGGGGACGCGCCGCAGGAACGTGCACGCCACGGCGCCCATCAGAACGAGATTCACAACGGCCTGCACCACGCGATACGCGGCGCCCTGGACGAACGACCCTGGCGGCGTCGTGAGCCCGAGGATCAGGCACAACAGAAGCGACACGGCCAGAACGGACTCCCACGTCTCGGCTGACGCGCGCGACGCGCGCAAGGCCTCGCGCGCCAGCACTATGAGGCTGCCGAATCCGGCGAGCACGAGGAATATCGCGAGGGGTGTGTATCGGCCGTTGCCTGACACCATGGCACCCGCAAGAGCAACGAACGCGAAGCCCCCGGCTACGGGCCCGGCCACTCCGGGCGGGACCTTCGGGTGGAGGATGCTCTCGTGCTGGCGCATGAATGGGATTCAGACGCCGGTGTGCGGTGATTGCAGTGAATGCAGCCAGCCGGCGGCGACCATCCTTGCACGTTTTTGGATTGACGTCGACACCAGGCGCCGCTTCACGTTGCGGATAAGCGGCGCCTTCGAGCGCGGTATGGAGCTTGCTGCCACACCGACGCGACAATCGGCCCGCTGGCCGTCTGCCATCTAAGGAGAATCACATGAATCCCATTACCCCCGACCCCGATGCCGTCGATCCAGAGTTTCCCCCGCAGGCGCAGGCGACGCCTGACTCGATGGCGGATGACGACCAGGAAACGCTCGAAACCGACGACGATGACGACGAGTTCGAATCCGACGACGATGACGCGGATGAGGATGCCGACGACGACGTAGACGTGGACGACGCGACCGAGAAGGAGTAGCCCGACGAGCGGAGGGTGGGACATCGCCGACGTGATCACGGCCTCGCACGGCCAGCTGAGCCGGCCAGGAGCGCCGGCTCGACGTGAGTCATCTATGCCGCGTTGAGCGGCAACCTCGCGATCGTAGACGCCAAGCTTGGCGTCTACGGGCTCTCCGGGTCGAGCGCGATGCTCACGGAGGCGATCCACTCATTGGTGGATTCAATCGATCAGGTCCTCCTCGTCATCGCCACGGCACGCGGACGAAAGCCGCGCGATCGCAGCCATACCCTCGGCTACGGGATGGAGACGTATTTCTGGTCCTTTATCGTCGCCATCATGGTCATGCTGGCCGGCGGCGTCGTCTCCATCTACGAGGGCGTGCACCGATTCGGCGTCCCGGGGCCGATGTTATCGCCGGGCCTCAGCCTGGGCGTGCTCGGGGTCGCCGCGGTGTTCGAGGGATCGTCCTTCGCCGTGGGCTATCGCGAATACAAGCGCATCGTCCGCGGCAGGAACACTCCCCTCTGGACGTTCATCAGACGCTCGAAAGATCCCGGCCTGTATGCGACGCTGCTCGAAGACTTGTCGGCGCTGATCGGGATCGGGCTGGCGGCTCTGGCTGTGATTGCGTCTTCAGTATTCGGAGCGCGGTGGGCGGACGGCGCCGCATCGATTGCCATCGGAGCCCTGCTCCTGACCGTTTCGATCGTGCTCGCGAACGACACCCGGAGCCTCCTCGCGGGCGAAGCGGTGGCGCCAGCCGTCCTGGCCAGCTGGAGCGCGCGCTGCCCGCCATCACCGCGTGATGGCGGTTCATGAAATCGCGACGCTTCATCTCGGCCCGCACGTGATCATGGTGGCGCTCACGATGAGCGTCACCCCGGACATGCATCTACGGGAGCTTCGAGCCGCCTTACGGGATATAACGCACGCCCTGAAATCCCTCGACGACCGCATCACGTATGTATACGTGCGGCCGCTCGAGAGCAGTGGCGAGGACATTGTGGCTACCCGGCCAGCGGAGGCCGGGTAGCCAGCCAGCGATACTACGGCGTCAACGTGCGTCGTCCGGAGAGCAGGTGGACGACGAACAGCACGAGCGCGACGACGAACAGGACGTACGCGATATTGGTGGAGACCGCGGCAACACCCGACGCCCCGAGCGCGCCGGCGATGATCGCGAGAACGAGGAACACGAGTGCGTAGTACAGCATTGATGATCTCCTCTGTGTGAGTTACCTGGTGGACCCGCTGGTGGTCGTCGTCGACCCGTGCATGTTCTTCGAGATGTCCTCGATCATTCTGAGATGCTCTTCTAGCGTCGGCAGCGTTTTCGACGCAAACGCCTTCACGTCGGGATCGGTGGCCGAGGTCGACTGATGCTTGAACTCGGCGACGTCTTTCTTGTGGTCAGCGAGCATGTCCGAGACGTATGCACGGTCGAACGCGCTGCCCGACAGTTTGTCCAGGCGCGCATGAGTTGCCTGATGCTTGCTGTCGAGCGCTGAGGGCAGCTCGATCTGTTTCGACGCCGCCAGCATCTTCAGCTCGTCGTTTGCTTTGCCGTGATCCGTCACCATCTTCTGAGCGAACGATTTCACTTTGTCGTCGCTCGCCTTCGAGCTTGCGAGCGTCCCGAGATCCACCTCGGCCATCCCCCCGACCGCCGCCTTCTTGATGAACGCCGCGTCGGCGCTCTTATTCGAATGGCCGCCAACGGGTTGTGCCGACGTTTTGCCCGCGGGTGGAGTTGACGTCTGGCCGACCGGCGGAGGCGAGGCCTGCCCGCCTGCCCGGGGCGCCTGACCTGCCGGCGGTGTCGGCGGCGGCTGAGATGGTGCCTGCGCCCCGGCCCAAGCTGTGCACGAGATGACTGCGATGCCGACGAGCGCGAGTGTGCTCTTCATTGCGTGTCCCCCTCCTTCTGGCGCATTCAAATTGCAACTCGGGTGCCGATCACGCTTCGGGCAAGCCGGGCACATCGATTGCACTTTGCGCGGCTGAGGAGCAACCCATGGGTAACACCGATTTCGACAGGAAGCCCGGACAAGCCGAACAGGGCGAACATACCCGGCAGCAACAGGGCTCAGGCGGCGGTGAGCAGCGCACGGACGAGGTCAGTCACAACGAGCAACCGAACATTCCCGGCGAGAGCCGTCCGAATCAGAGCGTGAAGCAGCCCGGCCGAGCTAACGAGCAGCACGAACGCTGACGCGGACGCCGAACACTTCGCGGAGCGCGCGACGCGCGGCAAAGTATCCGCACATACCGTGCACGCCCACGCCGGGAGGCGTGGCCGCCGAGCAAACGTACAGGCCCTTCACGGGCGTCGAGTACGTGTGCCTAGTGGGGCGGGTAAAGAACTGGCCCAGATCGAGGGCGCCGGCACAGATGTCCCCGCCGACGAGGTTCGCGTTTGCTTCTTCGATTGCGGCCGGTGTCGCGACGGATCGCGCCAGCACACAGTCGCGAAAACCCGGGGCGAAGCGCTCGATCTGCTGCTCGACGCGCTCCAGCATGTCAGCGGTGGATCCGCCGGGCACGTGGCAATACGCCCACGCGACGTGATGGCTGCGCAGGGGCACGACTCACGTCGAACAGCGTCGGCTGACTGAGCAGCACAAACGGTCGATCGCTTGTTGCTCCGGCCCATGTCGCGGACTCCGATCGTGCGATCTCCGCATGCGTGGCTCCGAGATGGATCGTCCCGGCGCGACGGCAGGGCTCGGCGGCCCACGGTATCGGAGCTGACATCGCCCAGTCCACTTTGAAGACACCCGTACCGTAACGATATCGCTCGAGCTTGCGGCGGTAGCCCTGCGGCAAGCGACGACCGGCTATCGCGAGCAGCGGCCTGGGTGACAGGTCACACAGAACGGCCCTGGCGGAGGGAAGCTTTTCGAGGGCGGCCACCTTGGATGCGGTGATGACCTCGCCCCCCAGCGATTCCAGATATTTCACCAGCGCGGTCGTGATGCTCTGGGCGCCTCCCCTGGGAATCGGCCAGCCCCCGAGGTGGCACATCGCGGCCAACGTCAGCCCGACACCGGCGGTCAGCGGGCGGTCGAGCGGCCGCATGCTGTGCGCGGCGATTCCGGCGAAGAGTGCTCTGGTCCGTTCGCCACGGAACACGGCGGCCGCCAGGCCGTCGGCCGAGCGCAGCGCGTCGAGGCCGAACCGCCCCAGGGCGATGGGGTGCCTCGGGATAGTAAACGGACCGAGCACCACGCGTTCGAGCTTCGGCCAGTCTTTCACGACCCTGCCGACCGTCCGGCCGTACGCATCACCATCCTGCCCGAGCGCCGCCATGGTTGCCTCGAGCGAAGACTCGATCCCGAGGGCGCTCCCATCGTCGAACGGGTGCGCGAGCATCAGCGGCGGCACGATCCACTCGAGACCGTAACGAGCGAGCGGGAGCGTGCGCCAGAACGGCGATGCGATCGCGAAGGGGTGAACGGCTGAACAGGTGTCGTGCGTGAAGCCCGGCAGCGTCAGCTCCGCTGATCGCGCGCCTCCGCCGGCCGTGGCATTGGCTTCGAACACCACGACCTTGCAGCCCGCCTGCGCCAGGACGATCGCGGCGCTCAAACCGTTCGGCCCCGAACCGACGACGACGGCGTCGATCATGCGTACGATCAGAATAGCAAGCGGATGGCCGAGTACTGGTATTCGCGCTGGCTCTTCGAACGCGCGCTGGCCGCGATTTATCTCGTCGCGTTCATGGCCGCCGCGGCGCAGTTCGTCCCCTTGCTTGGTGAGCGCGGTCTCGAGCCGGTGGGCCGGTGGGTCCAGCAGGTGCCGTTCCGCGCGTCGCCGAGCCTCTTCTACCTGTTTCCCCACGACGCCGCCTTCCGCGTCGGTGCGTGGCTGGGCATCGCACTCGCCGCCTGCGCCCTGAGCACCATTCCGCAGCAGATCGGGCCGTGGCTGTCCTCGGCGATTTGGGCCCTCCTGTGGGTGCTGTACCTGTCGTTCGTCAACGTGGGACAGACGTTCTATGGCTTCGGCTGGGAAACCCTGTTGTGCGAAGTCGGTTTCTTCACGATCTTCGCCGGCGCGAGCCGCACCGCGCCGAGCCTCTGGCTGATCTGGATCTGGCGGTGGACGTTGTTCCGGTTGATGTTCGGCGCCGGCCTCATCAAGCTGCGCGGCGACCCGTGCTGGCGCGACCTGACGTGCCTGAACTTCTACTTCGAGACACAGCCGATGCCCAACGCGTTGAGCTGGTATTTCCACTGGATGCCGCACGGCGTCCACGCTGCCGGCGTCGCGATCAACCACATTGTCGAAGTGCTGGTGCCGTTCGCGTACTTCCTGCCGCAGCCGTTCGCGTCGGTGGCCGGCGTTGTCACGATCCTGTTTCAACTCGTGCTGATCGTGTCCGGCAACCTGTCGTGGCTGAACTGGCTGACCCTCGTCCTCTGCGTTCCGCTCCTGAGCGATCGATGGCTGACCTGGCTGCCGGTTCACCCGCCGCTGAACGTGTCGGCCACACCCGCTTACTCTGTGGCGCTTTATGTCGTCGGCGCAGTGGTCGTGTTGCTCAGCCTGAAGCCCGTCATGAACATGCTGTCGCCCGCGCAGATGATGAACGCCAGTTTCGATCCGCTCCACCTGGTGAACACGTACGGCGCATTCGGGACCATCACACGGGACCGCTTCGAAATCGTTCTGCAGGGGACAGCGGATGCCGCGGCGACTGATGACAGCACGTGGCTGGATTACGAGTTCAAGGGCAAGCCCGGCGATCCTTCGCGGCGTCCACCTCAAGTGGCGCCGTATCACCTGCGGCTCGACTGGTTGATGTGGTTCGAGGCGATGTCGCCTGTTCCGCAAAGCGGCTGGTTCATCAATCTGCTCGGTGGGTTGCTGCGTGGCGATCGCGGCACGATCAGCCTCCTCCGAACGAATCCATTTCCGGATGCGCCTCCGCGCTACGTGCGCGCCCAGTACTATCGCTATCGATTCACGACACCCGAGCAGCGCCGTCGTACTCGTCTCTGGTGGGATCGGCAACTCGTCGGCACGTTCTACGGGCCCGTGTCGCTCGGCAGAGAATGACTCTCCCACTGGCGCGGAACGTGCACCGTCGGGTGCAGGTGCTCAAGAGGAGGGCCCGATGCGCAAGATGATAGTGATGACGGCCATTGCTGCCGCAACGTTGGGCGTATACACACCGGCGCGCGCGGATGAGGCGAACAAGCAATGAAGACGGCACGAAGCAGCTCGGGATGCTGCTGAGCATTCCGAACGAGCTGCGCGATCCCGCCAAGGATGCGATCGTGCTGTTCGGCGAAACGCCGGCGTCAGAGCCGGACGCGATCAAGGCGTGGGTGTACCCCGGCGAACGGACCGGGTACGAATTCATCTATCCGCACGATCAGGCCGTTGGCCTGGCGAAGCAGTATCACACCAAGGTTCTGTCGAACTCCGGAGACAAAATCGAGCGCGTCGACGAGTCCGGGAATTCGTCGCCGAGCGATTCACGCTAAGGCCGCAGGAAAAGGGTCGCTCGCGCGTCCTTCGCATCGGAGGGATGGGCGAGCGATCGCGCTTCATCGCGGGTTCATTCCACGAGTACGTCGCCTTCCCAACGCCACGACTAAGCTCATCATCTCACACGGAGGTTGTTCACAATTGAACACTGCAAGCGGCTGGAACTTGACATCATGAGGTCGCGGATCCGAACGGACAGCCGATCACGAACGACCAAACGAGAGCCTCCGCAGCTTCCCATCATCGCCGCGCACGGTCGTCGGCGCGGCTTCACAGAAAGATGCCCGTGATAATCACTCCAGTCCCGATGCTCGGACGCCATCGCGTCGTGCTTGCCAACCTCGTACTCCTCGTGAGCGCCTTGTCTCTGTGGTCCATGCCGGCGCTCGCGCAGGCTCCATCCGAACGCCTGCCTGACAAGGACGTGAAGACGTTGATCGATCAGGTAGACGAGGGGCGCGATAAGTTCGAGGGGAACCTCGACAGCCAGTTCAAGAACTCGACGTTGCGCGGACCGAACGGTGAGACGAATGTGTCAGGCGTGCTGCAGGACTACCAGGACCAGACCAAAAAGCTCCAGGATCGGTTCAAGGACAGCTACGCCGCCAGCGCGGAGGTCGCCACCGTCCTCAAGCAGGCGGCAGCCATCGATAGGTACATGCAAGGCACGCCGAGCGTGACGAAGGGCCGCAGTGAATGGGATCGCGAGGCATCGAGCCTGAAGCATCTGGCGGGAGCCTACGGCGCCACGTTTCCTCTTCAGGACGGGGCGACAGTGCGCCGAATAAACGACGACGAGACGGCCGCCGCCGCCGGTGCCGTCGCGTCGGCCGCGGATCGCTTCAAGAACAACCTCGACAAAGCGAGCACGCTGTCCAAGGACGACAGAGAGGCTGCCAAGAAGGACGTCGAACTGCTGATCAAACAAGCCGAAGCGGTGAAGGACCGCACGAACGACGATAAGCCCGCGACGGCCGAAGTGAAGCAGCTCGTCGAGCAGGTGGCCAGGGTCCAGACCTTCGTCGGCGCACACCAGATCCCTGCGGCCATGACGGACTGGCAATCAGTGAAGACCTCTCTCAGCACGGTTCAGCAAGCCTTCGGTCTCACGTACTAAGGGGACCAGGCAGCCAGCACACAGAGGGGCCGCCCCCCTCCTTCTGTGTGCCGTCTTCCATTACTGCGTACTCGGTACTAAAGAGGACGCCGCCCGAGCAACAACCACAGCACCAGGAGAACCAGAACCAACCCACCGATTCCGCCACCCACTCTCGGGCCGCCGTAGTAGTACCCACCCCCGCCGCCAAAGAGGAGCAGGAGGACCAGAATGAGCAGAACGAGATTCATGGCGTCTCTCTAGGCCTTCCTCACCAGCTGAGCGACCACAAAGCCGACGCTCGCCGCCACGCCAAGAGCCAGTGCGGGATACTGCCGGACGAAACCCTGCACACCCTTCATGAAGTCATTCACGTCGCGCTCTACGGCTTCGTAGTCCCCGTTCGCCAGACGCTCGATGGTCTCTCGACTCATATCAGACGCGGCATTTGTCGCCTGCGCGGCCTTTTCGAGTATCTGATCCCGGACGGTGCCCAGCGTATCCGCGACCTGGCCGGTTCCGCCGCCGTCTCCCTGGAATTGATTGTCCATGTTCTGCATCTCTCTTGTTTGGTTCATCCAACGAGGGATGTGCAAGGGCATTGCCACCGGCTGCCTGGGCTCCACCGCTACTCTGCCAGGCCTCGTTCACGATCGCTTGCGCCCGCGTGTCTCGCTGTGGCGGGAGTATGGCTGCCGTGGTATGCAGAGGGCTTCTGGAGCTCGAGGAGGCGCAGCGTGACCGCGCCGGTACCGATGCACGAAAGGATCGCGACGCGATCTACGGCGTCAACCGTCGGTCCCGTCCCACGTGCCCTGTTGATTCGCCATTGCTACTACTGTCTCGCCGTCCGAGGCTGGGAGACAACGCTGATGTCCGGCACTACATTCGGGACAACGTCGGCGCGTTTCTGCGGTTGACAGTAAACGACAGCGATGACGGTCGCTGACCTGTCGGTCGTTCGTGATTCGATCTGACAAGTCTCCTGGCGATCCATCGATGTTCTCTCCAATCGGGTGCAGCGTGCTCGTCTGCCTCAGGCCGACGCGCCGAGGCCAACGGAGCGTCGGCAGTTACTGGAGACGACCGCAAACTGCGCAGGCGGGAGTTTCGGACTTGGCGGGAATTGGCGGGGTGTCTGGGACGACTTTCGCAACTACCTCATCAGCGCGGCGTGATGCGGACCCGCCTGACGACACGGTGAGAATCGGATTCGAACCGGCTAGGAACGCTTTAGATTCTGTAAGTTACCAGTTCTACATGCCCACACCGGCGATCGATCTCCGTCGTTGAGGACCGCCGCCGTCTCGAAGCGCGCCATGTCATGGACATTAGCCAGACGGTGGCGATTGAGGATGATGCGACCGGCGTACGGGCTGCGTGGCACGCCGCGACGCGACGCACAATGGACACCAGCATTATCTCTGCACGTCCCCACGTCACACTGGTCAGCTTGTTGCGCGGCAGCTAATCTAGGCCAGATGACTGATTGAAACAGCCACCAAACGACACCGCGAAACGCTCACTTCGGAGGTCAGGGCCTATGTCATCCAGCATCTGACTTTAGAGTTGGTCCGGATACTCTGTGTTGATGCGCGCTAGAACATTACCTGTGACGCGGTCTTCTGGTTGCGTGCGTTTCCCCCGCCACGCCAACCACAGCAGGCCAGCCGATGCAGTGATGGCAAGAATACTCGCAAGCACTCCGCGTGACTTGGCGAACTCCAAAAACGGAATCGTAGCGTACGCAGACGAGTGCTGAGAGGTGAGCACGCTCCGGGTCCCCAGGCGGTGGGTTGGGGCACCTCGAGCAGGCGGGGTGATGCCAGCTCAGCCACAGGTGCTCCGGACCGAGTATCTCCCCAGGGGCCGTCGTCATCAATCTTGCGCCGCATACTGGCGAACGTGTCCGGGAGACCGGTATCCCGCAGGGGGCCTGATTGATCGATTCCGCGCCGCATTCTTGGCGGACGCGTGAAGCGAGATTGTGTCGGGGAAGCGGGTTCTGCCAGGGGGGCTTCGCGATCGGATCCGCGCCCAGACTCGCGCACTCGTCCAGCGTTGTGTCGGGGGAATCGGGTAGCCCTGGTGGCCTGATCGATCGATCGGCGCCGGAAACTGGCGCACCATTGAAGCTCGATGCCGGGGAACGGTCTCTCCGGGGTGGCCCGTCCGATCGGTCTGCCCCCAAACTGGCAGACGGTGACGCAAGGTTGTGGCGGGCAGTTCGTCCGGAGGAATCTCGGCCCGACACTCCGACGGCCTGCCGACTACGAGCTGGATCATCGCGAAACCTTGCGCACGGTGAAGTTCGATCGTGTTCGCGTTGAAGGAGGGAGCAGATCACCCGCTCCCTCCTCATCACAGGCTCTGATCTATGACGCGCAGTTTGGCAGGTCGTCGGACACCCCGGCCGGCGGAACGCGCAGCACCTCGGCGTCCGAAGGGAGGAAGTACAGCGTGTAGAAGTCGGCGCCTTGTGGCCCGGCAACCGCCAAGTGCGTCTTCAACCCCGTCGCGAAGCCTTGACCATCCGTGTACACCGTGACGTTGCAATGCTCGTCCGTCAACGTCAGACTTCCCCCGACGACCAGCACGAGGTTGGGGCCAGGGTGGGTGTGCCACAGCGTTGACTGGCCTGGCGCAAATGTCAAGTGCTGCAGCACAGCATTGGTGCCATGCGCCTGGTTGATGGCGCGCGTGAACGCCGAGACCGACAGCACGTCAACGGTCGTGGCTCCGGCCAGAGTTCCTATGGGCACCGTATTCGGACTGACGGTGCGTGTGGGCAGCGCAGCATACGCCGCGACCGCCAACCCAACTGTAATCAACGTCGCCACCACGATCGAGCTCTTCCAATGAGCGAGCAACTGTGTCATGTGGTCCTCCAGTTCAGAATCGCCCTATTCATGGTTCCCCTCCGTCGTCTCTGTCCCGACGGCCGTCGCCAATCGCGAGGGCGCGTCGCTCGTCCCGAGTGCCCCTCTCCACCGTCGATTGCTGACGGAGCCACGATAGCCAGAGGGTCGACCGGACGTCCTTGCCGCCTCGTCCTTTTTTTCTTGCCGGATTCTTCCTGGCCTTCGCCTCGGACGTACAATTTCCCCGTTACGCCATGGGCCGGGCCTCTGGTCGCGTCTTCGAGTTCGGCTCTTTTCGACTGGATACGAAGCAAGGGGTGCTGCTTCGCGACGGTCGCCGTGTAAACCTCATCCCCAAAGCCGTCGCCCTCCTTGCGGAGCTGGTCGTTGAGGCGGGCAGCGTCGTCACGAAGGACGAACTCTTGCAGCGGGTGTGGTCAGATAGCTTCGTGCAGGAGGGCAATCTCTCGAAGCTCGTCTTCCTCCTGCGCCAGGAGCTGGCCCGCGGATCCGGCGCTGGGACGATTGAGACGATCAGCAAACGCGGCTACGTGTTCAGCGGCCACGTCCACGAAATCGCTCAAGCCCCCTCGGATACGGCCGAACCGCTGCGCACGATTGCGGTGCTGCCGTTTGCAACCGCCGCCGGGGCGCCTGGACACCTTGGGGAAGGCGTCGCCGACGAAGTGCTCGTGACACTCACACGGGTTCGCGCCCTATCCGTCATGGCCCGGACCTCCTCCTTCCGCTTTAGCGGCACCGATGTCGGCGTGATTGCCGTCGGTCGTCGTCTGCAGGTCGCGTGGTTGGTCGAGGGATCCGTCCGCACTGATGGCGATCGCATTCGGGTGACGGCCGCGCTCGTTGAAACGGCGACGGCCGTTCGACGCTGGTCCGACACCTTCGACGGCTCGGGGTCGGATTTACTTAGAATTTCCGAGGCCATTGCGAGTGGCATAGCGGCCGTGCTGGTCGGGGGCAACCCGGCGGCGGCGCCGGCAAGATCCAGTGTGGACGCCCAAGCGTACGATTGGTACTTGCAGGGTCGATACCTCTGGAACCGTCGTCCCGGGCCCGCGGCGAACGGCGCGCTTGAGTGCTTCCAAAAGGCGACGTCGTTGGATCCAACGTTCGCGGCTGCGTGGGCCGGTATTGCGGACGTGTACAGCACGTGGGGATCGTGGGAAGCGGGTGTCCTCCCGCACGCGGAGGCGCAGGCGAAGGCACGTCTCTTCGCAGAGCGGGCACTCGCGCTCGACCCGCACCTGGCAGAGGCACACACGACGCTCGCCTATACCGCGCTGCACTATAACTGGGACCCGATCGCTGCCGAGACGGGATTCGCACAAGCGCTTCGTGAGAACCCAACATACGCAACCGCCCATCACTGGCGCTCGCACGCGCTCGTGGTGCAGGAGCGATTCGATGAGTCGCTGGCGGCGAGTCGGCTCGCGCTCTCCCACGATCCGATGAACCTGCTGCTAACCATACACATAGCGTGGCACTATCACATGGCGCGTCAACCGGAGCGGGCCCTCGAACAGGCAGAGCGCGTGATTCACTTGGACCCACACTTCCATTGGGGTCACTATTTTCGGTCCTGGGCCGCCGAGGCGCTACACGATCCCACGACGGCAGTCGATGCGGCACGACAAGCGGTGCAGTGTGTCGACGGACATGTGGTGATGAGCGCGCTGCTTGGGCGCGTGCTCGCGGTCGCAGGCGACGTGCGCGGTGCGCGCGCGATTGCCGATGTCCTCATTGCGGAGGATCCAGATCTCGCTCGGTATGCGTATGAAGCGGCGCTCATCGAGTTAGGACTCGGCAATTATGAACGAGCCATCGATCTGTTCGAACGAGCCCACACGCAGCGCTCCGGCTGGATGGTGTACGCGCACGTCGATCCTCGGCTCGACCCGGTTCGGACGCACCCGCGGTTCAGCGCTCTACCGCTGCGGCGCACCGAAATCGCTGGCGAGCCCTTCCAGTGAACGACCATGCAGGCGCGAACACCCGACAGACCTTTTGTCTCCGCGTTTAACGCAGATTGGAGTCGCTACCCCGCGCAACGTGTCCTCGACGTGCGCACGCAGGTGCTGGACGGCACGCTTCAGAATACGTTTCCGGCGGCAGTATCCCGGTCTTCAGGTGGCGGGTATCATAGCGCCGCGCGCGAAACGCAAATCGCTGCGACGATGCGCTCGCCTGGCGCTGTTTGAGCTCGGCCACATCGATAAAGCAGACGCAGCATCGGCGCGCGCTCCGGACAGGGACGCGCGACGAACGGATTCTCGGCCACGCCGCGGCAATTCGGAGCACCCACCCGAGCGCCCCTGATTGATCGATCCGCGCCGAAGCTGGCGCACCCTGTCCAGGAAGCGGGTTCTGCCAGGGGGGCTTCGGGATTTATTCCGCGCCGGATCTTGGCGCACCCTTCGAAGCCAGAGCGTATCGAGCAGCACCCGTATTCCCAGGTGGCCTGTTTGATCTGCACCGAAAAATGGCGAACCCTTCGAAGCAAGATCGCGTCGGAACGTTCGTACCGCCTAGGAGGCTTCACGATCGATTTCGCGCCGAGACCCGCGCATGTGTCGGGAAGCACCTGTAACCGCAGGGGGGTTGATCGATCGGTTCCGCGCAGGATCTGGCGGACTCGTGAAGCACCCGCCTTACTGGAGCACCGGTATCCCCGAGTGGCCTGATCGTCATTCCGCGCTGGAAACTGGCGAACGGTGAAGCATGCGTATTGCTGATCCTCGACAAACGGCGCAGCGCACAACGCCTGCGCCGGCCGCTATGTATTGAGCATGTTCGTCTGACGTTGAGAACGAGAACCACGTTCATGATTGCCGCGATGGCAGCCGTGTTAACATCCGCGCACCGGGACATGTGGTCGGACTGCGGCGATCGCGCGAGGCGAGTGACCGGTCCACTCCATAGGTAGATCGACGCACTTCTTGAACGTCGGGGATGCTCTCACGTTGGAAATGGCGCCGTAGCGTAGTCCTGCACCATCAGTGGAGGAGTCAATGAATCTCGTCGTAGGTGCAACCGGAATGGTGGGGACGGAAATCTGCCGACTCTTGACATCGGCGGGCGAGCCCGTCAGAGCCATGGTTCGACGCACTTCCGATCCCGTCAAGGTCGAGATGCTCAAGAGTCTAGGCGCAACGGTGGTGCAGGGCGACCTCCGGGATGCCGGGTCACTGAAAGCCGCCTGCCAAGGAGTGAAAGCCGTCGTCACCACGGCGTCGGCCATGCCCTTCGCCTACAACGCGAGCGATAACACACCGCATACGACGGACCAAGATGGCTATGTGAGCCTTTTGCCGATAGCTCGTGAAGCAGGTGTGGAGCAATTTGTGTACACGTCGTTCCCGCCACTGGCGGCCTCATTCCCACTGCAGGATGCCAAGCGCGCTGTCGAACGGGCGTTGCGCGAGAGCGGATTGACCTACACGATCTTGCAGCCGACATACTTCACAGAGAGCTGGCTCAGCCCTGCAGTCGGATTCGACTACCCCAACGGCAAGGCTGTCGTCTACGGAACGGGTGATAATCCTATCAGCTGGATTTCTTTGCGGGACGTGGCCCAGTTCGCAGCGGCCAGCGTAAAGAATCCGCTGGCCCACAACGCCACGGTCAAGTTGGGCGGGCCCCAAGGTATCAGCCCTTCCGATGTGATCAAGATCTTTGAGCGGATCAGTGGCAAATCCTTTGAAGTGACATATGTGCCTGTTGAGGCGCTACACGCTCAGTTGGCTGGAGCCACCGACCAGATGCAGCAATCGTACGCCGGTCTGATGCTCGGTTATGCCAGTCACACGGCAATTGATATGGCCGCGACGCTGAAGACATTTCCACTAACGTTACGCACCGTCGAAGATTATGCCCGAAGTGTGCTGCTATCGTAGCCAAGGCCACTTACGAAGATCTCGGAACGGTCCACCGGTATTCCCAGGGGGCCTTGGTGATCGATATGGCGCGGCGTCCTCTTCGACGCGCGCCCGTGGATCGTCCTGCTCGCGACCAATCGATTTGGCAGCAGAGAAAGACGCGCCGATTCTGCTCGCATCCGCAAGTCACGTACAGCGATGCAGTCGATCGATGACAACCGATTCGGCGCCGCCGGAATGTGGCTGACGCGGATGGCCGCGGCCAGTCTCGTCTGTCTTCTGATGGCCGCCTGCACCGAGACACCGGCGCAGCCTCGCGACACGACCTTGCCCACGGGCCGATGGACCCGCGGCGGCAAGTGCCTGTCTGTGGCAGTTGACGGCTGCGATCTGGTCGTCGGCTGCGGCCATAGTTGGTTTGCGCCACCTAACGTTTACGGTGACGGCACGTTCGCGGTCAGCGGCACGTATCGCATCGAGGTGGGGCCCATCAGTATCAACCCGGCACCGCTCACGACGTTTTCAGGCATCCTGAGAGGCGAAACGCTGACGCTCAGCGTGACGCCCAGCCGTCCGTTACTGCAGCCGGCACGTACGTGCTGCAGCTGACGACGGGTACCGGCAAATGCGCGGTGCCGTGCGTCTGAATAACGACGCGCGATAATTGCACGCGTGATTCCACGACTCTTGGCCATCGCCCACCGACCGCGCAGGACGGGGGAGACCGGGTCTCCCCCAGGTGGCGGTTGGGCGATTCCGCGCCGAAAACTGGCGCACCTGAAGCAAAGCGTGTGAAAAGGCTGGCGCTGCGCTGACCGTCACACGTCTGTTTTAGAAAGAAAAGTGCCTCAGTCAGGATGGCGCTGTTAGCAACCGGTTGCCCGACGAGCTGCTAGACTTCGCCGTCAAGGAGAGCGTTACATGAGTTCAACCGAACAGCTACTTGATCGCCATCTTGATTGCTTTGGTACAGGGGACCTTGACGGTTTCGTCGCCGACTACTCGTCCGCGGCAGTCATGTTCACACCGTTCGGACCAGTAAAGGGACCGGATGCCATTCGCTCACTCTTTGAGACAATCTTCATGGAGTTTCGAAAACCTGGAACGACGTTTTCCCTAGAGCATCGGAGTGTTGACGGCGACTACGCCTACATTCTCTGGCGCGCCGAGACAGCCGACAATATTTACGAAGCGGTCGCCGACACCTTCGTCATGCGAAACGGCCAAATAGTTCTCCATTCGTTCGGCGGGAAGATTCAGCCCAAAAACGCCTCCGTTCAGTGAGCGTTCATCAGGTGAGTCACGCCGCACGACGCTCTGATCGCCAAATCCCCCTGAAAACCGGTTGGTAATCAATGCCGAATCCCGTTGGGCACGCTACCAGCCAACAAAGACACACGAGATGGGCTACGCTGTGCCGTCCGGCGGCTCGTGCCGGTCGTTCACGTCCGTGGGATCGAGAGGAGCCACATCATGCGCCAGCTATTGGTCACCAGACGTACCGGTTTGCTTGTCGTTTCGGGTCTCGTCGTCAGCTTGCTCGCACCCGTTGCACGGGCGCAAGAGGCACGCACGATCGAGGCGCTCGCCGCGCGGCTCAAGGTGCTCGAGGACAAGGAAGCGATTGCCAACGTGCTGATCGCGTACGGCCACGCCCTGGACTCCCGCGACTTCAAGACGTACGCCAGCCTCTTCTCCAGGGATGGCTCCTGGTCTGGTGGCCTCGGCAAAGTGACCGGCGGACCGGAGGCGATCTACGACTTCATGACGAGCCGAATCGGCGGAGGCAGCGGGAACGCAGCGGCCCGGCCGATCGGCTTCGGTCCGACGTATCACATCATGTCGAGCTTCGAGATCAGCGTCAGCGGTGAGACGGCCACGGCGTCCTCGCGGTGGGCATTCGTGTCCGCAGCGCGCGGCCCCGGCATCCAGGTCGCCGGCCGTTACGAGGACACCTTCGTGCGCGAGAACGGCGTCTGGAAGATTAGAAGCCGGCAAGCCTTCAACGACCTGACAGCCCCGGCCGCCAGCGCAGGTGCCGCTGGGGCTGCCCGCACGGGTGAGGCTCCACGGTAGCCGTCCACAGGCGACGAGCCGTTCAGACGTCCGGCGCGCCCTCCGCCCGTTTGCGCCCCGCGGGGCGGGGCGTACGAGCAGAATGCATACGAACCCGATCGCTCCCGCGGCCCGCGATCAGCGCAGGGATCGGCCAGCCTGCGGGCCCACCAGGGAAGCGGCGATCAACGGGACGAATCCGGCGATGGCACCGCCGAGCTGGTAGCCCAGTGAGGTGTCGCTGTAGCGGACGTGCGCGGGCAACATTTCCGAATACAGCGCGGCCGTTGGCGCGTACACGGCGTTGTGGCGAACGCGACGATGAGTAGCGTTGCGAAATGATCACCGCGCGCGGGCCGACCTTGACCGAGAGCGCCCACAGGAACGGGATCGTGATGATCTGCACCGCGCCTGCGGCCGTGACGCCGATCAGGTACGTGTTCTGCGCCAGCCGTAGGATCGCCCAACAATTCCGTGAGGCGTTTTCCGAAGACGAGGCTCCACGCTATCTCCTTCACGTCGGGACCGCGCGTTCGCCGCGCTCGCGCCAGCGCGAGTGGCATGGGCATCGAGGAACTCCGCAGCGATCCGCGTTCCCCATGGCAGAACGCCATAATGTTCCATAACTCCGACGGAGCGGATCAGGCTGCCCGCTCATAGAAGTTGAGCATCCCGCCGAACCGCGGACGGCGTCGCACCCGACTCGGGACCTCGATCGCTGCGTTCCTGCAATGAGGCGATTGTCGAGCCCTTGGTGGTTCCGTTCACCATGATAGCGCTCGACGAATTCGGTCAGACCGGCCGTCAGCGGAAGTTGTTCACCAGCATCAGCTCATCGACAGCCGAGTCGACGCGCGAGAAGAACACCGTCCGGCCGTCTCGGGACGCACTGAGCCCGAATGTGACAGCGCCAAGGCTGCTGGCAACCGTCGTCGACCGGTCCGTCGCGAAATCAAAGTACTGCAGGCGCGTATCGCCGCTCGGACGATCGGTGAAGAACGCACCCGCTTCGCCCGCCACGCGATCGATGTAGTAGATGCCGCCCTCCACCACGTCAAAGTTGCCGAGCACGACTCCGTCCACGACCTTGGCGGGCACGCCACCCGCGAGCGGCACGCGCCACAGCGTGCTTGCCCGATCGACGGCTTCCACATAGAACAGATCGTGGCCGTCGCGTGATTCTATGGCGAGTATTCCCGTCGCCTTGCTGACCTGCACCGGATCGCCGCCTCCGACCGGCATCTTCCAAATGCGCGATTGCCCTTCCTGCACGACACCGAAGTAAATCCATTGTCCGTCGCGCGAAAAGCTCGGAAGCCGCGTTGGGCAGGCGCGTCGTCAACAGGTTCGGCGTACCACCGTCTGCCGACACGACCAGCACGTCGGGCCGGTCACGTGGATCGCCGTGAAACGCAATGAGCCGGCCGTCTGGCGACCAGCGCGGGAAGCCAGGAAGCTTGGCCAACGAGGTGAGCTGGACGGCATGGGATCCATCCGGATCCGCCAGCCAGATCTCCGACTCGCCGGTTCGTTTCGACAAGAACGCCAGGCGATGTCCGCTGGGCGAGACGTTGGCAATGGAATCACTCTGCGTCGACGCCACCGCGACCACCGGCGGGCCCAAAGCTGGCGCTCCCGGCGCCGAGGGGTCCACGCGCCAGATGTTCGTGTGGACGACACTACGGACGTAAACCAGACGCTGCCGTCCATCAGGAGTGCGTGAGATCACCGGGGTCAGCCCATCCTCACCGATAAACGGCAGCCCGGGCCGGCAGCGTGCCCCCTACGGTGTTCAGTCTCCACAACGCGCCCGCCACAGGCACGTTCAATTTTACGGCCGCAAATGGCGACCAGCTGTGGACCACGACCGTCGGGGCGGAGAATGAGTTCGTCCCGCCGAACGTGTCCAAGGTCACGAGTAGCGCGACGATCGTCGGTGGGACGGGGCGATTCGCCGGCGCCTCGGGGCACTTGACGATTCGCCTCACCCAGACCATCGATTTCGCGACGAACTCGGCCACTGGCCCGGGAACCATCGAAGGGCAACTCAACCTGGATCGGTAGCCGCTGTCGTCCCTCTTCTCGTGGCGGGTCGCATCGTTGCGTAGTCGCTCGGGCGGCGGCACCCCGCTCCGGCCTCGGGAGCGAGGCCGGAGCAAGATTTGTGCGGCTGGTCCGACGTACGAGCAACTCGAGCCCGCGGCACCATCGAGCCGAACCGCGGCGAAGTGGCGCACGTCACGCGCCGCGAGCCCGGGACGTCGAGCGATTCGGGCAGCGTCACAAAGATCGGGTACCCCGCAGGTAGCCCGTTCGATCGATCTGCGCCGGATCTGGCGCACGTATCGGGCGGACGGGTATCCCCAGGGGGCCTGCTCGCTCGATTCCGCGCCGGATCCTGGCGCACCGTGAAGCGAGATTGTGTCGGGAGACCGCGTATCCGAGGGGGGCTGATCGAATCGGTTCCGCGCCGGATTCTGGCGCACCCGTCCAGCACGATCGCGTTGCTGGCCGGTGGTCGGTGTCCGGCGCATGCCTATGTCGCGCGCCCGGCCACGTTAGGCCGCAGGCCGCACTCAATGCTGCCCTCGACTCGCGGCGTTGGCGTTCACGCGCGACTGAGCCGGAGCTGCCGCTGTTCCCTACGCCGGTCAAGGACTCACGTTCACGCCCGAAATATCTCGACGGGTGCCGGAGATCCGCTAATCGGCCTTGACGAACGCATACACCACGACGCCAATGGTGAACAAAACGGCAATCTCGATGCTGATCACCACGATCGCGAACCAGTCACGCTTCCAGATCTTTGTGTTCACTTGTGTTCTCGCAGCCACGGGAAATCAATCGACCAATAGGCTCATCGGCGCACTGGACATGGCACAACACTCTGCTGGATGATGTGCTCGGACGGTTGTTAATCAGTTAGGCTGCCAAGCCGTGGATTCTCAATGAGTTGCGGGGGCGCGGCGTCCGAGACCGGGTATCCCCAGGTCGCCGGTGTGATCGATCCGCGCCGGAACTGGCGCACGCTTTGGCGCACCCTTCAAACAAGATCGTATCGGGGAAGCGGGTCTTGCCATGGGGGCTTCTCGACCGATTCCGCGCCGAAAACTGGCGCACCGTGAGAAGCAAGATCGCATCGGGAGCACCGGTATCCCCAGGGGGCTTCGCGATCGGTTCTGCGCCGGATTCTGGTCGACCCTTCGAAGCCAGATTGTGTCGGGGGCAGCGGTAATCCCCAGGGGGTGTATCTGATCGTTCTGCGCCGAAAACTGGCGCACCCGTCAAAACAAGATCGTGTCGGGGAGCACCCGATCCCCAGGTGGGCATCGCGATCGATTTCGCGCAGGATTCTGGCGCACTCGTCGAGCACGATCGTGTCGGGCGACCGGATATCCGCGGGGGGATCGATCGGTTCCGAGCCGAAACTGGCGGATCCTCCAAACAAGATCGTATCGGGGGAGCACTCATCGCCCAGGGGGCGTCGCGATCGATTCTGCGCCGGAAACTGGCGCACTGTGGACCAAGAGCATTGCGGCATCCAGCCTAGCAGCCGACCCTGCCCACGTCGGATTCGCGGCAGCGGCTAGCTCAAGCCTCCCTATCCATTGAAGATTGCGCCATTCTGCCAGCCGTCCACCGGCCGGCAATCGGACGGGACGGACACCGACGGAGCCTCCACAGGAGTAGAGCGCTGTCGGTTGACCGGGTTGGGCGGTCGGGCAACACTGACGTCCGCCAGATGGGAGAAGACGACAGCAATCTCTCGAGCGCGGTGCCGGCAGATCTGGAGGAAGAGCTCCAGTTGATCTGCGGCAGCCCAGGATTTCGCCGTTCTGTCCGGCTGCAGCGGTTTCTTGCGTCATGTCGTGGAGCGAGGCACGTCGGCGCCCGACATGCCGCTCACGGAACGCCACATTGCGCGAGTGGTCTTCGATCGGCGTGCCGATTTCGACCCTCAAATCGATCCCATCGTCCGAGTGGAAGCAGGCCGCCTGCGACTGCGGCTCACCGAGTATTTCGCCGGACCGGGCCAGAACGACAAAATCATCATTGAGATCGCCAGGGGCGGCTACCTCCCCGCCATTCGCCGCCAGCGGCCAGCGCGGTGGAAGGATCGACCGCGGTGACGCGGCATATCGTCTCTATCTCAAAGGCCGATACTTCTGGGACAAACGAAGCGCCGAGAGTATCGCGAAGGCCGCGGACTATTTCCGGCAGGCGCACGCGGTTGACGCGGGATTTACCCGTGCACTGACTGGCATCGCCGACTGCCATCTGATCCTGGCGACATTTGAATTCGCGGAGCCCGGCCCGCCGATTGCGAACGCGAGAGCCGCGGCGGAGTCGGCCTTGCGACACGACGCCCAGCTCGCCGAGGCCCGTGCAACTGTCGGGTGCATCCAGGCCTTGTACGACCACCGGTGGCATGACGCGGACGCCAGCTTTCAGCTCGCCATGGAGATTGACTCGAGCTATCCGCCCGCCTGGCAATGGCGTGGGATGTGCTTCTGCGCGCGCGGCCGGTTGGGCGACGGCCTCGCGGCGCTGCAGGCCGGCGCCGAGCGCGACCCCGTGTCGTTGATGGTCAACACGCAGCTTGCCTGCGGCCTGTACATGGCGAGGCGCTACGCCGAAGCCGACGACTCCTGCAGCCTCGTGCTCGAGATGGATCCGCACTTCTGGCCAGCGCACTATTTTCGAGGATTGACCTACGAACAGCAGGGGCAGATTCGCGCAAGCCGTTCGCGACTTGCAGGCGGCTCTCGACGCATCCGGCGGAAACTGTCTGCCGCATGCCGCCCTGGCGCATGTGCACGCCCAGGCCGGGGGACAACGGGATGCCCGGCGAATCCTCCGTCAACTGGAGCGAGGAGCGTCCCCGTACGTCTCGCCGTGGGCGCTGGCCCTCATCTACGCAGGTATGGGAGACGCGGACCGCGCGCTCGGACTGCTGGAAGACGCCGTCGGCCTTCGTTCGTTGCAGGCTGGACTCTTCCTGAAGACCGATCCGCGGCTCGACCCCCTGCGGTCGGTTCCGCGATTCAAAGCGCTTGAAGACACGCTATACGCGAACCCCGGCGAGTAGGCCCGCAAGGAACGCCTCCATCGCCGCGGCTGCCTGCGCCGGCCGCTCCACTGGAATTTCGTGGCCACAATCGATCTGCACGAGCCGCGCCCCTGGTATGCGTGCCACGATTTCCTGCCGCAGGAATTCCGGCGAGAGGATCGGGTCGTGGACGCCGGCCAGCACCAGCGTTCCCGCTGCCGTTGCTGTCACGGAGTCCGAGAAATCATCGCGGCAGAGCATCCGGAAGGTTTCCCGTTTGGCATGGTCCGACGCACGCGGACACGTCGTTGAAATAGGCGTCAACGATGTCGTCCGCCAGTGGTTCGCTCGTGAATTGATTGACCCAGGGCCCAAAGCTCGCGCGCGTGCGCGTCGCGCGCATCCAGCCCTCCAGGAGTTCATCGCTCAACGGCAGCACACTCGCCGGAGCAGGCGCGATCAGGATTTGTCCCAGCACGCGATCGGGGAACCGGCAGGCGATCCATTGGCTCCAGCGCCCGCTCATGCTGTAGGCGGTCAGAACGAACGTCCCGACGCCTGCGTGATCGGCGACGGCGAGCACGTCGCGGCCGAACGCGTCCAGATCGAAGCCGGTTTCTGGCCGGTCGGACGCGCCGTGCCCGCGCAGGTCAATGGCAATGAATCGAAGCCCGGTGAGGTCGAGGTGCTTGACGAGCTCGCGCCACGAGTGGCCCGAGCCCGCGCCGCCCCAGCCGTGCAGCGCGATGATGGCCATCGGACCGGTTCCGAGGGTCGTGTAGGCGATGGCCACACCGTCGACGGTTCGGACTCGTTCAAGACGCGGCGTCTGGGTTGCCATACTTCCCTCGCATCGAACGTCGTTGGCTTCAGATCACGGCACGACCAGCTCGATCGCCGTGGTTTCCGTGAACCCGCAGACCGAGAGCGCGCCCACGGTCTGGCACGACGTGCTGAGGTTCGAGAAGCCCGTCTAAATGAATCGACCCGGTGGCTCCAGCGAACCGGCCGGTGCCGCCAGCGATGGATCCGTCGGCGATCCAGGATGCACTCGTGGCCCGGAACGCAGCCGTCCCGCTGTAGGTGCCCCGAATCGTGCCGCCATCTGCAGCCGTAATCACAAACGCACCGTCGCTGATCGTCGCCGGTCTGCAGGTTGATCTCCTCGCGGGCAATGAGCGTGTACTTCCCCAGGCGGGGCGCAATACCCTCCGCGAAGTCATCGGTGATGACGGTGGCATCCTGCGTGCCCGGATTGGTGATGAAGTGGCCGGTCTCAACGCCCTGCAGACTGGCCTGCCGTGCACCGGCCAGGGCCACGACGGCGCTCGCGGTCACCAGGCCTACGGCTCGCATCGCGTGGAAGAACATAGCTGATCTCCTTTCGCGCGCAGGATGCCGCGTTCAGACGGCCGAAAGAAAGTAAGTTACTGGGCGCGGGACCGGTAATGGGAGACCTAGTGGCTTGTACTAACGAGTTGTAAATCATATGATGGCACATGTCGACATCGCTGGTGCTGACCGCCGACCAGCGCACCGAGCTCGAAGCCCGCGTACGATCGGGCCGCGGCCGTGCGGATGCCGCGCGACGAGCGCGGGTCATTCTGCTGCTCGCCGACGGCTGCAGCTACGCCTCGATCGCAAGGATGACATCCTGCAGCTCGCGGACGATCGCGTTGTGGAAACACCGGTTCGCGAAGGACGGTCTGGCGGGACTGGCGGCCCGCCATCGCGGCTCGAAACCGACCGTGCTGACGCCCGCCCTGGAAGCGCGCATCATGACGTGGACCCGACGACCACCGCCTCATGGCGCCACCCATTGGTCCACCCGGTCGCTCGGCCGCACGCTCGGCGTCCAGCACACGGTGGTCGCGCGGGCCTGGCGACATGCCGGCCTGCAGCCCCATCGACTCGAGCGCTATATGCGCTCGACCGATCCCGAGTTCGAGACGAAAGCCGCCGACGTGATCGGCTTGTATCTCGATCCGCCGCAGCACGCCGTGGTGTTCTGCATCGACGAGAAAACGGCGATTCAAGCGCTCGATCGGCGCGACCCGGTCTTGCCGTTGTCGCCGGGACGCGCCGAACGGCACGGCTTCGAGTATTACCGCCACGGGACGCTGTCGCTCTATGCAGCGCTCAACACGCGGACGGGCGAGGTGGTGGGCGACACGGTGGCTCGGCACACGAGTGCGGCATTCGTGGGGTTCCTGCAGACCGTCGTCGAGACACCAGCCCCGACGGCGCGAGATGCACATCATCGTGGACAATCTCTCGGCCCACAAAACGCAGCAGGTGCGGACCTTCTTGGTGGCGCATCCGTCCGTCCATCTCCATTACACGCCGACCTACTGTCCTGGCTCAATCAAGTCGAACTCTGGTTCTCCAAGATCGAGCGCGATGTCACGGCACGAGGCATCTTCACCTCCGTCACCGACCTGCGTCGCAAGCTGATGCGCTACATCAAGCACTACAACAAGACCGCGACGCCCATCCGCTGGTCCTGCGCGGACCCGTCGCGGAGAGTCGCATGACCGCTGTACAACTCGTTAGTACGGTCCACTAGGGGGCTTCGCGATCGATTCCGCGCGCGATCTGGCGCACGCTTCGAAGCCAGATCGCGTCGGTGGGCAATTTGTTTGCGGCGGCTCGTCCTGCCGAAGTGGATCGAGACGTGGTCGCTGACCAGTCTCCAGCAGCGCCTCGTCAAGACGGGCGGACGGCTGGTCAAACACGCGAGGTATTACTGGCTCCTGCTGGCGGAGAGTCACCTGACGCGGCGGCTGTTCGGGTCGATGCGCCGGCGCTGGGCGCTGCCCGTGCCGACCGGCGGACGGGTGTCGTCGCAATCCACAACTTCGATGTCCGTGCTCGGTCATTGCGACGACCCTAGCCATGTCGCAGTTTCGTAGGTCGCCTGATCGTGTCGATCCCCTTGAACCTACCGGCTGCCACCATGCACCAACACGTTGCGATCGGCTCCGTTTGCCTATAGTGTTGTCTCTCACTCGCCTCGTCACCCGAGGAGGGCCCCGTGCGGAGCGTCTCGGCAGTCATCATTGTTGGATTGCTTGGGTCAACGGTCAGAGGTCAAGCACCTGCGCGACCGCCGGTCATCGACGTGCACGTCCACAGCACCAACACGTCTCCTCAACAGGCCCTGGAGAGGATGAAATCGCTGAACATCCGCTTCTTAGTCGTCTCCAGCCTCGCGAGCGACCTGCCGCAATGGGGCAGCGCGCTCGGCGTCACTCAGTTTTTGCCAGGGCTGGTCTTTCCCTGCGCCGATGGGCGGGCACCGATCACGGGTCGCCCCTGCTTCGACAGCGGTACGGAGCTTCCCGACGTGACCTGGTTAACGGGCGAACTGAAGGCCGGACGTATCAAAGCGTTCAGCGAACTCTCACCTCAATACTTGGGGATGTCACCGGCTGATTCCCGCATGGAACCCTACTGGCAACTAGCTGAACAGTTCGATCTGCCTGTCGGGATTCACATGGGGCCAGGCCCGCCGGGTATTGCCTATGATGCGAGCCCAGTCCCCTTCAAATCTCCGGCGTTTCGCATGGCCATGAGCGATCCTCTCCTGTTGGAGGACGTGCTGCTTCGGCACAAGCGTCTTCGCCTGTTTGTAATGCATGCGGGCTGGCCACAGCTCGAACGGATGATCGCGCTCATGTATGCGCATCCCAACGTGTACGTCGACGTCGCGGCTCTTCAATCGCAGGCACTCATGCCGAGGGCTGCGTACTATCGGCATCTCCGTGGTTTGGTCGACGCCGGCTTCGATAAGCGCATCATGTTTGGCTCCGACTTCCCTGATCAAGCCGGCCCTGGGATTGACGCCGTTTTGGGAGCTGACTTCTTGAGTGCGGAGCAAAAAGCCGACATTTTGTGCAACAACGCCCTGCGGTTTCTCCGGCTCAATTCATCGCTATGCGGCGCGTCAGCACCCTGAGGAAGACCGGTAACCCCAGGGGCTTGGGTAATCGATCCGCGCCCGATTCTGGCGGACGCGTGAAGCGAGATTGTGTCGGATAGCCCGCTCCCCACTTGTGACCGAGCCCCAACACCGGATCGCCGCCGAAACAGGAGCACACCGGGCGGCTACCTGGGCGTGGTCTGCGGCGGCTAAGTGGCTGGCTGTGCGGCCATTACGTTGTTTTGCGTAACAGGCAGTGCGGCCCACATCGGCGCTGGCAAACAGGGTGGCGCGGTCAGCGTGCGCCAGGGTCTGAGCAGCCATGCGACCACCGCAGCGCCACTCATTCCTTCACCATCCTCACGCCGTTGCGGTCGCTGGCGTGACTGGATGATCGAGACGTGGCTATATATGGGTTGACTACTCCGTTACGATACCGCGTTCACGAAGCACCGCCATGATGTCGTGTTCGTTCAAGTAGAAGATGATGCGCGTTCCGTCATCACTGTGTTCAAGCACATAGGTGGATGACAGCGTGACCGACTCGCTGTGCAGACGAGACAGATCGAATCGCCATTCCGTTCGTGCCAGCGTGTAGCGGTCACTCAACGCGGTCGCGTTGCATTGCGCTACTGTCGCACTCGGCAACCCCAAGGCATCGAAGCGTTGTTTTCGACTGCGAATTGCGCCTGCCATCGCGTTCGACGGCAACGCGGTCGTGCCATTCGGACCCGCGATCATCACTGTGGACGCGAACAGGCGGAGCAATCCGTCCATGTCGCCAGTGGCATTCTTCGCGGCGAAGGTTTCGAAAAACCGATTGACGCGGTCGTCGTTCGCTGTCATCGGCACAGGATAGCGCATCGACGCGGCGGACGGCAGGACATCATTCCTCACGCACGATGCGCACGGCCCCGTTGCGCTGCCTGCCTGACCGGATGGTCGAGAGATGGCTATCGATTCCTTTGCCGCACGTTCCAGTCTTGTAGCCACTTGTTCGAGTCGGATGCTGAATGCCCCTACAGCCTGATGATCATTGGCTGCGTGAGCCATTTGGATCGCGGCCTTGAGGGATGCCACAGCGGCACGACGGATGGATGCGGATGAAAGGGGGCGGGCCATGTGGGTTATCCGATCACGGGGGATCGCGGTGGCAGCCGCTATGTACGATTCCCGACAGACGCATGGTATTGTGGTCTAACACCGCTGCGTGGGCGGCTCATCGTGCGGGTGTCCATTCCAGCGTTGCAGTCTCCCACGTACGATCCGTGACGGTGACGGCGAGCAAATGCTGCTTCAGCACCTTCGTTCGGCAGTCACCCAGTTCAAGCAAGAAGTGATCGTGCTGCTCCGTCACGCGGCCCATGTCGTCAATCACGCTGAAGGTAATGGCTTGGCTGGCGAACACAAACTCGTAATCAGTGCCGGTGTGGTGGTCGGGCGCGATATCGGTTGGTGTGGTCGAGGGCGGGATGACTGGCGGGGTGCGGTGCTTAGGTATCAACGAAACAAGTAACAGGCAGCAAATGGTCTTACGCCCTGCTTCCCTGGTCATTTAATTGCGCTTCAGGCGGCGTCCTCCGTTGTGCCCGCAATCGGCGTCTTGGGCGTTCGCTTGCCCCGGCGCGTGGACTGCACGATGCGGTCGGTCAGGGGGTGGACGTCCGCTCGAATGCCCGTCCGACGCAGCGCCCGAGGCGGCGACACGACGTCGCGGCCCAGCTCGCTGTCGAGCATCCACTTCGCGGCCCTGAACGCCCACGACGTCCAAGCCGCAGGGCCAGGGGCAGCGGTAACGGCAGGGGGGCTGATCGATCGATTGCGCGCCGGATTCTGGCGCACGCGTGAAGCGAGATTGTGTCGGGGAAGCGGGTTCTGCCAGGGGGGCTTCGCGATCGATTCGGCGCCGGAAAACGGCGCACCCGTCAAGAACAATTGCATCCGCTTCGAAGCTAGATCGCGTCGGGGCACCGGTATCCCCCAGGGGGCTTGGCGATCGATTCCGCGCCGACATCGGCGAACGTGTCGGGAGGGAGCACCCCGCCCAGGACCCCCTTGGGGGTTACCGGTGCTTCCGAACCGGGGTCTCTTGGCGACAATTCCTCACATGAGCGCTGCGGCCCTCAGTCTGCGCCTATAGGAGTGAGGAACATCACAACACCTCGAGGCGGCAACACTTTGAGAACGGGTTTCCGAGAGACGGAATCCCGCTGGAGGCATCACATGCGATACGTAGTCATTGGTTTCTGTGTCTTCGCCGCAGCTTGCGCTGGCGCACCGCCTACTGCACCGACATCGTCCTTGACGACGTCTTCCTTGAGCCAGAACGGGCGTGGGATTCTAACAACCCAGGCGAAAGGCGGCTCCGAGTTACCGTTCAAGGGCACTTACGACGGCGAGGAAAAAACGCCGACGAGCACTCACAGTCTCGAGGCGGCAGGCAACGCCACCCATCTCGGTCGATTCACAGTGAGGGCCCTTTGGACCGTCACTCCGGGCGGCGCGATCGATACCTCCTCCACCTGGACGGCGGCCAACGGCGATGAATTTCATACGACTTTCACAAGACACGGTGTTCCGTCGCCGCCCACCATCACATTTACGGAAACCCACATGATCATCGGGGGCACAGGTCGATTCGCCAACGCTTCCGGCACCTTCACGGTTGTACAGACCCGCGGCCTTTCGATGCCTTATTTCAATTCCGCCACGTTCGAGGGAACGATCAACCCGCAAGGGAACGATTAACCGAGGCCACTGATCTCATTCGACTTTGCGTGCAGACGCGGCGGCGTTTTGGTGCTCTCGCGCCGCCGCGTCAGGGTGATGGGAGGCGACGCGGATGTGCGGGAACTCGCGCTATTGCAACCGGGCGTACTCCGCCTTCGCTTGCACCAGAATCGGAATGTCGGAGTCGGCGTCCTTCCAGCGGGTGAGAAAATCCTCGTAGGCGAGCTTCGCCTTGACCGGGTCGCCCGCGACAGCGAATGTTCGACCCAATTGCAGATGTGCCAGCACACCAATCGGATCCGCGCCGACGATCCCGCGATGATCGAGGATCTTCTGAAACTCGGCGGCCGCGTCCACATATCGGTGCGCGGCCGCGAAAGCCTCGCCGCGCACATAGGCTGAGTGCAGTCCACCCAGAAAAAAATGATTGAAGTTGAGGCCGTTCACCGCCAGTTCATAGGGCAGAGCGATTTGTAACTGCTCCACGCTGTCCGTGGGCTTCTTACGGTCCAGTGCGGATAACCCGCGAAGAACCGGAACGTAAGTAAATTTGGCGAACGTATCTTCCGGGAAGCGCTCTTCGAGGTCATCGGCAAGCGGTTGCGATCGGGAGGAGTCTCCCGAAAGAGCCAGGGCAAGGGCGCCCATGTATTTGACATCCCGGCCGTTCGAAAGCGCCAGCGCCGCCATGGCGTTCCTTTTCGCTTCGGCAGCATTCCCGCAAACGGCTTCCCACACCGCTCGTGCGGCCTGGTAAGTCGCTGCCGCTTCGCGTTCCGCCCCTTGCAGCGCCAGATCGACCGCTCGGCTCGATGACCGCCGGGCCGCCTGCAAGCGGCCGGAACGAGCCAGAGCGAGAGCCTCCGCGTGAGCCATTCCGTGTTCGGCCCCCTGCATGCCCTTGGCCAGACCTACTGCGCGGTCCATCTGCTCCTGGTCGCCGTTTAGCAGCGCGATGTTATATCGCGTGACTAGATTGTTTGGCCGTTCCAGCTTGCGCTCTGAGGCGCGCTGAAGCGTGCTCTCCGCTTCGGGGAAGCGGTCTGCCAGGAAATAGCTCTGCGCAAGACTGCCGTACGCATTCGCCGAGTCGGGAGCCGCCGCGATTTGCTTTCGGGATGCGTCAATCGCTCGTTCAAATCGGCCGGTCCCGTGAGTGGAAAGGCCGCCCAATAAACCATGAGGACTTGGTGGTTCCCCTCTTCGAGGATACGTCTGAAGCCACAACTCGAGGGTTTGGTAGGCCCTTTCCAGATTTCCCGTCACGTCCCGATCGTAGATAAAGTCAATAAAAAACCTTTCCCGATCGCTGACACGATCCCGCAATTGCCAGGCTCTCGTCGCGCTCTCGGCTGATAGCACCGACGCTCCGACTTCGCTGTACCTAAGCCCCAAATGCGCATGTGCCAAGGCGAAATTGGGGTCAATGTCGACCGCCCGACGAAACAAGGGTATGGCCGCCGCGCCGCCGGAGGTTAGGTTCAGTTTCTGGCCCGTGCTGTAAGCCTTGAGGGCCTCGAGTGAAGATGTCGTAGCCGAGGCGAGCGGCACCGAGTGCTTTTCCACCGTAGCCAGCGATTCGCCGACCCGGGTTCTGAACCTGCTCGCGATCTGACTGAGGGAGTTGAGAACATCCTCTCGGCTTGCCGCCTGAATCTGCTCTTGATCCAGGATACTGCCCGTATCGCAGTGCCGTGGCGCGCAAGCCCAATACATATTGACTTCCAAGACTCGCGATCGAGCCTTCGAGAACAGCGGCGCTTGCGGTTCGCTCGCAGATCTGCAGCGCAATTTCCGGAGTCACCCGTGCATCTTTCGGCTGTCCCATCAGCGGCAGCGTTCGCTGCACCTCACCGTCCGAAATCAGGCTGAGGAACGGCGATTGTTGAAGGTCGACGGACAGTCCCTGGCGCAGCGTGTCGTCAAATACGGGATCGCCCGTCTTATTCTCAAAGTCCGCGAGGACGATCGTGTCTTTCTCCGTGAGCGTCGGCGCCGCCCGATAGAAGATAAACGTATGCTGCGACCGAGAGCGTCAGCACCGCTGTCGAAGCAGCAGCAAGAACCATCTTCCAGCGTCTCGGTGGCGTGACGGTGAAGCCGGTCGCCAGCGCAGAGCCCGAGTCCCTTCTCAGGCGCTGAAGGTCTGCGCGAACGTCCGATGCGTGCTGGTAGCGGAGCTCGCGGTCGGCCTCGAGGCATTTCGAGATGATGCGCTCCAGATCGGGGGCCTTCTCGACCCGGAGCCGGACGGCAGCCATCGGACGCGTTCCCGTCGCCATCTCATAGAGCACAAGACCCAGCGCCCAGAGGTCGGCGCGGTGATCGACCATCTCGCCGCGAGCTTGTTCCGGCGCCATGTAGGCCGCCGTCCCGAGGACCATGCCGCCTTGCGTCGCGGCGGAGCTCAGCGTCGGTGAATCAGCGGCGTGCGCGATCAGGCTTCCCATCTTGGCCAGTCCGAAGTCCAGGATCTTGGCGTGGCCGCGTGGGCTGATGAAAATGTTGGCGGGCTTGATATCGCGGTGAATGATGCCGGCGCTGTGCGCCGCATCCAACGCGTCGGCGATCTCGATGCCGAGGGTCAGCACCGTGTCCATCTCCAACCCGCGATGCCCGGCGATGGTCTCCTTCAGCGTGGAGCCCTCCAGATACTCCATCGTGATGAAGGAGCGGCCGTCCTGCTCGCCGACGTCATGAATGGTGCAGATGTTGGGATGATTCAACGCGGAGGCGGTGCGAGCCTCGCGCTGGAACCGGCTCAACGCCTCCCGGTCGCGAGCCAGATCGTCGGTCAGGAACTTGAGCGCGACGAAGCGACGGAGCCGGGTGTCCTCCGCTTTGTAGACCACGCCCATGCCGCCGCCGCCGAGCTTCTCGACGATGCGGTAGTGGGAGAAGCGTCTGGCCGATCAAGGAGTCAGCGCGCGCTGGCGCGTTGTCGGTCTGGTCGTGGGCGAGCGATAGTGCGGCCACTTCGATCGCCGGGCGTTCCAGGAACTGTTTCGCCTCCGGTTCCGCGCTCAACAGAACGCGGACCCGGCGCTCCAGCGGCTCGTCGCCCGCGCAGGCGTGCCGGAGAAATGCGTCGCGCTCCTCGGGCGGACGCTCGAGCACGGACTGGAGCAGGTTATCGAGCTGTTTCCAGTGATCCAAGTCCATCGTCGGTTTCACCGGTGAGCTCGCGATACAGCCAGATCTTGGCGCTGCTCCAGTCGCGTCTCACGGTGACCGGCGAGACCTTGAGCACCATGGCGGTCTCTTCGACGCTGAGGCCGGCAAAAAAGCGCAGTTCGACGACGCGCACTTTGCGAGGGTCGACGCGCGCGAGTGCGTTCAGTGCGTCATCGAGGGCGACGAGGTCGGCGCCGGGATCGGCGCCCACGAGAACGGCCTCATCCAGCGAGACATGCTGCACGCCGCGTCCGCGTTTGAGGTTATGACGTCGTGCATGCTCGACCAGAATACGGCGCATCAACTGCGCTGACACCGCGAAGAAATGGGCCCGGTTCTGCCACTGCATCCGCTTGTAATCCACCAGACGCATATACGCTTCATTGACCAGGGCGGTCGTCTGGAGGCTGTGGTCGCTGCGCTCACCTCGCATGTAGCGGTGCGCCAGCCGGCGGAGCTCCGCATAGACGACCGGCGTGAGCTCGCGCGAGGGCGAGTTGGTCTCCGTCGCTCCAGGCACGGAGGAGCTGGCTGATATCGTCGACCGACAGGGATGCAGGTTCCGTGGGGCCCATCGGTGACCGCTGGATTGTACTGCCGCGCCGGATCGATCGCGCACAATTCGTCGTAACGGAGACCGGGGGTATCCCCCTGGGTGGCCTGTTGGGCGATTCCGCGCCGAGAACCGCGAACGTGTCGGGGAGCACCCTTCCCTCCAGGTGGGGTT
>CAVWHY010000010.1:0-95189 GCA_963754955.1 uncultured Acidobacteriota bacterium
GCTCCATCGCCTCAAGGCTGGGAAACTGCGTGACGCCAATCATGCGCGATCCTGTCGGCGTCGCTTCGAAGGTGAACTTCATCGCCGACGGCATGTTCTCGTCCTCGGCGTTATCTTCGCCGTCTTGCGCCTCGAACGAGCTGATGGGATTCACCGCCGTGAACTTCCAGGAGCCGCTCCACCGTTCTCCCTTCGGCCCCGTCAGGAAGTACTCGGCGCGGCCGCCCACTTTCATGTCGTGACGCGTGAACGTGGCGGGCCAGGTGGGTGGTCCCCAGAAGCGCTCGAGCTGACGAGCGTCGGCGAAGGCGTCCCAGAGGCGTTGTTGCGGAACGGGATAGTCGCCCACGACGGTCAGGGTGAGCGTTGCGGCGTCTTTGGTGACGGAGGTCAGCGGCATACTCATTTTCCTTTCGGTAGCAGAACGTCGTCGAGCTGCGCCATGCGCTGGCGCCAGATGGATTCGAAGTGGTCGAGGAGCTCGCCGGCGCGCTGGAGCCGTGCGCGGTTGGTGGAGACCAGTTGCTCGCGGCCGTTTGCACGCTTTTGAATGAGACCCGCGCGCTCGAGCACGGCCACGTGCTTCTGGACGGCGGCGAAGCTCATCTCGTACCGCGCGGCCAGATCGGACACGGATGGGGTTTCCGTGAGCGACCGCGCCAGGATGTCCCGCCGCGTGCCATCGGCCAGGGCACGGAACAGCTGGTTGAGCCCTTCGTCGTTCGCTTTACTACGTACAACCATTCGGTTGTACGTTAACACCGCGCGATCGCTTTGGCAAGGCGCGTGGCGAATCGCGGGGCGACAGTCACGTCGCAGACAGAACTGTCCTGCGCTGCGCGGGATTCGTTAATTTTCCGTAAAGTCCGCCTGTCACGCGAAGTGGCTTCAACCGTTCGAGTCGATCGGTTTGAGGGCCTGTCGCCCCGTGCGGCGGCCCGTTCCAGGGACTCAGAACGAGCGTTATACTTGCTGCAAGACGGGCTCGAATGCTGCGCCTTTCTCATGGGAAACGCCGCTACAATCAGGGCGTTGGTCTGCGCCGGGGCGCGCGGCATGCGGCGACACTCCGGCGGACGGTTGGCCGGCTTCTTTTCGGTGGCTGTGTGATGGCACCTGGTGCCGATCGCAAATTTACGGAGGCACAAATGATTGGACGAGCTCTGGGATATGTCGTCGTGTGCGGGTGTCTGATGGCGGGTGCCTCGCTCCAGGCGCACCATTCGCTCGCCGGCGTCTACGACATGAAGGCGGAGAAGGAAATCGCGGGCACGCTGACCCTCATCAAGTTCGTGAACCCGCACGGATCGATGACGATCACCGTGAAAAATCCGGACGGCACGACGACCGACTGGACGTTCACGACCGGCTCGGCCACGACGCTCGCCGAACGCGGGATCAGCAAGGTCGGCCCGAATGCGCTCAAGGTGGGCGAACCGTTGACCGCGAAGTTCATCCCGGCGCGGAACGGGAATCCGTTGGGGTTCCTCAAGTCGATTACGCGGGCGGACGGCAGCGTCCTGAATATCTCCAACGGTAACCCCAACGATTAGTGGACTGCGCGCTCGATAACGGGAGATCAGTATGGCTTCTCGCAAAACAATGATGCGGACGAGTGTCGCACTCGCGGCAATTGTCACGATCACCGTGCCGTCCCTGTCGAGTGCTCAAGCTCGAGACGCGGCGCCGCCCGCAGGCGCCCAGGCTCCCGCACAGGGTCGGGGTGGTCGAGGCGGCCCGCCGCCCTACACTCCGGCAGCCGGCGCGAAAGACCTGAAGGCCGTCCTGTTCAACTGGGGCTGGTACATGGGCATGCTGCGGAGCAATGAGGAGTACGACGTCCTCATGACCCTCGAGTATCAGGGCAAGGGCACGGTGCAAGTGGACGGACAACCCTGCAATGCGACGAAGTACCGGACCAGCATCACCTACCAGAAATCAGGGGAGCGGATCCAGATCACCGGCACGCGTCCCAATGGCCAGAGTTGCTCCAACATCGAAGTCCTCAGCGGAGCGTATGCCTGGAACGAAGACATTCCGGGTGCCGAACTCGTTCCGGGCCAGGGCAAAGCCACGCCGATGCCGGCAGCCGTCGAGGAGCGGATGATTCGCCTGTGGTCAGGCCCGCAGGGTGCGTTCAAGGCCGCCTTCGCCGGGACGGCGAACCCGCCGCCGATGACCCCCAGGCCGCAGCAGCTGCCAGCCGATGTGATGACGGTCGGCAAAACGTCTGTCGCGTGGGTTGGCAACAAGCCGGTGCTGACGTACCCGATCCCCGGCGTCCCCACGGCCACGGCGACCGCCACGCTCGACGCCAAGTTCATGGCCGAGAGTGTCGTGGTGAAGAACGGCGCGAACACGTACGAGTTCACCTACAGCGATTACAAAGACTGGAACAATCCGCTCAACCCGGCCGAGGCGTTGTACGCCGGCAGGATGACGGAGAAGAAGAACGGCACCGTCGCCCGCGACATCACGACGACGCTGACGGAAACGGCGCAGATGTATGTCACGGTGCCGGTTCCGGCAAGCGTCAAGGCGGCGATGAAGCCGACGAATCAGCCTCCCAACTGGACGTTGCCCAGCCAGCCGCCGGCCGCGCAGACTGCAGCCGTCGCCACGCCGCGGACGGCCGATGGAAAGCCGGATCTGACCGGAAACTGGGGGGGCGCCTTCAACCCGATCACCGGTGGCGGCACCCGCCGGTGTGGGCCAACGCAGACGAAGGTCAACTGCAACATCCCGATGGACAACTTCTGGGTGGACTACGAGTGGCTCTCGCCCTCGCGGTTTGGCGTCTGGGGGCATCCCGTTTACAAACCCGAGTTCTGGGACAAGATTCAGGAACTCGATCAGTGGACAAACAAGTACGACCCGGTCATGACGTGCCAGCCGCTGGGCATCCCACGACATGGCACGCCCCGGCGGATCATCCAGCAGGACAAAGACGTCATCTTCTTCTACGGGGCGAATGCCGACTACGGCGGCGGCAACGCGGAATTCCGCGACATCCCGACGGATGGTCGCAAGCGGAACCCACGGAACGCGAGCCTCGCCACGTACTACGGGAACAGCATCGGCAACTGGGAAGGGGATACGCTCGTCATCGACTCCATTAATTTCGTCGATTCGACGTGGCTGGGACGCGGCGGCCTGCTGCACTCCAGCAGCATGCATATCATCGAGAAGCTCACGCGGGTCGGGAATGAAATCCGATACGAGATGACGATCGACGATCCGGAGATGTTCGTCGAGCCCTGGGTGATGGCGACGCGTGTCCTGCGTCCGGCGCAGGGGGCGTTCGCCGGCGACGGAATCCAGGCAGAGCGCGCCAATTGCGAGGTGTACGAAGAGGGCAACGTCACCAATCAGCTTCGACACTGAGAACCGGCCACACGTAGTCGTCAAGGGACAGAGAGCACGCTCTCTGTCCCCTGACTTAATTCTCACCCCATTGTTTCCAGCGCAACCCGCTTTCCAGTTTCGCAACAGACAACACGACACTGATCGCTATCAGTCACGTTGGGATTGTAGTTTCGACGTCAGCTGCCTCAGACTATGCCTCATGCGTCGCCTCATCGCGTTGATTGTGACCGTGTTCACGATGATCGGTGGACGTGGCGCATTCGCCCAGGCGCCGGCGGGCCCGCCGTTTCCCCCACCTGGACGCCTCATTGACGTCGGAGGCTGGCGGCTCCACTTGAACTGCAGTGGCGAGAGCAAACAAGGCCGGCCCACCGTCATTCTGGAATCGGGTCTTGGCGACTTTTCCGTCGAATGGAGCCTGGTCCAGCCGCGCATCGCTCCGGTGGCGCGGGTGTGTTCGTATGATCGTGCGGGTGACGGTTGGAGCGACCTCGGCCCGCATCCCCGAACGCTGCATCAAATCGTCTACGAGCTTCATACGCTGCTCGAAAAAGCGAACGTGCGGCCCCCATACGTTCTCGTCGGCCACTCATATGGCGGCTGGCTCGTCCAGCTGTATGCCTCAGATTATCGGACGCAAGTTGCCGGCCTGGTCCTCGTGGACCCCGGAGAGAGCGATCCCCTTCGCCTGACGGCGGATGGTTCGGCGAAGCGCGCCTCTCAGTTGCCAGCCTTGCGGGCGATCCCACCAGTACAGAAGGACAGCCCGCTGCGTGAGAGTGACGTGCCCCCGGACGCACTGCGGCAGATGAAGGCGGCGGCTGTCGAGGCGAGCCGGGACGCCAATCCAGATGAGCGCAAGAAACTGCCGGTCGAAGCGCAACAGATGCGGACCTGGACCCTTGGCCGCTGGCAGCACCAGGCCGCCGGGTCCAACCCGGTCGAGTTAGAAGAACTCGCCGCCCTTCGCGCAGACCATGCGAGGGACATGCATCCGCTGGGCGACGTTCCGTTGATTGTGCTGACCCGCGGAATCGCTGACCTAAGCGGCGCGGATGCGGAGAGGTACGAACAGGAACATCGCAAGGATCATGCGGCACTGGCCGCGCTCTCGACGCGAGGAAAGTTGGTCATCGCGGAGCGCAGTGGACACCATGTGCAGCTCGATCAGCCAGAACTGGTCGGAGAAGCCGTCAACGAGGCGCTGACCTCAATCAGCAGATGACTGCCTCACGCTGGTGAACGACGTCCTGTCCGCGCCGCCACGCGGGGGGTGGCGCTGAACAGCTGAAGCGCACCAGCCTGACCGTCGCGCGGACACTGGCCAACGCCTCCTTCGCACCGACGACGGCTCGCCGCCGCACGTTCGACGACTGAGCTGCTCGTTTCGCCTCGCGTCGGCCGTCCGAGGCTGACCCTGCCGTATCCGTTGAGCGCTTGCCGGTCGTGGCAACCAGGTTGCACGGCTCCCTGTGGTGACGCTTGCCTGAACCACAGGAGAACGAACCCGAGAAGGAGGGATGGATGGCTTTGCTCGATCAGATTGGCGGATTGCTCCAACAGTATGCCGGGGCGAACTGGAATATCTCCCGGGATCAAGCCCGAAACGATTACGACACGATCGCGAGCGCGGTGCCGCACGATGTGCTCGGCTCTGTGATCGGGCCCGCGTTGAGCTCGTTGGGTCGGGAACAAGTACAAGAACGCATCGGCAACTCGGCGAGCGAAATGAGTCCGGCGGTCCGCGGGCAGTTCCTGCAGACGCTGCTGAATGCCGTTGGCAGCGGGGCAGGTAGCGTCGCCTCGATGCTCACGCAACTCGGAATCGATCGCAGCGTCGCGGCGAATCCGCAGCAAGCATCGCCGGATGACGTCGCGAAGGTGGCGGCGCATGTGCACGACACACGGCCCGACGCGTTCAATCAGGCGATGGGCTTTTTCAGTCAGCACCCGATATTGGTCAAGGTTCTCGGCACGATGGCCATCGCGAAGATCGCGCAGCACTTGTCCGCAAAGGCACCGCAACTCAACCGCTAGGAGGTCATCGTGGGAATTCTCAGTTGGATTGTGCTCGGCGCGATCGCGGGATGGATTGGCAGCATGCTCGTCAACAGAACGGGCGAAGGCCTGTTCCGCGACATCGTCCTCGGAATCGTCGGCGGTGTGGTCGGTGGATGGATCTTCGCCGCGCTCGGCTCGACGGGGGTCACTGGCTTCAACCTCTGGAGTCTCTTCGTGGCGGTCGTCGGCGCCGTCGTGGTGCTTGCCTTGTACCATGCCGTCATCCGACGTTCGCACGCGTGAATGGCGCGCTCGCGCGAACCCCACCGGGCGAGGACCGCATCCCCGATGATGTGACCGCTGCTCGTAAGGCCGGATTGTAGTTTTGACGTCAGCTGCTTCAGACTATGCCTCGTGTGTCGCCCGCATCAAGTGCGAAGCGGGCGACACAAGGAGGCAACATGAAAGGCACGGCGACGCCAGGACTCTCGCGACGCGAGTTTCTCGCGGGCGCTTATGCGATCGGAGGCGCGGCGATCGCGTCGGCTGCTGCACCGAGGCAAATCACGACGACGGCGCCGTTCGAGAAGCTGCCGCCGTACGGCAACAACACGTTGCCCCCGGGCGTCTCACCGCGGCTCGTGCGGAACGTGAATGGCCTGACCGTCAACATGCTCGAGGCGGGAGCGCAGGGGCAGCCTCTCGTCCTGCTGCTCCATGGATTTCCGAACCTGGGGTACAGCTGGCGCAAAGTGATGCCGGCACTCGCCAACGCGGGTTACTACGTGGTCGCGCCGGACTGCCGCGGGTTTGGGCGCACGGTTGGCTGGGACAGGTCCTGGGCCGCGGATCCCACGGCGTTCCTGACCCTCAACATGGTGCGCGACCAGATCGCGCTCGTGTATGCCCTCGGCTACCGGAAGGCGGAGCTCATCGTCGGGCACGATCAAGGTCAGCTCATTGCCACGTATGCCGCCATCGTTCGGCCCGACATGTTTCTGCGCCTGACGACGGTTTCGTCGGCGGGCGGCGCGCCGCCATCGTTCCCTTTCGCCGGCACGGCAAGAACACCCGCGTACACCACCGCGGAACTTGACGCGGAGTTCGCGAAGCTCAGTCCGCCGCGCCGCGACTACCAGGATTACTGGGCCAGCAGGCAGGCCGATGAAGACATGAAGCACATGCCCCAGAGCATGAGCGACTTTTTTCGCGCGTTCTATTACATGAAGGGTGGCGAGTTTCCCGGCAACCAGAACCTGACGCCCTTGCTGCCGATGCCGACCGCGAGAGAGGCAGCGGCGGAGAACGCGCGGATGCCGGAGTACTACGTGATGCGAAGGGATCGTGGCATGCCGGCCACGATGGCGGCGTACATGCCGTCGAAGGAGTACATCGCGAACTGCAAGTGGTTCACGCAGGCGGAGTGCGATGTCTACGGGCAGGAATACGACGCCTCAGGGTGGACCGGGGCGCTGCACAATTACCGGCACCGCCGGACCGCGTTTCCGGCCAACACGGCCGAGCAACTCACGTTCTCGGGAAGGACCATCGACGTCCCCGCCCAGTTCCTTGCGGGTCAGCAGGACTGGGGCGCCAACCGCATCGCGGGAGGCGCTGGGGGCGCCGGAAAGACCGGGTACACGAAATTCAGCGGAGTGCAGCTGGTGGATCGCGCCGGCCACTGGCCTCAAGAGGAACAGCCGGGAATCGTGAGCGAGCATCTGATCGGTTTCGTGAAGTCTACGTGAGCGATCGTTTACGAGACTGGAGCGTGATCGCCGCGATGGCACACACGTGTTAACATCCGCGCGCACGAGGACATGCGGTCGTACAAAAGGAATCCATGAAATACATGCTCACCTGGTCCGAACGGTCTCAAGGTTCACCGATCGAATACGAGAACGCCCAAAAACGGATTCTGGAGGTGTTCACGCAATGGAAGGCACCTGCCAATTTCAAGATCGAGTTATTCGTCATTCGGGTGGGTGACTGGGGCGGGTACATGATGCTGGACTGCGATGAGCCGGCGGCGGTTCACAAGTTCTGCTCGATGTTGCCTGCATTTGTCTTTGAGGCCCGCCCCGTGATTCCCATCGAGGACGCTGTCCGGGTCGAGCTCGAAGCCATGAGCTTTCGTGATCGGCTCAAGACAAAATGAAGCGGCGAGGCGACGCGCGAAGACACGCGTTGGACCGCTGATGGCGGTCAGGATGGGCGCCGCGGTGGCGCTCGCGCTGCTGTTGGGCCTGCCGTCGCGTGGGGCCGCCCAGGACCAGGGCGGCGGCGCCGTCTTCCGGGCCAGTTGTGCCTCATGTCACGGTTCACCAGACGGCGCCGCGCCCGCGAATGCTCCGGATCTCGCGACACTGCGACAGGCCAGCCCGGAGGCGATTCTCAACACGCTGCTGAACGGCAAGATGCGAATCCAGGCGACGCCCCTGAGCGACGCCGATCGGCGCGCTGTCGCGGAGTTTCTCGGCGGACGCGCGATACGAGAGACATCGACCGACGCGTCCGTCGTGCGCCTGCAAGTCGTCGTCACCCTTTCGGGGAGATGGGCCGCCGGCGATTGGAACGGCTGGGGCAACGGCCTCGAGAACACGCGCTTCGCCTCGAAGGCGGGCCTGACCGCCGCGATCTGCCGAAGCTGACATTGAAGTGGGCGTTCGGCTACACCGACGTCACGTCCGCGCGTGCCCAGCCGGCGCTCGTCGGCAACCGGTTGTTCGTCGCCAGCGATCGGGGCGACGTCTATGCCCTCGATCCGGGAACCGGATGCGCGCACTGGTCGTTCCGCGCGGAAGCGACCGTCCGTACCGCGCTCCTGGTCGCACCGTACCGGGTGCCGGGCGGCGCCAGCGGATGGGCGGTCTTCTTCGGCGATCTGAGAGCCAACGCGTACGCGGTGGACGCCACGACCGGCCGATCAGTCTGGATCCGAAAGATCGACGAGCATCCGTACGCCGCGATCACCGGCGACGCTCGCGTATTACGACGGCCGCATCTTACGTGCCGGTCCAGGGCCTCAACGAAGAAGTCCAGGGCGGTCGGCCGCAGTACCGAATGCTGCACGTTCCGCGGCAGCGTCTCGGCGCTCGACGCCGGCACCGGGACGGTCATCTGGAAGACCTACACAGTCGGCGAGCGCCAATCGCGCGGCACGAACGCGACCGGCACGCCGCAGTGGGGCCCTGCCGGCGGCGGCATCTGGTCGGCGCCGACGATCGACGTTCGTCGAGGCGCAGTGTACGTCGGCACCGGCAACGGGTACGCCGATCCCGCGCAGCCGATGACCGATGCCATCGTCGCTCTCGACATCAAGAGCGGCAAGCGTGCGCTGGTCCAATCAGCTGACGCCGGACGACACCTGGACGCTCGGCTGCCGCGCGAAGAACCCGGACAACCCGAACTGTCCGGACACGCTCGGTCCCGACTTCGACTTCTCGGCGTCGCCCGCGCTCGTCAACGCCGGCGGGCGCGATCTGCTGGTGCTGCCGCAGAAATCGGGCATGGCCTACGCGCTCGATCCCGACAAGCAGGGCGCGCTCGTCTGGCAGCTGCGAATCGGCCAGGGCAGCGGCCGCGGCGGCCAGTGGGGCGGCGCCACCGACGGACGTCCGCGAATATATCGGGGTCAATGGAACGGCGCGGCGGTGGGCGGGATCGTCGCCATCGACATCGCCAGCGGCAAACGGGCGTGGCAGCCGTCCGGCGGAGCCGCCGCTGTGCGGCACGCCCAGCCGCGACTGCAACGCCTCGCAAGGAGCGGCCGTGACGGCGATTCCCGGCGCCGTGCTCTCGGGGTCGCAGGACGGCGGCATCCGCGCCTACGCGTCCGACGACGGCACGCTGCTTTGGCAGTTCGACACCAACCGCGAGTTCACGACCGTGAACGGCGTGAAGGCGAAAGGCGGCAGCATCGACGGTCCCGGCGCGGTTGCGGCGGGCGGCTTGCTGTTCGTGAACTCCGGCTACGGTGGCATCGTCGGCCGGCCCGGCAACGTGCTGCTGGTGTTTGGCGCCCAGTGATATGGCGAAGGATAGCCACATGTGAAAGCTCCGCGAGACCCAGGGTTCCAGATCCAGCACGTCGCCATTGCCGGAACCCACATGGCCTGAACAGGCCTGTTTGATGTTCTCACGCGGACAGGCGGTCGGCTCGTTCGAAACCGCCGGCCGCCAAGGCCGTCCAGGCGATACCGACCAAGCATTGGTGACGCCCGGGGTGATTCCGAGCTTCGCGAACGATCGGTGCGCCTCATCGAAGTGATCGCCGGCCCGACGCAGATCGCCGACGGCGACCTCGACAAACCCGAGCGTGGATTCGGCCAGTGCGACGACTGCGCCGTCCGACCCGTCTGAAAGTGTGAGACTGAGCTCGCCATCGTGACGCGCGCGTCACGATCGCCTTGCGCGTCGCACAAAACCATCACGCCAACGAAAGTCTTTTGCCCGGACCTATACCGGCAGCGTCTGCACGCGCGGGAACTGGTCATATCATCGGAGCCCCTCGCGGCGCAGGACGTGACATTGTCCCGTATCCTGCCGATGCAGGCAGGACGGTGGGCGACTGTATGGGGGCGGTGTTCCGGCTCAATCTGCGGACCGCTGTCGCACCTGTACGCTCGGTGATCGACGGAAGACCGACGGACGTCGTCGTTGCGCCAAGTGGTCGACGGGAAATGCGTTGGTGGGATCTGGCGCGAATAAACACGCGGGAGAGGTCAGGCCGTTCGACGTGAGCCGCTCGGTTCGATGGGCTGAATCAGCATCGCCTGGCCCGAAGGCTTACCGACTTGTCGACATCGTGGCGCCCGTGCATTCGGCGACGACGTCCTCGCCGCGGCCATCGTCGACCGCCTGCACCCTCACAGTCAGCCGCTGATGTCCGAAGACCAGAGCTACTGATTGCGGCAGAGGGAGAAGAGGAGCCTGCTCAGTCGAGCATCGAGAAACGACAGCTGACCACGTCCGATTTCTGCGCCGGGCAGCCATTTATGACTGTGGGCACTCGCCGGCGCTGCCGGCGAGCGCTATTCTTAAACCACTGGATCGGGAGCGGTCGGTTTTGGCACACCGAGTCTTCGTTTCGTCGTTCGTTCCAGACCCTCGGACCTCTTGGACCTTCGTAACAATTCTCATCGGGGTGTCACCACCTCTCGACGTCGAAGTCACCGCGTTCGGCGGCGAGGCAGACTTTCATCGCCGTGACGCACGCCTCGCGCGAGCGCGTACTCCAATGGGTTGGTTATTTCCGGCAACACAGAGCGGTGCAGAATTTGCACCAGCGAGCACCACCATGGACACGCGCGCCCCGCGAACACACCTATCCCTCTGGCGTCAGGCCGCCGGCTCCGACACGCCGCCGCTGCCGGTCCGTCACGACGAGATCGCGGCGCTTGCGTACTCGAAATATCTGAATCGGCGGGATTGGCGGGGCGCCGTCGACCACTGGCTCGAGGCCGAACGTGAACTGCGATGCGAGATGGTCGCCCGCATCGCCGCGGACTCTAATCGGTCGGACTCCTAGGGCCCTCTCCGACCTCTCGCACTCCTCGGACCTCTTGGACCTTTGGGACCTTTGGGACCTCTCGGATCTCTCGGACCCTTCTACTGTCCCTGGAACGTGAACGCCCCGGCCGTGTAACCGGCCTTGTCGAGCAATTCCTGCACGAGCGGCTGGACCTTCGTGCCGTACAGCTCGATGCTTTTCATCATCAGGTCGTGGGGCAGTGTCCCGTTGCTGTACTTCATGTCGAAGCGCGTGAGACCGAGCGCCTGGATCGTCGCCGCGATTTTCTTCGCCACCGTTTCCGGCGAGCCGACGCAAATCGCGCCGTCCGGCCCCGCGCCGTGGTCGAACTGCGCGCGCGTGATGGGTGCCCATCCACGCTCTGAGCCGATTTGCGTCATCAGCGCCTTGTGATGTGGCCAGAGCTCCTCGCGCGCCTGCTCGTCGGTCGCGGCCACGTGCCCGGGCGAGTGCGCACCGATCGGGAGCACGTCGTGGTTGAAGTGTGCCAGCGCGCGATGAAAAAGATCGACATACGGCGCGAACCGTTTCGGATCGCCGCCGATGATGGCCAGCATGAGTGGAAGATTATGGCGCGCCGCCCGCACGACGGAGTCCGGCGTGCCGCCGACGCCGACCCAGGTCTTCAATTTCCCGCCGTGTTCGATCGGCGGGTACACGATCTGATCGCGCAGCGGCGCCCGCGTCGTGCCTGACCAGGTCACCGGCTTCCCGGCCAGCACCGCGACGAACAGGTCGAGCTTCTCCTCGAACAGCGTTTCGTACTCCGCCATGTCGAACCCGAAGAGCGGAAACGACTCGGTGAACGAGCCCCGGCCCACGATCACCTCCGCCCGCCCGTTTGACAGCGCGTTCAGCGTGGAGAAGCGCTGGTACACGCGAATCGGGTCGTCCGAGTTCAGCACCGTCACCGCCGACCCGAGGTGAATCCGCGAGGTCTGGGCCGCGATGGCCGCCAGGACGACTTCCGGGGCGGAGACCGCGAAGTCCTTCCGATGGTGTTCCCCGACGCCGAAGAATGTGAGCCCGACCTGATCGGCGAGGACGGCCTGTGTCACCACGTCCCGCATCGTGTGCGCGTGGGAGTGCGGCTGGCCGTTCGTGTCGAGGGTCACGTCGCCGAAGGTATCGAGCCCGAGTTCAATCGCATCCGCCATTCTCCGAGTGTACAATGCCGCGTGCTTTTCGCGCTTCGGCGGCACACCCGACGGCGGTTCGTGGGCATCGCTGGCGTTGCCGGCGCGCTGCTGCTCGGATCCGTCGGCCGCTGTTCACACGCAGCAGAGAACCGTCCACGATCGACATCCTCAAGGTTCACGGTCAGGTGTATCTGCTCGCCGGCCCGGCGGGCAACACGTTGGTCCAGGTCGGCACCCAGGGCGTCCTCGTCGTCGACACGCAGCGCGACCAGGACGCCGACGACGTGCTCGACGCCATCAGGAAGGTCGCCGGCGACAAGCCGATTCGGCTGGTCGTCAACACGCACGCCCACGCGGATCACACGGGCGGCAACCTGAAGATCGCCCAGGCCGGCTCGCAGCTGGTCGCGGGAAACTTCGCGCAGCAGCTCGGCCAGGAAGGCGCGCGGAGCGCGTTCATCGTCGCTCACGAGAACGTGCTCAAGGCGATGAGCGCGCCGACAGGCGCCGCGTCGCCCTCGCCGTTCGGCGCGTGGCCGACCGACACGTTCTTCCAGGAAGAAAAGGATCTCTACTTCAACGAGGAAGGCATTCAGCTCGTGTACGAGCCGGCGGCGCATACCGACGGCGACATCCTCGTGTTCTTCCGGAGCTCGGATGTGATCGCGACAGGCGACGTCTTCAACATCACGAGCTACCCGGCGATCGACCTCGCGCGCAAAGGCCACGTCAACGGCATCATCGAAGTCGCTCAACCGCATCATCGACCTGGCGATTTCCGAACAGTTCACCGAGGGCGGAACGCGCGTCGTGCCGGGCCATGGCCGGATCTGCGACGAGTTCGAGGTCGTCGAATACCGCGACATGGTCACGATCGTCCGCGATCGCGTGCAGGCGATGATCCGCAAGGGCCTGACGATCGATCAAATCAAGGCCGCGCGCCCCACGCTCGACTTCGATCCGCGCTACGGATCGCAGACCGGGCCCGGAACCACGTCGACGGCGACGTTCGTCGAAAGCGTCTACGCCAATTTGAGAGGCGCCAGGTGAGGCACGCTGTGCATCGCGGCCATGTGGGTGCTGCTGACGAGCGCGACGGCGTCGGCGCAAGTGGATCTCACCGGCAGCTGGCAGGCGGTCTTCCACGAGGACCAGCCCGAGCGGATTCCCGGCCCGGCGCTCGGCGACTACCTTGGCCTGCCGATCAACGACAGCGCCCGGGCGTTCGCGGAGGCGTGGGATGCCTCGCGTCTCACTGTCCCGGAACATCAGTGCCGTGCGCATTCGGCGCCGTACATCCTGCGGGGACCGGCAAACGTCCGGATCTGGGAAGAACGCGATCCGCAGACGCAGAACGTCGTCGCATTGCACGTGGACATCAGCAACTTCCAGCAGCGTCGTGTCATCTGGATGGACGGCCGTCCCCATCCGTCACCGAATGCCGAGCACACGTGGATGGGATTTTCGACCGGCGCCTGGCGCGGCGACGCGCTCGTCGTGACGACGACGCACATCAAGCAGATGTGGCATCGACGCAACGGGATCCCGCAGAGCGACAAGGTCGAGCTGGTGGAGGAGTTCGTTCGCCACGGCAACGTCCTGACGCAGGTGACGTTCACGAATGACCCCGTTTACCTCACCGAGCATCTCGTCAAATCCACCAACTTCCTGCTTAACCCTCGCCCGCTGACACCGCAGCAGCTGCTGTATCCGTGCCAGTCGGTGGTCGAAGTGGCGGCGCAGAAACGCGGCGCCGTCCCGCACTATTTGCCTGGCGAGAACCCGTTCCTGGCCGAGTTCCGCAGCCAGGCTCATCTGCCTGAAATCGCGACGCGAGGCGGGGCCGCGACGACGTATCCCGAGTTCCAGCAGAGGATCAACGACATCGGCACCGGGAAGTAGCCGCACGTTGTGGCTTCGTTAAGGGTGGCGCTCGCGAGCGTCGTCCGCTATCATCGGCCGCAATGCGCGATCCGGTCGTGCGCGAGTTCCTCCTCGGCTTCTGGAAAATTCACATTCTGCATCATGCCGGCGAGGGCGGCATCTACGGGCAGTGGATGCTCGAGGAGCTGCACCATCACGGCTACCGCCTGAGCCCGGGGACGTTGTATCCGATCCTCGCGCGCATGGCGAAGCGCGGCTGGCTCAAAGCCGCGGAGCCCAGCCGCCCCAGCGGCGTGCGCCTCTACCGCCTGACGCCGAAAGGCCGAGAGGTTCTGAAACAGGTGCAGCACTCGCTTGCGGAGCTCACCGGCGAAGTGTCGCCTCGACGCTCGACGAAGTCCCGCCGCGCGACCTCGTCCTAGCCGGCCGTTTTCCAGTCCCACCGAGTGTTGACAGCTGCGGCGACGGCGGTTCATAGTTACGGAATTCGTAGACGATTAGCGATACTCGTGCCGGTCGTGTGCGCAGCAGCGGTTTCCGTCGCGGCGCAGGACGCGCAGATCACCGGGCAGCCGCTCACGCTCGAACAGGCCGTCCAGTACGCCGGCGACCACTACCCCGCGGTGCGGGCGGCGCTCGAGCGCGTCAACGCGTCGGAGGCCGACGTCGAGGTCGCGCGATCGGCGTATCTCCCCAGGCTTGACTCGCTGTGGCAGTCGAACCGGGCGACCGCCAACAACATCTTCGGACAGGTCCTGCCGCAGTCGGTGATCCCCGCGATGTCGGGTCCTGTTCTGCCTTCGGCTTCCGGACAGAGCGTCTGGGGGAGCGCGACCGGCGCGCTGTTCGCCTGGGAGCCTTTCGATTTCGGACTCCGAAAGGCCACGGTCTCCAGCGCCGAGTCGCTGGTCGCGCAGGCCCGCGCCGGCGAATCGCTGACACGACTCGACGTTCAGCGCACCGTCGCGTCGGCCTTCCTCGACATCGTCGCGGCCGAGCGGGCCGTTGCCGCCGTCCAGGCGGACTTCGATCGACGCGATGTGCTGTCGCGCAGCATCCATGCGCTCGTCGACAACCAGCTCCGGCCGGGGGCCGAGGCGTCACGATCGGACGCGGAGCGGGCCGCGTCGCAGACCCGGCTGATCCAGGGACAGCAGGCGTTGATCCTCGCCAGAACGGCCCTGGCGCGGGCGCTGGGTATCAAGACCGCGAACGTCCAGATCGACATCGGAGATCTGCTCGACCGGATGCCCGCGAGCGGCACGGGCGCCGGCTCAGCGGTGGGGCACCCGCTGGCGCGTGCCCGCCAGGCGGCAGTGGATGCCGTCAAAGCGCAGGAAGAAGTCCTCGCGCACACGGACTACCCGCGCGTGTACCTCCAGTCGAGCGTGTTCGCGCGCGGGAGTGGCGCGAGCCCCGGCGGAACGCTCGACGGCGGCGTCGACGGGCTCGGTCTCGACCGCGCCAACTGGGCTGCCGGGGTCCAGGTGGTGTTCCCGAACCTGTTCGACTTCTCCGGCCTGCATGCCAGAAAAACGGCTGCGTCCGCCACGGAGCGAGCCGAAACGGCGCTGTACGATGAAGCCGTGCTGACCATCTCGAGCCAGCAGGCAGCGGCCGCTGCGCTGCTGCAGGCGGCCCGGGCCGTCGCGGCAAACACGCCTGTGCAGCTCGCGGCGGCACGGCAGAGTGAGACGCAGGCGCGCGCGCGGTACCAGGCAGGGCTGGCGAGTATTACCGAGATCGCCGACGCGCAGAGCCTGCTGGCGCAGGCCGAAGTGCAGGATCAAATCGCCCGCGTCGATGTCTGGCGCGGGCTGCTGGCCGAGGCCGTCGCGATCGGCGATCTGACGCCGTTCACCCGACTCCTCCGCCCCTAGCAGGACGCCACCATGTGGTTGATTCGCGCGGCCCTTCGGCGACCCGTGACGATCCTCGTCGCCGTCGTCGCGGTGGCGCTCACGGCGGCGTTCGCGGTCAGCCGCATGCGCATCGACATCTTTCCGGATCTGGATCTCCCGGTGATCTACGTCGCGCAGCCGTACGGCGGGATGAGCCCGGCGCAGATGGAGGGCTATCTCGTCTACTACTACGAGTACCACTTCCTCTACATCAACGGCATCGAGCAGCGTCGAGTCGAAGTCCATTCAGAACACGGGCCTGCTGAAGCTGACGTTCCACCCGGGCACGAACATGGCCGAAGCCATGGCGCAGACCATCGGCTACGTCAACCGCGCGCGCGCGTTCATGCCCCCCGGCACCGTCGGCCCGTTCGTCATGCGGTTCGATACCGGCAGCGGTGCCCGTCGGCTACCTCGTGTTCTCGAGCGCCAGCCGCAGCCTGGGGGAGATTCAGGACCTTGCGCTCAACCAGGTGCGGCCGCAGTTTGCGACGCTCGACGGACTGACGTCGCCGCCGCCGTTTGGAGGAAGCCAGCGGACGATCGTGATCCGGGTCGATCCGGCGCGGCTGCAGGCGCACGGGATGTCGTCGGATGACGTGATCAAGGCCGTGAGCGCGGGCAACGTGATCATGCCGTCCGGCAGCGTGAACATCGGCGGTGAGACGCGCATCTCGCCGTTGAATTCCGTCGTGGCAGACATCAACGATCTGCTCGAGTTACCCATCCGCACCGGCTCCGGGCCGACGGTATTCGTGCGCGATGTCGGGTCGGTGAGCGACAGCACCGACATCCCGACCGTGTACGCCCTCGTCAACGGCCGCCGCGCGGTCTATATCCCCGTCACCAAGCGTCCCGATGCCTCCACGCTGGCTGTCGTCCGAGAGGTGAAGGACAACCTCGCCCGGTTTCAGTCGCTCGTCCCCGACGACATCAAAGTGTCGTACGAGCTCGACCAGTCCGGGAACGTTTCGGCGGCGCTTCAGTCCGTCGTGCGCGAAGGGCTCCTCGGCGCGCTGCTGACCGGCCTGATGGTGCTGCTGTTCCTGCGCGACTGGCGCAGCGCCGGGATCGTTGTCGTCACGATTCCATTTGCGCTGCTCACGGCCGTCGTCGCGCTCTGGGCCGCGGGGCAGACGATCAACATCATGACGCTCGGCGGTCTCGCGCTCGCAGTGGGCATCCTGGTCGACGAAGCGACGGTCGCAATCGAAAACATCCATACGCACCTGGCCCGAGGCACGCCCGTTGCGCGCGGCGTGCTCGATGCGAGCGGCGAGGTCGTCGTACCGCGCCTGCTCGCGATGCTGAGTGTCGTCGCCGTGTTCGCTCCGTCGTTCTTCATGACAGGCGTGGCGCGCTCGCTGTTCGTGCCGTTGTCGCTGGCCGTCGGCCTCGCGATGATCGCGTCGTTCCTGCTCTCGAGCACGCTCGTGCCCGTGCTGTCGGTGTGGCTGCTCCGCGGATCGCATGGCGATGACGAGGCCGGTTCGTTCGAGCGTGTGCGCGCCGGCGTGACCACAGCGCTTCGGCGGCTCGCGCCGTTGCGCGGTGTCGTGATCTCGGCCTATGTGATCGTGACCATCGCCGTCGTGGGCCTGGTCGGGGTCCGGCTCGGCCGCGAGATTTTTCCAGGCGGCGGCGTCCGGCAGTTCCAGCTGCGGTTTCAGGCGCCGGCCGGCACCAAGTTCGAGTTGACCGAACGGCTCGCCGGCGACGTCCTCGATGAGATCAACCGCGCGGCCGGTCCGGGGAACGTGGAGGTCACGCTCGGGTACGTGGGCGTCCAACCGTCCTCGTATCCCATCAACACGATCTTCCTGTGGACGGGCGGATCGCACGAGGGCGTGCTGCAGGTGGCGCTCAGGGCGGAGGCGCGCGTTGATCTTCCCGCTCTTCAGGAAACGCTTCGCCAGCGATTCCGACACCGGTTTCCGGACGTGCAGTTCTCGTTCGAGCCGGGTGATATCGTCGGGCGCATCATGAATTTCGGCGCGCCGACCCCGGTCCAGGTCGCCGTCGCCGGGCCCGATTTCAATGCGACGCGGGTGTACGTCGCGAAGTTGAGCGGCGAACTCGGGCAGGTGACGACGCTGCGCGACCTCCACGTCGAACAGGCGCTCGATTACCCGTCTGTTGCGGTCAATGTGGACCGTGAGCGGGCGGGGCAACTCGGCGTCAGCGTGGAGCAGATCGGGCGGTCGTTCGCCGCGGCGACATCGTCCAGCCGGTTCGTCGCACCGAACTACTGGGCCGATCCGCGTACGGGGATCGCCTTTCAAGTGCAGGTTGAGGTGCCGCAGCCGCAGATGAAGACGCTCGAAGATCTGCGCGTGGTTCCGGTGTCCGAAGGCGGCGCGTCCCATGCGTTGCTCGGCGACGTGGCGCAGGTCGAGTCCGGAACGGTTGTCGGCGAATACGATCGGTTCAACGGTCAGCGGATGGTGACGCTCTCGGCGAACACCGCAGGCGAGGATCTCGGGCGCGTCGCGAGCCGCGTGGACGAGGCGATCGCGAGGGCCGGTGGACCGCCTCGCGGTGCGACGGTGTCGGTTCGCGGCCAGATCGCGCCGATGCGCGAGACGTTCCGAAACATCGCGGCCGGCCTGGCCGTGGCCGTGGCGGTGATCTTTCTGCTCATGGCCGCGAACTTCCAGTCGGCGCGGCTGGCGCTGGCCGTCGTGTCGACTGCTCCGGCCGCGCTCGCGGGAGTTGTCGTGATGCTGGCGCTGACGCGCACGACCCTCAACGTGCAATCGTTCATGGGCGCGATCATGGCCGTCGGTGTCGCCGTCGCGAACGCGATTCTTCTCGTCACCTACGCGGAGCAGGCCCGCGGGCAGGGCGGGACGTCCATGGACGCCGCCGTCGCGGCCGCGAGAGCCCGGTTGCGTCCCGTGCTGATGACCACCGCGGCAATGATCGCCGGCATGACGCCCATGGCGCTCGCGATCGGCGAGGGAAGTGCCGCGACGGCGCCGCTCGGTCGCGCCGTGATAGGCGGCCTCCTGGCCGCCACATGTGCGACGGTCTTCGTCCTGCCGTCCATCTACTCGTCCGTTCAGCAGTCCGCCCGCGTCGCGTCGGCCTCGCTCGATCCCGACGATCCAGACAGCGCCCATTCCTCTCGGGGGCACGCATGAAATTGTCTCGGTGGTCGATCGTGGCGCTGCTCCTGAGTGCGGGCTGCGGTGGTCGCGCATCCGCCCCGCCCGCGCGGTCATCAGAGACCACAGGCCCACCCGTGCTCGAGACGGTCCGCGTGGTGGAGCAAGCCGCCAGCGTCACGCTGGATCTGCCCGCTGAGCTCGAACCGTACGAGTCGGTGGATGTCTACCCGAAGGTGACGGGCTTCGTGAAAGCGATTCCCGTCGATCGCGGATCGCGTATCCATACGGGGAATGTGCTCATCGAGATCGAGGCGCCAGAACTCCTGGCGCAGCGGGCCGAAGCACAGTCGCGGCTGCAGGGCGCCGAGGCGCAGCTCGCGACCGTGCGCGCGAAGGCGGACGCCGACGCGAGCACGTTCGACAGGCTGAAGGCCGCGTCGGCCACTCCGGGAGCCGTCGCCGGCAACGACGTCGTGCTCGCGCAGAAGAACGTCGAAGCGGGCCAGAGCCAGATTGTCGCTGCGCAGCAGACCGTCGAGGCGGCGCGGCAGGCGGTTCGATCGATTACGGACATGGAAGGGTATCTGAGAGTCGTCGCGCCGTTCGACGGTGTCGTCACCGAGCGGAACGTTCACCCGGGCGCGCTGGTCGGCCCGGGAAGCGGCGCCGGCGCCGGCAAGCCGCTCTTGCGCGTCGTTCGCAATGACAGGTTGCGCCTCACGGTACCGGTTCCGGAGGCGTATACGGCCGGCGTGACGAACGGCACGCGAGTGGCATTCACGGTGCCGGCGTATCCCGGCGTCGACTTTTTCGGAACGGTGGCGCGCGCGTCCAACACCGTCGACGTCAAAACGCGGACGATGGCCGTCGAACTGGATGTGATGAACGGCGACGGACGCCTGCCCTCCGGCACGTTCTGCCAGGTCCGCTGGCCCGTGCGCCGTCCGGCTCCGTCGTTGTTCGTGCCCAGCCGCAGCGTTGCGAGCACGACCGATCGGACGTTCGTCGTGCGCGTACGGGGCGGCCGCACCGAGTGGATCGATGTGAAGACCGGACTCGCATCCGGCGTCCTGGTCGAGGTGTTCGGCGATCTGCGGGCCGGCGATGAGGTCGTCGCGCGCGGAACTGATGAAATCCGTCCGGGAACGGAGGTCCGGGTGACGGACGCCAAGCCCGCCAGCCGGTGACCGGAGACAATCACGTATCGAAATGCGACGATCGAGCGACCTCAGGTGTAGCGAACGCACACGGTCCGCGGAGTTTTCGACCCGACAGCCTAGCCTCCAAGTTGCATACGTCGGAGATGAGGTGAGACATGCAGTGGTCCTCTGGAGATCGCGGGAACATTGAAGATCGACGTGGAAGCTCCGGCATGCGGGCCGTGCCGATAGGCATCGGCGGCCTGCTGGTGCTGGGTGTGCTCAGCTGGGTGACCGGAACCGACTTCCTCTCCCTCGCGAACCAGGGATCGCCGCAGGTGGTGGATTCGGGCGGCCAGGTCCAGAGCACGCCGCAGGAGGAGCGCAAAGTCGATTTCGTGGACGCGGTCGCCCAGGACGTGCAGAGCACCTTCGAGCAGGAGCTCGGCGGGCGCTACGAGCGCACGCGCGTCGTATTGTTTCGCGACGCGATCCAGTCCGCCTGCGGGTCGGCTGAGGCCGCGACCGGCCCGTTCTACTGTCCCGCTGATCAGAAGGTCTACCTCGACCTTGGGTTTTTCGATGATCTCACGCAGCGGTTCGGCGCGCCGGGGGACTTCGCGCAAGCGTACGTCATCGGCCACGAGCTCGGCCATCACGTGCAGCATCTGCTCGGCCTCGATGAGCGCACGCGCGGAGCAGCTGTCGGGCAGAACAGCGCGTCGGTTGCGCTCGAGCTCCAGGCCGACTGCCTCGCCGGTATCTGGGGACACGCCGCGTCGCAGGGGGGACGATTCAAGGCCGGCCACGTCGAGCTCGAACCTGGTGATGCGGATGAGGCTTTGCGCGCGGCGTCCGCCATCGGCGATGACCGCCTGCAGAAAATGGCAACAGGCCGGGTGATGCCCGAGCGGTTCACGCACGGCACCTCGGCACAGCGCGTGCAGGCATTCGGTCGAGGTATGAGCTCGGGCGATCTGCGCGCGTGCGGCATTGGCGTGCGCGGCACCTAGGGCTCTTCAAAGAGGTGTTCGATGAGAATCCTGGGCGTGTTGCTTGTCGTGTTCGGTTTGCTGGCGCTCATCTACCAGGGCTTCACGTACACCAAGCGTGAGACTGTCGTCGACATCGGGCCCGGTGCACGCGACGGCCGATCGCAAAAAGACCGTGCCGCTTCCGCCGATTGTCGGTGGGCTCGCTCTTATCGGCGGTGTGGTACTGCTCGTGAGCGGTAAGACGAACTAGCCATGACGCGCGGCATCCGCGCGATCGTGAATCACGCTGGAAGATGCCTGCTGCTGGCGCTGGCCGCCGCGATTGTCGCGCCCCGGCCGGCGCTGGCGTATTCGGTTCTCACACACGAAGCCAACATCGACGTGCTCTGGGACGGCTCGATCAAGCCGCTGCTGCGCACGCGATTTCCGGCCGCGAGCCCCGGCCAGCTCGAAGAGGCGCGCGCCTACGCGTACGGCGGCTGCGTCATCCAGGACCTCGGCTACTATCCGTTCGGCAGCCACTTCTTCAGCAACCTGCTGCACTACGTGCGCACGGGCGACTTCGTACGCGCGCTCGTCCGCAACGCGCGGGACGTCAACGAGTACGCGTTCGCGCTTGGCGCGCTCGGCCACTACGCGGCGGACACGGATGGCCATCGCCTCGCCGTCAACCGCGCCGTCCCGCTCATGTATCCGAAGATGGAGGCGAAGTTCGGCAACAACGTCACGTACGCCGAATCACCCCGGACGCACTTGATGGTGGAGTTCGGGTTCGACGTCGTGCAGGTCGCGGCCGGCGCGTATGCGCCTGAGGCCTACCACAAGTACATCGGCTTCAAGGTCGCGCGGTCGGCCCTGGCGCAGACCTACCGCGAGATCTACGGCCTGGACATGAAGGATCTCTTCCTCAACGAAGATCTCGCGATCGGAACGTATCGTCACGCCGTGGCGACCACCATCCCGCAGATGACACAGGTCGCCTGGAAGAAGAAGCGGGAGCAAATCGAACAGGTCACGCCGGGGATCGAGGAATCCAGGTTCGTGTTCAACCTGTCCCGGCGCGACTACGAGCAGGAATTCGGCAAGGACTACGCGCGGCCGCACGGCTTCGGGCGGTTCGTCGCATTCGTCTACGCGCTGATTCCGAAAATCGGTCCGTTCCGTCCTCTCAGCTTCAGGGTCCCGACACCGGAGGCGGAGCGCCTGTTCCTCGAGAGCTTCCGCAGCACCAGGGAACGCTTCCGCCGATCGCTGGAGGCGCTGCGCGCCGGTCAGCTCAGCCTCGCGAACCTCGATCTCGATACCGGACGGCCCACGGCGCGAGGCGAGTACACGCTCGCTGACGACACGTACGCCGAACTGCTCGACAAGCTGGACGATCGCCAGTACACGGACGTTCCGCCCGCGCTTCGCGCCAACATCATTGCCTTCTACGGAGCCGGCGACGAGCGCGTCGCGACGCTGGCGGGGAAGTGACTACGGTGTCGCCGGCGCTGCCAGTCAGCAGTCGACAGTCGCCAGTCGGCAGTCGTCAGTCGGCCTAGCGAATTGTGAAGTCGAGATAGACCGTCACGAGCACGTCCACCGGCCGGCCCGCGAGGCGGCCGGGCTCGAAACGCCAGTCGTTCACGGCGGCGATGGCGCGCTCGTCGAGCCCGCCGGGATCGAGCGATCGCCGCACGCGAACTTGCGCTGGGCGACCTTCCCTCGTCACGACCAACTCCAGCACGACGGTGCCCTGAACTTTCCGTAGCAGCGCGTCGTCCGTGTATTTCGGCGGCACCTGTTTCAGGAGGCGCGGCGTGCTGACGGCTCCGCCGGGTCTGTAAAGGCCGCCGCCGGTGCCGCCGCCGGATCCCGGCCCGACGCCGGCTCCCTGACCGGGGCCGATGCCGGTTCCGGTCCCCTCACCCACGCCGCCGCCCGATCCGGGGCCCTGCGACGTCGTGCCGGCCACCCCACCCTCGAGCAATCCAATCTGTTCGCGCGTGCCCGAGGCCAGCGGTTTGGCGTCGAGGAGCAGCCCCTGCGGCGGGGTGTCGAGGACGAGCGCTGAGGGGCTCGCGACGATGGGCTGGGCAGGCGGCGACTTGACGATCGGCACCGTCAGTCGATCGCGCCCGATGCCTTCCGCCCGTCGAATGGGTCCGGGCTGGCGATTGCCGCCCCCACCTCCGCCGCCGCCCGGTGTTTGCTCCGGACGCGCGATGAAGATCATGTGCGTCGTCTGGTCGGGCAGCGCCGCCCTTGCGGCGAGCGTTTGTTCAACCGTGCGCGACCTCGAATGGTCCACGAGCGTGGCCAGCCCCACGATCGCGACGATATGCAACGTCACTGACGCGATCGTTTGCCATGACACCGCGCTCCAGCCGCGACGAGGCAGTTGCGGCGGCGCGAGCGCAAGGCCATTGAGGCGGATCACGTGTCACTCTCAGCCTGGGACCGTCAGGACAGGGCAGGGCGCGGTGGATACCTGATCGAACTCCCGCCACGTGCCGGGCCCGACGTATTCGTCCAGGCTGATCGGTTCCGGCGAGGGGATGACGTGTAAAACGGTCAGGGCCGCGCGGTTGGTTCCGGCCATCTTCACCGCCGTGGCGAATGCCTTGCCCGACCGTTTGGAAAAATCAGACGCAAACAGGATGCGCCGGACTCCCGTCATGCTGCGATCCTTTCGTGGCGTGCTGCGTCCAAAGATTGTGCAAGTCGCAGGCCCGGTGCTCAGCTTGCCATTTGTGACGCTTGGCGAGGACAGACGGTACGTGAACCGCCGAGTTGAAGCCTCCGCCGAACGAAATGCAGGCGGTCTTCGCGCCGGGTGCGGCAGCTGGCCAGATGTTTGTATACGCGGAGACGCTGGCGAATCGAAATTCGTGTTCGTAATGTTACGGGACCTTTACCGTTTCCGTTGATGGTGGATGGGAAAATGTTCGATATGGTCACGGAAAATCTCGCGGGGCGTGAAAGCCGATTCGTGGGGGAGGGCGCTATGTCACCAGTTCAAACGACGGTGGCGGATTGGCTGCAGATCATTCGAGGGGAGTTCGCGGAGGTTCCGGGTCTCCACCTGACCAAGAAGCAGTTCCAGCGGCTGTGGGGCCTCGACGGCGACACGTGCGACAGGCTGCTCGATGTCCTCGTCGATCAGAACTTCCTGCGCCAGACGCCGGACCAGAGCTACGTCCGGGCCAACGTCGGCCAGTAATCACTGCCGGGAAAAACTTCCCTCCTTCGTCCGCGCGAATCGATCGACCGTTCTTCGCACCCTGTTCGAGCCGGGACGGCCCTCGGGCGCGTCCGCTCGCTCCACGCCGCGCGCGCCCCCCAATTGACCAACCGACGTCCGGGCGCGGTACACTACACAACTTGCCATGAAAGTACTCAAGTTCGGCGGGTCTTCTCTTGCTACGCCTGCGGCCGTTCGCGCTGTCGGGACCATCGTTCTCGATGCGCGCCGGCACGAACCGGTGCTGGTCGTCGTGTCCGCGTTTCGCGGCGTAACGGATCAACTGCTCGACTGCGCGCGTCTCGCCGAACGTGGCGACCCGGGGTACCTGCGCGCGTTCGACCAGATCGCCCGGCGGCATCGTGCGTCGGTTTCCACACTCGTCGCGCGCGGACGCGCCGGGGTGCGGAAGCAGGTGGACACACTGCTCGACGAGCTGAAAAGCACGCTGCAGGGCATCTACCTGCTTCGCCACTGCCCGCCGCGCGCGCTCGACATGACCGCCAGTTTCGGGGAGCGGCTGTCCGCCCTGATTCTGGCCGCCTACCTGAAACGCTTTCACCCGGCCGAGCTCGCCGACGCGCGCGACTTCGTGCGGACCGACGACCAGTTCACGCACGCATCCGTGATTTTCGCCGTGACGAACCGCGCGATCCGAAAGCGATTCGCTCCGCTCCTCCGCAAGCGCCGCGCCCCCATCCCGGTGATCACGGGGTTCATCGGCGCCACCGACGACGGCCAGACGACGACGATCGGGAGGAACGGGTCGGACTACAGCGCGGCGATCGTCGGAGCGGCCGTCGGCGCGTCGATCATCGAGATCTGGACCGACGTCGACGGCGTGCTGAGCGCGGATCCGAAGCTCGTGCGCGGCGCGTTCGTGCTGCCGCGGATGACCTACGAAGAAGCGATGGAGCTTTCGTACTTCGGCGCGAAGGTCATCCACTCGGCGACGATCGCGCCGGCCGTAACGAAACGTATCCCGATCCTCATCAAGAACACGTTCAATCCGGCGGCGCCGGGCACGCTGATCTCGAACAGGGCCGCCGAGGCCGCCGACACGCTGGCCAAGGGCATCACCACCGTCGACGGCCTCTCGCTGCTGACGCTGCGCGGCCCGGGCATGGTCGGCGTGCCGGGGATCGCGGAACGGCTGTTCCGGACGCTTGCCGCGAAGAAAGTCAACGTCATCCTGATCTCCCAGGCGTCGTCGGAACACACGATTTGCTTCGCGGTCCGGAGCGAGGACGCGTCGCGCGGCATCGAGGCGATCGAGCAGGAGTTCCGCCACGAGGTGGACCAGCAGCTGATGATGGCCGATCACAAGCCCGACCAGGCGATTCTTGCCGTCGTCGGCGAGGGGATGAAGGGCCGTCCGGGCATCGCCGGGAAGCTGTTCGACTCGCTCGGCCGCAACAACATCAACATCAATGCGATCGCGCAGGGCGCATCGGAGCGCAACATCTCGTGCGTCATCGACGCGGCGCACGAGGTGCGGGCCCTCAACGCGATTCATGAGGCGTTCTTCGAGTCGCGCAAGCGGCTGGCCCTGGCCGTGATCGGCGTCGGCAATATCGGCAGCGCGCTCATCGAGCAGCTCCGCCAGCAGCGGCACTATCTGCTCGTCGCGCGGTTTCGACGTGCGGGTGGTCGCACTCGCCAACAGCCGCCGCTTCGTCGTTTCGCCGGCGGGCGTGGACCTCGCTAACTGGAGGGCGGCGCTCGGCGCGGCGCGCGGCCGCATGAGCCCGGAAGGCCTGGCGAGCCGGCTGACGGCGCTCGAGCTGACCAACGCGGCGATGGTCGATTGCACGGCCAACCCGACGGTGGTCGACGCGTACCCGGCGTTCATCGACGCCAACTTCCACATCATCACCCCGAACAAGCGCGCCAACGCGCTGCCGTGGAAACGTTATTCGGCGCTGATGGAGCAGATGGCGCATCGGCGCAAGCACTTCTTCTACGAGGCCAACGTCGGCGCCGGCCTGCCCATCATGTCGACGCTGCGCGACCTGATTGCCAGCGGCGACGAGATCGTCAAGATCGAAGGCATCCTGTCCGGGACGCTCAGCTACCTGTTCAACACATTCGACGGCACCGTCCCGTTTAGCGCGCTGGTGCGCGACGCGCACAAGATGGCGTTCACCGAGCCCGATCCGCGGGACGATCTGTCGGGTCAGGACGTCGCGAGAAAGCTGCTCATTCTCGCCCGCGAGATCGGGCTGCGGATGGAACTGGACGAGGTGAAGGTGGACAGCCTCGTGCCGCGTCCGCTGCGGCGCGGCACGTTCTCGCCCAGGTTCTTCGACGCGCTCTCCGCGTACGACGCCGAGGTCGCCGGCCGTGTGGAGGCCGCGGGCCGTCGCGGCGCCGTGCTGCGCTATGTCGGGACGCTGGAGAATGGGAAGGCGCAGGCGGGGCTCAAGGAATTTCCGCGCGATCACCCGGTCGCATCGGCCAAGGGCAGCGACAACGTCATCGCGTTCACCACGAAGCGATATCGCCGGACGCCGCTGGTCGTGCAGGGGCCGGGCGCCGGCGCGGACGTGACCGCCATGGGCGTGTTTTCCGACATCCTGAAGCTGCTGCACTACCTGCCGCGGTAGGGCTGCCCCATGCCGTTCAAGGACGTGATCGATGGCGGCACGCACGCGGGGCTGCGGCGTCTCGTCGCCCTTCTCGCGCGCTCGGTGCATCGCGAGGCGCTCCCGCCGAGCCTGATCTTCTCAGGTCCCGCCGGAGCGGGTAAGCGCGAGACGGCGGTGGCCACGGCGCAGGCGCTCAACTGCCTGTCGCCAAGTGGCGAGGGCGAATTGCGCGACGCGTGCGGCACGTGCGCGGCCTGCCTGCGCATTGCGCGCGGCGTTCACCCGGACGTGATCGTCGTCGAGCCGGGGGATACCGGGTCGATCAAGATCGAGCAGGTTCGCGATGTGATCGACCGCGCCGGCTACCGCCCGTTCGAAGGCCGGCGGCGCGTCGTCATCATCACCGAGGCTGACGCGATGGCGGCATCGCCGCAGAACGCGCTGTTGAAGGTGCTCGAAGAGCCACCGCCCTCGTCCGTGTTCATCCTGATCACGGCGCGTCCGGACATGCTGCTGCCGACCGTGCGGTCGCGCTGCCAGCATCTGCGGTTTCACGTGTCCGGTCAGGGCGCTATCGACGCCGAGGCACGCGACGTAGCGTGGCGCGTGCTGGAAGCTGCGGCAGCGAGCGCCGACCCGCGCCAGCGGATCGAGGCGGCGAAGGATCTGCTGAAAGGAACCGGCGGCGGTAACAGCGGGGCCGAGGATCGCGCTCAGCTGGGTTCACACCTGCACGCCATGGCATCGCTGCTGCGCGATTTCGAGCTGTTGTCCACCCGGGCGTCTGTCGCGCTGGCCAACGAAGATCTGCAGCCCGAGCTCGACCGTCTGTCGGCGGCGTACGGCAGCCGGCGGGCCATGACCGCTTACGGAGCCGTCGATCAGGCGCTGGTAGCCCTCGACTGCAACGCCAGCGTCAAGATCGTGGCCGACTGGCTCGTCCTGCAGCTGTAATCGGCGCCCGACCCGGCTCCGCTCTCCCCCATGTCCGATCGAGCTTCGGCGCGGCCGGCGACTCGAACTGCTAATTGCTGACTGCCGACTGCCGACTGCCGACTGCCGACTGCCGACTGTGTATATAGTGTCCCTGTGAGCGTTGCTCCCACGGTTCGCCTCGTCTCGGTCAAGCTGTCGCCGGTGGGGCGGCCGCATACCTATGTGTCGCCGAACCTGCCCGGCGGCCAGGTGCCGCGCCCGGGCGATGCCGTCGTGGTGCAGGCGGAGGGCGGGGCGGCGGTCGGCACGCTGGTCCGCTCGATTCCACAGACCGTGGAGCGGCGCCAGCACGCCGGAGACACCCAGCCTCCGCGGCTGGTGCGTATTGCCACCCACGACGACATCGTGACGCGCGCGAAGCACGAACAGCGCGAGCGTGAAGCGCACCGCATCGCGATGCTGAAGATCCGCGAGCGCGGGCTCGGCATGAAGGTCACGAAGGTCGAGCAGTTGTTCGACGGGTCGCGCCTCGTGTTTTACTTCACGGCGGACGGCCGCGTGGATTTCCGCGAGCTTGTCCGCGAGCTGGCCACCGAGTTCCGGACGCGTATCGAAATGCGACAGATCGGCGTGCGCGACGAGGCGAAGATGATCGGCGGCTACGGCACGTGCGGGCGTCCGCTGTGCTGCACGACCTTTCTGACGTCCTTCGAGCCCGTGTCGATCAAGATGGCCAAGCAGCAGGACCTCAGCTTGAACCCGTCGAAGCTCTCGGGGTTGTGCGGTCGGCTGAAGTGCTGCCTGCGCTACGAGCTCCCGAACGCAAAAGGCGTCGCCCACGGCGGCTGCGGCAGCGAGGGTGGCTGTGACAACCCCTCGGGCTGCGGAAGCGGCGGCGGCTGCGGCTCCAGCTGCGGCTGCACGACCTGACACTCGGCGACCACACGTGAAGCCCAGAATCGCGATAACCGAAGGCGACCCCGCCGGGATCGGGCCAGAGATCGCGCGCCGCGCGGCCGCCGATGCTCGGGTGCTTGCGGTCTCCGAGCCCGTGCTCTACGGCGCCGATGACGGCGAACGGTTCGCGCCCGGCGTCCTTGCCGCCGAAGCCGGCCGCGCCGCGTACGACGCCATTGTCCGCGCCACGGCCGACGCGCAGCGTGGCGCGGTACAGGCGATCGCGACGGCGCCCATCAACAAGGAGGCGTTGCGCCTTGCCGGCTTGCCGTGGAACGGCCACACCGACCTGCTCGCGCACCTCACAGGCGCCGCTCACGTCGCGATGATGTTCTATTCCGACGAGCTGCGCGTCGTGCTCGCCACGGTGCACGTGCCGCTCGCCGACGTCCCGGCGCTGCTGACGCAGTCCCTGATGGAACAGACGATCGCGCTGACGGCGTGCGAGCTGCCGAAATTCGACAAGGTCGCGCCGCGGATCGCGGTGGCGGGCCTGAATCCGCATGCCGGGGAACACGGGCTGTTCGGCCGCGAGGAGGAGACGGCGATCGTCCCGGCGATCGCCCGCTGCCGCGAACGGGGCATCGACGTGTCCGGGCCGTTTCCCGGTGACACGGTGTTCGTGCGCGCGCGCCGCGGCGAGTTCGACGTCGTCATCGCCTGTTACCACGATCAGGGGCTCATCCCGGTCAAGCTCGTCGCGTTCGGGCGGGCGGTCAACGTGACGCTCGGCCTGCCCATCGTGCGGACGTCCGTCGATCACGGCACCGCGTTCGACATTGCGGGCAAGGGCGCTGCCGACGCCGAGAGCATGGTCACGGCAGTGCTCCTGGCGGCGAGGCTCGCGAGGTCGGCGTGATGGCGGAAAGAACCGAGCGCGAGCTGGCGCAGGCCAACATCGCGGAAAACCGCAAGGCGTTTCACGACTATCACCTGCTCGAAACGTTCGAGGCCGGTGTCGCGCTGATGGGCACCGAGGTCAAGGCCATCCGCGAAGGACGCGTCAACCTGCGCGACAGCTACGCGCGCGTTGAAAACGGCGAGGTGTTCCTCTTCAACGTCAACATCAGCCCCTACAGCCACCGCGGCTACGCCGAGCACGAGCCATTGCGGCGCCGGAAGCTGCTGCTGCACCGTCAGGAAATCCGCAAGCTGATTGGCAAGACCGTCGAGCGCGGCATGACCCTCGTGCCGACGCGCCTCTACTTCAAGAAGGGCCGCGTCAAGGTGGCCATCGCGCTCGCCAAGGGCAAGAAAGAGTACGACAAGCGCGAGACCGAACGGCGGCGCGAGGCGGATCGCGAGACCCGCGCGGCCATCAAGTCGAGAAGATGAACCACAAAGCTGAGGCCTTTGTGGTTCAATTACCCAGATGTCGGTGAAGGTCCCCCTGCTCGATCTGCACGCGCAGTATCTGCCGCTTCGCGCGGAGATTCTCGCCGCGATTGAACGTGTCTGCGACAGCCAGCGGTTCATCATGGGGCCGGAGATCAGCGCGTTCGAGGAGGACATGGCGCGCACGCTCGGCGTGCGCCACGCTGTCTCCGTCTCGTCCGGCACTGACGCGCTGCTGCTCGCGCTGATGGCGCTCGACATCCGCGCCGACGACGAGGTCGTCACCTCCACGTACTCGTTCTTCGCGACGGCCGGCGCGATCGCCCGTCTCGGTGCGAAGCCGGTGCTGGTGGACATCGACGAGACCACCTTCAATCTCGATCCCGAGCGAATAGCTGCCGTGCTGACCCCTCGCACAAAGGCCATCATCCCGGTTCACTTGTTCGGGCTGAGCGCCGACATGGATCCGATTCTCGACGTGGCCGCGCGCGCATACGTGCCGGTCATCGAGGACGCCGCGCAGGCGATCGGCGCGTCGTACAAGTCCCGGCTGCTCGGCGGCCTGGGCACTGCGGGCTGTTTCTCGTTTTTCCCCAGCAAGAATCTCGGCGCCTTCGGCGACGCGGGTCTCCTCGCGACCAACGACGATCGGCTGGCGAAACAGGCGCGGCTGCTGCGTACCCACGGCATGGAGCCCCGCTATTACCATCAAGCCGTGGGCGCCAATTTCCGGATGGACGCGCTGCAGGCGGCCATCCTCCGCGTCAAGGCGCCGCACCTGGCGGAGTGGACCGCGCGCCGCCGCGCGAACGCCGCGCGTTATCGAACGCTGTTCAGGGACGCGGGGCTGCTCGACAGGATCACGCTGCCGAACGAACCGCCGGACCGCTGGCACATCTTCAACCAGTTCGTCATTCGAACCGCCGGACCGTGACGGGCTCAAAGCGCATCTCGACGACCGCGGCATCGGCACCGAGATCTACTATCCCGTGCCGTTTCACCTGCAGCCCTGCTTTGCGACCCTTGGCCACAGGCGCGGCGACTTTCCGCGCGCCGAGCGCGCCGCGGCCGAGAGCCTGGCGCTCCCGATCTACGGCGAGCTCGCTGCCGCGCAGCAGGAAGCGGTCGTCAGCGCCATCGGCGATTACGTCGTCGGCAGAGTCGGCGTGTGATCACCGGACCCACAGCCGCTCCGTCGCAGGGCGCGCCCGTGCCTGGCGGGAAAACGTCCACCAGCCGGATCCCCTCGCTCACGACGCAGATTCTCATCGGGCTCGTCGCGGGCGCTGTTCTCGGAGCTGCCTGGCCGGGAGCGGGAATCGCGGTCAAGCCGCTGGCCGACGCCTTCCTGCGGATGATCAAGATGATCATCGCGCCGCTCCTGTTTTCGACGCTCGTGGCCGGCATCGCCGGCGCCGGCGATCTGAAAGCCCTCGGCCGCATTGGTTTCAAGGCGATCGTCTACTTCGAGGTCGCCACCACCGTCGCTCTGGCCATCGGCCTGGGGCTCGCCAACATCTTCAAGCCGGGTGCGGGCATCGTCATGCCGGCGGGAGACACCGCGACCGTCGCGGCCATTGCGAGGAACAGTCAGAGCGCCTGGGACATCTTCCTGCATCTGTTTCCCACGTCGGTCGTCGACGCGATGGCGCGCGGCGACATCCTGCAGGTGGTGGTGTTCGCCACGTTTTTCGGCGTCGCGCTCGCGGCCCTCGGGCCCGCTGGGCGGCCCGTGCTCGCGGTGTTCGAGAGCACGGCGCACGTGATGTTCACGTTCACGTCGTACGTGATGGTGTTCGCGCCGATCGGCGTGTTTGCGGCCATCGCCGCGACGGTCGGCAGCAAGGGCCTCGGCGATTCTTCTGACGCTCGGCAAGGTTGTGGCGCTCATGTACGTCGGGCTCGCGCTCTTTATCGGGATCGTGATTCGTCGGCGTGTCGGTGCTCGTCGGCGTCCCGTTCCTGTCATTCCTGAAGGCTGTTCGCGAGCCGTGCCTCATCGCGCTCACGACGGCGAGTTCAGAAGCGGCGCTTCCGAAGGCGCTGCAGGTCATGGAACGCTTCGGCGTGCCGAAGAACATCGTCGTCGTTCGTGCTGCCGCTCGGCTACAGCTTCAACCTCGATGGGTCGACGCTCTACCTCTCGCTGGCGAGCGTGTTCGCGGCGCAGCTGGCCGGCGTGCCGATGACGGTGGGCCAGCAGCTCGTGATGATGCTGACGCTGATGCTCGCCAGCAAGGGCGTGGCCGGCGTGCCGCGGGCGGCGCTGGTGGTGCTGACGGCGACGCTGACGCAGTTCGATCTCCCGCTCGAGGGCGCGGCCGTCCTGCTCGGCATCGATCAGATCATGGACATGGGCCGTACGGCGGTGAACGTCATGGGCAATTGCATGGCCACGGTCGTGGTGGCGCGCTGGGAAGGCGTGCTGGAGAGGCCGGCCTGATGCGCATTGCCGTCGTCGGCGCGCGAGGTCAGCTCGGGACGGCGATCCTGCGCGAGTGCGAGGCCCGCCACGACGTGGTGGCGCTGGCGCGCGACACGCTCGACGTCGCGGACGACCGGGCGGTTGCGGCCGCGATGGCCCGAGTGCGGCCAGACGTGATCATCAACTGCGCGGCGTACAACGACGTGGACGGCGCCGAGGACCATCCCGTCGATGCCCTGAACGCGAACGCGTTCGCCGTTCGCGCGCTGGCCCGTGCCGCGGCCGAGCACGGTGCGACGCTCGTGCACTACAGCACGGACTTCGTATTCGACGGCACCGCCACCGCGCCTTACACGGAAACGCGATCAGCCCAACCCGAAGAGCACCTACGCCGCGTCAAAGCTCCTGGGGGAGTGGTTTGCGGCCGACGCGCCCCGCGCCTACGTGCTGCGCGTCGAGAGCCTGTTCGGCCGGGCAGAGGGCGGCGGACCGTCGAAGGGCAGCGTCGCGTCGATCGTGAAGACGCTGCTGGCCGGCGGGGAGGCGCGCGTGTTCGAGGATCGGACGGTGTCGGCCACTTACATCATCGACGCCGCGGCCGCCACGCTGCAGCTCGTGGAGAAGAACGCGCCGGCGGGCCTTTACCACTGCGTCAACAGCGGGCACTGCACGTGGCTCGAGTTCGCGCGGGAACTGGCGGCCCAGCTCGGCGTCGAACCGAGGCTTATGCCCGTGCGGATGACCGGCATGACGCTTCGCGCGCCGCGCCCTCTCTACTGCGCGCTGTCGACCGCGAAGATCGCAGCCGCCGGCGCGCCGATGCCGTCGTGGCAGGACGCGGTCCGCCGCTTCGCGGCGGAATGTAGAACGTCGAATGGCGAATGAAGAATGCAGAATGCAGAATGCAGAACGCAAGGACTCTCAACCGCCGACTGCTGACTGTCGACTGCCGACTTATCTCTCTTCGACGATCTTCCGCCACCATCTCACCGATCGCGAGGCAGGATGTCAGGCCGGGCGATTCGATGCCGGCTGCGTGGACGATTCGGGGGTTGTGGCGATCCCGGCGGATCAGGAAATCCGCGAACGAGTCGGAGGGCGGGTGCAGTTTCGGGCGAATCCCGCTGCCCGAGAGCCGCAGATCGGCAACCGTGACATTGGGCAGCAGTTGTGTCACCGCCTCCGCGAATTCCTCCACCGGCAGACGGTCGCTTTCGTAGTCGTCTTTGCGGTCCTGATATTTCACCGTCGGGCCGAACCAGACGTTGCCCGCCGTCGATTTCGTGGCGTGGACGCCGAGGCCGTGGCCGGCGGCATGGGGCAGCGGGTACACGAGGCCATTGACCAGCGATCGCTTTGCGGGCACCAGCTCGGCGTACTCGCCGCGGACCGGGTAGATCGTAAATGTCTCGCCGCCCAGCATCGCCGAGACCTCGTCCGCATAGAGGCCGGCCGCGTTGACGATCGCACCCGCGAGAATCGCTTCCCGGCCGGTGCGGATCTCGACGCCGTCCACGCGAACATCGGCGCCGGCGAGCGGGGTGCCCGGCAGGAAGATCACGCCGGCAGCTTCGCCGGCGCGCAGGAGCGCTCTGACGAGCGCTTCGGCGTCCACGATGCCGGTCTCGGGCGAGAAGATGGCCGCGACCGCGCGAACGTTCGGCTCCCGTGCCGCGATGAACGCGCGGTCGACCATCTGAAGGCCTTCGACGCCGTTCTCGACGCCTCGGGTGAAGAGGGCTTCGAGCCTGGGGATCTCGCCGTCCTCGGACGCGATGATCAACTTGCCGCATCGAGCGTGCGGGACGGCGTGGGCCTGGCAGAAATCGAAGAGAAGCCGCCGGCCTTCGATGCAGAGCCGCGACTTGAGGGACCCGGCTGGATAGTAGATGCCGCCGTGAATGACGCCGCTGTTGTGCGTGCTGGTATCCAGGCCGGGGCGCGGGTGCCGCTCGAGGACGCACACCGATCGGCCGCGCGCCGCGAGCGCGAGGGCCGAGGCCAGGCCGGTAACGCCGGCGCCAATCACGGCGACGTCGATCCGCTCCATCAGCTGCGGTATCCGATGGCGGCGTAGTCGAAATACGTGAACAGCAGATTGTTGAGAATTGCCGCGTTCGCGTTGACCGTTCGCGCCATCTGGGCCACCGCCGCCGCGTGGTCCCCGCCTGCCGCCGCGATGGCCGGTACGTCCACGGGCTGCATCTTCAGGTGCTCGGGCACCGGCTGGCTGTACTGAAGCGTCACGTTGACGAAGCCGTTCGCCTGCAGCAGGTACTGCAGCGTCTCCGGGTGCACGGGCTGCGCGTGCGTGACGTCGCGGATGTAGCTGCTGAAGAACGCCAGCCAGCACGCCGGGTTGATGGTCTCGACGACGATTGGCGCGCCGGCGCGCAGCTTCTGAAAGGCGACGGCGAGCAGCCGGGACAGGTACGGCGGCGTCAGGTGTTCCACGACCTGCGCGGCCATCAGCCCCCCGAGCGGAGCCGTCGGGCAGCGTGTCGAGGAAGACGAGCGCATCCGCGTGCACCGCGTCCAGACCGCGCTCGCAGGCGGTCGCGACCATTTCCCGGTTCGTGTCCACGCCGCGAGCCTTCACGCCGGCAGTGTTGAGCAACGCGAGAAATTCACCGCGCCCGCAGCCGATATCGAGCACGTCGGCTGCTCCGGCAAACAGCGGCACATACGCCCGCAGCTTCTCGCGAATCTCATCGTCGGAGCCACGAAACCGATCTTCGAAGGCGACGTACTGGTAGTCCGGGAGGTTCGAAAGGTTCGAGGGGTTCGCGCGGGGCTGCGCACTGCCGGCCGCCGGCTGCGGACTGCCGACTGCCGACTGCCGACTGCCCACTGCCGACTGCGGAGTGTCGCCTGTCCGCGTGAGCATCTGCGTCGCGCGCTGGAGCACGGCGAACTGCGTCCGCATTTCCGGGAGCTGGCCGAGCAGTTCGTCGTGCCGGTCAAGCCGCGCTGCCGCCGTTGCGGCGAGCAGTCGATCCTTGCTCTCGACGAACGCGGTGATCTTCTGGAGGAAGATGATGAGCGCGGTCTCGAAACGCGCGAAGGCGACTTCGCGTTCCTGGTCGGTGAGCGCGACGATAGCGTCCACCATGCGGTTGTCGAAGGTGCGCTGCCGCGCGAACACGGGGGCCAGCCAGCGGTGGACGATACGGAGCCAGGGCTTGTGCGGGCCGGCCGGCGGCGGCAGCACCGCGTCGGGCCACGGCGGGACGGGGCGGGGCGTTTCGTCGACCGGGATGAACGCGTGGTCGACCGCCGTCAGCGCGTCGTTGTAGACGCGCTCCGCTTCGTCGGCTTCCTGCCGCAATCGATCGCTGTCGTCCATCCGCCGCGATTGTACCCCGGTCGCGGAATGGCTTGACGGTCCGCCGGCGCGCCGCCTACAATTTGAAGATCCCCTATGACGAAACGCGCATTGATTACCGGCATCACCGGCCAGGATGGATCCTATCTTGCCGAGCTTCTGCTCGACAAAGGGTACGACGTCGTACGGGATGGTGCGGCGGTCGAGCGCCCCGAATCTCTGGCGCATCCAGCACATCGCCCATCGCGTGGTGCTCAGGCCTGCCGACCTGCTCGATCAGTTGTCGCTGCTGCGGCTGGTCGACGAGGTCCGGCCCACGGAAATCTACAACCTGGCGGCGATGTCATTCGTGCCGGCGTCGTGGGATCAGCCGATGCTGACGGGCGAGTTCAACGCCCAGGGCGTGACCCGTCTGCTCGACGCGGTGCGGCAGGTCGACACCCGCATCCGCATCTACCAGGCGTCGTCCAGCGAGATGTTCGGCAAGGTGCGCCAGGTGCCGCAGACCGAGCAAACGCCGTTCTATCCGCGGAGCCCGTACGGCGTGTCGAAGGTATTCGCGCACTACATCACCGTGAACTACCGCGAGAGCTACAACCTGTTCGCCGTCTCCGGGATGCTCTTCAACCACGAATCGCCCAGACGGGGTCTCGAGTTCGTGACGCGCAAAGTCAGCGACGGCGTCGCGCGCATCAAGCTGGGGCTCGCCGACAGCCTGCCGATCGGCAACGTCGACGCGCAGCGCGACTGGGGATTCGCCGGCGACTACGTTCGGGCGATGTGGATGATGCTGCAGCAGGACCACCCGGACGACTACGTGATTGCCACGGGGGTCAGCCACTCGGTCCGCGAGCTGATTGAAATCGCCTTTGCCCGCGTCGGGCTCGACTGGCAGAAGTATGTCCGCGTCGACCCGGCGCTGCTGCGTCCGGCCGAAGTCGATCATCTCCTGGGCGATCCTGCGAAGGCGCGCGCGGAGCTGGGCTGGGCGCCCAGTGTGGACTTCAAACAACTGATCGAGATGATGGTGGACGCCGATCTGGCGCTGCTCGGCTCGTCGCCGCTGGCCGCGCGCGTCCCGGCGCGGTAAACAGTACGCCGTCAACAGTACGAAGATGAGCTCGAACGCGAATCATCAAGGTCTCCTCGATCGGATCCGCACGAAACGCGCAAAAATCGGGGTCATCGGGCTCGGCTACGTCGGCCTGCCGCTGGCCGTGGAGTTTGCGCGCCAGGGGTTCGACGTCTCCGGGTTCGACGTCGACGAGTTCAAGACTGGCGAGATCAACGCGGGCCGGAGTTACATCCCGGACGTCTCCTCGGCGGAGTTGAGCGAGGTCGTCAAGGCGGGCCGGTTGCGCGGCACAACGAACATGGCCGACCTCGGCAGCATGGACGTCATCGACATCTGCGTGCCGACGCCGCTCCGGAAGACGAAGGATCCGGATCTGTCCTACGTCGTGCGCGCCGTCGAAGCCGTGGCCGCGACGCTCAAGAACGCGGCCAGCTGATCATTCTCGAGTCAACGACCTATCCCGGCACGACCGACGAAGTCGTCCAGCCGATGCTCGAGAGCCGCGGCGTCAAGGCGGACGTCGACTTCTTCCTCGCCTTCTCGCCCGAGCGCGTGGATCCGGGCAACCAGAAATTCAACACCCGCAACATTCCCAAGGTCGTGGGCGGTGTTGGCGCCGCGAGCACCGAGGCGGCCGCGCTGCTCTACGGATCGACCGTCGACACCGTCGTGCAGGTCAGCTCGACGCGAGTCGCCGAGATGGTGAAGCTGCTCGAGAACACTTTCCGCGCGGTCAACATCGGCATGGTCAACGAGCTCGCGCTGATGTGCCACAAGATGGACATCGACGTGTGGGAAGTGATCGATGCGGCGAAGACCAAGCCGTTCGGGTTCATGCCGTTCTACCCAGGTCCCGGGCTGGGCGGCCACTGCATTCCGATCGATCCGTTCTATCTCTCGTGGAAGGCGCGGCAGAACGGCTTCGAATGCCGGTTCATCGAGCTCGCGGGCAGCGTGAACTCGGCGATGCCCGATTTCGTGGTGGAGCGCGTGTCCGAGGCGCTGAACACGGCGCGCAAGTCGATCAACGGATCGCGCGTGCACCTGATCGGGGTGGCGTACAAGAAGGACGTCAACGACATGCGCGAGTCGCCGGCGCTCGACGTGCTCGAGCTGCTGTCGAAGCGCGGCGCGCGTTTGAGCTACTCGGATCCGTACGTGCCGGAGGTCAGGCACGGCGGCCACACGCTCTCGTCGATCGATCTGGCCGCGGCGCTCGCGGCGGCGCCCGACTGCGCCGTGATCTGCACCGATCACGGGGTGTTCGACTACGACGCGCTGCTCAAGAGCGACACGTTGCTCGTCGACACGCGCAACGCGCTCAAGAACCATTCGTCGCCGCGAATCTTCCGTCTCTGAGAATCGGTACACTCCCGCTGTGCACTCATGGCTGCCGGATCTGCTCGTCTGTCCTGAGTGTGGTGGGGCGCTGAGCCTCGACGGGGCTAATTGGAAGGGCGATGAGATCGTGGCGGGCACACTGTCGTGCGGGGCCAGTCATCGCTATCCCATCGTCGGCGGCGTGCCGCGTTTCGTCCAGCACGAACTGGACGCCGACCAGGCGCGCAGCCGCGATTCGTTCGGCTATGAGTGGACGCGGTTGTACCCGGAGCACGGCCACCAGACGGCCGAACGGCAGGCCGAGCGCGATATCTTCCTCGAGTACACGCGCACAGTGCCGTCGGACTACCGGAACAAGCTCGTGCTCGACGCGGGCTGCGGCAATGGACGGTATGCGAAGCTGGCGAATGACTGGGGTGCGCGTGTTGTGGCGGTGGACATCTCGTCCGCCGTCGAGATTGCCCAGCGCAACGTGGGCATCCGCGCAGACGTGGCCGTGGTGCAAGCGGACCTCTTCAAGCTTCCGTTCCGGCCGGGCACGTTCGAGGTGGTGTATTCGGTCGGCGTGCTGCATCACACGCCCGATGCGAAGGGCGCCTTCGAGCGCATCCAGCCGCTGGTGAAGTCTGGTGGGATTTTTTCCCTCTTCATCCACGGCCAGGGCAACCGCGTGTTGTACGCGACCAACCGGTGGCTGCGCGCGTGGACCGCGAAGGCCTCGTACAAGACCACATGGCGGTTTTGCCTGGTGCTAACGGCGTTCGGCAAGTTGCTCGAGAAGATCCCGTTTGTCGGTCCCGTGGTGTATCTCGTGGGGCGCCAGATCCTCTTCTTCTCGCCGGATCAGCACAACAACTTCGATCACTTCAGCGCGGGCTTCACGAGCTTTCACCGCAAGGAGGAGATCCGCGGGTGGTATTCCGGGTGGGAGGATGTGGCGGTCCGGTACTCCGGTGTGGCGTCGGAGAGCATTTACGCGCGAGGAGCGCGCCCGCTGGATACCGTGCCCAACGTTCAATAAATGAACGGTCCGTGGGCAGTTGCGTTGCCCTCAATGTTCAGATTGTGAACGATGGCCTGACATCTTGACACCGATCGGGTGCTTCGCCATAATATCGTCGTTCAAATTGTGAACGCACGGGCCCATTTCGGGCCTTCTCGCGTGTCCTCCCTTGCCGTTGTTCGCTGGTCGCTTTATGCCGTTCATGGCGTGCGGCTGTGAGCGAGAGAGCGAGAGCCTGTCCCGTTGCTTTCTTCGTCCCCATTACTCGCTGATCTGTTCGGTCTCGACGGACACATCGCCATCGTCACTGGCGGAATGGGTCGCCTGGGCGGCCGTTACACCCAAGTCCTGGCCCAAGCAGGAGCGTCCGTCGCCGTTTTCGACCTGCCGCACCGGACCAATCCCATCGTCGAACAGGCCGCCGAGCGTCTCGCCGTCTCCACCCACCCGGTCGATGTCACCAATCGTGCTGCGGTCGACGCGGCCCTCCGCGACGTGGGGCAGCGTTTCGGGACAGCTACGATTCTCATCAACAACGCTGGCCTCGGCGCCTCGCCGTCGGATCCCTCTCTCGAGACGGGTCGCTTCGAGCAGTATCCGGAGTCCGCATGGGAGGCCATGCTCGGCTCCCACCTGAAGAGCGCGCTGGTCACCTCGCAGTCGTTCATCGCCCAGTACCGGGCCGCGAGCACCGCTTCCACCCGGCCGGGCAGCATCATCAATGTGTCGTCCACATATGGTCTCGTGTCGCCGGACCAGTCCGTATACGAGTACCGGCGCCAGGACGGCGCGGAGTACTACAAGCCCGTCGGCTACAGCGTCGCTAAGTCGGGGGTGTTGAACTTTACCCGGTGGCTTGCCGAGTACTGCGCTCCGCTGGGGATCCGTGTGAACACGCTGGCTCCCGGAGGGGTGAGGGAAGCCGACCATGCGCCGGCATTCGTCGCAGAGTACGAGAAGCGCACGCCACTTGGGCGCATGGCAGCGGTGGAGGACTTCGACGGCGCGTTACTGTTTCTCGCCTCACGCGCCTCCGCCTACATGACCGGCGCCACGCTCGTCGTGGACGGCGGTTGGACGGCCAGGTAGCAGTCCGCAGTCGTAGCGCGGTCCTTGAGACCCGCTTCCAGCATCAAGATGGGCGAAAAAGATCATTCCGATCGGCGGCTTGCTGGCGAGGGCGAGTTGGCCTACGTCCCGCAGGATGCCATCCGTCGCGTGCTTCGCGACAACGACGGCGATCCGATCGCACGCGCGGAGTTGCTCGCGGACCTGTGCCGCCTCAACACGTTGTACATGATCATGCAGGCCGGCTCCGGGCACATCGGGTCGAGTTTCAGTTCGATCGATCTGATCAGCTGGCTGTGGACGTCCGTCCTCGCCGATGCCAACAGCGGTCGGCGCGGCGCCGACACGTATTTTTCCTCCAAGGGACACGACGCCCCGGCGCTTTACTCGCTGCTCATCGCGCTCGACAAGCTGGACGCCTCGCTGCTGCACAAGCTCCGTCGGATCGACGGACTTCCGGGGCACCCGGACGTGGCTGTCCCCTTCATCGCCACCAACACTGGGTCGCTCGGTATGGGCATCTCGAAGGCGTATGGCATGGCGCGCGCACAGCGCCTGACTGCCGGAAGTGCAAGCGTCGGCCGCATCGTGGTGATGACGGGTGACGGTGAACTTCAGGAGGGACAGATCTGGGAGTCCCTGCAGCCGACCGCGAACGAGCGGCTCGGCGAGATCATCGTCATCGTCGATCACAACAAGCTGCAGTCGGACGCGGCCGTCTCGGCCGTCAGCGACCTGGGTTCGCTCGAGGACAAGTTCGGCGCCTTCGGGTGGGAGGTGCAGCGCGCCGACGGCCATGATCTACGCGGCCTCCGAGCCGCGTTCGATCGGTTCGCGGCTGTTCCGGATCGCCCGAAGGTCCTCATCGCGGACACGATCAAAGGCAAGGGTGTGTCGTTTATGGAAGGCCTGGCGTGTGGTGACGCCACCTACCATTTTCACGCGGGTGCGCCGAGCCTTCCGAACTACCTGGCCGCCGTGGACGAGATTTCCCGGCGCGTGAACCGGCGCCTGACCTCGGTGAGCCAGCCCCCGATCGCGCTTCAGCACGTACCGCTCCCGGCCCGAATTGCGCCGTTGAAGCCCGAGCGTCTCGTCGTCGCTTACGGTGACGAACTGCTCGCGATCGCCCGGAGGCGCCCGGACGTCGTCGTGCTGGATGCCGACCTGCTGTCGGACTGCGGGATCGAGGCGTTCAAGGCCGAGCTGCCCGAGCGTTTCATCGAATGCGGGATTGCCGAGCAGCACATGGTGTCGGCGGCCGGCGGGATGGCTCTTCGCGGCCTGCTCCCGGTCGTCCACTCCTTCGCCTGCTTTCTGTCCACACGAGCCAATGAGCACATCTACAACAACGCCACCGAGCGCAGGAAGATCATCTACACGGCTACGCTCGCCGGCGCGGTTCCCGGCGGACCGGGGCACTCGCACCAATCCGTTCGCGATATCTCGGCCATCGGCTCCGTCCCAGGACTCACGGCCATCGAGCCGTGCTGCGAGCGCGAGTCGCGGATGGCCATCAGGTGGGCCGTCGAGTGCAACGCCGCGAGCACGTATCTGCGTTTCGTGAACGTCCCGCTCGACCTTCCTTACTCGCTGCCTGATGCCTACACACTCGAGGCCGGACGAGGAGTGACGCTGCGGGAGGGGCGGGACGCGGCTATCGTGGGCTACGGTCCGGTCCTCATGACCGGCGCCTGGCGAGCGGCCGACGAGTTGTCGCTGCAGGGCATCAGCACGGCCGTCATCAACCTACCCTGGCTGAACCGCATCGAGGACGGATGGGTGCGCGACACCCTGGGGCGTTTTCCCGTCATCGTCACGCTCGACAACCACTATGTGACGCTCGGCCAGGGCGTCATGGTTGCGGCGGCGCTCGCGAGAAACCGCGTGCGCGCCGACGTCCACTCGATCGGCCTTTCCGACATTCCCGCGTGCGGCAGCAACGCGGAGGTCCTCCAGCATCACGGTCTCGACGGCTCCTCCATCGCGCACGCGGTTTACGCATGTATCCACACCAAGTCCTCCACTGGATCGACGACGCCGAAGTAGGGTCGTCGGATGCGAGTGCGGGCGCCTTCGAGAAACGTCGGCCGTCGGATCACAGCGTCCTCGCGCAGGTCGCTCGCGGTGGGGCCGCCGAAGCGGCGCGTGCCGTGGACGTCGCCGTTGCTGCCGCGGAACGGTGGGGCCGGCTGCCAGCCCCCAAGCGGGGCGAGATCATCGGACGTGCTGCCGCGCTGTTGCGGGCGAACGAGCGAGAATTCGGCGAGTGCATCCAGGCCGAGACCGGCAAGCCGTGGAAAAGCGCGGTCGGCGAAGTGACGTCTTCCGCCGATCTCGGCGTCTTCATGGCGGGAGAAGGCAGCCGCTTCTACGGAAAGACGATGGCGAGTCCTATTCCGAACCGCGCCGTGCGAACCGTGCGCGCGCCGATCGGCGTGTGCGGCGCCGTCATGCCGTTCAACAGCCCACTGGCCGGCGTCGCCTGGAAGGTGTTCCCTGCGCTGCTGTGCGGCAATGCGGTCGTGGCGAAATCACACGAGCTCACGCCGTACACGGCCATCGCATTCGGCAAGCTGTTGCGGGAAGCTGGTCTGCCGCGCGGGGTTTATTCGGCCGTTCAAGGTCTTGGTCCCGAAGTCGGGATGCCGCTCGTGCGCGACGAACGCGTCGGCATCGTCAGCTTCACCGGATCCGTCGCGACCGGCAAGCTGATTCAGAAGGCCGTCAGTGAACGCGCGGTTCTCGCGAAGGTCTGCCTCGAACTCGGCGGCAAGAACCCCCTCGTGGTTTGCGACGACGCCGACGTTGCGCTCGCCGCCGAGCACGCGGTGGCGTCTGCCTTCGTGGACGCGGGGCAGCGGTGCGCCTCGGGCAGCCGCTTGATTGTGTTCCGCGACGTCTACAAGGAGTTCAGTGAAGCCGTCGTCAGGCACACCGAGGCGATGAAGATCGGATCGGGCCCCGACGACGATTGCGGTCCGGTCATCTCCAAACAGAGCCTCGACCGCCTCCTGGGAACCGTGGAGAGCGCCGTCGCGCGCGGCGCCCGCCTCCTTACGGGTGGCACGGCTGTCGCCGCGCGGGCCCCCGGTTACTACATGGCCCCGACCGTGCTGGAGAACGTCGCGCTCGATGACGAGCTGATGCAACAGGAGCAGTTCGGCCCGATCACCTGCCTTTACCGCGTGAACAACTTCGACGAGGCGGTCGCCGCCGCGAACGCGACGACCTTCGGTCTCACTGGGGCGATTCACACCGCGAACGGCAACCGCATCGAGGAGTTCATCGCGCGGTACCGCGGCGGATTGGTGTCCGTCAACGGTCCGACATACGGAGCGGGCCCGCACATGCCGTTCGGCGGCGTGAAGAATTCCGGCAACGGCTTTCGCGAGCCGGGCACAGAAGCGCTCGACGTGTACTGCGAATGGAAGACGGTCGTGGTGAATCACGACCCCACGCGCGTATGAGCAGTGGGTTTTCGCAAAAAGGACAGACGGGGAAGCGGCGGATCTGTTTTCCACTGACAAGCCGCGCCTACTACGGGCGCAGTCAGCTGCTGCTCAGGAAGCTGCGCGACTCATCCCAATCTCGAGCTCGAGTTAATGCTCGGCGGTTCGATCCTGCTGGACAAATACAGCCGCCACATCGCCGAGGACGTCGAGGCCGGCGGGTTCACCGTAGCGGCGTCGCTGTTCAACGTCATCGAGGGCGGCAACCACGTGGCGATGGCGAAAACGGCGTGCCTGACGGCGCTCGAGTTCACCAACAGCCTGTACACGCTCGATCCCGACATTGTCGTCATCAGTGGCGACCGGTTCGAGCAGCTCGCGATTGCCATGGCGGCGGCGTACCTGAACAAGACGATCGCTCACATCGAGGGCGGAGATGTCAGCGGCAGCATCGACGAAAGTGTGCGGCACGCCATTACCAAGCTTGCGCACATCCATTTCGTGACCAACGCGGATGCTCACCGCCGCGTGCTCGCCATGGGTGAGGATCCGGAGTACGTGTTCAATGCGGGGTCGCTCGACGTCGAGTGGGCCGCCGCGGTGAATACGGATATTTCAACCGAGACGCTGAATAGGTTCGGCGTCGGCAGCCAGGTAGACGTTGCACGCCCGTTTCTGATGGTGATCCAGCATCCGGTGACGACCGAACCGGACAATCGACGCCACCTCGAAGCCACGTTCCGCGCGCTGGCCGACCTCGACATCCCGGTGGTCTGGTTCTGGCCGAACCCCGACGCCGGAACCGGCGAGATGGCCGAAACGCTCAGGCACTTCCGGGAGCACCACGAGGCGGCGATCGAGCGGGTGCGGTTCATCACCGATCTGCCGGCGGATCAGTTCATCGCCTTGCTGAAGCGCGCCTCGTGTCTCGTGGGCAACTCGTCGGCCGGCATCAAGGAGTGCTCGTATCTTGGAACGCCCGTTGTGGACATCGGGGTGCGTCAATCGGGACGTCTGAGCACCGAGAACGTAATGCGCGTGGGATACGACGCCGGTGACATCAGAGCTGCCGTTCGAACGCAGCTCGGTCACGGTCCTTACATGCGGTCCAACGTCTATCATCGTCCGGGCGCGAGCCAGTCCATCGTCGACGTGCTGGCGAGTGTTCAGCTCTATACACAGAAGCGCTTCCACGAAACCGCCATAGACGCCGTGAGCGTGAAATCGACATGACTGCACATCTGCCCATCGGGAGTCGCGACATCGGTCCGGGCTCACCGTGCCTCGTCATCGCCGAGGCTGGCATCAACCACAACGGCGACGCAGGGCTGGCGGCGGAACTGGTGGATCGCGCGGCGGAAGCCGGCGCCGACGCGATCAAATTCCAGACGCACTTCCCCGAACACGAGATGCTGCGCGGCGGGGAGACCGCCGCCTACGTTGGCGAGTCGCTGTTCGATCTGCTCACGCGGACGGCGCTGTCCCGGGAGGCGCACTACGAGCTGGCGGCGCGTGCGGCTCGCAGGGGGATCATGTTCCTCTCAACGCCGTTTTCGCGTGAGGCGGCCGACTTTCTCGAGACGCTGGGCGTGCCGGCGTTCAAGTGCGGATCGGGGGAGTTGACAAACCTGCCGTTGCTGCAGCACATCGCGCGAAAAGGCAGGCCGATGCTCGTGTCTACGGGCATGTCGACGGCCGACGAGATCGATGCGAGCGTCCGCGTGCTGGAGGCGGCGGGCGCCCAGTACGCGCTGATGCACTGCACGTCCACCTACCCGACTCCATTTCCTCACGTTCAGCTTGGATGCATCGAGTGGCTTCGGGACAAGTACGGGGTCCCCGTCGGCTTTTCCGACCACACACTGGGCAACGTGATGGCGCTCGCCGCGGTGGCCAGCGGCGCGAATATTTTCGAGAAGCACTTCACGTCGTCCCGCTCGCTACCCGGACCCGATCAGGAGGGTTCGATGGAACCAGGCGAACTCGCTGAGCTGGTCAGAGGCATCCGGGCGATCGAACAGGCACGCGGCGCAACGAAGATGATTCAGCCGGGCGAACAAGAGGTTCGCGACATGGCGCACCACAGCGTCGTGTCCATTCGGAACATCGCGGCAGGCGCCACGATTGCCGCAGACGACGTCTGGACGAAACGTCCTGGAACCGGAATTCCTGCCCGGCAGCTGGTTGACGTGATCGGCCGAACTGCAAAGCGGGCCATCCCCAAGGACCGTCTCATCGCGTGGGACCAGCTGTCCTGAACGCCATTTGAACGTACTGGGATTGGTAACCGCGCGCGGTGGCTCGAAAGGGCTGCCGGGCAAGAACCTCCGGCCGCTCGCCGGTAAGCCGCTCATGGCCTACACGATCGAGGCTGCGAGGGCGTCCGGCTCGTTCGATCGAGTCGTGCTCTCCACCGATGATGCCGGCATCGCGGCGGCGGGTCGTGCCTGCGGCTGCGACGTGCCGTTCATCCGGCCGCCGGAGCTCGCGCGCGACGAGACGCCTCACCTCCCCGTCGTCCAGCACGCCGTTCGATGGCTCGAGGAGCGCGAGGGCTATAGGCCGGACGCTGTGATGATTCTTCAACCTACCTCGCCGCTGCGGCGGCCCGAAGACATTCGGGAGGCGGTGGCTCTGCTCGAGCGTTCGGGCGCTGATTCAGTTGTCGGCGTATGTCCCGTGCCGGATCACGACCACCCGATGCGCACGGTCTCGATCGATGCGTCGGGCCTGGCCACCCTGTTTGTGACGGGCGAGCCGCTTGGCAGCCGAATCAACCGGCGTCAGGACATGCCGCAGGCGTGGACAATGAACGGCGCCATCTATCTTCTTCGCGCCTCATTGCTGTCTGCCGCGGAGCCGAGCCTTTACGGCGCCCGCACGGCGGCGTACGTCATGTCGGCCGCGTTCGGAATCAGTATCGATTCGCTCGCTGACTGGGCCGCTGCGGAACGGGCTCTGGAAGAACTCGTGACTAAACGTGGCTAGGCCGGGTATGGATATCGAGGCTCATCGCGACCTCAAGCTGCTTGAGGCGGTCGAACGGGACTCGCGCGTCACGCAACGCAGTCTCGCCAGCACGCTCGGTATCGCTCTCGGACTGACCAACGTGTATCTGAAACGGCTCGTGCGCAAGGGGTACATCAAGTGCGTGAACGTGCAGTCGAACCGCATTTCCTACCTCATTACACCGCGCGGCATCGCCGAGAAGGCACGGCTCACGTACGAGTTCATGGACTATTCGCTGCATCTGTACGGTGAAGTTCGGCAGCATCTCCGGATGGTGCTGCAGGAGTGCGCGGCGGCGGGCCGCCGGGTCGCGATCTGCGGACGCGGCGAGGCCGCGGAGCTCGCGTACCTCTCACTGCGGGAGTTCGGTCTGGAGCCCGTCGCGATCTTCGACGACGACAACCAGCTCGAGTTTCTTGGGATGCCTGTGCGCCCCATCGCAGAGCATCACGATGTGGCGTACGATCTGATGATCGTCGCCACCCTTGAGCGATCGGGGAATCAGGTCGCCGCGCTCATCCGGTCCGGCGTCACGACAGACAAGTTGTTCCCGCTCCGCAAGGCTGGTCCGACCCGGCACACGTCTGCGACCGATCCGGTGCGAGCGGGCAACGGTCGTGTCGGCTCGGGCGGCTGAGGTTTCATGGCACTGAAACGCAAGCGCATCTGCATCACCGGCGGGGCCGGATTCATCGGTTCGTATCTCGTCCAGCGCTTACTCGATGACAACGAAGTCGTTGTCTACGACAACCTGCATCGCAACGCCATCCAGTTCGCGGCCGTCGACGGGCACCCGCACCTGCACTTCATCAAGGGCGACGTGACGCACTACGAGGCGACCCGCAAGGCTGTCGAGGGCTGTCACGTTGTCATCCACTGCGCTGCGATCGCGGGCGTGTACTCCGTCGATCGCAACGCCGTGACGACGATGGAAGTGAACATGCTCGGAACGCACCAGGTCGTCAAGGCCGCCCTGGACGTGGGAGTCGAGCGGTTCGTCGAGTTCTCGACAAGCGAGGTTTACGGGCCGTTCATTCACAAGGGCAGGGAAGACGACGTGACGACGATCGGGCCGATTGGCGAGAGCCGGTGGGTGTACGCTGCCAGCAAGCTCGCGTCGGAACACCTGTCGTACTCGCACTACAAGGAGGACGGCCTGCCGCTGGCGATCGTCCGCCCGTTCAACGTCTACGGGCCGAGGCAGGTCGGCGACGGTGCCATCAGGGGGATGATCCTCCAGGCCCTCAGCAACACGCCGATCACCCTCTACAACGACGGGACCCAGATTCGGGCGTGGTGCTACGTCGACGATTTCGTCGATGGCGTCCTGCGCTGCACGGAGCGGCCAGAGGCTATCGGCCACGTGTTCAATCTCGGCAACCCCCAGGGCACCATCACGAACTTCGAGCTCGCCAACATGATCATCCGGCTGACGCAGTCGAAGTCGGACATCGTCTTCAAGCCGCACCCGGGACCGGAAGTCGATCTGCGAGTGCCGTCCATCGACAAGGCGGCGACTCTCCTCGGGTTCAAGCCGGCCATCTCGCTCGAGGCGGGGATTTCGCGGACGATTCCCTGGTACGCCGAGCACTTGTCGCAAGTGAGCGCCCAGTGACCTCAGACAGCCCTACTGCCGACTGCTCACTGCTATGCGCGTAATCGTCACCGGCGCTTCCGGGTTCATCGGCCGCAACCTGCTGCTGCGCGCGCCGCGGGACTGGCAGATCGTGGCCGTTTACCGCAATGCCGGCGGGTTCGCCGCGTTCCTTGCGCGTCATCGGTTGATGCATGTGCGCGCCGTTCGGTGTGACCTCGCCAGTGCGGAGGACGTCGCCCTACTGGCCCGCGACGCTGGGCCGGTGGACGCATGCGTCTATCTGGCCGCCAACGGCGATCCCGCGCTGTCGTCGGAGCGTCCCGCGTGGGACCTGCAGCTCAACACGCTGGCCCTCGTGACGTTCCTCGAGCGCGTCCGCGTCGGTCATCTCGTTTACGTCTCGTCAGGCGCGGTCTACGACGGGCTGCAGGGACCGGTGTCTCCAGGAACAACAGTGGCCCCGAGGCTGCCTTACGCGATTTCGAAGCTGGCATCCGAATACTACCTGCGTGGGTTTTCCGAACGCCGGCATACCGTCGGCAGCTTCGTCAACGTGCGCTTCTTCGGCGCCTACGGGCCGTACGAGCCCGAGCGCAAGATCACGACGCGCTGGATGCGCGGCATGATGCAAGGCCGGCGCGAGTTCACGCTTCGCGGCAACGGCGAAAACCTCATCGACTTCATGTACGTCGACGACGCGGTGGATGGATTCCTGGCGTTGACATCGTCCTCGGGATTCAGCGGGACCATCGATTTCGCATCCGGCGCGCCACTCAGCGTCAACGCGGTGGCGCAGACAATGGGCCGCGTGATGGGCATCGATGTCACGCTGCTCCACGAAGGTCACACCGAGGAATACATTCAGTTTCACACCGTCGATCGCACCATGCGGGATCGTTTCGGGTTCGAAGCCCGCACCCCGTTCGAAACAGGCGTGCGCCGGTTGCATCAGTTTCTGCTCGAGGAGCGAGATGGCGCCAGCCAGCCCGCGTGAGCTCGCCGAGCGCGAGCTCCACGAGTATGTCGCCGGCGTCGAAGGCCATGACTCCCAGACCGTCGGCGTCGTCGGGTACTTCTACCGCATGTACCGCGCGGAGGTGCTCGCTCGTGTCGGCGAACTGCGCGGGCGCGACGTCCTCGAAATCGGCTGCGGCGAGGGGATGATGTTCGACGGCACGCCCCTGAGCCCGGTGCAGATGGATGTGTCGATGACGCGTGTCGCCCGTGCCTCGGGCAGGTGCCGGCTGCTGCTGTGCGCCGACGGCTATCAGTTGCCGTTCGCGGCCGAGTCGTTTGCTGCGGTGCTGCTGATCGCGGTCCTCGAGCACACCCGCGAGCCTTGGCGGCTGCTCGCCGAAGCGCGGCGCGTGCTGAAGCCGGGCGGCCGGGTCGTCATGGTGGTGCCGAACGACGTGACGATGAGCGCCGGTCGGCTGCTGCTCGGCAAGTTTCCCATCCGCTATCCCGATCACCTCACCTTCACGACGCCCGGCCGGATGCGGACCTGGCTCGCCGATGGTTTCCGGATTCGGGAAGCATTTCATCTGCCGTTTCGCATGCTGCCGTTCGCCGCGAACCTCTACCACTGCGTCGTCGCCGAGCGGGCCTGATCGCATTGCCGCAGCCGCATGTGGTTGTCCTCGGAACCGGGCCTGCCGGCATGTCGGCCGCGTGGCGTTTAGCCCAGCTGGGCTGCCGCGTGACCGCTCTCGAGAAAGACACGGCCGTCGGCGGAATGGGCAAAACGATTGGTGTCGGCAAGTACGCCGTCGACTACGGCCCTCACACGTTCCATATCCGCGAAACCGAAGAGAGCCGCCGGATTCACGAGGCCATCCGCCCCCTGTTTGGCGAGGACCCACTCGTGCTGACGCGAGGGACGCGCGTGCTGCTTCGCGGCAAGGAGTACGTGTATCCACTCGAGATGCTGCAGGTGCTGACGGGCGTCAGCCCCATGCTCTCGGCGCGCATCGTGTACGACTACCTGACGGCGAGCATCAAGTCGCTGATCATGCCGCCGCGGAACGAGCATTCGTTCGAGGAGTGGGGCGTGCGGAATCTCGGACGCACGCTCTACGATCTGTGCTTCGGCATCTACTCCGAGCGGGTCTGGGGTCTGCCGACGTCGCAGATTTCCTCGAAGCAGGCGCAGCGCGTTGCCAAGCTCAACCTGAAGAACGTCGTGCTCAGGTCGTTTGGAATCAAGGCGGATCCCGCGACCTACTTCATGAAGTACATGTACCCGCGCAAGGGCATCAGCGTGCTGTTCGAGAACATGGCCGCCGAGTTCCGCGGCACGGGCAACTGCCTGCATCTCGAGTCACCCGTGGTGCGCCTCGAGCGTGACGGCGAGCGGATCGCGCGAGTTGTGTATACCCACGGCGGCCACGAGCGCGCGATCGAGTGTGATGGAGTCGTCTCCACGCTGCCGCTTCCGCAACTTGTCGGCATGATCTCGCCGTCTCTGCCGTCGAGCGTCGCGGAACATGCAAAGCGCCTGCGCTACCGCAGTCTGAAGCTGATCTACATCGCGCTGAAGCGGCCGCAGCTCACGGACTACCACTGGGTGTACCTGCTGGATTCGCAGTTCCGCGTGAACCGGATGTCGGAGCAGAAGAACGTCAGCCCGGACATGGTGCCGGCGGATCGCACCATCTTGTGTGTCGAGCTGTCATGCTGGCGCGACGAGCCGATGTGGAAGGCCAGCGACGAAGAAATCTACCGTGTCGCGCTTGGCGACGTCATGCAGATGGGCTACGGCGTGACGGAAGACGAGGTCGAGGACTACCACGTTACTGACATTCCGACCGCCTATCCGGTCTACGGGCTCGATTTCGAACGCGACCTCATCCCGGTGCTCGAGGGCGTCCACGCCGTACCGAATCTATTGACGCTCGGCCGGCACGGTCTGTTTCTCAATAACAGCATGGATGACAATGTTCTGCTCGGGATGAAGATCGCGAGCCACATCGCGGAGAGCGGCTTCGACAGTCAGGCCTGGTTGTCAGAGATGCTGGCCTTCATGAACCTGCGGTTCGACGGCAAATAGCGCACGGTGCGAACGATGTTTCGCCAGGCGGGCGGTCCCCAGAGTGGCGAGAACGAGCAAAACCGGTTGTGCCGGCAGTGACTGGCGTGCTTCGGTGAAGAGCAGAGCGTGCACCACGGTCACGTAGATAATCGGCGCCGCCATCAGCCACGCCGCCGCCGGGTTCACGCGGCCGAGCGCGAGGCCGCCGATCACCGCGGCTGCAAATATGAGGACCTGTATCAACCAGCAGAGGCGAATAACGAGCGGTGGAAGACCATTGATGTCGCTGTACCGAAATGGGATCTCGCCGGCCCACAGGAGGAACACACCCCGTGCGAGACGCCTCGCGAGATGAGCGAACGAGCCCCGGCGCAGGTTCTCGAGCGCGACACGTTGATACTCCCGGTCGGCTTTCGCGCGTGACATCGCTCGCTCGTACGGCTCGACGGGCTGCGTCCAGATCCGACGGATGTCCTGCCACTGATGCACGTACTCGAGCATCGGAGCCGCCGGTAGCTGTTCCCGTGCGGCGACGGCCTCGATCGCGCGATCGAGGTCGGCCCGCCCGTCGATGTCTTCTGCAATGTGAGTCAGCTCGTTCTGAAGGCGGCCGGACCAGGTGGCCTGCCACGATCCTTCCCAGAGCCCCCGGCCGAGGCCGCCGGCTGGCGACAGCGTGAGACGTCCGAGCGTTACGTAGTTGTACGTGAACCACGGCAGCATCGTGAAACAGAAGACCGCAAGCATCACCCACCATCCACTGCGAGCTGGCCTGGGATGCACGCGAAACGCCGGCAGCACGATGAAACCGATGCCGGCGAGCGCGGGTGCAAACAGCACGAATGCGGGACGGCTGAGCGCGGTAACGCCGAGCAGAAATCCTGCAGACGCGAACGCCGAGCGGCGGTCTCCGCGATACGCGCGCAGCACGGCCCACATCGACAGCGTGAAGAGTGCGGTCGTCCAGACTTCGGTCATGACCAGCGCCCCGAAATACGGGATCGGCGGGAAGAGTGCGGTCGCTGCCGCTGCCGCGATCGCCAGGCGTTCGGTCATCGCGGGGACAGTGGCGCGCGCAATCGCGTACGACAGCACGCAGATCAGGACAAACAGGGCCGTTTGCGCCAGCGCCACGGGCAGCTGGCCGACCCCGAACACCCGGTATAGAGCCGCGAGGAAGGCCGGATAGGCCGGCGTTCGGATGACCTCCGGCACAAAACGTGGCGCGTCCGGAACGCGCGTGAACATTCCCGTTTGGGCAAGTACCTGGCCCAGCCTGCGGTAGCCGTCCTGATCAGACCACGCAATGTTCCAGTCCGGACGCTGATACCAGATGAAGAACAGACCGTGCAGCGCGGCAACGAGGCACACGAGCAGGAGCGGCCGCCGGAAAACCATGGCGCGTGATTGTACCGTGTCAGGCTCGAAGGTCCCGGTACAACGCGTCGATATCGCCGACGAGGCGATCGATGTGGTACCGGACGACCACCGCTTTTCGTCCGCGTTCGCCCATGGCGCGGCGTTTCCCCGCGTCGTGCAGCAGCGACCCCACAGCCGACGCGAGCACGCGGACGTCTCCGGGAGGGGCCAGCAAGCCGCTGGCACCGCTTTGGATGACGTCCCGCACGCCGCCCACGTCCGTGCTGACGCCAGGCACACCAGCGGCGAGCGCTTCGATGAGCGCGACGGGGGTGCCTTCGTTGCGCGAGGTCAGCAGAAACACGTCGGTCGCGCTGTAGATGGTCGCAACGTCACGGCGCCACCCAAGAAAACGCGTGCGGTCGGCGATGCCGTGCGCGCGTGCCAGCTGTTCGAGCTCGCGGCGCCGCTCGCCGTCGCCGACGATCAGGAACAGGGCCGCCGGGTCCCCGGCGGCCACCAGACTGGCGGCTTCCAGGAACAGCTCGTGATTCTTGATCGCGGTCAGCCGTCCAACCGTGGAGACCACGTGCCGATCGGGGGCGATCTGCAGTTGCTCCCGGGCCGTGACACGGGCGCGGTCGTCGATCGACGACAGGGCACCGAGCTCGAATCCAAGCGGGATGACGCGGTACTGGTGCGGCAAGCCGATGCGCTGTTCTTCGAGCAGCTCGGTCCGGATCTCCGGCGAAATCGCCACGAGGCAATCGGTGAGGCGCGCCAGTCCGCGCTCGATGCCGAGAAACATGCGCGTTTTCGCGGGGCTGAAATATCCCTCGAGCACGTGGCCGTGATAGGTGTGCACGACTCGGGCGAGTGCGCGGCGACCGGCCGTCCGATTGTAGATGGCGGCCGCCAGCCGGCCGATCGTGCCGGCCTTGGCCATGTGTGTGTGGACGATGTGCGGACGAAAGTCGCGCAAGATTTGGAGCAGTCGCGCGAGCGCGACGGCGTCATGCACGGGCGTGAGCGGCCGCCGCAGCGCCTGCACTTCTCTGACGGCGACGGAGACCGGCAGGAGATACCGCATGTCGCCTTCGCTCGCATCCAACTGGCCGTGCACGAGAACCGTGTCGATTCCGCGCGCCGTAAGGCGGTCGGCCAACGTGATCGCCTGAATCGCCGGCCCGCCGACATTCAGGCGCGTAATGACCCGGACAACGCGCACCGCGCCAACTCTATCAGGTGTGACCGGGATTGGAGCCGCGCCTCGTGAGTCACCCGGACCGCGTCGCCTATGCGCAGTTGGTGCGTGGGACCGAGAGACGTTCGGAGCTGTGGTGGATTGGCGTCTGTGCGGGCGCGCTGTTTCTCCCGCTCCTCTTTCCGCTCCTGACCGGCAGAATATTCACAAAAGACGACTTCGCCGCGTTGCACCTGCCGTTCCGCTATCTTTACCGCGAAGCGTTGCGCGCGGGCGACTCGTTTCTCTGGACGTCCGCCTATCACTCGGGGTTTTACCTGCACGGCGAAGGCGAAGCGGGGATGGCGCACCCCCTGCACCTCCTCTTGTACCGGTTCCTGCCGCTCGGGCCGGCGTTCAACCTGGAGATTGTCTCGACGTATGTCGCGATGCTGGCCGGCACCGGGCTGCTCCTCCGTCGCTTGGGTTTCACGAGCGAGTCGGCATGGTTTGGGGCAGTCGTGTTCACGTTCAGCGGGTTCAACCTGTACAACGTAATGCACGTGAACCACATTGCCGCGGTTGCCCATATACCGTGGCTTCTGCTCGCGACTCATGGGCTTCTGACATCGCCCGATCGACGCGGCCGGGCGGTGGCGTTTGCGGGGATCGTCCTCGCCGTCGGCTCGCAGCTGCTGGTTGGGAACCCGCAGTATGTGTGGCTCACAAGCGTCGTCGTCGTATTCATGACCGGGTGCTTGTGGTACGCGGGAGCACCAGCGTCCCGTGTGTGGATGCTAATCATTGCCGGGATGCTGGGCATGCTGGTTGGAGCGGTACAGCTGCTGCCCACGCTTGACTTTGCGCGTGAGTCGACACGCATGACGTGGTCGGAGGCTGAGGCGCTGTCGTTCTCGCTGTCTCCGTTGAATCTTGTGCAGCTGTGGTCACCGTTTGCGTTTCGCTTCCGCGTACACGCGCCGGAGGCGGAAGCGCAGATTGTCCACGAGTTCATCGTCTACAACGGCGCCTTCTGCACTATGGCGCTGGCGTGGCTGGCCATGCGATGGCGGCAACAGGCCCGCCGCGGCCTGTTGACAGCGCTGGTCGGGCTGGCCGCCATCAGCTTCGTGCTCGCGATGGGGCGCTACGGAGGCGTCTACGCCTGGCTTGCGCGTCTTCCGGGGCTGAATAGCTTCCGAGCACCCGCGCGCCACATCGTGTTGTTCCATCTGGCGATGAGCGGCATCGCTGCCGTCGCCTTCCAGGATCTCGTCGCCGTCATTCGACGCGGCGAGCGGGTGGAGATTCGGCGCTTGTGGCCGCTTGCGGTTCCTGTGGTGATGAGCCTGTCGACGACGGTAGCTGCGAGCCTGCTGGCTCAGTCACCGTGGGCGGCGGCTCACGGGCTGCCATTCTCAGGTTTCATGCGGGCGGCCCCGTGGTCGGCTCTGATGGTTCTCATGGCCTGGCTGATCGTGAAGGCCGCGCGCGGTGCCCGGTGGGCGTTGCCGGCACTCATCGTGTTGGTCGCCTTCGACCAGGGCTTCTGGGGGTATTCGTATGCGTACCGGTGGGGACCGGTTGAGCGAATCGACCAGCTGATCGCCCATGCCGATGTGCCCGCCGACGCGCGCCCGGGCGACCTGATCGCGCCGGCTCTCGTTGGCGGATTGAACAACGTCGCCGTTCTGCGTGAACTCCGCCTGACGCCCGGATATAGCGGTTTAGTGGCATCGTCATTTCTCGACCCGACAGATCCCGTTGCGCAACGGATCGCAGGGGTGAGGTGGCGTGTTGACGGAGCTATGTGGGAGCGAGTCGCGGACACCATGCCGAGAGCCCGGCTCGTATCAACCGTACAGTCCAGCACCGATGTCCGTGCGGATGTTCGCGCGTTGGATATTTCGCGCGTCGCCATCGTGGATCGTTCCATCCGCGGCGTGTCAGGGTCGGCTGGATCAGTCCGGGTCCTGAACGACCGGCCTGGTTTCATGGAGCTCGAAACCTCCGCCTCCGGCCGGCAGCTACTGCTCGTGACTGAGCGGTTTCACTCCGGCTGGAGTGTTAAAGCGGACGGCGCCCGTCGCGATATCGTACGCGTCTACGGGGATTTCCTGGGCTGCGTGGTGGAGCCGGGCACGCACCGGGTGACGTTTGCGTTTGCACCGGACAGCGCGCGACAAGGCCTCCGACTCAGCCTCGCCGGACTGTCCCTGGCAGTTGTACTGACGGCACTGATCGGATTCGAGCGTTCGAGCCAAGCCAAACCGCTTGCGAACGTCTCTGCGAGCGCCTGAACACCAGGATCCGTCAGCAGATATGTCGTGGGTCCAGACCATCGCGGACATCCTGATTCCGGGAATCGCGAGTGGTCCGGTTCGAGCTTGCAGCCCTCGCCCGCGCAGACTTTCTGCCGTGGATCCGTCCGCAACTTGGATTTCGTTTCTTCACCCCGATTGAGCGGCCGTTTCCTTCAGGTGGCGGAGCACCAGAAACTCTCCCTGCTCGCGGTGGGCGTGTTCGTGCTCGTGGTTCGTCTGGCGCTCTTGCCAGAGGCATCCGCGGCCGTCGGGGTATTCACGACGAATTCAGCTACCTGGGCTCGCAGCCGACACGTTTGCGCACGGCCGATTTGCCAACCCGATCCATCCGATGTGGATTCGATTCGAGAGTTTCCACATCATTCATCAACCCACGTACGCATCGATGTACCCCCGGCGCACGGCGCGATCCTGGCAGCGGCGAAAGTGATCGCGGGTCCTCCGTGGGTCGGCGTGTGGGTCGCGGCGGCCGCGATGTGTGCCGCAATTACCTGGATGTTGCAGGGCTGGTTCCCACCCGCGTGGGCCCTGCTCGGTGGGCCCTTGCGGCTTTACGGATTGCGACGTTCAGTTACTGGATCAATACCTAATTGGGGCGGTGCGCACGCTGCGGTCCGCCGCGCTTTGTTACTGGGCGGGCTTCCGAGGATCACAGAACGACCGAAGCGCGTGTGGCCGCCCTTCTCCTCACGGCCGGCGTCGGATCCTGTTGAACGGTCGACCGTACGAGGGTTCGATGTCTCGGCCGCTGCCGCTTATCGCGCTGGCGTGGAGCTCGTGCGCAATCGGGTGCAGCCGGAGTTGGTGATGAGGAACGTGGCCCTGCCAATCGTGATCGCGTTAGTCGTTTTCATGATTGCGATGGGTTACTACAACTCACGCGTCTTTGGCAGTCCGCTCACCTTGCCGTATAGCGTAAGTCGATCGATGTATGCGGTGTCGCCGGTGTTCGTGTTTCAAGGCCTTGAGCCCGACCCGTCGTATACCATTAACTGATGCGCAAGTTCTACCTGGAACAGAAAGCGGGGACGTACCGCTCCGTTCACTCGTCCGCGGATTCCTGGAATGGAAGGAATTCGAAGCGTTCTTCCTTGGGCCGCCCTTCTGTTTCCGATCGTCGCGTTTCCGAAATCGGCGCTGGATGCGCGCATTCGGACGCCCGTCATGATTGCGGTCGCTGTCGCGCTCGGATTAGCCGCGGAAATCTGGTTCTTTCCTCGTTACGTGTCTCCGATCACTTGCGTGCTCTATGCGATCGTGGTTGAGGCGATTCGGCGCCTGCGCGCATGGGCCCCGGGTCAGCAGAGATCAGGGCTTCTGCTGAGCCGTGCGGCACCGATGATTTGCACGTCCATCGTCTTGATAGTCGCGGCAGGCCGGAGTCTCGGTCTCAATCCGGTCACCGTGTCGGCGCTGGAACTCGTAGCGCCACCATACGGGCGTCAGGATCGTGCCGCCCTTCAGAAACCTCTCGACCAGCTGCCCGGCGGCCAGCTGGTTATAGTGAGGTACTCACGGCATCACAACGTCCACGTGGAATGGGTTTACAACGACGCCGACATCGACGCCGCGAAAGTCGTGTGGGGCCGTGAGATGAATGCTGTCAGCAATCGCCGCCTCGGACAGTATTTCCGCGACCGGCGCCTCTGGCTGCTCGAAGCTGACGTCACTCCGCCGCGGATTTCAGACTATTTCACCGGGATGCCGTGGACACAGCAGTGAAACGGGCATTGTGGCCGATGGTCCTTGGGGTCGCGCTGGTCTGGCCCGGCCGTGTGTTGCACGCGTTTGACGGGCTGCCGCTCGACTGCGTTTCAAAGGCCGTGGTGCTTGGCGTGACGTTTCCAATGCTCTGGTTGCTGGCGCCGGGGTTTCTCAACGCGCGATGGACGCGGCTGGCGATCGTGTTGCTACTCGCGGTGAAGGTGGGCGGATCGGTGCTGCTGACGCAGCAAGGACTGTGCGCGCGCTTCTCGACCACAGCGCCGGTCCATACCCGCATCCTGACGATCCCGATTGACGAGCCGGACGGCGTGCTCCGGAGCTGGGATGTGCGCGCCGACTGGCGCGCCGAGGCTCCGAAGTGCACGGCCGTTGTCGATCGTTCCTACGAGACCTGGACAGCCTTTCCCGTATGGTTCGTTAACTTCACGGACTTTATCGATCTCCCCGATCGCGTCGGTGTCCGTACCGAAGATTCGACCCGTCGTTTTACTCTGGATATCAGCGGCGCCGTGACAGTTGCGGATGCCGGCCTCTTCTCAATCGACCTCGGCCGCGACATGGAACTGGACGGTCGTATCGATTCGACGAACGTTGCATCGGCCGCCGGTGCTGCCCTGAGCGTACCGCTCGGCCCCGGTGTTCATGACGTGCAGCTTCGTGTGTCGATGACCGGGGATCAGTGGACGTTCATGCCGAAGTGGAATGGCCGCAGCGCATTTCAGACGACGACCCTGACGGTCAAGCGGCCCCGCGCGGCCGATCGGTGGCTGGCGCCTGCCGTCGCGAATTCGACGATCGGCATCGTCGCGCTGCTCCTTCTCGCTTGGACGGGATCGGTTATCGCGCGGTACTCGAGCGAGCCCAGGCTTCTCATCTGGACCGTGGGCGCCAGCGCCGTGCTGTCGGTCATGAGCATCGTCGGCCGGGGCGAGCGCGCGGCGGGCTTGCTGCTGCTCGGCGCCGCCGCGGTTCCGGTCGGCGCATCCGCACGGAACTGGCGCGGAGCGTTAATGCTGATCGGGGTTCCGTGGCTGGTCTTCTTTGTTGTTCGGACGCTCCCGCAGGTCGGCCACGTGTCGCTGTACTCGGTGGACGATTGGCTGGCGTACCAGGTCGCGGGCTACCGCATCTACATGAACGGATTCTGGCTGGAAGGCGGCAACAGGCTCTTCGACTATCAGCCTCTCTATCGGTGGATCGCCGGCGGTCTCCATCTCGTCTTCGGCGATTCGAGCGTCGGCGAGGTCTACTGGGATGCGGCGTGTCTGCTGGCGGGTGGGCTCGTGGCGTTCACGCTCGTCGAGGCCGTCGGCGGGTTTCGATGGGCCGTCGGCGCGGCCGCGGCAACGCTCGCGACCTTCACCCTCGGCCCGATCTGGTACTTCGTCGGCCGCGGACTGTCCGAGATCGCCGCCGCGGGCTTCGCGTTCTACGTGGCGCTTTCAATCGTGCGCGCGGATGGCCGGCTGGCGGTCGCAGCCGTTGCGGGAGTCCTCGCGGTCCTGATGTTCTATGCTCGGCTCAATCAGCTGATTTTCGCCGTGTGTCTGGCGGCGCTGTGGCTGCCGCCTGACGTGCCCGCCGCATGGCGACGTCTTTCACGGGCGACAGCCGCTCTCGACCCAAGGCCAGTGACTGTTTACGCCGCAACTTTCGCCGCCGGACTTATCCTGTTCGCATGGCGCACCTGGTTCTACAGCGGCGTCTTCAGCCTGCTCTATGGGACTAGCCTGAAGAACAACGACACCGGCCTGCGAGTATCGACCGTCGGATCGCTGATCGTGTGGAAACGCATCGCGCACAGCGTGAGCGCTCTCGTGTGGATGAACGAGCCGCCGGCGCTCGATCCTCGCGCCCTCCTGGTAGTTGCCGGAGTGGTGCTGTCCGTCCTCGCCCTTCTCCAGGTGCCGCGCTTCGCACGTCTTCCGGCCTCGGTCGCTATCGTGACCGTCGGCGCCACGATGAGCTCCTTTGTCGCGCACACGCACGCGTATCCCGGGCGCATGTCCATTCATCTTGTGCCGTTTGCCGTCGCTGTGGCCGTCGTGGCTGTGCGGATGGCGTGTGGCTTCGGTCCCTTCCGCGCGGGTCCCGCGATCGACGGCAAAGCGCCCGCATGACGAACAGGAAGACGCCGCGGAACCCCGAGCGTTCGTTCGGCGTGTCAGTCGGGATCGTGTTGTGTGTGATCGCCGGGGCCCTCTGGTGGCGTGGCCGCGTCACCAGGGCGGAGCTCCTTGGCGCGATCGGAGGAGTGCTGTTGATTGGCGGGCTCGTGCATCCGCCACTGTTGAAATATCCGAGCGCGGTCTGGTGGCGGTTCTCGCGCGCCCTTGGGCACGTCAACGCGCGCATCCTGCTGACGATCCTGTTCTCGATGGTGCTCGTTCCGCTCTCGATGATCTGGCGGATGACGGGCAAGGATCCGCTGGCGCGGCGGCGTCAGAACATGGCCCGGATGGTCGAGGTATCCTCCTCGATATCGCGACAAGAGGCACTACGAACGAATGTATTGAGGTTCTCATGAGTAAGCATCGTGTCCTCTCCGAGTTCTGGCAGTTCCTCAAACAGGAAAAGAAATACTGGCTCGTGCCCATTGTCGTCGTGTTCGTGTTGTTCGGGCTGTTGATCGTCTTCTCGCAGTCGAGTGCGGTAGCGCCGTTTATCTATACGTTGTTCTAGCCGTGCCTACGCGCATTCTCGGAATCTCCGCCTATTACCATGACTCGGCGGCCTGCCTGGTCGAAGACGGTCGTATTGTCGCCGCTGCACAGGAGGAACGGTTCACGCGCAAGAAGCACGATGCGAGCTTCCCGGCCGCCGCCGTGGAGTACTGCCTGCGCGAAGCCGGGATCACCGCTTCGGAGCTCGATCTCGTCGGTTTCTACGAGAAGCCGCTGGTCAAGTTCACGCGGCTGATTGAAACCTACATCGCATGCGCTCCGCGCGGCTGGAGGTCGTACCTCATGGCGATCCCGCTGTGGCTGAGCGAAAAGCTCTGGATGGCGGACGACATCGCCAGCCGACTCGAAGGCTACACGGGTCAGGTCCTCTTCGGTGAGCACCACGAATCGCATGCTGCGTCGGCATTCTATCCATCGCCCTTCGAACAGGCCGCGATCGTCACCATTGACGGGGTGGGGGAGTGGGCCACCTCATCGATCGGCGTTGGCCGGGGCCATGAGTTGGAGCTCCTCCGCGAGCTTCGGTTCCCGCATTCGCTCGGCCTGCTCTACTCCGCGTTTACGTACTTCACCGGCTTTCGCGTCAATTCCGGCGAATACAAAGTCATGGGGCTCGCGCCCTACGGCGAACCGAAATACGTGAAGACGATCAAGGACCATCTCGTCGAGATTCGAGACGACGGCAGTTTGTGGATGAACATGGAGTACTTCACGTATCCCCATGGGCTGACGATGACCGGAGAGGCGTTCGGCACGCTGTTCGGAGGCCCCGCACGGCAGCCGGAAGCAAGGTTGACCCAGCGCGAAATGGATCTGGCGCGATCGGTTCAGGACATCACCGAGGAGGTCATGCTGAAAATGGCGCGTTTCGCTTACCGCGAAACAGGCATGCCAGATCTCTGCCTCGCTGGCGGCGTCGCGTTGAACTGCGTTGGCAACGGCAGGCTGCTGCGCGAAGGCCCATTCGACAACATCTGGATCCAGCCCGCGGCCGGCGACGCTGGCGGAGCGCTCGGTGCGGCCCTCGGCCTCTGGCACCGGTATCTCGATAAGCCACGCGTCAGCGCGGAGCAATCCGGTGCGTGGGAGCGTCCGTCAGCGGAAGGCGCTTCGTCGGCCCAGCGGCGATACGCCGATGGAATGCAGGGCTCCTTTCTCGGACCGCGCTTCACCGACGATGAGATCGGGCGGTTTCTCGCTTCGAACGGGTACCCTGCGCGCCGGCTAGACGGAGGCGATCTCACCGAGGAAGTCGCCCGGCTGCTGGCGGAAGAGAAAGTCGTCGGCCTTTTTCAGGGCCGCATGGAGTTCGGCCCACGCGCGCTGGGCGGGCGATCGATCATCGGCGACGCGCGATCCCCGAAAATGCAGTCGGTGATGAACCTCAAGATCAAGTTTCGTGAATCGTTCCGGCCCTTTGCGCCCGCCGTGCTGCGTGAGCACGTCCACGAATGGTTCGATCTCGATACCGAGAGCCCCTACATGCTGCTGGTCGCCGAGGTCCTGCCGTCGCGCCGCCTGGCGGCTCGGCAGGATGCCGACACATTATGGGGAATCGACAGGCTGAACGTACCGCGCTCTACGATTCCTGCCGTCACTCACGTCGACTGCTCCGCGCGCATCCAGACCGTGCGACGTGACACGAATCCGATGTACTACGACATCATCGACGCGTTCTACCGCCGGACGGGATGCCCGGTGATCGTGAATACATCCTTTAACGTTCGAGGCGAGCCGATTGTCGGGACCCCTGAAGACGCGTTTCGCTGCTTCATGCGCACGGACATGGACGCGCTGGTGCTCGAGCACTATGTGCTCCTGAAGACGGAGCAGGCTCCGGTCCCGCAGGACGAGGCCTGGCGAAAGGAATTCGTGCTCGATTGACGCCCCCGCCGGAACTCATCGATCACGCTGAACGCATCTCGCCGGCTGCGTACCTCGAACTGTTGATCAACCTGACGAAGCGCGAAGTGAAGGGGCGCTACAGCCAGTCGTTCTTTGGCGTGGCGTGGGCCATCGCGCAGCCGCTGGCGACGATGGCCGTGTTCACGATCGTGTTTTCGAGGCTCGCAAAGATGCCGTCGGAAGGCGCGCCGTATCCGATTTTCGCCTACGCGGCGCTCGTCCCGTGGTACTTCTTCTCGAACTCGGTCGCTACCGGCACGCTCAGCCTGATCAGCTATCGGAACATCGTCACGAAGACCTACTTTCCAAGAGAGATCGTGCCGCTGGCGCAGGTCTGCTCGCGCTTCATCGACTTCTTCGCTGCCGCGGTGTTCTGCGCGGCGCTGATGGTGTACTACGGCGTTGGACTCGGTCGCTGGGCGCTGATGGCCCCCGTGTTCTTAGCGCTGCTCATCCTGCTTACGATCGGTTTCACGATGGCGACCTCGGCCATCAACGTCTTCTACCGCGACGTGAACCCTGTGGTGCAGATCGGCCTCCAGCTGTGGCTGTACCTGACGCCGGTGGCGTATCCGCTCTCGGCGGCGTCCGCGCGCTTCCGTCTGCTCTACGTCCTCAACCCGCTGACGGCCATTGTCGAAGGCTTCAGGTCCTCGCTGGTATTCGACCGCCCACCCGATTGGAACGCCGTCGCCGTCTCCGCGGCGCTGACGTTGGTGGTGTTCAGCGGCGCGTTCGTGATGTTCAAGCGGATGGACAAGTATTTCGCCGACGTGATCTGATGCCGCCCGTTGCCATCCAGCTGGACAACGTCACCAAGCGTTATCGTACGGGCCGCTCGCGGACGCTCGTCGATCTGGTCGCGTCGAACCTCGATCGCTGGCGAGGGAAGAACGACGACGTCCACAGCGCGGCTCGCGGCCGTGTCAGCTCCACAATCTGGGCTCTGCGCGACGTGTCGATCGAAGTCCCCGCTGGCGCCGGCCTCGGCGTGATCGGCAGAAACGGTGCCGGCAAGACCACTCTGTTGAAGCTGGTTTCGCGGGTGACGTGGCCGACGAGCGGATCGGTTCGCGTCGGCGGACACGTCGTCTCGCTGATCGAGCTGGGTGCCGGCTTTCATCCGGAGTTGACCGGCCGTGAAAATGTGTACCTCGGCGCCGGCCTGTTTGGTCTCACCAGATCCGAGATCGACAAGCAGTTCGACCGGATCGTGCAGTTCGCCGACGTCGAGCGGATGATCGACACGCCGATGAAGCGGTATTCGTCGGGGTTGTATGCACGGCTGGGGTTCGCCGTGGCGGTTTTCAGCCGGCCCGACATCGTGCTCGTGGACGAGGTGCTCGCGGTCGGCGATGCCTCGTTCAGACGACGCGCGCTCGAAGCGCTGCGGCAGATTATTGCGGACGGCAGAACCGTCCTGTTCATTTCCCACGATATGTGGAACGTGCGCCGCCTCTGCGATCGCATCCTGTGGCTCGAGGAAGGGCGCGTTCGCGCCTACGGCCCGGCCGGCGAGATCGCCGAGCGGTACATGAACGAGGTGAACCTGGCAGCGCTGGCGAATCAGGCTGTCTCGCTGCAGAGCCATCGGGCAGGAACTGGCGAGCTGCGCTACACCGCCGTCGGTATCACGGGGGAAAGCGGCGTTCCCGCCACATCCCTCGTCCAGGGCGAAACGCTCGTCGTGGCCGCGTCGTATCGCGCCGAGCGGCCTGTCGAACGGCCGGTGTTTCAAGTGACCATCATTGATGTCGACACGGGGCTCGTCATCACGACGGCGACGTCGTCGAGAGCCGATGCGCCGGACTCCGTTTCGGACGGGGGCACCATCGAGTGCCGCTTCGCGCATCTGCCCCTGCGTCCCCGCCAGTATGCGCTGAGGCTGTCCATCACTGACTCGCATCAGCTCGCGTCGTACGATGTCGTGAACGCCGGGCCCTGTTTTGCCATCGTCGGCCGCGGATTGGGCGTGGACAGCCTCGCTGACGAAGAGGATGGTCTCGTGTCCTTGCCGTTCGAGTTCCGCCATATGCGCCCCGCGGTGAACGCTGAACGAGCCTGACGTGGAGTACTACGCCGACTACCTGAAATCGTTGGACAAGCGGCCCGAGGACCTTCCGCTCTCGGCGCATTACCACACGTGGACGCCCGAGAGCGTCATGCGCGTGTGGAAGGTCTGGACGAACAACCGGTACCTTCGCACGCAGTTCTACCCGCGCGAATACTTCGAGGCGTTTCTTGCCCAGGCCCGGCCCCATCTCGGAAGCGTAGGCCTCGTCGCCGACGTCGGCTGCGGAACCGGCACTATGCTGTCTATCCTCGCGCGCGACGGCATCGGCGCGCAGCTTGTCGGCATCGATCTGTCCGATGAATCGCTCGCGAAGCTCAGGACCGCGTTTTCCCGCGATGCGAGGCTGACGTTCAAGGTTGGATCGATCAGCCAGATCCCGCTCGACGACCAGTCGTGCGACATCGTCATCTGCACGGAGACGCTCGAACATCTATTCCCCGGCGATTTCACGCAGGGCCTCGCCGAGATCGCGCGCGTGCTCAAGACCGGCGGTCGGCTGCTGGCGACGGTTCCCCTGGAAGAGCGACCGGCTTTCGTCGTCTGTCCGGAGTGCTACGCGATCTTCACGCCGTTCCAGCACATGCTGTTCAACTTCACCATCGCCGGCCTGGCGCGGGAGTTGGGCCGGCATGGCGTTGAGATCGTGCACGTCATCCACCCCATCGATACCGGTGTGCCTCGCCGGGCGTGGCAGCGATTCATCAAGGACAAGATTCTCGCCAGGCATCTGCCGGGCCTGGCGCGGCGCTTGTTTCGAGTCAGCGGTGTGACCGGATTCGTGGCCAGAAAAGGTCCCGTCACACCGTCAGCCGTCGCAACTGCATGAGCATCCATCGCGCTGCCGAGCCGATGGGCGAGTGGGGCCTTCGAGCGGCTCGCCTGTATGGGGAGGACCGCGCGACGGAGTACAGCGAGTTCGATCGGACCGGGGCAGCCGACAGCGTCTTCGTTCGGCTCTCCGCCTGGCTCGGTGCGTTGTGCTCCGGCTTTGGCAAGCCAATATCGGTGCTGGACCTCGGATGTGGGACGGGCAGGTACTTTGCGGCCGTGGGCCAGTTCGGCCAGACGGGACGCATCAGGGAGCTCGTTGGTATCGACGCCTCCGAGTCCATGCTCGAACGGGCGCGGCTGGCGGAGCCAGGTGGCGATGCTGCGGGCGCGACGCTGATCCGTGGCGATCTTGAAACATGCCACTTCGAGCCCGGCCGATTCGATGTCGTGTACGCAATCGGCGTGCTCGCCGAGCACGCGCCCTTGACCGATTCGCTGGCGCGGCGGGTGTTCGGCTGGCTGTCGCCTGGCGGCGCGTTCGCGTTCACGGCCGTACATCCGGATTCGTTTTCGATTGGCATCTCCTGGAAGCGCCGATTCGGCCGGCGCGCGATGGCATTCGCGCCAGGGGCCGTTCGCGAATGGCTGCGAATACGCTGGCTGGGAGGCGGGCTGTACGCCGATGAAGCGCGAGTGTCCGACGTGCTGACGCGCGCCGGGTTCGCCGTGGAGTCGATCGATCGGCTGGTCGGCGTCCATTTGCATTGTCTGGCCGTCGGAAGAAAGCCGTCCGGCGAATGAGCGTCGTCTTCGTGTCGATTCCAAACGGCGGGTCAGCCGGCAGCGTCCTGCGGACGGGCTTGATCGACCGCCTGCTCGACGCGGACGCATCGAATGAGGTCGTCCTGATTTCGCCGCTCGTCAACGATCCGGTGTTCGTGCGCGAGTTCGAACATCATCGCGTGCGATTTGAGAACCTGCCGCCGCATCGGCCGGCCGGACTCGAGGCGCGGCTGATGGCGCTCGTGCAGTCGGCGTACATCGGATCGGGTGTGACTGAATCCGTGCGCATCCGCCGCGGGGAAGCCACCGCCAACGGGTCCATCCGGTGGATTGGGGCCAAGCGTATGCTGGCCGGGGTCCTGTTGCCATCGGTCGTGAAAAAGGAGACGCGCTACGGGCTTGTCGATCGGCTCGTCTCGCATCCGCACGCCGAGTCTCTGTTCGACACGTACCGGCCGGCGCTCCTCGTCGCATCGAGCCCCGGCCTGATTTTCTCGGAAGTGCCGTTGCTGCGAACCGCCGTGCGCAGGCGCGTGCGCTCGATGGCGGTGGATCCAAGCTGGGACAACTTCACCAACAAGCTGTTGCCGGTCCGACGCGTAAACCGTCTAATCGTATGGAACGATCTGATGAAACAGCAGGCCGTGGATTGGCACGGCTACCAACCGGATGAGGTCCGAGTGGCCGGTGCGCCGCAGTGGGACGTCTACTTTCGCTCGCCCGGCATTTCGCGCGACGCGTTCTTCGCGCGCATCGGGGCTGATCCCGCTCGGAGGCTCATCACGCTCTCGACAACGCCGCGCGAACTGTACTCCCATCACGATCACGTCGTGCGAGTGCTGAGTCGGGCGGTGACCGATGGAGCCTGGCCGTCCCCCGCCCAGTTGCTCGTCCGCCTGCACCCGCGTGATGAGATGTCCGCGTACGCGGCGTTTCGTGGTATGCCGCACGTGCTCATCGAGAAGCCCTTCCGGGCAACGCGAGCGACCTCCGCAGACGGCCTCTGTATCGACATCACCGCGGAGAACCAGCAGCATCTTGCCGACACGATGCGCCACAGCGACGTGGTGGTGAATGTCGCGTCGACGCTCGCCGTCGAGGCGGCGATCGTCGACACGCCGGTCGTCAACATCAGTTTCGACGGTGAACAGCCTTCGGAGTGGCTTCGCTCTGCGCGCCGGTACTATCGCTTCACGCATTACGTGAACGTCACACGGCACAACGCCGCACGGGTGGCCGACACACCGGAGCATCTCGTCGAATACGTCGGACGCTACCTCGAAGATCCGTCGCTCGATCGCGAGGGCCGGCGGGCAGTGGCCGCCGAGCAGTGCCAGTTCTTCGACGGCCGCTCGGCGAGCCGCGTGGCAGGCTTCGTGGCCGCCGAGCTGGCGGACGTGCGGGGTTTCTCGACTCCTTCCGCCCCATGTGTGGAATCGCGGGCATCGTCTCGCTGAGGGGTCGCCGACCGGATCCGCAGCGGATCGCGGGGATGGTCGCGACACTGCGGCACCGCGGCCCGGACGATCACGGCTCGTTCCTCGACGGCCCCGTCGGGCTCGGCGCCGCCCGACTGAGTATCATCGATGTGGCCGGCGGACATCAGCCGATCACGATCGACGGCGGCATCACCGTCGCGCAGAATGGCGAAATCTACAACTACATTGAGCTTCGCGATGAGTTGCAGCGCGCCGGCCGTGTGTTCACGACCGCCTGTGACACGGAGGTCATCGCGCATCTCTACGCAGTGTACGGCATCGCGGGATTCGCGAAGATGCGGGGAATGTTTGCCATCGCAATCTGGGACGCCACGAGGCAGCGACTGGTGCTCGCGCGCGATCGCGCCGGCAAGAAACCGCTCTACTACTTCAGGGCCGGCGACGACGTGCTGTTCGCGTCCGAGACGAAGGGCATTCTCGCGGCGCTCGATCGGGTGCCGTCTGCGAATGCCGAGGCGCTCCTGAGTTTCTTCACGTTCGGGTACGTTGCCGGCGAGCAGGCTGTCTTCGAGGGAATGCGGCGTCTTCCGCCCGGCGCGTCGCTCACACTGGACGTCGGACGGGAGCAGCCGGCAAACCCGACGATTACCCCGTTCTGGCGCTGGCCTTCCGCGGCGGTGACCGATGCGCTGCCAGTGACCGAGGCTATCGAGCGGATCCGCGCCGAGCTCACCGAGGCCGTCCGGATCCGGCTTCGCTCGGATGTGCCGTTGGGCGCGTTCCTGAGCGGTGGCATGGATTCGGCCGCCATCCTCGCGCTGATGACCCGGCTGTCCTCGCGGCCCGTAAAGACGTTCACGATCGGGTTCGGCGTCGCCGATTACGACGAGCTGACGGAAGCACGAGCCACCGCACAGCACTTTGGGGCCGATCATCACGAACAGGTCGTCACCCCGGACTGTGTCAGGATCGCCGAAGACCTGGCCTATTACTACGACGAACCGTTCGCCGACGCGTCGGCGATTCCGACCTTCTACGTCTCCGAGCTTGCGCGGCGGCACGTCACCGTCTGCCTCACGGGCGACGGCGGTGATGAGCTGTTTGCCGGATACACGCCTTACGCGGATGCGCTCGCGCGTGTCAGCCCGCGACCGGTCGCGGCGCTTCGGAGCGTCCTCGGGGCCGGCGCACGCCGCATCCCGGTGCATACCCGCGGCAAGGGTCGGCTGTCGACCATGGCGCTCGGCCCCGAAGCGTGGTTTGTCTGGCGGCGAACAGTATTTCCCGACTATCTGCTCGAGGCCGTCGTCGAGCCCGATGTGCTGGCGGCGGCCGGAGTACTGCCGGAGCGGCAGGCCGCGGTCGACATCTGTGCCGATAACGGTCCGCTGCTCTCGCGGCTGCAGCAGTGGGATCAGCGGCACTACTTGCCTGATGACATCCTCGTCAAAGTGGACCGGGCGACGATGGCGCATTCGCTCGAGGCGCGTTGCCCCATTCTCGACGACCGCGTCATCGAGCTGGCCGCAGCTCAATCGGCTGCGCGCCACGGCGGTCCCTCGTCCACCAAACTTCTGTTTCGCGAGGTCATTCGCCCCTGGGTGCCGCCTGACGTGCTCGCGCGTCCGAAGCGCGGTTTTGGCGTGCCGCTGCGGCGCTGGTTCAAGGAGCAGATGATTGGCTGGGCTCGGGAGATCCTCCTCGACCCGCGAACCGGTCAGCGTGGGTGGACGCGCACCCACCAGGTCCGCGCGCTGCTTGAGCAGCACGAAAACGGCTCGCGCGATCACGCCAAGCGAATCTGGGCGTTGGTGTCGCTCGAGCTCTGGGCCCGCGCGCACCTCGACCGGGCGGGTTCGCACCAACGCGCATGCGCGTGACGATGCTCGTACGGTGCCTCGCGATGATGCACGGAGGAGGCGAGACGCGGCATCTCGCCTGGATGAAGGAGCTGGCGGCGCTCGGAGTCGACGTGGACGTGATCGCCGGCCGCCCGCTGGTCCTGGGCCCGGCGCGATATGCCGTCGAGTGGCCGCAGGCGACCGTCCTACGATCGCCTTATCTGCGGGATGCGGTCTACCGGTTTCAGAACCGACGCGGTTTCGGCCGCTTGACGATGCAGGCGCTGCATTTTGACGAGGAGTGGTTCTGCCGCGACGCCTGGCGCCGCATCGCGGCGCGTTCGAATCGACCGGACGTTGTCCATGCGCACGCCTTGCACCAGGCGGCGCGCCTGCGCCGCGGCGACATTCCCGTCGTCATCAATCTGCCCGGTCTTCCGCATCCGCGCTACGCCGGCGATCTCCGTCAGGCCGACGCGCTCGTCGCGGATGGCTGGGCAGCCGCGAGTCTACCGGCCGTGCTCGGCATGCCGATTCAGCGTGTGAACAAGGGCGTCGATGCCGAGCTTTTCCGGCCCGATGGTGCCGATCGCCGCGCTGCGTTCGGTCTGGAAACGAAGCACGTGGTGCTGTCTGTGGCGCGTCTCGTCCCGCTGAAGAACCTGCGGCTTCTGGTCGATGCGTTCAGGATCGTCCGCGCCGCGGACCCGGACGCGCATCTCCTCGTGGTTGGCGAGGGACCGGAGGCGCGCGCGCTCGAGCGGCACGCCGCCGATGAGGGTGTAGCGGGCAGTGTAACGTTCGCCGGTTACGTACCTCACGATGAAACGCCTGATTTCTATCGGTCTGCCGACGTGTTCACGCTATCGTCCGACTTCGACAACTCGCCAAACGTCGTCCTCGAAGCAATGGCGAGCGGATTGCCGGTGGTGGCGACGGACGTTGGAGGCGTGCGCGAGTTCGTAGACCCGCGAGGCGGGACAGTCGTACCCGCCCGGCAGCCCGACGCGCTCGCGCGTGCCATCGCCCTGTACCTGTCGCACGGCCCGGACGCGCGTGCCGCCGGCGAGTGGAATCGCGCCCGGGCGGCAGCCACCTTCTCTTGGCGGGCGAGCGCCCGCCAGCTGCTCGATGTGTACTCCGGCGTGATCGCGGCACGGCGGGCCGGCGAGCGGGCGTCGGCATGAAGGTCGCAATTCGAGACGACGACACGTGCTACTTCACGGCCCCCGATGAACTCGAACGGGTGTACAGCGACATTTGGGATCGCGTGCCAGTCTGCCTGGCGATCGTACCTTGTGCGATTGGCTACGAACGCCGCGGCATTCCGCGCGAGCACTGGCACTCGGGAGTGGCGCTGCCGCTCGATTTTAACGCCGAGCTGGTGGAGTACCTGAGGCAGTTGCGCCGGGCGAACCGTGCGACGGTCGCTCTTCACGGGTATACGCACGAAGATTTTCCTGGTGGGTTCGAATTTCAGGCGGCGCCGGATCCGGACCGCCGGGTCAGCGAGGGCCTGACGTACTTGCAGCGCACACTCGACGCCTCCATCGGAATCTTCGTTCCGCCGCACAACGCTTTATCGAAGCGGGGTCTTGCGGCCGTCGCCAGGCACGGGCTCAATCTGCTGGGCTCATTCCTGTCATTCCGCCCATCGATGCGGCCGTGGGAGGCGCGCACGCTAGGGAACTGGTGGCACGTTCACCGCTTCCGGAAACACACCGGCCGAACCCGCAGGGATCGATTCGTGTATCCCTTCGTCCTGCGCTACGCGACCCACGCCGAGTTCGGCTGTCACAGTCTCGTGCCCGGGACAACCCTCGACGAGCTCGTGTCGGGGTTCGAGGAAGCGCGCAAGGCCGGCGGCGACTTTTGCCTCGCGACCCACTACTGGGAGGTGGACCAGACCCTCAAGGACGTGATGCGGCGGTTTCTCGATTATGCAGCGGGGCGCGCCGACGTCAGATTCGTTCCGGCCGAGGAGCTGTTCGCGTGACGTCCCGGCGCGGCCGCGCGCGCGTGGTGTACATGGTGCACACGCTCATGGTCGGCGGCGCAGAGGACACAGTCCTGAACCTTGTTCGCCATCTGCCGACGCGATTCGAGTCGATGGTCTGTTGCATTCATGACGCGGGTCCCATCGGCGAGGAAATCCGGCGGACAGGAACGGCCGTCGCCGTGCTCGGCCTCACGCCAGGTCTGCGGCGGCCAGGCGACGTCAACGGCATTCGCCGCTATTTGCGCGAAACGCACCCGGATATCGTGCACACATTCCTGTTGACCGCCAGCCTTTACGGCCGGCTGGCAGCGATCCTGGCCCGCGTTCCGGTTGTCGTCGGCAGCGAAATGAACGTCTACGAGCACAAACGGCCGGTGCACGTGCTTGCCGAACGACTCCTGATGGCTGGGACCGATCGCGTCATCGCGGCGGCAGGCTCGGTGCGCGAGTTCTATTTGCGACAGATCCACGCGGATCCGGCCAAGGTCGACGTCGTCTACAACGCCGTTGACTTTGCGCAAGGGCGCCCGACCATCTCGCGGCGCGAAATCCGCGCCTCGCTCGGTCTGCCGGCTGACGCAAAGGTCGCGGGCGTCGTCGGGCGGCTGACCAGGCAGAAAGGGCACCGTCACCTTTTCGAAGCCCTGGCGTCCTCTCCTGCGCTCGCCGACGTGCAGTTGCTGGTGATCGGAGGAGGGGAAGACCGCGACGCGCTCGAGCGGGACGCGATCGCGAAAGGCCTGTCGGCCCGCGTGCATTTCCTCGGCGTGCGCCGCGACGTGGGTAACCTGCTGGCGGCGATGGACGTGTTCGTCCTGCCGTCCCTCTGGGAGGGACTCCCGCTGGCGCTGGTTCATGCGATGGGCGCCGGTGTTCCGGTGGTCGCGTCGCGTGTGGCCGGCGTTCCCGAGGTCGTGGACGACGGGCGGACCGGACTGCTGGTTCCTCCCTCCGACGCCCCGGCCCTGGGGGCGGCGTTGACGCGGATGTTCGAAGACCCGGCTCTGCGTGAACGGCTCGGACGAGACGCCTGCCTGTCGGTGCTGCCGCGGTTCGGCGTCGACCGCTACGTCGAGTCGATGACGTCGCTGTACGACACGCTGCTGGAACGCGTCGCATGAGGCTCGGCGTGGTGTATCACATGCCGTTCTGGCGCGCGTCCGACGGGACGCTTCGCGAGGTAGAGGGATCGTTCGCGCGTTATGTCGACTCGCTCGCACCGTATTTCGACGAGATCGTGCTGTGCGTGCCGGTGATGCCCGGCGGCAGTGGCGAGGGGACCGCGGTTCGTTCGAAGAACGTCACGCTCGCTCCGCTTCCAAACTTCGACGGTCCGGTTCAGTTCTATCCCAGGCTGCCGGTGATTGTGCCGCGAATCATGCGGTTCGTGCTTGGCGTGGACCTGGTGCACTGCCGCGTGCCAACGCCGGCCGCGATCGTGGTGTCGCTGTTTGCCAAGCTCTTTCGCCGCCCCTTGTTCATGCTCGTCGTCGGCGACCTTCGGGCTCTGCTACCGGCGATGCCGTATCGTGGCGTCAAGCGTGTGTTGTGGCGGGCTTATACGGCCTTCGAAGAACTGAACATCCAGTGGATGGCGAACCACGCCCTGACGTTCGCGAATGGCGACGCCCTCACGCGCAAGCACTCGCGGCCGGGTCTCGAGGTGATCCGGACGCAAACGACGACGATCGACGAGGAAGCGATCGGATCGCGCGTGGACACCTGTGCTGTGTCCCCGGTGCGGCTCCTGACAGTCAGCCGCATCGATCCGCGCAAGGGCCTGAGCGTGTTGCCGGAGGCGGTCAGCTTGCTGATCGCGGGCGGGTGCGAGGTGACGCTGGACATCATCGGACCCGTAGTCGGCGAGCCGGGAAAAACGGCGCGAGCGGCGATCGACGCGCTGGCGCGCGATCGCGGCGTCGCCGATCGCGTCTCGCTAGCTGGTCTGGTACCGCTCGATCAGTTGCTGCCGCGCTATCGTGCCTACGACGTCTTCGTGTTACCAACGCTGCCAGGAGAAGGGGTCCCTCGCGTGCTGCTGGAAGCGATGGCAGGCGGTCTTCCGATCGTGACCAGTCGTGTGTCGGGCATTCCAAGCCTGATCACCCACGAAGTCAACGGCCTTCTCCTCGATGCGCCATCCGGGCATACCGTCGCGGAGGCGGTGACGCGCATCGTACGTGACGCCTCTCTGCGGCGCCGACTCATCGCCGGCGGGTACGCGACCGCGCGGCTCCACACACTGCAGACTCAGGCCGCCAGCATGATGCGCGACGTCTCCGTGCGCCTCAGCCTGACGCTGCGTGAGCCGAGCCGGTCGGTCGCGTGAGGGATGGCTCGCAAAAAGCTGTGCTTCGTTCTGCCCTCACTGAGCGGCGGTGGCGCCGAGCGGGTGGCCGTTCATGTCCTGAACGCCCTCGATCCGCTGCTGTGGGATCGCTCGATGTATCTGTTTCGCCGGGAAGGGCCGTACCTTGATGCCCTGGATGGATCCATCGCGCTCTCGTCCGGCCGCCGCGAGTCACGGATCCGCCGATGGATGGCGCTGCGACGGTTTTTTGCCGACACGCGGCCGGATGTGATCGTGGCGTTTCTGAGCTACCTCTCGGTGCAATCGGCCGCTGCAGCGGCGCGGATCGGCGCGCGCATGGTGTTCGATCAGGGGACGCCCATTTCGGCCTTTCTGAACGATCCCGACTATCACTGGCGGCTGCCGTGGCGCCGCCGGGTGTTTTCGTGGGCGAGCCGCCTGGGATACCAGCAGGCCGATGCGGTCATCGCAACTTCCACGGGTGTCGCCGAGGACCTTGTTGCGCAATTCGGCGTGGGACCCGATCGCATCCACGTCGTCGCCAACCCGATCGATCTCCCTGCGATTGCCCGGGCGTCGAATGAAGCTATCGATCCGGCGTACGAAAGAGCACTGGTGTCGCCGGTCATAGTGGCCGCGGGACGGCTGGCCGACGTCAAGAACTATCCGCTGCTGATCGAGGCCATGGCTGTGCTACGGGCACGGCTGCCCGTGCGTCTGCTTATCCTCGGCGTCGGAGACCGTGAGGCCTCGCTGCGGCGACTCGTGTCGCGGAAACAGCTCGACCAGGCCGTCACGTTTGCCGGTTTTCAGAGTAATCCCTGGAAGTACATCGCCAGAGCCGACGTATTCGCGCTGAGTTCCCGGTACGAGGGATTTGGGAACGTGCTCGCTGAAGCCATGGCGTGTGGCGTTCCTGTCGTGGCCACGAGCTCGCCTGGCACGCGCGACGTCGTGAGCGTCGGCCGGGACGGCCTGCTCGTGGATCGGCACGAGCCGGGCGAGCTGGCCGCAGCGCTCGCGCGAGTGCTCGAGGACTCGCAGCTTCGAGGCCGGATGGCGGCGGAGGCGCGTCGCAGCGCTACGCGGTTCGCGCTGCCTGTCATCGCCAGCCTCTATGACGGGGTGTTCCGCCAGGTGCTGGCGTGAGGGCCGCTCCCCCGGGCGAGTGGCCGAAAGTGTGGCACATGGCGGTGGCGGCTGGGATTGTGCTCGGGATCGCGTACACGTTGTCGCCGCTGACCGTCTGGGCCGCGGCGATCTTTGTGTTCCTGGTGTGGTTGATCGGCGACGGACTGCCGGAGGCCGAGCGCAGGCGGATTCGCACAATTCTCGTCGCGGCCATTCTCATTCGTGTCGTGGTGATCGGAGGCGTGTGGCTGACGACTGATCATGCCCGCGTTCCGTTCGCCACGTTCTTCGGCGACGAAGGGTACTTCATTCGCCGCGCGACGTGGCTTCGCAATATCGCATTGGGTATTCCGATCCACAACGCCGACATGATTTACGCGTTCGATGACTACAGCTACATGCACTACATGTACGTCATCGCCTTCATCGAGGCGCTCGTCGGATTCGCCCCATACGGGCTGAAGGTCCTCAGCGCCGCCATGTATCTCGCCGGAGTCGTGGTTCTCTTCCGGCTGGCGCGTCGCGCCTACGGCAGCGGCGTTGCGCTCGCCGGGCTCGCCGTCGTGCTGTTTCTACCCAGCCTGTTCGCGTGGTCGATCGCGGTGCTGAAGGAGCCGCCCTATTTTCTGATCGGAGCGCTGGGATGCGCCGTGGCGGCCGGCACGATGCGGACTGCTTCGATGGCGCATCGGATCGCCGGGGTGCTGTTTCTCTGGGCCGTCGCCGGGGGGCTGCAGTCCATCCGCGAGGGGGGCCTGATCATCGGCGTGGCTGGACTGGGAGGAGGCATCCTGTTCGGCTGGCTCGTGCCCAGGCCCCGCGCGGCGGTGGTCGTTGCGATGGCGGTCGCCGTCGCGGTCATGGTTGCGTGGTCTCGCCCGTCGACTCAGTTGAGGGCCGTTCAGGCGGTTCGGACGGCGGCGACGCTGCACTGGTGGCAGGTCAACACGCCCGGCTATTCCTATCAGACGCTGGACACTCGCTTGTATTCAGACAAGGATGCGATTGACGGCATGACGCGCGGTGAAACCGGTCGTTTCCTTGTGCGTTCCGCCGTGGATTACCTGACGGTTCCCCGTCCGTGGACGATCGAGTCGCGCGCGGCGCTCGCTTTTGTTCCCGAGCTGATGTTCTGGTATTGCATGCTCGCCCTGCTCCCGATCGGCCTGATCGCCGCGCTCCGACGAGATCCCGTGGTCACGATGGTGCTGGCCGCCTACGCTTTCGCCCTCGCCGCGCCAGTCGCGGTATCGGACGGGAATATCGGCACGCTTGTCCGCCATCGTGGGCTTGCGTTGCCCTATCTGATCTGGCTGAGCGCTGTCGGAGCCGAGGCTCTCCTGATGTACGCGGCGCGAGCAACGAACAAGGCAGTGGCATGGCCCTAGTTGACGATCGGGGACAGGTCTTCGGCCGGTTCAATCCAGTCGACGCGTTCGTGTTCGTGCTGGTCGTCGTCATGATTCCGATCGCATACGGCGCGTACGCGTTATTTCGTACGCCACATGCGAAGCTCACCAGCGTTGATCCGAAGCAGTTCACTGTGGGCCCGAATCTTCGTCTGCGGGTGAACGGGACGAATCTGCGTCCCTTCATGCGCGTGTCGCTCAACACGGTGCAGGGGCGCACGTTCATGATCCGCAGTACCGAGACTGCTGACGTGGATCTGCCCGATCTTGAGCCGGGCAGCTACGACGTCGTGTTGTACGACTACGCGCAGGAGGTCGATCGCCTCTCGAAGGCGCTGACGATGCTGCCGCGCGTGGCGCCCTCGAGCATCATGGTTTCAGTGCACGGCGCGTTGGTCGGCCTGAAACAAGGCCAGGCCGACGCGCTTCGAGCGGGTGCGACGTTCGTGCAGAATAACCACGTTCTCGGAAAAGTCCTGGCCGCGGGCGCGCCACACGCCGGGGAGGTGCAGCTGACGACGGGGAAAGCCCCGATTGCAGTGGGCTTGCCCGGGCTGTACGACGTGCCGGCGGTGCTCGAGATCGAGTGTGCCCTTGAAGACACAAGTGACCGCTCTCTCCGTTGCACCTTCCCCGGGCCCGCGCAACCAGGCGTCGTCGCCGGGGCGATCTTGTCGTTGCCAACGGCCGTCGGCGCCGTCAGTTTTCAGGTGACCGACGTGCACCCGCCGGGCGGTCCGCGGTTCGTGCGCGTCCGCGTACGCACGTCGATGGCGCCGGAGATTGGCCGTCAAGTCCGCATCGGTGACGCCGACTCTGACATTCCGGACTATTCGGGTGCGTGGATCGGGCACGTCGAATCCGTCACCGGGACCGACGCGGTGCTGCGTGTCCCGGCACAGCAGCTGGCCAGCGGATGGACGTACCACGGTCAGTGGCTGAAAGTAGGCGGCGCAATCAGGTTCGAGACGTCTACCGCCGTTATCGCAGGCACGATCGCGGACATGATGCCGATCGACAATCGATGACGCGGCCGGACTCACACGACGACCTCCTCGACCGGGCCATCCGTGAGAGCCTCGGCGGGCGTGTGGCATCGGCCTTGGACGCGGCGGTGTCCTCGACGTGGTCTGCGTCGACGTCGAGGAGATGTCTGGTCGCGGCGTCCACGAAATGGCGTGAGATCACCGTGCCGGCGAGGATCCGCGTGTTCGCGCTCGGCGGTGCCGTCGCGGTGGTCGTCCATCTCGCAATGTCGCTGCTCGGTCCTCGCGAGCCGCTCGGAACGGTCCTCCCGTCCATCGTTCTTGTCAGCTGCGTGCTGATGGCCGTACTGGCCGGACCGATTGCGCAGACACTGGAGCGCATCCACAGGTGAGCGGCGGTCCCCCGATCAACGTCCTTGCACTTTCGCCGATACCCGAAGAGGGTGCTGGCTGCCGCTTTCGGATCGCGCAGTTCATCCCGTACCTCGAATCAGTCGGGATTCACGTCACGCTCAACTCACTGTTTACGCCTGAGTTCTTTCGCCTGGTCTACAAACCCGGGCACTATCTGCGGAAGGCAGCGACTTTTGCCGCGCTGTCCGTCAAACGGCTTGATGCGATGCGCGATTCGTCGCGATTCGATCTGATTCTGATCTATCGGGAAATGTTTCCCATCGGTCCCGCCTTTGTCGAGCGGCTGCTCGCCGCGCGGGGCCGTCCGCCGGTCGTGTTCGATTTCGACGATGCCATTTCGCTCCGCAGCGTGAGCGACGCCAACCAGCTGATTGCGGTCTTGAAGCAGCCGGGGAAGGTGTCGTCGATCATTCGCCACAGCGATCATGTGATTGCCGGGAACGAGTACCTCGCTGACTACGCGCGCCGCTTCAATCCAGCCGTCACCATGATTCCGACGTGCGTCGACACGGATCGCTTCGTCCCGGCCGCCGCGGACGTTCATGCGGACACGGCCGTTCGTTCGCGCGAGCTCGTGGTGGGTTGGATCGGCAGCCCGACGACAGCCATGTACATTCGCCGGCTCGCCAGCGTGCTCCGCCGAGTGCGGGAGCGGCACCCGTTCCGGCTCCGGATCAGCGGGACCGGCGAGCCGCTCACGATCCCCGGCGTGGATGTCGACAATCGCCCGTGGTCGCTGCAGAGTGAAGTGGAACTGTTCAATACGTGCGATGTCGGCGTGTATCCGCTCACCGATGACGAGTGGTCGAAGGGGAAGTGCGGCTTCAAGGCCATTCAGTTCATGGCGTGCGGTGTGCCCGTCATCGCCGCCGCCGTTGGCGTCAATCGCACAATCGTGCAGGATGGCACAAACGGATTGCTGGCCTCAACGGAAGATGAGTGGGTGGAAAAGCTGTCGCGGCTCCTTTCCGACGCGGCGTTGCGCCGGAGCCTGGCGATGGCAGGACGGCGCACTGTCGAAAACGGCTACTCGCTGCGAGTGACCGCGCCGACGCTGGCCGCGACGCTCAGGGGCGTCGTGGAGCGTTCGCGGGCAGTGCAAACCGGTGCGGCGATCGAGGCGGGTATGCGGCCGTGAAGAATTTCGCGATGACCGGCGTCGGCGGCTTCGTCGCGCCTCGTCATTTGAAAGCCATCAGGGATACCGGGAACCGGCTGGTGGCGGCCGTGGATCCGCACGATGCCGTCGGCGTGCTCGACAAATATTCGTTCGACGTGCGGTTCTTCACAGAGATCGAACGATTCGACCGCCATCTCGAGAAGCTCAAGCGCGGTCCGGAAGCCGAGCGCGTGCACTTCGTCAGCATCTGTTCGCCGAATTACCTGCACGACGCGCACATCCGGCTCGCCCTTCGCGCGGGCGCGCATGCGATCTGCGAGAAACCGCTCGTCATCAATCCGTGGAATCTGGACGCCCTCAGCGACCTCGAAGAGGAGACCGGGAAGCGGGTCTACACCGTTCTTCAGCTCCGGCTGCACCCGCAGTTGATCGCGCTGCGCGACAGCATCCGCGCGACGGGCACTGCGCACCATGAGGTGTGCCTGACCTATTGCACGTCACGCGGGCGATGGTACGGCGTGTCGTGGAAGGGCTCCGAGGAACGGTCCGGCGGCATCGTCACGAACATCGGCATCCACCTCTTCGACCTGCTGCTGTGGCTGTTCGGGCCAGCCACCGGCTGGGCGGTCCATTTTCGCGACGATCGTCGGATTGGCGGGTTTCTGGAGCTCGAACGGGCGCGCGTGCGTTGGTTTCTCTCCGCCGACAGCGCTGACCTGCCGTTCGTTGCCGAGCCGGGTGTGAGGACCACGTTCCGGTCGATAACCGTGGACGGGCGGGAGTTCGAGTTCAGTGACGGATTTGCGGATCTCCACACGCGCGTCTATGAGGAAGTGCTCGCCGGACGCGGCTGTGGCATCGAGGATGGGCGTCCGGCCGTGACGCTCACGCATCACATCAGGGAGACCGCCGTGGCGCCTCCGACGTCGCCGGTCCATCCGATGGTCGAGGGACGCACGCGATGAGCGCAACGAATGAATTCTTTGCGCATCACTCCTCCTATATCGATGACGGGTGCGAGATCGGCGCCGGCACGAAGATCTGGCACTTTACGCACGTGATGGCGGGGGCGAAGATTGGCCGCGAGTGCACCATCGGCCAGAACGTCTTGATCTCGCCGCAAGTCGTCGTCGGCGATAACGTGAAGATTCAGAACAACGTGTCGGTCTACACCGGCGTGACGCTCGAGGATGACGTGTTCTGCGGACCGTCGATGGTATTTACCAACGTCATCAACCCGCGCAGTCACGTTTCACGGAAAGACGAGTTTCGCCAGACGCTGGTCCGGCGCGGCGCGACGCTCGGCGCGAATTCGACGATTCTGTGCGGCCACACGATGGGCCGGTACGCCTTCGTTGCGGCCGGGACGGTAGTGACCCGCGATGTACCCGATTATGCGCTCGTCGTCGGCAATCCTGGGCGTGTCGTTGGCTGGATGTGCGAATGTGGCGTCAAGCTCGCGGCCAAATCGAGTGTCCCGCGCCACATCATCTGCGTTGCATGCGCGAAAGCGTACCGGGGGCAAGGGGCGTCGCTGACCCGAATTCAATCGGTTGAGACCTGAAGACTCAGTAATGAACCGTCCTCCGCAAATGGAAGTCGAACGCGCGTCCGTGGAGAGTCTGGATCTGGATGTAGCACGCTACTACTACGACCAGCGGGTGCAGATTCATCAGGATGCGGCGATGCTCCGCGCGCTCATGGGGGCGGTCAACTGGGTGAACGACCTGACGCCCGCCGGGTGGGCGCAGTGGTATAGCGTCGCCCTGGGATTCAACCCGGATCTGATCCTGGAGCTCGGACGGGGCTACGGGAACTCGACGGCGGTGTTCTGTCAGGCGGCGGCACGCCTGGGACGCACACGGGTGGTCAGCCTGTGTAACAGCGGAGTGTGGAGCGAGATGACCGTCCCGCGCTTGAAGCCGATCGTCCCGCGCGGGTGGTTCGAGCCGCTCGACGCACGGGTGACCGACATCCTCGATGTTGACTACGCGGCGGTGCTGAGAGACAGCAAGCGCGTGCTCTTCCTCTGGGATGCGCACGGGTTCCAGATCGCGGAGGTGGTGCTCGGAACCATCCTGCCGCTGCTCGCCGGCCGCGAACATCTGGTCATCATGCACGACATCACCGACACCCGCTACTCGGACGTCCCCAAGTTGTACGAAGGACGGCCGATCTGGAAGGGTTCGGCCCATGCCGGCGGGAAAGGCGACGCGTCGGCGCGAGTGAACATCGGCTGGATGAACTCGGTGCAGGACCAGGTGGTGGCGATCGCGGACTTCACGTTCAGAAATGGCTTCGAGCTCGGTTCCGCCGATCACGCGTACGCGCAGTTCTTCACGGCGAATGCTCCGGCGGCGGCCGAGATGCGCCGGCTTCTCGGCGACGAGCTGTTTTCCGTCTCGGCGCACTGGGCGTTCTTCTCGTTGTCCGGCCGGCACGCGCTCCATTTTCCGGCTGTCCCGGCGCGGTTCCGCCACGAATCGCGCGCGGAGATTCACGTGGTCCATCCGCCACGGCGCTGGTATCAGCGACCGCCGACGCTGCCCTGGACGATCGGAACGAGTGCCTCGGCGTGGCACTATGCGGCCGTGGTGGATGTCCGGCCGGTCGACGGTGTGCCCGCGGACGTCGCGCGCTCGATGCGCATCCGCGTGCGCGTTCAGCACGCGCCCGCCGGAATCGGACTGCTGAGCGCGGATCGATCCGTCTTCGCGCAGTCCACGCGGATCGGGCCGACGGCAGAGCCTCAGACCGTCTGGTTCGAGCTGGACCCTGCGATCGCGTACGGTCCGCTCGTCGTCCACGCGTGGGATACACTCGAGTCAGCGAACGTGTCTCTCGAAGAGATCTCGATCGTGTGGTAGCCCTTGTACCCATGAGATACAATCACGAATTCAGTGTGTTTTACTCCAGGATCCGTGGCGTCGGAACCGGGACTGGGCTAGAGAGGCGCCTCTGACATGTCCAACGATTTGATTCTTGTCACGGGAGCGGGCGGCTTCATCGGCGGACATCTGGTCGCCGACTTGCAACGATCGGGTCAGCGCGTGAGAGCGGTCGACGTGAAACCATTCGACGAGTGGTATCAGTTCTTTCCTGACGTCGACAGCCGCGTGCTCGACCTGCGCCATCGCGAGGCGTGCGCCGACGCCGCCGCAGGCGCGACGGAAGTCTACAATCTTGCCTGCGACATGGGCGGCATGGGCTTCATCGAAACCCACAAGGCCGAGTGCATGCTCTCGGTGCTGATCAACACGCACATGCTCATGGCCGCGAAGGACGCCGGCTGCTCCCGCTACTTCTACTCGTCGTCGGCGTGCGTCTATGCGGCGGACAAGCAGACCAGGGCCGACCTCGCGCCGCTGCGGGAAGGCGACGCCTATCCGGCCATGCCGGAAGACGGCTACGGCTGGGAGAAGCTGTTCAGCGAGCGGATGTGCCGCCATTTCTACGAGGACTTCGGGCTCGAGACGCGCATCGCCCGATACCACAACGTGTACGGCCCGCACGGCACCTACGACGGCGGCCGCGAGAAAGCGCCCGCGGCGATCTGCCGGAAGATCATTGCTGCGCAACTTGCCGGGAGACCGAGATCGAAGTCTGGGGCGACGGCGAGCAGACGCCGCAGCTTCACGTACATGACCGACTGCCTCCACGGCACGCGCGCCATCCTGGCGAGCGACATCCGCGAGCCGATCAACCTGGGCAGCGACGAGCTGGTCACGATCAACCAGTTGGTCGACATCGTCGAGGACATCGCCGGCGTCAAGTTCAAGCGGCGCTACAAGCTGGACGCGCCGAAGGGCGTGCGCGGCCGCAACAGCGACAACACGATGATCAAGTCAAAGCTCGGCTGGGCTCCGTCGATTCCCCTGCGCGACGGCATGGAGAGGACCTATCGTTGGATCTCCGATGAGATGGTCATGCCCGCCGACAAACGACGCGCGTACGCATAGCTCCGGGTCCGGATGGCTGATTCTCTTCGTATCGGTCTCGCACAGATCAATCCCACGGTTGGTGACATCGCCGGCAATCTGGCGCGGATCCGTGAAGCGCGGGTCGCGTGCGGAGAAGGCTGCGACCTGCTGGTGTGCAGCGAGCTCGCGTTGATCGGATACCCGCCCGAGGACCTCGTGCTGCGTCCAGCCGTGCTCACGGAGACGCGGCACGCGGTCGACGCGCTCGCGCTCGACACGAAATCCGGTCCCGCCGTGTTCGTCACCACACCCTGGCAGGAGAACGGCGACGGCCCCGTCTACAACGCCGCCGTGCTCCTCGCGGATGGGCGGATTGCCGCCGTCCGCTACAAGCACGATCTGCCCAACTATGGCGTCTTCGACGAAAAACGCGTCTTCGCCTCTGGGCCGCTGCCCGAGCCGGTCGAGTTTCGGGGCGCCCGCCTCGGCCTCATGATTTGCGAGGACATGTGGTACCCGACCGTGGCCGCGCACCTGGCAGGCCGCGGCGCGGACATGTTGATCGTGCCCAACGGATCTCCGTTCGAGCGAGAAAAACTCGAGCAGCGCATCGAGCTGGCGGCCGCTCGCGTCAAGGAGACCGGGCTCGCGCTGCTCTACGTGAATCAGGTGGGCGGGCAGGACGAGCTCGTGTTCGACGGCGGATCGTTCGTCGTCAACCCCGACGGAACACTCGCCGTGAGGCTGGCGCAGTGGCGCGAGGTCGTCTGGACGGGCGACTGGAAGCGCGACGCGAATCGCTGGACGTGCGCCTCGCAACGGCTCGACCCCGTCATTCCCGAGCCGGGCAATACCTACCACGCGCTGATGCTAGGACTGCGCGACTACGTCAACAAGAACCGGTTCCCCGGCGTCCTGCTCGGGCTGTCCGGCGGCATCGACTCGGCGTTGACGGCTGCCGTCGCCGTCGATGCGCTCGGCCCCGATCGTGTCCGGGGTGTTCGCCTGCCGTCGCGGTTTACTAGTGCGGACAGCCAGACGGACGCCGATCTGAGCGCGCGCGCGCTTCATATTCAGCTCGATACCATTCCAATCGGGGAAACGGTCGAGGCCATTGAACGCACGCTCGCGCCGCTGTTCGCCGGCCGGCCGCGCGATGTCACCGAAGAGAACATTCAGGCGCGCATCCGCGGCCTGTTGCTGATGGCGGTCTCGAACAAGTTCGGCGCCATGCTCCTGACCACCGGGAACAAGTCCGAGATGTCGGTCGGATACGCGACGCTCTACGGCGACATGTGCGGAGGCTATTCGGTGCTGAAGGATCTCTACAAGACCGAGGTCTACCGGCTCGCCGCCTGGCGCAACCGGTGCCTGCCGTCGGACGCGTTGGGACCGAGCGGGGAAGTGATCCCCCAGAACTCAATCACCAAGGCGCCGACGGCGGAACTGCGCCCCAACCAGACGGACCAGGACTCGCTGCCCGACTACAGCGAGCTCGACGCGATGCTCAATGGGCTGGTCGAGCAGGAGCGCAGCGTTGACGATCTCGCGGCCCAGGGTCATCAGCGCGACCTGGTCAGCCGCACGCAGAACATGTTGTACACGGCCGAGTACAAGCGCCGTCAGGCGCCCCCCGGCGTCAAGACGTCGCGCCGGAGCTTCGGCCGGGACCGCCGCTATCCAATCACGAATCGATTCCGCGACCGATGACCCAATCGATTGTCAGGACCCCAGCCTCGATGGCGGCCCAGTCGTTGGCCGGGCTGCCCTCTCTTGTCGGCAGGGAAACGCGCGGCATTGCCGCGAACCTGCGCCGATCCTGGCGAATCCTGGTCGCCCTGACGCGAATCGAGGTTCAGCGCAAGTATGCCGGTTCGATTCTCGGGGTGTTGTGGTACCCGCTGTATTCGTTTCTCCTGCTGGGCAGCTACTGCTTCGTCTACCTGGTCGTCTTCCGCGTGAGGTACCGCGAGTTCGGCACGTACCAGTTCGTGCTGTTCGTGTTCTCGGCTCTTATTCCGTATCTCGGGTTCAGCGAGGCGGTGTCCATCGGACTCGGATCCGTGAAGGCAAACCTGGCGCTGCTTCGCAACACGGTCTTTCCCATCGAGTTCGTGCCGGTGAAGCACGTTCTCGCGGCGCTTGTCGGGTTGCTCATCTCGCTGACAGTGCTCGAGTTGATGATCGTGCCGACGGTGTTTCGCGGCTGGCACATCCTGTACTTGCCAGTGCCGCTGCTCAGCCTGCTCCTGTTCTGCGTGGCGGTCGTCTGGGTTCTGTCGGCGATTGCTGTCGTGGTTCCGGACGTGGCTCAAATCGTGAACATCGGCCTGCTTCTCCTGATGTTCGTCTCGCCGATCGGCTTCAGCGTCGATCAGGTCCCGCCCGGGGTGCGTGTGCTCGTCTATCTGAACCCGCTCAGCTACTTGATGGACTCTTTCAGGTTCGCCCTGCTCGGCATCAGGACGTTACCCATCTGGTTTGACTTCGCGTTTCTGGCCGTGGCGCTGGCCGGCGCGGCCGTCTCGGGAACGTTCTTCCGCCGTATGTCGCCAGTGTTCAGTGACTACGAATAGCGTCGTTCCGCTGGGGCAACCGACGACGGCTATCGCGCTGCGGGGCGCCGGCAAGCGGTACCGGCTGTACAGCAAGCCCCTGTACCGGCTCCTCGATCTGTTCGGGGCCTGTCCGGCGACGCCCCGCTACTATTCCGAGCATCTCGCCGTAAAGGATGTCGATCTTGAGATCGGCCGCGGCGAGAAGGTGGCCATCATCGGACGGAACGGCGCCGGCAAGTCGACGCTGCTCAAGCTGATCACCGGCCTGGTTCAGCCGACCTCCGGATCGATACAGGTCAACGGCCAGGTCAGCAACCTGCTGCAAATCGGATCCGGATTTCATCCCGACTTCACAGGGCGGCAGAACGTGTACGCGAGCCTCGCGCACCAGGGTATCGTCGGGAAGGAAGCGGTGCGCCTGTTCGACGAGATCCTGGCCTTCGCGGAAATCGAGGAGTACGTCGATCAGCCGATGAAGACCTACTCGACGGGCATGTGCTCGCGGCTGATGTTCGCCTCGTCTATCGTGATCAGACCGGAAATCCTGATCGTCGACGAAATTCTCGGCGTCGGCGACGCCTACTTCGCGCACAAGAGCTTCGAGCGGATGCGGAAGATCTGTTCGCAGGACGGCACAACGCTGCTGCTCGTCACGCACGATATTTATTCGGCGCTGAATTTGTGCGACCGCTTCATCTGGATCGATCGAGGAGAAGTCAAGTTCGATGGCGACGGCAAGTCGGCGGTGGCGCTATACGAGAGCTCCGTCAAGGAACAGGAAGAACAGGCGCTGCGGCGGAAGAACACTGCGGGGATTGCCGTCCGACGCACACACCGGCCTGATCCACGTGCTGTTTCGGAGCCCCTCAGGATTCGCCCTCGAGGCGCCGCTCGCTCTTGAATCAGTGACCGTTTCGCTCGTCGACGGCCGATCGGCAACCCTCCCAGTTTCCAAGGGCGCCGAGGGGTGGACGCTCCTGGCGGAAGGGAATCTCGGTCAGGTCGAAACGATCGGCGGCCGGCGGTGTCGAGTGCTGAAAACGTCCGGCTCTATCTACCATAAGGCGGAATGGGCCGTAACGCTGCCCGGCGAGGGAATCGTGGAATCGGTACGCGTCTGCTGGCGGTACGAGGGCAGCGACGCCATTGATCTGCGCGTGTTCACGCCCGAACGCAAGCTGCTCGTCGCTGGCACGCTCGGCGCCGGGGACACTTGGCGCGAACAGGTGTTCGTCCGGAGCGACTCGGCTTCGAAGGAACTCGAGTCGGTGAAGCAGATGGACTACGGAACCGGCAAAGCCCGGATCACGCACGTGGCGTTTCTCGACGAGGATGGCCGCGACATCGTCCAGGTCCGGCATGGTGACCCGTTGAGAGTGCGGGTCCACGTTCGAGTCGATCCGACGGTCGCCGATCGCCGAATGACCTTCATCATCGTGTTCGTCCGCCAAGGCTCGCCGTATTCGGCGTGTATCTACAGCCCCTTCCTGACGATCGGCGAAAATGGCGACGCCGTGATTACGGCGACGATCGATCGCGTCCGTCTCGGAAGCGGCCGCTGGTACGTGAAGGTCGCGCTCGCAGAGCCCGGGATGCTCGAGGGCCCGTCGGCCGCCTATTTTGCGATGGACCCTGGCTGGCATCATCTGCACGCGGCGCGCATCGAGCTCGAGGTGGTATCCGCGAGTAAGCTCGATCAGTCGGGCGTCTTTGTCGTCTACCCAGCCTCCATCGCGGTGGACGCGGCGTCGTCGGCTCCGGAATCGGCATTGGGCCAGCCAGTCGAGGTAGGCCTCCAACACGGCGGTGAATCACGTGAGTAGGCGGTTTTCAATCGTCGGATTGGGAAAGCTCGGGGCCAGTATGGCTGCCGCTATCGCCAGCCGGGGCCACGAAGTCATTGGGGTCGACGTTAACCACCGTGCGGTGGACGCGCTCAACGCCGGAATGGCCCCGGTCCAGGAGACAGGACTACAGGCACTGATCGAAGAGAATCGCCAGCGGCTGCGAGCGACCATGAGCCACGAGGAAGCGATTTCTAACTCAGAGCTGACCTTTGTCATCGTGCCAACGCCGAGTGACGATCGCGGCGCGTTCTCGCTGCAGTACGCGGCGTATGCGTTCAGGGAGATTGGTAGGGCGCTCGCGGGCAAGAAGAGTCGGCATACGGTGGTGCTGACGAGCACCGTCCTTCCGGGCGCGACCCGGTACGGGTTGCTGCCGATTCTCGAGCGCCACTCGGGCCGCAAGGCAGGCGCCGGCTTCGGCCTTTGCTACAGCCCGGAATTCATCGCGCTCGGCAGTGTGATCCGCGATTTCCTCAAACCCGACTTCCTGCTGGTCGGCGAGCTCGACGGGGAATCGGGCGCGCACCTCGAGGCGTGTTACCGCGAGATCATGCCGCCGACGACACCGGTCCGGCGCATGACGCTGGAAAACGCCGAGCTGGCGAAAGATCTCGGTCAATGCGTACGTCACCACGAAGATCACGTTCGCCAACATGCTCGCCGAGATGTGCGCGAGGATTCCAGGCGGCGATGTGGACGTCGTGTCTGACGCGCTCGGCCTCGACACGCGGATCGGCGCAAGCCTGACCGGCGGGCTCGGATCGGCGGGCCGTGCTTCCCGCGCGACAACGTCGCCCTGAGTTTCATCGCTGGCGCATCGGCGCACAGTCCGAGCTCTCCCTCGCCACTGACCGCCTCGACCGGGGGCTGGCCGACGTGTGCTGCAGCAGCTCGGCACGGGGGTGTCGAGGGACCTGACCGTCGCCGTGCTGGGCCTCGCGTACAAGCCCTCTTCACGTGACCGAGGAATCGAAGGCGCTTCTGCTGGTGAAGGCGTTTCTTGAGCACCGCGCACGTCTGCTGGCCTACGATCCGTTGGCGCGGCAGAACGCGGATTTCGAGCTGAAGGGACACGCGCTCATTCTCGATACTGTCCACGATTGCCTGCGCGATGCCGACGTCGTCGTGATCGCGACGCCGATCCTGAATTCGGCGCCCTGACTCCGCCGATTCAGGCGGGACGGAAAGACGGTGACCGTGATTGACTTCTGGCGGATCTGGCGACGGGCTGGCACCGTGCCCGGATCGAATACGTGCCGTACGGGCCGTGGTCTTGCCACCGAGGCCGACGGTGGCGTGCTCGAGCCGGCGTGGTCCGAACTGCGACCACTATGGATGCTGACCGATTGTTCACCGACGTTCCGATGACCCAAGTGCGCGACTTCTGGAACGCGTGGCCTGCAACATCCGCCATTCATCGAGGAAGTCGGCACGCGAGAGTATTCGACGAAGTGGAGAGGCGGAAGAATTTCGTCGAGCCGCACATTCCGATTCGTGGAGTTTCGAGCGTTGGAAGGATCTGCAAGGTGCTCGAGATTGGCGCGGTATGGTAAGGACACCATCAGTTTCGCGCGCGCGGGCGCCCATGTCACCGCGGTCGAGCTAGGCCCCGCCACACGCATCTGGCTCTTCGACACGACGACGGGGGAAGGCAGGCGGCTGACGAGCGGGATCATCGACTTCGCGCCGCTCTGGTCGCCGGCCGGTGATCGATTCTGGAAAACTCGCACCGGACCAAGGGTTCCGGCATCTTCGATCGGCGCCTCGCCAGCGGCGAGGAGGCGCCCATCCTCGAGGGCCGGCGGGGACAGACACTCGAGAGCTGGAGTCGGGACGGCCGCTACCTCACGTTCGGCACGCCTGGCTTGCAGACGAAGTGGGACGTCTGGGCGTGGAAGATGGAGGAGCCTCGCCGTGCGTTTCCGGTGCTGACCGGCATCGCCAATGAAGGACACAGCCAGCTGTCCCCTGATGGACGATTCATCGCGTACACGTCGGATGAGTCCAGCCGCTTCGAGGTCTATGTCCGCGCCTTTCCGACGTCAGCGGAGACCTGGAAGATCTCCTCTGGCGGCGGCGCGGATCCCAGGTGGCGCCGCGACGGCCGCGAGCTGTACTTCATCGCGGCCGACGGCAAGATGATGGCGGCGAGCGTGACGAGCGGCCGCACCTTCACTCACGGACCGCCCGTCCCCTTGTTCGCCACGGGCATCGAAGTGCTCTGGCAGGACACCAGAAATCACTACGACGTGACGCACGATGGCCAGAAGTTCATCGTCCTGGTTCCAGACGATCGCCGCTACGGTCCCATTACGGCGATCCGCCACTGGCAGCGCTGAGATCAACGGCAATCGACGGCGGAGGCGATCAGCGATTCGAGCGCCTCGGGCTCGGCCGGCTTGGTCAGGTGGTAGTCGAACCCGGCGGCATAGGCGCGATGTTGATCCTGCTCCTGTCCCCACCCAGTCAGCGCGACCAGCACCACGCGCCGGCCGAGCGCCACACGAATCCGGCGCGCGGCCTCGTACCCGTCCATGCGTGGCATTCCGATGTCGAGAACGGCGATCTGCGGCTCGAACTTCTCCGCCAATTCCACGGCCTGCACACCATCGGCAGCGACGAGGACTTCGTGCCCCATGGATTCGATCATGAGGCGCAGCATCTCGGCGGCATCAGGGATGTCCTCGGCGACGAGTACGCGGCATCTCGTCTGCGCGCGCTGGAGATCGGGCTGGGCCTGTTCGCGCCGCGCCCCCGCGACGACCGGCAGCCGCACCACGAACGTCGAACCGGTTCCGGCCCCCTCGCTGCGCGCCTCGATATGTCCGCCGTGCAACTCAATGAGCCGCCTGGCGAGCGCCAGGCCGATGCCGAGACCGCTGCGCGCGCGGCTGGCCGTCGGCTCGATCTGGACGAACATGTTGAAAATCGACGGGAGATGGACCGGATCGATTCCGATGCCGGTGTCGGTCAGCGTGACGATCGTTTCGTTGGCGTGTACGGAAGCGCTGACCGTGATGTGGCCGCCCCGATCGGTGTACTTGACGGCGTTGTTCAGCAAGTTCGCGAACGCCTGCGCCAGCCGCGTGAGGTCCGCATAAACCCAGAGTGGTTCGTCGGGAAGATCCACGGTGACGACGTGGCCCGCGGCCTCGCTCAGCGGCTCGATCGTCTCGAGGGCGCTGCGGATCGCGTTGCGCAGGTCGAGCCGATCGCGGCGAAGGTCGAGGCGGTTGCGCGTGATGCGCGATACGTCGAGCAGGTCGTCGGTCAATCGGACCAGCTGCCGGACCTGCCGCTCCATGATGGCGAGAGCCCGCTCGTTCATCGCCGGGTCCTGCCCCTGCCGCCGCATCAGTTCGAGCGCGTTCCGGATCGGCGCGAGGGGATTGCGCAGCTCGTGGGACAGCGTCGCGAGAAACTCGTCCTTCCGGCGGTCGGCCTCACGCAGGACGTCCTCCACCTGCCTTCGTTCGGTCAGGTCCACGCAGACGCTGACGCAGCCGCACACCGCGCCGTCCCGGTCGTAGAGCGGCTCGACGTCGTTCTGCACGGTCAGGACGGCCCCGTCGGGGCGGACGATCTCGATGACGTTCGTGATGTGGGTGCGATGCGCCATCGCGTACTGCATCGGCAGCTCTTCGGCCGGAATGTCGCGTCCGTCGCGCAGGATGCGATACGGAGGAGTTTGCCGCTCGCCCGGCGTCAGCGAGATGTTGGCGGCCGTGGGCATGCCGAGCAGACGGGCCAGCGCATCGTTGGCCGAGATGAAGCGACAGCCGGGATCGTGGGCCACGCCGATCGGCACCGGCGCGCGCGCGATCAGGTCGGCGAGCGCGCGCAGCCGTGCGCGGAGCTCGTCCGCGGTGGCGTCGATAGGCGGATTGAACAGTGTCGCCAGGCTCGACATCGGGTCCCGGGCTTCGCGGGTGCCGCAGTGTAGCGCGAAACCCGCGGTATGGTCATTGCGTCGTCTGCTATCACGCCGGTCGTGGCAATGACGCGAGCAGCAGCTTCATGGGGCCTCCGGACACGTGGCTGGCAGGACACCAGAAATCACTACGACGTGACGCACGACGGCCAGCGGTTCATCGTCCTGGTTCCAGACGATCGCCGCTACGGTCCCGTCACGGCGATCCGCCATTGGCAGCGCTAGCGGCGCCCGCTCATCATCCTGAGCGGTATGCTGGATCTCCTCACGGCGTTGTCCATGTTCCCGGGAGTCATCATCGATGAAAGCGAAAGCGACTGGCATCGACCGGCGGCAATTCCTGAGCGGTGTCAGCCTTGCCGCGATCGCCGGTATTCCGTCTCGGGCGTCCGCATTCGAGCCGGCGCAGAAGGCCGCGCCCTGGTCGGGAGCCATCCTGCACGCGGCCGACGGCCAGCGCATTTCTCTCGCCGGCAGTCGTGAGCTGACCATCAAGGTCGATTCACAGCTGACACCCGGCGTTCGCATGTCGATGGTGACCGAGGACCTTCCGCCTGGTGCGGAAATCCGGGTTCACTTGCACGAGCGCGAAGACGAGATCATCTTCATTCGAACGGGGCGCGGAATTGCGACACTTGGCGACCGCGAGGTGCCCGTTGGTCCAGGGGCGACGATCTATGCCCCGCAGGGCGTTTGGCACGGGCTCAGGAACACAGGGGACAGCACGCTCGGGATGAGCGCGGTCTACTCGCCCCCTGGTTTCGAACAGGCCTTCAAGGACTCGTTGCGACCGAACCGTACCCAGGCGGAGATCGAAGCGAATCGCAAGAAATACGGCATCGTCTATCGGGACCGCTGATCATTCGCAGTCGTGAGACTCACCCGCGTTCGAGGGGCCGTCAGAACTCGATCATCACCTTGATGGCTTCGCGGCCGTTCATCGCACGGTAGCCGTCGGGCACGCCCTCGATGTTCGTGATGCGATCGAACACCAGGCCGGGCTCGATTCGACCTTCCAGCACGTCGGGCATCAGCTCGTGCATGTACGCGCGTACGGGCGCCGGCCCGCCGGCGATGGTGACGTTGGCGTAGAACGTCGGCGACGCATCCGGGATCGTCGTCTCTTGAGGAACGCCGACGCGGCCGACGGCGCCGCCGGCGCGCGCGATGCTGACGGCCGTGTGCATCGACTCTCCGTGCCCGACGCACTCGAGGACGGAATGGGCGCCGAGCCCGCCCGTCAGCTCGCGGACGTGCTCGATCGCGGCATCCCCCCGCTCGCTCACGACATCAGTCGCCCCGAACCTGCGAGCCAGGGCAATGCGGTCGGCGTGGCGGCCGAGCATGATGATCTGCTCCGCACCGAGGCGACGAGCGGCGATGACGCCGCACAGACCCACGGCGCCGTCACCGACGACAGCGACGACGTGGCCCGGCCTCACCTTCGCGGAGAGGGCGGCGTGGTGGCCCGTGCCCATCACGTCGGACAGCGTCAGGAGCGACGGCATCAACGCGTGGTCAGGACCCACGGGAAGGGCGACGAGCGTGCCGTCTGCCTGCGGAATTCGCACGCCCTCGCCCTGCCCGCCGTCCAGCGTGGTGCCGCCCCACCATCCGCCATGCAGGCAGGAGGTCTGCAATCCCTGCTGACAGAATTCGCAGGTGCCATCGGACCACGCGAACGGCGCGACGACCAGATCGCCCTTCTTCACCGTGCGCACATCGGCGCCGATCGACTCGACGACGCCGATGAACTCGTGGCCCATGCGGTTCCCGATCGTGTTCGGCGCCATCTTGTTGTACGGCCAGAGATCGCTGCCGCAAATACACGCACGTGTGACTCGAACCAGGGCGTCGGTCGGCTCGACGATCCTGGCGTCGGGAACGGTCTCCACGCGCACATCGTGCGCGCCATACATCACAGTCGCTCGCATTGAATACCTTCAATCCTCGGATACAACGTGTTCCATCCACTCGACACCTTTGCCGGCCTGGCAGCCATGCTTCAATCATGCGCCGGTCCCGGCGGGGCTTGACACCCCTTTCCGGCGGCTGCAACACTTGGTTGCCCAACCGGCCATCAATTCATGGCAGACGCAGACGCAGTCGCCTCAGCGAATCTCTCGCGCTACGACGCGCTGCTGCGCATCTCGAAGACGCTTTCCGGCCACAAGACCATGGCCGAGCTGTTCGAGGTGCTGGCCGATCAACTGCACGCGATCGTCCCCTTCGACTACCTGGCACTCCTGCTGCACGACGAACCGACCAGCGAAATGCGGCTCGTCGTGCTGGAGCCGCCCGACATCATGCCTCCGTTCACCTCGGTGCCGGTTGCCGAGCAGGGTCCGGCGGCAACGGTCTGGGAAACGCAGCAGGGAACCGTGATGGTGATCCCGGAGGAAGGCCCGTTACCCCCTGGTCCCTCGTTCCTCCGCAGCCAGGGGCGAAAGGTGGCGTGCTGGCTGCCACTGACGACCGCGCACCGGCGCGTCGGCGTTCTGGCGTTCGGCAGCCGTTCCCCGGTGCCCTACACCGACGACATCGCCGCGTTCATGGCCCAGATCGCGGCCGTTGTCGCCATCGCCGTGGACAACGGCATCAACTGGGAACAGGCGCAACGGTACCAGCGCGACCTTCTCGACGAGCGGGACCGCCTGCGGTTCCTGCTCGACGTCAACAACCTGCTCGTTTCACATCTCGACCACCGGTCGCTGCTCGAAGCGATCTGTGAAGCCGTCAAGCGTGTCATCGACGCCGACCACATCGGCGTGGGGCTGTGCGCCCGGGAATCCGGCCAGGTGCGGCTGGATTTTGTCTACAACAAGGCGCGCGGCTTCAGCAGGCCCGATATCACGTTTCCACTGGACCGATCGATCGCGGGCCTGACCATCGAGCGAGGCGCGGCCGGTGTGTTCCTCCGGCCGGAGCTCGAAGACCGCGGGTGGGACGGTGCGCCGTTGATGAAGGAGTACGGGATCGAATCGGTGTGTTGCGTGCCGCTCGTCACTCGAAATGGCCCGCTTGGAGCGCTGTATGTCGGGAGCGCCCGACCGGATGCATTCTCGGAGAATGACGTCACGCTGCTCGGGCACGACGTCGGCGCAGATCGCCATTGCTCTCGAAAATGCCCGCGCCTACGAGGAAGTCACCGACCGCAACGCGCAGTTGATCGACGAAAAGCAGTACCTCGAACGCGAGCTTCACAACGAGTTCGCCGAGATCATCGGCACGAGCGTGGCCCTGCGGAGAGTGCTGAAGTCCGTCAAGACCGTCGCGCCTGCCGACAGCACCGTGCTGCTCCTTGGAGAGACGGGCACCGGCAAGGAACTGATCGCGCACGCGATCCACAACCTGAGCCAGCGGCGCGACCGGACGTTCGTCCGGATGAACGTGGCGGCGATGCCGCCTGGCCTGCTCGAGAGCGAGCTGTTCGGACACGAGAAGGGCGCGTTTACCGGTGCCACGGCGAGGCGGACCGGTCGTCTCGAGCTCGCGCACCAGGGCACGCTGTTCCTGGACGAGGTCGGCGATATCCCGGCGGAAATACAGCCCAAGCTGCTGCGCGTCCTGCAGGAGCGCGAGTTCGAACGCCTCGGCAGCACGCGAACCCAGAAGGTGGACGTGCGGATCGTCGCGGCAACGAACCGCGATCTCGTGCAGATGGTCGAAGACGGATCGTTCAGATCCGATCTCTACTATCGCCTGAATGTCTTTCCGATGACGATCCCGCCACTGCGCGAGCGTGTCGACGACATTCCCGCGCTGGCGCTGCATTTCGCGCGGCAGTGTTCCCGGCGCATGGGGCGCGAGGTTCCATCCATCCCGGAGAAGGTGATGGACGCGCTGAAGCGATGGAGCTGGCCGGGCAATATCCGGGAGCTGCAGAATGTCATCGAGCGGGCCGTGATCCTGTCGGGCCCGAGCCTCGTGCTCCCGCCGCAGGACGTTCAGCCGATGGCCCGGCGTGCCGCCTCGAGCGCGAAACCTGCCGCGACGTTCAACCAGGCCGAACGAGAGGCGATTCTCCGCGCGTTGAGGG
>CAVWHY010000011.1:0-64742 GCA_963754955.1 uncultured Acidobacteriota bacterium
GTCGCCAGCGGCCTCCTCGGCGACGCTCGCGATCGAAGCGTTTTGACTCGGATCGACCACCTCGATACTCAGAAGGTACTTCGGCCCGAGTCTTTCGACACGTCCGGTGATGAGCGCCCGAATGTTCCCATCCCGGAGGCAGATCTCCCGCCCGATCACGGCATCCACTCGCGTGTCGACGGGCTTCCTCATCAGACGCAGGGCGTCCCCGACTCGCTCTCGGGGGACGACGTTTACGTAGTGTGAATTTGAGAGCTCTCGGTCGAGCGCGTAGTCGAGCGTCCCATCAAAGAGCGGCTGTCCGCTCCGATTCTCGAAGCCGGCCACGAGGACCCAGTCCCGAGCCTGGAAGGCGAGTGAGGGGCGCGGCGATGCCCATCTTGAACCGCGCCTGAACGCCCAGGCTGCCGCTACAAGCAGCGCGACGAGCAGGCCTACGGCGAGAAGGAATGGCGCTCGAGACTTCCGCTGGAGGATCGTGGCTGTTTCGGCGGCTCCGGATCGATCCCCGTCGAGGCAGCGATCGCGCTCGGTTCTCTAACGGCGGCCGCGCCATCCTGATTGCCGAGGTGCTCGCGCCCCGGTCATTCCACCGAGCTGTCGAGCTCGGTCCTGAATGCATAGACCGAGTCCCCGCGGATGGTGCGGTGAGCGTGGCGGCGACTGGAAGCCCTTCCTCCTCTCCAGCGCCTGGCGCTGCGCACGCTGCGCCGAAGGTAGGCGGCGATCTCCTTCGAGAGCTCCAGCCGGCCGTCCGACCTTGCTCGGAGGCGCCGGAAGGAGGCTCGACGGGGGCGGTGCTCATTGGAAACCGGGGTCGCGCGCCCATCATATCGCCGGCTCTGCCAAAAGCGGCCACTCGGCCGTGGCCACCTTTGCCACCTTGACTCGACCAATCAGCGGGCAGAAAAGAGAACCAGAAAGGAGAAGGTCCACGACGGATGCCAAACAAGCGAAGGAACGAGGCGAACCGAGCTTCCATTTGACCAGCGGGAAAGGCGTGCTGCGCCCCGGCGGTGGCGAATCCAAGTTCTGGGGAAAGTCACGTGAAGCTGGCGGGCGATCCGCCCGGTGGAGAATTCCATCTGCTGAAGAATTTCTGGTTGAGAGAAGGCGGCACGAGGCGACATGCTTATTTGGCGTGATGAATTTGGATACGTAGCAGCACAGACGAACACTCGAAGGAGAAGGGACGGACCGTGAAGGCAAATCAGTCTCAGAAACGGGAGTGGATCAACCGGGACGACGATATCGGGGAACACGGGGTCGCATTGCTCGCTCACTCCGATTCAGGGTTCTGGCTGTCGTCGCGACCTCTCTCTTCGCGGCGAGTGCCGTCGCGCAGAACTACGAGGTCCTGAAGAACCTTAGCAGTACTGGTAGCGATGGTGCGAGTCCGGTGGGTCTCATCCAGGGCACGGACGGGAACCTCTACGGAACGACTTCCGAAGGTGGCGCGAACAGCCTCGGGACGATCTTCAGGCGATCGACGCCAACGGCACGACGTTCACGACACTGCACAGCTTTGCCGGCGGCGATGGCGCAAATCCACAAGCGAGTCTCGTCCAGGGCACGGACGGAAACCTCTACGGAACGACCTACAGTGGAGGGGCAGCCGGCGCCGGACGGTTTTCAAGATCAACGTCACCGGCACGACGTTTGAGACGCTGCACAGCTTTAGCTTTGGCGTCGGTGCCGGCGCGGTCCCGCAGGAGGCGAGCCTAGTCCAGGGCACGGACGGAGACCTTTACGGAACAACGTCCGAAGGCGGCGCGAATGACCTCGGGACGGTCTTCAGGATTGACACCAACGGCGCGACGTTCACGCCACTGCACAGCTTTGCCGGCGATGACGGCTCGCAGCCCGGCGATGCGGGATTGGTCCAAGGCATCGACGGAAAGCTCTACGGAACGACCTACTTCGGCGGCGGCGCGAGCGGCCACGGAACGGTCTTCAAGCTCGACACCAATGGCACGTTCATGAAACTGCACGAGTTTGCCGGCGCGGACGGTGCAAATCCCTTTGCGGGCTTGATCCAGGCCACGGACGGAAAGCTCTACGGAACGACGTACCAGGGCGGCGACGGCTTCGGGACGATCTTCAAGATCGACACCAACGGCACATTCACGCCGTTGCGGAACTTTGCCGGCAGCGACGGAGCGAACCCTTCTGCAGCCCTTATCCAGGCTACGGACGGAAAGCTCTACGGAACGACGTATCAGGGCGGCGATTACGGCCTCGGGACGATCTTTAAGATGGACCTATCGGGCAACGTGACGGGCAATGTGACGCTTCATTCGTTTGCCGGAGCCGATAGCAGCGATGGCAGCAATCCTTTCGCCGCTCTGATCCAGGCGGCCCACGGAAATCTCTATGGGACGACGGCCACCGGTGGCGCAGGAGCCGGGGTGGTCTTTTGGCTATCGATGTGCGACGTCGCCCACAGTCGCGGTAGGTGGGACCACAAACATTTGCAACGGACCTCGAGCTACGATCCAGGCGGCCCTGACAGGCACGGCACCCTGGAGTCTGTTTGGTCTGACGGTTTCACGCAAACGGGAGTCGCCTCGAGTCCCGCGACCAGGACCGTCGCCCCCCAAACTACGACGAGCTATTCGGTTTCCACCGTCTCGGATGCCTTCTGCGCGGGAACTTCCTCCGGCAGCGCGACGATCAATGTCAGCCCGCAGTCGACTCCCTCCGCGTTCATAACCACGCCGGCATCGGTGTGTGCGAACTCGGCTGGCAACGACGCCTCGGTGCCCAATGCTGGTTCGGGGGCGACATACGCCTGGGCAATAAGCAACGGGACGATCACACAGGGCGCCGGTACGCGAAAGATAAAGTTCACCGCCGGACAAGGAGGACCCGTTGGCCTGACCGTCATTGTCACGACGGCGAACTGCAGTTCCACGGGTTCTGCAAGCGTTGCAGTCAATCCACGTCCCTCAGTACTGGTTGCGGCGCCAGCCTCGGTCTGCAGGAATTCCGGGGAGGCTATACGGCGTCGGTGCCGGATGCCGGGCCAGGTGCGACCTATGCCTGGTCAGTCATGAGGGGAGACACTCACCTCGGGAGGGGGTACCAACGCTATTGCCTTCTCGACCGGAAACCGGGCCGTGACGATCCGCGTGACGGTGACGAACGCCGCCGGTTGTATCGCGTCGAGCGAGACGGCGGTCCCGCTCAACCCGGGATGCTGAAGGAGTAAAGGGCACTGAATGAGGTCCGGACGACGCGCTCGTCCGAAATTCTCTCACCTAGTCCAGGAGCTGGAGAGATCGAGAACCGAGAAGGAGAAGCGATGAAGAGGTTTTCATTCTTCGATACAGCGGCCAGAGGAGTCCGGAACGCCCCTCCGAGGACTGAGGCTTGTCCCAATTGCTTTGACGGGTCTCACGATACTCTCGACCACGCTCCCCGCCCAACCGGGAAGTGTCTATCGCGTCACGATCACCAACCCAGGGACGATGGGAATGACGACGTTGAGCTGCAACCCGGAGGACTACGTGCTTGCAACCTGGGGACAAGGCACCCTGACAGGGATCGGCTTCGCCCAGGACGCACCGGATCTCCTTCTTAACCTCTTCACTCACGTCGCCTGGACCAGAAAGTACGACACGGGCAGGGGAACAGCTGGCACGTTCAACGGCTGCTTTGGCGAAACGTTCGCTGACCCAGCCACGGGCAACCTTGGCTCCCTCGGCGGTCTCTTTCTGAGCTTCTACAAAGCCAAGGGGAGCACTCCGTCTGCCATCAGCATCACCAGGCACTTCGACTATTACGTCACCGCTGGTAACGACATCCGCGAACACTTCACGATGAGTTCCGGGAAGATCCCATTTCCCGAATGGCCAGGGGGAAGTATCGCCGGACGCGTGAACGGGATTTTCAACTTCTCCTACTACCTCAAAGAGGGTCGAAAGATCATTTCCTCCTACGAACCTTTACCAGCAGGGCAGGTCGTGCTCGACTTCAACCTCGCGATCGAGAAGACGAACTAGAAGAGACGGGACGGCGACACCCTTGCGATGGCGAAGCGAAACAAGGTTCGGTCGTTAGGCATCGATTCTCTCTTGCTGCTCGGATCGTCATCTGGCCTGCGGCCGTCACGGCGAAAGCTTGGTCCACCCGGGCCCGCTTCGACGTCCGCGGTCCGGAACGTCCGCGTGGCGGACGCCTCGAGCGGCTAACCAGTGACTAATAATCTCCGCCGGCCTTACAGACCCCGAGTCACTTCTCGGCGTCCTTTCTCCCCGCGTTCAGACTGTCGAAGTTCAGGATCGCGTTGAAGACGAAGCATTCGCTGCCGCGGGTCTCGCCGCGCCAGAACGGGTTGTTGGAAAAGAGGACGACGTGGCCCTTCTCGAAGGGCACGTCCACGATCGCCGGGTGCTGCGCGATCTCGGACGCTCCCTCGAGCAGACCCGAGAGCAGCAGGTCCTTTGCGTCGCCGTAGCGCAGCGGGACCCGGGGGCGGTACTGCGGCGGGATCACGAACGCGTTGTTGCGCCGCTGCTCGTCGGTCAGGGGAAGAGCCTCCCACGGCTCGGCCTTCGGTTGCTCGGGCACCTCGACGGAGGACGGCCGACCACCCAGTCCGGGTCGTCCATCGTGCCGCGGCCCGTCGCGCGCTGTTTCTGGTCGCCGAACCGCCGGCCGCCGCGCCGCCCGGCGGTGTGGGAGAGATTGAAGATGGGTCCGTCGAAGGAGAAGATCGCGGGCGACTCGGAATACCCGTAGACGATCGGGCTCGTCGCGTCCACGACGCGGGACGTCACGACGCTGCCCGACAGCTTCAGCTTGTCGGATTCGGCGATCGTCACCCCTGGCGCCATCCCGAACTCCACCGCCAGCTCCGCCGTGTCCATCGAGCCGATCAGCAGGCCTCCTTCGGCCACGAAGCGCTTCAGGTTGGCGACGCCGGTCAGGTCGAGCCCCGGCCGCATGTCGTCGGTCGCGTCGATCTTTCCGAGGTTGGGCGTCAACGACGTCGTCTTCCAGGGCAGGGGATTGCCCCACATCGGCATGCCGCCGACGATGTACCGCGTGCCGATTCCCACCGGAGGGAAAACGATCACGTCGAAACGCGACTTCAGGTCCGCAGTTTTCGCGACGACCTGCGTGCTCACGTACTCGAACGGGATCTTCCGTTCGTCAAACCCCAGGCGCCACCAGCCCTCGTCCTGCGTGGACATCCAGGTGTGCACGAGGCCGATGCGGGGCGCCCGCAGCGGGTGGGTCGCCACCTTCGGCGCGGCGGCGAGCGCGGTGACGGAGAGGCCGAGCTCGGCTCCGGCGCTCTCGAGGCCGGCCCGATCCAGGCCCCGGATCAGGAAGGATCCGCGCGCGAACTTGCGTCCGGCCGCCTCAAAGGGCTCCTCGGCGGCCTCGAAGGTCGCGTCTTTGAAACGGAAGCGCAGGGTCGCGAGCGCGCTTTCGGCGTTGTGATTCACGGCGAAGACCGCTCCGTCCCCCTTCACGCCGCCGGGCGCGGCGACCGGCGCGGTCACCCGCTCCATGGCCGTCGCGAGGACTTTTGGATCGGTCGCGCGGCGCACTTCGTCTGAAGGTTCGGGCGCGCATCACAGATGAGGTACTCCACTTCAGTCTGTGCTGGCTCGTGTTGACGGCGCTCCTGCCAGCCATGGCCAACACGGGTTGGAGATCTGTGCCGGTCGTCGTCGCCGTGTTCGTCGCGTCCATGGCGACCCTGTTCCTGGTGCTGCGCTGCCACGGACGCCGCCTTGCGCACGGGCCCCCAGCACGAATGCTGCTTCTGCGCGTGTTCGCCGAGGGGCCGCTCCGGAATCGCTTGATGGACGTACTCGACGATTCATGGCGGCGCGTCGGCTGCATCGACCTCATCGTCGGAAGCGACCTCGCGATACGGTCGTTGAGTCCGATGGCCCTCGAAGGGTTCCTGCTCGGCCGGGTGCACAGTCACGTGCTGACGACTGTGCAGGCCGCCGCACAACGTATTGCGGTCGCCTCGCTGGAACGGGCCGTCGATGGTCGGTATCCACTCAGCGAGTTTCACTGCTCGCCCGACGTGTGGACGCACGTTGTCACCATGCTGGCGAGACGTGCGGACGTCGTACTCATTGATCTGGGTGGATGGAACGCCAGTCATAGCGGCGCGACTCTCGAATTGTCGCTGGCGATGGATCGCGTACCCGTGTCCCGCATCGTGCTGCTGGCCGATCGGCAGACAGATGAGCGGGGACTGACGATCGCGATTGAACGGACATGGGCCCAACTGCCGGGCGAGTCAGTCAATGCGCGGCTTCCAGAGCCGTCCATCGAAGTGTTGCGCTGTTCGGGCCAGCGACAGACCGACGCGGCGGCGATTGCAAATCGTGTGTTCGATGTCACGCCGAGTCTGCTGTCACCAAGCACGGTGCTGGCAGTATCCAGTTGATTCGTCGCCAGGGGCAGACACGGAATCAGGTGTGCCTCACGGCTTGGGAATCGGCAAACTGCAGTACGAAGGCCACGAATGACACCCGTTATGTCTCATTGGTCGGCCGTGCCATTCACGCTGCTCGTTCGTGGTAGTTAACGCGCACGCCGGCGAATCCCGCCAATGCCGCTCGTCGCCGATGCGCCGACGATCAGCGCGTTCGCAATTCCCTGATGATTCCGCTCCCGGTGGTAGTACTCGACAATCGTTCGGCGGAAATGGCGTTCGCCGAGCGGGATCACGCGACTGAGGCACTCCTCCTTGATCGACCGCACGAACCGTTCGGCGTAGGCATCGGCATTCGGCGCCCGATAGGGCGTCAGCACGACGGGGATGCCCGCCTCGTCTAATCGCGCGCGCACGGCGCACCCGTATCCCCAGGTGGCCAGTCCGATCGATCCGGGCCGGATCGTGGCGCACCCCGTCCATCATCACGATCGTGAATCCCGAGACCGGGAAACGCGCCGCTCGCCTCAATCCTCCGACGCGGTGGCGCGCGACAGGTTTTCCTTGACTCAGCCATCCACGCGCGATTAGAACGGTCGCTCCATGCTGGCCGCGGTTCATCGTCGGCCCTTGGTTACCGCGTATGCCACCAGGTTCGCGGTAACACTGCTCTCGCTATTCATCTGCCCGCTCGCCTGCGCCTCGAGTCCTGTCGGCCCGGACACCAGTCAAGACACCGGTACCCGGCTCGTCCTCGCGGCCGGCGAGGCGCGCCGCGTTCCGGAGACAGACCTCACACTGACATTCGTTCGCCTGGTTGCCGATTCACGATGTCCGACCGGCGTAACTTGCGTCCGTGAGGGCGACGCAACTGTTCTCGTGCGCGTTGACAGACCCGGTCGTGCGGCCGCCGATCTCACGCTCCACACGTCCGGTCCGGGCTCGGGGGACGTGGTCGTCGACAACGTGCTCGTCACCCTCATCGACGTCATGCCCTATCCGCGCGAGGACCAGACGCCTCGTCCGGAGGAATACCGTGTGACCTTGCTGATTCGAAGGAAGTGATGCTCATGCACCCGACGACCTTCTTCTCCGGTTTCCGCTTCCCGTTGTTCGTCACAGCAGTAGTGGTGCTGGCCGGGGGCGTATTCGGGGACCGGCCGCGCGCGCAGCAGAACACCATTTCCGTCCGGGACACCAACTTCGACATCCGGTCGGCATCACCCGACGTCGCTGCGGCATACCGGAATCGAGTCGCCCTGCCGGCGTCAGCCTTCGCGACGCTGGACCGTGTCAGGGACGACGGTCTCGCGCAGCTGAGGGCTGAGTTCCCGGCGCTGGAGACGCTCCAGAGCCCTTTGAGCGGAGCGCTGGAGGTCGTCGGCATCCAGCCTGGCGGCGGATTCCTCACGGGACCGGATCCGGATCACGTCGGTGCGTTGCGGGGGTTCTTCGCCGCACACGCCGACGCATATGGGCTCACCGCGGCGCAGGTCCAGAGCCTGGAACTGGTGGCCGACTACACGAACCCATCCGGGAACATGTCGTGGGTCGAATTCGAGCAGCGCATCAACGGCGTGCCGGTATTCCAGGGGCTGGTGCGCGGCGGCTTCACGCGCAATGGCGAGCTGGCCCGGGTGACCGGACCGCTGGCCTCGGGGCTGAATCCGGCGGCGTTGCCGCGGACTGCCGCCATTGACGGGGCGCGGGCGGTTTCGCTCGCGGCGGCGCACGTCGGGTGGAACGTACCGGAGACGACGCTTGTCCTCAAAGGCGTCGAGCCCGACAGCCAGCGCCTGACTTTCGAAGGCGGGTCGATGGCCGACGCCGCCAGGGCCTGGCCGGTGTACTTCCCTCTGGCGCCGGGGGTCGCGCGGCTGGCCTGGGCGACCGAGATCTGGGGCGATCCGGATGTCTTCCTCGTGGTCCTCGATGCCGAGGACGGCACGGTACTGTTCCGCAAGACCCTGACGGACTATCAGTCGCAGTCGGCGACCTACAACGTCTACACAGACGACAGCCCTGCGCCGCTGTCACCGAGCACGGTGCTGCCCGGCTCCGGGACGCAGGCGCCGTTTATCGGCCGCACGAGCGTCACCGTGGTCGGCAACGAAGCGCCCAACACGTTCAACAACCTGGGCTGGATGACCGATGGGTTGAATGAGACCGACGGCAACAACGTCCGGGCAGGGGTCGATCTTGTCGCTCCCGACGGCATCGAATCGACGGTGTCGGGTTCGAACCGCATCTTCAATTTTCAATACGACCCGCAGACCGACGATCCAGCGACCAGCGCGTATCGCTCCGGCGAAGTCACGGACATGTTCTATTGGACGAACCGGTATCACGACAGTCTGTACCTCCTGGGGTTCACCGAGTCTGCCCGTAACTTTCAGGCCAACAACTTCGGCCGCGGCGGGGCGGGCAACGACAGGATCAACGCCGAGGGTCAGGACTTCTCGGGCACCAGCAACGCCAATTTCTCCACTCCGCCGGACGGCTCGCCGGGGCGGATGCAGATGTACATCTTCCCCGGGCCGACGCCGGATCGCACGTCGGCCATTGATCATGATGTCCTGCTGCATGAGTTGACGCACGGCACGTCGAACCGCCTGCACAACAATGCCAGCGGACTCGCGTCGACGGTGTCGCGCGGAATGGGCGAGGGGTGGAGTGACTTCTATGCCCGCGCGCTGCTCTCGAGCGCCGCCGAGAACATCGACGGCATCTATCCGAGCGGCGGGTGGGTGACGTATCAGATCGCCCCGGGGTTCGTGGACAACTACTACTACGGCATCCGCCGATTTCCGTATGCCGTCAAGACGACCGTCGGGGCCAACGGTAAACCGCACAATCCGCTGACCTTTGCTGACATCGATCCGCTGCAGATCAACCTGAGCGACGGGGCGTTCCCCCCGGCGTTTGTCGGCTCGGCGAATGAAGTGCACAACATCGGCGAGGTCTGGTGCATGGCGCTGCTCGAAGTCCGGGCGCGGTTCATCACGCGGCTCGGCTTCGCCACCGGCAATCAGCGATTCCTGCAGTTCGTGACCGACGGCATGAAGCTGGACCCGACCAATCCCACGCCGCTCACGGGCCGTGATGCGATCCTGGCGGCGGCGGCGGCCGGCGGCGGCACGGCCGACGATATCGTCGATATCTGGGCGGGCTTCGCGGCGCGCGGCATGGGCGTGTGGGCGACGCTCAACCCGGACACGTTTGCCGTCGTCGAGAACTTCAGTAAGCCGGGTGATCCAGTTCCCAGCTTCCTGATCGACGACGTCAGCGTCGTCGAGGGCAACAGTGGCACCACAGGCGCGACCTTCACCGTCACGCTGGTCAACGGGGGCCCCTCGAACGCGAGCGTCACATGGGCGACTGCCGATGCGACAGCGACGGCGCCGGGCACCCCCGTGACCTCGTCGAGCGTCATCAACATTCCTTCTGCCGGGCCGTCGACACCGTACCCCTCGAATCTGGTGGTCTCCGGCCTGCCGGGCTCGGTCACGCATCTGCGGGTGCGATTGAACGGCCTCGCCCACGCGTGGCCGGGCGACATCGGCGCGCTGCTGGTGAGCCCGGCTGGGCAGAGAGTCATGCTGATGAGCGGTGCATGGAACAATCCCGTGACGGCGACGCCCGTCAGCCTGACGTTCGCGGACGGCGCGCCGCAGCCGCCGACGACTGGGGCGCCGGTTACCGGAACGTACAGACCGACGAACTACCGTGGCGCGACCCTTCCGGGAGTGCCGGGACCCTACAGCACGGCCCTGGCTGCACTCAACGGCACGGACCCCAATGGCACGTGGAGCTTGTATGTCTTCGACTTCGTGACGGGATCGTCCGGCACGATCAGCGGCTATTCGCTCATCTTCTCGAACGCGTCGTCGGACGACTACGTCGCGTCCTCTGGCACGCTGACGTTTTCACCGGGCGGCCCGGCGACGCAGACCTTCACCGTGCCGGTCTTTGGTGACGTGATCCCTGAGGTCGACGAACGGTTCGTGGTCAACCTGTCTCAGCCCACCGGCGGTGCGATCATCCTGGATTCGCAGGCGGTCGGCACCATCTTCAATGATGATGCAGGCCTCCCGCCGCCCACGGTCGTCACCAACCCGGCCACGAACGTCGCGCCTTTGTCCGCACGCCTGAATGGAGGAGTCATCCCGAACGGGCTCCCCACCGTGGCGTGGTTCGAGTACGGCCTGACAGCCAGCTTTGGCAGCTCGACGCCACAGCAGTCGCTGGGGTCGGGAACCTCGATGGTGCCATTCTTCGCTGATCTCGGCCAGTTGTCGTGCGGCGCCACCTACTACTTCCGCGCGAAAGCCAGCAACGTTGGCGGCACCACCAATGGCGCCACCGAGACCGTGACGCCGGGCCCGTGCCTGCCACCGACTGTCACGACGGGGATGCCGACGGCGTTCACAGCGTCCGGAGCGACGTTGAACGGCACGGCCAACCCGAACGGCTTCGCCACGACCGCGTGGTTCGAGTACGGTCCGACCACCAGCTACGGCAGCAGCACGCCGAATTGGACCATCGCGGCCGGCACCCAGGTGACGGCGATTGGCGCCGGCGCGGTCACCGGTCTCACGTGCGGCACGATCTACCATTTCCGCGCCGTCGCGGTGAACGCGATTGGTCGGACCAATGGGATCGATCGGATCTTCTCGCCGCCTTGCCCGGGCACCATCGATCCGAGCCTGTATGTGGTCGCGAATGATACGAGCGCGGTGCGAGTGCAGAATGCCGCGACACTGGCCAGCGTCGCGACGATCCCGATGCCCACCTCGAGTGTCAATTTCGATGTGGTGGTCACGCCCGACCAGTCGCTCGCGTTTGCGTCCAGGACCGATGGGATCTGGGTGGTGGACCTGCGGCAGAGCCCGCCTGCGCTTGCCGTCGGCGTCAATCCGATCCCGACACCGACCGGGATGCCGTTCGTCGAAGACCTGGCGCTCACGAGCGACGGCCGGTTCCTCGTGGCCAGCGACGGGTCAGCGGCCGCGCCCATCGCGGTGATCAACACGGCCACGCGAGCCGTTGTCGGCACGTTCAGCGTCACTCCCGACCACAATTCCGTCGAGGTGTGCGATGACGGCTCGGTGCTGACCACATCGATCAACGCCAACGTTGTCAAGCGTCTGACCATCAGCCAGACCGGCACGCTGACCGACACGGGGCAGGCTCTGACGCTGCCGCCGGGGGTGAACAACGCGGTTTGCGCGCCAGGCGGCAAGACGGGTGTCGTCGTCCTGATCAGCGGACAGATGCTCTCATTCCTGTTGAACGGCATGACCGCGGTCTCGACGCAGGTGGTGCCAGGCGGCTCAGGTGTGACTGCTGCGTTCAGTCCGACCGGTACGAGCCTCTTCGTACGCAGTCTCAGCACTCTGACCGCGTACGCCTTCGATCCGGCAACCGGAGTGATCCGCACGGCCGCCTGGTCGACAGACCTCAACTTGGGGAACGGGTTCTTCGGCGTCGACCAGGTCGCGGTGGACCCAACCGGCCGCCGGGTTTACGCGACGACTCCGGGATTCATCGTCTCGCTGGATACAGCTACCGGCGCGTTGAACGGCGGTGGCGTCGCAGCGTCCCCGTCGGGCATTGCACTGCGTCGCGCCAGCCGCAGGCGCGCGGGCTGATTTCGATGGCGACAGGAAGACCGACCTCGCCATCTATCGGCCGTCCACTGGCACCTGGTGGGTGCTGCGGTCGAGCAGTGACTACACAACGTACTTCTCGACGCAGTGGGGTATCGACGGGGATATTCCCGTGGCTGGCGATTACGACGGCGACGGCAAGGCCGACCTCGCGATCTATCGGCGGTCTACTGGCACCTGGTGGGTCCTGCGGTCGAGCAGCGACTACACGACGTACTTCTCGACGCAGTGGGGTATCGACGGGGATATTCCCGTGGCCGGCGACTACGACGGCGACGGGAAGACCGACCTCGCCATCTATCGGCCGTCTACTGGCACCTGGTGGGTGCTGCGGTCGAGCAGTGACTACACGACGTACTTCTCGACGCAGTGGGGTATCGACGGGGATATTCCCGTGGCTGGCGACTACGACGGCGACAGGCAAGAGCCGACCTCGCCATCTATCGGCCGTCCACCGGCACCTGGTGGGTGCTGCGGTCGAGCAGTGACTACACAACGTACTTCTCGACGCAGTGGGGTATCGACGGGGATATTCCCGTGGCCGGCGACTACGACGGCGACGGGAAGACCGACCTCGCCATCTATCGGCCGTCTACTGGCACCTGGTGGGTGCTGCGGTCGAGCAGTGACTACACGACGTACTTCACGACGCAGTGGGGTATCGACGGGGATATTCCCGTGGCTGGCGACTACGACGGCGACGGCAAGACCGACCTCGCCATCTACCGGCCGTCCACCGGCACCTGGTGGGTCCTGCAGTCGAGCAGCGACTACACGACGTACTTCACGACACAGTGGGGTATCGACGGGGATATCCCGATCGTCGGCAACTGACGCCGGTCACTGGCGGTTGCACGCGACACGTCGAGTAAGAGAGCTCTACGTACTGAGCCGACATCACCAGTGCCGTGGCCTACGGTAAGGGCCCGTAAAAGAATCAAGGTGTGCGCTATGGGCGCCCAGCCATCGTGGAAGCCGAACGGCACGCGAACCGGCAGACGGATCGTCGCCACCTGCTCTCCGGCGAAATCCTGAGAATCAAGGATGACGACGTCGCTGAGATCGCGTTGCGGGTCGTACACGTAGGACAGGACCCAGCCTTCGTCTTCGGCTGTGGCTCCAGGTTTCCGCACGAAGACCGGCTCCGCCGTCATTCGGCTGGGACCACGAGATGCTTCGAGTGTTCATGGGGGAACGGACAGCCGGTCGGCTCTTCCAAACCGCAGGGGACGCCCCTCGCCCACGGCAACCTCCGCAAGCGCGTGCTCCATCAGTTTCTGGAACAGCGATGGTATTTCGAGCAGGCTCGGGCTAGCTTGGCACCCATTCGGAGGCGTTTGTGTTTCAGGGACACTCGCTCACTCGTGAATTATTCAGGCTAGTTCAGCGATCTCTGTCGATCCGGTCAATGAGCGCTTCGCACTCAAACAACCGCACTTTGCACCGATTCTGACAGCGGCAACCGAGCTTGGTTGAAACGGTCGGTATAATCCGCTTCAATTCAGCACGATGGCGCTCTCTCCCGACACTCGCCTTGGCGCTTGCGAGATTCTGTCGCACATCGGCAGCGGCGGCCGAACAAGACCATCGCGTCTCCCCACAGTCTCCCCGTCGCCATTCCAAGTTATTTTCACGCCCGCTTCCTCCATTTCGGCCCGAGATAGTTCGGGGGCAACCCAACGCTGAAACCCCAACGATTTGGTGTTCTACTACCGGCCGCTTGAGGGAGAAAGCAGCATCGTGAAGTTGGGTTGTTCGCACTTGATCGGTGAACCCCGCCGACAACGAGGTTTGGCTGGCGCGCTGGACGGGATGGATCGTGGCTGCCTTTCGGCTAACAGCCCCGACTCGCCGCCTAACGCCGCGCGGCGGCGTCGAGTTCTAACCGTCGCGCAGGATGCCCAGGAAGCCCGCTGCAATCCCCGTAGGAGCCGTCTTGGGCCGGACGAGCCCGCAGAGGCAGCTCTGACCCTTGCCGGAAACGTTCGTCGGCTGGAAGGGCCGTCAGCGCGGTCGAGTGGACGTAGCCACGATAGTCAACGGGGCGAGCACCGCAGCTCGATTGCGCTTCACACTACAGCCATCTGAGTGTTTGCCACGATTTGCCACGGAGGGAGAAACTCGGCACCAAGACTCGACACGATTCACCGTGACGGCGGATGACTCATTAGAGAAATCGACAGTACAGGAGCGCGAGCGCGTGCTCCTCAAAGAGGGAAAGCCAAACCGGCAGTCCCTGATCACGAAGGAAGTGCCCACGCTGAAGGAGTTCGCGCCGCGATTTTTGGAGGGGTACGTCAAGGCGAGCCAGCATAAGCCGAGCGGAATCGCGTCCAAGGAAGCGATCCTGCGCCTGCATCTGCTGCCACGATTCGGAACCAGACGGCTCGCCTGTGCGTGGCTCGGTCCGAGTGGAAGGGCCACGTCACGGTCCCGAAGGGTGGTCGGGTCCGGCACGTGCCGCTCACCTCACGGCTCGCAGAGGCGCTGCGCGGGGCCCGTCACTCACGACACGCCAGGGTCCTGGTTGATCACGACGGCCACTCGCTGACACAGAAGGTCGTGCCGGGGATCATGCGACGTGTAGCCCGGCGCGCCAAGGTGCAGAAGGGAGTGCACATCCTGCGTCACACTTTCTGCTCGCACTTGGCCATGCAAGGCGCACCCTCGCGCGCCATTCAGGAACTTGCGGGCCATATCCAGGCCGCCATCGTATGCGGTGGCTCGCCGCTCTGGTCCACTCGCTCGGTCAGGGCAGTCTGGACGCGGACGCCGAGCGCGAGTTGGACTCTCTTCTCGCTCGCCGACGCCGGGGCGTTCGGCGAGGGCGGCGCGTCCTGCAGCGTGCTGTTCGCGCGCTCGCACGGTGCAATGCTCGATGGAGCCGTGCAACTGACATCCTCACGAACGGAGGCATCTGATGGATTGGTGGGTTGGATTGACGCGGTATCTCGGCCCTCGGGGCGGTTAGCCATCCACACCGACGACGAAGAGGAGCCGATCGACGCGTTTGCGTGCGACGGCGAGGTCCGAGCCTTCTCGATCCGATGTCCTGGATGCGGAAGGCCGTACGACATTAAGGCGCGAAATACCCGTCCGCGCATCTTCGATCGTCGAACACAGCGGTTTCGGTGCAGTCGCTGCCGCTTCGCCGCCACCGTGCGCGTCACCGTAGACTGCGGCTTCGCGCCCGAGGAGCGCGAAGGGCTCAAGACGCCGTAGGTGAGGCTCGGCGGCGACCGTGACGTTTCGCGGCGTAATCGAGAGTGCGCGTCGGTAACGTACGTGCCGAGCGAAGCGCAGCGGAGCGAGGCACAAGCCGCAGGCGAGCCGAGGACACGATTCCCTGATCACTGGTCGTTCGGCTCGGTATTGTGCGCGTTTACACCTGCCGGGCGACATTCAACAGGCGGACTATCGTGGGCATGGGGCCGTTTACTGGATCGAGGTCCCTCGCTGTATGTCTCGAAGACGTGCTCGAACAGGACGGAACACTTGCTCTTGTACAGGTCCGGCGTGTACGCACGCGGCAGACCCTCATCGAGTGCGTCCTCGATGGCGAGCTTCACCTGCGCCCGCGCCTGCGCCTTCTGTCGCCAGTTCAGCACGAGCGCCCCGCGAACCCGCTGCAGCAGGTGGCGGGCCACCTTCTTGACCTCATCGCGTTCTGCCGGCGCCGAGATCGGGGCCGGGTCTGGTCAGGAGGTCGAACACCGTCAGCTCTTCCTCGGTCAGCTGCTCGCGAACGTGCCGCTGCTCCTCATCCGAGAGAGAGCGACTCAGGGCGAGCAGTTCCTTGAACAGGTCGTCGATGTTCCGACTGCCCGCGTTGTAGGACTCGATCAATTCCTCGAACTTGGTCAGGAAGTCGGCGCGGGTCGGGTTGGCGCGAACCAGCGCGTCGAGCTGCTTGCGAACCGCCGCCCGAAGCTGCTCCAGTTCGACGTTCTTCCGCGTCGTCGTGGCGAATCGCTTCGCGAGCGCCTCGAAGTCAATGGACGAGAGGTCGATGGCCTTGTGCCGCCCACCTTCGCCGGAGTCTTCCCTGACGACGAAGCCGTCAGCCGCAATCGAGCGGTCGAGCAGGGCGTTGATCGCCGCCATGACGGGCGTGATGTCCGCCGGTCCCTCGCCCGTGCGCTCACGAATCGCGTCGGCAATCACCCTGACGACTCCGACACGCGCCGAGAACTGCGACGACGGCTGGGTCTGGCTTGACGGCCTGATACAGCGTGTTGGCCCATCGCTCGTGGGCGAGGAACTCCTTGCGGAGCGGGTCCGGCGAGATCAAGCGATTCACCGCGTCGGCGATGTGGCCGAGGCGGTCGAGGCCCGCCGTCGCTTCGATGGAGGCGAGGTCAACGCCCTGAGCCGTGCAGAACCCGGTGACGGCCTCCACGGCCTTTCGCAGTTCCTCGACAAGCTGCCGTTTGTCCCGAACCGGGGTCGTGCCGCCTTGGCCCTTGGCGTAGATGGCGAGCGCCTTCTCCAGTGACGCGAACACGTTGGCGTAGTCCACGATCAGGCCGCTGTGCTTGCCGGGGAACACCCGGTTCGCCCGCGCGATGGTCTGCATCAGCGTGTGGTTCCGCATCGGCTTGTCGAGATAGATCGTCGAGCAACTCGGCACGTCGAAGCCCGTCAGCCACATCGCGCAGAGGAACACCAGCCGGAGCGGGTCGTTGGCGTCCTTGAATCGCTCGTCCAGCGATTCGGCGTTCATCCGCTGCCGGTGTGGCACGATGTCGAGGCCCAGCGCCTTCATCTGCTCGACTTCGTTCTGGCCGGGCGACACGATGAGCGCCATGTCGGTCGTCGTCAGGACTTCGAGCCGCTGCTGGAATTCGCGCAGGCGGTCTGGGTCGGACTTGGTCCCGTACGTCGTGAGGCGCGAGATTTCGGCCTCAACCCGGACACGTTCCGCCTGCCAGTGCTTCCGCACCTTGTCGTGCATTCGCAGGGCGGTGGCCTTGTCGATGGACACGACCATCGCCTTGCCCTGAAACCCTCGCCCGAGGAAGTGCTGGACGATGTCCTTGGCGACCGTTTCCAGTCGGTCATCGCGGGTGATCAGGTGATACTGGCGTCCGAGTGGACCGTACTAACGAGTTGTACAGCGGTCATGCGACTCTCCGCGACGGGTCCGCGCAGGACCAGCGGATGGGCGTCGCGGTCTTGTTGTAGTGCTTGATGTAGCGCATCAGCTTGCGACGCAGGTCGGTGACGGAGGTGAAGATGCCTCGTGCCGTGACATCGCGCTCGATCTTGGAGAACCAGAGTTCGACTTGATTGAGCCAGGACAGTAGGTCGGCGTGTAATGGAGATGGACGGACGGATGCGCCACCAAGAAGGTCCGGACCTGCTGCGTTTTGTGGGCCGAGAGATTGTCCACGATGATGTGCATCTCGCGCCGTCGGGGCTGTGTCTCGACGACGGTCTGCAGGAACCCGACGAATTCCGCACTCGTGTGCCGAGCCACCGTGTGGCCCACCACCTCGCCCGTCCGCGTGTTGAGCGCCGCATAGAGCGACAGCGTCCCGTGTCGGTAATACTCGAAGCCGTGCCGTTCGGCGCGTCCTGGCGACAACGGCAAGACCGGGTCGAGCCGATCGAGCGCTTGAATCGCCGTTTTCTCGTCGATGCAGAACACCACGGCGTGCTGCGGCGGATCGAGATACAAGCCGATCACGTCGGCGGCTTTCGTCTCGAACTCGGGATCGGTCGAGCGCATATAGCGCTCGAGTCGATGGGGCTGCAGGCCGGCATGTCGCCAGGCGCGCGCGACCACCGTGTGCTGGACGCCGAGCGTGCGGCCGAGCGACCGGGTGGACCAATGGGTGGCGCCATGAGGCGGTGGTCGTCGGGTCCACGTCATGATGCGCGCTTCCAGGGCGGGCGTCAGCACGGTCGGCTTCGAGCCGCGATGGCGGGCCGCCAGTCCCGCCAGACCGTCCTTCGCGAACCGGTGTTTCCACAACGCGATCGTCCGCGAGCTGCAGGATGTCATCCTGGCGATCGAGGCGTAGCTGCAGCCGTCGGCGAGCAGCAGAATGACCCGCGCTCGTCGCGCGGCATCCGCACGGCCGCGGCCCGATCGTACGCGGGCTTCGAGCTCGGTGCGCTGGTCGGCGGTCAGCACCAGCGATGTCGATGGCATGTGCCATCATATGATTTACAACTCGTTAGTACAAGCCACTAGTGGACCGTCCTATTGAGTTGTACAGCGGTCATGCGATTCTCCGAGACGGGTCGGCATAGGCCCACCGAATGGGCGTCGCGGTCGTGTTGTAGTGCTTGATGTAGCGCATCAACTTGCGGCGGAGATCGGTGACCGATGTGAAGATGCCGCGTGCGGTGACATCGCGCTCGATCTTGGAGAACCAGAGCTCGACTTGGTTGAGCCACGACGAATACGTGGGCGTGTAATGCAGATGCACGTGTGGATGCGTCACCAAGAAGGTTCGGACCTGCTGCGTCTTGTGGGCCGAGAGATTGTCCACGATGATATGCATCTCGCGTCGGCGGGACTGCGTCTCGACGACGGTCTGCAGGAAGCCGACGAATTCCGCGCTCGTGTGTCGGGCCGCGGTGTGGCCCACGACTTCGCCCGTCCGCGTGTTGAGCGCCGCATACAGCGACAGCGTCCCATGCCGGTAGTACTCGAAGCCGTGACGTTCGGCGCGGCCGGGCGACAACGGCAAGACCGGGTCGAGCCGATCGAGCGCTTGAATCGCCGTCTTCTCGTCGATGCAGAACACCACGGCGTGCTGCGGCGGATCGAGGTACAAGCCGATCACATCGGCGGCTTTCGTCTCGAACTCGGGATCAGTCGACCGCATGTACCGCTCGAGTCGATGGGGCTGCAGGCCGGCGTGTCGCCAGGCCCGCGCGATAATCGTGTGTTGCACGCCCAGCTTGCGCCCGAGCGACCGTGTGGACCAGTGCGTGGCGCCCTGCGGCGGCGGCCGTCGCGTCCACGTCATGATGCGCGCTTCCAAGGCGGGCGTCAGCACGGTCGGCTTCGAGCCCCGATGGCGGGCCGCCAAGCCGGCCAAGCCGTCCTTCGCGACGCGTTGCTTCCACAAGGCGATCGTCCGCGAACTGCATCCGGTCATCGTCGCAATCGAGGCGTAGCTGCAGCCGTCGGCGAGCAGCAGAATGACCCGCGCCCGTCGCGCGGCATCCGCGCGGCCGCGTCCCGATCGCACGCGCGCTTCGAGCTCGGTGCGTTGGTCGGCGGTCAGCACCAGCGATGTCGATGGCATGCGCCATCATACGATTTACAACTCGTTAGTACAAGCCACTAGTTCGCGTTCAAGGCGCTTCTCTTGATCCTCATCGAGGTCGGCCGCTTCGATGAGCGCGTAGACATCGTCATTGAGGTTCGGATTCTCCAGGCGAAGTTCGGGCGTCCGGTTGTCGTAAAACAAGCGAACCGTGGCGTGGTTTTCAACAGACTGCTGGAAGTCGTAGATGGACACGTAGTCGCCGAAGACCTCGCGGGTGCGCTCTTCGCCCGCGATCAGCGGTCTGCCCGTGAAGGCGATGAACAGCGCCTTCGGCAGGGCAGCTCGCATATTCACGGCCAGGGTGTCGTACTGGCTGCGGTGCGCCTCGTCGTTGATGACGATCACATCGGGCCGGTCGCAGAGCATCTCCGGCGTCTGGAATTTGTGGATCAACGTGAAGACGTACCGGTGATTGCCCCGCAGGAGCTCGCGCAGCTCAGCGCCGCTCCCGGCGTGGCAGAATTGGCTCTCCTCCTGGCTTACCGCTCCGGTCGCCTTGAACGTCTTGGCGATCTGATCGTCCAGCTCCACACGGTCGGTAACGATCACGAACGTCCAATTGCCTTCGATGTGTCGCAGGTTCTTCTGCGCGAAGAAGACCATCGACAGGCTCTTGCCCGCGCCCTGGGTGTGCCAGAACACGCCGCCTCGCCCATGACCGGCAGCACGCGCCTCCAGAATGGCAGGAATGGCCTTGTTGACGCCGAGCACCTGATGGTTCTGGGCGAGGATCTTGATCAGGCCCGACCGCTCCTCGGAGAACGGCGTGAAGTTCTCGATGAGACGGCGGCTCGAAGTGGGGGATTCGCGGCCCACGTTGACCGCGAATGCTGCCGTACGTAAGCTAGCGGCAGTTCACCAACGAGCTGTCGCCACGAGGTCACGGCGACAACTTGCCACGGGATGACGCTCACGCGGGAGGGTTAGCTTATGCGACGCTGCTGTCGTATCGCTGTTCTCATCCTGGTCTTCGTCGCCTTGGGCGGCACCGGGAGTGCACAGCAAGCCGCAACATCTCCGTGGTCCGCACCGCGAACGCCATGGGGAGATCCAGACCTTCAGGGGGTGTTTTCGAATGACTATGAAGCGGTTGTGCCGATGGAACGGCCCGAGCGCTTTGCAGGGCGCTCCCCTGACAGCATTACGCCTGAGGAACTGGCGGCATTGGCAGCCGAGGCAAAAGCCCGCCAGGAAGAAAACGCGCGCAACAATCCCTTTGGTGGGCTAAGTCCTGTTGGCACTGATCCGCGGCCAAGCCGCGCGTGGCTCGTGGTCGATCCCCCGGACGGGAAGATCCCGCCCCTCACCGCTGTCGGACGGCAACGCCAAGCGTCCTTTACTGCGCGCTTGGCGCAACCTCCCAAAGCTGCCGCCGACCTGAGTATGGTCAATCGTTGTATCAGCCGCGGTGTACCCGGGGCCATGATCCCGTTTGGCGGCGTCACATACCAGATTGTCCAGGCACCCGGATACGTGGCGGTCCGATACGAGTGGATAAACGACACTCGTGTGATACCGCTCGATGGCCGTATGCACCCCTCACGCAGCATCGCGATGTATATGGGCGATGCGCGCGGCCACTGGGAAGGGGATACGCTGGTAGTCGACACGACGAATCTCAAGGGACAGTTCCAGCGAACGAGTGCGGCCGGAGACAACCTGCGAGTCGTCGAACGGTTCAAACCGGCATCCGGCTCGATCGAGTGGACCGTCACGATTGACGATGACGGCTGGACGCGCCCGTGGACGTTTTCGACGCGGCTCACGAGGCTCGACGACGGGCAGGCGCCGCTTGAGAACGCCTGCCACGAGGGGAACTACCCGCTGCGTAACATGCTGAGCGCCGCACGGGCCGAAGAGAGTGCCGCTACGGATGCGAACTCGAAGTAGGTGCCCGGCGCGAAGAGTTCACCGACGACTCGGCCTACGAAGAATCTGCAGCCACATGGTCCGAAAGGTGTGAAAGGTCCGAAAGGTAGACCTTTATGGTGTCGCGGCAGGCCGCGTTCACGTCGTCGGAGTCCACCCGGCGCGCAGCGTGTCCCGCCGGAGCGCCCGCGCCACATACCGGCGTGCTCATCGCTGAGGCAGCGGCGCGACAGCAACGGTTCGCCGTTCTCGAGCACCATCACATCGACGCCCGCCCCGACCGCGGAGTCGTCGTGCAGCTCGCACGACTGCACGCGGCCGTCCGGGTGGCGCAGCCGCCACACTTCCTCGCCGACCCGCCGCTCTCGGGGGATACCCAGTCCGGCGGTGTCTGGGGGCGTACCAGGGCGTCTCGTCGCTCATTCTCTGGTCTCCGTGGGTTGGCGGATATCGTCTAGCGCACCATCGGCCGCGAAGCGCGCCGCCGCGGCTCAGTGACCAGTGCCAGCCGTCGTGCCATGTGCCACCCTAAAGGGTGGTGGCACAGATGGCACTCGGCAACGGCCGTCAGTGCCATCGGCACTCGAATGGCACTGCGGTTGGCACTGGCACTCTCTGAGACTGACCGAGCGGCAGCCGTGACGGTTCGCCAGCGATAATCGCACACACGGCGTCTGTACAGGTACGGCCTCGCGAAGCGAGGCGCAGCGAGGCACTGGTTCTGACGCAGATTACAGGTGCAGCGACCAGTCGCAGGTGATCAGGGGATCGTGACCTCGGCTCCGCTGCGCTTCGCCTCCGGTCACTGCGGTGCGAGTGTCGTCGAGGCAGGCCCTCGTTAGGATCGTCCGGACCTCCGAGATACTCCGAGCAATCTACGGCGCGACCGTAGTATCGGCGGAGCACTCGCGGCCGTTCTCCGGAGAAACCCACTAAAAACACGGTCCAACAGCGAGCGGCACAGAGATTGCCATTCTTGACCATGTGGTTAAACCGTCTGGGCAGACCGCAATCGATACGAAGACCCGTATCCTCGACGCCGCGGACGAAGTCTTTGTCCGACGCGGCATCGACGGCGCCCGGATGCAGGAGATCGCCGATCACGCACGCGTGAATAAGGCCCTCCTGCACTACCACTTTCGATCGAAGGCGGACCTCGCTCGGGCCGTCTGGCTTCGCATCGCCTCGTCATTCGTTCCCGGCATCTTCCAGATGATGGCGTCCGACATCTCGCTCGACGAGAAGATCGACCGATTCGTCGATGCCTATCACACCCGACTCGCCAAGCACCCCTATCTGCTCGGCTATGTGATTAGCGAAGCGGCGCGCCATCCTGATTTCGTCGATGACTTCTACTCGGCGGAGCGACGGAAGGCCGCACGACGGTCGCTTGAGCGTGTGCAACAGCAGATCAACGAACGCGCCAAGCGGAATAAGGTCGCGCCTGTCCCGGCTGATCAGTTCCTCGTGACCCTCGTCGGCAGTTGCCTGTGGCCGTTCGTGGCGCAGCCGATGATCGCGGAGGCACTGGGTCTCACGCCCAAGGGGCTTCGCGACTTCATGAAACGCCGTCGAACCGAACTTCCCGCGTTACTGAAAAGGACGCTTTGACGTTTCTCGTATCCAGCACAGAGGTCAACGATGCAACAGCACTGGTTCTACGACGTTTGGGCGTTCATCGGCGCGGGCGGGGCAATCGTGATGGTCGCCATCCTGCTGACGACCGACACATTCCGTAGCAATCCCACGGTATCGCGCTGGCGTGATGCAGTGTGGCTGGCGTGGCTCGCCGCGCCGCTCTACTGGGTGCATCAACTTGAGGAATACAGCCTGCCGGTGATGGGCCTGCCCTACTCACTCCCCGACATGGTGTGCGGGCAGTTCAACTTCCCGCCGTATCCAGCTTGCCCTATCCCCATGTCGTTCTACCCAGTGGTGAACATCTCACTCATGTGGTTCGGGGCGCCACTCGCCGCGTACATCTGCAGGCGCAACGTCCTCATCGGCCTCAGTTCCTGGGGATTGATCATGGCGAACGGATTTGTCCACAGCGCGGGCGGCATCGCGGAGGGCACCTATAACACCGGACTCTGGACCGCCGCCGTCTTGTTTATTCCGTTGTCACTCTGGGTGATTTACGCCTGCGCGATCCGCGGACCGTACAGCGGCAAAGTCGTGGGCGCGGCAATCGTCTCCGGGGCCGTCACTCATGCCGTTCTTTTCGTCGGCTACGGCATGTTCAAGGCCGGGGTGATCGGCAATGCGGGCCTGGTCGTCTATGGCGCCGTGGTCGGTTTCACGCCGATCATCCTGGCGGTCTTTGCAAGCCGGTTCTTCACGCCTGAGTTGCTGCGGCCAGTGTCGCCGCTGAGCCTCCCGCGTTCCTGAAGAAGGCGCTGCAGTTATGAGCCATCTCGTCACCGGACTGTTGGTGCTCCTGGTCGCCGTCGGATTATCCGGGTCGGCATTCGCGCAACAGCCTTCGTCGGACGCGGCAGCGCAACCGGCCGCGGAGAAGGAGGCGCGGTCGCCATGGCTGCTGGTGCCACTGTTCTCGTCGAGCCCGAAACTCGGCACCTCATTCGGCGGCCTGGGCGCCTATATGCACGTCTTCGATCCCGGCAGCCGCGTGTCGCTGTTCGGGATGAACTACCAGTACACGTCGACGAACTCACAGATCGCCGCCGCCTTTGCGCGGACATCCTTCGGCGCCGATCACCATCGCACCGTGACGATCCTCGTGTTCGGCAAGATCAAGAACGATTACGACGATTATCTCGGGACGGGCCAGCCGCTGAAGACCGAAGACAACCTGAAGGCGTTCGCGGGGCGGTATCTATTTCGCGCCACGGGCGACTGGTTCATCGGCGCGCAGGGCAACGCCGCCAACTACCAGGTGCTGGGAGCGACCCCGGAAGACGATCTCGCGCTCGAAACGCTGGGCGTGCGCGGCTTCGAGTCGGTCGCCCTGGGTGCCGTGCTGATGCACGACTCACGCAACAACGAAGACATGCCGGTGAAGGGCTGGCTTCTGAACGTCAACAACCTGGCCTACCGTGAGGCGCTCGGCGGCGCGGCGTCCTACGACGCGTATCGTGTGGATTTTCGCGCGTTCTGGGAGCACGGCGGCGGCCACGTCCTGGCGGTGCGCCAGTACAACTGGCTGACCAGCGACGCCCCATCGGCCGCGCAAGCGACGGTGATCATTCGCGGCTACAAGCAGGGCCAGTACCTCTCGCCGTACATGTCCTCGCTCGAAGTCGAAGAACGCCTGTCGTTCACCGCGCGATGGGGCGCCACGCTGTTCGGCGGCGCGGCGGGGTTGTACGGCGACGCCCCGGTCCCGCTCGATCGCAGCATCTACTCGACAATTGGCGCGGGTGTCCACTTCGTGCTCAAGCCCGTGCAGCGCATGATCGTGAATCTCGAGTACGCCCAGGGCATCAAAGATAATCACGGCATCTACTTAAAGCTGGGCTATGCCTGGTGAGCGTCCGTTCAACACTGTTCGCGAACAGCGCAGGAGTGGATGGAGCGATGGAATGAGCTGGTTTGATCTGAACTGAGACTAGGCAGGTATCGGCGAGGACGCTCTGGTTGTCACGGTCACACTAGCTAGCGTGGCAGCGATTCTGGCCGAAACAGCCGCCGTTTCAGGCGCAATCCGTGAGGGCGATTCGGGGGGTTTTTGAGACAGCCCGTGCCCGGTGGACGGCGGCGTGGGAGACACCGAGGAGCGGCGGCCGCCTGCCGTGTGCTCAAGGCGGCCGTCCTGGCGAGGTCGTCTAGGCGATGGTCTGTCGCGGTCGGCCGAGGGGCTTGCCCTGCGCCACACGCCGCGCCAGACCCGGCGCGCACGCGCTCGACGATCCGCGCGCGCTCGAACTCGGCGATCGCGCCGAGGATGTGCATCTGGAGCTTGCCGGCGGGCGTCGTGGCGTCGATCCCTTCGGCGAGGCAGACGAACGCGATGCCCAAGCGCCTGCAGCTCGTCGAGCAGCGTGATCAGGTGCTTGAGCGACTCGCCCAGCCGATCGAATCGCCAGGCAGATCAGCACATCGAACCGCCGACGCTTGGCGTCGGCCAGCAGCTGGTCGAGCGCGGGCCGACGCTCCTTGGCCCCGCTCACACCGCGTCGATGTACTCGACGGCCGTCCAGCCGCGTGCGGCGACGTACCGCCGCAGCTCCTGCAGCTGGTTCTCGCAGGTCTGGTCGCTGGTGCTGACGCGGGCGTAGATGGCACAGCGCATGTCTCGATTGTACCTACACCCCCTGTAGACGCAATCGCCAGTAGTGACTCGTCACCACAACGGGGTTAAGATACGCCGTATGAAGAAGCTACCCGCTGCCGTTCTCAAGTTCTTTCAGGAGCAAGGCGCGAAGGGGGGACGCATCGGCGGGAAGCGGTCGCTCCAGACCATGACCGCCGAGCAGCGAGTCGCACGGGCGCGGAAGGCCAGCCGGGCGGCGGTGAAGGCGCGGCGGGCGAAGGCAAAGAAGACAAAAGGCGTCGGCTAGGCGCGGCTGCGACGCGCGATGTCCGCGATGCCGGAGGGGCTAGGAGTGCCCCGCGCCTGCACCCGAACTCAGCACAAACTTTTTTTTCAGTCGTGTCACCGCTGGTTCGCGCTGGCGTCGCATATCGACTTCGTCGACGAAGCGGAAGCGCCGCTCACTGCCACGGAGCGCTTCGACGTTCGACCGTAAGCCTGTTCGGCGGAACCGCGATGTTTGCTCGACGCAATGGGAGACGAGACAGCTGCCGCGAGTGCTGCCAGCGCGGTATACACGGCGCATCCGAATGGTTAGCGGATGCACCGAGTACTCGAGGTCGGACGGATCTGCGGCACGTCACTTCGTCGGGACGAGGCGCTTCAGCTCCTCGTCCCAATGCTGCACCACGATGAGTGCTGGCGGCGGCGCGCCCGCGTCGGTCGCGGGTCCTTTAACCATCAGGAACCGCTGGCCGTCGGGCGATACATCGAACGCTCGGCCACGACTGGCACCGCCAGCCGGTGTAGATAGCGCGCCTCGAGCAGCTTCGATCGGCGTGCCGTGCGTGCCAGACCGCACGGCGATCACGTCGACAGGCACACTCAGCAGTGTCCCGTTCGCGCCGACGTAGAACAGTTCGTTGCCGCTCCGCGCCCAGAGCGGCTGGCTGCCTCCCGGCGGTCGAGACAAGCCACTGGCTGTCGCCGACGTTCTGGAAAGGGACGGCACGTAGACTCTCGAACGGAGCCGGAGCTGTCGGACTTGGTACGCCAGCCACCGTCCGTCGGGCGAGACGATCCCGTTGCGCTCGTCGAACCTCGTCTGCAGCAGCGGTGTCACGCTGGTGCGACCCGTCGAGTCGCGACTTGCAGCACATCGCGCGCCCATCGTCGACGTCGTTTCATGGATACAGGACTGCGGTCCCATCCGGCGTGATCCCGTTGGCAAACTGCGCATGTTGCTGATCGGTGGTCAGCCGTTCGGCCGTCGCCGGTACCGTCGGCCGACTGCGACCACAGATTGGGCTGGCCTATCCCGCGATTCGAGCTGAAGACGATCCGCTCGGCCGTCCGGCGTCCACACGGGCTAGCCAGTCCTGGCGTGGGTCGTCAACGTCAGGGGCGTCCGAGCGTCGCCCGTCCAATGGTCCCAGATCCAGATGTCGTTCTCCTGGTCGTCGCTGTAGATCGCGATCGCGCGTGCCGTCGGGCGAGACGCGTGGCTGCATCGTAGGCGCGCGGGTGGCGTCCGCGAGTGGGCTCCTCCTTGCCGCGTGCGATCGACCCAGACGAGCAGTGCGCGCGTATCGCCGCGAGGCTGACTCGGGGCGTTCACGTACACGAGCGTCCCGTCGGTGGCGACGGTGAAATCGGCCGTCACCGTCGCCCGTCGACAGCGAGCCTGCGGCAGTACCGGCACGGACGTGCCGTGCGTCTCCAGCCGACTCAGATCGAAGACGAATCGCGTGCAGCGTTCCGGCGGCGACATAAACGAGATGGCCGCTGGCCGACGTACTGTCGCGTGACTTCCCGCCGCGCAGCAGGACCTTCTGGGTCCCGGTGCGCAGGTCGCGCACGGCGACCTGGGCGGTATCGATCCCTCCGGTCTGCGACGTGATCGTGAAGAGGACGGCGTGGCCGCCGGGCAGGATCTCCGGCCAGACGTGGTCGGCTTCGCCCTGCGCGCGGGTCGGGCCGGGTCAACACCTCGGGCGTCCCGCCCGCGGCGGACACGCGCTGCAGCCCGCGTCGTCGGGTAGAGCGTCGCGAAGACGATCGTGTCGTCGGGGCGCCCACGTCGCGCCGCATGCGCGACCGTCGAGTGCGGGCGAGGCGTGATCGACGGACCACCGGTGATGGCGACCTTCGTCAGCGTGGCGACGTTGTCGATGATAGCCGACCCACTGGCCGTCTGGCGAGACGAACGGCCCTCGCAGCACCTGTGCCGCTGGCGATCAGAACCGGTTCGAGCGTATCGAACGCGCGGACGAACAGCTGCGTGCCTCCGTTACCGACGTAGACGACATGCGTGCCATCAGGTGGAGATGGCTACGTCGCTCATCGAACCGATCGAATCGTGAGGACCGCGGGTCCGACGATCGTGATGCTCGTGCGCATGACTCGCGGTGGCGCCGTTGTCGGACGCCACGGCGCGGAGAGCACGAGCGTGGCCGCGAGTCCTGCGGCGAGCGTCCCGGTTAACGCCCACGGAAGGGCGCGTTGCCAGAGCGGCAGGACGCGCGAGGATGCCGGTCCGACGCTGGCGTCGGGCGCGCCGCTGAGCAGGTCGTCGATCTGCACTCTCGCTTCGCCGATCGCCTGCAACCGGCGCCTCGGATCTTTCTCCAGACACCGGCGGAGCAGTCGCTGGAGCGACTGTGGGCGTGTCAACGGGCAACGCCCGCCAGTTCGGGTCCGTCTTCAGCACAGTCGCGAGCGTGTCCGAGACGTCCTCGCCGTCGAAGGGGCGATGACCCGACAGCATCTCGTAGAACACTGCACCCGAACGCCCAGACGTCGCGCGCGCCTGATCGACCGTGCGCCCCTTGGCCTGCTCGGGCGCCATATACGCTGCCGTGCCGAGGAGCATGCCGATGCCGGTCATCATGGCGGGCGACGTGATCGTCGGCGACTGTGACAACCGAGCCGCACTCGAACCCGCAGCGGGTGCCTCGACAAGCTTCGCGAGCCCGAAGTCGAGGACCTTCACCGTGCCGTCATCACGCACCTTGATATTCGCCGGCTTCAGGTCGCGATGGATGATCCCCTGCTCGTGGGCCGCTTCGAGGGCGTCGGCGATCTGCTTGGCGATGGGCAGGGCTTCGTCGAGCGGGATGGCGCCGCGTGCGATGCGCTGTGACAGGTCCTCACCCTCGACCAGTTCCATGATCAGGGCGGTGAAGGCGGGGGTCTTTTCGAGGCCGTAGATCGCCGCGATGTTCGGATGGTTGAGGGCGGCGAGCACTTCGGCTTCGCGCTGAAAGCGTGCCAGGCGATCCGCATCGCCGCCCACGGCTGCAGGCAGCACTTTGATCGCCACCGCCGCTTCAGGTTGGTATCGGTGGCGCGGTACACCTCACCCATGCCGCCAGCGCCGATCTGCGCCGTGACCTCGTAGACGCCGAGACGGGTGCCTTGCGTAAGGGCCAAGAAGGGATTGCCGTGGATTATACCGAGGAGCTGGGCAGGCTGGACCGGATTACTCCCGACTAACGCCGAAATGATCACCGACCATCACACGGTAACCCTGCCCTCGGGTCATTCGGAGGACTTTCGACGCGAACATACGTCCCGCGCATAAGCGAGGACCGGTGGAGGCCGTTACCCCCGGGCGCTGGAGAAGGACAACAGCTCTGGCAACATGCGCGTTGGTTCCGCCGAGCGATGCCTTCATGGGTTCCGATGAGCTGCGTCGCGTTTCGGGTCTTGCCCGATCGTGCGCGCACCAAGATCTCACAGAGCATGCGGTTTCCACTTGCGTCGTGAAACAATGATCTCTGTAATCTCACTTTCGCACGCAGCTTCCGCTGCGTAATCGGCGCGCCCCGTTTCTGGCCCGCGCCGACGGCATCCTCCCGACGACGACGACGACGACGACCACTACGAACGACGGTGTAGTTCGTCAGTATCGCGTCGTGCATCCACGTCTTTGCGGAAGCGCCGGTGCCAGAATCATCCACGCCCCGTTACCGGTCGGTCACCATCAATCTAACGCGCGATCGGTTCACGCGACTGCAGCAGCAGGCGGTTGCGCGCACCACGAGCGTTATCACAACTGCTTCGGGAACTGCTGCTTGCGAGCCGGCAGCCCGAACGCGAGGAGCGGCATGGCCATGCCCTGCTGACTCCGCGCCCACCGAGGTTCACGCATCTTGGCGCGATCTCTATCGGGTTCATCCCTGTGCTGATGTCTTCCCGATGCTGAGCGACCAGGCCGAACGAGAGGCGCTCGCCAAGGACATCAGTGCCAACCGACTGCGCGAGCTAGTCGCGATACGGCGTGCTGGCGATGACGACGGCTGGATCGGAATCCTCGACGGACGCAATCGCATGGAGGCGCTGGCGTGGCTGGGCGTGACATTCCCGTTACCCGCGCCTGAGGCCGAGTTTCCACTTGAGGCCGAGTTCCCAGACGGCCATACCGAAACCATCTTCAAGTGGTGTCACACGACTGATCCCGCCGCGTATGTGATTAGCGCGAACATCCACCGGCGGCATCTCACGAAGGAACAGCAAGCCGAGTTGATCTGGCGCGCGCTTGAGGCTGGCAAGAATGATGTTGCCAACGCTGGCAAGGTCATTCAGTCCGGTCGCGGGCCAGCGCGGCGGCAGCTCCAAGGACGAGGTGCTCCACAAGGCGCTCGAAGAGGGGAAGAAGCTCGGCATCTCCGAGCGAACGACTCATCGTGTGCGCGCGAAGATGCGCCGCGGGCCGAAGCCGCGGACAAAGAAACGCACCGATTGTTCAGCGACCGGAGCGGCGACGAGTCACGGCAGCGCCCGTGAGACCTCGATGCCGTCCCCAACAGCAGCAGCCCTCTCGAAGAAGACTCAGGCCCTCCAAGAGGAGGTGGATGAGCTATCCATCGTGCGGTCAAAGGGTGGCCCTGCGGGGTAAGCCCGCAACCGTTCGCTGTGTGGCTCCATGTTCAATCGGACCTTCTCGACAAGCGCGACGAGGCGGCCGACAACGACGTCGAGGACAGGACTCGGCTGATCAGCGACAACTGCGATTGCCGCTCGACGCGCGGCCAGTGGAAGTCTGCTGAAGTCGAGAGCGTAACCAACACGTTTATCTGGGAAGAAGAGCCCGGCGCGTGGGCCGCGCCAGGCGTCACCGAAAGGAACCGAAGCGTGTCTGATCGTACGCCTGGCACGCCTGGGGACACAAGTCCCACCGCTGCGGATCGGGCCGACGCCTTGCCGTCTCAGCGGACTCTTCTGACGTACCCGAACGCTGGTAGTGATGCCGAGGTCGAACCCAGGGGCCAGCTTTGACGACAAAGTCCGGCAGAGGCACGACGAGCTGAAGGTCGAGCGCGAGGCCAGACGTCACGTTGACGCCGACGAGCATCCGCCGCTGTCGTTGCCGCCGTTTCTGACGCTGAGTGCGCGCCTTGCACGCCCTCGTGCGGCGACGACCTGGCGCATCGACGGCTGGTTGCCAGTCAACGCGCGCGTGATGCTGACCGCGCAGTACAAGGCTGGGAAGACGACGCTGATCGCCAATCTGATCCGATCACTCGTCGATGGCGCTCTCTGGTTGGGCGTCGCGACCGTCGCCCCGATCGAGGGTCCGGTCGTGCTCATCGATGCCGAGATGTCCGCCGGACAACTGGATGACTGGTATCGACCGCAGGGCATCGGTGCTGGCGATCAAGTTGTGGTCCTGCCGATGCGCGGTCGTCTCTCCAGCTTCAACATCCTCGATCCATCTGTACGCGAGGATGGGCTCGGCAGCTCCGCGCGGCTGGCGCGCAATACCTGATTCTCGATTGCCTGCGCCCCTTTTTGGACGCGTTGGGTTTGGACGAACAGCATGACGTCGGGCGGTTCCTGGTCGCGTTCGATGCGTTGCTGGGCGAGGCGGGCATCCCGGACGCCGCTGTTGTCCACCACATGGGCCACGGCCGGTGAGCGCGCGCGCGGCGACTCGCGGGCGCGGGACTGGCCCGATGTCGAGTGGCGGTGCGTCCGCAAACCCCGCATCCGTCCTCGGCACGGTATATCACCGCGTACGGGCGTGACGTCGACGTGCCAGAAGGTCTTCTCGTGTACGACGACATCAGGCGACGCCTGAGGCTGGTTGAGGGCAGTTCGCGGAAGACGGCAGCCATTGACCTCGCCCTGGCCGACGTTCTTGTCGCTCTGGCGAAACGCACGAAACCAATGAGCCGTCGCCAAGTGGAAAGTGCGGTCGGCGAGAAGCATTCCCGTAACAACGTCCGGCAGGCGCTGGTGGAGGGCGTCAAGCGAGGCAGGGTCCACTGCCAGAAAGCGTTGAAGCATGGCCAGGCGAACTGGTACTGGTTACTCACTGCGAATTGTAACGGATCAGCCACCCCGCCAGCCCCGACCACACGAGCGCAAGAGCCCGATGAGGAGACGCCGACTGCGCCTGTGTGCCGAAGTGCGCGGCCGCGCAGTTTCACCGGTGGAGTGCGCCAGTGCGCCGAAGTGCGCCGTCGCTGTATTGGCGCAGTCGCCGCGAGGCAGTGCGCCAGTGCGCCAGCGCTTCTATAGAAGCGCGCACGGCGCACACTCGCTGGCGAGAACAGAAGAGTGAAACGCGGTCTCGAGCTGAAGCCCGAACTTGGTGTCCGGGACATCAAGGAAACGGCAGCAGGGACGCCATGAAACGCAGCGCGAGCCATCATGCCGACGCCGAACTGCGCCTGTTCTACACCGTGCCTGAGGTCGCGCGAGATTCTGCGAACGAGCAACAAGGGCGTCTACGCCATGGCTGAACGTGGTCGTCTGCCCGGCGTCACGCGAATCGGTCGCCGCCTGCTGGTCCGTCGGGCTGAGCTGCTAGACTGGCTCCGCCGGAAGTCCGCGCCATCGCTCGAAAGGCACCAGCGATGAGCGTGAAGGTGAGGCCGCACCGGCGCGGCGGGTGGGACGTGGACATTCGCGTTCTCCTCGTCACCGGCAAGCGGCACCGTGAACGGCGGAAACTGAGCGCTAAGCAGTCACACACAAAGGCACGGGAATGGGGCGAGCGGCGTGAACGCGAACTTCTCCGCGATGGTCCACCGCTTCGGGAGACGACGCCCGCTCCAAGTCCCGCGCCTGCAGCCGAAAAGGAGGTGCCGACATTGAAGGAGTTCGCGCCGCGGTTCATCGACAGTACGCGCGGGCGAACCGACAAAAGCCGAGCGGGATCGCGGCCAAGGAAACGATCCTGAGGACGCATCTGGTGCCACTAGCTGGGCGATCGAGAAGCTGGACGCGATCGGCAACGAGGACGTGCAGCGGTTGAAGCGCCAGCCTGAAAGACAACGCGCCGAAAACGCGTGAACAACGTGCTGACGGTGCTGAACGTGCTGCTCAAGACGGCGGTCGAGTGGGACCTGATTGAGCGAGTGCCGTGCACGATCCGACTGTTGCAGACGCCAAAGCCATCAGCGGCAGTTCCACGACTTCGAGGAGTTCGAGCGGCTGGTGGAGGCAGCGCGACGACTCGACGGTCGGGCGCAGTCTGATCGTGCTGCTCGGTGGGGAGGCCGGGCTGCGGTGCGGCGAGATCATGGCTCTGGAATGGAAGGACGTGGACCTGTCCAAGCGGCAGCTCGCGTGTGCGCGATCCGACTGGAAGGGCCACGTCACGGTGCCGAAGGGTGGGCGGTGCGACACGTGCCGCTGACCGTCCGGCTCGCGGCAGGCGCTTCGAGGAGCACCGGCACTTACGCGGCCGAGCGCGTGCTCTGCGAGGACGACGGCGCGCCCATGACGCAGAAGATCGTGCAGGATCACGATCCGACGGGTCGCACGTCGGGCCAACGTGCAGGCCGGGGTGCACATCCTGCGCCACACTTTCTGCTCGCACTTGGCGATGCGTGGGGCACCGGCGAGGGCGATTCAGGACCTCGCGGGGCACCAGGACCTGTCGCACGACACAGCGGTACATGCACGTCAGTCCGGCGGTGGTCGAGGACGCCATTCGGTTGCTGGACCAGCCGTGGCTCCGGTCGTGGAGACAGTGTGGAGACGGCGGGAACTCGGGGCTGAATGCCCGGATTTCGCTAGAGAAAGTGGTGGAGGCGGCGGGAGTCGAACCCGCGTCCGAGAGTCGTTCGTCGCAGGACTCTACATGCGTAGCCGCTCTTGAATATTCGCGTCCCACGTCAAAGAGCGACGGAAACCGTGGACCGCTAGCCCCGATATGTCTCGTCACCGCGCGTCGGAGCAGCCCGCGGCGACCAGCCTGCATTTATGACATCCTTCCCCATCCCACAGGCGAGGACGAGGGGGACGTCGCGGACTTAGGGTTTAGCTAAGCCGCGAGAGGCAGCTGCGTGTTCGCAGTTACGTTGTGTTCCAACGGATTTACGAGTCATTGGGGCTCGGCATGCATCCCACGAGTCTTTACCCCCGTCGAAGCCGTGTCGCCCCCTCATTGAGCGAGCCCGTGGCCGGGAGAACCCGTGATCTGACCCTCCCAGTGTAGCACGGCCGTTCTGGTTGAGCTGGTCAACCCACTGTATATATTGGAGTTGCCGTATAATATCGGCACGCCGATGAACTGCAGGAAGCCGTCGCCGCCAGTGCGCGCCGGGCTGCGCGTGCGCTCTCGTCATACCGATACTCAATCGATGGCGCCTGCGCGAGCTGCATTCATGGCATTCACCGCCCTCGTCCTGGCCTTGTCTGCGTCAGGCCGCGCTCAACAGGCGACCGGCGGCGGGGCCACGGCGAGTTCCACGCCAGCGGTTCCCGTTGCAGCCGTTCCGGCTACGCCAGCGGCGGCCACGGGCAGCGTCACGAACCTCGCGCTCGTGCTCAAGCCGACCGATCACCCCCGCGTGTCGCGCGATCTCTCGCAGTTGTGGATGGCCCCCGAGCCGGGCCGCGTGCGGACGGCCGCACAGGCCAACCTCGCGACGGCGATCAAACTCGAAAGCGAGGGCAGCCACGCGAAGGCGCTGGCGCTGCTCACGCACCCGGCCACGGCGCAGCAGGGCCCGCTCGCGCCGTACGTCCAGTACTACAAAGGCCTGGCGCAACTCCGGATGGGACGGCCTGCGGAAGCGCGCACCACGTTCCAGACCCTGCAGGCTCACACGCTCGCGGGCTTTCTGGCCGAGGCCTCCCTGCTGAAGGAAGCGGAATCGGACGAGGCCCTGAACGATTACGCCGCGGCCGTGGCCGTGTACGAGCGCCTCGCCGCGATGAAGACGACGGCGCCTGATCAAGTGCTGAACAGCCTCGCCAAGGCGGCGAGAGCGGGCGGAGACGAGGAAAAGGCCCATGCGGCGCTTGAACGTCTGTACTTCGATTACCCGTTGAGCGAACTGGCCGCGGCTGCCGCCGAAGAACTTGGCCACGAGCCCATCGTGCCGGGCAACGCTGCCGTGCGCCGCGAGCTCGGGCGCGCCGAACGCCTGTTCACCGCGAAGCAGTACAAGCCCGCGAAGGCCGCGTTCGAACGTCTGCGCCCCGTCGTGACGGGTGACGACCGCGATCTGGTGCGCCTCCGCCTGGCCGAAGCGGACTACTACATGGAGCGCTTCAAGCCGGCCCGCGACGCCCTCAAGCCGTTCGCCGACGATGGCCCGCGGCGGCAGGAAGCCCAGTATTTCCTGGCGCTCACGCACCGTGCCCTCGGGGACCGCGCCGAGTACGCGACGCTCGTCCGGCGGGTCATCAACGATTTCCCGATCGGACCGCTGGGCGGAAGAAGCACTGAATAACCTCGCCACCTCCTATATCCGCGAGGACGATGACGGCCAGGCGGACGAGACGTTTCGCGAGCTGTACGAGAAATTCCCCTCGGGACGGTATGCCGAGCGCGCGGCCTGGAAGATCGGCTGGCGCGCATACCGCATGGGCGACTATCGCGAGACGGCGTACATCTTCTCTCGGGCGGCAGCGGACTTTCCGCGCTCCGACTATCGCCCGTCGTGGCTCTACTGGGCCGGCCGCGCGCACGACGCGCTCGGCGACAAGATCCAGGCGCAAGCGCGCTTCACGCTGGCGGCCACCGACTACCTGAATAGCTATTACGGCCGGCTCGCGCTGACGCGCCTCGACGGCCGTGCTCCCGAGCGCCGTCTCGTCGTCGCGACGTCGGCGGGCAGGCGCGGCGGGCAGGCGCCGGCAGACGCCGTGCAGCCGGTGTCGTCGCTCCCGCCGAATGCGGCCGTCGTACGCGAATTGCTCGTGGCGAAAATCTACGACCAGGCCGTCGACGAGCTGCGGTACGCGCAGAACATGTGGGGCGACTTGTCGTCCATCGGCGCGACGCTCGCGTGGACCTACCGCGAGCAGGGGAAAGTGGAAACCGGCTCCGTCCAGTTCAGCCTGTATCGCGGCGCCATCAACCTGATGAAGCGGGCGTACCCGCAGTATCTCGCGGCCGGCGGCGAACAGCTGCCGCGCGCGATCCTGCGAATCATTTACCCCATCGCGTACTGGGAGTCGATTCAGAAATACGCGACCGAATCCGGCCTGGACCCCTACGTGGTCGCGGCGCTCGCGGCGCAGGAGTCCACCTTCGTCGCGAACATCCGCTCGCCGGCCAAAGCGGTCGGCCTGCTTCAGCTCGAGCCGCCGACGGCCCGGCAGATCGCGAAGCGGATCAACATGAAATATTCGGCGAGCATGCTCACCGATCCGGACGCGAACCTCCGGCTCGGGATCGCGTATCTCGCCGCGAAGGTCCGGGAGTTCGGCGACCTGCACCTCGTGCTGGCCAGCTACAACGCCGGTGAAACGCCCCGTGCATCGCTGGTTGAATGAGCGTCCGGCGCTGTCGAGGGAGGAGTTCATCGACGACATCCCGTACCCCGAGACCCAGAACTACGTCAAACGGATCCTCGGAACGGCGGAGGACTATCGCCGCATTTACGGCGCGGCGGCCGGCGGGGTCTCGGACGATGACGAAATTCCTGTGGCAAGTCCGGGCGAACCGGTGTCCGATGTGGCGCCGCAGCCCGTCGTGAAGAAGTCTCCCGCGCCGAAAAAGGCGGCCCCGGCGAAACCCACCCGCAAGCGGCGCGCCGCTGCCTGATTCCGACCATGTCCAAGCTCACCGGATCGCGCAAGGCCCTGCAGTTCACCGAGTCCGTCATCCGCGAGATGACGCGGCTCAGCGACAAACACGGGGGCGTGAATCTGTCGCAGGGTTTTCCGGACTTCGCGGCGCCGGCCGCGGTCAAGGAAGCCGCGTGCGCCGCCATCAACGCCGAGATCAACCAGTACGCGGTGACGTGGGGCGCGCGCCCGCTGCGCGAGGCGATCGCGCGCGCCTTCACGAGCCGCTACGGCGTCGAGGTCATCGCCGACGAACAGGTCACGGTCTGCTGCGGCGCCACCGAGGCGATGATGTCGACGATGACGGCCATCATCGATCCGGGCGACGAGGTCATCGTCTTCGAGCCGTTCTACGAGAACTACGGACCGGACGCCATCCTGTCCGGCGCGACGCCCCGCTACGTGACGCTGCACGAGCCCGACTGGACACTTCGACCCGGACGAGCTGGCCGCCGCATTCAACGCGAAGACGAAGGCGATCATCATCAACACGCCGAACAATCCGACGGGCAAGGTGTTCACGCGCCAGGAGCTCGAAACGATCGCCGCGCTCTGCCAGAAGTGGGACGCCATCGCGATCTCCGACGAGATCTACGAGCACATCATCTACGACGGGCGCAGGCACGTCCCGATCGCGACGATTCCGGGCATGGCCGAGCGCACCGTGACGCTCAACAGCCTGTCGAAGACCTACAGCGTCACGGGATGGCGGGTGGGCTGGACGATCTCGCCGCCGTCGCTGACCGGGGCGATCCGCAAGGTCCACGACTTCCTGACCGTCGGCGCGCCGGCGCCGCTTCAGGAAGCCGGGCGCCGTCGCGCTGGCGCTGCCGGACCAGTACTACCTCGATCTGGCCGCGAAGTACCGGCGCCTGCGCGACATGCTGCTCGACATGCCTCGAGCGGAATCACTTCACGTGCTACCGCCCGTACGGCGCGTACTACATCATGACGGACATCGCCGGTTTCGGCTTCAGAGACGACGTCGAGTTCGCGCGGTATCTGGTGAAGGACGTCGGCGTGGCGGCCGTGCCCGGCAGCAGCTTCTACAAGCACGCCGAAAAGGGCAGGACGAAGCTGCGCTTCTGTTTCTGCAAGAAGGACGAGACGCTCGCCGAGGCGGAGCGCCGTCTGGCGAAGGTGGCGCCGGCGCGGGCGCTCAGTATCTAGCGACGAAGTTGAGGTAGATGCCCTTCACGGTGAACGCGCCCGTGTCGTTCTTCAGCTCGTACCCCACGTCGAACCGCCGGTAACCGCCCTGCACGCCGACGTTGTTCGTGAAGTTCAACGTGCCGTAGAAGTCGATGTCCGCGTAGTGGCCGTTCGTCGCGCCCCTGATCGAGTCTGGAGCCCAGCCCGAGTGTGAATCCCGTGATCTCGCCGGTGATGGCGATGTTCGGGACGGGGTAGACCCGGAAGATGCCGCCGATCGTCGGGATCGGGGCCTGCGCGCTGACGAAGTCCGATCGAATCGGGCTGGCGAGCGACGCGTTCACGTCGGTGTACTTGACGTCCAGGATGAACCCGCCGAAACCGCGGTCCCGGCGGATGAAGTCGTACTCGTAGCCGATGCGGTACGCCTTCCAGTCCAGCAGGGAGTTGACCGGCAGTCCGACGGCATAGCGCCTGGCCGTTGAAGACGAGCGTCCGGTGAAGCGTCGCGCTCTGCTCGTACTTGAGCGGGATGAAACTGAATCGAAATTTGCTGCCGCCGCCCTTCGCGACGAGATGAAACTCCGGGAACGTCTGATCCTCGAGGCCGAGGTCGGTCTTGAAATCGATCGTGCTCCCGACGATCGCGAGCGCCGAGCTCGAGATCTGCATCTCGGTGCCGGGAAACCAGAGCCCGATGGAGCCCTCGATGTGGAACCGTTCGCCGGTGGCGGGGTCGCTGACGGGCCGCGGCTGAAACTGCGCGCGCGCGGAGGCCGGCGCGAAAAGACCGACCAGTGCGACGATCATGGCGGCGTACAGACGAATGACCTGACGGTCCAACTTCATAAACGGTGGTGTACTCCGAAAGTCCGAGACGAGGCCCGCTGGCGAGGCGATCTCAGGATAACAGCTGGGAGACGCGGGTACAAGACAAATTCCGCGTCTTCTCATTTCTGCTCGGCCGTTCTCATAGGAGAATAGGGAATCCCCTTATGACTCCCTTCAGGCGGCTGCTCGGCTACGCGCTTCGATACCGCGCCAAATTTCTTCGCGGCCTCGCCTGCGTCGTCGTCACGACGGCGGTGTCGCTTCTGGCGCCGAGGGTGCTCGGGCTCGCGATCGACGATCTGACGAAGGGCGTCACCGCCGCCAAGCTCGCGCTGTATGGCATCGCTGCTGCTGGGGATTGCGATCGTGGGCGGCGTCTTCCGGTTCCTGATGCGGCGGATCCTCACGGGCGTGTCGCGCGACATCGAGTACGACATGCGCAACGACTTCTTCGCGCATCTGCAGAGGCTGCCGCTCTCGTATTTCCAGACACATCGCACCGGCGACCTGATGTCGCGCGCCACCAACGACCTGAATGCCGTCAGGATGATGATCGGGCCGGCCGTGATGTACTCCACGAACACGGTCCTCGGCTTCGTCGTCGCGCTCGGGCTGATGATCGCCATCGACGCGCGGCTGACCCTGTTCGCGCTGATCCCGCTGCCGTTCGTGTCGATTTCGGTCAAGTACTTCGGCGGCATGATTCACAAGCGGTTCGAGCAGATCCAGGCGCAGCTGTCCGACGTCAGCGCCGTGGCGCAGGAAGCGCTGTCCGGCGTCCGCGTGGTGCGCGCGTACCGGCAGGAAGCGGCCGAGATCGAGCGATTCCGGCGCGCGAACGAGGAGTACCTCCGGCGCAACCGCCAGCTCGTCGTCGATCCAGGGCCTGTTCTTCCCGTGCATGTCGCTGTTTCTCGGGCTGGGCGCCCTGGTCGTGATCTGGATGGGCAGCCGCGACGTGATCCAGGGACGCATCACGCTCGGACAGTTCGTCGCGTTCCACTCGTATCTGCTGCTCCTCAGCTGGCCGATGATCGCCTTCGGCTGGGTCACCAACATGCTGCAGCGCGGGATGGCGTCCTGGAAGCGGATGCTGGAAGTGATGGAGACGGAACCGGCCATCGGCGACATCCGTAGGGCGGACCTTTCAGGTCCGCCGCCCGGCGGGGCTGACAGCCCCGCCCTGCCGTCTGCAATCCGCGGGGAGATCGAGTTTCGCGATCTGACGTTCGCGTACGGGCCGACGACCGTGCTCAGCCACGTGTCGGTCCACATCGACGCCGGCGCAGACGGTCGCGCTCGTCGGCCCGACCGGCTCCGGCAAGTCGACGCTGATCAGCCTGCTCGCGCGGCTGCACGATCCGCCGCCCGGGACGGTGTTCGTGGACGGCGTGGACGTGCGGACGCTGCCGCTCGACACGCTTCGAGGCGCGATCGGGTTCGTGCCGCAGGAGCCGTTTCTGTTCTCCGACACGCTGGCCGACAACGTCGCGTTCGGCCTCGACGCCCGGTCCGCCGGCCGACGGCCTCGATCCGGCTGCCCAGCGCGGCCAGGCACGAGCGCATCGTGACGCGCGTCGAGCGTCGCCCGCCTGGACAAGGACGTCGCCGACTTTCCGAAGGGCTACGAGACGGTGGTCGGCGAGCGCGGAATCACGTTGTCCGGCGGACAGAAGCAGCGGACGGCGCTGGCGCGGGCCGTGGCGATCGACCCGCGCATCCTGATCCTGGACGACGCGTTGTCGGCGGTCGACACGTATACCGAGGAGGAAATCCTGTCGCGCCTGCGCGGCGTCATGCGCCAGCGCACGTCGATCATCGTCTCGCATCGCGTGTCGACCGTGCGGGATGCCGACCTGATTCTCGTGCTCGAGGGCGGCCGCATCGCCGAGCGCGGCACGCACGACGCGCTCGTCGCGCGCGGCGGCCTGTACGCGGATCTGTACAAGAAGCAACTGCTCGAGGAGGAGCTGGCGGCATCGTGAACGAACGACGAGGTCCTCGGCAAGGCCTACGACGCGCGTCTGATGCGGCGGCTGCTCACGTACCTGCGGCCGTACTGGCGCCAGGTGGCCGTGGCGCTGGCGGCGATCATCGCGGGCGCCGCCGCGCAGCTGGCGCAGCCGTACCTGGTGAAAGCTGGCCATCGACCGCTTCATCGCGGTCCGGCCGCCTCGACGGCCTCGGGTGGCTCGCCGCGGCCTACCTCGCGATCCTCATCGCGGCGTTCGTCCTCGAATACCTGCAGACCTGGACGATGCAGATGACGGGCCAGCGGATCATGTTCGACCTGCGGATGGCCATCTACGGCCACCTGCAGCGCCTCGACCTGGGCTACTACGATCGCAATCCGGTCGGCCGCCTGATGACGCGCGTCACCTCCGACGTCGACGTCCTGAACGATCTGTTCACCTCGGGCGTGGTCACGATCTTCGGCGACGTGTTCACGCTGGTCGGCATCATGGCCGTGATGCTCGGCATGAACTGGCGGCTCGCCCTCGTGGCCTTCGCCGTGCTGCCGCTCATCGTCCTGGTCGCGCAGTGGTTCCGCAGCCACGTGCGCGATTCGTACCGGATCGTCCGCGGCTGGATCGCGCGCATCAACGCGTTCCTCAACGAGAACATCACCGGGATGACGACGGTGCAGCTGTTCCGGCGCGAGGCGCTCAACTTCGCGCGGTTCGACGAGATCGACCGCAAGCATCGCGACGCGAACTTCGAGTCGATCTTCTACTACTCGGTGTTCTACCCGGCGATCGAAATCGTCGCCGCGCTCGCCTCGGCGCTCATCATCTGGTACGGCGGCGCGAGCGTGCTCGCCGGGACGCTGACGATCGGCGCGCTGGTGGCGTTTCTGCAGTACTCGCAGCGCTTCTTCCGGCCGATCAGCGACATGTCGGAGAAGTTCAACGTGCTGCAGGCGGCGATGGCATCGTCGGAGCGGATTTTCGCGCTGCTCGACGAGCCGATCGCCGTCGCGTCGCCGGCCGTGCCCGTGCAGCCGCCGCGTGGCCGCCGGGCACATCGCGTTCGAAGGCGTGTGGTTCGCGTACAAAGGAGAGGACTTCGTGCTGCGCGACGTCAGCTTCGAGGTGAAGCCGGGGCAGCGCGTCGGGATCGTCGGGGCCACGGGAGCCGGGCAAGTCCACCATCACGAACCTGCTGCTCCGGTTCTACGACGTCAACCGCGGCCGGATCACGGTGGACGGCGTCGACATTCGCGAGCTCGACCTGGCCGAGCTGCGCGGCATGGTCAGCCTCGTCCTGCAGGACGTCCATCTGTTCTCGGGGACGATCGCCGACAACATCCGCCTGGGCAACGACGCGCTCGACGACGAGGATGTGCGGCGGGCGGCGCAGGCCGTGCACGCGGACGCGTTCATCGCGCAGCTGCCGGACGGGTACGCGACCGCGGTGGCCGAACGGGGTTCGACGCTGTCGGTCGGGCAGAAGCAGCTGCTCTCGTTCGCGCGCGCGCTGGCGTTCGAGCCCCGCGTGCTGATCCTGGACGAGGCGACGTCGAGCGTCGACACCGACACGGAGCTCCTCATCCGCGACGCGCTTCACGTGCTGATGGCGGGGCGCACGACGATCGCGATCGCGCATCGCCTGTCGACCATCCAGGACATGGACCGGATTCTGGTCCTGCACAAGGGGCACCTGCAGGGAGTCGGGCACCCACCAGGAGCTGCTGGCGCAGCGCGGGATCTACTTCCGGCTGTTCGAGCTGCAGGTACAGGAACCTGGAGCAGTCGGCAGTCGCGGTCAGCAAGTAGTCGCCGACCTTCAGGTCTGCATTTTCCCGGCAGGCCTGAAGGCCTGCACTACTTCGTCCGAACAGGCTCCTGTGGGAAGCGGCCGCGCGAGCAGCGGCGAACGCGCAGCGTGTTCCGAGCGGCTGAAAAGCCGGTCGAGCAGGCTCGGCGTGGTCGCGACGCGGGTTCCAGCCCAGGCGGAGCACCGTCAGGCGGACGTCCTTGCGGCCGAACGCCAGCGCCTCGTTGCAGCTCCACATATAAAGGTCCACGAGCCGGCCCTGGACGCTCGGGCCGGTGTCGAGCACGGTGTAGATCCCGCTGTAACGCTGGACCGAATCCAGCTGCACGACCGAGCCGACCGGCAGGACCTCCGGGTCGGCGGCGGCGACGCCGGACTGCACCGGCGTGCCCGCAGCTGGTCGTGATGCCCTTGCAGTAGGCGGTGGCCTTGAACGCCAGGCGCGCGCCGGGCGTCGGCTCCGCTGTCGCCTCGCTGCTGCGCACCCGCCCAGGCGGCGTACTTCGAATCGAGGATCGTGACCTCGTAGGTCGAGACGAACGCCCCTACGGCCGCGGCGGTGACGAGGGCCTTCCGCCACAGCGAACGGGAAATAATCACCCCCCAATTGTAGACGTGCCCCGGCCGCTGATCGGCCGCTAAACGACCGCGAATTTCGCGTCTTACAATTCAGGTATCTTCAATCGCTGCTATGAATTAGATGCTTGATGCGCCGGCGGCTGGTCAGAAAGGCGAGGGCGAGCGGGTACGCCGATCACCGCCAGCACGAGCGCGCCCAGCAGCGAGCCAACCGTGTAGGGCCAGAAGAAGGGGCGGAGAATCCGGGCCAGCTCGTGCCAGAAGTCGCCCTGGTAGAGCGACAGCTCGAACAGGTCGACGACCTGCTGGCGGAACCCCGGAGGGATCCGATGTCCGGTCAGCGGCGCGCCGACGAACATCGTGGTCAGCGCGTAGTACGGCGCGATGATCCAGGGCAGGTTCGAGTAGACCCCGAGGAGGACGGCGACGCGGTTGTAGTTCAGCAGGAACGCGAAGGCGATGCCCAGAATCGTGTGGAAACCGAGGAACGGGGAGAATCCGAAGAAGACGCCGAGCGCGAAGGCGGCCGCGGTGCGCTCCGGGGTGTCGTCGACGTGCAGCAGCGTGCCCAGCCACCGCCGGACGCAGCGCTTTGGTGAGATGAATCATCGGAAGTGGCTGTATCCGGCCGGCATCGGCCGGTCCCCGGCTCCTCCGTCCGCGCAGCACGACCGCCGCGGTCGGCCGTGCAGACGCCGATGCGCGTCAGGGGCGTGTCGCCCGGCCGCATCGCCGCCTTCAGCCTGCCGCGCGTGCGCGGCCGGACGGTGAAGAGCAACTCGTAGTCGTCGCCGCCGGTGATGCGCGGCGTGCACGGCGTCCTGTGCCTGCCCGTCGAACCATGTCCGGGCCGCCGGCTCGATGGGCAGGCGTCCCGGCGTCGATGACGGCGCCGACTCCGCTCCGCTCGGCGAGCCGCTGGACGCCATCGGCCAGGCCGTCGCTCAGATCGACGCAGGCGCTGGCGGCGCGGTTCCGGCCGAGGAGCGGTGCCGGTCCGGATGCGCGGCTCGGGATAGAGAAAACGCCGGGCGCACGCGCCGGACGCCTCTGCCGTCAGACCTTCCCTGAGCATCTGCAAGCCCGGCGGCCGCCGCGCCGATCGCGCCCGTCACGTACAGCTCGTCGCCGGGCCGGGCACCGGCACGAGTCAGCGCCTGGCGGCGTTTCACCGATCCCGACACGGTGACGTCGATCACCAGCGGCCCGGGCGAACGCGTCAGGTTGCCGCCCGCGACGTGCACGCCGGTTGCGCGCCGCGAGCGACGTCAGCCCCAGGATCATCTCGTCGAACTCATGCACGGGCCATGCCGGCGGGAGCACGAGCGACAGCAGGCACAGCCGCGGGAGTGGCGCCCATGGCGGCCAGGTCGCTCAGGTTGACGGCGAGCGCCCGGTGGCCGATCGCGGCGGGCGGCGTGAACGCGCGATCGAAGTGCACGCCTTCGACGAGCGCGTCGACGCTGAGCACCTCGAGCCGGTTGCGCTCCGGCACGACGACCGCGGCGTCGTCGCCGATGCCGACCGGCATCCAATCCGGGGGCGGGGGGAGGCAGCGCTCGATCCGGGCGATCAGTTCGCGCTCGCTGAGGTCGCCGACACCGTCACTTCGCGTAGTCCGTGGCGCGCGTTTCCCTGATGACCGTGACCTTGATCTGCCCGGGATACTCGAGCTCGTTTTCGATGCGGCGGGCGATGTCCTTCGACAGCCAGATGGCTTCCTCGTCCGAAATTTTCTCGCTCTCGACCATGATGCGGATCTCGCGGCCGGCCTGCAGCGCGAAGGACTTCGAAACGCCCTTGAAGGAGTCGGCGATGCCTTCGAGCTTCTCGAGGCGCTTCACGTACGACTCGAGGATGTCGCGGCGCGCGCCGGGACGCGCCGCCGAGATCGCGTCTGCGGCCTGCACGATCATGGCCTCGAGCGACGGCCAGTCGATGTCCATGTGGTGCGCGGCCATCGCCATCACGACGGCCTCGCTCTCGCCGTGCTTGCGCAGGAAGTCGATGCCGATCTGCAGGTGCGTGCCTTCCATCTCGCGGTCGATCGCCTTGCCGATGTCGTGCACGAAGGCGGCGCGAACGGCGACGTGCGCATCGAGTCCGACTTCTCTGCGCCATGATGCCGGCCAGCCGGGCGACCTCCGCGGAGTGGGCGAGCACGTTCTGGCCGTAGCTGGTGCGGTACCGGAGGCGGCCCATCAGCCGGCAGATGTCGGGGTGCAGGTCGTGAAGGCCGAGGTCGAATGCGACGGCTTCACCTTCCTTGCGCATCGACTCGTCGGTTTCGTCCTTCACTTTCTGGACGACTTCTTCGATGCGCGCCGGGTGGATGCGGCCGTCGGCGATCAGACGCTCGATGGCCTGCTTGGCGATCTCGCGGCGGTAGGGATCGAAGCCCGACAGGATGATCGCGCCCGGCGTGTCGTCCACGATGAGATCGACGCCGGTCGCCATCTCGAGCGCGCGGATGTTGCGGCCCTCGCGTCCGATGATGCGGCCCTTGAGATCGTCGCTCGGCAGGTCGACGACCGACACCGTCGTCTCGACGGCGTGCTCGCCCGCGCAGCGCTGGATGGCCTGCGTGATGTAGTGCTTCGCGCGATCGACGGCCGTTTCGCGCGCTTCGGCGTCGAGCCGCTTGAGCAGGTTGGCGGAGTCGTGCCGCGCCTGGTCTTCGATCTGCTTGATCAGCAGCTCTTTGGCTTCGTCGGCGGTGAGGCTGGCGACGCGTTCGAGCTCGTGCTGCTGGCGCGCGACCAGCTCCTCGTATTTCCTGGCGGCGGCCGCGGCGGCTTTCTCGCGTTCGGCGACGGCCCGATCGCGCGCCGCCGACTTCCTTGTCGAGGCGGTCGAGCGCGGCCTGCCGCTCGTTGAGCGACGCGTCGCGCCTGGCGAGCCCTGCTCGACGGCGGCGGCCTGCTGGCGGTGCTGCAGCGCCTGGCGCTCGGAGTCGACGACCAGCTGGTGGGCCTTCTCCTTGGCGTCGAGGAGGGCTTCCTTCTTGAGCGTGTCGGCGTCGCGTTCGGCGTCCTTGACGAGCGCGGAGCGGCCTGGTCTTCGGCGCGGCCGACGGTGTCAGCGGCGATGCGTTTGCGGTTTGCCACCCACCAGGCAAACACGGCCCCGGCCACCACCACGGTGATGACCAGGTTGATCGACGTAACCGACTATCGGCAACACGCGTGACGTCCTTTCCCGTGACCCACATCGGGCGTTCGTGGGGGTCGGCGCCGCGCGCGGGGAAATGCCCCGCGAAGGGAATTGTGCTCGCTAGCAACTGGGATGGACGAACGGAAGAGATCCCCGCTTTGCCGTGTGAGGAGGTCGTTGAACCTGCGTAAACAGGTGGAACCGCTCTAATAAGCCGCGCTTCAGGCTTCCTCTTACAGAGGCATGCACACCACGCGGCGTCGCGACTCACTTAGGTGAAACGTTGGCTCAAACAGCCTTCCGTCATCACGCGCAAAGCAGGGAACCCAATCGCTGAGTGAATCTTAGTCGTTCAACGTGTCAGGTTCAAGCAAGGAGGACGCGGTCCACGAGGCGTTCGAGCTCCCCGGCCCGTTCGGCGACTTCGCCGTCCCGGGCGCGGGTGGTTTCGCGGGCGCGAAACAGCTCGTCGGCCACGTTGAGCGCGGTCAGGACGGCCAGGCGCTGCGGATCGCCGGTCGGGGCCGATTCGCCGGCCGCCCGCATCTTTTCGTCCACGTAGTTCGCCAGCCGGCTGACGTACTCAGGATCGAGCGTGGTCCGGATCGGATAACGCTGTCCGCAGATCTCGACCGGTATGACGCGGCCGGAGTCAGACACTACAGGTTCAGCGCTTCGAGCTGATCGAGCATCTCGCCGACGCGGGTCCGGATGACGTCGCGCTGGTCCTTGAGCGCCGTAATCTCGGTCGCCAGGGCTTCGCTGGTCTCGGCGCGCGAGCGCAGCACGTCGATTTCGTTCTTCAGCCGCTGGTTTTCCTCAGCGGCCCGTTTCTGGTCCGCCGACATCCGATCGACCATCCCGATGAGACGCTTGACCTTGTCCTCGAGGCGATCGAGGGGTTCGAGCTCCACGTCGCGCGTTGCCGTCTTCGCCATATGCGATCCCCTGCTTCGTTATCTCAACACCGCGCCGTGTTCGCGCACGAGCGCGGCCAGAATCATGTCGACGCTCTGCTGGACTTCAGCGTCGGTCAGCGTGCGATCGGATGCCTGAAACGTCAGCCGCAGTGAGAGGCTGACTCGGCCGTTCGGCACGCCCTTGCCCGCGTACCGATCGAAGACGCGAACGCTGATCATCGGCGCGGGCGCCGCCGCGGCCGCCGCCTGAATGTTGCCACGAATGATCTCGGCAGGCAAGACGTCATCGACGACGATCGAAAGATCGCGGACGACAAACGGATGGCGGGGCAGCGGCTGGACCGCGTCGCGCTGTTCCGAACGCGCGGCCCATGCGGCATCGAGATCGATCTCGGCCACGAAGATCGCGTCCTGCCGCGGCGCGCCGCGGCCATCGGCAATGGCCGGCGCGAGTTGCCCGATCACGCCGAGCGGAGTGGTGCCGGCGGTAAGAGCGGCGGCGTGGCCGGCGACCAGATACGGCAGGCGTCGCCGGCGCAAAACCAGGCGTCACGCCGACGGCGTCCGCGAGGCGTTCGACGACGCCCTTTGACGTCGAAGAAGTCCACGTCCCGCACGCCGTCCTTCCAGTGTTCGCCGGCCGCACCGGTCCACGCGATGGCGACGCCGCGCGTTTCGCCGCTCGAGGTGAAGCGCGCGCCGATTTCGAAGAGCGGCGACGTCCCGGCGTCCGTGCCGGCGATTGTGCGCGACGGCATCGACGAGGCCGGGCAGCAGGGACGGGCGCAACGTGTCGAACTTCGCCGACAGCGGGTTCGCGATGCCGACCGTGCGGGCGGGGCCGATCTCGAACGGCGCTGCAGCCTTGCTCTCGACGAATCCGAATGTGACCGCCTCTGAAAGCCCGGCGGCCGTCAGGACGCGGCGGACCGTCCGATCGCGGCCGATTCGCGCGTCGGGCGGCGGCGCCGGCTGAGTGAGCGGCGGAAACGCCGCCTCGAGGCGATCGAAGCCGTAGTGCCGGCCCACCTCCTCGATGAGGTCCACCTCGCGCAACAGGTCGACGCGGAAGGTCGGCGCCACCGCATCCCAGCCGTCGGCGGCTGCCGCGACCTCGAGGCCCAGACTGCGCAGGATGCGCTCGACGTCGCGGTCCGGGACGCCGGCGCCGAGCACCGACGGCAAGGCGCGCGCGCCGCAGATGCAGCCGCTCCGGCTCGACGACCACCGGGTACCGGTCGACGATCGCGCCGGCGGCCTTCCCGGCGCCGATGGATTGCATCAGCGCGATCGCTCGCTGCAGTGCGACGACGGGCGCGCTGACGTCGGCACCGCGCTCGAACCGCGCCGACGCCTCGGTCTTCAGTCCCAGCCGCTTGCCCGTGCGGCGAACCGAGGCCGGCTTGAAGCACGCGCTCTCGAACACGATCGCGCGGGTGGAGCCGGACACCTCGGATGCCGCGCCGCCCATGACGCCGGCCACCGCCTGCGCGCGATCGCGGTCGGCGATGACGAGCATGTCCGGTTCGAGCTTGCGATCGACGCCGTCGAGCGTCCGGATGGATTCACCCTTCGCCGCGCGCCGCACGCGGATGGACCCGCCGGCGAGCGTGTCGAGGTCGAAGGCGTGCATCGGCTGGCCCAGTTCGAGCAGCACGTAGTTCGTCACGTCGACGATGGGACTGATCGGACGCACGCCGGCCGCCTGCAGGCGCGCCGACATCCACGGCGGCGTCACGGGGCCGGCGCCGCCGACGCCCGCGATATCTGCGACAGCGGCCGCATACCGCGGGCACAACTCTGCGTCCTCGATCGTGACGTGGATTCGATCGGACTCTCCGGAGGGAACGGCTGCCCCCGCGGTGGATGGCGCCGGCGTGAGCGGCGCGGCATACGCCGTCGCCACCTCGCGCGCCAGCCCGATCACGCTGAGGCAGTCCGGCCGGTTGGCCGTGACCTCGAAGTCGATCACCGCGTCGCCGGCGTCCAGCGGTTCGACGGCCGCAACCTCGAAGCCGCGCAGCCCGAGCGTCTCGGCGATCTCTTCCGGAGTCGCCTTCACGTCGACAAAATCACGGAGCCAGGAAATGACGAGCCGCATTTACTTCCAGCGCCTGCCGATCACGAAGACACGAAGAACACGAAGGTCACTACGTAATTCCGGACACGAGGATCGCGTGTCGCTTCGTGGCCTTCGTGCAGTCGTGATTAGAGCGGCCATCAATAGGGAAACTGTTCGAGAAACCGCAGGTCGTTCTCGTAGAACAACCGGATGTCTTCCACCTGGTATTTGAGGATCGCGATGCGTTCGATGCCGATGCCCCACGCGAAGCCGGTGTAGCGTTCGGCGTCGTAGCCGACGGCTTCGAACACGGCGGGATGCACCATGCCGCAGCCGCCGATTTCAATCCATCCCGTCTTCTTGCACATCGCGCAGCCGGCGCCGTCGCACTGCCAGCAGCTGAGGTCGATTTCCGCGCTGGGCTCCGTGTACGGGAAAAAGCTGGGGCGAAACCGCACGCGGGTCGTCGGCGAAAATGTCTGCCGCGCAAACGCCAGGAGCGTCCCCTTGAGATGCGCGAGCGACAGGCCTTCGCCGACCGCCAGCCCTTCGATCTGTCCGAACGCCGGCGAGTGCGTCAAATCCAGGTCGTCGCGTCGATAGACGCGGCCGGGCACGATGATCCGGATCGGCGGCTTGTGCGCCTGCATGTACCGGATCTGCATGGACGATGTGTGCGTGCGCAGCAGCGTGCGCCGGTCCGCCGGTCCGTCGCCGGCGACGGGCGTTGCGAGGTACAGCGTGTCCTGCATGTCGCGCGCGGGATGTTCCGCCGGCATGTTGAGGGCGTCGAAGCAGTGCCAGTCGTCTTCGACCTCCGGTCCTTCGACCGCCGTGAACCCCATGCGGGCGAAGATCGCTTCGAGGTCGTCGCGCACGACCGTCAGCGGATGGCGATGCCCCAGGCGCAGCGGACGTCCCGGCAGCGTCACGTCGATCGCGCCCGCCGGCCGCGCCTGCGCCGAGGCTGCCGCCTGATGCTCGGCCCAGCGCGCCTCGATCGCCTGCTTCAGTTCGTTGGCCAGCCGGCCAATCTCACGTTTACCTTCCGGCGTGGCGCTGGCGATCGCCTGCATCCACGTGGCGACCACGCTGTTTTTGCGTCCGAGGTAGCGATCTCTGACCGTCTGCGCGTCGCGCGGCGACGCCGCCACGGCGAGCTCGGCCTCGAACGCGCGGACCTGCGCCGCCACGGATTCCGAATCGGGAAGGCTCATCTAGCGGGGACAGTAAATCACGAAGGCCCGAAGAACACGAAGCCAATTAGTCGTCGTGTGTTCCGTGCCTTCGCGACGAAGGGGCGTCGAGCGATAGTCAGGCGCGCGCGAGCGGTTTCGCCGACGCCTTGGCCTGCTCGGCCAGCTTCGCAAACGCGGCCGGGCTGCCGATGGCGATCTCCGACAGGCTCTTGCGATCGAGGGTGACGCCCGCGTTCTTCAGGCCGCTGATGAAGCGGCCGTATGTGAGGCCGTGCTCCCGGGCCGCGGCGTTGATCCGGACGACCCACAGCCGCCGGAAGTCGCGCTTCTTGCGCCGCCGGCCGACGAATGCGTACTTGAGCGCGGTGTCGACCGACTCTTTCGCGGCGCGGTACAGCTTGCTCTTGTTGGCGTAGTAGCCCTTGGCTAACCCGAGCAGCTTCTTGCGCTTGGCCCGGCGAACTGTTCCTCTTTTTACACGCGGCATAGTACTGAATTCTCCAAGTTCAAAGGCGAAAGTTCAAAGTGGAAAAGTAAGTTCAAAGTAAGGAAGTACTTGTCCACTTTGAACTTTGAACTTTTCGACTTTCATTTGTACGGCAGCATCCGTGCGAGCTTCGGCGTGTCCACGGCGGCGACGGTGGTCGTGCCGCGCAGCGCGCGCTTGCGCTTGGTCGTCTTGCTGCTCAGGATGTGCTGCTTGAACGCCTTGCTGCGCAGGAACTTCCCCGTCTTCGTCCGCTTGAAGCGCTTCGCGGCGCCCCGATGTGTCTTCAGTTTCGGCATCGTCTCCCTCGATCGATCAACTTCGCGTCGAACTTACTGGCTTCGCGCCTACTGGCTTCGCGGCCTGCTCGCTTCGCGCCCGACCTAGCTTCGCGAGGCCGCCGCGGCCGCGGGCTTCGCCCGGCCGCCGCCGCTTTGCGGGCGCCGGCTCAGGATCGTGTGCATCTGGTTACCTTCGAGCCGCGGCATCGTTTCCGCAATCGCCAGCTCGGACAGCTCCTGGACGAGCCGCTCGAGAATCCGGCGGCCGATTTCCGGGTGCGCCATCTCGCGTCCGCGGAAAAAGATCGTGGCCTTCACCTTGTCGCCGTCTTCGAGGAAGCGCTCGATGTGCTTCTTCTTGAACTGGTAATCGTGCTCGTCCACCTTCGGACGGAACTTGATCTCTTTGACCTCGATCACCTTCTGGTGCTTCCGGGCCTCCCGGGCGCGCTTCTGCTCCTGGTACTGGTACTTGCCGAAGTCCATGATGCGGCAGACCGGCGGCACGGCTGTCGGCGAGATCTCGACGAGGTCGAGCCCCTTGGTCTTGGCAATGGCCAGGGCTTGCGGCGGCGGCATGATGCCGAGCTGTTCGCCGGTGTCGTCGATCACCCGGATTTCACGGACGCGGATGCGTTCGTTCACGCGGACACGGTCGTCGCGGCGGGGACTTCTGTCGAAAGCGATAAAGGCCTCCTTGAAAACCTGCGGTGCGGCGGGCTAAGCCGCCCCTGGGGCGGCCTCGTCGAGGGGCATCGTGCCCTTCGAGCTCACTTCCTGCCGCGCCTTCTTCACGAATCCGTCAACCGTCTCCGGTCCGAGGTCGCCGCCCGAACGGCTTCGCACCGACACCGTACCCTCGGCGGCTTCCTTGTCGCCCACGACCAGCATATACGGGATCTTCTGGAGCTGGGCCTCCCGGATCTTATATCCAATCTTTTCCTGGCGCTCGTCGAGGCCCGCGCGCAGTCCGGCCGCCTGCAACCGGTCGCGGACCGTGCCCGCATACCCCAGGTGCCGGTCCGAAATAGGCAGCACCACGGCCTGAACCGGCGCCAGCCACAGCGGAAAGGCCCCGCTGTAGTGCTCGATCAGGATGGCGATGAAGCGCTCGAAGCTGCCGAAAATTGCACGGTGAATGACCACCGGCCGGTGCTCGGCGTTATCGGCGCCGGTGTACTTCAGCTCGAACCGCTGCGGCGCGTTGTAGTCCAGCTGAATTGTCGCGCACTGCCATTTGCGGCCGATCGCATCGGTCACGTCGAAATCGATCTTCGGGCCGTAAAAGGCGCCGTCGCCCGCGTTGATCGTGTAGGGCTGGCCCGCGCGCTCGAGCGCGGTCTTGAGCTGCGCTTCCGCCGAGTCCCACGTCGCGATATCGCCGAGGAACTCCGCCGGCCGCGTCGAGAGTTTCGCGGTGTATTCGAGGCCGAAGTCCCGGTACACACGCTGCACGAACCCCAGCATGCGCTCGACTTCGTCGCCGATCTGCTCCTGCGTGACGAAACAGTGGCCGTCGTCCTGCGAGAACTGGCGGACGCGCGTCAGGCCGCCGAGGACGCCGGATTCCTCGTTGCGGTGCAGCGGAGTCTGCTCGTGGAAGCGGACCGGCAGGTCGCGGTAGCTGTGCGCCTGGCTCGCGTAGAGCAGGTAGTGCCCGGGACAGTTCATCGCTTTGACGGCCAGTTGCTCGTTTTCGGAGCCCTCGACGAGAAACATGTTCTGCCGGTAGTGCGCCCAGTGCCCGGACGTCTCCCAGAGCGCCTTGTTGTAGATGAGTGGCGTCTTCACCTCGACGTAGCCGTTCGGCAGCAGCACCTCGCGCATGTAGGCCGACAAGAGGTTGTACAGCGTCGTGCCCTTGTCCTGCCAGAACGCGGCGCCTGGCGCCCACGGGTGAAACGTGAACAGGCCGAGTTCGCGCCCGAGCTTCCGGTGATCGCGCTTCTTCGCTTCCTCGAGCTGGGTGAGGTGCGCCTTCAGATCCTTGTCGCTGAGGAAGGCGGTCCCGTACACGCGCTGCATGGGCGGGTTCTTCGCGTCGCCCTTCCAGTACGCGTTCGACGTGCTCATCAGCTTGAACGCCTTCAGCTTGCCGGTGGACGGCACGTGCGGCCCGACGCAGAAGTCGATGAACGTGTCCTTGTCCTTGATCGTGTAGCAGGAGACCTCGCGCTGGCCTTCGGTCTTCTCGTCGATCAGCTGCACCTTCAGCGGCTCGCCGCGCGCCGCGAAGAATGCCTTGGCTTCCTCGCGCGGCCACAGCTGGCGCTCGTACACGACGTCCTCACGCGCGAGCTCGTGCATCTTCTTTTCGATCGCCTCGAGATCCTCCGGCACGAAGGGCCTGGGCACGATGAAGTCGTAGAAGAAGCCCTCGTCGGTCGCTGGACCGATGCCGCACTGGGTGCCCGGGAACAGATTGGTCACCGCCGCCGCCAGCAGATGCGCGGTGCTGTGGCGCATGAGCATCAGCGCTTCCGGGCTGCGGTCCGTGACGATGCGGACGGACGCGTCGTGCTGAAGGGGAGCGGAGAGGTCGACCATCGTCCCGTCCACGACGCCCGCGAGCGCGGCTTTCGCGAGGCCTGGCGAGATCGCCTCCGCCACCGCGCGGACTGGTGCGCCGGCCGCGAGCTCGCGGGTCGACCCATCAGGCAGCGTGACGGTAATCTGGCTCATGTGAGAGTTGGCGTTCGATCTGTCTGCGGTGAATCTAACCCTTCGACTCGCTGCGCTCGCTCAGGGCATTCTCCACGGCAGACGGCCCGCCATGAGCGAGCCTCCGGCTCGCCGAAGGCGAGGCGGAGGTGAGTCGAATGGTAGGCACGGGTGGACTCGAACCACCGACCTCCTGCGTGTCAAGCAGGCGCTCTAACCTCTGAGCTACGCGCCTACACCGCAAACACTTGAGTATATCAGGCGGCTTTCTTTTCGGCGAGCCGGAACCACGTCGGCGTCGCGCGGGCGACGCGAGCCGCCGGCGCCGGCGCAATCTGGACCTGCTCAATCGCCTTGTCCAGCATGATGTCGCTCGGCGGAGGCGGCTGCCCGAACTCGACGTCTGGAGCCTCGACGGCCACGGTGGGTTCCAGCCCCTTTTCGTGGAGCGGGGTCCCGGCGGGCGTCAGATAGCGAACCGTCGTCAGCCAGAGCGCGCTGCCGCCGGGCAGCTTGACCAGCTTCTGCACGCCCGCGCGGCCGATCGTGTGTTCACCGACAAGGTCGGCGCGCTGGTTGCCCGACAGCGCCGACGCGAACAGCTCCGCGGCGCCGGAGGTCCCGTTGTCCATCAGCAGGACGGCGCGCAGGCTGATGGTGCCGTCGCCCGGGTTGGCGGCGATCGTGTCCTTCGTCGGAACGCCCTTGGTCTCCCGCTGCGCCAGCGTGCCCTTTGCCACGAACAGCCGCGCGAGGGCCAGGCCCTGATCGTAGGTGCCGCTGGCGGTCCGGCGGATGTCGATGACCAGTTTCGTGGCGCCGTTTTTCGACACATCGGCGACTTGCGCCTTCACCTGGTCGGCCGTGCGCGGGCCGATCGCGGGAACGCGAATGTATCCGACACCGGGTGTCGCGATGCGTCCCGACACGTCAGCCGGGGGAAGCGCCTCGCGCGACAGCGTCACCACGTGCGGGTCGGCAGCGTTGCCGCGGAAAATCGTGAGCGTGACCTTCGATCCGACGGCGCCACGCAGCGCGCGCATACCCTGCCACACGCTCATGTCGCGCGTCGGCACGTCGTTGATCGCGCGGACGTAGTCGCCCGTCCGAAGCCCGGCCCTGAAGGCGGGGGAGTTGTCCCGTGCCGCGAGCACTCGCAGGTAGTACTGCCGCGTCAGCTCGATGCCGAGGTCGCCCGGAGGCAACGCTGACCCCGATTCGGCCTGCTTGACCTCGTCGGGCGACAGATAGGCGCTGTCCGGATCCAGCGAGTCGACGAGGCCGTTCATGGCGCCGCGCATCACTTTATCGATGTTCACCGGCTCGACGTAGTTGCTCGAAATCAGGCTCACCACGTCGTCGAAAATCTTCAGGTGCTGATACGTGTCTTCGCGCGCCATGACGGTGCCGAGCACGCCGCCGACGATGGCGAAGGCGACCACCGGGGCGGTGATCGCGATAACGATGACGCGGGTGCGTGAACTCATGGCCCTACCGTTTCTTCAGCCATTGTAAAGGATCGACGGACTGACCGTCGATGCGCAACTCGAAGTAGAGTTCGGACGGTCCGGCAGGCGCCGGCCCGACGGTTCCGATGGCCTGGCCGCGCTCGATCCGGGCCCCTTTCCTGACCGATACCTCGAGTAAATCCCCGTACAGGCTGAAGCTCTGCGACCCGTGATCGACGATGACGAGGTTGCCGAAGCCGCCGAAGGTGTCGGCGAAGGCCACGACACCGTCGTGGATGGCGGACACCGCGGATCCCTCGGCGGCGGTGATTGCGATTCCGTTGGCCGTCGACGCGCCGGCCTGACGGCTGGGCCGGCGGGCGAGTGCGCCCGCCGACCGGCCAATCGAGATCGCCGCGGAAGGGCCGGAGGGGCAGGGCGGCGGGCTCGACGGCCGACGCGCCCGACAGATCGTGCAGCGTTGCCTGCAGCTTCTGCTGCGCCGCCTGAAGTTCACCGGCCAGTTGCGCGTTCAGATCGCGGCGGTTGTCGATGTCGCGGATGAGCGCGCTGCGCGATTCGGCCGCGCGCGCCGAGCGCCGCCTGCGCACGCTCGGCGTCCGCCGTCAGCGTGCTGAGATGGCGGCTGCGCTGCTCGAGCGCGGCGCGCGTCCGTTTCAGCTCCGCAAGATTGCGCTGACGCGTGGCGACGCGGTCGGCATCGAGCTTCGCCAGCGCGCTCAGAATGCGCGACGCCTGACCGACCTGGCGGATATCGGCGGTGGACAGCAGGAGCTTGAGGTAGCGGCCCTGGCCCATTTTGTAGATATCGACGAGCCTGGCGCGAAGCTCGGGCCGGCTTGCGGCTTCCTGCTGCTCGAGGTCGTGCATCCGCTGCCTGTTCGCGGCGAGCTCGCCGGAAATCTGCGCGCTGTCCGCCGCAAGCTGCCGGAGCTCTTCGGCCTTGATCTGACGATCGACTTCCAGCTTTCGCAGATCGCCCAGCAACGTGCGTTCGTCTGCCGCCAGCCGGTCGGCTTCCTTCTGCAGGGCCTGCAGTCGATCGGTCGCGCGTTGCGCCAGCGCCTCCGCGCGCGGGCGCTCGGCCGGCTGAGCCTGCAGTGCGAGCGACAGTGCGGAAGCGAGCAGAAATACACCCATCGCCTTACATATCGGCACGGCGCGGTAGCGCTGCAGCGCCGGCAGGTTGTCGGCATGGGATAATTGCGTGGTGCGCGTGCTTGCCGTCGATGTCGGAGGACGCCGGATTGGCCTCGCGATCAGCGACCCGTCCGCGACGCTCGCGCGGCCGCTGACGACGCTTGCCGTCGGAGACCACGACGAAGGCGTGCGCCGCGTCGCCGAAGAGATCGGGCGGCTCGAGCGCGACGACGACGGCCTGGCGTCGGTTGTCGTCGGGCTGCCGGTGCGGCTCGATGGGTCGGCGAGCGAGGAAACGGCCCGCGTGACGGCGTTCGTCGACGCGCTGAAGACCTGCACGAACGTGCCTATCGTGACGGCCGACGAACGGCTGACGAGCCGTGAGGCCGAGAGCCGTCTGAGCCTGCGGGAGCGCGACTGGCGGCAGCGGAAGACGAAACTCGATGCGGCCGCGGCGGCGATCATCCTCCAGGAATTTCTCGACCGGGCGGGGAACTGAAATCCGGGCGCAACGTGAAACGACTCCTCGCGTCGATCATCGTGCTCATCGTGGTTGCTGCCGGCGCGACTGCCGCGTGGCTGTTCCTGGGCGCGCCAGCGTCCATACCGGGGTTACGGCGACTCCGAACAGTTCGTGGACATCAGGCCGGGGACCGGCACACGCGCCATCGGCGAGCGCCTCGCCGCGGCCGGCGTCGTCCGCGATCAGCTGACGTTCCGTATCGCGCTGTGGATGAGCGGCAAAGCGACGCGGCTCAAGGCCGGCGAGTACCGGTTCACGCGAGCCCGTGACGCCGGGCGACGTCATCGACAAGCTCGCGCGAGGCGACGTGTTCGTCATCCCGCTGACGATTCCTGAAGGGCCTGTCCGTTCGCGAAATAGCCAAACTCGTCGAGGCGAAGGGCTTCGGGCCGGCCTCCGCTTTCGTCGACGCCGCTCGCGATACGACGTCCGGTTCACGCGATCGACCCGGCGGCCCGCGATTTGGAAGGCTATCTGTTCCCGGAAACCTATCCACTCTCACGGCACGCGGACGCACCCGCCATCGTGCGGCTGATGGCCGACGCCTTCAGCCGGGCCTTGTCGCCGGAGTTGCGGACGGCGGCCGCGTGCGCGGGGGCTGTCGATCCGACAGCTTGTCACGCTGGCGTCGATCGTCGAGAAGGAAACGGGCAACCCGGCGGAGCGGCCCCTGGTCGCCTCGGTGTACGAGAATCGTCTCCGGATCGGCATGCCGCTGCAGTGCGACCCCACCGTCATCTACGCGCTCGAGCAGGCCGGCCGCTATCACGGCAACCTGCATCACGAGGACCTGTCGTTCGACTCGCCGTACAACACCTATCGGTACCCCGGCCTGCCGCCTGGTCCGATCGCTGCGCCAGGACGGGCGTCACTCGACGCGGTGGTCCACCCGGCGGACATCGAACTACCTGTATTTCGTCAGCCGCAACGACGGCTCGCACGAATTTGCGGCGACGCTCGAAGAGCACAATCGGAACGTCCAGAAGTACCAGGTGGAGTACTTCAAGGGCCGGGCAGGTCGGGTGGGCCAGGCAGGTCGGGCAGGCGAGGCGGGCCACCAGTCGCGAGCTGCTGGGCACTCGAGCTCGAGCCTCTGACACAATCCCAATACATGACCGCTGTGACTCACGTCGGTATCGTCGCGAAGTCGCGCCTGAGCGCGGCGACGCCTCACCTGATGGAGGTCGAGTCGTGGCTCGGCGCCCGCAACATCGCCTCGGTCGTCGAAACGGCGACGGCCGCCCTGATGCCGCCCTCGTCGACCCGCGAGGTGGCCGACAAGCAGGCGCTGGTATCGCGTGCCGGGCTGGTACTCGTCCTCGGCGGCGACGGCACGCTCCTCAGCATGGCGGATTGCATCGCGCAGGCCGGCCGGTGCGTTCCGATTCTGGGCGTGAACTTCGGCAGCCTGGGATTTCTCACCGAGGTCACGCTGCCCGAGCTGTACCCGGCGCTCGAAGCCGCACTGGCGGGGCGCGCGCACGTCGAGGAACGGCTGATGCTGCGGGCCACCGTCCATTCGTCGTCGGCGCCGCAGACGAGCGTCGCCGTGAACGACGTGGTCATCAACAAGGTCGCGCCGTCGCGCCTGATCAACCTGTCGGTCTTCGTCGGCGATGAGTTCGTCACGAACGTCCGGGCCGACGGCCTGATCATCGCCACGCCCACGGGGTCGACGGCCTACAACCTCTCGGCCGGCGGACCCGTCGTCGAGCCGAGCGTCGACGCAATGATCCTGACGCCTATCGCGCCGCACACGCTCAGCAACCGCCCGGTCGTCATCCCCGCGTCGGCCACCGTTCGCGTGAAGCCCGAGATCGGCGATCGTGACGGCGCCTTCGTCACATTCGACGGCCAGGCCGGGTTCGAACTGCGGGCCGGCGACGAAATCATCGTCGGTCGCGCTGCCGAGCCGATGCGGCTGATTCGTCCCTCGACGCGCAGCTACTTCGAAGTCCTGAGGGAGAAGTTGAACTGGGGGCAGCGGTAGTCAGTCGGCAGTCGCCGGTCGCCAGTCAGCAGTCGGCAGTCGCGAGTCGAAAGTAGTGCAGGCCTTCAGGCCTGCCCGCCCCATCCCCAAGTCCCCAGCCCCCAACCTCTAACCTCTAACCTCTTTTCAGGTGGAAGAAGAACTCCTGGTTGCCGGTGGCTCCCTTGAGCGCCGACGGCGCCATCGCCACGCGCTGGAGTCCGGCCGCGGCGCCATGCGCGGTCACGCGTTCGATTACTTCGGCGTGAACGGCAGGATCGGTCACCAGGCCGTGCTTGCCGACCTGCTCGCGCCCGGCTTCGAACTGCGGTTTGACGAGGGCGACGATGTCGGCGCCGGCGGCCAGCAGGGGCGCGAGGGCGGGCAGGATGTGGCCGAGCGAGATGAACGAGACGTCGATGGTGACGAGATCGACGGGATGGGGCACGTCGGTTCGAGTCAGCGACCGGGCGTTCACGCCCTCGACCACTGTGACGCGCGGGTCGCTGCGCAGGCGCCAGTCGAGCTGCGCGCGGCCCACGTCGAGGGCGATGACACTCGCAGCGCCGCGCTGCAGCAGGACGTCGGTGAAGCCGCCGGTGGATGCGCCGACATCAAGCGCGTGTCTGCCCGTCGGATCCACGCCGAACGCATCGAGCGCGTGAGCCAGCTTGACGCCGCCGCGGCTGACGTACGGATGATCCGGTTCCGCGACCTCGATGCGCGCATCCTCCGCGACGGCCGTGCCGGCTTTGCTCACGGGCTGAGCGTTGACGCTGACATGGCCCGCCATGATGAGCGCGCGGGCGCGCTCGCGGGACGCGGCCAGCCCGCGCTCCACCAGCGCCGCGTCGAGCCGAATCTTGCGGACACTCATTCTTTCATCACGAAGGCACGAGGATCACGTCGTGTTCTTCGCGTCTTCGTGATTTGCAGGCGCTGGTCACTAGCGATGTCGTCATTGAAAGTAGATTCAACTGCGGCGCGAGACCACCCAGTCGGCGATGGGTGCGAGCCACCCGCCGCCGAGGCGGGCGGCGTCGAGCGTTGCCCTGGCGCGCGCGATGCAATCGGCGGCGAGCGCGCGGGACCGATCCAGGCCGAAGATCGCCGGGTACGTCGGCTTGGTGCCGGCAGCGTCCTTGCCCGCGGTCTTGCCGAGTTCTTCCGCGCTGCCTTCGACGTCCAGGATGTCGTCCACGATCTGAAAGGCGAGACCGATATCGGCGGCAAAGCGATCGATGGCGGCCACGGCCGCTTCGCTCGCGCCCGCCATGATCGCGCCGCTGACGGCGGACGCGCGGATGATCGCGCCCGTCTTGCGCGCGTGCATCGCGGGCAGGGTGTCGGCGTTGAGCGCGGCGCGGTGTCCCGGCACCTGCCCGGCGGCCAGCAGATCGATCGCCTGCCCGCCAACCATTCCTGTGGCGCCCGCTGCTTCCGCGATGACCCTCAGCGCCTTCAGCTTCCGGCGCGCGATCGTCTCATCGTCGGACGCTGGCTCGCGAGCGAGGAGCGCGAAGGCCTCGGCCTGCAGGCCGTCGCCGGCAAGGATGGCCACGCCGTCTCCATACACCACGTGCAGCGTCGGGCGCCCGCGCCGCAGCGTGTCGTTGTCCATCGCGGGGAGATCGTCGTGAATCAGCGAGTACGTGTGAATCAGTTCGATCGCGCACGCCGCCGGCAGCGCGAGATCGAGCGCCGACCGTGCCGGAGCCGCCGCTCGGCCGGTGCGGCTCACCACATCCGCGGCGGCCAGCGTCAGGATCGGCCGCAGGCGCTTGCCGCCCGCGAACACGCTGTAACGCATCGCCTCGCTGACGATAGGGGGGCACGCCGGCGGCGCGGGCAGGTACGTCTCGAGGGCGGCGTTCACGCGCGCCCGGGCGTCGTTCAGGAACGCGGCAAGCGGGTCGGCGGCCGTCACGAGGTCAGCGATCGCGGTCGTCGCCCGAGGCGAGCGTCGCGGGCGCCGGCCTGACGTCGCCGCGTTCGCTCAGGATCTCGATGCGCCGCTCGGCGTCCTCGAGCCGCGCGTGGCAGAACCGCGACAACTGCACACCCCGTTCGTAAAGGGCGAGCGACTGCTCGAGCGCCAGATCGCCTTCCTCGAGCTTCTTGACGACCGATTCGAGCTCGGCGATGGCGGCTTCAAAATCCTTGATGGACGATGCGTCGCTCATTCTGTTCTCGACACCTTAGCTTCAATTTCGCCGCGGCTCAAGGTCACGCGGACCGTGTCTCCGGGCGCGACCTCGCCGGCCTCGCGCAGGGCCCGCGTCCGGTCGGCGTTCCAGCAGACCGCGTAGCCTCGGCCGAGCACGGCCAGCGGGCTGAGCGTTTCGAGCCGGTTGGCGCAGCCCCGCAGCGCCGCGTCCGCCTGATGATGCCTCCGCGCCATCGCGCCTGCGAGGCGGCCCGCCGCGGCGACCAGGCGCGTTCGAATCGTCCCGAGCTGGTGCGACAGGTGCAGCATGTCCAGCTGGCGCCGGACCGACTGCAGCCGCCGGGCCGCGCGAGCCGACGGCCAGCCGTACCGCGTCGTCGAGCGACCGATCGAGCTCCGCGGCGCGCCGGCTCTTCATCGCCAGGCGCGCAGCGTAGCCTGCCATGGCGGGACGGCTTCCGGCCACGTGCACCCGGCGGCTGAGACGCTGCACCCGCCCGTGCGCCGCGGCCACCAGCCGCTCGTGCAGGCGATCGATGCGCCCGGCGAATTCATCGGTCCGCGCGACGACCAGTTCGGCGGCCGCCGAGGGCGTCGGCGCGCGGACGTCCGCCACGAAATCCGCGATGGTCACGTCGGTTTCGTGGCCGACCGCCGAGATGACGGGGACCGGCGCCGCCGCAATCGCGCGCGCGACGACTTCCTCGTTGAACGCCCAGAGATCCTCAATCGACCCGCCGCCGCGTCCGACGATCAGCACGTCCACGCCAGGCACGCGTCCGATGGCGCGCAGCGCGCGGGCGATGTCGCCGGCGGCGCCCTCACCCTGCACGCGCGCCGGCCGGATCACGACGTGCGCGTTCGCATGGCGCCGCTTCAGCACGTTCAGAATGTCCCGGATCGCCGCGCCGTCGAGCGACGTCACGATGCCGATCTTGCGCGGCAGCGCCGGCAGCGGCCGCTTGCGGGCGGCGTCGAACAGCCCTTCGTCCTGCAGTCGCTTCTTCAGCTGATCGAACGCGAGCTGGAGGGCCCCCAGACCATGCGGTTCCAGGTGCTCGCAGACCAGCTGATATTCGCCTTTGGGTTCGTAGACGGAGAGTTTTCCGCGCGCCACGACACGGAGGCCGTCGGCCGGTTTGAACTTCAGGTACCGCAGGTTCGATCGGAACATGAAGCCGCGGAGCTGGGCGGTCGAGTCCTTGAGCGTGAAGTACAGGTGACCATTCCACGGCCGGCAGTTCGAGAGCTCGCCCTCCACCCACACCTCGAAGAATTCCGCTTCGAGCTGATCGCGGACCCGGATCGTCAGCTCGGTGACGGTGTGGACGCGCCTGATCGGCGGGCGCGCGGCGAGCGCGCGGTCCGAAGCCGCCGCGGGCGGCTCGAGGAACGCCCGTCAACTGCCGACTGCCGACTGTCGACTGCCGACTGTCGACTTCTTCGGCGTCGTCGTCTTCAAACGGAAGATCGAACAGGTCGCTCATCGGCTGCGAGCTCGGAGAGCTCGTCCAGACTGTAACTCAGGCGCTCGATGTCGGTCGCCTTCCCGGTGGCTTCATCGGCGTCCACGACGACTCCATTCAGGCGCGGGTTCGCGGTCGCGGTCTCGAAACGCGAAGGCAAGCCGGTCAGAAAACGTCCGAGTGCCGGCTCGACTTCGACACCGATGACGGAGTCGTGCGGCCCCGTCATCCCGGCGTCCGTCAGGTAGGCGGTACCTTTCGGCAGCACCCGCTCGTCGGCGGTCTGCACGTGTGTATGCGTCCCGACGACGGCCGTGACCCTGCCGTCGAGGTGCCACCCCATCGCGATCTTCTCCGATGTGGCTTCGGCGTGGAAGTCCACGAAGATGATGCGCGTGCGCTGGCGCATCGCCTCGATTTCGCGAAGCACGACGGCGAAGGGGTCGTCGATCTGCAGCATGAACACGCGCCCCATCGCGTTGATCACGCCGACGGAGTGGCCGTTGCGCGCCCGCGCCAGGTAGCTGCCGTTGCCCGGCACGCCGGCGGGGTAGTTGGCCGGCCGCAGCAGGCGCGGTTCTGTGCCGATGTAGTCCAGCGCTTCCTTCTTGTCCCAGATGTGATTGCCGGAGGTCACGACGTCCACGCCGAGGTCGAGGAGCTCGTCGCCGATCTCGCGCGTGATGCCGAAGCCTGCGGCGGCGTTCTCGCCGTTCGCGATGACGAAATCGATCGCATGGCGGCTCACCAGGGCGGCAAGACCCGTCCGGACCAGCTGCCGTCCCGGGTCGGCCGACGATGTCGCCGATGAAGAGGATTCGCATGAGGGGACGATTGAGTTTACGCGAATCCGAGCCGTTTGGCCTGCACGAGCACGGTCAGGCGTGTCCGCCTAACCGATGCAGCCGCATAGAGATATGGCGATCTCACTATATGAGTGTATATAACGCAGATAATATGCTTGACAAACACTAATCACAGGTCTAGACTCGTATCAGTTTTCAAGCGGACTTCGAAACGGAGGACTCATCAACATGGCAGCAAAGTCATCGGCATCGACCTCGGCACCACGAACTCGGTGGTCGCCGTCATGGAAGGCGGGCAGCCCGCGGTCATCGTCAACCAGGAAGGCGCCCGCACCACGCCGTCGGTGGTTGCCATCGCCAAGGACGGCGAACGGCTCGTCGGTCAGGTTGCCAAGCGACAGGCCGTCACCAATCCGGAAAACACGATCTTCTCGATCAAGCGCTTCATGGGCCGCAAGCACGAGGAAACCTCGAGCGAGGCGTCGCGCGTGCCGTACACGGTCGTTCGCGCCGGCAACGGCGACGCGTGGATCGAAGCGCGCGGCAAGAAGTACTCGCCGCCGGAAATCTCCGCGCTGATTCTCCAGAAGCTGAAGCAGGCCGCCGAGGATCATGTCGGCGAGAAGATCACTGACGCGGTCATCACCGTACCGGCGTATTTCAACGACGCGCAGCGTCAGGCCACCAAGGACGCCGGCAAGATCGCGGGACTGAACGTCCTGCGCATCATCAACGAGCCGACGGCGGCGGCGCTCGCATACGGCCTCGACAAGAAGAAGAACGAAACGATTGCGGTCTATGACTTCGGCGGCGGCACGTTCGACATCTCCGTCCTCGAGGTCGGCGACGGCGTCGTCGAGGTAAAGGCCACCAACGGCGATACGCACCTCGGTGGCGACGACGTGGACGACCGGATCATCGAGTGGCTCGTGGCCGAGTTCAAGAAGACCGACGGGATCGACCTGGGGAAGGACCGGATGGCGCTCCAGCGACTGAAGGAAGCGGCCGAGAAAGCGAAGATTGAGCTGTCGACGGCGATGGAAACCGACATCAACCTGCCGTTCGTCACCGCGGACCAGAGCGGGCCGAAGCATCTGCAGGCGAGGTTGTCGCGCTCGAAGCTCGAACAGCTGGTCGACGACCTGCTGCAGCGGACCATGGCGCCCGTCAAGAAGGCGCTGGACGATGCCGGCGTCGATCCGAAGAAGATCGACGAAGTCGTGCTCGTCGGCGGCTCGACGCGCATGCCGAAGGTGCAGCAGCTGGTGCGCGAGCTACTTCGGCAAGGAGCCCCACAAGGGCGTGAACCCCGACGAAGTGGTGGCAGTCGGCGCGGCCGTTCAGGGCGGCGTGCTCACCGGCGAAGTCACCGACGTGCTGCTGCTCGACGTGACGCCGCTGTCGCTCGGCATCGAAACGCTGGGCGGCGTGATGACGCAGCTGATCGCGAGGAACACCACGATTCCGTCGCGGAAGAGCGAGATCTTCTCGACGGCGACCGACAACCAGACGAGCGTCGAGGTGCACGTGATGCAGGGTGAGCGCCAGTTCGCGCGCGACAATCGCACGCTCGGACGGTTCCACCTGACGGGCCTCCCGCCCGCGCCTCGCGAA
>CAVWHY010000012.1:0-300000 GCA_963754955.1 uncultured Acidobacteriota bacterium
ACGGTGCTCGCGCCGTTGAGCACGCCAGTCACTGTGCCCAGCAGCCTGCCGAACTGATCGTTCGACGGAATACTCGTCTCCGCGATGGAGCCGCGCACCTTGTGGCAATCGGCCCGTGCCTCTACGGCCGTACCGGCCACCGCCACGCATAGCATCAGCGCCAGTTGTGTGTACCTTGTCATGACGAAACTCCTTTTCTTCCCGACGCTCAGCCTGCTGGCTCCAATGCGCCGCCCGTGGCGTCAGTCGGGCTTTCTACTCAGATAGGCGCAGAAGCCGCGGCGGCGCTATCAGTCGAAGAAAAGGAGAAAGCCACATATATAATCCGACGGGGGCGGTACGATGAATCGGGGCGGAAGCGCGAGTGAACCAGTTCCAGGCGACGTCAACTCGCTTCTCCGAGCGTGGAGCGACGGGGATCAGCGTGCGCTCGCCCTCCTGATGCCGATCGTCCACGACGAACTCCGTCGTCTGGCGCACCACTACATGGGGCGCGAGCGCGCCGGCCACAGCCTGCAGACGACGGCGCTGGTCAATGAAGCCTACATGCGGCTGGTCGACTACAAACGCATGCAGTGGCAGAACCGCGCCCATTTCGTGGCGGCAGCGGCCCAGGCCATGCGCCGCATCCTCGTCGACCACGCGCGCCGCCACAACCTCAAGCGGGGAGCGGGGGCCGAGCATGTGTCGCTCGACGCGGACGCCGTCATGTGCCCCGATCGTTCCGATGATTTCGTGTCGCTCGACGAGGCGCTGACCGGCCTGGCGGAGCGGGCACCGCGCAAGGCAAAAGTGGTCGAGCTGCGCTTCTTCGGCGGCCTGAGCGTGGAGGAAACCGCCGAAGTTCTGCGGGTCTCGCCGATCACCGTGATGCGGGAGTGGAAAAGCGCGAAAGCCTGGCTGTATCGAGAGCTCGCCGGCCCGACCGCCAATGGACAATGAGCGCTGGAATCACGTCGATCAGCTGCTGCAATCCGCGCTCGACATTCCCGCGGTAGAGCGCGACGCCTATCTTCGCAGCGCGTGCGGCGCCGACCAACGGCTGGAAGACGAAGTCCGTTCGCTGCTCGCTGCACACGACCGTGCCGACAGGTTCCTCGGCGCTCCGGCGATCGATCTCGCCGCACGCGAGCTCGCCCGAGAGCGCAGCGACGACGGCAGCCAGGCCGGCGGCGATCCGCTGATCGGTCAGGCGTTCTCGCACTACCGCATCGTCGAGAAGCTCGGCGGCGGCGGGATGGGCGTGGTGTACAAAGCCGAAGATTCGCGGCTTCACCGTCCCGTTGCGCTCAAGTTCGTCTCCGAAGAGCTCTCGCGGGATCCAGAGGCGTTGAGCCGGTTCGCGCGCGAAGCGCAGACCGCGTCGGCGCTGAACCACACGAACATCTGCACGATCTACGACGTCGGCGAGCGGGACCAGCGATCGTTCATCGTGATGGAGTATCTGGAGGGAACGACGCTGCAGGACCGGCTCGCCGCGGGTGCGCTGAGCCTCAACACGCTGCTCGACGTGGGCATCCAGATTGCCGACGCGCTGGACGCCGCGCATAGCGCGGGCATCATCCACCGCGACATCAAACCCGCCAACATCTTCATTGCCTCGCGCGATCGGGTGAAAGTGCTCGACTTCGGGCTCGCCAAGATGCGAGCGGCGACCACACCGCAGGCGGACGTGACCACGATTGCCGGCACCCGGCAGAGTGTCGTGATGGGAACAGCCGCCTACATGGCGCCGGAGCAGGCCCGCGGCGAGGAAGTGGATCACCGCGCCGACATCTGGAGCGTCGGCCTGGTTCTCTATGAGATGGTCAAGGGGACGCGGCCCCCGCAGGCGGTCCGGCTGTGCGTCGAGGAATCTCCCGAGCTGGAGTCCGTCATCACGAAGTGCCTGGAGACGGAGCGCGAACTCCGATATCAACACGCCGCCGACCTGCGCACCGATCTCGAACGTCTGAGACGCGGGCAAGGCGCCACGGTGGCGCCGCACGCGACGCCCGGGCGTTTGCGCGCGCGGTGGCTCTCGATCGCCGCGGCGGCCGTCGTCGTCATCGCCGTCGTCGCGGGCGTGATCTATAACCGCCGTCCTGCCCCGTTCACCGACAAGGACACGATCGTACCTAGCTGAGTTCACCAACACGACCGGCGACCCGGTGTTCGACGACACGCTGCGACAGGGCCTCGCGGTGCAGCTCCAGCAATCGCCGTTCCTCAGCCTGATCTCCGACGATCGCATTCGCAACACGCTGCCCTTGATGAACCAGCCGGCGGATGCACGACTGACCCCCGACGTGGCGCGGGTCGTGTGCGTTCGGACAGGCGGCGCGGCGGTCCTGCAGGGCTCGATTGCGGCGTTTGGCAGTCAGTACGTCCTCGGGCTGCGCGCAACCAACTGCGCGACCGGGGACAACCTCGACGACGAGCAGGCGCAGGCGTCGCGGAAAGAAGATGTTCTGAGCACGCTCAGCGAGATGGCGATTCGGTTCCGAACGCGGGTTGGCGAATCGCTCGCCACCGTCGAGAGATACTCGACGCCGCTCGAAGCGACGACGCCGTCGATCGAAGCGCTGCAGGCCTACAGCGCCGGAATGAAAGCAGCCTTTTCAGGGTCGGTCCGTGCCCTGCCGCTTTTTCAACGTGCGGTCGCGATCGATCCCGATTTTGCGCTGGCCCATGCGCATGTCGGGTTCCGCTACAGCGTGATGGGAGAGTCGGCGCTCGGGCGACAGAGCTTGCTCAAGGCCTACCAGCTGCGCAATCGGGCCAGCGACGCCGAACGCTTCTACATCGACACACTGTACGACCGCGACTTCACGGGGAACCTGGAACGGGAGCGACGAACGTTGGAAACGTGGGCCGAGAGCTACCCACGCGAGGCCGGGGCCCACAACTTGCTCGCGGGTCTCGCCCTGTCGAGCACGGGTCAACATGAGTTGGCGATTGCCGAAACCGGGAAGGCCATCGCGCTGGATCCCGACCTGACTCCGGCATATAGCAACCAGGCATTCCATCAGCTCATGCTGAATCGTTTTGATGATGCCTTGCTGACGGTCCGTCTCGCGGCGGACCGCAAGCTGGAATCCGCCGAGTTGGTTCTGACCCAGTATTTCGTCGCCTTCCTGACGGGGAACGAGAACGAACTCAAACGGTCGGTGACAGCGGCCAGGAAGAGTCCCGCCACGGAGGACAGCATCTCCCATGTCGAGGCGCTCGCCCTGGCTCGCTCCGGCCAGTTGCAGGACGCGAGACGGGTGGCAGCGCTTGCCATCCAGATCGCGCAAAAGTCTGGTCGGCGCGAACGGGCCGGCTTGTTCGAAGCGGCCACCGCGGTGTGGGAAGCGTTTTATGGGAATGCGGCCGCCGCCAGGCAGAGCGCCACCAGGGCGCTCGAGCTCGGAAGGGGCGGTCGCGAAGTGGACTATGCCGCGGCGTTCGCACTCGCCCTCGCAGGTAATCTGCCGCAATCGCGAGCCCTCGCCGAGGTTCTCGCGCGCGAGTTCCCAGAGGATACGTCGGTGCAATTCATGTATCTGCCGACGCTGCGGGCCCTGTTCTCATTGAACACTCCCACTCCTGATACGGCCGCGGCGATTCACGCGCTGCAGACCGCCTCGCGCTACGATCTCGCTCTTGGGCGTGTCGGCTTCGTCGGACGTTTCGGCGGCCTGTATCCCATCTATGTTCGCGGACTGGCGTTCCTCGCCGCACATCAACCCGCCGAAGCCGTCGGCGAGTTCCAGCGGATTCTCGATCATCGCAGCATCGTGCGCGTCGATCCCATGGACGCGATGGCGCGCCTGCAGCTGGCACGAGCGCTCGCGCTCTCGGGCGACACGGTGAAGGCGAAGGGTGTCTACAGCGATCTCTTGACACTCTGGAAGAACGCCGACGCGGACATTCCGGTTCTCAAGGCGGCACGGGCGGAATACGCGCGCCTACCGTAAAGCGACCCATTCATGTACGGTCTGGCCGGGTCGCTCTTCCGTTCCACTTGTTCGGGTACGCCTGCTGGTGGATTTGTTCAGGCGACATTTCCTCAAACGCAGTGATGAGACCGTAGCCCGCGTCGTTGACGAGGACATCGATTCGACCAAAGTGATCGACAGCGTCAGAGACGACTCTCGTCGCGGCAGTTGGGTCGGTTACGTCCACAGAAGCCGTCATTAGCCGGGTGGCAGCCTCGTCGGGAATCGCGTATGCGGCGTTCTTGGGGATCTGATGCGTGTCGAACCAGTTTGGATTTTTGGACCCGACGACCGACACGGTGATCTCGCCCACCGTCGCCCCCAGCGCCTATCCGCGCGCGACAAAAAGCGGGGCGAGGTGGTTTTCGGCCCTCCTTTGAGATCTGCCATGGGCAACGAGCGTTCGGCCCAGACGGCGACGACTAATCGAACTATCGGTTCAACGGCGTTCCGGCCGAACGCGCTTCTTGCTGATACAGATATTTCTGGAAGCCGATGAAGACTCGTCCAATGTCCTCAGGCTAGCCCAGGTGAGCCACCGCGTCGGCAATTGAGTTGTTGTATTTCAACCGCAACAATGGGGTCAGTTTCTCTTGGTCGAGTTCCTGCACGCCAACACGGACGTAGTGAGAGAGCACGAAGTCGAGAAAGGCTTGCTCTTTGCTCTCAAACGCCGCGCTGATCGCAACCTTGGCTCTCGCCGCGCGTTCCTCTCGGGTAAAGTCGTGTCTGCTGTAAGTTTTCATAGGAAACGAACGGCAGAAAACTACCGGCGTGGCTATTCGCTGCGGAGCGCTACGTTGGGATCGACCGCCGCGGCCCTGCGGGCCGGCAAGTAGCAGGCAAAGAACGCGGCACAGATCAACGGAATCGGCGTCACCACCAGCATCCACGGATCGACGATGGCGACGTCCAGCTCGAGATACGCGCGCGCGATCGCCCGGCCGACGAGGCCAATCGACAACCCGAAGATCGAGCCCGTCGAGGACAGGACGATAGCCGTCCACGAGCACCATGCGCTTGATCTGTCCGGCGGTGGCCCCCAACGACATCCGCACGCCGATCTCCCGCGTGCGGTTTGCAATGATATGCGACTGGATGCCGTAGAGACCCGCCATGGCGAGAAGCAGCGTGATCGCGCCGAGGCCGACCGCCGTCATGCCGAGCCCGCGCAGGACCTGAAACGGTCCGGCGAGCACCGATCGTCCCGTCCCGATGGTGTCGACCGCCACGTCCGGATCGGCACGCCGGATGGCCTCGCGCATCGCGCCCACCGCATTCGTCACCGATCCGGATGCCCGCGCGACGACCGTGATGAGCGGCTGGTAGTGCTGCGTCAGCGGCACGTAGGCCAGTGGCCGCGGATCCGCGAAGATACTGCCCACGTCCGTATCGGCGGCAACGCCGACGATCGTGGCCGTCGGGGACGGCGTCTGGCCGACCGCCATCTCCCGCCCGACGACGTCGGCGGTACCGAACATCTGCCGTGCCGTGAATTCGCTCAGGACCACGACGCGTGGCGCGGCCGGCCCGTCGCGATCGTCGAAACCGCGTCCACGAAGGATCTCCACCCCCAGCGTTCGGAACATCGAGGGGGCCCCGGCGATCGTCGTCACCACCTGCGGGTCCATTCGCGCGGCGCTCGTCTGTTCCAGTGGTGAGATGGACAGACGCAGCGTACTCGGCACGCCGAAGGGCAATCCACTCGACAGTGAGGCCGCCTCGACCGACGGATGGCGCCGCAGCTCGTCGAGTACCCGGTCGAAGATGCGCCGTGCGCGAGCCTCGTTCCACTCCGGCGTGTCGAAATTGAGAACGGCGACGCCGATTCGATCCAGGTCGATGCCGGAATCATGGCGCGCCTCCGCGATCGAGTACTTCACGAACATGGTGGCGATGATGAAGAACCCGGCCGCGATGGCGACCTGCCACCGCAGGAGAAGCCGCTGGCGCCGGCCGCGCTGCGGTCCGGCGGCCGATCCGCCGGCGAGCGCGCCGCGAACGTCGAGCGTGCGCGTCAGCTGAATCGCCGGCTCGAGGCCGAAGACGACGAGCGCGATGAGGAGCGACGAGACCGCGATCGTCAGCGCCGGCACGTTCAGCGCGGGATGAAACGACAGCGTGGTACGGCCGCCGAAAGGCATGGCGAGGCTGAACTCGGTGTCCATCACGACGCGCAACAGCTCGAACATGACGTAGGACGCGAATGCGCCGCCGGCCGCCAGCATCACGCTCTCGAGACACTGTTCGCGCACGAGCCGCCACCTCGATGCGCCGAGGGCGCGCCGCACGGCGAGCTCGCGCAGCCGTGTACTTCCGCGGGCGAGCACGAGGTTGCCGAGGTTCGTGCAGGCGACGACCAGCACCAACCCGACGAGCGCCACGAGCGTCATCCCGAACCGGCGCACGGCGGAGTCCTCGTCGTCGGAGATCGCCGCCATGGTCTTTGCGCGCCACGGGCGATCCGTGGCGCCGACGCCCTTGCCACGGAATCGCGGCGGAAAAAACTCGTCGAGCCGCTCGGCGATGGTCTGCATTTCCGCCGATGCCGCGGCGATCGTCACCTCCGTTGCGAGGCGGCCAAAGACGGTGAGCCGTCGATCGTCTCGTGCTGTGGCGCGCGGCGCCGCCGTCCGGGGGGACTCCTTCAACCGTGACTCGGTACCGAGTGGAATCCAGAACTGCGTGCCCACCAGCCATCCGCGAGGACCGCTGAACGAGGCCGGCGCCACGCCGATAATCTCGAAGGGTTCTCCGGAGATCGCCACGGTGGCGCCGACGATCCGCGGATCGGACGCGAACCGCCGTCGCCACAGCGTATCGCTCAGCATCACCACACGTCCGCCGCCGGCATCGTCGCTCGGCTGAATCGTGCGTCCGAGCTTGGCGCCCACGCCGAGCGTGGCGAAGTACGATCCGCTCACCGACTCGCCGATGACCATCTCCGTCACGGACGGCAGGGCAAGGCGGCGAACGAACGTGGCGGACGCGGCGACGTGGGAGAACGACGTCTGGGCGGTCTGCGACATCGCGGAAGTCCGGCTCCGACACCGTGCCGGTCAGCAGCCGTCCGCTGTACGGGGTGACGATGACGGCGACGCGATCGGGCTCGTGGATGCCGAGGCCGCGCAGGAACACCGCATCGACGATCGAATACACGGCTGTCGTGATCGCGACGCCGACCGCGAGCGAGAGAATCGCGAAGGTTGTGAAGAGAGGCGTCGCGCCGAGCCGCCTGAGCGCGAGCCTGATGTCGCGGCCCACGGCTGTCGAGGGTAGCACGCCCGGCTACCGGCCGATCACGACCTTGAAGCCGCCGCCGGCGTAGAAAATGCCGCGCGCGTCGTCGGCCATAGAAGTCGAACTTCCCGCCGATCGCAGTCGTCCCGAAGCCGGCCTTGTAACCCTCTCGGGCCTCATTGGCGGCGGAAACCTGGTCTACACGATTCGCGCGATCAACTGTTGATGTGTGTCTTGTAAGCTGCTGATTCCAAGCCTGATGGAAGAACGCTGGGAATTGAAGGAGGGTTTTGCGTTACACTGTTCCTGGCCGTCCGCAAGTGCTTGATTCTAAACGGAGAGATGTCAGAGTGGTCGATGGAGCACGCTTGGAAAACGAAGCCCGCCGCTCCTAGCAACGCACACCGAACCGCACCAACGCACTCGCGATCAAGCACTTCAGGCCAATTCGATCCTCTTCGATGATCGTCCGTAACAGACGATGTTCATCGGGGTTTCGAGGGTTATCTATCACAGTCCTATCACAATCGAGTCGCTCACTTACCGTGTGTAGTTCAGTACGCCTTAATGCTAATCGAAGGGCAATGTCATTCGTGCGGTCAGACGGTGATCACTCCCACACGGTGCGCGTTTTCGACTGGAACGCCGCCAATGAGGGGATGCCGCCCACTCGCTCAGCGAATCGACCAAAAACCGCGCGGGATTCAGTGAACGACTGCATGCCGGCGACACCGAACTCACGTCCAAACCCCGACAGCTTGAAGCCGCCAAACGGCGCCTTCGGGTCATCGACCAGCTCGTTGATCATCACGCGCCCTGCTTGCAGACGGTTCGCGATTGCACGCGCGCGTTCTCGGTCAGCGCTGTAAACGTAGGCGTGCAGGCCATAGTCCACACCGTTGGCGATCGCGACAGCGTCGTCTTCATTTCGGTACGTGATCATGACGAGCACTGGCCCGAAGATCTCCTCCTGGGCGATGCGCATGTCGTTGCGTACCCCGGCGAAGAGTGTCGGCTTCACGAAGTTGCCGGATTCGAGGCCTTTGGGCTTACCAAGTCCTCCGGTCACCAGCTCGGCACCTTCCTCCAAGCCCTTCCGGATATAGCCCTGGACGTGGTCCCAATGGCTCGCGGTGATCATCGGCTGGACAGTGGTTTCGGGGTCGGCCGGATCACCAGGCTTCAGTGCCTCCAGCGCGCGCTTGAATGCGCTTTTGAATTCTTCAGCGCGGCTCTCGGGAATCAGGATGCGCGTGCCAGCGATGCAGGCCGAGCCCGTGTTGATCAACCCAGCCTCTAGCGCGAACGCGACGGCTCCTTCGACGTCGGCATCTGACAAGATCACGGTCGGCGATTTGCCACCGAGCTCCAGCGTCACGCGCTTCATGGTCTCGGTGGCGTCCTTGTTGATCATCTTGCCGATGGCGGTGGACCCAGTGAAGGAAATCTTCTGAACGTCGGGGCTTCGTGTGATGGTGTTCCCCACCGGATCGCCTTTTCCGTTCACCACGTTGATTACGCCCGCAGGCAGCCCCGCCGCGTGAAAAGCCTCCATCAAGACGTGCGCTTCGAGCGCGCTCAGCTGGCTCGGCTTGATCACCACCGTGCAGCCGGCAGCGAGCGCGGAGGCCGCCTTGCCGCACACGAACCACGGGTTGCCATTCCACGGTGTCAGAAGACCGGCGACGCCGAGCGGTACGCGCGCAACTTCCGCTTTGTTCACCGTTTGCTGGAAGTTTTCGGGCTCGAGCGTTTCTTTCGCAAGGACGAAGAAATCTCGAGCCTGCGTCATCGCATAGTCCGAGAAGGCGGCCAGGCCGCCGAACTCCGCGGTACACGCCGCCTTCAACTCTTCCAGACGCTCGGTCATCGCATCCGCGAGCTTCTGGAGCCATTTCTTGCGTTCGTCGAGCGACGTCCGCGACCACGCCGGAAATGCGGCTTTGGCAGCAGCAATGGCCCGCTCGGCGTCCACCGTGTCGCCCATCGTGACGCGGCCGATCAGCTCGTTGTTCTTGGGGTCACGCACCTCGATGACGTCCGTGCCGTGCGAGTCGATGAACTCGCCGTTGATGAAATGTTTGGTGATCGTTTGAACGGGAACCTTGGTGATCGTTGGCATGAGAGCTTCTCCATGTCTTGAGACTTCTTGAGAGAGGGATCAGGGAGTCGGTAGTGCTGGGATGGGCTCGGGCGCGTCGATGTCGATCGATGCGCTTACGGCGCGCCAACGGTCTGCGTCGGCCGCTCGAGCCTGCTCGGCCTGACGAGCGAGCCGAAAGGCATCACTACCGAGCAGGATGTGCGGCGGCAGCGTCTCGGCGTTGGCAACGTCGAGGATGACCTGTGCGACCTTCGCGGGATCGCCGCTCTCGCTGCCCCAGTACGCCTCCATTTGTTTTGTGCTGGCGCCGACCGAGGATTCGTACTCGGGCAGCAGCGGCTCCCGCGCCGCGTGAGCGCGCTTGCCCCAGTTGGTCCGCATCGCACCCGGCTCGAGTGCCGTCACCTTGACGCCGAAGGGCGCAGTCTCGAGCGCCAGACTCTCAGTGAAGCCGCCGACGGCCCATTTCGAGGCGAAGTAGGCCGCGTTCCCCGGAAACGCCGTCCGTCCACCCAGAGACGAGATCTGGATGATGTGCCCGCTGCGCTGCCGGCGCATCACTGGAAGGACAGCGCGCGTGAGGTTTACGACGCCGAAGAGGCATGTCTCGACTAGCTTCCGAAATTCGACCGATGGAATCTGCTCGAATGGACGCGCGTCGCCGTACCCCGCGTTATTGACGAGGACGTCTACTCGTCCGAACCTTTCGACGGCGGCCTGAACCGCTGCCTTGCCCTCCTCCTCGATCGTCACATCGAGCTGGAACGCGAGGCTCGCACCCCATACCGCGCGACCAGGTCGGTCAACTGATCGGTGTTGCGGGCGGTGGCGACAACTTGATCGCCGGCCTTCAGGCAGGCCTCTGCGATCGCGCGACCAAGGCCGCTACCACTGCCAGTGATTATCCAAATCTTCGACATGGGACCCTCTCAATTGACTATCCAACCGCTGACTGCCACACCGCGTCGAAGCCGCACTGCAGACACGAGTCGAAGTCGTCGACTCACTTCGACGGTTCGGTCCAGACCATCCGTCGTATGCCGCTCACTTCGAAGACCGCTTGTCGCTTCCTTCGACGACGAGCTGATTCTCGACGTCGAACGTTCCCGGGACTTCACGCGCCCGCAATCCTGCGACGGTCTTGTCGTTCTCGTTATCCACGACGCCAAGCAGCGTGACGCGCCCGTTTTGGACGATGATGTGAATCGGATAGTCCCCCGCGGGCTCCATTCCAGGAAAGGCGCCTCCCGTACGGGCTGAACGGGCCGCCAAATGCGTGCCGATGGCCCCACAATAGGCCGCCGCCTGGCGCGTAACGGGAGAGAAATGGATCGCGGTAGATCTTGTAGTAGGTCGCCCAGCGAATCTGGTCGTCGATCTGACTCGGTGGCAGCTCTTCGATCTTGTTCACCACGGTGTCCACGCCGGATGCGCGCTTGATCGCGCGCTCCGCGTCCTTCTTCAGGCCAAGCGCGTAGGCGTACCCACCAACGACGACGGTGCCGCGGTCGTACGAGAACGCCAGGAAGTCGAAGACGCTGTAGTACGGGAGCTGCAACAGCTCCTTGCGGACGTCCTCGACCGACTGCCTAGTGTCGGCCTGCACCATCACGCGAGCACTCGGATTCAGAAGGACCAACGCCGCACACACGATCCCCGTCAGTTGTCGCGTTTTCATTGTTCATCTCCTCGACAATTCGCGTTTCGAGCCTCGTTGCTCTAACGACGCGATTTGACCACGACCCTAAACGCTGGTCTATTGGACGATGGTGTGATCGATACCAACGTATCGTTCTGCCGCTGGTGGACTTGGCGAGACGCGCCGTGCGGCGGCGACCACGACTTCGTCGCAGTGGACTCGGCGTACTGGAGAAGCGGATTCAGCGATACGCCGCTCGTGAGTTTCTCAAGACGAGAAGGCGACGGGCGTTGTTTGTGGACCGTCATGATGGTGAGTCTGCAACCGTTGGTGTCGATCCACTGCGCTCACGCTACGGCGAACCTCTCATCGGCTACTTCGCGCCAGCGGTCTACGTTGCGGAAGCGTCCGCATGATGGCAAGGAACAACAAACGAGAATGTGGCCCCCGGCCCATCGTTGTTCGTCGCCCACATACGCCCACGATGGGCTTCAATAATGGAGCGGCTGACGGAAAGGCCCATGCCCATGCCGTCGCTTTTCGTCGTGTAGAACGCTTCGAACAGGCGGTTCGCGGCTTGCGCGTCGATGCCAACCCCCGCATCACGAACGCTCAGCCGTACGCGATCGTCATCATCTCTTTCGGTTCTGATGACCAATTCTCTTGGGCGATCTTCAATGGTACTCATCGCGTCGGAAGCGTTCCGCAGCAAGTTGAGGATGACCTGTTGAAGCTGGACTCGATCGCCAGCGATGGGCGGGAGGTCCTCGGCGAGCTCGGGCCGCAGAATCACCCGGTTGCGCTGTAGATCACTCCTGCACAACAAAATTACTTCCCCGGTGGCCTCACTGAGATCCATCGGTTCGAAGGAAATATCCTTCTTGCTATAGAGCGCGCGGAGTCGCGCGATCACGTCGGACGCGCGGTGGCCGTCGCGAATCGTGCGTCGTGCGGTTTCGAGGGCGCCCTCGACATTCGGAGGATCGGCGCTCAGCATACGCTGGCAGGTGCCGGCGTTGGTAATGACACCCGAGAGCGGCTGATTGATCTCATGGGCGATCGAGGCCGTCAGAGCATTCAGTGTCGTCACTCGCGCCACGTGCGCGAGTTCGGACCGTGCCCGGTTCAGAGCTTCTTCGGCGATCTTGCTTTCCGTGACGTCCTGTAGCGCGCCGACGAATAGCGGTCGGCCGGCGACACGTTCGATGACACGAGCCATGCCTCGAATGTGCTTCACGACGCCTCGCGGCGTCAGGATCCGGAAAGCAAAATCGACATCCGCGCCTGTCATTGCGCGTGAAATCATTGACTCGAACGAAGGTCGGTCCTCGGGGTGCACAATACTCTGAATCATCCGCACCGTGACCTTGGTCGAGGGATCGAACTCGAAAATTCGGAAGGTCTCCTCCGACCAATTGTGGTCGTCTGCCACCAGATCGGTGATGAAGCTTCCCGTCTTGCTCAGACGCTGGGCTTCAGTGAGACGAAGGTAGGATTCCTGGAGGTCGGCCTCAGCCCGTTTGCGAGCATTGATGTCAGTATTGGTGCCGTACCATTTCACGATCTTGCCCGACTCATCACGCATGGGGCAGGTGCGAAACAGAAACCATCGATACTGCCCATCGAAGCCGCGCAACCGTGCTTCGGCTTCGCCAAGCTTGCCCGCTGCCATGATGGATTGCCACACACCGGAAAGAGCGTTGAGGTCTTCGGGATGAACCGCGACTGTCCAGCCCCAGTCCTGCAGCTCTTCTAAAGGAAGTCCAACATAATCGAGGTAGTGCTGATTGAAGAACTCTGCGGAGCCGTCAGGACGCGCTGACCAAGCCAAGGTTGGCATCGTGTTGATGATCAGGCTCAAATTGCGCTCGTTCGACTGTAGAGCCTCTTCAGCTTTCTTGCGGTCCTCAATATCGGTATTGAGCCAATACCACGCCGTTATTTCACCTTTCGGATTCCGCACTGCGCGGCCGCGAGACTGGAACCATCGGTAAACACCATCAGCGCGGCGATTACGCTGCTCGACTTCATAAGTCTGGCCCGTTTCCACCGACGTTTTCCATGCTTCGATGACGCGCGGGAGGTCGTCAGGATGAACGATATCGATGCGGGACCAGTCCTTCAATTCCTCACTGGACTTGCCGAAATACTCCAGCAACTGCTGATTCAGAAACTCCACCTCGCCGGTTGCACTTGTCGTATGCACGAACCCGGGAATATTGTCGATGATCTGACGCCAAGAAAGTTCGCTGGCCCGCAGGACTTCCTCTCTACGCTTCCGATCCTCGATATCAGTATTGGTTCCGTACCATTTGATAATGTTCCCGGATTCGTCCCGCAATGGGTTGGCGCGAAATAAGAACCAACGATATGCCCCGTCGAAACGGCGCATTCGCGCTTCCAGGTCAAGCGGTATGCCCGAAGCCAGAGACGAGTGCCACGATTCGATCAGGCCATCGCGGTCATTCGGATAAATCGCTGTCGCCCACCCCCAGCCTTTCGCTTGTTCCTCGGTCATGGCGGCAAATTCAAGCCATGGCCGATTGCAGTAGTCCACTTCACCTGCCGGCGTAGCGCTCCACAGCATTCCGGGAATGGTCTCGGTTATTCGGCGCAAGTTGAGTTCGCGCTCGCGCAGTTGTTCTTCCGCCAGCCGGCGCTGCGTCACGTCCTGAGCCGCGCCGATGTACTCCAGGCGACCGTTCGCATCGTGAACGGTGTGGCCGACCAAGTGGATGTACTTGATTGAGCCATCGGAAATCACAATGCGATGTTCATACGCAAATTGGCCTTCCCCGCGCCGGGCTCTAGCGACCATGTCCTCCAGCATCGGAAGATCGTCAGGGTGAACACGGCTGGCAATCAATTCGAGTGTCACTGGCCTCGCTGGGTCAACGTCGAAAATCGAGTAGAGCTCCTTCGACCAGACGATCTCGTTTTTTTCTACCGACCACGAAAACGTGCCGGTTTTGCTGAGACGTTGACCGTCAGCGAGGAACGCCTCGCTGCGGTGCAGCTTGTCTTCCGCTTGTTTGCGTTCTTCAATATCCGTCAGAAGAACATACCAGTGGAGGATGTGCCCTCCCGGGTCGCGCAGCGGGCGCCCTCGCGACTGGAACCAGCGATAGACGCCATCGAAGCGCCGAAGTCGCTCTTCGACATCGAATGGACGGCCAGTGGGCAATGAATTGCTGAAGGTTTCGTTTGCGAGAGGAATATCGTCGGGATAAATCATGTCGTTGTTCGCCCAATTCCTGACCTCTTCCAAATCTTTTCCGAAATAGTCCAGAATCGGCCGATTGACGGCTTCGACTTCGCCGGCGGGCGACACGAGTGCCACAAGCCCCGGAATGCCGTCCACGATCGTGCGGGCATTGAACTCGCCGGCCGGAAGTGCCTCGACCTTGCCGTTTCCTGACTTGCGCGGTCGCCGTGCTGATTTGCGCGTCATAGAGAGGTGCTCCTGCTCAGAATCGTCCATCCTAGACCTGCTGCGCCGCGATGTCGACGGCCCGCGTGCGCGGACCCGCCCGCAGATCATCACTGGGTTTCTTATAAAGCCGTGGCTTCTTCGACCAGGCGGCGTTAGGCAGTCGCAGTCGAACGTTCGGCCTCTCGGTTCCGCATCGACACGAAGGTATCGGCAATACCAACGTCCAATTCCTTGCCCCGTTCATCGGTGGTCTTATTGCGGCAGTGCAGCAACGCCACATCGAGTGGCGAAATGGAGGAACAACATGAAGACCGATGACCACGTGATGAGCAACGCGAGGAACCGCCGCAGTTTTCTGAAGACCGGATTGGCACTTGGCGGCGCAGCAACCATGGGGAGCGGGTTGCTCGCGCGTGCGATGGGCCAAGGGACACCGTCGGGTGGGGGTCTCACTGAAGGTGATGCCGCCATCCTGCGATTTCTCGCCGCCGGAGAGGCACTCGAGGCTGACTTTTACACTCAATATAACGAACTGGGCGGTATCCAAGACGGCGAGGTGCCGGGTGGACATGGGAATAGGACCTACACCGAAAGGCTGAGGGAAATTGATCGCAACATCCCTCAATACATTCATGACGTCACCGACGACGAGATGAGCCACCAGAACTTTATCAACGCGTATTTGGTGTCCAAGGGGGCCGAACCCGTGGACATGGAACCCTTCCGCACTCTGCAGGGCAGCATTGCGACGGGATCGAGCGGAAAGCCGCGCCTGACAAACTTGATGCAGCTGACGATAGACACCAGTTGGTGGACGCGCTATCGGAGCAGCACGAATAACCCCGACGTCAATCCCACGGTGTTTGAACAGGCGGTCCCGGATCTCCACAACGGGCAGTTCGCGGCGATTCCCGGAACAGACGGAGACCTGTTCCCCCACGCGCACATCCAGGCAATCGCCAACACCGCGGCCTTCCATATCCCGACCGTGGAGCAGGGGGGCGGCAGCTTGCGATTGGCCTTGGCACAACGGGTGACGAACGTGGAAGTGCTACGACTGCTCATCAGCATGGGCCCGATCGAGCTCATGCATTTTCAGACCTTCTCGCTGACTGCAGGGAGGGTGCGGCCGCTCACCGATCCGACCAATGGTCTCACCTTCCCGGATCTCAACTCCGGCAAAGATCCCAACAATGGCTCGAAGGGGTGACGGAGTCAGGGAAATGTTCCGGACCAACTTGATTCTGCCGGAACCTTGCCCATTCATCAGCACCAGCCTGCCGGCCTGTTCGGTCGTCCGTCCGACGAACACGACGGGAGTCGCAAAGGGAGCGCTCAAGTTCTTGACGGCGATGGGTCTTTTCATCGGTCAGTCACCTGAGTTCTTTTCCTTTCTGACCGATCTCGCCGGGGCTGCGGACGCAGCGCAGCGTGACACCTAGCAGCGTTACGTCGATCGACGATGAGAAGCCAACATGTGCACTGTTTACACGATGATCGCGTTCGACCGAGCACGAACGACCTATCGGCGCGTAGACGGTGACTCAGACGGGACGGATCTGCCTGCCTTTATCGTGGTCGATCATGTGACGAGCAAGGTCGGCCACAGCCCAACCGAGCGGGCTGCGCGAGATGCAGTCCGCTGACTGTGCCAACCGAGAACCATCCTGCTTCGTGATCGAATGTCTCGACGCGGACGTTGACGCGCTCGACTTCACGTGTGGGTGAACCATGACGGACTATCGTTTCCACTGGTGGCCGCCGTCACGGACGATACCGCACGTTGCGTTTGCGGCTCAGTCGGCGCACCACGGAGCCGCGCTCGCGCTAAAGCGATTCATGGCGATGGGCTACGATCTGGGCGCTCCCGGCGCTCATGTGGACTTCACCGATGCTGGCGGGAACACCCACACGTTGCTCGTCGACGAAGTGCTTGACTGGCTGAAAGAACCGCAACAAACGGGGTTCGTTGAACGGGAACACCTCAAGCCGCTGGTTAATAGCGGCGCATGACAACCTGACTGCGTTCGGGCGGGTGGGTCGCGACGCGAGACGCCATCATGCGGCGAATGTTGCCGAGAAGCGTCTCCGGCAAGCAGGGTTTCGAGAGGAACACGTCGCAGCCGGCGCGACGTGCCTGTGCCTCCTCCTCGGTCCACGCGCAGACCGTGAGCACGATGAGCGGAATGGTCCGAGTGATCGGATCGCACTTCAGCATCTCAATCAGCGCGTAACCGTCGAGGGCCCCAGGGAGCAGAAGCTCAGTCACAATCACGTCGGCCTTAGGAGCGATTCGGATCGCATCCTGCGCGTGCTGCACACATACCGGCCGTAGACCCATATGCGACAAGTACTCGGCGTACATGTCGCGATCGTCACGCTCGGGCTGCGCCAGGACCACGACCGCGTCCGGCGCCTGTGTGCGTCGGGTCTGATGTGTGGCCATCGTCGCTCGTTCGCGCAGGGTTCTAAGCCAGCGCCGCCCTGTCACGCTGAGCCTCGAGTCCATATCGCCGCAATCGGCCGTACAGCTGTTCGCGAGTGAGGCCGAGGCGCCGCGCCGCCTTCGATTTGTTCCAGCCGGTCTCGTCCAGGACCCGTTCGATCGTCACGCGTTCTGCCGTTCGCAGATTGGTCGGTGGCGGTACGATCGCTGACGGCGGCATTGCGCGCAGAGACAGATGACGACGCTCGATATCGCCGTCACTGATGATGGCCGCGCGTGCGAGCACGTTCTGCAGTTCGCGGACATTGCCCGGCCAACTGTAGCCAAGCAACGCCTCGAGAGCATCGTCCAGCAGACGAGGCGCGCACGGCGGCCCGTGGTGCGACCGATCTCCGAAAGAAAATGATCTGCAAGCAGCGCGATGTCGCCAACGCGGGACCGAAGCGGCGGGAGTAGGATGTCAAAGACCTGCAGCCGGTAGAACAGGTCCAAGCGAAACGAGCCGTCTTCGACCGCTTCGTTCAGATCGCGATTGCTGGCTGCGATGATGCGGACGTCGGCCTTCTGGAGTCGGGTTGCGCCGAGCCGCCGGTATTCTCGCTCCTGCACGAATCGGAGCAGCTTCACCTGCGACATCGGGCTTAATTCGGTCACCTCGTCGAGGAACAACACCCCTCGTGCGGCGAGCTCGATCTGCCCGGCCTTCGACTGCTGCGCGCCGGTGAAGGCACCGCGCTCGTAGCCGAAGAGCTCGGACTCGAACAGCGGCTCTGGCAACGCCGCGCAGTTGACGGCGACAAAAGGCCCATGCTTTCGTGGCGACAGTTGATGAACGAGCCGCGCCACAACTTCTTTGCCGGTGCCGGATTCGCCCTGCAAGAAGACAGTCGCTTCGGTGACAGCGACTCTCGCGACGGCGGTGATCACCGTTTGCCAAGCCCGCGACGTGCCGATCGCGCTCGTGAAGTCGGTGGTCATTGCGTCCTCCCTGATCTCGGCGGAACACATTCGACCATGAGTCTGCGACGGACACCATTGGACGAACGTGTGTGGGATACGAAGGTCTCGGCAATACCTTGGTCTGATAGATCGCGGTTCGCATCCCTGCTTTCATGGTGGGCAAGGAAACGGAGGAGCAAATGCCCAAATCTGACATCGACAACGTGATCGACACCGGCCGCCGCCGCTTTCTCACCACCGCGGCGATCGCCGTGGCAGGCGCGCATCTCGGCGCGATGCACGCGGCGCCGATGCAAAGCGGCGCCGCGGAGGTGCAGAGCGGCGCGGCCGACGCATTCAGCCTGCATCAGATCAAGGCCGGCCTGCTGAACGTTGGCTACGCCGATGCGGGTCGCACGGACGCGCCGGCCGTCGTCTTGCTGCACGGATGGCCGTACGACATCCACAGCTTTGTCGACGTCACGCCTCGCCTCGTCTCCGCCGGCTATCGCGTCATCGTCCCGTACCTGCGTGGGTACGGGACGACGCGGTTTCTGTCGAATGACACGTTCCGCAACGGTCAACCCGCCGCGGTCGCGATGGACGCCGTCGAATTGCTGAACGCCCTCGGGATTCAAAGGGCGACCATCGCGGGATTCGACTGGGGTGCGCGCAGCGCAGACATCATCGCGGCGGTGTGGCCCGAGCGCTGCAAGGGGCTCGTCTCGGTGAGCGGGTACCTGATCGGTAGCCAGGCTGGCGGCAGGACGCCGCTGTCGCCGGCCGCCGAATACCAGTGGTGGTACCAGTTCTACTTCGCGACCGACCGCGGCCGCGCCGGCTACGACGCGAACCGCCGCGAGTTCGCGAAGTTGATCTGGCAGCTTGCGTCGCCGAAGTGGAAGTTCGACGAGGCCGTGTTCGAGCGATCGGCAGCAGCATTCGAGAATCCGGATCACGTCGACATCGTGATGCACAACTACCGCTGGCGCATGGGGATCGCCGAGGGCGAAGCGAAGTACGACGATCTCGAGCGACGCCTGGCGGCCGCGCCGCTCATTGCGGTTCCAACGATCACGCTCGAAGGCGACGCCAATGGCGCGCCGTATCCGCCACCGGCGACCTATGCGAACAAGTTCTCCGGCAAGTACGCGCACCGGACGATCACCGGCGGGATCGGGCACAACCTGCCGCAGGAAGCGCCCGCGGCGTTCGCGCAGGCGATTCTCGATGTTGACGCGCTGTGAGGGATACCGAGAAGGAGATAGATCATGAGGCAATGGCGTGTGATGCGAGGACGAGTTGTTGTGATGACGATTGCGGCCGTTACAGCGACGCAGTCGCTTACGGCCCAGGCGGATCGCCAGCAGGCCCAGTTTGTTGCCGAGATTCACACGGCGATGCAGCAGATGATGACGGCCATGGACGGGACGTCGACGGGCGACGTGGACGCCGACTTTGCCGCCATGATGATTCCGCATCACCAGGGTGCGATCGCGATGGCACAGGCAGAAATCAAGGCCGGGCGCAACGAGCAACTGCGCCGGCTCGCGCAGGAGATCATCATCACGCAGCAACAAGAGATTGCGGTGATGCGGCTCGCGTTGACGCGCGGCTCACAACCGGAAGCGGGTCCCGGCGCTGCGTCGAGTCCGTCTCGCACGAGCAACGGCGCCGACGAGGCGATCGGGACCGGCTCGGCGCTTCCTGTCAGTCATCGGGACCGTGTGTACGCGGCGGAACAGTTTTCGAACACCGTCTCCGTCACGGATCCCGTAGACAACACGCTGCTCGGTGTCATTCGCCTGGGCGATCCCACCCCGGGTAACATGAGCCCGCTCTATCGTGGTCAGCTGCTCGTGCACGGCCTTGGCTTCTCGCCTGACCATCGAACGCTGGCCGTGGTCTCGATCGGCTCCAATTCCGTGACGTTCATCGACACGGCCACAAACGCGGTGAAGCGCGTCACCTATGTGGGCCGCTCACCGCACGAGGCCTTCTTTACGCCGGATGGAAAGGAAGTGTGGGTCACCGTCAGGGGCGAGAGCTACGTGGCCGTCCTCGACGGCACGACGTATGAGGAACGTGCCCGCATCGATGTTCCGAGCGGCCCGGGCATGCAGATCTTCTCGCCCGACGGGCAGTATGGCTACATCTGCTCCTCATTCACGGCGGAAACGGTCGTCGTGTCGGTTGCCGATCACCGGATCGTTGGACGAGTGCCTCAGCAGAGCCCGTTCTGCCCCGACATCGCAGCCACACCGGATGGCAGGCAGGTCTGGTTCACGCTGAAGGATGTCGGCAAGGTGAGTGTCTTCGATGCCCGGCCGCCGTTTCCGCTGTTGAAGACGATCGAGACGGGGCCCATCACCAATCACGTGAACTTCGCGTACAACGCGGAGGGCGGATTTGCGTACGTCACAGTGGGTGGCCTCGACCAGGTGCAGGTGTTTCGCACCGACGATCTCTCGAGGGTCGCAACGATTCCGGTTGGCAAGCTGCCGCATGGCCTGTGGCCCGCTGGCGACGGCAGCCGCATGTATGTCGGGCTTGAGAATGCGGATCAACTCATCGCGATCGATACGGCGACGCACAAAGTGATCGGCGCCGTTCCGATCGGGCAAGCGCCGCAAGCAGTGGTGTATGTGCCGAACGCGGTGCCGGATGGGTCGGGCACGCAGCACTTGGACCCCCTCGGCGCCGCCGGCGAGACGACTCAGCTCACCCTCGCGCCACGCCACGCAGCAGAGGCGAACAGACAGCCGACGAGCGTGACGCTCTTCGACCAAGGCCTGACGCAGGTGCTGCAGGCCTCCGTGACCGGCCTCGAGCCCAAGCGCCCGTACGTGCTCGCGCTTTCCGATGCACCTGATGGCGGCGGCGCGTTGGAGCCGTTGGCCGCATTCACCACAAACCCGCAAGGGTCAGCCATTGTGAATGCCGTGGGACCCATTCGACAGGTCGTACAGGGAAATGGCGGTGTCCGACGGCGTTACCTCGCGATCGCGCCAGGGACTGCCGCTCACCACGGGCAGCCCGTACAAGTTCAGGTGCAAAGGGCGGTCGAATGAGACCCAATACCAAAGCATGATGGACCAACCGCAACCATCCAGGCATTCTCAGGGCGTCCCTGATGAGCACTCGTTCAATGGTATCTGTTGTCGATGACAGCGATTCAGTGCGCGAATCGCTGCCGGACCTGCTCCGACAGGTCGGATATGACGTCGAAGCGTTCGCCTCCGCTGAGGAGTTTCTAACGTCCGACGCCCCGAAAGCCACGAACTGCTTGATTCTCGATGTCGGCCTGCCGGGCATGAGCGGCCCGGATCTGCAACAGGAATTGAGGCACCGGGGATCTACAATTCCGATCGTGTTCATCACGGCGCTGGGCGACGACGCTTCTTTGCGCCCCCGGCTGATAGCCAACGGCGCGGCAGCGGTCCTGTTCAAACCGTTCACGGACACGACGCTGCTCGACGCGGTCGAGGCCGCGCTGAGAACACGGTGAACCGATGGCGACGTCCCCCAGAACCGCCGCTCACGGCCCGAAGGCAGTGCCGCCGCCCACGGCCGTCGTCTTCGTTGTGGACGACGACGTCTCGGTCCGCGAATCGCTGGAACTGCTCCTGAAGGAGACCGGCTGGTACGCCGAACTGTTCGCGTCGGCCCAGGATTTCCTGGCCCGGCCCCGCAGCACCGTGCCCTGCTGCCTGGTGCTCGACGTGACGCTTCCGGGACTCAGCGGGCTCGAGTTGCAGCAACAACTCCTCGAGCGGACCGAGATGCCGATTATCTTCATCACCGGTTACGGCGACGTGCCGATGACCGTGCGAGCGATGAAAGCGGGCGCGGTCGAGTTTCTGCCCAAGCCGTTCAGAGACGATGTGCTGCTGGGCGCAATCCGGCAGGCCATCGAACGCAGCCGCGTCGCACTGCACCATGAGTCGGAGATGCAGACCCTGCGGACCGCGTACGACTCGCTCACGCCGCGTGAACGCGAGGTGATGGCGCTCGTCGTGTCGGGCCTATTGAACAAGCAGGTCGGCGGCGAGCTTGGCATCAGCGAGATCACGGTGAAAGCGCATCGCGGCCAGGTGATGCGCAAGATGAAGGCCGACTCGCTGCCAGACCTCGTGACGATGGCCGCCCGCCTCGGCCTGAAGGCCGCCGGGAAGCACTGACGCCCGACCTTTTGGAGACCCGTGCCGGAGACGCCGAAAATCCATCGGCGACCTGGCCGAGCGTTGATGCCGTCGGGACCAACCGACTGATGAACGGAGCAAAACAAATATGGAGATCGGTATCGACAGCTTCGCCGCCGCGTTCGACGAGAACAGTCGTGCCGTGAGCCCGGCGGCGCGGCTCCGGCATCTCATCGAACAGATTGAGCACGCCGATGAAGTCGGCCTCGACGCCTTCGGGGTGGGCGAACACCATCGTCGCGAGTTTCTTGACTCGGCCCCAGCCGTGATTCTCGGTGCGGCAGCGGTCCGCACGCAGCGCATTCGTCTCACCAGCGCAGTCACGGTCCTCAGCGCGGAAGATCCCGTCCGCGCGTTTCAGAACTTTGCCACGATCGACCTGCTCTCGCGGGGACGCGCGGAAATGGTCGTCGGCCGCGGCTCGTCGATCGAAGCCTTTCCGCTATTCGGATATCGGCTCGAGGACTACGACGCGCTCTTCGAGGAAAAGCTCGGGCTGCTGCTGAACATTCGGGAACACGAACACGTCAACTGGTCCGGTAAGTTTCGTCCGGCGCTCACGGGACAGGGCGTCTATCCACGGCCCGTGCAGAATCCGCTGCCGATCTGGCTCGGCGTCGGCGGAACCCCTCACTCGTTTGCGCGAGCGGGGGCGCTCGGCCTGCCGTTGATGGTCGCGATCATCGGCGGTGAGCCCCGTCGTTTTCGGCCACTGATCGATCTGTATCGCGAGAGCGCCGAGCGATCGGGCCACCGGCCGGACCAACTGAAAGTAGGCGTCCACATGCTCGGCTACGTCGGCGAGCCGACGCAGGAGGCCGCCGACACCTTTTATCCCGGCTACGCCAAGGCCATGACGGATGTCGGCAAAGAGCGCGGATGGCCGCCGATGACGCGTGCAAGCTTTGACGCGCAGCGAGGCCCGGCGGGCGCTCTGCTGGTCGGGAGTCCCGACGAAGTGGTCGACAAGATTCTCAGACACAGTGATGCGCTGGGGGGCGTCTCGCGGGTGACGTTCCAGATGAACGCAGCGTCCCTCCCGCAGTTCAAGATGATGCGAGGAATAGATGCCATCGCTGCGGGTGTTGCGCCGGCTCTGCATCGACACGACGCTGATCGCTCACCAGACGCTCAGATCGTACCAAATTGACCTGATCGAGATGAGTGAATGCCACGGATGGAGCATCACATGACAAAAGGCGCACTGCCCCTGCTGTTTCTCGGTGTGGTTGCGGCTTCATGTGTTGCAAGTGCGGCGAGCAACTTGCCGTCATTGCGGGCGCAGCGGTGGGTCAACTCGCAGGCGCTGACGCCGGAGGGGTTGCGCGGAAAAGTCGTGCTCGTGGACTTCTGGGAGTACACGTGCGTCAACTGGATTCGGACGGCCCCGTACGTCAAGGCTTGGAATCGCTTGTACGCGCCGCACGGGTTGGTCGTTGTCGGCGTGCACGCGCCGGAGTTCGAGTTCGGCAAGGCCGTCGACAACATCGACCGAGGCATTCGTGACCATGGATTGACCTACCCAATCGCTATCGACAACGAATTCGCCATATGGCGCGCGTTTGGGAATGACGCGTGGCCAGCGAAATACCTCTTCGATGCTCAGGGACGGCTGGTGCAGCGCTGGATCGGAGAAGGGAGCTACGACGAAATCGAGCGCGAAATCCGCCGCCTGTTGGTAGCAGCACAACCCGGCAGCCAATTGCCGGCGGTGAGCGAACTGGCATCGACATTCGAGAAGACGGGTCAACCTTCCTACGCTGGCATTACGAACGAGACCTACATCGGTGCTGAGCGACGCGAACCGGGCGCGGTCACGCTAAAGGGAGACTGGCATACCGACCGTCAATACGTCGAACTCAAGAAAGGTAGCGGCGACATCGTCGTTCCGTTCGTGGCGGGCGAGGTGAACCTCGTCATGCAACCCGGGCCGTCGGGACGTGCCGCCGTCACAGTGCTGCTCGATGGAAAGCCTGTTGGCGACGCGCGCGGAATGGACGTAGGCACAGACGGAGTCGCACGCTTCGATCGCTCGGGAATGATCCGCCTCGTCGCCGGCGTGCCACACCGACGGCACGTGCTGACACTCGCCTCGAGCGACCCGGGGCTGCGCGCATATGTGTTCACCTTCGGTCCCTGAGGAAAAACCGAGTCCGGATGTTGCCGAAATTCATCGGAAGACCAGGAGGCAGCCATGAAACGCTACGGTTCGTATTTGATTGGCATTGCGATCGCCGGTGGCGCTACCGCGTTCGTACCTTTTGCCTCGGCACCGCCTGCCGCAGAGGCGCCCTCGAACGTCGTCACGAAAATGCCCGCCGGATACCGGGACTGGAAGCTGGTCTCAGTGGCCCACGAAGAAGCCAACCTCAATAGTTTCGCCGCAGTGCTGGGCAATGATGTTGCGATCAAGGCCTATCGCGACGGAACGCTCCCCTTCCCGGACGGCACGATCATCGCCGCTTTGCACTACCGTTTCGTCCCGTCTGAGGAGAACAACAAAGCCTTTGGCCAGACCCAATCGTTCGTGGCCGGGGATCCCACCAACGTTCAGTTCATGGTCAAGGACTCAAAGGCGTACACCTCGACCGGCGGGTGGGGATTCGGTCACTTCAGCCAGGACGGTACACCTGCCGGCGGCGCGTTGCTCGAGACCTGCTCGCCCTGCCACGCGAAGGCTTCTCGCGATTCTGTCTTCACCCGTTACTCACGTTGACGGGATGGTCACGCGTCTTCTTCTGAGGGATTCTACCGAGCGGGTCGTCGCCGGCGCAGTCGCTTGTGACGATTCAAGATCGAGCCTTGACTGTAGCGCACGCGGGAGGACGGGCGTCAGCGGCCGCAGACTGCTTAAGCCAGGCAAAGGCTGCGTCGCTCTTCGAGACTCACCTCGCGAAACCTTGGCGAACCTGTCAATAACAGGCCATTTACGCAGCCTCGGATCAACCAGTTGCGTAGCCCTGGCTTTGTGCGGCGGGCCCACGTAGGGGAATCCGGCGAGCAGGTCTTTGTGCGGCCCGACGTTATCTTGGGTCACCTTTCCATTGGTGAGGAGACGAAGGAAGAAATCTACGACGTCGTCGGTGAGTGCCCGGCCATTGTCCGGGTAGGACGCTGGCCGCGTGGCGTCATAGTGGAGGATGTCCGGCAGCAGGGTCGCGGCCACCCGCGTGGCTTCCGCTCTGGCGTATACCCACCAGTGTGTTCCAGCGCGTGCGCGAAGACGGGAACGAAACGGGCATCGTCCGCCGGCTCTGCGGCGAGATAGGCGGCGTTCGCCTCGCCGGCAAGGAAGGGAGTTTGATTTGGCCGCCCACCGCGATCCGCCTGAACCCATTTCCCGCTTGCGCCGTCCAGCGTGCGCGCCCATAGGCCCATCCTCTTAGGACTGAGGGCAGAGTTGGGCACCTCCAGCGCGATGCTGCACACGTCCTTGTCGGCGAAGAAATCGTCACCGGTGAATTGCAGGTTGTTCAGGGCGCCTTGCACGTCGAAGTAAAAGGGATCGCCGCGCCAGCCGGCGAAGAAGCGGTAGTCACCGGCCTCCGTCACCCGTGCCTCCGGCCCTGTCGAGACCGCCGCCCCCTCGATGATGACCTGCCCGTCGTCGCCTGTCCCAGCGGCCTGCGCGCCCTCAACGCGGCGAAGCGTCGCGGTCTGCGCCCCGCCCTCGGAGGACGTGAAGCGCACGCGGTACGCGATATCGGCGACGGCATCGCCGTCCGTATCAATCTTGAGTTCGTAAATCGCCTCGGGCGCGAAGGCGACGGCGGTGGTGGGCCCAAGCGGTTTCATGCCCACGGACGGATGCACGTTCACAATCAGAATCGACTTGCCAGCATCCCCAGGCTTCGGGAAAGCATACAGATCGGTGAGGTCTAGGCGGGCGTCCCCATGGGGGAACCCAAAGTCGGGACCGGAGTAATGGTGGGACATCGCGTCTCCTCTGCTTTATCTCTTGTGCTTCGAGCGCGCGCTAACCGTAGGTGAGCTCGGTGCTCTGCCCGACCTCGATAATGTATCCGTCAGGATCGCGGATGTAGCAGCGCGTCTCGCCGTACTTGGGGATCGGCTCGGTGATGAACTCGGCTCCTCGGCTTTTCCACAATTCATAGCACGCATGAATATCCGCAACGCGGAAATTCATAAAGCTGTTGATGTGATTCGGGTCGGGGACGCTCAGCGTGACCGTCGGCTTATCCGGGGTCGGCCCGCCCCCAACGTTCAGAATCATCCAGATATTCGCAAGCTGAAGGTACGCAGGCGCGTTGCCGTCACCCAGGCTCAGAATGCGAGCGCCGAAGACCTTTTCGTAGTAGCGAGCCGATCGCTCGATGTCGGCGACGGTGAGAAAATGCGCGATGCTGATCCCCTCTCGCGGGGGCATCTCATAGCTCTTTTGTTCGATTTGTACGCTGCTCATTGACGACTCCCATTCCGATAAACAGCTTATCCGTTGATCGAGGGCCTCGGCGCCTCGTCAGTCAAGATAGGTTGAGAATGTGTTGGTTGGCCTTCCGCGGCGTGTGGATTGAAACACGCGAAGCTCGCTCGATCCGGATCGAGGTGACGAGGCGCTCGGATCGCCGACCGCGTCCTGGCCTCGAACCCAGCGGACGGTCGAGCATATGGAGTCCTTCAGCATCACGACGCAACGGCACAATCGTGTCCAGTTCATCGAAGCTTCGCGCTGAGGCGCGCAGCGTCTCGACGGATGAGATAGAAAAGATCGAGGGGGTTATGAGCGACCGTCCGTCCGAAGGGCGTCGAGCCACGAAGACCCTGAGGCGGCGGCGACAATCGCAAATGAGCGGCACCGGAGTCGCCTGCAGTTCCTACGGTGCCGCGCTTCGAGACCGTCGAACCGAAGTATTCTTTCCGCGCAGACCCTTTGGCCGTCGGCGACGACGCTCGCGCAGACGGACCGGTTGACGTGATCGAAGAGCTCCGCTGAGGGTTCATCGGCCATCTTTCAATAGGAGGCAGTCATGTTCGAGAAGACTCTTGTCCGCGTTCGCCGCTCCCGATTCGCCGTGGCGGCTACTGCGCTTGGAATTCTGCTCATCGCGGTTGGGAGTTGGGCAGGCGCTCGCGCAGGACAAATACACGCTGCAAGTGCCCAATGGGCTGCCGTTCTCCGATTTCAGGGGGTACGAAGACTGGCAAGTCGTCGCCGTGAGCCAGACTGACGCGCTGCTCAAGGTGATGGTCGCCAATCCGACGATGATCGCCGCTTACAAGGCCGGCATTCCGGGCAACGGCAAGCCCTTCCCCGATGGGTCAAAGATCGCGAAGATCGAGTGGAAGCCGAAGAAGAGCACGGAGGCCCCGTTCGACGTGAGGATCCCGGAGAGTTTGCAAGACGTATTTTTGATCGAGAAGGACAGCAAGCGATTCCCGGACACGAAAGGCTGGGCGTACGCCGTGTTTGATTACGACCGAGCATCCGACAGGTTCTCGCCCAACAAGACCGGGACGATCAATTGCGGGTTCGCGTGCCACACGCGTGTGGCGGCGAAGGACTACATCTTCACGGCTTACGGAAAGAGGTGAACGACAAATCGCGCAGGAGACCTTCAACGTGGCCAAGCCATTCTTGTAAAATCGAGGAACAGCTCGTTGTGGGCGCAATCGGCTTCGCCCGGCGTTCATTGTGTCTCTGGAAGTATCAGGAGGCCGAGTTCACAGAGGAGCGTTCTTGCGTGACGCGCGATGATCGCGCAGCCATGCCGCGGGCGACAGTCCGACCACATTCTTGAAGACACGGCAGAGGTGGCTTTGCTCGGCAAACCCCACCTCCAATGCGATCTGCGCGTGAGGCATCGAACGCGAGAGCAAAAATTCTTGCGCTTTTGCGATGCGCGCATTCAATTGCCACTGGTGCGGCGACAAACCCCGTAGTGTTCCATCTGTCGGCCGACGGCTTCCGGGCCCACCGGTGATATAAGCTCCGCATCGTGATCGACCCCACGGCGTTGCAGTTGGTGCTATGCGTGCTGACCGGCTGGCTGGACCGCCGGGAGCGGGAGGCAGTCGCGTACCTGATTGAAGAGAACCGGCTCCTGCGGCGCCAGGTTGGGACCCGGCGGCTGCGTCTCACCGACGACGATCGCCGACGACTGGCTGCGCGGGCGTACCGCGTTGGCCGTGCGGCTTTGCGGGAGATCGCCACGATCGCGACGCCTGACACGTTGCTGCGCTGGCATCGGCAGCTGATTGCGCGAAAATGGACGTACGCCAGCCAGCCCGCGCGGCGCAGCCTCCTCCTCGAGATTCGACGGCTTGTTGTGCGGATGGCGGAGGAGAATCCGACGTGGGGCTCCTATGAGGCCCCCGCTTGTCAAGCCCCTTCATTCATGTGCGGTGTCGCTACATCAACCCGCAAGGGAGATCGTGGCCACTTCAGAGAAAGGCCACCTGCCCGCGTGAGGCGCTGCGCGGCCCCAAACGGGGCCTTGCATCATAGAGCCTGGCTGGCGGATGCTTCCAGCTCGAAGGGACCAAACACCCTGCGGGAGACGAATGCGGTATCTGAAGAGCGCCATGGCGGGACTGCTCGCGGCACTCGTGGGTCGCAGTTCTCTACGTTGTAGTCATTGGGATCTACATTGAACGCGAGGCGACCTCCCTTGAACGCGAGCTGACCTCCCAGACTGCCCCGACGCAGGTCGGCGGTGTCGCTGTCGTTCGAGATGTCAACGTGTTGTCAGTTCTCTGGCTGGCGGTCCCGACGTTTGCCGTGGGTTTCTTCTGGAGATTGCGGCGGGACTCGGCTACGGCCAAGTAAAAGGAGGCACGTATGTCGATTCAGTGGGGCCGCATTCTCCTCGCCGGCTTTCTCATGGAACTCGTCCTCATCGCCATCGCGATCCCTCTCACCCTCAGCGGCGCTGCTGATGCGCTGAACTACGTCATTCCCCCCGCATCGTTCATCGTGACGTTCGGCATCACGATTTGGCTTGGACGGAAGTTTGCGTCGAAGCCAGTCCTGCACGGCGTCTTGATTGGCATCGCCGGCTCACTGATGTATGTGGCGCTCACCCGAGCGGCACCGGAACCGTGGCCATACCTGCTCGCCCATACATTGAAGGTGGCGGGGGGGGCTGCTGGAGGAATGGTGCTCGCTGGGCGTCCGCCCTCAACACAATTTGCCTTTCGGAAACAATGAGTGAAAGGCGCTGGCACGCCCGATACCCGAGTGTATGGAGTCGGTGTGGTAAGAGACGATGAAGCGCTGGTTACGATTGCGACGTTCTCATCCAGCTTTGAGGCATCTCTGGCAAGAGGCGCACTCGAAAGAGTCGGCATCGCGGCGTTCGTCCCTGACAAAGCATCAGGGATGTTCTCCACGTATTCCCGTCAGCCTGGCGACCCCACGGGTTCGGCGCTCCGAGTGTTTGAGGCTGACCGGGACAGTGCTGTTGCTGAACTGCGACGATTACAAATGCGTATCGCGAAGCCGCCCTCGGAGGCGGTCTGACTTCCGCTGAGATGCATCAGGCACTCGGCGTGACGCCTGCGATGGAAGCCGGGGTCGCCGACCATGTCTGGGCCATCGAAGAAATCGTCGCCCTCCTCTGAGGATTCCAAGAATCTACTGGTGCGCGTCCAGCGGCTGCGCCTGGAGGCTGAAGACTTCCAAAGAACGGTCGAAGAAGAACTTCGCACGGTCCGCGCGCAACTCGAAGAGCTGCAGGTTCGTCAGTCCAAAAGGCGGGGTCATGGAAGACGAATGGACTAAGGTGATGTCTGGCGTTCGGCTCGTGAAATTCACCTACGTCGATCTTCCAGGAGGGGAAGCATTTCTGACCGCCCAGATTGCCGGCCACCACGTTGTCTATTCAGTCGTGTTGCCACACCGTGAACAGCCGTTCACTCGTGCAGGCGTCGAACGTCAGTTCCGTTATGAATGCCCGCCGAGTTCAAACTGATGTCATAACGACGTGGGCCTCTTGGATGAGGAAATGATCGGCCCATCTGCGGTTGGCGGCTCCGTTGCTTTCTGGGGTTTCTGGATGCTGCTGTTTCTCGGATGGCTGCGAGACGAGCTTGGACCTGCTGGAATCGCGACCTTTTTTGGTCTCTGGGTCGGTGGATTCGTAGGTTGCGCTATATTCCATCGATAGGATCGTTGCTTACGTCCTACGTGGCGGTTTTGGACATCGCGCTCGTGTTCATCGTCTTCAAGGGCGACGTTCGGGTGACCTGAACCTGGGATAATTTCAAACAGAACCCACCATCCCGATATGATGTCAGCGATCCACTTTCATAGGTTCGATCTGCCAATGCCGGGAAGTAGTTGCGACATCGCTCGTTCCCTGTCTCCATGGCCGCCCAACTCGTTCGCCTGCTGTTGCGTGACGTGCTGGCGTCAGCCCATAGGTGACTAGCGTTTCTTCGCGTCAAACTGTCCGTTGCGTTCTTTCTTCTCTTGGTCAACGAGACGCCACGTGCCATTCAGTGTCGTGGCTTGGCGGTCAAGGTCTGCGACAAATGTCGCAGTTAGTTCATCGTGCAGTCCGGTTGGGACACGAAACGTCACCTTTTGACCGTTGACTTCGCCTGTGATGGGTGCGCCACTCCCGCACTGGATTGTTAGGTTGGTGCCGTTTTGCTTGAACGTGCAGTCGGCACTCTGACCCTGTTCACCGCCAAAGTCTGGATTGAAATAAAGCGTCCAAACACCCGACAAGTCAGCGGCTCCCAACACAGCAGTGAGAAGTGGCAGCGCGATTAGGGCCACAACGATGTTCTTCATCTGTGCCTCACTTCCATCGTCGGCTGGTTTAGACGTTCATTCCAGTTCGGTAGCCTGTGCAGAGGCATCCCGATGAACAAACCGAACACGTTGAACCCGGCGGTTCTCACCGAGACGTTGAGCGTGCGTCTGCCGCTGGATTTCATCAAGGCGTTGATTGCCGACGCGCAGGCGAAGCACGTCACGCTGTCGCATCACGTCCGACACCTTTCGGAGAAGTCCACCGCTGCGAAGTCCAGCGCCTAGTCCGGCGCTCGAACACTGCGACATACCGTCACGAAGAACTTTCTGCTGTGAAACGCTACCAGCGTCGGAGCCCGGCTGGGCAAACGTCATGAGCGGTGTCCCGTCAGTTCTAGGTCTAGGACTTTCCTGTGATGAGCACCGTTTTCTCATCAACGACGGTGTAGCTCAGGCTGTTTCCTTCGAGAAGGAGCTTGAACACATCCACGAACTTAGCGTTGCTGAAGTTGACGTTGATTGGGGTCGTTGGCAAAGTAACGTCCAGTGTGACTCCAATCTGAATGCCATACGCCTTGCCCAAAAGAGAAAGCACATCACGGAACTGGGCGTTTTGAAACTGTATGTTGACGGGTTGAGAGTTCACCGCCAGTTTGGACAAGTCGGTTTGTGGGGATTGTCCAGCAAGCACTCCCACACTCAAAGTTAGAAACATTGCCACGATGACGGATGTTGTCAGCCGCATGCCTCTCTCCTTTGAAAACCGAACTCCACCGACACCATCCGCGCCAGTCTAGCGCTTACGCAGATGTCCGTCGCATCTATTTCGCAGCAAGATGTGCTCGCAGGACTCAGACACTAGGAGCAGTGTTCAGGTTGGGGAGCGTGCGACCAAGTTGACAACGGACGTGACAACGCCCTGAACAGGTGTGATGGGAATGACGCCCTAAGATGTTGACAGTATTGGTGCTGCTGGAACACTGAGAACGTAGACCGCCGACCCGTTTCTACGTCCTGAGGCTACCGCGCCCGCTCCGCGCAGGCTCGCCGGTGGATCGTGGTCACCTGCAAAGCCACGCAAGTCAGCTGCGCCCTATTTACCCCTCGCGCAGCAGGTCACGGATAACAGCCGAGAGGTTGCGGTGTTCGCGCCCACCGCGAACGGTGCCGGTCTCGTAACTCGTTCGTCTGTTGTCGCGGGAGGCGCTGGTTGCTGGCACTCAGCGCGACGAGCAGCACGTCAACCCGTGCTTCGCCACGACCCTCTCGACCACATCCTCTGAGTCGAGAACCGTTCGGTAGAGCACCCGGTAGTGGTCGCCCTTCCAGAACGCCACCACGTCGGCGGCCTTGCTGTCTCCAAGCAGCGCTTTATCGCCTTGCCATTCCAGCCAGTTGACGATGAGGTGCAAATACGAGGATTGTTCGTTGGCCGCGCCGTCGAGCCCACCGACCGGTAGATGCGGAAACAATTCGCGCAGTTCACGAATCGCGGCATCGGTTTGCTGCTGATGTGCGACCAACCACCAGTGCAGCTGTTCGTGGACGAAATTGGAGAGCAGCAAATTGTCATCGCCATGGTCGCCATATCCAATCGTTAGCACCGGATGGCTGTGTGGGGGCACCTGTTCGTCAATCAGGACTCGACTGGTAAACACCCATGGTGTCACATCGAAACGACTGAGCACATGCCGCAGGCGTTCTGCCTCTGATTGCTCTCCCGGTGTGTGGTGGCTCAATTCAATTTCCACGCCCGTTGTCTGAGCACGCTGCGTGGACGCCAATGCAAGGATGAAGACAGTGGCGGCGAGAAGTGTCCGACATCGCATTGCACACATCCTCGCTTCCCTTCGCATCACGTTCAACGTGCGTCTGACGTTCGGTTGCTTGGCACCAACAAGGAACGCAGGCAATGCGATCGACAATTTCTTTGGCGCAGTCTGATGCACGTCATGGCTTGCCGCCGCTTACGTATCCGAACTGCAACAAGCCGAACGTGATCACCGTCAGCAGATACGAGACGATTCCCTGGACGCACCGGGCATCGAGGCCGGCGTCGCGCAGCGTGGCGGCGTATTGCCTGGTGTGGCGCACGTCCAAGATCAGCACGCGCCCGCCCGACTTGAGCACCCGCGCGATTTCGCACACGGCGGTCCGCCGCTCGCCGGCGTTGTAGATATTGTGCAGCGCCATGCTCGAGAGGACGACATCGAAGCTCGCGTTGTCGAACGGCAACTTCCGTGCATCGCCGGTTTGCACCTCGACCTTGTCGGCCACGCCTTCGATCATCGCGTTGTCGAGTGCCCCCGCAGCGTTGTTGCCGCTCAGATCCTCGGCCTGCCACTTGTCGATTCCGACCGCGCGGCCGGTTGAGAGCCGCCTGGCGGCGCCGATCAGGAACAATCCCAGCCCGCACCCCACATCCAGCACGCGCTCATCACCACGCCAGGCAATCTTGTCGAGATACTTTTCGCGCTCGCGCACCTTGCCGATCTTGCTGTCGTAAATCATCCACAAGGCCATCGCGCCGCTGCCCAGGCCGGCCCCGATCAGCGGCCTGGCGATCATGGCGATCGGGTCTTGCCTCGACCACACGCCCAGCAGCCGCGTGACCAGCGAGATGATTCCCAGCGCCGCGACGATGAGCAGATTACGCACCACCAGCGGAGCGTCCAGGCCGTAGTTTGGAAGGCCGATTGTCTTTCATTCGTTCCCTCTTGTGAACTGGGGCAATCTAATCTCGCGGACGCCCTGATGACAACAGACACCCGCGATCACAGCCGGACACCCGTTCGCCGCGAGCGCCGTGGGGTGCTGCAGCGACGCGAGCAGTTCTCGGTCCGAATGGCGGGACACGGTCGTGCTCTTCCCCGCCGGATGGAACGATCGGGCACCTGCGCTACGCTTTGTCCAGCCGCGGTGTCCTCATCCACGGACGGTGACGACAGTTTGGGATCTAACCGTCCGAACTGATCCCACTACGCCGCGGTAGATGTGGATCGTTTCAGCACACGGCGGACGTATTCGAACCGCCAGGGCGAGCCGGCCCTGGTGCGAAGCCCCATCTGATTGAGGCGGTCGGCAATCCCACGCATCGAGCCGCCGGCCTCACGAAGGGCTGCAATCGTCTCGATTGTTCGATGCTCGGAATCTTCTGTCAGTAAGGTGCGACCGTCCACACCGAGTCGCTGCCCGAATGGCACCAGGCCAGACACCCGTTCACCACGTCGGCGTTTGGCAGCAAGCGCCGCTCGAGTGCGTGCGGCGATGAGCGCCCGTTCGTATTCCGCGAAGCTGTCAATGAGTCGGCGCATCAGGAGCGCTGCTGGGTCGTCACTCTCAGTGCCCTCTCCGGCTGCGGAGACGACCCTGGCACCGCGTTTGGCAATCAGGCGCTCAATCATCGCCACTGCGATCACGTCACGTCCCAGACGGTCACGCTTGGCCACCAGGAGCACATCCCCGCGGCGGAGAGCCGCCACCGCATCGAGCAACACAGGGCGGTCCTCGATGGCCAGGGAACCTGAGGTGCCAGCGTCTACAAAGGTGCGCGACAGCTCGAGCCCGAGGCGGATCGCACTTGCTTCGATGCTGGCCTGCTGTGCGTCGAGACCGAGACCCGATTCTGCTTGCTGCTCGGTCGAGACGCGGATGTAGGCGATTGCGTGGGGCTTCGTGACGCGAGTGGCTCTCATCCCCAGAGTAGATCACTGTTGGATCGGCGCTGCAAGGTGAATCGATTCACACCATCCGCAAGGGCAGCGCGGGCAGTCGCTGAATCCCACTTGCCCTGGCGGCCCAGGGTGTATCCGGGGGTCCACCCCGCGCTCTCGGCCCACCGCACGCCCCAATTAAACACTTGGCGATAAGCGAGGGGCTATCTTCGCTGAAGCGCCTATCTTGCAGTGGTCGCCTCACCGTTCGCGGCTACTTGGGGGATTCTCTTCTTCCCACTCATCTCCGCCTCGGTCTGTAGGATGCTGGCCTTCGCAAAATATGTGAAGGCATTCCATTGGCCGTATTTGCCAGTCAATTCTGGCATCACGGCTTCAGCGAGCGCGTCGCCTGACTTCCCCTGAGCTTTGCCATCAGACACCAATTTCCGCAGCGTTGCCAGATACTCTCGGAGCGTCGTCACGTCTTGGGCATTTCCTACGTCGCCGTGGCCAGGCACGAACGTGTAGTCCGGTTCGCTTTTCGCCAATACATCAAGCGTTTCGACCCACGGCTTCGTGGAGGCATCGATCAAGTTCGGCATGGTCTGGCGAAAAAGGAGGTCGCCGCAGAAAGCGATCTTTGCATCAGGAATCAGCACCACCGAGTCACCGCCCGTGTGCCCAGGGAAACTCCGCACATGAATTTCACGGGAGCCCAGGTATAGATCCACGGTTTGTTCGTAGACCACCATCGGTGGGACAAACCCCTCTATCATGGCCGTCTGCTCAGGAGTGATTTCACCCCTACCGACCGATCTCAGGCCGTCGCTCAGTAGTCGCCGGTTTTCGGTGTGAATCCAGCCGCGCACGTTGCTCTGCGCCAGAACAACTGCGCCCGTTTCCACAAAGACGCCATTACCCGCGACGTGGTCCAGATGATAGTGAGTATTGATCACGAACCTGATGGGCAGTTTCGTCAGCTTACGAATCTCTACCAGCAATTGCCTGGCCGCATCAGCGCTTGCGAATGTGTCGATAACGACGACGCCGTCATCGCCGATCACGAATCCGGCATTCACCCCGGCTGCGTGTTTGGCGTCAGGATCGTCAATCGCGGCCCACACCTTGGGTCCAATGAGTTTCAGCGTAAATGGCGACTCCACGGGTGCGTGAGCGCATGTCGTCTCCGTGATGCAGAGAACGAAGCCCCAAAGGAGGGAAATGAATAGCACGGAACGCGTTGGATAAAACATCGCGCGCATACTACAGCGAAAAGTCTTCCGCGGCGCCGGCAGCTACGACCTGCACGTCATCAAATCGCACCCTTGGACACCCGGGGGACACCCTGGAACGCACCCCGGGCGGGGGCGGTGACAAGATCCTCGGGAACAATTCGCGCCGTGTTTTCGACCGCCTTCGAATCGCAACACACGGCACGGCCACTCATCGCAGTTCGTCAGGTTGGGATTGGTATTTTGGGGGCCAGCTGCTTCACACTATGGCTCATGTGCCGCGTCATCGCGCTACTTGTGACCGCATTCACGATGATGGGTGAGCGTGGCGCACTCGCCCAGACGCCGACTGGCCCACCATTTTCCCCACCTGGACGCCTCATTGATGTCGGTGGCTGGCGGCTCCACTTGAACTGCATGGGCGAGCGCAAAGAAGGCCAGCCAACCGTCATTCTGGAATCGGGTCTTGGCGACTTTTCTGTCGAATGGAGTCTGGTCCAGCCGCGCATCGCTTCGGTGGCACGGGTGTGTGCGTATGATCGTGCGGGCGACGGGTGGAGCGACCTCGGCCCGTATCCCCGGACGCTGCATCAAATCGTCTACGAGCTTCATACGCTACTCGAGAGAGCGAACGTGCTGCCCCCATACGTTCTCGTCGGACACTCGTATGGCGGCTGGCTCGTCCAGCTATATGCGTCCGATTATCGGACGCAAGTCGCAGGGGTCGTCCTTGTGGAACCCGGCGAGAGCGATCCCCTGCGCCTGACGGCGGATGGTTCGGTGAAACGTTCCTCGCAGTTGCCAGCATCGCGGGCGATCCCGCCAATGAAGAAGGACACGCCGCTGCGTGAGAGTGACGTGCCCCCAGTCGCCCTGCGGCAGATGACAGCAGCGGCTGTCGAAGCGAGCCGGGACGCCAATCCAGATGAGCGAAAGAAGCTGCCGGTCGAGGCGCGACAGATGCGGACCTGGGCGCTTGGCCGGTGGCAACACCAAGCCGCCGCGTCCAACCCGGTCGAGTTAGAGGAACTCGCCGCCCTTCGTGCAGATCACGCGAAGGACACGCATCCACTGGGCGACATTCCGCTGATTGTGCTGACCCGCGGAATGGCTGACGAGAAGGGCGCGGATGCGGAGAGGCACGAAGAGGAACATCGCCACGATCATGCGGCACTCGCAGCACTTTCGACGCGAGGGAAGTTGGTCATCGCCGAGCGCAGTGGGCACCATGTGCAGCTCGATCAACCAGAACTGGTTGCACAAGCCGTCAGCGAGGTGCTGACCGCTGTCACACGATAATCGCCGTTGGTATCAGAACAAGTGCGAAGTATGCGCAGCCCACGACAGTTCCATCCAATGACAGAACGCCTGCATGATCCCGCTTGAGGAACCGACAACCGCGGCTACAGCCCCGGCGCCGGGTGGGTGGAGGTATCCCCGGCCCCCACTCCCGCTCGGCCCCCCTGGGGGGTGGGCTCAGACAAATGTCGGCAATTTTTTCCGGATGAAATCTGGGTCTTCGACAGCCTCTCTGGCGCATTCACTCGGGACAAGTCGGATACGGGTGGGGTGTTACTGGGTCAACACTGCGTGACTACACAGGAGGAATCCCGCATCGTCACACCTCGAAAGGCAGACCACGACTGATATTCGAGCACAGGGCTCGCGTTCACCGCGTTGCCTGTCCGGACGCCGGCTTGCCGAGGATGACCAGGAACATGGAAGGTGGAACGCTCTCGCGCGAAATTACCTGCAGGCCAGCGGCCGTCGCACCTTTGATTACCGTTTCTTGATCGACGCGGTGCTCGGGTGCGGGACCTGGACCACCGACGCCCGGCGTGAAGTCGACGATGCCGAGGCGCCCCTGCGGTTTGAGCGACTTGCCGGCGTCTTTCAGAATCGCGACTGGATCGGTCATTGCGTGGTATGCGCTGACGATCAGAATCGCATCAAGCCCTTTGGGCAGCCGCGACTCTCGCGTCGTCCCCAGCACGGTGTGAATGTTGGTGAGGTTCTCCCCCCGCGCGCGGCGTTTGATGCTTTCGATCGCCTCAGGCTGGATATCGTTGGCCCACACTTGTCCGTTCACGCGGACGCGTCGTGCGAGGTGGATGGTGAACCAGCCGCCGCCCGCGCCGATTTCCCCGACAAGCGAGCCTTCGCCGATCTTCAAGGCATCCATGATCTGATCGGGCTTGTTCCACTGCTCGCGATCCAGCCCCTGGGCTTGCGCGGCGGGGAAGGCGCGAAGCGCGCGGAACGTAGGAGGAGCAGAAAGGAAAAACAGCGAACTGTCGCTTGGTTTTGCGGACGCCGCGTCAAACGCGAGCGCCTTTTGATAGGATTGAGTTTGATTGAGCAAGGCGACGGAGGTTCCGAGGACGAAACCAGAGAGCAGGAGCCTGCCAAACGTTCGGCCCATATCGCACCTCGCGAGCTCAATGCTACACCCGTCGCGTGATTGGTAACGAAAAACGCCGCAGTGGAGACCAATCGACGTTCTTCCCTGGAAGCCCCCGGAGCGGAGACCCGCACACGATTCCCCGCATGAATGCGGCGACCGGGCAACAGCACCGGCCTCGCCAGGGGGATATCCGGCACCACCCGCGAAGGGGCCCGCGAGAGCGCGGTGACAATAATCTCGGGAAAACTTCGCAATCCGGTTTTGGCCTCCTCATCGAAACGCGCCACTCCGTTCATTCCAAACAAATACATCGTCCAATCGTCACAAACGCCAGAGTACTCGCGGCGTTCCACGAAGTCAGGAGAGCGATATGAAGTCGTGGGGGACCAGCGTGCTCGGATTGCTGTTCGTGTCGGCGGTCGTTGTCACGCACGCGCAGTGGCTGAACTATCCGATACCCGGTATTCCACGGCTGTCTGACGGGAAGCCGAATCTTACGGCGCCGACACCGCGCACTGCGGAGGGCAAGCCGGATCTCTCCGGGATCTGGCAGCTCGAGCCGAATCCGTGCCAGGCCGGAGGGTGCCTCGACTATCCAGGCGCGCCGGAGTTCGGAAATCTGGGGGCGAAGCTGGAGGGTGGCCTTCCGTATCAGCCCTGGGCCGCCGATCTCGTGAACAAACGATCGGCCGATCGCGGGAAGGACGATCCCGTGGCGTCGTGCCGCCCGGCGGGCGCCGTCCGAATCCTGACGTTTCCACCTTATCGCAAGTTCCTCCAGCTTCCGGGATTGTTCGTGATTCTCTCAGAGCGAGACGTCACCTATCGGCAGATCTTCATGGATGGACGAACGCTGCCCGCGAGTCCCGAGCCGGCGTGGAACGGGTATTCAATCGGCCAATGGGATGGCGACACGCTGGTCGTGCACACCAACGGCCTACGCGACGGGACGTGGCTGGACCGCAACGGCAGCCCCATGACCGACGTGGCAACGATGACCGAGCGATTTCGGCGAATCGACTACGGCCGCCTTGAGATCGCACTCACGATTGACGATCCGAAGGCTTACACGAAACCGTGGACAGTGACGCTCCGTCAGCGTCTCGTTCCCGATACGGAGCTCCTCGACTATCACTGCAACGACAATGAGAAGGATGCCGCCCACATTTCCCCGAAGTAGCACGAGACTCTCGCGACGCTCAATCATCCGAACATCGCGCACGTGGATGGTTGGAGCAAACAGGGGAGGGAGCACCCCTCTCCCAGGGGCCTAGGTGATCGATCTGCGCCGGATCTGGCGCACTCGTGAAGCAAGAGCCTTGCGGACTGGTACTGTAACAGCCCGTGGTGAAAGTCCGTACTCGAGCCGGTGCTGCAAGCCGCGGCGATCCGAGTTCGGAGCACGCGTTACCTTGCGATCAGCCGCTTTACGTGTTCGAGATAAAGGTCGCAGAACGGCCGGCGCAATCCTTCGCCGGAGATAGGACCCGCATCCGTAAATTGGAGGAACGCGCGCGAGACGACATCGAACTTTGGCCATACCGGCAACCGGCCACTGTTGGGATTGCCTGTTTTGGCGAAAGCTGTCCAATACTGCTGAATCACGTCCGAGATCTGCTCGTCCAGCGCGTTGTAGTGCGGCGCGGGACCAAGAAGCGGCAACGGCGACTCGAGCGTGCCGAAGACGTACCCGACTTCGCTGCCGTGCGTGGCACCGACGACCTCTCGGCCGGGCGCAACACGATCAAATTGATACTCATACGCAGGGTTTCGCGCGGAGGCGTGCCACACCAACTGAGCCACGGCGCCGCACCGGAACGACGTATCCGTCCCCCATTGCTCGACGGCGGTGCCGTAAAGCGGATCATCCTTGCCATACAACGCCAGTGCGCGCGGTGCCAGCGGTCCATACATCTCGTCGATGGTCTTCTTTAGATCATTGGGAGGAACGCGGCCGGGAACTTGCTCGCGGGCGTTGCTGCCGAGGATCAAGTCCACGCGATGCTCCTGCCCCATAGCAAACACTTGAGCGGGCGCCTTCGGAAACACGTAGCCATCCACGATCACGTCGAGATTACTCGGACGGTCAGGGGCCGGCGGGTACACTCCTAGAATGTCGGCCGCTGAAACACCACGCAAATCATTCAGGCTGTTTCGGGTGGCGAGTTTGAGAGTAGTAGCCAGTGTCTGCCCGCGGTTCTCCGCCTGAGAGAGCGTGTCGGGTTCTCCCAGGCCGACCACGGCTCCGCTCTGGGCGATCACGCGCTGAAACAACCCCTTGGCCAGCGGAGATGTCATCAACACGCTCACGTCGAGCGATCCAGCCGACTCACCGAAAATTGTGACGTTCGCGGCATCGCCTCCAAATCTTGCGATGTTATTGTGCACCCAGTGAAGAACCGCGATCTGGTCGAGAATCCCCTGATTCCCCGAAGCCTGATGCGGCGATTCCCTGGTCAGCTCAGGATGCGCGAAGAAGCCAAAGGCGCCGAGACGGTAATCCGCAGTTACCAGCACGACCCCGCGCCGTGCGAGGCTTTCGCCATCGTAAAATGCGAGCGCTGAAGATTGGTTGTAATTCCCTCCGCCGTGAATCCACACCATCACCGGGTTCGGCGTTCTACGGGACCACTCCGGCGCCCAGACGTTCAGGTATAGGCAGTCTTCATTGCTGATCTCGGTTGCACGTGGCACGTACCGGCCTGGGCTTTGCGCACATGGCGCCCCGAAGGCCGTTGCGTCTCGCACGCCGGTCCACGGCCTCACAGGCGTCGGCGCCCGCCAGCGCAGATCGCCTACGGGAGGCTGCGCAAACGGGATACCCTTGAAGACCACGCCGTCTTTGTCGAGAAGGACCCCTCGAACCTGCCCACCGGTGACGACAACGACCGGGCCCAAGTCAGAACCGCTGCCCGGCATCACGGCAACGGCGGCGAAGATAACGAGCACCACGAGCACAGTCTTCATTCGTCAGTTCCTTCGCTGCTCACCGTGGCCGCGGCACTTCCCAAGACATACACCCTCTTCCTATCAGCCCGCCGTGAAAGTTGATAGCGCTGATAAGTTCGAGTCCCGATCGTGGTCGATGTACTACAATTCCAGCGCATGTCGATGGGCACACGAGAAGCCGATCAACCCCTGTTCTGGATCGCCGCGTCTGACCTGCCGACGTCGCCGGGTGATCCGTTCTACGTACGATTGACCGCGGTCTTGGACGCGAACGGCTTCGACCGGTTCGCAGAAGACCAGTGTCGCGAATTCTACGCCAATGTCATGGGGCGTCCGAGTTTGCCGCCAGGCCACTATTTCCGGCTGTTGCTGGTCGGGTACTTCGAAGGCATTGATTCGGAGCGCGGCATCGCGTGGTGGGCCGCCGACTCCTTGGCCGTCCGCAGTTTCGTGCGTCTGGCGCTCCACGAGCCGGCCCCCGATCACTCGACGATTTCGCGGACGCCGCGTGCACCGTCGCGTTGCTGAGTCAGAGAGTGTTGACCGCCCGCGCCGCCAGGACCGCTAGCACCGTCAGCGAGATCATCGACTGAAGCATCATGAGCGCCTTGCCCCAGCGCGCCAGTACCGGTGTGTCGGTCGGTGAGAACGCGGTGCTCGTATTGAACGCGAGGAACAGGTAGTCGACGAAATTCGGAGACCACCCCTCGGGGCGGCTCTGGTCCGGCGACATCGTCATCTGCGGAAACAGGAACGCGCCTTCAACATGCGCATCGCGCGACTCGCGCCCGTGCGGACCGCCGGCATCGAGTCGCCAGTACCACAGCGCAAACACCAAGACGTTCGAGATCCAGACCGCCGCGGCGGAGAGCAGCAGCGCCGACGGAGACTCGCGGCGCGACGGCAGGGCCGACACCAGTCGAACGACGGACACGACCAGTTCGATGGTCACGACCGAGGTCACAACGAAGCCGACCGCTCGATCGGCCCGATGGCGTCCGGTGCGGTGGTAGATGATCGTCGGCACGAGCAGCACGACGATGATGGCCGGAAACAACCACAGCGGACCGATCGTCAACCCCGGCGCGAGCGCGGCGTAAGACCCCACAGCCGCAGCGACGGCAATCAACGCAGGCCAACGGGGCTCGCCAACTCCGCGATCAGCCGCCTTGTTGAGCATCATCGGACGAGGGTCAACAGAAACAGACCGGCACCGAGCAGGCCCAGAATGCCGGAGCCGAGCCACACGAGTCGCTGCCGCGTCAACGCCGCCACCGCGCCTAGCGCAATGCCGACCTGTAATAGAGCCACGCTCGCCGCAAAGCGATGATGACGCATGAGCAGGCGATCCGCCTGTGCGGACTTCGCATCGCGCTCACGTTCCTTCTCGCGGGCCGCGTGTTCGATGTCCTTCTGCTCGGCCGCGTAGCGTTGAATCGACGCGTCGAGACTCGACGGCACCGCCTTGCCAGCGGCGATCCAGGTTGTCCGTGCAGCTTCTTGCACGTTGCCTTTGATGCCTTTTGCCTGATAGTAGGCCCACTGATCCGAGGCTTCAGCTTGCAGGCGACCCGCCTCCGTCTTCAGCACCAGCGCTTCGTTGACCGTCCCGCCAGCCTGCAGCGCCGCGACCGCGCCACACGCGGCCAGTACCGCGGTGGTCAGCGCGATATTGCGCAGGAGCGAGTCCGCCGGCGGTTCGTGAATGGTCTCTTGGAGGTGATCGGTGTCGATCTCCGGTCCTTCGGGCATGGCACCGATCATAGCTTTAGAGCGTGTAACAAAACTCCAAATGGGCAACCCATCGGGTGGGTCCCTTCGGGCGGATTACAAAACACTTCGCGATTTTGGGGACCTATTGCCCGCGAAGCGTTGGCGGGATAAGAGACAGCGCGATCTGAAGCACGGCCTGGCTGTTTGCTCTGATAGGACGGGAAGGAACAAGGCGTCCCTCATTCGCCTGACGAGACAATCAACACGAAGTCGTCATTGCCGACCTGTCGCAAGCCGTAAGAGTTGCCAGGGCGCTTCAGAATCGCGGTACCGGCCCCCACGTTTTGGGGGACTCCATCGATCGTCAGATCACCTGTCCCACTCAGAACGTATACACCTCGTCTTGTGGTTGCGGTTGAACTCCAATTGCCGCGCCTTTGTGCAAGATGCGCTTTCGAAATATCCCCTTGAAGTTGGGTGTCTTGCTACGTCTGCCGAAGAAGTAGTAGCCGGTCGAGTCGCCGCCACCACTGTTCGGCGCTGGTTCATCTACCCCGACGTCCGCATCCCGCGCGATGACCGTCTCCAAGACCGGCGAGGGTGCCGCCCCGGTCTGGCAGAAGCCATTGCCGCGGTTGACGGTCATGATCAGCAAGGCGACGAGTGCAATTGTTAGCCCATCACTTCCGCTGACGAACCAACGCACGTCCATAGGCGTTGGGTTAGCTGCGCCAAAGTCACTGGTTGGCCTCGGACACCGCGACACACTCTAAGCACAGCTCACGCCTTTGAACGTCAGATTGTTAATCGGACGTGCGTGAGGCCCTGACGTGTAGCTCTAATGCCGACGTGTTTGCCCGACCTTCTGGGCCAGACCTTGGCAGAGGGCGTCTCCGACCTCAGCCTCTATGCCGCGCGACAGTCAATCGCCAAATCCCTCGAAGAACAGGTTGGTACCTCGCGCCGGTTCCCGTTTGGGAATTGAACTCGCCGTCGGCCAACTCATCCAGGCGTTCGTGGAGCTGTGATGCTCCAGCCGCTGGATGACTTATATGGAAGGAGTCAACGGAGATGGGGACGAATGACGACAATCAAATGACAAATGAGCGTCAGGACTCGTAGCCGCCGAGCCGGGTGCCAGGAGCGAGGGCCACTAGGGTTGCGGAGTCAGGCGGATTATACCGACCTCACCCTCGATGTCCGTCAACTAAATGGACATGTTATTGACAATACTGCCACCCTCGCTGCCACCCACCCCCTTACAGGGGGTGTGGTGGTGGCGGCGGTTCGTGGGTCCCACCAAAATGGCAGCGGTTGGCGATTGAATGGCGGTGGCGGTTCGCCCGGGTGCCGTGCCCCAACTCTGAGACCTCGTTCACTCCACGCGAGTCAGTTTGACGGTCGTCGGATTGGCGATGGGGCCAGGGCCATTCAGGCCGCCACTCATTGGTCGGCGACAGGGCACCTTCACATCGACACAAACGCCGACGAGAGGCACGCTCGAGACGTATCAGATGGGCACCGTGAGCGGAAACGCTACCGTTGCTCGGATTTCGCCGGACTACATCGCGGACTGGCATCCCGTGGCTCGTCGTCAATACGTGATTCAGCTCAGCGGACAACGCGAAATTGAGGTGGCCGATGGAAAGAAGATTAGGGCCGAACCCGGCACTGTCCTCCTCGTGGAGGATGTCACCGGCAAGGGGCATCTCACTCGCGGTGTCGGAACGGAAGGTAGCGTGACGATGATCATTCCCCTGGCTGACGGGACGTAGTCCGGGGGGAAGTTGACCCGCCGCTGGCCCTGGGGGGATACCCCGGGCACCACCCCGGATGAAGGGCACCCGGGCGGTGGGTGACGCAAACCTCGGCACATTTTCGCAGCACTTTTCCAGATTCGATCACTCAGCGCCCACTGACCGCATCGCAGGACGCTGCGGCGTTAGAACCAACTCACGCTCGCATTGATCGGCATCTGGCAGTTCTATCCTTCAACTCGCGCACGAACGTCTCCCTCAACTGACTGCGAACTCTTCAAGGAATGCCACGCCTTTGGAGGATAATCGTAGAAACGGAGGGGATCAGTTGGCAAAACGTCAGAAGACAACATCTCAACTCGAAGGATTCGCAGAAGACCTGGGTCGGCTGCTCGGCACCGCAGTGGCGAAGGCAGATCAGTGGATGACCCAGCGGCAAGCGATTGTAAAGCAGTTGACGGATGTCAGAGACACGGCATCGAAGCTACTCGCAGACCTTGGCCAGCTCGCTCAGGTTAGTGTTAGGCGCCTGGGCGTCGTCAACAAGCTCCGCGGCTCCCTGGTCCCTCAAGTGGTCCGCAAGCGCCGGAAGATGTCAAAGGCCGCTCGCGCCAAGATTTCAGCGGCGCAGAAGGCTCGCTGGGCGAAGCAGAAGGCCGGCGATAAGAAGAGGTGAGACTTCAACGCCGACTTCCCTAATTTATAGACATTTTCTCGAGGGCCGTCACGTCGGACGCCGCACCAGCTGTCGAATCGCATCGACACTAAGCCAGGGGCGTTTTCGATGAACCATCCGGTGACAGTTCGAGCACACCAAGACTAAGTCCCCAGTTCTCGTTGTCGTGCCCCCGACGACATCCGCAAGCGGCGAGGCGTGATGGCATTCAATGTATCCTTCGCCCACGAGACCGTATGCCACCGCGAAATCAAAACCACACGCTTCACACGCCAGCGGTCTGCCTGCCTTTCGTGACTGGGCCTTCTTCTTCTCGATGAGCGACCGATTTCGCTCGCGGGCCCGATGTAGTCGGTAGATAACCCTGCCCTCGGGGAACTCGGCTTCTTCATCATCTTCCGCGAGAGCCCGAAGTGGTTCAGCATCTGGCGTCAGGTAGCCGGCTCGAATGGCGTCGGCAGTGAGACGAAGGTTCTGTGCATCGCCCGAGAACTCCTCCCACACCTGGCCGTCGCGTTTCCCGCCTCGCGACATGCCGTGTCCGGGCTGCTCGAGCGCACGAAATTCGCCAACTTCAGCGCCACGCCGTTAGGGTTGCGAAATCGTTGGGTGTGAGGACGGTCGCTATGAATCGGAAGCGCGTTGAGAAGCTCGCTGAGTGCGATTACCTCGGGGTCGCCATCGTCGGGCACTCGACGTTCGAGACGAAAATACAGGTCGAGGGCCAGAATCAGCTCGTCGCGCTCCCATACAGGATTTCGTTTCGCAGGCCGACCGGCTTGGGAATCCCACATCTGCCTGAGGCGGCCTGCTGATTCCTCCGTCAGCCGGCGCATCGTCTGGAGACTCTGGGGTGTCCATTGTTCCGGCAGGCGTTCGACGTCTCCATCAAACCGGAGATCGGCGGCGACCTCCGTTATTGAGATGTCCCCACGCCGCTCGCCTGGAGGCTCCGCAATCGCGTAGAGCTTGGAATCCCAGAGGTCCGTGTGCCCGAGCGCCCGCTCCGCGCCTGCCCTGTCTTCAATGCTCGATACTTGAAGGTGAGCCTGTAGGACCAAGTTCCCTGCGCGAAACGTGACGCCCCAGACTTCATCGGCAGCTTGCAGCCTATCGAACTGATTGCTGGCGAGATAATCGACCGGGTCTCCGACGTTGTCCGGTTTGCAATAAAGCAGAAACGAAGACATCCGATCCTCCGGGCAATGTCGTTGGGCGCGGGAAATTCTCGCACGTTCATTGCGCCTTCGCGGTGAAGCGAATCGGTGGTTTGCTTTTTCTTCGCCCCATCGTTTACACTCCGTCGCCGTGTCGCTCCGCTCGTGCTCAGTCAGCTTCGTCGGGCCGACTGGGGTGCGGCACAGCGTCGAGGTGATGGCGGAATCGCTCTACGAGGCGGCGATTCTCGGCGTCAGCCTGCTCCGACACGACGGGTGGGCCGACCCGGTTGCCCCTGGAACGCCGCTCGAGATTCAGGTCCGCGAACCGGCGACAGCGCATGTCGTCACAGTGGCGCAGCTGCGGCGGTGGGTGGATGGAGTGGCGGTGAACCCCGACGAAACGCTGAAGAAACGAAGGTTGAAGATGTTGCTCGCGTAGCGTTGGGACGTTCTGTGATGTTCGTCCGACGTTTTCCCGCCGATAGCCACACTGATGACTACCGCCCTCCTCGACCCTCGCCGCCGTTGGTTCCGTGATGACGTATTGACCACTGGCTGCGCTGCTGACTCACGCATCTCCTGATTTACATCCCCGTTCCTGTCCTAACCCGGGTAAGCCACTGAAGGAAGATGACCAATGAAGGATTTCGCCTGTTTCGTTGCACTCGGGCTCTCAGGAATATTGATGTCCGCGTGTGGGCCAGATTCCCGTGGCACGTCGAAGATCACACCCACAGCGCCCACCATGCAATCAGACCCAGCATCTATCACGAAGCTGGCCGGCGGAGGGGCGGCTCCTAATTGGATCTTGCACCCGGTTGGATTTCCGATGTCACCCATGGTCGTGAACTTCCCGCCGCGCAACGAACCGAATCTCTTCTTTCAAGACCTGCTGGGGGTCTATCGCGATAGTCTTCACAGAACCCAGACCGCACCCACGTATGTTGACGCGGAAGGCGAGAACGTCTGGCTGACCGAGTATTTTCGGTTCTATCTCAATGGCTGTTCCCATGCAGATGCCATGTCGCGGACGCTGGCCGAGATCACTACGGGTGCTTCGGTCTCGACATGCGGCATTGAGAACTTGACATTCCCGTCCCGCGATCTGCCGTTCCAGTTTCAGAGCCTGCTGGAATCAACGTATCAGAACACTCTGCATCGCACTCAGCTCCTCTCCTATGTCGATAGTGAAGGTGCCAACGTCTGGCTCGCGCAATACCTCCGCCTCCGCGTGTCCGGTGGTTGCGACCACTCTACGGCTGAAAACAAAGTGTTCATCGAGATTCGCGGTGGCGGCGTTCAGCCAAATTGCACTACGACTCCAACTCCGAGACCGGCTCCCACGCCGGCTCCCACGCCGAGCCCGTCTCCCACGCCTTCGCCTGGCGCTGGCACTTACAATTGGGTTGGCTCGGGCCAACTCGAATTTTGCTCCGCCGGTCTCTGTCTGGATTTCGCTGGCACTGCGAGCAATCGGGGAACGGGCTGTGCGACAAACGTGTGGTTTCATGTCGAGTTCTACACGCAGGAATTTGGGCCGTTCCTGCCCGATATTCTTGTCTTCCCGGCTGATAGCCCTATGAACTCAACCATCATCACGCCGGGGCAAACCTTCTCGTTCCGAACGGGTGCCGTGTTCAACACCAGCAATCGGCACATCACCAATTCCCTAATAACCACTCATTACACGCCAATCGCGTGTCGATGATCGCTCGTTACTCTGTGTCGGCGATGTGCCCAATCTACGCGGCGGGGTGCGATGGGTGATACCCGAGAAGCGTGACTACACGGCATGAGCGTGGAAGTGGCGGCGCTCCTCAACCCATCTCGCGTCTGGTCGCGGGAAGAGGTTCTGACAACGGCATGCGTCCCACGAACTGCAGGGGTGTATGCCTGGTATTTCAAAGTGCCCCCTTGCATTGTGCCGCTCGACGGCTGCATCGTGCGTCACGGCCTCACACTGCTTTACGTCGGGATCTCGCCGAAGGCCCCGCCGACAAACGGGAGGGCACCGAGTTCACAAACTTTGTGGAAGCGCATTCGGTATCACTTCCGGGGCAATGCGTATGGTTCCACGCTGCGGCTCACCTTGGGATGCCTGATGGCGGAGGAACTTGGCATCAAGCTTCGCCGCGTTGCATCGGGGATGCTAGTGCAGGTGCGGCGTCGGGCCGCGCAAGGTGAGTAATGAACACACGTTGGGGTTCGCCCATAGATTGCAATCTGGCATCGGCCAAGACAAGCCCAGGAATGATTCGCAACCCTTCGAGTCTGATGGCAAAGTCTTCGATCGTGTCGCTAATGTGCAGCTCCGTGGCAACCAGATCGACGGCTCCGACGGCAATGGTATGCACGACGTGAAGGGCATTGGCCGAAAGGGCCTATGAGCGCTTCGTCGGTGAGACCATTCACTCCAGCGGCACCGCTATGAAGCTGCCAATTCCGGTAGTCATAGCCGTCATTGGACCAGCCGTCGAAACTCCGGCCCCAACCGGGTCGGACGGGAATAGAAGTCGAGGTCGTCGAGCAATGAGTTGGCTTCTGTCGTTTTCCCCACAGCCGCACCACCTCGCCATCAATGGCGGCACCTTGATCTACGATAAAAGCTCTGAACGTCTCGACGCCTCGCTCGCGAAGATCGGGATACTTGCCGTGGAACGCCACCATCCTTCGCGCCGCCCTGAGCCTTTGAACGCGGTCGAACGCGAAGAACTTCTCAGGTCCGTTGTCGATCGCGTCGCGAGCAAGAAGGTGCATGTCGATGTAGAGCTCGACGGCAGTTCGTGATGCCCCAACAATCGATTGGACGTGTCTGAAGTTAGTCAGCACCAGCAGGCTATCGGCCAAAGCCTTATGCGGCCATCAGCCTTATGCGGCCATAGAGCAGCTTGAGCGCGAACTCCTTCGGGGTCGGATGGACGAGCGTGTTGAGCGACGGCAGCACACACCAATTGTGAAACTCGAGAATCGCACGAAGGCCGACCGTATGCCCCTCGGCCATCATCTGAGGTTTGTGCGGTATTGCATTCGCACGGATGACGTCTTCGTTGGTCAACGCTGAGTGATCCAGCACGAAGGTTTCCATTGCAACTCAACTCCGTATCCTCCTCGCCAATCATGGCCACGTGCTGCCAGGACCAGCAACCTATGTGGACGCCAAAAGTGGTTACAGCGTTATCCTTGGCCGCCACTCTTCTTGCAATTCAGCGAAGTGGCGATTGGCCATTCGTCGGCGCTCCACGGCGGCTCCTTGAAAGGTCGGGTCTACCTTTTCCAGGGATTTCGAGGCGTTGCATCTGCGTGAGTTGGTCGAGGCGATCCAGATGTGCGACGAGGGCGGTCCATACGTCGGGTTTCAGCTTGCCCATGACGGTCTCCTCGGGGCATCGCCAGATACACGAAAGCGGCGGCACCAGGCTTGTGAGCCCTGGTGACGCCGCTGGATTGCGGCAAGGAAGGGGACGCAGCAGCATACGACGGCCCGAGACTCGATGAGTTAGCTGTTGCTCGTGTTTGATGTGGCCCGCGCCAATCTGAGGTTCGCTTCGCGTTCGATGAGGCGGCATATTCGGTCGATGACCTGCTCGCCGTTCCCCGGAATGTCTTGCGTAAACCTACACTCGTCGCAGATGAACGAAGTGGTCATATCCTTGTAACCCTGCTGTTCGCCCCGCAGGCCAGTGCTGCACTGCGGGCAGTAAGGCCGAAGCGACCACCTAGCGAGGTGTGACCCGTCGTAGCTCCAACGCCAAACGATCCCGAGGTGCTTGTCTTCCGTGTAGTTCCAACCAGGCAGGAGGTGGGGCTCGGTCGCTGCCAGAAGAGCGCGTAGTGCGACGAGAACGAGTGCTCCAACCAGTGCAATGAGAATGACCAGCGGGACTCTAATCGGGTAGACCAGCCCTGCCCAGGCAACCGCGACCCAGCGTCCGAGCGGAATTAGACCGAACATCCAGAGTATCGCGGCCACCACTAAGGCTGGCTCACGTGACCGTTCCGCCGAACCCGAGATTGAAGTTCGACTGCCACCATCGGACCTTCGAAGTCGTCACGCCGCATATGATACGGGATGCCGTGCTCTACGCTGCCAGCAGCAGCCTGACGCTCACAACTCGTGCGGTGCAAGACGACCGCCCCTGTTATAGAAGCGGCCCGTCTACTTGTGGGGCAAGTGGCGTTGGGGAATCGAACCCACGTAGACGAACTCACTCAGGCGTTCGTGGAGCTGTGATGCTCCAACTGATGACACCCTGAGGGACGAGTCAGCGGAGGTGGACGCGAGCTGACACATCGGCCCACAAAAAGAGACACGGCCCGGTTTGGCTTTCAGAGTTCGTGATCACCGAGGCCAAGACAGCGCGAGCCTCCATGGAGCGGGTGTCAGGTCTTCGTCTTGGTCGTCTTCGTGCTCGCCGCAATCTTTGACACGGTGACCGTGGTGCCCTGCAGGTCGCCCGTCAGCGTGACCGTCTTACCCGCGTTCAGGGCGAGGTCTTTCTCATCCTGGTTGGCGATGGTGTAGACCTTCCCCCCGGAGACAAACACATACTTCCCACCGGCCTTCACGCAGGCCTCGGTGCAGGCTGCATCGGTGACGTTGCCTCCGTGCTGGGCGGCCATTTTTTTGTGAGATGCTCCGCACATACTGTCGCTGATCTTGCCCGTCAGGGTCTTGCTCGCAGCAAAGGCCCCAGGCGCTGCAAACAACACGATCACCGCCGCCGTCATGAGCCGTTTCATCTTCATAACTCCCTTACGAAAGCTGCATCGTGCCCTCGCCCAACTTCCCAGAATAACTTCGCACACATGGCGAGTCTGCGCTGTGCATTTTGGAACACGCGCCGGTGGGGCCGCACGGGCTCGCCCCTTCATGGCGGAGGTTGAAGGGAACGCGGAACAGACGGGGGAACTCCAGGAATGGTCAAGGTGTTCGGGGTTGCCAGCCCCCACCAGTGAACGCGGGTGAGAGCTGACCTGGCCTGCCGCGGTGCGGCACCGCCGCACCTTGCATACTGGGCAGCCTTTCGAGCCACAAAGTGAAGTTCGTCAACTGTCAGACCAGTCATTTGACTGTCAGTGCTCTATGACACTTCTGGCCCTGTCCAACTGTCAGTCATGCCACCACCCCTTAGGGGTGGCAGGATGACAGGCGGTCGCCCGCCTTCAACCCAACCGATTCAAGATCGACACCTTTTGGTGGCTGGCGCTCAAGTCCTCCGTCAGGAGGTGCAGGTAGCGTTGGGTGGTGGTGATTTGAGAATGCCCGAGGACCATGGAGAGTCGGACGATGTCCCCGCCCTGGCGGAGATAGTTGGTGGCAAAGGTGTGACGCAGGCGATGCCAGCCAAAGCGCGGGAGCCCGAGCTTGTCCTGGAGCAAATACAGCGACGTGGTGCTGTTCCGCTTCTCCCAGCGAGTGCCGCCAAAACCGGCAAACGCCAGGTCGCTGCGGATGTCTTTTTTCGCCCTGAGCTGGTCGTAGCGGAACAACCGCTTTCGGAGTTCCGGCGAGAAGGGCACCAGCCGCTCCTTTCGGCCCTTTCCCAACACTTTGAGAATCAAATTGCTGAAGTCGATGCCCTCGCGTCGGAGGTTCAGCATCTCGGACAACCGCAGGCCCGTGTCGAGCACCAAACACACCGCGACGTGCGTGCGGTGTTGCCGGAGCGTTTTGGGTCTGAACGCGAGCAGGTGGCGGAGTTGGATGTCGGTGAGGAGTGTCAGGATCCGCCGCTCATCGCGCAGCTTCTGCAACTTGAGCGGTTCAGCGATGTGATGCTCCTCGTGCAGCCATCGGCAGAACGCATTCATGGCCCCAATGTAGGTGTTGCAGGTCACCGGACGCACGCCGCGGTCGCGCTGCCGGATGACGAACGCTTGGAGGCTCGCCTTCGTCGGGACCGACGAGGCGTCGTCATCGAGCGTAGCGCGGTAGTTCTTGAAGGCGACCTGATACCAGCGGAGGGTCGAGGGCGTCACGTTTTTGAGAAACGTGCGTTCTTTGAGGAACTGGTCGAACAACATAGCCAGAGGGTGGTTCATGACTTGCTCCGAACCCTCTGTGGAATGAATCTCGTTCAGAATGATGTCCTTCCTGAGAGATAGGTAACACCGTATTCCGGACACATGGGTGACACTTTTGCCCCTTCAGAGGAGGGGGCATGCCTTGGAAGGAGTGTCACGTCATGGACGAGCGGCTCCGGTTTGTCGCCCGCCTGCTCGAGGGCGAGAAGATGGCGCCGCTGTGCGCCGAGTTCGGGATCTCGCGCAAGACCGGCTACAAGATCTTCGAGCGCTACAAGGACTGCGGCGTCGCGGCGTTCACCGATCGCAGCCGGCGGCCGTATCGCCAGGCCAATCGACTGCCGCCGCAGCTTGAAGCGGTGATTGTGCGGTTGAAGCGGGAATATCCCGGCTGGGGGGCGCCGAAGATCCGCGAGAAGCTGCGGCGGCAGTCGACCGCGCCGCACCTGCCGGCCATCAGCACCGTCCATGCGGTGCTCGACCGCCACGGCCTGGTGAAGCGGCGGCGCCGGCGCCGGCCCGGCGCGACCGGCACCGCGCTGTCGCGGCCGACCGAGCCGAACGCGCTCTGGTGCGCCGACTACAAGGGCGAGTTCATGCTCGGCGATCGGCGGTACTGCTACCCGCTGACGATCACCGATTTCGCGAGCCGCTACCTGCTGACGTGCGAAGCGCTGTCGACGACGCAGGAGAAATTCGCCTTCACCGTCTTCGAGCGCACCTTCAAGGAATTTGGGCTGCCGCGGCGCGATCCGCACCGACAACGGCGTGCCCTTCGCGTCCGCGCACGCGCTCTACGGGCTGAGCAAACTGTCCGTGTGGTGGCTGCGGCTCGGCATTGAGATCGAGCGGAGCAAGCCCGGCCATCCCGAGCAGAACGGCCGGCACGAGCGGATGCATCTGACGCTGAAGAAGGAAGCGACCAAACCCGCCGCGGCCAACGTCCTGCAGCAGCAGGCGCGCTTCGATGCGTTCGTCGACCAGTTCAACCGGGAGCGGCCCCATCAGGCGCCTCGGGATGAAGGTGCCGGCCGACGTCTACACGCGCGTCGTCGCGCGTCTATCGCGGCCTGGAGGAGCTCACCTATCCGTTCCACGATGCGACCTTCACGGTGACGCAGTGCGGCCGCATCTGCTTCCAGGGCCGGAAGGTGAATCTCAGCCACGTCTTCGCCGGCCAGAACGTCGGCGTGACGCAGGTCGGCGAGCGCGTCTGGCTCGTCACCTTCATGCGCTACGATTTGGGCTATTTCGACGACGAGACGTGCCGGCTCGAACCGATCGAGAATCCGTTCGGCCCGAAAGTGTTACCCATGTCTCCGGAATGAACTGTCACCCATGTGTCCGGAATAGACCTGAAGGAGATTGGCTCCTCAGGCTGGATTCGAACCAGCAACCCTCCGGTTAACAGCCGGATGCTCTGCCGTTGAGCTACTGAGGAACAGGGTGGGTCTGCCGCCTTCCTGACGCTTCAGGCGACCTTTCATACTAGCGAATGCTGCTGCGGCCGGTCAACGTTAGGGCTGAAGGCTGAGGGCACAGGGCTCACCGAGCCCTCAGCTCTCAGCGCTTAGCCCTTCGCTTCGGAGTCCTACCGCTTCCTCTTCCCCGCCGTGATCCCCAGCTGCACGGCCGCACCGACGATGCCAAGCGCAGCCCAGGCAAACGGGACCCACCGGTGCGCGGCGATCGGCGCGAACGGGTAGAGAATCCAGACGTTGCCGGTCGCCGCAGCCCGCGCGGCGGTGGGGTCGCCCGACAGCGCCAGCCCCCCAACAATCATCGTCCATGCGCCGCTGAACGCCGTGGAGAAGAGGATGACGTACCGCTGCAGCAGCATCGCGCCGACCGCGCCGGCGACCGAGAGCAGGATCACCGCCAGCGCCGGCGGATCGACCGATCGCCACGTGGTCCAGAAGACGTGCGCCGCGAGCGCTCCCATCCCGGCGCCGATGAGCGCGATCCCGACGAAATACGCGAACGTCATGATCAGCGCGCCGACGATGCCGCCGAGCAGCGCCGCGCCGATCATGCCGACGGTGTTGCTCGACGCCATCAGCGAGCTCGCGAGCATCGCGCCGAGGATGAACCCGTAGACGGCGAGGACAAGGCGAAACAGGCGGTACCCGGCAAAACACGCGACGATCCCGCTGAGCAGGATCAGAACCGCGGCCGGCATCTCGTAGGCGTGCGGAAGCATCACGTGAGCGTCACACCTCGCGCCGGCCTTCGATCGCCTTGTGCATCGTCACTTCGTCGGCGTACTCGAGATCGCTGCCCACCGGCACACCCATTGCGATGCGCGTGACCTTGACGCCAAGCGGCTTGAGCAGGCGCGCGAGGTAGATGGCCGTCGCTTCGCCTTCGACGTTCGGGTTGGTCGCGAGAATCACCTCGCTGCCCCCGCCGGCGGTCCGCTCGAGCAGGCCCTTGATCTTCAGCTCGTCGGGCCCGATGCCCTGGAGCGGCGACAGCGCGCCCATGAGCACGTGATACACGCCCTTGAACTCGCGCGTCTTTTCGATCGCCGCCACGTTCTGCGGCTCCTCGACGACGCAGATGAGGCGATGATCGCGGGCGTCATTGCGGCAGTAGACGCACGGATCCGCGTCGGTGATGTTGTTGCACACCGAGCAGTACGTCACGCGCTCCTTGACGTCGCGCACGGCTTCGACCAGCCGGTCGGTGTGCTCACGCGGGGTTCTGAGCAGGTGAAAGGCGAGACGCTGCGCGCCCTTGGGGCCGATCCCCGGCAGGCGCTGCAGTTCCTCAATCAGTCGCAGGAGTGGGTCGGGAAGGCTCATAGGCCGGGAATCTGCAGGCCCCCCATCATGCCGCCCATCGTCTGCGCCATCTGCTCGTCGGCCTTGCGCTGGGCGTCGTTCACGGCGGCAAGAATCAGATCCTGCAGCATCTCGACGTCTTCCTTCACGACGACCTCGGGATCAATCTTCAACGACAGCAGCTGCTTCGAGCCGTTGACGACGACGGTGACCATGCCGCCGCCGGCCGTCGCCTCGACGCGCAGCTCGGCCATCTGCTTCTTGAGGCGCTCCTGCATCTGCTGCGCCTGCTTCATCATTGATTGGATGTTCATGGCATCGTCACAGTTCATCGAGGTTCAGGGTTCAAGGTTCAGGGTTCAAAGTTCGGGAGAGCCCTTGATTCAGCGCTCGGGTTTCTCGAACCCTGAACCCTGAACCTTGAACCCCTACATCTCTTCTACATCCCGTATTTCCACCGGCAACACTTCCAGCATCGCCTGGATACCCGGCTCGGCCAGCGCCTGCTGGCGGAGTTCGGCTTTACGATCGAGCGGCGGCGGGGGCTCGCCCGGGACGGCTGCCGGCGCGGGTGCGGCTTCGAACTGGACGGCCGTCACCGCGATCCGCCGTCCGGCGGCCTGCTGCGCCACCGATTCGAGCCACACGCGATTCTGTTCGAACTGTTCGCGCAGCGCGCGCTGGCCCGCGGCGAACGTGAACACGGCCCGGTCGCCGTTGACTTCAATCTTTTGCGCCTGTGCGACACACATGTTGTACAGCACGGGCTTGCCCTTGCGAATCTCCGCGAGAAAGGCGTCCTTGAAGTTTCCTTCCGTCCGGCTGAAGCCGGACGCTACGTCTGCTCTCGCGGTGGCGGACGCTACGTCTGCTTTCGGGGTGGCGGACGCCACGTCTGCCTTCGTCGTGACGGACGCTACGGCAGCCCTCGCAAACGCGGACGCTACGTCTGCCTTCGGCGCGACAGGGGCGGCGATCCTGGCGGCGGCCGCGGTCGCCATGGCCTGGATCTTCCCAGGCGCGGGCTTCGGCGGCGATATCGCAGGAGCGGCGGGAGCAGCGCTCGCCGTCCCTGCGATCAGATCCTCGATCGGCACGAGCTTCCGCAGGTGAATCCACCGAAGCAGCACCATCTCGAGGTGATAGCGCGGCTGCGCGGCGACGCGGATGTCGGCTTCGGCGCGCGCGAGCAGATCGAACGCGCGCAGCAGATCCTCGCGCGAGAAGCGCTTGACGAGCGCGGTCAGGCGCTCGCGGTCTCCCTCGCCCGCGATCTCCGGGTCGTTGACGCGTGACGGATCGACCGACAGGACCATCAGGTCGCGCACTGTTCGCGTCAGCTCCCGGCACACAGCGCGCAGGTCGTATCCCGTCTCGACGGCCCGCGCGGCGAGGTCGAAGGCGCCCGGTGCGTTCTCGTTCGCGACGGCCTCCACGGCGTCGATCAGCAGGTCGCGTCCGACGAGGCCCAGCACGGTCGCAACATCGGCCGTGGTGATCGTCGTTCCCGTGAACGCGATCACCTGGTCGAGCTTGCTCTGCGCGTCGCGCATGCTGCCCTCGGCATCCCGCGCGATCAGCCTCAACGCATCGTCCGCGACTTCGATGCCGTCGGCGTCAACGATACGCCGCAGCTGGTCGGTGATCGCCTTGCCGCTGATGGTGCGGAACTCGTACACCTGCGACCGCGAGAGGATGGTTTCCGGAATCTTGTCCAGCTCCGTCGTGGCCATCATGAAGACGACGTGCGCGGGCGGCTCTTCGATCGATTTCAGGAGCGCGTTGAAAGAATGGCTCGACAGCTGGTGCACTTCGTCGATGATGAAGACCTTGAATCGATCGCGCACCGGAAGGATGCCGAGGCCGGAAACGATCACCTCGCGGACATTGTCGACCTGCGTATGCGTCGCGGCGTCGATCTCGAGCACGTCCATGTCGCGGCCTTCGGCGATCTCGACACACGCGTCGCAGACGCCGCAGGGATCCGCCGTCGGCCCGGTCACGCAGTTCAGCGCGCGCGCCAGGATGCGCGCCGTCGTCGTCTTCCCGACCCCGCGGGGACCGGCGAACACGAACGCCTGCGCGAGCCGCTTGTTCGCCAGCGCGTTGCGCAGCGTACGCGTCACCGCGTGCTGCCCGACGACGTCGTCGAACTTCTGCGGCCGCCATTTGCGCGCGATAACTTGGTAGGTCACGGGGGTTTAAACCGTTGCGGACTGAACCGCGGCCCGGAAGTGCCTGCGGCACATGTCAGGATCTACTTAGCGCTGCTGCCTTCCGGCCCTGACGCGGTTCGTAGGCTGAAATTGCACAGGTTCCGGACCGCGGTGCAGTCCGCAATTCGCGAGTGTACTACGTTTTCTAGAGTGGAACGCGCGTCGCCAGCAGCAGGTATTTCGCCAGCACCTCGCCGACGACGACGGTGAAGAAGTCGACGTAAAGGATGCCCGTCGCCGACTGCGTCGATCGGATCTTGGCGGTCTCCCAGGTGAGATACGAGAGCAAGCCGGGCCCAACCAGGCCGAACAGCACTCGCTGCCAGAAGAAAATGCCGCTCACCGACAGGATATAGCCCTTGAAGCTCGGGCCGGTGCCGGGCTGCCAGCTGACGATCGCCACGAAAACCGCGGCGGCCACCACCACTACCCGGACGACCATCGAGACGATGTGAACCTTGACGATCGACTGGAGATGCGACACCTGGAGCGACGGGATGACGAGGTACCAGTGGCCCAGAATCATCGCCGTACACGTGCCGCCGAGGAGCGCAGCAGAGCTGAGAAAGCTGGCAACCACCATCGTTTGCGCGGAGACGCCCTGCGCCTGCCCGATTCCCTGCGCCACGAGCGCGACGAGCCCCGCAACCACGGCAATCCCGACGATGGCCGGACGGACGGAGGCGAGCGCCCGACCGATCGTCCCCCAGTAGAGGAGCATTGCCGCCTCGAGCGACGGCGAGCGCGAGAACGGCCAGCCGTCCTGCCTCCGTCGCCGACGCCTCGGGCGGACGCAGCGCAAACGCGACGCCGAGCAGAACGACGGCGAGGCCTGCGTTGAAGCGGAAGAACTTCACGCCCGCTTCGCGCGAGACGAACACCAGCGAGAAGACGATGCCGACGGCGAGATGGGCGAGGAAGAGGAAGAGGATCACTGGGCGGGCAGGTCGGGCGGGTCGGGCGGGTCGGGCAGCAGAGACCGGCTCCGAACCGCGTCGCCTGACCTGCCCTCTGTCGAGCGGCCTTCTACTTGCCGGCGAGGCGCTTGTTGACCTCGGCCCAGTTGACCACGTTCCACCAGGCGTCGAGGTAGTCGGGGCGGCGGTTCTGATACTTGAGGTAGTACGCGTGCTCCCAGACGTCGATGCCCATGACGACCTTCTTGCCTTCCATCACGGGGCTGTCCTGGTTGGCCGAGCTCTCAATCGTCAGCTGTGTTCCCGCTGGCAATCAGCCAGGCCCAGCCGCTGCCGAAGCGGCCGACGCCGGCCTTTTTCATCTCTTCCTTGAACTTGTCGAACCCGCCGAACGACGCGTTGATGGCGTCAGCGATCGCACCGGTCGGCGCACCGCCGCCTCCGGGGCCCATGATCTGCCAGAACATCGAGTGGTTCGCGTGGCCGCCGCCGTTGTTCCGCACCGCGGTGCGGATCGCCTCCGGCACGCTGTTGATGCCCTTTCAACAGGTCGTCAATGGACTTCGACTGCAGCTCGGGCGCCTTCTCCAGCGCGGCGTTCAGGTTCGTCACGTAAGCGTTGTGATGCTTGCCGTGATGGATTTCCATCGTCTGCTTGTCGATGTGCGGCTCGAGTGCATCGGCGGCATAGGGCAGGGCAGGAAGCGTAAATGCCATGAAGTTCTCCTTTTGAGTCGTCGAACCAGGGATCGTACTTCAGCGGCCGCTCAATCGACAAGCGACAACATGCGATCCAGCGCCACGCGGGTCCAGTGTTTCTGGTTCTCGGGAACGACGATGCGGTTGCGGACCTCGCCGGCCACGAGGCCGTCGAGCACCCACAGCAGATGGTTGGGCGAGACGCGGAACATGGTCGAGCAGAGGCAGCCGAACTGATCGAGCGACAGCACGGTCCGGTCGGGCGCCACCTGATTCGCCAGCCGATTCACGAGGTGAATTTCGGTGCCGACGGCCCACACGGATCCGGGCGGGCTGTTCTTCACCTGCTTGATGATGTACTCGGTCGACCCGGAGTCGTCTGCCGCCTGAACGACTGCGAACGGGACCTCCGGATGCACGATGACGCGCACGCCGGGGTGCTCCTGGCGGATGTTTTCGATCTGGCGCACGGTGAAGCGCTCGTGCACTGAACAGTGGCCCTTCCACAAGAGCATCCGCGCGCGCCGGACGGCGTCGGGTTCGAGCCCGCCCCAGATTTCGTTCGGATCCCAGAGCGCCATGTCCTCGAGCGGGACGCCCATCTTGTACGCGGTGTTGCGCCCGAGGTGCTGATCGGGCAGGAACAACACGCGCTCGCCGCGCTGCCACGCCCATTTCAGCGTCGCCGCGGCGTTCGACGACGTGCAGACGACGCCGCCGCGCTCGCCGCACGAACGCTTTGATCGACGCGGCCGAGTTGACGTAGGTGACGGGCAGCACCGGTTGCCTGCCGCCCTCCGGCGCCGGGAAGAATGCCCATCTGCTCGAGATCGTTCCAGCAGTTCTCGAGCTGCTCGGGCTCGGCCATGTCGGACATCGAGCAGCCGGCGGCCAGGTCGGGGAGGATCACCTGCTGGTGCGGCGCGCACAGCACATCGGCGCTCTCGGCCATGAAGTGCACGCCGCAGAACACGATGAACTCGGCGTCGGGGTGCTTGCTGATTTCGCCCGCGAGCTTGAACGAGTCCCCCGTGTAGTCGGCGAACTTGATGATCTCGTCGCGCTGGTAGTGATGCCCGAGGATCACGAGCCGCTTGCCGAGGTTGGCGCGCGCGGCCGCGATCCGGCGATCCATTTCCTCGTCGGACAACCCGAGGTATTCCTCGGGCAGCGGCTGTCTCTCCCGCACGTGCTCTTTTTCGTAGGCGGTCAGGACGGGAATGAATTTAGTCATCGAGTCATCTGATCATCCGGTCACGTCTGATCAATCTTACCAATCAATGACCAGATGACTAAATGACCAAATGACCAGATTCGATGACGTTGTAGAGGGTGTCGCGTTCGACGGGCTCGCGGCCGGCGGCACGGATGAGCCGCGAGATCTCGCGCGTCGTCATCGCCTCGGGCGTCGTCGAGCCGGCCATGTGGTAGATCTTTTCCTCCTGCACGGTGCCGTCGAGGTCGTCCGCGCCGAACCACAGCGCGGTCTGCGCGACTTCGACGCCGGTGGCGATCCAGAACGCCTTCACGTGCGGGATGTTGTCGAGCATCAGCCGTGCCACCGCGTGGACGCGCAGCGTCTCGGCTGCGCTCGGCGCCGGCAGCTTGCGCATCTGGTTGTTGTCGGGATGAAACGCGAGCGGGATGAACGCCTGAAACCCGCCCGTGTCGTCCTGCAGCGCCCGCGCGCGCAGCATATGGTCGACGCGCTCCTCCGCCGTCTCGATGTGGCCGTAGAGCATCGTGACGTTCGAGCGCATGCCGAGGCGGTGCGCGATGCGGTGGATGTCGAGGAAGCGGTCGGCGCCGCACTTGTCATGACAGATCTTCTGCCGGACGCGCTCGGCGAAGATTTCCGCGCCGCCGCCCGGCAGCGAGTCGAGTCCCGCGTCCATCAGCTCGCGCAGCACCTGCTCGTCCGTTCTTCCGTACAGGTCCGCGAAGAAGGCAATCTCCACCGCGGTGAAGCACTTCAGGTGAATGCCGGGCCGGATTCGCTTGAAGCCCCGAAGGAGCTCCGTGTAGTAGTCGAACGGCAGATCCGGGTGCAGGCCGTTGACGACGTGCACCTCGGTCAGGGGCTGGGCCGATCGGCGGCGCAGCTTGTCCCAGGCCTCATCGAGCGACATCGTGTACGCGTCGGGGTCGCCCGGCTTGAGGCGCGCGAAGGAGCAGAACAGGCAGCTCGCCACGCACACGTTGGTGGCTTCGACACGGATGTTGTAGTTGTAGAACGTCTTCGGCCCATGCCGCTTCTCGCGTTCGCGGTTGGCGAGCCATCCAACTGACAGCAGATCCGGGCTGTCGAAGAGACGGACACCGTCGGCCAGGTTCAGGCGAACGCCGGCGTCGAGTTTGTCTGCGATGTCGGAGAGGCCGGCGGAGGAAAGACGGGCGTGCATCTGATCATCTAGTCATCTGGTCATTTGGTCATCGTTGATCCATTGGTCCAATGGCTCGATTGACCAACGATCAGATGACGAGATGACCAAATGACTAGATTCCCCGACTCAGCTTATTCCCCAGATTTGGATGCGCAGCGTGCGCGCACGCGGCCCGTCGAGTTCGGCCATCAGAATCCGCTGCCATTGCCCGAGCACCACTTCCCCGCCGCTGACCTGCAGCGTCAAGCTGTGCCCCAGCATCAGCGCCCGCAGGTGCGAGTCCGCGTTCATGCGGTCGCAGTCCGAGTGATCGGGGTTGTTGTGCATCCACTCGGCATCGCGGGCGACCATCTGCTCCAGGAACCGCTTGATGTCGGTCAGGAGAGCCGTCTGGAACTCGTTGATGAACAGCGAGCAGGTGGTGTGCATGGACCAGAGGCTCACCAGCCCTTCCCGAATGTTGAACTTCCGCGCGAACTCCATAATGCGATTGGTGAGGTCGACCAGCTCGATGCGCTGATCGGTCGACACGATAATGGTCTCACCGTGAATCGTAAGGCCGCCGGCCGACGCGGAAGCCACTTCCGAAACGGGCCTTTCGCGAACGGTGACGGTCGAACTCTTGCTCATGAAGTCCTCTCGGTTGTTGGAGATACCGGCAATCGCGATCAGTTAATGTTACGCAAAATCTCATCGGCAGGCAACCACAACGCGTGTCTGGGGCTATACTCGATTCTCAATCCGACGTCGACCCCGGCGGCCATGGAAGTGGGTGAAACACCCACGCGGTCTCGCCACTGTAAGCGGGGAGCGTCGCTTCGCTCGGTCCCCGGCCCTGGGCTTAGTCCCTGGTCCTTGACCGCGTCACTGGGTCCTCAAGAGGCCTGGGAAGACGAGAAGCGCCGCAGTGATCCGCGAGCCAGGAAACCTGCCTTCGGGGGCGTCTTGTTCCCGGCGCGAAAGACGCCGAAAGGAGCGTCCCACCATGTCCGCCGGCAAGCCTCGGGCGGCGATTTCCTGGAGCGGCGGCAAGGACAGTTGCGCCGCCCTGCACCGCGTCCACGCCGACTACAACGTCGTCTCGATGGTGACGATGTTCGACGAAGAAGCCGCGCGAAGCCGCTCGCACGGGCTGCGGCCGGAGGTCATCGCGGCACAGGCTGACAGGCTCGGCCTGCCGCGGATCGCCGGACGTTGCACGTGGCAGACCTACGACGCCGCGTTCCATCGCGCGCTCGACGAAGCCGCGGCCGGCGGCGTGACCCACGTCATCTTCGGGGACATCATGTTCGACGAGCATCGGATGTGGGCGGATCGGATGTGCGCCGCGTCCGGCCTCACGGCCGTCGAACCGCTGTGGGGCGAATCGACCGAGTCGCTGTTTCACGAGTGGGTCGCGTCCGGCTCGGAAGCGCTGATCGTGACGGCTCGTGCGGAATTTCTCGACGAAACGTGGCTCGGCCGTCCCCTGCACGAAGACCTGCTCCCCGAACTGCGGCGGCTCGGCGTCGATCCGTGCGGCGAGCGCGGGGAGTACCACACGGTCGTGACCAGCAGCCGGCTGTTCAGCCACCCGCTTCAGCTGCGCCGCGAAGGGCAGGTGCAGCGGTCTGGGTGTTGGGCCGTGGACCTGGTTCCCGACGATGGCCGTTCCTCCTGGAAAGACGCGCGTGCTGCACGCCGTTGAGGTCTCGTTCGCCTACCGCGCCGGCGGCCCGATGGCCGTCGACCACGTGTCGCTTGCCATCCATCGCGGCGAGCTCGTCGGCCTGCTCGGCCCGAACGGATCGGGCAAGACGACGATGCTCAAGCTGATGGGCGGCATCCTGCGCCCCAGCCAGGGATCGGTCGCGTTCGAGGGGCGACGCCTTGCCGATTGGCCGCGGCGTGAGGCAGCGCGGAAGATCGCGTACGTTCCCCAGGAAACGCACGCGCCGTTCGACTTCAGCGTGATGGAAATCGTGTTGATGGGCCGGTTTCCCCACCTGGGATCCTTCGCGCTCGAGGGGCCGCAGGATCTCGCGGTGGCGCAACAGGCGCTCGACGCGACGGGGATGTCGGCGTTCGCCGCGCGCCCGTTCCACACACTGAGCGGCGGCGAAAAGCAGCGCGTCGTCATCGCCAGCGCCCTGGCGCAGGATCCCGAGCTCCTGCTGCTGGACGAGCCGACGGCGTCGCTCGACGTCGGCCACCAGCTCGAGGTACAGCAACTGCTCGTGCGTCTGAATGCGGGCGGACACGTCGCGATGGTCCTCTCGACGCACGATCTAAACCTCGCCGCCAGCCTGTGCCGCCGTCTGATCCTCGTCCGCGAGGGCCGCGTCCTGGCGAGCGGTCCAACGGCCGACGTGCTCACGCCCGCGAACATTCGCGCGCTGTACGACGTTGAGGCCGACGTCCATCTGCACGAGCGAGCGGGGCACCTGACGGTCACGCCGATCGCGCGGATCTGACGTGCAGCACGTACGCGGGCGCCTGATCGTCGCAGTGGCCGGTTTCGGCGGACTGCTGCTTGCGGCCCTCGTCGCGGCGCCGCTCATGGGCACGACGTCGATTTCGCTCGCGCGCGTGTTCGATCGGTCGATCCCGTTTGCCGACAACGCCGACGCCCAGATCTTCTTCGTCGCCCGGCTGCCGCGCATCCTCGCGGCCGCGCTGGTCGGCGGTTCACTTGCCCTCGCCGGCGCCATCTTTCAGGCGCTGCTCCGGAATCCCCTCGCCACGCCTGACACGCTGGGCGTGTCGAGCGGCGCGGCCCTGGGCGCGATGCTGGCGATCGCCTTCCATTTCGATTTCGCGATTGCCGGCCTGTCGTCAGTCTCGCTGTCCAGCCTCGCCGGATCGATCGGCGCGCTGGCGATCGTCTACATGCTGGCGACGGCGAGGAGGCGCGGCCTGTCGACGACGGTGCTGCTGCTGGCCGGCGTCACGATGACCGCGTTCTTCTCGGCGCTGACGCTGGCGGTCCAGTACCTGACGGACTTCGCGGACACGTTCCGAACCGTCCGCTGGCTGATGGGCGCGCTCGACGTCGGGAGCTTCACGCCGATCGTGGCCGCGCTGCCTCTCATGGCCGCCGCGTGCATCATGGTTGCGACGCTGCCGCGGCCGCTGGATCTCATCAGCCTCGGCGCCGACGCCGCTGCGGCCCGCGGGGTCGACGTGCAGCGGGCGGAGCGGCTGGCGCTCGTCAGCGCGTCGCTCGTGACCGGCGCCGCCGTGTCGATCAGCGGGCCCGTCGCGTTCGTCGGCCTCGTCGTGCCGCATATCGTGCGGCTGGTGGTGGGCTCGGATCACCGGCTGGTGCTGCCGGCGTCGGCGCTGTTCGGCGCGACGTTCCTGATCGCCTGCGACTTCATCGCCCGTACGCTGTTCGCGCCGATCGAGCTCCCGGTCGGGATCGTCACGGCGGTCATCGGCGGGCCGTTTTTTCTGTGGCTGCTCGTCAGGCGCAGGTGAGGAGTCGATGATGAAACGCCTGATCCTGATTCTCACGGCCGCATGCGTTGCGCTCGGCGCCGCGGCGGATCCCGTGCCGCGCCGGGTGATCTCGCTCATCCCGGCCGCCACGGAGATGATCTTCGCCATGGGGGCCGGGAGCCGGCTGATCGCGGTCAGCAGCTACGACAAGTTTCCGCCCGAAGCGACGAGGCTCCCGAAAGTGGGCGCCCTGCTCGACCCCGACACCGAGCGGATCCTCGCGATGCAGCCTGACCTGGTGATCGTCTACGGGACGCAGACGGAGCTGAGGCGCGGCCTCGACCGCGCGAGTATCCCCTACTACACCTACGAGCACCGCGCGATGCCGGACATCATGGCGACCATCCGGTCGATTGGCGCGCGCATCGGCTACGCCGCTCAGGCCAATGCGCTGGCTGCGTCGATGGAACAGGCGCTCGCCGGCGTCAGATCGACGGTCGCCGGGCGCCGCAGGCCGCGAACGATGCTGGTGTTCGAACGCGACCGGTCGTCGCTCCAGAACATTTATGTCAGCGGCGGCTACGGCTTCCTCGCCGACCTTCTCGACGCCGCGGGCGGCGATAACATCTTCAGCGACCTCAAGCAGCAGTCGCTCCAGGCGAGCACGGAGATGATCCTGGCGCGGCGGCCGGACGTGATCATCGAGCTGCGCTACGGCCAGAGCGCGAAGGACTCGAATTCTCCGCGCGATCTGCGCGCGTGGGACGCGCTCGGCTCCGTCCCGGCGGTGAAAGACAAACGGATCTACGTTCTCGTCGGCGATCAATACGTCGTCCCGGGACCTCGCATCGTCGGCGCGGCGCGCGAGCTGGGGCGGGTGCTTCACCCGGAGGCTCGCTGGTGATGGTGAATCGGGTCATTTAGTCATTTGGTCATCTGGTCATCGTTGAAGGAGTTGGTAATTGTTGATGGCAGGCGCTAGTTCGCCCTGGTGGCTGAACGGCGGTTCGCTCGCGCGGTGCCAAGCGATTTTGAAAAGATGGCCCGAAGTTCGTTGGACTCGCCACGAACCGTGACCGCGTCATCGACGAGTCTTGCTCGAACGACAAGGTCAAGCCAATAGACGCATTCCTCGGCTTCCTCGACGACGATCGAGAGTTTGGCAATGAAATCAGGGCGAGACCGAGCAGTGCAGGCGGAACGATAGTTCGCGGCCACCGATGTTGCACTTCTTGCCAGCTGCCGGGCGACAACATCACCTGCAATGCTTCGAGAAAGTCTGTCGATGAGATGCACGACACTGATGGAGAACGACATCGTGCGCTCTTTGAGTGTTTCGCTGAGTTCGCTCATATCGACTCGAACAAGCATTCCCCGTTCCATGTTCTTCACTTCCACAATTTGTCAATTGATCAACGATGACCAAATGACGAGATGACTACATGACCAAATGTTTGATTTCGTGGTCCTCCGGCAAAGACTCTGCCTGGATGGTGCACGTCCTGCGTCAGCAGCCGGACATCGAACTCGCCGGGATGCTGACCACGGTGAACGAAGTCCATCAGCGCGTGGCGATGCACGCCGTGAGGGTCGAGCTGCTGCGGGCGCAGTCCGAGGCGCTGCGGCTGCCGCTCTGGGAGATCCCGATCCCGTCTCCATGTCCCAACGAGGTGTACGAGCGGGCCATGGCGGCGGCGGTGCACAATGCCGTCGGCGAAGGCTTCACGCACGTCGCGTTCGGCGATCTGTTCCTGGAAGACATCAGGCGCTATCGCGAGGAGCGCCTCGCGGGCACGGGACTGACGCCGATCTTCCCGCTGTTCGGAGCCGACACGACGGCACTCGCGCGCACGATGGTCGCCGGCGGATTGCGCGCCCGGTTGACGTGCGTGAACCCGAAGGTCCTCGACAGGCGCTTCGCCGGACGGGAGTTCGACGCCTCGCTGCTCGACGAGTTGCCGGCATCGATCGATCCCTGCGGCGAACGCGGCGAGTTCCACTCATTCGCCTACGCCGGTCCGATGTTCGCGCGGCCGATTCCAATCGAATCAGGCGAGGTCGTGGAGCGTGACGGTTTCGTCTTTGCCGACGTTCTCCCAATGTCAGCAATGACCAAATGACTAGATGACTAGTTGACCAAATGACGAGATTCCCCAGTCGCATCGTGTGCCTCACCGAGGAAACGACCGAGACCCTGTATCTCCTCGGCCAGGGCGACCGCATCGTCGGCGTCTCGGGTTACACGGTGCGGCCGCCGGAAGCGCGGCAGAAGCCGAAGATCTCCGCGTTCATCAACGCGAAGTTCGACAAGATCGTCGCGCTCGAGCCCGATCTCATCCTGGCGTTCTCGGATCTGCAGGCCGATCTTGTCGCGGAGTTGATTCGGCGTGGTCTGCCTGTCGTCACATTCAACCAGCGCAGCGTCGCGGAGATCCTCCAGATGATTCGGATGCTGGGCGGCCTCGTGGGCTGCCAGGCGGACGCCGAACGGCTGGCCGATCGCCTCGAGGCCGATCTGGAACGGATACGCGAGTCAGCCTCGCGGTTGCCGGCACGCCCCCGTGTGTTCTTCGAGGAGTGGGACGAACCCCTGATCTCGGGCATCCGCTGGGTGGAAGAGCTCGTCGCGATCGCCGGCGGCGATCCCGTTTTTCCCGAGCTCGCCCGGTGCGCACTGGCCAAAGACCGCGTCGTCGACCCGGCGGAGGTCGCGCGACGCGATCCGCAGGTGGTCTTCGCGTCGTGGTGCGGCAAGAAGATGAAAAAGGCGACGATTCAGAACCGGCCGGGATGGGACCGCGTGGCCGCCGTGCGTGACGATCATATCTTCGAGATCAAATCGACCTACATCCTGCAGCCCGGCCCCGCCTGCCTGACCGACGGCATCGCGCAGCTGCACGAGCGCCTGCGCGACGCGGCTGGCATCAGGCAGCGCTGAACTTTGGAGACTGCCTCGCGTATGCCAGCGCGGCCGTCGCGGGCGACACGCTGCTGTTCGTCGGAGACGATTCAACCGGACAGATATCGCGCCTGCGTAAGGGTGTGCTGTTGTCGGAAGACTCGTCGCCCGCCCAGGAGAACACGGCAGCCAGCCGGAGCGCTTTCAGCCCTTGCCTCCGAAGACCGTCTTCGTCGCAAACAGCCGCTGGGTACCGGTGCGCTTCCCCTTGTAGTTGTCGTCGAACTCGAATGAGCCCTGCCGCAGCTCGAGAACAGCGACGTCGGCCGTCGATCCGACGGCGAGCGTACCGAGTCCCTTGAACGCCGGCAGCGTCTTCGCGGCGTTGACCGTACCGCACGCGATGACACGGTCGAGCGGCATGCCGACGACCAGGAATTTCGACAGGACGTTCGCGAAGTTGAACACCTGGTCGGTCCGCGCCGGCTGCCCCCAGTCGGTCGACAGCGTGTCGGGATAGACGCGCTCGGCCATCGCGTGCTCGACGATGTCCCACGTGAAGTGATCCACGCGGCCGTTCCCGAAATCGAACCAGATGCCGCGCTTGCGCGCATCGGCGACGGCAGGCAGCAGTTTGCCCTGCGCGTCGAAGATGCCGTTGGGCGGAGGCGCGTACATGTGCGTGACGATGTCGCCCGGCTTGAGGACCGCGAGGATGTCCGGCAGGGATGATTCGGTCTGCCCCATGTGAATCATGATCGGAATGCGCAGCGGCCCGGCAACCGACTGCGCGCGCCGCAGCGCCTCGAGGTCGTTCCTTCCCGCGACGGTCTTCGACAGCCGCGCCTTGATGCCGACCACGATACCGCGATGCCGTTCGATGGCCGCTCGCATGGCGGCGGCATCGACGTTGGCGAGATCCATCAAATCGCCCTCGGGAATGATGCCTTTCCTTCCCGCATTGATGAACACGAGCATCCGGTTCGGCGCCGCCTTCGCCACGGCGACGATCTCGTCGATCCGATCCGCCCCCTGCGAGCCCGCGTCGACAAGCGACGTCACGCCGTCCGCCAGGCACAGGCCGGGATCGTCCTTGCCGCGGCCCGCGTGCGTGTGGATGTCGATCAGACCGGGCACGACGAGCTTGCCCCGGGCGTCGATCGTCTGCGCGCCGGCCAGGCCAGGTTTGACGGCGGCGATTTTCCCGCCCGTGATGCCGACGTCGGCGACCGCGTCGAACTTACGCGATGGATCGATGACGCGGCCGCCCGCAATGACCAGGTCGTACCCGCGGCACCCAATTCGGGCAGCCGCGCGAAGTTGGATAGCGTGGCGGCCCCGGCCGCGGCGGCGGAGAGAAACATCCGACGTGTCAGCATGCCGGCATTATAGGGCGATCAGACAAAGTGCTCGGAGGGATCATGCAGGGTTGCTGGGTTGGATCATGCAGAGTGCTCGGGTGCGATCACCCAAGTTGCTGCGACGGCAACCGGCACGGTGCTCAGCACCCCGCGCGATCCAGCCGGAGCACCTTGTATCGTACTCGACTGTACCCGCAGGATCCGTGGAAGCACCTTGCGTGATCCCATCGAAGCACCTTGCTCCATCTCACACGAAGAGCGGTAGCTTCGACGCCGGAACAATACCGAGATCGTTCGCCCTGCCGAGCAGGTATTCGATGGCAGCTTTTCCTTCCGCGCCGTAATCGCGCGTGAAGTCGTTCACGTACAACGCGATGTGCTGCCGCATCACATCGTCTTCCATTTCCTGGGCATGCCGGCGGATGGTCGGCCACACGTGCTCGGGGTGCGAGTGTGCGTAATCCACGCTCGCTGTGAGGGCGCGCTCGGTGCGGTGGATCAGGTCGCTGCCGAGATCGCGCCGCATGGCGATCCCGCCGAGCGGAATCGCGTGGCCCGTTTCGCGCTCCCACCACTCGCCCAGGTCGACGATGCGCGTAAGGCCGTGGCGCTGATACGTGAACCGGCTCTCGTGGATGATGACGCCGGCATCCACCTGCCCGGCGCACACCGCCGGCATGATCTCGTCGAACGGCATCACACGGATGTTCGCCTCGGAGAGTTCGGGCGCGAACAGGCGAACGAGCAGCGCGGCGGTCGTCAGGCGGCCGGGAATCGCGATCGTCCGGCTAGCCAGCACGGCGGGATCGAACCCGGCCCGCGCGACGACGAGCGGTCCGCACCCGCGCCCGAGCGCACCGCCACTGCGAAGCAAGCCGTACCGATCGCGGAGATGGCCGTACGCGTGAAACGAAATCTTCACCACGTCCGGTTCGCCCGCCAGCGCGATGCGATTCAGCGTGTCGATGTCCTCGTAGCGCTCGACGACCGGCGGCGCGCCCTCGATGCGCCCTTCCACCCAGGGGGTGAAGATGAACGTGTCGTTCGGGCAGGGGGAATAGGCCAACACCAAGGGTCCACCGCGGCGACCAGGTCCGAGGGGTCCATCGGGTCCGAGAGGTCCAGAAGCCATCAGAGGGTCTCGGCGAGGCGCAGGGCGACGGCCTGGGCGGCGGCGGCGGCTTCCGCGATCTTCCACGCGCTCCGGTTGCGATCCTCCACCAGGTTGCTGACGCCGCGGACCTCGAGGAACGGCACATCGTGCAGCGCGCAGACATGCGCGGCGGCGGCGCCTTCCATGGATTCGCACAGCGCGCCGAACCGGCGATGCAGTTCGTCACCGCGCGCGCGGACGCCGGTCACCTGTTGACAGGGTGAGAAACGGCCCGGCCGCGGCCACGAGCGGACCACAGATCGCCACCGCACGCGCGACGAGTGCGGCATCGAGCGGAAACTCGTTGAAGCGCGCCGGCCGCGTGCCGTGCGCCTCGACCAGCGGAATGCCGATTTCGTCCGCCGGCCGCCAGCCCTCCGGCGTCAGAACGCCCAGGTCGCCGTACGTCTCGCTGGTCGCGAGCGCGACCGCTCCAACCGGCCAGGCCGCCCGGCACGTACGCGCCGGCGATTCCTGCCTGAATGACGAGCGCCGGCCTCGGCCGCGTCAGCAGGTACTGCGTCAGGGCGTGCGCGGTGTTCACGGCGCCGATTCCTGTGATCACGACCGGCGATCCGTTCAGCCTCGCCGCTTCGAGCGGCGTCGCCGCGAGGATCAGCACCTCTCGCACGACTTCGGCCTAAACGTCGTCGTCGGGGCTGTCGACGACGTACGTCTGCGTCGCGCGCCTGACGACGATCGTCAGGCCGAACCCGACGATGGCCACCGACGCGGCGAGGCCGACGTAGATGCCGCTGCCGGCCAGCGCGATCGGCGCTTCGCCGATGGGCGTGTTTTCGACGATCGCGAAGGCCTGCTTGAGCGTGAGGGCGCGCTCGCCGGCGGTGCGGGGCATGATGCGCCACGAGAGCACCATGATGCCGAGCGCGGCCAGGCCGATGACGAGCAGCGGATGCCGCGAGTTCCTGCGCGTGATGATGCTCAGGGCGGCCAGCACCGATGCGAGCCCGCCGAGGCCGGCCACCCACATCGCCGGGACGGCGGGCATGCCGCGCAGCGCCGTGTCGCCGATGGTGACCCAGGGAAGAAACGTGCTCGCCGCGAGGAGCAGGCCGGCCGTGAGCGGGATGAAGTAACCGCGCATGGCCGGGCGAAACAGATCACCCAGGCCGCTCACGTTACTGCGCGTCCTTCCATTCCTCGTACCACGCCATCTGGATGGCCTCGAGCTTCGGCTCGTTGGAGGCCTTGGCGTCGTCGTCGAAGCCGTCGAGCGCGAGAACGCGGTCGCGAAGGTCCGTGAACCGGATGGTCAGCGGATCGACGTCGGGGAACTTCTCGGTCAGCGCGATGCCGATGTCCTCGGCGTCAGTCCACTTCACGGCGTCACCCCTTCGGCCTTGCGATCCTTCCTGTCGGACTTGCCCAGCTGGATGCCGCCGCCTTCCTGAACGTAGTTCCGGGTGTACATCGGCAGTTCGCACACGACGTCGCCCTTGATCACCGCCTGGCAGCCAAGGCGCGACTCGGTGGTGAGGTCCCAGGCGGTGTCGAGCCGGTCGAGCTCGTCGTCCTGCGCCTCGCTCAGATTGGCGGCGCCCTGGCGAATGATGACGTGGCAGGTGGTGCAGGCGCAGCTGCCGCCGCAGGCGTGCTCGAGGCCCAGGTCGAAGTGCTTGGACACGTCGAGAAACGATTCGGGTTTGCCGTGGTGCGAGTACGGGAGCTTGCCGTGCTCGAACTCCACGGTTTTCGTCTCGCCGTCCATGATGAACGTGACTTTCGGCATATGCGTCAGGCAGGCCTGAAGGCCTGCACTACATCTTTCCTACAGTTCGTTGACGTTCTTTCCGGACAGCGCCGCCTGCACCGAGCGATTCATCATCAGCTCGGCCAGCAGCCGCGTGGCGTCGTTCAACACGTGCGTCTTCTCTTGAATGAGCTCGCGATCGGCCGACTCCATCACGGCCTTCAGATCGACGAGGGCCGACTCGATCCGCTGCGGCTGCCCCTGGGGAAGCTCGCGCGCGATTTCGTCGAACTCGGGCGCGCGCAGCGATTTCTCCGTCGCCTGGATGACGGTCTCCGCCTCGTTTCGGGCTTCGATCAGCAGGCGAGCGGCAAAATCGGCCTCGGCATGCTCGAACGACTCGAGCAGCATCCGCTCGACTTCCTCGTCCGTCAGGCCGTACGACGGCTTCACCTCGATCGTCTGTTCGATGTCGGTACGAAGCTCGTGGGCGGTGACGCTGAGGATGCCGTTCGCGTCGATCTGGAACTGCACCTGCACGCGCGCCAGGCCTGCGGGCATCGGCGGAATGCCGCGCAGCTTGAACCGCGCCAGCGATCGATTGTCCGCGACGAGCTCGCGCTCGCCCTGCAGCACGTGGATGTCCACGGCCGTCTGGTTGTCCGCGCCGGTCGTGAACATCTCGCTGCCGGTCGCCGGGATCGTCGAGTTGCGGAGGATGATCTTCGACACGACGCCGCCCAGCGTCTCGATGCCGAGCGACAGCGGCGTCACGTCGAGCAGGAGCATCTCGCGGCTGCCGGACACCAGGATGTCCGCCTGCACCGCGGCGCCGAGCGCGACGACCTCGTCGGGGTTCAGCTCGCTGTGAGGCGTCCGGCCGAACAGCTCGCCCACGAGGCGGCGGACCAGCGGAATCCGCGTCGATCCTCCGACGAGCACCACTTCGTCGATCTGCGATGCGTCGAGCTGCGCGTCCACCAGCGCCTGACGGCACGGCTCGAGCGTGCGATCGACGATCGGGCGAATCAGCGCGTCGAACTCGTCGCGGGTGAAGGGCGCGCCGTTGAGCTCGGTCGTCTCGACGCTCGGAGAGATCCCACTTCGCCTGGATGACCGCCTTGCGGATTTCCTGAATGCGCTCGGCGGACTGCGTCCAGCCGACCTGGGCCAGCACGCGGTGCATGAGCAGCAGGTCGATGTCGTCGCCGCCGAGATGCGTGTCGCCGCCGGTGGCCAGCACCTGGAACACGCCGTCCTCGACGCGCAGGATGGAGATGTCGAACGTGCCGCCGCCGAAATCGTACACGGCGATCAGCCCGGCGTGCCGCTTGTCGAGGCCGTACGCCAGCGACGCGGCCGTCGGCTCGTTGATGATGCGCATCACGTCGAGGCCGGCGATGCGGCCGGCGTCGCGCGTCGCGGTGCGCTGCGCGTCGTTGAAGTACGCCGGAACGGTGATCACGGCGCGATCGACCTCGTTGTCGACCTCGCCCTGTTCGGCGAAGAACGCCTCGGCGCGGCGCTTCAGCTCGCGCAGGATGAAGGCCGAGATCTCCGGCGGCGTGAACTCGCGATCGCCGAGACCGATCTTCACCACCCCGCCGCTCTCGCCGCTCACACGGAACGGCAGCAGGCTCGCCTCGTCGCGGACATCGTCCACGCCCTTGCCCATGAAGCGCTTCACGGAATACACGGTGCGCGCGGCGTCGGTGAGCAGCCGCCGCTGCGCCTCGCGGCCGACGTAAATCGTCCCGTCGGGCGCAGCCGACACGATCGACGGCAGCAGCCCGTCGCCGCTGCGGTCGCGGATGACGACCGGGCCGCCGTCGCCGACGAACGCGACGAGGCTGTTGGTCGTGCCGAGATCGATGCCGACGACGCGGCTCACTGCGCCAACTCCCGTTCGATGCCGGCGAGCAGGTTGTTGATGTAGTTGCGCTCGAGCACGCGCTCGCGAAGCGCCTCGAGCACAGGCCGCCGTTCGACGATGCCCGCGCGGGCGTCGAGCAGCGCGTCCCAACGGGCCGACAACTCCTGGAGGCCGGCTTCGTGAGCGTCGCGCTTCTGCTCGATCGGCCCGCGCGCGCGCTCCGAGCCGCGCCTTCCAGACGCTCTCCGGCGCACCGGAGGCGCGGAGCTCGCGGATCTCGTCGAGCTCCTCGTTCAGCGTGAACACTTCTTCGAGGAGCGCCGGCGGAACCTTGCTTCCCTGCTCGGGGCCACCGCGGCGCAAACCCTTCGAGCTGCAGCAGGTACTCGACGCGGGCAATCGGCTGCTTGAGCGTGCGGTAGGCGTCGTTCAGGTACGACGAGCGTTCGAGGCTCGCCCGACGCTCGGCCGGCGTCGCGTTGTAGAAGTAGTCGGGGTGAAACTGGCGGCTGAGCGTCCGGAACCGCTGCTCGAGCTCCGCGGCGTCCAGGTTCAGCCTGCGCGGCAGGCCAAGAAAGCTGAAGTAATCCCCGTGCCGGCCGATCGACAGGATCTTCGTGCACTGCGGGCAGAAGTGCGCGTCGACGGGCGCACCGCCGCCGCAATCGTGGCAAACCTGGATCGTGGGAGCGGGGGATGGGGTGGACATCGAAAGGTTCACGGTTCACGGGTTCAGAGTTCAGGGTTCCTGAACCTTGAACCGTGAACCGACCTCTTTTCTCTACGCCCCGAACGAACTGCCGCAGCCGCAGGTCGACTTCGCGTTCGGGTTGTTGAACACGAAACCCTTGCTGATCAGGTTCGTGTCGTACTCGAGCACCGTCCCGTTGAGATACAACAGGCTCTTCTTGTCGACGTAGATCTTCGCGCCGTCCGGGCCTTCGAACACCTCGTCGCCCATTCGCGCCTGCTTCTCCCACGCGAAGGTGTAGCTCAGGCCCGAGCAGCCGCCGCCCTTCACGCCGACGCGCAGTCCGCCCTCGTCGATGCCCTGCTTGGCCATCAACGTGCGGATCTTGCGCGCCGCGCCTTCGGAGATCTGAATCATGTCAATCAACGTTCAACGTTGAACGTTCGTTACGCCGTCGGCTGGGCGTGCGTGTCCGTGCCCTTTTCGGCCGACGAGTCCTGCTTCTTCTTGTAGTCGGCAATCGCCGCCTTGATCGCGTCCTCGGCGAGCACCGAACAGTGAATCTTCACCGGCGGCAGGCTCAGCTCCGTGACGATGTCCGTGTTCTTGATGGCCAGGGCTTCGTCCACCGTCTTGCCCTTCAGCCACTCGGTGGCGAGGCTCGAGCTCGCGATCGCCGAGCCGCACCCGAACGTCTTGAACTTCGCGTCGTCGATCACGCCGGTCGAGGGGTTCACCTTGACCTGCAGCTTCATGACGTCGCCGCACTCGGGTGCGCCGACGAGCCCGGTGCCGACGTTCGGATCTTCCTTCGGGAGTGAGCCGACGTTCCTCGGGTTTTCGTAGTGATCGATTACTTTGTTCGAGTAAGCCATTGTTTTCCTCTGACGTCCGGCTGAAGCCGGACGCTACGGTATGCCAGTTCAGTGCTGTCCTTCGGTCTGCCACTGCATGGTGGACAGGTCCACGCCTTCTTTTGCCAGCTCGTAGAGCGGCGACATCTCGCGCAGCCGCGTCACGACGTTCGTCAGCTTGTCCGCCACGTAGTCCACTTCCTCTTCGGTCGACCAGCGGCCGAGGCCGAAGCGAATCGAGGAGTGCGCCAGATCGTCGCCGGCGCCGAGCGCCTTCAGCACGTAGGACGGCTCGAGGCTGGCCGACGTGCACGCCGACCCCGACGAGACCGCGACGTCGTTGATGCCCATCAGCAGCGACTCGCCTTCGACGTAGGCGAAGCTGATATTCAGGTTGTGCGGAAGACGATGTTCGGTCGATCCGTTGATGTAGATCTCGTCGAGGCCCTTGTGCAGCCGCGCGTTCAGACGGTCGCGCAGCGCGCTCAGGCGCGCGGTGTCGGCAGCCATTTCGAGCCGGCAGAGTTCCGCGGCCTTGCCGAAGCCGACGATGCCGGTGACGTTGAGCGTGCCGGAGCGCATGCCGCGCTCGTGGCCGCCGCCGTCGATCTGCGGGGCGAGCAGCACGCGCGGGTTGCGCCGCCGGACGTAGAGCGCGCCGACGCCCTTCGGCCCGTACATCTTGTGCGCGCTGATGGACGCCATGTCCACCTTGAGGTCGTTGACGTTGAACGGGATCTTCCCGACCGCCTGCACGGCATCGGTGTGGAACAGGATGCCCTTCTCCTTCGCGATCGCGCCGATCTCGGCGATCGGCTGAATGACGCCGATCTCGTTGTTGGCGGTCATGATCGAGATGAGAATCGTCTTGTCGGTAATGGCCGCGCGCAGCGCGTCGAGGCTGATGCGGCCGTCCTTCTGCACCGGCAGATACGTGACGCGGTAGCCGTCCTTCTCGAGGCGCTTGCACGTGTCGATCACCGCCTTGTGCTCGGTGACACACGTGATGATGTGATTGCCCTTCTCGCGGTACATCTCGGCGACGCCCTTGATCGCGAGGTTGTCCGACTCGGTGGCGCCGCTCGTGAAGACGATTTCCTTCGCGTTCGCGCCGATGAGATCGGCCACCTGCTTGCGCGCCTTGTCCACGGCCTCCTCGGCCTCCCACCCGAACGGATGGTTGCGGCTGGCCGCGTTCCCGAAGTGCTGCGTGAAGTACGGCAGCATCGCCTCGACGACCCGGGGATCGACCGGGGTCGTCGCGTGGTAGTCCATGTAGATCGGAAGCTTCACAGCCATATGCGTTCCCTACAGATGCGTCAACAGCACGGCCGCGCGCGCCGGCGCAGGCGGCGCCGTCTGCGGCGATTCGGCGGCCAGCTCGGCGATCGTGCACTCGCCGAGGGCCGAAAGGATTCGTTCGCGGACCCGCCACAGCGGATCGCGCACATTGCATTTCGCGTACTGGTCGCACTGTCCTTCGTCCGTCGAACAGGCGGTGACCGTCACCGGGCCGTCAATCGCCTGGATGACGTCAGCGACCGAAATCTGCACCGGCCGGCGGGCCAGCTCGTAGCCGCCCCGGGTGCCCTGGTGCGAGGCGAGCAGCCCGCGACGGACCAGCCGCTGCAGGACTTTCGCCATCAAGTTCGATCGGAATGTCGTACTGCTCCGCGATCTCGCGGGCGCTCGACGAGCCGTTGGTCGCCCCGGAGCGCCAGGTGTTTCATGGCGATCAGGGCGTAATCGGCCTTTTTGGAGAGCCTCAGCATAAATCGTCAGATCCGAAATACGACCACTAGAGTCCGATATTAATACTTTGGCTGGCTCGGATCAACCTTATCAATCCACTCCAGGATCCCGCCCCTCAGGTTCGAGCACCTTCTTGTAGCCCTTCGACCGCAGGAAGTCGGCGGCCTTCGCGCTGCGCGCCCCGACCTTGCACTGCATGACGAACTCGTCGTTCGGGTCGAGCTCGACGTAGCGTTTCGGGATGTCGCCGAGCGGAATCAGGATCGAACCGTTGATCCTGTTGATTTGATACTCGTTCGGCTCCCGCACGTCGACGATCGTCAGCACGTCGCCGCGGTCGAGCCGCTTCTTCAGATCGACCGCCGAGATCTCCGTGGTGCCGCCCGAGACCGGCTCCTCCACCGCGGCCTGCACGCCGCAGAACTGCTCGTAGTCGATCAGCTTCGTGACGGTCGGATGCGTGCCGCACACCGGGCAGTCCGGGTCCTTCCGCAGCTTCAGCTCGCGGAACTTCATGCGCAGCGCGTCGAAGATCAGGAAGCGGCCGATGAGCGGCTCGCCCGCGCCGATGATCAGCTTGATCGTCTCGGTCGGCCTGGATGCAGCCGATGACGCCCGGCAGCACGCCGAGCACGCCGCCTTCCGCGCAGCTCGGGACGAGCCCGGGCGGCGGCGGCTCCGGGTAGAGGCACCGGTAGCACGGGCCTTCCTTCGTCGCGAACACCGACGCCTGTCCCTCGAACCGGAAGATGCTGCCGTACACGTTCGGCTTGCCGAGGATGACGCAGGCGTCGTTCACGAGATATCGCGTCGGGAAATTGTCCGTGCCGTCGACGATGATGTCGTAGGGCGCGAAGATCTCGAGCGCGTTCTCGGACGAGAGCGCGGTGTTGTACGTCGGGACGCTGATGTTCGGGTTGATCGCGAGCAGCCGGTCCTTCGCGGAATCGAGCTTCGGGCGGCCGACGTCCGGCGTCCCGTGCAGAATCTGCCGCTGCAGGTTGCTGAAGTCCACGACGTCGAAATCGACGATGCCGATCGTGCCGACGCCGGCTGCGGCGAGATACATCGCGACCGGCGATCCCAGGCCGCCGGCGCCGATGCAGAGGACCTTCGCGGCCTTGAGCTTCTGCTGCCCCAGCACGCCGACTTCCGGCAGGATCAGATGACGGCTGTAGCGCTTGAAATCGTCCTTGGTGAGCTCCGGAAGGGCCGCCGGCGCTTCCGCCGCCGGCGCGCCGCCCGCGACCGACGGGATGATGCTGACCGTGTCGCCCGCGTTGATCGGCGTCTGCTCCTTCTGCAGGTAGCGGATGTCTTCGTCGTTGACGTAGATGTTGACGAAGCTGCGCAGCTTGCCTTCAGCGTTGTACAGATGCGCCTTGAGGCCGGCGTGCCTGCTGATCAGATCGGCCAGCAGCTCGCCCACCGTTTTGCCATCCACTTCGACCGCGTCCTTCCTGTCGGTGAACGGCCGCAGCGGGGTCGGAATCAGAATCTTAGTCGCCATTGAGCTCGCCCTCTTCAAATGCGGAACGGTCTTCCTTCAGAAACCACACAGACATGATCAGCCTTCGCGGCTTCGCCGCTTCGGCCGGCAGGCAGCGACGGCCACGCACGATGATGTACGCGAACGTGGGCCACGCATGATCGAGATCGTACTGCGACGGCCGCGACGGGTGATCCGGATGCGAGTGATAAAACCCGAGCAGCTCGCCGCCGAGCTCGGTGCGCGCGCTGCTCCGCCAGACGATAATCCGACGGCCGGACCATGAATCGTCGCCGGGGACCTTCCTCCGTCGTGTTCGGCAGCGCCACGGTCGCCGTGGCGTGGCCTGCGGTCCCGATCGAGGGCGCCGCAGCACTCGTGCGGGTAGGTTTCCTCGCCGTGCCGCCTGATGGCCTCGTCCACCGCGGCGGTCACACGGAACACTTGAACGTTCACGTCAGGCGTCACTTCAGGCATCGGCGCGTCCAGAATTTTTCCGTCAGATATTTCTCGGCGCCGTCCGGAAACACGGTGACGACGAGGCCCTTGTCGAGACGGCGCGCGACCTGGAGCGTCGCCGCCAGCGCGGCGCCCGACGAGATGCCCGCCATCACGCCTTCTTCGCGCGCCAGCCGCCGGACCATCTCGAACGCGTCTTCGCTTTCGACGCGCAGATCCTCGTCGGCCAGCGCCGGATCGTAGATGCCCGGGACGATCGCCGACTCCATGTGCTTCAGGCCTTCGAGGCCGTGAAAGGCCGTCGCCGGCTGAAACGAGATCAGCTTGATCGCCGGGTTGAACTTCCGCAGCCGCCGCGCCGTGCCCATGAACGTCCCGCTCGTGCCGAGGCCCGCCACGAAGTGCGTCAGCGCGCCGCTCGTCTGCTCGATGATTTCGGGCCCGGTCGTGTCGTAGTGCGCCATCCAGTTGCCGTCGTTGTTGTACTGATCCGGGTAGAAGTAGCGATCGGGCTCCTCCGCCTTCAGACGCCGGGCTTCGCGAATCGCGCCGTCGGTGCTCTCGAGCGGGTCCGTGAGGAGCAGCTCGGCGCCGAACGCCTTCAGGATCAGCTTGCGCTCGGGGCTGGCGTTGGCCGGCACGCACAGCTTCACTTTGTAGCCGCGCGCCGCGCCAATCATCGCGTACGCGATGCCCGTGTTGCCGGACGTCGCGTCCAGAATCGTGAGCCCCGGCCGGAGCGCTCCCGATTTCTCGCCTTCGGCGAGCATCCGCGCCGCGGCGCGGTCCTTCACCGAACCGCCGGGATTCTGGCCCTCGACCTTGGCGCAGATCTCGACGCCCGGGCACTCCTTTTCGAGCAGCCGGAGCCGGATGAGGGGGGTGCGGCCGATGAGATCGAGGACGGAAACGCCGGCTGCCGGGACGATTTGAGGCGCCATGGATATACGACTGAACCAGTCCGAATTATATCAACCGCCGGAACGCTGTCAAAAAGGCGTCATACAATCTGAACCCGGTGACCCCGGCGCCCCGTGTCGCACGTCTCGGCGGTTGGCTGTTCCGGCAGCGGACCTGGCTGCCTCTTCCCCTCGCCGCCGCGCTCATCTTCATTCCCGCTACCTCAGCCGCGACGGTCGGCGCCGTTCTGGATCGCCGGCCTGACGCTGGTCGCGGCGGGCGAAGCGCTCCGCCTGTGGAGCGTCCATCATATCGGCGCGATTTCGCGGACGCGGAGCGACCGGCTCGGCCCGCTCATCGCCGCGGGCCCGTTCGCGCTCGTGCGCAACCCACTCTACATCGGCAACATCGCGCTGTGGGCCGGCTTCGCGGTGACCGCGCAGCTGCTCTGGCTCGACACCGGCGATCGTCCTGCTGCTCGCCCTCGAGTACCACGCGATCGTCCGCTGGGAAGAGGAACTGCTGGCCGCGCGCCTCGGCGATGCCTACCGGGACTATGCCGGCGCGTGCGCCGGTGGATGCCGGGGCTGCCGTCCGGGCCCGCTGCACGGTCGATGTCATCACCAGGCCCGGATTCCGCCACCTTCTCGTGGCGCGAGACGCTGTTCAGCGAACGGGGCACGCTCATCGCGATCGCCGCCGGGATCGTGGTGCTGCTCCTGAAAACGCAGAATGTAGAACGACAATGCAGAATGGTCTGCGTCTTCATCGTTCTCACGTTCTTCATTCTCCGTTCCGCCTTCTTCGCCTCCGCCGCCTCGTGCAGCGTCTGCCACAGGTACCACGACGCGACGGATCGATACGGCCTCCACGCTTCGCCGATTTTCAACACCCGCTTCGCATCGGGCCGTTTGCGCAGGCGGTACAGCCGCTGAATCGCGGTGACGATGCCGAGGTCGCCGGCGGGCAGCACGTCCGGCCGGTGCAGCCGGAACATCAGGAACATCTCGGCGGTCCAGCGGCCGAATCCCTTCACCGCGGTCAACCGCTCGATCACCACATCGTCCGGCAGCGCCTCGAGCTCGTCGAGCCGAAGCCGTTCGTCGCCGATGCGGGCGCACAGATCGCGCAGATAGCCCACTTTCTGCCCGCTCAGCCCCACGCGCGCGCAGCACGTCGTCTTCGAGGGCGTGGATGGCCGCGGCGCCGGGAATCTCACCGCCGGGAAAGAGCGCCACGAAGCGGCCGAAGATCGTCGCGGCCGCCTTCGTGGAGAGCTGCTGGCTCACGATGGCGCCGACGAGCGCGGTGAGATGATCGTGTCTCTGCCGCGCGGCCATGCCGCACGGACCGATGCGCTTGACGACGGCCCCGAGCACGGGGTCGCGGCGCATGATGAGCCGGCGGGCTTTCTCGTAATCGGCGGGCGTCACGTCAATGATCCACGAGCGCGGCGCACGCGATCCGAAACCCGATGCTGTACGCGTACGTGTCGGGCGGCACCTTGTGACGATAGGAGCAACGCAGCATCGCGATGTCTTCGGTCACCCACGATCCCCCGCGCACGACGCGCTGGCTGCCGTCGGGCGGGCCCGCTGGATTGCGGTGATCGTCGCTGCTGTAGTACTCGGGGTGATACCAGTCGGACACCCACTCCCACACGTTGCCGATCATGTCGCACAGGCCGAACGCGTTCGGCGGATACGTACCGGTCGGCCGCGTGCCCCGCTGCCGCTTGGCCGAACGATCCGCGAGGTAGCTGCACCCCGACGGGTCGAAGTCGTTGCCCCACGGGTACCGCAGGCCCCCGGCGCCGCCGCGCGCGGCCTTCTCCCACTCCGCCTCGGTCGGGAGGCGGACGGTTCGGCCCGTCGCTTCCGACGACCACGCGCAGTACGCCACGGCGTCGGCATACCGCACGAGCACGACGGGATGATTGCCGTGGCCGGCCGGCGGCTGCCCACCGTGCCAGATGTACGGCGTCGCGAGATCCCTGAACACCGTCTGCAGGTCGCCCGACGCGATCAGCGGCAGCTCGTCGATCGACGGCACCGGGTGGCCGGTCGCGCGGACGAATTTCACGTACTCGTCGTTGGTGACGGGAAACCGGCCGATGAAAAATTCCGCGACGGTGACGCGATGAACAGGGCGCTCATCGAGCTCGGCGTCGGCCGCGCCCATGAGGAAATCGCCGGCGGGAATTCTGGCGAGGTTGGGAGCGGCTGCAAGCGTCATCGAGCCGAAAAGCCAGTATAGTCCAGTGGATGACGAGTCCTCTCAACGGTATCACCATCCTCGACCTCACGCGCGTGCTCTCGGGGCCGTATTGCACGATGCTTCTCGCCGACATGGGCGCGCGCGTCATCAAGGTCGAGCAGCCGCGCAGCGGCGACGACACGCGGCACTGGGGACCGCCCTTCCTCGGCACCGAGAGCGCCTATTTTCTGAGCATCAATCGCAACAAGGAAAGCGTGACGCTCGACTTCAAGCACCCGGAAGGCCGGGCCCTTCTCGATCGCCTGATCGCGAAAAGCGACGTCATCGTCGAGAACTTCCGGCCCGGGTGCGCTCGCGAAGCTCGGCCTCGACTACGCGTCGCTCGCGCCGGCGCATCCGCGGCTGGTTTATTGTTCGATTTCCGGTTTCGGCCAGACCGGCCCCCGCCGCCAGGAGCCCGGCTACGACGCCGTGCTGCAAGCCGAAGGCGGGCTGATGAGCATCACCGGTTCGCCCGACGCGCCGCCGGTTCGCGTGGGTGTCGCAATCGCCGATATCGTGACGGGGATGTTCGCCGCCCAGGGCGTTTCGATGGCGCTCTACGCGCGCGAGCGCACCGGGCGCGGCCAGCTGGTCGACGTCAGCATGCTCGACGCGGTGGCGGCGCTGCTCACCTACCAGGCGGGCATCTATTTCGCCACCGATGCGCCGCCGGTGCGGCTCGGCAACCGCCATCCCGACGATCGTCCCGTACGAGACGTTTTCGGCGTCCGACGGCGACTTCGTCCTGGCCGTCGGCAACGACGAGCAGTGGCGCCGCTTCTGCGAGGTCGCCGGCCTCGACGCCGGCGATCAGTTTGCCACCAACCGCGGGCGCGTCACGGGCTACGCCGAGCTGCGGCCGATCGTGGCCGGCGTGCTGCGTCCGCACCCGCGCCGCTACTGGATCGAGAAGCTCACGGCGGCGGGCGTCCCCTGCGGGTCGGTCCGCGATCTGCGCGAGGTGTTCAGCGATCCGCAGCTGGCGGCGCGCGAGATGATCGTGCCGATGCATCACGCCGCGGCGGGCGACATCCGCGTGCTCGGCACACCTATCAAGCTGTCGGACACACCGGCCGTCCATGCGCGCGGCACCACCGACGCTCGGGCAGCATACGGACACCGTGCTGGCGCAGGATCTGGGCCTCGGCGGCGAGGTCATCGGACAGCTTCGCGCCACGGGAGTCGTCTGATGGAAGTGTCCGCCGTTCGCCAGCAGATCCTCCAGACCATCGAACGCGCGAAGCGCACGGCCGCGGATCGGCGCACTGCCAACGACGAAGCCGGACGCGAGTACGGAGTATTCCTCGATCAGATCGCCGTACCGCTCTTCCGGCAAACGAGCGGCGTGCTGCGCTCCGAAGGCTACCTGTTCAGCCTGTTCACGCCAAGCGGGGGCGTCCGGCTGATGTCGGACAAGTCGGCTGACGATTTCATCGAGCTCGTGCTCGACACCACAGGCGCGGTGCCGCAGGTGATGGGACGCACCAGCCGGACGTGGGGCAACAGAACGAACGTCTCGGAACAGCCGCTGAACCAGTCGGGGCCCGTTCGCGATGTGACCGAAGCGGACGTGCTGGCGTTTCTCCTGAAGGCGCTGGAACAGTTCGTCGACAGGTAGGTGGGTAGGTCGGGTGGGGCGGGCAGGCGGGTGGGGCGGGCAGGTCGTCTACGTTCTACGTTCTACGTTCGGCGTTGCGCCGGCATCCGCACCAGGCCGCTCGATCGCGACGGTGTCCAGGCCGAGACGCTTGAGCACGGCGAGGAACCCGGCGCGGTCTGCGGCGCGGCGATACGCTTCGCGAACGTCGACCGCCCCGCTCTGCACGAACGCCGCGAGCGAGTCGTTGAGCGGCACCATTCCCTGCCGGCGCCCGCCTTCGATCGCGGCGGGCAGCTGCGACGTCCGCCCCTCCGCGATGATGCCGGCCACCGCCGGCGTGTTCAGCAGCACTTCGCGGGCCGGCAGCCGGCCGCCGCCGGTCTTCCGCAGCAGCACCTGCGCCACGATCCCGCGCAGGTTCTCCGCCATCGCCAGCTGCACCTGCCGGCGGTTCTCGGGCGGATACAGGTTGATGATGCGATCGACCGCCGCGGTCGTGTTGTGGGCCGGGAACCCGCCGATCACGAGCTGGCCGGACGCCGCGGCTTCGAGCGCCACGTTGATGAGCGGCGCCGTGCGCATCGACTCGACCACCAGCACGTCCGGATCTTCCCGCAGCGCAGCCCGCGCCACCCTGTCCACATCGTCGTAGCTGCCGCGCACCTCGCGCTGGCTGATGAAGGACGTTCCACGCTCGTGGACGACGTTGATCTCGCTTTCGATGGTGATCACGTGATCGCGGCGCGTGTGGTTGATGAGATCGACGAGCGCCGAGATCATCGTGCGCTTGCCGCTCAGACGCGATCCGGCGACGAGCACGAGGCCTCCGGCCTCGAGGGCCAGCGACTGCACTTCGCTCGAGAGGCCGAGCTGTTCGGCCGACACCGCACGGACCGGCATCATGCGGAACACGCCGCCCGGCCCGCGATGATCGCGGAAGCTCAGGCACCGGACGCGACCGACGCCGTCGACGTCGCTGATCCATTCCGTCGCCACGCCGCTGCGCAGCGCTTCGTGGTTGCGGTCGGGCATCAGCGTCAGCAGCAGGGACTCGACGTCGTTCGGCCCGTGCGACGGCTCGCCCTCGAGCATCTGGATTTCGCCGTCCACGCGGACAGATGGCCGCGCGTCGCACGACAGGTACAACGTGGACGCGCCGCGCGCCGCGGCCATCCGCAGCAATCGATCGAGGCCCGGACACGCCCACCGGAATCGGCGGCGGCGGCGCATCGGCGCGGATCGGACTGCGCGACATCGGCAGCACGACGGCCGGCGGCGTAGGTACGGAGGCGACTGGAAACGGCGCGGCGGCCGGTGGAGGCACAATCGGCGGCGGCGGCAGAGTCGGCGGCGGTGCCGCAACGGATGGTTGCGCCGGCCTTGGTGCCTGCACCGCGGGCGGCTCGGGCGCGGGCGGCGCCACCGGAGGCGCAGCCACGGGCTTCGGCGGCTCGGCCGCGGCCACAACCGGCGGCGGCACAATAGAGACCGGCGCGACGGGCGGCGGCGCCATTACAGGCGGCGGCGGTGCCGCGACGGCGGCCGATGCGCCACGACGGGCGGAGGCTCGACGACGGGTGCCCGTGGTGCTGCGGGAGCAGGTTCCGGCCTGGGTCGCGCGAGTTCGGGCGCCGGAAGCGGCGCGGCGGCAACCGGCCGCGGAACCTCTGGCTCCGGCGTCACGGCCGGCGGCTGCCCCTCGAACAACTGCCCGGCATCGGGAACTTCGAGCGCGCCGAGATCGACCGAAACCTCGTCGCTCGTCGCCTTCGGCCGGTTGGCCCAGCGGGCCGACCGCGTCGATGTCCGCGTGGCCGGCGCCGGCGGTCGCCTTGAGGCTCTGGTCGCCGGCAGAAGAGGAATCACCGAAGATGTCGTCCGGCAGCTGGTCGTCGTCCGACATCTTGCGGCGCCGGATTTCAACCCAGACGTCGTCTCCGCCGCGGGCGGCCACGACCGTAAAACTCTCGCCCGGAAACTCCGGCAGCGCCGCGAGTTCCTGCTGAATCGCCCCGAGTTCCTCGAGCGAGCTCAACGCATCGGGCGGCAGCAGCTGGGAGACGATGCCGTTGACAGCGTCGAGGGTGAGTCCGCGGCTGGCCAACTCGATCTGGCCCGACGGGGCCACCACGTAGGGCTTGTCCCCGGCGTGCATGACGAGGGCCTCGCCGTCGACCCCGACGATCGCCTGCAGCAGTGAAGGAACCAGACTCATTGACTATGCGCGTATCGGCACGACGGCACAGGGTCATTAGGAACGCCTGGGGGCGCCGGCGTCGTACAGCCTGACCAGCTCGACCAGCTTGTAACCCCTGGTCTGGTAAGGGGGGATGATCCGTTCGGTCCGAAGATACTGGAGCATCCCGTCGTCCGAGTAGTCCGGGGCGCCGATCTCGGGCTCCGCCGCCAGCCGGGTCTCGAGCCCGGCACGTCCAGCTTCTGGTACTGGATCGTCCGCGAACCCGGGAAACAGGCCGAGCCGCTTGACCGGCTCCGTCCTGGCCGCGGTCTCGAACGCCACGAATACCTCGTTGCTGATGAAGTTGTAGTCGGCCTCCGAACGGCTCGCCGGAGCGTCCTCGACGCGGACGTGCGTCAGGCCGTCGAGTCTCGCCAGGTGGTCGATCAGCCTCTGGGTGAACGAACCCTCGCCCGACCACTTCGACGTGTCGATGTCCATGCTATGTCCCGCCTGCCTTGCGGGCGATGTGGATCGTCATGAGGCCGCCGAGCACCGCCTTGTATTCAACGTCGACGAACCCGCGCGCCTCGAGCAGCCGCGCGACGCCTTCGGCGCCTGGATAGCCGCTGATCGACGCCGGGATATAGCGATACGTGTCCGGATCGCCGTGGAGCACCCAGCCGAGCAGGCCGCCCGTCAGCCGCAGATACGCCAGATAGACGCGCGCGCACGACAGAATTCGCCGGCCTGTTGAAGTCGAGCGACAATGCCCGGCCTCCGTCGCGCAGCACACGATGAATCTCGTCGATGGCCGCGCGAAGATCGGGAACGTTTCGCAATCCATAACCGGCGGTCACGACGTCGAACGATCCGTTTGGAAACGGCAGCGCGAGCATGTCGCCGACGAGAAACCGCGGGACGCGCCCGCCGTCCGCGCGCCACGGCCTTGTCGCGCGCCAGCTCGATCATGCGCCGCGTGACGTCGAGCCCAATCACGTTCCATCCGGAGGCCGCCAGGCGGAACGCGATGTCACCGGTCCCGGTCGCCAGATCCAGCGCACGTCCGCCGGGACGCGACGCCGCGGGCCGGAACGAGATCGACGAGCCGGCGCTTCCACCGCTGATCCTGTCCGTACGACAACAGCGACGGTGATCAGGTCGTAGCGATCCGCGATCGTCGAGAACAGCGTGCGCACGTAGCGCCGCTTGCCGTCGGGCGTGGCGATGGCGTCGGCCAGCTGCGTCTTCGTCTTCTCCGTCGTCTTCGTCATCGTCTCTTCATCGGGTCTCTTCATCGGGCGTTTCGTCGGATAATAGCCTTGCATGCTCCCTTCGAGCACGGTCGAAAACTACCTGAAGGCGATCTACCAGGGTCAGTCGACGCTGCCTGAAGGTCAGCGCCTGCTGCCGATGGGGCACGTCGCGGCGGCGGTCGGCGTCACGCCCGGCACCGCCACGACGATGGTGAAGGCGCTGGCCGAATCAGGGCTGGCCGAGTACGAGCCGTACTCGGGCGTGCGGCTGACGAAGGCGGGCGAGCAGCTGGCGGGCCTCGTGCTGCGGCGTCACCGCCTCGTGGAGGCCTTTCTGGTGCACGTGATGGGGATGAGCTGGGCCGAAGTGCACGACGAGGCCGAGCAGCTCGAGCACGTCGTGTCCGAACGCCTGATCGAGCGGATCGACGAGATGCTGGGCCGGCCGACCCACGATCCCGCACGGGGATCCGATTCCCGGCGCGGACGGCGCCATCGCCGCCCGGCACCTGGACAACCTGCTGACGTGCCCGGTCGGCCAGGCGCTGAAGGTGACGCGCATCGCCGATCAGGATCCGGCGTTCCTGCGATTCATCGAGCACAACCGCCTCAAGCCGGGCGAGCTCGTGGAAGTCGAAGCGCGCGACATGGCGGCCGACGCGGTGCGCCTGTGCCGGGCAGGCCGGGAGCCGCTGACGATCGGCGCCGGCGCCGCGTCGAAGCTGCTGGTGGAACTGGATCGCTCGTCGTCCGGCTGACGTGGTGCAGGCTTTCAGGCCTGCCGGAACAGGCGGACGCGCCCGGCCGGCTAAAGCCGGCCGCTACGGGACGCCGCAAGCAAATCCGCCGGGCGGTCGAGCAGGATCTCGTCGCCTCGCAGCTCCGCTTGGGGAAACTCCCGGAACCCGAAACCGTAGCGCGCGAGGCCGATTCGCGTGCCCAGCGCGCGCGCGGTGCGCCAGTCGACGGCCGAATCGCCCACCATGACCGTCTCATCAGCGCCGGCGCCGGCCCGACGCGCACAGGTGCGCGAGCCCGGCGGGATCGGGCTTCCGCGGCAGCGGTCCGTCGCCACCGATAATCGCGTCGTCCGCGAAGAACTGCCCGAGTTGCAGTCCGTTCAGGATGCGGACGGTCGCGGCGCGCGGTTTGTTGGTCAGGACGGCCAGCGACGCCGCGGCGCCGAGCGCCTCGAGCACCGCCGGCATCCCGTCGTACGCGCGCGTGTGGTCGAGCAGCCTCGTGTCGTAAATGGCGAGAAAGCGGGCGAGCGCGTCAGCCGGCGGCGTCACCGCCACGGCCGCGAACGCGCGGGCCACCAGGGTCGCCGCCCCTTCGCCGACCATGGCGGCCACTTCGTCTTCTGCGAGCGGCCGTCCTCCGCACTGCGCGAGCAGCGCGCTGGCCGAGCTCGCAAGGTCGCGGAGAGAATCGACGAGGGTGCCGTCGAGATCGAACACGAACAGCCGAACGTTCACTCCGTGTATTCCGCGTACGAGGTGGGCGTCTCCCACACCTTGACGCGCACGACGGGCAGGCCCTGCTGGCTCGCCTGGCGGAAGATCAGCTGCGCGATGTGCTCGACGGTCGGATTGCTCTCGCAGATGTAGACAGGCTCGCCGAGCTGCTGAAGCAATTTCACGAGCGGATCGTCATGGCGCAGCAGCATCCGGTGATCGAACTCGCGGTCAATCCAGCCCTTCACGATCCGCTTGATGTCGCTGAAATCGCACACCATGTTGCGAGCGTCGAGCTGCGGCGTCCGCACCTCGATCTCCGCGATGGCGTTATGACCGTGCGGATGCTTGCAGACGCCGTCGTAGTCCAGCAGACGGTGGCCGTAACAGAAGTCTATTTGCTTGGTGACTGAGTACATTTGGTCATCTCGTCATCTGATCATCTGGTCATTGTCGGATCATCGCTGAAAGTGAGGAATTGGTGATCAGACTACCATCATCAATAGATAAAATCGGCCAATTCCCCAACGAAGACGAAATGATCAGATGACCAGATGATCAAATGACCACATGCGCAGTTCTCTTGTCGGGCGGGTTGGACAGCGCGGTGTTGCTCGCCGAGGAAGCCGCGCGCGGCGCGGTGCAGCCGATCTACATGTCAGCGGGGCTCGCCTGGGAATCGGCCGAGCGCGCGATGGTGGACGCGCTGCTCGCGAGCGGTGCGCTGCGCGGCCGCGCGCGCGATCTCGTTGCGCTGTCCGTGGACATGCGCGACGTCTACGCGGCTTCGCACTGGGCCGTCACCGGCACGCCGCCGGCCTATCACACGCCCGACGAAGACGTGTACCTTCCGGGCCGCAACATCGTCCTGCTGTCGAAGGCCGGCGTGTACTGCGCCACGGCCGGCATCGATCGACTCGTGCTCGGCACGCTCGGCCACAATCCGTTTCCGGACGCGACGCCGGAATTCAGGGCGGCCATGGGCCGCGCGCTGTCGCTGGGGCTGGCACACGACATCGCGATTGACGCGCCGTACGCGCAGATCGAGAAGACCGAGGTTATCCGGCGAGGCGCGGCACTCGGCGTCCCGTTCGAGCTGACGCTTTCGTGCATGAGCCCTGCGTTCGGCGCGGCCGGACAGCCGCTGCCGCGGCATTGCGGGACGTGCAGCAAGTGCCGGGAGCGGCACGACGCGTTCGTGGACGCCGGCATCGAGGATCCAACCGAGTACGCGACCGTGCGATTTACGAATGGGCAGGCCTGAAGGCCTGGACTTCCCCTACACCACGATCACGGTTGACGCCTCAGCGTGATCGGGCCATCGCCGGTCCGCACGCGCAGCGCACGGCCGCCCGAACCTACTCGACCGCGGACGGAGTTCCGCATCATAGTGCCCGTGCTGGTGACGCTGACCCCGTCCAGGTGGACGCTGCCGTCGCCCGTGCTGCGCGTCGAGATCGGCGTTGAAGTCGTCGGGAATCTGAAGGGTGACGCGGCCGTCGCCGCTCGTGATGTCCCAGTCGGCTTCGGTCGCGCTGCCCGGCCGCGCCTCGATGGCGATGCTTCCGTCGCCCGATCGCGCGCGGACCTCGGTCAGCTTGCCGGACACCCTGACGCGGCCATCCCCCGTCGTCGCTTCCACCGCGCCGTCCACGCCGTCGAGCTCGATGCGCCCGTCGCGCGTGGACGCCGAGACACTGCCGGCGCTATTGATCGCCTGAATGCGGCCGTCGCCCGAACGCAGCGCGATCGTGCCGTTCACGCCGGACACGCGGATGGCGCCGTCCCCGCTCGAGGCGCGGACGTTCGCGGCGTGCGGGTACCGAGACGATCAGGCGCGCGCTCGAGGGTCCGAACCAGCTCCAGGCGTGTGCGCGACCGGGTTTCACCGCCACGGTGACGCGATTGCCGTCCTGGCTGCTCTGGACCTCCATCGACGCGGCAGCGGCGGTGTCCAGCGCATGTTTTTCGATGACAACCATTACCTCCGGCCGATCCCACGACTGCACCTCGATGGAGCCATCGAAGGTCGTCAGCACGACGTCGGGTGTGCCTTCGACGGTGAATCGTTTTTCGTCGCGCTGGGTGGTCCACCCGGAATCCGCCCCGGCCACGATACAGCCGGCAAGCGGCACGCAGAGCGAGAGTCCGGGCAGCAGGAAGGCGCGACGGGAAATCATGGATGGGTCCTCCGGGAGCCTTAGACGGAATCGGGGCGGCGTGTGTTTCCCACCCACCCGACCTACCCGGCCCACCCGACCGACCTGACCTGCTCTAAGCAGCGCCCGTCCAGTCGGTGTGCAGGTGCAGCTTCCGGCCCTCCACCGGCAGCAGCGCGGATTCGTCCGGCGGGAAGAGGTGCTTGTTCACGCGCTCGACGAGGGCGGTCAGCTGCCGCTCGTCCGGCGCCTGGATGACGAGGACGCCGCTCGTCTCGGCCGGCGGAAAGCGCCTGTCGTCAAGGTAATCGCGGTCCATGGTGACCAGCGTCCGCCGCAGCTGATGGGCGAGGCGGAAATGGGCGACGTCGGAGGCGCGGCGCAGGTTTTCGTCCTCAAGGACGAACAAGCACGTCCCAATGCAGGCGCTGCCGCATGTGGTGCACGAGCCCGGCGGGGACGTTGGCGTCCGCGTAAATCCGCGGCCTTGCGGTGAGGCGCTCGGCGTGCGGCGCAAGCTCGGAAGACAGAGTGCCCATAGTCAATGCAGAATGAAGAATGCCGAATGCAGAAGCTGCTCTGCATTCTTCATTCTTCATTTCTCCGTCGTCGTACTCATTTTCTTGTCCCGCACCGCCTTCGCGTCGCGCGTCAGGACCGCCACGAGCTGTTCGCGCTGATGCACGAGCTCCTTCCGCGCACGGCGGCCGTTCGGCGATCCGACCGCGTACTCGCAGAACAGCGGAAACGCGATCGTCGAGTCGCAGTACGCGACGACCGTATCGGGCAGCACGCCCGGGTTCACCTTGCCCCAGCTGATGGCTTCCGACGGCGTCGCGCCCGACAGTCCGCCCCAGACCACCGAGTCGGTCGTGATCTGGATGAAGTAGTCGTTCCCGCCCTTGGGGATGCCGTAGACCTCCCACAGCGTCGGCTGCGCCTGCAGGTAGAAGTTCTTGGGCGATCCGCCGCCCAGAATCACGCATCCGTTCTGCTTGCCCGCCAGCACGATGGCGCAGACCTCGTTGACGTCCTTGTTCGGATCGATCATGAAACGGCTGCCGTTCATGAGCTCGTGGTACGCGATGTTCATGCCGATCGAGCTGTCGCCGGGCGACGAGGTGTAGAGGGGGACACCGTACCTGAGCCGCGCTCGCGACCACGGAATGCTCTGTCGCAGCCCGGCTGCCGCTCCAGCAGATCGCGTCCAAGACGGTAGTGGAACTCTGCGGTCGAGACGGGCTCGTTCAGCCCCGACCGTTCGATGAAATCACGGATGTAGGCATCGGTTTCAAGCAGGACGGTCGCAGGAAAGAGGACGTCGTAGATGCGGATCACGCCGTCTTCGTACAGCTCGCGATCGTCCACGAACGGCGAGCCGCGCCGCAGCGTGAAGTTCAACGCGTAGTGCAGGTCGTGGTAGAGGTTTGCACCCGTCGAAATGATGAAGTCCACCAGGCCGCGCTCCATCAGCTCGATGACGCAGCCGCCCAGCCCGGCCGGTGTCATCGCGCCGGCGATCGTCAGGCCGATGGTGGTGTCGTTGGCGGCGTCGAGCATCTTCTCCGAGAAGACCTCGCATGCTTCGGACAGCCGCCCGGCGTTGAATGCCTGGAAGCCCTCGTCGATCAGCTGGCGAATCGCCGGGACTGCCCTTCGGCCGGTAGTATCTGATCGGTTTGCCCGTGAGAAACGACTGGCGGGCATGCCCGGGCGACCCGGGGGCGCGGTACGGCAAGGCGTTGGCCTCCTCAGCGGCAAAAATAGCTTAACATCTTGTTCGTGACGGACAACGGCGTCTGGATCCCGCTTCTCCTTGCTGTTATTGGACTTCTGGTCCTTTTCGTCTGGATCATCTGGCGCAAGGGGCGTCCGTTCGCGACCGGACACGTCTTCCACGCCAGCCGCCTGAGCTCCGGCAACCATCTGTTTCCCGACGCAGGTGCTCATCTCGCCGACGAGCGTCGTCCAGTTCAAGCCGCGGTGGATCGGCCGCCAGGAGGAAACCATCCACATGGCGCACGTGGCGTCGGTGAAGATCGACACCGGGCTCCTGCTGTCGAACGTCGAGATCGAGACGAGCGGCGGGTCCGACTCCATCAGGTGCCACGGCCACCGCAAGGCCGACGCGACGAAGATGAAGGCGCTGATCGAGCAGTATCAGAGCGACTACTACCGAAACAGGGCGTAGCTCCGATAACGTAAGCGTCGAGATGGACGATCTGACCTTTCAGCGCCCGGCGAGCCAGCACGGCCGTCCCGGTTCAGCAGCCTTCGGAGCCCACCGAGCTCGATGCACGGTTTCGCACGCTGGTGCAATCGCCCCTGCGGGCGGGCATCCTGCGCTACCTGAGCGCCCGGCCGGACGAGCAGTTCGACGTCGAGTCGCTCATGCAGACCTTCGGCCGGCTGCGGCTGGACGTCGAGAACTGCGTGCGCGAGCTGGTGGATTTCGGCGTCGCGGAAATGGTGCCCGGGGACCCTGCGCGGTACGGCGCCAAGCGGACGCCGGCGTTCGCCGAGTACCTCGACCAGTTCCTCGAGCGGCGCGCCACCGTCAGCAGCGAGGACCAGTCGCCGTCGGTCCAGCGGTTCCGGGAGATGATCGGCCGCGACGAGAAGATGCTCGTCGTGTTCGAGTGGATCCGCACGGCCGCCAAGTCGGACATCTCGGTGCTCGTGCTCGGACCCACCGGGTCCGGCAAGGAGCTCGTGGCCAAGATGATCCACGAGCTGTCGCGCCGCAGCGTGGCCAAGTTCCAGGCGCTCAACTGCGCGGCCCTGCCCGACACGCTCTTCGAGTCGGAAATCTTCGGCTACGAGAAGGGCGCGTTCACCGGGGCGCACGACCGCAAGCCGGGCCGCCTCGAGCTGGCCAACGAGGGCACGCTGTTCCTCGACGAAATCGGCGACATGTCGCTCATCGCCCAGGCGAAGCTGCTGCGCGTGCTCGAGGAGCGGCGCTTCGAGCGCCTCGGCGGCAACAAGTCCATCGCCGTCGACTTCCGGCTGATTTCCGCGACCAACCGCCCGCTCGAACAGTTCGTGCGCGACGGCCGGTTCCGCGAGGACCTGTACTACCGCGTGAACGCCTTCGCCATCCGGCTGCCGTCGCTGCGCGAGCGCCAGGTCGACATCCCGGTGCTCGGCGAGCGCTTCCTCAAACGGTACTGCGCGGCGCAGGGCCTGCCGCTCGACAGCAAGGCCTTCTCGCGCGAAGCGATCGACCTGCTCTGCGCGTATCACTGGCCCGGCAACATCCGTGAGCTCGAAAGCACGGTGTCGCGCGCGGCGCTGTCGTCGCCCGGCCGCACGATCCGCGCGACGCGACGTCGAGTTCCTGCACGCGTCGGTCCCCGTCGCCCAGTCTTCCGGCGAGCGGCTTCCCTCTCTGGCCGACGCCGAACGCGCGCACATCGTGCGCGTGCTCGAAGCCGTCGACTGGAACAAGAAGGAAGCCGCGCGGGTCCTCGACATCAGCCGGGGCACGCTTTACCGGAAGATCGTCGAGTTCCAGCTCGAGCCCGACGCCAAGCCGTCGCGCCGGAGCCGCGAAGGAGAAGCATGAACCCGGGCCGCCGGGATAGATAATGTAGACACATGAAACAGCTCCCCGTCGCGGCGCGGGTGTACGTCATAGCCGTCTGCGCCGCCGGCGCGCTCGTCGGCGCGTACTTCGCCCCCCACTCTGTCGCCCGGCCCGGGCTGTTCATCGTGCTATTGGTGTGTTCGTCGGTCGCCTCCGCCCTCAAGGTTTCCCTGCCCCTCGCCACCAGCGGCTCGACGATGTCGATTTCGTACGCCGTGGATTTCGCGGCGCTGCTGCTGCTCGGCGCCGACGAGACGATGGTCGTCGCGGCGACGAGCGCGTGGAGCCAGTGCACGTTCCGGACGCAGAGCCGCGCCGCGATGTACCGCACGCTGTTCAGCATGGCGTCGCTCGTGCTGACCGTGAAGGCCGCCGGGCTGGCCTACGTGTGGCTCGGCGGGCTGCCACCCGATCAGATGCTCCTGCTCGCGGCGATCCCGAAGCCGCTCGTCGGCGCAGCCACGATGTACTTCGTCTGCAACACGGCGCTCATCGCGACGGCCATCGGCCTCTCGACCAAGCAGGGCATCGTCCGCGTCTGGAACGAGAACTTCCTGTGGAGCGCGCCGAGCTACTTCGTCGGCGCCCTGGCGGCGGCCGCGGCCGCATGGGTGATCCAGCGCGGCGGCTACTGGACCGCGCTGCTGACGTCGGCGCCGGTGTATCTCCTCTACCGGACGTACAAGGTTTACCTGGGCCGCGTCCAGGACGAACAGCGGCACGTGCAGGAGGTCTCCGACCTGCACCTCGCGACCATCGAAGCGCTCGCGCTGGCCATCGACGCGAAAGATCAGACGGCTCAGAGCCACATCCGCCGCGTGCAGGTATACGCCGCCGGGATCGCCCGCGCGCTCGGCATGGCCGAGCACGAGATCCAGGGCGTGAAGACGGCCGCACTGCTTCACGACATCGGCAAGCTGGCCGTGCCCAGAGCACATCCTGTCGAAGCCCGGCCCGCTGACGCAGGAGGAATTCCAGAAGATCCGGATTCACCCGCAGGTCGGCGCCGAGATCATCAGCGGCGTGCCGTTCCCGTACCCCGTCGCCCCGTTGATCCTGAGCCATCACGAGCGGTGGGACGGAAAGGGCTATCCCGCGGGCTCCAAGGGCGATGACATTCCGCTCGGCGCGCGCATCCTGTCGGTCGTCGACTACTTCGACGCCTTGATGTCCGAGCGCCCGTACCACAAGGCCATGAGCTTCGACGCGGCCATCGGGCTGCTGCGGCAGGAAAGCGGCAAGGCCCTCGATCCGCGCGTCGTCACGACGTTCATCGAGATGTATCCGGCGCTGGCCGCCGAGGCCGACGCCAGCCAGGCGCCGGCGCGCAAGCTGACCCGCGTCGCCGCCCACGCGCCCGCCGCGCAGCCGGCCGCCGGCCTGCTGGCCGAATCGACCGGCCGCAAGAACGTCTTCGAGGACATCGCGCTCGCCCACCGCGAGATCTACGCGCTGTACGAAATCGCGCAGGCCATGGGCAGCAGCCTCGGCGTGGCGGACACGATGGCGCTCATCTCGTCGAAGCTGAGCAACATCGTGCCGTTCTCGTGCTGCGCGCTGTTCCTGTACAACGAGGACAACGAAACGCTGCGGTGCCGGTTCGCCACGGGCGTCCAGGCCGAGCAGATCCAGCAGCTCACGATCCGCAGCGGCCAGGGGCTGACGGGCTGGGTGGCGCGCAACCGCCGGCCGCTGGTGAACGCCCGCCCGAGCGCGGACCTCGAGGCCGCCGGCGTCTCGTGGCCCACGACGCTGCAGTCGGCGCTCGTGTGTCCGCTGGTGTTCAACGACCGCTTCATCGGGACGATTTCCGTCTATCACGTCGAGCCGTCCGTTTACACGGACGACCATCGCCGCCTCCTCGATCGCATCTCGGAACAGGCCGCAGCGGTCATCTACAACTCGATCGTGTTCGAGCAGACGCAGGAAGACTCGCTGACCGATCCGCTGACAGCGCTGCCGAACACGCGCTTCATGTTCATGCACCTCACGCGCGAGCTCGCCCGCGCCGAGCGCCTGAAGCAGGAAGTGTCGCTGCTCGTGATGGATCTCGACAACTTCAAGGAGATCAACGACACCTACGGACATCACGTCGGCGACCGCGCGCTGCGCGAGGTCGCAGGCGCGCTGCGGACCGGCATCCGGCCCTACGACATCTGCGTCCGGTACGCCGGCGACGAGTTCATCGTCGTCCTCTCGGGATGCGGCAGCGAGGAGGCCGAGCGCAAGCGGCTGGAGCTGCAGGCAGGCGGTGGACAATCTGCATTTCGAGGCGAAGCCCGGCAAGTTGCTCCCGATCACCATCAGCATCGGCGCATCGATCTTCCCGCACGACGGGGACTCGTACGAGACCCTGCTCGCCACGGCCGACAGCCGCATGTACCGCGACAAGACGCGGCGGAAGCGCGGCACGCTGGGCCCCGGTGCCGCCGACGACGCCGGGTCGCGGTCGTCAACGCCCGCGGCGGCGGGCCTGTCCGACATCGAGATCAAGCAATCCGCAACCGGTCTCCTCTAAACGGTCTCGGATCTTTCGGACCTCTTGGACCTTTCGGACCTCTTGGACCTATTGAACGCTGATCAGCGTTTCCGGCAGACATAGCTGGCGGGATCTCTTGTGTCGCCCTTGCCGCGGTACTCCGCGACCTGCGGATAGGCGCACACCAGCCGCTTGCTCGACTTGCCGTCGCCTGCCGTCTGCGTCACGACGATGCTCTCGGCGATGCGGCCGCTGGCTTTCCACTGTTTGAGCAGGCTCACCGAATCGAAATCCGTCGTCGGATTCGTGTCGAAGCGTTCGCCCAGGCAGTGGTGCATGCCCGGCACCATGAACAGGCGCACGCCGGCGCGGGCGAGCGCAGGGCCGACCGACTTCACCACCGCCTCGTAGTACTCCACGTTCCCGCCGGGCGGCAGGTCGTCGTTCCACCCGCCGATCATCAGGAGTTTGCCGCCGCGGGTCAGGAACGCACTGATGCGGGGATCGTTGGCGTCGATCGACGCGGACCATGCGTCGCCGCGATCGAGATCGCCGGCGAAGTCGGGCGGCCGCGTCTTCGGGGTCCACGAGGGATCCTGGAAGACGGCGTTGCGGTAGAACAGCGCCGCGTACGCATACGGGTTCGCCTCGCCGGCGATCGGCTGCCAGTTCAGTTCTCCGCCGGGCACGAGCGGCGGATAGAGCGGCACGTTCGTGCGCGCATCGCGCGGCGGGCTGTAAATCGCGCGCGCGGCCGTCACCTGTTCGGCGGTCAGACACGACGCCGAGTCGCCGCCCTTGCACGTCAGCACGCCGGGGTCAAACTGACACCGCGGCGGGTCGGTGATGACGCCATCCTTGACGCCATCTTTTGCGTCGCAGGCATCGAGAGCCGCCTGATGAAGGATGGGATACTTCGACGGCGGGATGAAGCTGGCTTCGCTGGCGTGAGTGGCCTGGTAGATCCACATCTGCGACACGCCGTGGCGCGTCGGCCGGTAGATGATTCCCTCGACGGCGGCAGCATCGAGATCGGCAGGCGCGCGCTGGATGAGCATCAGCGCGTCGCGTGAGCCGGATCCCCCGCATTCGTTCATGAACGTGAGCGCCGGCGGGCGGTTGTAGAACGCGGCGACGATCGCCTTTGCGTGCTCAGCCATGAGGTGGTACGGCGCCGCGCTCATGTCGGCCGCCTTCCACGGCCCGCCGCCGTCGTGTCCGCGATTGGTGTTGGCTGTCGCGCTCCCGCGGGCGGCGATGGTCCGCATCTCGCGGTAGCCGATCGTGCCGCCGGCAAAGCCGCTCGCCGCGGGCTGGAATTCGCCGGTCCACTTGTCGGCGGCAGGCAGCCAGACTTCGATCTTCACGTCGGTGTTGCCCGCTCGAGAGGCCAGCGCGGTCACCCGGCAGAAAGCCGGCAGATCCGCGAATCGGGATGCGTTGGGCGGGGCGGGCGGGACGAACGCGCCCTCGCCCACCATCTCGGCCGCGACGATGCGCGCGCCGTTCAACGGCAGTGACCGGAGACGCTCGCACGGCGCCGCTGACGAACCCTGGGCTCGAGCGCCAGTGGAACACGCCACGAGCACCGCGCCCGCCATGACGATGCGAACAATGTTTTTCATGGGACGGCCCGGAGCCTATCGTGCGGTTTTTCGGGCGTCAAGGCGGCATGGATCGTCATTGACTTCCTTCCTGATTTGTTCAAACTTGGGGAGCTGTGGCAAGGGCCATCCTGTTGTGTTCGTTTGGGTTGGCGCTTGCCGCCGGCAGCCTGGGCGCGCAGGCGCCGACGGCCGCCGTTCCGCCTGCCGCAATCCTCGACAAGTACTGCCTGACCTGCCACAACGCGCGCCTCAAGACAGGCGGCCTGGTTCTCGATTCGGCCGGCATCGGCCGCGCGGGCGAGGCGCCGGAAACCTGGGAGAAGGTCGCGCGCAAGCTGCGCACGCGCGAGATGCCGCCGCCCGGCGCACCCCGGCCGGACGACGCCGCCTACCGCAGCCTGATTGCCACGCTCGAAACGACGCTCGATGCCGCGGCGGAAGCGGCGCCGAATCCGGGACGCGTGCCCGTGCACCGGCTGAACCGCACCGAGTACACGAACGCGGTGCGCGATCTGCTCGCGCTCGAAGTGGACGGCCGGTCGCTCATCGCCGACGAGCCCGATTCGCACGGGTTCGACAACGTCGCCAGCGTGCTGACGGTGTCGCCGGCGCTGCTCGAAAGTTACCTGTCGGCCGCATCGACGGTGTCGCGGCTGGCGCTGGGCGATCCCGCGCTGAACCCCGTGGTCGATACCTTCAAGGTGCCCACGGCGATGGTGCAGGACGACCGCGCGGGCGATCGCCAGCCGTTCGGGTCGCGCGGCGGCACCACCGTCCGGTATCACTTCCCGCTCGACGGCGAGTACACGATCAAGGTCGTGCTGAAGCGGCAGCTGTATCTCTATCTGATTGGCATGGGCGAGCCGCACCAGGTCGACATCCGGCTCGATGGCGCGCTGCTCAAACGCTTCACCATCGGCGGCGAGGGCAAGGGGCAGACGGCACCGGAGAGCTTCGCCGGCAACACGCAGGGCGAGCGCGACTGGGAAATCTACATGCACACCGCGGACGCCGGCCTCGAGGTGCGGGTGCCGGTCAAAGCGGGGACGCGCGAGGTCGGCGTGTCTTTCGTGCGCCAGCTCTGGGAACCGGAGGGCGTGCTGCAGCCGCCGCAGCGCGGCTTCGCACGAACGACAAACGAGCTGTATTTCGGCGAACCCGGCGTCGACACCGTGCTGGTCGGCGGGCCGTACAACGCGGTGCGCGCGACGGACACGCCGAGCCGCCGGAAAATCATGATCTGCCGGCCGGCCGCGACGCGTGCGTCGGAGGAAGCGTGCGCCACGCGCATTCTATCGACCCTTGCGCGCCGCGCCTATCGGCGTCCGGTCACGGACGTCGAGGTGAACACGCTGCTCGATTTCTACAAGTCCGGCCGCGCCGATGGCGACTTCGACCTGGGCATCCAGCGCGGGCTTCGGCGCATCCTGTCGGCACCGGCGTTCCTGTTTCGCGTCGAACGCGATCCCGTGGACTTCGCTCACGGGAGGCCGGCCGCGGAAACGGCCGTCCGGATCAGCGACCTCGACCTCGCGTCACGGCTCTCGTTCTTCCTGTGGAGCAGCATCCCCGACGACGAGCTGTTGAACCTGGCCGTGAGCGGCTCGCTGTCGCAGCCTGCCGTCCTCGAGCGCGAGGTCAGGCGGATGCTGCGGGATTCGAGGTCGCAGGCGCTCGTGGACAACTTCGCCTACCAGTGGCTCAAGCTCGGTCGCCTGGCCGGCATCGTTCCCGACGTGGACGAGTTTCCCGATTTCGACGAGAACCTGCGCGAGGCGCTGCAGCAGGAGACGCGGCTGTTCGTCGCGAGCCAGCTGCGCGAGGACCGCAGCGTGGTGGAGCTCGTCTCCGCGAACTACACGTTCGTGAACGAACGGCTCGCGCGGCACTACGGCATTCGCGACGTCTACGGCAGCCGCTACCGCCGCGTGACCTTCGACGACGGCGTCCGCGGCGGGCTGCTCGGTCAGGCGAGCATTCTGACGGCGACGTCTTACCCGAACCGGACGTCACCCGTGCTTCGCGGACGCTGGCTGCTCGAGAGCCTGCTCGGCGCGCCGCCGCCGGCCCCACCGCCCGACGTGCCCGCGCTCAAAGAGAACGACGCGGAGGGCGAGCGGCACACGGTGCGCGAGCGCCTCGAAGCGCATCGCCGGAATCCGAGCTGCGCGGTGTGTCACGTGCGAATGGATCCGCTCGGCTTCTCGCTCGAGAATTTCGACGCGCTCGGCAGGTGGCGGACGATGACCGACGGCGCGCCCATCGACGCGTCCGCTTCGCTGCCCGACGGCAGCCGCTTCGAAGGCGTCGCCGGACTGCGGACACTGCTGATGAATCACCGCGAGGACTTCGTCCGCACGTTCACCGAGCGGCTGCTGTCCTACTCGATCGGACGCGGGACGGAGGCCCCGGACTGGCCGGCAGTCCGCAAGATCGTCCGCGACACGGCGTCAGAGGATCATCGCTGGTCGGCGATCATTCTCGCGATCGTCCGGAGTACTCCTTTTTCGATGACACAGGCAGCGGAGGCCGCTCAGGCGCGGCGGGCAGGGCCGTCAAGCGGGATAGTCCGGCCGGGAAACGATTAGCAGCGGAGAGCCACGACATGATCATCACCAGGAAAGCGATTCCGCGCCGCACTGTGCTCCGAGGCATCGGCGCCACGCTGGCGCTGCCGCTCCTCGACGGGATGATTCCGGCGCTGACGGCGCAGGCCCGCACGGCCGCCGCCCCGATCAACCGGTTCGGCGTGATGTACGTCGTGAACGGGATGATCATGGAGAGCTGGACACCGGCGGCGGAAGGCGCCGGCTACGAGCTGACGCCGACACTGGCGGCGCTCGCCCCGCATCGCGATCGGTTTTCCGTGCTGAGCGGCCTCGCCTGCGTCCCGTCGCCCGGGACGCCCGGGCGGCGCCCATGCGAAGGCGAGCACGCGCTTCCTGACCGACGTGTCCCCGCCCACGAGCGAGACGTGGCTCGACGCCGGCGTGTCGGTCGATCAGCTGCTGGCGCGCGAAGCCGGCCGGCACACGCAGCTGGCCTCGCTCGAGCTGGCCATCGAGTCGGGCGAGACGGCCGGCGCGTGCGACGTCGGGTTCGCGTGCGCCTACACGAACACGATCTCCTGGCGCAGCGCCAACACGCCGCTGCCGACCGAGAACAACCCGCGCGTCGTGTTCGAGCGGTTGTTCGGCGACAGCGGCAGCACCGATCCGAAGGCGCGCCGCGCCCGCATCGCGCAGGACCGGAGCGTCCTCGATTCGGTGATTCAGGAAGCGGGAGCCCTGAAAGGATCGCTCGGCGCCGGGGACGGTGCCAAGCTGGTCGAGTACCTCGACGCCATTCGCGACGTCGAACGGCGCATCCAGCGGGCCGAGGAACAGAGCGGGCGCGAGCTGCCCCGTCGTCGATCATCCGGCAGGCGTGCCCGACAGCTTCGACGAGCACGTCAGGCTGATGTGCGATCTGCAGGTGCTCGCCTACCAGGCCGATCTCACCCGCGTCGTGACGTTCATGCTCGGGCGCGAGTTCAGCGGCGTCACGTTTCCGCAGATCGGCGTCACCGACGCGCACCACCCGATCACGCACCACCAGCAGGAGCCGGAGAAGATCGTCAAGGTCGCGAAGATCAACGCGTACCAGGTGACGAAGTTCGCGTACCTGCTGGATCGCCTGCAGGCCACGCCCGACGGCGACGGCACGCTGCTCGATCACGTCACGCTGATCTACGGGACCGGGCATGGGCGACTGCAACGCCCACGATCCACGCAGCATCCCGCTGCTGCTCGCGGGCGGCGGACGCCGGTCACCTGAAGGGCGGCCGTCATGTCCGGTATCCGAAGGAGACGCCGCTCGCAAATCTCCACCTGACGCTGCTCGACAAGTTCGGCGTGAAGCTCGACCGCATCGGCGACAGCACGGGCAGGCTCGACGATCGCACGCTGGCCGGAATCTGAGATGCCGCATCGCCCGGGCCGTCCGGCGTCCCTCACGATTGGTGCCGCCGTGCACTGTGGGGTCTGTGGCTGACGTCGGCGTCAGTCGCCGCGGCCGACTGACCCGCCGCTCATCGCCGCCGTCAGAACCGGCGACGTCCAGGTGCTGCAGGCGCTGCTGAAGTCGCAGGCCCGACGTCAACAACCGGCAGCGCGACGGCGCGACGGCGCTTCACTGGGCCGCGCACCTCGACGATCTGCGCAGCGCGCAACTGCTGCTCAGGGCAGGCGCGCGGCCGGGCCCGGCCGACGATACGGGCGCGACGCCGCTCTACCTCGCGTGCGTCAACGGCAGCGCACCGATGGTGGAGACGCTGCTGGCCGCCGGCGCCAATCCCAACGCGGCCCTGCTGAACGGCGAGACGGCGCTCATGACGTGCTCGCGCACCGGCGACGTGAAAGCGGTGGGCGCCCTGCTGGCGCGCGGCGCGGGCGTCAACGGCAAGGAACGATTCCACGACCAGACGGCGCTGATGTGGGCCGCCGCTCAGAAGCACCCCGCCGTCGTCGCCGCGCTGATCAAGGCCGGCGCGGACGTGCGGGCGCGCTCCCGTGCGTACCCTCAGACGGTGACGAGCGAGGTGACGCAGCGTGCCGGGCCGCGAAGCATTGAACTACTCGGTGACGCGCGGCGGCAGCACGCCGCTCCTGTTCGCCGCGCGCTCGGGCGACGCCGAGTCGGCGGGGCTCCTCATCGAAGCCGGCGCGGACGTCAACGACGCGCTGCCGAACGGCATGACCGCGCTCGTCGAAGCCGCCCACAGCGGCCAGCAGGCGGTGGCGACACTGCTGCTCGCGAAGGGCGCGGATCCCAACGCCGGCGACATCGGCTACACGGCGCTCCACGCGGCCGTGCTGCGGGGCGGCCTCGATCTCGTGAAGGCGCTGCTCGAACACGGTGCGGACCCGAACCTTCGGATGACGAAGGGCACGCCAGTCCGCCGCAACAGCGAGGACTTCGAGCTTCCCGCCACGCTCATCGGCGCGACGCCGTATTTTCTGGCCGCGAAATACGTGGAGGCCGACATCATGCGCGCGCTGGCGGCCGGCGGCGCCGACACGCGCCTGTCGATGAAGTCAGGCGAGACGCCGCTGATGGCCGCGGCCGGGATGGGCGCGAGCCCGCAGACGGATCGCCGCGGCTTGAGCATCCTCGATGGCGGCAAGATCGAGCCCGAACCCCTCGTGGCCGCAGCGGTGTCGGCCGCGCTCGAGCAGGGCGCCGATGTGAACGCGGCGAACCAGAACGGCGACACCGCGCTGCACGCGGCCGCGCTGCTCGGCTACGACAGCGTCATCACGCAGCTCGTGAAGGCCGGCGCGAGGACGGACATGAGGAACGCGCGCGGCCTGACGGCCCTCGGCCAGATCGAAGGCAAGACGGGCGGTGCCGTCAGATCGCCGGACCGCGCCAATCGCGGCCCGCGCGAGAGCACGGTCGAACTTCTGCGGGCGCTCGGCTCGACTCAGCTCACTTCTCAGCCGTAGTGCAGGCCTTCAGGCCTGCCCGAAGGACGGCGGACCTCAAGGTCCGCACTACTCCTGATCAATCCAGTCCGGCTTCGCCCCGACAAGTCCCGTCCACAACAGCGCGGCGCCGGTCGCACCGGCCACGAGCGCGGCGCCCCCCGCCCACCACGGCATCGGGCGGCCGCTGAACTCGATCCACGCCGAGGGAATCAGGAGCAGGAGGCCGAGGGCGATCGCGAGCGGACGACGCCGTATGAGGCGCAGGAGCCCGCCGCGGGCGCGGCGAAGCGACATGGCCGACGCTACATCCCGGTCACGTGATAGCCGGCGTCGACCATGACGATCTCGCCGGTGATCCCGCGCGACCCCGGGCTGAACAGGAACGTGGCGGCGTCGGCGACCTCGCCCGAGCTCGACGTTGCGGCGAAGCGGCGTCCGCTGCGCTGTACACGTCGCGGATGGCGCGAGAAGTCCTTGATTCCCATCGCCGCGAGCGTCTTGATCGGCCCGGCCGAGATGGCGTTGACGCGGATGTTCTCCGGGCCCAGCTCGCTCGCCAGATAGCGCACCGTCGCTTCGAGCGCCGCCTTGGCGACGCCCATGACGTTGTAGTTGGTGAAGACGCGCTGGCTGCCGAGATAGGTCAGCGTCAGCACGCTGCCGCCGCCGCGCTTCTTCATCAGCGGCACCACGGCGCGGGTCGAGCCCGATCAGCGAGTAGGCGCTGACATCGAGCGCGATGCGGAACCCTTCGCGCGAGGTCTGCACGAACGGGGTTGTCGAGCTCGCCTTTCGGCGCGAACGCGGCACCGTGCAGCAGAAAGTCGAGGCCGCCGAACTCGCGATCGAGCGCTGCGGTCAGCGCGTCGATCTGCTGATCGCTCGTCACGTCGCACGGCAGGACCAGCGCCCCATCGAGCGTCGCGGCCAGGTCGCGGACGTTCTCTTCGAGCCGCTCGCTCGGGTAGGTCAGCGCCAGCCGCGCGCCGGCCGCTGCCGCGGCCTGTGCGATGGCCCACGAAATCGACCGCTTGTTCGCGACGCCGACAATCAGGCCGTGTTTCCCTGCGAGAGTGGACATTGGGAGTTAGTGGTCAGTGGCCGGTGATCAGTGATCGGTGGAGGGTTAGCGGGAGCGCTTGCGGCCGCCCTGGCCGTGCCGGTTCTGTGAGCGATTGGCCTGCGGCGGCCCTGCCGCCGTGCCGCGGCGGCCCGCTCGCGGGCCGGCCCTCCCCCGCCCCCCATGTGACCGCCGGAGCGGTTGCCCTGCGACTGGCCTGCTGATGGCCTCCGCCTCCGTGACGCGGACGGAAGCGGTTGTGCCGGTTGCCGGCCGGCTGGCGGATGGTGAAATCGGTCGCCGGCCGCGCCGGGGGCGGCGCGCCTTCGAGCCGCGGCAGCGACGCTCGAATCAGCGGGCGATGAACCGGGCCCTCGTCGTCGGTGGGTTCTTCGTCCTGGCCGGGACTCGGCTCGGCTGCGGCGGCCTGCGCCGCGGCCGGCTGCGCCGAGCGGCCGCATCGCGCATCGGGTTCCGCGGCGGCGACCATGTCGATGGCCGCCTCGGGCGCCGGGTCGTCTGCGGGGCGCCCGGCGACGGGTCCGGCGGACTCGTGGACGCTTCGGGGACGGCCAGCCCGGCGCGAGCGCCGGAGCGTCCGCCTTGCGGCGCAGCCGCGGCAGCCTGGCCTGCTTGTACTCGTGCTCCGCGTCGCAGGTCGAGCAGCGCGTCTGCTTCACGTCGTTCCCGATCATCGCCACCACCACGTGGTTGGTGAGACGGCGTTCCCGCGGGCAGTAGTCGTCCAGAATGTCACCAAGCCGAAGCTGGCGCTGCTGCATCAAAATCTCCCGAACGAGAACCTCGCTGGATCAAGGAAGGGAAGCGCGAAAGGCGCGGGCCATACTAGCAGAGCTGGTTTCGCGCTAGCAAGAACGGCCTACCGGCGACCCGGCCGTCCGGCCAGCCACGTGCGCGACCTCCGCCAGCGCGCGGCTCGACGGCGCTCGGGCGCCGTCGATTGCGGCGTCCGTTTGGCGGCCACCGAGGCCGCGCGGCGTGACGTGACTGGCGATGTCGTCGCTCGAACAGGTCGCTGCACGGCGCGCCACTCCTTCATCGACAGCGACTCGAACTCCCGCTCCTCGGCCACGAGCTTCCGGACCAGCGCCTCCCACGATTTCGTGCGCGCGCCGGAACGGCAGCCCGCGCCGCACCAGGTAGTCGGCGACGTCGGTCGCCAGCAGCATGCCCGACGCCGCGCGCTGCGGCGCGCTCGCGGTCGAGCGTCAGGCCGTCGACGACCGCGCGAACCGCGGCCAGGCAGCCGGCGAGCGTGTCTTCGGCGTCGAAGACGGCCTGCTTGTCTTCCTGCAGATCCTTGTTGTAGCCGCTCGGCAGCCCCTTCATCGTCGTCAGCAGCGCCATCAGGTGACCGATCGAGCGACCCGTCTTCCCGCGCACGAGCTCCAGCGGATCGGGATTCTTCTTCTGCGGCATCATGCTGCTGCCGGTGCTGAGCGCGTCGGACAGCTCGAAGAAGTGATGCTCGTCGCCGCACAGGATGATCGAGGTCCTCGGCCAGCCGGCTCAGGTGCACCATCGTCATGCGCGCAGGCGTAGACTGGAACGTCGCCGCGAAGTCGCGATCCGACGACGGCGTCGATGCTGTTGGCGACGACGCGCGAGAAGCCGAGATCGCGCGCGAGCCGCGTGCACGTCGATCGTCGTAGCTCGTGCCCGCGATCGCGCCCGACCCGAGCGTCAGCGCGTCGGCGTCGGCCCGGGCGGCCGCCAGCCGCTCGTGATCGCGCCGCAGCGCCGCGACGTGCGCGAGGAAGAAATGCGCGACCAGGACGGGCTGCGCCGCGCGAAAGTGCGTGAAGGCGGGCATCAGCGCGTCGCCGGCCGAGCGCCGCCTGTTCCGCCAGCGCGGCGATGCACGCCGCGATGCCGCGCTGCAGCAGCGGGATGTGCCGCATGCAGGTAGAGGCGCAGATCGAGCGACACCTGCTCGTTGCGCGAGCGGCCGGTATGCAGCCGCCGGCCGGCGTCGCCGATCCGCTCGACCAGCAGCGCGCTCGACGAAGCTGTGGATGTCCTCGTCGGCGCCGTCGACGAACGGCGGATCCGAGCGGCCGCGCTCGAGGATCTCGTCTGAGCGCTGATTTCGATCTGATCGGCTTCGGCGAGCGGCAGGACGCCGGCGCGCGCCGAGCGCGCGCGCCCACGCGATGCTGCCGGTCACGTCTTCGTCGAACAGGCGTCGATCGAAGCGGAACGACGCGCCGAACTCGAAGGCGTCGGGGTCGGGCGCCCCGTCGAATCTTCCGGACCACAGTGTTGTCATCGGTTTCCCGGAGGCATGGTCGCGATGCGCTCCATCGGAGGATGCCTCGTCAGTTCTCCGCGTACGCTTCGAGACGCTTCACCAGCGCGGCGGCGCGCTTGCCGTCGCGCGCGATGACGAGGATGGTGTCGTCGCCGGCGATCGTCCCGACCGTCTCGGTGAGCTGGGCCCGATCGAGGGCCTCGCGCGAGCGCCTGCGCCTGTCCGCGGCCGGTCCGCAGCACGACGAGCTGCTGCACGCGCTCGACGCGGCGCAGGAACTCGGACGACGGCGCGCTCGAGCACGGTGCGGGCCAGCTCGGGGCTCGTGGCGTCGAGCCCGGGCCGCTGGTACGCGCCGTCGCCGGCGCGCTTGACGAGGCCGAGATCGGCGATGTCGCGCGAGATGGTCGCCTGCGTGGCCTCGAAGCCGCTGCTGATGCAGGCGGCGGCGCAGCTGCTCCTGGCTGTGGAGCGCCTCGCGATCGACGAGTTCCAGGATGACCGATTGGCGTCGGGCTTTCATGGGCGACACGAGCGAGAATACACGATCCTGCAGGCCGACAGTCAGAACTTATTCATCGATTTCTGTTGATTTTATCGATGCTGCTGTGTATAAATATTCTCTTCGATGCATACAGTTGTGCAGCCGCATGCGACCAGCCGCACGGCCGGTGCGGACTGAAAGCCCTCGCGAAGAGGCGCGTTGCGACGCGCGTCGCCGTCGCCGGCGCGACCGGCTATACCGGCCAGGAACTGCTGCGCCTGCTGTCGCGCCATCCCGGCGGTCACGCATCACCGCCGCGACCTCGTCGGGCGCGACGGCCGCGCAGGCGTCTGCCCGCGCTCGGCCCGCATCTGGAACGGCACGATCACGCCGCTCGATCGCCGAAGCCCGACGCCCTGGCGCGCGAGGCCGACGTCGTGTTCCTCGCGCTGCCGGACAAGGCCGCGGCCGAGCTGGCGCCGGCGCTGGTCGACGCCGGCGTCCGCGTGATCGATCTCTCCGGCGCGTTCCGTCTGCGCAGCGAGGACGCGCGCGGCACGGTGGTATCCGGAAACGCACCGCATGCCCGGACGGTGTCGTCTACGGGCTCACCGAACTGCAGCGGCGGCGCGGTCGCCGGCGCGCGGATGGTGGCCAATCCCGGCTGCTATCCTACGGCGACGCTCCTGGCGCTGGCGCCGATCGCGTCCGCGGGCCTGCTCGCCGCCGGCGCGGACATCGATCGTCGACGCGAAGTCGGGCGTCTCCGGCGCCGGCAAGACGCCGTCCGAGCGCACGCACTTCTCGGAAGTCCACGGCAGCCTCGGCGCCTACGGCGTGTTCGCGCACCGTCACGGCGCCGAAATCGAGCAGGGGGTCGCCGACGCGCTCGGCGCGGACGCCGCCGGACACGCGGTGAATTTCGTGCCGCACCTGGTGCCGCTCGACCGCGGCATTCTCTCGACGATCTACTTCCGCGTGGCGCCGGGCACCACCGAGGACGCGCTGGCGGCCGTTTACGAGCGCGCGTACGCCGGCGCGACGTTCGTCCGGCTCGTCGGCGTCGGCGCTGCCCGAAATCAAGCACGTCGCGCACACCAACTTCTGCGACATCGGCTGGCGCGTCGATGCGACCGGCCGCGTGGTGCTCGTGTCGGTCATCGACAACCTGCTCAAGGGCGCGTCGGGCCAGGCCGTGCAGAACATGAACGTGATGCTCGGCCTCGACGAGACGACCGGGCTGCTGTGATGCAGCCGCTGGTGCTGAAGTTCGGCGGCGAGCTGCTCGAAGAGCCGTCGCGCATGGCCGGCGTCGTCGGCGCCGTCGCTGACATCGTCGAGGGCATCGCCGCCAACGGCGCGCCTGCTGGTCATCGTCCACGGCGGCGGCAAGGAAATCGACGCGGCGCTCAAGGCCGCCGGAATCGAGAAGCGGCAGGTCGACGGCCTGCGCATCACGGACGCCGCGACGCTCGACATCGTCGTCTCGGTGCTGGCCGGCGCGGTCAACACGCAGGTTCGTCGCGGCGCTCGGCGCTGCGGGCGTGCCTGCGGTCGGTCTGACCGGCGCGGACGGCGGGTGCGGCTTGTCGGATCTGGCGCCGCCGCACCGCACGGTCGACGGGACAGCTGGTCGACCTCGGGCGCGTGGGCGTACCCGCCGCCGACGCCGACATGCGTGTGCTCGAAGCGCTGCTGCGGTCCGGAATCGTGCCGGTCGTGGCGAGCATCGGTGTCGACCGGGACGGACAGCTGCTCAACGTCAACGCCGACACGATGGCCGGACATCTGGCGGCGAAGCTGGGCGCGCGGCGGCTCGTGATTGCCGGGTCGACGCCCGGCGTGCTCGACGAGCGCGGCGCGACGGTGCCGCTGCTCGACCCGGCGTCGATCGCGCCGGCTGGTGGCGGCCGGCACGGCCAACGGCAGGGATGATTGCGAAGCTGCGCGCGTGCGAGCACGCGCTCGGCGGCGGCGTGGACGATGTCGTGATCGTGGACGGCCGCGATCGCGATTCGCTGCGCGCGGCCGCGGCCGGCGCGGTGCCGGCGACGGCGACACGGGTGGCAGCCACCGCGGGGATACCGATCATGACCACGACTTCCACGTCGGCTCTCGAAGACATTCAGGCACGCGAAGCCCGGCACGTCCTGCAGACGTACCGCCGCGCGCCGCTGACGTTCGTGCGCGGCAAGGGCGTGCGCCTGTACGACTCCGAGGGCCGCGAGTACCTCGACCTGCTGTCGGGCATCGGCGTCGCGTCGCTCGGCCACGCCCACGAGGGCCTCGCGCGCGCCATCGCCGATCAGGCGCAGACGCTGCTCCACACGTCGAACCTGTTCTTTCACCCGCTTCAGGGACAGGTCGGCCGAGCGGCTGGCGGCGCTTTCGGGGCTGCTCGCGCGTGTTCTTCTGCAACAGCGGCACCGAAGCCGTCGAAGCGTGCCTGAAGTTCGCGCGGCGCTACTGGTACACGCGCGGCGAACCGCGCGCCGAGATCATCGCGCTCGAGGAATCGTTTCACGGCCGGACGATCGGGCGCGCTGTCGGTCACGTCGGACGAGCACTACCGCGCCCCGTTCGAGCCGCTGCTGCCGGGCGTGCGATTCGTGCCCGGTCAACGATCCGGCGAGCGCTGCTGGCGGCGGTGTCGTCGAACGACGGCGGCGATCATCGCCGAGCCCGTGCAGGGCGAGGGCGGCGTCCGGCCGCTGACGCCGGCGTTCGCCGCCGCCATCAACCGAGGCGTGCGCGAAAACGGGCGCGCTGCTCATCGCGGACGAAGTCCAGAGCGGCCTCGGGCGCACGGGCCAGCCGTTCTACTTCAGCGCGCTCGGACTGAAGCCGCACCTGGTGTCGATCGGGAAGGCGCTCGGCGGCGGCGTGCCGGTCGGCGCCGCGCTCATCAGCGACGAAGTGGCGTCACGCGATCTCTTACGGCGACCACGGCAGCACCTACGGCGGCAACCTGCTGGCGTGCCGCGCCGCTCTGTGCTTCCTCGACGAGCTGACGGACGGCGGGCTGCTCGACCACGTCCGCCGCGTCGGCCGATTCTTCGAACAGCGCCTGCGCGAGGTCGCGGCAAGACATGCATTCGTCAAGGACGTGCGGGGCGCCGGCCTGATCTGGGGGCTCGAGCTGTCGCGCGATGCGGCGCCGGTCGTCCCTGCGGGCCTCGCCCACGGCGTCGTCGTCAACCGGACGGCCGAGACCGTGGTTCGCCTGCTGCCTCCGCTCGTCATCACCGAGGCCGAAGCCGACGAGGCGCTCAATCGGCTGGATGCGGCGCTCGGCGCCATGCGGCGCATGACTCCGACAAGCCGCACAGCCGATCACACCCTCGTCGTGGCGGGCGGCGTGACGACGCCTCAAGGGTTCCGCGCCGCCGGGATTGCCGCGCGGGATCAAGCGGCCGCGCCCTGACGGCACGGCGCCGCTCGATCTCGCGCTGCTGGTGTCGGACACGCCGGCGACCGCAGCGGCCGTCTTCACGATCAACAAGGCGCAGGCCGCGCCCGTCCTCGTCTCGCGCGAGCACCTCACGCGATCGGGCGGCGTCGCGCGGGCCATCATCGTCAACAGCGGCTGCGCGAATGCCTGCACCGGCGACGAGGGCATGGCCGACGCGCGCGTGATGGCGTCGGAAACGGCGCGTCTGGTCGGGCTGCCGTGAAGACGAAGTGCTCGTCGCGTCGACGGGCGTCATCGGCGTCGGGCTGCCGATCGAGAAGATCACGAGCGGGCTGCCGCGCGGATTCGCGGCGCTCGGCGCCGATCAGGGCCCGGCAGCCGCGCGGGCGATCATGACGACCGATCCGTTTCCGAAGGAAGCGGCGGTCCGCGTGGTGCATCGACGGGCGCGAGGCCGTCATCGGCGGGATGGCCAAGGGCTCGGGAATGATCGAGCCGATGATGGCGACGATGCTGGCGTTCGTGACGACGGACGCAGCCGTGCCGCAGCCGCTGCTGCAGCGCGCCCTGCGCGAGGCCGTCAACGACGACGTTCAACGCGATCACGGTGGACGGCGAGTGCTCGACGAACGACACCGTGATGCTGCTCGCCAACGGCCGGAGCGGCGCCTCCGTGAACGAGGCGTCGTACGCGGCGTTCGTCGACGGCCTGACCGCGGTGTGCCGCGAGCTGGCGCTGGGCATCGTGCGCGGCGGCGAAGGCGCGACCAAGCTCGTCACGGTGAAGGTCACGGGCGCGGCGTCAGAGAGCGACGCTCGAAGCGCGGCCAAGGCGATCGCCAACTCCCTGCTCGTCAAGACGGCCATTCACGGCGGGGACCCGAACTGGGGCCGCCTCATCGCCGTGGCGGGCCGCGCCGGCGTGGCGTTCGAGCTGAGCCGCGCCGTCGTGACGATCGGATCGATCGTGCTGTTCCAGGACGGCCGGCCGCACGACGAGCGCGCGCCGGACGCCGCCGCGTATCTGCAGGGAAAAGATCTCACAGTGTCGGTCGATCTCGGGTCCGGCACGGCCTCCTCGACGGTCTGGACGTGCGATCTGAGCGCCGAGTACGTCAAGATCAACGCGGACTATCGGACCTGACCATGGCTGGAGCCACGCACGACCCGCAAGGATTTCCTCTCGATCCTCGACTTCGACGCCGTCCGATCTCGAGCGCTGCCTGGAGCTCGGCGCGCGGCTGAAAGCGGAGCGGTCGCTCGGCCGCCAGGCGCCGACGAGCACTGCGCTCGACGGCTGTCACGTCGCCCTGCTCTTCGAGAAGCCGTCGCTGCGCACGCGCACGACGTTCGAAATTGCCGTGCGCGAGCTCGGCGGGCAGACGTTCATGCTGCAGTCGGCCGAAACGCTCGGGCAGCGGGAAGACGTCACCGATGTCGCCCGCAACCTCGAGCGCTGGGTCCATGCGGTCGTCATCCGGACGCTACTCGCAGCGATTGATCGAGCAGTTCGCGGCGGCGACCCGGCGGCTGAGCGTCATCAACGCGCTGACCGACGAACAGCACCCGTGCCAGGCGGTTGCCGATTTCCTGACGCTGCAGGAACGGTGGGGCTTCGTGCGCGGGCCGCACCATCGCCTTCGTGGGCGACGGCAACAACGTCGCGGCCTCGTTTGCGCACGCGGCAGCGATGCTGGGCGTCAACGTCCACGTCGCCAGCCCGGACGGCTACGCCCTGCCGCACGCCGTCGTCCAGCAGGCGACAGCCGTGGCGCGGCACGGCGCGCGGCTGCGGCTGTTCAGCGACCCGGCGGACGCGGTCGCCGACGTCGACGCCGTCTACACCGACACGTGGACGTCGATGGGCCAGGAAGCCGAGGCCGGCGGTCCGCCGCCAGGTGTTCGCGCCGTACCAGGTGAACGAGTCCCTGATGGCGCTCGCCAAGCCCGGCGCGCTCTTCATGCACTGCCTGCCGGCCCACCGCGGCGAGGAAGTGACCGCCGACGTCTTCGAGTCGTCCGCGGCCGTCGTCTTCGACCAGGCCGAGAACCGCCTGCACTGCCAGAAGGCGCTGCTGCTGATGCTGCTCGCCCCCAGCCGCGTATAATCGCGCGCTGATGAACGAGACGCCGTGGCTGGGGCACTACGACCCCGGCGTGCCGGCCACGCTGGCGCCCGTATCCCGCCCGCACGCTGCTCGACTTCGTCGCCGACGCCGCCGCGCGCGCGGCCCGGCCATCCGGCGCTGCTCTTCAAGGGATCGACGCTCAGCTACGCGCGCGCTCGACCGGCTGAGCGATGCCTGCGCCGCGGCGTTCGCGGCGCTCGGCATCGGACGCGGCGACCGCGTCGCGCTGCTGCTGCCCAACTGTCCGCAGTTCTTCATCGCCGAGCTCGGCGCGTGGAAGATCGGCGCGATCGTCGCGCCGCTCAATCCCGATCTACGCCGAGCGCGAGATCGAGGCGGCGCTCCGCGAACAGGGCGCGACCGCCATCGTCACCCTGACGCGCTACTACCAGCGCGTCAAACGCCTGCAGCCGCGGACGCAGCTCCGGCACGTCATCGCGACCAACATCAAGGACCATTTCCCGCCGCTCCTGCAAGGCGCTCTTCACGTTGTTTCGTGAGAAGAAGGACGGCGATCGGATCGCGCATCGGCGCCGGCGATCACGACTTCGGCGGCTGCTGCGGCGCCACGAGCGCGATGCGGTGACGCGCGTGCGCGCTCGCGCCGGACGATCCGGCCGTGCTGCTGATGAGCGGCGGGACGACCGGGACGGCCAAGGCGGCGCTCGGGACGCACGGCGCGTATACGTTCGACCGGCCTGCAGATCAGGGCGTGGAACGCATCGCTGCTGCGCGGCGACCAGGACGTCTACCTCGTGCCGCTGCCGATGTTTCACGTGTACGCGAACGTCGGCGATCCAGGCGCTCGCGTTCGTCAACGGCGGCGCGCTGGCGCTGGTGCCGAACCCGCGCGATCTCAAGGATCTGTTCGCCACGATCAGGCGCGTCAAGCCGACGTTTCTCTACGCCGTTCCGACGCTCTTCATCGCGTTCCTGAACCACCCCGACGTGCAGGCGGGCAAGGTCGATTTCTCGTCGATCCGCATCTGCTTCTCCGGCGCAGCCGCGCTGATGGCCGAGACCAAGCGCCGCTTCGAAGCGCTGACCGGCGGCCGCATCGTCGAGGGGTACTCGCTGACCGAGGCGATGATGGCGCTCTGCGTCAACCCGGCGCAGGGCCAGAACAAGCTCGGGTCGGTCGGCATGCCGCTGCCCGACGTATCGGTTCGAATCTACGACGCCGACGAAGGCACGCGAGTGCTGCCCGCCGAAGGAAATCGGCGAGATCTGCCTGGCCGGGCGCAGATGATGAACGGGTACTGGAACCAGCCCGACGAAACGGCCCTGGTGTTGCGCGACCACGCTCCGGCAGGCGATGACGGCGGTCCGCGGCGCTGGCTGCACACGGGCGACCTCGGCTACCTCGACGAAGACGGCTACGTGTTCATCGTCGATCGCAAGAAGGACATGATCAAGACGAGCGGGTTCCAGGTGTGGCCGCGCGAGATCGAGGAGGCGCTCGCGACGCACCCGGCCGTCGCAGAAGTCGGCGTCGCCGGAACGTCACGACGCCGTCAAGGGCGAGGTCGTGCACGCGTGGGTGGTGCTTCGCGCAGGGCAGGCCGCCACCGAACAGGATCTGCGCGCGTACTGCCGGGAGCGGCTTGCGCCTTACAAGGTGCCGGTCCGCGTCGAGTTCCGCGACTCGCTGCCGAAGACGATGGTGGGGAAAGTGCTGCGGCGGGCGCTCAAAGAGAGCATCAAGTAAGGCCCGCGAGTAACGGCAGGCCTGAAGGCCTGCACTACGACTGTTAGAACGTTCCCATCGCCCTGACGCTCACGCCGGCGGCTTCGAGGCCGGCGCGCAACCGCGCGGCGAGATCTGCGGCGCCCGGCGTGTCGCTGTGCACGCAGATGGTGTCGACGTCGATCCGGACCATTGAACCGTCGATGGCGATCACCGCCTTGTCCTTCGCCATCCCGATCGCGCGCGAGACGACTGCGTCGACGTCGTGAATGACCGCGCCAGGTGTGTTCCGGGACACGAGCGAGCCGTCCGCGTCGTAGGCGCGATCGGCGAACGCTTCGGCCGCCACGCGCAGTCCCGCGGCGCGCCCCGCCTTGAGGAGCTCCGAGCCCGGCAGCCCGAACAGAATGAGGGACGAATCGACAGGCCGCGATCGCGCGGGCAATGCCTCCGGCGAGCGCCGGGTCCCTGGCGGCCATGTTGTAGAGCGCGCCGTGCGGCTTCACGTGCTGCAGTCTGACGCCCTCGGCCGCCGCCACGCCGGCCACGGCGGCGATCTGATACAGCACGAAGTCCTCGGCTTCCCGCGGCGTGACCGTCATCTCGCGCCGGCCGAAACCGCCAGATCGGGAAAGCCCGGGTGTGCGCCGACAGCCACGCCGTGCGGCGTGGGCGGCCCGGATCGTTTCGCGAAGAACCGAGGGATCGCCGGCGTGGAACCCGGCGGCGACGTTGGCCGATGTCACCAGCCTCAAGAGAACCGCGTCGTCGCCGATCGAGAGCCGAGTTCACCGACATCCGCGTTGAGGTCGATCTGCAACGGGACCAGTGTACAAAACAAAAGGGCATCGCGTTACTGGCGATGCCCCCCTGCTCCGTTGGTCTGGCTCCCCCAGCATTCACGGCGCCCTGCCGTAATCAGACCAGCGACCTGCCTTGTCCTATGGCAAGCGTCGTGCCGCGTCCAAAGTGGGAAGATCCGGTGCGGGGGACAGCTTTCGGGCACCTTGCCGCACACGAGTTTGTCAGGCGCGATTACACATTCGTGTTCGGCGCAAATTCGGGGAGGCGATCGATGACCGAGCCGAGCGGAGGATGGCGCATGTCGCGCTCTGACAGGAGCGGATCGGTAAGGGGCCAGTCAATGCCGATCCCGGGGTCGTTCCAGGCGATGCCGAGCTCGCCCTTCGGATCGTAGATGTCCGTGCACTTGTACTCGACCTGCGCAACAGGGCTCAGCACTGCAGAAGCCGTGCGCAAAACCCGGCGGCACGTAGCACTGGCGGAAGTTCTCGGCCGAGAGCGTGACGCCCATCCACTGTCCGAACGTCGGCGAACCCCGCCGCACGTCGACGGCAACGTCGAAGATTTCTCCCTCGATGACGCGCACCAGCTTGCCCTGCGGATGGCGGATCTGCAGGTGCAGGCCGCGCAGCGTCCCGCGCGACGGACCGCGAGTGATTGTCCTGCACGAAGGGGCCGGGAATGCCGGCCGCCAGATATTTGTCCGCGTGGTACGTCTCGAGGAAGAAGCCGCGCGAATCCCGGTAGACGTCGGGCTCGATGATGACGACGCCCGGAATCGTCGTCGGAACGGAACGCACGTCAGGCCTCCTGTTCGAGGATGCGCAGCAGGTACTGGCCGTACGCGCTCGAGCCCATCGCCTTCGCCAGCCGCGTGAGGCCGGCGGCGGTGATGTAACCCTTGCGGAAGGCGATTTCCTCGAGGCACGCGACCATCAGCCCCTGACGTTCTTCGATGGCTTGAATGTAGTTCGACGCCTGCATCAGCGATTCGTGCGTGCCGGTGTCGAGCCAGGCGATGCCGCGTGTGAGCCTCTCGACGTGCAGCTGCCCCCGCTCGAGATACGTGCGGTTCACGTCGGTGATCTCCAGCTCCCCGCGAGCCGAGGGCTTCAGGTTGGCCGCGATGTCGACGACCTGGTTGTCGTAGAAGTACAGGCCGGTGACGGCGCAGCGAGGAACTGCGGCTTCCTCGGCTTCTCCTCGAGGCTGATTGCGTGCCCGGTCGCGTCGAGTTCGACGACGCCGTATCGCTCGGGATCGCGGACCTGATAGCCGAACACCGTGGCGCCCGATTCGACGGAGAGCGGCCTTCTCGAGGTATTCCGACGAAGTGCTGCGCCGTAGAACACGTTGTCGCCGAGCGCCAGCGCCACGCGATCGCTGCCGACGAACTCGCGGCCGATGATGAACGCCTGCGCGAGGCCGTCCGGGCTGGGCTGCGCCGCGTAGTCGATCCGCAGGCCGATGTCCGATCCGTCGCCGAGCAGCCGCCGGAAGCCCTCCTGCTCGTGCGGCGTGGTGATGATCAGGATTTCGCGGATGCCCGCCCAGCATCAGCGTCGACAGCGGGTAGTACACCATCGGCTTGCTGTAGATCGGCATCAGCTGCTTGCTGACGGCGCGCGTCAGCGGATGCAGCCGCGACCCCGATCCCCCGGCGAGAATGATCCCCTTCATCAACAACTCTTCATCACGAAGGCACGACGAACCCGGCCATCAACCACCGAGGCCCAGTCGTTGCCGGTCGTACCGGCCGGCCTGAATGGCTTCGCACCAGTCGTGGTGGTCGAGATACCAGCCGACGGTTTCGCGAAGGCCGTCTTCGAACGTGTGCCTCGGCTTCCAGCCCAGCTCTTTCTGAATCTTCGTGGCGTCGATTGCATACCGGCGGTCGTGGCCCGGCCGGTCCGGCACGAATGTCTTGAGCGCGCGATACGCGGGGATCTGCCGGCGCACCAGAGCCGGGTTCGCCGCCGCCGGGCGGCGCTCCTCGAGCGCGTCGCAGATCGCGTCCACGACCTGGAGGTTGCTGCGTTCGCTGCCGCCGCCGATGTTGTACTTCTCGCCGACGCGTCCCATTCCGCAGCACCTGCAGGATGCCGGCGCAATGATCCTCGACGTGCAGCCAGTCGCGGACATTGCCGCCGTCGCCGTAAATCGGCAGTTCCTTCCCCTCGAGCGCATTGAGCGACGACGAGCGGAATCAGTTTCTCCGGGAACTGCCGCGGCCCGTAGTTGTTCGAGCAGTTGGTCAGCAGCACAGGCAGCTTGAACGTATGGAAATACGCGCGCACCAGGTGGTCGGCGGCTGCCTTGCTCGCCGCGTACGGCGAATTCGGCGCGTACGGCGTCTCCTCGCTGAACAGCCCCGATTCGCCGAGCGTGCCGTAGACCTCGTCGGTCGACACGTGGAGAAAACGGAACGCCCGCCGCCCGTCGTCAGGCAGGCTCGCGACGAACTGCCGCGCCGTTTCGAGCAGCACGAACGTGCCGACGATGTTGGTGTCGATGAACGACGCGGGGGCCGTCAATCGAGCGATCGACGTGCGTCTCGGCGGCGAGGTTGAGGATCGCGGTCGGCTGGGCGTCGGCGAACACGCGCGCCATGGCGTCGCGATCGGCGATGTCCGCCTGCACGCAGCGTCACGCGCGGATCGGAGAGCGCCCCTTCGAGGTTCAGGAGGCTGCCCGCGTACGTCAGCTTGTCGACGATGACGATTCGGTCGCCGGTGTGTTCGAGTGCGTGAAAAACGAGATTAGACCCGATGAAGCCCGCGCCGCCCGTGATCAGCAGTGGCACCTTATACCGAGGCCCCCTCCGGGTACTGCAGCGCGAGCCGCAACTCCTTCGCGAGCGAATCGACGGTCGTGCCGGCTCGCTTCCAGGCGCCCTCGGACTCGAACCGCAGGTCGCCGATGCGGCGGCCCCACGGCGCGATGACGCGGCCGATGGCGCGGAAGTCGGTGCGATCGGCGTGCTCCTGGTCCAGCCGGCTGGCCACGTCGGGCGCAACGCGGATGAACGCGCGCAGCGCCGACGCCGATCGGATGCTGTACTTGCGGCCGTTCCACGCGCCGCCGAAGACCAGCGCGATCTGCTTGAAGTAGTTGACGAAGAACTTCTTCGCGTCCTCGTGGATGTCGCCGCCGCGGCGCGACGTGAACGCGTCGCTGGCGAACAGCTTCTTCAGCTCCTGCGCGAGCGGCGCCTGCGCAACGCGGCCGCGCCCGACGCCGAGCAGCTTGATCTCGTCGTAGAGCGGCGAGTCCTCGCGATCGTTGAGCGCCCGGACGACGTCGTGCGCCGTGGCCAGGTTCTCGTCGCGGTACAGCTGCCGGCCCGAGAGGCTCACCAGGTGCGACGCGTTCAGCCGCGTGTGCTTCGCGTTGATGGTGACGAACATCTGGACGACGTGGTCTTCGGGCAGCCGGTCGAAGATGATCGCGGGGACGCTGAAGTCTTCGCCCGCGAACCGGTCGATGTCCGCGTGCAGCGCGAGCAGGCGATGCTGGCCGTCGATGGCGCGGAGAATGCCTTCCCGTTCGGGAACCTTCAGGATGCCGACGCGCGAATCTCCATCCGCCGGCTGAAACGAGAGCTTCTCGTCGCACGAGATGATCACGGCGCCCGGAATCGACGGCAGGTCGCGCGCCTGGCGGCACTGCTCGTAGTACTGCACGAGCTCGTCGATCTTGCGGCGGATGATCTGGCGCTGGTAGGCCTTCTCGCTCGACGCGATGCGGCGCTCGAGCAGATCCCAGTTCACCTTCGAGGGCGCCGCGCCCGGCATGACCTTCTGCTTGCCGCCGCGAACGCCGGGTTGCGCGCCGTCGCCGTAGTTCAACACCTCGAACCGAACCAGCTTGTCGATGTCGCTCGCGGTCAGGGACGCCTGGTAGAACTGCACCCCGAACTGCTGCATGCGGATGGCGGCAACGTTGATCATAGGTAAGAGGCGAATTGTACCGACCGCAAGCACGGCATCTCAACGGTTTTTTCGCCGCCTCGATAGCCGACACCGGCTCAGGGTCTGACTTCTAAAGCTATTATATACAGTAGTTAGAGCAGAATTGCCACGTTTAGGTCAATTACCAAATCGGTGCAGTTCTGCCGAGGACGTGACGCCGCCTGGCGTAAAGGGTCCAGAGGGTGAGAAGCCCCTGAGCGACGAGCATCACGGCAATAACGACGGCGTAGCCCTCGAAATGGACGCGTGTGACGTTGACGGCGACGGCCCGTCCGCCCGCGCCCACGAGGCCTGTGGCGCCGGCCATCAGGACCCCGCGCGCAGCTTTCCCAGCGACGCTGCCTGAGATAAACCAAATCGTCAGAACACTTTGCAGGACGAATAGGAAAGCAAGCCCAACCAGTGCCTGGTAGCCAGGCCGACCCAGTACGAGAGCCATCGCGGCGAGCCAGCCGGATGCGGCGATGGTAAAGCAGCAGACCGAGGCCAGCAGAGCGCGCACGGCGGGCATCATACCGCGTGAACTTTCTCGCGTAAAGCAATTTGCGGTTTCGCCAGCCGCCAGTTGTCGAAGGCGACCACCGCCGCGTACATCAGCACCGTGAACGCCGCGTACGCCACGCCCACACCCCACAGCGGCAGCCGCGCCCGCAGCGGCCACGTCGCGTACCCGTACACCAGCTCGACGTGAATCCAGTACACGAACAGCGAGCGGCGCCCGAACCGCTCGAGCGCCGTGAACGCCACGCCGGCCCGGTTCGCCAGCTGCTCCACTCCGTACAGCGCCGCGAACGCCGCCATGATCACGCCGACCCGAATCGCGAAGTACGTCGGCGAACTGGTCCAGAACGACACCTGCGCGTAGATGGCCGGCCGCGTCGCCGCGTAGAAGCCGATGCACGTCAGCGCCAGCCCGGCCGCCGCAACCCACGCGTGGAACCGGTGCAGCCGCCGGCGCGATCCGGTCAGCACGACGCCGAGCCCTGCGCCCGCAAATACGAAGCCCGCCCAGGGAAACGCCGTGAACGTCGTGTACTCCGACGCCGGCCGGATGTACCACTGCACCCACACAGGCAACACGTCAACCGCGCCCATCGTCCGCACGACCGGCGCCGCCATCGCGATCCCGGCGGCGAGAGATGCGTAAATCGACGTCAGCAGCGCGGGTGATTCCACCAGCGCCCACACGAGGCCCGCGGCGACGATCGCCGGTCCCATGATGTTCAGGATGTCCACGCGGAACAACGTGATCGGATGACCGCCCGGGCTGACCACGAAGGCCTGCACACGGAAGAGAAACGCGAGGATGAAGATTTCGAGACCGCGCCGGCACACCGCCTCGGCCGCGTCGCGGCGGCGGCCGCCGCGCCTGACGACCCTGGCGGCGGCCAACGCCACCGCGAGTCCCGCGAGCCACAGGAACAGCGGCGCGGCGAATCCTCCGAGCACGTTGAGCTCGTGAAACTGGATGCTGCGGCGCGCTGACGCCCGTGTCCACGCATCGACCGTGTGGGCCCCGATCATCAGGAGCACGGCGATGCCGCGCGCCCAGTCGATGTAGACGAGCCTCTGCCGCGGGCTAGTTGCCACCGGGCCGGACGTCACACGTCACCTGGAAATCGATGTCGTGGTTGAACGTGTGCCAGACCGAGCAGTACTTGTCGTGCGACAGCGCGACAGCGCGCCGGACCGCCTCGACGGGAACGGCGCCCTCGACGTCGAACGCGATCGCCACCTTCACGAACCGATGGGGATCCTCCTGGGCGCGGTCCGCGACCAGATGCGCGCGAAGGCCGCGGAGCGAATGGCGTCCCTTCGTGAGGATGTAGACGACGTCGGCGGCCATGCAGCCGGCCAGCGCGAACGCCAGGGCCTGCACCGGCGAAGGCCCCGCCACGCTGTCGCCGTCGATGGTCATGGAGGTGACGCCCGAGACGCCGGAGAACTGCAGGCCGCCGATCCACGTCAGATCGGCGACGGTGGGCGGCTTGCTCACGTCGGGGATTCTACCGGACTTTCGCTCCCGCGATGCCAGCGGCCCCGGCCGATCGCAGCTGCGAACCGCCGCGTGCGATGAGCAGCCAGCCGAGCGGCAGGATGACGAGCATGTACGTCAGTGCATGACCGAAAATGCTGTCGGGTCCCCACGATTCGGTGGCCGCGTGAATGAACTCGCTGTACGGCAGGTAGCCTGCTTCGGACATTTCGTGGACGCTGGAGATGAGGAGCTGCACGACGAAGACGAACAGGAAGATCGCGGTCACCTGGAAGAAAAGCCCCAGGTTGACGCGATGGCCATAGCGCGTCCACAGCCACGCCACGAACGCCGCCACCGCCACGCCGCCGGCCGCGCCCGCGGCGAGCGTCAGCGTCTGGCGAAGCTGCAGCAGCAGCAATGCCGTCTCGATCCCTTCCCGGCCGATCATGAGCAGCGTGAAAAGGAAGACGCCGAGCAGCGCGCCCGCGCCGGTCCGCACCGTGTTCGACTGCAGGTGGTGTTCGATCTCGCCCTTCATCCGCTTGCCGGTGCGCCACATGTGGATGGTCAAGGACGCAACGGAGATGGCCGCCACGAACGCAAGGGGCCCTTCGATCCATTCCTGGTTGGCCGCGTTGTAGAGCAGGTAGCCGCCGGCCGCGCTGACCACGACCGCGGCGACGATGCCCCAGTGAACGCCCTTCGCCAGGTCGCTGCGCCCGCTCTTGCGGAGGTAGGCCAGGCTGATGGCCACGATGAGAAACGCTTCGAGCCCCTCGCGGAGCGTGATCACGAACGCCTGCAGCATGTCGGATTCCAGGGAACTGAGACTCAGTCTCAGATAGCTGTCTGTGAGTTTACTTCCCGCAAATCCGACCGGTCAAGTCTCCGATTCTGCGGCACCCCTTACACCCCGGCGAAGCCTCCGGCGTTGCGTTAAGCTGAAGTCATGCGAAAGACAGGCGCCCTCGGCCTCGCCTTCTGCCTGTGCCTGGCAACCCTTGCCGCGCAGCAGGCGACGTTCAAATCCGGCACGCAGGTCGTCTCGCTGTTCACCACGGTCACCGACGCCCAGAAGCGTCTCGTGCCGGACCTCGTGCAGGACGACTTCGAGGTGTTCGACAACGACAAGCCGCAGCCGCTCGTCTTCTTCGAAAACGAAGTGCAGCCGATCTCCGTCGTCGTCATGCTCGACACGAGCGGCAGCATGACGCTCACGCTCGACCTGCTTCGTCAGGCGGCGGCGGAGTTCGTCAGCCGCCTGCTGCCCGCCGACCAGGCCCGCGTCGGGGCGTTCAACGACAGAATCGAGTTCAACTCGCGGTTCATGAACGATCGCGATCAACTGGTCACCGACATCAAGAACCTCGATTACGGCAACGCGACGCGTCTCTGGGACGCGCTTGCGGCGAGCCTCGACGAATTGAAGGGCATCGAGGGACGGCGCGTCATTCTCGTGTTCACCGACGGCGACGACACGGGCAGCCGCAACAGCAGCCTCGGCAAGGTCGTCGATCGCGCACGAGCCGAGGAGGTCATGATTTACGCGATCGGCCTCGAAAGCCAGATCCTCGGCACGCGGACCAAGCCCGACCGGGGGCTGCGGAAGATCGCCGACGAGACCGGCGGCGGGTATTTCGAGCTCACGAAAACGAGCGAGCTCTCCTCGACCTTCACTCGCGTCGCGCAGGAGCTGCACAGCCAGTACGTGCTCGGCTTCACACCGACCATGCTGGACGGTAAGGTCCACAAGCTGCTCGTGCGCGTGAAGAAACCGGGCATGAACGCCCGCGCGCGCCGCAGTTACCTCGCCGGCACCGACAAGAGCACCGCGCAGTAGAATCGGCAAACAACCATGGCGCTGACCGAGCAGGATTTCCGTGTCCGGAGCGACGAAGCGCTCGAACAGGCGCGCCGCGCGCTGCTGCCCCTCGCCGATCAGGAAGGCTTCGAGGTCGAGTTCTCCGACGGCACGCTGAACCTGATGTTCGACGAACCGTCGGAAGCGCGGTTCGTCGTCAGTCCCAACGCGCCGGTGCGGCAGATCTGGGTCTCGGCGATGGCAAAGGGCTACAAGCTGTCGTGGGAAGCCGAGGCAGGCGCCTTCGCGCTCAACGGGGAAACGCTCCCGCAACTCCTCGATCGGCTCACCAGGCAGTTTCTGGCAAGTTGACGGCGTGGTGCAGGGCTTCAGCCCTGCCTTCTCCGGCAGGCCTGAAGGCCTGCACTACATCAGACGGTTATTTCGCGAGGGCTTTGACCTGTTCGGCCGTCCACGCCGCGTACTCCGCATCGCTCTGCACGACGACGTAGCCGCGCATGCGGAAATGGCCCAGGCCGCATAACTGCGAGCAGGCGATCTCGTAGTCGTAGTCGGCCTTGCCGGTTCGGGCGCGCATCTCCGCGGTCGTCACGGTCGGCACGAACCAGACCGGAATCTCGAGGCCCGGGATCGCATCCTGCTTGATTCGCATCTCGTACAACCCGAAGCTGTGGATGACGTCCTTGCTGGTGAGGTGCACGAGCACCGGACGGTTCACCGGCACGTGCAGCTGGTTGATGTCGGTGAGGTCGTCTTTCGCGTCGGCATCGTTGCGGTCGAGGCCAAGGGGATTGTCCGCCGAGACGAGCTTGACGTCGGTGCGCCCGAACTTGCCGTCGGCACCGGGGTAGTGCACGTTCCACGCGAACTGCTCGCCCACGACCCGCACGACGACGGCTTCGTTCTCGGCCGGGAGACTCTGCACGCGCTTGGCCCAGGCCGGAATCGCGTAAAAGACCAGCAGCACCGCCTCGATGACGGCGACGGCCACTTCGAGTCCCTTCGACAACTTGCCTTTGGCGCCGACGTAGCTCGCCTTGGGGTTGGCGCCGGCGCGGAACTTCATCAGCACGTACAGGAAGAACGCGCCCCAGCCGACAAACAGCACCAGCATCAGCCAGTGCACGAGCACCATCATCTGGTCAATTTCGCCTGCGTGCGCGGACGCGGCCGGCGGCATCCCCAACCAATTCAGCATTGAAATCCTCTAGGCGCCATCGTCGGCGAACACGCGCGCCCGCCGGGCGAGATAGACAAAGAACGCCGCAAAACCGGCCAGCACGGCGACGACAACGCCGAGCAGGACAAAAATGCCCATGTTCACGCCCTGCGCCATGGGCGAATCGCTTTGGCCGAAGCACACGGGGCAGGCCAGGGCCGCGCGCGGCACGGCCAGCACCAGCGACGTGAGCAACGCCACCAGCCACCGCCCACCGATCCCCGACCACCGCGTGTTGCTCACGGCCTACAGGTTCCTCGTCTTGCGCTGGAACATCGTGGCGTAGACCGCCAGAGCTCCCGCGCAGGCCACTGACACGACGGCGCCGGCCAGGTAGGCGGCGGAAGGGTCAGCCCGATACTGGTTGACCGCCCAGGCCGCGCAAAACGCCGACAACAGTCCCGAGGCGGCGATGAAGACGATGTGAAAAGCCTTGAGCGACATGTCGTTCAGTGCGGCGCCGACAGCTCGTGGGCGGCCGGCGCGCCAGTGGGTTTGCCGATGCCACCCGCAACGGTCAAGAGCGGCAGGAACAGCAGCACGATGAAGAAGACCACCGTCAGCAGCAGCGACCCGTAGATCCACTTCTTCTCGTGGCTCAGGTGCATGAATACGCTCGCCACCATCGTGCCTTTAATCGACGCGATGACGAGCGCCAGCGTAATGGCCGCCGGGACTGCGAGATGGAACGAATTGGCCGCGACCGTCGCGCCGGTGAACACCAGCAGCAGGGCGCCGACGACCATGTAGCTGCGGATGCTTTTCTTGATGGCTTCCTGATCGGAATGCATTCGACGCGCTCCTTAGAGCAGGTACAACACGGGAAACAGGAAGATCCACACGAGGTCGACAAAGTGCCAGTAGAGACCCGTGTACTCGATCCGGTTCGCGTACTGCTCGGGGTTCCTCTTCCAGAGGCCCGCGCCCGGGCCCAGGAGGTACAGCATCACCACGATGCCGCCGATGATGTGCAGCCCGTGCAGTCCCGTCAGCGTGAAGTAGATGGCGAGAAACGTGCTGTGCCAGGGCCCTTCGCCGCGCGCGAAGTGATCCGCGTACTCGAAGTACTTGTTCACGAGGAAGACCGAGGCCAGGATGATCGTGATCAGCAGGTACAACCGCCCCTTGCTGAAGTTGTTCAGCTTCAGCGACGCCCACGCCATCACCATCGTCACCGACGAGCAGATGAGGATGACCGTGTTGATGGCGCCGAGCTTGATGCTCAGCTCGCCGTGCGGCCATTCAACCGCCCCGACACGCAGAAGAATGTAGGTCGAGAACAGCGCGCCGAAGAGCATGACTTCCGACGCGAGGAACAGCCAGATGCCCAGCTTGCCGTTGGCAAGGCCGGAATCGGGCCGCGGTTCGACGGTATACGGGATTTCCAACGGTTAGGCGCCTTTCGGTTCGAATTGGGGCGTGAAGTCGCTGGCGGCGCCAGGCACGCTGTACTCATACGGGCCGCGGTACACAACGGGCTCGGTGACGAAGTTGCCGTGTCCCGGCGGCGACGGCGCGGACCACTCGAGCGTCGTGGCTTCCCACGGGTTGCGATCGACGACCGCGCCCCACTTGATGCTCGAGAAGAAGTTGATGATGAACGGCAGCTGGAACAGCCCGAGGCCCCACGCGGCGAAGCCGATCACCACGTTCCATTTGAGCAGGCCCGCGTTGTGCGCGTACTGCATGCCGCCGTCATACATGCGCCGGTTCATCCCGCCGAGCCCCTGGATGAACATCGGCATGAAGACGAGGTTGATGCAGATGAACGAACCCCAGAAATGGATTTTGCCGAGCAGGTCGTTCATCCGCCGCCCGGTCGCCTTGGGGAACCAGTAGTACACCCCGGCGAAGAGCGCGAAGATGGTCCCGGGCGCCACCACGTAGTGGAAGTGGCCGATGACGTAGTACGTGTCGTGCAGGTGGATGTCCGACGGCGCGAGGCCGAGCGGCAGGCCGGTGAGCCCGCCGATGCCGAACATCGGCAGGAACGCGAGCGCGAACAGCATGGGCGTCGTGAACCGGATCGACGCGCCCCACAGCGACAGCAGCAGCGCCGTCAGAATCACGACCGACGGGATCGAGATGATCATCGTCGTGACCTGGAAGAAGGCGCTGATGTTCGTGCCCATGCCGGTCATGAACATGTGGTGCGCCCACACGATGAACGACATGAAGCCCAGAAAGATAATCGAGTAGACCAGCGCCCGGTAGCCCCAGAGCGGCTTGCGGGTGTTGTTGGCGATCACTTCGGAGACGATGCCCATCGCCGGCAGGATGAGCACGTACACCTCGGGATGGGCCAGGAACCAGAACAGGTGCTGCCAGAGGAGCGGGTTGCCGCCGCCGGCCACGGTCAGCGGCCGGCCGCTGACCACGAGCCCGCTGGGCATGAAGAAGCTCGTGCCCGCCAGCCGATCCATCAGCTGCAGGACGCCCGCCGCTTCGAGCGGGGGAAACGCGAGCAGCAGCAGGAACGACGTGACCAGCTGCGCCCACACGAAGAACGGAAGCCGCATGTAGCTGAGGCCCTTGGCGCGCAGCTGCACGATCGTCACGATGAAGTTAATCGAGCCGAGCAGCGACGACGTGATCAGGAAGACCATGCCGACGAGCCACGCCGTCTGGCCCAGGGTGGCGATGACCGAGAGCGGCGGATACGACGTCCAGCCGGAATTCGCCGCGCCGCCGGGGAGAAAAAAGCTGGTCAGCATGACGACGCCGCCGCAGAAGTACACCCAGTAGCTCATCATGTTGAGCTTGGGGAACGCCATGTCGGGCGCGCCGATCTGAAGCGGCATCACGAAGTTGCCGAAGCCGCCGACGGCGAGCGGCACGACGCCGAGAAACACCATGATCGTGCCGTGCATGGCGCCGAGCTGGTTGTAGAACTCCGGCAGCATGATGCCGCCCGGGGCCTTGTCGGGCCCGAACAAACCGCCGATGAGCGGGATCGGACTTCCCGGATACGCCAGCTGATACCGCATCAGCATCATCAGGCAGAAGCCGAAGAGGAGGAACAGGAGACCGGTAATCGCGTACTGGATCCCGATGACCTTGTGGTCCACGGAAAACACGTACTTGCGCCAGAATCCCAGCTCTTCGTGATGAGCGTGGTCGTGCGCGTGCTCATGTCCGTGGGCCGTCCCGGTTTCCACCTTTTCCAACGTCGGACTCCTTGTCAGGGGCGCCAGGGTCCGCCGCCCCAGCGGGCAATTGTATGCAGAAGGTACAAGCTCGTGCAAGGGCGAAGGGGCTTAAGATTAAGGCGTGCGCGCACGCAAAACAGCCGCTGGCGTCGCGCTCCTGCTCATCGCCGGACTTCCGGCGGATGCCGCCGCCAACGCCGAATCAGTGAGGCTGCGGGCTCAGGCGTCTCGGGAACTCTATAGCCTGGACCGCGCGAAGGCCCAGGAAACGTTCCGGCAGGCAACGGTGGCCGATCCCCTGGACGCGGGCGCCTTTCGCGGCCTGGCCAGCGCGCTGTGGCTCAGCGTCACGTTCCGGCGCGGCAACATGACGGTCGACGACTACATGGGCGGCGTGACGCGGCGCAAAACGCCGTTTCCTCCCCCGCCGCCCGAAACCGTCGCGGCGTTCAACGAGGCACTCGGCCGCGCGCTGACGCTCGCCCGTGAGCGCGTCGCGGCCAATCCGAAGGACGCGGACGCCCACTACGAGGTCGGCGCCGCCATGGGCCTGCGGGCGTCGTACACGGCCACGGTCGACAGCAGCGCGCTCGGCGCCTTCAAGGCCGCCCGCGAAGCCTACGACGAACACGAGAAAGTCCTCCAGATCGACACCCGCCGCAAGGACGCCGGCCTCATCGTCGGCACCTACCGCTATATCGTCGCGTCGCTGTCCATGCCGCTGCGCTGGGCGGCCTACGTGGTCGGGTTCGGCGGCGGGCGCGAACAGGGCCTGAAGCTGGTCGAGGGCGCGGCGGCCTACGTCGGCGACAACCAGGAGGAAGCGCGCTTCACGCTCATCGTCCTGTACAACCGCGAGAAGCAGTACGACGCGGCGCTGTCGCAGCTGGCAACGCTGCGCGGACGGTATCCACAGAACCGCCTGGCGTGGCTCGAAAGCGGGTCCACGAGCCTCCGGGCGGGCAAGACCGCCGAGGCGGAACAATTCCTCGACGAGGGCATGCGTCTTTTCGCGACGGATACCCGCCCGCGCATGTTCGGCGAGGACGCGCTCTGGTACGCGAAGCGCGGCACGGCGCGCGCCAGCCTGGGCCGCGGCGCGGAGGCCCGCGCGGATCTGGAGAAAGCGCTGACGCTCGAGGCACGGGAGTGGCTCCACGGACGCAGCCATTTCGAACTGGCCAAGCTCGATCTCAAGGACGGCAAGCGGGCAGCCGCCAACGAACATTTGCGCATGGCCGTCCGTCTGTGTGAGAACGACAACGACGAGACGACAGCCGCGCAGGCGCAACGGCTAATCCGGTAGCGGAGGCACCGGCTCATGGCATCGACCAGGCGGACCTGGCTGTGGATCATCTTCGGCGTCCTCATCTGCATCGCGGTGTGCGGTGTCGCGCTCGTCGGCGGCGGGATTTACATGATGTCGAAGCACGTCAAGACCGAGCTGGTCGGGCGCGCATCGGCGGAGGAACAGTTCGTCCGGCAGCGCGAGCGGTTCGCCGGCCAGCAGCCGCTCATCGAGATGACGGGCGACTTCGGCGATCGCGACGTCAAGGTGCACCGCTCCGCCGAAGCGTCGCGCAAATCCGACCTGCAGACGATGCGTGTGCTGGTGTACGACGCGCATGAAGGCCGCATCGTTCACGTCGATTTGCCGTTCTGGCTGTTGCGCTTCATGCCGTCCGCACGGCTGGGCGAGGTCACTGGCGCGGGCAGCGGTTTTTCGTTCGAGTCGGGCCACATCACGGTGGACGATCTCGAGCGCCACGGTCCCGGCCTCGTGCTCGACGCACGCGACAGCAGAGATGCCCAGATTCTGATCTGGACCGAATAGCCTCACCGTCTCCGCTGGAGGACAGAGCGCCTCGAATCAGCGGCTTTCCTTAGGCAATCCAAACGTCTCCAGCTGGCACGCGCGTTGGACCCTCCATGCGGTGCAGACCTTCTGGTCTGCCCGGGCATGGCGCCCGATTGGAGGAGTCATGAAGAGGATGTTCCGGCACATGGGTGCATGGCACGCCGCCGTGCTCGCAGCTGTCGTGATGATCTCGGCGCCGGCGTGCGCGACTCAGGCCTATCCGGTTCGCGGCGGCCGCTACGTCAGCGCCGACTTCGAACGGCGCGCAGTAGACAACGGGTACCGTCAGGGGTTCGACGAAGGGCGCAACGACGCGCGGCACCATCGTTCGTTCTCGCCCGACCGGCACGGCGCTTATCGCGACGCGCAGCGCGGCTACCGCGGCGACTGGGAGCGGCAGGCCTACGGACGCGGGTTCTCCCGCGGCTTCGAAGCGGGTTATCGCGACGGCTACGAGCGCAACGCCCGCGGCTGGCGCTAGCCGTTCGTTCTCACCGCCTTGACGAACAAGGAACGCGGCACCCCCGGCGTGCCGCGGGGCACCGGCGGGAAAGGCCAGCGTCCGTAGCTGACCTCCGGATCGGCGGGCGACGCGACGCTGGCCTGCCAGCCGTAGCGTGCCAGCAGTTCCTGCGGGTCGTCCACGCCGAAATTCCACGGACAGCCGGCCTTCGCAAGGCCTTTCATCAATCCGGCCGTATACGGCGACGTGAGCATGTCGGTGTTGACGAGGTCGAGGCCGATCCAGCTGCCCGGGGCGGCGACGGTCCGCAGTCCATCGAGCAGACGCAAGACGGCCGGCTCGTCGAGATACATCAGCAGTCCTTCGGCGAGGAACGCCGCCGGCCTCCGCGGATCGAACCCGGCGTCGATCAGCTTCTCCGTCCAGGCCTGCGCCAGGTCGACGCGGACCGTCCGGCGATCGCACATGGGCTTCGCGTCCAGCCGCGCGAGGATCGCCTCCTTGCGATCGAAGATGTCGTCGCGATCGATTTCGAAGAGCGTCAGGCCGGTCGGCCAGGCGAGGCGGAACGCGCGCGCGTCCATGCCGGCGGCAAGAACCACCGCCTGACTCAGCCCGCGGTCCTTCTGCGTCACCGCCGCGAGGATGCCGTCGTCGAGGAACTTCGTCCGGATCGTCAGATGCGGCGACGGCCTGGTCGCGTCGGCGCCGGTCGCCGCACTCGCTGCGGCGTTCATGGCGAACCCGACTGGCCCCGCCAGTTCTCTGGCAAACGGATCCGTGTACAGCGGGTTCGCGCTTTCTGTTTCGAGGGCGCGGCTCGCCGCCACCCACTGCGCCGTCAGCCCCACGGGGCTCATCCCGCCGTCCGCGCCGCCGGCGGTGTCGAACGCAGCCACGACCGGCTGCGCGAACACGAGGCGGTTGCCGAACGGATCCCTGATGGTCATCTCGCGGGTGCGCCACGCGGTGTCGCTCACACCCGGCCTCGCGTACTTGTAGTTCTTTGCCAGCAGTTCGCGGTTCAAGGCGTCCACATCATCGACGGTGATGCGCAGCGCGCCGCCGGGCACGGCGTCGCCGTAATGCTCCGAGAGGTGAATGGTGCAGCCACTCCGGGTGAGCTGCAGGTAGAGCGGCGCGCTGTCATTGAAGCGATGCTCGAAATCGATCGAGAAGCCAAGGAAGTCCACGTAGAACTCCCTCGCCTTGGCCTCATCCAGCATGCGGAGGATCGGAACAGGCTGCGACAGTTTCATCACGTCAATTAGACCGCATCACGGCATTTGTCGGCTGTAGAATGCCGCGCGGGGACTTATGGCACTTCACTCGCGGCCGGCTCTCGTCCTGGGTTTTCTCGCGGCGTTCGTAATCGTGGCCGCAGGGTTTCAGCCCGGCGCCGCGGCTCGAGGGGCACAACGGGCGGGCGCCGACGGTCCGTCAACTGGACGCTCCACAACCTCGACCTCGCAGGCAGCCGGTACTCGACGATGGACCAGATCAACCGGTCCAACGTCGCGGCGCTGACGCCCCGGTGGCTGTTCCAATACGGAATCATCGACGGCGTGAGCAATCAGACGACGCCGATCATCGTCGACGGCTCGATGTATCTGACCGATCCGCGCGGGAGCGTCTACGCGCTCGACGCCGCCGACGGGCACCTGCTCTGGAGCTTCGACGTCACCAACCTGATCGGCGGAGGCCAGCGCGAAGGATACGTCTTTCGAAATCGCGGCCCTGCGTATGCCGACGGCGTGGTGTACACAGCGGCGGGATCGTTTCTGTTCGCGCTCGATGCGAAGACCGGCAAGCCGATCCCGGCGTTCGGCCACAACGGCCAGGCCGCTGTGATCATGGATGTCATCCGGCAGCGTTTTCCTGACGTCCAGGCGGCGATCAGCCTGGGCTACTGGTTCACGACCGCTCCGCAGATCCACAACGGAGTCATCTACATCGGCAGCACACGCAGCGAAAGCCACATCCCCGGCGGCCACGTGCTGGCCGTCAACGCGAAAACCGGCGCCGTGCTCTGGCACTTCAACACGATTCCGCAGGACAAGAACGATCAAGGCTGGGACGTCGCGGGCCCGACCTGGGTGGGCGGCGAACGCAACGGCGGCGGCATCTGGGAAACGCCGTCGATCGATCCGGAGCTCGGGCTGATCTACGTCGCGGTCGGCAACCCGTTTGGCGACAGCCGGAAGCGCGAAGGGATCAACTTGTTCACCGATGCGATCCTCGCGCTCACGCTGGATACAGGGCGTCTGAAGTGGTACTACCAGCAGACGCACCACGACGTCTGGGACTACGACTCGGGCAACCAGCCGATCCTGTTCGACATGCAGGTGCGCGGGCGGCGCGTCAGGGCGCTGGCCGAGGCGAGCAAGAACGGCTTCCTGTACATCCTGAACCGCGAAACCGGCGAGCCGGCGCACTCGATCAAGGAAGTGGCCGTGCCGACGAACGCCGATCGGCCGGACGAACACCCGTGGCCGACGCAGCCGATTCCGTTCACGGCGGCGGGGAGGATGATGGCACCGGTCAGCCCCGTGACTGCAACCGAGATCGCCGCCGATCGGCAGGGAGCGTGGGCCGGCGTCCCCATGTTCACGCCGCCCGGCCGCGGCCGGATTCAGTCGCCGGGCCAGGGTGGCGGCGCGAACTACGGTCCGCTCGCCTACAGTCCGCGAACCGGCTACCTCTACGTCAACGCGATCGACGATCCGAACAACTCGGGCCGTCCAGCGAAAGGCTACTTCTCGGCGTACGATCCCACGACCGGCGAGCTCGCGTGGCAGAAGAGCTACGACGGCTTCGGCCAGGCCGGACCCGTGGTCACCGCGAGCGATCTGGTATTCGTCGGCAGCGGCAGCAACATCGCCGGCTATTTCATGGCGTTCGACGCGAAGTCGGGCGAGATGCTATGGAAGTACAACACGGGCGCCGGCGTGTTCTCGTCGCCTTCGATGTACATGGTCAACGGCGAACAGTTCGTCACCGTCGGATCGGGCGGCGGCGATCGTGGACGCCGCGGCGGCGACCTGATCTTGAGTTTTGCGCTGCCACGGCGCTGACCCAGCCGGCGTGGGGCGGCCCTTTCAGGGCCGCCTTCGGCGGGGCTGAAAGCCCCGCCCTACAGCTGCAAAATCAGCGCTACGGGGCGTCAGCGCGCCGGAGGCGCCGCGGGGTTGTCGGCCTTGCGGCTGGTCGGCGGCGTGCCGATGTGATCTGCCATTTGCGCCCCGGTGAAATTGCTCGTCGAGCTCTCGTCGATCTCCGGCAGCATCGTTGCGTTCCAGTCCAGCCACTTGGCAACGAGCTGGTCGTACAGATCCTTGCGCCGCTCCTTCAGGTTGGCACGCTCCATCGGGTCTTCGACGACGTTGAACAGAAACGTGTTGTCGAGAATCTTGAGGAACTTGAAGTCGCCGTCGCGCATCGCACGTTGCGCGTTGGCCTTGTAGCGCCAGTACAGCGTTCGCGAAACCGGTGGTGTCGTGCCCGTCAGGTGCGGAAGCAGGTTGATCCCGTCCGGCGGCAGCGCCGGATCCGGGGCGGTGCCGGCCGCGGCGAGCAGGGTCGGCAGCCAATCCATCGTGATCGACACCTGGTCGCTCGTCTTCCCCTGCGGAATCCGCGCGGGCCACGAAATAATCGACGGAATCCTGAGGCCGCCTTCGAGCAGTTCCATCTTCCGTCCCGTGAACGGCCACGTCATCGCAAACCGCTCGCCGCCGTTGTCACTGGTGAAGATCACCACGGTGTTGTCGGTGAGACGGTTGTCCTCGAGCGCTTTGACGACGCGGCCAATCTGCGCGTCCATCGCCTCGACCATCTTCTGATACGTCTTCTGCGTCCCGGCATCGTAGGCGCCGAGCCCGCGATTTTCGGCACGGAGGCGCTCTGATTCCGCCTCGTCGCCGGGCGCTTCCCACGGCCAGTGCGGCGCGTTGAAGTGCAGGCTCACCAGGAACGGCTGCCGCGCCTTCGCGTACCGGTTGATGACGTCGACCGCACGGCTTCCCAACAGCTCGGTCAGGTAACCCGCCTGATGCACCGGCATGTCGTCGTCCCACAGATCCTCGTTCGGTCCGGGGCCGGGTGTATGACGGTAGTAGTCGAGGCCGCCGCCGCGGAAGCCGTAGAAATGGTCGTAGCCGCTCTGGAGCGGCCCGAACGTCGGCAGCCAGCCGAGGTGCCATTTGCCGATCAACGTGGTGCCATAGCCCGCCTTCCGGAGCAACGACGGGAGCGTGGGATGCTCGGGCGGAAGGCCGGCGCCGCTGTTGATGGCCAGCGGTTCGTCGAGGCCGACGCGCAGCCGATACTGATAGCGGCCGGTGATGAGCGCGGTCCGCGTGGCCGAACACACAGCGGAATTCGCGTAGCCCTGCAGGAACCGGATGCCCCGCGCCGCGATGCGGTCGATGTTCGGCGTCTTGATGTCGGGCCGGCCGTAGCAGCCGACGTCCGCGTACCCGAGATCGTCAGCCATGATGTAAACGATGTTCGGCGGGGCCTGACGCGCCTGGCCGAAGACCTCGTCCACGCCCGCGGCGGTGGCGAGCGCCCCCAGGGCTGTGGCGCGGAGAACCGTGCGGCGGCTGACCCCGGCGGAGGAGGATGTTCTCGGCATGGCGAGAGTATACGACGGCGTTTTCAGCAGGTGTAGTGCAGCACTCAGGCCTGGGTGTAGTGCAGGCCTTCAAGCCTGCCAGGGCAGGCGCACCTGAAGGTCCGCACGACTGCTTCAACGCCGAAGCGAGGCGACCGCGTCGCGCAGAACCGTCGGATCGACGAGCGCTTCGATCGCCTGACGCGGACGGGCCTCGCGCTTCTGAATGGCGGCGACCCAGCGCTCCTCTTCGATCATCACGTCGAGCAGATCCCGCGGCAGACCGCCTGCGAACCTGAAATGGCCCCACACCGCCGAGATGATCGGTTCCGGCACGTTGATCTTGGAGGACACGAGCGGCCAGACGCTCGGCGGGCGGCTTGTCACCTGCTCCGAGGCGGTGACAACGCGCGCAACCGCGGTCACGAGGGCCTTGCGCCGGACCGGATCGCCGAGAACCTCGGCGGTCGTGTTCAGGTTGAACAACTCCCGGTACACGGAACGATCCTGAAAGACGATCGCATCGGCGCCGAGCGCCTGCTCCGAATTGTGCGCCTGCGGTTCCCAGATCGCGATCGCGTCCACGTCGCCGCGCGTGAGCGCAGCCGGCATGTCGGGAAGCGGCACCGCCACCGCCGTGACGTCGGCCTCCGCGACTCCGGCTGTGCGCGCCATCTTCGACAGGAAGTAGTGGGCGGACGTGTTGAGCGCCGTCCCGACTTTCTTCCCCTTCAAATCGGACAGGCGCGCGATGCCCGACGACCGGCGCGCGACGATGCGGTAGTAGCACTCGGCGACGGTGAGCACGACGCGAATGTTGGGACTGGTGGCGGATCGGATCAGCGCCTGCGTTTCGGCGTTGGTGGCGGTATCAGCTTCACCGCTGACGAGGAGAGGAATGCCGCCGCCGCTCACGACGATGCCTGCGCCCGCAGGGCCTTCGGCCGCCAGGAACACCGGCGCCGACTCGATCGTCGTCATGTTGACCGCAAATCGAAGGCGGGGCGGCGTTGCGCCGCCTTGACCGTGGAGCAGTGCAGCGGCAAGCACGACGGCGACGGCAGTGCGCACAATCATGCGCGCGATTCTACCGCTTCACGAACTTCTGCAGGCACCCGCCCGACGGGCTGGCGTCACAGCCGCCGGTGAGGCCGCCGAAGATGTTGCCCTGCTCGTCGGCGGCCATGCCCTCCGGACGCGTGCCGGGGACGAAGTACTTCAGCGAGCCGTCCTTCGCGCTGCCGACGCGGATCCCGTTCTTCCATCCAGGATTGCGTATGGCGTTACCGCCGCCTTCCGGCGCCTGCGGCGGGCCGCCAATCGACCGGTTCGACTCCGAGTCCGCGACGATCAGCGTGTCGTCTTTCAGGATGGCGACGCCGCTCGGCCGGCCGAAGTGCCGCCACTCGTCGAGGAAATTCATGTTGCGGTCGAAGACCTGGACGCGGTTGTTCGAGCGGTCGGCGACGAACAGCCGGCCCTGCGAATCGAACGCCAGTGCGTGCGGGCCCATGAACTCGCCGGGCTTGCTTCCCAGCTTCCCGAATTCGCTGACGAACTTGCCGTCTTTCGTAAACCGCATCACGCGATCGCCGTCCTGCTGCGCGGTGGTCGGCCGCGGCCAGTGCCCGTCGGCGATCATGATGTCGCCGTTCGGCGCGATGGCGCACGCGGTGGGTCCCACGAACGTATCCTGGCCCGCCTTCGACACACCGGCCTTGCCGAGCGTCAGCAGAACTTTCCCATCGGGGCTGAACTTGAACATCTGGAAGCCGCGGCCCGCCGTGCCGGGTGTGTCCGTGAACGGACCGCTGTCGCCCGCCCAGAAATTGCCGTCTCGATCCTGGCAGAAGCCGTGCGCCTGCACGAACATCCCCTCGCCGAACCGCTTGACGATGCTGCCGTCGGCGTCGAAGTGGATGATGGGCGGCTCCGAGCGGTGGTGCAGCCAGGTGCCGCCCTTGCCGTCGGGAATGATCCCGATCGCGGCGCCCGACACGATGCCGCCGAAATGCGGCCAGCGGTCGAGCATCCGGTACGGGTTCACCATGGCACTGGGAATTTCGGCGGGAGCGGCGCCCGTCGCGGCCGGCGCCGGCACCGGCAGCGCATTCGGCGGCGGCGTGGACGACAGACCGGTGTAAGTGAAACGCTGGGCCCGGTTGCCCGGCAGCACTTCGGCGGTGTAGAGGTTGCCTTTGGAATCCACGGTGATGAAGTGCACGCCCTGGAAGTTTCCGGGCGTGGCGCTTCGGGTGCCAAACTGGTAGAGCACCTCGCCGCTGCGGCGATTGAGCACGAGCACCCGCGAGTTGCCGTAGTCCGCGACGTACATGAACTGCTGCGCCTGGTCCGGCGAGAATGCAATGCCGGCGGCGGACCCGGCCGACGGTCCCGCACGATTGACGAAGATCTGGTTCAGGAACTTGCCGTCAATCGAGAACACCTGAACCCGCCGGTTCGATCGATCGGCCACGTACACGAGGCCGTCGTTCGACACCTTCACGTTGTGCACCGGCCCGCCGAACTGCTGCGGGCCCGGCCCGGTTGTCTCGAGGGGCGCAGGCGGCGCGCCCGGCTGCGCGGGCGGCGCGGGCACGGCGTCCTGCGGCACGTTGCCGAACGCGCCCCACTGGCGCTTGAACGCGCCGGTGTCCGCGTCGAACACGATGACGCGACGGTTGCCGTAGCCGTCGGCGACGAAGACTTCGTTGGTCTTCTGGTAGACGAACGCATCTGCCGGCTTGTTCACGGCCTTCTGGTCTGCGTTGCCCCTGCTCTTGTCGTAGCCGCCGATCTGCAGCAGGAACTTTCCCTTGTTCGTGAACTTCAGCAGCATGTCGTCCGACCGGCGCGTCGGCGACGTGGACGTCGGGCTGCTGCCGCCGATCCAGACGTTGTCCCTGTAGTCGACGAAGATGCCGTGCTCGCTGTCGGGCCAGTCGAAGCCCTGTCCCGGTCCGCCCCAGGCATTGAGGAACTTGCCGTCGGCGTCGAACTCGAGCACCGCCGGGGCGGCGAGCGCCTTTTTGTCGTCTGCCACCGTTCGCGGACGATGGAGGATCCACAGGTGGTCGTGGCGATCGACGGCCACCGACGGTGTCTGGCCGAGCACCCAGTTGTTCGGCAGCTTCGGCCAGCTCGTGTCGGGCTGAAACGTCGGCATCTGCCGCGATTGCCCCGACATCCCCGCCGCCGCCGCGACGGTCAGCGCCAGCGCGAGCATCATCAATCTGCGTGTCATCGTGATTCCTCGTAGGTGCGTTCGTAGCGTCCGCCTTCGAGCGGACGTATCCGGCCGGCTGAAGCCGGCCGCTATGGGCAGGCGGCCCTGACATCGGCCGCCCTGCGTGCGGCGCTCTCAGGGGATGGTCTGGCGGTTCTCGATGTGCACCATCAAGTAATTCATCGTCTGTCCGGGATCCGCGTACGACGCGTGCCACGTCAGCGGCGGAATCGAGATGACGTCGCCTTCCTTCACGTGCGTGGACGTCGTGCCGACCAGCGGACCCCCGCGGTGCTCGCCGGGCCCCGCCGAGTTGTCGACATCAGGCTTGCCGCCGAGCTGTATCGTCCCGGCGCCGGCCAGAATGATGTAGATCTGCGTCTTGTCGTCGTGCAGTTCGCCGCTCGCCGTCGCGCCGGGCTGAAGCGGTACCCGCCGCTGCATGGTGATGCGGTACGGCGGCGCCCACTCGATGTGGTCGAAGTTCGGCCCTTTCGGATCCGTGATGTATTTCTTGCGCAATTCCTCCGCGGTCCAGATCGTGCCCTTGCCGTTGACGGCGCGCGGAAACTTCGACCCGTCAATCGTGAACAGCGGCACCGCGCGCGGCTGGCCGGCCGCCGGTGCGGCGGGCGCCTGGGCGTGCATCGACGGACGCGGCAGCGCGTAGCCGATCAGGCACCCCGCGGCGACGAGCGCGAGCGGCATGGTTCCCTTCATCACGTGTCCTCCTCAGCTCTCAGCTCTCAGCCCTAGTCGATTTGTACCGGATACCCGTCGGGATCCTGTACGTGGAAACCCGCTTCGACATTCTGCTCCGGCGTCACGCCGCGATCGGCGAGATCTTTTGTGACGCTTTCACGATTGAACTTCTCAACGCCAATCGCGAAGTGATCCACGACCGCTTTCGGGCTGGCCCGCCGCAGCGACACCAGTGTCCGCGTGAGGCCGAGCCGCACGATCTCGTTCGGCTTGTCCTGGCTGAGAACCGCCAGGCCGAATACCTTCTGGTAGAACTCCGCCGAGCGCTGCAGGTCGCTGACCGACAGCGACACATGGCTGATGAAGCCACCCTGGAACCCGCGGGTCTGCGCCTGCGCCGGGACGCTGCCGGCCGTCGCGAGCATCGCCAGCCCCTGGATCAGCTGCCGCCGGCTGAGCGATCCGCTCTCGAAGCGCTGCAGCAGCCGGTTGATGATGGTTTCCATCTGTTCAGCTCCTCGGCACGAACGCCAGGAACCTCCGGGGGTTGTCCTGCGTGATGCGGCGGATGTCCGCGGCCGCGATACCGGCCTTCTGCATCTGCGGTACGAACAGCACGATGGGGCGCGCGTATCCCGGCCCGCCATCGCGCGCGTGAAGCGGCCCGGGGTAGACGCTGATCTCGCCCACGTTCGTGTTCACGCGACCGATGTAGTCGGACGACAGAAGCAGCCGATCGATATGGCCGGCTTCGAGAAACGACATGATCATGTGCAGGCGATGTTCGTCGCTCACCCACTGCTGCTGCCGCGTGACGCGGTCGAACGCGACGTAGGCGCCACGCTTCGCCAGCGCGATGGCGACGGCCGCCTTGGGATCGTCGAGACAGCACACATGGCCGATCGCCACGTGCGACGGGTTGACGCCGACCGCGTCGAACTGATCGAGCTGCCGCAGCGCGATGTCGGACGGCACGTCGGGCCCGGTCGCGTAGTTGTTGTGGGTGAAAATCGGCAACCCGGTCCTCAGGTGAGCCCGGCCCACCGAGCGGAACACCTTCTTCTCGAGCGGATCGAGATCGGCCTCGCCGTTGGCCACGCCGAACTCACCGTACGCGCCCAGGTGTCCGGCCGTTGCCATCTCCACGAGGCCGTCCGCGATCTCGTCTTCGCTCTTCGTGGCGAAGTCGGCGGGATACTGCTGCTTGTTGTAGTACGCGCCGGCATTGAGCAGGTGCATGCCCGTCCGCTCGGACAGCGTCTTCAGGTAGGCGGGAATCTCGGCACCCGCCCCGCCCGCCGACGCCGAGACAATGCAGCCGACGCCCGCCTGGCGGGCGCCCTTGAGCTCCGTTGTCATCCAGTCGACGTCCTGCGTCGGATTGTCGGGCGGGCCGGCCGGTGTGCCTGGCGCCTGGCCGCGCGCCGGCGGCCGGCGCCCGTTTCCCAGGTGCTCGTGCATCAGCGTCGCGCCGGAGATGGCTCCAGGAGCGACGTCGCCCGTGATCGTGCGGATGATGGCTCCTGGCGGCGTCGCCAGCGCGCCGGCCTGCGCGGCCGCGCCCTCAGCGATCCCGCCGGCCGGCTGCCACCGTGACCCGATTCCGAGGCCGACGCCCGCTCCGAGCGCGCCGATCAGCTTCCGCCGACTCCACCGTGTTTGCTCGCCGGGCTTGTCCATGGGGGTCCTCAGAAGTCGGTACTGGACGCCGAACTTCACCAGCCGGCCGTCGAGGATCTGGGTCGGCTGCAGCCACGGGGTCGCCGTCGCCTGCCCCGGCGTCGTGTACGCCGCGCGCAGGAAGGTGGCCGTGCTCTGGTTGAACAAGTTGTACAGGTCCACGTTCGCCTGCAGGCGGTGGCCGGCGCCGAGCTGGAACGTCTTGCTGCCGCGGAGGTCGAGCTGGCGGATGCGCGGCGCGTAGTTCGTGAGCGGCGACAGGAGGTCCACGGTGATGACGCCGCCTGCGGTCGTCAGGTTGCGCGGCTGGCCGGTCACCTGGTTGATCAACTTGCCCGTCGGCTGGGCATTGATCTGGGCGCTCGTGTACGTCTGGTTCGCCTGGAAGTTGGTGCCGGGTAAATCCTGGTAAACGCCCGCCACCATGATGCCGCCCCACGGCAGCGTGTACGACGAGTTCAGCCGGAAGCGGTTCTGATACGGTGTCTGCGTGTCGCACGACCCCGCGGGCGACGAGTTGACGCCGGCCGTGTTACTGAGGTTTGTCACGAGCTGCTGCGGGTTGTCGACGATGAAGCAGCGCGTGGTGTTCGAGTTCACGACGCCACCCGCCACCGACACCGAACCCTGCTGGACCGCGTTGCCCACGCTCCAGCCGCCGCCGAGCATGCCGCCCCTCGAGTACCGCGCGTTGAAGCCCACATCCACCCCGTTGAAGTGCTCCGTCTCGGGCGACTGCGTATAGCCGGACAGCGGGTACTTGTCGACGTAGTTCTTGGAGAACGTCGTGTAGTTGCTCGTCGCCGGCGTGATGCGCGCGTTGTAGAGGCCGCACAACTGCTGGCCCGAATTCGGCAGCCGTGCATCGACAGGCACCGTGACGCAGAATGGATCGTAGTCGCTCGGCGCCAGATTCAGGTTCTCGGTGGTGTAGAAGTTGCCGTAAATCGTGCGGTAATAGCCGACGTTCAACGCCGCGCGGCTGCCAATCTGACGATCCACGCTGACCGAGGTCTGCCAGTTGTAACCGCGCTTGCCCCAGCCGGTCACCCAGTCGGGATCCGGCTTCGCGGTGGCGGGTCCGAACGTGCCGACGCTCGGGTTCAGGAAGGCCCCGCATTCGCCGTTGGCCGCCGCGTTCTTCATATCGCAATCAGGGAAGAAGTTCTTGTTCGTGTCGGTCCAGTTTCGCGCCGTCGAGAAGTTCGCGGTGGGACCGAACAGCGACGCGACCGATGTCGTGAGTGTCGTGACGTAACGGTTGACGCCGCCCTTGACCACGGTCCTGCCGTCGCCCACGACGTCCCAGGCAACGCCAACGCGCGGGCTGAGATCCTTCCAGTTGGGCACGTTGTCGACACCCGGTGCCGTGAAGGACGGAAAGAGCGCGTTGGCGGGCTCGACGATCGTCGGGTCGTGCGCCGTGATCCAGTCGAAGCGCAGCCCTGCGTTCACCGTCAGGCGGCCGAGCGACCATTGATCCTGCGCGAACAGCCCGAGGTCGTGGTCGAGATCCACTTCGGTGTACTGCGACGTGAACTCGGTGAAGGCCGAGGGCACGCCGCTGGTGAATGCGTATTGGAGCGGGAGACCCTGCACGTCGAGCGGGTTGCGATACGTGTTGCCCTTGATGTAGCCCTTCAGGATGTTCATCCCCGCTTTGAACGTGTGCGAGCCGGTGACCACCGAGGTCGAGAAGCGGCCGGCGAACTGATTGGCGATGCCGATGCCGACGCTGCCGAACCCGTGATAGCCGGCGGTATAGCCCGCCGGCGCGTCGATGACGAGCACCCGCAGCGGCTCGCTGATGCCGCAACGCTGGTAATCCGAGCCGTCGAGCTGCGTGCCGAAGCTGGGGCGCCCGAACGTGTTCAGGCCGAGCGTGCCGCCGCCCTCGAACAGCAGTTTCTGCGACTGTGGCCGGGCCCAAGTGAACTGGGTGAGGGAATCGTTGTGGCACATCGCGGCGCCGCTTTCGATCACGGCCTCGCCGCGGTCGAGCTCCCCGAACGCCTGCTGGCGGAAATGCTTCTGGATGTCGAAGAAGCCGGTAATCTTGTCCTTCTTCGACGCCTGCCAGGTCATGCGGAACTGGTTGCTTCGGGTCTGTTCTTCAGGGTCCACCGGCTGACTCGGATCCGGCGTGAACTTCCAGTCCTCGAGATTGACGTCGTGGAACTGGTTCGCGCTGCGCGTCGTGCTGCCGTTCAGACGGGCTGAAACCACCCACCACAGGCGGTCGCGGATCGCGGGTCCGCCGACGAGGCCGCTGAAGTCGTAGATGTCGCGCACGCCGTTGACCTGCGTGACCTGCTGGGCGCGCAGTTCGTCGGTCAGGTTGTTCGACTGCAGGTTGTGCCCGGTCCCCGCGACAAACGCCGTTGCCGTGAACCGGTTGCCGCCGTCGCGCGGGATGCTGTTGATCACGGCGCCGCCCAGCTGATACTGCGCGGAGCCGGCAGTGCCAAGGTCGATCACGTTCTCCTGAACGGTGATGGGATTGACGAAGTACAGACGGCCCGCGCCGTCGCTGTTCAGGTTGCTGAACAGCATGCCGTCCACCATCTGCCGCATGTCGCCGGTCCTGGCGCCGTGCACCGAAATGCGGACCGACTGCTCGCCTTTCGATCCGCCGACGTCGAGGCCGTTGGCCGGCGACACCGCGCCGGGCACCAGGGCAATCAGGCCGCCCATGCTCTTGCTGGTGGGCAGGGCGTCCATCATCGCCTTGCTGATCACCTGTTCGCGGGTCACGCCCTTGACGTCGATGAGCGGCGTTTCGCCGGTGACCGTCACGGTTTCGGCCACCGCGCCGACCTTCAGGTCGATGTTCAGCGTCGCCGTAAAGTTGGTGCTGAGCTCGATGCCCTCGCGCCGGAGGGTGGTGAACCCGGGCAGCGTGTAGGTGACCGTATACGTGCCCGGACGCAGTTCGATAATCCGGTACTGCCCCGACGCGTCGGTTACCGCGCTGCGCACCTTTTCAATCAGCACCGGGCTGGCCGCTTCGACCGTCACGCCGGGAAGCACCGCGCCCGATGAGTCTTTGACGACCCCTGTCACGGTGGCGCCGCCGGAGCCCTGCGCCAGTGCAAACATGGGGAGACACAGAAGGAGTACTGCGATCGCAAATCCAGACGCCGCGGCTCGCTTGATGGCCATTCCGTCCAACCTCTCTTTCGCCATGCCCGACGCGGCGGCCGCACGGGGACAGCGGGTGTAGGGACCGGACGGTAAGCCCGGACGGCCGGGGAGTCGTGAATGGCTTCTGAGAAAGGCCTGAGTTTTGGGTGAAAGTTCTGAGGGAACCCGTTATCGCCCCAGAGCGGCCGTCCAGTTGAGCAGGACGGTCATCGAGGGATCCATCCGTTCGGTTTCGCAGATCAGGAATCGCTGACCGTTGCCCGCCACCGCGTAATCGAGCCATTGCCGCTCCAGCGGCCCGCGGATGTGTGTCTGAAACAGCGGTTCGGGCTCGCTCACGTCGAGCATGCCCTGGGCATCGAGCTTCTGCTGGATCTTGACGCTCATGAGGCGGCGGTCCGACGCGAGATAGAACAGCTCTTTGCCGTCCTTTCGCCAGCGCGGCTGCGCGCCGCCGTCGGTCGAAATCGTGCGGCGATGGCCTCGCACCGGGAACGACTGGACGTACACCTCCCAGGTGCCGGACTCATCGGACGTGTAGGCCAGCCACTGGCCGTCAGGCGACACCTGGCCGTGCAGCTCGTTGGAGTCCGTCTGGAGATACGGCATCGGCTTCCGATCCGCTGTGGACAGCAGCCAGATGTCCATCTTCGATTTGGGGCTCGAGGTCGTGTAAACGATGTAACGGCCGTCAGGCGACCAGTCGTGCGGCCATGCCGGACGCCGGCTGGGGCCGCTCGGGAGCAGCAGTTCCTCGCGCTCGTTGCCGAAGGACGCCTTCTGATACAACTCGAGCACCCCGTTCGCCTGCGAGGACGAAAAGACCACACGGCTGCCATCAGGCGACCAGACCGGGCTGTTGCCGATCGTCGTCAGGCGGCCGCGGGCGCCGCGGCGCAGGTCGAACAGCCAGATGCCGGCGGTCGGGCTGAGCGCATCGCCCGCCGCGATCTGCCGCTCATCGGGCGAGAGCGCGACCGCGAACACCTCGGAAGGCGTCTCGAGGCCGCCGACTTTCATCCCTGACCGATCGAACCAGATCGCGCGGCCCTGTCCGTTGCCCGGCAGATACGTGAGAAGGCCGTCGTTGGGAGGGGCAAACCCCGCGGACGCGATGGGGCTGGCGATGCTCTGCTGCGTGGCGCCGACCTTCAGGGTCCGCGGATCGAACGACCGCGCGGCCAGCGCGCGATCTTGTGCAAACACCAGGTATCCGCCGGCGTACGTGGCGCGCGACGTCTGTAACGCCAGCACGCGTGTCTTCTCCGCCGAATCGAGGGATCCGACGTAGATGCCGTTCCGATCCGGGTTGGCACTCCGAACGCCGTAGAGAAACCGCCTGCCGCCTGGCAGGAACTGCGGCCATTGATGCTCGGTCTCCTGCGCCGCCGCATCGAGCGTCGTCACGGCGGTGCTGGGTCCGCCGGACGCCGAGACCGACCTCAGCGCCGAGCGTCCTTCGGCGTACAGCACCACACCTTCGGCGTTCCATGTGCCGCCGGCGTTGTTGGTGGTGGACATGACCGTCAGCGTCTGGGGCGGTCCGCCGGCGAGGGTCACCACCTTCAGTTTGCCGCCGGCAAAAAATCCAACGGCCTGGCCATCCGGCGACCAGAACGGTGACGTCACGCCATCGGTGCCGAGGAGCGGGTGCGCGTCCACCGACTCGAGGGAACGGATCCACAGAAGCGAACGGCCACCGCGATCCGCGATGAAGGCGACGTGCCGGCCGTCAGGCGCGGGGAAACCGGCCGAGGCGAGCGTCGTGTTTTCGGGCGCCGTCACCACGAACCGCATCGGCACCGGACCAGGCGTGCGGCTTCGCAGCATGCCGAGCGACATGCCGCCAAACAGGAGCGCGGCGGCCGCCGCCGCGGCGCCGACCCAGCGGACAGCCCGCCAGCGGACGTGGCTTTCCGGCGCGAGCGCCGGCGACCGGCCGTGCGCCTGCGGCACGGGGGCCGGCACCTCCGTTACGGGTGCAAGGGCCAGCGCGACGGCCGGCCGCGGCGCGGCCGGCTGCGCCGCGGCCTCCGGTGCGTGCAGTTCACGGAGCGCGGCCACGAACCGGTAGCCGTGTTTGTGGATCGTCGCGATGTACTTCGGGCTGTCGGACGCGTCGCCGAGCACTTTGCGGAGCACGGCCACGTTCTGCGTCAGGCTGTCTTCGCCGACGTAGCTGTCCGGCCAGATGCGCCTCATCAGCTCGTCCTTCTCGACCACGCGATCCGCGTGCGTCACGAGCACCTGCAGCAGATCGAAGGCCTTGGGCGTGAGCGCGAGGACTTCGTCGCCGCGCAGGAGCTGCCGGCGGCGCAGGTCGAGATGGAACGGGCCGAACTCGTAGCAGTCGGCTGTGGGGGCTTCGTGGATCGCTGGAACTTCCTTTAGACTCTTCATCCCCAAGGGGCCGGTATTATACCCAGCCGACACGTCTGTCAAGCCAACGCGCGCGGAACGGGCCGGGGCGGCGTGTCACACCGCGTCGTGCCGATATCGTCTTGCCAGCGGCGTTCGGCTCACGTAACGTGTGCGCCATGAACTACTTGCACAGGCTCCTCATCGGCGTGCCAGGCGCCGTGCTGGCCGCCGCCAGCCTCGTTCCCGTCCTCGCGCAGGCGCCGCCGAACGCCTCGAGGACGGCACCGCCGGCGCTGTGGACCGTGACGGCGGACATCGCCGCGCCCGAGAGCGCCTTCTACGACGCGGCGTCGAACAGCGTCTTCGTGTCCAACATCAACGGGGGCGTGACGGAGAAGGACGGCAACGGCTACATCTCGCGGCTCACACCTGAAGGACGGGTCGTCAGCGCCAAGTGGGCGGCCGGACTCAACGGGCCGAAAGGGCTCCGGAGCGTCGGCGGAACGTTGTGGGCGGCGGACATCGATGAGATCGTCGGCATCGAGATCAGGAGCGGGCGCATCACGTCGCGCGTGAAGATCGAGGGCGCGACATTCCTCAACGATCTCGCGACGGCGACCGACGGCACGATCTACGTGTCCGACTCCATGGGCCCGCGTATCTACGTGGTCAAGAACGGGAAAGCGTCAATCTTCGTCGAGGGCGAGGACGCCATCGAGACGCCGAACGGCGTCCTGGTGGACGGCAACCGGGTGATCGTGGGGTCGCTCGGCCTCGGCGTGTTCGGTCCGCCTGGAGGCCGGGGCCGCGGCGCGGGCGCGCCGGCGGGCGGCCGTCTGTTCGCCTTCGATCGCCTGACGAAGGCGCGCACCGTGATCACGCCGCAGCCCGTCGGCGGGATTGACGGCATCGAACTCGACGGCAACGGCGGCTACCTCGTTACCGACGTCTTCGGATCGCGGTTGCTGCAGGTCGGCGCGTCGGGCGCGGCGCGCACCCTGCTGGCGTTTCCGGGCGCCGGTGCGGACTTCGGCTACATCGCGGCGCGCAGGATCGCGATCGTTCCGTTCCTGAATGCGAACACCGTGTCGGCCTACGACCTCACCGCCGCGCTCGCTGCGCGATCCGCACCATAGCGTTCTTTCCCCAGGCAAACGACCGGGTCCGGCGCGCTTTCGTGGGAGAACACATGAGACCAGCGCTCTTCACGTTCGGAATACTCGCGGCGCTGTCCGGAACCGCGCACGCACAGTGGCTGAATTACCCGACACCCGGAATGGCGCGGCTCGCGGACGGCAGGCCGAATCTTTCCGCTCCCGCGCCGCGCGCGGCCAACGGGAAGCCTGACTTGTCGGGGCTGTGGCAGGCCGCGTGCGGTTTCACGAACGGGTGTGCCGGCTTTTTCGACCTGGCGTTCGATCTGGAACCCTCGGCCGTGCAGATGACGCCGTGGGCGGCGGCGATTCAGAAACAGCGCGTGGACCGGGACCACATCGACGACCCGTATGGCTACTGCCTGCCGATGGGCGTGCCGCGAATGACCGTGAGCGCGCCCTTCAAAATACTCGTCACGCCGGGGGTCACGGCAATGCTGGCCGAAACGGCGGTCGGCATGGTGTTCCGGCAGGTGTTCACCGACGGACGACCGCTGCCGACCGTGATTGAACCGACCTGGCTGGGCTATTCAATCGGGAGGTGGGACGGCGACGTGTTCGTCGTCGAGTCGGCAGGCTTCCGGGATGCCGGGTGGCTCGACACACGCAAAGCCCGCCCGCACAGCGACGCGCTGCACGTGACCGAGCGATTTCAGCGCACCGACGTCGGCCACACCACACTGACCGTCACCGTTGACGATCCGAAGGCCTACCTGAAGCCGTGGACCATCAAGGCGACGCTGAACCTGATGGCGGACACCGAGATGATCGAATCGTTCTGCGACACGCAGACCACGATCATGTCGCACTGGGCGGTGACTCCGCCGCCGCCGGAACCCCACAGTCCCCCGAGATGAATGAGGTGGCAACGATGCGCACAAACACACGTTGGGGGCTGGCGAGCCTGCTGGCCGTTTTCGTCGCGGGCGGTGTGTCGACCACGGTGTCCGGCGTACCGTCGGTGTATCCGACAGGCACCACGATCTTCCATCCCGACAAGACGTGGAGCGGCTACACCCTCTTTATTACGCCGGACTCCGACGGCGCCGTTCTCATCGATATGAACGGCCGCGTCGTCAAACAGTGGACGGGGTTGTCAGGGGCGGCGGGTGGACCGGCGCGAATGCTCCCGGGCGGGCAGGTGATTGGCGGGAGCGGCAGCGGCCTGCCGCATCAGGAATCACCGGCCCTCGTGCAGCTCGACTGGGACGGCAAGGAAGTGTGGCGCTTCGATCGCGCCGAGCAGATTCCGGGCCGCGATGGCGCCATGGTCTGGTCGGCGCGCCAGCATCACGACTGGCAGCGTCCGGGATACGCGGCGGGGTACTTCGCGCCCGGCGTCCAGCCGCCGATCACCAACACGCCGACGCTCGTGCTCACGCACAGCAACGTCTTCAACCCGCAGATCGGCGACCGCCGGCTGGAAGACGACCGGTTGATCGAGGTTTCGTGGGACGGGAAGATCCTGTGGGACTGGCACGCGAGCGATCACGCCGACGAGTTCGGTTTCTCGGCCGACGCGCGACGCGTGATTCGGCAGGGCCTCGGGTTCAACCGCGCGCGCGACAGCGACGACTGGCTGCACATCAACGCGGCGGCCTACGTTGGCCCGAACCACTGGTTCGACGAGGGCGACGCCCGCTTCGCGCCCGACAACGTGATCATCAGCAGCCGCGAGGCGAGCGTGATGGCAATTGTCGGCCGCAACGGCAAGATCGTGTGGCGCATGGGCCCCGACTATCGCGAGTCGGATGCGCTCAGAAAGCTCGGGCAGATCATCGGGCAGCACAACCCGCACATCATCCCGAAGGGCCTGGCCGGCGCCGGCAACCTTCTCGTGTTCGACAACGGCGGCACATCCGGCTACGGCTTCCCCAATCCCGCGGCCCCTGATGGACGCGATTCCCTGCGGCGCGGCTCCTCACGCGTGGTCGAAGTGAACCCCGTGACGTTCGAAAAGGTCTGGGAGTATGCCGTGGCGGGACAGGAGAGTTACCGGTTCTACAGCCACTACGTGAGCGGCGCGCAGCGGCTGGCGAACGGCAACACCATGATCACCGAGGGCGCAGACGGCCGTATCTTCGAAGTGACGACGGGCGGCGAAATCGTGTGGGAGTACGTCAGCCCGTATTTCACGCAGAACGGCACGAGCAACCGTGTATATCGCGCCTACCGTGTGCCGTATGACTGGATCCCGCAGCTGCCGCGGCCGTCGGAGCGCGCCGTGGTGCCGCCGAACGTCAGGGAATTCCGGGTTGCACCACAATAGTCACCGATCGACGACGTGACGTGCGGCCGCTCAATCGATCTTGATCCGGCGGCGGAACTGCTGGTTCTCGTTGCAGATGAACTCGATGGGTTCTTCGTCGGCCACGAAGCGCTGGTCGACGCGAACGGTCCAGGGTTTCGTATACGCTTTCGGGTCTTCGAGCGTGACATCGATCTGCAGGTGATCGAACGTCGGCCGGCGGAAGCGCTCCGTGAATTTCGCCTCGCCGCTGTACGGGCTGCCGTTCACGTCCAGCCACCCGTCATAGGGGCCGGCTTCTGCGCCGCGCAGGTTGTTCGTTTCGACGACGAGCGTGTCGCCCTCGTAGTGGCCCACGGAGTAGCCGTACCACCACGGCTGCGGATCGCCCTGCGTGGGCAGCGGCCGATCGAGGTAGATGTGACGGAGGCCGTAGTTGGCTTCGTACTCGATCAGGATCAACTTGGGCGTCTGGATGATCTTGCGAGGCTGCGGCTGCTGGTGGAACTGCAGGAAGCCCATCGGCATGCAGTTCGCGTCCGGATTGTCCTTGGCCTTGTCCACGTCGAAGCGCTGTTTCCGGATGTCGCGCGCCCACTGGGTGTACGGCAGGCCGCCGGCCATGTTGCCGCCGGCCTCGAAGAACGTCGCGACCGGCGGGCCGTTCGGATCGAACGGGAAACGATCCGTCTGCGGCTCGAGCGTGACGCCGCCGCGTCCCCCCGAAAAAGGCGCGCTGGTGTTGCCGTCGCCCGGAGTTGCGGCCGCGGCACCTGCCGCCGGTGCCGCGGCTGCCGGTGCGGCGGCTGCTGGCGCGCCTGCGCGGCCGCCCGGGGCTGCCGCATCCCCACCGCGGCCGCGTCCGCCGCGACCCTCGTTCGGGGGACCGCTGTTCGCGCGCATCCACATCCCCGAGAAATCGATCTTGCCATCGGCCGTTCGGGCGCGGGCGCATCCTTGCGGATGTTGCCCTGCGCGTCGCGCGGGACACTCGGGTCCGGCACCTTTGCCCACTGCGCCGCGACGGACACGGAACAGGCCACCACCACGCCAATGACGCCGTAAGCTGCCTTCATCTGTTGTATACCCCTCGAGGTCCTTCTCGCGCGCCCCGGCGGGCCAACCCGCGACCTCTGTTGGATAGTAATACAATCCCCAGTATGCACATCAAACTGGGCGGAGCGGCGGTGGCGATCGCGGCCGTGGTTTGTTCGATTGGCCTGTCGGCCGCCAAGATCAAGATCAGCGTGCAGGCACCGCCCAAATTCGATGGCGCCGGCCTCAACACGTGGGCGTGGGCAGCCGACGGTCCCGGCCAGGTCATCATGGCCCGCAGTTCACAGGACGACCCCAAACCCATAGAGAAGACCTTCGGGCCGACGATCGCCGACGCCATCTCGAAGGAACTGGGGCTGCGCGGCGTCATGGCCGCCGATGCGGCGAGCGCCGATCTCCACGCGCACTATTACCTGCTCGTCGCGGTCGGCTTCAACACGCAGCAGTTCGGGCAGTTCCTGCCGGCCGTGCCGGAATGGGGCATCCCGCCGTTCGCCGGGGGCAATCAGGCGTACGAGATCATCTCGACCGGATCAATCGTGCTCGACCTCATCTCGACCTCCGCCAAACGCATCGTCTGGCGCGGGATCGCGCAGGCGGAAATCGACAGCGAGCGGACCGACGAGCAGCGCCACGCGCGGATTCGCGAGGCAGTGCACGATCTAGTGCTCAAATATCCCAAGAAAAAGTGAGCCCTGGCGCAGAACTGCGCAGGCCCGCACCGTCAGCGGCCGCCCGATCGGCCGATACGGGGCACATGGAACAGCCAGCACTCGATGGCGCGCCCACGCGCTGCCCCGCTTGCGGCGATACCGTGTCCTCAATGAAGGCGCTCTTCTAACGGCCGTGCGCAGGCCTCCCACCGACAAACCCTGGTGGCTGCTGCCGTCCGGACGGCTGAACCCGTGTTGGTGGATCGGGATCGCGGGGGCGCTGGTCGTCATCGACTACTTCGGCGGCCTCTACTCGATCGGGCCGGCGCTCTACGTGATCCCGGTGGCGCTGGCCGCGTGGTATTCGGGCCTGGGGACGGCCCTCATCGTCGCGATCGGGTCGCCGCTGGCGCATACGGCGACGCTGCTGGCGCGCGGCGCGATCGGCGAGCCGATGCCGCAATTTGTCTCCATGACCCTGGTTCGCGGCGTCGTGATCGTCGTAATGGCGCTGTGGTTTGCGCGGCTCGCGGAGCACGAGCAGGAGCTCGAGCGGCGCGTCAAGACGCTGGAAGGACTGCTCAGCATCTGCTCGTTCTGCAAGAACATCCGCAACGAACACGGAGAATGGGAACGCCTCGAGAAGGTCATCTCTGAACGGTCCGAGGCACGGTTCTCGCACGGCTTCTGCCCGGCGTGCCTCAAGGCGCACCTTCCCGACTATCCCGCTGAGAGCGACGAAGCGTGAACCGGCGGCCGGTCGCTGTTCAACGGGCCGGACTGCCGATCTTCGGGCTCTGACCGACCTGCTCGTACCAGAAGCCATCAGCCGCGCGATCGAGCCTGAGCAGATAGAGGCGCTGGTCCTGCGCGCGCGCGAGGCTTCCGCTCACCCGGACGCGATCGCCGGGCCTGAGCGTGCCGGCCGTGATGCCGATGGCCGCCAGTTCCCAGAGGTTATCCATCTCGAGGCGCCAGGATTGCGCCTTGCCGGCGTCGCCCCTGCCATCGGCGACGTCGATGACGAGGAACGGATGCGGGTTGACGAGTTGGAATTGCGTGACGACGCCCTCGAGCGTCACCCGGCGGCTGCTGTCGTAGACGCTTGAGATCGAATGATGTGCCTGAGGTGTCGCGCCGCTGACGGCGAGCACAGCCGCGATGAGGGCAAAAGTTGGTAGCGGTACGGGGAATCGAACCCCGGTCCCGTGGCTGAGAACCACGTGTCCTGACCCCTAGACGATACCGCCCCCGAACGCCCGACTGGACCTTTCATTTTAGCCGACGCCGATCCGGACGGTCAACGAAACCGCCACTGTCGGGCGGCGCTGTCTCTTTTGTGGTTCAATCGTTCGCATGATGCGAGCGCTCGCCGGGCTGATCGTCCTGCTCCTGATTGCCGCCGGTGCAGTCTATGTCGTCTCCCGGCGCGAGGCGGTCCCGATCGTTCGCATCGAGCAGCCCGACAAGGCCATCGGGCAGGCCGGCACCCTCGTTGTCACGGCCGAAGCTCCGAAGGCGCAGTTCAAGTCGTTGACGGTGGCGGTCGAGCAGAACGGCAAGTCGACGCCCCTCTTCTCGCTCGACTCGCCCGAACAGGCGAAGGCCGCCGCGACGTCGCCCGCGGCCCCCGACCGGATCACCATCACGCGGCCCATCGGCAAGCAGAGTGTCCCGGAGCTTCGATCCGGAACAGCGCGCATTGTCGTCTCGGCGACGCGGCGGTCGTTCCTGAACCTGCGTACGCTCGCGGCCACCGCCTCGAAAGACGTTCAAGTCCGCCTCGAGCCGCCGGCGATCGCCGTGCTCTCAACCCATCACTACGTGAACCTCGGCGGGTCCGAGATGGTCGTCTACCGCGCGACACCGCCCGGATGTGCGCTCTGGGGTCCGGGTCGGCGATATCGAGTATCCGGGTTTTCCCGCGTCCGGCGCCGGAGTGCCCGGTGCGGATCCGTCGGTTCGCGTCGCGTTCTTCGCGCTCCTCTACAACCAGGAGCTCCGCACACCCATCGTCGCCTTCGCGCGCGACGAAGCCGGCAACGAGGTCACGGCGCGGTTCATGGACAACGTGTTCCCCAAGCCGCAGAAGCGCAGCCGGATCGAGCTCGACGATCGGTTCGTCGGCCGCGTCGTGCCGGAAATCCTCGAACACTCGCCTGAGCTGAAGATGGCGCCGCCGGCGCCGGGGGACGATTTGATCACCCCGTTTCTGGCCATCAACGGCGAGCTGCGCCGTGCCAATGCCGCCTCGATCGCGGCGCTGGCGAAGAAAACTTCCGCATCGAAGCTGTGGAACGGTCCGTTCACGCAGCTCGGCAACTCGAAGGTGGAAGCCGCCTTCGCCGACCATCGCACCTACGTGTACAAGGGCAAGGAGGTCGACCAGCAGGTCCACCTCGGATTCGACCTGGCGGTCACCAGCCGGGTGCCGATTGTCGCGGCCAACGCGGGCACGGTGCTGAACGCGAGCTGGCTGGGCATCTACGGCAATTGCGTCATCGTCGATCACGGCATGGGCGTGCAGTCGCTCTACGGCCACCTGTCGTCGTTCGACGTGAAGGTCGGAGACACCGTCACGAAGGGCCAGATCGTCGGGCGCAGCGGGATGACAGGCCTGGCCGGTGGCGACCACCTGCACTTCACGATGCTCGTGAACGGTCAGATGGTGAACCCCGTTGAATGGTGGGATCCGCACTGGATCGACGACCGCGTGCAGCGAAAACTCGGTGAAGCCGGCGCTCCCGCAAGCGCTGCCGCCGCTGCCACCGCAGTGGCCCGATAAGGTATTATTAAAGGTCGTTCATCGGGGATATGCGCTCATTTTATCGCTCAGGAGAAATCAATGCGTTTACGAAGTATGTGGGTCAGTGCTCTCGGGCTGACGCTCGCGGCGTCCGTGGTAGCGTGCGGCGGCGGCAGCAAGGAAACCGCGGCGCCGGCAGAAACATCGGCAGCCCCCGCCGGCGGCGGACAGAAGGTCGATCCGGCCACGGCCGGTGAAGTAAACGGCGTGGTGGCCTTCGAAGGCACGGCGCCGAAGAACGAACCGATCAAGATGAACGCGGACCCGGTCTGCGTGAAGGCGAACTCGACACCGCAGGAACAGGAAACCTACATCGTCAACGACGGCAAGCTCGCGCAACGTGTTCGTGTACGTGAAGGACGGCCTCAGCGCCTACTCGTTCGACGCGCCGACCGAGGTGCTCCACGTTCGACCAGAAGAACTGCCGCTATCATCCGCACGTGTTCGGCGTCCGCGTCGGTCAGCCGGTGGAGATCGTGAACAGCGATCCGACGCTCCACAACATTCACGCGCTGCCGAAAGACAACGCTGAGTTCAACAACGGCCAGCCGATCCAGGGCATGAAGATGACGCACACGTTCACGGCCAAGGAAGTCATGGTGCCGTTCAAGTGCGACGTCCACGGCTGGATGAACGCCTACGTCGGCGTCGTCGATCACCCGTTCTTCGCGGTGACCGACAAGGACGGCAAGTTCTCCTTCAAGGGCCTGCCGCCGGGGACCTACACCATCGAGGCGTGGCACGAGAAGCTCGGCACGCAGACGGCGACCGTCACCATCGCGGCGAAGGAAACGAAGGACGCGAACTTCTCGTTCAAGGCCGCCGCGGCCACGGACTAACCAAGCCAGGCAGGCCGGACGGGCCTGGCAGGTCGGGCAAGTAGGGGTCCAGCTCTACGCCCGGCCTGCCTGACCCGCCCGACCCACCTGACCAGCCTCGTGAATTCCCCCTCCCTGCTTCACCGTTTCGCCACACTCGTCGCCGGCTGCACGGTGCTGCTCGTTCTCGCCGGGAGTCTCGTCACGAGCACCGGCTCGGGGCTCTCCGTTCCCGATTGGCCGACCTCGTACGGCTGGAACATGTTCTCCTTCCCGCCGTCCAAATGGGTCGGCGGCATCCTGTACGAACACGGGCACCGTCTCATTGCGAGCACGGTGGGCTTCCTCACGATCATCCTCGCTGCGTGGCTGGCTCTCCGCGAGCCTCGACGCTGGATGAAATGGCTCGGGGCCGCCGCGCTCGGCGCCGTGATCGCCCAGGGCGTCCTCGGCGGGCTGACGGTGCTCTTCTACCTTCCCGCGGCCATCTCCACCGCTCACGCCGGTCTCGCCGAGATTTTCTTCTGCATGACCGTGGCGATCGCGCTGTTCACCTCGCCGCGATGGATCGCGGGTACATCGCGCCCGGCGATGACGCGAGCGCCCTCGACCACGCCACGCTCCGCCGCGCGGCGACCACGACCACCATCCTCGTCTACGTCCAGATTCTCGTCGGCGCAACGATGCGGCACACGGGGGCGGGGCTCGCGATTCCCGACTTCCCGCTGATGTTCGGCCACCTCTGGCCGACACACTGGGATCCGAAGATCGCGATCCACTTCGCGCACCGCGTGGGCGCGCTCGTCGTGACGTTCGCGGTGGCCGCAACCGGCTTGATCCTCTGGCGCGGCAGCGATGGCCGGCGGCCGCACACCGCGTTCACGCGTCCGGCCGCGCTGCTCCTCGTGCTCGTCGCCGTGCAGATCACGCTCGGCGCGCTGACGGTCCTGAGCCGCCGCGACATGTGGATCAACAGCCTCCACGTGGTGTGCGGCGCCCTGGTGCTGACGACATCGCTGGTGCTGACGCTGAGGGCCTGGCGCGTGAGGTTCGCGGACGCCGCGGTGAACATCCGGTCAAAGTCCGGCGCCGCACTCGGGAACCGTAGCGTCCGGCTTCAGCCGGACGGCACGACCGGGGCTCGCGCGTGAAGGACGGGCGCGCAGCCGTCGTCGACCACGTCCGGCACGATTCGACGTGGTCGCACACGATCAACGACTACGTCGCGCTGACCAAGCCCAGGCTCAACGTGCTCGTCGTCGCAACGAGCGCGGCGGGCTACTACCTCGGCGCGACAGGCCCGCTGAACCTGTCCCATATGGCAGCCGCGGTCGCGGGTACCACACTCGTGGCGGGCGGCGCGGCCGCGCTCAACCAGGTATACGAGCGCGACACCGACGCGCTGATGCGGCGGACGCGGATGCGGCCGCTGCCGGACGGCCGCGTCTCGGCATTCGACGCCCGCCTGTTCGGGCTGCTTCTCTCGGCCGCTGGCCTCGTGCTGCTCTGGATGCTGGTGAACATTCCGGCGACGGCACTGGCCCTCACGACGCTCGTGGTCTATCTCGTCGTTTACACGCCGATGAAACGCCGGTCGTCTCTGGCGACGCTCGTCGGCGCCGTGCCTGGAGCGCTTCCGCCGCTCATCGGCTGGGCCGCGTCGCACGGCAGCATCAGCACCGGCGGCGCCGCTCTGTTCCTGATCGTGTTTCTCTGGCAGATCCCGCACTTCATGGCGATCGCGTGGCTCTACCGCGACGACTACGGCAAGGCCGGCTTCCCGATGCTTCCCGTCATCGATCCCGGAGGCCGCCGCGCGGGACGACAGGCCGTCGTATACGCAGCGGCGCTCGTGCCGGCCAGCCTGATCCCTACCGCAATTGGTGTGACCGGCGGCGTGTACGCGGCCTTCGCGATTGCGCTGGGCGTGGCGCTCGTGTGGCTGGCCATCCGCTTCGCCGCGACGCGCAGCGATCGCTCGGCGCGCTGGCTGTTCTTCTCGTCGATCACCTATCTGCCGATCCTCTGGATCGTCATGATGGCCGACAAGCTGTGACGGTTCACAGCCTCCCCGCCGTCAACGCGACGCTCAACGCCATCTCGACCGTTCTGCTCGTCACGGGCTACCTGCTCATCCGGCGCAGGGAGGTCGCGGGCCACCGCCGCGTCATGATCGCGGCGTGTCGTCACCTCGACGCTCTTCCTCATCTGCTATCTCACCTATCACGCGCAGGTGGGGTCCGTGCGCTTCGACGCGTCAGGGATTCGTCCGGCCGCTGTATTTCACCATCCTGATTACACATGTGACGCTGGCTGCGCTCGTCCTGCCGCTCGCCATCGTGACGCTATCCCGCGGGCTCAGGGAGCGGTTCGACCGGCACCGGGCGATCGCCCGCTGGACCTTCCCGATCTGGCTCTATGTCTCGGTGACAGGCGTGCTGGTGTATGTCCTGCTTTATCAGCCGACCTGGCTGATTTGACGCTATACTCGGCCTCTATGCGCACTCCATTTTCGTTGGCGCGCGGCGTCCTCGCGGCGGTCTTCGTCGCCGTGCTTGCCGCGAGCGTCCACGCGCAAACCGGCCGCGTGGTCGGCGTCGTCAAGGACGAAGCAGGTCAGCCGATCAAGGGCGCCACGCTGTCGCTCGAAAACCCGGATGCGTCGCCGCGCAACTTCACCGCAACGAGCGACGATCGCGGACGCTTCGCGGTCATCGGGCTGAAGGCCGGCGAATGGTCGCTGGTGGCGCAGGCGCCGGGCTTTCAGGCGGAGGTCGCGCGTTTGCAGGTGCGTTCCACCACGCCGTCGGCGCCGGCGCTGACATTGCGGAGAGCGCCGCAGGCGCCGGTGGGCGCGCTCGGCACGGTCGGCATCAAGGATCTGCAGGCCGACCTGCGGTCCGCCGACCAGCAGTTCGCGGCGCAGCAGTGGGACCAGGCGATCGCGTCGTACAAATCGATCCTGGCCAGGGTGCCCGCCCTGAGCGTCGTCAACCTGCAGATTAGGCGCCGCGTACCGCAACAAGAAGGATTACGACAACGCGCTCGCCGCCTACAACGATCTGCTCAAGGCCGACCCGAACAGCGAGAAGGCCAGGGTGGGCGTCGGACAGACCTACATGGAGAAGGGCGATCTCGCAGCCGCAGCCAGCGCGCTGAACCAGGGAGCCCAGCAGACCGCCAGCAAAGAGATCTTCTTCACGCTTGGCGAGGTCGAGGCCGCGCGCGGCAACACCGACGCCGCCGTCCAGTGGTACCAGAAGGCTTCCGTCGACGATCCGAACTGGGGCAAGCCGCTCCTGAAGCTCGGGATGACCTCGCTGCAATAAAGGCGATAAAGCCGACGCCGCGGCGAAAATGCAGCGAGTCGTCGCCGTCGATCCCCTGTCGCCCGAGGCCGCGCAGGCCCGGACGCTGATGGAGCAGACGAAGTAGGTTCAGGGTTCAAGGTTCAGGGTTCAGGTTCACGGGCCAGGTTCGTGGCGCGGCCGATTCGATACACCGTCATCCTCGCGCTCGTCGCGCTGGGCGCCGCGCTCGCCGCGGTTGGCGGCTGGCGGTACGCGCGCGCATCGGCTCCGGTTCCCGGACCGATCATCCTCATCAGCATCGACACGCTGCGGGCCGATCACCTGCCGGCGTACGGGTACCGCAATGTCACCACGCCCGCCATCGATGCCCTGGCCCTCGACGGCGTCGTCTTCGAGCGGGCCTACAGCCACTCCGTGCAGACGCTGCCCGCCCACGTCGCGCTGCTCAGCGGGCGGCTCCCCTTCGATACCGGCGTCCGGGACGATGGCGGCGCCGATCAAGGCCGGCGAACGGCTGCTGGCGCAGATGCTGCGCGACCGGGGCTATGCGACCGGCGGCATCGTGTCGTCGGGGATGCTGCGCAGGCGAGACGGGCCTCGCGAAGGGCTTCGACTTCTTCGACGACCCTTCGACAGGCTCAGGGTCGCCGTTCGCAGCTGCACGACGGGACGACGTGCCGGCCGCGGCCGTGGAGCTGACGGCCGGCGAACTCCGCCGTGACGGGGCGGATTCGGAAGCCGTCGCGGAACGATGGCTCGCCTCGGTGGGCTCCACGCGCCTGTTCCTGTTTCTGCAGCTGCACGAACCCCATTCGCCCTACGCAGCGCCGGAGCGGTTCGGCGCGCTCGCGCCTTACGACGGCGCGATCGCCTACGCGGATGAAATCGTCGGGCGTCTGGTTAGATATCTCAAGGCCAGCCAGCTCTACGATCAATCGACGATCGTGCTCGTGTCGGATCACGGCGAGGGATTGGGCGACCACGGCGAGCAGGGTCACGGCCTGTTCCTGTACGACGAAGCGATTCACGTGCCTCTCATCATCAAGCAGGCGGGCGGCGCGGAGGCGGGACGCCGCGTCGACGATCTCGTCCAGCAGGCCGACATCGTGCCGACGGTCCTCGATCTCGTCAAGGCGCCGGTGCCGGGCAACCTCCGCGGCCGTTCGCTCAAGACCCTGGCCGACGGTACCGGCAAACGTCCGGCAGATCAGACGGTGTACGCGGAAACCCTCTACGGCCGCAACCGGTTCGGCTGGAGCGCGCTCGCGTCGCTCACGGATGGCACGCTGCCAGTACATCCGCGCGCCGCGCGAGGAGCTCTACGATCTGAAGGCCGATCCGAGGCAGCGCGACAACATCACGGACGGCCACACGATCCTCGAGGAGCGTCGCACGGCCCTCAAGCGCCTGTTGAGCGACGCTGACGGAGCGCGCGATGACGCGCCCGCCGATCCGAAGGACAAACGCGACGTGGTCGATCAGTACCGCGCCGCCCGGGTGCTCGTGGCCGAGCGCAAGTGGCCGCAGGCGATCGAGATGCTTCCAGAAGATTCTGCACGACGAACCGGCGGCATCGCGCGTCTGGGGCGAACTGGGCGACGTGGCGACGCTGGCCGGCCGTTACGCCGTGGCGCTCGACGCCTATCAGCACGTCATCACGCTGGAACCCGTCGGGACCGCGGGCTACGTGGGCGCGGCCAACGCGTCGCTCAAATCACACAAGCTGGACGATGCACAGCAGCAGGCCCGGCAGGCAGTCGAAGCGGCAGGGCTCGATACGCGCAGGCTCGCGGAGGCGCATGCTCTCCTGGTGACCGTTGCGCTGGCGCGCCACGATGCGGACGCGGCGAAGACCGAGGCGGCACTCGTCCAGCAGTCGGATCCGGGAACGGTCTGGCCGGTCTACGTTGAGGCGCGCCTGCTGTACGACGAGGGGTATTTCGCCGAGGCTCTCCCGTTGCTCGAGCGCGCGAATGCGCAGTTGAGAAGAGCGCGCGGTCGCGCAATACCGGACCTGCACTACGTGACGGGCGACGTGCTGCTGCAGGCCGGCCGGTACGACGAGGCCGAAACGCAGCTGCGCGAGGAACTGCGCCGCTTCCCGCACAACGTGCTCGCGAGCGCGGCGCTGGCGTCGTTGTACCAGGCCACCGGGCAGCTCGAGAGCGCCGCACGGGTCGTGTCGGATCTGACGCGCGTCACGCCCACACCCGACTCGTATGCCCTGGCCGCCCGGCTGTGGACGTCACTCGGGGATGGCAAGCAGGCCGCGCAAGTCCGCGCCGAGGCCCAGCGCACGTTCGCGAACCGCCGCACGGCTCATTAAATGAAGAATGAACAATGAAGAATGAAGAAATGAAGAACGCGAATGAAGAACGAAAAATGACTGGTTGACCGTCTCCATTCTTCATTCTTCATTCTTCATTCACCATTCTCACCGCTTCCCCTTCGCTCGTTCCTTGAGGTCAGCCTTGAACTGCGGGTTGACCTTGAACCCGGCCTTCTCCGCCAGCGTCAGTTCCTCGAGCGCCTGCTCGACGCGGCCGGTCTGCATGTAGATGACGGCGATGTTGTTGTGCGCTTCGCCGAGCTTGGGGTTGGCCTCGATGGCGGCGCGCCACTGCGCTTCGGCCGCGTCGCGATCGCCGTTGCGGAAATAGGCGCTGCCGAGGGCGAGAAGCGCCTGAGGGGGCGGCCTGGAACGTTCCGCCGGTCAGGCTGGCGCTGGTTCTCCAGGTCGCGCAGACGCTGTTCCAGGCCCAGCATGGTTGGCGCGCGGCCCTTGCCCCGTGTCGATGATGCGACTTCAGCTCGCGGATCTCGTCGTCGCGCTGCTTCTCGACCTCGAATCGGTTCGTCTGCTTCAGCGAGAAGAGCTGGCGCTCGGCCTCGATGCAGTCCTTGTAGGCTGTGATCGCGCTGGCGAAACGCTGCATGTTCATGTTGGCCTGCCCGAGCTGGTAGTGGGCAAGCGCGAACAGCGGATTCCGATCGATGGCCTTGACGAATTCCTCGGCGGCGCGCCCGAACTGTTCGGCGGACATGAGTTCCTGCCCGGCCCGGAAGTAGACCGAGCGATTCGCGACGCGCGGCTGTCGTCGACGGACTGCGCGCCGGCAGCGGAGGCCATGACACCGGTGTGAACGATTGCTGCGACGATGAGCACGGCAAGGCGGATCGCGCCGGCAGTCACGCGTCACCTCCTGACAAAAAAAGGGGGCCACCGAAGTGGCCCCCATCTTACCGCGAACGAAACGAGAGTTTAGAACTCGAACCGGACGCCCAGGCGGATGTTGCGCGGCGCCTGGAACTGCGGCGGCGTACCGCGGAAGTTCGTGTTGACCGGCGTCCCGAAGTCGGGGTTGGCGGTTCGGGTACGTCAGCTGCGTGTTCTGATCGTAGGAGGTACACGCGTGCTGGTTGAACAGGTTGAAGAACGTCGGCCAGGAACGTCAGCCTCCTGTTCGTGCCCATCGTGAAGACGTACGACGCCTGAAGGTCGATCTGGCTTTCGAACGGCGAGCGGGTCATGAACCCGTCGATCGTCTGGATGCCGGTGCCGCGCGCGGCCACCGGGATTTCGCCGCGGCTCTCATAGTTCGGGTTCGCGGCCATCGGCGTCAGCGGCTTGCCCGACACGAGGTTCAGGTTCGCGCCGATGTTCAGGTTCTTCACGAACACGTAGTTGCCGTTCAGCTTGAACTGATTCGGCCGATCGAGCGGCAGGATGCCGTTGGCATCGCCCAGGAACCGGATGTCGCCCGGGTAGCCGAACTGCGTGCCGCCGATCGAGGTGTAGGTCGGGTCGTTCGTCGGGAAGTCGTAGAGCGACGAGATGCCGGGATCGGACTGGCCGTTGTCGTCGCGGTAGAACCCTTCGAAGTTGCCGCGCAGCCGCGAGTAGCGGTACGACGCCATCGCCGACCAGTTCGAGCCGCGACGGTTGAGCGTGATTTCCAGCGCGTCGTAGTTGTGGACCGGGTCGTCGAACTTGACCGCCCCGAACGCCGGGATCGAGCGCAATCGCCGCCGGGTTGACGGCGTCGCGCTGCTCGGGTTGGTCAGGATGTAGTCCACGTTGCCGCAGGCACGCTGTGCGGTCGCCGCCAGCTCGTAGGCCGCCATCGGGCAGTTCGCCACGTCTTCCAGCACGCGCGGCATGGTGCGGTGCACGTACCGCACGCCGAACGTCGTGTTCGGCATGATCTCCCGCTCGATACCGAGCACGAGCTCGGTCGTGTACGACAGCTTGGCGTTCGGATCGATCGTGTCCGCGCCGACGCCGGCGAGGATGAAGTGATTGGTCGACGACCGACCCGCCCGGGCGTCTGGGTCACGACCCCCTGCGGAACCGGACGCGTCAGGTTCGCGTCGAAGTAGTCGCCGCGGGTGAACCCGTCGTCGGCCGACAGCGCGCGGGCCGCCAGGTCGAGCGGGATGCGCGCGTAGAAGATGCCGTAGTTGCCGTACAGCTTCGTCTTGCCGTCCCCACTCAGGTCGTACGCCGCGCCAATCCGCGGCGCCCAGTTGTTCTTCAGCGACCAGTCCTTGATGATCGTCCCGCTCATCTTCTCCTGCTCGTACCGGATGCCAGGGTTGATGGTCAGCCGATCGCCCACCCTCCAGGTGTCCTGCGCGAAGAAGTTGACGTAGGTCTGCGGAATGTCGCGCGACACGTTGAAGTTCGCGCGGGTCACGCGGTAGATCTTCCCGTAGGTCACGTCCGGAATGATCTGAATCGAGGCACCGGTCGCCGTCTGCCGGCCGTCGGGCGCAGTGAACGTCGGGCCCGTGCGCTGGTTCAGCTGCTGGTAGTTCACGTCGTCGTACTGGACGCCGTACTTGATCTGGTGGCCGCCGAAGATGTTCGTCGCCTTCAGGGACCACTGCTTGCTGTTGCTGACGTTGCCCTGCTCGTAGCTGCCGATGCCGCCGGTCCTGACGTTCGGCACAACCGTCGTATCCGTGACGTCCCAGCTGATTGACGATGGGCAGCTCGCTGATGCGATTGTTAGCGAACGCGCGAACGACGCTTCGAGGAGGAACGTCGAGCTCAGGATGCCGTCGTATTTCACGCTCTGCTGGTGACCGCCGTAGTCCAGCGTCTGAAGCCGGCCGTGTCGGTCCGCGTGAGCGCGGTTGTTCGCTGCGGACCGACGTCGCCGTGCGATGGGTCGCCGAAAAACGAGGCGTCGATGCGATTCGAGCTGTTGAGCTGCAGCGGTCCCCTTCGCCGCGTATGAAGTCGTCTGGCGGTCGCGCGCGACTTCGCCAAGGCTCGCCAGCGGGAAACCGGCGGGCGGTGAACTTGCTGGTCTGCCAACCCGGGTCGATAGCACCGAAGAAGAACAGCCGGTCCTTGATCACGACAGCCCACTGCTTGCTGTTGCTGACGTTCCCCTGCTCGTAGCTGCCGATGCCGCCGGTGACGACGTTGGGAACGACCGTCGTGTCCGTGGTCATCCACGTGTCAACCGAGGGTAGCTCACCAATTCTGTTATGCGAACGGGCGAAGGACGCCTCGACGAGGAAACTCGAGCTCATCACGCCGTCATAGCGCACTGTCTGCTGATGGCCGCCGTAGTCGAGCGTGCTGAAGGCTGAGGTCGTGCGGTTGAGCAACGATGAGCTCCTCTGAGGACCCGTATCGCCGTGCGACGGGTCGCCGAAGAATGACGCGTCGATGCGGTTGGAGCTGTTCAGTTGAACCGTGCCCTTGGCCGCGTACGACACGGTTCGACGGTCGCGCGGCACCTCGCCGAGGCTCACGAGCGGGAATCCCGGCGGCGCCGTGAACGCGCGCGTCTGCCAGCCCGGGTCGATCGCGCCGAAGAAGAACAGGCGGTCCCGAACGACGCGGCCACCAGCCTCGATGCCCACGTCGCTGGTCTTCGTGTACGCTGTGTTGACCGAACCATTCTGCGCCTAGTACTGCGTCCAGTCGCTCTCGAGGCCACTCGGTTGCGCGTAGCCAAAGGCCGATCCGCGGAACTGATTGGACCCGCTCTTCGTGATGACGTTCACGACGCCGCCGGTCGCCTGGCCGAACTCGGCCTCATACCCGCCGGTCTTGACCTGGACTTCCTTGATGAAGTCGTACGGTGTCGCGTTGCCGAACGAGCCGAACGTGATCGAGTAGGACCCGAGGCCGCCGTAGCCCGTGTTCGTGACGTTCGTGCCGTCCACGACGTACTGGTTCTCGAGGCCCGTGCCGCCGGAAATCGACGGGTTTTGCGACACCAGCTGTACCGGAACTGCTGACGCCGGGCGTCAGATACAGCGTCGCCGCGAACGTGCGGCCGACCGGAATCGACTTCAAGTCGTCCGTGTTGATCACGGCGCCGATCGTCGTGGACGAGGTGTCGACGACGCGCGCCGCGCCGGTCACCTGCACGACTTCCGCGACGCCGCCGACCTCGAGCTTAAGCGGCACGTCAGCCGTCTGGCCGACGCGAACGGACACATCCTTCTGCTCGATGGCCTTGAAGCCCTGCAGTTCGGCGCGGACCGAGTAGACGCCGGGCGTGAGGAATGGAATCGTGTAACGGCCGTCGCCGTCGGTCACTGTGTTCTTGCTCCCCTGCACGCCCGTCGCCATCACCGTCGCGCCCGGCACGGCCAGGCTCTGCGCGTCAACGACGCGCCCTTGGATCTTTCCTGTCGTCTCCTGCGCGGCCAGCGGGCTGGCAAACAGCGCAAACGCCAGGAGGATGAACAGATGTCGACGTTGCATTACTTGTGCTCCTTTGAAGCCGTCTCGTTTCGGACACATCTTGTGCGATAGCAGATACAACACACAGAACGGACCCCAAAACATTGGAGCCGAAATCGATACTAGCGCGTTTCCAGCGGGGATGAATCGCGTTACTTCACTGTAACTGGCGGTTTTCTTGGGACGAATGGCGGGAAATTCAAAAACGCGGATATTTCCTACGCCTATTTCGCCTTACGTTCGTTCTGACGCTCAGTGAGATCGGGTGCCGTCGATCTGCCGCAGGGCCTCGTCGATCAGGCGGTCGTTGTCTTCTTTCGAGATATTGCGCTGAAGGAGCCTGGAGGCGATGGCTACGGAGAGGTCCACGGCTTCGTGGCGGATCTGCTGGAGGGCGCGCGATGTTTCGAGTTGAATCTGCCGTTCGGCGTTGGCGACGAGTGTCTCGGCCTCGGCTTTTGCGCGGCCGCGGAGCTCCTCACGGAAGCGCTCGCCGTCCCGGCGGGCTTCGTCCAGAATCCTCGACGCTTCAGCCTGGGCGCTCTGCAGTTTCGCGGCGTACTCCTTCAGCCGGGCTTCGGCCTGATCGCGGTCGTGCTTGGCGTCCGACAGGGATTTGTGAATGAATTCCTCGCGCTGCCGCAGCAGCCCGAGCACGGGCCCCCAGGCGAACTTGCCGAGGACGATCACGACGATAACGAAGATGACGAGCGTCCACACGGCGTTGCCCAGATCCCCGGCGAACGGGCTCAGCGCGACGGCCTCATGCTCCTGCGCGGCCGCAGGCAGGGACAGCGCGGCAACGGCGAACAGCGTCAGGGCGAATCGTTGTCTCATGGAATCAACTCTCGAGTTTCTGAAGAATGCAGAATGAAGAATGCAGCATGAAGAAAGCGAACTTCTACATTCTGCATTCGACATTCTCCATTGATCCGTTACGCCTTCAACACCGCCATCATGCCGACGACGACCGCGAACAGGGTCGCGCCTTCGATCATGGCCGCGGTGATGATCATCGCCGTCGAAATCTGTCCGGCCGCGGCAGGCTGCCGCGCCATCGACTCGACCGCCGATCCGCCGATCCGGCCGATGCCGGCGGCGCCGCCCATGATGGCCAGTCCGGCGCCGATCGCGCCGCCCAGCCACGCCGCACCCTGGCTCGTCAGGAACGTCGCCTTCTCGGCCGCGCCGGCCGCTTCCTGCGCGAACGCCACCGACGGCATCGCGAGGATAGCAACGGCGACTGCCGTCAACCCGAGAGCGATCCGCATTGCCTGCTTCCTATCCATCGTTGCTTCCCTTCGCCAGGCAGGCCTGAAGGCCTGCACTACTTCTGCCGCCCGGGGAACGGCCATGTCCGATCGCCATCGCAGTCACGCCTCATGGCCCGCATTCGCCCCGAACCTTGCGGGCATGGCGATTCTCAGTGAGCCGCTGCTTCGTGGCCTCCGTGCTGCCCGGCATGCTCGTCATCGTGATGGAACACGACCGACATGCCGATGAAGAGCGTCGTCAAGAACGTAAAGATGAAGGCCTGCAGGAAGGCCACGAACAGCTCGAGAAAGTTGATCGCGACGCTGCCCGCCACGACCAGCGCGCCCACGCCCAGCCCGAGGCCGGTGCTGATGGCGCCGGCCGAGAGGATGAACGACAGCAGCACCGCCAGCAGGATGTGGCCGGCGATCATGTTGGCGAACAGTCGGACGGCGAGCGCGAATATCTTCGCGATCAGGCCGATGATTTCGACGGGCACCAGCAGCGGCGCCATCCAGAGCGGACCGGGACAGAAATGCGCGAGGTACGACTTCCCGCCGAGCCTGAGGCCGTTCACGACCATCATCGCCATCGTGATGATGGCCAGCGTGGCCGTCGTCCAGATATTGCCGGTGGCTGCGCCGCCCAGATGCGTGCCGAACAGCTTCGACACGACGGGAATCGGCAGCAGGCCGAGGATGTTCACCGTCAGCACGAAAAAGAAGACGCTCCAGATGTACTTGATGAACCGATCGGTGTGTTCGTGCAGCGCCGGCTCGGCGATTTCCTTCCGGATGTAGTCACACACGGCCTCGAGGCCGTTCGCAGACCCGACCGGCACCATCGCATCGACGCCGGTCGTGCCCTTCCGCCGCTTCACCAGCATCGGCACGAGCGCGATCAGCAGCAGGCCGGCCAGCGCGATCATCGCAATCTGATCCGAGAACACCGTGATGGTGCCGTTCGGGGTGAACGGCGTCACGCGCGCCGGACGCTCGATCAGCGGGTGCTGAACGATGTGTTCGAGCGGGCTTTCCGGTTCGGCGCCGTGGGTCTGGGCGACGTGCTCTTGTCCGATCATAGGATTGCCAGTCTCACTTCGAGCGGAAGCAGCGCGACGTAGGCCGCCCCCATCCAGAACAGCAGCGGCGACCTCGCGAATTCCCCGCTGAACACCGCCGCGATGCCGAGCACGACGACGACGGCCAGCCTGATCAGCATGGCCAGGAAGCTTCGCTGCATCCGCGCCTCCGGCGTTTCCGCGGCGACTGACGTCAGCAGCAAGCCCGCGAGCGCCGCCGACACCAGGCCGATTGCACACCCGGCAACCATGGCCCCGACCGCCGCCGTCCCGGCGAGGCGCCGAGTCGGCAGCCATCCGATGCCGCAGAGCCCGGCGACGATCACGAGGGCCAGCCCGAGAAAGCGAGCATACTGGCCGCGCTTCACGCGCTCAGTCTCCGTTCCCGCGCCGATCGTTGGCGGCCTCACGGGCGTTCGTCGCGTCGCGCAGCTTCGGACCGTCGCCGGCCGCGAGGTCGTCCTCGGTCCGGGCCTCTCGAACCGCCGCGAGCGATTCCTTCACCAGGTTGTAGAGCCCGCCAACAAGGCCGATGACGACGCCGACGAGAATCCCCCATGGGGCTGTGCCGAATTTCTTGTCGATCCAGTACCCGAAGAGGGCCAGGCCGGCAGTGGCTCCCGCAAGCTCGAGCCCCACACCGGAGTAACGGATCCAGCCCGGAAAACGGCGATCAGCAGACATGAGTCATTCTGCTCCGCACACGCCTCCCAGCATGGAAAGACGAGCGGAGTATAGCGTACCTTGTGAAAAAGTTCACCAGCTGCGGAGGCGGTGAGGCGCAGGCTTTCAGGCCTGCCGTGTCCGCAGACCTCAAGGTCCGCACTACTCCAGATGCAAGAACGGTTTACCGAATGGCTGTGAGCAGCGCCGTCGCGCCCAGCGTGCGCGCCGAAACCTCGGCCAGTTCGAAAAGCAGCCGCGGATACACGCCCAGGAAGAGGGTGGCAGCCACCGCGACGGCCATCGCGAACGCGATCGACGGACTGGTGCCCCCGTCGGCCGCGACGGTCGCGTCCTTCTTCAGATACATGAAGACCACGATGCGCAGGTAGTAGTAGAGCGAGATGGCGCTGTTCAGCACGCCGATGACGGCCAGCCAGACATAGCCGGATTCAATGGCGGCGCCGAACAGCCAGAACTTTCCCATGAAGCCCGCCGTCGGCGGGATGCCGCCGAGGGACAGCATGAACAGCAGCATCGCAAACGCGGCGACTGGCCGGCGCTGGTACAAGCCGCTCAGATCCTTGAGCTCGTCGCCGATCGCGTTCTCCCGGCGCATCAGCACGATCACCATGAACGCGCCGAGCTGCATGAACGAGTAAACGAACAGATACACGAGCGTCGCCGTCACGCCGCGGGCGTAGCCGGCGCCCGCCGCCACCACGCCGATGAGCAGATATCCTGCGTGCGCGATCGACGAGTACGCGAGCATCCGCTTGAGGTTGCTCTGCGTCAGCGCGGCCACGTTGCCGACCGTCATCGTGACGATCGCCAGCACCTCGAAGAGGAGGACCCAATCCGCGCTGAGGGTCGGCAGGCCCTCGAGGAAGATCCGCAGCAGCATCGCGAACGACGCCGCCTTCGATCCGACCGACAGAAACGCGGTGACCGGCGTCGGCGCGCCCTCATACACGTCGGGCGCCCACATGTGGAACGGCACCGCCGCGATCTTGAACCCGATGCCGGCCGCCACCATGATCACGGCGAGGATCAGGCGCGGGTCGTGCTCCTGGCCGACGAACGCCCTCGCCATCACGCGCAGGCCGGTCGACCCCGACAGGCCGTACATGAACGACATCCCGTACAGGAGGATGCCCAGCGAAAACGCCCCGAGCAGGAAATACTTGACCGCCGCCTCGTTCGATCGCTGGTTGGGCTTGATGAACCCCGCCAGGATGTAGAACGACACGGCCATCGTCTCGAGGCCGATGAAGATGGTGATGAGATCGATTCCGCCGGCCATGACCATCATGCCGAGCGTGGCGCACAGGATCAGGAAGTAATACTCCCCCGGGCTGACGCCTTCGATTTCGATATACCGCATCGACATCAGCACGGTGAGGGCCGCCGCGAGCAGGAACAGCGCTTTGAAGAACAGCGCGAAGCTGTCCACGGCCAGCAGTCCGTGGGCGACCTCGACGTGCGTGCCCGCAAACGGCACGAGCGACGCCGCCGTCGCGGCGAGCGCGGCCAGCGTGACGCCGGCAAGGACGCCGCCCTTTCGCGGCATCAGCACGTCGGCGATGAGCAGGATGAGGGCCCCCGCCGTGAGCACCAGCTCGGGGAGGATGTAGTAGAAGTCGCTGGGCGAAATTCCGGGCGGCATGACCTTAGCGCGGCGCCGCGGGCGTTTCGGCCGGGATATCTGCGCCGGCGCCGGTGGATGCCGGGGGGGTCGCTCCGCCGGTCAGCGGCTTGCCGTCGGGGCCACACGGAAGCGCCGCCAGGAACGGCGCGGCGTTGTTGCCCGCTGCCGACGCTGTGGTCGGCGCGCCGCCGCCGCAGGCGGCCGCGTATTGCGGGTTCACGCGGACGACGATGTGGTTCACCGAGCTCTCGAGGCGGCGCAGAAACGGCGTCGGATAGAGGCCCATCCACACGGCGAGCACGATCAGCGGCGCGAACGTGACGAATTCGCGGTGGCTCAGATCGAACAGCCCCTCGTTCTTGGGGTTCTCGATCTTGCCGAACATCGTCCGCTGGTAGAGATACAGCATGTAGGCCGCGCCCAGCACGACGCCGCTGGCCGCAAACGCCGCCCACATCATGCTCTTGACGAAAACGCCCTGGAGGATCAGGAACTCGCCGATGAAGCCGTTCAGCGTCGGCAGCCCGATCGACGACATGGTCATGATCAGGAAAACGGCGGCGTAGACAGGCATCACCTTGGAGAGGCCGCCGTATTCGGAAATCTCGCGCGTGTGACGCCGCTCGTAGACAACGCCGACCAGGAGGAAGAGTCCGCCGGTCGAGATGCCGTGGTTCAGCTGCTGAATGATGCTGCCGGTGATACCCACCGGGTTGAGGGCGAACATGCCCAGCATCACCAGCGCCATATGGCTGACCGACGAGTACGCGACGAGCCGCTTCCAGTCCTTTTGCGCCAGCGCGACGAGCGCGCCATAGACGATCCCGATGATCGACAGGACCGCGATCATCGGCACGAAGTAGCGCGACGCATCCGGCAGGATCGGCAGGCTGAAGCGCAGGAACCCGTACGTCCCCATCTTCAGGAGCACGGCCGCCAGGATCACCGAGCCGGCCGTGGGCGCGTCGGTGTGCGCGTCCGGCAGCCAGGTGTGGAACGGGAACATCGGGACCTTGATGGCGAACCCGAGGAAGAAAGCCAGGAAGATCCACCACTGCAGCTCGAACGGCACGTTGAGCCGGTGGAACTGCGTGATGTCGAACGTGTAGACGCCGGTGAGCGTGTGATTGTAGAAGTAGAGCGCCAGGATGCCGAGCAGCATCACGACGCTGCCGACCAGCGTGTAGAGGAAGAACTTGATCGCCGAGTACAGGCGGTTGGCGCTCGCCCCAGATGCCGATGAGGAAATACATCGGCACGAGCATCACTTCCCAGAAGAGGAAGAACAGCAGGAAGTCGAGCGCCATGAATGCGCCCAGCATCCCCGTCTGCAGCACGAGCAGGAAGATGTAGTACTCCTTGACGCGCTCGGTGATCGCCGTCCACGACGACAGGATGGCGATGAACCCCATCATCGTCGTCAGCAGGATGAGCAGCGCGCTGAGGCCGTCCACGCCGAGGAAGTATTCGGCGCCGATTGACGGGATCCAGGGGAACCGCTCGACGAACTGGAAGTCGCCGCTCTGCTGGTTGTACCAGAACCACAGCGGCACCGAGATCGCGAAGCCGATGAACGCCACGACGTTCGAAATCCATCTGATGGCGTTGACGTTCTCCTTGTTGACGAGCAGGAGGACGAGCGCGCCGGCGAGCGGCGTGAACAGGATGAGTGAAAGGTAATGGTTCATATCACCGCATGAACAGATAGATGCTGACGAACGCGAAGATGCCAACCAGCATCAACAGCGCGTAGTTCTGGACGAGACCGGTCTGCACGCGGCGGAACCAGAAGCTGCCTTCTTCGCAGATGCGGCCGACGAGGTTCACCATGCCGTCCACGATCGTTCGATCGGTCAGGCCCGAGAACCAGGCGCCGACGATCGTCAGCCACCCGCTGCCGTTGACGGCGCCGTCGACGACGTTCCGATCGACCGCCCACAGGCCGCGGCCCGCCGCGAACGTGCCGCCGATGACCGTCGCGTCGTACAACTCGTCCACGTAGTACTTGTTGGACAGCACCTTGTGCGGACCGCTCCACTCGAGCGCGAGGTTGTCGGCAATCTCGGGCGACGTCACGTAGAACTTTCTCGCGAGCAGGATGCCGCCGATGGCGACCAGCAGCGAGAAGCCCATCAAGCCCAGTTCGACGCCGCGCGAGGCATGCGCCTCCTCGTGTTCCGCGGGTTCGCCGGCCGCCGCCGAAGGCTCCGCCGCCTCGCGGGCCGGCGCTCCAGGTTCCGCCGACGCGTGCGCGGTGAAACTGGGCTCGAGAAAGTGTTCGATCGCGTTGCCGCCGCCAAGCGCGGCCGGGATTCCGACGAAGCCGGCCACGCAGGCGCCGATCGCCAGCACCTGCAGCGGCAGCGTCATCGGCGACGGCGATTCGTGCGGCCCATGCCACGCGCCGTGGCCGTGGCCCCCGTGGTCGTCGTCGTGCGGTTCGGCCGGGCCGTGGCTCACCTCGTGTTCCGGCTCGTGTGCGTGGCCGTGCGCGTGCGCGTCGGCCGGATGCGGCGCGCCGTGACGTGCCGCTGCCGCGACTGCGGGTGCGTGCGCGTGTTGCCACGCGGGACCGCGGTAGCCGCCGAAGAACGTCATCGCCATCAGGCGGAACATGTAAAACGCGGTCATGAACGCTGCGGCGACGGCCAGTACCCAGATGACCTTGTTGGCGAGGAACGCGCGGAACAGGATCTCGTCCTTGCTGAAGAAACCGGAGAACGGGACGATGCCGGCAATCGCCAGCGTGCCGAGCATCATCGTCACGAAGGTGACCGGCATGTATTTGCGCAGCCCGCCCATCCGCCGCATGTCCTGTTCGCCGCCCATGGCGTGGATCACGGACCCGCTGCCGAGGAAAAGCAGCGCCTTGAAGAACGCATGCGTCATCAGGTGAAAGGCGCCCGCTGAAAACGCACCGACGCCCATCGCCGTGAACATGTACCCCAGCTGCGACACCGTCGAATACGCGAGCACCCGCTTGATGTCGTACTGCACGAGCCCGATGGTCGCGGCCATCAGCGCCGTCAGCACGCCGACAATCGCCACGATGGTCATCACCTGCGGCGCGTGCGAGAACAGGACGGCGTTGCGGCCGAGCATGTAAACGCCGGCGGTCACCATGGTGGCCGCGTGGATGAGGGCCGACACCGGCGTCGGGCCCTCCATCGCGTCCGGCAGCCAGACGTACAGCGGAATCTGCGCGCTCTTGCCCGTCGCGCCGACGAAGAGCAGCAGGCAGATGGCCGACAGGACGCCGAAGTGAGCGGTCTCAATCGGCATGGCCGCCGCCGCGTTCTGCACGGCGCGGAAGTCGAGCGTGCCGAAGGTGTAGTAGATCAGAAACACGCCGAGCACGAAGCCCCAGTCGCCCACGCGGTTCGTGATGAACGCCTTCTTGCCGGCGTCGGCCGCGCTCTTCTTTTCGTACCAGTACCCGATGAGCAGGTACGAGCAGAGGCCCACGCCCTCCCAGCCCACGAACATCACCAGGAAGGTGTTGCCGAGAACCAGCATGAGCATGAAGAAGCAGAACAGGTTCAGATAGCAGAAGAACCGGGCCACTCCCCCGCGCGGCTCCTCGGCCATGTACGCGGTCGAATACACGTGGATCAGCGTGCCGATCCCCGTGACGACGAGAATCATCATCCCCGACAGCGGATCGAGGCGGAAGCCCCACGGCACCTGGAACGACCCGATGGCGCCCGACGATGTCGCCAGCGGGATCGCCGGGATCCACTGCGCGACGACCACGTCGAACGCCCGCGCCTCGGGCGCGAGCGCCAGCAGCTGCCAGAACGCGAGCAGCGACACGCCGAGGGCGAGCGCCATCATCGCGCACGCCACCAGGCCCGCCGTCCGGCGGGAGAAATAGCGGATGCCGACGAGGCCGTTGATTGCGGCCCCGATGGCGGGAAGCACGGGAATCAGCCAGATGTAACGCATCACCACCGCATCAGATTCATTTCGTCGATGTTGACCGTTTCCTTGTTGCGATAGAACGCCAGGATGATCCCCAGGCCCACCGCGGCCTCCGCGGCGGCCACGGCAATGACGAAGATGGCGAACACCTGGCCGATCGCATCGTGCAGCTGGCTCGAGAACGCCACGAGGTTGATGTTCACGGCGTTGAGCATCAGCTCGATCGACATGAAGATGATGATGAGGTTTCTCCGCACCATCACGCCGACGACGCCGATGATGAACAGCCCCGCCGACAGCAGCATGTAATGAGTCGGTGTGATCATGGTCGCTCGTATCTGGTCATTTAGTCATTTGGTCATCTGGTCATCGTTGTTCAATTGCTGAACGGCTCAATTGCCGGAAAGTGACCAGATGACGAGATAACCAGATGACTAAATTCATAGTTCACGTTTCGCGAGGACGATAGCGCCGATCATGGCGACCAGCAGCAGCATCGACGCGATTTCGAATGGGATCAGGTAGCTCGTATACAGCAGCCAGCCGACCTGCTCGGTGTTGCCGGTGACCGGCATCGACGCCGTCGCCGCGATCGCCTGAGACGGGCGGGCGTAGCCGTAGGCCAGGATCACGGCGAACTCCGCGAGCACCGCTCCCGCCAGGCCGAAGCCGAGCTTGCTGCGGCGGTGCGGATCCTGGTGCGCCTCGGGCGGCCGCTTCAGGTTCACGAGCATGACGACAAACAGATACAGCACGACGATCCCGCCCGCGTACACCAGCACCTGGATGACCGCGAGGAATGGCGCGCCGAGCATGACGTACAGCGCCGACACGAACAGGAAGTCGAGCACCAGAAACAGCACGCTGTGCACGGTGTCCTTCGTGCTCACGACGAGCGCGGCAAACCCGAGAATGCAGGCGGCGATGAAATAGAACGCGATGGCCTCGATCATTACGTCAGCAGCACCCGAATGATGCCCGTGACGACCAGGTTCAGGATCGCCAGCGGGATGAGCACCTTCCACCCGAGCCGCATGAGCTGGTCATAGCGGTAGCGCGGAAGCGTCGCGCGTACCCAGATGAAGATGTACAGGAACACGAACGACTTGATGAGAAACCACGTCCAGCTCGGAATCACGTCGAGGAAATGCAGCGCGGCGACGTTCGGAAACGGCCGCAGCCACCCGCCCAGGAACAACGTCGTCGCCACCGACGAGACGACGATCATGTTCGCGTACTCGGCGAGGAAGAACAGGGCGAACCGCATCCCGCTGTATTCGGTGTGGAACCCGCCGGTCAGCTCCTGCTCCGCTTCCGGCATGTCGAACGGCGCGCGGTTGGTCTCCGCGAGGCTGCCGATGAAGAAAATACCGAACGCGAGCGGCTGGACGAACACGAACCACACGTTCGAGTTGTACTGCGCGTTGACGATGCTCACCATGCTGAGCGAGCCGGCCATCAGGATGACGCTGACCAGCGTCAGCGTCACGGCGACTTCATAGCTGATCAGCTGTGCCGACGCACGGAGGCTCGCGAGCAACGGGTACTTGCTGTTCGACGCGTAGCCGGCGAGGATGATGCCGTACACACCCACTGAGGCCACGGACACGATGTAGAGGAGGCCGACGTTGACGTCCGTGATGAACAGCGACACCGGGTGGCCGAAGATCTTCACGACGGGCCCGAACGGGATAACCGCGTAGACGATCAGTGCCGGCACCATCGAGATGATCGGCGCCGCCGTGAACACCCACTTGTCGGCTTTGACCGGCGTGATGTCTTCCTTGAGCATCAGCTTGATGGCGTCGGCCACCGGCTGGAGCACACCGTAGGGCCCGACGCGCATCGGGCCGAGGCGCGACTGCGCCCACGCAATCACCTTCCGCTCGAGCAGCACCATGTAGGTGACGCCGACGAGCGTCGCGTTGAGGACGACGACTATCTTTAAAAGGGGGACGAGGAACGAATCGATCATCGTCGTCCTTGAGGGCCGAGGTCCATAGTCCGCGTGGCAGCGGTCCAAGAACTAAGGACTGAGGACGGACCAGGGCCCAAGGCCCAAGCACCAAGGACCAGGTTCATCGGTCCACCTCGCCGAGCACGATGTCGATCGATCCGATCAGCGCGACGACGTCCGCCACCAAGTGGCCGCGCACCAGGCGCGGCAGCGCTTGCAGGTTGCAGAACGACGGCGGACGCACGCGGAACCGGTATGGGTTCGTCGACTTGCCGTCGCTCACGATGAAGTAGCCGAGCTCGCCCTTGGGCGACTCGATCGCGTGGTACGTCTCCCCCGCCGCCGGCTTGATCAGGCGCGGCACCTTGCCGACGATGGGCCCTTCGGGGAGGCCTTCGGTGGCCTGCCGGATCACCCGCAGCGACTGGCGGAACTCCTCCATGCGCACCAGGTACCGGTCGTACGTATCGCCGGCGGTCCCGACCGGCACGTCGAACTCCATCTCGGAGTACGCGGCGTACGGCTCGTCCTTGCGCACGTCACGCGCGACGCCTGAACCGCGCAGCGCCGGACCGCACAGGCCGATGGCCGCGGCCTCAGCGCCCGAGATGACACCGATGCCCTTGGTCCGTTCCAGCCAGATGCGGTTGTGCGTCAGCAGCGTCTCGTACTCGTCGATCTTGCCCGCCATGATGTTGCAGAACTCGAGGACCTTCTTGTCCCAGCCGGCAGGGACGTCCTGCGGCAGGCCGCCGATCCGCATCGAGTTGTACGTCAGCCGTGCCCCGCAGAACTCCTCGAACAAGTCGAGAATCAGCTCGCGCTCGCGGAACGCGTAGAGGAACACCGTCATCGCGCCGATGTCCATCGCGTGCGTCCCGAGCCACAGGCAATGGCTCGCGATCCGCTGCAGCTCGCAGAGGATGGTCCGGATATAGCGGGCGCGGCGCGGGACCTCGATCTGGAGCAGCTTCTCCACCGTCTCGCAGTAGCCGACGTTGCTCGTCGCGGCGGCGACGTAATCCATCCGGTCGGTGAGCAGGATGATCTGCGTCCAGTTGCGGTTCTCGCTCAGCTTCTCGATGCCGCGGTGCAGGTAGCCCATCACCACGTCGGCATCGACGACCGTCTCGCCGTCCAGGCGCAGGACGACGCGCAGCACGCCGTGCGTGCTCGGGTGCTGCGGACCCATGTTGAGCACCAGTTCGCTGGTGTCGAACATGGCGCCCCGGACTGTTTTGGCCTCGACTGCTTCCATCACTCGATGTCCGCCTCCTCGCGCGACTGACGCAGCTTGAGCCAGTCGACCGGGTTCTCGATGAGGAGCTCGCCCGGTCCTTCGAGCGGATAGTCCTTGCGCTGCGGATAGCCCTGCCAGTCGTCCGGCATCAGGATGCGCCGGCGATCCGGATGGCCGGTGAAGTTCACGCCGAACATGTCGAACACTTCGCGCTCCAGCCAGTTGGCCGCCGGCCAGACGCCGGTCACCGAAGGAATCGGCTGGTCCTCGGCGACGATGACCTTCACGCGCACGCGATGGCGGTGGCGCGTCGAGTACAGGCAGTAAATCACGTCGAAGCGGCCTTCCGCTCGCGGCGGCCAGTCAGTGGCCGTCACGTCGGAGCAGAGGTCGAACGCCGCGTCGGGTGCGTCGCGCAGCCGCGTCACGGCCTGCAGCACGTGAGAGACAGGCACGATGACGGTCCAGTCCCCCAGGTAGAAGCTGACGCGCGACACCGCGCCCGGCACCTCCGCCTGGAGCGAGGTGATGAAGGCCGGAATCGCCGCGTCGGCCGCCGGAGGCGGGTCGGGCGGCCCGGTCGGGACCGCCGCCTTGGGAACGTGTTCCTCAGCCATGGAGACCCGGGACGCCTGCTATGCCCACGCTAAGCCCACTCAAGGGCGCCTTTCTGCCAGGCATAGTAGTAGCCCACGACGAGGATGAAGATGAACACCAGCATCTCGATCAGGCCGAACAGCAGCAGCTTGTCGAAGATGACGGCCCACGGAAACATGAAGACGGTTTCGACGTCGAAGATGACGAACAGCATCGCCACGAGGTAATAGCGGATGCTGTATCGCTCGCGGGCGCCGGTGATCGGCTCGATGCCGCACTCGTACGGCTCGAACTTCACTTTGTTGTACTTTTCCGAGCTGATGAGGCCGGAAACCACCAGCGTGAAGAGCGCGAAACCAGTGGCAACGACGACGAAAATGGCGATGGGAATGTAAGAAGAAGGCATTGGGAGGCTGACGCGGAAAGCCGTTGGTTTATAACATGCGACCTCAGGGGTGTCAAGAAACGCACCCGCGGCCCAGAGACCCCGCGATTTCCTGCAACTCACACATTTCAAACCAGTTTTTGGGTCTCAGCGTCTTGACGCTGCCGAAAACGGAGACCTATACTCATTTGATGAATGCCCGGCGTATTCTCGCAACGACCGTCGTTCTCCTGACCGTCGTGCTGCTGCAGACGCCGGCGCCCCTGGCGCAGGCCGTTCAGCGCTCGATCTACGTGAGCGTCCTCGACGCCGCCGGCGCTCCGGTGCCCGATCTTGGACCGGCTGATTTCCTCGTCCGTGAAGACAACCTGGCCCGCGAGGTGCTGCGCGTCGGGCCGGTCGACACGCCGCTCAGCGTCGCGCTGATGGTGGACACGAGCGCCGCCTCCCGGCCCAATATCCGCGATATCCGCGAGGCCGCGACCGCGTTCATCAAAGCGGTCACCGGCACGGACGTGAAACACCAGGTGGCGCTCATCGGGATCGGCGAACGGCCGACAGTCTTCGTGGACTACACGAGCGACCAGGCCAGGCTCCTCAAGGGAGTCGGCCTCGTTTTCACCAACGAGCAGAGCGGCGCCTACCTGCTGGACGGCGTCATCGAAGCCTCGAAGGGATTCAAGAAGCGCGAGGCGCAGCGGCCGGTCATCGTCGCCATCGCCACCCGCGGACCGGAGTTCAGCAACCGGTACCACGACCAGGTCCTGTCGGCCCTGAACGATGCGGGCGCGTCCTTCCACATCGTCATGATTGGCCCGCCCCCCAACGACCTGACCACCCAGGAGGGCCGCGAGCGCGCGATGACGTTCTCGATGGCGACCGAGGCGACGGGCGGACGGTATGACAACGTCCTGGCCGCGAGCGCCGTGCCCGACCGCCTGAAGCAGGTCGCCAACGAGCTGACCCACCAGTACCTGGTGACCTACGCCCGGCCGCAGATGCTGATTCCGCCGGAGAAGATCGTCGTCACGTCAAAGCGGGCGGAGCTCATCGTCCGCGGGACGCCGGTGAAGAGCAAGTGACGCGCGCCCGCCTGCTGCTGATCGCGTTCGCCGCGGTCGTCGGGTCCGGGACCTGGCTGGGCGCCCGGCCGCAGCAGACGCCGCTGCCCCCGCCACCGCCGCCGGGCGATCAGACGCAGCGTCCGGGGCAGCAGGGACCTTCATTCCGTGCGGGCGTCGAGCTCGTCTCGCTGAACGTGACGGTCACCGAGGGTGCGCGGTACGTCACGGACCTCACGCAGGATGATTTCAGTGTGTTCGAGGACGGCGTCAAGCAGGATGTGACCTTCTTCAACGCCACGCACCTGCCGATTGCCCTCGCGCTGCTGCTCGACACGAGCGCGAGCATGGACACGAAGCTGCCGACGGCGCAGGAAGCCGCCATCGGCTTCGCCAAGCGCCTTCGCCCGCAGGATCTGGCGGAAGTGATCGACTTCGACAGCCGCGTCGTCGTCCTGCAGAACTTCACGAATTCGGCCAGCGAGCTCGAGCAGGCGATCCGGCGCACGTCGGCCGGCGGGTCCACCTCCATGTACAACGCCGTCTACATCGCGTTGAAGGACCTGAAGAAGGTGATGGCGAGGAACATCGAGGAAATCCGGCGCCAGGCCATCGTCGTGCTCTCGGATGGAGAGGACACGTCGAGCCTGCTGCCGTTCGAAGAGGTCCTCGACCTGGCGAAGCGTTCGGAAACGGCGATTTATACGATCGGCCTGCGGGAGAACGACTCGACGAGCAGCGGGTCGCGCTTGTTCCGCGAGGCGGAGTTCGTGCTGCGCCAACTGTCGCAGGAAACCGGCGGCCGGGCGTTCTTCCCCAACCACCTGTCGGACTTGTCGGGTGTTTACGGCCAGATTTCGGACGAGCTATCCAGCCAGTACACCGTCGGCTACACGTCGAAGAACGGCAGGCGCGACGGCGCGTGGCGGCGCGTGGTGGTCCGCGTGAATCGTCCCAGCACAGTCGCCCGCACCAAGCAGGGCTATTTCGGGCCGACCTCACGCTGAGCGGCAACAGCCATGAACTTCGTTCCCCTCGTGCTCTACGCGGCCGCCTTCGTGGCGTATGGCTGGCATTTCTCACGCCGGGCCCCGGCTGTGGGCCGCTCCGCCACCGCCATCCTCGTCGGGGGCGTCCTGGCTCACACCTTCGTGATCGGCATGGAAACGATGGAATCGGGGCAGGTGCCGGTCGGCGACGCCACGGCTTACATCTCGATGTTCGTCTGGCTGCTGGCCGTGGCGTACCTCTACACCGAGGTCACGACCGACGAGCGTGCCATGGGCGTCTTCATCCTGCCGCTGCTGATCGCCCTCCAGCTGATTCCCGCGCTCAAGCCCGCTGACGTCGAGATGCACTCACCGGTGCTGCGCGGGCCGCTGTTCGGGATCCACGTCTCGTCGCTCCTGCTGGCGTACGCGAGCTTCGCACTCGCATGTGTCATCGGGATCACGTACGTTCTGCTGTTCAAGGAAATCAAGGCACGACACCTGGGATTCTTCTACGCGCGGATCCCGTCGCTGCAGGTGCTCGACAAGATGAACCGCCGCGCGATCATCTTCGGCTGGAGTTTTCTGACGGCGGGCATCCTCTCCGGCGTGGCGTTCGCGTTCGAGGCACTGGCGCACCCGGGATCGGCCGGCGTCCCCCAGGTGCAGGCGATGTCGGTCGGCGATCCGAAAATCATCGTGGCGCTCGTCTGCTGGGCGGTGTACTCGTTCGAGCTCTTCGCCGCGAGACGAATCGGCTGGGGCGGCCGCCGGGCGGCGTACCTGTCGGCGGTCGGCTTCGCGATCGTGCTGCTGAACTTCGTGCCGATCAGCTATTTCTTTACCAAGAGTCATAATTTTTAGGTTCAGTGCATTTATTACTCCTGGGAATCAGCCACCGGACGGCGCCGATCGAACTGCGCGAGCGGGTCGATTTCCAGGCGCGCGGGCTGGAGAACGCGTTGCGCACGCTTGCGGCGCACTCGGCGCAGGGCGCCGCTGCCGGCGAGATGGCGGTGCTCTCGACGTGCAATCGCGCGGAGCTCTACGTCGCGTGCGAAAACGTCGACGCGGCCCGCGCCGAGCTGATCGCGTTCGTCGGCGCGTTTCATGGCGTCGACACGCCGGCCCTCGAGCCGCACGTCTACCAGGCGGCCGACCTCGAAGCAGCGCGCCACCTGTTCCGCGTCGCGGCCGGGCTCGATTCGCTGGTCGTCGGCGAGCCGCAGATTCTCGGCCAGGTCAAAGAGGCACACGGCGCGGCCCGGCAGGCGGCCACGGCAGGGCCGCTGTTGAACCGCCTGTTCCACTCGTCGTTCGCCGTCGGCAAGCGCGTGCGGACGGAAACCGGCCTCGGCTCCGGCGCCGTTTCCGTCAGCTACGCCGCGGTCGCGCTCGCGAAAAAGATCTTCGGCAACCTCGACGGCCGGGCGGTGATGGTCATCGGGGCAGGCGAGATGGGCAAGCTCACCGCCCAGCACATGAAGTCGCAGGGCGTCCGAAACGTCACCATCGTCAGCCGGACGATGGGCCATGCGGCCCGGACCGCCGATGCGATTGGCGGCGCGACGGCGACGCCGTGGGACGACATGGATGCCGCCCTCACCGCCAGCGATATCGTCATCACGGCCACGGGCGCGGCCGCGCCCATTCTCACCAAGGCGCGGATCGAAGCGGCCATGCGGCCGCGGCGGAACCGTCCGCTGTTCATCATCGACATCGCCGTCCCGCGGGACGTCGAGCCGGCGGCCGCCGAACTCGAAGACGTCTTCCTGTACAACATCGACGATCTGCAGGCGGCTGTCCGCGAAAACATGGCGCGGCGCACGAGCGAGGTCACGCGCGCGGAAGCCATCGTGGACGAGGAACTCGACAAGTTCGGCTCGTGGATGCGCGCCCGCGGGGTGATTCCGACGGTGGTGGCGCTGCGGCAGTCGTTCGAATCGATCCGCCGCGCCGAGCTCGACCGGCTCGACTTCAAGCTGTCGGGGCTGCCGGCAGAGGCCCGGGACGAAGCGCGCGCCCGCGTGGACGAGATTACCCACCTGATCATCGAGAAGCTGCTGCTGACGCCGACCGAGCAGCTCAAGGCGCTCGGCGACCAGGAGACGGCCGCGCAGTACGCCGACGCGGTCGCTCGCGTGTTCGGGCTTGCGGATTCGCCGCCCGAGCGGGACATCCAGGACAGCGAACCGGGCGGCGGGCACACAGAGCGCGCGGCCGGTCGCGTGCAGCCGTTCCGGCGCGCGCGGACGCGCGATCAGCGCTGACGTGGCGGCCGCTTCCCGCGAGCTCCGGCTCGGCACCCGAGGCAGCGCGCTCGCCCTGTGGCAGGCCCACGCCGTCGCGGCAGCCATCGCGGGGCGAGGCGGCCCACCCTGCCGCATCGTCGTCATCAGGACATCGGGCGATGCCATCGCGGATCGGCCGCTGTCGGAAGCGGGCGGGAAGCGCCTCTTCGTGAAGGAAATCGAGGACGCGCTGCTCCGGAACGATGTCGACCTCGCCGTGCACAGCAGCAAGGACATGCCGGCGCTTCTACCGGAAGGCCTGGCGATCGCCGCAGTGCTCCCGAGAGAAGATCCGCTCGACGCGGTGGTACTACCTGTCACCGAAGCGCTCAGCCCTCAGCCTTCAGCCCTGCAGGATTTGATCGCTTTTCTCGGCCTGACGCCGAACATCGGGACAGGAAGCGTGCGGCGGGTCGCGCAGCTGTCGAGCGTGCTGAAGGGCGCGCGGTTCGCGCCCATCCGCGGCAACCTGGACACGCGCCTCAGAAAGCTCGACGCCGGTGAACACGATGCGCTGGTCCTGGCGGCCGCGGGGCTTCGGCGCCTGGGGATGGCGTCGCGCATCACCATGACGCTGCCGGCCACGGCGTGCGTGCCGTCGCCCGGGCAGGGCATCGTCGCCGTCGAAATCCGCGCGAACGACGACGCCGTCCGGGAGATCGTCAGCCGAATCGACGACGCTGATGCCAGCGTGGCGCTCGAAGCGGAGCGGGCTCTGGTGGAAGCACTCGGCGGCGGCTGCCAGACACCTATCGGCGCGCTGGCGCACCCCGTCGACGGCGGCATGCTCGAACTCGTAGCCGCCGTGGCGTCGCTCGACGGCACCCGTATCGTACGCGCGACGGCGACAGGTCCGCGCCGCGACGCCGCGGCGCTCGGGTCGCGCGCCGCACAGGACCTTATCGCGCAGGGCGTCGGCGTTATCCTGGCGGAGGCTCAAACTCGTGCGTAGCATCGTCTATCTGATCGGCGCCGGTCCCGGCGACCCGGGCCTCATCACGGTGCGGGGGCAACAGTGCGTCGCGGCGGCCGACGTCGTCGTCTACGACCATCTCGTCCACCCCCGGCTGCTCCGGCATGCGCGACCCGACGCCGAGTGCATCGATGTGGGCGTGACGGCGCAGCAGTCTCTGGAACAGGATGCGATTTGCTACCTGCTCGCCGAAAAAGCGCGCGAAGGCAAGATCGTCGCGCGCCTCAAATGGGGCGACCCGTACCTGTTCGACCGCGGCGGTTCCGAGGCGCTGTTCCTGCACGAGCAGGGCGTCCGTTTCGAAGTCGTTCCCGGCGTGCCGGCGCTCATCGGCATCCCGTGCTACGCAGGCGTGACGATCACGTACGCCGGCGGTGGCGATACGGTTACGCTGATTCGCGGACACGAGGATGGCGGCAAGACGACGCCGCCGGTGCTCGACTTCAATAATCTCGCCCGGCAGGACGGCACGCTGCTGTGCTACATCGGCCCGGAACAGCTGCCGGAGTTTCTAAACGAGCTCGTCGCGCACGGACGTCCGCCCGACGACGCGGCGGCGCTCGTCTACGAAGGGACCTTGCCGACCCAGGAGACGATCGCCGGGACGCTCGCGGACCTTGCGAAAGCCGTCAGGCGTTCGCCCGATCGACGACCTGCGGTGTTGATCGTCGGCCGGGTCGTGGGGTTGCGCGAACACCTGCGGTGGTTCGACGAGCGTCCGCTGTTCGGGAAGCGCGTGCTCGTGACGCGGCCGCGCGAGCAGGCGGCGGAGCTGGTCGACCGTCTCGAGGCCATGGGCGCCGACGCCGTGGAAGCGCCGATGATCCGGATGGAACCACCGGAGGACTACGGTCCGCTCGACGAGGCGTGCGCGCGGGCCGCGACGTTCAACTGGATCATTTTCTCGAGCGCGGTCGCTGTCGATGCGTTCATCGACCGGCTGCTGAAGTCGCCGCTCGATCTGCGAGCCCTCGGCGGCGTGAAGCTGTGCGCCGTCGGGCCGGCGACAGCCGACCGCCTCGCGCGCCACGGTCTGAAGGTCGATCTCACGCCGGCCGAATACCGCGCGGAGGCGGTGATCCAGGCAATTTCGCAGACGGCGGATGTCCGCGGCCTCAGGATCCTGTTGCCCCATGCCGACATCGGCCGCGAAGTGATCGCCGAGGAATTGCGCAAGCAGGGGGCCGAGATCACCGAAGTCGTCGCGTACCGCACAGTCGCCACCGAACCGGAACGCGAGCCCGATGTGTACCACATGCTGCTCGAGCGGCGCCTTGACGTCGTGACCTTCACCAGCCCTTCTGCGGTGCGGAGCTTCGTGGGCGCGCTCGGCCGCGAGCCTGCCGCTGACCTGCTGCAGACGACGCTGGTGGCGGCTATCGGCCCCGTGACCGCGAAGGCGGCGGCGCAGCACGGGATCCAGACGACGATCGTGCCTGACAGTTACACCGTTCCGGCGCTGGTGGACGCCATCGCGGAATATTTCAGGAAACAAAAGGTGGCTCGGGACTAGGGGCTCGTGACTGGTGGCTCGTGGCTCGTGGCTCGGCTGACGGGTCACAAGCGGCGAGCGACGAGCCGCAAGCGACGAGCCACGAGCCACGAGCCACGAGCCACGAGAGTAGACACAATGACCATCGACACACACGCAACGATGAAGCTGACGAAAAGGCTGCGGCGGCTGCGCCACGGCGAGACGCTGCGCGCGCTCGTGCGCGAAACCCGCCTCGCCCCGGACGTGTTCATGCTCCCGCTGTTTGTCTGCGAGGGCGAAGGCGTGCGGCGGGAGGTATCGTCGATGCCCGGCGTGTTCAACCTGTCGGTCGACGAGGCCGTCAAGGAAGTGCGCGCGGCCGCCGGCGACGGTATCCGCAGCGTGCTGCTGTTCGGGTTGCCCGATCACAAGGACGCTGTGGGCTCGGCGTCGTACGATCCGGAGGCGCCGGTCCAATCGGCCGTCCGCGCGATCAAGCGCGAGCTGCCGGGCGTACTCGTGGCCACCGACGTGTGCCTCTGCGAATACACCGATCACGGCCACTGCGGAATCATCGTGGACAACGAGGTGGTGAACGATCCGACGGTGGATCAGCTGGTGCGCGCCGCGATGTCGCACGCGGTCGCCGGCGCCGACATCATTGCGCCGTCTGACATGATGGACGGGCGCGTCGGCGCGATTCGCCAGGCCCTCGACGAGCGGGGATTCGAGAACACGTCCATCATGGCGTACGCGGCGAAGTACTGGTCCGTGTTCTACGGTCCCTTCCGGGAGGCGGCGGATTCGGCCCCGAAGTTCGGCGATCGGCAGTCGTACCAGATGGACCCGGCCAACGCGGACGAGGCGTTGCGGGAGGTCGCGCAGGACATCGAGGAAGGCGCCGACATTGTCATGGTGAAGCCGGCGCTGCCCTATCTGGATGTGCTCTCGCGCGTGAAGCGCGAGTTCAGGTACCCGACGGCCGCGTACCAGGTGAGCGGGGAGTACGCGATGATCAAGGCCGCCGCGCGCAACGGCTGGATCGACGAGCGGCGCGCGATGATGGAAACGCTGACGTCCATCCGCCGCGCCGGCGCGGACATCATCATCACCTACTACGCGCGTGAGGCCGCCCGCGCGATAGCCTAGGAGCGCGGCCCTTTCAGGGCCGCGTCCGCGGGGCTGAAAGCCCCGCGCTACACTTCGTGGACATGAACTTCACCAAATCCAAACGCCTGTTCGCCCGCGCCCAGCAGCTCATTCCCGGCGGTGTCGACAGCCCGGTCCGCGCCTTCAAGTCGGTCGGCGGCTCCCCTCTCTTTGTCGCGCGCGCATCCGGTGCGCGGCTGACGGACGCCGACGGTAACACGTTCATCGACTACGTCATGTCGTGGGGGCCGCTCATCCACGGCCACGCACCGAAGGGGCTTGCCGGCGCCATCGCGCGCGCAGCGCGGGGCGGAACGAGCTTCGGCGCGCCGAGCCCCCTCGAGGTCACCCTCGCCGAGCGCGTCTGCCGTCTGATGCCCTCGATTGAGCGCGTGCGCTTCGTCAACTCAGGCACCGAGGCGGCGATGAGCGCCGTCCGCGTGGCGCGCGCGGCCACACGCCGCGACGGCATCATCAAGTTCCAGGGCTGCTATCACGGGCACGCCGACGCCTTCCTGGTACAGGCGGGATCGGGGGCGCTGACGTTCGGCACGCCCGACAGCCCCGGCGTCACGGCCGGCGCGTCGGCCGACACGCTGATCGCGTCATACAACGACCTCGAATCCGTGAATCGTCTCTTCGCCGCGCACCCGGACCGGATCGCAGCCGTCATCGTCGAGCCGATCGCCGGCAACATGGGCGTCGTCCCGCCGGCCGACGGCTTCCTTCGCGGACTGCGCAACCTGTGCGACGCGCACGGGGCATTGCTCATCTTCGACGAAGTGATTTCCGGGTTCCGCGCGGCGCCCGGGGGCGCTCAGGAGATTGCAGGAGTGCGGCCGGACCTCACGTGTCTGGGCAAGATCATCGGGGGCGGGCTGCCGGTGGGCGCCTACGGCGGCCGCGCCAGCCTGATGGCGCTCGTCTCGCCGTCAGGCCCCGTGTATCAGGCTGGCACGCTGTCAGGGAACCCGCTCGCGATGACTGCCGGCATCTGGTGCCTCGATCGACTGTCGCCGAAGCTGTACCGCCACATCGCGGCGCTGGGTAGACGACTCGCAGACGGCCTGGCTGGCGCCGCGCGCGACGCGGGCATCGGGCTGCAGGTCAACGCGGTCGGATCGGTCCTGACCCCGTTCTTCACGGATCGCCCCGTGCGCGACTACGCATCGGCAACAAGCGCGAACACCGATCGCTACGGTCGATTCTTCAGGGAGATGCTCGCCCGGAAGGTTTACCCGCCGCCCTCGCAATTCGAGGCGTGGTTCCTCTCGGCGGCGCACACGGTGAAGGACGTGGACACCACAATCGCGGCGGCCAGGGCCGCCATGCGCGCGCTGTAAGCGGCACGCGCCCCTGCCCTGAAAGGGCCGCGCGACTTCGCGGGTGCTACCGCCAGGGCATCAGCCGCTCTATCCAGCTGATGCGCGTGAGGTCGTTGTAAATGACGGTCACCATGAGTGTCATGAGCACGACGAAGCCCGCCAGCAGCATCTTCTCTTTCACGCGGATGCTGAAGTCGCGGCGTGCCAGGCCCTCGAGACCCATGATGAAGATGTGTCCGCCGTCGAGCAGCGGAATCGGCATGAGATTCAGCAAGCCGAGATTCAGGCTGATGGTCGCCATCAGGCTGATGAGCGCAATCCAGCCGAGTTGAGCCGTCTCGCCCGACACCTGGGCGATCGCGATCGGTCCCATCAACTGCTTCGGCGAGAGCTGGCGCGTGACGAGGCCCCAGATCGTCTGACCGATCATCCCGGCCATCTGCACGTTGCGGCGGGCGCTCAATCCGAGCGCCTCAATCGCCGTCGGCTTGATGCTCCGCGTGTCGTCTACGGGCAGGACCCCGAGCCACCCGACCGTTCCGTGGGTGTCCGGCGTGATGCTCAGCGTCATCGGGGTGCCGCCACGCAGGATCGAGACGCTCATCGTCTTGCCCGGATGCTTGGCGATCGCCTCGCGGAACTCGCTGTGGAACGTCATCGTCTTGCCGTCGACCGCCACGATCACGTCGCCGGCTTTGAGGCCCCCGCGCGCGCCCGGCTCGCCGGCGTTGACCGACAGGAGATGCGGGTGCACGTTCGGCAGGACGCCGATGTCGCCGATCTCGAACCGGTTCTGTCCCGCCGCGACGACAGGCGTCAGCTTGCGTGTGATGTCGAGTCCGTTGCGCAGCAGGCCGACGCTGATTTCGCGGTTCGGCCGCGCGCCGATCGTCACGAAGAACTGCTCCCAGTTGTCCACGCGGTGATCGGCGACGGAGACGATCCGATCGCCGGGAACGATATCGGCGGCCGCGGCCGGCGAGCCCGCCGCCACGGAACCAACGACGACGGGCTGGTCTTCGTAGCTTCCGACTTCCGCCCCCTGGTAGAGAACGACGGCGGTCAGCACGAACGCGAGCAGCAGGTTCATCACAGGGCCCATGATGAGCACCTGGAACCGCTCCCACCGCGTTTTCGACAGGAATTCGTCGGGCTGTCCCCCGGGCTCGTCTTCGGTCGTCTCGCCCGCCATCTTCACGTAGCCGCCAAGCGGCAGCGCGCCGATGCCGTACTCGGTGTCGCCGCGCCGGAAGCTGACGATCGTCGGGTTGAACCCGAGCTGAAATTTGAGGACGCGAATGCCCACGCGCTTCGCGGCCAGAAAATGACCGAGCTCGTGCACGAACACCAGCACGCCGAGCACGAACAGGAATGAAAGAACGGTCGTCACGGGCGTAACCTCAGGCCTTCAATTGTACCCCGCGGGCCGCTTCCTGAGAAAACTCGCGCGCCCACTGGTCCACCGCGCGAACGGCATCGATCGAGGTGACCTCGGCCGGTGTGTGTGCATTCATGGTCCGTTCGATGATCTCGGGGATCGACGAAAAGCTCAGGCGCCCCTCGAGAAACCGTTCCACGGCGACCTCGTTGGCAGCGTTGAGCACCACAGGCAGGCTGCGGTCGGCATCGAGCGCCCGATAGGCGAGACGCAGGCAGGGAAACGCGACGGTATCGGGGACATCGAAGTCGAGACGGCCCGCCCGCACGAGATCCAGCGGCGGCAGAGACGCAGCCCAGCGCGCCGGGTACGAAAATGCATACTGTATCGGCAGCCGCATGTCCGTCACGCCAAGCTGTGCAATCGTGGAACCGTCGGTGAGCTCCACCATTGAATGCACGACCGACTGCGGGTGGATGAGGACGTCGATCTGATCGGCGCGGACGCCGAACAGCCAGTACGCTTCGATCACTTCGAGGCCCTTGTTCATCAGCGTCGCGGAATCGATCGTGATCTTGCGGCCCATGCGCCAGGTCGGATGACGTAGCGCTTGCTCCGCGGTGACGGCGAGCAACTCCGATGCGCGGCGGCCGCGGAACGGTCCGCCCGAGGCGGTCAGGATGAGCCGCCGGATCTCCGTGGCGTCGCGCCCGTGCAGACACTGGTGAATGGCGTTGTGCTCGCTGTCGACCGGCAGAATCGTGACGCCGCGCCGGCGCGCGGCTTCCGTCACGAGCCCGCCCGCCATCACCAGCACTTCCTTGTTCGCGAGGGCGATGGTCTTTCCGTGCTCGATTGCCGCAAGAACTGCTTCCAGCGCCTCGGTGCCGGACGAAGCGCAGAGCACGAGGTCCACATCCGGCGCGGTCGCGACCGCGACCAGTCCGTCACGGCCTGACCCTGCCAGCACCGCGTCCTTCGCGCCGGCGGTACGCAGCCGATCGAGTGCCTGCCCCGACGCCATCGCGACGGTGTTCGGTCCGTACCGCGCCACCTGCTCGCCGAGCAGTTCGGAATTCTCTCCGGCGGCGAGGCCCACCACAGACAGGCGATCGGCGTGCGCGTCCACCACCGCCAGAGCGCTGCGGCCAATTGAGCCGGTCGAGCCGAGAATGGCGATCCGCTTCATCAGTCGGTGATCAGTGGGCGGGTGATCAGTGGACACGGATCGGTGAACACGGCTGACCACCGATCACTGATCACCGACCACTGGCTACACATGCTTGAGCACGATGTAATACACGGGCGCCGCGAAGAGCAGCGCGTCGATGCGATCGAGCACGCCGCCGTGGCCCGGAATCAGCGCGGAGCTGTCCTTCACGCCGGCGCTTCGCTTGAGCATGGATTCGAAGAGATCGCCGACGATGCCGAGCGCGACCACCGTGGCGCCGAGCGCGACGCGGATCGGGAGCGGCACGGCGGGCAGCCACCAGTGGCCGACCACGGCCATCAGGAGGGTCCCGAACACGAACCCACCGACGGCGCCCTCGACGGTCTTCTTCGGGCTGACGGCCGGCGCCAGCGGGCGCCGGCCGAACAGGCGTCCGGTGTAGTACTGCGCTGTGTCGCTCACGATCACCGTCAGCATCAGCAGGAACAGCCCCCGCGCGCCACTCATCTGGCGGACGGCGATCAGCGCACCGATCGGCAGGCCCAGGTACAACATCGGAAACGTGGCAGCCGATGCCCGGCCGATGGCGTCGCGATCGCCGCGCCACGACGCGAGCGCCAGCGTGGCGAGGACGATCATGGCCGACATCAACACGGTGTCCAGCGCGACCGCCATGCCGACGACCGCGTCGTCGATCCAGCGCCAGGACGAGACGCCAATCGACGCCGCGAGCGTCGCTATGGCACCTGCAACCGCGGGGACGGGCAGCCCCGCGGCATCGGCCAGGCGGCAGTACTCGATGAACGCGAGCAGCAGCAGCGCTTCGGCAACGACGAAGAAGAGAGCCGGCGGCGCCAGCCAGACGATGGCGAGGGCGAAGGCGATGAGCGCGGCGCCGCTCAGTACGCGGGTCACTTCGCGCCGAGCGCGACGGGCGCAGCCGGCGATGCCTTGATCCCGCCGTAGCGTCTGTCGCGCTTCTGGTACGCGAGGATGGCCTCGAGCAGGTGGCGGCAGCGGAAATCGGGCCAGAGCGTATCGGTGACCCAGATCTCCGCGTAGGCGATCTGCCAGAGCAGGAAGTTGCTCACGCGCATTTCGCCGCTCGTGCGGATCAGCAGGTCCGGATCCGGCTGGCCGGCGGTGTAAAGGAACTCGCCGAACCGCCGCTCGTCAAGATCGTCGGCCTTGACGCCTGCGGCGATCGCGCGGCGCGCGGCGTCGACGATTTCAGCGCGGCCTCCGTAGTTCAGCGCGATGTTGAACCGCATGCCCGTGTTGGACGCGGTGCGCCGCACGCCCGCCGCAAGCTCGTCCTGGACGTCGGGGGGCAGCTCCTCGTGGCGGCCGATGACCTGGAACCTGATGTTGTTGCGGAGCAGCGTCTCGAGCTCGAGCCGGAGATACCGCTTGAGGAGCGTCATCAGCGTGTTGACTTCGGTGCGGGGGCGCTTCCAGTTCTCGATCGAGAACGCGTACAGCGTGAGGACTTCGATGCCGAGCCGGGCGGAGGTTTCCACGACGTCGCGGACCGATTCGATGCCGGCGCGGTGTCCCTCGACGCGCGGCAGATGCCGCTGCGCGGCCCACCGGCCGTTGCCGTCCATGATGATCGCGACATGCGCGGGCAACTGCTCGAAGTTGACCTCGCGCGCGAGCGCGGTGTCGGACGACCCCGCCGGAATCCACGCCAGGAGCTGGTCAAGCGACATTCGGAGTCCTTCGTCGCAAGGGGAAATTGTAACCCGATTCAGTCGGCAGTCGGCAGTCGCGCAGTCAGCAGTCAGCAGTCAGAAGCCGCGAGTCACCAGCCACGAGCCACCAGCCCCGAGTCCCGAGCCCCTAGTAATCCACGCGCACGAGAAACAAGCCGTGGGCGGGAGCGGTGGGACCGGCCCCGGTTCGATCGCGCGACGCGAGCACCTCGCTCATCCAGTCCGAGCCGCGCCGCCCGCACCCGACCTCGACCAGGCTGCCGGCAATCGCGCGCACCATGTGCCGGAGAAAGCCGCTGCCGGAAATCTCGTACGTGATCAGCCGCCCGGCCGATCGACGCGGCGCCGCCGGATCCTCCGGCTCGGCGATCATGCGCGACGCGAACACCTCGCGGCCCGTGGTGCGCTGCGTGCCGTCGGCGGCCTGAAACGCCGCGAAATCGTGGCGCCCTTCGAGGGCACCCGCGGCGGCCTGCATGGCGTCGAGTGCCAGGGGCGCCCTGACAAACCACGCGTACGACTGCTCGAAGGGGCTGGCGACATCCGCGTTCCAGATCCGGTATCGGTACGTCTTTGACTTCGCTCCAAACCTCGCGTGAAACGACGCAGGCGCCTCATCGGCCAAGACGACGCGCACGGAATCAGGCAGATGGTTGTTCAGTGCCCGCTGGACCACCGCTGCCGTGATGTCTCGGCGCAACGTGAAGCTCGCGACCTGGCCGAGCGCGTGCACGCCTGCATCGGTCCGCCCCGCTCCGTGCACCGTCACGTCGCGATCGTCTAGCGTGCGCAGCGCGTCTTCGAGGAGCCCCTGGACGGAAACGCCGTTGGCCTGGCGCTGCCACCCGACATACGGGCCGCCGTCGTACGCGATCGTTATTTTGAACGTCGGCAACTAGACGGCCAGCTGGCGTGATCCGGGCTTCACGACCGGCACCGATTGCGCGCAGAGCGGGCACGCCTCGGGCTCGTAGGTCGGCAGCGACACCTCCAGCAGCGCGGCAAACGGCACGTCGAATTGCGGGGCCGTTCCGCTCCGGTTGACGATCGACGCCGCGCCGACGACCTGGCCGCCGGCCGCTCTCGCCACCTGCATCGTCTCGCGCGTCGATCCGCCTGTCGTCAGTACGTCTTCGACGACGAGCACGCGATCGGCGGGTGACAGCGTAAAGCCCCGCCGCAGCGTGAGCACGCCGTCCTGGCGTTCGGCGAAGATCGCGCGCACGCCGAGGGCGCGGCCGACTTCCTGCCCGATCACGACGCCGCCGAGGGCCGGCGACAGGACGACGGTCGGCCGCCAGGCGCGGGCGCGTTCGGCGATGGCGCGCGCCAGCGTCTCGGCATGCCGCGGGTACTGGAGCACGAGCGCGCACTGCAGGTAGCCGGCGCTGTGGAGGCCGGAGGTGAGGCGGAAATGTCCTTCGAGGAGCGCGCCGGACCGCCGGTACAGATCGAGGAGTTCATCGCGTGTCACGCCTTCAACGTAGAACGAAAAACAGAAAACGTAAAGCCCTCTGTTAGACTCGCAGCGTGCCGAAGGTGTCGGTCACGGTGATTACGCGAAACGAGGCCGCCGATGTCGGCGACGCCCTCGCCTCGGCGGCCTGGGCCGACGAGCTCGTCGTCGTGGATTCCCAGAGCACCGACGACACGGTGGCGATCGCGCGGCGGTACACGGATCGCGTGATCGTCCGCGAGTGGCCCGGTTATCACGCGCAGAAGAATTTCGCCGCGTCGCTCGCCAGCCACGACTGGATCCTGTCACTCGACGCGGACGAGCGCGTGACGCCTGCGCTGGCCGCGGAAATCGGCCGGTCACTGCAGCAGGAACCCGCGCACAAAGGATTTCATATCCCCCGCGCGACGTGGCATCTCGGGCGCTGGATTCGTACGACGGATTGGTACCCGGACTACCAGCTTCGGCTCTACGATCGACGGGCTGCGCAGTGGACGGGCCGCTACGTCCACGAGTCGCTCGCCGTTAACGGATCGATCGGCCGGCTGCGCGAAGAGCTGCAGCATTACGCCTACCGCGACATCTCCGAACACCTCGAGACGATCGATCGCTACACCACGTTCGCCGCGCGGCAGATGCACGAGCAGGGCCGCCGCGCCGGCTGGCTGCAGGTCGCGGGACATCCGCCGCTCGCTTTCCTGCGTAATTACCTGCTCAAGGGCGGCATCGCGGACGGCGTACCGGGCCTGATCATCTCGACGATGAATGCGTACTACGTCGGGCTCAAGTTCGCGAAGTTGTGGGAGATGCAAGAGGTTCAGGGTTCAGCGTTCAGGGTTCAGGGTTCGAATCCCGAGAACCGCGAACCTTGAACCCTGAACCTTGAACCTTGAACCTGATGTTCTCGCTTCACATCGACACCGCCCGGACGTGGCGGGGCGGCCAGAACCAGGTGCTGCTCACCGTCAACGGCCTGAGGGAAATCGGGCATCGGGCAGCGCTGGTCGCGCACCCGGACGGTGAGCTGAGGCGCCGGGCCGCCGAAGGGCTCGAGCTGGTCCCCCTCGCGCCACGCACCGAGATGGATCTGTCGGCGGCGTGGCGATTCGCGCGCGTGCTCAAGCGGCTGCAGCCGGCCGTGGTTCACGCACACGACGCGCACGGCGTGGCCATGGCGTCGCTGGCGCTCTCGCTGGGCGGCGCAGGCGCCAGGGGCCCTGCACTGGTCGCGTCGCGCCGCGTCGACTTTCACCTGCGCCGGAATTCGTTTTCCCGCTGGAAACATCGCCAGGTGGACTGCTTTATCTGCGCGTCAGAGGCGATCAGGCAGATGCTGGTGGCCGATGGCGTACCTCCGGACCGTACGCTGACCGTTCACGAGGGCATCGATCTCGACCACGTGCGTTCGGCGCGGCCCGTCAACGTGCACGAGGCGTTCTGGCTGCCTCACGGCGCCCCGGTCGTCGGCAACGTCGCCGCGCTGGTCCCGCACAAGGGCCAGCGCCATCTGATCGAGGCCGCTCACCTCGTGATCCAGCAGATGCCTGACGTGCGCTTTCTGATTCTCGGCGAAGGAGAGCTCCGCGACGCGCTGGAGCGCCAGGTGCGCGAGCACCATCTCGAGAAGCACGTGTTCCTTCCGGGATTTCGAACCGACGTCCTCGGCTGCATGAAGAGCTTCGACCTGTTCGTGATGAGCTCGCTCACGGAAGGCCTCGGCACGGCGTTGCTCGATGCGATGGCCTGCGGGAGGGCCATCGTCGCCACGCGGACAGGGGGCATTCCCGAAGTCGTCGAAGACGGCGAGACGGGACGCCTTGTGCCACCGCGCGACCACGCAGCGATGGCGCAGGCGATTCTGGCCATGCTCGCCGACGATGAACGGCGTCGCCGGATGGGCGAAGCCGGCTTCGCGCGCGTGCAGAAACGCTTTACGGTCGAACGGATGGTTGCCGAGACCGCCGCCGTGTACGCGCGCGTGGGCGGCAGACACCGCGCAGAGGACACTGGGCATCACCCTGCGCGCGGCTGAAGCCGCAGGCGTTCATCATCCCAAGGTGGCAGATCGAGAAGTCGTAGCGGATCGGATCGTCGGGGTCGATCTGCTGGAGCGACGCGGTGATGTCGCGCGCCATCGCCCAGCCCGGGCTGGTATACCGCGTCAGCTGCAGGCAGCGGCCGACGCGAATCACGTGGGTGTCGAGCGGGACGACCAGCTTCGACGGCGACACGCGGCTCCAGACCCCGAGGTCGAGCGCGTCGCGCCGGACCATCCAGCGCAGAAACAGGTTCAGCCGCTTGCAGGCGCTTCCCTTGGAGGGCCGGGGAAAAAAGTACGCAACGCCCCTCGCCCGCCCTGCGCGTGCCAGAGAACGCCCGTACGCCGCAGTCAGGTCGAGTGCCATCGCGCGCTCGGAGAAGCTGTCGAGCGCGGTCGCCACGTCGGCCGCGGCCGGATCGTACCCTTCGAGGAAGAAGCCTTCGATGGTCGCCGAGCGGTCGAGCATCTGCTTGAGGACCCACACCAGCGCCACGAGGTCGCGTTCCCTGATCCACCGGTGCACGATCCCCTTGAACGCCGGAGCGTCGCGCCGCGGATCGAACCGCCTCACGAAGTCGGCCGGGCGATCGCCCCGGTGAGCGAACACCGTCATGAGCCGCTCGATCGACTGCAGCACGCTCGCCACGCGGCCGAAGGCGAGCGACGCCGCGCAGAACGCCACCACTTCGCGGTCGTCCGGGCGCGTGAACCGGCGCACGATCTGAATCGGATCCGTCGCCGAGTCCGCGTGGTTATAGTCCGCGTACAGACGATCGAGCGTGGGCTTGAGCGGGGTGCGGGATAACGTCTTCAACGTACATCAACGTATATCATCTGAGCGATGCGACGTGCGCTCAAGGCTCTCGCCATCCTCCTGCTTCTCCTCGTCGCAGCGACCCTGGCGGGACGGGCGTACCTCACGCGTTCGCTGCCCCAGCTGCAGGGAACCGTGCAGGTATCGGGCATCTCGGGGCCCGTGGACATCATCCGCGATCGCGACGCGGTAACCCACGTGTTCGCCGCCACGAGGCTCGACACCTTCTACGGGCTCGGCTACGCGCACGCCCAGGATCGCCTGTGGCAGATGGAGTTTCAGCGCCGCGTCGGGCACGGCCGGCTCTCCGAAGTGCTCGGGGCGGCGGCGCTGCCGACCGATCGCTTTCTCCGTACGCTCGGCACAGGCCGCGCTGCGCGATCCGCATGGGACGCCCTCCCGGCCGACGCGAAGAGCGCGGTGAATACCTACGTGGCGGGCGTCAACGCCTTCATCGCCACGCACCACGGCGGGCAGCTGCCGCTGGAATTCACGGTACTTCGATTCGAGCCTGAACCCTGGAGCGGCCCCGACGTGCTCGTGTGGGTGAAGATGATGGCCTGGGACCTCAGCAAGAATTACGGGATCGAAGTGTTGCGGCACGACCTCCTGCAGCTCCTCGGCCCCGACCGCGCCGACGAGTTGCTGCGTCCCTACCCGGCCGACGGCCTGACGATTCTCAGCGCCCGCGACATGCCCTGGATGAAGCCGAAGGCAGAAGTGGTGCGGGCCTTCAGGCCTGCTGCGCACGATCCTGAAACGACCGCGCTCCTCCGTTCCTGGTCCGAGGCCTTCGCCGCAACGCCGCTGCCCGGCACCGGCGACGCGCTCGGGTCCAACAACTGGGTCGTGGACGGATCGATGACGGCGTCCGGCAAACCGCTGCTGGCCAACGACCCGCACCTGGGTGCGCAGATTCCGTCGCTCTGGTATCTGGCACACCTGTCCGCCGGAGACTTCGATGTGATCGGCGCCACGCTCCCCGGCGCGCCGGCCGTCGCCATCGGGCGCAACCGATTCATCGCCTGGGGCGAAACGAACGTGATGGCCGACGTGCAGGATCTGTTTCTCGAGCGCCTCGACCCGTCGGGCACGCGCGCTGAGTTTCGCGGCGTGCAGGAACCGCTGCGCATCGTCCGGGAGACCATCGCGGTGAAGGGCGCGGAGCCCGTCGTGCTCGACGTACGCGTCTCGCGCCATGGCCCCCTGATTTCGGACGCCCTCAACGCCAACAATGCCGCGTCTTCGCGCGTACCGCGCCCTCCTCCGATCGAGCCGCTCGCGTTCAGGTGGACGGCGCTCGACCGCGAAGATACGACGATTGTTGCGTTCCTCGGTCTGAACCAGGCACGCAACTGGCCGGAGTTCACCGCCTCCCTGCGCGACTTTGTTGTTCCCGCGCAGAATTTCGTTTACGCGGACGTGGACGGCCATATCGGCTACTACGCGCCGGGGCGCTATCCGATCCGCGAGGGCGGGAACGGCGCCTCGCACGCGGAGGGCTGGACGGGTGCGTCCGAGTGGACGGGGTGGATTCCGTTCGAGGCCCTCCCGCACACCTTCGATCCGCCGGACCACTTCATCGTCACGGCCAACCACAAGCCCGTGCCGGCCGGGTATCCGTACGCGATTGGCGGCGAGTGGACCGAACCGTACCGGGCGAAGCGGATCATCGGCCTGCTCAAGCGGAAGCGCGGCTTCACCCCGGACGACTTCGCCTCTATCCAGCTGGACACGGTTTCCCTTCACGCCGAGGAAATGCTTCCGGTCCTCTTCTCCCACACTCGCCCCAAAGATGCTCGCGAACAACAGGCCGTGGCGATGCTCCGGGAGTGGGACCGCGATGCGCGAGGCGACAGCGCGGCCGCCGCCATTTTTCAGGCGTGGTACTACGAGCTGCTCCCGGCAATCGTGCTCGACGAGCTCGGCGCCGTGCGCGCGGCCAGCTACGAGGAACTCGACCGCAGCTCGTATGCCGCGCGGTTTCTGGCGCAGACCCTGTCCACGCCTGACAACCCCTGGTGCGATGACGTCCGAACGACCCCGAAGGAAACGTGCGACGGCCGCGTGCTGCTGGCGCTCCACGACGGCCTGACGCGCCTCACCGCGCTGCTCGGCGAGGACATGACGCGCTGGCGATGGGATGCGGTCCACAACGCCGTCTTCGCACATCCCGCTCTCGACACGGTGGCCGTGCTCGGCGGGATGTTCAGGCGGACGGCGCCGCACGGCGGCGACTGGAGCACGGTCAACGTCGGCCCCGTGTTCGCGCCGAAGCCGTTCGAGCAGCACTCGCTGCCGGGCTATCGCGAGATCGTCGATCTCTCGCCGGCCAACGACAGCCGGTTTCTCGAGGCCGTCGGCCCGTCAGGCAACGTGTTCTCTCCGCACTTCGACGATGGGCTGAAAGCGTGGAGTACGGGGCAGTACAGAAGAATGCGGCTCGATCGGAGCGAGATCGAACAAGGCGCTGTTGGACACCTGCGGCTCACGCCGTTGCCGTAGCGTCCGCTTTCAGATGGGACGGCAACCATTTGGCGTTCAAAACTGCTGGTCGCCCCTTGGTACCGCGATCTGATATCGCAGAACCAGAAAAGCGGGTAATTCCAGCTTGCGTTCGAAGGCCCGCTGAAGCGTGCTCTCCGCCTCGGAGACATGGTCAGTGCAAAAAGTAACTCGACGCAAGGCCTCGATCGGCCATCGCAAAATCCACACAGGGCTCTGTGAGGTGACGGTCGCATCCAGCACGCATGGCGCTCACGCGCTCGTGCGGTAGGCGTGCGTTCGTCAATGCGATGATCGGTATCGAGGCTGTTTCTGGCGCGGCCTCGAGCTGCGTCGCCAGTTTCGATCCGTTGATCCGGTAATGCGTTCATATCGGTCGACGAGCGTGTTGATTGCGCCGCGCCGCTCGCCAGGCCCGACCAGCCTCTTCGCACGGCCTTCGAATCAAACCACGTTGGGAGGCACATCAATTTTCGGTAGCGGCACGTTACTCGAAATACGGCTTCAGGCCCCGCGGCAACGGCGTCTTGTCCAGCGCCACCATCATCGACGAAATCTGATACAGCCCCATCGTGCCCACCAGATCGACGATGCCACGATCGCCGCCGAGCACGCTGCGGGCGGCGTTCAGCGTCGCGTCGCTCGCGGCGTGCGTTCGCAGGAACTCGTCGGCAAAATCGTAGACCGCCTGCTCGTCTTTCGGAAGGTCGGCTGGGCGCGCGCCGCGGCGAATCGCCTCGACCGTCCCGGGTGCCAGCCCCATCCGCACCGCATACGCATGGTGCGCGTTCCAGACATATTCGGCCGACCACAGCTTGCCGACCATCAGGATGGCCAGCTCATTGAGCTTCGGCGGCACCGATGAAAATCCCTCGCGGCCGGCGAACCGGGAATACGCCATCGCCCTCTGTGTCAGATCGCCAAGTGCCGGGCTCACCATCATCACGCCCAGCGGACCGCTGATATCGGCGCGCGGCCCGGAGAGGATGCTGGCGACATACGCCTTCTGCTCGGCGTTGAGGCGATCGTAATCGGTGGGTGTCGCGATGCGGCCGGCTCGCAGGTTCGCGACGGTTTCCCGCAGCCGAGCCTCCGGCGGCGCGCCCTTCTGATCGCCGCCGCCCTGCGCCGCGAGGTACGCCGCGAACATCACCAGGCCACTCGCCACCATCACATATCGCCGCATTGTCGTCTCCTTCGAGCTTTAGAAATCGATCTGCGCGCTGATCTTCGCGAAGCGCGCATCGAGCACCGACTGCGGCCTGCCCCACGTCGTGCCGTACGTGGTGACGTAGGTGAGCGGCACGTTCGAGTTGAACAGATTGTAGATGTCGACCCCGACGTTGGCGCGCGTACGGCCGAATCGCACGAGCTTGGCGACGCGCATATCGATCTGGGTGATCCGGTCGCCGTAGAGTTCGCCGGCGGTCAGGATGTTGGTCTGGATGTTCGCGACGCCACCCGCGGGAGCGCGGCCGAGCGACTGCGCAATCACGCTGGCCGGCACATTCCAGAGCGCCGTGATCTCGGGCCCGGGACGGCTCTGCATCGTTCCGCTCAGCAGCACCCCGACTTTGGGCACCGTGTAGATCGCCATGCCGCGAATTTCGGTTTGAAACGGGTACACCTTGTGGCAGTCGTACTGGCTCGGGTTGTCGATGGCAAGCTCGCACGTGTCGTTCACGATGCGCCCGGTGCTCGTGCCTCCCTGAACCGTCACCCCGCGCAACCGCGCGTTCACCTGCACGTCCACCCCGTGCCAATAGTTGGTCGGCGAGCCGTAATTGGTGGCACGCGAGATGAAGTTGTCAGTCTTGCCGAACGCCGCCGGCGAGATGTCAAAGAGGTCTCCGATGACATATCCCCCCGGCCGCGGCAGCCGCGGGTCGGCCGGTACCGGAACGCTGTAGCGGACTGTAGTCGGCTGGCGTCACCGCACGGTTGTCGAGCGCCGTGAACGTGGTCGTCAGCGTGGAGGTCGAGGTCACCGGGTCGGGGTTGATGAACGAGTCGAAGCTGCGGCGATGGTACCCGGCTTCCACCGACACACGCGGGAAGACCTCCTGCTGCACCGCGATGCCAAACTGCCAGTTGCCCGGACGCACGCCGGAGCCTTGCAGCAGCGCCGGATCGTAAGTGGACGTCGGCGTCACCACCCGCCCGAAGTTCTGGTTGGCGCTCGGCCCGCACTCCCCGTTCTGCGCCGGGTTCAAGAGATCGCAATCCGGCGTGTAGTTGCGATTCGAATCGGTCCAGGACCGGGTTGTCTGCGGCGGGACGCCGCCGCCGAACTGCCGGCGTGCCGGATTGGGCTCGATGAAGATGCCCGCCCATTGCGCCGGATCCATGTACGTGCCGGCGTTGATCTTCAGCGACGTCTTCCCGGTGCCGAATACATCGACCGCCACGCCCCCGCGGTACGTGACGTCGTTGTACCCCTTCACGATGTCCTGCGCCGGGAACACAATCGGCGTGGGCACCATACGCGACGGCCCGATCACCTGCTCGGGCGAGCCGCTCCACGCGTTCTCGTAGCGGATGCCGCCCTGCAGCGTGAACCGCTTGATGGTCCAGCGATCCTGCATGAAGATGCCGGTGTTCCGCACGTGGGCCTCTTCGGTGAAATCGTTCAGCAGCATCGTGATCTGGTTGGGCACGCCGTTGTTGAAGCGGTACTGCAGCGAGTCGCCGCGCTGGTAGTTGCGGTTGGAGATGTTGTTGTAGGTCTCGATGCCCACCTTCATGTTCTGCGCGCCGGTCACGTACGCGAGCGACGCGCGGTACCGCGGCGCGAACGAGTGCACCTGATCCCAGAACATCGAGCGGTAGGTGAGGTTCGGGATCGGGGCAACCAGGTTCGGGAAGTTGCCGCTCTGATCGACGACACGCACGATCGAGCGGTCAAAGCCTTCACGCGGATTGCCGTAGTCGGGCACGACGGCGCCGAAGCCGGCTTCGACGAGGAGCCGATCGGACAGGGGCGCGGTGTAGGCGGCCTGATAGGCGCGGATGTAGTTGATGTTCTGCGACCCATCCTGCGCCTCCGGCGAAATCGTGGCGCTGCCGCCGCCGGTGCAGTTGCGGCACATGTCCTGCTCGTCCCAGAAGAGATTGAGCTTCTGCCGCAGCGAGATCTGCCACGTCGCGCGCACCGTCGCGCCATACCACAGCCCGTCGGAGATCGCCTGCTGGCTGTAATCGGGGTCGTAGACCCACGAGTTCGGGTTGCCGGCGTTCTTGTTGTAGTACATGCCGGCCACGTAACGGTCGGTCCGCTGATAACGGCCGGTCGCGTAGAACCAGAGCCGGTCCTTCACGATCGGCCCGCCGAGCGCGGCGTTCACGTCCCACAGCTTGCTCAGCTTCCCTGGTTCGCGCAACCCGGCGGCGACCAGCTCGTCGTCGAAGTTGCCGCCCTGCAGCGCCCCATTCGCGCCGTCCAGGAATACCGAGCCGCTGAAGGTGTTGCCGCCGGTCCGCGGCACCACGTTGATCACCGGGCCGCCGGTTTCCGCTTCGCCCAGCCCGCCCGTGACATCGATGGAGACTTCCGAGACGTTCTGCGTGTCGGTGACGTAGAGCGTGCCACCGCCGCTCGTTCCGTTGACGCCGAGACCGTCGACGTTGAATCGGCCTTCCGAGTTGGCGCCACCGTGACCGCCGACGTTCAACGGGGCGGGGCCATTGATGCCTCCCACGTTCTGTGTGTTGCCGACCGACAGCCCCGGCACCAGCACGACCAGGTTGTGATACGAACGCTGGCCTGGGATGGAGCGAATGGACTCGTCATCGATGACGCGCTGCTGCTTGATGCTCTGCACGTCAACAATCGGGCTCTCGCCGGTGACGGTCACCGTCTCTTCGAGCGATCCGACCCGCAGCTCGGCGTCGATGGTCGCGTTCAGCGAGCCGGTGAGTTCGACCCCTTCGCGCCTCACGATGTTGAAACCGGCAAGCGTGAAGGTGACCGTGTAGCTGCCGGGATTTAACGCGATGATCCGATAGCGTCCGGTCGCGTCGCTCACCGCGGTGCGGCTCTTCTCGATGAGCACCGGGCTCGAGGCCTCGATGGTGACGCCCGGCAGCACGGCGCCGGAGGTATCGCGGACCACGCCGGCGATCGATGCCTGGACGGCGCCCTGCGCGGACGCGTTCGAGCACCAGATGCCGAGCCCGCAGACGCCGACCACAACCAGAGACAGTAATCGTGCGATGACCTTCATGCTCCTCCTCACAGGGTACCGGTGCCGTCAGCCGCCTCCGGGTGGGGCCAGGTTTCAGCCGCCCGGCGCGGGCATCGCGGTTGTTCTCACGGCTGGGGCCGAACTCTAACCCAGGCCGATCGGGCTCGCAACCTGTACGCGCAACCTTATAGACTTATAGACCTTAGAAGAAGATGACACGTTCCGTCCTCGCCGGCTCCGTGACTGCCGCGCTCGTCTTTCTGGGCCCGCCCGCACTGCGGCCGGTTCCGGTGACCGCGGCACAGGCCGGGGAGAATCCGCGCGCATTCCTGCAGGCCTACTGCATCACGTGCCACTCGCAGCAGCTGAAGTCGCGCGGCTCGGTGCCGGTCGCGCTCGACACGCTGGACCCATCCGCTGTCGCGAACGACGCGAAGACGTGGGAGCTGGTCGTCCGCAAGATGCGCGCTGGTGTCATGCCGCCGGCCGGCATGAAGCGTCCCGACAAGGCGGCGCATGAGCAATTCCTCACCTGGGCCGAAGACGCGCTCGATCGCGCCGCGCGCGAGCAACCGAACCCCGGGCGCATCGAAGCGTTCCACCGGCTCAATCGTACCGAATACCGGAACGCCGTGCGCGACCTGCTGGATCTCGACGTCGACGTCAACGGATGGCTGCCGCCCGACGACGCGAGCTACGGCTTCGACAACATCGCCGGCGTGCTGAAGATCTCGCCCACGCTGTTCGAGCGATATCTGGCGGCGGCGCAGAAGGTCAGCCGGACGGCGCTCGGCGTCGCGCCGCCATCTCCCACGGTCGACTACGTCCGCGTGGCCGACGATCGCGCGCAGGAGCAGGAACTGCCCGGCCAGCCGTTCGGCACGCGCGGCGGCGCGTCGATCCGTTACACGTTCCCGATGGATGCGTCGTACACGGTCCGCGTCCAGCTCTCGCGTGATCTCAACGAGCAGGTGCCGATCTACGTGGAGCCGCAGGACCTGGAGATCAGCATCGACGGTGAGCGCGTCACCGTGTTCACGCTGGCGCCCGCGGCCGCGCCGGCCGGTCCTCCGGCAAGCGAACCCGCGGCAGCGAGCGACAGCGCCACGGCGCAACCCGCCGGACGAGGACAGGGTCGCGGCGCCGGGGCGCGTGCAGGCGGCGCGGGACGCGGCGGCGGCCGGCAGGGGCAGGAGGCGCGCAATCGCGCCGACCGCGACTGGGCGGTGCGCGTGCCGGTGAAGGCAGGGCCGCACGTCGTGCAGGTGGCGTTCGCGAGGCAGAGTGATGCCCTCGCCGAAACTGCGCGACTCCCATTCCTTCGCCCGTATCCAGCCGGCGTCAACATCGCTGAGACACGTAGCGGTGCGTATCTTCGCAGCGTGGAGATCGCGGGCCCGTTCGATCCGACGGGTCCCGGCAACTCGCCGAGCCGCCAGCGGATCCTGATCTGCACGCCAGGCAGCCCCGCGGGCGAAGACGGATGTTCCACCCGCATCCTGACGGCGCTCGCGCGCCGCGCCTATCGCCGGCCGGTGACGGCAGCCGACGTCCGGCCGCTGCTCGCGTTCTATCGGGAAGGGCGCGCCGAAGGGAGTTTCGACCAGGGAATCGAGCGCGCACTCAACCGGCTGCTGGTGAGCCCGGAGTTCCTGCTGCGCGTCGAAACCGAGCCGCCGCAGGCGCCGTCCGGAAGCGTGTATCGCATCAACGATGTCGCGCTGGCCTCGCGGCTGTCCTTCTTCCTCTGGAACAGCATTCCCGACGAGGAGTTGCTCGCGCTCGCGGAGCAGAAGCGGCTTCGCGACCCCGCGGTGCTCGACCGGCAGGTGCGGCGGATGATCGCCGACTCCCGGTTCGACTCGTTCGTCGAGACCTTTGCCGGGCAGTGGCTGTTCCTCCGCAACCTGGCCGCCTCCGTACCCGTGCAACAGAACTTTCCGGACTTCGACGATACGCTGCGCCAGGCGTTTCGTACCGAGACGGAGATGTTCTTCAAGAGCGTGATTCGCGAGGATCGCAGCGCACTCGACCTGCTGCGCGCCGACTACACGTTCCTGAACGAGCGTCTCGCCAGGCACTACGGCATGGCCCACATCAGCGGCACCCGCTTCCGCCGCGTGGCACTCCCGTCGGGCAGCCGCCCCGGCGGTCTGCTCGGTCAGGGCAGCATTCTCACGGTGACGTCATATCCTGATCGCACGTCGCCGGTCGTGCGCGGCAAATGGATCCTTGAAAACCTGCTCGGCACGCCGCCGCCATCGCCTCCAGCCGGCGTGCCCCCGCTCAAACCCCCGAGCTTCGCGACCAAGGTCCTGTCGGTCCGTGAGCGGATGGTCGATCATCGGCGCAACCCCCCGTGCGCGGGCTGCCACGCGATGATGGACCCGCTCGGGCTGGCGCTCGAGAATTTCGACGCGGTCGGCAAATGGCGCACGCTGGACGAGTCCGGCGATCCGATCGATGCGTCCGGATCGATGCCCGACGGCACGAAGTTCGAGGGCGCGGACGGACTCCGGCAGGCACTGCTCGGATCCGATCGCTTCATCATGACGCTCACGGAGAAGCTGATGACGTACGCGCTCGGCCGCGGCGTCGAGTACTACGATGAACCGGCGGTCCGCGGCATCGTCCGGACCGCGTCGCGCGACGACTTCCGCTTCGTGTCGCTCATTCGCGGCGTCGTTCAGAGCGTTCCGTTTCAGATGAGGAGAGCGAAGTGAGGTTCATCACCAAACGGGCACTCCCGCGCCGGACTTTCCTCCGCGGCGCCGGCGTGACGCTGGCCTTGCCGCTCCTCGACGCGATGGTGCCGGCGCTCTCGGCTCTCGCCGACACGCCGGCGGCGGTGGCGTCGCGGCTCGGCTTCATCTACATGCCGAATGGCGTGGCCAAGAATTCGTCAGGCATCGACTACTGGACGCCGCCGACCGAAGGGCGGAACTTCCAGATGTCGCAGATCCTGGCGCCGCTCGAGCCGTTTCGCGAGCGGTTGCTCGTCGTGAGCGGCCTGGACCAGAACCAGGCGGAAGCGGGGAACGACGGCGCGAGCGGCGATCACACCCGCGGCACGAGCTCGTGGCTGACCGGCGTCTATCCGAGGCGCACCGAAGGCGCCGATGTCCGCAACGGTGTCTCCGCCGATCAGATTGCCGCGCCGGTGCTGGGCAAGGACACGGCCCTGCCGTCGCTCGAGCTCGCGATCGATTTGAACTTTCTCGCCGGTCAGTGCGAGAACAGCTACAGCTGCGCCTATCTCAACACGCTGGCCTGGACGTCGCCGACGACGCCGCTGCCCACCGAGAACAACCCGCGTGTCGTATTCGAACGGCTGTTCGGCGACGGGGGCACCGCGGATCGGCGGGCCGCGCAGGGACGGCGGAACCGCAGCATCCTCGATTCGGTGCTCGACGACTTCAACCGCCTGCAGCTGCAGCTCGGGCCCGGCGATCGCGTGGTCGTGGACGAGTGGGTCGACGCTGTGCGCGAGGTCGAGCGGCGGATCTCGGGCGTTGAAAAGCGCAGCCACGACGAGCTCCCGACGCTCGAGCGGCCGACAGGCGTCCCGGAACGGTTCGACGAGCACGTGAAGCTGATGTACGAGTTGCAGTGGCTGGCGTTCCGGGCAGACCTGACGCGCGTTGTCACCTTCATGCTCGGACGAGAATTGAATTTCCGCACCTACCCCGAGATCGGCGTAACCGAGGGTCATCACGGCCTCTCGCATCACCAGGATCGTCCCGAGCAGATTGCGAAGTACGCGAAGATCGGCACGTACCAGGCGCAGCTGCTGGCCTGGTTCCTCGAGAAACTGCAGTCGACACCCGAGGGCGACGGCACGCTGCTGGATCACTCGCTGTTCCTGTACGGCGCCGGGCTGAGCAATCCGAACACGCACGCACACGTCGACCTGCCGCTCCTCGTCATCGGAGGCCGCAAGCTCGGCATCGACGGCAATCGTCACGTCGTCGTGCGCGGCCAGGTGCCGATGACGAACCTCCTGCTGACGCTCCTCGACAAGGCCGGCGTTCGCGCCGACACGCTTGGCGACAGCACCGGCCGGATGCCCGTGAACGGGCTTGCTGATGTTTAGCAGCCCCATCCGTCGCCGTCGCGCCCCACGCGCGCGCCGCTGGCGTCGTGCCACGAGCGCGGTGGCGTGTGCGACCACGCTCGCCGGCGCGATCGCGATGACCGTCTCCGCCGGACCGCTCTCTCTCATCGACGCCGTGAAAGCCGACGACCTGAAGACGGTGAGGACGCTTCTGGCGAAGCGCGCGGATGTCGCCGCGGCGGAAGCAGACGGCACCACTGCTCTCCACTGGGCCGTTGAGAACGACAACGAGGCACTCGTCGCCGTGCTGCTGGCGGCCGGCGCGAAGGCGCAGGTCGTCAACCGTCACGGCATCGCCGCGATCCATCGCGCTGCCACTAACGGAAACGCGTCGATCGTCAACCGGCTGCTGGGCGCCGGCGCGGAGGCGAACTTCGCAACGCCGGCCGGCGAGACACCGCTGATGATGGCGGCACGCACGGGCAGCGCGGCGGCCGTCCAGGCATTGATCGCGAAAGGCGCCGAGGTCAACGCGCGCGAGGCGTGGCGCGGGCAGACGGCCCTGATGTGGGCGGCCGGCGAGAACAACGTTGACACGATCCGCGTGCTGGTGAAGGCCGGCGCCGACATCCACGCCAGGTCGGCATCGGGGATGTTCACGCCGCTGGTGTTCGCCGTGCGCGCTGGTCACCTCGGTTCCACGCGCGCACTGCTCGATGCCGGCGCAGACGTCAACGAGCGCCTGCCTGACGGCATGAGCGCGCTGGTGCTGGCGGTGTACAACGCCCACTACGAACTCGCCGCGGCGCTGCTCGAGCGCGGCGCCGACCCGAACGCCGCGGCGCAGGGGTGGAGCGCGCTGCACCAGGTCGCGTGGTCGCGACGGCCGAATCGCGGCTTCAACATGCCGGCGGCGGTTCCTACCGGGAATCTCGACAGCCTGGAGCTCGTGCGGCGGCTCGTCGCGCGCGGCGCCGACGTGAACGCACGCCTCATCAGGGAGCCGCGCGACGGCAATCGCAACATGCTGAATCGCATCGGCGGCACACCGTTCCTCATGGCGGCGAAATCGGCCGACGTGCCGCTGATGCGTGCGCTCCTCGGCTCCGGAGCCGACCCGAAAATCACCACCACCGACGGCACGTCGGCGTTGATGGCGGCCGCCGGCGTCGGCGTCTACGGTCCGGGCGAGAGTCCGGGCACCGCGGACGAGGCGTTCGAAGCGGTGAAGCTGGCGTTCGAAGTCGGCGGCGGAGACGTCAACGGCGCCAACAAGGACGGCGAGACGGCGCTGCTCGGCGCCGTGTACCGCGGCGGCGCGGTGCGGGTGATCCAGTTTCTCGCGGACAAGGGCGCCCGCCTCGACGCTGAGAACAAGAAGCACTGGACGCCGCTCCTCGCTGCGGAAGGCGTCGTGTATGCGAGCAGCGGCATCCGCCGCTATCCCGAGGCGGCGGCACTTATCCGCAAGTTGATGCGCGAGCGCGGCCTTCCCATTCCGGAAATCGAGCACATCGGGGGCGCAGTACCTGTTGTGAAGGCGACGCCGCTGGCCGCCAACGCGCGCACCAACTGGGACGGCGTCTACACCGCCGCACAGGCGCAGCGCGGCCGCGATGTTTACCGGCGCGCGTGCGCCGTCTGCCACCTCGACACGCTGCAAGGCGACGCCGTGTCCCCTCCGCTCATCGGACCTGCATTCCTGGGTCGCTTCAACGGACAAACGGCGCACGAGATGGTGCAGGCCGTGCGCGCGTCGATGCCGCAGAACGCGCCCGACACACTTGGCGACCGCGCCTACGTCGACCTGATCGCATTCCTGCTCAACTCAAACGGCGGACGTAGCGGCGCATCCGAGCTGCCGCTCGACATCGGCGAGCTCGAGAAGATCGTCATCACCGCCGAGCAGCGCTGAACCTGGAACCACACACGCCGTCCGTGAGCCTGCATGGCGCTGACGGCACGCCACGCGGCCAGCCACCTGGAGCAAACGTGATGTCCCCAACGCCAATTCCTGCCCGGGCGAGCGCGCCGAAGGCGCCGACCTTCCGCTTCGACCTTGTGGCCGGCCTGACGGCCGCCGCGGTCGTCCTCCCCAAGGCCATGGCTTACGCCTCGGTGGCCGGCCTGCCGGTTGCGGTCGGTTTGTATACCGCTTTCATCCCGATGGCGATCTACGCGCTGCTCGGCACCTCGCGCGTGCTCAGCGTCAGCTCGACGACGACCATCGCGATCCTCGCCGCCACGCAGTTGGGACTGGCGGTGCCGGACGGCGATCCGGCGCGCCTCGTGACGGCGACGGCGACACTGACGTTGCTGGTCGGCGCTGCGCTGGTCACGGCGCGGCTATTGAAACTCGGTTTCGTCGCCAACTTCATCTCGACGCCAGTGCTTACCGGCTTCAAGGCCGGCATCGGGCTGGTCATCGTGCTCGATCAGATGCCGAAGCTGCTGGGCATTCACATCACCAAGCACGGTTTCTTCTTCGATGCCGTCAGCGTCGTCAAGCACATTCCCGAAACCTCGGCGATGACGCTGGTGGTCGCCCTGGCGAGCTTCGCGGTGTTGATCGCGATGGAACGGCTGTGGCCGCGCTCGCCGGCCCCGCTGGTCGCGGTGGCCGGCAGCATCGCTGCGGCCTGGTTCTTCGGGCTCGAGAAGATGGGCGTCTCCATCGTCGGGATGATTCCGCGGGGTTTCCCGTCGCTGGCCTTGCCTGACCCGGCGCTGGCGGCGCAGCTCGTGCCGGGTGCGCTCGGAATCGCGTTAATGAGCTTCACCGAGTCGATCGCGGCCGGCCGCGCCTTCGCGCGCGCCGAGGATCCTCCCGTGAACGCGAATCGGGAATTGCTCGCCACCGGCGTTGCGAACCTTGGCGGCGCGTTGTTCGGCGTCATGCCGGCGGGCGGCGGAACTTCGCAGACGGCTGTGGTGCGGGCCGCCGGGGGGCAGTCGCAGTTGGCCTCGCTGGTGACGGCGAGCACTGCACTCGCCACCATGCTGTTCCTGGCGCCGATCCTCGGCCTCATGCCCAATGCGACGCTGGCTGCGGTGGTCATCGTCTACTCGGTTGGGCTGATCAAGCCGTCGGAGTTCCTTGCGATCCGCGGCGTGCGCACCATGGAATTCCGCTGGGCGCTGGTCGCCTGCATCGGCGTGCTGCTTTTGGGCACTCTCAAGGGCGTCGTGGTGGCGATCATCGTGTCGATGATCGGACTCGCAAGCCAGTCGGCGTACCCGCGGGTGTACGTCATCGGCCGGAAGCGCGGCGAGGACGTGCTGCGACCGCTCTCGCCTGAACACAGCGACGACGAAACCTTCGAAGGCTTGCTGATCCTGCGCCCGGAAGGGCGGTTGTTTTTCGTCAATGCGGAGGAAGTCGGGCGGCAGATCCAGACCCTCGTCGCGAAGTACCAGCCCCGCGTGCTGTTGCTGGATATGAGCCGCGTATCCGACATCGAGTACTCGGCCCTGCAGATGCTGATCGAAGGCGAGCGGCGCATGACCGAGCGCGGCGTCGAGGTGTGGCTGGCTGCGTTGAATCCCGGCGTGCTTGCGACGGTACGGAACACCGGCCTCGACGCGCGGCTTGGTCGCGAACGCATGCTGTTCAACGCGCGCGCGGCAATCGAGCGCTACCGGGCGCGGAGTGTGGCCGGGGGGAGCGCGGCCTAGCCACGGCGGCACCGCCCGCCGTGCTATTCTCCGGCGACAAGAGGTGTGCATGCGCGCTGCGCTCAGGACGGTCGTGATCCTCCTCTCATTGGGCGTATGTGCTGCCGTTCTACCCGGCGTCGCCCGCGCGCAGGGAAACCCGGACTGGCACCGCGCCATCCCCGGGTTCGAAATTGCGGGCAACCTCTATTACGTCGGGACGGCGGACCTCGCCGTGTATCTGATCGCCACGCCACAAGGCAACATTCTCATCAACAGCGACTTCAAGGAGGATGTGCCCGCCATTCGCAAGAGCATCGAAGGCCTCGGCTTCAAGTTCGCCGACACGAAGATCCTCCTCATCAGCCATGCGCACGGCGATCACGATGAAGGCGTCGGCGTCATCAAGTCGGAGACTCGGGCGCAGTTGATGGTCATGGACGCCGATGTGGCTGCTGTCGAAAGCACCGCGCCGGGACGGCCGGGCGCGAAAGTCGATCGCGTGCTGCACGATCGGGATACGGTCGAACTCGGCGGCGCGAAGCTCACCGCACGCCTCACGCCCGGTCACACGCCCGGCTGCACCACGTGGACGATGCCGGTGGCCGACGGCGGACGCACGTTGAATGCCGTCATCGTCGGCAGCCCGAACGTGAACCCGGGCTACGTGCTCGTGGGCGACAAGAAGAACTATCCGCAGATCGCAGGCGACTACGTGCGCACCTTTGCCGTGCTGAACAGCCTGCCGGTCGATCTGTTTCTTGGCGCGCACGGCGCATACTTCGATTTGAAGGGCAAGCTCCCCAGGATGACCGGCGGGGCCAACCCTTTCATCGATCCCGCCGGCTACAAGGCGTATGTCGCCGAGCGGGCACAGGCGTTCGAAAAGGAACTGACGAAACAGACGGCCGACGCACACCTCGGCGACGGCGTCGGCTTCGACATCGCCTGGAATCACGTGGCGCTGAGCGTGCCGAACATCGCCGAGTCGATCGCGTGGTACGAGAAGATGCTCGGCTTCAAGGGCGTCGTGCGCGGCGGTCAACCGAACGCCCGGCAGCAGGTCGCGGATCTCCGCCGCGGGAACGTCACCATCGAGCTGTTTCAGCTGGCGGATGCCGCCCCGCTGCCCGAATCGCGGAAGAACCCGTCAGAAGACTTCAGGACCCACGGCGTGAAGCACTTCGGCTTCGAGGTGAAAAACCTGCCCGCCGTGCTGGCGGAGCTCAAAGCCAAAGGCGTCAAGGTGGCGTTCGAGATGCGCGATACCCCGACCGAGGCCTTCGCGTTCATCAGCGACAACGCCGGCAACGCGATAGAGCTGATCGAGCACAAGATGGCGCGGTAGCCGCGCGGTGTCTGTCGTTCGACTACGCTCGAAAGTCGATGAATTGCTGCGCCCACAGCTCGAGCGCCACTGGAATCCAGAATCCTTCGGTGGTGGAGGGCGCCGACAGGGCACGGCGCCACCAGCGGCGAACGACGGCCACGTCGATGAGCCCGCGGGACGCCATACCCGGCAACAGGCGGTCTTCCATCAACGCCACGAACGCGCCGCTGCGGAAGTACTGCGCCAGCGGTAGATTGAACGCCGACTTGCGGCGGTGGACGAACGCCGCGTCGAATCTGCGCCGGGCGAGCTCCTTGACGACGATCTTCGTACCTGGTTCGCCGGTGGGTAACGGTGGTCCCACCAGGTGTTCGACCGGCAAGGCGCGGGCGAATTCGACGACATGCCGGTCGAGGAAAGGCACTCGGTTCTCGACGCCATGTGCCATCGCCATCTTGTCCTGACGAAGCAGCAAGTCGACGAGATGCGTCCGCATGTCGTACTTCAGGCAATTCGAGAGATGGTCACCGCGGCCCTCCTCGAACAAGGCCCGGCGCTTTGCGAGCGCCGGCTGCAGGTTCGCGGTCGGTCGCAGCTTCGAGAGACGCGCGTCTGAATGAAACTGTGACGCGCGAATGAATGTGCCGACCGGGTCGCTGACGCCCGGTCGACTCGAATCATTGGCTGTACGTGCGTCGGAGACGCGCGCGTAGCCGCCGAATAACTCGTCGGCCCCTTCTCCGCTCAGCAGGACGGTGGCGCGCTCGCGCGAACGCCGCGCCAGCCACCACAGGGCCAGCGAGTTGGGATGGCCGATCGGCTGATCCATATGCCAGGTGGCGGCATCCAGTGCGCCCATGAAAGCGGTCTCATCGAAAACAAAACGATGGCTGGTGGCCCGCGCCGCGGCCGCCGCCTCCAGAATCCATCGCTCCTCCGAGAACCGCGGCTCGTCGAAGACGATCGAGAAGGCGTTCAGATCTGCACGGTGATGTGTACGCGCCAGCACCGTGACCAGCGACGAGTCGATGCCACCGGACAACTGGCACCCCACGTTCGCGTCGCTCCGCAACTGCAATTGCACGCTGTGGCTCAGCAGATGGTCGAGGCGGTCCACCGCGTCGTCCCGTGACAGGGGCAGCTTCTCAGGGGGGTCCGGGATGCTCCAGTAACGCGCCTCCGTGACACCGGCCGGCGTGATCGTGAGGCGATGGCCTGGCTGGACGTGGCGCACGCCCTTGAGCAGCGAGGCGTCGCCCGCAACATAGCGGAATGCGAGCAGCTCATCGACCCCGGTCGGATCGATCTCAGCGCAGAACGCCGGGTGCGCCAGAAACGCCTTCGCTTCGGACGCAAACAGTACGGTCGCGCCCCGCTGCGCCCAGTACAACGGCTTGATGCCGACGCGATCGCGGAGCAGGTGCACGGCGCCGCGGCGCGTGTCTGCAATCACGATGGCAAACATGCCGTTTAGACGCTCGAGCATCCGCTCGAGCCCATCGCGCTCGTACAGCGCGAGGATCACCTCGGTGTCAGTGCCGGAGCGGAAACGGTAGCCGTCGCGCTCGAGCTCCGCCTTGTAGCCGAACGCATCGTAGATCTCACCGTTGAAGACCAGCGCCGTGGAGCCGTCGGGGCTCGTCATCGGCTGATGCCCACGGGCCGAAGGGTCGACGATCGTCAGCCGGTGAAACCCCAATGCGCTGTCGGGGACGCCGCCGCGCAGCGACACGCACAGCGTGCCGCGATCGTCTGGACCGCGATGACGGATCATGTCCGTCATCGTCCCGAGCACGCGGGCGTCGGCCGGTGCGCCGTCCAGATTGACGAACCCGGCGATCCCGCACATCTACGAGGGGGATGTGCCTCGGCCCGTTGTGGGTAGGGCGGCCTTCATTGGTCCAGAGTACCAGACAAGCAAGTCCCCACTTGTCGTATTTCGGGCGTAGTAGCATCGCCGGCATGACTGAGTGGTTCGCTCGCCCCGTGCTCCACGTCGCGAGCGTCGAGGCCTCGCTTCGCTTTTACGTGGACCTGCTCGGCTTCACGGTGCCCTGGCGCGCCGCGGGCGCGGATGGCCGGGCGGACGTTGCCCAGGTCGATCGCCAGGGCTGCGCGCTGATCCTCGCCCAGCACTGGCCGGAGAAGGTGGGCAAGGGTCTGATGTTCATTTCCCTGAACGTCGAGCCGGAGACGCACGAGGCCGCGGTCGCGGCGCTCGAACGTTTGCGTGCCGAGCTCGAAGCCCGCGGCGTTCCGGTCAAGGACGGCCACTGGGGCTACAGGCTGCTGGTCGTCGAGGACCTCGACGGCAATCAGCTTTTCTTCAACTATCCGAACGAGCCGTTCCTGGATTCCTGAGTGCTGTTCCTGATCGGCTTCAGTAAACTCGCGGCGAGCCTCTCAGGCTGCGACCGCGAAGCCAGTGGCAGGCTACTTCTTCGGACGCGACTCGGGTGGCACGAGGTTGTTCAATCGGTAATACACGACGAGCTGTCCATAGTGCTCGCCCGAATGTTCCACGACCGTATCCCACAGGCCATAAAGCGAAGCCTGTGGACGGCTGCGAAGGCCGACGTCGAGACTCGATTGCAGTCGCTCGTCGCTCAGGGCGGCAATCGACTTTGCGCCATCGGCATAGACGCGTTTCACGTACACCGCGATCGCCGCCTTGGACTTGAAGCTCGCACGCGCAGGATCCGCCACGTCCGGATGGAGGCCTTTCGCGTTCGCGCCGACATACGTCACGAAGCCGGCCGCGTGCAGCAGCTGTTCGGCGAACGAACGCACACCAGGCGCCGGCCGCCAGTCGTACTTGTCCTCCGGAAAATCTTCCGCCATGTCGACCAGCTTGCGGGCGATGTCGTTCCAGCTGACGAGCAGATCCCTGGCCATGGGGCCGGCCGCGGCTATGCGCCCGGACGAGGCAAAGAAGACGTTCGCCGCGCCGACCGATCCGCAAATGGCCGCGGACCCATACGTGCGAAGCCAGGCTCTCCGGTTCAGCATTGTGTCCTCCTGTGCAGATGGACGTCAGTGTAATGCGCCTGCCACTGCTAGTTGACGACAGGAAGTCGCAGCAGCTTCGTCAGCTCGGACGGACTCGCCAGGCCTTCGAAGCTCTCGATCCTGCGGAGAATCTCCTCCACCTGGTCTTCGGGCATGCCCGCGGTGCCCACCAGCCGCCCGAACTTCTCCCGTACCGCCGGCCATTGAACGACACGCGCCGAGCCGCTCGGGAGCTGCACGTGCCTTGTGAATATCCCTCCAGACTTCGTCACGATGGAGACGCGCCCCCCGTCGAGGTGGACGAAGCGAGGGTTGGTAAGGGGCAACGGGCTGGCGTCGACCTCTACGAGATCCTGCAGCCTCGCGATGCGCGGATCCGCCATCTTCCCCGCATCCATGTGCTCCCAGGTGAAGCCGCCCGACTTCGCGTCCGCCACGGCTGCGGCAACGAAGTACACGATGCTGTGAGCGGCATCGCTCAGGTTCCTTGGGTGACGGATGTCGATCCAATCCTTCATCTGTACGCCCGTGAGTTGCTCGCCCGAGATGATGATCCTGGCCACCTGATCGAGATCGTCGATGTTGTCCTCGCGCGCTGCCGCGGTTGCCGCCTCTGCGAAGACATGGAACGGGTGCGCACCGGGAATCAGCTTGATCGCCATGTAGTCGACGAAGTTCCACCGCGTGCCGAGGTCCTTCGTAACGTCGGAGATCTCCTGACCTCCGAACGCCGAGAAGTAGCCTCGGGGGGCTTCCATGACGTCGGGCCGCCCCGTGAGGTGCAGCTGGGCCAACCGTGCGAGTCGGGTGCCTTCGAACGCAGACTGGTGGGCATGATACGGTCGGTGATCCGATGCGTGGTCGGCGCCGATCGCCATGCCGCCCGCATCGGACGTTGCGAGCGCCATCGCATGCGCCATCTGCTCCTCGGTGAGACCCAGGATGAGACCAGCCGCGACGCCGGCGCTCTGAACGGTGGTGACGCGACTGTGGAAACCCAGATCCATCCGCCCGGGTGTAAGGGCGAGATCGAGACGGCTGCCGACCTCGTAGCCGAGGACAATCGCCTTGAGAACCTGCTGCGCGGGCACCGATACCCCGTTGTGAGCCACATGCTCCCACGCGGCGAGGGCGGCGGCCGTGGAGGGTCCGCCGAAGTGCCCGATGAGCAGAAGGCAGGTGTCGTCCATTCCCGGTGCGTCGCTGCTTGCGTTGTTCACGCCGGCCGCGACGGGCGCGGGAACCTTGGTCCCGTTGAACCAAAGCGTGGCGTCGGGACTGCCGCCGCTTTCCAGCGCCAGCGTGCGAAACGCCTCGACACAGCCGATCCGGTAGCCGCGCGCGGCGCTCGCCACCGTGCTCGCCACGACCATCTTGGCCAGCTCGAAATGCCTCGAAGGGAGATCTCCCCTGGCGGCCGTTGTCACGAATCGCGCAAGCTGCTGAACGATGGTTGGGCCCCTGGTGATGTCTGTTCCCATTGGAAGCGACTATTATTGCTGACCGAAAGGCGCGCACACCAACAGGAGGCTGAATGAAGCGGGTCATTGTTCTCGTCGCGTTGCTGATGGCGGGCGCCCTGTCGCTGGCGGTTACCGCGTCGCGGCAGCCGGCCGCCACTGCGGCCGCGCAGGCGGCGGCGCCGAAGATCGTCGAGGTCGAGAAGCTCCGCGACAACCTGTTCATGCTGAAGGGCGGGGGCGGTAACACCGCTGTCTTCATCGGCACGACCGGTGTCGTCGTCGTCGACACGAAGCTGCCTGACTGGGGGCGGCCGGTGCTGGAGGCGATCCGGAATCTGACGCCCAAACCGGTCACGACCATCATCAACACACACACCCACGGCGACCACGTGAGCGGGAACGTCGAGTTTCCGGCGAGCGTCGAGGTCATCGTGCACGAGAACACCGCGGCGAACATGCAGGAGATGCGCGCGTCGACGCAGACGGCGCCGAACGGCCAGCCCCCGAACATCTTCAAGGCCAACAGCGGCCGCGGCATGCCGAAGAAGACCTTCAAGGACCGGATGACGATCGGAACCGGCGCGGACCGCATCGACCTGTACTACTTCGGCCGTGGCCACACCAACGGCGACGCGTGGATCGTGTTTCCGGCGCTGCGCGTCATGCATGCCGGCGACATCTTCTCGGGCAAGAACATCCCGGGCCTCGATGCCGTCAACGGCGGGAGCGGTCTCGCGATCGCCGACTCGCTGACGAAGGCCGCCGACACGGTGAAGAACATCGACACCATCATCACGGGGCACAGCAGGACGATGACTGTGGCGGATCTCCGCGAGTATGCGCAATTCAATCGCGATTTTGCGAACGACGTGCGCACCGCGAAGGCGGCCGGCAAGTCGGCGGACGAGGTGGCGAAGGCCTGGAAGATTCCGGCGAAGTACACGGGCTATGCCACGCCGACCCCGGTGAGGCTGCTGCAGAACGTTCAGGTCGTCTTCGACGAGTTGAAGTAAGGCGCCAGTACCCGCCAATCAGCGGAGTTGGCCGCGATTCGTGAGGCCGTTTGAACCGAAGCCTTCCGACAAAAAAGGCGCCACAGCCGGGACGCGCTACGTCAACCCGGCTGACGCGCCGAAGGCGCCGAGTCGCTAGCGGCGGGTCGGCCGTCCGCTTGTACGGTCCTCTAGTTCGTTCCCGTGCCTCCTACATTGACCCCCGCTTCCTCCTCATTGAGTCCGTCAACCAATAAGGAGGCGCCCCGCCACCCTGTCGCACTGGGCCTGAAAGTGAGGTTGAACGTGCAGCTGGCACCCACGGCAAGCATCGACGGGCAATTGTTTGTGTGAGCGTAGTCTTGCCATGGCGCGCCATTCATTCTGCCGAGAACCGGCTGTGGCATGCTGCCGGTATTGGTCACCGTGACGGCCATCACGGCACTGGTTGTGTTCACCATCTGATTGCCGAACAGCACCGAAGTGGGGCTCACTGAGAAGGACTGGCCGGGAACGAACGGAACCGTCACGCCGCAGCACGGCGGCGACGGCCTCGACGGCGCCGTCGAGGAGGAACACGCAGCGAGACAGAAACCGAGGACCAACGCCGTCAGGAGTCGCATCATGATCGTTCCTTTCTGCGACCGCAACGAGGACCTGGAATCGAACCTGGGTTCAGCCCTCGCGCCGAAGGTGGACATTCTACCGCTGCGACGCTGTCACAGATAGACACCACTCGGCGGTCTCACATTGCACTGTCGCTCTCGGCCGACTCGAGTGCCACTCAGAAGATGCGATTCATCGAGACGACGGACCAGCAAATCTGATTACGTGTCTTTTCAGATGGCGCTTTCCGGAGCACCGGTTCTTCGTCGTACGAGTGGCTAACAAGTCGCCCGCGAGTAGCACCCCGCCATCCGCGGCGTCGCATCGATATCACGTCAGGGCTGAAAGCCGTCGGCAGATACATGGACCATTGTGCGATAAGAACGTCTATCGGGCGACATGCAACCGCCGAGGAGCCATTTTGGCAACGAATACTCCAAATTGGCAGATCTCGAACAATGAGATTCGATCGAACGGCTGGACGGGAGTTGAGTGCGGACCAGGGACGCAAGTGTTCGGCAACTATGTCCACGACAACGGCACCGCTGGGATCATCGGATACCTGGCAACAGGGTCCATTATCGATAACAACGAAGTGGCGTACAACAACACGTTCTATCTGGATCCAAACACGGCAAACGGTTTTCTTCCGGAATCAAATTCTTTCAGAGCAACAATGTGATCGTCAGAAACAACAACGTTCACAACAACTACTATGCGCCCGGCATTTGTCTGACGCCGCCAATGCCCTCATCGACAGCAGCTACGTGTGGAGCAATGGATGGAGCGGAATTGTGATCGAGGTCAGTCCAACTGCGATCGTCCGCAACAATATGATCGGGGGCAACGGACTAGGTTACGGATACCGCACGCCCGGGATCACGGGCGCCGGCATTTACTTTCGGCGAGTTCAAATATTCAGGTGTATAACAACAACATTTGGTACAACCAGAACGGAATCGTCGGTATTGAGCAAATCGAGGAGGTGGCAGTCAGCACGTGCCGTGTCGTTGTTAGCGGCGCGACAGAACTTACGGCCGATAGTGACGATAACGTGATATTCACCAACAACAATTTCTGGAATAACACCTATCTTCGTCCGGATGGCGACCCGCTTGAATGGAACGGAATCCGGATGAACTCTTTTCAATGGGCGCAGACACATGGTCCCACTGAGAAGTTCATCTTTCAGGCCTACTAGAACGATGGCCTCTCCCCGGGCTTTCTACCCGGCGGTGCGAGGACGCGGCTTGGGCGCAGACTCCGCACCAGGCGGTTCGCTGAATGGCTTCACGGGGATGCGCTCATAGCGCACCTCGAGAATCTGCAGGTGCTCGACGCCGCGTGGCGCGTGAAGGACCACGCGGTCGCCTGGTCCCGACTTCATCAGCGCGCGCGCCAGCGGTGACAACCAGCTGATGTAGTGGCGCTCCAGATCGACCTCGTCGGTGCCAACGATGCTCACGATCCGCTCTGTGCCAGCGCCGCTGGTGTAGCGCACGGTCGCGCCGAAGAAGGCCAGCGTCGCCGCCGGCCCCATCCTCGGGGCTTCCGGGTCGACCACGCGTGCGGCGTCAATCCGTTTCGTGAGAAAACGAATCCGTCCATCGATCTGGCGCAGCCGGCGTTTGCCGTACTGATAGTCGGCGTTTTCGCTGCGATCGCCGTTGCCGGCGGCCCACGCCACCACCTCTGTCACGGCCGGCCGTTCTCTGGTGAGCAGAAACCGCAACTCGTCTCTGAGCCGCTGCAATCCGCTCGGTGTGATGTAGTTCCCGACGGGTGTCTTCGCGTCTGGTTCGGGCATCCTGTGCGTCTCGAATTCCGAATTCTCTCGCTGAATTCAGGCTTGAGGCCAGGCGGCGTGCGTACGGGCTCCGAACCTGACGCCGAGCGACCGGGTCCTCGACACGCTTGGCGTTTCATCTCTCGATCAGCTCGCCTCTCAACGCATAACCGAAATCCTGAATCTGAAACTGCTCGAAATCATAAACGGATCATCAGCATCCAGCGAACCTGTCAGCTCTCGCAACCTGAACAGGTCATCAGCGAACACCACAATCGTGACAAACGAGTTGTTGGCGATATCAATAGGCGACTTCTATCCGCGACGATTCAGCTTTACCTTGTCCAACTCAGCCGACCCGCGCCCCAGAAGCATGCGCCAGGCGAACGCGTCGCCAACGGCGCGAGAGTCTAGACCACCATCCGACTTCACGTCCTCGAAGCCCCTCGGCCGAGCACTGAGGCACTGCGGGTTCATCGATTGCGCTTCGTTGAAACGAATCGTCTCCATGATGCACCAGGATGTGTGGACATGAAAACCGCTCACGCTTTAAGCGCGGCGGAGCAATGGAGGGCGTATGAAGAAGAAGAGTGTCGTGAAACGCATCCTGGGCATGAGCGTGGTCGCTCTCGTCGCGTCGTGGGTCGCGGTGACATCGGCAGCGCCGAGGGTGATCGACATCGAGCCGGAGCAGTGCCAGACCCGGTGTTTCTACATCTGGGGCGTGCCCGTCTACTGCTACGAGATTTGCTTCTGATCGGAGACACGTCGGTCCTCGAGCTTCGCCGCCACTCTGTGCGACGCTCGGGGACCGGATCTGTAGCCCTCATGTGACGACGTCGCGCCGACGTGGCAATCGCCACGGCCCTCCCACGAGGTCGCGCCGGACCGCAACTCCTCGCTCGAGAGAATGCGGCGATGGCCGAGCGGTGGGACAAAACGCTATTCGACGCGAGGCTGGCCAATCGAGCCGATTGCTGACCGCCTCGGCCGAAGTCTACCTATGTGCTCGAAATAAACCTAAACCGTCACCCCTGTGCCTGGTATCTCCGGTTCGCCGCCTGCTCGACCACCCGCTGACCTTGGCGAGAATACCCATGACGAATGTGTGTCGACTGTCTTGAATCGGACAGGCTTAGGGCAGAGTCTCTAGCCCTTCCTCACCAGCGTGTCGGTGTCCGGCGTGACGATGGTCCCCGATCACGGAGACGGCGGCGGACCAGTCGATATCCACGGACGGCCAACCGTCGGCGTTCCTCATCGGTCAACCGGAGCCGGCCGGGCACGTGCCCACGCTGGATACGGTTCTCTTCGATCAGATAGGCCAGGGCGTCCTGCTGCCATTGGTCGAGCCAGCCGGCCAACGCGGCGAGGAGCATTTTGAAGAAGAACGCGTCGAGCACGGCCGGAGAGTCTATACCACCGGCCGAATCTCAGGCTCCTACCGACCGTCGGCCGAGCAATGAGACACTACGCGCTGATGTTCGTATCCGGGTTGACGCACACCGTGCGGCCGCCAACGATGGTCGCGGCCACGCCGCCGCGCAGCGACCAGCCGATGAACGGCGAATTCTTCGACTTGGATCGCATTCGCTCCGCGGAGACGGTCACCTGCAGGTCCGGCGCCAGGATCGTGATGTCGGCCGGCGAACCCTCGGCCAACGTTCCGCCCGGCACGCGCAGGATCCTCGCCGGGTTCATCGACAGCAATTCGACGAGCCGCGACAGGCTGATGAAACCCGGATGAACGAGGCGATCGAAGCAGAGCGATACTGCCGTTTCGAGGCCTGTGATGCCGAACGGCGCGTAATCGAACTCGACCAGCTTCTCGTCGTAGTGATGCGGGGCGTGGTCGGTGGCGATGACGTCGATGCTGCCATCTGACAGCCCCTGCAGCATGGCATCGCGATCGGCCGTCTCGCGGAGCGGCGGATTCATCTTCGTGTTCGTGTCGTAGGGCACCGGCGTCGCGAGCATCTCGTCGGTGAGCACGAAGTGATGCGGGGTCACCTCGCAGGTGACACGGGCGCCGTGGGCTTTCCCGAAGCGGACCGCTTCGAGCGTCTGCCTCGCGCTCATGTGCGCGATGTGCACCGCGCCGCCCGTCAGCGACGACAGCGAGATGTCGCGCAGCGCCATGATCGACTCGGCTTCGCCTGGAATGCCCCGCAATCCGAGAGACGACGCCTGGTAGCCTTCGTGCGCCACGCCGTCGCCCTTGAGCGACTGCTCCTCGCAGTGCTCGATGACGGGGATGTCGAACATCGACGCGTATTCGAGCGCGCGCCGCATCAGCAGCGCCGTGGCCACCGGCCGCCCGTCGTCGGTGATCGCGACGCAGCCGGCGTTCTTCAGCTCGGCGATGTCTGCGAGCTGTTCACCGGCCTGGCCTCGGGACACCGCCCCGATCGGATAGACGCGCGCCAGGTTCGCTTCGGCGGCCTTGCCCAGAACGTACGCGGTCACGCCGGCGTTGTCGTTCACCGGGCTGGTGTTCGGCATGCACGCAACCGCCGTGAAGCCGCCCGCCACCGCGGCGGCCGTGCCGGTGGCGACGGTTTCCTTGTGCTCCTGGCCCGGTTCGCGAAGGTGCACGTGCATGTCGATGAGCCCCGGGCACACGACGAATCCGGCGGGGATGGCCACGACTGTGGCTCCGTTCGCGGCGAGGTCGCGGCCGACGCGGGCAATACGGCCGTCTTCGATCAGCACGTCGAACACACCATCGCGGCCGCTTGCCGGATCGACCAGCCGTCCGCCCTTAAGAAGCCGATTCATCTTCAACTCCGCCCGCCAGAAGGTAGAGCACGGCCATGCGCACGGCGACGCCGTTGGCGACCTGCTCGAGAATCACCGAATAGGGACCGTCGGCCACCTCCGACGCGATCTCGACGCCGCGGTTCATCGGCCCCGGGTGCATGATGATGACGTCGGGCTTCGCGCGGCTCACGCGGGCCGCGGTCATGCCGAACACGTTGAAGTACTCGCGCAGGGACGGGAAGAACGCGCCCTGCATCCGCTCCTGCTGGATGCGGAGCATCATGATGACATCCGCTTCCGCGACGGCCTCTTCCACGGACGTGGTCACGTGCACGCCGAGGCACTCGATGCCGGGGGGAACGAGCGTCGGCGGCCCGCAGACCCACACATCCGCGCCGAGCTTGGTCAGCAGCAGCACGTTGGAGCGCAGGACGCGGCTGTGCAGCAGGTCGCCGACGATCGCGACCTTCAGGCCTGCGATCGTCTTCTTGTGTTCCTTGATCGTGAACGCGTCGAGCAGGGCCTGCGTCGGGTGCTCGTGCATGCCGTCGCCGGCGTTGATGATGCGCGACCGGCAGATGCGCGACAGCAGGTGGCAGGCGCCCGACGATGCGTGGCGCAGGACGATCATGTCGGGCGACATCGCCTCGATGTTCCTCGCCGTGTCGACCAGCGTCTCGCCTTTGAGCACGCTCGACGCCGCGACGGCGACGTTGAGGGTGTCGGCGCTCAGGCGTTTTTCCGCGATCTCGAACGACGTGCGCGTGCGGGTGCTCGGCTCGTAGAAGAGATTGACGACCGTCTTCCCGCGAAGCGTCGGCACTTTCTTGATTGGCCGCTGGCCGACTTCGCGCATCGCCTCGGCCGTCTCGAGCACGAGATAGATTTCCTCCGGCGAGAGGTCCGCGATGCCGAGAAGGTCTTTCTTCACGGGAGGACCTCCACTTCGTCGCGGCCGTCGATGTCGGTCAGGTGCACCTGCACGCTCTGCGCGGCGGAGGTCGGCAGGTTCTTGCCCACGTAGTCCGCCTTGATCGGCAGTTCCCGGTGTCCGCGGTCCACGAGGACAACCAGTTGAATCTCCCGCGGCCGGCCGAAATCGATCAGCGCGTCGAGCGCGGCGCGGATCGTCCGGCCGGTGTAGAGGACATCGTCCACGAGAAGGATGCGCTTGTCGTCGATCGAGAACGGAATCTCGGTCTTGCGCACGAGGGGCTGCGGGCCGACCGGCGTGCGCATGAGATCGTCGCGGTACAGCGTGATATCGAGGGCGCCGGTCGGCACCTCGTGGCCGGAAATATCCTGAATGGACTTCGCGATGCGCCGCGCCAGCGGGACGCCGCGCGTACGAATCCCCACGAAGGCGATTTCGTCGAGGCCGCGGTTGCGTTCGAGGATTTCGTGCGCGATTCGCGCGAGGCTGCGGGCCATCCGGTCCGCATCAAGGACAACTGACATCGTCACCTCTTCGCGGCCTCTCAGGGCCGCGTTAAAGAGCGGAGTGGAGTATAGCGTACGGCCGCGCCGTGCCTACTCCGGCCTACCCGACCCACCCGACCCACCCGACCGGCGGGTCCTATCGATCGTAAGTGGGGATAAAGGTGATCGGCCGTTCGTCGGTGTACGTGCGCTGGAAGAGGTCGGTACGGGCGTATCCGTCCATGTCGCGGCCGATGGGCAGCCCGAGGAAATACAGCAGCGTCGGCGCAACGTCGACCACCGACCCGCGCGGCAGAAGCCGCGCCCGGATGACCGACGCACCGTAGGCCATCAGAAAGCCGTCGGGCGCGCTCTCGTGGGTGCCGCTCAGGTCCGGGTCGCCGATCGTCATTTCGAGCAGCCGCTTGCCGAACCCGAGCGGCTCCATACCGTAGCCGGACACCACCAGGAGGAGATCGTCGGGGCCGAGGCTTTCGATCGCGCGGCCTATCGCGCCGTCGATGTAGCCGTAGTGCGACTCGAGCACCGATCCGAAGCGCCGGCGTTCATCCTCCGTCACGTCGCCGAATGCAGCCGGCATCGCGTAACGCAGGTAATGGTGGCCAATCGCGTCGAGGCTGGAATAGCGGACGACATTCACGCGCGTGGGGTGAGCGGGCTCGAGCGTCCTCGCAATTCGATCGAACGTGCGATCGGTGCGCGCCGGGCCATCGCCGCTCGAACCGGGCGCCGCGTGCTCGTCGCCCGCAACCTCCGCGGCAACCGACTCGAACGCGTGCGCCGCTTCCGCTTTCATCTCCGGAGGATAGACCGACGACGAGTCGTCGATGGCCGACGGCGTGGCCGCCAGGCGCGGATAGGCATCGCTGACGAGATAGCCCCGGACGGCCGACGCCGGCTGCGTCAGCGGCCAGCCGACGACGCCGACCGGGATCCCGAGCGCCGTCAGGATGCTCCAGAACGGCTGCGTCCGCAGGGCCGCCGACGTGTGCGGGACCTCCGCGACGAGCCCGAATCGCACGAGGGCGTGCGCGAAGCAATAGTCGGGCAGCAGCTGAAGCGGCTCGCCGCCGCCGGAGAGATCGTAGACTGCCGCCGAACGGACTCCGTTTTTCTGCGGCAGTTTTCCCGTCGCAACGGCCGTCCAGACGGCTTCAGCCGACGTCGGGTGGATCGTCGCCAGGTGCATGACGGCGCCCGCATCGAGGACGCGGCCGAAGTTCGGCAGACGGCCATCGGCGGCCGCGGCGGTGATGAGATCCAGCGAACCGGCGTCAATCGCCAGAATCGTGACCCTCGACGGCCGCTCCGTCGTCGCCGCTTCCAGAGCGGCGTCGGCCGGGCGCGTTTCGAGGACCGGGACGCGCGCGCCTCCCCGCAGCCTGAGCGGCACGACGATGGACGCGGCGGCGACGAGCACCAGCAGCAGCGCCCACACGCGCCGGTGGTGCGGAAACTGCGCGCGCAGCTGGCCGACGACGACGAACAGGCAGGCAGAGGCAATGAGCGCCAGCATGCCCCTCGCGATTTCGTTGACGCTGTCGTCCGGCAGCACCAGCGTGAACGTGCGCAGGTTCGCCCACATCAGCGCCGCGCCGGCGGCCGCCGCGGCGGCCCCGAGCGATGACAGCACGGCGACGCTCGTCCACGCGGGCGAGAACAACTCCCTCGCAAACACCTGCCGGAGCACCAGCCAGACGTAGAAGATGACGGTCAGATGTGCAGCGTAGAACAGGCCGACCGTCAGCGCCAGCGGCACCAGCCGGGGCGGATACAACGGCATCGTCGGATTCAGCTGGAGCACGAGCACCATGACGTAGCTCGCGCCCAGGAGCGCCGCAACGAGCGAGTTGCTCAGCATCCGAAGGTAGCGCACGTCACCCTTGCTCTGATTGCAGACCACCGACTGCCGACCGTCGACCGTCGACTGCTGACTATTTCCCGACCATGTGAGGCAGGTCCTTGCTGTTCTCTTCGCAGATGCTCTCGATGAGATCGGTGTCGGGCTGCAGTGTCCAGGCGAGCTTGACGGTCCACGGTTTGGTGTAGGCCTTCGGATCGTCGATGGTGACGTCGATGTTCATCTGGCCGATTTTCGGGCGCGTGTACCGTTCGATCACGTGGAGCGCCTCGGTGCCGGGCAGGCCTCTCATGTCGAGCCACGTCCGGCCGTTCTGTCCAATCGTGTCGACGACGAGTGTGTCGCCTTCCCACCGGCCGATTGAATAGCCCATCCAGGTCGGCTGCGCGTTCTTCGGGTGCGCCCGTCCGTCGAGGAACACCTGCCGATAGATCGTGCGGGATTCGTGCAGCAGGATGATCAGATCGGGCGTCTGCACCAGCTTCAGTCCGTCCGGAATATTGAGCTTTTCCGGAATGCCCGACGGCCAGCAGTGCACACCCGGGTGATCCTTGCCGTTGTTGTCGATGCGCTCCTTGTAGATCTCGGCCGCCCATGGCTGCAGCGGCACGTCCTCCGGCTTCATGTCCACGGCCAGGTTCAGCAGGTGACGCACGACGTCCGACGGCATCCAGAAGCCCGACAGATCGGGCTTGCCGTCTGGCGTGCGCCGGGCGGGCGCGTTGAGGTCCACTTTGCCGTCGGCCGTGCGCGGTACGTTCTTCATCGGAAACGGGTCCCACTGCGCGGCAAGCGGCGCGGTGGCGGTCCACATGAGGGCCAGACACGCGACTGGCGCGCTGAGCAGTTTCACGATCTTCTTGAGCATGGCGGTTCCTTGCGCGGATTCTAGCACCGCCGGCCCGCCGTGCCCGACGGGTACGGCCAGCCCGCCCTAAAACGCGCGACCCAGCTGGACGTAGAACGCGGTGTGATCCGGCACGGTGCCGCTGCCGTCATGCCCGCGGGCCGCGCCGGCCGTGACCGTGACGGGCAGCTGGAAACCCAGCACTGCGTCGACGGACAGCTCCGCGCCGAGCGACGCTTTCGCATCGGCTGCGCGAAAGGTGGCGGTCCACGCCTGGCCGACGTCCGTGAACACCGCGGCGTGAATCGCCCGGAAGAACAGCGGCCAGGTCCCGAAGCCACGCTGCGGACGCGACAGCGGGACGCGATACTCCACGTTCACGAGTGCCGCGTGGCTGCCGGCAAAGCTGTCAGCCGGGAATCCCCGCATCAGCGTGGTGGGGGCCGTGCTGAAATCAATCAATCCCGTATCGCGGGCTGAGCCGCCCATGCGGAACGCGCGGCCCACGGACAGGTCTCCGCCAGTGGTCGCGCCCACGGCACGGATCGCGACCACGTGATGCAGGCCGAACGCCGGCACGTACGCGCGAACGTCGCCAGTCAGCCTCGGCGCGCCTGCGCTGCTGCCCGTCCCGGCACGCATGAACTCGGCCGTGACGCCCACTGCGACACCATCTTCGGAGCTTATCGACGCGGCATAGTGGTGCGCCGACGTGTACGCTCCGGCCGCCCGGGCCGCGAACCGATCGCGTGTGGTCTGCCGCGCGCCGAGCGTGTAGTCGTCGTCGGCGCCGATGAATGAGACCTGGCCGACGGTCTGCCGGCGGACGTGAACGATCGGCAGCTGAAGGCCGGCTTCGACCTGGCGTTCGCGCAGCGTGACTGGCTGCGGTCCTGCGACACGGTCGACGTTGGTGAAAAACGACGTCTCCATCGAAGCGTTTGCGAACAGGACCGGTCGCCAGCGGCCGTACGCATACGACACTCGCCAGTCCGGCACTTGCGGGGCCGGCGGCTGCGAGCCTGCCGGGCTCGTGAGGAGCCAGGTCGTCGTGGCCTGGTAGATGTGGTAGCCGAGCACATCCGATCCGAATATCGACGCGCCCGCGCGAATCTGGTCGCGGTCGGTGGTGATGACCGGCCACCATGAGGTTGGCAGGATCGTGCCCAGGGGCGAGTACGCCTTCGAGATCACGGACGAGGCGACGACACCCGGGGCGCCACGTGCACCAGTCACGTCGATGGACGGCGGGACGACGCGCGCCTCGGCCTCTTCAGCCGATCGCTCCGGGTACGGCATCTGAAACAGCTCGAAGCCTTCCGTCGTGTAGCCGACGAACGCCAGCACGCGGCCATCAGGCGACACGTCGGGCCACATTGCGCCGCCAGTCAGATGGGTCAGCCGGCGCGCTGCCGCACCGCCGTCGACGCCGATCTCGTAGAGACTAGACGGCTCGTCTTCGTTCGCCATCGCCACCACGATGCCGCGTCCGTCGGGCCGCCATGCGGGCGTGGTCGCGCGACCGCGTGCATCGCCCGCGACGACGCGGAGTGCCCTCGTCGCCACGTCGACGAGCACGACCTCGGCCTGCGCGCCGAATCGGTGACGCTCGACCGCAATGGTCCGGCCGTCGGGCGACCATCGCGGGGCGTTGAACTGCGTGTCGGATTCTGAGACGAGCACCTCGACTTGCCATGCGGTTTCCCTGGCCGAGCCGCCGCGTGGTAACGGCTCCTTCCGCCCATGACGAAGCAGCACGAGGTCACGCTGTCCGCGCCGGCTCTGAACCGCAACGAGCGTCGTCTCATCCGGCGACAAATCGGGATCGAGGACGCGCGCCTCGGACGTCAACCGTGTCACGCGACCGGTCGCCCGTGACCACTCGTACAGATCGCTGTAGACGCCAGTGTTGCGCCGCAGATCTTCCTGATCGAAGTAAATCGCGTCGCGTCCAATCGCCGTTGTCGATCCGAGGATCCGTGTCGTGAGGCGGCGTGAGCCGGTGCCGTCGAGCCGGATGCGATTCAGCTCGGGAAGCGAGTGCGGCGTCAGCACCGAGTAAACGAGTTCCGGCGGGCAGCCCGCACACGCGAATCGGTCGAATCGGGGGCCTACGACTGAATAGCGATGGTGCGTGAGCCGGACGAGCCCCGGGTCGGTGGGTGCGGGAGCGACGCGCCTGCGAATGCCGGCCTGGTAGTCGCTCCACAACTTCCCGAGCGAGCTGCCATAAATTCTCGGGAACACCCGCGAGCCGGTATACGGCACGCGCCGGGCCGTCGCCTCGGCCAGCGCCGCCAGCTTCTCCGGACCGAATCGCTCCGCCAGGTATTGGTGAAACCCGGCGCCGTAGGCGTATGCGGCCTGGCCGCCAGGCCAGTCCACGAGACCGCCGTTGACGCGATCGAGAGGCTCAAGCACGCTCGTCCTCGCGGCTTCCTCTTCGATGGCCCGGAAGTTTCCGTCGTGGAGCCGTCCTTCACCTGTAAGAGCGCTTTCTTCGTACGTCGCGAGGCCCTCGATCTGCCAGGTCGGCAGGTACAGATTCGGAAATGCGAGAGGCACGCGTCCGAAGACGTTCCTTGCGATGCGCGCCCAGCTTTCCGATCGATCCAGGTGCGTTACGTGTGTGAACTCGTGGCTGAACACCAGCCGCAGCCAGTCGTCGGTGTTCCCGATGAGATCGGAGCCCGAGGGCCACGCCGCATCCAGCACAACCGTGTTGTAAGGCACGGGAGTGGCCCATCCCCCGGCACGCTCCGACTGATCGGCGATGACAACGTGCGTGAGCGGCGGTGGCGTGACGCCAAGCGGCCGCTCGAGCGCCCGCCACACCTGCTCGGCGACGACGGCGAGGCGAGCCGCGAGGCGGTCCTCGCCCTGATGAAAGTGGATGACGAAGTGCGGCGTGCGAATCGTGCGGAAGCGGAAAGCCGGATCGAACAGCGTGGAGGCGCGCACCGGCGCCGCCAGCAACAACGCGATTACGAGCAGCCTGCCGGCCGACAATTCTCACGGAGTATACTGCGACGATGCCGATCGACGTGGCAGCGGAAGTGACGGCCAACCGTCCGCTGTCGGCTGACTACAACGTGCTCACCCTCGCGGCCCCCGCCATCGCGGCCGCATCCGCGCCGGGACAGTTCGTGATGGTCAAGATCGGATCCAATCCCCTGGTTGGCAACGATCCGCTGCTCCGCCGGCCATTTTCCGTCTTCGAGGTGATCAAAACCGCCGACGGCGCGCCAACGGGCATCACACTGCTGAACAAACGGATTGGACCGACGACTTCGCTCATCTACGACGCGCGGCCCGGACAGACCGCCGCGTGCCTGGGACCGCTCGGCCGCCCGTTCACGGTCGTCGAGCCGCCCCGTGAAGCCTGGATGGTCGCCGGAGGCGTCGGGCTGGCGCCGTTTGCCGCGTTGGCCGAGTCGCTGCGCGCGCGGCGGGTGACGTGCACGCTCTTCTACGGCGCGCGGCGCGGCGACGAACTGTTCTATCTCGATTTCTTCGAGGGGCTCGGCGTCGACCTCGTGCTGACCACCGAAGACGGAAGCACCGGCGAGCGTGGGCGCGTGATTGCCCCTCTCGAACGCCGCCTCGCCGAGCGGCGGACCATCGACGGGGCGCCGCCCGTGATGCTCTACGCGTGCGGCCCCGAAGGCATGCTGGCGGCCACGGCGTCGACCGCCGCCAGGTTCCACTGCCCGTGTGAAGTGTCGGTCGAACGCATCATGGGATGCGGACTCGGCGGCTGCTACAGCTGCGTCGTGCCCATGCTGGGCGCCGACGGGAAATTCCATCACATGCGATCGTGCCTCGCCGGGCCGGTACTGGCCGCCGATCAGATTCGCTGGGGCTGACGTGGACCTGTCCGTCCGGATTGGATCGCTGACGCTGAAGAACCCGCTCATCGCCGCCAGCGGCTGTTTCGGGTACGGCGTCGAATACGCAGACGTGGTGGACCTCGCCTCGCTGGGCGGCGTGGCCGTCAAAGGCCTGTTTCTCGCCGAGCGTGAAGGCCATCCGGCGCCACGGATTGTCGAAACGCCGGCCGGCATGCTCAATGCGATCGGCCTGCAGGGCATCGGCGTGCACCGCTTCGTCGCCGAGAAGCTCCCCGAGCTTCGCGACCGGCGCGCCACGGTCATCGTCAACGTCTGCGGCACGACGATCGACGAGTATGCCGAGGTATCGCGGATCCTCTCGGACGCCGAAGGCGTGGCCGCGATCGAGCTGAACATCTCCTGCCCCAACATCAAGGAAGGCGGCATCCAGTTCGGGTGCAGCCTCGCCGGCACCTTCGACGTCGTCAACGCCGTGCGCAAAGTGACGCGGCTGCCAGTCATCCCCAAGCTGACGCCGAATGTGACCGACGTCGCGTCGTTTGCCAGGGCGGCGGAGGACGCCGGCGCCGACGCGGTGTCGCTCGTCAACACGTTCCTCGCGATGGTGGTCGACGTCGAGACACGGCGGCCGAAGATCTCGAACGTCGTCGGCGGGCTGAGCGGGCCCGCCATCAGGCCCATCGCGGTGCGTATGGTCTACGAGTGCCGGCAGCTGGTGAAGATCCCGATCATCGGCATGGGAGGCATCGCGGACGCCCGCGATGCGCTGGAGTTCATTATTGCCGGCGCGGCCGCGGTCCAGGTGGGCACGGCGAACTTCGTGGATCCGCTCATCTGGCCGAAGCTGCTCGATGGCATCTGCGGCTACATGACGCGTCATCGGATCGAGCGGATCGCCGACCTGGTGGGAACCGTCGACACAGGAGCAGCCCGATGAACGAACTCGATCACCTTATCGTGGCGCTCGACGTGGACACCGTCGGGAGTGCCCGCGCGCTCGCGGATCAGTTGCGCGGCGCCGTCGGCGGATTCAAGATCGGCAGCCGCCTGTTCACAGGCGACGGCGCGGCGCTCGTCGAGGAGCTGGCGGCGCGCGGCGATCGCGTGTTTCTCGATTTGAAGTTCCACGACATCCCGAACACCGTGGCCGGCGCCGTGGCGGCCGCGACGCGGCTCGGCGTCTGGATGGTCAACGTGCACGCGTCCGGCGGCCTCGCCATGATGAAGGCCGCGCGCGAGGCGGCCGATGAAGAGGCGGCGCGGTTGTCGCGCCAGGCGCCGCTCGTGATCGCGGTGACGGTTCTCACGAGCCTGGCGGAGTCCACGCTTCCTGAAATCGGCGTGGCGGGCTCGATGATCGCCCAGGTCGAACGGCTGGCGCTACTGGCGCAGGCGGCGGGTCTCGACGGCGTGGTCGCTTCCGCGCAGGAGACGGCGGCGCTGCGGGCACGCTGCGGTCCGCGCTTCGCGATCGTCACGCCGGGGATTCGAGGGGGCAGCGACAGCAAGGACGATCAACAGCGGACCCTGACCGCCGCCCAGGCCCTGGCGGCGGGTGCCAGCTACCTCGTCGTGGGGCGCCCGATCATCGCGGCTCCCAGCCCGCGCGTCGCGGCCGAAGAAATCGCCGCGTCCTGCCGCGCGGCAAACGCGACGTGATCGCGCTCACAATCTACTCCCGCCCCGGCTGCCACCTCTGCGACGAAATGAAGGCCGTCGTACGCACTGTCGCGCGCTCGGTGCCGCTCAGCCTCGAGGAAATCGACATCTCGGCGGACGCCGACCTCGAAGCCCGTTACGGCCTCGAAATACCTGTGCTGATGGTGGAAGGCAAGAAGGCCGCGAAGTACCGGATCGGCGAGGCCGATCTGCGAAAGATGTTGGCGGGCAGGGCGGGTGGGTCAGGTGGGGTGGGTTAGGAAGGACAGCGTTCGGTTGTGCCTACCTGCCCTACCCGACCTACCAGACCCACCCGAGCTACCAGACCTACTTGCCTGTGATCACGAAATGCCCGCGCCGGTTCTGCTTCCAGCAGGACTCGTCCTCCTGGTTGCAGAACGGCTGCTCCTTGCCTTTGCTGACGATCGTCACGCGCGCCGCCGGAACGCCGAGGCTCACGAGGTAGTCTCTGACCGCTGTCGCGCGGCGCGATCCGAGCCCGAGGTTGTATTCGGCGCTCCCGCGCGAGTCGCAGTGTCCTTCGATCGCGAGCACGGCGCTCGTCCATCGCTTCAGCCAGGCCGCGTCTTTCTGCAGCGCGGTACGGCCGTCGGCGCGAATCTCCGACTCATCCAGATCGAAGTACACGTCTTCGAGCGGGTGCTCGGCGTTGAGCTGATCGAGCGACTTGCGCGCGAAGGCCTCTTCCTCGCTCAGCGCGCCGGGCGCTGAAGGCGGCGCGGCGGCAGCGCGCGGCGGCGGTGGCGGCGGCGCTGGCGGCGGCGCTGGCGCAGCGGGTGGGGGCGGCGGTGGCGTCGGCGCCGGTGGAGGAACCTTCTTCGCGCAGGCGGTCACACCCATCACGACGGCCAGCACAATGATCGGCAACATGGTTCGAACACGATTCATCCGTCACTCTCCAGTCGGCCGCAGCATACAGTCCAGCGCGCCGCAGCTTACAGATTTGGTACACGCGGAGTCAAACAGGCCGTTATTGTGGCGCAAACGATACAATACCCGCCGTGGATGACCTGTTACGCGCCACGGCGCGCGCGGAAGAGCGTCATTTCTGGTTTCGCGGCTTCCGCTGGTTCGTCCGGCCCCTGATCGACCAGGCCCTGAGCGGCAGGGTCCGGCCGCGTATCCTCGATTGCGGCTGCGGCACGGGCGCCAACCTCTCGCTGTTCGAGCGGTATGGCACGTCTTACGGTTTCGACCGTTCCGAGGTCGGACTTTACATCGGACACGAGCTGCATCGCCGTCGGCTGGCCAGGGCCACGGTGACGGCCGCGCCCTTTCCCAGCGGCATGTTCGACCTCGTCACGTCGTTCGACGTCCTGTATTCTCTGGAGCCGCCCGACGAACGGTCGGCGGTCGCGGAGATGTTCCGCGTCGCGCGGCCGGGCGGGTGGGCCCTGATCAACGTCGCGGCGATGGATGTCCTGCGCGGCGACCATTCGATTCTCAGCCACGAAGTGCGCCGCTACACGCGCGAGACACTCCGCGATCTCCTGACCAGCGGCGGCTTCACGATCGAGCGGATGACGTACACGAACGCGTCGCTGTTTCTTCCGCTGGCCGCCATCCGGACGCTGCATCGCCGGCGCGGGCTGTCGGGCGAGGCCGACGCGAAGCAGGAAATCTCGGTGCCCGTCGCGCCGATCAACGCGGTGATGAGCGCCGCGCTGTTTCTCGAAAGCGCCTGGCTCCGCTGGTTCGACTGTCCGTTCGGCAGCTCGCTGTTGTGCCTGGCGAGAAAGCCACAGGCGTAGCGGCTTGCTTCAGCCGGCCGTCCGTCCGCCTGAAGGCGGACGCTACATCAGAGGCTGCAGCAGCAAACCTTCGTTGAGGCTGCCGAGCCGATAGCCCTGCAGGTCGAGGGTGACGTAGCGGTAACCGGCGGTCTTCAGCTCTCGCACGATCGCGGCGCGCGTGCCGGGATCGAGCGCTCGTTCGAGCTCGTCGCGCCCGATTTCCACGCGTGCCAGATCGTCGTGGTGGCGCACACGGCAGACGCGGAACCCCAGGCGCGCCAGGGCCTGCTCGGCACGTTCGATCGTGCGGAGCTTTTCATCGGTCACTTCCGAGTTGTACGGAATGCGCGACGACAGGCACGCGGACGCCGGCTCGTCCCACGTCGGGAGACCCGCGTCCCTCGACAGCGAGCGGATTTCGTCCTTTGCGAGATCGACTTCGTCGAGCGGGCTGCGCACGCCGAACTCGCGGGCGGCCTGGCGGCCCGGCCGATAGTCGCCGCGGTCGTCCGCGTTGTTGCCGTCGACGACAATCGCGCCGCGCTCCGCGGCGATGCGCGACAAATGCGTGTACAGCTCGTGCTTGCAGAAATAGCAGCGATTGGACGGGTTCGCGCGGTATTCCGGCCGTTCGAGTTCAGCCGTCCTGATGATTTCGTGGCGGAGGCCGAACTGCTGCGCGATGGACACGGCGAGCCGGCGATGCCGTTCGGGGTAGCTGGGGCTCTCGGCTGTGACGGCGACAGCTTGGTCACCGAGCGTCCGACTGGCGATGAAGGCCAGATACGCGCTGTCGACGCCCCCACTGTAGGCGACAACCACCGAACCAAGCGACGCCAGGGTGTCCCGGAGCGCCGCCTCTTTCGGCGCGGCGTTCATTCTTCCCAGCCTTCGTCGTCCTTGTCGGCGTCCGCGTCGTCCTCGTCGTCGTCGGCTTCGACGTCATCTTCCTCGATTTCGTCCTCGTCCTCGTCGTCGTCTTCGTCGTCCTCGTCGTCCGGCGCAAGATCGAGTTCGATCGGGTTGAGACCGGTGACCTCGAGGTTGGAGCCGCAGTCCGGGCAGCTCAATTGGTCGCCCTTGTCTACGTCGAACTCGTCGACTTCGATTTCCGCGTCACATTCGGGGCAGGTGGCCATTCCGTTATCTTCCTCAACGTCGGTGTCGCGTTCAACTTGGCATTTGGTCGATGACATGCCAGAATCCCGCCCGGCGGCGGCCGCGATGACGATAAGACCTCAAATTATAGCGATATCGTGCGGATATCTGCAATTTCGCCCGGGATACCATCTCGTAATCGTGCTCCAATAGTTGGACGAGATGGCGAGCACATCGGTCACGGCCAAGACAGTCGTCGTCGCCGACGACACCGCGTTTGTCCGGGACCGTTTTCGCGCAGCGCTCGAGCATGCCGGGCACAAGGCGATCACCGTCAAGAGCGCGGCCGAGCTGCTGGCGCGCATCAAGGCGGACCTCGCCACGATCGATCTCATCGTGCTCGATCTCCGGCTGCCCAACGCCCCCGGCGTGGAGCTCGTACGATCCATCCGCAAGCTTGACGCCGGCACGCTGCCGATTCTGGTGTTCAGCGGGACGATCGGGAGCGCCGAGGAGGTCCGCGAGCTGGCGGCGCTCGGCGTGGCCGGCTACGTCAACGAGTACAGCGCCGTGCAGCACATCCTGCCGTCGCTCGCGCCGCATCTATTCCCCGACAACTTCAACCGCCGGAGCAGTCCGCGCGTCGTGCTGGGCATTCCGATCCAGTACCGGTTCGGCAATACGATCGCCGCGGCGCTGACGCTGAATCTGAGCCGCGGCGGCATCGCCATCCGCACGACGAGCCCGCTCGACAGCGGCCTCAAGATCCGCGTGCGATTCCGGATGCCCGGGTCCAAGCGCGACATCGACGCCGAAGGGCGCGTGGCCTGGAGCGACCGCCGCGTCGGCATGGGCATCCAGTTCGAGAAAGTCGATCCGGCCAACCAGGCGATCGTCGACAACTTCGTGGACGCTCATTTCTTTTCCAATCGCAAGGCGTAGCGACACCGAATTTGATCATCTGGTCATCTGGTCATCTGGTCAGTGCGAGCGACCAAATGACCAGATGACGAGATGATCAAATGACCAAGTTCGACTTCGCAGATGTGGCGTGGCGCCTGGCCGGCGTGATGGCCCTGGTGCTGGCGAACGGCTTCTTCGTCGCCGCCGAATTCTCCATCGTCGCGGTGCGCAAGACGCGCATCGATCAGCTGGTCGCCGAGAATCATCGAGGCGCGCGCGCCGTGCGGCGCGCCGTCACCAATCCCGACAGCTACATCGCGGCGACGCAGCTGGGCATCACCATGGCCAGCCTCGGCCTCGGATGGATCGGCGAACCGGCCGTAGCCGCACTCATCCAGCCGCTCCTGACGTTCGTGCCGGCCACCCTCGCCGAAGCCACCGCCCACAGCGTGGCCGTGGCCGTCGCGTTCGCGGTCGTGACGGCGCTGCACATCGTGCTCGGCGAGCTCGCGCCGAAGACGATCGCGCTCGAGCGCGCCGAAGCGACGGCGCTGCTCGTCGTAAAACCCACCGAGCTCTTCATGCGGGTCTTCGCCCCGTTCATCCGGCTGCTCAACGGCGCCGGCCAGGCCGTCGTCCGGGCTCTCGGGCTCCAGAGCCGCGGGGGCCACGCCATGGTGCACTCCGAAGAAGAGCTCAAGATGCTCGTGACCGCCAGCCAGGAAGCCGGGGTGCTCGAAGAAGGTGAGGAACAGATGCTGCACCGCGTCTTCGGCTTCGCCGACCTCACGGCGGGACAGGTGATGGTGCCGCGGACGGAACTGATCGCCGTGTCGGCAGCGATGTCACGCCAGGCGCTGATCGACGAGATCGCGCGCGGCGGGTACACCCGCGTGCCGGTCTATCGCGACAGCCTCGATGACGTGGTGGGCATCCTGCACGTCGTGGACCTTCTGCAGCCGATCGCGGCCGGCGGAAAAGTGGACGCCGCCGCTCTCGCGCGCGAAGCGCTGACGGTTCCGCGGACGCTCGCCGCCGACGACGTGCTGGCCGAGATGCGGGGACGCGGCGTTCGCGAGGCCATGGTGATCGACGAATACGGCGGCACGGCCGGCATGATCACCTTCGATTCCCTCATGGAGCGCATCGTCGGGGAGCTGGCGACCGGGGCGACGGGACGGATCAACCTGATGCCGGACGGCTCGGCCGACATTGACGGCCTGGTCCTGTCGACGGAAGTCAACCTGCAGTTCGGCCTGCAAATCGACCAGGATACGTTTACGACCGTCGGCGGATTTGTGCTGGGCCAGCTGGGGCGCCGGCCGCGTATCGGCGACATCGTCGCCATCGATGGACGCACGATGCGCGTTGACGCGCTGGACGGGATTCGCGTGGCGCGCGTGCGGCTGTCTGCACCGCCACAGGCTGCCGACGCGTCAAAGGATGCGGAAACGGAAGAGGAGGGCTGAAGGCTGCGTGAGCCCTCAACCCTCGAGAGCCTGCGGCCTTAGCCGAGCGACGCGAGCGTATCGAACACCTTCTGGTAGTCGGGCTCGTTCCGGGCGTCGTCGAGGACTTCGCGATGGCGCACGGTGCCGTCCTTGTCGATCACGAACGTGGAGCGCTTCGCGATGCCCTTGAGGCCGATCATGTCTTCGTTGAACGCGCCGTAGGAGCGAATGACGTCTTTGTTGAAGTCACTGAGGAGTGGGAAGTTGAGCTTTTGATCGGTCTGAAACGCCTTGAGCGTAAAAAAAGTGTCAACACTGATGCCGTAGACCTTCGCCTTGGCGTTGTTCAGCTTCGCGATGTTGTCGCGGAACGTGCACAATTCCTTCGTGCAGACTCCACTGAACGCCGCCGGGAAGAATGCGAGCACGACCGGATGCCCCCGTTCCGCGCTGAGCGTGACGGGCTCCCGATCCTGGTTCATCAACGTAAAGTCCGGCGCTTTCGATCCGACTTCTGCAGACATGACGCCTCCATACGGGCCCTTGTGGACCCATCTACCTATTTTCCTATGGTTCGGATAGCATTTTCGGTTGGATTGTAATCAAAACGAGGTTCATCCGTGATCGAGGTTCAGAATCTCACCAAGCGTTACGGCCCCGTCACCGCAGTGGACGGCGTCAGCTTTCGGGTAGAACGGGGCGAAATTCTCGGGTTCCTGGGGCCGAACGGCGCGGGCAAGACGACGACGATGCGCATCCTGACCGGATATATGCCGGCCACGGACGGCAAGGCGGTCGTCGCCGGCTTCGACGTCTTCGACCAGCCGATCGAGGCCAAGCGACGGACGGGCTATCTGCCGGAGACGCCGCCGCTCTATCCCGACATGACGGTGCTGGAGTACCTGGCGTTTGTCGCCAAGATCAAGGGCGTGCCGCCGGCAGACCAGAAACAGCGCGTGCGCGCGGTGATGGAGCGCACGCACGTGGCGGACATGGCCAACCGCCTGTGCTCGAAGCTGTCGAAAGGGTACAAGCAGCGCGTCGGCCTCGCGCAGGCGCTGATTCACAACCCGGACGTGCTGATCCTCGACGAACCGACGGCGGGGCTCGATCCGAAGCAGATCAACGAGACGCGCCTCCTCATCAAGGAGCTCGCCGGCGATCACACCATCATCCTCAGCACGCACATCCTCCCCGAGGTGTCGCAGACCTGCCAGCGCGTGGTGATCATCAACAAGGGCAAGGTCGTGGCCATCGACACGCCGGGCAACCTGACGGATCGCCTGAGCGGCTCGTCGACGATGTATATCCAGGTGGATGCGAACGGTTCGGATGCGGCAAGCGTGCTCAACGGGGTCGCGGGCGTGACGAGCGTCGTCGAGTCGGACCGGCGCGAGGGCCTCGTTGGCTACGAAGTGATGAGCGAAAGCGGGCGCGACGTGCGCCGCGAGCTGGCGAGCACGGTGGTGACGCGGGGCTGGGGCCTGGTCGAGTTGCGCCCGGCGCGCGTCAGCCTCGAGGAAGTGTTCATCGCGCTGACCGATGTCGACGAACAGCCGGCGCAGGCCGGAGGAGACGAGACGCATGCGTAACGTTCTCGCGATCGCGCACAAGGAATTGCGGTCGTATTTCGCCTCTCCGATCGCGTACATCGTGATCGGCTGCTTTGCGGCGCTATACGGGTTCTTCTTCTCGTTCATCCTGGAGGCGTTCATCCGGCAGGCGATGCAGGCCGGCATGATGGGCGGGGCCCAGCCGCTGAACGTCAACCAGCAGGTCATCAGGCCTGTTTTCCAGAACGTCACCGTGATTGCCCTGTTCCTGCTGCCCATGGTGACGATGCGGACGTACTCGGAGGAAAAACGATCCGGCACGATCGAGCTGCTCCTGACGTCTCCCGTCACGGACTTCCAGATCGTGATGGGCAAGTTCCTCGGCGCGATGGGGCTCTACGCGGCCATGCTCGCAATCACGCTCGTCCACCTGGTCGTCCTGTTCCTCTCCGGAAGCCCGGAGTGGAAGCCCATCGTGACGGCGTACCTCGGCTTCCTGCTGTTCGGCGCGTGCTTCGTATCGCTCGGCCTGTTCATTTCCAGCCTTTCGAAGAACCAGATCGTGGCGGGCACGGTGACGTTCGCGGTGTTTCTCTTCCTGTGGATCATCTCGTGGATCGGCAGTATTTCGCCGGAGTCGGCCAAGCTGACGAACTACCTGTCGATCATCGACCACTTCGACGACTTCACGAAAGGCGTCATCGACACCTCGCATCTCATCTACTACCTGAGCTTCATCACGTTCGGGCTGTTTCTGACCGCGAAGTCGGTCGAGAGCGAACGGTGGCGCGGATAACGCGCCGCCACTGACCTTGCGAGCACAAACAATGGCGAATCGAATCATCGGCATGATCTTCTGGCTGGGCGTCGCGGCGCTGCTGGCCGCGACAGGCATCAGGTTCGGCTACCCGGCGAAGGACCAGTACGTGTCCTATCTCCTGTACGCCGGCCTGGTCTGCCTGCTCATCTACGTCCTGGGACAGTGGCGCGACATCGTCAAGTCGTTCTCGAGCCGCCAGGCGCGATACGGCTCGCTGACGGGTGTGAGCGTGCTCGTCGTCCTCGCGATTCTGGTCGCGATCAACTACATCGGCGCGCGCCAGAACAAGCGCTGGGATCTGACGGCGAACCAGCAGTTCAGCCTGTCCGATCAGACCCGGAACGTCCTCAGCAAGCTCGAGGCACCGCTCCAGATCACCGTGTTCGCCGAAGAAACCAACTTCGGGCGATACCGTGAACGGTTGAACGAATACGAGTACGCGTCGAAGAAAGTCTCCACGGAGTACGTGGATCCCGACAAGAAGCCGGCGCTCGCGTCCCAGAACCAGATCCAGCAGTACGGGACGGTCCTGTTCGCCTACAAGGGCCGCACCGAGCGGGTGACGTCGGAGGCCGAGCAGGACATCACGACCGCCATCATCAAGGTCGTGCAGGGGCAGACGAAGAAGATCTATTTCACCAGGGGTCACGGCGAAAGGGACACGGCCTCCGCCGAGCGCGATGGCTACAAGGGCATCGCCGACAGCCTCGGCCGGGACAACTACTCCGTCGAAAACGTGGTGCTCGCCCAGACGGGCGCTGTGGCGGACGACGCGGCGGTGGTCATCGTCGCGGGACCGAAGGTGGACTTTCTCCCCGGCGAGATCGACGCGCTGAAGAAGTACCTCGACAAGTCGGGCAAGCTGCTCCTCGAGATCGATCCACCGGAGAAGCCGGACAGCACTCCGCTCACGAACCTGATCGCGCTCGCGCACGACTGGGGGATCAGTATCGGCAACGACATCGTCGTGGATGCGAGCGGAATGGGACAGCTGGTCGGGACGGACGCTTCCGTGCCGCTCGCCGCCAGCTATCCGTCGCACGCGATCACGCAGCGGCTGAAGCTCATTACCGGTTACCCGCTTGCGCGCTCCGTGACCGCGGTCGCCGGCGGCGTCAACGGCCACACGGCGCAGGGTTTCGTCGAGACGAGCCCGCGCAGCTGGGCGGAATCCGACATCAAGGGACTGCTGGCGTCAGGCAAGGTGTCGATGGACCCTGCGAGCGGCGACAAGCCCGGTCCCATCACGATCGCCGCGGCAGTTTCGGCAGCGGCTCCTTCGTCTTCGGCGCCACCCAAGCCGGGCGAGGCCGACCCACCGAAGCCTGAAACACGAGTCGTCGTGTTTGGCGATTCTGATTTCGTCGCGAACTCGGCGCCTGCGGCCCTCCCGGGCAACCGCGATCTGTTCATGAACGCACTGGGATGGCTGTCGCAGCAGGAAAACCTGATCTCGATCCGGGCGAAGGAGCCCTCCGATCGACGCGTGACGCTGACCGGAGGGCAGATCAGCGAGGTGAAGCTGCTGTCCCTGTTCCTGATTCCCTGCGCCGTCTTCGGCGCAGGCGTCTACAGCTGGTGGCGGAGGCGATAGATGCGGGGCTTGCGAACCACGATTGGCCTGGTCGTCGTCCTCGGCGGCCTGCTCGCGTACATCTACTTCGTCACCTGGAAACAGCCGGAACAGCCGGCAGGTCCAAAACTGGACAAGGTGTTCTCCTCCGTCGAGGCTGACAAAATCGGGGAACTGCGGATCACGTCGGAGTCCGGAGAGACCACCGCGCTCAAGAAAGACAAAGACGGCTGGCACCTCGCCGAACCAGTCGCCGCGGCGGCATCGGAAACCGACGCCTCCGCCATCACATCGGCGCTCGCCCAGCTCGAGGTCGTGCGGGTCATCGACGAGAAGCCCGCGAATCTCAACGACTACGGCCTCACCACGCCACGCATCGAAGTCGATTTCAAGGCGACAGGCGACAAGGATTACCGCACGCTCCTCATCGGGCAGAAATCCCCCACCGGCGGCAATCTCTTCGCGAAGAAGAAGGGTGAGGACAAGGTCTTCCTGATCGCGGGGTACCAGGAGCCCACGTTCAATAAGAGTACGTTCGATCTTCGCGACAAGGCGGCGCTGCACTTCGAGCGCGACAAGGTGGACCGCATCGCCATCGACGCCGGCGGCAAGGGCCTCGAGCTGGCCAAGACGGGCAACGACTGGACCATCTCGAAGCCGCTCAAGACCGCGTCAGACTTCTCCGCAGTGGAGGGCCTCATCGGCCGGCTGATGTCGGCCCAGATGAAATCGATCGCGTCCGATACCCCGTCTCCCGCGGATCTCAAGAAATACGGCCTCGACAAGCCGACGGCGACGGTGACGCTGGGCATGGGCAGCGCCATGGCAGCCCTCCAGATTGGCGGCAAGAGCCCCGACGGCTCCGTCTACGCGAAAGACGCCTCGAAGCCCATCGTCATGACGATCGACAGCGCGCTCGTCGACGAGCTGAAGAAGGGTCCGGACGATTACCGCCGCAAGGAGCTCTTCGCGTTCCGCGCGTACGACGCCACCCGCCTCGAATTCACGCGCGGCGGCCAGACCGTGGCCTTCGACAAAATCAAGGGCGGCAAGCCGGTCGACGAGGACAAGTGGCGGCGCGCAGGAGACAAACCCGCGGATGCGGACAAGGAGAAGATGAGCGTCCTCCTCGCGAAGCTCGAAAGCGTCCGCGCGACGAAGTTCGTGGACCCGGGCGCGAAGACCGGCCTCGACTCCCCCGCCCTGACGGTCTACGCGAAGTTCGACGATGGCAAGAAGGAAGAGCGCGTGATGTTCGCCAAATCCGGCGATACCGTCTACGCAAGCCGCGCCGGTGAAGCCGGCGCCGCGACGGTCAGCGCGATGGAATACGACGAAATCATCAAGAAGCTGGATGAGCTCACGAAGTAGCGCGGCCGCTGTCGTTCTCGCCGCTTCGCTGCTCGCACAAGCGCCGCTCGCGCAGTCTCCGCCCGCAACGTCCTCCCAGACTTCACTCCAGCATGACGTCGACGCCATCGTCGCGGCGCCGGCGTTCGACCGCGCGTTCTGGGGCGTACTCGTCAGGCCGGTCGGCCGCGACGAAACGCTGTACGCGATGAACGCCGGCAAGCTCATGACACCGGCATCCACGATGAAAGTCGTGACGCTGGCCGCCGCGGCCGAGAAGCTCGGCTGGGATTTTACCTACCAGACGAGGCTGTTTGCGTCCGGCCCGATCGAGGGCGGCAGGCTGCACGGCGACCTCATCGTGGTCGGGTCCGGCGACCCGAGTATCGACGACTGGGACGGCAAGGCGGCGGAATTGTTCGCCGACTGGGCCGCCCGGTTGAAGAGCGCGGGGATCAGCCGGGTCGAAGGCCGGATCGTCGGCGACGACAACGCGTTTGACGACGAAGGGCTCGGGCAGGGCTGGGCGTGGGATGACATCGGGACGAGCTTCTCCGCGAGCGTGAGCGCGCTGCAGTTCAACGAGGGCTCTGTGCAGTTGAGGCTTGCGCCGGGCACCTCGGTCGGCACCAGGGCCGGCGTGACGGTGTCGCCGGACTACAGCGGCCTCACGCTGAACAACCTGATTACGACGGGCGCCGCGGGCTCGACGACCGTTGTCGCGCGCCGGCGCTTCCCCGGCTCCTCCCGCCTCGAACTGCGGGGCGTGCTGCCCCTCCGCACCCGGCCGTTCTCGGAGACGGCGTCGGTGGAGAACCCTACGCAGTACTTCGTGACCGCCCTCCGCCGTTCGCTCGTCGCGAACGGGATTGACGTGGACGGACCGGCCGTGGACATCGACGATCTCGATCCCGCGCCGGCGAGGGCCGCGGATCCGCTGATCACTTACCAGTCGCCGCCGCTGTCGATGCTGGCGATGACGATGATGAAACTGAGCCAGAACGTGTACGCCGAAACGCTGCTCAAGACGCTGGGCGTGAACGGCGGCCCCGGAACGTCAGAGGCCGGCCGGCTGGCCGTTCGATCCGTGCTGCAGGCCTGGAACATTGACCCGGGCGGTGTGGTTCAGGCCGACGGCTCCGGGCTGTCCCGCTACAACCTCATCACGCCGGATGCGATGGTCGCGATCCTCACGCACGTCGGCCGCGACGAGCGCCTGCGATACGCGTTCGAAGCGTCCCTGCCCGTCGCCGGCCGGAACGGTACGCTCGAGAACAGGATGCGGGGAACGCGCGCGGAAGGCACCGCCCGCGTCAAGACGGGCTCGCTCACCGGCATGCGCGCGATGGCAGGCTATGTCCGGTCGGCAGACGGCGAGACGCTGGCCTTCGCGATCTTCGCCAACAACTACGACAATTCGTCGAGCGTCATCAACGCCGCGTGCGATGCCATCGTCGTCCGGCTGGCGGCTTACCGGAGGTAACCGTGGCACGCGTGGAACGCCCCCAGATGAAAACGGCCGAACTGGAGTCCTACCAGGATCAGCTTCTCTCGATCCGGCAGGACGCGACCGGGCTCATGTCGGGCCTCTCGGATGCGCAGTTCAACTGGCAGGCCGAACCCGGACGATGGTCGATGTCGGGATGCTTCGTTCACCTGAATCTGTCGGCGGCCGAACTATTCATGCCGTCCATTGACGCCGCGATCGCCACGGCGCGGACACAGAATCTCAAAAGCACCGGGCCGTTCGTCTACTCGGCGTTCGAGCGCTGGTGCGTGAGGACGAGCGACGCGCCGCCGCCCATGCGTTTCCGTGCGCCCAAACGCGTGCAGCCCGTGCCCGGCAAGCCGGTGGACGAGGTTCGCGCGGAGTTTCTCCGCTGGCAGGACGAGCTCGGCGAACGCCTGATGGCGGCGGACGGCCTCGATCTGCGGCGCGCGAAGCACAAGTCGACGATTCCGCTGGTGAAGTGGAGCCTGGGCGCGTATTTTCAGCTCATGCTCGCCCACGAGCGGCGGCACGTCTGGCAGGCCAGGCTCGTCCGTCAGAACCCGGCGTTTCCCGCCTGACAGGCGTGGAGGACATCATGAAGCAAATGCTCGCCTGCGCCGTGTGCGTCGCCGCGCTCTCCTCCAGCGCTTTGATGCAGGACGCGACCATCGTGACCAACCCGCAGGAACATTTCTCGACGCGCGTGCTCGTGTCGGGACTCGAGGGGCCGTGGGAGGTCGCGTGGGGGCCCGATCGTCAGCTCTGGGTCACCGAGCGGACAGGCCGGCGGGTCGTGCGCATCAACCCGGCGGACGGGACGAGGAGCGTGGCCGTCACCATCCCGGAAGTGAACCAGAGCGTGACGCAAGACGGCCTGCTCGGCCTGGCGTTTCACGCCGACCTGCTGCGCGGTACCAGCAACGACTTCGTATACGTGGTCTTCACCTACGACGACGCCCCGGGGACGGCGCTGGCCAGGCGAATGGCGATTCGGCGCTACCGGTACGACCAGGGCGCGCACGTGCTCGTCGAGCCGGTGGACATCCTGACGGGCCTGCCGACGCACGACGATCACGTGGGCGGCCGGCTGGCGTTCGGCCCCGACGCGAAGCTGTATCTCACGATCGGCGATCAAGGCAGCAACTTCGGGGCAAACCGGTGCAATCCCAACCACGCGCAGGATCTGCCGACCGCAGCCGAGGTCCGCGCGAAGGACTGGTCGAAGTACCAGGGCAAGATCCTCCGCGTCAACCTTGACGGATCGATTCCCTCCGACAATCCTGAAATCAGCGGAGTACGCAGCCACGTCTTCTCGTTCGGCCATCGCAACCCGCTCGGCCTGGCGTTCGGGCCCGGCGGCAAGCTGTACGAGTCGGAACACGGCCCGAGTTCCGACGACGAGATCAACCTGATCGAGGCGGGCCGCAACTACGGCTGGCCGAACGTGGCGGGCCGACAGGATGACAAGGCGTACGTGTACGCGAACTGGTCGGCGTCCAGCCCGCAGCCGTGCGCCTCGCTGCCCCGGGGGGACGATCCGATCCCGGCGTCGGTGCCGGTTCAGACGGAGCGCTCGTGGAAGGACCCGCGGTTCATGCCGCCGCTTCGGACATTTTTCACGGTTGAAACGGGTTACGACCTGCGAACGATCGGCAGCGGCACCATCGCGCCGGGGGGCATCGACGTATATACCGGCGACGCCATTCCCGGGTGGAAGAATTCGCTGCTGGCGCTCAGCCTGATTCGCGGCGTGGTTTATCGTCTCACGCTTGCTGCCGACGGACGATCGACGGTGGAACCGCCGACGGAGATGTTCAAATCGGCGAATCGCTATCGCGACATCGCGCTCAATCCCGACGGGCTCACGTTGTATCTGGCCACCGACGTCTCGGGGCCCAGCCGGAACGCCGCCGGCGTCGTGACGCAGACGCTCGCCAATCCGGGCAGCATCCTCGCGCTCACGTACTCGGAACGATAAGCGATCGAGCCGCCTCGAGAATCGCGTCGGCCGGTGCGTCGAGGCCGCCCGCCTGCGCGAGTTCCGGCCTTCCGCCGCCGCGTCCGCCGAAGCGGCCGGTCAGCGCGGCAGTCAGCTGGTTGACCGCGATCGAAACGTCCTGCGACCGCGCGGCCACGACCACGGCCGGACGCGACGTGGACACCAGAACGACGACGTAGCCCGGGCGCGAGACAATCGAGGACGCGAGGGACTTGAGACGGCTTGCGTCCGCGTCTTTGTCCACGGCGGCCAGCACGGCTCTGCCCGCGCCCGTCACTTCAGCATTCGCGGCGAGATCCGCCGCGCGGTAGCGGGCGAGTTCCTCCTCGAGCGCCGTCAGCGAGCGTTGACGCTCGCGCGTCTCCGCCTGGAGGCGCTCAATCCCTTCGGGCACCTCGTGAGGCAGCACCGACAGCAGGCGCACGGCGGCACCGAGCGTGTCCCGCATCGACCTGAACCTGCCGGACGCCCGGCCGCCGCATACGAATTCCACGCGCTGGCCGCCCTTGAAACGCTCGACGGCGCCGATCGCAATGATGCCGATCGAACCCGTGCTCGCGACGTGCGTGCCGCCGCATGCCGACAGGTCGAAGCCGTCCATGTCGATCAACCGCAGCGTGCCCTCGCGCGCCGTTTCCTTCCGGAGCGGCAACGCGGCCGCTTCGCCGGCGCCGACGAAACGGATCGTGACCGGATGGTTTTCCCAGACCACGCGGTTGGCTTCGGCTTCGGCAGCCGCGATGTCGCCGCGCGACAACTCGCGATCGAGATCGATCGTGGATGAACCGGCGCCGAGGTGAAAGCTGACCGTGCGGGCGCCGAAGAGCCGGTCGAACGCCGCCGACAGCACGTGCTGGCCGCTGTGCTGTTGCATGTGATCGAAGCGCCGCCCCCAGTCGATGGCGCCCCGGACCTCCTGTCCGGGCTGCGGTTCCACCCCGACGGCGTCGTCACCGAGCACGTGGACCACCGTGCCGTCGTCTTCGTCGAAGACGTCCACCACACGGAATGCGCCGAGTGAGCCGGTGTCGAACGGCTGGCCGCCGGAAGTGGGATAGAACGCCGTCCGATCGAGCACGACACGTGTCCGGCCGTCGGCGCGGTCGACGCGCCGGATCGTCGCGTCAAATTCGCGGCGATACGGATCCGCGTAATACAGCCGCTCGGTCATTCGTCGTCCTGGGTTCCGGCGCCGGTGAATCGGCGGCCGTCAGCTCGAAGAAGAACGTGGCGCCTCCCCATTCGTTCCTGACGTAGCCGATGGCGCCTCCGTACGAATCGATGATCCCGTAGCTGACGGACAGGCCGAGGCCGGTGCCTTTGCCGACGGGTTTGGTGGTAAAGAACGGCTGGAACAGCTTGGGCTCGTCGTCCGGCTTGACGCCCGGCCCGTTGTCCGCCACCTCGAGCCTTACCTTCCGGCCGCTGTCCGTCAGGCGAATCACGATGCGGCCCGGTGTCCGCTGTCCGGCTTCGATGGCCTGCTGGGCGTTGATGACGAAATTCAGCGTCACCTGCTCGAGCTCGGTGAAGTTGGCGTTCACCTTGCGCACCGAGAACAACTCCACGTCGAGCGCGATCCGGGCCTGCTCGAGATCGGCCTTGCGAAGCTGCACGACCTCGGCGATGACATCGCGGATGTCCACGAGCATCTCCGGCCCGGGCTGCTGGCTGCTGAAGCGCGAAAGGTTACGGATGATTTCCCTGGCCCGCCCGCTCTGCGTCTTGACGAAAGAAATTTCGGCCAGCGCATCGGGGGGCAGTCCCGGGTGACGCTCGAGCAGTTCCACCGTGCCGAGGATCGCCTGGAGGGGGTTGTTCAGCTCGTGGGCGACGCCGGACACGAGCAGGCCCACCGCGGTCAGGCGCTCCTGCCTGACGACCTGGCGCTGCAGCGACTGCAGCATCTCGCGCATCTTGCGCTCCTGTTCGAACTGCCGGTCGAGCGCCTCGCGCGCATCGCGGAGACGGAGGGCCATGTTGGCGAACGCATCCTGCACCTCGCCGAGCTCGAGGTTGGGTGACAGGCTCACCGCGGGCGGCGACAGGTCGCCGTCTGCAATTCGCCGGGCGGCATCTCTGAGCTGCGTCAGGTCGCCGACGAACCCGCGCGCCAGCCACACGCCGAGCAGCAACAGCAAGACCGTAGAGACGGACAGAATCGCGACGTTGCGTCGGTAGGTGGGAGCGACGCGCGCCAACACCTCGCTGCGAGGGACGGCCACGCTCAGCAGCCAGGGACCGCGTTCGATGACCGCGTTGCCGTGAAACCGCTCGACCCCGTCGACTTCGCGCTGCAGAAGGGTGCGCGGCACATCCTTCGGCTCGCGCGGCGGACCGAACGCGGCGCCGATGAACTTGGCGCTTTCCTGGCTGCGTGCCATGACGCGTCCGTTTCGATCGACCAGCGTGACGATCGATCCCCGCGGAAGGGACACGTTTGCAAACAGCCGCTCGAGCCGCTGCAGATTGATGCTGATGCCGAGGACGGCCGCCGTCCGCGAATCGGCGCCGGGCACGGGGTACCCCACGAGCACCGTCTGCCGGCCGGAGAACTGACCGACTTCCAGCTGGCTCACGGCGGGCCGGCCGCTGGCGAGCACCTGAAAGAACAGATCGGGCGCCGCCGGCTGCGAACCGGCGCCATCGACGGTCGCCGTCACGACGCGGCCGTCGGCGCTGCGGAGGATGACATTGTTCAGGAGAGGCTGCTCGCGCAGCAGCTGGGCAAACAGCGCCCTGCTGCCGTCTGCATCCAGCGCGGCGACGGCGGGATGCCGCACGAGGAGCCATGCCATCGCATCGAGGCTGCTGAAATACTCGTCCAGCAAGGCGGTGGCCGTCGTCGCGAGCCGGCCGGCTTCAGCTTCGACCTCCTGCGCACGCTCGAGGCGCAGGCGGTTACCGGACCAGAGGGCGGTGGCGATGACGGGCAGCAGGAGAACGATCGTTGCCACAGCGACCTGGCGCAGGATGGGCTGAGTTCGAAGAAATTTCAACGACTCGTCACAAATTCTAGCGCAGAAGCACTGGATCGACGACGCCCGCCTCGAGAAACCCTTTTGCACGCAACAGGCAGCTGTCGCAGTGTCCGCACGGGCGTCCAGCGGCAAGCGGGTCATAGCAGCTGTGCGTCAGGCTGTAATCCAGCCCGAGCTCGAGACCTTTGCGGATGATCTCTGCCTTCGTCAAACGGATGAGCGGTGTGTGTACGCGGACACGCGCGCCTTCAACCCCGGCGCGGGTTGCGACGGCCGCGAGCGCCTCGAACGCGCTGATGAACTCCGGCCGGCAATCGGGATACCCCGAGTAATCGAGCGCATTGACGCCGATGACGAGATCGCGCGCGCCGATGGCTTCCGCCCAGCCGAGCGCCAGCGACAGGAAAATCGTGTTCCTCGCGGGGACGTACGTGGACGGAATGCCCGGCTCGGAGACGTCGCGGTCGCGCGGCACCGCGACGTCCGATGTCAGCGACGACCCGCCGATCCCGCGCAGATCGACGGTCAGCTCCTGATGACGGGCAACGCCGAGCGCGCGGGCGACCTCCCGCGCAGCTTCCACTTCCCGCGCATGGCGCTGCCCGTAGTGAATCGTCAGCGCGTTGAGCGTGAATCCATCCGAGCGCGCCAGCGCTGCGGCGGTAAACGAATCGAGGCCGCCGCTCAAGAGAACGACGGCCTCTTTCACACGCCTCGCGTGGTGGGCGACCAGATGAGTTTGTGCAGCTGCAATTGCACCCGGACGGGCAGCCGATCCGCAATCACCCACTCCGACAGCGTCTTCGGATCCAGCACGTCGTGGACGGGCGAAAACAGGATCGCGGCGGCACGCGACGGCAGTTCCGTACGCGTCACGACATCGCGCGCGAACTCGTAGTCCGCGCGATCGAGCACGACAAACTTCACCTCGTCGTGAGGCGCAAGGCCTTCGAGGTTGGCCCAGTGGTTCTTGCCGGCCTCGCCGCTTCCGGGACATTTCACGTCGACGATCTTGACGACGCCGGCGGGCACGCGATCGATGGGCCGGTGTCCTCCCGTTTCGAGCAGCACCGTATGGCCGGCCGCGAGCAGCCGATCCATGAGGTCGTACACGCCTTCCTGGAGCAGCGGTTCGCCACCCGTGATTTCCACCAGCGGGCAGCCGTACGCCTCGACCGCCGACATCACATCGTCCACCGACATCTTGCGGCCTTCGTGAAAGGCGTACGGCGTGTCGCACCACGAGCAGCGCAGATCGCACGCGGTCAGCCGCACGAAGACACAGCGGTCCCCGGCGCGCGTCGACTCGCCCTGGATCGAGTGGAAGATTTCGTTGACCGTCAGCATGGGTCTCTCACTATTCTATGTCCATGGGCGCGCCCGACCTGCGCATCGGCACCAGCGGCTGGAGCTATCCGTCAGGCCACGGCACGTGGAACGGGATCTTCTACCCGCCCTCGCGGGGGCGCGCGAAGGGCTTCGACGAGCTGTCGTTCTACGCGGAGCACTTCAACACGGTCGAAGTGAATTCCACGTTCTACGGGCAGCCCAGGGCGGCGGTCAGCCGCGCCTGGGCAGATCGAACGCCATCCGGCTTCGAGTTTTCCATCAAGCTCTACCAGAAGTTCACGCACCCGAAAATGTTCAAGGAGGCGTTCACGAAAGGGGTGCCGGCGGGCGGCGGCCCCGGCAGCGATGCCTTGCTCGACGCGCTCGCGCGTCCCAACCAGTCGGACCTCGACGACTTTCGCGCGGGCATCGATCCGCTGGCGTCGAGCGGCAAGCTCGGCGCGCTGCTCGCGCAGTTTCCGCCGAGCTTCAAGGACAGCCCGCCGTCGCGCGACTACCTCGTATGGCTGCTCGAGGCGTTCAAGGACCACCGCGTCGCCGTCGAGCTCCGGCACAACAGCTGGAGCAACGCCGTCGGCGACACGCTGTCGTTGCTGAACCCGTTCGGAGCAGCGTGGGTGCAGATCGACGAGCCGAAATTCCGCTTCTCGATCAGGCAGAACTTCCTGCCGAACGTCGAAGGCTTGTATTACATGCGGCTGCACGGCCGGAATGCGAAGCAGTGGTGGAAGCACCAGAGCTCGGAGGATCGCTACAACTATCTCTACACCGATTCCGAGCTCAGCGAGTTCGTCGAGACCGTGGACGCTGCCCGGACCCTCGTCAGGAAGCTCTATCTGTACACCAACAACCACTTCTCGGCGAAGTCCGTCGCCAACGCTGCCATGATCAAGAAGCAGCTCGGCGAGCCGCTGAATGGCGAGTATCGGGAAGAGTTTCTGGCCGAGTATCCGGCGATGGCTACTCTTTCACGTACATCCGGGTGATCTGATCGCCCTTCTGGATTCGTTCGGGAACCTCGGTGCCGGCGATCAGCCGGCCGAACACGGTGTATCGGCCGTTCAAGTCCGGACGGGCCGCGAGCGTCACGTAAATCTGGCTGTCGGCTTTCGAGGGGTCGCCCATGTGCGCCACGCCAACGGCGCCCTTCACGTGCAGCCGCTTCTTGCTCATCTCCGCCACGCCGACCGGCTTCCCGCTCGACGCGGCGTCGCCTGAACCCCAGTCGGCCGACTTCTCGACGCTCTTCGTCTGCGGATCGCCCCACTGCACGACGAATCCGGGGATCGCGCGGTGAAATCGCTGCCCGTCGTAGAAGCCGCTCCGGACGAGCTCCAGGATGTGCGCGACGGTCCTGGGCGCTTCGTCGGGAAACGTTTCGAACGCGAAGGCGCCGGCGCTTGTTTCGACGACAATGACCGGCCCGGCGTCCTGGCCGGCCGCCGGAGTGGGACGCGCCAGCATCGACGCAACGAGCAGCGTCAGCAGAACCGCCGCGCGGAGGCGCGTCATGATCGCCCGACGACCGTCACACCTAGCTGCGGGCACCACTCGCGGATCACGCACTTGCCGCATCGCGGGTAGACGGGACGGCAGACATTCTGTCCCCAGGTGACGAGGTAAAGGTTGATCGACGGCCACCACTCCCGTCCGGTGGCCTTATAGAGGGCTTGCTCCGTCTCGTCGGGCGTCTTCGTCTGCACCCATCCGAGACGATTCGAAATCCGGTGGACGTGGGTGTCCACGCAGATGTTCCGCGCGCTCTTGAACGCGAGGATGAGCACGAGGTTGGCGGTCTTGCGGCCCACGCCTGGCAGCGTCAGCAGTTCCTCCATGGTGCCGGGGACGCGGCCGTCGAATTGCTCGACCAGCATGCGGCACGTCGCCTTCACGTGCCTGGCCTTGTTGCGGTAGAAGCTGACCGGATAGATCAGCCGCTCAATGCGCTTCACGCTCAACGCCGCCATCGCCTGAGGCGTGCTGGCCGCGCCGAACAACCGCGCCGACGCCGCCGCGGTCGTGGCGTCCTGCGTCCGCGCCGACAGCAGCGTGCCGATCAGCACCTGAAACGGATCTTCCTGGCTCGCCTGGGAGATCTTCTCGACGGCGGGCAGCTCGAGGCCGTCGATTTCGCGGGCGAGCGCGCGCATGACCGGACCGACCTTGCCGGCGTGCCGGCGCGATCCTGCCGTGGTGCGGACGGAACGGGGGGCTTTCAATGGCCGAGCGACTGGCAGTAGCCGCAGTGGTTGCAGCGGACCGCCGGCTCAATCAGGCAGCGCCCATCGTCGGCGCTGCCGCCGCCGACGAGAAATCGTCCGTGGCTGGCGTCGGCGCGAAGGACCGAAGACGGTCCTTGAGCCGGTTGCGCGGATGTCCCGGCCGGCCGGCCGTGCCGCGCGATGGCGTCGCGCACGAGCGCACGCAGTTCCTGGTCAGAGATCTCCATGAACATCGACCTGGTCGATGATGCCGATAATCGCGGCATCGACGGGTGCGGCCTTCCGCCCGAGCGCCTCACCCGCGGCGCGCCCTTCGAGGACGACGAGCACCTTCTCGTGAACGCCGGCACCGACGCCGTCGATCGCCAGCAGCGCCGCGCCTCTCGGCGTATCGTCGATGCCGATCGGCTGTACGAGCAGGAGCTTCGCGCCGTCGAACTTCGCGTGTTTCTGCGTGGCGACGACCGTTCCGATCACGCGGGCGATCTGCATGATTGAGCTACCCCAGATCCCAGTGATCGACGATGCCGACGATGCCGGCGTCGACGGGTGCTTCCATAGGATAAAACGGAAAGCTCGCTTCCTTGCCGCGGACGAAAAACACCCGCTCGCCGACGCCGGCGCCAGCCGCGTCGACTGCGATGAGCGTCCGCCCCACCGGCTCGCCCTCAGGCGTCAGGGGCTGAAGGATCAGCAGCTTGAGGCCCGAGAGGTTCTCGTCCTTGACCGTCGCCACCACGTCGCCAACGACTTTCGCGATTTGCATCAGCTTCGCGGTTCAGGGTTCAGGGTTCCGGTTCAGGGTTCGTTGAACTGGATCGTGTCGATGATGCCGACAACGGCCGCATCCACCGGGCAGTCTTTCAGGCCGGACGCCATCCGCGCGGAGCTGCCGCTGACGATGAGCACGGTTTCACCGACGCCCGCGTCGACCGTGTCGACCGCCACGAGATAGCCGCCCTCGGCCTTCCCGCGCGGATCCATGGCCCGCGCGATGAGCAGCTTGCTGCTGACCAGCCGGGGATCCTTCCGGGTCGCCACAACGGTTCCGACGATTTTTGCCAGGAGCACTCAGCGCTCCTTCACCAGGTGCACGCCGCTACCGTCCTCAGGCCTTGACGGTTGACGCCTTGCCGATCGGCAGCACGTCCTCGAGGTTGGCGTGCGGCCGCGGAATCACGTGGACGGACACCAGCTCGCCGACGCGTCTCGCAGCGGCCGCGCCTGCGTCGGTGGCGGCCTTCACGGCCGCGACGTCGCCGCGCACGATGGCCGTCACGTAGCCCGCGCCGATCTTTTCCCAGCCGACGAGCGTGACCTTCGCCGCCTTGACCATGGCATCGGCTGCCTCGATCATCGCGACGAGACCTTTCGTTTCGACCATCCCGAGCGCCTCACCCATTGCTGTCTCCTTGATAGCGCTGATGGCTCAGGGCAAAGGGCTCAGGGGAGCCTTCAGCCCTCAGCCGTCAGCCCTGTCAGCGTAAGCTCTTGATCGCATCCTCTATGAGGGCGGAGAGTTCGCGGTATGTTAACCGAATTTCGGCTTCATCACCTGCGACCCGCCGTCCGTCGCCGGACGCGCGCCGATGTGCGTCGATCAGATCGGGCACCAGCCGCATGCTGCCGGTTCCTGCGGGCGCCTGCACCGTCTGACACGTAGCATCGTCTTGCCCGGCGCCGGCCACGACGACCTGTGCGGACTGGCCGGGCGCCTCCGGGTCCAGGCAGATCGGTGCCGGGGCTTTGATGCCGTAGGTCCCCCGCAGTTCCTGCAGGCGCATGACCTCGTCGCGCGAAATCAGGTTCTCGCCGCCGAGCATGCGCGCGACCAGGCTGATCTTCGCGAAGTGCTCGATCGTTTCCATCTTGTAGTACGCGGAAAACAGATCGCCGCCGACGGTCAGCGCGCCGTGGTTGGCGAGCAGCATGCCGTCGTGCGCCTTGATGTATTTCCGGACCGCGTCGGGCAATTCCGCTGTTGACGGCGTCGCGTACTCGGCAAGGGGAATGCTGCCGAGCGTGGTCAGCACTTCGGCCAGGACCGCGCGATCGAGCGGGATGCCGGCCACGGCGAAGCCCGTCGCGGTCGGCGGGTGCGCGTGCACCACGGCCCTGACGTCCGGCCGCTGCCGATACACCTCGAGGTGCATCAGCATCTCGGACGACGGGTCGCGGTCACCCTGAATCTTCCTGCCGGCGAGATCCGTGACGCACATCATGTCGGGCGTCATGAACCCCTTGCAGACGCTCTTGGGCGTCATGAGGAGTCGATCGTCGCCGACGCGCACGCTGATGTTGCCGTCGTTGCTGGCCGTGTAGCCGCGCGCGTACATGCGCCGGCCGACCTCGACGATGTCGGCGCGAAGGGATTCGATGGTCATCCAGCCTGCATCCGGTATTTATCCCGGCACACGGTCGAGCAGAAGAACACCTGCTTGCGCCCGTCGACGACGGCGACGGAATTATCGGGCACGATATAGGTGCCGCACACCGGGTCGCGAGCCATCGGGACGCCGCGAATCTCGCGGCCCGCTCCCGCCGGCCGACCCGACAGGCCCTCGATCACGCCGTCGATCAGCCGCCAGAACGCCCTGGCGATGAAAATCGAGAGGATGATGAACAGCGCGAGCCGGAACACGGCTAACCTCCCGGCTTCGGTGTGCCAGGCGCGGGGTGAGCCGACTTCAGCGTGTCGAGCGCACGTTTGGCCGCCTGTCCCTCCGGGGTGTCCGGCCCGAGATCGACAACCTGCTGCCACACCTTGGTCGCGCCTTCGAGATCCTGCTTGCCGAACGCCTTGACGATGCCGATGTTCAGCAGCGTCTTCGTATGTTTGGGATCGATGCTGAGCGAGTGCGAGAGCTGCAGGAGAGCCTTGTCCGGCTGGTTCGTGTAGTAGTAGCAGACGCCGAGATCAGTGCTGAGGTTCACGTCGTCGGGCGTGATCTTCAGCGCGGCCTGATACCAGTTGATCGCATCGTCGTACCGCTCGGCGTCGAAGTAGAGGTTGGCGAGCTCGGCCCGCGGCTGCGCGTTCCCGGGCTGCTGTTCGGCGACCGACTTGAGCGCCTTGACCTTGTTTTCGTCGAGGATCGCCGCCCGCTCGCTGGGGGCGTTGGGCGCGGGCGCGGCAGCAGCCTGCGCGGGCGCCGGCGCCGGGCGCGGAGCCGCCTGCTGCGTGCCGATGATCCACCCCGCGATGAGGCCGAAGGCCACACCCGCGATGCCGTACGCGATCGATTCGCTCTTCATGCGTAAACGCCGATCATATCAGGCGGCCGACAGAACATCGAGGTACTCGCGCACGACGGTATCGAGCCCGACAAAGAGCGCGCGCGAGATGATAGCGTGGCCGATCGACACCTCGTCGAGGAACGGCAAACGCCGGAATAACGCGAGGTTGGCGAGGTCGAGATCGTGGCCGGCGTTGATTCCGAGCCCGAGCGACGAGGCCAGCCGTGCCGCAGCGGCATACGACTCGAACGACGACTGGCCGGCCGCAGCGCCCGTTTCGAATGCTCGGGCAAACGGCTCGGTATAGAGCTCGACGCGGTCTGCGCCGGCCTCGGCCGCCCACTCGATCGGCCCCCGCACGGGATCGACGAAGAGGCTGACGCGAACGCCGCGAGACTTGAACCGCGCGATGACGTCCTTCAGTCCCTCCGTCTGGGACCCGGGCTGCCAGCCGGCCTGGCTCGTGACTTCGCCGGCGGCAACCGGAACGAGGGTGCACTGATCCGGGCGTACCTCTTCGACCAGCGCGATCAGTTCGGGCCGCGGATCGCCTTCGATGTTGAATTCGACGCCGCGTCCGGCGAGCACACGCGCAATCTCACGCACGTCGCCGGGCGTGATGTGACGGCGGTCGGCACGCGGGTGCACGGTAATACCGAGTACGCCGGCAGCAAGGCACACCTCGACCGCTTCGATCACATCCGGCATGCGGCCGCCCCGTGAATTCCGCAGCGTGGCCACCTTGTTCACGTTGACGGACAAACGAATCATGAATTTGGTCATTTGATCATCTGGTCATCTGGTCATTGCTGATCCATTGATCGATTGGCAATCGATCAACGATGACCAGATGACGAGATGACCAGGTGACCAGATTCCTTATCCAAGGTGCTGTTTGACGACGTCGACGATTTCCTGGGCCCAGGCGCGGATCTCGGCCTCGTGCCGGCCCTCGAGCATCACGCGCAGCAGCGGTTCGGTGCCCGAGTAGCGGATCAGCAGGCGGCCCTGGCCGCCGTCCGCGGTGACGCGCGTTTCGACCGCTGAAATCGCCGCCGCCACATCGGGGACGGAATGAAGATCAACCTTCTCGCGAACGCGCACGTTCAGGAGCACCTGGGGGTAATTGGTCAGGTCGGACGCCAGACTGGCAAGGGTACGGCCGGTGCGAGCGACGGTCCGCAGCACGTTCAGGGCGGTGCACAGGCCATCGCCCGTGTACAGATAGTCCGAGAAAATCACGTGGCCGGACTGCTCGCCGCCGAGCGAGACACCGCCCTTGATCATCTCCTCCATCACGTATTTGTCGCCGACCGGACACCGCACGAGGCTGATGCCCGACTCGCGGCACGCGATCTCGAGGCCGATGTTGCTCATCACGGTGGCGACGATCGTGCTGCCCCGCAGCCGTCCCTCGCGCCGCAGCTGGCGCGCACACATCAACAGCACGGCGTCGCCGTTGACGACCTCGCCGCGGTGGTCCACGAAGATGGCGCGGTCGCCGTCGCCGTCGAACGCCACACCCATATGGCAGCCGCGTTCGACGACCGTCCGCGCGAGCCCTTCGGGATGCGTCGATCCGCAGTCGCGGTTGATGTTGCGCCCGTCCGGCTCGTTCGCGATGACCACGGTCTCGAGGCCAAGGCTCGCGAACAGCCCGGGTGCCAGCAGCGTCGTCGCGCCGTTGGCGCAATCGATGGCGACCTTGAAATCGTGAAGCGCAGACGATTCGGGGAACACCGCGCGGAGATGATCGAGATAGGCGCCGGCGCCCTGCTCCGGCGCGACGGCCTCTGCCTGCCCGGCGGCGGCGTCCCACGCCGGGTCGGCGACGATCGCTTCCACTGCGCGTTCCACTGATTCGGTGAACTTCTCGCCGCGGCCGGAGAACACCTTGATGCCGTTGTCTTCGAACGGATTGTGCGACGCCGAGATGACAATGCCCGCGTCGTAACCGGAGCGCGTGAGATACGCGACGGCGGGCGTCGGCACGACGCCGGCGCTCGTCACGACGGCCCCCTCGCCCGTGGCTCCATGCGCCAGTTCGGCCTCGATCCATCCGCCGGACTCGCGCGTGTCACGGCCGACGAGCAGCCGGGGTGCGGCACCCGCGGCATCCTCGCCGTTGGTGTGCGGCAATGCGCGCACGAGCGAGGCGCCCAGCCGCCTGACCGTCGGCGGATCCAACGGATACTTGCCAGCGGCGCCGCGGACGCCGTCGGTGCCGAACAATCGCGGTGGCGGGATTCGTTCAGTTTTTTGCACTGGAGATGCTGACCTTGATCGTTGCCGGATCGATATGCGTCACGCCAGCCTGATCCGAGGCGGCCGCGTGCACGGCGAGCACGTAGTCGCCCGCGCCGAGGCCGGCGACATCGACGTAGGCGCTCACCGCATCTTCTTCGAGCCGCGACAGCGCTTCGCGGCTGCCGCGAAGGCCGACGTCCACGACCACCGGCATGGCCCGCGCGGAGAGGTGCCCGCCCAGGTTCCGCAGGTGAACGGGACGGTTTCGCACGGTCCGCTCCTCGGGCCCGGGCAGGATCAGGACGCGCACCGACACGCTGCGCTGCGTCTTGAGGCGCAGCGCGGGGTCAGTCAGGCCGACGGTCGCCGCGATCATCTGCGATTCCCGAAGGTCGGCGACCGAAATCGTTTCGGTCAGCGCTTCGCGCGCCCGCTTGACCGCGCTCTCCGGGCCGACGATTTCGACGCGATCGGGTACGACCGATACCTTGCCGAGGACATAGCCGGGAGCGGGTTCGCCTTCCGTCGAGGCAACGACCGGCACTTCCCGTGTCACCGAGGGCTCGAACGACAACGCAATCGTGGACGGGTTGATCTGGACCACTTCGACGCCGAACGGCACGTGGACGAGCTCCGGCGTGAGCGGGAACAGCCTGTTGCCCGTACGCGCCGCGCGGAGGTCGAGAACCGCGACCACGTCGCCGGCCGCCACGCGGCTGAGCGCGCCGGATGTGCCGCGGACGCGCACATCCACCGTCGACGGTGCCTCGCCCTCGATTTCGAGGCCTGCCGGGAACTGCTGCAGTTCGAGCGGCACTCTTAAGCCGCGCTCGACCACTTCTTCGCCCGAAACGGTCAACCACAGGAGGATGGCGAGACCCACCGACATCAGCTTCAGACCGAAGTGCCTGAACGGCCACAGACGAGGGCGCATCAGGAGTACTGCACCCGCGTGTCGCGCCGCGAAGGCGCGGCCTTCCTGCCCAGGACGAGCGTCCTCAGGCGGGAGCGCAGCTCGGCGGCATCGAGGCCGCGTTCAATCTGTCCGTCGACGACCAGCGATATGTTCCCGCTCTCCTCCGACACGACGATGGCCACGGAGTCGTTTTCCTCGGTGAGGCCGATCGCGGCACGGTGCCGCGATCCCAGTTCCTTCGCCAGCTTCGGATTGACCGTCAGCGGCAGGAAGCACGCGGCCGCCGCCACGCGATCGTTCTGCACGATGACGGCGCCGTCGTGCAGCGGCGACGACAGCTGGAAGATGCTCATGATCAGGTCGTAGGTGAGCACGGCATCGAGGGTGATCCCCCCCTCGATGTAGCTCCGCAGCCCGATGAGCCGCTCGATGGCGATGATGGCGCCGGTGCGGTGACCCGCCAGCATGCCCGCCGCGATCACCAGTTCCTCGATGGAGTCCTCCGCCGACTCCTCGTTGGCGAAGTACCTGAAGAACGGAGCGCGCCCGAGATGCGCGAGCGCGCGCCGGATGTCGGACTGAAACAGCACGATGATCGCGAAGACCAGGTAGGCGAGGACGTTCCTGACCAGCCAGTTGAGCGTGTCGAGCCGGCTCCATCGCGATCCGTAGAAGGCAAGGACGAGCAGCAGCGACCCGGTCGCCATTTGCACAGCGCGCGTCCCTTTGATGAGCTTGAGCACCATGTAGATCAGCACCGACACCACCAGGATGTCGGCAAGGTCCCACAAGGTGATCGGGGGGCGCCGGAGGAGGGTTGTGATCGAGTTCATGAAAAGCGCTGACGGCTCAGGGCTGAATTGTAGCCCTCCGCCCTCAGCCTTGCGCCCTGCGTATGGCCTCTGCCGTCCGGACGACCTGCACCATCTCTGCCACAGCGTGCACACGGACGATGTGCGCTCCGTTCAGCACGGCCGCAGTCACGGCCGCGGCCGTTGGCCAATCGCGTCCAACAGCCTGGCGGCCGCCGGCGGCGTCCCGGAGGAACGACTTGCGCGAGGGACCGATCAGCACCGGGCGATCGAGCGCGGCGGCAATCTCAGGGAGCCGTGCCAGCACACCATAGCTGTGCCCCGGCTGTTTGGCAAACCCCAAACCGGGGTCTACCAGAATTCGTTCGATCGGCACGCCCGCGGCGGTCGCCCGGGCCACGCGGTCCTGCAGTTCACGGGTCACTTCCGCGACCGCGTCTTGGTACCGCGCCTCCTCATACATGTTTTTCGGGCGCCCCCGGGTGTGCATCAGCACGAGCGCCGCGCCGTGCGAGGCGGCAACACCGGCCAGCGCCGGATCGTACAGCAGGCCGCTGACATCGTTGACGATGGCTGCGCCGGCACGGAGGGCGGCGTCTGCGACGGCGGCTTTGTAGGTGTCAATTGAAACGGGCACGCGCAGGCGCCCGCGCAGGGCTTCCACGACCGGCAGCACGCGGGCAGCCTCCTCGTCGGCGCTGACGGGTTCGGCCCCGGGCCGCGTCGATTCGCCGCCGATGTCGATGAGATCGGCGCCGTCTGCCTCCATCTGGAGGGCCATCGCCACTGCCCGATCCCGATCGGTGCGGGGCTCGGCGTCGGCAAAGGAGTCCGGCGTGACGTTGAGGATGCCCATCACGAGCGGACGGGGACCAAGTTCGAGGAACCCGCCCGTTGGAAGGGGAACGGAAAACGACCGGCGGGGTGAAAACACGTTCAGCCGGCAGTCGGCAGTCGGCGATCGGCAGTCGACTGCCGACAATCAGCAGGCTGCGGATGAACTGCAGACTGCTGACTGCGGACTGCGGACCGCTTCATTCCTGCGGGAGGGGCTTGTTGAGCGCGGGAACGATCGGCGCGCGCTCTTTCTGCCTGGGTCTGGCTTCGTCTTCTTCGCTGGTCGGGGACGCGGCGGCGCGAGCGGCCGCCGGCTGCGGGTCGTCCAGCGGCAGGCCGGCCGCGAGGCGCCTGACCTGGTCGGCGTCGAGCACTTCGCGCGCCAGCAGGGCGTCGGCCATCTTGACGAGCGTGTCCTTGTTCTCGCCAAGGAGCTTGTGCGAGCGCTCGTAGTTCTGCGTGACGAAGCGCTTCACCTCGTGGTCGATCTTGAGCGCCGTGTCTTCGCTGTAGTCCTGGTGCTGGGCGATCTCGCGGCCGAGGAAGATCTGCTCTTCCTTCTTGCCGAACGTCAGCGGCCCCATCGCGTCGCTCATGCCCCATTCGCAGACCATGCGTCGCGCCATCTCGGTCGCACGTTCGAGGTCGTTGCCCGCACCGGTCGTCAGGCTGTTCAGCGTCAGCTCTTCGGCAATGCGGCCGCCGAGCAGAATCGCGATCTGATCGTTCAGGTAGTCGCGCGAGTAGTTGTGCTTCTCGTCGGTCGGCAGCTGCTGCGTGAGGCCGAGTGCCATGCCGCGCGGGATGATCGTCACCTTGTGGATCGGATCCGCGTGCGGCAGCAGGACGGTCAGCAGCGCGTGACCCGCTTCGTGAATCGCAGTCACCCGCTTCTCGTCGTCGCTGATGATCATGGAGCGGCGCTCCGACCCCATGAGCACCTTGTCCTTGGCGAACTCGAAGTCGTGCATGCGCACGACCTTCTGGTTGTAGCGGGCGGCGTTGAGCGCCGCTTCATTGACCAGGTTCGCCAGATCGGCGCCCGAAAAGCCCGCGGTCCCTCGCGCCAGCGTCGGCAGCTCGACATCGTCGGACATCGGGATGCGGCGAGTGTGGACGGAGAGGATGCCTTCGCGGCCCTTGACGTCCGGGCGATTGACGACGATGCGGCGGTCGAAGCGGCCGGGCCGGAGCAGCGCGGGGTCGAGCACGTCGGGCCGATTGGTTGCCGCGACGAGAATCACGCCCTCGTTCGACTCGAAGCCGTCCATTTCGACGAGCAGCTGATTGAGCGTCTGCTCGCGCTCGTCGTGGCCACCGCCGAGGCCGGCGCCGCGATGACGGCCGACCGCGTCAATTTCGTCGATGAACACGATGCACGGCGCATTTTTCTTGCCCTGTTCGAACAGGTCGCGGACGCGGCTGGCGCCCACCCCGACAAACATCTCGACGAAGTCCGACCCGCTGATCGAGAAGAACGGGACGTTGGCTTCGCCGGCGACGGCGCGGGCGAGCAGCGTCTTGCCCGTGCCCGGGGCGCCCATCAGCAGCACGCCCTTGGGAATGCGGCCGCCCAGCTTCTGAAACTTTTGCGGTTCCTTCAGGAACTCGATGATTTCCTGAAGCTCTTCCTTGGCCTCGTCGACGCCCGCGACGTCCTTGAACGTGACCTTCTTCTGAGAGCTCGACGACAGCTTCGCCTTGCTCTTACCGAAGGACAGGGCCTTGTTGCCCCCGCTCTGCATCTGGCGCATGAAGAACAGCCAGAAGCCGATCGCGAGCAGCATCGGGGCCCAGCCGAGCAGGAGCGAGGCCCACGGGCTGGCGGTCTGCTCCTTCGAACTGACCTGGACGCCGCGGTCCATCAACCGGTTGACGAGCCCTTCGTACTGGGAGGGGGCGTAGGTATGAAACGTCTCGTTGCCCTTGGTCACGCCATTGACGTCCTGGCCGACCACTTCGACCCGGGCCACGCTGCCGGCATCCACCCACGACATGAACTCGCTGAAGCTCACGCGGCGTTCGTGCTGCTGGAACTTGGTCGACACGTTCCAGATCAGGACGCCCACAATAAAGAGCGCCACCCAGAACACCAGACTCTTCAACGTACTGCTCACGCAATCCCTCCAGACTTGAGCGAGGTCAAGCCGCCGTCAGACCGGCCTAAGTTTCAAGATTATCACGGCTTGCGAGGCGTCAGTTACCCGAAACGCCTCATCGATACCGTGCCCGGCTACCCAGACGATCCTGTCGAGATCGTCCACGACCAGGGGCACACCGTCGCGCAGGCGGCGGGCGACTTTGCGATCCACGAAGAAGTCCTGCAGCTTCTTCTCGCCGTCGAGGCCGAAGGGGCGGAATCGATCGCCGGGGCGCCTGTTCCGGACCGCAAGCGGCCCAGGTGTCGAGACGACTGCCGATTCCCGATTGCCCGCCGTTGCACGCACCGCCTCGGGACCATGCCCGGCCGCCACAGACTCGGCCGAAACCACGCATCCTGCCTCGAGCAGCTCAACTTCGCCGGGAACCGGGAGACGGTAGCGGAACGCGCTCATCGCGCCCGCATCGCCGGATGCCCCTGTTCTTAAGACGAGGCGCGCGCCAACGCGTTCCACGAAATGGCCGGGCGCGTCGACTGATCTATCAGACACTCTATCGGCGCGTCGGTTCCGCGGCGCATCGGCGCGTGGCGTTTGGATGAGCTGAACAGCGTCCTCCACGTGACGAAACGACACGGGGCGTCCTCCAGCCGCGGTTGTCATGGCTTTCCAGATCGCCAGCCGCGCCAGTGCAACCGGCGCACGCTCGAGCTCCGGGACCGCCAGCACCATCGCCCCCGGATCGTCGTCATCAGGACGCGGGGCCAGTCCGCTCGCCGCGATCTGATCTTCCATCCAGGTCCATTCCGCGCGAGCGAGCTCCGCCTGGTCCGCGAGCACGTCCACAATCGCCGGGTTGAAGCGTGCCTCGAGCAGCGGCAGCAACTCCCCGCGCACTCGGTTGCGCGGGATGCCGACATCGCCGTTCGACTCGTCTTCCACGTGCGGGATGCGCCGCTCACTCAGATAGACCCGGAGCTCCTCTCGCCGGCAATCGATGAGCGGCCGGATGACCGCGTCCCGGCGCGGGTGCATCGCCGCCAGTCCCCGGGCGCCCGCACCACGCAGCAGGCGCAGGAGAAATGTCTCGGCCTGGTCGTCGCGTGTATGGCCGACGGCGACGACGTCCGCGTAGAAATGGGCGCGCGCCCGATCGAAGAAGGCGTACCGCGCGGCATGGGCGGCGTCCTCGAGCGATCGGCGCTCGCGTTCGGCGCGCTCACGCACGTTCTCGCGCTCGACGAAGATGGGCATGCCGAGCGCGCCGCCGAGGGACACGCAGAATTGTTCGTCGCGATCCGCGGCCGATGCGCCCGTGGCGTCGGGCTCCAGCCGAAGCTGGTGGTTGAAGTGAGCCAGCCCCGCCACGATCAGCTCGCCCGCCGTTTCGAGATCGCGCAACAGGTGCACGAGCGCCACCGAGTCGGCGCCGCCGGACAGCGCAGCCACCACGCGCGTGCCGCTGCGCGCCAGGTCGTGACGGCGAATCGTCCGCCGAATGGTTGTGATCAGCATGGGCGGGTGAGGCAGGTGGGCCGGGTCAGCCTGGTTGGCGAAATGCGAGAACAAGAGGCCGCAACCGAGAGATCGGTTTACCTGCCTGCCCTGCCTGCCTTACCCGACCTACCTGCCCACCGCCTCCGTAATCGCAACGACTTCATGGTGCCGGGGGACGGATTCGAACCGTCGACCCCGCGCTTATGAGACGCGTGCTCTCACCAACTGAGCTACCCCGGCAGTGGGAAACGGCGATCTTACCACGGCGTCACGTGATGATCATCGCGTCGCCGTAGCTGTAGAACCGGTAGCCGCCCGCGATTGCCGCCGCATACGCGGCCCGCACGGGGCCGGTCCCGGCAAACGCCGAAACCAGCATCAGCAGCGAGGATCGCGGCAGGTGGAAGTTGGTCAGGAGTCCCTCGACGATTCGAAAGGCAAATCCCGGGTAGATGAAAAGGTCTGTCGTCCCGGTTCCGGCGTCGAGACGCCCGCCCGCGGCCGCAGCCGCCTCGAGCGTCCGCGTCGTCGTCGTCCCCACGGCGATGACGCGACGGCCTTCTTCTCTCGCGCGGTTGATAGCCCGGGCCGCCGCCTCGGAGATCGTGTATTGCTCGGCGTCCATCCGGTGATCCTCGATGCGGTCGACGCGGACGGGCTGAAACGTCCCGTAGCCGACGTGCAGCGTGATTTCCGCGATGTCGATGCCGCGCGCGGCGAGCGACGCGTTGAGCGCGGGCGTGAAGTGCAGGCCGGCGGTGGGGGCCGCCACCGAACCGCGCTCCCGGGCGAACACTGTTTGATAGCGCTCGCGATCCGTGGGGCGGTCGTCACGCTTGATGTAGGGCGGCAGGGGGATGTGTCCGATCGATTCGATCGCGTCGTCGACCGATCCGCCGTCTTCGCGCCAGAGGCGAATGGTCCGGCGGCCGTAGAAGTGGTGCTCGACAACCTCGCCTAAAAGGGGCGCGGGGCCGTCGAAGATCACGCGCGCACCGGGCCGAAGCTTCTGCCCGGGGTGCATGAGCGCCTGCCAGAGCTCCCCTGCCTCCCCCGCAAGTGTCCGCCCGATGAGGAGACACTCCACCGCGCCTCCGCTCGGCACGCGGCGGCCCAGCAGCCGCGCGGGAAAGACGCGCGTGTTGTTGACGACCACGAGATCGCCTTCGCGCAGAACGTGCGGGAGGTCGGAGATGGCGCCGTGGGCGATACGGCCCGTGCGGCGATCGAGTTGAAGGAGCCGCGACTCGCCGCGCTGCGCGACGGGTTCCTGCGCGATGAGTTCCGGCGGGAGTTCGAAATCGAACTCGCGGGTGTCCACGCCCGCGAGTGTACGCCAGAGCCTCAGTGCACCAGTTGTTCGGGCGGAAGCGCTCTCACGGGCCCCCGCTCGTCCCCGAGAATCGTCCAGAGCGCCTGATCGAGGTAGACGCCGTTTCGGAGGAACGAACGCTGCAGGATCCCTTCCTGCGTCGCGCCGAGCTTGTGCAGCGCGCCGTTGCCGCGGCCGTTCTGGAGCGCCGCGCGCGCTTCGAGCCGGTGCACGTCGACCACATCGAACACGAACGCGAGAATGAGCTCGGCGGCGTCCATGAAGAGGCCGCTGCCCCAGTGCTCGCCGCTCAGGGCGAAGCCCCATTCCGCGATGTCGAACGCGGGCTGAAGGGCCCTCACCTGGAACAGGCCGACGACCGTATCGGTGTCTTTCAACGTGATCCCGAACGCGAACGACTGTCCGGCTTCACGCTGGCGCTGCGTCCACGCGACGAACTTCTCGAACCCGCCCAGCGTCGGCGGAGGCGGCGAAATCAGGCGCGTGACGTCCGGCGAGCCGAACGCGGTCAGCAGCGCCGGCGCATCCGACGCGCGCAGTTCGCGAAGGGCAACAACCGCGCCCTGCAGAACCGGCAGGCCGATGCGCCAGCCGCGAGACGATGGCGTCCGGCTCGGACCGGCCGACGGCGTCACAGTGGAAGGAAACATCTCGACCCGCGATTCGGTGGCCGTTACCGTGCCCCCAGCATCCCGGTCGACGTGCCCCAGACGATGTTATCGAGGTCCGCTTCGGTGCCCCAGACGATGTTGTCGTCGTCGGATGTGCCCCAGACGATGTTGTCATCGTCGTAGGAGGTGCCGCCGACAACACTTCCGCTGCGGGTCGTGCCCCAGATGATGTTGTCGTCGCCGTCCCATGTGCCCCAGATGATGTTGTCCTGATCATCGTAGGTGCCCCAGACGATGTTGTCTTCGTCCATGGTTCCCCAGATGATGTTGTCGTCGTCGGTGCCCCAGATGATGCTCTTGCCCTTGGTGCGCTGGCCGATGATGCGATTCTCCCAGACGAGATGGGTGCCCCAGATGATGTTGTCATCTCTACCCGACGTGCCCCAGACGACGTCCCCGTTCTTCACGATCACGCGGGTGCCCCAGACGATGTTCGACCTCCAGATGATGTTCTTGCTCCAGAGCTTGTTGTGGCTGCCCCAGACGATATTCGAGCCCCAGACAATGTTCTTGAAGTAGATCATCTGGCCGCCGAGAACCGCGTTGTCCCAGAGGATGATCGCGGACCACGGATTCTGCACGCCGCCGATCGTGGTGTAGCCGGGCACGCCGCTCGCCAGCCACCACGAATTCATCCGCGCGCCGGTGTCGATCGCGCCGGCGAGCGCAACGGCGCCCCCCGCGTTCACCTCGCCGGCTCCCTGGGTCAGGTAGTCGGCGCCGGGCAGCCTGATGGCCGTGTACTCCACGATCGCCTTGACGGCGTTCGGCGTCAGCGCGCCGTTCGCGTCGAGTACCGAGGGCGGCCACGCCCGCCGTGATCGGGGCGGCCATGCTCGTGCCCGTCAGTTCCAGCATCGGGTGGCCGTTCACGGCCTGCCTGTTGTTCGGCAGGTTCGTGTAGAGATACGACGAGGTATCCGTGTCGGACACGAGGTGCACGCCCGGCGCCACGACGTCGGGCTTCGCCAGGGCGTCGAACCACGTCGGCCCGCGCGAACTGAACGCGGCGACGCTGTCGCCGTCGCGCGTGATCGAATTCTTCGTATCCACCGCCCCGACCGCGATCGACGAGGGCGCGTTGGCCGGCGAGTTGATGCCGGTGTAGCCGGATTCGCCGTCAGCGTTCTGATCCAGCCCGTTGTTGCCGGCCGCGACAACCACCACGATTCCGGCCTTGACCGCGCGCTCGACAGCCTGCACGAGCGGGTCGAACTTGGCCGGCGAGTAGATGGGATGGCCGAGCGACAGGTTGATGACCTTCACCCGGAGCGTCCGATTGTGGGCAATGACGTACTCGATCGCCTTGATCACCAGGCTCGTCGTGCCCTGGCCCTGCGCGTCGAGCACCTTGAGTGCCACGAACTTGACGGCCGGCGCGACACCCTGGTGTTCGTAGTTCGACAGCACGCCTGCGCTGCCGAGTAGGCCGGCCACATGCGTGCCGTGCCCGAAGTCGTCGTACGGCGCCGGCTGGCTCGGCAGGCCGTTCGTCAGGTTCGTGAAGTCGTAGAAGCCCGCGACGCGCGACAGCGGGAGATCCGCGTTCGGCGACAGACCGGAATCGATCACCGCGACGACCACGCCGTCGCCGTTGATGCTGCCCGGGGCCGCGACATTACTGAGGCCGAGCGTTTGACGCAAGACGTTGGTCGAGCCCACGCCCGCCGCCGCAATGGGGCCGATTGTGAGCGGCGCCGGCGTCACGGGCGTCGCGACATTGTGCCGCGAGCGGCCTGCGCCGACCGCGCGCACAATCGCGTCCGCGGACACCGACTGCACCCAGGGATCCTTGGCCAGCTGCATGACGTCTTCGCTGTGGACAACCGCGGTCAGCGCGTCGCCCTCGGTCTCGTCCGTGACGATGTCGCCGTGGTCAGACAGGGCTTTCCGGATATCGCCCCGATGGCCGGGGGCCGTCAGCACGATAACGCGCTGGGCCGTCGCACCCTTCCGGAGCGCGGCACGCAGCGAGCGGTCTATTTTTGAAGCGGGAGAGGCATCCTGCGCACCGACCGACGTCACGCCGACGAACGCGAGAAGCCCGGTAAGAACTAGGGAATACACACGACGGGTATCAATCACGCGCTCAACCTTAGCAATTTGCTCGCAATAGCCCAGCTTGACACGGCAGTCAGCCCGAAGTGCATGAACGGTAAGGGCATATCGGCATATCTGCGAATTGATGGTCTTTTAGATGACAGGATGGCTTTGTTCTGGATCAGGACAAGCTCTAATTGCTCAGTCTGCGTACTCGTCCATTCACCTACACTTATGCCTGTATATGACATTGTGGACTAATTCGGCACAGCGGGTTCAAAATAACACACAACTGGCTCTTTAGACGAACTGACCAAGATTAAACCGCCCGCCCGCCCGAAGCAGCGGCTTCCAGAGATCGCCGAGCTTCCTGACCCTGGCTGGCACGTTCTTCATCGTGAAGTCCTCGATCCGGATCCCCCGCTCAACTTCCTTCCAGGTGACCGGGGTCGACACGGCGGCAGCCTGATGCGGACGCACGGAGTACACGGACGCGAGCGTCCTGCCCCACGCATTCTGGTTGTAGTCGACGAGCACGCGCCCCGCGGGCCGTTTCGCCACGCGATATTCGGCTGTCATGAGCCGCGGGTTCCGGGACGCCAGCTCGTGGCCGAGGGCCTTTGCAAACGTCCACACCTCTTTCTGCACGGGGCCTCTCACGATCGGGGTGTAGATGTGCAGTCCCTTCGAGCCGGTCGTCTTCACGACGGACGGCATTTTCAGCACATCCAGCGCCTCCCGTACGACGAGCCCGGCTTCGAGCACGCGTTCGAACGACGCCCCGGTGCCGGGATCCAGATCGAAGTGCAGGTAGTCGGGACGGTCGACATCGTCGGCCGGCGCGTACCACTGGTTCAGGTCGATGCAACCCAGGTTCACGACCCATAGCAGCGACGCCAGGTTCTGGATGACCGGGAAGTCGATGACGTTCCCGGAGCCGTGATCGATCGCGCACGTTTCGATCCACGCGGGACGGGGCGACGGCGCGCGCTTCATGAAGAAGAAGGGCCCGGCCGCCCCGTGCGGGTAGCGCTTCATGACCATCGCGCGATCCTGGATATGCGGCAGCAGGACGCGCGCGACCGAGGCGTAGTACCGCAGCAGATCGCCTTTGGTCAGTCCGAGCTCCGGCCAGAAGAGTTTTCGCAGGTTCGTGAGGCGGACGTCCTTCCCCTCCACGCTGAGCACGACGTTGTCTTCCCCGGATGGGATCGCCGTGGTCATCAGCTTCGCGGCTTGCCCGGGAGCTTCGGGGGACGCGGACCGTGCCGGACGGCGCCGGCCACCGGGACGTAGTCCAGCTCGACGCCCTCAGTGGCCTTCCGCAGCAGGAGCCCTCCGCGCGACATGTCGCCGCGCCCGACGAAATCAACCGGGAACCGCAGGCGCTCGCCGAAGATCGCGCCGAGCACGCCGACGTACTTGGGCGACGCGATGCTTCCGAGCAGCACCACGTCGCGGGCGCGGCCGATCTCGGCGAGCAGCGATGTCGCGCTCCGTTCGAGCGCGTCCCGGTAGCGGCTGTTCGCGAGATCGATGTCGCCATCGGCGAACTCGAGGATCGATCCGTGGGTCACGCGTGCGTCGGGGCTCTCGAGCCCCGTGGTCGGCGTGATGACGTGGATGTCGCACGGCGCGGCGAAGTGGCGTGCGTAGGTCAGCTTGCCGCGGAAGTAGAGGCTGCTGAAGAACGTGAACACGTCGCCGAGCGGCGCGCCGCCGGCCGAGCGGAGCTGCGACGCGAGCGGCGTCTGGGAACGGGGCGACAACAGCTGCGCCGCCCGCCGGCCGCGGCAACTCGCTGGAGAGAGGATGAAGACCCGATTCAAAATCCCCAGCGAAGGAGAACGGCGCCGACGGTGAAGCCGGCCCCGACCGACGCCAGCAGCACGAGGTCGCCTTTCTTGAGACGCCCGGAGCACACCGCGTCGTTCAGCGCGAGCGGGATGGTGGCTGCGGTCGTGTTGCCGAACTTGTCGATGTTGATGATCATCTTGTCCGCCGCCAGGCCGAGCTTCTCGGCGGCCGACTCGATGATGCGGCGGTTGGCCTGGTGCGACACGAACAGGTCGAGATCGGACGTCTTGAGGCCGTTGCGCTTGAGAATGCGGTGCGCGATTTCTTCCGTCTTGCGGACGGCGAACTTGAAGACGGCGCGCCCGTCCTGCTTGACGTAGTGCATGCGCTTGTCGACGGTGTCGTGCGAGGGCGGGTGCAGGCTGCCCCCGCCCGGCATGTACAGCGAGTCTCCTCCGCTCCCGTCGATCTCGTGCTCGAAGTCGAGGATCGCGCACTGCTCGTCGTCGGCCGCGGAGACCACGACCGCGCCTGCGCCGTCGCCGAAGAGCACGCACGTCGCCCGATCCTGGTAGTCGATGATGCTCGACATCACGTCGGCGCCCACGACGAGCGCGTGTTCGTGCGCGCCGGTGGCGACGAGCTGGCTGGCGGTGGTCAGCGCGTACGTGAAGGCGGAGCACGCGGCGCTGAGATCGAATCCCCACGCGTGGTGGGCGCCGATCTTGTGCTGAATCAGGCACGTCGTGCTCGGGAACAGCATGTCCGGCGTGACGGTGCCCGTCACGATGAGGCCGATGTCGTCGGGCGTCAGGCCGGCCCGGGCAATGGCTTTGAGCGCCGCCTCCTTGCCGAGGTCCGACGTCGCCACGCCGGGCGCCGCGATGTGCCGCTCGCGGATGCCGACGCGCTGCATGATCCAGTCGTCGGTGGTGTCGACGAGCTTCTCGAGGTCGGCGTTGCTCAGGACATTCGGCGGCACGTACGTCGCCAGCGATCTGATCATCGTCGGCCTGCCGCCGACACGAGTGTTCTTCCGCGCGCTCACCACAACCGCGAATCCCTTCTTCGATCGTCAGGGGCCTCGAGCCCGAAATACTGGTACGCCCGCAGCGTCGCCACGCGTCCGCGCGGGGTCCGATCGAGAAAGCCGACCTGAATCAGGAACGGCTCGTAGATGTCTTCGATGGCGTCTTTCTCTTCGCTGATGGCGGCGGCGATGGTGCCGACGCCCACCGGCCCGCCTCCGAACTTGTCGATGATCGTCCGCAGCAGCTTGCGATCCACTTCGTCGAACCCGTGCTCGTCCACCTCGAGCAGTTTCAACGCGGCGTGAGTGACGTCGAGGGTGATCGTGCCCGCTGCGCGCACCTGCGCGTAATCGCGAACGCGCCGCAGGAGGCGGTTGGCGATACGCGGCGTGCCGCGCGACCGCCGTGCGAGCTCGGCCGCGGCGCCCGGCTCGAGCGGCACGGCCAGGATCCGCGCCGACCTCCGGATGATTTCCTCGAGGTCGCGCTCCGTGTAGAACTCCAGCCGGTGCACGATGCCGAACCGCGCCCGCAGGGGCGAGGTCAGCAGCCCCGCGCGCGTCGTCGCGCCGACGAGGGTGAATTTCTTGAGCGGCACCTTCACCGATCGGGCGCCGGGGCCCTGACCGATCATGATGTCCAGCTCGTAGTCCTCGAGCGCGGGATACAGAATCTCTTCGATCGTCGCCGACATGCGATGAATCTCGTCGATGAACAGCACGTCGTGTTCAGCCAGGTCCGTCAGGATGCCCGCCAGGTCGCCCGGCTTCTCCAGTACCGGCCCTGACGTCGCGCGGATCGGAACGCCCAGCTCGTTGGCGATCACGTAGGCCAGTGTCGTTTTGCCGAGGCCTGGAGGCCCGTAGAGCAGCACGTGATCGAGCGCCTCGCCCCGCCTGGTGGCCGCCGTGATCGACACCTGCAGGTTCTCGCGGACGCGATCCTGGCCGATGTAGTCGTCGATGGCGCGCGGACGCAGGCCGACTTCGTCCTGCGTCTCCTCGTCCACGCGAGCGGCGGTCACAATGCGGTCGTTCGTCACGGCAGAGGCGTCACTTCGCGACTTCTCTCAGGGCCTGCTTCAGCGTACGTTCGAAGCCCGCGTCACGGCCAATCGCCTTCAGGGACGCGTCGACCGCCTTCTCGGCAAGGGGCCGATGATACCCCAGGTTCACGAGCGCGGAGAGCAGATCGTCGCGCACGCCGGCTCCCGCGGGCGTGGTGTCGCCGGCCGTCTCCGCGACGCGGGCGCGCGGCAGCCGATCCTTCAACTCGAGCACGATGCGCTCGGACGTTTTCTTACCGACGCCGGGAATCGCCGTGAGCCGCGCGAGATCGCCCCGCTCGATCGCGGCGACGAGATCGGGGGGCTCGATGCCCGACAAGACGGCCAGCGCGAGCTTCGGCCCGATGCCGCTGATGCTGATGAGCCGATCGAACAGGTCGAGCTCGAGCGCCGTCGCAAAGCCGTAGAGCGCCAGCGCATCCTCGCGCACGTGGGTGTGCACGCGTAGCGCGACGTCGGCGCCAGGCTCGCCCAGACCGTAGAAGGTCGACAACGGAACCGCGACGTCGTAGCCGACGCCGCCCGCCTCGACAATGACCCTTGTCGGCTGTTTCTCGAGGATTCGTCCTCGCAGGTGCGCGATCACGGCCGGTAATGGCGCCAGCTGGTCGCCGATTTCGGCGACCGCGCGGCGGCCAGGACATTCGCCACGTGGGGCGGTCCCTGCGCATGCACGTGGCAGATGGCCACCGCGAGCGCGTCGGCGGCGTCGTGCGGCGAGGGCACCGCCGTCAGTCCGAGCAGCAGCTTGATCATCTGCTGGACCTGCGTCTTCTCGGCGCGTCCGTAGCCGACCACGGCGCGCTTGATTTCCGCCGGCGTGTACTCGAACACCGCCACGCCCGCCTCGACCGCCGCCAGCATGGCCACGCCGCGCGCGTGCCCGAGCTTCAGCGCGCTGCGCACGTTGGTCGAATAGAACAGGTTTTCGATCGCGACCGAATCGGGACGGCACTCCGCCAGCAGCGCGGCGAGGCGCGTGTGGATGACCAGGAGCTTTTCAGGAAACGTCGCGTTGGGCGGTGCGCTGATGGCCCCGCACATGACCATGCGGTGCCGCGACCCGATCGGTCTCGACGCAGCCGTAACCGGTGCGCTCGGAACCGGGGTCGATCCCGAAAATCTTCACGCGAGCGAGGCCTCGATCTCCTTCTCCGAGATGTCGAAGTTCGACCACACGTGCTGCACGTCGTCGTAGTCGTCGAGGGCTTCCATGAGCTTCAACATCTGCTGGGCGACCTTGCCTTCGAGCTTGACGTAGTTCTGCGGAATCATCGACACCTGCGCGCTGGCGGGCTCGACGCCGAGGGCTTTCACGGCCTCGTTCACGGCGGTGAACGCTTCCGGCGCGCTCAGCACCTCCCAGTTGGGATCGTCGTCCTGGAGATCGTCGGCGCCGGCGTCGAGCACCGCCGCGAGCAGCTTCTCTTCGTCAGCCTTCGCCTTTTCGACGACGATGTAGCCCTTCTTCGAGAACATCCAGGCGACGGCGTTCGCGGCCGCGAGATTGCCGCCGTGTTTTTCGATCAGGTGCCTCAACTCGCCCACCGTGCGGTTCTTGTTGTCGGTGAGGACGTCGATGATGACCGCCGCGCCGCCGGGGCCGTACGCCTCGTACTGCGCTTCCTCGTACGACACGCCCGGCTCTTCACCGGTGCCGCGCCGGATCGCGCGCTTGATGTTTTCGGCCGGCATGTTCGCCGCCTTGGCGTCGGCAATGATCGTCCGAAGCCGGGGATTCATGTCGGGGTCGCCTCCGCCCGCGCGGGCGGCGACGGTCAATTCCTTGATGATGCGCGTGAATATCTTGCCGCGCTTGGCGTCAAGGGCGCCTTTCTTGTGCTTGATCGACGCCCATTTCGAATGGCCGGACATGGTTGAAGCTCCAGATGGCAAACCGCCGAGAAACCCCAGACAAATCAACGAGATGGAACGGAAAATCTTACACCTTTTCCGCCAGGAGGATCCAGACATCGGCGCGCGCGTCCCAGGGCTGACCGCCGTAGTCGCCCAGGACGGTTTTCACGCGGAATCCGGCCCGTTCGAGCCGCCGCCGCATCTGCGGGATGGACAACGTGCGGAACGTCAGCTCGAAACAGTGCTCCGTCGTGCGTCCCCCGCGGCGTTCGATGTATCGCTGATCGAACGTCGTGAGGCGGCGCCCCGGGTCCTGCCGGACCGACTCGACGAGCGTCAGGCGCCGGCCGCCGTGCGACCGGCCTGCGAGCTGGACGCGGTTCTCGTATTCGCGCCAGTTGGGAACGTCCGGAACCAGGTCCATGCCGAACGTTCCGCCGCGCCGGAGCACGCGCGCCACCGATTCGAGGGTGGCTTTCAGATCGCGCTCGCGAATGAGCGACTGCAGAACGCCGTAGGGCGCGAGGACCATCGTGAAGCGTCCGCGCCGGAACGGCAGCGAGCGGATGTCGGCCCGCACGAAGGGAATCCTGCGAGACGTTCGAGCGGCGCGCGCCGCGGCGCGCGCGAGCATCGGAGCCGAACGGTCAACGCCCACAAGGCTGACGCCGGCGCGTGCGAGCGGGAGCGAGATGCGGCCCGTGCCGCAGCCGAGCTCGAGCACCGCACCGCCCGCCTCTGAGGCCACGCGCCGCCAGAAGGCGACGTCGCGCCGCCCCAGTGTCCGCGCGTTCTCCCAGTCGTAGAAGGGCGCGTACTCATCCCACCCCTCCCATCCCTGCTTCGTCACGCGTGAGATCTTAGTCGCAACGACTGAGCATCACGAAAACACGAAGATCACGAAGCCAACCGGGAAGACCCAAAGACGATGACCTTCGTGTTCTTCGTGACTTCGTGATGAAACAGGCGCTAATCAGAGACCGCAAGTTCGCCGGGAACGATGGGGCGCGTGCGAGGGAGCCGGCCGAGGCGCGCGAGGTTGCCGACGAACGCGAGGATGGCGATGAAGATGACGAGTTTGATCGTGTCGCCGATTGTCGTCCGCGGGATCACTTTCCACATCAGCCAGAGCGCGGGCTGCGCGAAGCAGACGGCCCAGACCGACCCGTAAAAATAGCGGCGCTCGTGCCCTTCCCCCTTGGTGGACGGCTTGACGCGCGGCAGTTTCCCGAACGCGCCGAGCAGCCAGATAGATCCCGCGATGGGAAAGTACGCATACCGGTAGATCTGCTTGAGATACCACTGCCCCGTCATGATGGCGAGGACGAGGCCCGTGATGTTGAGCACGGCGAACGTGATGACCTCGCTCCACGCGAACGTGTAGCACACGCGGCGATAGAGCGGGTTCGGCCGGTCCTCGGTGAAGCGGATGATGTAGGGCTTCGGCTCGACGCCGGGCAGCCCGCCGCGAAGTCCGGCGATGCCCGTGCCCACGAGCACGAGGCCCAGCCAGAGCGCCATGCGCGTGTCGAGCCCGTGCTCGAACAGATCGAAGGTCAGCGGACCGGGCGTGATGAAGAAGACGAAGATCCAAATCGGCCAGTGGTTGAATCGGTAATACAGCTTGTTGCGTTCACGGATCTTGCGCTGCGACGCATATTCGACGGGAATCTCGGGCACGAGCTCCTATGCTCTCAGAGTGGGGATTTCCGCCGCCGAGTATAACTCGGGGAGTGCGCGGGCGGGGCGTGGCCCCACATGCCGCGTCTTGAGCCCTGCGCCTCGGCCTCGGCGCGTTGGAGCTCGCGTAACCGGGCCAGGGGCACGCGGGCGCTGACGCGCGCCAGACCTTCGCGGAGGAGCGCCGCGTTGACGAACAACCCGTCCTCGCGCACGACATAGGCGAGATGACGGCCGTAGCCGTCGAGCCGCTCCACGTCCGCCTCGAGCCGCACCCAGCGGTGCAGCACCAGCTCGACGAGCTTCTCGCGGGCCTCGTAGGCAAACGGCGCCGCTGTGCCGTGGCCGTGCGCGAGCTCAGGCGCGTCGATGCCGAGCAGCCGCACGCGCCCGACGCCAGCGACGTCAATCGTGTCCCCGTCGAGAACGGATCGCACGAGGACGGGATCAGCGTGAGCGACATCGGCGTGACCCGGTGTGGCAATCAGGGCCAGGGTGACGACCGTCACGATTGGCAGAATCTGCATCGGCCTCTCCATTTCCCGCGGGATTACCGCGATCACGGAGACGCAGGTGCAATCGATCAGCCAGTTGATCCAGCCTGCCAGCGGCGCCTGCCCTGCCTGCCCGAAGAAAGGCGATGCAGCGCGATGCCGGCGGCGACGGCCAGATTCAGCGAGTCCACGCGGGGGTCGATCGGGATGCGAACGCGGTAGTCGGCGGCGGCTTCAGACACGGCGCCGAGCCCGGGCCCCTCGCTCCCGAAGAGGAGCGCGATCCGTGCAGGGCCGGCAGACGCCGCCAGCTCGTCGAGGTCGCACGCTGTGCCCGAGGGAGTGAACGCCGCGAGGGTGAATCCGCGCGCTTTCAACCCCGCGAGCGCGGCCGGCCAGTCGTCGGCCCGGTCATTCATGCGCGCGAACGGGACGTGGAGGGTCGCGGCCATCGATGTGCGGATCGCCTTGCGATAGAGCGGATCGCACGACGCACCATCCAGCAGCACGGCATCCGCACCGAAAGCGGCCGCATTCCTGAAGACGCCGCCCACGTTGTCCGCATTCGTCACGCCCTCCAGCACTACGACGAGCCGCGCCTGCGCCAGGACGTCGTCAATCAGTGGCGGCGCAGGCCTGGCAGAGAGCGCCAGGCAGCCGCGGTGCACGTCGTACCCCGAGATGCCGCGAAAATCGGGCGACTGGCAGACGTAGACCGGAACCGACGGTTGGAGCGCCCCCAATGCCGGCTCAAGCGCGCGGCGGGCCGCTTCGCTCAACAGCAGCGACTGGATGTCGTATCGGCCTTCCGCGATGAGGCGCTCGACAACCAACCGGCCCTCCGCGACGAAGAGCCCGCGCGCCCGCATCAGTTCGGGATCCGTGACCGACCGGTACGCGCTCACGCGCGGATCGTCGGCGCCGCTGATGCGCACGACCGGCATCGCCCTCGATCAGATCACGCGCGCCTGACGCATGACCGCTTCGGACTTCTGGCGGATTTCGCGCGCGACTTCGAACGGATCCCCCTGCTGGAACTTCGGCAGGAACAATTCGACCGACAGCGGGCCTGCGTACCCCTTCTCCGCCAGCTTGCGCAGGATTTTCACCAGCGGCGTGACACCGTCGCCCGGGATGACGCGCGTGGTCTGATCGAGCAGCTCGCGCGGCATGTCCGGCACATCCTGGAAGTGCACGTGCCCGATGTCGCCTGGACGCAGCAGATCGAGGTCCTCGAATTTGCTCTGTCCCGACCAGAAGTGATAGCAGTCGAACAGAATCTTCATGTTGGGATGCGCCGCCTCGCGCGTCATCTTCACCGCCGTGCCGAGCGTTGCGATAAAGGTGGACGCGCGCACGAACTCGGCCATCGCGATCATGTCCGCCTGTTTCGCGATGTCGCCGACCTGCCGCATGTTGTCTACGCCCGTCTTGTAGTCGTCCTGCGTGAATTTCGCGGTCGTCTGCGTTGGCGCATAGAGACGCTTCAGGCCCAGCTCGCCCAGCATCGCGCAACGCCGCTTCAGATCCTCGAGGCCCGCGGCGCGGTTCGGGTTCGGCTCCCAGATGCCCTGGACACCGCAGGCGCAGGAAACGGGCGTGAGCCCCAGATCGGTGAGAACGCGCTTCGCCGCGGCAAGCGAGTCCGTCTTCAGGAACTCGTCGAGGAGCTGCACGGTAATTTCGACGTTCTTGACGCCGGCGCGGGCCCAGCCCTCGAGGGACCGTCGATAGCCCGCTGCGGCGGAAGTGTTCTGGTGAATGGCTAAGGACATTTTCCCGGTGGCAGGCCTCTTCGGCGCGGCCGGACCGTCGACGGCAAAGCCTGCCGGCGCGGCCGATAACGCAAGAGGAGCGAGAAGCATCGTTCGTCGTGACAGCATGGCGGCCTCCGGTGCGCTCAGTATTGCCGAAACGTCAGGTTGAAACGACCCTCGACGCCGAGGGCCGGCGGCGCGGTGCCGGGCACGATGCGCGAGACACCGTGGTAGCGCAGCCGCGCCGGGCCGCCGAACACGAACGCGTCGCCCGATTCGAGCCGGATGGTGTCCACGGGGTCGCGGCGGCGCAGGCCCCCGAACAGAAACTGCGCCGCATCCCCGACCGACACGGAGACGACCGGATGCCCGGCCGAGAGCGAGCCTTCGCTTTCGTCCTTGTCCTGATGCACGCCCATGTGTCCGTCGGTGCCGTAGTGATTCATGATGCACAGGTCGGCGTCGAGCCGCATGCCGACCGATTCGGCAATCCCGTTGGCCAGCCGCCTGAAATCATCGGGCAGCGGCGGCACCGCCAGGCCGTCGAAATCTGACCGGCCGGGCTCGTATTTGTACAGCAGGCCGTTCCAGTGGCTGCCGAGGCACAGCATGCGGACGTGCATCACGCCGCCGCCCCGCACCCTCGGCACGTAGCCCGGCACAGGCCCGTCCATCAGCGCGCGGCACCGGTCCACCAGGACGCGCTGTTGTTCGAGCGAGAGGCAGCCCGGCAAGTGAAACGCCCCAGGCGCGATTTCCACGGGTTTACGTTACCATTGCACTCCATGCAACGGCTCGCGCGAGTGTGCCTTGCGGTCGCGTTTCTCGCGCTCGCGGCCCCCGTTCACGCGCATCCCGTTCCCTTCAGCTACCTCGACGTGCAGGTGCAGAAGAACGGGCTCGACGTGTCGATCGTCGTGCACATCTTCGACGTGGCCCACGATCTCCAGCTCGCGCCCCCCGAGCGGCTGCTCGAGCCGGACGTGGTCGCCGAACGAGCCTCCGCCATCCGCGCGCTTCTCGCGCCCCGTCTGCAACTCGACGCCGACGGCCGGCGGCTGACTCCCGAATGGTCGGAGCCGGAGATTCTGCGCGAACGGCAGTCGCTGCGCCTGCGCCTGCGGTACCCGGCGGCGGCGGCGCCCGGCACTGTCGCGCTCAACACCGTCATGTTCCCGTACGATCCCCAGCACCAGACGTTCGTGAATATGTACGAGGGCGAGACGCTGACGTCGCAGATGATCCTCGACGGCCGGCACCCGCACCTCGAGTACTTCGCCGGCACGCGGCAGGGTGTGCTCGCCGTCGTGAAGAAATTCATCCCGGCGGGGATCCATCACATCCTCATCGGCCCCGATCACATTCTTTTCCTGGTCGGCCTGCTGCTGCTCGGCGGGACGACGCGGCAGCTGCTGTTCGTCGTCACCGGGTTCACCGTGGCGCACAGCATCACGCTGTCGCTGGCGGCGCTGGACATCGTGACGCCGCCCGCGCGTCTCATCGAGCCGGCCATCGCCCTCAGCATCGTCTACGTCGGCGCGGACAACATTCTCGCCAAGGGCGGCCGGGATGTTCGCGTCTGGATCGCGTTCACGTTCGGGTTCATTCACGGGTTCGGATTCGCCAGCGTGCTGCGCGAGATGGATCTGCCGGCGCGTGCGCTCGGCTGGTCCCTGTTTGCGTTCAACGTCGGCGTGGAGATCGGGCAGCTGCTGGTCGTCGTGCTGGTGGCCTCGCTATTTCAGGGCCTGCGGTCACGGAGCGAGTGGGCCGGCCGCCACCTGGCGTTTGCCGGGTCGGTCGTGGTCATTCTCGCCGGCGCATTCTGGTTTGTTCAACGGGTGTTCTTTCCTGGAGGTATCTCATGAAGCGTGCAATCGTACTCGGCATTCTGCTCGCGGCGGGCGGGATGACGCTCGCCGCGGCCGGCTTTCAGAACCGTGAAGGAGCGGGACGCGGCCCGCAGGGACCGAACGTCGCCGAGATCGAAAAGGTGAACGACCGCCTCTACATGATCACCGGCGGCGGCGGCAACACGGCGGCGTTCATCACCGACCGCGGCGTCGTGCTGGTCGACACCAAGCTGGCCAACTGGGGACAGGCAATCCTCGACAAGGTCAAGTCGGTCACGAACAAGCCAATCACCACGATCATCAACACGCACACGCACGGCGATCACAACGGCAGCAACGAGTTCTTCGGCGCGTCGGTCGAATTCGTCGCGCAGGAAAACACGAAGACGAACATGGAAAAGATGGACGCCTTCAAGGGCGACAAGTCCGTGTTCATCCCGAAAAAGACGTTCAAGGACAAGCTGACGCTCGGCACGGGCGCCGACCAGATCGACCTGTACTATTTCGGCCGCGCCCACACCAACGGCGACGCCTGGGTGGTCTTCCGCACCCTGCGCGTGATGCACTCCGGCGACGCGTTCGCCGGCAAGACGACGCCGATCATCGACGCGAACAACGGCGGCAGCGCGGTCGACTACGGCAAGACGATCAACGCGGCGGCCGCGGGCATCAAGAACGTGGACACCATCATTACCGGCCACAGCCCGAGGATGACGATGGCCGACCTGAAGGAATACGGGACCTTCAATACCGACTTCGTCAAGTGGGTGCAGGGCGAGATCAAGGCCGGGAAGACTGTTGACGCCGCCGCCGCCGAATACAAGCTCCCGGAACGCTACAAGGGATACGCTGTCAGCACGTTCCTCGGCGGCATCAAGAACAACATCCAGGTCGCGTACGACGAACTGAAGAAGAAGTAGGAGCAGACGATGACGCGAGCGGTTGCACTCGGCACGTTGGCGGCGCTTGGCGCCTTGTCGATGGCGGTGTCCGGCCAGGCGCCGCCGGCTGGACCGTCGGCGAAGGCCATCGCCGCGACCAGGATCGAAAAGATCAAGGACAACCTCTACATCGTGACGGGCTCCGGCATAGAGGACACGACCGCGTTCAGCGGCGGCAACACGGCCGTGTTCATCACCGACGCCGGGGTCACCCTCGTGGACACCAAGCTGCCCGGGTACGGCCAGACGATCCTCGATCGCGTCAAGACGGTCACCAGCAAACCGATCGTCCGCATCATCAACACGCACACGCACGGCGACCACACGGGCGGAAATGAATTCTTCGGGGCGAACGTCGAGAGCATCGTGCAGGAGAACACGAAGACGAACATGTCCCGGATGGACGAGTTCAAGGGCGCGAAGGGGCGATTCCTGCCGACGCGGACGTACAAGGACAAGCTGACGCTCGGCGCCGGCAAGGATCAGATCGATCTGTACTACTTCGGCCCCGGCCACACCAACGGTGACACCTTCGTCGTGTTCACCGGGCTGAGGACGATGCACGTCGGCGACATGTTTGCCTGGAAAGCGCTGCCTTACATCGACCCGGCTAATGGCGGCAGCATCGTCGAGCAGCCGAAGACGCTGGCCAAGGTGGTCGCCGGCCTCAAGAACGTGGACACCATCATCAACGGCCACATTCCCGTGGGCACCTTCAACGATCTGAAGGAGTACGCCGAGTTCACGCAGGATTTCGTGACGTACGCGGAAACCGCGATCAAGGCCGGCAAGACGGCGGACCAGGCCGCCGCCCAATACAAAGTCCCGGCGAAATTCAAAGGCTACGTCGCCAGCGCCAACGAGCAGTTCGGCAACGCGAAGGAGAACATGCAAATCGCGTACACCGAATTGAAAAAGAAATAGCGGCCGGCTTCAGCCGGACATCACGGCGGCCGGCTAAAGCCGGCCACTACGGAACGGAAAACGGCGCGGACGCCATCACCTTGTCCCACATGATGGCGAGCCTCCCGCCCTTCTCCGACATGTCCACGAAAGTCCACGTCAGCTGATCGACGGCGAAGGGGAGCGCGTCCAGCTTCATCGGCGATCGAACGACGTCCTTGTCCGGCGTGTAGTCGAACGCTCCGAAGAGCGCGTCCTTGGTCCCCGGGAAGGTCGGGGACGCCGCCCACCTCGACACGATCAGCGTCCAGTTGTTCGGCTTGAGATCGATGAACAGGCTGTACTCGCCGGCCGGCACGGTCTTGCCATTGACGACGAGCGGAACTTCCGTTTTCAGCCGCGTCGAGACGTTCGCGCCGGCGCGCCAGACCGGCGCGCCGTCGTTCAGCGTCCGTCCGTAGTTCGCCCCGGATCCCCACAGATCCCGGCCGCGTTTGATCGGCCGGCCGTACGTGATCTCGATCCATTTTCCGCCCTGGTATTGCGGCGCCTCTCCGCCGGCCACGTACTTCCCGCCAACCTGTGTGGCCGCGGTGCCTGTCGGACTCGGCGAACGGGATCCTTGCGCCAGCACGATTCCGCCCGCGCCCACCACCGCCAGAGTCGCGGCAATCAATTTCCGTTTCATTGATGTTCCTCCAGTAGAATCGCCCCGTGTCGCGATCCGAAGACGACGACCCGACGATTGACGGGGCGTCGGCACTGACCCGAGCGCGGAGCTGGGGGCCCGGCGATCACACGCCCACGCCGTCGCACCGGTTCGTGCCGGGCTCCGTGATTGCCGGACGGTATCGACTTGTCGCGTTGCTCGGTCGCGGCGGCATGGGCGAGGTATTCCGCGCTGACGACCTGATACTCGACCAGACGGTGGCGCTGAAGTTCCTGCCCGAGGCCGTCGCGGCGAACCCCGAACGACTCGCCCAGTTTCACGCCGAGCTCCGCACAGCCCGACAAGTTTCGCACAAGAACGTCTGCCGTCTCTACGATCTCGGGCAGGCGGAAGGCCGGCCGTTCCTGACGATGGAGTACGTCGACGGCGAGGATCTGGCGTCGCTGCTCCGCCGGATTGGACGGATCCCGCAGGACAAGGCCATCGAGATCGCGCGCCAGCTCTGCGCGGGCCTTTCGGCCGCCCACGACCGCGGCGTGCTGCACCGCGATCTCAAACCCGCCAACATCATGATCGACGGCGACGGCAACGTCCGCGTCGCCGATTTCGGATTGGCCGTTGCGGTCGGCGACCCGACGGCCTCTCACGCGGGAACGCCACAATACATGGCGCCGGAACTGCTGGCCGGCGGTCAGGCTTCCGTCGGTACGGATCTCTACGCGCTCGGCCTCGTGCTCTTCGAGCTTTTCACCGGGCGGCGGCCGTACGAAGCCAAGACGTTGAACGATCTCGTCGCAGTGCAGCGAAGCGGTCGAATATCCACGCCCTCGTCGTTAGTACGCGATCTCGATCCGGCGATTGAGCGCGTGATCCTCCGGTGCCTCGAACGCGATCCCACCCTGCGGCCTGGATCCGCCCTTGCGGTGGCCGCCGCGCTGCCCGGCGGCGATCCGCTCGCCGCGGCGCTGGCGGCCGGCGAAACGCCGTCGCCGGAGATGGTGGCGGCCGCCGGCGAGACGAGCGCATTCAGTCCGGCGCTGGGGCTGTCGCTGTTTGCCGCGATCGTCGCCGGAATCCTGGCCGTGGCGATGCTGTCGGACCGCACGCTCTTCATCGCGCGAATTCCCATGGACAAGGGCGCGGACGCTCTCGAGGATCGGGCACGCGAGACACTGACGAAGCTGGGCTACGCCGATCGGCCGGCCGATACGGCGCGCGGGTTCCTGGTGCTGCAGGATTACATCTTCTACGTGCTGCGCACCGATCGCACGGCCAACCGCTGGGATGCGCTCGCGAACGCGTATTTCCCGTCGCTGCGGTTCTGGTATCGCACCAGCCCGCGCAACCTCGAGACGCTCGGGGCGGAATGGACGCCTCAGTTCGGCGATCCGCCGATGACCGTCTCCGGCATGACGTCAATCGTGCTGGACGTCCAGGGCCACCTCACCCAGTTCACCATGGTGACGCCGCAGGTGGACGAAGCTCGGGACACGTCCGAGCCGATGGACTGGAACCGCTTCTTCGACGCTGCGGGCCTCGACGCGAACACATTCAAGCCGACGCCGTCACAGTGGGTTCCCAACGGCTACGCCGACGAGCGCAAGGCGTGGGAAGGGCCGATGCCGGGTCGTGCCGACATCACGCTGAGGGTTGAAGCGGCAGGCTATCGCGGCCGGCCGGCGTTTTTCCAAATCGTCGGGCCGTGGACCCGGCGTCCACGCGAAGAGCCGCCAGGACAGACCGGCAGGAGCGTCATCCGATTCGGGCTCTTTCTGATCGTCTTCGCGCTCTCGATTGGCGGGCTGTTGCTGGCGCGTTACAACATCAGGAACGGCCGCGGCGATCGCCGCGGCGCCACGCGCATCGCGCTCGTCCTGGTCGGCATCATGTTCGTCGCCTGGGTGCTGGGCGCGAGGCACTGGCTGGAGCCGCTCACCGAGCTCGGTCACTTCATCCAGGACTTCGCGGCGAGCCAGTTGCTGTATGCGGGCATCATGTGGCTGATTTACCTCGCGCTCGAACCGTACGTCCGCCGCTACAGCCCGGAGATCCTGATGTCGTGGAGCCGATTGCTCGGCGGCCGCTTCCGCGATCCGCGCGTCGGCCGAGACATCCTGGTCGGCATCGCCGCCGGGGTCCTCGTCGCGCTCGCGCGGTGTGCGCTGCTCCTGTTGCCGTCGCTGTTCGGAGCCGCGCCGCCGCCGCTGCGAGGCCTCAGCCTCGATTTCCTGCTCAGCACGCGGCACGCGCTGTCGGCGCTGCTGCGCATGCCGCCAACGGCCCTGTTCAACGGCATGCTGATCACGCTGTCCTTCGCGCTCGCGCGGATGCTCGTCAAGCGAACATGGCCCGCAGCCCTGATTTCAGGAATCCTCCTCGCGTTTGTTTTGGTCACTGACGCCGGCACCGAGCAGATCGGGCTGAACCTGCTGTTCGCCGCCGTGGTGTCGCTGGTCTACGTGCTGGTCCTCGTGCACTACGGCATGTTCGCCCAGATGATGGCGTTCCTGACCAATTTCATCCTGACGCAGGGAGGCCTGACCGCCGATTTCTCGAAGCTGTACGCGCCCACGAGCACGTGGCTCCTCCTGCTGATCGTGGGACTCGCGGCATTTGGTTTTTATGCCTCGCGAGCTGGAGAACCCCTCTTCGGAACAGCGTTCGATGCGACATGAGAACGCCGGGGCCGGCGGCTTATCGCGGACGACCTGAACCGGGCGTTCCGTCGCGCACGGCGAGGCTCGAAATACTCCACCGATGTGACGAGTCGTTCCACAACTGACGAATCCGGACGAGCCTCGCGTCGGCAGGGCCGATTCGAAATCTCAACACCGGATGATTCGGCGCTTCGGCCGCAGCCAGGAACGCCGCGCCGCCCGAGCCGCTTCTCCACTGCTGAACCCATTCGCGCCCGTCCGCCGACGTCTCGATCAGCACCGCTCCGGGATATTCGCGCTCGTCCGCCCCGGTCGCGAGAGCGACTTCGGCAACGGTGTGCGGGCCGTCCAGCTCGATCAGGAGTTCGTCTCCGGATCGTTGCGGCCCGGCGCTTTGCCAGTTCGCTTCGACGGTGCCGTCCGGCTTGACCCTGAGCGGCACCGCGGCGCCGGAAGGCATCGCCCGAACCGATCTGATCGGCAGCGCAGCGCCGGCGTCAGGCTGACTGAGCGGCTGTTGCGGGAGCAGAAACACGCGTTCGCGTGGACCGGAGCCGACGTCGGCGCCGCCGGCCCGCCGGACAAAGTCTTCCCAGCTCGCGCTCTTGCTCGAAGTCATGTCCAGCCGGATGAGGAGAGGCGCGTACGAGGCGAGAACGGGCACGACGGTTTCATCCTGCCGCTCGAGTGCCAGCTTCAGGATCTGGTAAGCGGGAGGGTCGTATCCGCTGTAGCCGTTGACGACTGGCCGGCCGTGAAACACCGACCGGTAGACGGCGGCGATATCGTCGAACACGCCGCCGAGCGGCAGTTCGAGCACGACAGCGCGAATGCCGGGCAACGTCATCATCGGAGCGGGAACAGCCGCGGCGGGAAGAGCGGCGGGCCAGCTGTCGACAGCAAGCAGTGCGATGGCGGCGGCCGCAGCCGCGAGACGTACGAATCCCGGACGCGAAGCCGTCAGGCGCACGAAGGCGAGACCTGCGGCCACGGCGATCGCCAACGCCGCGATCATCATGAAGCGTGCCGGGGCGCGGAACCCGTCAGCGAATCCCGGCAGGAGCATCAACAGCGCGTATGGGCCGCGATAGAGCAGCGGCCGGTTCAGAAAGTGCGGGGCGGGACCGAGCGCAAACAGCCAGGCGATCACCCCGGACGTCACGTAGAACGCAAACGTCGATCGCTCGCGCCAGACCGCAGCCCAGCTCGCCGAGGTGAGGACGAGCAGCACGCACGCCGCGAACGCGACCGTCAGGGGCTTGTCTGAGCCGTCCGCCGACACCCGCACCGGCCCGAGTCGAAATGTCCATGGCCCCCACACCGTACTCAAGGCGACAAGCGCAAAAACAACGGCCACTACCGTGAGCCATAGGCGGAGCAGCCTCCATTGCCGCGATTGAGCATCCACGGCAGACGATCGGCGCCAGCCGATCGCGCCGAGAATCAGCAATGGGGCAAACACGCCGACGTAGACCTCCGCTTCCGGATTGCTCGCCATCGACGGCACGCGCCACAACTTCATGGGCTGGGCGCTGAGCACGCCGGTCAGATCCGCGCTGAAGTCCCTCATTTCTCCGAAGCCGCGGCCGAACCCGACCTGCGAATGAATCGTGCGGTACTGCAGCAGGACCGGCAGCAGCACGATGAATGCCAGAGCCCAGGCGCTGACGAGCGCCGCCCGGCGCGAGAACGGCGCCTTTCCGGAAAACCAGAGAATCCACAGGCCCACAAGCGGGATCGAGAAGAACAGGTAGTAGCCGCTGCACAGCCCCTGCAAGGCCAGCATCAGCCAGAACGCCACCAGCCATCGCCGGCGCGACGTCGCCACGTACCGATGAAGCGCGAACAACGCCAGCGGCAGGCAGAAGGCGGCTTGGAGTTCGAGGTGCGCGAGGTGCGCCATGCGATAAGGATTGAAACCGAACGCGATGCCGCTGACGGCGCCCGCGGCGTGACTTCCGGTGAGCATCCGCGTCAGCGCGTGCGCCGCAAGGGCAGACAGCACGAAACAGGCGACGAAGGCGACGTTGTAGGCGAGAATCGGCGTTCCGCCCAGCCACAGCACCGGACCGGCGATCAACTCGAGTCCAACGCGATGATCTGAGAACGCAAGGCTGCCGCGCAGGGGGAAGAAGGCCAGACCATCCCACCAGCTCCCGACGAACGGAAGATGGTGCGCGTTCCACCACAGAATCCACGCGCTGAGCAGCGGATCGCCGGGATCGTGCGCAATCGCCGTGCTGAACTGGCCGAACAGGCTGCGCACGAGCAACAGGGCCAGCGCGAGATAGCCGGTTGCCACGAGCCCGAATCGGCGCCATTCAGCCATCCGTGAGAGATCTTATGCGCTTCGCGTGAGCCCTAACGACGATGCCTCGTGCGCGCGGTCGGCGTCGCTTTCCAGGGATCGTCGGGCCAGGGGTGCTTCGGGTACCGTCCGCGAAGCTCCTTCCGGACCTCGGGGTAGGTGCGATCCCAGAAGCTCCGGAGGTCGCGCGTCATCTGGACCGGCCGTCCGTTCGGCGCAAGCAGCGCGAGCCTGACCGGCTCCTTCCGTACCCCCACCCTGGGCGTGTCCGCCAGGCCGAACAGTTCCTGGAGTTTCACCGAGGCCGACACACCACCGTCGTCGTCGTACTCGAGACGCACGGATCGGCCGCTCGGGACCACGACCGCCTCCGGCGCGTCGCGATCGAGCGCACGCCGATCGTCGGCTGACAGGGCACGCGATACCGTCACGTCGGCAAGAGACCGCGCATCGGTCGCTGCGCGCTCCGCCAGTTGTCCGGGATCGGCCGGCCGCCCGGCGAAACGAAGGCGGCGAAGCAGTTGCCGGTCATCCTCGTCCGGTCCTCTCGTGAGCCACGCCTCCGCGAGCAGCGCGGCGGCCACTGCCGGATCCGGCGCCGTCGATTGTTCAGTGAGGACAAGAGCGTCGTAGCGGGTGAACACCGTCGCCTTGACGGAGCCGGTGCCGGGATCGAGTCGATGCACAACTTCGGTCGCGTTGGGCGCAAGCCACTCGCGTTCGACAAGGCTCGCAAGACGAATGCTGGCATTCGAGGTGTCCTGATTCCGGGCTCCGCGGCCTGGAGAGCCTGCAGAATTCAACGAGTGAACGTCCAGGGCGACGAGGAACTCGCCCTCGGTCACGCCGCTTTCCGGCGCGACAACGGCGCCCGCGCCCGACGCAAGGCGGACACGAGGTGACCGGGGCTCCCGCCGCTGCGCCACCCGATCGGGGTAGCCGGCGAGCACGGCCCGGCGAAACTCCGACTCGGATAACGAACGGTTTGCCCCTGACACACGCGTCACGATCTGCTCGATCTCGCGTGCAACGCGCTGGACGTGGAACGGGACGCTCGACCATCGATCGACCGCGGACAAGAGGTCCGAGGTGGTCGCCTGTGCCCGGGTCCCTCGTGGCGCCAGCACATGGCGCTCCGAGAGGAGCGCACAGGCTCGCGCCATCGACGTCGCGCCTTCGGCTGCGACGAGCATGCGGGCCAGGCGCGGAGGCAGTGGGATGCGTTGAAGGCGACGGCCGACATCCGTCAACTGCGCTCCCTCGACGGCGCCGAGTCGATCGAGGAGCGTCAGCGCGGCCTCGACGGCCTCGTCTCGCGGGCGCTCGAACCACTCGAACGTCCGCGGATTGCCGCCCCAGATCATGATATCGAGCACCGTGGCGGACAGATCGACGCGGTGAATCTCGGGCTCGCGGTGCGGCCTCAGGCGATCGCGCGCATCCCACAGGCGGCGCGCCGAACCGGGACCGAGCCGGGCGGCGCGGCCCGCGCGCTGATCGGCCGAATCCGCCGTGATGCGCTCCGTCTCGAGACTGTCGATCGCCCGCTCGGCATCGTAACGGGCGACCTTGTGCAGACCGGAATCGACGACAGCCGCGATCCCCGGCACCGTCACGGATGTCTCGGCGATGTTGGTCGCCACCACGATGCGGCGCCGTGAAGACCGGCCCGGGCGAAGCACGGCGTCCTGCTCGGCCGCGTCCAGCGATCCGTACAGCGCCACGACCTCGGCCGCCTGGTTGACGGTGCGGGCACCGATTTCATCGATTGCGCGCCTGATCTCGAACGCGCCGGGCAGGAAGCACAGGATGCCGCCGGCCGTCGTCTGCGCGAGCCCGGCGACGGCATCGGCAACGGACTGCCCGGGTGCGTAGCTGATGTCGAGCGGGTACGACCGACCGGGGACGTCCACGACCGGACAGTCATCGAGGAATGCGGACACCGCCGCGCTGTCGAGCGTGGCCGACATGACGACGATCCGCAGATCGTCTCGGGCCCGGCACGCCTGCCGGACCAGCGCGATCGCAAGATCCGCGTACACGCTCCGCTCGTGGAACTCGTCGAGCACGACGGTGCGGAACTGGGAGAGGAGCGGATCCTGCTGGAGCCGCGAAGTCAGCACGCCCTCGGTGGCGACCAGGAGCTGCGTCCGCGGGCCGAACCGGCGCTCCATCCGGACCTGCCAGCCCACTTCGGCGCCGATGGTCCAGCCGCGTTCGTCCGCGATGCGTTGCGCGATGGCTCGCGCGGCGACGCGGCGTGGCTGCAGCAGGATGACGGGGCCGTCCGCGCAGAGGGACGGCGGGACACGCGTCGTCTTGCCGGCGCCGGGCTGGGCCGTCACGACGACTGCACGCGAATGCCTCAGGTGCCGGGCAATCGTGTCGATGAACGGATCGATCGGAAGCGGTTCGAGCAAGCGGACACTCGCCCGGACGAAGCCGGACGCTGCGTGCTAGGGAGTCGTCGCGCCGACGCCGACCGGGCAGCTGACACCTGTGCCGCCGAGGCCGCAATAGCCGTCCGGATTCTTCGCCAGGTACTGCTGGTGGTAGTCCTCCGCGTAGTAGAACGGCGGCGACGGCAGCATTTCCGTCGTGATCGGCCCGTAGCCGGACTTCATCAGCTGCTTCTCGAACACGCTCCTCGATGCCTCGGCGGCGCGCCATTGCTCGTCGTCGAAGTAGTAGACGCCGGACCGGTACTGCGTCCCCACGTCGTTTCCCTGGCGCATCCCCTGTGTGGGGTCGTGGTTCTCCCAAAACACACGCAGCAGTTCCTCGTATCGAACCTTCGCGGGGTCGTACACGACGAGCACAACCTCGTTGTGGCCGGTAAGGCCCGTGCACACTTCACGGTACGTGGGGTTGGCTGTGTGGCCGGCCGCGTAACCGACGGCCGTCGAGTAGACACCGGGCACCTGCCAGAACTTTTTTTCGGCGCCCCAGAAGCAACCCATGCCGAACATGGCCGTCCGGAACCCGTCGGGAAAGGGCGGTTCGAGGCGATGGCGATTGACGAAGTGCATGTCGGGCACGCGCATCCGTTCAGAGCGACCGGGCAGCGCTTCGGCCGCCGTTGGTATACGAAGGGGTTTCATGGCGTTTTCTTCTCCGGATCAAAGGTCAGCGCAGCGCCGTTCATGCAGTAGCGCATGCCCGTCGGCTGCGGGCCGTCAGGAAACACGTGGCCGAGATGGCCGCCGCAGTTCTTGCAGTGCACTTCGACCCTGGTCATCCCGTGCGTTCGGTCGGTGGTCGTCTCGACACTGCTGTCGAGCGGCTTGAAGAAGCTGGGCCATCCGCTGCCACTCTCGAACTTCGTGTCTGCGGAAAACAGCGGCTGTCCGCACCCGGCGCAGACGAACGTCCCGTCGCGCTTTTCGTGGTTGAGCGCGCTCGAACCAGGAGGCTCGGTGCCATGCTCGCGGAGCACCCGGTACTGCTGCGGCGTCAGCGTCTCGCGCCACTCGGAATCCGTCTTCTCGGCCATGCCGGTACTGTAGCATCGCGCCGTAGGGCAAATCGAGCAGGTCTGCACGCCTGGTCAGGGGGTCAGCCCCTTCCCCTCGACGCACTCGTACGCTCGGCCGGATTTGACGTCCTTGAATTCCTCGGTCCGCCCACTCGGCCACGCGATGACGACGCGCGAGACGCGGTCGCGCTTTCCGACGCCGAACGTGACCGGCAGTTCGGACTGCGAGAGGTAGCTCGATCCCGTCTTGACGAGGCGCGACTGCGAGACGCCGTCATGAAAGATGCGAACGGTCGCGCCGATCGCGTCGCGGTTGGATTTGGTCCCGACAAGGTGAAACCGCAGGCTGCGGTTGCCGGCGAGCTGATCGTTGCGGAACAGAGCCGCAGGCGCGTTGTTGGCCGTCATCAGCACGTCCACGTCACCGTCGCGATCGAAGTCGCCGAACGCAAGGCCCCGGCCCACGCGCGGCCGGGCGAACTCCTGGCCGGCGTCCGCCACGGCGTCCCGGAACGTCCCGTTGCCCCGGTTGAGAAACAGATGCGGCGGCTGCGCGTACCCGACGTTGCCACGAATATTGCGCACCGTCTCGTCGATGTGACCGTTGACGACGAGGAGATCGAGATGGCCGTCGAGATCGACGTCCAGAAAACCGCATCCGAAACCAAGCGTGCTGCGCGAAGGCGCCCCGATGCCCGCCTTCAGCGCGACATCCTCGTACAGACCGCGGCTCGACGACCGGTAGAGGCCGACCATTTCGTTGTCAAAGTTCGTCACGACCAGACCGGCGACGCCGGAGTTGTCGAAGTCTGCGGCGTCAGTCCCCATCCCCGCGCGCGCCTTGCCTTCTGCGCTGAACGCCAGACCCGCCTCGACGGCAACGTCCCTGAACGTGCCGTTCCGGAGGTTCCGATACAACTTGTTCGGCTGCGTATCGTTCGCCACGAACAGGTCCGGCCACCCGTCCTGATCGATCATCGTCACGCCGAGCGACTTCGAGCTGCTGTCGAACACGCCGCTTGTCGCCGTCACGTCCTCGAATGTGCCGTTGCCGCGGTTGTGGAACAGCCAGCACGTTTCCCCGCGGTAAGCCTCGGGCGTGCAGTAGGACTTCTGTTTGCCGTCGAGGCTGCAGAACACATCGTGATCCGCGGTCCACTTGACGTAGTTGCAGACGAACAGATCGAGCAGGCCGTCGCGATCGTAGTCAAACCAGAGAGCGGAGGTGCTGAAGCCCGCCCGACCGCCGAGGCCGCTGGCGCGTGTCACGTCGACGAACGTGCCCTTCCCGGTATTGCGGAACAACCGGTTCTGCCCGACGCACGTGACGAGGACGTCGGGAAACCCGTCGTTGTTGAAATCGCCGACGGCGACGCCCATGCCGTACATCTCGACATCGAGCCCGGCGGCCCGGGTCACATCTGTAAAGGTGCCGTTGCGGTTGTTCCTGTAAAGGGCGAGCGTTGATGGCCGGCGTTTGTGTCCCGGCCAGTCCATCCCGTTCACGAGCAGGATGTCCGGCCATCCGTCGGCGTCGTAGTCGATGAACGCGCAGCCGGCGCCAAGCGTTTCGGGGAGCAGCTTGCCTCCGTACGCGCCCGCATTGTGCCGGAACTGAACGCCGGAACTGGTCGTGACGTCGGTCAGCCGGAAGGACGATCCGCCGGGGGCCTGCGCCGCTTGCGCGGAGAGAGCGGGCCGAGCAGGTGGAGGCCACGGCGCCCGTGCCGCAGGCGCGCAGGAACTCGCGCCGGTTCACGGCAGCGTCACCAATCCGTTTTGAATGGCATAGACCACGAGCTCGGCCGTCTTGTGCACACCGAGCGTGTTCATGATGTTCGCGCGGTGCACGGCCACCGTGTTGGCGCTGAGATCGAGCTTCGCGGCGATATCGCGGTTCGACAACCCTGAGCAGATGAGCTGCAGCACCTCCAGCTCGCGCGGTGTCAGCCCGTGGTTTCGCTCGCCCTTGAGCGAGACAGGGCGAGGCCGGGACACGGTGGGATCGAGGACGGTTTCGCCGGCAGCCACCTGCCTGACCGCGGCCGCGAGGTCGAGATCGATCGCGTTCTTGAGGACGTATCCGCGCGCCCCTGCATCGAGGGCCTGGCGAACCAGCGTTTCCTCGGCGTGCATGCTGAGCATCAGGACTGCAGCGGTCGAATCGCGAGCCAGGATTTGGCGAGTCGCCACGAGCCCACTGGTGCCGGGCATCGCGCAATCCATCACGATGACGGCCGGCCTCAGCGAGGCAGCGAGCGCAATGGCTTCGTCCCCGTTGCTGGCTTCGCCGATGACTTCTATCGACGGATCGTCTTCGAGCATCCGGCGAAATCCCCGGCGCACGAGGTTGTGATCGTCGGCGAGCAGGACCGTGATCTTATCCGCCATGACGAGCAGGCACGCGAAGGCGAACGATCGCGCCGCCTTCGCGCGGACGGTCGAACTCGAGCGTGCCTCCGATCAGTTCGGCTCGCTCGCGCATCGCGACGAGGCCGAGTCCACGCCGTGGCGGCGTGCCGCCGAATCCTTTTCCGTGGTCCTCGACCTCGAGCTGCAGGACATCCGGCGCGAACCTCAGGCGCACCCACGCCTGATGCGCCCCGGAATGCCGCGCGACGTTGTTCAAGGCTTCCTGCAGGACGCGGTACACGTGAATGGCGACGGCGCTGTCGACTGCGGCCGGCGTACCCGATCGCTCATACGATACGGTAACACCCAGCTGCCGTTCCAGCGTGGAGAGATACCATTCGATCGTGTGTTCGAGGCCCGCTTCCTCGAGAATCGAGGGGTGGAGCGACTGCGACAGTCCCCTGACGTTGTCGAGCGTCGTCTGGGTAATTTCCCCGATCTCGCGCAGCTCCGCTCGCAGCGGCGAACCCTCCGGTGTGTGACGGCCGGCGCGGCTCAGCATCGATCCCATCGCCGTCAGCACCTGGCCGAATTCGTCGTGGAGTTCGCGGGAGATCTCGCGCAGGGTGGCTTCACGTGTGGCGATCATCTGCCGGGCCACCTCCCGCCGCTGGTCTGACAACAAGGCGAGCCGTGCGAAAAGACGGCGGTTCGAGCGAATCAGATACAGGCTGGTCAGCGCGATCGCGGTGAACGTGGCAGCAAGGAACACGTACACCTGGCGCTGAACCTGGCTGTAGATTTCCTGGACGCGGGCCGCCGCGGCCTCTTCGGCTTCGTTGTTCTCTCTGAGGAGTCGCGCCACGCTCGTGCCGAGCGCCGCCTGTCTCGCCTGCAGCGACAGCCGGATCTGCGCGCGCGCCTCGGCCTCCTGGCCTCCTGCCGCGAGCGCGAAAATCCGATCCGTGGCATCCCAGAACTGCGCCAGCGAACTTTCCAGGTAGGCGCGCTGTTCCGGCGTCCGCCGCGACACGGCGACCGCCTGCTCGCTGCGCAGCGCGGAATCCAGGTCGGTTCGGATCCGCTGAAACTGCGCCGTCCAGGCCGTCAGGGGATACGGCTCGCCGCTGTCCAGCATGTCGCGCATGGCGAGGCCGAGCTGGTTCAAATCGTTCTGCACACGAAGCAGCTGAAGCGAGTTCTTCCGGCTGCGGTCCACCAGCTCGGTCTGCAGCACACGAAGGCCGGCGATCTGCTTCGTGACGTACCAGGAATCGGCGACAACGGCCGCAAGCGTGACAATCAGCCCCAGCAGCAGCGCGGTAGTCGGCGATCGGCTTTCCGCGGCTCGCCTGTCGTCCACGTCACCACGCCCCGGGCGGGCGGCCTTTCCACTGCCAGTAGATCAGGTCGGTCGTCGGCGGCTCTCCGCCCAGTTCCCGCAGACGCGCGGCGTTCTGGCCGCGGTGATACTGGCTGTGCATCGCGCATTGCGTGAGCGCCTCGGCGACGGTGATCGTCAGCGGCGGATCCTTGAACCACACGATCGATACCGGTTCGGCCAGCCGGGCGTCGCTCAAGTCCCGCAGGAGAGGCGCCTGCACGTGGTACTCGCGTGCGTATTCGCGCAGCTGATCGAACGACGTGAAATCGGCCGGCTTCGTCAAGGCAAACGGATGGTCGCGGGGGCCGACGGTCCATAGAAACGCGTGCTGGACGAAGTGGATGTGGTGCAGCCGCTGGCGGATGGCCGCGTCCTCTCGTGCAGCAGGATGCGCGCCGATCCCGTTCCAGTGCTCGGCATCAGCCCAGGCCTGATGCGCGTAGAGGTCTCGTAGCCACTCGTTGGCCATGACCGTAAGCCTACCCGATCACCTTGCGGGTCGTAATGATCTGGGCGGAATGGCGCTGCGCGTGTTCGGCCGCGTGGAACAGCAGGCCCAGCACGGTGGACGGCAAGCGTCCGCGGCCGACCTCGCGCGTCTCGTCCAGCGTGCAGAGCGGCGTCGTCCGGACCTGGACGATGGCAGCATCGATCGCCTCGAGAGCGAGCCGCACGAGATCCGCCGGCTGGTGGGAGGTATCCCCGGACGCTTCCGCCTCGAGCGCCGCACGCTGGGCCGCGTTCAACACCTTGCCGCGTGCATAAGTCAGCAGGCGATCCAGGCTGCCCGCCAGGTGCAGGAGATGGAAGCCAATCGAGGCCGCGCCGCCCGGTCTCGTCCACAGCTTGTTGTCAGGCAGTGTGGCCACGCCGGCGATCTCTTCGCGGACCTGCAGAAGCGAATGCACGACGGGCTGAAGCTCCGGAATGACGTCCGGAAGGGGGCCTCGCAACCAGACTTCGGGATCGCCGGGTTGGCTCATTTGAACAAATCCGCTGTGTCCGCGTACAGCGCTTCGGCCACTTCGCGGTGGCCGCGCGGCGTGAAATGGGGATCCCAATCCCAGTAAAACGAACGCGCTTCGACCGGCGCAAAGCGTCCAATCAGGTTCACGAACCGAATGCCCTCGCTCCTGGAGAAATCACGCAGCACGTTCTGATAGTACTCCTGCGAGGCGCCCGTGAAGACCTGCTCGGCCGGCGGTATGACGGCGAGCACCAGCGAGGCGCCGTGCGTGTCGGCGAATCGCTTCATCCTCGTGACGTGGTGCAGGCTCTCGCTCCACCGGCGCTGCCGGTCGGCGACGGTGCCGTTGATCACGCCGTCGTAGTCCGCGTCCACATCGTTCGCAAAGAACATCACGAACACGACCGAGGGACGGCCGGCGGCCTCGAAGTCGTGCTCCAGGACGTACGCCTCTTCCGCCGGGCCGTAGCCGTTCACGCCCGCGTTGACGGGGCAGAGCGCCACACCGGATCGCTCGCGTACGATGTGGCCATAGAGGTTGACGAAGGTGTCAGCGTCCTCGACCCAGAGTCCATCCGTGAAGGAGTCACCGAGGAAAAGCGCACGCGTGGTACACGCAGTCGTGAGCTCCGGGTCCACCCGCCGGAAGCCGTTGCTGTCGTAGGACGCGGTGACGATAAACGTCGTGTCGAGCTCGGAGAGCGCGGACCGGATCATCGGCGTATCTTCGGTCTCCATGTTCCACCGGAGCCCGCTCGCACCGGTACGAAACCCGAGCTTCTTCAGACCCGGTTTATAGCGGTATCTGGTCAGGCCCTCCATCGTCACCTGGCTATACATCCGGCGGGACAGAAGCACCCCGGTGTTGGTGTCCCAGAGGGTGGCAATCAGGTCCGTCTTCGGATCCTGCGCGGCCAGCGTCCTGGCGAAATGGCGCAAGCGGGGGTTCAGGAGATACGCGCGGACCAGCGCAGCCTGCCGGAGGCTTCCGAGCATCCGATAGCTGGGACGCTCGAACAGCAGGTAGGCGCCGACGGCTGCGGCTGAAACGAACAGCGTGGAGAGCACCACGGCGGCGATGACGAATCCTCGCCGCGGCCGTTGTTGCGCGCGCATTGCTGGCGCTATTATGCCCGCCCTGCGTCAGGTCTCGGACGGGCGGTAGGCGGCCAGCCAGATCGGGTACAGCGTACGGAAGGTATCGTCGGCGGCCTTTGCGAGCTTTGCCCGGTCGGCGAGGATTTTCGCGGCATCGGTGTTGTCGAGAAACAGCCAGCGTCCGACGAAGATCCATTCGAGCGCCGCGGCATTCCGGCAGCGCAGGAGCCACTCGACCGCCTGCTCCGGCAGGACATCGACTGCGGGCGGACGGTCGCCGTATTGAATGAACCCGCCGTTGGTCGCCATCCATCGGGCGAACTCGCGCTTCCACGACTTCTCGAGCGTCCGCTGAAACCGCTCGAAGAATTCGAGGGCGCGTTCCTGCTTGTCTTCGCCCGCCGCACGTGAAAAGTTGAACCCGAGCCCGATCCGCACGCAGCTGGCGGGGAACGGGGGATGACTCAGCCAGCCCACGTTGAACTGGGGCTCGTGGCGGCCACCGTGGTGAAAGACAGAGACGAGACCGGGCGACGGGGCGATCTGGCTGCCGGCGTGGAACAGCTTCGAACCGTCTTCGCCCCGACTCCGTCTGGTCGAGACGATGAGCGCTGCGGTGTCGGTGGCGTTGAGCGTCTCGAGCAGCGCGTCGATTCTGGGCCGAAGCGCCGCGCCCGCTTCGTCGCCGGAGAGCGAGGCGATGACGGCGAACTCGCGCGGCCCAAATCCGGTCGTCGCACGCTCGGTGGCGGTCGGCGTGCGCGCGCGTTGTTTCCGGACTTCGTTGAGGAGGCTGGTCGCGATCGTATGGGAGGGATTGAGGCCGAGCGCCGTCCGCAGCGCGATGACGGCTTCGTCCCAGTTGCGTTGTTCGAGATGGCACCGGCCGAGGCGCGTCCAGGCTGAGACGTCCTGGGGGGAGAGTTCGGTGATGGCGGTGTTGACGCGGCTAGCTTCATCGCCGAAGTCGCCCTGTTTGGCGAGCTCGAGGGCGCGGCGTTGGAGCTCGTCGAGAGTCACGTGTATTTGGCCCTCTGCCCTCTGCCCTTTGCTCTCTGCCCTAATGAAAAGGGCCCGACGTCTTCTGGACATCGGGCCCTTGGTATTACTGCCGGCAGCGACCTACTCTCCCACACAGTTTCCCGTGCAGTACCATCGGCGGTATCAGGCTTAACTTCCGTGTTCGGAATGGGAACGGGTGTGACCCTGATCCTATGACCACCGGCATGCTTGCTGCCTGGGGTCTTCCGCCTTTGCCCGCTCTCGCGGGCGTCGGAGGACAAGCCGGCTTTCGGCGTGTCCCCCGCAGCGCCGGAAGGCGCGAAGGTGGAAGTCGTCCCAGACAATCTGGTTGATCCGGGCGAGCCGGATCGATTTCAAAGAACGAATGTTGCAGCTTATAACGAGCAAGCTGCAACTGACAGCTGAATATCCTGCAAACGGTAGTTTTGCCCGAACCACCATGCACGCAGTGTTTCTTTGTGCATCAAACGAAAGATATGGTCAAGCCTCACGGCTGATTAGTATCGGTAAGCTCAACGCCTCGCGGCGCTTACACACCCGACCTATCGACCTGGTCATCTTCCAGGAGCCTTTAGGGATCTTGCGATCCAGGGAGATCTCATCTTGTGGAGGGTTTCACGCTTATATGCTTTCAGCGTTTCTCCCTTCCGGACGTAGCTACCCGGCGCTACCGCTGGCGCGATAACCGGTACACTAGAGGTCCGTCCATCCCGGTCCTCTCGTACTAAGGACAGCCCCACGCAAATCTCCTGCGCCCATGGCAGATAGAGACCGAACTGTCTCGCGACGTTCTAAACCCAGCTCACGTACCACTTTAACCGGCGAACAGCCGGACCCTTGGAACCTGCTACAGCTCCAGGATGTGATGAGCCGACATCGAGGTGCCAAACCCTTGCGTCGATATGAACTCTTGGCAAGGATCAGCCTGTTATCCCCGGCGTACCTTTTATCCGTTGAGCGATGGCCCTTCCACGCGGAACCACCGGATCACTAAAGCCTGGTTTCCCACCTGCTCGTCTTGTAGGACTCGCAGTCAAGCTCGCTTCTGCTTTTGCACTCTAAGGCTGATTTCCAAACAGCCTGAGCGAACCTTCGCGCGCCTCCGTTACACTTTAGGAGGCGACCGCCCCAGTCAAACTACCCACCTAGCAGTGTCCCTGATCTGGATGACAGAACGAGGTTAGAACGCCGAAGTGTTAAGGGTGGTATCTCACCGTTGACTCCCCCGAAACCGAGATTCCGGGTTCAAAGTCTCCCACCTATCCTGCGCATAACACGTCAGCATTCACTACTAGGATGTAGTAAAGGTGCACGGGGTCTTTTCGTCTAGCCACGGGCAACCGGCGTCTTCACCGGTACCACAAATTCGCAGTGCCCCTCGTTGAGACAGCTCCCAGATCATTACGCCATTCGTGCAGGTCGGAACTTACCCGACAAGGAATTTCGCTACCTTAGGACCGTTATAGTTACGGCCGCCGTTTACCGGGGCTTCAGCTCAAAGCTTCGCCTTGCGGCTAACCTCTCCCTTTAACCTTCCGGCACCGGGCAGGCGTCAGGCCATATACGTCGTATTCGACTTCGCATAGCCCTGTGTTTTTAGTAAACAGTTGCCTGGGACTCTTTATTGCAACTCCCTCACGCTTCGTGGCGCGAGGCCACTAACGCTAACGGAGCACCCCTTCTTCCGAAGTTACGGGGTGAGTTTGCCGAGTTCCTAAACGAGGGTTCTCACTCGCACCTGAGGATTTTCTCCTCGCCTACCTGTGTCGGTTTGCGGTACGGGTACCCAAAAGACTCCTTAGAGGATTTTCTCGGCAGCGTGGCGTCTGCGACTTTGTGAACCTTGCGGTTCTCGCTTCGGCACCTCAGGGAATGTGACCCACCGGATTTACCTGGCGGATCCCCCTACATGCCTCAACCTACACGTCCAATCGTAGGCTCGCATAGCCTCCTGCGTCTCCCCATCGTGATAACGTCTTCTAGGTAGTTCTGGAATATTAACCAGATATCCATCCGCTACGCCTTTCGGCCTCGCGTTAGGACCCGACTAACCCTGAGCGGACGAACCTTCCTCAGGAAACCTTAGGCTTACGGTGGAAGGGATTCTCACCCTTCTTATCGCTACTTATGCCGGCAGGGTCACTTCTCACCACTCCACCAGTCTTTTCAGTCTGGCTTCACGGCTGTGAGAACGCTCCTCTACCAATATGCAGACCCGCAGGTCCGCGTCTATTCTATGGCTTCGGTTTTGTGCTTGAGCCCCGTTGGATTGTCGGCCCAAAGCCGCTTGACCAGTGAGCTATTACGCTTTCTTTAAAGGATGGCTGCTTCTAAGCCAACCTCCTGGTTGTCTGAGCGTCTTCAGATCCTTTCCCACTTAGCACAAAATTTGGGACCTTAGCCGATAGTCTGGGCTGTTTCCCTTTCGACGATGAAGCTTAGCCCCCACCGTCTCACTCCCGGGATACGAGTCGTTGGCATTCGCAGTTTAGTTGGATTCAGTAAGCTGGTAAGCCCCCTAGTCCATCTAGTTCTCTACCACCAACGCCGACCTCCCGAGGCTGCTCCTAAAAGCATTTCGAGGAGAACGGGCAATCACGAGGTTTGATTAGCCTTTCACCCCTATCCACAGTTCATCCGAGCTGTTTTCAACCAACACCGGTTCGGGCCTCCACGCGGTGTTACCCGCGCTTCACCCTGACCATGGATAGATCACCTCGCTTCGCGTCTATTCCCAGCGACTATTCGCCCATTTCGGACTCGCTTTCGCTACGGCTCGCTTACGCTTAACCTCGCCACTGAGAATAACTAGCCGGCTCATTATGCAAAAGGCACGCGGTCAGGCATTCCGGATTGCTCCGGCATAGCCCTCCCACTGCTTGTAGGTATACGGTTTCAGGTACTATTTCACTCCCCTCACAGGGGTTCTTTTCACCTTTCCCTCACGGTACTGGTTCACTATCGGTCGCCAGAGAGTATTTAGCCTTACGAGATGGTCCTCGTGGATTCTCGCGGGATTTCACGTGTCCCGCGATACTCAGGGTACCCATCGGAGCCAACAGGCTGTCGCCTACCGGGCTGTCACCGTCTATGGCGGGTCGTTCCAGACCCTTCGACTAGCTTGTTGGTTTGTAACTCCGTGTGATGGGCCCTACAACCCCGAAGTGCAAGCACTTCGGTTTGGGCTGTTCCGCGTTCGCTCGCC
>CAVWHY010000012.1:302500-1698838 GCA_963754955.1 uncultured Acidobacteriota bacterium
GCGTTCGACTTGCATGTGTTAGGCACGCCGCCAGCGTTGATTCTGAGCCAGGATCAAACTCTCATGTTAAATGTGCTCGCTTTCACGCTTTCGCGCTCCAGCAAACCCTTTTAACGCGAGGCCGATTTGGCTTCTGCGTTGTTCAATCCGTTGTTATATGTCGTGGTTTGCCGCCAGTCGCCTTCGCACGGACTGACAACTCCGGTCGACCGATTCTGCGGCTCCACGCGCTGACTCTCATTGTTAATACGTGGGCCGAGACCCACGCTTAACGGGCTGTGTGTGCTTGCACGCACTATCCAGTTTTCAAAGAACCGACCATCGGTGCGCCCTGGGCGCCCCGCCCCGTTTCTACGTCGTCGTCGCCGATGCGCCGACTGCGTTTAGGGGAACCTTCAAAGGGTACTAGAAGAAGCTAACCCTGTCAACCCCAGCTACCAGCAGATACTGCTGAACTTCAAAAGATGGGGTGCGTCTGCCCGAGTTGAAACGCCTGCTGGAGTAGTTCCTTGCAGAGCTTCCGAGGACCGACCGTTCAAAGAGTATCGCAGTACCGGTTTACCCCGTCAAGACCCCCCGCCGAATCTACGGCTCAACCTTGAGTACGTGCTTCTGCCTGCGGCCTTTTCCCAGCACAACCAGCACGTTCTCCCACACGTCGCCGGCCGTCAGCGTCCTCCTGGGATCTTTGACGGCGACATCGTTCACATAGATCCCGCCGCCGAGCACCAGACGCGTGGCTTCACTGCGGGAGCTCGCGAGGTTCGTGTCCACGAGCCACTGCACCAGCGGCTTCTCTTCCAGTTGCTGCATCGTCACGTGGGACGACGGCACGTCGGCCAGGGAATTGAGCCGATCTTCGACTGAGAGGTCCCCTGGATTCCTGTTGAACAACTGCTCCGAACCGCGAATTGCTTTCTCCATCTCCGCAGCGCCGTGCACGAGTGTCGTGACCTCACGCGCCAGGACCCTTTGCGCTTCGCGCTTCTCGGGCGCGCTTCTGGTGAGGGCCTCGAGATCGGCGATCGCCGCCTGATCGAGGAACGTGAAGAGCTTCAGGTAGCTCACGACGTCACGATCTTCCGTTTTCAGCCAGAACTGGTACAGCTGAAACGGCGAGGTGCGTTGAGGGTCGAGCCAGATCGTTCCCGACTCCGTTTTCCCGAACTTGCCGCCGGAGGCGGTCGTCATCAGCGGCCAGACGAGCCCGTGCGCCTTCTTCGAGCGAAGCCGCCGGATCAGATCGATGCCCGCGGTGATGTTGCCCCATTGATCGCTGCCGCCCATCTGCAGCGTGCAGCCGACGCGATCGAAGAGTTCGAGGAAATCGCGCGCCTGCAGCAGGAGATAGCTGAACTCGGTGTACGAGATGCCGTCCTCGCTCTCGAGCCGGCGGCTGACGGATTCCTTCTGCAGCATGTAGTTCACGGTGAAGTACTTGCCGGTGTCGCGAAGAAATTCCAGCAGATTGAACGAGGCCAGCCAGTCCGCGTTGTTGACGATGCGCGCGGGATTGGGCCCGGCGTCGAAATCAAGAAAACGTTCCAGCTGCTTCCGGATACCGGCGACGTTCTCGTCCAGTTGCTCGCGCGCCAGCAACTTGCGCTCCTGCGACTTGCCGCTGGGATCGCCAATCATCCCGGTGCCGCCCCCGACGATGGCGATCGGGTGGTGCCCGAAGCGCTGCAGTCGCGCCAGCCCCATCACCGTCAGCAGCGAGCCCACATGGAGACTCGAGGCCGTCGGATCGAAACCGATGTAAGCCGTGACCGCCTCCCGCTCGAGGAGGTCGGCCAGGCCCTCCGTGGCCTCGGATACCATGCCGCGCCAGGACAATTCGTGGTAAAGGTTGGTCACGTCGCAGCCGAACGCTACTATATCAGCCGATGGTGATGACCCGGCGCGCGGTCCTCAAGACCTTCGCCACAGCCGCGGCTGGAGCCGTGACGGGACTCGGTGCGTACGGATATCTCTACGAGCGGCACCGCGTCTCGGTGACGCGCGCCGACCTGGCGGTCGCCGGCTTGCCGCCCGCGCTGGCCGGCCTGCGCATCGGCATGCTTACCGACGTTCATCGCAGTCTCTGGGTCTCACACGAGGACGTCGCGGAGGCGACGTCCCTCCTGATGGCCGAACAACCGGATCTCATCGTCCTCGGCGGCGACTACGTGACGTGGGGAGATCGCGAGTACGTCCAACAGTCGGCCGAAGCACTCGGCTTACTCTCCGCGCCGAACGGCGTGTACGGCATTCTGGGCAACCACGACGACGATCACGACATGCCGGCTGCGTTGACGAGCCGCGGCATCCAGGTATTGAAGGACGCCCGCACCCGCGTCACCGTCAGGGGCGAGGCCATCGATCTGGTCGGCATCCGCTTCTGGACCAAGCGCGGCAACGACATCGCCGCGATCGCACGCGGCGCGACGGGCTTCGTCGTCCTGCTGGCGCACGATCCGCGGCGGCTCACCGAGGCGGCTGCCCTGAAGATACCGCTCGTCCTCTCAGGACACACGCATGGTGGGCAGGTAGTGCTGCCCGTCGCCGGCGCGCTCGCCGCGCAGAAATTTCCTGTCATCGAAGGCATCGGCCGGCGAGGCGAGACGACGATGTTCGTGAGCCGCGGCCTGGGAACGGTGTACGTGCCGTTGCGAATCAACTGTCCGCCGGAAGTGGCGGTGCTCAGCCTTCGTCCGGCCGCTGCGTAATCACGCGCCGTCCGCTGACCTGCCAACCGCCGTCGAGCAGGATCCTCAGCGCCTCCGGGTAGATCCGGTGCTCCTCGATCAGAATCCGCGCCGACAGCGTGTCGACCGTGTCCGCATCGAGAACGGGAACGGCTGCCTGAAGAACGATTGGCCCGGCATCGAGCGCGCCATCGACCAGGTGGACGGTCGCTCCCGACACCCGGACGCCGTGCTCGAGCGCCTGTTGCTGCGCATCCAGGCCGGGAAACGACGGAAGCAGAGACGGATGGATGTTCACGATCCGGTCTGGATACGCCTGGAGCAGCACCGGACCGATGAGCCGCATGTAACCGGCAAGGCACACGAGGCCAACGTCACGGATGCGGCACTCCTCGACGATCGCGCGTTCGTGCGAATCACGGTCCGCGTAATCTGCCGGAGCGAGATGAATCGCGTCGATGCCGGCGTCGCGGGCCCGCACCAAGCCGTAGGCTGCGGCGCGATTTGAGATGACGACCGCCACCGTGGCGTCCAGGTGCCCGCGGGCAATCGCGTCGAGTATTGCCTGGAGGTTGCTGCCCCGGCCGGAGACGAGGACGGCGAGGCGCCGCTTCACGGCGCGTCTGTGTAGCGGACGTCGCGCTGACCGCTTGTCACGCGGCCGATGAGGACGGGCGAGGATCCGGACTGCTGCAGCGCGTCGAGAGCCGATTCCGTATTCGATGGGGCGCACACGACAATCAGCCCGATGCCCATATTGAAGGCTCGCATCATCTCGTCTGGCGCGATTCCCCCCCGTCGCTGAAGGAACGAGAAGAGCGGCGGCGTCTGCCACGCCTTCGGATTGACGGCTGCGGCCGTGCCTTCCGGCAGCACGCGTGGGAGATTCTCCGTGATGCCTCCGCCGGTGATGTGGGCCATGCCCTTCACCAGCCCGCGCTCGAGGAGCGGCCGGATCGCGTTCAGATACGACCGGTGCGGAGCGAGCAGCGCGTCCCCCACGGTCGCGCCGATTTCCGGGACGAATGTGTCGTGGCGAAAACCGGCCGCATCGAACAGCACCTTCCGGGCGAGAGAGTAGCCGTTCGTGTGCAGGCCGGCGGACGGCAGGCCTATCAGCGAGTCGCCGGGGAGAATCGATCGACCGTCGATGACGCGGGATTTCTCGACGATCCCGACGATGAACCCGGCGATGTCGTACTCGCCGTCGGCGTAGAAACCGGGCATCTCCGCGGTTTCACCGCCGAGCAGCGCGCACCCGTTCTCGCGGCATCCACGCGCAACGCCGGCGACGACCTGCTCCGTGACGTCCGGCGACAGACGCCCGGTCGCCACATAGTCCAGGAAGAACATCGGCTCGGCGCCCTGGACGAGGATGTCGTTCACGCAGTGGTTCACGAGGTCGGCACCCACGGTATCGTGGCGGCCCGTCATGAACGCGAGCTTGAGCTTGGTGCCGACGCCGTCGGCGCTCGACACCAGCACGGGCTCGCGGTAGCGGGCTCGGTCGAGCTGGAACAGTCCCCCGAACGATCCGATGTCGGACAACACGCCGGCCGTGAACGTGGACTTCGCGAGCGACTTGATGCGGCGGACAGTCTCGTTACCGGCCGCGATGTCGACGCCGGAGTCCCGGTAGTCCATCAGAAGTCGAGCTTCCCGATCAGCGTGCGGGTGAGCTCGCGCGCAGGCGAATTCTCGGGCGAGTCCCAATAGGTGCGGCGAACGAACGCAAAGAACCGTTCCTTCTCGTAGTCTTCCTCGAGGATGTCGAAACCCTCGGACATGAGCTCGATCGCGGCGTCGCGGTTCGGATGCGACTGAAGGATCGTCATCATCAACGGCGTCCGACGCAGCGCGACCGTCGCGATCGCGAGGGACACCGGGGCGCGCGTCGGGTCCTTGGAAGGAATTCCGACGGTAAAGAGGGCCTGCGCGGCCTGCGTCCGCCCGGCGACCCCGAGCGCGGCGAGGCCCGCCGCGGCCGCGCGAAGATTCGGCTGGAAGCCCGTGGTGGTGCTGGCGAAATTCAAGGTGTCGACGAGGAATTTCTCATGTGTCTCGCAGTTCACGCCGAGCAGGCAGATGGCCGCGGCCACGTAGGGCTGCGATGCCTCGGGCGCCGTGCGCTGGAGGCTGGCGAGCACGGTCAGGGCGCGGGGATCCCCGATTTTGCCCAGCGCAATCGCCGTGTCGTTCCGCAGCGGGCCATCGAGCGCCGCAATCGCGGCCAGGGCATCGTAGGCGTATTTCGCCTTGAAGTCTCCGAGCGCCTCGATCACCGCGGTGCGGAAGTAGTCCTGGCCGCGCCCGGCCTCGCGCATCAGCACCGTCCGGACCCTGGCGCCCTCGTCTCCAGGAGTCGCCGCCTGTGCGGCAAGCGCACGAACGAGCGCGGGACGGACGAACTCGCCGCTTTCCTTATCGACCGCCGCCAGCAGGTTCGGCAGAAGCGAGCGGTCCGGGTTGTGCTCGAGGAAGCTGTAGCCGACGCTGCGGAGCCGGTCGTTCGGACTCGTCAACACCTCGCGCATGACGTCCCGCGCGCGCGGATCGTTGAAGCCGGTGAGCAGCACGAGCGCGCGGTATCGAACGTAGCCGTCGGGATGGTCGGATACGGCCTGCATGAGCGCCGGAACCGCCTGCGCAGCTACGGACCGGCGAATCGTGCGGGAGGCCTTCGTGCGCGTGTCGTAATCGAGCTTGCCGAGCGCGTCGATCGCCGCGCGGAGTTCTGCCGCAGACACCTCCTGCGGCCGGGTGGGCTCCTGCTGCGCGTACAACCCCGCGCCGGACGTCAGCGCCAGCACGCAGAGTGCGACGGCAAACACGCAGCGCAGGTTCATTTTGCGACGGTCTCGACGTGCTCGACCGTTTCCGATCGTTCCGTCTTGTCGAGCTTCAGCGCGAGCTGCAGATACGTTGCTTCGTCGCGCGGAAAGCTCACCGGGTAGTGTCCCGTATAGCAGGAGCTGCAGTACTGAGTTCGTTCGGACCCAAGGACGCCCAGCATCCCTTCGTGACTCAGATACCCCACGCTGTCGGCGTTCAAGTACGTCGTGATCTCCTCGAGCGTGTGGGTCGCGGCGATGAGCTCCGACCGCCGCGGCGTATCGACACCGTAGAAACACGGGGAGATCGTCGGCGGGCAGCTGATTCGAACGTGTACCTCGGTCGCGCCCGCGGCCCTGACCATCTTGACGATCTTCCGGCTCGTCGTGCCGCGCACGATCGAATCGTCCACGAGCACCACGCGCTTGCCGTCGAGAATGCTCCGCACGGGATTGAGCTTCACCTTGACGCCAAAATGCCGGATGGACGACTGCGGCTGGATGAACGTGCGGCCGACGTAGTGGTTGCGGATGAGTCCCATCCGAAGCGGGATCTTCGATTCGTCCGCGTAGCCCATCGCCGCGCACACTCCCGAGTCCGGCACCGGGACCACGACGTCGGCTGCGACCCCCTGCTCGCGAGCGAGCACGCGGCCGAACGTGGTCCGCACTTCGTTGACGCTCTTGCCGAAGACGTAGCTGTCCGGCCGGGAAAAGTAAACGTGCTCGAACACGCACTGCGCGAGATGCGCCGGGGCAAACGGCCTGATCGACCGCATCCCGTCGGCGCTGATGATGAGGATCTCTCCGGGCTCGACATCGCGCACGAAGGTCGCGCCGATCAGATCCATCGCGCACGTCTCCGAGCAGACGACGTACGCATCGCCCAGCCGCCCGAGCGCCAGCGGGCGGAAGCCATGGGGATCGCGCACGGCGATCAGCCGATCGCGCGTCATCAGCGCAAACGAAAAGGCTCCCTGCACCTGTGACACGGCGTCGACGACAGCGTCTTCGACGGTCGATTTCCGGGATCGCGCATACAAGTGCAGCAACACCTCGGTGTCGGTCGTCGACTGGAAGATCGATCCCTCGCGAACGAGCGCGTCCTTGAGCTCGATCGCGTTCACGAGGTTGCCGTTGTGGCAGATCGCCATCTGCCCGTGCGCGCAGTCGATGAGAAACGGCTGGGCGTTGGCGACCCGGCTCTCGCCGGCGGTGGAATACCGCACGTGGCCGATGGCCATCGACCCCGGCAGTTCCGACAGGGTGCGGCTATCGAACACGTCGGCCACGTAACCCATCGCGCGGGACAAACGGATCAACCCCCCGTCCGACGCGGCAATCCCGGCGCTCTCCTGCCCACGGTGCTGCAGCGCGTACAGGCCCAGGTACGTCATGTTGGCCGCTTCGGCGTGGCCGAAGATCCCGAAGACGCCGCACTCCTCGCGGAATTTGTCGAACATAAGTCTCCCGGCGGGTGACGACCCGCCGCTACAGCCCCCGATGTTTCACCGCTTACGCCACCCGCTTGGCGAAGTATCGCTGAACTGCGTCCGCCCACGCGCGCTCGGCGTCGACCACCGCGACGTCGACCGCGACCTCGCCGCCGACGGCAATCCGCAGCGAGCGGCCGCCGGTCCGACCGATGATCCGCGATGGAACCCCGGCCGCCGACGTCCGGCGAACCACCTCGGCGACGGCGTCTGGCGACGCGGAAACGACCACACGCGATGCCGACTCGCCGAAGAGCGCGGCCGCCCTGTTGACCGACTCCGAGTGCGCCACGGCGACGCCGTCGATCGACACGTCCGCGCCGATACCGTCAGTGTCAAAGCAACATTCCGCGAGCGTGACCGCCAGGCCGCCGTCCGAACAATCGTGGGCCGACCGCATGAGCCGTTCGGCCGCCAGGTCGACGAGGACCGCCTGCAGCGCCCGCTCGGCCGCGAGATCCAGCGCCGGCGGCACGCCGCGCACGACGCCGTGCACCGTTTTCAGATACTCGCTGCCCCCGAGTTCGCCGCGGCCCTCCCCGAGGAGGACGATGACGTCGCCGGCTGCCTGAAACCGCCGGGTGACGACGCGGTCGGCATGCTCGAGCACGCCGACGACGCCGATGACAGGCGTCGGATAGATCGCGCGGCCGTCCGTCTCGTTGTACAAGCTGACGTTCCCACCGGTAATGGGCGTGTCCAGCGCGCGGCAGGCTTCGCCAATGCCTTCGATCGCCTGGGCGAGCTGCCACATGATTCCAGGCCGTTCCGGGTTGCCGAAGTTGAGGCAGTTGGTCGCCGCGATCGGCTTGCCGCCCGCGCACGCGACGTTTCTCGCCGCTTCCGCCACTGCCAGCATCGCACCGTGCCGGGGATCGAGGTAGCAGTACCGCCCGTTGCCGTCGACCGACATCGCCAGCGCGCGGCCCGTTTCCTTGATTCGCACGACGCCTGCGCCCATGCCGGGCAGGTTGACCGTGTTGGTGCGCACCATGTGGTCGTACTGACGGTACACCCACCGTTTGCTGCCGATCGCCGGCGATCCAAGCAGGGTCAGAAGCACCGCGCCCGCCGACGCGCCCGCATCAGGTGCCGCGGCCGGCAATCCGTCGAGGTCCAGCGTGCGGACGTCGGCGAGATACTCGGGCGTGGCCATCGGACGGTGGTAGAGCGGCGCCTCGTCGGTCAACGCACCGTTGGGAATCTCGGCGACGACGGTGCCGCGATCCTTCACCCGCAGCATGCCGTCGCCGGTCACGTGCCCGATGTGCGACGCGTGCAGGTCCCACTTGTCGAAGATCCGCTCGACCTCCGCCTCGCGCCCGCGCTTCACGACGAGCAGCATGCGTTCCTGCGACTCCGACAGCATGATCTCGTACGGGGTCATTCCCGTCTCGCGCTGCGGGACCAGAGACACATCGATCTCGACGCCCGCGCCGCCGCGGGATCCCATCTCCGTGGTCGAACACGTCAGTCCGGCCGCGCCCATATCCTGAATCCCGATCAGCGCGTCGGTCTTCATGACCTCGAGGCACGCTTCGAGGAGCAACTTCTCCATGAACGGATCGCCGACCTGTACCGCGGGCCGTTTCTCGGCCGATTTGTCGTCGAACTCCGCGGATGCCATGGTCGCGCCGTGGATGCCGTCGCGCCCCGTCTTCGCACCGACGTAATACACCGCGTTGCCGACGCCTGAGGCGACGCCCTTGATGATGTCGGTCGCTTTGGCGATGCCCAGGCAGAACACATTCACCAGCGGGTTGCCCGCATAAGACGGCTCGAACGCGATCTCGCCGCCCACGGTGGGAATCCCGATGCTGTTGCCGTACCCGGCAATCCCCGCCACGACACCCTCGAGAATACGGCGCGTCACCCCATCGTCGAGCGAACCAAACCGCAGCGAGTTCAGCAGCGCGATCGGGCGCGCTCCCATGGTGAAGATGTCGCGGATAATCCCGCCGACGCCGGTGGCCGCGCCCTGGTAAGGCTCGATGAACGACGGATGATTGTGCGATTCGATCTTGAACACGGCGGCCAGCCCGTCGCCGATGTCGACAGCGCCCGCGTTTTCCCCGGGGCCCTGCAGCACCTGGGGCCCGCCGGTCGGAAGCGTTTTCAGGTGCACGCGCGAGCTCTTGTAGCTGCAGTGCTCCGACCACATGACGGAGAAGATGCCGAGCTCGGTCAGATTCGGCTCCCGGCCCATGAAGGCGAGGATGCGGTCGTACTCGTCCGGTTTCAAGCCGTGCCGTTCGAGCACCTTCGAGTCGATCATGCCCGCGCCACCAGGGCTCCCGCCTTGATGGACTCGACCGCCGACTCGAACACGCTCAGGCCGTCGGCGCTGCCAAGCGCGGACTCGCACGCCCGCTCGGGGTGCGGCATGAGCCCGACGACGTTGCGCGCCTCGTTGCACAGGCCCGCGATGGCCGCAACGGATCCGTTGGGGTTCGCCTGCTCCGTCAGCTCGCCGGCGGCGCTCGTGTAGCGGAAGACGATCTGGCGGTTCGCCTCGAGACGCGCGATCACGTCGGGAGGCGCGAAGTAGTTGCCTTCGCCGTGAGCAATCGGTACCCGCAGCACCTGGCCGAGGCGGCAGGCCGCCGTGAACGGCGTGTCGATTTGCTCGACCCGGAGGTGGACGTGCTCGCACTGGAACTTGACGCTGCGGTTGCGCAGCATCGCGCCCGGAATCAGCCCGGCCTCGAGGAGAATCTGGAACCCGTTGCAGATGCCGAGCACGGGCCCCCCGCGGGCGGCAAAGTCGCGCACGGCGTGCATGACGGGCGAGAAGCGCGCGATGGCGCCGGTCCGCAGATAATCGCCGTAGGAAAACCCGCCAGGAAGAATGAGAACGTCGGCGCCTTTCAGGTCGTCGTCCTTGTGCCAGATGAATTCGGCGTCCTGGCCGAGGACGTGCTTCACCGCGTGGTAGGCGTCGTGGTCGCAGTTGCTTCCCGGAAACACGACGATGCCGAATGTCATGTCAGTCGACCTCGATGCGATAGCTCTCAATCACCGGGTTTGCGAGCAGCCTGTCGGCCACTTCCGATGCCATGGCTCGCGCCTGCGGGGCGTCCGATGTTGCCAGGTCGAGCTCGAAGTACTTCCCCTGGCGGACATCTTCGACGCCGCCGTAGCCGAGCGAATGCAGCGCGTCGGCGATGGTCTTTCCCTGGGGATCGAATACGGACGGCTTGAGCGTGACGAAGACACGTGCGCGCATACTTACACCCCCGCGGGAACGGACGGAAAGACCCTGTCGAGAACCTCGTCGACATGCCGGTACTGCTCGTTCAGGTCGAATGCACGTTCGATTTCGGCCTTCGTCAGCACGCGGGACACGTCGCTGTCAGACTCGAGCAGCGACTTGAAATCGCGCTGCTCGGCGTACGACAGCATCGCGTTCCGCTGGACCCATTCGTACGCCTGCTCGCGCGACACGCCCTTCTGCGCCAGTTCCAGCAGGACGGTCCCCGAGAAGACGACACCGCGCGACCGGTTCAGGTTCTCGCGCATCCGATCCATGTGCACGACCATGCCGGTGACGATCCGCGTGAACCGGCGCAGCATGTGATCGAGCGCAATGAAGCTGTCCGGAAGAATCACGCGCTCGACCGACGAGTGCGAGATGTCACGCTCGTGCCAGAGCGCGATGTTTTCGAACGCCGCGTGGCAATTGCCCCGGATCAGACGGGCCAGGCCGACAATCTGCTCGCATCCGATCGGGTTGCGCTTGTGCGGCATCGCCGACGAGCCCTTCTGGCCCTTCGCGAACGGTTCCTCGACCTCGCCGATCTCCGTCTTCTGCAGGCCTCGAATTTCGAGGGCGAATTTCTCGAGCGAGGCGGCGGTGATGGCCAGGGCCGACATCAGCTCGGCGTGGCGATCGCGCTGAATCACCTGCGACGCGACGGGCGCCGGCTCGAGTCCGAGCCGTTTGCAGACCTCGGCTTCGACCGACGGCGGCAGGTGGGCAAAGGTCCCGACGGCGCCGGAAATCTTGCCGACGCTGATCGTGGTCCGCGCGCGCTGCACTCGTTCGATATCACGAGCGATCTCGGCGTGCCATAACGCCAGCTTCAGGCCGAAGGTCGTCGGTTCGGCGTGCACGCCGTGCGTGCGGCCGATCATCGGGGTCCGCCGATGTTCGAACGCCCGGTGTCGGACGGCGGTGTTCAGCGCCTGAAGGCCGTTCAGGACGACGTCGCAGGCCTCCTGCATTTGCAGCGCCTGTGCCGTGTCGATGACGTCGGACGAGGTCATACCGAAATGAAGCCAGCGGGCGGACGGCCCGACCTTCTCGGCGACGGCCTCGGTGAACGCGATGACGTCGTGCTGGGTGCGCTGTTCGATCTCTTCGATCCGCGCGATGTCGAATCCCCCGCGTTCACGAATGTCGGCGGCGGCCTGCGCGGGTACGATGCCGGCGGCGGCCATGGCTTCGGCCGCAGCGGCTTCGACGAGCAGCCAGGTTTCGTACCGGCGCTGGTCGCTCCAGATGCGCCCCATTTCAGGGTGCGTGTAGCGTGCAATCATTCTTAGTTGAGATCGAGCCGTTCCCGCGGCAGCTGCAATCCGTTGACGTTGCCCAGGACCGTTGCTGCCAGTGAGCCGTTCCTGAACAGATCCACCGCCACCCGCCGGACGTCTTCAGCTGTCACACGCTCGATGCCCTGCAGTGTCTCGTCGAGGCCGAAATGACGGTCGAAGTAGATTTCCTGCCGCGCCAGGTGCGACATCCGGCTCGCCGTGTTCTCGAGGCTCAGCATCAGGCTGCCCTTGAGGTGATCCTTCGAGCGCTGCAGCTCAGCCGCCGGCACCGATGCCTGCTTGATCGTGCGCAACTCCTCGACCACGAGATCGATCACTTCGCCGACCGCTTCGTTCGAACAGCCCGCGTAGATCGTGAATGACCCCGCGTCGCGGTAGGCGCTCAGGCCGCTGAAGACGGCGTAGGCGAGCCCGCGCTTCTCGCGGACGTTCTGGAACAGCCGCGAGCTCATCGAGCCGCCGAGCAGCGTGTTCAGCACGTAGCTCGAATACCGGTCGTCGTGCTTCTGCGGATAGCTGCTGACGCCGAGACACACGTGGCTCTGCTCGAGCTCCTTGTTCCTGATCAGCGTCTTGGGCACCACCTTGGGCGGATCCTCGGTCTGCGGCTGGCCGATCTGCACGAGCGACCCGAACTTCTCCTCGATCAAATCGCGGACGTGCGCGTGTTCCAGGTTGCCTGCCGCCGACACGATCAGATTGGGAGCCGTGTACGCGTTGGTGAAGTAGGTCCGGAGCAGATCCGCGTTGAACGACTCGACCGTTTCTCGCGTTCCCAGAATCGGGCGGCCGAGCGCGTGATTCTCCCAGAACCCCTGGGTGAAGAGCTCGTGGACGAGGTCGTCCGGTGTGTCCTCGACCATCTTGATTTCTTCGACGACGACCTTCTTTTCCCGCTCCAGGTCGTCGACGCTGAACGCCGGATTGCGGACGATATCGGACAGGATGTCGATGGCGAGCGGCAAGTGCTCGTCGAGCACCTTGATGTAGTAGCTCGCGTATTCCTTCGCGGTGAACGCGTCGAGTTGCCCGCCGATCGAGTCGATCGCCTGCGCGATGTCCTCCGCCGATCGGGTCGTGGTGCCCTTGAAGAGCATGTGCTCGACGAAGTGCGCGATGCCGCCGCGCTCGGCGGCCTCATGGCGCGAACCGCGCGTCAGCCAGACGCCGATACTGATCGAGCGGACAGCCGTCATCCTCTCCGTGAGAAGACGAAGACCGTTACCGAGAACGTCTCTGACGATCGCCGGATTCGACAAGGTGTTGGACTCGCAGCAGGAACGCGTTGACCGGATCGACAGGGCCGAAAATGCGCCGCAAAGCCTTTAGAGAGAGTGATTTACCGACTAGCGGCTATTCTAGCATGGCAGGGTGAATCCATCAAGATCGAACGCGGCTCGGCGACGCGGGCGCATCGGGGATACAATTTCCTGATCCGCCAAGTCGTTAGAAACGGGACAGATATCGTGCCCAGCCGCCCCGACCTCGGAAACCTGGACCGGCCGGCCCTCGAAGCGCTCCTGGGCGAGCGCGGAATCCCGTCGTTCCGCGCCCGCCAGATCTTCGCGTGGATTTATCGTCGCGGGGTGACCGACATCGCGGCGATGACCGACCTGTCCCGCGAGCTCCGCGCACACCGTCGCCAGCGATTTCGACCTCACGACACCGCAGCTCGTGACTCGCGAACGGTCCGCGGACGGCACCGAAAAGTTCCTGTTGCGCCTCACGGACGGCCGGCAGATCGAATCGGTGTTCATCCCCGATACGCCGGCGATGACCTTCTGCATCTCGACCCAGGTCGGCTGCGCCATGGCCTGCGCGTTCTGCCTCACGGGCAAGATGGGCCTCGTCCGCAACTTGACCGCCGGAGAAATCGTCGGCCAGGTGCGCGTCCTCGCCGGCGCGCTGGCAATGCACGACAAACCCTTCAACATCGTCCTCATGGGCATGGGCGAGCCCCTGCACAACTACGACGAGACGATGCGTGCGCTGCGCATTCTCAACGATGATCACGGTCTCGCCGTTCCGCCGCGACGCGTGACGCTGTCCACGGTCGGGCTCCTGCCGGCGCTCGAACGGCTGGCGCAGGAGCCGCTGATGCCCAACCTGGCGATCTCGCTGCACGCGCCGACCGATGACGTCCGCGGCGAGCTGGTGCCGCTCAACCGCAAATACGGCGTGAAGGAAATCATCGAGGCATGCGAACGGTTTCCGCTCGCGCGGCGCCGCCGCATCACCTTCGAATACGTACTGCTTGCGGGTGTGAACGACTCGCCCGACGCGGCCCGCCGGCTCGCGAAGCTGCTGTCGGGGGTCAGGTCCAAGGTCAACCTCATCCCGCTCAACGCCGCCCCCGGCATCCCATTCGAGCGCCCGGACGATGAGGCGATCGATCGGTTCGCGCGGATTCTCGCCGAGCGCGGCCTGCTCGTATCGGTGCGGAAAAGCCGGGGGCGTGACATCCGCGCGGCGTGCGGCCAACTCATCGTGGACGGCCAGAAGCGCTCACCGGCACAGACGCTGGCGAACGCGCTGTGCGCCGAACCATTGGCCACCACTTCTCGTAACGTAGAAGCATGATCCTTACGCGTGCGGCTGCTGTCGCGCTCGCGGTGCTCGCGGGAACGACCATCCTGGCGCAGACGCCGGACCGCAAATTGGAATTCGAGGTCGCGTCTGTCCGTCCCTCCGCGAAAGCCATGGGGGACACCGCTCCGGTGGCGCTTGGTCTTCGCCTGGACGGATCGCAGGCGCGGATCGGCGCCCTGACGCTCCGCGACTACATCGCGATGGCCTACCGGATCAAGTCGTACCAGGTGATGGGCGCCGAGTGGATCGCGACGGATCGATTCGACGTGAATGCGAAACTCCCCGAAGGCTCCACGGTCGATCAAATCCCCGCCATGATTCAGTCGCTGCTTTCGGAGCGATTTGGCCTGAAGTTCCACCGCGAGCCCAGGGAGCAACCGGTGTACATGCTTGTCCTCGGCAAGCCGCCGCTGAAGCTCAAGGACAGCCCGGTCGAAAAGGACGCGCCCGCTCCGACAACCGCCGTGAACATCTCGGCGACGGGCAGCGCGGCGGGCGTGGCGGTCAACCTCGGGAACGGATCGTCCTATACGTTTGCCGCGGGCAAATTCGAGGGGAAGAAGATTGCCGGACGGGTGCTGGCCGACGTGCTGGAACGTTATACGGACCGCCCCGTCGTCGACGCCACGGGCCTGACGGGCGTCTACGACTTCTCGTTCGCGGTCACGCCCGAGGATTACCAGACCCTGCTGATTCGCGCGGCCGTCAACTCGGGCGTGTTTCTGCCGCCGCAGGTCCTGCGCCTGCTCGACAACGGAGGCGATCCCCTGGGTGACGCGCTGTCCCAGCTGGGGCTGAAGCTCGAGTCGCGCAAAGCGCCGGTGGATCTCCTGATCGTCGATCAGATCCTCCATACACCCACTGACAACTGACCCCGCCGTTCACGCCACCAGTTCACCCTCGTGGGGCGATCGGACCAGCACGCGAACGCGTTCGTTGCGCGACCGTCCGGCGCGAATCCGCAGCTTGAGGTAGTTATCCGTCACGACGGTTGAACCATCCTCGATGGTCAGTGCCGGGCGGATGCTCCCGATTTGGCCATGCCGGAACCGTTCCGCCAGCCGCGCCGCGATCTCGCGAACGCGGCGCCCGCGATCACGAACAACCGCACCCGGCACCTTGCCGTTCATCGACGTGGCGGCAGTGCCGGGACGATCGGAGTACGGGAACACGTGGACGTGCGTCAACGGTGAGCGGTCGAGGTACCCCGCAAGTTGCTCGAAGTCGTCGTCGGTCTCTCCGGGAAACCCGACGATCACATCCGAGCCGATCGACGCGTGCGGTATCCGCCCGCGGATGAAGTCCACGAGCTGTTCGTAATATGTGATCGTGTACGGGCGGCGCATGGCCGCGAGCATTCGGTCGCTCGCGTGCTGCAACGGCAGATGAAAGTGCGGAGCGAAGCAGCCGTCCCCGACGAGCTCGACGATCTCGCGGGAACAATCCATCGGTTCGAGCGAGCTGATTCGGAACAGGACGTCGGGCGCAGATGCACCGTCGAGCGCGCGCAGCAGCTCGACGAGTGACGACGACGGGGTGGTCAGGTCACGTCCGTACGATCCCAGGTGAACGCCTGTCAGCGCGATCTCTTTGAACCCAGCGGCCGCGATCCGGTGAACCTCCGCGACTATTGCCGTCGGCGGCACGCTCTGCGGGCGGCCTCGCGTCACCGGGATGATGCAGTACGAGCACTCTTCGCCACATCCGGTCTGCACACGCAACGTGAAGCTCGTGCGCCCGGCGAATCCCGGTTCGATGGCGGCTCCGCACGATCCATCACCCTCTCCATAGCGCGCGGCCGTCGTCAGATCGAAATCGGCCGCGATGATCGGGACCAGGCGCGGCTTGTCGTCGTTGCGGATGACGCGGACCACGTTCGGTAGCTCGCCCACCTCGTCCGGCCGCCGCGTCGCGTAGCAACCCGTCACCACGATACGGGCAGCAGGGTTGTCGCGCGCGATCCGGCGGATGGTCTGCCTCGCACCCTGGTCCGCGCTTGCGGTTACCGAGCACGTGTTAACGACGACCAGGTCGGCCTGATCGGGCGCCGCAGGGACCGCGCCCCGGACGAGCAAGTCCTCCTCGAAGCCGAGTGAATCGGCCTGGTTCACGCGACAGCCGAACGTCACGACGGAGTACTTCACAGCGCCTTTCGACCGATGTCGTGCCTGAACTGCATGCCGTCGAAATGGATGGCTGCCACGCCGGCGTACGCGCGCGAGATGGCCTCGGCAAAATCGCGGCCGCGGCCGACCACCGTCAGCACACGTCCTCCGGCCGTGACCAGCCGGCCGTCACGGATCGCAGTGCCTGCGTGATAAACGGAGACGCCGGGAATCGCCTCAGCCTGCTCGATGCCGGTGATGGTCCGCCCCGATTCCGAGGTCTCAGGGTAGCCTCGCGAGGCAAGGACCACGCCCACAGCGCGGCCCGTCCCAAGCCGGCACGACGTATCGCGCAGCTGCCCCATCGCCGCGGCGAGCAGCAGCGGCGCGAGCGGCTCGTCGATGAGCGGCAGGATCACTTGCGTCTCGGGATCGCCGAGCCTGACGTTGAACTCGATGACCTTCGGACCGTCGGCCGTCAGCATCAGACCGACGTAAAGAAAACCGCGGAACGGATATCCTTCGGCGGCCATGCCGGCGATGACGGGGTCGACGACCTCGTGCATGACTCGCGTCGAGAGCGCCTCGTCACACAACGGACTCGGCGCGAATGCGCCCATCCCGCCGGTATTGGGCCCGAGATCGTCGTCGAAAATCCGCTTGTGATCCTGCGCCGAGCCGATCGGCATCGCGCGCGTTCCGTCGCTGAGCACGAAGAACGAGACTTCCGGGCCCGCCAGACACTCTTCAATCACAACTGTGTCGCCCGCTGTGCCGAAGCGGTGGTCGCGCATCGCGGCGACGAGCGCTTCTTCCGCGGCGGTCGCGTCCGCGGCGATCACAACGCCTTTTCCTGCGGCGAGCCCATCCGCCTTCAGCACGACCGGCATGCCGAAGTCGCCCGATCGCACCACGCGCAACGCATCCTCGAGCGAAGCGGCCACGTGGAAACGCGCGGTCGGGATCCGGTGGCGTGCCATGAACGCCTTCGCGAACGCCTTGCTCGATTCCAGTCGCGCAGCCTCCGCTGTGGGACCGCAAATGTGACGCCCTGCCGCGGCAAAACGATCCGAGACGCCGAGGCTCAGCGGTACCTCAGGCCCGACAACCGTCAGGTCGGCCCGTTCGCGCTCTGCCACAGCAAGCAGGTCGCCGGGCGAGTTGAGATCGCCTGTGGTGATCGGCACCATGCGCTCGATGCCGGGGTTCCCGGGAGCACAGATGAGGCCGTCCAAGCCGGGATCGGCGGCCAGCCGACGGACGAGCGCGTGCTCGCGCGCGCCGCCACCGATGACCAGAACCTTCATTGTTTGAACGAGTTATGGCGTGTGACCGCGCTTCGGACCGGCAACGGGGGATCGGGGACTATTTCGTTGACGTTGAAGGAGTTTTGCGCCTAGAATCCGCCGTTACGTGATAGCCTAGCACATTTGAGTGAAGCCACCCGAAAGGGGTGTGAGTGACGTGGCTGAAGTGAAAATCCAGGAGGGCGAGTCGATTGAAAGCGCCCTCCGCCGGTTCAAGCGGAAGGTTCAGCAGGAAGACATCATCAAGGATATCAAAAAGCATTCCTTCTATTTGAAGCCCGGCGATAAGCGCCGGGCCAAACAAGCGCTGGCCCGGAAGCGCAACCGTAAGAAGCTCCGGCGCGAAGTCGAGTAAGTTCGAGCGGAGCGACGACCGACCGACGAGGTAGCGACCGATGGAGTTCCAAGACCGGATCCTTTCGTGCGTGGACTGTAGTGCGGAGTTCGTCTGGACGGCGGGAGAACAACAGTTTTTCGCCGACAAGAACTTCAAGAACGAACCGAAGCGCTGCAAGGCATGCAAGGGCAAGCGCGCCAGCCGACCGGCGGGCGCGTCTGCCAGGGAGCGGGTAGAAACCGTTACCCAGTGTTCGGCCTGCGGAAAGGAGACGACCGTCCCTTTCAAGCCGACTCAGGGGCGCCCGGTCTTCTGCAAGGAATGTTTCCAGTCCCGGAAATTTGCCGGGGCTGGGGGCGTTTAGCGTTCACCGGCCTATTTCACAGCCCACCATAGCCCCGCACCGAGGCGGCCTCGGCCGCCTCGCGTGCGGGGTGTGTTAAGCTCACGGCGACGCATATATCTGGAGCGTTTTCCATGCAGATCGATGAACGAAACGTCGGCGACGTGGTCGTGCTCGACCTCAAAGGCAAGGTCACGCTGGGTCAGGGCGACGAACTGCTGAAAGACAAGGTCAACAGCCTCGTCAATCAGGGACATCGGAAGATCATCCTGAACCTGGCCGACGTGCCCTACGTGGACAGCGCCGGTCTCGGAGAAATCGTCCGCACCTATACGACCGTCAGCAAGAACGGTGGCAGCCTGAAGCTGCTCAACCTCACCAAGCGCATCACCGATCTGCTGGCGATCACGAAGCTCCTGACCGTGTTCGAGACGTTCGACGCCGAGAGCGAGGCCGTCCGGAGTTTCTCGGCATCGGCTCAGGTCTAATCCTCAGCCGCGCTGGTGGCGCGTACGGTCTCATCTTCCATGGCGGCGTCCGGTCCTCCAGTGACCGTGGTACCCGGGCGCTCGCCTGCCTTCAACCTGCTCATCTCTCTGCGGCCGGGCCAGTGGACGAAAAATCTACTGGTCTTTGCCGGCCTCTTGTTCGCCAAACGCCTGTTCGACGCGGCGGCCGTGGCCGACGCGATGGCGGCGTTCACGATTTTCTGCGCGCTGTCGGGCGCCGTCTATCTGGTGAACGACATCCTCGATCGCGAGATTGATCGGCGTCATCCGATCAAGGCACGCCGGCCTGTCGCGTCGGGCGTCCTCCCTGTCTCGGTCGCCGCTGCGACCGCCGCGCTGCTCATTGGCGCGGGACTCGCCGGGGCCTTCCTTGTCGCCCGCAAGTTCGGGTGGGTGGCGCTCGGGTACCTGGCGCTGCAGGCACTCTACTCCGCGAAACTCAAACACATCGTCATTCTCGACGTGCTCACGATCGCGATCGGATTCGTGCTGCGCGCCGTGGGCGGGGCGTTCGCGATCGACGTCGAGATCAGCCAGTGGCTGCTGGTCTGCACGATCCTGCTGGCGCTGTTCATTGCGTTGGCGAAACGGCGGCACGAACTGGTGCTGCTGGCCGACGGGGCCACGGGGCACCGTCCGATTCTGGGCGAGTACAGCGCGTACCTGCTGGATCAGATGATCTCAGTGGTTACGGCGTCCACGCTCGTCGCGTATATCTTCTACACGATCAGTCCCGAGACGCAGGAGAAGTTCGGGACGACGTTGCTCGAATTGACGATCCCGTATCCGATCTACGGGATCTTCCGTTACCTCTACCTGGTGCACCGCCGCGAGGGCGGCGGCAGTCCGGCCGAGCTGCTGCTCACGGACCGTCCGCTGCTCGCCTGCGTCGCGCTGTGGGCCGCATCGGTGGCGTTCATCATTTATCGGTAGGCGGGACGGCAGTCCCGGCCCAAACACTATGGCCGACTTCAACATTCGATCCGATTCGGTCAACGTCGAGCAGATCATGGAGCAGATCCGCGCGCGGATCCGCGAGAAGCGCGGCGTCGACTACACCGAGCAGCAGATCAGCGAGCTGGCCGCGGTCAAGATGGAGAAGTTCCTCGACTCGCGCGGTGTGCGGTCGGACCTGCTCGAGGAATTCCGCCGGATGCGGCCGCCGGTCGACGCCCCTGTCCGCCCGAACTATGTGTTCGACGAGACCACGCTGTTCGACACGCACCGCGCGCCGATCCGCTGGATCCGCAAGCTCCTCCAGCCGATCCTGAAGCTGTTCTTCAACCCGAACCCGCTGATACAGGCGCTGCACATTCAGTCCCAGCTCAATACGATGTACGCCCAGGCGGAAGCCGAGCAGCTCGCCCGCGGCCCGGCGCGGGATCAGCTGACGTTCGAAGTGATGCACAACCTCGTTCTCGAAGCCACACGCATGGGGATCGAGGTGAAGAACCTCAAGATGCGCGTCGAATCGCTGTCGAGCCGCCTCGAGTTCAACGAGCGGCGAGCCCGCGTGCTCGAGAGCGCGGTGGTCTACAAGGCACCGGAGCAGCCGGCAGAGCGAGGCGTGCAGCAGCAGGCCGTCCGAGGCCGCACGGACGCCGAAAGCCGGCCGTCCGAGGCCCGAACGCAGCCGGACTATCGGCAGCAGCGGCCGGAGCCCGCGCAGGAACGCCCCGCGCCGTCCGCGCCCGCGCTGCCGCCCGCCGCAGCGGCCCAGCCCGCCGGACCGGAAGGACCCGGCCAGCGCAGCCGCCGCCGGCGTCGCCGCCGGGGCCGCCGCGGCGGGGCGTCGGCGGCGAACGTCATGGGAGCCGGACCGATCCCTGAGGGATCCTCTGCCGCTCAGGCCGACGGTCACTCGGATACCGGCCACGAGTCAGACCACGATGCCGAGCCGTCACCCTCGGACGATCCATCGAACGGGGCGGATTTTGTCCCCGGGGCCCCCGGGGTCCCCGGCGGCCCCGCCGATTCTGGCCCCGACGACGCGCAGTGAAGCTGGCGATCGTCGTTCAGCGATACGGCCCCGCCATCAACGGCGGCGCCGAGCTTCACGCCCGTTACATCGCCGAACATCTGGCTCGTCACGCCGACGTGGAGGTATTGACCACGTGCGCCACCGATTACGTGACGTGGCGCAACGAGCTGCCGCCTGGCGTAGAAACCGTCAACGGCGTGCCGGTGCGGCGGTTCCGCGTCAAGCACCAGCGCGATCCGCGGCTGTTCGGAAAGCTGTCCGACCGCGTCTTTCTTGAGCGTCACTCGCTCGCCGACGAACTCGACTGGCTCGATGCCGAAGGACCGACCAGCCCGGGGCTGATCGAACACCTGAGCAAACACGGCGGCTCGTACGATTACTGCCTGTTCTTCAGCTACCGGTATTACCACGCGTACCACGGTGCGCGCGCGGTGCCCTCACGCGCCATTCTCGTGCCCACGGCGGAGCGGGATGCGGCAGTCGGCCTCCAGATGTTCCATCCCGTGTTCCGCGGCGTGCGCGCGTTGATGTACAACTCGCACGAAGAGCGCGCGATGATCCAGGCCGTCTCCGGCAACGATCAGGTGCCGGGTATCGTCGTGGGCGTGGGATCGGACGTGCCGCAGAATCCGCAGGCCGGCCGGTTCCGGCAGAAATACAACATCCGCGGCCCGTTCGCGATCTACGTCGGCCGGATCGATCAGAACAAGGGGTGCCCGGAGCTGTTCGACTTCTTTCAGCGGTACGCAAAGGAACCGACCGGCCGGCTGTCCCTCGTCCTCGTGGGCCACTCGCTCCTGCCGATTCCCGAGCATCCGCGCATCCGCCATCTCGGCTTCCTGGACGACGCGGACAAGTTCGACGGGATGGCGGCGGCGGATCTCCTGCTCATGCCGTCTTACTTCGAGAGCCTCTCGATGGTGGCACTCGAAGCGTGGGCGCTCGGCAAACCGGTCCTCGCCAACGCGAGGTGCGAGGTGCTGAAAGGCCAGTGCGTGCGCAGCAACGCGGGCCTGTACTACGAGCGGTACGCCGAGTTCGCCGAGACGCTTCACGCCATCGAGCACAACCGCTGGCTGAGCGGATCGCTCGGCCGGAACGGACGCCAGTATTTTCAGAACAACTACGACTGGCGCGTGATCGAGCGGAAGTACCTGGACATGCTCGCGCAGCTGCAGGCCAACCCGGCCCGGCACACCATGGATCCGCTGCCTGGCCGTGCCGAACGGCGGCGCGACGACCTCGCGGCGGCCCAGGATGTGCTCGATGGCCTGCAAGGCGCATCCGGTCAGGACCGGAGGCGCGCGTAGTGCGCATTCACCAGGTGCTCGCGACGCTCGGGTACGGCGACGCGATCGGCCACGAGGTGCTCGGCATCCAGCGTGTGCTGCGCGCGGCCGGCCACGAATCGGAGATCTTCGTCGAGACGGCCGATTCGCGCCTCGAGTCGCTGACGCGCGACTACCGTGAGCTGGTGGACTTCAGCGATCCCGGGAACCTCCTGCTCCACCATTTCTCGCTCGGGTCCAAGGCCTCGCGCACGGCGTACGCGCTGCCGGATCGGATGGCGCTCATCTACCACAACATCACGCCGCCCGAGTACTTCATCGGGGTTCACAGGACCCTGGCGCGGCAGTGTTTCCGCGGGCGCCGCGAGCTTCGCGCCTATGCGAACCGGTGCGACCTCGCGATGGGCGACTCGGAATTCAACCGCCAGGACCTGGAGTCCCTCGGCTTCCCGCGTACGGCGGTGCTGCCCGTGGTCCCCGACTTCTCGCATCTCGACCGGCCCGCGAACCACGTACTGTCCGCCCAGTTCGACGACGACTGGACGAATGTCCTGTTCGTGGGGCGTGTGATCGCGAACAAGAAGATCGAAGACGTCATCCGCTTCTTTCACGCGTATCACTCGATGTTCAACCCGCGCTCCCGGCTGCTCATCGTCGGGGCCCAGAGCGGGTTCGAGCGGTATCTGGCGTCGCTCCACCAGCTGATCGCCGAGCTCGAATTACCCAACGTGCACTTTACGGGCCACGTGTCCGACGAAGAGCTCGTGGGCTTCTACGAGATCGCCGACCTGTTCCTGTGCGCCAGCGAGCACGAGGGCTTCTGTGTGCCGCTCGTGGAAGCGTTCTACATGCAGGTGCCGGTGCTGGCCTTTGCCGCGACAGCGGTCCCCGCCACGATGGATGGCGCCGGGGTGTTGTTCGAGACGAAGGATCCCCTGCACGTGGCCGCATTGATGGACGCGATCATCTCGAATACCGGTCTTCAGGACGCGATCGTCGAAGGCCAGGCTGCCGCGGTGGATCGTCTGCGGTCCAGGGATTTTGCAGGAACGCTGCTTGGATTCGTCGACGAAATCCTGGGAGCGCCCAGGGCGCCGGCGCCGCACGTCACCTACGACTTCTGGCATCAGTTCGACGCCGCGCAGGCGCTCGAGGAGCTCCGGCTGTACCGCCCGTCGATCTACAAGGCGCTCCCGGAGGCGCCATGATCGTCAACCAGTGGGTGCCGGCCGCCCACCGCGGCGACGCGATCGGCGACAGCGCCCGGCGGGTCCGCGATCTCCTCCGGCAGCTCGGGCACTCGTCCGACGTGTACACGTTGTCGATCGACGACGAGCTGACCGGCGACGTGCGGCCGTTCAGCGATCCCGACGCGCGGCGGGGCGATCTGACCATCTTCCATTTCGCCCTCCCGTCGCCGATGACGGAGGCGTTCGCGTCGCTCGGCTCCGGGCGCATCCTGCAATATCACAACGTCACACCGGCCGCGTTCTTCGCCGCGTACGATCCGAACCTGTTCCGCCTGGCCGCGCTCGGCCGAAGCGAGCTCGCGACGCTGGCGGGACGCGTGGATCTGGCACTCGGCGACTCGGAGTACAACCGGCAGGAGCTCGAGCAGCTCGGGTTCGAACCAACCGGCGTCTTCCCCATCGCCGTCGACACGAGCCGCGTGACGCAGCGCGTCAACCGACCGGCGCTCGAAGCCATCCTGGACGACGGGCTCGTGAACTTTCTGTTCGTGGGCCGGATCGCCCCGAACAAGAAGATCGAGGACCACATCCGCCTGGCGGAGCACTACAAGCGCTACGTCGATGCGTACTACCGCTTCATCTTCATCGGACGGTTCGACGTCGTGCCACGGTATTATTCGATGATTCGCGCGCTGATGGCGGAGTACAAGCTGCTGCACGATCGTTTCATTTTTACAGGTCCGGTTCCGGACGAGGAACTGGCCGTGTACTACCAGCACGCCGCCGTCTACACGTCGCTCAGCGAACATGAAGGGTTCTGCGTGCCGCTGGTCGAAGCCATGGCGGCGGACGTCCCCGTCCTGGCGTACTCGGCCGCCGCGGTGCCCGACACGCTCGGCGGCGCGGGCGTGCAGTTCGCCCCGAAGGACCTCGAGTTCGCCGCGGAGCTTCTCGGCGAGCTGGCATTCAACGACGATCTTCGGGCGTCGGTCATCGCCGGCCAGCGCCGGCGCCTCGCGGATTTCGGCGACGCGCGCGTTTCGCGCGAGCTGACGTCGATCATCCAACAAGCCTCGTGAAACTCGCCTTCATCATCCAACGGTACGGCGCCGAAGTCCTCGGCGGATCCGAACAGCTGTGCCGGCTGCTCGCCGAACGGCTTGCACTCCAGCACGAGGTCGAGGTGCTGACGACGTGCGCCCGCGACTACGTGACCTGGAACAACGAATATCCCGAAGGCGTGGACCGCATCCGGGGCGTCACGGTGCGGCGCTTCGCCAGCGCCGCGACGCGCGACATCGAATCGTTCAACAAGCTGTCGGAGTGGATCTACAACAACCCGCACAGCCGGGCCGACGAGCTCGAGTGGCTGAAACAGCAGGGTCCCTGGTGCCCGGCGCTCATCGAACACCTGAAGCGGCACCAGGGTCAGTACCGACGTCCTGGTCTTCTTCACGTACTTGTACGCGACGACGGTGCTCGGCCTCGAGGTGGTCCCCTCGCGGAGCGTGCTCATATCAACCGCTCATGACGAGCCCGCGATTCGTCTGGGCATTTACAAGGACGTGTTCAGCAAGCCCGCGGCACTCTGCTACCTGACCGAAAGCGAGCGACGTTTCGTGCAGGATGAGTTCCGGGAGCGCCCCCTGCTCGAAGAGGTCGCGGGCGTTGGCATCGACATCCCGCAGCACAGCCAGTATCCCCGGATGCCGGCGCGCGTCGAGGCCGGCGACGGAGACGAGGCTGAAGGCGGGGGTGCCGCCGAGGCCGACGAAGAGGCGCCGCAGCCCGACGTCCCCGCGCATCTCGTCGAACGGGGCGTCGTGTTCCGCCGCCGACACAGACTGTACGGTCCGGTCGCCTTGTACGGAGGCCGCATCGATCCCGGCAAGGGCTGCGAGGAATTGCTCGACTACTTCGGCGCGTACGTCGGCGCCGGGGGCGAGGCCACGCTGGCGCTCATGGGCGTCAGGCTCATGTCGTTGCCCGAGGAGCCCTACATCCGGTTCGCGGGCCTGTTGTCCGACCGGGAACGCCTGGAAGCCCTCGAAGCCGCGACCGTGGTGATCTGCCCGTCGCCGTACGAAAGCCTGTCGCTCCTGGCGCTCGAGGCGCTGGCCGTCGGCACACCGGTGCTCGTCAACGCGCGAAGCGCGGTCCTGGTTGAGCACTGCGTCAGAAGCAACGGCGGGCTGTACTACGCCGACGGCGACGAGTTCACGGAGTGCCTGACGCTGCTCATCCGCGACACGCGGCTCAGAACCGCGCTCGGCCGGAATGGACGCGACTACATCCGGCGAAACTATCGCTGGGACATCGTGCTCGGCAAGTACGAACGGATCTTTGCCAAGGTCCGGAACGCACGATAGAACAGTCGGCAGTCGACAGTCAGCAGTCGACGGTCGGCGATCAGCAGTCCGCAGCCGTGAGTTACTTGTCGTCGAACGCGCCGGCTGTTGCGGGCGTGAGCGGGTCGACTGGGGCGGCCGCGGCCGGGCGGGAGGGGTCGCCGGGGGCGGGTTCCGCCGACGGGTCGGCGGGACCTCCGTTTTCGTGCCCGTTGCGCTTGCGCCGGGGCCTGATGTCGTGGCGCTTGATCATCTCGTTCAGCGTCGTCGGCTTGATGTGCAGCAGTTCCGCCGCGCGCTTCTGCACGCCGCCGGCCGCCTCGAGCGTCGTTTCGATGAGGCGTTTCTCGAAGTCGGTGATCACGTCCTTGAACGAGATCCCCTCCGGCGGCACGACAAACTGCGGCGGCAGCTGCAGGCTCGGTGTCTTCCTCACGTGGTCCGGGATGAGCTCGACGCCGATCCGCGGCGATGACGTCAGCACCACGGCCCGCTCGACGACGTTTTCGAGCTCGCGCACGTTGCCCGGCCAGTCGTAGTCGCTGATCAAATCCAGCGCCTCAGGCGTCAGCTCGAGGCCGGTCTTGTGGTTCTCCTCGCCGTACTTGTTCAGGAAGCACTGCGTGAGGAGCGGGATGTCGTCCTTCCGTTCGCGCAGCGGCGGCAGCTGGATGGAAATCACGTGAAGCCGGTAGAACAGGTCCTCCCGGAATTTCCCCTCGTCCATCATCTGCCGGAGGTCGACGTTGGTCGCGGCGATGATCCGCACGTCGACCTTGATGGTTTCCATGCCGCCCAGCCGCATGAAGTCGCGCTCCTGAATGACGCGCAGCAGCTTGGCCTGTGTCTCGAGCGGCACGTTCCCGATTTCGTCGAAGAAGATGCTCCCTTTGTCCGCGAGGTCGAAGAGGCCCTTCTTCGGGTAGACGGCACCCGTAAACGCGCCCTTCACGTGTCCAAACAGCGTGGATTCCAGGAGATCCGGCGGAAGGTTGCCCGAGTTCACGGTCACGAACGAACGGTCCGAGCGCGAGGAGTTGGCGTGGATCGCGCGGGCGACCAGCTCCTTGCCCGTCCCGCTTTCGCCCTGAATGAGGATTGTCGACCGGCTGGGCGCCGCCTGGATGATCAGATCGAACACCTGGCGCATCCGCGGGCTGCGGCCGATGATGTTCGCGAACTTGTGATACCGCTCCTGGATGTTCTGCCGGAGCGATCGGTTTTCGTGGACGAGGCGGCGCCGCTCCATCGCGTTCCTGACGACGACCAGTACCTCGTCGTTCTTGAACGGCTTGGTGATGTAATCGAACGCGCCGCTCTTCATCGCCGAGATGGCGCTCTCGACCGACGCGTACGCGGTGATGATAATGACGGCCAGATCCTCGTCGATCCGCCGCAGCTCGTCGAGCGTGGCGATACCGTCCACGCCGGGCATCATGATGTCCACGATGGCCGCGTCGAAGGGCAGCGCGCGCGCCAGCTCGAGGCCTTCGGCGCCGGAGCTCGCCAGCCGCACGTCGTACCCGTCCCGAGTCAGCAGCGTCTCGAGAATCTCGCGCATGATCTCCTCGTCGTCCACGACGAGGACCGTACCTTTGTGGGAAGCAGCCATGCTAATTCGTCGCGCTCCGCGCCTCGATCTGTTCGAGCGGGAGGCTGAGGGTAAACCGGGTGCCCTGGCCGACCGCGCTGTCGCAGCGGATCGACCCCTGATGCTCGTGCACGATTCCGTAGATGATTGAGAGGCCGAGCCCCGTGCCGCGGCCGATCGCTTTCGTGGTGAAAAACGGATCGTAGATGCGCGCCAGCTGCTCCGAGGGAATGCCCGAACCCGTGTCGGCGACCTCGGCGACCGCAACGTCGCCGTCCAGCCGCGTCGAAACGGACAACCAGCCCCCCCTCGGCATCGCGTCGCGCGCGTTCAGGAACAAGTTGAGGAACACCTGCTGGAGCTGGTGCTCGACACCCGGAACGATGACCGGCGCGGCTGACAGTTCACGCCGGATCTTGATGCTGCCCACCTCGAACTGGTGCTCGAGGAGCGAGAACACATCGGTCACGACGGTGTTGAGGTCGACGAATGTGCGTTCCGCGTCGCCCGAACCGGGCCGGGACAACGTGAGCAGGCCGTTGACGATCTTCGCGGCGCGGAAGGTCTGCTTCTCGATCTTCTCGAGCAGCACCGTCTTTGGATCGCTTGGGTCGGCGCCGTCCAGCAACATTTGCGTAAAGCTCGAGATGCCCGTCAGCGGCGTGTTCACCTCGTGGGCGACGCCCGCCGCGAGGAGTCCGATCGAGGCCATCTTCTCGGAGATCTGCAGCTGCTCCTCGAGGCGAACGCGATCCGTGATGTCCTCGAGCAGCAGAATCATGCCCGATACGTCAGTGTCCGAGGACTGCCCCTGCAGCGGAACCGCGGTCGCATTGATCAGCAGTTTCGACGAGGCGTCGGCGTCAGTTGCCAGGTCGCCGGACCTGGAGCGACGAGTCAGCGGCACGCGGAATAGCGTCGCCCCGTAAGGATTTTCGCGCCAGGCCGCGCGAAGCGCGTCCACGAAGGGCGCGTCGAACAGATCCGGCAGCCGGCGGCCGATTGCGCTCGACCGAGGGACGCCGTAGAAACCTTCGAGCGCGCGGTTCCACCTGACAATCCGCTCGTCCACGTCGCAGACCACCAGCCCATCGTCGAGCGATTCGAGGATGTTCTCGTTGAACTCGCGCATCCGGCCGAGCTCCTCGGCCTTGAGGTGCAGCTGCCGGTACAGCCGGCCGTTCTCGATGGCGGTCGCGACCTGACCGGCCACGGACGTCAGCAATGCCAGATCCTCGCTGTTGAATGGCTCGTCGTTGTCCTTGCGACCGAGCGCGAGGACGGCGATCGCGGCGCCCTCGAACACGCACGGCACGAAGTAGTCGATCGCGTTGTCGCGCCAGAACTCGATTTCCTCGGCGAGAAACAGCGCAGCCGCCGTCGGGTCGTCGAGCGCGGCGGTGTACCCCGCATCCAGCCGCGGCAGAAGCGACGAGTCTCGGGCGAGGGGCGGCACCGGGCCGTCAAATCCGAAATCGCCGATCGGGACGAACCCGCCCGCGGCCTCGTCGGACAGCATCAGCGCCATGCGATCCACGCCGAGCGTCTCGACAACGCGAGCCACCAGCCGCTGGCTCAGCCGCATGACATCCAGGTCGCTGTTCAGATCGCGCGCGAAGCCGAGCAGCGCCCGCCTGTAGTCGTAGCGGTCGCGATAAAACACTCGGTCGAGAGCGTTACGGACCGACTGCTTCACCGGTTGCGCCACGAGCACGACGACGAAAGTCGCCAGCAGCGCCACGATCCAGTTGTGTTGATCGGCGTCGTTGGTGAAGAGATAGCCCGCCAGGCGCAGCATCGCAAAATACAGAACTGCGCTGGCCGACAGGAAGGCCGTGTACGCCAAGCCCCGCTTGATGATCACTTCGACGTCGCGGAGGCGATACCGGACGATGGCGCTGGCGAAGGTCAGCGGCACGACGCAGAGCGGGATCGCCGTCAACTGCATCAGCGGCGGATCCATGCCAAGCGCCCAGGGGAGCGCGTAGAACAGCGCGAACGGGCCGACGCCAAGGGCCGTGCCCCACGCGATCCACCTCAGCTGCCGCTGGCCGGTTTCAGACGTGATCTGCTTGAACGCCCGCATCAGCACTGCGAGCGCGGCGATGGCGCACGAGAACAGGTAGATGTGGTCGGCCCGGTCGAGGACATCGATCGCGCGGGAGAACGCCTGCCCATCGACGGTCCCGCGCGTGACAACGATCACGCGCGCGGCGCCGAGCACCATCGCTGGAAGGTAGACGAGCGGGACGAACCGTGCCCAGCCCGACCGCGATCGGGGCGGACGCGCGGGAAATTCCGCGGTGAAATCGAGCAGCAGCGGCGGAAGGAGGACCATTGCCACCGCGTCGCCCCAGTAGAAGATCCAGTCCAGCCGATCAAACGGTCCGTTGAACGAGAAGGTGAATACGCCGAAGAACGCGACGCACAGCCAGAAGAAGTGCAGCGTCGCCTGATCGTCGGGCCGGCGCAGCCGCACCGACGCGCCGACGAGCAGCGTGAAGAGGCCGACGGCAGCCAGCACGAAATACATCGGGCTGCTGCGCGGCATCGGGGCCAGCGCGATGTCGAGCGCCTGCTGCGCCCCGAGTCGGACGATGGTGTAGGAGAGGCGGGTGCCGGCGCTGCTGCGGTACTCGAGCGCCAGAACTTCGGCCGGACGTTCGATCGGCGACCCGTTGATCGCAATCAACACGTCGCCGCGCGCAATACCCGCGGCGTCCGCCGGCGAATTGGCGGCGACCTCCGCCGCCGTCACGCCCTCGGGACGCGCCTGCCAGAGCACCCCGTCCTCGACCTGGTGCGACTGGGCGCGCATGGCGATGTTCGCGAGACCCAGCACGAGCAGCACCGCCACCACGGCCAGCGCGAACAGCGACCGCCCCCACGCCAGCACACGGCGGTGCGGAGTCAGCGAGTCAAACATGGCACCCGCGCAAATGAATTGTCAGACACAAAGTCATCGGAGAAGAAGCAAACGCCGTTCCGAGATCCAGCGGAATGGACACGCCCTAAATAACTGAAAACGCTACATCTTACCCGCCAACATGCCTCGTAGAGACACCTCGGATCCAAAATAGATGTATTGCCATCCAAAAACGTGGATCTAAGTAGTGTTCTAGAACCTGAGCGTCAGCCCGCCCACCACGCGCTTGGGGGACCGCACGACGAGGAGCTCGTCGTAGATGGACTGGTCCAACCCCGCATCGTGGAAGAAGTTGCGGACGGCGACGAGCATTTCCCACTTCGCCGAGCTGAAGTCCATGAATGGAAGCGCCTGCCGCACCTGGACGTCGAAGCGCGCGTCGACCACGGAGCCGCCCGTTGAATCGCTGCGCGCGAAGCCGTCGCTCAGGCGGCAGAGGAACGCCACCCGTGTCGATGTTTCGGGCACCTCGGCTTCGATGGACGTCGACAGGTCGTGGACGCGCTCATGGACGGGTCGGACCAGCGCCGGCGTGAACATGACGAAATACGCGAACGTCTCGAGCGGGTTGCGTTCGGCGCGAGCGAATGAATACTCCACCGAGCCGTGCACACGGTCCGCGATCACGGTCTTGACGCCGGCCGCATAGCCGTTGGCGACGACGCCGCCGCTGTTCGCGACGAAGTAGTGCCCGAGCGTGACGGGCGTGAACAGCGTCACGATCTGGTTGTCGACGTGCTGGCTGAACGCCCGCACCGACAGCGTGGTTGTGGCGGTGAGGTCGCGCTCGATGCCGGCCTCCAGGTGCAGCGCGCGCTCGGCGACGAGCGGGCTGCCGTCGACGGCCGCGGAGAACGTGCGCTGGGGCGGCAGCCAGATGCCGGTGTCGGCCGGCGGCAGGAACTCCTGCGCGCCTGGCGCCAGCGCCCGCAGCGAGAGCAGCGTGTTGATCCGCGTGTGGGCTTCGGGCGTCAGCACCAGGCCGACGCGCGGGCTCAGCAGGTTTTCGCCCTCGAGGTAATCGTAATGGTCGAATCGGGTGCCGTAGGTCACGGCGACGGCGCGCGTTACCGCAAACGTGTCGAAGCCGTGCATCGTGCCGACGTTGCGGCTGCCGTCGGTCACGTTGCGCAAGGCGGCGAAGTTGCCCCCGTCGTACCGCTGTGTGCTGTAGGAGAGGCCGATGTCGTACCGGTGCCGCGCGTTCGCGCGCGTCACGTAATCGCCGAAGACGACCCACGATGCGATGTCACCCTGGGTCAGCGCGCCCCGAACCGTCCAGTCGGCGTGATCGCCGACCGGGGCGCCAAGCAGGATGTTGGCGACGCTGCGGCTGACGAACGCCCTGGTGGTGAACAGGTCGAGCGGCGCCTCGAACGAGCTGGTCGTGAGCAGGTTGACCTGGCCGAAGAACGGCGTCTCCGCGAAGAAGCTCGACGCCATGTGCGCCGCGCCGTTCGACGCGTTCGCGGAGCGGCTGCGATCCACGTATCCGCCTGACGCACCCGGCACGGAGGACGCGTCGGCGACCATCACCTGATCCACGGCCTCATTCAGGATGCTGCGGCGCGCATGCCGAAGCCTCCATTCGATCTCGCCGTCCTTCGGCTTGTCGCCGCTCCCGCCTGACGCGGCGGCAGGCGGTTCGGCCTCGCGCGACACCGACTCGACAGGCTGGTCAGCTCCGCCAACCGAGGCGGGCACGATCGGAGGCGTCGACGCGGCGGCGGCAGGCACGTGCCGGAGGGCAATCACCGAAGACGCCCGGGTGCTCGCCAGCACCTGCACGGTCTGCCCGCGCGGCGCGGTGAAACCGGCACTGTGCGCCCGGAGAAGATACGGTCCCGGCGCGAGCGAACGCAGCGTGACGCGTCCAAGCGAGTCCGTCACGCCGAACACGGTGCCGGTGCCCGTCGCGGAAACGACGGCTCCCGCCACAGGCACGCCGGATTCGTCCTGCACCAGGCTCTCGATCGCGCCGGATCCAGTAGACACTGCCCGGGCTGGGGTGCCGGCGGCCTGCCCGAGAACAGGGAGCGGAGCACACATCATCGCCACGCCGACCGCGAGAGCGATCAATCCGGATGTGTGTCTCATGTTGCCCCAGGCGGCCACGGCCGCGCGGTCACCCCGCCGTGACGGTGAAATTGATGTCCCGTGTGAGCGTCTTGTTCGCGAGCTTGTCGGTGACCTTGATCTCGAGCCGATAGTCACCGTCCGGGAACGACGCGAGCGGGACCGCCTGACCGGTCTGCAGCTGGTGTCCCTGCGCCATGTCGAATTGCGGGGGCAGCGTGGTCGCGTTCAGCGCCTGCGGGTTGGTCTTGTTGAAGAACTTCTCGGCCGCGCCCGCGGGCTTCTGGTAGAAGTTGTACTCGACCGTGACGTCCGGCTTGTTCATCGCGTCCGTCTTCGGGTTGTAGATCAGCATGAAAGTCGACAGTTCGGCCTTCTTGCTGAACTTCATGTCGAACGCCGGGGTGATTTCCATCATCCCCAGTGCGTACGGGCGCTCGGCCTGTTCGTTCGGCGACAGCGGCGCGTTCAGCGGCTCGATCTTCTGGGCAATGATCACGGAGCTGGTCGTCAGGTCGGCGCTCCAGAAGTCGGGCACCGTGACCGTCTGCTTGATCAGCGACATCTTCGGGGCCGGGGCGTTCTTCTGCTGCGAGGTGGGTTCCTTGACGACGACGTAGACATCGTAGGTCCCGCCCGCAACGGTGAACGAGCGGCTGATCTTCGCGGGTCCCGTCTGGCCCGCGGTGACCGGGATGATGTTCAGGTCTTCGTAGGCGAAGCGCGGCGCGGCCGCTTTCTTGTCGTCTTTCTTGTCCTTGTCGTCCTTACCGGCCGCGGGCGCGGGTGCCGACGCGGTGCCGGCCGCATCCTTGGCGACGACTCTCCAGTACATCGCAACTGACTGGCCGGTCGCCTTCGACGGGTCGTACGTCACGGTGAACGGGATGTACTGCTTGTTGCCGGTCGCCTTCAGGAAGTCCTCGTGCACCCACGACAGCCCGAGGTCGTTCGGCGCGGGCTGACCGGCCGCCACGCCGTCCACGAACCGGACGACGTCCTGAATTTCCTTTTTCTGCGCGTCGCTCTGCTTCTTGTCGTCCTTCTTCTGCGCGACGAGCGCGACCGAGAAGGCCAGGGCCACTGCAGTCGACAGGACCGTGATGCTGCGCCGATTAGCCATACAGAATCATCTCCACGATGAAGTTCCGAGCAACAGCTCATCATAGGCGTCGCCCAGAATCAAGTCAAACCCTTCTATGCATGAGACTTGGTACCCGGAGCACCCGTCCCAAACCGGCCGGTTTTGGCCCATGGTATTATCCGATTCCGGCGGGCCCGGCGCTCGCCCGACTCCTCCACTTATGGCCGCGCTCCTCGACGACACCGTCGCCATCGTGCTCGCGGGCGGCGCCGGTGAGCGCCTCCACCCGCTCACGAAGGAGCGCGCCAAGCCGGCGGTCTTTTTCGGCGGGCCCTACCGCATCATCGACTTCGCGCTGAGCAACTGCATCAACTCCGGCCTGCGCCGCGTGTTCATCGCGACGCAGTACAAATCGCTCTCGCTCAACCGCCACATCCGGATGGGCTGGAACATCGTCTCGGAGGAGCTCGGCGAGTTCGTCGAGATCCTGCCGCCCCAGAAACGCGTCAGCGAACACTGGTATCAGGGCACGGCCGACGCCGTGTACCAGAATCTCTACTCGATCATGGACGAGAATCCACGGCGCCTGATCGTCCTCGCCGGCGATCACGTCTACAAGATGGATTACTCGAAGATGCTGCGCTTTCACCAGGAGAGCGGCGCGGCGGTCACGCTGGCGGCGATCGAAGTACCCGTCGCCGAGGCATCGCGCTTCGGCGTCGTCGCGGTGGACGAACAGGACCGCATCACGGGCTTCCAGGAGAAGCCGACGAATCCCACGCCGGTTCCCCACGCGCCGGGCATCGCCCTGGCGTCGATGGGCGTGTACATCTTCGACATGGACGTCCTCGTGCGCGAATTGGAAGCGGACGCGCAGCAGCCCACCGCGCACGACTTCGGCAAGAACATCATCCCGGCGATGATCCAGCGCGCTCCGGTGTACGCGTACCGCTTCTACGACGAGAACAAGAAGGCCTCGAAATACTGGCGCGACGTCGGCACGCTCGATGCGTACTTCGACGCCAACATGGATCTCTGCCACGTGAACCCCGAGTTCAATCTCTACGATCCGGAATGGCCGCTGCGGACGTACCAGCCGCAGGCGCCGCCGGCGAAGTTCGTCTTCGCCGAGGCCGGCGTGCGGTGCGGCCAGGCGCTCGATTCGGTCATCTCGCTCGGATGCATCGTGTCCGGCAGCACGATCGTCGGCAGTGTGCTCTGCCCCAACGTCCGCGTCCACAGCTTCTGCCACGTCGAGCAGTGCATCCTGATGCCGGGCGTGCGCGTCGGACGCCATGCCCGCATCCGGCGGGCGATCATCGATCGCGACGTGCTGATTCCGCGCGGGGCGCTCATCGGCTACGACATCGAGGAAGACCGGCGCCGCCATACCGTCACGGACAACGGTGTCGTGGTCGTCACCACCAATGATGAACCGTTCATCGGACCGCTCAGCGACGACGTGCTGAAGTTCGAAGCGGAAGCGGACCGCCGTGGCGGTGGAGGTTAGGTGAAGATCACACGAATCATTGCGCGGGAAATCCTGGACTCGCGGGGGAATCCGACCGTCGAAGTGGATGTGACGCTCGAGGGCGGCGCCTTCGGGCGGGCTGCCGTTCCGTCCGGCGCGTCGACCGGCGAGCGCGAAGCACTCGAACTGCGCGACGGCGACGCGTCCCGGTACGGCGGCAAAGGCGTGCGCAAGGCGGTCGGCAACGTCAATCGGACGATCGCGAAAGCGGTGGTCCATCGCGACCTCGATCAGCGCGGGCTGGACCAGGCGATGATCGCCCTCGACGGGACGCCGACGAAGAGCGAACTCGGCGCGAACGCCATCCTGGGCGTCTCCATGGCGGGCGCGCGCGCGTCCGCCGCGGCCGCGGGCGTCCCTCTGTACCGCCACTTCGGCGCGCTGTACGGCAGCGATCGGTTCACGCTGCCCGTGCCGATGATGAACATCCTGAACGGCGGCGCCCACGCCGACAGCAGCGTGGACTTCCAGGAATTCATGGTCGTGCCGGTCGGCGCCGGATCGTTCGCCGAAGCGCTCCGCATGGGCGCCGGCGTGTTTCACGCGCTTCGCGGAATACTGAAGGGACGCGGCCAGTCCACTGGCGTGGGCGACGAAGGCGGGTTCGCGCCCAACCTGAAGTCGAACCACGAAGCCGTCGACGTCGTGCTCGAAGCCGTGGCCAAGACAGGGCTGACGGCCGGCCGCGATGTGTGCCTGGCGCTCGACGTCGCGTCGAGCGAGCTCTGGGCGGGCAGCGGGCGCTATGTGTTCAAGAAATCCGGCGAGCCCGACCGCACCTCCGACCAGATGATCCGCCTCTACGAAGACTGGCTGCGCCAGTATCCGATCGTCTCGATCGAAGACGGCCTCGCGGAGGGCGACTGGAGCGGCTGGAAGTCGCTGACGGCCGAAATGGGCGGTCGCGTCCAGCTGGTCGGCGACGATGTCTTCGTCACGAACCCGTCGATTCTCGAGCGGGGGATCGCCGAAGGCATCGGGAACGCGCTGCTCGTCAAGCTCAATCAGATTGGCACGGTAACCGAAACGCTCGACGCCATGCATATGGCCGCCGAAGCGGGCTACGTTTCCATCGTCTCGCATCGGTCCGGCGAAACCGAGGACTCGACGATTGCCGATCTGGCAGTCGGCACGGCGGCGGGACAGATCAAGACCGGTTCTGCCAGCCGGACTGACCGCGTCGCCAAGTACAACCAGCTCCTCCGCATCGAAGAAGAACTCGGCTCCGCCGCGAAGTACGCGGGACGGAGCGCCATCAAGAATCTGCGCGCATGATCAAGCTCGTACTGTTGCGACACGGTGAAAGCCTCTGGAACAAGGAGAACCGGTTCACCGGCTGGTACGACGTTGACCTGTCCGATCGCGGCCGCGCCGAAGCCGAAGAGGCGGGTCGGCTGCTTCGCGAAGCGGGATTCACGTTCGATATCGCCTACACCTCGGTGCTCACGCGCGCCATCAGGACGCTGTGGGCTGCGCTCGACGCGCTCGACCTCCTCTGGATTCCGGTGGTCAAGAGCTGGCGCCTGAACGAACGCCACTACGGGGCGCTCCAGGGCCTGAACAAGGCCGAGACCGCGGCGAAACACGGCGACGCGCAGGTCAAGATCTGGCGGCGCAGCTACGACATTCCGCCTCCGGCGCTGGCGCCCGGCGATCCGCGCTACGCCGTAGACGACCCGCGGTACGCCGGCCTGACCGCGGCGGAGTTGCCGCTCACGGAGTCGCTCAAGGACACGGTCGCGCGCTTCCTGCCGTACTGGCACGAGACGATCGCGCCGTCCATCCGTGACGGCCAGCGGGTGATCATCGTGGCGCACGGCAACAGCCTTCGTGCGCTCGTCAAGTATCTGGACGATGTGCCGGAATCGGAAATCGTCGAGCTGAACATCCCGACGGGCATCCCGCTGGTGTACGAGCTGGACGACAACCTGAAACCGATCCGCCACTACTACCTCGGCGATCCGGCCGCGGCCGCAGCCGCGGCAGCGAGGGTGGCGGCTCAAGCCGCCGCGAAAACATAGAACGCGGAACGGCGAACGTCGAAAAACGAAAAGGCCGGCGCGCCCGTGGGCAGCCGGCCTTTTCTCTTTCTCGATGTCCGCGTTCTACGTTCTACGTTCTACGTTACGCTTCTCTTATTCGACCGGCTCCGTAGTTTCGTCCGCCGCAATCCGCAGCGAGCGGAGGAAGCGGCGATCGTTGGCTGTCACTTCAAGAACCCGGCGCGGCTGCTGCACCACGGCCCGTGACGGCGTGGTGACTTTTGCGAGCGCCGTGTTCTGCGATCGGCTGACGAAGCCGACAACGGCTTCGAGGGTGAGCCGCATTTCGAAGCCCGCAGCGCGGGCTTTTTCGCGGCACGCCTCCACCTGAGGATTGTCGGCGACCGCGGCGGCAATAGCGTCGGCCAGCTCCCGTGCGAACCGGTTGACGACGTCGTCCATGCTCACTGCCCTCCCTTGCGCACCGGGCCGGGTACCGGGCGCCTCCCGATCCGAACCTGCCTGCACCAGGGCGGTGGACAGGGACCGGGCGCCAGTCGTGTACATGTGTATCGGAAAATTTCTGAAGTGGCTTGAGTCTAAAGCGCGAGTCGCCTGTCTGTCAAGCACTTACGGGCGATGATCCAGCGTACTCGGGCTACAATTCGGGCAGGGCACGCCGATGAGCACCTACACGCCGGACAGCCTCGCCGGATGGAACGCGGCCACCGCGCTCGGCGAACCCGGCCAGTTTCCATTCACCCGCGGCATCCATCCGACGATGTATCGGGGCCGCGTGTGGACGATGCGGCAGTACGCGGGCTTCGGAAGCGCCGCGGAATCCAATCGTCGCTACCGCTATCTCCTCGAGCACGGCGTCAACGGGCTCAGCGTGGCGTTCGATCTGCCGACGCAGATGGGCTACGACTCCGATCACGCGCTCGCAGCCGGCGAAGTCGGCAAGGTCGGCGTCGCCATCGATTCGGTGGAAGACATGGCCGTGCTGTTCGACGGCATCCCGCTCGATCGCGTCTCAACGTCGATGACGATCAACGCGACCGCGATCGTCCTGCTCGCGCTCTACATCGCCGTCGCGCGGCGGCAGGGACTCGCCGGGCCGGCGCTGGCGGCGCTGTCCGGCACGGTTCAGAATGACATCCTCAAGGAGTACGTCGCGCGGGGCACCTATATCTACCCGCCCCGCCCCTCGCTCCGCATCGTGACCGACCTCGTCGCCTATTGCGATCGCGAACTGCCGGCCTGGAATTCGATTTCGATCAGCGGCTATCACATCCGCGAAGCCGGCTCCACGGCGGTGCAGGAAGTGGCGTTCACTTTCGCGCATGCGATCGCGTACGTGCAATCCGCGATTGACGCGGGCCTCGACGTCAATCAGTTCGGGCAGCGGCTCTCGTTCTTCTTCAACGCGCACAACAATTTCCTGGAAGAAATCGCCAAGTTCCGCGCGGCGCGGCGGCTGTGGGCGACGATCATGCGCGATCGGTTCGGCGCGGCCAATCCCCGCGCGCAGCAGCTGCGTTTTCACACGCAGACCGCGGGCAGCACGCTGACCGCGCAGCAGCCCGACAACAACATCGTGCGCGTCGCGCTGCAGGCGCTGGCCGCGGTGCTCGGCGGCACGCAATCACTGCACTGCAACAGCCGCGACGAGGCGCTGGCGCTTCCCACCGAGGAAGCCGCGGGCATCGCGCTTCGCACGCAGCAGATTATCGCCGCGGAGAGCGGCGTCACGAATACGGTCGATCCCGTCGGCGGCTCGTACGCCATCGAAGCGATGACGAACGTGATCGAGCGCGACGCGGCCGCGCTGCTCGCGCGGATCGAAAAGAGCGGCGGAACGCTGGCGGCGATCGAAGCCGGGTTCATCCAGCGCGAGATCCAGGAATCAGCGTACAGAACGCAGCAATCCATCGACTCGGGCGATTCCGTCGTCGTCGGCGTGAACAGGTTCGCGGACTCGAGGTCCGGCGGCATGCCGCTGTTCCAGGCCGACGCTGAAGCGGAGCGGAGCCAGATCGAGCGGCTGCGCGCCGTGCGGGCCGGGCGCAGCGCCTCGGAATGGGCCGCCGCGCTCGACGGCGTGACAAGAGCAGCGACCGACGGCAGCAACCTGGTGCCGTCGATTCTTGCAGCGGTCGAGGCCCGCGCCACGGTGGGTGAAATCTCGGACGCGATGCGAGCGGTGTTCGGCATCTATCAAGAGACGGCCACGCTGTGACGACTCCCATGCTGAGCGTCGAGGGCCTGACCACGGTCTTCGACACGCCGTCCGGCCCGGTGCGCGCGGTCGACGACGTCAGCTTCGAGATTTTCCCCGGTGAAACGCTCGGACTGGTCGGTGAATCGGGCAGCGGCAAGTCCGTCACGGCGTTTTCGATCATGCGCCTGGTCCAGCCGCCGGGCCGCATCCGTTCCGGACGGCTTCGCTTCAACGGCCGCGACCTGCTCGCCTTGAGCGAACGCGACATGCGCCAGGTTCGCGGCGCGGAGATCGCGCTCATCTTCCAGGAGCCGATGACGGCGCTGAACCCCGTATTCACGATTGGAGACCAGATCCGCGAAACGCTGCTCGTTCACGGTCGCGCCACCAGACACGATGCTCACGCGCAGGCCGTCGCGCTGCTCGACGCAGTGCGGATTCCCGACGCCGCGTCCCGCGTGCGGGACTATCCGCACCAGTTGTCCGGCGGCATGCGCCAGCGCGTGCTGATCGCCTTGGCGCTGGCCTGCCGCCCCGCGCTGGTGATTGCCGACGAGCCGACGACGGCGCTCGACGTCACCATACAGGCCGAGATCCTCGATCTGCTCCGTGAGAAGAAGACGGCGCTCGGGCTGTCGCTGCTGCTCATCACCCATGATCTGGGCGTCATCGCCGGCACGGCCGACCGCGTGGCCGTCATGTACGCGGGACGGATTGTCGAGACCGGTCTGGTCCGCGACGTGTTCCACCGGCCTCAACATCCCTATACACGGGGGCTGCTGGATTCGATGCCGGGAGGCGCTCCGGGCCGGCGCCTGCGCGCCATCGAGGGGACGGTGCCGCTGCCCGGCGCTCTTCCGCCCGGCTGCGCCTTCCACCCGAGATGCCCCGATCGATTCGATCGCTGCACGTCGATGCCGCCGCCCGATTACGCGGTCGGCGCGGGTCACGCCGCGAAGTGCTTTCTTCACGATGCCTCTCGTTGAAGTCTCGCGGCTCGTGAAGCACTTCGCCCGCAACGCGGGCTTCCTGCGGAAGGGCACGCTGGTCAAGGCCGTCGATGACGTGAGCTTCACGATCGACCAGGGCGAGACGTTCGGCCTTGTCGGCGAATCCGGCAGCGGCAAAACGACGACCGGACGCTGCGTCCTGCGCCTCGCCGAGCCGACGTCGGGCAGCGTGCGGTTCCGCGGCGAAGACGTGGTCGGGTTTTCGCGCCGCCGGATGCGCGAGGCCAGGCGCGACATGCAGATCGTCTTTCAGGATCCGTATTCGTCGCTCAACCCGCGCATGCGGGCCCGGCAGATTGTCGAAGAGCCCCTGATCATCCACGGGCTTGGCGACGCCGCCGCCCGGCGCGCGCGCGTCGCCGAGCTATTCCAGCTCGTCGGCCTGGACGCGGCGCACCTCTCGCGGTATCCGCACGAGTTCAGCGGCGGCCAGCGGCAGCGCATCGGCCTCGCGCGGGCGCTGGCGCTGAACCCGTCGTTTCTCGTGCTGGACGAGCCCGTGTCGGCCCTCGATGTCTCGGTGCAGGCGCAGGTCGTCAACCTGCTCGTCGATCTGCAGGCGCAGTTCAACCTGACCTATCTGTTCATCGCGCACGATCTGCGCCTGGTAGAGCACATCTGCGCGCGTGTGGCCGTGATGTACCTGGGAAAGATCGTCGAGATGGGGCCGACCGCCTCGCTCTTCGCCGCGCCGCAGCACCCCTACACGCGCGCGCTGCTCTCGGCGATTCCGGTGGCGGATCCCGACGCGCCACGCCAGCGGATCATGCTCGATGCGGCGCTGGTCAACCGCGACGCCGCGCTGCGCGAAGTCACCGCGGGACACTTCGCGGCAATTTAGCCGTCCGTCCGCTGACTGCCGACTGCTGACTGCCGACTGGTGACTGCTGACTGCCGACTGATTACGCGGCGCGCCGAACGTCGTTCTCGACCTGTCCGTCGCGGATGTAGATGGTCCGATACGCGTAGGCTGCAACGTCGGCTTCGTGGGTGACGAGGACGATGGTGTTGCCGGCTTTGTGCAGGCGCTCGAAGAGGGCCATGATCTCGACGCCGGTCTTCGAGTCGAGGTTGCCGGTGGGCTCGTCGGCGAGCAGGATCGACGGGTTGTTCACGAGCGCGCGCGCAATCGCCACGCGCTGCCGCTGGCCGCCCGACAGTTCGTTGGGGCGGTGCGTCATGCGTTCGCCCAGTTCCACCTGCGTCAGCGCGTTCTTCGCGCGCTCGAGCCGATCCTTCGCCTGCACGCCGGCATACACGAGCGGCAGCTCGACGTTGTGCAGGGCCGTGGCGCGGGGCAGCAGGTTGAAGGTCTGGAACACGAACCCGATTTCTTCGTTGCGGATGCGGGCCAGCTCGTTGTCGTTCATCTGGCTGACCTGCTTGCCGTTGAGCAGGTATGACCCCTTCGACGGGGTGTCGAGGCATCCGATCAGGTTCATCAGCGTCGACTTGCCGGACCCGGAGGGCCCCATGATGGCGACATATTCCCCGCGCTCGAGCGAGATGTTTACGCCCCGCAGGGCGTGAATCTCTTCAGACCCCATCACGTAGGTTTTCCAGAGGTCGACGGTCTCGATGAGCGCCATGGGTTTCAGTATGACAGATACGTCAGGCGCGGCTTCCAGGTTCCCGATTGCCTAGCCGTATTCCTCGTCGTAGTTCGCCTTTAGCTTCGCGACCACGCCCGGATCGGCCAGCGTCGTGGTGTCGCCCAGCGCCTTGCCTTCCGCGATATCCCGCAGGAGACGCCGCATGATCTTGCCGGAGCGCGTTTTCGGCAGGTCCGCGGTGAACAGCACGTCGTCTGGCCGGGCGATGGCGCCGATCTTCTTCACCACGTGTTCCTTGAGGTCGTCAATCAACCGGGGCGTGCCGGGCGTGCCGTCCTTGAGCGTGACGAACGCGGCCACGGCTTGTCCCTTGATCTCGTGCGTGCGCCCCACCACCGCGGCCTCCGCGACGCTGGGGTGATCGACCAGCGCGCTTTCGACCTCCATGGTGCCGATGCGGTGGCCCGCGACGTTGATCACATCGTCCACGCGGCCGAGCAGCCAGTAGTAGCCGTCGCTGTCACGCTTGGCGCCGTCTCCCGTCACGTACACGCCGGGCCCCCACTTGCTCCAGTACTGCCGCTCGTAGCGCTCAGGGTCGCCGTAGATGCCGCGCAGCATGGCGGGCCACGGACGCGTGAGCGCCAGCAGCCCGCCGCCGACCTCCACGGTTTCGCCGCGTTCGTTCCGAATCTCGGCGGAGATACCCGGGAACGTCCGCGTCGCGGAGCCCGGCTTGAGCGTCGTCACGCCCGGCAGTGGCGTGATCATGATGGCGCCGGTTTCCGTCTGCCACCACGTATCCACGACGGGGCAGCGTCCGCCGCCGATGACCTCGTGGTACCACATCCACGCCTCGGGGTTGATCGGTTCGCCGACCGATCCGAGGAGCCGCAGCGACGACAAATCGCGGCGCGCGGGCCACTCGTTGCCCCAGCGCATGAACGCGCGAATCGCTGTGGGCGCCGTGTACAGCACCGTGACGCCGTGTTGCTCGATCAGCGACCAGAACCGATCCTTCTCCGGCCAGTCGGGCGCGCCCTCGTACATCACCACGGTCGCGCCGTTCGCGAGCGGACCGTACACGACGTAGCTGTGTCCGGTGACCCAGCCGAGATCCGCGGTGCACCAGTACACGTCGTCTTCGCGCAGGTCGAAGACCATCTTCGTGGTGGCGTACGTGCCGACGAGATACCCGCCGGTCGTGTGCACGATGCCCTTGGGCTTCCCGGTGGTGCCCGACGTGTAGAGGATGTACAGCATGTCCTCCGCGTCCATCGGTTCGGCTTCGCAGCGCGCCGGCGCGGCTGCTATCAGATCGTGGTACCAATGGTCGCGGCCTTGCTTCATCGTGACCGGGATCGGCTTGTCGCCGCCGCGCCGGAACACCACGACGTGTTCGATTGACGCGGTCCCGGTCAGCGCCTCGTCGGCGATCGCCTTGAGGCCGACGATATTGCCGCGGCGATAGCCCCCGTCGGCCGTCACGAGCAGGCGCGCCTGCGCGTCGTTGATACGGTCGCGCAGCGATTCGGCGCTGAAGCCGCCGAACACGACGCTGTGCACGGCCCCGATGCGGGCGCACGCGAGCATCGCGATCGCCAGCTCGGGCACGAGCGGCATGTACAGCGCGACGCGATCGCCCTTCCTGGTGCCGAGCGATTTCAGGACGTTGGCAAACGTCGAGACCTGCCGGTGGAGGTCGAAGTACGTCAGCGTCCGTCGATCCCCGGGCTCGCCTTCCCAGATGATCGCGGCCTTGTTGCGGCGCGGGCCCCGCAGATGCCTGTCCAGGCAGTTGACGCTGACGTTCAGTTGGCCGCCGACGAACCACTTCGCATGTGGCGGCCGCCAGTCGAGGACGGTCGTCCACGGCCGGGACCACTCGAGCTCGCCCGCCAGGCCCTCCCAGAATTTTTCCGGATCTCGCGCGGCCTCCGCATACACCCGTTCGTCGGACACGACCGCCCGCTCTTGAAAGGCTTTGGGTGGGGAGAAGGTGCGGCCTTCGCGCAGGAGGTCGTCGAACTCGGCATGCTTCGAATCGGGCATGCCGGAATCTTACTTCACCCTCCGGCTCCGCTCTGGGCGCGTTGCGCGCCGTCGAGGTTAGCCCGCCAGCGCGGCAAGCCGCGCGCGAACCCTCGCGACGAGATCGCTGTGGGTCACGGATCCGTACCGCAGAAACGCGCGGTAGTGCTCTACGGCGACCGCCTGATCGCCATTCTCGTCTGCGAGCACGGCGAGATTGTAATGCGACCCGGCATTGAGCGGATCGGTCGTGACCGCGCGCCGGAGCAAGTCGCGTGCGTCCGCGGTGCGACCCGCGGCCTTCTGCACGAGCGCCAGGTTCACCATCGACTCGACGTTGCGGGGCTCGGCGGTCAGCGCAACGCGGAACTCGGCGGCCGCGTTGTCCGGTCGGTTAAGCCGCATGAACGCGACGCCGAGGTTGTTGTGCGCGGTCACGTGCCGGGCATCGATCGCGATTGCCCGCTCGAACTGCCGCACCGCATCGTCAAGCTGCCCGCGATCCATGTACAACAGCCCCAGGTTGTTGTGCGCCTCGGCGCTCGCGTCGTTCTGTTCGAGCAGCGCGCGATAGTGCGTGACCGCGTTGTCGTAGTCCTCGATTCGCTGGTAGTACAGCGCCTGGGTGAAGTGATTCGGCGCCACGGGCGTCGACACCGGGGGCGCAGCCGCGTGCGGGGCGACCACAGGCGGTTCGTCCAGAGGCTGCGGCGCCGGCGCGCTCGTCGCGCGCGGGTGTGGGGCTGTTGCACCGGCAGGCGGCTGGGTCGCCGAATGGACCGGCAAGGGCGCCACGGGCGCAAGCGCCGGTCCCGGATCTGAAGGCGCCACGGCGGGCCATCGTACCGCCGCTCTTGGCAGTGGCGGCAGCTGCGCGGTGGTTGCAGGTTCGATTGGCGCCTCAGACGGCGCCGGCTCCACGGTCGATGCGAGCGGTTCCGGCATCACCGGCGGGGGCGCGGCGTGACGCTCGACCCCGACGACGGACGCCGTCCCCGAGGTGGATGCGACAGCGGGCACCGGTCGTGGGGACTCGGGCGGCGCGAACAGCACGATCAGGAGCGACAGCCCGACGAACCCCATCGCGATTGCCGCCACGCTGTAGAACACCAGCATTCTGCCCGGGAGCCCCCCGCGCCGGGTTCGCGCCGAACGGTAGCCGAGCGTCGACAGAACGGTATCTTCGTGTGCGTCGGTGCGGGCGTGCCGCGCCGTATCCGGCTGAATTGGGAATGTAATCGGCTTCGTGCGTTTGAGCGCGTCGAGAATCAGGCTCATGGCTCGATTCCCGCGCGGCGGATCTCGGGCGTGCCCGGTGACGTGGCGGCGACGCGCCCTGCCTCCGCGGCCGCAACGACCCGCGGTTCCAGTGACGGCGCCGCGTGTTTGAGGCGATCGGCGTCGGCTTGCGCCGAGCGCTCGTCGGTGTACGCCCCCGCCAGAATGCGCTGCCAGCGCTCGCCGGACGCCGAATCGATCTCGGAGTAGTAAACCCGGAACCCCGACGCTTCCAGCCATTGCGTTATCGATCGGATGTGTGCGACCGAGCGGTCCGCCGACAACGGGTAGGCGCCGACGACGATCGTCAGCGAGGCGCTGCCGGGCAGGCGCCGCGGGTCGTCATGCGCAACCCTGAATCCCGGCGAATAGGTGTACACCAGCGCGCTCGCACCAACCGCGAGCGACGATGCGGCGAGCACGACGGCTGCCGCCGCATGCATCGACACTCGCGCCCTGCGCCATGCAAACCGCCGACGAGGCGACGGCTGGACGTCGAGACTGTCCGCCGCGTGGACCACCATCTCCGGCGTGATCCGATTCGTACGCTGGGAGAAGCCAGACAGCAGCGCCCGATCGCAGATCAGGTTGATCAATCGCGGGATACCGCTCGTCAGCCGGTGCACCGCCTCGAGCGCGCGGGCCGTGAATCCGACCGCTCCTGATCCGCCGGCAATCGCCAGCCGATGCGCGACGTACCCCGCCACCCCATCCCGGTCGAGTGGCTGGAGCTGATACCGAATTGACACGCGCTGGTCGAGCTGCCGCAGCTCCGGCGCCCGCAGCAGCGTCTCGAGGTTCAGCTGCCCGACGAGGACGATCTGCAGGAGCTTTTCCTTGTCGGTCTCCAGATTCGACAGGATCCGGATCTGCTCGAGCACCGACAACGGCAGGTTCTGCGCCTCGTCGATGATCACGACAGCGCTCGCTTTGAGCGGAACCAGGCCGAGCAGGAACTCGTACAGCGTGTCGATCAATTCCTGCTTGCTCGCGCGGCTGAACGCACCGTTCCTGGCCTCGTCGCGCGTCATCACGCCGAAGTCCTGCAGGATGCGCTTAATGAGATCCTCTTCCGACAAAAACGGGTTCAGCACGAGGGCCGTAAAGGTGGTGCGGTCGATTTGCTCGAGCAGCGCCCGGCACAGCGTCGTCTTGCCGGTGCCGATGTCGCCGGTGATGACAACGAATCCCTCGCGGCGGCGGATGGCGTACTGCAGGAGCTCGAACGCCCCGGCATGCGACGGGCTCCGGTACAGAAACTTCGGATCCGGCGTCAGGCTGAATGGCTTCTCGCCGAATCCGTAGTAGCTCTCGTACATGACTACGGCAGCGGCACGATTCTCGGCGTCAGCAGGACGACGAGCTCGGTGGTCTTTTTCGTGACGACGGTGGAGCGGCCAAACCAGCCGCCCGACGTGGTGGAGGACGTCTTCTCGTGGCTCTCGCGATCGCGCCCGAAGCCGGCGACCACGATCGTTTCGCCGTCACTCACGCGCGCGATCATGTCGGCCTGCAGCGCCTGCGGCGCCCCGACCAGGGGGCTCAGGCTCAGCGTGACGACGCCGTCCTCCGCGATCTGCGGGGTGACCGCGATCGTCAAGCCTTCGGCCCTGATGATCGCGGGCTCGTTGTTCAGGACCACCAGCCGCGGCGCGGCGAGAATGGTCACGGTACCCTGCGCCGAGAGCGCCGCCATCACCCGTTCGCTGTCCCTCGTCTGCCGAAGCCCCGTCCAGTCGAGCGTCGCGGCCTTGTTTCCCGCCAGCTCGATCTCGACGACCCGCGCCTCGATCTGCACCTGGCGCAGGATGCGATCCGACACCGCCTCCAGATACGCGCCGACGCGGTCGAGCCGCTCCGGGAAATCGGTGACCTGGACGAGCCCCGCCTTCCGATCCACGTTGAACGTGCCCCGGGAGGACAGCAGGCCCTGGACGCCCTTCGCGATATCTCCGAACACGTCGCCCTTGACGCTGGTGGTCAGCCGCGCGTAGCTGCCGTTCGCGCGCGTCGCAGGATCGATGCCGATGCTGGCGTCGCCCGTCCGTTCGCTCGCCAGGTAGTCCACAGCGAACAGGCGCGTCTCCGGCTCGCGCCGGAAGACGTGGATGACGCCGCCATCGGCGATGAAGTCGAGACCGAGCGGCTTCAGGATCAGACCGAGCGCCTGTCGGATGGTGACCGACTTGAGGTCCCCGACGAACGATCCGCCGACCGACGGATCGGGGATGACGCTCAGGTTCGTGCTGCGCACAAGCAACAGCAGCACGTCGTTGATTGCCGCCGGCTGGGCGAAGGTCAGCGAGAACGCACGGTTGTCGAGATCGGGGGAGTGCGAGCGGCTATCGAGCTGCGTCAGCGGCAGCGGCGGCATCGGTCCGGCGCGCGCGGACTGCGCCCCGGCCCGGGCTGACACCCCTGCCAGGGCGAGCGTCACCACAATCGACACCCAGTGCACGCTCTACTTTTTCGGTGTTACGCAGGACTGCCAATAGACGTGCGGCCGCGGACGCGGGATGCACGCGTGTGCACCGCCGTGCAGCGGACGCTAGCGCAGCGGCGGTGCGTCGAGCGAAACCGGCGTCGTCTTGCGGAACACCATCGCGCCGATCAGGCCGCCGATGGTCGAAAAGATGGCGCCGAGAAACAGCATGAACACGAAGCTGATGGCCACTCGCACCGCGCCCGGGATCATATCTGCCCGGTTCGCGTAGTCTCTGAGGCCTTCGGCGCCGGCCATGTTCTCGACGATGCGGCGCATCATCTCGCGTTCGAGCGGACCGAGAACCAGGTTGATCGGCACCGACAGGATCAGGTGCACGACCGCGCCGACGAGACCGGCCAGCAGGCCGACCAGCGCGCCGTCTGCGGGTGAAATCGGCGTGTCCTGCATCTGCTGCTGGAGGTAGGCGGCGACGAACCCGCCGCCGACCACCCACAGGCAGCAGCAGGTGTTGCCCACCGCGATGATGGGCAGCGCCGAGAGCACGCCCATCACCAGTCCGCCCGCGAGAACGGGCTGGGCTTTAATCGTAGTATTCACGGCCAAGGTGCGTGATCAAGTCTTCGCCCTTGAAATACCGCAGCGTGTTCTTCAGCTTCATCAGCTGGATGAACAGATCGTGTTCGGGATAGAGGTTCGGCGCGTGCACCGGCGCCTTGAAGTAGAACGACAACCACTCCTGGATCCCGCTCATGCCGGCGCGCTTGGCCAGGTCGAGGAACAGCGCCACGTCGAGGACGATCGGCGCCGCGAGGATGCTGTCGCGGCACAGGAAGTTGATCTTCAGCTGCATCGGATAGCCGAGCCAGCCCACCAGATCGATGTTGTCCCAGCCTTCCTTGTTGTCGCCGCGCGGCGGGTAGTAGTTGATGCGGACGACGTGGCAGAGATCCTTGTAGAGATCGGGATACAGGTGCGGCTGGAAGATGTAGTCGAGCGCCGACTTCTTCGTTTCTTCCTTGGTCTTGAATGATTCCGGATCGTCCAGGACTTCGCCGTCGCGATTGCCGAGGATGTTCGTCGAATACCAGCCGGTCACGCCGAGTAGCCGCGCCTTGAGACCCGGCGCGATGATCGTCTTGATCAGCGTCTGGCCCGTCTTCATGTCCTTGCCGGCGATCGGGGACTTCGTGTGTGAGGCCAGCTCGACCAGCGCGGGAATGTCGGCGGACAGGTTGGGGGCCGCGTTCGCGTAGGGAATCCCTTCGCGGATGGCGGCGTAGGCATACACCATGCTCGGCGGAATCGCCGGGTCGTTCGCCTCGAGCCCGCGCTCGAAACTCGCCATCGACTGGTGCACTTCGCTCTCGGTCATGTAGATCTCGGTGCTGCCGGCCCAAATCATGACGAGCCGGTCGAGATCGTTGTCTTTCTTGAATTTCTGAATGTCGGCCATGACCTGTTCCGCCAGGTCACGCTTGGTCTTGCCCTTCTTGACGTTAGGACCGGCCAGCCGCTTGACGTAGTGCTGATCGAACACGGCCGGCCACGGGCGAATCTTCTCGAGCTCCGGCCGCACCTGCTCGAGCAGGACCGGCTCGAGGACGCCGGCCGTTTTCGCGGCGCGGTAGCAGTCCTCCGCGAAGATGTCCCAGCCGCCGAACACGAGATCGTCGAGGGCCGCCAGCGGCACGACCTCGTTGATCATGGGGGAACGGCCTTCGGTCCGTTTTCCCAGGCGGATGTGACCCATCTGGGTCAGCGAGCCAATGGGCTTGGCGATGCCTTTACGAATGGCGATGACGCCGGCAATGAAGGTCGTGCTGACGGCGCCGAGGCCGACCAGAAGCACGCCGAGTTTGCCGCGCGCGGGAGCAATGTCAACAGGGGTAGGCACAAACGAGAACTATATCGCAGTCAGCAGTCAGCAGTCAGCAGTCGACCGCCGACTGCCGACTGCCGACTGCCGACTGGGCCACGTTACACTGTCCTTCGATGCTGATGAATCCGTTCACGCGCCGCGCCGAGACGCACCTGCTGGCCGTCAGCATGACGGGCGTCAAAATGGGCGACCGCGTCGCGTTCGTCGGGTGCGCCCACGGTGGACGGCTCGCAGCCATCGCGTCGAAGGTCGGGCTGTCAGGGCGAGCCGTGGCCGTCGTGCCTGACGACCGCACGGCGGCGGTGACGCGGAAAGGCGCCGAAGAGGCCGGCGTGCTCGTCGAAATCGAAGTTTCCCCGCCAACCGCCTTGCCTCTCGAAAACCGCGCCATCGACCTTGCCGTCGTTGACGACACCGCAGGGATGCTGGCAATGATTCCGGCGGCCGATCGCGTCGCGGCGATCCGCGAGCTCGTGAGGGTGCTCCGCCCGGGCGGGCGCGTCATCTTCATTGGCGCCGGACCGGTGTCGGGCCTCGCCCGGCTGGTGACACGCGCGCCGGCCGCGGCGTCCCTGACCGCGTCGGGTGACGTCAATCCGGCCCTGGCCTCGAACGGTTTCTCGATCGTGCGGACGCTCGCCGAGCGGGAAGGCCTGATATTTGTCGAGGGGATCAAGCCCCGGACATAGAACAGAGGGCACCGTCTGCCCTGTTTTCCGGGCAGCTCAGCGACGGGGTTCGACCGGGCCACCGCGGAATCCTTGAAAAACCGCCGTTTCTGCCGCACATGACCCGGCAAGGGTTTTGCGCTCAGCCCCACGTGTCTCCGATGAGCATGACGGCGGCCGGCGCGCTGATCGTGTTCACGCTGGGTGCCGGCACGTCGTTCGTGATGACCAGCACCGGGATCCGGCACGCTGTGCCATATGGGACCGCGAACATGCGCCACGCCAAGCGCGGCCCTCTCGAACTGGTGTCGCTCGAATACGATCGCGACGGCGATCGGTTCATCGTGCGCGGCATGGTCAAAAACCCGGGGACGGCGGCGGTCGACGGCCTCGTCGCGGCCGTATCCGTCTTCGATCAGGACGGCGAGCTCATCGGCAGCGGCGACGCCGCAGTCGAGGTGCCCAGACTCGCGCCCGGCGCCGAAACGCCGTTTGTCGTCATTGTGGCTGGAGCCGGAGACGTGAACCGCTATCATTTGAGCTTCCGCGCCGCCGGCGGCATCGTGCCGCATCTCGATCGCCGGCCACGCGGTGTGCTCGCCGGGTTGTCATGAAGAGTCTTACAACCTTCCTCCGTCCTGCGCTTGCTGCCACCGCGCTCGTGCTGGCCGTCGCGGCCGTCCGCGCGCAGAACGCCGAGCCCCCGAGCGATTCCGGCGTCCGGTTCAAGAGCGGCGTCGAGCTCGTCAACGTCACGGCGACGGTGTCGGATTCGTTCGGCCGCTTCGTGCCCGGCCTGGGGCGGGACGACTTCCTCGTCTACGAGGACAACAGTCCGGTCGAAGTCCTGCAGTTCAGCGCGGAACGAGTACCTGTCAGTCTGGGGATCGTGCTGGACACGAGCGGCAGCATGGCCGGCCGCAAGATGGAGGAAGCCCGGGCCTCGCTCACGCGGTTCACCCAGGAACTGCTGGACCGGGCGGATGAATTGTTTCTCTACCGGTTCAGCAACTACCCCGGGCTGGCGCAAGGGTGGACAAACGATCGGCAACGCATCCTCAACGCGCTCGACCGCATGACGCCCTATGGCGGCACGGCCATGTACGACGCCGTGAGCGACGCGGTCCCCCTGGCGCAGCAGGGCCGCAACCGCAAACGCGCGCTCGTCGTCATCTCGGACGGCAACGACACGACCAGCCACATGGACATCCGCGATCTCAAGCAGCAGATTCGCGAGAGCGAGGTCCTCGTGTACGCCGTCGGGATCGACGGCGAAGGCGACCCCACGGTGCGCCGCGGGCCGGTTCAGCAGCTGCCGCCCATACCGATGCCCGTCCCGTTCCCCTTCCCCGGAATGCCGCGCGGGCGCAGCCGCTGGCCACCGCCGCCGCCGATCGGTGGATCGGGTGGCGGGCCCTCGTACCGCCGCCTCGACGATCGTGTCAACGCCGCGGCGCTGCGCGAGCTGACGGACGACAGCGGCGGACGCACCGAAATCGTTCGCGACCCGCGGGATCTCGATCCCGCGACGGCCGCCATCGCCGACGAATTGAGCAAGCAGTACTTCCTCGCCTACACCTCGCCGGGCAGAAAAGACGGCCGCTGGCATTCGATCCGCGTAGAGGTGAAGAACCGCGCGTATCGCGTCCGCTCGCGAACGGGGTATGTGGCGAGCTAGACGATTCTCGGCGTCCAAGGTTCAAGGTTTCTCGTGGATTAAGATGTCCCGTGCCCCTGCTCGCGACGGCGTTGGGATTGAGCCTGCTTGGCAGCTGCGGCGGGCTGCTCGTCGCCAGCTCGCTGCTCCTGTTCACGCAGCGCATTCGCACACGCCTCGTGCCGTGGCTGGTCAGCTACGCCGTCGGCGCGCTGCTCGGCGTCGCGCTGCTGGCGCTGCTGCCTGAAGCCCTCGAGACGCTGTCGCCACCTGCGGTCTTCGGCACACTGCTCGCGGGCATCCTGACGTTCTTCGTGCTCGAAAAGCTGGTGTTGCTTCGTCATTGCCACACCGATGCGTGCCAGGTTCACGGCGCGACGGTGCCACTCGTCCTCATCGGCGACGCGTTCCACAACTTCATCGACGGCGCCATCATCTGCGCCGCCGTACTCACGTCGGTGCCGCTCGGCGTCAACACGGCGATTGCCGTCGCGGCGCACGAGATCCCGCAGGAGGTCGGCGATGTCGCCATCCTGCTGGCCGCCGGGTACAGCCGCGGCGGCGCGCTGCTGCTGAACCTCGTCTCGGGCGCCTCGGGGCTGCTCGGTGCTCTGCTCGCCTACGCCGCCGTGGGCGTCATCCCGGGCATCCGTCCGTTCATCCTCGCGTTTTCGTCGGCGAGCCTGCTCTACATCGCGATGTCCGATCTGATTCCGGATCTGCATCGCGGGCAGCTCGACGCCAGTGCCGTCCGCCAGGTTGTGCTGATCGCCGCCGGCATCTTCACCATCGTTGGCTTCGAGCACCTGCTGGGGTGACATGGACCAGATCAATCTGGCCACGATCGAACGCATGTGGCGGCGTGAAGTCGAAGCTGCGCACACGTACAAGCTGCTCGCCGAGCGCGAAAGCGATCCCAAGCGGCGGAACATTCTGCTCCGGCTCGCCGAGCAGGAGGACAAACACGCGGGTCGGTGGTCGGAGCGCATCGTTGCCGCAACGGGACGCGTACCCGACCCGAAGGAGATCGAGCGCGGCCTCACCTGGTTTCAGCGCATCGGCGATTCGAGCGTCGTGCTGCACCGGCTCGAGCAGGAGGAGAGCAAGGCGGAAACCGAGTACGACGAGCTCCTGACCCGGCTGAGCGATCCGGCGGATCGGCGCATCGCCGAGGAAGCGATGCTCGAGGAACGCGACCATGCCGTGGTCCTTCGCGCGCTGGCCGGCGGGAACATCCCCACGCCCCGCTCGACGCTCGACACCATCCTCCGCCGCGAGCGCTGGCATGTCCGCGGCACGGGATGGATTGGCGACGCCATCTACGGCGTCAACGACGGGCTCGGTGCCGTGTTCGGCATCGTGTCCGGCATGGCGGGTTACACCGGCGGAAGCGAGGTCGTGCTCGCCGCCGGCCTGGCCGGTACGCTCGCAAGCGCGCTTTCGATGGGCGCCGGCGCCTACCTGGCCTCGAAATCCGAGCGCGAGGTGTACGAATCCGAAGTCGCGCGCGAGCGGGCCGAAATTCAGGAGGACCCGCACGAAGAGATGCTCGAGCTGGAGCTGTTCTATCAGCTCAAGGGGTTCTCGGTCGAAGAGTCGCGAGCCATGGCCGAACGGATTCATCAGGAGCCGAAACAGTTTCTTCGCGCGCTGGTGCAGGAAGAGCTGGGTCTCTCGGAAGAGAACTTCCCGAACCCTTGGCGCTCGACGATCTCCGCGAGCATCTCGACGGCCATCGGCGGGTTCATCCCGATCATTCCTTTCTTCTTCGCCGTCGGCATGCCCGCCGTGGTCGCCTCGTTCATCATCAGCACCGCCGCGCATTTCGCCGTCGGCGCATCGAAAGCCCTGGTCACCTCCCGGCCGTGGTGGGCGACCGGTATCGAAATGACGATCGTCGGGATCATCGAAGCCGCCGTGACCTACGGCGTCGGCGTGGCGTTCTCGCACGGCTGACGAGTCGTCCTCCACCGGTGACAACAACGCGGCGCTCGCGCCGAACTACCCGCGGATTTGCGTTGTTTTCAGCGCCCCGCCGTCTGGCATTTGGCTTGCCTCCTCCGATAGCGGAGCCAGACCAATACGCGGAGGGCAAGATGAAGAAGATACTGACGACGTTCGGGGTGGCGCTTGCGCTGACGGCGACGATGTCAGCCGGCTACGATGGCGAGGGCCGAAAGGACCTGCAGGTGTTCAACGACATCTCGAAGGCCGTGACGCGATACGCGCAGTTCACGATTTTCGACAGCGTGGACGCGAGCGTGAAGGACGGCGTGGTGACGCTCACAGGGCGGGTCACGATGCCGTACAAGAAGGACGAGATCGAAAAGCGCGTCTCAAAGATCGACGGCGTGAGGCAGGTCAACGACCAGATTGCAGTGCTGCCTGCCTCGCAATTCGACGACCAGCTGCGCTACCGGATCGCGCGTGCGATTTACAGCAACCCGAACTTCTGGAATTACGCCATCATGGCGGACCCGCCCGTGCACATCGTCGTCGAGCATAGCCGCGTGACGCTGACGGGCGTGGTGCAGAGCGACGTCGAGCGGATGGTGGCGCGGTCGATCGCCGGCAGCCAGTTCGGCGTGATGTCGGTCGTCAACAACCTGAAGACGGACGCCGAGGTGAAAGACGCGCTTGAACGAACCTTCTGAGCTTCAGGTCCCTGTCGGCGCGGACGGGCACACCACCGCGCTCGTCTACGCCGCCGGCGAGCCTCGTGCCGGCGCCGCGCTGATTCTCGCGCACGGCGCAGGCGCGGGTCAGCACAGTCCCTTCATGACCGCGTTCGCGCAGGCGCTGGCGGCACGCGGAGCCGACCTCATCACGTTCAACTTCCTGTACGCGGAGCGCAAACGAAAGCTGCCGGATCGGGCGCCCGCGCTCGAGAGCTGCTACCGCGCCGTCATCGACGCGGTGCGCGACCGCGTCGACAGCGCGCGCCGCGCGCTCTTCATCGGCGGAAAATCCATGGGCGGACGCATCGCGACGCAGGTTGCGGCGGCGGATGTTTCCCTGCCGCTCGCCGGACTCGTTCTGCTCGGCTACCCGCTGCACCCACCCGGTCAGCCCGACCGTCTCCGTGACGCCCACCTGCCGCAGGTCTCGCGGCCGATGCTTTTCGTCCAGGGCACGCGCGACGCATTCGGTACGCCGGCCGAGCTCGCGCCGATTCTTGCCGCGGATCTCTCCCCCTCCGACGCTGCACGAGGTAACCGGCGGCGATCACTCATTCAAGCTGGGCGGCCGCGATGCCGCCGCCCGGCAGGCTGCGCTATACGAGGAGATTCAACGCGCGGTGGTGGACTGGATCGCCCTTACGGCTGCTGGAGCGGGTGGGCGGTGATGAGAAGCTCTTCGACCGGGCGTCCGCCGATCAGGTGCTCCTGGATGATGCGCTCGAGCGCCGACGGGTCGCAGCGCCCGTACCACGCGCCCTCGGGGTAAACGACCGCGATGGGACCGCCTTCGCAGATGCGCAGGCAGTTTGCCTTCGTCCGCAGGATACCGCCCTGGTCCGAAAGCCCGAGCTCCTTCAGCCGCTTCTTGAGGTAATCCCAGGCCGCGATGCCCGCCGCCTTGTCACAGCATTTCGGCGTCGTCTGCTCCGCGCACAGGAAGATATGACGCCGCGCGACCGGCACGCCGATGGTCGCGGCGATCTCCCGTTCCTTGCTCCACATCTGGTTGTCTCCCCCGCCGGTGCGATTTTGTGCAGACGGGAAATCAATTGATATCATGAGGGAACCCGACTGAGGGCCCATGACGGAATTCAAGGTTCAATCACTGCACGCCTCGGCATCGGAAGCCATCACGAACAACGTTCGCGTCGAAGTCGAGGCGCGTTTTGCGCCCGATCGGTCACGGACGTTCGAGAGCGAGTGGGTGTTCATCTACACGGTCCGCATCACGAACGAAGGCGACGACACGGTGCAACTGCTCGGGCGCCACTGGATCATCACCGATGCCGCCGGCCACACGGAGGAAATCCGCCGGCCGGGCGTCGTCGGCGCGCAGCCTGTCCTGCAGCCGGGCGAGTCGTTTCAGTATTCCTCGAGCTGCGAGCTCAACACGTCGACGGGCGTGATGCGCGGCACGTACCAGATGGTGACGGAGGACGGCGAACACTTCGACGTCGAAATCGCCCCCTTCTCACTCCACGAACCGTACACCGTCCACTAGATCGGAACTGCACGGTTCTTCACTCGGGTGTAATCACCCGAGCGTCTGGTTCCGATACTTCCCCTTGCACGTCCACCTCTACTTCAGTTGCAGTGGGAGCGTACACATGTCGCGGCCGCGAGCGAAAGTCGTCTGGACCGGCAATCGTCACGAAGCGTGAACGGGTAGTCTCGGATATTTGGCGGCGACGTAATCGTCCACGAGCTGCTGGAACGCCGCGGCCAGCTCGTCGTAGGTGCCGCGCAGGGTCGTCACGTGGCGGCCGTCGATGAACACGGGGCAGGTCGGCGCTTCGCCGGTGCCGGGCAGGCTGATCCCGATGTTCGCGGCTTTCGACTCGCCCGGGCCGTTCACCACGCACCCCATCACGGCCAGCGTCATGGACTCGACGCCTTCGTACCGCGTCTTCCACTCGGGCATCTTTTCCCGCACGTAGTTCTGCACGCGCTCGGCGAGCTCCTGAAACGTCGAGCTGGTCGTGCGGCCGCACCCGGGGCACGCCGTCACGCTGGGCGAAAACGCGCGCAGGCCGAGGGCCTGGAGCAGTTCGCACGCCGCGTACACTTCCTCGCGCCGATCGCCGCCGGGCCTGGGCGTGAGCGAGATGCGAATCGTGTCGCCGATGCCTTCCGACAGCAGCACGCCCATCGCGGACGCCGACCACACCAGCCCCTTCATGCCCATGCCGGCCTCGGTGAGCCCGAGGTGCAGCGGCTGATCGGTCTGCCGCGCGAGCGCCCGGTACACGCCGATCAGGTCGCGTGGGCGCGACGTCTTGCACGAGATGATGATCTGGTCCTTGCGAAGCCCCGATTCGAGGGCGAGCGCCGTTGATTCGATCGCCGACAGCACCATGCACTCGTTGATGATGGCCTCGGAGCTCTTCCCGAGGTTGCGGTCGGTGTTGTCCTGCATCCTCGCGACCACGAGCTCCTGGTTCAGCGAGCCGCCGTTGACGCCGATGCGCACCGGCTTGCCGTGATCGGCCGCGACGCGGCAGATCGTCGCAAACTGCTCGTCCCGGCGCTGTCCCGTGCCGACGTTGCCCGGGTTGATCCGGTACTTGTCGAGCGCCACCGCGCAGTCGGGATATTGCGTGAGCAGCAGGTGGCCGTTGTAGTGGAAGTCGCCGATGAGGGGCGCGGTGCAGCCCGCGTCGAGCATGCGCTGCTTGATCTCCGCCACGCGCGCCGCCGCCTCCGGCAGGTTGACGGTGATGCGGACCATCTCGGATCCGGCCTCGGCCAGTTCCACGCACTGCGCCGCGGTGCCGCGCGCATCGGCCGTGTCCGTCAACGTCATCGACTGGACGACGATCGGCGCGCCCCCGCCGACCTGCACGCCGCGCGGGCCGCCGACTCGCACGCCGACGGTCTTGTGAAGCCGGATTTCGTTCATGCCCTGTTCATGCTCGCTCGGAACTTCTCATGATAGCATCGCGCCATGAGAGCTATCGTCGTTCGAGAGCACGGCGGCCCCGAGGTGCTGAAGCTCGAGGATGTTCCTGAGCCGGTTGCCGGTCCCGATCAGGTGATCGTTCGCCTGCGCGCCGTTGGCGTGAATCCCGTCGACGTGTACATCCGCAGCGGCGCGTACGCGCGAAAGCCCGCGCTGCCCTTCATCCCGGGTTCGGACGCCGCGGGCGAAATCGAAGCGGTCGGCGAGGACGTAAAGACCGTCGCTGCCGGCGATCGCGTGTTCGTCCACGGCACAGCCGCGGCGCACACGCACGGCCATTACGGCGGGGCGTACGCGGAGAAGGCCGTGTGCCGCCTCGACCACATCTATCAGTTGCCGGCATCGCTCTCGTTCGCGCAGGGCGCGGCGATGGGTGTGCCGTATGCGACGGCGTATCGCGCGCTGTTTCACCGCGCCGCCACGCGTCCCGGAGAAACCGTGCTGGTGCACGGCGCGACCGGCGGCGTCGGCCTCGCCGCCGTGCAGATCGCCCGCGCGCACGGCATCACGGTCATCGGCACCGGCGGCTCCGACCGCGGACTGACCACGGTGCGCGAGAACGGCGCGAACCACGTGTTCAACCACTCGACGCCCGGGTACCTCGATGACATCATGCGCGCCACCGGCGGGCGCGGCGTCGACGTCGTCCTGGAGATGGCCGCGCACGTCAACCTCGACAAGGACCTCGGGCTGATCGCGAACCGCGGCCGAATCGTCGTCATCGGCAACCGCGGCCGGACCGAAATCGACGCGCGGCAGGCGATGGGAAAAGACGCGACGATCCTCGGGATGACGCTGTTCAACATCAGCGATCCCGACATGGCGTCGATCAACGCCTACATGGTGGCGGGCCTCGCGAACGGCACGCTGAAGCCGGTCGTCGGCCGCGAGTTCCCGCTCGCCGACGCCGCCCAGGCGCAGGAAGCCGTCATGGCGGCCGGCGCACACGGAAAAATCGTCCTCGTTCCCTGAAAGGGGGCTGGACATGGCCGAAACCGTCGATTGGCCGCCGAGGCGTCCGCAGCGGCGGCGCGGCCGCGTGGCCCTGGCGCTGCTGCTGGTCGCCATCGCCCTGAGCGCCGGCACCACGCTGACCTACTACGTCGAAGCGCTCTGGTTTTCCTCCCTCGGCTACGGCGGCGTCTTCTGGACGACGCTGAACCTGCAGAGCCGCGTCTTCCTCGGTACCGCGCTCGTCACCTTCGCGGCGCTGTACGGAACGTTCCGGGCACTCAAGCCGGACAACCTCGGGCTGACCGCAGGCCGCCACATCATCATCAACGGTCAGCCGCTGATTCTGCCGGTCGAGCCCGTCCTGCGGCTCATCGCGCTCACTGCCGCCATCATCATCGCGGTGGTGACGGGCCTCGGCATGATGTCTGAATGGCCGACGCTCGCGCTCTACTGGTACGGGCGCGGCGCGGCCACGACAACGACCCTCGATCCCGTGTTCGGCCGGCCGATCGCGTTCTACCTCTTCTCGCTGCCCGCGCTCGATATCCTGTCTGGCTGGCTGACGACGGTCGCCGTCATCGCCTGCGGGATTGCGATTTTCTTCGTGGTCGTCGGCGGCGGCATGCGCGTGCTGGATCACGGACGGCTGCAGGCGGCACGCGGGGCCAACCCGCTGCGCGGGCTCTCGTATGCCGGCGCCGCGCTGCTGTTCTCGATCGCCATCCGGGTGTTCCTCGGCCGGTTCGATCGGCTCGTCAGCGACGCGACCATTTTCACCGGCGTCACCTACACCGACGATCACATCATGCTGACCGGCCTGCTGATCGTCTCGGTGGCGCTCGCGTTGGGCGGCATCATGGCCCTCGCGAACGCCCTCATCGGTCCTCGCGTCCGGTGGCTGGTGGCGTCGGTCGTCCCGGCCGCCGTGTGCTATGTCCTGGTTTCCCTCGTGGCCTGGTACGTCAACAGCTTCATCGTGAAACCGAACGAACTGGTTCGTGAGCGCCCGTACATCTCGCACAACATCGAGATGACGCGGCAGGCGTACGGCCTGGATCGAATCACGCTCCGGCCGTTCCCGGCGGAATCCGGTCTCGCCGCCATCGACGCCGACGCCAACCGCGCGACGCTCGAAAACCTCCGGCTGTGGGACTGGCGCGCCCTGCAGGACACGCTGCGGCAGATCCAGGAAATCCGCACGTATTACGATTTTCCCGACATCGACATCGACCGGTATAATCTCGGCGGCACCGTCCGGCAGGTGATGCTCGGGACGCGGGAGCTGAGCATCGAGAAGCTGCCGCAGAGCAGCCGCAACTGGATCAACGAAAAACTCATCTACACCCACGGCTATGGCGTGACGATGAACCCGTCGAACGGGTTCACGCCCGAGGGGCTGCCAACGCTGCTGCTCGGGAACATGCCCGTTCAGAGCACGCCGCCGGCGCCGGCCGTCACGCGTCCGGAAATCTACTTCGGCGAGCTCACCAACAGCGACGTCTACGTCAAGACGCGCCAGAAGGAATTCAACTACCCGCAGGGCGAGACGAACAATCTCACATCGTACGACGGCGACGGCGGCATCGCCGTCGGCGGATTCCTCCGGCGTTTCTTCATCGCGCTCGAGCGCGGTGACGTCGCCAAGCTTCCCTTCAGCGACGACGTCCAGGCCGACAGCCGGCTGCTGATGCGCCGCAATCTTCGCGAACGCGTCTCGACGCTGGCGCCGTTCCTCACGCTCGACCCCGATCCCTACATCGTCGTCGGCGACGACGGGCGGCTGTGGTGGATGATGGACGCGTTCACCACCTCGGAGAACTACCCCTACTCGCGCCACTATCGGCTCGGGCGCGACGAGGTGAACTACATCCGCAACAGCGTCAAGGTTGTCGTCAACGCGTACGACGGATCGACGTCGTTCTACGTCTTCGACAACGAGGATCCGATCGTCGCGGCCTACCGGGCGATCTTTCCGACGCTCTTCAAGGATGCGTCGGCGATGCCGCCCGATCTGCGCCGGCACGTGCGTTACCCTGAGCTGCTGCTCGAGCTGCAGGCCGCCGTCTACGGCCTGTATCACATGACGAATCCCGAAGCGTTCTACAACCGCGAGGATCTCTGGACCGTCGCGAGCGAAGTCCGGGGAAACAACCGGGAGCAGGCCGCCCAGCCGGTCGAACCGAATTTCGTGCTCATGACGCTGCCGGAAGAAACGGGCGTGGAGTTCGTCGAGATTCTTCCCTTCACGCCCGCGAACCGGAACAACCTCATCGGATGGATCGCCGGCCGGAGCGACGGCGAGCACTACGGAAAGCTCGTCGCTTACAACTTCCCGAAGAACAAGCTCGTCGACGGGCCGCTGCAGGTCGAGGCGCGCATCGATCAGAATTCCCAGCTGTCGGGCCAGTTCTCGCTCTGGAACCAGCAGGGCTCGCGCGTCGTGCGGGGCGGCCTGCTGGTGATCCCGGTCGGCAAGGGCCTGCTCTACGCGGAGCCGATTTATCTGCAGGCGGAACGCAGCCCGATGCCCGAGCTGCGCCTCGTCGTCCTCGCCCTGCAGGATCGACTCGCCTACGGCACGACATTCGAAACCGCGCTGGCCGGGCTGTTCGGCGCAGCGCCGCCGCAAGCCGGAGCCGCGCAGGCCGGCACACGGCCGCAAGCGGCGCCCGCGCCCGAACAACCCGCCGCCGATCTCGCGTCGCTCATCCGCGATGCGGCGCGCGACCTTTCCGAGTACCAGCGCCTGACCGCCGAAGGCAAGCTGGGCGAAGCGGGTCAGCGGCTCGAAGGGCTCAAGCAGAAGCTCGAACAGCTGCAGCGGGAACGGCGATAGGCAGGCCGGCCGCATCGCCCGATGCGCCGATCAATTTAGGTACAATGCTGCCGCTGAAAGGATTCCCTGCATGCGCATACTGACGTTGCTCGCGCTCACGCTGCTGACAATCGCGCCCCTGATGGCGCAGACGCCACCTCAGCAGTCCGTGGCGACGCCGCCTCCCGACGTGAAAGCGCCTCCCGCCGACGCCGCCAAAAGCGCCTCGGGGCTGGTGTCGAAAGTGGTCAAGGCGGGAACCGGCAAGACCCATCCCGGAAAGTCGGATCTCGTGACTGTTCACTACACCGGCTGGAAGACCGACGGCTCCATGTTCGACAGCTCGGTGCTTCGCGGAAAGCCCGCCACCTTCCCGCTCGACCGGGTGATCGCGGGGTGGACGGAAGGCGTGCAGCTGATGGTCGAGGGCGAAAAGCGCCGCTTCTGGATTCCCGAGGCGCTCGCCTACAAGGGGCAGCGCGAGCCGAAGGGGATGCTCGTGTTCGACGTCGAGCTGATCTCGTTCATGCCATCCCCGAGCGAACCTCCTCCCGACGTGAAGGCGGTGCCGAGCGATGCCAAGCGCACGTCCAGCGGCCTCGCGTACAAGGTGCAGCGTCCGGGCACGGGTGCGCGGCATCCGAGCGCGAGCAGCATGGTCACCGTGCATTACTCGGGCTGGACGACGGACGGAAAGCTGTTCGACAGCTCGGTGACGCGCGGCCAGCCGGCCTCGTTCCCGCTGGATGGCGTCATCAAGGGATGGACCGAGGGCCTGCAACTGATGGTCGAGGGCGAGAAGACCCGGTTCTGGATCCCGGAAGCGCTCGCGTATCAGGGCCGCAGCGCGCCGTTTGGCATGCTCGTGTTCGACGTCGAGCTGATCAAGATCAACTAGAGCAGTCAGCAGTCGGCAGTCGGCAGTCGCCAGCGGGAAGGGCGCGTTGCGTCCTTCCCGTTCCGCTCCTTACCCGATCTCTGAAATCCGCTTAATCGCCCGCTGAAAACGGTCCGCGAGGGGGCGCTTCGCCTCCTCGGACACCGGCCCGACGCGCGACCAGCTCGCCTGCGCCTGGCGGATGTCTTCCTGCGCGGCGCGGCGCCGGCTCTCGACGTCCACCTTGCCGCCGATCGTGTTGGCCGCAAGCGCTTCCTTCAGCATCACCGCGAGCTTCGTCGTCGGCGACAGGTCGGCATCGGCAGAACTGCCTTTCAGCGAGGCCGCGAGATCTTCCACGCGCTTCACCAGGTTTTCCAGCTGCTTGCGGTTGGCGTCGGGGTCCATTTCCGTGCCGGCAAACGCCGCAGGCCACCGCGCGATGACGCGCGCGAACGCGTCGGCGAACCGCCGATCCAGGGCGATCGCCTGTTCGCGCTCGACACCGCGCGCGGCGAGCTCCTGCTGCCAGCGGCCGCGGAGAGCTCGAACCGTCGCGACAAGGCCCTCGGGGGCCGGGGTCGCCTCGGGGCCCTCGGGCGCCGACGCCGACTCATTCGCGACCGGCGATGACGCCAGCGCTTCGAGCTCGGCGCAGATGGCCTCGCGCGCCGCGACACGCTCGGCGCGCGCGACGTCGTGGCGCTGCGCGTGGCGTACGAAAAACGCGTCGCACGCGGCGCGAAAACGCTGCCAGATGGCCTCCGACCGGCTCTTCTTCACCGGGCCGATGGCTTTCCACTCGTTCTGCAGCCGACGGACTTCGGCCGCGGCGCGGTCCCAGTCGGTCGACGTCGACAGCGCTTCGACCGCCACGCACAGCGCTTCCTTTTTCGCGAAGTTCTCGTTCCAGACCGTCTTGCGTTTGGCGAGATCCTCCTGGCGCCTCGTGAAGAACCGATCGCAGGCAGCGCGGAACCGTTCCCAGACGGCTTTCTCCTGTCCGCGCGTGACCGCGCCGATGTTCTTCCATTCCGCCTGCAGCCCTTTGATCGCGTCGGCGGTGGCGAGCCAGTTGGTCGAGTCGGCGAGCGCCTCGGCCCGCTCGCAGAGGACCACTTTTTTCGCGAGGTTCTCCCGGCGCGCGCCGGCCTGCGCCGCGAAGTGCGCCTCGCACCGCGCCCACAGTTCGTCGTGAATGGCCTTGAACCGGCGCCACAGCGCCTCGCCTTGCGCGCGAGGGACATCGGCGGCCTGGCGCCACTGCTCCTGGAGCTCGCGGATGCGCCGCGCGACGGCTTCGGAATCCTCGACCGTCCTCAGCGCCTCCATCTTTTCGCAGAGCTGTTCCTGGATGCCGATGTTGGCCCACTGCTGCCACTCGGCCACCTCGCGCAGATCCTGCACCTTGGGCGTCAGCGCGGCCTGCGCGGCCTTCAGCCGCTGCACGACGTCTTCGTAGTCGTGCCTCGACGGGAGCGGCGGCACGTCGGCGAGCGCGGCTTTCAGGTCTCGCAGCACGCGCGTCGCGGTCTTCAGCGAGAGGTCCGGCTTCTGAATGAGCGCGTCGGCGCGCCCGAGGAGCTGGTTGAGGCGGTTGAGACCGTCGCGGCGATCCCGCGCTTCAGCTTCGCCGGCCTGCTTGCGCCGCTCCGCCTCGCGGGAGGACTCTGCCTCGTCTCGTACACGTTGTTCCGCAGCGGCCTGTTCGCGCAGCGGCCTGTTCGGTGGCAGCATTCTCGACGGCGCGTTCGGCGTCGGTGTCGAGCGCCGTCGATGCGCGTTCGGCCGCCTGCGCGTTTGCTGGTTCCTCGAGGGCTCGAGCCTCTGCGGCTTCGCGCTCCATCGTTTCCACGCGGGGCGTCTCCACGGCGGACTCGGGAGCTTCCGCCACGGGCGTTTCTACCGGCATCTCAAGCGACATGACCTGCTCCTCAATATTTGTGGCGGCGGCCGCGGGCGCGGCGTTGCGTGCGGCGCGGTCATCGAGCTCGCGCAGCACGGCGCCTGCCCGCTTGGCGGCCGCTTTGTTTTTCGCGCGTGCGGCCACCTGTTCGAGATCGGCCCGTTCCGCGAGTCGATCGACAGCGGCCACCGCGATGTCCTTGAACTCGCCGTTGATGGCCACGGCGAGGATATCGGCGCGCTCGTGCAGACCCGCGAACGCCGCCTGGCGGACCGGCTCGAGCGGGGCGTGCCTCGCAATCGATCCCAGCAACGGTGCGTGCGCGGCCGGATCGAGCTGCCTCAGCGCACGAAGCCCGATGGCCTCCCGCGCCGACGTTTTCGCGATCTGCGCCAGCATCCTGTCGGCGCCCGCGAGCGCATCGACGGCCGCCAGGCTCTCGGCTTCGCTGATGCCTTCGAAGACGTCGAGCGCGATATCGCGCAGCATGTTCTGCGCATCGGCGCGCACGCCGGCGTCCGCATCGTCGCGGGCGATGGCCGACAGCGCCGCGGGGTCGAGCAGCTTCGCGACGGCGGCGCGGCGCACGCGGACGTCCTCGTCTTCGCGCGCGGCGGCGATGATCAGCTCGCGCTCGCTCAGCGGGAGCTCGGCGACGTACGCGAGACGCACGGTCGGATCCGGGTGCTTCTGGCGCGACGGCGTGCGGAAGCGATCGAGCAGCGTCATGTGCGGGCGATGTCCCTCAGGCGGGCCACCACGTCGGGCCCGTGCGCGGACACATGCACCTGGCGATCGATGTCGAGGATGCGGCCGTCGAGGCCGATGTAGAACGTCCACCGGGACGCGAAACCGCTCGACGTGAGCACGCCGTATGCGCGAGCCGTCTCACGCGTGGCATCCGACAGGATCGGGTAAGGGAGGTTCAAAGACCGCGCGAAGTCCGCATTCGTCTCAGGCGAGTCCACGCTGGCCGCGAAGTACTGCGCGTTCAGGCCGCGCAATACGTCGTCGCTCGTGCCGAGCGATCGGCATTCGGCGGTACACCCGGGCGTGAAGGCTCTTGGAAACCACGCGATCACCACCGCCTGCCGGCCGCGAAAATCGCTCAGCGTGTACAGGCGGCCGTCGGATCCGGGCAGCGTGAAGCCGGGCGCGAGATCGCCAGGACGCAGTTGCACGTCGGACGGCTCGATTCGTCTCAGCGCGACGTTGGTCAGCCCCTCGGCGGCGGCCCGGGCCGTTGCGGCCAGCGTTCGAAAGTGCCAGGCAGGTTTCACGCGCGCGTCGACCTCGATTCGTGTCATTCTAATGACGGTCCCCCCGTCTGTGAGTGAGCTTGGGCGTAACTATTTCCTTCGTGAGCCGACCTTCTCCAATTTTGCGGATCGCAGTGCTCGTCGCGGGTCTCGGCGCGGCCACGGCTGCATGCAGCAAATTTTCGAACAGTGACACTCCGGCGGCTCCAAGTGGACCTCCGGCAGCCGGTTCGAGCATCGTTTACACGGCCGTAGGCGCCAGCGACGCCGCCGGCGTCGGTTCGAGCGCCGTCTGCGTGCCGTTTACCGACTGCCCTGGCGGCATGGGCTATGTCCCGGTCACCGTACGGGCGCTGCAAGGCCGATCGTACACCGTGCGGCTGCTGAACCTCGGCATTCCGACCGCCGTGGTGGGCCGGGATCTTCAGTCGCTCGGCGCGCAGTACGGTCGGACCATCCTTGGCAACTTCGTTGACAACGAAGCGCCGTTCGTCCTCACAGACTCGACGGTGACGACGATTTTCGGTGGCGTCAACGATGTGATCACGCTGGTTTCGGCGATTGGGCAGGGCGCCGGCGGCGGCAACGCGCAGACATTCATCGACGCGCAGGTGCGCAGCTTCACCAGCACGTACGCGTCGCTCGTTTCCGGCATCCGGGCTCGGGCGCCGGGAACGCGCATTGTCGCGCTGAACCTGCCGAACGTCGGGGCGCTTCCCTACTTCGTCGGGGGGGCGCTCGATCAGCGCCGGGCCCAACAGCAGCTGTCGGTCGGGTTCACAACGGCCGCGGTCAATGTGCTCACGTCGCAAGGGGTCACCGTTGTCGATCTGATGTGTGATGCGCGGTCGTATCTACCCTCGAACTATTCGAGCGACTTCCACCCCAACGATGCCGGCTACGCGTTCATCAGCGCGGAGGTGGTGAACGCCATTACGTCCACGTCATATCCGCCACCCCAGAGCAACTGTCCGGCCATGAGAGCGGTTCCGTAAAACGCCCGCGGATGGGCACCGCGTAGAATGAGCACAACCCGACCTTACGCCGGACGTTAGCGTTTACGGTTTCCGTTCAGCGCTTTCCAGTTGCCGCGTTCCTTTTCCGCCCTGATCGCCGACCTCTCCTCCGCGCTCGCAAGACCCCTGCCCGCGGCGGACGCGCACGTCCTCATGGCGCCGATGCCGCGCCGGCCGTGGCCGGCCGGCGGGCGGGTCCGCCATGCCGCCGGCCTGCTGTTCCTGTTCCCCCGTGCGGGGCAACCGCACGTCGTCCTGACGGTCCGGGCCGAGACGCTCGGCCGCCACAGCGGCCAGGTGTCGCTCCCGGGCGGCGTCATCGAGCCGGGCGAAGCGTTCGAGCAGGCGGCCTTGCGCGAGGCGCACGAGGAAATCTCGCTGCCCGCCGCGGGAATCGAGATCCTCGGGGCGCTCTCGCCGATTGATATCCCGGTGAGCGGGTTCCGGCTGCACCCGGTGGTCGGCGCAAGCGAACGGGTGCCGACGCTCGTGCCGGCCGACGGTGAGGTCGCGCGCATCCTGGAAGTGCCCGTGGACGCGCTGATGGCCAGGGGCTCCGTGATCATGACGGAACGCGAACGCGAGGGCCACCGCATCACGGTGCCGGCATTTCGCGTCGGAGACGACGAGATCTGGGGCGCGACGGCTATGGTCCTGGCGGAGTTCCTGGTCGTGCTCGGGTGGACCGGACCATCGCATTGAGCCGCCCGATGTCAGCGATTGCGGATTGAGCCCGCAAATCCCGCGCTGACAACCGGACAGACCGGATTTTCGCGGCGTCTCGAGGCCTTCGTTTTCGTTGCACAAACAACGGGAATCTGCAAATAATGAACGTTTTAGCCGCTGCGCGATATCATGCGCAATCCACTTATTCGCGCAAGAAAATAGCCGCGACGAAAGACAAAGGGGGCAAGGTCATGGGGTCTGCAGTGCTCGGTGAGGCGATCAGCGCGATCCGCGACTGGTCAGGAAAGGCGCAGAGGGGCGCGACGGGCGGACCGCACGCGGCCGAGACGTTCGGCAGCCTGGTGTTCAACGACAGCGTGCAGCAGGCGCGTCTGCCGAAGACGGTGTATCAGGCGCTGCGGCGCACGATCACGCACGGCGATCCGCTGGACGCCGCGGGCGCGGACGCCGTCGCGAAGGCGATGAAGGAGTGGGCCGTCGAACACGGTGCGACGCACTACACGCACTGGTTCCAGCCGCTGACCGGCATCACCGCCGAAAAGCACGATTCGTTTCTCAGCCCGAACGGCAACGGCAAGGCCGTCACCGAATTCAGCGGCAAGGAACTGATCCGGGGCGAACCCGACGCCTCGAGTTTCCCGTCGGGCGGCATGCGCTCCACGTTCGAAGCGCGCGGCTACACGGCGTGGGACCCCACCAGCCCGCCGTGGCTCCTCTATTCCGGCGGCGCGGTGACGCTCGTCATCCCGACGGCGTTCGTGAGCTGGACGGGCGAGACGCTCGACAAGAAGACGCCGCTGCTGCGCTCGATGGAAGCCCTGTCGAAGCAGGCGATCCGCGTCCTCAAGCTGTTCGGCTCGCACGCCGAACGCGTCGTCACGACGTGCGGTCCCGAGCAGGAATACTTCCTGATCGATTCGCACTTCTACCTGTCGCGCCCGGATCTGATCAACGCCGGCCGCACGCTCTTCGGCGCGAAGCCGCCCAAGGGACAGGAGCTCGAAGATCAGTACTTCGGAGCGATTCCCGAACGCGTGATGGCGTTCATGAACGAGTCCGAGAGCGAGCTGTTCAAGGTCGGCGTGCCGGTCAAGACGCGCCACAACGAGGTCGCGCCGAGCCAGTACGAGATCGCGCCGGTGTTCGAGAACGCGAACGTCGCGACCGATCACCAGATGATCGTCATGGAGACGATGCGCCGCCTCGCGCCGAAGTTCGGCCTCGCCTGCCTGCTGCACGAGAAACCGTTCGCCGGCGTCAACGGATCGGGCAAGCACCTCAACTGGTCGATGAGCGACGATGAGGGAAACAACCTGCTCAGCCCGGGCAAGAACACGCACGAGAACATGCAGTTCCTCGTGTTCTGCAGCGCCGTGCTGCGCGCCGTCAACAGGTGGCAGGGGCTGCTGCGCGCGAGCATCGCGAGCGCCGGCAACGACCATCGGCTTGGCGCGAACGAAGCGCCGCCGGCCATCCTGTCGATCTTCCTCGGCGACATGCTCACCGACATCTTCGAGCAGATCGAAAAGGGCGGCGCCAAGACGACCAAGAGCGGCGGCGAGCTCGACACGGGCGTCATGGTGCTGCCGAAGCTCCCGCGTGACGCCGGCGACCGGAACCGCACGAGCCCGTTCGCGTTCACGGGCAACAAGTTCGAGTTCCGCGCCGTCTCGTCGAACCAGAGCATCGCGTACCCGAACATCGCGCTCAACATGGCCGTGACCGAGTCGCTCGACTACATGGCGACCGAGCTCGAGAAAGCCATGAAGGGCGGCAAGACGCTCGCGCAGGCCGTCACGGAGCTGCTGCCGAAGGTGATCAAGGAAAACAAGCGGATCATCTTCAACGGCAACAACTACTCGGCCGAGTGGGAGAAGGAAGCCGGCAAGCGCGGCCTCCTCAACCTGAAGAACACCGTCGACGCGCTGCCGCAGATGGTCTCGAAGGAAGTCATCGGGCTGTTCGAGAAGTACAAGGTCCTCACCGAACGCGAGCTGCACGCGCGCTACGAGATCATGCTCGAGACCTACAACAAGGTCGTCAACATCGAAGGCCAGTTGATGGTGCTGATTGCCAACCGCTACATCATGCCGGCGGCGCTCGAGTATCAGCGCCAGGTCGCAGCCAGCGTGGCTGCCGTGAAGTCGGCGGGCGCGAAGTCGGTCGAGGGCAAGAAGACGCTCGACAAGCTCACCAAGCTGGTCGACAGCTTCAAGCAGTCTTCCGACAAGCTCGAGAAGGAGCTCGCGCACGAAGGCGGATCGTCGGAGAAGCACGCGAAGCACTTCCGCGACAAGGTCGTGCCGAACATGGCGGCGCTGCGCGAGCTCGGCGACGAGCTCGAAGTCATCATGCCGCACGAGACGTGGCCGCTCGCCACGTATCGCGAGATGCTGTTCATCAAGTAGCGAGGTCAGAGGTTAGAGGTTAGAGGCCGGGATCAGGGGCGCGGCGCACAATCGCCGCTCCCCTGATTTTTCGGTAAGATACCAACGTCTTGGCAAAACGGAAGAAGCCCTCCGAGCAATCCCTTTTCGACAACATGGACGCTGACGGCGGTTCGGATGCGGGCCGCGACGCGGCGATCCGTTCGTCCATCCTCTCAGGGCGGCGGCAACGGCACGAGCGCGGTCGCCCTTCACGAAGCGGCCCAGGCGCGATACCTCAACTACGCGCTCTCCGTGATCACGTCGCGCGCGCTGCCGGACGTGCGCGACGGCCTCAAGCCCGTCCAGCGCCGCATCCTGTACACGATGTGGCAGCAGAACCTGACCGCCGACGTCAAGCACCGGAAATGCGCGAAGGTGGTCGGCGACGTGATGGGCAGCTACCACCCGCACGGCGACTCGGCGCTGTACGAAACGCTCGTCCGGATGGCGCAGTCCTTCTCGCTGCGCTATCCGCTGGTGGACGGCTCGGGCAACTTCGGATCGCTCGACGGCGACAGCGCCGCCGCGATGCGCTACACGGAGTGCCGGCTGGCGCGGCTGAGCGACGAGATGCTCACCGAGATCGAGCAGGCCACGGTTCCGTTCCGGCCCAACTACGACGGGACCAAGACCGAGCCCGTCGTCCTGCCGGCGAGGCTGCCGAACCTGCTGGTCAACGGCACGACGGGGATCGCCGTCGGCATGGCGACGAACATCCCGCCGCACAACCTCGGCGAGGTGTGCACCGCGCTGATCAAGCTGCTCGACAACGAGGACATCGGCGTCGCCCAGCTGTGCCGCTATATCAAAGGTCCGGACTTCCCCACCGGCGGCCAGATTCTGAATTCCGCCGAGGAACTGAGGCAGGTGTACAAGACCGGGTCGGGATCGATCCGGCTGCGCGGCACGTGGGACATCGGTCCCGACACGCGATCGACGAAGACGATCTTCATCGACAGCGTGCCGTACATGGTGAACAAGTCGCAGCTCGTGGAGCGGATCGCCGAGGTCGTCCTCAGCCGCAAGCTGCCCCAGCTGCTCGACGTGCGGGATCTGTCCACCGAAGACGTGCGCATCGCACTCGAGCTGAAGAAGGACGCCGACGAGAAGATGATCATGGCGTACCTCTTCAAGCACACGCCGCTGCAGAGTCAACTTCGCGGTGAACCTCACGTGCCTGATCCCGACGGAGAACGTCGAGGTCGGGCGGCCCGAGCGGCTCGATCTCAAGCAGATTCTCTGGCACTTCCTGCACTTCCGGCTCGAGGTCGTGACGAAGCGGCTCGAACACGAGCTGGCGGCGCTCAAGAAGCGCATCCACATCCTCGAAGGGTTCGAAACCGTCTTCGACGCGCTCGACGAGATCATCAAGATCATCAGGAAGTCGGACGGCAAGGCGGATTCCGCCGAGAAGATCATGAAGCGGTTCAGCCTCGACGCCGAGCAGACCGACGCGATCCTCGAGCTGAAGATCTACCGCCTGGCGCGGCTCGAAATCCTGGTCATCCGGCAGGAGCTCGAAGACAAGCGGCGGCGGTCGAGGCAGATCGCGGCGCTGCTGAAGGACGAGGCCAGCCGCTGGAAGATGGTCCGCAGCGAGCTCGAGGAGATCAGCACGAAGTACGGCGACAAGCGCCGCACCTCCATCGTGAGCGACAGCGGCGAACCCGAATACTCCGCCGACGACTTCATCGTCGAGGAAGACAACGTCGTGATCGTGTCGCGCGACGGGTGGGTCAAGCGGCAGAAGGACGTGAAGGATCTGTCGACCACGCGTCTGCGCGAGGGCGACGCCGTGCTCGCGGCGTTCGCGGGCAGCACGCGGGCGACGTGCACGTTCTTCAGCAACTTCGGCGCCGCGTACACGTGCCGTATCATCGACGTGCCGGCGTCCACCGGCTACGGCGAGCCGATTCAGCGGTTGTTCAAGCTGAAGGACGGCGAGAAGGTCGTGGCCGCGCTCAGCCTGGATCCGAGGGTCACGGGCACTATCAAGCCGAAGAAAGAGGGCGACGCCGCGCCGGTGCACGCGGTTGCGGTGACGAGCGACGGCTACGCGCTGCGGTTCAGCCTCGAGCCGCTGGTCGAGCCGAGCACGCGGGCGGGACGCCGCTATGCCCGTCCCTCCGGAGAGTCGGAAGTGGTCGGCGTGGCGCGGGTCACGGGCCAGGAAATCCTGATAGCCGCGACCGCCGAGGGGCGCGGACTGCTCTGCAAGGTCGCCGAAGTGAATTATCTGGCGGGACCCGGCCGCGGGGTTATCCTGATCAAGCTCGGTGACGAGGACCGTGTCCTCGGCTTCATCGCGTCGAGCGGCGACCGCGACCTGCTCACGGTCGAGACCTCGCGCGGTGCCGAACAGACCATCAGCACGGCCAAGTACGAGGTCACGGGCCGGGGCGGCAAGGGGCGGGAGCTCCTGCAACGCGGCCAGTTCACGCGCGTCCTGTGGCCGATGCCGGACGCGCCGCCGCCATTTGCGAATGGCGCATAGAATAGTCCCGGAAAGGATTTGAGTTGTCCCATCACGAACGTTTGAACATCGCCGTTTTCATCGACTTCGACAATATCGAAATCGGCGTCAGAACGACCCTCAGCCAGCAGTTCGACGTCGGCACCGTCCTCGAGGCGATCAAGGAGCGCGGCGAAATCGTCAGCAAGATCGCCTACTCGGACTGGACGCGCGCCGGCGACTACAGCCGCCACCTGACGCAGCACGCCATCCGCCTCGTCCAGCGCAACCTGACGCCGGGCGGAGACAAGAACGGCGCCGACATCAACATGGCGCTCGACGCCCTCGAGATGGCGTTCACGCACCAGCACATCAACGCGTACGTCATCGTCGGCGGCGACAGCGACTTCCTGTCGCTCGTCGAGAAGCTGAAGCAGTACGACAAGAAGGTCTTCGTCGTCGGCGGCCGCGCGTTCACGAGCATCATCCTGCAGAAGAACTGCCACGAGTTCATCGCGTACGAGAACCTGTCGGGCGTGCGCCGGGCGGCCAGCGCCGCCGCGAGCGGGACAGCCAACAAGGGCGGCCGGCCCGCGACGCCCATCGCCGTGTCGCCCATGGCGCAGGCGTATCCGATCGTGCGGCGGGCCCTCAAGATCCTCGCCGACCGCGAGGTCTCGCCGCAGACCGGCCTGCTCAAGAGCACCCTGCTGCAGCTGGACTCGACGTTCTCGGAGCGCAACTACGGCGCGTCGTCGTTTCTGGATTTCGCCGAGAAGCTGGCGCACGCGGGCCTGGTGCACCTGAAGACGTCGGGCCGCAGCGTGATGGTGGAGCTGAACCCGCAGTTCGAGGAGGGCGAGCGTCCGGCGCCAGCAGCCCCGGGAGACGATGCAGCAGCCGCCACCGTCGGCGTCGTTGCCCAGCCGGCCCCGCCGACGTCGGAGCTGCCGCAAGGCGGTCCGCAGCAGACGCCGGCGCCCGCGGCGACCGAATCGGCCGCCGATGGCGTCAAGTTCGTCGGCGACGTGCTGCAGAAGGCCACCAGCGCCCGGTGGCCGATGTACATCCGCAACGTGAAGCAGTTGCTGCGCGCGGCCGACAGCAGCTTCGACGAGCGCCGGTACGGCTTTGGCGGGTTGATGGATCTGCTGCGCGCCTGCCAGCGCGAGAGCCTGATGCGTCTCGAACGCGATCGCCGCGGCGGCCTGCGCGTGTTCCCGGGCGCTGCCCTGCAGCGTCCCGTCGACGTCCACGCGCCCCAGGCCACCGAAACCGCTCAGCGCGACGAGGCGCCGATGGATGGCGACGACAGCGCGGGGCAGCCGTTCGAGCCGGTCGAAACCGAGCCTGTCGGAGATCAACGGAAACGTGATCGACACGACCGCCGAACTGCTCGGCCGGGCGAAGCCGCGGAGGCCGCGCGCCAAGGCGCCCGCACCCGTCGCGACGCGAAAGGCCGGCCGCAGCGCCGGGACGGCAGGCCCGCGTAAACCTGCTGCGCGCCGCGCGCGGTCGAAGAAAGCCGCGGCCGACCCGGGCGACGACAACAGCTGATGGCGTCCGCGGACTACACCGCCAAAGACATCACCGTTCTCGAAGGCCTCGAGCCCGTTCGAAAACGGCCCGGGATGTACATCGGCGGGGTCGGCTCGACGGGCCTGCACCACCTCGTCTGGGAAATCCTCGACAACGCGATCGACGAGGCCATGAACGGCTTCGCATCGAACATCCGCGTCGTGCTCCATGCGGACGGCGCGTCGGTCACCGTGGAAGACGACGGCCGCGGCGCGCCGATCGACAAGCACCCGAAGACGAAGCGCAGCGCGCTCGAAACAATCTTCACCGTCCTGCACGCCGGCGGGAAGTTCGAGCACGGCAGCTACAAGACGGCCGGAGGGCTTCACGGCGTCGGCGCCAGCGTGGTCAACGCGCTGTCGAAGGAGCTCGTCGCCACCGTCAAACGCGACGGCGCCCAGTGGGAGATGCGCTTCAAGCAGGGCAAGCCCCTCGGAGCGCTCAAGAAGTTGGGCCCCGCCAGGGGGACCGGGACATCGGTCTACTTTCACCCCGACGCCACGATCTTCCCGAAAATCGAGTTCGACCCGGAAGTCATCAAGGAGCGTCTCGAGGTCGCGAGCTACCTGCACAAGGCCGTCAAGGTCGTGTTCGAGGACGAAGCGTCGAAGCAGAAGCACGTCTTCGAGCACCACGAAGGCCTCGTCGACTACCTGAAGAAGATCGTCGCGGAACGCGGCGCGAAAGCCGTGCACGAAGCACCCTTCACCCTGAACAAGGATGAAGGACTCCGCATCGATCTCGTGCTGCAGTGGACCGAGGCGACCGACGAGCACATCCGGTCGTACGTGAACGGCATTCCGACCGGCTCGGGCGGCACACACGAAACCGGGCTCCGGGCCGGCATCGGCAAGGCGGTCCGGAATTTCATCGACACGCACAACCTCTCACCCAAGGGTGTCACGCTCGTCGCCGAGGACATCCGGGAAGGCCTGACCGGCGTCCTGAGCGTGTTCATCCAGGAGCCGCAGTTCCAGGGCCAGACGAAGGACCGGCTGAACAACCCAGAGCTGGTCTCGGCCGTCGACGGCGTCGTGCGGCCCGCACTCGAACACTGGCTGAACCACAACATCAGCCTCGCCGAGGCCATCGTCGCCCGCATCATCCTCGCCGCCCGCGCGCGCGAGGCCAGCAGGGCGGCGCAAGCCGAGGTATCGCGCAAGAGCGCCACGTCGACGCGCCTGAACCTGCCGGGAAAACTGAGCGACTGCACGAATTCGACGAGCGAAGGCAGCGAGATCTTCATCGTCGAAGGCGATTCGGCGGGCGGGTCGGCGAAGCAGGGCCGCGATCGCGCGCGGCAGGCCATCCTCCCGCTCCGCGGCAAGGTGCTCAACACGGAAAGCGCGTCGCTCGCGAAGGTGCTCGAGAACAAGGAGCTCACCGATCTCGTCACGGCCCTCGGCTGCGGCCTCGGCAAGAACTTCGAGCTGCCGCGGCTCCGGTACGGCAAGATCATCATCCTCGCCGACGCGGACTCGGACGGCAACCATATCGCCACGCTGCTGTTGACGTTCATCTACCGCCATCTGCCGCAACTGATCACCAGCGGTCACGTCTTCCTTGCCCAGCCGCCGCTCTATCGCATCGACATCGGCAAGGACACGCACTGGGCCCTCGACGATGCGCAACGGGACGGGATCCTGAAGCAGCACGCGAAGAACGGGCGCGGCACGCCGGAGATCACGCGCTTCAAGGGCCTGGGCGAGATGATGCCGAAGGTGCTGTGGGAAACGACGCTCAACCCGAGGACGCGGCGGCTGCTGCGCGTGGACGTGTCCGATCAGATCGTGACCGACCGCGTCATCAACGAGCTGATGGGCAAGGACGCGTCAGCCCGGTTCCGGTTCATCATGGAGCGCGCAGACGAGGCGGAAGAACTCGACGTCTGAGTGTAGCGTCCGGCTTCAGCCGGACGTCACCCGCAAATCGCGCGCAGGCCGGTCACGAGACGGCCGATGCCCTCCGCGACGGTCTCCCGCTGCAGCGCGCCGAACGCCACCCTGAAGTAGCAGCCGTCCGTCATGCCGAACGCCGACCCGGGCGTCACGGCGACCTTGTGCTCGCGGATCAGCCGCTCGGTGAGCGTCATCGCGTCGAGGTCCGTGGCGATGCGGGGGAAGCAGTACATCGCGCCTTCAGCCGGCGGCACGTCGCACACAGGGCCGAGCGTACCCAGCGCGTCCAGGACGATCTCGCGAATGGTGGCCAGCTCGCGAACGTGGGGATCGCAATACGGCCGCCCCACTTCCAACGCCGCGAGAGCTGCGCGCTCGGCCGCCACGGTCGGGCAGATCAGGATCGTGTCCTGAATCTTCAGCATCGCCGGCGTGAGGTCGTCCGGGTAGACCGCGTATCCGATCCGCCAGCCGGCCATGCCATACGCTTTCGACAGCGAGTAGATCGAGATGGTGTGCGCGGCGGCTCCCGGCAGCGACGCGGGCGACAGATGCCGCGCCGATCCGTACGTGAAGTACTCGTACGTTTCGTCGGAGATGTGGTACAGCCCGCGATCCCGGCACAGGTTGTTCACCTCGCGCAGCAGCGCCGCGGGGAACACGGCGCCCGTGGGATTGTTCGGCGAGATCGTGACGATCGCGCGCGTGCGGTTCGTGATGGCGGCGCTAATCGCGTCGAGATCCGGCCGGTAGTCGGCATCGGTCGGGACCGCGACGCTCCGGCATCCGGCCATCTGGATCGCCATCTCGTGATTGAAATAGAACGGCACGGGCAGGATGATCTCGTCGCCGGGTTCGGAAATCGCGAGCACGGCGTGCATGAACGCCATGTTCGCGCCGGCGGTGACCATGATGGCGCCGCCATTCGAGACGTCGATGCCGTTCTCGGCGGCCAGCTTCGCGGCAATCCGCTTCACGAGATCCGGATGTCCCGTGCCGCCGGAATACTCATGCGTGGCCGGATCGGTGAGCGCCTGCCGTACTGCCTCGGCCGCCTCGGGCGGCGGGCCGTAATGGACGATGCCCTGCCCCAGCGAGATCGTCCCCGGCACCTGCCGGATGATGTCGCTGACCACCGGAATTATCGGCGCCTGGACGCCGTCCATCCTCGTCGCGGAGCGAACGCTGTTCTGCATGGCGTGAATCGTGACCTATTCTATGGGCTCGAGGTTCAAGATGGAACCCATTCGCCTCCTCGTGACCGGCGGCACGTTCGACAAACAGTACAACGAGCTGACCGGCGCGCTGTCGTTCGGTGAAACGCACCTCGTCGAGATGCTGAGGCTCGGACGCTGCCGCCTCGACGTGTCGATTCAGAAGTTGATGATGATCGACAGCCTCGATATGACGGGCGCGGACCGCGCGCGGATTGTCGAGGCATGCCGCCAGGCTGGGGAAGCGCGGCTCGTGATCACGCACGGAACGGACACGATGGTGGAGACCGCGCGAGCCCTGGCCGACGCCCTTCCACCGGCGCTAGCGAAGACCGTCGTCCTGACCGGCGCGATGGTGCCGTACGCCTTCGGCAGCTCGGACGGGCTGTTCAACCTGGGTAGCGCGCTCAGCTTCGCGCAGGTGCTTCCCGCCGGCGTGTATATCGCCATGAACGGCCTGCAGTTTTCGTGGGACCGCGTGCGCAAGAACCGCGAGACAGGCGTGTTCGAACCTACGTAGTCACCTGCACCACCGTCTTCGCGCTGCGGTGCGTGCCGAGCACTTCGGAGTGCAGCTTCTTGCTCAGATACACCTTCGACTCGGCGTTGTCGGCCGCATTCCGTTCGTACTTGACGACTTCGAAGCGCAGGTGGTCGAGCGTGCCGCGCATCTCGTAGAAGCGGTTCTTCGTCTTGACGACGATCTCGTCGAACCCCTGCTCGACTGCCCAGACTTCCTGCTGCTCGGTGAGCGCGCGGAAATGCCCCTGGCCGCGCCAGTCGCGCCGGGTGCCGCCGATCCACGTGTAGAGCACCTTCCGGCCGTCGAACTGCACGTGATCGCGCAGACGGTCCACGAGGTCGTTGAGCTTCGGCTCGGTCTCGGGTGACTGTATTTCGTGCGCCACCTTGAACGACACGGGCACCACCGTCCCACTGTCGTCGCCGAGCGGCGCGTTCGCGAGCAGGATGAGATGGCCGCGGCCGGACAGCCGGCGGACGATCTCCGCGGCGGTCTTCTTGCGGGGGAACTCGCCGAAGAACTCTTCGATGTACTGGATTTCGAGGGCGCCCTGTTCGAGGTCGTACTGTGTGATGTGATATTCCATCAGTTGCCGGATTTCTGGGCGAGCCGGGCCCAGGTGTCGCGCAGCGACACGATGCGGTTGAACGTGAGCGCGCCGGGACGCGATTCGGGATCGACCGAGAAGTAGCCCAGCCGCTCGAACTGGAACCGGGAGCCCGGAGTGGCGCCGGCGAGGCTCGGCTCGATCATGCAATCGCGGAGCACTTCGAGCGACTGCGGGTTGAGGTTGTCGATGAACGTGCTCCCGGGCACATCCCGCTCGGGGTCCTCCGCCAGGAACAGCCGATCGTAGAGACGGACTTCCGCCGCGCCGGCATGGGCCGCCGACACCCAGTGCAGCGTGGCCTTGACCTTCCGGCCGTCCGGTGAGTCGCCGCCGCGCGTGGCGGGATCGTACGTGCAGCGCAGTTCGAGAATCTCTCCGGCCGCGCTCTTCACCACTTCGGTGCACGTGACGAAGTATGCGCAGCGCAGCCGCACTTCCCGGCCCGGCGACAGGCGGAAGAACTTCTTCGGCGGATCTTCCTTGAAGTCGTCCTGCTCGATATACAGCACACGCGAGAACGGGACCTTCCGCGTCCCGGCGGACGGATCTTCGGGGTTGTTGATGACGTCGACGTCCTCGACCTGGCCCTCCGGGTAGTTCGTGATGACCACCTTCAACGGTCGCAACACGGCCATGACGCGCTGCGCATGCCGATTGAGATCCTCGCGGATGCAGTGCTCGAGCTGCGCCATGTCGATGACGTTTTCTTTCTTGGCGATCCCGATGCGTGTGCAGAAGTCGCGAATGGACTCCGGCGTGTACCCGCGCCGCCTGAGGCCGCTGATCGTCGGCATCCGCGGATCGTCCCAGCCCGACACGTGGCCAAGCTGCACGAGCTGCAGGAGCTTCCGCTTGCTCATTACCGTGTAGTTCAGATTCAGCCTCGCGAACTCGATCTGCTGCGGCAGCTCGCCGTTGAAGGCGTCGCTGAGGCTGGACACCAGCCAGTCGTAGAGCGGGCGATGATCCTCGAATTCGAGCGTGCAGAGCGAGTGCGTGATGCGCTCGATCGCGTCCGACAGCGGGTGCGCGAAGTCGTACATCGGGTAGATGCACCACGCGTCGCCGGTCCGGTGATGAGACGCGTGCCGGATCCGGTAGAGCGTCGGATCGCGCATGTTGAAGTTCGGCGACGCCATGTCGATTTTGGCGCGCAGCACGTGTGTCCCGTCCTCGAACTCCCCGGCCCGCATCCGCGCGAACAGGTCGAGGTTTTCCTCGATCGGCCGATCGCGATAGGGGCTGTTGCGGCCCGGCTCGGTGAGCGTCCCGCGATACGCGCGAATCTCGTCGGCGTTCAGGCTGTCCACGTAGGCCTGCCCCCGCCGGATCAGTTCCACGGCGAACTGATAGAGCCGCTCGAAGTAGTCCGATGCGAAGAGCAGCGCATCCCATTTGAACCCGAGCCATTCCACGTCCTCGCGGATCGCGTCCACGTACTCGACGTCCTCCTTGGTGGGGTTCGTGTCGTCGAAACGGAGGTTGCAGGTACCGCCCGTCTCGTCGGCGATCCCGAAGTTCAGGCAGATGGACTTCGCGTGGCCGATGTGCAGGTAGCCGTTCGGCTCGGGCGGAAAGCGCGTCGCCACCCGCCCGCCGTGCTTCCCGGCGGCGCGGTCTTCCGCCACGATCGTTCGGATGAAATCGGTCGACGCCGCCGGCGGGGCCGGTGCGTTCTGTGCTGTATCCTCGGTCGTCATCTAGGGCAGGTTCAATATTCTATAAGAACCGGCCCGATTGCATGAATCCGCCGGTCTGTGCGGTCGGGAGGGCTCGCCAGTCAGGCGTTCAGCCAGTACGCGAGCTTGACGAGGAACACGTTGTGCGGAGGCACGCCGAAGATGCCGCGGGCGTCACGGCCGAGCCGGAACCCGCCGGCTCCGAGGTCGCTCTGGCGCGCCTGCTGCCAGACAACGAACAGGGTCGAACCGGGCCGGTATTCCCACCGGAGCACGTTCGTCGTCCGGAATGATTTCACGTTGAAGTCGGGGATGCCGTTGTCGGCGTAGTTGTAGTCGAACGGGGCGTACCGGTTCGCGTAGTCCGGATTGCGGCCGTCCACCAGCTCGTGAAACGCCCGGTAGTCGCCTCCGGACACGAACGGCTCGCCATACAGTTGCAGCGACAGGGTTGGCGACAGCGTGTAGTTGAGACGACCGGTCAACGACGCCGTCGTCTGATCGAGGCGGGCGAAGACGTAGTGGGTATTCGGTTCCACGAGGTTCTTGACCCACTGCGAATCCACGACGCTGCGGTTGAACCGCGCGCCGACGGAAAACAGGACCGCCGGCACCGGCCGGACGATGACTTCCGGCGTGAGCTCGGCCCACGAGCTCCCCTGCGCGTCGCCGCCGACGTCGCCGCTCAGGTTCGCGGAGACCTGCCGCCGGTTGTCGGAGTTCATCCACGCCCAGGCCTCGTGCGTGGGGTTCGCATAGGCGCCCGGCCCGCCGCGCGATGCGCGGTCGTCGAAGCCGAGGCCATTCGCGTTGAATCCCCCGCCGACAACCCAGTTGCTGCGCCACGTCAGGTTCCCGTTGACGTTGAACCCGCCGAACAGCCGGTCGCCGTCGTAGTTCCAGGCGGCCCACTGGTTGAAGTTGATCGCACGGCTGCGGAACCAGCCCGACGGCCGGTTGTCGCGCAGCTGCAGCCAGTTGCCCATCCGGCGGAAATCTGCTCGTCGCAGGAATCCGAGATCGTTGGTCTCGAACCCGGGCGACCTCGCGTAGAAGTACGAATTCGAGCGCACGAACTCGCCGCCGATCTTGTTGAAGGCGACCGCGGCCGCGTACCCGCCGAGTGACGTACGGGTGACGTCGAGGCTCGAGTTGACCAGGTCGGGCCGCTGAAACAGGTGGCGGCTGTCCGTCTGGATGATCGTCAGCGCGGCCGGCGTTCCGCTGACGCGGCTGCCTTCGAAGAACCCGGTGACGCTGTAGCGGCGGGCCAACCGCCAGTCGAAGTCCGCGCCGCCCGCCAACGCGTGATCGGGCAGCGACGCCTGACTGTTCTCGCCGCGGTTGACGGTCGTGGCAATGGCGCCCACGTACGACTGGTTCGGGAATTCGCGACGTACGCGCGCCACCGAATAATTGGTGGGCGGTTCCACCAGCAGGCGCGACGCACCGCCGAGGGGTCCGGGGACAAACACGTCGGCGAACTCCTCCTGCGTCACGGCGTGCACGACGCCGATCGAATAACGTCCGATCCGGCCGGTCAGCTTTGCCGCGCCGAGGATCGTGGTCTGCGCCGGCATGTCGGTGTAGATCACGGGATCCGCCGGCAGCGTGAGTGTGGCGTGGGGCGAGCGGCCGATGCGCCGCGAGTAGAACAGGTTGTTGCAACCGTCGTAACAGTCGGCATCGAACCGGAAATTGCCCGACCCCTCCACGAAGAACGGCCGCCGCTCGTTGAAAAACGTTTCGAACGCCGACAGGTTGACTGTCGCGGGGTCGGCCTCGACCTGCCCGAAATCCGGGTTCAGGCTCGCGGTGAGCGTCAGCCCCGGTGTCAGCGCGTACTTCATGTCCACGCCGAACGAGGTCCCGGCCGATGCCGAATCGATGAGCGGGTTGCCGCTCGCGGGCTGACGCGTCAGGCTGGCGACGGTGTACGGCGTGAGCTCCAGCCGCTTCGCCGCCCGGCCGGTCGTCACCCCGGCCAGCTCGCCGAATGACGACACATAACCGTTCGCGCTTCGCGCCAGCAGCGGCCATGTCGACGTCGCACGCAGCCGGCCGACATCGCGGACCACGGCGAAGCCGAACGTGTTCGTGTCCGACGGCGTGAACCGCAGCTGCGAAAACGGAATCCTGAATTCCGCCAGCCAGCCCTGCGAGTCGCGCGACACCGTCACGTCCCAGACCGCATCCCAGCTGATGTCGCTGTTGGAATCGTTGAACCAGTAGCGGTCCTGCTTCACACCGTCCGGGTTGACCGCAAACTCGTACGCCGTGCGGCGGTCGTGGTACGAGTCCACCAGGATGCGAATCCAATCGCACGGCGACTCGTCGTCTCGGCGCGTGAGGTACGTGACGATCTTGTCCGGCTCCGTGTCGAACGCCCGCACCTGGACGAACAACGTGACGTCGTCGTACGCGACGCGGAACTCGGTTGACTGCGCAGGCTCGGCGCCTTCCTGCGGCTCGCGCTCGACGAATCCTCGGACCGCGGGCACGGTTTGCCACACGGCTTCCGCCAGGCTTCGCCCCGCCCCCACCGCCGTGACGCGAACGGCCTCGGTGCTCGGAGCGGCTGCCCACGCCGGCGCCGCACACGCCAGGACGCCGGCGAGCGCGGCAACCTTCAGGAGCACGGCAGGTTAGACGGCGAATACCGGGACATGGTTGTGTGCGGGCGACGTATTCTTACCAGCAGGATGGCGCATACGACCCTGGTTGATTCCGCGACCGTTGCTGCCCACCTCGAGGACCCGCGCTGGGCAGTGGTCGATTGCCGGTTCATGTTAACGGATGCCGGCTGGGGAGCACGCGAGTACCTCGCCCATCACATTCCGGGGGCAGTCTACGCCCACCTCGAGACTGACCTCTCCGGCCCGGTGTCGGGACAGAACGGCCGCCATCCGCTGCCGGATCCCGCGACGCTCGTGCGGACGCTCGGCAGGTTCGGCATCGCGTCCGGCGTACAGGTCGTGGCCTACGACCAGGACAACGGCATGTTCGCCAGCCGGCTGTGGTGGCTGCTCCGCTGGATGGGCCACCACGATGTGGCCGTCCTCGACGGCGGGTTCGCGCGATGGATCGCCGACCAGAGGCCGACCACGGCCGGCCGGGAAACGCGGCCCGCGAGAGCATTCGCCGGTTCGCCGCGCGCGGACATGGTGGCCGGAGTGGAGGAAGTCGCGCGCCTGTCCGCTCAGGGGGCCGCGGGAGCGGCTCGCCTCGTCGATGCGCGGGCGCCCGAACGCTATCGCGGCGAAGTCGAGCCGATCGACCGTGTACCCGGGCACATCCCCGGTGCGATCAACGACCACTTCATGCAGAACGTGGACGAACGCGGGATGTTCCGTTCGCCGGATGCCCTGCGCATGCGGCTGACCGGCGCTCTGGCCGGCGCACGGCCGGACGACGCTATCTTCTACTGCGGCTCGGGCGTCACAGCGTGCCACAGCCTGCTCGCCCTCGACGTGGCCGGGCTGCCCGGCGCCAGGCTATATCCGGGCTCGTGGAGCGAGTGGTCGAGCGATCCGTCGCGGCCGGTCGAACCCCGGCGCTGAAGTACAAAAAACGGGCCGGCCACGTGATGGTGGCCGGCCCGTCGGTGACGCGAGAGTGAGTTAGTGCACGAGCGCGCGATAGCTCCGGACATCCGCCCGGGGGCTCTCACGCCAATCCGAGTCGAGAATCGAGAACAACACCTGGTCGTAGGTGCGGCCGTTCTTCGCGAACGACTTGCGCAGGATGGCCTCCTGGACGGCTCCCATCTTGATGAGCGCGCCGTTGCCGCGGCCGTTCTGCACCGCCGCGCGTGCCTCGAGTCGGCGCACGTTCAGCGTGTCGAACGCGAACTCGAGCAGCATCCCGGCGCCTTCCTGGAACACGCCCGTGCCCCAGAACGCCGACCCGATGGCGAAGCCCCATTCGGCGGTCTCGAATCCAGCGTCGCTTGCGCGAACCTGGAAGATCCCGATCGCCGTGTCGAAGCTCTTGAGCGTCACGGCGAAGCACGCGTAGGCGCCCACCGTCCGCTGCCGCAGGGTCCACTCGATGAACTTCTCGAAACCTTCCACCGACGAGGGCGGCGGCGAAATGAACCGCGCGACTTCCTCGGTGGTCAGCAGTGCGAAGAGCGAGGTCGCATCTGTCGGTGCGCAGTTCCCGCAGCGTGACCCAACCACCGGTCAGCACCGGGAGCCCGCTCCGCCAATCGCTGCTGGTGACTTCAGCTGTCTCGACCACGCGCAACTCGGCCGTCAGACTTTCGCGATAAGGCATGTTTTCCATGGCTAGTTCACCCCGCCAGCGGTGACCACCAGGTCGCCAAATTCCGACATCGACGTTTGGCAGCGTCTCGGTTTCATCGGACGGGAACACAGGCGAATCGCCGCCCGAGGTGCCCCACACGATGTTGTCGTCGTCGGACGTGCCCCAGACGATGTTGTCGATCATCGAGGCCGTGCCCCACACGATGTTGTCGTCCGGGGCAGCCGTGCCCCACACGATGTTGTCGTCGTCGGACGTGCCCCACACGATGTTGTCGCAGTCGGCGCCACCGCAGTCGGTGCCCCACACGATGTTGTCGTCGTCGGAGGTGCCCCACACGATGTTGTCGTCGCTGAACATCGTGCCCCAGACGATGTTGTCGTCGCCGGAGGTGCCCCACACGATGTTGTCGCCGTTCTCATCGGCGGTGCCCCACACGATGTTGTCGTCGCCGCTCATCGTGCCCCAGACGATGTTGTCGCCCGTATCGTCCAGCGTCTTGGCGTAGCCCCAGACCGTGGAGTTCTTCCAGGCGTTCGCCTTCGGGTTGATGTAGCCGCCCGTGATCATGTGGTTGCCCCACAGGATGTGGCGGCTCCACACTCGCTGCACCGGCAGGCGATCGCCCACCTGGTGCGAGTAGTAGAACCTCGCGAGCCTCACGGCTCCATACGAGTTCAGGAAGCCGGCGCCCTGCTCGAGCGGGCTTGTAATCCGAATACTGCTGCGCCGTGTACTGCAGGATGCCCTTGATCAGGTTCGGCGTCAGGTTCGGATTCGCCTGCAGCATCAGCGCGATCGTGCCGCTGACGACCGGCGCGGCCATGCTCGTGCCGCTGAGACTCAGATACGGCTTCGAACCGAGCAGCAGTTTGCCCGAGATGAGCGAAGACAGCTTCGTGTTGTAGAACAGGCTGCCCGGCGCCGCCAGGGAGATCGTCCCGGTTCCGGGAGCGACCAGATCGGGCTTGGCAATGTAATCCTTCGGCGTCGGCCCGCGCGAGCTGAAGCTGGCCATCGTGTCGTCGCCGCGGGTCAGCGTGCCCATCGTGCTCGTCGCGCCAACCGTCAGCACCCACGGCGCGTTGCCGGGTGCCATGATGCCGCCGTACTGCGTGAGGCCGAGCGCGTTCGTCCCGCGATTGCCCGCCGCCGTGACGACGGTGATGCCGAGGTCGGTCACTTTCTTCGTCGCAAGCGTCAACGGGTCGGTCAGATACGACTCTTTGATGCTGGCTCCCACCGACATGTTCACGACGCGGATGTTGTAGGTCACGCGGTTCGCGACGACCCAGTTCAGCGCGGCGATGATGTTGCCGATCGTTCCCTGACCGTTCTCGTCGAGCACCTTCAGCGAGATGATCGACGCCTTCGGCGCGATGCCGGCTTTTTCGCCGTTCGAGTCATAGCCGTTACCGGCGATGATGCCCGCGACGTGCGTGCCGTGCCCGTTGTCGTCGTAGGGCGTGGTCTTCGTGCCGACGAAGTCCACGAACTTGGCGACGCGCTGATCGCCGTACGGGAAGGTCTTGGTAACCCCGCCGCGCGTCAGGTCGTCGTGCCAGGAGGCAACGCCGGAATCGATAATCGCGACCCCGATGCCGTTTCCGGTGTAACCGAGATAGTCGTGAACCACGTCGGCGCCCGTCGTCACAGAAGTCCGGTAGTTCGACGACGACGTCGTCCGGTTATCGTGAATGCGGAAGACGTCCGGATACTTCGCAAGGTGTTTGAGAAGGTTCTCAGGCAGGTCGAGGACCTGGCCGTTGATGATGTCCAGCTTGCCGGCTCGAGCGAAACGCTTGAACTCCGGCGGCAGGCTCGCGCCGGGTACGAGCGTCACGATGACGCTGGTCGTGCTCAGCGGATTTGCACGAGCTGAACGTCTGGTGACTTCGTCGTCCATCTTGTAGTTCTTGACGTTGAAGCCGGGGGCGCCGGGGCGCTTATGGGGGGCCTGACGGTGATGACGGCTTTCCTTGCCGGAGGTGTTGAACCCGTGCGGGCCTGCCGCCGCCGATGCGGTGGTCGCCAACCCGAGTCCAAAGCCCGCGACGAGGAGAGCCGCCAACGTCCGTTTGGGACCCCAAACGGCCTTGCGGCGAACGAGAGCAGTCATTGCGAACAGTGTCATAGCGGGGAATAGAAGAGCAATTCAGCGGCCAGTGGGCCATGCCGGAACACGTCGACTATAAACGGCGTTTGAATCAACTACTTAACCGGCATTTCCAGAATTGAACGGGCGCGAATCGGTAGGACTGTATGTCACAGATGTGAACAACGTGGCCCTGCGAGACTGCAATTATAGCCACAACCTGTTGATTCGACGGCTGATGGCGATTTCGTGTTCCAATTCGACCCACGATATTCAAATCTGAGCACTCAACAGTACCGTAAGTCGTGCATGTTCATGCTGATATGGGAAATGGTACCGGTCCGGATCTTCAGCGGTCGTCGAGCGTCCTCGGCCAGCTCTCTTTGAGGAGCCGGGACATCGCGCGGTCGGCCAGCCGGCGGCCGTTGGTCTGGCAGACCGCACAGTAGTTGCACTCGTTGGTGGCATACACGATGCGCTGCACCGGGCGCTCCGCACACGGGACACGGCTGCTTGAACCGGCCGTGAACCGCCATGGCGTCGTGAAAGGCTGTGACCTTCTCGGGAAAGCCACCGTTTGATTCGCGCCTGAGGTGATCGATCCACACCAGCAGCGTCGCGCGTGTGGCGTCGTGCAGTCGCGCTGACTCCTCCGTGCTGATCGCGCTGGTGAGCTTGAGCGGCGACAGCCGCGCCGCGTGCAGGATCTCGTCCGAGTACGCGTTGCCGATTCCGCTGAAGATGTGCGGATCGGTCAGCGCGCGCTTGAGCGTGTGGTTCTCGCGCGTGAGCGCCGCGTGGAACTCTTGCGCGGTGATCTCGAGCGGTTCGATGCCGCCGGGATCGAGCGCGGCGAGCGCCGCTTCACCCGCCGCCATCCGAATCGACGCGCGCTTCTTCGAGCCGGCTTCCGTCAGCAGCAGCGTGCCGTTTGCGAACCTGAACGAAGCCTGAACCATGCGGGGACCGACGCCCGGCGCACGGCCCGGATCGCGCCACCGCAGCCGCCCCGCGATCATCAGGTGGATCACCAGGAAGAGCTCCTCGTCGAACGCGAGCACGATGCGCTTGCCGATGCGCCGCACGCCGCGGACGACCTGGCCGGCGATCGCGTCGATGGACGGCGTCACCGACCGGAGAACAAACGGGCTCGTCAGCACTACCTGTTCGAGCACTCGGCCGGCCACCTTCGACCGCAGCGCTTCCACGTACACCACAACGTCTGGAAGTTCCGGCACTCTCCGGCATTTTACGCCCGGCCAGCATGCCGGGGCCGTAGCGCGACGTCATCATTTGAGCGAGAGGAGCCGAAGGAGTATCGTGGACGTCTAATTTAGTATGAGGGCGATTTTCCGGCAGCTGGTCGCGCCCTTGTTCGCACTGCTCCTGATCGGCAGTCCCGCCGGCGCGCAGCAGACGCTGCCGCCCTCCGTGCCCGTTTCGCTCGATCGGATCCGTGAGGCGCTCGCTCAGCCGCCGCCGGCCGAACCGCTCAAGGGCCTGAACGAGCAGCCGACGTTTCGTCTGCAGATCCAGGAGCGGCAGAAGATCAATCAGATCATGGACTCGATCAAGTTCGACGGCGGCGGCGGCCCGGAAGTCGCCGGCGGCCGCGCCAACTACGAGATGCAGCGGCTGCTGTTCCCTCCGGTCGACAACCCGCGCGTTCAACCGTTCGCCGCGTTCAGCACCGGCGAAGTGCTGACGCTTGCCGCCGAGGCGCTGGTCGAAAGGCTCGCGGCGCCGAGAAGATGTCGCGTCTCTTCGGCGGCGTGCTCCACGCGCAGAGCGAACGCGAAGCGCGTGAAGAAGTGGCCCGATCGCTCGCCGCGTTCCAGGCGGCGCACCCCGACACACCTCCGAAGAACTGATGCGGGCCGTCATCGCGATCGCGCTCGTCGCCACGATGGGCGGGGCGGAGATCGAGCGCGCGCAGCAGGTGGCCAGGAGCCGCGACAGCGAGCGCGCGCAGTTTCACGGCCGCTACGTCTTCGATCTGGACGGCGACACCGTCACCCGCATCGAGGTCATCACGGAGTTCCGGCGCCTCGTGCTGACGACGGAAGAACATCTGCGGCTCGGCGATCAGATGTTCTCGCGCGGCTCCCGGGAAGCGGAAGCGGCCATGGCCCCCAAGCGCGGCCTCGTCACATTCAAAGCGAAAATTCGCCTCCACCCCCTCAACAACTACGCCGACGTGCCCCCCTTCAAAATTGCTCTCGGGCCTCTCGCATCAACGGCCGCATCCATCGCATCCTCGCCGTTGACTCCCATCGATACGCAGGCGGCCGGAGAATCCTCGCAGCCGTTCAAGGATCGCGCCGGCAAGAGCGTTGTCGCGCTGCTCGGCGCGACGCTGCAGGCGGACATGCCCGCCGTGCGGATTGGCGCGGGCAGCCGGCCTCTGGGGGTCGTGCTCGACGGCAGGGAACTCGCCCGCGTGCCCGTCAATTTCGGCCGTCTCGACTGAGCGCGGCCGCTCCCACCTGTCCGCTTGACAATCCCGGCCCGGTATCGTTTAATCCTTGCATCCGGATTGACGGATGTAACAGATGAGCACCCGGGCGCCCGCCATCCTCGACCATCTCGCCTCGCTGGCCGACACGACCAGAAGCCGCCTGCTGCTGCTGCTCGATCGGCACGAACTGACGGTGTCGGAGCTCTGCGGCATCATGCAGCTTCCGCAATCGACGGTCAGCCGGCACCTCAAGGCGCTGGCCGACAGCGGCTGGGTGTCGTCGCGGGCGGACGGCACGAGCCACCTCTATACGATGACGCGGGAGGAGCTCGACGGCGGCGCGCGTCGGCTGTGGTCGCTCGTCCGCGATCAGGTCGGCCCGACACCGGCGGCGTCCCAGGATCAGCGCCGCCTGCAGGCCGCGCTCGCCGACCGGCGCACGAAGTCGCAGGAATTTTTCTCGTCGTCGGCCGGTCAGTGGGATAGGCTCCGCGACGAGCTGTACGGCGAGCGCTTTCACCTGGGTGCCCTCGCGGCGCTGGCCGAAGCCGACTGGGTGCTGGGCGATCTCGGCTGCGGCACCGGCGAGACCAGCGCGACGCTCGCGCCGTTCGTGCAGCACGTGATCGCCGTGGACGCTTCGGCGCCGATGCTCCAGGCCGCGCGCAAGCGGCTTCAGCCGTTCGACAATGTCGAGCTGCGGCGCGGCGAGCTCGAAGCGCTGCCGATCGACGATGCGCGGCTCGACGCGGCGACGTTGATGCTCGTGCTCCATTACGTCGTGGAACCGCTGCGCGCCCTCGCCGAGGTGGCGCGCGTCCTCAAGCCCGGCGGCCGGCTCATCGTCGTCGACATGCTGCCGCACGATCGCGACAGCTATCGCCAGCAGATGGGCCACGTCTGGCTCGGCTTCGCGGAGGATCAGATCAGTCGGCTGTTGACCGAGGCAGGATTCCGCAAGACCCGCATCGTTCCGCTGGCTCCCGACGCGCGCGCGAAGGGCCCCGGCTTGTTTGTCGCAACTGGTGAAAAAGGAGAGTAAGCAATGGCAACCGTGATCGAGAAGAAACAGCACGTGTTCGAGGCCGCCAAGGCGGCCGGCCGGGTTCCGTACAAGGTCGCCGATCTCGGCCAGGCCGAGTTCGGCCGCAAGGAGATGAACCTCGCCGAGCAGGAAATGCCCGGCCTGATGTCCATCCGCAAGGAGTACGCGGCGAGCAAGCCGCTCGCCGGCACCCGGATCATGGGCAGCCTGCACATGACGATTCAGACGGCCGTCCTCATCGAGACGCTGGCCGAGCTCGGCGCGGATGTCCGCTGGGTCTCGTGCAACATCTTCTCGACGCAGGATCACGCAGCGGCCGCGGTCGTCGTCGGCAAGGGCACGCCGCAGAACCCGACGGGCATCCCGGTCTACGCGTGGAAGGGTGAGACGCTCGACGAATACTGGTGGTGCACGAACGAGGCGCTCGAGTGGCCGGACGGCAGCGGCCCGACGTCGATCGTCGACGACGGCGGCGACGCGACCCTGCTCCTGCACAAGGGCGTCGAGTTCGAAAAGGCCGGCAAGGTTCCCGCGTTCAAGCCCGAGAGCGAGCCCGAGGAATGGGGCGTCATCCTCAAGCTGATCAGCGACACGCTTGCGAAGGACAAGAACCGCTGGACGAAGATCTCGAAGGACATGATCGGCGTCAGCGAGGAGACGACGACGGGCGTGCACCGGCTGTATCAGATGCAGGAAAAGGGTCAGCTGATGTTCCCGGCGATCAACGTCAACGACTCGGTCACCAAGAGCAAGTTCGACAACATCTACGGCTGCCGCCACTCGCTCACCGACGGCATCTGCCGCGCCAGCGACGTGATGATGGGCGGCAAGGTCGCGGTGGTGTTCGGGTTCGGTGAAGTCGGCAAGGGCTCGGCGCAGGCGCTGCGCGGCCAGGGCTGCCGCGTCATCGTCACGGAAATCGACCCGATCTGCGCGCTGCAGGCCGCGATGGAAGGCTACGAAGTCAACACGCTCGAGAACGTCTGTCGACAAGGCCGACATCTTCATCACCACGACCGGCAACTTCAACATCATCACCGCCGCGCACATGGCGAAGATGAAGGACAAGGCCATCGTCGGCAACATCGGCCACTTCGACAACGAGATCGACATGGCCGGACTGGCGAAGGTCAAGGGCGTCGTGCGGAACCAGATCAAGCCGCAGTACGACGAGTGGAAGTTCCCCGACGGCCACAGCGTGATGGTGCTCGCCGAGGGGCGTCTGCTGAACCTCGGTTGCGCCACCGGCCACCCGAGCTTCGTGATGTCGGCGTCGTTCAGCAACCAGACGATCGCGCAGCTGGAGCTGTACGCGAACCGCAGCAAGTACGAGAAGAAGGTGTACATCCTGCCGAAGCACCTCGACGAGAAGGTGGCGCGGCTGCACCTCGATCACCTCGGCGTGAAGCTCACCAAGCTGACCAAAGAGCAGGCCGAGTACCTCGGCGTGCCGGTCGAAGGCCCGTACAAGCCCGAGCACTATCGGTACTAGCAAGAAAGTCGGAAGCTCAAAGTAAAAAGTCGAGAAGTGGGAGGGCCCGGGTCGCTTCGGCGATTCCGGGCCTTTCTTTTGGCGAGCCACCAGTCACTAGCCACCAGTCACTAGTCACCAGCCACCAGCCACGAGCCACGAGCCACGAGCCACGAGCCACGAGTTAGAATCCGCTCGGGCGGATCCAGAAGCTTTCCTGCCAGCTCCCGCCAGGGGGGATGCTCTGAAGTTCGCGGTAGAGGCCTTTCGGGGCCATGTTCATCGCGTTGGTGATTCCCGCCATCGGCTCGAAGCAGATGAAGTTTCGATCCTGCCCCGGCGCGGTGGGTTTCGGCGCCCAGACGACTGCTGATCGCCAGCGTTCGCCGAACACCACGTCGAGCCTCTGCGTCTTCCCTTTGACCGACATCACGGCGCGGCCGGATGCGTCGCGAATCAGATCCGAAAACACGTCGTCGAGATCGTAGTCGCGCAGCACGACCGCTTGCGGATTGGGAAACAGCTGCTCGATCGGCTGCGTGACGCCGGTCGGCACCTTGTTGGACGCGAGCACCCAGCGCGTGCGGGCGCCGACGGAGATCGTCCAGTCGTCGCGCGGAGAATCGGCCAGCCTGAAGTAAGGATGAAAGCCGACGGCGACCGGCATCGGCTCTGCCGCCATGTTGCGGATGAGCGTAGCGACCTCGAGCACGCCGTTCTGGAGCCGGTAGGTCATGTCGATCGTGTGGGCGAACGGAAACTGCTTCATCCACGCCGGCTGCTGATAGAACTCGAGCCGGCTGGTTGCCCACGCCGACTCCGCGTCGGCCCTGGCCTCGATCAACTGCCAGTGGGGAGTGGTCGTGAGAAATCCGTGGATCGGAATCGCCCCGCGCACGTTGCCGAGCGTCATGTCGAAGGGATAGCGCACGCCGTTGGCGTAGAACGCCTGCTCGTCGAGGCGGTTCGCCCACGGCCCGAGGAACGGAATCCCGCTCATGGCCGGCCTGGCCTTGAAGTCCTCCAGCGACGAGAAGGGCCACCACAGCACGTTCGTGCCCTTGACGTTCATTTCGAACGCCAGGTTCCCGACGCCCGGCACGATCGAGACGACGACCCCGCTGGCCGCGTCTTCGAGCCGCACCACATCGCCCGTGGAACGAGCCGAGTAGCGCTGGGCAACCGCCGGCCGCGCGACCGCCGTCATCAGCAGCAGAGTGACGCCGAGCGTCCGCAGCTTCATCAAGTCCTCCCCGAGCCCCGAGCCCCCAACCTCTAACCTCTAACCTCGTAAGTGTAATTTGACAGCGCCGATTGCGTCGGGTAGGCTTTTCTTCCGATGTTCAGCCGCCACCATCACGTGCATCCTCATAGCCACCGCGGCCGGCGCCGGCGGAGTTGCGCGTGATTTAGGGTCGACAGTCTCGAAATCAGCACACAGCAGCCCCGCCCGACCGGCGGGGCTTTTTGTTTTATGGACTACTCAAAATTGAACGGTTTGATACCTGCCGTCATCCAGGACGCGGACACCTCGGAAGTCCTGATGGTCGGCTTCATGAACGACGAAGCGCTCGCGCGGACCCGGTCCACCGGGTTCGCCACGTTTTTCAGCCGCACGCGCAACACGCTGTGGATGAAGGGCGAGACGTCGGGCAACCGTCTGCAGGTGACGGATCTGCTCGTCGACTGCGACGATGACACTGTGCTCGTGAAAGTGAAGCGGCTGGGCGACGGCAACGTGTGCCACACCGGCGAGCGCACGTGCTTCTACCGGAAGTTGGACGCGCGATGAAACTGAGGCTCGGGATTCCCAAAGGTTCGCTCCAGGACGCCACCGTGCAGCTGTTCGCGCGGGCCGGGTTCAACATCTACGTGAGCTCGCGATCGTATTTCCCATCGATCGACGACCCCGATATCGAGTGCATGCTGATCCGCGCGCAGGAAATGGCGCGCTATGTCTCGGGCGGCGTGCTCGACGCCGGGCTGACGGGCCAGGACTGGATTGCCGAGCACGAACTGGGCGACGGCAAGACCGGCGTGCTCACGAGCGTCGCGGATCTGATTTACGCGAAACAGAGCTTCGGCAAGGTCCGCTGGGTGCTGGCGGCTCCGGAAGATTCGGCAATCAGGTCGGCGAAGGATCTCGACGGCAAGACGATCGCGACCGAGCTCGTGCGCGTCACGCGCCAGTACTTCACGGCGCAGAACGTGAACGTCAACGTCGAGTTCTCGTGGGGTGCGACGGAAGTGAAGCCGCCGGATCTGGCCGACGCGATCGTCGAAGCCACGGAAACGGGGTCGACGCTCCGGGCCAACCGCCTGCGCATCATCGACACGATCATGGAATCGAACACGCAGCTCATCGCCAACAAGACGGCGCTGGCCGACGCGTGGAAACGCACCAAGCTCGAGAACATCGCGCTCCTGCTGAAGGCGGCCATCGAGGCGCAGGGCCGCGTGGGGCTGATGCTGAACGTCCGCCAGACGGATCAGCAGGCCGTGCTCGCGCTGCTGCCGGCGCTCCAGCGACCGACGATCTCGGCGCTGAGCGACAGCGACTGGGTCGCCGTGAACACCATCATCGAAGAACGCACGGTCCGCGATCTGATTCCGAAGCTCAAGGCGGCCGGCGCGCAGGGCATCGTCGAATATCCGTTGAACAAGATCGTGCTGTAGACGCAGGCGGGCGAGCCGGGCAGGAGGACGGTTGTTGAAGATCATCGACGCGCGAAACGAGCGGCAGCTGGCGGGATTGTTCAGGCGCGACGTGCGATCCGATCGCGCGTTCGAGCGCACCGTCCACGGCATCGTGGATCGCGTGCGCAAGGGCGGCGACCACGCGTTGACGGGGTTTGCGCGGCGGTTCGACGGCACGCGCGGCGCGCTCGAGGTGTCCGCCGAGGAAATCCGCGCGGGCGCCGCCAGCGTGGCCCCCGACGTCCGGCGTGCCATCCGCCAGGCCGCCCGTCATATCGCGCGCGTGGCATTCCGGCAGATTCCGAAACACTGGGATCTCGCCGTCGCGCCGGGCGTCTCGATCGAGCAGCGCGTCGAACCCCTCGCGCGGGTCGGCTGCTACGTGCCGGGCGGACGCTTTCCGCTGCCCTCTTCCCTGCTGATGACGGCGGTGCCGGCGCGCGTCGCGGGTGTTCGCGAGGTGATCGCGGTGTGTCCGAAGCCGGAGCCGGCCGTGATGGCCGCGGCGCTCGAGGCGGGCGTGACGCGGTTGTTCCGTATCGGCGGCGCGCACGCCGTCGCGGCGCTGGCCTTCGGCACCGAGACCATCCCGCGCGTGGACAAGATCGTCGGTCCCGGCAACCGCTTCGTCGCCGCCGCCAAGGCGTACGTCGCCGGCACGTGCGCGATCGACTTCTACGCGGGCCCGACCGAGATCGTGATCGTCGCCGGTTCCGGGCGCGCGGAGTGGATCGCCGCGGATCTCATCGCGCAGGCCGAGCACGATCCAGACGCGCGATCGATCCTGATCACGTGGAGCCGCACGCTGGCGGCGCGCGTCGCTCGCGCGGTCACGGCCGGTGCGGAGGGACGCGACATCGTGTTGCGCTCGCTCGACGCGCACGGCGCCGTCGTCCTCACCCGGACCGCGGAGGAGGCCATCGCACTGGCCAACCGGATGGCGCCCGAGCATCTCGTCGTCGATCGTGAGTCGCTCGACGCGGCAGCCGTTGACCGCGGGCGCGGTGTTCGTCGGACCGTTCACCGCGCAGGCCGCCGGCGACTACGCCACCGGATCGAACCACGTGCTGCCGACGGCCGGCGCCGCGCGATTTCGCGGCGGCCTGAGCGCGGCCGATTTCGTGCGCGTCATGAACGTGCAGCGCGTGACGCGCGCCGGGCTGGCGAAGCTGGCGCCGACCGTCCTGCCCCTGGCGCGCGCCGAGGGGCTGACGGCTCACGCTGAATCCGTCGAGGTGCGCCGTGCTGCCATGAAGGACCAGGTACCGAAAAGCCGCCCGAGCTGTACGACGGATTGCGCCTGCACCAGAACGAGAACACGCGCGGCTGTTCGCCGAGAGTCATCGAGGCGCTCGCCCGCCTGCGGCCGGAGCAGATCGGTTTCTACCCGCCGTACGCCGCCGTCACCGAAAGCGCGCGCGCAGTATTTCGGCGTGCCGACCGACCAGGTGACGCTCGTGAACGGCCTCGACGAAGGCATCATGGCCGTCGCGATCGCGTACCTGCGGCCCACCGCCGGAAGCGGCCTGGTCCCCGAAGCGATCGTTCCGGAGCCGGCGTTCGAGATTTTCGGTTTCGACACGGCGGTGGCCGGCGGACGCGTCGTCCGGGTGATGCCGAACGCCGATTTCCGTTTCGCCGAGGACGCCGTGCTCGCGGCCATCACGCCGCAGACGCGCGTCGTCTTCCTGACGAACCCGAACAACCCGACGGGCGTGCCCGTGCCGTTCGAGGCGATTCGGAACGTGGCCCGGCGCGTGCCGAAGGAGGCGGTCGTCTTCGTGGACGAGGCGTACGCCGAGTTCGCCGGGCGCTCGTTCATCCCGGAGCTGCCGCAGTACCCGAACGTGATCGTGGGCCGCACGTTCTCGAAAGCGTTCGGCCTGGCGGGCCTGCGGATCGGCGCGCTCGTCGGCGCCCCGGACACTGTCGATCCGGCTCGATTCGCCATCCCGGTCTACAGCTTGAATATTGCCGCGGTCGTAGCGCTGCAGGCGGCGCTCGGCGACCTCGCCTACGTGCAGGGGTACGTGCGGCAGGTGCATGAGTCGAAATCGCTGCTGTATGCCGCCTGCGATCGGCTCGGGCTGAAGTACTGGCCGAGCGACGCCAATTTCGTGCTCGTCCGCGTCGGCGATCGCGTCGATGAAGTGATCGACGGTGCGCGCGCGAGGGGGATTTACCTCCGCGGCCGTTCGTCCGAGCCGGGCTGCGAAGGGTGCCTGCGGATGGGTGCCGGCTGGGCGGATCACACGCAGCGCGGCATCTCGGCGATCGAGGAGGTCCTGTGCGGCGCGCGGTAATCGATCGGCGGACGACCGAAACGTCGATCGCGATGAAGATCGACCTCGACGGCAAAGGCAAGTACCAGGTCCGCACCGGCATCCGCTTCCTCGATCACATGCTCGAGCTGTTCGCGCGCCACGGCGCGTTCAACCTGACCATCGACGCGAAAGGCGACCTCGACGTCGATCAGCATCACACCGTCGAAGATCTCGGCATCGCGCTCGGCGAGGCGGTCTCCGCCGCGCTCGGGACGCGGCGCGGCATCAACCGGGCCGGCTACTTCGTGATGCCGATGGACGAGACGCTGGCGGTCGCGGCCATCGACCTGAGCGGACGGCCTCACGCCGTCGTCGATCTGAAAGTCAAAACGGCGCGCGTCGGCGACCTGCAGACCGAGCTCGTGCACGACTTCTTCGAGGGGTTCGCCATCGGCGCGCGCGCCAACGTGCACGTCAAAGTGCTGTATGGCCGGTCGAGCCACCATCACGTCGAGGCGGTCTTCAAGGCGTTTGCGCGCGCGCTCCGGGTCGCCTGCTCGAAGGACAAGCGCCTCGCGAAAGTGCTCCCGAGCACCAAGGGCCTGTTGTGATCGCGCTCATCGACTACCGCGCGGGCAACCTGACGTCGGTGCGCAAGGCGTTTGGCGCCCTCGGCGCCGACCTGTACACGCCCGCCAACCCCGCCGAGCTCGGTGAAGCTGCGGGAATCGTCGTGCCGGGCGTCGGACACTTCGGCGCCACGCGGGCGTTGGGACCCGACTGGATGGAGGCCATTCTCGCGCGCGTCGGCGAGGGCCGCCCCCTGCTCGGCATCTGCCTCGGCATGCAGTGGCTGTTCGAGGGGAGCGAAGAGGCGCCCGAGCTTCCCGGTCTCGGCCTCCTCGGCGGACAGTGCTACCGGCTGCCGGCGTCCGCCACCATCAAGATTCCGCACGTGGGCTGGAACGCGCTCGACATGCAGCGGGACGCACCGATCGTCGATGCCGTGGAGTCAGGTTCGCAGGTGTACTTCACGCACAGCTTCGTGGCACCGGTCACCGGCGACACCGTTGCCGTCACCCGCCACGGCGAACCGTTTGCGGCCGTCGTGCAGCGGGGACACGTCGCCGGCGTCCAGTTTCATCCCGAGAAATCCGGGGACGTGGGGCTGCAGATCCTTCGTAATTTCCTGAGCCTGGTGGGGTAAACCGTTCGTGCTGTCCAAGCGCATCATCGCGTGCCTCGACGTCCGCGACGGCCAGGTCGTCAAAGGGATCAACTTCGAAGGGCTGCGGACGGCGGGCGATCCCGCCGAGCTCGCGCGGCGCTACAACGCCGAAGGCGTCGACGAGCTCGTCATCCTCGACATCACGGCGACAATCGAGCGGCGACGCGCGTTGGCCGACACCATCCGCGCCGTCGCGCGCGAGCTGTTCATCCCGCTCGCTGTCGGCGGCGGCATCCGCACCGAGGAGGACGCCGCCGCGGCCGTCGATGCCGGAGCAGACAAGGTCAGCCTGAATACCGCGGCGCTGTCGAACCCCTCGCTCATCACCACGCTCGCCGAACGCTACGGCAGCCAGGCCGTGCTGGTCGCCATCGACGCGAAATGGGAGGGCGATCGCGCCGCCGTCTACGTGCGCAGCGGCAAGACGCCCGGCGACCGCGACGCCGTGAGCTGGGCCAGGGAAGCCGAGGACCGCGGGGCCGGCGAAATCCTGCTGACGTCGATCGACCGCGACGGCACCAAGGTCGGCTTCGACTGCCGCCTGACGTCGGCAGTGTCGAGTGCCGTGTCGATCCCGGTCATCGCTTCCGGCGGCGCGGGCACGCTCGATCACTTCTCCGAGGTGTTCACGACCGGCCGCGCCGACGCGGCCCTCGCCGCGTCAATCTTTCACTACGCGGAAACCAGCGTCGACACGTTGAAACGATACTTGAAGCAACGAGGCATACCGGTTCGCCTGTGAATCACCGTTGATTGAGGCCTGATGCTGATTCCTTCGATCGATCTCCAGAATGGCGCAGTCGTCCAGCTCGTCCAGGGCGAGCGCCTCGCCATCCGGGACGATGACGTCTTTCGCTGGGTGCGCCGATTCCAGCGCTTTCCGAAGGTGCAGGTGATCGACCTGGACGCCGCCATGGGCAAGGGCGACAACCTCGACATCGTCCGGCAGATCGCCGCGGCCCTCTCGTGCCGAGTCGGGGGCGGCATCCGCACGGTCGAGCGCGCACGCGACGTCCTCGCGGCCGGAGCCCGGCAGATCATCGCCGGATCCTCGCTCTTCAGGGACGGCCAGCCCGACCTCGACTTTGCGAAACAGCTCGCGGATGCGGTCGGCGCCGAGCAGGTCATCGCCGCGGTGGACAGTCGCGGCGGTCATGTCACGATTCACGGCTGGAAAACGGTCCTCCCGGTACGGGCGGTCGATGCGGTTCGCGCCCTGGAGCCGTTCTGCGGTGAGTTCCTCTACACGCATGTCGACGCCGAAGGCCTGATGCGCGGCACCGATCTTGAAGCAATTCTGGCCGTGAGACAGAACACGACCCGCCGCGTCACCGCCGCCGGGGGCATCACGACGCAGCGCGAAATCGACGAGCTCCATGCCGCGGGAGTCGACTCAGTGGTCGGGATGGCCATTTACACAGGAGCGCTCCAGGTCGGAGAACCCGCCGAACCTTAAGTGCTTCCTTTCAAATCCTTGATAGAATAGCGGTTGGCCATTTTCTGGGGAGCACCCTACCGCACGTGACGCACAGCACTCCAGACAATCCCGGATCTCGGCCAGCCGGAAGTGCGGGTCTCCGGTGCCCCCATCCTGGCGAGCGGGAAGTTTCTACATGATGGGGACGCACGTTTCCTGATCAAGGGCGTCGCGTACGGCACGTTCGCTCCTGACGAACAGGGGCGCCAGTTCCCGCCGCCGGCCCGGATCGCAGAAGACTTCCGGCTGATGGCCGGCCTCGGCATCAACACGCTTCGTACTTACACGCCGCCTTCCACTTTGTTGCTGGACGAAGCCGCGCGCCACGGTCTGCGCGTCATGATTGGCCTGCCGTGGTCGCAGCACGTCGCGTTCCTCGACGACCGCCAGCTCAGGCGCACGATACGCCGCGAACTCAGCGAGAACGTGCGGGAGCTTGCGGGTCATCCCGCGGCGCTGCTGTTCGCCCTCGGAAACGAGATCCCGCCGGGTGTCGTCCGCTGGCACGGCAGCCTGCGCGTCGAGCGCTTCCTCCGCGACCTGTACCAGGACGCCAAGGAGATCTCTCCCGCGTCGCTGTTCACGTACGTCAACTTCCCGCCGACGGAGTTCCTCGATCTCTCGTTCTTCGACATCTGCGCGTTCAACGTGTACCTGCACCGCGAGCCTGAGCTGCGCGCGTACCTGACACGGCTGCAGCATATCGCCGGCTACAAGCCCTTGCTGTTGGCCGAAGCGGGCGCGGATTCGATTCGGGAGGGGGAAGAAGGCCAGGCCGCCATCACGGCGATGCATATCCGCGCCGCCTTCGAGGAAGGCGCCTGCGGTGCCGTGGCTTTTTCGTGGACCGACGAATGGTGGCGCGGCGGCCACGATGTCGAGGACTGGGCATTCGGCCTCGTCGATCGCGAGCGCCGCATGAAGCCCGCGGCCGTCGCCGTCGCCCAGGCGTTCAGCGACGCGCCGTTCCCGCCCGCGGTGCGGGCGTCTTGGCCGAAAGTCTCGGTGGTGGTCTGCGCATACAACGCGGCCGACACGCTCGAGGACTGTCTCTCCTCGCTCGACCGGCTCACCTACCCCGACTACGAAGTCATCCTCGTCAACGACGGCTCCCGCGACGCCACGGGCGATATCGGGCGGCGACACACGCGCGTCCGCGTCATCGATGTCCCGAACGCGGGCCTGAGCGCCGCGCGAAACGTCGGGCTGGCCGAAGCGCGCGGCGAGATCATCGCGTACACCGACGCGGACACCCGCGTCGACCCGGACTGGCTGACGTTTCTCGTCCAGCCGTTTCAAACCTCCGACGTCGTCGGCTCCGGCGGCCCGAACGTCGTGCCGGCCGACGATCCGCCGATGGCGCAGTGTGTCGCGCGCGCGCCGGGCGGCCCGACGCACGTGCTGCTCGACGACCGGATCGCCGAGCACGTGCCGGGCTGCAACATGGCGTTCCGCCGCGAAGCGCTGCTCGCGATCGGCGGCTTCAACCCCATCTATCTCCGTGCCGGCGACGATGTCGATGTGTGCTGGCGGCTGCAGGCACGCGGATGGCGGATCGGGTTCTCGGCGGCGGCCCTCGTCTGGCATCACCACCGGACCTCGGTCAACACTTACTGGCGCCAGCAGGTTGGCTACGGTGAAGGCGAAACATGGCTGATGGCCCACCATCCCGAGAAGTTTCTGGACGGCCACATGCTGTGGCGCGGCCGCATCTACAGCCCGCTGCCGTTCGTGCGGTCGCTCTGGGGCGTGCGGGTTAACGCGGGCGTCTGGGGAACAGCCGCGTTCCCATCCGTCTATCGGGCCGACGTTCATCCGTTCGCGTTCATGCCGCATTCGATCTGGTGGCAGATCGTCTCGTTTGCGCTGACGCTGTCGGGCATCGGCGTCGTGGCGACCAGGACACACCGGTGGGCGGCGGGGCTGCTCCTTGGCAGCGGTCTCGTCGGCCTGGCGGTCACCGTCGCGAAAAACCTCGCGTATGCGCTCCGCTCCGATGTCGCGTCGCTGCCCGGCGGCAAACTCTGGTACCGCGCGACGGTCGCCTATCTGCACTTCATCCAGCCGCTGGCGCGCGTGCGCGGGCGGATCCGCGGCATCCTCGCGCCGGCGTTGGTCGCGCTGCCGAACGCCAAGCCGCAGACGAGCCGCGGCCCGAGGCCGTCGGTCCGTGAGGCGGTGGGGGCGCTGCTGCTTCTGTCCGGGACGGTGACCGAGGATCTGTTCTGGAGTGAAACCTGGACATCGGCGGATCGGCTGCTGTCCCAGCTCACCGACTGGCTGCGGCGATCCCGGGCCGTGCGCTCCATCGAGATCGACGACGGGTGGTCGGACGATCGCGATGTCAGCGTGCTCGTGGGACGCTGGGCGTGGCTCGACGTCCGGGCCCTGGCCGAGGATCACGGTTCCGGCCGGACGTTGATCCGCATCAGCACCCACCTGCGGCCGACGATCTTCGGCGTGGTGACCGCCGTCGGGTTCGGCGCGGGTCTTCTCGTGGCCGCCGGCGCCGGCCTGTCGCTCAAGTGGCCGCTGGCGGGAGCCCTGGCCGCCGGGGTGACGCTGCTCATCATCGCGTTGACGGCGTGGCGCACGGCCCAGGCGACCGCGATCGTCCGGCGCGCGGTCGTCCGCGTCACCGCCGCGCAGCAGATGACGCCGGTGCGGACGGGCGGGGCGCACGCGTCGATCATCTCGCCGACGAGGCTGCGCACCTACGGCCTGCGGAGCGCGCTCATCTTCGTCCTGATGATCGTCGGGATCGGCACAGGCACGTTCATGCTGCAGGAGGCCGCGAGCGCCGTCCGGCTGGTCATCGGCGCGCATGATGGTGCCGCCGTGGGCGGCCCGTCGATCTCGGCCTGGCTGAACACACCCGGCGGCATTGCCATCGCGCCCAACGGCGACATTTACTTCGCGGACTCGAACAACGACGTCATCGACCGCGTCGATCACCGGCTCGGCGTGACGACATTTGTCGGCAACCGCACCAACGGGTTCTCCGGGGACAACGGTCCGGCAACTCGCGCCCAGCTGGACACGCCGGACGGCGTGGCCATCGCGCCGGACGGCGACCTCATCGTCGCCGACTCGCACAACGACCGCATCCGTCGCGTGGACTCGCAGACGCGCGTCATCACGACGATTGCCGGATCGGGAGAAAACGGCTACGACGGGGACGAAAAGCCGGCGATCGAAGCGGCCATGAACACGCCGAGCTCCGTGGCGACGACGCCGAACGGCGACATCTATATCGCCGACACGCTGAACAACCGGGTCCGGATGATCGACCACGTCAACGGGTTCATCCACACGGTAGCCGGCGACGGCGAAACCGGCGGCGACGGCCCCATCGGCGACGGCGGTCCGGCGACGAGCGCGCACCTGTTCATGCCGAGCGACGTGCAGGTGGCGAACAACGGCGACATCTACATCGCCGACATGCACCACAACCGCGTGCGAAGAGTGAGCGCCGCCACGCACGTTATCACCACGGTTGCCGGCACGGGCGCGTTCGGCGCCGGCGGCGACAATGGTCCGGCCACGGAGGCGAGCCTCGCCGGCCCGGCAGGGCTGGCGCTCGTCGAGGACTCGCTCGGCCGCCTGACGATGTTCGTCGCGGACTACTACAACGGCACGGTGCGGGCCGTCGATTTCAACGGCATCCTGCGCAACGTGAGCGGCGAAGGGCGGGTGAAATTCGGCGCGCCGTCGCGCGTCGCCTTTGCCCCGGGGACTGGCTGGCTGTACGTGGCCGACGCCAGCAACCACCAGGTCGTCGCATTGAACATCCCCGTCGCGTTGCTGAGCCGCGGCCGGGGCGTAACGCCCTTGCGCGGCGGCACGGCGCCGAGTCCGCGCAGCCCTAACCGGAGGACCGGCTGAGTGGCTGACGTCACCGAACCGGCACCGCAGAAAGCGCTGCTGCCCTGGGTCCTGTCGTTCCTGGCGCCGCACCGCGGCAGGGTGTCGCTGCTGGCGGTGCTGCTGCTGCTCGAGATCGGCCTCGGGGCGCTGCAGCCGTGGCCGCTCGCGATCGCCATCGATCACGTGCTGGGGACCGCCGTCTTCCCCGACGCCGTGCAGCGATTCGTCGACGCGATGACAGGCGGCAACCGCTTCGTGTTTCTCGTCGCCGTGGTCGTTGCCGGCATCGTGCTCCAGGTGATCAATCAATTCGTGTCGGCGTACGGCACGCAGGTGCAGATCGACACGGGCCAGCGGATGGTCTACGACCTGCGGTACCGCCTGTTCAACCACCTGCAGGCGCTCGGCCTGCACCATCACATCACCACCAGCACGAGCGACGCGGTCTATCGCGTGGATGTCGACGCCTACTCGATCGAAAACCTGGTGATGAGCGGCGTGTTCCCGCTCGCCACGTCAGTGCTCACGCTGTGCCTGATGTTCTCGATTCTGGCGTACAAGGACGCGACGATTGCCTGGCTGTCGCTCGCCGTGGTCCCGTTCCTGTATCTGTGCCTGCGCTATTACGCGAAAACGCTGGTCAACCGCGAAGAACGCGTCAAGGAGCTCGAATCGAAGCTCCTCCAGCGCCTCTACGAAACGTTCTCGGCGATGCGGCTCGTCAAGGGTTTCGCCCGCGAACCGTACGAAGCCGATCGCTTCGCGCGCGCCGGCGACAAGACGATGCAGGCGCGGATCGACATCACGTGGCAGCAGTCGCTGTTCTCCGTGATGGTGAGCACCGTCACGATTCTCGGCACCGGCCTCGTGGTCGTCGTGGGCGGCGTCCACGTGATGCGTGGTCAGCTGACGGTCGGCGCCCTCACCGTGGTCATCTCCTACCTCGGCGCGGTGTACGGTCCGTTGTCGTCCATCGCCCACACGACGGGCCAGCTCCAGGGCGCGATTGCCGGCGCGCGGCGCGTGCGCGCGATGTTTGCGCTCCAGCCCGAAACCGTCGAGGCCCCTGACGCTATCGACGCCACCAGCGTTCGCGGCGAGATCCGCTTCGAAGACGTGGGATTCAATTACCCGGACGGCACCGCCGTGCTCCACGACATCGCGTTCACGGCCAAGCCCGGCGAAATGGTCGCGCTCGTCGGCCTGACGGGCGCCGGCAAGACCACGCTCGTCAGCCTGATCCCGCGCTTCTACGAGCCGACGTCGGGCCGCGTGCTCATCGACGGCGTGGACGCGCGTCGTTATCGCGTCCGGTCGCTGCGGGAGCGCATCGCGATCGTGCTGCAGGATCCGGTCCTCTTCGCCGGGACGATCACCGAGAACCTGCGCTATGGGCGTCTCAACGCCACGACCGACGAGATCGAAGCCGCGGCGCGCGCGGCGCACGCCCACGAGTTCATCTCGCACCTGGCGAAAGGCTATGACACCGACATCGCGGAAGCCGGCGGGGGCCTCTCCGGCGGCGAGCGTCAGCGCCTCAGCGTCGCGCGCGCCATCCTCAAGGACGCGCCGATTCTGATCCTGGACGAGCCGACCTCCTCGCTCGACGCGATCTCCGAAGAGATCGTGTTCGCGGCGCTGCGGCGGCTGCGCGCCGGGCGGACCACGATCGTCATCGCACACCGGCTGTCCACCGTCCGCGACGCCGACTGCATCCTCGTGCTCGACGGCGGCCACATCGCGGCCAAGGGCCGCCACAGCGAGCTGCTCGCGAGCAGTCAGCTCTATCGCCGGATGTGCGCGCGCCTGTCTGTCGGAAAATCGCTCGACGATCCGGAAAGCGTCGACGAGCTGATCCAGGCGGCCCGGAGCTGATCGCGCCCGTGACTCGCCAGGCCTGCCCGACCTGCCCGACCTGTCTATGAAAATCCTGTTCGCCGGCATCATCGCCCGCTATCCATTCGGCGGCGTCACGTGGTGCTCGCTGATGTACCTGCTCGGACTGCGGGCCCTCGGCCACGAGGTCTTCTACATCGAGGACACCGGCGAGTGCGTGTACGACCCGGTGCAGAACACACGAGCGACCGATCCCGCCTACGGGACGTCCTACATTCACGCCGCGCTCGAACCCTTCGGCCTCGGCGACCGGTGGGCGTTCGTCAACTACGACGGGACCTACCACGGCCGCGGCGCAGACGCCGTCCGATCGTTCTGCGCCGACGCGGATCTTTTCCTGAACCTCTCGGGCGGATCGTGGTTCTGGCGTGACGAGTACGCGCGCATTCCGCGGAAGGCGTTCATCGATTCCGACCCGGCCTTCACACAGCTCGCCATCGCGAAGCGCGAACCGTGGTACGTCGAGTTCTTCCAGCGCTTCGATCATCTGTTCACCTTCGGCGCCAACATCGGCACGGCCTCCTCGCCGGTGCCGACGGGCGAGTTCACGTGGCTCAAGACCTGGCAGCCGGTCACCCTGGACGACTGGGCGACATCGCTCGCGCCGCGCGATCGCTTCACGTCCGTGATGACGTGGCAAATCGAGAGCTTCACGGATGTCGGCGGCAACAAGGACCAGGAGTTCCTGCGGTTCATCGATCTGCCGTCGCGCACCGCGCAGCCGTTCGAGCTCGCCATCAACGGCCCGCAGCGGCTGCTGCGCGAGCACGGATGGCAGACGGTCGACGCGATGGGCGTGTCGCGCTCGCTGTGGGACTATCGAGGGTTCATCCAATCGTCGAAGGCCGAGTTCGGCGTCGCCAAACACACGTACGTCTCGACGCGGTCCGGCTGGTTCAGCGACCGCACCGAGTGCTACCTCTCGGCCGGACGCCCGGCCCTCGTTCAGGACACCGGCTGGACGGCGCACCTGCCCCAACGGCGAGGGCCTGCTGGCCTTCTCGAATCCCGAGGAGGTGCTCGCCGGCATCGAACGGATCAACACCGATTACGACCGCCACGCCAGGCGCGCGCGCGAGATTTCCCGCGAGTACTTCGACGCGCCTCGCGTGCTCACCCGGCTCCTCGACGAGGCCTGCGCATGAGCGCGCCGCTGCGTATCGCCCACGTCGCGCCGGTGGCGACGTCCATTCCGCCCCCCAAGTCCGGCTCCGTCGAAACGATGACGTCGCTCCTGACGGAGGGACTCGTGGCCCGTGGCCACGACGTCACGCTGTTCGCAACGGCCGACTCGAAGACATCGGCGAGGCTGGTCTCGATCTACGAACGCGGCTACTGGCACGACCCGAACATGTGGCCTTGGGAGCTGTACGAGATGCTCAACCTGGCGGCCGTCGTGGAACGCGCCCGCGATTTCGACATCATTCACTACGAAGCCGCTTATTACCCCATGTCGCTGGCCTTCACGCGGCTGTCCCCGACGCCGATCGTCCAGACGCTCCACCATTCGCCGAGCGCCGAAGAAGTGGCGCTGTGGTCCCGCTACCCGGAAGCGCCGTTTGTCGCCATCTCGAACGAACAGGCCCAGCTGCTGTCCGGCGCCAATGTCGTCGCCACGGTGCTGCACGGCATCGACACGCCCAATTTCACGTTCCGGGAGACGCCCGACGACTATCTCCTGTTCCTCGGACGGTTTACGCCGGGCAAGGGCGTCGTGGAAGCGATCGACGTCGCGAAACGCATCGGCGCACGTCTTATACTGGCGGCCGCGGAAAACGATTATTATCGCGAGGCGATCAGGCCGCTGGTCGACGGCGATCGGATCGTGTACTTCGGCGAGGCGGACTTCCCCACGAAGGTGAGGCTGTACGGCGGGGCCCGCGCCCTGCTCTATCCGATTCAGGCGCGCGAGCCGTTCGGGCTCGTGCTCGCCGAGGCGATGGCGTGCGGGACTCCCGTCGCCGCCCTCGACCGCGGCGCGGTCCGCGAGATGGTGGACGATGGGGTCACCGGAATCGTGTTCGACGATCTCGATCAGATGGCGGCCGGGCTGCCCCGCGTGTCCGCGCTCGACCGGCGGCGTGTCCGGGATCGCGCCGTCGAACGCTTCGGCGCCGAGCGCATGGCCGATGAGTATGTGACCGTGTACCGCCGGATCGTGGAGACCCATGGTGGACGACGCGCAGACTGAGAAGTACGGCGGCGCCGGCCGCACGATTCTGGCCGTCTTCGCCCATCCCGACGACGAGTCGCTCGCCTGCGGCGGCACGCTCGCCCGCCTTGCGGATTCGGGCGCTCGCGTCGTGCTGCTCTGCGCATCGCGGGGTGAATGCGGATCGGTCAGGGACACCGCCCTCCTGGGCGCGCGAGATCTCGGGCTGCGTACGCTCCGACGAACTGCGCGAGGCGGCGCGGACGCTCGGGATCGCCGACGTGCTCATCGGCGATCATCCCGACGGCGACCTGCGCTGGGCGGATGTGTCCGAGTTGCACGATGAAATCATCGCGGCCATCGGGCGCTACCGTCCCGACGGCGTCATCACGTTCGCGGAGGACGGGCTCTACTGGCATCTCGATCACATCGGCGTGCACGAGCGGACAATCACCGCCGTGCGATCGTTCGGCGCCGAGGCCCCGCCGCTCTACTACGTCACGATCCCGAAGGGCGTGATGCGGGCGGTCGTCGAGGCCGGCCCGAGGGGCGAGGCCGTCGGAGAGGGAAAGTTCTGGGGCATCGAGCCCGACGTGTTCGGCGAGGCCGCCAAGCCGGCGACGTTCGTCATCGACGTCCGCGCGTGGGTGCCGCGGAAGCTCGCCGCGCTCAGTTGTCACCGCACGCAGGTGGGGCCCGACCATCCGTTCGCCCGGATCGACAGCGGGGAGGCCACACGGCTGCTCGGACTTGAACACTTCCGCCGCGCGCCGACCGAGAGCCGCTGGGAATCGATCATCGAACAGATGGGCGAGCCGGTGCCCACCGCATGAACACGGCGACGCTCGACATCCTCCGGTGCCCCTACTGCGGCTGGACGCTCGACCTCGTCACGTCGTCGTTTCACCGCACGAGCGGCGACGAGATCCAGGACGCCATCCTCGGCTGCCAGTGCTGCGTCTTTCCGGTGGTGGACGGCATTCCGATCATGCACCTGCAGCCCGCCGCCATCGCGGCGCGGGAGCTCATCGAGCAGGGCCGCCCGGATCGCGCGCGGCGCGCGATGTTCGGCCTCGACGACGAGGGCGAGGCTGAACGCTTCGACGCGCTCGCAGCGTCCGGCACCGCCACATACCGCAGCACCGTCGAAGCGCTCGGCGATCACATCGAAGGCGGATATTTCCTGTACCGCTTCGCCGATCCCACATACGTGGTGGGCCACGCCGTGGTCCGCGCCGTCGCAGGCACCGTGCTGCGCGGGGGCGGCCGCGCGATCGACATCTGCGGCGGGTCGGGACATCTGACGCGCGCGCTGATGGACCTCTCGACGCCACCGCCGGTGCTCGCGGATCTCTACTTCGCGAAGATCTGGCTGGCGCGCCGCTTCACGGCACCGGGCTGCGAGGCCGTCTGCTGCGACGGCAACTCGCCGATGCCGTTCGCGCGGGGCGCGTTCAGGTTCGCCATGTGCTCGGATGCGTTCATGTACATCTGGACGAAGCGCCAGTTCGTGCTGGACATGCTGCGGCTGGTCGATCAGAGCGACGTCAGGAGCGCCGCGCTCATCAGCCACACACACAACCAGTGCACCTGGACGCCGTCGCACGGCCAGCCGCTGACGCCGGGCGGCTACCGCCACCTGTTCGAAACGGTCGAGGCCAGGCTCTTCGGCGAATCCGGGCTGTTCGCGGATGTCGTCGCCGGCGGCCCGCTCGATCTCTCGCGGGTGGACGATGAGCGGACGCTCGAAGCCGATCCGTCGCTGACCATGATCGCGACCCGCCACCCCGGTGTGCTCGCGCGGCATCCGGTCGAGGCGCCGCCGTCCACGGCCGCAGGAGAATTTCGGCTGAACCCGCTCTACGTCGAGGCGGCCGCCGCCGCCGACACGCTGACCTTCCGGCTGCGGTTTCCCTCGGACGACTACGAACAGGAGTACGGCGCGTGCCGTCAATACCTCCCCGACGAGGTCACGATCGAGCGCCGGGCGCTCGCCGCCATCGCCGAAGGCCGGGTACCGGGCGATCTCGCTGACCTGGTGCGCCGGCGAGTCATCGTCGATCTGCCGAAGAAGTACTACTAGCCGTTACGTGATATAACGTAGCCGCTACGTAAAGCGACGTAATGGACAATCCGTTCGTCTATGGCGAAGTGGTCCCGTCCGCCGCGTTCGTGAACCGGGTGGTCGAGCTCGATCGGCTGATCGGCGACCTCGCGGCCGGCCAGAAGGTCTTTCTGATCTCGCCCCGCCGGTACGGCAAGTCGTCGCTGATCCGCCACGCGCTCACCGCACTGGCCCGCCGCGGCACGCTGACCATCGAGGTCACCGTCAGCAGCTTCAGCTCGTACGTGGCGTTCCTCGAGGGTTATGCGCGCGCACTCATCTCGGCCGAAACCCGCTGGGATCGCGCGCGGACGTGGCTGCGCGAGGTCGTGCAGTCGGCGCACGCGGAAGTGCGTCACGCCCCTGACGTGTCACCGCACGGCTCGCTCACCGTTTCTTTTCCCGGCGTACGGTCCGCGCGCGACGTGTCGCGGCTGGCCCAGGACGTGTTCGCGCTGCCAGGGCGGCTCGCCGCCGCCCGCAGGCGCAAGGTCGTCGTCGCCCTCGACGAGTTCCAGGCGATTAACGGGTTCAACGGGGGCTCCGTCGAGCACGCGATGCGCGCCGCGGTCCAGCACCAGCGCGAGGTGGGCTACGTCTTCGCGGGCTCCGAGCCGTCGCTGATGGAGCGCATGCTCGGCCCGCGCCGGCCGTTCTACAAGGCCGGGCCGGTCATGCGGCTCGAAAAAATTCCCGCGGACGAGTTCGCCGCCTTCATTGACGAACGATTCCGCCGCTCCGGGTTCAAGCCCGAGGACGGTCTCGGCTCTGCCATCGTCGAGCTCGCCGGCAATCTGCCTTACGACGTCCAGCGCCTCGCGCACGAAACCTGGGACGAGGTACGCTGCGGCCGGGCGCAGGCGCGCGACGCTCGACGATCTGCACGCGGCGCTCCGACGCCTGCTGGCCGAGCAGGAAATGATGTTCGAGGCAATCTGGCAGCGGTTGACGCTGCCGCAGCGGGCGGTGTTACGTGCGGTCGTGCTGGCCGACGGCCGCGAGCTCCTGTCAGCCGACGTGCGGACGCGCCATCGCCTGGGCGGGGCGTCAAGCGTTCAGACGGGCCTGGCGGCGCTCGTGCGCGACGATGTAATCGCGCGCGACGGTGGACGTTATATCGTGGTGGATTCGCTCTTGCGTGAGTGGATTGCGCGGCACACGTTTTAGCGGGGCCGACCTCGACCGTTCGGACGTGCGACAGAGTTCGTTTCGCACGCATGACCCGTCAAAAGACCATAAAATACAATAACTTACGCAATTTCATACGGTTTTCTGCCTAGGCTCGGCCGCCGAATAGTGTTAGCCTATCCTCGCGCTGACACGCTGACAGATGGTCTACCCCCTGACGAAATTTCGCACGGCGATCGCGGCAGTCGGCGTCCTGGCCAGCTGCCTGCTGGTTCCGGCGGTCGCCGAATCCGCTTCCGCTCCACATAAGGCGCATTCCCGCAGCCGCTGTGCCGTTTGCCGGCGGGTTGTCTCCCCGAAGCAAGCGTTCAAGCGGATTGCGACTCGACGGCCCGATCGGCTGGTTCGCCGGCACGTCACGGCCCTCATCCGTACAGCGCATACCGCGCATCGCGGATCCGCCGACGATGCGGCGATTCAGAATATCTCGACGGTTTCTCTCGAGGCGGATCTCCACGCCTCGCCCGCGCTCGAATCGATCGGCGTGCTCGTCCCGGAGCACGCTCCCCTCAGGACGCACGAAGGTCTCGCCCGCCGATCACCCCGGGGTCCACCCGCGTTCAGTTGATTCAGCCAACTGACAACCGGCTGCCGTGCACTCGTCTGCCGAGTGCGGTGCGCCATGCGTACGGGTTTGTGACACTGAGGTACGTCCTATGCGAGTCGTTCTCGCAGATCTGAAATCGAACCGCGGCTTCGTCAACAAGGACACGGTGGTCGGCGGCTATGGATCGCGCCTCGAGCCGTTTTCGCGCGTGACGACCATCGCGACCTACCTGAAACGACAGTTTCACGACGTGCCGAGCGTGCACATGGCCTACCTGGCCGCCATCCTGGCGCGGGCCGGACACGACGTGAAATGGACTCGTGGGGAACTGGTACCGGGCGACGTCGCCCTGGTGCTGTCCTCCCTCGTGGACTACAAGAACGAAACGGCGTGGGCGGATCGGATGCGCGCCGGCGGCGCCAAGGTTGGCTTCATCGGCATCACCGCGTCGAAGATGCCGGAACTGTTCGCCGGTCACTGCGATTTCATGTTCGACGGCGAACCCGAGGCGGGCGTGATGCGCCTGGCGCAGGGCATCGTGCCGGAGGGCATCGTCACGAGCGAGCCGATCGAGGATCTCGACTCGCTGCCGTTTCCCCGCTGGGACCTCGTGACCCAGGACCGCGTCCGCCACTTGGGCATTCAGTGGTCGTCGCGTCCAGTGGGCGGAGGATACCCGCTGCTCGCGAGCCGCGGGTGCCCGGAGTTCTGCACGTACTGCCCGCACAGGATCCTGGCCGGTTACCGGGCGCGGTCGATCCCCAGCATCATGGACGAGATCGAACGGCTGTGCGATCAGCACCCGAAGCCGTACGTCATCTTCCGTGATCCGCTGTTCAGCGAACAGCGCGACCGGTGCCTGGAACTGTGCGACGAGATAGCGGCGCGCGGCCTGGAGTTCACGTTCGAAGCGGAGACGCGGCTCGACCGCCTGGACGGCGACCTGCTGAAGCGGCTTCACACGGCCGGGTTCCGCGCGATGAGCTTCGGTGTCGAATCGCTCGATCCGGCGACGCTCAAGAAGTCGGGCCGCCGGCCGATTCCCCAGGCGCACCAGCGCGAGATCATGAAGCACTGCCACGAGCTGGGCATCGTCACCGCGGGGTTCTACGTGCTAGGGTTCCTGCAGGACGACTGGAACTCGATTGCGGCCACCATCGACTACTCCATCGATCTCGGATCCACGTTCGCGCAGTTCAAGATCCTGACGCCGTATCGCGGAACACCGATGTTCAAGCAGCTCGAGCCGCTGCTCACGGAAACGAACTGGGAGAAGTTCGACGGCTACTCTCCGACCTTCAAGCACCCGAACCTCACGGCGCACGAGCTGCAGTACCTGCTGGGGTCGGCGTACAAGCGGTTCTACATCAGGCCTTCCTACCTCGCAGATTGGCTGAAGATCACGAACCCGTTGCTTCGCCGCTGGGTCGGCCGCCTGGATGAGCGCGTCGAGGACAAGTACTGCCGCGAGGAGATCGCGGACATCTCGCGCGCTGTTACATGCTGAGTGCGATTTCGCGCTACGGAGCGCGAGTCCTGCCGAACACCGAACAGATCATCGCGGGCTGCAAGGCCCGCGGTGAGCTCATCCAGGGTCCCCAGATTTCACAATTCGAAGCGGCGTTCGCCCGGCGCGCCGGCATGGGTCCGACGCATGCGGTGGCCGCATCGTACGGGCGGATGGCGTTCTACTACATCCTGAAGGCGCTCGATCTGCCGGCTGGGTCGGAGATCATCCTGCCCGCGCTGACGTTCTGGGTGGTACCCGCTCTTGCCCGCGTCGCCGGCCTCAAGGTGGTCTTCGCCGACGTCGACCCGGCGACATTCACGCTGTCACCGGAAGCGTTCGAGCGCGCGATCACACCGGCGACCCGCGCCGTCGTGCCGACACATCTCTACGGCCTGCCGTGCGACATGGGGCCCATCCGCGACATCGCCGCTCGCCACAAGCTGGTCGTCATCGAGGACTGCGCGCACGCGCTGGGCGCGACATGGCAGGGACGCCCGGTCGGCACGCTCGGGGACGCCGGCTTCTTCAGTTTTCAGACCCTCAAGCCGCTCAACTGCTACGGCGGCGGCCTGGCGCTCGTCAGGGACGCGGCGGTCGCTGCGCGTGTTCGCGCGCTTGCCGAGGCCGAACCGTGGCCCGACGAAAAACGCGTGACGAACAGGCTGCTCGTCGGCCGCCTGCAGCGCATTTTCATCAGGCCGTGGGTGTTCACTATCAGCGCGTTTCCCATTCTGTGGGTCTCGTCGCTCATCGGCGCCAACCCCGACGTCTATCTCTGGGAAGACATCCGATCGCTCGACCCGCTGCCCGATGGTTACACGGAGCGGTTCCCCAACGTCCAGGCCGCCATCGGCCTCGACGCCCTGGACGCGCTCGACGACTGGACCGAGCAGACCCGCCGCCACGCGCGGGTCATGGACCGCGCACTCGACGGGCTGCCGGGAATCACGATCCCTGCCGTGCCGGCGAATCGTACTCACGTGTATTACCAGTACTGCGTTTACGGTCCGCAGCGGGATGAACTGGTCGTGCGCTGCGTGCGTCGGGGCGTCGACATCGAAACGCTGCACGTGGACGTGTGCAGTGATCTCGATCTGTTCGCCGGCGCGCCCGTCGAGCCGGCCGGCGCGCCCGGCGCGCGGAAGGCCGCCGGTGCCATGCAGCTGCCCGTCTACGCCGCGCTCACCGACGCCCAAACTGCGCGGGTGGCTCAGGTGGTTCGCGCAGTTCTGGAGAGTTCGCGCGGCTGAATTTGGTCATCGAGTCATCTGGTCATCTGGTCATTTCTGTTCAATTGCTCAATCGCTCAATTGACAAACGATGACAAGATGACTAAATGACCAGATGACTAAATTCCCATGCTTGTCTACTTAAGTATCTTCATCGCCGCGATTCTCGAAGGCGAGATCTACTACATCGCGATGTGCGTGGCGGCCGGCGCCGGCAAGCTGCGATGGGAAGGCGTGCTGATCGCGGGGGCACTGGGCGGATCGGCCGGAGATCAACTCTGGTTCTACCTGCTCCGCGGACGGATCCACTGGCTCGACCGCTACAAGTGGATGGCACGCCACCGCGACGCCGTCGTCCATCGCGTCAAGTCCAATCAGGCCCTCATCGTGCTGCTTTGCCGCTTCCTGCCGGGCCTGCGCACGGCGATTCCGATCGCGTGCGCGTACGCCGGCATGCGGCCCCTCCGGTTTTCCGCTCTCGATCTCATCAGCGCGTTCGCCTGGGCCAGTGCCATCATGCTGGTGGTCGTCAAGATTGGGCCGAACGCGATGAGTACCCTCGGCCTGAAGGGATGGTGGGCGACGCTGGTTCCGGCCGTCCTCGTCCTGATGTTTTTCCGGTGGCTCGGACGGCCTCGGAAGCGCCAGTAGCGTCAGCCGTCAGGCGGACGTGAGTTTCAGGGCCTCAGGGCTGGAAGCCGACACTGCGCCACAGGGACGCCGGATCGAATACGCGTCCGTTGGTGACGACGCGATGGATGCGGCGTGTGGCGCGGACGTCGTCGAGCGGGTTGCCGTCGAGGACGATCAGATCGCCGCGCTTGCCCTTTTCGATGGTTCCGCTCTCGGCGATCTTCTTCATCACACGCGCAGGCACGATCGTCGCCGCTGACAAGGCGTCGAACGGCGACAGCCCCGCCTGGACATACAGCTCGATCTCGCGATGGAGACTGTGCCCCGGAACCGATTGATCGGTACCGGCCACGATGGGAATGCCGGCGCGATGCAGCCGCCCGACCAGCGCCAGGCTGTCGTCGAGCCGCGCGCGCTGGCGCGCGGCCGTGTCGACGGGCGATCCGAAGCCGTTCAACGGCGCTTCGAGCTCGCGTGCGACCTTGCGGATGCCGGGCTCGAACGCATCGATCGGCTGGTTCAGCGGTCTGGCCAGCAATTCGTACAGCGCGAGCGTCGGATCGATGACCGTCCGGTGCCGTTTGAGCTCGGCGATGACCTTCTGAGGGTCCTGGCTTGCCGCCTCGCCCACGTACTCGGCGTGGCTGATCTGGTCGAGACCGGCATCGATCGCCGTGAACGCGTTCATGCTGTCGGGGACATGGCCGGCGACGGTCATGCCGAGCTTGTGGGCTTCGGCCGTGATCGCGCGCAGGACGTCGAGCGCGACCGAGCTGTAGATCTTGATCTGATCGAAGCCGGCATCGTGATACCGGTTCACCCACGCGCGGCCTTCTTCCGGTGTCGCCGCCCGGGTGACGCCGAGCCCGCGCGGCCCCGGGCCGTCGATGATGCCGGCGAGCAGCATTCGCGGGCCCAGGCCTGCGCCTGACGCAACCGCGTCGCGCACCGCGGCGATGAACTCCAGCTCGTTGCCGACGTCCCGCACGGTCGTGACGCCAGCCGCCAGATAAATCGGCCCCCACTCCACCTGCTCGAAGTGCGCGTGCATGTCCCACAGACCGGGCATCACGGTCTTTCCCGCCGCGCGCACGACGGTTGCTTGGGGCGGAATCGGGACGCGGCTCGACGGACCGGCGGCGGCAATGCGGCCATCCGTCACGAGTACGGTGCCGTTCCGAATCGGCGCCCGGCCGGTCATGTCGAGAATGGTCGCGCCGACGATCGCCACGTGGCGGCTCGCTGCCGGGGTTTCGGCGGCGGCGGTCGCCGCCATGCCGGCCATGCCGTCGGAGGCGGCCCGAGCGACGAGCTGCGGGACCGCGCTTCGCAGCTCAGGGCGGACGGCCTCGAAGTGATCGAATTCGGCGTCGACGCTGACGAGGGCCGCCAGCCGCCCGGCCGCATCGGTCCAGAGGGTCTCGCGACCCCAGATCACGCCGCTCACGCTGTACCGATCGAGGGCGACCGTGTTGCCGTCGACCATCACGTCGTCGCGGCCGCGAGGCTCGATGCGCGCCGTCCCGCGCGGCAGCAGAGGAATGGACGCGGGCCGTCCGCGCGCGTTCCAGAACCGCATCAGCGCCATCTGCATCGAAGGCGGCGCATAACCTGCCATCGTGAACAGGCCGGGCGGCTGCGGCTCACGCCGCGACGCCGCCCCTTCACGAATTGTCGCCACGCCTCCGGCGAGATTCACCTCGGTGTCGATCGTCGAAATGCGCGCCGTCTCGCCGCGAATGGCGAAGTGTACTGGCGACAGCTCGCGGTCGAATTGCAGCGTGGTCTCGAGCGGCACCGTCGAGCCGCGGTCTTCGAAGGAAAACTTCGATGTCAGCGTTGAGCCGGCAGCCCGACCGGGCCCCTCAGGGGCAGGCCGGATTTCGTATCGTTCTTCGCCAATCGCCTGTTCGAACTTGAACAGCGTGAACACGCCCGTTTCAGGCGCATCGTCGGCCGCGTGCGCGAGCAGGCGGAAGCAGACGAGCGCCGACGCGGCGGCAAGCAGCGCGGCGCGCTTCACGGCTCAGCGCCCGGGTGCCCGCGCAGGCGCTGACGTCATCGCCGGCGCGGCGGGCGTCGCGGGCTTGCCCAGGCTGATCATGTTCGCGAGGAGCTGATAGGCCCCGTCGACGCCGGCGGGCAGTTCGCGCCAGAGACCAAGGCCGACGTACACCCACCGGCCTTTTCCGTACGTCGCCGCGACCAGGGCGCCCTTCTTCGCGCCCTTGTTCGACTGAAACGGGTCTTCGATCTGGAGCAGTTCCTGGTACCGCGAGTCGTGGTCGGCGTCGAGAAAGTACAGGCCGCGCTCCTGGACCCACCCGTTCCACGCGGCGTCGGTGATCTTGTTCGGGAGGTTCAGGAGCGGATCACCGGCCGCCAGCACCGTGACGGGTGCGTGCTCGTCGGTCACCCGATCGTTGCTCACCGTCGCCGGATACGGACCGTATTGCGTTTCGTTGAACTCGAACTTGTTGTACTGCACGATGAGCGTGCCGCCGTTCTTCACGTAATCGAGCAGCCGGCTGTTGTTCGCGCGCAGATCCGCGCGGCGCTCGTAGGCGCGCACGCCCGTGACGATGGTATCGAATCGAGAGAGGTTGCCCCACGCGAGATCCTCGGATCCGATGAGCTCGACCCTGGCCCCGAGCTGTTCGATCGCGGGCGGCACCTGATCGCCCACGCCCATGACGTACCCGACCAGGAGATTCGGCGCCGTCCTGACGTCGATGACTTTCAGCATGGTGCTTGCGGCGTCGTAAATGTGCTGGCGCCTGATGTGCGGGTACTCGATCACCTGATAGCCGCGATCGAACATCCTGCCCCCGGACGTGACGATCGCGCGGACGCGATACGCGCCGGCCGGTGTACCCGGCGCCGGCCTGACCTCGAACCTGACCGTCTGTGATTCGTCGGGCCGCGACAACTTGAGCGGCTGCTCCGGCGGCGTCGCGGTCCATCCCTTTGGCATCTCGAGTGTGACCACGCCTTCGGTGGCGGCCGGCGATCCGTTGACGACCGTCACTCGTACCTCGCGCGACGCAGTCGCCGTCGGTGGCGGCGCCACGGCGGCTGGCGGCGGCGCGATCGGAGGAGCGCCCCTCCGTCCACCCGCGCGCGGTGCAGCCGGCGCGGGCGCGGCCGGCGCGCTGGCCGTCGGGCGCAGCGAGGCCGCCGGCACGATCGCCACCTCGGGCGACACCCGCACCGACAACGCAGGCACGACCAGCAGATCCGATCGCTTCTCGCCGCTGAAGATGTCGCCCTGGTAGCGGTACTGAACCGGCAGCCCGTCGATGACTTCCTCGGCCTGCCCGCCTCCGGTGCTCGGGAAACCCAGCGTCACCTGCGCATAGAACGACGTCGGCCGGAACGGCAGGCCGAACGGCGCGTCGTCGTCGAAGGTGTAGCGGCCCGCCTCGCCCGCACGATGCCAGTAAGGCTCGGTGATCCGCGCGTCGGCGGGAATCGTCAGCTTGGGATCGCACCGTCCCACGATGTCCTTCTTCAGACTCGTGAGCACGACGGGAGGCGGGGGCGGCGGCGCGTCCGCGCGCCCGCGTCCTCCACGTCCGCCTCGACCACCGCGGCCGAAATTCTGCCCCGTGACTTGCGTCAGCGTGCACGCCGCGTCGTTTGCGAAGCCATCGAACCTGACCTGTTTGACCGTGACCTCGGTCGCGCCGTGATTCGCCACCACGAGCGACACGCTCACGTCCTGTCCCGGCACGACGATCCCGTCGTCGGCCAGCGCCTCGACGCGAATTCCGCTCGCGGCGATCAGCGCCTGCTGGAACTCGCGTTCCTTCTGGCGAAGGCGGAACTCGATTTCGAACCGGGCGCTCTCCTCGATGGCGATGTTCCGAAGCTGGCTTCGCACGACGCGGACGGTGCGGAGGCCCGTCACCAGCGGCTGCACCACGGCCCCATCATCGGTTTCGCTGTCGAACTTCTTCTGCGCGGCCTGAACCGCGGCGGACACGGCGTTGAGGCCGTCGAGCAGGCCCTTGGGCGGTTTCGCGCCGGCAAACTGCGCCAGGCCGACGATCGAGGTGTCGAGGCCGTCCGTCAGCGAGCGCTCGTCTCGCTGCAGCTGGCCGGGGATCGTGCACTCCGTCAGCTGGTAGTTCCGCACGGATGGCCCCGGCAGCGCCAGCAGCTGCGCCATGCCCTGGCACTTGTGCATGCTGCGGGCTTCGGTTCCGATGTCCGCGTACGTCTTGCCGAGCAGGGCGTCGTAGAGCGACGAGTTGACCCGCGTCATTTTCGCGGACGCGTCGGGTTCGGGGCCGAACCCCGCGGAGTAGTAGAACTTCTTCGGCTGCCACGGGCGGAGGCCGGCCTTGATCTGCTCGGGGTACTTGGTCGCGTCGCCGGCCAGCTTGTAGGCTTCGTGCGAGAGTACTGCAGACGCGTTGTGGTGCTGGCCTCCGTTGTCGCCGGTCGGGCTCATCGCGAAGACGACGTCCGGGCGGATCATCCGGATGAGCCGCACGTAGTCGGCCGTGATCTCGTCCTTGCCCCACTTCTCGAACGTCTCGTCGATGCTGAACGAGTAGCCGAAATCCACGGCGCGCGTGAAGTACTGTTCCGCGCCGTCGAACCGATGGAGCGCCGCAAGTTCCTGCGTGCGCAGCACGCCGAGCGCTTCGAAAATTTCGGGGCCGATCTCGTTCTGCCCGCCGTTTCCCCGTGTGGCCGTGGCGAGCGCCGTCCGGAAGCCCTGTCCCCGATTGAGCATGACCAGCAGCCCGTTGTCCTCGTCGTCGGGATGGGCCGTCGCTTCCATCACGATGCCCGTGTTGGCGAGGTGCCGCAGCGCGAGACCGAGCGCCGCATGCCCCTGGAGCTCGTCGACGGGTACGACCCGCATCTGCGCGCCCGGAAACGTCACGAAGAGCGCGGCGAGGGCGATCGACCCGAGTAATACGCGTTTCATAACAGCTGATTCTACAAGCAGGAAGGTCGGGTGGGTCACGTGAGGCGGGCAGGTGGCCTGCCATGCCCACCTGTCTTGCCCGACCCGAGGATCTCGTCGTAATACGCCTCGTACATCGGCACGATCCGGGTGTCCGCGAAGCGGGTTTCGGCCGCGTGGCGCGCCGCCCGGGCCATTCGCTGGTGGAGCGCCCGATCGGTCAACAGGCGGATGCCGGCCTGAGCCATAGCCGCGAGATCGTCCGCGGCGCACAGGAATCCGGTGACACCCTCCTCGATGAGGTCGGGCAGCCCGCCAATACGGGACGCCACCACCGGCACCTCGCACGCCATGGCCTCGAGCGCCGCCAGGCCGAAGCTCTCCTGTACCGACGGCATCAGGAACAGGTCCGATGCGGACAGCAGCGGCACCACCTGTTCCTGATCGCCAAGGAACTGCACGTGCTCGGTCAGGCCGTGCTGCCGCGTGAGCCGCACGGCCTCGGTCATATCGGGGCCGTCACCCACCATCAGCAGCCGCGCCGGCACCGCGAGGCGAATTTGGCGGAAGACTTCGATGACCGCGGGCACGCGCTTGACCGCCCGGAAATTCGAAACGTGAATCACCAGCTTCTCGCCTGCGGGAGCCAGCTGCGCGCGCAGCTCGGGGCGGTCCTGACGGCGATGCGATTCACCGTCCACGAAGTTCGGGATGACCCGGATGTCGCAGATCTGCCCGAGCTCGCGATGCGTCGTCGCCTTGAGGCTTTCGGACACGGCCGTCACGCCGTCCGACTGCTGGATCGAGAACCGGATGATTTCCGAGTACGAGCGGTCCGCGCCGAGCAGCGTGATGTCCGTGCCGTGCAGCGTGGTGATGACCTTCGGCACGGACCCGCCGTTCGACGCGGCGAGAATCTGGCGGGCCAGGTATCCTGCCGTCGCGTGCGGCACGGCATAGTGAGCGTGGACGATGTCGAGGCGTTCCTCGCGCGACACCTGGACGATCTTGTTCGCGAGCGCCAGCAGGTACTGCGGCTCGCGAAAGACGGGGTACGTCGGCGCTTCGACGCGGTGAAACGAAAGACCCGGCTGGTAGTCGCCCAGCCGAAACGGCGTGTTCGTGCTCAGCACGTGGACGTGGTGCCCGCGAAACGCGAGCATCTTGCCCAGCTCCGTCGCGACGATGCCGCTGCCCCCGATCGAGGCGTAACAGACGATGCCGATGTTCACGGCGTTTTCAGCAGGGTTGAGCGCTGGATCGGTTCGCGCACGACGACGCCTTCAGCCCAGGTGACGCCCGCCAGGGCGCCGAACTGCGCGTCGCGGCTCTCGATGAGCTGCCGGAACAGCGGTGTGTTGAGGCGCGTGGCCGCGATGCCGTCGAGAGCATTGCCGTCGCTGCCGGGACGGCGGAACTGGCTGACGTGACAGTCGAGCGCGCGGCGCTTCTGGTCGTAGTGCGCCGACACGTCGACGACAAACGACGGCTTGTCGCCGTCGTTGATGAAGTAGTAGCAGACCCATTCTGGCTTCCACGCGGCGCCGGCTGCTGTTTCCGCCTTGTATCGCTTGAGGCCCGCGTTGAAGACCGCTTCGGTGAGCACGGCGCTCGCCGCGACGTGGTCAGGGTGGCGATCCGACCAGTACGGCACCGCCACGACGCGCGGCTGATGACGGCGGATGAAGGCGACGGCCTGATCCAGGTGTTCAGGGTGCTTGCCGATCTGGCGGTCGGGCCACCGGAGGTTCTCGCGCCACGCGGCGCCCAGGACGCCGCGGGCGGCCTCGGCCTCGGCCAGCCGCTCTTCGACGGTGCCGTTGCTCCCCATCTCGCCGGCGGTCAGGTCGCACAGCCCCACTCGCAGGCCCCTGGCCGCGTGGTGTGCGATCGTGCCGCCCAGCCCGATCTCCAGATCGTCGGGGTGCGGCCCGAACGCGAGCAGATCGACAGCCATCAGCGCGTGAATTCGAACGCCAGGTCCGACGAGTCGGTCTCGCCGAGATGGTGACGGAGCATGATGCGGCTGGCCAGATACGCGCAGGTGACGCTGTGGCTCGAATCGCCGAATGCGAAGAGCTGATGGGGAAAGTTCCGGTGCGGCCCGATATACGGCAGGCCCTCCGCGGTGCGCGAGTAGTTCACGCTCCACCCGTACGCGGGCTGCAGCCCGGAGATCTCCGGATATAGGACCGAAAGCTCGTACATCAGCTGCATCGTCCGCTGCACAGTGGCCTTCTCGGTTAGACGCTCCGCGGGCGTTTCGGTGTCCGCCCCTGCCACGAGCAGCCGCTCGTCCTCCAGCCATCGCACGAGGTGCGGGGGATCCGACGAGTCCCGGACGACCGTCGTCCGCTTGCCGAGCTCGCGGCGGATCTTCGCGGGCACGGGCTCGGTCAGGGCCAGGTAGCCGGTGCGAAACCAGAAATGCCGCGCGAGCGACTGGAAGACGCCGCTCGGCATCGCGGTGGCGACGACGACACGCTGCGCGCGAATGGCGCCGGCCGATGTGTGCACGTCGGCCGTCTTCCTGTTGAACGTGATCCGCGTCATCGGCGAGCGCTCGTAAATCTGTGCGCCGCGCTCAGCCGCCGCTTTCGCGAGCCCGAGACAGGCTCGATACGGATCGATTGTCGCACCGTCGCGGCCGCGGAGCGCGAACGCGGCGCTCAGGGCCACTTCGGCGCTGACCGCACGGGCGTTCAGGGCCGGCGTCTCGAGCCCCGCGTCGAGGCGCGCGTTGTGCTCTTTCTTCAGCCGCGCGACCTGGTCGGGCGTGAACGCCACCGTGAGCGCGCTGTGAGCCTCGAGGTGGCACTGGATGTCGAGGCGCCGCAGCAGCGCCGAAAAATCGAGCGCCGCACGCCGCCACGCCTGGAACGCGTGCCGCGCCGCCTTGAGCCCGATCAGTTTTTCCAGGTCGACGAAGCTGACGCCCGGATCCTCCGAAATCCACCCGGGCACGGCGTGTGTGGCACCGCTGCCCAGCCGGTCGGCTTCGACGAGCGTGACCTCGATGCCCGCGGCGGCGAACGCGTAGGCTGCCGCGCAGCCGGTCAGGCCCCCGCCGACCACGACGACTTCGCTGCTCAGTGGCCCTGAATGCCGAGGGTAGACCGGCACGCGCGAACGGGGAAATCGATCGAGGAAGGGCGCCCGGCCGTAGTGAATCATCGACCTCGTATTCTATGCTCAGCGGCCAGAAGAGCCGTCTTCCGGGGCGTCCCCCACCGGTAGCCGCCGGGGCCGCCTGCCGACGGCACCACCCGGTGACACGGAATGGCGAGCGCCACAGGGTTCGACGCGCAGGCGCGCGCGACGGCACGCACGGCCGACGGGCGGCCGATGGACGCGGCGATCTCCGCATACGAGCGGGTCTGACCGTAGGGAATTGCCGCGAGGGCCGTCCAGACCTGCCATTGAAACGCCGTGGCGCGCACGTCGAGCGGCAGATCGAGTCGCGGCTGGCGCCCCGCAAGATGGCTGAGGATCGCCTTCGTCCAGCGGGCCAGGCTGCCGCCGTCACGCCGGAGCACCGCTTCGGGATACTCGCGGGAGAGGGCGCGCTCGAGTTCCTGATCCGACGACCCCATCGACACGGCGCATACACCGCGATCCGTCGCCGCGACGAGCAGCCGGCCCAGCGGCGACTCCACGATCGTGTATCGCATCGTGATGCCGGCCGCGCCGCGGCCGTACACCGCCGGCGACATCGCGAGCTTGCGCGCGGCGCCCCCGTAAAAGCGCCCGCTCGATCCGTAGCCCGCCTCGTAGATGGCGGAGGTCACCGGCTCGCCGCCGCGCAGTCCGCGTTTCACTTTTTCCAGGCGGCACGCGTCGGCGTACTCGCGCGGCGTGACGCCGACGATGCGCTTGAAGCTGCGCTGGAGGTGATACAGGCTGCCCCCGAGCCGCGCGGCGAGACGCGCGAGCGAGACACGGCCTTCCACGTTGGACAGATAGACGCAGGCGCGGCGCACCTTGTCGACCCAGGGATCGACGGCGGCGTCTTTCTCGTTGGGGCGGCATCGCCGGCACGCGCGATATCCCTCGCGCGCGGCGGATTCCGGGGAGTCGAAGAACGCGACGCGGTCGCGCCGCGGACGCCGGCTGGCACAGGACGGCCGGCAATAAATCCGCGTCGAGCTGACCCCATACACGAACAGGGTGTCGGCCCGGCGGTCGTGGGCGAGAACGGCCCGCCACTTGGAGTCGTCGTCTGGCGCCGGCATCAGATGAGCGTTTTTCGTGAATGTCATGCCAGCAGTCTGGCGCCGCGAGGCCCGGCGCGCCATCCGACTCTTGCGATCAAATTGTAGCTATATCACGATGCCACGGAGCCACAGAGAACACTGAGCAAATAAGCGATCCTCTGTGCTCGCTGTGCCCCTGTGGCTGCGTCTTTCTTGGTAAGATTCCAGCTGATGCGGATCGTTGCGCGCACGATAGTCTGGTGCGCCGTCGTCATCGCGACGGGTACCGGCCTCTCTGCTCAGCAGGAAGACCCGGCTCTGGACGCCCTGCTCACCAAGGCTACCTGGTCCGCGATCGACTTCGTCGACAAGCTCTCCAGCGTCGTCTCCGAAGAGCACTACACGCAGGACTCGAACGTTCTGCTGGCGACCGTCGCGATTCCCGGCCTCGGCGGCCGTGGCGGCCCCGCGATGTCGGGCCCTCGGGGCTCCGCGAAACACCGCGAGCTGAAAGCCGACTTCCTGATCGTCAAGTCGCTCGGCAGCGTGTGGCAGCCGTTCCGCGACGTCTTCGAAGTCGATCACATCCCGATACGCGACCGCGAACAACGGCTCGCCAAGCTGTTCCTCGGCGACAAGATCGATGCCGAGTCCCAGCAGCGCGCCAGGGCCATCGTCGACGAGAGCGCCCGCTACAACCTCGGCGCCGTTCAACGCACGATCAACAACCCCGTGTTCGCCCTGATGTTCCTGCAGCCCGACGCGCGCGAACACTTCAAGTTCACGATGGGCAAGCCGGATCGCAAGATGGGCGACACGGTTCGCGTCGTCGAGTACGTCGAGGACATGCGCCCGACGCTGATTGTCGGTTTGAACGGGCAGGACATGCCGGCCTTCGGCCGCTTCTGGATTGAAGCCGACACCGGTCGCGTGGTGAAAGCAGAAGTCCGCGTCGAGCAGAGAGGCGTCAAGGCCAATCTCACCACGGTGTTCCGCGCCGACGAGCGGCTGGGCATCGACGTGCCGTCCGAAATGCGGGAAGACTACGATTTGGCCGACAGCCGCGTCACGGGCGTGGCCACCTACAGCCGGTTCCGCCGGTTTGAAGTGAACGCCACCGAAGAGATCGCATCGCCCGGTCCCGATGCTACGCCTGCCTCGCCTCCGTCGGCTCCCCCGTCCCCGCCGCAGTAAACGCGTACTGCATCTGATCGATGATCTTCCCGTCCTTGATGGCGCTCCGCCGCAAGCGGCCCTCGACCACGTAGCCGGCTTTCTCGAGCACGCGGCAGGACGCGAGGTTCGTCGCGAACGGCAGCGCGAACAGGCGCGTGAAGCCGTGCGTCGCGATCGCGTAGCTCGTCACCGCCGTGAGCGCTTCCGTGACGATGCCCCGGCCCCAGAAGGGCTCGGCGAGCCAGTAGCCGATCTCGGCCGATACCCGCTCGACATCATGCTGCATCGCAAAGCCGATCCCGCCGACCGCCTCGCCGCCGACGTCGATCGCGAACGCGGTTTCAGGCCGCTGCATCACGATGCCGTGCAGGAACTCGCGGCCCGCCCGTCTCGTGTACGGATGGGGAAACCGGTCGCGGAGGTTGAGCCAGATCTTGCGGTTGTCCGCATACGCCACGAGCGAGGCCAGATCGTCTGTTCGCCACGATCGGATCTCGCATCGCGAAAGCGCCAGACGCATCACATCACCCATGCACCGCGAGGCACCACACCATGAGGATACCGGACGCGTCGAGCATGCCTATTTGGACGACGGGTTTTCGGGCTGGTTCACCGCCAGCACGAGCAGGCCGCCGGCCGCGAGCACGGCGCCGACGGCCACCAGTCCTGCGCTGAAGCTGTGCGTGGCCTCCCGGATGAAGCCGATGATGGTCGGCCCCACGAACCCGCCGACGTTCCCGACCGAGTTGACGAGCGCAATGCCGGCCGCCGCGCCCACCCCGCTCATCGTCGAGGTCGCCAGCGTCCAGAACGGCCCGAGCATCGACGCCAGGCCGAGCATGGCCAGCGACAGCGCGGCGAGCGACGGCACGATGCCGCCGACGAACGCCGACACGGCAAACGCGAGTCCGCCAACCACGGCACAGACCGCGATGTGCCACCGGCGTTCTCCCGTGCGGTCCGAATGCCGGCCGACGACCACCATGCCGACGGCGGCCACGGCGTACGGGATGGCCGTGAGCACGCCGGCCATCGCATCGCTGCCGCCGGCCGCGGCCTTGATGATCTGCGGCAGCCAGAAACCCATGGCGTAGAGCGCCACGGGGATCGTGAAGTACACGATCGCCAGCAGCCAGACGCGGCCGCTCGCCACCGCTCCGCCAAGGCTTCGCACAACGACGACGCGGCCGGCGCTCTCGTCCGCGAGCCGCGCGGTGAGCGCCGCGCGCTCGGCGGGCGTCAGCCACAACGCGTCCGACGGCTGCTCCGGCAGCACGCGGAGCACGACGAAACCCAGGACGACGGCCGGCAGCCCTTCGAGCACGAAGAGCCATTGCCATCCCGCCAGGCCGCCGAAGCCGCCGAGCGACAGCAGGAACCCTGACAGCGGGCCGCCGATCATCCCCGCCACGACGACGGCGGTCATGAAACCGGCAATCGCGCGGGCGCGTTCATCGGAGGGAAACCAGCGCGTCAGGCAATAGATGATGCCGGGAAAGAAGCCGGCCTCGGCCGCCCCCAGCGCGAACCGCAGCGCGTAAAACCCGGCGGCGCTGTTCACGAACATCATCGACGCGGACACGAGGCCCCACGTGATCATGATCCGCGCGATCCAGAGCCGCGCGCCGACGCGCGCGAGGATGATGTTGCTCGGCACCTCGAACAGCGTGTAGCTCAGGAAGAAGATTCCCGCGCCGAGGCTGTACGTGACATCGGACAAACCGATCGCCGCGTTCATCTGCAGCGCCGCGAACCCGACGTTGACGCGATCCAGGTACGACGACGACGTAGAGCAGGAACAGGAACGGCAACAGACGCCGCCGGGCCTTCGCCAGCGCGGATCCCACTTCGGGCGGCGGCGAAGAAGGCGTCACGATCCGCTACTATACCGGCGGTGGACCTGAAACCCTCCACGGGGTCGCGGGCGCGGCTCCGCGTCCTGCTCTTTGCCTTTCTGCTCGCCGTCGTCACCTATCTGGATCGTGTCTGCATCTCGGCGGCCGCGCCGTTCATCAGCGACGATCTGCACCTCACGACGATCCAGATGGGCCAGGTGCTGAGCGCGTTCGCGCTCGCCTACTCGGTATTCGAAATCCCGTCGGGATGGCTCGTCGACGTGATTGGCCCGCGCCGCGTGCTCACGCGCATCGTACTGTGGTGGTCGGCCTTCACCATGCTGACCGGCGCGGCGGTCGGGTATCGCTCGCTCGTCGCGACGCGGTTCCTGTTCGGCGCGGGAGAAGCCGGCGCGTTCCCCGGCATGTCGCGCGGCCTCTCCCAGTGGTTTCCGTTGAGCGAGCGCGGGAAAGCGAACGGCGTCATGTTCTTCGGGTCCCGCGTCGGGGGCATGCTGTCGGTTCCCATCGCGCTGCTGCTGATCGATCGCTGGGGCTGGCGCGAGAGCTTCGTCATCGTCGGCGCGATCGGCCTGGTGTGGGCCGCGGCGTGGTTCGCGTGGTATCGCGATCGTCCGTCCGAGCACCCGGCGGTCTCCGCGAGCGAGCTCGCGTGGATTGAACAGGACGAGGTCGGGCAGGTCGGGCAGGCAGGGCGGGTGGGTCAGGTGGGACGGGTGGGCCTGGTGGTGCGGACCGAGCATTCGGATACGCCGTGGCGGGCGCTGTTGCGCAGCCGGAATCTGTACGCGATCTGCGCGATGTACTTCACCTACGGCTACGGCCTCTACTTCTATTTCACGTGGCTGCCGACGTATCTCATTCGCGAGCTGGGATTCTCCGCGCTGAACGGAGGCCTGCTGGCCGGGCTGCCGTTTCTCTGCGCGGGCCTGGCGAACCTCGCGGGCGGGTGGCTCACCGACGTGCTGGCGCGCACCCGGGGCCTGCGCATCGCACGGTGCGGCCTCGGGTTCGGATCGTTCCTGACGGGCGGCCTCCTCACGTTTGCGTCGACGCTCGTTCCCCAGCCTCTCGCGAAAGCGGTGCTGCTGGCGCTGGCGCTCGGGTCCGTCGATCTGGCGCTCAGCGCCTGTTGGGCCGTGTGCCTGGACATCGGCCGCGGTCACGCCGGCGTGGTGACCGGCTGCATGAACACGTTCTCGAACCTGGGCGGCGTGCTGACGCCGCTCGTCGTCGCGTACGCGGTGGATCGCTGGCAGTCGTGGACGTTTCCGTTTTACGTCACGGCAGCCGTGTACGCCACGGGCGCGCTGATCTGGCTGACGATCGATCCGGAACAACCGATCGTCACAGACGTGGTGCGGGGCTTCAGCCCTGCCGGCGCACGGCAGGCCTGAACGCCTGCACGACACCTGCCTAGCTCAGCGTCTGCTTCTTGACGTCCTCGGCCATCTCCGCCCGGTAGGCCTGAAGCTTCCCGCGCAGATCGGGACGAGACGTCGCGAGGATGGCCACGGCGAGCAGGCCGGCGTTCGCCGCGCCTGACGCGCCGATCGCGACGGTCGCGACCGGAATGCCCTTGGGCATCTGCACCGTTGACAGCAGCGAATCGAGACCCTGCAACGCGCTGGTCATGGGGACGCCGATCACCGGTATTACGGTGTGCGCGGCGACGACGCCGGCCAGGTGCGCGGCCCCGCCGGCGCCGGCGATGATGATTTCCATCCCGCGCCCGATGGCACCCGAGGCGTAATCGGCCACCACGGCCGGGGTGCGGTGCGCGGACATGACGCGGTATTCGTGCGGGACGCCAAAACGGGCCAGCATCTCCGCCGCCCCTTTCATCGCGTCCCAATCGGACTTGCTGCCCATGATGATGCCGACAAGCGGCGCTTCAGACGACGTAGACATGGGCGCTATTTCATCACAGAGATCCAAGAGGTCCAAGAGGTCCGAAAGGTCCGAAGAGGTCCGAAAGGTCCGAGGAGTCCGAGAGGTCCTAGAGGTCCACAGGGTCCGAGGGCCGCGGGGTGTCGTGCGTTTGGTCACAGCAACCTTGCGGACTCGGTGGATCCTTGGGACCCGGTGGACCTAAAATCGGCTAATGAAGCCTGCCCTCGTGTTTCTCCTGTGCACGACGCTCGCCGCCACCGCTGTTGCGCAATCCGGCGCCCCGCCGGCGGCGCCGCCGAAGCTGGAGTTGTCGTACACACAGTTCAGGCTGCCCAACGGGCTGACCGTGATCCTTCACGAGGACCACAGCGTCCCGGTCATCTCGACGAACATGTGGTACCACGTCGGCTCCGCGCGCGAAAAACCGGGCCGCACGGGCTTCGCGCACCTGTTCGAACACCTGATGTTCATGGGGTCGCAGCACGTGAAGCCCGGCGAGTTCGACGACTTGCTCGAACGCAGCGGCGGCACCAACAACGGCTCCACGGAAAACGACCGCACCAACTACTGGATCAACGTTCCGTCCAACGCGCTCGAGCTCGCGTTGTTCCTCGAATCGGACCGGATGGGCTACCTGCTCGAGTCGATGACGCCGAAAACGGTGGACGCCCAGCGCGACGTCGTCAAGAACGAGCGGCGCCAGAGCTACGAGAACCGCCCGTACGGACAGGCCGAGCTCACGCTCGGCGAGATGCTGTATCCCGAGGGCCATCCGTATCACTGGCCTGTCATCGGCTACATGCCCGACCTCACCGCCGCGAGCTATGAGGACGTCGTGGAGTTCTTCAAGAAGTACTACGCGCCCTCGAACGCCAGCCTCGTCGTCGCCGGGGATTTCGACTCGGCCACGGCGAAGGCGCAGATCGAGAAATGGTTCGGCGACGTGAAGAGCGGCGCCAGCGTCGAGCCGATGACCATTCCCGGCGTGAAACTGAACGGTGTGCAGAAGAAGACGCTGACCGACAAAGTGCAGCTCCAGCGGCTTTACGTGGCGTGGCTGACGCCTCCGCACTTCGCGCCCGGCGACGCGGCCCTCGACATGGTGGCCGACACGCTCGCCGGCGGCAAGAACTCGCGTCTGTACAAGCGGCTCGTTTACGACATGCAGATCGCGCAGGAAGTGTCGGCCTATCAGGCATCGCAGGCGCTGTCGTCGTATTTCCTGATCGAAGCGACCGCGCGGCCCGGCCACACGGCCGACGAGCTCCTGAAGGTGATCGACGAGGAAATCACGAAGCTGCAGACCACGCCGCCCTCGGCGCACGACGTCGAGCGGTCGCTCAACCAGATCGAATCGTCGTTCTATAACAGGATGGAGCGCGTCGGCGGGTTCGGCGGCAAAGCCGATCAGCTCAACGCGTACTTCACCGCCACCGGCGACCCCGACTACTTCAACGAAGATCTCGGACGCTACCGGGCGCTGTCTCCTGGTGACGTCCGCGCCGCTGCCCTGAGGTTCCTCCCGAAGGACGCCCGTGTCGAGCTCACCGTTGTGCCGGAAGGTGCGAAATAGCCATGCGTCACGCCCTCACAGTCCTTGCCGCCGCTGTTCTCACGACGCTGACCCTCGGCGCGCAGGCGCCCGACCGCGCTCACGCGCCGCAGACCGGCGCGCCGCCGACCTTGAAGCTCCCGGCCATTCAGAAGCGCCAGCTCTCGAACGGCCTGCCCGTGTGGATCGTGGAGCTCCACGAAGTGCCGGTCGTTCAGGCGAATCTCGTCGTGCTCAGCGGCAGCGGTGACGATCCCGCCGGCAAGTTCGGCGTCGCCAACCTCACCGCGTCCATGCTGCTCGAGGGTGCCGGCTCGCGATCCGCGCTCGAAATCGCGGACGCCGTGGATTTCCTGGGAGCGGACCTGGTGGCCAACAGCGGCAGCGACAGCTCCGCCGTCAGGCTGCACGTGCCGGTCGCCCGTCTCGCCGAGGCCTTGCCCATCATGGCCGACGTGGCGCTCCGGCCGACGTTCCCGAACGACGAGCTCCAGCGTCTCCGCGCCGAGCGGCTCACCAACGTGATCCAGGCCCGCGACGATCCGGAGACGATCGGCCAGCTGGCCTTCGCCCGCATTCTCTTCGGCACCAGCCACAGATACGGCACCGCGCAGGCCGGCTCCGCGCAGACGATTCAGTCATTTTCAGTGGATGACGTGAAGGCGTTCTATACGTCTGTGTTCCGGCCCAACAACGCCGCGCTTATCGTCGTCGGCGACATCACCGCCGACCGCGTGGTGCCGTTGCTCGAAACGAATTTCGGCGGCTGGCGTTCGCAGGGCACGGCCCCGCAGCACACCGCGCTGCCGACGCCGCCGCTGCCCGCGGCGCGCCAGATCTACCTCGTCGACAAACCCGGCGCCGCGCAGTCGCAGATTCGCATCGGCTGGGTCGCCGCTCCGCGCTCCACGCCGGACTTCTTCCCCATCCAGGTGATGAACACGGTGCTCGGCGGAGCGTTCTCCTCCCGGCTGAACCTCAACCTGCGTGAGAAAAACGGCTACACCTACGGCGCATCGTCGCTCTTCGACATGCGGCTGGCCGCGGGCCCGTTCGTCGCGGCGGCCGGCGTCCAGACCGACAAGACCGCCGACGCGCTCAAGGAGTTCTTCAACGAGCTGACGGCGATCGGCCAGCCCGTGCCCGCCGACGAGCTCGCGCGCGCGAAGCACTATGTGTCACTCCGCTTTCCCTCCGGGTTCGAAACGACCGGCGATATCTCGACTCGCCTCGAGCAGGCCCTGGTCTACCGGCTGCCCGACGACTATTTCGCGACATACGTGCAGAAGATCGAAGCGGTCACGGTCGCCGATGCCCAGCGCGTGGCGCAGAAGTACATCCAGCCCGCGCGTCTCGCCGTCGTCATCGCAGGAGACCGCGCCGCCATCGAACCGGGCATCCGTGCCCTGAACCTCGGGCCGCTCACGATCGTGAAAGTGGACGATGTCTTCGGTCCGGCACCCACGCTGCAGAAATAGCAGGAGCGCTGCCCGCAGGCGCCGGACCTGATCGCCTCAGCGCATCTCGATCACGCTCAGCGAGATGAGCGTGTTCGACGATGGGAACGACAGCTGGCCCGCGGCCCAGCACTGGATGCTGAACCAGTGATTTCCAGGCGGCACGTTGCTATAGACGCGAACGGACGACAACGTGACGTAGCCCGAAATGGCGAAGAACTGGTCCTTCATCGGATCGGCTGCATTGATCGTCGGAAACGCATACGCGCCGGCCCACTTCCCATCGATCGCCGGCTGGCACGCGACATTGCCGAGATTGCTGTAGAGCGGCACGGCCACTTCAATCAGAAGCGGATAACCCTGAGTAGTGCCGGGAAAACCGCTTCCCTGCACCGTCTGAAACGTCTGATTGGCGATCAGAAACGTACTGGAGGTCGAAGCGGGGAAGTTCTGCGCGCCCACCAGGATGGAGCCCGCGGCGCCCTGCGGCCCGGCGGGTCCCTGAGCTCCAGTAGGTCCCTGAAGACCCGTGGAACCGGTATCGCCCTTGACGCCCTGTGGGCCGGCGGGACCGGCCGGGCCCTGAGCCCCGGTGGGGCCCGTCTGGCCGATCAGACCCTGCGGCCCCTGCGCACCCGTCGCACCGACGTCGCCGTCGCCCTTCGCGCCCTGCGCGCCTGTGGCGCCCGTCGGTCCTTGTGGACCAACTGCGCGCCCGGGCGCCTGTGCGCCAGTGGCACCGGTGTCGCCCTTCAAACCCTGCGGTCCGGCAGGTCCCTGAGGTCCGACTGCGCCCGCTGCGCCTTGTGGACCGGTCGTTCCGATGTCACCTTTCAAACCCTGTGGTCCGGCAGGTCCCTGAGGTCCGACCGCGCCTTGCGGCCCCAGAGCACCCTGTGGACCAATCGGACCGACCGGACCTGTCGGGCCCGCCGGACCCATCGGGCCGGCAGGACCCTGCGGCCCGGTCGTGTTCCAGGAGATCTTCAATTCGCGCGGCTTGCACTGCTGCGCCGCGCTCACGAACCGCACGGGACGGCCGTCATCGCCTTTCTGATCCCCGTTGTGATTGCCGTCAATGCTGACGCACGCGTAAATCACTGCGGGAGCTTGCGCGTACAGCCGCCGTCGGGAATACGGCGAATCCCGCGGCAAGAACACCAGACAGCGCGAGGCTGCGACGAACGGGCCGGAAAGAGGTCTGCTTCATGCTCAGCCATACCGCAAGTCCGGTTCCTGACCTGAACTGCTCGCATTCGCACGTCGCAGCACAGCAAACGGTTTCAGAACGGGAACCGGTCTGTTCAGCCAGTGGTTCAACTTGGAACAGACTCGGTCGTCTTAGCCATTTTTCGCCCTCCACTGTCCGAAAATAAGCAACAGAGCCCTGCCAATGACCGAATTGGTAACGAGTGTTCCGAATCGGAACAAAATGGCCGAGCTGGCGCAATCCGTAATTCGCCTGTAAGTCTTTCATTTCGAATAGTTAGCTCTGTTGCCCCGTTCGGGAGAGACCGGCCAACGCCTTGCGCAGTCATCGGGCGTGACTCGAAATTCTCAACGCGGCTTCAGCCTCCTCGAGCTGGTCATCGTGGTCGGCGTCGTGGGAGTGCTCCTTGCGGTGGCGGTCCCCCGGATGGGTGTGTTCGGCGGCACCGACGACGCTCGTAACTTATCGAATGCACTCTCGCTCGCTAAGATGCGGGCCGCAGCCAACTTCACGCAGGCTCGTCTCTACGTCTCCGTGGGAGGCCGCAACCAGCACGTCGAGACATGGTCGAAGACCGCCGTGCCGCCTGACTGGGTGGCGGTTACCGGACCAACGCTCCTGTCCAACGGTGTCGCGTTCACGTTTGGACCGGTCGGCACACCGCCGCCCAACACGCAGCCGGCCGTCGCACAGGCGCCCCTGTGTGTGGACAAGGACGGGAACGCCATCGCCGGCACGGCATGCATCGTCTTCAATTCGCGCGGGATCCCCGTGGACGGCACGGGCGCGCCAACCAACAACGACGCGCTGTACGTCACCGACGGCACCAGGGTAGGCGCTGTCACGCTCTCGGCGGCGGGACTCGTCACCGTCTGGAGCGCGCCGTTGGCGGCGAACCCCGCATGGGCACGCAAATGACGCAATTCCATCGGCAAAGAGAACTCTGTGGCCGCGGTACAGCGGCGTCGCGACTGAAGAGTGAAGCGGGCGTTACGCTGATCGAAACGGTGGTGGCAACGGGACTCCTGCTGCTGATGCTGGCAGGGCTCGTGTCGGCTTCGTTTGTCGCCACGACGTCGACGGAGAACCAGGGCCATCTGTCGGCACGCACGACGGAGTACGCGCAGGACAAGATGGAACAACTGCTGGTCCTGGCCTACAACGACGCGCAGAGCGATACGACGCAGTTTCCGGCTGTCAACGTCGGCGGCACGGGACTCGCGGTTGGCGGGGGTCTCAATACGGCCGCTCCGGTCAACGGATACGTGGACTACCTCGATGTGAACGGCAACTTGCTGGGCGGCGGGGCGGCCCCGGCGACCTGGTATTACAAGCGCGTGTGGCAGGTGACGAACCCCTCGGTGAACCTCAAGCAGATTACCGTCACCACGATTGTGAAGTGGAGCCTCGGCGGAACACAGCAGCCGGCCTCGACCGTCACCGCGCTGAAGACTTTTCCGTTCTGAGCAGGTGCACACGATGACCTGGCCCAACACGGAACGGATCGCGATGAAAAAGGAAGCTGGATTCTCGATGATCGAGCTGCTGGTGGCCATGGGCATCCTGATCGTCGTCGTCGGAGCGGCGATGGGTGTGCTGCAGCGGCTCGTGAACTCGCAGCAGACCATCTGGAACCGGACCGAGATGCACGCGGGCGTGCGGAGCGCGACCGAGCTGCTGCAGCAGGAAGTCGGCCAGGCCGGGCGCGTCACGCCGCTGACGACCGGCCTGACGCTCGGCGGCTGCCGTCGGCACCGGCGCGCAGACCGTGGCCGTGACGTCGCCGGTCGGGAGTGACCCCGTGGCGGGAATGTTCCCGACGGAACTGGTCACCGTCGGCTACGACACGACACAGGAAACCGTTGCTCTGACAGCGATCGACACGGCGAACAAGACCATTACGGCCACCTTCGTGAACGCGCATGCGGCCGGCGTCCCTGTCAAGGCCGCCGGGGGGTTTTCGAGCGGGATCGTGCCGACGACGGTGGCCAGCGGCTCGACGGGCTTCGTCCTGAAGATGTTCGGCGACATCAACTCTGACGGCACGCCGCTGTACATCGAATACACGTGCGACACGGCGAACGGGCTGCTCTATCGCAACGCGATGGCCTGGACGGTGGGCGCGAAGCCCATGCTGGATCCATCGATGGTCCTGCTCCGCAACATCACCGCGAACCCCGCCAACGCGGCGTGTTTCACGTATCAGACTCAGACGGTGACGATCAACGGTACGCCGACGCCGTTCGTGACGGACGTGGCGATCACGCTGACGGTGCAGACGGAGCAGGTCGATCCCATCACGAAACAGAGGCAGCGGGAGACCAAGGCGTTGCTGAACGTGTCGCCGCGAAACATCTTCAACGTGTGGCAGCTGGCCAGCATCGACCTGTTCGATCGCGTGCAGCCGACTCCAGCGGTTATCACGGCGCTGCTGCCGTAGGAAAGATATGCTGAATACGTCAACGCTCCCACGGACCACGCACGGCGAAAAGGGCACGGCACTTGTCGTGAGCATGCTGCTGATGATGGTGCTGTCCGTCCTCAGCGCCTCGATGATGTTCCTGGCGCAGACGGAGACGGCGTCGAGCGCCAGCTACCGCCTGATGTCGCAGGCGCGCTACGGCGCCGAATCCGGCGTGCACAAGACGATCAATTACCTCACGAACACGTATGTGTTGCCCGGGACCGTGTGCCGATCCGCTGGCGAACTACGACATGACAAAGTCGCCGGTGACGTCAGTCAACAACCAGCCGGTCATCCTGTCGTCGAACCCGGCCGTGGCGTCAAACTATCCGATCGCTGCCGTTCAGACGGCGTTCAACAACGCGGCGCAGGGCACGCTGGCTTCCGGGAACCAGACCGTCAGCTACCGGGCGTCTGCCAAGCTCCTTGCGATGGTTCCGCTGACCACGTACGGGGGCGTGAACACCGTCGTGCAGACCTGGGAAGTCACCGCCGAGGGATCCGTGGCCGGGGCGCGCAGCGCGACCGTCGAGGTGAGCGCCACGCTCGAGCAACAGACCGTGTCGGCCGCCGCGTATGCGGCGTTCGCCACCGGCGGCGGTTGTGGGGCCCTGAACTTCCACGGCAACAACACCCAGACCGACAGCTACAATTCTTCGGCAGCGCTCGTCGCCGGCAGCCCCGGTATCTCGAATTCCGGCGGAAACGTCGGCAGCAACGGCAACCTCACCGAGGGTGGCGGCGCCGACATTTACGGTACCTTGTCCACCCCGCGCGTCGGCATCGGCAACTGCAGCGCGGGCAACGTGAGCGCGCTGTCAAGCAGCGGCGGCGCCACAGTGAACGGCCATAACCCGCCGCAGGCCGGGGACATCCTCCAGCTGCCTCAAAGCGTCACGCTGCCCCCGCCCACGGTGCCCGCCGGAGTTCCGACCACGTCGTACGACGGCAACGGTCAGACGCTGTTAAACGGCGCGAGCGTCGGCAACGTGACGGTAAACGCGCATTCGACGCTGACGCTTGGCGCTCCAGGCGTCACCAGCACGATCAACATGAACAGTCTCACGATCAACGGCAACGCGACGCTCCAGATTCTCGGCACGGTGATCATCAACATTGTCGGAACGGGCCAGGGGACACCCATCGACTTCACCGGCGGATCGGTGTCCAACAACAGCTTCGATCCGACGACTTTTCAGGTCCTGTATGCCGGCACCGGCAACGTCAAGCTGAACGGCGGCGCGCACACGACAGCGCTGATCTACGCGCCGAACGCGGCAGCGAGCTTCAACGGTGGCGGCGATTTCTTCGGAGCGGTCGTTGCGAACACGATCGACGATACCGGGGGCGCCCGCGTTCACTACGACCGCCGCCTGTCGAGCGAGCTCTTCGTGGCAGGAAACCGAATGCTGACGTCGTTCACCTGGAAGAAGTACTGATCGCGCTCACGGCCGTTCCGACCACCACGACGACGACGGCCCCGATCAGGTTGTGCCAGAGAAACGCGATGTCGCGCGTCCACGGTGAGAACGCCACCGTCAGGACGACGGCCATTCCTGCGATGAGGCCCCAGAACGCGCCGGCAGCCGTCGCGCGCTTCACGAGAATCGCGAGCATGAACACGCCGAGCAGCGAACCGTAGAAAAACGATCCGTACCGGTTCACGACCTCGATCAGCGATCCCTGATTAGCGGCGTACATCGCCACGACGCACGCAAAGAGTCCCCATCCGATCGTCGCCAGCTTCGACACGTTCAGGTAGTGCGTGTCGCTCGCGTCGGTGACGAAGTGCCGCCGGTAGAAGTCGATGACGGTTGCCGAGGCGAGCGAGTTGAGCTCGCCGGCGCTGGCCGACATCGCCGCCGCGAAAATCGCGGCGATCATCAGCCCCACCAGGCCGATGGGCATGCGCGTCGTGATGAAGGTCGGAAACACGTAGTTGACGTCCGTGTACCGCATGTCGCCGGTCGTCTGCTTGACGATGTCCGAGGCGCGGCCGCGTATGCCGACCACGCGTGCGTCGGCCGCGAGAAACGTCGTCGCGGTCGGACTGCTCCGCAGCTTGACGGCGCTCGCCGATCGCCACGGTGAACTGCCGCTCGAGCGACGCGTACTCCGACGCGTACGGGCCGGCCGCGACGCGCGCGTCGTAGACGCGGTTGAACAGCATCGGCGGCGGCTGGAACAGGTAGAACACGAAGACGAGGACGCCGGTGGACAGGATCGAGCAGCTGCAGCGGGATCTTGACGTACGCGCTCATCAGCAGCGAACTGCGAGCTTCGTCTTCACTCTTCGCGGTGAGGTACCGCTGCACCTGGCTCTGGTCGCAGCCGAAATACGCCAGCATCAGGAACAGGCCGCCGATCATCCCCGACCAGAACGTGTAGGTCTGCCGCAGATCGAACGTGAAGTCCACGGCCTTGAGCCGGCCGGTGGCGCCCGCCAGATGCAGTGCCTGGCCGAAGCTGACGTCGCGCGGGATGCCGAGCAGCAGCACGACGATGGCCGCCGACATGCCCGCGACGATGATGAACATCTGCTTCACGTCGGTCCACGCCACGGCCTGCACGCCGCCGTAGGTCGTGTAGACGATCATCGGGACGCAGATCACGAGCACCGTCACCGGCATCTGCCAGCCGAGGATGGCGGACATCACGACGGCCGGGGCCGTCAGCGTCACGCCGAGCGAGAACGCGCGTCCCATCAGGAAGAGGAAGCTCGCCAGCGATCGCGTCCGGACGTCGAACCGGCGTTCAAGGTATTCGTAGGCGGTGTAGACCTTCGCGCGATGGAAGAACGGCACGAGGGTGACGGAGAGAATCACCATCGCGAGCGGCAGGCCGAAGTAGAACTGGATGAACCGAAGGCCGGTGAGGTACGCCTGGCCCGTCGTGCCGACGAGCGTCACCGCGCTCATCTGCGTCGCCATCACGGACAAGCCGATCGCCCACCACGGCAGCGATCGGTTGCCGAGAAAATATCCCTCGACCTTGTCCGTCCCTTTCGAGCGCCGCAAGCCGTCGTACACAATCCACGACACGTACGCCACGACGACGGCCCAATCGAGCGATCGCATGCCGACTAGGAGAAAATCCGACCCAGGATCACGAGGCCCGCGATGATGGCGGATTCGAGCAGGACGACGCGGACGTAGGTGGCGGTCACGGAGAGGGAGTATATCGAGGTTCAGGTTCGGTTCAAGGTTCAAGGTTCAGGTTCAGGTTCAGCGTCACGGCGTGGCTTGGGACGCCGCCGGCCTTCCTTCCGCCATTCAACCGCTGCCTTGTCCAGATACACGATGAAGTTCGTCGACGCGCCGAGAGCCCGATGGGCGAGTCGCAGCATCTCGGCATGCTGCTGATTGCGCAGATATCCCCTCGCTAGAGCCGCGTCGAGATGATCCTGTGTTTCGACAAGCGAGCCGCGGGCGGTGCGAACGAACTTCGCAAAATCGCGCGGGAGAAAACGACCAAAACCTTCGGCGATATTTCGCGCCGCAGAAGACGCCGAGCCACGAATCTGTCGGCAGAAATCAACATCCTTCGAGGCTGGTGCTGTTGCAGTAAATGCCATCACGTGCCGCTCGAGCTCGCGCGCGAGCTGCCAGGCAACGAGATCTTGGCAACGACGAGCAATCACGCCCACACGAGGAGCAGGCGTTGTGCCACAGAACCTTGAACCCTGAACGTTGAACCTTGAACCTCCGATGACGCCGCCCAAGAGTCCCATTCTGTCAGGAGTTGGCACTTTGAGGTGACCAGGAATGTCAGCCTGCCGCGCAGTGATGTGCATCCCCGGGCAACCAGAACCGGCAAGGTTCTTGGTCTTAGCTCCGGCAGCCCCTCAACTCGGAACAGGGAGATGGCACACAGAGACCGCGACGGCTTCACGCTTATCGAGCTCCTCCTGGTCGTCGCGATCATCGGAATCATCGCCGCGATCGCGGCCCCGGGTCTGCTCCGCGCGCGGATGGCGGGCAACGAGGCGAGCGCGATCGGATCGATGCGCGCGATCAGCACCGCGCAGCACGCCTACGCCGGCAAATGCAACGGCTACGCCCCGGTGCTGACCGAACTCAGCCTCGCGGGGAGTTTTCTGTCGCCCGACATGACGAGCGGTCCCGTGCTCTCGAAAAGCGGCTACACGATCACGCTGACGGCAGGCGCCGCCAACCTGGTGCTGCCCAGCCTGAGCGCCGGCTGCACCGGCTCGGGCAGCAGCTACATCGCGACGGCTGTGCCGATGAGCATCGGCACCAGCGGGACGCGCGGCTTCGCCACCGACGAAGGCGGCGCGATCTGGCAGGACGTCAGCGGCGCCGCACCCGCGCAGCCGTTCACGACGGGCGGCAACGTCAGCATCATTCAATAGGGGCTCGGGGCTGAGGGCTGGGGGAAGGCTCGAGGTTAGAGGTTGGAGGCTAGCCGACTGCGACTGCCGACTGCCGACTGCTGCCTGGCGACTGACTCGCGCTACTATGGCCCGGCGAGGGCGAGCCATGAGCGTACGTCGAGCGGCGATTTCCCTTCTTGTCACGCTGATTGCACTTTCAAGCGTCCGGGCGCAGCCGCCCGACGCGGGCCGCCAGGTGTTTGTCTCCCGCTGCGCGGGCTGCCACGGCAGCGACGGCAACGGCGGCGAGCTCGGGCCCGGCATCGCGACGTCGCGTTCCGCTGCGGAGCGACGCGGATCTGACGACGCTCCTCCGCCAGGGACTGCCCGGCGCGGGCATGCCGTCCTTCGGCACGCTCACCGACCAGGAATCAGCGGACCTGGTGCGCTTCCTGCGCACGCTGCGGCCGCGCGCCGGCTCGGGACCGGAGCGCGGCGAAGGTGACGCTCGACGGCGGCCGGATCGCTCGAAGGTCTCGTCCTCAATCGCAGCGCGAACGACATGCAGCTGCTCGGCGACGATCAGACGCTGCACCTGCTTCGCAAGAACGGCAACGCCTACCGGCAGGTGACGTCGCAGGCCGACTGGACGAGCTACAACGGCCAGACCGAGCGGCAGCCGCTACAGTCCGCTCACGCAGATCATCGAAAGGCAACGCCGCGAAGCTCACGCCGAAGTGGATCTTCAGCCTGCCGAACACGGCGCCGCTGCAGGTCACGCCGGTCGTCGCGGACGGCGTGATGTACGTGACGAGCGCGAACGAGTGCTACGCGCTCGACGCCGGCAGCGGGCCGGCAGATCTGGCACTATCAGCGGCCGCGGACGAAGGGCCTGATCGGCAACGCCGCCGGCGGCGTCAATCGCGGCGTCGGCGTCGCCGGCGACCGCGTCTTCATGGTGACCGATCACGCGCACCTCATCGCGCTCGACCGCATCGACCGGCGCGCTGCTGTGGGACACCGAGATGGCCGACTGGCGCCAGAACTACAACGCGACCGGCGCGCCGCTGCCGGTCGGCAACCTCGTCGTCACCGGCACCTCCGGCGGCGACGAGGGCGTGCGCGGATTCGTGGCGGCGTTCGATCAGGCGACCGGCAAGGAAGTGTGGCGCTTCTGGACGGTGCCGCAGCGCGGCGAGCCGGGATCGGAGACCTGGCAGGGCAAAGGGCATCGACCATCCCGGCGGCACGACGTGGCTGACCGGCACCTACGATCCGGAGCTCGACACGATCTACTGGCCGGTCGGCAACCCCGGCCCCGATCTGATCGGCGACGATCGGCTCGGCGACAATCTCTACACCGATTCGATCGTGGCGCTCGACGCGAAGACCGGCCGGCTCAAGTGGCACTTCCAGTTCACGCCGCACGACGTGTGGGACTACGACGCGCAGGAGACGCCGGCGCTCGTCGACGCGACCTGGCAGGGACAGCCGCGCAAGCTGCTGGTGCAGGCCAACCGCAACGGCTTCTTCTACGTCCTCGATCGCACCAACGGCACGTTCCTGTTCGGGACGCAGTACGTGAAGAACGTGACGTGGGCCACCGGCCTCGACGCCGAAGGGCCGGCCCAACATGGTGCCCAACATGGAGCCGACGCTCGAAGGCCGGCGCGTCTGCCCGTCGCTCGACGGCGCGTCCAACTGGTACTCGACGTCCTTCAACCCGATGACCAACCTGTACTACGTCCAGACCAACGACAAGTGCGGCATCTTCACGAAGACGCCGATGGACTGGGAAGCCGGCAAGGGCTTCATGGGCGGATCGTTCCGGCCGGCGCCGCGAACCCGCGCAGCGAATCCTGCGCGCGATCGACATCCAGACGGGCAAGCGCAGTCTGGGAACTGCCGCAGACCGGCGCGGTGAACTCGTGGGGCGGCGTCGCTCAGCACGGCCGGCGGCGTCGTGATCTTCGGCGAGGACAGCGGCGCGCTGATGGCGGCCGACGCGTCGACCGGCAAACCGCTGTGGAGCTTCCAGACGAGCCAGCTCTGGAAGGCGTCGCCGATGACCTACCTGTTCGACAACACCCAGTACGTGGCGGTCGCCGCCGGGTCGAACATCATCGCGTTCGGTCTCCCGTAATCAACGACGATTTATCACGAGGCACGAAGAATCTTGCCGGGAGAACTTCGTGACCTTCGTGTCTTCGTGATTCAAGAGCGGTGGGCACGAATTACCGATCGTACAGGGTCCTCAACGCCGTCACGTCGGCGGGCGACAGGCCCGTCGCCCGCTCCGAGCCGATGTCGTCGAGGGAGCGCGCGCGCTGAGCGTAGGCGCCGAAAAACCGCTCACCATCGCCGGGCTGGCGAAACAGATACATGATCGTGTTGATGTCGGTCGTGTGCTCGAGGCCGAGCGCGTGGCCGAGCTCGTGCAGCGCCGTGAGGTACACGATGATGCTGCGCTCGAGCGGTGTCCGGCCTGCGTCAGCGGCAACGGCGACCTCGGCGCGGACGATGAGGCCGGTCTGCGGATCCACGCGCGGCGCCGTCACGCCGTAGCGGTAGTCGGCGGCCATGAAGCGCACGCGGACGGCCGCGTCTCTCATGACGCCCTGGGCCCCCGGCCCCCGGACCTCCGTTGCCCGCTCGAGCGTGAAGCGTCCCTCGGCCGCGCGCGTCCACGTCCGCATCGCGCGCTCGACGAGCGTCTCGCCGTTCGGCGGCGAATCGACGGTGTCGATCCACACGCGGATCGTCTGGCCCTTCGCCCAATGCCGCGCGGCCGGCGGGGCCTGCGCCGCAATCAGAGCCGCGACGAGCACAACCGCTGCCTTCATCCTTACTAATATAGCTGCATGCCAGGCTGGTCGATTCGCTCGAGGGCGCCGCAGGGCGCTCCCCAGGAACGCCAACGCGCTCGAGACCGTCCAGCGCGACGCCGACGTGCTCAGAACCGTTCTCGAGGACGCCGCCCACTTCCCCGGCGGTCACGCCGAGGGCCTGGTGTCCGCCGCGTCCGAGGCCGACGTCGCGCAGGCGCTCGCCGGCCGGACACCGGTGCTACCCATCGGCGCCCAGTCTTCGCTCACGGGCGGCGCGACGCCGATGGGCGAAATCGTGCTCGCGACGACCCGCCTGAACAAGATCCTCGAGATCGACGCCGGACACGGTGCGCGTCGAGGCCGGCGTCACGCTGACGCGATCTCGACCAGGCACTCCGCCGCGCGGACCGCTACTATCCGCCGGCGCCGACCTTCATGGGCGCCACGGTCGGCGGCACCATCGCCACAAACGCGGCGGGCGCGGCGACGTTCAAGTACGGCACGACGCGCGACTGGGTCAACGCCATCACCGTCGTGCTGCCGGGAGGCAGCCGTGCTCGACATCGAGCGCGGCGTCGTCCGCGCCCACACCGACGGCTACTTCGAGATCGTGTCCGGGCGCCGCACGGCCCGCGTGCCGGTCCCCACCTACCGCATGCCGCAGACCGCCAAGCTGTCGGCCGGGTACTTTGCAGCCCCGGAGATGGATCTCATCGATCTGTTCATCGGCTGCGAGGGCACGCTCGGCGTCGTAACCGAGGCGACGCTTCGCGTGCTGCCGGTCAGGCCGGCGATGTGCCTGGCGTTCGTGCCGTTCGCGCTCCGCGCCGGCGCGATGGCGTTCGTCCGCCAGGTGCGCGGACTGGCACGCGACACGTGGCGCGCGCACGATCCGAACGGTATCGACGTCTCGGCGATCGAACACATGGACGCGCGTTGCCTCGAGCTGCTCCGCGAGGACGGCGTCGATCGTCAGTGTGGCGTCACCATTCCGGCGGGCACGGAGATGGCCCTGCTCGTCACGCTCGAACTACCGGCCGGGACATCGAGCGCCCGCGCGTACGAGGACATCGGGAACGCCCGCGAACCCGACGCGGCCGACAGCCCGCTCCGGCGATTCTGCAGGCTGCTCGACGCCGCCGGCGTCCTCGACGATGTCGAGGTGGCGGTGCCGGGTGATGACGCGCGGGCGAGCTCAGCTGCTGGCCGTTCGCGAGGCCGTGCCCGCCGCCGTCAACCAGCGCGTCGGCCGGGCGAAGCAGACCATCGACGCGCGGATCGAGAAAACGGCCGCGGACATGGTGGTGCCGTTCGATCGGCTCGACGAGCTGCTCACGGCGTACGAGACCGGCTTCGGCGCATACGGGCTCGACGTCGCCATCTGGGGCCACATCTCGGACGGCAACCTGCATCCGAACGTGATCCCGCGATCGCTCGCCGATGTCGACGCGGGCAAAGCCGTGATCCTCGAGCTCGGGCGCGAGGCGATCCGGCTCGGCGGCGCGCCGCTCGCGGAGCACGGGGTGGGCCGCAACAGCGTCAAGCAGCGGCTGCTCGAGCAGCTCTATGGCAAGGAAGGGATCGACGAGATGCGTGCCGTGAAACAGGCCATCGATCCCCAGTGGATGCTCGCGCCGGGCGTCCTGTTTTCTCGCACGTGAGGGGCGCGTGCGGACCTTCAGGTCCGCCGACTCCGTGGGCAGGCCTGAAGGCCTGCACTACTCCTGTTCCTGTCGTTACTGCTGCGATTTCAGCCAGCGGTCGCGGAACGCCCGCTGCGCAGACGACAGCGAACCGCCTGCGCTTTCGACCGCGGCCACGTCGACATGCGGGTTCTCGGCGAGAACGAGGCTCGAGGTTCGCGTCGCGCCGGTGCGATCGATGTACGCAATCGTCACGCGTTCGCCCGGCCGGTGGCGGCTGATCACGGTGTTGACAGCTTCGGCGGACGTGACACGCTCCCCGGCGATCTGCGTCACTGTGTCGTCCTGATCGATGCCCGCGGCGTAGGCCGGCGCGTTCGCGGGCACCACGGCGCCGACGCGGGCGCCTTCGCCTCGCGCATCGAAGCGCACGTCTCCCAGCCACGCGCGGCCGCCGTCGCGCTTCTTGACCGACGAAGCCGGCCCGCTCCAGCAGGCGCGCGTAGTCGGCCACCTCGCGGCCGCGGACGTACCGGTCGAAGAACTCCCGGGCGAACGCCGCGTCGCCGCTCACTTCCGCAAGCCGCGCCTGCGCGTCATCCGTTGTATACGGCCGATCGACGTATCCTTCGCGCGATCCGCCCGGCTTGCCGTGCACGCGCCACATCGCGCGCATGAAGTCGTCCAGCGTTGTGCGGCTGTCGCTGCGATCGCGCAGCGTGAGATCGAGCGCCAGGGCGATCGCGCCGCCGTACGGATAGTACGAAATGACCGTGTTGCTCCAGTTGGTGCGATCGATCGCCTTGGCGCCGTCCACGAACGGCGCCATGCGGCTCATGTCTTCGGCGGACCGCACCGATCGTCCCGGCCCGGTGAGGACGATGTCGACGAGGTCGCCGAAGGTGTGGCCCGTTTCGGACAGGCTCGCCAGGCCGGCGCGCTGGAGCGCCAGCGGGCCGTAGTACTCCGTGAAGCCCTTCGGCGAGCCACAGGTCGCTCGACATGTTCGCGCGATCGAGATCGAACGGCTCGATGTCGCGCGGGCGAATCCGCTCGACGTTCCAGTTGTGGAAGAACTCGTGCGCCACCGTGCCGAGCAGACCCGCGCGGTCGCGACTGAATGCTCGTGGACGATGTCATGACCGTGCTGTTCCGGTGCTCCATGCCGTCGCGGTCGGCGTAGGACAGGTAGTCGGCGAGAAACGTGTAGTGCCCCGGTTCGTAATTCGGGTACTCGCCGTAGATCGCGCCCTCTTCGCGCACGACCCGCTCGATGTCGCGGACGAAGCGGTCGAGTTCGCCGTCCGCGCCGGTGTGGTGGACGGCAACGCGAAACGTCCGGCCCCCGACGGAGAACTGGCGCAGCGCCAGAGGACCGAACTCGACGGGGCTGTCCATCAGGTACTGCAGGTTCGGCGCGGTGAATGCGAGCGGCGCTCGCGCCGGGATGGAGCTGCGTCGCCACCGTCCAGGCGCGGCCGGTTACGCCCGCCGGCTGTTCGAACGTCAGCGTCGCCGGCGCATCGTCGAACCCGCGCGCCCACATGATGGCGGCGGGCATGTTCATGTGGACGTGCGTCGTATCGATGGCCAGGTACGTGCCGTCGATGAGATCGCCATAGATCTTGTACCGGATGGTCACGGTGTCGCCGTGCGATGCCACCGTCCATCCGGACGGATCGGTGCGGGTGACCGTGAGCTCGCGGCCGTCCGGCGCCGCGCGCGCGCACGTCATACACGTTTTTCGCGAAGTCGTGGATGGCGTAGCGGCCCGGAGACGATCGGCTCATCCGCAGTTCGAGCGGCGCGGCAGCCAGGTCGGGGAATGTGGCCTCGACCTGCATCCAGTGGTGCTGTGGTTCGGGAACGGTGAAGCGATACGCGATAGGCGATCCAGCGCGAAACAGGCCCGGCGTCATCGTCAAGGCGAGCAGGACGACAACCCACAGGTGTTTACGCATGGGAGTCAACGTCCGCCTGAAGGCGGACGCTACGACTGACTGTCACTGAAGGACGCGAGCGCCTGCGAGACGAAGTCGTCCGGAGGCAGCGCGCCGAGAATCTCGATGGCCTCACCGGAATCGCCGCCGCTGCCGGCTGAGGTCACGACGGTTTTCGGAACGCCCGTCACCTGGTACCGCCGGGCGAGATCCGGGAACTCCGTGGCCTCGACGGCAATAGGCCGTGATATTCGGATTGGCGAACGCCATCTCGTGCGCCACGCTCACGGCGCGCGGACAGTGCGGACACGTGGGCGTCGTGAACACCCGTACGGTGACCGGCGCGGACACGGCCGCGACACGCGTGAGGCTGTCGGCGGACAACGTCGCCGGGCACGCCGCCAACCAGCAGCACGGCCTGAATCAGCGACGCGAACTCGTAGCCCGACGGCGCGCCGAGAAAGCGGATCTTCGAGTCGCGCTCGGCGCCCGACTCGTCCTGGCCGACGATCGCCACAGCCGGCACACGATCGATGCCGTACTGTTTCGCCTTGTCGGGCTCGAGGACGAAGTTGACCTCCTCGATCGTGATCCTGGCCGGACAGCAGCGGCAGCTCGTCGAGGATCTGGCGCGTCTGCAGGCAGGTTTCGCAGCCGAGCGTCTGCGTGAAGAACAGCAGCCGCACCGGCCGCGTCATGCCCGCGAACCGCTCGCGCAGCCGTTCCTGATCCGCCGCTCCAAGCAACCCCATCGGCGATCCTCTCGAACTTTGAACCCGAACTTTGAACCCTGAACCTGAACCTTGAACCCCGCCTTACTTGAACAAATCGTCGAACGCCTGCCGCGCGCTCGGTCCGCCCTTGCGGACCCGGCGTGCCCGTCTGCCGTTCAATCGTCGTGCGCGCCGAGAACATCGCGCACGTGTTGCGCTCGTCCTTCGGCGCGACGCGTGCGGCAAGCGTCTGCGCGCACTCGAAGCGCGCGCTCGTGTCGAACGACGCGCACTGGATGCAGCTGTGGAGACCGACGCCGCAGCGCGAGCACCGGCCGTCGGCCTCGACCGGGAGCGCGAGGCGGTTGCCGCAACGCGAGCAGCGGAAGACCTCGTGCGACGCCATCAGGTTCGGCGTTTTCGGCCCGGCGGCGTCCTGGAGCTGGCGTCCCGGCGCGCGCGGCTCGACCGGCTTGGGCGCCGCCCTTTCGCGCGTCTTCTCACGATCTCGCGGATCGTCCTGATAGCCGCGCTGCCGGTATTTCCGGTCGCTCATTGGATGTTATTCTGTCACATCAGGTCATCACAATCAGCGCTCGTGCTCGCCGCTGGCTGACCGTCCTGCTGGCCGCTGCCTCGGCGGAGCGGCTCAGACCGGCGCGCCGCGCAGACGCTGCGCCGGCCGATGTCGCTGGTCGACATCGCCGCACTCCCGCGTGTCGTCGATCCGCAGCTGTCGCCGGACGGAAAAACCGTCGTCTACATGCTCAGCGAGCCCGACTGGACCGCGGGCCGCGCCTATCTACCATCTCTGGCGTCAGGACACGCGGGGCGGCGCGCCGGTTCAGCTGACGACCGGAGCCGGCGACACGCCCGGCTCGACACGATGGTCGCCTGACGGGACGTCGGTCCTGTTCCTGCGCGCCGGCCAGCTGATGCTTCTGGCACCCGGTGCCGGCGGCGGCGCCGCGCGCGATCACGAAACACGCGACCCCCGTCTCGTCGCCGGCATGGTCGCCTGACGGAGGCGGGATCTACTTCGTCGCCGCCGACGCACCCTCCGTTGACGACCGCGAGCGCGAGCGGCGCAGGGACGACATCTACGCGCTCGACGAGAACGTCAGGGCGCGCCAGCTGTGGAACGTGTCGGTAGCGATCAGGTGCCGAAAACGCCATCACGTCCGGACCGTCGTCCGTCCTGTCGTACCGGCTCTCGCGCGACGGCTCGCTCCTCGTCGTCGCACGCGGTCCTACGCCGCTCGAGGACGACAGGCACCGAGCTGAACTGTGGTTGATGGACGCCGCTGGCGGCAACGCTCGCGAAGTCACGCACAACGACGTCGAGGAAATCCAGCCCGAGCTCTCACCCGACAACACGCCGGATTCTCTTCGTCGCCGAGACGAACGAGAAGCTCGAGCCGTACTACAACTGGAACCTCTTCGTGATGCCGGCGACGGGCGGGACACCGAAACCCCTGCTGCCCGATTTTCAGTACGCGATCGACCAGGCGGCCTGGGCGCCCGACGGCTCGTCGATCCTGGCCGTCGCCAACATGGGCGTGCACAGCGAGATCATCGAGATCGACGCGTCCACCCGGCAGTGGAAGCCGCTCACGAGCGGCGACCACTACATCCCGCCGACCTGGAGCGTCGTACCGCAAGCCGGCCAGATGGTGTTCCAGTTCGACGAGCCGTCGCGGTTCGGCGACGTCTGGACGCTGGCGATTCCTGCGACGCGAACCTCCGCTGCGGCCGCACCGGTGCGCGTCACCGGGGCGTTCGACACACTGGACGAAGACGTTCGCGCTGCCTCGCCAGGAGAAAGTCACCTGGAAGGGCGCCGACGGCAGAACCGATCGAAGGCTTGCTCTTCTATCCGATCGACTATGTCGCCGGCCGGCGCTATCCCCTCGTCGTGCAGATGCACGGCGGGCCGCGGAGATTCGGACAAGTTCGGCGCCGGAGCCGGACTGCTCCTGAATTACTTTCCCGTCCTGACCGGGCACGGTTACGCCGTGCTCCGGCCCAACTACCGCGGCAGCACCGGCTACGGCAACGCCTTCCTGCGCGACGTCGTCGGCGGCTACTTCAGGAACATGCATCTCGACGTGATGGCCGGCGTCGATGCGCTGGTCAAGCGGGGCATCGCCGATCCCGATCGGCTCGTCGTCATGGGCTGGAGCGCCGGCGGCCACCTCACGAACAAGCTGTGACGATGACGACGCGCTTCAAGGCTGCCTCGGCCGGAGCCGGCGTCGGCGAACTGGACGTCGATGTACGCGCAGACCGATGCCCGCGCGCAATCGGACGGTGTGGTTCGGCGGCAGCCCGTGGCAGAAGAACGCGCCGATCGGCCATGTTCTGGAACCACTCGCCGCTCAAGGACGTCGCGAACGTGAAGACGCCGACGCTGTTTTTCGTCGGCGAGAACGACGTCCGCGTGCCGCTGAGCCAGTCGATCGAGATGTACCGGGCGCTCAAGAGCAACGGCGTACCGACGCACCTGTACGTCGCGCCGCGCGAAGGCCATCAGTGGCACGGAGCTCCGCCATCAGATCTTCAAGGCCAACACCGAACTGGCGTGGTTTGCACGCTACGCGCTCGGCGGCGCGTCTTACGTCCCTGAAGAGGCGCCGGCGGGAACGACCCGGTAGCGGCCACGGCCGCGTGAACCACTCGCGCACCGGCGTGCAAAAAGGTAAGCTCGGGGAGTCGCGTGCACCCCGATGTCGCAGATCTTCCACCGCAGCACGAACACCATCTCGCGAGTCAGTATCTTCGGCGCCGTCTTCGCCGTGGCCGCGCTGCTCGGCCTCTTCGACAAGATCAACCGCTCGTCGTGGGTCACTGACGTCCACGTCGCGCGCGAACAGCCGATTCAGTTCAGCCACGAGCGGCACGTCGCCGGCAACGGCCTCGACTGCCGGTATTGCCACACGTCGGTGGAGACGTCTTCGTTTGCCGGTATTCCGCCGACCAAGACGTGCATGAATTGCCACTCGCAGATTTTTTCGACCAGCCCGTACCTCGAACCGGTCCGCGCGAGCTTCAGGACCGGCCGGTCCATCGAATGGACGCGCGTGCACGATCTGCCGGACTTCGTGTACTTCAACCACAGCATCCACGTGAACAAAGGCGTGGGCTGCACGACGTGCCACGGGCCGGTCGATCGCATGCCGCTCATGTGGCAGGAAGCGTCGCTGCAGATGGCCTGGTGCCTCGAGTGTCACAGCAACCCGGAGGCCTACGTCCGCCCGCGCGAAGCCGTCTTTCGCGTCGGACTACGCGCCGCCCGCCAACCAGCTCGAAGCTCGGGCGCCGGCTGGTCGCCGAATATCACATTCAGAAACTGACGAGCTGCTCCACATGCCACCGATGACGCCGTCGAGCCGCGACCCGTTCTGGCGCACGCTCGACGAGCTTGCGGAGTCGACCCGCGTTCCAGGAGCGGCTGTACAACGAGTTCCCGTCGCAGATCGAAGCCATCACCGATCCGGTCGCGCGACGGTCGTTCCTCAAGCTGATGGGCGCGTCGATCGCGCTCGCGGGTATCGGCGCGTGCACCCGGCAGCCGCCGGAAAAAATCGTCCCGTACGTCCGTCAGCCCGAAGACCTCGTGCCCGGCAGGCCGCTCTTCTACGCGACGGCCATGACGCTCGGCGGCGTCGCCACGGGCCTGCTCGTCGAAAGCCACGAGGGACGCCCGACCAAGATCGAAGGCAACCCCGCCCATCCGGGCAGCCTCGGCGCGTCGGACGTGTTCGCGCAGGCCGCGATTCTCGGTCTCTACGATCCGGATCGCTCGCAGACGATCACGAACCTCGGCGAAATCCGTCCGTGGCCTGATTTCCTCGCGACGCTGCAGACGGTCCTCGCGGCGCAGCGGCCGCTCGGCGGCGCGGGGCTTCGCATCCTCACCGAGTCGGTGAACTCACCCACGCTCGCGGCCCAGATCCGAGACGCTGCTGCAGAAGTATTCCGTCCGCGAAATGGCATCAGTGGGACGCGCTCGGCCGCGAGAACGTCAAGCGCGGCGCGCGAGCTCGCATTCGGCCGGGCCGTCGAGACGCAGTATCGCCTCGATGGCGCCGACGTCATCGTGACGCTCGACGCCGACCTGCTCTGCGCCGGACCTGGGGCCTCCGCTACGCGCGCGACTTCGCCGGCCGGCGCCGGCCCGAAGAAGCGGCGCGGATGAACCGGCTGTACGCCATCGAGAGCATGCCGACGCTGACGGGTTCGCGCGCCGATCACCGGTTTCCCGTCAGGCCGATCGAGATCGAGGACATCACTCGCGGCCTGACCGCCGCCGTCAACGCGCTGTCCGGCAAAGGCTCGGGCGCCGGCGCCTCGACGTCCGGTACGACGGCCCGGTGGATCGACGCAATCGCGAAAGATCTCCACGCGCACCGCGGCAGCAGCCTCGTGGTCGCCGGCGACGGACAACCGCCGGTCGTCCATGCGCTCGTGCACGCGCCTCAACGCAGCGCTTGGCAACGTCGGCCGCACGCTGGTTTACACCAACCCCCTCGAGGCCGAGCCCGTCGACCAGGTCGAGTCGCTCAAGGATCTCGTCGCCGACATGCAGGCCGGTCGGGTCGGCGCGCTCGTCATCATCGGCGGCAATCCGGTCTACACGGCGCCAGCTGACATCCCGTTCGTGGACGGCCTCAACAAAGTCGCCCTCCGCATTCACCTCAGCCAGTACGACGATGAGACGTCGGCGCTGTGTCATTGGCACGTGCCCGAAGCGCACTTCCTCGAAGCCTGGAGCGACGCGCGCGGCTACGACGGGACGGCGTCGATCGTCCAGCCGCTCATCGCGCCGCTCTATGGCGGCCGGTCGGCTCACGAGCTCCTGGCGGCGATGAGCGACCGGCCCGATCGTTCCGCGTATGACGTCGTGCGCGACCAGTGGCGGCCGCAAACAACGGCGGCCGAGTTCGACCTGGCCTGGCGTCGCTGGCTCCACGACGGTGTCATTCCCGGCACGGCATTTCCGGAAATCACGGTGTCGGCGAAACAGAGTCCGGAACAGGCGCCCGCGGCGCCGTCGCCCGCGCGCGGCGGACTTCAGATCGCGTTCGTCACGATCCCGCGGTGCTCGACGGCCGCTTCGCCAACAACGGCTGGCTGCAGGAGCTGCCGAAGCCGATCACCAGGCTCACGTGGGACAACGCCGTGCTCATGAGCCCGGCCACCGCCGAGCGGCCTTGAAGATTACAGCGACACCCGACGGCCACGGCGGCGAACACGGCCAGGTCACGACCGACGTCGTCGAGCTGCGATATCGCGGGCGCTCTGTGCGGGGCGCGGCGTTCGCCGTGCCGGGTCATCCCGACGGGTCCGTCACGGTGCACCTGGGATATGGCCGGCCGCGCGCCGGGCGCGTCGGAAGCGGCGACGGGCTTCAATGCCTACGCTATCCGGACGTCCGATGCGCTCTGGCACGGCGACGGCCTCGAAGTGGTCCGCACCGGCGAGCGCTATCCGCTCGCATGCACGCAGTACCACCACCTGATGGAAGGCCGCGACATGGTGCGCGCGGTCACGCGCGACGAGTTCACGCGCAATCCGCAGTCGGTGCACGAAGGACCCGGCATCGAACCGACGCCGCCGCGAACAATCACGCTTTATCCCGCCGACCACAAGTACGACGGCTACAAGTGGGGCATGGCCATCGACGTCAACGCGTGCATCGGCTGCAACGCCTGCGTCGTCGGCTGCCAGGCGGAGAACAACATCCCGGTCGTCGGCAAGGATCAGGTGCTGCGCGGCCGCGAGATGCACTGGCTTCGCGTGGACACCTACTACCGCGGCAAGCCGGAGAGCCCGGAGACCTACTTCCAGCCGGTCCCGTGCATGCACTGCGAGGACGCGCCGTGCGAGGTCGTCTGTCCCGTCGGCGCGACGGTGCACAGCGCCGAAGGCCTCAACGACATGGTCTACAACCGCTGCGTCGGCACGCGGTACTGCTCGAACAACTGCCCCTACAAGGTGCGCCGCTTCAACTTCCTGCTCTACCAGGACTGGGACACGCCGAGCCTCAAGCTGGCGCGCAATCCCGACGTCACCGTCCGCAGCCGCGGCGTGATGGAGAAGTGCACGTACTGCGTGCAGCGCATCAACAAGGCCAAGATCGAGTCGGAGAAGCGAGGATCGCGCCGTCCGCGACGGCGAGATCAAGACGGCGTGCCAGCAGGCGTGCCCGGCGGACGCGATCGTCTTCGGCAACCTCAACGATCCGAAGAGCCGCGTCGCCCGGCTGAAGGCGGAGGTGCGCAACTACGCGCTGCTCGGCGAGCTGAACACGCGTCCGCGGACCACGTATCTCGCCGCCGTGCGCAACACGAATCCGGAGCTCGAAGGCTGATGGACTGTCCGACGCCGCAGCTCGGACGCACGCCGCCGCCCGATCATGGGCCCGGCTACACGTTCGGGTCCGTCACCGACAAGATCAGCTCGATCGTGCTGGCCAAACGGACGCCGCGCGGCTGGTACCTGGGCTTCGGCGTCGTCTTCCTGCTGACGATGCTGCTGTTCGTGTCGCTGACCCATCTCGTCGTCAAGGGCATCGGCATCTGGGGCAACAACCAGCCGGTGGACTGGGCATTCGACATCACGAACTTCGTCTGGTGGATCGGCATCGGCCATGCGGGCACGCTGATCTCGGCCATCCTGCTGCTGCTCAGGCAGTCGTGGCGGACTTCCATCAACCGGTTCGCCGAGGCGATGACGCTGTTCGCCGTCGCCAGCGCCGGCATTTTTCCTCTCTTCCACACGGGCCGGCCGTGGCTTGCGTACTGGCTGCTGCCGTATCCCGAACACGATGGGCGTGTGGCCGCAGTTCCGAAGTCCGCTGGTGTGGGACGTGTTCGCCGTCTCGACGTACGCGACGGTCTCGCTGCTGTTCTGGTTCGTCGGTCTGATTCCCGACCTCGCGACCCTTCGCGATCGATCGCAGTCGCGCGTCGGGCGCATGGTCTACGGGATGCTGGCGATGGGCTGGCGCGGATCCGCCCGGCACTGGCACCAGTACGAAACGGCGTATCTGCTGCTGGCCGGCCTCGCGACGCCGCTCGTCGTGTCGGTGCACACGGTGGTGAGCTTCGACTTCGCGGTCGTCGATCCTGCCGGGCTGGCACACGACGATTTTCCCGCCGTATTTCGTCGCCGGCGCGATCTACTCGGGCTTTGCGATGGTGCTGACGCTCGCGATCCCGATCCGTGCCGTATACAAGCTCGAGGACTTCATCACGATGCGGCACCTCCAGAACATGGCCAAGGTCATGCTCGTCACGGGCCTCATCGTGGCCTACGGCTACATGGTCGAGGCGTTCATCGCCTGGTACAGCGGCGATCGGTACGAGGGGTTCGTGCCGATCAACCGGATGACCGGCCCCTACGCGCTGCAGTACTGGGCCCTGATCTTCTGCAACATCGCGACGCCGCAGGCGCTGTGGTTCAAGCGCGTGCGCACCAGCGTGCCGGCGCTGTTCGTCATCTCGATTATCGTGAACATCGGCATGTGGCTCGAGCGGTTCGTGATCATCGTCACCAGCCTGCACCGCGACTTCTTGCCCTCGTCCTGGGGCATGTACGCGCCGACGTTCTGGGACTGGTCCACGTTCATCGGCACGATCGGGCTGTTCCTGTCGCTGCTGTTCCTGTTCCTGCGTTTCCTGCCGATGATCTCCATCTTCGAAATGCGCACGATGCTGCCTGAAGCGAAGGTGGACGAGGACGTGCGGAGCAGCTGATGGCGTCCCTTGTCTACGGCCTGATGGCGGAGTTCGACGATCCGAAGACGCTCGTGCAGGCGGCGGCGCAGGCGCGCGACGCGGGCTACCGCCGCATGGACGCGTATTCGCCGTTCCCGATCGAAGAGCTGCACGAAGCGCTCGGATCGCATCACAGCCGGCTGCCGCTGATCGTCCTCATCGGCGGCGTGGTCGGCTGCCTCGGCGGGTTCCTGCTCCAGTACTGGGCGTCGGCGATCGCCTACCCGCTCAACGTCGGCGGCCGCCCGTTCAACAGCTGGCCTGCGTTCATTCCGGTGACGTTCGAGTGCACGATTCTAGGGGCGGCGCTGTCGGCCGTCCTCGGCATGCTGGCGCTCAACGGGCTGCCGATGCCGTATCACCCCGTGTTCAACGTGCCGCGATTCGCCCTCGCCAGCCGCAACCGCTTTTTTCTGTGCATCGAGGCGAGGGACAGGAAGTTCGATCTCGAGGCAACGCGCGCATTTCTCGAGTCTCTGAAGCCGCGTGAGGTATCGACCGTTGCGCACTGAGATCACGACGTACAACACAGAGCACACCGGGCACGCGGTGAAGAAACACTCTGTGTGCTCCGCGTGCTCTGCGTTGATCGTCGTGATTATCGTCGCGTTGACGGGATCCGCCTGCCGGCAGGACATGCACGACCAGCCGAAGTACACGCCGCTGCGCTCGACCGCGTTCTTCGGCGACGTCCGGTCCGCCAGGCCGCTGGTGGCGGGCACGGTGGCGCGGGGCCAGCTCCACGAGGACGCGTTCCTCGAAACGGGCAAGATCGGCAACGCCGACGCGACAATCTTTCCCTTCCCGGTGGATGGCGCGGTCATGGCGCGCGGACGCGAACGCTTCGAGATCTTCTGCGCGCCGTGCCACGGCCGCACGGGAACGGGCGACGGGATGGTCGTGCAGCGCGGCTACCGCCGGCCGCCGACGTATCACGACGATCGGCTGCGCAACGCGCCGATCGGCCACTTCGTGGACGTCATCGCCAACGGCTTCGGCGCGATGCCGGACTACTCGGACGAGGTCAACGCGCGCGACCGGTGGGCGATTGCCGCCTACATCCGCGCGCTGCAGTTGAGCCAGCACGCGCAGCTGGCCGACGTGCCCGCGAACCGGCGGGAAGGGCTCCGGTAATGGTCTTCGAGCAGACAGCCGACGCCCTGATCCCGGAGCTCCGGCAGCACCAGCGCACGCTGCTGACCGCCGGCGCCGCCGGGCTGCTGCTGTCAGCCGTCGGCGGGATATTCAATCCGACGCAGTTCTTCCAGTCGTACCTGATGGCCTACATGTTCTGTCTGGGCGCGACGCTCGGCTGCCTCGCGCTCGGGATGGTGCACCAGCTCTCCGGGGGCGCGTGGGGTGTCGTGCTCCGCCGTCCCATCGGCGCGGCGTCGCGGGTGCTGCCGATCATGACGGTCCTCTTCCTGCCGATCGTGATCGGAATGGGACGCCTGTATCCATGGACGCATCCGGATCTGGTCGCGCACGACGAGATCCTTCAGCACAAGCACATCTATCTGAACACGCCGTTCTTTCTCGTCCGCGCGGCGATCTACTTCCTCGTGTGGAACGGCATCTCCTATTTCCTCAACGCCTGGTCGCTCGAGCAGGACCAGACCGGCAACACGCGGCTCTCGCGGCGGATGCAGAAGCTGAGCGCGGCCGGCCTTCTCGGCTACGGCCTGACCATCACCTTCGCGTCGTTCGACTGGCTGATGTCGATCGACGCGCACTGGTTCTCGACGATTTACGGCGTGCTCATCATCGGCGGCCAGGGCCTGACGGCCATCGCGCTGCTCGTCGTCGTGATTGCGTGGCTCAGCCGCCGCGAACCGCTCGACGCGCTCATCGTCCCCGCGCACTTCCACGATGCGGGCAACCTGCTGCTCGCCTTCGTGATGCTGTGGGCGTACTTCTCGTTCTCGCAGTACCTGATCATCTGGTCCGGGGATCTGCCGCACGAGATCTCGTGGTATCAGGATCGTCTCCAGACAGGCTGGCGAACGGTCGGGGTGCTGCTCGTCCTCCTGCACTTCACCGTGCCCTTCCTCGTGCTGCTCTCGCGGCGCGTGAAGCGCACCGGCGCCGCCCTCGAGAAAGTGGCGATCGGCATTCTGGCGGCCCGCCTCATCGATCTGTTCTGGCTGATCGCTCCGGAGTTCCACACGCACGGCCTGTCGGTCAGCTGGCTCGACATCGTGCTGCCGGTGTCGCTGTCGGCGTTCTGGCTCGGCTGCTTCGTCTGGCAACTGCGCGGCCGCGCCATCCTTCCCGTCTTCGATCCCGAGTTCGAGGAAACCATGGGCCCGATCATCCAGCGCGCCGGCGAACAACCGGGGACGGCACACTGACCATGGCTGGAAAAGTCCGCTACGAAACGAGCGACGTCAATGTCCGGGCGATCCTGGGGGTCGGCGCCGGCCTGGCCGGGAGCACGATCGCCGTCGCGGCCGTCATCTGGCTCGCTCGTCCTGTTCTTCACGGGCCGGTCGGCGCAGACCGGGCCGCGCGAGTTTCCGCTCGCGGTCACACACGAACAACGGCTGCCTCCGGAACCCCGGCTGCAGACCAACCCTCGCGAGGATCTCGCGGATCTCCGGCGCGCCGAGGAACGGGTGCTCGACAGCTATGGGTGGGTGGACAAGGACGCCGGCGTGGTGCGGATCCCGATCGACGATGCGATGCGGTTGACGGTCGAGCGGGGATTGCCGGCGCGGGGGAAGCCATGAAGGCATGGCTCGCGGCGATCCTCGTCTGTGCCACGGCCGCTCCTGCCGGCGCGCAGATGGCCGGCGGCCCCGCGGGCACCGGCTACAAGCGCGAAGCCGGCATGCCGTCGTCTGCGCTGCCGGCACCGCTGCGTGAGATCGGCTTCGATCAGAACATCGGCCAGCGGCTGCCGCTCGACGTCGCCGTGCGCGACGAGGACGGCCGGACCGTGAAGATCGGCGCCTTTTTCGGGCAGCGTCCCGTCGTGCTGATCTTCGCCTACTACAGCTGCCCGATGCTCTGCGCCCAGGTGATCAACGGACTCGCGAGCGCGCTCGGCGTCCTCTCGCTCGAACCGGGGCGCGACCTCGAGATCGTCGCCGTCAGCTTCGACCCGCGCGACACACCCGCAACGGCCGTGTCGAAGAAGGCGGCGTACCTCGAGCGGTACGCACGGCCGGGTGCCGCCGCCGCCAGTCATTTCCTGACCGCCGATCAACCAGCGATCGCGCAGTTGACGCGGGCGGCGGGCTTTCGCTATGCATGGGACGAGGCGACGCAGCAGTTCGCACACCCGAGCGGTGTCATCGTGCTGACACCGGACGGGCGTCTCGCGCGATACATGTTCGGCATCGAGTACGGCCCGCGCGACCTCCGGCTCGCCGTCGTCGAGGCGTCGGCGGGCACGCTCGGAACGGCCGTCGACACGTTGCTTCTCTACTGCTACCACTACGACCCGATGACGGGGCGCTATGGTCTCCAAGTCATGCGCGCGCTGCGCCTGGCGGGGGTCCTGACGGTGGCGGCGCTCGGCGCGTTCGTCGTCGTCATGGTGCGGCGCGAACGCCGGTTGTCCTGATCATGTGGTTCGGCATTCCTCTCTTCCCTGAAACAGCCTCGTCCATCGCGGAACGCGTGGACTCGCTCTTCTTCTTCCTGCTCGGCGTCTCCGGTTTCTTCTCGGTGCTCATCGCCGGCCTGATTGTCTTCTACGCCGTCAAGTTCCACCGTCGCCAGCCGGGCGCCGTCGGCGCCGCGATTCATGGCGGACTGCTGCTCGAAGTCACATGGACCGTCGTCCCGCTGCTCATCACGCTGGTCATTTTCGGCTGGGGCGCGAGCGTGTTCTTCGCGATGACCCATCCGCCCGACGACACCCTGAACATCTACGTCGTCGGCAAGCAGTGGATGTGGAAGTTCCAGCATCTCGACGGCCAGCGCGAGATCAACGAGCTGCACGTCCCCGTCGGCCGGAACATCCGCCTGATCGCGACATCCGAGGACGTCATCCACGACGTGTTCGTCCCGGCGTTCCGTGTCAAGGCCGACGTCATTCCGGGACGTTACGTGACGCTCTGGTTTCGCCCGACGAAGGCGGGCCGGTATCACCTGTTCTGCGCCGAATACTGCGGGACGAAACACTCCGGCATGACCGGCGAGGTCGTCGTGATGGAGCCGGCCGACTACCAGGCGTGGTTGAGCGGCGGCGTGCAGGGCGGCTCGATGGCCGACGCGGGGCAGAAACTGTTCGTGGACCTGGCCTGCAACACGTGCCACCGGCCCGACGCGCAGGGCCGCGGCCCGGTGCTGGACGGGCTGCTCGGCAAGACCGTCACCCTGCAGTCCGGCGCCACCGTCGTCGCGGACGAAGCGTACCTGCGGGAGTCGATTCTCAACCCGTCGGCGAAGATCACGAGCGGGTATCAGCCCATCATGCCGACATTTCAGGGTCTGGTCAGCGAGGAACAGCTGCTCCAGCTGATCGAATACGTCAAATCGCTGCAAGCGCAGAAGGCCGGGCAGTGACCATGTCGCATACGGTGACGGCACCTCCGCATCACTACCTCAATCACGGCTACGGCATCCGGTCGTGGCTGCTGACGCGCGACCACAAGCGCATCGCGCTCCTGTATCTGGCCGGGGTGACATTTTTCTTCTTCATCGGCGGGGCGTTCGCCGTCCTGATCCGCCTCGAGCTGGTGACGCCGGCCGGCGATTTCGTTTCGGACGAGACCTACAACAAGCTGTTTACGATGCACGGCGTGATGATGGTGTTCTTCTTCCTCATCCCGGCCATCCCGTCCGTGCTCGGCAACTTCCTCGTGCCGATCATGATCGGCGCGAAGGATCTCGCGTTCCCGAAAATCAATCTCCTGAGCTGGTACATCTACATGCTCGGCGGGCTGTTCACGATGTACGCGCTCGTCAGCGGCGGCGTGGACACGGGCTGGACCTTCTACACGCCGTTCAGCACCGTCTCGTCTACGACGAACGTCATCCCGACGGCGCTCGGCATCTTCATCACGGGGTTTTCGTCGATCCTGACGGGGCTGAACTTCATCGTCACGATCCACCGCATGCGGGCGCCCGGCATGACGTGGTTCCGCATGCCCCTGTTCATCTGGTCCACGTACGCGACGAGCCTCATCAACGTGCTCGGCACGCCGGTCATCGCCATCACCATCCTGCTGGTGGCGGCGGAGCGGCTGTTCCACTTCGGCTTCTTCGACCCGCGCGTCGGCGGCGATCCGGTGCTGTTCCAGCACCTCTTCTGGTTCTACTCACACCCGGCCGTGTACATCATGGTGCTCCCGGCGATGGGCGTCGTGAGCGAGCTGGTGGCCGCCGGCTGCCGCAAGCCGGTGTTCGGCTACCCCTTCGTGGCGTTCGCCAGCGTGGCCATTGCGGCGCTCGGCTTCCTCGTCTGGGGTCACCACATGTTCGTCGCCGGCGAATCGGTGTACTCGGCGCTGATCTTCTCGATCCTCAGCTTCCTCGTCGCCATTCCATCGGCGGTCAAGGTCTTCAACTGGACGGCGACGATGTACAAGGGTGCCGTGTCGTGGGAGACGCCGATGCTCTACGCGTACGGCTTCATCGGCCTGTTCACGATCGGCGGCCTCACCGGACTGTTCCTCGCCGCGGTCGGGCTCGACGTCCACGTCACCGACACGTACTTCATCATCGCCCACTTCCACTACATCATGGTCGGCGGCACGATCATGGGTTACCTCGGAGGCCTGCACTTCTGGTGGCCGAAGATCAGCGGGCGCCTGTACAACGAAGGCCTCGCCAAGCTGAGCGCGGGGATCATTTTCATCGGCTTCAACCTCACGTTCTTCCCGCAGTTCGTGGTCGGCTATCTCGGCATGCCGCGGCGCTACCACGCGTATCCGCCGGAGTTCCAGGTCCTGAACGTGCTGTCGTCGGCCGGCGCGTCGATCCTCGGCGTGGGCTATCTGATCCCGATGATTTATCTGATGTGGTCGCTGCGCTACGGGCGGCTCGCGGGATCGAATCCCTGGGGAGCCGTCGGCCTCGAGTGGACGACGACATCGCCGCCGCCGACTGAGAACTTCGAGGAGACGCCGACCGTGACGTGGGAGCCCTACGACTACGGTTCGCCGGTGGAGGGCCGCGTTGCCTGAGACGCACGGCACGGCCGCCGCGGGCCATCCCACCTTCGCGCACCAGTTCGCCAGCATCGAGCAGCAGGCGGACGTGGCGACGCTCGGCATGTGGGTGTTCCTGGTCACGGAGATCCTGTTCTTCGGCGGCCTCTTCACCACCTACCTTGTGTATCGCAGCCTGTACCCGGACGCGTTCGCCGCGGCGAGCCACGAGATGGTGGTCTGGGCCGGCACCTTGAACACCGCCGTCCTGATCACCAGCAGCCTGACGATGGCGCTGGCCGTGCGGGCGGCGCAGACGGGCGATCGGCGATCGCTCGTCTGGCTGCTGATGATCACGATGGCGCTCGGCGTCGTCTTCCTCGGCGTGAAGGCGTTCGAGTACCGCACCGAGTTCGTCGAGCACCACGTGCCCGGCGCCGGATTCGAGTTCGAGGGCCCATACGGCCGCCAGGCCCAGATCTTCTTCTCGCTCTACTTCCTCATGACGGGCCTGCACGCGCTGCACATGATCATCGGCCTCGGCCTGATGGCCGTCATGGTGTGGCTGTCGATGCGGCGACCGATGACGCGCGTTCACGCGATCCGGATCGAGGTCAGCGGGCTGTACTGGCACTTCGTCGATATCGTCTGGATTTTCCTGTTCCCTCTTCTGTACCTGATAGGCCGGCATGTCCACTGACAGCGCCCACGTCGCCTCGAAGCGATCGTACTTCGCGATCTTCGCCATCCTCATGGTGTGCACCTACCTCACCTGGCAGGTGGCGTTTTTCGACCTGGGCGCGTTGAACACCGTCGTGGCGCTCGGCATCGCGGTGTTCAAGGCGGTCCTCGTCATCCTGTTCTTCATGCACGTGCGCCATGGCGCACGCCTGACCTGGGTGGTCATCATCGGCGGGGTGTTCTGGCTGGCGCTGATGCTGATCATCACGATGAGCGACTACCTGACGCGCGGATGGAAATAGACGGAGCGATCCGTCGCGTCTGGCCGGGTCCCGCCTCGCTCACGACGAAGCGCTGGCTCGCAGTCATCGTCCTGCTCGGCGCGCTGCTGCGCGTTGTGCCCATCACGTTCGGCCTGCCGCTCGACCGCGCCCGTCCCGACGAGGAAGTCGCCATCGGCCGCGCCCTCGGCATGGTTGGCGGCGACCTCAATCCGCACTTCTTCGACTGGGGATCGCTGACTTTCTATCTCTTCGCCGGCAGCTTCTCTGCTGCGGGATGGATCCACGACCATGTCGCCCCGAGCGGGCCGCTGACGGCCAGCGACTACTACATGATCGCCCGCGCCCTCGTGATGATCGCCGGATCGTTGACGATCGTCGTGCTCTTCAGGCTGGCCCGCATCGTCACCGACGACGTGACGGCGGCGATCGCGGCGTTCTTTCTCGCCGTCGTTCCCCTCCACGTCCGGGAATCGCACTTCGCGATGACCGACACGCTCATGACGTTGCTGGCCACGCTCGCCCTGCTCCTGCTGCTGCGCGCGTTTCATGAGGCGGCCGACGCTTCCGCGCCACGCTCGCGCGTGCTGCTCCGGTTTGCGGCCGCGGGGCTGACGGCCGGGTTCGCAGCCTCTGCGAAATACAGCGCCGCGGCGCTGGCCGCGTCGATGGCGGTGGCGCAGGTGCTGCTCGTGCCGCGTGCAGTCGCGGACTCGCGATGGTGGCGGGTCTGGATGCCGTCCGCCGCATTCCTCGTCGCGATGATCCTGGGATTCCTGGTGGGAACGCCGTATGCGGTACTCGACCGCGCGGGGTTTTTCGAGGGCGTGTCGTTCGACATCCAGCATCTTGCCAGTGGACACGGCCCCGACCTCGGCGCGGCGTGGATCTACCACGCGACGCGCACGCTGCCGGCAGGACTGGGCGTGCCGATCTGTCTCGCCGCGATCATCGGTGTCGTCGCGCTGGTGAAACAAGGCGGCCGGGACGCGCTCATCGTGCTGGCGTTCTGCGTGGCGCTCTACGGATCGATGGCGAACGGCCGCACCGTGTTCTTCCGATACGTGCTGCCGCTGGTGCCGGCCATCTGCCTGTCGGCGGCGGCGGGCGTGCGCTGGGCAGCCGCGTGGGTGACGGCCCGTGCACCGGCTCGCACCGGCCACCGTCGCCGCCGTCGCAGCAGCCGCAGTGGCGACGACGGCGTTGGTGAACAGCGTGTGGCTCGACCAGCTGCTATCGAGAACGGACACCAGGGTGCTGGCGGGGAGCTGGCTCGCGGCGCAGGTCAGACCGAACGAATCTGTCTACGACGCCGGAGAGCAGGGCTACGCGCGGGTCGTTTCTCGGCGACGTGCGCGCGCACGTGTGGCGGTTCGGAACTTCGGACGTCGCGTCGAAAACGTTCTGGGAGCCCGGCGACCGGATGCCCGACTGGCTCGTGCTGCCGCAGTCGCCGCTCGAAGCCTATACGCCGGTCCCGAACGAGCTGCGACAGCTGGCCGCCGAGCGATACAACCTGGCGACCATCGTCCGGGGGGCCTCGGACCCGGACCCTGGCGTGTACGATCTGCAAGACGGGTTCTTCCTCCCGATTGCGCGCTTCGGCGCCGTGTTGCGGCCCGGGCCGACGATCGCGATCTACCGCAAACGCCCGGTCGCCGGCCCGTGAGCGCGCAGCGAATTTTTTGACGACGCGTCGGAATTCCGGAACAAGCCAATTATTTGAGTCGGTCCAGATCTTGGGATATCGTGTGGTTTGTATGGCCGTCGATCCAGCTGATCTTCTTCGTCAAAACGGCATTCAGGTCACGGCCCAGCGGCTGGCGGTGTTGCGCGCGGTTGCCGGTGAGCCCCACATCACCGCTGACGGTGTCGCCGAGGCCGTCAGGGCCGAGATCGGCGCCATCTCGCTGCAGTCGGTGTACGACGCCCTCAGCCTTCTGGCGACGGAAGGTCTCATCCGCCGGATTCAGCCTGCCGGATCACCGGCTCGCTTCGAGGATCGCGTCGGCGACAACCACCACCATCTGATCTGCCGGGAGTGTGGCCGCCTGGTCGACGTGGACTGCGCGGTCGGCTCGGCCCCCTGTCTCACGGCGTCAGACGACATGGGTTACGAGATCGACCAGGCCGAAGTCGCTTACTGGGGCCGCTGTCCGGACTGCATCAGGCCGTCCCGCGCCGCGTCCCCATCCAAATCACCAGCACGGCCGGCCCGCAGCTCCGCTCGGGGCAGGCGAAGAACAACCAGGCAGTAGCGCCACGAGAGTAGAGGTCAACGTCAAACATGAGCAACGAAGCCAACGAAGCCAAATGCCCGTTCTCCGCGAAGTCGTACAGCGGCCAATCGAACCAGGACTGGTGGCCCAACCGACTGAACCTGAAAGTGCTGCACCAGCGTCCCCCGGCGGGCGATCCGATGGGCAGCGACTTCGACTACGCCAAAGAGTTCAAGACGCTCGATCTCGACGCGGTGAAAAAAGACATCGCGCAGGTGATGACGACGTCGCAGGACTGGTGGCCGGCGGATTTCGGCAACTACGGTCCGCTGTTCATCCGGATGGCCTGGCACAGCGCGGGCACCTACCGCATCCACGACGGCCGCGGCGGGGCGGGGTCGGGCATGCTGCGGTTTGCGCCCCTCGGCAGCTGGCCCGACAACGCGAATCTCGACAAGGCGCGCCGGCTGCTCTGGCCCGTCAAGCAGAAGTACGGCCGGAAGCTGTCGTGGGCGGACCTGATGATCCTCACCGGGAACGTCGCGCTCGAGTCGATGGGATTCAAGACCTTCGGCTTCGCCGGCGGGCGCGAAGGACGTCTGGGAACCGGAGGAGGTCAACTGGGGATCGGAGGCCACGTGGCTCGGCGACGAGCGTTACAGCGGGGATCGGCAGCTGGCGAACCCGCTTGGCGCCGTGCAGATGGGTCTGATCTACGTGAACCCGGAAGGCCCGAACGGCAAGCCGGATCCCGTCGCTTCCGCGAGGGACATCCGCGAAACCTTCCGCCGCATGGCGATGAACGACGAGGAGACGGTCGCGCTCATCGCCGGCGGGCACACCTTCGGCAAGACGCACGGCGCCGGTCCGGCCGCCCCGCACGTCGGCCGCGAGCCCGAGGGCGGCAACCTCGAGGAGCAGGGCTTCGGCTGGAAGAGCAGCTACGAAACCGGCAGCGGCGCGCACGCGATCACGAGCGGTCTCGAGGTCACGTGGACGACGACACCAACGAAATGGGGCAACGATTTCTTCAAGCACCTGTTCGAGTACGAGTGGGAGCTGACCGAGAGCCCGGCCGGCGCGAAGCAGTGGAAGCCGAAGAACGGCGCGGGTGAAGGCACGGTCCCGAGCGCGCACGACAAGTCGAAGAAGATCGCGCCCGGGATGCTGACGACGGATCTCGCGCTCAGGTTCGATCCGGCGTACGAGAAGATCTCGCGGCGCTTCTATGAGAACCCGCAGGCGTTCGCGGACGCGTTCGCGCGCGCATGGTTCAAGCTGACGCATCGCGACATGGGCCCCATCGCGCGCTACCTCGGACCGCTGGTTCCGAAGGAGCCGCAGATCTGGCAGGACCCGGTGCCGCCGGTCGATCACGAACTGATCGACGCGAAGGACATCGCGGCACTGAAGGCGAAGCTTCTCGCCTCGGGGCTGTCGGTCACGCAGCTCGTGTCGACGGCCTGGGCGTCGGCGTCGACCTTCCGCGGCACGGACAAGCGCGGCGGAGCAAACGGGGCGCGGGTCCGTCTCGCGCCGCAGAAGGATTGGGACGTCAACAACCCGCCAGAGCTGGCCAAGGCGCTGAAGACCCTCGAGGGAATTCAGAAGGAGTTCAACGCGGCCGGCGGCAAGAAGAAGGTCTCGCTCGCCGACCTGATCGTGCTCGGCGGATGCGCGGCCGTGGAGAAGGCGGCGAAGGACGGCGGCTTCAACGTGCAGGTGCCCTTCAGGCCCGGACGGACGGATGCCTCCCAGGAACAGACCGACGTCGAGTCGTTCGCCGTGCTCGAGCCGGACGCGGACGGGTTCCGCAACTACATCGGCGCCGGACACCCTGTGCCCGCCGAGCATCTTCTCGTCGAACGCGCTTTCCGCCTGACGCTGAGCGCGCCCGAGATGACCGTCCTCGTCGGCGGGTTGCGGGCGCTGAACGTCACGGCCGGGCAGACCAATCATGGCGTCTTCACGAAGCGGCCCGGAACACTGACCAACGACTACTTCGTGAACCTCATCGACATGAGCACGCAGTGGCAGCCGACCTCCGACGCTCGCGAGGCGTTCGAGGGACGCAGCCGGGCCAAAGGTCATTCGATGTGGACCGCCAGCCGCGTCGACCTCGTGTTCGGATCGAACTCCGAGCTCCGCGCTCTGGCGGAGGTCTACGCGTGCGACGACGCGAAGGAGAAGTTCGTGCGCGACTTCGTGGGCGCGTGGGACAAGGTCATGAACCTCGACCGCTTCGACCTCGCCCGATAAAGACGACCGGGTCGGCCTTCGCCGGGCCGACCCGGTCGCTCTTGCCCCTCACCCGAGTCTTTGAGGCTTGCGTTCGGCAGCCTCGATTCCACCAACACGAACGTCGGCGTGGCAAAACGCACCGCCGGCAATATCGCTTAGTGCCATGGCGCTCGGCCCAGGTTTGGGCTCGCGGAGGTGGCCGACGGTGCGTTTTGGTGCGAATCAGTCACGCCGAGTTCTATCGTTGGTGGAATCAAGGCTGCCGAGCGCACGCTGCAGCTTTACACGTTCTGAGCCGCTGAATACAAGATCAATGGGACCGGTGGAAGAGGTGCCCTGACGTGCTGGTTCTCCCAGCCGTCGCGTCGCGCGTTGCACGCGGCGCGCGATCTCGCTTCGGCCAACGATAGAACTCGGCGTGTCAGGTTCGCGCCAAAACGTGGCCCCGGCCACCTCCGCGAGAGGCCACCCTGGCCCGAGCGCCGTGGCATTAACCAATGATGCCGGGGACGCGTTTTGCCACGCCGACGTTCGTGTTGGCCGAAGCGAGATCGCGGACCGCGGGCCTGAAAGGCCCGCGCTACTTCGGAGGAGAAATCCGGCGGCGCAGCGTTGCCAGCGTCTTCTCCGAGCCGGCAAACAGATCGTCAGGGTAGCGGCGGTATTTCAGGATGTCTCCGTACACCCGGTCGCCTTCGTTCGCGTTCAGCCCGAGGCCGGCGAGATACTGCAGGCGCAGATCGCCATCGTGGTTGATGGCCGCGTCCTCGAGCCAGGGCCGCAGGTCGGCCGCTCGACCGGCGTAGCTCGCCACGAGATCGAGCGCGGAGCCGACGCCCACATCCCGCAACGATTGCGCCACTGACGCGTACGCCGGATCCGTGAGGCGCGCCTCGAGCGCGTCGACGTCGATGCGCGTCGGCCCCTCCTGCCCGAGCAGCACGGTGTCGTACCCGATGCCGCGAAACGTGTTGCCGGCGATGATCCCGTTCGGGAACACGGCGAAGAACGTCGCCATCTCGCTCTTCACGGCCTCGGGCGTGCTCTCGTACAGCTGCACGAACAAGGTGACGACCCCACCGGGGTTCAGGTGTGCCTTCGCCGCCTCGAAGAACTCCTTCGTGTAGAGCGTCGCGGCGCCCTTCACCCACGGGTCGAGGGGGTCCGACGTGATCGCGTCGAATTTCTCCTTCGACGTCAGGAGGAAGTGCCGCGCGTCGTCTATCCGGACGCGCACCTTCGGGTTGTCGATGACGTGGTGATTCTCGGTCCCGAAATATTTCGAGACGACGCGCGGAACGAGCGGCTCGATTTCCGCGATGGTCACGCGCTCGACACGCGGATCGATGCTGACCGCGCCCGCCGTGACGCCGGCGCCGCAGCCGATGACGAGCACCGATCGGGCGTGTCCCGGAACCAGCGTCGTGAGGTGACCGAGCATTCGCTGCAGGCGCATGTCCTGCGGCTCGCTCGACGCCTGGATCTTGCCCGCGTTGTGGTACCCGAGACGGCCGTTGGGCAGCCGCGATACCGCCACCGACGAGTGAAGTCCCTCGCCCGTATACAGAATCTCGCCGGCCTGGCCCTGCACGGTCGCCGTGAACCGCCCGTAGGCGATGAGCAGGCCCGGGACCGGCGGGATGCCGGCGAGCAGCACCCCGTCGAGCACCGCGACCGCGAACAGCCCGGCGGCGCCCGCGACACCGGCCCGGCGAACCGGGGGAACGAAGCCGAGCGCCGCGGCGGCCGCAAGGATGGACGTGAACATCATCAGTTGCTGCGCCCGCTGGGACCCGATCCACGCGACCAGCAGCAGGCTCGCGGAGAGCGCGCCAACGACCGCGCCGATGGTGTTCGCCGCATAAACGCGGCCCACGAGTCGCGCCGAATTCCGTTCAGCGACGGCGAGCGACGCCAGCGCGAGCGGAAAGCTGGCGCCCCAGCAGAACGCCGGCGGCAGAACGGCCCAGAGCGTGCGGACGAAGTCCATTTCGAAGTCCACGCTGAAGCCCGGAGACAGCGTGGGCGTGATGGGCCAGTACGGAAACGACACGGTCAGCTTGTGCGCCGTCCAGGCGACGGCAGCCGCCGCGAGCAACTGACACCACGCGAGCGCCACGCGCGGCCTCGTCACATATTTTCCGAGCGCTGACCCCGGCGGCACTCCCGCCCCCAAGGCCGATCAGGAACGCGGCGAGAATGATCGAGAACGTGTAGACCGTTGCGCCGAACAGCAGGCCGATCTGGCGCGTCCAGATCACTTCGCCGGCCAGCGCGGCAAATCCCGACAGCGCAATCGCGAGAAGAACAAGCAGGGCGGGCCTTTCAGGCCCGCCGTTGTCGCGGCCCTGAAAGGGCCGCGCTACACCAGGCGTAGCGGCTCGGCCGGCCAGGACCGCACGCCAGCGCCGCCACCAGGACGTTCAGCCCGACCGCGACAAACGTCGCCGTCGCCATGTCGTAGTAACGCAGCAGATAGAAACCCGCTCCGAGGCATCCGCAGACCGCTCCCGCGATGTTCCCGGCGTAGAACCAGCCGAGCCACGACACGCCCGCGGGCGTCGTCTCGATCCAGCGGGACACGGCCGGCAGCGTGGCCCCCATCAGGATCGTCGGCGGCAGCAGGCACACGGCGGCGACGATGCCGCGCGCCAGAACCCCGCCCGCGCCGCCGCCGCCGGCCGCGAAATAGACGCGGCCGACCAGGGGCATCGCGAACAGCAGGACGAGTCCGCACGCGCCGACGCCGAGTTCGAGCAGCGCGTAGACGCGCAACGGGTGGCGCCGAGCCGAAATCGCGCCCGGCAGCCAGAGGCTGCCGAGGCACATGCCGCCCATGAACGTGCCGAGCAGGACGCCGACCGACACGGCCGACGAGCCGATCACCAGCTGGAGCAGCTGAAGCCAGACGGTTTCGTAAACGAGGGCCGCGGCTCCGCTGCCGACGAAAAGCAGCAGCAGCGCGGGCAGGGGAACGGTCACGGACTGCCGGCTAGCGACGCACGGGCACGGCAGCCGGTCTCATGACGACTCGCAGCGTCGCCACCGCGATAGCCGACAGCAGCGCCGGAACGGCGAACGCCAGAAACAGCTGCTCCGTCGTATAGCCGCGGGCGCATGAACTCGGCGACCGTCGGGTCCCAGAATCGATCCGATGCGGCCGATGCCGAGCGCCGCGCCGACACCGGTCGACCGCAGGTCGGTCGGGTAGTACGTGGCCGCGAGCGCGTTGTTGCCGGCCTGGCCGCCGAGAATGCCGAAGCCCGCAATGAACACGACGAAGAAGAGGAGGACCGCCCCAATCGCCGGCTGCCCGATCAGCCCGATCGTGACCGACGCGCCCAGGAAGCAGGCGATCAGCACGCCGAAGAAGCCGTATTTCTGAATCGGCCAGCCGATGGCGACCGACCCCACCGCGCCACCTGTCTGGAACGTCGTGCCGATCATCAGCGCGGCCGTCGTCGTCATGCCCATCCCGCGCGCGATCGTCGGGAGCCACGTGGAGAGGAAGTACAGGTTGATCAGGTTCATGAACTGCATGGTCCAGAGCAGGATCGTGCCGACTGCCCGGCCTTCATGAAACAGCGTGATGATCGGCACGCCCTCCTTCTTCTCCTCGTTCACGACGAACTGCGTGGCGGGCGTGATCGTCACGGACGGCTCGACGCGTTTCAGCCAACGGCCGACCTTGTCGAGGCTTTTCTTGCGCAGCGTCAGGAACTGGAGCGACTCCGGAAGGCCCACGAACATCAGCAGGCCGATGACGAGCGGCACCGTGCCGCCGAAATAGAACACCGACCGCCACCCGAACCTTGGAATCAGGTACGCCGCGATGAACCCTGCGACGGCGGCGCCGATGGTGAAGCCGTTCGAAACGACCAGCATGGCCATGACGCGCGAGCGCCTCGGGCTGTACTCGCCCACGAGCGCGACGGCGTTCGGCATGATCGCGCCGAGGCCGAGGCCGCCGATGAACCGGATCACGAGGAGCTGTTCGAGGGACGTCACACGGGCGGTCAGCAGCGTCAGCAACGAAAAATACAGCGTGGCGCCGAGCAGGACCGGGCGGCGGCCGATCTTGTCGGCGAGCATGCTGAACAGCAGCGATCCGATCAGCACGCCCATCAGCGTGAAGCTCGCGACGCGGCCGGCGGCGCTGGGGATGCCCCACTCCGCGAACAGCGACGGCGCGACGTAACCCCAGGCCTGGACGTCGAAGCCGTCCATGATCAGGCAGAGGCCGCACAGCACGAAGATGCCGATCTGGAACGATCGCACCTGGCTGTTGTCGACGATCTCGGTGATGTTGAGCGGCGCGTTTGCGGCAGACGTGGTCATTTGGAACTCCAGCCGGGTTTGCGCGCCGCGTCCCACCAGGGACAGGTGCCGGGCGCGAGCGTGTAGTTACCCTCGACGACTTGCACCGGTTCGCGCTGTCCGTCCGCGGCCGCGTGCAGCCGCAGGTCGCGGGCCTGCGCGCGCCCTTCGGGCGACAGCCACGTCCGGTCGTGCCCCCACAGGCTCGGCCCGCTGGTCATTTCTACGGGTTTCCACTGCGACGGATCGATTGATCTTCCGCCCCAGCCGTATTCGACGAAGAACCCCGACGGCGTGTTGGCGTAGAACGACGTCATGAAATCGTTCGTGTGACGGCCGAGCGTCGTCGCAATGCGGCCTTCCTCGCCGAGCGCGAGATCGTACGCCTGGCCGACGTCGTCGAGCATGTACAGCTCCATCATCAGGTGATGGATGGTGTTCTTGCCCGTCTCGACCATGGCGAAGCTGTGATGCCGCGGGTTCAGGTGGAAGAAGTACGCCTTGAACGGCCGCTGCGTGTAGTCGCTGAGGTGAAAGCCGAGCGTCTCCTGATAGAACGGCAGCAGGCTCTCGATGTGTTCGACGTTCAGCACGACGTGGCCCATACCGAACGGGCCGGTGCGGAAACCCGAAATCGCGCGGCCGGGCTTGAACGGGTCGGAAGCGACTTCCCCGCCGTGAAAGGCTTCGAGCCGGTTGCCGGCCGGATCCTCGAACGTCACGAGATCCCGAACACGCCGCTCCTCCGCCGTCGCCCGCGAAGCGCGCTGCACCGAAACGCCGTTCTCTTCGAGCGAGGCGGCCATCTCGTCGAGCGCCTCCGGGCCCGCGACTTCCCAGCCCATGAACGCCGCGCGCTCCCCGCTGTTCGCATCGTCTTCGTGGACGACGATGCGCTGGCGGCGATCGTCCATGCGGAAGGTGAGCGATTTCCTGCTGCGATCGACGAGCTGAAGGCCGAGGAACCTCGAGCCGAAATCCGCCCAGTCGCTCAGGTTGCGGGTGCGGACGCCGAAGTAGCCGAGGGAATCAAGCGCCATGCGGCCCCTATCTTACAGGCAGCAGTAGTGCGGCCTTCAGGCCTGCCTGCAGACCTGAAGGTCTGCACTACGACTGTCCCCACACTTCCTGCGCCGTTTCGACCACCAGCGCCAGCTTGCGTTTCTCGTCCTCCACGGTCACCGGGTTGCCCATGAAGTTGCTGGCGAACCCGCACTGCGGGCTCAGGCACAGCTGATCGAGCGGCAGGTGCTTCGACGCCTCGTCGATGCGCCGCTTGAGGACGTCCTTCGACTCGAGCACGGGGGTCTTGGTCGAGATGAGGCCGAGAATCACGTGCTTGCCCTTCGGCACGTGCCGCAGCGGCGAGAAATCGCCGGCGCGGTCGCTGTCGTACTCCATGAAGTAATTGGGCATGTCGATGTTGCGGAACACGACCTCGCTGACGTACTCGTAGCCGCCGCTGCCCATCCACTTGCCCCGGTTGTTGCCGCGGCACATGTGCATGCCGAGCACCATGTCCTTCGGCGCGGCCGCGACGATGCGGTTCAGCACGCCGGCGTAGGTCTCGAGAATGGCGTGCGGATCGTCGCCGCGCGCCCTGAGCGCATCCTGGCCGTGCGGATCGCAGATCAGCGGGAACGTGACGTCGTCGATCTGCAGGTAGCGGCACCCGAGCTGGTACAGCGCGGCAATCTCCGCCGTCCAGACCGCCACCGCATCGTCCCAGAACGCCGCCATGTCCGGGTAGACGGCGACATCGATCGCGCTCCGCCCGCCCCAGAAGTGCAGCATGGTCGGCGACGGGATGCTGATCTTCGGCGTGCGCGTCGTGATGTTCTTCAGGTAGGCGAAGTGATCGGTGAAGATGCCCTTCACCCGCTTCAGCTTGTCCTGGACGCGCACGATGTGTCCCGGCAGCTTCTCGACCGTCGTGTCGTTCTGGAACGGGAGGGCGGCGGACACGGTCTGCGACGAATCAACCCAGCTGATCCCTGTGCCGGACAGCGCGAGCAGAAAATCCTGGAACCAGGAGCGCCGGCGGAACTCGCCGTCGGTGACGACCTGCAGGCCGACGCTCTCCTGCAGCCGGACCGCCTCGACGATGGCTTCGTCTTCCAGGGTCTTCAGCGCCGGAATAATCGAGCGGCCCGGTGACCTGGCGATACTGGTCGCCTTCGACCGCCGCGCGGGCCTGCAGCAGGCCGGCGGGGCGCAGCAGGCTGCCCACGTGCTCGGCTCGAAACGGTGGTGTGGTGCGCACGAACGCCCTCTCCTCAGCGCTCTTTACTCCGGGGCCCCTGCCCCGGACGCGAGGGCGCGACGATTCACAAAGGGTAATAATACTGTCCTACGCCGATGCGAGCCTATATCGTCCCGGCCGGCTGCAAGACCAGCGATCAGCTGCGGACCGTCGAGCGGCCGGATCCGACGCCCGGGCCCGGCCAGGTGCTCGTGCGCGTGCGTGCCGCGTCGCTGAACTACCGCGATCAGGCCGTGGCGCTCGGCGTCTACATCGGCGGCGCCCTCGCGCGCGACACGGTCCCGCTGTCGGACGGTGCGGGCGAGGTTCTCGCCAGCGGGCCAGGGGCCACGCGCTTCAAGCCGGGCGACCGCGTGATGGCGCTGTTCAACCAGATCCCACCCGGGGGCCCGCCGTTTGCCGCGCGCGCCGCGCTGGGCTCGCCGCTCGACGGCATGCTCGCCGAGCAGGTCGTGCTGTACGAAGACGGCCTGATCGCCGTGCCAGAGGGCTTGTCGTTCGAACAGGCCGCGTGCCTGCCCTGCGCGGGCGTCACGGCCTGGCACGCGCTCATGCACGCCGGTCGTCCGACGCGCGCGGGCGATACCGTGCTCGTGCTCGGAACCGGCGGAGTCTCGATGCTTGCGCTGCAGTTTGCGAAAACCGCGGGCGCGCGCGTGATCGCCACATCGTCCAGCGACGAAAAACTTGCCAGGGCGCTGGCGCTCGGCGCGTCGGACGGCATCAACTACAAGCACTCACCGGACTGGGATCAGGACGTGATGAAGGTGACGGACGGACGCGGCGTCGACTGCGTCGTGGAAGTCGGCGGCACGGGCACGCTGAACCGGTCCTTTCAGTCGCTCGCCTTCGGCGGCAAGGTCGTCCTGATCGGCCTTCTCACCGGGCGCGGCGGCGGCGATGTCAACCCGTACACGCTGATGCCGAAATGGGGCAGCCTGCACGGCATCTTCGTCGGCAACCGGGAGATGTTCGAGTCGATGAACAAGGCCATCGTGGCCGGACGCATTCAGCCGGTGGTGGGCAGGGAATTTCCGTTCGCGGACGCGCTGCAGGCCTACCGCTGTCAGGCCTCCGGCGATTTCTTCAGCAAAGTCGTCATCACGCTGCCGTCATGACGGCCGTAGCGTCCGGCTTCAGCCGGACGTTGCCATCAGCAGCACAGGCACGCGCCGGTGCCGTGGCGGCCTTCCGCGATCGCTCCGCCCTCGCCGGTGAGCGTGATGCCGACGTGACGGCCGTCCTCGAGCTTGAGCGTGAGGACGGGACCAACGAGATCGATCGATTCCGCGGCGGGCACGAAGTCGATGGAGCCGGTCAGCGTCCGCTGGCCGGGAATCGGCAAGCCTGATTGCGGGACCATGCCCTGAAAGACGCTGAATTCGTAACGAACCCGGCGGATAACCTGGTCGTGCCGCATCAGGTCGCCGACGCCCGAGCACCGTTCAACGAGCTTCACCATCTCCGCATTCTAGCGCCATCCTTACGAGCCCCGAGGCGCCCGGCACGGCCCCCTGGCGCATCAAGTATGATTCAGGGTCCACAGGCTGCTGAAAGGCGCGGCCTGAACGAGGAACGGCGAACGGCGAACGTAGAATTGGCGCAATTCCTCTACGTTCTGCGTTGTGCGTTCAGCATTCAGGGTGCATCTGCGGCACCCTGCTAAAGGCGCCCATGCACCCTGAGCTGCAAGAGACCATCGATTTGCACGAAGCGATCGTCGCCGAGGCCGGTAACGCGCTAATCGGTTACGAGATCGAGAAGACCCTCGCGAACGTCGTGCTCCTGTCGGAAATCCCGACCACGTACGACAAGGACGAGAAGCGCCAGGTGAACGCCGGGAACCTGCTCCTGCGCGGCGTCCCTGGCGTCGGGAAGACGTTCTTCGGCGTCATCATCGCCGCGATCAGCGGCGCAAAGTTCGCGCGCATCCAGGGCCGCGCCGACCTCCAGCCCACGGAGGTGGTCGGTTTCCAGATGATCAACCCGGCGACCGGCGAGTTCATCACTGAGTTCGGCCCGCTGGCGTCGGGCGAAGTGATCCTGCTCGACGAGATCAACCGCATCCCCCTGAAGTCGCAGAGCGCGTTTCTCGAGGGCCTGCAGGATCGCACCGTCACCGTCGGCAAGACCACCTACGAGCTGCCGGCCTTCAACTTCGCGATCGCGACGATGAACCCGATCGAGCTCGGGCAGGGCACATTTCCGCTTTCCGAAGCCGCGACCGATCGCTTCGCGATCATGGTCAACATCGCGTACCTGAAGCCGGAAGAGGAAGAAAAGCTCGTCAACTTCGACTTCAAGAAGGTCCGCCTGAAGGGTCTGATGTCGAAGGAGCGGATTATCGAGCTGCGGGGGGCGGTCACGCGCGAGGTGTTCCTGCACGAAGCGCTTGCCACCTACATCCGGCGGCTCGTCGGCGCGACGCGGCCGTATAACGCGGAAACCGAGTGGCACCATCGATCGCCGTCCGAGCTGGTCGAGAAGGCCGTCGATCTCGGCGCGTCGCCGCGCGCGACGATTTGCTGGGGACGCCTCGTCAAGGTGTGGACGCTGCTCCACGGCCGCCGCGCCGAGGTGTATCCGGAGGACATCCAGGACCTGGCCCGGTACGTGCTCGGCCATCGCGTGTGGCTCGGCCCGCACGCGGCCAGCCACGGCATCTCGGTCGACATGGTGATCGACGACATCATCGACAAGGTTCCCGTGCCATGAACGGCGTCGAGACGCCTCCGCTGGTCAATCTCCAGGAAATCGCCGAGATCGAGCTCTTCATCCTTCGCCGGATGAAGGAGTACACGCTCGGCGACCACGCGAGCGTCTTCAAGGGCTCCGGCTTCAACTTCGTCGGGCAGCCGCGACTGGCAGCCGGGCGACCGCATGTCGCACATCGACTGGGCGCAGTCGTCGATGACCAACTTCAGCCCGCTCGTCACGCGCGAGTTCGAGCAGGACAGCACGGCCACCGTCCTCGCCGTCGCCGACGCGTCGATGTCGACGCGGTGCGGCGCGGCCGGCGTGCCTATCGCCGCGGCCATCGCCCGCTCCATCGCCGCCGTCGGCCTGTCGGCCGTGTTCTTCCAGGACCAGTTCGGGCTCATCACGTTCGACGATGGATTCCGCCAGGTGGCGGCGGCGCGGCCGAGGATCGGCAAGCCGCACGTGATCTACTGCCTCGACCTGTACGAGCGGCCGGTGGCCGCAGACCCGGCATCGCCGCAGGGCGACGTCATGGCCACCATCGAAGGCCACCTGCGCAAGACGTCGCTCGTGCCGGTCATCTCGGACTTTCTGTTCGCCGACGCGCAGCGGGTGCTCAACGAACTCTCGCTGCTGAACGGGATGCACGACGTGTTCCTGATGATGGCCGACGTGCGCTTCGCGTACGAGCTGCCTCCGGCGTCGGCCGGCTGGATCGAGACGTTCGACGTCGAGACGGGCAGCACCAGGGTCGTGTCACGGCGTGAGCTTGCGCGCCTGGCCTCGCGGGTCGAACAATGGCAGGAGCAGGTGATGGCGATGGCGCGCGACGCGGACCTCGACATCGTGCGCGTGGGCCTGGATCGATGGGAAATGGAAACGACGCTCGTGGAGTTCGTGCGCGAGCGGCGGTTGCGCAAGTTCAGCTGAGGGGCATATGACATCGAGCGTCGGTATCGTCGTCGTCATCGCCGTGATGGGAGGCGTTTCGAGCGCCGTGGGCGTCTCCGGCCAGGCCGGACAAGCCGGGCAGGCGACCCAGAGCCAGCCCGCCCGCCAGCTCCGGCGGCCGCGCCGGTCAAGCCGAAGGCGCCGCCTGCCCGCCCGGCCCCGGTGCCGCACGCGCCCGGCGACGTCGAGGTCGAACCGATCGCGTGCTGGTGGAAGACCGACCGGAACGCCGTCAACATCGGCGAGCGGTTCACCGTCACGCTGACGTGCAGCGTCGTGGAGACGGCGGCCGTGAAGGTCGTCCCCGACCTGAACCAGCTCGAGCCGACGACCGTGGCGCTGCAGCCGTTCGAGGTGGTGAAGGGCGTGCGCCACGAGGACATCCGGACGCCGCCGCTGCGCTACATCCAGTACGAATACACGACGCGCCTCATCGGCGACGTGTTCTTCGGGAAGGACGTGGACATCCCGGCCGTCAAGATCACGTATCACGTCCAGTCCAGCCATCGGCGGCGGGTCGCAGGGCCGCGATCAGACGTATGCGCTGCCGGCCCTGGCGATGCGCGTGAACTCGCTCGTGCCGAAGAAGGCGGCGGACATCCGCGACACCACGACCGATACGTTCGCCGACATCGAAGCGCGCCGCCTGCGGTCCTCGGCCGAGCTCGTGGCATCCGCGGTCGCGTTCGGCTTCGCGGTCGTGCTGCTGGCTTGGCGCTCGTGCGCGTCATCGGCCGGTACCGCGTCCGGACGCCGTCGGCCGAGCGCGCGCTGCCGCTCCGCGCGGTGCTGCGCGGCTGCGCGAGGAGCGCAGCCGCCATCGGGCAGGAAGTCGCGCGCGACGGCTGGACCGGCGAGCTCGCCGGGCCGCGCGCTGGCGGTGTTTCGCATCGCGAGCGCCGTCGCCCTCGGCCGTCCCGTCGCCCAGGAAGTCGTGCGAGGCGCACGTCGCGCCGGGCGACGGTCAGCTGGCGGTGCGCAAGGGCCTGCTTCCGGCCTAAACGCGCGCTGATCTCCACGTCCACGACGTCCGGGACCATCGCGCGAACGCTCGAGGACGCGAACGGACGCCGGCCCAGCCCGCGGGCCGAATTGCTGCTGAACGATCTGCAGGAGTCGCTGAACACGTTCCGCGCGGCCCGCTACGGGCGGAATGGCCAGCTCGACACGGCGGCGCTCGACGCCGCGTTCGAGCAGGGCGTCAGCGCGCTGAAGAAACTTCGGGTCGCAAACCTCTGGCCCGTCCGCACGGCCGGTGCCGTTGCGAGAACTGCCGCTGACGTCGGGGGCATGGTGTGGTCCCGCTGAAAGAGATCCTCTCGATGATCCAGGACGCGCTGAGCGACTGGATTCGTCTGTCCTGGGCGGACCTGCATTTCGACGAAACGTGGACAGCCGTCCTGGTGCTCGTGATCCTCGTGTCGATTTCGGGCCTGATGCTGCTCGCCCGCGGGCTGCGCTCGCAGAAGGCCGGCCGCACGCACGTGACGCTGCCCGCGCTGCTCCCGGTGTTCCTCCGCTCGCACTTCTCGGCGTTCCGCCACGGCGCCTTCCTGGTTTTCCTGCTGGGCGTGCCGTTTTTCGCCGTCGCGCTTGCCGACCCGCACACGGCCTTCACACGCGAAGAGACCTCGTACCCCGGGCGTCGGATCGCCCTGCTCGTCGACGGCTCCTCGAGCATGGTGATGAAGTTCGAAACGAAGACGATGAAGACGCCGGAGAACCGCGCCTTCTATACCGCGGTGGCCGCCGCCGAGCACTTCATGAAGCTGCGGATGAACGGCCGCTACCACGACCTGATTGCGCTCATCCAGTTCGGCAACGAAGCGTACGTCGTCACGCCGTTCACGACGGACTACGACAACATCCTGCTGAGCATCCGGCTCATCAGCAGCCCGAAGGAATGGGGCAACTTCAACGACTGGGGCACGACGATCATCCAGGGCCTGAACCAGGCCACCGCGCTTTTCAAGGCCTTCGACTTCGTGAACGCCTCCGGCAACGCCATGCTGCTGTTCACCGACGGGCGCGACGAGGAAAAGAACATCAAGGGAAAGCCGATCGAATCGGTCATCGACGACATGAGGAAGTACAAGATTCCCGTGTTCATGGTGCGCACGGGTTTCGGCCTGAAAGAAGGCCAGATTCCGACGGACAAGCTGTGGAAGCCGCTCGTCGAACGAACCGGCGGTCGCTTCTACGCGGCGGACAGCGAGGACGCGATCCTGCAGGCCGAAGCCGAGATCGACAAGCTCTCGACCGGCCGTATCGACGTCCGCGAATACACGGCCCAGCGGCCGCGCTTCGACGGCTACGCGCTCGTCGCCGTGATGCTGTGGCTCTCGGCCGGCGTGATGAAGCTCGGATTCAGAACGTTTCGAACGTTTCCATGATGTAGGGCGGGGCTTTCAGCGCCGCCTTCGCGGCCCTGAAAGGGCCGCGCTACAGCCGGACGGAGGGTGAAAGATGAAAGGCATTTCAGGTCTGCTCGCGGCGGCGGTGTTGCTGGCCTTGCTCGGCGCGGCGCTGGCGAAGCTCGGCTTCCTCGAGCGCGACATGGCCCAGGCGCAGGCGAACGTCACGATGCAGACCTACGACGGCGTGGAGGAGACGTTCGCCACCGCCGAGCGCTATTACGAGTACGGCAGCCACCTGCCGTGGGTCGGTAACGGCCCCGTGAACGAGATCCGCGCGCGCAGGGCCTCGATGCACTACTGGCAGAAATCCTACGGCGACGTCATCCCTCAGCAGACGGATCCCATCGGCGCCGTCCCGGCCGACAACACCGCGCTTCAGCTGATCGTCGCCAACGCCGTCTACCGGACCGGGCAGGGCCAGTCGAAGGACAAGGCGACGACGATGCAGGCGCTCGATGCCGGGATCAATGCCTACCAGGCCGTGCTCAAGAACACCGCGAACCAGGAAGACGCGGCGTTCAACTACGAGTACCTCGTCCGGCTGCGCGACGAGGTGGACAAGGGCAAGCGCAAGCCGGGCGCCGGCGATATCGTGATGAAAGGTCCGGACGGCGCCTCCGGCGCGCCGCCGACGCTCGAGAACACGATGAGCGATTTCAAGATCTACATCCCGCTCGATTCGCAGGAGCGCCAGGATCAAGGTGTCGCCGGCAAGGCGGCGGCGACCAAGCGCAAGGGCTAGCGTGATCACGGGCATCGATTTCAACACGCTGACGTTCGGCGAGCCGCTGTATCTGTGGCTGCTTGCGGCGCCGGGCGTGCTGCTGATCTTCTGGATCGCGCAGGTGGTCCGGCGCCGCGCCGACACGCGCCGGTACATGCAGGCGCGCGTGGTCCCGGTGCGCGAGCGGTTCACGTTCTTCGGCGATCTCGCCTTCTGGCTCACCCTCATCGTCGCCGCCAGCCTGCTCATCGTCGCCCTCGCGAGGCCGCAGGCGCGCGTCGTCATCGTGCGCAAATCGGGCGCCGACATCGTGATCCTGCAGGACGGCTCCGCGTCGATGTACGTGAAAGACGTCAAACCCGACCGGTGGCGCCGCTCGGTGCAGTTTCTGCGGGTGTTTGCCGACGCGCTCAGCTGGAAGGGCGACCGCGTCGCGCTGGCGCTGTTCGCGCACACTGTCGCACCGCAGGTGCGGCTGACCAAGGATCCGAACTCGTTCTTCTTCTTCCTCGATCACCTCGGGGAGCACTCGCCGTTCCGGCTCGAGGACAACCCGACCTGGGACACGAACATCGAGAAGGGCATCGACTGGGGCGTGCAGCTCGTCGAAAAGGACCAGGAGCTGTTCGGCAAGGTCAAGAATCCCAAGGGCTTCGTCGTCATCACGGACGGCCAGGCGTGGTCGGGGGACGTGGCGATCGCCCTGCTGAACGCGCGGCAGAAGCGCATTCCGGTCAACGTGGTCGGGGTCGGAACCATCGGCGGCGGGATGATTCCCGAAGCGCCGCGCGCCGACGGGACCATTCCGCCGCCCACGATCCACGCGGGCCTCGACCGTGAATCGCTCCGCCAGATCGCGGGCGCCGGCGGGGGCGAATACTTCGAGCTGGGCCACGAGCCGGATCGCGACGTGGCGTTCCGGATCATCGAAAGCGTGAGGCGCCGGGCGGTGACCAGCATCGAAGCGCAGGCGGAGGAGAGCCGCGAGGAGCTGTACTGGCAGTTCCTGTTCGCGGCCGGCCTCGTGTTGTGCCTCGGAACGTTCGTGCTGAAAGAGCGGACCGAGCTGTGGTGGCAGGCCGTCGGCGCGATCGCCGCCGTCCTGATCCTCACGAACGCCATCCGCCTCTGAAGTAGTGCGGCCTTCACCCCTGCTTCAGTACGACGCTCCCGCTCCCGCCGCTCTCGGGCTCCCGCGCTCTCACGGCGGACCAGCTGGCCGGCACATGGAGTCTGCAATCAACGCATGTTGCCGGGGGCGTCGAGCTGGCGACACCGGCCGGCGCAAGTTACACGCTGACGTTTGCGGGCGATCGCCTGTCGACGCGAGCCGACTGCAACACCTGCGGCGCCACGTTCAGTTTGTCGGGACAGCCGCTGACAGCGGGACCCGCGCTCGCGTGCACGCGCGCGGCGTGTCCCGCCATGGCGTTCGAGTCCACCTACACTGGTCTGATCGGCGGCGACAGCGCCGTGACACTCTCTGACGGCACGCTCGTGTTGTCGTCGTCGCGAGGAGTGCTGCGCTTCACGCGATGAGAAGCGAACCCTGATCACGCGCCGGTCAGCCGGCTTCCGTTCCGCTGGTCAAAAATGTGCAGCCGGTCGGCGGGCAGCGTGACAAACACGTCGGCGCCGGCGGCGGGCGCTGCGGGACCGCTGACGACGGCGAGAAGCGGAGTGTTCGATCCGTCGAGGTGCAGGTGGAGTACGTAATCGGGCCCGCGCGGCTCGACGAGTTCCACCGTGGCGCGGCGGCGCCCTTCCGTACCAACGCGCACGTCCTGCGGCCGGATGCCGGCGACCGCCCCGTCAGGTGCCTCTATGCCGGCAACCGCAGCAGGCAGCAGGTTCATCGCGGGCGCGCCGATGAACCGCGCCACGAATGTGTTGGCGGGCCTCGCGTACACCTCGAGCGGCGGCGCCACCTGCTCGAGCGCGCCGTCGCGCATCACGGCGAGACGGCCGCTCAGCGTCATCGCTTCTTCCTGATCGTGCGTCACGTAGACCACGGTGGTGCCGAGCATCCGGTGAAGCCGGCGCAGTTCGGCGCGCGCCTGCGCGCGGAGCGCCGGATCGAGATTGGAGAGCGGCTCGTCCAGGAGAAACGCATTCGCCTTGCGGACGATCGCCCGCCCCAGGGCAACCCGCTGGCGCTGGCCGCCCGACAGCTGGGCCGGGCGCCGATCGAGCACGTCTTCGATATCGAGCGCCTGCGCGACCATTCCCACCTGCCGCGCAATCGTGACGGCGTCGGTCCGCCGCACCCGCAACCCGTAGGCAAGGTTGTCCCGCACGCTCATGTGCGGGTACAGCGCATAGCTCTGAAAAACCATCGCGAGGTCTCGCCGCTGCGGCGGTTGGGCGGTCATGTCCTCGTCGCCGATGAGAATGCGGCCGCCTGTGGGCGTTTCGAGGCCGGCAATCAGCCTGAGCAGCGTGCTCTTGCCGCAACCCGATGGCCCGACCAGCACCAGGAACTCTCCGTCCTCGATGCGCAGGTCGAGAGGGCGGATCGCGACGTGGCCGTTTGGATACGTCTTTGAAATCCCGGTGAGCGTGATGGCTGCCACGCTCACCCTTTCGTGGCGCCGAGGGTCAGGCCCGCGACAATGCGCCGCTGACAGGCCAGGACCAGCAGCGCGACCGGAATCGTCGCGACGACGGCTGCCGCCAGCACCTCGCCCCAGGGCACCTGATAGCGGCCGCGGAACAGCATGATGGCGACGGGAACCGTGTAGCGTTCGGGGCCGAGCGTGAACGACAGCGCAAAGAGAAACTCGTTCCAGCAGTAGAGAAACGTCAGGATCGCCGTGCTCGCGACCCCAGGCGCGGCCAGGGGCAGCACCACGTCGCGCAGCGTCCGCATCCGCGTCGCGCCGTCCAGCATTGCCGCTTCTTCCAGATCACGGGGCAGCTGGCGGAAGAATCCCGTCAGCAGCCAGATGGCGAGCGGCATCGAGAAGGTCAGGTACGGAAGCACCAGGCCGCCGTACGTATTCAGAAGCCCAAGCTCGCGCAGGATCAGGTAGAGCGGCGGCACGATCGAAATCTGCGGAAACATGGATACGGCGAGGACGGACGCGAGCAGCAGACCCTTTCCGGGCATTCGCAGGCGCGCCAGCGCGTACGCGCACAGCGCCGCGACCGGCACGGCCACGATCGTCGTCAGCCCGGAGACGACCAGCGAGTTTCGAATCGGCACGAGAAAATCGCGCTCGTCAAAGAGCGCGCGGTAGTGCTCGAACGTGACGGCGGCCGGCAGCAGCGATCCTGCCTCGAACAGTCGCGACTCCGGCATCAGCGACGCAACGAACATCCAGTAGATCGGGAAGAGCAGCGCCGCGAGGAGCAGAGCGCCCGCCCCCGCCACTACGATCGCCGCCGGTCGAACACTCACGACCGCGCTCCGGTCAGAGAGCGTCCGAGCGCACGCACCCACACGAGCGCAAAGGCGAAGGTCAGCAGGAAGACGGTCACCGACAACGCGGATCCGTAGCCGAAGCGCAGCCGCTGCATCAACGCGATGAACGCGTACAACGACAGCGGCTCGGTTGCCGTGCCCGGGCCGCCCCCCGTGACCACATACGCCAGATCGAAAAGGCGCAGTGCGTCGAGCATCCGAAATGCCGCGGCCACGACGAGTGCGGGCGTGAGGAGCGGCAGCGTGATGGTGAACAACACCCTCGCCGGACCCGCGCCGTCGATCCGCGCCGCCTCGCCGAGCGCCGGGTCAACGGTCTCGAGTCCGGCCAGAAGGAGAATCGCGACGAACGGCGTGGTCTTCCACACATCGCCGGCAATGATCGGCACCCAGGCCGCGAGCGGGTGCACAAACCAGTCGAACTCAGGACCCACGAGCCCGAACGTCTGAAACGCGGTCGCCAGAATGCCGGTGCGGGCTTCGAACATGAACCGCCACAGCAGCGCCGCGACGACGGTCGGAATCGCCCACGGCAGCAGCGCCGAGACGCGGATGATCGCGCGGCCTCGCACGACCGACTGCATCATCATCGCCAGCGCAAGACCCAGCGTGAGCTCGAGCGGTACGCTGATCAGGGCAAACGCGATCGTATGCAGCAGAGCCGCGCCGAAGCGCGGATCGCGGGCCGCCTCCACGAAGTTCCCCGCACCGACGAACGGGGTGCCCAGCCACGGCAGGCGGAGATCGTGGAGATGCAGCGCTTCCCACCCCGTTGCGGCGATCGGGACCACCGCCACGAGCAGGATGATCGTCAACGCCGGCGCAACCAGAATCCACGCCAGCCGTGTCTCATCGCGATCGATCGGTGCCGGCCGATGATTCACTGCGCCGGACCTTCGGTGGACAGGCCGGCGCGCGCCAGCAGCGCACGCATCTCGCGCGCGGCCTCCTGAAGGGCGGCCTCTGGCGCCTGCTGCCCCGTCAGCGCGCGATGAATCCGCACCTGCAGAATCTCTGACAGCTCGCTGTACACGGGGGTCGCCGGCCTCGGGACGGCCGCCTCCAGCACCTGTCGAACCTGATCGAGCGGAATCGGCAGCGCCGCTGCGAGCTCCGGCGTGTCGTACAGCGAACGGCGGGGAGGCAGCTGTGCGGCCAATCGGGCACGCTCGATCATCTGCTCGGGCGCGGTCAAAAAAGCCACGAGATCGAACGCGAGTGCGGGGTGTTCGCTCCGGGCGTTGATGGCGAGTTGGGCGCCGCCGAGGGTCGCGGCGGGCTTGCCGCCCTCCCCCGCCGGAAACGGCGCCACGGCCACGCGCCGTGCGACGCGCGACCGTGATTCGTCCTGCAGCAGCGTCCACGCATACGGCCAGTTACGCATGAACGCCGCTTCGCCGTTCTGAAAGGCGAAGCGCACCTGCTCTTCCTGCCACGTCAGTGCAGCCGCAGGGACGACGTGGTCGACGTTGACTGCGTTCACCATGAAGCCGAGCGCGCGGATCGCCGCGGGGTCGTCGACGATCACGCGCCCGTGCGGGTCGAGAATACCGCCGCCGAACGCCGCCAGGTGCTCGAGGAATACGGTCACGAGCCCTTCGTAGCGCGCGCCCGGCCAGACCAGTCCGAAACTCGTGGCGTGCGCCTCACGCAGCCTCAGCGCCATCTGTCGCAGCTCCGCGAGAGATCGTGGCTCCCGGTCGATGAGATCCGTCCGCCAGTAAAGCAGCCCGACGTCGACGAACCACGGTATCGCATACAGCGCCCCCCTCCAGCGGGCGGCCGCGAGCGCTGCCGGCAGGAAATCGTCCACGCCTGGTTCGAAGGCGTCGAGCGGCTGAATCCATCCGGCCGCCGCAAACTCCGACATCCAGATGACGTCGAGCTGAAGAATGTCCGGTGACGGCGCCCGGGCATTGAGCCACTGCACGTAGAGCTGATGGCGTTGATCCGCCGAATCTGGCGTGACCTGCAGATCCACGCGCGTGCCGGGACGCCGTTCAGAAAACCGGGCAAGTTGACGCCGTACGACGTCGCCCTCCGTCCCGAGCGCGCTCCCGGAAAACGTCAGCCTTATCCGCGTGTCTCGCGGTCCGCACGCAAGGGCGCACCCCGCTGCGACCACAAGGCCGAATATCACGGCGCGCCGCATGCGCCATCATCTCGTACTGCTTCGGGAAGAGTCGCGTGGCGCCGGGCTTGCGGTAGAGTTACCCGTTCGCACCGGCACGGAGGCAACGGCGACGTTGGACACCACGGAACTCGACTCGAAAAGCCTGAGGCAGGCGGCGCTTCAAAGCGACCGGGTTCGCATCATCGCGATCCTGATCGTGTTGTGCCTGCTGTTCGTCGTCACCGCGGCGCGAAGGATCGTCGTCGACGGAATCGAGGGCGCGCGGGGGTTGCCGATCCTCGCGGCGTTTTTCGGCGTGATGATCGCCTATGAAGCGGCGACGCTCTGGCGCGTCAGCAGCGCGTTGAAAGCCGGGACCGAACCGCACCCTTCGCGTTGGATGGGCAACGTCATCGTCGAGGCACTGTTTCCAACGGTCGGCCTCGGCGTGCTCATCGCAATGGGGATGACGCGCCCGTACGCCGCCCTCGTCGCGCCGGTCGTGCTGATTTACTTTCTCTTCATCTCGCTGTCGACGCTCCGGTTGAGTCCGACCCTGTCACGCCTGTCGGGGATCAGTTCGGCGGCCGGCTATTCGGCTGTCGTAATCTACGTGTTCGCCCGATATCCCACGCCGGATCTGGGCGCAGGCCTGTATCCGATCGAGTTCTACGTCGGCAACATCGCCATCATCCTCGTGGCCGGACTCGTGGCCGGCGAGGTGGCGCGTCAAGTACGAGGCCACGTGCGCGTGGCGTTGCGGGAAGTGCGCGAGGTGGAGCGGATACGCGCGGAGCTCGAAACAGCTCGCGCCATCCAGCAAGCGCTCCTCCCGAGTCAGGCGCCGCAACTTGCCGGGTACGACGTGGCCGGCTGGAATCAGCCGGCCGACCAGACGGGCGGGGACTACTTCGGGTGGCAGGCCCTCCCCGATGGACGCGTGGCGTTCACGCTCGCAGACGTCACCGGCCACGGCATCGGTGCGGCCCTCATCGCAGCCACGTGTCATGCCTATAGCCGCGCCGGCTTGACCGAGCAGTCAGATCTTGGCGCGATCGTGAGCCACCTGAACGGCCTGCTCTGTGACGACTTGCCGCCGGGCAAGCTCGTGACGTTCGTGGCGGCCGCGCTCGAACCCGCGGAGGGCCGGCTCGATCTCCTCTCCGCCGGTCATGGACCGCTGCTGCTGTACACGGCGGCCGACGATCGCGTCCAGAGCTTCGACGCACATGGCATCCCGTTCGGAATCATCCCCACCATGGCCTATGGCCCGCCGCAGAAGATCCGCCTCGCGCCAGGCGATCTGCTGGTGCTCCTCACCGACGGGTTCTTCGAGTGGGAAAATGCGGGAGGGGACGATTTCGGGATCCCGCGGCTCGAGGAGACCATCCGGACCGCGCGCAACCTGCCGGCCTCACAGATCATCTCCAGCCTTCACGACGCCGTCGTACGTTTTGCCGCAGGCACGAGACAAGTGGACGACCTCACGGCCGTCGTCGTGAAACGCGTTGCCTGACGACCCGATCACTTGCCTTGCGGGTTCATCGACTGCCGGACATCGATGAGGGCCTGCTGGCTCACCGTCAGCGACCCTTCCTGCGGGCGATCCAGATCCGCGATGAGCACGATGACCGCGGAAAACGTGATCGCCACGACGATGACGGCGAGCGAGCGGACTGTGCCCACAAGCCCGGCGTGGTAGCCCATCGCGGCCAGTGACAGCAGAGCGATCGTCAACAGCGCCACCCAGATGGTGGCGGGAATGCGGTTCCTCAGGCCGGCGGCCACTCGCTTCGCATGGACGTCGATCACCTGATTAAGGGAATCGACGAACAGGCCGACGATGATTGAGTCGGGATGCTGCAGCGCGACCGCGGTCGCAGCCGACCACAGGTGGGCCTGTATGTCTTCGGACTTCACGATTTCGTTCGCTACTCGATTCGACTGGACGGCCTCCAGGCGGGTATCGACGTAGGACCGCAGAAGGTCGCGAATCTCGTCGCGTTTCTCGGGGAGCATCGCGGTCCGCAGATAGGTCGTCCCGATCGCGTTGGCCTCTTCGAGCACCAGTTGTTTTCTTGTGTCGAAGCGCGACGCCGCCATCCCGAACGTGAACGCCAGCATGAACGCCAGGAGCCCCAGCATGGCGCCAACCATCGCGCCGACAGGCGCGTCCTTCTCGCGACCCGGCAGGCCCTGACGATAGGTTCCCAGCCGGTGGCCGCCCTCGATGGCTGCCAGGACGAGCGTCACGATGGCCAGAAACAAGGCCCAGAGTGGGAGCAGGTCGAGGACGGTCGTGTATTGCGTCACCATGATGGCGCGGATGTTATCCCGCATCGCCGACCCGGCCAACAATTCAAGTGGCTGACGCGCGCCTCACGGGATCCTTCTTGATGTCGCCAGGCCGCAGGATCTTGAGGAACTCGATCAGCGCCCACTTGTCGTCGTCCGACAGCCTGGTGCCGTACACGTGGCCGCGATTCGAGTTCGAGGGCCGCGTTGTATCGAATTCCCACGCGGGCGCCGGCGACGCAGGGTTCGCCGTCGTCGAATACCCCAGTTTTTCCGTGTCGTACTCCCGCGAGCCGAGCGGAAACTTCGCGGGCCTCGCCTCGGGCGCCGTGAGCAGATCCCACATGTTGGCCACCGATCCGTTGTTCAGATACGGAGCCGTCGCCCAGATCCCCGCCAGCGGCTTGGCTGGATATACGCGCCCGCCCTTCGAATCCGGATACTTCTCGGCGTCGGCAAGCGTGCTGCGCATGCGCGGCGCCGGCCGGCGCGCGCGATTTTCCCATTCGGCCTGCGTCTGCTCCGAGACGTTGTTGGCAGCGTAGTACTGCTTCTTCAGGCTCTCGAGGATGCTGAACGCCGCGTCTGCGAAGCGAAGCTCCTTCCCGTCCACGAGGACGACCTGGTCGAAGTTCTCGGCGGCCAGCGGGCTCGTCCCGACTTCGCTCAGCTTGAACAGCTGGTACGACACCAGGCCGTTCGCGGCCACCTCGAACGGCTTCTCGTGGCAGTTCGCGCACATCCGCTCATAGACGCCGCGTCCGCGCGCGGCCTTGGCTTCGTCCACCGCGCCAAAAACGGCCGTCGGCCAGGCCGGCGGGCTCAGCTTGTAGGCGAGGTGTTCGAGCTTGTTAAGGTTGTCGAGCCGCGACGTGGACGCGAACGTATCGGGGTTGAACACGGCGCCCACGCCGAGCGACTGGCCGATGTTCCGCTCCATGACCGAGTTCATGTTGGCGCCCCACTGGAGCCAGGCGGTGTTCTCCAGGCCCCAGATGTAGGAGAGGCTGACAGGCGCATTCTGCGGGCGGCGGTTCCGCTCGTTGCCGCCGAACAACAGGTTGCGGGCCACGCCGAACGCGTCCACCCGCCCGTAACCGTTCACGACGGTGGCCATGTCCTTCAGCAGCGGCATCGCCTCGATGTAACCCTTGAAAGCCTGTGCCGTGTCGATGTCGCTCCTCAGATCTTTCACCCGATCCGCGGCGGTCCGATCGGAGGGGAAACGATCGTCGTCTTCACGTTTGTACCGGATGACGTCCGCCAGGAATCGCTCGCGGCGGCCGGTCTCCTTGATCGTCGCCTCGAGCTCCGTCTTGACGTCCCCGAACATGTCATTGAGCCGAATCATGTTGGGCCCGCCGTCGATCCGCACGCGCTGGCCGTTCTTCCACAACTCGCCGACGTGGCACGTCGTGCAGTTGAACCCGACCATCACGCGGTTCGTGAGGCGCGAGCGGGCCACCGTCATCCCGACGGGAAGGCCGACGGGATTCTGGCTGCTCATTGCGTCGGGGATGAAGCCGTAACGCTCGAGGTTCTGGGTAAAAGGCACCAGACCGCCGCCCGGCGGTTCCTGCGGGGTTCTCGCACGCGTCAGCGCCCGCAAGAGAGCCAGCGGGAGAATCTCGCCGCCTTCGGACAGATGGTAGAACTCCTGCCGCTCGGTATCGCTCAGCCCGTTGCGATACGCCTCGAGCGGCGGCACATTCGCGGCGGAAGCCGGAGTCGAGGCCGGCGTTGATTCAGGAGCCTTGCTGGAACACGCACCGATCAGGACAATCAGTACAGGGGCCAGCAGCGTTCCCACGAGCAATGCACGTCTCATGGCCGTCTCCTCCGCATCAACCTATGGTGCTCAGCCCCTCCCCAACGTTTCACATGTCGTGCAGGCCTGCCGGTCAGGGCTGAGGCGCGGGGGAGGTCGGGTTCGCCGGCGCCACCAGGTCTTTCGAGAAGAACGGCAGCACGTTCCGCTCGATCCGTTCCTTCACCTTGTTGGTGTGGTCGCCGTCGTATTCCTCGTAGGCGTGCGGCACGCGAAGACGCGTCAGCGCATCGTGCAGCTGGCGGTTCGAGGCGAGCAGCGGGTCGCTGGTGCCGACCTCGATCGCTACCGCGTAGTACTTCTTCAGGTTCGACGCGTACTGCTCGAGCATCTCGAGCGGCGCGTTCGCCACCCACTTCGCGACGATGTCCGGCCGCACCTTGCCGTCCTTGACCGGCAGATCGAGGTACAGCGGCGGGTTGGCCGGATTCGGCGACCACGCGGCCGCCGACGCCAGGCTGACCGACGGGCCGAAGCCGGGCGCTCGCCCCGCCTCTTCCGCCTGCTCGCGCGTCTTGATGGCCTCTGACGCCGCCAGCGCATCCGGCCGCGGGTTGCGGTTGGCGCCCAGACAGCACGAGCTCATGAGGTACAGGCTCATGAACACGTCCGGCCGCTTCATCCCGATCCGCAGCGCACCGTACCCGCCCATCGAGTGACCGGCGAGCCCCCGGCTCGTGCGGTTGGCGAGCGTCCGGTAATGGCCGTCCATGTAGGCCACGAGATCCTCGGCGATGAACCGTTCCCAATCGCCCGTCGTCGCCGAATTCGAATACATGCTGCCCTTGTGCAGCGTGAACGCGTCGGGTGTGACGACGATGGGCTCGCTGAAGCCTGGAGCGGCGGCCAGCCGATCGCCGCTCTCCTGAAGGGTGGCCAGTCGCGCCGTGAACGTGTCGGCGCGTCCGCCGTAGCCGTGCAGCAGATATACGACCGGAAACCGGCGCGCCTGATCCGTGAGGTAGCTCGGCGGCAGATAGACCGTCGCCTCGCGATCGGGCGAGTCGGCCTCGAGGTTGCCCTCGAGCGACTTGCCGTGAACGGTCACGCGCTCGACTTTCCCGATTCGCGGGCCGGCGGGCGCGGCAGGAGGCGCCCCTCGGCCCTGGCCTTGCAGCGCAATGGCCAGGCCGGCGACGAGCGCCACGACACACAGAACGGACGTCGAAGCTTTCGCGGACATCATCTGGATCCTTTGGCTGGAGTTGCGCGCACGCTTTCGTACACCGCGGCCACGAACGCGCGCGGCGACGCCGGCCCCGTGGCAGCGCCGTAGCGCGCATCGTAGTCGAGCGTCGGCTGGGTCGCCTGCACCTGCTCGAGCGTCTTGCCCTGGGCCACCAGCGCCTGGACGCGATCGCGCACAATCGTGCACATGTTCCGGTACTCGACGACGTCCATCTTGTCGCTCAGGCGTCCGTGGCCGGGAACGATCATCGTGCCGCCCTCCATGTTGCCGGTGGCCACGGCCAGCTTGATGATCCGGTTCAGCGCGGCGATCACGCCGTTGATGCTGCCGCCCTGCGCCTTGTCGAAGATGGGATAGCTGACGGTCGAGTACACGTCTCCGGTCGCGATGACGTCCGACCGCCGGAAGAACACGATGCTGTCGCCGTCCGCGTGCGCGTTCGGCTGGTGCAGCACCTGCACGGCTTCGTCGTTGAAGAACACGTCGCTCTCGTCGTTGATGAAGGTGTCGACCGGCCATGCGGCCACGGGCCGGGCGCTGCCGCCGCCGGCCGCCGGCGTTCTCATCCGCTTCTGCACGTTCTCGTGCGCGATGATGCTCGTGATACCGCCCGCATTCCCTCCGAGGCCGCTCAAAAGCGGCACTCGATCGGGACGCGTCGGGCCGGCTTCCGCGATGGCTTCGTTCCCGCCGGTATGGTCCTCGTCCGCCTGCGTATCGACGATGTAGTGAATCGGCTTGTCGGAGATGCCGCGGATGGCGGCGAGCACCTGTTTCGACAGCGAGCGGGGCAGCGTGTCGACGACGAGCACGCCTTCCTCACCCGCGTGCACCACCATGTTGCCCTCGGTGGAGACGAGCATGTAGACCTGCCCCTGGACGTGCAGGACCTTCACCTCGCCCGGCGCCGGCGTCACGAGGGCCGGGCCCCTCATCGCGGGCGCGGGGCCGGACGGCTCCGAACCCGGCGGATACGTCTGCGCCGCGCCGCCGCGCGTGATCGATTCCGGCAAGTTGTAGCGCTTGCGGAATTCTTCGACAAACGTGTTCGTTCCCGGGAGGTAGTGCGGAACGGCGCCCTCCGGCCGGACCACCTCGACCACCGGCTTGCACTTGAACAGCCACGCCCGGTGCGGCACGCCCTGCGTGTTCAGGACGAACTCTTCGCTCTTGACCAGCGGTTCGGTGAGGTACACCGGATCGGCGATCGCGCTGATGCGCGTCATCACCTCGCCGTTGCGCACGAAGTATTCCGTGAGCGTCGCGAGATCGCTTTCCGGCACGCCGTTCCGCCGCAGCCAGCCCTTCTTGATGTGCGTGGTCGTGACCACGAGCATGTTGCCCTGCCACTGGCCGGTCGAGAACCCCATCCACGTGTGCGCCGCGTATGCCGGGGGATGCGGACGTCCATCCATGTAAATCGTGCGTTCCTGGTCGAACGTGCTGATGCGGTGCTTGATGGCGATGAGATCGCGCGTGCCCGGCTCCCGCTCCTCCCAGATCGCGATGTTGGTCGGGCCGCGATAAATGTACGGAGACACGTGCACACGGCACTGCTCCTCAGGCAGGGACAACCGGTCGGGGTCCCAGCTCTCGGCGTACCGGCGCGCGCCGTCGGTCAGCGGCAGACCGGTGTAGTCGCCCAGCTCCGGGCCCGGGACCCGCTCGCTGAAATCTTCCTGGTAGCGCGGCGACCAGGTACCGGACAGATCGACCTGCGCGAACGCGGGCTGTCCGCCCGCGCCCAGGGTGGCAACACACGCACAGACGATGACGCGCCAGCGGCTACTCACGGCACGCCTTCGGGTTCCACTTCGAACCGTCCGCCTCCCGTTTGAAATTGGTGCTCGTCATGAAAGATTGCACGAGGTAAGTGGGGTCATCGACGATCGTCCTGACCGTGAGCCACTCTCCGGCCTCCGGCACGGCGAAGCGCATGAAGTGTTCGGTGATCACGGCTTTCGCGCTGTAGGGAACGCCGTTGGCGCGCAGCCAGCCCGCGCGCAGGTTCGTGGTCACGACTTTGAGCGGCGTCCACACCATCCGCCGCGCGGCGCTGCCCATCCCGCTGTCCAGCCTGTCGAAGCCGCCGGTCCTGAGCACGTCGATCACGTCGGGCGGGCCGTCCCAGGCCGCCGCCGACGTGCCCTGCCACGACGGCGCGGCCGCCGCCTGCGGCGCCGAAGCGGTCTGACCCAGCAGGATCCGCCGTGTCTGATTGCCGGCTTCGGTGTCGATCCGCAGCGTGCTGTCGTTTTCCCACGTGATGTGCACGCGGCCCGGGGCTCGCATGACGGCGCCGGCGCCGAATGCCTCGCACCGGCCGGCCTGATCAGGCGTCCAGGTATCCGCCGCGCGGCGGCCGTTCGCGTTGAGCGGCACGCTCCCGTAGTCGCCCTTGAGCGGCATCACCATCCGGTAGCGCCAGTCCTCGGTAACGACCGACACCCAGTAGCCGGTGAGGTCGATCGGCGCAAGCTCGCGTGGGGTCGGGGCGGGTCCCCGCGGCTGGGCGCTCTGGCCAGCGCCGCGCGGGGTCGCCGATGTCAGCAGGACAACGGCGATCGCCATACCAACCACGGCCGTAAGTCGTTGAGCACTCGTGGATGCCATCAAAGGCCTCTCTGCCGCATTGAAAGATATCATCCCGGAACGGGGGGCAATAGCTGGTATAGTGGTTGGGAACCCGCGCCATCAGCTCCAAGCTACCCAACGACACCTTTACTCAATCTAGAGACTCACGCTGGGGAATCGGGCCACCGTTTGCGGCATCAATGCGCCATTGGTGTGCGACGAGACGCGGAATCACAGAGCACCCGGCCAATTTCGGCCAATTCCTCAGAGGATCTACACATGCCCCCGACCACCGGCACTATCAAGCGCATCACGGACAAAGGTTTCGGCTTCATCATCGCCCCCGACGGCACCGAATACTTCTTTCACCAGTCCGCCTGCACGAGCACGCCCTTCGACTCCATGCGCGAAGGCGAGAGCGTGACGTTCACCATCGGCCAGGGCCCCAAGGGTCCGCGCGCCGAGAACGTCGTCCCCGCGTAGTCAGCGTTACATTCGAGCCCCGGTGGCCGCAGAGGCCATCGGGGCGTTTCCTCGTGAAACAGGATCCAGCCCGCTCCTGGGCCGCGGGCGACTACCTTACCCACCGTTTCAATCCCGAGCTGGGCATCGGACGCGTGTCGGCGTTCGACGGGCGAGCGCTCGTCGTCGAGTTCCCGCGACCGGGAACGACGCTGCGTATGGCAGCCGACACGGATGCGCTGAATCCCGTCGACCTGAGTCCGGGCCGGCCGGTTCGCATCAGCGCGACGCTCGAGCACACGACGATCGCGGCGCGCCTCGCGGACGGGACGCTGCAGCTCTCGAACGGGCGCACGGCGTCATCCCACGAACTCTGGCCGCTGGAGCTCGAAGGCGCTCTCCTCGAACGCCTCGTCCTGGGAGATCTCGACGATGTCGAGGATTTCGTGACGCGCCTGGATATCCTTCGTCTCTTGCGCCTTCGCGAGGCCGACGGCCTTGGAGCGTTCCTCGGCGGACGCGTTCGACTATTCCCGCACCAGCTTCACGTCGCGGAGCGCGCGAGCGCCAGCGATCCTGTGCGCTGGCTGCTGGCAGACGAAGTCGGGCTCGGAAAGACGATCGAAGCGTCGCTCATCCTGAATCGGCTCGTGCACGCGGGAAAAGTCGAGCGCTGTCTCGTGGTGGCGCCGGATGCCCTGACGGTCCAGTGGCTGGGTGAGCTCTGGAGAAAGTACCACCAGGTCTTCACGCTTCTCGATGCGCAGCGTCTCGCCGACGTCGCGCGCGATTTCGGCTCCGGGTTCAACCCCTTCGACGTCCACCGCCGCGCCGTGATCGCGCTCGAAACATTGACGGAGCGCCGGGAGTTGACCGATCAGGCCGTGCAGGCGGGAATCGACCTCCTGGTGGTGGACGAAGCGCAGCGTCTGCGGCGTCCCAAGGGTCACCCCGGAGAGCCAGCCTGGCGTGCGGTCGCGCCGATCGCGGGCCTGGGCCGCCACGTGCTGCTCTTGAGCGCGACGCCCCTCGAAGACGATGCCCACGGGTTCTTCCGGCTGCTCCAGCTGCTGCGCCCGCAGGAGTTTCCCGAGGATGTCAGTTTCGACGATCGTCTCGCGCGCGGCACACCTCTCCCTCCGTGCACCAGCTCGACGCGACGCGCGGACATCGGCGGCCTGCCGCCGCGGGTGGGAATCCCCACCGCCCCCGGCGAGCCCGAGGGCTGGGGGCCGCGGCACGCGGTCGAGTCGCTGGTGCGAGGCACGGCTTCGCCTCACGCGGCAGCGGCGCCGCAGAAGATCGATCGCGTGCGCCGCGCACTGGCGTCAGGAGCGGCGCTCGGCGCCGTGCTCGGACCTGACGAAGGTGCGCTGCGCGAGCAGGCCGCGGCGATGGACGCGGCCGATCCGCGCCTGCTCTGGCTGCTGTCGCGGGCGCCCCGCTGGCGCGAGGCGCGGGAGAAGACGCTCGTGTTCGTTGAGCACCGCGAGAGCCTCGAGATGCTGCGGTCGGCGCTCGGCGACCGCGCGCAACTCGCAACGGGTCTCTTTCACGAGGAGCTGTCCCCGGCGCGCCGCGACACGGAGGTCGCCCGTTTCCGGGAATCCACTGGACCGAGCCTGCTCGTCTCGACCGAATGCGGAGGCGAGGGCCGCAACTTCGAGTTCTGCCGCCGCCTCGTGCTGTTCGATCTTCCCTGGAAACCGTCGCTCGTGGAGCAGCGGATCGGCAGGCTCGATCGGATCGGCCGCCGCATGCCGGTCGAGATCGTGTACTTCCGGCCGCCAGGCGGAATCGGCGCGGAGGTCGTCCGGCTCTTCGAAGAACTGGGGCTTTTTCGCGAGCCACTCGCAGGCTTGGAGCCGCAACTGGCGCACGTGGAACGCGCCATCGAGGAGATCGCCGTCGATCCGCTCGCGTCGCTCTCCGGCGAGCGCTTCACAGCGCTTGTGAACGAAGCCCGCGCGGCTCGCACGCGCATCCGCGAAGCCGCCTATCAGCAGCTCCACCGCGACCCTTACCGATCGGACATGGCGGCGGGCATCCTCGCACGGATACCGACGGAGCTCGACGCGCTCAACCAGCAGGCAGTGGTCACGGCGTGCATCGGCCTGGGGTTCACCGTGGAACGTCCGAAAGGACAGCGGATCTTCGCGATCGAGCTCGGTCACGAAGCGCTGGTCGACAGCCTGCCTGGCGTGCCCGGCGGGTCGAGCTACGTCGGCTCGTTCGACCGCGAGGAGGCCGTCGAGAACGAGACGATTGATTTCTTCGCGTCCGGGCATCCGCTCGTCGAGGGGATCTTTGCCCACTACGACGACGGTGCCCTGGGCCGGGTGGTGCGCCTCGCAGTGGAGATCGGACGGGAGCGCGACGAGGGGCTCGTGGCGGTCTACAAGAATGGCCCTGCCTTCGAGGTGGTGGCGTTCGACTCAGCCGGCCAGCCTCGTCCCGACTGGGCGGCCGCGTTCCGCGAGGGATCCCTCCACGCACGCGATGTCCTCACCGAACCACCCGACAGCGACTGGCGGGCCATGGTTCGTCAGTTGGGTACGCACCTCGATCCGGCTCGCCGGCCGCACGCGCTCGCCGCTATCTTGGTACGGCCGCCGGAGTAGACCGGGGCCGGTACACGGGCGCGCTCCGGCTACGTGCGCTTACGGCGCCTGCGTGATGTTCAAGGCTACAGCCGGTCCGCCCGCCGACACCACCACGGAGAGCGCGCGACTCGTGCCTGAGGTGTTCTGCGCGACGTTGAACGTAACGGTCGCGGGAAGGCCCGGACCGGATGTCGGCGGGTTGAGGGTGATCCCGCCAGACCCAGAGGCGCTCCAGCTCGAGCAAAGGCCGGGCGGCATCCCCGCCACGGGCGTGATGTTCGCAGTGTATGGACCGCTCGCGGCTGCCGGCACGCTGAGAACGTTCTGTCCGTTGACGGTCACCGTCACCACGCAAAATGCGGGGATGTCGGCCGCCTGCCTGATGGTCAGCTGCGATCGGCCGGCGCCCCAATCGATCGTGATCGTACCGATGCGCCCCACAAATGTCGTGTTCGGCCTGACCGTGAAGCCGAGGGTCGCGTTGCCGCTGCCGGACGAACTATCGAGGACGATCCAGCTGACATCGCTCGTGGCGGTCCATCCGCACGTGCCCGACGGCCGGCTGATCGTGAGGCTCGACTGCGTGCCGGCCTGATTGACGTCGAGTGTGCCGGTGAGCGAGACCGTGTACACGCACGGGCCGCCCGTCTGGCGCAGCGCCATGTCCGCGCGTGACACGTCCGGCACCGTGACGTTCTGCTCGCCGGTGTCGTACCCCGGGGCCGAGGCACGCATCCGGAACGTCTCCGCGGTCAGGCCGGAAAGGGTGTACGCGCCGGAGGCATCGGTCGTCACGGATTTGCCGGCGTTCGCGCCGTTCAGCGCTTCGACACGCGCACCCTGGATACCGGCGCCGGTCGACGTGTCGGTGATGGAGCCGGTGAGCGTGAAGGTGGTCGGCGGAAGGCCGGGGAGCGGCGGGATGCTCGCCGAGCTGGTCGCGGTGCCCGCGGTCGCCGCCGCATCGGTGTACGTGACCGCTGCCCGGACCGTCTGCGCGAACGCGTGCGCTGCGTTGGCGTCCGTCGTCACGAACTCGCGGGTGTCGGCGGTGCCGTTCGCAGGACAGACGTTGGCGGTCGCCGGTATGGGCTGGTCGTAACGCCCCGAGACCACGGTGCCGGAGTCGTTCACGAACGTGAGATCAACGGCCGAAATGGTGGCCGCGGCGCCGCCTGTTTCCCGCAAGTGGAGGACCACCCGATACGTATAGCCGCCGGCCGCGGCACGTTCGCCGGTCACCGAAATGGAGCTGACCACGATCGTGGCGTGAAGCGGCGCCGGCGGCGTCGGCTGCGTGGGCGTGGATTTTTCCGAGCAGGCTCCGACAACGGCTGCGGCAAGGACGAGGCCCGCCAACGTGCCGAATGTGCGTGGCGACATCAGGATCCCCCGGAAAGTATGACCAGCGGAGTTTCGTAACGCAAGAAATGTGCGAGACGGGTGTGGCTGCCCTCTTGCTCACATTCCTCGCGGAGGATGATCCATGAAATCGTACGTCGCGCTCTTCGCAGGCATCGGCCTCGGGATAGCCGTGGCGTCGACGCCGCTGCCGGTGCGTGTCGTGAGTCTGGCGGCTGCGCAGGACGCCGGGCACGAGCAGCACCAGCAGGGCGCCGGAGCGGCGGCACCAGGCGGCAAGATGAAGATGGGCAACATGATGGCGTCGGAGGCAAAACTCGAAGAGCTCGTCAAAAAGATGAACGACGCCAAGGGTGAAGCGAAGACCGACGCAATTGCCGAGGTCGTGACGGCGCTCGTGGAACAGCATCGAACCATGCACGGCATGATGGCCGGAACACCCGCTCAGGCCGGGAAGTGACGGACCGGTGAGAGATTTTCCGGGTGTCCTGGAGGAAAATCGCCCAGACGAGATGCTGAAGCGAATTGCCCGTGGCGCGGCCGGCGGTGTGCTGCTCATCGCCGGCATCGCCATGCTCGCCCTGCCCGGACCGGGGTGGCTGACCATCGCGGCCGGCCTGGCGCTTCTTGCGACCGAGTTCGCCTGGGCGCGGCGTCTGCTGGATCAGCTCAAGGACGGCGCCGGCTGGCTCGGACGCAAATTCAAGATCAGGACGTGAAATGAGGCGTGCCATGGCGCGCAGGACAACGGGCCGTGTGGTCCGCACCATCACCGACGTCATGTGGAAACGCGATCAGCTGCAAATGCGCGCGGTCGACGCCCTGCTATCGGGCGTCAATTCCAAACCCGGTCGGAGGCCCCGTGCCAAACCGGCGAGAAAGTCGGCGAAGAAACGACCCTAGAGTCCGTGCGCGCGGCTGCTCGCGTACACGTCGGCGTGACGGCCGATGTAGAGAAAGAATCGCGCCTGCTATGCTTCCCGGGTGTCACTCCCCGTTCGATTACGGCCGTTTCAACGCTTCACCCAGACTGAAGCCGCCGGCGGCGTCCTGCTGGTCCTGAGCGCCACACTGGCATTCGCCTTCGCCAACTCGCCGTGGTCGGGCGCCTACGAGCATTTCTGGTCCGCCCCCGTGACCATGAGCCTGCCCAACCGCGAGCTATCGCTGACGCTCCGCGCGTGGATGAACGACGGATTGATGGCGGTTTTCTTCCTCCTGGTCGGCCTGGAAATCAAGCGTCAGCTGGTGGCCGGGGAGCTGTCATCGCCGCGTCAGGCGGCGCTGCCGATTGCGGGCGCGCTCGGCGGGATGATCCTGCCGGCCGTCATCTACCTGGGCTTCAACAGCAGCGGGCCGGCCGTGCGCGGCTGGGGCATCCCGATGGCGACCGACATCGCGTTCGCGCTCGGCGCACTCGCCCTGGTCGCGCCGAAGGTGCCGATTGGCGCCAGGGTGTTCCTGACCGCCCTGGCCATCGTCGACGACATGGGAGCGGTCATCGTGATCGCGCTGTTCTACACCGCGGCCGTCAACGGGACGGCCCTTGCGTTTGCCTCCCTGGCCCTGGGCGGTCTCGTGGCGCTGAACATGCTCCGGGTGACGCGCCTCACGCCCTACCTCCTGCTCGGAGTCGTGCTGTGGTTTTTCGTGCACCAGTCGGGGATCCACTCGACCATCGCTGGCGTGGCGCTCGCGCTGACCATCCCTACCCGGACGCGCATCAACGCGGCCGAATTCTCCGCGGAAGCGCGCAGGCTGCTCGATGAGTTCGATCGGACCGAGACCGGCGATCTACTGACGTTGACGAGCAAGGGGCAGCAGGACGCGCTGTTCTCCCTCGGCGACGCGGGCGAAGGCGTGATCGCGCCGTTGCTGCGCCTCGAGCACCCGCTGCACACGCTCTCCGCGTTCGTGATCATGCCGCTGTTCGCGTTCGCTAACGCGGGCATCACGATCGGCACGTCCGCTCTGGACTGGCGGGTCGTGGTGGGAATCGTGCTCGGGCTGACGGCCGGAAAGCCGCTCGGCATCTTCGGGGCGGCTCGGGCTGCTGTCGCCGCGCGTGCCGCCGCGCTGCCGGGCAACGTTCACTGGAGGACGCTGCACGGCTGCGCGTGGCTGGGCGGGATGGGGTTCACCATGTCCCTGTTCATCGCCACGCTGGCCTTCGAGGGAACCTCTCTCCTGGACTCGGCCAAGGTCGGCATTGTCATCGGGTCCATCCTCGCGGCGATGATCGGCGCCGTGATCCTTCACGGCCAACGCCATGGCCGCCGCGCGACGACGCCGCGCAGTTGAGGCAGGCCGCGATGCCTCTTGCCCTAACGGGCGAGCAGACGGAGCAGGCGGGTCAGAACCGGTGTCGACGATGGCGTGCGGCGCCGCTGCCACGCGGCAAAACGGCTGACGCTGACGTGCAGGCGCTCAAGGGAATCGCGACGGGTCGAAGAGACCGACGCGGTCTGATGCTTCAACATGTGGCCTCCCAGGACTGAATTATCGACGCACAGGCCCGAAGCATTAGGGTTGCCCGGAAGGGCGCAGCCTGGCGCGGCTTTGCGCAGGCTCAGGGCACGACAAACCGATGGACGTCGCCTTTGAGCGGCGCCAGGTCGACGTCCTGACCGCGGGGCAGGCTGAGAAAATACTCGACCAGCGGCCGGTCGTCCGTGAGCACATCGCCCGGTCCCACAAACGCCGCGAGCTCTTCGGGACCCGCGGTAAAGGCGGCCAGCAGCGCGTCAAAGCTTTCGACGTTCAGATCGTGCAGGCCCTGCCTGCTTCCTGGCAGCTTCAGCTTCCACTCGAAGTCGCTGCGGCGCAGGCGCAGCGGCTCGACCGAGCCGACGAGGAGGCCGCCGGCCACCCATGCCGTGGTGCCGGGAAACACGCTCAGAAACGTGCGCGCGATGGTCTTGTACTCCGCTTCCGTTCCCGCCACCCACTGCAGCACGAGCCCGCCGGGATTGAGCACGCGCCGCATCTGCCGGAAGTACTCGACCGAGTACACGTTGCCGGAGCCGGCGAAGATTGGATGGATGACGTCCGCGGTGATGACGTCGTACCGCCGCGGCGTCAGCATCAGGTAATTCCGCCCATCGTCCACGCGGAGGTGGACGTTCGGGCGCGACAGGACGCCGTAGTTGATCGACTCGAGAAAGCTGGCGCCGCGCACGACGGAGCCGGCCAGCTCGACGACGTCCACGTCCACGCCGTCGTGGACGCTGACCGCGCCGGCCGTCGCGCCGCCGCCCAGGCCGATGACGAGCGCGGTACGCGGACCCGGGTGGATCGCCATCGGGAGATGGCCGATCCGCCTGTGCACGTACGAAGTCGAATCGTCCGTGCTCGCCTGATGATTACCGTTGATCGTGAGGGTCAGTTCCTCGCTGCGGTTCCGGTGAACGACGACCGTCGCCTCGACGCCTTCCTCCTGCCACACGATGGCCTGTCCGGGGTAGCGCTGGGCGACAAACTGCGCGAACGGATCGGGCGACCACCAGACGGCCGCGGCAAAGATCGCCGACGCCAGCAGCCCGGACGTCGCGCGAGCCTGCCGCGACATTCCCGACGCGGCCAGCAGCGCGAGGCCGCCCGCGAAGCTCAGCGACCCCAGCACGATGAGTGACGTGCCGCTCCCGAGGCGCGGCAGCATCAGGAAGCCGGCGACGATCGAGCCGGCAATCGCGCCGGCGACGTTCAGCGAGTAGAAGAGACCGATGCGGCCGGCGTGCTCGTCACGACGGCTGCCGGCGGCCCAGGTGTGCAGGCCGATCGGAAACGCGATGCCCATGAGCAGGGCGACGGGAAAGATCGCGAGCAGCGCGCCCGTGATCGGATAGCCGAGGTACTCGGGCATCAGGGGCGCGACGATCGGCGTCAACGCGTCTGACAGCGCCGGCAGATAGACGAGAGGGCGAAACGACAGGACGATCGCAATACCGATGGCGAGCTCGAGCCCCGCGAGCACCTCGATCCATCGCAGGCGCCGATTGAGCAGGGGGGTGACAAGGAAGCTCCCGGCGGAGATTCCGACGAGAATCATCGCGAGCATCACCGAAAAACCGTAGACCGTGGGCCGGAGAAACAGCGTCAGTACCCTGAACCAGACGACCTCGAGCGCCAGCGAGACCGCGCCTGAAATCGTGAACACGACGAGAATGATCCGTGGTGATGAGACCTGCGTCGCGTCCGGTTTCAGCCGGACGTCGACTGCCGTCGCATCTCCCGTGCCGACGGAGCGCAGAGACAGCGCGATCGCACAGAGCCCCACGAACAGGTTCAACACTGCGGCGGTGAGAAACGTGCTGTGGATTCCGCGCTGCGGAATCAGGTAGAGACCGGCCGCAACGGTGCCCACGATCGCGCCTGCCGCATTGCTGGCATAGAGCGATCCCAGCTGGCTGCCGAGCGAGCTGCTCCTGAACGTGGACGCCTTGACGACGAGCGGGAGCGTCGCGCCCATCAGCGACGTCGGCACGATCAGCACCGCGAACGCCATCGCAAGGTGGGCGGCGACGAGGCCGGCCGGCGAGTGGGAAATCGACGGATACGCGGCGACGTACAGCTGTTGCAGCCGCGCGAGCGCCGCCGGCGTGACGAGCGCCGTGGCGCCGATCAGCAGTTCGGTCGCGCCGAACCATCGAAGAGGATTCCGGACGCGGTCAGCCACGAGGCCCGCAGCGCCGCTGCCGAGGGCGAGGCCGGCCATGAACATCGCCCACACGGCGCTGGCCGCGTACACGGTCACGCCGAACACCCACCCGAGCGTCCGGAGCCACAGCACCTGGTAGACAAGGGCGGAGGCGCCGGAACAGAAAAACAGCAGGCACAGCGCCGAAAGGAGAAACCTGGAGCACGCAGACGTCACCGGCACATTCTACTCGCGGGCGATCGCCTGCTATACTGCCCGACCGGGCGGACGCCGGCTCGAACGAGGAGGCAGAACATGCGCCACAGTGCTTTTCGATTCCCGCTCGTCGTCATCCTGCCGCTTCTGGCCTTGTCGATGTGCGAGAACGTGTTCGCACAGGGACGCACCGTTCGACCGCCGCTGTTTTTTCACGAAGAGTGGAAGCAGACGCCGGCGGGCGGCGAGCATCCCGTCACGCAGGACGGCGTGGCGAACCCGAGCCTCGAGTTGAAACTGTACGGGACCTCCGGAAAAGAGGTGCAGCTCACGGGCAGCGCCAAGGACGAAAACAACCCGATTCACGTCTGGACCGGGCTCTGCTCGACGCCGTGCGCCGTCGCGCTCCGCCACAAGGACAACTTGGCGGATCTGACAGGCCTCGCACGAATCCGGTGGGTCACCAAGATGTCGGGGTTCCATCAGATTCGGCCGATCGTGAAGCTTGCCGACGGCACGTGGCTCGTCGGCGATCACGCGGACGGATCGGTCGCGGACTGGCAGATCAGCGAATTCAACCTGAACGAAGTGCGCTGGCTGAAGCTCGACATCGACAAGGTCGTCACCAAAGGCAACATCGTCGACAAACCGGACCTGAGCCAGGTCGATGAAATTGGTTTCGCCGATCTCACCCCGGGCAGCGGCCACGGCGCCGGCGGGTGGTCGGATGTCGCGGCAATCGACGTATTCGGCGGAAGCGTCAAGCGCCCGTAGCGTCCGCCTTCAGGCGGACGTTCACCGGCCGGCTGACGCCGGCCGCTACGGCCGTAGCGCGAACGCAAAGAGAGAACTGCCGGCAGCCACGGTGACGTACTGCTCTGCCGTTGACCGAGTAGGTCATCGGCCCGCTGTTCACCTGCCCGCCGAGCGCCACCTTCCAGAGCAGGTCGCCGGAACGCGCGTCAAGGGCGAAGAAGTACCCTTCCTTGCCGCCGCTGAACAGCACGTCGGACGCGGTGGTGAGCACGCCGCCCCACGTGATGTCGTTCATCTTGAACTCCCACTTCATCGCGAGCGTCTTCGGATCGAGCGCGCGGACGGCGCCGTAGCCTTCGTCTTCCTTTTTCAGATTGGGCGTCAGCGTGGCCTGGCCCATCGGCGTGCCGTTGGGGATGCCGGCCGCGCGCGGGAATCTGCCTTCGACGGCAACGGTGCCGGTGTTTTCCCAGAGGCTCACGTAGAACAACCCCGTGCGCGGGCTGTAAGACGGAGGTGCCCAGTTCGTCGCGCCGAGCACCGTCGGCATGATCAGCGTGCCTTGTGGCGTCGGAATCTGCCCGGGGATCCGGATCGGCCGGCCCTTCGGATCGAAGCCGTCCATCCAGTTCACCTTGACGTACGGCTTGCCGAGCAGGAACTCACCGGTGGTGCGATCGATCACGTACGCGAGACCGTTGCGGTTCGCCCACAGCATGACCTTGCGCAGCCTGCCCTGCCACGGAATGTCTGCCAGGACAGGTACCTGCGTCGAGTCGTAGTCGACTTCGTCGTGCGGCGTGAACTGGTAGTGCCACCGCAGCTTGCCGGTGTCGGCGTCGAGCGCGACGACGCTGTCGCTGTACAGGTTGTCGCCGAGACGCTCGCGCCCGTCCCAGTCCGGCGCGGGGTTGCCGGTGCCGAAGTAGACGAGATTCGTCTCCGCGTCATACGCACCGCTGTTCCAGACGCCGGCGCCGCCGGTCTCCCACGAGTTGCCCGACCACGTATCGTTGCCGGGCTCGCCTTTGCCGGGGATCGTGTAGAAGCGCCAGACCTCTCTGCCGTCTTTCGAGTCGAACGCGGAGATGTACCCGCGCACCCCGAGGTCGCCGCCCGCCATGCCGACGATGATCTTGTCCTTGACGACGACAGGCGCGTGGGTGATGGCGTATTTCTCCGTCACCTTCTCGCCGAGCTTCGCGGCGGCGACGTCCCAGACAATCTTGCCGGTCTTCGCATCGATCGCGACGAGGTGCGCGTCGATCGTGCCCATGTAGAGCGTATCGCCCAGAATCGCGAGGCCGCGGCTCACGCGGCCGCAGCACGTGCGCGCCTCGATCTGCGGCTTGTACTCGAGCGTCCAGAACGGCCGGCCGGTGACGGCGTCGAGCGCGACGACCTCGTAGACGCCCTGGACGGGCGGTCCCTGCAGCGTGTAGAGCACGCCGTCGACCACGAGCGCGGTCGCCTCGAACTTCTCGAGCGATTTCGATTGCCACACCCACTGCAGATCGAGGTTCTTCACGTTGGCCGGGGTGATCTGCGTGAGCGGGCTGAAGCGCTGATTGAACAGCGACCCGGAGTAGCTGGTCCAGTTCTGCGGCTCCTTCTCAGGATGCAGCAGCCGGTCGAACGTCACCTGCTGTGCCCGCACCAGCGCGGCGCCCGCGCCGAGAGAAGCGGCGACACACAGCAGCGCAGCCATCGCGCGGCGACTCATGGAGCGACCCTGCCCTTCAGCGACACGAGATAGCTCACGACGTCGGCGAGTTCCTGCGCGTTGAGCTTGTCTTTGTACGACGGCATCGGCGACTGGTCGACGAACCCGTAGCTGCGCAGCGTCGACTTCTCGAACGATCGCAGTTGCTCCTTCGAGTCGAGCATCTGCACCGTGAAGCTGTCCAGATTCAGCAGCCGTCCCGTTGTCGTCGTGCCGTCCTTCGAGACGACGCGATAGGTGCGGTTCGTGGCGAGCACCTCGGCTGACGGATTGACGATCGACTCCTCGAGCTCGACGGCGCGGCGAAGCTGGCCGATGTTGCTCAGGTCCGGTCCGAGGCGGGCGCCCGTGGCGTTGACACGATGACACGTCGTGCACGCGCCCTTGCCTTCGAACACGGCCCGGCCGCGATCGATCACGCCGAGGCCGGAAGCGCTGCCGCTGCGCTTGCCGGCGGCCACCGAGCGCAGGTAGGCGACGATCTGCTCTGTCTGCGCGGTGGAAAAATTGCTGGCGGGCATCGCCGTGCCCGGAATGCCCTCGCGGATGATCTGCACGAGATCCTGATCCGTTTTCGCCCGGCGGAATACGCCGCGGCCCAGATCGATTCCCGCGACCTCGTCGCCGTCAGGCCCGTGGCAGTTCGCGCAGGTATCCCGAAACACCCGTCCGCCATCGTCGATATCGGCCGCGGTGTCATGTTGCGGCCTGGCGGCAACGGGGCCGCCGGCCAGTAACGTGCACGCGATCAGGAGAAAAGCGGAACGGGTGATGTGCGGATCTTACACCGTTCGCCCGGAAGTAGTGCAGGCCTCTTCGCCGTTTGAAAATGCTCTAAGCTTTCACGCCTGAGCATCGATCATCCCCGCTCGTGCGATATCGCAGTGGTCGGCGCGGGCGCCGCGGGGCTGGCCGCGGCGATTTTCACGAAGCGCGCAAGCGCCAGCAGCACCGTGCTGCTGCTCGAAGGCGCGAAGCGCCCCGGCGCGAAGATTCTCGTGAGCGGCGGCTCGCGATGCAACGTGACCAACGCGATCGTGACGGATGCCGATTTCTGGGGCGGCCGGCGGACGATCATCCGCCGGGTTCTCCGAGCGCTTCCCGTCCGCGACACGGTCGAATTCTTCCACGCGATCGGCGTCGGCCTGCACGAAGAAACCGACGGCAAGCTGTTTCCGGACAGCCAGCAGTCGCGGGACGTGCTGCGCGCGCTGCTCGACGAGGCTCAGCGTCGAGGCGCGGAGCTCGCCGCCGACACACGCGTTCTCGCCGTCGAGCGCGACGGCGAACGCTTCCGGCTGACGACCACCCGCGGCGACGTTCGAGCCCACCGAGTCGTGCTGGCGACGGGCGGCCAGTCCCTGCCGAAGAGCGGCAGCGACGGCGCCGGCTTCGAGATGGCGCGCGGGCTCGGGCACACCATCGTGCCGACGACGCCTGCGCTCGTGCCGCTGCTGCTCGCGGGAAGCAACGGCTCGATGCACGCGGAGCTGAGCGGCGTGGCGCGTCAGGTCGAGCTGACGCTTCGCGTGGACGATGCCGTGGCAATGCGACTGACGGGGGCGCTGCTGTGGACACACTTCGGCATCAGCGGCCCTGTGACGCTGAACATGTCGCGGCACTGGCTGCGCGCCCGCCTCGAGGGCCGTGTCGTGTCCGCTCACGGTGAACTACTGTCCCGGTCTGACGTTCGAACAGATTGACGGCTGGTGGATGACGGGCGCCGACGGACGACCGCCGAGCACGCAGGTCGTGACGGCGCTGAGCACGAAGCTTCCTGCCTCCGTGGCGGCGGCCGTCCTCGCCCGGACGGGAATCGATGCCGCTACGACGCTCGCGCACTTCAAGCGGGACGATCGGCGGCGCCTGTCACACGCGCTGGCGGAATGGCCGCTCGAGGTGACCGGCGCCCGCGGCTACACCTACGCCGAGGCGACGGCGGGCGGCGTGGCGCTCGACGAAATCGATCCCGCCACCATGGAATCGCGGGTCTGTCCGGGTCTGTTCCTGGTCGGCGAAATCCTGGACGTCGACGGCCGGATCGGCGGCTTCAATTTCCAGTGGGCGTGGTCGAGCGCTCGCGTGGCGGCCGCGGCTCTTGCGTTGCCGACGTAGCGGCCGCCTTCCAGCCGGCCGGCAACCTCCGCCTGAAGAATGACGCTACAGACGCCTTGTGAGGAAATACTGAATGGCGGGCGTGACGATCAGCGACAGCAGCATCGAGATCACGATTCCGCCGATCACCGCAATCGCCAGCGGCTGCAGCATCTGCGAGCCGGCGCCGAGCGCCAGCGCCAGCGGCAACATGCCCGCCACCGCCGCCATCGCCGTCATGACGATCGGCCGCAGCCGGCGGCGTCCCGCCTGGATGATCGCCTCCTCCGCTGAAAACCCGACCGCGCGGAACTTCTCGTTCGCGTCGAGCAGCAGGATGCCGTTCTTGGCGACGATCCCGACGACCATGATCAGGCCCATGAACGACGACAGGTTGAACGTCGTCCGCGTCACGAGCAGCGCGAAGAACACGCCTGACGTCGACAGGATCGCCGACGAGAGGATCGCCACGGGCGGCGTGAACGATCGGAACTCGAACAGGAGCACGAGGAAGATCAGCACGATCGCCAGCGCCAGCACGGTCGCGAGGTCGCGGAATGATTTCTGCTGCTCTCTGTAAGTCCCGCCGTACTCGACGCGAATCGACGGCGGCAGCTTCAGGTCGGCCACGGTTTTCTGGACGGCCGCGATTCCCGTTCCCATGTCGACGCCTTCGAGCCGCGCCGTCACTTCGACGAGCCGCTGAAGGTTCTCGCGGCGGATTTCAGTCTGCCCCGGCAGCTCGTCGATCGTCGTGACCGCGACCCAGCGTCGCGGTGGATCCGGTCGAGCTGACGAGCATCGTGTTGCTCATCGCTTCGAGCGATGCGCGCGCCGACGGCGGAAACCGCACGCGCAGCGGGTACGGCCGGTCGTTGATGAGCACCGGCGCGAGCGCCGGCTCGCCCTCGACCATCGCCACGCCGACGGTGCCGAGTTCTTCCGGCGTGAACCCGACGCGGTCGGCGGCTTCCGGATTGACCGTGAAGCGGACCGCCGGCCCGCTCGTCGTGTTCTCGATGCCGTTCTCGACGTCGACGATGGGCGTCGCGCCGCCGATCTTCACCTTCTCGAGCGCGTCGGCGACCTGCGGCGCCCACGTCGCCAGCAGGTCGGGGTCGGGGGAAAACAGCTTGACCACCACCGGCTCAGGCGCGCCGGTGAGATCGCCGATCATGTCCTGCAGCACCTGGATGAACTCGACGTCGAGGCCGGGCTCCGTCTGCCTGACCTTCGCGCGCACGTCGGCGATCACGTCGTCGACGCCGCGGCTGCCGCCTGGCCTTCAGCTTGACCGCGATGTCGCCGGTGTTCGGCTCGGTGACCGCCGCGAGTCCGAGCTCGAGCCCGGTGCGCCGCGACGTGCTCTCGACTTCAGGCGTCGCGCGCAGGATCGCCTCGACGTGGCGCATCACCCGGTCGGTCTCCTGCAGCGAGCTGCCGGCCGGCATCACGTAGTCGAGCACGAACCCGCCCTCGTCGAATCGCCGGCAGCAGGTCGCTGCCGAGCGCCCGGTAGCACGCATAGGACGCGACGACGAGAACGACGCACAGCACGCCGAGCGCGACCGGATGCGCGAGCGCGCGCCGCATCGACCGCTCGTAGAACCGGAGGATCCGGCCGAACACGCCGCCGCTCATGCGACGCGTCCTCGGCCGCCATCATCCGCCGGAGTGGCTCGGCGCGCGGATCCGTGTCGAAGCCAGCGGGCAACGGGTGCGCCGCGTCCTGATGAACGGCAGCCGGCTCGTGCGCTGCCTGCCCGCGCCGGATCAGGCGCGTGCTCAGGTTGCTCGTCCACACCAGCGCGAGGACCAGCGACGTCAGCAGCGAGACGCTCATCGCGATCGCCAGCGCGCTGAAGAAGGTCCCGGTCACGCCGGTGATCGTGATGAGCGGCAGGAAGACGACGATCGGCGTGAGCGTCGATCCGATCAGCGGGACGGTGAGCTCCTTGAGCGCGCTCGCCGTCGCCTGCAGCGGTCCTTCGCCGCTGTCGCGGTGCAGCACGATGTTCTCGACGACGACGATCTTGTCGTCGATCACGAGTCCGACCGCCGCCGCGAGCCCGCCGAGCGTCATCAGGTTGAAGCTCTGGCCGAGCATCTTCATCGCGATGAACGTGATCACCATCGTCACCGGCACGACGAGCCCGGTCATCACGGCGGTGCCCCAGTCGCGCAGGAACAGCCAGATGATCAACCCGGCCAGAAACAGACCGATGACGATCGCGTCGCGGACGCTCGGCGATCGACTCCTGGACGATGTTCGACTGGTCGTAGAACGGCCGCATCTCGACGCCGGCCGGCAGCGTCGGCCGGATCGCGGCCATCTCCTGGTGCACTTCGTCGGCAACCTGCACGGTGTTGCTGTCGGGCTGCCGGTTCACGCTCAGGAGCAGCGGCCGGCTTGCCGTTGGCGCTGACCGACGGTGTAGACCGGCTCGACGCCGGGCGCGACCGTGCCGACGTCGCGAACGCGCACCGGCACGTTGTTCACGTGCTTGACGACGATGTCGCCGATCTCTTCGAGCGTGTGCACCTGGGCGGTGACGAGGCCGAGGAACAGCTGGTGGTTGCGGGTGAGGAGTCCGGGCGAGTCGATGATGTTGGTGCGGTTGATGGCGCTCGACGATGTCGGCGATCGGACGTCTTCGCCCGCAGCATCGCGCGGCGGATCGACGACGACATGAAACTCCGGCCGCTGGCCGCCCTGGATGAGCACGCTGGCGACGCCCGGCAGACGATTCAGCCGCGGCTTGATCTCGTAGGTGGCCAGCTCCCACAGATCCTTCTGCGGCACCGTGTCGGACGTCAGGCTGTAGCCGATGATCGGAAAACTCGAGAAGTCGAGACGGTGCGTCCGGATCTGCGCGGTCGCGCGGCAGGCTGCTCTGCACGCGCGAGACGGCGGCGTCGACCAGCTGGAGCGTCTCGAGCATGTCGACCGTCCAGTTGAAGAAGAGGTTGATCTCCGCCGAACCGCGGCTCGATGACGGATCGGACGTCCTCGAGGCCCGGCACGGCACGAATCGCCTCCTCGAGCGGCCGCGTGATCGGACACTTCCATCTGCTCGATCGGCATGACGCCGTTGTCGACGCCGATGATGATCCGCGGAAAGTTTGTCGTCGGAAAGACGGCGACCGGGCAGCGTCAGGGCCTCGTACACGCCGACCACGGTCAGAAGGCAGATCAGGAAGATGATCGACTTCGAGTGACGGGCGAACCAGTAGTGGTCGGCGCGTTCGTCGGTGGACTGTGACATAGTCGAAGCGCGCGCAGCCGCTACGACTCCTCGGGCTCTTCCTCTTCCTTGGCGGGCGCGATCTGCACCTTCGTCTTCGCCAGAACCTCGGGATCCAGCTTGAACAGCTCGAACGCGCCGGTCGTCGCCACACGCTGGCCGCTCTCGAGGCCGTCGGTGATCTGCACCGATGCCCCTGTCGCGAATGCCGATGGCGATCTTGCGCAGGTGCGGCTTGTTGTCCTTGTCGATGACGATGGCGAAGGTCGAGCCGCCGGCGCTCGTCAGCACCGCGCTCTGCGGAATGACGAGCGCGTTCGGCACCGTCTTCGCGATCATTTCGACCCTGACGCTCGAGCCCGGCCTCAGCTTCCCATCCCGGTTGTCCGCTTCGACCCACACTTCGACCGTCGTACTCGCAGGGTCGAGCGCCGCGCTGATCAGCGTGACCTTCGCCGCAATCGGCACGCCGCCCGGACCGATGAGGTTGGCCTCGTTGCCGACCGCGAGCTCCGCCGCTTCGGACGGCGGAAGATGGGCGCGCGCGATCACACGCGACACGTCCATGACGGTGACGACGGGCGCGCCGCTCTGCGCCGTTTCTCCGGGATAGAGCGGCAGATCGGTGACGACGCCGTCGATCGGGCTCATGATGCGCGTGTAGGCCAGCTGCGCGGCCGCGGCGTCGCTGCGACCCCTGGCAGCGTCACGCTGCGCGGCGGCCGCCTTGATCTCCTGGTCGCGGGCGAAACTCTGCAGGTCCTCGAAGCGTTTTCGTGAGGTCTCATACTGGCTGCGGGCCTGGCTGAGGGTCGACCTGCGCGTCGTTGACGTCCTTCTGCGCGATCGCCCCTTCCCGGAACAGCCGCTGGCGGTTGTCGAAGACCGCCTGCTGCGGCGTCGAACGCGTCCTTCGCCGCGCGGGCATCGAGCTCCGCCTTCTGGAGCTCCTGCGGCACTGTCGCTTTCGCGGTCGTTTCGTAGGTGGCCTCGCGCCAGGTCCAGCGACGCTCGGCTCTCGGCCGCAGCTCCCGCGAGATCGCGGGCTTCGAGCTCCATGAGGATCTGGCCGGCACGGACGCGCGCGCCGCGCTCCACGTGCACCGTCTTCACGGGCGCGGACATCTTCGGGACGATCGCGGCCTGCTGACGCGGATAGAGCAGCCCGTCCGCGCGGATCGTGCGCTGAATCTGCGACAGCAGAACGGGCGCCACGTCAACGGTGACGACGGGCTCCGCGTCTTCTTCCTTCTTGCCGCCGCAACCCGCGAGCAGCGCCGCCGCCAGCATCACGCCGAACGTGGGTCTTAGCCATGATCAGAACGGTCCTGTGAGGGTTTGCAGCTCCGCCAGCGCCACACGATACCGGGTCTCGGCATCGTCCGCCGCGTTGCGCGCCTGGACGAGCGTGTTCTGGCGCGTCCACGACTTCGAGGATGGTCGATTCGCCGGCCTGGTAGCGCAGGACGATGAGGCGCAGGCTTTCGGCGGCGAGATCCACGATGCGGCGCAGGTCGTCAGCCGACGCCCCTCGCCGTCAGCGTCTCGTTGTACTTCGAATACAGATTGCTCACCAGCTGCCGCTGCGTCTGACTGAGCGCCACCTGCGCCTGGCGCTCGCGCGTTTCGCTCTGATGCAGCTTGCTGCGCAAGCCGCCCCAGTCCCAGAACGGGCACCGACAGATTCACGGTGACGAAGTAGCCGAGGTTGGGCAGGACGCCGAGCTCCGGCTGCGCGGCGATGCGGCTGTGCAGCGCGAACTCGTTCGCCTCGATGCCGTACACCGCGTCAACGACGAGACTCGGAAGGAACGCGTTCTTCGCGGCGCGGACGTCCTGCCCCGCCGCTCTGCAGCGCCTCGCCCGCCAGGCGCAGATCGGGGTTGTCGCGCTCCGCCATCGTTCTGACGTCGCCAAACGGCGGCAGCGCCGGGGCGGCCTGCAGATCGTCCACGACCGAGAAGTTTTCGTCGAGCGTGGGAGACAGCAGCACCGCGAGGGCGAGGCGGGCGTTGTCCATGGCCAGGGTCGCTTCCCGGAATGCCTGCTGCTGCTGTTCGTGCTGGATGTCCGCCTTGATGACGTCGCTCCGCGCGACCTGTCCCAGTTGCTCCTGCCGCCGGACGTTGTCCAGGAAGCGCGCCGCCTGCTGGGCGGCCAGCTGCGCCGTGGCGTACTTGCGCTGGGCGGCGACCAGCGCGTAGTAGTTTCTCGTGACGGTGACCGCGAGACCCCGCTGCGCGATCTCGAGGCGGGCGGCGGCCATGGCCTCCGCCGCTTCGGCCCTGTGCAGCGGCGTCCGCATGAACACGCCGGGAGAAAGGTCCTGGCGCATCACCGCCCACGCCCGGTACATGTTGACGCCGTCGATCGAGACGAAACGGCCATTGGGATTGACGTTGCCGGGCGTCGCCTGATTGCCGAGATACTGCGTCGTCGCGCTGAACGCCGGGAGCAGGGCCGCCTTGGCCTGCACGCGGTCCTCGTCGCGCGATCGCCGCGTCGGCGACGATCGCCTGGAACTGTGTGTCGTTCTGCCTGGCGCGCTGCAGCGCGTCCGCCAGGGTGATGATGACCGGCGGAGCCGCCGGCGCGTCGGGGTGGAGCGAGCAGCGGCGGCGCGGGCGCGGGCACGTCCTGGGCGCCCGCCGCGATGCGCGCCCGCGAGCAACGGCACACGGCCAGCAACGCCGGTCTTCATTTGCCGACCACCAGCACCTTGAACGAGTCCGGGAGAAACGGCGCGCGGCCGCCGGCCGCCGCCTGTCCGGCCGTCGCTGTCGGCACATACACGTTGTGCGTCTTCTCGTCGAGCGCGATCGTCCGCGCGCCGCGCTCGGTCGCGATGTTCTCGAGCACGTCCCATTTGCCGCCCGTCTGCTGCACGATCGTCAGCGTGCCGTCGCCGTTCGAGCTGAACGCGTAGCCGGTGCCCGGATCGAACGCCGCGCCGTCAGACCCCGCGCCGATGGCCGGAGTGGCGACGACCTTGCCGGCGTCGGGATCCGACACGGCCATCACCCGGTTGCCGCAGACCGAGAACAGCCGGCGATTCTTCGCGTCGAACGCGAGGCCCGACGGACCTTCGCACGCCGTGAGCGCGTACTTCTTCGTGACGGTGGCCTTGGCCGCGTCGATCTCGACGATCTCGCTGGTGTCTTCGATGTTGACGTACAGCCTGCCCGTTGCCATCGGCCACCGAGAACTCCGGCTTGCCGGGCAGCGGAATCGTGGCGGCGACGGCACCGGTCTTCGCGTCAATCGCGGTCGCGCTTCTTCGAGCGGCCGTTGAACGTGAAGACCCGCCCCGACACGGCGTCGTAGCGGATCGAATCCGGGTTCTCGCCGGTCGCCGCCGTGCCGATCGCCTTCAGCGTCTTCAGATCGAAGATCGTCACGTTGTTGCCGCGGCCGTTGCTGACGAAGCCGCGGTTCAGCTCCGGCGCGATCGCGATGCCGTGGACGCCCGGCGTGTCGGGTATGTCGCCGACCACTTTGTTCGCGTCGAGATCGACGACGACGACATGCGTCGCGTGCGAGACATAGAGCCGCCGCGCCGCGCTGTCGACGGTCAGGTAGTCCCAGCCGCCCTTCGCCGCCGATCTTGATCTCGCCGACGACGTGATACCCGGTGGAAGCGGCCCCCACGAGAACCGGCAGCAGGGCCAGGACGAATAGCTTTCGCACGCGAACCTCCCGGTGGCAGCCGCCACCTCGCACACCTTCACAACCTGATAACGATAAACCATGCCGCGACGATCCGGCGTGGCGAGCCCGCGCCGGGGATGGGCCCCTCCACAACGCCGCACTATAGCGACGCGAAGATGAACGCACGATGACAGCGGTCGCCGCCAGAGCCCATGGTGTAGGCTCTTTTCGTGCGCGTTCTCCTGGTCGAAGACGAGCCGAGCGCCGCTCGTATGCTGGCGAAGGGTCTTCGCGAGCAGGCCTACGCGGTCGACGTGGCGGCCGACGGCGAAACGGCGATATTCCAGGCCGGCACCACCGATTACGACGCCATCGTCCTCGACGTCATGCTGCCGGCGAAAGACGGCTTCGCCGTCTGCCGTGCGATTCGCGCCTCTGGTTCACGCGTGCCGATTCTGATCGTCACCGCGCGAGATGCCGTCGACGCCCGGATCGAGGGCCTGGACTGCGGCGCCGACGACTACCTGGTCAAGCCGTTCGACTTCGGCGAGCTGCTCGCGCGGCTCCGCGCGCTGATCCGTCGCGGGCGCCTGCCGCTCCTGCCCGAGCAGGTCGTTGTCGGTTCGCTCACGCTCGACACGCGCAGCCGCCGCGTGTGTGTCGGCGCGCATGACGTCTCGCTGACGGCGCGGGAGTACGCGCTGCTCGAGTATCTCGCGCGGCGTGCGGGAGACGTCGTCAGTCGTGCGGACATCGCCGAGCATGTCTGGGACGATCGCTACGATCCCATGTCGAACGTCGTCGACGTGTACGTCCAGCGCCTCCGCCGCAAGCTCGATCAGGGCGACTCGGAGTCGTTGATCCGCACGCGGCGCGGCGAGGGATATCAACTCGTCGCGGACGGCGGGGAGGCACGATGAACCAGCCGTCGCTGCGCCTCCGGCTGACCGTCTGGTACACGGTGGCGCTGCTCGTCACGTTGTGCCTCGGCGCAGCGGTCATCCTGCGCGCGCAGGCCGGCGTCGGCCTGCGCCGTGTCGACCGTGAGCTCGACGACCTCTCGGGAACGTTGACGAGCGTCCTCGGCGACGAGTTGGGGGAAACTCCGGACGTCGCGGGCGCCGCCGGGAGGCGTGCGAGACGGTGAAGGCGCCGGGCCGGGCCGTCGCGATTCTCGACGCATCCGGTCACCCTCTTGCGGCGCACTGGGATGGTCTGGACCCTCCCGCGGCGCTGGCCGGAAGCAATGGATCGCGACGCGTGTGGACGGCGGTCTCACCGGGCGGAGACTGGCGCGTGCACGCCGTGCCGCAGTCGTTTCGGACCCGCTCGTTTGTCCTGCTCGTCGCGGCGCCGCTCTCCGACGTGACGCGCGAGCAGCACGAAGTCCAGGAGGCGATGGTGATCGGCATCCCGATCGCGTTGCTGATCGCCTCTGCCGGAGGCCTCTACCTGGCGTCGGTCGGCCTGCGTCCGATCACCGAGGCGCTCCGCACGCAGCGGCAATTCATGGCCGACGCGTCGCACGAGCTCCGCACCCCCGTGTCGATCGTCCGTGTCTCGGCAGACGTCGCGCTCAGCCGCGAGCATCGCGACGAAGCAGAATATCGCGAGGCGCTGGGCATCGTCGCCGGCCAGGCACAGCGGCTCGGCCGGCTGGTTGACGACATGCTCGTCCTCGCGCGCGCCGACGCGGGCGGCTACGCGCTGCGCCTGTCGGACTTGTATTTCGACGAGGTCGTCGCCGACTGCGGGCGCGCCGCCGGAGTGCTGGCGACCGAACGGGGCGTCACGATTCGTCTGGGCGGTGCGACCGATGTGTCCGTGACGGGCGACGAGGACCTGCTTCGCCGGCTCGTGCTGAACATCCTGCAGAACGCCGTTCAACACAGTCCCGCCGGCGGCGATGTCGAGGTGGAACTCGTCCGCGAGCCCGGACACGTACGGCTGCGCGTCAGCGACCATGGACCCGGCATTCCGATCGCGGATCGGACGCGGATCTTCGATCGGTTCGTGCAGGTTGATGCCGCGCGGGGCGGACGGGGAACGGGCCTGGGGCTTCCGATCGCGCGCTGGATCGCCGAAGCCCACCGCGGCACGCTCGCGCTCGACGCGAGCGGTCCGAACGGCAGCACGTTTACGGTCGTCTTGCCGGCGAACCCGACCGACCGTCGGAAGCGGGTCGAAGATGGGCGCTAGCTGACCTTTTTCTTCGCGGCGCGCTTGCGCGGGGTCTTCGCCGGGGCCGGTTCGTTGGTCGCCTGGAGCGTGACCATGCTGGTCTTGAAAGTCTTGCGTCCGCCCTCGTCGAACTCAATGACGGTGTGGTGCTCGTTCACCTCGACCAGCGTGCCCGGTCCGTACGTGGACTGAACGACGCGGTCGCCCTTCTGCCATGCTTTCATCGTTATCCTATGCTCGCGGGGGCACAGCCCCCGCGTGCGGGTACGCTCAGGCTACCAGCGGGGCTCGCGGCGTCCGCCGCCGCCACCGCCGCCGCCACGGTTGCCGCCAAATCCGCCGCCGCCGCCAAACCCGCCTTCGGGCTTCGGCCGCGCTTCGTTGACGGTGAGACTGCGGCCGCCCATCTGGAACTGGTTGAACTCCGACGCCGCCTTCTGGGCCTCTTCGTCCGTCGACATCTCGACGAACGCGAACCCTCTGGCACGCCCCGTCGCGGCATCGCGCATGACGCGCACCGACTCGACGGTCCCCGCCTTGCTGAACAGATCCTGGAGTTCCGCTTCCCCCGTGCTGTACGGGAGGTTCCCAACGTAAAGCCTTCGACCCATACCTTATCCTCGCTCTACAAAAAGTGGTTGCACCACAGTGCTAAGCAATCACGTGCGAGGAGAGCGAGTCAGGACGGAGGCTCGATCGGCACTCGGCGCGGGCGAAGCTGGCAGGCGGCACCACCAAGGGCGCGTAGCATATCAACGGTTCTGGCCAACACGCAAGTACAGAACGCCCCGCAAACACGCAGTTTGGTGCGCGCTGGCGGCTTCGTGTGACGAAATTCGTGTGAAATAATCACCCATGGTACAGCTCGGATGTGAGCGGCTCCTCGCGTCGAGCGCGCTCGACGGCAAACGCGTCGGCCTGGTGTGCAACCCCGCGTCGGTGGATTCCAGCCTCGGCCACGTCGCGGATCTCTTTGCCCGGCACCCGCGGCTCGAGCTGGCCGCCCTTTTCGGGCCCCAGCACGGCTTCCGGTCGGACGTGCAGGACAACATGATCGAGACCCGGCACGGGCAGGATGAGATCCGCCGCGTGCCGGTGTACTCGCTGTACAGCGAGACGCGGGAGCCCACGGCCAAGATGTTGGCCGATCTCGACATCCTCGTCATCGACCTCCAGGATGTGGGATCGCGCATCTACACGTTCATCTACACGATGGCCAATTGCCTGATCGCCGCCCGAAAGCACGGCGTCAAGGCCATCGTGTGCGACCGGCCCAACCCGATCGGCGGCCTCGCGGTCGAAGGGCCGATGCTAGCGCCGGGCTTCGAATCGTTCGTCGGGCAGTACCCGATTCCCATGCGCCACGGGATGACGATCGGCGAACTGGCGCAGCTCTTCAACGCGGAGTTCGGGATCGGCGCGGACCTCGATGTCGCAGGGATGGAGGGCTGGCAGCGGGAGATGTATTTCGACGCCACCTGTCTGCCCTGGGTGATGCCGTCGCCGAACATGCCGACGCTCGACTCGGCGGTGGTGTATCCGGGGTGCGTGCTCTTCGAGGGCACGAACGTCTCTGAGGGCCGCGGCACCACGCGACCGTTCGAGCTCGTGGGCGCGCCGTGGGCGATGGCCGAGCGGTTTGCCGATGGCATGAACCGCGCGGGCCTTCCCGGCGTGCGCTTCCGGCCGGCCGTCTTCGAGCCCACGTTCCAGAAACACGCGCGGACCGCGTGCGGCGGCTGCCAGGTGCACGTCACCGACCGCGCGGCATTCCGATCGGTCCAGACGGGCGTGGCGCTCATCGCCGCATTTCGCGCCGCGGATCCCGATCGCTTCAAGTGGCGCGATCCGCCGTACCGAGTACGAGGCGCACAAGATGCCCATCGACATCCTGGCGGGATCGTCCGAGCTGCGCGAGCAGATCGATGGCGGCGTCAGCGCACGCGAGATCGCGCGATCGTGGGAACCGTCGGTTGGTGTGTTCGCGAAGAGCCGCGAGCGATATCTGATCTACTAAAGGCCATCACGACGGCACGAAGGTCACGAAGATCCCTTTGGATTCTTCGTGTCTTCGTGTCCGTCGTGATGAAAGTGTCCTATTTGAAGTGTGCCGACGAGAGCTCGTTCTCCTGGCAGACGAACTCAATCAGCTCGTCGTCCGGCATGAGGCGCTGCGTCACCTTGACCGTCCACGGACGGGTGTAGGCTTTCGGGTCGTCGACCGTGAGCTCGAGCTCCAGCGTGCCGACGTTGACGCGCCGGAACCGTTCGGTCATCTTTCCCGCTTCCGTCAGCGGGCTGCCGTTGACGTCGAGCCACCCGCCATCGCGGAATCCGGTCGTTTCGACGACCAGCGTGTCGCCCGCCCACTTGCCGCTCGAATAGCCGAACCACCATGGCTGCGCGTCGCGCGGCGGCAGCGCCCGGCCGTCCGTGAAGATCTGCCGCACGCCGCCGTTGCCCTCGTACAGGATGACGATCTGTTTCGGCGACCAGATGATCTTCCGCGGCTCCGGGTGCAGGTGCAGCTGCATGTTGCCGAGCGGGAGGCAGTGCGCGTCGGGGTTGTCCTTGGCGTTCTCGGCGGTCCGCTTGTCCTTCAACGCCCGCGCCCAGGGCTGGAACGGCAGGCCGCCTGGAATGGCGCTGCCGATGTCGAAGAACATCGCGATGCTCGGCGCGGGCGGGCGCCGGCTCTCGGCAGAACGCGAGCCCGGCGCACCGCCGGTCCCGGAGACCGATCCGCCCGCGGCCGCGCCCTCGCGCCAGCCGAGATTTTCCCACACGCCCGAGAGGTCGGGTTTCCCGTCGGGCGTGCGCGGGGCCGGCGCCGACATGTTCACCTTGCCGTCGGCCGTACGCGACACGCCGGTGTCGGTATGCCGCGGCCACTGCGCTTCGACCGATGGCGGCAGCCACGCGACGAACGCGACGATCATGGCGGGCGCGATGATGCCGGCGGCGCCGGCTGTCTTGAGCGACGGATTCATGGTAACCCCTGCGTTGCCGCCGCGCGCGCGCGGCGAATCTGGGCGGCGTGATTGTGGGCGTGCGACGCGTAAATTTCAAGCCAGGTGTCCATCGTGTAGCGGCCGCTCTCGCTGTGCGTGCCTTCCCGGGCCCAATCCGCCTCGCTCATCCGCTCCAGGATCTCGGCCGTCGACCGGCGCGCCGCCCGCAGCGCGTCGAGGCTCGCGTCGACGGGACGGTCGTAGTGCAGCCGGCGCGCGAACTCGTTTTCGTCGTACGCGGCAATTGCGGGACGATCCGACGCGAGCAGGAGGCGGAGACGAATCGCCGACGTCATCTCGCTGTCGGCCAGGTGGTGGACGATCTCGCGCGCCGACCATTTGCCCGGCGCCGGGTGCGCGTCCAGCTCCGCCTCGGTCGCGCCCTTCCAGCGCTTCGGTCACCGCTCGGTAACCGTCCTTGTACTGGTCGATGAGCTTTCCGGCGGGTCTCGGGATCCATATCAGCACCTGTTTATCACGAAGGCACGACGGCCACGACTCGACCTGACCTCGTGTCGTGCCTTCGTGATGAAGGCGCTCGCCGATCAGCCCCTCGTGCGGGCGATGCCGGGCGCCCACGCTTCCTGGCCCGACGGCTGGCTCGAGGTGCGTCGTGAGATGGGCGCGGAGCTGCTCGAACGCCTCGGCCGGTGAGTCCGCGAAGCGAATGAGGTCCATGTCCTGCTCGGCGATCGCACCCCACTCGGCAAACGGCTTGAAGTCGATGACGGCGTCCCAGAACTCGCGGCCGTAGAGGATGACGCCGATCTTCTTCGACAGCTTGTCGGTCTGCACGAGCGTCAGGATCTCGAAGAGCTCGTCGCACGTGCCGAAGCCGCCGGGAAAGATCACGAGCGCCTTCGCCAGGTACGCGAACCAGAACTTCCGCATGAAGAAGTAGTGGAACTCGAAGTGCAGGCCGTCGGTGATGAACGGGTTCGCGCCCTGCTCGAACGGCAGCCGGATGTTCAGCCCGATGGTCTTGCCGCCGGCCTCGCGCGCGCCGCGGTTCGCGGCTTCCATGATGCCCGGCCCGCCGCCGGACGTGACGACGAAGCGGTGGTAGTCGGACTGGAACGACAGGGTCCAGCTGGTGAGCAATCCGGCGAGCTCACGGGCCTCCTCGTAGATACCGCGCCCATTCGACGGCCTTGCGCGATCGTTTGAGCTCGGCTGCGTAGTGCTCGTCCGCGCCGTCGACGCCCCTGGCGCGCAGCGTCGACGAGCGCGCGGAGCGCGCGTTCCCGCGAATCGACGCGCGCCGACCCGAAAAAGACGACGGTGTCCTGGATCTTTTCTTCCCTGAAGCGCCGCAGCGGCTCGAGGTACTCGGCGAGAATGCGGATCGGCCGGGCTTCCGGGCTCTCGAGAAACTCCGGATAGTGATACGCCAACGGCTGCTGGGACATATGCCTGCCACTTTATCATCGGCGGCCGGTGACGCTATGATCGCGGCGTGCCCGAACTGCACGTCTCGGCGGTGATTGACGCGCCGCCGCAGCGGATTCTGAAGGCGTTTTTCGAGCCGAAGGCGCTGCACGTCTGGTGGGAGGTGGCGCACGCGGTCACGACGCCGCGTGTGCTCGGACCCTACGCCGTCGCGTGGGAAACGACGGAATTCCGCGACGCGGTGCTCGGCCGCCTCGGCGGCGTCTTCCGCGGCACGGTGATGCAGTACCAGGCGGACCGCGGGTTCTTCGTCGCCGACGCATTCTGGCTGCCGCCCGACGGCGATCCGATCGGCCCGATGGTATTCGAGGTGCAGCTCACACCGACCGGTGAGAACGGCACGGGCCACCGAGGTGCGCGTGACGCAGCACGGCTACGAAGAGAGCGAGCGCTGGCGGCGGTATTACGAGGTGATCGCGCTCGGGTGGACGCGCGCCCTCACGTCGCTCAAGTCGTTACTGGAAAAGTAGACACGTATGCAACGCACTTTCCTGTCTGGCCGGCGCGCTCGCTGGTCTCGTCGGGGTCGGGTTCGGCGCCTTCGGCGCGCACGGGCTCCGCGGACGGCTGTCCGCGGAGATGCTCGGCGGTGTTCGAGACCGGCGTGCGTTACCAGATGTACCACGCGCTGGCGCTGATGGCGCTGGCCGCGCTGTCGGACCGCCTCAACGGCCGCCTCATCGAGGCGGCCGGGTGGCTGTTCGTCGCGAGGCATCGTGCTGTTCTCGGGCAGCCTCTACCTGCTGGCGGTGACGGGCGTCACCGTGCTCGGCGCCATCACGCCGATTGGAGGCGTCGCCTTCCTGGCCGGCTGGGCGTGTCTCGTGCTCGCTACGCTTTGAAGCGGCGCACGTCGATCGCGTACTTGCGGATCTTGTAGTTCAGGATCCGCTCGGTCGCGTCGAGCAGCCGCGCCGCCTTCGCCCGGTTGCCCCGGGTCGTCTTCAGCGCGTCCTGAATCAGGTCTTTCTCGTAGGCGACGATCGCGTCGTTCAGCGAGACCCGCGTCACCGTGCCCGACGCCTCCGCCGTCTGCAGCGACGGCGGCAGGTGGTGGGCGTGAATGACCTGCCCCTCGCACATCAGCACCGCGCGTTCGAGCGCGTTCTCCATCTCGCGCACGTTGCCCGGCCAGTGATAGCTGACGAGCATGTCGATGGCCGGCGTGGAGATGCGCTTGATGTTCTTGCCGTGCTCGTGCGAGAACTTCTCGAGGAAGTGGTCGGCCAGCAGGAGGAGATCGGCCTTCCGATCGCGCAGCGGCGGCACGAAGATCGTGAACACGTTCAGCCGGTAGTACAGGTCCTCGCGGAACGTGCCGTTCGCGAGCGCGTGCTCCATGTCCTTGTTCGTCGCCGCGATGAGCCGGACGTTGACCTTGATGGTCTCGGTCCCGCCCACCCGCTCGAACTCGCGTTCCTGCAGCACGCGCAGGAGCTTGACCTGCGTGGACAGGTTCACGTCGCCGATCTCGTCAAGGAACAGCGTGCCGCCTTCCGCCAGCTCGAAGCGGCCCTTCTTCCGCTGCTCCGCGCCGGTGAACGCACCCTTCTCGTGGCCGAAGAGCTCGGCTTCGATCAGGCTCTCGGGAAGCGCCGCGCAGCTGACCTTCACGAACGGCTTCTTGGCCCGCAGCGAGTTGTAGTGAATCGCGTGCGCGATCAGCTCCTTGCCGGTGCCCGACTCGCCGCGGATCAGCACCGTCGTGTTCGTCGCGGCTACCTGCGCCACCTGCTCGTACACCTGGCGGACCGGGCCGCTGGTCCCGATGATGTTCGAGAAGTCGTACTTCTCCCGGAGCTCCTGGCGCAGGTGCTCGTTTTCGTCGACGAGGCGCCGCTTGTCCTCCTCGATCAGCCGCTGAATCTTGACGGCCTGCGCGATCATCGACGCGACGACGCCGAGGAACTTGACGCTGCTGTCGAAGTCGCGTTCGGCCTTGTACCGCAGATCCACGCCGAGCGCGCCCACGGCGCGGCGGTTCAGCACCACGGGGACGCAGACGAAGCTGAGCTCCTGATCGTCCCCGTCGGACCGCCGCGCCGCGCGATTGAGCATCGTCGGCTCACGGCTGACCCGCGGCACGACGATGGGCTTGGCCGTTTCGACCACGCGGCCCGTGATGCCCTCGCCCATGCGGTACTGGACGTTCTGGGCCGGCCGATCGAGTCCGTCGGACGCTTCGACATACAGTTCCCCGCCCTCGCGCAGCAGCGTGACCATGCTGCGGATCGCGCCGTGGTGCTTGGCGAGCACCTCGAGGACGCGGTGCAACGCCGATTTGAGGTTCAACGTGCCTGAAAGTGCCTGGCTCACTTCGAGCAACGTCGATAGGCGACGGGCCTCCCGCCCCTGCGACGCCGCCGTCGTTACGCTGGTCCCCTTCATGCCGGGTCTCTCCGTTTCCACTCTCATACATTCTTGTCTATCGGTCCAAATCTAACAACACAAATGTCGCGGTAATTCACCGCTGGCGATCCTGCCGCGCACCGGTGGCAGACGCCTCGATCGACACTTTCGTTCTCCTCTGATGTTTGCCATACGTAAATGTCACGCCCTGTCGGTGGCGTAGCCCGGACCCGATGGCAAATCGGCCCGAAAACGCGGCGTCACACGCAATTCTACGAGCGGCCGCGGCGCCGTCCTCTGCGTGGACTGCATTTTGCTCTCCAAGATCCTCGCAGGTGACGCCATGAACGAACTCGTTGGCCGAATTCGTGCGGAGTTTCTTGAAATGCCCGGACTGCGGCTGACGATCGCGCAGGCGTCCCGCCTGTGGGGGCTCGACGAACGCGCCTGCCGCCACGTGGTCGACGTGCTGATTGGCGCGTCGTTTCTTCGCTGGACACCCGGCGGGCTGCTGGCCCGAGTCGGCGAATGACGGCCGGGCCGTCAGAACCGCTGGATCTTCAGGAAGTTGGCGTCAGCCCGGGCGAGGTCCGGGTTGACGCTCACGAGCACCACCGGCACGTCCCGCGGCACCAGGCCGCGGGACGCCAGTTCCTGGCCGATTAGCATTCCCGCGTTCGACGCGTCTTCGCCGATCGCCGTCTGCACGGGTTGGACGCCCCAATAGAGCGACAGCTGCCGCGCCGTGACTTCGTCGTCACACGCCGCCACGATCGGCGCGCGCGGGCGCAATGCGGACAGCCTCCTCGCGGTGGTGCCGCCACGCGTGACGGCGACAATCGCTCGCGCGTCGCTCCGGTTGGCCAGCGTGACTGCCGCTTCGCAGATCGCCTGCGTGTGATCGCTGTCGGACTCGGCCGGCGACATCGGCCCCGCCGGCATCGGCGCCAGGGATTCCGCCTCGCGGATGATCGCGTCGAGCGTCTGCACGGCGCGCGCGGGAAACGCGCCGGCGGCGGTTTCGCCCGCGAGCATGATCGCATCCACGCCGTCGTCCACGGCGTTGGCGGCGTCGCTGACCTCGGCGCGCGTCGGCCTTGGCTCGGTCGTCATCGACTCGAGCACCTGCGTAGCCACGATGACCGGGATGCCGAGGCGCCGGGCCCGGCGCGTAATGTCTTTCTGTGCCGTGGGGACGCGCTCGAGCGGCATCTCGAGCCCGAGGTCCCCGCGCGCCACCATGACACCGTCGCACGCCGCCAGGATGTCGTCGAGCTGTTCGAGCGCCTGTGGACGTTCGAGCTTCGCGACGAGCGGCACGCCGGATGCGCCGGCGGCGGCCATCAGTTCGCGGGCGCGCGTCAGGTCGGCTGCGGTCTGCACGAAGCTGAGCGCGACGATATCGACGCCCAGGGACAGGCCTGCCTGCAGATCGGCGACGTCTTTCGGAGTGACCGCGGACGCGCCGAGCGGAACCCCGGGGGCGTTGATGCCCTTGTGCTCGCCGAGCGCGCCGCCCTGCACGACCGTCGTCAGGATCTCCGCGCCGTCGGTCGACTCGACACGCAGCTCGATGAACCCGTCGGCGAGCAGCAGCCGGTCGCCGGGTTTCACGGCGCGCGCGAGGCCCTCGAATGCGGTCGAGATCCGGCCGGGCCCGCCGGGGGCGGTGCCGGTCGCGATGCGCAGCGTCCGCCCCGCCTCGAGTCGAATCGGCGTCCTGCCTTCGAGCGTGCCGGTCCGGATCTTCGGACCGCCAAGGTCCTGCAGAATCGCGGCCTGGCGTCCCGCGACCGCCGCGGCCCGACGGACGCGGCGGAACGTCTGTGCCTGGCTCTCGCGGGTGCCGTGCGAATAGTTCAGACGAAAGATGTCGACGCCCGAGGCGATGAGCGCGGCGATGGCGCCGTCGTTGTCGCAGGCCGGTCCGACCGTCGCGATGATCTTCGTGCGCCGCATGTACAATCCGATCTCAATTATGGGGGAAATCCTTCCGGAACCCGTCGAACGCTACCTCTCCTCGCTCAACCGGCAGGGCGACGCGGTGCTGCGGGACATCGCAACCGCCGGGGAGAAACGCGATCTGCCGCTTGTTGACGCGGAGGTCGGCGCGCTGCTGCGCGTGCTCGCGACCGCCGCGGGGGCGACGCGCATCCTCGAAATCGGCACCGCGATCGGCTACTCCGGCATCTGGCTCGCGGGCGCGCTGCCGGCGGGCGGCGCGCTGTTCACGATGGAGTTCGACGAGGATCGCGCGCGCGAGGCCCGGGAGAATTTCGTCCGCGCCGGGGTCGCCGATCGCGTCACCGTGATCATCGGCGACGCGCAACGACTGCTCGCGAAGGTGTCCGGTCCGTTCGACGTGATCTTTCAGGACGGCGACAAGAAGCAGTACGGGCCGATGCTCGATCGGCTCGTGGATCTCCTCAGGCCGGGCGGACTACTTGTGACGGACAACGTGTTGTGGAGCGGCGAGGTCGTGCCGGGTTTCGCCCGCACTCGCCATCACAACGCCGCCGACACGCAGGCGATCGTCGAGTACAACGTGCGCCTGAACGAGCACCCGGCGCTGCTGACGTCCATCGTGCCGCTCCGCGACGGCGTCGCCATCTCGGTGAAGCGCTGACGCATGACGATCCAGGAGTTTGGCGCGAAGGTTCGCGCGCAGGCGATCACCGCCGAGGCCATCGTCGAGCAGTGCCTGGCGCGGATCGAAGAGCGCAATCCAGAGACCAACGCCTTCATCCTGGTGATGGCGGACGAGGCGCGTCGGCAGGCGATAGAGGCTGACCGCGAAATCGCGACGGGCCGCGACCGCGGTCCGCTGCATGGGGTGCCGCTCTCGATCAAGGACCTCATGGACGTGCGCGGCACCGAAACGACAGCCGCGTCGCGCGTCCGCGTGGGACGGGTGGCCTCTCAGGACGCGCCGTGCGTCGCCAGGCTGCGGGCGGCGGGGGCGATCTTCGTCGGCAAAACGAACCTGCACGAGTACGCCCTCGGGACGACGAGCGGCGACTCGGCGTTCGGGGCCGTCCACAACCCGCTCGACCTCACGCGATCGCCTGGGGGATCGAGCGGCGGATCGGCCGTCAGCGTCGCCGCCGGCATGGCGCTCGCCACCGTCGGGACCGACACGGGCGGCTCGATCAGGATTCCGGCCGCGTGCTGCGGGATTGTCGGGCTCAAGCCGTCGCTTGGCGAAGTGCCGACAGAAGGCGTCATCCCGCTGTCGTCGACACTCGATCACGTCGGCCCGCTCGCGGCGTCGGTTTCCGATGCCTGGACAGTGTTTCGCGTCCTGACCGGCGATCTCGCGCCGGCAGCGCTCGCGCCCGCGGCGGCGACGGCGCTCCGGCTCGCCGTCCCGCGCCCCTACTTCCTCGACATGCTCGATGACGATGTGCGCGCCCGGTTCGAGGCGGCGCTGGAGGCATTCCGGGCCTCGGGCATCCGCGTGCGCGAGATCGAGATCCCGCACACCGACACGATCGCGAACGTGTACATCCGCATCTCGCTCAAGGAGGCGGCCGCGTATCACGCGGCGACCCTCGCCGCGGTGCCCGAGCGCTACACGCCGCCGGTCCGTCAACGGCTGGAAATGGGCCACCGCATCCAGCACGAGGAGTACATGCTTGCGCTCGGCGGCCGCGAGCAGCTGCGGCGCGACGTCGATGCGGCGTTGGCGGACTGCGATGCGCTGGCGCTTCCGACGCTGCCGATACCGGCGCCGAAGATCGGCGCCGAAACGGTGCAGGTCGGGCCGACCGAACAACCGCTGCGCAACGTGATGCTGCGCCTCACCCAGCTGTTCAATCTCACGGGCAACCCCGCCATCTCCATCCCGTGCGGGCTCACGCGGGAGTCGATGCCGTGCGGGCTCCAGCTGGTGGGCACGCGGGGCGGGACCCGTGAGCTCGTGCAAGCGGCCCTCGCCTGCGAGACCCTTCTCGCCTGAGCCCGGCGCCTGAGCCGGTTCGCTCCTGCCTTTCGCGTTGCGGGGCGAGGAGCACAGGCGATGAGACACGCTTACATCTCCACGGTCATGGCGGGCGTTCCGGTGATCACGAGCGCCGGCTCGGTGCGAGCCCAGGAAGCGGACACAGGTGCAACGGCCCAAACCGGGATCACGCTGCAACAGCCCCCGGCGGCCGGACTTCACCCTGGCGCCTGCGATGGCGCGGGCGCTCACCCTGCAGCAGCCCGGCCAGACATCGGGGACCAGCCACGGGCCCGGGAGCGGAAAGATCAAGGCCGCGGTGGGGTTCGGGCTCATCGGCATGCTCGCAGGCGCCGCGATCGGTTCGCAGGCGACGAAGAATTGCGGCTGCGACGATCGGGAATGGCCGGGGGCTTCTACGGGGTGCTCATCGGCACGCCGCTTGGCGCGTGGTTTGGCGTCTGGCTGGCAGGCCGATAGCGCCCAAGGCATCTACAATGGAGGGCGTAAGGAGCTCTCACTTGTCGATACCGTTGCACGATCGAATGCCACCGATTCCTAAAGAGCAATGGACCGAGGCGCAGCAGGACGCGGCGGCCCGGTTCAAGGACCTCCGCGGTCAGGACGTCTTCGGCCCGTTCACCGTGATGCTGCGCAGCCCCGAAGTGATGCTGCGCGCCGGCGCGATGGGCGACTACATGCGCTACCACACCGTGCTGCCGCCGCGGCTCAACGAGTTCATCATCCTCCTCACGGCGCGGCACTGGACGCAGCAGTTCGAATGGCACGTGCACCAGCCGGCCGCCCTCAGCGCGGGCCTGAGCCACGAGATCGTCAACGCCGTCGCGGCCGGCAGGCGGCCGATCGGAATGTCCGAAGACGACAAGATCGTCCACGACTTCACGATCGAGCTGCTGCGCGGACAGAACGTGAGCGATCCCGTCTACGCCGCCGCGGTGGCGCGCTTCGGTGAGCAGGGCGTGGTCGAGATGGTGGGTGTCGCCGGGTACTACACGTTCCTGTCGATGATGATGAACACCGCGCGCACGCCGGTCCCGGTCGACAGCACCGTCCCGCCGCTTCCGACACTGGGGACGTAGCGTCCGCCTTGAGGCGGACGTCGTCCGTCCGGCTGAAGGCGGCGCTACGACCGCAGCAGGTGCTTCGCGATCGACACGTAGTGATCCACGGCGGCGTGCAACTCGGGGATGGGGACGAATTCCTCCGCCGTGTGAGCCACGTGCACGGAGCCGGGGCCGAACAGGAGCGGCTGCCCCCAGGCGTCCAGGAACGGGATGTCGGTCGTGTACGGGAACACCGCGGTTTCGAACCCCGGCACCGTCTTCATCCGCACCGGCGGGCACTTCGAGCACGTGCTCGATGGACACGCGCGACTCGATCGCGGCAATCGCGCGGCGAATGTCCGCGGCCTCACCGACAGTGCGGAACATCACCTCCGCCTCGGCTGACGGCGACACGACGTTGGGCGCCACGCCGCCGCCAATCAACCCGATCGTGTAGTGCGTCCGTCCGAGAATCGGATCGTCGGGCAGCGGGATGGCGCGCAGCGCCACCAGCGCGTCGAGCAGTTCGTCGATCGCCGACACGCCGAGCTCGGGAAACGAGGAATGGGCGGCGCGGCCCGCGGCGTGGAGTTTCAACCTGAGGATCCCTCGCGTCGCGGCGCCGAGACGGCTCTCGGTCGGCTCGCCGTTGACGAGGAATCGCGCGCCGGTCGCCGCAGTGTTCGCGAGCTTCGCGCCGTCGCTGCCGCGCTCCTCGCCGACGACGAACACGAGACCGACGCGGGTTTCGCCCTCGCGCGTCAGGCGCTCGAGCGCCGCGACCTGCGCGGCGAGAATGCCCTTGGCGTCGCACGCGCCGCGGCCGTACAGCCGGTCTCCGTCCACGCGGCTCGGGAAAAACGGCGGCACGCAGTCGAAATGGGTGGACAGCACCACGTCCGGGTGGGCGTTGCCAGGACCGGCCGTCGCGATCACGTTGCCCCGGTCACCTTCCACGGTCTGTTCGATCACCGCGAATCCCAGCTCGCGCAGACGCCGTGCGAGCCAGCGGCCCGCTTCGCCTTCCCGACCAGTCGTGGAATCGATGTCGATGAGGCCGCGCGCGAACGTTACCGGATCCACGCTTCGAGCTCCGTGCGCGTGTCGGTCCGCGAGTCGCGGTATTTCACGATGACAGGCGTCGCCAGCGAGAGGCTCCACTCGGGCCCCTTGCCGGCCGTCACGGCGCGCGCGCCCGGCACCACGACGGCGCCTTCGGGCACGACGAGCGGCTTGTCGGCGCCGGGGCGGATGATTTCCCCTTTGACGAGATCGTACAGGGGCGTCGAACCGGTCAGCACCGTGCCCGCCGCAATGACGGCCCTCGCCTTGACGACCACGCCTTCGTACAGCCCGGTGTTGCCGCCGACGAGCACTTCGTCTTCGATGACGACGGGAATCGCGCCGATGGGCTCGATCACGCCGCCGATTTGCGCCGCTGCGCTCACGTGCACGCGCGCGCCCACCTGGGCGCAGGATCCGACGAGCGCGTGCGAGTCGATGAGGGAGCCCTCGCCGATGTATGCGCCGATGTTCACGTACATCGGCGGAATGCAAATCACGCCGGGGGCGAGATACGCACCGTCACGGACCGACGATCCGCCGGGGACCACGCGCACGCCCGCGGCCACGCTGAACTTCTTCAACGGCAGCGTGTCCTTGTCGACGAAGGACCAGCGTCCGTGATCCATCGACGCGTCCACGTTGTCGCCGAAGCGGAATCCGAGCAGGATGCCCTGCTTGACCCAGGCGTTCACGCGCCAGCCGGCCGGTGCGGACGCGTCGGGCTCGGCGGCGCGAACCTGTCCGCTCGAGAGCGCTTCGCGCAGGCGCGCAAACATCGCGCGCGCGGCATCGCGATCGGCGCCCGCGCCGGCCGCGACGAGATCGGCGATCTCCGACTCAAGGCTCATGCGTACGCCGGGTCGCCGAACAGCTTGAGGTCGTTCAGCACGGCCAGGATCTTCTCTTTCGAGTCGGGTCTCGGCGGTGTCACGGGGAGCCGGTACATCTCTTCGAGCAGGCCCATCGCCGCCATCGCCGCCTTGACGGGCCCTGGGTTCGACTCGACGAAGTTGATCTGCATGAGCGGCATGATGCGCGTATGGATCGTGCGCGCGGCCGCGAACTCGTCGCGTTCCGCCGCTTCCGTCATCTCGACCATCTCTCTCGGAATTTCGTTCGACACGACCGAGATCACGCCGCGGCCGCCCACCGCCATGATCGGCAGCGTCAGCGCGTCATCTCCCGAGAGCACGATGAAATCGGACGGGACCGCCTTGCAGATTTCGCAGACCTGCGTGAGGTTGCCGGATGCTTCCTTGACGCCGACGACGGTCGGAATCGCCGAAAGCCGCACGAGCGTGTTCACGTCGATGTTGACGCCGGTCCGGCCGGGCACGTTGTACACGACGATCGGCAGCGGCGTGCTGTCGGCGATCGCGCGGAAGTGCTGGACCAGCCCGTCGGGTGTGGGCTTGTTGTAATAGGGCGTGACGGAGAGCAGCCCCGAGGCGCCCGCCTTGCGCATCTCGTCGGCGAGATGCACCACTTCCTTCGTGTTGTAGCCGCCGGCGCCCGCGAGAATCGGCACCTTGCCTGCCGCCTCGTCTACCAGGATCTCGACGATGCGAATGCGCTCGGCGAGGGTGAGCGTCGGGTTCTCCCCCGTCGTGCCGTTCGGCACGAGAAAGTGAATGCCGGCGTCGATCTGCCGGCGGCCCAGCCGCCGGACGCCCTTCTCGTCGAGCTCGCCGCTCCTGGTGAATGGGGTAACGAGCGCTGTCCCGACGCCCGTGAATTGTGTCCTCATTGGCTTATCCCTTCCCTACCTGCCTGACCCGACAGATCGTAGTGCAGGCCTTCAGGCCTGCCGTCACGGCGGACCTGAAGGTCCGCACTACTTCTACGGAGCGAGGCCGAGCACGTCGTGCATCGTGAACCATCCGCGTTTGCCGCGTACCCACGCCGCGGCGACCAGCGCGCCGCGGGCGAAGGCCGAACGGTCGCGCGCCGCGTGCGTCAACGTGATCGACTCGGCGGGGCCGTCGAACCCGACCGTATGGGTCCCGGGAATGAACCCTGCGCGCGTTGACGATACATCAATCGGGCGCCCGAATCCGGCCTCTTCCATCGTCTTCTTGAGCGAGAGCGCCGTGCCCGACGGCGCGTCTTTCTTGGTCGCGTGATGCGCCTCGTGGAGCCACGCGCCGAAGTCGCGCTGGGCTCCGGCGAGCGCGGCGGCGCGCGCGACCATGGCCTCGAACAGCAGCACGCCGGTCGAGAAATTGGGCGCCGCCACGACGGCCGCATTCGCGGACCCCAGCGCCGCGCGAATCGCCGGCTCATCCTTCTGCCAGCCCGTCGTGCCGATGACCACGCTGATGCCCCGCGCCAGGAGAACCGGAACATTCCTCGCGACCGAGTCGGGCGTCGAGAAGTCTATCGCGACCTCGACGTTCCGCCACCGCTCCGCGTCCGGGCCATCCTGGCCGGACGGCGACAAGGGATCGATCACCCCGGCCACGGTGGACCCGTATTCGCCGGAGAGGCTCTCGACCATCCGCCCCATCTTGCCGTAGCCGACCAGTAAGAGCTGCATCCTGCCTTAATCAACCACAAAGGCCACCAAGAACACAAAGCAAGATCGGAACAAACTGGAGACTTTGTGATCTTCGTGATCTTCGTGGTTCAAGAATCTGTGTCACAGCTGTTTGTGGTTCAAAAGAATGCGCCGTGCAGACGCGTCATGGCCTCGGTCACGTCGGCGTCACGGATGACGAACGTGATGTTGCGGCGCGAGGCGGCCTGCGACACGAGCCGCAGCGGCACCCCGCCGAGCGCGACGATCGCGCGCCCGAAGAGCGCGGGATCGTCGAGCAGCCGCTCGCCGACCACCGAGACGATCGCCATCTTCGGCTCGCACGCGACCTCCGAGAATGCGCGCAGGCTCTCGACGATCTCCTCCAGCCGCCGCGTGTCGTCCACCGTCACCGAGACGCTCACCTCGGATGTCGTCACCACGTCCACCGCGGTCCTGAACCGCTCGAACACCTCGAACAGGCGCCGCAGGAACCCGTGCGCCATCAGCATCCGCGACGAGGTAATGTCGATGACCGTGACGTCGCGCTTGCACGCCAGCGCCGCCAGCTGCCCGTCCGCCGGCCCGTCGGCGGTGATGAGCGTACCCGGATTCTCGGGCCGTCGCGAGTTGAGAATCCGTACGGGAATGTTCTTGGACACAGCGGGGAGGATGGTGCTGGGATGGAGGACCTTGGCGCCGAAATACGCCAGCTCCGAGGCTTCGGCGAAAGACAGCTGCGGCACGAGCCGCGGCGACGGCACGACCCGCGGATCGGCGGTGAGCATGCCGTCGACGTCCGTCCAGATCTGAATTTCGCCGGCGTCGATACAGGCCCCGAAAATCGCGGCCGAATAATCCGACCCTCCGCGGCCAAGCGTCGTCGTCACGCCTGCGGCCGTCGCCCCGATGAACCCGCCGAGGACGGGAATCTCGCCGCGTGCCGTCACCGGCGCCACCCGCTCGCGCATGCGCGCGCACGTCGCCTCCATGTCGGGGAGCGCCATCGTGTGCTCGGCGTCGGTGACGAGCACCGAGCGCGCATCGACCCACACCGACGGCACACCGCGCTCGGCGAACGCGTCCGCGACGATCCGGCTGCTCGCGAGCTCTCCCATGGCGACGATCGTGTCGTGGTCGGCCGGCGTCACGCGCTTCTGGTTCGCGCAGGCGATCACGCGGCCGCCGAGCTCAAAGAACGACGCTTGCAGAGCCTTCACGAGGTCGTCAGCCCGCGGTCCGCTCGTGAGCGCGCGGGCAAGCCCGCAGTGACGCTCGAGCAGTTCGGCAAGGAGCGCTCCGGCCGCCTTGCCGTCACCCTTGCGAGCGAAGTCGGCGGTACGAATCAGGCCGTCGGTCACCTTGGACAACGCGGACACGACGACCACCGGCGGGGCGCCCCGCGGGTGCGACTCCCGCTCGCGCCTGACGATGTTCACCACGCGCGTCATCGCGTCAGCGTCGGCGACCGACGTGCCGCCGAACTTCATGACCGCGCTGCTCACAACAGCCCTTCGCGGTGCATCAGCTCGGCGTTGAGAATCGCCGCGCCGGCGGCGCCGCGGATCGTGTTGTGGCCGAGCGCGATGAACTTGTAATCGAGCACCGGGCAGGCCCGCAACCTGCCGACGGTGACCGTCATGCCGCCGTCGCGGTTGACGTCGAGCGCCGGCTGCGGACGGTTGCGCTCCTCGAGAAAAACGACCGGCTGGGGCGGAGCCGACGGCAGGCCGAGCTCCTGCGGCCGGCCTCGGAACCCGTTGAACGCCGCGACAATCGCCTCGTGCGTCGCAGGCTGCTCGAGCTCCACTGAAATCGACTCCGTGTGGCCGTTGTGCACGGGCACGCGCGTCGTCGTGGCGCTGACGACCACGGGGTGCGGATCGACGCGACCCTGGGCGAGGCTGCCGAGAATCTTCTGCGTCTCGGACTGAATCTTCTCTTCCTCGCCGTCGATGAAGGGGATGACGTTGCCGAGGATGTCCCACGAGGCGACGCCCGGATAACCTGCGCCCGAGATCGCCTGCAGCGTCGTGATCATCGCGGTCTTGAGGCCGAACTGGCGGAGCGGCGCGAGCGCCATCGACAGGACGACCGTCGAGCAGTTCGGGTTCGTGACGATGCGGCCCTTCCACCCGCGCGCGGCAGCCTGGCCCTCGAGCAGCTTCAGATGGTCCGCGTTGACTTCGGGGATGACGAGGGGGACGTTCGCGTCCATGCGGTAGTTCTTCGAGTTGCTCACGATGAGATGCCCGGCAGCGGCGAAGGCGCCTTCGATCTCGCCCGCAACCGACGAATCGAGGCCGGAGAACACCAGCTTCGGAGCGCGGCCGGGCGCGGCGTGTTCCACCATCAGCTTCGAGACATCAGCCGGCGCGGCCGTCGGCAGGCGCCACGCGGCAGCGTCGCGATACGCTTTGCCCTCGGAGCGCTGGCTTGCGCCGAGCCACGTGACCTTGAACCACGGGTGCGTCTCGAGCAGGGCGATGAACTGCTGGCCGACCATGCCGGTCGCGCCGAGGATCCCGACTTCAATCTGGGCCATGACTGTTCTTTTCCTTCGTGGACTTCCCTTGCGTCCTTCGTGTCGTTCGTGATCAAAAAAAAAGCCGACGCGGTGGCGTCGGCGGAATGCAGGCTCGTGGACTGACGGTGCTGTTAACGTTCGAGCAGAACTCCCCCGACTCGGCTGGCCCGCTTTCGCGGGTTCGTCTTCTTCACCTTGTTCGCCTCGAGAGCCGTCTGTGCGCGGAGCGGCAGCTGCATCGGGCAATGAGTATAGCATTGTCGGTAGATGCTGCAAACCTTGTTTCACGCGTGGGAACGGCGGCTCGCGTCGGTCACGACCGACCGCATCGTCCGGCCGTTCGAGTGGGGCCTCGACTGGATTCCGGCAAACGGCAACGGCGGTCCTGAAATAAAAGACGGGCAGGCCCCTCTGGGACAGCTTCAGCAGTGGGTCGCGCACGTCATGGCCGACACCGACGCGTTCTTCACGCCGCCGCCGACGCGCGACTACACGCTGTCCGATCCATCGCAAGACGGCGAGCGGCGGCTGACATTTCCCTCGGCGCTGCCGACACCGCATCCCGCCAACAACACGGTGTCGTGCCGCTGGTTCGAAGCCGCCGCGCAACAAGGCGCGCCGCGCGCGGCGGTCCTCGTGCTGCCGCAGTGGAACTCGGACGTGAACGGCCACGTGGGATTGTGCCGGCTGCTCAACTGGAACGGCCTCAGCGCGCTGCGCCTCAGCCTGCCCTATCACGATGAGCGCATGCCGCCCGAACTCCGTCGCGCCGACTACATCGTCAGCGCCAACGTCGCGCGGACGCTGCAGGTGTGCCGGCAGGCCGTGCTCGATGCGCGCCGGGCCATCGCGTGGCTTGCCGCTGAGGGCTACGAGCGTATCGGGATCCTGGGATCGAGCCTCGGGTCGTGCCTTGCGCTGCTAACGGCCGCGCACGAGCCGCTGATCCGCGCGGAGGCGCTCAATCACATCTCGCCGTACTTCGCGGACGTGGTGTGGCGGGGCCTCTCGACGGAGCACGTGCGCGAAGGGCTGGATGGCCACATCGAGCTGAACACGCTGCGCGAGCTCTGGAAACCCATCAGCCCGCGCTGGTATCTCGATCGTTTGCGCGATCGTCGTACGCTCCTCGTGTACGCGCGATACGATTTGACGTTTCCCGTCGATCTGTCCAGGGATCTGGTACGGGAGTTCCGCGAACACCACGTCGAGCACGAGCTCGCCGTGCTCCCGTGCGGCCACTACTCCACCGGCAAGACGCCGTTCAAGTATCTCGACGGATTCATCCTCTCGCGCTTCCTGAGAAAGGCGCTGCTCGCGCGAGAGGAACGCAGAACGTAGAACGAAGAACGCAGATTCGAGCGTTCTACATTCTCCGTTCTACGTTTCAGAGATACTTCAACAGGCCCTGCAGCGCGGTGAACAGCGCTTCCGCGAGCTGGCGCACGAGGGGAGACACGTCGCCCTCGTTGACGGCGGTCGCGACGGTGACGGGATTGGTGAGGAACAGCCACACGGTGGCCGTGGCGAGCAGCACGCTCGCGACAGCGACGGCTCCAAACAGGCTGAGGCTCAGGCGTTGCAGACGCATCGACGTTACATGCTCGAGATAGCCCCGGACGGCCACAGGTGCGGCGGACAGCCTCGTCACCTGTCCTATGACGTCCGGGACCCCTTCGCGGTTCGCAAGACACAGCGTGCCCGCGAAAATCGAGCTGTCTGCCCCGGAAGCTAAATGCTATCAGCAGAAACGATGGCAGGTGCACCGAGATTGAGCCGGTCCAGATCCTGACCGAAGGCGGCTTCGTCGCCCACGACGAGCGTGGTGAGACGGGAGGGATCCAGGTGGCGGGCCGCCGCGGCCATGACCTCCTCGGGGGTCAGGCTCTCGACGCGCGGGACGAACTGGGAGTAGTAGTCGTCGGGCAGGTCGTACAGCGCGAGCTGAGCCACGGCGCGGCCGATCTGCTCGGAGGTTTCGAAGTTCCTCGCGTAGCCGCGGGTGAGCGCGGCCACTCCGACGGCGAGCTCGTCGGCCGAGACGGGCCGCTCTCCGCGGATCGCCGCGATCTCCACGAACGATTCGTGGATCGCCGTCGCCGTTGCGCGCGAGTCCACGCTGGCTTTGAGGGTGAACGGACCCGGACGCCGGCGGAAATCGAACGCCGTGCCGGCGCCGTAGGTGATGCCCTTCTCCGCGCGCAGGTTCATGTTGATCCGGCTGACGTACTGGCCGCCGAGCACCATGTTCGCCGCGACAAGCGCGTGATAGTCCGGCGTCGATCGGGCCACGGCCACGTGGCCCACCCGCAGCTCGGATTGCGGCGCGCCCGCGCGCGGCACGATGTTGAGGCGGGCGGGGCGGGCGACGGTCTCGCGCGGATCGGGCGGCGGGTCGGCTCCGGGTGTCCACGCCCCGAACGCCGTGGCGGCCAGCTGACGGACGGTGCCGTGGTCGCAATCGCCGACCGCGATCAGCGTCGCGGAGCCTGGGCGCAGGAGCCGCTCGTGGAACGCCCGAACATCATCCACCGTCAGGGCCGACAGCGACGCTTCGCTGCCGAGCGGTGTGTGCCCGTAGGGGGAGTCCCCATACAACAGCCTGGCGAACGCACGGTCGGCGACCACGCCCGCCATGTCGCGCAGCTGGATCAGACGGTTCAGCCGCAGCTGCCGGACACGGATGAAATCCGGTTCGGCAAGTGTGGGCCGGGCAGCCACGCCGGCAAGGAGATGGAGGCCTTGTCCCGCAAAGCGGCTGAGCGCCGTGAGGCCGACCAGCGTCGCGTCCGCGCCGATATCGGTGTCGAACTGCGCGCCGATGCGGGCAATCTCCTGGTGGACCTCGATCGCGGACCACGCGCCCGTGCCTTCGTCGAGCATGTCGGCGGTGATCGCCGCCAGCCCCTCTTTGCCGGGCGGATCGTCAGCCGCGCCTCGCCGCACGATCAGCAGAAACCCGATCAGCGGCACGCCGTCGTGGTGCACGCTCCAGACCCGCAACCCGTTCTCGAGCACGGACTTGTCGACCGAGGGAAACAGAAAGGGCGGAACGGATCGCAGCGAGGGCAACCGGGAGCGGTCCACGCCGATGATCGGCGGTGTGGTCACGAGACGTTCACCAGCGTCGAATCGGGGATCGCCAGGTCGGCCCGTCCGCGCGGGACGACGCTCATCGTGATACGCCGGCCGGGCTCGAGGTAGCGGGCCACCGCGTCCTGGAGCGACTGCGCCGTGGCCTGCTGATAGCGCGCGAGGTCGCGCTCGAAATAATCGGGGTCGCCGAGCAGCACGTTGTACGCGTTCAGCTGGTCGGACTTGCCGCCGAACCCGCCCACGGTCTGAAGGCGGAGGACGAACTGCGTCTCGGAGTGCACGCGGCCGCGCGCCAGCTCGTCGATGGTCGGGCCTTCGGCGGCCAGCCTGGCGATTTCCCCGTCGATGACGCGTTCGAGCTCGCTGAGCGTGTGGCCGGGCGCCGCGGTGGCCGCAAGCTGCACGAAGCCGGCGATCTCGCGCGAGTTCTGCGACGCCGACACGTCCGTCGCAATGCGCTCCTCGTAGACCAGACGCTTGTAGAGGCGCGACGTCTTCCCGTTTGCCAGAAGATCGGTCGCCAGATCGAGGTCCGCGTCGCCCGCCTCGAACATCGGCGGTGTGAGCCACGCGATGTAGAGGCGCGGCAGCTCTACGCGATCTTCCAGCAGAACGCGCCGCTCGCCGTCGATGGCCGCCGCCGCACGCACCGGCTCGACCAGCGCGCCCGCTTCGATCGGCTCGAAGTACGCGCGCACGAGCGCCAGCGCCGCCTCGGGATCGATGTCCCCCGCCAGCGAGATCGAGGCGTTCGCCGGGTGATAGTAGCGACGGAAGAACTGCCGGACCTCGTCCAGCTTCGCGGCCTGCAGGTCCGCTACTTCGCCAATGGTTGTCCAGTGGTAGGGATGGTCCGGCGGGAACAGCGCCGCCAGCATGGCCATCGAGGCCAGGCCATAGGGGCGGTTCTCGTAGTTCTGCCGGCGCTCGTTCAGCACGACGTCGCGCTGGTTCGTGAACTTCTGCTGGGTGAGCGCCGGGAGCAGGTAGCCCATGCGATCGGACTCCATCCACAACGCCAGTTCCAGCGCGCCCGACGGCACGACCTCCCAGTAGTTGGTCCGATCGGCGCTCGTCGATCCGTTGAGCGACGCGCCCGCGGCCTGCAGCGGCTGGAAAAACCCGCTGTCGTGGTGCTCGGACCCCTCGAACATCAGGTGCTCGAACAGATGCGCGAAGCCGGTGTGGCCGGGCGTCTCGTTCTTGGATCCGACGTGATACCAGATGTTGATCGCGACGATCGGACAGCTGTGGTCCTCGTGCAGGAGCACGTCGAGGCCGTTCGCGAGCGTGTGCTTGGTGAACGGGATGTTCACGCGATCGTCCGCTGTCCTCTCACCGGACGACAGTGAGCGGTATGGTGGGACGGTTGTAGCTGGCGATCGACACCTGCGCCGCCGTCCGTTCCGCCGCCGCGATGAAGGCGCGGGACGCGGGCGACTCGGGCTCGCTGATGAGGAGCGGCACGCCGCTGTCCCCTCCCTCGCGAATCGGCTGGTAGATCGGCACGCGCCCGAGGAACGGCACCTTCAGCTCGGACGCCAGGTGCTCGCCGCCGCCGTGACCGAAGATGTCCGCTTCGTGGTTGCAATTGCGGCAGACGAAGTAGCTCATGTTCTCGACAATGCCGATCGTCGGGATGTTGAGCTTTTTGTACATCGCCACGGCCCGCCGGCTGTCGGCCAGCGACACCAGCTGCGGCGTGGTGACGACGATCGCGCCGGCGACCGGAACCGTCTGACTCAGGCTCAGCGCCACGTCGCCCGTGCCGGGCGGCATGTCGATGACGAGGTAGTCGAGATCATCCCAGCGCACTTCACGGAAAAACTGCTGCAGCGCACCGTGGAGCATCGGTCCACGCCAGATGATCGGCGCATCGTCGGTCGTCATGAAGCCCATCGAGACGACCTGCAGGCCGTACTTCTCCGCGGGAATGATCTTCTGGCCGTCCGTGGTGAGCTGCGTTTTCAGGCCCAGCATGATCGGCACGTTCGGGCCGTAGATGTCGCCGTCGATCATGCCGACCTTGCTGCCCGATTTCGCGAGCGCCAGCGCAAGGTTCACGGCGACCGTCGTTTTCCCGACGCCGCCCTTGCCGGCGCCGACCGCGATGACGTTCTTGACGCCCGGAAGCGACGCGCGCGCGCCGTCGCCCCCGACCGCCTCGCGCACGCGCGCGCTCATGCGGACGTCGACGTCGGTGACGCCCGAAAGGCTCATGACGGCGGCCCGCGCCTGGTCGCGCATCTGCTCCTTCACCGGGCATGCAGGCGTCGTGAGCTCGATGGTGAACGAGACGCGGCCCGATGAAACGGCGAGATCCTTGATGAAACCCAGGCTGACGATGTCGCGATGCAGGTCCGGGTCCTGGACCACCTTCAGCGCTTCGAGGACGCTGGCTTGTTCAACGGCCATGCTCGTGGTGTGTCCTTCTCAACTGATGTAGTGCAGGCCTTCAGGCCTGCCGGTTTGAATCGGGTGTCACGCGGCCATCAGCGTCCGTCCGCTCTGCAGGCCTGAAGGCCTGCACTACACCCGACTGCCCCACTCTAAGAGAGTAGCGTACCGGCGATCAGGCCGCAGTACCGAAGAACGCTTTGCCGCGTTCGCTCAGCAGCACCCACAGCGCGTAGCAGCCGAGAGCCGTGCCGTACGGCAGCAGCAGCAGGTCGATAGACGCGACCATCAGCGCCACGAGCCGCGCGCGGTGGTGATGGCGGCGCAGCAGCACGCCGAGCCACACGTGACCGACGCCCCACGCGATGGCGATGACGGCCAGCGTGACGAACGCCGCGGCTGTCACGCCGACAGCTACGTGGCCACCCGCGCGGGTAGCGGAGGTCGCAAGCGAGGCGGCGCCCACACCAAGCGCGAGAGTAGAGAGGCCGATGAGCGCTGTCAGCAGGCCCCAGACCACGAACAGGACGCCAACGAAGTCGACGTGCGTGGCCACGAGGGCTACACGAGCGACGGTTGAACGGCGACGCGAACTTCGACGCGGACGTGGCCGGTCTGGGGAGACATGAGCCTGAAGCGGAACGTCGCGCCGTCAGCGACGCCGGCCGGCAGCGCGAGGCGCACCGGGTGGTTGAACAGCGAGGTGCCGGTGCCGTCGCACGCGGTGCAGACTTCGGTCCAGGACTCACCCCGGCCGCCGCACGCGGGGCAGGTGCCGTGCACGGGGAGCGCGAGGTGCACGACGTGGCCGCCGGCGGCCTCGCGTCTCGACACGGACACATCGGCCGCCACGACGTCGGAGCCCTCGGTTTCGCCGAGAAATGCGTCGCGGATGCCGGCGACCACACGGCCCACGGCCGGAAAGTCGATGGCGATTTCATCGGCGAAACACGATTGCGGCACGTTCGTACGATAGGAGCGGGACATCGCCTTGTCAAGGTTGCCGCGAGGCCGCGATGTTGCTAGTGTGCCCCGCATGGCCAGAAAGGAATGTCCGCTGTGCGGCGAGCCGATGCAGCGCAGGGACACCCAGACAACGACACAGATCCCCGGCAACCCCAAACCGACGACGTACGCCGTTCAGGAATGGTTCTGCCCGGATTGCGAATACTTTGAAGAAGCCGGAGTAGATGATGAAGACTGACGGAACAACCTGACAACGATGGCGGCGCGCTGGTTCAACGCGCGCCGATCGTGAGCAGAACTTCTTTCCGGAGCGTATCTTCGAACTCCTCGAACTTCAGCGCCGTCTCACATTCATCGCACAGCACTTCGAGCACGGTCGGGCGGTCTTCTTCCGACACTTCGACGCGGCCATCTTCCAGGTGCACTACGTGCATTTGGAGCGTTTTCACCTGGAAATTCCGGTCGTTCCCGCAGCTCGGACAAGTCAATGTCACCGATAGGACCTCCAAAACATTGATCTTATAGGCAAGAATCCGGGTGACGCAACGAGAATCGGCCGGGAAACTGCGAGTCTTCGCGAAACTGGCCGAAATCTGCTAAGTTTTCACAATATATGACGTCAGCGGACGGCTACGAGATTCGCAGTGAACCCCGCGGTTCGCACTGGATTGCCTGGGTCAGCCGCAAGGGCGACCCCAAACCGGATGGATCGGTGGTCCTGGTCGGCCAGACGCAGGACGAAGCCGAGGCGAATGCGCGGCGCTGGGCCGAGAAAACGACGTAGCGTGGCGCTTTCAGGGCCGCGGCGCGACAGCTTCGAAGCGCGAACCCATCCCTTTCGGTAAGACCTCGCCAAGGCTCCCGCGGCCGGGCTTGAAAGTACCCTCCTTGATCGCCGCCGCCAGATATAACCGATCGCGGGCACGCGTCAACGCGACGTACAGCAGGCGCTTGGTCTCCTCGCGCTCGCGCGCGGTGGCGTCTTCGTCGGCCTCCGATTCGAAATCGCCAACCGATACCGACGGAGTCCCGTAGCCGTCGGACAGCACGCGGATCGGCGCCCGCGGGCCGCCGGCGCCGCGTTGCATGTTCACGACGAACACAATCGGGAACTCCAGCCCCTTGGCCGCGTGCACGGTCATCAGGCTGACGGCATCGACAGCGTCCACCACTGCGTTCGATTCATCGCCCACGGCGAGGTCGTCGAGAAAGTCGGCAATGCGGACGAGCGTCGCGTAGCCGCGGTTTTCCACCTTGCGGATCAGCCCGCGCAGCTTCTTGACGTTCTCGCGCGCCTGCGGCCAGCGCGACCCCTGCATCTCGAAAACGTACGCCGTTTCACGGAGTACCTCGTCGAGGAGTTCCGACGCGGGCATGCGGTCGACCATCTCGAGCCAGCGTGGCAGTGCGGCCCTGGCGCGCTCGAGGACGCGGCGGTCCTCTTCGTCCAGCCGGGCAAGCGCTTCGGTCGGCTCGGCGCCGCCAAGCGCGTCGGCGAGACGCCGGCCGAGCAATACGATGCCTCGATCCGAGATACGGACAAGGCGCGAGCGGAGGAACGCCGCTGCCCGGAGGTCCGATGCCGGATCCGCCAGAAACCGCAGCAGCGCCACGAGGTCCTGGATTTCGTCGGCCTCGAAGAAGCCGAGGCCCTTGTAGACGTACGTCGGGACCTGCCGCCTGTCGAGCGCCGCCTCGTAGTCGCGATGGCTGTCGCGCGAACGGAACAGCACGGCGATGTCGGCGGCACGTGCGGGCCGCGCGATGCCGGTCCGCGGATCGCGCACGACGACACCCTCGGGCGACAAAATCTGTGCGATCTCGTCCGCCACCCGCTCGGCGGTCGTCTCGACGGTCGGCCCGGCGATGAAGCGGACCGTTTCATCGTCCGGCTGAAGCCGGACGCTACGGGCGACCGAGGACGGATCGGACGTCGCGGCCGGCGGCAACTGGACGTCCTGATCCATCGGGAACCGGTCGTCGTCCGCGTAGCGAAACGCGTCGCGGCGTTCGGCGTCGGTCGTGGCGGCGATGTCGACAAACAGATCGTTGACGAACGCGAGCAGTCCCGGTGCCGCGCGGAAACTGACGGAGATCGCCTGCCGCGACGCGCCGTCTCCGCGAAGGCCGCCGACGAATTCGGCCGCCTCGTCCAGGACCGCGACTTCGGCATCACGGAAGCCGTAGATCGATTGCTTGCGGTCGCCGACCACGAAGATGGACGGCGCCAGGACGCCGTCGGCGGCTCCGAGGCCTTCTCCCCAGCTCCGCACGAGCAACGCCACGAGCTCCCACTGCGCGCGGTTCGTGTCCTGGAACTCGTCGACCAGCACGTGCTGATAGCGCGCTTCGAGCTTGTAGCGGCTCTGGGAGAACTCCTCCATCTGCCGGAGCAGGCCGACCGCGCGGGCGAGCACCTCGGAGAAATCGAGCACCGCGTGGGCGTCGAGCGTGCGGCGGTACTGCGCGAGCGCGATCTGGAAGATGCGCCACAGGCCGCGCGACAGGATGACGTTCAGGTCGCGGCGGAACGCCCGCACGGCCTGCTCGATAGCGGGCGCAACGGCCTCGACGGCGTCGCGATGCCGCCGCCAGGCTGCCTCGCTCGCGCAGTGATCCTTTTTGAACTCCGCCTGCCCGAATCCCTTCGCCTTGCGCGGCGTGCCGTCCTGGGTGAGGAAGTACGCGCGGATCCGGTCGACGAGCACCCGGAAGGCCGCCTGCACGTCCTGCCGTGTGTAGTCCGGCGCGCCGGGCGCGCCCGGGGAGCACAACGAGCGCAGATCGGCGGCGAGCATCGCAAACTGCGGGTGTCCGACCGGGCCTTCCGCAAGCAGCAGGTTCATCCCGCCCGGCGCGCTCCCGAGCGTGTCCGCGAGGCGTTCGGCGGTCCGCCGGCAGGCGCTCTCGAGCGTGAGGTCGCGGGGCCCGAACTGGAGAAACCGCCGCACGACGTCGGTGGCGACCAGCCTGCGGCCGAGCAGCGCCGCGAGCCCTTCGCGCAGCTTCCGCTCGCGCAGCTGCACGAACACCATGGCGACGTCAGGATCGGTCTGCGCGAGGTGCCGGCTCGCGCGAAGCGCCCGGTCGAGCGCCTCGCCGATGAGCCGTCGGAAGCTCCGTCTCGTCGGCCAGATCGAAGCCCGGATCAACGTCCGCCTCGAGCGGGAACTCGCGGATGAGGGACAGGCAGAAGGCGTCGATCGTCGAAATCGCGATCTCGCCGAGACGTTCGCGCAGCGCGCGCCACATCGCCGCGGACAGCTGGGATGTGCGGTGTGCCTCTTTCAGCCGCTCGACGATCCGCTGCCGCATCTCGGCGGCCGCTTTCCTGGTGAACGTGATCGCGAGGATGTGCTCGGGCTCGACGCCCGCCAGCAGCAGGTTCACGTACCGTTCGACGAGCACGCGCGTCTTGCCCGTGCCGGCCGAGGCCTCGAGCACGACGTTGCGCGAGGGATCGACCGAGCGGAGGCGCGCGTCCGCGTCAAACGACGTCGCCGACATAGTCCTTGCGGCACACGGCGCCGTAGCTGCAGAAGCCGCAGAGAAACACGTCTTCGGGGGTTGGCGGAAACTCTCCGCGCTCGATGGCGTCCACGGCGTCGATCAGCCGTTCCTGGGCCGATGCCAGCACCGCGTCGCGCCCGGAGCGGGCCGTGAAGAGCGGCGTGATCTTGCGGGGGCCGCGGAACGAGATGTACGCGGCTTCGCCGAGCGTCCAGTTCCGGCCGCGGTAACTTCGCAGCCGCTGTTCAGCGCCGAGCCCGTAGATGGGGAGCTGGAGCGCCCGCGACTTGCGCGGCGCGGATGACAGCTTGTAGTCGATCAGCCTGAACGTGCCGTCCGCGAGCAGGTCGAGGCGATCGGCCACGCCCCTCAACGCGATCCGCCGGCCGCCGCGCGGGCCCGCGAATTCGAACTCGCCGCGCAGCTCGTACTCGAGCAGCCGCTCGATGACCTGGGCCGGCCGCTCGGCCTCCATGCGGAACACCACTTCACCGAGGCCGGACGCAACCGGCGACCCGAGCAGCCTCGTACGCTCCAGGGCCGCCTCGGCCTCAGGCAGCGCCTTCAGTTCCCCTTCGACCACGCCCTCGAAGAGGGTACGGGCCGCGTCGAGGTTGGCTGGCGTGATGCCTTGAAAGCCTTCGCGCTGCCATGTCGAGAAGAACGTTTCGAAGACCTTGTGGACGAAGCGCCCCTGCCGTTTGGGATCCATCACGTGCTCGTCCTCGCGCTCCTCGTCCAGGCGCATGACGTACTGCGCAAAATACTTGAACGGACAGGTGAGGTACGTCTCGATCCCACTGACCGACAGGGGTCGCGCAGGCTGAGGGCCCGCGGCGCCGTGATAGGCCGGCAGGACGCCGCTGCTGCGCGCGGCCCGGAACGCAGCCCAGTCGCGCGCATCAGCGTCGAGCGCGTCGAGCCGAACCGGTGCACCTGCTGCCGCCGGTTCCGTGACGGCGTCGAGGCGGGCGCTCCCCAGCTCTTCCAGCAGCATGGATGGTTCCACCAGCGCCTCGTCATCGAACCTGAACGTCGACATGACCAGGCGGCGCGACGGTGACCGGAGGAGATCCACAAATCCCGCCGTGGACGCGCCGCGCCGATCGCGTTCAGACGGCCAGCCGAGCGCCGAGAGCACCCCCGGCGAGTAGAAGATGTTGCGGCGGGCGCGTTCGGGCCACTCGCCTTCGATCAGCCCGACGATCGTGACCGTGGCGAAATCGCCGAAGCGCGCGGCCTGGGAGTCGAGCAGGTGCACGCCGGCCGGTACTCGTGTGCGGCTCGAACGTCTGCTCCTCGATCCAGCGGCGGATGTCCGGCGCAAGGTCGTCGATCGTTGCGACGCGGTCCCCATGCCAGCCGTGCGCCGCCGCCAGCGACCGGAGAACGCCGACGATCGCCGAGCACGCCCGCCCGGATCGCGCGCCCGCGCCGGGGCTCGCGTGGGCCGCGAGAAAAGACGAGAGGACCGTCAGTTGTGTCGAGGCCGGCGCAGCCTCGGTGAGCGGCAGTAGCGCGTCCGCGGCCCGCACTACGGCTGCCAGCGCCTCCCGCGCCTCTGCGTCGCCGTCGAAATCGGAGGCCAAGCGGCGAAGCCGTTCGATATCTCCGAGGTATTGCTTTTCGTGCAGCGCGCGATCGAGGCCGGTCAGCGCCTGCCGCGTCAGACCCGCGCCGATCGCAAGCTGCGGCGATCGCAGCAGCGCCAGGGCGGACGTTCGGGTAAACCCCGATGAAACGAACTCGATGATGAGATCGAGTGCTGCCGCGGCGGGCTCAGCGGCCAGCGGGAGCCGGTCGACTGCCTGGTGCGCGATCCCCGCGCTGCGGAACACTTCGTGCGCGAGGTAGAGATACGGAAGTGGACGGGCAAACACCACGGCCGTGCAGTCCGCAGGGTCCTGATTGTCTGCCGCACGTCGGGCAACTGCCACCAGTTCTTCTTCGCGATCGCGGTGAACCCAGACCGGCACACCGTCCTCCCGGACAGGCGCGGCGATCGTCGGAACAAGGGAGGCGCGCAGGCCAAGCGAGTCCGCGTCCACCGTGTCGAGACCGGGCAGCCAGTCGTGCAGGCGCTGCTCGAACCCCGATGCGAGCAGGCCGGACGTGGCGACGATGTCGAGCTCCTCGAGCCCCGGTATGCGCGTCAGCAGATCGAAATCGACGGCGAACAGGCCGTCGGGATCGGCAATCCAGTCCGCCACCCCGACGACCACGCGGCGAAGCGGGCTCGCGGCGGCATGCCCGATCAGGTGCGCGCGCAGACCATGCTCGTCGACACCGGTCAGCGTGCCGAGCCGCTGCTCGTAGGCCCGGTAAGAGGCAGCCAGAAAACGCGTCTGCCGCAGCAGCCGCTCGGCGCCGCGATCGTTGTCGGCATCGAGGCTTGCGACGAGCAGTTCTTCATATCGATCGACGCTTTGCCCTTGCCGCCGAAGCTGGTCGTAGAACCGCATCATCTCGGCGACGAGCCCGGGACGCAGCTGAAACGGCGGTCTGACTCCCGCATCCGCTGTCTGCCGCGCCGCGGTGTGGAGGATGACTTCGCGCTCGCTGCCGGTCAGGATGTCGAGAGGCGCTTGCAGCCGCGCGTTGAAGAGCAGGTAGAGCTCGTCTCGCGTGACGATTGCCGGAGGCTGAACTTCGTAGAGACGCGAAAGGTGATGGCCAGCACCGCGTGTCGGCACGACGGCTGCCGTCGATGCGTTTCCGGAGGCCGTGTCCGCAGTCGAACAGGAAACGATGGCCTGCCGGAACGCCTGAAGGTCCGGGACACGGACCAGCCGCGTACGGCGGGGCGTAATCAAGGCGCCTGCGGCCTCCGGAGCTGCGTCCGGATATCGCTTCGAGCTCGGGCGCCGAGCATCAGCGCTCCGGCCGCCGCAGAGGACGCGTCCCATGCGCGCTCGACGCTGCTGGCGAGCGTCGCTTCGCGGCGAATCCGCGCGGCGTTCTCGGCCATGTGGACCGCGCTGACGAACACGGCATGCGCGGCGGTCAGTTCCTCGGGCGGTGAAATCACGGCTGACCGCTCGAGAATCCAGGCGATCAGGCGATCCAGGCGCGCGAGCGTCGACGGCGACGAACCGGCGAGCGACTTGATGTCCTCGAGCGCCGGACGAAGCGTCGCAAAGATGTCGAGCGGCGTCGTGATCGCCGCGCGATAAGTGGCGAGGTCCGGCGCCCGGAGATCCCACCGATCACGAGCGAGACGCAGCCGTCTCGCCGCGTCCAGCTTCTCCTCGACCACCGCCACGAGGGCATTGATGGCGTCCGGGCGCTGCTGGCCGAGCAGCGTGTCGCGCCGGGCGATGCGAGTGAGGAGGCGCTCCACGCCGAGGACGTCGCCGTTGCGTGCACGGTAGTCCGCCACGACCGTGATGCGCTTCGAGAGCGCGTCGTAGCTGCGGTCGATCCGCTCTTCGGCGGCAATCTCACTCCGAATCGCGGCCCTGGTGGCAACGGTCCACTCGGCAGGCAGCTCTTCGTTCGACTTTTTGAGCTCGCCCGCGGCCACCTTCAGCATCTCCACGCGCTCGGACGGGGACTCCGTCATGTGCGCGACGATCAGCGTCTGCTCGATCGCCTCGCGCGGCGTGGGCGCAGGCAGAAGCGGCTCGATCACGGGCGGCGCGGACGACACGGCGACCAGGTTCAGCTCGAACCGCGCCGCGGCGTTGGCCGTCGCACGCAGGTCGGCGATCGCCTGGTCGAGCACGGTCAGCAGTTGACGAATGTCGGCGTCGCGATAGTTGTAATGGTTGAGCGGCCAGTCCGCGAGGGCTTTGCGGGCCTGCTGCACGAGCGCCAGACGCCTGGCGTTATCGGTCGTTTCACCAACCTCGTTCAGCGTGCGCGTGATCTGATTCGACAGCTCCGTGTAATCGATCTCGGCCTGCGTTTCGAGGTATCGGCCGGAGCGCGCCGACAGCGCGTAACGATCAGTACGGTCCCAGTCGACCTGATCGGCGGGGATGTCCACGAGACGCAAGGCCGGGTTCGCGCTGACGTCGGTCGGCATCGAGAAGACGACGCGATCGCCGACGCGCGCCACTTCGCCGTAGCTCACGAGCGAGCGGCCATCCTTCAAAAACACCCGGAACATCGTCGCATCGTCCGCGGCGGCTGCGGGGGAAATGCGTGTCAGCAGGCACAGGACGAACCAGCCGCCCGCTAACCTCCTTCGGATCATGAATTTTAAGGGTAGTGCGCGGCCGGAAAGCCGTCAAGTGTGGAAAAGCTGTGGATGAACGGTGAATTTCCTGTGGATGAACTGTCGCGCCAAACATTTTTTCGGTGTCTGTGAGAGAGCGATCGGCGTCGCCGGAAAATGTGGATGCGCCTTCGCGGTTCGCTTCGCTTGACGCACTCCGCTACGCGCGTAGAATTCAGTGCGCTCCCACAAAAACAATCAGCTGATTTCAACGTGACCGCTGCCGTTCATCGATACGAAGAAACCATCGGGGGACGGGCATATCTCATCGAGGTCACAGCCGTTTCCCCCGATCGCTGGCGCGCCTATATCGTGAGAATTCCGGGCGTACCGACGGCGCTGATGCCGTTTTACGGCAGTACGCCCGCGGAAGCTGCTCACCAGTTGAGCGACTGGCTGACGCGAGCCTACGCCAGGGCGGCGGATCGCCAGAACCCGCCGGCGTAATCAGTCAGCAGTCAGCAGTCGGCAGTCACCAGTCGGCAGTCGCAGTCGGCAGTCGCGCGAAGCGTTCCGGCGAGGCCGGCGCAGCTTGCACCAAACATTGTGCGAGCGGAGGCGGGCCGGCAGAGTCACGTTCGCTATAAAATATTCCGGCATGCGACGGGCTGATCAATTCGTCGTCATCATCGCGCTTGCGGCGCTCGCGTCGGTTACTGCCGCCGCCGACGCGCCTGACTTCGAGAAAGGACGACGCCAGCAGGCGAAGACCGACGAGACGTGGCGCGCGGCGAGCGACGGCCGTATGCGGATGGAGAAAATCTCCTACCGCAGCCGTGCCGGAGACATCGACATCCCCGCGTTCGTCTTCCAGCCGTTGAGCGACGCGGTGCGCGGCAGCCGGCCTGCGCTCGTCTGGGTGCACGAGGACGTCCGCGGGCATCTGTACGAGCACTACATTCCGTATATCCGCGAAGCCACGGCGCGGGGCTACGTGGTGATCGCGCCGGAGTACCGCGGCAGCATCGGGTACGGCGAGGCGTTTTACGACGCGATCGACTACGGCGGGCGCGAAGTGGACGATGTGGTGACGGCGGCGGAGGTGCTGCGGTCGAGGTACCGGCAGGTCGATCCCGGCCGGATCGGCATCATCGGGTGGAGCCACGGCGGCCTGATCACGCTGCTGTCCATCTTCCGGAACCCCGGCGCCTTCGACGCAGCGGCGGCGATCGTACCGGTCACGAATCTCCTCGAGCGCCTCGACCGCAAGGGCGTCGAGAAGCAGCGCGCGCTCATCGACCCGGCGAATCGCTTTGGCGGATCGCCGGCCGAGCGTCCGCAGGTGTACCGGGACCGATCGCCGCTGTTTCACGTCGATCGCCTGCGGATTCCGCTGCTCGTCCACGTTGCGCGCAACGACGAGGACGTGAACATCGAGGAAGACATGCCGCTCGTCGAGGCGCTGCGGGCCGAGAAGCCGCATCTGGCCGTGACGAAGGTGTACGACCATCCCGCGGGCGGCCACACGTTCGATCGGCGCATCAACATGCGGACGTGGGAGCCGGAGAACACCCCCGAGCAGCGGGATTCCTGGACGCGCGTCTGGCGATTCCTGGAGCGGACGCTCGGGAACGCCATCGCCGCCAACTGACGCGCTTCGGCTCCCGTCGGAGCCCGCTTCCGGTCCCCACGTGGGGACATGTTAGGATTAGTGGTTCCTCCCCAAACGTGGGCCAGTAGCGCAGTTGGGAGCGCGCATGAATGGCATTCATGAGGTCACCGGTTCGATCCCGGTCTGGTCCACCAACCTCCGCTCAGATCTCGCGGAGGTTGCCCGCCATAGCGCCAGAGGCGCGGCGGTGGGCCCCCGCGAGGAGCGAGCTACGGGTGGCAAGCCATCCTTCGCGCATGTTGGCCAATTCAATCCTCGCGTCGCGGACCTGTCGCAATTTCTTCACTTCAATTCCTTCTCGACTGGATTGCGCGCTTGATCTTGCCGCATCGATGCTGGCTGGACCCTTGCTCCGGCATCCTGCATGTCCGACGACAAACGCATCGTCTACGTGCTCAAGACTGACGACAATCCTCCGGCCTACTACACCGGCCTTACATCGAATCTGCGAGAGAGGCTCAGTGCGCACAACGCTGGCCGATGTCCCCACACCGCCTCCAGACGTCCGTGGCACGTAGATATCATCGTGAAGTTCGCTGATGAAGCGCGTGCTGGGGCCTTCGAGCGCTACTTGAAGTCGGGCTCGGGCAATGCGTTTGCCAGACGTCACCTACGTTAGCCTTTCCCACCTGAAAGCGTTACATTGAGCGCGACTCTCGAACAATAGTTCGCCTGGGTGTTGACGCGGCGACATCCCGGCACGCTTCGCCTTGCGGTTTTTCGGCGGGTGCGTGATTGCCCGTCACGGCCCATGGTTGGCATGCTCATTCCTCTCGCCACGGCGATTCTCCTGTCCTGATGGCCCAGTCGCCGTCGGCGAATCGGGACGTCGCCGAACAACTGGCGCGTTCGGGACAAACCTTCGAAGCGCTTGCCGCCTTCGGACCGGATCGTCGCCGAGACGCCGGCGACGTCGAGGTCCGGCTGTGGATTGCGCGGCTGCAACTCCGCATGGGACGGACGGAGGAAGCCGAGGCGGGATTCAGCGCGATGCTTCGCGAGCATCCCGCGGACGTCGACGCGAGCGTCGGCCTCGGATCGGCGCTGACGAGGAGAGACGCCTGGAGCGAGGCGCTCGCGGTCCTGCTCGAGGCGGCACCGCGCGGAGGCGAGAACTCCGACCCGTTCGGCCGCTCGTCCGTGCGTACCGCCTCGGCGGGCACGACCGTCGTGCCCTCGGCTACTACAGGCGGGCGATCGCGCTCGCTCCGGGCGATCCGGACCTGGTCGAGGGGTACGAAGCCGCGTTGCGCGCGTAACGGCTCGTCGATCGTGGTGGAAGGATTCGGCGAGGCCGGGGTGAGCGACGCGCGGGCCATCCCGGTGACCGCTTCGATCCGTGTCCTGCCGCGCCTGGAAGTCGAGGGCCTCGCGCACGGGCAGAAGCGAAACGGATCGTCGGACACGCTCGGCGGCGGCGGCGCCATCTGGCAAATCAATCGTTCCACCAACCTGGCCGTTCGCGGTGTGGGCGGCGTGGATAACACCTCGCTGCCGAACGGCGACGTGATGGCGGAGGTCAAGCACTACCGCGGGGCGTTCGAGATCGGCGGCGTCATTCGTCACCTGTCGTTCTTCGACGCCGCCATCACCGCCGCATCCCCGCTGCTGGCGTGGGATACAGGCGAGCGCTGGCGGCTCGCCACGCGCTACACGTTGCTCGCGGTCGTCGTTCCACGCCACCGGCGAGTCCTCCGGCGACAACTCCGTGTTGGCGCGCGAAACGTTTCGCGGCTGGCGCTGCGTAGACATGACCGTCGCATACGGGCAACTGCGACGTCGGTCGACAGGCGCCGCGCGCCGCGTGCCGCCGACGATGTCGCGAAAGCGAAATCCCCGCGAGAGGGCCCAACACGAGCTGCGACACGTTCCAGAGGACGAAGTACGCCGTGATCAGGAGCAAAAAGGCAATGAGCGCTTCGCGGAACAAGGACATCACCGGGTGAGTGCCGGTGAGCGTCTGCCTGCCACAGCATCTGTCGCGCGAGCAGGCCCCCGAGATCCTGCCGCATGGCGCGGGCCTGCAGCTGGAGTGAACCGGCAGCCCCCATGGACTGAAGCGTTCGCGCGGCCCGCACGGCGACCGCCCATCTGTCGTCGAGGTGTGGCGCAAGCCGCGCGGCGTCATCGCCCGGGCCTTGCCAGCCGCGCAGCGCGTAAGCCGCTATCGCCCCGACGCGTGGTTCGTCGCTCTCGAGTCCTTCAATGGCCACAGATGCGGCCTCATCGTCGAGGCCGACGTACGCCAGCGTTTCGAAGGCCGTTGCGCGGACGTCGACGCGAGCGTCGCGGATCCACCTGCACAGGACGGGCCGTGACCGGGCCGTGCCGCAGATCGCGAGAGCGAGGATATAGTCGCAGGCGGTTTTCCGTATCGACTTCGGACCAGTCGAGCAGGAACGGCTCGCACTCGCTTCCAAAGGCCTTGAGCCGGCGGCCGCGGTGCAGGGAAGTGTCGTGCAGCCGTACGACGACGGCCTGGAGCGCTGCCGGATCGCGCTCGTCGGTCTGCGCATCGAGTGCGGCGGGTTGAACGTCGGCGTGGGCATCGTCGAGCGCGGCGATGATCTGAGGCGTGTGGTCTCTGGCCTGGACGAGGCCGAGCGCACGCAGCGCGAGCGCGCGGCGCCACCAGAAACCAGCTCCGCAGGTAGCGATCGGCGAGCGTGAACACTGACAACTCCTGTGCGATCTCGCGCGTCCTGGCAATTCGTTCCGGGTCGCGATCCTCGATGAGCGGCTCGATCATCAGCCACGCGAGAACGAGCCGAGGTCTTGCGGGACTGGCCAGCAACTGGCCGCGGGCCGCGTCGTCCTCCGCGAGCGCACGCTGCACGAGCGGCCGATATCGCTGCGTGACGCGCCGATTCAGCGCCCGCTGTAAGCCGTACGCCGTTCGCTCGACGATGACGGCGGCGGCCATCGTGAGCGCTGTGGCGCCCGCCGCCCAGACCATGAGGGGCGCCAGGCCTGCGAATGCGGTCAGGAACGCGTTCATCAGAACCCCTGCACGAACACCATGGTCAGACGGTCGAGTCGTGAATCGTTCGACCGCCATTGGCGCTCCCATGTGGTAGCCACTCTTGTGAGCGACGGCAGACGGAACTGCACAGTGGCGGCGATGGTGTGCGCCCCCAGGTTCCCAATCCGATCCGCTGTGACATCTTCGAGGCTTTCGATGCCGTTAGCGCCGCTCGTCTGGATCGTCATGCCCGCCTACAACGAAGAACTGACGATCGTCGAGAGCCTCCGTGCCCTGCGGGCGCTCGATTACTCGCCGCGGGAAGTCGTGGTCGTCACCGACGGCTCGACCGATGGCACGCTCGCGCTCCTGCAGAAGACTTTTGAACTGGTGCCTGCCCCGCTGGCGTTCGTTCAGCCGCTGCAATCAGAGCCGGTACGCGGCATTTACCGCTCCGTGAGCGAGCCCGATCTCGTGGTTGTCGACAAGAAGAACGGCCGATGCAAGGCCGACGCGTGCAACGCCGGCATCAACGCCGCATCCGGCGTCCTGGTATTGATCATCGATGCCGACACCATGCTCGCGGCTGATGCGCTGAGCCGCGCCGTGCTGCCGTTCCTCGAAGATCCCGTGACGGTGGCGGTCGGCGGCAACGTCGCGATTGCCAACGGCTGCCACGTCGAGCACGGCCGCATTCTCGACGTGGCGCTGCCGCGCAGCTGGTTCGCGCGGTTTCAGATCGTCGAGTACATGCGAGCGTTCCTCCTGTTCAGGCTCGCGTGCGCCTCGCAGAACGCCGTCGTCATCATCTCGGGCGCGTTTGGCCTGTTCCGCAGGGATGCGGTGATCGCCGTGGGCGGTTACGATCGGACCGCGATCGGCGAGGACATGGATCCCACGATCCGCCTCCAACGCTACTTCCGCGCACGCCGTGAGCCGGTGCGGATCGCGTTCGATCCCAACCCCCTTGCCTGGACGCAGGCACCGGAAGACTGGGCGTCGCTGAGGTCGCAGCGTTACCGCTGGCGGCGGGGATTGCTCCAGACGCTCTGGGATATCGCCGCATGATCGGCAATCCGCGCTTCGACACCGTCGGACTCGGAACGCTGCCCTATGTCGCGTTCTTCGAGGGGATGGGGCCATTGATCGAGGGCAGCGGCTATGTCGTCACGGTAGGTGCCGCCGCGCTCGGGTTCCTGAACTGGCAGTACTGCGGCACGATGATCGCCGTCTCCGTGTTGTTTGGCGCGGCGGTCACGCTGCTGGCCGTCCTGCTGAACGACGTCACCTCGCGACAGTACGTCCAGGGCCGCGATCTGGCACTCCTGGTGGGGCCGTCGCCGTTCTCGAAAGCTTCGGCTATCGCCAGCTGAACGCGCTGTGGGGATGCGTCGGGACCGTCCAGGCACTGACCGGGAAGGGCGGATGGGGCTCGATGAAACGCCAGGCGTTCCGCCCGCGAAGGCGGTCGTGGCCTGACTGTGCAGATCGCTCAGCGGTAGCCGAACACTGGCGGGAACAGAACGACGACCATCGCCGCCCACGCGGAGTACACAGGCAGATAGGCGATCTGCCATCGCTCCAGGACGGCGAACGAATCCCGGCGGCGCAGGAAGCACACGTAAAGCCACGCCGACCACGCCAGGTTGACGAGCAGAATGAGATTCTCGCCAAGGGCCGCCACGCGGTTCGGTGTAAAGCCAAACTCGGAGATGCGCGCGGCGATCGCCGCCAGCGCCACGCCGTCGACCGCAAGCGCGCTGACCACGAGGAGCAGTTGCAGGCGATCGAAGAAGTCCGGCGGTGACTGCGGATCGCGCGCGGAGGCAGCGTAGAGCACCAGCCCGACGACGACCACCAGCAGCAGATCGAAGCCGATCAGAACTTCTCGCTTGACGTTGACGGGGCTGCCCGTCCACGCCATCGTGGCCAGGAACGCGAGAAGCAGAATCGTGAACAGCGGGGTGAACAGCCTGGTGAGCACCGGCGCCATGTTCTCGATGACGCTTTGCTTCGCCTCCACGAGCCATGACCCGATGATGACGGCCCCCGCCGCGCCGCAGGGAACGACCCACTCTCCTATCAACCAGCCGGCGTTCATTCCGATCGATCCGAACAGCATCAGCGTAAAGCCGATCAGCACGCCTCCGCCAAGCGCGATGAGCACGTAGTAGATCGCCAGCTCGCCCGAGAACCGCACGAAGTCCATGCGTCCGTCGTCTGCGAACCAGCGGCTTCGGACATACGCGACGCCGACCGCCAGCCACAGGGCGATTGGCAGGTGCAGGGCGGTCAGCTTGCCGGTGTCGCTGCCGGCCCCGAAGGCGTAGACGTTGGCGAAGGCGGCGCCGGCGGCGAAGGGCAGCGCGAGCCAGAGTGCGCTCGCAACGCCGCACTTGCGCTTCCAGATGAAGTACACGGCGAGCAGCGGGAAAACGAACAGGCTGGCGTTCCGGAAGTAGAAGGGCGGCACTTCTTCATCGGCGCTGAGCGGAAACCCGAACAAAGAGGGGATCTTGGTGGCCAGTGCCGCAGCGACGGCAAGCCCCAGGACGACGAACGGCTCGGTATATGTGGCGCTCGGGGAGTCGTCGGGAACGTCGGAGGCCATGACCAGCTGCTTCCACAACCGCTCGGAGTGCGCGCGCGCGAACTCGCGTGACAGCGCATCGAGGCTGCCCATGCGCTTCACCGCGACCAGAAATGCTTCGTCGTTTGCCAGGCCGGCCTCGGTGAGCGCCGTCAGCTGGTCGCGCAAATGTCCCTCGAGCTCCTCGACGTCGGGACCGTGAAGAGCCGGCCGGCGGCGCACGTACGCGCGCCACTGCGCGATCTGATCTTCGAGCGGGCGATCGACGAAGGTCGTCATGCCGTGCACGCCTTCATCCAGATACCCCGCAGGGTGACGTCCACGACCTGCCACTGCTGTCGCTGTGCCGCGAGCTGCGCCCGGCCCTCTTTCGTGATCCGGTAGTACTTACGTCGGCGCCCGGTCTCCGACGCCGACCACTTCGCCGCCACGTGACCCTGCCGCTCGAGGCGGTGCAGCACGGGATAGAGCATGCCGTCGGTCCACCGCAGGTGGCCGCCCGACAGCTCGGCCACTCGCTTGATGATGGCGTAGCCGTAACTGTCGCCGTCGGCGAGGATCGCGAGCACGAGCGGCGTCGCCGAGGCGGCGACGAGATCCTTGGTCATTTCCATACTTAGAACGCTTATACATTGCGGTTCTATGTATGTCAACAGCGACCCTGTGCTCTCCGGTGGCGCGTCCTTTCAGTCCAGGCCCAGGAGTCTGACCAGCTGTTTCGCGGCGCGCTGCCCTTCGGAGGCCGCGCCCTCCATGAATCCCTGGAAGTCTACTGACGTGTGCTCTCCGCAGAACAGCACGCCGCCCTGCCGCACGCGCTCATAGCCACCGAAGCTCGTATATTGGCCCGTTCTGTAGAACGAGTACGAGGCGCCGAAGAAAGGACTCTTGTGAGGTAGCGATTGCGTCGCCTTCCCGTTCCAGGAGAGCCCGGGATAGACAGCCGCGATCTGAGATTGCGCGATGGCGGCGTCGGTTCGAACGCCTCCGTTGTTGGCCACCGCGAACGCGGGGCCGGTGACGGCGGCGTCCGTTGTCGAGCCACCCGAGTAGTAGACGAGGATTCCGGGAGCGCCGCCTTGCCCCCGGGTCGTTTCCCACGTCGTCTGGTAGCCGGTGTCGGCGTAGCTCGAGCCATTCGAGACGCCGGGCCACGGGCCCTTTCCAAGCCAGCCGCGTTCAGCGTACTGAAGGTGCAACTTGCCGTTGTGGCCGCGCCCCTGTTCGGCGATCGCTTGATGTTTCAGCGCATCGAATCCCGCGCGGGAAATGTCTACCTGGTTCAGCACGGCGAACGGCAACGCAAGGACGACGAAATCCGCCGTCATTTCAGTAGTGCCGCCGGCTCGCTCGAACGTGACCTTGTATCGCCCGTTCGTCGTTTCAGCGACTCTCGTCAGCCGATGGCCGAGGCGCACGGAATCGCTACCCAGGGATCGCGCGATCGCTTCGGGCAGCTGCTGATTGCCGCCGCGGATGTGGAACTTCTCGTCCGACTCGCCAAAGAGCGCCAGAGAGCTGGCATTCGGCTGGAAGCCGAGCAGGAAAATCAGGTTCAGCGCCGACTGCTCGGTAGAGTCCGCACCGTACTCGATGACGTAGGCCACATCGAGGAGCGCCCCCAGCGGTGACCGATGTCCTCCGGGAATGCGGCGCTCGACGTAGTCGTGGACGCTCATGCTGTCCAGTGCTCGACCCGCCGCGCGTGTTCGCGTCGAAGGTCGTTGGAAAACCGGCTGCCGCGGCGTCTCCGGCGATGATGTCGGCGACGACGCCAAAATCGCGATCGGCCTGACTCTTCGCGTAGTACCGTCCCGAGAAGTAGTAGACGTCGTCCGACTTCGGCGGCTGGGCCCCGAGCAGGTTGTCCATGCGCAAACCGAAACGTTTCGCGAGATTCCTGAGCGTCGTGTGGCTCGTGTCGATGAGCTCGCCGCACCACTCGGTGACCTGGTTGGCGTCCCAGTAGCTGTTGTTCGAAAACAGGCGGCCGCCGATGCGGGCGGACGCTTCGTACACCGTGCTCCTGATGCCGACATCCGCGAGCTCCAGCGCGCAATTCAGTCCCGCAATACCTGCGCCGGCGATCACGATATTCGGAGCAGGGGCACCGAAGGACAATCGCGGGACCATCGTCGCAGCCGCAGCGGCCCCGCCCGTCGCCAGGAATGTCCGGCGCGACACGCCGCGGGCTTCGCGGACTGCCTCGATCGTGGTGCCACGGGCCTTCGCGATTTGCGCATCGCGAAACAACGAACGCAGAGCACCGAGAAGCGGAGTCCTGGTGGGCATGGGAGACCTTTGTTTGTGCGAGGCGTTGAGCCCGGATTGTAGCGGAGCTTGCCGGATCATGACGCGCAATTTGTAGCGGCCCGCCGCAATCCGATCGGCTAGAATCTCGCTCAACCTCATGCGTCCCGTCGTGTTCGCGCTTGTCCTGCTGAGCGCTGCCACGATTGCAGCGGCCGACGATGCCGAATCCGGAAAACCGTCGCCGCCCACGAACAAGCTGACGCTGGCGTACTACGCGTTCTCCTCGGGTACGCGTGGCATGGATGCCAATCTCAGGCACACATTCAAATCGATGACGGCGTGGATCGGGACGTATCACGAGGACGATGGGTTCAACCAGACGCGGGTGGGATACGAATACGACTACCGCTCCCGCTGGTTGACGATCGTGCCGTCGGTGCAGGCGGCTACGCACGACTTCCTTGGCGCGACGATTTACGCTGAAGCCGGCGCCCGCGTGTTCGCGATCGCCGGGATGGGGCGCACAAATCTCAATCCCTATTGGAACCTCGGCTTCGACCCCAACGACTACGTCCAGTTCGGCGCCGGCTATCGGGATGGATCCGGCAACACGATCTCTGCGTACGCGATCCACGACAATCGGCTCGATACCGGACAGACCAACACGCACGTGATCGTCCGGCGTTATCTGCCGCATGAATGGCGCCTGACCCTGGACACTGTCTACGAGCAGGGCCGCGGCGGCGACGGCATCGAGTTGAAGAGCTGGGCGGTGAGCGCCGACGTCGACTGGAGGCGATGGTTCGTACGCGTCGCCGAAGATCCGCACGTCAACTACACGCCAGATCGTCAGCTGCGCTTCGCGGGAGGGTTGCGCTTTTAGCACTACAATTGCCATGGCTCTCCAGCACACTGCGAAGAAGCGCGCGGAGGCGCGATGGCTGAACAGCAGGACGCTCGTCACATGCTCGAGCAGGCGGAACGCGCCGCAACGGCCGGCGACCTCGCGTCTGCTGATACGTTCCTGAAAAGCGCCGCGCGCATTCAAGAACAAGAGCTCGGCCCGCTTCATCCGGATCTCGCCATCACTTTGAACAACCGCGCCGTCGTCGCGGAAGGAAGGGGAAGTTGGAGTGAGGCGGAGAGCCTTTATCGCCGCGCTGCGGCCATAGCTGCGGCGGCGCTTCAGCCCGATCATCCGATGGTCGTGGAGACCCGGCAGAACCTCGAAGACTTCTGCCGCGCACACGGCTTGTCGCTCGACTCACCCGCTGCGACCAGTACGCAAACGCCCGCCGCCGTTGCGCCCGCGACGACGATTGCTGATCAGCCGCATCCGGCCGCTGCAGTTCCACTCCCCGTGTTCCGTCCGGTTCGATGGGTTGTGGCCGCTGCCGTGGTGCTCGGGGCTGCAGTACTGCTCGTTCTGAGTCCGTGGTCGACTCGCGATGCGCCGGCACCCGCGCCGAAGTCCGAGCCCTCTGCGTCTCAACCCGTCGCCGCCGGCCCCGGGCCCGCGGCAGAAGCGCCACCGCCGGCGCCCGCGCCGCGAAGCGACGACCGGAACGTTCCCGCTCGCAAAGCGCCTGCGGCGGGCGGCGCGACAGTCGCCAGCGCGCAGCTATGCCGCAACTTCTCCGCGACCGCCCGCAGCTGGCGTTGCGATCCGCCCGGCCAATCTGCGACGCCCGGACCGATCGTTTTCCTCACTCGTGTCAAGTCCCCTCGCGATGGCACGGTCGTGCACCGCTGGTATCGAGGTAACACGCTGCGGCAAAGCGTCATGCTGCAGATTGAGGCAAACGCGACCGAAGGGTATCGCACGTACAGCCGGCTGACCGTGGAACCAGGTGACTGGCGGCTGGAAGTCAGGAGCGAGGACGGCAAGCTGCTGAACGAGCAGCGGTTCACCGTGCGATGAGCCGCCGGCGGAGCTCGTGTGGCTTCCTGTTATCATCACCCCCGAAACCTGACGTCCAACTTATTTCCTGGAGCAGGCGATGAACAGAATCACCCGAATCGTGGCGGCGGCGTTCGTCGTGTTCGCGGCGGGCGGAACCGCACGAGCCGACGTGACATTGAACTCAGTCCGGATCGCTGCGGCAGACACGGTGACGCTGGCGAAGTTCTATCAGTCCGCGTTCGGCATGCACGAGGTCAACCGGATTGACGTGCCCGGAGGTCCCGAGATCTTCGTGAATTTCGGCGCCACGGCCGATCAGGCGAAGGCCAACAAGGGCCTGCCGATCGTCATCATGCACCGCGACTCGGATGCCGTGAAGGATCCCATCGCGCACGTGATCCTGAATGTCACCGACATGAGCGCCACGGTGGCCGCGATCAAAGCCGCCGGGGGTGCGCTCGACGGCGACCCGCGCCCGTTCCGCAATACCGGGATCGTCATCGGCATCGCGTTCGATCCCGCCGGCAATCGTATCGAGCTGATTCAACGGCCCGCAGCCGCCACCCGCTGAGGGTCGGCGCTGGGCGGACGCGCTGAACACGTCGATCAGTCGCCGGATCCCGAGCCAGCTCGGCCCTAGATGGCGGACTTCCGCATCCCGCCGTCGTTGCGATACGCTGGAAATGAAACAGGGTTGGAATCCATGGACATTCGATGGCTCGTCTGTATCGGCGCCATGGCCGCGATGTCCTCGCCCTCGACGGCCAGCGCCCGCACGCCGAAGCCGAAGATCGTCGTGCTGGGCGACAGCCTGACGTCGGGCCGGGGGATCGGTAAGGACGCGGCGTATCCGGCGATCCTGCAGGAACGCCTCGAGCACGACGGCTACGCATACGAGGTTGTCAACGCGGGCATCTCGGGAGACACAACCGCGCGCGCGTTGAGGCGCTACCGCGAGTCGCTCGACGACGATGTCGAGATCCTGATCCTCGCGCTCGGCGCGAACGACGGCCTCAGGGGCGTGCCGGTGAACGAGGTGAAGTCGAACCTGAGCGTGATCATGGACGATGCGCAGGGCCGCGGCATCGACACGATTCTCGTCGGGATGGACGCGCTGCCGCTGCGCGGCTGGGACTACTCGGTCGCGTTCCACCGCCTGTATGAAGATCTCGCCGCGCGGTTTCGCGTGCCCTTGGTGCCGTACCTGCTCGTCAACGTCATGAGCGATTCTTCGCTGATGCAGGGCGATCACGTCCACCCGAATCGGGCCGGAGCGCGTGCGATAGCCGACCTGATCTGGCCGAGCCTGCAGGGGCTGCTCAAGAAAACCGCGTAGCGGCGCGTCTACGTTCTCCGGCCGATCGTGAAGAACAGGCCGCCTTCGTGCCCGAGCGCGCGAATCCAGCCCAGCTGAGCCAGCCAGCCCTCCGGCCTCCAGTTGTCCGGTTCGCGTGTGAACAACTCCCCTGGCTCGTCGCCCAGCACGGCGCTCGGATACGCCCGCACGTACTCGACTCGATTCTCCGCGAACCAGCCTTGCACCTCCGCCAGCGTGTGTCGGTGCTCTTCGGGGTGCTGATACTGATCCCGCAGCCACGCCGCCTGCCGTTCGGGCTCGCCGGCGCGGTCGCGCAGCACCGGATCGAACGGGATGAGACGAAAGCCGGAGAGCCGCGCGACGAGGCGCCGCAGCCGGAGCGGCGCTCGCGCGAACGCGTTGTACACACCGAGGATGATCGTTCCACCAGGCCGCGCCAGCTGCGCGAGCCTCGCGAACGCCGCGCGCGGTTCCGGCGTGTGGTGCAGGACGCCCGACGAATACACGACGTCGAACGAACCGGCCTTCAACGCGGGCCGCCGCAGATCGGTCTCCACGAATCGCACCTGCGTCAGCCCGAAGCGCCGCGCCGCCGCGGCGCCGAGCAGGAGCGCCGCGCGGGTCAGATCGGCGCCGACGACGACGCGATCGGCGCGCGCGAGATACAGGCTCATCTGACCGGTTCCGCAGCCGATGTCGGCAATCCGCGCGTCCCCGGGAACCGCCTGGTGGACCAGTTGCGCGAAGTGACTCCGCCCGGCGCGCGCGTACAGGGCGTGCAGGCTGTCGCGCGGCGGGTAGCCCGGGAACGGCGCGTGCTCGTAAAAGCGGGCGACGGCCTCGGTGCGCGCGTCGGCCGCGAGGCGGAGCGCGGGGATGCCGTCCGGCGCCTCGAAGCGCGCGGCACAGCCGCGACAGCACCAATCCGCGGAGAGCGCGCCGCCACACGCCGGACAGGCCAGCAGGTCGCGGAACGCGTCCATTTTCAGAAGATCGCGTAGACGAACGGCGCCAGCGCTTCGACGGTCGTGGCCAGGATGAGCACCAGGCCGAACAGGCACAGGAACACGGCCAGCGGCACGAGCCAGCGCTTGCCGGAGTCGGCGCGCCACAGCCCGCGAACCAGATCGGCGATCGATCCCGCCGCGCTGCCGAGCACGATCAACCGGCGACGGATCCCGCTGCGTTTTCTGATCACGCCACTTCCTCCTTCGACCGGCTGGCCCGGGACGCGCGCTTCGTCACGAGCGTCGATCCTGCGACGAGCGCGTCGATCCCGCACCGCCGGAATGTCGAATAGCCTTCGAGCGCGCGGTTGACGATCGGTTCTCCCGCCACGTTGAACGACGTGTTGAGCAGCACCGGAATACCGCTGCGGCGACCGTACGCCTCGAGCAGCAGATGCAGCCGCGGGGCCATGCCGCGCTCGAGGGTCTGAAGCCGCGCCGTACCGTCGACGTGGGTGATTGCCGCGAGCCTCGAACGCCATTCGGGGCGCACGGGGAACACGCCCGACATGAAGCGGGCCAGCCGCGACCCTCCCGGCGGCAGATCGAAGTACCGGTCGGCCACTTCGGCGGGCACCACTGGGGCGAAGGGCCGGAACTCCTCGCGGTATTTGATGTCCCGATTGAGGCGATCGCGCATCTCGCGCGAGTGCGGCGCGGCCAGGATGCTCCGGTGGCCAAGAGCGCGCGGGCCGAACTCCGAGGCGCCGTCCATCCACCCCACGATACGACCCGCGGCGAGCTGATCCGCGATCCGTTCGATCAGGACCTCTTCGGCCAGCTCCTCGACGAACTGGTCGTCTTCCCGCGCCGCCTGCGCCAGTTCCCTGCTGTCCACCGTCGGCCCCAGGAACGGATGATCGGGCACGTCGCAGTCGGCGTTGCCGAGACAAATGCGATCGGCATACAGCGCCGCGCCGAGCGCGCAGCCTGCGTCGCCCGGAGCGGACGGCACGAACACGCGCTCGAACCCTGATTCGGCGAGAATCCGCGCGTTCGCGACGCCGTTGAGCGCCACGCCGCCGCTGAGACACAGATCCGGAAGACCGGTTTCCCGGTGCAGCGCGCGCGTGATGTCCACCAGGGTGTCTTCGAGCACCTGCTGGACGCTCGCGGCGCAATCCGCGAAGCGCCGCCCGTCCGCGGTCTCGAGTTCGATCGGTTCGTACGGGTTGCGCGGACGCCCGAACAGCTCGACGAATCGCGGCGAATACGACTGCCTCGCCGTCGTTTGATACTCGAAGTATCTTCAGGTCGAGGGCGAAGGCGCCGTCCGCCGTGCGCCGGATCAACTTGCGGACCGCGCCGGTCATCGTCGGCCGCCCGTACGCGGCGAGGCCCATCACTTTGTATTCGTCCTCGTTCACGGCGAAACCCAGAAAGGCGGTGAACGTCGAATAGAGCATCCCGAGCGAGTGTGGATATCTGATCTCCCTGTGGAGCGTGATGGTGGCGCCGCGGCCCGGGACACCGCTCGCCCTCGCCGACGGTCAGCGTGGCCCACTCGCCGACGCCATCGGCAGTCAGGATCGCAGCGCGGCTCGTCGGCGCGGTGAGGAACCCCGCTGCCGCGTGCGACTGGTGATGGCTGGTGAACAGGATCTTCGATCGCGGCACGCCCAGCTGCGAAGAGATGATGCCGCGCACCCAGACTTTTTCACCGAGCGAGTTCTTGATGGCGTGGGGAAACGACCGCCAGGAGTGCGGGAACGTTCGGAGGGCGGAGGTCAGGATCCGATCGAACTTCCGCATGCTCCGTTCGTAGAAAACCACGGCATCAAGGTCGGCCGGCTCCAGCCCTGCGTTATCGAGACACCATTCGATCGCTGCGAGCGGAAATGCCGCATCGTTCTTGCGGCGCGACAAACGCTCTTCCTGGACGGCGCAAATGGGCACCCCGTCGATCACGACCGCGGCGGCCGAGTCGTGGTAATGCGCCGAGATGCCGAGAATCTTCATGTCAATACTGGCTGGGCGACGGCTCGTTCTCCGTTTGCGCGATCGGCTTCCAGCCGGCCGTTTCGCGGCGTTCCGCCCGCCTGGCCAGCACGGCAAACGGCGCGAGCACCACGAAGTACAGAACGGTGAGGACGACGCTGCCCAGCACATCGGCCACGGCTGCCGCCAGGCGCAGGTAGCGTTTCCACAAACGGCTCGCGCGGGCCTGCCACACCCGCCGGCGGTAGGACCCGGGGAGGACGCGGGCGAGCTGGGAGTAGGTGTAGTTCATGTGGAACACTTCGTCGCGGAGGATTTCTTCGAAGATTTCGCGCGTCGGCGGATCGTCGGCGACGACATCGCGGTAGATCGCGAAGCGGCCGGCCGCCGCCTTTTCCGCCACGTGGAGGAACGCGAGCAGCCGGTGATCGGGCTCGCCCTCGATGGACAAATCGTCGAGTCCATGGCCGCCGGGAAGCGGGCTCGCGTCGAACAGAGCGGTTGAACGCGTCGAGCGCAGACGCAGCAGCGCCGCGCTGCGCCGGCGGAACAGATCGGCGTGGCGCAGCTCGTCGATGGCGTGCTCGAGGTACAACCTTCGCAGGAGCGGATCCGGGGTGAGCTCCGCGGCGCGCAGGATGTCGCGCCCGCCATCCCCTTCGACCTGTGAGAAGGCGATCAGTTTCCGGACGCGCCGATCGAAACTGCTCCAGACCCAGCGGTGCACCGGTCGAAGCAGGCGGTCGAGCCGTGTTCCCTGTTGGACAGCCATCGGGATGACACCTGAGTTCTAGTCTAGAAGCAGTCTCGAACCAAAGCGTAGAAGCAAAGGCGCTGCCCCGTCCGGCTTCGCCCTTTTTGCACGTATTTCGACGCCGCGCGCTATAGACGGGCTTGCGCTTGGACGTAAGGCGTTACGGCTCACGTAACGCCGCGCTGACACTCCTGCGTTGGAATATCCTGCGAATGCGTGGAATTCATATCGGCGGCGCGACGCTCGCTGAGCCGGGCCGTGGCCGAAGCGACCATCGCCTCCGTCGGAACGCTGCTTGTGCTGTGCGCCGTCTTCGCAAGGCAGCCCTGGCTGGACAGGCATTTTTTGCCGTCCTGGTTCCTGCCTCGGCCCTGGCTCGTCGCGATCGAGTCGTCGGTCCGCATCGGGTTGACCATCGCCGGTCTGTGGATCGTACTGTGGCTGCGCGCTCGAGCCGGGCGGTTCGTCGCGTCGTCGCCCGGCATCGTCATGCGATCCGCCATCGCGATCGTCCTTGCCCTCACGGCCGGGGAACTGGTTCTCCGCTACGTTCAGCTCCGCCCCGCAGGCTGGCTGGTGCCTGACGAGGAACCGAGACGCCGGCGCGATCCGACGCTCGGCTGGATCTTTGAGCCCTCGCGCACCGGTCAGCATGCGACGGGCGGGCGCGTCATCGACTACACGTTCGACGCGGCGGGCTATCGTGTCCGGCGCGCCGATGAACCCGTCGATCCCGCGCGGCCGGCGATCGTCTTCGTCGGCGAGTCCGTGATGTTCGGTGAGGACTTGATGTGGGAGGACAGCGTGCCCGCGCAGGTCGGCGCGATGATGGGGATCCAGAGCGCGAACCTGGCCGTGCATGGCTTCAGCAGCGATCAGGCCTATCTCCGGCTCCAGCAGGAATTGCCGCGCTTCCGGCAGCCGGTGGCCATCGTGTCGTTGTTCATGACCGCGATATTCGGCCGGAACCTGGACGACGACCGGCCGCATCTGGGACCAGGCCTGATCTGGCTTCCGGCCGCACAACACGGACGGCTGATGTCGCTGGCTGCGCTGCTCGTGCCCTACCGCAGGGAACGCACGGTGGATCGCGGCGTTGCCACCACGCGCGACGTGCTTCGCGCGACGTTGCGCCTGGCGCAGACACGCGGAGCCCGCGCGTTGATCCTCGTCCCGCAGTTCGGCGTTGAGGACGCGGCCGAGCGGGCGCTTCGGCTCCGCATCCTCGACGAGGGCGGTTTGCCGTACGTCTTCATCGAGATCCCTGAAGGCTGGCGTCTGAGCCGGTCGCTTCATCCCAACGCAAACGCTGCGCATGCCGTTGCGGCGGGGATCGCGTCGCGCCTGCGTGAGCGGTCTGCCCCTGGCTAAGCAGGGGCCGAAAGATCAGCTACGATGGCATTCGACATGCTACACGTCCGGGCAGTGGCGAACAGAACCTCATCCATGCGCGCGGCCGCCTTCGCGATCGCGCTGTGGCTGTCGGCCAGCAGCGTCTTCGCGCAGACGCTGGTGAAGCCGCCGAAAAACAAATACACGCCAAAGCAGGACGTGGAGCTCGGGCGCGAAGCCGCCGCGGAAATACGCAAGGAATACCCCATCATCAAGGACGAACGTATCTCCCGCTATCTGGGCAAACTCGGGGACCGGCTCGTCGCGGCGGCGCCGGCCGAGCTGAAGGAACCGGTCTACGAATACTCGTTTACACCGGTGAATCTCAAGGAGATCAACGCGTTCGCCCTGCCGGGCGGTCCCATGTTCGTGCACCGCGGCATGTTCGACGCTGCGGCCTCGGAGGGCGAGGTCGTCGGCGTCATGGCCCACGAGTTGTCGCACGTCCTGCTGCGGCACGGCACAGCCAACGCGACCAAGGCGCAGAACCCTTGGCTGCAGCTGGGACAGATCGCCGGCATCGTCGGCGGCGCCGTGGTCGGAGGCGCAGCCGGATCGGCCATCGCGCAGGGCAGCCAGTTCGGACTGGGCACCGTCCTGCTGCGATACAGCCGCGACTTCGAGAAACAGGCGGACCTGCTGGGCTCGCAGATCATGGCGCGCGCCGGCTACGATCCGCGCGCGCTCGCGCACATGTTCGAGACGATCGAGCGTGAAGCAAAGGGCGGAGACGGCCCGCAGTGGCTGAACAGCCACCCCAATCCGGGCAACCGCACGGAATACATCACCCGGGAAGCGGGACTGGTGACGATCGCCAGCCCGGCTGATACGAGCGAATTCCAGCCGATGAAGACCGCCTTCGCCGGGCTGCCGGCCGCGAAATCGACGAGCGATCTGGCCAAGGCGAAAAGCACCTCCGGTGGCGAATCCGTTCAGGCAGTCGGAACGCCGGGACAGCCCGTACCGCCGCCGTCGTCGCAGTATCGCGAGGTGCGCGGGGGGAACGTCTTCCGGGCGTCAGTGCCCTCCAACTGGACCACGCTGTCATCGAACAGCGCGGTCAAAGTCGTCCCGGAAAACGGGTACGGCCCGTACAAGGGCGAGACGGTGTTCAGCCACGGCGTCGAGTTCGGCGTGGCGAAGACCGCGTCCCGCGATCTGCAGGACGCGACGGACGCCTGGCTGAAAGCCGTCACGCAGAACAACCCCGGATTGCGTGTCGCCGGCACGCAGAGAACGACGCGCATTTCCGGGCGTTCGGCGCTCAGCACGCCACTCGTCAATCCTTCCCCGCTCGGCGGCGAGGAGCAGATCAGCGTTTACACGGCGTTCCTGGCGGACGGGACGCTGTTCTACTACATGACCGTCGCGCAGGAGAACGACGCTGACGCGTTTCGCAACGCATTCCAGCACGTGGCCGATTCGATCCGCCTCGCGGACGTGCGCTGATCCGGTCGCAGCGCGACGCCGCCACACCATCGAGATCGGCCCGCGCTATCTCTTCGTGATCACCACTTCAAGGTATTCGGCGGGGATGACCGCCGTCGAGTCGCCGCTGGTGTTGAAGTCGCGGATCAGCGCGTGCAGGTCGTCGGTGAGCTGCTGCTGCTTCTCCGGCGGCAGGCCCGCGAACGCCTTGTGCACGGGACCGTACCAGGTGCGGAACACGTCGATCCAGTGTTGCGCCGACTTGTAACGGAAGACGAAGTCGCGGCTCGTGGTGTGGATGTCCGACGCCGACTGGCGAAACAGCTGGTCGAGGTAGTCCTCCACGCCCCAGCGCGACGGCGGCGTCAGCGCCGGGGGCGGCGGCACGTGCCGCCCGATGACGCCGAACAGCTTGCCGATAAACCCGCGCGGCGTCCAGTTCGCCAGCCCGATCTTCCCGCCAGAGCGGCAGACGCGTAGCAACTCGCCGGCCGAGCGTGCATGGTTGGGGGTGAACATTACGCCGAACGACGACAGCACGACGTCGAAGGAGGCGTCCGGAAACGGCAAGGCTTCGGCATCGGCTTCCTGAAACCGCATCGGCAGGCGCTCCGCCTCGGCGCGCCTGCGTCCGTCCTCGAGCAGCGCGGGCACGTAATCGGTCGATGTCACGTCGCACCACCGGCGGGCGGCAGCCAGCGAGCAGTTGCCGTTGCCGGCCGCCACGTCCAGCACCGTGGACCCGGCGCGCAGGTCGACCGCCTCACAGAGCGACTCGCCGACAATCTGCAGCGTGGTGCCGATGATGCCGAAGTCGCCGGAGGACCACGTGGCGTTCTGCCGCGCCTTGATCGCATCCAGCTCGGCGTTTGTGGAGGTCGTGCTTTCAGTGCCGTTCATGATCAGTCTCCTTGTAGAATCGAAACGTTCCTTATCACGCGTGCGAGTCTAGCGGGGACGCCCGGCCGCCCGAATGACCGGCCGTCCGCCTGACCTTGCCGATCGTCCGGATTGCGCGTGCCGGCGATGGAGCGATCGCGTGCTGTGGCGACTGTTCACGGGGTTTCTATGGATGCGTTGTCCGATGTGCTGCGCGCGGTTCGTCTCACGGGCGCCATCTTCTTCGACGTGCACGCGTCGGACCCGTGGGTCGCCGAGACGCCGGGGGGGCCGTCGATCGTCGGCCGCATGTTCCCCGGCGCCGAGCACCTCGTGTCCTACCACGTGATGACACACGGCAGCTGCTGGGCGACGGTCCACGGGGGCACTCCCATCCGCCTCACCGCCGGCGACATCGTCGTCTTCCCGCAGGGCGACGGGCACGCGATGTCGAGCGCGCCCGGCATGCGCAAGGCGCCGGACGTGGCGATGTACCGGCCGCCGACCGACGGACAACTGCCCTTCACGATCTCCGTGGGCGACAGCACCGAGGAATCGGCGCGCTTCGTCTGCGGATTCCTGGGGTGCGACGCGCGCCCCTTCAACCCGCTACTGGCGGCGCTGCCCAACGTCATTCGCGTCAGCGACGGCGCCGGCGGGGCCATCGACGCGTTCGTCCAGTTCGCCGTCGCCGAATCGAAACAGCCGCGGCTCGGCGGCGAATGCGTGCTCGGGCGTCTCAGCGAGCTGATGTTCGTGGATGTCGTCCGCCGCTACCTCGAGACGCTGCCCGCGGATCAAACGGGCTGGCTCGCGGGCCTTCGCGAACCGTTTGTCGGACGCGCGCTGACGGCGCTGCACGGCAGTCCGGCCCACCAGTGGACGCTCGAGGCGCTCGCGCGCGAAGTGGGGCTCTCCCGGTCGGCGCTGGCCGAGCGGTTCACGCAGTTCGTCGGGCATCCGCCGATGCAGTACCTGGCGAACTGGCGCATGCAGCTGGCGGCAAACTACCTCCAGAGCGGCACCGGCAACGTCACGCAGATCGCCGAGCGTGTCGGCTACGAGTCGGAGGCCGCGTTCAGCCGCGCGTTCAAGAAAACGGTGGGCGTGCCGCCGAGCCAGTGGCGCAAGCGCGGTGGCGCCGAGCGCCAGGCGTCGTCCTCGCTTTAGTGCCTGGTTCCCGGTCCCTTGTTCTTGGTCCGTCCTTCGTCCGGGGTCCTTGGTCCCGCCCAGGCCGCGCAGGCATGCGGACCATGTGGACCATGGACCTGGGACGGACCAAGAACCAAGGCCAACGGACCTGGGACGCTTAGAGGTTGCGCGTGGCGATGATTTCGCGCGCCGGCGTGCGATCGCCGGTGCGGCTGATGCGCCTCGGCCCGTTCAGAAATCTCACCTCGAACCCGAGCATCCGGTACAGCGTCCCGACGCGCTCGGTGGCCTGATTCACCAGCACAACAGGCCCAGGATGGGCCGCGAGCCAGCCGGCGGTTCGCTCCTGATCGGCCCACGTGAAACGATCCTTGGCGTAGTGCGTGAACTCCACGTCGTAGGGCGGATCGGCGTAGATGAAATCACCGGGCTCGAGCGGCACCGATTCCATGTCGCCGGCAGTGAACGTCCAGCCGGCGAGGACCGCGCGGTACGGAGTGAAGTCGCGCGTGTAGGCGATCCGCGCGTACTGGCCGAACGGCACGTTGAACTCGCCGGATCGGTTGAACCGGCAGAGGCCGTTGTAGCCGGTCCGATTAAGGTAGTAGAAGAGCGCGCCTGCTTCGCGCTCCGCACCATGACCGGCCGCCAGCATCGCGTTGAACCGGTCGCGATGCCGCGTAGAACAGCTTCTCGTCGTTCTCCATGGGGAGATCGATGCGGAGGCCGTCCTGAAGCCAGCGGTAGAAGTTGATGACGTGCGGGTTGGCGTCGTTCAGGAGCGCGCGCGCGGGCATCAGGCCGAGCGTCACCGCGAGGCCGCCGCAAAACGGCTCGACGAGCCGCCGGCGCGCGTGCGGCGCCCAGAGGGGTTGAAGGTACGGCACCTGCCATCGCTTGCCGCCCGCCCACTTGAGGGGCGGGCGAAGCGTCGCGGGCCGTTCTGCCGTCCACGCGCGTTCGGGGTGGCTGAACGGGGTTACTTCTTGGGTGTGTCGAAGCCGACGAGCAGCGCCTCGGTCCAGGTGATGTCAACCTTGTCACCGACCTTCACCTTCGACAGCGCGTCCTTGTCCTGCACCTTCGAGCTGTACGCCCAGCCGTTGGGTCCCTTGAACGAGATCGACGGCACTTTCATGTCAATCGCCGTGATCTCGGCGGTGATCGTCCGCTGCTTGGACGCGGTCGCGCCGGGCTTGCTCGAATCGCTCTTCGTCACGGCCGCCGCGGCACTGTCCCTGGGCTTCTCGCCCGGCCTCTGCACGTTCAGCACGACGTTCTCGTAGTACGTCGCGGTGAGCTTGTCGCCCACCTTGATCGAGTCGAACCGCGTCACGTTCGCGGGGACATCGATCGTGACGTAATTGCCCTTGGGACCTTTCAGGGTCACGGTGCGGTTGCCGTGATCGATCGCCTCGACGGTGGCCGTCATCGTGGACTGTTCGCCGGTGACCGTTTTTGTTTGCGCAGACAGCGGTGCCAGCGTACCGGCAACCATTGCGGCCGCAGCGGCCAGCGCCGCAATCGTCTTCATATTCATACTCACCTCCAGAGCGCCGTTGAATGGTTGAGCGGCCCGTTCGGAATGCCGGTCAACGGGCGCCAGTGTAGCAGGGCCCGACGGTGGCCGCCACCCGACGGAGACCAGTTCCGTTATATTCGAGCGATGCACGTCGACGCGCCTCCGGAGATCATCGAGGTCGCAGGGCGAGACGTCCCCGTCTCGAACCCGGACAAAGTGCTCTTTCCGGGCGCCGGGTTTACCAAACGCGATCTGGCGCGGTACTACGTCGCGGTGTCCGACGGCGCGCTGCGCGCCGCCGGCGGCCGGCCGAACGTGCTGGTGCGCTATCCGAACGGCATCAACGGCGAATTCTTTTTCCAGAAGCGCGCGCCCCGGTCGCGACCGTCGTGGATCGACGTGGCGACGCTGCAGTTTCCGTCCGGCCGAAGCGCCGAGGAAGTCGTCCCGCGCGACGCGGCCGCGCTCGTCTGGATGGCCAGCCTCGCGTGCCTCGAGCTGCACCCGCACCCGGTGCGCGCCGACGATCTCGACCATCCCGACGAGCTGCGCGTGGATCTGGACCCGGTGCCTGGCGTCGAGTGGCCGCAGATCCGCGCGGTCGCCGCGGTCGTCCGCGCGACGCTGGACGACTTCGGTCTGGTCGGCTGGCCGAAAACGTCGGGCTCGCGCGGCATGCACATCTACGTGCGCATCGAGCGGCGGTGGACGTTCGACGAGGTGCGCGAGGCCGCGCTCGCGTTCGCGCGCGAAGTCGAGCGGCGCGCGCCGGCGTTGGCCACCAGCAAGTGGTGGAAGGAAGAGCGCCACGGCGTGTTCCTCGACTACAACCAGAACGCGAAAGATCGGACCATTGCGGCCGCGTACTCGGTCCGCCCCACCGCAGACGCGCGCGTGTCGGCGCCGCTCGCCTGGGATGAGATCGACGCGTGCGAGCCCGCCGACTTCACGCTGCGAACGATGCCGTCGCGGTTCAAGGAGGTCGGCGATCGCCACGCGGGCATCGACGAACACGCGTGTTCGCTCGAATCGCTCCTCGAGTTGGCGAAACGGCAGCTGGCGGAGGGACAGGGCGACGCGCCGTGGCCTCCGCACTACCGGAAGCAGGCCGGCGAGGCGCCGCGGGTCGCGCCGTCGAAACGCCGCACGCCCGCCCATCCCCTTCTCGAAATCGGGCGCGCGCGCAGCAAGGCCGACGCCCTTGCCGGATTCGATCGGTGGAAGGCCCGCCACCCCGACGCCGCCGGGCATCTGTCGCCTTCCGACGTGCTCGTCGACGCCATGCGCGGACGGTTCCGGACGTGGACGCGCGTCCGCGTCAACCTGCAGCACGTCCCTGTGGAGCATGAGGCCGCCGCAGGAGGCGCTCGATCCGGACGAGCGCATGGAAGACGAGTGGAAAGGCGTCAGCGGCGGCGAGCCGCCGCACCGAAGACGTCCTCGAGCTCGTAAGGAGCCGTGACCTCGAGCTGGTCGTAGCCGCAGTCGGCCGGCGGCTTGTCGGGGCGCCAGCGCTGGAAGATCGCGGCATGCCGGAACCGATCGCCCTGCATGTGGTCGTACTTCACTTCGCAGACGCGCTCGACGCGCAGCGGCTCCCAGGACAGGTCCTTTCCGGCGCTCCACCGGCTCTGGCCGCCGGGCATGCGGGTGCCGGACTCTGCGCCTGCTTCCGCCCATTCGCGCCAGGGGTGGTGCTCGAGGGCGCGGCTGCGCAGCGGCTCGAGCTCCGACGCCAGCTGCCGGCGCGCAGCCATCGTGAAAGACGAGGTCACGCCCACGTGGTGCAGCCGGCGCTGGGCGTCATACAGCCCCAGCAGGAGCGAACCCACGAGCTGATCTCGCCCCGCCTTGTGCCAGCGAAACCCGGCGACGACGCAGTCGGCGGTGCGCGTGTGCTTGATTTTGATCATCGCGCGCTTGCCCGGCTGATAGACGCCGTCCGCAGGTTTCGCAATCACGCCGTCGAGCCCGGCGCCCTCGAACCGCGACAGCCATTCGCCGGCCTGCCGGGCGTTGCGCGTGGCGGGCGTGAGGTGAAGAGGCGGCGCGGCGCCGGCGAGCAGCTGTTCGAGCCGCACACGCCGATCGCGCTGTGGCATGCCGCGCAGATCCTCGCCGCCCTCCGCCAGGATATCGAAGGCGACAAACGCTGCCGGCGTCTGCGCGGCCAGTTTGGCGATCCTCGAGGCCGCCGGATGGAGCCGCATCTGCAGGGCATCGAAATCGAGCCCCCGGGATGTCGCGATCACGATCTCGCCATCGACCACGCAGCCGTCGGGGAGGCGCTCGAGAAGGATGGCGTGGAGCTCGGGAAAATATCGATCGAGCGGCCGCAGATCCCGGCTTTGAATGAAGACGTCGCCGCGGCCCCGGAACACGATGGCGCGGAAGCCGTCCCACTTCGGCTCGTAGAGGAAATCACCCGCCGGCACATCGGCCACGAGCTTGGCGAGCATCGGCTCGACGGGCGGATCGATGGGGAACGCCACACACAATGATCAATGAAGAATGCGGAATGGACAACGACGAATCGTGCTTGATTGTTCAGCCTGCATTCTGCATTCTGCATTCCTTCTATGGACGTTCACCTCATCGACGGAACCTACGAGCTGTTCCGCCACTACTACGCGGTCCCGTCCGCGCGCGATGCGGATGGCCGCGAGGTCGGCGCCGTGCGCGGCGTGCTCGCCTCCGTGCTCGCCATGATCAACGGCGGCGCGACGCACCTGGGCGTCGCAACCGATCACATCATCGAGTCGTTCCGGAACCGGCTGTGGCCCGGGTACAAGACGGGCGAGGGCATCGAACCGGCGCTCTGGGCCCAGTTTCCCCTGCTCGAGGAAGCGCTGACCGCGCTTGGCGTGGCCGTATGGCCGATGGTCGAGTTCGAGGCAGACGACGCGCTCGCGTCGGCCAGCGCGATCGCGGAGCGTGACCGCGAGGTGGACCGCGTGCTTATCTGCACGCCGGACAAGGACCTGGCGCAATGCGTGCGGGGGACCCGGGTGGTGCAGCTGATCCGCAGGACGAGAACCATCAGAGACGAGGCCGGGGTGATCGCCAAGTTCGGTGTGCGCCCGGAATCGATACCCGACTACCTGGCGCTCGTCGGCGATGCCGCCGATGGATATCCGGGCCTGCCGGGCTGGGGCGCCAAGTCCGCGGCGGCGGTCCTCGGCAAGTATCTCCATCTCGAAGCGATTCCGGCAGAGGGCAGCACGTGGGGCGTGAACGCGGCGAACGCCGGCGCGCTTGCGCGGACGCTGGCTCGAGAACGCGATTCCGCGATGCTGTTCCGCGACCTTGCGACGCTGCGCACCGATATCGACCTGTTCGAGTCGATCGAGGACTTGCGGTGGAAGGGTCCCGGTCCGGCCTTCGCGGCAATCGGCGCCCGGCTCGATGCCGCCGCCCCGAGCCGCGTGTAGTGCAGACCGTCAGGCCTGCCTGGCACGGCGGACCTGAAGGTCCGCTACTTCACGAATGAAATCGGACCGGACGGGGTGAGCACCCAGTCGAGGCGCTCATCGTAGTCGGTGTGCGGCACCGCGTCGATACGCTGTTCGTCGAACGCCACACCAACGGCCACCACGCGCTTCCGCGTCCGCAACCCCGCGAGCGTGCGGTCGTAGAACCCCCCGCCGTAACCCAGACGATACCCGCGCGTGTCGAAGGCGAGCAGCGGAACAAGCAGGACGTCGGGATCGACCGCCGGCGACGATGGCAGCGGCTCCTGAATGCCCCAGACCCCTGCAGTCAGCGTGTCCCCCGGCTTCCATGCGCGAAACACCAGAGGAAGGCCCTTGCCCTGCATGACCGGCAGGCACGCGGGATGGCCCTCAGCTATCAAGTTGTTCAATAGCGGAAGCGGATCAATCTCGTCGCCGATGGCGTTGAACCCCGACACCATGGCACCGCCGGGCGCGCCGGTGAACGCCAGTCCAATCTCCGCAAGCCTGCGGGCGGCCGCAGATCCGGAGCGCGCGAACGCGGTCGCGCGATCCTGTCTCACCGCGGCGCGGATCCGCTGCTTGGCCTCGCGTGGGGACTCCAATCCCGCTATTGTCGCATCACAAGAGGACGTCAGCCGCTCACCGGCCGAGCATCTGGTACGCGCGCTCGACGGCCCTGGCCTTCATCCTGAAATGCTCCTGCACCTCGTCGCTCAGGTGCGACACCTGCGACGGATCCGATTTCTCCCTGGCGACCTGGTAGGCCGCGAGGACATCGTTCGGCGCGGCGTCACGGGAAATGTCCAGCACTTCGTAGGGATCGAACTCCTCGTCGGGCACGGCGCCGGCCAGGCGCCGCTCGCGGGCTTCTTCCTCCCGCTGGCGCCGTTCTTCCGCCTCGCGCTTGCGCGCCTCTTCCTGATCGCGCTCCTGCTGCCGGCGAACGCGCGCTTCTTCGTCGGCCTGCGCCTTGCGCAGCCGCTCACGTTCGTCGTGCTCAGCCTGGTCTTTCAGCCGCTGCTGCTCTTCTTCCAGCGCGCGCTGCTGCTCCGCGCGCTCGGCGACCGCGTGCCTGACGGCCTCCGCAGCCTCATGACGGCAACTCTGGCACAACTCGCCCGACGCCTCGACGCTCGCGCCGCAGACGCGGCATTTATGTGATGTGCGCCGGGTTCTGAGGAACACGAATCCGCCGCCGCCGGCGACGAGCGCGATCAGGGCGCCGGCCCCCATGATCAGGCTGGACGCGGACGACGCGCTGCTCGGCATGGGCGCAGCGGGGGCACCCTGGGCGGCGGCGCTCTCTGTCAGTTCCGGCGCGGGCACCACGGGCAGCCGCCGCAGCCGTGCGGGCCCGCTTGCTGCGCAGCGCGTTGAGCTGATTGCCGATGCAATCGAGATACGCGTCGCGGCCGCTCGCCGCGCGGACGTCGTTGCAGGCCGTGTCGACCGTCTTGCGATCGGAGACCGAGAGACGGCCGAGGTCCTTGCCGAAATCCGTGCGCAGCGAGAGCAGCTGCGTCCTGAGGCACGCCAGGTACCTGTCGCTCTCGGGCGCGCCGCCGGCCGGCACGACGCTGCACACGTGCTCCATCAATGCCTGCTCGATCGGCGTGGGCGGACTCTGCTCCGCGGTCTCGACCGGCTGAGCGGACGCCGCCGTCGCCGCCATTGCCAACGACACCAGCGACAGCGTCGCGGCCACGAGCGTCGCCGACACACGTCGGGCGCCGACGGCAGGTACTCCAGCGGACATCGTCTTCGATGGTCGCAGTGCCGGCGCGGGCTGTCAACCAGCCGGGAACAGTTTTGCGCGTGATTACGCGATTACTCAATCGATCGGAGCCGCTCGTACTCGACGGGCGTGTCGGCGTCGGCAAACGCGCCGGCGTCCTCCACCGCCACGTCACCGGCCGCGGACGCGTGCGATCGCACCACGCCCTTCGCGCCCTCCCGCGGATCCGCATGGCGCAGCGCGTCGAACAGCGACCGATCGATCAGAACCGGATGGCCGTGTTCGGCACCGCGCACCGGCCGCACGATCGGCGCGCGCGTCGCGCGGTAACGATCGACGACCGCACGCACGGTCGATACGCCGATGAGCGGCACGTCGACCAGCGTGAGCAGCGATGCGACGACACCCGGCCGATCGACGATGCGCAGCCCGGCGAGCAGCGACGACAGCTGACCCTGTTCGTAGTCGGCGTTCGTCACAAACGTCGCGGAGAGATCGGTCCCCGCGAACGCATCGATCACGGCGCCCGCATCGTGGCCGACGACGATGATGACGTCGGAAATTCCGGCCGCGGCGAACGTTTTGACGATCCGCGTCACGAACGTATCGCCGCCGTCGAGGCGCAGCGTCGCCTTGGGACGGCCCATGCGGCTCGATTTCCCGGCGGCCAGGACGATCGCGGGGATCACGTGGTCATCGTAGTAGAATCGCAGCACATGAGCGAAATCGACCTGCACATCCGGTGTCAGCGATGCGGCACCGAGATGGATCTCCGCGATCCGGCGCCAGGCGCGCCGTGGCGGCCCGATCAGTTCTGGGTCTGCCCGAAGTGCGGCCGCCATTTCTGGTCGACCTATCCGCCGCCGAATCGCGAGAAACCCAAACCCGCCGCAGAGCCCCCCGCGTCCTAGCCCGCGCTCATGCTGGTTTCGTCCGCGCGCGCCGCCGCTCCGACTCTTTTCCTTATCACTCGCCTCGATCTCGACCTCGACGAAGATATTGATGAGGACTCAGACGACGAGAGTGACGACGACGATTTCGACCGCGACGACGATGACGACGAGGACTCAGATCTCGATGAAGACGAGGAAGAGCCCGAGACGTGGCAGGTGCGTGCGCCGAAAATGCGTCAGGAGTACTCCCAACGGAGTACCTGCGGGTGCGAATCCCCTAAGGGACGCCTCGACTTGACTTTCCAGCCACTAACTGCCTAGACTGGCGCGTTTTCCAGCTGAACGGGCTGGAAACGATTCGGCCGGTTCCGCCAGGCGACGCGTTCTTCTTCGTAGACGCCCGTAACCGGCCGAACACCCTTGGGATACTCCCAGGGGCTCGGAACGGAGGGCTTTCGGGTATGCCAACCGGGACAATCGCCAGGCTTCTCATCGACAAGGGGTTCGGATTCATCCGCGACGAGGGTGGAATCGAACACTTCTTCCACCGCAGCTCGGTCCGCGGTGCGGTTTTCGAGCTGTTGCGGGAAGGGCAGCGGGTTGAGTTCACGCCCGAAGACTCCCAGAAAGGGCCCCGGGCCGGCGACGTCCGCCTCATCGAGGGCTGACGCATAGCCCGCGCGACCGCACTCGCGCTTCACGACCGAGGGCTGACAACCGGTCAGCTCTCGGGTTCCCCTTCCAACGCCGCCAGCACCGCGTCCAGCTCGCTGAGATCCTCGAACACGACGTCCGCGCCCGACTCGCGCAACTCGTCCGTCGTGTGGCTGCCCGTCGCCACCCCGATCGAGCGCGCGCCGCCCGAGATCGCGACGCCGACGTCGAGAGGCGTGTCGCCGATGATGACCACATTGGACGGCGCCGCTTGCGGCCCCCCGCATCCGGCAACGCGCGTCAGCGCTTCCGGCAGCAGGCCGTTGCGTTCGTGCGTCGTGTCACCGAACGCGCCGCACACGAAGTAGCGCCAGAGATCGAAGTATTCAAGTTTCAGCTGCGCGCCGCGCTCGAAGTTCCCGGTCAGCAGGGCGAGGAAGATGTGGCGGCGGCCGGCCAGCGTTTCGAGCAGCGGGACAACACCCGGCATGACGCCCTTGCGCGGCCCGGGCTGCCGCAGTTCGTCAGCGAGGTAATCGAGGTACAGGGGCTTGAACCGGGAGAGGGCGTCGGCGTCGATCCCGTGCGCGGCCGCGGCGTGCGCGAGAATCCACGCGTCGGTGCGGCCGTTGAAGGGCACGCCCTCGAACCCGTTGGGCACGCCGTACAGATCCTCGAACGCCCGCGTCATCGCGCGGCCGCCGGCGCCGCCCGTGAGGACGAGCGTGCCGTCGATGTCGAAGAACAGAACTGTGACGGGTCTAGGACGTGGCGTCACCCTTGAGTGCGGACGTTGCCCGCGCGCGGGCCCTTCGGCGACGGCTCCTCATCGAAGGTCACGCGCTGGCCCTCGGTGAACTGGTCGAAGTTTCCCTGCACCGAACTGCGGTGGAAGAACCATTCCTGGCCGCCTTCGTCGCGAATGAATCCGAAGCCCCGGTCACGAACGAGTCGCTTGATTGTTCCGTTCGGCATTCCAGTCTCCCTCGGGCCCGCGTTTGGCCCGGCTGGAGTCTTACAATATTCGTTCCAATCACGTCAGGGAACCACGTTCACCGAAATCTCGCTGCACATGCCCTTGATGGCGTTGTGCAAATCGTCAGCAAACTGGAGGGCCAGCTTGTGTTTGCCGGGCGTCAGCTGCATGTCGATTTCGGAATCGCCTTTCCCGAAATGCACCCACGACGGCGTCCCTTTCACGATCGTCTTCCCATCGTCCACGCACGGTACATCGATGCCGACGTGAAAATGACCCACGCCAGGACGCGCGGTCTCCACGGTTCCATCAGGCACCGCCGCGACCTTGTAATTTTCCACGCCGAACTTCAGATGAGCCGGGCTCTTCACGGTCGCGTTATTCTTGGGCTCCACGAAAAACACACGCGGTTTGCCTTGCGCCGCTGCGCCCGCAGCGACACACAACATCGATAACAGAAGGTAGCCAGTTGCTCGCATAGCCTCTCCTTTGCAGACATTCTGGTCCGCATTGCACTTTCACGCAACACATCCATCCGCACATCATCCCCGCAAAAGCCGGGAGAGCCAGCCGGTCCGCTGGGCCAGGCGGCCCGTGGCCGGATCGAGTGTCAGGCACCGCCGCGACGCTGCCTCAGCAAACCCCGCGTCCGCCGTCAGGGTAATGGTGGCCGCTGAGATCGTCCGGCATTCTGCGGCCAGTTCCGCTGCGGCCTCCGGAGGGATCTCTGCCGTAGGATGCTCGAGGATGACCACGGCGGGATCGAGAGCGAGTGCACGCCCGAGCCGGATGCGCACGAGTCCGGCCGGCGGGAGCTCCGCCACTGGCCGGTCCAGTGACGCAGCATCCAGCCCCACTTGTTCGGCGAGCGCGACCGCGCGACGGCGAATGTCTTCCGCTGGCGGTTCGATGTCGAGCGTGAACGGCATCGCGAGATTCTGCACGACCGTCAGCGAGTCGAGCAGTACGGCGCGAGGGCTCACGATACCGAACCGATCGACGACCGCGAGCCAGTCGGCGCTGTCCGTGATCGCGGAGGTGGGGCGTCCGAACAAGCGCACCTCGCCGCGGTCCGGCAGCGTGGCGCCCGTGACGAGGTTGACAAATACCTCGGCAGTCGCCTGATCGAGGCCGATGATGGCGATGTGCTCGCCCGGCTGGACGCTCAGCGCGGCGATCCTGAGCGGGCGGAGGCCGTGGTAGTCCTTGGAGACGTCCGACAGTTCGAGGACGGCCCCGGTCGGTGCGGTCACGATTCGAGCAGGCGGTTCACCTCGTCGACGATGCGTGACGAGGCCAGGAGCGCGTCCACTTCAATCTTCAGGGCCGCCACATTGCAGGCGATGGCACCATACGCGATCATCCCGTGCACGACGGCCGGCATCACGCCCGTGTCCACGCTCGCGCCCAGGATCGCCGCAGCCATCGTGACACCCATGGCGAGCGTGCCGATGGAAAACACCGGCTTGCGCGCCGCAGCGATCCGGCGGTAGTAGTCGCCCGCGACGTTGTGCTCGGCCATCGCGTCCTTGACGGCCTTTCCCTTGCCGATCAGATAGAACATCATCATCGAGTGAGCCAGAAGCATCACTAAGGTCGAGAAGATGCCGAACGAGATGTGGCGCGGGATGTCGTTCCCGCGGAGCCCGAAGAACACGGCGGCGATGAGCCCGACGAACCCGATGCCCACGGCCGACAACAACGCCTGCGCCATCCTCTGATCATATGTCAGCTCAGGAGGCCGCTTCGCCGTTTGTCGCCCAATGGGTCAGCCGGCTGTCGCGCGTCGACAATCGCACGCAGCGGGCACTCGACGTGGCGATGGGGCGCGGCCGGCACGCCCACCTGCTGGCGCGCCACGGGTTCCGGGCGTTCGGCGTCGATGTGAGGGCCGATGCGGTTCGCGAAGCCATCGAGGCCGCGGCACGCAATCGCCTGACGGTGCGCGGTTGGTGTGCGGATCTGACGATGTACCCGCTGCCGGCGGCCGCCTTCGATCTCGTGGTCGTCACGCGCTATCTGCAGCGCGATCTGTTGCCGTCGCTGCGCGCCGCTGTGAAGCCGGGCGGCTACGTTGTCTACGAGACGTTCACCGTGTTGCAACGGGCGCTCGGCACCGGGCCCACGTCGCCGGACCACCTGCTCGAGCCCGGGGAACTGCGGAGATTCTTCGACGGGTGGGACGTGGTGTTCAGCGAAGAGGTCGCGGCGCCCGCAGCCCTGGCGCGCATCGTCGCGAGGAAGCGCGAGCGGAAGTAGTGCAGGCCTTCACGCCTGTCGGCGCGCTTTCAGCGCGTCGAACAGTTCGCGCGGCAGCGTCGCGCTGCCGACCTGGATCGGTGCGCCGGGGTCGGCGTGGTAGTCGGACCCTCCGGACACCGCGAGGCCAAGGCGGTCGGCGAACGTGAGATACCGGACCGTGTCGTCCGCCTGGTGCTTGCTGTGGTACGCCTCGATGGCGTCCATGCCCGCCCGGGCAAGGCCGGGAATGAGATCGTCGCGCTGAAGGAGCCCCGGGTGGGCGATCGATGCGAGGCCGCGGGCGCTGTGCACTTCGCGGATGACGTCCTCGGGCGCGGGCCCGATGCGCTCGACAAACGCCGGCCGGCCGGAAGACAGCCAGCGGTCGAACGCCTCGCCGATCGTCTGGACATGGCCTGCCGCCATCAGCGCGCGCGCAATCCAGGGCCGTCCGGCCGACTTCTTCGTATCTGTCGTGCCCGGGCTGAGGACCGCTTCGACGTCGAGATGGATGCCGTGATCCGACAATTTCTGCACCATCCGGCGGATGCGATCGATCCGCATGCGGCGCGCCTCGGCGAGGACCACGCCGAGGCGCTCGTCCTCGGTGTTCATGAAGTAGCCGAGCATGTGAACGTCTTTACCGTCCACGACTGCCGTGATCTCGATGCCGGGGACGAACTCGATGCCGGCGGCCGCACACGCGGCGGCAACCGGAGCGCAGGCCGCGGTCGTGTCGTGATCGGTGACACTCAGCACCTGCACACCGGCAGACTTCGCCCGGCCCACGAGCTCGGCCGGCGTGCATCGTCCGTCGGATGCTGTCGTATGTGTATGAAGATCGATCAACGGCGGGTCTTTGCGGCGGCAGCCGGTCGATTCGCGCGCGAGGGACGGGGCCGCCCGCCCTGGCGCTTGCGCAGCGCCCGATATTCGCTGATCAGCAGGTCGCGGTGCTCGCGTTCCTCTTCAGCGAACTCGAGGAAGATCTGCTTGCCCTCGGAATCTTCGAAGCGGTCGCCGTACTTCTTGAAGAAGTTGTGCGATCCCCGCTCGCACTTGATGCCGATGAGCAGGGCTTCGAGGTCGTTGACGCCCTTGCCGAGCCGCTCGGCGCCCGCGGCGAACAACCCGTGGGCCGCGCCTTTGAAAAAGAGGAATGTCGGCCGCGACTCGAGCTGCGGGTCTTTGGCCAGCAACTCTTTGTAGCGGTTTTCCAGCGTGCGCGAGATGTTCTTTTTCTTCGGCCGCGAGCTTATGGAATACGGAACGGCCCCGCGCATCCCTGGTGATGCTGGCCGCGCGCGTGTAGAACTGCAGGCCGCTGCGTTCGGTGGCGATGGCAATCCGGAGCGCGTCGCGGGCAAACACGAGGGCGGTGGTCGAGCCGTCGATGGCGGAAGTCGAGGGACCGCTCGACGCACCGGTCCTGCACTCTTCGCACGTGCCGACGATCTGCACGATGACCTGCGCCGCCGAGAATCGGCGCTCGGCCGCGATCTCTTCCATCACCGCCTCGACGTCGGAGCTCAGGAACTCAGACGTGCGATGGCAGCTGGTGCAGATGAGATGGAAGTGGCGTGGGTGTCGATATGTCGGTTCGAACCGCGAACGCCCTTCGCCGAAGTCGACCTTCCGCGCGACACCCCGGGCGACCATCCACTGCAGCGAACGGTACACCGTCGCGCGGCCCACGCCGGGATGCTGGCGCCGGACGAGATCAAACAGATCATCAGCGCTCAGGTGACCTTCCTGTTTCAGGAAGGTCCCCAGAATCTGTTCGCGTTTGGTCGATCGTTTGCCGCCAGCGGCCCGCGAGCCCGCCAGATCGGCGAGGGGGCTTTCCCGCACGTGTCTGTTAGTCGACGCTGAAGGATGAACCGCAGCCACAGGTAGACGTCGCCTGCGGGTTCTTGATCGTGAAGCCCCCGCCAGTCACCGTGTCCACGAAGTCGACCTCGGCGCCCTTCAGATATCGGACGCTGATCGGGTCGACGAACAGCTTCACGCCGTGCGACTCGAACACCTGGTCGCCTGCGCCCTGCCCGTTTTCCTCGATCATCAGGCCGTACTGGAAACCGGAGCAGCCGCCGCCCTGTACGAAGACGCGCAGTCCGCTGCCGCCCTTGTTTTCTTCAACGAGCAGTTCGTTGATTTTCATTGCCGCCGTTTCGGATACGTTGATCATGAGAGATCTCCTCGGTACCGCCTCTCATTATAGCAGCAGGCCTGTTGTTATACTGGCTGGCTGGCGCCTGCCGCAGGGTCGAGCCGGCGGCGCTTGCCGCAAGTAACCTGCTGAGCCACAAGGACATGCCGTTAATCACCGTGGACGCGTTCACGCGCGAGGAACTGCTGGCCCTGTCGGCCCGCAGATGGGACGCGCTGCGCGAATCGCGGCCGGATCTCGCGCCCGCCGTCGAGCTCCAGCAGCGCCTGCTGACCATCGTCATCGACGCGGCGCACGCGATCGGAGCGAGCCGGCTGCCGCGTCTGTCACTGCCGCCCCGGTATCTCGCCGCCAAGCTGCGACGCGGCGTGCCGGTCCTGGCCGGCGAGCCGATTCCTGTTCCCCTGGGCCTGCTGAGCGGGTCGTTGCTGTCACTTTGCGACGCGCTCGCCGAGGGCGGCGCCGCGGAATCGGCCACGCACATCAGGGACGCGATCGCGAACGGCAGCATGGAGGCCGGATCCCTGCTGACGGCGTCACTGGCGCGCAACCAGGATGCGATTCGCACGGGCGCCGTCCATCGCGGCCTGGCGCCTGACCTGGTGTGGCTGGTCGCCGAGCTCGCGACGACGCCGTTTGCGCACGCGCTGCAACACGCCGTCTTCGACAGCCGGCACGAAGAATCGTTCGTGGCGGCGTGCGCCGATTGGAGCCGCGGTTATTGCCCCGCGTGCGGCTCGTGGCCTGCGTTGGCGGAGTGCGCCGCCAGCCACCGCGTGCTGCGCTGCTCGTTCTGTTCGGCTGGCTGGGAACTGGACACGTACGCGTGCATCTACTGCGGCGAAGCCGGCGATCCGTTCGTGACGGCGGCGCCGGACCAGGAGCGGAAAGATCGCCGCGTCGAAATCTGCTCGGCCTGCCAGGCGTACGTGAAGACGATCGATCTCCCCGCGCTGTCGCCATTCCCCCTCGTCGCCATCGTCGACATGGAAACCATGGACCTGGATCTCGCGGCGATGGAGCACGGCTACGGCCGGCCGCCTCTCAGAGATTTCACGAAAGGGCAGAAGGCATAGGGCACAGGGCAGAGCTCTGCCCTTTGCCTTTTGCTCTCTGCCCTATCACGCACCTATCGTTTCCAGGTGCGCGCCCGATTCCTGCTCGATGTCCTTGTGCAGGCTGTTGCCGTGCGCGTCCATGGTGACGATCGCCGGAAAATCCTTCACCGTCAGGTGCCACATGGCTTCGGGCGTGCCGAATTCGAGAAGAGACACGCCGTCGACCCGCTCGATGGACCGGGCGTAGAACTGGGCGGCGCCGCCGATCGCATTGAGATAAACGGCGCCCTGTTCCTTCAGCGCCGCAAGCGTCTTCGCGCCCATCCCGCCCTTGCCGATCACGGCGCGCACGCCGTAGCGCTTGATGATCTCCCCTTGGTACGGCTCCTCGCGAATGCTGGTCGTCGGGCCGGCGGCCGTGACGCGCCATGTTTCGCCTTCCTTCACAACGACCGGGCCGCAATGGTACAGAACAGACCCGTTGAGATCGACCGGCGGCGCGTTCTTCATCAGATGCGAGTGCACGGCATCGCGCCCTGTGAACATGCGGCCCGAGATCATCACGACGTCGCCGACCTTCAGCGAGCGAACGGCGGCTTCGGTGAGCGGAGCGTTCAAGGCGACCTCGCGGCCCGTGCGAACGAACCCGGCCTGGTCGAGCATCGGAATCACCGGGTGCGAGGGGTCGCGATAGAGCCACCTGGTGATCGCACCGGTTGACGAATCGAGCAGCACGCCCAGTCGGCGGAACGCCCAGCAGTCGTAGGCCACCGATACGAAGAAGCTCGCCGGCAGGCGGTTGAGCGCGGCGACTTTGCAGCCGATGAGCGTCACCTTCCCGCCGAAACCCATCGCGCCGATTTCGAGGTCGTTCACCGTCGACATGATCGACGCTTCGAGCTCCGCGAGCCGGGCATCCGGGTTCACGTCGTCGAGCGTGCGAAAGAGTTGTTCCTTCGCGTGCAGATACCCGGACGTGCGGTCGCCGCCGATGCAGACGCCGACCGCGCCGGGCGCGCAGCCTTTGCCCTGCGCCTGCCACACAGCGTGCAGGATGCACTTTCTGACGCCCTCGAGGTTCCGATCGGCGCGGCCCAGGTGCGGAAGCTCGACGGGGACGGAGTACTGGGCGTTCGTGTTCTCGCAGCCGCCGCCCTTCAGGATCAACTTGATCTCGATCTCGTCCTTGTCCCACTGATCGAAGTGAATGATGGGCGTCCCCGGACCGAGGTTGTCGCCGGAGTTCTTGCCCGTGATCGAATCCACGGAGTTCGGCCGCAGCTTGCCGCGTCGGGTGGCTTCGGCCACCGCCTCACGAATCTGCTGGCGCATCCAGATCTGGTTCGCGCCGACGGGCACCCTGACCTCGAACGTCGGCATGCCCGTGTCCTGGCAGATGGCGCCTTCGCCATCGGCGGCAAGGTCGATGTTCTGCGCGATGATCGTCAGAGCCTGCGACGCCCGGGTAGCCTCCGGTTCCGCGCTGCGGGCGATCTTCATGGCCGCGCGGACATCGGGCGGCAGATCGGTCGACGTTCGCACGATGAGCTGAAGCACGCTGTCGAAGAAGCTGGGCAACATACGGGAAGTATACTTTCTGGGGGCTGGGGGCTGGGGACTGGGGGCTGCGGATAGGGCCTCTGGAAAGCACGAACGCTGATGGCTGACACCTTCCGTATTGAGCGCGATCCGCTCGGCGAGCTGAAGGTCCCCGCCGGCGCGTACTACGGCGTCCAGACCGCGCGCGCAATCGAAAATTTCCAGATCAGCGGCCTGCGCGCGCCCGCCGATCTCGTCACGGCGACCATCCTCGTCAAGAAAGCCGCGGCCGAGGCCAACGCGGCGCTCGGGCGCCTCGATCAGGATGCCGCGCGCGCGATCATCGCAGCAGCAGACGAGATCCTCGCGGGCAGCCTGCGCGATCAGTTCGTCGTGGACGTGTACCAGGCGGGCGCCGGCACCTCCCACAACATGAACGCCAACGAGGTGCTCGCCAATCGAGCGGCCGAGCTTCTGGGCGAGCCGCGGGGCGCGTACACGCGCGTCCACCCGAACGATCACGTCAACCTTGGCCAGTCCACGAATGACGTGTTCCCGACGGCCACGCGTCTGGCGCTGCTGCTCGGCGGCGGGCCGCTCGTGCAGGCGGCGCGCCGGCTCGTTGCCAGCCTCGAGCACAAAGCCGACGAGTTCGCGGGCGTGCTCAAAACCGGGCGCACGCACCTGCAGGACGCCGTGCCCATCACGCTCGGCCAGGAGTTCAGCGGCTGGGCGGCCTGCGTCCGCCAGGGTGCCGACGATGTGGCGGCGGCGGCGGAGCAGCTGCGCGAGTTGAACATCGGCGCGACGGCGGTCGGCACGGGACTGAACGCCGGCGACGACTATCGTCGCCACGTGGTGGACAACCTGGCGCGGTACACGGGCTTCACACTGCGCCCCGCGACGAATCTCTTTCGCGTGACACAGAGCATGGGCGACGTGCTCGCGTATTCGTCGGCCATGCGGCGGCTCGCCGTCGAAGTGAGCAAGATTGCGAGCGATCTGCGGCTGCTGAGCATGGGGCCGCGTGCCGGGCTGGCCGAAATCTCGCTGCCTGCGGTGCAGCCGGGATCGTCGATCATGCCGGGTAAGGTGAACCCGTCGGTGCCTGAGATGGTGAACCAGGTCTGTTTTCAGGTGATGGGGTGCGATCTGACGATTGCGATCGCGTGCGAAGCGGGGCAGCTCGAGCTGAACGTCATGATGCCCGTCATCGCGTGGAACGGCCTGCACGCGTCCACCATTCTTCGCGCGGCGATGAGCACGCTCGCCGAACGCACGATCGACGGCATCGCCGCCGACGAGGCGCGCGCCCGCGAGCTGCTCGATCGCAGCACGGCGATGGCCACGGCGCTCAGTCCGTACATCGGCTACGCCGCCACCGCCGACCTCGCGAAACAGGCGGTGAAGACCGGTCGATCCATCAGGGACGTCGTGCTCGAGCGGAAGCTGCTCGACGCCGCGCAGCTCGACGAGATCCTGTCCGCGGAGGCGATGACGCGCGGCGGGGTCGTGGGGGCTGGCAAGACGGGTGGGCCGGGTGAGCCAGGTGGGGCGGGTAAGGCAGGTGAGCCGAGCAAGGCAGGTGAGCAATGAAGGCTGCGATCGCGCTCTCGCTCGCCTTGCTCGCAGGGTTTTCCTCATCCGCCCTACCAGCCCCACCTGACCTACCAGCCCCACCCGCCCTACCCGTCCGACCCGGCCAATCCGTCCCCGCTGGCCAGAGCAAAGCGAAAGGCCGCCTGTTCCCTCCGCTCGACCTCGGCCTGCTCGAGGGCGCGGATCGCGATCAGTGGCAGAAGCCCGAAGAGATCATGGACGCGTTGAAGATCGCTGAAGGGTCGATGGTGGCCGACCTGGGAGCCGGCGGCGGCTGGTTCACGGTCCGCCTTGCGCGGCGGGTCGGGCCGACCGGCCTCGTGTACGCCGAGGATATCCAGCCGCTGATGCTCGAGGCGATCAAGCGGCGCGTGCAGCGCGAGAACCTGTCGAACGTCCGGACGGTGCTCGGCACGCCCAGGGATTCGCGGCTGCCGAAAGGCCTCGACGCGGTGCTCATCGTCGGCGCCTATCACGAGATGGAAGACCCGGTGACGCTGCTCAAGAACGCCGCCGACTCGCTGAAGCCTCAGGGCCGCATCGGCGTCGTGGATTTCTCCGCCGGCGCCGGAGGCCCGGGCCCCGAGCCCGATCAGCGCGTCGACGCCGAAACGGTGATCCGCGGCGCCACCGCCGCCAGCCTCGAGGTCATCTCGCGCGAGACGATTCCGCCGTTCATGTTCATGCTCGTGCTCGGCAAGCCCGCGCCGGCGCCGCGCGCCCGCTGACGGTCGTTCTCATGCGCGTCGCATTGACCATCGCGGGAAGCGACTCGAGCGGAGGCGCCGGCATTCAGGCCGACCTCAAGACATTCGCTGCGCTCGGGGTCTACGGCGCGAGCGCCATCACGGCTGTGACTGCGCAAAGCACCGTCGGCGTCGTCGCGTCGCTCGCGCTGTCAGCCGATCTCGTCACGGCTCAAATCGAGGCGGTTGCCGGCGACATCGAGGTCCACGCCACCAAGACCGGTATGCTCGCCGACGCGGCTATCGTGGAAGCCGTCGCCGCAGCAATTAAGGAGATGGACCTGCCGCTCGTGGTGGTCGATCCCGTGCTCGGGTCCAAACGCGGCGATCCGCTGCTCGACGCCGACGGGATGAAGATGCTCTGCACGGAGCTCCTTCCGCTCGCGCGGGTCGTCACACCGAACATCCCGGAAGCGGAGGCGCTGAGCGGCCTCCAGATCGCAACCGACGAGCACCTCCGGGAAGCCGCCCGGCGGATTCACGGCATGGGAGCGGCCGCCGTCATCATCACCGGCGGGCATCGGCCGGGCGGAGTCGACGTCACCGATCTGCTGTTCGATGGCCAGCAGTTCTCCATGTTTCGCACGGCGCGCGTCGACAGCCGGAACACGCACGGCACCGGCTGCACGTTCGCAGCCGCCGTGGCCGCGCACCTCGCCCTGGGCCATGAACTGCCCGAGGCGGCCGAACACGCGCAGCAGTTCGTGGCCGGCGCGATTCGCCACGCCCTCGCCATCGGCCGCGGCCACGGGCCGCTCAATCACTTCTGGCAAACACGAATCTAGTCATCTGGTCATCTGATCACTTCCGTCAATGACCCAATCAATGAACAGATGACCAGATGACCAAATGACCAGATTCAGCGATACTGAGAGGGTGACGGTTCCTCTTCTGGCCATCGGCCCCGCCGTGCTCGCACTCGAGCCGCTGGTCTCCGCCGTCGCTGAGGAGTCGGACGGCCGGGACGGGGCGGTCGTAACGTTTTTCGGCCTGGTGCGCAACCACAACCAGGGCCGGCGTGTGCAATACCTCGAGTACGAAGCGTACGGCCCGCTGGCGCTGAAGACGTTCGCGCGCATCGCCCACGAGACGCACGGACGCTGGCCGGGCGCGCGCGTGGCACTGCACCACAGAACAGGGCGCCTCGAAGTGGGGGAAGCGAGCGTCGCGATCGTCGCCGCGTCGCCGCACCGCGGTGATGCTTACGCGGCGTGCCGCTACGTGATCGAGCGTGTCAAACAAATCGCGCCCGTCTGGAAGCGCGAGTACTTCGACGGCGGCGACGTCTGGATCGAGGGCGCCACGGCCGATCCGGACGATGTCCGGGCACGGGAAGAGGCCGAGCGGGTGGCATGCGCGTGACGGTGCGGCTGTTTGCACGACTGCGCGAAATCGCGGGAACAGCGGAAATGAACCGCGTTGTCGGGCCGGGCGCGACGATCGGCGCGGTCTGGCGCGAGCTCGCCGGCGAGTTTCCTGCGCTCGCCGGCTACGAGCGCTCGATTTCGACAGCGCTCAACGCCGACTACGCGCGGATGGACGCCGAAGTGCACGACGGGGACGAAATCGCGTTCCTGCCGCCGGTGTCCGGGGGATGACGACGATGAACGCAGCGCACGCGGAGCTCGCAGAGAAAACAACTTCTCTGCGGCCTCTGCGAACTCCGCGTTCAACGTAGTGGCTTTATGTTCGACAAGCTGAACGCCGTAGAACAGAACTACGAGGAGACGCTCGCCCGGCTGGGCACCGCCGAGCTGCAGAGCGATCCGGCCGAATACCGGAAGCAGGCGAAGTCCGCCTCCGAGATGCAGCCGCTCATCGAGCGATTCCGCGAGTACAAGGCCGTCGCGCGCGATCTGGCGCAGACCGAGGAGCTCGCAAACGCGGCCGACGCCGACATGCGCGAGCTCGCGCAGGCGGAGATGAAGTCGCTGCTCGCGAAGCGCGATGCGCTGCTCGCCGACCTCAAGATCCTGCTCATCCCCAAGGACCCCAACGACGAGAAGAACATCGTCCTCGAGATTCGTGCCGGCACGGGCGGCGACGAAGCGGCGCTGTTCGCGGGCGAGCTGTTCCGGATGTACAGCAAGTACGCCGAGCGGCAGGGCTGGCGCCTTGAGGTGATGTCGAGCAGCGATACCGGCGTCGGTGGCCTGAAGGAAGTCATCGCGACGATCGAGGGGCGCGGCGCCTACAGCAAGCTGAAATACGAAAGCGGCGTGCACCGCGTCCAGCGGGTGCCCGCCACCGAGGCGAGCGGACGCATCCACACATCCACCGCCACAGTGGCCGTCCTGCCGGAGGCCGAGGACGTGGACATCCAGATCAACGAGAAGGATCTGCGCATCGATACGTTCTGCTCGAGCGGTCCGGGCGGCCAGAGCGTGAACACCACCTACTCCGCAGTACGGCTGACGCATCTGCCGACTGGCGTCGTCGTCTCGCAGCAGGACGAGAAGTCGCAGATCAAGAACCGGGCGAAGGCGATGAAGGTGCTGCGGGCCCGGCTCTACGAGATGGAGCTCCGCAAGCAGCAGGAAGCCATCGCCAAGGATCGTCGCGGCCAGGTCGGTACGGGCGAGCGATCCGAGAAGATCCGGACCTACAACTTCCCCCAGAACCGCATCACCGATCACCGCATCAACTTCACGACGCACCGCATCAACGAAGTGCTGAACGGCGACATCGTCGAGCTGCTCGACAACGTGAGCATGCATTACCAGGCCGAGAAGCTGAAGGACGCGACAGCAGTTTCATGAGCGTGCACAAACTCGTGGCCAACGCGCGCGACCGGCTGCGCACGGCCGGGCTTGCGCCTGCCGAAGCCGATCTCAGCGCGCGACTGCTCGCCGAGCACGTGCTCGGATGGGACACCGCGCGGCTGCTGACGTCCGGCGGGGACAACGCGCCTCACGGATTCGCCGAGACGTTCGGGGCACTCGTGGCCCGCCGGGCAGCCCGCGAACCGTTCCACTACATCGTCGGCCACCGCGAGTTCTGGGGACTGAAGCTCGAAGTCTCCCCCGCCGTGCTGATCCCCAGGCCCGAGACTGAGCTGATCGTCGAGGCGGTGCTTGCGCTCGTCCCGTCATCCCAGCTCTTCACGATGGTCGACGTGTGCACCGGGTGCGGGAACGTGGCTGTCGCCGTCGCCAAGGAGCGCCGGAACGCGCGCATCGTTGCGACCGACATCTCGGCGGCCGCGATCGAAGTTGCCCAGCGCAACGCGGCGCGTCACGGCGTCGAGGCGCGCGTGATGTGCGTCCAGGGCGACCTGTTCGGCGATATCGCCGGGCCGGTCGATATCATTACCGCGAACCCGCCGTACGTGCCGGAGCGCAACGCCCCGGGCCTCCAACCCGAAGTCGGCGGCCACGAGCCGCACGTCGCGCTGTTCGGAGGCGGTGACGACGGGCTGAGGATGTTCGAGCGGGTTGTCCGCGAAGCGCCGTCGCTGCTTCGCTCGGGTGGACATCTGATCTGCGAGTTCGGGTTCGGCCAGGAAATCGAGGTCGAGGAAATCCTCGAGAGGTCGGACGAACTGACGCTCGTCGAGCTGAAACGCGATCTGCAGGGTCTCGCCCGAACCGCGGTCGCCGTTCGTACGTAGTGTCCGCCTTCGGCGCGCGTAGCGTCTGCCTTCAGGCGGACGTGTCCGTCCGGCTAAAGCCGGACGCTACTGATTCTTCCGGACGAAATCCAGCAGGAACTTCAGGCCCGGATCAGACGGCGACATGATGCCGGTGATCATGTCCATGTGCGCGTGATCGGCGATCTCGTGCACGTCGGCCGAGTTGCCGGCGTCCGCGAGCGCTTTCGCCATCTGCGCGGCGTCCTGGCCCGTCCGAGGCGCGTCCTTGTCGCCGTACAGAATCAGGAACGGCGGGTGCGGGCCGGCCACGTGATTGATCGACGACGCGTTCCGCAGCACCTCGGGATCCACCGGCACGGCGCCCTGGAACATGCCCGACCGGGACGACTGCGTGAAGCTGCCGCTGATGGGAATCACGCCGGCGACGTGATCGAGAGATTCGCCGACTTCTTTCAAATACGCCGGATCGGCGCCGAGCATCGCCACGAGCGTCGCGCCGGCTGAATGGCCGGAGATGAAGATCTTGTCGGCCTTGCCGCCGTACTCGGCCGCGTGCGCGCGGACCCATGCGAACGCGCGCGCGACGTCCTGCACGTGGCCGGGATACGAGGCCTTCGGTGACAGGCGATAGCTGATGACGGCTGTCGCGATACCCCTGGACGCGAGCACCTCGCCGACGAAGCCGTACTGGTCCTTGATCCCGACCGTGAAGCCGCCGCCGTGCACGAACACCATCACCGGCACGTCGTGCTGTCCCTTCGGGACATACATGTCGAGCCGGTGGCGATACTTGTCCGCGCCTTCGCCGGAGTAGTACGTGAGGTTCGTCTTCACCTCCACCGCGACCGTTTTCTCCGCGGCCGGCGCCGGCAGCGCGCGCATCAGGGCGGCAACCGAAAGAAGCGCGACGAGCGTTCGTCGAGTGATGTTCATGACGCTAGAATTATAGGCGTATGGCCGACTGCCTGTTCTGCAAAATCGCCCGCCGCGAGATTCCTGCCGCGCTCGTTTACGAGGACGAACGCGTCATCGCGTTCAACGACATCAACCCGCAGGCGCCGACGCACGTGCTCGTGGTGCCCAAACGGCACATCGCGACGCTCAACGACCTTGGCACCGAGGACGATCGGCTCGTCGGCGAGCTGGTCCGTCGTGCGACGGCTATCGCGGCTGAACGCGGCCTGGCGCGCGGCGGCTATCGAACGGTGTTCAACACGAATCGCGACGCGGGCCAGACCGTGTTTCACATCCATCTGCATCTGCTCGGCGGGCGCGGGATGAGTTGGCCGCCCGGGTAGTCTGGCTTCAGTAGCGCGGGGCTTTCAGCCCCGCGCACGCGGCCCTGAAAGGGCCGCGCTACTCACCCGACCACGAGACTCACGAGCTCCGTCAGGCTCCTGATGATCGGGACTCCCCTCTTCCGGAGCTCATCGGCTCGCGGCGTCGGCTGCTCGCTCCGGTGCAGCAGAACGGCGCGCATTCCGGCCCGCAGCGCGCCTTCGATATCCTGGCTGACACTGTCCCCAACCATCACCGCATCAGCCGGCGACACCCGCAGGTCTTCGAGAACCGCTCGAAAGATGCTCGGGTTCGGTTTCATGTACCCATGATCTGCCGACGACACCGACGCGGCGATGAAATCGCGCAGCTCGAAATGCGACTGAAACGAATCGAGGCACCGGTGCGAGTTCGAGATCAATCCGACCCTGATGCCCGCCGTGCTGAGGCACCGCAGAACGGCCGGCACATCGTCGTAGAGCTCGAAGTGGTGGTTCGCCGCCCACTCCGTGTAGATCTCGCGCGCGCAGGCATCAACGGCCTGGGGGGTGCCTCCAGCCGTGCCGCCCATCTGCTCGATGATGTGCCGCGTGTACGCGATGAAGATTTCCGCGTCGTACGGCGAGCCGTCGGGATCGTCGAGAATGGACGACGCGCTGGCCACTGCGGCGTCGAACGCGGCCGGATCGACATCGATGAGGTGCCGCGCGCAAAACGCGTGGTATCCCACACCCTGAAACGTCGGGCCGGGATGGATCAGCGTGAAATCGACGTCGAACAGGACAGCGCCGACACGAGCAGGCAGGCCGGGCGAAGCGGGCGGGTCTGGCACAAATCAGTATCGCACTGGTCGCAGGCCTGAAGGCCTGCACTACTTCTGATCGTATGGTCCCGCGATGACGACGGTCGCTTTTTCCGGATCCAGGAATCGCCGCGCAACCGAGTTCGCCTGATCGAGGGTGACGCCGCGCAACAGATCGGGCAGACGCAGGTCGTAGTCGAGCCCGAGGCCGTACAGCTCGGCGTTCTGCAGGAAGTTGGCGATGCTCGAGTTCGTCTCGAGCGACCGAGGCATCGCGTGGATGAGAAACCGGCGCGAATCGTCCAGCTCGGCCTGCGTCAGACCATCGCGAACGAGCCGGCCGACCTCTTCGTCGATCGACGCGATCGCCCGATCGACATTCTCCGGGCTGACCCCGGCGCGCACGAGCAACGGTCCTTCCATGATGTTCGCGTCGAGCGAGCTGTACACGTAGTACGCCATCCCCTGTTTTTCGCGGATCGAATCTCCGAGGCGTCCGCTCATGGAGTACTGGCCGAAGGCGTGGTTCATCAGCCACGCGCTGTAATACGACGGATCCGCACGCGTGAGCGTCGTGAAGCCGTACGCCACGTCGGCCTGCGCCTTGTTCATCATGGGGATGACGAGACGCCGCCTCGCCGCAGCCGGCACCACCGCATGCACCGCACCACGAACCGGCGCCTCCACTCGCCAGCCGCTGAACACGCTGTCGACGACGCTCGCGGCGCGGGCCGTCTCGACGTCGCCGACCACGACGACCGACAGATCGGACGGCGCGAATCTCGCGGCATGAAGTGCCAGCAGCCGGTCACGCGTCAGTCGTTCGATGACGTCCGGGCTTCCCTTGGCGGGTATCCCGTACGGGTGGGGCGGCGGGTACAACAGCGCCATCAGCGCCTCGACCGCCCTCACCGCAGGATTGTCCTGGTCCTGGCGAATCGACGTCAGGACCTCGCCCTTCCGCGTGGCCAGCTCGTCGTCGGGCACGGACGGCGCTTTGACGATATCGCCGACGAGCGCCATGACGGCCTCGAAATCCTCGGCCAGGCAGGTGCACACCAGCGAGAACAGATGCCGGGTGACAGTGAGCGCCATCGCGATGCCCCGGCTGTCGAGCGCTTCGGCGATGTCTTCCGCCGAACGCCCGGCGCTCGACGCCGTTGCCAGCGTGCCGCGATCAATCACCCGCGACAGGAGATTCATGGCGCCAGGCGCGTCCGGCGGATCGCACACCGACCCGCCGCGGACAGCGAGGTTGATCGTGACAGCCGGCATCGTCCGCGTGTGCTTAGCCAGCACGACGGCCCCGCTCGGAAGAACGGTGCGGGCCGGCGAAAGGCCTGAGAAGGTTCCGGAGGCCATGGCGTTAACGCGAGCCCACCGGCTCCGGATCGAACCAGCCGATGGTTCGATTGGAGGGCGCGAGAACGGCGCGCGCCGATGCGGCCACCGCGTCGCTCGTGACGGCAGCGATCCGCGAGCCGAGACCGCTGAACACGTCCACGCCGGCTATCGTCTCGAAGTACCCGAGCTGGTGAGCGATGTTGGTCACGCTGTCGTTGTCGAAGACGAGCCGGGCCTTGAGCTGCGCCTTGGCCTTGGCGAGCTCGGCCTCGGTAATCCCGTCGCGCGCCGCCAGGTCCAGCTCGCGCACGAGCGCCGCCTCGACATCCGCGAGCGGCGTCCCGTCGGTGGCCGTCACCGACACGATATAGACGAACGGCTGTTCGGTCGGCAGCAGCGAACCGGCCACCGACGACGCGATTCGCTTTTCGACGAGCGATCGATACAGGCGCGCACTCCGCTGCGGCGGCGGCAGCCTGAAGCTTGACCACAGGTTCAGGCCGTACGCGCCGGTCAGGACGGCATCGAGCACGAGCAGCGCATAGAACCGGTCGTCAGTGACGGCCGGCGCGTGAAACGCGGCCTTCAGGTACGCCGTCGTGCCCGGTCTGCGAATGGTCACGCGGCGCTCGCCGGTCTGCTCCGGCTCGATGGTCCGCTGCCGCGCGGGGATGTCGCCGGCGGGGATGCCTCCGAAATGCCGCTCGACGCCGCGCAGCGCCTCGTCGGTGTCCACGTCGCCGACGATCACGAGCGTCGCGTTGTTGGGCACGTAGTAGCGCCGGTAGTAGCCGTACAGATCGTCGCGGGTCATCGTCTCCAGATCGGAGAGCCAGCCGATTGTGGGATGGCGGTACGGGTGCGCCTTGAACGCCGTGGCGACCACCTCCTGGTCGAGAAACTGATCCGGATCGTTCTCGCCGCCGTGGAGCTCGGAAATGATAACGGTCCGCTCGGATTCGCAATCGTCCGGGTGATACAGGCAGTTTGCCATGCGCTCAGACTCGATGAACAGCATCCGGTCGAGCGCGTCCTTCGTCGCGGTTTCGAGATATGTCGTCTGATCGATCCAGGTGTAGCCGTTCCAGCCTGCCGCCGAACTGCTCGATGATGCCCTTGACCTGATCGCGGGGGATGTTGGTCGTGCCCTTGAAGTTCATGTGCTCGACCCAGTGCGACACCCCGGTCAGACCGGGGCGTTCGTCCTTGGAACCGACCTTGTACCAGCACCACACCGACGCCAGCGGCGCGGCGTGCTCTTCCTGAACGAGCACCTTCAGACCATTGTCGAGAGTCGCGCGGCGCAGCATCGGATCATTATAAAATCGAGGGATACCCATGCCCGAGTGGAAAAACACGGTCAACCTGCCGCGCACCGAGTTCCCGATGAAGGCCGGCCTGCAGACGAGCGAGCCCGAGACGCTCGCCCGCTGGGCCTCCCAGGACCTGTACGGGCAGATTCGCGCGCGCCGCCGGGGCGCGCCGAAGTTCGTGCTGCACGACGGTCCGCCGTACGCCAACGGGAACATCCACATGGGCACGGCGATGAACAAGATCCTCAAGGACATCGTCGTCAAGTCGCGGTCGATGGCCGGGTTCGACGCGCCGTACGTCGTCGGCTACGACTGCCATGGCCTGCCGATCGAGCTGAAGGTCGACAGGGAGCTCGGCCCGAAGAAGCGCGACATGTCGGTCGCCGACTTCTGCCGCGCGTGCCGCGCCTACGCGGAGCGGTTTGTCGGCACCATGTCGCAGCAGTTTCAGCGGCTGGGCATCCTCGGCACGTGGGACGAGCCGTATCTCACGATGAACTTCCGATACCAGGCCGCGATCGCGCGCGCCTTCGGACGGTTCGTCGAGCAGGGGCTCGTCACCAAGCGGAAGAAACCCGTGCACTGGTGCATCCACTGCCGCACGGCGCTCGCCGAGGCGGAAATCGAGTACGAGGATCACTCGTCGCCGTCGATCTACGTCGAGTTCCCGCTTGCGCCGGCGAGCGCGGGAGACCTCGGCGCGCGTGTGCCGGCTCTTGCCGGTCGTGATGTGTCCGTCCTCATCTGGACGACGACGCCGTGGACCATCCCGTCGAACCTGGCCGTCGCGTTTCATCCGGACTTCGACTACGCGGCCTACGAGGTGGACGGCCGCGCCGTGCTGCTCGCGGAACAGCTCGCACCCGCGGTGGCGCAGACCGTCGGCCGCGCGCTCGACGCGCCGATCGCGCGCATGAAGGGCGCGCAGCTCGAAGGCATCAGGTTCCGCCACCCGCTGTACGACCGCGATTCGGTTGGCGTGCTCGCCGGCTACGTGACGCTCGACGCGGGCACCGGCGCGGTGCACACCGCTCCCGGCCACGGCGCCGACGACTTCAACACGGGACTCAAGTACGGCCTCGACATCTACGCACCGGTCGGGCCGGGCGGGCACTTCGACGATACGGTCGGCCTGTTTGCCGGCCAGCGCGTGTTCGACGCGAATCCCAACGTGGAGGAAGCCCTCAAGCAGCGCAGCCGCCTGTGGCATCGCGCGGCGTTCGCGCACCAGTACCCGCACTGCTGGCGCTGCCACAATCCGGTCATCTTCCTGGCAACCGCCCAGTGGTTCATCAGCCTCGACACAACAAAGGGCAAAGGGCAGAGGGCAGAGGGCAAACGAGGCAGACCCTGCGTGAGGCGGCGTTGTCGGCCATCGACCGCGACGTGAAGTGGGTCCCGTCGTGGGGGCACGACCGCATCTACAACATGGTTGCCAACCGGCCGGACTGGTGCGTGTCGCGCCAGCGGGCCTGGGGCGTGCCCATCCCCGCCGTCGACTGCGTCAAGTGCCGCGAGCCGCACATCACCGCCGAACTCGTGGAACGCGCCGCGTCCGTCTTCGACACGTACGGCGCGGATGCCTGGTACGAACGCCCGATCGAGGAGTTCATCCCGCCCGGCTTCGCGTGCGTCAAATGCGGGGGCACCGCGTTCGAGCGCGAGATGAACATTCTCGACGTGTGGTTCGACTCCGGATCGAGCCACGAGGCGGTCCTCTCCGTCAGGCCTGAGCTGACGTGGCCGGCCGACACGTATCTCGAGGGCAACGACCAGCATCGCGGCTGGTTCCAGAGCTCGCTGCTCGTCGGCCTCGGCACGCGCGGACGGCCGCCCTTCAAGGACGTCGTCACGCACGGCTTCATCGTGGCCGAGGACGGCAAGAAGATGTCGAAGTCGCTCGGCAACTCGATCGAGCCCGAGGACGTCATCAAACAGAGCGGCGCCGACATCATCCGCCTGTGGGTGTCGATGAGCGACTACACGCAGGAAGTGCGCCTCAGCAAGGAAATCCTCGCGCGCGTCGTCGAAGCCTACCGGAAGGTACGCAACACGCTGCGCATCCTGTCGGCGAACCTGTACGACTTCGACCCCGCGGCCGATCGCGTCGCGCCGGAGCGCATGCTCGAGATCGATCGCTACATCCTGGCCCGGTACGCGGATGTCGCGCGGAAGGTCCTGCGGGCGTACGAAGAATACGACTACCAGACGATCTCGCAGGCGCTGAACACCTTCACGACGATGGACCTGAGCGCGTTTTACGTGGACGTGACCAAGGACCGGATGTACACGTTCGCCGCCGGGTCGGTCGAGCGCCGCGCGGGACAGACGGCGATGTACCTGATGGCCGACGGCCTGACGCGGCTGCTGGCGCCCATCCTGTCGTTCACCGCCGACGAGCTGTGGCAGTACCTGCCCGGGCGCACGTGAGGAATCGGTGCACACGGCCGTGTTTCCATCCGCCGCAGAGCTCGACGCGCTGGCCGACCGCGATCGGCTCGACCGCTGGACGCGTCTGATCGCGCTGCGCGAGCAGGTGCTGGCCGAAATCGAACCGCTACGGAAGGACAAGCGGATCGGCAGCTCGCTGCAGGCGAAGGTCATTCTGTCGGTTCCGGCCCCCGAGATGGCGTTCCTGCAGGCGCAGGCGCGCGAGCTGCCGACGCTGTTCATCGTGTCGGACGTCGAGCTGCGGGCGTCGGGATCAGAGCGAGCGCAGCGTCGTCATCGAGCGTGCCGGCGGCATCAAGTGTGAGCGGTGCTGGCGCTACGTGCCGCGCGTGTCCACCGACCCGGAATGGGCGGGGCTCTGCGAGCGCTGCCAGGACGCGTTGGCGGCTCATGTCTGAGGACACGGCCGGCCAGATCCCGGTCTCGCCCCGCCGCCTGGAGATCGGGCTGCCGATCGCGATCGTGGCGCTCGACCAGCTCACGAAGGCGATTGTTCGATCGACGGTGCCGCTCAGCGCCAGCGTGGAGGTGGTGTCCGGGTTCATGAACATCACGCACGTCCGGAACAGCGGGGCCGCGTTCGGATTGTTCAACGCCGCCGATTTCCCGTTCAAGACGGTCACCATCGCGGTCATCGCGCTGGCGGCCATCGTCTGGGTGGGCGCTGTACGCAGCCGGACTGCCGCGGCATCACTGGCTGGCGCGGCTCGGCCTGTCTCTCATCATGGGCGGCGCCGCCGGCAACCTGCTCGACCGCGTGATCATCGGTTCGGTCGTCGACTTCGTGGACGTGTACTGGGGCGCCTATCACTTCTGGGCGTTCAACGTCGCCGACTCCGCCATCAGCGTCGGTGTGGCCATCATGATTCTCGACATGCTCGGAGTGCGCGCGCATGCATCCAATACTGTTTAGCCTGCCCTGGTCGATTCCGCGGTTCGGGCCGATCACCGTCTACACGTACGGCGTGCTGCTGGCGGCCGCCTACCTTCTGGGCCTGCAGCTCGCGATGGTGCGCGCCCGCAATCGGAACCTCGACGCCACGCGCGTCATGGATCTCGGCATCTACATCATCATCAGCGCGCTCATCGGCGCGAAGCTGCTGCTGCTCGTCACCGACTTCCAGATCTTCCGGAGCAATCCGGCGGAGCTCTTCAGCCTGTTCAGATCCGGCGGGGTGTTCTACGGGGGCCTGATTCTGGCGGTCGCCGTCGCGCTGGTGTACATCCGTCGCGTGGGCCTGCCGCTCTGGACCACGACCGATGTGTTCGCGCCGGGAATTGCGCTGGGACACGTCGTCGGCCGCTTCGGGTGCTTCTTCGCGGGCTGCTGCTGGGGCAAGCCGACGACGTTGCCCTGGGGCATCACGTTCACCGACCCGTTTGCCGCGGCCAACGTGGGAACGCCGCTCAACCAGTCGCTGCACCCGACACAGCTGTACGAAGCGGGAGCGGAGTTCCTGATTCTGGCACTGCTCCTCGGCACAGAGCAGAAGGGCAAGCCGTTCGCGGGCCGGACGTTCTGGCTCTACATGCTGCTCTACGCGGTGACGCGCTTCATCATCGAGTTCTTTCGCGACGACCCGCGCGGCATGGTGGGCGTCCTGTCGACGTCGCAGTTCATCTCGGTCATCCTCGCGCCGCTCGCCATCGGCATGCTCGTCTACCTCGGACGACGTGCGGCGCCGGCGCCCGGCCAGCGCTCGCGCAAGAAGGCGGCGTGAACGCCACGTTCGCGGTGCCCGCCGACAGCACGGGCGCCCGCTTGGACGTATTTCTCGTTTCGGTGCTCGCGGGGCAGTCGCGCTCTCACATCCAGCGGCTCATCAAGGACGGACACGTGCGCGTCGACGGGCGCGAAGCAAAGCCCAACCTGGCCATGAAGACCGGCCAGGCCGTCGCGGTGGACATTCCAGACCCCATCGATCCCGAGCCGCGCCCCGAAGCGTTGCCGCTGCCCATCGTTTACCAGGATCGAGACTTGATCGTCGTGGACAAGCCGGCGGGGATGGTCGTGCACCCGGCGGCCGGTCATGCCAGCGGGACGCTCGTCAACGCGCTCCTGCACCACGTGGACGACCTGAGCGGCATCGGCGGCGAACGCCGGCCGGGCATCGTCCACCGGCTGGATCGCGGGACGTCGGGTCTGATGGTCGTCGCCAAACACGATACCGCTCACGAGCGCCTGGCGAGCCAGTTCCACGACCGTGAGGTCGAGAAGGAATACATCGCGCTGGTATGGGGCGAGGTGCAGGCGGGCCGGCGCATCGACGCGCCCGATCGGGCGCGATCCCGTCAACCGCAAGAAGATGTCCGCCCGCGCGCGCCGCAGCCGCGAAGCCGTCACGAGGATCGTGCGCGCGCGAAAGTTCGGCCCGATGCTGACGCTCGTCCACGTGGCGATCCACACCGGCCGCACCCACCAGATTCGCGTGCACCTGAGCGCCATCGGGCACCCGGTCGTGGGCGACGCGGTCTACGGCGGCGTCCGGCGCCGCGTGCCGGGCGATGTGCGCGCCGTGACGCATCTCGATCGGCCGTTTCTTCACGCCGCCCGTCTGGCGTTCAACCACCCGTCCGACGGCCGGCGCATGGAATTCACGAGCGAGCTGCCTGCCGGATCTGCAGCGCGTGCTCGACGAGCTGGACGAGGTTTCCGAACAGGCAACGATGTAGCTCGGGCGCTACACCAGAGGAAGTACGGGGCGCACACGATGTCTATCGTCTACAAGGGGCGCGTCTTCTCTGTCGAAGTCGAGAACGCGCACTTCCCGAACGGAACCGAGCACAAGGTGGAAATCGTTCGACATCGGCCGTGCGTGGTCCTGATTCCCATCCAGGGCGATGGCCGCGTCGTGATGATCAGGCAATACCGGCACAGCGTCAAACGCGTGCTGTGGGAACTGCCGGCCGGGAACATCGATCCCGGCGAGCCTCCCGACGCAGCCGCGGCGCGGGAATGCGAAGAGGAAATCGGCCTGGCGCCGCATCGCCTCGACCACCTCGCCAGCCTCTTTCCGTCGCCCGGCTACTGCGACGAAGAAATGCACTTCTATCGCGCGACGGATCTGCGTCGTCCGGCGCCCGACTCGCCGCACAAGCCGGACGAGGATGAGGACATCGAGGTGCATCCGATCACCATCGCCGAAGCGAGGGCGATGGTCGCCCGCGGTGAAATCGTCGATCTCAAGACGGCGTTCGCGTTGACGCTTCTGTAAGAGGGCGGCCCTTGACCATCGCCGTGACGCGGGCCTGAAGGGCCCGCGCTACGCAGCCTAGTTGGCGGGCGGCAGGTGCTTTGCGCCGACGACGACGCGCGTCGGCTTCTTCACGGAACGGATATCCGACGACGCGGGCTGGAGGGCCAGCGCCAGGACCTCGTCGATGCTCGACACCAGGTGGATCGTCAGATCCTGTCGAACATCCGGCGTCAGGTCTTCGTTCACGTTCTTCGCATTTTGTTTCGGGACGATGAGCTCGCGGATGCCGGCGCGCCTCGCGGCGAGGACTTTTTCTTTGATGCCGCCGATCGGCAGGACCCGGCCAGACAGCGTGATCTCGCCGGTCATCGCCACGTCGCCGCGCACCGGCCGGCCGGTCAGCACCGACGCCATGGCCGTGGCCATCGTCACGCCCGCAGAAGGTCCGTCTTTCGGAATCGCGCCTGACGGGCACGTGCACGTGCATTTCGGCGTTCTTGAAGAACTCCGGATCGATGCTGTATTCCTTGGCGTGCGTCCGCAGCCAGGACAGGGCCGCGCGCGCGGACTCCTTCATCACGTCGCCGAGCTGTCCCGTCAGCGTCAGCGACCCTGTGCCCGCCATCCGCGAGGCTTCGATGAACAACACCTCGCCGCCGACCGGCGTCCACGCGAGGCCGATCGCCACGCCCGGATCCTTGGTGCGCTGTTCCATCTCCTCGTCGAGGAACTTCGGCGCGCCCATCATCTCGACGACGATCTCGGGCGTGATCTCGATCGGCGTCTCGTCGCCTTCGGCCCGGCGACGCGCGACCTTGCGGCAGAGCGCTCCGATTTCGCGTTCCAGGTTCCGCACGCCGGCCTCGCGCGTGTATCCGCGAATCAACTGACGGAGCGCGGCGGGAGTGAATCGGATGTAGTCGGGCGTCAGCCCGTGGTTCTTCACCTGCTTCTCGATCAGGTGGTCGGTCGCGATGCTCAGCTTCTCTTCTTCGGTGTAACCGGCGATCTCGAGCACTTCCATCCGGTCGCGCAGCGGCGGAGGAATCGGATCGAGCACGTTCGCTGTCGTGATGAAGAGGACCTCGCTCAGGTCGAACGGCACGTCGAGATAGTGATCGCGGAACGTGTTGTTCTGTTCCGGGTCGAGCACCTCGAGCAGCGCGGACGAGGGGTCGCCGCGGAAATCGGAGCCCAGCTTGTCGATCTCGTCGAGGATGAACACCGGGTTCTTCGACTCCGCCCGCCGCAGCCCCTGCATGATCTGCCCCGGCAGCGCGCCAATGTAGGTCCGACGGTGCCCGCGGATCTCCGCTTCGTCGCGCATGCCGCCGAGGGACACCCGGACGAACTTGCGGTCGAGCGACTTCGCAATGGACTTGGCGAGCGACGTCTTGCCCACGCCGGGAGGGCCCGACGAAGCAGAGGATCGGGCCCTTGACGGCCGGGTTGAGCTTGCGCACGGCCAGGTATTCGAGAATGCGGTCCTTCGCCTTCTCGAGGCCCGAGTGATCGGCGTCCAGCACACCCTTGGTCAGCGGCAGATCGATGACTTCGTCGGTGCGCTTGTTCCACGGCAGCGCGATGAGCCAGTCGAGGTACGTCCGCGACACGGTGTATTCGGCGGCCGCGACCGGCATCTTGGACAGACGATCGAGCTCGCGGAGCGCTTCCTTCTTGACCAGCTCGGGCATGCCCGCCGCTTCGATCTTCGCGGCAAGCTCCTCGTTTTCCTTCGTCTGATCGTCGCCCTCGCCGAGCTCCTTCTGAATCGCCTTCATCTGCTCGCGCAGGAAGTACTCGCGCTGGTTCTTGCCGACCTCGGACTGCACCTGCGACTGAATCTTCGAACCGAGCTCGAGGACTTCGAGCTCCTTGATGAGGATCCGGTTCAGGTCGTCCAGGCGCGCGCGGATGTCGAGCGTCTCGAGCACCTCCTGCTTCACCGCCGTGCTGATCGTCGACAGCGAGGACGCGATGAAGTCGGCGAGGCGGCCCGGCTCGGTGATGTTGACGGCCAGCGTCTGCAGATCGTCGGACAGCAGCGGCGACAGCGAGACCACCTGCTGGAAGTTCGTCTTGATGTTGCGCGCGAGCGCGTCGATCTCCAGCCGGTCCGCGTCGGCCGTACCTTCGACGGCAGCCGTGACTCGGGCGCGCAGGTACGGGTGCGTCGACACCAGCTCGTTCAGCGTGAGCCGCGCGAGGCCCTGGACGATCAGGCGCAGGCTGCCGTCCGGCAGCTTGAACATCTTGTGGATGTGCGTCGCGGTGCCGACCGGGTACAGATCGTCCTGCAGCGGCTCCTCGACCGTCGCGTCGCGCTGCGTGAACACCGCGATCAGCTTGCCGTTCGCAATCGCGTCGTCGATCAGGCGGACCGAGCTCTCGCGGGCGACAGCCAGCGGCATGAACGAATTCGGAAAGAGGACCGTGTCCCGCAACGGGAGGATCGGCAGCTCGGGTGGAATCGAGAGCGGCCGATCGGCGTTCGACAGGTCCTCGGACTTGAGGGTATCGAGCTCGTCGCTCATTGGCGACCTCACTTTAACGTGAAACGCCGGTGGCGCGTGGGGGAAGACGGTGGAGGAGAGGGAAAGCGGGCTCCGCCACCGGCGGAGCCCCAGAACAGGACGCCGGGCTTCTTACATGTCCATGAACAGGGACGATGCCGGGCGACGCGCGTTGAGGTGACGCTCGCGCTGCGCGGCGTTCTCCCTGGCTTCCTCGCAGTCCTTGCAGCGGACCGCGAAGGGCAGGGCGCGCAGCCGCTTCTCGGCGATTTCCTCACCGCAGTCGAAGCAGTTGCCGTAGTTGCCCTGCTCGAGCCGCTTCAGCGCGTCGTCGACCTTGTTGAGGGTCTCGGCCTTCAGCTGGATGAGCGCGAGCTCGATGTCTTCCTGGATGTCGTTCTCCGAGCTCTCGCCGGCGTCGAACACTTCGGTGAGCTTGTTGACCTCACCCAAGGCGCGAACGTCGCGCATCTTTCCCTGAACCTCGGCCTGCAGCTCGTGGCGCCGGCCCTCGAGCATCTTCTTCAGTTCGTTGTAACGCGAGGGCTGGCCGATGCCTCCACAGTTGTTGCTGTTGTCGCCTTCTGATGAGTTCTCATGACGCCGCTCCTTCCGTGCCCGACGGGGCCCACTTAATAATGCGCGCTTCTATGCAAATGAATGGCCAATGGTATACCGAACTAGAGTCCTATGGCAACCCTATGTGTTTTACGGTTGAACTGACTGCGCTGTTTACAGCTGCCGCGCGGCCACTGTGCACCATCATGAAAATTAGCCATTCCAGAGAGACCGTAAGTCACTTTGTTGATTACGCTTATAACATCAAACTCACGAAAATGGACCAATCGTTCAAATCCTGTCGCTCCATTAGACGCCCGTCTTCCTAGATTGGTTCGCGCTTTCAGATTGTCCGTATTGTCCGCTTCCGGAGACGGCCAGTGTCCAAGCTCCTCCGAAGTGCGACAATTCCTCGACACTCTTGATGGCAATTCGTGTCGCCGCGGCCGCGATCGTTACAATGAGGTCCCATGACGTGCCGACTGTGTGGCAATCGGCGTGCCCGCCGCGCCTGCCCGGCGCTCGGGTACGACATCTGCGCCGTGTGCTGCGGCACGAAGCGCCTTGGAGAGATCCAATGCCCCCCGACTGCGGTTACCTCGCCGCGGCGCGGGAGCACCCGCCGGCCACTGCGGTCCGCCAGCAGCGACGGGATCTCGACATCGCCATACACCTCGTGCGCGATTTCAACCAGCGCCAGTCGCAGATTTTCTTTGTGACGGCGACGCTTCATCGTCGGATATCAGCCCGCGGCGCTTCATCCGCTCGTCGATGAAGACGTCGCGGAAGCCGCCGCGGCTCTTGCTGCGACGTTCGAGACCTCCGCACGCGGGGTCATCTACGAGCATCCCGCCACGACGGCCGCCGGAGGTCGGCTGGCTGCCGCCCTGAAGCCGCTGCTGACCGAATCAGGCCAGGGAGGCGGCACGGCCTTCGAACGCGATGCAGCGGTCGTGCTGCGCCGAATCGAGGACGTCGCCCGCCACAGGTCGGCTCTGGAAGGCGCGGGACCCCACGCGCTCGTCGAGCTGCTGGGCCGCGTCATCCGCCCCGGCCCCGGGAATGCGGACGGCAACGACGAGGCGACTTCGGCGCCCTCGGAGCCATCGCGCTTGATCGTCCCGTGAACCGGCAGCTATACTTGGGGTTTGGCGAACAGGGGAAAGTGATGGCAAAGCACTGTGAGATCTGCGGTAAGGCGCCCGTCGTCGGACGCCAGCACAGCCACGCGAACAACGTGAGCGCGCGCCGCTTCGAACCCAACCTTCAGAAAGTCCGCGCGACGGTCGGAGGCGGCACCCGGCGTATCCGCGTCTGCACCCGATGCCTCCGGTCGGGTAAGGTCACGAAAGCGGCGTGAAACAGGCGATTTCAAGCCCGCAGGCGCCCAACCCGGCCGGGGCGTATTCACCGGCACTGCGGGCCGGCGACCTGCTCTTCATGTCGGGTCAGATTCCGATCGACCCCTCCACAGGTCAGCTCGTACAGGGAGACGCCGCGGTTCAGGCGCGCCGCGCCATGGACAACCTTGGCGCGCTGCTGACCGCCGCGGGGCTGACGTTCGCTCACGTGGTGCGCACGACGGTGTTCCTCGCCGACATGAACGACTTCGCGGCTGTCAACGAGGTGTATGCCTCGTACTTCACCGACCCGCGGCCGGCACGCGTCACCGTGCAGGCGGCGCGACTGCCGCGCGATGCCCGCCTCGAAATCGACGCTATCGCCAGCTATTCTGCCTAGCCCAGTCGCTGGGCCCAACGACCAGGCACCAGGAAACTATTTGCCCGCGCGCTCGACGTCGACTACGCCGTCGACGCCGCGGAGCGACTTCATCACGCGCTCGAGGTGCTTGACGTCGCTGATCTCGACGGTGACGTCGATCCGCGCGCGGCGGTCGTCGTCCGTGTGGGCTTCCATGTTGCGGATGTTGGTGTTGATGTCGGCGATCTTGGCGCTCACCGCGGCCAGCAGCCCCTTCCGGTCGAGCACCTCCATCGTCAGCTTGACGGTGTAAGGCGCGGCCACCTCGCCGGCCTCTCCCTTGTCCCATTCGACGTCGATGCGGCGTTCGGGGTCGTAGAGCAGGTTGACGACGTTCGGACAGGTGGCTGAGTGGACCGACACGCCCTTGCCGCGCGTGATGTAGCCGACGATTTTCTCGCCGCGAATAGGATTGCAGCAGCGCGCGCGGAACACCATCAGGTCGTCGATGCCGCTGACCTTGATCTTCTCCTCGCCGGTGCCGAACGCGCGCCGGACGGCCGCCGTCGACCATGCCCACGGGCGGTTTTTCCTGAAGTGAATCAGCCGGGACCAGCTTCAGCAGGACCTGTTTCGGCCCGAGCTTGCCGTAGCCGATCTGCGCGAACACGTCGTCGACTTTCTGAAGTCCCAGTTCGGTCAGCAGCTTCCCCATCGCCGGGTCGTCGGCCAGCGTCTTGAGATTCAGGTCGTAGCGCCGGGCTTCCTTGTCGAGGACCTTGCGCCCCAGCTCGATCGCCCGGATCTTCTCCTCGCTGCGAATGAGGTACTTGATCTCATAGCGCGCGTGTGAGGTGACGACGAAGCTCAGCCAGTCGCGGCTCGGCTTGTGTCCTGTCGCCGTGATGATCTCGACGATGTCGCCGTTGCGGAGGTGCGTGCGGAGCGGAACCATCTTGCCGTTCACGCGCGCGCCGACGCACCGATGGCCGACGTCGGTGTGTATCGCGTACGCGAAATCGATCGGCGTGGCGCCGCGGGGAAATGCCTTGACCAGCCCCTTCGGCGTGAAGGTGTAGACCTCTTCCGGATAGAGGTCCACCTTCAGGTTCTGGATGAACTCCTGCGGATCGCGGACCTCCTGCTGGTATTCGAGAAGCTGGCGCATCCACTGGAAATGGCGCTCGTCGCGTTGGTCGCCGACGCGCCCCTCTTTGTACTTCCAGTGTGCCGCGATGCCTTCCTCAGCCATCCGGTGCATCGCGACGGTGCGAATCTGCACCTCGAACGGCACGCCGCGCTCGCTGATGACCGACGTGTGCAGCGACTGGTAGCCGTTGGGGCGCGGCATCGCGATGAAGTCCTTGATCCGGCCGGGGACGGGTGACCAGGTCTGATGGATGATCCCGAGCGCTGCGTAGCAGTCCTTCACGCTGTCGGTCACGATCCGCAGCGCGATGAAGTCGTACACCTGTTCGAGCTCGATCTTCTGGCGTTTCAGCTTCTGATGGATGCTCCAGAGGCGCTTGATGCGCCCGTCGATTTCGGCGACCGGCACCTGTGCTTCGCGCAGCTTGGCCTCGACGGTGGCCCTCAGCCCCTTGATGAGGCCTTCGGCGGCGCGCCGTTTGGCGTCCACCTGGATACGAAGCGATTCGTACGACTGCGGTTCGAGATACTTGAACGACAGCTCCTCGAGCTCGTTCTTCACCTTGCTCATGCCGAGGCGGTTGGCGATCGGCGCGTAGATGTCGCGCGTCTCCTCGGCAACGCGCACACGCCGCTCCTCCGGCAGGTGGCTGAGCGTGCGCATGTTGTGCACGCGGTCGGCGAGCTTCACGAGGATGACGCGGATGTCGTCCACCATCGCCAGGAGCATCTTGCGGAAGTTCTCCGCCTGCCGCTCTTCCGTGGATGAGAACGGAATCGCGCTGATCTTGGTCACGCCTTCCACGACGTGCGCGACCTCAAGGCCGAACAGCTCCCGGATGCGCTCGATTGTCGTCAGCGTGTCTTCGACGACGTCGTGGAGCAGTCCGGCCGCGATCGCGACAGCGTCGAGCTTGAGCTCCACGAGGAACTCAGCGACGGCGAGGGGGTGGATGAGGTAAGGTTCACCGGAACGGCGCACCTGGCCGCGGTGCTCGAATGCCGAGAAGACATAGGCCCGCCGGAGCAGTTCGACGTCGGCGTCGGGGCTGTAGGCCCTGACCTTCTCGAGCAGGTCTTCGAATCGAATCATTGAAATCGGGGTCTAACCCGCTGTAACGGTTGTCGGGTGGACGCCCATCGGGTAATAGGGCGGCCTTCTTGACGTACCTTTTTTTGCTTCACTATACTGGCCCGGTTTGGGCTTCGGCAATTTTCGCCAGGCTACGGGTATCCGCGGTCTAAAAGGGGGCGCAATGCGATCGATTTCGGGCCTGTCATTACCCGGAACGGCCTTGGCAACGGTACTCAGCCTGGCTGTCGTGGGTTCGGCCTGCGGCAAAGTCAACCAGCTTAAGGGCGCGAAGGCCTACAAGGCGGCCAACGCGGCTTACCAGACGCAGGACTACAGGAAGGCGGCCGACCTGTATCAGGAGGCGATTGCCGACGACCCCGATTATCCCGATTTTGCGCCTGCGTACTTCTTCCTGGGGAACAGCTTCGACAACCTGTGGAAGCCCAGCAAGAAGGGCGATCCCGAGAACGACAAGCTGCTCCAGGACGCCGTCAAGAATTACCAGCTCGCCGCGGACAAGCTGATGGCGTCGCCGAACCCGGAATACAAGAAGTTCGGCAAGCTCGCGCTGCAGTATCTCGTCGCCGCGTACGGCACCGAAAAGCTCGACGACGCAGGCAAGGCCGAGCCGATCCTGCAGAACATGATCAAGCTGGAGCCCGGCGACCCCGCGAACTACTTCATGCTGGCCAGGCTCTACGACGACGCCGGCGTGCCCGAGGAAGCGGAGCGCATGTACATCGCGGCGAAGGACGCCAAGCCGAACGATCCGGCTGTCTACATGAGCCTCGCGGCGCACTATAACCAGCTCGGCCAGTTCGACAAGACAATCGCCGCTCTCGAGGCTCGCGCCGCCAAGGAACCGGACAACCCCGAGGCATACCAGACCATCGCGAGCTACTACTGGGACAAGGCGAACAAGGACTCGCGGCTCAAGGACAACGAGAAGAAGGACTACGTCCTCAAGGGCATCGCCGCGGTCGATCGCGCGTTGCAGATCAAACCGGACTACGCCGAGGGGATGGTCTACAAGGGCCTGCTGCTGCGGTTGCAGGCAAACCTCGAAAAGGACGCGGCCAAGCAGCAGGCATTGATTAAGGAAGCCGTCGCGTTGCACGATAAAGCTGAAGATATCCGGAAGAAGAAGGCCACCGGGGCATAAACGGCTCGCCACTTCGGCTATTTGGATAAGGGCCGTCGGACGTTCGTCCGATGGCCTTTTTTTCGTGCCCGTTACAACCATCACGATAGAATTGCTAAGCAGCCTTGCAATTTTCCTCCATGTCCTAATTAGGAGCTGGGTAATGAATTCTGAGAAGCGGTCGCGGATGTGCCGGGCCGGACTGATGTTGGCATTTCTGGCGATCTTTACTGGAGCGGCATCGCGTCGCGGGTTCGCGCAGTCGACCACGGAAGGCGCCATCGGCGGCACCGTCACCGACCAGAGCAAGGCCGTCGTTCCGGGCGCCACGGTCACGGCAAAGAACAACGCCACCAACACGACGACGACCGCGGTGACCGACGCGAGCGGCCACTTCACCGTCATCCGCCTGAACCCCGGCACCTACACCGTCGACGTCAGCCTCAGCGGATTCACCCCGTTCAACCAGGGCGGCATCATCGTCGAAGTCGGGCGCGTGACGAACATGGACGTCACCATCAGCGTCGGCGGGCCAGGTCGAGTCGGTCAGCGTCGTCGCCCAGGCGCCGGTCATCAACCGCGAATCGTCCGACCTCTCGACGAACATCAATCAGACGTCGATCGCGAACCTGCCGGTCAGCGCGCGGCGCTGGTCGAACTACGTGCTGAGCACGCCCGGCGCGGCGCCTGACGGCACGTTCGGTCTGATCAGCTTCCGCGGAATTTCCGGGTTGCTGAACAACAACACCGTGGACGGCGGCGACAACACGCAGGCGTTCTTCGCCGAGGAGCGCGGCCGCACGCGCCTGAGCTACTCGCTGAGCCTCGGCGCCGTGCAGGAATTCCAGGTCACGACGTCGAACTACTCCGCGGAGTACGGCCGCGCGGCGGGCGGCGTCGTCAACGCCGTGACCAAGAGCGGCGGCAACAGAGTTCAGGGTGAAGGGTTCTACTACATCCGCGACAACAAGTGGGGCGCACAGAATCCGTTCACGACGACGGTCGACGCAGGTCGACGGCGTCTATCAGACCGTGCCGCTTCAAGCCCGATGATCAGCGGAACCAGTACGGCGCGAGCATCGGCGGGCCCCTCAAGCAGAACAAGCTGTTCTACTTCTTCAGCTTCGACCAGCAGAAGCGCGATTTCCCGGGCACCGCCGTGCCGGGCAACCCGAACGCGTTCTTCGCGCCGCTCAGCGCCGCCGAACTGGCCACGCTCGCCGGCGCGGGGCGTCACCGCGACGGCTGGCAACGACGGCCTGGCGTTCATGCAGAGCCTGACGGGCGTCGTCGCGCGCACGGGCGATCAGACGCTGCTCTTCCCGAAGATCGACTGGCAGATCAACAACGACCACGCGCTCGCGGTGAGCTACAACCACCTGCGCTGGAACTCGCCGGCTGGCGTGCAGACGGCCGCCACCGTGTTCCGAACGGCGTGGACAACTGGGGCGACGACGGCGTCAGCGCGGACTGGGTGATCGGCCGGTTTACGTCGGTCCTCGGCCCGCGTCTCACGAACGAAGTGCGCTTCCAGTGGGGCCGCGACTTCGAGTTCCAGACGAGCCAGCCGGCGATCCCGGGCGAGCCGGTCGTGCCCGGCACGACGCGGTCACCGGACGTGACCATCACCGGCACCGTCGCGTTCGAGTTCGGCAAGCCGAACTTCCTCGAACGCCGGTCGTATCCCGACGAGCGCCGGGTCCAGATCGCCGACACCGCGACGCTGCTGTGGAACACGCATCTCATCAAGTTCGGCATCGACTTCAACCGGACGCACGACACGCTGGACAACCTGTTCCAGGAGGGCGGCGTCTACACCTACAACTCCCGCGCCGACTTCATCAGCGACTACGAGCTGAACACGAAGCTGGGACGGGCCGGGCGGTTCTACTCGACGTTCGCTCAGGGCATCGGGCCCACCGCGTTCAGTTTCGCGACGATGGACTTCGCCGGGTTCATCCAGGACACCTGGCACGTGCAAGCCGCGCGTGACGATCAACTGGGGCCTGCGGTACGACTATCGAGACGATGCCCGATCCGCAGATCCCGAACCCGCTCGAGCCGCGGACCAGCGTGTTCCCCAGCGACAAGAACAACTGGGGACCGCGCATCGGCGTCAACTGGGACGTGACCGGCAAGGGCGACACGGTCCTGCGCGGCGGATACGGCATGTTCTACGGCCGCATCATCAACTCGACGATCTCGAACGCCATCACGAACACCGGCATGGCCGACCGGCCAGCTGTCGACTTGACGCTCAACTCGTCGGCGACGTCGCCCCGCGTATCCGAACGTCCTCGCGAATGCTTCCGCGACGCCGGTCAGGCCGAACATCGTCTTCTTCGGGAACGACACGCAGAACCCTCTGATTCACCAGTTCGACATGATTTTCGATCAGCGGATCGCCGCCAACACGGTCCTCTCCGTGTCGTACGTCGGCAGCCAGGGACGGAACCTGCCGATCTTCATCGATCAGAACCTGAATCCCGCGACGACGACCAACACCTACGTGGTCAGCGGCGGACCGCTCGACGGGCAGAGGCTCACCATGCCGTTGTTCACGACGCCGCGGCCGAACGCGAACTTCGCGCAGATGACGCAGATCACGTCCGGCGTCAATACCAGCTACAACGCGCTGGTGCTGGCCCTCAACCGGCGCTTCACCAAGGGACTGCAGGTGCAGACGAGCTACACGTATTCGAAAGCGACCGACAACGGCCAGTCGTCGCAGACCTTCACGGCCGCCAACAACGTGCTCAACCCGTTCGATCTGGGCCTCGAAGAGGGGACGTCGAACTTCGACATCCCGCACCGGTTCAGCTTCAGCACGGTGTGGCAGCCGAGGTCGTCGAGCGCCTGGCTCGACAACTTCACGATCGCGCCGATCATCGCCGTGTCGTCCGGCGCGCCGTTCACGGCGCTCGTCTCCGGCAACGCTCCGCAGGCGCAACCGGCGTCCAGACGGGCGTTCTCGGCGCCGGCGGCACGAACCGCCTTCCGACACATCGAGCGCAACACCTACCGGCTGCCCAACACCGCGAGCGTGGACCTGCGCGTGTCGCGCGCGTTCCCGATCGGCAGCGAGCAAGCTCGAAGGCATCGTTCGAGGCCTTCAACCTGTTCAACCGGATCAACTACACGGCCGCCAACCAGACGTTCTACACGATCGGCGGAACACGCGGCGGCGCCGACGCTCGTCGTACAACGCGGCCACGTTCAACACCAACACGAACGCCAACAACGGCACGTTCTCGCCGCGGCCGCGGGAAATTCAGCTGGGCGTCAGGTATACGTTCTGACGAAGGGCAAAGAGCAGAGGGCAAAAGGCAAAGGGTAGAGCGAAGGAAGAAGGCGACCCGTTGCCCTATGCCCTTTGCGTTCTGCCCTTCTATGGTTCTGCCCTTCTAGGGTCGGTTTGCTGCCGCTGCTGGATGCAGCCGACGGCAGGAGCGTCACGACCGTGTAGCGGTCCATCGGGAAGTACGTGCGGAAAGCAGCCTGGACGGTGGCTGGCGTCACGGCGTCGATCCGGGCGGGGCGCGTGACGATTTCCTTCGGGTCGCGGCCGAACGTCTTCACCGACTGCAGGCGGCCCAGCCAGTACCCGTTCTGCTGGAGGGCCGTTTCGTAGTTCCGCTTCGCGGATTCCCTTGCGCGGTTCGTCAAGTCGGCCGATGGACCTTCCTGCTGCAGCCGCCTGATCTCCTGGAACACCCGCTCCGTCATCGCCGCGACGTTCTCGGGCGCCGCGCCGAAGCTCACCCGGATGTGCCCGCCGCCGCGCTGCGGCAGCGCCTGCGAGAGGCCGACGGACACGGTGTAGGTCTGGCCCAGATCCTCGCGCAGGATGTCGCGCAACGCGATATCCAGCACCGTCGTCGCCGCCGTGACATTCTCCACCTCGACCGGGTCCGGCGACGGATCGGCGAAGAAGCTCACCACGACGTTGCTGCGGGGCTCGCGTCCGAGTTCGACCTTGTCGCGCTGCGCGGTCTGCGGAAAGCGGATGCCCACGTCCTTGAACTGCGGCGACGGCGCCCGGCTTCGACGGCAGGCCGCCGACGTACTGGGCGATGAGCGGCAGAGCCTCGTCTATCTTGAACGCGCCGACCATGAAGAACGTGAAATCGGAGGCGTTCGAGAAGCGCTCACGGTAGAAGGCCAGCATCTTCTGCCGGTCGAGCGTGGCGATGCGTTCGGCCGTCAGCGGCCTGCGCCGTGTAGTGGCCGGACGTGTTGACCTGCTCGAGGCGCTCGCCGAACACCTGGCCCGGCGCCCGGCCGCGGTTCGCGACTGCCGCCGTCAGCTGCCGCTTGAGCACTTCGAACTGCTCGGGGTCGTCGCCGGGGGCGACGAAATCCTCGTAGAGAAGCTGGAGCCCGGTTTCCAGGTCCGCCGGCGCCGCGCTCCCCGAGATGCCTTGGCTCGACAGCGAGATGGACGGCGCCACGCTCGCCCGCTTGCCCGCGAGCATCTTCTCGAGGTCCTGGGCCTTCAGCCCCGCGAGCCCGGAGCTGCGCACGTAGTTGGACGCCAGCGCCGCCTCTTCGAAGTCGGCGGGCTGAGCGAGCGATGCGCCGCCGGGTGAGGTGAGCGAGAAGAGCACCTGGTCGTTCTTGAACGTCGTCGGCTTCAGCCAGACCTCGACGCCGTTCGAGAGCTGGACGATGGTGACGCCGACTTCGGGTATCTCGCGGCGCGATGACGATGGTCGCCGGCGCCGGCTTGTTCTCGACGAGCGCCCGCGTCGTGGACGTGTCGCTCCAGGGCGTGACGGCCACCGTGTCGGCCGAGCCGAGGGCGGCGCGCAGGCCGGCTTCTGTCGGCGGCTGCAGACCGTCCTTCTGCGGCGACGTGACCAGCACCACGCGGCCATCGTCGGACATCAGGGACCGCGCCATGGCGGAGACTTCGTCGAGGGTGATGGCCGGCAGCATCTGCTTGACCAGCCGGTACTCGTACTCGATGCCCGGCGCCGGCTCGTTCTGGAGGAACAGGTTCAGAAGCTCCTGCGCGAACGAGCCGCTCTCCGACTTGTCGCGCTCGGTGTAGATCTGTTCGTAGGCGGCCGCCAGGGACTTCTTGGCGCGGTCGAGCTCCGAGGCATTGAAGCCGTACTCGCGCGCGCGCCGCGTTTCGATCGCGAGCGCCGCCACGGCGTCGTCGATCTTGCCGTCCTGGGCGCGGGCCACGAGCACGAAGGCGTCCACGGCAGGGTTGATCGAATCGGTGCCCGAGCTGGCGCCGAGGAATTTCGCGTCGGGTTTCCGGGACAGCTCGCCGAAGCGGTCGTCGAGCATCATCTGCACGAGGCGTTCGACCAGCGAACGCCTGTAGTCGGCTGCGCGCTGGCTGCCCGGTTTCGCGCGTTTCCGCAGCACCTGCACCGACGACCGCGTCAGCTCGGGATCGGTCACCACGCTGACGAGCAGCGGGTGCCGGAGCGTCACGGTGCCGTCCGGGACCGGCGCGGCCGCGGCGCGGGCGCGAAGCGGGCCGAACGTGGACGTGATGGCGTCCTCGATGGCGCGCGGGTCGATGTCACCGACCGCGATCACGGCCTGCCGCTCGGGGCGATACCACGTGTCGTAGTAGGCGCGCAGCCTGGCCGGCGGAGCCGTTCGCAGGATCTCGGGCTTGCCGATCGGCAGCCGGTCGGCGTACCGGGAGTTGTAGAAGATGATCGGGATCTGCTTGTCACGGACGCGCGAGCCGGCGCCGAGCCCGCCGCGCCACTCCTCGATGACGACGCCGCGTTCCTTCTCGATTTCGGCCGCGTCCAGGTTCAGGCCGCCGGCGAAGTCGGACAGCGCCGTGAGCCCGCGTGCCACGACGTCGCCCTGGTCGGTCGGCAGGTCGAGCATGTAGACCGTCTCGTCGAAGCTCGTGTAGGCGTTCACGTGCGGGCCGAGCCTGGCGCCGAGCCGCTCGAAGTAGCTGACGAGCTCGCCGGGCTTGAAGTGGGCGCTGCCGTTGAACGCCATGTGCTCGATGAGGTGCGCGAGGCCCTGCTGGTCGTCCGCTTCCTCGAGCGATCCCGTCTTCACGGCCAGCCGCAGCGACACACGCTTTTCCGGGCGCCCGTTGCGGCGGATGAAGTACTTGAGGCCGTTCGGCAGCGTCCCGGTCCTGATGGTCGGGTCGAGCGGCAGGACGGTCTGCGGGTCGATCGCGCGGCAGGGCTGCGGGCGCCTGCTGCGCCAGCAGCCGCGGAGCGACAACCGGGACCAGCAGCGCGAGCGCGAAGACAGCCGCGGCGGCGCGCGGGAAAGCGGGTAAATATGCGCATGGTCCAACCTTACTACGGGAGCGGGGGTCCAAACAGAAACGGCCGTCCCTCCGAAGAGAGACGGCCGTGAATTCGCGAACGCGTTGAACCGTGAACCTTGAACCGTGAACCCTGTGATCGCGGTTAGTTCCCGACGCCCGCCGCTTTCTTCATGCCTTCGGTGACGATCCCGACCTTGTCGACGCCGGCGGCGCGCGCCGCGTCGATGACCTCGATGATCTCCTTGTAGCGGAGGTTCCCGGCGCCCGAGATGAACAGCTTCTTGTCCTTGCGCTGTTCGAAGATGTCGCGCAGCTTCTTCTCGAGGCCGCTGATCGTCACGTCCGAGTTGTTGATCGAGATGCGCTTGTCAGCCGAGTACGTGAGCATGATCTGGCTGACGTCCGGCGTGGCGTCGGTGGCCTTCTTGGTTTCCGCCGGCAGGTTGATGTCGATGCCCTGCTGTGTGAGGTTGACGGCCGCCATGAAGATGACGAGGAGCACGAGCAGCACGTCGATGAGCGGCGTGACGTTCATGTCGGCGCTGGCTTTGAGCGCCTCGCCCTTGACGACTTTATCGGCGCCGTGATGGAGATGTGCGTGCGCCATTACTGCCCTCCCGCCGATCCGCCGCTTGTGCACGGTGATGAGGCCGATGTCCTCGACGCCGGCCTGCCGCAGCTTGTCCATGGTCTCCATGATCGCGCTGTACGGCGGCCTCCTCGTCAGCGTTGATGAAGACGGTCTTTTCTTTCTTGTTCTCGAGCGCCTCGTTGATCTTCGTGGGCAGCTCGGATTCGGCCACCGGCTTGGCGTTCAGATAGACCGAACCGTCCTTGCTGATGGCGACGACCGTGTTGTCCTGCGTGGTGGGCTTGTCGACGCTGTTGGTCGCCTCGGGCAGCCGCACGGACGACGCCCTGGTTCAGCATCGGGGTGATGAGCATCATGATGATGAGCAGCACCAGCATCACGTCGACGAGCGGCGTCACGTTGATGTCGGACTTGACACCGCCCTTGCCGCCGCCCATGTCCATTGACATAACAAAACTCCTGCCTAGGTTCACGGTTCAAGGTTCAGGTTCGACGGTTCAGGGACCGCCTCGGCGAACCGTGAACCTTGAACCGGAACCTGAACTCTATGCCGTCTTCTTGATGAAGTAGTCCACGAGCTCCGACGACGAGTTGTCCATCTCGACGTTGAAGTACTCGATGCGCGCGGTCAGGTAGTTGTAGATCCAGACCGCCGGGATGGCGACGACGAGCCCGAGCGCGGTCTCGATGAGCGCTTCGGAAATGCCGATCGACACGGAGGCCAGACCGGCCGAGCCGCTCGCGCCGATGCCCTGGAACGCGTTGATGACGCCGACGACCGTGCCGAGCAGCCCGACGAACGGGGCCGTCGATCCGATGGTGGCGAGCGCCGAGACGCCCTTCTTGAGGTCGGATGCGGTCAGGGCCGACGCGCGCTGAATCGAGCGGCGCACGGTGTCCATCAGGTCCTCGCGGGCCAGGCCGCCGCCGCTCTCCTGCTGGAATTGATATTCCTGCAGTCCGGCGAGCACGACCTTGGCCAGGTGCGAGTAGCGGTAGTTCTTGGAGGTCGAGAGCGCCACGGCGTCCTTCAGGCGGCCTTCCTTGAGGTGCTTGGCCACCTGCGGCGCGTACAGCTTGGACTGCGTCCGCGCCTGCTGATACGTGAAGAAGCGCTCGATGCCGACACCGATCGACCACATCGACATGATCAACAGAATGACGGCCACGCACTTGGCCACGATGCCCATCGACGCATACATCGACATTAAATCCACGGTCCACCCTCCATCGACACGAGACCTGAAAGCCTTGTTGTCGTCTTAACGGTTACGAACGAACTCTCTACCTGTTTCGTCTATTGCAGCGTGAAGTTCACCGTCACCGTCATGATGACCGGCACCGGAGTCCCGTTGAGCAGCGTGGGCGTGAACACCCACTGTTTCACCGCGTCGAGCGCCGCTGCGTCGAGCAGTGCGATCGACCGCAGCACCTTCGCTTCCTGCACGCGCCCATCGGGACCGATCGTCGCCTCGATGATCACGACGCCCTGCACGCGCGCCGACTGCGCGATGGACGGATACACGGGCCTGACGTCCTTCGTCTTCGTCGGCGGCTTGATGTTACCGCCGACGCGGACGGCGGCGGGAGGCGGAGGCGGGGGCGGGGGCGGAGGCGGAGCCTCAGCCAGGCCGCCGACGATGCCGCCGGCCACGCCGCCGGCGATGCCGCCTTCGACGCCGCCCACGGCATTCTGCACGCCACGCTCGAGCCCGGTTTCGGGCCGGATTTCCTTGGGAGCCTCAACCGGGGCCGCTGACGGGTTCACGTCAATCGGCTTGGGCGCCTGCGGCGCCGCGGCTTGCGGCGGCGGCGGCGGAGGCGGCGGCGGCGGGAGGCGGCGGCGGGGCCGCGGCCACGAACGCGTTCATCATCGCCGGCGGGACGGGCAGGACGTCTGCCGCCATCAGGGGGATGATGACCACCGCGACGAGGATCCCGGTGTGCACGATGATCGAAAGCGGGACGGTGTACCAGCTCCTCGATCCCACCTTGATCGACGGATCGACGATGTCGCCGAACATGTCATGCGCCACGGCGGTTCCTCCTCGAAACTCAGTTCAGCGCCCAGCCGCCCGATTACCCTTGCTTACCCTGCCCCGGGTTACCGTGCCGGCCAAGGCCGCCGATTATAGTCAGTTAAAAAACTGGGAGTCAACGAAACTCCCCTGCGACTTAGACACCAGCAAATTTGAAACGGCTCGCACGCCCTGCAGCCATCCCAACTGACGGCCTCGTCGCCCGGGCGTCCTTTCCACGGTGCGGCCTCCGGCTAGGCCTGCGATCCGATCCGCATCCCGTAGAACGACCGCCACACAAACACCATCGATAACGCAAAAAACACGCCTCCCAGCACGAAGCTGACGCCCGTACCCGCCTCGGCGGACAACCTGACGCCTAACTCAACCGCGAGCAGGCCGAACAGCGTCGTGAACTTGATCACCGGATTCATCGCCACCGACGAGGTGTCCTTGAAGGGATCCCCGACCGTGTCGCCGACGACGGTCGCGGCGTGAAGCGGCGTGCCCTTGGCCTTCAGCTCGACTTCGACGATCTTCTTCGCGTTGTCCCACGCGCCTCCGGCATTGGCCATGAAGATCGCCTGATACAGGCCGAACAGTGCGATGGAAATCAGGTAGCCGATGAAGAAGTACGGTTCGAGGAACGCGAATGCCAGGGTCGAGAAGAACACCGTCAGGAAGATGTTGAACATCCCGCGCTGTGCGTACTTGGTGCAAATCTCGACCACCTTCTTGCTGTCTTCGACGGATGCCTTCTCTACACCCTCGAGCTTGATGTTGGCCTTGATGAACTCGACAGCACGGTACGCGCCGGTGGTGACGGCCTGCATCGACGCGCCGGTGAACCAGTAGATGACGGCGCCGCCCGTGATCAGGCCAAGGAAGAACGGCGGGTGCAGCAGCGACAGCTTATACAGGTTCTGCGTGAGCCCGTTGGTCAGCAGGAAGATGATCGAAAAGATCATCGTCGTCGCGCCGACCACGGCCGTGCCGATGAGCACGGGCTTGGCCGTCGCCTTGAAAGTGTTGCCCGCGCCATCGTTCTCCTCGAGGAGATCCTTCGCGCGCTCGAAGCGGACGTCGAAGCCGAACTCCTTCTTCAGCGTTTCCTTGATGCCGGGAATCCCTTCGATGACCGACAGCTCGAACACCGACTGCGCGTTGTCGGTCACGGGGCCGTAGGAGTCCACCGCGATGGTCACGGGACCCATGCCGAGGAACCCGAACGCCACCAGCCGAACGCGAACACCGCGGGCGCCAGCATGAGCTGGGCGACGCCCATGCGGCTGAACAGGAACGCGATGCCCATCAGGAACACGATGCTCAGGCCGAGCCAGTAGGCGCTGAAGTTGCCCGCCACGAGGCCCGAGAGGATGTTGAGCGACGCTCCGCCTTCACGCGAAGACGTGACGACTTCCTTGACGTGGCGCGACTCGGTCGACGTGAACACCTTGACGAGCTCCGGGATGATCGCGCCCGGCGAGCGTGCCGCAGGTGATGATCGTCGAGAGCTTCCACCACAGCGAACCGTCGCCGAGATCCTGAATCAGCCAGTAGGACACGACGTACGTCGCGACGACCGACACCACCGACGTCAGCCAGACGAGCGAGGTGAGCGGCGCCTCGAAATTCATCTTGTCCGCGTTGGCGTAGCGCGCCTTGGCCATGGCCTCGTTGACGAAATAGGAGAAGCCGCTCGCGATGATCATCATCACGCGCATGACGAAGATCCACACGAGCAGCTGCACCTGCACCCTCGGGTCGGAGACGGCGAGCAGGATGAAGGAGATGAGGGCCACGCCCGTGACGCCGTAGGTTTCGAAACCGTCCGCGCTCGGGCCCACCGAGTCGCCCGCGTTGTCGCCGGTGCAGTCCGCGATGACGCCCGGGTTGCGCGCGTCGTCTTCCTTGATGTTGAAGACGATCTTCATCAGGTCCGACCCGATGTCGGCGATCTTGGTGAAGATGCCGCCGGCGATGCGCAGTGCGGCGGCGCCGAGCGACTCGCCGATGGCGAAGCCGATGAAGCAGGCTCCCGCGTAGTCGCCCGGAATGAACAGGAGGATGCACAGCATCAGCAGCAGCTCGACGCTGATGAGGAGCATGCCGATGCTCATCCCGGCGCGCAGCGGGATGGCATAAATCGGGAACGGCTTGCCCCGCAGGCTGGCGAACGCCGCGCGCGAATTCGCGAACGTGTTCACGCGGATGCCAAACCAGGCGACGCCGTAGCTCCCGCCGATGCCGATCAGGCTGAAGATCAGAATGATGACGACCCTGAACGGCTCGTAGTGCTGCAGCACGCCGAAGTACAGCACCATCGTCGCGCCGATGAAGAGCTCGAGGATGAGGATGAACTTGCCCTGCGTCGTCAGATACGTCTTGCAGGTCTCGTAAATCAGCTCGGACACCTCGCGCATCGACGTGTGCACCGGCAGATTCTTGAGGCCGGTGAACGTCATGAGCCCGAAGAGCAGGCCCAGCACGCAGACGACCAGTCCGCCAGCGAGCAGCGTGCGCCCGTTGATGCCGTGAAAATCCACGGTCGACAGATCCGGCAGCTTCAAACTCGCTTCACCGCCCGACTCCGGCGCACCGGCCGGCTGTGCCGCAGCCTGGCCTTGCGGCTGTCCGGCCTGCGCGGCCGCCGTGCGCGGCACGATCGCCAGCGCCATCAATATCAGGAGCGGCGCAACGGCACGCACCAGGAACCTATACACAGTCGCCCTCATCAGACCTCGCAAAAGGATTCGAATTATACCCGGAACTTGCCGCCCGGTTTGCCGCGATCGCGGTCGTCCATGCCCCGCAACGTCCGCGGGAACGCCATGCCGCCCGTCAGGAAGATGCGGACGCCCTCTTCCACGCTGATGTCGGGGTAGATCGCGCGCTCACGCTCGCAGATGACGATGTCCCCCAAATAGAGGTGGTTGGTCGGGACGTACACCGCCACCAGTGATCGCGAGGCGCCGTCGCGCTCTACCGTGAACTCCTGCGTCAGGAAGCCCATGGTGTACCCGCGGGCGTCCTCGATCAGCACCACCCGCTTGAACCCGGACTCGTTGTCCGGCGAGAAGGCGATCACGAGCTGCCGGACGGGGGCGTAGATCGTGCGAAAGACGGGCACTCGCAGCAGGATGTTCTCCGCACGCTGCAGCACCCGTTTGCCGATCACGTTGGTGGCCACGACGCCCACCAGGAGAATGGCCACGGCGGTCGTCAGCGTGCCCAGCCCCGGAATCCGCTGGCCCAGTACCCGATCGTAGAAAGGGGTGGTCAGGCCGTCGACGATGCCGAAAATCCAGATGAGCGCGGCCACGCTGATGAACAGCGGCACCGTGACGAAAAACCCGGTGAGGAACCGACGCCGCAGCCAGAGCCACATCGAAACGTCTTCCCGTCAGACTATCGACCCCATCCCGCGGCAAGGGCTGCCAGCAGGACGAGACCCGCCGCGATGCGATACCAGGCGAACGACTGAAACCCCGAACGCCTGACGTAGTTGAGAAACGGCTTGACGACGAGCGCGGACGAGACGAAGGCCATCAGAAAGCCGATCGCGATCTCGGAGGCCTGCCCGCTCGTGAGGTTGTGGCGGACTTTCCACAAGCTGTTCGCGAACGCGGCGGTGAGCGTCGGAATCGCCAGGAAGAACGAGAACTCCGCCGCGACGGCGCGATCGAGCCCCACGCCGAGGCCGCCCATGATGGTGGCGCCGGAACGCGAGACGCCCGGGACAATCGCCACCGCCTGGCACACCCCGATGGCGAACGCCTTGCCAATCGGCGTCCGGTCCACGTCGCGCACGCTCGGCACCGGACGTGCCCGCTCGACCAGCAGGATGACGATGCCGCCGAGCACGAACGTCACGCCGGTGACCGCCAGCGCGTTGTACAGGACGCGGGTCACGAACCCTGACAGGAGGCCTCCCGCAACGAGCGCGGGCACCAGCGCGACCAGCACCATGGCGGCGAAATGCCGCGCCTCGGGGCTCGACGGCAGGCCCATCACCACCTCGAGGATCTTCGCACGGTACAGCCATACGACCGCGAAGATGGAGCCGAGCTGGATCATGACGGTGAACACACCGCCGGGGTCCTCGAACCCCAGCAGGCGGCTGGCAATCAGCAGGTGAGCCGTCGATGAAACCGGCAGGAACTCGGTGACACCCTGGACGACGCCCAGCAACGCAGCTTGCATGACCGCGGTCACGACGAGATCACTACGAGGCGCGCGCTTTGCGCTGGGCCTTCTGAGGCTTGGCCTTGCGCGTCGGCTGCTGGGCAGCGGCCGCCACCGGCTTCGCCTCCGCGGGCGCGTGCGCGGCAGCTCGGGTCGGGGCGCTTCCCCGCCAGAAGCTGACCGTCGCGGCGGCGATGAACACGCTCGAGTAGGTGCCGGTGATGATGCCGACGATCATCGTGAACGCGAATCCGTGCAGCACCTCGCCGCCGAAGAAGAACAACGCCAGCGACGTGAGGAGCGCCGTGCCCGCGGTGATGACCGTGCGTCCCAGTGTCTGGTTGATCGAGGCGTTGATCACGTCGCGCATCGAATCGCGGCGCATCGACCGCAGGTTCTCGCGGATCCGGTCGAAGATGACGATGGTGTCGTTCGTCGAATAGCCGGTCATCGTCAGAATCGCGGCGATGACGTTCAGCGTCATGTCGTAGCGGAAGAACGCGAGGAACGCGAGCGTGATCAGCAGGTCGTGCAGCGTCGCGACGACGGCGCCGACACCGAAGCTGAACTGGAAACGGAAAGCAAGATACGCGAGGATGCCGATGAGGGAAAGGACGGTCGCCCACACGCCTTTGCTCGTGAGCTCCTGCCCCACCGTGGGGCCGACGAGCTCGGTGCCCACCACGTTGAACGCCCCGATATTGCCCTTCTGGAGCGCCGTCACGACGGCGTCTTTCTGCCTGCTGAGCTCCGTTCCGGATTCGCCGCTCAGTTGCGGCGTGCGAACCATCACCTGGTTCGATCCCGGCGCGCCGAAGGCCTGAACGACCACGTACTGCCCGCCGCCGGCGAGGTTCCGGTCGAGCGCGGTCCGCACCTGCTGGACGGAGACCGGCTGCTCGAATTTCGCGATGACAACCGTGCCGCCCGCGAACTCGACGCCCCTCGGAATGCCCTTGGTCGCGAACGTCAGGGCGCCGGCGATGATGATCACCCACGACAGGATGATCGCGTGCCAGCGCCAGCGGAGGAAGTCGTAGTGCGTGTCCTTGAAAATATGCATGGCTAGATCGAGAGCGTGGCGGCCTGGCGGCGCCGCGACAGCTCAAGCTCGAAAAGCGTTTTCGAAACGAAAATCGACGTGAACAGATTCGACGCCAGGCCGAGGGCCAGCGTCACCGCGAAGCCGCGAATCGGCCCCGTGCCGAAGTTGAACAGGAACGCGGCGGAAATGAGGGCCGCCACGTGGGTATCGACCAGCGTCCAGAACACCCGGTTGAATCCGGCGTTCATCGACGCGCGAACGCCGTGCCCGGCCTCGAGCTCCTCCTTGATGCGCTCGAAGATCAGCACGTTCGAATCCACGCCGATGCCCATCGTCAGCACGAAGCCGGCGATGCCGGGCAGCGTCATCACGGCGCCGATGTATGCCATGAGGCCAAGCAGGATGATCAGGTTGAAGACGAGCGCGATGGCGGCGTTCACGCCGGACAGCTTGTAGTACACGAGCATGAACCCGACGACGAGCAGCAGCCCGACGGCCGACGCGTAAAAGCCCGAGCGGATCGAATCCGCGCCGAGGCTGGGGCCGATCGTCTGCTCCTGCAGGTAGTCGAGCCTCGCCGGCAGGGCACCCGACCGCAGCTTCAGGGCCAGGTCGGCCGTTTCGTCCGCGGTGAAGCTGCCGGTGATGCGACCGTCCGTCGTGATGCGCGAGTCGATGCGCGGCGCGGACTGCACGCGGCCGTCCAGGATAATCGCGAGCTGCCGGCCGATGTTTTCGCCCGTCACGTTCCCGAACTTGCGTCCGCCTTCCGTGCCGAACGTGAAGCTGACGGCCGGCTGGTTGTTCTCGTCGAGCGACGAGCGCGCGGTACGGATGTCGCGGCCCGTCACCGCGGCGACCCGGCGCACGAGATAGTAGGAGGTGCTCGACGCGTCGCCGGCGACCGTGGCGCCGGGCACGATCTCCATGCCCGCCGGAACCTGCCCGTTGACCTGCAGCGATTCAGGTGTGGAGGCGGGCCCCTGCTCGACGATCTTCAGCTCGAGGAGGCCGGGCGACCCGATGATGCCCTTCGCGCGATCGACGTCGGTGACGCCGGGCAGCTGCACGCTCAGCTGATCGTCGCCCTGCTGCGCGATGCTCGGCTCGGTGACGCCCAGTTCGTTGACACGGCGCTCGATGGTCTGGCGCGCCTGCACGACGGATTCGGCGCGCAGCTGAACGACGATGTTCGGCCGCATCGTGAACACGTAGGCGCCGGGGCCGGCAGACGCGCGTTCGAAGTTCGCCTGCACTTCGTTGGAGGCCTGCCGGAAGGCCGCATCCTGGGACGTCTGGATACCCTCGACCCGGAAACGTGTGGGATCGGGCGACGCCAGGGTGGTGAACGTGATGTTCGCCTTGGCCAGCTCCGCCCGCAGGCGTTCCATCTCGGTGTCTGTTTCGAGCTTCAGCGCATCGTCGGTCTGGACGCGGAGCACGAGCTGCACGCCGCCGTTCAAGTCGAGCCCGAGTTTGAGCTGCCGATCCATCAGCCAGGCGGGCGAGTGCACACGGTAGCGCGCGGCGACGATCGGGTACACCCCGACGCCTGCGAACACCACGAGCACGATAGCGATCGTGATCAGCTTCCAGCGAATGTTGGGCATGGTTCGTTCTTCCAGCTAGCGGTTGGAGGTCTCGGCCGTCGCCGGCTCCTGCACGGCCGGCTGACCCTGGAGGCCACCGATGGCGGCGCGAGAGACTTCGATGCGGACCTTGTCGGCGATCTGAATCTGAATGACCTCGCCGCCGAGCTTCGTCACCTGTCCGTGAATGCCGCCGGTGGTGATCACGCGATCGCCGACCTTCAGGGCATCAAGAAAGGCCTGCACCTTCTGCTGCTTGCGTTTCATCGGCAGCAGGATGATGAAGTAGAAGATGCCCAGCACGGCGACAAACGGCACGAGCTGCAGCCAGGGGCTGCTCCCGTCCGGCGCCGAGGCCATGGCTACGATGAATCCGGAATACGGCACGCTCATGAATTCGTGGTGGGGACGACCCCAGCGAGGCCCTGATCCCCCGCGCCTCGATGGAATGCTACCCTGAAACTTTCAAACCGCCCAAACGTTACACTTTCCCTAATCCTGCGAAGGGTGTCAAGGTAAAAGTGCAGGTTATGCAACGTGTTAAGGGTGGCCGCGTTCATCTCCCTGGCCGTGAAGAGGTGCCTGAGATACGCGCGCGAGTAATGCCGGCACGTGTAGCAGTCGCAGGCCGGATCGGCGGGTCCGTCGTCCTCGGCGTACCGCGCGTTAGAGATGTTGAGCCGGCCCTGGCTTGTGAACAGCTGGCCGTTCCGGGCGTTGCGCGTCGGCAGCACGCAGTCGAAGAGGTCGATGCCCCGCGCCACGGCTTCCACGATGTCTGACGGCGTGCCGACACCCATCAGGTAGCGCGGGCTATCGTCGGGCAGGCTTGGTGCCGTCCGCGAAACGACCTCGTACATCACCGCCGGCGGCTCACCCACGCTGAGACCTCCGATCGCGTATCCCTCGAAGCCGATTTTGACGGTCGCCACGGCGCTCTCCTCGCGCAGGTCCGGATGCACACCACCCTGCACGATTCCGAACTGCGCCTGCCCCGGATTGGTGACGATGACGCCGGGCGCCCCGCGGCTGCGGAGGGCGAGAAAGCGATCGCGGCCGCGCGCCGCCCATCGCAGCGTGCGCTCCATCGACGCGCGAACGGCTCCGGCCTCGGCGGGAAGAGCCAGGCACTCGTCGAACACCATCGCGACGTCGGATCCGAGCTGCGCCTGGATGTCGGCGGCCTTCTCGGGCGTCAGCAGGTGCGAGGAGCCATCGAGGTGCGACTGGAATCGCGCGCCTTCCTCGGTAATCGTCCGGCGCGCCGCGAGGCTGAACACCTGGTACCCGCCGCTGTCAGTGAGGATCGGACGCGTCCAGCCGGCGAACCGGTGAACGCCCCCGCGCCTCGCGATCAGATCGTCGCCGGGACGCAGGTAGAGATGGTACGTGTTGCTGAGGAGAATCTCGGCGCCGAGGCCTTCGAGATCGCGGTGGGTCACGCCCTTGACGGCGCCCTGCGTACCGACCGGCATGAACGCCGGCGTCTCGATCGAACCGTGCGGCGTCGTCATCACGCCGCGCCGCGCGGCGCCGTCGCGATCCGTCACCTGAAAGGCAAACGACACGTGTTAAGTTTAGTCGAGTGAAAAAACTTCGCGTCGGCGTCATCTACGGGGGACGTTCGGGTGAACACGAGGTCTCACTCGCCTCGGCCGCCGCCGTGTTTCAAAACCTCGATCCGGCGCGCTACGAGGCCGTCCCGATTCGCATAAATAAGGATGGACGGTGGGTGCTCCCGTCGGCGCCGCCGCGGCTGACGTCAGCGGCGGAAGTGATCGCCGCCGGAGGGGCGGGGTCGGCCGCGCTCCAGGAGACCGCCGACCGCGACGCCCAGCTCGTTCCCCGACCGGCCAGCGACGGCGGACTGGTCGCCGGCGTCGGCCTCGACGTCGTGTTCCCGGCGATTCACGGACCCTACGGCGAAGACGGCACGGTGCAGGGGCTGCTCGAACTGGCAAACGTTCCGTATGTCGGGTGCGGCGTGCTGGCGTCGGCAACCGGGATGGACAAGGCCGCGATGAAGCTCGCGTTCGCGGCGAGAGGGCTGCCCATCTGCGACTACGAGGTGGTCCTGAAGCACGAGTGGCGCAAGAGCGAGCATCGCGTCCTCAACACCGTCGGCCGCCTGGGCTTTCCGCTCTTCGTCAAGCCCGCGAACCTCGGATCGAGCGTGGGCATTTCGAAAGCCCATCACGCCGTCGAGCTGCGCGCCGCCATCACGCTCGCCGCCGAATTCGATCGCAAGGTCATCGTCGAGGCGGCCGTTCCCAACGCGCGCGAGATCGAATGCTCCGTGCTCGGCAACGACGAGCCGGAGGCGTCCGTGCCGGGTGAGATCGTGCCGTCACGCGAGTTCTACGACTACGAAGCCAAGTACATCGACGATGGGTCGGTGCCGCTGATTCCCGCGCCGATCAGCGAAGCACTCACCGCCGAGGTGCGCTCGCTGGCCATCGGCGCGTTCAAGGCCATCGACGGCGCCGGCATGGCGCGCGTCGACTTCCTCCTCGCGCGAGACAGCGGGGTCCTCTACGTGAACGAGGTCAACACGATTCCCGGCTTCACGACGATCGGGATGTTCGCGAAGATGTGGGCGGCAAGCGGTATCGCGTTTCCGCAGCTGGTGGATCGGCTCATCGCGCTCGCGATCGATCGTCATCGCGAAAAGCAGCAGCTTCGTACGAGCATGTCGTGATCGATCGCGATGCAATCACACACTTTTTTTGACATTTCAGGCACTTTTGTGCTTGACATCTCAAATTCCGCATCCATAATCTATATCTGGTATGAGGATGGCTTACTTAGGCTATCCCTTGCGAACGCGCGGAGTCATCGGGTGAGCGTGCCAGGCGGCAGCCACTGGCGATGACGCGCGTGAAACCCAGATGAAGGGGGGGATAAAAGACAATGGCGAAGAAAGCCAAGGGCGGGAAGAAGAAGGCCGGCAAGAAACGCTAAGCCGACCTCGCCCGCAATAAAAAAGGGGGGCGGCCGTCGCCCCCCTTTCACTTTTCCCCCGACATCTCCTGTCCATCCCACACGCGAACGCGGCGGATGACGTCGCCTTCCTGAATCTGATCGACCACGTCCATGCCGGCGATGACGCGCCCGAACGCGGTGTACTTCGCGTCGAGGTGCGGCGCGGGTGCGTGCGTGATGAAGAACTGGCTGCCGCCGGTATCCGCCCAGTCGAGCGCCATGCCGACGGTCCCGCGCAGGTACGGCCGTTCGTTGATCTCGTCGCGAATCGTATAGCCCGGGCCGCCTTCCCCGTCGCCTCGCGGGTCGCCCGTCTGCACGACGAAGTTGGGGACGACGCGGTGGAACGTCAGCCCCGTGTAGAACCCTTTGCGCGCCAGCGTGATGAAGTTGTCCACGGTCAGCGGCGCATCGAGCACCGCGAGCTCGATCTGAATCGTGCCCCGGTCGGTGTCGATGTACGCCTGCGTGGACACCGGGGGCGAGATGAGGCGCGGCGCCTGGTAGGTTTCCGCCGGCAGGTGCGACGGCGCCGGGCGCACGCGCGCGGCGGTGTCGACGGCAGGGTCGGCCTGTTTGAGCAGCGCGGCCGCGCGGACGCGGACCGCCCAGTCCTTGTCGGCCAGCGCGGCGTCGAGCAGCGACCGCGCCGATGAGATGCCGTACTTCGCGAACGCCTCCACGACGGCCGCCCGCGCCACGTAGGTCGAATCGCGAAGGCCGTACTGATACGCCGCCGGCAGCGCCTGCGCCCCCGCCGGGGCGCGCAGCTCGCCGAGGCCGGCCGCGGCCGCGGCCCGCACGACGGGATCGTCCGCGCTCAGGTGATCGAGTAGCAACGAGCCCGCGTTGGGCGCGCCGATCTTCACGAGCGCGTTGAGCACAGCGGCGACGACGCGCTGATCGCTGTCGGCCAGCATCCCGTTGAGCCGGGGCATGCCGGTGCGCGTCGGCAGCGTGCTCAGGATCGAGGCGAGCGCAGCGCGCACGTGCCAGTCCGGGTCGGCGTCCAATCCCGACAGCACCGCCACGAAGCCGTCGGGGTCGAGCGTCGCGATCGACCGCAGAGCGGCCGCACGAACGGCGGGGCTGCGATCCGACAACATGTCCACGAGCGCGTCGGTGACGGCGGCCGCTCGCACACCGCCCAGCGCGGTCACCGCTTCGAGCCGAACCGGCGGTGTCGTGCCGGCGGCCTGCACGATGCGTAACAGCGGCTGCGCGGCCGCGGAATCGCCGATGCGGCCCAGCGCGCGAATAGCTTCCACCTGTGCGCCGGCATCGGAACCGGTCAGGAGCGGCAGGAGAACCGGAACCGCGGAGCGGTCGCGAAGAGCGCCGAGCCCCTTCGCGGCAAAGGCCTTCGTGTACGGTGTGTTGTCGCCGGCCAGGGTGAGGAGCGCCGGGAGCGCGCGCTTGTCCTCGAGGCGGCCCAGCGCAAACGCCGCCGGCCACCATCTGACTTTCGGTTGGCCTGACGCGTCGAGCACCGCTGCCGCGAGCGCGTCGTACGCCTTCAGGCGGACGAGCGCTTCGAGGCCGAGCCGGAACGCCGCCGCCGGCGTATCGCGCTTCGATTCGTCGGAGTCCGCCGCCGTTTGCGCCAGCACGCCGGTCAGCCGCGTGAGCAGCGCACCGATGGGCGCGGCCGCCGCCGGATCGCCGATGAGGCCGAGCGCCTCGCACGCGCTGCCCTGCACGAGCGGCGACTGATCCGCGAGCGCCGTGACGAGCGGGTCGCGCGCACTGCGGTCCCCGATGAGACCGAGGGCGAACGCCGCCATCTGCCGCACTTCCGGATCCGCATCGTTCAGCACCGGCGTCAGCAGCGGCACGCCTTCGGTGAGCCCGACGCGGCCGACGGCGAGCGCTGCCCGCCGGCGCACGCGCGCCTCCGTATCGGTCAGCAGCCGGCCAAGGTCGATTTCAGGCGATGCCGTCTGCGCGGCGGCCGCGCTGCCCGGCGCAGCGGGGACAGCGGCAGGCGAAGTACCGCGCAGGATCCGCTGATCCTCGAGCCTGAGGATCGAGGCCATCTTCTGCTCAAAGGGCTGAACGGGCGGGGCGGGCACGCTGCGAGCCGTAGCGGGAGCCGGCGGGGCGCTCGCGCACGCGATCCCGCTGCACACGATCGCGAGCGTGACGACAAGACGACGCGGCAGGAAGTCTGCGAACACTGGCGCGATGATATCATCGGCCCCGCTTGCAGTTTCGCTACATCGCGATCGAAGGGCCCATTGGCGCGGGGAAGACGTCGCTGACAGAGCGTCTCGGCACGCGCCTGGATGCGACAGTCGTCCTCGAAGATACCGAGAACCCCTTCCTCGCGGACTTTTACGCGGACCGGCCCGGCGCGTCGCTGCAGGCCCAGCTGTTTTATCTCCTCAATCGCCATCGGCAGCAGACGTCCCTGCGGCAGGCGGACCTCTTCAGCCAGACCACGCTCTGCGACTACCTGTTCGACAAGGACAAGATCTTCGCGTATCTGAACCTCGACGACAACGAGCTGTTCATCTACCAGCGGCTCTACGAACTCCTCGCGCGCGACGTACCGCCGCCCGATCTGGTGATTTACCTCCAGGCGCCGACCGACGTGCTCCTGCGACGCGTGCACGGCCGCCGCTCGGACGCCGAGGCGGTCGCGCTGCAGCCCGACGACGACTATCTGCGCGAGCTGAACGAGGCGTACCACCACTACTTCTTTCACTACAACGCCACGCCGCTCCTCGTCGTCGAGACGTCTCAGTTCGATTCGGACGCGAGCGACGAGGCCCTCGACGATCTGATCAAACAGATTCGCTCCATGGGATCGGGAACGCGGTATTACGTGCCAAGGACGAAGTAGTAGCGGCAGTCGGCAGTCGGCAGTCGACCGTCCGGCCCCAGCCCCAAGTCCCCAACCTCTAACCTCTAGCCTCTGGCGTCCGGCCCCTGATAAGCTGGTCGCTCCATGGCTTGGTTCAAGCGGGCCCGCAAACCGATCGCCGCCACCAAGGACAAGACGAGCCGTGTGCCGGAAGGCCTCTGGGTCAAGTGTGCCGGCTGCGAGCAGGTCATCTACAACAAGGATCTCGCCACCAACCTGAACGTCTGCCCCAAGTGCAGCCATCATTTCCGCATCGGCGCTACCGATCGACTGCGGATGCTGTTCGACGACGGCACGTACACCGAGTACGACAAGGGGCTGGTCTCGACCGACCCGCTGAAATTTACTGACACGAAGCCCTATCGGACGCGCCTCGAATCGAGCATCGAGGCAACCGGCCAGAAGGACGCCGTGATTGCGGCGTTGGGACGCCTCGACGGCATCCAGACGATCGTCGCCGCCATGGAATACAGCTTCATCGGCGGCAGCATGGGCGTGGTCGTCGGCGAGAAGATCACGCGCGCGATCGAACGCGCAATCGACAACCGCTGGCCGGTCGTCATCGTGTGCAGTTCGGGCGGCGCGCGGATGATGGAAGGGGCGCTTTCGCTGATGCAGATGGCGAAGATCTCCGGGGCGCTCGCCCGGCTCGCCCAGGAACGGCTCCCCTACATTGCCGTGCTGACGGATCCCACGACCGGCGGTGTCACGGCGAGCTTCGCAATGCTCGGCGACCTGAACATCGCCGAGCCCAAAGCGCTCATCGGGTTTGCCGGACCGCGCGTCATCGAGCAGACGATCAGGCAGAAGCTGCCGGAGGGATTCCAGCGCGCCGAGTTCCTCCTCGAGAAGGGTATGGTCGATCTCGTGATCGATCGGCGCGAGATGAAGTCGATCATCGCGAAGGCCCTGCGCTTCATGGGCGCGGCGCCGCTCGAACCCGCGTCAACCGCCGCCGGCACGAGGATCGTGCCCGAGGCGGCACCGCTGCTGTAATTGGACCACCTCGCGTACCTGTTCCGCCTCGAACAGTTCGGGATCAAGTTTGGTCTCGAAAACATAGAGACGCTGCTCGCTCGCCTCGGCCACCCGGAGCGCACGTTCCGGTCGGTTCACGTCGCCGGCACAAACGGCAAGGGCTCGGTCACGGCCATGGTCGACACGGCGCTCGGCTGCGCCGGGTACCGATCGGCCCGCTATACGTCACCGCACCTCATCGATCTATCCGAACGATTCGTCGTCGGCGGACGGCCCGTGGACGCGGCGGCGATGCGCGGCGCCGCCGGCGATGTCCGCGAGGCGATTGAGCAGCTCCGGGCGGAGGGCGCCCTGCAGGCCCCGCCGACGTTCTTCGAAGCGACGACCGCGCTGGCGTTCGAACTGTTTCGCCGGGCGCACGTCGAGATCGCGGTGGTCGAGGTCGGCCTCGGCGGCCGGCTCGATTCGACGAACGTGATCCGCCCGATCGCTTCCGCGATCACGTCGATCGACTTCGATCACCAGCAGTACCTGGGATCGACGCTGGGCGAGATCGCCGCGGAGAAGGCCGGCATCATCAAGGCAGGCATCCCGGTGATCGTGGGCGATGTGGGACCGGAAGCGTGGGAGGTCATCGCGCGAGTGGCCCGCGATCGGGGGGCCGAGCTCATCCGCGCTGGCGACGGCGTGGATATCGCGCGCCTCACCCCGGGCGCTGCAGGCGACAACGTGTTCCGGCTGCGGACACCTGCGAGGGACTACGGCACGGTCACGCTGGCGCTGCGCGGAGCACATCAGGCCGCCAACGCCATCGTCGCGGTGCGGCTGCTCGAAACGCTCGACGCCTGCGGCGTGGCCGTCCCGCCGGCCGCCGTCGTCGATGGCCTCGAGCAGGTGTCGTGGCCGGGCCGGCTCGAGCGGCGGATGCTGTCGGGCGGGCGCGAGTTGATCCTGGACGCCGCGCACAACCCGGCCGGTGCGTCGGCGCTGGCGTCCTATCTCACGAGCGCCGGCGGAGCGCCGCCGGTCCTCGTGTTCGCTGCGATGCGCGACAAGGACGCGCGCGGAATGCTCCACGTGCTGCTGCCGGCCGTCGATCGAGTGATCGTCACACGAGCCGCCAATTCGCGTTCGGCGGATCCGGAGGCACTGGCTGCAGAGGTGCGGGCGGTTTCGCCGTCCACGATCGTCGACGTCGTCGCTTCTCCCGTCGACGCGCTTGACGCCGCGTGGCGGATTTCGTCGCGCGTCGTCGTGGCGGGATCGATATTTCTACTCGGCGATATCATGAAGGAGATCGGCGCGTGATACCCTTCGATCGATTCCCGCGTCACTGATGGATATCGTTTCGAGATTCCCCCGGGTCCTTTCGATCCGGGTTATGGCCGGCGCCCTGCTGATCATCGCCGGAGCGGGCCCCGCCGCGGCGCAAGGCGTGCCGGGCTTCGACAACGCCATCAGCGAGCGCCAGGTCCGCATCGGCGAGAATCGCATCCAGCTGTCGGGCCAGGTGGAGCTCAAGCGCGGCGACATCGAGCTCTACGCCAACGAAGTCGAAATCTTCACGGACTCGGATCGCGCGGTCGCGACGGGTAACGTCGTGCTCGTGCAGACGGGCAACCGGATCGCGGCCGAGCGCGTGGACTTCAACACCAAGACCAGGCTCGGCACCTTCTACAGGGCCTACGGCTTCGCCAATGTCAAGCCCCAGGTGCCGCGGCCCGGCGCGATCGCGGTCCCGAGTGTCTCGAGCCAGGAAACCGACGTGTACTTCCAGGGAGAAACGGTCGAGAAGATCGGACCCAAGAAGTACAAGATCACGAACGGCGGTTTTACGACATGCGTCCAACCGACGCCGCGCTGGGAGCTGCACGCGGGCATCGTCGTGCTGAGCATCGACAACTACACGCTCCTGCGGAGCGCCGTGTTCAGCGTCAAGGGCGTGCCGATGCTCTATGTGCCCGTCCTGTACTATCCGACCAAGAAGGACGACCGGGCCACCGGCATCCTGATACCGACGTACGGTTCCTCGGATCTGCGCGGTCAGTCCCTGCACAACGCGTTTTTCTGGGTACTGGGCCGCAGCCAGGATCTGACGTTCGAGCACGTCTGGTACTCGAAGACCGGACAGGGCGGCGGGTCGGAGTATCGCTACAACTTCGGTCCCGGATCGAACGGCGACTTCCGCGGCAACTTCCTGAACGAGCACTCCGCCGACTACGTGGGCCAGGACGGCACCGTCACGCCGTCGACTGCCAGCAACAGCTGGGAACTGCACGGCGGCGCCAACCAGGTGCTGCCGGGCAATCTTCGCGCGCGCGCCCGGGTGGACTATTTCTCGAGCCTCGTGCAGATGCAGTCCGTCCAGATGAACTACGCCAACGCGTACCAGAACCAGCGGTCGTTCGGGGGCAACGTCGTCGGGGCGTGGCGCAGCTACTCGCTGAACGCCACTGTGGACCACACGGACTACTTCTCGAGCCAGACGGCCTCGAGCACGTCAGGCAGCTGGCCCAAGGTGGCGTTGTCACGAAACGAACGGCTGATTCCAGGCACGCCAATGTACTTCTCGGTGGGTGGCGAGTACGCAAGCCTACTCAAGAACAGCCTGGATACCTCGAATGGCTTCGGCTACAACCAGGACGTCAACCGGGTCGACTTCACGCCACAGGTGCGTTTTCCCTTCAAGAGATGGCAGTGGTTCACGGTCAACACCACTGCGGCGTGGCGCGAAACGGCCTACTCGCGAAGCCTCTCGGCTGAAGATGCGTCGGTTGTCACCGACGATCCGCTGAACCGCCAGTTCTACACGCTCTCCGCGCAGATCATCGGGCCGGTCTTCAACCGGATCTGGGAAACGCCTGACAACGGGTACGCGGAGAAATTCAAGCACACCGTGGAGCCGTTCCTCAACATCAGCCGTACGTCCGCGTTCGACAACTTCAACCGGGTCATCCAGATCGACGGCACGGACACCATTGTGGGCGGCAGCACCCAGTACTCCTACGGGCTGAACAACAGGTTCTACGCCAAGCGGCCAGGCGATGGCGGCCGCCCGAGCCAGGCGCGCGAAATTCTGGACGTGGCCGTGTCGCAGACGTACTACACGAACTCGCTCGCGTCGCAATACGACCCGCGGTATTCATCCGCCAACAACGGCGTGGCACGCAGCAACTTCTCGCCGATCCTGTTCACGTTTCGCGGCATGCCGGGCAATGACCTGAACGCGACCGCGAGCATCGAAGTCGATAGCCGTTACCTGGCCCTGCGCCAGATTTCCGCTGGCGGCAGCTACAACTGGACCGGCCGCGTTCAGACCAACGTCAGCTGGAGCAAGCAGGGCTACATCGAGCAGCTCCAGGGCTTCAACGACCAGAACACGCTGACGCAGGCGGTCAACGCGCAGACCAACGCACACACGCGGGACAACGCGCTCGGCACGGTCTACTCGTTCAGCTGGGACGTGACGCAGGGCAAGATCCTCAATCAGCGGGTGTCGGCGTTCTACAACTCGCAGTGCTGCGGCATCTCGTTCGACTACCAGCGGTTCAACTACGGGGGCGTCACCGCCGGCCTGCCCGTCCCTTCCGACCACCGATTCTTCCTCTCGTTCAGCCTCGCGGGGCTCGGCAACTTCTCGCCGTTCGGCGGCGCGATGAGCGGGGTGCCCCGCTAACCCATGCCGGGAGCAATTCTCGTCACCGGCGCCGCGGGTTTTGTCGGCGGCCATCTGCTCGATCTCCTGGGCACCGGTGTTGTCGCGTGGCACCGCACCGGCGGGAGAGCGCCTGCACCGTCGCGGGCCGGAATTACGTGGCAGGCAATCGATCTGCTCGATCCGGCGGCTGTTCACCGCGCGATCGCGGAGGTGCGTCCGGCTGTCGTGTACCACTGTGCGGGCGCCGCCCACGTCGGGATGTCCTGGGGGGACACGGCGCGCACTCTTGCCATCAACGTGCGCGGCACCCACAATCTGCTCGAAGGCTTGCGGCGCGCAGCGCTGGCGGCGCGGGTGGTTATTCCTGGCTCTGCCATGGTGTACGCCGCGGCAGACCGAGCCCTGACCGAAGAGGATTCGCTCGTCCCGCGCAGTCCCTATGGTCTCAGCAAGCTCGCGCAGGAGATGGACGGCCTTCGCGGAAATCTGGACGGCTTGCACGTCACCATCGCGCGCGCGTTCAACCACATGGGCCCGCGTCAGGACCCGGTTTTCGCCGCATCTGGATTTGCGCAGCGCATTGCCGACATCGAAGCGGGCCGACGGGAGCCGGAGATCGCAGTTGGCAACCTCGACGCGCGCCGCGACCTCACCGACGTGCGCGATACGATTCGGGCCTACCGGCTGATTCTCGAGTGCGGCACACCCGGTCGGCCCTACAACGTGTGCTCGGGGCGTGCCATCACGATCCGGGAAGTGCTCGACCGCCTGCTCGCGCGCGCGCGTGTGCCGATTCGCGTGCGCGTAGATCCCGCGCGACTGCGACCGAACGACGTGCCGCTGCTGCTCGGGGATCCGACCCGGATCCAGACCGAACTCGGCTGGCAGCCCGAGATCCCGCTCGATCGGACCCTCGACGATCTGCTCGACGATTGGAGAAGGCGTCCGCCGGCTTGACTCGCGCCCAGAACGGCGCGCAGTATAGGGGGCGAAGATATAGCGAAATGCCCCTGTTTGAACTCGGCAATCGCAAGCCCACTACGCGCGACGTCGCCCTCACCGTGAAGGCCGGCGGCACCGGAGCTCTGACAGGCGCCGACCTCCGCGCCGACGCAGCCCGCTATCAGGAAATTACCTGCAAGTCGGCCCTGAACCGCGTCAAGGGCATGCCCTTTTTCAACTGGACGCTGAATGCCTACCGCGGCTGCACGCACGGCTGCCACTACTGTTTCGCGCGGCGCTACCACGAGCAGTTCGAGATGAACGCCGGCGACGAGTTCGCGTCCATGATCCTGGTCAAGATCAACGTCGTCGACGTGCTCGCGCGCGAGCTCGACCGGCCGTCGTGGAAGCGCGAGAAGGTGGCCGTCGGCACGGCGACCGATCCGTACCAGCCGATCGAGGGCCACTACAAGCTGACGCGGCGATCGTTTGAGGTCCTGGCGCGGGGACGGACGCCCGTGTCGGTCATCACGAAGGGGCCGATGATCGTGCGCGATCGCGACGTGCTGCTGGATGTGACGCGCGCCGCGGGTTGCACCGTTTACATGAGCATCCCCACGGTGGACGAGGACGCGTGGCGGACGCTCGAGCCGGGCACCGCTCACCCGCTGCAGCGGCTGCGCGCAGTGCGCGAGCTGGTCGACGCGGGCGTCCACGCCGGTGTGCTGATGGCGCCCATCGTGCCCGGCTTCACGTCGTCGCGCTCGAAAATCGAAGGCACGATCAAGGCTATTGCCGACCACGGCGCGCGGTTCGTCGGCTGCAACGTGATGCACCTGCAGGGTGGGACACGAACCCACTTCATGGACTTCATCTACCGCGAATTTCCCGCGATGGTGCCTCGTTTCGAAAAGCTGTACACGGGGAAATTTGCGCCGCCTGCTTATCGCAACGAGGTGCAGGCGGTCGTGCGCGTGCTGCAGGATCGCTACGGCCTCTCGAAGAGAGAGGATGCGGGCTCCGCAGCAGCGGCGGAGCCCGCCGCGCTCGATCAGGCGGCCGAGCAGGTCGGGTTCGCCTGGGACTGACCAGGCCCCGACGTCGACCAGCGTCCCGTCGTCTCAGGGATCGATCCACAGTCCACAACGAGCTCGCCGTCGCGGGCAACGATATGGAAGTGGGAGCTTTCCTTCCACCGCGCGCTGATGGGCAGCTTGATGCGCTCGTCGATGGTGCGCTTCAGGAACCTCGCGCCGTACGCCAGGCTGTACCCTTGCCGGACGAGGAGCTCGAGGGCATCCTCATCGATCTCCAGCTTTCTCTGCGACCGCGCAAGTGTGGCCGCGAGGTCCGAGAGATGGTGGCTGGCGATCTCACGCACTTCGTCATGCGTCAGCGGCGCAAACAGCACGACGTCGTCGATGCGGTTGCGGAACTCGGGTGAAAACCGCCGTTCGAGCTCGCGCATGACTTCGCCCTGGACCTGATCGATCCCGTACGACTTCGACCGGAACCCGAAAGGACTCGTCAGCTTGCGGAAATGCTCGGACCCGAGGTTCGACGTCATGATGACGACGGCGTCGCTGAGATACACACGCTTGCCGCGGCCGTCGGTCAGCCAGCCTTCGTCGAACGCCTGCAGGAAGAGATTCAGGAGCATCGGGCTCGCTTTCTCGACCTCGTCGAGCAGCACCACCGAGTACGGCGCGTCCCTCAGCTGGTTCGTCAGGATGCCGCCGCGTTCGCTGCCGGCGATTCCCCGCGGCATGCCAATCAGCTTGTCGACGCCGATCGAGCCCTCCTGGTACTCCGACATGTCGATGCGAATCATCTTCTTCGCGTCACCGAACAGGAACTCGGCGGTCGCCTTCGCCAGCTCGGTCTTGCCAACGCCCGTCGGCCCGAGGAACAGCAGCACGCCGTCCGGCCGATCGAAGCCGTCCTTGAGGGGTCCTTTGTTCAGCACGAGCCGCCTGGCGACCGCGGAAACCGCAGCCTTCTGGCCGACGAGGCGCCGGGCCAGCGTCGGCTCGATGTCGTTGAACCGATCGCTCACGTCGCGCGAAACCATGTCCTCGGGAATCTGCGCGACCTGTGACACGACCGCCACGATATCGGAGGCTTGAACCTCCCATCGGCGATTCATTTCCGCGCGCACGGCCGCCGTATCCAGCCAGCCGATCGCCTTGTCCGGCAGCCGCAGGTGGCGGACGTAGCGCGGCGACAACTCGAGGACGGTCTCGATTGCTTCGTCCTGCAGCCGCACCGAGTAGTTGCGCTCGAATCGGGGCCTGAGGCTGTACAGGATCCGCCGCGTTTCTTCGACGGTCGGCTCCGCGACGTTGACGCAGCGGAATCGCCGCGCCAGGGCTTCGTCCTCGAGGAAGTACTGCTTGTACTCGGCGATCGTCGTGGCGGCGATCATCCTGATCTCGCCCCGCGCGAGCACGGACTTGAAGACGTTCGCCGCGTCGGAGGGCGCGCCGAGGGCCGAACCGGCGCCGACGATCGTGTGCGCCTCGTCCACGAAGACGATCAGGTGCGGCTGCTCCTTCAGTTCCCGGATGACGTTCTGCAGCCGGTCCTCGAACATTCCTCTCAGCATCGTGCCGGCGACCAGGGCGTTCATCTGGAGGTTCACGATCTGGCAGTTGCGCAGGCGCGTCGGCACGGTGGACGGTTCGAGCTCGATGCGCCGGGCGAGTCCTTCGGCGATGGCGGTCTTGCCCACGCCAGGTTCGCCGACCAGCATCACCGAGTTGGAACGGTCGCGGTGGCAGAGGATTTCAAGCACCTGCCCGATTTCCTTCTCGCGTCCGAACAGGGGCGGCAGGCGGTCCTGCTGGGCAAGGACGTTCAGGTTCGTGGAAAACTGTTTCAGGTAGGCGGGCAGTTCGTAGCGCTTCTTGAGGCGTTCGTCACGAATTTCCATTTCGCGCGTCCGTTCGTGCAGGTGAAACACCACGGCAGTCGGATCGGCGCCGTGCCGCGCGAGGATGGCTGCCGCCGCGCCGGGCGGCGTCTCCTCGAGCACCGCTGCGACGATATCCACGGCTTCGATCGCCTGTTTTCCGGCCCGCGTGGCGCGGTGCAAGGCGAGCTTGAAGATGAGCTTGGTGGGCGACGACACGCGGAACCGCGGGATGGTCAGCGGCGGAACGCGGCGGAGGTGCTCCTCGGTCGCCTCGAGAATCACGTGCGGGTTGAGCCCGACGTCCCGCATAACGTCGGCGAACAAGTCCCACTCCACCTGCGCGAAGGCCAGAAACAGATGCTCATTCGAGAGCAGCCCGTGATCGCGGCGGCGCGCCTCCTCCACCGCGCGATCAATCTGCCGAACGGCCGACTCACCGACCTTGCTGGACGAGATGTCGAAGTCGTCAACCTGCACGTCGCCCTCCGCTGATCGCAAACGGAGCAAAACGTACGCCAGCGCTGGCCCCATCTGCGAGTTCAGACGCGGCGAGTTCAAGCGGTTATTCGTCAACAGGTTGTAGGGTGGCAGACGGAACCGTCCGGCTGCAGGCATCGTACCGTCTGGAGCGGAAAAGTACGACGCTGTGTAGCGCAGGGCTTCAGGCCCGCGCTACGGGTGAGTGTGCCCGCGTCAGGCTCACGTCAGCGCGGCGAATGCAGCAGGGCAGCGATTCGCTCGCTGGTCGGCGGATGAGTGCTGAACAGGCCCATCAGCCCGCCGGCCGAGAACGGCTTGATGATGAACATGTGAGCGGTCGCAGGATTCGCGTCCATGGGCACGGCGCGCGCCACGGCTTCGATCTTCTGCAGCGCAGTGACCAGTCCGTCCGGCGAGCCCGCGATGGATGCGCCGCCGGCGTCGGCGTCGAACTCGCGCGAGCGGGAAATCGCGGCCTGGATCAGCATTGCGGCAATCGGCGCCAGGATGATCGTGGCGAAGAGCGCGATCGGACTGCCCTCCCGGCGATCGTCCCGGCCGCCGCCGAAGAACATCGCGAAGCGGGAGGCCATCATGATCGCCGCGGCGAGCGTGGCGGCGACGGAGCTCGTGAGGATGTCGCGATGCTTGACGTGCGCGAGCTCGTGAGCCAGCACCCCGTCGAGCTCGTCGTCGCTCAGGATCTGCAGGATGCCTTCGGTGGCCGCGACGGCCGCGTGCTCGGGGCTGCGGCCCGTGGCAAACGCGTTTGGTGAACGATCCGGGATCACGTAGCAACGGGGCTGCGGCAGGCCGGCGCGCGCGGCGAGTCGCTGCACACTGCGGGACAGCCGGTGGTCCGGCCCGACCTCAGAGGCCCGATACATCTTCAGGACGATCGTGTCCGAAAACCAGTAGGACGCGAAGTTGGTGACGACGGCGAAAAGGAAACCGACGACCAGCCCCTGGGCGCCGCCCAGGGCTTCCCCGATGAACAGCAGCAACGCGCTGAGCGTGCCCAGCAGCAGTGCAGTCTTGAACGTGTTTGACATGCGGTATCCAGACCCCACTTTATCAGACGCCCCGTAACCGGGCAGGGTTCCGGACGGCCGTATAATCGTTCCATGCTCGCGCTGATCATGGCGGTCGCGATCCTGGCGGCGGGTCAGACGCCACAGCCGTTTCCCGCGCCTGGCGCCTCGCGTCCCGCAGCTCCCGGCCAGCCTCCACGGGTCGCGCCTCCGCCCCCGGCAACGGCGCAGCCCTCGCAGCCCCCGGCCGCAGCAGCACCGCCGGCCGAGGCTGCGCCAACCGAAGTCACGCTGGGCGTGCCCGTCTATCCCGGCGCCCAGTTCATCGCGTCGTACAACGCGGGCCGCGGCCAGCGCTACTACATCTTCGGATCGTCAGCGACGTTCGTGGACCTGGTGACGTACTACCGGAACGCGCTCAAGCAGAAGGGCGAGCTCGTTTACGAGGTGCCGGCCACGCACGAATTCGACGTCGGGCGGTTCGACGAGGATCGGATGGCATTTCCGCCTGGCGTGGTGATCAAGGATTTCCAGTCGGACGTGTCGCAGGGCTACCCGAATCCGAAACCGGGTGGGCAGCCCGCGCGGTTCCCGAGCATCATTCAGATCGTGCCCGCGCAGAAGTAGCGGCCGCCTTCAGGCGGACGTTCGCGTCCGGCTAAAGCCGGACGCTACGTCTGGTCGACGTAGATCTCGCCGCGCTTCCTGAACTCCAGCGACTTCTCTTCCATGCCGCGAGCGGCTTCGTCGCGGACCTGCTGCGTGAGCTCCATGCTGCAGAATTTCGGCCCGCACATCGAGCAGAAGTGCGCGACCTTCGCGCCGTCCGCCGGCAGCGTCTCGTCATGGTACGCGCGAGCCGTCACCGGATCGAGCGCCAGGTTGAACTGGTCTTCCCACCTGAACTCGAACCGCGCCTTCGACAGCGCGTCGTCCCATTCGCGCGCGCGGGGGTGGCCCTTGGCGAGGTCGGCGGCGTGCGCGGCGATCTTGTACGCGATCACGCCGGCCTTCACGTCGTCTCTGTTGGGGAGGCCGAGGTGCTCCTTGGGCGTGACGTAGCACAGCATCGCGGTGCCGTACCAGCCGATCATCGCGGCGCCGATCGCCGAGGTGATGTGGTCGTAGCCCGGCGCGATATCTGTGGTGAGCGGACCGAGGGTGTAGAACGGCGCCTCGCCGCACCAGTCGAGCTGCTTCTCCATGTTCTCTTTGATGAGATTCATAGGGACGTGGCCCGGGCCTTCGTTCATCACCTGGACGTCGTACTCCCAGGCAATCCTGGTGAGCTCGCCCTGCGTCTTGAGCTCCGCGAACTGCGGTTCGTCGTTGGCATCGGCAATGGAGCCGGGCCGCAGACCGTCGCCCAGCGAGAACGACACGTCGTAGGCGCGCATGATTTCGCAGATGTCGCGGAAGTGCGTGTAGGTGAAATTTTCCTGATGATGCGCGAGGCACCACTTGGCCATGATCGATCCGCCGCGTGACACGATGCCGGTGACCCGCCGGGCGGTCATCGGGATGTAGCGCAGCAGCACACCGGCGTGAACGGTGAAATAGTCCACCCCCTGCTCGCACTGCTCGATCAGGGTGTCGCGGTAGACGTCCCACGTGAGGTCTTCGGGGCGGCCGCCGACTTTCTCGAGCGCCTGGTAGATCGGCACCGTCCCGATCGGCACGGCCGAGTTGCGGACGATCCACTCGCGCGTCTCGTGGATGTTCTTCCCCGTCGACAGGTCCATCACCGTGTCGGCGCCCCACAGCGTCGCCCACCGGAGCTTCTCGACTTCCTCGTCGATCGACGAAGACACCGCGGAGTTGCCGATATTCGCGTTGATCTTCACCAGGAAGTTGCGGCCGATGATCATCGGCTCGAGCTCGAGGTGGTTGATGTTGGCCGGAATGATTGCCCGGCCGCGCGCCACTTCGTCGCGAACGAAATCCGCAGGCAGCCCCTCGCGGATCGCGATGAACTCCATCTCGGGGGTGATCTCGCCCTTGCGCGCGTAATGCAGCTGGGTGACGTTTCGCGTACGCGGCCCGTTGAGGCCTTCAGCATCGAGCCTCGCTCGCACCCACGTCTCGCGCAGCTTCGGCAATCCGGCCTTGACGTCGTGCCCCTGCGGGCCGCTGGTGTCGTAGACGCGAATCGACGATTTGCCGCTGTCGAGTGCCACCTCGCGCATCGGCACGTGCACGTTCTGCGCGCCGTCGACGAGAATTTTCGTGGAGTTGGGAAACGCCGTTGAGAAGTCTGACATGCCGCTCTCCCTTCACCCGCCCACGCCTGGCACGAGGGCGAATCAGGTTCCAAGGGTCTGCTCTCAATCCCGGACGGGATACCCCTGGCGGTTAAGGTGCGACTATATCAAGAACTGGGCCTGGAGGTTAGGGCCTGGGGTCGGGGGCCTGGGACGCAACCGCATGAGCCTCTGGCGTTCTCCGGCCGTAAACCTTTCGATGGCGTAGCGGAACGTCGTGCGCGGGATGATGCTGACATTGGCGCGCAGGTACCGGTCGAGGCGCGCCGCATCGACCTTGCCCGCCTCGCGAAGCGCCCAGCCGACCGCCTTCTGGATCAGATCCTCCGGGTCCGCGTGCAGCCGCTTCGCGATTTCGTAGACGAGCTCGACTCCGCCTCCCTGCCGCACGAGCGGCAGAAGCCCAACGATGGACGCGCGGCGCACCCACATGTTGCGGTCCTTCGACCACGCCCGCATCCGCGGCGCCAGCTCCGGATGGGCCGCCAGCAGCGGCCCGATGAGCATGCCGCACATCTGGTCGGTCGTCGCCCAGTTGGTCGAGTGATTGCGCGAGAGCCAGCGCTTCCACCGCGGCAACAGCGCGGGGAAAAGTCGCGCCGGTATCGCGCCACGATCTCGAGGCCGATGGCTTTCACCTCGAGATAGCGATCGGGCATGAGCGCGTCCGCGAACGCCATCGCGTCGTTCACGTCCCAGTGCTCGGCCTGCGCCCTGTGAATCGCACGCGCCAGCGCGCGCAGCGGGCCGGTTCCCGTGTTGTAGAAGCCGAGGTCGTGCGCGCCCCGAAAGTAGCGGCTCGCGTCGAACTCACCGGCTGGCCGCGCCAGGCGCCTGACGGCGCGTTTCGCCTCCGCCGCCAACGCGGCTACAGTTTTCTGAGGATGAAACATTTCAGGTAGTACGTTTCAGGAACCCCGAGCAGCACGGGGTGATCGCGTGCCTGCATCCGCTTCTCGACGACGGTGACGCTGGCCTGGGCGTCGAGCGCCGCTTCGTACACGATCTCCCCGAACATGCCTTCGTTGACGTGATAGGAGCAGCTGCACGTCACGAGCGTGCCGCCGTGATTGAGCAGCTTGAACGCGCGCAGGTTGATTTCCTTGTAGCCCGCCCGCGCGTTGGTCACCGCCGCCTTGTTCTTGGCGAATGCCGGCGGGTCGAGCACGATCGTGTCGAACCGTTCGCCGAGCCGATCGAGCCCGCGGAGCTCGTCGAAGACGTTGCCCACACGCGCGTCGATCGAAACGCCGTTGGCGGCGGCGTTCTCGCGCAGCGCGGGCGATCGCGTCCTCGGACACATCGATCGCGATCGTTTCGTCGCACCGGCTCGCGAGGGCCAGCGCGAACCCGCCGTTGTACGTGAAGCAGTCCAGCAGCCGTCCGCGCGCATACGACGCCGCGGCGCTCCGGTTCTCGCGCTGATCCAGGAAGAGACCTGTCTTCTGGCCGCGCCGCACGTCGACGTCGTAGCGCACACCGTTCTCGGTGACGGCGATGGCATCCGGGACCTCGCCCGCCAGCACTTCCACCTTCTGCTCCAGCCCTTCCAGCGCCCGTGTCCGGGGATCGTTTCTCGCAAGGATTCCCGCGGGCCCAACCAGCTCCTGGAGCGTCGAGACAAACAGCGGCAGCAGGCGATCGGGCCCCTGCGACAGCGTCTGGACCACCAGGTAATCACCGTATCGATCGACGATCAGCGACGGCAGTAGATCGGCTTCGCCGTGCACGAGGCGGCATGCGGATCCGTCAATCGCGAGCGTGCCGCGAAACGCCAGCGACGCCTCAATCCGGCGCCGAATCAGCCCATCGTCTGCAGGTTCCTCGCCGCGCGTGAGCATCCGCAGCGCGATCTGCGAGCGGTCGCTGTAGAAAGCGTGACCCAGTATTTGCCCGCGGGCGCTGCGGACCGTCACGCGGTCGCCTCCGGCCGCCTGCACGGCGCCGACATCGGCGCGGTAAATCCACGGATGGCCGCCGCGGAGGCGGGCTTCACCGCGCGAGGAAATGGTAACGGTGGGGAACATGAGGTTCAGGGTTCAGGGTTCCAGGTTCAAGGTTCGAATAACCGACGCGCGTCGCGCGTTCCGAACCCTGAACCTGGAACCCTGAACCTTGAACCATAGTACAATTTCCGCCTGTGCGCATCGCGATCGGCGCGGATCATGCGGGCTTTCTGCTGAAGGAACACCTCAAGCACACGCTCACACGCCTGGGCCACGCCGTCGACGATCACGGAACCGACAGCGAAGCGTCGGTGGACTACCCGCCGATCTGTTTCAGCGTCGGACGTGCCGTCGCCCAGGGCCACGCCGACCGCGGCGTCGTGCTCGGGGGAAGCGGCCAGGGCGAACAGATCGCCGCCAACAAGGTCGTGGGCATCCGCGCAGCGCTCTGTCACGATTTGTACACGGCGCGCCTGTCCCGACAGCACAACGACGCGAACGTGCTCTCGATGGGCGGCCGTATCGTCGCATTCGGACTCGCCGACGAGATCCTGACGCTATGGCTGGAGACGCCGTTCGACGGCGGACGTCATCAGCGCCGCGTCGATCAGATTCTCGAAGCCGAACGAAAACCACACGCGTAGTTCCAGGCTGACTATGGACATGAGGACGCTGGCGGAAGCCGATCCCGAAATCGCGACCGCGGTTCGCGGCGAATTGAACCGGCAGAACAGCGGCCTCGAGCTGATCGCCTCCGAAAACTTCGTGAGCCGGGCGATCTTGTCCGCGGCGGGCTCAGTGTTCACCAACAAGTACGCCGAGGGATACCCGGGGCGCCGTTACTACGGCGGCTGCGAGTACGTCGACGTCGTGGAAAGCCTGGCCATCGCACGCGCGAAGAAGCTCTTCGGCGCCGATCACGCCAACGTCCAGCCGCATGCGGGCGCACAGGCGAACATGGCCGTGTATTTCGCCGTCATGAAGCCGGGCGATACGGTCCTCGGGATGAACCTCGCGCACGGCGGTCACCTGACGCACGGCCACCCGCTGAACTTCTCAGGCCAGCTCTACAAGGTCGTCCCGTACGGCGTCAAACCCGCCGACGAACGTATCGACTACGACGAGCTGGATCGGCTCGCCGACGAGCACAAGCCGAAGATGATCATGGTCGGCGCGAGCGCCTACCCACGCGTCATCGATTTCCCGCGCATCCGCGCAGCCGCCAATCGAATCGGCGCGGTGATGGTGACCGACATGGCCCACATCGCGGGGCTTGTCGCCGCGGGTGTTCATCCAAGCCCCGTTCCGCATTCGGACTTCGTGACGACGACGACGCATAAGACGTTGAGGGGGCCGCGCTCCGGCATGGTGCTCTGCACCGAGCGCTACGCGAAGGACCTCGACAAGGCGGTTTTCCCGGGCCTCCAGGGCGGCCCGCTCGTGCACGTCATCGCGGCAAAGGCCGTCTGCTTCAAGGACGCCTCTGAGCCGGCGTTTGCCGACTATCAGCGGCAGATCGTGGCCAATGCGAGCCGCCTCGCCGGATCGCTGTCGGCTGCGGGTTTCCGCCTTGTCAGCGGAGGAACCGACAACCACTTGATGCTCGTGGACGTGTTCTCGAAGGGCATCACGGGCAAAGCCGCCGAAGCCGCGCTCGGCAAGGCCGGTATCACCGTCAACAAGAACGCCATCCCTTTCGACCGCAACCCGCCGATGGTGGCGAGCGGGATCCGCGTCGGCACGCCGGCAGTGACAACCCGAGGCATGCGCGAGCCCGAGATGGACGCCATCGCAGGTTTCATCGTCCGCGCCCTGAAGACCCCCGAGGACGACCGCGCATTGGGATCCGTCCGGACCGAGGTCGAGGCCCTGTGTCAGAAATTCCCGCTGTACCCGGACATGCAAGCCTGACGGCCGGCGCCGATCTGGCTGACGCGGTCAGCGCGATCTTTGCGCCCGAGGGTCCGCTCGCCGCCCGCCTGCCCGGCTTCGAACCACGCGACGGACAACGGGCAATGGCCGCGGCTGTCGCGCAGGCATTCGAGGACGGCGGCGTCCTGCTCGCCGAGGCGGGGACGGGGACCGGAAAGACGCTCGCCTACCTGGTGCCGGCAATTCTGAGCCGTCAGCGCGTGCTGATCTCAACCGGCACCAAGAACCTGCAGGAGCAGATCTACTTCAAGGACATCCCCGCGCTGCGCGAGGCGCTCGATATCCCGTTCACGGCCACGTACATGAAGGGGCGCGCGAACTATCTTTGCCTCCACCGGATGGACCAGTTGACCGAGGCCGGGCCGATCGAAAGCGGCGCCGGAGCTGTCTTTCTCCCGATCATCCGCGAGTGGTCGGCCACCACGGAAACCGGCGACCGGGCCGAGATCGACGATCTGCCTGAGGACATCGCGTTCTGGAACGAGGTGTCGGCCACCGCGGATACGTGTCTCGGCACCGAGTGCCCCCGCTACGACGACTGCTTCGTGACGCGCATGCGCCAGCGCGCAGCGGAATCCGACATCGTGATTGTGAACCATCACCTGCTCTGCGCGGACGCCGCGGTCCGGAAGCACGCCTTCGGCGAGGTGATCCCCGCCTGCAGCCACGCGATCGTCGACGAGGCCCATCAGCTCGAAGATGTGGCGACGCAGTACTTCGGGTTCAGCGTCAGCTCCTACCGGATCGAGGAACTGGCGCGCGACGTCGAAAGGCTGGCCCCGGCAGGCGCGCTCGCCGGTTGGCAGACGCGCGCTCCCGTGGAGAAGGCCGTGAGCCGCCTGCGGGACGACGCCCGGGTGTTTTTCACGGACCTGACGTCCGCGCACCGGAGCGACGATCGCGCCCGCGGCGAAGAACGGATCCGCGCGACGCCGACGTCCCTGTCGCACGCGAGCGAGTCCGCGGCGCACCTGGCGGGCGCGCTGGACCTGCTGGAACAGGCGCTCGTCTCGCTGAAGCCGGACGTTACGGATTTCAAGCCGGACGCGACGGATGACGATGACGCGAACGGACGTCGCGTCGGGCTTCAGCCGGACGGAAACAGTCCGACTGCGCCAGAACAGGCCGCCGCGCTGGCCCGGCGCGCGGGCGAGCTGCGGACCGAACTGCGGTTCCTGCTGCGCGCCTCGGAAACGGAGTTCGTGTACTTCGTCGAATTCCGCGGGAGGGGCGTGTTCCTCCGCGCGTCGCCCATCGATGTGTCCGCCATCGTGCGCGAGCTGCTGTTCGACCGGATGCGCACCACCGTGCTGACCTCGGCGACGCTCACCGTCGACGGCGCCTTCGGCTACATCCGCGATCGGCTGGGCATCCGCGGCGCCGCCGAAATCCGCCTGGCGTCCGAGTTCGATTTCGAGCGGCAGACGGTGCTGTACCTGCCGCCGCGCATGCCGGATCCGCGATCGCCCGATTTCGCCGGGGCCGCCGGCCGCCAGGTGATCGAGATTCTCAGACGCACGCGCGGACGCGCGTTCGTGCTGTTCACCAGCTACGCGACGCTGCGCGCGGTGCAGGCGATGGCGGAGATGGCGCTCGACTACCCGATTCTCGTGCAGGGCACCGTGCCACGGTCGCTGCTGCTGAAGCGCTTTCGCGAGACGCCGCACTCCGTGCTGCTCGCCACGTCGAGCTTCTGGCAGGGGGTGGACGTGGTCGGCGAGGCCCTGAGCTGCGTCATCATCGACAAGCTGCCGTTTGCGTCGCCCGGCGAGCCGGTGACGGCGGCGCGGATCGAAGCCATTCGGGCACGCGGCGGCGAACCGTTCGACGAGTACCAGGTGCCGCTGGCGATCCTCGCGCTGCGCCAGGGACTCGGGAGGCTCATCCGTCACCGGACGGATCGCGGAGTCCTGACGGTGCTCGATCCCCGTCTCCGAACAAAGGGTTACGGCCGGCGGTTCCTGGCCTCGCTGCCCCCCGCGCCGGTCGTCCATGAGCTCGACGCCGTGTCGGCTTTCCTCGCTGCTGATCTCGTGTAAACTGTTTCTGATTCGAGGGTTCCGGTAATCTTCAGGAGGGTTCGCAATGATCCGCCAATCTGTTGGCCGCCTGGTGGGCAAGATCGCGTTGGCCAGCGTGGTCGTCTGCCTGTTCGCGTTGCCGGCCGCGGCGCAAGGCATGATTCAGGGCACAGTGGTTGACGCTCAAGGTCAACCCGTCGACGGCGCCAAAATCACGATCGAGCAGACCGAGGGTGTGACCCGCAAGTTCGAGACGAAGACCGACAAGAAGGGCTCGTTCATCCAGATCGGCCTGCAGTCGTCCGGCTACAAGGTCACCGCGGAAAAAGACAAGCTCGGCGCCGCGACCGCCAACACGCGCGTCAGCCAGCGTGGTCCCGCGAGCGTGCGGCTCGTCATCGGCGGGGGCGCCGGCAACGATCCCGCCGTGGCCGCCAAGACGGCCGAACTGCGCAAGGCGTTCGACGAAGGCGTCGCGCAGAGCCGCGCCGGCCAGTACGACGCGTCGATCGAGTCGTTCAACAAGGCGCTGGCGGTCAATCCCAACTGCCAGGACTGCCTGTACAACATCGGTTTCGCATACGCCCAGAAGAAGGACCTCGAGAAGGCCGAGGAGAACTACAAGAAGGCCATTCTCGTGAAGCCGGATTACGCGGAGGCCTACAACGGGCTCGCCAATGTCTACAACGCGCAGCGAAAATTCGACGAGGCCGCCGCGGCCAGCGCGAAGGCGAACGAGCTGACGGCCTCCGCCCCTGGCGGCCTCGCGGGCGGCAGCGCCGACTCGCTCTACAACCAGGGCGTCATCCTCTGGAATTCCGGGAAGATTCCGGATGCGAAGAAGATGTTCGAGCAGGCGATCGCGGCGAATGCGAACCACGCCGAGTCGCACTACCAGCTCGCGATGGCTCTCGTGAACGAGGGCAAGCTGGCGGAGGCGGCGACCGAGTTCAACACGTACCTGAAGCTGTCGCCCGACGGCCCCAATGCGCCGACGGCCAAGGCGCTGGTCGCGCAGCTGCCCAAGTAGTAAGCGAAGTAGTGCACGATCTCGCGGCCCGGTTAGCGGACGTTCGCGATCGCATCGCGCGCGCCGCCGACCGGGCCCGCCGCGATCCCTCCCGCATCCGCCTCCTTTCGGTGTCCAAAACATTCGACGCCGCTCACGTGCGCGCCGCCGCGCTCGTCGGACAGGTCGACTTCGGCGAAAACAAAGTCCAGGAAGCGCAGCACAAGCGCGAGGAAACGGCGGATCTCCCGCTCCGGTGGCACCTCATTGGCCACCTCCAATCGAACAAGACCGCGAAAGCCGCCGCGCTCTTCGATGTAATTCACTCGATCGACGCACCCGCCCTCGTGAAGAAGATCGACGCCGCAGCGGCAGCCGCCGGCCGCTCGCTGGAACTGCTCGTCCAGGTGGACCTCGCGGGGGAGGCGACCAAACATGGCGCGCGCGAAGCCGACCTTCCCGCGATCTTCGAAGCCGCGAGCGGATGCACAGCGGTGCGGATGACGGGGCTCATGACGCTGCCTCCGGCGACAGAGAATGCCGAGGGCGCACGGACTTGGTTCCGCGAGCTGGCGCGCTGCCGCGATCGCCTGCTGGCGTCCGGCATCGACCCCGGCTGCCTGGCTGAGCTCTCGATGGGCATGAGCCACGATTACGAAATTGCAATAGAGGAAGGCTCAACCATTGTCCGCGTCGGCACTGCCATTTTCGGGAGCCGCCCGCCTCTCTGACGCTATCGCCGCATCCCGCATGCGCCGATAAGCCATCGGGAGAAACTTAGTCTCATGAACGTCAGCCCTCTCGACCTGCGCCAGCAGCGCTTTCACACACGACTCCGCGGATTCGACAAGATCGAGGTCAGCTCGTTTCTTGCGGCCGTGGCCGAGGACTACGAGCAGGCGCTTCGTGAAACCGATCGCCTGCGCCAGGACCTCTCCAACATGGAGTCGGTGCTGGCCGAGCACCGCGAGCACGAAAAGAGCCTTCGCAACACGCTGCTCACCGCGCAGCGCCTCTCCGAGGACATCAAGACGGCCGCCGAAAAGGAAGCCGATCGCGTCGTCCGCGAGGCCGCCGTACGCTCGCAGCACCTGATCGAGAAGGCGGAATCGCGGCTCGAGGATGTTCAGCGCGAAATCGACGGCCTCAAGCTGAAACGCCGCGACGTGGAAACCTCGCTCGAAAGCACCATCCAGACGCTGCGAAACTCGCTCGAGTACGTGAGGGAGCAGGAGGTCAGGGAACGCGAGGAGAAGATCCTCCTCCACCGCCCGCGCTACGCGGATCCGCCCGCCGGCGGCGCCCAGGCCGTCAACGAATAGCGCCGCGTTACTGTTCGATCAGGGTTTGATCAGGTCGCCTCGCCGCGTCGGCGGAGCGATGGGGTAGGCGTCGAGGTCGATGTTGAACGGCCACTGATAGTCGAACCCCGGAAATATGGCGACGCCCTGCTTGTACGATCCGCGGATCGCGGTATGGTGAACCTCCCGCGTGACCGTGACATCGTCCGCGGTGAGCGGCACGTCGTAGGTTGACGCCACCTCGACGATCTTCTGCCGGAGCTCTTCCTCGGTGCTTTCCCCCTGCGACGCCGCCTCAGTGATCGAGTCCTTGAACCTGTAGAACGCGGTGTAAGCCATCCCCACACGCCAGAGCGCGTTGGCCAGGAGCGCCACCACGACGAGCTTGATGATGGTTTTCACGTCAGCGGATTACGTGCAGCATCCGGCTCCACCGGGTACGGGTGAAGAAGTGCGCGACCACCGACGCCAGTCCCTTGATCGTCGCGCCGGCGGACTCGTCCTCGTAGTCTTCGCGTCCGGATTCGTACAGACCAGTAGATCACGAGCGCCCTGCCCTTGATGTAGTCGCGGCGCAGGAACCCCCAGTAGCGGCTGTCCTGTGAGTTGTCGCGGTTGTCGCCCATCACGAAGTACTGGTCCGGGGGCACGGTGACCGGCCCGTAGCGTTCGCGCACGTCGAACGACGTCACCTCCGCCGCTTCCCCGCCGTGGCCTGCAGACTCGAGGAAATGCACGTACGGCTCGTCGAGCGGGCGGCCGTTGATGTACACCTTCTTCGCGCGCAGTTCCACGGTTTCTCCCGGCAGGCCGATCACGCGCTTGATGAAATCGCGCTCGGGCTCCTCGGGGTACTTGAACACCACGACGTCGAGGCGCTTGACGGTCCCGATCGGCAGCACGGCACGCTCGAGGCTGGTTTCGCTCGGGCCGAACACGAACTTGTTGACGAGCAGGTGGTCGCCGATGAGGAGGTTGTTCTCCATCGATCCGGTCGGGATCTTGAACGCCTGGACGATGAAGGTCCGCACGAAGAGCGCCAGGATGACGGCGATGACGATCGACTCGAAGTACCTCCCGCAGCGTGGACTTCCTGAAGTCTTGGGTCATTCGCTGTCCGTTCCCATCTTCAGCACGGCCAGGAACGCTTCCTGCGGGATTTCGACCTTCCCCACCCGTTTCATGCGCTTCTTGCCTTCCTTCTGCTTCTCGAGCAGCTTGCGCTTGCGCGAGATGTCGCCGCCGTAGCACTTGGCGAGCACGTTCTTCCGCATGGCCTTGACTGACTCGCGCGCGATGATGCGGCCGCCGATGGCGGCCTGAATCGCCACCTCGAACATCTGGCGGGGGATCAGCTCGCGCATCTTCGACGCCAGCGCGCGGCCCCGCTCGTACGCCATGTCGCGGTGCACGATGATCGACAGGGCGTCCACCGGGTCGTCGTTGACCAGGATATCGAGCTTCACCAGCGGCGACGGCCAGTAGCCCGTCACATGATAATCGAGCGAGGCGTACCCCCGCGAGATGGTCTTGAGCTTGTCGTAGAAGTCGAGCACGACCTCGTTGAACGGCAGCTCGTACGTGATCAGCACACGGTCCGTCGCGACGTATTCCAGGGCTTTCTGGACGCCGCGCTTGTCCTGGCACAGCTGGAGGATGCCGCCGACGTGCTCGGCCGGCGTCAGGATCATCGCGGTGATGACCGGTTCTTCTATCACCTTGATCCTGCCCGCGTCGGGGAGCTTGGCCGGGCTGTCGATTTCCTGCACGACGCCGTCCGTCGTGGTCACCCGGTACAGCACGCCCGGCGCGGTCGTGACCAGGTCCATGTCGAACTCGCGTTCGAGACGTTCCTGGACGATCTCCATGTGCAGCAGGCCGAGGAAGCCGCAGCGGAAGCCGAAGCCCAGCGCGACGGACGTCTCCGGCTCGTAGAAAAACGACGCGTCGTTCAGCCGGAGTTTCTCGAGCGCATCGCGCAATTCCGGGTACTCGTGACCCTCGACCGGGTAGAAGCCCGCGAACACCATGGGCTTGAGTTCCTTGAAGCCCGGAAATGGCTCGAGGGTCGGCCGGCCGATCTCGGTGATCGTGTCGCCGATCTTCGCGTCGCCGACGGTCTTGATGTTGGCAACGAGAAATCCGACTTCGCCCACGCCGAGCTCGTCGACCACGGTCGCTTTCGGGCTGAACACGCCGAGCTGCAGCGCCTCGTAGTCCTGGCCCTGGGCCATCAGCCGGATCTTCATGCCGGGCTTGATCGTCCCGTCGATGACGCGGACGACGATCACGACACCGCGATACGCGTCGAACCAGGAGTCGAAGATCAGCGCCTTGAGCGGCGCCTCCTGGATCCCGCGCGGCGGCGGCAGGCGATCGACGATGGCCTCCAGGATGTCCGAGACGCCAGTGCCGAGCTTCGCGCTGGCGAGGATCGCGCCGGCGCCGTCGAGGCCGACGATCTCCTCGATCTGGCGCCGCGCTTCTTCGGGCTGGGCGCCGGGCAGATCGATCTTGTTGATGACCGGGATGATCTCGAGGTTGTTCTCGACGGCGAGGTACGCGTTGGCGAGCGTCTGCGCTTCGACGCCCTGCGAGGCGTCGACGAGCAGCAGCGCGCCCTCGCACGCGGCCAGCGAGCGCGTCACTTCGTACGAGAAGTCGACGTGGCCCGGCGTGTCGATCAGGTTCAGGACGTACTTGCCGCCGGAAGCTGCCGTGTAATTGAGCCGGACCGGGTGCGCCTTGATGGTGATGCCGCGCTCGCGTTCGAGGTCCATCGCGTCGAGAACCTGCGCTTCCATCTCGCGCGCCTGCAGGGCGCCGGTCATCTCGAGGAAGCGATCGGCAAGCGTGGATTTGCCGTGATCGATGTGCGCGATGACGGAAAAATTGCGGATTTTCTGCGGGTCCAAGATCTACCGGGGCCTATCGCGCTTCGACCGGGGTGTAGCGCTGCGGGTACGCGGGTCCGATGTAGTCTGCGCGCGGGCGAATCAGGCGGTTGTTCGCGTACTGTTCCAGCACGTGCGCGGTCCATCCCGAGATGCGGCTGACGGCGAAAATGGGCGTAAACAAATCGGTGTCGATGCCGAGCGAGTGGTAGGTCGACGCCGAGTAGAAGTCCACGTTCGCGTTCAGGTTCTTCTCGGCCTTGACGACCGCCTCGATCCGCTGCGACATCTCGAACCAGATCGGCTGGCCGGTGCGCTGCCCCAGATCGCGGGACATCTGGCGCAGGTGCGTCGCGCGCGGGTCTTCCGTGTGATAGACGCGGTGTCCGAAGCCGGGAATCTTTTCCTTCCGCGCGAGCTTCGCGCGGACCACCTCGGCCGCTTTGTCGGGGCCGGCCTCGGGACCGATCTCGATGAGCAGCCGCATGACGTCGGCGTTCGCGCCGCCGTGCAGCGGTCCCTTGAGCGTCCCGATGGCGCCCACAATCGATGAGTGGATGTCGGTGAGCGTGGCGGCGGCGACGCGGGCGGCGAACGTCGACGCGTTCAACTCGTGATCGGCGTGCAGCACGAGCGCGACATCGAACGCGCGCGTCTCGAGGCCGCTGGGCCGCTGCCCCGTCAGCATGTAGAGGAAGTTGGCTGCGTGGCCGAGGACCGGGTCCGGTTCGATCGGACCGCCGCCTTTCGCCATGCGCCCCAGCGTCGCGACGAGCGAGCCGATCTGCGCCGTCAGGCGCACGGCTTTGCGGTAGTTCGCGGCCGGCGAATTGTCGGACGCGTCAGGATCGTAGTGGCTCAGCGCGGATGTCAGCGTCCGCACCAGGTCCATGCCGGATCCTGCGGGGAGCGACCGCATCAGCCGAAGGACACCATCGGGAAGCGCCCGTCCGGCGGCCAGCTGGCTCTGCAGGTCGCCCAGTTCGCTCCGCGTGGGCAACCGGCGATGCCACAGCAGGAAGCAGACCTCTTCGAACGTGGCGTGCTGTGCCAGATCGTGAATGTCGAATCCGCAATACGCGAGGACGCCGCGATCGCCGTCGAGGTAGCAGATCGCCGAGGAGGTAGCGACCGTGTCTTCGAGCCCCGCTTTAGGCGTGGCGGCGGTGGTCATACGCTTCAATCATACCCCGGCTCCGGCCGCGCGGGCTTTCGCCGCGGCCCGCGTGGCGGGCCGATAGATGAAGCCAATGGTGATGCCCAGGACGACCCATTCGACGAGGCCGGCCAGGGCGTACGACGCCGCCATCCGTCGGCCGATGTTCATGATCGCGTAGTTGACACCGGCCACGTATCCCACCATGACGAGGCCAATCAGCACGCCGAACCGCATGCCTTCCTGCAGGCCGTTCCCGCCTTCGTAACCCTTGGCGTACAGGTAGCTCGCGACGAGCATGGCGAACAGAATCCCGGCAAACATTAGCGGCAGGTACTGCGTCTGCGTCTCACTCGAGCGGTAAATGGCAGGGTACCTCGCAAATTCGCCGCCGAGGATATTGCCGTACACGACGAACCCGTAGACTCCGTCCACGACTGTCGCGGCAACCGCAGCAATCGCGAGGCGACCGTAGTTCATGGCGCGCTCCTCTCAAGTGGGCGTGTTCGCCGCGACTATACGCCGGGCCGTTCAGTGAATGCGAGAGGAAATCGGGACGGTCGGTGTCCGCGCGACGGGAGCTTCGAGAGGCTGGGCCTGCGGGCCCATCTGCGCGTAGCGCAGAAACATCTGGCCCCACGGGGTCGTCTCGCACCAGCGTTCGAACACACGGCGGTCGACGAGCGGCCAGCGATAGAAATCGTGGTAGACGTCGCTGGCCAGGATGAACCCGTTCACCAGCGGCGTGTGGAAGAACAGCTTCTGAAAGCGCTTGAGCGGTCCGAACCAGATCAGATCGCCGCCGCCCACGCGCACAAGATTCTTGCCCACGTGAAAGTGCCAGTTCTCGGCTGCCGCGTCGACGTCGCCCACGATTTCGATATCGCGCGGAACGCCAACGCCGAGGCCGTCCTCGTGCGCCAGCCGGATGTACTCGAGCGACATGGGGTCGAACCCCATCATCTTCGCCGACACCGCGTCGATCGCGACCTGATCGGACGAGGCGAGCATGACGTTCTTCACGACCGGGTACATCGTCCGCGGGCCCGGCCCGTTCCCCGCCGTGGTGCCATCCATGATCGCGAAGATGCCCGGGTGGATTTCCTTCTGGATCGCAAGCAGGTCCACGAGCGTCTGGTGAATCCACGAGTGCGTGTAGTGCCGCCGCGTGTTCAGGAGGCCGCCGAACGCGTTCTTCATCGCGCCCGTCGTGGTCGTGTAGATGTGGCACTTCGTCGTCGGCAGGTGGACGATATTCTTGCCGAAGAAGTAGTCGGGGATGTGGATGCCTTCGGGAAAGATGCGGTCGAGCACGTGCATCCGCGCTTTCGGCGAATACGGAATCCACTTCATGTCCGTATCCCGGAAGTTGTAGAGCACCGGCACTTGGTATTGCTTGAAGATCGGAACGTAGTGGTTCAGGTCCTCGCCTTTGAACGCGTTTGTGACGACCGTCTTGTTCTGGACGCACACCTGGTCCGTGAAGCCGCGGCGCGCCAGGGCCTGAATTGTGCCTTCGAGCTGCCACGGCGTCGTGTTCGCCGCGGGAAACGGGAAGTGCCAGGAGATATTATCTTTGAGGATGGTCGTTCTGCCGGAGGCGAGCGCCTGGTCGACCCCCGCGAGCCCGACGAGTCGATCGATGTCCTTGAAGATGGCGTCGGGTGTGACCCGAAGGACTGCGACCTTCGACTTCATGAGCCCTGCCCGCCCGGCTGCAGCTCGGCGCCGACCCCGTCGGAGTCGCCGGCGTACTGCTGGACGATCGACAGCAGGCCCGTGTAGAGGAAGCCGACCTGGAAGAGCACGAGGAACGGAATGGTCCCGTAAATCTGGTTCGCCAGCGCGTAGAACACCGTCGCCGTGAAGTACAGGCCGAGGGCGAGCTCGATGAGCGGCTGCACAGCGACTGACTGGTGGTACTTCTTGCCGATCCACTCGTCGCCCGCGCCCTCGATGTGGTACTTCGGCGTCCGCGCGAACTCGGACTGCTTGTTGAACAGCGCCTCGAACACGGCCCGCGTGTTGTTGATGCACAGGCCGATGCCGATCGACATCAGCAAGGGCAGATACCGGATGCGGGCGCGCCAGTCGTCGTGAAGCTCGCGCTGGCAGACCATGTAGAAGTTGCAGACCGAAAACGTTGCCGCAAAGAACAACGGCACGTCGATGAGCATCATCTCGTACCAGCCCATGTTGTAGCGGATGACCATGGACGGGAACATCAGCACCGACAGCACCACCATCAACGGGTAGTTGAAGTTCGCCGTCAGGTGGAAGAACGCCTCGGCCTTGACCGAGAGCGGAACCTTCGCGCGGAGGATCTGCGGCAAAAGCTTGCGGCAGGTCTGGATCGACCCCTTCGCCCAGCGGTGCTGCTGCGACTTGAACGCGTTCATCTCGACCGGCACTTCGGCAGGCGCGATGAGATCGGGGACGAACACGAACTGCCAGCCGCGCAGCTGAGCGCGATAGCTCAGGTCCAGGTCCTCTGTCAGCGTGTCGTGCTGCCAGCCGCCGGCGTCGTCGATCGCCGCACGGCGCCAGATGCCGGCCGTCCCGTTGAAATTGAAGAAGCGGCCCGCGCGATTGCGCCCCCCGTGTTCGAGCACGAAATGCCCGTCGAGCAGGATCGACTGGATCTTTGTCAGCAGCGAGTAGTTCTGGTTGATGTGGCCCCAACGCGCCTGCACCATCGCGATGCGATCGCCGGTGAAGTACGGCACCATCCGCAGCAGGAAATCGGTGGAGGGGATGAAGTCCGCGTCGAAAATCGCCACGAACTCGCCGCGGGCCACCCTGAGGCCGGCTTCGAGCGCGCCGGCCTTGTATCCGAGCCGGTTCGTGCGGTGGAAATACTTGATATCGAAGCCCTGGGCCGCAAAGCGACGGACGGCGAGGTCCGCGATACTGCCGGTCTCGTCGGTGGAGTCGTCGAGCACCTGGATTTCGAGCCGTTCACGCGGATACTCGATATGGCACACCGCGTCGATCAGCCGGTCCGCCACGTACATCTCGTTGTACAGCGGCAGCTGGATCGTGACGACCGGCAGCGGGTCAGGCAGCGGGCCGGGCTTCGGCTGCCGGTCCTTGTTCCTCATGTAGAGATACACGAGGTAATACCGATGCCAACCGTAGACGGCGAGGATGATCAGGACAAAGAAATATGCCGTCAGCGTCAGGGTTTCGTTGATGCTCATGTTCTAGCGCTGCAATCATTTATATTACTGTTGGGTCGGAATGGCGTCAAACAAATGGCTCGAAGATCTGCTCGCACAGGTGGCTCGCGGCGAGGTGCCTGCTGACACTGCGCACGCGCAGCTGACGGAGGTGCTTCGAGCTCGTCCATTTGAAGATCTCGGTTTCGCCCGCGTCGATCACCATCGCAGCATTCGCCAGGGTTTCCCAGAGGTCGTCCTCGGATTAGGCAAGACACCCGATCAAATTGCCGCGATCGCGGAAGCAATCGTCGGTCGCGGTTCAACGCTTCTCGTCACGCGCGCGAGCGCCGCTGCCTTCGACGCCGTGCGAGCCAAAGTCTCGCAAGCGACGTACCACCCGTCGGCGTCGCTGATTACATTTCGTCAGAGCGATGTCGATCCCGGCAAGGGCACGATCGTCGTCGCATCGGCGGGCACCTCCGATCAGCCGGTCGCCGAGGAGGCAGCACTCACCGCCGAGTTGATGGGCAACACGGTCGAGCGCATTTACGACGTTGGCGTCGCCGGCCTCCACAGGCTGCTCGGCGAGCTACACCGGCTCTCCTCCGCCCGCGTCATCATCGTGGTCGCGGGCATGGAAGGCGCGCTCCCCAGCGTCGTCTCTGGCCTGGTCAGCGTGCCGGTCATCGCGGTGCCGACGAGTGTGGGCTACGGGGCGAATTTCGGAGGGCTCGCGGCCCTGCTCGGCATGCTCAACAGCTGCGCATCGGGTGTCTCGGTCGTCAACATCGATAACGGATTTGGCGCGGCCAACATCGCCAGTCTTATCAACCACTTGTAGGTAGAAGGCAAAGGGCTGCGGGCCGGGGGGAAGGGCCGCCCTTTGCCCTCTGCCCTTTGCCCTGACAGTACGTTACGATTAACGGTTCCCCTCCTATGCAGTCTGCAGTTCTACGGGCCCTCGAGTTCGATCGCATCGTCGAGATGGTCCGCAGCTTCGCGCTGACGCCCATGGGCGACGAGCGACTGGGGCAGCTTGCCCCGGCAGTAGAGCGGCAGACTGTGGCGCAATGGCTCTCCGCCACGACGGAGACCACGAAGTATCTCGCGGCCAACAACCTGTTCCCGCTGCGTGCCCCGGCGGAGCTCCCGCAGGTGCTTGCCGCGCTGGCCGTCGAAGGCCGCGCGCTCGAACCGGTGCGGCTGCTGATGCTGGCCACGTTTCTCGATTCGGTGGACGAGGCCAAGCGGGCGATCCGTCGCGCGCCCGCTTCCTTCCCGCACCTCGAAGCGGCGGCCGGGGGCGCCGCCTCGTTCAGCGCTGAAACCACGCAGGTCCGCGAGAAGATCGATCCGTCAGGCGACGTCGTCGACGATGCCAGCCCGGAGCTGAAACACATTCGCGACCGCCTGCGAAAACAGCGCTCGCGCCTTCGCGGCACGCTCGAGTCGTACCTTCGGGGCAAGGAAACCGCGAAGTATCTGCAGGATCTCGTCGTCACCGAGCGAAACGGGCGGTACGTGCTCGTCGTCAAGTCCGAGCACCGCACCTCGATCCCCGGCATCGTGCACGGCGCATCCACGAGTGGCGCGAGCCTTTTTCTCGAGCCGCTGAGCACGGTCGAGATCAACAACGACATTGTCGCCCTCGCGGAGCAGGAGGCGGAGCAGGTGCACCGCATCCTGCTGGCGCTGACCGGCGCGTTTCGCGCGCGAGCGGCGGATCTCAGCCGGACGGTCGACGCGGCCACCGAGCTCGATGTGCTGCAGGCGCGCGCCCGGTTTTCCGAGTCGATCGACGGGATTGAACCCGCGCTGTCGGACGGCGCGTTCGAGCTGCAGGCGGCGCGGCATCCGCTCGTGAAGGGCGCGGTGCCCGTCACCGTGAAGATCATCCCGCCGGCGAGCTGTCTGCTGATCACGGGGCCGAATACAGGCGGCAAGACGGTAGCGCTCAAGACGGCCGGTCTCCTGACGCTGATGGCGCAGTCGGGTTTGCGGATCCCGGCGGCCGACGGATCGCGCCTGCCGGTGTTCCGATCCGTCTTCGCCGACATCGGCGACGAGCAGTCGATCGATGCCAGCCTGAGCACCTTCTCGGCGCACATCACGAACCTGGCGGGCATGGACCGCGGTCTCGAGGTGCCGGCACTGGTGCTGCTCGACGAGATTGGCTCGGGCACTGATCCCATTGAAGGCGGCGCGCTCGGTGTAGCCATCGTCGATCACCTCCGCCGGCGCGGTGCAACGATCGTCGCGACGAGCCATTACGACGCGCTCAAGACGTACGCGTCGACGACGGAGGGCGTGGCGAGCGCGGCGTTCGGCTTCGACGCCGAGACGTTCGCGCCCACGTATCAGCTGCAGTACGGGTCGCCGGGGCGCAGCCTGGCGCTCGAGATCGCAGGGCGCATCGGGCTCAACCCCTCCATCATCGCGGCGGCACGGCAGAACCTGAGCGCGCGCGAGGCGCAGCTTGCCGAGCACCTGGCGAAGATCGACAAGGACATGCGCGCGCTCGAGCACGAGCAGCGTCTCGCCGCCCGCGAGCGCGAGACGCTCGGGGCCGCCGAGGCAAGGATGCGCGAGCGCGACGAGGCGCTGCGCCAGCGCGAGGAAACCTTTCGCCGGCGGCTGAACGAGCAGCTCGAGACCGAGCTCAGGCAGGCGCGCCGGGCGATTGACGGCGTTATCGCTGACCTGAAGGCCAAGAGCGAAGATGCGCCACGCCAACTGATGACCACGGGCGACACCGGGACGCTGCGTGCCGAGGCGCGGCAGGCGCTCGACGCGATAGTCGGCAAATTCGCCGAGCCTGCAATACAGCCCGCGCGGGTCGAGCCGCCGCAGCACGCGCCGGTGATCGGCGATCGCGTAATCGTCGGCGGCCTCGGGCTCGAGGCCGTCGTGACCGCCGTGCACGACGGCACGGCCGACCTCGACGTGCGCGGAAAACGCATGCGCGCCGCCGTCCGGGATCTGCGGGTGCTCGGGCGGGCAACGTCGTCCAATGTCACCGTGCGTGTCGATCTGAAGCCGCGCGACGGCGCCGCGTCCGACCTGAACGTCGTCGGCTGCACGGTTGACGAAGCGATCACACGCGCCGAGCGGTTTCTTGATGAGTCGCTGTTGAGCGATCAACGCACAATCCGGCTGATCCACGGATACGGGACGGGACAGCTGAAGCGTGCGCTGGCCGGGTTCCTGCAACAGCATCCGCTGGTCGCGAAATTCGGCGCCGCGCCTCCGGAACAGGGCGGCGGCGGCGTAACGGTCGTGGAGCTGAAGGACTAGGAGTGGGACTCTTTCCTCAGACGTTCATCGACGACCTCCGCCTTCAGGCCAACATCCTGCAGGTCGTGCAGGATTACGTGTCGCTGAAGAAAGTCGGCCGGACATACAAAGGCCTGTGTCCGTTCCATTCCGAGAAGACGCCGTCGTTTCACGTCGACCCCGAAAAAGGGTTCTTTCACTGCTTCGGTTGCTCCGTCGGCGGCGATGTTTTCAAGTTCCTGGAGCTGCACGAGAAGCTCGGCTTTCAGGACGCGGTGCGAATGCTGGCCCAGAAAGTCGGCCTCTCCCTGCCTGAGCAAAGCGAAGGCAGCGGAGACGATGCCACGCGCCGCGATGCCGCGCTGCGCGAAGCGCTCTTGAAGGCCCACGAAACCGCCGCCTCGTATTTCCAGGAACAGCTGGCGGGACCGGCCGGTTCCCGGGCGCGTCAGCAGCTGACGGATCGCGAAGTGCCGCAGGCCACGATCGATCAGCTCGGGCTTGGCTTCGCGCCGCAATCGCGCGACGGGTTGAAGAACCGCCTGCTCGCGCAGGGGTTCTCGCAGAGCCTCTTGGTTCAGAGCGGCCTAATCGTTCAGCGCGATAACGGCGAGGTGGTCGATCGCTTCCGGAATCGCCTGATGGTGCCGATCTGCCGGGACACCGGATCGGTCATCGCGTTTGGCGGCCGCGCCATGGATCCGGATCAGGTGCCCAAGTACCTGAATTCGCCGGAGACAGCGATTTACTCGAAGGGTCGGACGCTGTACGGGCTGAACCTCTCCAAGAGTGCGATCCGGAAGGTGGGATTCGCCGTGCTGGTGGAGGGATATTTCGACTTCGCGCAGGTGTTCCGGACCGATGCCGCGCCGGCGGTCGCCTCGTGCGGTACCGCGCTGACGCCTCAGCAGGCTCAGCTGCTGCGCCGTTTCACGACCAAGGTCGTGCTCAGCTTCGACCCCGACGCGGCCGGGCAGGGTGCGGCGGTGCGCTCGTGCGAGATGCTGGTCGCCGAAGGCTTCGAGGTCAACGTCGTCACCCTGGACAAGGGCGAGGACCCCGATACGTTTATCCGGCGCAAGGGCGCCGTGCAGTACCGTGAAAGACTGCGAAGCTCGCGGCCGTATCTCGAGTACCTGCTGGACCAGGCGGCGGCGGGACTCGATTTCGCGCACGATGAGAATCGGCGGCAGTTTCTCGGAAAGATGCTGACGGTGGCGGCGAGGATTCCGGAGGCTGCGGCCCGCGATCAATTTGCCGACCGCATCGCGCACAAGGCCCGGATTACGGAAGACGTGGTGCGGGCCGAAATCCGAAAGGCAGCGGTCAATCGCCGGACGACCGTCACCTCGCGGGAGCTGCCAAACGGGGGGCAGCTGAAACCAGCCGAAAAAGGCCTGATTTGGGGCCTGTTTCACAAGACCCGGGAAGCCGCCACGGCTCTTGCCGGACTGGACTCAGCCGACCTGGATCAGCTGGCTGGCCGGGAAATTTTCGAGCTGGCGCGGTCCCTGCACGAACAGCCCGTCGATCTTCTACCTTCCGAGCTGTTGCGGCGTCTAAGTACAATGAGCGCCCAGCTGGTCACAGGCATTGCGGGGGAAAAAGGTTCCCCTATCAAAGGTGCCGATGACCTGGAAAGGTGTGCCAGGAGCCTCCGCCGGTACCGCTGTGAACGCGAGCGCGCCGCCGTCCAGCGCGAAATCGACCGGCTTCAGGAACTCGGGAAGTACGGAGACGAAATCAACCTGCTCTTGAATCAGAAACGCACACTCGCGCAGCGGATCGAAGAACTGACGTAGCCAGAGGAGAAGATCTTTTGTCGATCGAAGAAAAATACGACGAAGTACGACAGCTCATCAACATCGGCAAGGAGAAGGGTTACCTCCTCTACGACGAGGTCAACGAGCTTCTGCCCGCCGAGATCACTTCGTCTGAAGAGCTGGACGATCTGTTCAATACGTTCGGCAGCCAGGGTATCGAGGTCATCGACTCGGACCAGAAATACCTTCGCGATGACAAGCCGATTGATCGGACCGGCGAAGGCTCGGAAGAACTCGAGCTCGACCTGACGCCGGGTGCGCTCGACAAGACGAACGATCCCGTCCGCATGTACCTGCGCGAGATGGGGACGGTTCCCCTGCTCACGCGCGAAGGCGAGGTTGAAATTGCGCGCCGCATCGAACGCGGCAAGCTCGCCGTGATCAAGTCGATCTCGCGCACGCCGCTCGTCGCCAAGAAGGTCATCACGCTCGGCGATCAGCTGCACGTCGGCGAACGCACCATCCGCGAGCTCGTCATCTTCAACGACGAGGAAATCACCGACGAGCGCATCCAGGAGCGTTCGCGGCAGGTCCAGAAGCAGATCGACGCGGTGCGCAAGGCGCGCGCGAACTCGGAGAAGTTCGAGGAGAAGCTCGCCGAAACGCCGAAGGGCGCGACGACGCGGGACAAGCGGAAGTACCGCCGCGCGAACTGGGCGGCCATGCGCGCGCGCGTGGAGCTCTCGCAGCGGATCCGCGAGATCGAGTTCACCGAGTCGGTGAAGCGCCGGCTGATCGACGAGATGAAGGACGCGGTCGAATCGGTCAGGAACGTGCAGCGCGAGATCGAGGCCATCGATCGCCAGCTGAATCCGAAGAACAAGAAGCAGCGCCTGCGCGAAGAAGACAAGAAGAACCTGCAGAAGATGAGCAAGGACCAGAAGCTCCGGCTCAAGGGCATGACCGACGCCCTCGAGCAGGAGCCGGCCGAGCTCAAGCAGACGCTCGACACGATTCTCCGCGGCGAGTATCAGGCGGAGCAGGCCAAGAAAGAGCTCGTCGAAGCCAACCTGCGCCTCGTCGTCTCGATTGCGAAGAAGTACACCAATCGCGGGCTGCAGTTCCTCGATCTGATCCAGGAAGGCAACATCGGCCTGATGAAGGCGGTCGACAAGTTCGAGTACCGCCGCGGGTACAAGTTCTCGACGTATGCCACGTGGTGGATCCGCCAGGCGATCACGCGCGCAATCGCGGACCAGGCGCGGACGATCCGCATTCCGGTCCACATGATCGAGACGATCAACAAGCTGATCCGGACGTCGCGGGCGCTGGTGCAGGAGCTCGGACGCGAGCCGACCTCGGAGGAAATCGCGAAGCGGATGGACATCCCGGTGTCCAAGGTCAGGAAAGTCCTGAAAATCGCGCAGGAGCCGATCTCCCTTGAGACGCCCATCGGCGAGGAGGAAGATTCGCATCTCGGCGACTTCATCGAGGATCGCCAGGTCGTGTCGCCGGCCGAAGCCGTGATCAACCTGAACCTCAAGGAACAGACCGAGTCGGTGCTGAAGACGCTGACGCCGCGGGAAGAGAAAGTCATCAAGATGCGGTTCGGCGTGGGCGACGGCAGCGAGCACACGCTCGAGGAGGTCGGCCAGAGCTTCGCGGTGACCCGCGAACGCATCCGGCAGATCGAAGCCAAAGCGCTGCGCAAGCTGCGGCATCCGTCGCGAAGCCGCAAGCTGCGTGCGTTCCTCGAAGGTCGGACGTCGTAGCAGTCGGAGTCAGCAGTCGGCGGTGCCGGCGGGCGATTGGGGACTGGCGACTGCGGACTGCAGACTGTAGACTGTGGAGCGGGCCCATAGCTCAACGGTTAGAGCCGCCGGCTCATAACCGGCCCGTTCCAGGTTCGAATCCTGGTGGGCCCACCAGCCTCCGCTCGTTTGTCACGCGGAGGCTGTCGAGCCGAAGCCGCGAAGCGGCGGAGGCGGACGAGCGCGGGAGGAGCGAGCTACGGCTCGGCAGGCCTTCGTGATGGCGGCTCACCGGAAGCAAACGACGGCGGCAGACGCGCTCGCAGGATCACAAATTAATGATGCGACCCCAACATTCGAGGACGACAGGAGCCAACAAGCCCCGGTGCTGACGCGCCGGGGCTTTTTTTGTTTATGAACGCAGATCTCGAAAACATCATCGTGCTCCAGCGTCTCGACTCCGCCGCGCAGGCTGCCGAGCGCCGCCTCGCCGAGGAAGCAGACCGCGAGAAAGTGCTCGAAGTGCGGCTCGCCGCCGCGCGCGAGGCCGTCGCCGCCGCCAAGGAACGGCTCGCGCAGAACCAGAGCGCCAGGCGCGAGGACGAGAAAACCGTCGCGCTTCATACGGGGCGTCTGTCCAAGTTCCGGGAGCAGGCGATGGCCGTCAAGACAAACGTGGAATTCGCCGCGGTACAGAAGGAAATCGAGTTCGCGCAGACGGAAATCAAGGCCGCCGAAGACAAGGTGCTCGAGCGGATGCTCGAAGCCGACGACCTCACGGCTGCGATGAAGAAGGCCGAGGCCGAGCTCGCGTCGGAAACGAAGAAAGTGGAGGCCGACCGCAAGGCCATGGCTTCCGAATTTGCAGAGTTGAAGGCGTCGGTCGAACGCCTTCACGGCGAGCGGACCGCCGTCGTCGCCTCACTGACCCCGCAGGTGATGTCCACGTTCGAGCGCGTCGCGCAGCGCCGCAACGGGATTGGCGTAGCCGAGGCGCGCGACGGGATCTGCACGATTTGCCATGTGCGCCTGCGTCCCCAGGTGTTCAACACCGTCCGCCGCAACGAAGCGATCATCCAGTGCGACAGCTGCAACCGTATCCTTTATTTCGGCCGGTGCCGGCGGCGGCCGCGCCCGAGGCGCCGGCGGCCGACCTGGGAACCCTGAACCCTGAACCTTGAACCCTGAACCCTTGACCGCCTACATCGACGGCGGTGCGCGCGGCAACCCCGGGCCTGCAGGCTTCGGCGTCCGCATCGAGGACGCCGGCGGTGCGCTCGTCGAGGAATTCCACGAAGCGATCGGCGTGGCCACCAACAACGTCGCGGAGTACCGCGGTCTGCTCGCGGCGCTGGAGTGGGCCCGGGCGAACGGCCATCGCGCGCTGCGGGTTCGCTCGGACTCGCTGCTGCTCGTCCAGCAGATGCGCGGCATCTTCAAGGTGAAGCACCCGGGGCTTCAGCCGCTGCACGCCAGAGCGCGCCTGCTCTCGCAGGAAATCGGCAGCGTGACGTTCGAGCACGTCGGCCGCGCTCTGAACGCTCATGCCGATCGCCTCGCGAATGCGGCCATGGACGAAGACGAAGCCAGAGCGGAAAAGCCTTCGGCCTAACCGGACACAGAGACCCGGATCGCGGCCGCCATCCGTCCGGCGGGCGCGCCATCGCGCCGGTACGAGCAGAACACCGCGTGATGGCTTGCCGTGCAGAGACCGCTGGCGTGTATCTGTGTCGCGGTCAGACCTGCCGACGTCAGCTGGTCTTTCGCCGATTGGCAGGCGTCGAAGAACCAGTGGTCCTCTCTGCGAACAGGTGAGAGCGCGGGCATCGTCGGGTTCAACGATGACGCCGCCGGCAGCGCGCTGAACCACCCGCCGAGTTGCGCCGGCGAAAAAGACGCCCGTTCGAACTGCGTTCGGACGTCGGGCCCCACCTCATAGCAGCACGGTCCGATGGCCGGTCCGATCGCGACGAGCAGATCGTCCGTGCGGGTACCGAAGTCCCGGGCCATCCGCTCGACTGCGGTGATCGGGGCGCGCGCCACGAGCCCTCGCCATCCAGCGTGGACGGCCGCCACGACTCCAAGCCGCCGATCGATCATGACGACAGGCACGCAGTCGGCGGTTTGAACCGCGAGCGCGACGCCGGGCGCGTCGCTGATGACGATGTCGGCGTGTGGCAGAACGCTGTCCACAGGAAGTGACGTCCCGCGAGGGTAAGTAACGACCGCCGCCCCATGAACCTGCCGCAGGCGCGCGAGCCGCGGGATGTCGACGGCCATGGCCGCCGCAACCTCATGCCATGCGTCGGCGTCCGTCGCCGTGGAGGAAACCCCGAGCCGCCACGGGCGGGTCGTGAACAGGTGCGAGGCGTAAGGCTCGAGGGGCCGGCACACCAGGGCGGGCCCGGCCGGAAGTTGCACCCACTCGAAACCGTCGCTAGGCTTGGGTAACGTGAACATCATCGGGCTCGGCCTCGACGCCACTGACATCCCGCGCATCGCCGCCACCCTCGCGCGCTATGGCGAGCGCTTCACCGATCGTATCTTCACCGAGGGCGAAATCGCGTACTGCATGGCCCGGCGACAGCCGGCCATTCATTTCGCTGGGCGCTTTGCCTCGAAAGAAGCTGCCATGAAAGCCCTGGGGACCGGTCACTCGCAGGGCGTGATGTGGCGCGACGTCGAGGTCGTCCGCGCTTCAGAAGGGCCGCCGCAACTGCAGTTTCACGGGGGCGCCGCGCGCCGGTTCGACGCCCTGGGCGGCCGTTCCGCGCTGCTCACCATCACCCATTCCGACGCGCTGGCTCTGGCCGAGGTCATCGTCCTCGGCCGCTGAGTCAACCGCGGTTGTCACCGCGGGGACCGCGCCGAGACGCGAGGGTCCGACGCGCGATTCCCGATCGCGCATCAGGCAACGGCGCAGTAAGTTACAGCCGCATCGGGCGGCACCGCGCGCCGGTACTCTCCTTGATGAAGCCTCGGTGAACGAACGAAAGGAGAAGTCACCGTGACCATCAAGATCACCCCGAACGACAGAGGCAACCCTCCCGGCAAGCTGGCTGACGCTGAGCTCCATTTCACCGAGGGGGCTCTCGAAGGACTGAAGCTGATCGGCTTCTCGATCTGGGAATCGCGCCGCGGGGGCTCGGCCGGTCGCAATGTTACCTTCCCCGCGCGGCAATACAACGTCAACGGCGAGCGCCGCAGCTTCGCGCTGCTGCGACCGGTGGCCGACACGACGGCGCAGGGGCGGATCCGCGAGCTGATTCTCGACGCGTACGCGGACTTCGAAGCCGCCGCCGCCGTCGCTAGTTGATCACCGGCAGGAGCCGGGCGTTTTCCTGCTGCCGTTTGGGCGGCAGCGTCCACTCCTCCCGGAGGCTCTTGTCGAACTCGGAGTGGAAGAACGAGGCCTTCATGCCGCCGTCGATGATGTCCCACGGCAGCACGGCGTCCCTGGTGCGGTCGCGGAAGATGTAGAAGTCGGCGTCGATGCCCGTTTCAGCGACCGCCGCGCGCCAGTTCTGCCCGTTGCGTTCGGCGGCCACGATGGCCGGCGCAACGCGCCGGTCGCCGAGCGACAGCAGGGCCTGGTAGTAGGAGTGCCGCTCCGACTTGATGTTGAAGTACACGTTGTCGATGCCGGCGATCAGCCCGCGCAGCCGCTTGATCTTCCGGTCGACGCTGGCGTCGCCTTCCATCGGGAGCCACTGATAGGCGGTGCCCGGCTTCGGAATCAGCGGGTTCACGCTGCCGATGATGCGGCCGATCGACCCGCGGGGTTTCGCGTACTTCAGCATCCGCTCGCGGAGCTGCACCGTGAGATCGCGAATCGCGACGAGATCCTCGTCTGTTTCGGTGGGGAGGCCGATCATGTAGTACAGCTTCAGGTTCTCGAGGCCGCTCGCGAAGATCAGGTCGGCGCGATCGAGGATTTCGTCGTTGGTGACCGTCTTGTTAATCACCCGGCGCAGCCGGTCCGAGCCGGTTTCGGGCGCGATGGTGATCGTCCGCTCGCCGCTCTCGCGGAGGATCCGTACGATGGGCTCGGTGATGTCGTCGAGCCGCAGCGATGCCGGGCTGATGCCGTAGCCCATTTCGTGCAGCCGCGCGAGGATGCGCTCGATGTCGGGGTGATCGCAGAGCGCGATGGACACCAGGCCGACACGGTTGGCGTAAACGCGCGCGCGCTCCGCCAGTTGCAGAATCCGCTCGGTCGGGAACGCGCGGACCGGCAGGTAGTTGTAGCCGGCCCAGCAGAAGCGGCAGAGGTTCGCGCACCCTCTGACAACCTCGACGAGGAAACGCGATCCGAATTCGGTATCAGGCGTGAAGATGCCGGTCGCCGGCGGGTCGATCGCCTCCGTGGTCTTGAGCGCCGCCTTGCGCACCGGCACAGGCGCGTCGACGTCTTGTAACGTCCGGTAGCCCGACATCGAACCGTCGGGCGCGTACTGCGGCTCGTAGAACGACGGGATGTAGAAGCCGCGTTCACGGGCCAGGAGCGTGAGCAGGTCGCGGCGGCCGGACGCCTCGGAGAACGCGCGCGCCATGGCGGGCACGAGCACTTCGCCCTCGCCGGCAGCGATGACGTCGGCGAACGGCGCCAGCGGCTCGGGGTTGACGAAGGTGACCGCGCCGCCGACGACCACGAGCGGGTGCCGTTCGGTGCGCTCGGCGGCGTACGACGGCACGCCGGCCAGGCGAAGCAGCGTGAGCACGTTCACGTAGTCCCATTCGAAGGACACGGAGAACGCGATCGCGTCGAATTCGCCGACGAGCGACTGCGACTCGAGCGTAACGAGGGGTGTCCGGCTCGCGACGAGCTCGGCGAGCTCCTGCTTCGGCGGCAGGAACACGCGTTCGCAGGAGATGTCCGGCTGATCGTTGAACAGCCGGTACACCGTCTGGAAGCCGAGATTGGACATCCCGACCCAGTAGGTGTTCGGGAACGCGAGCGCCACGCGCAGGCGGGCGCCCTGCGGCTTGATGACGTAGCCGGTTTCCTTGGAGAGGACGACCCGTGCGCGCTCGCGCTGCTGCCAGAGGCTCATGGCTGAATGCTGATCGACGCGTGCGGGAGCCGCCTGGTGTTACGCGCCCGCTGACGCTCACACGCCGGCGCTCTCGACTGCCGTGGATCTACCTACTTTACCATCGGGATCGCGCCGCTCCGCCAACGCCGGATGGTCTGCCCCGGCTCTGCCGTTAGCCCTCCTGGCGCCTCAGGAACGCCGGGATGTCGAGCGGGGAGCTGAGATCGGCGTCGCCTTCGGCGCTGCGGATTGGGAGCGCTACCTGCGTCGACGTGCCCGTGGCCGTTGCCGGCTCCCGCCAGGCCCTGAAAGCCCTGCGGGGCTGGCGCGCCCGCGGTCAGCGGGAGATCGAGCGCGGCTCGCCGCGCAATGGACAGGCGCGACGGCTGAGCCGAACCGAGTCCGGGCAGGCTCGCCGCCGGCGCCATCGGTTCGGCCCGGAGCCGCGGCTGCTCGGCGTACGCCGACATGTCGACGGGCGTGTGCGCGGGCGCGCTCGGCGTTCGCGACACGCTGGCGCCGAACCCGGTCGCGATGACCGTGATCTTCACCTTGCCCTTCAGCGTCGGATCCACAACGGCGCCGAAGATGATGTTCGCCTCTTCGTCGGCCGCTTCCTGGACGATGGACGCCGCCTCGGACACCTCCACGAGCGACAGGTCTGGTCCGCCGGTCACGTTGATGATGACGCCGCGCGATCCGTTCACCGATGCGCCTTCGAGCAGCGGGCTCGAAATCGCGCGCCGCGCGGCTTCCATGGCGCGGTCCGGCCCTTCCGCGACGCCGGTGCCCATCATCGCGAGGCCCATGCCGGACATGATCGTCTTCACGTCGGCGAAGTCGAGGTTGATGAGCCCCGGCACGAGGATCAGATCCGAAATCCCCTGGATGGCCTGCCTCAGCACGTCGTCGGCCGTTGCAAACGCGGTGGTCAGCGGCGTCGTGCGGTCGATGATGGACAGCAGCCGCTCGTTGGGAATCGTGATGATCGTGTCGACGCAGTCGCGCAGCGCGTCGAGCCCGCGCTCGGCCTGCAGCAGCCGCTTGCGCCCCTCGAACTTGAAGGGCTTGGTCACGACCGCGATCGTGAGCGCGCCGAGCTCGGTGGCGAGGCTCGCGATCACCGGCGCGGCGCCGGTCCCGGTGCCGCCGCCGAGGCCCGTCGTCACGAAGATCATGTCGGCGCCGTCGAGTGCCTGGATGATCGAGTCGGTGTCCTCGAGCGCCGCCTGCCGGCCGACATTCGGGTCGGCGCCGGCGCCGAGCCCCTTGGTCAGCTTGTCGCCGATCTGCAGCTTGACGCCCGCCGGGCTCGACCGCAGCGCCTGCAGGTCCGTGTTGGCGACGATGAACTCGACGCCCTGGAAGCCGGCCTGCACCATGCGGTTGACGGCGTTGCTGCCGCCGCCGCCGACGCCGATGACCTTGATCCTGGCGCCGGCGTGCACTTCTTCTTCGAGGCGGAGGCGCAGCCCCCTGGCGTCGTCGCGATCCAGCATGTTGTCATCAGCCATCGGTGTCTCCCTGTGTTGAGAAAATCAGAAAAATTCCCTGAACAGACCGCGCAGCCGCCCGGCGGCGCGCACCAGGGCGCCCGTGCCGGCCGGCGTGCGCGCCGCATGTCCAATCGCGTTGCGGTAGCCGTAGAGCGCCAGGCCGACGCCGGTCGCGAACGTCGGGCTGTTCACGTGATCGGCCAGCCCGCCGACGCCGGCCGGGCAGCCGCGGCGGATTGGCAGGTCGAAGATCTGCTCGGCGATCTCGGGCATGCCGTCGAGAATCGCACCGCCGCCGGTCAGCACGATCCCGGAGTTGAGACTCTTCTCGTAACCGGCGCGCCTGATTTCATCCCAGACGAGATGAAAGATCTCCTCGGCGCGCGGCTGCAGGATCTCGGACAGGATGCGCCGCGCCATCAGCCGGGGTTTTCTCCCGCCGACGCTCGTCACCTCCATCGTGTCGTCCTCGTCGACCATGCCCGCAAGCGCGCATCCGCACTTGCGCTTGATCTTCTCGGCATCCGGCACCGGCGTGCGGAGCCCGACGGCGATGTCGTTGGTGAAATGATCGCCGCCGATGCCGATCACGGCGGTGTGCCAGAGGCTGCCGCGTTCGTAGATCGCGATGTCGGTGGTGCCTCCGCCGATGTCGACCAGCGCCACGCCCAGCTCTTTTTCGTCTTCGGTCAGCACCGATTCGCTCGCGGCGAGCTGCTCGACGACCGTCTCGGCCACGGTCACCCCCGCCCGGTTGACGCACGCCACGATGTTCTGCGTCGAGCTCTGGCTGCCCGTGATGATGTGGACGTTCACCTCGAGCCGGGCGCCCGTCATGCCCACCGGCGCGCCGATACCGTCCTGCTCGTCTACCACGAAGTCCTGCGGCAGCACGTGCAGGATTTCGCGTCCGGTCGGCAGCGACACCGCCTTGGCGGCGTCGATGGCGCGACGGACATCCTCCTTCGTGATCTCGCGGTTCTTGCCGGCGACCGCGATGACGCCCCGGCTGTTGAAGCCCTTGATGTGCGGGCCCGACAGCGCGAGGTGCACGGAGTCGATTTCGACGCCGGCCATCAGCTCGGCCTCGTCGATGGCTTTCTTGATCGACTCGACGGCCGCCTCCAGGTTGACCACGACGCCCCGGCGGATGCCGCGCGACTCCGCGACGCCGAGGCCCACGATATCCATCGCGTCGGCGCCGTCGCGGCCGGAGCCGTCGAGCATCTCGCCGACGACGGCGGTTACCTTCGACGTGCCCACGTCCAGCCCAACCAGATATCGCTCTTTACGCGCCACTCAATCCTCCGGGCTGCCGGCCTGCAGGTGTGTGCTGCCTCATCGCCGTGTGCCTGCGGTGCCCCGCGACGCTGCCCCGGCCCCGCGGCCGGCGCCTGCCTTGCGAGGCCGCACGTAGATGCGCTCGTCGAACCGCAGATCCACGTAGTCGATGTCCGGCACGCGCTGTCTGAGCGTGGGCGCCAGCTGGACGTACGACTGGAGCCGCTGCAGGAACTGATCCTCGCCGACGTAGATGACCGCCGGATCGCCGTTCAGGATCACCGCCGCGTTGTGCAGGTCGGCGACGTCGATCTGCGACACCTGGCGCGCCACGTCCGGCCTGCCGCGCACCGCGGCAATGAACCTCGCTGCCAGCTCAGCCCGGGCAGCGTCCACCGACGACCCGTCGTCGTCCGGCGATGCGGTGAGGCCGTCGATGAGCGGCAGATCCAGATCGGCGTACTGCGGGCCGTACTGGTCGATCACCACGCCGCCCTCGTCGACGAGATAGGTCTCGCCGTTGATTCGCCCGATGCCGACCGGCTGCCGTTCGAAGATGACGACTTCCACCGTCGAGGGCAGCGTGCGCCGGAGGGCCGCGTCGCGCACCCAGGGCGATCGCATGACGCGCCGCCGCCAGAAATCGAGATCGGTCGCGAACAGGCTCTCGCCGCGCAGACCGTTCATGACGGCGAGCACTTCACCCCTGGACAAGCGTTCGTTGCCGCGCACCACGATCTCGTTCACCGTTCCCAGGTGCGCCATCACCGCGCCGCCTCGATATACGGCGTACGACAGCACGACGACAGCGGCGACCAGCGCCGCCAACCACGTCGCCAGCGGCCGCCAGTTGAGGCGCCGGTGCGACGGCTTGACGTGCGCGCGCCGGAAACGTCGATCCGCCGGGGCGGCCACGCGGCTCACGCGTCGGACCCCCTGCTCTGTTCCAGCGCCTGCACCAGGCGATCGGGAATCGTCCCGATTGAGCCGGCGCCCAGCGTCATCACGACGTCGCCAGGGCGCACGACCCGCACGAGCACCGGGATCAGGTCCTCGAACCGCGGCACCACCTCGAGCGAGGTGGGCCCTTTCCGTCTGATCGCCGCCGCCAGGGTGTCGAGCGTCACTCCCGGCAGCGGGTCCTCGCCGGCGCTGTAGATGTCGGCGAGGACGACGTGGTCCGCGCCCGCGAGGGCGGGGCCGAAATCCTCCATCAGCGCGGCCGTGCGCGTGTAGCGGTGCGGCTGGAAGGCCACGACGATGCGCCGCCGGAGCGTGCGCGCCGCGGCGAGCACGGCGGCGATCTCCGTCGGATGGTGGCCGTAATCGTCAATCACCAGGACACCGTTGGGCTCGCCGCGCACCTCGAACCGCCGCTCGACGCCTCGAAACTCGGCCAGCCCCGCCACGATGCGTTCGAACGGTAAACCGAGTTCGAGTCCCACCGCGACGGCAGCGAGGGCGTTCTGCAGGTTGTGGCGGCCCGACACGTTCAGCGTCAGCGTCCCGAGGCGCGTCTTCGCGGATGCGTGCGCTTCGCGCCGCGACACGACCGCGCGCACGGTGAACGGGTCGAGCGTGATGTCGCCCGCCGTGATGTCGGCGTCGACGTCGAGCCCGTACGTCGTCACGCGCCTGGTCATCTTCCCAAGCACGGCCGACAGGTGCGCATCGTCGGCGCACGCCACCACGCCGCCGTAGAACGGCACCTTGTTGCCGAAGTCGACGAACGCCTGCTGGAGGTCGTCGAACCCGCCGTAGTTCTCGAGATGTTCGTGATCGATGTTCGTAATCACCGCAATCGTGGGAAACAGTTTCAGAAACGATCGGTCGCTCTCGTCGGCTTCCGCCACCATCAGCTCGCCCCGCCCGAGCCGCGCGTTGCCGCCGAACGCGCTCAACCGGCCGCCAATCACCGCCGTCGGATCCAGCCCCGCCCGCTCGAGCACCAGCGCAATCATCGAAGTCGTCGTCGTCTTGCCGTGCGCGCCGGCGACCGCGATGCTGAACCGCAGGCGCATCAGCTCCGCGAGCATCTCCGCGCGCGGAATCACCGGAATCTGCCGGCGAACGGCCTCCCGCACTTCGGGATTCGACGGGCGGACCGCCGACGACACCACCACGACGTCCGCCTCGCCGACATGCGCCGCGTCGTGCCCGGACGAGATGCGCACGCCCATCGCCCGCAGCCGATCCGTCACCGAGGACGGCTTCTCGTCGGATCCGCTGACGACATACCCCAGGTTCGCGAGCAGTTCGGCGATGCCGCTCATCCCGATGCCGCCGACGCCGATGAAGTGCACACGCCGCGTCTTCCCTAGCAATTCGGACCCACCAGCTCCAACGCCCTGTCGACGATGACTTTCGCTGCGTCCGGCCGGGCCAGCGCGCGGGCGGCCTTTTCCATCCGCCTCCGCGCGTCGCGGTCACCGGCCAGCGCTCGCACGCGCCGCGCGAGCACGCTCCCGGTGGCTTCGCTCTGCAGCAGCAACTCGGCAGCCCCGGTGCGCCGCCAGCGCTTCCGCGTTCTTCCGCTGGTGATCGTCGGTCGCGGTCGGCAGCGGAATCAGAATCGCCGCCCTGCCCGCCGCCGTGATCTCGGCCAGCGTCGTCGCGCCCGCGCGGCAGACAATCACGTCGGCGTGCCGCAGCCGCTCTCCCATGTCGAAGAGAAACGGTTCGACTTCGGCCGAAATCCCCGCCTCCCGATAGGCCGCGCGCACCATTTCCACATCTCGTTCGCCCGTCTGATGGGTGAGACGGAGAGCCGGGCCGGCTGCCAGCTCCGGCGCTGCCTCCACCATGGCCACGTTGATCGCGTGCGCGCCCTGAGAGCCGCCAAAAACTAAGATGCTGGCGATCGATGACTGCTCATCTGCGCCTGCCCCCGTCAAAGGACCGGCCGACTCGAGGAACTCCGGCCGAACCGGGTTACCGCTGACAAACGCCTTCCCCTTGAAATACCGCTTCGTCGATTCGAACGTCACAGCCGCCGCCCGCACGAACGGCGCGAGCAGGCGGTTCGTCAAACCCGGCACCGCGTTCTGTTCGAGCACCATCGTCGGAATGCCGCGTAATGCGGCCGTCAGCACGACGGGGCCCGAACTGTAGCCGCCCACCCCGATCACCAGGTGCGGACGGCGCCGCGCCACGATCTTCCACGCGTCCCACACGCCTGCCGGCAGCAGCGACGCGCCGCGCGCCCGACCGCCGATCGACTTGCCCTTGATGCCGCCGCTCCGAATCAGATCGAGCGCGAACCCCTCTCGCGGCAGTACCCGCGCTTCGATGCCTCGAGCCGTCCCGGCGAAGGACACCTCGGTGCCTGGCCGGCGCGCCAGCAGTTCCCGCGCGACGGCGATACCCGGAAACAGGTGCCCGCCCGTCCCGCCCCCTGCAATCACGACGCGCAAGCCCACCAGCGGCCCCCTTCATGCCGTCGTGTGCTGCGACACGTTCAGCAGAATGCCCATGCCGAGCAGGTTGATCAGCAGCGACGATCCACCGAAGCTGACGAACGGCAGCGGAATCCCCTTCGTCGGTAACAGGCCGAGCGCGACGCTTATGTTGAACAGGGCCTGCACCGCCACCATCGTCGTCAGGCCGAGCGCGAGCAGCGCTCCGAAGGTGTCCGGCGCGCGCAGCGCCACGCGAAGCCCCCGCCACGCGATCAGCGCGAAGCACAACAGCACTGCCGTCGCGCCAATCAGCCCCAGCTCTTCGGAAATCACTGAGTAGATGAAGTCCGTGTGCGGTTCCGGCAGGAAGAACAGCTTCTGGACGCCGTTCATCAGGCCACGGCCCCACACGCCGCCGGTACCCACGGCGATGATCGACTGGATGACCTGAAACCCGGCGCCGAGTGGATCCCGCCATGGATCGAGAAACGTCAGCACGCGCTGACGGCGGTAGGCGGTGCCCAGGACGAGCCAGGCGACGGGCGGAATGGCGCACAACGCCGCGCCGACGATGTAGCGGTAATTGAGGCCGGCGGCGAACACCATCACCGCCGCAATCAGCACGAGCGACATCGACGTCCCGAAATCCGGCTCAAGGATGATCAGGCCGAACAGCATGAGCACGAGCAGACCGATAGGCGCCAAGGCGTACTTGAGCTCGTTGATCCGGTGCATGCGCCGCTCGAGCAGGGCGGCGATGAAGAAGATGGCGGCGAGCTTAGCGAGCTCGGACGGCTGGATGCCGATGCCGGCGATCCCGAACCACCGGCGCGCGTTGTTGACCGGCGGGCTGAACAGCACTGCCACCAGCGCCACGGTCACCACGCCAAGGCAACTCCAGATGAACACCGGCTCCCGGTACGTCCGGTAGTCGATACGCATGACGATGCCCAGCACGGCCAGCCCGAGCGCCGCCCACATGCCCTGTTTAATCAGGAACAGGTAAGGACGCTGGAACTTGTCGAGGGCCACGGCCGCCGACGCGCTGTAGACCATGACCACGCTCAGTGCCACCAGCAGCACCGTCGTCGTGAACAGGACACCGTCAGATTTGAGCTTTCGCGCCACGTGAGTTCTTTCCCCCTACAGTCACGCCACCATCCGCCCGAAACAATGCGTGGCCAGCAGATAAGCTGGTCGTGAGCGGTCAGCAGTCGCCAGTCAGTCTCGGATGAAGGCACCAGCTTCGCAGGCCGGGGCAGCCTGCGTTCCCAGCAGCCAGTCCTTCAACGCGGCGACCGACTGACGACTGCTCATCGCTCACGTCAGTTTCAACACACCCTCCTTGAACTTCCGGCCGCGCTCCGCGTAGTCGCGAAACTGGTCGAAGCTTGCGCACGCCGGCGCCAGCAGCACCACGCCCGCGGGCTTCGCCAGCGCGTATGCCAGCTCGATCGCGCGGTCGAGCGACGCCGCCTCACGCACCTCGACCGCTCCTTCGAGCGCCTCGCGCAGCAGTGGCCTCGCTTCGCCGATCGCGACGACCGCCTTGGCGCGCGCCGCAAGCGGTTCGCGCAGCAGGCGAAGGTCGCCGCCCTTGAACCGGCCGCCCATGACCGGCACGAGCCCGGCGTCGAAGCTTTCGATCGACCTGAGCGCCGCTTCGACGTTGGTGGCCTTGGAGTCGTTCACGAACCGAACGCCGCCGATCTCGGCCACCAGTTCCATCGCGTGCTCGAGGCCGCGGAACGACTCGACACCCGCGGTCAGAGCCGCCGGCGCGCCGCCCGCGATAGCTCCGACCGTCGCCGCGGCCATCACGTCGCTCACCAGGTGTGGTCCGAGCAGGTGGATCGCGTCGAGCGGCACCAGCCGCACGGGCGGCGCCGGTCTGTCCTCGCGGCGATCGACAATCCACCCGTCTTCGATCGCCGTGCCGCGCTCGATGGGCGTCCTGCGGGCGAACAGATGCTGCCGGGCACGCCCCTTCCGCGCGAGTTCCAGCACAGCCGGATCATCCGCGTTGATGACGGCCCAGTCGTCGGCGGTCTGGTTTTCGAAGATTCTCGCCTTGGCCGCGCCGTACGACTCGATGTCCGGGTGCCGATCGAGGTGGTCGGGCGAGAAGTTCAGCATCACCGCGATCCACGGATGGAACGTCTCGATCTGCTCCAGCTGGAAGCTGCTCGCCTCGACGACGTGGACCGTGTCCGGCGTGGAGCCCGGCACCTGCGCGCTGAGCGGGGCGCCGATGTTGCCGCCGACGGTCACGCGATAACCCGCGGCCTCGAGAATCCGGCCCGTCAGCGCCGTCGTGGTGGACTTCCCTTTCGTGCCCGTGATCGCCACGACCCGGCCGGAAAGCCACCGCGACGCCAGCTCCAGCTCCCCGATGACGGGCACTCCCCGCTCACGGGCTTTCTGGATGACGGGTAGATCGGGCGGGACGCCCGGGCTGAGCACGATGAGGTCCGCGTCGGACAACGTCTCGCCGCGGTGGCCCCCGAACTCGAGCTGCACGCCCAGATGACGCAGCGGTTCCGCCTCCGCCACCTCGGGGCGCATCTCGGTCAATGTGACCTGGGCGCGGCGTCGTGCCAGCAGATCGGCGGCGGCAATGCCGCTTCTCGCCGCCCCCACGACGGTCACGCGTTTCCCCTGCACGTCATATTCACTCACCGAAGTTTCAACGTCGTCAGGCTGAACAACGCGAACACGATCCCGACGATCACGAATCGGGTAATGACCTTGGGTTCACTCCACCCGATCAGCTCGAAGTGGTGGTGGAGCGGCGCCATCCTGAACACGCGCTGGCCGGTCATCTTGAACGACGCCACCTGGATGACGACCGACAGCGCTTCGATCACGAACACGCCGCCCACGATGAGCAGCAGGAGTTCCTGCTTGATGAGAATCGCGACGGTGGCGAGCGCGGCGCCGAGCGCCAACGATCCGACGTCGCCCATGAAGATTTCGGCGGGGTACGAGTTGTACCAGAGAAACCCGAGGGAGGCGCCCACCAGCGAGCCGCAGAACACCGTCAGCTCCGCCATCTGCGGAAAGTGCACGAGAAGCAGGTAGTCTGCGAGCACACGGTTGCCGACGACGTACGTCAGCGCGGTGTAAGCCGTCACGGCAATCGCGAAGATGCTGATCGCGAGGCCGTCGAGCCCGTCCGTCAGGTTGACAGCGTTGGACTCGGCGACGAGCACGAACACCGCAAACGGCAGATACCAGATGCCGAGATCGGGGATGAGTCGCTTGAAGAATGGAAAAACCAGGCGCGTGTCGTACAAGCCCTTGCGCTGCAGCGCGAGCAGCAGGATGCCGACTGAAGTACCGACGACGAGCTGCCAGCCGAACTTGTAGCGTGGCCGCAGGCCGTGATGCGATCGGCGTACGAGCTTCAGGTAGTCGTCGGCGAAGCCGATCGCGCCGAACCCGGCGGTCGTCCCCACGACGATCCAGACGTAGACGTTGGTGAGGTCGGCCCACAGCAGCGTCGGAACCAGGGCGCCCGTCAAAATCAGCAGCCCCCCCATCGTCGGCGTGCCGGCCTTCGGCTTATGCGACGTCGGTCCTTCCTGCCGGATGATTTGGCCGATCTGGAATTCACGCAGCTTGCGGACGAGCCATGGTCCGAGGAGCAGGCTGATCGCGAGCGCCGACAGGCTGGCAGCCGCCGTGCGGAACGTGATGTAGCGAGTCACGTTCAGCACCGAGAATCGCGGGCTCGACGCGAACAGGACTTTGAACAGCAGGTAGTACAGCATCAGGCGAACTCCGCCTTCAACCGGTCTACGACCTGGTCCGTGCGCACGCCGCGCGATCCCTTCACAAGGATCACATCGCCGGGCCGGATGAGCGCCGCGACGGCATCGGCTGCGAGGCCGCTCGTGGCGGCGTGCTGAACGCGCTCGCGCGCGAGCCCGCCGCCGATCGCCGCGTCCGCCAGCGCGCCCGCCGCTTCGCCGCCGACGGCAATCAGCGCGTCCAACCGGGCCGCCGCGGCGGCACGCCCGACACTTTCGTGCAGCTCCGTCCCGTGGTCGCCAAGTTCGAGCATCTCGCCGAGCACGGCGATCCGGCGTCCCGAGGTTTCGGCCGTGCGAAGCACGTCGAGCGCACGGCGGGTGGCGGCCGGGCTGGCGTTGTAGCTGTCGTCGATCACCACGATGCCCTGCGAGAGCCTGATCACCTCGCCACGATGCGGCGCGGCGTGGAGTCGAGACGCGCGGTCCACAATGGCGGGCAGCGGTACGCCGCACTCGACGGCGACGGCCGTCGCGGCCAGAACATTCAGGAGATTGCCTCGCCCGAGCAGCGGGGTCGTCAACTCCACCGGCCCCTCCGGTGTGGCGACGCGCGCGCCCATGCCGGCGATGCCGCGATCGACGATGGTCTCGGCCCGAATCATGGCGTGCCGTTCGATGCCAAAGGTCACGATGCGGCCGGCGAACGCAGACGTCCTCGCGCCAATCCGTTCGTCGTCCGCGTTGGCGACGAGCACCGTCTGCGGCGTGGCGTCTTCGAGAATCTCGGCTTTCGCGTCCGCGATGGCGTCGACGGAGCCAAAGAACCCCACGTGCGCATCGCCGACATTGGTCCAGACGCGGATGTCCGGCCTGGCGATGCCGACGAGCGTGCGAATCTCGCCCGCGTGGTTCATACCCAGCTCGACGACAGCCACGTCAGGCCTCGCTGTCAGCCCGATGAGCGACAGCGGCAGCCCGATGTGGTTGTTCAGATTTCCGTGGTTTCGCATCACGCGATACTTCGTTTCCAGAAACGCCGCTGTCACTTCCTTCGTCGTGGTCTTGCCCGCGCTGCCGGTGATCGCCACCACTTTCGTGCCCGACGCCGTTCGAACCGCCGCCGCCAGCGCCTGCAGCGCGACGGTCGTATCTTCGACCACGATCGTCACGACCGCGCCGCTCGGCGTCCCCGCGCGATCCCGGGCGACGACAACGCCCGCGGCGCCGTTCGCGACCGCGTCAGCGGCGAAGTCGGCGCCGTCGAACCGCTCGCCCCGAATCGCGATGTACACCGCGCCCGGAGCCAGCGTCCGCGAATCAATCGATACGCCGGCGAACTCCCGCTCCGCGTCCCCGCTCACGAGCGTCCCGGCCATGGCGGCGGCAACCCATCGGGCCGTCAGCCGAATCTCTGGGGCCACGGCGCGGCCTACAACACGCCCGAGTTCGTTCGCCGCCGCGCCAGCGCCTCGCGTGCGACGGCGGCGTCGTCAAACGGCAGCTGCTCGTTCCCGATCACCTGGTACTGCTCGTGCCCCTTGCCCGCCACCAGCACCAGATCCCCGGGGCGGGCGAGCCCGATGGTCTTCGTGATGGCGGTGCGACGATCCGGGATCGACAGGAGCCCCTGCGCGCTGTCACGCCGCGTGTCCGGCGTGATGCCGCGCCGTATTTCCTCGATGATGCGATCCGGGTCCTCGCCGCGCGGGTTGTCGGACGTGATGACGATCAGATCGCTCAGGCGTCCCGCCACGGCGCCCATGAGCGGCCGCTTCGTGCGGTCGCGGTCGCCCCCGCAGCCGAACACTGTGATGAGCCGACCCCTCGCAAGCGGGCGCGCGGTCTCGAGCAGATTACGCAGCGCGTCGTCCGTGTGCGCGTAGTCGACGACGACCGTGACTTCGTCGGCCGGGCCCGAGACGAGTTCGAAGCGGCCGCGCACGCCCGACAGCGCCTGGATGCCTTGTTCGATGGCGTCGAACGGCAGATCGAGCGCGACCGCCGCGGAGATCGCAGCCAGGATGTTGTAGACATTCGGCCGGCCGACCAGCTTCGATCGAACGTGCAGCGCGCCGCGAGGCGTCCGCACGTCGAACGTCAGCCCCTCGAGCCCGAACGACAGCGGCCCGGGCGTGATGTCCGCCTGCCGATTGATCGCGTACGTGACAGGCCGGCCCGCCATCTCGGCGAGCGCCGCGCCTTTCGGATCGTCCGCGTTGATGAGCGCCGGCGCAGCCGGCGGCAGCATCTCGAACAGCCGCCGCTTGGCCTTGAAGTAGGCGTCCATGTCCACGTGGAAATCCAGATGATCGCGGGTCAGGTTCGTAAACACACCGGCCGCGAACGTCGTGGCATCCACGCGGCGCAGGGACAGCGCGTGGGACGACACCTCCATCACGCAGGCGCCGCACCCGCGATCGACCATCTCCCGCAGCAGTTTCTGGACGTCCGGAGCTTCGGGCGTGGTTCTGTTCGACTCGCGAACCTCGTCGCCGATCCGATAGGCAACGGTTCCCATCACGCCGCAACGAACCCCCGCTGCCTCGAAGATGGACGCGAGCACGTATGCGGTGGTCGTCTTGCCGTTGGTGCCGGTGATGCCGACGACCCGCATCTCATCGCTCGGATGACGTTCGTACGCCGCCGCGAGTACGGCCATCGCCAGGCGCGCATCCGAGACCTGCACCCACGGCACGGCGGCGTCGGCCGGACCGGGAAGCTCGGACACGATGGCGGCTGCGCCCCGCTGGATCGCGTGACGCACGAACAACGAGCCGTCGGCGTGCACGCCCTTGAGGGCAACGAACACCTGGCCCGGCGCCACGGTTCGGGAGTCGTACGCAATGCCGGTGATGGCGGCGTCCGAGGTGCCTCGTGAACCCGCCGCCGCGATCAGCCCTCGTTCGACGAGCGTGCCGAGCACGTCATTCCAGGTCATGGCTTCGCGCGAGGTCATGGCTTCGCCCGCCAGGTCATGGCTGCGCCCGCTCGTAACGAGCCACCCGCTGGCGCTCGAGCGTCAGTCGGCATTGCCCCACTGCGTCGAGCGAAGTCCCCGCCGCCGGATCCTGCGCGACGACGAAGCCGTCGCCCTGGATGCGTGCCGTGAGGCCCAGCGTGACCAGCCGGCGCAAGGCGTCTCGCGCGCTGAGGCCCTGCAAGTCCGGCATCGTTCCCTGGGGGCCACCCCTGACGACGGTGATTTGAGGGGGCGCCGCCGTCGGCCCCGAGACATCGACTGGTCCGCCGCCGGCCACGAGCACGGGCGGGTCGGGGTTGATCGTCGGCCCCACCCCGAGGTAGCGCAGTGTCTCCTCGGCGATACGTCTGAAGATCGGCGCGGACACGTTGCCGCCGTAATACCCGTGCGGACCGTGCGGTGAATCGAGGACGACGATAATCGTGACTACCGGATTGCGCGACGGGATGAACCCGACGAACGAGCCGTTGTAGTCGCTCTTCGAATACACGTGATCGATGAGCTTGGCGGCCGTCCCCGTTTTGCCCGCGATCGTGTAGCCGGGAATACGCGCCGGCTTCGCCGTTCCCCGTTCGACGACGCCCTCCATGATCGACGTCAGGACGGCAGCCGTGTCAGGAGTAACCGTCCGGCGCACGACGTTCGGCTTGATCTCGAACCGGCGGTTGTCCCGATACACCGCGCGGACAACGCGCGGCTCGACGTACTCGCCTCCGTTGGCCACCGAACTGATGGCGGCGGCCATCTGCAGCGGCGTGACGCCGATCTGATATCCCATCGACACGGACGCGAGCGCGCTCTCGGTCCACTTGTCGGCCCGCCACACGATGCCCGCGTTCTCGCCGGGAAAATCCCGCGAGACCGGACGGCCGAATCCGAATCGCTGGACGTACTGGCTCAGCCGCTCCGTTCCAACCTTGAATCCGATCTTGATCGCGCCGACATTGCTCGACTCGACGATGACGTCTTCAAAAGACAGGACGCCGTGATTCGTGACATCCCGGACGGTGCGCGTGCCGATCCGGATCTGGCCGGGGTTGGTGTCGATCAGCGTGGTGATCGGCATCACCTTCTCTTCGATGGCCGCCGATGCCGTGACCACCTTGAAAGTCGACCCGGGCTCGTAGAGATCCTGCACCGCGCGATTGCGCCGCGCGGCTTCGTCGAACTCGCGGTAGACGTTCGGGTTGAACGTCGGCGCGTTCGCCAGCGCCAGAATCTCGCCCGTGTGCGGATCCATGACGATCGCGGTGCCGCCCCGCGCACGGTTCTCGGCGATGCCCGCCTCGAGCTCGCGCTCGGCGACGTGCTGCAGGTACTCGTCGATCGTCAGCTCGATGGTCGATCCGGTCGTCGGCGGACGTTCGAACCGGCTGAACGCGTGGCGCCGCGCGTCGGTTTGCACGAGCAGCGTGCCTGGCTTGCCGCTGATCTGAGCGTCGTACGTGGACTCGAGCCCGCTCAGGCCCGTGTTGTCCAGGCCCACGTAGCCGACCAGGTGTGCCGCCAGCTCCTTGTTCGGGTAGAACCGGCGGTCTTCCTTCATGAAACCGATGCCGTCGAGGTTCAGGGCCGCCACGCGCCTGGCCTGCTCCGGCGCGACCTGACGCTTGACGTATGCGAACGCGCGCGTCTTGCCCAGTTTGCTCGTCAGGGCATCCTGCTCGCCGGGTCTGCAGTCGCCCAGCGCTCCGCAAATCGCTTTCGACACGCCGGCCGGATCCTCGATCGCCGACGGCACGGCGATCACCGTGTCTGCGTCGACGCTGGTGGCCAGCACCCGTCCCTTGCGGTCGAGGATGTCGCCGCGTTTCGCCGCCGCGGCCATCGTCCGGCTCTGCTGGTGGGTCGCACGGGTGACGAGGTCGGCGTTGCGGAACACCTGCAGATAGACCAGCCGGGTTTCGATGCCCGCGACCCACAGGCCCAGGCAGACGAAGGTGACGGTAGTCCGCCGCCGCAGCGTCGTTCGCCAGTCTGTGGTTGCCGGTTCTCGCACGTTGCTCACCGCTGCGCGACGATGGACTTGGGCGGGGCTTCGGGTTTTACGACGCGTTCGATCACAATCGCCTCGTCCCGCGCGGGCGTGACGAGATGGAGCTGGCCGGTCGCGAGCGATTCGATGCGCTTGGGCGAACGGAGTGTCTCGATCTCGAGGCGCAGGCGGCGCGTGAGCTCTTCTTCCGCGCTCTTCTCCCGCTGCATTTCCTCGACCCGGTATCCGTGCTGCAGCAACTCGAAGTGCTGCCACGCCGAGAACAGGAGGGCCAGCACGAACAGCGCAGCCACGCCGGCCGATTTCCACAGATCGCGCTGGCGCGCCTCGTCCACTTCCCGGACGATGGCGTTGTTCCGGACGTCTTTCTTGATCGCGTACTCGAAGGGTTCGGCCATGGTCTTACGCCAGCCTCTCCGCCGCGCGCAGCTTCGCGCTCCGCGAGCGGGGGTTGCGCCGCACTTCGTCCTCGTCGGGCGACACGGGTTTCTTCGTCAGCACCTTCAGCACGGCGCTTTCTCCGTGCGCCAGCGCACGCAGCGTGTGTTTGACGATGCGGTCCTCGAGCGAATGGAACGTGATGATGACCATCCGGGCGCCCACTTGAAGCCGCCGCGCGGCGGCTTCGAGAAATCGATCGAGCCCGTCGAGCTCACGATTCACCCAGATGCGGAGCGCCTGGAACGTGCGCGTGGCCGGATCGATGCGCTGATACCCGCGCGTGGGGACGGCGCGACGGACGATGGCGGCAAGCCGGCCGGTCGTATCAACGGGCGCTTCCCGCCGGGCCGCGACGAGCGCGCGGGCGATGCGGCGCGAGAAGCGCTCTTCGCCGTAGGCGTAAATCGTGTCCGCCAGCTCCTGCTCGGTGCTGACGGCAATCAGGCGGGCGGCGGTCGTCTCGGACGTGCGATCCATCCGCATGTCCAGCGGCTCGTCGCGCTGAAAGCTGAATCCCCGGCCGGGTTCGTCGAACTGCATCGACGAGACGCCGAGATCAGCCAGCGCGCCGTCGACACGCGCGACGCCGCGGCCATCGAGCACGTCTTCGAGGGTCCGGTAGTCGGCGTGGACGAGATCGACGCGATCGGCAAAGGCGGACAGCGTCGTGCGCGCCAGAGCCAGCGCCTCCTCGTCGCGATCGAGGCCGATGACGCGCGTGGCGCCCGCTTCGAGCAGCGCGCGCGTGTGGCCGCCGAGGCCCACGGTACAATCGACGAAGACGCCGCCCGGTTCAGGACGCAGCTGCCGCAGGACCTCGGCCGTCAGAACCGGGACGTGCACAGCGGTCATACGCCGAACTCCGACAGCGCACGCGCGTCGTCGTCGGTGAACGGCTCGCGCTGCATGCGGGCGAGGAAGCGATCGTGGTTCCAGACCTCGAGGTAGTTGTATTGCCCGAGGACGTCGACGTCGCCGGACATCGTGGCGGCTTCGCGAAGACGGACGGGAATGAGCACGCGGCCCTGGGAATCGAGCTCGCCGGAGGAGCCGAAGTAGTTCACGCGATCGAGAAAGCGGAGTTTCGATGGATGAGTGGAGGGCATGGCTGCGAGTTTCTGTTCGAGCTCCAGCCAGACGGGCATCGGATAAATGCGGACGGACTCGCCCGTCAGGCTCGTGAGGAACAGCTCACGACCGTGCTGGCCTTCGACGAGGGTGCGAAAGGCGTTCGGAACCTTGAGCCTCCCCTTGTCATCGATGCGAGCTGGCGCATTGCCCCTGAACACAAACACCACTCCACTTTGGTCCAAATAAATCCACGAAGATAGTAGGAGTGGAGCCCCGAGATGTCAACCGCAATATCTGAGGGTTCAGTAAGATACGCAAAATTTTCGCCTTTCGATCGCCCCTCGGTCGTACGCCAGAAACCACTGGCGGAACGCTCCGTTCGAGCGTGTTAGGATTCGGGGCACCTCCATGCTTCGTGCGGCGCTCATCGGATTCGGCCAGACAGGCAAGACCACCCTCTTCCAGCTCATGACCAGCGCCCGTGAGGCCGCCCGGGCTGCCCACGGCAAGGGCGAAGCCACGATCGGTATCTCGAAAGTGCCCGACGAGCGGCTGGATCGCCTCACGGCGATGTACAACCCCAAAAAACGGGTGCCGGCCATCATCGAGTTTTCAGATCTGGCGACCCCCGTCCGCGCCGGCAGCGCGCAGGCGCTGGTCGATGTCGCGGCATATAAAAACGCCGACGCGCTCGTCCACGTGCTGCGCGCCTTCGCCGATCCGGCCGTGCCGCACCCGTCCGGATCGATAGACCCCGCACGGGACGCGCAGGCCATGGAAGACGAGCTCATCCTGGCCGACCTTGGCGTCGCCGAGCGCCGGCTCGAACGCCTCGAGAAAGATCTCAAGAAAGGCAAGTCCGCCGAGCTCGAGCGGGAACGCGACGTGGTCACGCAGTGCCGCGCCGCACTCGAAGACGGGCGGCCGCTGCGTTCGCTGGACTTGCAGGGCGACGACCTGAAGCGGCTGCGCGGCTTCCAGTTCCTGTCGGCGAAACCCCTCCTCATCGTGCTCAACCTCGACGAGCAGTCGCTCGCCGGCGGCAACAGCGCGCAGGCGGCGGAAGCGGCCGGGCTGACGCCGTTTCTCTCGCGGGCCGGCACAGCGGCTGCGGCCGTGTGCGCGAAGATCGAGCTCGAAATCGCGCAGCTCGAGCCCGCTGACGCCGCGGCGTTCCTCGCGGACCTGGGGCTCAAGGAATCCGGGCTCGATCGCGTCATCCGCGCGAGCTACGAGCTGCTCGGGTATATTTCGTTTTTTACGGTGGGCGAAGACGAATGCCGCGCGTGGTCGATTCCGCGTGGCCTGCCGGCGCAGCTGGCGGCCGGCGAAATCCACAGCGACATCGCGCGCGGGTTCATTCGCGCGGAGGTCGTGGGATACGAGCCGCTGACGACACGCGGATCGATGGCGGCGTGCCGCGACCACGGCGAGGTGCGGCTCGAGGGCAAGGAATACATCGTCCTCGACGGCGACATCATCAATTTCCGATTCGCCACATGATCAGAACGATCGCCGTGTGCGAGGCCCAGGTGCCGTTCGTGCACGGCGGCGCCGAGCTGCACGTGCGCGGCCTTGTGCGCGAACTGCGGCGCCGGGGCTATCGCGCCGAACGGGTGTCGGTGCCGTTCAAGTGGTACCCGAAGGAAGAACTGCCCGCGCAGGCTGCCGCATGGCGCATGGTCGACCTGAGCGAGGCCAACGGTGAACGCATCGATCTCGTCGTCGCCACGAAGTTCCCGACTTACTTCGTCCGCCATGGAAACAAGATCACCTGGCTGTTTCATCAGTACCGGGCGATTTACGACCTGTGCGGCACGGTCTACAGCGAGTTCACCCACGCCGAACGCGACGTACGGCTGCGCGCGAGGCTGATGGAGCTCGATCGCTGCGCGCTCGGCGAGTCGAAGGCGATCTTCAGCAACGCGCGCAACACCGCCGCGCGGCTTGCGCAGTACAACGGGCTCGAAGCCGAGCCGCTGTATCATCCGCCGCCGCTTGCCGGCAAGCTGAAGGCCGGACCATCCGGCAACTATTTCCTGTCCGTTGGACGCCTCGAAACCGTGAAGCGGGTGGACGTGATCATCCGTGCACTGGCGCACGTCGACAGGCCGTGGCGCCTCGTCGTCGTGGGCGACGGCCCGCTGCGGCCGCAGCTCGAAGCCGTCGCCGCGGCCGAGGGTGTTGCCGATCGCGTCACCTTCACAGGCCCGATCGACGAAGCTGCCCTCGTGGACTTATACGCCGGCGCCGGTGCAATCGTCTTTCCGCCGTTCGACGAAGACTACGGCTACATCACGCTCGAAGCGTTTCTTGCGCGCAAACCCGTGGTCACGACGACCGACGCCGGCGGCCCGCTCGAGTTCGTCGACGACGGCGTCACAGGCCTGGTTGCGGCGCCGGACGCCGTCTCGCTCGGCGAGCGCCATGTCGCGCATCGTCGGCCAGGCGGGGCTCGCGCGCGCCCTTGGGGAAGCCGGCTACGAGCGGGCGCGCGGCATTTCCTGGGACGGCGTGATCGACCGCCTGATCCAGGCGGGCAGCCAGTGACGGACACGGTGTCGGTGGTCATCCCCGCGTACAACGAGAGCGCGTCCATCGCGCCGCTCGTCGCCGCCCTGCGTCTTGCGGCGGGGTGGCGTGAGATCATCGTGGTCGACGATGGATCGCGCGATGACACGGGCGCCCGGGCAGCCGGAGCCGGGGCCACCGTCATCCGGCATCCCTATAACAAGGGCAACGGCGCCGCGGTGAAAACGGGCATCCGGAACGCGTCGGGCACGTTCGTGCTCATCGCCGACGCCGACGGTCAGCACCGGCCTGCCGACGCGACGCGGCTCGCGGCGCGGCTGGGCGAGTATGATCTGGTCGTCGGCGCCCGATCGAGTGCCACGCAGGCGGGGGCGGCGCGGCGGGTGGGCAACCTGGTCCTGAACCGGCTGGCGAGCTATCTCACAGGCCAGCGCATTCCCGATCTGACATCGGGGTTCCGGGCCGCGCGCCGCGAGTACCTGCTGGAGTTCCTGCACCTGCTGCCCAACGGCTTCTCCACTCCGACCACGACGACGCTGGCCTTCATCAAGGCCGGATACAGTGTCTGGTTCGAGCCGATCGAGGCCGCAGCACGGCAGGGAAAATCGAAGATCCGGCTGGGGTCCGACGGAGTACAGTTTCTGGTCATCCTGCTGAAAGTGATCACGATCTACAGTCCCATGCGTGTGTTTCTTCCGCTGAGCGCCGCGTCGTTCGCCGTCGGCGCGGCCTATGCCCTCTGGACCATCGTCACGCAGTCGCACGTGACGAATTCGTCGGTCCTGCTCATCCTGCTCAGCGTGATCATCTTCCTGGTCGGCCTCGTATCCGAGCAGATCTCGTCGCTGCGGTTCGAGAGCCGGCGACCCTGACGCCATGACGCCTGCCGCGCTCGTCGTCGTACCGACTTACAACGAACGGGATAACCTGCCGCTGCTCGTCGAGGGCCTGATGCAGCACGGCAACGTGCGGATGCTGGTCGTGGACGATCAGTCGCCCGACGGCACGGGAGACCTGGCTGACTCACTGTCGCGTCAGCATCCTGGGCGAATCGCGGTGCTGCACCGGACGAAGAACCGCGGGCTCGGACGGTCGTACGTGGACGGCCTGAAGCTCGCGATTCGTGAACCCGTGGATCTGATCTGCCAGATGGACGCCGACCTGTCGCACGACCCGGCGCAGCTTCCCCGCCTGCTCGAGGGCGCGAGCCGCGGGCAGGTGGTGATCGGGTCGCGCTATATTCCCGGCGGCGAGATCGTGAACTGGCCGAAGCGCCGTCAGCTGCTCAGCCGGTTCGCGAACGCGTACATCCGGACCATCACGCGCCTTGCTCCCCACGACTGCACGAGCGGCTACAGGTGCTGGCGGCGCGATGCGCTGGCCTCGCTGCCGCTCGATCGGTTCGTCTCCGACGGTTATTCGTTCATCGTCGAAATGCTGTTCGTGGCGTCGAGGCGCGGGATGAACGTCGTCGAGGTGCCGATCACGTTCGTCGAGCGGCGGCTGGGCGAATCGAAGCTGTCGGGCGCCGTGATCGCCGAATCGGCGGTGATGCCGTGGCGGCTCGTCGCGACGCCCTCGCTCCTCGATCACGACACGCGCTGAGGGCCTTTTCATGCTATGGTTTAGGGACTTTCTGCATGTCAGTCCCTGCCTCCGCAAGACCCCCGGGTCTGAGCGTCTTTTTTCCGGCATACAACGACAGCGGCACCATCGCGAGCATGGTGATTCGCGCCGTGCAGGCGGCGTCTGAACTGACGCCGGACTACGAGGTCATCGTCGTCAACGACGGCAGCAGCGACGCGACGGCGGACGTCGTCGACGAGCTCGCGCGCACGTATCCGCAGGTGCGGGTCATCCATCACCCCGAAGAACCGCGGGTACGGCGGGGCGCTGCAGACCGGGATCCGCTCCGCGACCAAGGAGTTGATCTTCTACACCGACGGCGATGCCCAGTACGATCCGGGCGAGCTCTCGCTGCTCTGGTCGCACCTCACGCCCGAGGCGGATCTCGTCAACGGCTACAAGATCAGCCGCTCGGATCCGCTGCATCGCATCATCATCGGCCGGCTGTATCACCACATCGTGAGCGTGATGTTCGGGCTCAGGATGCGCGACGTGGACTGCGACTTCCGGCTGATGCGGCGCTCGATGTTCGAGGTCATCAACCTCGAGAAGACCAGCGGCGTCATCTGCCTCGAGATGATGAAGAAGGTGCAGGATGCCGGGTTCCGCATCGTCGAAGTCCCGGTGCACCACTTTCATCGCGCGTTCGGCAAGTCGCAGTTCTTCAACTTCCGGCGCATCTTCAAGACGGGCGTCGACGTGATGCGCCTCTGGTTCGTCCTGGTGATCCGCCGCCAGCACCTCCGCCGATCGCAGGCGGCGGCGGTCGCCACACGCCCGTTGTGACCGCCGCGCCGGACTACCGGGAGTTCTACCGCGGCCGCCGCGTCATGGTCACGGGCGGCCTCGGCTTCATCGGCAGCAACCTCGCGCGGCGCCTCGTCGATCTGGACGCCGACGTGCTGCTCGTCGATTCGCTGATCGACGACTACGGCGGCAACCTGTTCAACATCGACGGCGTCGCCGACCGCCTGCGCGTCAACGTCGCGGATATCCGGCAGCAGAGCACGATGAACTATCTCGTGCGCGATCGCGAGGTGATCTTCAACCTCGCCGGCCAGGTCAGCCACATCGACAGCATGCGGGATCCGTACACGGATCTCGAGATCAACTGCCGCAGCCAGCTCACGCTGCTCGAGGCCTGCCGCAACCACAACGCCGGCGGCGAAAGTGGTGTTTGCCGGCACCCGGCAGGTGTACGGGCAGCCCGACTCGCTGCCGGTGACCGAGACGCACCTCGTGCGGCCGACCGACATCAACGGCATCAACAAGGCGGCCGGCGAGTACTACCACCTGGTCTACAACAACGTGTTCGGCGTCCGCGCATGCTCGCTGCGCCTTACGAACGTGTACGGCCCGCGGCAGCTGATCAAGCACAACCGCCAGGGGTTCATCGGCTGGTTCATCCGCCTCGCGATCGAAGGCGAGTCCATCCAGATATACGGCGACGGCTCGCAGCTCCGCGACTTCGTCTACGTGGACGACGCGGCGGACGCGTTTCTGCGCGCGGGAGCCACAGACGCCTGCAACGGCGAGGCGTTCAACGTCGGCGGCGACGTCCCCGTCAGCCACAGCGAGCTCGCGGCCGAACTGGTGCGGATTGCCGGCGCGGGCCGCGTGGAGTACGTCGAGCTGGCCGCCGGATAAGAAGGTCATCGACATCGGCAGCTTCTACGCGGATTCGACGCGGTTCATGAAGGCGACGGGATGGAAGCCGTCGGTGCCGCTCGCCGACGGCCTGAGGCGTACCGTCGATTTCTACCGGCGGCACTTCTCCCGCTACGTCGACGCCGCGCAGGAGACGCGGTGATGCCGCGCATTCCGTTCCTCTCGCTGGTACCGGAGGGGGACGCCGCTCGGGAGCTGCGCGACGCCGTCGAGCGCGTCATCTCCCGCGGCTGGTTCGTGCTCGGCCCGGAGCTCGAGGCGTTCGAAACGGAGTTTGCGGCCGCGAGCGGCGCGGCCCGCGCCGTCGGCGTCGGCACCGGCACCGACGCGATCGCCCTCATCCTGCGAGCGCTCGGGATCGGCCCGGGCGATGAAGTCATCACGACGCCGCTTGTCGGCGGCGTACACGGCGCTTGCCGTGATGATGGTGGGCGCCCGGCCGGTCTTCGCCGACATCGATCCGTCGCGGCTGACGCTCGATCCTGAGCAGGTCGCGCGGGCGATTGGTCCGCGCACCCGCGCGATTCTGCCGGTGCACCTGTACGGCCAGGCCGCAGACATGACGGCGCTCGAGCACCTCGCGACGCGGCACGGCCTCGCGCTCGTCGAGGACTGCTGCCAGGCGCACCTGGCGCACGGCGGCGGGACGGCCGGTCGGCACGATTGGCGTCGCGGGCGCGTTCAGCTTCTACCCGACGAAGAATCTCGGCGCGCTCGGCGACGGCGGCGCCGTGATCACCAACGACTCGTCCCTTGCTGATCGGATCAAGCGCCTGCGCAACGGCGGCCAGGTCGATCGGTACCGGCACGATGCCTTCGGCGTGAACTCGCGGCTCGACGAGATGCAGGCCGCGATCCTGCGCGCGCGCCTGCCGCGCCTTGCCGGCTGGACGGCGCGCCGCCGGGCCCTCGCGGCGCGTCTACCGATCGGCGCTCGCCTCCGGTCCGGTGCACGTGCCGAAGGAACACGACGGCGGGCACGTCTACCATCTGTTCGTCGTACGGGCGCGCGGCCGCGACGCGCTGCAGGCCCAGCTCGCGGCGGGCGGCATCGAAACGCTCGTCCACTACCCCATCCCAATCCCGAACCAGCCTGCGATGGCAGGCGTGAATCCTCACGACTGCCCGGAGGCGGCGCGCGCCTGCGACGAGGTCTTGTCGCTGCCGCTCCATCCCGGCCTGACCGACAACGAGGCTGCCGGCGTCGTGACGGCGCTGAAAGGACACTACGCGTGCGTGCGCTCATAACCGGCGGAGCCGGCTTCATCGGATCGCACCTGGCCGAAGCGCTGCTCGAGCGCGGCGACACGGTGCTCGTGCTCGACAACCTGTCGACGGGCTCCATCGACAACATCGCGCACCTCAAGGGCCGCGCGAAATTCGAGTACTTCGTCGACACGGTCGAGAACGAGCCGCTGCTCGCCGAGCTCATCGATCGCAGCGACGTCGTCTTTCACTTCGCGGCGGCCGTCGGCGTGAAGCTGATCGTCGAGCAGCCGGTGCACACGATCGAAACCAACGTCCACGGCACCGAGGTCGTGCTGAAGCACGCCAACAAGAAGAAGAAGCTCGTCGTCATCGCGTCGACCTCCGAGGTCTACGGCAAGAGCGAGGACGTGCCGTTCCGCGAGGATTCCGATCTGGTGTTGGGGCCGACGCCGAAGCATCGCTGGGCCTACGCGTGCAGCAAGGCCATCGACGAGTTCCTCGCGCTCGCGTACTGGAAAGAGCGGAAGCTCCCCGTCATCGTCGTTCGATTCTTCAACACCGTCGGACCGCGCCAGACCGGCCAGTACGGCATGGTGATCCCGAACTTCGTCCAGCAGGCGCTGGCCGGCCGAGCCGATCACGGTGTTCGGCGACGGCACGCAGTCGCGTTCCTTCACGCACGTGGCGGACGTGGTCGGCGCTCTCCTGAAGCTCGTGAACGAGCCGAAGGCGATCGGACAGGTGATCAACCTCGGCAACACGCAGGAAGTCACGATCCAGGCACTCGCGGAACGAGTCCGAGAGCTCAGCGGGTCCGACTCTCCGATCAAGCTGGTGCCGTACGACGAAGCCTACGAGTCGGGGTTCGAAGACATGCCTCGCCGCGTGCCGGACTTGTCGAAGGCCGAGGCCATGATCGGCTACAAGACCCGGTTCACGCTCGACGACATCCTCACCCAGGTCATCGATTATTTCCGCCAGAAGTAGTGCTAAGTCGAGTACCGCCGGCTTTAGCCGGACGTCCGCCTGAAGGCGGACGCTACGGAACTGGCGTATACTCGAACAGCAGTGCAAAGAGGTTGTATGCGCATTTTTTCCACGCTCGCACTGGCGGCTGGCGTGTGGCTGGCGCTGGCATCGCCGGCGTCCGCCGACGTCCGAATCACCATGCGCGACGGCCGCGTGTCGCTGTCGGCCAAGGATGCGACGGTGCGCCAGATCCTCACCGAATGGGCGCGCGTCGGACGCACGCAAATCGTGAACGTCGAGCGCATCGCCGGCGGCCCGATCACGATCGAGTTCACGAACGTGCCCGAAGCCGAGGCGCTCGACATGCTGCTGCGGTCGCTCAGCGGCTACATGGTCGCGCCGCGCGCGGTGGCCGTCGCCGACGCATCGAACTTCGATCGCATCATCGTCATGCCGACGTCGGCGTCGCCGCGGCCGGCGGTGTCGGCATCCGCGTCCGCCGCCTCCCGCGCCGTTCGGCCAGATGAACGGCGTCATGCAACCACCGCAGGACGATGACAATGACCAGGCGCCCGGCGCCGGTGCAGTTGCCGCCCGCGCTCGCGCCCATCTTCAACAACCTGAACATCCAGCCGCAGCCCTCCGGGGCCAACCCGCGGCGCCCGGGCAACACAGCCGGACAGCAGCCCGGCCCCGGCATCTTCGGCACGATGCCGCAGCAGGAACAGCCGCCCGCGCCGGTGCAGGCCGCGCCGCCCGCGCAGCCGGCCGCCAACCCGTTTGGCGCGGTGTCGACGCCGGGCATGATCGCGGCCCCGGCGGCTTCGCAGCCAGGCCAGCTGGTTCCACAGGTCCAGCAGCAGCGCCGCTCGCCGAACTACGACTGATGCCTCTGGTCGACGAGGTCAGCACCGCGATCGCCGACGCCATGCGCCAGCACGACGCGGTGCGCCTCAGCGCGCTGCGGATGCTCAAGGCGGCGTTCATGAACAAGAGCGTCGAGAAGAAACGCGACCTCGACGACGCCGAGGCGCGGCAGGTCGTCGCCGCGCTCGTCAAGCAGCGCAAGAGATTCGATCGAGCAGTTCACGAAGGGCGGCCGGGAGGATCTCGCCGAGGAAGGAAGCCGCCGAGATCGTCGTCCTCGAAGCCTATCTGCCGGCCGCCGCCGATCCCGCCGCCGTGGACGACGCCGTTGCGGCCGCGATCGCCGAGACCGGCGCCACGTCACCCAAAGACATGGGCCGCGTGATGAAGGCGGTCATGGCGAAGCTCGCCGGACAGAACGTCGACGGCAAGACCGTTAACGAACTGGTGCGCCGCAAACTCGGCGCTTGACGCGGCGGCACAGCCAATTACCGCCGGGCTCCGCTCCCAACTGATGTAGGTACCGATTCGGAGCCGTTAGCGATGCCCCGATACCCATCCCGTTACGCGTCCCAGTCCTCGTTCTCGTTCGGACCCGGACCGATCTCGACAGCGCTCAAGATCATCATCGGCGTCAACGTCGCGATGTTCCTCGCGACGACGATCGTCCCGGAGCTCCGGATCCAGCTGGGCCTGGTGCCGATGTGGGTGGTGACGCGGCTGCACGTGTGGCAGCTCGTCACCTACATGTTCATCCACGCCGGCGTGTTCCACATCCTGTTCAACATGCTGGCGTTGTGGATGTTCGGCGCAGAGCTCGAGCGCGTATGGGGCACGCGGTACTTTCTGAAGTTCTACTTCGTCACGGGCATCGGCGCAGGCGTCCTCACGGTGCTGGTGTCGCTCCTGCCGTTTGCGCCGGTGGCGCAGCTGTACGCATCGGACATCATCGGCGCGTCGGGCGCCGATCTACGGGCTGCTGCTGGCGTATGCGCTGTACTTTCCCAATCGGCCGATCTACATGTACTTCGTCTTCCCGATCCCGGCGAAGCTACTTCGTCATCATCATGGGCGCGCTGGCGTTCTACTCGTCGATGTCGGAAGGCGGCGGCGGCGTCGCCAACGCCACGCACCTCGGCGGCCTGCTCGTCGGCTATGTGTATCTGAAGGGCGTGCGGCCGCGGCTGCAGCCCGTGGGCCGAAGTGAAGTACCGGTATGTGAAGTGGAAGATCAACCGCGCGCGGAAGAAGTTCGACGTCTACTCCGGCGGCCGCTCAGACGGCCGCGGCGACAGCAACCGCTGGGATCGCCGCGTTCACTGAGGCTGATGTAGTGCAGGCCTTCAGGCCTGCCCAGACACGGCGGACCCGAAGGTCCGCACTACTTCGGAATGTCGCTCATCCCCGCAGGTAATCGTCGGTGTGATCGAGCCAGTCCTGGCGGATGGGGCTGAAGACGTCGAGCTCGAACGTGTCCTCGAGCGCCTCGGCCTGATGCTCGACGCGGGAGGGAATGTGCAGCACTTCCCCTTCGCGCAGCGTGATCTCCATCCCGCCCACGAGGAACTTCAGCGCGCCCTGCAGGACGTAGGTCATCTGCTCGCTCTCGTGCGAGTGCATCGGCACGAGGCAGCCGCGCTTGAGGTATACCTGCACGAGCATTTCCCGCTCGCCGGTGACGATCTTGCGCGACAGCATCTCGGTGACTTTTTCGAGCGCGATTTCGTCCCACCGATGCAGGCGAACGGGCGCGGCGCTCATGTTGTCGGGGCTCACCGGGCCAATACTACCATTCGGGCCGGATGTATAATTCGGACGGCATGAAGGCCTCCACCGTCGTGAACGGCGAGGCGGCAGCGGCGGCGACGGCGCCCGTCGACTCAGTCCGAGGCGGGCGGCACGGATCCAGGCGACGCCGACCTGTTGCGGGCGTACCGCTGCATGCTCCTCTCGCGGAAGCTCGACGACAAGGAAATCCAGCTCAAGAACCAGAGCAAGATCGTTCTTCCAGATCAGCGGCGCCGGCCACGAGGCCATCCTCGTCGCGGCCGGCATGGTCCTCAGGCCGGGCTACGACTGGTTCTTCCCGTACTACCGCGATCGCGCGCTGTGCCTGCAGCTCGGCGTGACGCCGCTCGACATGCTGCTCGCCGCCGTCGGGCTCGAAAGACGATCCGAGCTCCGGCGGGCGCCAGATGCCGTCGCACTGGGGCGCGGTGGCGCTCAACATCGTCTCGGGCTCGAGCGCGACGGGCACGAAGGTGCTGCACGCCGTCGGCGCGGCGGAAGCCGGCGTCATCTACGATCGCGTCAGCGCCATCCCCGATCGCGCTGCCCGGTTCCACGGCGACGAGATCGTCTACATCTCGCTCGGCGACGGCACGACGAGCGAGGGCGAGTTCTGGGAGGCGCTGAACGCCGCCTGCACTGAAGCGGCTGCCGGTGCTGTTTCTGGTCGAGGACAACGGCTACGCGATTTCGGTGCCCGTCGAGGTCCAGACGCCGGGCGGCGATATCTCCCGGCTCGTCCGCGTCGTTTCCCGGGCTGCACGTCGAAACGGTCGACGGCACCGATTTTCTCGCCAGCCTACCGCGCGATGCGCGACGCCGCCGCCTACGTTCGCGGCACGCAAGGGCCCGGCGCTCGTGCACGCGCACGTCACGCGGCCCTACTCGCACTCGCTGTCAGACGACGAGAAGCTGTACAAGACGCCGGCCGAGCGCGAGAGCGAAGCGCGCCGCGATCCGATCAAGCGGTTCGCCGACATCCTGCGCGCCCGGAGCGCGGCAACCGACGCCGACCTGGGCGCGACGCTCGCCGCGGATCGAAGCGCGAGGTCGACGAAGCCGCGCAGGCCGCGCTACACGCGCCGAAGCCGGCGCCGGGACACCGCGGCGCTCTGGGTGTACTCGCCGGACGTCGATCCCGACCTCCGCAGCGTTCGACACGCCGGCGCAGCCCGAAGGCAAGGCCGACACGATGGTCGCCGCCATCAACCGCACGCTCAAGGACGAGATGGCGCACAATCCGCGCATCGTCGTCTTCGGCGAGGACGTGGCGGACGCCAGCCGGCGGGAAGCGCTCGACGTCGTGCCCGGCAAGGGCGGCGTGTTCAAGCTCACGCACGGCCTGCAGCGGCTGTTCGGCGACGACCGCGTGTTCAATTCGCCGATCGCCGAGGCCGGCATCATCGGCCGCGCGCGTCGGCATGGCCGTGCGCAGGCTCAAGCCGGTCGTCGAGATCCAGTTCTTCGACTACATCTGGCCGGCGATGATGCAGCTGCGCGACGAGATGTCGATGCTGCGCTACCGGTCGGGCAACCACTTCTCGTGTCCGATGGTCGTCCGCGTGCCGATCGGCGGCTACCTCAAGGCGGCGGCCCGTACCACAGCCAGTCGGGCGAGAGCATCTTCGCGCACTGCCCCGGGATCCGCATCGCGTTTCCGTCGCACGGCGGCCGACGCCGCCGGCCTGCTGCGGACCGCGATCCGCTGCGACGACCCGGTGATGTTTCTCGAGCACAAGCACCTGTACCGGCAGACGTACAACAAGAGCGAGTATCCCGGCAAAGACTTCATGATCCCGTTCGGCAAGGCCAGCCTGCGGCGCGACGGCTCCGACGTGCGTCGTGATTACGTGGGGCGCGCTCGTGCAGCGATCGCTCGTGGCCGCGCACCAGGCCGAAAGGACGGCATCAGCGCCGCGGTGCTCGACCTGCGGACGATCGCGCCGTACGACTGGGAGGCCATCGCCGCGCTGGTCGCGCGCACGAACCGCGTCGTCGTCGCGCACGAGGATCAGATCACGTGCGGGTTCGGCGCCGAGATCGCGGCGAGGATCGGCAGCGACCTCTTCGAGCATCTCGACGCACCCATCCGCCGGGTCGGCGCGCTCGATACGCCCGGTCGCGTACTGCCCCGATCTCGAGGACGCCATCCTGCCCCAGCCCGCCGATGTCCTCGAGGCCATTCGAGAAACCGCCCGCTACTGAACGGCTCACCGCGGCCGCGCTGTGCGTCTGCCTGCTCGCGAGCCCGATCGTGCTGTACGCGATTCGAGCCGGACGTGCTCGAATCGGTCGACGCGATCCCGGCGCACCTCGCGGGACGGTTCAGGGACGTCGCGGGCTTCGAGCGGGCAGCGTCCGGCCAGTATTTCATCTTCGATCGTCGGAGCCAGATCGTGTTCGGCGTCGACGAGGCCCAGGCGAGCGCGTGGGAGATCGTGCACATCGGCAGCGAGCCCGGCCGGATCATCAACCCGGTCGCGTTCGCCGTCGACCAGCGCACCGGCGTCTTCGTCGTCGCGGACTCCCCGGAGAACCGCGAGCGCATTCAGGTCTTCTCGCCGGCCGGCTTCCGCATCAACGGGTTTTTCCTGCCGGGCCGCACGCGCGCCCGCGTCGTGCTCGACGGCCTCGCGCTCAACGGCATCGGATCGCTGCAGTTCACGGGCGACTCGATCCTGCTCTCGCAGCCGGACACCGGCTTCCTGATCACCGAGTACTCGCTGGCGGGCACACCGATCCGGTCGTTCGGCGATCTCAGGCCGACCGGCCACGAAGACGACCCGCCGCTCCACGTGGCGTTGAACGGCGGGTTGCCGGTCATCGACCCGCAGGGTGGCTTCTTCTTCGTGTTTCAGTCGGGCGAGCCGGTGTTCAGGCGGTACGACCCGTACGGGAAGCTGCTGTTCGAGCGGCGCGTCCAGGGCCGCGAGATCGACGAGTTCGTCGCCCACCTGCCGACGCAGTGGCCGCGGCGCCGGACCGAGGCCGGCGAAATGCCGCTCGTGACGCCCACGGTCCGCACCGCGGCGGCCGACGCCGGCGGCCGGCTGTGGATCAGTTTCGTCGAGCCGTTCACCTACGTGTTCGACGCCGACGGCGACAAAGTCCGGACGGTGCAGTTTCGCGCGGCCGGCATCCGCTCGCCGAATCACCTCTTCTTCGACACGGCCGGCCGCCTGCTCGTCACCCCGGGCATGTTCGTGTTTCGCCCGTAGCGTCCGCCTTCAGGCGGACGCCCACGTCCGGCTGAAGCCGGACGCTACGACTTGATACGGACCTCGAACGACACGGTGCGCTTCAGGATGTCGCCGAACACGTGCTGCTGGATGTCCTGGTTGAACAGGTTCGTCACCTTGACCAGCCCCGTCACCTTGCCGTTCATCCACTTCGCTCCGAAGGCGCCGTTCACCATCGTGTACGCGTCGGTGTAGCCGAAGTAGGGGCTCGTGAGGACGTCGCTCCAGAACGCCTTGCCCGGCGTAGTTGACCGACGCGCTGCCGATCATCTTCGGCCCGTCGAAATTGAACCCGGCGTTGAACCGGTTCGTCGGCGGCAGCGCGAGCTCCTGCGGCGGGTACGGCTTGGGGTCGTCGAGAATCTGCGGCTGTCCCTGCCAGGAGTAGTTCACGAACGCGGTCAGGTCCCTGTTGATCTGCTGATCGAGCGAGACCTCGATGCCCTTCTCGCGCAGCGGCCCGAGATTGAGATACGTGAACGCCGTTCTCGGCAGATAGATGCCCTGCTGCGCCATCGCCGTCAGGATGACCGGCGGCAGCGGCCAGCCGGGCGGCGGGTTCGCGGCCGTGTAGGGATCCAGGTTCGACGGCAGCTGCACGAAGTTGATGCTGTCGTTCAGATCGTTCACGTAGAACGCAAATCCCGACGGTGCTGCGCTTCTTGATCGTGCCGGTGTACGCGATCTCATACGCCGTCACGGATTCCTCCGTCAGCTTGGGCTGCGGCGTGGACCCGATCGGCAGCTCGCTGCCGACCGCGCGCACGACCAGCGGAAACGGGTTGGCGACCAGCGGCCGCAGCGGCGGGGGCAGAATCGGCGCGAGGGCGCTCAAGTCCTGGGGCGCGACGATATTCGCTGTCGAGATAGTTGTTGATCACGGACGGCGATCGGAACGCGCGATTAAAGGCGAATCGCACCGAGTGATCCGGCAGCACGCTTGAACAGCGCCGCCAGGCGCGGCGAGAAGACGGGATCGTCGAGGTTGCCGAACTTGTCCACGCGGCCGCCGATGTTGAAGCGGAACTTGTCGAGGACGATTTCGTCCTGCACGTATCCGCCGATTTCGTTCCGGTCCTGCGCTTTCGGCGCCAGCGTGATGTCGAAGTTGTTGCGCCGGATGTTGCCGCCGTACGACAGCACCTGGTGGCGGCCGATCGGGCGCGCGTCGCCCGCCTCGAAATCGTAGGTCTGCGTCGTCAGCGTCAGCTGCAGCGGCTTGCCGGTCGCCGGATCGGGGAACATGAGGTTCGGCGCGTCGGCGCTCAGCGCGTTGACGAAGAAGCTGGCCTTGAACGCGTTCCGGCTGTAGTTCACGCGGCCGAATCCGAGATACGTCCCGGACTGGATGTCGAACGGGCCGACGCCCGTATAGATGATCCCCGAGGTGCCGGAAACGCCGCCTTCGTACGTCAGCCTGCCGCCGTTGGACAGTTCCTGATCGACCCGCGCGTCGAACTTCGGCTCGCTCGTGCCGCGGTTTTCGAACGATCCGTCCGACCGGGCCCGACGCCGTCGACGGGGTACGCCGCGCCCCCGACCTTGGCCGCTGGATTCCGCGGATCCGTGATGACCGGGATCGTGCCGGCCGGCCGCGGGAACGCATCGGAGTTGAAATAGCCGCCAGACACGCGGTACGACCAGACCGAGTTCGGCGCCGCCGAGAACGACGCGTTTGCCCCGAACAGGCCGCCGGCGCCCTTGCCGACGCCGGATCCGGCGTCGCGGCTCATGAATCCGCCGGTGAACGAGGCTTCCCCGCCGGGCGCCTCGCGCGGCGACTTCGTGATGATGTTGACGACGCCGGTCATGGCGTTCGCGCCCCAGACAGCCGACGCGGGCCCGCGAATGACCTCGATCTGCTTGATCTCGTTCATGTTCGTCGGCAGCAGATCCCACAGCACGATGCCGAAGAAGTCGAGGTAGACCGTGCGGCCGTCGAGCAGGACCAGCTGCGAGTTCGACAGCGTCGACGTGGCCTGCCGGCTGGTGACGTTGATGTCGCGTGCCGTCAGCTGCACCACGTTCAACCCGGGCACTTTGCGCAGCACGTCGCCGTAGTTGAGCGCCGGCGAGCTCGCCAGCTCCTGGGCCGTCACGACGCTCATCGTCGCGGGCGCGTTCACGAGCGCGCCTTCGACCTTCGTCGCGCTGACGACGACGGTTTCGTTCAGGTTGGCGACGTTGAGGACAATCGCGGGCACCGTGACATCCGCGCCGGCCACGACGACGTCGCGCGTCGCCTGCGAGAATCCGACGAGCGATACCGGTCACCTGGTAGGCGCCGGCCGGAAGTCCCGCGAAGCGGTAGCTGCCTCCCTGGCCCGACGTCGTCAGATCGCGGCGGGCGGGTCCGGTCAGCTGGACCGTCGCGCCGGGAACGCCGCCTCCGGTCTCGTCAACCACGGTTCCTGAAATGCCGGCGGTTTGAGCGCGAGCGACAGTGGAACACGCGAGGATGAGGCACGCAGCGGCGATCCAGCGGATCATGAATCCTCCTGCAATTCAGGACGATGAAAGCTGTCTGCGGGACCGCGCATTGTAACATTGGAGGTTGATGTCGCTGATTCGGTCGGTCGCGGTGCTCGGTGCCGGCACGATGGGCGCGCAGATCGCGGCGCACTTCGCCAACGCCGGTGTCCCCGTCCTGCTGCTGGACATGACCGCGGCGGTCGCGCGCGACGGCCTCAAACGCGCGCGCGCGCTGAAGCCGGATCCGTTTTTCACGGCCGACGCGGCCTCCCTGATCACCACCGGCGGCTTCGACACCGACTTCGGACGCCTCGCGACCGCCGACTGGATACTCGAGGCGGTCGTCGAGCAGCTGGACGTCAAGCGCTCGCTGATCGAGCGCATCGAGGCCCTCCGGCAGCCCGGCGGCATCGTGACGTCGAATACGTCCGGCCTTCAGTTGTCTGTCATCGCCGACGGACGCGGCGCCGAGTTCCGCCGTCACTGGCTGGGCACGCACTTCTTCAACCCGCCCCGCTACCTGCAGCTCGTGGAGGTCATCCCGACGGCGGACACGGACCCGGCAGTCGTGGCCAGGGTGTCTGAATTCGCGGACCGTCGCCTCGGCAAGGGCGTCGTGGTCACGAAGGACACGCCGAATTTCATCGCCAACCGCATCGGCCTGCACGGCGTCATCTCGGTGCTGCGGACACTTGAAAGCGGCGCGCTGACGATCGAAGATATCGACGCCATCACGGGCCCCGCTCTCGGACGTCCAAAGAGCGCCACGTTCCGCACGATGGACATCGCGGGCCTCGATGTGCTCGGCCACGTCGCGCGCAATCTCCTCACGCAGCTGCCCGAGGACGAGGCGAAGCAGTTCGCGCTGCCGGCCGTCGTCCAGTCGCTCATCGACCAGGGATCGGTCGGCGAGAAGAGCGGGCAGGGGTTCTACAAGCGAGTCAAGACGGCCGATGGCTCGGAGATCCTGACGCTCGACCCTGCGACGCTCACCTACCGCCCGCGGCAGTCCTCGCGCCTGCCTGCGCTCGACGCGGCGCGTGCGATCGAGGATGTCGCGGAGCGGACGAAGACGCTGTTTCTTGGCCGCGACAACGTGGGCGACTTCCTGCGTGCGACGCTCGGCTCGCTGCTGCTGTACACCGCGCGCGTCGCACCGGAGATCGCCTACTCCATCGACGATGTCGACCGCGCGATGCGGTGGGGGTTTGGCTGGGAGATCGGACCGTTCGAGATCTGGGACGCCATCGGCGTCCGCGAAGTGCTCGCCGCAACCGGCAACGCCGAACCTCCGCCGGATGGTCGCCGAGCTGCTGCAGGCCGGGCGAAATCGCTTCCGCGAGGGATCGCTGCCGCCCGCCGGGCGCGATCGCCAGCTGCTCGCGACCGCGCGAAAGAGCGGCGGCGTCGTCAAGACGAACCCCGGTGCGAGCCTGATCGACCTGGGCGATGGCGTGCTGGCGGTCGAGTTCCACTCGAAGATGAACACGGTCGGCGGAGACACGCTCGAGATGCTGAACGCGGGGGTCCGCGAGGCGTCCGCGAACTTCGCCGCCCTGGTCGTCGGCAACGACGCCCCGAACTTCTCGGCGGGCGCGAACCTCATGCTCCTGCTGCTCGAAGCGCAGGAAGGCAACTGGGACGACATCGATCTGATGGTCCGCACGTTTCAGGGCACGACGCAGGCGCTGCGGCACTCGGACGTGCCCGTCGTCGTCTGTCCCGCCGGGCTGACGCTTGGCGGCGGGTGCGAGATCGCGCTGCACGGCGACAGGATTCAGGCGGCCGCCGAGGGATACATCGGTCTCGTGGAGGCGGGCGTCGGGCTGATTCCAGCGGGCGGGGGCGCGAAGGAAATGCTTGCGCGATCGGTCGAGGGCCTGGCAGATCCCCGCGCGGATCTGCTGCCACGGGTGCAGAAGGTGTTCGAGACCATCGGCTTCGCAAAGGTCTCGACCAGCGCGGCCGACGCCGCGCGGCTGGGCTTTCTGCGCGCGGTCGATGCGATTACGATGAATCGTGAGCGCCTGATGGCGGACGCGAAGGCCGTCGCGCTCGAGCGCGTGCGCGAGGGCTACCGGCCGCCCGCGCCGCGGCCGGCGATCCCGGTCGGCGGCGATGCGGTGCTCGCGCCGCTGAAGCTCGGCGTCCACCTTGCCTGGCGGGCCGGCCGGATCAGCGATCACGACGCGCTGGTCGGCCGCACGCTCGCCAACGTCCTCGCCGGCGGTCCGCTGCCGCACCAGACGACCGTGTCCGAGCAGTACCTGCTGGATCTCGAGCGCGAGGCGTTCCTCAAGTTGTGCGGCGAGCGCAAGACGCTGGAGCGGATCCAGCACACGCTGAAGACGGGCAAGCCCCTCAGAAACTAGACGCATGCCTCAGGACATCCAACGCGGCGACGGCCCCGACCTCGTGCTCGTGCCGGGCATTGCCGGACCCTGGGAGTACGTCGGCCGCGCGGTGGACGCGCTGGCTGCGCACTTCCGGGTGGTGACGTTCTCGCTGGGAACGATGTCGGAGGGACATGACGTCGAGCGACAGGCCGAGCGCGTGAAAGCCGTTCTCGATGCTCGCGGCATCGAACGCGCCATCGTCTGCGGCATTTCGTACGGAGGAGTCGTCGCGACCTGTTTTGCCGCAAAGTGGCCGGAGCGGACGACGGCGCTCGTCGTCGCCTCGGCGCCTGGCGCGGGCTGGCATCTGAGGCCGAGACACGAGGTCTACGCGCGATGGCCGCGGCTGTTCGGCGCGGTGTTCTTCGCCGAGTCGCCGTTTCGATTGCGGCCGGAGCTGGTGGCGGCGCTTCCGAATCGGCGCGATCGGCTGCGATTCGCGCGGTGGCAACTCGGAACGTTTTTCCGGCGGCCGATTTCACTCCCGCAGCTGGCGGCGCGCGCGCGGGCTCTCGCCCGCCACGATGTCGCCGCAGACTGCCGCCGGGTCACTGCGCCCACGCTCGTGATAACCGGCGAACCGTCCCTTGACCGCGTCGTCCCGGTGGACAGCACCGCGACCTACACCCGGCTGATTCCCGGCGCGCGATCCGTGGTGCTGGAACAAACCGGCCATCTCGGGACCATCACACGGCCCTCGGAGTTTGCCGCCATGGTGCGCGCCTTTGTCGATGAGACTGGTGTAGCGTCCGGCTTCAGCCGGACGACGTCACATTCTGAGGTCGCCTGATGCGCGTCCGTGAGATCCCCGGCCCTGCCGGCGTGCTCGAAGCGCTGATGGAAGAGCCGCCGCTCGAGCGAGGCGTGAACGCCGACGGCCTGGTGGAGCGCGGACAGGCCGACGGCCTGCACGCCGCCGTCGTCCTCGGTCATCCGCATCCGCAGTTCGGCGGCACGATGCACACGAAGGCGGTCTTCCAGGCCGCGAAAGCGTTCCGGCGCATCGGTTGCGCCGTGCTGCGATTCAACTTTCGCGGTGTCGGCACGAGCGCCGGCAGCTTCGCCGACGGCGTCGGCGAAATGGACGACTTCCGCGCCGCGCTCGACTTCGTGCACGCGCGCTATCCGGGAGTTCCTCTCTGGGCAGCGGGCATGTCCTTCGGCGCGTGGATCGCGCTCACCGCCGGCGCGGCCGATCCGCGCGTCTCGACGCTGCTGGGGATCTGCCCTCCGCTGTCGCATTACGACTTCGAGCCCGTCCGTACGAGCACGAAACCGAAGTTCTTCATCCAGGGTGAGCGCGACGAGCGGTGTCCCCTCAAGGAGATGCAGGCCTTCTACGCCAGTGCGGCGGATCCGAAGGAGCTCGTGGTCATCGACGCCGCCGACCACTTGTTCGACGGGAAGCTCGTCGAGGTCGCCGAGGCGATCGAGGACCTGCTGGGAGACTGGCATGACTGACGCCGTCATCGTTTCCGCCGTCCGTACGCCGGTCGGCAAGGCGCCGAACGGAACTCTCCGCGGCACGCGGCCCGACGAGCTCGCGGCCACCGTGATCGCCGAAGCGCTGCGCCGGGCCCCGGGCCTCGATGCCCGCGAAATAGACGACGTCATCCTCGGGTGCGCGATGCCGGAAGCCGAGCAGGGGCTGAACGTCGCGCGCATCGCGAGCCTCCGCGCGGGCGTACCTGTGTCGGCGTCGGCCGTGACGATCAACCGCTTCTGCTCGTCCGGCCTCCAGGCGATCGCGTTCGCCGCCGAACGCATCATGTGCGGGTTCGCTTCGGCCATCGTCGCCGGCGGCACCGAGTCGATGAGCCTCGTGCCGATGGGCGGCAACAAGCTCTCGCCGAATCCCGCTCTCGTGGACTCGTATCCGGACGTCTACCTGACGACGGGCCTCGTCGCGGAGAATCACGCGCGGGAATCGGGTATCTCGCGCGAGGCGCAGGACGCGTTCGCGTTGACGAGTCACGCCCGGGCGATCGCGGCCGCCGATGCGGGCCGGTTCGCCGACGAGCTCGTGCCCGTTACCGCAAGGGTTGTGGACGCTGCGAACGGCGAGCGGCCGGTCGCCCGCGACGTCGTGTTCGCCGCCGACGAAGGCCCGCGCCGCGACACGTCGGCGCAAGCCCTTGGTTCGCTCAGGCCGGCGTTTCACACGGGCGGAACGGTCACGGCAGGCAATTCATCGCAGACGAGCGACGGCGCCGCCGCGGTCATCGTCACGTCGGCGGCATACGCGCGCGAGCATGGCCTGACGCCTCTGGCCAGGTTCGTCGCGTTCGCGAACGCGGGCGTCGAGCCCGAACGCTTCGGCATCGGGCCGGTGCCGGCCGTCCGGAAGGTGCTCAAGCTCGCTGGCCTGACGCTCGAACAAATGGACCTCGTCGAGCTCAACGAGGCGTTTGCGGCGCAGGTGCTGGCGTGCCTCAAGGAACTGCCGATCGACCCCGACAGGCTCAACGTCAACGGCGGCGCGATCGCGCTCGGCCACCCGCTCGGCTGCACCGGCGCCAAGCTGACGGCCACGATCCTTCACGAAATGCGGCGCCGGGGCTCCCGGTACGGCCTGGTGACGATGTGCGTGGGCGGCGGGATGGGCGCGGCCGGGATCTTTGAGAGAATGTAGTCATGCCGACCAGCGAGAAAGCGCAGCTTCGCGGCGGGGCCTGGCTCATCGAGCCGACGGATCCGCGCGAGGTCCTCACGCCGGAGCGGCTCACCGACGAGCATCGGCTGATTGGGAACACCACCCAGCAGTTCGTCGAGCAGGAGGTGCTGCCCGCGCTCGACCGCCTCGAACAGCACGACTGGGACGCTGGCGCGCGGTCTCCTGAAGCGGTGCGGGGATCTCGGCCTGCTCGGCGTGGACGTGCCGGAAGCCTACGGCGGCGTCGACCTCGACAAGGTCACGTCGCTCCTCGTCAGCGAACGCATGGCGAGCGCGGCGTCGTTCGGCGCCACGTTCGGCGGGCAGACGAACCTCACGCTCCTGCCGCTGCTCCTGTTCGGCACGGAGGCACAGAAGCGGAAATACATCCCCAGGCTGCTGACCGGCGAGCTGGTCGGCGCGTACTGCCTCAGCGAAACCGGCTCGGGCTCCGACGCGCTCGGCGCCAGAACGCGGGCGTCGCGCCAGCCGGACGGCGGCTACGTGCTGAATGGCGAGAAGATGTGGATCACGAACGGCGGCTTCGCCGACGTCTTCATCGTCTTTGCCAAGGTCGACGGCGAGCACTTCACGGCGTTCATCGTCGAGCGGGCGTTCGGCGGCCTCACGAGCGGCAAGGAAGAGCACAAGATGGGCCTGCATGGCTCGTCGACGACCGCGATCATTTTTCAGGACGTCAAGGTGCCGGCCGACAACGTGCTCGGCGAGGTCGGCAAGGGCCACAAGGTCGCGTTCAACGTGCTGAACTTCGGCCGCTTCAAGCTGGGCGGCATGTGCAGCGGCGGCTCGCGCGCCGCCATCGGCGAGGCGGCCAGGTATGCGGCCACGCGGAAGCAGTTCGGCCAGCCCATCGCGAGCTTTGGCGCCATCCGCCACAAGCTTGGCGAGATGATCGTCCGGACGTACGCCGTCGAGAGCCTCGCTCTACCGGATGGCCGGCATGATCGACTCGCGCATCGGGGACACCCCGCACGACGCGAACGACGGATCGGCCTCGCTGGCCGTTCTCGAGGAATACGCCATCGAGGCGTCGATCGCGAAGGTGGCCGGGAGCGAAGTGCTCGACTACGTGCTCGACGAGAACATCCAGGTGCACGGCGGCAACGGGTTCGTGAAGGACTACCCGGCCGAACGCCACTACCGCGACGCGCGCGTCAACCGCATCTTCGAGGGCACCAACGAGATCAACCGCCTGCTGATTCCGGGCATGCTCGCGAAACGGGCCGTCAAGGGTGACGTCCCGATCATCGCCGCCGCACGGGCGCTGCAGGACGAGCTCCTCGGACCGCCCGGGATGCCTGCGGCCGGCGATGGCCCGATGGCCGAGGAACGCCGCGCCGTCGACGCGTTCAAGAAGACGGCGCTGATGGTGTTCGGCCTGGCCATGCAGACGTACGGGCAGAAGCTCGCCGAGCAGCAGGAAGTGCTGATGAACGTCGCCGACATCATGATCGACGTGTTCAGCGCGGAAAGCGCGATGCTGCGCGCGCTCGCGCAGTCCGATCCGGCGTCGCAGGGCGCGTTGCACAGCGACGCGGCGCGCGTGTTCGTCAACGACGCGGCCATGCGCATCGACGCGAACGCGCGGCAGGCCCTGGCCGCGATGACGAAAGGCGACACGCTGCGAACCATGCTCGCCGCGTTGAGGCGGCTGCTGAAATACTCGCCCATCGACACCGTGACGCCGCGCAGGCGCCTGGCCGACGAAGCCGTCGCCCGTGGAGGCTATTTCTTTGCGTAACCTGATTGTGTGCGCGGCCGTCGTCGCGATCGCGGGCGCCGCCTGCGCCAGCAAGCCGCCGGCCGACTCGCGCGATTACCCGGCGAAAGTCGCCGCCGATCGCGCGGCCAAGGACGCGGCGTTCCAGGCAGGCAACGACCCGATTCCCAAGGCGCGGCACGCCGAGTTCCTGCCGCTCGCGTACTTCCCGATCGATCCGGACTACAACGTGCCGGCGTCGCTCAAGCCGAGCAACGATCCGGCGATCATCGAGATGCCGACATCCACCGGCACCAACCGGAAGATGCGGCGCGCGGGCTCGCTGGAGTTTTCACTCAAGGGACAGCCGATGAAGCTGACGGCGTTTCTCGAGGTCGGCGCCGATCCCAGCCACCTGTTCGTGCCGTTCAGCGATCTCACCAGCGGGACCGAGACGTACGCCGCCGGCCGGTTCATGGACCTCAATCGGAACGGGACGGGCATCTACGAAGTGGATTTCAACCGCGCGTACATTCCGTACTGCTACTACAACCCGACGTACGAGTGTCCCTACCCGCCCCGGGAAAACCGGCTGGACATTCCCATCCGCGCCGGCGAGCGGATGAAGAAGTAGTGCTCCGCGCCATCGTCTTCGACTTCGACGGCGTCATCGCCAACAGCGAGCCGCTCCATTTCCGCGCCTTTCGAGACGTCCTGGCCCGGCACGGCGTCGAGCTGACCGAGCCCGATTACTACACGCGGTACCTCGGTTTCGACGATTTCGGCGCGTTCCGGGCGATCGCGAAGGATCGCGGGCGAACGTGGGCCGCCGCGGAACTGACGGCGCTCATCGCCGACAAGGCCGAGCGCATGGAGGCTCTCGAGCGCGGCGCCTCCGTCCTCTTTCCCGGAGCGGCCGATGCGATTCGCCGCGCCGCGGCCGCGGTGCCGATCGCCATCGCGTCGGGCGCGCTCGGCGCGGAGATCAGGCGCGTCCTCGACGCCGCGAATCTCACGCACCATTTCAAGGCCATCGTGGCCGCGGAGGACACCGCAGCCGGCAAGCCCGCGCCGGACCCGTACCAGCGCGCCGTGGCGCTTCTGTCCGAGTGCGTCGGCGCTGCCGTGCTCGCGGCCGACTGCGTCGCCATCGAGGATTCGCGCTGGGGAATCACGTCGGCACGCGCTGCTGGCCTTCGGACGGTGGGCGTCACGAGCAGTTACGACGCCGGCGAGCTGTCGGAGGCCGATCTCATCATCGGCTCGCTCGCCGAGCTCGACATCACGAGTCTCCAACGCCTGTTATGCTAGTAGCGTGATCCGCGAGCACTCCGTCCGCAGCTTCTCGGTCGCCGCGCTCAGCCCGGATCCCGATCTGGCCAACGCGGCGCTGATGATCGCGCGGCTGGAGTACCCGGCCTCGACGCACGGCCATATCTCGAACAGCTCGACGCGCTCGGTCGCGAAGCACGGATGCGCCTGGCGGAAGCGTCCACCCTCGGCTGCGACGCGCCTCCCGGCGTCGACCCGGACCGCTACGCGCGAGTGATGGCGCTCAACGAGTACCTCTTCAACGATCTTCGCTTCCACGGGAACAAGACGCAGTACGAGGATCCACGGAACAGCTGCCTGAACGAGGTGCTCGATCGCCGCACGGGCATCCCGATCACGCTTGCGCTGCTGTACATCGAAGTCGCGCGCCGAGCCGGGCTCGACGTGCAGGGCATCAACTTCCCGGGCCACTTTCTCCTGCGCTGCCCCGCGGGTCGCGAACGGCCGTACAGCAGGGATCTGATCATCGACGCGTTTCACGGCGGCGCGCTTTTGTCGGCGGATGCCTGCCATGAGCTGATCAAGCGTCATCAGGATCCGGACGACGCCGATGATGAGGACGCGCTGGATTCGCGCGCGTTCAGCCGGGCGACGAAGCCGCAGATCCTGTCGCGGATGCTGCTGAACCTGAAGCGGATCTACGAGCGGATGCACTCTTTCCCGCAGGCGCGCGACGTCACTGAGCTGCTGCTCGCCGTCGATCCCTGGGCACGGGGCGAGCTGCGCGACCGCGGCCTGCTCGCATATCACCTCAAGGACTTCTCAAGCGCGTTGCGCGACCTCCAGGCGTACCTCCGGTTCCCGGCTCAGGCGCCACTGGACGACGAGGAGCGCAAACACGACGAGCAGATCTGGGAGCACGTGAAGACGCTGCGGTGCCGCCTCGCGATGTTGAACTAGGCGTCATTTCGGTAACGTCTTCTCAAGCCACTTCGACATGACACCCGCGATCTCCAGGTTGTTCTTCTCCAGCATCATCATGTGACCGTTGCCGCGGATGCCGGCATCCGCGAGCTTGATCCACGTCGCACGGACGCCCGCCTGGTCCAGGTATTTGACGGTGCAGTGATCGTACGGGGCGTGATACGAGGCCTCGGCTGTCAGGATGAGAATCGGCAGCTTTTGAAGCCTGGGCAGCGATCGCGCCGGCGCACGCTGGAGCCAGCATCTGACGAGGTCCGGACCGTCGGGCGCACCCTGCTGGACGATCGCCAGATCCGACGCCGTCGAGACCCCGGGCGAATAAGACAGCGGGACGGCGGTGACGCCCCAGGGCCGCTGCGCCGGCGTCACATCCCGAAACCACTCCGGGGCAGGAACATTGTCGACGTTGAAGAACGGCGGCCCATTTGGCTCGACGGCCACCACGGCTTTCACGAGATCCGGACGGGTGTCCGCGACCGGCCAGCCAAATGCCCCTGATTGCGAGTGTGTCAGGAGAATCGACGGGCCGATCTTCTCGAGGAGCGCCACGATGGCGTCCCGGTTCAACTCCTGCTGCAGCGTGAAGTCCTGAATCGAGGGCATCTGCGACGCGTAGAACTGGTCGAACGCCGCATCGCCTGGAACGCCCCCTCCCGGCCACTGCGTGTGAAGCTTCGCCTGCGGCCACCGGTTGTAGCGCTCGGGCGCGGCAAACTGCCGTTGCGTCGTCTCCAGGTTGAGCGGCGCGGCGGGACCGTAACGATCGGCCTGGTAAGCGGCGCGTCCCCGGCCGGGCTGATCCACCACGTAGATCGCATAGCCCTGTCGCAGGAAGAATTGCGCCCAGCCCTCCCGGCCGTCTGGTGTCCCCGTGAAGTTGGTCCCCGATTGCGCGCCGCCGTGAATCATGACGACTGGCCACGGATGCGACTGCCGCGCCGGGATCTGAAACTCGGCGTACAGCTGGCCGCTCATGACCTGCCGGCCGTCCACGGTGGAGTACTTCCCGCCGGCGAACAGGTACCCCTGCCGCGCGATCGACAGCGGCTCAGCGGACCTGCCCTGTAAAAAATGTGCCGTCGTCATCGCGGTGGCACCCGCGACGAGTGCGAACGCGACGCTCGCAGCACCGATTCTTCTGGCTGTTCGGTTCATCAGTCAGCGACCCCGCCTGAATTCCGTCTGTTCCATGACCCTCAGCAGGTTCCCGCTCAGGATCTTGGTGACATTTTGCTCCGAGTAGCCCCTTCGTAGCAGTTCACCCGTGATCTTCGGGAGCTTCGAGGCATCCTCCATTCCGAGCGGCATGATGCTGCCATCGAAGTCCGACCCCAGCCCGACGTGATCAACGCCGGCTACCTTCACCACGTGATCGATGTGATCGACGATCGCCGCCCAGGTGACGGACGGCAGTTGACCGCTTCTCATCGCCTCGCGATAGATTTGCCCCCAATCGAGGATGGCGCACACCTCGTCCTCGCCACATCGCCTGGTTGCCGCATCCAATTGTGCCTGCACAGCCGCGGGAGGCTTTGCCGTCCGGAACGGTTCGCTCAGAAACGCCGCGTTGAAGTTGATCATGACGACGCCGCCATTGCGGGCCAGCGCGCGCAACATGTCATCGGTCATGTTGCGCGGACTGTTCGAGATGGCGCGGCACGAGGAATGCGACGCAATCACGGGAGCCGTGGTGACGTCGAGAGTGTCGTAGAAGGTCTTGTCCGACGTGTGGGAGACGTCCACCATCACACCGAGGCGGTTGAGTTCGTGCACGACATCCCGGCCGAACGGCGTGAGGCCGTTGTGGGCCGGCGTGTCGCCGGAGGAGTCCGCCCACGTGGTATTGCGGGAATGCGTCAGGGTCAGGTATCGGACGCCGAGGGCGGCGTACTGGCGCAGGACACCGAGGTCGGCGTCGATCATGTGCCCTCCCTCCATGCCCATCAGCGCGGCAATCTTGCGCTCCGCGGCGGCGCGCCGGATATCCGCGGTGGATGTCGCCAGCAGCAGTTCTCGCGGGTGGGCCCTGACGGCCTCTCGCACCAGGTCGATCTGGTGCAGCGCGCGTCTGACGGCCGCCGGCCCGGTCACGGTACCGGGCATGTAAATAGAGAAGAACAACGCATCGAGGCCGCCCTCGCGCATTCTCGGGATGTCTATGCTGCCGGTGCCGCCTCTCGTACCGATGTCGAACGATGGTTCGGACACCATGCGCTGCGTCGTGTCGTCGTGCGTGTCGACAACGATGGCACGGGCGTGAACGTCTCTGGCATGGGCAGAAACCTCGTCCTGGCCAGCCTGTTGCGCCACGAGCATTGACGCGGTGAGCAGCGCCAAACACGTCATGCCGGCTCTTCTCACCCAGCGGCTGTTCAATGTGTCACACCGTTCTGACATCTCGCGCCAGGAGGCGCGGGAGCGACGGCGCAGTGTAGCGCGATGATGGAGTCGCGTGGGCGGTTTTCGACGACGACTCTCACGATGACGACGATGCTGACGTGCCCCGTGTGCGGGCTTACGGGGACCTTCGCCGTCCTGCCGGGCAATCCTGTAGCAACGGGCAGATGTGGCAGTGCGGATCGGCGTCGGTGCACGTCGCGGCGCCGTGGTGATTGAGGTAGGTGAATGCCCGGCGGTAGGCGTCAGACGAGCCGGGCAACTCGACGGACGCGGCCGCGCGGATGCCCTCGCGTTTTTCGCGAAACCGGTTTGTGCCCCGCCGTAGCCGAGGCGGCTCGCCACGCGGCTGACGCGCGCGTCCACGGGCAGCACCGGATGGCCTGCCGCACAGCAGCATCCGGGACGCCCCGCCGTCGCCCATCTGCGGAGGCCTTTCAGAGCGCGGCGCGCGGCGGCCAGCGGTCCGCGTATCAACGCCGGCAAATCGGGCGCGCGACGGAACAGGTCCACGCCGATTTTGAGCGCCCGGAGGCGCTGCTCCAGATAGGGGCCTGCAAGCGCGACGGACTCCTCGAGCTTCTTCTGCGCGACACGCGACATCGCATCCGGTGTCAGCGCTTGAGCGCGCCGAGCGCGGCGTCCCGCTTGCGCGGCGTCGAATGCGCCGACAGCACTTCCCAGACAAACAGCGTGAACGGATCGGCCGGCGGCGCCGGCAGGCGGCCGTAGAATCGCGCGAGTTCGCCGACCAGGACGTCCAGGCGTGACAAAGGCCGTCTCGACTCTCTACGCGGGCAACCCGATGCGCGACACCTCGTCGTACAGGTATGCCGAGGCGATGATGCCGCCGTGGAAGTTGCCGACGTCCAGCTTCTCGTTCGGCGCGTGCGCGTTCTCGTCCGGCAGCCCGACGCCGAACAGCACCGACGGCAGTCCCAGCACCTCCTGGAACGTCGAGACGACCGGGATCGATCCGCCTTCGCGCGTGAACACGGGCGACTGGCCGAAGCCTTTCTCGATGGCGCGGCCGGCGGCCTGCACGAACGGGTTGTCGAACGACGTCATCCACGGCTTGCCGCCGTGCATCCGCGTGAACGTGAGCTCCACCGTTTTCGGCGCGGCTTTTCGGACGTAGGCCTCGAACAGATCGGCCATCTTGTCCGGGTCCTGATTCGGTACGAGGCGCATGCTGATCTTGGCCATCGCCACAGCCGGCAGGACCGTCTTCGCGCCCTCGCCGGTGAAGCCGGACAGCAGCCCGTTCACTTCGAGCGTCGGCCGTGCCCAGGTGCGCTCGAGCGTCGTGTAGTCGGTTTCCCCGAACACCTTCGGGATGCCGAAGTCCTTCCGGTACTGCTTTTCGTTGAACGGGAGCTTCGACCACGCCTCGCGCTCCTCCGGCGTCAGCGCCACCACGTCGTCGTAGAAGCCGGGGATCTTGATGCGGCCTCCGCGATCCTTCATCTGCGCGATCATCTGCGCGAGCACGAACGCGGGGTTGGCAACCGCGCCGCCAAACGATCCGGAATGCAGATCGGTGCTGCTGCCGCGCAAGTCGATCTGGCAGTACACCAGGCCGCGCAGGCCGTAGCAGATCGACGGCACACCGCGGGCGAACATCGGCGAGTCAGAAATTACGACGACGTCTGCCTTGAGCGTGTCCTTGTTTGCGACGATGAAGTTGTCGAGGTTGGCGCTGCCGACCTCTTCCTCGCCCTCGAGGATGATGCGGATGTTGACCGGCAGCCGGCCGTTCTGCTTCAAGTGCGCCTCGATCGCCTTGAAGTGCATGAACACCTGGCCCTTGTCGTCGGCCGATCCGCGCGCGTAGATCTCGCCGTCGCGGATGGTCGCTTCGAACGGCGGCGTGTGCCACAGGTTGAGCGGATCGACCGGCTGCACGTCGTAGTGGCCGTAGAACAGGATCGTCGGTGCGCCCTGCGCGCCGAGCCAGTCGCCGTACACGACGGGATTGCCGGGCGTGTCGATGAGCCGGACGTTCTGCATGCCGATGCGGCGCATCTCGTCGGCGCACCACTCGGCGCAGCGCTTGACGTCGGCGGCGTGTTCGGGCAGTGCGCTGATGCTCGGGATGGCCAGCAGGGCCTTCAGTTCCTCGAGGTATTTGTCACGGTTCACGTTGATGAAGTCGATCACGTTGTTCATAGACCAGCCGGCTCCTGACGCGGGGCTGCCGGACGCGGCTTCCCCGCACGCACATTTTGACACTCCATTGCCCCAACTACCATAATCGATCGGGCCTGTGAACAGACGGCGCGTCCTCCTCTGCACGATCGGCGTCATCGTGCTTGTGTGTTCCGCGCGCGCGGTTCTGCGCGCCGCCGACGACCCGCGCCAGATCGTGGGCGAATCGCAGAAGCGGACCAACGCCACCTCCCAGCGGTACGAAGGCCTGCTGCAGGTGTTCGACGCCAAGGGCAAGATCGTCGACAAGCAATGGACGTTCGAGCGGCTCGGCGCGCACGGCCAGAGCAAGTCGGTGCTGCGCTTCACGGCGCCCGCCGAGGTGAAAGGCGTCGCGCTGCTCGTCTTCAACCACCCCGACCGGGCCTCCGATCAGTGGATGTGGACCCCCGCCATCGAGCGGGACCGGCGCATCGCGCTGCAGGATCGATCGACACGATTCTTCGGCACCGACTTCAGCTTCGAAGATCTCGAGGAACGCGACGTCGATCAGTACGACTACGTCCTGCAGGGTGAAGAGACGGTGGACGGGGCCCTGTGCTGGAAGATCGAATCGACGCCGAAGAAGACCAAGTCGTCGCAGTACACGCGGTCGATCGTCTGGATCCGCAAGGACAACTACGCGTTCGCGCGCGTCGAAAGCTACATCAAGTCGAGCCTCGTCCGCCGCCTGAACTACTCGAAGATCGAAAACGTGTCAGGCTACTGGACCGCACGGGTGATGGAGATCTCCGATCTCACCCGCGGCAGCCGCACGCGGCTCACGCTGGACAAGCTGCAGTACAACGTGCCGCTGAAGGAAGAAGACTTCACCCTGCAGGCGATCCGGCGACAGTGAAAAGGCTGCTCGCCGTCCTGCTGATCGCCGTGCCGCAGGCGGTCGCAGCCCAGACCTTCTCCCAGCGCGGTTTCGTCGAAGGCAAGGGCTGGTTCTACCCGAGGGATGCACCGAACGATCCCGTCAACGGCGTCGGCGACCTGCTGGCGCGCGAAGATCTGTTCGTCAAACCCGCGTCGTGGATTCAGTTCGCGGCCGGCGCCGACGTGCGCGCGAACAGCCACCGCCAGGTGGACCGCACCTGGCGCGTCGATTTCTTCGATCGCGGCCGTCTCCGGCCGGCGCTGACCGTCCGCCGCCTGAGCGCGACGTTCAGCCGCGGCCCCCTGACCGTCGACGCCGGAAAACAGTTCATCCGCTGGGGGAAGACCGACATCGTGACGCCGACCGACTGGTTCGCGCCTCGCGACTTCCTGAACGTCATCGACAACGAGTTCCTGCCCGTCACCGGCGTCCGGGGCGTCGTCCGCTTCGGCTCGAACTCGGCCGAAGGCGTGTGGGTGCCCAGGCTGACGCCGAGCCGCGTCCCGCTGCCGGACGATCGATGGACCGTCCCTCCGCCGGGCGGCCTGACCATCGTCGAGAATCCGGCCGTCTTCCCGGACGGCGAGCAGGGCGGCGTGCGGTTCAGCCACATCGGTTCCCGCGTGGAGTTTTCGCTGGCGTACTTCGACGGCTTCAATCACCTGCCGAATTTCCGAATCGTGCCGCCGCCCACACCGCAAGCGGTGACGATCGTGCCTGATTACCCGACGCTGCGCAGTTACGGCGGCGACGCCGCGATTCCGCTGCCGTGGTTTACCGCGAAGATCGAGGCGGCATATTTCACGACGGATACGCCGCGGACCGACGAGTACGTGTTGTACGTCCTCCAGCTCGAACGTCAGATCGGCGAGTGGTCGCTGATGGGCGGCTACGCGGGCGAGCACGTGACGAAGCAGGTGGCGGAGCTGTCCTTCGCGCCGAATCGCGGGCTGACGCGCGCGATCGTCGGCCGCGCCTCGTACACGATCGACATCAACCGCAGCCTGACGTTTGAAACCGCCGTGCGCCAGAACGGGGACGGCACCTACTTCAAGGGTGAATTCTCGCAGGCCGCCTTCCGCCACTGGCGGACGACGGTGAACGCCGCGCTCATTCGAGGCGAGCCTGACGATTTCATCGGCCAGTACCGCCTCAACTCCTACGCCGGCCTGGCACTCCGCTACAGTTTCTGAGCGCACAATAGGCAGAATGAGGCTGTTCGGGCTGCTCAGCTGGCCGTATCTCCGCCGGCATGTCCTGCGCTGGGCGCTGACGCTGTCGGGCATCGTGCTCGGCGTCGCCGTGTTCATCGCCATGAACACCGCCGACCGATCGATCTTTCACGCTTTCGATCAGACGGTCGACCAGATCGCCGGCGCGACCGAACTGCAGGTCACGGCCGGTGAATTCGGGTTCGAGGAGTCGACGCTCGAGCTCGTCCAGGCGATTCCGGAAGTCGGCGTTGCCGTCCCGGTCATCGAGTCGATCGTGGACACGGCGGACGCGAGCGAAGGCAGCCTGATGCTCCTCGGCATCGACATGACCGGCGATCGCAGCCTGCGCAACTACGCGTTCGAGGACGCGGACGCGTCGGCCATCGACGACCCGCTGGTCTTTCTCGCCCAGCCCGATTCGCTGATGATCACGGCCGACTTCGCCGCGCGCCACGGCCTCACGGTGGGCCGCGCGATCTCGCTTCGCACCATCCAGGGCGACCGGCCGTTCACCGTCCGCGGCATCATGGCGGCTGGCGGCCTGTCGCAGGCGTTCGGCGGAAACCTCGTCGTGATGGACATCTACGCGGCCGAGAAAGTGCTCGGCCGGAACCGCCGTTTCGATCGCGTGGATCTGCGCGCCCGCGACGGCGTGACCGTCGAGGATTGCCAGGCGGCTGTCCAGCGGGCCCTCGGCCCCGGCTTCGAGGTCGAGCCGCCGTCGTCGCGCGGCAAGCACTTCGAGGCGCTGCTGCAGAGTTATTCCACGTGGATGTCGATCGCCAGCCTGTTCGCGCTGATTGTCGGCACGTTCATCATCTACAACTCCTTCGCGATTGCCGTCACGCAGCGGCGTCCCGAGATCGGCATTCTCCGCGCGCTGGGGGCGACGAGCCTCCAAATCCAGCGCGTGTTCCTGCTCGAGAGCGTGCTCGCCGGCGCGGTCGGCTCCGTCGTGGGTGTGCTGCTCGGGCTCGCGGGCGCGACGCTCATCGTGCGCTACACGAGCGGGGTCGTGGAGCTGGCGGGCGGCGTCGCCCAGCGCGTGACGGAGCTGAGCGTCAGCCCGGAGCTCATCGCCGCCGGGCTCGGGATCGGCATCGTCACGAGCCTGATCGCCGCGTGGCTTCCGGCGCGCAGCGCCGCCCGCATCGACCCGGTGAAGGCGCTTCAGAAGGGCAAATACCAGGTTCCCACCACCGTCGAAAACCGGCTGAAGCGCCGGCTGGCGTTCTGCCTCATCGTCGTTTCGGCGGTGTGCCCGCAGTTCACCGGGTCGAAAGTGCTCTTCTACACCGGCTACGCCTCGATGGTCGGGGCGGGGCTGCTGCTCGCCCCCGCCCTCACGCAGTGGCTCGCGAAGGCGCTGCGTCCGCTTCTCAAACGCGCACTGCCGGTCGAAGGCGCGCTCGCCGCGGACAGCCTCGTTCAGTCGCCGCGCCGCACCGCGGCCACTGTCGGCGCACTGATGCTGTCGGTGTCGATGGTCGTGGCGTTCGGCGGTTTCATCGACGCCTTTTACGCGTCGGTCGGTGAGTGGCTCGACAACGTGCTCAACCCCGACTTCCTGGTGTCCGCGAGCGCCAACCTGACCGCGCGGCGCATGACGTTTCCCGCCGACCTCGGGGCTGTCGTCGCGGCCGTCGACGGCGTGGACCAGGTCCAGCTCATACGAAACGCGCGGGTGCTCGTCCACCAGCTGCCGGTCATGGTGATGGCGATCGAAACGGAGAAGATCGCCGCCGTCACGCAACGGTCGATGATCGCGGGGAACGAGCGCGACATGTACAGGCTGACCGCCCGGGGCGAGGGCCTGTTCGTGTCGGGAGCGTTCGCCACGAACAACAACCTTGGACTGAACGACGTCGTCGATCTCCCGACGCCGACGGGAACGCTGCGGCTGCCCATCGTGGGCATCGTCCGTGACTACTCGGATATGCGGGGATCTCTATTCATCGATCGCGCCGTCTACACGCGCCGGTGGAAAGACGACACGGTCAACACGGCGCGCGTGTACGTCAAGAAGGGCCACGACGTCGCGGAGGTCCGGAAACGCGTGCTCGCGGCGCTGGCGGGACACGGGCGCCTGCTGGTGCTGACAAACCGAGAGGTGCGCGGCTGGATTACCGATCTGCTCGATCAGTGGTTCGTCCTCACGTACAACCAGATCATCATCGCGATCCTGGTGGCCGTCCTGGGGATCGTGAATACCCTGACGGTGTCGATTGCCGATCGCCGGCGCGAGCTGGGCGTGATGCGCGCGGTCGGCGGCCTGCGCCGCCAGATCCGGCACACGATGTGGCTCGAGGCCGTGAGCATCGCGATCATCGGCCTGGTTCTGGGAATCCTGATGGGGTCCGTGAACCTGTACTACAGCCTGGGCATGGTCAAGCGGGATCTGGGCGGATTCGACCTGGACTACGTGTTCCCGGTCGCGTTCGTGCTCCTGACCATTCCCACGATCCTCGCCGCCTCGTTCGTCGCCGCAATCGGCCCCGGCGAGTCCGCCGTTCGCGCCCGGCTCGTCGAGGCACTGGAATACGAATAACGGCTACTCGTACTCGAGCGCCTCCACCAGGGAACCGTGTACCGCCGATTCCGCCGGCCAGATAGCGGCGATGAACGCGGACGCCAGGATTGTCGGCACCAGCGCCGCTACGACCGTCAAGGGAAATGCGTACTCGAGCCGCATGCCCGCGATGTCCTCGTGAATGATCTGCAGGATGTAATAGAGATTGATCGCGCCCAAACCAAAACCCAGCACGAGCCCGAGCACCCCGATGCTGAGCGCTTCGATCCAGATCGTGCGCCGGATCTGCCCGCGGAGGCCGCCGACCGCCTGCAACACCCCGAGCTCACGCCGGCGGTCGGTGATAGAGACAGTCAGCGTGTTCACGATGCCCAGGATGGCCACCAGCACGGCCACCGCGATCTGCACGGACGTGAGGCCGAACCACTGATCCGTGACCTTCAGGATGTACGCCTTCAGCTCCGCGTTCGTCAGCACGAACACCTGCCGTGAGCCGGCGTAGCGTTCGAGAATGCTTCGCCGCACGTCCGGCATCTGCGCGTCCGGCTTCAGGTACAGGCGGAAGAGGTTCACGGTGTCGTCGTGCCAGTACTGCTGGAACAGGGTGCGATCCATCAGGATCGTGCCCTGCTGATCGGAGTAGTCGACGACGATTCCGACAATGGGCAGGCGGATAACGCCGTACGGCGCGGGCACTTCGAGTATCTCTCCGTAAGAAAGATGCTGGAGCTGCGCGAGGTTATCGGACACCATCAGCCCCTGTCCGGCCGCCGTCCGGCGGTACATGTCCTCGATGTCGCCCTCGACGGGCGCGCGGCGTGCCGTCTGTGCCACGCTCGCCACGTCGACGGCCACGACCATCACGGGCGTCTTCCGGAAGACGATGCGCGCGTCGCGCACGGCCTGGACGCGCTCCACGCCCGGCACCGCCGCCAGCTCCCCCGCCATCGTGCCCGGGAAGCGGATCGTGCGAATCACGATGCTCTGCGACGGCGACACGAACAGATCGGGGTTCAGCGCCGTTTCCATCCAGTCGATGATCGAATCGTAGCTGGCGCGCGCCATCCCGGCGAACGCGACGACCAGCGCGAGCGACAGCATGAGCGCGGCCACGCTCGCCGAGGTGCGCCGCGGCGACTGCAGGAGGCTGTCCGCGGCAAGCGCGCCCTCGACCGGCCGCAGCCATTTCAGCAGAGGGCGCATCGCGCGGGCCAGGCCAACCGCCAGCATCGGGCTGATGAGAAGGGCAGCGACGATCGCCATGATGTAGCCGATATAAAACACGGCCCGTGATCCGCCCACTGCGAGGCACACGATCGCGCCGGCGCCGCCAATCGCCGCGAGGATCGCCCGCAGCCTGTACTCTCCGGCCGACAGGATCTGGTACTTCCCCTTCTGCAGCGCCTGCACCGGATCGACGCGCGCGGCGTTTCGCGCGGGGATCATCGCCGCGACGATACTGGTGGCGATCCCGATCCCGAGCGCGGCGGCGAGAAGCGCCGGGCTGCTCGAGACCTCGTCCGCGCGCTGCGCGACGCCGTACACATCGCTCAGCAGTGTCCCGATGGACGCGGCAATGCCGCGGGCGATGAGCATCCCGAACGCCAGCCCGCCAATCGACCCGACGAGTCCCGTGACCGCGCTCTCGCCGAGGAAGAGCCAGCGGATCTGCGCGCGCGTGGCGCCGAGCGCGCGAAGGATCCCGATCTCCGATCGCCGCTGCGTGACGGCGATGGCGAACGAGTTGTAGATGATGAACATCCCGATGAACAGCGCGAACAGGCTGGAGATGCCGACCATCATCGAGTACGCGGCCAGCATCGCCTCGAACTGCTGTCCGCGGCCTGATGGCGGCTCGATCTGAAACCCGGCACCCAGCGCAGCCGTCAGCTCGCGCTCCGCCTCAGCAATCGTGGCCCCCGGTTTGACGCCGACGTCGATTCGATCGAACGTGCGGCCGCGCCCGAACATCCGCTGCGCGGCGTAGACGTCCATGATCGCGAGGTTGCCCCCGAACGCGCTCGTCATGCCGCCCGACTTCATGATCCCGCGGATGGTGAACTGCCTGTCGCCCTCGACCGTGCCCAGCCGGATCCGGTCGTTGACGCCGAGGCCGCTTTTCTCGGCGAACTGCCTCGTCAGGATGATCGAGTCGGGCTGGGCGAGAAACACGAGCGGATCGTCGATGACGTCTTCGTTGCCGCCGTCCAGGTCGTAGTCGCGCAGGCTCCGGTCGCCGGTCATGTCCACGCCGAGCACGAGCAGGTGCCCTTCTCCGGCGATGTTCGTGTCCACGACCGCCTCGATCACCGGCACGGCGACGCGGACCGACTCCGCCGACTGCACCTTCTCGAGAATGTCCTCCGCGAACCCCGCTTCGCCCGCCGTCACCTGGATTTCAGTCTTGCCCGCAATGCGATCGACCGTCCGAGAGAACGCGAACAGTACGCTCTGGTTCGCCGTGTGCATCCCCACGAAAACGGCGACGCCGAGCACGATGCCCGCGACGGTCAGGATCGTCCGGAGCACGTGCTTCCGGAAATACGGCCAGCTGATCAGTCGGAGCAGAATCATCGCCGCACATCCTCGACGATGCGTCCGTCGCGCAGCGCGATCGTGCGCGGGCAGCTCTCGGCCACTTTCATGTCGTGCGTCACGATGACGACCGTGGATCCCAGACGGCCGTGCAGGTCGCGGACGAGCGCGAGGATCTCCTCGCCGGTGTGCGTGTCGAGGTTGCCCGTCGGTTCGTCCGCCAGGAGAATCGGTGGATAGATGGACAGCGCCCGGGCGATGGCCACGCGCTGGCGCTCGCCTCCGGAGAGCTCCTCCGGCAGGTGGTTCAGCCGATGCCCGAGCTGGACGAGCGTCAGCAGCTCGCGGGATCGCTCGTCGACCTTCCGCCGCGGCCAGCCCCGCAGGTGCAGCGGCAGGCCTACGTTTTCAAGGCAGCTGAGCGTCGGCAGCAGGTTGAAAAACTGGAAGATGAAGCCGATCTTGTCCCGCCGCACGCGCGTGAGATCGTCGTCCGACAGGTCGGCCAGCGCTTCGCCGTCGATGCGCACCTCGCCCGAGGTGGGACGGTCGAGGCCGCCGACGAGGTTGAGCAGCGTCGATTTGCCGGAACCCGAGGGTCCGATCACCGACACCATTTCACCCCGCTCGACGGCGAGGCTCACGCCGTCCAGGGCGATGACCTGTCGTTTACCCTCGAACCGCTTGGACACGTGTTCGAGCGCGATCACGGAGCTCATCGTGTGATTAGTCTTTGTCCTTGACCCAGTAGCGCGAGTACTCGTCCAGGAATGTCAACGAGCTGAACGAGCGCATCCGGTCGAAGAACAGGACGCCGTTGAGGTGGTCGGTCTCGTGCTGGACGACGCGGGCCTTGAAATGCTGGAGGCGCAGCTCAATTCGCTCGCCTCTCCGATTCTGCGCCCGGACCGCCACGTCCCTGAAGCGCGGCACGCGCCCGCGGATATCGGGGATGCTGAGGCAGCCCTCCCAATCGTCGATCGTCTCCTCCCCCACGGGCGTGATTTCGGGGTTGACGATCGCGAACGGCTCGAGCCGCTCGTCGTCTTCGGGATCGGGGCGGGTGGGATCGAAGGCGACGACGAACAGGCGGAGGCTCTCGTGCACCTGCGGGGCAGCCAGGCCGACACCGTGGTACTCGGCCATGGTGTCCATCATGTCGTCGATGAGACGCTGGACGGCCGGGCTTCTGATGTCGCCACGCTCGAGGGGCGCCGCGGGCGTGCGCAGCACCGGATGGCCCATCCGCGCGACTTTCAGAATCGACATCTCCGCGGAATTATACTGCGGGGGTCATGGCCGACTGGCACCTGGCCGCGCACGACGAAACGCACGCGTACCGATTCTGCCCGCGCTGCGGCGGCGAGCTGGAGCGGCGGCTGCTGAAGGCGACCGAGCCCGAGCGCCTCGTCTGCCTGCGCTGCGGGTTCGTCTTCTACCTCGACCCCAAGATTGCCGTCGGCACCATTATCCGCATGGACGACGAGCGCCTGGTGCTCGTGCGGCGCGCGATCGATCCTGGATACGGCAAATGGGTGTTTCCTGGCGGCTACGTCGATCGAGGCGAACCGCTCACGACCGCGGCGATCCGTGAAGCTCGTGAGGAGTGCGGTCTCGACATCCGGCTGGACGGGCTCGTGAACATCTATTCCTACGCGGGGCGCGCGCCGATCATCATCGTCTATGCCGCGACCGCAATCGGCGGCACGCTGGCGGCTGAGGACGAGGAATGCCTCGACACCGCGCTCTTCGAGCTCCCCGCGATTCCGTGGGATGAGCTCGCGTTCCGCAGCACGCAGGAAGGGCTGCGCGACTACCTGGCGGGACTGCGGCACCCCGTACATCCAGGGTGAGCCTCGGACAGGCTACAATGATCGAGCCAGGATCGTTGACAATTTGCTTTGATTGACGAGAGGGACATTCCTTGCCTGCCGATACCGCTGTCATCCGTCCTTCGGCTTCGACCGACGTCGAGGCCATTCTCGGCGCCGATGCGCCCCTACTCCTCGGGCACGAGTGCAAGACGATTCCGAGATCGACGCTGCACCTCCCTGGCCCCGACCACGTCGAGCAGATCTGGCTGGCGTCCGACCGGCCGATCCGCGTGCTCACGAGCCTGCAGAGCCTGCTCGACCACGGGCGCCTCGGCGGCACGGGCTACGTTTCGATCCTCCCCGTGGATCAGGGCGTCGAGCACTCCGCGGGCGCGTCGTTCGCGCCGAACCCCGCGTACTTCGACCCCGAGAACATCGTCAAGCTGGCGCTCGAAGGCGGCTGCAACGGCGTGGCCTCGACGCTCGGCGTACTCGGCAGCGTGGCCCGGAAGTACGCGCACCGGATCCCCTTCCTGCTGAAGCTCAATCACAACGAGTTTCTCTCGTACCCGAACAGCTTCGACCAGATCAAGTTCGCGAGCGTCAGACAGGCGTTCGACATGGGCGCGATGGGTGTCGGCGCGACCATCTACTTCGGCTCGGAGGAGTCGAAGCGGCAAATCCAGGAAGTCACCGAGATGTTCCAGCACGCGCACGAGCTCGGCATGTTCACCGTGCTCTGGTGCTATCTCCGGAACGCCGCCTTCAAGACGAAAGATACCGATTACCACGTGGCGGCGGATCTCACCGGCCAGGCCAACCACCTCGGCGTGACGATCGGCGCCGATATCATCAAACAGAAGCTGCCCGAGACAAACGGCGGGTACACGGCGGTCAACTTCGGCAAGACGCACAAGAAGGTCTATTCGGATCTCACCACGGACCATCCGATCGATCTGACCCGCTATCAAGTCGCCAACTGCTACATGGGGCGCGCGGGCCTGATCAACTCGGGCGGCGCATCATCGGGAGAGGGCGACCTCAAGGAAGCGGTCAAGACCGCGGTGATCAACAAGCGCGCCGGCGGGATGGGGCTGATTTCCGGCCGCAAGGCCTTCCAGCGCCCGTTCAAGGACGGCGTCGGCCTCCTGAATGCCATTCAGGACGTCTATTTGAGCCGCTCGATCACGATCGCCTGAAGTCTTCGACTTCTGCTGCCGACACGGCTGCATCGACCAGCTCGTCGATCGGCAGCGCCCGTTCCGCTTCTTCGATCTGAACGGGTGTCACCTTCGTCGCCGGATGCGCCGGGGTGAACAGCTGGCAGCAGTCCTGATCCGGGATGATCGAGATCGGAAACGTGCCGAGCTTCTGGGCCTGTTCCACGATCTCGTCCTTGTCCATGCCGACCAGCGGTCTCAGGATCTCCATCGTCGTCGCGGCGCCGATGGTGGTGAGGTTCTCGAGCGTCTGAGAGGCGACCTGCCCGATGACTTCTCCCGTCACGAGCGCGCGGGCGCGCCAGCGGCGGGCCAGGCGCTCAGCGATCCGCATCATGAGCCGGCGATACATCACCACGCGCAGTTCCGGCCTGACGGCGAGCAGCACCTGCTGCTGCACCTCACCGAATGGCACCAGCAACAGGCGGGACCGCAGCTGATACCGGGTCAGGAGCGTCGCGATCTCGCGCACTTTCTCCTGGGACGCGCGCGAGAGAATCGGGTAGCTGTGAAAGTGAATCAGCAGGACCGAGCAGCCGCGGCGCATCAATCGATATGCCGCGACGGGCGAGTCGATGCCGCCCGACAGGAGGCATGCGACCCGTCCACCGGTCCCTGTCGGCAGGCCGCCGGCGCCCGGGTCCTTGCCGAAAAAGTAGAACGCCCCGTCCGGCAGCATGTCGACGTGCACGGTCAACGCCGCATGATCCAGGTCGACGCGCCAGCCTTTCGCCTGCCTGATGCGGCCGCCGACCTCCCGCTCGATCTGGGGCGACGTCAACGGAAAGCGCTTGTCGGTGCGCCGGGCCGTCACGCGGAACGATTCTGCGGGACGATCGCCAAGGGCGACGAGAATCGCCGCGGCCAGTTCGTCTAGGTCGTGGGACCCGCGCGCGGCCGGTGAAAAATACGCGATGCCGAACACCTTTCCCAGCCGTTCGCGCACCTCGGGCCAATCGGCCCCGGCACCCAGCTCGATCTCGATTCGCCCCATGACCTGGCGGATTGCGGCAATGTGCTGCCCCGTCAGCGCGTGCTGCAGGTTGCGCACGAGCATCCGGATAAACCACGAGCGATTCTTCCCTTTGAGCGCAAGTTCCTTGTAGTGGACGACGATGGACTGCATTCAGTAACCGTGGGATAAGGCCGTTAAGGCGTCAACGGGCCCAGGCGACGTCAGCCGCCCGATGGCCCGCGCGTACAGCGCTCTCGATGGTAGCGGGGAGACCTGTGTCGATCCAGTCGCCGGCCAGATAGAGGCCCGGAACAGGCGTCTGCACCGGCGGACGCGCCGGCTGCCCCGGCGCGAGGGAGAACGTCCCGCGCGGCTCACGAACGACGGTGCCGCGGACGAGCCTGGCGTCGCGAACGGCCGGCAGCGCCTCGAGGAGCTCGCGATGGGCGGTCGCGATCAATTCCGGATTCGTCAGCGCGACAAGCGGCGACGCCCCGCTCGACACCAGCGCCAGGCGCGACGCGTCGCCGCCGAACACCGCGCGCGTGTCGAACACCCATTGCATCGCGCGTCCTGGCAGGCCGACGAACGGCTCGTCGAGCACCGGCCGATCGAACCACAAGTTCACGGTGACGATGGGGGACGATGCCATCCGGCCTGCCGCGAGCAGCGTGGGGTCGAGAGCCGCCGGCGCCGGATTGATTAAGTCGCGGAGCGCAAACCATGGGACGGCGGCAATGACTGCCTGAGGGTTCCACAATTCGCCGGATGCTTCGACCTGCAGCGTCCCACCGATTGTCAGGCGCGCTGTCGCGCCCGTTTGCACGGTGCCACCCCGCCGCTCGATGAAGTCGCGCGCCGGTTCCGCGTACATGAGGTGCAGGGGTTTTGCGGGCAGGAGAATGGCTGCCAGCCGCGGATCCGATCCGAACATCTCGGCCAGCACGCGCGCGAATGGCGGCGCCGCCGCCTGCCCGGGCGCCTGATTCAGCGCGGCCAGCGCCAGCGGCTCCCACAGCATTTCCCGCAGCCGCGCGGTCTGGCCGTTGCGAATCAGCCACGCGTCGACTGTTTCGCCGGGGGACGCCGCGATCTCGCGCGCACCCGGCAGGCGCTCGCGCCGGGCGCGCCGCAGCGGACCCGCCATCCGCAGCACCGCGAGCCGATCGCGCCAGTCGAGTGCGTCCCACTCGAACACGCCGGCCACCAGGTGCAACGGCGCCGGCAACGTGGGGCACACCAGCCTCGTCTTCACCCCCGCGCGATCGATCATCGTCACGCTCAGCTGCTGCGCGCTCCGGAGGTTGCCGAGTGCGCCGATCTCACCCAGAAAGGCCAGCGTCTCGGTGTAGCAGCCCATGAGCACGTGCTGACCGTTGTCGACCATCTCGCCTGTTTCGCGATCGGCGAACGAGGTCGCCCGCCCGCCCAGCCGCGACCGCGCTTCGAGAACCAGGACGCGCGCGCCCTTACCGGCCAGACGGACCGCTGCGCTCAACCCGGCGAAGCCGGCACCGATCACGATGACGTCGTAGCGAGGAGATGCCATGGTTGGGAAATGACTAAGTCAGCGGATGAACGAACGATTGGATGAGTTGCCGGACGGCGATGAACGCCTGCATCGGGCGCTGAACCCGGACCCGCCCCCTGAACACGTCGTACCCGTTCCGCTCGATGCGGCGCAGGGTCTCGAAGTACACGGCCCCCATGATCTCGGCCGCCACCAGCCTTCGGCGATCTTCGTCGGGCCGCGCCAGGATGGCGCGCTGGTAGAAATCGCGCGCCCGTGCGCACTCGAACGCCAACAGCCGGCGGACCGGCTCGGTCACGACGCCCTTAGCCAGATCCTCTACGCCACAACCGTGAGCGGCGAGATCCTCGAGCGGCAGATACACGCGGCCTCGGGCGAGGTCGTCGGGGATGTCGCGCAGGATGTTCGTGAGCTGGAGGGCGACGCCGAGATTGACGGCATATTCGCGAGACCGGTCGTTCCGGCACCGGAAAATTTTGATGCAGATGAGGCCCACCGCCGACGCGACGCGGCGGCAGTATTCGTAGAGGTCGGTGAACGTCTCATAGCGGGCTGTATCGAGGTCCATCGCGACGCCGTCGATCACGTCATCGAACGCCTGACGTGGTAAGTCGAACGTCGTGATCAGGGGCTGCAGGTGCTGACCCTGCGGCGTGGACGGCGCGAATCCGTCGAACGCGCGGGCGAGCTCGGCGCGCCAGAACGCCACGGCCTCGCGGCGCGCGGCATCGTTCGCGGCGGGCTTTCCGGCTCCGCCGCCTGCGTCGTCTTCTTCGTCTACGGCATCGTCCACGGCCCTGCAGAAATCCCACACGGCGACAATCGCCTCTCGCTGGTCAGCCGGGAGGACGAGGAACGAGTAGTAGAAGCTGGTTTTGCGTGCCATTACAGCCGCGCCGGGGTCCAACGCGATGCGCGCCAGAGCAGCACCGGCACATCGGCGGCGCCCAGGGCGGGCCGGTGCTCGAACAGCGACAGCCGGCCCTGTTCGACGCGTTCGAGGATCCGCATGCCCCCCAGCCAGGTGAACCGCAATTCCGCGCGCAGACGGCCGCGGACGCCGTCGCAGACCAGTCGACCCTCGCGGAACAGATCGCGCGTCACCGCGGCGCAGCGTTCGAGCGCCCGTGCCCAGGCGTCGCCGATCACGCCGCCGTCGAGATCGGCTTCGTCCGCGCCGGTTTCGGTGCAGACCTCGCGCGGAATGTACAGGCGCCCGGCGCGCCAGTCGCGCCCGAAGTCCTGCCAGAAGTTCGTCAGCTGGAGGGCCGTGCACAACGCGTCCGACGATCGGTCGAGCGCCTGATCGCGATAGCCGCCGATGCAGAGCACGAGGCGTCCCACCGGGTTGGCCGATCGACGGCAGTAGTCGAGGACGTCCGCCCACGAGGCGTACCGATTCGTCATGGTATCCTGACCGAACGCGCTGAGGAGATCGTCGAACAGCTGCAGCGGGAGATCGAGCGTGCGGATCGAGTGTGCGATGGCGGTGAGAATCAGATCGCCCCGATCATCGACCTGTCGGGCGCCCGATCTGGTGACAGGCGCCCCGCCGGACGCTGCCGCGACCGCGAGATGGAGACGGTTCTGCCACGCGGACAGATCGCGCCGGCGTTCTTCCGGCGGCGCCTCGCCTTCATCCGCGATGTCGTCGGCTACGCGCGCGAACGCGTACAGCGCCGCAACGTGCGGCCGCATCGGCCGTGGAAGCAGCCAGGATGCGACGGGGAAGTTTTCGTAGTGCGATCGCGCCAGCGCTTCACACTCCGCGTACGCTCGTGATAGCACGGGAAGCATTGTACATTTGGTCATCTGGTCATCTGGTCATTTGGTCATTTCTGATCAATGAACGAATGAATGACCAGATGACGAAATGACCAAATGACCAGATTCACGATCGCACTATGAGAGACGCGGTCGCCGCCGTGCTGGCCGTCGCGCTGCTCGTCGTGGCGGCGAGCCTCGGTACGACGCTCCACTTGTTTCGCAAGCGGCGGCGCAGCGCTTTGGAGAGCGAACGCACGCTCGGCCGCGCCGTCGTCGCCGAAATCCCCGCGCAGGATGACCTGCTGCTGTTCACCGAGGACGCCGCGCAGTTTCATTATGGGTCCCGCTCCATCGACAAGGACCGCATCGTCGCGGCGCGCATCCTCATCAACGGCGCCGTGATCGCGGCGTGCACGTCCGCCAGGCGCGCGGCCGGCACGGGCGCGCCGATGACGACGGAGGCGATCGATGATCGGCCCGAAGGCATCGCGCGCGATCGCTGGGACGTGGTGATCGACACGCTCGATGGCCTCGTGATCGTCGAATGCGGGGCGATCAGGGAACGCGTGTCGCAGGAGCTGGCTCGCGCCGTCTTCGACGCGGTCAAGGAAGAGCTGAGGCGGCAGGATGCCGCTCTGGCTTAGCCAATGGGCGCGCTACCACTCCGTCTCGGCGGCGCCGGCGCGATGATTCACCGCGCGGGCCATCACGAACAGCAGGTCGGAAAGGCGATTGACGTATCGGACCAGCACGCCGTCGACGGCCGGCTGGAGCGCCACCATGCGGCGTTCGGCCCGGCGGCACACCGCCCGCGCCACGTGCAGCGCCGCGCCCGTGGGGCTGCCGCCAGCCAGGATGAACCGGCGCAGCGGCGGCAGCTCCGCCTCGTACCGGTCTATCAGCTGCTCCAGGCGCGTCACGTCGTCGTCTCCGATTGCGGCCTTCGTCACGCGGGCAGCGATTTTTTCGCCCGGGTCCGCGAGCCGCGCGCCGAGCGCGAACAGATCCTTCTGGAGGTGCACGAGCTCGGCATCGATGTCGTCGTCGGCGCACGACGCGCGGGCGAGGCCCAGGCAGGCGTTCACTTCGTCGACTTCGCCGTACGCATCGACTCGCGGCTCGCTCTTCCTGACGCGCGTGCCGTCGAAGAACGATGTGTCGCCGGCGTCACCGGTGCGCGTGTAGATCTTCACGGTTCGGGACTGATTATACGAGATGCATAAATCTCCACAGGCGAACAAGTCTCCACGCGCCGCGCTTGCACGCGCGGCGAAGCGACGCCAACGGGAGACACCCGCCGTGCCGGCGCCGCCCGATCGGCGCCGGTTCAGGCAGCGCCTGCTGACGTGGTACCGGCGCCACGGCCGCGACCTGCCGTGGCGCAAGACTGCCGACCCGTACCACATCCTGGTGTCCGAGATCATGCTGCAGCAGACGCAGGTCGATCGCGTGCTGCCGAAGTACGCCGAGTGGCTGGACAAGTACCCGTCGTTTGACGTCCTCGCAACTGCTCCCGAGCGCGAGGTGACCGCCACCTGGTATCCCCTCGGGTACAACATCAGGCCCAAACGCCTGCAGAGCATCGCGCGCGAGGCCGTGGAAAAGTACGGCGGCCGGCTGCCCGCTGACGAGGAAACGCTGCTGTCGTTCAAGGGTATCGGGGCGTACACCGCCGGGGCGATCCGAAGCTTCGCGTTCGGCGAACGCGCGGCCATTCTCGACACCAACGTCGCGCGGGTGTTGTATCGCGTGTTCGTGGGCGCCGGCGATCCCAAGAGCCACGCCATGAAACGGCACCTGTGGGCCGTCTCCGCCGCGCTCGTGCCCGTCCGTCACGTGTTCGACTTCAACCAGGCGCTGATGGATTTCGGCGCGATGATCTGCGTGGCCAGAAAACCGAAGTGCCTCGTCTGCCCGATGGCCAAGAACTGCCGGGCGTTTCCGTTCGATCCCGCGTGACCAGCATCGTGGTGACGGCGGCCGTGATCGAAGACGATCGCCGGGTGCTCGTGACGCGCCGGCTGGCGGGCACGCATCTGGAAGGCTACTGGGAATTTCCCGGCGGCAAGTGCGAACCTGACGAAACGCACGCGGCGTGCCTCGCACGCGAGCTTCGCGAGGAACTGGGCGTGGCCGCGGAGATTGGCGAGGAAATCCTGGCTGTGACCCACGCGTATCCCGATCGCGCCATCGAACTGCACTTCATCCGCTGCCGCTTGATGGGCACGCCTATCCCGCAGCTGGGCCAGCAGATGCAGTGGGTTCCGGTGGAGTCACTTGCGACGCTGCGGCTTCCGCCAGCCGACACCGAGCTGGTCGAGCTGCTGACGAGGCAGGAAAGCCCGTAGCGTCCGGCTTTAGCCGGACGTCCGCCTGAAGGCGGACGCTACGACTGCACGAACGGCAACGCTGCGACGGTCGCGGCGGCGCCGTTCACCGACAGCGCGGTGCCGGGTGCGATGAAATCGCGCTGGACGTAGGCGAGCGCGATCGGGCCGCCCAGCGCGGGCGATCGCACGCCGGACGTGACCTCGCCGGCGGCACGGTCGCCGCTCATCACCGACGCGCCTGCGGCCGGCACGGCGTCGCCGTCGATCTTCAGGCCGACGAGCTTCCGGGCCACGCGTCCGTGGCCGCGGTGCAGCACGCGGACGATGACTTCCTGGCCGACATAGCAGCCCTTCGTCATGCTGATCGCGCGCGACTCGATGCCGGCCTCGAGCGGAATCGTCTCCTCGTCCATGTCGCGATGAAACAGTGGCACGCCGGCCTCGACGCGCAGCACTTCGGAGTTTTCCTCGTCCACCTCCGGCACGCCGGCCGCAGACAGCCGATCCTTCAACCAGCCGGCCTGCTCGCGCTCGACGTACAAATCGAAACCGGGTTCGCCTGTATCGGTCACGCGCGTGACGATGGCGGCGCGTCCGGCGATCCGGGTTCTCAGATTGCCGTGTTCCGGCAGGTCCGCAAGGGGAACCGCCGCAGCATCGTCGAGCAACCCGTTCACCAGCTGGGCGGCGGAAGGACCGACGACCGCCACCTGCGCAAATTCATCAGTGACGTCGCCGAGCTGCACGTCCTCGGAGAAGATGAACTGGTCGAGCCGCGCCATCACCGTCGCACGCAAGTCGCCCGCGAGGCTCACCAGGATCAGGTCTCCGAGCTCGTACAGCCACAGATCCGCAATCATCCGCCCCTGCGCCGTCAGGTACGCGGTGTAACAGCCCGCACCCGGCTTCACGGCTTCGATGTCGTTCGTGAGCAGGCCCTGCAGGTACGACGCGCGATCGTTCCCTTTGACGACGAGGCGCCCCCGGCCGGATCGATCGACGAACGCGGCCGTGCGGCGTGCGGCCTGATATATTGACGCCATGTTATTTCGTCATTGTATCTGCGCCGCGCTCGCGCTGGCCGGATGCGCGTCGATGGCGCGTGCCCAGCAGGCCGCTCCTCCGATGACGCTGATCGGTTCGGGCACCTCGACGTTCCTGGTGTTCGTCCGCGGCGCGCAGGTGGGCACGGAGCAGGTGGCGGTGACGCGAACGGCCGAGGGTTGGAGCATCCTGAGCACCGGCCGCATCGGCGCCCCGCTCGACATCACGGCGAGACGGATGGAAGTGCGCTACACCGCGGACTGGAAGGCGGTGGACTTCACGATCGACGCGACGCTCCGGAACCAGCTCCAGGCCATCCACACGACGTTCGACGGCACGACCGCGAAGAACGACATCACGATCGCCGGCGTGCTGACAACCAAGTCCGACCCTATCGAGGCCGGCACGCTGGTCCTTCCGAACGCGCTCTTCGCGCCGTACGAGGCGCTGGCCGCGAAGCTCCGCACGGCGACCGCCGGGCAGACGTTTCCTGTCTACATCCTGCCGCAGGCGTCGCTCTCGCTGAAGGTCGTGGACAGCGTGACCGAGCAGATCCAGACGTCGGCGCGGCTGATCGCCGCTCGCCGGACGCACGTCACCATCTCCACGCCGAATCTCCCGCTGGACCTGAACATCTGGGGTGACGAGAACGGCCGGCTGCTCCGGCTGACCGTGCCCGCCCAGAATATTGACGTCGCCAGAGACGACATCGCGTCGGTGGGCTCGAGGCAGGTCGTCATCTCGCGGCCGAACGACGAGCGCGTGCGAATCCCGTCGAACGGGTTCTCGCTCGCAGGCACGCTGTCGAAGCCCGCGGTGCCCTCGCCGACCCCGCTGCCCGCGGTCGTGATCGTGGGCGGATCCGGCCCCGCGGATCGCGACGGCCTCGCGTTCGGCGTTCCGACCCTGGGCGAGCTCGCCGGCGCCATGGCCGACGCGGGGTTCATCGTGATCCGCTACGACAAGCGCGGCGTCGGCCAGAGCGGCGGACGGCCTGAAGCGGCCGGCCTCGGCGACTTCTCCGACGACCAGCGTGCCGCCATGAAGTTCCTGACGGCGAGGAAAGACGTCGACCCGAAGCGCATAGCCGTCGCCGGTCACAGCGAGGGCGGCCTGGTGTCGCTCATGACGGCCGACAGGGAAAAGCGTGTGGCCGCCGTCGTCCTCCTCGCGACGCCCGGCGTGAGCGGAGCGGATTTCGTGCTCGCGCAGCAGGAGCACCTGCTCAGCCGGTCGAACCTCCCCGAGGCCGGCAGGCAGGCGCGAATCGATCTCCAGAAGCGCATCAACGAGGCGGCAAAGACCGGCAAGGGGCTCGAGGCGTTTCCGCCAGAGGTCCGCCTCCAGATCGACAACGCGGAGTTCCAGAGCCTCCTCAACACCGATCCCGCGAATCTCGTCCCCCGTGTCCGCCAACCCCTCCTGATTGTGCAGGGAACGCTCGACACACAGGTGGAGCCGTCCAACGCCGACCGCCTCGAGGCGCTCGCGCGAGATCGCAAGCCGCCGGCCACCGTCGACGTCGTGAAGGTTCCCGGCGTGAACCACCTGCTGACGCCGGCGACGACGGGCGAAATGGACGAGTACGCGTCCCTGCCCGACAAGCACGTGAGCCCCGCCGTGTTGTCGGCCGTCGTGGAGTGGTTGAAGAAGACCCTGAAGTAGCGTCCGGCTTGAGCCGGACGTCGGACGCCTATTCGTAGCGCAGCGATTCGATCGGATCGAGACGCGCCGCCTTCAAGGCCGGCAGAAAACCCGCCACGATTCCTACGGCCATCAGGATCGCGGAACAGATCCCGACCAGCTGGGGCGAGAGCAGCAGATGGATGTCGGTGGTTCGCCGCGCGTCGTCGAGCAGCTCCGCCAGAAACGGCCGCGGGCTGAGCAGCCAGACCAGGCCGTAGGAGAGGGCAATGCCGAGGAGGCCGCCGGCAAACGTCGTGGCCAGGCCTTCGAGCAGAAACTGCAGGAGGATATCGCGGCGGCGAGCGCCGAGCGCCATCCGCACGCCGATCTCGCGCGTCCGTTCCTGGACGTTGACGAACATGATGTTCATGATGCCGACGCCGCCGATGGCGAGCGTCACGACGCCGACGAACGTCAGGACGAGTTTCAGCCCGTTGATCATCGGCCCGGTAATTTCCTTGGCCTTCGACGACCCGAACAGGTTGAGCGCGCGCTCGTCGTTGGCGTTGTACCGGTAACGTTTCGCGAGGAACTCGCGCACCTGTTTCGTGGCCTGGGGTTCGAGCGCGGGCGTCACCGGCTGCCAGATGAACGTGCCGACATACTTGTTGTCGGTGAGCCCGCCCATCGTCGTCCACGGGATGAAGACGCACTCCTTGTCGGGGCGGTTGTAGTTCGACAGCTGGACTTTCTCCTCGCCCACTCCGACAACTTCGAATCGCTGGCCGCCGATGCGGATGGCTTCGCCGACGGGAGGAATGCCGGCGAAGATCTTCCGCTCGACTTCGGACCCGATGAAGGCCACCCGGCGGCGGAGCCGGACGTCCTCGTCGTCGATGAAGCGGCCGGCCTGCGGTTTTTCGTTCCGCATCGCGCCGTAGGAGGCCGCCACGGCGCGGATCAGCCGACTGGACTGCTTGTTGCCGTACACGACGGCGAAGTCGCGCATGAACTCGGGGCTGACGCTCTTGACGAGCGGAATCTCGCCGATGGCCAGCACGTCGTCCACCGTGACACGAACGCGCTTGCCGGCGCGTTCGCCGCCCGCCTGGAGGCTCGTCTGTCCCGGAAAGACAATGACGGTGCCGTCGGAGTACGCGCCCTTGAACCCGGCGTCGAGCGCCCCGCGGAAGCCCTCGCCGTACGCCAGCAGGACCACGACAGAGATGATGCCCCACGAGATGCCGAGCATCGAGAGCGCCGCGCGAAAACGGTGGTGGTAGAGGCCGTAGGCCGCCTCGCGGACGATCTCGCGCAGGATCGCGAATCTCATCGCGTCACATCTCGAAACGAAGCGCCTCGACCGGCGGCAATTCCGCCGCCCGGCGCGCCGGGTACGTGGATGTCACGACGCCCACGGTGACGAGCATGGCCAGCGCCAGCAAGCCGCTCTCCCACGACACCAGCATGCCCGCGAACCGCTCGGGCATCTTGGCCAGGTTCACCAGCCGGCAGAGACCGAGGCCGAGCACGAGACCCGTCCCGCCGCTCAGCATCGTCAGGAAGAAGCCTTCCAGGAAGAACTGTCGCTGAATGTTGCCCGTGGTGGCGCCGAGCGCCTTGCGAACGCCGATTTCGCGGGTGCGTTCCTTTACGGCGACCAGCATGATGTTCATCACCCCGATCCCGCCGAGCATGAGCGTCACGATGCCGACGACGGTGAAGAAGATCTGCATGTGGCCGATCATCCGTTCGAACATCAGCGTCTCCATCGACGTGTCCCACATGGCGACCGCGTCCCGGTCGCCGGGGTCGAAGCCGTGGCGGCGAGCCAGGACGGCCCGGACGTTCTGCTCGAGCGGCCAGTCGATGTCTTCGATCCGCCCCGTGCGCGTGTCGAGCGCGCGGGGCAGGTCCGCGACGACCCAGTCCTTCGGCGACACGATGATGTTGGACACCACACCCGGCTCGGCATCCCGCCGCGGCATGTCTCTCGCCATCGCCGCGAACGGCACGAAGATCTTGTTGTTGTCGGGCCCGCTGTAATTGCTGTCCTGTTCCTTCTTGCGGATCTTGCCGACCACCGTGTACGCGACGCCGTTGAAGCTGACGACTTCTCCCAGGATGTATCGGTGTCCGAACAGCTGCTGGGCGACGTCGAATCCGACGATGGCGACGCGGGACGCGTGCTCTTCGTCCTGCCAGTTGAAGTTGCGCCCGTACTCCAGCTCGATCGTGCGGATGTCCTGATACTGGGGCTCGATGCCGCTGATGCCGACGCTTGCGGCGTTGTAGGCGCTCTTGGCGCGCACGCCGTTCGCCTGCAACTCGGGGCTCGCCACCGCCACCATCGGCGATTCGGCCGCGAGCGCCCGCGCGTCGTCGTGCGTGAGAAACACGACGCGGCCCGCCCGCTCGCCGCCGGCCTGCCTGCTGGTGCGGCCGCCCCAGACAATCCCGATGTTTTTCCCGAGCTCGCGCAGGACCTTGACGTTGCCCTGCTGGAAACCCTCGCCCATCGCCGACAGGACGATGACCGAAATCATGCCCCACAGGATGCCGAACATCGTGAGGAAGCTGCGCAGCTTGTTGGCTCGCAGGTTCTGCAGCGACTGAACGAGGGCTTCGCGCATCAGCCTGGCAGCAGGAGTTTCTCGCCCGGCTTGAGGCCTTCGAGGACTTCGATTCTGGTGCCGTTCCCGACGCCAACCTTGATCGGCGTCCTGCGCCGGCCGTTCGGCGCGCCTGGCGCGATGATGTCCACGAAGGGTTTCTTCTGCGCGTCGTAGGTGATGGCCGCCTCGGGGATGAGCAGCGCGTTCGGATGTTCCTCGAGCACGATCTCCGCATTTGCCGTCATGTTCGCCTTCAGCTCCTTGCCCGGGTTGTCGATCGACACCTTGACTTCGAAGCTGGTGACGTTGTCCTTCTCGACGCCGAGCGGCGAAATCTGCGTGACATGGCCGTTGAACGTCCGATCCCTGAACGTCTCCACGCGGATGCGCGCGGGCTGGTTGAGCCGCACGCGGCCGATGTCCGCTTCGTCGACCTTGCCGCGGACGAACACCTTTTCGATGTCGCCGAGGGTCATCACCAGCGTGGCGTTCGCGCCGAGGTTGAGGATCGACGAGACCGGGCTGCCGATCTCGACGTCCCGGCTGAGCACTGTGCCACGGATGGGCGCGCGAATCGTGGCATTGGCAAGGTCTTCGGCGTCGCGATCGGCAACGGCTTTCGCCTGCGCCACCTGCGCCCTGGCCTCGGTGACCTTCGCTTCGCTCACCGCCAGCTGCGACTCCGCCGCCCGCTTGCGGTTTTCGGCCAGATCCACCGCGCTGTGCGCGTCGTCAAGCGCAGACTGCGCGATCAGCCGCTCGGCGAACAGCATCCTGGCGCGGTCGTACGCGCGCCGCGCGAACTCGACGTCCGGTCCCTCGGCTTCAACGACGGTCTTCTTGAGGGCGGCCTGCGCGCCTTCGAGCGACGCGCGCGCAGCCTGCAGGTTGGCTTCGGCGCCGCGGAGCGTAGCCTCGAGCTGTTCGCGGTCGAGCTCCACGAGCACGTCGTTCGGTTTGACGACGCTGTCGACGTCGACGTGTAACGCCTTGATGATGCCGTTGGCTTTGGACTTGATTTCGACTTTCGTGATGGGTTCGATCTTGCCGGTCGCGACCACGGAACGCACCATCGTGCCCCGTTCGACCGAGGCCATCTTGGAGGGGTCGGCGATCGGCGACGCACCGCTCAGCGTCGCGAACCCCGCGGCGGTCCCGACCACGAGCAGCACCCCGCCGGCGCCGATGTACCACCATTTCCGGGAGGGTCTATTTCCGACTGGCATATGACCTTCTACGTCAGCTCAGAGCCGAAAGTTCACGATAAGATGTAGCGCAATGTGGATTCTGCAGGGCGCACCGTTTTCCTTTCGTCTCGCGCCGGGCGCGGTCAAGACCGTCGGGCGCGCACCCAGGGCCGACTTCATCCTCGACGTCGCGCTGGTGTCCCGCCTGCACTGCCGGCTGAGCGCAGAGGAAGACGGCCTCGAGGTGGTCGATCTGTCGAGCACGAACGGCACGTTCGTGAACGATAAGCGAATCGATCGGGCCGTCCTGGGCAAGGGCGACCGTCTTCGTGTTGGACGCGTCGAGCTGACGATTGGACGGGGTTCGGTGGGGGAAGGTTAGGAGGTCAGGGGCTGGGGAGTTGGGGCTGGGGCTGGCTACGACAGATACGGGTTGGTGCGGCGCTCCTGGCCGATTGTCGTGGCCGGGCCATGGCCTGGATAGACCCGGGCTTCATCGCCGAAGGGAAACAGCACGTTGCGGATCGACGCGAGAAGCGTCGCCGTGTCACCGCCAGGTAAATCCGTCCGGCCGATCGAGCCGGCGAAAAGCGTATCCCCGACAAAGAGGTCCGCGCCGCGGGCGCCAGCCCTTCCAACTTCGAGACACACGCCGCCCGGGCAGTGGCCGGGCGTGTGGTGCCAGCGCGCCTCGAGGGTACCGAACGCGACGGGCTGTCCGGGAGTGTAAAACACGTCCACCGGCGGCGGCTGCTCGACGCGAAGACCGAACAACGCGCCCATCTCGACGGCGTTATCGTAGAGGAACAGATCGTCACGGTGCAGGTAGACCGGTACGCCGAGCGCACGCTTGGCCGTAGCGACACCGGTGATGTGATCGACGTGGGCGTGCGTCAGCAGCACGTGGCGTATCGACAGCTGGCGAACTTTCGCCAGCGAGAGCAGATCCTCGATTTCGTCGCCGGGGTCGATGAGGATCGCCTCGCCGGTCTCGGGACAGCCCACGACGAAGCCGTTCTTGAAGAACGGACCCACCGCGCGCACCTCGAGCATGAGTCTTCCACTATCATGATCTTCCATGGTTCTTGCCATTGTCGACGATTTGATGTTCGCGTCAAAAATCAGGGCGGCCGCCGGACAGCTCGACATACCTGTCGCGTTCGCGCGCTCGTCGGCCGCCGCGCTGACCGCCGTGCGCGAGAGTCCCCCGGTGCTGGTGATTCTGGATCTCAACAATCCGCGTACCGATCCGCTCGGCACCGTCGCCGCCTTGAAACGTGATCCCGCGACGATGGGAATCAGGACTGTGGGCTACGCGTCGCATGTGCTCACGGACGTCATCGAGGCCGCCCGGCAGGCAGGCGTGGATGAGGTGCTGGCGCGATCCGCGTTCACGGCGAGACTGCCGGAGATTCTCGCGACCGCGCGACAGAAGTAGTGCGGACCTGCAGGTCCGCCCCGGCAGGTCTGAAGGCCTGCACTACGAGTGAAAGCGCCACCAACCCGCCAGCGCGGCCAGCGCCGCGATCACTGCCAGGATGATCCATCCCAGCGAGCTGCGCTCGGGCCGGTCTCTTGGCGGCGGCACGCGGACCGGATCGGCCGATGCCGCCCGGACGTCCAGCATCGCGGCGATCGATCGCAATTCGGCGGCACACGTCGCGGCAGCTTCGTAACCGCCCTCCGAGTACGCGCCGAGTGCCTTGCCGACAATCTCGTCGAGCTCGCGCGGCATCGAGGCGCCGAGCCGTGGCGACGCCTCAGACGGCGGTCTTCCGGTCAACATCTCGAAGAGCAGGACGCCGAGCGCCTCGATATCGATCCGGTGATCGGATTCGCCGGCCGGTGCCGCACTCTTTTTCCACTGCACGAATCCGAAGTCGAGAATCTTCGCGTTGCCTTTCGGCGTGATCATGACGGTGTCGGGCGTCAGGCCGCCGTGCACGATGTCGGCGGCGTGCGCCTCGGCAAGCGCATCGGCCATCTGCGCCGCGAGATCGACGGCGCGCCGCATGTTGAGCGGGCGGCCGGCGATGACGCGCTTCAAGGGCTCGCCCGGCACGAATTCGAACACGAGGAAGAGGCAGCCCTCCTCCTCGCCGATTTCGTAGAGCGCCGCGATGTTCGGGTGCGACAGCACGGAGGCGACGCGCGCGTCGCGCTGCAGCGACTCACGCCGATCGCCAGAGGCCTGGAGCTCGGCGCCAGGCACTTTCACCGCGACCGTGCGGCCGAGATGGGTGTCACGCGCCCGGTAGACGTCGCCCAGTCCGCCGGCGCCGATCCGGTCGAGGATTTTGTAGTGGCCGAGCGCCTCGATCATCACGCGAATGACGACGATTATACTGGTCACTCCGCCGACGCCTCCGGCGAAGGCGGACGCCATCACGGAAGCTGCCGCTGAATCCCTACTTCTCCCTCCTGCGGCGCAACCGGAACTACAGGCTGCTGTACATCGGGCAGACGATCTCGCAGCTCGGCGACTGGTTCAACACCGTGGCCGTGTACGCGCTGCTGCTCGACCTGACGGGATCGGCCACGGCCGTCGCATGGATGTTGATCGTGCAGATGCTGCCGATCGCGCTGGTCGGTCCGCTCGCCGGCGTCGTCGTCGATCGGCTGAACCGCCGGCGCATCATGATGGCGGCCGACCTGGTGCGAGGCTGCCTGATCCTCGGCCTGCTGTTCGTGCGGCGCGCCGACCAGATCTGGATCGCGTACGTCATCACGGCGCTGACGGTTTCGGCGCAGGCCTTTTTCGAGCCGGCCCGCACCGCCACCATCCCCAACATCACGGCGCCCGAGCAGCTTCTGCCCGCCAATGCGCTGTCGAGCGCCACCTGGTCCGCGATGCTTGCGCTGGGAGCATCGATCGGCGGGCTCGTGACCGCGGTGTTCGGCAGAAACGTGGCGTTCACCGTCAACGCGGCGTCGTTCTTCGTGTCCTGCCTGTTCATCGCCGCCACGCGCTATGACGCCACCCCCGCCAGCCGGCCACCGCTGCGCGGGATCGCCGCCGTCACTGGCATCTCCGATCTCGCCGACGGGGTCCGCTACATCCGCGGATCGTCACACGTGGCGGCGCTCCTGTTCGTCAAAGCCGGGTGGGGCCTCGCCGGCGGCATCCTGCTCCTGCTGACCATCTTCGGCCAGCGTGTCTTCCCGGTGGGCGGCAGCACGGCTGCGGGCATCGGCGTGCTGTACGGCGCGCGCGGCATCGGCGCTGCGCTCGGGCCAATCCTCCTGCGCTACATCCTCGGCCAGAAGCCGCCGGCGCTGCGCCGCGCAATCGGCCCGGCGTATTTCATCATCGGTATCTTCTACGCGGCGCTGTCAGCCGCGCCCGGACTGCTCACGGCCGCGGTCTGCGTGCTGCTGGCGCACTTCGGCGGATCGATCCTGTGGGTATTCAGCACCGTGCTGCTGCAGATGGAGGTGCCGGACGCTTTCCGAGGCAGGGTTTTCGCGGCGGAGCTGGCGCTCGTGACGCTGACCTCCTCGATGTCGAGCTACCTGACCGGCTACGCGCTCGACGGCGGCTCCTCGCCGCGTGCGGTCTCGCTGTGGCTGGGCATCCTGTTCTTCGTGCCGGGCGCGCTGTGGCTGCTGATCCTGTCGCGGTGGAAGGAGTCGGACACGCCGCCCTCGCGGCCCGATCAGACGGCGTCGGCCGGTGACGAACTGATCGAAACACACATGGGTTAGAACGTAGCGTCCGCCTTCAGGCGGACGTCCGGCTGAAGCCGGACGCTACGGCGTCTTGGCGCGCAGTTCCTCGAGGGCGCTCTGCACCAGCTGCTTGGCGTCGTCCAGCTGTTCGAGCACGAGGGCAATGTCCATCCGCGGCTTGCCGGGCCATCGTTCGCTCCGGCAGTACACGCCGTGCTGGCCGACGAGCGCCAGCGAATCGGTCAGGAGATCGAGCGCGACCGCCAATCGACCGCGCGACGTGCCCATCATGGTCTCGTGATGCTCCAGCGTGTCGCGGTGCTTGTCGAAGACTGACGTCATTTCTTCACCGGCTTCGTGGGACGAATTTCGACGCGGCTCGGCAAGCTTCGCGCCGGGTGCCGCAACAGGTTGACGACGACTTCGGCAACTTCGGCGGGGGCGACCTTCCACTCGGCGCCCTTCCCCGGATCGCCCTGCGCGAACTCGGTGGCCACCGAGCCCGGCATCACGTAGCTGACGCGGATGTCGTCGTACCGCAGTTCCTGCATCAACGCCTCGCTGAACGCGTTCAATCCCGCTTTCGATGCGCAGTACGCGGCGCCGTGCGCGAACGGGTTCGTGCCGGACAGGCTGCTGATGTTGATGATGGAGCCGCCGCCGCGCCGCCGCAGGTGCGGGATCGCGGCGTGGCACGCGTTGAACACGCCGGTGAGGTTCGTGTCGATGATCTCGGACCACTGGGCCGGGGTCATTTCGGCCACGTCCGTGAAGATGCCGACACCGGCGTTGTTGACGAGGATGTCGAGTCCGCCGAACCGGCCGACGGTGGCGGCCAGCGCGCGCTCGACGTCCTCGTAGCGGCGCACGTCCGCGCGGAGCGTTTCGACGGCCGCGGGTCCCGCGCTCTCGATCTGGGAACGCGCGGCTGACAGCGACGCGTCGCGCAATCCCGTGACGGAAACCGACACGCCTTCCGCGACGAGCGCGCGCGCGATGGCGAGACCGATGCCGCGCGATCCGCCCGTCACCAGCGCGACCTTCCCACGTATGGAGTCCATGTCACCCATTACAATAGCGCACGAAAGATGGCTCAGGTGTCGGCCCGGGTGGCCATTGTCGGCGGCGGCGAATTGGGCGGGCTGCTGGCGCACGCGCTGGCACGCCGGGACGTCGCGCCGGAGATCCGCCTCATCGACGACAACGGCCGGGCGGCTCAGGGCAAGGCGCTCGACATCAGTCAGGCCGCGCCGGTCGAGGGATTTGCGTCGGCCGTCTCGGGATCGGCCGATCTCACCGAGATCGCCGGGGCCACGATTGTGGCGATCGCGGATCCGTTCGGGAGCCAGCATCGACAGGACGAGGCAGCGATGCTGCTGGTGAAACGGGTTCGCGATCTGTCGCCCGCATCGCTCATCGTCTGTGCCAGTGCGGCCGACTGCGATCTGATCGGGCGCGCCGTTCGCGAACTGCACCTGCCCAGGACCTCGCTGCTCGGCTCGGCGCCCGAAGCGCTCGCCGGCGGCGTGCGCGCGCTGGCCGCGCTGGAGCTCGCCGGCGTCCCGAGCGAAGTCTCGTTGTCGATTCTCGGCATCCCGCCGCATCACATCGTCGTGCCGTGGGAGGACGCTACCGCAGGTGGGTTCTCGCTGGCGCGCCTGCTGACCGAGCCGGCGCGGCGGCGACTCGACGGCCGGGTGGCGGGGCTCTGGCCGCCGGGCCCGTACGCCCTGGCATCGGCGGCGGCGAAGGTCATCGACACGCTGCTGCGAGGATCCCCGCGGCTCCTGACGTGTTTCGTGGCGCCGGACGACACGGCAGGTGTCCGCGCGCGTGCAGCGGCGCTCCCGGTGCGGCTCGGGCGCGCCGGCGTGATCGATGTGGCGATGCCCGACCTGAGCGTTCGCGAGCGGATACGTCTCGAGAACGCGATGTTGCTGTAAGGGGTCCGTAGCGTCCGCCTTCAGGCGGACGTCCGGCTGCAGGATCGCGTCCGGCTAAAGCCGGACGCTACGTACCGTAGACAGGTCTGTGCAGGGTGAGGCCGCCCGCGAAATCGGCCAGCTGCTTCCGGAGAATCAGCCTGCCGCGGTGCAGACGCGACTTCAGCGTCTGGTCCTTGACGTGCAGCACGGCGCTGGCTTCCTCGGTCGACATCCCCTGGAGATCGCGCAGCACGACCGGCGCGCGGTAGATGGCCGGGAGCGCCAGAACGGCGCCGAGCAGCCGCCGGCGGAGCTGCGACCGGAGCAGGTGCTCGTCCGCCATGTGCGACCAATCGGCGACTTCCTGCATAGCCGCGGTTGCGGCGTCCTCGCCCTCGGCAACCGTCTGGTCGCGCTGTTCGTCCTGGGCACGCTGATACGACGCCGACCGCAGCCGCGACATGGACGCGTTGAACGTGATGCGGTAGATCCACGACGACAATGCGGCGTCGCCGCGGAACTCGCCGACTTTGCGGAACACTTTATACAGAACGTCCTGCGTCACCTCTTCGGCGTCCTCGTGATTGCGCAGGTAACGGAAGGCCAGCTGATAGATCTTGGCGCCGTACAACGACGAGAGCTCCGACAAGGCACGCTCGTCGCCGAGTTGGAGGCGTTTGAGCAATTCTTCATTTTGGGGGTCGCGCATGGGTCTCCTCGACGTTAGAGGGAACACCATTACCAGCGAAAATATTCCTGAGCGCGAACTCTCAGGGTAAGTTCCGCTCGTACAACGTGTTAAGCGAATACGTCGCGGAAGTGCCGCGCCACGCCGTCCTCGACCTCTGCCATATCGACAGCGCGGCCGAGCAGGGCGGTAAGCGAAGTGACGCCGCGATCCGACACCCCGCACGGCACGATCAGGTTGAAATAGTCGAGGTCGGTGGTCACATTCAGCGCGAAGCCATGGCTTGTGACCCAGCGGGCAATGCGGACGCCGATCGCCGCCAGCTTGCGGTCGCCGACCCAGACGCCCGTCAGCCCGGGCACTCGCCCGGCGTCGATGCCGTAGTCGGCCGCCACCCGAATTAACACGTCCTCCAGGTCTCGCACGTAGCGATGGACGTCACGGCGATCGGGGTTCAAGTCGATGATGGGATAGCCCACGAGCTGACCCGGGCCATGGTAGGTGATGTCGCCGCCTCGCCCCGTCTCGAAGATCTCGACGGATCGGGAAGCCAGCACGTCGGCAGCCGCCAGGATGTGCGACCGGCCCCCATCGCCCCGGACACCCAGGGTCAGAACGTGCGGATGTTCGACGAACAGGAGCAGATCGCCGACGCGCCCGGCCTGGCGTTCGACGACCAGCTCGCGCTGCAGCGCCAGTGCCTCGGCGTACGGGACGCGCCCCAGACGCCGGACCTCTACGCCACCTGCCTCAGACCGACTCGGGGTCCCAGTGCTCGAGCGCATGCTTCACGTGCAACATGAACCCATCGGCGACGGCGCCGTCGATGATTCGGTGATCGAACCCGAGTGCCAGGTATCCCATCGTCTGAACCGCCAGGGCGTCGTTCACGACGGCGGGCCGCTTTTCGATCGCGCCCACGGCGAGAATGGCCGCCTGCGGTTGATTGATGATCGGCGTGCCGAACTGTGCGCCGAGCATGCCGGGGTTGGTGATCGTGAACGTGCCGCCGGACACATCCTCCGGCGTCAGCTGCTTCGTTCGGGCGCGCGCGGCGAGGTCCGCGATGGCGGCGCTGACATCGGGGAGATCGCGCGTGTCGGCGTGCTTGATGACCGGCACGATCAATCCCCAGTCGAGCGCCACGGCAACGCCGATGTTGATGTCCTGGTGATACACAATCGAGTCGCCGTCAACCGATGAGTTGATCAACGGTACGGTGCGCAGCGCGCGCGCAACCGCCGCGATGATGAACGCGAGGTAGGTCGGCTTGGCGCCGTCACGTTTCGCCTCGCGGCTTTTGGCGATGCCCGTGAAATTCACCTCGAACACCGTGTGCACGTGCGCCGACGTCCGGCGGCTGAGCACCATGTGGTCGGCGATCTTCTTTCGCATGACCGACATCGGCTCAACCCGATCGCCAGGCTTCGCGTGTCCAGCCCGCCCCGCCTGGCCCGCCTGCCCTGCCTGACCTGTTTGTCCTGCCTGCCCTGTTTGTTCGAGGTAGTCGAGGACGTCGTACTTGGTTACCCGGCCCGAGATGCCGGTACCGTGGATTTGCGAGATATCGACGTGATGTTCTTTCGCGAGCTTCCGGACCAGGGGCGACGTGCGGTCACGCGCGCCGTCGTCCAGGGACGCGGAGGGCCTGGGTTGAGCGGGGCCCTGAACGGGGCCGCCTGGCGTGGCGATCGCCGGCGCGGTCGGGCCAGCTGCGGATTTCTGCGCGGGCGCACGCGCCGCGGCGTCAGCCGCATCGATCACGGCGAGCACGTGGTTCACCGACACCGTCTCGCCTTCCTTCGCGAGGATCTGCACGACGATCCCGGCCGCCGGCGAGGGAACCTCGGCATCCACCTTGTCGGTCGTGATTTCCAGGAGCGGCTCGTCCCGATCGATCCGGTCGCCCACCTTCTTCATCCAGCGGACGATGGTGCCCTCGGTGATCGATTCGCCCATCTGGGGCATCACGACATCGGTGGCCATATGGGTGTCCTCGTATTACGAATGCAGCGCCGCGCCGTGCGTGGCGTGTGCCGCCTCCGCCACGGCCTCGGCCATGGTCGGATGCGCGTGGATCGTGCGAATCAGGTCTTCGACCGTCGACTGCAGACGCAGCGCCAGCGTTGCTTCGGCTACCAGTTCCGTCGACCGCGAGCCGATCATATGGACGCCGAGCACATCGTCCGACGCCCGGTCGGCGACGATCTTCACGAAGCCTTCCGTCTCGCCTGACATCTTCGCGCGGCCGAGAACGCCGAACGGAAACGCGCCGACGCGCACGTCGTACCCACGCTCCTTCGCTTCGCGTTCCGTCAGGCCGACGCTCCCGATCTCCGGGTCGCAGTACGTGCAGCCCGGCACATGGTCGTAGTTGATCGGCTTGACGTGCTGTCCGGCGATTCGCTCGGCAACGATGATGCCTTCGGCGGACGAGACGTGCGCGAGCTGCGGATGACCCGGCGTGCCGAGCGTGACGACGTCCCCGACGGCGGAAATCCCGGGCACGGTGGTCCGGAACAGCTCGTCGACCTTGATATAGCCTTTTTCCATCTGTAGCCCGACGCCTTCCGCATTCAGTCCGGTCGTCACTGGAGCGCGCCCTGTGGCCACGAGCAGGTACTCGGCGGTGATCGTCGCGGCGGTGCCGTCGGCGAGCTGCGCTGTGACGTCAACACCGTCGCCGCTGACGGTAGCCGCTGTGACCTTCGCCCCGGTGTGAACCTTGATACCCTGCTTGCGAAACGATTTCTCGAGCTCCGCCGACACCGCTTCGTCTTCGACCGGCACGAGCCGCGGCAGCAGTTCGACGATCGTCACCTCGCTGCCGAACCGGCGGAAGATCGACGCGAACTCCACGCCGACGGCCCCGCTGCCGAGAATCACGATCGACCTGGGCACCTGTTTGAGGTGGATGGCTTCGTCGCTCGTGATGATACGGGTGCGATCGATTTCGATGCCGGGTAGGCTCCGCGGAGTCGATCCCGTCGCCACGATGATTTCCTTGCGCGCGGCCAGCGTCTGCACGTCGCCCTCGAACACGTCGACGCCCCCGTGCCCCGTCAGCCGCGCCGTGCCCTTGATCCAGTCGATCTTGTTCTTCTTGAAGAGGAACTCGACGCCCTTGGTCAGTCCGCCGACGATCCGGTCCTTCCGCTCGTGGACTTTGGACATGTCGATCGCGACCGCGGATTCCCCGATCGAAATCCCCCACTCCTTCGAATGCTGGACGATCTTCAGCGCGTGCGCGTGCTCGAGCAGCGCCTTCGTCGGAATGCACCCCCACAGCAGGCAGGTCCCCCCAAGCGCTTTCTGCTTCTCGACGACGGCGACTTTGAGGCCCAGTTGCGCGGCGCGGATCGCGGCGACGTACCCGCCGGTGCCCGCACCGACGACTACGACGTCATACTCGTTTGGCACAGTGTGATCTCATGTAAGAGCGGCAGGCGCGCGCCCCGGCGTCACGAGCACGGCGTCACTTCGTGGCTTTCAACGACGAGAGCGGCACGAATGCGGTCCCGCCGGTCTTTGGCGCGGCCTCGGCTGGCGCCGCCGGCGCTCCCGGGTCGAGCCGCTCCACGCGTGCACGTAATTGCCCGTGATCGTACTTCAGTTCCCAGTACGACTCCGTGAGGCGCTCGAGCCGTTTCGTGACCCGCCGCGCCCGCACCACGGCCCAGACGGCGGTCAGCAGGGAGGCAACGGTCAGCAGCCAGAGAAGGCCCACCAAACCTCGTACCTTATCGAACGGCTTGCAACAGTGTCAACCGCCTGAGACAATACGCCCGGTTCCTTCTAAACTGTTGTGCGCGAAGTGACTCCCAAGCAGAAGACCCTCCTCATCGTCGACGATGACGAGGGAATGCGCGACACGCTGACCGCGATTCTCAAGCGAGAGTACCGCGTGCTGCGCGTCGCCAGCGGCGAAGCTGCGCTGCCGGTGCTGAACAAGGAGGACGTCGATCTGCTGCTGCTGGACGTCCGCCTGCCGGGCATCAGCGGCTTCGAAGTGCTGCGCATCGTCAAGGAGAACTACAGCCTGATCGAAGTGATCATGATCTCCGCGATCCAGGAGATCGAGACCGCCGTGCAGGCGATGAAGCACGGCGCGTATCACTACATCACCAAGGAATTCGACTACGACCAGCTTCGCTCGCTCGTGCGCAACGCCGCCGAGCGTCAGGATCTGAACCGCCAGGTGTTGACGCTGTCGGCGCAGGTCGCCGACCAGACCGAACGTGAATTCATCGTCGGACCGAGCAAGAACACCCGGGACATCGTGGACCTCGTGCACAAGGTCGCGAAACTGTCGGCGACGATTCTCATCCTCGGCGAGAGCGGCACCGGCAAGGAGCTCCTCGCGCGGCTGATCCACAAGGAGTCCGGCGACGCCGACGCGCCGTTCATCGCGGTCAACCTGGCCGCTATTCCCCGCGAGCTGACCGAGAGCACGCTGTTCGGCCACGAGCGCGGCGCGTTCACCGGCGCCCACCGCCAGCAGCTCGGCAAATTCGAGCTGGCGTCGAACGGCACCCTGTTCCTGGACGAAATCGGCGACCTCCGCCTGGATCTGCAAGCCAAGCTGCTGCGCGCCATCCAGGAGGGCGAGATCGAACGCGTCGGCGGCAGCAAGCCGATCAAGACCGAGTTCCGGCTGATTGCTGCCACCAACGTCGACCTCGAAAAGGCCGTGAAGGAAGGCCGGTTCCGGGAGGACCTGTATTACCGGATCAACGTCATCCCGATTAAGCTCCCGCCTCTCCGCGACCGCAGCGAAGACGTGCCGCAGCTCGCCGAGTTCTTCCTGCACCGCTACAACGCGCGCTTTCACAAGAACGTCCGAGGTATCTCGGACTCGACGATCGCCATGCTGAAGCGGTATTGGTGGCCTGGCAACATCCGGGAGCTGGAGAACCTCGTCGAGCGCCTCGTGGCAATGAGCGACAAGGACTTCGTGTCGGAAGAGGACCTGCCGCTCGAGTTCCACTTCGCCCAGCTCGAGCCGAGAGGGGCGCACGGGGACAGCCTGTTAGAGGACGCGACCAACACGTTCGAGCGGAACTTCGTCCTTCGCTCGCTCGAGAAGTGCGGATGGAACGTGACCGCCACGGCAGAGTACCTTGGAATTCCATTGAGTACTCTGAAATATAAGATGGACAAGCTGGATGTCCGTCAGCTTGCCAGGCGGCTCCGCGGCGCATAAGTCGGCCAAGAATCTGGCCGATCGGCCAACCCATTACCTCCTTCCTGTAAAGCGCTCAATCAGCGGTCAGTAAACGGACGAGCCAGTGGCGTCCGATCGGCGCGGGGCAACTCGTTGTCTGTTCGCCGCGAATTCGCGCGCGGCGTCGCGCGTCTGTTTGCGTGCAAATCCCGAGCGAATTCACACAACCCACCGAATTCGCATGTTCTGGAACATGCGTTGCAACTTCCGTGGCGGGCGAGTAGACGTCGCCGCGTGCGCGGTCGTGACCACCCACTTCGCAACAGCAGTCGTCGCAGTAAACGAGAAGCGATGCAGCCTTCGATTTTCAATCTCCGTGTCCCGATCGCCGGGCGGGACGACGTGTTCCTCATGAACACGTTGAGCGATGCCCAGCTGCTGGTGTCCCCGGACGTTGCGGCCCTGCTCGACCGCCGCGAGTTCGACAACCTCGACGGCACGGAGCGGGAAGCCTTCGACCTGCTGACGGAGAACGGGTTTTTCGTGCCCGACGCCCGCGCCGACCGCGCGGCCCTCGACGCCTACTTCCACTCGGTCAAGCACAGCTCGTCGGAGCTCCACATCACGCTGCTGACGACGCTCCAGTGCAACTTCGCGTGCGGGTACTGCTACCAGGGCGATCGCGAAGACTACAACCAGTTTGCCGAGAAGATGACGCTCGAAACGTCGGCGCGTGTCGCGTCCTGGATCGAGGGCGAGCTCGACCGCCTGAAGCCGGAAACGCTCGTGATCACCTTCTTTGGCGGCGAACCGCTCCTGAATCTCCCGGTGATGTACGACATGGCCGAGCGCACGTGGCGCGCCACCCAGGCACGCGGCGTGAAGCAGACGATGAGCATCATCACCAACGGCCTGCTGCTGACGCCGGAGATTGTCGACCGGCTGCTGCCGTACGGGCTGCGGGGCGCGAAGATCACGCTGGACGGGGACAAGCAGACGCACGACCGCATGCGTCCCCTTCGCGGCGGTCAGGGCACATTCGACCGCATCGTCGCGAACATCCGCAGTGTCATCGGTCGCACGCGGATTTCAATTGGCGGCAACTTCGACGAGAGCTCCGCCGACAGCTTCTCGGGCCTGCTCGACTATCTCAAGGCGCAGGATTTCGCCGACAAGCTCGTGAAGGTCAGTTTCAAGCCGGTGGTCCGGAGCGAGCCCGCCAAGCCGAAGGGCATGCTCGCGCTCACGCCCGTTGACGCCAGCGGCAAGCCGCTCGGCGGCTCGTGCATGACGGGGGCCGGGGCCGGCGGCGGCTCGACCTGCGACAGCTGCTCGTTCCTCGACGAGAAGATGGTCCTGCTCCGCGAGGAGACGAAGCGGCACGGGTTCTCGACCTCGGACGGTGTGCACATGGGCCCCTGCCACGTGCACCACGACAACGCGCACACGATCGGCCCCGACGGATCGCTTTATGGCTGCCCGGGCTTCACGGGAGAGAAGGGTCTCTCGACGGGCCATATCAACGGCAGCACCGACCCGTGGCGCGAACAGAATCGCAAACGTTTCGACACGCTGGACCCGTGGAAAGCCTGCGGGGACTGCGCGTTTATCCCGGTGTGCGCGGGGGGGTGCCTCACGGCGTCGTACGCACAGCTTGGCGACATGAACGTGCCGACATGTCACAAAGCCAGCTTCGAATCGGCGGTCCAGGCGCTGGCACATAACGTGGCCAGCGCGAACTACGCGAATTAGGAGAGTACAATGAAGATTCAAGTGATCAAAAAGGGCACCGTCAACGCGAAGCCGAGCAACTACTGCGACATCCTCATCGACGACATCCCGTTGCATGCCAAAACGCGGTAGATGAGCGATCGGCACGAGCAACCGCCCCCTCGCCGGACACTCGTGTTGTTCGGCGTGTTGAGCTGGTTGGTCGTGCTGTTCGGCACCGCTCAATGCCGTCAGGGCTCCGGGCCTGTTTCCAATCCGACCCCGGCTGCGACACTGCGCGTCGGCGTAGGTGGTGTGTCAGTCCAAGCTGCTGACGCCGGCTTGCGCCAGGTCGTCGCCAACCTGTCGCTCGAAGGCCTCGTCAACTTCAACGAGGACGGGCGGCCGCGGCCGTTTCTTGCTGACAGCTGGGTCACCACACCTGACGGGTTGAGCCTGACCTTCCAACTACACAAACAGGCCAGATTTCACGACGGCAGCCCTGTCACTGCGTCGGCGGTCATTGATATTTTGCGGCGAGGCCCTTCCTCGGGTAATGGGAGGTTCGTACGAGGATGTCGCGGATGTGCAGGCCCTCGACGACTCGCGAATTCAGTTCCGGCTGCAGCGGCCGGCTCCCCTCTTGATTGAGGCGCTCGAAACGACAATCCAGAAGCCCGGCAAAGGGGGGGCGGGCGTCGGTCCCTTCGTTCCATCCTCCAATCCGTTGGAACTCAAGGCAAACGTCGACTACTACGACGGCAGGCCGGCCATCAGCAGCATCCTTTTCACGTCATACCCCACGGTGCGCGCAGCTTGGGCGGAACTGCTTCGTGGCGGTCTCGACATGCTCTACGAGGTCAATGTCAGACTCTCTCGATTCGCTCCAGTCGTCTAGCAATGTGGAAGTGTTTTCATTCGTCCGCCATTACCAGTACATAATTATTTTCGGTGCAGGTCCTGCCTTCCAATCGGCGGAACTGAGGCGTGAACTGAACGCTGCCATTGACCGGGAGAGTCTTCGTCCGCGATGGCTTGAACGGCCATGGACTGCCATCGTCCGGACCTGTTCCGCCGCGTCACTGGGCCTCGAGCAGCGACGCGCCAGATTTACGTTCGACTCAGAAAGTCGCGGAGCATCTGCCGGGCCGGCACTTGACGTTTACGTGCCTCGTCCCCGCCGACTCGGTCTACGAGCGCGTGGCGTTGACCGTGAAGCGCCAGCTGGCCGCGGCCGGTGTGGACATGCACGATCAAAGAGATTTCGCAGGATGACACCCTGAAGGCGCTCTCCAGCAGCCAGTTCGAGGCGATACTGGTGGACGCCAACAGCGGTCCAAGCCTGTTCCGCTCGTACCGGCGCTGGCACTCTGCGCGGAGGTTCCACCACGCAGACGATCGACAGCCCGGCAATCGACGCCGCCCTCGATCGCGTGCGCCACGCCGCCTCCGATGACGAGTATCGTGAGGGCGTGCGCGCCTTCCAGCAGGCCATCGTCGATAGTCCGCCGGCCATCTTCCTGGCCTGGGGCGAGCGCGCACGCGCCGTGAGCCGCCGGTTCGAGGTGCCCCGCCCTGAAGACGGGCGCGACGCGCTGGCGACGCTCCGCCTGTGGAAACCGGCCGCGGAAATACGCCTGGCGAGCCGAAACTAGGGGCCCATGGCGACCCCGAAGCGCCATATCGCGACGCGTTTCGCGCTGTTGCTGGCGCTGGCCGCTGTCCTGCCGCTCATCGCGTACGGCGCGGTGTCGATCCTCTCGCTACGCAGCGGCACCCGCCAGTCGGTCGTGCAGGGCAACGCCAACGTCGCCGCGCGCGCCGTCGAGGAAATCCGCAGGTACATCACCACTAACGCGGAGCTGCTCAAGGCCCTCGCCGCCAACCTGCAGGACACGGGGCTCACGCCCGACCAGCAGGATCGCATCATCAAGAACTACGTCCTCGACATCCGGCAGTTCCGCGAGATCACCCTGTTCGACGAGGCCGGCGCGGTGCTGGCGACGAGCCGGATCGGCAAACCCCGCGTCGAGGTACCGACCAACGCGCCGCTCCTCATCCAGGGCGTGTCGATGTCGGGAATCCGCGTGGACGAGGATTTGCTGCCGTCCACGGTGTTCGCGATTCACCTGACGAAGCTCGGCGCGCCGGCCGGCTGGCTGATCGGGCAGTTCAGCCTCGAAGAAATGTGGCGCACCGTCGATCGGGTCAAGATCGGCGCGCATGGCTTCGCCCTGGTCCTCGCGTCGAACGGCGAGCTGGTCGCGCACGGCGACCCTGACCGCAAGGCGCTCGTCGCGCAGTCGAAGAACATGAGCGCCCATCCTCTGATGGCGGCGCTCCGGGCCAACGGCGGCAACGGACCGGTTTCAATCGAGTACACGGACGATGGCGACCGCAAGCTCGGCGTCGCGGCGCGGATGGTGCCGCTCGGCTGGACGATGATCGTCGAGCAGCCGACCAGCGAAGCCGACGCCAACGCCACCGTTCTTCAGCGTCAGCTCGTCATCGCAATTTCGGTCGTGCTGCTGTTGATGATCCTGGCCGGTTACCTCTTCGGCCGGCAGTTCATCACGCCCATCCTCACGCTGCAGCGCGGCACACAGGCCCTCGCGGCGGGCCATCTCGAAGAACGCGTGGACATCCGGACAGGCGACGAATTCGCCGAGCTCGGCCAGGCGTTCAACACGATGGCCGACAAGCTGATCGAGCTGCAGGAGAACATCAAGCGGCAGGAACGCCAGGCGATGTTCGGCCGCATTGCCGCCGGCCTCGTTCACGACCTGGCGCACCCGGTCCAGAACATCGGCAACAGCACCCGCCTCCTCTTGCGCGACGACGTGGATCCGGAGTCGCGCGACATGTTCCGCCGCACCATCGAACGCGAGCTGGGGACGCTGCGCCACTTCATGGACGACCTGCGGAACATCGTGAAGCCGAAGCCCATCGAGCGGATCCCGATGGAGGTCAACGGCTCCATCGCCGACATCGTCGACTCGATGCGCAGCGAGGGCGATCGCGTGGGCGTGGCGATCGAAACGGGGTACGCGTCGGGTCCGCTCATGATCGAGGGCGATCACTTTGCGCTGGGGCGCGTGTACCGCAATCTCATCACCAACGCGATTCAGGCGACCGAGCAGGGCGGCCGCGTCACGATTACTACCGCCCGCGTGGGCGATCGCATCGAGGTATCGGTCGAGGACACGGGCTCCGGCATCCCGGCGGATCGGCTCGCAGCCATTTTCGAGGACTTCGTAACCACCAAGCGCCGGGGTCTCGGCCTGGGCCTCGCGATCTCGAAGCGAATCGTGGAACAGCTCGATGGGACGATCGTGGTCGAAAGCGAGGTCGGCCGCGGGACGAAATTTACGCTCAGGTTTCCGGCCCGCGACGACACGGCGAGCCAGGCAGCGGCGAGCTGAGCGTTTTCCGGATCACGTAGCGGCCGGATTCAGCCGGCCGACAGGCGGACGCTACGCACACCAGAGCACGCGCGACTCGAGGGGGGCAGCCATGTTTCGGATGGTCGTAAAGACGGAGGTGCTGGAGGTCGACGACCAGACGTATCCGGTCACGTACTTCGAACTGCGTACGAAGCGCGGATCGCGACGGTACAGCGCCGAAATCCTGCTCGGACCGGACGACCGCATCATCCTCGATGACGACTCGGTGACCAACCTGGAGGACAGGACGGCGCGGCTCGTGCCGGCGACGGTCTACAGCCGGATCCTGGCGGGCAAGGCCACCGCGGCCTGAGCCACCCGGCCCAGACGAACGCAGCAACGGCAACTGACGCGCCTCGCCGCCGCTGCGCCGGCTGGTTATTTTCTGGGAAGAACGGCGTCTTTCAGCTGCTTCGCGATTCTCGCCTTCACCACGGTCTTCGCGGGAATCTTGATCGCTTCGCCGGTGGCCGGGTTGCGGCCCATGCGCGCCTTGCGCTTCTGAACAACCAGCTTCACCATCCCGGGCAGCACGAACTCGCCCGAACGCTTGAGCTCCTTCTCCGCCAGCACCGTGAGCTCGTCGAAGTACTCACGGGCCTGCGTGCGCTTCACCTCGAACCGCTCGGCGAAGTACGAAAAGAGCTCCGATTTGCCCATTCTTCGGGCGTCAGCCATCGCGTCCCCCATCTACGTCACGCGCCTGACAGGAACCGGCGAGGCTGCGCGCGCGCCAACGATCGCCGTTTTCATTCGAAAAACGCGGTATCCTAGCTCGCAGCGATCATCGGTGTCAATGCGCCGCCCCCGGCGCGAACCCTTGATTTCCGGGCCGGAATCGCGTCTGGCGGCTCCCCGGCCTGGCGCCGCCCCGCTGGTCCGAATTCCGAGATGCTACGATTTCAGGCATGTCAAGCACGCCGCTCGAAACATTTCCGAACCCCCGGCCCGGGCGGGACTACGAAATCGCCATCAACTGCCCTGAGTTCACAGCGCTCTGTCCAAAGACCGGCCTGCCTGATTTCGGCGTGATCCATATTACTTACGTGCCCGACGCGGAGTGCGTCGAGCTGAAGTCGCTGAAATACTACCTGATCGAATTCCGCAACCGCGGGATCTTCTACGAGAACGCCACCAACCAGATCCTCGACGATCTCGTCGCGTGCCTGCAGCCGCGCCGGATGACCGTCGTCGGTGACTTCTCCGTTCGCGGGGGCATCACGACCAAGGTCACGGCCGAGTACCGCCGTGCCTGATGATCCTGACGGGCCGGACGCAACGCCCGTCCCGGATGTGACGCACGTGCCGATCGGGGCCGAGCTCGATCTCCACGCATTCGCGCCGCGCGACGTCGCCTCGGTTGTGGAGGAATACGTGACCGCCGCCGCAACAGCCGGGATTCGCGAGGTCCGCGTCGTCCACGGACGCGGGCGCGGCGTCCAGCGGGGAATCGTGCAGGCGGCGCTCGACCGCATTCCGTGCGTCGAGGAATTCCGCGACGACCCCTCGTCGCACCTGGGCGCCACGCTCGTGCGCCTGATTCAGAAATAGTTCAGAAGTAGTGCAGGCCCTGAGGCCTGCCGTCGGTTGTAGTGCAGGCCTTTAGGCCTGCCCGTGTGTCGCAGGCCTGAAGGCCTGTACTACTTCGGACAGTGTGTCCGCGTCCGCGCAGTGCGACAGATAGAGGCGATCGCCGGGCACGAGATCCCGGGGACCGCCTGCCGCCAGCTCAATCGCCGCGTACGCGCCGAACGACGCCGACATCCGCCAGGGCTCGAGGCCCTGCACGATCTTCCGGACACGGCCCGACTTGTCGACGAACACCACGTCGAGCGCGAACCGCATGAACGCGGTGTGCACCGCGGCGCAGGGCGCAAGCATCAGGGCGGCGGAGGCATCCAGGCCGTTGCGCCCGAGCAGACCGCGCCGCCGGTCGACGCGCGAAACGGCGATCTCGACCACGCTGGCGATGGCCGTGTGCGTTCGCTCGTTGATGAGCTGCACGCCAGACGCTGTGGCGGTACCAGTCATCAGAAGACGCCCGGCACGAGATGCCACTCGACGCGGCGGCAGTACGCCTGGTACTCGGCGTCGCCGTTGAGCACCCGCTCCTCAATGAGTGCGCGCAGGATGAGCGCCGTGTCGGCGATCCCGATCACGACGGCATTCCACCAGCTCGGGTGCGCGACCAGGAACGCGAAGTGCGTGATCAGGTAGCCGCTGTAAATGGGGTGCCGGACGAGCGCGTAGGGTCCGCGTATGACCACGCCGCGGTTGGCGGGCACCAGGCCGAAGCTGCGGCCGAGCGTCAGCTTGCCGAGCACGACGAACGCAAGCCCGAGCGCCGATGCCGCAGCGGTGACCACGTCAGGGACAAGACCGCCGGCGTCCGACGGCAGGAGCAGCGGCGGTCCGACCACCGAGATGGCGGTCACCATCGCCGCTAGCACCGACCGGTCGACGATATGCGCGGGACGCCTGATAACCGTCAGCACGATCACGAGCGCTTCGCTCACGAGCAGCAGCAGCCCCGTGATACGGCCCGTGCGCAGGAAGTCCTGCAGGATGTTGATGGTCAGCAGCGTGAAGAGCACGCTGACCGTCGCCCGCGCCAGGAGCTCGGAGGTGTTGCGGCGCGGGCTTTCCATCAATGAATGTCCAGCCGGTTCCTCGACGCCTTGCGCGCAGCCGTGGCGGACGGAGTGGCCGGCGGCGGGTTCGTGTCGCCCGCTCCCGGGCCATCCACGAAGTACGACGCGCACGCCGCATCGAGCAGCTCGCGCGTGATGACCGGCTCGACGCCGCGGTAGCGGCAGAGAGCGGTGACCTGATCCAGCAGGTCGCGCGGGTGGCACGACCGCAGCGGACGGCCCAGTGGCCCGTAGTGCCGGCGTTGGAGATACGCCACCATGACCTGGTGGAAGGGCAAGTTCCGCCGCGTGCAGTTCAGCTCGAAGATCTTGACGAACTGCTCCATCGTCGGGTCGTTGACGGGGATCTTGTACGGGATGCGGCGCATGAACGCTTCGTCGGCCAGCGACGCGGGGTTCAGGTTCGTCGCGAACACGATGAGGACGTCGAACGGCAGCTGGAACTTCTTGCCGGTATGGAGGGTGAGGTAATCGAAGCGGCTCTCGAGCGGCACGATCCAGCGGTTCAGCAGCTCCTGCGGCCGCACGCGCTGGCGGCCGAAGTCGTCCACGAGGAACACGCCGCCGTTCGCCTTCAGCTGGATCGGGGCTTCGTAGAATTTCGAGATCGGGTTGAACGTCAGGTCGAGCATGTCCAGCGTGAGCTCGCCGCCGACCATGACGACCGGCCGCTTGATGCGGACCCACCGGCGGTCGCGCGGGGCGGAGCGGATGACGCTGCCCTCCTGCGCCGCAGCCGTGTCGTTATCCAGCGCGACGTGGCAGATCGGGTCGAACATCGTGATGATGTTGCCGTCCACGTCGATCGCGTGCGGGATGTACATGTCGCCGCCGATCGACGCGCCCATGCCTTCGGCCAGCACCGTCTTGCCGTTTCCGGGCGGCCCGTAGAGGAACACGGCCTTGCCGGCGTTGACCGCGGGCCCGAGCTTCTCGAGCATCGCATCGTCGACAATCAGGTGCTGGAAGCCCGACTTCAGCCGCTCGTGGTCCAGGTAGCCGCGGTTGGCGGCGAGCCCTTTCATCTGCGCGACGTAGGCAGCCAGCGGAACCGGCGTCGGGCCGACGTACTGGTTGATGTCGAGGAACTGGCGCGCGCGTTCGCGGCCGAGGTCGGTGAGCGTGTAGCGGTAGCCGGAGGCATTCCCCCCGTTGGCGCCGCGCACCTCCATCAGCCGCTCGGCACGGGCATGCTCGATCAGCGGCTCGAGCATCGTGAAGGGCAGCCGCATCTTCTCGGCGATGGACGAGCCGATGGCTTCGGCGCCGTAGAGCGTCTTGAGCAGCAGCTGCTCGATGATGTCCGGCGCGAGACCGGTGTCTTCGAGGTGCACGAGCGGCGGCGGAGCCGGCGACCGGTCCGTCATGGCGCGAACGTTCGACTGCGGCGACGAAGACATGGCGCTCCCTTTGTCCTACTGCGCGGCCGACAGCGGAAAGACGACCTGCACAAACTTGATGATCGCCGGGCCGATGGTGACGACCCACACAGCCGGGAAGATGCAGAACACGAGCGGAAACACCATCTTCACGCCGGTCTTCGCGGCGGCCTCTTCGGCGCGCTGGCGGCGTTTGACGCGCAGCGTGTCGCTGTGCACGCGCAGCGACTGCGCAACGCTGGTGCCGAACTTGTCGGTCTGCACGAGCATGGCGACGAGCGACTCGACGTCCTCGACACCCGTGCGGACGCCCAGGTTGTGGAGCGCTTCGGAGCGCGCCTTGCCGGCGCGAAGCTCGAGGTTGATGAGGCGCAGCTCGTCGGCGAGCGCGGGGTGCGCGTACGCCATCTCGTCCGCGACGCGCTGAATGGCCTGATCGAGGCCGAGCCCGGCTTCCACGCTGACAACCATCAGGTCGAGCGCGTCAGGGAGGCCGAGGCGGATCATCTTCTGGCGCTTCTTGGCCATGCGGCCGAGCACCATCCCCGGCAGCATGTAGCCCACGCCGCAGGCGCCGAGCGCCATCACGAAGTTCGGCGTCATCAGGATCGGCGTCACGCACAGGGCGAACATCACCAGCGCCAGGCCGACGCGGATGCCGAAGAAGATCGGCAGGGCCTCTGAGTTGCGGTAGCCGGCGTTGACGAGCCGCTTCTGCAGCTTGCCCATTTCTTTCGCGGACTGCGGAGCGACGGCCCCGAGGCGCTTCAGCCCGCTGAGGAATGACCGGCCTTTCGACTCCGTCTCCCCGATGGGCTTGCCTTGCCAGTCGGACACCTCTTCCAGGCGGCGTTCGAGCGTGCCGGCGCCGCTCGGCGCGAGCGCCATCGCGCCGGCCGTGATCAGCAGCGTGACGAAGATGAACCCGAGTACCGGAATCAGGAGCATCGCCCTATACCTCGATCTTGATGACCTTGCGAATCCAGAAGTACCCGACCGTCTGCATCACGATCGCGCCCAGAATCATCATCTGGCCCATGTGTTCGTGGAACAGCAGCCCCATGTGATCGGGGTTGATGACGGTCAGCAGCACAGCCAGCGCCGCGGGCAGCGACAGCAGCACCCACGCGGTGAACCGGCCGTGCGCGGTGTGCACCCGGACCTGGCGGCGAATCTTGAAGCGCTCGCGCACCACGTACGCCAGGTTGTCGAGAATCTCTGCCAGGTTGCCGCCGGTCTCGCGCTGGATGAGGACGGCCGTCACGAAGAAGCGCACGTCGAGGTTGCCGATACGTTCGGCCAGCTCGTTCAGTGCGTCCCGCAACGGCAGACCGAAGTTCTGCCGGTCGAACGCCTTCTTGAATTCAGGCCCGACGGGCTCGTTCAACTCGTCGGCCACCATACCCATGGCGGTCTGGAACGCGTGGCCGGCGCGCACGGCGCGCGACAGCAGGTCGAGCGCCTCCGGGAACTGCTCCTCGAACCGGTTGAGCCGCTTGGTGCGGCGGTTCATGACGAAGAGCATCGGCAGCGCGGCGCCGACGAGGGCCGCCAGAGGCGCGGCGTACGGCTGTTTGACGAACACAGCCGTGACCAGCCCGACGACCGCCGCCGAAATCAGCGTCACCAGCATCAGGCCGCTGGGCGTGGTGTGCACGCCGGACTGCTCGATCAGCCGCGCGAGGCCCGAGCCCTGCTTCGTATCCTTCACGAACTTGTCGACGATCGGCATCGGTCCTTCGACGATCTTCTGGAGGACCGAGCTTTCCACGGCCTCCCCCGAAGAATCCGTGAACGACACGTCTTTCAGCCGCTTGTCGAGCTCGCGCTGGGCCATCATGCCCGGCAGGGCCGTGATCGCGAAGTACGAGCCGACGATCAGCACGACGACGAACAGGAAGACGATGAGTGCCAGACCCATTACCGGATCTCCGTCACGCCCTCGAACATGTCGCCCGGCAGGTGCACACCGCACGCCTTCAGGCGCTCGCACACCTTCGGGCGGACGCCGGTCGCCCGGAACCGTCCGACGACTTTGCCTTCCTGCGTCAGCCCGACTTTCTCGAACGTGAAGATCTCCTGCATCGTGATCACTTCGCCTTCCATGCCCGTGATCTCGGCGATGCTGGTCACCTTGCGTGTGCCGTCGGACAGACGCGTCTGCTGAACGACGACCTGGATGGCCGACGCAATCTGCTGGCGCATCGCGCGCTCCGGCAGGTTCGTCGCGCCCATCGCGATCATCGTCTCGACGCGCGACAGCGCGTCGCGGGGCGTGTTCGCGTGGACCGTGGTCAGCGATCCGTCGTGGCCCGTGTTCATCGCCTGCAGCATGTCGAGCGCTTCCTCGCCGCGGACCTCACCGATGACGATGCGGTCGGGGCGCATACGGAGCGCGTTGATGACGAGCTGCCGCTGGCGGATCGCGCCCTTGCCTTCCACGTTCGGGGGACGCGTTTCGAGACGCGCCACATGGTCCTGGTGCAGCTGCAACTCGGCGGCGTCCTCGATGGTTACGATGCGTTCCTTGTCGCCGATGTAGCTGGACAGCACGTTGAGCAGCGTCGTCTTGCCGGCGCCGGTGCCGCCGCTGATCAGGCAGTTCAACCGCGAGCGGACGCAGTGCGACAGGAAGTCGAGCATCGGCCGCGTGAGCGCCTTGAGCGTCACGAGGTCGTCGGCCTTCAGGCGTTCTGCCGGAAAACGGCGGATCGACAAGAGCGGACCGTCGACGGCCAGCGGCGGGATGATGGCGTTGACACGCGAACCGTCCTGCAGGCGGGCGTCCACCATCGGCGAACTGTCGTCCACGCGCCGGCCGACGCCGCTGACGATGCGGTCGATGACGCGCATCAGGTGCTTGTCGTCCTGGAACGTCGCCGTCACGCGCTCGATCTGGCCGCCGCGCTCCACGAACACGTTCTTGTACGTGTTGACGAGGATGTCGCTCACGGCCGGGTCGCGCAGGAGCGGCTCGAGCGGCCCCAGGCCGAACACGTCGTCGACGAGCTCGCCGAACAGCCCTTCACGCTCGCCGAGGCTGATCGGGATGTTCTCTTCGCTGAGCAGCTCGCCGAGCAGCGAACGGATTTCACTCTCCGCGCGGCTCCGGTCGGCCTGCGCGAGCGCTTCGAGGTTCAGCCGGTTGAGGAGCTTGCGGTGAACGTTCGCTTTCAGCTCGGCGTACTGCCGCGACACCGTCGCCGGACGTGCCGGACCTGACAGGTTACGGGGCGGCGCGGCGGGCGCGTTGGGAGCAACTGTGGCCATGGTCGTTTACCAGAGTGACGCGATGCGCTCGAGGCCCAGCTTGGCGGCGCGTTTCGCTGGCGCCGGCGCTTCGGAGCCGGCCGCCGGATTGATGATGTGGCGCGTGAAGGCGTCGAATTGCGATGCGATCTCGGTATTGCCGGCGAGCGCGAGCGGCACGCCGGAATTGAGCGCCGTCGACACGGTCTTGTAGTCGCTCGGGAACGTGTGATGGATCGGATGTCCGAGCGCGCCTTCGATCTGCTTGGGCGGAATCGGATACGGCTCGGCCGCGCGGTTGAGCACGAACCGCACGCGTTCGCCCGCCGCGCCCAGCTGGCGCACGCGTTCGAGCAGCCGCTGCGCGTTGCGCACCGAAGGCACGTCGGGGTTCGCGATCAGGAACATCATGTCCGCCGCGTACAGCGCCGCCACGGAACAGGCGTTTACGGAGCTCCCGGCGTCGATCAGGATGTATTCGTACTGCCGGCCCAGGAGGCGCAGCAGCTCCTCGATCGCCCCTGAATCCGGTCCGCCCGGCCGGTCGAAGTGATCGGATCCGGCGAGGATCTCGAGGCCCGACTTGTGCTTCACCACCAGCTCGCGCAGGAACTCGCGGTCGAGCCGGTGCAGGTTGTCGATCGCGTCGATGATGCTGTAGCGCGGCCGGACACCGAGAAACAGAGCGACTTCGCCCAGCCCCGGCTTGAGGTCGACGACGACGGTCGACCGCTTCGTGATGCGCGCCAGCTCGACGCCGCAGTTCACGGCGATCGTGGTGGTGCCGGCGCCACCCTTGGCGCCGAAGAACACGAGCGTCGTGGCTGCGGGCTGTGCGCCGGCCGCCGTCTCGCGGCGCGAGGCCGTCCGGCGCATGGCGCTGTGAAACGTGTCCTCGGCGGGAGGCCAGGTGAAGAACTCGTTGGCGCCCGCCCGCATGGCCTGAAGGATCAAGTCGGGTTCGGCCACCTGCGCCACGGCGAAGATGGCAGACCCGGGGAGGCCGGCGCGCAGGCGCTCGATCGTGCCCATCGCCGACGACGCGTCGCCGCGGGCATCGACGATGACAACGTCCGGCGAGACGCCCTCGCGCAGCTGGTCCAGCACGCTGATGGGAATCGCGCCCGATCTCAGCAAGCGGCCCAGGTGCTTCTTGAACTCCTCGTCCTCGGTGACAAAGAAGCTGACGATCTGTGCCATGGCGACGCTACTGCGCTTTCTGCGTGGATGCCGACTGTTGCTTCGCGAGCTCGGCCTGTTTCTTCTTCTCTTCGGCCTCGCGTTTCGCCTGCTCCTTCACGGCTCTCTCCTGGAGCTCCTTGTCGGCCGCGGCCTGCTTCTTCTCGGCCTCGAGCCGGCGCCGATCTTCTTCGCCCTGCCTGGCCGCCTGCGTCTGGGCCGCCTTGGCGGCGCGGGCGTCTTCGGCTGCCTTGACCTTCGCGTCGGCTTCCTGCTGCTCGCGCTCCTGTTTCTGGGCCTTCGCGACCAGCTTCTTCTCGGCGTCGGTCATCGGCCGGCCCACTGCCGGCGTCGTCTCGTTCGCCGGCTTGGGCGCATCGCCGTTGACCACGGTCCGCGTGTTGGGGTTGAGAGCCGTCACAGCGGCCGCGGCATCGCGCGCCGGGACACTGGTCGGCGCGGGGGCTCCGGGGTTAGCCGTCGCGACCGGGACGATCGGCGCCGTCACGCTCGCGCCCTGGTTCCGGAACGGAGGCGCCGGCTGATCGAGCCCCTTCTTCGGCGGCGCGGGTGCCATGTACGGTTCAATCGGCCGCGGCAGCGTCGAGGTTACGCCCGTGGAGTTGTTCGGCAGAATCTCGGGCGTAATCATCACGACCAGCTCGGTCTGGCTCTTCTGCGCCGCCTTGCTTTGGAACAACGCGCCGAGGATCGGGATGTCGCCGATGCCGGGAATCTTCTGCATCGTCGAGTTGACCGAGTTGTTCATCAGCCCCGCGATTGCGAAGGTCTGCCCGTTGTTCAGCTCGATTTCGGTCTCGGTGCGGCGCGCGCTCAGAGCGGGAATGCGGAAGCCGTTGAGCACGATGGCGTTGGCGAAGTCGAGCGTGCTGACCTCCGGGCGCACCTTGAGGTGCACGCGGTTGCCGTTGACGATCGGCAGGAAGTTCAGGCGGATGCCGTACTCTTGTACTGGACGGTGATCGCCACGCTGCCGCTGCCGCCCTGGGCAATCGGAATCGGGTACTCGCCGCCGGCGAGGAAGCTGGCTTCCTTCCCGCTTTCCGAGATCAGGTTCGGCTCGGCCAGGCTCTGGAAGAGTCCCTTCGTCTGCAGCGCCTTGATGACGACGCCGAGGTCGTACTTGTTGTTGAACAGGAACACGTTGAGGAAATCGCTGAACGTGATCTTGCCGGACGCCGACGTCACGTCGCTTCCCCAGGCGCTGCTGGCTTTCGACACCGCAAGGTCCGAGAACGCGGGCGGCGCGAACTGCTCCGTCGTCGTCCGGACGACGTTGTTCTTGATGCCGTACGGGGCGGTCAGGAGGTTGACGCCGAGCTCGGTCATCGCGCTGCGCGACACCTCGGCGAACCTGACGCGGAGCAGCACCTGGTTGCTCGGCGCGCCGTCGCGAATCTGGAGCAGCGAGAGGACTTCTTCCTTCTTGTCCACGTAGCCGCCGGCGAGGTTCACGGCCCGCTCGATCATGTCCTTGCTGGACACCTGACCGGACAGGACGATGTTCTTGCCGTTGCTCTCGGCCTTGATCGTTTCGCCGGGCAGCAGCTGACCGAGCTGGTCGGACAGCCGCGAGAGGTCGCGCTGGACGGTGATTTCGTAATGACGCGAGCCGCCGGTGCGATCCCACACGAACATGGAGATCGTGCCCGGCGCCTTGCCGTTGAGCAGCAGCTCGTTGGGCGAGGTGACCATCGCGTCCGCAACGTCAGGGCTGGTGAGCGAAACGCGCGTGATGGCGGCGCCCACGTCGAGCACGGCCGAGCGGCCCACCATCACCTTGACCGCGCGGGTGCCCGTGTCGGCGGCCGCGGCGGCCATCGTGGCTGCGGCGGGCGGACGCACGACGGGAGCGGTTGGCGCAGCCTGCGCGAAGAGCCGTACGGATCCAAAAAGGGCGACGATCACGATCGTCGCGCCGGGACGTCTGATATCCATCATTACTGCTCCCGCACGACTTCGCGTGCTCGTTTGTCACCGCGGATGATTTCGACCGTCACCGGCTCTGGGCCTCGCGGTGCCGCCACGACCGTGTTGGGGGTTCCGACTCTCGCGACCGCCTTCGGCGTCGACGCCGGGGTGCCCAGCAGGGCCGAGGGCTTCACGCCCCGCGTGGCCGGCGTGTTCCGGTCGAGCGGGTTGCGAAGCGCGAGTTGAATCTTGCCTTCCGTGCTCGCCAGCGTCAGTCGCTCGGCCTGTTCCGGGTCGACGAGCATGGTGACGACCGTCACGGGCATCGGTTTGTCCTTGTCAGTCGTGCGCTCGATCTTCGTGCCGGCCGCGAGCACCTCGACGTTGGTGAGGATGACCTTCGTGGTCATATCGGCCTGGCTTGCCGTCGGGCTCACCGTCGCGACGACGTCGACGTGGGTGCCGGGCAGGACGTAGCCCGCGACGCCGATGACCTCGTTGACCTTCACGGAAACGGCGCGCAGCCCCGGCGGGATGGCGGGCGTCAGGCCCGTGCCGCCGTCCTTGCCCGCGAGCTTCATCGGCAGGAACGGCTCGTTCTGAATCATCGGCATCACGATGCCGCGGCCGATCACGTCCTTCGCATCGGAGAACGCGAACTGCGGCACCGAGTTCGCCGGCCAGTTGATCGTGCGGACGTTGTCAGCCGTGATCTCGGCGCCAATGTCCAGGTCCGAGGCGGCGACCATCACCGGCTTGGTCGGGATCGACACCTCCTTCGCCGGCATGTTCTGAACGTAGTTGTAGGTGGCGAAGGCAAAGACGCCCCCGGCGCCAATCGCCAGAACCAGCACGATAAACACACGCATGCGAGCCATATGTGTCCTCTGTAACTTCAGAATCCCAGCGCCGCCACGAGCGCACCGATCGCAATCGCCGGCGCGTATGCGAAGCGGTTGTTGGTCGATGCGCGTTCGATCTCCGCGACATTCGCGCCGCGGCTGCGGACGAGCATGGCCGTCCGCTCCATCGTCACTTCAAGCGTTCGCCGCTGCATGGCGACGGCCACCGCGAGCACGCCGCCCGCGATCGCCGAGTAGACGAACGCGAAGAACACCGCCCTGGGGCCGAGCAGCGTGCCGAGCGCGGCGAGCAGCTTGACGTCGCCCGCGCCGGTCGCGCCGATGAGATGACCCGGCAGCATGATGGCGAGCCCGAGCAGGAACCCCGCGAACGCTGCGCCGAGGCCCACACCACTCAGGCGCGCTGTGGCCAGCGCCAGCCCGGTCAGCGTGATGCCCAGCGTCAACCAGTTCGGCACGCGGCGGCTCCTCAAATCAATGGCGGCGCCGAGGGCGCCGCTTCCTGCGACCACTGCCACGACGATGGCTTCAGAAGTTGCTGGCAATGGGCGACCACAACACGTTTCGAATCGTTTCGCCGAGCGTCGTCACGGCCGCCAGGGCGGCGATCGCGATCAGTGCGGCCAGCAGGCCGTACTCCGTCAGGTCCTGCGCGTCGTTTCGAACAACCAACCGGTAAATCACCGAAACCATGGCCTGCATCGGTTCCTCACCTTCCCGGGGAGTGACCAGCCCTGCCGGCGGCCCGCCTGACCGGAATCAGACGCGACCGCCGGCAAGAGCTGCTCATGCTTCTGAAGTACTCCGATGCGCGAACTACGTGCCCGCCGGGATCTGACCCGCGATGTTCGTGAACACCTGGCTGACCTTCGTGCCCGCGAGCGCCACGGCGCCCACGCAGACCAGCGCGATCAACGCGATGAGGAGCGCGTACTCGAGAAGGTCCTGACCTTCTTCGTCACGAACGAACGAACGCAGACGGCTGATGAACTCCATTGCTTCCCTCCGGCGCGTCCGCAGACGCGCGATGTCTGTGTGCAAATGCGGCCTCGCCCCTTCGCGACACCGCAACGACGCATGGTGAACGGGCAACGGTTGTGCCACGCGAGCCGGGCGCGCCGGCAACCGGCACATTGCCAGTGGTTTAAGGGCGTACAGGGCATTGTTTTCTTACGCAGCAGGACGCTCCGGGAAGCCGTTTGGATCTCGCATCCGTAAGCCACACCATAAATTCGTGAGTGCGTCCGCGGCACGCGGCTGCACGAGGCGAAACACAGGCGGAAATCAGAAAGCGGAATCAGAAATGGCGGGCGCAAAAAACAACGGCGCGGACGATCGCTTGAGCGGTCGTCCGCGCCCGTATGATGCGAGAACTGGCGGCTACTTGCTGAGGCGCAGAATCTGGTTCTGAATGCCTTGGAACGCCGCCGAGACGTCCGCGGCCGTCTGCGCGTAGAAGAACTTGCCATCGAGCTGCGCCGGGTTGTGGTCCGGCGAGGACGGGTCGTTGGCCATGCGCTTGAGGATGTCCGACGACGGCTCCGGGATGGTTCCGAGGAGGTAGGTCACCAGTTCGCCCATGCCGATGGTGTAGATACGAATCTGGTAATCGCCGCCGGCGTCGCTGCGAGCCTGGTCGGAGATGATCTCCACGAGATTGCGCGCAGCGTTGTTGATGTTGAAGACCTCGGCGGGATAGCGGCCCGCGTTGTACAGCCCGAGGTGCCGCATCGGCCGCTTCGCGCTCTGGGCGACGCCGTTCACCGTCAGCGCATTCGTGACCAGCGGAAACTGCGTCGGGATGCCCGGACTCCGGTGGTGCGTGTGCCAGCTCATCATCGTCGCCGGCATGCTCGGGACCTGCGGGATGATGTTCCCCGTTGGCGGTGTGTAGTTGTTCCAGTTCGAGGGCCTGAGGCTGTAGGCGAACCCGGTGTTGCTGCCGGTCGCGGTGTCGTACAGGCCGTCAATCGCGGGATCGACGTGCGTCTGGTCGTCGGGGTCGGGTGGCACTTCCGGGAAGTCCCACGTGCGGAGCGCTCTCGCCGTCCCCGGATTCACGTCCCAGCTCGCGGGCACGCCGTTGCTGGCGCCGTCGGTGAACAGCACGATGATCCGCAGGCCTGATTGCGTCCCGGTCGGGACCGATCGCAGCTCGTCCCACCCGCGGTACAGCCCCTCCACCATGTTCGTGCTGCCGCCCGGCAGGGAGCTCGGCACGTCGTTGACGAGTCCCGATTTGTTGAATCCGCGGCTCGACGGCATCGGGTCGAGGACGGCCGCGCCGTTGCCGAACGTCAGCAACGCCATGCGATCGCTGTTCTGATCGAACGCGCCGATGAAGTTCCTGACCGCGTCCCTCACGGTGGCCCACTGTGAACCGATCGAACTGGACACGTCGAGCACGAGCGACAGGTCCACCATGCGGCGCGTGGCTTCACCCGAGCTCGTGACCGTCAGATCGGTGAAACTCGCGAGCCGCATGAACGTTGTCGGCACGGTGGCCGACGCCGTGACCGTCACCGTGTTGACGCCCGTCGCGGCGTTGGTGTTGACGGCGAAGAAACCGGGCGTCGAGGCCGGGTCCGTCACGGCCGTCGTTCCCAGGTAGCCGGTCGGGAAATTCGCCCTGAACACCCGCTCCGCCTCGGTGCGTGGGCTCCCGCTGTTGAGGCTGCGCGCTGCCGACAGCGCCGCGCCGTCCACAGCCTTGGTCAGCTGCGCCTTCACCACGTAGGCGCGCCCGGTGTCCACGGCGAGGCCCGTGAACAGCAGCAGCGTGGTCAACGTGGCCGCCATGTACACGAGCACGAAGCCCTTCTGGCTGGAAAGGTCGGATGTGTGTCTCTTCATGAGCGTCTGCCTCTTCGCGGAAGTCCCGTCCGCGTCAGAAATACGCAATCGAGTAGAGCGACGTGGGCACCGTGATGCCGAAGCGATCGAGCGGCGTGATCAGCGTGTGCCGCGTGAAGATCTCGGTGACGTACGTCATCCCGCCGAGCGGCATCTGCGCCGCGTTCGGCAGGTTCGTGACCCGCAGACGCGTGTCGCTGTCGGAGTTGGCGGCAATGTAGTCGGGCGCGCCGCCGAACGAGCCCGCTCCGGACGTCGTCAGTGCGCTCGCGCCGGGATAGCTGCCGTAGACCAGACGCTGGTAGAGCACCGGCTGGCCATAGTTGGCGGCGCCGACGGTCTCCACCTTCCGGATGATGGAAAAGATGATTTTCGATGAGCCGTTGGCAAAATTGATCGGCCGGCTGCTCATGCTGGTCATCGCCGTCGCCGCGTCCTGGAGCGACGAATCGCGGGAGATCAGGTTCGAGCTCTCGCGGGTCATCTTGGTGGCAATATGCGAGTCGAGCAGCGCGTAGCCCAGTTCGGTGAGTCCGAGCACGAGCACGACGAGGAACGGCAGCACGAGCGCGAACTCCACGATGCTCTGGCCGCGGGAGCTCGAGCGGACAATGCGCGAGGCGAGGGTTCTCAATTGAACCTCTTTTCGTTCACCATCGACGATTCCACCTGGATATTGAGCTGGCCGCCGGTGAAGAACGGCCTGATCAGCGGCGTCATGAACGTCCACGGGTGATTGACCGTGACCTTCTCGATTTCGCCGGGTCCACCCGTTCCGCCGATCCATGCGCCGCCGCCGGCCGGCAGATGGCTGAACGTGAACTCGGCGTCGGGGATCGTCAGCGTGGGCGTCGCCTGCCGCATCGCCAGCCTGATGGACTGGACGCGCGTCAACGGCGTCCCCGGATTCATCGGGTCGTCCTTCAGGTTGCCGGTCACGCCGTACCGCGTCGCCTGGCTGACGCCGTTTTCAAGCGCCAGGTAGACGTAGAACATCGTGGCAAACTCCATGATCCCGAAGGTCAGGAGCAGCAGCAGTGGTGTGATCAATGCGGCCTCGACAAGCGAGCCGCCGCTCGTGTCGCGCAGCCGCGTGAAGAGACGACGGCAGGAAAGACTTCGCGCCATTTGAGGTCCTCGTGGTGCAGCCATTGTGCCAAGCGCCGATCGATTACAGCCTTCGCGCTCGAGGCACTGAATCTGTACGTGGCGCCGCGATGCGCGCGGTCGTGCCTTCGTCGTGCCTGCGTACGCTAAGTAACGTCACACCAGACGCTTGGCCGCGAACGTCGGCGCCGGTCAGACGCAAAAACGTGACGACCTGTTCGTCGAAGCAGCGGCCGTGATCGACTGTGTGCGGGAGGCGGGCCAACTCAGCCCGGGAAGAAAGTGCAATCGTGGTTACTGTCTCGCTACTCGAGCACGCCCGCGCAGGATGACGGCGGGAGCACCAGCGCCGGAAGGAAGGCCTCCGAACGGGCGAAGAGCGCGGCGTCGCCGTCCCTGAAGACCTGGCGCCAGCGCCGATCTGTCGCGAGGCGCGACAGCACAGGGCTGTCGGCAGGGACGAGAACGAAGTTCGTCGCGTACCGGAGCGGGGCGTCGAGGTCGGCCTCGCTCGCGTCGTTCAAGTAGAAATCGAAGTTCTCGACCACCATGCGATCGGGATACAGCGAGATGTTCCGGCCGTCCATCGACACGCGAATCGACGGATACAGCTCCCAGGTGAGATACGAGCCCCACCACAGCGGCGCGAAGACGTTCCCGGAAAGACGGTTCGCCTTGAGAAACTCGGTGGCGCTGCAGGGATGGCGGCTGCCGAGGGCTCCGCCGTCCGCGCTGATGACCGGCTGCGGGCTGCCGAACACGAACATCGCCGTCAGGCACGCCGGCAGGACGGCCAGTCCCTGGAACGCGAACCACACGCGCCGGAACGCAGCTGATTCGAGGGCGTCCGACGCGAGCCGCGCGATGACCGGCGCCGCCCAGATCGCCGCGAGGGGCACGTGGCGCACCGACACGTAGGCCATCACGACCAACGGGACGGCGCTCAGCGCGCAGGCGAGGCGCGTGGTGCGTACGGATGACGGCGCATTTGTGCACGCGAACCACGTCACACCCAGTAGCGCGGCAGCGATGAGCGTGAGCGTAACGGCCGACCATGCATCGGTGCCGAGGCTCGCCGGGCCCCACTCGAACGTGTACCGCCGGTTAGTGCCATGCGCGAGCTCCGCGACGACATAGCCCCAGAGCTTCGGGCCCATGGGATTCACGAAGGTGACGGCGACACAGGAACCAAGCGCCGTCCACAGGGGCTTTGTCGGCATCCGCTGCGATGCGCAGATCGCGATCGCAAGGCCGATGGCCCCCAGGCCGGCGACGAAGCCGCCGTGCAAGTTCGCCCACACGAGCATGACGAGCGGCAGCACCCAGAGCCTCGCGGGCCGGCCGGCGAGGTGCCGGAACAGCACGGCGACAAACACCGCGAAGAAGGCAAACGTGAATAGCTGCGGGCGGAAGAGGAAGAATCGCGACACCGCCGACGCGCCCAGCACAAAGATGGGAACCCAGACGTGCGGCTTGCCGCAGGCTGCGATGACGGCGGCGGCCAGGAACGCCAGCGCCGCGCCGCCGACGACGCACTTCAGCGTGATGAGCCCGATGGGCCCCGCGAAGCGGTAGGCCAGCCACAGCAGCACGTCCGAACCGTACTCGAACGTCACCCAGTGAAATCCCGCGGAGGTGTAGGCGAACGGATCCTGGGTCGTCAGGCTGCCCTGCTCGACGAACAAACGGCCCGACGCCAGATAGCCGAAGAGATCCGGATCCGCCCGCCGCATCGAATAGAGGCACACGGCGGCCGCAACGAACGCGACTGCGTGAAGCGCCGCGCGCGTCCTCGTCGAGGTCATTGCGCGAGCACGACCCAGGACGCGTCGCGGTACAGCGCCGACCATCCCGACGAGGACAGCCGTCCTGCGACGGCGGAAGTCGCGGGAAGGTACGCGCACCGGATGTGATGCTCGGCAAAGGTGGCGGCGTAGTCTCCGGAAGTTTCCACCCGTATCTGATCGAGCACCAGCCTCGGATCGTACGGATCCTGGCGGCCGTCGAGGAACACACGCCTTCCCGGCTCGAACCAGATCAGATAACCGCCCTCGTCGTAGCGGTTGTACAGGTTGTCGGGGCACTGCCGCAGCGCCCGGAGCGACGCCTCCGGGAGCGGCGTCCACCGGAGATGATCGACATGAAATCGATACGCATACCCGATCGCCGCGACCGCCATGAAGGTAGCGACCGCCGCCAGCCCCAGATTCAGCGCCGGACGATTCCTGCGATCCGACCGGTTCAGCGCGGCGAACGTTCCCTCGGGGAGCAGGCCGCAGATTGCCGGTGCCGCGAACATCAGGAACGGACCGACGTTGCGAACCGCCGACAACGCCATCGGCAGCAACACGAGCGCCGGCAGGCAGAGAATTGCCGTCGCGCGGCCCGGCGCGTCAAGCAGACGACGGCGGTTCACAACCAACAGGCCGCAGAAGACGACGGCAAGCACCCAGAAGGGCGCCAGCGGTATCTCCGACAACCGGGGCGCGAGCCACTCGTCCAGCGGATACTGGCGAATCCTGGCGAGCGATTTTGGAATCTCGATCCAGAACGACAGCCCCAGCGGCGTGAGCGTCACGGCTGCCACACACCCCGCGAGTGCCAGCCCGATGGTCCTCAGCGTGGCGGCCCTCGAAACGCTCGGCTCGTGGAACCACGCCGCCGTCAGGGCGGCCCCCGTCACCACGAGACCGAGCAGCACGCCGCCGTGGCAGTTGGCCCAGACGAAGAACAGCGGGATCAACCAGAAGTACCGGCGCCGCAGGACGAGCCATACGGCCAATGGCAGGAAGAGCAATGAGAACGCGTGCGGCCGCGGCGCCCAGTGTTCGCTGGCCGGGACGAGGCACGGGAGCAGGATCGCGAGTCGCCGCAGCACCGATCCGCCGGCCACATGCCACGTGATGATCCAGGCCGTCACGATCACCGCCGCCGCAAACAGGCTGAGCAGCGGCAGGCCGCCAAGACGATAGATGCCGTAGAAGATCACCTGCGACAGCCACTCGTGGTTGGGCCAGAACGCGCCGGCCGCGGTGTGCGAGTACGTGTCGGTGAGCAGCACGCGCCCCGATGCCCACATGTCGGCCCCGGCGCGCAGCTGCCACCACGTGTCCGACGCCATCGGTGACAGCGCCGCCGCCAGCACGATCGTCAGAAAGAACAGCGTCGTCGCCAGCGCGCCGAGCGTCCACCTATGCATCGGACGCCAGCAGGCGACGGCCGCCCCACCGATACGCGGCAATGCTTGCTGCGACGAGCGGGACCGCGGCGACAACGTCGATCGCGTAGTGCACGCCCGTGATGACGGTGGAAAGCGTGAGGCCCACGTTGAGCGCAATCAGACCGAAGAAGACCGGCCGGCGGTGCCGGAACGCCCACGTCACGAGCAGCACCCCGGCAACGTGAAAGGACGGCACCGACACGAGGCCCTCGAGTTCCTTGAAGCTCACGACGGTCATCGTGCCATCGTGAAACCCCTGAATCTGCGCGAGCACCTGGGTCATGTCGATCGTGGGGCTGAACCCGTAGAAGGCGGGTGGGCAGACGGATGGCCAAATCGCAAGGGCCGCAATCGTCGGGATCAAGCACAGGTGGAAATGGAAGGCAAACTCCCAGAGCCGCTCGCGCTCGCGCAGCACGGCAAGCGCGAGGACCGTCAGGAGCATCTGGGGAGCGAAGGTGCCATACACGATCTTCGCGGCCAGCGCGGCGACCGGATGCACCCCCGTCCAGGCGGTCATCGCGGGCACGGACACGCCGAGCCGGGCGTCGGCGCGCGCCAGCCAGGGATCCGCCCAGTGCGCACCGAGCGCCAGCGCGCCGTACTGGAGCGGTACGAGAACATTCGTGAGCAGGACCATCGCGAACGTGACGAACAGGACTTCAGCGACGAACCATTCCCATCTCGGCGCCGGGCAGGAAGTAGAAGTTCAGCCACACAACGACGAGCGCAGAAAGCATGGCGGCGCCCGGCCAGACCGTGGACCACTCGATCTCCAGGCGGCCGGCCGAGAACAACGCGACGCCCGCGGCGAGCGCTGCCAGGTTCAGGCCGATCAGCAGCTGTCCGAGGGGATTCAGGCCGAGGCGCGTCAGGTCCGGCTGCAGGACGCGAGGGTGAGGGACATCCGAGATGGCCTCGCCAGCGCTCCAGACGTCCATTATTTCCCCCGCGGCGGCCAGCCTGCGCTTCCGCAGAAGGGACCACACCGCCAGGAGCACACCTACCGCACACACCAACGGAAAGGACACGGGTACGCCGCCTGGTGCAATGCAGGTGCCACGAAAACGGCAGCCGTTTACTTTCTCGCGTGCGCAAAATCCCGCAAATGTGGACCGCTCGCGCCTCACCGGGCGCGCGCGGCCCACTTTCGTAATCGGACTCGCAGATCCGTTCGCGCCCGCGGCCCCTCGTCGGGACAGGCCGGAAAGATCCGCGCAAAGATCGACCGATTCGGGCGGAACGGCAATTGCGAAGCCCGAGGCGGGGCAGAGTGTCGCTGGATCAGGAGTGACGCCCATGCGACGCAATTACAGAGAAATCGTGATGTCGATCGGGGCGGTGGGGCTGCTGCTGCTCGTGCTGATCTCGTTCGATGACAGGGTCAAGCGGGAATTTTCGTTCCGATGGAACGCCGGGCCCTCTGCCGAAGTAAACGAGTTCGGCCAGACGGCGCGCAAGCTCTCGATGGTTGTCGTGCAGGCGGCGAAGGATCAGGGATTGGCGCACACGCCCATTCTCGTCTTCGTCTTCGCCGGCACCGTGCTCCTGTTCTTCATGACGCGAACCTGAACCGATGTCGCTGATCCTCGCCATCGAACCCGACCGGCGCCAGGTTGCCCACCTGATAAGCATCGTCCGCCACGTGAAAGGCGCGGAGCTGATCCTGGCGGACACCACGGAGCGCGCCCTCGAGTCGATCGGCAACAACGTCCCCGACCTGATCCTCGTCCCCGCGCTGCTCTCGCCGTCCGACGATGCCGCGCTGGCGGCGGCTCTGCGCGTGATCGCCACCGCAGCCCACGTCCAGATGCTCACAATTCCGACGTTCGCGGCGCCGAAGCCGCAGCAGAAGAAAGGCGTGCTGTCGGCGTTCCGCCGCAAGCCGGCGAACGATGCGCCGCTCGAGGGCTGCGATCCGACAGTGTTCGCGGAGGAGATCGCGTCCTACCTCGAGCGCGCAAGCCAGGAACGCGCGTCTGCCCAGCTGTACGAGGACGAGCAGAGCACCTCCCAGCGGAGGGCCCAGGAGGCGCAGCCGATCGAAACGCACGACGTTCGCGAAACGGTCGAAACCGGCCAGAGCGAAACGGTCGAAGAAGAACCGGGTTACGTCGTCTCCGAGGAAGACGCGATCGTCGAGGCCTTCAGCCCGGCCTACGAATCGAGTGAGGCAAACGTCGAGGAGGTGTACGCGGCACCGGAAGAACCCGTCGAGGCGATCGTCGAGCCGGAGACCGTGGCGAAACCGGAGCCTGTCGAGGAACCTGAAGCGACCGTGGCAGCGGTGCAGGAAGCGGAGCCGCTCGCCGTCGAAGAACCGGAAGCCGAGTACGACAACCCGATTGCGGCGGCCCCAGCCGAGCCGATCGTGGCGCTCGACGACATGATGCCCGTCGCGGACCCGGAGCCGGCGTTCGACGATCTGCTGGCCGACTTCGAGCGCGCGAACCTGCCGATGCTCGAAGAGGTTCACGCCGAGGAGTGGATGGCGGAGACCGTCGACGACGAGAGCGAGATCTCCGATGACGTGGTAGACGACCTCGACATCGACCTTTCGATCGAGCTCGACGCTGTGCTCCAGACCGAGGCACTCAAACCGTTCGAGCCCGTCGTCCCCGTCGAGCGCTTCGAGCCGTTTCCGCTGGCGGCCTGGCAAGCGTGGCCGCGGCTCGACTGGACGCCTCCGGAAAAGCCCGCGACGCTCGACGCGCACGCCGGCAACGGTAACGGCAAGGGCAACGGACACCACCAGCCCGCCGCATCCGAGGCCGAGGCCTCGATCGTCGAAGACTTCGATCAGGTCGCAGAGTTCGAAGAGGCGCTCGAGGCCGAGGAATCGCTGCAGCCGTTCGAGCCGGTCCTGCCCGGCGAGCGCGTGGAGCCGATGCCCATGGCCGCGTGGCACGTGTGGCCCCGGCTCGAGGGCGTCGCGGCCGAGGCGTATCAGGAGCCGATCGCTCCGCGGAAAGCCGCGGCGAAACCCGAATGGGTCGAGCTCATGCGATCGCTGCGCGAGGATATCGCCCGCCGTCGAGCCGAGCTCGCCGCATCGGGGCCCGTTGCACCACCGGCGCAGAAGCCCCAGCGCGCGAAGCCCGCCGAGGCGCGCGTGAAGCCGGCGAAGCTCGCGCCTGCGCCGGCGCCGGCAGCTGCACCTCAGCCTGCGCCCGAAGCGGCGCAGATGGACGAGAAGAAGCCACGGCCGAAACGGACGCGCCCGATCGAGGACGAATGGGGCCTGTTCGATCCGGAGCAGTGCGGCTTCGCGGCGCTGCTCGACAAGCTGGACGAGATCACCGTCACACCGCCGAACGCGCGCCGCCCGGAACGATAGCTTCTTCGCCGTTTGTTATGATGCCCCGGTGCGTGCGCCGGGCATTCGTCTCTCCTTCGTCCTGCTCTCCGTCGTCCTGCTCTTCTCCGGCGTCCCCAGGGCTCAGCAAGGAGCCGCAGGCGGCGTGCCCACACCGGAAGCGCATTTCGGCTTCCGCATGGGCGCTGACGGGTACCTCGCGCCGGCGGACGCCATCGAGAAATACGTCGAGCTCGTCGCGGCCGCTTCGGATCGCGTCAAGGTGGTCGATCTCGGGCCGACGACCGAAAACCATCGCACGGTCGCGGCCATCGTCTCGGCGCCCGAAAACATCCGTAACCTCGATCAGATCAAGCAAGAAAACCAGCGGCTCGCGGATCCAAGGACGCTCCCGTCCGAGGAAGCGGGCCGGATCGCCGCCGCGCACAAGGTCGTCGTCGCGATCGGGGCCAGCATCCACGCGACGGAGGTCGGCGGCACACAGGCCGCGAACCAGCTTCTGTACGAGCTCGCGAGCTCGAACGACCCCGCGATCCTCGATCAGCTCCGGAACGTCGTGGTGATCATCATCCCGATGCTCAACCCGGACGGCAACCGGCTGGTCGTCGATTGGTACAACAAGTTCAAGAACACGCAGTTCGACGGCGGGCCGATGGCGACGGCGGATCACAAGTACGCCGGCCACGACATCAATCGCGATGGATTCATGATGAACCTCGCCGAGAGCCGGAATCTCGCGCGGTTCTTCAACGCCGAGTGGCATCCACAGGTGTTCCTGTCGATGCACCAGATGGAAGGCGACGGTCCGCGGTTCTACGCGCCGCCGAACAGCGATCCCATCCATCCCAACTACGATCCCATCATTTGGCGCGAGGCGGCCCTCCTGGGCGCGTCCATGACGCTCGAGCTCGAGCGCGATGAGCGCGCCGGCGTGGTGTCGAGCAGCCCGTACGACTACTATTTTCCGGGCTACGAGGACTCCGTGCCGCTCGGCCACAACACGGTTTGTCTGCTGACCGAGGCGGCCGGCGCCAGGGTGGCCAGCACGATTGCGGAGACTCCGGTCGACCCCGCCGCCAAGATCGATGCGCCGCACCCGTGGCCCGGCGGTCCGTGGCGGCTGCGCGACATCGTCGATTACGACCTCAGCGCGATGCACGGCCTCCTGCGTGGTGCGGCCGCGTACCGGGGCGAGCTCGTCCGGAGCTTCTACGACATGGGCCGGCGCGCCATCGAGGCTGGCGTGCGGGAGACGCCGTTCGCGTTCGTGATTCCGCCCGACCAGCACGACGTGCTCGCGCTCCGGAAGCTCGAAGAACTGCTGCTCGCTGGCGGCGTCGAGATTCAGCGATCGCAGGAGCCCTTTCGCGTGAGCAACACGGCGTATCCGGCCGGCACCGATTTGATCCTGCTGTCGCAGCGGTACCGGGCGTACGTCAAGACGCTGCTCGAACGGCAGGACTACCCCGCCCCCGCAGGCACCGGCCAGCGGCCGTACGACGCAACGGGTTGGACGCTGCCGGCCCAGATGGGCGTGGACGTCCGGACCGTCGAACGACCGTTCGAGCTGCCGTTGATGTCACGCATCGCCACATCATCGCCGCGCGTCTCCCTCGACGACGGCGGGAAACATCTGGGGCGAGAAGAAGCCCGGCTACTACATCGTGGACGCGCGCGGCACGGCCGGCGCACTGGTGCGGAACCGTCTGCTGGCGGCCGGACTGCAGGTTTCGTGGCTGCCGAGCGCGACAGACGTGAACGGCTTCAAGTACCCGGCCGGATCGATCGTCGTGCCGGGCGTCAAAGAGGCTGAGCCCGTCTTGACGGCGATCGCCCGACAGCTGAATTTGCGCGTCGACGGAGCGAAAGGGAAATCGCCGGTGCCGGCGGCGGCGCGCACGGGTACCCGCCTCAGGGTGGCGCTCTACAAGCCCGCCGGGGATGACAACGACGAGGGATGGACACGCTGGGTACTGGACCAGTTCGAGTTCCCGTTCACCAGCGCGGACAGTGTCATGATCCGCGCCGGCGATCTGCGCGCGCAGTTCGACGCCATCATCCTGCCGAACGCGACGCCTGAACGGATCTTGAAGGGAATGGTGAAGGACACGGTGCCGCTCGGCTACGGCGGAGGCCTGGGCGAGGAAGGCGTTCGCGAGCTGGACGCGTTCGTGAAAGCCGGCGGCACGCTCATCTGCCTCGATCAGGCGGGCGGGTTTGCGATCGACACGTTCAAACTACCCATCCGTGACGTCGCCCGTCAGCCGCGGGAGACGTTTTTCGCACCAGGCTCGCTCGTCGCCGTCGAGTTCGACACAGCCCAGCCGCTCGCGTACGGCATGCCGACGCGAGCCGCCGGCTTTTTTGCCGACGGCTCCGCGTACGACGTGCCGCAGGATGGGTCGGTCACGACGATCGCCCGCTACGCCGCCAAAGACGTCCTCGTCAGCGGCCTGCTGCAGGGTGAATCAACGATCGCCGGGCGTCCGGCCATCGTCTCCGCTGCCGTCGGATCCGGCCGGGTGATTCTGTTCGGCTTCCGGGTGCAGCACCGCGGTCAGTCGTACGCTACCTTCCGCGCCCTCTTCAACGCCATCTTCACGTCGCGATAGCGCTACCGCACCGCCGGCGATCCGCTGCCGACTTCGCGAATGACATCGCCGCTGGCGATGAGCGCGGCACCGCCGTCGCCGACGAACGTCGACCCATGCATCGCCGCGAGGATGCGCGGCTTCAGGCTGGCGAGCGCTGCCAGGTGCCGTTTCGTGTTCTCCGTGTACGGCACGTAGTCCATCAAGGGGGACTGCTGGTACGTCTCGAGCGCATCGCGGTAACGGCCGACGACGTCGCTGGTCGTGACCGGCTCGACGTTCCCGATCTGGTGCAGCAGGTCCGAACACAGCAGCACCGAGTCGCGTTCCTCGAACAGCATACCGGCGTCCCAGCCGTGCGGAAGGTGCGGCGTCGGCACAAACCGGAACCGGTGCGTGCCGGTTTCGAGGACTTCGTTCGGCTTCAGTCCGCGAGGCGGGCGGTTCGAGAAGTCGCCGATGTTGATCATCGCGCCGAGTTCGCCGCACACCGGCGTCGCGTTTGGCGCTGCGTTCAGCCACTCGTTGAGGGCGCCGCACTCGTCCACCTCGAAGTGGCTCCAGCTGATCCAGCGGAGCGCGGCCGGGTCGATGAGGGTCGCCACTGCGTCCCGCACGGCGGGAAACATGCCCCGCATGCCCGTGTGAAACAGGAGCGGCTCATCGTCTTTGACCAGGAAGTGATTGAACTGCAGGTCGAACTGCGGGGCGTACAGGCTGATGCGATAGAGATCCGGGGCAACCTCGTCAATCCGCGGCGTCATATCCATTCCTCCTTGCGCCGTTCGTGGCACGCACAGGGAGTGTCACGACTAGGGAGTCCGTTACAGGGCCTCCACGTGGCACAGCCATTGCGCCAAGGGTATACGCCAGGCTCACGAACGGGGGATTTTTCCCGTAATCGACGCGTCGCCGAATCGGGAGCCCCACGTATTGCCGATTCCGATGGATTGCACGATGCAGATTCTGCGATCCGGCATGTCCGTACACGCCCGTCGCCAGCGGTGGCGCGTGGTGGACGCGCGTGCGTACGACGACTGCCAGCTGATCACGCTGTCAGGTCTTGGTCCGGCCAACTTCGGGGTCGAAACCCGTCTGCTTGCGCCCTTCGACTCGATCGAGCCGATTCCGGCGTCCGGGCATCTTCGGCTCGTGCGCCCGACGCGCTGGCGGCGTGCCTGCCGGGAGCTGCTGTCCAACCAGTTCTCGGAGGGGCAGCTCTGCGCGGCGGGGCGCGCCCGCATCGAGCTGCTGCCGCACCAGCTCGAACCCGCCATTGCGCTGGCGCGCGGCGACGGCTGCCGCGTCCTGCTCGCCGACGAGGTCGGACTGGGGAAGACGATTCAGGCGGGCCTGGCCATCGCGGAGCTGCGGACGCGCGGCGCGGCCGACCGCGTGCTGATCATCACGCCCGCCGGCCTGCGCGAACAGTGGGCCGGCGAACTCTCGGAGCGCTTCAATCTCCAGGCTGACGTCGTCGATTTTCGCGCCGTGGCCCGCCGCATGGCGACGCTGCCGTACGGCGTCAATCCGTGGACGACCTGGCCGATCGCGATCGTCTCGGTGGACTACGTCAAGCGCGCGGATGTCCTGCCCGCCGTCGCCGCGTGCGCGTGGGATGTCATCGTCGTCGACGAAGCGCACGGCCTCGCGGGGGACAGCGACCGGCACGAAGCCGTGGCGGCACTGGCCGCTCGTGCTCCCTACGTCGTGCTGCTCACCGCGACGCCGCACAACGGGGATGTCCGTGCGTTCAGATCCCTGTGCGCTATCGGCGGCGAACCCGAACGGCTCCTGGTGTTTCGCAGGACGCGTCACGTCGTCCGGCAGGGGGCCTCGCGCCGCGTGCATCGCCTGCTGCTCCGCCCGAGCGCCGAGGAGTTCGAGATGCACGCGCGTCTCGAGACGTTCGGCCGCGCCGTGCGCGACGAGCGCGGCGAGCTCGACCCGGACGTCTGGCTCGCGCTGGCCGTGCTTCGCAAGCGGGCGTACTCGGGCGCGCACGCGCTGCAGCTCACGATCGCACGGCGCCTCGCCAGCCTGGGGCCGGAGCAGGACGTCGCCGGTCAGCTCCAGCTGCCGCTCGACGACATGGGCGAATTGGACAACGCCGACGAAGCGCCGGCGTGGCAGCCGGCCATGACGCTGCGCGATCGCGCGCGCGAACGACGGCTCCTGACATCACTCGCCGCCGCGGCACAGGCCGCCGCCGCTCGCGAGACGAAGTTCTCGGCGCTCTGCCGTCTATTGCATCGAATCGGCGAGCCCGTCATCGTCTTCACCGAATACCGGGACACGCTGACCCGTGTCGAACACGTCGTGCGGAGCCTCGGAAAACGCACCGTCATCCTGCACGGCGGGCTGTCGCGGCACGAACGCTCGGCCGCGCTGCGCGCCTTCGACTCCGGCGAGCGCGCGATCCTGCTGGCGACGGACGCGGCCGGCGAGGGGCTCAATCTCCAGGGCGCGTGCCGGATCGTCATCAACCTGGAACTGCCCTGGAATCCTATGCGTCTCGAACAGCGGATCGGCAGGGTCGATCGCATCGGCCAGCGCCGCACCGTTCACGTATTCCATCTCGTGGCAGCCGGGACTGGTGAACAGCGGCTGCTCGAAGGGCTCCGGGATCGCATCGCTCGCGCCCGAACCGACGTCGGGTCGCCGAATCCTCTGGGTGATCCGGTCGCCGAGGAGGAAGCCGACGAAGCGAGCGCACACGTGGTGGCGTATCGCGCGCAAGGCGTTTTCGAAGCTCGACGCCTCGAGGCAGAGCGCGCCCTGTCGTTCCGTCGAACCGAAATCCCCCGGTTCGAATACGAGGGCAGCGGCCCGTTCGTCGCCGTGGCTCGGAACACCCGAACGCGCGTGTGCCTGTGTTCGCGAATCCTGCTGATCTTCGAAACGAGCATCGAAGACGGGTGCGGCCGCTGCGTGCTCTCTCAGCCGATCGCAGCGGCCGTGACGCTGGCGAGCCGACCATCGAGCCGATTCAGCAAACGCTGGACCGACGAGGTGCTCGCCGCTGTGGCTCCTGAAGCCGCCGCGCTGGTTCACGCCGCAGCCGCGCCGGACCGCGCCGGCGCAGCGTCCGCGGTGTCGGCGTTCATCGCGACCCGAGCCGCCCGCGAACGGGAGATCGCGATCTCGCTCGCTCCCGCTCCGTTCCAGCCCGGTCTGTTCGACCGGCGGATGCACCATGCGCAGGCCGCCGCTAAGGCAGCACAACAGGAACTCGCCGACGCAGGAGCTCGGAAACTGGCGGTTCTGGAACGCCAGGCGGCGCTGTCCGTGCCGTTCCCGGCTCTCCGGCTCGTGCTGATTCCATAGGCCAATGCCGGCCGGGCTCTCGGGCTACCTGCTGTCGGCGTCTTTTCTCGACGGCCGCCTTCGTACGGTCGACGTCGATTTCCGTACACGACGGCAGTTCGCCGCTGCCCGTCAGGCCGCGGGCACGCTGGGGCCCTCTTCCAGCCTCCGATCGATGCTCGACGCCGGCGCGGCCCCCATGGTCGACGCCCTTGGGTTCGGCCCGCCAGAGGATGTCGAGCGCGTCGGCGCGGTGCTCGTCTCGACTGTCGCAGCCGGAAACGATCGCATCGCGCTCATCGTCGCGCCGTGGGCGGATCCTCTGGATCTCTTGTCGTCTGTCGGCATCAGGCAGGCGACGCTCCGATCAGCCCGCTGGTCCGCGCTTTTCAACGGGACGCACCTGCGCCTGATGGACGCGGCTCTTCCGTATTCCCGGCGGTTCGTGCAGTTCGACCTCGACATGGTGGCGGACGATGAGGGGGCGTTTGCGGCGTTCGCGTACGTGATGGCGTGTCTGCCCGACTCGCTACGCTCGCTGGTCGAGGCGTCGGAGCAGCATGGCGCCGCCGTCTGCCGGTCACTGAAGGACGGCGTGCTGTCGGCGTCGGCCGAGGTGCTTCGCGCGCTCGTTCTTCCCTCGCGATCTCGCACCGGCTCTCCCGCCGCTTCATTCGAGCAGGCACTGACGATCGTGTACCGCATCCTGTTCCTGCTCTTCGCCGAGGCGCGCGGTCTCGTGCCTGTCTGGCATCCGGTGTACCGCAACAGCTACAGCGTCGCGATGCTCGGCGCCCTCGCCGAACAGACCGGCCGAGCCCATGGTCTCTGGTCGGCGCTTCGCGCGATCGCACGTCTGGCGCACTCCGGCTGCCGCGCGGGCGACCTGCGGGTGACGCCCTTCAACGGACGCCTGTTCGCGCCGGCCGGCACACCGCTCGCCGAACGCCGCGACCTGGACGATGAGGCGGCGAGGCGGGCGCTGCTGGCGCTCACGACACGTCCGTCCGCCGACGGGGGCGCGCGCGAGCGGATCGCGTACGGCGACCTGGGTGTCGAACAGCTCGGCACGGTGTACGAGACCTTGCTCGACTACGAGCCGATCGTGCGCCGCCGGACCGGTGCCAGGCCTTCCGGCACGCAGCACGAGGTCCTGCTCGACCGCGGCTCCGGCGTCCGCAAGGCGACCGGCACGTTCTATACACCGCTGCCGATCGCCGACTACGTCGTGCGACGCACGCTCGCCCCGCTCGTGCGCGACGCGCCGCCCGAGCAGATCCTCGCCCTGCGCATCGTCGATCCGGCGATGGGCAGCGGCGCGTTTCTGATCGCCGCGTGCCGGTACCTCGCCCGGGCCTATGAAGCGTCGCTCGTCCAATCCGGTGGATGTCATCCGGGCGACATCGGCGAGCACGAGCGGGCGGCCATCCGCCGAACGATCGCGGAGCGGTGCCTCTACGGCGTGGATCTCAACCCGATGGCCGTGCAGCTCGCACGCCTGTCGTTCTGGCTCGCCACGCTGTCAGCCGATCGCCCGCTGACCTTTCTCGATCACCGCCTTCAAACGGGCGACAGCCTGCTCGGCGCGTGGCTCACAAACCTCTCCAGGCCGCCGGGACACCGCTTTGTGGCATCGCCGCGACACTCTGCGACGCTTCCGCTGTTCGACGTGGAGACCGCTCGACACGCACTCGAGATCGCGCTGCCCATCCGGTTTTCGCTCGAATCGATCCCGAATGACACACTCGAAGATGTTCGAGCCAAGGAGGTGGCGTTCGCGCGGCTCAACAGGCGCGATACCGGGTTGTCGCGCTGGAAACAGGTCGCGGATCTGTGGTGCGCCTGCTGGCTGACGCCCGCCGGCGCTCGGATACCGCCGGAGGCGTTCAACGCGCTGACGGACACCATCTTGTCTGGCACGGGCGCGCTTCCGCCTGCCGTCGCCGATCGTTATCTGGATCTGGCGCGCGAGGTGGCCCGTGCGCGGCATCTGTTCCACTGGGAGCTCGAATTCCCGGAAGTGTTCTTCGGCCCTGACGGCCGCCGTCTCGAGAACGGCGGTTTCGACGCCGTTGTCGGCAACCCGCCGTGGGACATGATCCGCGCGGATGCCGGCTCCGCCGACGCGCGCGAGCGATCGCGGGCGTCAATCGCGCCGGTACTCCGCTTCGCGCACGACTCAGGCGTCTACACCGCGCAGTCCGACGGCCACGCCAATCGCTACCAGCTCTTCACCGAGCGTGCGCTGGCGCTCACGCGCCGGGGAGGCCGCGTCGGCCTGGTGTTACCGGCCGGGCTGGCGACCGATCACGGCAGCGCGCCGCTGCGGCGCCGGCTGTTCTCGGCGTGCGACGTGGACGCCCTCGTCACGATCGACAACCAGCGCGGCATCTTTCCTATCCATCGCAGCGTCCGGTTTCTGCTCCTGGCCGCGACCGCCGGGTCGGGCACCCGCGTTGTCTCATGCCGGCTCGGCGAGCGCGATCCCGCCGCGCTCGAAACAGCGGGCGACGAGGCGCCGGCGGATTCTCCGTGGTTTCCCGTGCGGATCACACCCGATCAGATTCGCCACCTGTCGGGCGACGACATGGCCATTCCTGATTTCCGGACGGAGACCGACATCGTCATCGCGGAACGCGCCGCGGCGCTGTTTCCACCCGCGGGCGACGAACGGGCGTGGTCCGCACGCTTCGGCCGCGAGCTGAACGCCACGGACGATCGCGCGCATTTCTGCGCGCCCGGCACGGGCCTGCCGGTCATCGAGGGCAAGCATCTCGAGCCCTTTCGCGTCGCGGCGGCGCGGGCGCGGGCCGGCATTGCCAGGGCGAAGGCGCGGCGGCTGCTCGATCCGTCGAGATACGAGCGGCCGCGCCTCGCGTACCGAGACGTCGCCGGTGCCGCCAACCGCCTGACGCTCATTGCCGCCATCCTGCCTGCCCACTGCGTCTCGACGCATACGGTGTTCTGCTTGCGCACCCCGCTGCCGCTTGCGTCGCAGTACTTCCTGTGCGGCCTGTTCAACAGCTTCGTCGTCAATTACCTGGTTCGCATGCGGGTGACGACACATGTCACGACGGCGACCGTCGAGCGACTGCCGCTTCCTACACGCGATCACTCGCCGCGGGCGTTCCGCGAGATCGCGGCGATCGCGCGCCTTCTGTCCCGACGTGACGACGCCGCGTCCGCCACGCGCCTGCAGGTGCTTGTTGCGAACTTATACCAGCTGACCGCGGACGAGTTCGCGCACGTGCTGAGTACATTTCCGCTGATCCCCGCAGAAGAACGCGATCAAGCTTACGTGACGTACGTAGCCACAGAGGCACAGAGGACACGGAGATGAGTACCGACGAAGAACTGACGTCGATCAACCAGATTACGGAGCAGATCATCGGGTGTGCGATTGAAGTTCATCGCCACCTGGGTTCGGGGCTCCTCGAACAAAACTACGAAGCCGCGATGTGCATCGAACTGCTGAAGGCGGGACTGACGTTCGAACGTCAGCCGACGATTTCAATTGATTACAAAGGAACTAGGATCGGTGATCACAGGCCGGATCTGATCGTGTCAGGCACAGTCGTCGTCGAGCTGAAGAGCGTAGACCGATTCGATCCGGTCTTCGCAGCACAGGTGCTCACCTACCTGCGATGCACCGGCTTGAGAGTGGGCCTGCTGATTAACTTTAGCGGTCGAGTGTTGCGAACAGGGATTCGGCGGTTCATCCTCTGACAAGAGTCATCTCTGTGTCCTCTGTGCCTCAGTGGCAACGTGATTCGCGCTAACTCGTAGGATGGCGCCGCGTCTGCGCGAGGTATCGCTCGGCTTTGGCGAGCGCCTGCTTCTCGGCCTCGTCGCGCGTCGGGCCCTCGGCGCGCGCGAAGCGCGCGCCGGGGTCGACGTTGTTGATCGTGCAATAGAAGACCGGGCCGACCTGATAGGTCTCGATTTCGATCGGCCAGCCGCCCAGCTCCTGCCGGCGGCGTTCGTATCCTTCGGCCTTCAATCTAGGGCTTCTCCACCGGCGCGCCGACCAGATTGCCCCACTCGGTCCACGAACCGTCGTAGTTCTTGACGTCCTTGAACCCGAGCAAGTACTTCAGCACGAACCACGTGATGCTCGAACGTTCGCCGATGCGGCAGTAGGCGATCACGGGAGCGTCGCCGGAGACGCCCTGTCCGCCGTAGAGCGCCTTCAGTTCGTCGACGCTCTTGAACGTCCCGTCCTCGTTGCAGTTCTTGCCCCAGGGAATGCTCTTCGCGCCCGGAATGTGGCCGCCGCGCTGGCAGGTTTCCGGAAGCCCGGGCGGCGCGAGGATTTCGCCTGTGAACTCCGCGGGGCTGCGCACGTCGACCAGCGAGGCCTTCTTCGCCGCCGATGCCTGCTGCACTTCGGGAAGGAAGGCGCGCAGCGAGAGATCCGGCCCGCTCGCTTTGTATGTCTTCGGCGCGACGTTGGCCTTATCGATCGATAACGGTCGCCCTTCCGCCAGCCATTTCTTGCGTCCGCCGTCCATCATGCGGACGTCCGCGTGGCCGTACATCTTCAACTGCCAGAACGCCCACGCGGCGAACCAGTTGTTGTTGTCCCCGTACAGGATGATCGTCGTCTTGTTGTCGATACCGCTCTTGCCGAGCAGTTCCTCGAGCTTCTTGAGCGGGATGATATCGCGCGTCAGCGTATCGCACAGCTCGGTCGTCCAGTTCCAGCCGGACGCCCCGGGCACATGGCCCTGGTCGTACGCGGTCGTATCCACGTCCACTTCAACGACGCGAACGTTCGCGTCGGCTGCATGCTGAGCCACCCAGTCGGTCGTCACGAGCACATCGGCCATAACGTCGCCTTTCTTTTTCGAGTCGCCTTCGATCGCCCAACCCCCAAGACCCGAGTCCCTCGTGTCTAGCCTCTTCAGTCGGAAGCTGATCATCTTGCCACGATAAGCCGCGGCCTCGTCAACTGATATAGTTGCGGTTTACCCGTCCCCGCATGAAGACCTATCAACCCTACATCGACGGCGCATTCGTCACACCGGAGTCGGCGGACACGATCGACGTGATCGACCCGGCGACAACCGAGGTCATCGCGCGCATCCCCGACATGTCGGCCGGCGACGTTGACCGCGCCGTGAAGGCCGCGCGTCGTGCGTTCGAAGAAGGTCCCTGGCGGGAGACCACCGCCCAGGACCGCGGCCGCATCCTCTTCAAGCTCGCGCAACTCGTGCGCGACCGTGCCGACGAGCTCGCGGAGCTCGAAACCCGCAACAGCGGCAAGCCGATTGTCGAAGCCGAGTTCGACGTGGCCGACGTCGCCACCTGCTTCGAGTATTACGGCGGCATGGCCACCAAGATTCAAGGCGACGTGCTGCCGGTGCCCGACAACGCGATGAGCCTCGCGCTGCGCGAGCCGATCGGGGTCGCCGGCCAGATCGTTCCCTGGAACTACCCGCTCCTGATGGCCACCTGGAAGCTGGCGCCGGCAATCTGCGCCGGCTGCACCGTGGTGCTGAAACCGGCCGAGCAGACTCCGCTCACCGCTCTCGCACTGGCCTCGAGCTTCGAGGAGGCCGGGCTGCCTCCCGGCGTCGTCAACGTCGTGACGGGCGTCGGCGAAACGGCGGGAACTGCGATCGTCGAGCACCCCGACGTGGACAAGATCGCGTTTACCGGCAGCGCGGAGGTCGGCAAGATCATCATGCGCGGCGCGGCCGCGACGCTGAAGAAGATTTCGCTCGAGCTCGGCGGAAAGTCGCCGAACATCTTTTTCGCCGACGGGGATTTCGAGGCCGCGGTGGACGGCGCGCTCTTCGGGGTCTTCATCAACCAGGGCGAGGTCTGCACAGCCGGCAGCCGTATCCTGGTGCAGCGGCCCATCTACAGCAAGTTTGTCGACGCGATGGCGGCCAAGGCGAAAACGATCACGCTCGGCCACGGCATGGACCGCGCGACGAAGATGGGCCCGCTCGTCAGCCGCGAGCACTTCGACCGCGTGCGCTCGTACCAGGAGATCGGCAAGGGCGAGGCGAAGCTGGCGCTCGGCGGCGGCCGCGCCTCCGGCGGCGTGCTCGATCGCGGGTATTTCGTCGAGCCCACGATTTTCTACGACGTCGACAACAACAGCCGCATCGCCCGGGAGGAAATCTTCGGGCCCGTGGCAAGCGTCATCCCGTTCGACGACGAGAAGGACGCGCTGCGGATCGCGAACGACACGTACTTCGGCCTCGCGGCAGCGGTCTGGACACGCGACATCTTCCGCGCGATGCGCGTGGTCAAGAACCTGCGCGCGGGCATCGTGTGGGTGAACCACATGCAGCCGACCTACGTCGAGGCGCCGTGGGGCGGCTACAAGCAGAGCGGCGTCGGCCGCGAGCTTGGCAAGTGGGGCGTGGACGAGTACCTGAACGTCAAGCAGGTCTACATCAACCTTTCAGAAGACCCGATCAACTGGTTCTGACGGAGGCTTTGACAGATGAATTACTACGGTGGAAAAGAGCTGGCGGCTGCGTTCCGGACGGTGCGGAAGAACACGATTCAGATCGCGGAGGATGTGCCCGAAGACCCAGTACAGCTTCAAGCCTTCGCCCGAGTCGAGGTCGATCGCCCAGACGCTGACGCACATCGCCGTCGCCACGACGTTTCCGACGATGCTGCACGGCGAGCGCATTCCGATGGAGAAAATCGACTTCGCCGAATACATGAAGAAGGTCGGCGCGGAGGAAGCGAAGCCGCGGACCAAGGCTGAGATCGTCGCGCTGCTCAGGGAATCAGGTGAAAAGTTCGCCCGGCTGCTCGAGACGCTCGAAGATTCCTTCCTCGCCGAGGTCATCACGTTCCGCCCGGGCGCAGAGCCGCCGTCGCGGACGCGTTTCGACATGGTCCTCGCGGCAAAGGAGCACGAGATGCACCACCGCGCCCAGCTCATGCTGATGGAGCGGATGATCGGCATCGTTCCGCACCTGACGCGTGCCGCGCAGGAGCGGATGGCGCGGTTCCAGGCGCAGCAGAACGCCGAGCAGCCGCAAACGACACGGTAGCAGTGGCCGCTCCGCGTTTCTCGGCCGGGACGCTGTCGTTTCTGCGTCGGCTCAAGCGCAATAACCGCCGCGAGTGGTTCAACGCGCATCGCGACGAGTACGAAGCGCACGTGCGGGCGCCCATGATCGCCGTCATCGAACGGCTCGCGGTCGATTTCCGGTCATTTGCGCCCGATGTCGTCGCCAGCCCGAAGCGCTCGCTGTACCGGATTCACCGCGACATCCGGTTCTCCGAGGACAAGAAGCCGTACAAGACGCACGTCGCGGCGTCCTTCCCCTCCCGGGAGCTGCCGAAGCACGAGGGCGCGGGCCTGTACTTTCACGTCTCGCCCGACGAGGTGTGGGTCGGCGGCGGGATGTACGCGCCGATGGCACCCCAGCTGCACGCGGTTCGCGAGCACATCGCGGTTAACAGCCGACGGCTGCGGAGCATCGTGACCGCGCCCGGATTCAAGCGGGCCTTCGGCGCCCTCGAGGGCGAACGGTTGCAACGCGTGCCACGAGGCTTTCCGAAGGATCACGAGGCCGCCGAATTTCTGAAGTACCGGCAATTCCTGGCCGGCTGCGAGTTTCCGGCATCGTTCGCGACCAGTCCCAGGTTCTACAGCAGCCTGCTCGGCATCTTCCGGCAGATCGCGCCGCTCGTCGCATTTCTCAACGAGCCGCTCCTCGGAAAACGGTCGGGCGGGTCGGGCGGGTCTGGTAGGACGGGTGGGGCGGGCGGGACGGCGGGTAAAGACAATGGCTCAGATCAAAATCACCTACGCGACGATGAGCGGCGATCAGATGGAGGAACTCCATCGCGAGCTGGACGCGGCCATTGACGGCGTGCGCGCGTCGTTCGGCCGCAGCTACCCGCTGATGATCGGCGGGCGCGAGGTTCGCGCGGCGAGCGAGTTCGACGACCGCAGCCCGATCGACACACGCATCCTGCTCGGCACGTTCCAGCAGGCCAGCCGCGAGCAGACGCGCGAGGCGATCGCCGCCGCCAGGGCGGCGTACCCCGCGTGGAGCGCCCGGCCGTGGACGGAACGCGTCGCGCTGCTCAAGAAAGTCGCCGACGGCATCCGCTCCCGGCGCTGGGAACTGTCCGCGCTGATGGGCTACGAGGCCGGCAAGAACCGCCTCGAATGCGTCGGCGACGTCGAGGAATCCGCCGATCTCATCGAGTACTACTGCAATCAGATCGAACAGCATGGCGGCTTCGCGACGAAGCTCGGCACGCTCGGACCGAACGAGGAGAATTCGAGCGTCCTGCGGCCGTACGGCGTGTGGGCCGTGATCTCGCCGTTCAATTTTCCGCTCGCGCTGGCCGCCGGTCCGGCCGGCGGCGCGCTGGTCGCCGGCAACACCGCCGTCTTCAAGCCCGCATCGGCGACCCCGCTGCTCGGCTACACGCTGTACGAGGTGATGGCGGAGGCGGGCATTCCGCCGGGCGTCTTCAACTTCATCACCGGCGGCGGCGAGCACGGCCGGCCAGGAGCTCATCGAGAACGCCGACGTGGACGGCATCGTGTTCACGGGGTCGAAAGACGTCGGGATGCACCTGATTCGCGACAACGCCGACGCGACGCGTGCCGCGGCCGCTGATCATCGAGATGGGCGGCAAGAACCCGGCGCTCGTGATGAACTCGGCCGACCTCGACAAGGCCAGCGACGGCGTCATGCGATCGGCGTTCGGCGCGCAGGGCCAGAAATGCTCGGCCTGCTCGCGCGTCTACCTCACGAAGCCGATCCGCGCCGAGTTCGTGCGGCTGCTGGTCGAGAAGACGAAGAAGATCACGATCGGCAACCCGCTGAATCGCGACGTCTACATGGGGCCGGTCATCAACGAGGACGCGGTGCAGACGTTCGAGCGTGCAGTCGCGCAGGCACGGCGCGACGGCGGCACGATCCTCACCGGCGGCCGGCGCCTCACGGACGGCGAGTTCGCGCACGGCACTTCGTCGAGCCGACGATCATCGACGGGCTGCCCACCAGCGCATTCGCTGTTTGCCGAGGAGCTGTTCGTGCCCATCACGGTTCTCGGCGACGTGACGTCGCTCGACGAGGCGATCGACCTCGCGAACAGCACCGAGTACGGCCTCACGGCCGGCGTGTTTTCCGAGGACGACGCGCGAGATCCAGCGGTTTTTCGAGCGCATCCAGGCCGGCGTCACCTACGTCAACCGCCGCGCCGGCGCGACGACCGGCGCGTGGCCCGGTATCAACTCGTTCGGCGGCTGGAAGGCCAGCGGCTCGACCGGCCGCGGGACCGGCGGCCCGTACTACGTGCAGCAGTTCATGCGCGAGCAGAGCCGCGTCAGAATTCGATAGACTGCCGCTGACATCTGAGGAGGCCATCATGTCGCGAGTGATTTCCGGTCTCGTGGCGATCCTGTTCTGGTCCTCGGTTGCCGCGGCCCAGGCGCCCCCGATCTCCGCCGCCACCGGGATTTCTACACGCCTCCCCCTCGCGATGCCACAAAGACCGGCACCGCGGTCATTCGCGGCCACGTGTTCGACGCCGGCACCGGTCAGCCGCTGCGGAAGGCGCAGGTGCGCGTCTTCGCGCCCGAACTGCGCGAGAACCGCCTCGCGACGACGGGCGCGGACGGCGGCTACGAGATCAAGGACCTCGCCGCGGGCCGGTATCAACTGAACGCGAGCAAAGGCAGCTTCGTTCAGCTCCAGTACGGACAGTCGCGACCGTTCGAGCCCGGCAAGCCGCTCGAAGTCGCCAACGGCCAGACGATCGAGAAGATCGATTTCAGCCTGCCGCGCGGCGGCATCATCACGGGCCGCATCCTGGACGAGTTCGGCGACCCGGCCTCCGACGTCCAGGTGATGGCGATGCGCTACCAGTACGTCCAGGGACGGCGCCAGCTGACGCCCGTCGGGCCGCCCCGCCACGACCAACGACATCGGCGAGTACCGCGTGTACGCGCTGCCTCCGGGCAGTACTTCCTGTCGGCCACGCTCAGAAATTTCAGTTTCGACGCGGCATCCGACGATCGATCCGGCTACGCCCCGACGTATTACCCGAACGGCGCGAGCATCGCCGACGCCCAGCGCGATCTCGATTGGCGTCGGGCAGGCGATCGGCGACATCAGCTTCGCGCTTTCGCCGACGCGCCTCGCGCGCGTCACAGGCACGGCCGTGGACTCTGACGGCAAGCCGCTCGCCGGCAGCACGATCATCATGATGCAGATATCGGGCGCGATGATGATGAGCACGGCGGGCGGTCAGATTCGACCCGACGGCAGCTTCTCGATCGCCAACGTGGCGCCGGGAGACTACACCATGCAGGCGATCAGCAATACGAGCGGCTTCGGCCCGGGCCCCGAACGCGTTCAGGCGAAGGTCACGGTCGCCGGAGAAGATATCCTCGACGTCAGGCTCACCGCCGTGAAGTCTTCGACGGTCGCCGGCCGTCTCGTCCTTCCTCAAGCCGGCACAGGCATGAGCATTTCGGGGCTTCAATTGTTTGCGACCCCCTCGACGTTCGAAATGTTCAACAACCCTGGCACGGCCCGAATAAACGATGATGCGACGTTCGAGATGAAAGCACAGCCCGGAAACTATCTGATTCGCATGAACGCTCAGGGTAACTTCGCCAACGTCAGGATAAAGGCCGTCCGCTTGAACGGCATCGATGTCACGGACTCCGGCCTCGACGTCCGTGCCAACGAGGATCTGAGTGGTCTCGAAGTGGAGCTGACGACGCAGTTGAGCGACCTGTCGGGTTTTGTGTCGAACGCGCGCGGCGAGAACGTGAAGGATTACTCCATCGTCGTCTTCGCGCGCGATCGCGAGCGGTGGGGATTCGGGTCCCGCTATCTCGGCGGCGGCCGTCCCGACCAGGACGGCAAGTTCCGCGTTCGTAATCTGCCGGCCGGCAACTACTACGCGATCGCGCTCGACTACGTCGAACAGGGCGCTGGAACCGACCCGGAGTTCCTCGACCGTGTGAAGGATCGGGCGACGGAGTTTTCGCTGGCCGACGGCGAGGTCAAGACGCTGAGCCTGAAGCTGACCACGGGGTTGTAGCAGGCCTGAAGGCCTGCCCTACTGCCGCACAGGATTGTAAGAATCGCCACGTCCGTGTCGCCTGACGTTGCAGGTTTTACGTACCGGCCGCCGGCTGGTCTAAACCTGCATGACGAACGCGCCCCGTCACGCCGTGCTCCTGAGCCTCGCACTCGCCGTTTTGGCCAGTCCGGCCGGCCTGGCCACCTCTTCCGGCCCGGCTGACTCCGCCGCCATCGCCCACGTCCTCAACCGTGTGGCCTTCGGCCCGACGCCCGCCGACATCGAGCACGTCCGCGCAGATCGGGATTTCGCGGTACGTCGAGGAACAGCTTCATCCCGATCGGCTCGCCGACGCCGGGATGGATGCACGCCTCGCCGGGCTGCCCACGATCCGCATGACGTCGCGCGAGATCGCCGAACAGTACGAGATCCCGCAGCTGAAGGCGCGTCTCGCGAAACAGCAGGCCGGGGCAAAGGACGGCGGCCAGCCCGAACCGCCCACCCCCGAACAACAACGACGGGCCAACGTGGTGCTGATCGAGCTCTCCCAGCAGAAGCTGCTGCGCGCGGCCTACAGCGAACGCCAGCTGCAGGAAGTGCTGGTCGATTTCTGGTTCAATCATTTCAACGTCGACGCGCGCAAGGGCGCCGATCGGTTCCTGCTGACCGAGTACGAGCGCGAGACAATCCGGCCGCACGTGCTGGGACGCTTCCGCGACCTGCTCGGCGCGACCGCGAAGAGTCCCGCGATGCTCTTCTATCTCGACAACTGGATGAGCGCGGACCCCAACGGTCCCCATGCCGACGCACGTGGCGACGCGTTTCGAGTGAACCGTTCCGGACGCGAGCGATTCCGCGGCAGTTTCCCCCAGATGGACCAGGCGGCCGCGCGGAAGAAGAACGCGCCGAAGGGCCTCAACGAGAATTACGGGCGCGAGCTGATGGAGCTCCACACGCTGGGAGTCGACGGCGGCTATACGCAGAAGGACGTCACCGAGGTGGCGCGCGCGTTCACCGGCTGGACGATTCAGACGCCGAGGCTCGGCGGAAGCTTCCGTTTCGATCCACGCCTGCACGATCCCGGCGAGAAGGTCGTGCTCGGGCGCGTCATCAAAGCCGGCGGCGGCGAAGGCGACGGCGAACAGGTCCTGGACATCCTGGCGCGGCATCCGTCTACCGCCCGCTTCATCGCCACTGCCCTGGTGCGACGGTTCGTGAGCGATACGCCGCCACCGGTTCTGGTGGACCGGGCGGCCGCGCGATTCCGGCAGACCGACGGCGATCTCCGCGAGGTGATGCGGACGATCCTGACGTCGCCAGAATTCCTGTCGCCCGAGTCCTACGGCGCGAAAACGAAGACGCCGCTCGAGTTTGTCGTCAGCTCGATCAGGGCGACGGGTGCCGTCATGGCCACCGCGCAGGACGCGCTGCCGCTGGTCCGTGAGCTGCGCGAGCTCGGCATGCCGCTCTACTCCTGCCAGCCGCCAACCGGCTACAAGGACACCGCAGACGCGTGGGTGAACACAGGGGCGCTCGTCGGCCGCATGAACTTCGCCCTCGACCTCGCGAGCAACAAGGTGGGCGCGCTTGTTGTCGGCAACGGGGGCGCGCTGACCGACGACGGACTCGCGGCGCTCGTCGGGCGCGATTTGTCGGAATCCACGCGTACCACGGTCGAACGGGCCGCGAGCGAGCCTCAGAAGATCGCGCTGATACTCGGGTCTCCCGAATTTCAACGGCGCTGAATCGGAAGCTGTGCAGGCCTTCAGGCCTGCTCGAAGGTGAGGGTCATGATTTCACGCAGAGTCTTCGTGAAGAACGGCGCGTTCGCGCTGGTGAGCCTCGGATTCGCGCCCGCATTCCTCGCGCGCACGGCAAAGGCGCAGGGACGTGCCGCGCGAACCAAACAGCTCATCGCGATCTTTCAACGCGGCGCCGTGGACGGCCTCAGCGTGGTCGTCCCGTTCGGAGACGCTGAGTACTATCGCGCGAGGCCCGGCATCGCTATCGCGCGGCCGCAGTCAGGCGAAGCCGCAGCCATCGATCTCGACGGCTTCTTCGGCTTCAACCCGAAGCTTCAGGCACTCAAGCCGTTGTGGGACGACCGCGCGCTGGCCATCGTCCACGCCTGCGGATCGCCCGACGCGACGCGCTCGCACTTCGATGCGCAGGATTACATGGAAACCGCCACGCCCGGGCTCAAGAGCACGCCTGACGGCTGGCTGAACCGGTACCTGCTCACGCGAAAGGACGATGCGGCCACGCCGCCGACTCCGTTTCGCGCCGTGTCGCTGACGCAGCAGCTGCCGCGCATGCTGCAAGGGACAGCGCCAGCGCTGGCGATGAACCAGATCGGGCAGTTCGGCATCCGTGGTGGCGCGGCCGCGGGGTCATCATTCGAGGCGCAATACGCGGCGGCCGCTGACCGGGTGCTCGGCGGCACAGGGCGCGAGGCGTTCGAAGCGATCAGGATGCTCAAGGCCGTCGATCCAGCCGGCTATCGGCCGGAGAACGGCGCCGAGTACCCGCGCAGCCCGTTCGGTCAGGCGCTCAGGCAGATCGGACAGCTGACGAAGGCCGACGTCGGCCTCGAGGTCGCGTTCGCGGACGTGGGCGGCTGGGACACGCACGTCAACCAGGGATCGTCGCAGGGTCAGCTGGCCAATCGGCTTGGCGATTTCGGTCTCAGCCTCGCCGCGCTCGTGACCGATCTGGGCAGCCGCATGGCCGACACCGTGATCCTGACGATGTCGGAGTTCGGGCGGGCGGTCGCTGAAAACGGCAATCGCGGAACGGATCACGGGCACGGCAACGCGATGATGGTGATCGGCGGCGGCGTGCGCGGCGGCAGGGTTGTCGGCCAGTGGCCGGGCCTCGCGCCCGAAAAGCGCTACGAGGGCCGCGACCTGGCCGTCACGACGGATTTCCGCGATGTCTTCGGCGAGATCGTCGTCCGTCATCTGGGGGTCAGCGACCCGCGATCGATCTTTCCCGGCTATCCGATCAACCCTGCCAGGTTTCCGGGCCTCTTCGCGTAGGAGAACGCGGGCGCTATTTTTTCCCTTTTGGACTATAGTTCTCCGCGAACCCGGCGAGCTCTGCGTTCCACGTTGTGACCATGGCTGAAAAAGACAAACCCAAACGCGAAGTTGGCGACGCCCTCGGCATGGTGGAGACGCGCGGCCTGATCGGCCTCATCGAAGCCGCCGACGCGATGGTCAAGACTGCGAACGTCGTGTTCGTCGGCTGGCAGAAAGTGGACGCCGGCCTGGTGACTGCGATCGTGCGCGGCGACGTCGGCTCCGTCAAGGCCGCCACGGACGCGGGCGCCGCGGCCGCCCGCCGCGTCGGCGAGCTCGTCGGCGTGCACGTCATTCCCCGTCCGGCCGACGATTTGGAAGAGATTTTTCCAATCCGCTAGGGCGCTTCTTTCGCGCCTTCGCTTTGCGCGTCGGCCGCAACGACGAGCTGAGCTCCTTCAGCAATCCCTCGTTTCCGACGACCAGCATCGGCTGGTGCGGCTCCCGCAGCAGGTTGAAGAATTCGCCGCGGTCCGTCCGCACGTAGATCTCGTGGCCGTCCGTCAGGAGCTGCACGCGGCCGCCGCCGCCCGTGGCATCGAACAGGCGCACGCCGAACTGCCCGCTCAGTGTCGCGATGATCTGGTGCAGCTGCTGGATCGAGAAGCCTCGCCGGCGCAGGTCCGCGAGCACGAGCAATTCGAACAGCTCGATAGGCGTGTACCGCCGCTCGGTGTACCCGCCGGCGTCGGTGCGATGCGTGGGAATCGCCGCGGCCATCAGCCCGCTCGCATCCCACAGCTGCAGCTGCCGGGCGGTGAGCGCCGTCAGCGCGGCCACCTCTCGCGAGCTGTACGTTCGCTTCAAACGCATGGTGTCATCGCGGCATCCGCGCGCGGACGTCGTCCAGCCTCACGCGCGCCGCGTCGAGCGCCTCGAGCGCCCCCTCTCGACTGTCGACCGCCGACTGTCGACTGCCGACTGTTGACTGCGGGCTGGCGACTGCAATCCGATGATACGCGCGCTGCGCGTCCTGCAGCGCGGCAAGCGCCGCAGCGTGCTCACGCTGCCAATCCGTCCAGGCGTCGTTCACAGCCCCTCGAACCGCTGCGGCCCTATGGCCTCCAGGGCCGGATCGATTCGGCCGCTTAACATCGCGTCGGCCACCAGCTGCGCCGTGACCGGCGCGAGCAGCACGCCGTTGCGGAAGTGACCCGTGGCGTACACGAGACCCTCCATGGCGCGCGACGGCCCGACGATGGGCATCGCGTCCGGACTGCCTGGGCGCAGCCCCGCTCGCGCGCTGAGGAAACCGGCGTCTGCGGCTTCGGGCACGAGCGCGCAGACGGCCCCGAGCAACCCGTTGACGCCCGCTGCCGTCGTCCGCTCATCGAACCCCACCTCCTCCATCGTCGCGCCGACGAGCAGCGTGCCGTCCGCCCACGGCACCATGTAGCAGCGTTCGCCCCAGAGCACGCGGCGGACCGCGGTACCCCGCCACGCCAGGTGCAGAAGCTGGCCGCGGACCGGGCGGACTGGCGGCCTGGCGACGCCGTCGATTTCCACTTGCGCGGACCAGCTGCCGGCCGCAAGCACGACGGCATCGGCCGACAGCGTTCCGGCGGACGTCTCGACGACGACGCCGGCTGAACTGCGCGAAATTCTCGTCGCCCGCGATCCTTCGATAGCGGCGGCGCCGTGACGGCGGGCGGCCACGGCCAGCGCACGTGTCAATTCGACCGCGTTCACAAACCCGTGCGGTTCGATGAGCAGACCGCCGGCGACGTCGGCGCTCAGGTGGGGTTCCTCAGCTCGTGCTGCGTGCGCGTCGAGCAGGCGGAGCCCGACGCCGCGGCCCTTCAACCGATCCGCGAGATCCTCGAGCTCCGCCAGGTGGTCGCGGCCCGTGGCCACCTCCAGCGTGCCCGTCCGCTGGTAGCCAATCGGCGCGCCGGACCTCGACGCGACACTCTTGACGAATCCGTCGTACAAGTCGAGGCTGCGGACGGCGAGCTCGAGGAAGGCGTCGTTACGATCCTTGGATTCGGTGAACGGCGCGAGCATGCCCGCCGACGCCTGCGTGGCGCCCATGCCGGGCGGCCGATCGTCGAGCATCCGGACCGCTGCGCCGCGGCGGGCCAGCTCGCAGGCGACGCCGCATCCGACAACGCCGGCGCCGATGACGATGATGTTCGAGGGACGGGACGGGCTCAATCGAGATCGTTCCAGTTCAGAATGGCGTTGAAGACCAGCGGGTAGGCGCCCTGTGTCTGCCAGCGCCAGAAAGGCCGAAGCGCGTATATCACCAGGTGTCCGCTCCCGATCCGCTCGTCGACGAGCAGCGGACGGTTCGACAGCCGCCGGCCGTCCGCGAGCGATCCGGAGAGCAGGATGTCGTCCGGCTTTTGCGGAAACCGCATCACTACGCGCGAGCGCTGCGACTTTGGATCGACCGACAGCAACGGTGTCTGGTTGAAGTACACGGGCAGGTCCGTCTTATCGTATCCGTACGCGATCGGGCTCCGCTTGTCCGTGAACACCCCGCGCAGCACCGCGCCGTGCTGCTGGTCGGGCGCGACATCTGCCGCAGCGGTGTCCGCAGCGACTCCGTAGGAGGAAAACAGGGCCGCCGTCGATCCTTCGGTGAGCAGCGTCCCACCCTGCCGGATGAACGTCGCGAGCGCTTCCAGGCCTTCCTGCCCCATGCCGCCGCGGATGTCGTCGCTCGTGTCCAGCGGGCTCAAGTTCGGCGTTTCGGCGCTCCGCTTGTACGGGAGCGGCGTGCTTCCGCTCAGGGGGACACCGCCGACCTGGCTCGCCGCCGTCCCGCCCACGTTCGGAAACACGATGACGTCGTATTTCGCGCGCAGGTTTCCGTCCCGTAGCTTCTGATCGGCGAAGTACGTGTACGGAATGCCGTAGGCGTCGAACCCGGCGCGCCACCAGCCCTCGTCCTGCGTTCGGGTCCAGCTGTGGACGTAGCCGACGCGCGGGATGTCGAGGTCGTGCATCGGTACCGCGGGCGCTGCCGGCAGCGCCCACGCCGCGAGGCCCAGCGCCTCGAGCTGCGGCGCCAGGTTCGCGCGGTCCGCGTTCGGGATCACGATCGATCCGGCAGGCAACCTCCTCGGACCATTCGCGGTCGTGATCTCGAAATCGTGCTCGGCCGCGTTCATCTTCACGTTCGCGTTCCTGAAACGGAACAGGGCGAGGTGCGTGTCCGCCGTGTGCTCGACGACGAGAAACGGCCCCGTCACCGCCGAGCACGCCGCCGCTTGCCGCGGCATCGCCGCCAAGCGGAGTCATCTCGCGATTCAGGATGCCGGCGTCGTCTATCGCGAAGACAACGATGTCCCGGAGCAGCTGAAACGTCCAGCCGGTGTCGTCATAGGCCTGAGCGCCTGCGGGGAATCGCTGGATGGCGAAGTACATCGCGGCCAGCGTCCGGAACGGCTGGTCGGCGCGGACGATGAAGTCGCCGGCCTTGACGGCGACGTCGCCCGCACGGAAGGACGCCGACGCGACTGAAATCTCGAGGCCCTGCCGGCGCAGATCGTTGACGGCATCGGCCGCGTCCCCGCCGCGGCGCTGGCCGGCCGGAATCACCCACGCGAACGTCGGGACCCGTCCGGCCGTGTTCGACCGAACGCCGATTCTTCAACCAGTAGTTGTCGAGATACGTCTCGCGGTGGTCGGCGACATGCTGAAGGGACAACAGCAGGGCCGACTGCTCGATGTTGACGGTGTTGCGCGGACCCCATTTGATGGTCTGAGCCGGGGGAAGCGGACGGAACCACTCGCGGCTCGTCGCCTCACGATCGAGGCGCACGGTGTATGGATCGGGACCGTATCCCTGGACCTCGTAGAACCGTCCGATGGCGTTGTGGGTGTGCGCGATGAAGAACATGTAGTTCGGCATCCACCCGTCGTAGTACGCCCACGTCCACACGCCGGGTACGCCGCGCCGCGTCATCTCGCGCACGTCGTTGTCGGCGAGCGTCCACCACTCGTGCGGGACAATCGGATCGAGCTCCGCGTTGTACGGACCTGTCCCGGTCGACACGTAGAGGTAGGCCTGCGTTTCGTGGAGATCGTGGACGACCGTCGGATGCCAGGCCAGCGTCGTGCTCGTGACCGCCCGGGTCAGCTCGAGGTACTGGCCGATGCCGTCGCGGTTGTTGTCGTGCGCAACGTAGCGGCCCCAGTACACGAGCGGCAGCCTGACGTCGCCGGGCGCGCGCCGCTTGTTGAAGTAGTACGTGTCCACCTGCTTCTCGCGGCCATCGACCTCGAGCACGGGCGTGATGAGCGTGATGACGTTGCCGCGGATGTGCCGCACAAACGGCGTCTCCTCGACGATCAGCCGGTACGCGAGCTCGATCAGGGTCTCCGGTCCACCGGTTTCGGGCGAGTGCATGCCGCCCGTGATCCAGTAGGCCGGCTTCGCGGATTTCACCAGCTCGTTTGCCTCGGCGTCAGTCGTGCGGCGGGGATCGGTCAGCGCGCCGAGCCGGCCGCGATACACGTCGAGCGACGCTATCGTCTCCTCGTCGGCAATCGCCAGCATCACGATGTCGCGGCCCTCTTCGGACGTGCCGATCGTGAAGAACCTCGCGCGGGGCGACGCGGCGGCCAGCGCCCGGTAGTAGCGGGCGATGTCTTTCGCGTACGTTAGCTCGCCCGGGGTACCGACGATGCGTCCGAGGAAGGCGAGGGGGGTTGGGACCGTGTCGGAGGCGGGCAGATGATCGACCAGCTCGGTTGTCATCCGGGGATCGTCCAGGTTCTGCCGGATGATCCGCGTGTACTCGGCATCGATTCGTAAGACAGGTGCGGGGGGCACCTCGTCGCCGATCGCGCGAAGATGAGGTACGGATGCGGCTGCCGAAACGACCAGCGTGACGATCGCGCCGCAGCGCGTAGCGCCGCGCCAAGTCATGGCGCGAGTTTACAACGCTGCAACGGGGCTGTAGCCCGCGCCGCCGTGTCTGTCCTCTCAGCTCAGGACACGTTCACTGGGATGGGACACCCATCCGCTTGGTTTCCGGAGTGCGATCCTGTAAATTGCAGCGTTGTCAGCAGGTTGCGAGGGCCCGCGGATGGGCTTCGGCATCCGAGGCAGAGGTACGGCGCTTGCTCTGGAACAGGCAGGGCAAGGAGTCAGGTCATGTTTACGAACAAGCTCGCGTTCATGCTGATCAGCGCGGCGTCGGTCGTCGCTGTCGGCGCCGGTGGCTTTCTGGCGCTCCGGCAGAACCCGACCGCTCCTGCACCGGTGGCAATGGCCTCTCCTTCGGCGGAATCGACCCCGGCGGGCCCAGCCGACCGCGCCGTCCAGGAAACCGAAGCTATCGTGCCGCGGGTGCCTCCGCCAGCGAAGGCGGCCGTAAAGCCCGCGCCTCCGGCCCCGGCGCCCAAGCATGCGCAGCGTGACACGCAGGTTCCGACAGGCCGCAACGACTCGCCGGTTCCCGCGGAACGCAACTGGCCGGGCGCCGCCGCGCCGGCGCCTGTCGTGGCCCCTCCGCCAGAGCCCCCGGCGCGACCCCTTGAAACGGTCGAGCGGTTCGGGCAGGAGCCGTCGACGCCGCCAGAGGCGCCCCCAAAGAGCCCGGTGCGCTACGACGAGCTCGTCGTCTCGGCGGATTCCGTCATCGGGCTGCAAAGCGAGACGACAGTGTCGAGCGATCGCGCACGGGTCGAGGACCGCGTGGAAGCGCGCGTCACCCGGGACGTGAAGGTCGGCAATCGCGTGGCGATTCCGGCCGGCGCACGGGCGCTGGGAACGGTCTCGCAGGTCGAGCACGGCGGCAAGTTCAAGGATCGCGGCCGAATCGCCATCCGGTTTCAGTCGGTCGTTTTGGCCGACGGCACGCGGCTGCAGATTTCCACCGACGCGGTGATTCGCGAAGGCTCGTCGCCGGGCAACGACATGGCCAAGAAGATGGGCGGCACGGCGGTCGCGGGGACCATCCTGGGCGCCATCATCGGCGGCGGAAAGGGTGCGGCCATCGGCGGCATGGCTGGCGCGGGGGCCGGTGCGGGCGTCGTGGCGGCCGGGGATCATAGCGTTGCCACGCTGCACGCGGGCGAACCAATGACCATCCGCCTGCTCTCGCCGGTCACCGTCGTCTCCGAACGGTAGCCCGCGGACGCCCCGTCCGGCACTATGATGCGCGGGCATGGACCCCGCGGATTTCCGGCGCCACGGCCACGAGCTCGTGGAGTGGATCGCCGACTACGTCGAACACGTCGAGCGCTACCCCGTTCTCTCCCGCGTCAAGCCCGGTGACATCGCCGCGGCGCTGCCCGCCAGCGCGCCGGAAGACGGCGAACCGTTCGACGCCATCATGGCCGACTTCGAGCGCGTGCTCGTGCCGGGCCTGACACACTGGAATCATCCCGGCTTCCTGGCGTACTTCGCCATCACGGCGAGCCCGCCAGGCATTCTCGCGGAGTTCCTGTCGGCGGCGCTCAACCAGCAGGCGATGTTGTGGCGCACGTCGCCGGCGTCCACGGAGCTCGAGGCCGTGTCGCTCGGCTGGCTGCGCCAGCTGATTGGCCTGCCTTCGTCTTTTGAAGGCGTGATCTACGACACCGCGTCCATCTCGACCATGCACGCGCTGCTCGCCGCCCGCGAGGCGGCTGTCGATCAGGTCCGCTTACGCGGCCTCGCCGGGCGCAGCGACATCCCCGGGCTGCGGGTCTACTGCTCCGAGCAGGCGCATTCGTCGATCGACAAGGGTGTCATCGCGATCGGACTCGGCCACCAGTCGCTGCGCCGCATTCCGGTGGACAGTGCGTACCGGATGCGGCCGGATGCCCTGCGCGACGCGATTGCGGAGGATCGCGCGGCTGGCCTGCTGCCGATCGCGGTCGTCGCTACGGTGGGCACGACGTCGACGACGAGCGTGGACCCGGTCGCGGATGTCGCGGCCATCTGCGAGAAAGAAGGGCTGTGGCTGCACGTGGACGCTGCATACGCCGGCGTCGCCGCGATGCTGCCGTCGCACGCGCATATCCTCGGCGGAGCCGCCCGCGCCGATTCGCTCGTCGTCAACCCGCACAAATGGCTGTTCGCACCGGTGGACATCAGCGTGCTGTATTGCCGGCGCATGGACGTGCTGCGCTCGGCGTTCGCGCTTACGCCGGAGCACATCCTGCGCACGACGGAGGCCGGACCCGCCGGCGCGCCCAACAACTTGATGGACACCGGAGTCCAGCTCGGCCGCCGGTTCCGATCGCTGAAGCTGTGGATGATCCTTCGGTCGTTCGGCGCCCGATCGATTCGCGAGCGGCTGTCCGAACACATCCGCCTCGCGCAGCTGTTTGCCTCGTGGGTGGACGCGCACGCGGATTTCGAGCGGCTGGCGCCCGTTCCGTTCAGCGTGGTGTGCTTCCGATGGAATCCCGCCGGTCGAACGCTCCCGCCCGCGGAGCTCGACGCCGCCAACGAACGGCTGCTCGATCTCGTGAACCAGACCGGCGACGTGTTCCTGTCGCACACGAAACTGCGCGAGGGCGTTGCGCTGCGCCTCGCGATCGGCCATCTCGACACGACCGAACGGCATGTCAAAAACGCATGGGGCTTGTTGGTTGAAAAGACGACGGAGCTGTAGCGTGCTGCGCCTGCGATCGCGCAAGGTGCTGGACGCCGCGGCTTCCAACGTGCTCGGCGGTCACGAATCTAACGTGCTGAACGGCCACGCTGCAACGTGCGGGCGCACCAGGCACGTTGCATGATCCCACCCGTCAGCACCTTGTGCGATCCCACTCGTCGCACCTTGCGCGATCACGTCTCGCGCCATTCTTCCTTCCACGTTTCCCCTTCGTCTTCGGTTACGAGCGCCACGATGCCGTGCTGCGGAAACGAGGGGCTGCCGGGGCTCAGCCGCGCGAGAAGGCCGGGGAGGTGCGGGTAGTGGCCGGCGATGAGCACATCGCGCGCCTCCGCGCGGAGGCGATCGCGCATCCGCTCGGGGGAATCCTCCGGCTGCAGATCCCGCGTCGCGGAGAACTCCGCGAACGGATTGCACGCGCGCCAGAACGCCTCCGCCGTTTGCTTTGCGCGCAGCTTGCCGCTGTGCCACACGACCTGGGGCTTTACGCCTCGCGCTGCGGCGCCGGCCGCGAGGCGCTCGACAGCACGACGGCCGCGTTCGGAGAGCGGACGCTGCGGGTCGACGTCGGGGCCGACGGCGTCGCCGTGATGGACGAGGGTGAGATGCATATCAGTCGGCAGTCAGCAGTCGGCAGTCAACCGAATGTCGAGGCGATGCGCTTCGAGCGCCACAGATATCCGAGCCACAGAGCGTAGTACATCAGCGAGCCGCCCAGGATCAGCGCAGCGTCGCCCGGCGGACGATTGTTCGGATACCACGGCGTGGCGTAGACAAGCACATCGATTGCGGCCGAGAAGATGAGCGACGCTCTGGCAAGGCTGACTGCACCCGGCCGGCGCTGCAGGAGGGACAGCCCGGCCGCGATGCCTAACGCCGCGGCAAGGAAGCGCGCCGCGAGGATCACCGCGAACCCGGGTCCGCGCAGCGACAGGCTGTCCAGCCGCCCCGCGATCGTCAGCGCCATGCTGATCGGCTGCCACACGAGGAGCAGCACGCACAAGACCAGGAGCCAGCCGCGAACGCGCATCATGTCCAGTCGGCAGTCAACAGTCAACAGTCAGCAGTCGGCAGTCGGGATCCGAGCCGAGTCACGAGTCACGAGTCACGAGTCACGGCCGTTTGAGCATCGCCTCGCGCGTCGCCTTGAACTCGTTCCCTGGCTTCCATTCGGGGTATTTTGCCGCCTGCGATACGCGGTAGCCGACGGCCAGCAGCACCTTCAAATCCTCGGCGGCCCCGGTCAGGTCCCACGCGGGCGTGATGACGTCCTTCGGCGTGTGGTACAGGTGCTCCGTCCACTCATCCCGGACCTTCTGCGCGTAGTCCCTCGGCTTGCCGAGGAATGCCACCCCCGAGTCGGGACTGAGCGCCGGCACGCCCTGCTTCGCGAAGTTGAAGTGGTCGGACCGGTAGTAGTAGCCCTTTTCCGGTTCCGCGTCCGCGTGCACCGTGCGTCCCTGCTCGCCGGCAGCGTCGCGCGCGTAGTCATCGAGATCCGACGCGCCGTACCCAATCAGCGTGAGGTCTTTCGTGCGGCCGTTCACGTTCAACTCGTCCATGTTGATCTCGGCGACGGTCCTGGCGAGCGGATAGATCGGCGTCACCGAGTAGTACTCCGACCCCAGTAGCCCCTGCTCCTCTGCCGTCACCGCTGCGAAAAGAAACGACCGCTTCGGCGGAGGCGACGCCTTCCGCAGCGCCCGCGCCATTTCGACGAGCGCCGCCGTTCCCGACGCGTTGTCGCGCGCGCCGTGAAAAATCCCCTCGGCGCTCTTGCCGAAATGGTCCCAGTGCGCGGTGTAGACGATGTACTCGTCCTTCAGTGCGGGATCGGCCCCTTCGAGCTTCGCCACAACGTTCGCGGACTCGATCGTCCTGAGCGTGTTGCGAATCGTCATGGACGCGGTCACGCCAAGGGGGACGGGCTTGAACTCCCGCGTGGCGGCCTGTTGCTTCAGCGCGTCGAAATCCTGCCCCGCCATCTGAAAGAGCTTCTTCGCCTGGTCGAGCGTCACCCAGCCTTCGATGGCGGCGCGGCCCATGTTCTTGTCAGGGGTAACCAGATCGAACTTCTCGCCGGTGTTGCTGTCCTGCAGAATCTTGAACGGATAACCGGCCGGACCGGTCTCATGCACGATGAGCACGCCGGCCGCTCCCTTGGCCGCGCCAATCTCGTACTTGTACGTCCAGCGGCCGTAGTAGGTCATTGCTTTCCCGCCGAAGGCGTTGGCGTCGAGCGCGCCGGGGTTGGCGGGATCAGCGACAGGCGGATCGTTGACGAGCATGACGAGCGTCTTGCCTTTCGACGTCCACGCCCTTGTAATCATCCCAGCCATATTCAGGCGCCACGACTCCGTAGCCGACAAACACGAGCTCCGAGGCGTTGATGCTCGCCGAGTCAGCAACGTGTTTGGTCCACGCGACGACATCGTCATTCCATTTCAGCGTCTGCTCGCGTTCGCCTTTGCGCAACATCAGGGGCGCCGGCTTCGGCGTGATGCCGACGAGGGGCACCTTCTGGATGAACGTGCCGTCGGTGTTGCCCGGCTTGAGCCCGGCCTTCGTGAATTCACGCACCAGGTAATCCACCGTGCGGCGTTCGCCGGCCGTTCCAGGAGCGCGGCCCTCGAACTCGTCCGACGACAGCAGGCGCGTGTGAGCGAGCACCGCGTTCATGTCCACGTCAGGCAGTTGCGCGAGCCTGGGCCCTGAGGACGCCGTGGCGGACGTCGCGGACGTGGCGGGCGGCGCCGGCGCCTGGCTCGAGCACGCGGCGCCGTACAAAACAGCGCCGCACACAACGGCGCGCAAGGTGCTCTTCATATCCGCATTCTTGCACGAACGACCCATCACGTACGTCGCCACAGAGGCACAGAGAGCCCGGAGAAATTCTTCTTTCCGGAAATGCATCGTCTCTGTGCCCTCTGTGCCTCAGTGGCCCGTACGTGACAATCCCCAGACTAGGTAGAATGATCGGTAGGCAACACGATGTTTTCGGCTGTGAAGGTCATCGGTCGGGGGCGGGTCGGCGGCGCCGTCCACGCGAGGCTGACGGAGCAAGGCCTCGCGGCCGGCGGCGCGGGCGGTCCCGGCAGCGGAGACGCGGATCTCGTGCTGCTCTGCGTGCCGGATTCCGCGATCGCGGACGTCGCTGCCACCATCCTGCCTGGCCCGTGGGTCGCACACGTGAGCGGCGCGACGCCGCTGACGGCCCTGGCGGGGCACGAACGGCGATTCGGCCTCCATCCACTGCAGACCTTCACGTGCGCGCGTGGACCCGAACAGCTCGACGGCGCGTGGGGCGCGGTTACGGCCGAACACGACGCCGCCCGCGACCGCGCGCACTGGCTCGCCGGTCGTCTCGGGCTTCGTCCGTTCGACATCCGCGACGAATCACGTGCCGTGTATCACGCCGGCGCCGCGATGGCGTCGAACTTCCTCGTGACGCTTTATCGCGCGGCCGCGCGTCTGCTCGAGAGCGCCGGCGCACCGCCGGAGGCGCTGCTGCCGTTGATGCGCCGTACGATCGATAACGGCTTCGAGCTGACCGGCCCCATCGCCCGCGGCGACGTGGCAACCGTCGACGCGCACATCGCCGCTATCCATCAGGCCGCGCCGGATCTCGAAGCCCTCTACCGCGCAATGGCGCAGGTGACACGCGTGTGACGACGGTTCACACGGTCGCCGAGCTCCGCCGCGCCCTCGCGCCCCACCGCAATCGCAAAACGATCGCCCTCGTGCCGACTATGGGCGCGCTGCACTCGGGACATGCCGCGCTGTTCGAGACCGCGCGCCGAAGCGCCGACGTGGTCGTCGCGAGCATCTTCGTCAACCCGAGCCAGTTCGGCGATCCGGCCGATCTCGCGCGCTATCCACGCACCGAGGCGCAGGATCAGCGCCTGGCCGTATCAGCGGGCGTCGATCTCTGCTTCGCTCCCGCCGCCAGCGAGCTGTACCCGGAGGGATTCGCGACGTGGGTCCACGTCGACGGGCCGGCCCTCGATCTCGAAGGCGCGCATCGCCCAGGACATTTTCGCGGGGTGGCGACCATCTGCACGAAACTCTTCAACATCGTCGCGCCGCAGATCGCGTTCTTCGGGCAGAAGGACGCGCAGCAGGTCGCCGTGATACGGCGCCTGGTTCGCGACCTGAACCTCGATCTCGACATCCGTGTCGTGCCGACGGTGCGGGACGAAGACGGCCTCGCGCTGTCCTCGCGCAACGCCCACTTATCGGACGAGGAGCGCTCACGGGCCCTGGCGATTCCGCGGGCCCTCGACGCCGGCCTGAGCGCCTTCCGGAACCACGCGGATCCAGTGGACGCTGCCCGGGCCGTGTTGTCGGCGCGGCCCGGCGTCGATATTGACTACGTGGCCATCGCTGATTTCGAGGGACAGCCGACGCTCGCGATCGCCGCCCGCGTGGGCCGGACGCGCCTCATCGATAACGTGCCGCTCGATCGGGGAGGAAGCCATTGACTGGCCCCGCCGACATCGGCGCCCTGAAGCGCCTGGGAAAACGGATCGCCGTCGTGACGGCGTACGACGCGCCGAGCGCCCGCCTGGCGGACGCCGCCGGCGTCGACATCGTGCTCGTCGGCGATTCCGCCGCGATGACCGTCTTCGGCTACGACTCGACGACGCCGATCACGGTAGACGAGATGCTGTTGCTGTCGCGGGCCGTTCGCCGGGGCACGACCCGCGCGCTCGTCGTGGCCGACATGCCGTTCGGCTCCTTCCAGGTGTCCGACGACGACACGGTGGCGCACGCGATTCGCTTCGTCAAGGAAGCCGGCGTGGACACCGTAAAAGTGGAAGGCGCCGGCTCGAGGCTCCGCCGCGTCGCCGCTTTGCTCGACGCGGGCATCTCCGTGATGGGTCACATCGGCCTCACGCCGCAGTCGGTCAGCCAGCTCGGCGGCTACAAAGCCCAGGGCCGGACCGCCTCCAAGGCCCAGCAACTCCTGGACGACGCGCTCGCGCTCGAAGGGGCCGGCTGCTTCGCCATCGTGCTCGAGGCCATGCCGGAGCCGGTGGCTGGCGCCATCACGCGGGCACTCACCATTCCGACCATCGGCATCGGCGCCGGCGCTCAATGCGACGGACAGGTGCTCGTCTGGCACGACATCCTCGGCCTCACCTCGGGGCACGTTCCGAAGTTCGTCAAGCAGTACGCCGACATCGGGCGCGACACGCTGAAGGCGCTCGAAGCGTACGTCGCGGATGTTCGGGCGGGGCGCTTTCCCGAAGCGCAGCACACGTACACGATGCCCGACGATCAGCGGGAGCTGTTCGAGGCGGATCTCCCGTCGTTTCTGCACGAAAAGGGATAGGCCGATGGGCGCACGCGCCGCATTCGGGGCTCTTGCGCTTACAGCGGCGGCGGCCGCGTCGATCGGCGCGCAGTCCGGTGGCAACCAGACGCTTGACCGCGGTCGCCGGCATCAAGGTCGGGCATCACACGCTGACGGAGCGGCCGACCGGCTGCACGGTCATCCTCGCCGAGGCAGGCGTAACGGCCGGCGTGGATGTGCGAGGCTCCGCGCCGGCGACGCGCGAAACCGATCTGCTCAACCCCGTCAACCTGGTTCAGATCGCCCACGCGATCGTGTTGTCCGGCGGCAGTGCCTTCGGCCTGGACACGGCGTCCGGCGTCATGCGGTATCTCGAAGAGCGCCGGATCGGCTTCGAGTTCGGGCCCGCGCACGTCCCGATCGTGCCCGCGGCGGCGATCTTCGATTTGTCAGTTGGCGACGGCCGGATCCGTCCGGCTGCGGACTGCGGTTATCAGGCGGCGCGAGCGGCGACTGACGCGCCGGTCGCCGACGGCAGCATCGGGGCCGGGGCCGGTGCCACGGTCGGCAAGGCCGCGGGAATGGGACGCAGCATGAAGGGCGGCGTGGGAAGCGCCGCCATCACGATGCCCAACGGCCTGATCGTCGCCGCGCTCGTCGTCGTCAACGCGGCCGGTGATGTCATCGATCCCTCGAACGGCCAGGTCGTGGCCGGCGTGCGTACCGCGGACGGCAAGGCGTTCGCCGACGCGAGAAAGATCCTGCGGGCCGGCGGCACGGGAACCGCGGTCCGGCAGAACACCACGCTCGGCGTCGTCGCCACGAACGCGCGCCTGACGAAGACCGACGCCACACGTGTATCGCAGATGGCGCACGATGGCTTCGCGCGGGCGCTCGCGCCGGCGCACACGCCAGGCGACGGCGACGTCATATTCACGCTCGCCACGGGCACCGCGGCGGCCGACGCCGGGCAGGTCGGCTCGCTCGCCGCGGAAGTCGTGGCCGACGCCATCGTGCGGGCCGCGCGTCAGGCCACCGGCATCGCCGGGATTCCCGCCGTTCGCGATCTGAAGTGAACCTTCATCTCGCCGTTCTCCTCAGCTACGCGCTGGCGCTGATGGCGCTCGGCCTGTGGATCGGGCGCCGCGTGCGCGGCGCCGCCGACTTCTTCGTGGCGGGGCGGCGTCTCGGCCCGGGCCTGCTGTTTTCGACCATGCTGGCGGCCAATATCGGCGCCGGATCGACTGTCGGTGCGGCGGGACTGGGATACAGCAGCGGGATCGCTGCATGGTGGTGGGTCGGGTCGGCCGCGATCGGTTCGATCGTGCTCGCGTTGTGGATCGGACCCGCGATGCGGCGCGAAGCCGCAGCCAACGAACTTCACACGGTCGGCGACTATCTCGAGCATCGCTACAGCTCGACGGTCCGGGCCTTCGCCGCCGGCATCCTGTGGGTCGGGTCGTCTGTTCATTCTCGCGGGCCAGCTGTGGGCAATGGGATCGATTATGAGCGCGGTGGCCGGCACCGCTCCCTGGATGGGCTGCGCGATCGGGGGCGCGGCCATCACGGTCTATTTCACGGCCGGCGGCTTGCTCACCGCGGCGTGGGTCAATGTCGTGCAGCTCGCGGTCAAGCTGGCCGGTTTCGCTCTCGCGCTGCCGCTGGCGCTGGCTGCGGCGGGTGGATGGCAGGCACTGTCCGTCGTACAGCCAGAGCCGGCGTACTGGCAATTCTGGCGGGTGAGCTCGCCGGGAGTCCTCACGCTGGCCGTGATCGTCCCGCCGTTCATCGTCTCGCCCGGGCTGCTGCAGAAGATCTTCGGCGCACGCGACGATCGCACGGTCCGCATCGGGGTCGGCCTGAACGCGCTCGCCCTGTTCGCGTTCGCGATCGTGCCGGCGCTGCTCGGCATCGTGGCTCGCGCGCAGTTTCCGTCGCTCGAATCGGCCGACGCCGCGCTGCCGACCATTCTCGTCCGCACGCTGCCACCCCTCGTCGGCGCCATCGGGCTGGCCGCCGTGTTCTCGGCCGAGGTGAGCGCCGCGGACGCGGTGCTGTTCATGCTCACGACGTCGCTGTCGCAGGACCTCTACAAGCGCTTCGTGGCCCCGGAAGCCTCGGATGCCGGGGTGCTTCGCGTCGCCCGTCTGACGGCGGTCGCCAGCGGCGTGGCGGGCACCGCGCTGGCCATCGCGCTCGGCAGCGTCGTCAACGCGCTGACGATCTTTTACACGCTGGTCGGCGTCTCCCTGTTCGTCCCGATCATCGCCGGCCTGTACGTGCGCAGGACGTCGGCGCCCGGCGCGCTGGTGACGATGGCGGCGGGCGTGTGCGTGGCGCTGGCGCTGCACGTGGCGACCGGCGGACGCGGCCGGGGGGCAATCAGCCCCGCCATCGCGGGGCTGGCTGCGGCAGCAGGGGCGTGGGTGATAACCTTAGTGGCTTTTCCGAGGGCAGAGAGCAAAGGGCAGAGGGCAGAGGGCAAAGCAGCATGGCGACGACAGAGACTCACAAGATTGCGGTGATTGCGGGCGACGGCATCGGCAAGGAAGTGATTCCGGCGGGCATCGCGGCGCTCGAGGCGGCGACAAAGGGGACAGGCATCGCGTTGTCGTTCACGGACCTGCCGTGGGGCTGCGAGTTCTACCTGAAACACGGCAAGATGCTGGACGAGGACGGCTTCGAGCGGCTCGCGAAGTTCGACGCCATCTATCTCGGCGCGATCGGTGCGCCCACGGTGCCGGATCACATCTCGGCGGGCGATCTCCTGCTGCCGCTCCGCAAGCACTTCAACCAGTACATCAACCTGCGTCCGATGCGGCTGCTGTCCGGCCTCACCTCGCCGCTGGCCAACCGCAGCGCGGCTGAAATCGACATGGTCTGCGTCCGCGAGAACACCGAGGGTGAATACTCAGGCGTTGGCGGCCGCGTGCACAAGGGTACGACGTACGAGGTCGCCGAGCAGACGGGCGTCTTCACCTACACCGGCATCGAGCGCGTCGTCCGCTACGCGTGCGAGATTGCCGCGAAGCGCCCGCGAAAGATGCTCGCCAACGCGACCAAGTCCAACGCGCTGCGGCACTCGATGGTGCTGTGGGACGAAGTGGCGGAGAAAGTCGCCGCGAAATACCCGACGGTGAAGTATCAGAAATACTACGTCGACGCGATCGCCGCGCGCATGGTCACCCACCCGCAGACGCTCGACGTCATCGTGGCGTCGAACCTGTTCGGCGACATCCTGACCGACATCGGCGCCGCCGTGTCGGGCAGCCTCGGCGTGGCGCCCGGCGCGAACATCAACCCGGAGCGCGACTACCCGTCGATGTTCGAGCCGATTCACGGCTCGGCGCCGGACATCGCAGGCAAGGGCATCGCGAACCCGATCGGCGCCATCTGGGCCGGCGCGCTCATGCTGCAGCACTTCGGCCACGAGGAGCTCCACGACCGGATCGTGGCCGGCATCGAACGCGTCGTGTCGGGCGGCAAGGTGCGCACGCCGGATCTCGGCGGCAGCGCGAACACGGCGGACATGATGAAGGCGATCGCGGGGGAAATCTGATCAATGAAGAATGAACAATGAAGAATGAAGGATGAAGAGGAAGGATGAACGAGGAAGGAATGAAAGGACACTGGAGACCGCGGGCTACCGGCCGCGGAACGATGACTCGCGCGCCCGTTTCAGAATCGTGGTCAGGATGGCAATGATTTCGTCGGCCTCCTGAATATCAGGATTCAGGTCGACGTGCGGGAGGAGCTTGCGTGCGTCGATTAGACGCCGCCAGTACTTGGCCTCCCTGGCCTCCTTGAGCGCGATACATGTTTTCGCGACGAAGTCCGCCTTCGATTGGCCTGCATACGCCTCTTCTAGATTCGCTCCGACCGAGGTGCCGGCGCGGAGAAGCTGAGGGGCAACAAGACGAGCGACGCCGCCGGCTCGATAGAGCGTCTCCGAGAGTTCCAGCGTGCGAGATGCGAAACGGAACGTTCGATCCCGGATGTCCGCGCCGCCCATGTGTCCGTGTCGCCTTCACCAACCGTGCCACTGAGAATCAGTATCATTTGGCTGGCTTCGCCAGGCTTATCGCACTTTCTGCTTTGCTCGCGGGCCCGCGTGTTCTACATTTTGCATTCTCTGTTTGATTCTTCGTTCTTCATTGTTCATTCTTCATTGTTCATTCGCCACTCCCCGGAGTCCCCATGCCCGCTCGACCAACCTGGAAAGGCTACCTGAAGATCAGCCTGGTCACGATCCCGATCAAGGTGTTTCCGGCCACCGATGCCGGCGCGACGATCAGCTTCAACCAGCTTCACGCCGAGTGCAAGACGCGGATTCAGCAGAAGCGCTGGTGCCCGAAGTGCGAGCGCGAGGTGCCGAACACCGACATCGTGAAGGGGTACGAGTTCGAGAAGGGGAACTACGTCGTCATGGACGAGGAGGACGTCGAGAAAGTGCGCGTCGATTCGACGCGGGTGATCAACCTCGAGAAGTTCACCGACGACACGGCCATCGATCCGATTTACCTCGAGCGGCCGTACTACCTCGCGCCGGACGGACCCGTCGCGTCGGAGGCCTTCGCGGTCGTTCGTGAAGGCATGGAAGGCAAGGCCGGCATCGGCAAGGTGGCGTTGTACGGCCGCGAGTATCTCGTGAAAGTGCAGCCGCGCGAGCGCGGCCTGATCATGTATACGCTCAGGCATGCGGACGAAATCCGCGCCATGGACGCGATCGACGAGCTCGGCGGCGTGCCGGTCAAGGTCAAGCCGGAGGAGGTGAAGCTGGCGCGCCAGGTGATGAGCACGTTCGAGGGCGAGGTTGACTTCACGTCGTACCGAGACGAATATCAGGACGGCCTGCGGCAGATCATCGACGCGAAAATCGAGGGCCGGGAAGTGGTGGCGCCCGAGGTCGAAGCGCCGCCGAAGGTCGTGAACCTGATGGAGGCTCTGCGAAAGAGCCTCGATTCGATCAGCGCCTCGAAGAAGAAGCCGCAGCACGTCGAAGCCAGGCCCGAGGCCCAGCCAAGGAAGCGAGCGCGCGCCTGAATGAAAAGAGCCCGAACGTGAACGAAGACCGCCGGATTGCCGGCAGCCTTGCGCCGTTGTCCGCCTGGCTGCTCCTGCTCGTGTTCGTCATCCTGTGCGGCGTCGACGTCTCGATTCTTCGCGCGCAGACCAGCAGCCCCACCAACAGCAGCGCGAAACTGAAGCTGGACACGGGCAAGGACGTCTATCAGGCGGCCTGCGTGTCCTGTCATGGCGTCGAGGGGAAAGGCGCCCAGCGAACCGCGGTCGGATTCGACACGCGGCTGCCCGATTTTAGCGATTGCTCGTTTGCCACCAAGGAACCGGACGGCGACTGGAGCGCCACGATTCACAACGGCGGCCCCGCCCGCGGCTTCTCCCGGATCATGCCGGCATTTCGTGACGTGCTGGACGAGGACCAGATCGACAAGGTCATCGGCTACCTGCGGGCGTTCTGCACCAGCAAATCCTGGCCGCAGGGCGACCTGAACTTCCCTCGGGCGTTCATCACCGAAAAGGCGTTTCCCGAAAACGAAGTGGTGCTGACGTCGTCGTTCAACACGAGCCGGACATCCGGCATGGGAACCACGCTCGTGCTCGAGCGCCGCGTCGGGTCGTCCGGGCAGATCGAAGCGGCGCTGCCGTACATGTATACGAAGGAAGCCGCCGCCGACTCCTGGATGCATGGCTTTGGCGACGCCTCGATCGGCTACAAACACAAGGTGTACCACAGCAACGAGGCCGGCTCGATCATGAGTGTCGCGGGAGAAATCATCGCGCCGACCGGCGATACCTCGAAGGGAACTGGCGGCGAGACGCCGGTGTTCGAAACTTTCGTGGCGTTCGATCAGGCGCTGCCGGCCAACGTGTCCGTCCAGTTCCGGACGGGCTTCGAACTACCGTTCCACACAAGCGTCGCGCCGAACGCGTGGTATGCGCACACGGCAATCGGCCAGAGCTTCAGCGCCGGCGGCGGATTGGGCCGCACCTGGACGCCGATGCTCGAGGTGATCGCCGACCGCGATCTCGAAAGCGGGGCCAGGATGAACTGGGACATCGTGCCGCAGGTGCAGATTCCGCTCAGCAAGCGGATGCACATCCTCGCCAGTGTGGGAGTCCGGATGCCGGTGAACAACACCGTCGGACGCGCGACGCAATTCCTGTATTACCTGCTGTGGGATTACGCTGACGGCAGCCTCAAGGCAGGGTGGTAGCGGTGTTCAGATACCTGAGCGCCGTCCTGACCGCCGCCCTCGTTGTTGTCGTCCTTGCCTCGCCGAACCTTGCGTCGCAACAGCAGACGACCAAGGAGACGAAAACGAATCCCCATATCGCCTTCGGCACGCATTTTCAGACCTCGGATCGCTGCATTGCGTGCCACAACGGCCTCTCGACCTCGACAGGCGAGGACATCTCGATCGGCTACAACTGGCGCACGAGCATGATGGCCAACGCCGCCCGCGACCCCTACTGGCAGGCGGGGGTGCGGCGGGAGATCATCGATCACCCGACGGCCAAGGCGGCGATCGAGGACGAGTGCTCGATCTGCCACATGCCCGCGGCGCGGTACGAAGCGAAGCTCGCCGGCCGTGAGGGCGAGATCTTCTCGCACCTGCCGTTCGCGAAGAGCAAACCCGGGGATCGGCTCGCGGCGGACGGCGTGACGTGTTCGGTGTGCCACCAGATCACACCCGACAACTTCGGCAAACGCGAGAGCTTCGTCGGCGGTTTCAAGATCGACACCACGCGGCCAATCGGCGAACGGCCGGTCTACGGTCCGTTCAAGATCGAGAAGGGCCAGAGCTCCATGATGGTCTCGTCGGCGACGTTCAAGCCGACCGAGGGCGCGCACATTCGCGACTCCGAACTGTGCGCCACCTGCCACACGCTCTTCACGCAGGCGCTCGGGCCGCAGGGCCAGCCGATCGGGGAGCTCCCCGAACAAGTGCCCTATCAGGAGTGGCTCCACAGCGACTATCGGACCACACAGAGCTGCCAGACGTGCCACATGCCGACGGTCATGGAGGACGTCCCCGTGTCCTCCGTCCTGGGCGAGCCTCGGACCGGCATGGCGCGGCATACGTTCGTGGGCGGCAACTTCTTCATGCAGCGTCTGCTGAACAAGTTCCGCTACGACCTGGCCGTGGAGGCGCAGCCCCAGGAACTGGAGGCCGCGGCGAATCGGACGGTGGCGCACCTGCAAAGCGAGGCCGCGCGCCTCACGATCGGCAGCGTCGATCAGCGCGGCGGACGCCTCGTGGCCGACCTGTCCGTTGAAAACCTCGGCGGCCACAAGCTCCCGACGGCGTACCCATCGCGCCGCGTCTGGCTCCACGTCACGGTCCGCGACGGGAACGGCCGCACGGTGTTCGAGTCCGGAGCGTTCGAACCGACGGGCGCCATTCGCGGCAACGACAACGACGCTGACGCCACGCGATTCGAACCGCACTACACCGAGATCACGAGCCCCGACCAGGTGCAGATCTATGAGACCGTTATGGCGGCCCCGAGCGGCGCGCTGACGACGGGTCTGCTGACGGCTGTTCGCTATGTGAAGGACAACCGGCTGCTGCCGCACGGCTTCGACAAGCGGACCGCCGACAAGGACGTGGCCGTCCACGGCGAGGCGTTGGAGGACGCGGACTTCTCCGGCGGCAGCGATCGCATCCGCTATTCGGTGGCCGTCGGTGACGCGCAGGGTCCGTTCCAGGTCGACGCGGAGCTGTGGTACCAGCCCATCGCGCACCGGTGGGCCGCCAACCTGAAGTCATACGACGCATTCGAGCCGCGCCGGTTCACCGGCTACTACGATTCGATGTCGTCGAGCTCCGCGGTCGTCCTCGCACGTGCCAGCACGAGACGATAGTCACGACGTTGAACGCCAGTCACGACGTTGAACGCAGAGATCGCGGAGATCGCAGAGAAACGGATCCGGCTCGACAACTCTGCGGGCTCGGCGTGCTCCGCGTTCAACGTCATAGACGGTTCAGCGTTAGACGGTTACGCCAGGGTCTTCCCGCGCGTCTTCGGCCCGAACACCGTAATGAGAATCGCGACCATCGCCCAGCACACCGCGATGTACTCGAACACGCTCGCATAGCCGTAGTTCGCGAACAGGAACGCGACAAGCAGCGGGCCCAATGCGTTGGCCAGACGCCCGCCGCCGTACGCGAGGCCGGCGCCGGTGTTCCTGACGGCCGTCGGAAAGCACTCCGGCGTATAGGCGTAGAGCAGCGCGGCGAACACCTGTTGTGACATCGCCACGAGAAACCCGAAAATCACGATGGTCACGGTTCGCGAACTGAGCCCGTAGCTCATCCCGAAGACGGCGATCACCATTGCGACGATGGCGATGAGCGTCTTGCGCTCCCAGCGATCGGAAATCTTCTCGCCGATCCACGCGCCGGGAACCGCGCCGATCGACATCGCCGACGATCGCTCCAGCGAACGGACGATGGAAAATCCGTGCTCGACGAGCAGCGTGGGCACCCACGTCAGAAACCCGTAGATGCCCAGGGTCTGAAAGCTCCAGATCGCGATGAGCACGATCGCCCGACGGAGCGACCCCGACCGCACCAGCTCGGCGACCCCTCCCGGCTTCGCCGTCGACGCGGTCCAGCCGTCCGGCACCGGCGGCAGCTCGCCGGTCTCGGCGCGGACGCGCGCCTCGATCCGCGTCATGACGGCGTCGGCCTCCTCGTCGCGGCCCTGATGCTCGAACCACCGCGGCGATTCCTCGAGCCTGTGGGCGAACAGCGGAAAGGCGATCGCGCACGCTCCCCACACGAACACCGCCCGCCAGCCCCAGGACGCCATCGGAATGAGGAAGCGCGCCACGTATGCCGTCGTCGGGATGCCGATCAGGCCGATCGTCAGAATCCGCGCCTGGAAAGCGCCGCGCGATCGCGCGGGGAACATCTCCGCGATGTAGGTCATCGCGATGACGGTCATCGACGACAGCCCCACGCCGGTCAACATCCTGGTGGCGTAGAGCGACGGCACGTTCCACGCGAACGCGTTCAGCAGCGAGAACGTCGAATACCACACCGTCGTCACGACGAGCGCGCGTTTCCGGCCGACACGATCGGAGAACCAGCCGCCGGTCGTCGCGCCGACGAACATCCCGACGAATGCTGCCGACGTGATGGTGCCGATGGCGCCAAGCGAGAGCTGCCATTCCTGGCGGATGCCCGGCGCCGCGAAGGCGAAGCTGTTCAAGTCGCCCAGCTCGAAGAAGAAGATGTACGCCAGCAGCTTGACGATGTCGCGGTGGAAGCCGGCGATCGGCAGCCGGTCGAGGCGTACGGCGGCCGGCGGCCGCGCGAGAGCCGCTCGAGCGGGCATCATCTCGAGGGTTCCTTCGCGTAGATCATGAGGGCCGCCGTCCGGTAGATGCCGTGCACGAACTTCCCGTACGGCAGCGTGAGGAACAAACCGAGGACGAACCCGAGGTGCACGGCGAGCAGCAGCGGCATGACCGGCTGCCCGCGCAGTGCCATCAGGAGCAGGCCGGTGACGCTCGTCATGAACAGCATCAGGATGAAGGAGCCGTCCAGTCCGTCCTGCGCCGGATCCATGAGCGCGCGGTCCCGTCGTTCGCGCAGCGCGAACAGCCCGGCAGGGCCAACCAGCAATCCGGCGCCGCCGAGTGTGCCGAGCACGACGGGCAGACTACCGTAGGCGTAGGGCGCACGCCAGCCGAAAACAACGTGGTAGAGCGCCGCCACGGTCGTCGAGGCGAAGCACAGCGCGAACCCGTACAGGGTCAGATGGTGAAACCACCGGCGCCACGGCGATCGCTGCTCTTCTGCATCTGTGCAATCCGTGCCGCTGGTGTGCAGATGCCGCAGCGTCAGGGCGTCGCGCAGGGCTTGTCCGTAGCGTCCGGCTTCAGCCGGACGGACGGACGTCCGGCTGAAGCCGGACGCTACAAATGATCTGGCTGCCCTGACGAAACCAATCGAAAGCGCGAGCGTGGCAAATCCGCCGGCGAGGCCAAAGAGCGCCACCATCACGCCATGCGGGACGACTGCGTAGAAATCACCGGCCGCCTGCGCCGGCCAGAGGGCCGCGCCAGACATCAACGCGATGGCGAGCAGCACGACGGTCGAGCCAGCTGCCAGTGCCGAGCTTTTCGCGGCGCTGTGGTGCCGAAACACGCCGGCCAGCGCCGCGGGCCAGCAGTACTCCTCGTACGATTCAAGCCGCAGTTCCGCCAGCGTCCGCGGCACGTTGATGCCGAACTCGTGCGGCGGCGCAAACTGACACGCGTAGAGGCACTCGCCGCAGTTGTGGCACAGGTTGGCGAGGTACGCGAGATCGTGTTTCGCGAACACGAGGCGGTTTTCCATGGCCGGAAACACCGGGCAGTAGCCTTCGCAGTAGCGGCACGCGTTGCACACGGCCATCACGTGCTGGCCTTGCCGAACCGCGTCAGGCGACAGCATGGCGTCCCGCCTCCTCTCCCGCGATTCGCCCGAACACGGTGCCGATCGTCATGCCGACGCCGGCGACGTAGCCCTGACCGAGGATGTTGCCCGCCATGATCTCGCCTGCCGCGAACATGTTGGCGGCCGGCTCGCCATTCGCCATCAGGACGCGCGCCCGCTCGTCCACCTTCAGCCCGAGGTACGTGAACGTGATGCCGGGCCTGAGCGGGTATCCCCAGAACGGCGGCGTGTCGAGCGGCCTCGCCCAGTGCGTCTTGTACGGCGTCAGCCCTTCCGTCCGGCAGTCGTCGAGTATCGCGTGGTCGAACGTCCCGGGAATCACCGCGCGGTTGAACGCGTCGACAGTGCGAACGAGCGCATCCGGCGGCAGGTCGAGCAGCCGCGCCAGCTCGGGAATCGACTGCGCGGCCATCGGCGGGAACATCGACGGCATGAAATGGCCGATTGCTTTGGCATCCACCAGCGAATACGCGATCTGCGACGGCTGCTGCGCGACGAGTCTTCCCCAGATCGCGTAGCGCTTCGGCCAGAAGTCCTCGCCCTCGTCGTGGAACCGTTCGGCACGCCCGTTCACGACAATCCCGAGCGACACCGAATCGAGCCGTGTGACGATCCCGCCGTCGAACTTCGGCGCGCGCGCATCGACCGCCACGCAGTGGAACTGTGTCGGATCGCCGACGGGCTGCGCTCCGGCATCGAGCATCAGCTTCAGCACGGCTCCGGTATTGTAGGGCGTGCCGCGCACGATGAAGTTGTCCGCGGCGTCGCCCCAGATCTCGCGTGAGCCAGTCGAGATTCGATTCGAACCCGCCGGCGGCGAGCACCACGGTCTTCGCCGCGATGGTCTCGACCCGGCCGTCGATCGACACCGACACCGATCGAAACCGGCCGTCCGCGAGGTCGAGGCCGACGACGGAGGTGTCGTACAGCACGCGGATGCCCATGCGGGTCGCGGCCGCGTAGTAGCTGTTCATCAGCGCCTTGCCGCCGCCGAGAAAATGGACGTTGGTGCGATCGAGATGCAGCGTGCCCTTGAGCGGCGGCTGCAGCCTGATTCCGAACCGCTGCATCCAGCCGGGGCAGGCGGCGGACCCTCGCACGACCAGGCCGGCCAGCGCTTCGTTCGTGCGCCCGCCGGTCACGCGGACCAGGTCCGCAACGTATTCGTCTTCGGTATACGCGCCGGTCAGCAGCGGCGTCGGCGCGTCGTGCATCGACCGCAGGTTCCGCGTGTGGCGGCTGTTGCCGCCGCGAAAGGCTCTCGGCGCGCTCTCGACCACGACCACGGACGCCCCGCGCTCCCTGGCGCTCAGGGCCGCGCACAGGCCGGCGTTGCCGCCGCCGAGCACCGCGACGTCGAACGTCTCAGTCAATCCAGTCCCTGAAGCGATAGTACGCGCCCACCACCGGCAGGAACCACGGGCGCCCGTCGTAGAACGGAATCGGCGGGAAACGGGCGGTCGATCAGCGGATGATCGAAGGTGTCGCCCGCGATCCGCCGCGCCATCAGTCCGCCCAGACACGTCGCCATCGCGATGCCGTGCCCGCAGTAGCCGCCCGCATAGAACGCCTCGTCCAGCTTTCCGGCATGCGGCAGCTGATCGCGTGTGAACGCGACGTTTCCGCCCCAGGCGTAGTCGATCGACGTCCCCGCCAGTTCGGGAAACACCGTCGGCCAGCCCGCGCCGGAGAATCTGGGCCGCGCGCCCAGTTGTATCCGCGTCGGGCTGCGTGAACTCGGCCCGGCCGCCGAAGAGCAGCCGGCCGTCGCCGGTCAGCCTGAAGTAGTACAGGAAGTTCTTCGAATCGAACACCATCCGCCGCCTGGGAATCAGCCGGCGCCTGGACCTCCGGCGCCAGCGGCGCCGTGACGATGATGTAGCTGCCGATTGGAATCAGGCGGCGCCGCAGTGCCGGGGTGGCCGCGCCGGTGTAGCCGTTGGTGGCGATGAACAGGCTTCCCGCCCGCACGTCGCCTCGCGTCGTCTTGACGGTCCACGCCCCGGCGGAACGTGAGACGCGGAGCACGTCGGTGTGTTCGGCGACGCAGGCGCCGGCACGGGCAGCGGCACGGACCAGGCCCTGCACATACTTCGCAGGGTTGATCGCGCCGCTCCGCTCGTCGACGAGGAGGCCGTGATAGCGGCGTGTGCCAAGCTCGGCCGCCTGGTCGGCCGGTGCGACGAGCGTCACGGCGTGGTCGAACACGCGCGCGAGGAGCTCCTGCTCGTCGCGGAAGGCGTCGAAGTGCGCAGGCTTGTGCGCGGCCTGTATGTGGCCGGTGCGCTCGTAGTCGCAGTCGATGCCCTCGTCGCGGATGATGGACTCGAGCGTCGATAGCGATGCGATCGCCGCGTCGAAAAGAGCGCGCGCACCAGCTTCCCCGTGCTGTGCCACCAGCGCTGCCGGCTCGAGCCTGAGGCCGGTGAGCACCTGCCCGCCGTTGCGCGAGCTGGCACCCCACCCGGCGTGCTCGCGCTCGATCACAACGACCGACGCGCCGGAGCGAGCCAGCGCCAGGGAGGCTGCCAGTCCCGTGTAGCCGGCGCCGACGACCAGAACGTCGCAGGACGCGGGTGGTTCAGGGTTCAAGGTTCCGGCTTCGGAGTTCGCGGTACCTGATCCGTCTGAGACCGTGTCCCACCAGTAGGGATAGGTGATCAATACCGGTATTGTTCCATGCTGGCTCAGCCGATACCCGTCTTGTAAGCACTCGCGTACGAGCGGGTCCAATCCAATATGTTGGAGATTTTGTCTCAGCTAATTGGTACTGCCCGGGAAACACGACGAATCACGGTGAGCCGAGCGGCTCATTATAGGCTTCGAGCAACCGAGCCAGGATCTGCGGCTCACGGGCAATTCATGGGAGGAATGTGTATGCGTTTCGTGAGATCGTGGCTGCTCGTAGCGGTCGCGCTCTTGGCCGTAGCGCGGGGCGCGACGGCTCAAACCACCAACGGCACGCTGTCCGGCCACGTGGCTGACCAGCAGGGTCTGGCCCTGCCGGGCGTCACGGTCAACGCGACGTCGCCGAGCCTCCAGGGCGTCCGGTCGGTCGTCACGTCTGACAACGGCGACTACGCGATGGTTGGTCTGCCGGCCGGCGAATACACGCTTTCCTTCGACCTGAGCGGGTTCGAGCGCGTCACGAAGACGGTCACGCTTTCGCCGACACAGACGCTTCCGGTGGATGCGCAGATGGGGATCGCCGGCGCGAACGGAAACCGTCAACGTCGTCGGCCACACGGCCGACACGCTGATGAACACGTCGCAGGTCGCGACCAACTTCAAGCAGGACTTCATCCAGACGCTGCCGACGAACCGCGACATCAACGCCACCATGCTGATCGCGCCGGCGGCGCACCCGACGGGCCCGAACGGGAACTACTCGATCGCGGGCGCGATGTCGTTCGAAACGCTGCTATCTGATCAACGGCGTGGACGCGAACGAGAACCTGCGCGGGCAGGCCAACCCCCTGTACATCGAGGACGCGGTCCAGGAAACCACGGTCGCGACTGCCGGCGTCTCCGCCGAGTACGGCCGCTTTACGCGGCGGCGTCGTCAACGTGATCACGAAATCCGGCGGCAACATGTTCAGCGGTTCGTTCCGCGATTCGCTCAACAACGACAACTGGCGCGCGTTCACGTCCCTGCCCGCGGGGACGCCCGTTCCCGGCGACCGGACGCAGACGGTGCCGACGCCGGCGCTGCCTGCGGGCGCGTCCTACCCCGGCGACTCGAAATTCGACCACGTCGTGCCGACGTACGAGTACACGTTCGGCGGTCCCGTGCTCAAAGACCACCTGTGGTTCTTCACGGCCGGCCGGCTCCAGGATCAGATCGCGAACCGGCAGACGTTCGTCACGAACATCCCGTACACGCTGACCAACGACCAGAAGCGGTACGAAGTGAACGCCACGTACTCGCCGACTGCGAACCATCGTTTCTACGGCGCCTACACGAATCTCCAGCTGGACCAGCTGAATGGCAGCCAGCAGAACATCATGGACCTCGGGAGCCTGTACAACGCCAGCAACCCGCAGGACCTGCTGACGTTCAATTACAACGGCGTGCTGTCCGACAAGCTCTACGTCGAAGGGCGCGTCACGGGCCGACACTGGACGTCGTCGGGGGCCGGTTCGCCTTCCACCGACCTCATGAACGGCACCCTCCTCGTCGATCGCGGCAAGGGCGGCACGTTTCGGTACTGGACGTCGACCTTCTGCGGCGTCTGCGAACCCGAAAAACGCGACAACGACGACCTGTTCCTCAAGGGGTCGTACTTCCAGTCGACGAAAGACGGCGGTTCGCACAACACACAGTTCGGGTACGACACGTTCAACGACAAGCGGCGGTCCGACAACTACCAGTCGGGCAGCAACTACCGCATCCTGGGCACCTCGACCGTGATCCGCGGGACCGACATCTACCCGCAGTTCCTGCAACAGCAACACGATCCTGCCAGTACAACCCGTTGCCGACGCCGAGCCTCGGCACGAACTTCCGGATCCACTCGCTGTTCTTCAAGGACGGGTGGCGCGTGAACGGCCACCTGACGGTCAACCTCGGCCTCCGCTGGGACAAGAACCACGGCGAGAACAGCCTGGTGCGGCTGACGACAGACGACAGCGGCGTGGAGCCCGCGAATCGGGATCATCTGGGATCCGACCGGCGAAGGCCGCTGGGCGGTCACCGCCAGCTTCGCCAAGTACATCGCCGCCATCTCCAACGGCATCGCCGACTCGAGCTCTCAGGCGGGCAACACGGCCGCCTACACGTGGGCCTATGCCGGTCCGCCGATCAACGCGAACGCCAATGCGGCGAACCTGGTGACGTCACCCGCCGCCATTCAGCAGGTCTTCGACTGGTGCAAGGCCGACGCGACGGGGTATCTGCACGCACCGCTCCGCTATCCGGCGCCTCAGTGCCGGGCGTGTCGGTGACGATCCCGAACGGGCTCTCGCTCGCCGAATGCGCTCGAGTACGCCGTGGGCGTGAGCCGGCAGATCAGCGGCCGCATCGCCGCGCGCGCGGACTTCACCTACCGCGATTTTCGCGACTTCTACTCTCAGCGAATCGATACGACCACCGGCAATCGTCGTCGACTCGCTCGGCAACCGGGCGGACAAGGCGGTGGTCGAGAACACCAACGACCTCAAGCGCCGCTATTCCGGGTTGACGCACGTCGCTCACCTATCGCGTGTCGGGCAGGACCGACGTCGGCGGCAACTACACGCTGTCGCGCGCGTGGGGCAACTTCGATGGCGAGAACGTCTCCAGCGGCCCCGTCGCCGTCGCGGCCTATTCAGTATCCGGAGTACACGCAGGCCTCCTGGAACATCCCCGAGGGCGACTTGTCGGCCGACCAGCGCCACCGCTCAGCGCCTGTGGGTCAACTACGGCGTGCCGAAGCTCGATGGCACTGACCCTGAGCTTCCTCCAGACCATCGCAAGCGGCGTCCCGTACGGCGCGCCGTCGGGCAACGACGTCAACGTCGCGGCCCTTCGTGACGAACCCGGGCTACGTCACGCCACAGGGATCGAGCGGCACCGAGAACTACTTCTTCACACGCTCGCGACGCGTACCGGACCGAGAGCCCGAAGCGGACGGACCTCGTCGGCATACGTACAAGTTCACCGTCAAGTCCGCGGGCACGCGTAACGTCGATCTGTTCCTGCAGGCCGTCCTCGTCAACCTCTTCAACACGTTCCAGCTGTGCGGCTGCGGCGGCCGTCCGTGTTCGTCAACGGCGGCGCCGTGTCGCTGAACACGCATCGGACAATCCGTGCGCTCACCAACTCTCGAACGACGGCGTCGTTGCCGCGCTTCAACCCGTTCACGACGACGCCGGTCCAGGGCGTGAACTGGAGATCTCGGTCCGACGTTCGGCACCGCCACCAACCGCTTCGGCGTACACGTCGCCGCGGACGTTCCGGCTCACGTTCGGGGTTCGGTTCTAAAAGTCCGAGAGGTCCAGGGTCCAAGACGGTCCGGGTCCGGGTCCGAGGGGTCCAAAAGTCCGCCGGGTCCACGAGGTCCGGACCTTTGGGACCTTTCGGACCAGTGGACCTCTCGGACCTATTGACCCCTACTTGGTTCCGCTTCGCCTGACCCACACGATCACGATCCCGAACATCACGGCGACGGCCACGCACGTGATGCCGAACAGGGACAGCGTCGTGTAGAGGATCGACTGGGTCTGCATCCGCGCGTCGAGCAGCAGCGGCACGCCGTCCAGGCGGTCCGTGAGCTTCTGCTCCCAGACGAGGATGTTGCCGCGCCTGAGGTTGGCGGCGCCGGCGTTGTGGTAGTCGATCTTGCTCGGCAGATGCAGGCGGAACGCGACGATCTCGCGGCCGTTCCACCCCGCGCCGCTCGGCCGGCTCGCCCGGCGGCCGCGCCAATCGCCTGCGTATACAGATACTGCGAGTCGGTCCGCCGAAGGTCGTAGCGCGACCACGCGAACGGCGCGGCCTCGCCCAGCCGGTCGATGTCGTCGACGTCGAGCCGCACGTGCACGAATCGGCGGCCGCTGCGGCGCGATTCGGTGATCGAGGCGACGCGCGTGACCGGCGTGGTGTAGTAACGCCGGACGGCCTCGCGATCGACGCGGGCCTGCGGATCGGGGTTGAACGTGGCGCCTCGCAGCGCGTCCAGCGCAGGAATCGAACTGTTGACGTACACCGTCGCTGTCCCGTCGAGCGACAGATACACGTCCTCTTCGTATTCGTACTGCCGGAAAAGCCCGCCGACGCTCCCGCAGCCCGCAGCCGCCATCGCCGCCATGACGGCGATTACCGCGGCCCGAACAATCCGCATCACTCTCAATGTTATAGTACAAATTTCCCGCGATCTCTGACGGGCCGCCGCGAGCGCACTTCGAACTTACTTTTCAACTTTGAACTTTGAACTTTCTTCTGCATGCCTGCCAAGCCACTCCTCTACCTCATCGACGGCAGCTCGCAGATGTACCGCGCGTACCACGCGCCGATTCGGACCAGCGACGGCGCGCTGCTGCACAACGCGCAGGGCAAGCCCACCAACGCGGTCTACATCTTCGTCACGATGCTCCGCATGCTGCTGCGGGAGCACAAGCCCGAGTACATCGCCGCGTCGTTCGATTTGCCGGGCCGGACGTTCCGCGACGACATGGTCACCGACTACAAGGCCAACCGCGCGCCGATGCCGGACGAGCTGGCCGGACAGATTCCGCATGGTGCACGCCGCCTGCGAGGCGCTCGGCGTCCCGATCCTCACCTCCGATCGCTACGAAGCCGACGATGTGATCGGCACGCTGGTCGAAGCGGCCGTCGTCCAGTGGCTTCGACGTCGCCGTCGTCACGATGGACAAGGACTTCTTCCAGCTCGTGCGCGACGGCGTCCGCGTGTTCAATCCCAGAGACGACGGCACGTGGTACGACGCGGCCGGCGTGATGGAAAAGTTCGGCGTCCGGCCCGACCAGGTCGTCGACGTCATGGCGCTGATGGGCGACACGATCGACAACATCAAGGGCGTGCCGGGCATCGGCGAGAAGGGCGCGAAGGAGCTGATCGGCAAATACGGATCGCTCGACAACCTGATCGCGCACGCCTCCGAGCTGACGCCAAAGCGAAAAGAAACGCTGCTCGCCAACGTCGACGCCGCGCACCAGAGCCGCGAGCTGGCGCGCATCCACGTCAACGTGCCGGTCGACGTTCGACCCCGACGCGCTCCGCTATCGCGGCGCCACGCCCGAGCGGTGCTTCCAGATCTTCAACGAGCTGGGCTTTCGCACGATCGTCAACGAGTACGCGCCGACCGCCGCCAGCGTCGCCCGCACGTACCGGATCGTCGACACGATCGACGGCGTCCGGGCGCTGGCCGCCCGGCTGCAGGCGAACGGATCGTTTGCGTTCCGCGTGCTGCCCGATCGGCCGTCCGCCATGCGCGCCTCCATCGTCGGCCTCGCGTTTTCGACGTCCGCGAGAGAGGCCGATTACGTGCCCGACGGGCCATCGGGCGCTCGGCGACGCCCCGTCGCTCGCCGCTCGACGCCGTGCTCGACGTGCTGAAGCCGCTGCTCGAAGACCCGGGCGTGGCGAAGATCGGCCACGACCTCAAGTTCGACGCCATCGTCCTCGCCAGGCACGGTGTGCGGCTGCGGCGGGCTCGACTTCGACACGATGATCGCCAGCTACCTGGTCGACGCGACGCGGTCGACCTACCCGCTCGAAGAGCTGGCGCTCGAGCACGCGGCCTACAAGGCGCTGACGGAAGAAGACGTCTGCGGCAAGGGCGTCAAGGCGCTGTCGCTTGGCGACATCCCGGTGGAGGCCGCCCTCGATTTCGCGTGCGAGCGCGCCGACCTGGCGGGGCAGCTCGCGCCGATTCTCCGCGCACTGCTCGACAAGGAGCAGCTGACGGACGTGTACCGCTCCCTCGAGCTGCCCCTGATTCCGGTGCTCATGGCCGATCGAGCAGGCCGGCGTGCGCGTGGACACGGCGGCGCTGGCGGTCCAGTCGCGACAGGTCGACCTCGAGCTGAACCGCCTGATGAAGCGGATCCACGAGCTCGCGGGCGGCGAGTTCAACATCAACTCGCCGAAGCAGCTGGCAGAGGTGCTGTTCGACCGAATGGGCCTGCCGGTCCTCAAGCGGACCGGCACGTCGCGCGCGCCGTCCACCGCCGTCGAAGTCCTCGAGGAGCTGGCGCTCACCCACGAGCTGCCGAGACTGATCCTCGACTGGCGCGGGATGATGAAGCTGAAGGGCACGTACATCGACGCCCTGCCCGTGCTCGTCAACCCCGAGACACCGGCCGCGTGCACACCAGCTTCAACCAGGCGGTCGCGGCAACCGGTCGCCTCAGCAGCAGCGATCCGAACCTGCAGAACATCCCCATCCGCACCGAGCTCGGACGCGCAGATCCGCGGCGCCTTCATCGCCGACCCGGGCCACGTCCTGATCTCCGCCGACTACTCGCAGATCGAGCTGCGCGTGCTCGCGCACATGGCCGGACGACGAGACGCTGATCACGGCGTTCAAGCGCGGCGACGACATCCACGCGCAGACGGCGCTCAAGATGTTCGGGCCCGACAGCGGCCGCGATCCGCATGCGCTGCGGGCAACGGCGAAGATGATCAACTACGCGCTGCTCTACGGCAAGACGGCCTTCACGCTGGCCAAGGACATCGGCGTCACGCCGCAGGCCGCGCAGGAGTTCATCGACGCGTACTTCGCCGGCTTCCCGCGCGTGCGCGGCTTCATCGACAAGACGCTCGAAGAAGGGCGCTCCACCGGCGTCGTGAAGACGATGTTCGGGCGGCGGCGGCTCGTGCCCGACCTGATGAGCCGCGACTTTCAGCGCCGATCGGCCGCCGAGCGGGCAGCCGTCAACATGCCGATCCAGGGCTCGGCCGCCGACATCATGAAGCGCGCGATGGTCGACGTCCACGCGGCGCTGAAGGACGCGCCCGAGGCGCGGATGATCCTGACCGTTCACGACGAGCTGGTGTTCGAAGTGCCGGAGGCCGAGGCGGAACGGCTTGCCGGCATCGTGCGCGACCGGATGCAGTCGGCGGCGGCCCTGGACGTGCCGCTGGACGTGGACGTCGGCATCGGGCGCAGCTGGAAAGAGGCCAAGGGCTGAAAAATCGGGCCGAAAAGCCCAAAAAAGGATAATTGGTACAATGCCCGGCGATGGCTGATCCGAGGGTGGTCCCGCGCGCCGAGCACTCGCTCTCGCGCCGCGACGTCGATCCCGACGCCCTCAAGGTCCTCTATCGCCTGCACCAGGCCGACCACATCGCGTACCTCGTCGGCGGCGGCGTCCGCGATCTGCTGCTCAGCCGGCGGCCCAAAGATTTCGACATCGGCACGTCGGCGCACCCCCAGCAGGTCAAGAAGCTCTTCAGGAACTGCTGGATCATCGGCCGGCGGTTCCGCCTGGCGCACGTCAAGTTCGGCACGAAAGTCATCGAAGTGGCCACGTTCCGCCGCCAGGTGGCGCCGGGCGAAGAAGTGGTGGCCGAGGGCGTTCCGGCGCCGGACCCCACGACGCCCGACGGCCAAGCGCTCGTTCACCACGACAACACGTTCGGGACGCCCGAGGAGGACGCGTTCCGGCGCGACTTCACGGTCAACGCGCTGTTCTACGACATCGCGACTTTCTCGATCATCGACTACGTCGGCGGCCTGGACGATCTCAGCGCGCGCGTCGTCCGATCGATCGGCGACCCCGAAACCCGAATCAAGGAAGACCCGGTCCGGATGCTGCGCGCCGTCGCGCTCGCCTCGCGCCTGGACTTCACGATCGATCCCCCGCTGGCCGACGCCATCCGCGCCCATCGCCACGAGATCGCGCGAAGCTCGCCGCCGCGGCTGCATCGAGGAGTACTACAAGATTCTGCGGGCCGGTGAGGCGGAGCGGACGTTCCGGAGCCTGCTGGACATCGGCCTGCTCGAACCGCTCTCGACCGAGCTGCACCAGCGTGCCGGAGACGAACTGTGGGAATCGCTGGCGTCGCTCGACGACTACCGTCGCCGGTTCGAATCGACGCCGGAGACACTGACGAACCCGATCGTGCTCGGCACGCTGATCGTACCGCTCGGCATCCCGCTCACGGGCGAGCACGTGCCGCAGGCGGACGGCAAAGTCCCGAAACGGCCGCCGGGCCTGAAGCTCGGCGAGCTGCCGCTCGCGAGGAACGACGTTGAACGGCTTCGCCAGATCCTGGGCCTGCAGCGCCGCCTGCGGGAAGTGGGCGCGAACCCGCGCGCCAAGCGCGCGCTGACGCACCGGAGCATCTTCCGCGAGGCGCTGGTCTGGCTGGACGTGCACGGCGACTCTCCGGAAATCGTCGAGCACTGGAACGCGCTGATCGCCGAGGGCCCTGGCGAACCCGCCGACGCCACCGCAGCCGCCGCAACGGCCGCGGCCGAAGACGGTCCGCCGGGCCGAAGGCGGCGTCGCCGGAGGCGGAGACGCCGCGGCCACAACACGGCACAGTAGCCGTTGGGCCTTGGTCACTTGGGCCTTGGTGCTTGGTACTTGGTCCGGGCTTCGTCCATGTCGGCGATTCTCGGCGGCCGCTAGGATGCGGACTGGGGACCTTGGACCTGGACCTGGAACGGACCAGGCACCAAGTACGAAGGACCCGGGACTCGCGCGGGCTTAGGCGACTGCTTCGTCGATGGTCTTGTAGGTCCGGGCGAGGCCAGTGGCTGTGAGCAGCTTGATGAATGGCCAGGCGGGATCGATTTCGCTCTTGCGCCAGCTGAACTTCGGGCTTCGCGGGTAGCCGTGGTGGTTGTTGTGGAGCCCTTCCCCGCCGGTCACCAGCGCGATCAACCGGATGTTCGTCGCCGTGTTGTCGAAGTTCCTGTAGCCGGCGTGATGACACAGGCCATTGATCGATGACGACAGCACGAACACGTACATCACGGCGTGAATGGCGGCGGCCAGCAGCCCCCACCAGAGCCCGATCACAAGACACAGCAGGATCGTGCCGATGGTCAGGCCGACGATGCCGCGCTTGAATACCTGACGATCCCACCAGCCCTCGTCGATATCCCTGCGCGTAGCGTTCGATGACGTCCGTCTTCTTCGCTTCGCGGATGTAGTAGTAGACGTTTCCGAGTTGAACCTGCCAGAAGCCCAGGATCTTCGGGCTGTGAGGATCGCCGTCCTCGTCGGTGAAGGCGTGGTGCTTCCGGTGGACGGCCACCCACTCCTTCGTCGAGAGGCCCGTTGTCAGCCACAGTGCGAACTTGAACAGGAACGCCACGGTCGGGTTGAGCTCGAGTGCCTTGTGCGTCGCGGTACGGTGCAGGTAGATCGTCGTGCTGAGGACGGCCACCTGGGTGACGGCGGCCGAAGCGATCAGGCAAATCAGGAGCGACAGCAACACGAACCTACCCTCCTCGAAGACGAGCGCGGCCATCGTAGCATGGCCGTGACTCGCCGCAACACTATGAAAGGGAATGGTTTGTCGTATTTTTGTCGCTGACGGACGGCCGGCTATCCGTTCCGGCGCTCGAACTCCCGCATGAACTCGACGAGTGCGTCGACGGCAGCCTCCGGCAGCGCGTTATAGAGAGACGCGCGGAGCCCCCCGACGGCGCGATGACCCTTGAGGCCATCGAGGCCCGCTGCGGTCGATTCCTTCACGAATTTCGATTCCAGCGCCTCTGTCGGCAGCCGGAACGTCACGTTCATGAGCGAGCGGCTGTCGGGCCGAGCGGTCCCTCGGTAGTAACCCGTCCGGTCGATTTCCGCGTAGAGCCGTCGCCGCCTTGCGCTGGTTTACAGCTGCGATGCCTGCCAGGCCTCCGTGGGCCATCAACCACTTCATGACGAGGCCGAGGATGTAGATGGCCATCACGGGCGGCGTGTTGTAGAGCGACTTGTTCTCCGCATGCACGGCGTAATTGAGCATCGTCGGCAGCGTGGAGGTCTTCGCGCGCGAGCGCTCCAGCAGATCGTCACGGACGATGACGATGGTCAGGCCGGCAGGGCCCAGGTTCTTCTGGGCGCCGGCGAAGATGAGCGCGTGGCGCGCGACGTCGATCGGCCGGCTGAACATGTCGGACGAGGTGTCGCTGACGAGCGGCACGTTCCCGACCTGCGGCAGATCCTTCCACTCCGTGCCTTCGATGGTGTTGTTCGACGTCATGTGGACGTAGGCCGCACCCGGATTCAGCGCCAGCTCGGACTGCGCCGGAATCCGCGTGTACTTGTCGGCACGGGTCGAGCCGGCGACGTTCACCCCGCCGACTTTACGGGCTTCGTCGATAGCCTTCGATGCCCAGGATCCGGTGTCCAGGTAATCGGCGGACGATCCGGACGACAGCAGGTTCATCGGCACCATCGAGAACTGCAGGCTGGCGCCGCCCTGGAGGAACAGGACGCGGTAGTTGTCCGGAATGCCCGCGAGCGCGCGCATGTCGGCTTCCGCCTGCGCGAGGATCGACTCGAACTGGCTCGACCGATGGCTGATTTCCAGAATGGACATGCCGACGCCCGGCAGCGACAGGAGGTCGCGCTGGACTTCTTCGAGCACGGGTACCGGCAGCACCGCGGGGCCGGCGCCGAAATTGAACACTCGCGTGGTTGTCGTTGAGTTCATATGAGGTGGCTGAGCAGTCCGTCGCGCAGCTTTGGCTCGAACCAGGTGCTCTTCGGCGGCATGATCGCGCCGGCGTCTGAAACAGCCATCAGATCGGCGACGCTGACGGGGAACATCGAAAATGCGAGAACGGCCTTGCCCGATGCAACGAGCGTCTCGAGCGCGGCGGTGCCGCGGGCACCGCCGACGAAATCGATTCGCTTGTCGGTCGTGACATCCGTGATGCCGAGCACCGGCGACAGCAGCTGCTCCTGCAGCACGCTCACGTCGAGCGATCCAATCACGTCGTCGCTTGCGGGTGTCGAGCGCGGGCGCAGCGTGTACCAGCGGCCGCCGCAATACATGGCGATCTCACCACGTCTGGCGGGCGAGGCGGGACCAGCTTCAACGTCGAACCGCTCCTGCACGGCCCGGAGGAACCCGTGTTCGTCGAACGGCTGCCCGGCCGATTTCCTTGACGATGCGGTTGTACGAGAGGATCCGGACCTGGTCGTGCGGAAACGCCACGCCGAGAAACGTGTTGTAGTCGGCGCCGTCGCCGAGCGAAGGCCGCGTCGTCCCGCGGTTGCGAAACGCGTCCCTGGCCCGCGCAGCACTCGCCGCACGATGATGCCCATCGGCGATGTAGAGCGAAGGCACCCGTGAAAACCCGCGGACGAGCTCTTCGCGATCGCTCCCGCTCACGCGCCACATCGTGTGACGCACGCTGTCAGTCGCGGTGAAGTCGTAGAGCGGCTCGTCCGCGGTCGCGCGCCTGGCGATCGCATCCACGTCGGCTGCGCTGCGATAGGTGAGAAACACCGGCCCGGTCTGCGCGCCGAGGTCGATCATGTGGCGCGTGCGGTCGTCTTCCTTGTCCCGTCTCGTGCGCTCGTGTTTCTTGATCACGCCGCTGTCGTATTCGTCGAGGCTGAAACAACCCGCCACGCCGGTCTGCTCGTGGCCGGGAACGCTCAAACGATAGAAATACACGCTCGGCTCGTCTTCGACGACGAGAGACGACGCCTTCAGCAAGTCGAAATTCGAGACGGCCCGGCCGTAGACTTCGTCGGCGTAAGGATTCGTGCCTGGCGGCAGCTCGAGCTCCGCCCTCGAGACGCGGAGAAAACTGAGAGGGTTGCCGTTCGCGAGCGCGCGCGCTTCGTCGGCGTTGACGACGTCGTAGGGCACGGCGGCGATGGCGGGGGCGTCCTCGCGCGTCGGACGCAGCGCGCGGAACGGTCGCAGCGTGGCCATCTCCTGATTATATGCGTCCGTGCTTCTGCGGACCACGATCGCAGGCACGCCTGCCGCTCGCGAGCTTCCGGCACTTCGTGCAGCCGATCGACGAGCCACGGCAGCCTGAAGGTCCAGTTGCGGTCGTTGACGCGTCGCCGGTTCGTTGATGCGGTCGCGCCAGCCGAACACGTCCTGCACCGGCAGCAGCGTCAGATCGGAACCCGACGCCAACAGCATTTCGAGCAGGGCGTCGCGCACTGCCGGGCCGTAGGTACCGGTCGTCAGCACCGACGCATCCGGCGTCGTGCGCATCGCGGTCGGGAGGGCGGAAATCTGCCGGCGTTCCTCGGCTGTCGTGCTTTCCCACCACGCCGCCAGCGGTTTCGGTGTCGTGCGTACCGGAGACGGCGACCGACAGCGCGGGATACGTCGGACGGGATCGCGAAACGGCTGCCCCTCGCTGTGCCAGTGACGCTCCCACCGGAACACGCGAAACCCGGGAAGACCGAGCCGCGCCATCGACGCGCGCACGAAGTCGGGGACGATGCCGAGATCCTCGGCGATGACGTGCGCCCCGGATTCGCGGAAGACGGTCAGGACGCGTTCGCCGAGCGCGATCTGATCGGGTTCCTCCGACGGCGTGAAGAACGGCTCGCCATCTCCCCTGCGGCCATCCGTAGGTCCGATAGAAGCCCACGAGGTGGTCGACGCGGAAGCCGTCGAAGAGCTCGGCGTTCCGCCTCCCGCGCTCGCGCAGCCACCTGAAATCGTCGTGCGCGATGACGTCCCAGCGATAGACGGGCATGCCCCAGTTCTGGCCGGTGGCGCTGAACGCGTCGGGCGGCGCGCCGACGGAGACGTCGAGGCGGAACTGGTCCTGCCGGGCCCAGACGTCGGCGCTGTCGCCGTCCACCATGAACGGCAGGTCGCCGAGCAGCGCCACGCCGTGCGCCGTGCGCGCGGGCCTGCTGCCACTGATCGTGCGCCAGCCACTGCAGGTACTGATGGAAGAGCACCTCGCTCGCGAGCTCGCGGCGCGCATCCGCAAGCGCGCCGGCGTCGCGGCGGCGAAGCGGCTCGGGCCATTCGGTCCAGGCGCGGCCGTCCTGCTCGATCGTGCATGGCTCTGAAGATCGCGTAGTCGTCGAGCCACCAGGCCTGTTCGGCCAGGAACGCCGCGAAGGCGCCGGCGCGATCGGAGTCACGGCGCAACTCCTCTGCGACGAAACCGATCGCAGGCGGCGCGCGAGCGCCGTTCGCTTGAGCTGCCTGACGCCGGCGTAGTCGATCGCAGGCGATTGCCGGACGCCGCACCAGCAGCGCGCGATCCTCCGGTCGACAGCGACGACTCGCCGGCGAAGTCCGGCACGGAGCGCAGGCTGATGTAAATCGGATCGATCGCCATCGCGCTCATCGCCGAGTACGGCGATTGCTCGTGCGGCGCCATCTCGTTGATCGGCAGCAGCTGCAGCGCGCGCTGGCCGCCCTCCGCGAGCCACGCCGTCAGCGCCGCGAGATCGCCGATCTCGCCGATGCCCCAGCTGGCGGTCCCCGGACAGGAAAACAGCGGGATCAACAGGCCCGCCCGCCGACCCGCCGCCGCCTCACGCATGGCTGCCGACGTGCGACTCGACGTGCACGAAGCACGCGACCGACGCCGTCGGCGAACGCGCGTTCGACGGGGAGCAGGCTGAGGATCAGGAACGACTCGCGCGGAAAATCGAAGAAGTATCCCGGATGCGCCAGCACGCCCGCGCGCTCGACGAGGGCCACGGCGAGGTCTTCTTCGGGCTCGAAGGTCGGCACCTGCACGACCGCGTACCAGCCGCCTTCGGCATGCAGCACACGGCAGGCGGGCACGGTCGCGGTCTGCTCGACGAGGCTGCGGTAGTTGGCTGCGGTGCGCGCCTGGATCTGCGCGCGAACCGGCGCCGCGCGTTCGAGCAGCTCCGGCGGCCGCAGCCTGAACGGGCGTCGACACCGTCAGGTAGGTGTCGCAGACGAGCTCCAGCCGCTCGAGCGCTTCGCGCGACCAGCACGTCGGGCCCGGCAAACGCCATCCACCCGAGCTTCACCTGCGGCAGCCCGACGGACTTCGACAACCCGCCGAGGCTGACGCCCAACGTGTGACCGCCCGGCACGTCCAGCACGCGGCCGGCGGCCGCCGCCGCGCCCGGCTCGAGCTCGTAGTCGCTGAACACTTCGTCTGCGATGATCGCGACGCCCGCGCGGGGCACAGAGCGCGGCGAGGCGCTCGAGCTCGTCGCGCTTCACGAACGATCCGGTCGGGTTGTTGGGGCTGACGATCAGGAGCGCGCGGGTGCGCGGCGTCAGCGCGCGCTCGACGCTCGCCATGTCGATCGTCCACCGGTCGTGGTATTCGAGGTCGTACGGGACGGCCGTCACTTCGTCCAGCCGCGTCAGGTGATCGAACAGCGGATAGCTGGGCCGGGGCACGAGGATCTCGTCTCCCGCGCCGGCGAGCAGCTTGAACAGCAGCGAATACGCGTCGCTCGTGCTGGCCGAGAGCACGATGCGGCGCGGGTCGACCGTCATCCCCCGCCGTTCGTAGTCGCGCGCCACGGCGCGCCGCGCGTCCGGGCAGGCCGAACGGGCTCGGCTCGTAGGCGAGACCCGCGTGGATGGGCCAGCGGAGCCAGCAGATCGGCCGGATAATCGAAACCCGCGCGCGTGGGATTCGACTCGGTGAGATCGAGGAGCGGCCCGGCCGCCCGCGCCCGCTGAACGGCCTGGGCCAGACGGTTGGACCCGAGATCAGCGGGAACGCGGGCGGAAAACGCCACCGCCCTACTGACGAAGGCTCCGCGTCGCGGCCGCGTACTCCAGCATCTGGGACGTCAGATCCTGGGGATAGGAAATCCTGACGTCGGTGATTACGACGTCTCCGCTCGCGCACCGCCTCGAGCTTCGGCATCACGAACCCGCTGTACGACGGCAGGTGCAGCCTCTCGACGCGCGCCACGACCTCGTCCCGCAGCTTCGGGTCGAAGTGCACGCCGTATGTCTCGAACAGCTGCTTCGCGGCGGCGTAGTCGCCTTCCGCCTTGATCCGCTGGACCTCGCTCAGGAGCCGGCCCACGCCTTCGCGGAACGCCGCCGGATCGTTCATCACGTAGTACGTCTTGCCGTCGCGCGTGCGGACGTCGATGGCCTTCGTGTTGGCCATCAGCCAGCCGACGATCATCTGCCGGTTGCGCATGTGGTCTTCTTCGATCTGCGTGCCCTGCCTGACCCGGCGCAGCTGCACGAGCGCGTTCCTCGTGTACGCTTCGTACTCGGCCCGCACGACCTCGTCGTGATCGGCTTGCGAGAGCAGCGCCGATCTCGACGAGCTTCGGATCGGGCAGGAAGTAAAGCGCGACGAGATCGGCGCGGGCCTCCTCGAGGGCCGAGTACTGCTCCTTGAGCACCGACTGCGGGTTGCCGTTCAGCCGTTCTTCGATCTTTCCGGACGCGTGGCCGATCACCTCGTGCATGTTGGTCGTCAGCTCGCCGGCGAGCGCGTTCCACTTCGACGCGCGCGACGCCTCCTCCGGCGTCCACGAAAACTCGCTGCGGAACTCCGGCAGCGTGGACTTGTCGTACGCCTCGCTGACGTTCGACAGCGACACGGACTTGCTGCCGTAGCTGCTCGCGGATGCTCTGGTCGTTCGGCAGGTTGATACCGACCGGCGTAATCGGCCCCGAATCGCCCGTTTCGATGACGACGTCGATGGCGTTGGCGGTGATGCCCTTGCACGCCCTGTTTCTTGAACTTCGGGTCCCACGGCATGTGGTCCTCGAACCACTGCGCGTTCTGCGGCGATCTTCTGGATCTCGGACGTCTTCTCCTTGTTCACGTAGAAGACGAGCGCTTCCCATCGCGCCCTTGATGCCGCGCGCGTCCAGATACACCTCGATGAACCCGTTGATCGTGTCCACGGACGACGCCTTGTCCTGCACCCAGGCGATGTCGTACGCCTCGCGGTCGGCCTGTCTCGCCGGTCCGGTAGAACTTCGATGAGCGCGCGCGAGCGCCTTCGGCCATCGGCTCGGTCGCAAACGGGATGGCGGCCTCGAGGTGCTGCACGATCGCGGCGATCTGGCCGCCGTAGCGGCCGTTGACGCGGTACACCTCTTCGACGATCTTCCCGTTCTGCTTCACGAGCCGCGAGTTGAGCGGGTGCGCTTCCCTGTACCCCTCGAGGTCCTTCATCGTCAGGCCGACGTACAGGTTGTTGGCGCTCGACGCGAGGATGTCCTGCCCCTTCGGCGGCGTCTTGTTGGTGACCATCGAGTCGACGTCCGGGTCGAAGAACATCGGCTTGAGACGCGCGCGAGGAGCTGATCGAGCGTCTCGCCGCTCTTGAGCGGCAGCTGCGCGCCGGCGCTCGGCGGCCGCCTGCGCGGCGGCGGCGAACGCCTCGGGCGTGCACGACAGCACGAACTTGCGCGCGGTCAGGTTGTTGAACGGGCCGCTGTTGATCCAGAACAGCTTCGTGTAGCGCTCGATCTCCGACAGCGTCGCCGGATCGATGCCGGCCTTGTGGGTAAGCACGGCCTCGAGCAGGTCGCGCATCTCGAGGTTGTGAGCGTAGCGCTGGTCGTAGAAGATGTCGCGCCCGGCCAATGCGGCCTGGTAGAGGTGCCAGACCAGCGTCTTCTCTTTCAGCGAGAGCTCGGCGAACCCGTCAGCGTACATCTGCACGACGGCCGCCTCGTCCACCCGTTCGAGCAGGTATTTCCGGTCGGCAGGCGCGGGCGGTGCGGCCGGCGCGTGGTAGTCAGACGAACCCCTTCCACAGGCGGCACTTCCCACAATCGACATGATCACCAATACCTTCTTCAACATGGCTTGTCCGTCCGGCTGAAGCCGGACGCTACGTTTCTCTGCCCTCTGCCCTTTGCCCTCTGCTCTCTTGTAGCCTATCCCAGGTCCAGGGCGACCTGTTCCAGGTGCTGCGCAATATGAACGGGCCAGGAACGCTCGCGCGCAATCCTTTCGGCCAGCGCGCGGAGGGCCGTCGGTTCGCCGTGGACGAGGTACGTCATTTTCGGCGGCTTGCGCGATGCCAGACAGCCATCGCATGATCTCGTCGGCGTCGGCGTGGGCCGACATGGAATCCACCCGCTCGATGGTCGCCATGACCGGAATGATCCGGCCGAGCATCTTGACCTCGCGGATGCCGTCAACGAGGGTCCGCCCGCGCGTGCCGGCCGCCTGATAGCCGACGAAGAGGACGGTGTTCCTGCCGTCGGGCAGGGCTTCGGCCAGGTGATGGAGCACGCGACCGCCCGTCGCCATCCCGCTCGCGGCAATGACGATCGAGGGCTCCCGTGACGCGGTCACAGCCTTCGACTGCTCGGCGGTTCCCACGACCGTCATGCGCGACGTGCAGAATGCGCAGACGTCTTTCCAGCTGCCGCCGACGTCCGCGATCGAGCTCGTTGATGCGCTGCTTGTAGAACTGCAGCGCGGCGGCGGCCATCGGGCTGTCGACGTACACCGGCAGCGTGGGAATCCGCTTCTCTGCTCCAGGCGCCGCAGCCAGTAGATCACTTCCTCGACACGGCCGATGGCAAACGCCGGGATGATCAGCTTGCCGCCGCGCTGCGCCGCTCTCGTGACGATTCCGCGAGCCGTTCGCCGTCGTCGTCGGGCTCGTGCAGCGCGGTCGCCGTACGTCGATTCGACGAGCAGGACATCGAGCGCATCCGCACGATCGGGCGGCTGCGGGTCCGGAAGAACGGGCCGGCCGTAGCGTCCGAGATCGCCGCCGAACAGCAGCGTCCGTCCCGCCGACGCGGATCCTGGCGAACGCCGACCCGAGCAGGTGGCCGGCGTTCACGAACTCGACCTCGACACCGCGAACGACCGGCACGGGACGGTTGTAGCCGACCGGCTGCAGCTGCGTCAGCGTGCGAGCGGCATCGGCCTCCGTGTAGAGCGGGAGCGCCGGCTGATGGCGGCTGTATCCGCGCTTGATTCGCGTGGCGCGCCTCCTCTTCCTGGAGGTGCGCCGAATCCGGCAGCACGATCGAGCACAGGTCGCGCGTGCCGGGCGTGCAGAAGATCCGCCCGCGAAAACCCTGCGCGACGAGCCGCGGCAGGTAGCCGCAGTGATCGAGGTGGGCATGCGTCAGCACGACGGCGTCGATGCGGGTGGCGTCGATCGGAAACGGCGCCCAGTTCCGTTCCCGCAGCTCCTTGAGGCCCTGGAACAGCCCGCAGTCCACGAGCACGCGATGGCTGCCCAAATCGAGCAGATGCTTCGAGCCGGTGACCGTACCGGCCGCGCCGAGAAACGTGAGTGACGCCATAGGCTGACTATACTGGAAGAAAGTTGGAAGGTTGAAGTGCAAAGTGAAAAGTAGATTGCCGCGTGCCCTCTTCCTTCTTACCGTCCTTCTTCTTCCTGTCTCCGCTCAGGCTCAGCGAAAGCTGCTCACCCTCGACGACATCTACAGTCCGGCGACGCACGTGAACTTCAGCGGCGAGCCCGCCCCGGCGTTCGCCTGGATCGATGCGTCCCACTACGCGTGGCCGCGCCCCGCCGCCGGCGATCAGGGGCTCGTGGACTGGATGAAAGTCGAAGCCGCAACGGATTCGAGCGTGACGTTGTTCGACGCCGCGAAAGCGACGGCGGCGCTGGCTTCGCTGCCGGGCGTTGCGGCCGCGGATGCGCAGCGGGTCCTCCGCTCGCCCGATCTCGTGTTCAACGGCGGCTACACGAAAGCCATCGTGACACTCGGCGACGATCTCTACCTCTGCGACTTCGGCCGCCAATCGCGCATCCCGGCTCACCACCGCCACGGGCGACGAGGACGAACCGACGTTCAGCCCTGACAGCTCGAAAGTGGCCTTCGTCCGCGACAACAATCTCTTCATCGTCGACACGTCGACGCTGCGCGAGACGGCGTTGACCAGCGACGGGGCGGCAACGCATCCTGAACGGCAAGCTGGATTGGGTCTACGAAGAGGAGATCTACGGGCGCGGCGAGCGGCGCGCGTACTGGTGGAGCCCGGATTCGTCGCAGGCTGGCGTTTCTCCGCATCGACGACACGCCTGTGTCGACGTACATCACGCTGGACGACATCGCATACGATCCGCGGGTCGAGACGTGGCGATATCCGCGGGCCGGCGATCCGAACCCCACGGCGAAGCTGGGGGTCGTGCGGGCCGCCGCCGGCGGGCCAAGCGAAGTCAACTGGATCGATACGTCGAAGTACGCCGGCGTCGACTTCCTGATCGTCCGCGTCGCCTGGAACCCCGCGGGCCGGCTGGTCTACGAGGTTCAGAACCGCACGCAGTCGTGGCTCGACCTCAATGTCGTTTCGAGCGTCGCCGCTGACGCCACGACGACCACCCTGTTCCGCGAAACGAGCCCTTACTGGATCAGCTCCGAAGACACGACGACCCCGACGTGGCTGGCGGATGGATCGTTTCTCTGGCTGAGCGGCCGGTCGGGGTTCACGCACGCGTACCACTACTCCGCCGACGGCTCGCTGCTGAAGCCCGTGACGAGCGGCCGCTGGGAGGTGCGAACGCTCCACGGCGTGGACGAGAAGGACGGCTGGATCTACTTCTCTGGCACCGAGCGGAGTCCCATCGGCAGCGACGTCTACCGCGTCAGAGTCGACGGCAGCGGGTTCGAACGTCTGTCGAAGGCCGCGGGGACGCACCGCGCGGAGTTCAGCCCGACCTTCGGCTTCTTCATCGATCGGTGGAGCGACGTCTCGACACCGACGCAGGTACGGCTCCATCGCGCCGACGGCCGCGAGGTCCGGATGCTGCACGAGAACCGGGTGAACGCGCTCGCCGGTTACAGACTCTCGAAACCCGAGTTCGTCCAGGTGAAGGCGCGCGACGGCTTCGTCATGGAAGCGATGATGATCAAGCCGCCGGACTTCGACCCGTCGAAGCGTTATCCCGTCTACCAGTTCACATACGGCGGACCGCACAGCCAGGAAGTCAAGAACGTCTGGCAGCTGCAGAACATGTATCACCAGCTGCTGGCGCAGCAGGGCATCATCGTGTGGATCTGCGACAACCGGACGGCCAGCGGCAAGGGGGTCGAATCCACCTGGCCGGTGTTCAAGCACTTCGGCGAAGTCGAGCTGCGCGACATCGAGGACGGCGTGAGCTGGCTCAAACAGCAGCCCTACGTGGACGGATCGCGCATCGGCATCCACGGGTGGAGCTACGGCGGCTTCATGACGGCCTACGCGCTCACGCACAGCACGAGCTTCGTGATGGGAATTGCCGGCGGCACGGTGTCCGACTGGCGCAACTACGACTCGGTCTACACCGAACGCTTCATGGGCACGCCGAGGGAGAACCCGGAAGGCTATCGCAACAGCTCGCCGCGGTTCGCTGCCGCGCAGCTCCACGGCGCGCTGCTCCTGATGCACGGCGCGATCGACGACAACGTGCACGTGCAGAACACCATGCAGCTCGCCTACGAGCTGCAGCAGGCCGAGAAGCCGTTCAGCCTGATGCTGTACCCGAAGTCGCGCCACGGCGTGACCGACCCGGCGCTCGTCAGGCACATGTACGGCACGATGTTCGACTTCACGATTGAGCACCTCAAACCGACCGAGCCGGCGAAGTTGCGATAGCGATCACGTACAACGAAGCCACAGAGACACACGGGGAAAGTGTGAAGTTCAAAGTTTGAAGTTCAAAGTGGAAAATTCAACGTAGAACTTTTTGCTTTGAACTTTCTACTTCCAACTTTCTTATTTCAGGTGGCGTCCGCCGTCGACGCGGACGGTCTCGCCCGTGATGAAGTCGCTCTCGAGGAACACGAGGACGGCTCTTGAGATTTCCATTTCGCCGCCCCATCGGCCGAGCGGCGTCGCATCGACAACCGCCTGGTGTTCGGCCGCGGTGGTTTCCGGCGGCGCGAGGATCGGGCCGGGAGCGACGGCGTTGACGAGGATGTTGTCGGCCGCGAGCTCGAGCGCCAGCGCCTCGGTCAGCCCGATCACAGCGGCCTTGGCGACGTAGTACGGCAGGAACCCCTTGTAGCGCGGACGGCCGCTGCGCGCGACCCAGTCGCTGAAGTTGATGATGCGCCCGCCGCCCTGCTTCCGCATGTGCGGCACGGCGGCGTGCGCGCACAGAAAGGCGGCTCGCAGGTCCACGTTGACGACCGCGTCCCAGTCGGCGGCCGTGAGCTCGTCGAACGGACGCGGCTTGTAGACGGACGCCATGTTGACGAGGATGTCGAGCCCGCCGAATTCCTCCGCTACGCGCCCCACCAGGGTGGCGCACGCGTCGGCGCTCGAGAGGTCCGCCTGATAGGCCGCGCCGCGGCGGCCCGCCGCCTTCACCCGCTCGACTGCCTGTGCGGCCTCCGCCTGAGAGCGACCGTAACCGACCGCGACATCCACACCGCGTGCCGCCAGCTCCGCCGCGACCACCGCGCCAATACGCTTCGCCCCCGTGATCAGCGCGACTCTGCCGGTCAATTCCATTGCAGCGCCTTTTTTATCACGAAGGCACGTAGGTCAGGTGGGTCGGGCAGGTCAGGTGGGTCGGGCGGGCCGGGCACAAACAAAAAAAGGGGCTGGGCGGTTTCCCGTCCAGCCCTTCGTTGATTCCGTCGCTGCCTGCCTTGCCAGATAGGCCAGGCCGGCCAGCCTGTTTAGCGGCTGAAGGTCCCGAAGAACGCCGAGCGCTTGTTCGGGTCGCTCCACTTGGTGCCGAGCAGCGAACCGTTGAACGAGTTGGCGTCGGCGACGCCCATGTCCGCCTGATCGGTCGTCGCGAGCGGGTGGAACCACTGCATCGCGCCGCAGGTCGGGTCGTGCGTCATCACCTTGTTGACGTCGAGCGCGACGTTCTGCGTGGCGACGTGAATCGTCTGGCCCGCGTCGGCAAAGGTGATCGGCGCCGGGGTCACGGAGACGATCGTGCCGATGCTCTTCGTGAGATCGTGCGCGAGGCTGGCGAGCGCGATGCGCTGCACCGGGTTCGCGCGCTCGTCCACGTATACCACCGAGCGGACGACCGCGCGGTCGCCGCCGATTTCGTGCAGGCCGAGGTTCTTGTCACCGGCGAGCGCGGCCACGACCGACAGGCCGTCAATCGACACCCCGTTCACCGTGCCGCGATCGACTTTCCACGCCAGGACGGCCTGCTTGCCCATCGTCTCGGCTTCGCTGCCCATGATGCAGCCACCCGTGAAGATTTCGGCGGTCCGCGCTTCGACGTACTGACCGCTCACGGTTTCCTTGCCCGCTGCCATCATCACCGTGCTGGCCATTCCGATTACCGCCACAAGAGTAACTGCTCGTTTCATAGCAACCTCAAAACGGGGCGACCCCGCAAACAACGGCGACACTATTATAAGGCCGTTCGAGTTAACCGTAGCGGCCGGCTTCAGCCGGCCGATCACCGTCCGCCTCAAGGCGGACGCTACGAACACAGGAGACGCGTATGGCGACGGAAGTGATTGGATTCATTGGACTTGGAATCATGGGCAAGCCCATGGCGCTCAACCTCATGAAGGCGGGATACCGCCTGATCGTGACCTCGCGGAGCCGGAAACCGGTGGATGAGGTCGTCGCCGCCGGCGCCACGGCCGCCGCCTCGCCGGCGGAGGTCGCCAGAGGCGCGTCGATCATCATCACGATGGTCCCCGACACACCCGACGTCGAAAAGGTGCTCACCGCAGAGAACGGCGTGCTCACCGAGCTCAAACCCGGCACCGTGGTCATCGACATGAGCACCATTTCGCCTGTCGTCACGAAGAAGCTCGCGGCGCAGGTGGCGGCAAAGGGCGGGTCGATGCTCGACGCGCCGGTGAGCGGCGGCGAAATCGGCGCGAAGAACGCGACGTTGACGATCATGGTCGGCGGCGACGAGAAGACGTTCGAACGCGCCCGCCCCGTGCTCGCGTGCATGGGCAAGCCGGAGAGCGTCACCTATATCGGTGAATCCGGCGCGGGCCAGGTCGCCAAGCTCTGCAACCAGATCTGCATCGGAGGCGCGCTCGCCGGCGTCGCGGAAGCTTTCGCGTTGGCGCAGAGCGCCGGCATCGATCGGTCGCGCGTCCGCCAGGCGCTGCTCGGCGGCTTCGCAGGCAGCAAGGTCCTCGAGGTCCACGGGCAACGCATGATCACCGGCGACTACAAGCCGGGCTTCTTCACGCGGCTCTACCAGAAGGATCTGCGGCTGGTCAACGAGACCGCGATGGCGAACAACGTGCCCATGCCGGCGACGTCAATCGTGACGCAGTTCGTGAACGCGCTGGTGTCGGCGGGGGGTGGCGAACTGGATTGCGCCGCCGCAGCGGAAGTGTGGTTTGCGCTGTCCGAAGGAAAGCCGGTGAAAACGAAGTAGAATGAAGAATGAACAGACGAAGAATTGCTGATTCTTCATTGTTCATTCGACATTGTTCATTGTCGTCAGTGCCGGCAGCAGCCGCGGCTGCCGTTGCACGACGTCAGGTTGACCGGGACGCCGTCGGGACCGAAGCCGGTCTGGGTCTCGACGCACCAGTACCAGGTGCCGTCGTAGTTGTCGTAGAAGTGCTTCTCGTCCGGATCCGGGACGGCCGTGACGTACATGCCCTTGTGGCGCAGGCTGAGGCAGTGCACCCCGGGCGTGAGTTTGGGCGATGTGAGATGTTCCATGACGTCTCTTATGCTCTCAGCGTGACCGGTTTGAGGCCCGCGATCTGCATGATGGCTCGCTTCACCGCGGTCTTCGTGATCTGCACCTTGTAGCCGTTGCGGCTGAGCGGCTTCGCCGCGCGGACCGCCGCTTCGCCCGCCGCGACTGCGGTGGCCTCGTTCAGCGGCTTGCCGACGAGCGCCTGTTCAGCATCGGTTGAACGCCACGGCACCGGCGCCACAGCGCCCAGCACCACGCGCGCCGAGCTGATCGTGTTGCCGTTCATCGTCAGGACGATGGTCGTGAAGGCAAGCGGCCAGTCGTGCGATTCCTTGTACCGCACCTCGTAGTGCCCGCTGCGCACGTTACCCGGCGCCGGCAGCATCACGTGAGTGAGGATTTCATCGTCGGCCAGCACGTTCTCCTTGCGGACGTTCTGGAGCGTCGGCATCGTGAAGTAGTCGGCCGCCGCCACCGTGCGCTCGCCGTTCGGCCCGACGACGCGGAACGTTGCGCCGTATGCGGTGAACGGCACCGCGAGGCTCGACGCGTGGACGATGTGGCTCGGACCCTCGTTGCCGAAGATGGCGTGGTACTGGTTCTCGCCGGCCGGCGAGAAGCAGCGGTTGCCGCCCTTCTTGTAGCAGACGAACTCTTCCTGCCGGTAGTACCAGCAGCGCGGACGCTGGTTGATGTTCCCGCCGACCGTGCCGGCGTTGCGGATTTGCGGCGTGCCGACTTCGCCCGCCGCGTCGACAACGGCCGGATACAGCCGCTTGACCTGCGCGTTTTCGGCCAGGTCGGCGATCTTCACGCCGGCGCCGATCTTCAGGCCGCCGCCGGGCGCGGCGGTGATCGTCGTGTCGGCGAAGCCCTTGACGTTGACGACGCGATCGGGCGACGTGACGTAGTCCTTCATCCGCGCGACGAGGTCCATGCCGCCAGCGAGCGGCAGCGCGATGCGCCCGTCGATCTTGAGCGCGGTGACCGCGTCTTTCTCGGTCGTGGGGTTTGCGTACTCGAAGGCTTTCACAGCGTGCCTCCTGCTTTCTGCTCCTCGATGGCGGCCAGGATCTTGTGCGGCATGAGCGGCAGCGACCGGATGGTCGCGCCGGTCGCGTTCCGCACGGCGTTGGCGATGGACGAAGCGGTCGAGACCGTCGGCGGTTCGCCGATGCCGATGACGCCGCGCGCGCGCTGCACGGGCGAGTCGACCAGCATGATGTCGATCTTCGGAATGTCGGACATGCCGGCCAGGAGATACGACTCCATGTTCGGGTTGACCATCTGGCCCGTGACGCGGTCGAGGATGCGATCCTCGAACAGCGCGAAGTTGAGCGAGCCGACGATGCCGCCGTACACCTGGCTCTCGGCGGTCAACCGGTCCACGATCAGGCCGCAGTCCTGAACCGTGAGGATGCGCTTGACCTTGACGATGCCGGTTTCGATGTCGACGTCCACTTCCGTGAACTGCACGCCGCTCGTGCCGGTGGACGAGAGCCCGTCTTCCCATTCGGCGTCGACCGAGATCGGTTCGGCGCCGAGCAGCTTGCAGGCGTCCTTCCAGGCCATGCCCTTGGCGTTGTTGCCTTTCACGTGGATGCGGCCGGCTTCGGCGACGAGCATGTCGGCGCTGACACCGAGCTGCGGTGCCGCCTTGGCGAACACCTGATCGAGCGCCTTGCCGGCGGCGATGCGGATCGCCGGGCTGATCGAGGCGGCTGTCGTGCTGCCGCCCGACGCGCCGCAGACCGGGTACATCGTGTCGCCGATTTCAGGCTTCACGGCGCTGACGGGCAGGCCCATCGTCTCGGCTGTCAGGACCGCCACGAGCGTCCGCGTGCCGGTGCCGAGATCCTGCGTGCCGCACTTCATCACGACGCTGCCGTCAGGCGCGATGTCGCAGTGCGCGCGGCCGCCGCGGCCGCCGCCGCCCCACTGGTGCGCCGATACGCCGAATGCCGTTCTTGATTGGCCCGGGCGTCGGGTCGCCGGTGGCATGGCGCTTATCCCAGCCGAACGCTTTCGCGCCCTGCTGGAAGTAGTCGCCCCACGCCGCGGCTCGGCGCCGCGGTCGGCAGGTTCTTGATGCGGAACTCAACCGGATCCATGCGGACGCGATCGGCCAGCTCGTCCATCAGGATTTCGGTGAGGAAGCAGCCCTGCGGGTGACCCGGCGCGCGCATCGCGCGCTGCTGTCCCGCGTTGATGTAGACGTCGGTGTGCTGCCGCCGCCGGTTCGGGAACTGGTAGATGTACGGCAGCGGGAAGCCCGACGCCGCACCCGCGCCGCCCGTGCCCCAGCTCTGCGCGTCGAAGGCCGTGAGCATGCCGTCGGCCGAGACGCCGGCGCGAATCTTCGCGTACGCCGACGGCCGGTTGCCCGTGTCGAGATGTTCTTCTTTGCGATCGAGGAACAGCTTGACCGGCAGCTTCGCTTCCTGCGCGAGCTTCGCGCAGATGAGACCCTGCGCGTCCGGCCCGAACTTGCTCCCGAACCCGCCGCCCATGTACTGGGTGATGACGCGGACGTTGGCGCTCGGAATCTTGAGGCCCTGCGCGAAGCCGTCCTTCGTGCCGTGCACGCCCTGCGTGGACACCCACGCCGTCAGCTTGTCGCCGTCCCACTCGCAGACGCAGCCGTGCGACTCCATGCACACGTGCGTGATGACATGCGTCTGGTAGGTCTGCTCGACGATGTGCGCCGCGGCCTTGAAGCCGTCGTCGAGGTTGCCCGTCTCGTCGACGTTGCCCTTGCGCTGGTTGCCGACCGTGCCTTGGAGCGACTCGAAAATCTTCGGCGCGTCGGCGGCCATCGCCTGCTCGACGTTCGCCACGTGCTGGAGAACGTCGTAGTTGACCTTCACCAGCCGTGCCGCATCCTCTGCCTGTTCTTCCGTTTCCGCAGCAACAGCCGCGACCGGATCGCCCTGGTACATCGTCTGGGCGTTGGCGTCTTTCCACACGAGCGCGGCCTTCACGCCGGGCGCACGCCGCGCCTCGGACAGGTCCACGCTGACGATGCGCGCGTGCGGATGCGGCGAGCGGACGATCTTGCCGAAGATCATGCCGGGGCGGTTGATGTCGAAGCTGTACTTCGCGCGGCCCGCCACTTTGTCGGGACCGTCGAGGCGCTTGACGCGCGTGCTGATGACGACCGGCTTCTCGGGCCACGCGTACTTCTTCGCGTTCGCGGTCGGTCCCGGCGGAGCCGGCGGAGGAGCCGGCAGCGGCTGTTGGTTCTGTGCCTTAGCCACGAGCCACCCCCTTTACGCTGGTTGCGGCTTCCATAATTCTGGTGAACGTGCCGCAGCGGCAGATGTTGCCGTCGAGCCCCCGCTTGACCTGCGCGGGCGTCGGGTTCGGATATTTTTCAATGAGCGCCACGGTCGCCATGACGAAGCCCGGCGTGCAGAAGCCGCACATCAGCGCGTCGCGGTCGCAGAAGGCCTGCTGGACCGGGTGCAGCGTCGCGCCGTTCGCGAGGCCGTCCACGGTGCGAATCTGCTTGCCCTGCGCCTCGATGGCAAGCGTCGAGCACGAGTACGCCGTCTTGCCGTCGATGATCATCGTGCAGGCGCCGCAGACGCCGCGATCGCACCCGCGCTTGTTGCCGGTGATGTCGGCCTTGTTGCGGATCGCGTTGAGCAGCGTCACGCGCGGTTCGACGTTCAGGGTCAACCGCTTGCCGTTGACCATGAGCGTAATCGGCACTTCGCCCGGACCGACCACGCGCGAGGTCTGCGCTTCGAGTTCGGCGACACCGCCAACCACGCCGGCCGCAAGCGGCGCCACGCCGGCGGTCTTGAGGAACGCGCGGCGTCCGACGTTGATGCGCTCGGATTTGTCTTTCTCGTTCTTCTGAGCCATGCAAAGAGCCCTCAAACGAAAGCTGAATGAGAAACCGGGGAAGTATAACCCGCTCTATCGGCTGGCGGAACCTCTTACGTCACCCGTCGAATCTTTCCTGAATAGTAAAGCCGCGCTGCGCGAAGAAACCCGAAGCTTATCTGTAACACGCTGATTCGACTTGGTTTATCATGACGGCCCGGCGATGGCGTGCCTTCTGCACCACCGGGGCGCACTCGAACGGCCCGTATCGCGCAGTCCAACACCACGTCCACAGAGCGAAGGAGAGAGAGTCATGACATCACGAGTGATCAGGGGATTGGCTGCCGGCGCGGCGCTGATCGTCCTCACCGCGGCCCCGGCCGCAGCGCAGAGCTTCACGCTGACCGCAAACCTGAGCGGCGCAGGTGAGGCCACCAGCATCGCGAACGGCGTCAACACGGGCGCCTTCGGCGACTGCAAAGTCGTCGTGGATATGGGCGCGCAGACGGTGACCTATGCCGTCAACGTGTTCAATTTGCCGAGCGGCGTGACGGCGAGCCACATCCACGTCGGCGCCGAGAAGACCGCGGGGCCGGTGGTCGTCAACTTCGTCGTGCCGCAGAGCGCGTCGAACGACTTCGGGTTCAGCGGAACCGTCGCCTTCAGCGCGTTCGTGCTGCGCCCTGATCAGGGGATCCGATCGCCGGACGATATGGTGCAGGCCATCCTGGGCGGGAATTCATACTGCAACGTGCACTCGGCAGTGAATCCGGCCGGCGAGATCCGCGGTCAGCTCGTGCTCCAGAAGTAGTTCTTTTCACGAGCCACGGAGACACCATCCATTTGGTCATTTGGTCATTTGGTCATCTCGTCATTTCAGAGAAACAGAAATGACCAGATAACCAAATGACTAGATGACTAGATGAGATGGGCTAGTCTGTGCCGGGGTCTAGTGTTTCCAGCAACTCCGTCAGCTCAGCGAGCTCGTTCCTCGCCGCGTAGATGATGGCGCGCTTCTCCTGAAGCGTCGGCGTCGCCCACCCGTCTTTCTCATACTTCACCCGCCCGTCGGCGTCGACGTCGACGATGGTGCTATCCATTAAGCCGACATACAGCTTCATAAATATCTGGTCATCTGATCATTTGACCAAATTCATATTCACAGCCCCGTGAGGGCCGAGGTGCGCATCGCATCATCGACGCCGAGGACGACGGCCGCCGTGGCGCCGGCGTCTGTCGCCCCGCCGTACGCGTACTCGACGTTGACGCCGGCGTCGGCCACGAGCCTCAGGGGGCCGGCCAGCGCGCCTGGCACATTCGGCAGCGCGCAGACGACGACCTCCCGTTCAGTGACCTGGTGATGGTGTTCACGAAGGATGGCCGCGCAGTGGACGTGGTTGTCCACGACCAGCCGCAGGTTCCCACCCGCGTCGAGCGCCATGGCCTGAATGTTGACGCGCTCGGCATCCAGCAGCCGGCAGAGGCCGCCAAGCGCACCGGGGCTGTTGGGTAGACGCAGGTTGAGCTCTTTGCGAATCATGGAAAGAGCTTACCGCAGTCAGTCGGCGGTCAGCAGTCGGGGAAAACGGGAGGCGAAGAGAGAAGCGGAAGGGGGAAAGCGAAAGCCAGGGCGACGGGCAGCCAGCGGGCCGGCGACGACTGCCGACCTGCTGACTGCGGACGCTGACTGAAACTACGCGAGCACGCGGATGACGACGCGGCGATTCTGGGCGCGGTCGGCCTTGGTCTTGTTCGGCGCGACGGGCTTGGTTTCGCCGTAGCTGATCACGTTCATCTTGTGCAGCGGGATCTGGTACTGCTCGTAGAGATAACGCTCGACGGCCTGCGCCCGCTCGAGGCCGATCTTCTCGTTCACCGCCGGCGTGCCGACGTTGTCCGTGTGGCCTTCGATCTCGATGAAGACGTTCTTCGGGTCTTCCTTGAGGTGCCCGACCATCTCGTCAATCTTCGATTTCACCTCGTCCGGCAGTTCGGCCTTGCCGAACTTGAAGTTGCCCTGATCCTCGCTGAGGACCACTTCGTACACGAGCCGGCGATTCTGCTTGTCGAACGTGTCGAGCTTCGTGCCGACCGTGTTGGCCGCGGACTTTGCGTCGGTCGCCGCGTTCTTCGCGTCGGCGGCTGCGCCATTGGCCTGCTGGGCGGATGCGGCGGCAGCCTGCGCCTTCTGATCCACTTCCGTGATACGGCCTTCGTTCTTGCGCGTGCGCTCCTGCGTCTCTTCGACCGAGCGGCCGAGCGAGTCAACCTTGTCGTTCACTTCGCCGACGCTCGTTCTGACGAACTTCTTCGACGCGCAGGCGGTCGTGCCGGTGACGACGATGAGAGCGACGGGGATTGCCTTGAACAGTGTCCGCATGACTGAGCTCCTCCTACAACGAATTCGGGCGAGACTGCCCCGCGATGTAACCACTTCGTGCACGAACGACCATCTTCTTGTTGTTCCGAATCCGCACGGCGAGCTGGTGCCAGCCCGCATCGCCGCGTGACTCGACCGCAATCAGGTACTGATGCCGCAGTTCCTCGACGATTTGACGCGCCGCCAGGCTGCGCTCCACGGGCGTGCTGGACACGAACACGTGTCCGCCCGTCCAGTTGGCGAGGTCCACGAGGGGGCCGGCCAGCGGTGATTTTTCCGGCCCCGTTGACAGTTGCGACGACGGGTTGTCGATCGACGCGACGACACCGACGATGTAGACGGGAACGTCAATAGCGCTCGCGATCGCGGACACCTGCGAAGGCGTCATGCGGCTCGCGTTGTCGTTGCCGTCGGTGAACACGATCACCGCGCGGCGGTGGCCCTCGCGGGCGTTGACGCGCTCGGCCGTGCGCGCGATGGCGTCGAACAGCGACGTCGCACCGAACGGCATCACGCCGGCGAGCGTGGCAGGGAGCGAGCGCAGCCCGCTCGTGAACGGCGTCGACTCCTCGAGCCGCGTGTCGAAGCGGAACACGCCGGCTTCGTCCTGGCTCACGTCGAGCCAGCTGAGAACATGTGTGGCCGCTTCGCGCGCATGGCCGAACATGCCTTCCATGCTGCCGCTGACGTCGAAGAGCAACGCGACGCTCAGGCCCGCAACGTCCTGGCGGAAGTCCGAAATCGGCCGGACTTGCCCGCCGTCGGTGACCTCGAAATCGCGGATCGTCAGATCCTGAACGAAGCGGCCTTTCTGATCGCGGACGACGGCAGCGATGCGTACGAGATCGACGCTCGACTTGAACGTGGCTACGGGTGCCGCCGGATCCGGCGGCGCGGCGGGCGTCTGACCATGGACTCCGTGAGCCCCGGCGGTCAATGCCGCCAGCATCGCGCAGATCGTGAGCTTGCTTTGTGTAGTCTCAAACACGGTTGATGACCTCAGCTCGCCTCACGTATCGGCAGAATGCAATTAGTTCGCCACAGTCCGACCTCGCATTTTCATAGGTTTAACGGCCGAGGAGGCTCAGGGACGAGCTCAACCGGGAATGTCGCCCTGTAAGAACGACGCTGCAGTGTATCGGATGGGCGCCCGGGCGACCGTTGTATAGTGGCCACGTGAGCCCCTCGAATATTGTAAATAGAGGTCTGGCCGTCCCCGTGGCGCGCCGCGTGGACGCCTTCAGCTACGCCATCCGCAACGTCGTCTTGGAGGCGCAGCGCGTCGAGGCCGCCGGCGTCCGCGTCCGCTACCTTAATATCGGCGACCCCAACGCCTTCGGGTTCAAGACGCCGCCGCACCTGATCGCCGCCGTCGAACGCGCCATGCGCGACGGCCACAACGGCTACGGCCCGTCGCCGGGCATCGCGCCGGCACGCGAAGCCGTCGCGTCAGAGTTGACCGGCAAGGGCTTCCCGGTCTCGGCCGACCGCGTGCTCATCACCGCGGGCACGTCGGAAGCCATCGATCTCGTGCTCAGTTCCCTCGTCGACAGCGACAGCGAAGTGCTCGTCCCGATGCCGACGTACCCGCTGTATACGGCGCTGCTCGCGAAAATCGACGCGCGCGCGAAGTACTACCGCGCTGATCCGGCGCGTGGCTGGCTGCCGGATTTCGATCACCTCGAAAGCCTGGTCACCAGGGACACCCGTGTGCTGGTCGTCATCGATCCGAACAACCCGACGGGCGCCACTTACCCGGTGGCCACCCGCCGCGCGCTGCTGGAGTTCGCGGACCGCCACGGCCTGGTCATCCTGGCCGACGAGGTATACGGCGATCTCGGGTACGACGGCCCGATCGATCCGATCGGCAAGCTCGATCCGGATGCCGCGATCATCACCTTCTCGAGCCTGTCGAAGGCCTACCTGGCGCCGGGCTGGCGAACCGGCTGGATGGCGGTCGGTCGAACGCCGAGGCTGGACAATGCGTTGGCCGCGATAAAGAAGATGTCCGACGCCCGGCTGTGCGGCACGGTCCCGATGCAGTACGCGGTCGCCGAAGCTCTGCTGGGCGACCGGTCGCATCAGCCCATCTTCCGCGCCGCGCTGCGCGCCCGCGCCACCGTCACGGCCCGCAGGCTGTCCGCCATGCCGGGGATGACGTGCGATCTGCCTACGGCGGGCTTCTACGCGATGCCGAAGGTCGACCTCCCGCCGGGCAAAACGGACCAGGACTTCATCCTCGGCCTGCTCAGGGACACGGGCGTCCTGTGCGTCTACGGGTCGGGCTTCGGGATGCCCGCCGCCGCTGGATTTTTCCGCGTCGTGTTCCTCGCCTCGCCCGAGGAACTCGACGAGATCTACAACTTGGTGGCGGACTTCACCGCGCGGTTTCGCGCGAATTCGTAGGCGTCCCACCAGAGCTGCCGGCATGCGCCGCGATCCGCTGGCCTACCTGACGACCGAGCTGGCGGCGCTCAAGGCTCAGGGACTCTACCGGCAGCTCCGCATCCTCGAGGACGAGCAGAAACCGCAGACGACGTTCGACCACCGCGAGGTGGTGAACCTCTCGTCGAACAACTACCTCGGCCTGACGACGCATCCACGGCTGCGCGAGCGCGCGCTGGAAGCGACGCGGCGTTTCGGCGTGGGCACAGGCTCGGTGAGGACGATCGCCGGCACGATGGCGATTCACATGGAGCTCGAGCGCCGGCTCGCCGAGTTCAAGCAGACTGAGGCCGTCGTCGTTTTCCAGAGCGGATTCGCGGCGAACGCGGGCACCGTTTCCGCCATCCTCGGCAAAGACGACGTCGTCGTATCCGATGAGCTGAACCACGCCAGCATCATTGACGGTTGCCGCCTGAGCCGCGCGACGATCAAGGTATTCCCGCACAAGGACGTCGACGCCGCGCGCAAGGCGCTGCAATCGCTGCCGGCGGGCCAGCGTGCGCTGCTCATCACCGACGGCGTGTTCAGCATGGACGGAGACCTCGGCCCTCTGCCGGAGCTCTGCACGCTGGCCGAGGAGTACGGCTGCATCATGATGGTGGACGATGCGCACGCGAGCGGCGTGTTCGGGCGGAACGGGCGCGGGACGATCGACCACTTCGGGGTCCATGGGCGCGTGGACGTACAGGTCGGCACGCTGTCGAAGGCGATCGGCGTGCTGGGCGGGTATGTCGCCGGCTCGCGCGATCTCATCGACTTCCTGTACCACCGCGCGCGGCCCTTCCTGTTTTCGACCTCGCATCCGCCCGCAGTCGCCGCGGCGTGCATTGCGGCGCTAGACGTGCTGCTCGAGGAGCCGCAGATCATCGACCGGCTCTGGGACAACACGCGGTTCTTCAAGGCCGGGCTTGCCGGCCTTGGCTTCAACACCGGGTCGAGCGAGAGCCCGATCACCCCGGTCATCGTGGGCGACGGGGCGCTCGCGATGAAGCTGTCCGACATGCTCTTTGCGGCGGGCGTGTTCGCGCAGGGGATCGCAGCACCCACGGTGCCGCCGGGCAAGGCGCGCGTGCGAACGATCGTGACCGCGACGCACACCCGCGAGGAACTGCAGTTCGCGCTCGATGCGTTCGCGCGGGTCGGCCGCGCGCTGGGGATCGTCTCATGAGCACGTCCCGGCGCCTGCAGGACTGGATGCAGACCTACGTCCACGACCTCAAGGTCGAGGATCTGCAGCGCCTCTTCACGCGCGACACGCGCGAGGCGTACGAGTTCTTCGCGCGACACATCGATCCCAGGCAGTTCGAAGGCCTGCCGTGGCACCGGCGCGCGGCGGTGCAGCTGCGCCTGTTCTTCACGGCGTTCACGATGAAGCTCTCGCCGGCGCGGCGTGTCGTGTACGCCGTGTCGCTCGTCTTCGCCGCCGGCGGTTTCTTCACGCTCGTGCGCTGGCAGCTGGCGCAGGCCAGGCTCGGGCGCGTGACGGTGGGACTCCCGGGCGTGACGCTGCCCGACGGGACGGTGGCGCTGATTATCGCGTTCGCGCTGGTGAACCTGCTCGTGCTGCTCGAGGTGGCCGATCGCTTGTCGCTCAAGAACGATCTCGAGATCGCGCGCGAGATCCAGAAGGCGATGCTGCCGCCCGGCCGGTTTCGCGCGCCCGGGGCGGACGTCGCCGGCCTGAGCCGGCCCGCGAACACGGTCGGCGGCGACTTCTACGAGATTCTGCCGCTCGGCGACGGCCGGCTCGTCACCGCCGTCGGCGATGTCGCGGGGAAAGGAAGCCCCGCAGCGCTGTTGATGGCGCTGCTCCTCGCGATGATGCGCACGCTCGTGGATGAGCGGCTCGAGCCAGCCGCACTGATGGAGCGGCTGAACATCCAGGTGTGCCGCCAGGCGCCGGGCACCCGGTTCATCACGTTGTTCTACTCGGTCTTCGACATGGCCACGGGCGAGCTGACATACGTGAACGCCGGCCACACCCAGCCACTCATCCTGCGCGCGGACGGCAGCGTCGGACGTCTGATCGACGGCGGCGTCGCACTGGGCATGTTCGAGGCGTCGACCTACAAGACCGGGCGCCTTGCGCTGGCGCCGGGCGATCTCCTCGCGATCTACAGCGACGGCATCACCGAAGCCGAGAACCGGGAGGGCCGCCCCTTCGACGAGGGCGGTCTCGAGGAGGTCCTGCTCGCCGAACGGGACAGCAACGTCGCCGCGATCGGCGCGGCCGTGGTCCGTGCCGTGGAGGTCCATACGTCCGACGTCAAGTTCGCCGACGATTTGACCCTCTTGCTACTCAGACGTTCGGCAGTGGCCGTACCAGTGGCCGCCGGTGTCTGATGCAGTGGCGGGATCGGCATGCTCGATGGTCCTTGGCACCTCGGTCCTTGGTACTCAGTTCCTGGTCCTTGGTCCGTCCTTGGTCCTTGGTCCGTGGTCCGCATTGTCCCGGAACTGGTGTATCGGTGCGTGGACCGCGGACTTCCGAGGGACCAGGGACCAGGGACGGACCAAGGACCAAGACCCAAGCCCCCGGGACTTACAGGTTGACCCTGTATCTGCCCGCTGCGCTGGCGATCTGCGCGTGCGTCGTCGTCTCCGCGCACCCGCCGCGGGCGCAGACACCGGTCGGAAGTGCCGCGAGCGTCGCGCCGGATCGAGTGAAGGCCGATGGTGAAGCCATCGAGCTGCTGCTGTCGCGGCTCGAGCCCATCGTGCAGTCGGGCGACCTGCTCGCCTACCTCGACCTGGTCTCCGGCGTCACGAACCGGGCGCGTGCGATTGATTTCGCCCGGGCGGAAATCTACGCGGGCGCCACGCGCGCGGTCATCCGCGAACGGGATCGCATCCCGTTCGGCAGCAGCCTCGAGCCCGCCGGCTACCGCGTGGTCGTGGACGTCTTCGTCGAGTTCGGGGCCCGCGCCCGGGTCGCGACCTGGCAGCTCGACCTCCAGCGGAACGAAGGCAGCTGGCAGATCCTCAACGCGCAGCGCCTGACGTCGGTCGAGAACCTGTTCCGCCTCTCGCTCGACACGAAGCAGCAGTTCGTAGCCGCCAACCTGGTCATCAAAGCCGAGGACCTCGACGTCACGCTCGAGACCGGCAGCGTGTTCCTCTCCTCCACCGAGGTCGGCGTCACCGGGCTGGTGCTGCTCGGCAAGGGCGAGATGCGGTTTCACCCGAAGCCCGAGACCGAACGGGGACAGGTCCGGATCTTCAGCGGCAGCGAGACACTGACGGCGCGGTTCGATTCGGCGTTCGTCCGCGTGGACCCGTCGGATTTCGACGATCTCGTCGCGTCGGACGCCCTTTCCGCCCGCGTGCCCGATCCGCGCGAGGCGCGGAGGGCATCTGAGGTGTTCACGGAAGACGCGGCGAAGTCTTTTCAGGTCACGCTCGGCGATCTGAGCAGTGATGCGTGGTCGCTGCTGCCGGGGCGCGGCAACTTCATCGGTGAGATCCATACGCGCCGCTACGGCACGCTCACGTACACCCGTTCGCGGAGCGAAGCCGAGGACATCACGCTGTTCGACCGCACGCGGCGCCGCAACATCGCCGTCTACGCATCGGAGGACACCCTGGCCAGCCGGGGACGGACCTTCAGCGACGATGACAACCGCGACTACGACGTCCTCGACTACAACATCGACCTCGCGTATTCGCCCGGCCGGCAATTCCTCGACGGCGTCGCAACGGTGCGCGTCCGCGTCAGCGCGGCGTCGCTGTCCACGATTTCCCTGCGTCTCGCCGACGCGCTCGTCGTGCGATCGATCACGAGCGATCGCTTCGGCCGGCTGTTCGGCTTCCGGGTGAACCGCCAGAACGTGGTCGTGATCAACCTGCCGTCAACGCTGCTGCACGACACCGAGCTCGCGCTGACGTTCGTCTACTCGGGGCGCCTCGAGGCGCAGGCGCAGGGCAGCACGGAGGCCGCCGGTCTCGGCCAGGACATCGCCGAGGTCCTGCCGGACATCCCCGCCGAGCCGAGTTTCCTTTACAGCAACCGGAGCGCCTGGTATCCGCAGGCCACCACGACCGACTATGCCACCGCGACGCTCAAGATCAGCGTGCCGGTGACGTACGATTGCGTCGCCAGCGGCGTCCTCGCGCCCGGATCGCCGATGATCGCCGGCACCAAAGAGGAGCAGTCGGAGCGCCGCATCTATACGTTCGCCGCGACGGAGCCGCTGCGATACCTCGCGTTCATCGTCAGCAAGTTCGTCCGCTCCGAGCCGGTGACCGTGCGATTGGGGGACAGCAGCCTGGCGATTGCTGCCGAAGCGAACCCCCGACAGGTCAAGCGCGGGCAGGCGTTGGTGGAGCGCGCCACCGACATCGCCCGGTTCTATGCGTCGCTCACGGGGGACGTGCCGTACCCGGCCTTCACGCTCGCGGTCGTCGAGGGCGATCTACCCGGGGGCCACAGCCCCGCCTACTTCGCGCAGCTCTTCCAGCCGCTGCCGATGATGGCGCTCACGTGGCGCAGCGATCCGGCCGCTTTCGATAAGTTTCCGGACTTCTTCGTCGCGCACGAGCTCGCGCATCAGTGGTGGGGACAGGCGGTCGGCTGGCGCAACTACCACGAGCAATGGATCAGCGAGGGCTTCGCGCAATATTTCGCCGCGCTGTACGCGCAGCATCAGCGCGGGGACGCCGTGTTCGGGAGCATCCTGCGGCAGATGCGGCGGTGGGCGATGAACGAATCGGACCAGGGGCCGGTCGCCCTCGGTTACCGCCTCGGCCACATCAAGGGCGACAGCCGGGTGTTCCGCGCGCTCGTCTACAACAAGGGCGCGACCGTGCTGCACATGCTGCGGCGGCTGGTCGGCGACGAGGCCTTCTTCGACGGGCTGCGCCGCTTCTACAGCGAGTCGCGCTTCCGCAAGGTCGGCACCGATGAGTTCCGCCAGGCGATGGAAACTGCCGCCGGCCGGCCGCTCGATCGCTTCTTCGATCAGTGGATCTTCGGGTTCACGCTGCCGCGCCTCCGGGTGACCTCCCACGTCGAAGGCGCCGAGGTCGTGGTCCGCATCGAGCAGCTGGGCGAGACGTTCGACGTCCCCGTCAGCCTGACGCTCGAATACGCGGACAGGACCAAAGCCGACGTCGTCATCCCCGCGGCGGGTTCGATCACGGAGCGCCGCATCCCCCTTGCCGGCGTGCTCCAGAACCTCGACATCAACAAGGATGACGGGACGCTCGCAGAATTCGTTAAGTAGAACACTTCAAAAGGACCAGGCGTCGAACAGCGCTTCAAAGGACGGGCATGAAGTGCGCTCCAGAGGACTCGGAGTGAAAAACACTCCAAAGGGCGGCGAGAAGTGGCCCGCTGCGGCCGCGGCCGCCCAATCCTTTGCGTGATTCCATCCAGTCCTTTGCGCGATTCCATCCCGCCTTTGGGCGATCCCGTAGAGCCCTTTGGGGAATTCGCCCCGTCCTTTATTCGATATATCCTTAATGTGATGGACACCGTCACGCTGACCATCGATGGCCGCCAGCTCTCCGTCGAGAAGGGGAAGACCGTCCTGCAGGCCGCCATCGAGAACGGGATTTCCGTTCCTTATTACTGTTACCACCCCGGCATCGGCATCGACGGCTCCTGCCGGGTGTGCATCGTCAAGATCGAAAAGATGCCGAAGCTGCAGACGTCGTGCTCGACGATGTGCGCGGAAGGCATGGTGGTGAACACCCAGACTCCCGAGGTCGTCGCCGCGCGGGCGGGCGTGTTCGAGTTCCTGCTCGTCAACCACCCGCTCGACTGCCCCGTCTGCGACAAGGGCGGCGAGTGCCCGCTGCAGGATTTCTCGTACACCTTCGGCCCCGACGGCAGCCGGATGGACTTCCCGCGACGCGTGTTCGACGGCGAGGGCGTGAGGGGCGACGTCGATTTCGGCCCGACGCTGATGCTCAACCGCAACCGGTGCATCCTCTGCACGCGCTGCGTGCGGTATATGCGCGACGTGGACGGCGACGCGCAGATCAACATCATCGACCGCGGCAACGGCAGCGAGATCGCGACGTTTCAGGAAGAGGGCGTCCATTCGCTGCTGTCGGGCAACCTGATGGACGTCTGCCCCGTCGGCGCCATCACCACGCGCGACTACCGCTTCAAGTCGCGTCCGTGGGACAACCCGGAGGCCGTCGATTCGATCTGCACGCTGTGCTCGAAGGGCTGCAACACGACGGCGTGGCTCAAAGCGAAACCCGAGTGGGCGAAGGGCGCGCGGCTGATCCGGTTCACGCCGCGGTTCAATCCCGACGTGAACGGCTACTGGATGTGCGACATCGGCCGCTTCGACTACCACTGGATCGAGGGTGACGATCGCCTGCGCCGGCCGCTCGTGAAGGATGCGGCGGGCATTCAGCAACCGGGGTCCTGGCACGACGCGCGCACGAGGCTCGTCGACAAGTTGACGGCCGCGGGCCGCGCCAATCCCGAAGGCGTCCGGTTCCTCGTCTCTGCCCATGCGTCGCATGAAGAGCTGTTCCTGTTCCGGCGTCTCGCGGAAGAGCTGGTCGGCGGCGCGCAGGCGATTACGGTCAGCTGGCGGACGACGCCGAAGCCGCAGCCGGAGGGCACGAAGTTCATCGTGCCCGAGGTGGACGCACCGAACGTGGCCGGGGCGCGCGCGTTCGGCCTCGCCGGAGGTGACGTTTCCGCCCTACGGACGCTCGTCGAATCGGGAAAAGTTGCAGCGCTCTACGTTTTCGATCCCGGCCCCGAGGGCTCGCTGGGGCTCGGAGACGATGCGTGGATTGTCAACGCGCGCGAAAAAGGGACGCTGCCGCTGCTGATCGTGCAGGGCGTCCTGTTGACGCGCCTGGCGCGCGCCGCGGACGTCGTTCTTCCGGGCGCATCCTACGTCGAGAAGGACGCGTCCTATACCAACGACGGCGGACGGCTTCAGGCCGCGTCGCGCATCCTGCCGCTTGGCGGCGACGCGATGGACGACTGGCAGATTCTCGTGAACGTGGCAGAAGGGCTGGGCGTCTCCCTCGGCTACACGGATGCAGCCCAGGTGCGAGCCGACATCGCGCGGGCATATGCCGGCGCGAAAGAGCTCGACGGGATCGCGGCCCTGCAGTTCGGACGCAAGGCCACAGCCCAGCACTGGCTGCAGGCATCGAACCCGTCGGAGCGCTGGAAATGGAATGCGATGTTCCAGGATCTGCCGCCTGTGAAGGGCACGGTCGAGCCGTCGTCGCTGCCGATGCCCCCGGGCGCGATTCCGCTCAAGGAAGTCAAATAGAGCACTTGCGCCGCTACCTTCTCTTACTCGCGGCGGCATGGCTCGGCCTCGCAGGCGTCGCGGCGGCGCAATTGCGCGGCGTCAAGGCTGACGTCTCGCCCATCGTCGAAGCCGACCGCGCCAGATCCGGAACGGATACGCGTGTCGCCCTGCAGGTCACGCTTCCCGACGGCTATCACGTCCAGTCCGACAAGCCGCGCGATCCGAATCTGATTCCCACCGTGTTGACGGTCGACGTCCCCGAGGGTGTGACGGTGGCGGAGATTGTCTACCCGCCGACGGTCGAAACTAAGCTGGTTGGGGTCAACGAGCCGCTGGCCGTCTTCGAACGTACCTTCGCGATCGGCGTCCGGCTGCACGTGGCGAACACGGTTGCACCCGGCGAACTCAAGCTGCCGGTTCAGCTGAGGTATCAAGCCTGCAACGACACGACGTGCTTCGCGCCGACGACCGCCACGGCTGAGTGGATATTGCACGTAGTGGCGGCGAACGCGGCGCTTGCTGTCGCGCACCCGGACGTGTTCAGCACGATCGCGTTCGGCCGCGGCGGTGCTCCGCCGAAATCGTCTTCCCCGGCTTCCCCGGCCGCAGGCGCGACAGCGGCGGCGGGTGGAAGCCTGGACGCGGGCGTCGCAAGCCTCGACCGCTTCACGATCCTGGGCACCACGGGCGGGTATCTCGGCACGAGTGATTTCCTCGAGTTCATTCACAACGCCGAGAACGGCGTGCGGACGAAGGGGCTGTTCGAGGGCCGCGGTCCGCTCGCGATCCTGCTGCTCGTATTCGTCGGCGGCCTCGCGCTCAACCTCACGCCGTGCGTGCTGCCGATGATCCCGATCAACCTCGCGATCATCGGCGCCGGATCGCAGGCCGGTTCGCGCGGCCGCGGGTTCCTGCTCGGTGGCGTGTACGGCGCCGCGATGGCCGTCGTCTACGGCGTCCTCGGCGTGATTGTGATCCTGACCGCCGGCACGTTCGGGACGATCAACGCGTCGCCCTGGTTCAACCTCGGGATTTTCGTGTTGTTCATCGGGCTCGCGCTCGCGATGTTCGACGTCATCACGATCGACTTCTCGCGGTTCTCGAGCGGCCTTCGTGTCGGCGACTCGTCACGCGGGACGTTTCTCGTCGCGTTCGTGATGGGCGCGGTCGCCGCGCTGCTTGCCGGCGCGTGCGTCGCGCCCGTCGTGATTCAGGTGGTGCTGTTCTCGAGCAACCTGTACGCGAAGGGCAACGCGGTGGCGTTGGCTCTGCCGTTCCTCCTCGGCGTCGGCATGGCGATTCCGTGGCCCATCGCCGGCGCCGGCATCGCGGCCCTCCCGAAGCCCGGTGCCTGGATGGTCCGCGTCAAACAGGTCTTCGGCGTCGCCATCCTTGCGACGGCGCTGTACTACGGATACGAAGCCTACGGCCTCTTCGCGAACCGATTCGTCGACGCGACCGCGGTCGCCTCGAGCGTGGACGAGAAGGTGAAGGCCGGTTGGCACCCGTCGCTTGCCGAAGGGCTCGAGGCCGCGTCGCGTGAGGGCAAGCCGGTCCTCATCGACATGTGGGCCACCTGGTGCAAGAACTGCCTGACGATGGACAAGACGACGCTGGCGAATCAGGACGTGGAAGCGGCGCTGAGCGGCTACGTGCGAATAAAGTTTCGCGCGGAAGATCCCGATCAGGAGCCGGCGAAGGCGGTGATGCAGCGGTTCAACGCCGTCGGCCTGCCCGCGTACGTCATTCTGCGGCCGAAATCGTGATACTCTGAGCACCTCACCATAGATCGATGCGATCGCCTGCAGCGAGATTCATCCTCGGGCCAGTGGCGCTGCTGGCGCTTGGCGCGGCGGCATATTACGTCAATCAGATCGAGCACCAGGTCACGGCCGCGCGCATAGCCGAGCGGGCTTTCGATGTGTCCGCGCGCGAAGCGGCGAACGGCCTTGCCGATCTCCGGGTGTCGCAGCTCGCCTACGTGGCGGCCGGCACGGACGCCGAGTCGTGGATACCGAAGGTCAAGGAGACGTCCGGGGACGTCGCGAAGGCGATCGCCGAGCTGCGATCGGAGGCCACGAGCGAAAAGGCCCAAACGGCGCTCGGCAAGGCCGGCGACCTGATGACGGAATTCGCGAGCGTCGACGAGCGGGCGCGCGAGTACCTGAAGTCCGGCCAGCAGCTGATGGCGAGCGACGTCATCTTCACCGAAGGCAATCAGGGCGCTACCGACGCTGCCGAGCAACTGAGCGCCGCGCGAGCGGGCGAGCATGAGGCTTTCGAAACGACTGAAGCCGGCCTGCGACGGCAGCAAGCCGCTGCGCTCGGCGCAGGGGCCGCCGTGGCCGCTCTGGTTGTGGCGCTGCTCGTTGTGATCGCGCCCCGAAGGAAAGAACCAGCCGAGGACGTCGAAAGCGGACCGCTGAGCATCGCGCATGCGGCAGCCGTGCCGGCCGCACGGGCTGTTCCTGCCATGCCCAGGGCGGACGGTGAGGCCCTGGCGGCTGCGCCCTATGTGACGGCGCGTCCGGCAGGGCCGGTGCTGCGTGCGGCGTCACAGCTCTGCACGGATCTCGGCCGGGTCAGCGACCTCGAAGAACTGAAGCAACTCGTCGGCCAGGCGGCGGATGTGATGGATGCGAGCGGCATCGTGATCTGGATCTCGGCGGCCGACGGCACGTACGTGCAGCCGGCGCTGTCGCACGGCTACCCGCCGCACGTGATGGCGCGGATGTCGAGGATCCTGCGGTCGGCCGACAACGCCGCTGCGGCCGCGTACCGGACCGGCCAGATGCAGATCGTCCTCGCGCACCCGGGCGACTCGAACGGCGCCGTGGTCGCCCCGCTGCTATCGGCCGACGGCTGTATCGGTGCGTTCTCGGCCGAAATCCGCGGCGGCGGGGAGTCCTCTGAAAGCGTTCAGGCCCTGGCCGCCATCTTCGCCGCCCAGCTGGCCGGCGTCCTCAATATTGCTTCCGGGGCCTCCGGCGTCCAGACTCAACGCACCACAGCCACCGGGACGCTATAGGCGGGTCGGGTGGGTCGGTGGGTCGGGTAAGCCTGGTAGGTCGGGTGGGCAGGTAGGTCGGTGGGTATCGGGTCGCGCGCGAATCGTGAATATTGCGGCGAGACTGCGGCGGTGCCAGCGCCTGCATAGAGAGACGCATCCCGCTGACTCGGCGCGACCCGCCGGACAGCAGTTCAAACCCCGTGCCTGCAGCGTGACGCGATTCAGGCCGGAAATCGTGCGGTGTTCGTCGCGGCCGTCCTGACCTCAGGTACAGCGACGCGGCATCACCCGTCCGGTCCTTGGGTCATTCCGAACCCGCCAACTCTCAGCTCTGAGCGTGTAGAGACGACCCGGCCCACTGACCTACCGACCACCGTCCTACCTGGCCCACCCGCCCTACCAGACCCACCTGACCTACCCGACCCACCAGACCTACGAATTGATCTTGATCGCCACCACCGTCATGTCGTCCTTGGCGCGCGCCTCGCCGCGGAAGTCGGCGACGGCGGTGAAGACCTCCTCGACGATGGCCCGCGCGGGCAGGGTGCGCGATTCGAGGACGACCTGCGACAGCCGCTCAACGCCGAACTCCCGGCCGCGGGCGTCGTTGGCCTCAAACACGCCGTCGCTGCAGAACACGATGACGTCGCCGGCATTGAGATCGAACGTCACCTCGTCGTAGACGGATCCGCCGAAGGACCCGAGCGGGACGCCGGGGAGAACGATCTGCGCCGCCTTGCCGTCGCTGCAGCGGACCGGGTACGGCAGGCCGGAGTTGGCGAGCACCACGGTGCGCCGCTTGAAATCGAACAGCGCGTAGCAGAGCGTGCAGTAGTACGGCTCGAGCTGGCGTTCGTGCAGGATCGTGTTCATCGACGCGAGGACGCCGGCCGGGCTCGATCGATCCGACGTGTAGCGCCGGCGGAAGGTCCGCGACCGCACCAGCTCCCCCGCAAACGCGCTGTAGAGCGCCGCGGGAACACCCTTTCCCGACACGTCGCCAATTGCGAGCACGAGGCTGTTAGGTTCGGGCGCGAGAAAGTCGTAAAAATCGCCGCCGAGTTCGTTTGCCGGCTCGAACCTCGCGCCGACGTCCACGTCTTTGATGCGCTTGGGCAGGTCTGTCGGCAGGAGCGCGACCTGCACGCGTTGGGCGAAGCGGATTTCCTTTTCGAGGCGCACCTCGTTCGACCTGATCGTCTCGTAGAGGCGCGCGTTCTCGATCGCCACCGCCGCCTGGCTGGCCAGCAGCGTGAGAATCTGGACGTCGTTCTTCTTGAACGCGTCGAGGTCGGGGCTCTCGAGGTCGAAGACGCCGATGCACCGGTCTTTGATCATGAGCGGAATCACGAGCTCGGAGCGGATGTCCTCGACGACTTTGATATAGCGGGGATCCGATGACACGTCCGACACGAGGACCGGCTCCTTGTGGAGGGCCGCGTACCCCACGAGGCCCTCGCCCATCTTCACGTGCGTCGGCGCGCTCTGGTCGCCGTAGCGCACGGCGGTCTTCATCTCGAGCTCCTGCCGGTCTTCGTTTAACAGCAGGATGCCGAAGGTGCGGTAGTCCACGAGGCGACGGGTCACGCTCGCGAGGCGAGTCAGCAGCTCGTCTAAGTTGAGAATGGACCCGAACTCGCGTGCCACCTCCGCCAGCGTTTCGAGAGTCGTCGTGTACTCGCGTTCGTGCTCGAACATCCGCGCGTTCTCGATCGCGACTGCCACGTGCGCGCCGAACTGCCGCAGCACCGCCTCGTCCACGAGCGTGAACTGGCCCTTCGTCTCGCTGAGCAGGTTGAGCGCGCCGATGACGCGGCCCTTGCGCCGAAGCGGCACGACGAGCTCCGCGTTCGAGCCGGGTACGGCTTCCACGTAGCGCGGATCGTCGTGCACGTCGTTGACGAGCAGCGGGTGGCCCGCTTCAACGGCCGCGCCGACCAGCCCCTGCCCCACTTTTACGCGCAGCGTCCGCGCCGTCTCCGCCGGGTAGCCGACTGAGTACGCGACGGTGAGCTCGTTGCGCTTGGGATCGAGCAGGTAGACGGCGAACGCCTGAAAATGCGTAATCCTCGAGATCAGCTCGGGGATTTTCGCCAGCAGTTCCTCGAGGTCGAGCACCGACGTGACCTCGCGTCCCAGGGCAAAGAGCGCCGTCAACGCCTCGATGGCGCCCGTGCGGACGTCGGGTTCCGGTGCTGTGGAAGGCTGGCTCACTTCAGGCCGCAGGACATCTGCCAGTATAATCGCTTGTTCACATGGACCTGACCCTCCCGCTCGACCACGCCGCGATCGAACGGATCCTGCCGCACCGGTACCCGTTCCTGCTCGTCGATCGCGTGACGGAATTCGAGCCGGACAAGCGAATCGTCGGGATCAAGAACGTGTCGCGTAACGAACGCTACTTGTCGTTCGGGGCCGACGGCGCGCTCGGTCTGCCGCCGACGATTCTCACCGAGGCCGTCGCGCAGGTCGGCGCCATCCTGATCCTGGCTAAGCCGGAAAACCGCCAGCGTCTCCCCTTCTTCGCCGGCATCAAGCGCGTCCGCTTCAAGCACGGCGTTCATCCCGGCGACGTGCTCGAGGTCGAAGCGCAGGTGGTGAGGATCAGGAGCCGCATGGGCGTGCTGAAAGGCGTCGCCCGCGTCGGCGGCAAAGTCGTCTTCGAAGGCACGATGACGTTCGCCCTCGGCGCTCCACAGGCAGAAAACACCTGAAAGGTCAAAGCACAAAGTGCACAGTGGAATGAAACTTTGAACTGTCGACTTTGACCTTCTCTACTTTCTTCATCGTCGTACCATCCACATGCCGATCATGACGACGACGGCCGCGACGGCGATGCGCGGGCTGAACGGCTCGCCGAGCACGAGCGTGCCGAGCGCGACGGCGATGACCGGATTCACGTACGCGTACAGCGACACCGTGGACACTGGCAGGTGTTTGAGCGCGTACGCGTACGCGGAAAAGCCCGCGATGCCGCCGAAGAACACGAGGTAAAGCCACGCGGCAAACGTACGCATCGTGAACGCGACCGAGCGCCATTCCTGCCTGAGTGCCCCGCCGGCGACGAGGAACAGCCCTCCGAAGATCATCTCGAAGCCCGCGACGACGAGTACGTTCTCGTCCGCGTTCCGGCGCCGCGCGTAGCTCGAGCCGAGCGCCCAGCCGACACACGCGATCTCGGCTGCGATCACGCCCTGTAAGAATCCGCGGCCGCCGCCCGCCGCGATCTCCGGCCACACCAGCATCAGCACACCCGCGAACCCGACGACGAGTCCAAGGATCCGCAGACGCGTGAGCCGCTCGGCTCCCGTCATCAGCGCATCCATGCCGACCATCCAGAACGGGGTCATCGCCACGAGCAGCGCCGCGAACCCGCTCGGAATCGTCTGCTCCGCCCAGACCAGACCGCCGTTGCCGAACCCGAGGAGCAGGATGCCGAGCGCGGCCAGGCGTCCCCACGCGGCGGCCGGCGGCATCGTTTCGCCCCGGGCCTTCAGCACGGCCACCATCAGGCCGCCGGCGAGGATGTACCGAAAGCCGGCCAGGAACAGCGGCGGCAGCGTCTCGAGGGCGATCGCAATCGCGAGGTACGTGGTACCCCAGAGGACACAAACGATCAGCCACGCCGCGTAAGCGGTTCGGTTGGGTGACGGCGTCATGAGGGAACGGACTGCCGAATATAATCCCACGCGTGGAACGTCGCACGACAGCGCTCGCGCGGCTCTTCGATGCCGTCCTCGAGGGCGCGTACATCGGCACGATCGGCGCCGAGCGAACGACGACGATCGCCGCCAACGGCCACCTGAAGCTGATATTCGGCTACGCCAGCGAGACGCCCGACGCCGACGTCCGCCCGTTCGATCTCGATCGCTTCATCGACCCGCAGGCGCGGATCGCGTTCCTCGATCGATTGAGCTCGGACGGCGCGGTCAGCGACTACGTCCTCCGCCTGCGCCGCGCGGACAACAACCCGTTCTGGATCGAGTTGACCGCGCGCGCCGAGCGGGCCAGCAACGGCACCCTCCGCGTCGAGACGCTGATGCGCGACGTCAGCGAGCGCAAAAAGCTGGACGACGAGACGCGCGACATCTACCACCAGCTTCTCCAGGCCGAGAAGATGGCCGCGCTGGGACAGACGATTTCCGGCGTCGCGCACGAATTGAACAATCCGCTCGCGACGATCCTCAGCTGGTCCGAGCGCCTCTCCCAAACCCCCATCACGGATGCCTCGCTGCGCCACGGCCTCGACACGATTCTCAGCGAGTCCGAGCGCGCCGCGCGTATCGTGCGCAACCTCCTCACCTTCGCCCGCAAGCGCCAGACGACGAGGATGATGGTGGACGTGAACCAGGTCGTGGGCGAAACGCTCGCGCTGCGCGCCTACGATCTGCGGCTCACGAATATCCGCGTCATCGACGCGCTCGCCGCCGGCCTGCCGCAGGTATTCGCCGACGGGCACCAGATGCAGCAGGTGCTGCTCAACCTGATCATCAACGCCGAGCAGGCGATGATCTCCGCCAACGGCCGGGGCGTGCTTGTCGTGCGGTCGTGGCACGACGTGGATCAGGAGGCCGTGGTTCTCGAAATCAACGATGACGGTCCCGGAATCCCTGAGGAGGTGCAGCCGAAGATCTTCGACCCGTTCTTCACGACGAAGGAAGTCGGCAAGGGCACCGGCCTCGGTCTCACGGTCGCGTACGCGATCGTGCAGGAGCACGGGGGGAGAATCCGCCTCGAGTCGCGTCCGGGCGGGGGCGCGTCGTTCTATGTGGAGCTGCCCGTCAGCGGAAAGGTGGCGATCGCGACGCCGCCGCGCAAGACCGGGCCCGTGAACACGATGGCCGGCGCTTCGATTCTCCTGGTAGAAGACGAGGAAGCGCTGGCAACAGCCGTCGTCGACGCGCTGCGCGACGCCGAGTACGTCGTCGAGTGGGCCGCGGATGGCGAGCTCGCGTTCGCGAAAGTGCAGGAGAAGCGCTACGACCTGGTGATCTGCGATCTGAGGATGCCGAAACTCGACGGGCGGGCGTTCTACGGGTCGCTGTCAGAGGCCGTTCCGGCGATGCGCAAGCGCGTCGTCTTCGTGACGGGCGATGTCGCCGGAACGAATGCCGAGCAGTTCCTGAACGAGACCGGCTGCCGCTGGCTCGCGAAGCCGTTCCGCCTCGCCGACCTGCTGCAAACCGTGCGAGAGAGTCTTACGTAGGAAAGTGGAGACGTTCAAAGTCGAAAGTAGAAAAGTAGACAGTCCGGACTTTTCAACTTTTGACTTTGAACTTTGAACTTTCTACCGTGCGGCCGCGACGGCCTGACGCTGTTGCTTGACCTTCAGCGTGGCGCGAGCCATCGCGAGTTTCTTCCCCGGCTTGTACGGTAGCACCACCGCCGAAGTGGCCACGCCAGCCGGTGCCACGGCTTCCGGCACGGGCCGCCGCGCCATGAACGCCTGGAACGCCTTGCGCATCTCGGCGATCTGCTGCGGGCCCATCGCGCCGAGCGACTCGCGCAGCCGGCGGATGGCGCGCGCGTGCAGCTGCGACACGCGCGATTCGTTGACGCCGATCTCCGCGCCGATCTGCTTCATCGTCACCTCGCCGTAGTAATAGAGGCCGATGACCTTGCGCTCGCGAACCGGCAGCGACTGGATGGCGGCGCGGACCCGATCGCGCGTCTCGACTCTTTCATACGCGGCGTCCGGTGAATCGGGTTCGGACGGCACGAGCGCGGGCGGCAGCGATGATTCGTCGAGGTGTTCGCCCGTGGCGAGGGGCGATGTGGATTCGATGGTGTTGATGCGAACGATGGTGCGGCTCAGTCGTTTCTCGTCGGACCCGACGCGGGCGGCCAGGTCGGCCATCGACGGTTCGTGTCCCAGCTCGCGGCGGAGGGCTTCGCGGGCGGCGTCGAGCTCGCGACGCTGACGGCGAACGCCGCGCGGCCATGCGTCGCGGCGCAGCGCGTCGATCATCGCACCGCGGACGCGCCGCTCGGCGAAGGTCTCGAACTTGATGCCGCGGTCCTCGTCGAACCGGTGCGCGGCGTCAATCAAGCCGATCATGCCGTCCTGCACCAGATCGCCGATGTCGATCGAGTTCGGCATCGTCGCCGCCATGCGGCGGGCAAGCGCTTCGACAAACGGCAGACCCGCAACGATTCGGCGATTCTGGCTGGCGGCAACAGGCTGGGCACGCATGATGGCTCCTTAATTGGTTCCGACGGCTGCGCGCTATCGCAATCGAGGTACCAACCGCAGAGTCTGTGTCTAGTTTGGTGACCTTTCTGTATGAAAACAACCGGCAAACACTTTATCTACTGGTATTTAGTCGTCGTGTCACGATCCGGGACTCAACGCGATCCCGGGTAGAAAGTGTCGAGAGGCTCGTCAATAAGATGACGAAAACCTGCCTCTGGTCGTCAAAGTTTTGACTACGTACTTACGATTCTGATTTCGAGGATTACGCTTCTGAGGCTGGACGGGTCGTGCGTCGGCGGATTTCTTTGGCGGTGCCCATGGCTTCGAGGACGCTGCTGACGACCTGGGCCGCGCGGGCGCGCTGGATGTCGTCAGCGGACTTGGCCTCGAGCAGCTCAGCGTGCGCGAGGATGATTCCGAGCTGGTTGTTCAGCCGATGGAAGAGGAGACCCAGTTCTGGCGACTCGTCCATCGGTCCCCTCGCTCGGAGTTCCTCGACGCTGAGCCGGCCCGGCATCGGGCCTAGTTCCGGCCTTCAGCCTGCTGCCACGCGCCCTGTACCGCCGGACGATCCGCGTGGTGCGGGTCGCGCCAGAGCGTGTCGACGAAGATGCGAACCGATCCGCCGGCGGTGCGGACGTATTCGATCTTGCCGCTCGAGAGCCAGTTATAGATCGTACGCCGGCTCACACCGACCAACTCGCATGCCTTCATGATGGAGATCGTTTTTCGTTCCACTTGGCTCTTGCCTCCCGTGAAAAGGTGTATCGGAGGGAATGGCACAGGAGATTAGGGACGGTGTCTCGACACGCCGTACTCCTTGTGTCAAAATCTTGGCGACCTTGTAAATGACTGAACCGTCGAGACATGTACTCATCGTCGAGGACGAAACGCCGCTCCGCCAGGCGATCGCCGAGCAGTTGACCGACCGGGGCTTCCGGGTCGAACAGGCCGAGTCGGGCGAAGCGGCCATCGGGAAGCTCGCGGATTTTGCGTTCGACATCATCCTCACTGACCTGCGCCTGCCGGGCATGGACGGTTCGGCCGTCGTCGAAGCCGCCGTCGCGCGCTACCCGGATATCGTCGCCATCGTCATCACGGGATATGGCACGGTGAAGGACGCCGTCGAAGCGATCAAGCGCGGCGCGCGCGACTTCGTCAGCAAGCCGTTTCAGATCGACGAGCTGGTGCACGTGCTCGAGGGCGCGCTCGAGCAGCGGCGCCTGCGATCGGAGAACGAGTACCTGCGCGCGCAGCTCGAGGAGCGGTACAAATTCCAGGGCGGGATCGTCGGCAAGAGCCGCGCAATGGCGAAGCTGTTCCAGCTGCTCGAAACCGTCGCGGCGACGAGCAGCACGATACTGGTGACGGGCGAAACCGGCAGCGGCAAGGAAGTGGTCGCGCGCGCGATCCACCAGCACAGTCCGCGGCACGTGCACCGCTTCGTCGCCGTCAACTGCAGCGCGATTCCGGAAACGTTGCTCGAAGCGGAGCTCTTCGGCCACGTGCGCGGCGCGTTCACGGGCGCGACGGGTACTCGGCAGGGGCGATTCGAACAGGCGCACAAGGGGACGCTGCTGCTCGACGAAGTGGGCACCATGAGCGCGGCGCTTCAGATGAAGCTGCTCCGCGTGCTGCAGGAGCGCGAGTTCGAGCGGATCGGCGACAACCACACCACGAAGGTGGACGTGCGGGTCATCGCCGCCACGCACAGTGATCTCCGCCAGATGGTGGACGATGGGCAGTTCCGGGAGGATCTCTACTACCGGCTCAATGTGATTCCCGTGCACGTTCCGCCGCTGCGCGAGCGCAAGGAAGACATCCCGCTGCTCGTTCCACACTTCCTCGAGAAATTCGCGGCGGGCTCCGGGTCGGACAAGCCATCGCCGACCGTTTCACAGGAAGCGATGCGGCGGCTGATGGCGTATCACTGGCCGGGCAACGTGCGGCAGCTCGAGAACGCGATCGAGCGGGCCGTCGCGTTCAGTGCCGGCCGATCGTACATCGATCTCGTCGATCTGCCGGCCGAAGTGCAGCACAACCCGGACGCCGCGGTGCCGACCTCGGTCACGCTGCCGGAGGAGGGCATCGACCTCGGCGCGTACATCGGCAACATCGAGCGCGAGCTGATTGCGTTATCGCTCGAGCGGACGAACGGCAACAAGGGGCAGGCTGCACGGCTGCTCAACTTGAATCGGACGACGCTCGTGGAAAAATTGAAGCGGTTGGCGCGTTAGGTCGTTTCTAGGCTGGTGTCGTGCAGGCCTTCAGGCCTGCTAAACAATCACCGCGCTTCGGCAGCCCGGGTCCGCAAACACGAAGCTCGGCCTGAAAAACGCGCCGGCGGCAATATCGGTTATGCCATGGCGCTCGGGCCGGGCTCGGCCTCTCGCGGAGGGGGCCGCCGCCGCGTTTTATCCTCTCATGCCGATCAGGCCGACTTCTATCGTTTGCCCGACCCGCGCTGCCGAAGCGCGGTGGTCAGTCGGAAGGTGTGTTTGGTACCTGCACGACACGAACTCTTCTACGCGCTCGGCGTGCTGTGTGTTGAGCGTCGTGTGCGGGATTACACAAGGATCTCGTCCACAGGCAGCTCGAGGCCCGGCAGCGCGGCGCAGCTGACTCGTGCCCCGCCGACCGCCAACTGCGAGCGCCGGTACCCGTCGGGTGCGGGCTGCGAGAAAGTCTCCACGCGGTCTTCCTGCAGATCGACCCGCCACACTTCGGGAATGCCCGACCGGGCGTAGAGCGGAACTTTGACGTCGCGATCGAATTGGGTGGACGAATCCGCCACTTCGATGACGAGCAGAACGTCGGCCGGCGTCGGGTGTCCTGACGCGTAGAAATCGTCTCTGGCATTAAGGATGGAACCGGTTGCGGTTCCGAATGACGATCCAGGCGGATCGGGTTCTGCACTCTGAGAATGGCTCGTCCGGCCACCCGAGGCTGCAAGAGGGCCAGCAGCCGATCCACGGAGGCGGCATGCCGAATGCCGATGGGCGTCATCTCAATGATGTCGCCGTCGAGCAGTTCGACGCGATCGTCGTGGCGCAGAATGCCGACATCCGCGAGACGGTCGTATTCGTCCGTCGTGAACAGCCGTCGTTGCTGTGCCGTTCCCATCTGATGCCTCCCGCCGGACCCGTCAGCCTCGCCGGGGATCGTAGCATAGCGTTCACGCATGGCGACCTCATCGCGCATCGCTATACGCACAGTGCGTTCCTTTTCAGCCGCCACGTGGTTGAACGCAGAGATCGCGAAGATTGCAGAGATCCAGTTAACTCTGCGAGCTCTGCGTGCTCCGCGTTCAACGTCGTGTGAGTCGCGCGGCAGTTTCTGCCACGCCAGGCCTCATTACCTGCAACAATAGAGAGCAATGCCCCCGCGCTACGTCTACTGGACCATCCTGATCGACAACAAGCCGACTGCGTTCCGGGCGCGGGAGAAAGAGGATCTGCTTCCGACACTCGCGCAGCTGCGGCGTACTAACTCCGAAGTCGTGTTGAAGTGGTTCGCGCGCGGGCGGATCTGGGATTCGCCGGAGGCGGAGCAGGAAGCACAGAAGCGGCCGCCGGTCACCGGCGATAAGCGCGGGCACGAGTGGCGCCCGGGCGGGATGCACAAGGATCCGCGCGACAGGTTCAGGAAGAAACCCGATCGCGACAAGGATCGCGACAAGGTCGCCCGGCCGCTGCCGCGCGGCGATCGCCCGTGGGAAAACAAAACGGGCAAACCGCCTGACGGCGCCCCACGCGCAGACTCGACGCGCCGAAGCTCGCACCAACCTCCATCGAGCGGAGGCAGGTGGCAGAAGTCCGGCCGGCCGCCGTCAGGTCCGCCCCGCGGCGATCGTCCGTGGGAGAACAAGACAGACAAACCGCCGTACGGAGCGCCGCGCGGCGATCGTCCCCAAGGCCAATCGTTCAGCAGGCCGCCAGGCGATCGGCCCCAGTGGCAGAAGTCCGGCCGGCCGCCGTCGAGCCCACCCCGCGGCGATCGTCCGTGGGAAAACAAGACGGGCAAGCCGCCGTACGGAGCGCCGCGCGGCGATCGTCCCCAAGGCAAATCGTTCAGCAGGCCGCCAGGCGATGGGCCCCAGTGGCAGAAGTCCGGCCGGCCGCCGTCAGGCCAGCCGCGCAGCGATCGTCCGTGGGAAAACAAGACGGGCAAACCGCCGTACGGAGCGCCGCGCGGCGACTCGCCGCGCCGAAGCCCGCAGGGCGGAGGCGGGCCCCAGTGGCATAAGTCCGGGAAACCGCGCGGCGCGGCGAAGCCGTGGCAAAACAAACCCCGTTCCGGCGCCAGACCACTGCCCAGGCCACTCCCTCGGAAGGATCAGCCTCCTCCGAAAAAACGAGACGACGAGGAATAGGCGCATCGAATGTTTTCGCACGTCGTCCTCTTGAAGCCGCGTGCAGATCTGTCACCCGCGGAGAGACAGGCGCTCATCGACGCGTTCGGGCGGGCGATGCGCGAGATCCCCGACGTCAGAGCTGTCCGCGTCGGCCGGCGCGTTACGCATGGAGCAGCCTACGAGCAATCCGCGCCCGATTCCGCGGATTATCTCGTCACCATCGACTTCGACGACCTGGCGGGACTGCAGGCATACCTTCGCCATCCCGCGCACGAGCCCCTCGGCGCGTCCTTCAATGAGTCGCTGCGATCCGCCTTGGTGTACGACTTCGAGGTGGGCGGGTTAGAGGGGTTGGCAAATCTCAGGTAAGGTACTGACGATATCTCCGTAGTAGTATGTCCCGCTTGAAATCCGATCCCGCCGCAGAGGACCCGGGCTCCGCCCCGTCGCGGCCGACGGTGGCCGTACGCGAAGCGTCCGCCGACATCGCGTCCATCCTGGCGAAAATCGATGCGGCCATGGCGCGGAGCGCGGCCGATGAACTGTCGGAAGCCGCGGCCCGGCCTGCCCCGCTGATGTGCGACGGCGATGGTGCCGAAAAACCCGAGATGGAGCCGGATCAGGCCGACGCTCCCGGGACACTCCTGGCGCACGAGCCGCGCGAACTGAAAATCGCCGGCGGAGCCGAAGCCCGGAGCCGTCTCAACTGGTTCATCGGCGTCGCGGACACGACGTCGCCGGATCCTGGTTCGCTGACGTACGAGCCGTTCTTCGGCCTGCGCGAGAAGCCGTTCAGCCTCTCTTCCGATCCGCGGTTTTTCTTCACGGAGTCCTTACACGGCGCGGCGTTCGATACGCTGGCCGCCGCCATCCGCCGGCGCGAAGGCCTTCTCGTGCTGACCGGCGAGGTCGGCACCGGCAAGACAACATTGTGCCGTGCCGTATTGCAGTCGCTGGATCAGAAGACATTCGCTGCGTTCGTCCAGGATCCGTTTCTCTCACGCGAAGATCTGCTGAAGACGCTGCTCGTGGACTTCGGCGTCGTGTCCGTGGATGAAATCCGCAGCGGCCGGCTGCGCGGCGCGAGCCGGACGGATCTCAGCTACCCGCTGTACGACTTCCTCGCCTCGCTTCAGCCGCTCAAGGCGTTCGCCGTCGTCATGATCGACGAGGCGCAGAACCTGGCCCCCGAGTTACTCGAAGAGATCCGCATTCTGTCGGACCTCGACAACGGGCAGAAGCTGCTCGAAGTCGTGCTCGTGGGGCAGCCCGAGCTGCAGGCGCGCATGGCCACGAAGGCGATGCGTCAGCTCAATCAGCGCGTGTCGGTCCGCTGCGCGCTGGCCCCGCTTGTTCACGAGGACGTCGCGCGCTACGTCTCACACCGGCTGGCCGTCGCGGGCAGCGACGGCAGAGTCCAGTTCACGGCCGCCGCCGTGAAAGTTCTGTGGGCGGTGTCCACCGGAATTCCGCGCGTGATCAATCTTCTCTGCGACCGCGCGCTCCTGTGTGCGGCCCGCGCGCCGACCACGACCGTGGACGCCGAGCACGTTCGGTGGGCCGTCGACGACCTGATGCTGCCCTTCGCTGGCACCGTGCAAGAATCCCTGGACCACGCAGTCAGATCCTGTTCTCTGGAGGCCCTGCAAGCTCCTGAACCAGAGGCCCAGCCGGAGTCAGTGCCTGCCACGCCGATTGGCCTGACGCTCGGGAAAAGACGGCCCCTGATCGATTTGTCCGATTTGTCCAATTTTGCACACTCATCCGATTTGTCCGAGCCGCCAGCGCCGCCGCCGCCGTCCAACTCGCCCGACTCGTTGGGCGCCACGCTCACCGGCACGGTTGATGACATCCCCCATCGCAATTTCTGGGAGCCGGCGGCGCCAGAGCCGGGTTTCGCGATGTTTGCGGGAGCTGCCCGGCAACATGGAAGAACATGGCTGGTCTCAGTCAGCGCGTGCCTCGCCTTGGCGGCAGGATCTGCCGGCTCGTGGTATTTGACGGCGCCGTCAAGGCGGCAGACAGCTGTTGCGCAACCCACGGAGCCGCGTCCGCCAATTCAGGCCACGCCCGCGGCGGCCTTGACGGCCATCGCAGCGCCTGAGGCGGTGGATCGGATCCCGCAAGTCGAGGCCACAGCCATCCCAGCGCCGGCCCCAACATCGTTCGAACGACCGAGGTTCGCGATCAGAATGGCGACGTTCCAGAGCCGGGGACGAACAGAACAGGCGCTCCAGGAATTCCGCAATGCCGGCTTCACGGCGTACAGCGTCGAAGGATTATTGGGCAACGGAACACGCGCCTTCGCGGTGTTCCTCGGGCCCTATACGGCCCGCGCCGAGGTGGACCGGGATCGTGACCGCGCGCAGCAAATCCAGGGCTACGGCAGCGGTTTTATCGTTCAGATCGAGTAGCCTTCACGCTTCCTTCCATCCGAATAACCGACGCAACGAACTGAAGACGCCCGCGTTCCGAGGGGACGAGTCGCCCACGGTGGCCAGCATATCGAGGCACTCGCCGAACGACCTGGCAACATCGATCTCCGGCCGACGCGCGTCAGGGGGCAAGGTGCTCCGATCGCCGCGCCACACGAGGATCGTCCTCGCGTCCGATTCGCTGACGACATTCACGCAGTTTCTCGGCGTGACATCGATCACCAGATCCAGGTGGAGAGCCGAAGCGATCCGGCCGCGCGGTCCGGGCGCCATGAAGACGCAGGGCAGGGCGAAACCTCTTGCCTCGAGCCAACGCTGCGACTGCACTTGGGCGGTCGCGCCACCCGACGGAGCGCGATTCGCCAGGAAGATCACTTCCCAGCGCCGCTCCGCCGCCATACCAGCCAGACGCGCGACAACGTTTGGCTCAGTTTCGCCGAGTGTTTCCCAGAAATTCTCGCTGCGCCCATCCAAGGGCACGGGATCGAGTGGCGCGTGGACGAGCACGCCGTCGAGTTCGATGGCAACGCGTTTCGGCATTTACGATCCTGCGAGGCTCAGCGGGAGTCGATCGGGGCGTGGCCGACGAGGCGAGAGCGCCAAACCCTTCGACAGACGTGGAGGTCAGCCAGACCAGGGAATTACGAATTTCATGGTTCCGACGGCGTCAAAAAGCGGGCTCAAAGCAGGGCTACATGCACTCGATCCGGGGCGACCCACTCACACATTCTAGACTGGAGTAAGCGGTATGAGCCGTCCCGGGTTTCAGCTGCAGCGGCACGATCACGGGCACCGTGACGAGGTCGGCTGGTGGTACCCCTTCCGGCTTACCGGTTCACGTCTTCAACCCGAGCGGCACGTTCGTGACGACCGCATCGACGAACATGGCGTCGCGATTACCGGCTGGGAATCAGTTAATGAGAACTTCCAACGCCCGGATTCATCGAATAGGTGTACATGGGTCATCAGTGTCGCCGACCCGCAGGTTACGTCCGGGACAGCCGTCGCTGGAGTCGAGCTCAACGGCACCCTCTGACGGTTTCACGCAGCCCCGCTGACACGGATGAGTTACGCGCACTGCTTCGACCTATCTCGGTTTGAGCCAGATACGCCGACAACCTGTACTACAGTTATCGTAGCGCCATTGACTCGGGGGTCTGGGCCGACCGGCGGGTCTGTCCAGACTGGACACAGGAGAGCAGCGCTGTACAATTCTTGACGATCCCGTAAGTTCTTACAGCTCTTTACTTTTGTGTCGAATTTCCAGGCCGTGGCTTGGTCCCCGTGTCGCATTTCGCATGGGCGGCTGTAAGTCAGAGGGCGGAGCTGTACTGGAAGACTGAATATGTCAGACCTGCTGAGAAATACCCAGAGCGGAATCTCTCCAATGGCTGGCGATGAACGGCCACTGTCGCCCATACCGAACTCTGCCGATCGCCCGTTGCCGATCTATGAAAGGGGATCCGGACCAAGCGGAGGGGAGCCGCACCTGAGCGATTACCTCCGCGTCATCTACAAGAGACGATGGCCCGCCGTGACGGCATTCCTTCTGGTGTTCGTCAGCGCGTGCGTCTACACCTTTACCGCCACGCCGATTTACGACGCACGCGTCCAGATTCTGATCGAAAAAGAAGCCAGCAACGTCGTGACGTTCAAAGAGGCGATCGAACAGAACCAGGTCGCCGACGACTATTACCAGACGCAGTACCGCATCCTGCAGAGCCGCGCCCTAGCCAGGCGGACGATGGACGCACTGAGCCTGTGGACCAATCCGCAGTTCACCGCCGCCGAACGTTCCGGCGGCTTCCTGGGCTGGTTTTCGGCGAGCACGGCGAAGCAGTCAGCTCCGCCCTCGGCGGACGAGACGAAGGACCAGTCGAAATCGATCGACAAATTCCTTGCAAACCTGACGGTCTCGCCCATTCGCAACAGCCGCCTCGTTGACGTCAGGTTCGAGTCATCCGATCCGGTTCTGGCAGCGAACACGACCAACGCTCTGGCGCGCTCCTACATCGACCAGAATCTCGAATACAAGTTCCTGTCGTCGAAGGAGGCCTCCGACTGGCTGGGCGCGCGCCTCGCCGAGCAGCGAAAGCAGGTCGAGAACAGCGAGCAGGCGCTGCAGCAGTACCGGGAGCAGACCGAAGCGGTGTCCCTCGAGGAGCGCCAGAACATCGTTGTGCAGAAACTGGCGGATTTGAATGCCACCGTCACTCGCGCGAAGACCGAACGGATTCAGAAGGAAGCCGCCTTCAAACAAATCGAGGCGATTCAGAACGACCGTGCGGCCATCGACAGCTTCTCCATGGTGCTGTCCAATCCCTTCATTCAACAACAGAAGGGAGAGCTCGCCGACTTGCAGCGTCAGCAGGCGCAGCAGTCTGAAAAATTCGGGCCGAACCATCCCGACATGGTCAAGCTCAGCGTCGCCATTCGTTCAGCCGAGGCGAAGATCCAGGGAGAGATTGCCAAGATCGTTCAGGCGATGCGAAACGATTACGAGCAGGCACTGACGCAGGAACGCAGCCTGACAGAGGCACTCGAACAGCAGAAGCGAGGCGCGCTTGCGCTCAATCGCAAGGGCATTCAATACGGCGTGTTGGCGCGCGATGCTGCGAGCAACCGCCAGATCTTCGAAAGCCTCATGCAACGCGCGAAGGAAACCGGTATTTCCGGTGACCTCAAGACCAGTAATATCCGCGTCGTCGACGCAGCCGAAGTGCCGCGTACTCCCACCAGGCCGAACACGCGCAACAACCTGCTCGTCGCACTCTTCGGCGGATGCGGGCTCGCTGTCGGTCTGGCGTTCTTCTTCGAGTACGTCGACAGCCGCCTCAAGAATCCCGTCGAAGTCAGCCGGCACCTCCAGCTGCCGTTTCTGGGGATGGTTCCGGCGCTCTTCGATGAGTCCGCGAAGGATCCGCTCATCAACAACGGCGTTCCCGCCCACTTCTCCGAGAGCCTCAGGACTGTTCGCACCAACGTCATGTTCTCATCGGCAGAGGAGGGGATCCGGAGCCTGACGGTCACGAGCACCGGACCGGGCGAAGGCAAGACCCTCGTTGCCTCGAACCTGGCGATCGGCCTGGCGCAGGCCGGAAGGCGCGTCCTCCTCATCGACGCGGACATGCGGAAGCCGCGCGTGCACACCGTCTTCAACAAGTCGCAACAACCCGGTCTGTCGAACGTGCTCGTCGGCAGGGCCAAGTTCTCCGAGTCGGTGCTTTCAACGAAGGTACCCGGGCTATGGATTGTGCCGGCTGGTGCAGCCCCGCCGAATCCATCGGAGCTGCTGGGCTCGAAGCGCTTCGCCGATCTGATGGCTTCTCTCGGTCAGAAATTCGACTGGGTGATCATCGACACGCCGCCCGTGATGGCCGTCACCGATTCGGCCGTCGTCGCGCACCTCACCACCGGAGTCCTGTTCGTCGTCGGGGCGGACATGACCAGCCGGCACGCCGCGCAGCGGGCGGTCGAGCAGCTCGATCGCAGCCACGCCAGGTTTGTCGGTGTGGTCCTCAACCGCGTGGATCTGAAGCACAACGCGTACTACTATGCACCGTACTACCGCCGCGAGTACGGCGACTATTACCAGGGCACGGCCTCACGTCTCTAGTCCGGGACACGCACGTGGCCTCATGAACCAACCTTGGGCTCGGTCTCAGGCCGGCTCCGCCGAGGCGGCACTTTCCGGTCTGGGCTCGGCCGTCCAGGCTGCGATCCCGGCCGCCGCCGGTCACGACTCGTCGATTCCGCGCAGCTTCTTCGCGTTATTCGATGTGACGGTCCTCGTTGTCGCCTTCGCGATGACGAAGGGGTTCGCACCGTGGGTGCAGTGGCTGCTGTTGCCGGACGGGCCCTTTCGACTGTCCTTACCCGCCTGGCTCGCGCTGCCCGAGAGCGCGTCACCAGAGAATTTCGCAGCCCTCCCGAATCTCAGCTGGGTGCTCATTGTCACCGTGCCCACGACCGTATTGTTCATGGAGCTTCTGAGCGGCTATCGCCAGATGGTCGATCAGACACGCGCGCGCCTGGTGATGAGCAGCGTCCTGTCGCCGTTGCTCTCGCTGAGTATCGTGACCCTGACGCTCTTCACGCTCAAGGAGGCCAACTCCAGCCGGGTGTTCATCTTCACCTTCGGCGGCCTCAGTATCGCCGCGTTTCTCGGCTATCGCCTGGTCTTGTGGACGTATCAACACCGTCAACTGGCCGCCGGTGCGTACGCCAGGAACGTGATCCTCGTCGGTCAGCCATCAGCCGTCTCCTGGATGACTGAACACTTCCGAGCCAACGCTTCGGCAAACCGCTTCAGACTCGTTGGCTGGCTCAACGTGCCACGGAAACCTGCCCCGGCGACAACGGGCGACGACATGGATTTGCCTTGCCTGGCTTCAGTTGAACGCCTGGGCGACATCCTGATTCACAGACCGCTTCACGAAGTCATCGCCATTCAATCGGCTGGCGAAACGGACTGGCTGCCGCAGGTCATCGAGGATTGTGACTACTTTCGTGTGCGTCTGCGAATTGTGCCGGAGGCCCTGCTGACGGGAACACTTCGCGACTTGCAGCTGGTCTTCCGTTCGGAACCGCTACGGCTGCCGGAAGTCGTGCTCGAGCCGCCGCATCAAGGGTCGGAGGCATTCTTTCTCAAACGGATCATCGATCTCGTGGCCTCGGCGACTCTCCTTGTGGTCCTTTCACCGCTGCTGCTTCTTATCGCGATCGCCATCAAGCTCACGACACCGCACCTGAGAGTGTTGTATCCGTGGCGCGTCATCGGCCTCAACGGCCGCCCGTTCACCGGTTATAAATTCACCACGATGGTCGCGGACGCCGATGCTAAGCTGGACGCGCTCGCGACGCGCAACGAAATGAACGGACCGGTCTTCAAATTAAGAGATGACCCGCGAATCACCCCGCTTGGCCGCGTCCTGCGCAAGTACAGCCTCAACGAGCTTCCACAACTCTGGAGCGTGCTCAAAGGCGACATGAGCCTCGTTGGTCCTCGTCCGGCGTTTCGACATGAGCTCGATCGCTACATGCTGTGGCACAAACGCAAGCTGTGCGTGAAGCCCGGCATGACCTGCCTCTGGCAGGTCTGCGGCCGCAACCGGATTCACAACTTCGATGAGTGGGTCAGGCTCGACTTGGAGTACATCGACCGGTGGAGCCTTTCGCTCGACTTCCGCATCCTCCTGCGAACCCTCTGGACGGTGCTCGCCGGAACGGGGTGGTGATCCACGCAGCTCTCCAGCCTGGCACGAACGGCCAGCAGCCTCTCTGCTCTCGCGTGTGTCGTGGCGGCGTTTGCGTTCCTTCGCGAAGTCGCCCTGGCCACGTCGTTCGGAGCCGGTGCTGCTGTCGATGCCTACCTCGTCGCTCTCGCCATACCCTTCCTGATTAACACCAGCATCGCTTCGATGCTTGAGGCCGCGTTCATTCCGGTTTACCTCGGGTGCAAGAGCGAAGGCGGGCCGATGCGTGCGACGCGGTTCGCCGGCGCGGTTCACCTGTGGGTGCTCGCCGGCAGCGCCGTCCTGACACTCGGGATGTACGCCGCCCTCCCGTTGTTGCTTCCACTGCAAGCGCCAGGATTTTCAACTGAGCGACTGATAAGTGCCCAGCGCCTCGCGCGGCTGATGGCTCCTTCCATATTCTTTGGCAGCCTGTACGCGCTCGGACGAAGCGTTCTGAACGCCGAGCGCCGTTTCATTACTCCCGCCCTTGCGCCAGGGATAGCTGCGTGCGTGACGATTGCCGTCATCCTCGGCGGGCGACAATCTCTGGGCATCAGCGCCGCGGCCATCGGATATACCGCTGGAACGGCTGCGTTATGGCTGACCGTGTACCTGCCAGTCGTTACGAACCGGTTCCCGGAATATGGGTTGGTGCAAGAGTGGAGGAACGCGGATGTCTTTCGTCTTCTACGCTCTGCGGGCCCTTTGGTGCTCGGTGTCGTCGCGATGTCCGCCATTCCCGTCGTGGATCGTTTCATGGCGTCGCGTTTTCCGGTCGGCGTGATCTCGGCCCTGTCTTATGCAGACCGGGTGATGCAGGCTCCGCTGGCGATTCTGGTAACGACCGTGACGACGGCTGTCTTCCCAGCGTTGTCGCAATTTGCCGCACGCCAGGATCTCGTGGGACTCCGTCGAACGCTTGGCACCGGCATCCAGCTCATCGCGATGTCGCTGGTGCCCGTTGCGGTGTTGCTGGCGCTGCTCAGTCGAGATGTCGTGACAGTCCTGTTCGAGCGTGGTCAATTCACTCCGTCTGATGTTCAGACGACCGCTGGCGCCGTAAGCGCTCTGGCCATCGGCCTGGTGTTCGCGGGACTCTTCCAGCTCGTTCCTCGTGTGTTCAACGCCATGCAACTGACGTCCCTGGTTGCCCTCAGCGGGTTCATGAACCTTGGATTCAAGACAGCATTCAACGTTCTGCTCGTTCCGAGACTCGGGTATATCGGCTTTGCTCTGGCGACATCCGCGATGTATGCGGCGACGGGCACCATCATGCTCTGGCTCCTTCGCCAGCGCATCAAGAACCTCGATCTAGCGCGGATTCTTCCCGCCCTGAGCGCCACGTTTGTCGGAGCGGCTCTCATGGCCATCGTCGGTCGCGGCGCGATGGGACTGCTCCACGCATCGCCACCCTTGATCCGGCTCGTCTTCACCGCCGGGACCGCCGGAGCCGTATACGCCGCGACGCTGTGGATAGCAGGGGGACGTCCGACGAACCGTGCCGCCTGGCGTCAATTCCATGAAGTTGTCTGACGTCGGAAACCTGGACGCACTCTGACGACGAAGGCGTATTTGTGACCGCACGTGGGGCCGGCCGACCGACGACCGCAAGCCGCCGGCCGGATCCGGCGGCTCGCAGTGTTCGACCATCAGTCCTTTTAAAGACCAGCGGGTATTTGAGCCAGGATGGACTGCTCGTGAGCAACTGATGTGCGGCATCACCGGCATCGTCGACCTGAACGGCCTGCCTGAGCTCGAGATTCTCGAACGCGCGCGGGATACTCTCGTCCATCGAGGACCAGACGATGCCGGCGTGTTCGTCAACGAGCGTCATGATACGGCGCTCTTGTTTCGCCGTCTGTCGATCATCGACCTGTCAGCCGCTGGACACCAGCCGCTCAAGAACGAAGATGGCTCTCGTTGGATCGTCTTCAACGGCGAAGTCTACAATTTCGAAGCCCTGCGCGGAACTCTCGAAGCTGCCGGGCACAGGTTTTGGTCGGGAACTGATACCGAGGTCGTTCTGCACGCGTACGAAGAATGGGGCGAGGACTGCGTTCAGCGCTTCGTTGGCATGTTTGCATTTGCCATCTGGGATGATCGTGCTCGAACCCTGTTCGCCGCTCGCGATCGCCTCGGCATCAAGCCTTTTTACTATCAGCATCTCTCCTCGGGAATCCGTTTCGCGTCTGAGCTCAAGGCCCTTGTCGCGTTGCCGCGCAACCAGCGGCAGGTCGACCAAGCCGCGCTGTGGCAATACCTGGCACGAGGCTATGTCTGCCCGCCGCGCACGATCTACGCGGGTACCAACAGCTTGCCACCCGCGCATCATCTACGCTGGACAGCGGCATCCGGCGCGCTCCAGGTCGAACGGTATTGGGATCCCCTCGACGCCTACAGGCGCGGGGCCCGGGCCGATCGCGACAAGCCGCTGGACATCGACGGCGTCGTCGAAGAACTCGACGGTCTCCTCAGGACGTCCGTCAAGCTGCGGTTGCGAAGCGATGTCCCGCTCGGAGCGTTTCTGAGCGGGGGACTCGATTCCAGCCTCGTCGTTTCGCTCATGGCGGCGATTGCCGGAAGGGCCGTTAAGACCTTCACAATCGGCTTTGAAGAACGTCGGTACGACGAGGCGCCCGCGGCGAGACGAATTGCCGGGCATTTCGGAACGGAACATCACGATCTGCTCGCGCGTGAGCAGGACGCGCTGGACATCATTCCGCGCCTTGTCGAGTACTACGACGAACCGTTCGCGGATTCCTCGGCGATTCCGACTTGCCTGGTCAGCCTTCTGGCGCGCCAGCATGTCACCGTGGCGCTCACGGGCGACGGTGGTGATGAATTGTTTGGAGGATATCAGCACTATCGGACGATAAATGCCCGGCTGAGGTACGCGAGAGCCGTGCCCGACTTCGCGCGCGGTTTCTTGTCCCGCGCCGGGGAGGCACTTCCGGACTCGCGGCCGCAAGTGGCACTGGCTTCCCTGCGCTCGGCCAGCGGACCGGAAGGGTTCTTCGACTACTTCACCAGCATCTGGCGTCCGTACGAGTTGCAGCGGCTGGCGCCCGATTTGACTGCGGCGCCTCCGGCTGGTGCCAGCCGAGTGAACGGAACCGCAACGGACCTCGAAACGTTCATGCTGAGCGACCTCCAGCGATACCTCCCGCATGACATCCTCACGAAAGTGGACAGAGCAAGCATGGCCGCCTCCCTCGAGGCGCGGGTCCCGCTGCTCGACCATCGCGTGGTGGAGTTTGTCGTCGGCCTGCCTGACGGCTTGAAGGTTCAGGGCGCCGCCCAAAAAGCTCTATTGAGACGCCTGCTGGCACGTTACGTACCCGCAGCGCTCACCGATCGCCCCAAGAGCGGCTTCGCAGTGCCGATGAGTGACTGGCTTCGGGGGCCGCTCAAATGGATGCTGGACGATTATCTGTCCCCCGCGCGCGTCCGCCAGGGAGGCGTGTTCGATCCACGAGTCGTTCGACGAGTCATCGATCGGTTCCTGCGCGGTCAGATCGGGCACGCCCGCCCGTGGGTACTTCTCGTCTATCAGATGTGGGCTGACAAGTATCAAATTGCCTGACCAGGTACGCGCGGCGCTCGTGTGCCTCACACTCAACCACGGAGGGGCCGAGCATCACCTGTTGAAGCTGGGGCGGGCGCTGCAAGGGACTCGGATCGCGCCGGTGGTCATCCCGTTGGATCGTGGAGCGCGAAACGACCTGCGTCCCCAGTTCGAAGCCGCCGGAATCCCCGTCGCCTTGCCGCCCTATCCGCGAAATCATGTCGGTGTGGTCTCCTGGCTCGCTGACATGCTCAGGTCTGATCGCATCGACGTCGCGCACAGTTTTCTCTGGCGTGCTGACGCCACGCTCGCGCTGGCCGCCCGACTTGCCGGATTTCGCCGCGTGATCTGTTCGGAACGCGGAGATCGCCTGGCCGATGAATACTGGAGCTCCAGTTGGCGGCTGCGCCGGTGGATGGACCGGCTCCTGACATTTAGAACAGCGAGAAAACTCGTGTCCAATTCGGCTGCGGGCGTCGAGGCGGGAGTCCGTGCCGGATGCCCGCGGTCGAAGACTCTGGTCATCCACAATTGGGTGGACCTGGCGCTCGCCGACTCGTGTCGCGATGCCGGTTCAGAGGTCCGACGCCGGACCGGCCTTGGCGGCCGGTTCGTCATCGGGTTTGTGGGTCGGCTGTCCCCGGCGAAAGGCGCCGCGGACTTCGTCCGCGCGGCTGGCAACATCGCTTCGCGTCTGCCCGAGGGGCACGTCGGCTTCTTGATGGTTGGCGATGGTCCCTTAAGGCCGCAGCTCGAGGTGGAAATACGGGCTCAGGGACTCACGAACGATTTTGTCTTCACGGGCGCCGTAGAGGCATCGATTCCATGGATCCACGCAATGGATCTTGGGGTGATCTGTTCGCCATCGGAGTCGTTTCCCAACGTCCTCCTGGAGTTCATGGCCTGCAGTAAGGCTGTGGTTGCGACCCGCGTTGGCGGAGTCGCGGACGCGATCGAGGACGGCCTTAACGGCCGGCTGGTGCCGAACTGTTCTGTGCAGGCCGTGACGAACGCGTGTATCGCCTTCGCCGAACAGCCCGAGACGGCCAGGGTGATGGGATGCGCTGCGCGCAAAACCCTCGAAACAACGTATCTGATGGCCGACGGCGTCCATCAGTACGTCCGGCTGTATGAGCAGATTGCCGAACGCCAATAGCGTATCGCAGACCGTGCGGTCACCGGCGCTGCGGACAGCCGGCACAAGAACGCTGGACACGCGGCCGCTGCCGCCTTGGTTTCTACTGGCGCTGGGGGCAGGTGCGGTGCTCGCCGGGTTCGCGCTGTCCCCAAATATTATCGGTCCGGCTGTGGCCGCAGCCTGTCTGTTGTGGGCTGCCCTCCGCCGGCCGCACCTGTTCGTCGTGCTTACCATGTGGACGGCAGTCGTGCCCACGGTCTATGCGTTTCAAGTGGGACCGTTTGGCTTTGCTCCATACGTGATATTCGAATCGATCGCCATGGCTGGGTTCGTGTTCCAGTGGCTTACCGGCCGGATCACAATCGTTGCACCGCCAGGCTACAAGTGGTTCGTCGTGCATGTCCTGCTCACATCGATTTCGGCACTTCTTGCCGCCGATGCGGTCGCGGCGGCTTCGATGCTCGTCCGGCTGTGGTTGAACTGGCTGATGGTATTTCTGGTTCTTGCGCTCACACCAGATCGCCGGCGGTTCATGAGCTTCCTGGCGGCACTCTTCCTTCAAGCGTTCGTCGTCGTCGGCATCAGCGTTGGCTCGAGCCTCAGCAACTTGAACCTGCCGTCATTTCCATCGCTGCTGTTCCTGCATTTTCAGAAGAACGACTACGCCACTTATTTGTCATTTGCCGCCGCTCTCGCGATCATGGCGATCGCGTCCACGCAGAGTCGCATCAGAGGCCGGATTGCAGGTGTCGCGCTGCTGATGCTGGTCGGAGTCAGTTGGCCCCTGACCTATTCGCGATCCGGCCTGCTCTCGCTGCTGGCCATGCTCGTGACCCTGGTTCTCCTCTACCGCAACAGACGGTTGCTCGCCGTCCTGGCGGTCATCGTAGTCGTGGCCGGAGCCGCATGGATCCTGCTTCCGCCGGAAGTCAGGACGATCTCCGTGCGCGCAGTGCAGTCTGTCATCAGTCCGGTCAAGGAACGTGATTCGTTCGACGAGACCTACGAGGATCGCGTCATGCTGAACTGGGCAGCCGTGGAATCGATCGCGCAGAGACCGCTGCTTGGGGTGGGCCTCGGTGAGTGGGTGTCTGCGTCGCCGCTGCAAATCGCCATATGGGACGTGAAGAGAGAAGGCGTCGTCAACGTGGGCGCAAACATTCATAATCGATACCTTCTCATCGCTGCCGAAAGCGGTGTCGCGGCACTTGCAGGCTACCTCGGTTTCCTCGGAGTGTTGTTCACGTCGGCGATCCGCATCCGCCGCCGCTGCGACGCCGGGATGCGCCTCCTGTTGAGCTCACTGGCCGCATGCACGGCAGGTTTCCTGGTTGCAAACCTCTTCATTCCAGGGACCCTCTGGGAATGGAATCTGCTGGCCGTGCTAGCCACGGCCGTACACATCGCAGGGCGGGAGAATCTGAGCACCGCGTCCGTCAAACAATGGCGCCCGCGTCTGGTAAACGGAAACGGATGAGGCCGCGCCGTGTACTCATCGTCCATCCGTACGGGCACGTGGGTGGACCAGACAGATTCGTCACGAACCTCGTACGCTGCCTGACCATCCGCGGATGGCAGTTCTGGATCGTGCTCTCGAAAGAGCGTCCGCTGGCTCACACACTTCATCGGCTCGGGGTGTCGGTTGTCATCCTACCGTCGCTGCAAACGCTCCCCCGCACCTTCTCACCGTTTGATCTGGCTCGCCACGCTCTCCGAACTCGGACAGCCGTCCAATCGGCGAAGGCTCTGATCGAGCGACACGATATCGGTGTCGTTCATGCCGTTCACGAAACGATGTGGACGCTCCTCAGAGGACTCCGGGATGGTTCGATCGGTCGGGTCGTCAGTGTTCACGGACTCCGGTTCGCGTCGCCTCCGTGGGCCGGCTGGTTGAACACACGCATGTTGTCAGCGGATGCCGATCGAATCATCTGCGTGTCAGACGTGGTTCGTCACGCGTTCCTCGGCGGGCATGTCCCGCCGCGCAAGCTGAGCCTCGTCCCGAGTTCCGTCGATCTCGGTTGCTTTCGTCCTGGTGTGTCCGGGCTGGCATTCCGCCGCGAGTTGGGAGTGGAGCCCGAAACACCACTCATCGGAACGGTCGGCTCTGTCGATGAAAGAAAAGGCCATTCGTATTTCCTCGATGCGTGCGCGAAGCTCCATGAGCGATGCCCTGCGGCGCGCTTTGTGATCGTGGGCCATTCAGGCAGCGATGGCCCGCCTGCCCAGGTCGAGTTTCTGCGGCAGCTCAGGAATCGCGCGGAGGCGCTGGCATTGAACCAGTGCCTTTCGTTCATTCCGGCCCGCCAGGATGTTCCGGAAGTCATGGCCGCACTGGACATCCTGGTGCAGCCCTCGCTCACCGAAGCGGGCCCCCGCGCGCCGCTCGAGGCAATGGCCATGGAACGTCCCGTGGTCGGCACGCGCATCGAAGGCACGGCGGAAGAAGTCGTGGACGGAGAAACAGGCATCCTCGTCAACGCACGAGACAGCGACGCGCTCGCCGAAGCCGTCGGTACCCTACTCTGCGATCCTGTCCTGCGACAAAGGATGGGGCAGGCGGGCCGGGGGCGAGTGGAGCGGCACTATTCGATGGCCACGACTGCCGACCTGATTGAGAACGTCTATGAAAGTGCGGTTTCGGAGCATCGCCACTAGCGCATGTGTGGCAGCGACGCTCTCCACCGAGGCCTGTATGGCGACATCAAGGCCAGTCTGTCGGATCAGATGCTGACCAAAATCGATCGGATGTCGATGGCGGCTAGCCTCGAGGCCCGGCCGCCGCTCGTGGATCATCGAATCGTCGAGTTCGCAGCCAGGCTCCCACCAGCCGACAGGCTTCGCGGATCAACGCCGAAGTACCTGCTCCGGCCGCTCGCGAGACAGCTGCTGCCGCCTGAGATCCCGAATCGCCGCAAGCACGGATTCGACGTACCCGTCAGCGCCTGGCTGCGGGGCACTCTCAAACCGTTCGCCGAAGGCGTACTTTTCTCCGCTCACGCTTCGACGCGGGGTTTTTGGCAGCCGGCGGCCGTCCAACGCCTCTGGGATCGGCATCAGGCCGGCGACTCGGGCATTGGAGAACGGCTGTGGGTGCTCCTGAACTCGGAGCTCTGGTGCCAGGTGGTCTACGACGCGCGGACGCCTGGTCCATGACGTCGCCCCTTCGTCGTGCGACTGCCGAGGACCAGGCGGTCCCGCTCGATCTGGCAGGGATTCGCCGCGACATGCTCGTCAGCCGCGCCGGCGTGCGCTTTAACGACTTCAAGCGGTCCCTCGCACCGCGATACGGCAGGGTGTGGTTCGAACTCCTCTGCGGCCACGCCGCGTTGGTTCTGACTACGGTCGGCATTGTGACGGCGTATCGTTACCGGCCTTCTCTCGCCGCCTTGATCATCGTCATCGGCGCAGTCGTCTGTGGCTATGCGCTGGCTTTCATCGTGCTCTTCTTCCATGAGGCTGCACACTACAACCTGGCGCGCGACCGGGCGCTCAACGATCGCCTGGCGAACATACTCATCGGGGTCTTTCTGGGGCAGAGTATCGCAACGTACCGATCCACGCACTTCGATCACCATCGCTATCTGGGTACGCCAACCGACACCGAGCATGGGTACTTCGATCCGCTGAACGTCACGTTCATCACGGAGTCCCTCACTGGCCTCAAGACATTGAAGAGGCTTGCGGCGCGAAATCATGCGGCGGGGACTCGCATCGATGCGCTGATGATGCTGGGCTCTCTTCTTCACCTGACAATCGTGGGCCTTGCGCTGCGCCTTGGGCAGTGGCCCCTTGCCGTCGCATGGACGATCGCCATCGTTATCGTCTTCCCGTTCCTTGCCGCCATCCGTCAGTTACTCGAGCACCGAAGCGAGCTGGCGACGCCCGAGGTGGACTACTCGGTCGTGCCGCACGGCGCCGTCAACCGGATGTTTGGTTCGGGGCCGGTGGCCAGCACATTTGGAGGCGCCGGGTTCAATCGGCACATGCTCCATCATTGGGAGCCGCAGATTTCGTGTACGCGCTTGCGCGATCTCGAACGATTTGTGCGCGACACGCCTGCTGCACATGTCCTGGAGCAAGGGACAACGTCGTACGGCTGGACTTTCCTTGGGCTCCTGAGGCGCGGGCGTGTCCGCTGAAGTCGGGGTCGTGGGCGCTCCCCGATGCCTTGCGTCCGGCTCGGTCTCGTCTGAAGCCTGGGCTGACGTGTGGGATGCCGAGTACCTGACGACGACCGATCATTTCCTGCAGCGTCGATGTCTCGAGTGCGGCGCTCTGTTCATCGACCCGGTCCCCGCTCATCGTCTGGCGGAAATCTATCCCCCCAATTACTACTCGTTCAGCCGTCTCGGCCGTCCAGGCTTCGTGCAGCGGATCAAGTTGGCGCTCGACCGGCGACTATTCGGGAAGACGCTGCGGCAGCTGCCAGCCACGCAATTGAGTGTGCTGGACGTCGGCGGCGGCGCCGGCTGCCAGCTCGACACCGTGCGGGCGTGCGACGCGCGTGTCCGGTTCACCCAGGTTGTCGACCTCGACGGCCGGGCCGGAGAGGTGGCGAGAGCGAACGGCCATGCGTTCTTCTGCGGCCGGATCGAAGACTTCGAGGCCGATCGAACGTTCGATCTCATCCTGCTGCTCAATCTCATCGAGCATGTGCAGAGTCCGCTGGCCGTCCTGGAAAAGCTGCGATCGATGCTGAGGCCGGAAGGCGCGATTCTCGTGAAGACGCCGAACTACGATAGCCTCGACGCGCGCCTGTTCCGGCATCGCAACTGGGGCGGCTACCACGCTCCCCGGCACTGGGTGCTCTTCACGCGCGAAAGCTTCGAGGTCCTCGCGCGACGGGCGGGTCTGCGCGTCCGGAGTTTCAGCTACACGCAGGGCGCACCGTTCTGGAGCACCAGCATTCTGTTCATGCTCGCCCAGTGGGGTTTAATTCGCGTCACGAAAGAGCGCCCCGCGGTCTTTCACCCGTTGTTCCCCGTGTTCGCCGCCGTGGCGGCCGGCTTCGATTTCCTCCGATCGCCGTTTGCGAAACTGTCGCAGATGCTGATCGTGCTCCGGCGCGACGATGCCGGATAGGAGACTGGTCGCATTTCGACCGCTGGTCCTCCTGGTCGCGATTGCGCTTGCCATCTTCACGCCTGTGTTGTTCGGCGGCCGAACGTTCTATCCAACCGATATCACAAACAATCTGATTTTGCCGTTCGCCGCAGACCGGTCCTCCCTCGACGTGCAGGAAACGACGATCAGCGACTATGTCCTCTACTACTATCCGGTCCGACATTTCCAGGCTGCGTCGTTCCGCTCGGGCCACCTGAACCTGTGGAATCCGTATATTTTCGGCGGCCAGCCGGCCTTCGCGAACAACGCCAGCATCGTCGCGTTCGACCCCTTCAATCTGTTGCTGCTATGGCCAAATCTGGCCACGGCACTGGCCTGGCGGAGTTTTCTGCAAGTCGTGGCGTGCCTGGCCTTCATGTACGCATATTTGCGGCATTTGAAACTCAGCGTCGCGGGTTCCCTCATCGGCGCCATCGGTTACGGCTTCAACTCGATGTTCTGGGTGAATGTGTTCGACTGGTCGATTGGCGGGATGCTCTGGCTGCCGCTCGTCTGTCTGCTCGTCGATCGCTGTCTGATCCACCCTTCGGCGAAGCGCGTCGCTCTCACTGGACTGGTGCTTGGGATCGCCCTGCTCTCAAGCCCCCTGCAGGTGTACTTTTATCTGTGTTTCTGCGTCGCCGCGCTGCTCGCGCTGCAATGGATCGTCTTGCGGCGTGATGCGAATTCCTTGAAGCGCGTCGCTGTCGTTGGGGGCGTTGTCTTCGCCATCGGCATCGCTATCACGGCTATCCAACTCATCCCATCGCTGGAGCTCTACGGCCAGAGCAGTCGCTTCGCGGGCGGGCCCCTTCAGGCTACAGGAAAGACCCCACGTTCGGTCCGAGAAACGGTCGTGGCCACATTTGGGCTGGCGTCCTTCGTGTTCCCCAACCTTGTGGGCCGCATGAAGAACTCGATGATGGTCTCAGGAACCCTTTGGGGGGGAGAGGCGCATTGGCAGGGCTTCATCGGCGTCGTGCCGTGCTTTCTCGCAATCCTTGCCGCCTGGGCAGGGGTTGATCGCCGTCGGCTCCCCTATGCGGCTCTCGGGTTGTCCGTTCCCATCCTCGTGCTCTACACGCCTCTGGGACCGGTGCTCTACGAAAGATTCTTCCTCCTTTACATTTTCTGTGCGTCCGTTCTTGCCGCCTTCGGTTGTACTGCTGCCTGCAGCGACGAGCTGATCGCGCCACGGGCCCGACTGGCCGTCCGCGCCATCGCGGGATTCATTGCCGCGACAGTGGCGACATTGATCGCGATCAACATCGCTCTCGCATCGGCCGGCGACCGCATCCGCGCCTTCGTGGACGCACAGGTCTCCGCGACCCTCGCGACGAACTACTTCGGCCAGAGCTATCCAGCGCTCTACATTCAAAAGGCGCATCAATTCCTCGATGATCTGCGGTTGATCAGTCCGCACACCGCCGTTCCGATTCTCATTGCGGTTGCCGGGCTGATCACGATTTCCGCAAGAACGCAGCGCCGGCTTGGTGCGTCGTGGTTCGCGAAAATCGGCGTGACGTTGACGGTCGTCGATATGGTGTTCATGACCGTCACGCACGTGCCGTTTGTGGATCTCCCGCGGTATCCTTTTACACCGTCCTCGCCGGCCATCGACCGAGTCCGCAACGATGTCGGGATGTATCGAGTTATCAGTTACCGCTCGCCGTCTGGCCCGCCGGTGATGCCGTTGGGGCTCGTCTCGATCTACGGCATCGAGGCCGCAGACGGCAATGACGACCTCGGTCCGCCCAACCTGTTTCAACTGATCTCGTTTGCACACAAGCCCTGTGGCGACGAACTGTGCGTCGAACCACGAAACATCAACCTCGCCGGCGTGCGGTACGTTCTCACCGGCTCCGACGTGCGACTTCCAGGCGACCGCTTCGAACTGGTGTACGACCGCGAAATGCGTGTGTATCAGGACCGGGAAGACGCTGGACGCGCGTTCTGGGTGACGTCGTACGAAGTCGTCCGGGACACGGCGACCGCTGTGGCGAGGGTGAAATCTGCGGCGTTCAACCCTCGTGTAACCGTCGTCCTCGACAAACATCCTCCGTTTGCCTCCGGCGGCGTGAGCGACGCGTCGCGGATGGCCGTCCTCGAGCACACTCCGCTGAGGGTCGCGATCCGGGTGGATGCAAAGACGGCCGGGCTCCTCGTATTGAGTGACACGTATTATCCAGGTTGGGAAGCAGACCTCGACGGCAAACCCGTGGAAATTCTTCGCGCTAACGGGGTCATGAGAGCCGTTGCCGTACCGACAGGAACGCACACGGTTCGTTTCAGATACGAGCCTCGTTCACTCCAACTTGGCGCCGCTGTCTCTCTTTCATCTCTTGCGGGCGCGCTCGGCGTGGCGCTGTTCGCAAGAACAGCGACCGTGTGATATGACCGCGGCCGAATTTCCGTGGCCGGACATCGACGGAGGCTGGCGTCCTGAGTGGCTGGGAGCGGGGTTTCGCGTCGGCGGCAAGGACGTGCCGGTCTTGGCGTATGACTGTGGAGACTCCGGGTGGTCGAACGCTCTGACCAGAATGCATGAAGAAGCCGCCGGGCCGGACCATCCCATCGATCGGCTCTCGCGGGCGTGGGCGCTATCGGCCTTGCGCCGCCACGTTCAGAGCAACTCGCCGGTGCTCCTCGAGGTCGGTTGCTCCAGCGGTTTCCTTCTACGCGAACTGCACGAACAATGGCCGGCAGCCACGACGATTGGCGCAGACTTCGTGAGGGAACCCCTGGAACGTCTGGCGGCCGCTGTGAACGACATCCCACTCATGCAGTTCGACCTGGTGCGCTGTCCTCTTCCCTCGGAGTGCGTCGACGCTGTCGTTCTGCTCAATGTTCTGGAGCACATCGACAAAGACGGGGCGGCGATGCGTCACGCCGTTCGCGTCCTGAAGCCCGGTGGGATTGCGATTGTCGAGGTGCCGGCAGGTCCACATTTGTACGACGTCTACGACGAATACCTGCAACACTGCCGGAGGTACTCCGCTGCGTCACTGGCGTCCCTGATGGTTGATGCAGGACTTGAGCTTCTTCATCAGTCTCACCTGGGCTTCACCCTCTACCCGCCGTTCGCGCTCGTGAAACGGCGAAACCGTCGGCACGCCGGGGACTCTCTGGCGGGGCGTCGAATCGTCGAATCGCACATCCGACAGACTCGCCATAACCTCCTGCTCAGGAAGATGCTCCGCTGGGAGGCTTGGCTCGGGCGCTTGTGTTCGTTCCCTTTCGGTATTCGCTGTGTGGCAGTCGGCCGAAAGTCTTTTGCAACCGGCGATGTATGAAGCGCTCACCGCGATGATCTCGTCGGTCAGCGTCATCGTGCCGGCGTACAACGAAGCCGGGATCATCGAGGTGACCCTCCGTGAAGCGCTGGCCTACTTCCGTGCCAAGCCGTACGACTTTGAAATCATCGTGGTGGCCGACGGGAACGATGGGACGCGAGAGCTCGTCGGCAAGCTCGCTCTGCGTGAGCCTCGAGTCCGAGTCATCGGCGATGCCCAGCGCCGCGGCAAAGGCCGTGGGATTCGCGAAGGTATCACCCTGGCTCATGGTGATGTCATTGGATTCATCGACGCCGATAACAAGAGTCCCATCAGCGAATTCGACAAGTTCGAACGGCGTTTTGAAGAAGGGGCTGACGTCGTCATTGGATCGCGCGCCATGCGGGAATCGCAGATCGAGCGATATCAGGTCTGGTACCGCCGCCTCGGGTCGAAAGCCTTTGCCATCGGCATGCACGCGGTCGTCGGACTTCATGACATCGCAGACACACAGTGCGGCTTCAAGTTCTTCAGGCGCGATGTAGCCCTTGACATCTTCGGCCGACAGAGAATCGACGGTTACATGTTCGACGTCGAGATTCTCCAGCTGGCCACGCGCTCGGCTTACCGCATCGCGCAAGTGCCCGTCCGATGGCGTGACGATGGTGACAGCCGGTTGCAGCTGATTCGAGGGAACCTGAGAAATTTCAAAGACATCCTGCGGATTGGATGGTCCCGCCTTCGCACGACGTTGCCTTCGAGAACCGCTACAGAACCCACGAAAGTCCTGAGAAGCGACAACGCTGATCACCAGTTGAGACTCCTGCTTGTCAGCATCAACTACACCCCGGAACAGACAGGGTTTGCGCAACATGTGACCGCCTTGGCGGAGTCGCTTGTTCGTCGAGGTCACGTCGTCACGGTCCTGACCGGTTTCCCGTTCGCTCCTCAATGGCGCCGATGGCCTGAGTATGACGGTCGGGCGATTACGAGAGAGGACGTTAACGGCGTCGAGGTCATTCGCCTGGCTCACTTCATCCCGAGCCGGCCGGGCCATCTGCTTCGGCGTGTCTGGATGGAGATGAGCTTCTCGCTAATCGCCGGGCCGGCGCTCGCGTGGTCGCGGCAGGCACCGTGGAACCTGGTCGTGTCTTACGGCGCTCAACCGAGCCTGGCCATGTTCGCGCGCATGCTCGCCTGGTGGAAGCGCGTCCCGTACGTCGTCAGCATTCAGGATCTGGCGGCCCAGGCTGCATCGGATGTCGGCATCGTACGCCATCCGCTCATCAGCAATTTGATGAGACGGTTCGAGTATTCGACGTACCGGAACGCCAGCAGTGCGCTCGTGCTCTGCGAGGCGTTCAAGGACGCGTTGGTGTCAAACGGGTACAACGCAGGGCGCATCCACGTTATTCCATCGCCCATTGACGTCGACCGCGTTCGTCCGGTCGCGCCATCGGCGAGGTTTCGTGAGGCGAACGGGCTGGCCGCTGACGATTTCGTCGTGCTCTACTCGGGCAGCATGGGCTTGAAGCAGGGCCTGGCCAACGTGATCGAGGCCGCTCGAGAAACAGCGAAGAAGGCGCCGAACGTGAAATGGATCCTCGTCGGTGACGGCGAGGTCAAATCAACCCTCCGGCAGCTGATTCACCGCCACGCTTTGGGCGACTTCGTGAAGATGCTATCGCTGCAGCCCGAGGAAGAGATGCCCCTGATGTTCGCATCAGTCGATCTGCTGCTGCTCAATCAGGTTGGCGCGGTCAAGACGACAGTCATACCCTCGAAGCTCCTCACGTACATGGCAGCCGGAAAACCGATTCTCGCCGCCGTGAACCCGGAGAGCCAGGGTGCCCATTTGCTGCAGCGCGCGACGGGGGGAATGATCGTCAACGCAGACGACCCACAGGCGCTCGCGGCGGCCGTCCTTGAGCTTCGCGATGGCGATTGTTGCGAACTGCTCGACATGGGACGCCGCAATCGGACTTTCGCCGAACAACACTTCGACAGCAAGCGGATCCTGGCGGCGCAGGAGGCGCTGCTCGTGGACGTCGCGTTCCGGTCGAATTTGGCGGCGCCCGGTATCGGCGCCAGGCCGGCATAGCCTTCGTGAGGTCTTTCGTAACCGGCGCGGCTGGATTCATCGGCAGCAACCTGACCGATCGGTTGCTCGCAAACGGCCACACCGTCGTGGGCTTCGACGACTTCTCGACCGGCCGTCGACGATTCCTGGCCGACGCGATTCAATCCAGTCGGTTCTCGCTCGTGGAGGGAGATGTTCTTGACGCAGGCTGCCTCACAACGGCCATGAGCCGGTGCGATATGGTCTTTCATCTCGCAGCCAACGCGGATGTCCGGTTTGGCACCGAGCATCCTCGCAAGGATCTCGAGCAGAACACGATCGCGACATTCAACGTCCTCGAGGCCATGCGGTCGAATGGGGTTCGCCGCATCGCGTTCCCGTCCACCGGTTCCATATATGGCGAGCCTGAGATTCATCCGACGCCGGAGAACGCCCCGTTCCCCGTTCAGACCTCCTTGTACGGCGCGTCGAAGCTCGCCGGTGAGGGCTTGATCCAGGCCTATTGCCAAGGTTTCGGCTTCCAAGGCTACATCTTCCGATTCGTGTCGATCCTTGGCGAGCGTTACTCCCACGGCCATGTCTTTGACTTCTACCGAAGCTTGCGGAGCAATCCGGGCGAGCTGCGAGTGCTCGGTGACGGCCGCCAGCGAAAGTCGTACCTCGGCGTTCAGGACTGCATCGACGCCATCCTGACAGCTCTCGAGAAAGCCGCCGACAAGGTCAACGTGTTCAACCTCGGCACCGACGAATACTGCTCGGTCAACGACTCCATCGGCTGGATCACAGGACATCTGGGGATCAACCCGGCACGGACGTACACGGGCGGTGAGCGGGGATGGGTTGGCGACAGTCCGTTCATCTTCCTCGACACTGCAAGGATCCGGTCGCTCGGCTGGAGACCGCGGTCGTCCATTCGAGAGGGAATCATCGGCACGCTCCAGTACCTCCAGGCCAACTCCTGGCTTCTGGATGAGCGTCAATGAACGTCTGCGTCGCCGGCCTCTGGCATCTCGGGACGGTCACGGCTGCGTGCCTGGCCTCGGCTGGACACCAGGTAACGGGTCTCGACGCCGAACCAACGGTGGTCGGTGCGCTCCTGGCGGGCAAGTCTCCCGTGTTCGAGCCGGCACTCGCAGACCTCATCGAGGCTGGTCTCGCCAGCGGCCATCTCCACTTCACGACCGACGTCGCGACAGCCACACGCCGCGCCGACGTCGTCTGGATTGCATTCGATACACCAGTGGACGATGAAGACAAGGCGGATACCGGCTCTGTTCTCGAGCGCGCGGCCCAGCTCTTCCCCTTTCTCGCTGACGGGACCCTCGTCTTGATTTCATCACAGCTCCCCGTTGGCTCGACCAGGCACCTCGAACAAGTATGGAGCGACCGGGCTAATGGCCGAACCGTCAGCTTCGCTTGCCTGCCGGAGAATCTGCGTCTTGGAAGCGCGATCGAGACATTCACCCGACCCGAACGGGTCATCGCAGGCGTGCGCACGTCTGCCGATCGCGGCCGGGTCGCATCGTTGCTCCAGCCTTTTACGTCGCAGATCGAATGGATGTCGGTCGAATCGGCCGAAATGACAAAACACGCGCTCAATGCGTTTCTTGCGACATCGGTCGGCTTCATCAACGAGATCGCTGAGCTTTGCGAACAGGTCGGCGCCGACGCAGGTGCCGTCGAGCGCGGCCTCAAATCGGATTCGCGAATCGGGCCGCGGGCCTATCTCTCGCCCGGGGCGGCTGTCGCCGGCGGAACGCTGGCACGAGATGTCATGTTTCTCTCAGAACTCGGCCAGGTGCACGGTGTGGCGACCCATCTGATCGCGTCGGTCAAGACCAGCAACGATGCGCACCGTCGCTGGGCGGCGCGACGTCTTCATCAATTGCTCGGCGGCGTCTCAGGCAGGACGGTGGCCATTTGGGGCTTGACGTACAAGCCCGGCACCGACACGCTCAGGCGCTCGAGTTCCGTTGAGTTGTGCCAGTGGCTGGTCGACCAGGGCGCCGCCGTTGTCGCACACGATCCAGCAATCAGGAGACTTCCTGAAAACGACCGCTATCGATTCACGCTGGCCGAGACCCCGTTGTCTGCCGTCCGGGGTGCGTCGGCGCTGGTCGTCGCCACACCGTGGCCGGAATACCGACAGGTAGCGGCCGGCGATGTCGCAACTCGAATGGTACGGGGCCTTGTCCTGGACCCCAACGGCTTCTTGAACGCGACTCTTGGCACGCATGACGGCATCGAGCACGTAACGGTCGGCAGAACCTGCAAATGAGCAGACCTCTCGACGGCCGAAGTGCCCTGATCACGGGAGCTAGTCAGGGCTTGGGTTTCGCGATCGCATGCGCCTACGCCAAAGCCGGTGCCAGCGTACTCCTTTGCGCCAGAGACGCCGCAATGCTCGAGCGCGCTCGGGCTGAGGTCGCAGCGCTCGCCTCACCAAACCAGGTGGTACTCGCAAAGCAGGCGGACGTTTCCCGGCGGGACGATGTTCAGGAACTCGCAAGGACGGCGCTGAGCGCCCTGCCGACGCTGCAGATCCTCGTCAACAATGCGGGCGTCTATGGACCGATCGGGCCCGTAGAAGATGTTGACTGGGACCGCTGGCTTCAGGCCATTGAGATCAATCTGTTCGGATCGATTTTTCTGTGCCGCGCCCTCGTGCCGCATCTGAAGGCCAACCGTTACGGCAAGATCGTCCAGCTCTCCGGCGGCGGGGCGACAACCCCCCTGCCGCGCTTCAGTGCGTACGCGGCGTCGAAAGCCGCGGTTGTCCGCTTCGCCGAGACCCTCGCGGAAGAGGTTCAGGGCGATAACATCGACGTCAATTGCATTGCGCCAGGTGCCCTCAACACGCGACTCCTCGATGAAGTTCTGACGGCTGGACCGAGCCGAGCCGGCCGAACATTCCACAAGCGCTCGGTCAAACAAAAAGAGGAGGGCGGGGTGCCCTTGTCCAAGGGGGCCGACCTGGCCGTGTTTCTCGGCTCGGCCGCCAGCGACGGCATCACAGGAAAACTGCTGAGCGCGGTTTGGGATCCCTGGGAAACCTTACCCGAACATCGCACGGAACTGAACGCATCCGACGTGTACACCCTTCGGCGCATCGTTCCGGACGACCGCGGCTTCAAGTGGGGAAACAGGTGAGCCTCGGCGTTGCCATCGTCGGGTGTGGTCTCGTGGGTCGAAAGCGCGCCGCCGCGCTGGCCGGTGCGCGGCTGACCGTGTGCTCGGATGTGCGGCGTGAACGCGCCGACGCGTTGGCGAGCACTTCTCCGGGGACACTGGTCGCCTCAGATTGGCGGGGCGCCATCGATCGTGCCGATGTCGACGTCGTCATCGTCGCCACAACCAACGACGCGCTCGCGGAGGTCGCGCACTACGGCTTGGCGGCCGGAAAGCATCTACTCGTCGAGAAGCCGGCCGGCCGGACGTTGCGCGAAATCGATTCCCTGATCGAAGCGGCCCAACAACGTCGCCGGCTCGTACGCGTCGGCTTCAATCACCGCTACCACCCAGCGATCCGCAAGGCCCGTGAGTTGTTCACGGAGGGGCTGCTTGGTGATCTGATGTTCGTCCGCGGGCGTTACGGACACGGCGGCCGCCTTGGCTACGAGAAGGAGTGGCGCGCGAACCCTGAGCAGTCGGGAGGCGGCGAACTCATCGATCAGGGCGTGCATCTAATCGATTTGTCCCGCTGGTTTCTGGGCGATTTTCCGGTCGTCAGCGGGTTTGCACATACGTATTTCTGGCGGATGCCGGTGGACGACAACGCCTTTCTCCAGCTGCGCACCGCACGCGACCAGACGGCCTGGCTCCACGTAAGCTGCACCGAATGGAAGAATCTGTTTTCCCTGGAAATCTACGGCCGTCGGGCGAAGCTGCACATCGAGGGTCTGGGCGGCAGCTACGGACCGGAACGACTGACGTTCTATCAGATGCTGCCCGAGATGGGACCTCCGGAAACAACCGCCTGGGAGTACCCCACGGTTGATACATCGTGGGCGGTGGAATTCACGGAGTTTCTCGAAGACATCCGCCTCGAGCGAACGCCGTCGGCGAGCCTGGCGGACGGGCGCGCAGCTCTGGCCATTGTCGACGACATTTACCGACAATCTGGATACCGCTTCTCCGCTTTGTCGGCGGCCTCGGCCGACTAGAAGATGATCATTACTCGCAGCCCTCTTCGAATCACCCTTGGTGGAGGTGGTACCGACCTGCCTTCGTACTATCGTGAGCACGGCGGCGCCCTCATTGCGGCGGCCATCGACAAGTACGTGTACGTAACGGTCACGAGGCCCTTCGTGGAAGGCATCTTCCTGAAGTACTCGAAGCTGGAACACGTCAAGGCGATCGATGACGTGCAGCATCCCATCATTCGAGAAGCCATCCGGATGCTCGATTTTGCGACGCCGCGAATAGAAATCACGACGCTTGCCGATATCCCGGCTGGAACAGGCCTTGGATCCTCCGGGAGTTTCTCGACCGCGTTGCTCAGAGCCCTCTGTGCCTACCAGCGACGTCTGCTGCACCCGCACGAGCTCGCCGAGCTCGCATGCGAGATTGAAATCAATCGGCTCGGTGAACCCATCGGCAAACAGGACCAGTACATCGCCTCGTATGGTGGTGTGACATGTTTCGCGTTCCATCCGGACGATCGCGTTGAGGCCTGTCCGCTGAAGCTGAGCAACGAGTCCCTGACGGGACTCGAAGACAGCCTCCTGCTCTTCTTCACCGGCTTTTCCCGTAGCGCAGGCTCGATCCTCAAGGACCAAAAGGCGCGCACGGAACTGAGCGACGGCGAGATGCTCGAGAACCTGCACTACGTCAAGGAACTGGGGCTTCGCAGCCGGCGGGCGCTTGAAAGCGGCAATATGACGCGGTTTGGCGAATTGATGGACGAGCACTGGCAACACAAGAAGCGCCGGTCTGGCGGTATGAGCAATTCCTGTATCGACCAGTGGTACGAGCTGGGACGCCGCAATGGCGCCGTCGGCGGAAAACTCGTCGGAGCCGGTGGAGGCGGGTTCCTGCTCTTCTACACTGACGAACCACGCCGGCTGCGCAACGCCATGGCGACGGCTGGCCTCGAGGAAGTGCGCTTTCGGTTCGACTTCGAGGGAACCAAGGTATTGTTCGGATGAGTCTTCCCGTTGCAATCCTCGCAGGAGGACTCGCGACGCGGCTTCGACCGACCACTGATCAAATTCCAAAGTCGCTGATCGAGGTCGCCGGCAAGCCGTTTGCCGCTCATCAAATCCAATTACTGCGCGGCCACGGCCTGATCGACATCGTGTTTCTGGTCGGACATCTCGGCGAGATGATGTGCCAGGCCCTCGGAGACGGCAGCCGTTGGGGCGTTCGGCTGCGTTACGTCTCCGACGGCTCACGGCCGTTGGGGACCGGCGGTGCCATCCGTCGTGCGCTGCCTGAACTGGGCGATGCGTTCTTCGTCCTCTACGGTGACTCATATCTCGAGTGCGATTTTCTGGCAGTCGAGCGGTCGTTCGTGGCTGCCGGCAAGACAGGGCTCATGACCGTGTGTCGAAACGACGGCCGCTGGGATCGAAGCAACGTCCTGTTCGTGAACGGCCGCCTCGTCAGCTACGACAAACAGCGTCCGGCGCCCGAAATGCGACACATCGACTATGGCCTCGGAGTCTTCCAAGGGGCTGCATTCGCGGACTTGGCGGACGGCGAGGCCTTCGACCTGGCGGCGATCTATCAGCGTCTGCTCGCCAGGAACGATCTGCAGGGTTTCGAAGTTGCCGGTCGCTTTTACGAGATCGGCTCTCCAGCCGGATTGGAAGAAACGCGTCAGTATCTTGCGGTCAAGGGAGCGCCATGAAGTACGCGCGACAGCATCTGGACGAGGTCGCCAGAATCATCACGGCGATTGACGTCGCGGCGATCGAACGAATGGTCGGACTGCTCGCCGATCTGCGAGACCGCGGCGGAAGGCTCTTTTTTCTCGGCGTTGGCGGCAGCGCCGCGAATTGCTCACACGCGGTGAACGACTTCCGAAAGATTGCCGGGTTCGAAGCTTACACGCCAGTCGACAATGTCTCCGAGCTCACCGCGCGAACCAACGACGAAGGCTGGGCGAGCGTCTTCAGCACGTGGCTGAAAGGGAGCCGGCTCGGCGCCGACGATATGTTGTTCGTGCTGTCGGTCGGGGGCGGCAGCCTCGAGCACAACATCAGCCCGAATCTTGTGGTGGCTTTGAACGATGCTCGTCACGTCGGCGCCAGGATTGTCGGCATCGTCGGCCGCGATGGGGGCTACACCGCCCAGGTGGCCGACGCATGCATCGTCGTGCCGACCGTGAATGCGGACAACGTGACGCCTCACACAGAGGCGTTTCAGGCCGTCATCTGGCACTTGCTTATCTCCCACCCGGCACTCAAGATAGCTGACACCAAATGGGAATCGACACTGGTCCGATCCTCATGAAGCGACTCGATCAGCTTTCCGTCAAGATTTTCGCGGACGGCGCCGACCTCGATGCCATGCGGTCGCTGTATCACCAGCCGCACATTAAGGGCTTCACGACCAACCCGACGCTCATGAGAAAGGCTGGGATCAACGACTACCGTGGGTTCGCCCGGCAGGTGTTGGCCGCCATTCCCGACCGACCCATTTCGTTCGAGGTGTTCTCGGACGATTTCGACCAAATGGAGCGGCAGGCGCACGAGATCGCGAGCTGGGGAACGAACGTTTACGTCAAGATCCCGGTTACCAACACGCTACGCGAATCCGCTCGCGACCTCGTCCACCACTTGTCCCATTCTGGCGTGAAGGTCAACGTCACTGCCCTCCTTTCGCTGGACCAGGTCTCCGAGATGACGGCAGCTGTTGCCGGCGGGGCCGCCTCGTGCGTTTCCGTGTTCGCTGGGCGAGTCGCAGATACCGGGTGGGATCCGGTTCCCCTGATGGCAAGGGCGGTCGAGATCCTGCGCGACGCTCCAAACGCCGAACTGGTCTGGGCGAGCCCCCGCGAGCTGCTGAATATCTTTCAAGCCGATGCCGTCGGCTGCCACATCATCACCGTTACAAACGACATCCTGAAGAAACTGTGCCTGGTGGGACGTGGTCTCGAAGACTACTCGCTCGAGACGGTCAAAATGTTCCACGACGACGCCGAGCACGCGGGCTACGAGCTTTAATGGCGGGCGGAGTGTGGTAAGCATCACCCTCACACTGCTGATTGTGCTCGCCACGCTGACATTCGGGGCCGTCTATCCCTGGAGTTACCTGCCTCTTTTCGGGTCCGCCGCGTGCTTCGGATTGATCGGGATGTTCGACCGACGCGAATTCCCCTCCGGACTCCGGCCACTCTCGATAGGTCTGCTCCTCTTATTCGTGGCCGTCGGCGCGCAGTTGGTACCGCTCCCAAGCGCAACGCTTCAGGCGCTGAGTCCGCACGCACCCGATCTCCTGCACCAATACAGCTTCGCATTCGCACGCGGCGCCGATCGACACCCTATCTCGATCAACGCGCACGCCACCAGGAACGCGTTGATTGGCCTGGGCGGTCTGGCAGCTTACCTGATTGGCCTGCCCGGTCTGTTGTCCCGTCGCGACCTGCGAACGCTGCCGTGGAACCTCATCCTCTTTGCAGCGCTGCTGGCCCTCATCGGCATCTACGGAAGAGAGCACAACAACGGTCTGGTATACGGTTTCTGGCAACCGCGTGAGGGCACGAACGCGAATGGGTTCGGTCCGTTCGTCAATCGCAATCACTTCGCCGGATGGATGCTGATGGCAACGTGCCTGACTGTCGGCGTGCTGTGCGGGCGCATCGAACGTGCGCGCGGCAGCGCAAAACCCGATCTGCGTAGTCGGTTGGTCTGGTTGTCCACGGCTGAAGCGAATCGAATCACACTCATCGCCGCCGGCGCGATGACCATGGCCGTCTCGCTCGTTTGGACGATGTCGCGATCGGGCATCATCAGCCTGGCGTGTGCCGTCGGATGTTTCCTGTGGCTCGTGGCCCGCCGGCGCGGTCTCGGTGGCCGGCATCGGGCCGTCATCATCGCGCTGCTCGGCATGTTGCTTCTCGTGGGACTGAACTGGCGCGGCATCGCTCGAATCGCAGCGTGGTTCGGCGACACAAAGGATCTGGTCGATCGCACGGCGGCATGGCGCGACGGGTGGCAAGTCGTCCGCGATTTTCCCATCGTTGGGACGGGAATCAACACGTATGCGGACGCCATGATCTTCTACCAGAAGCACGTCCTCGACTTCTGGATGACGCGCGCTCACAACGACTATTTACAGCTTCTCGCGGAGGGAGGGTTCCTGGTATTCGTTCCCGCCACCATTGCGGTCGTCCTGCTCGCTGTGGCCGTGTGCCGCCGCGTCCGCGAGGCGAGCGGTGACAGCTACGATTACTGGGTTCGCGCCGGTGCCGGGGTGGGACTTATCGCGATCGGTATTCAGGAGACCGTTGAATTCAGCCTCCAGATTCCCGCAAACGCCTTTCTCTTCGCCACGCTGGCGGCAATCGCAATTTCCCCGTATTCCGCTCGCAGAGTAACCGAATGAAGGCCTGCCGAAAATGTGGGTCGCCCGACGTTCACCGCTCACGGCACAGATCGATACTCGAGAGCTGGTGGAAGGCCATTACCGGCAGCCGCCCTTACCGTTGTCGAGCCTGCGGCGCGCGAATGTGGGCCGCTGACGCCGGTCAGCGATTCAGTGCGCGTGATCTCGAGATTGCCGCGCGCGCGATGACCCCCGAACCGCCCGATTTGGCGGGCTCACTCGTGATCGAACAGATCGATCGGCCGGACATCGACCTGAAACAGCTCGATCTTCCCGAGACACCTCGGCCGATTCGCAAGTCGCCCGCCCGCAAGCCTGCCTCTCTGAAGTAGTCCTTCGGCCAGTCTTTTCGCGGCAACAGAAAGCGAGCAGGCCGGAGGTGTCTTACGACCGCAGCTAGCGGCCGATAGGAACGTCCGTGCTTAGCCCCCATGCAACGGAAACCTTCGTTGAATAGTTGCCGTTCGCGAGCAGCCCCTCCCACAGCCCGGACGGATGATAGATGACGAGGTCCGCCTTGCCGTCGCCGTCGAAGTCCATGGGAACCGGACGGTCCGCGCCGGATCCCCAGACCTTCGAGAAACCGGTCGCGTAGTTCGCGCTCGACAGCAGAACCGACCACGCCCCCGAAGAGGGCGTGTAGAGCGCCAGGTCGATCTTGCCGTCGCCGTCGTAGTCGGCTGCTACGGGGACATCGCCGCTGACGCCCTGCGACTGCGTAAACCCGGCCGTGTAGTTGCTGCTCGACAGCAGGACCGACCACGTTCCTGACGAGTAAAGGGCCACGTCGGTTCGACCATCGCCATCGTAGTCGCCGGGAACGGGCACGCCGCTGCTCGTACCCAGGACAATTGAAATGCTTGTCTTGAAGTCAGTGCTCGATTGCAGGACGTACCAGGTGCCGTTGGACGGCCGGTAGATTCCGATGTCGGTCTTGCCGTCCCCGTCGTAGTCTCCAGGAGCCGGAATGTCCGTGCTGAGACCCCACGGAACATTGTAGCCAGACGCGAAGCTGGCGCCCGACAACAGAATCGACCACATCCCGGATGGACGATACACGGCCACGTCAGCCTGTCCATCGCCGTCAAAGTCGCCGCCAACCGGGCGGTCGGTGATGGTGCCCAGCACCACGCTCGCGTTGGCCGTGTAGTTGCTGCCCGACAACAGCGAATACCAAGTGCCGGTCGAGGGACGGTAGATGGTAGGATCAGCCTTCCGGTCGCCGTCGAAATCCATTGCGCGCGTCGAGTCGTTGCGGCCCGTGCCGCCACCTCCACTGTAGTTCTTCATCAGTGTGATCCGCGGCACCGGAATGTCTGTGCTGGCACCAAACGTTACCGTCGAAGTGGACGTGTAATTGCTGCCGGACGTGAGCACTCGCCATTGATCAGTGGATGGGCGATAGATCGCGATATCGGTCCGGCCATCGCCGTCATAATCGCCAGGAACCAATCGATCCCCCGTGATTCCGAGCACAGCCGAGATACTGGTCGAATAGTTGTTGCTGGACTGCAGGACGTACCACGTACCGGTCGGAGGACGATAGATCGCGATGTCGAACTTCCCATCGCCATCGTAGTCGCCAGCGACGGGGCGATCCGTATTGAGTCCGTACGGGATATTGAGCGTGGCGCTCGTGCTCGACTTCACAATGGACCACATCCCGGTGGTCCGATACACGGCAATGTCCGTCTTGCCGTCTCCATCGTAGTCTCCCGGAACCGGGCAGTCCGCGGGTCCGCCCAGGATTGCGGTGACGATCGAGGTGTAGTTGCTGATGGACGTCAGGATTTGCCACTGGCCAGTCGCCGGCCGATAGGTCGCCACATCAGTTTTGCCGTCACCGTCATAGTCGCCCGGGACCGGTCGATCGGTGCTTACGCCCAGCACAACCGTCATGCTGGTTGTGAAGCTCGTGCTTGACTTAAGGATGTACCACGTGCCGGTCGAGGGTCGATAGACCGCGATGTCGGTCTTTCCGTCTCCATCGTAGTCGCCCGGCACCGGGATGTCGGAGTAAAGACCATAGGCCATGCTCAAGTTCGTCGAATTGGCCGTGCTCGACAACAGGATCGACCACATCCCGGTATTTTGATAGACACTAATATCCGTCTTGCCGTCCCCGTCAAAGTCGCTGGCACTCGTCAGCCTCTGAGGCTGATAGACCGTGAACGGCAGTCCGTTGCTGGCCAGACCGCCGACCGTCACCGCTACGCTCCCCGTCGTCGCCCCTGCCGGAACCGGCACCACGATGCTCGTCGCCGACCAGCTCGTCGGCGTGGCACTCGTCCCGTTGAACGTAACGGAGCTCATCCCCTTCGTCGCCCCGAAATTGGTTCCCGCAATCGTCACCGACGTCCCGACCGGGGCGCTCGCCGGCGTCAGCGACGTCAGCGTCGGCGCCGCCGCGACGGTGTACGTCAGCCCGTTGCTCGCCAAGCCGCCAACAGCGACGACCACGTTCCCCGTCGTCGCTCCCGCTGGCACCGGCACCACGATGCTGGTGGCCGACCAGCCCGTCGGCGTCGCGCTCTTTCCGTTGAACTTGACGGTGCTCGTCCCCTTCGTCGCGCCGAAGTTCGTGCCCCCGATGGTGACCGACGTCCCCACCGGCCCGATCGCCGGCGTGAGCGAGGTCAGGATCGGGAGCACGCCGACCGTGAACGGCAGCGCATTGCTCGCAGCGCCACTGACCGTGACGACGACGCTTCCCGTCAAGGCTCCGACCGGCACCGGGACGACGATGCTGGTGGCAGACCAGTTCGTCGGCGTCGCACTAACGCCATTGAACTTGACTGTGCTCGCCCCCTGCGTTGCGCCAAAATTGGTCCCGGCGATCGTCACCGGCATGCCGACCGGGCCGCTCGTCGGCGAGAGGCTGGTCAGAGCAGGGGCGGCCGGCGCGTCAAAGAAGACTTCCGCTGAATAGGGACTGAGAAGATTCGAGGTGTTGTAGGCCTGCACCGCGAAGTAATAGCGCTGAGGACCTGCGAGCGTGACTGGCCAACTGGTAGTGTTCCCGACATCCACGACCGTCGTGTAGACGCCGCTCTGGGTGCCGTACGAGATTTTATAGCCAGCGATATTCGACTCTGGGTTGGGATTCCAACTGGCCGTGACCGTCGCGGCCAGTAACGTTGACGGCATCCCGATGAGAAGGAAAACGACGCACGCAAAACTAATCCGAAGTGCGAGGAACACCCGTGGGCGCCCTGCTGGGCGCATTGTCGGATCCGGCATCTGAAACGCCATACGCTGAGCCTGGCCCCCAACTACAAAAAATTGAATTAGATGGATTCGGGCTCGAACTAGGCAACATTTGGGCCGAAGGTCGTCGAGCGGGGATAACGTCAGGTTTTTGAGGCGTTTAGGTCGACTTTTCGAGCAGTTCTGGCGGTGGGAAGGCAGAAAGACCAGTACAGGTTGGTCCTTGTACTTACAAATGCGGAGAACGACTTGTTAGAGGAAAGGCCGGTGGCGTGGGCTGAAAATGTTACGGGGTGTGCGTGTAATTGAAGAGCCGTATTAGGGAAAACATCGCCACGCAGTTCCATCAAAAAAACAGAGTTGGTGGCGTTCGCTTGCGTACACGATCAAACCCTCGACGAGGCTTTCTGCGGGAATCGCGGCCATCTGGGCGTTCGTCAATCGCGGGGGCAGAAACCCCTTATCGGTCGCGCGCAACTCCAGGATCGCCGCCTTGGCGGGCGCCGCCGTGCCAATACCCGCCTGAGGATGAGATCCGGCGTCAGGGTTTCCCAGGATGACGGCGAACGACGCATCACAGTGAGCGCCAGCACCAAGCGCCACACAGTTATCGGCGTTCGCCTTCGCGCCAGACCCGATCACGGTCGACTGGCTCAGACCGGACAATCCGACGTCCGCCGTTTCGCCGACCAACACATTGGAGCTTCCGGCCGTGAGGCTGTACCCGCTGCTGTAGCCGATCACAGTGTTATCGGACCCGGTCGTAGCCTGGGGAGCAGCCGAACCGCCAAGATACGTGTTTCGCACGCCCGTTGTGCTGAGCCATCCGGCTTTGTAGCCGACATACGCGTTCTGTTGGCCGCTGACAGCAGCCTGGCCGGCAAAGGATCCGACGTAGACGTTGTAGCTCGTGTGCTGCGAAGCGGCGCCACTCTGCGTTCCGAGAAACGTATTCGACGCACCGTCGATATTGCCAATGCCGGCGTTATACCCTACGGCCGTTACGCTGTAGCCGCTCGTATTCGACGCTCCGGCGTTGACGCCGAGCAACGTGTTGTTCGCACCGTCGACGTTGGCTTCACCGGCTTGAAAACCGAAGAAGCTGTTGTTGGTACCGCTGACGTTGTAATTGCCGTTGCGGCCGACGAACGTGTTGTGTGTGCCCGTTGTATTGCGTTGACCGGTCGTCGATCCAACGAAGACGTTGTCGTCGGCCTTGTTTCGAAGCCCGGCAAGGTCCCCGATAAAGACGTTGCGCATCGCCGCCACGAGCGCGCCGCCGGCATTGGTGCCGATCAAAGTATTCGAGCCAGCGCCCTTCATGCTCTCGCCGGCATGGGCGCCCAACACGGTATTGTTGGCTTCTTCGGCCGTCTGTGCTGTGGCGAACGGAAGTCCGGCCGACCACGTCAGCACGACGAAGGCCACGGTGAGCCCTTTACTCGCTGCCATCAAAAGAACTTCTCGCGGACGACGATGGTATCGCCCGGCTTCACGATGTCGGCCAGCTTGACGCCAATCTCTTTCTTTTCCCCGTTGACGATGCGAATGATCTGAATGCGTCCCGTCGACCCACGGTCGGTCACGCCGCCCGCCAGGGACAGCGCCTGCAGCACGCTCGTGTTGCGCTGCTGCAGGACATACGCGCCTGGATTCTTGACCTGTCCGAAGACGTATACACTCTCCGCCCGCGGGATGAAGATGGTGTCACCGTCCCTCAGGACCGTGTTCTGCGAGAACACACCCTGTTGCAGGTCGTGCAGATCAACCCGCACGATGTTGTCGGCATCCTGAGACGTGGGGAGCGTTGGGCCGGTGGCGGAATCGCTCGCGTGAACAATCACCGCTTCGGCGCTGGCAGTCGGCAGAGTGGATCCCGCACGGGCGAGCGCCTCGACGAGGTTCATGTTGCCGGACAATGGATACGTCCCGGGCGTGCGCACCTCGCCGACGATAAATACCCGCTGGCTCTTGTACGTCTCGACCGCCACTGTGACTTGGGGATTCCTGAAATATCCCTCGTCCTTCAGACGCTTCTTCAAGCCATCTTCAACCTGACGCAGCGTCAAACTCCCAGCCTTGAACCGGCCGATCAGGGGAAACGTGAACGTCCCATCGGCTTCAATCGTGAATTTGCCGGACAGATCGGCCTGATCATAAGACGTAATCGTCAGAACGTCCTGCGGGCCTACAACGTAGTCGACGATGGATGGCACCGTCGGGACCTGAGCCATGCCGCTCACCGCCACGGCAAGGAGCAGCCTTAACGTGAGCAGTCGGCCCCGGTGTTCATAGCCCATACGTCACCGAAAATCCGTAACGCAAACCCCTGTACTCGTTGGACTCGATATCCGATCTGCGGCGATATTGATCGACATTGAAGCCGACCCGCAAATCGCTCCCCATGTGATAACCGACACCACCCCCATACGTCGTGACGTGATCGACGCGGTTGGGATCCACAGGCGCGTCGGTGCGCACACGATACTCTAACCGCTGCGCCCCGATCCGGCCGGCGACATCGACGGGCCCGAAGATCTGCTGGTTGATCGAGCCGGTCACGCCACCCTGCAGGTAATACGGCTGGTTGACGTCGTACGAATACTGCACATCGCGGATGTACGTACCGGAGAGCAGGGTGGTGCTGACGGGAACGTACGAGAGGTTCACGCCGGCTATCAACCCTTGATAGCCGGGGATGGAGGTGGAGAGCGGCCTGAAATCGCGATACCCAAACGAGGCGCTGCCCTTCAGGAGGGCGGCGGGATCGAATTTGAGCCCGCCCGAGAACAGCGTCGAATTCGTGTCGCGCAGGGGCGAGAATTCAAAGCGATCTTCTTCTCGCGTTGCCTCAAACATGACGCTCGTCAAGGACGTCGCCTGGTACCGCAGGGTGAGACCCGCCGTGGTCACCGTCCGGTTCAACTCCTGGCGAAGGTTCGTGCCATTGAACTCTTCGCCGGGAGCATAGTCGGTCTTGCGGGAATCGAACCGCGCGCCCACGAAGGTTTTGGACGCGAGTCGGAGTTCCAAGATGCCGTTGTAGTCGGTTTCTACCCGGGGCGCGCGCGCGTCGATTTCGAAGCCCGGCCGATCATTGGTGTTCAAATAAGCCAGGCCGGGGTTCAGAGTCAAGCGGTTGAACGGCATCACCCAGTCCATGCTGAAGCTGGTGTTCGCGGAGTTCTGGCTCGAGTACGTCTGGAAATAGACGAGATCCTCTTTAATGTTCCCCCGCAGCCAGCTCGGCCCCAATCGCAGCCACAGATTGGCCGCGGGGGCCACGGTCATCGTGAAATCCCGTTTCGGTCCCGCGGAATCGGTTTCGTTGAACACGTTGTTGTCTATGCCGGCATTGGTGAGCATGACGACCGGGTTGATGTAAACGGGGCCGAACCGAAGACGCGTCGTGGCAGGAGGCGCGCCTGTATCCGCCTGCGCGAAGACGTCGACCGGAGCGAGTACCAGCGCGAGGAACGGAATGAGGTATCTGCAGATCAAATTGAAATGCCAGCACGCGCGGAGAGACCAGACCAGAGGCCGGCAACAGGCGTGACAGCCTGTTCGGCAAGGCGCTATTTCGACGGACTGGCCTCGTCTCGTGCAACGGCATAGCCCGCCACGCCAGCGCCGATCGCGGCCGCGGTGATGCCGATGATCGCGGCCGTGCTGAGGCCTGCCCCAGCCCCGACCGCAGCAGCGCCCGTCGCGCCGGCGGCTACGGCCACGCCCGAAATAGCTGCACCCACTGCGACGTCGAGCGCCGCACTCGTGCCGATGATCTGCCCCGTCGCGTTAAGTACCTCAACAGCGTACCGACCCGCCGGCAGCGCCGCGAAGTTAAATGCGCCCGATGCCGAGCTCTTCGTCGTGCCGACCAACTGCCCCGTCGTCAGATTCCGCAGCTGGACCGTCGAGTTGGCCATCGGCTGCCCGGCGCTGCTCCGGGCCATGCCCGCGACCGACGCTGTCGCTTGGGCGCCGGCGGCTGCCTGCAAGAGAGGAGCGGCGGAAAGAGTAAATGCGACGACGACGGCGAGCAGTCTGCGCATTTTGATCCTTTTGACGTCACCATCGGATGTAGTGCAGGCCTTCAGGCGTGCTAAACACGGCGGGCTAAAAGCCCCGCACTACAACGCCCCTACTGATGACCCGAAGGTAATATCGGCACTTTGGACGATTTCGTCAAGTGTATCAATTTGAGACAAGATCACACGGGTTTCCGATCGATTTTGCCGCGAAACGACCGCATTTTTCTGTACAAGTTAGTCCGCTGGATCCCAAGCGCCTTCGCCGCCTCCGCCATTCGGCCGTGATGGCGAGCGACGACGTCGGCGATGTACTCGGCCTCGAAACGGGCGCGTGCCTGGCGCAGCGTTCCGCCGTTGGCGGACACGACACCTCCCGCGTCCAGCCGGACGTGGGCCAGCACATCTTCGATGCCGATCCCCTTGCCGCCGCTCAGGCCGGCGACAACGCTTTCGAGCATGATCTGAAGCTCGATGGCATTGCCGCGCCAGGGCAGGGCGGCGATCAGCGACAGCGCGGGCCGCGAGAGCGCCTTGGGCGGAAGACGCCGCCGGCGACAAATTTCGCGGAGGAAGTAATTGGTGAGCGCAGGGATGTCTTCGCGGCGGCTCCGGAGCGGCGGCATGTCGATACGGATCGCGGACAGTCGTTTGAAGAGGTCGGCTCTCAGTCGCCCATCCTCAATCGACGCGTCCACACTCGAATCGACGCCGGCCATCATCCTCACGTCGAACCGCAGCGTCGCGCCCGTTTCCGCCAGGGTGGCCTCTCCGTCCCGGAGCAATCGAGCCAGCCGCGCCTGCACACGCGTCGGCGCTTCGGCGACGTTCTGCAGGTACAACGTCCCGCCCAACGCGTCGTGGAGGCGGGAGTTCCGGCTGATTCGCTCGAGGCCCGACCTGCTCTCTGCATGTCGTGACCGAGCGCTGCCGCCGAAGAACACGCCGTCGATATTCGCAGACTCGTGGGCTGCGCAATCGACGCTGACGAAGGCCGCCGCGCCTTCGTGCTGGGCGGCGTGAATGGCGCGAGCGACCACCTGTCGGCCCGTCCCCTCCTCGCCTCGAATCGTTACGCCGGTCTTGCCGCTCGCCGCGCGCGCAATCAGCGCCACCACCTCGCGCATTGACGGCGACTGGCTGTAGAGCGCGTCGCCGGCCATCTCGAGCGTGCGCGCTGACGGCCGCGCCTCGTAGTTTTTCTCGCGCTCGAGCGCGTTGATCAGGCGTCTGGCCGCCGGCGGCCGCGCAAACACATCCGCCACACCGGTGAGCACTGCCTCGACCGTCAGATCCGGCCTGTGATCGTCGGCCACCGCAAACAGCAGGACGGCCGGCCGCTGGGCACGCAGGTCGCGCGCCACCTGCAGCGCCGCCCCGCCTCGCGACAGATCGACCAGCACCGGCATGTCGCCGCGCTGCAGCTCGTTGAGCGCGTGTGCTCCGTTGTCCACCCAGACGATGGACATGCCGGCATCGGCCAGGGTCTTCTCGGCCGCCGCGCGTTCTGGCTGCGGACAACCCACGTAGAGGATCGGTTTCACGGGCGTGTGGAACGGGCGCGGGCCTTCGGCTCTCCCTGCGCCTGGACCGCCGTGAAGTGACCGTCTCCGGCCGCGTCGGCTTCGAGGCGAGCGCTGCCATCAGGCCCGTAGATCAGCCGCCGATCCGGGGTGCCGCGATGTTGTGTGTCGAAGGCGACGGAGGCAAGCCGCTCGCCGTCGTACGTTTCCCACTTGTCGATCGTGCCGTCGCCGTCGGTATCTTCCTCCGCTCGTGCGAGCCGGTTCTTGTCGTAGTGCTCGATGCGGTCCGCCTTTCCGTTACGGCGCGTCGACGTTTCGAGACGCGTCATCGTCCCGTCGGGAGCGACGTACAACCACGCGTCTTCCTTCCCGTCGTTTGCGCGCGACGAGCCGATCTTCTCCAGTTTCTGATCGGCTCCGTAATACTCCCAGCGATCCACCTTGCCGTCCTCGTCTTTGTCGATTTCGATCCGGAGCACGACGGCGCCGTCCATATAGCTGACCGTGTCGATCTTCCCGTCGCCGTTGGAGTCGTACTTCAGCGTCTGGAGACGGCCGGTGGTTTTGTCGTAAACGGGCTCGAGGCGCTTGTCCGCGGCGCTCGGCCGGCAGGCACCGGCTCCCAGCGTCCACACCAGAATGCTCGCCACCCAGATGTAGTGCAGACCCTCAGGCCTGCGCGCGCTTAAAACGCTGGGGCGCTCTTCCGGGCAGGCCTGAAGGCCTGCACTGGACGAACCAGACGTCACCGAGTCAGACCGTCGCAGCACAGAAAAAATGCGGCGAGTGTGTCGCGCAGGCTGCCGAGGGAATCGGCGCTGTTGATGGCCGTCCGCAGGTGCGACCCGTTATCCAGGCCCTTCGTGTACCAGGAACCGAGCGCGCGCACTTTGTTGATGACCCACTTGTCGTGCGATGTGCGATGCGCCGGCTGTGAGTTTGCCGCGACGTGGCGAAACCCTTCGGGCTCGCGCACGCGTTCGTTCATCAGCAGGTCGACGTAATCCAGCAGAAACTGCCCGCGATCGGCGAGCGAGATCTGGCGCATCGGCCGTCCCGCGGCGAGGTCCGCGGCCTGCGCGAGAATCCAGGGATTGCGCAGCACGCCGCGTCCGACGAGCACACCCTCGACGCCCGATCGCATCCGGTTCATCACGTGCTCGGGCTCGAGACAATCGCCGCTGCCGAACACCGGGATCGTCAGTTCGTCGGCAATGCGCGCGACGAGATCCCAGTCGGCCGATCCGGTATAGCTTTGCGCAGCGGTCCGGCCGTGAACGGTGACGGCCGACGCCCCGGCGTCTTCCACCATCCGGGCCAGTACTGGCGCATTGCGCTCTTCCTCATTCCACCCTGCTCGCATCTTCACCGTCACGGGTATCTTCACGGCCTTCGTCATCGCGGCGATGACACCGGCGGCATGCGCCGGCTCGCGCATCAGGCTGCATCCGGCGTTGTGCTTCGCGATCTTCGGTACGGGGCATCCCATGTTGACGTCCACGATGTCGGCGCCCATGCCCTCGACGATCTGGGCGGCCGCCGCCATTTTCTCAGGATCACCGCCGAACACCTGGATCGAAATGGGCCGCTCTTCCTCGGTGTATTCCGCGTACTCGAGGGTCCGGTCGATGCCGCGTAACAGGCCCTCTGAGCTCACCATCTCCGTGACGACGAGCCCGCATCCCCCATGACGCTTCACGAGGCGGCGGAACGCCGTGTCCGTCATGCCTGCCATGGGCGCGACGGCGAAGGGCGTAGGTAAATCGACGCTGGCAATCTTCATGACTTCTTCAGGCGTAGCACAGGACTTCAAGCCTGCACGTTTCGGCAGACCTGAAGGGTCTAGATTACATCGAGTATCGTAGCGTAATGCGCCGCGCGATGCTCTGGTTTCCTCCCCTCGCCATCATGTTGGTCATCTTCTTCTTGTCGTCGCAGTCACACCCGCTGCCGATCGTGACCGAACATGTCTGGGACAAACTGCTGCACTTCATCGAGTACGCGGTACTCGGAGGCGCGTGGTACCGGGCCCTGCGGGGAGAAGGACTGAGCGCGGTGTCCGCGCTTGTCGCAGCTGCTGTGGCAACGGCGGCGTTCGGCGGGAGCGACGAATGGCATCAGAGTTTTGTCCCGCTCCGCGACGCGAGCATCCGCGACTGGATGACGGATCTGCTGGGCGGGGCGACGGGTGCCGCCTTCTACGGGTTCCGTGGCAGATTTGCCGCGAATCCTGATCAATAAAATCAGAGAGTCCCCGCGCTGCTCCGCGTACTCTGTGTTAAATGTCGTGTCGTCGTCAGTAAACTCTGACGTCCGCCGCATCGACTTCCACGCTGACCCCTTGGCCGATCAGATCGACGGACAGCACGAGGCGCGCTTTCGGCGCGTCCTTCCGCATCAGCCTCCCGACGACGCCTCGCAGCGGGCCGGAGACGACTTCGACCATCATGCCCTCGTGAATCATCGGGCAGGGGTCGTACTGCAGTTCGCTCCCGATCAGCACGCGGATGCTCTCGAGCTCGTATTCCTTGATTGGCGCGGGTTTGCCCTCGAACGACACGATGTTGACGACGCCGGTGCACTTGAGAATCGGCAGCGTGTCCGAGGGGTCGAACCGCGCAAAGCAGTAGCCGGGGAACAGCGGCCAGTCGACTTTCTTCTTACGATCCTTCCATCGGCTCCACTTGGTGATGGTAGGCAGGAAGGCTTCGACGTTCTTGCGGTCGAGTTGCTCGCGGACCACCTGCTCGTGGCGCGACCGCGTCCAGATAGCGAACCATTGCGCGGCTGATTCCATGATCGATCAGGGAGCGGTCGGCGCGGCGGCGGCGTTCTCCTTGGCCTGCTCGGCCAGGCCTTCCTCGTACGCCTTTTTCACGTCCTCGCTCTTCCACTCGATGATCGCCTGCGAGCGCAGCTTCGTGATGTATTTCTGGAACTCCTCGCGGCGCTTGTCTGTGACCACGCGCTCGCTGATCTGCTCGCGCGCCTGTTCGAACGGTAACGTCTGCGCCTGCGTCGCCGACTCGAGCTGCAGGATCTGGTAGCCGCGCTGCGTGCGCACGACCGGCGTGATCTGGCCGGCCTTCAGACCCTCGATCAGCTTGCGGAAGTCCGCCGACAGCTCGGTGGCGTTCAGCGGCCCCAGCAGCCCGCCGTTCGCCTTCGACGCGGCGTCCGACACTTCGGCGGCCAGCCGCGCGAACGGCTCGCCGGCGACCGCGCGCGCGCGAATCTGCTCGGCCTTGGCCTTCGCGGCTTCGTCCGCGGCGGCGTTAACCCCTCGCGCGTCGCCCGGAACGGTGACGAGGATCTCGCGCAGCATGACGGACGAGGGCGTCGTGAACTCGTTCATGTGCGACTCGTAGTACTTGTGCGCTTCATCGTCGGTGACCGCCACGCGACCGAAGACCTCGACCTGCTGGACGTTCGAATAGAGCATCTGGCGCTCCATGTTCCGCCTCAGGTCCGTCATCGTCATGCCTTCCTGCTTCAAGGCCGCCTGCAGCTGCTCGTCGGTTTCGATCTTGTTCTGCGTCTTCAAATTGTCCAGGACGCGCTTGAACTGTTCGTCGCTCAGCTTGTAGCCGAGCTCCTTGCCGCGTTGGACCAGCAGCATCTCGTCGACAGAGCTCACGAGCAGACCCGGCGTGATCTCGTTCAACGCCTTGCGCAGCTCGGTGTTGCCTTTTTCAGAGGCGAGGTCGATGTTCTGTCCCTTCTGGCGCAGCGCCTGGACTTGCCGCGTCTCCAGGTCCGTCTTGGTGAGGATTTCGCCGTTCACTTTCACCAGGATCTGCTCGATGATCTCGGATCGCGCGGCGGTGGAGATCAGCACGAGGCCCGCGAAGGCCAGGACGCAGAAAACTATTCGCATTCCAGTTCGATAAATCATGTTGCCTCAATATCTTATCTCTGTTCGAGGAGGTCGCTCAACAACCCGCCGACCCGCTCGAATACGCCCCCGACGGCGCGGGGGTCGTCCCTGGCGGCCGGCTTGGACATCTGTTCTTTCGAAAAGCCGGGCTTCACTTCCGTTTCTCGTGCCCGGGCGGTCCACCAGCTCGGCGAGATCTTCGACTTGGTCACGACCCTGCCCTTGCCGGGGCGTCCACCTCCAGCGCTTACGGTTGAGGGCTGGGGAATAGGAACCGGGCTCGGCTTCTCCATGCTGAGCTTCAGCGACGCCGGCGGCGCCAGCGTCAGGTCCCCACGCTGCCGCACGAGCGAGATGAGCCTCGCAGGGTCCATCTTCGCCTGCGGCCTGAACTTTAAGACGACGGCGCGGCCCTCACGGTCGATAGCCTCAACGCCGAGCCGGTCGGCCATCACGCGGATGCGGCCGTAATCCGCCAGGTTGAGGACGGCGTCGGGCAGCGCCCCGTAGCGGTCTTCCGCTTCCTCCAGCACGCGATCGATTTCCTCTTCACGGCGCGCGGCGGCCACCTTCCGATAGAGCATCAGCCGCTGGTTCATGTCGCTGACGTAGGACTCGTCGATCCGCAGATCAATCCCGAGGTTGACGGTCGCGCGCACGTCGTCGTCGATTTCCTCACCCTTGAGCTCGCGGACGGTCTGCTCGAGCAGCTTCATGTACATCTCGAACCCGACGGTCTCAATGTGCCCGCTCTGCTCGCCGCCGAGCAGGTTGCCGGCGCCGCGGATCTCCAGATCGAGCGCGGCCACGCGGAACCCGCTGCCGAGGTCGCTGAACTCCTTGATCGCGGCGAGGCGCTTCTTGGCAACCGGGGACAGGTTGTCGTCTGGCGGAATCATCAGGTACGCATACGCCGGGCGATCCGATCGGCCGACACGCCCCCTCAGCTGATACAGCTGCGACAACCCGTACCGGTCCGCCCTGTTGATGATGATCGTGTTCGCGTTCGGAATGTCGAGGCCGTTCTCGACGATCGTCGTCGCGAGCAGCACGTCGAATTTCTTCGCGATGAAGTCGAGCATCGCGCGCTCGAGCACGTCCTCGTTCATTTGCCCATGGCCGACGACGACACGCGCCTCGGGGACGAGGCGTTGAATCAGGTTGCCGATCGAAAAGATCGACTCGACGCGGTTGTGGACGAAGTACACCTGGCCGTTGCGCGCCAGTTCGCTGCGGATCGCTCGCCCGATCACCTGCTGATCGAACTTGAGGACGTTGGTCTGGATCGACAGGCGATCTTTCGGCGGCGTCTCGATGATCGACATGTCGCGAATACCAACGAGCGACATGTTCAACGTCCGCGGGATCGGCGTCGCGGTCATCGTCAGGACGTCCACTTTCTTCCTGATCTGCTTGATGCGCTCCTTGTGAGACACGCCGAACCGCTGTTCTTCGTCGACGACGAGCAGCCCGAGATCGCGGAACTGCACGTCCTTCGACAGCAGCCGGTGCGTGCCGACGATGATGTCCAGCTTGCCCGCGGCGAGATCGGCGAGGGTCTGCTGCTGTTCCGCCTTCGAGCGGAAACGGCTGATCATGTCGATCTTCACGGGGAAGCCGGCGAACCGCTCCTTCAGCGTCTTCTCGTGCTGAAACGCGAGCACGGTCGTCGGCGCAAGGAACGCGACCTGCTTGGTGTCCATCACGGCCTTGAAGGCCGCGCGCATCGCCACCTCGGTCTTGCCATACCCCACGTCGCCGCAGAGCAGCCGGTCCATCGGCGTGGACGATTCCATGTCGCGCTTGATGTCGGTGACCGCCGCCTTCTGGTCGGGCGTCAGGTCGTACTCGAAGGCGTCTTCGAACTCCTGCTGCCAATGCGAGTCCGCGGCGAACGCGTGGCCGGGCACGGCTTTGCGCGAGGCATAGAGCTTGAGCAGTTCCTCGGCCATGTCGCGCATGGCCTTCTTGACCCGGCTCTTGACACGTTCCCACGTCGCGCCGCCGAGCCGATCGACCGGTGGCTTGGTCGCGCCGGTGTACTTCTGGACCAGATCGAGCCGCTCGACGGGCACGAACAGCTTGTCCTCGCCGGCGTAGCGCAGCTCGAGGAATTCCTGTTCGTTGTCGCCGACCCCGATCTTCTTCAAGCCGACGAACGTGCCGATCCCGTGATCCACGTGCACGACGTAGTCGCCGACCTTGAGGTCGCGCAGGTCGGAGAGGAACGCCTTCGTGACGGAGCGCCGCTTGTCGGGCGCGCGCCGGTCCTCTTCGAACACGTCGGCTTCGGCGAAGAGTTGCAGGCCTGCCTGCGGGAGGCGGAACCCTCGCGACAAGTTGCCGATCGCCACGAGCACGGCCGCGTACCGCGCATCGTCGGCGCGGTCGGCTTGGACGGCCAGGACGTCGTATTCCTTGAGCAGCTCGATCGTACGCTCGGCGCGCCCTGCCGTGGCCGCGACGAACAAAACCGTTTCGCCCGCGTCGCGCAGCTTCCTGATTTCCGAAACGAAGTCGGCCACCCGGCCGTGCAGTTCGACGGCGGGCTGACACGCGATGTGATGCGCGCCGGCGTCGAGACCGAGCTCCGCGACCACCGTGCCCTGGGACAACTTCGCGGACACCTGTTCCCAGGCGGCAAAAAGCGCGTCCGGAGGCGGCGGTTGTTCACGCCGGTTCACCGCTTCGTCGTAGCCGTGCTGCAATTGTTCGAGCAGCTTCGCCACGTTGGCGTCCACTTCGTCGCGCTCGGAGACGATGATGCGGACGTCACGGGCCTGAGCCAGGTAGTCGAGGAGCGTCGCGCCGCGGTCGTCACCCAGCACGTCACGCAGCGGCACCACGGTGAGCTGATCGATCGGCGCGATCGATCGCTGCGTGCCCGGATCGTAGGTACGCAGCGTTTCGATCGTGTCGCCCATGAACTCGAGTCGTACGGGATGCGCGGCCCCGGCTGGGAAGATGTCCAGGATGCCGCCGCGCCTCGCGAACTCGCCGTGCTCGTCGGCCGGATCCTCGCGATTGAAGCCGGCATCGACCAGCAGGTCCGACAAATCCTCCGGTGCGATGTCCTGCCCCGGCTTCAGGTTCATCGACGCGCTGAGGACGTGCCGAGGCGTGCTGACGCGCGGCAGCAGGGCCGCGGCCGACGCGATGATCACGCGCGCCGTGCCGCTCGCGAGCGCGTGCAGGGCCGTGGCGCGTATCGACGTGACGCCGACGTGCGGCGCCATGCCGCGATACGGATCGACTTCGTGCGACGGCACGGGCAGAAGCACGCGGTCGAGAGCGGATTCCGACAGGCCCTCGAGCGTCGCCAGAAAAAACCGGACGTCCGCAACTGCGCCATCGAGGTCCGCGTCGCTGGGCAACACGTACAGCACGACACCGTGGGGCAGTGCGCTGGCTGCCGACGCCACCAGAAGCGCTTTGGCCGGAAGGCTGAGCCCGGACACGGCGCGGGCGGGCACGTCGAGCCCGCTTCGCACGACTGCGGTCTTCAGGACAGCACGAAGGTTGAGCGAGCTGGATGTGGTCACGCGATTTGTCAGTACGACAAACCTTCAGTGTAACAAACAAGCGTAAATCTGTGCAGCTGCGGCACGTTGTCAGGATATGCACCCGAAAGAATCGATGGTCTCGCGCCGATAGACACGTCATTCATGAGCCTGCGTCGATCTCCGCTCGCGATAGGTGTCAGCGCGGGCGTCCACGTCTGCGCCTTTGCGGTGATCGTCTGGATGAGCTCACTGGCACCGGTGAAGGTGCCACGGGCAGGCACGCCCGCGTCCCTGATCTACAACGTCTTCATCCCGCCGCCGGTGCCTCCGGTGGTGTTGGAGCGCCAGGTCACCCCGGTCAAGTTGCCGCCTCCGGCGGAGACTGCTCCGGCGGAGGAACTGCCGACGGTAGCTGTAGCGGCACCGCCACCGCCGCCGGAGGTCCACCGGGCCGAGCCCGTACCGTCGCCGAAGGAGACGCCCCCGGCCGACTCCGCGCCGCGGCCGGAGCCACCGAAAGCGCCGACGGATCGCCCGCTCGTCGTGGGGACGTTTGAGCAGACGACCACAACCAACACTCGAAATGTCGAACCGACACGTGAGGTGCAGACGACCGGGTTCGACACGGCCCAGACCCGTGCCTCCGACGCGAAGGTCGCCGCCACGACAGTCGGCGCCTTCGACAGCACGGCTGCAACCGGCAATCCGTCGTCCGGCAACCAGCGGCCCGCCCGAGTCGTCGCTTCCGCCGGATTCAACCCGGACGCGTCACCGGGCCAGACGCCGCACCCGGCCGGAAATATTGTAGGCGACGCGGGATTCGACGCGGCGCCAGCGCCTCAGCGCGCGGCGCTGCGCCGCCAGGAGCCAATCGACGTGCCCGTCGAAGTGCTGTTCAAGCCCACACCCTCATACAGCACCGAGGCCCGCGCGTTGAAGATCGAGGGAGAGGTCGCGCTCGAGGTCGAGTTCCTGGCCACGACGAAGATTCGCGTGGTCCGCGTCGTTCGAGGTCTCGGCCACGGCCTCGATGAGGCCGCCGTTCAGGCGGCGGAACAGATTCGGTTCAAGCCGGCGCAAAGCGGCGGTCGTCCGGTGGATGTCCGGACCACCCTGCATATCGTGTTCAAACTGGCATGAGGAATTCGGCAATGAGATTGTCCGTCCTTCGCTCGCTCGCCTGCGCTGCGGCTGTCCTCGTGTCGATGCCGCCACAGGCGCGTGCGCAGCAACCGTCGGGGTCACAGCTCTCGGCCCAGCGGCAAACGACGACGATCAGCCTCGACGAGGTCATCAGCCGGATGCTCCGCGCGGAGTCGGCCGTCAGCGCGCGCATGCGGGCGTTTCATCCGATCGTCGAGGTGTACATCCAGAATCTGGCCGCCGACGAGCAACTGGGCGCCGTGCCGATCAAGGACCAGTATCTTCTCGGCCAGTTCGACTGGATGGAGGGTCAGGGGCCTCGTCTACGCGCGATGAGTCAGGAAAAGGGCTCCCTGCGGCAGAACGGCAGCGTGCTCAGTCGGCCGTTCGGCGTCCAGTACCTTCCCGACGGCTTTGCCGCGATGGCACTCCCCGACTGGCGGCTTCTCGATGGCGACCGTTACGATTTTCAGTTCGTCAAACGGGAGTTCCTGGGTGAGGCCCGCTGTCTCGTGTTCGACGTGCGGCCCCGCAACGGCGTTCAGGAGGGATTCACCGGTCGGATCTGGTTCGAGGATCGCGACTACAACATCGTCCGCTTCAACGGCATCAACCGGACCGTCGACACGACGCTCTCGAGTTTCTTCAAGCACAAGCTGTCGTTCCACGTGGATGCCTGGCGTGTCAACGTGCTCCCCGGGCTCTGGTTGCCCGCATACGTCTACTGCGAGGAAGCGGATCCAAACGACCAGCCCAAGCTCCCCCGCGCTCCGAAGATCAAGGCCCAGATCCGGCTGTGGGGCTACGAGTCCAAAGGCGTGCAGGCGCCGCAGCAGTTCACGACGATCGAGATCGACGAACCGTCGGTACGCGACGATGCGGGGCCCGCGAAACAGCTCTCGCCCCTCCTCAGCCAGCGACGTTGGGAGCAGGAAGCCGAAGACAACGTGATTGACCGGCTGACCAAGGGCGGCCTGCTCGCGCCCGTTGGCGCCGTCGACAAGGTGTTGGCCGCCGTCGTCAACAACCTGCTGGTGACGAACAACCTGTCGATCGATCCCGAAGTGCGTTGCCGGGTGCTGTTGACGTCGCCGTTTGAAAGCTTCACGGTCGGGCACACGATCGTCCTCAGCCGGGGTCTCATCGACGTCCTGCCGGACGAGGCAAGCCTCGCGATGATGCTCTCCCACGAGCTGGGACACATCGTGCTCGGCCACCAGCTGGTCGACACGAAGTTCGCGTTTGCCGATCGCCTCATGGTGTCGGACGGCGAGCTGCTGCGCACGCTGCATTTCCGCCATACGCCGAACGAGGAGGCGGCGGCGGACGCCAAGGTGACCGAGCTCCTGAAGAACTCGCCTTATAAAGATAAGCTGGCTGCCGCGGGACTGTTTCTGCGCGCAATCGGCGCGAACGTGAAGCAGCTGTCGAATCTAATCCAGCCGCACATGGGCGAGTTGATTGCCGACGACGGCGGCGTGTTGCGCCTGACCGAGCTGATGGCCAAAGCGCCGGCGCTCGCGCCGGAGCGCATCGATCAAATCGCGGCTCTCCCGCTCGGCGCGCGACTCGTCGTCGATCCGTGGAGCGGCCGTGCGGAGTTCGTCCGCTCGGCGGCGGTACCGCTGGTGTCGGCGCGTGAGAAAGTTCCGTTTGCCGTGACCCCGCTGATGCCGTACATCCGGTACGCCGAGGCTCCAGCCATGGCAGCGGCCCCTGCCGCGCTCGAGGCCGCGGCTGTAACCTCTCCCGAAGTGCCGGAGCCAGATGCCACCAAGCCGCAGGCGACGATCGAAGCGCCCGTCGAGACGCCTGCGCCTACGTCTGCGCCTTGACCTTTTCGATGATGCGGGTCGTCGAGTAACCAGCCTCGAACGGCACGCGAACCACCCGGCCGCCACGCGCTTCGACGATTTCTCGCCCGATCATGCTGGACTCCGGCCAGTCGGCGCCTTTGACCAGCACGTCCGGCTGGAGCCGCTTGATCAGCTCGTACGGTGTCTCCTCGTCGAACAGCGCGACGACGTCCACGCAGGCCAGGGCGGCAAGAATCTCCGCACGCTCATTTTCCGGCGTAACCGGACGGGTCTCACCCTTGATGACCCGTACGGACCGATCCGTGTTGACGCCAACGACGAGCGCATCGCCGAGAGTCCGTGCCTGCTGGAGGTAGCGGACGTGCCCGGGATGCAGCAAATCGAACACGCCGTTCGTGAAGACGACGCGGCCGCCGCCGGCCTTCACGCGATCCAGCCATGCCGCGGCGGCGTCCGGCGAGAGAATCGGCATCGACTTAGAGCTTGTCGCTCCCGCCAAACGAAACGTCGCCGGTGAACGTCCAGCGGTGGCTCGGCCGGTAAATGCCGACGTCCTGCGTGCGCGACTTCACGCGGAAGGTGTACAGGAGACGGTGGTAGTCGTAGGGATAGCCGTCGCGCTTGTGGATTGCGACGTCCAGCTTGTAGGTGCCTTCGACCAGCTCGAGCGTGTTGATCGCGAAGGTCACGTCGGCGTCGCCGGCCAGGCGCGTCGGGATCATCTCCTCGATGTAGGTGTTCGTCCCGTAGCAGCACACCCCGTCGGCGTTGAACAGGCCGATGCCGAAGACGAAGTCGTCGAGCGGGTGGGCCGCGCGGACACTCAGGCGAATCGACATGGCGTCGCCTGTGTGGAACACAAACGACGGCTGCTGGTCCTTGTCGAGAAATGCGACGCGCAGGATCTCGGCTTCGCGCGAACCCCACCGGCCCTCGGTGGCCTGGAACATGTTGCCGGACGGATCGGCCGGGGCTTCACCCCCGGCGTCCGCCGATGCGGCCGCCACTGGTTCGGCTGCTTCCTGCACCGCGCGCGCCGTCGTCGCGGCGAGCAGCTGTTCCTCGATGACCTCGACGGCCGTCAGGTAGGCGCCGATCACGCGCTTGGGGTCGCCCTCAGCCTGTTTCTCGCCAGCGTCCAGCCAGACGGCTTCGTCGCAGAAGCGTTCGATCAGGTTGAGTGAGTGGGTGACGAGGAGGATCGTCTTCCCGCGGCGCCGGAACTCGCCGAACTTGTCGAGGCACTTGTGGGTGAAGCCCTCGTCGCCGACGGCGAGAACCTCGTCGACGAGCAGCACGTCGGGGTCTACGTTGATCGCAACCGCGAAGCCGAGCCGCATATACATGCCGGACGAGTACGTCTTGACCGGCGCGTCGATGAACTCGCGCAGTTCCGCGAAGTCCACGATTTCGTCGAACCGCTCCTGGATTTCGCGTTTTGACAGCCCGAGCATGATCCCGTTGATGAAGACGTTCTCGCGGCCGGAGATCTCGGGGTGAAAGCCCGCACCCAGCTCGATGAGGGCCGAGATGCGGCCGTCTACGTTGACGGTTCCGCTGGTGGGCTTGGTGATGCCCGCGACCAGCTTCAGCGCGGTGCTCTTGCCCGAGCCGTTGCGGCCCATCACGCCGAACGTGCAGCCTTTCGGGACCGTGAACGAGACGTTCTTGAGCGCCGGGAACGTCTCGCTGGGCTGCAGATCGTTCAGGATGCTTCGCTGCAGCAGCGCGCTTTTGAGCGTCGCGAACTGGCGGCCGCCATACCGGCGGTAGATCTTCGACACGTCCTTGAGCTCGATGGCCGGCGTCATACAGCCTCGGCGAAGGAGTCGCGGAGCCGGTCGAACAGCCAGTAGCCGGCGAGGAACAGCACCGTGGACACCGCGCCGATGAAGAGCAGCCACTTCCAGTGCCCGACCGGACCGTCGAAGAACAGGATTTCCTGGTACGTGACGATCAGGTGCGTCATCGGGTTGTAGTCGAGCACCTGTTTGCCGAGGCCCGGGGCTTCCTTGATCCAGTAGATGATCGGCGTCGAGAAGAACCAGAGGGTCAACACGTTCGACAGGATGTCGCGGATGTCGCGAAAGTGCACCGCGAGAGCGGAGACGATCAGCGCGAGGGCGAAGCTCAGGATCAGCTGCACCAGCATGGCCACCGGAAACCAGAGGAGGCCGGCGGCGTCGGGCAGGCGCTGGTAGTAGATGAGGAACACGGCGAGGATCGGCAGGCCGAGGACGAAGTGCACCATGTTCGCCAGGACGCTCACGATCGGGAGCACCTCGGCGGGAAACAGGACTTTCTTGATCAAGTTCCCGCCCGAAATGAGGGAACCAGCTGCCTCAGTCAGTGAGGACGAGAACCATGTCCAGGGCAGGATGCCGCAGAACATGAACAAGGCGTAGGGCTCGGTCTCCTTGGAGTGCAGCCCGGGCAGCACCACGGAGAACACGAAGGAATAAATTGTCAGCAGCAGCAGCGGGTTGATGAACGACCAGACGAAGCCGAGGACGCTCCCGCGGTAGCGCGCCTTCAGTTCGCGCGCGACGAGGCTCTGAATCAGGCCGCGGTAGCGGATCAGATTGGCGAGGTTGGCGAACACCTACGAGCGGATTCTAGCGCGGCTGGCCACCTGGAGGCGCATCAATGACTTCAGCAGCGCGATCCGCGCGCGGTCGGAGTCCATATCCATCACGGGCCTGGCCAGTCGTTCTTCAGCGCGCCGCTTCGCCGCTTCCGCGCGGGCCATGTCGATCTGCTCGGCCGATTCGGCGATCTGGGCGAGGATCGTGACCCGATCCGGCTGTACTTCGGCGAAGCCCTCCGCGATGGACAGGTAGTGCATCACACTGCCCTTGCGGTACCACAACTCGCCGACGCCGAGCATGGCGAGCATCGGCGTGTGCCCCGGCAGCACGCCGAAGTATCCCTCGGACCCCGGAATCTCGACTTCGTCCACCTGCTCGTTCACGAGCGATCGCTCGCCGGACACGATCTGCAGGTTCAGGTATTGCGGTAACGCCATGTTCTACGCCGCTTCGCGCTTCTTGAACTTCTCGAGGACCTCGTCGATCGATCCCACGAGATAGAAGTCCTGTTCCGGGATGTGGTCGTGCTTGCCTTCGACGATTTCCTTGAACCCGCGAATGTTCTCGGCGATGGGCACGTATTTGCCTTCGAGGCCCGTGAACTGCTGCGCGACGAAGAAGGGCTGCGACAGGAATTTCTGGATCTTGCGTGCGCGCGACACGGCGAGCTTGTCCTCTTCCGAGAGCTCGTCGATGCCGAGGATGGCGATGATGTCCTGCAGGTCCTTGTAGCGCTGCAGCACCTGCTTCACCTGGCGCGCGACGTTGTAGTGCTCTTCGCCGATGACGCGCGGATCGAGAATACGCGACGAGGACGCCAGCGGATCAACGGCCGGATAGATGCCCAGCTCCGCGATCTGGCGCGACAGGTTCGTCGTCGCGTCGAGATGCGCGAAGGTCGTCGCCGGCGCCGGGTCCGTGTAGTCGTCCGCGGGGACGTAGATGGCCTGCACCGATGTGATCGAGCCGTTCTTCGTCGACGTGATCCGTTCCTGCAGTTCGCCCATCTCGGTCAGCAGCGTCGGCTGATAGCCGACGGCCGACGGCATGCGGCCGAGGAGCGCCGACACTTCAGAGCCCGCCTGCGTGAAGCGGAAAATGTTGTCGATGAAGAGCAGCACGTCCTTGCCTTCTGCGTCGCGGAAGTACTCGGCCACGGTCAGCGCCGACAGCCCGACGCGCAGACGTGCGCCCGGCGGCTCCGTCATCTGGCCGTACACCAGCGCCGCGCGCGACTTGCTGGGGTCCTCCATGTTGATGACGCCGCTCTCCTGGAACTCGTGCCAGAGGTCGTTCCCCTCGCGCGTGCGTTCGCCCACGCCGCCGAACACCGACACGCCGCCGTGCTTCATGGCGATGTTGTTGATCAGCTCCATGATGACGACGGTCTTGCCCACGCCGGCGCCGCCGAACAGCCCGATCTTGCCGCCCTGCAGGTACGGCTCGAGCAGGTCGATGACCTTGATGCCGGTCTCGAACATCTTCAGTTCAGTGGACTGATCCTCGAGGCTCGGCGCCTTCCGATGAATCGGCCACCGCTCCCCCGTCAGCGGCCGGTCAGGGAAGTCCACGGCCTCGCCGAGCACGTTCAGCACGCGCCCGAGCGTCTGCGCTCCGACGGGCACCGAAATCGGCCCGCCAAGGTCGGTCGCCTTCATCCCCCGCTGCATGCCGTCGCTCGGCTTCATGGCGACTGCCCGGACACGGTTCTCGCCCAGGTGCTGCTCGACTTCGCAGATGACGTCGAGCACCGCCGATCCGTTCTTGCCGTCGGACACGACGTGCAGCGCGTTGTAGATTTCCGGGAGGTGACCCGCCTCGAACTCGACGTCGATGACGGGGCCAATCACCTGGACGATCTTGCCGACATTCTGTTCAGCCATGTGTCAATCCTGCCTAGAGAGCCTGCGCGCCGGAGACCACTTCGATGATTTCGCGCGTAATCGCGGCCTGACGGACCTTGTTCATGTAGAGCGTCAGGCTGCCGATCATCTCGGACGAATTCTTGGTTGCCGTGTCCATCGCCGTCATCTGCGCGGCGTAAAACGCCGCGTTCGACTCGAGCAGCGCGCGGGCGACCTGGACGACGATGTAGCGCGGCAGGAGCTGATCGAGGATCTTCGCGGGCTCCGGCTCGTACAGGTAGTCAACCGTCGCCGCGCCCGCCGGCACAGCGGTCGCAGCCTCCGCTTCGTTTATCGCCGCACGCGGAATGGGCAGCAGCTGACTGACCACAACACGCTGCGTGAGGACCGAGCGGAATTCGTTGTAGATCAGCATCACCCGATCGACGCGGCCGGTGAGAAACGCGTCTGTGGCGGCGGCCGCGATCCGCTGCGCATCATCGAAGCGAAGCTGCTGGAAGAGGCCGGTTTCTTCGAAGGCCACCGCGAAGCCGCGACGGACGAAAAAATCGCGGCCCTTGCGGCCGATGAGGCCCAGCATGCACGGGAACGAGCTCTGCGTGATGTACAAGCCCGCAGCCTTGATGACGTTGGTGTTGAAGCTGCCGCACAGCCCCTTGTCGCCAGACACGATGATCACCAGCGTCCGGCTGTCGGGCCCGATCTCGCGATCGACCAGCAACGGGTGCAGTGAGGAATCCACGCGCGACGCGACGCTGCCCAGCACGCGCTCCATCTGCTGCGCGTAGGGGCGGCCGTTCATGATGCGTTCCTGCGCGCGGCGCAGCTTGGATGCGGCGACCATCTTCATCGCCTTCGTAATCTGCTGCGTGTTCTTCACGGAGCGGATACGCCGCCGCAGGTCAATCAGTGAGGGCATGGCTCAGGCCGCGGCCTTCTTTCGAGCCACGAAGTCCGCCGCGAACCCCTTCACCGCGGCGTCCAGGCTCGCTTTCAGCTGATCGTCCAGCTGCTTCTTTTCGACGATGCCGCGGAAGACGTCGGCGTGACGGCTTCCCATGAACGAGAAGAGCTCCGATTCGAACGCGCCGACGTCGGACACCGCGACCTGGTCCAGGTAACCGTTGACGCCCGCATACAGAATAGCGACCTGCCGCTCGACCGGCTGCGGCTGGTATTGCGCCTGCTTCAGGATTTCCACCAACCGCGCACCGCGGTTCAGCTGCGCCTGCGTTGCTTTGTCGAGGTCGCTCCCGAACTGGGCGAACGCGGCAAGCTCGCGGTACTGCGCCAGATCGAGGCGGAGCGTGCCCGCGACCTGCCGCATGGCCTTGATCTGTGCCGAGCCGCCGACGCGCGACACCGAGTTGCCGACGTTGATCGCGGGGCGCACGCCCTGGTTGAACAGGTCCGCTTCGAGGAAGATCTGGCCGTCGGTGATCGAAATGACGTTCGTCGGGATGTACGCCGACAAGTCCCCCGCCTGCGTTTCGATGATCGGCAGCGCCGTCAGCGAACCGGCGCCGAGCTCCTTATTCAGCTTCGCCGCGCGCTCGAGGAGCCGCGAGTGCAGGTAGAACACGTCGCCTGGGTACGCCTCGCGGCCCGGCGGCCGGCGCAGGAGCAGTGAGATTTCACGGTAGGCCTGCGCGTGCTTCGACAAATCGTCGTAAATGACCAGCGCGTGGCGGGCGCTGTCGCGGAAGAACTCGCCGAACGTGCACGCCGAGTACGGGCTGATGTAGAGCAGCGGCGCCGGGTCCGACGCGGTGGCCGCCACGACGATGGTGTAGCGCAGCGCGTCGGCTTCTTCGAGCGTCCTCACGACTTGGGCCACCGTCGACTGTTTCTGGCCGATCGCGTTGTAGATGCAGATGACGCCCGTGTCCTTCTGGTTCAGGATGGCGTCGATCGCCACGGCGGTCTTGCCCGTCTGCCGGTCGCCGATGATGAGCTCGCGCTGGCCGCGGCCGATGGGCACCATCGAGTCGATGGCCTTCAGGCCGGTCTGGAGAGGCTCGCGCACGCCCTGCCGATCGACGACGCCAGGCGCCAGGCGTTCGATGGGTGAGAACTGTTTCGTCGCGATCGGCCCCTTGCCGTCGATGGGCTGACCGAGCGCGTTGACGACGCGTCCGAGCAATTCCTCGCCGACCGGCACCGAGATGATGCGGCCGGTGCGCTTGACCAGGTCGCCTTCCTTGATGTCCCTGAACTCGCCCAGCAGCACGGCGCCGACGCTTTCCTCTTCGAGGTTAAGCGCGATGCCGAACACGCCGTGGGGAAACTCGAGCATCTCGCCCGCCATCGCGTTCTCGACGCCGTGCACACGGGCAATGCCGTCGCCGATGGACACGATGCTGCCGACTTCGGCCACGTCGACGTCGACGGCAAAGCTGCCGATCTGCTCGCGGATGATTTTCGAGATCTCGTCTGCTTTGATGTTCATGCTTCTCTCGTGGCTCGTGGCTCGTGGCTCGTGACTCGGGGCTCGTCTGGCTGACCGCGCTTACGCGCCGCCCAGCTGCTCTCTGATTTTCTGCAGTTGCCGTGTAATGCTGCCGTCGTACACCGTGCTGCCGATGCGCGCGACGACGCCGCCGATAATCGACGGATCCACCTTCGTCGTCAGCGATACGGTGCGGCCGGTGGCGGTCGCCAGGCCCGCTTCGACGCCTCTGGCGCGGTCCTCGGAAAGAGGCACCGTCGTGGTGATTTCTGCGCGGATGACATTACGGTGAGCGAGCAGACGATCGCGATAGGCGGCCGGCAGATCGGCGACGAGCACGAGGCGGTCGCGATCGGCGAGCATGGCGATGAGCTTGCCGACCATCGGCGTCGGCTGGCTGAGAGCTGTGAGCTCGGCGACGGTCGCCCGCTTGCGCGACACCGGCACGACGGGGTTCAACAGCGCGGCCGAGAGCGCAGGGTACTGCGCAAAAAGGCCGGCCAGCCCGGTCAGGTCCTGCTCGATTCGATCGAGATCGGCGCGCTCCTGGATCGCGACATCGAGGAGGGCGCGCGCGTAGCGCATGGCCGCGGTTTTATTGGTCATGTCTTGCGAGTCGTCAGTTCGTTGGCGCGGAGCGGCTGCCGGGGCTCTCGGAGCTTGCGCCCAATTTCACAAGCTCCCGCACATCTTATTACGGTACCCTCAGAACCTCAACCACCATTCACAGTTTTCACCGTGAGTCGCTGGCCGGAACAGAGCGCGGGTCTTCGGGTCAATCGGGCTCCGTCAGCTGCTCGAAGAGGCGGATCAGCTCGTCTTCCGACCCGAAATCGATCTCGATACGGCCCCGCTCGCCATGACGGACAATGCGGACCCGGGTGCCGAAGGCGAGGCGGAGCTTTTCCTCCGCCGCGCGCGTGTGAACGTCCGCCGGCGGGCTGGATCTTAGTGTCGTTGGCTCAGGTTTTCCCGCTTCGCTCGCACTCTTCTTGACGAGGGATTCTGTTTCGCGGACCGACAGGCTCCGTGCGATGACGTCCCGCGCCAGCTGTCGCTGGCCGGCCTCGTCGGAAAGACCGAGCAGCGCGCGCGCATGGCCCATCGACAGCCGGCCCGACGCAACCTCGGTGCGCACTTCGTCGGGCAGCCGCAGGAGGCGTACCACGTTGGCGACCGTCGTGCGGTCCTTGCCGACCGCCGTGGCGATTGCCTCCTGCGTCATGTCGAACTGATCGGAGAGGCGACGATACGCGAGCGCCTCCTCGATCGGGTTCAGATCCTCGCGCTGGATGTTCTCGATGAGCGCCATCTCGAGGAGCCCGCGGTCGTCGCCGTCCCGCACCTCGCGGACGACGACGGGGACGCGCAGCAGGCCGGCGATCTTCGCGGCCCGCCACCGGCGCTCGCCGGCGATGATCTGAAAGCGATCGCCGACCTTGCGAACGACGATTGGCTGGATGATGCCGCTCGACGCGATCGACTGCGCCAGCTGCTCGAGCGCCGTGTGATCCATCTGCCCGCGCGGCTGCAGATCGTTGGGCGACAGGCGGTCGACGTCCACTTCGAGCGGCGACAGGCGAGGCTCGGGCGCGTCTGGAATGAGCGCGCTCAGGCCCTTGCCGAGGGCGGGGCGTTTGTCCATAACAGTCTCCATGGATCACGACAACACAGAGCACACGGAGCACACAGAGAAAACAAAACGGGCTTGCTCTGAATGCTCTGTGTGCTCTGCGTTGATCGTCGTCAGGCCGCTGCGGCGGAGCGCTCGAGCACCTCGCGCGCGAGTGCCAGGTACGCTTCGGCGCCGCGGGATTTCACGTCGTACAGAATCACGGGCATCCCGTGGCTCGGCGCCTCGCCGAGCCGCACGTTGCGCGGAATGATCGTGCGGAAAACCTTTTCCTTGAAGAACTGCCGCACCTCGTTCGCGACCTGCTGGCCCAGGTTCGTCCGCTCGTCGAACATCGTCAGCAGGACGCCTTCGATGTCGAGCGCGGGGTTCAGCGCGGCGCGCACGCGGCGCATCGTGCCGACGAGGTCCGCGAGGCCTTCGAGCGCAAAGTACTCGCAATGGAGCGGGATCAGCACGGCGTCCGCGGCCACGAGCGCGTTGAGGGTGAGCAGGCCAAGCGACGGCGGACAGTCGATGAAGATGTAGTCGAAATGCTCCCGCAGCGGCTCGAGCAGCAGGCGCAGGCGTTCCTCCCGGCGGGGGAGCGCGACGAGCTCAATCTCGGCCCCGGTCAGGTTGCGGTCGGCAGGCACCAGCAAGAGGCGTTCGATGGCCGTGGGCACGACGAACGGCCGCAGATCGACGGTCGGCTCCGGGCTGGTCAACGCGTGGTAGATGGTGCCGGCGGGTGTGGCCTTGTCCTTCTGCCCCACGCCGCTCGTGAGATTGCCCTGCGGATCGACGTCGACGAGCAGGACGCGCCGGTCGGACAGCGCGAGAGACGCGGCGAGGTTGATGGTCGTGGTGGTTTTGCCCACGCCGCCTTTCTGGTTGGCGGTCGCGACGATCCTGGCCATATTAGGTCTTATGACAGAAATGTGACGCTCTGTGCAGCTCTGGTGTCGAAGCTAGAGCAGAATACGGGCTATGGGGACGCGCGTCAACGAGATTTTGGGCAATAGTGTTCCACGTGGAACGTTAAGAGCTCGCGCGCTCCAGCAGAATGACTTTCTGAGGAGCCTCGCCAACGGCCGCCGGTGGACCGTCGATGAATTCGAAGTCGCGAGGAATTGATAGATCCATGCGCTTCGCGCCAAACAGGACGATTCGCCCGCGAACACTCAACAGTTCGCGAATTGAACCGAATAGCGAGGGATCGATTCGGACTGCGCGGACAGTTATCAAATCCACTGAACCCGCCAGCGGATGACCAGTCGCGACAGCCTCAATCCTGGACGCCTCCACTGCGCTGTCCTCGAGTTCCAGCACGCGGATCGCCTCGCGGAGAAACGCCGCTTTCCGCTCCCTCGACTCGACCATTGTCAATCGCGTCGAAGGGCGCGCCAGCTTGAGAGGAATGGCCGGCGACCCGCCGCCAGATCCGAGATCGAACCAGATGGGCGCGGGACCAGACGGGGAAAAACAACGCGCCGCTGCCAGCGGTTCGATCAGAAGGCGGTCGAGCGCGTTGTCGGTGAGGGGATCGAGTGGAAGCGCCGTCAGGTTGATGCTGGCATTCCAGTGCGCCAGAAGCCGGTAGTAAGACTCCAGCCTCGTGGCGAGCGAAGGGGAGAGATCGATTCCTGCAGCCGCGCCGCGTGCGACCAGCCTTTTCAGGAATCCGTCCGAGCTCATTGAGACGCCGATGGCGCCGAGGCGAAGCGTCCGACGTAGGCGGAGAGCACCGCAACGGCCGCTGGAGTCACGCCTGGAATTCGCAGCGCGTGCCCCAAGGTGTCAGGCTGCACCTGCGCGAGCCGCTGGACGATCTCCCTGGACAGGCCGGGCACGCGCTCGAATGGAAACCCTGCAGGAATACGCCGCCGCTCGTTCCGCTGTGCGCGCTCGATCTCCGCGTCTTGGCGCTTCAGATAGCCGGTGTACTTCACGGTCGTTTCAGCGCTGGCGATATCCGTCGCAGCCCGTTCCGAATCGATCTCCAGAACAACGCGCCCGTCGCTCACCAGATCTTCCAGGCGTACATCTGGTCGCTTCAGCAGTTGACTCGCCGCGACTGAGTTTCCGCCTCCCGTCCGGACGATCGTGGAGCTGAGCGACTCGAGATTTCGCTCCAGCCGACCTCGTCGCGCGCTGAATAGCTCCCATCGATAATCGTCGACCAGACCAGCGTCGCGACCACGCGGCGTCAGCCGGAGATCCGCGTTGTCGATACGAAGCTGCAGCCGATGCTCGGCTCTCGATGTGAACATCCGGTAAGGTTCGAGACAACCCTTCGTTATTAGGTCATCTACCATAATACCGATGTACGCTTCGTCCCGTCGGAGCTCGAAGGCGGAGCGACGCTGCACCAGGAGCGCAGCGTTGACGCCGGCGACCAGGCCCTGCGCCGCGGCCTCCTCATACCCGGAGGTGCCGTTGATCTGCCCGGCAAGAAACAGGCCGCCGACGCGCTTCGATTCCAGCCGCCTCGTCAGCTCGGTGGGCTGGATGAAATCGTATTCGACCGCGTACCCCGGACGCAGGAGCACCGCGTCCTCGAGCCCGGGCAGCGCGTGTACGAGATCCGCCTGCACGTCTCTCGGCAGGCTCGTGGAGAATCCGTTCACGTAGATCTCGCGCGCATCGAGCCCTTCCGGCTCGAGAAAAATCTGGTGACGCTCGCGGTCGGGGAACCGGACGATCTTGTCTTCGAGCGACGGGCAGTACCGCGGGCCGATGCCCTCGATCTGCCCGTTGTACAGCGGCGATCGCGCGACGTTGGCGCGAACCAGGTCGCGGACGCGCGCGTTCGTGTGAATAAGGTGACAGTCGATCTGCTCGCGCGAAAACTTCGGCGTGAGAAACGAAAACGGTACGGGCGGATCATCGCCGCGCTCCACCTGGAACGTGCCGTCCGCCACACGGCGATCGAACGCGATGCTCGCGCGATCCAGACGCGGCGGCGTCCCCGTCTTCAGCCGGCCCCACGCGAAGCCGCACGACTTCAGCGAGACAGCCAGCTCTCGGGACGGCGGTTCGCCGGCGCGGCCCGCGGGATGCTGCTCGGGTCCGATGTGGATGAGGCCGTTCAGAAATGTGCCGGTCGTCACGACGAGCGCGTCGCACGAGACGACGTCCCCCTCGCCTTCTTCCATCGCCAGCCCCGTGACGCGATCGTGTTCGACGATCACACGTCCGGCACGGCCGATGATCCACTCGATGTTCGGCTCGCGATCGAGCGCCTCCTTGACCCACGCGCCGTAGCGCTGCTTGTCCGCCTGCGCCCGCGGCGACCACACGGCCGGACCGCGGCTTCGGTTCAGCAACTTGAACTGGATGCCGGTGGCGTCGATGGCCGCGCCCATCAGCCCACCGAGCGCGTCGATCTCACGGACGAGATGTCCTTTCGCCGTACCGCCAATCGCAGGGTTGCACGGCATGTGCGCAACGGTGCCGGTCGACAGCGTGCACAGGCCGACGTGCGCGCCGAGCCTCGCCGCGGCATACGCGGCCTCGCAGCCTGCGTGGCCGGCGCCAATCACGATGACATCGAAGCGTGAAGCCATTACTTGCCGATGCAGAAGCGCGAGAAGATATGAGACAGGACGTCTTCGGACGTCCGTCGTCCGGAGATTTCCTCGAGCGCCGCGCGCGCGTCCTGCAGATCCGCCAGAACGAACTCCTCCGGCAGCGTGTCCCCACCGGCGCCGGCCGCCGTGCGCGCCCGCGACAACGCCTCGTGCGCGCGCGCGAGCAGCGCCACGTGACGCAGGTTCGTGATGGCGGGCGGGTCGTCGCGAGGCTCGACGTCGAGCGCCCGCACGAGTCCCGCGCGGAGGCCGTCCAGACCGTCGCCCGTTCGCGCCGACACGCGAACGAACCCGGCAGTGTCTTCGGCGGCGAGATCGGCCGCGAGCGCGACCCCGAGGTCGCATTTGTTCGACACCACCAGCCGACGGCGTCCGGCCGTTTCTCCGAGCAGCTGCCGGTCGAGTGAATCGAGCGGCGAGGAGCCGTCGACGACGACCAGGACAACGTCGGCGACATCCCAGGCCTGCCGCGCCCGTGCCACACCCTCGGCCTCGACCACGTCCTGCGTCGGCCGCATGCCCGCCGTGTCCACGAGCGTCACGCGCAGGCCGTCCACGTCCACGACTTCCGCCACCAGGTCGCGTGTCGTGCCCGGCACGTCGGTGACGATCGCCCGCGCGGCACCGGCGAGCGAGTTGAACAGGCTCGACTTCCCGACGTTGGGCTTGCCGACAATGGCGACCTGGAAACCTTCGCGAACGAGCCGGCCCCGTCGTCCTTCGGCGACGAGCGAAGCCGTCCGCTGCATCAGCTGTTCGAGGGATGCCGCCACCTCGGCTGGTTCGATGAAGTGATAACCCTCCTCGGAAAAATCGACGGAGGCTTCGAGCCTGGCCACCAGATCGAAGAGCGCCGCGTCGATTTCGCGGATCGCGTCGGTCAGCGTCCCTTCAAGCTGATCGAACGCGGCCCGTGCCTGGAGCGGCGTCACCGCGTCGATGAGGTCGGCGACGGCCTCTGCCTGCGGCAAATCGATGCGGCCGTTCAGAAATGCGCGAAGCGTAAACTCGCCGGGCTCCGCGAGACGCGCGCCGCCGCCCATCGCCGCCGAGACAATCCCGGCCAGGATGACGGGACTGCCGTGCGCGCTCAACTCGACAACGTCCTCGCCGGTGTACGAGTGCGGGGCGGGAAAGAAGGTCGCGACCACCTGATCGCAGGCCGCAATACGTGTGAAGGTGGCGTGGCGCGGGGCGAGCGGCTGCCGGCGCGCGACGAGCGTACGCGCAATGGTTTCGGCCCCGGCTCCGCTCAGACGCACGACGCCGATACCGCTCCGGCCAGGCGGCGTGGCCACGGCCACGATGGTGTCGGTGGTGGAAAACACGTGACTCGTGACTCGTGACTCGTGACTCGTGACCGGGGACCCAGCCACCAGTCACGAGCCACCAGCCACTATTTCCGTAGCGAGATCAACACGGTTTTCGAGAAGGCGTCGCCGACGCTTTCCGTCGTGATGCCGGGCACTTCGGCAGCGGCCAGGTGCACGAGCCGGCGTTCGTACGGATTGAGCGGCCCGAGCTGTTGGTCGGCGCCCGACTGCTTGACCTTCTCGGCCAGCAGCTTCGCCATCTGGCGCAGCTCGGAGTCCTTGCCCTTGCGGTATCCCAGTGCGTCGACGAAGACGCGCCGGTCGTCGTCGAAGGCGCGGCCGTACGCGCTGTCCACGATCTGCTGGAGGGCCTTGAGCGGCTCGCCGCGGTGGCGCACGAGCAGCTCGGCCTCGTCGCCCTCGAGGTTCAGGCGAAGGCCGTCAGCCGTCTCCTCGACCGCGACGCGGGCATTGAAGCCGAATGCGGCGATCACTTGCTCGAGAAACTGAACGATCGGCTGTGTCGGGTCGGTCATAGGAATCAGCTCTGGTCCTTCGCGTCCGCCGCATCGGTTTTCCCGCCGCCGACACGTTTCACGCGCCGTTCAGCCGCCGGCCGCACGTGACGGACGGCTGCCGGACCGATCATGTAGTTCGTGGCGTACTGCTGGCCGATCTGCCAGACGTTGCTGACGAGCCAGTACAGCGCCAGCCCTGCCGGCGCCCAGAGGAACATGAACGTGAACATGAGCGGCATGAACATCATCATCTTCTGCTGAGCGGGGTCGACGCCGGTGGCCGGCATCATCCACTGCTGGATCATCTGGCTGGCGCCCATGAGCACGGGCGTGACGTAGTACGGATCGTGGGCCGAGAGGTCGTGGATCCAGAGCAGGAACGGCGCGCCGCGCAGCTCGATGGCGGTCGAGAGCAGCGCGTAGAACGCGAAGATCAGGGGGAACGTCAGGAGGATGGGCACGCACCCGCTCGCCGGGTTCACGCCCCGGTCCTTGTAGAGCGCCATCAGTTCCTGGTTCATCTTCTGCTTCGCCGGGTCGGTCGCCTTCAGCTTGGCGTACCGATCCTGGATGGACTTCACCTCGGGCTGGATTTCCTGCATCTTCCGCATCGACACGACGCTCTTGTGCCGGAGCGGGAAGATGATGATGTTGATGATCACCGTCAGGATGATGATGGCCCAGCCGTAGTTCGAAACGTAGCCGTTGATCCACTTCAACGAGTTCAGCAGCGGAACGACAATGACCCGGAAATAGCCGAAGTTGATCGCCTCGGCCACGTTGGGGCTGATCGCCGTCAGCACGTCGAAGTCCTTGGGGCCCGCGAAAAATTTCAGCGGTTCGCCGGCGGCTTTCGGCTCGATCGAGTACGACACGAGCTGGCGCCCGGGGTCCTTCGATCCGACCGGCGCGGGAACCGTCACCGGCTGATACGCAATGGTGCTGGGGCCGGGTGTCAGCGCGACCGTCATGAAGTAGTTGTCGTCCACGCCGCCGTAGAGGAAGTCGCCCTCGTGGGTGGCCTGCTTCGTGACGTCCTTCACCGGCAGCCGCTGAATCTTGCCGCCCTTCTGGAACAGCAAGCCCTCGGCCGCCTGGGTATAGCGGCTGACCTCGGCGATGTCTCCCACCGCCGGACCCCACACGATCGCCGGGGTGACGGCGCGGCCACCCGCGGTCACGACGGGCCGCACGGTCACCACGTACGACGCCGGCGTGAACTGGAATTCCTTCACCGCCGACACGCCGGCGCTGTCGCGATATTCGAACCGGACGGTCGCCGGCGCCGTAATCGGTCCGTTTGGCACGTCGCCAACGGCGTACAACGCGGTATTGAGCGTCGCGTCCAGTCGCTCGTCACCCGTCCGCAGCGTGAACGGCAACGGCTGACCCGGCAACTTGTTCTCGACGAGCTCCTGCGGCTCCCTCTGTGTATCGAGATATTTCTTCAGCCGCCAGCTCTTCATTCGAGCGCCGCTGTTCGTGAACGTCGCGACGACGTCCTGCGTCTCGACACGGATCTCACGCTCGGTCGCATCGCCGACGAGGGCTTGTGCCCGTGGTGCGGCGGCCGGCTCTTCCGCCCCCTTCTCCGGCGGTGGCGCTTCCGCCGCGGCGCTGGCTGAAGGTTGCGTGCCGGCGGCACCCTGCGCCTGCTGCGCGGCTGTCTGCGCAGGTCTCGGGACGGGTTTCACGACGTACGTCTGGTAAACGTAGAGGACCAGAAAGGACAGGACGAGCGCGATCAGAACCCGGCGTTCCATCAGAACCTTGCCTCACCGCGGAGAGCGTGCCGTGACCCGGCATGGGGTACCGGGTCGTATCCGGCCTTTCCGAGGGGATGACACCGGGCCAGGCGGCGAAGCGCCAGCCACCCGCCCTTTAGGACGCCGTGGTCGGCCACTGCGGTCGCGGCGTAGTCGGCGCACGAGGGCAGGAACCGGCACGATCCCCTGAAATACGGTGAAATGAGCAACTTATAGCCCCGCAGCACCAGCAGCGCGAAGCGCACGGCCGGCGAGCTATCGCGCGGCTTTGAGACGGCGACCGAGGGTGGCTCGATAGTCAGCTTCAAGGACGGTAAGGCTGGTTCCAAGAAATTCGCGTTTGGGTACGACGACGACGTCGAAGCCTGGCGCGACGTTATTGTGACGGAAAATCTCTCTAATCAGTCGTTTAGCGCGATTTCTCTGGACCGCGCCACCCAGCTTTTTCGTCGCCGCGATGCCCAGCCGTCCGACCGGCGACTGGTTGGCCTTCAAGAACAGCGTGTAGTACCGGCTGTGGACCCGCGCACCGGTCTTGTAAATCTCCTGAAAATCCGCATGGCGCCGGATGCGCTGGGTCGGGCGGAGTGTCAAACCTATTCGCTGCTGACCGTCAGCCTCTTGCGCCCCTTGGCGCGGCGGCGCTTCAGCACGAGGCGGCCGTTCTTGGTGGCCATACGGACGAGAAACCCATGCGTGCGCTTGCGGCTGCGCGTGTTGGGCTGGAATGTACGCTTACCTTTCATTCGGGTCCTCCGGAATGCAAACGAACATCGTAGCTAAGGCGTTCCGAGAGTGTCAAACGGAATGGCTTTGTGCTACAGTCGGCGTCCTTCCGCGGTACGCGGATCCCGAACATACCCCCCTGAGGCCCGTGCTGGTTCGGTCTCTTCCCAGAGTTTTCCACACCTGTGGAAAAAACTGTGGAAATTCCACTGAATTTGGCGGTTTTGGGGGCTGTGCGGCAGAAATCTCGCCGAAACGGGTGACGTAGCCGTGGCGAAGGTCGGCGATAGACCATGGTCCGGGGATGACATGAACCTCTGGGAGCAGATCCTCGCGCGGGTAGAAACCAAGGTAAACCGCCATAGTTTCTATACCTGGTTCAAGCCCACGACGTTCATCAGCGCGGATGTGCGCACGATCAGCGTTCGGGTACCCAACCCACTTTTCAAGGATTGGCTGACGAAGCACTACTCGGGCGTCCTTGCCGAGGCGCTGGGCGAGGTGCAGAAGCCGGGGCTCGACGTCAGCTTCATCGCGGAGCCGCATCCGGAAGCGGCGCTGGCGGCGAGAGGTGGCGGGGAGGACCCCCTCGCGCTCGAAACGGAAGCAGCCCTCGCGGCGGCCGGGCCCGGGCTGCCCGGGCTGAACCCGCGGTACACCTTCGACACGTTCATCGTCGGCTCCTCGAATCAGTTCGCGCACGCCGCGTGCCGCGCGGTGGCCGAGGCGCCTTCGCGTTCGTATAACCCGCTGTTCATCTACGGCGGGGTGGGGCTCGGGAAGACGCACCTCATGCATGCGGTTGGGCAGTACGTGCTGCGGCACGACCGTGCGCTGAAGCTGACGTACATCTCCTCCGAGCGGTTCATGAACGAGATGATCAACGCGGTCCGGTACGATCGGATCATCGACTTCCGGGAACGATACCGGAGCGTGGACGTGCTCCTCGTGGACGACATCCAGTTCATCGCGGGCAAGGAAGCGACGCAGAACGAGTTTTTCCACACGTTCAACGCGCTCTACGACTCGCAGAAGCAGATCGTCATCAGCAGCGACTGCCCGCCGCGCGAGATTCCCTCGCTCGAGGAGCGGCTGCGCTCGCGCTTCGAATGGGGACTGATCGCGGACATCCAGTCGCCGGATCTCGAGACGAAGATCGCGATTCTGAAGAAAAAAGCGGACGCCGAAGCGGTGCCCCTTCCCGACAACGTCGCGATCTACATCGCGAGCAAGATCAAGTCGAACATCCGCGAGCTCGAAGGATCGCTGATTCGCCTGATCGCGTACGCATCGCTCACGGGGAAGGAGCTGTCGCTCGGGCTCGCCCAGGAAGTCCTGAAGAACATCATCGACCACGACGAGAAGGCCGTCACGATCGAGATCATCCAGAAGCACGTCGCCGATTACTACAACCTGAAGCTGGTGGACCTGAAGTCGCGCAACAATTCCAAGTCAGTGGCCAAGCCGCGGCAGATCGCGATGTTTCTCTGCAAGTCGCTGACGCATGCGTCGCTTCCCGAGATCGGCCGGAGCTTCGGCGGCAAGCATCATTCGACGGTCATCCATTCGATCCGGAAGGTCAACGAGATGCGCAAGAAGGACGGCGATTTCAACAGCCTGATCGGCAATTTCCTCGAAGCATTTCACTGAAACGCTGATTTCCACAGGGTTTGGCCGGCGCCCCTTGTGCGAGCCGTGTTGACCCCCGGGGTGGGTCGGTTGACCGCCGTGAAAGCCCGCCCCGGAGAGCACATTTCATACACATGTTAAACGTCTGAAACATAACGAATTATCAGATCTGTTAACTTTTCAACCGACCCTCTTCTCCTATATAATTTCCTATTCTCGAATCTCTCCTATCCCGAGGGGATCGCGGGCCGTCCCCCGCCACTTTCGAGGTCAGCACTGATATGGAACTCGTCGTCCGCAAGAACGACCTCCTGCGAGAACTGCAGCTGTTTCAGGGGATCGTCGAACGCAAGAACACGATCCCGATTCTCGCCAACGTGCTGATGGAGGCGAAGGGCGAAGACGTGCGGTTCCTTGCGACAGATCTCGAGGTCGCGCTCCGGAGCGGATGCAAAGCGTCCGTCGCCAAGGGTGGATCGCTGACGCTGCCCGCGAAGAAGCTGTACGAGATCGTGAAGTCGCTGCCCGAAACGGACATCCGCATTTCGGAAGACAAGAGCGGCGTGAAGGTGGCCGCGGAACGCTTCGAGTCGCGGATGCAGACGCTGCCCAGAGAAGATTTTCCGACGCTCCCCGAAGCCGGCACCGGGACCAGCGCCGTGCTGCCGAGAGCGGCGCTCCGGGAGATGGTCACGAAAACACAGTTCGCTATTACCGGGGAGGACACGCGATATTTTCTGAACGGCGCGCTGTTCGTCCTCAAGCCGGACTCGATGACGCTGGTGGCGACGGACGGCCACCGCCTGGCGCTCGTGACTGCGCCTCGAGAGGCGAAAGGCACGGAAGAAGATCGCCCGATCCTGCCGAAGAAGACGCTCGGCGAGCTCGGCCGGCTCCTCCTCGAAGGCGACGGCGATGTCACGTTCGAGCGCGGTGAAAACCATCTGTTTTTCCAGGTCGGCGGCCGCCTGCTGATCTCGCGGATGATCGACGGCCAGTTTCCGGCGTACGAGCGCGTCATTCCGAAGGGCAACGACAAGCACATCGAGTTCGAGCGCGATCGGCTGACTAACGCCGTGCGCCGCGTGGCGCTGCTTTCGAACGAACGGTCGCGAGCGGTCAAGTTCCAGGTCGAGAAAGGCAAAGTCGATGTGACGTCGAGCAGCCCCGACCTCGGGGAGGCGCACGAGACGCTGTCGGTGGACTACAGCGGCGGCTCGATGCAGATCTGCTTCAACGCACAGTACGTGCTCGATTTTCTGTCGGCGGTGTCATCGGACGTGGTCTCGCTCGATTTGAAGGACGAGGTCAGCCAGGCCGTGATGAAGCCGGTGGGCGTCGAGGGCTACGACTACACGTACGTGATCATGCCGATGCGAGTCTGATGGAACACACCGATCCCACACAGGATACGCAGCACACGCCACCGCCGTCAGAGGAGGTCGAGGCCGGCCGCAACGGGCAGGGCCCGGCCAATTCCGCCAGCGGCGACTACGGCGCCGACAAGATCAAGGTCCTCGAGGGCCTCGAGGCGGTTCGCAAGCGGCCCGCGATGTACATCGGATCCACGGGCCCGGCGGGGCTGCATCACCTCGTGTACGAAGTCGTCGACAACTCGATCGACGAGGCCCTGGCCGGCCACTGCGATCAGGTCAACGTCACGATTCACATCGACGGCTCCGTCACCGTTGCCGATAACGGGCGCGGCATCCCGGTCGGCCAGCACGCCAGCGGAAAGTCGGCCGCCGAGGTCGTGCTGACGGTGCTGCACGCCGGCGGCAAGTTCGACAACGACAGCTACAAGGTGTCCGGCGGCCTGCACGGTGTCGGCATTTCAGTCGTCAACGCGTTGTCGGAAACGCTCGACCTGGAGATCTGGCGCGAAGGCCAGGTGTACCACCAGACCTACGACCGCGGGCACGCATCGAGCGAGCTCGAAGTCACCGGCACGACGAAGCGCCGGGGCACGAAGGTCACGTTCAAGCCCGACACGGAGATCTTCGAGACCACCGTGTTCAGCTTCGACACGCTCGCGCAGCGCCTGCGCGAACTGGCGTTCCTGAACGGCGGCGTCACGATCACCCTGGACGACGAGCGCGATTCAAAGAGCCACAAGTTCCACTACGAAGGCGGCATCGTCTCGTTCGTGACGCACCTGAACAAGAACAAGACGGCGGTCAACGAGAAGCCGATCTACATGAAGGGCGAGAAGGACGGCATCGAGGCCGAGATCGCCCTGCAGTGGAACGACGGCTACGCGGAGATGGTGTATTCCTTCGCGAACAACATCAACACGCACGAAGGCGGCACGCACCTGTCCGGGTTCCGTTCGGCGCTGACGCGCACGATGAATTCTGTACGCCACCAAGAACACGCTCGCGAAGGATCTCAAGGAAAGCATCACCGGCGACGACATCCGCGAGGGTTTGACGGCAGTCATCAGCGTCAAGATCCCGCGGCCGCAGTTCGAGGGCCAGACGAAGACCAAGCTCGGGAACACCGAGGTCAAAGGGATCGTCGAGGCGATCCTGAACGAGCGGCTGGGACGGTACCTCGAAGAGAACCCCAGCGTCGCCAAGCGCATCGTCGGCAAGACTATCGACGCGGCTCGCGCCCGCGAGGCGGCGCGCAAGGCCCGCGATCTCGTGCGGCGGAAGGGCGCCCTCGATGGCAGCTCGCTGCCGGGAAAACTCGCTGACTGCCAGGAGCGCGACCCTGCCCTCAGCGAGCTCTACATCGTCGAGGGGGAGTCCGCCGGCGGCTCGGCCAAGCAGGGCCGCGATCGGCGCTTCCAGGCGATCCTGCCGCTGAAGGGCAAGATCCTGAACGTCGAGAAAGCCCGCTTCGACAAGATGCTGGGCAGCGATGAAATCAAGACGATGATCGCGGCGCTCGGCTGCGGCATTGGCGCAGAGGACTTCGACATCGCGAAGCTGCGCTACCACCGCATCATCATCATGACGGACGCGGACGTGGACGGATCGCACATCCGCACGCTGCTCCTGACGTTTTTCTACCGGCAGCTGCCGGCGATCATCGAGAACGGGTACATCTACATCGCGCAGCCGCCGCTGTTCCGCGTGAAGCGCGGCAAGTCGGAAACCTACATCAAGGACGAGCGCGATCTGGAGCTGTACCTGATCAAGCGCGCCGCCGAGGCGCGCGTCGTGCGCATCCCGGCCACGAACACCGAAATTGCCGGCGCCGATCTGGAAAAGCTCCTGCACAAGATGATCGCCCATCAGAAGTACCTGCACATGGTGGAGCGGCGCGGGTACCCGCGCGAGATCGTCGAAGCGCTGGTGTCGGCGGGTGCCGACCGCGAATACTTCGCCGACAAGGACAAGCTCGACGAGTTGAGCCGGACGTTGACCACCCCGGCTCGCACGGTCACGATCCGCCGCGACGAGGAGCACAACCGCTTCCAGCTGCACGTGGACGACCGCTCGAACGGCTACCCGCGCCAGCACACGATCGGCGTCGATTTCGTCACGGCCGCGGACTACCGGACTCTTCTGGCGAACCGCCGCGACCTGCCGTCGCTCACCGGTGAAATCGTTGTTTCCGGCGCCGAAGTTCCGGACGCGCCGCCGGACGGCGCTGCTGAAGGCGCTGCCGCGACGCCGGCCGCCGCGACGCCTGCGCGGCCCAAGAAGCCCGCCGTCGTCGACGTCAAGCTTGGTTCACTCGACGAGCTGGTCGATTACTTCCTGGACGCCGGCAAGAAGGGCGTGGCCATCAACCGCTACAAGGGCCTCGGCGAGATGAATCCCGACCAGCTCTGGGAAACGACGATGAACCCCGGCGTGCGGACCCTGCTGCAGGTCCGCGCCGAGGATCACACCGAAGCCGACCTGATGTTCACGACGCTGATGGGCGACCACGTGGAGCCGCGGCGGAAGTTCATCGAAGACAACGCGCTGGACGTAAAGAACCTTGATGTGTAGAGGCTCGTGACTCGTGACTCGTGGCTCGTGGCTGGTGACTCGGGGCCAGCCCTCAGCGACGACCGCAAGCTACTAGCCACGAGGCACGAGCCACAAGCTACGAGCCCAAGCCCCCAACTATGACCGACCTCGTACCCGCGCTGCACCCCGTCAACATCGAAGACGAGATGAAGCGTTCGTACATGGATTACGCCATGAGCGTAATCATTGGACGAGCGCTGCCCGACGCCCGCGACGGCCTGAAGCCCGCGCATCGCCGCGTTCTGTACGGCATGAACACGATGGGGCTGTCGGCCACGCGCGGTTATCGCAAGTGCGCGAAGATCGTCGGCGAGGTGATGGGCAATTTCCATCCCCACGGCGACGCCTCCATCTACGACACGCTCGTCCGCATGGCGCAGGACTTCAACATGCGCTACACGCTGGTGGACGGGCAGGGCAATTTCGGATCGATCGACGGCGACCCGCCTGCCGCCATGCGGTACACGGAAGCGCGGCTCGAAGCGCTGGCCGACGACATGATGGCGGATCTCGAGAAGGAGACCGTCGACTTCGTTCCGAACTACGACGAGACCACCGAAGAACCGACCGTTCTCCCGACGCCGTTCCCGAACCTGCTGGTCAACGGGTCCGCAGGCATCGCCGTCGGCATGGCGACCAATATCCCGCCGCACAACCTGCGCGAGGTCATCGACGGCTGCATCTGGCTGATCGACAACACGCACCTCAAACAGGACGACGAGCCGATCTCCCGCGCCGACAAGCTGAGGCAGCTGATCCGCCTGATCCCCGGCCCGGACTTCCCGACCGGCGGCTACATCGTCGGGCGGGCCGGCGCCGTGCAGGCGTTCACGACGGGCCGCGGCTCGATCATGATGCGCGCCCGCTCGACGACCGAGACGAACAAGAAGGGCGACCGGACGTCGATCGTCTTCACCGAGATTCCGTATCAGGTCAACAAAGCGAAGCTGATCGAGCGCATCGCGGATCTGGTCCGCGAGAAGACGATCGAAGGCATCTCCGACCTGCGCGACGAGTCGGACCGCGAGGGCATGCGGATTGTCGTCGAGCTCAAGCGCGGCGAAGTGCCGGAGGTGATCCTCAACAACCTCTACAAGCACACGCCGCTGCAATCGAGCTTCGGCATCATCATGCTGGCCATCGTCGGCGGCCGGCCGAAGATCCTGAGCCTCCTCGAACTCGTCGAGAGCTTCATCGAGTTCCGCCGCGAAATCGTCCGCCGGCGGACGGAGTTCGAGCTCAGGAAAGCCGAGGCGCGATACCACATCCTCGAGGGGCTGCGTATTGCGCTCGACCACCTCGACCAGGTGATTTCGCTGATTCGCGCGGCGAAGACCGTTCCCGAGGCGCGCGACGGCCTGATGGTGCAGTTCGGCTTGTCGCAGATCCAGGCGCAGGCCATCCTCGACATGCAGCTGCAGCGCCTGACGGGCCTGGAGCGCCAGAAGATCCTCGACGAGCTGGCCGAGCTGCTGAAGACGATCGAGCGCCTCCGCGCGATCCTGGCGAGCGAGCGCCTGCTCATGCAGATCATCGTGGACGAGCTGAAGGAAGTCCGCACGAAGTACGGCGACGATCGCCGGACGGAGTTCCTCGAGGGCGAAGCCGGCGAGATCAACATCGAAGACCTGATCGCCGAGGAAGACATGGCGATCACGGTGAGCCGCACCGGCTACATCAAGCGGACGGCCATCTCGACGTACCGCAACCAGAAGCGCGGCGGCAAGGGCCGAATCGGGATGCGGACGCGCGACGAGGACTTCGTCAGCCACCTCTTCGTGGCCTCGACGCACAGCTACATCATGATCTTCTCGGACCGCGGCCGGGCGTACTGGCTCAAGGTCCACGAGATTCCCGATGTCGGTCCCGGCGGCAAAGGCAAGTCGATCGCCAACCTGGTCTCGATGGAGGAAGGCGAGAAGATCGCCGCCATGCTCTCGGTCAAGGAGTTCGAGGACGACAGGTTCGTCGTGATGGGCACACGCAAGGGCGTGATCAAGAAGACGGCCCTCTCGTCGTTCAGCAACCCGCGCGCGGGCGGCATCATCGCCATGGGCGTGGAGGACGGCGACGCCGTCATCGCCGTGCTGGGCACGGACGGCAAGGGCGAGATCTTCATCGGCACCCGCGACGGCATGGCCATCCGGTTCGAGGAGAGCGACGTGCGGCCGATGGGCCGGACCGCGTACGGCGTCCGCGGCATCACGCTGCGCGAGGACGACTACGTGGTGGCGATCGAGATGGTGCATCCCGGCGGCACGCTGCTCACGGTCACCGAACGCGGCTACGGGAAACGCACGGAGATCGACGAATACCGCGTGCAGTCTAGAGGTGGTGTCGGCATCATCAACATCTCGACCAGCGACCGCAACGGACACGTCGTCGGCGTCGCCTGCGTGCAGGAAGGCGACGAGCTGCTGATCATCACCCAGCAGGGGATGATCATCCGCATGCCGACCAACGACGTGCGATCGATCGGCCGTGCCACGCAGGGCGTGAGGCTGATCGATCTCGAAACCGAGGACGGTGTGGTCTCCGTGGCGCGGCTCGTCGAAAAGGAAGACGAGAGCGAACCGCCGCAGTGACGCGCGCCACGAACGGCCTTCTCGGTGCTCTGGCCGGCCTGGCGCTTGCCGCCGCCGCGTGCGGCCACCCGAGGGAACAGGCGCTCGTCGATCAGTTTTTCTCCGCCTCGCGGCTCCGCGACAAGACCGCCGCTCAGACGGTGTCCACCGTCTTCTTCGACCCGAAGGATCAGGGTCTCGTCCGCGATTTCACCATCAAGAGCGTCGGCGCCGAGGAAGAGAGCGGCGGGGTGGCCACGAAGAGCGTCACGCTCAGCGCGTCGGTCGAGTCGCCCGAAGGTGTGACGGCGAAGAAGACCATCTACGTGACGATGCAGCGGCGACCCGGTGCCGCGTGGATGATTACGGGAGTGATGGTGGCGGTGCCGGCGCTTCCGCCTTCGCGCGATCCTTCAGCTCCGCCGCGCTGACGACCCACGCGCCGTCGCGATTTACGAGCGACAGCCGGGCCTCGTGCGCGTCGACGGTCTGCTCGCCGGTGCGCGGGTCGCGCGTGGACACTTCGGTGGTCGCGTAGGCGCGCGCCGTGCCGGCGTCGACCTTCACGTCCACGTCCACGAAGTCGACGTTGCCCCCCTGATCGGGCTTCCAGTTCGCGGCGGCCGCGATCACGGCATCCCGCGATGACAGATCCGGCCGGCCCGTTCCGGTGGTGATCCTGATGTCATCCGCCAGATACTGCCGCAGCCGCGCGAGCCGCGCGACGCGTTCGAGATCGGCCTCGGTCGCCGGGACGGAAAGCGTGGCGGCCAGTTCGCCGAGCCGCCGTTTGACGACGCGGTTCTGGTTGAACCACCACTGGTAGGAGAAGTACCCGATCATCAGCGCGAAGACGATCGAGACGTACACCGACCCGTTCGACTTCACGCCAGCTCGAGCCTCGCGAACTTCGCGCGCAGCGTTTTCGAACCGACCGCCGCGAAGCGGACGACGAGCTTGGTGTCGTCGTTCAGGACCTCTACGCTGATGACCGTCCCGGTACCGAACTGCGCGTGCCTGACGCGCATGCCCGGACGAAGCGACGCCCCCACTGTCTGATCCTCGTCCTCGTACGCATACGCCGGCTGTTCTTCCTTGACGCGGCGCCCGCCGCCGTACGGGTTCGTGCGGAACTCGTAGTGCGGAAAGTTGCCCTGGCGGCTGGCGGACGAGTAGGAGGGCAGCAGGCGATCGATCAGCTCGGCCGGGATTTCGTCGATGAATCGCGAGGGTTCGCTCGACTGGTACTCGCCGAACACCCGGCGCCGGGCGGCTCCCGTGAGCACGAGCGTTGCCCGGGCGCGCGTCATGCCGACGTAGCACAGCCGCCGCTCCTCCTCGAGCTCCTCCTCGTCTTCGCGGGAGCGCGAGTGCGGGAACAGCCCTTCTTCGAAGCCGGCGAGCACCACGGTGGGGAATTCCAGGCCCTTGGCACTGTGCAGCGTCATCATCCAGATCCGCGCATCCCGCGAGCCCTGCTCCTCGTCCGCGTCTGACAGGAGCGACAGGCGATCCACGAACCCGCCGAGCGAGGGCTCGGCTTCGCGGCTCTCGTACTCACGGGCCGCCGAAACCAGCTCGGCCAGGTTCTCGATGCGGCCCTCGGCGTCTTCGTTCCGCTCGTCCCGCAGTTCCTGCAGGTATCCGCTGCGATCGAGCATCTTCCCGATCGCGATCGACACGCTGTCCGCGCGCGCGATCTCCGTGAGCGCGACGATCAGGTCGCGAAACACGGTCAACGAGGCGGCGGCCCGGCCGGAAAACGCCCGCTCGTCCAGGCCGCGCACGACCCGCGACCAGAGGGAATTTGGCGAAAGGCCCGGCGCGAGGCCTACGCGCAGCAGCGGGAGGTCCGCGTCAACGAGTTCACCTGGTGGCGCTAGGTTCTCGATTGACTCCATCACGCCCTTGCCGATGCCGCGCGCCGGCACGTTGATTACGCGCCTCAGGCTCACGTCGTCGTGCGGGTTGATCACCAGCCGCATGTAGGCCAGCGCGTCCTTGACCTCTTTCCGTTCGTAGAACCGGACGCCGCCGATGATCTTGTAGCCGAGGCCCTCGCGCATCAGCGCGTCTTCGATTGTTCGCGACTGGGCGTTGGTTCGATACAGGACCGCGACCGTGGGCGACCCCACCGGAGCGTCCGAGTCGCCGTTGAGCGCTGCGCGCGCCGTGCGCGTGATGAAATCGGCCTCTTCGAGATCGTCGCTTCCCCTGTAGTACACGATGCGGTCGCCGCCGGCCCTGTCGGTCCAGAGCCTCTTGTCCTTGCGGTTCCGGTTCTGCCGGATGACCGCGGAGGCGGCGTCGAGGATGATCTGCGTCGAACGGTAATTGCGTTCGAGCTTGACGACCTTGGCCTCGGGAAAGTCCGTCTCGAAGTCGAGGATGTTCTTGAGGTCCGCGCCGCGCCATTTGTAAATCGACTGATCCGGGTCGCCGACGACGCAGAGGTTGCGATGGATTTCTGCCATCCGCCGAATCAGCAGATATTGCGGACGGTTCGTGTCCTGGTATTCGTCCACCATGACGAAGCGGAACTGTGTCGCGTACTTCGTCCGGACCCGCTCACTCTGCTCGAAAACGTCCACTGTCTTCAACAGCAGATCGTCGAAGTCGAGGGCGTTGCTCTCCTTGAGGGCCGCCAGGTACCGGGCGTACACCTTGGCAATCTGCTCGTCGCGGCGGTTCCAGCCTGCCGCGCCGGCCACTTCGTCCGGCCCCTCCATGCGATTCTTGGCCTGGCTGATGCGCGACAGCGCCGCCCGCGGCTGGATGAAGCTGTCCTCGATCTGCAGCGCTTTCAGCGCCTGCTTGACCACGGTGAGCTGGTCGGAGGAGTCGTAGATGACGAAGTCGCGGGACAGCCCGATCGCCGGCGCCTCGCGGCGCAGCAGGCGCGCGCACAGCGAGTGGAAGGTCGACACCCACATGCGGCTGCAGTCGGCGCCGAGCAGCGTCTCGACGCGGTTCCGCATTTCCTCGGCCGCTTTGTTGGTGAAGGTGACCGCGAGCACCTCGTCCGGCTTGGCGTGGCCGTCGCCGACGAGGTACGCGATGCGGCTCGTGATGACGCGCGTCTTGCCGGATCCGGCCCCGGCGAGGATCAGGAGCGGTCCGCGAGTGTGAAGAACCGCTTCCCGTTGTTCGTCGTTCAGGGAGTCTAGGAAATGCATCCAGAGGTTAGAGGTTGGAGGTTAGGGATCAGAAGGAACTCTATCATCGTCAGCCCCCTCTTCCCCAACCTCTAACCTCTAACCTCCAACCTCTATTCCACCGTCACGCTTTTCGCGAGATTCCTCGGCTGGTCGACGTCGCAGCCGCGCCGCACGGCAATCGAGTACGCCAGCAGCTGGAGCGGCACCACCATCACGATCGGCAGCAGCAGCTCCGGCGCCCGCGGGATCTCGATGACGACGTCGCGGGAACGGTCGAGGATCGAGGAGAGCGTATTGTCGCCCTTCGTGGTCAGCGCGACGATCGACCCGCCCCGCGCCTTCGCCTCCTGCATGTTCCCGATCATTTTCTCGAACACGTGATCCTGCGGCGCGATCGTCACCACCGGCATGTTCTCGTCGATGAGCGCGATGGGCCCGTGCTTCATTTCGCCGGCAGGGTAGCCCTCGGCGTGGATATACGAGATTTCCTTCAGCTTCAGGGCGCCCTCGAGCGCGATGGGATAGTTGATACCGCGGCCGAGGTAGAGGAAGTCGGACCGCGCGTGGAAGCGCGCCGCCACCTCTTCCACCTCCGGCGCAACCTTCAGCGTTTCCTCGAGGAGCTGGGGCAGCTGCAGCAGCGCGTCCACGTGGGGTCTCGACGCCTCCGGCGACAGGGTTCCGCGCACCTGGCCGAGCCGCAGCGCCAGCAGGTAGAGCGCGACGAGCTGCGAGGTGAAGGCCTTCGTGGACGCCACGCCAATCTCCGGGCCGGCGTGCGTGTAGATCGTCCCGTCCGTTTCGCGTGTCGCCATGCTGCCGACGACGTTGCAGATGCTGATGCTCGCGGCGCCGTCGCGCTTGGCCTCGCGAAGCGCGGCAAGCGTGTCAGCGGTCTCGCCCGACTGGGTGATGACCACCGCGAGCGTGTGCGGTCCGACGATCGGCGTGCGGTAGCGGTACTCGGAGCCGTAGTCCACTTCCACCGGGACGCGGGCCAGCGTCTCGATCATGAACTTGCCGACCAGTCCGGCGTGCCACGAGGTCCCGCACGCGAGGATGGTGATCTTTTCGACCGCCTTCAGCTGCGCGTCGGTGATCTTCATTTCCTCGAGGAACACCCGGCCGCTGTCCTGCGACACGCGGCCGAGAATGGTTTCGCGCGCGGCGGTCGGCTGCTCGAAGATTTCCTTGAGCATGAAGTGCTTGTAGCCGGCCTTCTCCGCCATGATCGGATCCCAGAGGACGCGCTGCGTCGCCTTGGAAACCGGCCGCCCGAAGATGTCCGTGAACTCGACGCCGGTGCGGGTCACGATCGCCATCTCCTCGTCGGCGAGGAATACCACGTCGCGCGTGTGGCTGAGGATGGCCGGGATGTCGGAGGCCACGAAGAACTCGCCGTCACCCAGGCCGACGACAATCGGCGGCCCGTTGCGGACGGCCACGATTTTCTCCGGGTCGTCAGCGGAGATCAGGACGAGCGCGAACAGTCCCCGCATCAGCAGCAGCGCGCGGCGGACGGCGTTCTCGAGACCGTCGGCTTTCATCTCGCGCTCGACCAGGTGCGCGACGATCTCGGTGTCGGTCTCGGTGACGAACTTGTGACCCTGCTGCTGCAGCTCGCGCTTCAGGTCGAGGTAGTTCTCGATGATGCCGTTGTGGACGACGACGATTTTGCCGGTGCAGTCGCGGTGCGGATGCGCATTCTCCTCGGTGGGACGCCCATGGGTCGCCCAGCGCGTGTGGCCGACGCCGTAGTCCCCCGACAGCGGCTGATCCGCGATGACGTCTTCGAGCTTCGACAGCTTGCCCGCGCTGCGCCGTAGCTCGATGTTGCCGTTCTTGAGCACGGCCACGCCCGCCGAATCGTAGCCGCGATATTCAAGCCGGCGCAGGCCGTCGATGATGACGGGAACGACGTCCTTCGGTCCGATGTAGCCGATGATTCCGCACATAACGTTGTTCCTTAATCAGGAGTAGTGCGGGGCTTCAGCCCCACCGTGTCAGGCAGGCCTGAAGGCCTGCACTACTTCGTTCGCTTCTTCTTCCGCTCCGCGACCCAGCCCTCGATGTTGCGCTGCTTGCCCGCACTCACGGCCAGCGCCCCGGCGGGGATGTCCTCGCGCACGGTCGTGCCCGTGCCGATGTACGCGCCTTTGCCGACCGTGACGGGCGCGATGAGCTGGGTATCGCTGCCCACGAACGCGCCGTCCTCGATCGTGGTCTGCTGCTTGCTCACCCCATCGTAATTGCATGTGATCGTGCCGGCGCCGATGTTGACGCCCGCGCCGACCGTCGTGTCGCCGAGGTACGTGAGGTGCATCGACTTCGACCCGGGTCCGATCACGGTCTTCTTCAACTCGACGAAGTTGCCGACCGCCGCGCGCTCGGCGATGACGTTGCCGAACCGCAGGTGCGCAAAGGGCCCCACCGCCGCGTCGTTCTCGATTGTCGAGCTTCCGATGACGCAGTGATTGCGGATGGTGACGCGGTCGCCCAGCGTGGAATCGACGATGCGAGCTCCACTGTGGATTTCGCAGCCCATCCCGATGGCGGTGCGGCCTTCCAGCGACACGCCGGGATGAATGATCGTGTCCGCCCCCACTTCAACGTGGGGATCGATGTAAGTCGTCGCCGGATCCTCGATCGTCACGCCTGCCGCCATCAGCGCCTGGTTCTTGGTCTGTCTCACGATTCGACTCACCGCCGCCAGCTCGATGCGGCTGTTGATACCCCGGATCTCGTCGGCGTCCGGCACCGTGAACGTGCCGACCCCGAGCCCGCGCTTCCTGTAGAGCGCGATGATATCGGGCAGGTAATACTCACCCTGGGCGTTTTCCGCGACGATCTGTGCCAGCGCCGGAAACAACCCGTCGATCGCGAACGCGTAAATGCCCGCGTTGATCTCGCAGGTCGCCCGCTCCGCATCGGTCGCGTCGCGATGCTCAACGATGCGAGCAATCTCGTGGCCAGCGCGGACAACGCGGCCGTAGCCCTCAGGCTGTTCGACGATCGCGGTGACCACCGTCGCGGCGGCGCCCGCGGATTCGTGCTGATCGACCAGCGTTCTCAAGGTCTTGGCGGACAGCAGCGGCACGTCACCCGATAGCAGCACCAGGGTCCCGGTCGCCGCCCGTAACGCCGGCTCCGCTGTGAGTAACGCGTGAGCTGTGCCAAGTTGTGGCTCCTGGACCACGAACGTCAGGCCCTGGTGGGTCGAAAGCGCCGCACGGACGGCTTCCGCCTGGTGTCCGACCACGAGGGTGGTAGAGCGGGGCCCAAGCCCGCCTGACGTATTCAGGACGTGCTCAATCAGGGGCAGTCCTGCGACGCGGTGTAACACCTTGGGCAGGGCGGATTTCATCCGGGTTCCCTTGCCCGCCGCGAGGATTACGACATGAAGGTCGGCCATTGATAGCCGATCCAATTATCGTGCGGAATCCGATTCAGCGTGCAGGACGCGGCCGAATCGGCCGCCGCCGATCGGAACGAAGCGACGGGGCTTCCAAGGCGGCGCGAAACGCATCGTCGTCGCGGACCGGATCGAGGTCGGGGTCGGTCTTGGCGAGTGCGCGGTTTTCGGGGTTGATGGCGATGGCGCGTTCGACGTGGGCGACGGCTTCGGCAAACTCGCCGCGCTGGGCGTGCGCGACGGCCAGCATGTACAGTGCGTGATCGTTGTCGGGATCCTCGTCACGCACCAGTCGCAGGTGCAGGATGGCTTCGTCGTAGCGTCCGCCGTTCAGCGCGAGCGTTGATGCGTACAGCCGCTCCTCGACGGTGTGGGGGGCGGACACGCTGGTGGAAACGTGCCTCTGGCAGATGTTCAGGTAGAGCTTCGCGCGTTCGTGGAGCTCCTTTTCCTCGGCATATTGGACCAGGACGGATTCGAACAGGGCGGCCGCGCCCCTGTAGTCGTGCTGCTGGAGTTTTTCCAGTCCCTGCTCGTACACCGCGACGGCCTCGATATAGGTCGAACGCCGTTCGGCCGCGCCTGGAGCCGGGGCGGACGAAGCGGTGCGAGCGACGGAATTCAGGCCAGCTTCCTGCTGAGGAGGCGGGGATGAGGATCCCGAACGGGTCTTGGGCGAACGAGTTGGGGGTCGCCGCTGTTTCGCCATCAGCTCCCTGCGCAACGTTCCTGGCCCGAAAGCCGGGTAAAGTAGCAGAAGCTTCGTAGGCCGGTCAAGCGACGCATCTGTTAGTCACTGAGTCGGCACCAATTATGTCATTTAGCCAATTTCTTGGCACGTTCGACGGCTTCGTACACTTGGTTGGGAGTCATCCGGTACTTTCGAGCTAGCAGATTGAGAGCCTTCCGCCGGGACGAAAGCCGCTGTTCTGCTATATGCCCTAGTTCATTGAAAAGATCTAGGTCGCTGACGGGCGGCAGCGATTCGCCATTTTCTGGTTTACGACCTAAATCAAGCACGACAGTTAATTCCCCTTTGGTCTCCCACGCGGTCTCAAGAGCCGACGAAATAGGTCCTCTGACAAATTCCTCGTGTATCTTCGTCAACTCTCGGCAGACAACCACCGGGCAGTCGCCAACGACGGGGACGAGTTGCTGGAGCGTTTCGCGGATCCGGTGCGGCGCCTCGAAAAATACCACCGCGTGGTTGATGCTACGAAGGCTCTCAAGCCACGATATTCTGTCTTTCGACCTAGTCGGTGGAAAGCCTAGAAATGTGAACGCCCCGGTTGAGGCTCCAGCGGCCGAGAGCGCCGCGACAATGGCACTCGGCCCGGGGATGGGCTCGACTCGTATCCCTGAGGCGACCGCAGCATGAATCAGGTGACGTCCCGGATCAGAAATGAGCGGCGTGCCGGCATCTGACACGAGCGCGACGTCTTCGCCCCCTGCGAGGCGCGACACGATCGCCGGCGTCTTCTTTGCCTCATTGTGCTCGTGGAAACTGGTCGTTGGCGTGGTGATGGCGTAGCGGGCGAGCAGGTGAGCAGTTCGCCGTGTGTCTTCCGCGGCGATGACCGCAACTTCCTTCAGGATCCGCAGCGCGCGCGCGGTCACGTCCTCGAGGTTGCCGATCGGCGTGGCGACCACGTACAGCGTGCCCGGCATTCGGTGGCGGAAAGTTTATTGTACCATTAGCGGATCCCATGATCGTTTCCGAACCGCTTCCCCATTTCGTCGAGGACCTGCTGTCGTACCTGTACGAAGCGCAACCGACGCACGCCACGCTCGACGGCGTCCATACACACGACGATCTGCTGGAAGATCTGAGCCGGCAGGGCGTAGAGAGCCACACGCACGCGTTGTCGGGCTACCTGCGCCGCCTCGAAGAAATCAACGTCGCCGGCCTCACCGAGGTGGAACGCCTCGACCATCGGATGATCGGGTCGAACCTCCGCGCTCGCATGCTCGAGCTCGAGGAAATCCGTACCTGGGAGAAAAACCCGCAGTACTACTCGGACATCCTCGCGTCGAGCCTCGCCGGCCAGGCCCTCTTCAACCATGCGCCGCCCGAAGAACGGGCGCGGCGCGTGCTGTCGAAGCTGCGGCAGACACCGCGGCTCATCCAGGCCGCCAAGGACAACATCACGGACCCGCCCGGCATCTTCGTGAAGGTCGGCCTCGAAACGATGCGGGGCGCGCTCAAGTTCGTCGAGGACGACCTGCCGAAAGCTTTCTCGTCGGTGGACGACATGCACCTGCTTGGCGACCTTGCCGACGCGCAGGTCGAAGCCTCGCAGAGCATTGGCGCGTACCTGCAGTATCTGGAAACGGAGGTCGCGCCGCGCGCGCGATCATCCTTTCGTCTGGGCCGCGACAAGTTCGAACAGAAACTGAAGCTGGACGAGGGCATCACGATTTCGCTCGACCGTCTGCTGGCGATTGCCACGCGCGAGCTGCACGCGACGCAGGAGGAATTCCGATCGGTGGCGGGCCGCATGAACGGGGGCGATCCGCTCGAGGCGTGGGCGCGGACCAAGTCGGATCACCCCGAGCCGGGCGATCTGGTGAACGTCGCGCGCCGCCAGCTCGAGGAGCTGGCGACCTTTCTCGAACGCCAGAACATCATCTCGCTGCCGCCGGGTGAAGCGATCACGGTGGCGCCGACGCCGGATTTCTACCGGTGGTCGTTCGCGAGCATGTGGACTCCCGGGCCCTTCGAAACGAAGGCGTCGCGCGCCTACTACTACCTGACCGACGCGGATCCCTCATGGCCGCCGGATCGCCAGCGCGAATATCTGCGCGACTACAACCACCCGACGCTGTGGTCGATCTCGATTCACGAGGTGTACCCGGGGCACTTCCTCCACTACCAGCATCTGCGCCGCGTCGAGTCCAAGGCTCGCAAGTCGACGATGTTCGCGGCGGCGTCGTTTGTCGAAGGGTGGGCGCACTACTGCGAAGAGATGATGATCGAGGCCGGCTTCGCGCGGCAGCAGCCCAGCATCAAGCTCGGCCAGCTGTCCGAATCGCTCGTCCGCCTCGCGCGGTTCATCGTCTGCATCCGGCTGCACGCTGAAGACATGTCGGTCGAGCAGGGGATGCGGTTCTTCCGCGACGAGGCGTTCATGGAGGAGGCCGGCGCTCGCCGCGAGGCGGAGCGCGGCACGTTCGATCCCACGTACTTGGTGTACAGCGTCGGCAAACTGATGCTGCTCAAGCTCCGGCGGGACTATAAGCAGCAGGAAGGGAAGGCATTCTCGCTCAAGACCTTTCACGACACGCTGCTCGCCAACGGCACCGCGCCATTCTGGCTCCATCGCGCGCTCATGCTGCCGGGCGACACCGGCGACCTTCTCGAGTAAGCAGGTCAGATATCAGATGCCGTTATACGAATACGAATGCGAGCCCGCGGGTCACCGCTTCGAGGTGATCCAGAAGTTCTCGGATGCGCCAATCGAGAAGTGCCGCGTCTGCGGGGCCCCGGTGCACAAGCTGCAGTCCGCACCGGCGTTTCACTTGAAGGGCACCGGCTGGTACGCCACCGACTACGCGAAGTCCGGCAGCACGCCCGAATCGAAAAGCGGGAAGGACGGGAAAGACGGCAATGACAGCAAGGACGGAGGCAACAAAACGGAAGGCGCGGACACCAAGACCAGCGAGAAGCCGGCGGCCTCCTCCGACTCCACGCCAGCGCCATCGACGTCTCCGGCCGCGAAACCCGAGACGAAGCCGTAGCGGCCGGCTTCAGCCGGCCGGAGAACGTCCGCCTGAAGGCGGACGCTACGGTTTTCCGGCAGCAGGCGTGGGCAGCTCCAGCGACGCGAGGTAAGTGGCGAACCGATCTGCCAGATCCGGCCGCTTGAGCGCGAAATACACGACCGCCTTCAGGAAACCCAGCTTATTCCCCGTGTCGTGCCGCACGCCCTGGACTTCGCAGGCGTAGATCGGTCGCTTCTTCAGCAGCTCGCGCAGCCCGTTCGTCAGCTGGATTTCGCCGGTCCGATCGCTTTTCGTGGCCGCCAGTGCCGGGAAGATGTCGGGCGTCAGCACGTAGCGTCCGATAATCGCCAGATTCGACGGGGCTTCGTCGCGGCTGGGCTTCTCGACCAGATCCCGCACCCGATAGACGCTCGGCCCGAGCGAGGCGCTCGCCTCTTTGTCGATGGCGATGACGCCGTAGTTGGAGATGTCTTCCTGGGGGACCCGTTCCACCGCGAGCACCGGACCGTCCACCCGTTCGAACACGTCCACCAGCTGCTGCAGCGCCGGCGGCTCGGCGTCGATCACATCGTCGGCCAGGATGACGGCGAACGGTTCGTTGCCGACGAACTCGCGGGTGACGAGAACGGCATGACCGAGGCCCAGCGGCTCGCCTTGCCGCAGGTAGGCAAAGTTAATCAGGTTCGAGATCTTGCGGATTTCGTCGAGCTGCGCGCGTTTGCCTCGCGCCTCGAGAAAGCTTTCGAGCTCGACCGAGACATCGAAGTGATCCTCGATCGCGTTCTTGCCGCGTCCGGTGACGAGGATGATGTTGTCCACGCCCGAGGCGACCGCTTCTTCGACGCCGTACTGAATGATCGGCTTGTCGACGAGCGGCAGCATTTCCTTGGGCTGTGCTTTGGTAGCCGGCAGGAAGCGGGTTCCGAGGCCGGCGGCAGGGAAGACGGCTTTGCGCACGCGAGTAGCCACACAGGAATCGTAGCAGAACACCCGGAGGGAGAGGGCATTACAATCAGGCAACATGCTGGATCCTGCATACATTCGTGACCACGTCGAGAAGGTCCGTGAAGGGCTGCGGAACCGCGGTCTCGATCCCGGTAAGGCGCTGGAAGATATTGCGACGCTCGAGAGCCTGCGGAAGAGGCTCATCGGTGAATACGAAGGCCTCAAACGGCAGCAGAACGCGTCGGGCGACGAGATCGCGAAGGCGAAACGCCAAGGGCAGGACACGGCCCACATCCAGGAGGCGGGCCGGCAGCGCAATCAGCAGATCAAGCAGCTTGGCGTCCAGCTCGACTCCATCGAGCACCAGCGCGATTCCGCCCTGCTGAACTTACCCAACCTGCCGCACGACAGCGTCCCCGTCGGGAAGACTTCGGCGGACAACCCGGTAGCGCGGCGTCATGGAGAACCCCGCACGTTCGAATTCGAGCCGAAGGCGCACTGGGATCTCGGGACGGCGCTGGGCATCATCGACTTCGAGCGCGCGACGAAGATCTCGGGCGCGCGGTTCGCCGTGCTCAGCGGCGCCGGCGCGCGTATGGAACGCGCCCTGATCAACTTCATGCTCGATCTGCACACGGGCGGGCACGGCTACCGGGAGGTCGAGCCGCCATTCATGGTGAACAGCGCGTCGCTGCTCGGCACCGGCAATCTTCCCAAGTTCGAAGCCGATCTCTTCAAGATCGGCGGCGAATGGGATCTGTATCTGATCCCCACCGCCGAGGTCCCGCTGACCAACCTGCATCGCGGCGAAATCCTCGACGGCCGGGATCTGCCGATCCGCTACACGGCATACACGCCGTGCTTCCGCAGCGAAGCCGGTTCGTACGGCCAGGACGTGCGCGGCTTGATCCGGCAGCACCAGTTCGACAAGGTCGAGCTCGTGAAGCTCACGACCCCGGAAACGTCCTACGAAGAGCTGGAACTGCTCGTGGCGAACGCGGAAGAAGTGTTGAAACGCCTCGGCCTGCCGTTTCGGACCGTGGTCCTCTGCACCGGCGACCTCGGGTTCGCGTCAGCCAAGACGTACGACATCGAAGTGTGGCTGCCGAGCCAGAAAACGTACCGGGAGATCTCCTCGTGCACCAACACGGAGGCCTTCCAGGCCCGCCGCGCGAACATCAAATTCCGCTCCGGCGGGAGCGGCAAGGCCGAGTTCGTGCACACGCTGAACGGCTCCGGCCTGGCGGTGGGCCGGACGTTGATCGCGATCCTGGAAAATTATCAGCAGGCGGACGGCTCGATCGCCATCCCGGAAGCCCTCCGGCCGTACATGGGCGGGGTGGACGTGATCACGAAATGAAGAATGATGAATGAAGAATGCACAACGTGTTCATTCTGCATTCTGCATTGTTCATGGTTTTTGATTCCGCGCTTCATGAAACGCCTTCAGCTGCGTGTTGGCGTTGAGGATCACCGCGAGCCGTTCAAGCGTGGCCGCGAGGCCTTTCCCGGGAACGCTCACGTAAAATTCGTCGTCGGCGAGTGCCGTGTACACCCGGTTGCCGATGCACCCGAAGCTGGCGACCGCGCCGCCCGTGTTGCCGGCGTGCGGGATCATCGCGCATGCGGGCCGCCCCAGGATATCGCCCGCGCCGAAAATCCCGGCCGACCGCGCGGCCTCCGACACGAGCATCAGCTGGCGCGCGTTCCCGCGAAACACGACGACGTCCGGCGCGAAGGTCGCGTCCGCCAGGGGCGCGTACGCGGCGATTTGCATCGGTTCCGGGCGGCGGGGGATCGTCGCCACGTCGTCGCCGGACAGGTATTCCAGGCTGACCATCGTGCCGACGACGCTCTCGAGCTCGCTCTTCTTGTCGTCGGGCAGCGCCACGTTGTGCGTGAACGCACCGACCGTGCAGCCGTAGTGATCTTCCGGCGTGGTGTAGAAGCCGTGACCCTCCGAGGCGTGCTTCCAGTAGCCGCATCCGGCAGGGAGTGGTCGATCGACGCGCGGCAATCCGGCGGGCGGGTCCGACATGAAGCCGACAGCGACAGGCTGCCAGGCGAGATGCAGGTTGTTGAGCGCGGCTGTATTAGTCATGTGAGTAGGTCATTGTAGCGCGGGGCTTTTAGCCCCGCGGCGGCCCTGAAAGGGCCGCCCTACAGAACAGGGGCGGGCAGCTCGGACGTGCCCATGAGGTAGGTGTCGACCCCGCGGGCGCAGCTGCGGCCCTCGGCGATCGCCCAGACGATGAGCGACTGGCCGCGCTGCATGTCGCCCGCGGTGAAGACGCCGGGCACCGACGTCATCCAGTTCCCGTCGCGCGCCACCGTGCCGCGGTCCGTCATCTTCACGCCCAGCTCGTCGAGCAGACCGTTACGCTGCGGGCCGACGAACCCCATCGCCAGCAGCACCAGGTCGGCGTCCAGCTCGAACTCGCTGCCGTACACCGGCCTGAAGGACGACCGGCCATTCTCCGTCACCATTTCGACGCGCGCGCCGTGCAGCTTCCTGACGTGGCCGTTCCCATCGCCGCTGAAGTGGTCCGTGGAGATCGAGTAGAGGCGCTCGCCGCCCTCCTCGTGCGCCGACGAGACGCGGAAGATATTCGGCCACAGCGGCCACGGGTTGCTCGCGGCGCGCGACTCCGGCGGCCGGGGCAGCAGCTCGAGCTGGCGCACGCTGCGCGCGCCCTGCCGGTGGACCGTGCCGAGGCAATCGGCGCCCGTATCGCCGCCGCCGATGATCACGACGTTTTTGCCCTCGGCGGAAATGAAACTCTCGTCGGGAATCGTGTCCCCTTCGCAGCGTTTGTTCTGCAGCGTCAGGAACTCCATCGCGAAGTAGATGCCCGTGAGCTCGCGGCCCGGCACCTTCAGGTCGCGCGGCATCGTCGACCCGCCCGCGAGGACAATGGCCTCGAAGCCCTGTCGCAGCTCGGACAGCGGTACGGTGACGCCGACGTTGGCGTTGGTCCGGAACATCACGCCCTCTTCGAGCATGACGGCCAGGCGGCGTTCCAGGAACTTCTTCTCGAGCTTGAATTCGGGGATGCCGTAACGCAGCAGCCCGCCGATGCGGTCGGCGCGCTCGAACACAGTGACCCAGTGCCCGGCGCGGTTCAGCTGGTCGGCGACCGCCAGGCCGGCCGGCCCGGAACCGACGACGGCGACGCGCTTGCCGGTGCGCACGGCCGGCGGACGCGCGACGACCCAGCCGGCGTCGAAGGCGCGCTCCGCGATCGTCGCCTCGACGGCTTTGATCGTGACCGGCGAGTCGTTGATGCCGAGCACGCACGAACCCTCGCACGGCGCAGGGCAGAGGCGGCCGGTCCACTCGGGAAAGTTGTTCGTCGCGTGCAGCCGCTCGCTCGCGGCCTGCCACCGGTCGCGATAGACGAAATCGTTCCAGTCGGGGATGAGATTGCCGAGCGGACACCCCTGATGGCAAAAGGGAATCCCGCAGTCCATGCACCGCGAGGCCTGCCCGCGCAGGTCGGCGTCCGGATACGGGAGATACACTTCGCGCCAGTCGTGCAGCCGTTCCGCGACCGGGCGGTACGGCTGCTTCTGCCGGTGAATCTCGATGAACCCGGTCGGCTTACCCATGAACGACCTCTGGGGCCGCGGGGTCGAAGTTCGACAGGACAATCGGCTCCAGACTGATGGCGCCGAACTGCGACTTGCCTTCGAGCACGCGCTTGTAGTCGCGAGGCATCACCTTCACGAACCGCTTCACGGTCGCCGACCAGTCCGTCAGCAGGCGCGCGGCGAGCGTGCTGCCGGTGTGCCTGACGTGCCGCTTGAGCAGCTCCATCACGAGCTCGACATCATCGTCGCGATCGAGCGGCTCGAGATCGACGAACTCAGGGTTGCAGCGCCGGGCGAACGACGCGTTCGCGTCGAGCACGTAGGCCACGCCGCCGCTCATGCCGGCCGCGAAATTGCGGCCGGTCCGGCCGAGGACGACCACGCGTCCGCCGGTCATGTACTCGCACCCATGATCGCCGACGCCCTCAACGACGGCGACGGCGCCGCTGTTGCGGACGGCGAACCGCTCGCCGGCGACGCCCCGGATGTACGCCTCGCCGCTGGTGGCGCCGTAGAGCGCGACGTTGCCGATGATGATGTTGTCCTCGGGCACGAACGTCGCCGTGCGCGGCGGGAAGACGGTGATCGTGCCGCCGGACAGCCCCTTGCCGACGTAGTCGTTCGCGTCGCCTTCGAGCGTGAGCGAGATGCCGCGCGGCACGAACGCGCCGAAGCTCTGGCCCGCCGATCCGGTGAAGCGGATGCGAATCGTGTCGTCCGGCAGGCCGTCCCGGCCATATCGGCGCGTCAGCTCGGAGCCGAGCATCGTGCCCACCGTGCGGTTGACGTTGCGGATCGGCCGCTCGATCGACACCGGCGTGCGGTGCTCGAGCGCCGGACGGCACGCGACGATGAGCTCGTTGTCGAGCGCGCCGCCGAGCCCGTGATCCTGCGGCACGAGGGCCCGCCGCGGCGACTCCGGCGGCAGCGCCGGGTCGTGCAGGATGGCCGAGTAGTCGAGGCCGCGCGCCTTCCAGTGATCGATTGCCGGGTTCACGTCGAGACGATCCACGCGGCCGATCATCTCGTCCATCGTCCGGAAGCCGAGCTGCGCCATGTATTCGCGCACTTCCTCGGCGATGAACCGGAAGAAGTTCTCGACGAACTCCGGCTTGCCGTTGAACTGCTTCCGCAGTTCCGGATCCTGCGTGGCGACGCCGACCGGGCAGGTGTTGAGATGGCAGACGCGCATCATGATGCAGCCCGACACCACGAGCGGCGCCGTCGCGAAGCCGAATTCCTCGGCGCCCATGAGCGCGCCGATCACGACATCGCGGCCGGTCTTCAGCTGGCCGTCCACCTGCACGATGATGCGATCGCGGAGGCCGTTGAGGCGCAGCACCTGCTGCGTTTCCGCGAGGCCGAGCTCCCACGGCACGCCGCCGTGCTTGAGCGAGGTCAGCGGCGATGCGCCGGTGCCGCCGTCGTGCCCGGAAATCAGCACGACGTCCGCGTGCGCCTTCGCGACGCCCGCCGCGACGGTGCCCACGCCGGCGATCGCGACGAGCTTCACGGAGATGCGGGCCGCCGGATTCGAGTTCTTCAGGTCGTGAATCAGCTGCGCCAGATCTTCGATTGAATAGATGTCGTGGTGCGGCGGCGGCGAGATCAAGCCGACACCAGGCGTCGAATACCGCACCTTCGCGATCCAGGGGTACGACCTTGTGGCCGGGCAGCTGGCCGCCCTCGCCGGGCTTGGCGCCCTGCGCCATCTTGATCTGGAGATCGTCGGCGTTGACCAGGTATTCGCTCGTGACGCCGAACCGGGCAGAGGCCACCTGTTTGATCGCGCTCCGGCGCGAGTCGCCGTTCGCGTCCGGCGTGTAGCGCGCCGGATCCTCGCCGCCCTCGCCGGTGTTGGACTTGCCGCCGATGCGGTTCATCGCGATGGCGAGCGTCTCGTGCGCTTCCAGGCTGATCGACCCGTACGACATCGCGCCGGTGGCGAAACGCTTGACGATCCGCTCGACCGGTTCCACTTCCTCAAGCGGGATCGGCTCGGAGGCCGGCTTCAGCCGGAGCAGGCCCCGCAGCGTCGCGAGGTGCGTGCTCTGGTCGTCCACGAGCTTCGTGTATTCCTTGAAGATCGCGTACTGACCGCTGCGGGTCGCGTGCTGCAGCTTGAACACCGTTTCCGGGTTGAACAGGTGCACCTCGCCGTCGCGCCGCCACTGATACTCGCCGCCCCATTCGAGGTCGGGCTGGCCGACGGGCCGGACAGGGTAGGCGTGACGATGCCGCCGGATCACCTCGTCTGCGATCACGTCGATGCCGACGCCCCCGACGCGAGAGGCTGTCCACGTGAAGTACTTGTCGACGAACGCCTTGTCGAGACCGACGGCTTCGAAGATCTGCGCGCCGCAGTAGCTCTGCAGCGTGGAGATGCCCATCTTGGACATCACCTTCAGGATGCCCTTGTTGAGCGCGTGGATGTAGTGCTCGACGGCCTGCGCGTGCGTCACGCCGCCGATGAGCTTCTGCCGGATCATGTCGTCGAGCGTTTCGAACGCCAGGTACGGGTTGACCGCGCCGGCGCCGTAGCCGAGGAGCAGCGCGCAGTGGTGCACTTCGCGCGCGTCGCCGGTTTCGAGCACGAGGCCGCAGCGCGTGCGCGTGCCCCGCCGGACGAGATGGTGGTGCACGCCGGCGGTCGCCAGCAGGCTCGGTATCGGCGCGCGCTCACGATCGGCGCCCCGGTCCGAGAGGATCACGATCGTATAGCCCGCTTCCACGGCGGCCATCGCCTGCCGCTTCAGCTGATCCATCGCGTGCTCGAGGCCCGGGCCGCCCTGCCGTGGATCGAACAGCATCGGGAGCGTGATCGCCTTGAACCCCGGCTCGTAGACATGCCGGAGCTTCGCGAGCTCCGAGTTGTCGATGACCGGGTACTTGATGCCGATCTGGCGGCACGACTCGGGCCGTGGATCGAGCAGATTCGCCTCCGGCCCCACCGTCGATCCCATCGTCGTCACCAGCTCTTCGCGGATCGCGTCGAGCGGAGGATTGGTGACCTGGGCGAAGCCCTGGCTGAAGTAGTCGTACAGCAGACGCGAGCGATCGGACAGCACCGCAAGCGCCGTGTCGGTGCCCATCGAGCCGATGGCTTCCTCGCCGTTGGTCGCCATGGGCGCCAGGATCAGCCGCAGGTCTTCCTGGGTGTAGCCGAACGTCTGCTGGCGCTTGGTGACGGCCTCGTGACTCGGCGCGGGCAGGTACGGCGCCTCGGGCAGATCCTCGATGTTCACGAGGTGCTCGGCCAGCCAGCGCGCGTACGGCTGCGCCGAAGCCAGCTCGGTCTTGATTTCCTCGTCCGAGACGATGCGGCCTTTCGCCGTGTCGACGAGGAAGATGCGCCCGGGGTGCAGGCGTTCCTTGACGAGGATGTCCTCGTCGGGGATGTCGAGCACGCCGACTTCCGACGCCATCACGACGAGGTCGTCCTTCGTCACGTAGTAGCGCGAGGGCCGGAGGCCGTTCCGGTCGAGGACGGCGCCGATGAGCGTGCCGTCGGTGAAGGCGATCGAGGCCGGACCATCCCACGGCTCCATGAGCGACGAGTGGTATTCGTAGAACGCCTTGAGCTCGGGGTTCATCGTCTCGTGCGCGGACCACGGCTCCGGGATCATCATCAGGATGGCGTGCGGCAGCGAGCGCCCAGCCATGTGGATGAACTCGAGGACGTTGTCGAACGTCGCCGTGTCGCTGCCGCCTTCGCGGATGATCGGCAGGATCTTCTTCAGGTCGTCGCCGAACACGTCGGACCGGAGCAGGCCTTCGCGCGCGCGCATCCAGTTGATGTTGCCGCGCAGCGTGTTGATCTCGCCGTTGTGGGCGATGTAGCGGTACGGGTGCGCCAGCGGCCACGACGGGAAGGTGTTGGTGCTGAAGCGCTGGTGCACGAGCGCGAGCGCCGACTCGACGTCGGGATCCGTCAGATCGGGAAACGTCGGCTGGATCTGATCGGCCGTGAGCATCCCTTTGTAGATGAGCGTTCTCGACGAGAGGCTCGGGATGTAGAACATCTGGCGCTCGGTGAGCGCCAGCTGGTCGGCAGCGTGCTCGATGCGCTTGCGGATGACGTACAGCTTGCGCTCGAACCGGAGCGGATCGCGATGCGCCGGAGGTTTGCCCGCCACGTCGCCGCGGTCGCCTACAAACAGCTGCTCGATGACCGGCATCGTGGCCGCCGCGGCCGCGCCCAGCGTGTGCTGCGTGGTGGGCACCGGGCGCCAGCCCAGGAACGTCTGGCCTTCCTCGGTGACGACCTGCTCGATGAGCGTCCGCAGTCGTGTCCGTTCGCCCTCGTTGCGCGGCAGGAAGACGTTGCCCACGCCGTACTCGCCGGCCGGCGGCAGGCCGATGCCGAGGGCATTGGCGGCCTTGCGGAGGAATCGATCCGGCGGCTGAATGAGGATGCCGGCGCCGTCACCCGTGTTGGCTTCGCTGCCGCACGCCCCGCGATGCTGGAGGTTGATGAGGACCTCGAGCCCGCGCTCGACCACGGCGTGCGAGCGTACCCCCTTGATGTTGACGACGAACCCGACGCCGCACGCGTCGTGTTCGTAGCGGGGGTCATACAGGCCTTCAGCCTGCGGCGGCGCAAGTCGGATCGGATGGGCCATAGCTGCGTCCTCGTGCACAGCGTTTATCGCTTATCTGCAAGTAGAAGTGAAATACAATGATCACATTGGAAGCATAACAAAAACAGATGGGTCGTCGGGCCGCGGCGATTGCCCGGCGGCGGCGCGACGATCTTGTGCCCTCCGCCGATCCCCTACAAGATCGTGCAGCGTCGCCGCGCACGCTCACCCGCAACAACTGGCGAAAACGGCCTGAAATCGCGCATTCCCGCGGACAGCCCGTGGTGTTGCGTCTTGCTCCGCCCCCCGTAGCATGATACCGGCCACCACGCCGACTCATTGCCCGGACTGCGCTCTGCAGTGCGGAATTTACCTCGCGAAAGGCCCTGCCGAAGGCCTGACCGTGACCGGCGACGCCGCGTTTCCGGTCAACAAAGGCGCGCTGTGCATCAAGGGGTGGTCCGCGCCAGAGACGCTGACGCACCGCGACCGGCTCCTCACGCCGCTGGTGCGCGAGGGCGGCGAGCGCGGCGGCCGGCTCGTGCCAGCGACGTGGGACGACGCCCTCGAGCGAGTGGCGCGCCGGCTCTCCGAGATCCAGGGGCGTCACGGCCGCGACGCGGCCGCCGTCTTCGGCGGCGGATCGCTGACGAACGAGAAGGCGTACCTGCTCGGGAAGTTCGCGCGCGTCGCCCTCGGGACGTCCAACATCGATTACAACGGCCGCTTCTGCATGTCGTCCGGCGCCGCGGCGGCGACCATGGCGTTCGGGCTCGATCGCGGGCTGCCGTTTCCGCTCGCGGACATTTCGCAGGCGACGACAATCCTGCTGGCCGGCGCCAACATCGTCGAGACGCTGCCGCCGCTGATGCAGTACTTCGAGGCGCAGCGCTCCGGCGGCGGCACGGTCGTGGTCGTCGATCCGCGGCGCACACCGACCGCCGCGTGGGCCGATCGGCACCTGGCAATCCGCCCCGGTACTGATGCCGCGCTCGCAAACGGCCTGCTCCACGTGCTCATCCGCGACGGTCTCGTCGACGAGGCGTATATCCGCGACCGCACGGACGGGTTCGAGCAGGTCCGGCAGATCGCGGCGGTCTACTGGCCTGAGAAAGTGGCGCAGCTGATCGACGTACCCGCCGCCACCGTGGTGGAGACGGCGCACCGACTCGGCAAAGCGCCGCACCCGATGATCCTGACGGCGCGCGGGCCCGAGCAGCAGTCGCAGGGCGTGAGCAACACGCTCGCGTACATCAACCTCGCGCTCGCACTCGGCGCCGTGGGCAAACCCTATCGCGGATTCGGTTGCCTCACCGGACAGGGCAATGGGCAGGGCGGCCGCGAGCACGGGCAGAAAGCCGACCAGCTGCCCGGATATCGCCGGATCGACGATGATGGAGCGCGCGCTCACGTGGCGGATATCTGGGGCGTGCCGGCGTCAGCCATTCCCGGTGCGGGGAAGTCCGCGTACGAACTGCTCACGTCGATCGGCCGCGGCGGCGGCGTGCGCGCGCTGGTCGTCATGGGATCGAACATCGCTGTCTCGGCGCCGAACGCTTCGGCCACAGGCGAGCGATTGAAGGGGCTCGAGCTGCTCGTGGTCGCGGATTTCTTTCTTTCCGAGACAGCCGAACTGGCGGACGTCGTGCTGCCGTGCACGCAGTGGGCCGAGGAAGACGGCACGATGACCAACCTCGAAGGCCGCGTGCTGCGGCGCCGGAAGGCCGTCGAGCCCCCGACGGGCGTCCGCTCCGATCTGGAGATTCTCAGCGCGCTCGGCCAGCGCCTCGGCCATCGCCGTCAGTTCACGTACGCGGACAGCCAGGCCGTCTTCGAGGAGCTGCGGCGCGCGAGCCGCGGCGGTCCCGCGGATTACTTCGGGATCACGTACGAGCGCGTGGAACACGAGCAGGGCGTGTTCTGGCCGTGTCCCTCCATCGACCATCCGGGCACGGAGCGCCTGTTCTCGGACTCGTTTCCGATGCCGAACAACCGCGCGCGCTTTCACGCCGTCTCGCATCGCTCGATCGGTGAGGAAACAAGCGAGGAATATCCCTTTTATCTCACGACCGGCCGCGTCCTCTCGCAATATCAATCGGGAACGCAGACCCGCCGCGTCCGCGCGCTCGACGCCATCGCGTCGCGGCCGTACGTCGAGATGCATCCGGCCACGGCGCGCGTCGTCGGCGTGGCCGCCGGCGATCGCGTCGTGCTCACGACCAGGCGCGGCTCGGCCACATTCGTCGTGAAGACGACGACGTCGATTCGCGAGGACACGGTATTCGCGCCGTTCCACTGGGCCGGCGAACAGTCCGCGAACCGGCTGACGAACGCCGCGCTCGATCCCACCAGCAAGATGCCCGAGCTCAAGGTCTGCGCGACGCGGATCGCGCGGGCCGCCTCCTGAAGTAGTGCGGGCCTTCAGGCCCGCCGTGACGCGTCAGGCAGGCCTGAAGGCCTGCACTACTTCTGGGACAAATCTGTCCGGGACGATTTTCAGCCGACAAGGTTGTCCGTCGACGCCGCGCCTCCACGTTTTGTAAGACGCATCGAGGCTGATGATTCACGCGCTCAGCCGTTCGACGCCGTGGTGTGTCTCTTGCTCGATCACGCGCCAGATGTCGCTTCCGCTGCTCAAACGTGCGACCGAAAACGGCGTCACGTTCCTGCTGACGCCCGCCGCGCACCCTGATCCCGTTCCGCACGCACCTGCTCCGCGGATGCCGCTCCGCGCCCCGGGACCGGGCGAGCAGTACCGCTTCCACGTGGACATGGGGAAGTGCATCGGCTGCAAATGCTGCGTCGTCGCCTGCAACGAGCAGAACGGCAACCCGGCGGCGATCAACTGGCGGCGCGTCAGCGAAATCGAAGGCGGCTGGTATCCGCGCGCCGAGCGGTCGTATCTGTCGACGGGATGTCATCACTGCCTGGAGCCGACGTGCCTCCAGGGCTGTCCCGTTGACGCGTACAAGAAGGACGCCGGCACGGGCATCGTCCTGCACAGCGCGGATGCGTGCATCGGCTGCCAGTACTGCACGTGGAACTGTTCGTACGGCGTGCCGCAGTACAACCCCGAGCGCGGTGTCGTGGGGAAGTGCGACATGTGCCACTCGCGGTTGAGTCTTGGCCAGTCGCCGGCCTGCGTGTCGGCGTGTCCGACAGGCGCGATCCAGATTGAGATCGTCAACGTGAAGAGCTGGCGCGCCGCCGCAGCCGTCAGCGCGCCGGGAAGCGGCCTGCCCTCGGGAGACCAGAGCATCTCGACCACGCGAATCACGCCGCCGTCCAACCTGGCGCCGAACGCGAAGCCGGTCGATCTCGTCCAGCTGAAGCCGGCGGAGCCGCACTGGGCGCTCGTCGTGATGACCGTGTTCACACAGCTCTCGGTCGGCGCGTTCGCGACGATCTTCCTGCTGCAGCTGTCGGGCGCCTTTACGCGGCTCGGCGCCGCGGCGCTGACCTCCTTCGCGGTCGCGACGCTCGCGCTCGCGGCGTCGACGCTGCATCTCGGCCGTCCGATTTACGCGTATCGCGCGCTGAAGATGTGGCGGCGTTCGTGGCTCAGCCGGGAAGTGCTGCTCTTCACCGGGTTTTCGGCGGTGGCTTGCCTTTACGCGGTCGGCCTGTGGCTTGGCGGCACGGGCGGCCTCGAGCTCGGCGGCCTCACGCTGCTGTTCGGTTTCGGCGGCGTCACCGCCAGCGCGTGCATCTACCGCGTCCCCTCGCGGCCGGCGTGGAACACGTCGTTGACGCTGGTGCAGTTCAACCTGACGGCACTGACGCTGGGGCCGCTGTTTGCGGCCGCCACGATTGGCACCACGGGCGTGCGATGGCTCCCAGCCGCGATCGCATCTGCCGCGGTCGCGCAATTCGTTGTGCTCGCGCTCCGATTCTTCCGCATGAGCGGTTCCTACACCGTCGAGCTGCAAGCGTCCGCGCGCCTGCTGGCGACGACGCTTCGGACAGCGTTCATTGCCCGGGGCATGCTGCTCGCGCTCGGCGCCATCGCGCTGCCGCTCTTCTCGTCCAACCCGATCGTGCTCGGCGTGGCCTTCCTGCTCACGCTGTCAGGCGAAGCGATCGGGCGCTACCTCTTTTTTGTCAGCGCCGTACCGCAGCACATGGCCGCGCCTTACCTCGGGAGCGAAGCCGCATGAGCCTCAGGAGCGCGCTCGGCCTCGACACACGGTCCGAGAGGTACGCGTACGGCCACGACGAATTTGCCGGCTACACGTCCGCGCGCCGGATCCCCGACAGGTGGGTACAGACGACGTGTGGGTACTGCTCGGTCGGGTGCGGGATGTTCATCGGCGTGAAGGACGGGCGCGCCGTCGGCGTCCAGGGCGATCCGGATCATCCGGTGAACCTCGGCCTGCTCTGCCCCAAGGGTCTCGTGGAGCACGAGGCGATTCACGCAGACACCCGGGCGCGGTTTCCGCTGATGCGGGGTGAGCGCGGGCTGGAGCGCGTGTCCTGGGACGTCGGGATCGACGCCATGGCGTCGAGATTCGGCGACATCCAGCGGAAACACGGCCGCGACGCCGTCGGGATCATCAGCACGGGGCAGCTGGTCACGGAGGAGTTCTACACGCTTGGGAAGCTGGCCCAGCTCGGTCTGGGCACGCGCAACTACGACGGGAACACAACGTTGTGCATGTCCACGGCGGTCGCCGGCTACAAGCTGTCGTTCGGCAGTGACGGTCCACCCGGGGCGTACGCGGACCTGGAACGCGCCGACGTCGTACTGCTGATCGGCGCGAACATCGCCGACAACCATCCGATTCTGTGGCAGCGTCTCTCCGCCATCCGGCCCCGTACGCTGATCGTGGCCGACCCGCGGGTGACGAAGACGGCGATGCTGGCCGACGTGCACCTGCCGGTGAAGCCGCGCTCCGACCTGGCGCTTCTCAACGGGATCATCCACATCCTGATCGAGAGCGATCTGATCGATCACGAGTACATCGCCGCCCACACGACGGGATTCGAGGCGTTGCGCGAGTCGGTCCGCGAATACACGCCCGCTCGCGTCTCGGAGCTCACCGGCTTGCCGGTGGAGCTGATCTGTCGGACCGCGTCCCTGTTCGGCAACGCCCGCGCCGCGTTCATCGGCTGGACGATGGGCGTCAACCACAGTTCCAAGGGAACCGAAACGGTCAGCGCGATCAACAACCTGGCGCTGATTACCGGCAACATCGGCCGGGCCGGGGCCTCACCGTTTTCGATTACCGGGCAGTGCAACGCGATGGGCACCCGCGAAACGGGGTTCGCATCGTCGATGCCCGGGTACCGGCAGTTCGAGAGCGCTGCCGACCGCGAGGAGCTGGCCGCGCTGTGGAATGTGCCGGTGACCAGGCTGCCGACCGCGCGCGGCCTCGCCTATCCCGACATCATCGAAGCGGCGCTCGATCGGCGCGTTCGGGCGCTCTGGATCATCGCGACCAATCCGATCGTTTCGTTTCCGAACCTGGGCGTGCTGAAGCAGGCGCTCGAGACCGTCGAGTTCCTCGTCGTGCAGGACGGGTTTCACCCGACGCCGACGAGCGAGCTGGCGCACCTGGTGCTGCCGGCGGCGATCTGGGGCGAAAAGGAAGGCACGTACACCAACTCGGAACGGCGCGTCAGCAAGGTGAACGCCGCGGTCGAGCCGCCGGAGGAAGCGCGGTCCGACTTCAGGATCTTCCTCGATCTCGCCTCGGCGCTCGGATGCCGCGACGAGCTGTTTCCGGGGTGGTCGAAGCCGGAGGACGCGTTCAACGAGTGGACGCGCGTGTCCGCCGGCCGCCTGTGCGACTACTCCGGCATGACGTACGAAGCGATCGAAGGCGCCCGTGGCATTCAATGGCCCTTTCCCGCCGGCGCGCGCGATGCGGCAACGACACGCAGGCTCTATGAAGACGGGCAGTTTCAGACCGGCGACGGCAAGGCGCGGCTGATTCCGACCCGCTGGGAGATGTTTCCCGAGCCGCCGAACGAGGAGTTCCCCTTCGTTTTGAACACGGGCCGAACGGTCGAGCACTGGCATACGCGGACAAAGACCGGGCGCGTCGCCATCCTCGAACGCTTGTCGCCTTCGGCGTGGCTGGAGATGAACCCGCGTGACGGCCGCGCCCTGAAACTGAAGCCCACTGATCGCGTGGACGTCGTGTCGCGCCGCGGCGTGATTCGCGGCCTCGAACTGCGCCTGACCGAGACGATCGGGCCCGGGCAGGTGTTCGTGCCGTTCCACTGGGTGGAAGCGAACGCCAACCGGGCCACCCAGAGCGCGTACGACCCGGTCTCGCGGGAACCCAACTACAAACAATGCGCCGTGCGCGTGGAGCCTGCGCGATGAAGAAACTGGTAGTCGTCGGCAACGGGATGGCAGGCGTCGGGTGCGTGGAGCAGATCCTGCGGCACGCGCCGGCCTTCGACGTCACGATTCTCGGCGAGGAAACGCACGTCAACTACAACCGCATCCTGCTCTCGTCGGTGCTCGCGGGCGAGAAGCCCGCCGACGAGATCACGCTCAACCCGCTCGAGTGGTACCGCCGGAACGACATCCGTCTCCGCCTTGGCGTCAAGGTCACTGACGTCGACGCCGAACGCAGGACGGTGACCGTCGACGACGGCAGCGTGATCGACGTACGACACGCTGCTGCTCGCGACCGGGAGCTCGGCGTTCAAGCCGCCGATTGCCGGGATCGACAAGGACGGCGTGTTCGCGTTTCGCACGCTCGACGACACCCGTGCGCTGCTCAAGCACGCCGCGCCCCGGCGTGCGGGCCGTGGTCATCGGCGGTGGGCTTCTCGGCCTCGAGGCGGCGCGCGGTCTCCAGGTGCAGGGCTGCCAGGTCACGGTGGTCCACCTGATGTCGACGCTGATGGAGCGGCAGCTCGATCCGGACGCCGGAAACTACCTGGCCGGCAAGATGGAAGATCTCGGGGTCCGCGTCCTGCTGCGCCAGTCGACGACCGCGATTCGTCGGCGACGAGCGCGCCGAAGGCGTGGCGTTCGAGGACGGGACGATCCTCGAGACCGACCTCGTCGTGGTCGCCGCCGGCATCCGGCCGAACGTCGAGCTGGCCCATAAGGCCGGCATCAAGGTCAACCGCGGCATCGTCGTCAACGACTGGATGGAGACCTCGGATCCGGACGTCTTCGCCGTCGGGGAGTGCGTCGAACACCGCGGGATCTGCTACGGGCTGGTGGCGCCGCTGCTCGAGCAGGCCAAGGTGCTGGCGGCGACCATCACCGGGAACCGCGGTCCCGTACTACACCGGCACGGTCCAGGCGGCGAAGCTGAAGATCATGGGCGTCGACGTGTTCTCGGCCGGCGACTGGAGCGAGCAGCGACGCGGATCCGGTGCGGTTCGAGGATCGCGCGCTGGCGTCTACAAGAAACTGACGATCAGGGACGGCAAGCTCGCTGGCGTGATTCTGGTCGGGCGATACCTCAGACAGCCACAGGTACATGGATTGGCTGCGGTCGCAGGCCGACCTGACGGGCCAGCGCCGGCACCTGCTGTTCCCGCCGCCGGCGACGACTCAGGCCTCGACATCGCCCAGATGTCGGAGAGCGCCACGATCTGCGGCTGCGTCGGCGTCACGAAGGGCACGATCATCGCACGCCATCCACGACAAGGGCGTCAACACGCTGTCGCAGCTGAAGGAAGTCGACGCGCGCCTGCACGGGATGCGGCAGCTGCACGGCGCTCTGCGAGGATCTGCTGAGGGCCGTCGCGCCCGACTTCAAGGAAGACGGCAGGAAGGTGCTCTGCGGCTGTGTGCCGTTCGCGCAGGAGAATCTCCGCGAGATTCTGCGAAGCCAGCGCCTGAAATCCGTCCAGGACGTCCTCGACATCTACGGCAACGGCCGCGGGTGCGAGGTCTGCAAGCCCGCGCTGAGCTACATGCTCGACATGATCTGGTGCGGCGATCACGACGAGGATCGATCCGCTCGCTTCATCAACGACCGCGTGCACGCCAACATTCAGAAGGACGGCACGTTCTCGGTGGTTCCGCGCATCCGCGGCGGCGTCACCACGCCGGCGGAACTGCGGCGGATTGCGGACGTGGCGGAGAAGTACCACGTGCCGATGGTGAAGATTACGGGCAGCCAGCGCATCGATCTCCTGGGTGTGAGGAAGGAAGACCTGCCGAACGTGTGGGCCGATCTCGGCATGCCGTCCGGGCAGGCGTACACCAAGGGCGTCCGAATGGTGAAGACCTGCGTCGGCACCGAGTTCTGCCGGTTCGGCACGCAGGATTCGACCGGCGCCGGCATCGAGATGGAGCGGCGCTTCGAGAACCTGTTCACGCCGCACAAGGTGAAGATGGCGACCGTCGGCTGCCCGCGCAACTGCGCAGAAGCGACCGTTAAGGACATCGGCCTCGTCGGACAGGAGGGCGGCTGGCAGGTGGTGGTCGGCGGCGCGGCCGGCAAGTCCGTGCGCAAGGCCGATCTGCTGATCACCGTCGAGACGACGGAAGCAGGCGCTCGAGGCCGCGGAGCTCTTCTTCCAGTACTACCGCGAAAACGGCAATTACCTCGAGCGGACGTACGACTTCGTCGAGCGGCTCGGCATCGACAAAATCCGCAAGGAAACGGTATACGCGCCGGAACCCGTGAAGCTCGCGCTGCTCGACCGGCTGCAGAAATCGAAGGCGTCGTCGTACGACGCGTGGCAGGAAGGCCGATCACCGGTGCAACCGCACGCAGTTCATCCCGTTGACTCCCATCGAACCGGTGCAGGACGTGGTGGCATGAGACACATCGAAAAAACCTGGGTGCGCGTGGCGTCGTGCGACGCCGTACCGCCGCGCGAAGGGCGCGCGGCGCCGCATCGGCACCCGCGAGATCGCCATCTTCAATCTCGGCGACCGCTTTGTCGCGATGGACAACCGGTGCCCACACCAGAGCGGACCCCTGTGCGACGGCATCGTCGCCGGGGATGCCGTGGTCTGCCCGCTGCACGCGTGGAAAGTGAACCTGGAGACGGGCGAGGTCGCCCGTCCCGCAAACCACAACGAGTGCGTCCGCGTCTACGCCACGCGCGTCGAAGCGGGCGTCATTTCAGTCGAGGCGTGATGGAAACGCAAGACACAAACGTAGCGTCCGGCTTCAGCCGGACGTTTCTGCAGAGCGGACACACGCCGACGCTCGTCTCGGCGCTGCTGTACTTCGACGTCAGCTTCATGGTGTGGGTGATCCTCGGGCCGCTCGCGCCATTTCTGCGCCAGCAGTTCGGCCTGTCCGCAACGGCGCAAGGGCTGCTCGTCGCGGTGCCGTTGCTGGGGGGATCGCTCTTCCGCCCGGTCCTCGGCATCCTCGCGGACCGCGTGGGCGGCCGCCGCGCGGGCCTCATCGGCCTGACGCTCACGGTCGCGGCGCTGGTCGCCGGCTGGACGGTGGCCACCGCTCCGTGGCACCTGTTCGTGCTTGCGTTCTTCCTCGGGATCGCCGGCGCGAGTTTCGCCGTGGCGCTTCCCCTCGCCAGCCGGTGGTATCCGCCTGAGTTCCAGGGTCTGGCGATGGGCATCGTCGGCGCCGGCAACTCCGGGTCGCTGATGGCCACGCTGTTCGCGCCGCGCCTCGCCGAACGGATCGGCTGGGCGAACACGCTCGGCCTCGCGCTGATCCCCGTGGTCTGCATCGCGATCCTGTTCGCGCTGACCGCGAAGGACAGCCCCGCGCGGCCCGCGGCGGCGAGCTGGAGCGACTACGTGGCCGTGCTGCGCGATCCCGACACGCTCTGGTTTTCGTTTCTCTACAGCCTCACGTTCGGCGGCTTCGTCGGCTTCACGAGCTTCCTGACGACATTCTTCTACGAGCAGTATCACGTGTCGCGGGTGAGCGCCGGCGACTTCACGACGATGGTCGTCGTGTCCGGCAGCCTGATGCGGCCGCTCGGCGGATGGTTATCCGATCGGCTGGGCGGCTACCGCCTGCTTCTCCTGTTGCTGATGGGCGTGGCGTTGAGCCTCAGCGCCGTGGCCGCGCTGCCGCCGCTTTCTGCTGTCGTGCCGCTGCTGTTCGTGACGGTGGGACTGCTCGGCATGGGCAATGGCGCCGTGTTCCAGCTCGTGCCGCAGCGGTTCGCCGCGCGGATGGGCATCGTGACCGGCATCGTCGGTGCGGCCGGCGGGCTCGGCGGGTTCTTTCTGCCGTCCGTGCTGGGTGCCGCGAAGGATGCGACCGGCACGTACGCCGTCGGCCTGCTCGCATTTGCCGCGGCCTTCCTTGTCGGGTCGTTCGTGCTGCTCGAGCTCGGCTCGCGCTGGACGGTCCGCTGGCAATCGCAGGCGGTCCGGCGCTCCGGAATCTTCAGTTATCGCGAACGCGTGCGTGCGGCGATTCGCACGTAGCGTCCGGCTTCAGCCGGGCGCTACGGTAAGATCACTTCGTATGACAGGTGTCCGTGTCGTCGCTTAAGGGCGCGCGCGTCGCGGTGCTCGAGGCGCGCATGAGCGTCGAGCTCGCGGCGATGGTGGAGCGCTTCGGCGGCGTTCCGTATTCGGTTCCCGCGGTGCGCGAGACGGCCCTCGAGCAACCGGAGGATGTCAGCGCGTTCGTCGATGCCCTCTGCGACGGCCGCTTCGCCATCGTCGTGCTCATGACGGGCGTCGGCATCGCGGCCCTGCTGCGCGAGGCCGAGCGGCTGGGCCGCCTCGACGCCGTCCTCGCGGCGCTGCGACACACGATCACCGTCTGCCGCGGTCCCAAACCCGTTGCGGTGCTGCGCCGGCACAACGTCCAGGTGAACATCACCGCCGCCGAGCCGCACACGACGTCAGAGCTGCTGCAGGCGCTCGAGCCCGTCGATGTCGCGGGCAAAACCGTGGGGTTCCTGCACTACGGCGAGCGCAACGAAACCGCCGCGGACGGCCTGCGCGCCCGCGGCGCGGCCGTCAGCGAGGTCTGCCTGTACGAATGGCGGCTGCCTGAGGATGTCGCGGCGCTCGAGCGGCTCGTGGGCGAGATCATCGACGGCCGCATCGACGCCATCGTCATCACGAGCCAGATCCAGTGCCGGCATCTGTTTCAGATCGCCGCCGCCATGGGCAAAAGCCGCGAGCTGACCGACGCGCTCAACGTCAAAGTTGTCGTCGCGGCCGTGGGTCCCGTGTGCGCCGCCGCGCTGCGAGCCGTGGGTGTGATCCCCCACGTCCAGCCCGCCCATCCCAAGATGGGCCCGATGATGATCGCGCTCGCCGATTACTACGAGCTCACCGAACGCGGACAATAAGAGGTCCGAGAGGTCCGAGAGGTCCGAAAAGTCCCGAGGGGGCCGGCCGGTTTCCTCAGCTGTTTGTCGGAATGTCCCCGATCTGTCGACTGGTCAGACAGACATTCACGTAACTTCCAATTTTCAGCCGACACAACTGGCGTGTTCCGCGCAGCGTGCGCGCCGCGCGTTTGAAGAAATCAAACCGAATTCCGCGCGGCACGGCGCTGTGCGCATGCCAACCGTGTGGTGTGCCGCTTGCTCCTGACGCGATCATGGCGAAATTCCTCGCAGTCGGAACGTTCGCGCTGGCGGTCGCAGGACTTCCCGTATCTGCAGCGATCGCGCAACAGCCCGAGGCTCAACCGCAGGCGTCGGCGCAGAACGCGGCGCAGGCGCCAGGTCCACGCCCGTCCTCCGCGCCGCCGTTCCCCAACCGTTTCAACGAGCTGACGCCGAACTGGCTGACGGTGCGCGGCGAGTTCCGCGACCGCATGGAAGGCGGCACCAACATCGGGTACACCTCCGGCCGCGACGACCTCTACTGGCTCAACCGGTTCCGCTTCGACGTGAGCGTGAAACCAAGTCCCCGTTTTGCCGTGCTCGTGCAGGCGCAGGACGCGCGCGTCGTGGCGAAGGACGTCGGCTCGACGACCGCGCCGTTCAGGAACCCGTTCGACCTGCGACAGGCCTACGGTGACATCGGCAACACGCAGAAAGACACGGTGACGCTGCGGGTCGGCCGCCAGGAGATGTTCTTCGGCGAACAGCGCCTGGTGGGACATCTCACGTGGGTCAACGCCGCAAGAAGCTTTGACGGCGTGCGCGCCACCCTCAAGACGGATGGATTCAGACTCGACGCGTTCGCCACCTCGGCCGTGCGGATCCTGGACGACGAATTCGACAAGAGCGGCAACGGCAATCGCTTCGTCGGCGCTTACGGATCCGCGACCAACTGGATTGCGAAAGCGACGGTGGAGCCCTACGTTTTCTGGCGTCGCGACCACTCACTGAAATCGGAACGGGGCGATGTCGGGAACCTGTCGGCCGCGACACTGGGGGCGCGCTGGGTGGGGAAGCTGCCGGCCAGCGTCGACTACGGCGTGGAAATGGCGGTCCAGACAGGGTCGCTCGCATCGGACCACGTCAGCGCGTGGGCCGGCCACTGGATTGTCGGCGAAACGCTCGGCGGCTCCTGGAAAGTGCGCGTGGCCGAGGAGTACAACACCGCGAGCGGCGACGCCAATCCGACGGACGGCCGGCGTCAGACGTTCGATCAGCTGTATCCGACGGGCCACGACAAGCTGGGCCTCGCCGATCAGGTGGGATGGAAGAATATCCACGATCTGCGATCCATCGTCGGGCTGACGCCGCACAAGGGCTGGCCGATGACCGCAAGCCTGCACTTGTGGTGGCTCGCCGACACGCACGACGCGCTCTACAACGCCGCCGGCACTGCCGTCGCCCGCGTGCCGGGAGGTGCCGTGGGCAGCCGCGTGGGCGACGAGCTCGACGTGCAGGTGACGCACCCGCTCACGCCGCAGGTGCAGCTGGCCGCCGGCATCGCCCACGTTTTTCCTGCTGAATTTCTGCACCGGGCGACGCCCGGCGCGCAATACACGTTTCCGTTCGTGATGGTGACTTACGTGTTCCTGGCGGCTCGATAGTTTCGCGCCCGCGACGCGGCCCTGAAAAGGGCCGCGCGAGACACCGACGTTCTTCTCTGACTAGAGCGAGTCGCGTTCGCCGGTCCGGATGCGGTACGTCTGCTCGACCGGCAGCACGAACACGCGCCCGTCGCCGATTTCGCCGGTACGCGCCGCCGAGACGATCGCCTTGATCGCGTCGTCTACTGCCGAGTCGGCGACGACCACTTCGATCTGCATCTTCGGCAGCAGGCTGACGTTATATTCCTTGCCGCGGTAGATCGCCGTGTGGCCTTTCTGCTTGCCGTGGCCCCGCACTTCGGTGACCGTCATCCCGGCGATGCCCAGCTTCTCCAACGCGTCCTTCACTTCGTCCACTTTGTTCGGGCGGACGATACTTTTAATGAGCTTCATTCGTTCCCTCCAGCATCCGTTGTAAGTGCGCCGACAGCTCCAGCGAGTCCGCGTCGGACAGCTTGGCGCCCGCCTTGGTGATGTGAAACACGTCGATGGCCCGCTGCCCTTCCGTCGCAATCAACACCAGATCGATTTCGCAGCCGTTCTGCGAGATGACGCGGCTGATCCGGTAGAGCAGCCCGAGCGCGTCGTCGGCGATGATGTCGAGAATCGTATACCGTCTGGAGGCCTGATTGTCACAATGGACGACCGGCTTCACCCGCAGGGCCCGGCGGTGGAACAGGCTCTCTTCCAGGCCGCGCAGCCGGGCCGTCACGCTGGCCCGCCCGGAGACGACCTCCTCGAGCACCTGGAACATCTGGGCGCGGGCGTTGGCGTTGAGCGCCAGGAACCGCTCCTGGTCGGTGAACTGGAACACGTCCAGCACGAGGCCGTTCGGGTTGGTCATCGCGTGGCCGCGCAGGATGTCCATGCCGAACGACGACAGGACGCCGGAAATGTTCGAGAACAGGAACGGCTTGTCGAGCGTCACCACGGTGAGTTCCCAGGCCGATCCTTTTTCCTCGAGGCCGAGGTGCACTTCGTCCGGATTGATGTTGCGCGACAGCCGCACGTGGCGGTAGATCGCCTCGCGATCGAACAGCTGCAGGTATCGCCGCGGAAGCCCCGCCAGGAAATGCGCGATGTCGCTCTCCGACAGGTCCTCGGGACGGTTGGCCAGCAGCTCCGTGTTGGCGGCGAGGCCTGGCGTCGATGAGCTCGTCGCCGTAGCCGAGCGTGAGGTGGTTGTAGGTGTCGACGAACAGCCGCCAGAGCAGCTCCGCCCGCCACGGCGTCAGCGTTTCCAGGCTGACGGCCTCGACGTCGGCCAGCGTCATCAGGCACAACATCCGCAGCCGCTCTTCGACGCCGACGAGCGACGCGAAGGTCCGGACGATCTCGGGATCCTCCGTGTCGCGGCGGAACGCCACCTGCGACATCGCCAGGTGGTTCTTGATCAGGAATTCGACGGTGGCGCGCTGTTCGGCGGAGAGGCCCGAGGCGATCGAACATGTCCTGCGCCATGCGCACGCTCTCGGTGGCGTGGTCTTCGTCGCGCCACTTGCCGACGTCGTGAAACAACAGCGCCAGGACAAGCAGCTCGGGCGCCTCGAGGTCCTGCAGCAGGGACGAAAACCGCTCGCGATCCGGCGCCGCCCGCGTGGCCAGGCGCTCGAGGTTCTTGATCGTCAGCAGCGTGTGCTCGTCGACGGTGTACTTGTGGAAGAAGTCGCGCACCACGCGGCACGTGATGGCCTGGAACGGCGGAAACATACGCCCGAGGACGCCGCAATCGTGCATCTCCGAGAGGCGCGCGTACAGGCCGGCGGCCGGGCGCAGAAAGCGCAGCAGCGCCGCCTGGTGCGCGTGCGTGGGGAAGAAGTCCTCGACGCGGAATCGTTCGGCGTGCTGGCGGATGAGCCCGAGGGCCGCATCGGAGACGTCGCAGCGGGCATCGACTCGCCGCGTGGAAGGCGGCGAGCCACGTCGCCGGCTGCACTGCGGCCTGCCGGGCATCGACGAAGACGATCCCGTCGGGCGTCTGTCCGAGGTTGGGAGCCATCGGCGTCGGCGCGGTCTTCCGGATCCAGGTCAGCGCGCGCGTGACGATGCGCGCGTGGCGGAAGTAGTCGCTCATCAGCCGCTCGACGCGCTGCTGCGGAAACGCGCCCGGGTACCCGAGGATGTCGGCCGTCGTTTCCTGCAGGGGATGGCTGAGCACGTTCGCGTTCCGCTTCGTCTCCAGGTGCAAAATCGAGCGGATTCGCAGCAGGAAATCCTCGGCCTCGTCCAGCCGCGCGAGGTCTTCCGGGCCGCGACGCAGGAGCGTCGGGATCCGTCAGGGCCGCGATCCAGCGGATCGCCGTCAGATCGCGCAGCGTGCCGGGCGCATCCTTGACGTTCGGCTCGAGCTGATAAAGGGTTGAGTTGAACAGTGCATAGCGCTCGTCGATGAGCGTGTTCAGCGCGCCGACGACGTGCGCGTGGGTGCCGGCGTGATGAAATGCCGTCTCGAAACGGCGGTAGAGGGCGAGGTCGCCCGCCACCGGGCGCGCGTCGACGAGCGCCATCAGGAACTCCGGGTTGTCCACCTCGAGCCGCGCGAACTCGTCGATTTCCCGTACTTGATGGCCCACGACGAGGCCCAGATCCCAGAGCGGGTGCAGGATGGCGCGGAGCAGCCGCTCCTCAGGCTTCCCGAGATGGCCGCCGAACAGGATGAGGAGATCGATGTCGGAGTGCAGGCACAGCTGCTTGCGACCGTAGCCGCCGATCGCCACGATCGAGACCGGAGCGACGGGCTCGGTTCGAGGCGCGGCGTCGAGGATCTGCCGGAGGAGGCCGTCGAACCGCTCGGCGAATCGCGCGAGCGCCGTGCGGCCGCCGTGGCCGAGCACGATGTCGTCGCGCAGCTCGCGCCGCGCCTCTTCCAGCAGCACCGGCAGGCCGGCGGGCGGGGCGTTCGGTTTGTCGAGTGAGCCCGTGTCCACGTCCGCCATGGGGGCGCGTCAGCCTCCGATCGAGGGGCAACCCGATGCCCTACATAACTTACACCGGGTTGCGCCCCGCCCCCATTTCCGCGCCTGCGCTCAGGACTTGCTGCTGAACGAGTAGAGGAATCCGAACACGATCGACTGCTGGCTGCTCTTGAACGAGCCCGTGTCGGTCTTGAAGACGTCCTGGTCGGAGTAGTCGCCGCGATACTCGATCCGCCACATGAAGTTGTCGGCGCCCTTCAGTTCGAGCGTCAGCGTGAAGTCCTGCAGGTTCTGCTTGAGGCCCGAGCCGAAGGCCGCGCCGCCGTCGCTCAGGTACTCGTAGCGCGGGACGATCGCGAACTTCGGGCCGGCCTGGTACTTCAGGTAGCCGGCGAAGCCGCTCGAGGTCTGGCCGCCTTCACTGGTGAAGTCGATGTTGCCCATCAGCGACACCTTGCTCGCGTTGTAACTGATCACCGTGTCGGACAGGTTGCGGACGTTGTCGTTGGTACCGGCGGTTTCCGGGCCCCCGATGTAGTTCTCGATGAAGGTGAACTTGCTGCTCGGCTTGAGCGTGATGGACGCCATGAACGTCTTGCCGGTGTTCGTCTCGACGACGTTGTTCCAGCCGTTGACGACGCCGACCATGAAGCTCACCTTGTCGTTGGCCGCGTAGTTCATCCGGATGCCGGCGTGATAGACGGGAATCGTCAGCTGGAAGAGCAGCGATCGCGTGTAGTTCCAGTTGTCCTTGGCCTCGACGACCTCCGCGCCTGCGTTGGTGACGAACTTGCCGAAATCGATCTGCGCCTTGCCGTGGAGGTAGCTGCCGTACGCTTCCTCGATGTACTTGTAGTCGATGTCGGTGGCCGGCGTGTAGATGCGCGACGCCTCCCCGAAGTTCATCTTGACCTTGTAGCCGATCGGCGAATCCGACGCCGGCGCCTTGGCGAGCCAGACTTCCGCCATGCTCACCGTGAACGCGTTGTGCGACTGGTCGAACGCGCGGTACAGGCCGTTCTGCTTCGTGGAGTACCACTGATAGTAGCCGTCCACGAGGCCGCCGACTTCCGTGCCCTTGAAGAAATTCAACGTGACCTTGTCCGGGTCGGGCGCCGCGGGCGCCGCGGCCGGGTCCTGGGCGGCCGCGCGGCTCGCCGTACCAGCCACGAGGACACATGCCGCCATGCCGAGGGCGGCTCTTCGAAGCCACGTGCGCTGATGCATACCGATGATCATTGCCACTCACCTCCGTGCAGCCGCACGTCGATCGGCCGCGGGTGCGGGAAAAATACGGATGACGAATCCGCGTGAGGGCACCAAAGCAAGATGGACGCCACGCATCGTCGCGCTTCGTCGGGACGCCGGCCGAAAACATTCAACATTCTGCGGCGCGCGCGATCGGGCAGTGGGGCCGCCTTCCGCCGTGATGGACAAATATGTCTGAGATGACTCTATCCGGAACGTAAATGTCTGTACTGAATCGGCCTCATCCGAACAGTCCAGTCAACTTGCCGGTGCGCATATGCCATATATGTCTGAACAAGTTTGTTTGGCGACATAAACGTGTGATTTGCGCTAGTCACCCTACTTTGGTGAATGGCCGATTTCCTGAAGAGTGGCTAAACGCCGGGAAATTCACGCCGCGCCGCGCGGACGCGTTTGGCGTCCAGCTTGCAGAATCGCGCATGTCTGCGGCAGCACGGCGTGCCGGCTGGCCTGTCCCGCGTTAGACGTGCTTACTTTCAGCCGGCGCAGCTCGCGTTCGTTCCGTTGAACGGCGTGCGAAGGAGGATTGAAATGGGGTTCGTCGGTCTCATTGTCACGTTCGTCGGTTTCCTGCTCGCCGCCGGCAGCGTGGGGATCCTGTCGAGCACCGGAGGCCGCATGGGCCTCGTGCTCGTCGGGATCGTCATCAGCCTGTTCGGCATTCTCGGCATCATCAACCCGACCTACCAGAAGAACGCTGTCTGGAAGAAGTAAACGATCAGGAACTCACGACATGGAGAGGATGCGAATCATGAGAAAGGTGTTGCTCGCCTTTTCGTTCATCTGGTGCCTGGCGCTTGGGGGCGTGGCGCAGGCTCAGGCCCCGGCCGCTGCGGCGCCACCGCCGGCCGCGGCGCCGGCGGCGGCAGCTCCTGCTGCGGCTCCCGTGCCGATCACCGACGCGGACATCAAAGGCGTGGCGTCGCCAAAAGCCGAAGACCGCGCCAAGGGCGACCCGTCCGGCGCCATCACCGGCACATCGGCCGACATCCCGGTTGGCGATGCCAAGGTCGGCCTGACCGTCGGCGACGTGGTGAGCCTCGTCGGCCAGCACCAGATCGCGATCAATTTCGTCTGGACGCTCGTCACCGGCTTTCTCGTGATGTTCATGCAGGCCGGCTTCGCGATCGTCGAGACCGGGCTGGCACGGGCGAAGAACGCCAACCACACCATGATGATGAACTTCATGGTGTACGGCGTCGGCATGCTCGCCTACTGGCTGATCGGGTTCTCCATCCAGGAAGGCGGCGTCGGCGCGGTGGCCAATCTCGGCGGCACAGCGCCGCTGAACGGCGAGTTTGCCATCCACCTGTTTGGCAAGGACTGGGGCCTCTTCGGCACGCAGGGCATCATGCTCGGCGGCGCCACCTATGACGTCGGCGTCATGGTGATGTTCCTGTTCCAGATGGTGTTCATGGACACGGCCCTGACGATCGTCACGGGCACGGCCGCAGAGCGCTGGAAGTACTCGGCGTTCATCATCTCGTCATTCATCATGGGCGCGTTCACCTACCCGTTGTTCGGCAACTGGGCATGGGGCGGCGGCTGGCTGGCAACCCTGGGCAGCAACTACGGCCTGGGCCACGGATACTCGGACTTCGCGGGCTCAGGCGTGGTGCACTCGATCGGCGGTGTCACGGCGCTCGCCATGGCCATCATCATCGGACCACGCATCGGCAAGTTCAGGCGTGACGGGACGCCCAACGCCATCCCCGGGCATGACATCGTCCTGGTGCTGCTCGGCTGCTTCATCCTGGCGTTCGGCTGGTTCGGGTTCAACCCCGGATCGACGCTCGGCGCGTCGGCCAACGGCAACCTCCGTATCAGCTCGGTCGCCGTCAACACGATGCTCGCCGGCATGGCGGGGTCGTTCTCCGCGATGTACTACATGTGGATGCGGTACGGGAAACCGGACGCGTCGATGACCGGCAACGGCTTCCTCGCCGGCCTCGTCGCGATCACGGCGCCCAGCGGGTTCGTCAACCCGATGGCGTCCGTCGTCATCGGTCTGATCGCCGGAGTGCTCTGCGCACTGTCCTGCGAGTTCGTCGAGCGCGTGCTGAAGCTCGACGATGTGGTGGGCGCCATCTCGGTGCACGGCACCAACGGCCTGTTCGGGGTGATCGCGGTGGGCCTGTTCGCGGACGGCAAGAGCAACTACGGCGGCTCGTGGAACGGTGTTCCCGGGTCGGTGACGGGCCTGTTCTACGGCGACGCGGGACAGCTGGTCGCGCAGCTCATTGGCGTGGCGACGCTGCTCGGCTTCGTCTTCACCATGAGCTTCGTACTGAACGCCGTTCTCGAGGCCGTCTGGGGCCATCGCGTCACGGCGAAGGTCGAGCTCGAAGGCCTCGATATCCCGGAAATGGGTGCGCTCGGGTATCCGGAGTTTGCCCTCAAGTCCGAACCGGTTCTGGCGGACTGACACGAGTTCTGTGATGTCCACCGAATTGGTTCAACAGACAAACGCCCGGCTGACGCCGCAGACGCCTGCGGCGCTTCCGGCGGTTCCGTGGCGGGACGTGCACAACGTCTCGCCACGTGAACTCTCGGCCTACATCCAGCAGCTCGAACAGGCCTGCCTGGACAACCCGCGGTCCGCGGAGCTGCGCACGTGCCTCGGCATGGCGCACGCCGTGAACTACGACGTCTACAAGTCGATGGACGCGCTCGAGGACGCGCGCGCCGTCGATCCCGAGAACTTCTGGGCGCAGGTCAAATACGCGGAACTGCACTATCGGATTCGGGCGCTCAACCGGGCCGAGGAGGAAACGCGGCGGGCGATGGATCTCGCCGCGAACCCGTTGCAGCTCGCGGTAGCCCGCCGGCAGATGAAGGACATCCGTGAACTCCAGCATACGGCGGTGCGCAACGTCGAATGGACGAAGCCGCTGACCGTACCGACGCTGGTGTTTTCTGCCATGGTCGCGGCGGTGTTCGTGATTATGATGTGGAGATGAAGTGGAAGTTCTTCATCGGCTCCTGCATCCTGGTCGCGGGTCTCCTGGTCAAGTTCGGCGCCCCGATCGTGCCGGTCGCGATCGGGATCGCCGGAGCCGCATTCGTCACCTGGAAAAAACTGCAGCGTGAATAACCCCGTTCCGCCGCCGCCGGCCCCGGCAGTCGTCATGCTGCCGGGGCGGTGGTTTGTCGCGGCCTGCGCCGTCGCCGCCGCTGCCATCCTGATCGTCGGCCGCACCACGCCGGTCCCGCTCTGGCTGCTGGGATGCGAGGTGCTGGCGACCATCCTGGGGCTGTTCGTCTTCGGATCCTTCCGCTACCAGATCCACAAGAACGCGCTGACCTACGGGATGCTCCTCGTGATCGTCGCGACGTTCTGCGGGCTCGCCACGTCGACGTGGCACACCGAGATCGCGCAGCAGGGGTGGGGCGCCTGGGTCGCCACGCACCTGCTGTCGTTTCACGGCCTCGACGACCTGATTCACGCCGACACGATGCTGTTCATCCTCGGCCTGACGCTGATGGTGTCGGTGATCGCCCAGACCCGGCTGCTCGAAGGCCTGACGTTCCTCCTGCTGCGGCGGTTCGACGGCTTCATCATGCCGACGGTCATCGCGGTGACCGCGGTGGTCGCGATCGTGTCGGGCGTGCTTGGCGGCGTCTCGATGATCGGCCTGACGATTCGGACGCTGGTGATTATCCTCATGCTCGCGGCGGCGCCGGTCTCGGCGATCCGGTACGCCGTCATGGTCTGCACGGCTGTGACGACGATCTGCGGGGTGTGGTTCGCCTACGGCGAGCCGCCGAACCTGATCATGAAGGCGAACCTGTCGCCGTACCTGACGAACACCTTTTTCCTGGTGTATTGCGGGCCCATTGCCGTCGCCAGCTATCTCGTCGTGGCCCGTCAGCTGCGCCGGAAGCTCGGGCGCCAACGCATCACGCTCGACGAAATGGACGTCCTCGACGCCAACGTCGAAGACGTCAGGTTTCTCCAGGCGACACGCCATGGCGAAGTGCTGATTCCGATCGAGCTGGTGGAGGATTTCGCGGCCGAGCTCTCGGGCCGCGCCGGCGCCGTGATCGGGCGCCTGCGCGAAGGGGAGCCGCTCGGCCTGGCGATGGTCCACGAGGACGTCGAAGTGGAGGCGCGCCGGCTCCTGCTCGGACACTACGTCACCGACGAGCTCGCCGACGGTCTCGATCGCCACTATCTGCATCTCGCTGCCGGCAACTACGAAGCGGCGTTCATGGCCGAACAGGCCGTGGACGAGGTACTCGCGTCCATGGCCCGCGCCCGTCAGCAGGCGCAGAAAATTGCCGTGTTCTCCCTCGTGCCCTTCATCGCGCTCCTCGTCGTGCACGGCATCCGCGAAACGGTGCCGCTCTTCGCGGCGTCGTTCGCCGGATTCGCCGCCGCGCTGCCCGCGATCTGGCGGATTTCCAACATGCGCCGCCTCGCAATGCGCGAGACCTTTCTCGAGTACGCGGAGTACTATTTCCTCTTTCCGCTCTTCGTGTCGATCACGCTGCTGACGAGCGCCGGCTTCTTCGACGTGATGCAGAGTGTCATCCACACGGGGATCGAGACGCTCGGGCAGGCGCACGTGGCGTTCGCGCAGTTTCTGGGCGCGACGTTCCTCTCCGCCATCCTCGACAACAACATCGTCGCGGACTTCGCGTCGCGCGGGCTGCATGGCCTCGACCTCCGGGTGCTGCAGTTCTTCGCGATGGCTCAGATCTCGGGATACGCGCTCGGCGGCTGCTGGACGCACATCGGCTGCGCGCAGTCCGTCGTCGCGTACGCGTTCATTCAGCGCGACGTGGATGCCGCTTACACGCCGGTGCAGTGGATCAAGGAGATGACGCCCGTTATCACGCAGATCCTGGTCGTCATGGCCGTTCTGATCTACGCGGAGAGCTTCGTCCTGAGGCTGTTCTGAAAAGTAGTGCAGGCCTCAGGCCTGCCTCGCAATAGCGGACCTGAAGGTCCGCACGACTTCTGACGGTTAGCCAACGTGGACGCGCGGGCGCCGCAGCGGATTCGATTCGTACTGCCGCAGGACTTCGCGCGTGACCGGCGCGGTGTCCCCCTCCCCGAAGGCGAGGAACTTCAGCAGATACGAAATCGGGTTGCCCTCCGTCCAGCCGAAATACACGTGCGGGATCTGCCCGGTGCGGTCGCGGATATAGAGCAGCAGGGCCGCGATCGCGTTGGGGATCGCCGCGCTCCGGCACCGCAGCACCCGGTACGGGCCGATGCGGACGCCCTCGAGCATCAGAATCTCGCTGAACTGGGACGCATCGCCGGCGCTCACTTCGAGGAACAGGATCGAATCCTCGGACGGGAGGTGATGCGTGTCCGTCGCCTCGGCGAGCTTCCGCTCGTACTCGGCGAGCGATCCGTCGCCCGGACGGTGCGCGATGATGCGGAGCGCGTCGCCGGCGTGCCGCGTGGTCTCGATGAACTGCACCGCGGTCTCGTCCGCGCGGATTCCCGTCACGCGCAGCTCGGTCGATCGCAGCGCCCGCGATACGAGCGAGGTGACGACGATCGTCACGATGAAGAGCGACGCGATCTTGATGCCCTCGGGCCGCTCGAACACGTTGGTGATGGTCGTATAGGCGAAGACCACCGTGATGGCGATGAACACCGCCCAGCGGTGGGACTGGCGCCACGCCGTGATCGCGACGGCGAGGGCGGCGGAGCTCATCAAAACGAGCACGCCCGTCGCGTACGCGCCACCCTGGGCGTCCACGCTGGCCCTGAAGACGATGGTCACCGTCAAGGTGATGATTGTGATGATGACAACGAGCGGCCGGTTGGCGCGCGCCCATTCGGGCGCCATGCCGTAGCGCGGCAGGTAGCGCGGGACGAGATTGAGCAGGCCCGCCAGCGCCGACGCGCCGGCGAACCAGAGAATGGAGATCGTGCTGATGTCGTAGATCGTGCCGAAGAGCGAGCCGAACCGTTCGTGCGCGAGGTAGGCGAGCGCCCGACCGTCGGCCGCGTGCCCCGGCTGGAATGCGTCGGCGGGGATGAGGACCGCCGTGACGAAGCTGCTGCCGAGCAGCAGCGCGCTCATGATGATCGCCGCCGTACGCAGGAGCTTCTTCGTGTTGCGAATCCGCCCGAGCGGGGCGTCCTCGGTGTCAGTCGGGTCGCCTTTGACGAGCGGCATGACGGCGACGCCGGTCTCGAACCCCGACAGGCCGAGCGCGAGCTTGGGAAACAGGATGATCGCCATCGCGCCCATCATCAGCGGGTCGCCGTGCCGCTCGAAGAGCGAGGCTTTCCAGGCCGCGACGTGCTCGGGGTGCAGCAAGATTTCCCGCAGGCCATCGAGGATGATGAAGCAGTTGAGCGCCATGTAGACGGCGACGAGGCCCACGGCCAGCGTGATCGCTTCGCGGAAACCCTTGAGGAAGATGGCGCCCAGTGCCAGCAGCAGCACGAGCGTCACCAGAATCGGATGATCCAGCCATACGGGCGTCAACGGGTTGGAAATGAGATGCGCCGTGGCGTCAGCGGCCGACAGCGTGATGGTGATGACGAAGTCAGTGGCCGCGAACCCGAGCAGGCAGAGGACGATGACCTTGCCCTTCCAGCGCGGAAACAGCTGTTCGAGGATGAGGATGCTGCCCTGGCCGTGCGGGCTCATCGCCGCCACGCGGCTGTACATCGGCAGCGCGCCGAACAGCGTCAGCAGGACGAGCACCAGCGTGGCAATGGGGGAGAGCGTGCCGGCTGCCAGGAAGGCGATGCTGGGCTGATATGCCAGGGTGGAGAAGTAATCCACGCCCGTGAGGCACATGACCTTCCACCAGGAGGTCGTGTGCGCCGCGTGGGCCGAACCGCCGGGCTGCCTCTGGCCCTCATACAGCCAGTGCTGGATCTGTTGCTTCCACGGAGTAGACTCCGCCGCCGCCTGCACTGCGCAATTATATTGGCATGCCGATGAACGTGCTCGTTTTCGGGGCCACGGGGATGGTCGGCCAGGGTGTGTTGCGCGAATGCCTGCTGGACCCCGACGTGGCCCTGCTCCAGACCGTCGGCCGGACCGCCACGGGCGTGACGCATCCCAAGCTCAGCGAGATCGTGCACGCGGACCTGATGTCCTACGCAGCGATTGAGCCGCGCCTTGTGGGTTTCGATGCGTGCTTCTTCTGCCTGGGCGTTTCGTCAGCCGGCATGAGCGAGGCGGACTACGAACGGGTGACGTACGGCATCACGATGGCGGCGGCCACGACGCTCGCGCGCGTGAACAAATCGATGACGTTCGTCTACGTCTCCGGCGCCGGTACCGACAGCTCCGAGCGCGGCCGGATCATGTGGGCGCGCGTGAAGGGCCGGACGGAAAACGCGCTGCTCCGGCTGCCGTTCAAGGCGGCGTACATGTTTCGTCCGGGCGTCATTCAGCCGCTCGACGGCATCACGTCGAAGACGGCGGCGTACCGCGTCCTTTATTCGATCACGGAACCGCTGCTGCCGCTGTTGCGGCGCCTCATGCCGGGGCTGATCCTGACCACCGGGCAGATCGGCCGGGCCATGCTCACCGCCGCGCGTCAGGGCGCCCCGAAGCGCGTGCTGGAAAGCCGTGACATCAGCGCCCTCGCGCCGATTGCCTGATCCCCGGAACAAACTACCTGGCCGTCTGTCCACGAAACACGACGGCGTCACCGATCCAGAAATTCAGCAGGCCGGTGAGGCCGATGGCCACGCCGTTCGCCACCACGGGTGTCAGGCCGGCGATCGACACCAGCACAGGCATGGCGGCCAGGTTCCCCGCGAGCGACACCGCGCCGTTCGCGGCGGCAAAGCGCGTAAACAGCGCAATCGGATGGCCGGCCGAGGGCCGATCCCCCCACGTCCACCGGCGATGCCACAGGAAATTGTGAACGACGGCCAGCGTGACCGCCGCGAACGTGGCGGGCAGATAGTGCACGCGCGCGACGCCGGTCAGCAGCCACAGGACCGAGAGCTGCACGCCGATCCCCGCCGCTCCGACGACGTTGAACCGGACGAAGCGCCGACGCTGATTCATCGACCTGCCTGCCGCCCGGGGAGCGGTTCGGCCAGGTAGAGCGCGCGCGTGTTGGTGGCCGCGGTGATCACCAGCGTGAACACCATGCCGCACGCCGCCACCACGCCGCCGACATCGAAGAGGCGGTACTTGTGTCCGAACACGTCCGCCATCGGATGGACCAGCAGAACGAGCGTACCGACGGCGAGCAGCACCCGAAGTTCGGTCGGGCCGATCAGAAAATGGCTCATCTTGAACGTGCCGACGGTGTGGGTCGCGAGGAACGTCTCGACCATTAGCAGCAGATACGCCACCAGGAGGACCAGCGACACCAACGGGCTCATGTAGCCCGACAAGCCCATCCCGCCGAACAGGAAGACCGCGCCCACTGCGTCGACGACGTGGTCGACGTAAAACCCGTAGCGGGGCCGCTGGTGACCGCGCACACGCGCGAGCGTCCCGTCCAGGCTGTCGCCGAACCAGTTGATCGCGAGACAGGCGACGACGAGAAACAGCCCGATCGGCGTGACGCGTGCCAGCCAGTACGAAAGCCCCGCGAAGAGCATCGCTGCGAGCGCCAGGGCGGTCAGGTGATCGGAGTTCACCCGGGACGGCAGGCGGTGCGCCAGCCAGATCAGGATCCGTTTCTCGAGAGGGGCAAGGATGCTCGTCAGAGACCGCGTCGCTTCCTGGAATCCGAGGGTCGCATGCCGGTCGGGCCTGACGGCCTGAGCGGCGGTTGTGGCGTGCTGGGACAAGGGGTTCAACCTCCTGTCCGCCAATGCGAGAAACGCATGCGAGACGGCTCACGGCTGAGCTGTGAGCCGATGCCGCCGCCGAATTCACATTAGAAAGCGACAGTCGAAGAAGGAGGAAGTTGAGGATGCGCACGAGCTCTCTCCCCAGTGGTTGCCGCCGTGGTCTGGCCGCCTTGCTTGTGTGGACGAGCGCACTCGGCGCCGTCGTTTCGGCAGCCAGCCTCGGACCGGAGACGATCGCGGGCTGGGCGGCGTACGTATCGGCAACTGAAGACCGCGTACGGCGGGAACTGGAATCGCCGCGCGGATTTCTGGTGATGGATTTTCTCGAACGCGACGAGGCGGCCTCCGGACGCCGCCAGGTGCTCGAGAACGGCGTCGTCCTGATGCGGAAGATGCAGAGCAGCGACTCGCAGGGACGGCGGATCGCGGTGCCCGGCGCCCTCGTCCATCACTGGCGCGGCGCCGTCTTCATTCCCGGCGTCACCGTCCGCCAGTTGCTCGTCGAACTGCAGTCGCACGCGCCTGAACAGGAAGACGTGGTCCGCTCGAGCATCCTCGAGCGCTCACCGGATCGAATGCGCGTCTACATGCGCCTCCAGCGCCGGAAGATCGTCACCGCGACGTACAACACGGAGCACGTCGTCACGTTCACGCGTTTCGGCGCCACGCGCGCGGCCAGCGCCAGTACCGCGACCCGAATCGCCGAAGTGTCCGACCCGGACACGGCCGACGAGCGCGAGCTCGCCCTCGGCGAGGATCGCGGGTTCCTCTGGCGCCTGAACTCGTACTGGCGGTACGAAGAGGTCGCCGGCGGCGTGATTGCCGAATGCGAATCGATCAGCCTCAGCCGCGACGTCCCCTCCCTCCTGCGATACGTGGTGTCGCCAGTCGTCGAGAGCACCGCCCGGGAGTCCATGGAGCGCACGCTGGTGACCCTGCGGGCCCGCTGGCGGGCATAGCGGTCGCTGCGATTTGGCTTTATGTAGTGGCTGATGTAGTGCAGGCCTTCAGGCCTGCCGAGGCTTGAACGCTCCTGCGAACCGTCTGCACCCATGTGACGCGGCCGCCGCCAGAGTGTATTCTCTGGGCGGTACGAGGCTCACCATGAAACAGCTCATTCTGCCCGCAACGCTTGTCGTCATCGCGTCGGCGATTGCATCCTCCCAGACGACCCAGGATCTGGTCGGCGACGGGAAGAACCCCGACAACGTCACCACCCAGAGCATGGGCTACGACCGAAAGAGTTACAGCCCGCTCAAGCAGATCAACCGGGGCAACGTGAAGAAGTTGGTCCCGATCTGGAGCACCAGCCTGATGAACGAGTCGGGCGAGCTGGCGGCGCCGACGGTCTACAACGGCGTCATGTACGTGATCAACGGCAAGTGGACGTTTGCGATCGACGTCGAGACAGGCCGTCAGATCTGGCGCACGGCCGTCGAGATCGATCCCGAGATGAAGCGCGCCGATCCCGTCACGCGCGGCGCCGCGACGATCTACAACGGCAAGCTGTACCGCGTGTCGATCGACAACAACATCATCGCGCTCGACATGCAGACCGGGAAACAGGTGTGGAAACAGAAGTTCGCCGATTGGCGCGAAGGGTATTACGCCACCAGCGCGCCGATTGTGGCCAAAGGCGTGGTGATTTCGGGCATGGCCGGCGGCGAATCGACGACGCGCGGGTTTTTGGACGGCTGGGATCCGGAGACCGGCAGGAAGCTGTGGCGGCGGTACACGATTCCCGCGCCGGGCGAGCCCGGGTCGGAGACGTGGCCGAAGAACAGCGACGCCTGGAAAGTGGGCGGCGGGCCGACCTGGCGATCGGGCTCCTATGACCCGGAGCTCGATCTCGTCTACTGGGGCGTGGGCAACGCGGAGCCGTACGACCCGCGGCCCCGCGACCAGATGGACAGCCTGTACACCTCCAGCGTGCTGGCGATTCGGCCGGCGACCGGCGAGCTGGTCTGCCATTACCAGTACACGCCGAACGACGTGTATGACGTGGACGGCGCCGACGAGCACGTCCTCGCCGATCTCCAGGTCAACGGCCAGCTGCGCAAGGTGATGATCCAGCCGAACAAGAACGGCTTCCTGTACGTCGTCGATCGCACGAACTGCAAGCTGATCGCGGCGCACCCGTTCGTCAAGGTGAACTGGGCCACGCACATCGATCTCGCCACGGGCCGTCCCGTGCTGAGCGACGTGTACAAGCGCTTTCTCGCCGGCGAGGAGGTCGAGATCTGGCCGTCGCGCGGCAACAACGCGGTGCCGATCGCGTTCAACCCCAACACGGGGCTGGTCTACGCGACCACCTGGAACCTGCCGCGCATCCAGAAACTCGCGCCGCCGCAGCCAACCGTCATCGGCGGGAGTACCACAGGCGTCGTGTCACGCGTGCCGGCGACCAACCCTGGCGATGTGCTCGGCTTCTTCACCGCCATCAACCCGCTTACGGGCGAGAAGAAGTGGGAGGTGCCGTTGACGGACCTGCCGAGTTCGGCGGGTGTGCTCACGACGGGCGGAGGCCTCGTGTTCACCGGCAAGCTGTCGGGCGAGCTCGTCGCGCTCGACGATCGCGACGGCAAGACGGTGTGGCAGTTCAAGACGAGCTCCAGCGTCAACTCGACCCCGATCACGTACACGCACAAGGGCAGGCAGTACGTGACGGTCGCGTCCGGGCTCGGCGGCGGACTCGCCAGCCGCTACGCTGCCGGCAAAGTTCCGACCGGCGGGTCCGTGTGGACGTTTGCGTTGATGGATAACTAACGCTGAAGTAGTGGCAGGCCTTCAGGCCTGCGTACACGGCAGACCTGAAGGTCTGCACCACTGCTGACATTATGGAACCGCGACTCGACTACCGGAAGTTCAGCGCCGAACCGCTCAATGCGCTCCTGTCGCTGGAGAAATACATCGCCGGCTGCGGCCTCGATCACAAATTCGTCCACGTGCTGAAGCTGCGCGCCTCGCAGTTGAACGGCTGCGCGTTCTGCATCGACATGCACTCGCTCGACGCGCGCGCGGCGGGTGAAACCGAGCAGCGGCTGTACGCGCTCGATGCCTGGCGCGAGACCCCGTTCTTCGACGAACGCGAGCGGGCGGCGCTGGCGTGGGTGGAAGCCGTGACGCTTGTCTCCGAGACGCACGTCCCCGATACGCTGTACGAGGAAACGCGGAAGCACTTCACCGACAAGGAAATCGTCGATCTCACTTATGTCGCCGTCGTCATCAACGCCTGGAATCGCCTCGCGATTTCGTTGCGCTCGGTGCCCGGCCGGTACAAGCCCGCCCCGCCGGCGGCCCGGTAAGAAAAGCATCGATGCCGCTGAAAATCGTGGTGTTTGTCGGCTCGGTTCGATCTGATCGGCAGGGCATCAAGGCCGCGCGGTTCGTCCAGCGGTCGCTCGCGGCGCGGGGGCACGACATCACGATCGTCGACCCCATGGAGCTGCGGCTCCCGCTGCTCGACCGGATGTACAAGGAATACGAGAAGGGCAAAGCGCCTGCGGCGCTCGAGAACCTCGCGACCCTCTATCGCGCCGCCGACGCCTTCGTGGTCGTCAGCGGCGAGTACAACCACAGCATCCAGCCGGCGCTCAGCAATCTCCTCGACCACTTCCTCGAGGAGTACTTCTTCCGGCCGTCGGCGATCGTCTGCTACTCGGACGGCTCGTTCGGCGGCGTCCGCGCCGCGATGCAGCTTCGCGCGATGCTGGGCGAGCTCGGCATGCCGCCGATCTCGAGCATCTTTCCGGTTTCGAAGATCGCGAGCGCGTTTGCCGACGACGGCGCGCCGCTCGATCCGTCGTGGGACAAGCGGTTCGAGAAGTTCGCGAAAGAGCTCGAGTGGTACGCGAACGCGCTTCGCGAGGCACGCGCGAAAGGCACACCGTACTGAAGGCAGGCCTGAAGGCCTGCACTACTACTTCTACTTCTCTACTTTCTACTTTCTACTTTTCCACTTTCTCGTTGGGCACCATGTGCCGCACCGACTTCTCGTTCTCGTTGCAGATGAACTCGATGATCTGGGTGTCCAGGATGATGCGCTGGTTCACGCGGACGCTGAACGGCGCGGTGTAGGCCTTGGGATCGTCGATCGTGACGTCGATCTGCAGCGTGCCGTAGTTCACCCGCCTGAAACGCTCCGTGATTTTCGCCTGGTCGGTCAGCGGGCTGCCCTGGATGTCCAGCCAGCCGCCGTCGCGCATGCCGGTCGTCGTGACGACGAGCGTGTCCCCTTCCCAGCGCCCGGCCGAGTAGCCGTACCACCACGGCTGCGGGTCGTTGTTCGGCGAGGGCCGGCCGTCCGTGAAGATCTGGCGGATGCCCGAGTTGCCCTCGTAGAGGATGACGATCACGTCCGGAGTCTGGATGATCTTGCGCGGCTGCGGCTGCTCGTGGAACTGCATGATGCCCATCGGCAGGCAGTTCGCGTCCGGGTTGTCCCGGGTCCCGTCGTCTGACCGTTTCTTTTTGAGATCGGCAGCCCACGGCCTGAAGGGCAGTCCACCGGGGATGTTCGCTCCCACGTTGTTGAACGTCGACGCGGGCGGCTCACCCGGGGGCGACACAGGCGGCGGCGCGACCTTGCCGCCGTGGAACCACGCGTTGTCCCACAGCCCCGTGAGGTCCGGATGGCCGTCTGCGGTCCTCGGCGCCGGCGCTTCGAGATTCGGCTTGCCGTCCGCCGTCCGCGGCACGTTCTTCGTGGGGTGAGTCGGCCATTGGGCCGATGCGGGCGAGGCGACCAGCAGTGCCGCCGCGATCAAGTTCAAAGCCGTCCACTTTTCCACTTTGAACTTTCCACTTTGAACTTTCTTCATGGCCTCAGTTCTTCGGGAACATCTTCAGGAACTCGTCGTTGGTCGCCACGCGGCCGTGGACGGGCACGTGCCGCTCGACGTCGAGCTTCAGCTTGATCATGTTCTGATACAGCGTCTTCGCCCCGTTGCTGGGCGTCGCCGGCGCCGGGCCCTGCGCGGGCGGGGAATAGATGTCGGCGTTCATCAGCAGCTTCTCTTTCGGGAGGTAGGCGATGAGCATGTCCTGCCCGTGATTGCCCTGCCGGTACGACGGATCCCCCAGCTCGTACGCCATGTCCTGCAGGTGCAGGATCTCCATCACACGGGTGCCGTCACTGATCGCGTACTTGTTGCCCACGGTGTCGATCGGCGCCGGCCGGCGGCTGATCATGTACATCGGGTTGTAGATCGACATGCGGTCGGGCTGCAGCGTCCAGGGCCGTGGATCGAACAGGATGTCGAGGTAGTACTCCTTGTTCGACTCGTGCGTCACGATCGTCGTGCCCTGCGAGAGATAGGTCCGCAGACCGCCGGAGTGATCGAAGTGGTGGTGCGTGTTGACGACGTAGCGGATCGGCTTGTTCGGGACCAGCTTCTCGGCTTCGGCGATGACCGCCAGCGAGCGCGCCTCGTTCACCGGCGCCTCCACCACTGCCAGGAAATCGCGGAACTCGACGAGCATGCTGTTGTGCGTGCCGCCGGCCAGCAGCCACACGCCGTCGGCGAGCTTCTGGCTTTCCACGCGCACCGGCGGCGCGACCGCTGTCTTCACCGCGTCGGGCACCGGCATGGTCTGCACCGGCACGTTGGCCTTCACGCCCGTGATGTTCAGCTCGTAGTAGTTGTGCGCCGGGTTGAGGCGCGGGTCGCCCTGGTGGACGTGAACCTGCCCGGGAAACTTCACGCCGCCGAAGTCCTGGTACTTCGTGTAGCGCATCTCGTAGTCCATGTCGCCGTACACGGGGTTCGGGAACCAGGTGTCCACCAGCTCTACGAGGTTCTGATCGTTGATCGTGACGTTCATCTTGTACTTCCCGCCGAGCAGCGGGAACGACACGATCGTGACCTTGCGTCCGAACTGTGAGAGGCCGAAATCCGAGGCGCCGACGATCGGCAGCGTGATCGCGGTGGCGCTGGGAGCCGCCAGGCCGGCCTTCAGTGCGCCGTGCGGCGTGAGCGCCAGCTCGAGCTGCCGCAAGTCGCTGTACGCGACGCCGTCGAGGTACGGCCGCGGCATCGGCGTGACGGTCTCACCGTTCATGTCCCAGGCGTAGGTGCCGCTCAGGATCTGCGTCATGTGCAGCGGCGCGAGCGGGGCGCCGCCGAGCGTCGGGTAGTTACCCTGCCTGCGGTCGAAGTCCTCGCGCGACCACTTCGCGTCGTAGTCGACCACGCGCGTGTAGTTGGCGACCTCGTACTTCGGCCAGTCTTCGGCCAGGCCATACGTCTGGCCGATCCGTGAGGACCAGCCCGCGCCGGAATAGGTGATCGTCTTCAGGCTCTCGCCGCCCATCGCCTTGAGCGACGCCTGCAACACCGCGCGCGCGTCCTGCGCCGCGGCCGTGCCGACCGTCAGCGCCAACACCGCCGTGACAGTGAGCAACTTGCGAATCATACGTTCCTCTTTCTGGCGTAGCGTCCGCCTTCAGGCGGACGTCCGGCTGCGCCGGACGCGACGATCGTCTATTGCCACACCCGCGCGACGGGTTTGCTGACCAGGAACTCCGGCCGGGCGCCCTTCTTGGGCACGAATTTCTGCACGCGCCCGCTGTCCACCTCGGCGACGTACAGGTTGCCCTGCTGGTCGACGCTCATGCCGTGAACGCCCCACAGCGCGCCGGGAAACATGCCGAGCGTGCCCCACGCGTAGAGCAGGTGGCCCTGCTGGTCGTACTTGAGCAGCTTGTGCGTGCTGCGGTCGAAGGTCCAGATATTCCGGTCGGCGCCGAGGTAGAGGAGATGCAGGCTCGACGGATCCGCATCGATTTTCCAGTCGTACTGGAACTTGCCGTTCTCGTCGAACACCTGTACCCGGTGGTTGTTGCGATCGTTCACGAACACGCGACGGCTGATCGGATCGACGGCGACGCCGTGCACGTTGTTCATGTAGCCGGGACGCGTCTCGTTGGGCGGATTGCCCTTGATGCCCCAGTCCATCAGGAACTTCCCGTTCTTGTCGAACTTCGCGACGCGCGTGCCCGTGTAGCCGTCCGACACGAAGAACGTCCCGTCAGGCAGCCAGTCGATGAACGTCGGCCGGTTGAAGTGCGTCGCGTCGGCGCCTTCCTGCTCGGGCGTGCCGATCGTCTGCACGAGCTGCTTTCCGTCGTGCGTGAACTTGTAGATCACCTGCATGTTGTCATCGACGATCCACACATGCTTTTCGGGATCGTAGGGGCTGATGTACACCGAGTGCGGGCGCCGTAGCAGCTTGTCCCACTGCGTCCACGTCTCGATGATATTGCCGTTGGCATCGGCGACGACGATGCAGTGTTCCCATTTGGCGTCCACGCCGAGCTGGCGGTACGGGGGACCCTTGATCCCGATCGTGTCGTCCTTGCCTTCCCACGCCGTCATCCATTTCCGCGTGTCCTGATCCGTGCCGCCCACGCCGGGCAGCGACGCCGTCGTCGCGTCGCGCCACATGCCGGCGACCGGGAAGCTGATGCTGGGGCCGAGCTGCGGGAGCAGCGTGTTGCGCGGCGGCGCCATCTTCGGCAGCTCGCCGCGGAACAGCATGAAGACGCGGTTCGGGCTCTCGGCGAACACGCCCTGGCCTGCGCCGTAGGTCCATTTGTCGTTGCCGGGCAGCGTGCTGATGTCCTTGGGCCATCCCTTGGCGACTTCGTAGGGACCCGTCAGATCCTGGCTGCCGATCGCGCCGGGCACGGCGGCGAAGCCGTTGGGCGGCGTTGATTGAGCGGAGGCTGTGCCGCGGCGGCCTTCGGTCCAGATGCCGAAACCGGCGCCGACGGCGAATGTCACGAGAATCAGGCCGACAGTGCGGATGCGCATACGTTTCTCCTCTTTCGCGGCCCTCTTTGTACAACATTTCGCCTGCCCGTGCGGCGCGAAGCCGGGCGATTGACACCCGTGTCCAGTTGAGATGAACATCCCGACGTATCTACCTCAGGGAGGGTGTATGCGAGGGGTTCGTGGAGTCGTCGCGCTGCTGTTCGTGGCTGCGTCCGCGTGGGTGTTCGCGGGGCAGGCACCCGCGGGCGGGGGCGCTGTCCTGTTCGACGGCGAGCGATTGATCATTGGCGACGGCCGCGTGATCGAAAGCGCCGCGGTTCTCGTGCAGAACAACCGCATTGCGCGCGTGGGACGAAAGGGTGAGGTGCCGCTGCCGCCCGGGGCGGCGCGGGTGGACCTCACGGGCAAAACCGTCATGCCCGCGATCATCGATCCCCACAACCACCTCGGATACACGAACCAGAAGACGGGCGCGTCGAGCAAGGAGAACTTCACGCGCGCGACGATCATCGATCACCTGCAGCGCTACGCGTACTACGGTGTCGCGGCGACGATGAGCATGGGCCTCGACCGGTGGGACGTGAACCCGGAGCTGCCGTACCAGTTGCGGAACGAGGTCATCCCGAACGCAGCGCTGTTCCTGACCGTCGGCCGCGGGATTGCGGCCACGCCGATGGCCGGCCCGACGGCCTCGTACCGCCTGGGCGTGCCGTACGGCGCCCAGACTGAGGCCGAAGGCCGGAAAGAAGTAGAAGAGCTGGTCGCGCGCAAAGTGCCCATCATCAAGATCTGGGTCGACGATCGCCTCGGCACGGTGCCGAAGCTCCAGCCGAACGTCTACCGCGCGATCATCGACGAAGCCCACAAGCGGAACACGCGCGTCGTCGCTCACATCTTTGCGCTCGAGGACGGCAAGGATCTGCTGAAGGCGGGCGTGGACGGGTTCGCGCACGGCGTGCGCGACAAGGATATCGACGGCGAGTACCTGACGATCGTCAGGCAGCACCCGGACGTGTGGGTGGAGCCGAACCTGCCGGAGCAGCCGGAAGGGCCGGAGAGCCTCGACTGGATCGCGGACACGATACCCGCGGCGCAGCTCAAGCGGATGAAGGATCAGCTCGCGAGCCGCACGCCGCCCCAGTCCAAGGCGCTGGCGGATGCGTTCGGCATCCAGTGCCGCAACCTGAAGAAGATTCGCGACGCGGGCGTGAAGATCGCGTTCGCGACGGATGCCGGCGTGGACGTCGCCTGGACGGTGCACACCGAGCTCGCCGACATGGTGCAGTGCGGGATGACACCGGCCGAGGCGCTCCTCGCGGCCACGCGCACGGCCGCCGAGGTCATCAAATCCGATCAGCTCGGCATGGTGGCCGCAGGGAAGAGCGCCGATTTCATCGTGCTCGACGCCAACCCCCTCGACGCCATCACGAACACGCGGAAGATCAACAAGGTCTACCTGCGCGGACAGGAAGTGGATCGCGCCGGCCTGCGCGCGGCGTTCACGGCGCCGTGATCAATAGACGAATGACAATGAAGAATGAACAATGAAGAATGAAGAATGAACAACGAGAACGGCCGCTGTCCATTGCGTCATTCTTCATTCTTCATTGAACATTCCGTCTATTTCCCGTCCTGACTTCTCCGTATTACTGACGGCCGCCGCGGGGAGGAGCGGGCGGCAGCGTGCCGCCCTCGGCCAGGATCTTCATGTTCTCGAGCGCGGTCGTGAACGCCGCCGTCCGCTGCGCCTTGTCGCGCTCGCGCGCCGCTTCGTCCGGCAGCATGGAGTTGTCGAAGATCAACGTGTAGACGAGCTTCGACGTCGTCGCGGTGACGGGCCGCGCTTCGAGCGTGCCGTGATAGAGGTTGTACGGTCGGCCTTCCCGCACCGGCTGCGTGTAGGTGTAGGAAAGCTCGGTGCGGCCGACGAGGATCTCGTTCGCCACCGAGCGAATCGCGCCGATCTCGCCGTCCTTTCCCGGTGATCGTGCAGGTCGGAATGCGCAGCCACTCGGCGATGTCGCAGTACTTGCCGACGCGCTTCCAGACCTCGGCGGCGGGACGGTTCACCGCGATCTCGAGCGGGATCACCATGTACGTCGGGTTGGGCACCGCCAGCGGCGGCGGGGGCGTCTGGGCTTGAGCGAGGGCGGCGGCGCAGACAAGAGCAAGCGTGCAGCAAGCCGTTTTGACGGAAAGGAAAGGCATGGTTCCTCCAGGAGTCTGGCGGTATCTTGGCACAAGCCGGGCGGCGAGAGCATAATCAAACGCATGGCCAGCTACGACCGTTACGAAGGTGCGATTCCCCAGGCGCGCGACGCGGAAGTCCTCTCGGCGTTCCTGCGGGGTGTCTACGGATGGATGTGCGGGGGCCTCGCGATCACGGCGGCCACCGCGTGGCTCGTCGCCGGCACGCCGTCGGTCGCGCGGGCCATCATCACCAACCCGTTCCTGTTCTGGGGCATCGCGATCGCCCAGCTCGGCATCGTCTTCACGCTGTCCGCGCGGGTCGACCGCATGGCTGCCAGCACGGCGTCCGCGCTGTTCATCGTCTACTCCGCGCTCACCGGCGTAACGCTGTCGTTCGTGCTGCTGCTCTATACGGGCCAGTCGGTGGCGTCGACGTTCATGGTGGCGGGCGGAATGTTCGGCGCGCTGGCGCTCTACGGAACCGTCACGAAACGCAATCTGAGCGGCTTCGGCCAGTTCCTCTTCATGGGCGTCATCGGCCTGCTGCTCGCGTCGTTCGTCGGCGTGTTCTGGCACAACGACGGGCTGCAGTTCATGATCTCGCTGATCGGCGTCTTCGTGTTCGCCGGCTTGACGGTCTACGACGCGCAGCGTCTCAAGAGCATGGCATTTGCGACCAATGCCGGCTCGACGTCGGCCGCCACGGTGGTGGGCGCGCTCGCGCTCTACCTCGACTTCATCAATCTCTTCCTGTTCCTGCTGCGCTTCCTCGGCAACCGGCGCGACGACTACTAGTCGCGGACCTCGTAATCAACCGAAGCGCAGGCGGATCACGTCGCTGCGGTACTGAAAAATCCGCCGCAGCGCCGGCGCGATGAACAACCGGTGCGCCATCCGGCCGAGCAGCCCCAGCGGCGGCGTGTAGAGGACCTGGTCCTCCATCACCGTGCGACCTCCATCGTCCTGGAACGCGTGACGATGCCGCCAGTGCTTGTAGGGCCCTTGATCCTGGACGTCGACGAACGACCGGCCCGGCTCCCAGTCGGCGATACGCGTGCGCCAGCGCACGGGCGCGGGCCCGAGCGCGATGTGGTAGTCGATCACCGTGCCGGTCTGCATCGCCGGCGCGAGACCGTCGATGGAAAACTGCATCGCCGCCGGTGTCAGCAGGCCGAGGTTCTCCGCCTTCGAGAAGAACGCGAACGTCTCGCCGACCGGCGCGTTGACGACAGCCCTCGCGCGGAGCTCGTACTGGCCGTCGTCGCTGCCGCGGTAAACGATGGAGACGACGCGATCGTGCAGGATGTCGTCGAGCGCCGCATCAAGCGTCGGGAACCCCCAGTGGAACCCGCGCGCCGTCAGCTCCCGAGGCTCGACACGCTGGCTCGCCAGGAGCACGATGGCCGCCTCTCCGAAGATCGCCTTGAGGGCAATCGCCGGCACCGGCAGAACGGCGGGACGCTTCAGCGCCCGCCCCAGAGCCCCCGCGAAGCCTCGCGCCGTCACCTGCTCGGGGGCTACGGCGTTCACCGGACCGGAGTAGCTCGAATCCGTCAGCGCGGCGGCCACGATCGCGACGAAATCGTGCAGGTGAATCCACGGGAAGTACTGATTTCCCGATCCGATGGGGCCCCCGGCGCCCACGAGAAACGGCGGCAGCATCTTCGAGAGCGCGCCGCCCGCCCGGCCCAGCACGACGCCGGTGCGCAGGAGCACGACGCGCGCACCGAGGTTCTCCGCGTTCCTCGCGGCCGATTCCCAGCGGATGCAGAGCTGCGCGAGGAAGTCGTCGCCGTGTGCCGACACTTCGGTGAGGCTTTCGCCGCCGCGGTCGCCGTAATAGCCGACGGCGCTGCCCGACACGAGCACGCTGCGCCGCATGCCGGCCGCAGCCATCGCGTCAACGAGCTGTTCGGTCAGCGCCACACGGCTCTGCTCGAGCCGTGCGCGCCGGGCCGCCGTCCACCGTTTGCCGACGAGGGGCTCTCCGGCAAGGTTGACGATTCCGTCGCAGCTGCTCAGTACGTCCACGGCCGCGCCGCCTCCCAACGGACCGGTGACGATCTCGACGTCCGCGCCAAGCAGTGCGCGCGCCCGGGGCGCAGACCGTACCCACGCGACGATGGCGTGGCCGTCGCGTTGAAGGCGCGGCACGAGCGCCCGGCCGATGAAACCCGTCGCGCCTGTGACGAAGACGCGCATCGATCAGGCCCCCGTGATCCCCATGCACTTGACTGTAGATAATTTGTGTTTGACTGTCATATTAATTGAGACGAGCACCGCCGAACGATCAGGGCCTCAGCTGTAGACAACGCGGGATGCCGACGACGGTTCCTGGAAATGAGGAGACGAGCGATGAGGAAGGCCACACTCGGCGCGACGGTGACGCTGGCGGCCATTGCCGGCGTGTGGAATCTGACTGCGGTCTCTGTGCTGGGTCAGGCGAAAGCTTCGTCCGCCCCGCCGCTCGTCGTCACCGCATTCGGCGGCGAGGCGCCGAAGACGCGCTACGTGCCCCCGAGGACGCCGTGGGGCGATCCGGATCTCCAGGGCGTGTGGTCCACCGACGACACGAGCGGTATTCCCATGGTGCGGCCCGCCCAGTACGGCGACCGGCTCTACCTGAACCCAGAAGAGTTCACGCAACGCGCGAAGCAGGTCGAGCGCGGCATCACGCAGGGCGACCAGGAAGCCGTCGGTCCGTTCCGCTTCGATTTCGCGCGACGCGCGTTCCATCAGACGTCGCTGATTGTCGACCCGCCCGACGGCCGGCTGCCGGCCTTCACGCCCAAGGGCACGCAGCGGCCCATGCCGCGCGGCACCTATGGCGATGGCCCCCTCGACTGGACGACCGATTTCTCACTCTACGAGCGGTGCATCACGCGCGGGATCCTCGGATCCACGCTGCGCGTCATCTACGGCAACGGCGCCCAGATTTCGCAGGGGCCGGGCGTGGTCGCGATCACGTACGAGATGATCCACGACACGCGCATCATCCCGACCGACGGGCGGCCGCACCCGAGCCCGGTGATCGAACAGTACCTGGGCGACGCCAAGGGCCACTGGGAAGGCGAAGAGCTCGTCGTCGAGACGACGAATTTCACGGACCGCACGGCGATCGGCCTGAACGGCAACGGCAATCGCACGAGCACGAAGCTGAAGCTGACGGAGCGGTTCAAGCGCATGGCGAACGACATCGTGCAGTATCAGGTGACGATCGACGATCCGGTCACGTACGAGCGTCCGTGGACGATGTCGATGCCGTTGACGCCGCTCGATGGCGGGCGCATCCTTCCGTACTCGTGCCACGAGGGAAACATGGCGCTCACGCAGTCGCTCGGCGGCGAACGCGCCGAGGATCGCGCGCTCGAGGAAGATCGCAAGAAGGGGATCGTGCGGCCGCGGCGTCCCGTGCAGGACGGCCTTGGCGTCGGCGGCGCTCCGGTCGGTGCCGGCGGGTTGGGCGCGGGACGTGGCGCGCCTGCACGCCGCGCCGCCTGCTGCGCCTCCACCCGGACGGTAGGGGCGGGCCGATGATGGATCCGGCGCCCTCTTACACGATTTCGTCAGCGGACCGACCGGCCAGCCATTCTTGTGTTGGCGGTAAGTAGCTGAACCATAAGCAATCGGCCTTTCGCCTCGCAGGAATGGCTCTTGCTGCCTCAAGCGGCGAGGAGCTGTTCCATGCGCGCATATCTTGTCTGTGCACCGATTGCCTTCGTCGCGCTGCTCGCCGGCGCAACGCTGGCCTGTTCGGGCAGCGATACTCCGACGACACCGAGTGACTCGAACTCAGCACCCGGTTCGACCGGAACTGGCGCGAGCAGCACGGGCGGCTCGACTGGTACGCTGGCCATTCACATCACCGACAGTCCCTTCAGCGACGCGAAGGCGCTGCTGGTCACGTTCTCCGAAGTCACCGTGCATCGCGCGGATCCCGGCGAATGGAGGACGCTGAGTTTTGCGTCTGGATCGACTCGTACCTGCGATCTGAAGAAGCTCAATGGCGCAACGGACGTGCTTGGTGTCGGATCGCTGCCCGCTGGCAAATACACGCAGGTGCGCCTTAACGTGACCAGCGCCGCCATTTACTTCGACGCGCCCTCGACAGGGCCGGCCTGTTCCCCCGCGATTGCGCCGCCTGCCGGCGCGAGCGCGTCCGTCGAGATTCCGTCCGGCGAGGTGAAGCTCAATAACGAATTCATCGTTACCGGCAGCGCGACTACCATGCTGCTCGATTTCGACGGCGATCAGTCGATTCACCAGACCGGGAGCGGCAACGGCAACGGGAACAAGAACGCGAAGTACATGATGTCTCCCGTGATCCGTGTGGTCAGCATCCAGTAATCGCTCGACGTAGCGAGTGCGAGTGTGCAGCTCTTGCTTATGCCGAGGAGGAAGAACCCCATCGATACGTCGAACAACGATTGATCCTGCGTTGAGGATGTGGGAAAAGGGGGTGGCGCCCGTTGCACGCCATGCCCTCACGGACCTCCGCCCTCATCGCGTCGATCGGCGTCCTGAGCGCCGTCGCGGCGTTTCTCGCCGTCCGGACCTGGTTCGTGCCGGCCAGCGCGGCGACGATCGGTTCCGCGGCGCTCACCGTGCAGACGCAGCCCGACAGCGCCGTCGTCCTGATTGACGATGAACCGCGCGGGAAAACACCGCTCACGATCCGCGTCGCCGCCGGCTCGCACAGGATGGCGATCCGCGCGGCCGGCGTGGAGCGCACGGTGCAACTCAACGTCGTCGCGGGCGCGCAGCTGTCGCAGTATTTCGATCTCAGTGGGGGCAGCGCCGGATCCGGACGGCTGTCCATCGAGACCGATCCGCCCGGCGCGCGCGTTACCATCGACGGACAGACGCGTGGTGTCTCGCCGCTCGTCGTCGACGATCTTGCCGCGGCCGAACATCTGGTCAGCGTGGCCTCCGAGACCGGTTCTGCCCAGCGGTCAGTGACCGTCGCCGGCAGCGTCGCGCAGCAGTTGATGTTTTCACTGCCTCGATCGACGGCACCGGTCGCAGGCTGGATCGTGGTGGCGTCGCCGTTTCCCGTCGAAGTCATCGAGCGCGGCGAAACGATCGCGACGAGCGGCCCGAACAAGGTGATGCTCGCGGCGGGCCGCCACAGCTTCGTGCTGCGCAACGGGACGCTTGGGTACGAGCAGCCGCGGACCATCGACGTCGCGCCGGGGGCAATCGTCTCGCTGAAGGTCACGGCGCCGACGACGCGCCTCAACGTGAACGCGAAGCCGTGGGCCGACGTCTTGATTGACGGGGCCCCTGCCGGGCAGACACCGCTGGCGAACCTCGAAATCGCCATCGGTTCGCACGAGATCACCTTCCGTCATCCAGAGTTCGGCGAGCGCACCGAGCGCATCGCGATCACAGCTGCCGAAATGAATCGGGTAACCGTCGACTTGACGAAATAGGATGCACAGCCAGGCCGGGGTGCTCAGAAGCGCCCTCATCGCCGTCGTCGTCGGAGGCCTGACCGGCACCGCCGCCGGCCTCTGGTCGGTGCGCCGCCGGCCGTCGAACGTGACTGCCTCCGCGCAGGTGCCGACCGTCGAAGCGCTGACGGCATCGCCCGCGCCGCCGGCGGTGTCCATGCCCCTGCCGGCGTCATCCAGCGCGCCCGCGGCCACGCCGCCTCCACAGGGCGCCCCCGTCCCGACAAACTCGCTTCGTCGTGCCGGCGAGATGGCCCGCCGTGCAGACGTGCGTAGCCTGCTGGCCCTGCGCGAGGAGGTCGCGCAGCGGGCGGCTTCAAAAGGCGAGCAGGGTCCATCCGAAACCCGACGGCAGCTGGACGAAATCGAGCGATATCTCAGTGAGGCGCGCGCGCTGCAGCTCCAGCGCGATGCAGAGGAGCTCCGGAGATCCGAGGGCGGCCCGGCGGCGCCCCGCTGACGACCTCCGGGGCGCGTGTCAGCACCGGATTCCCGTCCCCTTCCCGCATGTTCGCCCTCGCGGAAGATTAATGTGGGCCGCTTGGATCCCTTTATATTTGTGTGGTTTAGCGCCCAAACGGCGCCCCGATCCCGTAAGATCTACGGCTGAGGCCCATTTCCAGCCAGCGGCCTTTCACAGTTTATTTGAGGTCTCGATGTCGAACGGTGTCGCTGCAGGTCTGCGCTCGGGTGCCTGGTTCCGCAACGTCGTCGCCGCGCTCTCTGTTTCGTTGATGTCCTCACAGCAGCGCGCGCAGGCTCAGGCCGCCGACGCACTGCCGTTCGCAAGGGCTTCCTCGTCACCGACAACGACGTCGCCGGCGGCGTGGATCTCGATCCGCAGTCCGTCGACCACGGCTTCATCACCGGCACTATCCCGATGAGCGGCGTTCCGGCGGGCGCCGATATCATCGCGGCGTACCTCTACTGGGAAACGATCTCCACGAATGTTGCCCAGGTGAACGGCGCGCGATTCCGCGGTTCACCCGTAACGGTCGTCAAGGCGTCGGCGTGCGACCGTTTGTTGTTTCAGAAAAACCTCGGCGGAAAACAGGTACCGTCCCGCGCCGGTGGCGACTTCCTGAGAACGTTGGCTTAGGCGCGCACGAAGGGGACGGTCATGTCACGACAGAAGGTCGGCGTTGAAACGGCACTCGAGTTGGCAAGACGGATAGTTGGTATTGCGCTTTTGGCCCTGGGACTCGTCGTGCTGTTCGCGCAGACGGGTGGCCATGCGGCGGCCCCGCCGCCACCAGTTTCTTTGCCGATCTCCAACAGTTACCTCACCACAGGTAACTACGTGGTGGGCTCCGTCGACCTGCCTGGCGCGGGTGGTTCCAAAATTACCGCGACAGGCACGATCAACATGAAGGGCGTTCCGGCAGATGCTGATGGGCTACCCGGAGAGATCCTCGCCGCCTGGCTCTACTGGGAAACGATCGCGACGGATCCTTCTCAGCTCGCGGGCGTAAAGTTCCGAGGTCTCGACGTAAATGTCGTGCAAACCGCTCAACTGACACTCACCGGGCCTTACGCCTCATGCTGGGGTTCCAATGGCGGCGGCCCGACGTTCACGATGTACCAAATGCGTGCCGATGTTCGGAGACTGCTACCACTCAAGCTGGATGCGAACGGCAAGTCGACGGGAAGGCGCCTGGTCAACGACACCGACCTCATGAACAATATCGACCCGGCGACGAACCTGCCGTACGCGCTGCACACCGTCACTCTGCCGGATGCCGGAAACGGGAACAACGCTCCGGTCAGTGCCGGCGCCAGCCTGGTCGTGGTCTACCGAGATCCCAGGCAGCCCCTCCGGAAGATCCTCATTTATGACGGAATCGGCGTGCTGCCGAACACGGCGGGCGCGATGTTGCAACAGCCGATCCGCGGAGTCTATCAGTCGAGAGCCGATAGCGATGCGCGATTGACCCAAATCGCCGCGGCCAGCCAGCCCAATGGCACGGACCGACTGTTTTTTTCGTCCTCCGGAGCGCCGACACTCCTCGCGAACGATCCATTTCCCGGCACGTCGAACGCTTCGGACCGTTCCTGGACTGCCCGCACGGTCAACATCGGTCAGCTTCAGTTGATGACGCCTGGAACCGCAAGGCAACCCTACGACGGCTTTGGCGAGACAGTGACGGTCACTGTCGATCATACGAAGCTCACGCCCTACGATTGCCTCAGTTGGGGAGCGATCATCTTCAGCACGGCGGTAGCGGATATCGACGACGACGGAGCACCGGACGGAGTGGAGGATCGGGTCGCCGGTCTTCACCTGGACGCGGACGGCTCAGAGCTTCCGAACCTGCCGGCGATGGGCGGGAGCTCACAGCACAAAGACATCTATTTCCAGATGGACGGAATGCGCACCACCGTCAATAAGACCTACGGCGATCCGGCGAACGCTCCTTATCCCGGTGTCGCAGCCGGACAGTTGACAATTCCCCCGCACAATCACCTCCCGACACCCGCAGTTCTGAAACTGATGATCCAGACTTACACGAACGCCCCTGGCGTTAGTAACGCCGATGGCACTCAGGGTGTCCGGCCGCATTTCGACGTGGGTAACACCGCGACGTACCACGGGCTTGGGCCTGACTTCGTGTCGACGACTGATACCGCGGTCGTTGATAGCTATCTCGTGCCATCCCAATACGCCAAGGGTGGAAGCCTGATCGATGAAACGTCATGCGGGTTGGACACCAGCCCCTGTCAATTCCAGTACTTTCCAGGAACGGTGGGCTGGATGCGCGGGTTTCTTCAGTTCAGCCTCAGCCCTCAGTACCACCTTTCTGATCCGGCTCGGAATGGAATCTTCCATCAGGGCTTTTACGTCCACGCACGTGGGACACCGAGATCGCCGTTCCCGTGCCTGGATGCGAGCAACAATCCCACGGATTACGACAGCACGACGGGCACCTGTACGGTGGCAAACAACCCGCAGTTTCATGTACCCAGAACCATAACCGGGGTCGCGCAGCAGCCTGGCCAGCGGTTCATGGTCTCGACGGGCATCTGGGACAGGGTCAATGGAGTGGGATCGCCCGAACTTGTTGCCGGCACGACGCTGCACGAAGTGGGGCACAATGGCGGGCTCTGGCACGGCGGTCCTCCGCCGGTATGGAACGGCCAAACGCGGTATATCGAGCCAAACTGCAAACCTAACTACACGAGCATCATGAGTTATGCGTTCCAGGTGATCGGCCTCCGCGATAATTCCGGCAACGCGTTCTTCGATTATTCCCGCGATACTGACGCTCAATCCCACGACCTCGACGAGACCGTGTTGAGCGACGGCACATTCAGCCCGCTGTTACAACCCTACCGGACCGCGTGGTTCGCGCCCATCGTTCCGGGGACGCTGCCGTACCTGCTGGGATCTTCGCCGTCGAAGCATTACTGCAGCGGCGCGTCGTTCCCGGATCCCTTGCCGATCGACTGGGTGAACATGAGCCGCATCGACGGACCACTGACGACCGAATCGATCGACTGGAATACGGACCCTACAAGAAATGGGAGCGCGCAGGACATCAACTTCGACGGTGTTCTGAGCGGCTCCGCCTACTCGACACCTCCGCTTCACGGGTACAACGACTGGCTGCACCTCGGCCTGGACCAGACAGGTGGCGGGAGCAACCTTCAGGGATTCTCCGCCGGCGTCCGGGACGACTCGGGTGTCCGGGACGACTCGGGTGTCCGGGACGACTCGGGCGTCAATGACGACGGCGTCCGGGACGACTCGGGCGTCCGGGACGACTCCGGCGTGCGCGACGATTCGGGGGTTCGGGACGACTCCGGCGTCCGGGACGATTCCGGCCGGGAGCTCGACATCGACAGGTTCGCGGGCGCAGGCTATGCGCCTCCGAACAGACTCACGGTATGCATCGTCGGAATGCCAGGGTGTGTCGGGACGCAACTGCATCACGATAGACTGGACTGGAAAGGGCCCAACGGCGGTACCGTTCTGTCGTACACCGTTTATCGGTCAACAGGCAGCACCTTCAGTCTGTCAGGGGTCAAGACGTACAGCGGGATAACGACGACGACCTTTGAAGACCCTGAAGAGCTTCCCAATGGCGTCCCGTTTACCTATATCGTCAAGGCGAATTTCGCCGACGCCGACGGTGGGACAGGGATTGCCTCCAATCCGTTCACCATCGTTGCGCGCAACGATCCGCCTAAGGCAGTCGCTGATGGTGGCTCTGTCTACACGGTGAATCAGGATGCGGCCCTCACCCTGTCGCGTGCTGCGGGCGTGCTTGCGAACGATACCGACACTGACAGCCCGACACCATACACCTATCCGCGCGTGACAGGAGACTCCCCCGTTGCGGGGCCGTCCAACGGTTCGCTGACGCTCAACCCAGACGGTTCGTTGACGTACACACCGGTCAAGGGCTTCTACGGAACGGACACGTTCACTTACAAAGCGAGGGACAGTCGTAAGTGGACCGATGGGGCGACCTGGATGAGCGACCAGTCCGGCGGGCCGACGGCAACCGTCACGGTCACCGTCCTGAAGAAGAAGAAGTAGTCAACAGCGCAACACCGTCTTTTTTCTAGGCGCCGGCTCGCTTGCGGACTTCCGGCAGCAGTGGATCTTCGGTTGAGTTGCCGCGAATCTTCAGGTACTCGCGATATGAAGTGGTGAACCCTGCAGTCTGCAACCCTTCGCGAGCGCGACCTTGATAGTAGTAGACCGGAGGGAAGTAGCCGTAGGTGGGATCCTCGTCAAACAACGATAGTGCTTCGCCGCGGCGCGTGATGCAGCGGTCGAACTCTGAGTCGGCTTGAGCAAATGCGCCAGCCGCCAAGTACGCGCGACCAAGATCGAAGTGGCCCAACCATGTATCAACGAGATTGTTCGCGTCGCTTAGAATCTTGACCGCCTGGCCGGTCTCTCCGTTCTTCAACGCGATTTCGCCCTCGATGATCTTGCCGTAGGCCTGGGGCTCCGCTCCCAGCTGGGAGGCGAATTCGGCCGCCACAGCCTTGGCTGTGGCGATCCCACCCGCCTCGATCAGGATCCGAGCCGCCAGGAATCGGAATGGCATGGCTTGGCTGTTCTCAAGCGCCTTTCTGGCCGCCGCCGCCGCGGCGGCTTTCTGACCTCCCGCGAGCTGAACGAATCCAAGTGAGACGAACTTGTTCGCCGCGCTGTCCGTATTCTTCGTCTTCAGGTCCGCAGCTGCGGCCTGCTCGAAGATTCGCACGGCGTCCGAAAAGCGGCCGTCATACACCGCCAGGTCGCCGAGACCGGCAGATCCGGTAGATGCGCCCCAGGCATCCGTCGCCTTAAGCCTCTCGTACGTGTCGGCCGCTTCTCGCAAACGGCCTTGTCCAAGCTGGCTGAACGCCAGGCCGAGGATCGCATGTGCGGGCGGGTCCTTCAGGGCCCGGACTTCTTGCTCGGCTGTCGAGAAGTCTCCTGCGTAGTCGGCAAACAGTGCAAAATTGCCACGGTAGCTCATATGGTTGGGCAGAATCTGTATCGCCTTTCGCATTTCAGCCATGGCCCCGCGCATGTTTCGCAACTTCATCAGACAAATCGCACGTTGGTTGTGCGCCACCGTATCTGCGTCGTATCGCGCGATCAGTTCACCGTACTCCTTCACGCATTGCTGCAAATCCCCCGTCATCCTGTAGTAATTCCCGCGAGTCGAAAAGCGTTCCCGCTCCGTCATCCCATCGAGATAGCGGAGCGCTTCCTTCGCGTACTTCTCGGCATCTTCCATCTTCCCGACGTTCCGAGAGGTCGCCGCCAGACTCTGATAGCCGAGACCAAATTTGGGGTCCAGCTCTACCGCCTTCAAGAACCTTTGGCGGGCCTCCTCGTACTTGGCTTTGGATTGCAATTCGATTCCAGCCGCATACTCGCTGATGACATCAAATGAGGTGGTTGAGATACTCCTCATTGCGAATAGCTGATTCGACTCTGACGTCTTTTCGCCAAGGACCTTCCGAACCGCGGTCGCCAGTTTGGTGACCGTTCCAAGGACCTGGTCCTTGGAGGATGCGCGATCTCTGGCAGTAGCCGTGACATCGCCCGTTATCGGCTGCGAAGCCTTCATCGAAACCTCGTAGCCGTCTCCCTTCCGATCGATCGAGCCCGACAAGACGACACCCAGAGACTGCTTCATCGCGACCTGACGTGCCGCCGCCTCGTCCAGTTTCTCGGGCGGCTGGACGCCAAATGCGCTACGGATCCTGCTGCGGTCGTACGCGCTGATAAAGCTGGCGCCTTCCAACGCGCGCCTGAGCGTCTGCTCCAGCGTGTGGTCGAACATCGGGTCGTTGGTCTTGTTTTCGAAATCCGCAATCAGCACGGTCACCGGGTCGTGCGCCGCGACCGGGACTGCCGGCCGGAAATACCACCAGATGCCGGACGAGAGTGCGACCAGCAGCGAGCCCATTGCGAAGACAAGAGGCAGTCGGACTACGCGCTTGATCGGAATCAGCTCCCCGTTCTCGTCGAGTCGGTCCAATTCGGTCGCGAGATCGGCTGACGTTTGGAACCGCGCCGCCGGATCGGGCTCGAGGCATCGAGACACGAGAGCGTCGAGTGCAGCCGGGATCGCCGGCACCGCGGACTCGACCGACGTCGGCGCCTGTTCCATCCGAGCTTTGAGTTCCGCGATGGCACTCTCCGCCCGCTCGGCGCGGCGCCCTCCGACGAGCATGTCGTAGAGAATGAGTCCCAACGCGTACACATCGGCGCGTTGGTCGACTGACTGTCCCCTCGCCTGCTCGGGCGCCATGTATTCGACTGTGCCGACGATCGCGCCTTGCATCGTGACTTCGTACCGCGCGGCCCGCAGCAGGTTGCTCGGAATCCCCGCCATTCCCGACACCGCCGGGGAGCCCGCACCTGCCGGATCGGTCGAGTGCGCGATCCCGAAATCCATGATGAGCGCTTCGCCGTCTTTCGCGATCATGATGTTGGCCGGCTTCAGGTCCCGATGGACGACGCCTGCGCCATGAGCGGCGACCAGTCCGGACGCTACCTGGCGCACGATCCGAAGCACCGTCTGGATGGGCAGCCTGCCTTCGCTCTTTAGAACGGTGGCGAGATCCGTCCCATCCACGTACAGACATCGTGATGTACTTGATGCCGTGGATCTCACCGAGATCGTGAATGCGGACGACGTTCGGGTGCGTAACCTGGCGGGCGAGCAACAGCTCGCGTTTGAAGCGTCGCTCGACCTCGGCTGCGGCATGAGCGTCCGCCATGATCTCCGGGCGAATGACCTTGATCGCAACGGCGACGCCTAATTCCGCGTCGAAGGCTTGATACACGGCGCCCATACCGCCGACGCCCAACGCCCGAATGATGTGGTAACGATTGCCAAAGGCCTGACCGACAGCGAGCGGACCGGCTGTCGGACTGTCATTCGCGGAGCCCGACGTCCGGCCTCCAGTTTCAAAGAAGGTCTCTGCGGCCGCAGCCGCGTCCCCGAACCTGGTCGCCGCCTCGGAATCCGGCACCGTCATGTCGGCCAGCGTGGTGACCGCGGTATCTGTGAGACAAGGGAGTCCGCTCGTATCAGCTTCTGGTAACGCGGTGTTAGTGATTGAGGAAAGAAGGGGGACGGGTGTGAGCAGCCCGGTCAAGACCTGACGCCCAGACGGCAACGCGCGGTCGCAGCTGGCGCAGCGGTTGCTGGCGGCCAGCACGACGGCGCCACAATAAGGGCACGTCATCGGAGCTTTGTCTCGCGCTTTGCGCGAAAGCGTCCCGTAGATGAACGTAAGGCGAAGGCCTGGTTATGCCGGGTGAGGCAGTGAAATAACAGGCCAAAAAGATGGCCTCTCTGGCTAAGCACCGCTCCTACGCCTCCCAACCGAGGACCGGATGATGTGATAGCGGGCGCCGAAGGCCTGACCCAACGCCGCCGTGGACGCCCTATCGTCCGGCAGGATGCGAGTGCGCCGGCCGGAAGCGGGACTATCCCAGCCGCAGCCAAGGCGTCGCAATTGGTCTGTCAACCAATGTCAGGAATTCGTCGGCATCATAACATGCAGCGTTGATGCGACATGAGGGATCGTTTTGCGATGCAGGGGCGTTCCCGAGATCGCCGATGTTGCGTCATGTCACCCCAATATCCCCTCCTAGTCCTAGTACCTACAGCGGGTCAGACCCAAGAAAATGGCTCTCGGCGTTGGAGTACAATTTCCAGACCACCCACACGCCTTCGCCCGTGGACACTTCGGAAATCAGCTACCGCGTCGCCGACTTTCTGAAACAGTACGCGCCGTTCCAGGTCGCCGAGTTGAGCGACCTGCTGGCGATGGCTGCCCACGGCCGCGTACGCTTTTTCGAGCGGAACGAATACCTCCTCTGGCAGGGCGAACCCCATCGCGCGCAGATCTTCGTCATCCAGCAGGGCACCGTCTCGCTCTGGGACGAAGCGAACGGCCGCTCGCAGCTGCGCGATATTCGCGGCGCCGGCGACATGCTCGGCCTCGAACGATATACGGGCTCCCGTTCCTGTCAGCACACGGCGCGCTCCGAAAGCGACGTCGTCCTGTACGCATTTCCGGCCGACGATTTCGAGGCCTGCGTCCTCAAACACCCGGACGCGGTTCAGTACGTCGAGGCCGAAGGGCGGGCGACGCCGGCCGCGCAGCCCGGCGGGAGCCGCCGTGATCTGCAGGACACGTCTCTGCACGACGTCGTTTCACGGCGGCCGCTCGTCACGTGCCGGATGGACGACGGGCTGAACGAGGTGGCCGCGCGGCTGCTCGGGTCATCGTCCGACGCCCTCGCCGTCGTGGACGACGAGGGCCGGCCGGTGGGCGTGCTGACCGTGGCATCGATCCTCCGCTGGGCAGCCGCCGGTGGAGGAGATGCCCGCGGGACGATCGCGGGGCTCGCGGTTCCGGTTGCGACGCCGCCGACGGTGGCGCCGGATATCTCACTCGCCGAAGGAGTCCTGGCGATGGGATCGGCCGGCGTCGAGGCGCTTGCCGTGACCGAGGACGGCACGCGCAACAGCCGGCTGCACGCGCTCGTCACCACTCGTGATCTCGCGCCGCTCTTCGGTGAGCATCCGGTTGGATTGCTGTCCGAAGTCGGTTCGGCGTCGAGCACGGGCGAGTTGCGGGAGATCAACAGACGCACGCGGGCGTTTGCGCTGGCGCACCTGAACGAGGCATCGGCGATCGACTGGCTGAGCCGTCTCGTCCACCTGGTCGATCGAGCGATCTTTGCGCGTGTCGTCGCGTTGACGGGTGGCAATGCCGCCGGCGGCTGCTGGTGCTTCGCCGGGTCGTCGGGCCGCGCGGAGTCACTCACGAAGCTTGCGCCGCATCCTGTCCTCGTGCTGGAGGGCGACGGCGGCATGGAATCGATGCGCCGGGCGTACCAGCGTGTCATCGACGCGCTCGTCGACTGCGACTATCTTGCCCGGGCGACCTCGTCGTTCGAATGGGACTTCTACGTCGCGTCCGCGTCGGAATGGAAGATCCGGTTCGGCCAGTGGATCACCGACCCGGTCCGCCAGCAGATGTATCGCGCCCGCACGCTGTTCGACATGCGGCCCGTCGAGGGACCCGTTTCGCTGTGGGAACAGGTGGAATCCCACGCCCTGGCCGCCGTGGATCGGGACTTCGTGGGAATCCTGGCGAACGACTGCCTCGCCACGCTGCCGCCACTCACGTTCTTCCAGGACGCCGTGGTCGACCAGGAGGGCGAGCAGGTCACCACGTTCCACCTCGAGCAATCGGCGCTGCGCCCGCTGATCGACGTGGGCCGGGTGTTCGGGATCGCGACCGGCGCATGCTTTCGACGCTCGACGCTCGATCGTTTCGCGGCTGCCGCAGCGAGGCTGCCCGAACACCAGGCGATATTCCGCGAAGCGTCCGACACCGTGCGCATCGTGCTCGGCCAACAGGCGCGCGTCGGCATAAGCCAGGGCACCGCCGGACTGGATCTGCCGCCGGCGCTCTTCAGCAGCTACGACCGGAGAATCCTGAAGGGCGGCTTTCGATCGATTCTCCGGCTGCTGGAGTTCACCGGGGATTCGGGCTGGATCGATCAGCTGTGAGCGGCTCCGCGGTCGCCGATCGCTACGGACGGAACTTCACCTCTACCTGGGCGGACGACACGTCGATCGAGGACGTACGGTTCGTCGTCCTCGATCTCGAGACCACCGGCCTCAATCCCGTCACCGACGCCATCGTCAGCATCGGCGCCGTTGCCGTTCTCGGCGGGGACATCGTGATCGAAGATTCGTACTCAGCCCTGCTCAAGGTTTCCGAGAACACGACCGCAGTGACCGTCCACGGCGTCACACGCGACCAGAGCGTCAACGGGCTGGACGAACGCGCCGCGCTGGAGGCGTTTCTCGACTACCTGAAGGACGGCGTCATCGTCGGACACCACATCGGCCACGATGTCACCGCGGTGCGCGCGGCCTGCGCGCGCCACTGGGCCCTGCCGCTGCTCAACCGCAGCCTCGACACGATGGACCTGACCCTTCATCTCGAACGTGACGGGGCCTTCGCCGGCCGGCCCGCGATTCGCCACTTCACGCTGGACGCGCTCTGCGAGATGTTCAGCGTCGTGCCTCACGATCGGCACACCGCCGCCGGCGACGCATTCATCACCGCCCAGGTCTTTCTGCGGCTCCTGCGGCTGGCGTCGCGGTTCGGCCGCGGAACGCTTCAGAAGATCTGCGAGCCTTTTGATCCGGACGGCTCCATAGCGCCCCGCGAGTAGATCGTCGCGGGGCTCGCCGCCTGCGTCCGATCAGGACGCCTGTGTCGTGAATCCTGACACGGCTGTGGTCAATCGTGGCGAGCACCAAAGGTAAGCCCGAACACTCCGCGTGGCACGGTTTGTGGTTGGTCCAGCGCATCGTGCTGCGTGTGTCGATCTGCGTATGCCTCGCGTCCGTTGTGCTCCTCGGCGCGGCGTGTAACGAGCAGGGCACCATCAAGGTGCGAAAGATCTCGTTCAACGGCGTGAAGGCCGTGGACAAGGCGCAGCTCCAGAAGACGCTCGCAACGCAGCCGAGCTCGATCCTGCCGTGGGGCAAGAAAAAGTACTTCGATCGCACACGGTTCGATGCGGACCTGATGCGCATCCAGGTGTTCTACGCCGACCGCGGCTACCCTGATGCACGCGTGACATCGTTCGACGTGAAACTGAACAGCAAGCAGGACGAGGTCGATGTCACGCTGACGGTCTCGGAAGGCGAGCCCATCCGGACCGCCCGTGTGAACTTCAACGGCTTCGCGGTCATCCCCCCGGAACACTTCCGCACGATGCAGCAGTCGATTCCGCTGAAGATCGGGGAGCCCCGCGATCGGCAGCAGGTGGTCGCCACCCAGGAGCTCGCGCTGAACGAACTTCGCGACCACGGCTACCCGTACGCCCGGGTAGCGATTGACGAACGTCTCGGCGGCACGGCCGGCAAGGACGCCGACATCACCTTCAATGCCCAGGCCGGGCAGATGGCTTACTTCGGCCCAATCGCGATTGCCGGCAACCGAAGCGTCAGCGAGCGCGTGATCGAGCGGGAGCTGCCGTACCACCCGGGCGATCTGTATCGCCGCAGCCTGGTCCAGGAGACGCAGCGCCGCCTGTACCGCATGGAGCTATTCCAGTTCGTGTCGGTGCAGCCGGCGGAGATCGATCGGCAGCCGACCGAGGTGCCGACGCGGGTCACCGTCGCCGAAGGCAACCATCAGCGGACGACGTTCGGCTTCGGCTACGGCAGCGAGGAAAAGGCGCGCGTAGACGCCGAGTACCGCCACGTGAACTTCCTCGGGGGCGCGCGCACAGCGACCGCGCATGGGCGCTGGTCGTCGCTTGATCGGGGCATCCGGCTCGAGCTCACGCAGCCGTATTTCCTGGCCCCGCATTTTTCGCTCGGCGGCTCGGGGCAAGATTGGTACACCTACACGCCCGCCTACCGATCGCACATTGTCGGCGGCCGCCTCGCGCTGAGCCACCGCGCCAACGCGTCGACGTCGTGGTCGGTGTCGATGATGTCCGAGCGGGATGCGAGCACGATTTCGAGCAAGGTGCTCACCGATCCAAAGCTGCGCAACAACCTGATCGCGCTGGGACTCGACCCGAGCACGGTCTCGCAGCAGGGCACCGTGACGGCGCTCGGTTTCGACCTGCAGCACTCCACCGCCGACAACCTTCTGGATGCGCGCCGGGGCTACCAGACGACGTTCCACGCCGAGCAGGCGGGACGGTTCCTGCCCGGCACCTTCGCCTACTGGCTGGTGTTCGCCGACGGGCGCCATTACCTGCCGATAGGCCGATCGCTCGTCTGGGCCAACCGCGCGCAGATGGGCAACATCGATCCGCCAAATGGCAACCAGGCGCTCGTGCCGTTCTCGAAGAAGTATTTCCTCGGCGGCGCGACCTCGATTCGCGGCTGGGGGCGGTACGAGGTGAGCCCGCTCAGCGAGTCGGGGCTGCCGGTCGGCGGGGACAGCATGTTCTCGTTCACGTCCGAGCTTCGCGCGCCGCTCTTCGGCAATCTCGGCGGCGTCCTCTTCCTCGACGGCGGCAACGTCTGGGCGAACTCCTGGGGCATCCGCTTCAGCGATCTGAACTACGCCGTCGGTCCGGGCCTCCGCTACAAGACGCCAATCGGACCGATTCGTTTCGACGTGGGGTTTCAGCTGCGTCAGATTCCAGGACTGACCGTCAACGGTGAGCCCGAAGCGCGCAGCTGGCGCATCCATTTCAGCGTCGGGCAGGCATTCTGACTCTTTCAGCGCGAGTGGGTGACGAGATGGCAAGGCGATGGATTCGAGCTCTTGTGATCATCCTCATGCTGGTGGTCGGCGCCGGCGCGGCAGCGGTGGTGGTGACACAGACCGCCTGGTTCCGCGACTGGCTTCGCGGCTACATCGTCAAGCAGGCGAATCAGAACCTGAACGGCCGCGCTGTCGATCGGCCGCCTGGGCGGCAGCCTGTTCTACGGCGTCGAGATGGAGAACGTCGCGCTCGCGATCGACGGCCGCGAGGCGGTGAGAATCCGGAATATCGGGGTCAAGTACAACGCGCTGCAGATGATCACGAAGGGCATCTCGATCGCGCAGCTGCGCGTGGACCAGCCGGTCGTCCACCTGTGGCGCTCTGGAGATTCGTGGGCGATCGCGAGGGTCGTCAAGAGGGAGAAGCAGGAAGCCGACCGTTCCGGGCCGAAGCGCCCCATCGCCTTGGAGCAAATCGGCGTCAGCGATGGAACGATCGTGATCGACGATCCCGCCGCGGCTGAGCGGATGCACGTGCCGTCGCGGTTCGAGCGGCTGGACGCCAGCGCCGCGTTTCACTACGAACCGGTTCGTTACTCGGTGGACATCAGCCACGTGTCGTTCCGCGGATCGAACCCGGATCTCGCGCTGAACTCGCTGTCGGGCGGCGTCGCCGTGCGTAACGATGCGTTGTATCTGGATCGCATCGCCGTGCACACGTCGGAGAGCGAGGTCACCATCGACGGCGCGATCCAGAATTATCTGTCCACCCCGGTGTTGCAGCTGAAGGTCGCGTCTGAGAAGCTGTCGATGCCAGAGCTCGCTTCGGTGTTGCCCGCGCTGAAGGGCCGGCCACTAACGCCCGCGTTTACGCTCGCGCTCGACGGCCCGCTGAGCGGTCTCAAGGTCGCGCTCCACCTGCGCTCGTCGGCGGGCGAGGGGTGGGCGAGGCTCGTCGCCGATGTGGACGGACCGGAGCAATCGGTCCAGGGCGACGTGGAGGTGCGGCACCTCGATCTCGCCCCGATCCTCGCCGACAAATCGCAGAAGAGCGACCTCACCGTGACCGCGAAAACCGACCTGCAGGGGCCGGCGCTGTCGCAGTTCAACCAGCTCTCGGGATCGGTGACGTTCTCGGGGCCGCACGTGGCCATCGCCGGCATCGCCGCCGACGGCGTCAGCGGCTCGGCGAAGCTGGCCCGCGGCACCATGACCATCGACACCCGCGCGGGCATGTACGGCGCGGGCGTGACGGCCGCCGGGCAGCTGGTTCTGCCGGCGAACGGCCGGCCGGTCGGCTACGACATGCGCGGCCGGGTCCGCGGCCTGGACCTCCGGAAGCTGCCGCGGACGTTGAAGGTGCCCCCGGCGCCGACCAGTCTCAGCGCCGATTACCACGCCGTCGGCCGTGGCGGCCGATCCGTCAACGTCCAGGCCGACCTGCTCGATTCGGTAATTGCCGACGCCCGCATTACCGCGCCCAGCACGGGGTCGTTTGTGCTCGACGGCGACAAGATCGAGTACGCGGCGGACGCGAACATCGCCCACCTCGACCTGCAGCGTATCGGCCGGGCGTTCAAGGTCAGCGCGCTCGACAGCGATCGCAACAAGAGCGACCTCAACGGCCACGTCGTCGCGAAGGGCAGCGGCACCTCGGCGGCGGACCTGAACATCGCGGCGACCGGGATGCTGACTGACTCGTCGATCGGGTCCGGGCGCATCGAGCACCTCACCTTCGACACCACCTTCGGCGGCGACGCACTGCACGTCAAAGCGTCGGGCGCGTTTGCGGACCTCGATCCGGGCGCGTTGTCTGGGAAGCCCGCCGCCGCTGGAAAAATGGTGGGCGACCTGGACGTGGACGCGACCGTGGCGGGCATCTCGAAGGGCGTGACAGTGGACAGCGTCGAAGCGCAGGGCCGCATCGCCCTGGGTCCCTCCACGGTCGGCGGACTGAAGATCGATCGCGCTGCAGTCGACGGCACCTATCGCGGCGGCTCAGGCCAGATCCGTCAGCTCGAGTTGAACGGACCTGATCTCGGCGTGAAGGCGAACGGGACAATCGCTCTGAACACGAGCGGCCAGTCAAACCTTGTGGTGCGGGCCGACACGTCGAGCCTCGAGACCCTCACCGGTCTCGTGAACCAGAAAGCGAAGGGCATCGCCGCCGTCGAGGCGACGATCACCGGCAACCGCAACGATCTGCGTGCTGCCGGGCGCCTGACGGGCAACGATCTCGAGTTCGGCGGACAGAGCGCGCTCCAGCTCTCATCTGATTTCACCGCGCAGGTGCGCGATCTCGCTTTCGAGCACGCTGACGTGTCCGCGACGACGAACGCGACGTTTGCCGTCATCAGCGGCCAGAACATCAACCAGTTGACGGCGAAGACCGAGTACCACGATCGGAACGTCGGCTTCGATTTCACCGCGAAGCAGCCGCAGCGGTCGCTGAGCGCCGACGGATCGCTCGCGCTCAACCCGGACCAGAACAAGGTGAGCCTCCACCGCCTCGCCTTCCAGACCGAGAACCTGGCGTGGGAGACCGCACCCGGAGCCACGGCGGAGATCGTGTACGGTGACGGATCGGTGGCGGTGAAGGACCTTCGCCTCGCCAGCAACAACCAGGAAATCGCGGTCAGCGGCACGTTCGGCCGCCCCGAAGACACCCTGCAGGTCACTGCGCAGAACGTCAGTCTGGCAACCATCGACGCACTGCTGCTGCGCCCGCCGATGCTCTCGGGCACGCTGAACGCCTCCGCCGAAATCGCCGGCAGCACCGACGCACCCAAGGTGGCGGGAAAGTTCGACGTGGTCCAGGGAGCGTTCCGCCAGGCCCGCTTCGATTCGCTCGGCGGCACGGTCAACTACGAAGGACGTGGGCTCACGCTTGACACCCGTCTGCACCAGTCCGCGTCGAGCTGGCTCGAAGCGAAGGGATATGTCCCCGTCGCGGCCTTCAAGAAAGCCGCGACGCCCGGAGCGCATGAGGAGGCTCCGGCCGCAAAGGAGGACGCGTTCGATCTGCACATCCGCAGCACACCGATCGAGCTGGCGCTGGTGCAGGGGATGACGACCGCCCTTACCAACGTCCGGGGCACGACGCAGGCGACGATCGACATCACGGGCGCCGCCGACGATCCGCATCCGAGCGGTGTGATCACGATCGACAACGCCGCGTTTACGGTCGAGCCGACCGGCGCCACTTACACGGATCTCGACGGGCGCATCGAGCTCGAGCCCGACCGCATTCACATCGCCGACATCGAGGTGCTGGACAACGACCAGCAGCCGCTGTCGATCACCGGCGATCTGGCCATTCACGAGCGGCAGCTGGGCGGCGTCAACGTCGACGTGACCGCAAGGAACTTCAAGATCATCAAGAACAAGATGGGCGACATCCGGATGGACAGCGATCTCCGGATCACGGGCGACCTGCTGCGGCCGCGCATCGAAGGCGAGCTCGGCGTGACCTCGGGCGTGATCAACCTGGACCCGGTGCTCGCGTTGGCCGGCGGTCCGTCGGCGCCGGCGGCGCCGACGCCGTACCGGACTCGCGGCTTTCAGACACGCACGCCCGCCGATCCCGCTGTAGTCGACCGCCTCAACACGCCCGAGGGCGCAGAGCGCAACACGGCCGCGGGCGACGCGCCGCAGGCCGCGCAGGCGGCGCCGCCCGCGCCCGCGAATCAGAACGCGGCTCCATCGGGGGGGTTCTCCGCGTTGACGATGGACGTCCACCTGGGGATCGCAAACGACTTCGTGCTTCGCAGCAACGACCTCACCGTGCCGGGCGCGCCGATTGGCCTGGGCGCCGTGAACATCACCATCGGGGGCGACCTGCGGCTGCAGAAGGCCGCGGGCCGCGACGTGACGCGGCTGCTCGGCACGATCACCACGGTGCGCGGGACGTACGATTTCCAGGGCCGGCGCTTCACGGTGCTGCGCGACGGCACGATCCGCTTCGAAGGCGGACGCGATATCAACCCCGACCTGATGGTCAGCGCGCAGCGCGCCATCCAGGGGGTGCTGGCGAACGTGAATATCCGCGGCACGATGAAGATGCCGGAACTCGAGCTCTCGAGCGTGCCGCCACTCGAGCAGAGCGAGATCCTCTCGCTCATCGTGTTCAACCAGCCGATCAACCAGCTGGGAGAGGGCGAGCAGGTGGCCCTGACGCAGCGTGCCCAGCAGCTGGCCGCGGGGGCCCTGGCAAGCACCCTGACCAACTCACTGGGCAAGGCGCTGAACCTGACCGAGTTCAGCATTCAGGCCGGCAGCGACGCCGGCACCGCGGCGCAGGTCACGGCCGGCGAGCAGCTGAACGCGAACCTCTACGCCAAGCTGGAACAGGGATTCGGCGACGTCAGCACCACGAACTTCATCCTCGAATACGAGTTCGCGAAGTGGCTGCGGCTGCGCACCAACTGGCTGCAGGGGTCGAACGCGCAGCCGCTGCTGTTCCAGAAGACGCAGGACAGCGGCGTCGATCTGCTGTTCACGTTCACGCACTGACGCGTGACGGCCACCACCCGCCCGGGGCCCATCCGCTCGATTCGGGTGTCTAAGCGACAGCTGCCTCGATAAAATCGGGGCAGCCAGACGCCGGACATGGAATTCAGTCACTTCGTCCAGCTGATCGCGATAGGGCTGCAGGCGCGCATCCCGATGCACATGATCGGCTTTCCAGGTGTGGGAAAGACCGAGTTCACGAGGAGCCTCGAGACGGGGTTCACGCGCTCGGGTATCAAGTGCAAAGTGTTCATCCTGATCGGCTCGATCCGGGAGCCGCAGGACTTCGGCGGTTTCCCCGTGTCCACGCCGGACGGCGTGCGGCTGCTGCCGATGGCCTGGGCACGCGACGCACAGCGCCTGGCCGAAGACGGCTACATGGTGATCGTCTTCCTGGACGAGCTCACCACCGTGCCCCCGACCACGCAGGCGGCGATGCTGCGGCTGCTGACCGAGAACGTCTGCGGCGAGCTCGCGCTGCCGAACTACGAGCCGGGTCAGGGCGGCGTCGTCTACCTGTGCGCCAGCAACGCCGTGGAGTGGGCGGCCGGGGGACAGGAGATCCAGCCGCCGATGGCGAACCGCCTCTGGCACGGCGAGTTTCCGATGGACCACGACACGTGGTGCGACATGATGCTGAGCGATTTTCCGGCGCCCGGCGATCTGCCGATCCTGCCCGCCGATTATCTGCAGAAGCATCATCACCGGCAGCGCGCGATGATCGCCGCCTACGTGAAGGCCGCGGGCCACGACGCGTGGATGTCGCCTCCCGACGATCCGGCGCGGCGCAGCGGGCCGTGGCCGTCGGGCCGCACATGGTATCTGGCGTCGCGGCTCCTCGCCGCCATCGAAGCGGTGTCTCCGGGCAACCGGCTGCTGCAGGGCCCCGCGCTCGCCGGCCTCGTCGGCGACCAGGCGCTGCCGTTCCTCGAGTACCGCGAGATGCTGAACCTCCCCGATCCGGAGGACATTCTCAAAGATCCCCGTCGCTTCACGCTGCCCGATCGCGTCGATCGCGCGTATGCCATCTGCTACGCACTTGCGGGCGCCGTCATCAACCACAACACGCCGGAGCGGTGGGAATCGGCGATGATCGCGCTTGGGGTGGCGTCCAGGAAGAACGCGGACATCCCCGCGGCCGCGGCGCGCACGCTGTGCGATCGCCGGAATCGTCCTGAGGGCGCGATCAGGCTGCCCGAGGAATGCCGTCCGTTCTACGACCTGATGAAGCTGGCGAAACTAGTGCCGAGCGCCTGACGTGAGCCTCAGGCTCTTCGATCTGGTTCGCGGCTCGGATCGAAGAGACGGGTACGCGCGCGCCCTCCAGGCCGCGCGCGTGCGCGCCGCACACCAGCGCAGTTATTTCGCGCCCGCGCTGTTCAGCCTGATCCCCGTCGAGACCGACCTGATCGGCAGCATGGCCGTGGATGCGAACTGGCGGCTTTACTACAACAATGCCTGGGTCGCGAGACACTCTGTCGAGGAGAACGCCACCCTGCTGATCCACGAGGTGAGCCATCTGCTGCGCGACCACGAGGGGCGCAGGAAAGCGGCCGGCGTCGGGGATCACCGGCGCTGGAACACCGCAGGCGACTGTGAGATCAACGACGATCTGCACGCCGAGGGACTGCCGCTTCCCGGCGATCCGCCTCTTCCCGAGCGGTACGGCTTGCCGCGCGGGCACAACGCCGAAAGCTATTACAGCCAACTCCCGAAGCCGCCGCGGAGCGAACGGTCCCCGACGCCGGAGGACCAGTCGCCATCGCAGGATTGCGGATCCGGAGCGCACGGCGAGCGCCGCTTCTGGGAATTGCCGGCCGACGATGGGGCGGACGGCGGGATACCGGGAGTGGACCGGATTAAAGGCGAGCTGGTCCGCCGCGAGGTGGCGCGCCGCATTGAACAGCAATCGCCATACGACGGGGACGTTCCGCTGGCCTGGCGCCGCTGGGCCCGCGCGACGCTGGCACCGAAGGTGGACTACATGGCGACGATTCGTCACGTCGTGCGCCGGGCGCTCCACGATTGCACGCTGGGAAGGTACGACCGCACCTACAGGCGGCCCCATCGGCGGCAGGCCTGCTACGGCGAGTTCATCATGGCGAGCTTCTACCAGCCGCGGGCGCGCCCGGGTTTCCTCATCGACACCTCGGGCTCGATGAACGACACGCAGCTGGCGCGCGCGGTCTCCGAACTGGCAGGGCTGACGCGTCAGCTCGGCTACGGCACCGACGTCGTCGTGGCGTGCTGCGATGCGGCCGTGCATCAGGTGAGAAAGGCTTTTGCGGGGACGCCGATCGAGTTGTACGGCGGCGGCGGCACGGACCTGCGCGCGGGGCTGCGTGCCTTCGCGGGCCGAAAGACCGCGCCGATCGATCTGCTGGTCATCGTAAGTGACTGCCGGACGCCGTGGCCGGACGAGGTTCCACCGTTTCCGGTCGTCACGATTCGTGTGGGCGACGGGGTGCCGCCGCCGTGGGGCCACCACGGGCCCAACAAAGTGATTACGATCGAAGAGCCGGCCGCGCCGCCGATCGAAGAACGCCCGCGCCGGAGATGGAGCTAGGAGATGCCGGGACCCGTATTGCCCGACATGAGTCCCTGGAAGCGGCGTCCGCTCGCGATCCCGCCGGACTCGATGGGGGGCTGGCTGAGGCTCGCCGTGTGGGAATGCTGGATGGGCGCACTGGTTTGCGGCGCGCTCTTGTCCGGCACTCGGCTCATCCTCACGGCTCCGCGCAACATTGTCACCGTTTACGATTTCACGAGGTGTTACGGCGGCCGGCCGGTTGTTCAGCCGTGTGAGCGTGTCCTCTACCGGGCGGGAATGCTGAATGTCGTCTTCAATGCGTGGGTGGGCGTGCTGCTGATCGTCGTTGCTGCATGGCTGCTCTGGGAACTCTGGGGCGCGGTCGCGCCCCGGCCCATTACGGACGATTTCCTGAAGCTGCTCGACGACTCGTTCGGCCGCGACTGGCGCAGCCCGCGCAACTGGCCGTGGGCGCGGCTCGGCTGGGCGTACGGCTTCACGCTCCTCGGCGCGGCTGCGGCGCTCGCCGTTGCGGTTGCCGTTTCATCAATCACCGCCTCGTCGAAGGCGGCGCGAATACCAATCGTCCACATCGAAACCTCGCAGAGTTTCAGACCGACTCACTAGGTCGGCGGCGCTCCGCAGCCGAGCGGTGTGTCACGGCGTATGGACGTCTCAGCCGTCCGGGCGTCTCCTGTCGTCGTTCGCGTGCGTCGTGTTTCTGTCCTCTCTGTTTTACATCCGTGTCGGCTGTCATCGTGTGCGACCCGCTCGACGCGCGATCGTTCGAGCGCAGCTGCGAGACGTGGGCGAAGCCCTGAACGCACTTAGACGCAAACAATTGCACGCGTGTCGAGTGAGCGCATCTTCACATCTGCTGTAACGCACATCCTCAGGTCTGCCGTTTCTGTCGCGCAGACATTCAGGTCTGCTGTGTTCGTCTCGCACCTCTGCCTCTCATGCTGGACTCGATGTTGCACGTTGCCACACGGGCGCCAGCATCACGCGACCCAATCAGACGCAAACGGCGGCGAACGGATCGCTCGACGATATTCGAAACGGCGCAGGCGAGAACAGTTGCAGTTGTTGGTTGACTGGAGGAGGCTTCAATGAGAACGAAATGGTTACTGAGCGGTGCGATCGCGATCGGTGCGATGAGCCTGGGATTGCAGGCGCAGAGCACCTCGAGCAGCAGTTCATCAGGTCAGAGCATGCTGACCGTGACCGGCTGCGTCCGGCAGGGTGGGGGAACGGGCAGCAGCAGCACGGGTGCACCGGGTTCTTCGAGCACGGGTTCCAGCTCCGGCTCCACGTCGGCCGGCTCGAGTTCAAGCTTCATTCTCACGAACGCACGGATGAGCGCGGGAGGGTCGGGGTCGAGCACTTCCAGCACGACGTCGCCGGGTAGTTCGTCTTCGTCGACGACGCCGGGCAGCTCCTCTTCGTCGGCCACGCCGGGTAGCTCGTCGTCGTCGAGCGGGTCGTCGTCCACGTCATCGAGGAGCGGCTCTTCGACGAGCAGCAGCCCGAGCGCCAGCGCTTCGGGTTCGACCTTCATGCTGCAGGGTGGAGAGAGCCAGCTGCGGGATCACGTCGGCCACGAGGTGGAAGTGACGGGCCGGATGGCGTCCTCCACGTCGTCTTCGTCGCCGTCGTCGAGCGCGGGTTCGAGCACCAGTTCGTCGACATCGTCGTCGTCGTCGGGTGCCGACGCCCACGCGTCGTCGAGCGGGCAGCGGCTCGACGTGCAGTCGGTGCGTATGATCAGCACCACCTGCACGCAGTAGCTGAGCGCGATCACACGTTGCAACGGGCTCGCGCCGCGGCGGGCCCGTTGCGTTTCAGCCCCGCGCCGTTATCCGACCGGCAACACTTCGAACTCGCCTCGCTGCTGCAGAACGGTCACCGCCACATTGTTCGTCTGTCGCTCGAACAGCAAATCCACCTGCCCGAAGGGAAGCTCGATGTTGCGCAGCTGCAGGTACGTCAGAAACGGCGGCAGCACAGGCCGCGTCAGCGTGAGGCGCCGCGCGGCCGTGTCCACCGACAGCCGCAGGCACGCCTGGATCAGCTGAAACACGACGCCGGCCGCCCACGCCTGGGGCGAGCACGCGACCGGATACAAGGTTGGTCCTTCCCCCGGACGTCGGCGGAACCCGCAGAACAGCTCGGGCAGGCGCCGGTTGTCGACGTGCGAACTTGCCTCGAAGAGCGCAGTGAAGGGTAGGGCGACCAGATCATCGAATCCGTACTGAGAACACCCTGCCGCGACAATGCCGTTGTCGTGGGGCCAGATCGAACCGTTGTGATACGACATGGGGTTGTAGCGCGGTTCGCCCACTGCAACAGTGCGGATGCCCCACCCCGAGAACATCTGAGGGCCGACCAGCTGCTCGGCCACGCGCCTCGCGCGCTCCGGGCTGGCGATGCCGCCGAAGAGGCAGTGTCCCGCGTTCGACGTGCGCACGCGGCACGGGCGCCGGAGCGCGTCGAGCGCCAGGGCGTAGGTATTCTCCGCCTCGCACCAGAATCGTGCTTCGAACGAGCGGCGCAACTGCTCGGCCTGCCGCCGCAGCGCGCCCGCGCGACCGCCGTCGCGCCCGAGCGCGTCGAACAGCCGCGCGGCACCCAGGCGGGCGGCGTACACGTACGCCTGTACCTCGCACAGTGCGATCGGCGGATCGGCGAGCGTGCCGTCCGCGTGAAACACAGAATCGTGGGAGTCCTTCCAGCCCTGGTGAATCAACCCCCCCGCCGCGCGGCGAGCGTAATCGACGAAGCCGTCGCCGTCGGCTGACCTGTCGATCCAGTCCAGCGACAGATCGAGATGCGGCAGGAGCCTTTCCATCAACGCCCGGTCGCCGGTCCGCTCGAAGTACGCGGCCGCAAGCATGACGAACAACGGCGTGGCGTCCACGCTGCCGTAGTAGCGGCCGAACGGCACTTCGCCGAGGCTCGCCATCTCGCCTTCGCGCGCCTCGTGCAGGATCTTTCCAGGCTCGGCGTCCTGTTCCGGCTGATCGGTCCGCGCCTGCGTCGCGGCGAGGTACGTGAGCACGTCGTGCGCGATGCGCGGGTTGATCCACAAGGTCTGCAGCGCGGTGATGATCCCGTCGCGGCCGAACGGTGTCGCGAACCACGGCACTCCGGCGAACGGGTAGTCGCCGTACGGCGTCGACGAGGTGAGCATGCGCAGATCGGCCGTCGAGCGGCGGACCCACTCGTTGAACCGTTCGCTCGACGTCTCGACCACGGCGAAGTTGCCGCGTTCGCGGTCGAGATCGGCGGTCAGCTCGGCCTGTGCGGCGTCGAAGGCGACGGGTGGGGTGGTCCGGCGGCCGCGCTCACAGCGGATCGCGAGTGAGAGGAGCCCCTGCGTCCCCGGCGCCAGCTCGTAATCGAAGCGCAGGGAAGCCGGGGTGCCGGCCGCGGCCGCCATCGCAGCCGGCGCACCGGTCCATTCGACGATCGTGCGTCTCTCCTCGCCGTCGAGTCCCTGATAGCGCAAGCGGAGCTCGCGGCTGTCGTGCTGGGATTCGAGTCTGCTGCCGCGTCTGGTTCGGGTCGCGCCGCGCACTTCGAAGATGTCGGCGAAGTCCGCGTCGATCTCGAAGGCCAGCGTCAACGGCAGAACGGTCCGGCCGTAGTTGCAGAGGCGGATGCGCTCGTGCCACGTCGATTGCCACAGGAACCGCGCGCGGAACAGGTGCACGATGTCGCGCATCAGCACCACCCGCTGATCGCCGATGAGAATGTCGGGGTTCGTGAGGTCGGCGCCGAACAGCTCGTTGTCGTCCTTCACGCGCGCGCTGAGCAGCAGCGGGCGGCGGCCGTTGAGGGTGGTGCGGAACACCGACAGATGACGCATGCCTTCGTGGTACAGGCCCTGCTCACCCGGCCCGAGCGCGCCGATGTCGCCGCGGAAGTCGAAGACGGCGAACGTGTCGTCGTGCTGCAGGACAGCCGTGCGGTCGACGGCGCGCGTGGCTGTCGCGAGGATGTAGAACTGATCCTCGACCCGGATCAGATCGTCCACGACGACGCTTTCACCTCCGCGGCCCGGCGGCCGACACCCGACACGACGCTGTGATAGATGTCGAGGTAGTCGCCGACCATGCGCTGCACGCTGAATCGTTCGGCCGCCCACTGCCGGCACGCCGCGGGGGCAATCCCTGGAGACTCGATACGGGCCGCGATGTCGGCGACGTCCCTGCAGATCCAGCCGCTCACGCCGTTCGCGACGACCTCTTCCACCGCCCCGCCCGGAAGGGCGAGCACCGGGGTGCCGCACGCCATCGCCTCGATCATCACCAGGCCGAAGGGCTCGTCCCACTGGATGGGAAAGAGCAGCGCGCGCGCCCCCGCGAGCAGATCACACTTGCGGGCATGGTCGGCCTCGCCCAGATACTCGATGCGATCGCCGTCGATGCGCGGCAGCACCTCGTCGTCCCAGTAACTCTGGAACACAGGCTGTACCTCGCCGGCCATCTTCAGGCGGATGCCGGCGCGCAGTGCGGCGTCGATTGCCAGGTGGACGCCCTTGCACGGCGCCATCCGGCCGAGAAACGCGACGTAGTCGCTCTTCTGCGATCGCGCGGGATACTCGTTCAGCGGAATCCCGTGATGAACGACGTGAACTTTGGGCATCCGCTGGCTGTTGGCCTGGAATTCGCTGATGGCGACGTAATCGATCTCGGGGTATTGCGCGTAGATCTTCGAGAGCGCCGGCTCGTTCGGATGATGGAGTGTCAGCACGGAGGGCGCACTGGAGAACTGCGTCAGCGGAACGCCCGCGACGTCGTTCAGATGCAGGACATCGACGCAATCGGCGGCATCACGAATGGCCCACGCCGTGTGGTCGGCGTTCTTGAGTTGCGCCGACAACGCATCGCTCAGCGGCCAGTCGTCGTGGCGGTACCGCCACTTCAACCGGCAATCGACCCGCGAATCGCCGTTTGCGTAGAGCGTGACGTGATGTCCTCTCGTATGTAGGCCGCGTACCAGGTGAGCAACGAACAGCTCAGTGCCGCCGTACCGCGCCGGGGGCACGGAGATGAACGGCGGGACGATGACTCCGATATGCATATGCGCTCCATGAGGCCTCCAGACCTCAGCTATGGTGTTCGCGCCTGCATGAGCAGGTGCAATTCGCGCTCCGGCTGCGCGCAACGGCTGCGCGGTCGCCAGGCACGCTCGTCTACGCTTCAGCCGTCGGTGAGATGTACACTCCGCACCGATCACAATGGCTGTGCTTTTCGGAGACGACCGCCGGTGAACGCTCGCGTCGGGGGACTGGCGTAGGTTGGGCGCCCAGGCCCTCGCCCCCGCCGGTTCAAACCGCCGCTGGCTTGCCGGCATCGTGTTGCTCGGCGCCGGTCTCCGGTTCTATGGGATCTGGTTCGGGCTGCCCTACATGCGGGCCCGTCCGGACGAAATCGACGCGGTGATGCACGGGCAGATGGTGATGCGCGGCGATCTCAACCCGCACTTCTTTCACTGGCCGTCGCTGACGTTCTACACGTTCGGCGGTGTGTTCACCGCCGTGTCAGACGTGCTCGGCGCCCTGGCCCCGGGCGCCACCATCAGCGATGCCCGGTTTCTCGTCGTGGCGCGGATCATCGTCGCGCTCGCGGGGACGGCGACGGTGGCCGTGCTCTACGACCTGGCACGCCGCCTCGCCGACGCGTGGACCGGCATGGCGGCCGCGACGTTTCTCGCCGTCGCGATTCTGCACGTGCGGGAGTCGCACTTCGCCATGACGGACGTGCTCATGACGCTGCTCGCGACGGCTTCGCTGGCGCTCCTTGCCCGCGCGGTTGACGCGGGGGATGCGCCGACCAGTCCGCTGCGGTGGTTTGCCGCGTCGGGCCTGGTCGGCGGCCTCGCGGCTTCCACGAAATACAACGCCGCGGCCCTCGTCGTCGCGATGGCCGCCGTCCAGCTGGTGTGGCTGGTTCGCGCACGCAGGAAGGCAGCCACCCTGGGCATGTGGCTCCCGGCGCTGGCCTTCTTTGCCGCCTTCGTCGGCGGATTTTTCGCCGGCACACCCTATGCGGCCATCGACTCGCGTACGTTCCTCGCCGACCTGCGTTTCGATTCTCGGGCACCTGGCCGCCGGCCACGGCCACGACCTCGGCCTCGGCTGGTCGTATCACCTCACGCGGTCGCTCCCTTACGGCGTCGGCATGACGACGAGCCTGGCCGCCCTGGTGGGAGTGATCCCGCTGGTGAAGCACCATGGCGCCCGCGCCGCGGCAGTCATCACGTTCGCCGTCGCGTCCTACGTGTCGTTCGGCGGTGGCCGCGAGGTGTTCTTCCGATATTTACTGCCACTGGTCCCCGTCGTCTGCCTGTTCGCGGCCGTCGCCGTCCGGCATGGCGGGATTCGGATTGCCGCGCGGACGCGGTTGTCGACGGGAGTGGCGACAGCGGCGCTGGTTGCGGTCGTCGCGGCTCCGCTGCTCGTCGAGTGCGTCCGGTTCGACAGGCTGCTGGCCCGGACGGACTCCCGAGTATTGGCCGCGGACTGGCTGCGCGCGCGGGTCACGCCCGAAGAGACGCTGTACGAGGAGGGCGGCCACTACGCGGCGCTCGATCTGGGGGACACGCCGCTGCATCGCTGGTCTTTCAACCCCGCCGACGGTTCGTTCGGCGACACAGCCGGCCGGACACCCGACTGGCTGGTGCTCGAGGACTCGCCTTTGTGGACCTGGGCAGGCAACTCTGCCGCAATAAAGGCACTCGCAGCCGAGCGCTATACGGTCGTCCGGAGCATTCGCGCGGCAGATGAAGGCCGGGCTGTCTACGACCTGGCAGACGCCTTTTTCCTGCCTGTGGCAGGCTTCCGGGGCATCGAGCGGCCCGGGCCCAATGTCCGGATCTACCGCCGCCGGGACCTTCCCACGGTCGCGCCGTAGAATATGAGACGGCTGCCCCATGTGGATTGTCCGTCTCGCCCTCAGGCGCCCCTATACCTTCGTCGTCATGGCGTTGCTCATCGCCATCACGGGCGGCCTCTCGATCGCGACGATGCCGGTGGATATCTTTCCCTACATCGACCTGCCGGTCGTCAGCATCGTGTGGCAGTACAACGGGTTGACGCCGGAGGAGATGGAGAGCCGGATCGTCACGAACTTCGAGCGGTCCGTCACGGCCAACGTCGTCGGCGTCGAGCACGTGGAGTCGCAATCACACCAGAGCGTCGCGGTTGTCCGGGTGTTCTTCCACCCGACCGTGCAGGTGGACCTTGCGCTGTCGCAGATCGTGACGCAGTGCCAGGTGCAGATCCGCAACATGCCGCCCGGGACATTTCCGCCGCAAGTACTCAAGTACGACGCGGCGAGCGTGCCGATTCTCCAGCTCGGGTTGAGCAGCCAGACGCTGAAGGAGCAGGAAATCTTCGATCTCGGGAACAACTTCATCCGCACGCCGCTCGCCACCGTGCAGGGCGCGACCGTGCTCGTTTCCGTTCGGGGGGAAGCAACGCCAGATCATGGTGGATCTGAACCTCGACGAGCTGTACGCGAAGCGCCTGTCGCCGATTGACGTCTCGAACTCGCTGAATCTCCAGAACCTGATCGTGCCCGCGGGCACAGCGAAATTCGCCGGCACCGAATACCCGGTCCGGATGAACAGCAGCCTGCCGAGCATCAGCGAGTTCAACAACCTGCCGATCAAGACGGTCAACGGCGCGACGATCTACATGAAGGACGTCGCGACCGTGCACGACGGCTTCGTGCCCCAGACCAACATCGTGCAGGACGAACGGCGCCCGCGGCGTCCTCCTGACCGTCACGCGCAACGGCAGGGCCTCGACGCTCGCTGTCGTCAACGCCGTGAAGGACACGCTGCCCAGGGTGATGTCGACGGTCACAGAAGACCTGAAGCTGGCGGTATTCGGCGACCAGTCGCTGTTCGTGCGGTCGGCCATCGGCGGCGTCGTGCGCGAGACGCTGATCGCGGCACTGCTGACAGGCCTGGTGATCCTGCTGTTCCTCGGCAGCTGGCGCAGCACGCTGATCGTCTGCATTTCGATTCCGCTGTCGATCCTCACGTCCATCACGATCCTGGGCCTGCTCGGCCAGACCATCAACGTGATGACGCTCGGCGGCCTGGCGCTCGCCGTCGGCATCCTCGTGGACGATGCGACGGTTGAAATCGAGAACACGCACCGGAATCTCGCGATGGGCAAGCCGCTGGTTCACGCGGTGCTCGACGGCGCGTCGCAGATCGCCGTGCCGACGTTCGTGTCCACGCTCGCCATCTGCATCGTGTTCGTCCCCGTGCTGCTGCTCACCGGCACGGCGCAGTACCTGTTCACGCCGCTGGCGATGGCGGTGGTCTTCGCGATGATGGCGTCGTACCTGCTGTCGCGGACCCTGGTGCCGACGATGGTGCACCATCTGCTGCGGGGCGAGATCGCGCTGTATCACGCGGGAGGACACGGCGGGCGCGGGATGCTCTGGAGCCTCCATCGCGGCGTGAACGGGTTGTTCGAGCGGCTGCGATACCGCTACATGGGCCTGCTGAACCTGTCGCTCGGGAAGCGCGCGCCCGTGCTGATCGGGTTCATGGCTGTCTCGCTCGGCTCGCTGCTGCTCGTCCCGATGGTCGGCCGCGACTTCTTCCCCGACGTCGACGCCGGCACCATGCGCCTGCACGCCCGGACGCCGCCGGGAACGCGAATCGAGGAGACCGAGTTGCGGTTCGCCGACGTCGAGCAGGAGATTCGCAATACGGTGCCCGCCGGCGAGCTCGACGCCATCCTCGACAACATCGGGATCCCGAACGCGTGGGGTAGCCTGGCCCAGGGCGACGTGCCGAACATCGCCGCAACCGATGGAGAGATTCTCATCTCGCTCAATCGCGAGCGTCACGGGCCGGTACGCGAATACGAGGTACGGCTGCGCAAACGCCTGGGCGAGAAGTTCCCCGACATGGTGTTCTTCTTCGAGCCGGCGAACATCACGAACCAGATCCTGAACTTCGGCCTGCCCGCCCCGATTGACGTGCAGGTGGTCGGCAACAATGCCCCGGCCAACTACGCGATCGCGCAGCGGCTGCGCGGGCAGGTCGCCGCCATTCCCGGCGCCGCCGACGTGCACATCCACCAGGTGTACGAGCAGCCGCAGCTGAACCTGACCGTCGACCGCGTGAAGGCCGGGCAGATGGGCCTGACGCAGCGGGACGTGACGAGCAGCATGTTGATTTCGCTCAGCGGCAACAACCAGGTGGCGCCGAGCTTCTGGCTGAACCCGGCGAACGGCATCAGCTACAACGTCGGCGTGCAGACGTCGCAGTACCGCCTCGACTCGCTCGATCAGCTGCTGAGGACGCCCGTGACCGCCGCCACCAACGCCGTGACGGAGACGACGGCCGGGTCGCTCGCGGGCTCCGCGGGCGCGCCGTCCATTGGATCGTCGCCGAGCGGCGCGTCGCTGGCGTACGGCAATCCCGGCGCCATGACCGGCGGCGCGGCGCAGCTGCTCTCGAACCTGGTGGACGTGCGGCGCAGCTACGGCCCGGTGATCATCAACCACTACAACGTCGCGCCCGTGTTCGACATCTACTCGAACGTCGACCGCCGCGACCTGGGCAGCGTGGGCGCGGAAGTCGAGAAGATCGTCGAGAAGGAACGCGCGAATCTGCCGCGCGGCACGTCGCTCACGATTCGGGGCGAGTACGAAACGATGAAGACGTCGTTCCTCCGGCTGGGGCTCGGCATCATCTTCGCCGTGGTGCTCGTGTACCTGCTGATGGCGGTGAACTTCCAGTCGTGGCTCGACCCGTTCATCATCCTGACGGCGCTGCCAGGCGCGATGGCCGGCATCATCTGGATGCTGTTCGTGACGAGGACGACCTTCAGCGTGCCATCGCTCGTGGGCTCGATCATGTCGATCGGCGTCGCCACGGCGAACAGCATCCTGCTGGTGACGTTCGCCAACGACGAGCGCGCGTCGATTCCGCAGGCGCGCGAGGCGATGCTCTCGGCCGGGTACGCGCGCATCCGCCCCGTGCTGATGACCGCCGCCGCGATGGTTTTGGGGATGCTGCCGATGGCGTTGGCGCTTGGCGAGGGCGGCGAGCAGAACGCGCCGCTCGGCCGCGCCGTGATCGGCGGACTGCTCGGCGCCACGGCGACGACGCTGTTTGTGGTGCCGATCATCTATTCGTATCTGCGGCAGAAGCCGCCGGCCAACCAGGAAAGGCGGCTCGAGCAGGAAGAGGAGGCCGAAGCACAGGACGAGCTCCGGCGCGAACACGAGGAGCTGATCGGCGCGACGTAGGTCGGGTGAGTCGGGTAGGTCGGGTGGGTCTGGTGGGGCGGGTCGGGCGGGTATTGGACGGGATTCGATGAAACAGGAAGAGACCAATTCAGGTACGCCGGCAAATTTCTGGCGGCCGTCGCGCAGGACAATCTCGACGATCCTGTTCGGGCTCGTTGTGCTGGGTGTCGTGGCCTTTCTTGCCGGTTACCTGCCGATGCAGCGCCGCGAGTCCACGCTCCGAGCCGAGGCGGAGGCACAGCAGAAAGGCCTGCCGCGCGTCGTGGTGATGCGCGTCGGCCGTGGGCAGGACCAGAACGTGCTGAAGCTGCCCGGCACGATGCAGGCGCTGACGGAGGCGCCGATTCTCGCGCGCGCCGACGGCTACCTTAAACGCCGCGTCGCCGACATCGGCGACCGCGTGTCCGCGGGCCAGGTGCTGGCGGAGATCGACGCGCCGGAGCTGGACCAGCAGATTCACCAGGCCGAGGCCGCGATTGAACAGGCTCAGGCCGCCGTGGAGCAGGCGCAGGCGAGCCTTGCGCAGGGGAAGGCCAACCGCGAGCTGGCGCGCATCACGGCGGACCGCATGAAGCAGCTGGTCGAGAAAGGGATTTCCCCCCAGCAGGAGGGCGATCAGTATCAGGCGCAGCTGGCGGCGCAGGACGCCAACGTCCAGGCGCTCGAAAAAGCGATCCTCGCGCAGCGCAGCAACCTGGCGGCCGTCAAGGCCAACCGCGCGCGCCTCGAGGAAGTGCAGGGCTACCGCATCGTCAAGGCGCCCTTCGACGGTGTCGTCACCGTGCGGAACGTGGACGTCGGCGCGCTCGTCAGCACCGGCACCACGCTGCTCTACCGGATCGCGCAGATCGGCACGCTGCGCACCTACGTCAGCGTTCCTCAGGCCAGCGTGAATGCCGTGCAGGTCGGCCAGCCCGCGACGCTGACCGTGTCGCATCTTCCCGGCCGCACGTTCCGCGGGACCGTGGCCCGTACCGCGAACGCGCTCGATCCCGCAAGCCGCACGATGCTCGTCGAGGTGGACGTCAAGAACACAGACGGCGCGCTGTTCCCCGGCACATACGCCGACGTGGATCTCTCGGGCGCGCGGCCCAACCCGCCGCTCGTCGTGCCCGCCGCCGCGATTCTGTTCCGCACCGACGGTGCCCAGGTGGCGGTCGTCCAGCCCGACCAGACCGTGCACCTTCAGAAGATCACCGTCGGGCGCGACTACGGCGATCGGGTGGAGATCCTGCAGGGCATTACCGAGGGCACGACGATCGTCGCCGTCCCCGGTGACGCCGCGCGCGAGGGCGCGAAGATCGTGCCCGTGGACCGCGCCGGATCGTAGCAGCGGGGAGGGTCAGTTGATGCTCGCCAGTCCGACACTGCGGCTGTTCACCCTCGTCTGTTCGTCCGCGTTGATGCTGTCACTCGATCCAGCGAGCCGCTCCGCCCTAGCCGGCCAGTGTGTCGACTTCTCGAAGGATCCCGCCGGGTGTCAGCCGAGCACCTTCGACACCCCCATCGGCGACATGCCGTCGGTCCGCGTCGGCCGGACCGGGAATCTCGATCCGAAGTCGTCTGAAGCCGACGCGCGCGCCGGCGCGGCGCTGCTCGAGAAGAACCTGCACCTGTTCCGGAACATGGAGCACCTGCACTGGGTCGTCACCGTCCCGTCCGTGAAAGACGAGGCGACCGGCAACTGGAAGGATGGGGATCTCGATGCGGCCGGCGACGGCCGGGGTCTCGGCGTCGCGGGCAACTGTCTGTTCGTCGGTCACGAAAACGGCGCCGGCAAGCGGCACGCCATCAACATTTTCAGGATTCAGCCGGATCCGGCGAAGCAGCCGCCTGTGCAGGTCGGTGAGATCCCGGCCAACGTCGAGGGCAATCGCGGCAACGACGATCGCGAGCTGCGAGCGCTGGTCTACAAGACCTCGACCGGCCAGGATCGGTATCTTCTCGTGCGCAACGGCGGCGGCAACAACAGCGGGCGTCTCGAGGCGTACCAGATCGACATGAACACCTGCCTGGTGCAGGCGCACAGCGAGCCGACCGACTACAACATTCAGACGCACGAGTTTTTCCTCTGGCACGATCCGGCCAACGTCAATCGCGTCATCGCGTACGTCACCAACTGGACTGGCGGTGTCCCGGATGCGGAACATCCCGGCTTGAAAATGCCGGACGCCCTCGTCATGGCGATGACCGACGAGAGCACGGGCGAGATGCTGCCGAAGGCGAAGTTCCTGGCCGGCTTCAGTCTGCAGGACGTCGGCGGCCCGCCGATCAACGAGAAGCCGGACGCGACCGGCCTCTTTTCGGACGGCCGGTTTCTCGATTTCAGCGCGCTGAGGAATCGCTCCGGCCGCGGCGGCAATTTCCAGACGCAGGAGCAGAACCGCCTGCACTCGCTTTCCGTCAGCGACGATGGAGAGCGTGTGTACGTGGCGGGAACGACGGCGGGGTTCTACATCCTGAATTCGGAAGGAGTGGCGCACCACACCGACGCGGACCTGGCCGCGGGTGCGGCAGGGTGCAACCAGCGATCCACCGTCGTTTCTACCGAGAACGGCCCCATCGACGCGGGCAAGCTGACGGCGGTCGCCAGCGACTGCCTCCACATGGTGATCAACGACGACCCGGGCGTGAAGGCGTTCCTGGCGTCGGCGGCGCCGCCGCAGGCGAAAGCGGAGCGCTATCTCGTGCTGATGACGCGCTCGCGTTTCGACGTCTACCCGCCCGTCAACTCGGTACCCACCGCAACACACAGCGCCGTCATCGTCCCCAACCGGCCGGCGCAGGTCCGTGGCAACACGAAGAACAGGCCCGCGTACGTGTGGATCACCGACGAGAACGGCGGCTGTCCGCTCAACTACGCGCGGATACTGTCGATCGAGTCGGAGATCGTGCCAATCATGGTCGGCGCGTTCGCGATTCCAGACAATCGCCTCGACGACTGCCTCGAGCAGGCGAACACCGAGCCGAACGGCCAGCCGCGCCGCGCGATCGCGCAGCAGAATCACAACCCGACGGTGTTCAAGAACCTGGTCTTCAACGGCTGGTACGGGCACGGCATCCGGGTTATCGACATCTCCAACCCGCACACGCCGCGGGAAGTCGGCTACGCCATCAGCCTTCCGCACGGGATTGCCCGGACGTATCCGGTGTTCCGCGATGGGCTGATCTACTGGGTGGACAACCGCACCGGCCTTCATGTCGGACGATACACGGGTCCTCGAGCCGACGAGTTGCCTGGAGCCCGGCACGGGTATCTACGAGGGCAACGCGACGAGCCCGCATCGGTAAGCGAAGATGCTCCGCCGTATCGCGACGGTCACCGTCATCCTGCTGGTAGCCGCCACGTTTGGCCGCACGCAGCAAGGCCCGGCCGCCACGCCAGCTCCCGCCGAAGAGACGAGCGCGTGGGTCTGCCCGATGCACTCGGACTACACCGCCGACAACCAGGGGACGTGTCCGCGGTGCGGCATGGCGCTCGTTCACGCGGCTCCGTTCGACGTGCGCGACTACGACCTGAACCTCCGCACCGTCCCCACCGCCGTGAAGGCCGGCCAGAAGGCCACGCTGCGGCTGCAGGTCGTTCATCCCGGCACGGGCGACGTCGTCCGCAAGTTCGAGACCGTGCACGAGCGGCAGTATCACCTCTTCGTCATCAGCCAGGACATGGCGCACTTCGAGCACATCCACCCGCGCGAGCTGGCGGACGGCACGTGGACGATCGACGTCACGCTGCCGAAACCGGGCTACTACAAAGTGCTGTCGGATGTGATGCCGAGCGGCGGGTCGTCGCAGTTCATTGCCAGGCCGCTCGTGACGGCGGGATTCACAGGCGACCTCGTCTCCGGCAGCGCTCACCTCGTGCCGGACACCACGCACACGAAGATCGACGGCGACATCACGGCGACGGCCGCGTACGATCCGCCGCAATTTGTCGTCGGCCAGTATGGCCACATCACGTATCACCTGACCGATACCGCGACCGGCCGCCCGATCACGGATCTCCAGACGTATCTCGGCGCGTTCGGCCACACGCTGATCATGAGCGAGGACATGGCCGAGTACGTCCATTCGCACCCGCTCGACATCATCGCGTCGCCCGATGACGACGGCGGGGCGCCGGTGTTCCGGATTCCTCCGGGCGCCGACCTCGAACGGCTGCGCGGCGGGCCGGACGTGACGTTTGAAGGGCTGATGCCGAAGCCGGGCCGCTATCGCGCGTGGACGCAGTTCCGCCGCGACAACAGGATCCACACGGTTGCGCTCACGTTCGAGGTCGCGGGGCAACGATGACACGGCCGGCGTTCGTCGCGTCTGCGGCGCTCGCGGCTGTGGCGGTGCTGTCGTGGCCGACAACGGCCATCTCCCATGAAACCGTCACGACGACGGTGCTGTTCGAGCGGGAGATCGTGAAAATCCTGAACGCGCACTGCGTGATGTGCCACGTCGAGCGCGGACCGTCCTTTCCGCTGACGACGTACGAGCAGGTGTGGCTCGCAAAACGGAAGATCAGCGCCGAAGTGCTGGCGCGGCACATGCCGCCCTGGGCCGCGCTGCCCGGCTACGGCCGCTTCGCCAACGAGAACGTCGTCACGCTGCGGGAGTCGCAGTTCATCGTGTCGTGGATGGAAGGCCTGGGACCGAGAAACGCCGGCAAGGTGTTCACCAACACGGCGGCTCAGGCCGGCGGGTCGCCATCCGCAGCCGTTCAGGCGCACATCGATCTGGATGCGTGGCGACTGGGCCGGCCCGATTTGATACGCGAGCTCGAACCCGTCACCGTGGAGCCTCGCGACGCGAATGGTGGAGACGTCGTCCGGACCGATCTCGACCTCGGGCCGCAGCTTTCGGCAGCGCGCCGCGTGCGCGCCGTCGAGTACATACCTGGCGATCGACGCGTCGTGCGCGCGGCGTTCTTCACGGTCAAGGAAACGGGGCAGTGGATTGGCAGCTGGACGCCGTGGTACGGGTTCATGACGCTCCCGGCGGACGCCGCGTATCAGCTGCCTGCCGGCGCGCACATCGCGGCGGAGATTCACTACAGACGCACCAGCGAGCGCGTGGTGGATCGCGGACGCATCGGGTTGTTTTTCGAGACACGCGGCTCGGCGCGGCCGGTATCGGATTTCGTCGTCACCGCACGAAAGGAAAGCGGCGCCGCCGCGCGCAGCGGACCGGGGCGGTTTCACGGCGAGACGATTCTCGCGGCGGACACCGCGCTGCTGGCGCTTCGTCCGGACGTCCTGCCCGGTCTGTCATCAATCGAGGTGGTGGCGAAGCGGGCCGATGGAACGACCGATGTCCTGCTGTTTGCGAAAGACATCCCGTTCGAGTGGCCGACGCCTTACATCTTCAAGGAGCCCGTCCGGGTTCGCCGAGGCACGAAAGTGGCGGTGACGGCGTACGTGCAGGATGGCGTTGCGTTGCCGGAGGCTGTTCGGCTGCACCGTGTCAGGTGTAGTGCAGGCTTCCAGGCCTGCCCATCCCTGACACTCAGGCTTGTGGCGTGCAGGCCTGCACTACGCCAACCGTCGAGCTATCGATGTGTTCATCGCAGAGGACAGCCCAGCCGGAGATTGACGAAATCAGGCCTGAATTCGCATAAAGAAACTGGCACCGCGCTGGCAGTCTGGTCACGGCAGGGAGGTCGCCATGACACGCATGATGCTGCGAGTTGCCGGTTTGGTGGTCTTGTTCGGCGCGCTGAGCGTTGGGACGGCGCGTGCGGATACTCGTTTTTCCATTCACGTCGGTATCGGCGCGCCGCCCGTGGCCGTTGCGCCGGGACCGTACGGTTATGACGGCTACTACGCGCAGGCGCCGTACCCCGGCTACGTGTGGCAACCGGGCTACTACGTCGGATACCGGTGGATGCCCGGCGCGTGGGTCCCGCGAGGCAGGTACGTCGCGCGCCGCTGGGATAGACATGATCAGCGTCGCTACCAGCGCGATCGCCAGGACTGGGAACGCGCGCGCAGCAACTGGCAGCGCGATGGGCGCCGCTGGTAGCTGACGAACAGTTCACGGACGAGTCACGAGCCACGAGTCACGGAGTGTGTGCCTCGTGGCTCGTGGCTCGTCCGTCACTCATGACTGCCGGCGCCGTTTAAGCGATGTGCCGAACGAGCCGCGCCCGTCTTTCGTGTCCCAGCGGAACTCGAGCTCTCCGGCGGCCGGATCAATCACCGTGATGGACACGCGCGCACCCTCGATGGGCCAGCGCTCGTGGCCGCCGTCGAGGTACCGTTCTTCCGCATCGACGACGGTGATGGTCGGACTGAGCCGGCCGAAGGACGAGCTGACAGGATCGGCGACGGTGAAGTTGGCTTCGACGACCGACGGCGCGTAGCGGCGGCCGTCGCGTCCGACCACCGCCGTCGACACGTTCAGCTTGCCGTGTCCCGAGGCGTCGATGGTGACGGTGACGTTCCGCACGTTGGACGCCCCGGCGCCGAAGACCTTCACGTCGAGGTCCGATGTTCGCGGCGTCCTGTCTTCTTCCGCGCGCCAGGCGCCTGATATGTGCTTGAGAAGATCCGCGGCCGTTGGGTTCTCAGCCGCGGCCGGCTGAACGAGCAGTCCGAAAAGCATCGCGTGCAGGATCGTGAGCAACAAGATCGCCCCGGCCGCGGGTGGCCGCCTCCTGAGCTCCTTTTCTTATCACAACCGCTTCGCGATTTTCCAGAGGCGACCGGGCGTCCGTGTCTATCGCCCTCGCTGGAACGAGGCGAGCAGCAGCTCGAACTTCTGTTGGTTCGCCGCAATCGTTTTTGCGGGTCCCGTCATCTTGATGAACACGTTCCCGCCGGGCGCCTCGACGATCGCGCCGAGGAGGCGGTAGCCGGCAACGGTCCGTGAAGCGCCCGCCATCGGGCCGCCCATGCCCGAGTACGCGCCGGCCACATCGAGCGTCGTCATGGGCAGACCATGAACCGTGCGCTTCGCGATCTTACCCGTCACGCGCGTTCCGCCGGAGCCGGTGAACTGACCGTTCCAGCGATCGATGTTGGCTTCGGGGCTGCCGCCCTGGCCTGCGCCGAAGAAGTACACGGCGCACTCGCCGCCTGCCCGATCCCCGGGCGCCGGCGGAATCGTGTACGTCGCCGCACGCATCGGCGCCGGGCCCTGGGTCGTCCACCCCGCCGGGGCCGTCCACTGTACGCCGGCCGCCGATTCGGCGAGCACGGCGGACGGAATCAGGGCAACCGACAGCAGCAGGATGAGCGTGCGCATGGCCGCTCAGTATGCCAGATGTGCTCAGACGGGGCTCAACGCCGCGTGCTCGATCCGCGTCCCGAGCACCGTCAGAAACTGCGCGATCCACATGGGATGGGCCGGCCACGCCGGCGCCGTCACGAAGTTGCCGTCGGTGACGGCCGCATCGACGCTGATGGCGGCGTAGGACGCGCCCGCGAGCTCCACCTCCGGCGAGCACGCCGGATAGGCGCTGATGCGCCTGCCCGAGATGACGTTCGCGGCGGCGAGGATTTGCGCGCCGTGGCAGATCGCGGCGATCGGTTTCTGCTGTTGGGCGAAGTGCCTGACGATGTCGAGGACCCGCGCGTTCAGGCGGAGATATTCCGGGGCGCGCCCGCCGGGAATCACCAGCGCGTCGTAATCGCGCTCGCGGATCTCATCGAACGTGGCGTTGAGGGCAAAGTTGTGGCCCGGTTTCTCCGAGTACGTCTGGTCGCCCTCGAAGTCGTGTATCGCGGTGCGCACCGACTGCCCGGCCGATTTGCCCGGGCACACCGCATCGACCGAGTGGCCGACCGCGCGCAGTGCCTGGAACGGGACCATGACTTCGTAGTCCTCGACGAAGTCGCCGACGAGCATCAGGATCTTCCTGGCCATCACGAACCTCCTCTCCGAGATGTGTCATCATCCCACGCGGAGGACGCGATGACACGTCCGCTGTTTCCCGCCTGCCTTGCCACTGAAGCCGTTGCCCGTTGACCGCCGATTTGCGGCGACGCTCGTCCTTTTGATCCTCGGCATCCAGGGCACGTTCTTCCACCCCGGGCAGTGGAACCAGAATGCGAGGCTCGGCGCCGCCGTCGCCTTTGTCGAACCCGGCACGCCATACACGGGCACCTTCAGAATCGACGGCCTGAAGGACGGCAAGCGGTTCTTTACGGAAGACTGGGCCGTCTCGGGAGGCGCCTTCTACTCGAACAAGGCCCCCGGCGTGTCGTTCCTGGCCGTCGTGCCGTACCTGGTTCTGTTTCATGTGGAGCGGTGGGCGGGCAGCGATCCGGCAACGCCCGAGCTCACGCAGATCAACGCCTTCCTGCTGAATCTGTGGATCTCGGTGTTCTGGAACATCGTCGCGGCGCTGGCGCTGCTCCGAAGGCTGCCGGGGCTCGGGGTCCACTCGCGGGAAGGCGCAGCCGTTGTGGCGCTGATCTACTCGCTCGCGACGCTCGTCCTCCCCTACGGCTGCACGGCCTGGGGCCATTCGACGGCGGCCGCCTTCATCACGCTGGGAACCCTGGACGTCGCCGACGGGTCGCGGACTCGCTGCCTGCTCGGCGGCGTGTGGCTGGGACTGGCAGCGCTGACGGAGTACCTGGCGGCCCTGTCGCTCGCGGCGGCGATGATTTACGTCCTCGCGGGTTCCGACCGGTGGGAGCGCGCGTGGAAGCTTCTGACCGGCAGCGCGGCGCCCATCGCTGCGCTCCTCCTTTACCAGGAGCTCGCGTTCGAAAGCTATTTCACGACGGCGGCGTCGTTGTCGACCCCGTACGTGCACCCCGAAAAAGTGGGCGGGTTTTTCGGCCTCCCGAGCACGGCGAACCTGCTCGGCATGCTGTTCGGTCGAGGGCGCGGCTTCTTCTGGCAGATGCCGCTCCTGCTCCTCGCGATCTTCGGCATTCCGTCGTGGTATCGATCGGGGCGCCGTCCATTTCTGGCGTTGGTGATTGCGAACATCACGCTGTACACGCTGTCGATCGCGGCGCTCGACTTCTACCAGGGCGGCTTGACGACGTCCATGCGGTACCTGATTGTCGCGCTGCCATTTTTCTGCGTGCTCCTGCCTGATTTTCGAGCGTTTGCGTACCGGAAGACGTTCCTGCTGCTCTTTGCCGTGACGGCCGCGAACATGTTCGTCCTCGCGGCCACGAGCACGATGTACGGGTCTGAACACCCGCTTTCCGAAGCTGCGTACCCGGACTTCTGGAAGGGCGCCGTGGCGTTCAATCCGCTTCTTGCGCGGCTCGGCGTGGCGGGGGTTATTCCGGCGTTCACGATCGCCGTTGCATATGTTCTCGCGCTCGGATGGCTGCTCCGGTCGGTCCTGATGAGCCGTCGCCTTCCAGAAATTCCTTGACGCGCCGATCTGCCCCGTAGTCTCCTACGCTGCCTTACAGTGTGTTGTAGTGTGTGGGGCTTCAGACCTGCCAGAGGGGGATGACATGACACAGGCAAGCCGTGTCCGTCGTGCGGTGGTCGCAAGCGTCGCCGCAGTCGTGCTGTCGGGCCCGGGAACGAACGTGCGCGTCACGGCCCAGACACCCGATAACCCACCGAATCCTTACCAGGTCGTCGCAAACCACTTCAAGCTCCCGGAAGGCCGGACGATGGGATCGACCGGCGCGATCGATATCGATCGCGACGGCCGCAGCGTCTGGGTGTTCGAGCGATGCGGCGGCACAAGCCAGGGACTGGCGTGTGCCTCGTCCAGCATCGCGCCCGTGCTCAAGTTCGATCCGTCAGGCAAGCTCGTGGCGAGCTTTGGCGCCGGGATGTTCGTCAGCCCGCATGGCATTCACGTGGACCGGCAGGGCAACGTCTGGCTGGTGGACGGGGCGGCGAGGGACGGCAAGGGCAACCAGGTGTTCAAGATCAGCCCTGATGGAAAAGTGTTGATGACGCTCGGCAAGGCCGGCGCCGCCGGCGATGGTCCCGATACGTTCGGCCCGCCCTCGGACGTGGTGGTCGCGCCCGACGGCGCGGTCTTCGTCGCCGACGGCCACGGCGGCAACACGAACGCCCGCATCGTGAAGTTTTCGAAAGACGGCGCGTTCATCAAGGCGTGGGGCCGGAAGGGTACGGGCCCGGGCGAGCTCGACGCGCCGCACTCGCTCGCGATGGACTCCGCCGGACGCCTGTTCGTCGCGGATCGCGGAAACAACCGCATTCAGATCTTCGATCAGGACGGCAAGTTCCTGGATGAATGGAAGCAATTCGGCCGGCCGAGCGGAATCTTCATCGACAGGCACGACGTGCTGTACGCGGCCGACACGCAGTCGGACGAGAAGACGAATCCCGCCTTCAAGCGGGGGATCAGGATCGGGAGCGCGAAAGACGGGAAGGTCACCGCGTTCATCCCGGATGCGGATCCCGACGGCACGGGCGAAGGCGTCGCGGCCGACGCCGACGGCCACATCTACGGGGCGCTCACGGCCGGGCAGACGTTGAAACAATACGTCAGGTCGTCGAAGCCACCGGCTCAATAGCGATCATGGCCGCGGACCTTGTCGTCCTGTACGAACACCCCGAGTGGCAGAAGCCGCTGTTCGCGGCGCTCGCCCGGCGCGGCATCTCGTTCGAGCCGTTTGACGTGTCGCGCGCGTCGTTCGCGAACGACGATCTGCCCGCCGCGTCTCTGTACTTCAACCAGGCGAGCCCGAGCGCGTATCTGCGCGGCAACACGCGGGCGGTGCCGCTCGCCCTGGCCTTGATGCGATCGCTCGAGACGGTCGGCGCTCGCGTGCTGAACGGCGCGCAGGTGTTCGCCCTCGAGCTGAGCAAGAGCGCCCAGGCCACGCTGCTCCACACGCTCGGGATCGACTGTCCGCGGTCGATCACGTTCAATGACGTCGGCGCGCTGAAAGCACGCGCGGGCGAGATCACGTGGCCGGCGCTGCTCAAGCCCGACCAGGGAGGCAGCGGCGCGCGCATCCAGGTGGTCGATTCGCTGTTGCAGATCGAAGAGCTCTTCGCGCGCGATCCGTCGGTGTGGCTGCCGGAGAATCTTTTCCTGCTCCAGGAATACGTGCCGCACGACCCCGATGCCGGCATCGTGCGGCTCGAGTTTCTCGGCGGCGAGCTGCTGTACGCCATGCGGGTCAAGACGCACGGACGCTTCAACCTGTGTCCGTCGCCTGTCTGCAACCCGGACGAGGGCGGCGGGGTTTGTGAAGTGCCGGAACTCGCCGCGGCTCCCCCCGTGGAGTTCTCGGCGTACCCGGAGGTGCCGCGCGACGCTGTCGAGACCGCGAAGCGAATCGTGCGCGCTGCGAAGCTCGACGTGGGCGGAATCGAGTATCTGGAAAGCGGCGACGGCCGTCGCGTGTTCTACGACATCAACGCGAACTCGAATCTGCGGCCATCGGTCGCCGCGGCTTTCGGATTCGATCCCTTCGAGCGGGTCGTCGATTTTCTCGAGCGGCACTTGCAGCAGCGTCGTGCAACCCTCAGCATGACGCCCGGCACGGTCGTACACTAGGCCCATCAAATGAGACCCCGCCAGTTCGGCGCGGCGGCGTGCGCGGTCGTGCTGGCCGCTTCGTTTCCACAGGCCGGACAGCTGCGGTCCGTGGCGTCCGGCGTGTACTCGGCCGCACAGGCTGCGCGCGGCGAGACGATCTACCGCGCCCAGTGCGCCGACTGTCACGGCCGCGCGCTGGAAGGCACCATCGGTCCTCCGCTCGCCGGCGACAGCTTCCTCGCGGCCTGGAGCGCGCGTCCCCTCACCGACATCGTCGACAGGATTCAGAAGACGATGCCCTTCGAGAAGCCGGGAAGCCTGTCGCGCCAGCAGTCGGCGGATCTTCTGTCGTTCATGCTGCAGGCGGGCAAGTTCCAGCCGGGAGCCGCCGAGCTCGACGAAGGCGTGCTGGCGAAGATCGCGTTTCCCGCGGTGAGCCCATCGTCCAGTGCCGCCGGCGCCCCGGCGCCCGAAGGGAACCTCGCGGAGCTCATGCGGGCTATCGCGTTTCCGAACGCCAACATCATTTTCAACCTCCAGGTGAAGGACCCGGCGGCGGCGCGGACCAGGCCGCTCGCGACCTCGCCGTTTGACTACGTCGAGTGGGGCTCCACCGTGTACCCGGGCTGGCTCGCCGTCGATCAGGCCGCGGTGGCGTTGACGGAAACCGCGCCGCTGCTGCTGACGCCAGGCCGGCGTTGTCAGAACGGCAAGCCGGCCCCGGTCGATCGCGCCGACTGGAAGCAGTACGTGGCGGCGCTGGCCGACGCGGGCAAGCTTGCGCGTCAGGCCTCGCGCGCGAGGAAGCTCGACGCGTTCGGCGAAGTCAGCGAGAAGCTGAACGACGCGTGCACGAACTGCCACAAGGTGTACCGCGACAAGGGCGGCGCGGAAGGCAGCGGAGTGTCCAGGTGTGACGTGAGGAGGTTGCATCATGCGCCGGATTCTCATGACGCTGGCGGCGTTGGTTCTCCTGGTCTGCCCTGTCGTCGTTCGCGCAGGAGTGGGTCCAGTACGCGAGCAAGGCGGATCTGTTCGGCGTCAATTTTCCGAGCCGAGCCAAAGGTGCAGGACATCGCCTACACCACGGAGTTCGGCATCACGCTGCCGGGGCATGTCTACACCGCGGAGCAGGGGCAGAGCCGCTACTCGGTCACCGCCGTCGACTTGAAGGACGCCGAGAAGATCCACGGCGGAGCGCGCCGCCCAGTGCAAGGCGAAGGGGGGCGAAGGCGACGCCTGCACGAACGACTGGCGGGCCGACGTCCAGGGCTCGATGATTTTCGCGTCGTGGAAGTTCCTCCAGCGAAACGCCAAGGTGACGCATTTCGGGTGGAGCGTGGTGGATCAGGTCGAGGGCCTGCGGCTGCAGCTCACCAACGCGGACGGCTCGAGAACGTTCGCGGAGATCCACCGGCACGGCACTCACCTCTACATCCTCGAGGCGACCGTGCCGCCGCGAGCGCCGGCACCCGGATTGTTTCAGCAGTCGCTCATGTTCATCGACGAAGAAGGCAGGTCGATTCGCTACCGATCGATCTACACGACCGGATACTCGGAGGGATGGCGATTCCCCGCGCCCGATCCGCCGCGCGCGGGGGGACCGCCCGCTCCGCCGCCGCCGGCCGCGAGCCCGAGGTAGCGTCCGCCTTCAGGCGGACGTGTGCCGGCCGGCTGACGCCGGCCGCTACGTGCTGGACGTTCAAGGAGACGCATCATGCTGGCGAAATCGTTGACGATTGCGGCTCTCTGCGCGCTGTGCGCCGTCGTGTCCGTTCGCGCGCATCATTCTCATGGCAACTACGATCTCACCACGTGGACGACGATGAACGGCGAGGTCAAGGAGGTCCACCTGCTCGTCCCGCACTCGTGGATCTACCTGGACGTGAAGGACGACAAGAACCAGGTCACCACGTGGGCGCTCGAAGCGACCGGTCCCTCCGGTCTCACGAAGGTGGGCGTCAAGCGCGAAGACGTGAGGCCGGGCGACAGCATTCGGGTCCGCTGTCACCTGCTGAAGGACGGCTCGAACGGCTGCCTGCTCGGTTACGTGACGCCGACGCACGGCGACGTCGCGCGGGGGCACGGCGTCGAGCGAGACTGGGACGGCGACGGCGGCGCCGGGTTCAACACCGCCGCCCCCGTGGCGACGCCTCGCTGAAGCGACGCCGCGCTGAAGTAGTGCAGGCCTTCAGGCCCGCCGTCTTTTTCGCGGCGTTCGACACACGAAACCCGCCGCGTCGACATCAACAACCGTGCGGCCGCGCATCGGGACATCACCTCTCCGCTCGGGGATGGCGTTTGCCGCATCTTACAACCGACAAGAGTCAGAGCAGAGGGAAAGCCGGTGCTAGGATCGGTACGACATTTTGGTTGATCATGCTGGAGAAGACGATCAGCGTCATCCTCGCCGGCGGCATCGGCTCACGGCTGAACCCGTTGACGGGCGAGCGCGCCAAGCCGGCCGTCCCCTTCGGCGGCCGATACCGCATCATCGATTTCACGCTGAGCAACTGCCTGCACTCCGGCCTCCGTCAGATTCTCGTGCTGACGCAGTACAAGTCTCACTCTCTTCAGAAGCACCTGCGGGACGGATGGTCCGTCTACAACCCTGAACTGGGCGAATACATCACGCCGGTTCCTCCGCAGATGCGCACGGGCGAGTCCTGGTACACCGGTACCGCCGATGCGATTCACCAGAACCTCTACCTGCTCGAGCGCAGCGGAGCCGAATGGGTGCTCATCCTCGCCGGCGATCACATCTACCGCATGGACTACGCGGCGATGTTGAAGTACCACCGCGATTCCGGCGCCGAGGCCACGGTGGCCTGTCTGACCGTCGACCTGGATGAGGCGAGATCCTTCGGGGTGATGACGGTCGATGCCGACGACCGAATCACCTCGTTCCGCGAGAAGCCCGAGCATCCGGGGGCCATTCCCGGCGACTCCGACCACGCGCTGGCGTCCATGGGCGTGTACGTGTTTCCGGTCAAACTCCTGATCGATCTCCTGCGGCGGGACAATGCGGCCGCCGCATCCACGCACGATTTCGGCAAGGACATCCTGCCGACGATTGTGCCGAGCCACCGCGTCGTGGCGTACCGCTTCGGCGGCATGTATGGGCGCGTCACCGCCGATCGCTACTGGCGCGACGTGGGAACGCTCGACGCGTACTACGAAGCCAACATGGACCTGCTGAAGCCGGTCCCGCCGATCGATCTCTATCAGGGCGACTGGCCCATCCGGACGTACGAGGGTCAGCATCCGCCGGCGCGCAGCGTGCCGGGCCGATCGGGGCGAGAGGCAGAAATTGTCAACTGCATGCTCGCGTCCGGCACCCTCATCGTCGGCGGCACCCTGCGGCACACGATCCTGTTTCCGAGCGTCAGGGTGGAACAGGGAGCGGTGGTCGAGCATTCTCTGCTGTTCGAGGGCGTCATCGTCGAGGAAGGCGCGCACCTGCACCGTTGCATCGTAGACAAGGACGTGACGATACCAGCCGGCGAGCGGATTGGTTTCGATCGAGCGGCGGACGCCGCGCGCTTCACCGTTTCCGAGAGCGGCATCGTCGTAATCCCGAAGAGCTACTGCTTCAGCGCGCGCGCCTGACGCGCATTTGTACAACCGCTGACCTGAAATACTGCAGGCGTGCGGTTCTGGGGAGCCCTGTTCAGTTTGTTTTTGCCCGGCAACCCCACTGCAGACATAGGAATCGCTCTTGCAGCACAGCCTTGTCAGTGATCAACCGCTGAGCATGCATCCACAACGCTGAGGTGGAATGTGCGATTCATCAATCTGTTTCTGATCGGCTATTGCGTGCTGATTGCTGGGCTGTGCCTGGCGATGTGGCAGCTCGGCGTGCTTCAGGCACGTTGCCCCGATCTGGCTCGGCATCGGCGTTCTGGTCGCCGTCGGTCTGGGGATCATGATGTCGGTCCGGTCAGGGAAGCCCACGATTACCGAGGAGGTCGATAGATGACCCTGTCACCACAACGGACTATCCGCCCGGCCCCGGCCCCGCAGCCCGTGCCGCTGCCGCGATGCACGAACTGCGGCGGCGCGAAGACCGAGGCCGTCACGACCATGCGCCGCCATACCTGCCACGCCGACGAATGGTATCGCTGCGATGAATGCGAGTACGTGTTCAGCGTTTCGCAAATGGGCGAGTCGTAGCGTCTGCGGCGCCGGACGCGATGCGTGATTTGTTTGGACGTTTCCGCCGCGCCGCCGTTCCCGAGCCGCCGCTCCGCGACGAACTGCTCAGCATCGAACGACTCGAGGAGCGAGCCAAGTCACTAGCCGCCAGGTTCACCGTTGCCCCGTTACGGCAGCGCGTGAACCGCGTATTTCCGCGCCTGCGCGACAACACACGCGTGCTGCGTGCCACGTACGCCGTGCTGGCCGACGACGTTCATCGCGGACAGCTCGTCATGGCGGCGGCCGAATGGCTCCTCGACCATTTCCACCTGGTAACGGCCGAGATTCGGGCCATCCGGCAGAATCTTCCGCACGCGTACTACCGCGAGCTTCCCCGGCTGCCGCAGCGGCAGTGGGCCGGGCACACGCGCATCTACGCGATGGCTCTCGAGCTCATCCGGCACAGCGACAGCCGCCTGGACCGTTCGCAGCTCGTCCGGTTCATCAAGAGCTACCAGTCGGTGGCGCCGCTCACCATCGGCGAGCTCTGGGCGTGGCCGAGCATCCTGAAACTCGCCCTGATCGAGAATCTTCGCCGGCTCGCCGAAGAGATGATGGAGGCACGGACCGCGCGGCTCGCGGCGGATGCGGCCGTCAGCGAATGGGAGGCAGGCGCTCAACCGTCGCCAACTGCCGCGCCGCCCGATCTGGCGTACGTGGTTCGGCTGCTTCAGCGGGCGCGCGAATACGGCCAGCGCCTGCCGGCCCTGCACAGCGCGATCGAAGCGCACCTGGCGGCAATGAATCTGACCGCCGAGGACGCGATCCGCGGCGAGCATCAGCGTCAGGCCGCGGCGCAGGTCTCGGTCGCCAACGTGCTCACGAGCCTGCGGCTCTGCTCGACCCTGAACTGGAGCGACTACTTCGAAACAGTCAGCCTGGTCGAGCAGGTGCTGCGGCGCGATCCGGCCGGCGTGTACGGCTCGATGGACTTCCTGAGCCGGGACCGGCAGCGGCAGGCCGTCGAGGAACTGGCGGCGCCGACGGGAGAGGCCCAGGTGGGCGTCGCGCTGAGAGCCCTCGAAAGCGCCCGTCAGGTCGTCCGAAGCCGGGTCGATGAGCGATCGCGCCGCGCACGTGGGTTACCACCTGGTCGGCGGGGGCCGGCCGCGATCTCGAAGCCGATATCGGATACCGGCCGCGGCGCGGCGAAGCGCGTGAAGCGCCTGGTCCTCGGTGCGCCCGCCGCCTTCTACCTTGGATCGGTCGGCGTGCGTCACGGCCCTGCTGGTCGTGCTCGGGGCGGCCTACGCACATCGGCAGGCGGGGACCGTCGGCCCGTGGTTCTGGGTCGGCATGATCGCGCTGCTGGTGGTGCCGGCCAGCGACATTGCGATCAGCCTGATTCAGCGGCTGGTCGCGCTGCTCGTTCTGCCGCAACGCCTCCAGCGCCTCGAGCTCGGCGGCGATCTGCCGCCTGACGCGCGGACGATGGTGATCGTGCCGGTGCTGCTCACCACCGTTCCCGACATCGAAGACCTGCTCGACCGGCTGGAGGTGGCGGCGTTCGCGAACATGGATCCCGTCATTCATTTCGCCATCCTCAGCGATTTCGTTGACGCGCCCGAACGCGACATGCCGGAAGATGCCGCGCTGCTCGAGGCCGCGCGCGCCGGAATCGAAACGCTGAACGAGCGCCATGGCTCGCCCGCCGAGAGCCGGTTCTTTCTCTTTCACCGGGCGCGGCAATGGAACGAACGCGATCAGGTCTGGATGGGCTGGGAGCGCAAGCGCGGGAAAGATCGAGGAGTTCAACAGGCTGCTGCGAGGGTCCGCCGGAGACGAGCTTCGAAGTACAGATCGGGACGCCCCACATCCTTCCGTCGGTGCGTTATTGCCTCACGCTCGATTCGGATACGCGCCTGCCGCGTGACACGGCCAGGAAACTCCTGGGCATCATCAGGCACCCGCTCAACCGGGCGCGAATCGATCCGGTGTCGCGCCGGGTCACCGAGGGATACGGCATCCTGCAGCCGCGCGTCAGCGTCACGATGGCGAGCGCCGCCGGCTCGCTGTTCGCCCGCATTTACGCCGGCTACACGGGCGTCGATCCCTACACCACGGCCGTGTCGGATCTCTATCAGGATCTGTTCGGCGAGGGGATCTTCACCGGCAAAGGCCTCTACGATGTCGACGCGTTCGCGGCGGCCCTCGAGAACCGCGTCCCCGAAAACGCGGTCCTTTCCCACGATCTCTTCGAGGGTCTCTTTGCGAGAACCGCGCTCGTATCGGACATCGAGGTCGTGGACGACTATCCGTCGAGCGTCCTCGCCCACGCGAGACGACAGCACCGATGGGTCCGGGGAGACTGGCAGATCCTGCTCTGGCTGTTCCCGTTCGTGCCGACGCGGACCGGGCTGGAGCGCAACCGTCTGCCGCTCATCTCGCGATGGAAGATTCTCGACAACCTGAGGCGCAGCCTCGTCGCGCCCGCCGACAGTCGCCCTGTTCCTGCGCGGGCTGGACGGTCCTGCCCGGCAGCCCGCCGCGTCTGGACGCTGGCCGCTCTGGCGGCGCTGGCGTTCGGGCCGTTGCTGTGGCTCGTCGAAATCGTTGCTGGCTCCGCGGCCGTGGCAGCCCTGGGCCGTGCTGGCGCGCGACCTTGTGGACGACGTGAAGACCGCGCTGGCGCGTGCGTGGCTGCAGCTGACGTTTGTCGCATACCAGGCCTGCCAGATGACGCATGCCATCGCGATCACGATCGCGCGCGTGGCGGTCACGCATCGCAAGATGCTCGAGTGGCAGACGGCCGCGACCGTGGCGTCGCAGCACGGGCCGGCCGCGCGCAACGGCACGCGCTGGTTCGTGAGGCAGATGCTGGTCAGCCCGCTGTTCGCGGCCGTCGCGCTGATCGTCGTGAGCGCTGCGCCAGCCGGGCGCGCTGCCGGCGGCCTTCCGATCCTGCTGCTGTGGATCGCGGCGCCGCTGCTGGCACACTGGCTCAGCCAGCCGGTCGTGCGCCGCGCCGGAGGAGATCCGGCCGGCCGATCGCCGCTTTCTTCGACTGACGGCTTGAGGACGTGGCGCTACTTCGACGCGTTTGCCGTCGCGTCCGACCACGGATTGCCGCCGGACAACGTCCAGGAGGGCGTTCCCGAGGCGCCCGGGCTGATCGTCGCGCACCGAACGTCGCCGACCAACATCGGCATGAGCCTGCTTGCGGCGCTGGCGGCTCGCGACCTCCGGTTCATCCGGACCGGCGAGCTCGCCGATCGCGTCGATACCACCCTCACCACGATCGAGGGCCTCGAGAGCTTCGAAGGCCATCTGTTCAACTGGTACGACTCGGAAACGCTCGCGCCGCTGGCACCGCGGTACATCTCGTCGGTGGACAGCGGCAATCTCGCGGCGGCGCTGCTGACGCTCGCGAGCGGTCTGCGGGAGACGATCGTCGAGCCGGATCCCGCCGTTGCGCTGTCCGATCTGGAGCAGCTGACGATTCTTCTGCAGCAGGCGATTGAGCACGCAGACGGCGAACACGACGGGGACTGGCCCGAAGCCAGCGACCGTCATGGAATCGGGGCGCGCGATACGCGCCATCCTGACGGGACGCGCGAGCCGTGCCGCAGAAGCGCGAGAACCTCTCGGGCGCGCTGGCGGCGCTCGACGCCGCCGTGTCCAGCGCTCGAGACCGGATCGGCGGCCCCACATGAAAATGAAATCGCGTATTGGACCGGCCGCCTGCGTGAGGCCGTCCAGGGGTTGGACCGGCCCGATTCCACCGCGCCCGATCGGCTGGAGGATCTCGCGCGCCGCGCGACGGCGCTGGCCGACCGCATGAACTTCCGCGTGCTGTACGACGAGCCGCGCGGCCTGCTGTCGGTCGGCTATCGTCCCGCCGACGCCGAGGGCCCGGGCCGCCAGGACCCGTCGTACTACGACTTGCTCGCCTCGGAGGCGCGGCTCGCCAGCTTCATCGCGATCGCCAAGGGCGACGTCGGCGAGACGCACTGGTTCCGGCTCGGCCGGCCCGTCACGAGCATCAGGGGCGTTCCCGCCTTGTTGTCGTGGGGCGCGACGATGTTCGAGTACCTGATGCCGCTCCTCGTGATGCGCAGCTATCCGGAAACGCTGCTCGACGAAACGTGCCGGATGGTCGTCCAGCGGCAGATCCAGTACGGCGAGGAACGCGACGTGCCGTGGGGCGTGTCCGAATGCGCCTACAACGTGGTGGACCGTCACGGCACCTATCAGTACCGGGCGTTCGGCGTGCCGGGTCTCGGCTTGCGGCGAGGCCTCGGCGACGACCTGGTCGTGGCTCCGTATGCGACCGCGCTCGCCGCGATGCTCGAGCCGGCGGCGGCCGTCGAAAATCTGCGGCGGCTCGGCACGGCGGGTCTCACCGGCGGGTACGGATACTACGACGCCGTGGATTACACCTCGCGCGACGTCGATAGCACCGACACCATGTCGGTCGGCCGAAAGCGCCGGCGGCTGGCCGGCGCCGTCGTGCGCACGACGATGGCGCACCACCAGGGTATGACGCGTGGTCTCCATCGCGAACACCCTGCTCGGGCACCCGATGGTCGAACGCTTTCACGCGGACCCGCGGATCAAGGCGACGGAGTTGCTGCTCCAGGAGCGCATCCCGAGGCATGCCCCGGTGACCCAGCCGCGACCGCTCGAGGCCACTCGCGTGGTCACGCCGATGGCCCCGGACGCGGTCCGCCGCTTCCGTTCGCCCGCGACGAGGTTTCCGCATGCGGCATTCCTGTCGAACGGCAACTACGTCTCGATCGTCACGCACACGGGCGGCGGCGTCAGCCTGTGCCGCGGCCGCTCGGTCACGCGGAGCCGGCGGGACGCCACGATGCGATCGCGGCAGCCAGTTCATCTACCTGCAGGGACGTTCGCACCGGAACCGTCTGGTCCGCGACCGCGCAGCCCACCCTGGTCGAGCCGCGGGACTACGTGGTCACGCTGGCGCCTGAACGCGCGACGTTCCGCCGGGTGGACGACGGCATCGCGACGAACCTGGAGATCGCCGTCTCGCCCGAAGACGACGTCGAGGTCCGTCGGATCGCGATCGTGAATCGCAGCGACCGCGTCCGCGAGATCGAGATCACGAGCTACGCCGAGATCGTGCTGTTCACGCCGGCGGCGGATCTCGCGCACGCGGCGTTCGGCAAGCTGTTCGTCGAAACGGAATTCCACCGAGACCGGTCGGCGCTGTTCTGCCGCCGGCGGCCCGGCGGTTTCGATCCCGACGAGATCTGGGCGTTCCACGTGCTGAGCCTCGAGGGGCGCGCCCAGGGCGCGATGGAATGCGAGACGGACCGCAGCCGCTTTCTCGGCCGCGGCCGCGGGCCGGACGACCCCGAGGCTCTCGACGGGCGATCGCTCTCGAACACGTCCGGCGCCACGCTCGATCCGATCGTCAGCCTGCGGCAGCGGGTTCGTCTCCAGCCGGGCGGGTTCGCGCGGCTGTCGTTCGCGACGGGTGTGGCGTCGAATCACGAAACCGCCATCGCACTGGCGCAGAAGTACCGCGAGCCGAGCGCGTCGGCCCGGACGTTCGCGCTCGCGTCCACGCACGCGCACAGCACGCTTCGTCATCTCGGCATTTCGAGCGACGACGCCTTGCAGTATGAGCGGCTGGCGTCGCGAGTCCTGTATCTCGACGACTCGCTTCGCGCCGAGCCCGACGTGCAGGCGAAGAACACGCTGGGACAGCAGGCGCTCTGGGCGCACAGCATCTCCGGCGATCTGCCGATCGTCGTTGTCCGTGTAGGCGACGAGGATGCGCTGTCCCTCATCCGGGAGGTGCTCGAAGCGCAGGAGTACTGGCGGCTGAAGGGCCTCAGCGCCGACATCGTCATCCTGAACGAGCATCCGGTGAGCTATCTGGATGAGATGCAGGAGCACATCGCGGCGCTGCTCGAGGCCGGCCCGTGGCGGACGTGGAAGGATCGGCCGGGCGGGGCGTATCTCCTTCGGTCGGATCGCGTGCCCGAAGCCGAGGTGACGCTGCTGCTGACTGTGGCCCGCGTCGTCCTGCACGGCGACCGCGGCACGCTGGCCAACCAGCTCGATCGGCCCGCCCCGGCGAGGGACACGCGGGAGGCCGCTGCGTGGCCCGAGGCGCGCGCGAGGCAAGCCGCGGCGTCACGGGAGGAGCCGGCGGCGCTCGAGACGCCATCGCTGCGCCTGTTCAACGGCCTGGGCGGGTTCACCGCGGACGGCACGGAATACGAGGTCGTCCTCGACGGCAATCGTGAGACCCCGCTGCCGTGGGTCAACGTGATCGCGAACCCGACGTTCGGCACGATCGTGTCGGCGTCGGGTTCGGCGTTCACGTGGTCGGAGAACAGCCGCGAGAATCGCCTGACGCCCTTCTGGAACGATCCGGTCAGCGATCCCACCGGCGAAGCGTTGTTCATTCGCGACGAAGAGACGGGCGAGGCGTGGTCGCCCACGCCCGGACCCATGCGACGGACCTCGTCGAGCGGCCGGTGCGTGATTCGGCATGGCGCGGGGGTGACGACCTTCCATCGGGCCGTGTCAGGGATCGACCACGATCTTGCCGTCTTCGTGGCGCCGTCGGAGCCGGTCAAGGTCTCGGTCCTGACGCTGACGAACCAGGGCGGGTCGCCGCGGCGGCTGAGCGTGTTCAGCTACACCGAATGGGTGCTCGGACCGCCCCAGGCGGACCAGCAGCGACACGTGATGACGGAGCTCGACGGGCAATCCGGCGCGTTGCTCGCCCGCAACCTGTACGGCGGCGGCGACTTTTCCGGCCGCGTCGCCTTCGTTCACGCCAGCGAGAGCCTCGCGTCGGCGACCGCCGACCGATCATCCTTCATCGGCCGGAACGGTTCCTTGTCGCACCCGGCCGCGCTGTCGCGCGAGCTCCTGTCCAACCGGTTCGGCGCCGGCCTCGATCCGTGCGGCGCCCTGCAGGTACCGGTGACTCTCGGCCCGGGCGAGACGCGCCGCGTGGTCTTCCTCCTGGGACAGACGGCTGACGTGGACGGGATGCGAGATCTGGTCAGGCGGATGGGACGCATCGAGGCGGCCGACGAGGCGCTCGAGCGGGTCCGCCGGGACTGGGACGAAACGTTGGGCGTCGTCCAGGTTCGAACCCCCGACGATTCGTTCGACGTGATGATGAACCGCTGGCTCCAGTACCAGGCATTGAGCTGCCGGGTCTGGGCCCGGTCCGGGTACTACCAGCCTGGAGGGGCCTTCGGATTTCGCGATCAGATTCAGGACTGCATGGCTCTGACGCTCGCGCGGCCGGACCTGGCGAAGGCCCAGTTGATCCGCGCCGCCGGCCGGCAGTTCGTGGAAGGCGATGTCCAGCACTGGTGGCACGAACCGGGCGGCCGCGGGCTTCGCTCGCGGTGCTCGGACGATCTCCTCTGGCTGCCGTACGCCGCCGCTCACTACGCGACCACGACCGGCGACCACGACCTTCTCGACCTCCAGGTGCCGTTCCTCGATGGGCCCGTGCTCGCTCCCGACGCCCAGGACGCCTATCAGCAGCCACGACCGTCGGCGCAACAGGCCACGATCTTCGAGCATTGTGTCCGGGCGATCGACAAGGGGCTGACGTCGGGGACCCACGGCCTTCCGCTCATCGGCAGCGGCGACTGGAACGACGGCCTGAACCGGGTCGGCACCGCCGGGCGCGGAGAAAGCACGTGGCTTGGATTCTTCCTGTACTCGGTGCTCGTCGCGTTCGCGCCGCTCTGCGAAGCGCGCGGCGATCGGGCTCGAGCGGATCGCTACCGGAGCGAGGCGACCCGGCTGCGAACGATGCTGGCGTTCAGCTGGGACGGGGAGTGGTACCTGCGCGGGTACTACGACGACGGCACGCCGCTCGGATCCATGCACAGCACCGAGGGGCGGATTGATTCAATCGCGCAGTCGTGGGCTGTTCTCTCAGGGGCGGTGCAGCTGTCGTTCGCCGAGCGGGCGATGGACGCGGTGCGCGCGCATCTGATCAATCGCGGCTCGCAGAGCGTGCTGCTGCTGACGCCGCCGTTCGACCGCGGGGAGAAGGACCCCGGTTACATCAAGGCCTACCCCCCGGGTGTCCGTGAGAACGGCGGTCAATATACGCACGCGGCAGCCTGGGTCGTCATGGCTTCGGCGCGGCTCGGCAACGGCGACGAGGCGACTGAGCTGTTCCACATGCTGAACCCCGTCAACCGGACCCGGACGGCCGTGCGGCTCGACCGGTACAAGGCCGAGCCTTACGTGCTCGCCGGTGACGTCTACGCGAGCGGTCCCCACGCCGGCCGCGGCGGCTGGACGTGGTACACGGGGTCGGCCGGCTGGATCTACCGCGCAGGCCTCGAAAGCATTCTCGGCCTGAGGCGAAAGGGCGCCGAGTTCGAGATCGACCCGTGCATTCCGTCGACCTGGAGCGACTGCTCGATTTCCTGGCGGCTCGGCGCCACGCGCTACGAAATCTCCATCGTCAACCCGCAGCGCCGATGCCGGGGCATCGCCGACGCCACGCTGGACGATGCGCCCGCTGATCCTCATGCCGTGCCGATTCGCGACGATGGCGCGACGCATACGCTGCGTATCGTGCTCGGCGATCGGAAGCCCGGCGAGCAGGACGCCGTCGCGGGTGAAAAGCTCGAACGCGCGTCGAGCCGTTAAAACACGCTAAACCCGAGTGTACTGAAGCAAGCCCACCTGTAGTGAACCACGACCACATTCCAGACAGCGACGTCCGCTGAAGCGGCTTACGCAGCAGTTTGCGCGGCCATTGACCGGCTGGGCCGTGGCACGCGCTTTGATGCGTCAAAGGACAGCGAGTCATTGCGCAAGGAGAAATCAGATGCTCTGGACCATCTTCGTTCTGCTCATGATTTTGTGGCTGCTTGGTGTCACCACTTCGTACACCTTAGGCGGGTTTATTCACATTCTGCTGCTGCTGGCGATTGCGTCGGTGCTCATCAGGATCATTCAGGGTCGGCGTGTCGTTTAGCTGTGGCACACGCCCTGAATGTACGCGGGAAGGAAGACATGACTGGAGGCGCTGTGGATTCTGAACATGTAAGGAGCCGCCGCGGGTTTGCGGCGATGTCGCCGGAGAAGCAGAGAGAGATCGCCAGTAAGGGCGGGCGTGTCGCGCACGAGAAAGGTGCCGCGCACCAGTGGACCGCCGACGAAGCGCGTGAGGCGGGCCGCAAAGGCGGCAGCGCGCGCCACGGGCGCAAGCCCGTCCCGAGCGGTTACGGCGACGCGGGCCAGTCCGCGGAGCCTTAGCCGGATAAAGAAACTCGCGCGGCCGCGCGGCGCTCGTTACGAGGCACGTGCGCGAGCAGAAGGAATCGGATCCGCTGCGCTCTGATAGGGCGCGGCTGCGACCGCGGGAGCGGCGGAGCACCGGCACGCCGCTCCCGCGGCGCGAGGGAAGAACACAGAACGAGTCTAGGGGGGTCCGGAAGCGTCACGACAGGATGGTCTGAAATGCCGACACACACTTGCCTCGCCCACGAAATGAACGGCGCGCGCCTGACGACAACCCACGAGGATGTCTTCGAAAGCCACGAGGACGCGCTCGACCGGTTGTTGCGCCGCCTCAGCAAACGTGTGGGCCAGCTTCAGTGCGGGATCACCGGGCACAGCGTCATGCTGCGGTACGAGCCGGCTCGCCTGTCGCTCCAGTGCACCAGCTGTGGCTATGAATCTCCGGGATGGGAACTGGCTCCGCCGCGGGCGTCGCGCACGCCGGAGTCTGGTCGATTTTCACCGTCGATCGCGGTCTGACATCGCCAAGTCAGGCCGCCACGTCCGGTTTTCCACCACTCTGCAGTGGTACAGACCCTGCAGTCCTGCCAGCGATTGACTCATCTAAAAAACGAAACTGAGACCCTTAGAGAGCTGTATCCCCTTGCGGCTGTGATGGTTAATCTCATCACCAGCGAGCCGGGTTATGGGCGGGTATTCGGCGTGCCGCTCGTGTTGCGTCCGTATTGAATCGATACAATACGCTTGGAATCACTACACCAATCGTTGCCCTAGGAGCTTGAGACCATGAGCAGTTCAAAATCGGTGCGGGTGCTGATTGTCGACGATCATCCCGACACGCTCGAATGGATGAACCTCCTGCTGGAGGACCGCGGCTACCTGGTGCAGACGGCCTCGGACGGCGTCGCCGCCGAGCAGATTCGCGACAGCTGGAAGCCGCAGATCGTGTTGATGGACTCGAAGCTGCCCGATGTGGACGGCACCGAGCTCCTCACGCGATTCAAGGGAGCGGCCTCGAGCGCTGAAGTGATCATGATCACCGGCCACGGCAGCGTGAGCCTGGCCGTCGACGCCATGAAGGCGGGCGCGTACAGCTTCATCGAGAAGCCCGTCGACACGGAAGTGCTGCTCGCGGTGATGGAGAAGGCGATCGAGCGCTCGGTCCTCTCGGAGGAGAACCAGCGTCTGCGCGAACAGATCCAGCACCATGCCGGTTTTGCCAACATCGTCTCGACCGGGACGCGGATGGGACGCCTCTTTCAGCTGATGAGCCTCGTCGCGCCCACCGACGCGAACGTGCTGATTCACGGCGAGAGCGGGACCGGCAAGGAGCTCGTGGCCAGCGCCATTCACGAGCACAGCAAGCGCGCGAACGGTCCGTTCGTGAAGATCAACTGCGCCGCCGTGCCGTCCGAGCTCATGGAGTCGGAGTTGTTCGGCCACAAGAAGGGCGCGTTCACGGGCGCGGTGGCGGACAAGGTCGGGCTCGTGGAGCTGGCGAGCGGTGGTTCGCTGCTGCTGGACGAAATCGGCGAGATGGCGCCCCAGCTCCAGGTCAAGCTGCTGCGGCTGCTGCAGGAGCGTGAATTCAGGCCGATCGGCAGCACGCGCGTGGTCCGCGCCGACTTCCGGTTGATCTGCGCCACCAACGCGCCGCTCGACGGCCCGTCGCGCAAGATCCGCGAAGACCTCTTTTTCCGCATCAATACCATCACCCTCGAGATTCCTCCGCTGCGCGAGCGCCCCGAGGACATACCCCTGCTCAGCGAGCACTTCCTGACGACGTTCGCCAAGCGGCACGGCCGGGACGTGCGGAGCATTCATCCCGCCGCCGAAGAGGCGCTGCTGCGTTACTCGTGGCCCGGCAACGTGCGGGAGCTCGAACACGTCATTGAACGCGCCGTCATCGTCGCGGAGGGTTCGGAGATCCTCACCGAACATCTGCCCGACGATCTCAGTGATGCGCCGGAGCAGCGATCGAGCGACGGGGCGCCAGCGGCCGATCAAGGGCAGCTGACGCTCGCCGAGATCGAGCGCCAGGCGATCGTCCAGACGCTCGAGCGGACCAACGGCAACAAGCGGGCGGCAGCCAGTATCCTCGGCGTGTATCGCCCGACGTTGTACGGGAAGCTCCGGAAGTACAAGCTCGGCGAGTACGGCCCGTCTCCGAAAGGCCGTCGCAAGGAGGGCGAAGCCGATCCCGTCTCGGTCGCCGACTCCTCGGCGTCGGGAGAGGCCGACAGGCGTCCGCCGACAGCCCGTCCCGCGTCGCGGTCCTGACCTCAAGACCACGACTCAGGAAGGGTGCGGCCGATGCCGGATCATTTGAATCGCTTGTCGCCAGGGAGCCTCTCGTCCGGCTCGTCGCACAACGCAAGCCTGGTCGACATTCTCGACCGCGTCCTCGACAAGGGCCTGGTCGTCGCGGGCGACATCAAGATCTCGCTGGCGGAGGTCGAGCTTCTCACGATTCGCATTCGTCTTTTGATCTGCTCGATCGACAAGGCCGAGCAGATAGGCATGGACTGGTGGAAGTACGACAGGAATCTCTCCCCCGGCCGGTCGCGGTCGATCCCGGCTCGTGAGAACGAAGCCTTGAGGAAGCAGGTCCGCCTGCTGGAGCGCAAAGTCGCGGCGCTGGCACAGGCGCGAAGTGCAGGGAGCGGCCGGAGACGGTCGGAAGCGATCGAACGCTCCACGCGTGGGCGCAATTCAGAAGGAGGACAGAATGCCCGTTGAGCGTTCGTCCGGCGGGTCGAGCCTCATTGACGTGCTCGATCGCGTCCTGGACAAAGGCATCGTCATCGATGCGTGGGTCCGCGTGTCGCTGGTCGGGATTGATCTGATCACCGTCGAGGCACGCGTGGTGGTCGCCTCGATTGACACCTACTTGAAGTATTCGGAGGCCGTCGCGCTGTCGTTGCCGGTCGCGCGGCCGGCGTTGGCAGAGGTACGGCCCGAAGGTCCGTCGTACGAGCAGCTGCTCTCGGAGAACAACACGCTCAAGTCGCAGATCAGGTCCACGCGGCGCCGGGTCCCGGCTTCTCAGAAGCGCGCCAGCTCTCGAGCCTAGGAACGATGCGGGCGGTTCCTCTCCGTCAGGTGCGTCCCGCCGACGCGGCGACCAAACTCACGCTGGTCGAGCGTCTCCTCGTCGCGCAGGACATCACAGAGTGCATCGATCCCGCTCTGGCGTGGCTCGTCTCGCATGCGGGCGCCGAGCGGGCGATTTGCGCGCTCGCCGACACCGAATCCGGGCTGTTGATGGGTGTGGCCGGTCACCGTACGAGTACGCCCGACATCGAAACAATTTCGGTGGGCCTGGACGACGCGAGCCATCCGCTGATGCGGGCCATGCGCGCGCCGGAGCCGACGATGTGGAGCGGGGCGTCCGACACCGACCTCAGCGGACGCGAGCTGGCAGCGGCGCCGTTCGGACGCTCTCCGTTCTGGGCGATACCGCTGGGAGTCCCGGGCGCCGGCCAACCTGCCGATGGGCTGCTGCTGGTCGTCTTGAACACCGCGCCGTCCGCAGATGTCCTCTGGGTCGCAGGCGTCATGAGCCAGAAATTGCATGCGCTTCTGACCCGTGACGTGCTTGCTGAAGGCCACAACAAGTTTCGCAGGGAACGTTCGCTGCTCGACGCGATCATCAACGCCGTCGCCGATCCCATCCTGCTGACGGACACCGAGGGACGCCTGCTGATCGCCAACGGCCGCGCCGAGGCACTGTTCTCGACTTCGCCGTCCGAGAGCGAAGGACGACGCCGGGCGGTGGAACTCAACAACATGTTTCTCTCGGCGGCGCTGTGGCGAATTGCCGTCGGCGCCGGGCAGGTGACGCCCCAGGAACTGCTGGTCGTCGATCCGACGGACGGCTCGGATCTGCTCTTCGAACTGCTCGGCACTGTCGTTCACGATCCTCGTGAAGGAACCGGGATCGTGTCCGTGCTCCGCAATGTCACCGACCTGCGCCGGGCCACCGACGAGCTGGCGGACAACTATCGCCGCATCCGGCTGGCGGAAGCCGAAGTGCGGTCGGAACGCGATCGCCTCGACCTGATCATCGATTCGGTCGGGGATCCGATCATCGTGTCGGACGATGCAGGGAAGGTGACGCTCATGAACGCGCCGGCCGAGCGGCTGTTCACGGGCCCCGAAGGCGACGAAGCGGCCCAGCGCCACCTGCGGGCCAACGACGCGCACTTTTCCTCCTTCATTTCCGGTCTGCTGTCGGAAGGCAGCGAACTCCGGCGCCGAGGCGAGGTGTCATTGACCGATGTCGCGAGCGGCGCGTCGATGCCGTTCGAGGCGATCGCCGGAAAAGTCCTGTCCGACACGGGCGAGCTCGTCGCCATCGTCACCATCCTGCACGACCGATCCGAAGCGCTCGAACGGGCGCGGCTGTACGAACAGGTCAAGCAGTCGTCGAGCGAGCTCGAGGCGAAAGTCGCGTCCGCGACGACCGAACTCGCGCGCCAGAACAAGCTGTTGCGTCAGCAGGCCGTTGAACTCGAGCAGGCGTCGGCGCTGAAGTCACAGTTCCTGGCGAACATGTCGCACGAATTCCGGACGCCGCTCAACGCGATCCTCGGCTATGCGAGCATCCTTCTGCAGGGCATCTCCGGCGAGCTCACGCCGAGCCAGCGGAAAGCGATCGATCGGATCGCATCGAACGGGCGGCACCTGGTGGGCATCATCAGCGAGATCCTCGACCTCTCGCGGATCGAGGCGGGACGGATGCCGCTCCAGATCTCGACCTTCGTCCCCAGGCTGCTGGTCGAGGAAGTGCTGGCCGAGATGGAGCCGATCATCGCGCGGTCGAAGCTGAAGGTCGCGAGCTACGTGTCGCCTGACCTGGGGCCTCTCGTCAGCGATCGTCAGAAGGTGAAGCAGGTCGTCCTCAATCTTCTCAGCAACGCGCTGAAGTTCACGCGCGAGGGTTCGGTGACGATTCGAGTCTCGGAAGCCGATACGTCGTCGATGGTGGCGATCGCGATCACGGATACCGGCATCGGCATCGACGCGCGCGATCACGACAAGATTTTCGAAGACTTCCAGCAGGTGGACAGCTCTGTCGCGCGGCCCTACGGAGGCACGGGCCTGGGTCTGTCGATCTGCCGCCGCCTGGCCACGATTCTGGGCGGACGGCTGGACATGGAAAGCGCAGTCGGCCGGGGTTCGACGTTCACGCTCGTGGTGGCCTCACGGCTGACAAAATGATGCTCACAGCGGACAACATGAGAACTGATACTGCCGATCGCCCGCTCGTGCTCGTCGTCGACGACTTCATCGACGCCCGCGAGATGTACGCGGAGTATTTCGCCTTCGCGGGCTTCGACGTCATCGAAGCCGCAAACGGAGAAGAGGCCGTCCTCAAGGCCGTCGAGCTGACGCCGCAGGTCATCCTGATGGACCTCTCGATGCCCGGTGTCGACGGATGGGAGGCGACGCGCCGGCTGAAGGCCGACCGTCGTACCAGGGATATTCCGGTGATTGCGCTGACCGGGCACGCGCTCACGGGGTTTTCCGAGAGCGCCAAGCTGGCCGGATGCGACGCCTTCGTGACGAAGCCGTGCCTGCCGGATGCGCTGGTCGAGGAGGTCCGGCGCCTGCTCGAAGGGCCGAAGTCCGCGCGGGATCGTCCAAAGGGATCGACACATGCGTAAGATGTCGGGCAACAGGCGGGCCGCCCGCAAGTCTCCGGCGTCTCGACCTTCCGCGAAGCGCGCACAAACCTCCAGCGGCGTCCGCCGCCGGACTCAGACTCCGCAGCCCGCCCAGCACGTGCGCGACGATCTCACGGCGCCCCGGAGCATGAAGCGCGAAACAGTTCCCCCGCCTGCGCCTGCGCCTGTGGCGGTGCCGGCCCGCGGCAAAGGCAAATACGTCTACTGCGTCATCAGGTCCAGCAAGCCGCTGCAATTCGGGATGAGCGCAATTGCCGGCGAGGTCGGGAACGTCCACACGGTCAACTACAAGGACCTGGCGGCTGTCGTGTCGGACGTCCCCATCGGTCCGCTCGATTCGACGCGGGAGAACGTGCTGGCGCACGAGCATGTGAACGAGACGGTCATGCGCGCGCATACGGTCATTCCGATGTCGTTCGGCACGATCTTCAAGACCCGCGAGGACGCGCTCGAACTGCTGCGGTCCGCCCACGACGCCTTCGACGACGTTCTTTCCAAGATGGCCAACAAGCTGGAGTTCGGCCTCAAGGTGCTCTGGGATCGCGACGCGGTGATTGCCGACATCGAGGATCAGGACGAAGACATCCGGCGGCTCAGGAACGAGATCGCCTCGCAGAAAGGCTCGACGTACTTCGCGCGCATGCAATACGGACGGCTGCTCGAAGCGGCGCTCCAGAGCCGGTCGGAGCGTTACGTGTCCGGCATCCTCGAAGATCTGCGCGCGTCGGCCGTGGCGGCGCGCATCAACAAGCCGATCGGCGACAAGATGATCCTCAACGCCGCGTTCCTCGTGTCCCGGGACAAAGAGTCCGCGTTCGATCAGTGCATCAAGCATGTGGCCGCTCAGCACGACAAGCTGACGTTCAAGTACACTGGGCCGTGGCCGCCGTACAATTTCGTCAACATCCGCCTGAAGCTCGAGCGGGCTTAGGCGGGGCAGTCCGCGAATCCGTCACGTGTTCATCCTCGACTCGCTGCTGATCGACGGCCTCGGGTTCGTCTTCGACAAGATCCGCGTCGCCGCCGAGGCGGAGGAAGAAGACGACGAGGGCCGCCTGCGCGAGGCGCTGCTCGACGGGCAGGCGCGCCTCGATTCGGGCGAACTGTCGGGGGACGACTACGCGGTGCTCGAACGTGACATCCTCGAACGCCTCGGTGCCGCGCGCCGCCGGAAGCGAGGCGACGCGGGCGACGGGGCCGTCTCGGGCGTGACCGGAGTGGACGTGGAGTTCACCGGGGATCCCGGCGGTTCCAGTCCCGGCCGCAAGACCGGCCGGCGCTGACCCGCGTTCGCGGACTGGCGAAAACTGGCATGGGCGCAAAGGCCGCAAAGGCGACGTACGTCTACTGTGCCGTGCAGGCACTGCGCAGGCCCAATCTCGGACGGGCTCCGTCGGGGCCCCCGGGGCTCGGCACGCACCGGCTGCTCGACGCAGGGCACGGCCTCTGGCTCGTTGTCGCGGATGCGCCGGCGGCGCGTTTCGGGGAAGATTCCATTCAGCGCGGCCTGCGCGACCTCAAGTGGCTGTCGCGCTGCGCCGTGGCCCACGAAGCGGTGGTGGAGTATTGCGTCCGCGCCCGCGCCGTCATCCCCATGAAGCTCTTCACGATCTTCGAGAGCGACAACCGGGTGCTGGCTGAGATGGCGCGGAAGCGACGGCAGCTTGACCGCTCGATTCATCATGTCGCCGGCGGCCGTGAATGGGGCGTTCGCATCAGGGCCGTTCCGGCGCCGGCATCCGCTGCGCGGCCGCTCAAAAAGGTCGAAACGGGCGCGTCGTACCTGGCCGCGAAGAAGCGGTCGCGCGACGCCACACTCGAACGCGCCGAGCGCGGACGCGCGCGCGTGGAGCAGGCGTTCGCCGCGCTGGCCATCCTCGCCGCGGACGTGCGGCGGCATCCGCCGCCGCCCGGCGCGGAGAGCACGCGTCTGTTGCTGGATGCGGCCTTCCTGGTGCGCAATCCGGTTGCGACGCGGTTTCGCACCGCCACGCGTCAACTGGCGCGCGACCTGCGGGGCGACGGGTACGGCGTCGAAGTGACCGGTCCGTGGCCGCCCTACAATTTCATCGAATCCTGAGCCACTGAATGCGACGACACGCTCGCCGGAAAGCCGCCGCGAGGACCCGACCGCCGTCGCGGACGGGATTTGCCGACGCCGACGTCTCTTTGCTCGACGTGCTCGATCACGTGCTGAACCAGGGCGTCGTCCTCTCCGGCGAAATCACCCTGGGCGTTGCCGACGTCGATCTCATTCATCTCCGGCTGCTCGCCGTGGTGTGCTCCGCCGACCGCGCCCTGTCGGCTGGCGCCGCGCCCACCGTCATCGCGCCCGTCCCGGCTGAACGCCGTCGATCGTGACGGGACGGCCCCGGGGCGCGTCCGGGCAGCTGTGTGTCTACGCCATTGTGGGCCGCCGCTTTGCCCGTCGCGTCGAGCTGCGGGGTATTCGTGCCGGAAGCGCGCGATTGCGCGCCGTGAACGGCGCCGCGACGTCTGCCATGGTCGCCGAACGTGCCGGCCCGTTGCCGCCGACGGTGAAGGCGCTGCGCGCGCACGACGCGGTGGTGCGCCGCACGGCACGAATCGCCCCGGCGGTTCTGCCGGTCCGGTTCGGTACGCTCGTGGCGTCCGACCATTCGCTGGTGGCGCTGCTCGACGAATGGTCCGACGAGCTGCTGACGGCGCTCACGCTCGTCGACGGACGTTCCCAGATGACGCTGCGGCTGTTCGCGCGGGCCGACGCCGTGACGCCCCGAGACGCCGGCGTTGCGCCGGGTACCGCCGAGAATATCGGCCAGGTGGAGGAAAGTCTTCCGGGGACCAGGTATCTCGAAGTCCGAGCGCGGGCGCAGGCGCGCGCGCAATCAGCCCCCGAGCTCGACCCGCTGCGCGACGCCCTTGCGTCGATCGTGGCGGCGGAGCGGATTACCCGTCACGACCAGGGTCCCTTGCTGCTGACCGCGTATCATCTGATTCCGCGCGACGGCGCGGCCGAGTACCGCAACGTTCTGCAGCGCCATGCGGCGCTGCTTCACGCCCGCGTGACGGTGAGCGGACCCTGGCCGCCCTATGCCTTCGTTCCCGAGTTGAAACGATGAAAAAGAAGCCGGCCGCACATCGGCCCGTCAGGAAGCGCCCGCGCGCGCGGCCTTCGACTCGCCGCGGGCGGAGGGTACGTCCGGCCGGTGGCGTCGGCCTGCACGATCTTGCAGCGGGCGACCTCGACGCGTTGCGCGCAGAGCTCGAACGCAGCGTGCCACCGGAGGGTGGCGCGGCGAGATGGAATCCGGATCCAGCCGACGTCCAGCGCTCCGTGGCGAAACTGGTGCTGACGCTGATGGAGTTCCTCCGCAAACTGCTCGAACGCCAGGCCATCAGGCGGATGGAATCCCGCACGCTGACCGCCGCTGAGGTGGAGGCCGTCGGGCTCGCGCTGATGCGTCTCGAAGAAACGCTCAGGACAATGGGCGAGCGGTTTGGGCTGGCGCCTGACGAGCTGAATCTCGACCTCGGCCCGCTCGGCCGGCTGATCTAAGAGCACCCTGAGGGAGACGGCAGGGAAGTTGCTGCAATTTGTTGGAACCCAAGAAGGAGTGGGGGCTCGCTGGATACAGTTCTCCGGGAAGATCAACGGCCGAGCTCAGGCACACGATCGCGACCCGTCGTCCTGGTGGTGGATGACGACGTGGACGCGCGGTTGATATATCGGAGCTACCTGACCGTCAAGGGTTGTCACGTGTACACAGCACGCGATGGCTCGATGGGCGTTGAGATCGCCAAGCGCAGGAAGCCGGATCTGATTGTCATGGATCTGGCGATGCCGCGCCTCAACGGCTGGGCGGCGACGGCCGAGCTGAAGCAGTCCCCTCAGACCCAGGCTATCCCGATTCTCATTTTGTCGGCTGTGCCGACGTCCTCCCACGAGGCCCGCGCCGCGGGCTGCGCCGGATATCTCGCCAAGCCGTGCCTGCCGGAGCTGCTCTGGATGGAAATCCAGCTGCTGCTCCATCCCGAATCGGCCGGCGAGGCGCACTGACGCCGCCGTTCAACTTCCCGTCATCGATCTGCAGAAACGTCGGGGCACCGACAGCCACCCTCCGACCGCGCGACCAAAGCGCGGGACACAGGGAGATGGGTTAGTTTCCGTGTGCCCCGCGCCTCGTGTGCCGTCGCTTCCCGCGTCAGGAAGCCGGCACGACCTCGCGTCCCTTGACCCGTCATCAGAGCTAACCGCCTGACACGTCCGGTACGTCCTCGCCCAGCGCTGTGGCGAGGTCCGTCTGGTGTTCCTGTTCCTGCCGCAGGATTTCCCTGACGTCCTCCGCGATCGCGTATTCCTGCAGCGCCTCGCACTGCCGCACGCGTTCGCGATAGTTGCGGATCGTATTGTTTTCGTTTTCGAGATCCGCTCGCAGAAGCGTGACCGCATCGTCGGATAGTTTCACCGGGAGCGGCGTCGTGATCGGCGTGCCCCCCAGATAGTCGATGTGTTTGGCGATCGTGATCGCGTGCTGCAATTCCTCGCCGGCGTGTTTCTCGAGTTCCCCTGCGATGGACATGTATTGCGCGCCCTTCAGGACCTGCGAATAAACCACGTACGCGATGATGGCTTGGTACTCGCGGGCGAGATCGTCATTGAGGGCGGCGATCAACTCTTTCCTCGTCAGGGGCGGTGTGCTCATAGGGATAACCTGAGCAACGGAGATGCCAACCGGAAGCGATGGACAGACCCGACACGGGCCGTGTAGTCATCCGAACCCCTCGATCAATTTAAACGAGGGCTTTCGTACAGGCGTGTCGGGAGGCGACTGTCCGCCTCCCGCCATCTTTGGGGGAGCTAAAAGCTCGTGTCGGTCTGCCGGACGGCAACCGAGCGCGGTTGCCATATATTGAGCAAGCGTGATGCCATCGACAGCTCGTCGAGCGCGAGGCAGCGCGCGCGTCCTCGCGACGGATCGCGAACTCGCGAACGCACGGCTTCGACCTGCTGTCGAACCGACGCGCGCGACGTTCGACGAGGATGCCGTCGCCGATCTGACCGAACGATTCGGGTGATTCTTAGAACTTCGACGGCGTGAAAACCGCCCGCGCCTGTCGTGTTCTTGGGCATTCGCGCAGCGTATCAGTACACGCTCAGCAGTCTTCCAGGGCGCCAATTCAGGGCTCGGCAACCCGTCAGACTACTGCAGGGCTTGCGGGGATCGCCTCTTGCAGCCCATGCGTGAGGGAGGGTTCGTCCCATGCGGAACACACATCGCGCGACGCCGGCGGTCGCGCTTGCGGCAATGCTTTTCATCGCGGTTAGTACGATTACGTGCGGTTCGGATTCACCGGCGGCCCCCTCGACGGGGATCCCCGCCGTGTCGAGCGTGACGCTCAGCGCGGCAACTCTGGCGGCGGGGGGCACCGCCCAGGCGACCGTCAGCCTCACGGCGGCGGCGCCGGTGGGCGGTTCGAGCGTGGCGTTGTCCACCAGCAATCCGGCCGTCGCGACAGTACAGAGTGCGGTCGTCGTACCCGCCGGCTCGTCGAGCGCGACGGTCGCCGTTGCCGCCGTTTCACCTGGCACGGCCACGATCGCCGCATCGCTGAACGGCAGCACCAGTCAATCACCGATGCTCACCGTCACGGCGCAGCAGGCCGTTGTGCTCCGGATGATCTCCCTGAGTGCCGCAACCGTCATCGGCGGTGACTTTCTCACGGGCACCGCGATCCTGAACGCCGTCGCTCCTGCCGGCGGCGCGGTCGTGTCCTTGTCCGCCGGCGATCCCGTCAACGTGCCCTCGAGCGTGACCGTGCCCGCCGGTTCGGCAAGCGCCACGTTCACGGTCACCACCAAGCCTGTTGGAGGAGCGGTGTCAACCGCCGTAACGGGCAGCTACGGCGGCGCATCGGCATCAGCGCCGCTCGCGGTGACGCCGCCGACCGCTGCGACAGCTCGCTTCGGCGTGAGGGGGCCGACCGAAAGCGAGACGTGCACGTTGACGGATGACGGCAAGACGCTGAACTGCGTCTTCGATGGCAGCACCTCCACGGCGCCTGGAACCATCGTGGCGTGGGAATGGTCGTACGGCGTGGCGGGGATGTTCACGCAGACGACGTCAGGTCCGGTGTTGTCCATGCCGAGCGTGAACTGCAGCCTGCTGCCGCCGCCGCCGTTTCCCGAAGGGCCGCAGTGGTTCACGATGGTCGTGACGCTCAAGATCCACGACAGCCTCGGCAACGTCAGCGCGGAAGCCGTCAACAGGGGCGTGCGCGTCATTCCCAAGGACGTCTGCGGCTTCTGAGCCGCCCCGAAACGGGCTCGCGCTTACGCCCGGGGCTGCGGCGCCGATATCGAGGCCGGCGCGTCGCTGGCCGGAAACGAATCAGACAACGCACGGTCGATCGCGTCGTCATGCTCCGAGGCACCTGGTCTGAAGAGGCGTCCGAGCGCCTCGGACACTCGCCGGGAGCCGCTGTGACAGACGAAGCCGGCGGCCATGCACGCGACGCCGAGCGTGGCGGCCCATCTCCGTTGCGCGCGGCCCCCTGACCTGCGTGCGAGCACCGACGCCATGAGCGCCGCACCGCTGGCGATTGTCGCCAGCGAATAGCGGTTCATGGTGGATTCACGCTCGAGACGCTCCCAGGCGGATGGCCCTCTGGCAGGCGTGAGGTTCAGTGGCTGTGACATTCGGACACCTCTGACTGTTGTGGATTGGAAATGGAACCTTCGATGCCTTAATAGAGCGCCGGACAGCCGCAGGGTGGGGGGCCGGCCCTGCGGCTGTTGTCGCCGTCGCTATTGATGCGTCGTCGTCTGCACGGGAATCGTTCGTTTCAGCGCCGCCATGAACCGCTGTGCGGCCGCAGGCGTCGTCACGGTCTTGCCGACGAGGATGTCCTTCGGAGAAACCTCGCGGCCGTAGAGATCGCGGTTGTCGTCTTTGTCTGGCGCCAGCACGCCACCAGAGAGGTTGACGCCGGCGAACAGACCCTGTGCACGTGAGTACGAAAGCATCTCGGCTTTCAGCTGCGCGTCCGTCATCGCGCGGACATCGCGGCCGACGGGCCCGCCGGCAACCGAGGCTTCGCCGCCGAGCGTCACCTTGTCTTCGAGCAGACGCTTCATACCGTGTTCGTTCATGACGAGCAGCACCAGGTCGATGGTCTCTCCGCCGAGCTGGAACCCGATACTGCCCTTCTCGAGCTGCACGAACGACGGGGCGCTCCAGTTCCTGCCCTCCCGGCAGCTCACGACGCCCTTCCCGTACTCGCCGCCGACGATGAACGCGCCTTTCTTCACGGACGGAATCACGGCGACGCAGGACGCTTTTTCCCAGAGCTCCTCCGGGATACTTTTGTCCGATGCCGATCGAATCTCATCGAGTACGACAGCAGCTTCCGAGAGCCGATCTCTTTGCCCCTTCGTCACCTCTGCGCTGACCACAGTCGTCGCAGCGAGGAGCGCCGCTAACCCCAACAACCCTGCTTTCATGACTACCCCTCCTGAGATACACGTCCCGACAACGTCAGCGTGCGGCCTGCCACATACGGGCAGGCCGCGCCGCTGTCAGCGAAACACGACGCCGAGCGACAGGCGCGTAAAGTCGATCGTGCCTACGTTGACGCCGACAATCGTGTTGCTGTCGAAGGCCCGGAGGTATCGGATTTCCCCTCGCAGGCCGAAGTGCTGGCCGAAGAACCCCATCACGCCGCCGCCCACGTTCCAGCCGGCGTCGTTGGTCGAGGACGACACGTTGAGCGGTCCGCCCGCGTCGATCTGGCTTCGAATGAGCCCCGCTCCTACCGTGAAGAACGGTCGCACGCTACCGCCGTGTTGTCCGCCGATCGGAATGCCGATGATCAGGTTGCCCATCACATCGATGACCGAGTTGTTCCCAAAATCGTTGTTCGTGCCGAAGAAACTCGGGCTGTAGCCGAAGTTGAACTCGGCGCCGAAGATGCCGCCGCCCATCGCGCCTGCCGTGACGCCGAATCCCGCACGGCCGCGGTCGATGCTCCTGCCAAGGCTATCGAGGTCGTCGTTGATCTTTCCGCCGAACTGTACGGCGGCCCATGGGCTGACGTAGCCGTCGGCGCGAGCGGGAGCGGGAGCGAAAATCACGGCAGCCGCGGCGGCGGCGGCGAGCAGTTTAAACGTGCGCATGTGCAAGACTCCAATCTCATCAAAGCCGTTTGCTCGAATCAATCCGACTCGAGCGCTGCATGCTACTGAGCAAGCGGGTTGCCAACGGCCGGGCCGCGACTGCCGGGCTGTGCTGTACTGAGCCGAGTCATCTGCTGCCGCTCTGATGTACTGTTCGCGGACGACAACGGCGCAAGCACTGGCACCACGCGATCCGCGTGCGTGCGGGGCCCGCTGGTTACTGAGCGGAATCTGCCGGCAGTGAGACCCGGGCGCCTACAATACAGGCATGATGGAACGCCTCACTCGGCGCCGGGCGTTGCAATTAATAGGGACGAGCGCGGCCGCCGCCGCGGTGACCGGTCCCGCCTTCGGTCAGCAGGCGGGCGCGCCGCCGGTGTTTCCCAAAGGCGCGGTGATCAGATCGGTTTTGCGTGACTATCCCCCGGGAGAACTGGCGGGCGGCGTCACCCTGTTCCACGAGCACATGCAGCTGTCTCAGGATTTCGGCGCGAAGTTCGGGGCGGCGACCGCTGCCGCCCGGGCCGCGAACGGTCTGCCGCCGGCGCCGGGGCGCGGCGGCGCAGGGCAGGCAGGCGCGCCGCCGGGCCCGGACATCATGCACGACGTCGACCTGATGTCGGCCGAGGTCACCGCCGCTAAACGCGACGGCAACATCGCCTGCATCGTCGACGCCGGGCACCCGGACATGGGGCGCGACGTCAACTTCCTGCGCCAGGTGTCGATGAAATCCGGCGTTCCGATCGTCGTGGGCGGGGGGTTCTACTCGCAGCCCTGGTATCCGAAAGAGATCTCCACCATGAGCGAGGAACAGATCGTCCGCGCGCTCATCAAGCAGGTGGACGACGATGTCGTCGGGGTATTTGGTGAAATCGGTTCGTGGGACGAGATCTCAGCGGACGAACGCAAGGTGTTTCGCGCGATCGGCCGCGCGCACGTGGCGACCAGCATTCCGGTCTTCACGCACACGGGCATTCCCGGAAAGTCCGCCATCGAACAACTCGATATCCTCGAAGACGCCGGCGTGAAGCCCGAGCACGTGGTCATTGGCCACCTGGGCAACCTCGTCGACGCGAACGTCTACGTGCACAAGGCGATCTGCCGCCGTGGCGCGTTCGTGGGTTTCGATCGGCAGGGCGGGAACAACGATGCGCAGCAGGTGCCGCTCGTGATGGCGCTGCTCGAAGCAGGGTTTGCCGATCACCTGATGTTCTCGGCCGACGCTTCGAGCGGTTACGCGAAAACCGTGACCGCCTTCCTGCCGAAGCTGAAAGCCGCCGGGGCCAGCGACGAGGTGCTGCACCACATCATGGTCGATAATCCCCGGCGGTTTCTCGCGTTCGTGCCGAAGCGGCCCCGTAAGGGGTGAACGTAGGGGGTGAACGTCAGGGCGCCGTCGCAAAGAAGGCGTCCTGTCCGCTTCCGCAGCGGCCGCCGAAGCACGCCTGCTGCCGCAGATCGGTCCAATACGCGACGACGCCGCCCGACGGCGTTGTCGCGATATTGGAATAGTCGCCGAGGAACGTCGTCGCAAACGGGAACCACGCGTTCACGGTCGTGGCAAACCAGCGATTCCCCTTGGTGGGATCCGACAGGGCCGTGGTCAGCTGATTGAAGTTGAACAGCGTCGCGCGCGCGGAAGCCTGCGTCGCCAGCGTGTAGCCATACCGGTGGTTGGCGGGATCGTAGCGCCGATCGAAGAAACCGATGCGGAGGATGCCGGCGCGATCGAACGCGCCCCACGGCATGAACTGGTCTCCATCGAGCGGCAGTGCAGCCGGCACGCTCCACGTGCGGCCGCGGTCGAACGACTGGCTCACGATAACGTCCGAATTCGTGGCGGCCGAGGCGGCGTACGGATTCGTCGGAGCGGGCAGCTGACTGTTCCGCACGTCGGACCAGACGATGGCCAGGTGCGTGGCGTCTGTGGGATCCGCTGTGATGTTGCCCGCAGCCCACGTTCGAAAGAGGCTGTCGTGGTACGTCTGCCGCCCGAAGGCGATTGGATAGTCGGTGGCCCCGTCGATCGTCGTCGCGACCTTGAAGGGGCCCGCGACCGCTGCACCCGTCGCGGGGCTCACCTCCACGAGCTCGTAATCGTCGCGGAACGTCTGCTGGTCCGTCGTGTTCAGGAACGCAACGTAAATCCGGCCGTCCGCCGCGACCGCCGGTACGGAGACGAACGCCTGATCGAGGGTGCCCGAGATGCCGACCATGTCGCGCCGGCGTCGTGGGTGACCGAGCTGAAGATCCTCGCGCTGACGAACGAGCCTTTCTGACCCAGGCGGAAGTCGCCCCAGGTGACGATGGCGTTGCCGTTGGCCCACGCAGCGACGTATTCCTTGTCGAGCAGATCACCGGTGCTGCCCTCGTTCCCGCTGCCGCTGGCGACCCGAACGGAGGACCATGTCTTGCCGCCGTCGCCCGAGTTGGACACGATGACGTCGGGGTTGAGGGCGTTCGCCGGGCCGACGAATCGGAATCCCAGAGTGGCGTAGTAGGCGTGTCCACGGGCGTCGAACGCGAGGGCGGGGTCGCCCGTGCCTTGGTACGCCGATCCGTCCTGGAAGAAGATCGGGATACTCCGAACACGTGTGGCCGCCGTCGAACGTGACGTGCGCGCGTGACAGCACGGTCTCTGACACCTGTCCGCCCGGATTGATCGCCGGCTGATAGTCGTTGGCGCCGCCGATCATATTGAGTTCGTTGGTCGGGTTGACGGCGATGGACGTTTCATTACTGGGCCTCGTCTTCTCGCAGTCGGTGTCGACGTTGGCGGTCTGCTGGGTGTTCGTCGTGCAGATCTTGTCACCGGGGCGGATGTTGTGCGCGAAGTCGATCGGCTGATCCTCTTGTTCGCCGAGAACGCGAACCAGGCCAACGCCGGATACACGCGCTCCTGCCGTCAGCACGACGGCTACGCGACTGGAGAGTCCGGAGAATGTGCGACGCATCCGTGTCATGTCAGCTCCGCTTTCAGGAATGGCGCATCCAACGCCGGCGCTGGACTCTACGTCAGCCTCTGCTAAGAGATCGATGTGATTTGCTTGATCGCGGACAAGACGCGACAGCCGGGCTAGCGCCGATGAGGTGCGGTGATCGCGATCGTCTTCAGAACCGGAGCGCTCTGCGGACGGCGCTCACGCCGTTGTTGGCGGCGCGTTCGAGCGGCGAGGACGAACCAGCCCGCAGGCTCGCCCGCACTTCCACCGTCTGGCGTGGCAGCACCTGCACCCGGCGCACTTCAGCCGCATAGCCGGGATGGCTGACTCGAACGACGTAGATGCCCTCCGTCAGTTCCTGGGTGACGCGACCGGTCGAGTCGGGGGTCAGCGTCGCGACAATCGCATCCTGGGTCGTGAGGACTTCGATCGTCGCATCGGTGACACCTCTGCGAGACCCTGCGGCTTGTACGATCGTGACCAGGTCGCCGGTGTTCGCCGGATAAACGAAGTGCACCAGAGAGAACGCCGCGCCGGTGATCGACGCGATTCCCGCCAGCGTGCCGACGAGTGATTGAAACCGTGAAAGCGGAAGGCGGCGGATGAAGCTTCTACACGTGGCCCATGCTGATTTGCGGGACGAACGCGTCGGCGGTGTGAGGACCTCGTCAGCCATGGAAATCCGTGACGCCGGGGTGCAACATCCAGACCAGCGCATGTCGCTCCGTAACCGTGCGCAATTGCGGCGTTTAGCGCGCGCGGCGCGGTGGGACGCGACTCACGCAATATCTATTTCGCCATTCGCCTGTCAAGATTAGCGCGGTGGATCGGAGCGATCATTTCGACGGCAGAAAATTCTTCAACCCCACGGGCCCCCGGCTGCAGCCGTTGACCGCCCTGCCGAGACTGATGGTTTCCACGCGGCGCACTCCGTGGCCCCCACGCATCGAGGTGCCGCAGGTCGAAGCACCGGCAGCAGGGCCCGGGCAGATCGTCCTGACGTTCATCGGCCACGCGAGCTTCCTGATTCAAACGCCATTCGGCAACGTGTTGACGGATCCCATGTATTCCGAACGCGCGGGCCCCTGGGGCGTGCTCGGGCCGCGGCGCGTCCGAAGGCCGGCGATAGCATTCGGCGCGCTGCCGCCGATCGCGATGGTTCTTCTCAGCCACAACCACTACGACCATTGTGATATCCCGACGCTGCGGTCCCTCGCGCGCCGCTTCGACCCGGTGGTGGTGACACCGCTCGGGAACGGGCGGCTCGTGCGGAAAGCCGGATTACGCCGTGTCGAGGAACTGGATTGGTGGCAGCAGGCGGCCGCAGCGCCTGTTCCCGTTACGCTGACGCCCGCGCATCACTTCTGCGCGAGGACGCCGTTCGATCGCAATCGGGCGCTATGGGGCGGCTTCATGTTCCACGCGGGGAATCGGCAGATCTATTTTGCCGGCGACACGGCGTACGCGCCGTTCTTCCGCGACATCCGGCAGCGCCTGGGAGCGCCGGACGTTTCGCTTTTGCCGATCGGCGCGTACGAACCCCGCTGGTTCATGAGCTCCGTGCACATGAACCCGGAAGAGTCCGTGCAAGCCCACGTCGATCTCGAATCGCGCGAGAGCATCGGCATGCATTTCGGCACGTTTCCACTCACGGCCGAAGGCCTCGATGAACCCGTGCGAGCGCTCCAGCGGGCGCGCGCTCTTCGAGGGATTGCCGAATCGCGCTTTCGCGTCCTCGACTCCGGCGAATCCTGCGTCGTGGTCTGACGGACGGTCTCCCGGTGATCGGCGTGTCTATCGGCCTGCACCCGCCGGCCGGATCGGCGTCCTCCCCGGCGGCGGCTGAATGGCGGCGCCGGTGCCCGGGCCCCAGACGTCGATGCCCTCGGAGCTGTTTCCTCTCGTCGCTTCAGGAGCAATTGGGCCGAGGAGCGTGAATCCGCGCCCTGCGGGCGGCGCCGGCGGATGGGCAGGATCGATCACGAGGTTCTTCCCGAGAATGGCGGCGAGCATCTCGTTCTGAACGACACGCGCGACGATGTTTCGCCGGAAGGTCGGCGGATCGCTCTCGCCCCAGTCCTCGTGCACGATGTCGAAATACAGGGTGTCGCCGGCAATGAAGACGTTCTCCATCGCGCCGATCGTGTAGGTGTTGTCGCAGCGGCCGCACACCACGCCGCGCAGCCTGTCGCCAACCAGGAGAAACGTGAAGATCTGCTTGTCCATCCCCAGGCCGAACGGAGCGATCCACGTGCCAACGACGTCGGAGGGCCGCAGCGTCTTGAACGGCCCCGGCTGCCAGTAGGGCGCGGGCGCTCCACCGCCTCCGCCACCGCCACCTGCGGGACGCGTCGGCATCGCAGGCGGAGTGCCAGGGGGAAGGTGGTAGGCCGGGGCCCCGCCGGGGTCGGCACCACGCGGATCTTTGACGAGCGTCAGCGTGCTGCCGTTTCGCCTGCCCGCGGATCCCGTGACGATCAGCCGCCCGTCGGCCAGCATCGCGTGCTGCTTGTCGACAGATGTGACCTTGCCGTCCGGCCTGGCGAACGTGACGGTGAAGTCGATGCCGGCCTTCTCGTTCCACGTGCCGTCGATAAAGCCGATTGTTGTAACGTCGGCGCAATTGCGGCAGTACACGCCGGTGACCCGCTGACCGCGGATCACGAACTCGTAGATGTGCGGTTCCTCCCCGAGCGGTGTTCGCCATCCGCCGCGCCAGTAGTCCGCGTCGAGCGCCGCGGCCGCGCGGGCCGGCAGCAGGGCCGCCAGCGCCAGCAGGACCAATCCGGGCACACTCTTCGAAGCCGATCGGTTTCTCATCGTTGGCACTCCTGCGCGCGCAAGGACAATACAGAACGCCAGAGCCGAATGCCAGCGAACTGCTCCTGTGCTCATGGCTCGACGCACACGAGAAATGCGCCTGAGCTTGCGATTCTTGACGCCGTTCGTTCCGCCAGATTCGCCGCGCCTCCGCCGCGTTGCTTCGATGTCATCGCTTCGTGGCAAACTTTTCGATCGTCGGCTCCCGCATGCTCGCGGGAGGCCGGCTCAGCGTTTCTTCAAGAGGATCCGGAGGTGAACCGATGACTGTTGCCACATCGACGTTGCTTGGACGGCCGCTCTGGTACGAGTTGATGACCACCGACATGAAGGCGGCTGAAGCGTTCTATCGGACGGTCGTCGGCTGGAAAACCTCCCCGTTCGACGCCGCGGGCCACCCCTACACGATGTTCAATCGCGGCGCCGACGCGTCCGTCGCCGGTGTCATGAGCAAGCCGCCCGAGGTCAAGGCGCCGCCGTTCTGGGCGATGTACATCGGCGTGCCGAAACTCGAAGAGGCGGCGGCACAGATCGAGCGGCTCGGAGGCACCGCGCATACGGACGTCATGGACATCCCCACTATCGGCCGCATGCAGATGATGATGGATCCGCAGGGCGCGGCGTTCTACATCTACGAGCCGGCGCGCGCCGAGCAGCGTCCGGAAGGCGCTCCGGAAATGGGCGACGCCTCGTGGCACGAGCTGATGACCTCCGACGCGCCGGCCGCGATGAAGTTCTACCAGCAGGTGTTCGGCTGGCAGCCGAGTGAAACGATGGACATGGGCGCGATGGGCAAGTACCAGATGTTCAACCGCCCGCACGGGATGATCGGCGGCATGATGAACAAGCCGCCCGAAATGGCCAGCGTGCCGCCGAACTGGCAGATCTACTTCCGGGTTGCGGACGTGCACGCCGCCGCCGAGCGGGTCAAGGCGAACGGCGGCACGATCCTGAACGGCCCGATGGAAGTGCCGGGCGGCGACTGGATCGTGAACGCCATGGATCCGCAGGGTGCTGCGTTCGGGCTTCACGCCAGGAAAGCCCACTAAGCCCAATAAGCATCATCGTGGGCCAGCAAGCCACGTGCGTTACGCGGGTGCAGGCGAATGACGTCGCCTGCGCCCGTTCTCGACTAACGATCAGGTTGCCGTTAGCTGCGGACAATCTTCGCTACTGCGGCGCTTCCGACGGCTAAACCCGCCGTCCGGCGATCCGCCTTCGCCGCGCCGTCACAAATCCCGCCGCCGCGAGCGCCGGTCGTGGTCCGGTCTGCTAAGCTACGGCCATGAAATCAGCATTCACTGCCGCATTCGTCCTCGCTGCGAGTGTTTCGTTCGCCCAGGGGCCGGGGCCCAGGGCCGACCTGGTCAGGACGACACTGCCGCTCGAAGGCGCGCCGAAAGCGATCCCGGGCCCGTATAAAGTCATCTCGGAGCCCGCCGCCGGCTCGCCGGGCCACGTCGTCTTCCGTCCGGAGGATCTCGGCAAGTTCCCCGGCAAGGACAAGCTGCCCGTGATGGCGTGGGGCGACGGCGGCTGCGCCATCAACAGCGCGCGCTACTCGGGCTTCTTCACGACGATCGCGTCGCATGGCTTCCTGGTGATCGGCAACGTGCCGGAGCCGGGCGCCGCACCGCGGCAGCAGAACGCCGACGACTTACGCAAGGCCATCGCGTGGGCGGAGAAAGAAAACGGGCGCGACGGGTCGCCGCTCAAAGGCAAAGTCGATCTCGAGCACGTCGCCGTGATGGGGCAGTCGTGCGGCGGATTCCTCTCCATCACGCTGGGCGCGGACCCTCGCGTGAAGACCATCGGCGTCTTCAACTCCGGCGTGCAGCCCGCCAGGGCCGAGTCGAACGGGGACGCGCTGCAGAAGGTCCATGGTCCCGTCCTGCTGATCAACGGCGCCGAACGCGATTTCCTCACGCCCGCGTCGGTCACGACATTCGAACTGCTCAAGAACGTTCCGGCATTTTACGGCGCGCGCCATGGCGCCGGCCACACCGCGACCGTGGATCACCCGGGCGGCGGCGAATATGCGAACGTCGCGTCGAACTGGCTGCTCTGGCAGTTCAAGAACGACAAGAAAGCATCGGCGATGTTCGTCGGCGACAAGTGCGATCTCTGCACGAACAGCAACTGGGACGTTCGCGCCAAGGGATACAAAGACGCGCGCAATGAGGGTCCGTCTGGGACGTTCGATCGGGGAACCAGCCAGCAGGCGTGGCAGAACGCCAAGTACAAGACGATGCTCTCGCAGTGCAAGAACCCGCCGCAGCCGTTCGCTGTTCCGGGTGCGGGAAACGCGGAGACTGCCGCCGCAGCGCCGCCTCCGCTGGTGCTCCCGCCGACGACGTCGATTCCCGGCGTGCTGGAGGCGGTGGAGAGCTGGAAGGTCGTCTGGTCGTGGCAAGGCAACAACGTCGATGGCCCGATCGCCGGCGAGAACGGCGCATTACTGTTCGCGAACAACGACGCGGGCGATGTTCTCCAGCTCGATCCGGCAACCGGCCTCGCGAAGGTCGCCTACGACAACGTCAACACCGCGGGCGCCGTGTCGCGCAGCAAGAACGGCGCGCTGTTTGTCGCCGAACGCGGACTCGGAGGCGGCATCGAGCAGCTCGAGCCGCAGCGCCGGATGTTCGCGAACACGTTCAACGGCGAGCCGCTCGAATGCATCGGCGGCGTGATCAACGACCTCACCGCCGATGTCAACGGCGGCGTCTACTTCTCCGTCACCGGCGCGAGAGACAGCGGTGTCTTCTACGCCAGCCCGAAGGGTGTTGTCTCCCAGTACGGGAAGAACGTGCCGCTCGCCAACGGCATCATTCTCAGCCCGGACGAGAAGAGGCTGTATGCGACCAACGGCGCGATCGTCTACGCCTTCGACGTGAACGCCGACGGCTCGCTGACGAATCAGCGCGAGTTCGGAAAGCTGCAGGGCGGCGAGGGTGGTGACGGATCCGCGGTGGATCAGGAGGGGCGGTTGTACGTCGCGACGGGCAAGTCGGTGGATGTGTTTGCGGCCGACGGCAAGTTTGTCGGCACCATTCCGGGTCCGCAGGGCCTGCACGGCACGTTCTTCGGCGGCAAGGATCGGAAGACGCTCTACGGCATCGTCTTCTACGGGACGTGGGGGACACCGAGCGCGCGAAACGCGATCATCGCGATTCCGACCATCGCGCAGGGTTATACCGGCCGCGCGAAATAGCCGAGTGTCCGTCAGAGATTGTTTCTTTATACTGTTCGTGTTGTGGCACACGAGGACGATCGGACGAGTCTTTTTCGGCGCATCTTCGAGGAGAACCGCTGGGGTAACAACCAGTCTGTCTCGGGCGAAGGCTCCAATCTCGACCGCACGGCCATCGTCAGGTCGGAGTTGCCGGTCCTGCTGGCGCGTCACGATGTGCGGTCGATTCTTGATGCACCCTGCGGCGACTTCTTCTGGATGAAAGAGTTGGCCCTCGACGGCATCAGCTACATCGGAATCGACATCGTGCCGGAGATCATCGCTCAAAACGTCGACTTGTACGGGAGTCCGCGGCGCGTGTTCAAGCTGGGCGATCTGGTCGAGGACGCGCTGCCTGCCGCCGACCTCATTCTCTGCCGCGACTGCCTCGTCCATTTCACGTATGCCGAGACCCGGCGGGCGCTGGACAATTTTCGCCGAAGTGGTGCGACGTGGCTGTTGACCACGACATTCACGGGCCCGCGCGACAACCACGAAATCACGACGGGCGACTGGCGTCCGATCAACCTTGAACGTGCACCGTACGGTTTTCCGCCGCCGGTCGCCATCATCAACGAACAGAGCGACGAAGTCGACGAGGAGTTGGGCGCCTTCCCTGATAAGTCACTGGGACTGTGGCGGCTTGCGAATCTGCCGTCCTGGTGAGCGGATCGTTTCGCTTCAGCAGCGGCGGCGATGCCTACGGCACACGCGTTAATGTCAGCGGTTGTTTGACGCCTTCGATGGTGAGCTCGATCGTGTCACCGACGTGCCGTCCCGTGGCGTCCACACTATGGCCGTCGATTGGCTCTGTGGTGAGCGCGAACGCCTCGCCAACGACTTTTCCGTACACGATGTTCGCCGATTGCTTGCCGACCCGCAGTCGTCCTGTCACGCGCTGTCCCTGGAGTTGAAGTTGGAGCACGAGTGGCTGCCCGGAGACCGTGGTGCCTTCCCATCGGCCATTCCACGCAGTGCCGGTGTCCTGGCTGGCGAGCGGTGCGCTGGTAAAGCTCGGTGCGTGCCGCAGGAGCGGCATATCAACGGTCGTCGCGAGCGGGTGCGCCGCACAACCGATCGCGATCGTGATGATTGCCCAGGCAGTTTTCATCTGACGTCTCCAGTTCAAACTTCGTCGCGGACCGCATCTTGCCCTAGCACGGCCCGCTGGCCTCCGACAACCTCGCGAGGCTTTGATGCATGACCCGGGCCAGTGCAGATGCTGAGCCGAAACGCAGCACATGTGTGGGGCGAATTTGAGCGGGCGCCGCGATTGGTGCCCCGAGCATAACGACCGCAGCGGGCAATTCGCGACGGTGCTGCCGCCCGGAAGGCGCCCGGAGGTTCATTGACGGCCCTGTTCGCGTCGTCGAGCGCTCTGGATTGCCCCAGCAGCCGCAGGGTTGACTAACGCGAAATCGCGTAAGGTTTACCGACCCAGGCCCGGCGCGCCGACCATCGGATACCACGGAACAGCACATGTCCGTGCTGTCCTGACGACCCGTTGCGATCGTCGGCTGGGACCGGCGTCAGGCGACTCGTGTCCGAAGGGCGCGGTGTGGATCGCGCGAGCCTGCGGAAGAGACGCCTACCAGGACGCCTTCTGGACTCACGCGGAGCAGCAGCGTACGGAGCACCTTGATGAGTGGATTCGTCGTGGTCGTGATCCGCGCAATGTACGGACCGATTCGAACAAAGCGTCGCGTCCGTCTGGATCGAACGCGCTCGTACTGATGGAGCGCCGTTGCGATGTCCGTCGTTCGCGACAGCGCGAGACCCAACGCGACGGCATCTTCGAGCGCCTGAGCGGCGCCTTGCCCCGTGTGGGGCATGAGTGGATGCGCCGCATCGCCGAGTAGCGTGACGCGTCCCTCGCCCCATCGAGCAAGCGGCGGCCGCTGGAGCAGTTCGTCAAACCGCACCGCGTTCGATTCCGTGGCGGCGACGATCGCCCGGAAGGGTGATTCGAAGGGTTACGATAGCCTCGGCTACGCCGAGCTCGCCGAGTGCGGCGATGGCAGTCGGTGCAAGACCGACTGCAAACCCGAGTTCGCGCGGCTCGCTCGCCCGCTCGTGGATCTGGACGTGCCATCCCGCCTGGCGTAGGGCCACTCCCGCCGCGAGTCCCCCGATACCGGCGCCGATGATGAGCGCCTTAGGCCTGTCTGCCATCTGCACCTCTTTGGCCTGGCCCGAACGTGGTGGGCAAACCCGGCGTGAACGCGCGGCGGCCCCGCCATCCTGAGCCCGTGTTGTTGGATTCTGAAGCCGGGGGGCCCCTCCGCCGATAACTGATGGGATGCTCCGCAAACGAACGACCGTTCTTTTGAGCGTCCTCACTGGTGTCGCGTTGGAGTTGGGCGTTCACGCGTTGAGCGGACGACGTGAAGCGTGGGATAGTGCCCAATACTGGACCATCGGTCTGCCGCTCGTCGCCGTCGTCTCCGTGGCGATTGGATTCCTCTCTCAAGGAACCGACTGGATCTGGACGCTCGTCGTTGTTCCGAGCCAGGTCATGACCATGGTGCTACGCAGCCGCGCGGGAGGCGGATTGTGGCCACTGACATTGGTATTGTCCTCGATCCTGAGCGCGCCATTTGTGCTCGCCGCCTTCATCGGTTCGAAATTCCGACCGAAGTCGTAGTCGATCGACCGTTCTGCCGAATTCGCGAACGTCCTGTAGAGTCTGCATGTCACGCCGGATAGGGCTCGACGATCGAAGTTCGGCCCGTGGTGTCTCGAGCGCGGAGATATCTAAGGACCGCCGCCTACGTTCGTTGGCCGATTCCAGATGATCCAGTGCAGCCGATCGCGCCTAAGGACCTGAACGATGCCGGCGAGCGGGCGGAGTCGATTGTTTGCCGCTTACGTCGAGCAGCAGCGCATCGACGCGACGGTGATCACGCTGCGCAAAGCCGCTGGCTAGAAGAAAAGACGGACAGAATACGGACAGTCGCCGTCTTCGAGCTGCTCGGCAACCTCCGAACCTCAGACATGCTAGTAAAATGACTCTGCGGAGGGATGGCCGAGTGGTCGATGGCGGTGGTCCTGAAAAACGGATCGAGCGTTCGGCCGAATTCCCGAAATTCCCCGTAAACTCCGCACATCACGCGAGATAGAGCGCGGTAACCGAGACCCGTCCCGTGGTGTCCTGACCGTCCGTGGTGTCCCGACCGCTACACTTCCGGTGACACAGACGCCCGCAAATCAGATCGGTCTCTCGCCGTGGTCATCGACCGGCAGCCCATCCGCGGCGTTGGCCGTCATTCGGAACGCGCCCCGGCCGTTTACGATGTCACTGCGTAAATCGGCCTACGGAGTCCTTGGCCGGGCCTTGTCCTGCTTCCTTTGTTGCTCTTGTTTCTGTTGCTTCACCTGCTGTTGCTTGGCTTTTTCTTTGTCTTTCTTGCCACCTTTGTCTCCCATGCCCGCTCCTGTTCAATCAATATGACTCGTGACGGCGAGTGCCAGACCTTACTGAGTAAGACTTCCGCGTTTCTGGTCCGGCGTCAAGACCCTCTCATCTCCGAGGATTACTCCAGCGGCCTGATCGGGGGCCTAAGCGGAGACCCTGACCGGGCGAACTCGTATAGCCGAAAGGTTCTTGTCAGGCTGAAAGGCGACAGTGGCGCCTTTCGTCAGATCGTGGAACCACCCCTCGCGCACGTCATTGCGTCGGAACGTGTAGTTCTTGGCGTCCTCGCCGAGAAGCGTTCCCACGCCTCGGTCCCTGTGGAGTTGGGTAATGGTGCCGGTCATGTCTTGTTCCCTCCGCTGCTTCCGCCCGCTCTTTCTTTGGTTCAAGTCCTTGCGCCAAGATGATGAATCCGCGGAACTCGACGATCGAAATCTGTCCCGTGGTCCTGACCGTCCCGCTGTATCCCGACCGCGACGAGAGACGGAGCTGATTTGCCGGAGTCTATGTCACAGGAAGTGTAGCCACAGACAGCCGGAAAGTATTTCAGCAAACGCTGCGGCGTTTTCACGGTGTCATCATGCGCGAGGGCGCCAGACAGATCGCGAAGGGCGTTTGCCTGGGCGAGCAGGGTATTGGCTTTGGCCTCGAGAGCCTGTACGGCGTCGGCGCCGGCAGCGAAGCGGGAGCGGTGGCTCTTCGAGCGCGACAAGCTTTAACCCACAACGGCAGCATGACCCTTCAGAAGACGCTCGGATTGCCGGATGGTTACACAGCCGGTAAACATGCGCCATAATCGAGGTCTAGCCGATTAAGACTGGCGAATTCTGGCCCGATTTCGACGCGGAGGGATGGCCGAGTGGTCGATGGCGGTGGTCTTGAAAACCACTGAACCCGGAAGGGTTCCGGGGGTTCGAATCCCTCTCCCTCCGCCATGCTTAAGGCGCCGTAAACACGCTGCGCGATCGCCCCGTGCGCAGCAACCCGCAGATCCGTGAGAGCAACGCGTGGCGATTCTCCGGGCCGGTAAACCGCGAACATAACCGCTCCCTCCTCGCCGCGATTCCGCGGTATAACCACGACATGAAACTAGGAGCAGGTGCCGGAACGCAAACCTTCCTCTCTATCGTGGCGTTCGCGGCCGTTTCGGCCGCCACCCTGGCGCAGCCGCCTTACCCGATCACCACGGGAAGAGCTTATAAATTCGAGACCGTCGCGCCGGGCGTGTTCTACGCCTCGGCAACCGGGACCATGGTAACGGGCAGCAACAACGTCGCGATCGTCGGCGACCGCGACGTGCTGGTCGTCGACACGGGCACCTCGCCGGCCGCTGCCCGCGCCTTCGTCGAAGACGTCAAGGTGGTGACGACGAAGCCGATTCGTTACGTCGTCAACACGCACTTTCATTACGACCATACGGACGGCAACCAGGTCTATGCCGGCAAGGCCGAGATCATCGCGCACGACTACGTGAAGTCCGCCATGACGACGCTCGACGTCCTGCACCGCGAGCCGTACCTCACGTCGCAACTGACCAACGTCCCGGCGCGGATCGACGCGCTGCAGAAGCGAATCGCGAACGAGACCAACGGCGAGCAGAAGGCTCAGCTGGAGCGACAGCTTGCCGTCGCCCGGCAGGGCTGGGAGGAGCTGAAGGAAATCCGGCCGACGCCGCCGACGATGACGTACTCGAAGACGAAGGTCGTGAACCTCGGTAATCGCGAGGTGCGGCTGCTCTTCCTCGGCCGCGGCCATACCAACGGCGACACCGTCGTCTATCTGCCGAAAGAGAAAATCGTCGTCACGGGCGACCTGATGGAATCGACGATCGCCTATATGGGCGATGCACAATTCGACGAGTGGGTGGCGACGCTCGAGGCGTTGAAGAAGATCGACTTCACGCTCGATCTGCCCGGCCACGGCACGCCGTTCATGGACAAGGCGCGGATCACGGCCTTCCAGGGATACCTCACGGATCTCGTGGCACAGGGAAAGGGGCTGAAGGCCCAGGGCAAGACCGCGGAAGAAACCGCGCAGACGGTCGACCTCTCCAAGTACCGCGACACGTTCCCGCAGATTCCGGCGAAGGGCGCCGATCCTCGCGGCGTTCGCCGGCTCTACGCGTGGATCGACGAGCACGCACGGAAATAACGCTGCGGCAACAGGAAATCGCAACGAGTGCGTTGACGCGGTTGGCCAATGCCGCTACAGTCCCCCCTTTAAGCCCCTCCGTAACCTGAGGAAAGACGCATGCGACGAACCTTGTCTGCGCTGGCGGTGCTGTTCCTGCTCCTCGCCGGAACGGTGGCCGCGCAGTGGCTCGATTACAAGAGACCGGGCGTCCCGCGCACGCCCGATGGGAAACCGAAGCTTGACGCCCCCGCGCCTAAAGCGCTGGACGGCAAGCCGGACCTGTCCGGCGTCTGGATGCACGAGAAGACGTCCGTCGAAGAGATGCGGCGTCTGTATGGACCTTTCGTCGAGGAAGCCATCAAGGTGGACGTGCCGGGCATGGAGATCGGCACGCAGCACAAGTACGCGTTCAACATCCTGCTCGACTTCAAACCCGCGGACTCCCCGATGCGGCCCGAGACGGCGGCGATCGTCCAGCGTCGCCAGGCCGGCCCTCCGCTGGATTCGTGCACGCTGGCTACTGTCCCGGGATTTCCTCTGGCAGGCCTGCTGTCCGAGCCCATCAAGATTGTTCAGGCGGCGCAGATCACGATGGTCGTGTACGAAGCCGGCGGCGACCACCGTCAGATCTTCACCGACGGCCGCACGCTCCCCCGGGAATTCGATTTACCTGCGTACTACGGCTACTCCGCCGGTCGCTGGCAGGGCGATACGCTCATCGTCGAGACGGCCGGGTTCAACGACAAGACCCCGCTCGACGCCTTCGGACATCCTCATAGCGACCAGCTGCGCGTGACCGAGCGCTTCCGGCGCCGCGATTTCGGCCACCTCGACGTCGAGATGACGTTTGACGATCCCGAAGATGTACTCGCGGCCGTTCACCATCCGCGTCCCGCACGACCTTCTCGCCGACGCCGACATCTTCGAGATGTTCCCGGAGAACGAGAAGGACTGCGCCCACATGGGGAAGAAGTAGGTGGTTTGCGCCGTGCCAACTGGAGCTGTCGTCGCCTGTCTGGCGGGTGTGGCGTTTGCGGCGACGCTGAGTGCGCAGACGAAAACGGGCAAGCCGTACGTTCCTCCGCACACGGCGTGGGGGGATCCGGAGATCGCCGGCGTCTACACGAACAGTGACGAGAGCCTGACGCCGTTCGAGCGTCCGGCTGCGTTCGAGGGGCGCCGGCTGTCAGACTTCACCGAGGCCGAGCTCGAGCAGCTTCGGGAGGAACGCAGCGACACCCGGAACGAAGCCGATCGGAACCGTGCCGAGTTCCGCAGTCCGATTCACTGGTTCGAGAACCACTTTCCCCAGAACAGCCGCGCGTGGCTCGTGGTCGATCCGCCGGACGGCCATGTGCCCGCGCTGACGCCCGAAGGCCGGCAGCGCGCGGAAGCGCTGGCCGCGCAGGCCGCCACCCGCGGACCGGCTGACTCCTTCGAGGATCGCAGCCTCTGGGATCAGTGCATCACGCGCGGCATCCCGACGGCGATGATGCCAGGGCAGTACGGCAACTCATACGAGATCGTGCAGGGTCCCGGCTACGTGGGCATCATCTACGAGATGGTCCACGAAACGCGCGTCATCCCGCTCGACGGGCGTCCGCACGCCGGCGCCAGGGTCCGTATGTACCTCGGCGACGCGCGCGGCCGGTGGGAAGGCAACTCGCTGGTCGTCGAGACGACGAACTTCACGGACCGGACGCGGTACCGCGGTTCGAGCGAGCATTTGAAGATGATCGAGCGCTTCACGCCGATCGCGCCGGGCATCGTCGAGTGGTCGGCGACGTTCGACGATCCGCACACGTGGGTGCGCCCCTGGACGTTCGCGATGAACCTGTCGAAGAAAGACGATTCGCAGCGGCCCTTCGAATACGCGTGCCACGAAGGCAACTACGGTATGGTCGGCATCCTCAGGGGTGCGCGCGCGGAAGAGCAGGCCGGCCGCGTCGCCGTCAGTCCGAGAGAGGCCGAAGGCGAACGCTGATCGCCGCGCCGGCACTCACACTCCTTCCTGCCGGCTGAGCGGCTTCCCCCGAATTCCGCGCGTAACGTTTCGGCGCCTCGCGACACCACTCTGATGACTCCACAATGCGTTGAAGCATCGTCCGTGGAGTCTGGGCGCACGACGTTCTTCAACCACTGGAAGGAGAAGCGGAATGGCAAAGATCAATCCAAAGAGCATCACACTTGTCGCGACGTTCGTATCCCCGGGCGTGACCGCCGGAGCCGGAGGTTTCGTGATCGTCGGCGGGAAGATCAAGAGGGTTCCGCCACGCGGACCCGCGTTCGCGAAGCTGGCGGGCGCTGTCGCCGAGATCGCCGGACGCTCGGCTGGCGGCAGGTAAGGGTCAGACCTCTGCTACGGCAGCCGGCACGCAAAACTGCCGGCTTCCTCTATGCTCCCGTTGCCGTTGTAACGCGCGACCTGCGGATACGGGCACAACGGCCGCGTGCGATCGACGCGGCCGTCGCGGCTGTGGCTCGCCACGATGCGGTCGGGGGCCTTGCCGTGTTCGACCCACTGCTCGAGCGCCGAGACCATGTCGAAGGTGTTGGGCCCCTCGCCGCCGCGGCAGTGGCCCATCCCGGGCACCATGAACATCCGGTACCAGTCCGCGGTCTTCGACGGCCCGCCCATCGTGTCCTGCACGCTCTCGTAGTACGCGACGCTCGCCCGCGACGGAATCGTCGCGTCCGCCCATCCGTGGTACGTGAGCAGCTTGCCGCCGTGGTACACGAACGGCCGCAGGTTCGGGTCGCTCGCGTTGATGATGCCGCCGTAGGCGTTCTCGGCGCGGATGGGATCGACACGCGCGTCGAACGTCCGCCAGTCCCAGTTCGGGTTTTCGTAGACGATGAACTTGAACTGATCCACGCCGTCCCGGTTGGGTTCCGGTCCGCCCGTCAGCCCGCCCCAGCCCAGCTCGGCGCCGGGCTCGAGCCCGAAGAAGACCTCGGAGCCGGTTCGCGGATTCGGCGGGAGGATCTTCGATGCGGTGCTCACCTGGGCGGCAGTGAGACAGTCCGGTCCGTCGGCGCCCTTGCACTGCAGCACCTTCGGATCGAAACGGCACACCGCGGGGTTCTCGATCAGCCGGTCCTTCACGCCATCGAGCGCGTCGCACGCGTCGAGCACGGCTTTGTGGATCATCGGATACTTGCTGGCGGGGATCGCGTTCGCCGAATCCTTGAGCGCGCTCTGCCCGACCCACACGACGCCCGACAGGGTGCGCGTGCCGATGTGGGGGGCTGCGCCGGCGATGATGCCGTTGTAGTCGGCGGGGAAGCGCTGCGCTTCCTGAAGCGCCTGCCGCCCGCCGGTCGAACAGCCGTTGAAATAGGAAAAGCGCGCGGCCGTGCCGTAGTAGGCGTCGACGATCGACTTCGCCGCCAGCGTCATCTCGTGGATCGAGCGGTAGCCGAAGTCGATCAGCTTTTCGGGGTGACCCAGCGCGAAGCTCGCTCCGGGCGTGGAATGGCCGGTGTCGGTGGAGCTCGTCGCATGGCCGCGACGGAGCGCATCAGCCATCGCCGGGTAACTGATCGATCCCGCGAACCCGCCGTTGCCGACACCTTGAAACTGACCACCCCAGTTCGATGCAGGCAACCAGACTTCCATCTTGATGTCCGAGTCGGACGAGGGCGTGAGCGTGGCGGCGACGCGACAGAACGCCGGCAGATCGCTGAAGTTCGGCGCGCCGCCGCGGCCGGCCGTGGGAAGCGTGAAGCCACCGGGCGCGACCATTTGCGCGAGCGTCACGCGCCCGCCACCCGGGCGCAACGACGTCAGGTTTTCGCAGGGGCTGGCCGCCGCGGCCGCCGGTGCGGCCGTCGACGATTGCATCGCCCAGCCCGAGAGCACGGCGCCGGCCACCAACGCGATGTCGAGGCTCCTCATGATCAAGCTTCCCGGCCGAGTATACCGTCGCAGAGGTAGGATGTCCGGCAAAGAGGTTGCGCATGAAGATCTATCTGTTCACGCTCGCCCTGCTGCTGGCGACGCCGGTGGCGCGCGCCCAGCAGAGCGTGCCCGAGCTCGCCTTCGATTCGGTCCCCGACTTCTTCAAGCTGCCTGCCGGCGCCAACTTCGGCGAGGTGTCCGGCGTGGCCGTCAACTCCAAAGGCCACGTCTTCGTCTTCACGCGCTCCAACAGCGCGCACGGTCCGGCGTACGCGCCGTCAGCGGCGCAGCTGCTCGAGTTCGGACCGAAGGGCGAGTTCATCCGCGAGGTCGGCAAGGACCTCTACGGCTGGTCGTTCGCCCACACCGTCCGCGTCGACAAAGACGACAACATCTGGGCCGTGGACAAAGGCTCGGACATGATCATCAAGTTCAACCAGGCCGGGCGCGTGACGCAGGTCTACGGGCGCCGCAAGGAATCGGCCGACGACGAAAGCAAGCCGTGGGAGCACCCGAACCCGCCGCTGCCGCACGATCGACGGGCTGTTCCGCCAGCCGACCGACGTCGCGTGGGACTCGACGGGCAACATCTACATCAGCGACGGCTACGTCAACTCGCGGATCGCCAAGTACGATCAGCAACGGCGACTGGGTGAAGTCGTGGGGCGAGCGAGGCACCGGGCCCGGCCAGTTCAACCTGCCGCACGCCATCGTCATCGATCGCAACGACAACGTCTACGTCGGCGATCGCTCGAACCGTCGGATTCAGGTGTTCGACACCGAAGGCCAGTTCCTCCGGATGTTCACGATCGACGTGCCGCCGGCGCCGGGCACGCGCCCCGTCAACGGCAACATGCCGACCGGCGAGCGTCTGGCGGCGACGATCGGCGCGCCCAATTCGATCTGCATCACACCGGGACCGAACCAGGTGCTGTTTGTCGGCGAGAGCACGTTCCCCGGCCGTCTGTTCAAAGTCGCGCTGGACGGGCGCGTCCTCGGCGTGATCGGCAAATCCGGCCGCCAGCTCAAGCAGTTCTCAGGCGTGCATCAGCTGGCGTGTCCGTCGGAATACGAGGTGTACGCGGCGGAGACGTCGAACTGGCGGGTGCAGAAGCTGATTCTGCATCCCGACAAGCCAACGTCGAACGCGAGCCGCTAGCGCGAGCGATCAGCGCCAGGACAGCGTTATGTCCGTGCTCAGGCCTCACGAGGCCGAGAAGGGGTCTGTTGTTGCAGCGCGGCCTGCAGGCGGGCGACCACCGTTTCAGGATCCGCGACCTCGATAATCAGTTTCTTGTATCGCTCATGATCCAGCGACACGATGACCGTCCTGGCCGGATCGTGCACATCCCAGAACACCAGTTCACCGTGGTAATAGAACGTGCCGGCGGCGAAGAGTCCCGGAACATCCGTGCCGATCAACTTCCATCCATACCACCAACGTCCAACCTGGTCGGCATCGAACGCCGCGTTGACGATATGCGTCAGGGGAATGTCGACACGGCTACGCAGGGCCCACAGCTTGTCCAGGCCTTCGACTTCGAAGACCACCCTGTCGCTCTGCAACGTCACGGTGACCACGAAGGCTCTACCTGGCTTCGACGGTTATCTCGCTCTTGAGCGACGTGGCGATGAAGCACTCTTCGTGCGCGCTGTGATGCAGCGCGTTCAGCTCGTCCGCCGACGGCGTCTTGTCTCCCGCGAACGCGACCTTCGGCCTGAGCGTGATCCTGGACATGAACATCTTGCCGGCTTCGTTCTTCTCCAGAACGCCGAACGCTTCGTCGTCGTAGCGATCGATTACGAAGCCCTTCTTGGCCGCGAAGAACAGGAAATACAACATGTGGCAGCTCGACGTCGAGGCGACGAGCGCCTCCTCGGGATCGACGGCGTCGGCGGCCGAGAGGGGCAGCGGCACGACGGACGGCGATGACGATGCCCGCACGGTGATACCGCCGTCGAACGACCATTCATGGGCGCGGCTGTAGCGGTTGTCCGTGAATTTCTCGGTGTTCTGACGCGACCACGTCACGCGCGCTTCGTATTTGTGGCTCATAGGTCCTGGCTACGGCTCCTGCGAGACTTTGAACGTCTTGCCTCCTATAGTAAACGCGCCGGTCCGGAATACGCCCGTCGTGTTTGTCACCGCCCGGCCGGCCACGGAGCCGCTCCGGCCGGCGGCGCCGGCGTCGTGCTCTTGACGACCAGCCACGCGGACCCGCTCACAGCGCCCCACATGCACGTCGTGGTCGGGGGGTGACGGCGATGGTCCAGTTCGCCCCCGCCGCGCCCGCATAGTACGACCGGCGATCCAGTGTCACCAGCGAAGCAAAGGAAGGGATTTATCTCGACCACGCACGCGCAATGCGAGCGGAGCAGGGGTGAGCTGTAGAATTCAGAACGGATGACTGAGTCGCCGCACGTGACGATAAAAGGGCTGAGCCTGGCCGGCCAGGTGGCACTGGTGGCAGGAGCGACGCGCGGTGCCGGACGTGGCGTTGCGAGAGCGCTCGGCAGAAGCCGGTGCGGTCGTCTACTGCACCGGGCGCAGCGCCGAGGGGCACGCGCGAGGCATGGATCGGCGCGAGACGATCGACGAGACCGTCGCGATGATCGAGCACGCCGGCGGCCGTGCCGTCGCGGTGCGGGTCGACCACACGCACGAGGCGGAAGTGGCAAGCCTCGCCGCCCGCGTCCGGAATGAGGCGGGGAGGCTCGACGTGCTCGTGAACAGTATCTGGGGCGCCGATCCTCAGATCGACTGGGGAAAACGCTTCTGGGAAGTTGATCTCGCCACGATCCGCGCCTATCTCGACCAGACGCTCATCAGCCACGTCATCACGAACCGGCACCTCGCGCCTCTCATGGTGGAGGCCGACCGCGGCCTGATCGTCGAGGTGATCGACGGTCACTTCGCCGGATATCGAGGGCACATCCTTTACGATCTCGTGAAAGCATCGTTGTCACGCCTGTCGTACGGGATGGCCATGGAACTGGCGCAGACCGGCGTCACGGCGCTGTCCCTCTCGCCGGGCTTTCTGCGTTCGGAAGCGGTGCTCGATCACTTCGGCGTCCGCGAGGACAACTGGCGCGACGCGATCGAAAAGGACCCCTTCTTCGCGGAGTCGGAGAGCCCACGCCTCGTCGGCCGCGCGGTGGCGGCCCTGGCAGGCGATCCCGCGGTCCGCCGCAAGGCAGGGCAGATTCACTTCGCCGCCGATCTCGCGCGAGAATATGGTTTCACGGACATCGACGGCCGTTTGCCCGACTTCCCGCGGATGCTCGACGCGAAGGTGAGCGAGATCGCGTCCGCGCAGCTGATGAGAAAGACGGCCACGATGGATGACGAAGGGCGGTTTCTGGTGTGGGCGCGCTACTGTCAGATCCACCAGGATCCTGCGCGGCGTGAGCTGGCCGTGCGGCTCGCCAAAGCGCTCGGACTCGAAGCTCCGGGCGCGGGCATCGGACCCGCAGCGGATATTTAATCGGATAGAAAGGACGTTCTGGTGAAGAGGATCGGATTCCTGTCGTTCGGGCACTGGACGCCGTCGCCGCAATCAGAGGTGCGCACGGCAGCGGACGCGTTGCTGCAGTCGATCGAGCTGGCCGTGGCTGCCGAGGAGCTCGGCGCCGACGGCGCGTACTTTCGCGTGCATCACTTCGCCCGCCAGCTCGGCTCGCCGTTTCCGCTTCTCGCCGCCGTCGGCGCACGCACCAAACGCATCGAGATTGGGACGGCCGTCATCGACATGCGCTACGAGAACCCGCTGTACATGGTCGAAGACGCGGGGGCGGCGGACCTCATCGCAGGCGGCCGGCTCCAGCTGGGTATCAGCCGCGGGTCGCCGGAGCAGGTGATCGACGGCTGGCGCCATTTCGGCTACGTCCCGCCGGACGGCCAGACCGCTGCGGACATGGCCCGCCATCACGCCGAGGTGTTCCTGGAAGTGCTCGAGGGGCGCGGGTTTGCCAAGCCGAATCCGCGGCCGATGTTCCCCAACCCGCCGGGACTGCTGCGCCTCGAGCCGCACTCCGAAGGCCTGCGCGACCGGATCTGGTGGGGCTCCAGCTCGAACGCCACGTCCAAGTGGGCCGCGAAACTGGGCATGAATCTCCAGAGCTCGACCCTCAAGGACGACGAGAGCGGCGAGCCGCTGCACGTTCAGCAGCGAAAGCAGATCGACGCCTACCGGGAGGCCTGGAAAGAGGCCGGGCATAAGCGCGAGCCGCGCGTGTCGGTCAGCCGCAGCATCTTCGCGCTCGTGGACGACCGCGACCGCGCTTACTTCGGCCGCGACGCTCGCGACCAGGACCAGATTGGCTTCATCGACGCGAATACGCGCGCCATCTTCGGCCGCTCCTACGCCGCCGAGCCGGACGCGCTCGTCAAGCAGCTGGCCGGGGACGAAGCCGTCGCCGCCGCGGACACCCTGCTCCTGACCGTTCCGAACCAGCTGGGTGTGGATTACAACGCTCACGCCATCAACAGCATTCTCAAGTTTGTCGCGCCGGGCTTGGGCTGGCGCTGACGCGATGGCGCTCGGAACGCATGAGATCTTGTGACTCCGGTCATTCAAAACTACTCGAAGGCAGTGTCAGATCGACCGGTATCGTCGTGTTCAGATTCCTGACAATCCGTCGCGTCATGACAAACAAAACGGTCCAGAGCGCCGCGCGCGATCCGGCGAGGCCCACCACGATCGCCGCAATGAGCGTTATCAAGAGCACCATTCGCTTCTCCTGATTCCATCGGACTGAAGAGCGTGACCGTATTGCGGAGGTGACGCTCGGTACGAACAGTGCAGGGGATGCAGCCGTGCGGAGTGGCGGGGTAACCCGGTTTGTGTTCGTGTTGATCACAGCGGCCCTCGCGCCGGCACTCGCCGAGACGATTCCAGGCACCGCTGATCACTGCATCCGGCAGTTCCTCGAACAGGACGATGCTCAGCATCCATATCGCGGGACCCGTCGGCTCGAAGCCGAAAACGGGGACCGCCGCGCCTGGCTCGAAGCGGTCACCGCGTACTCACCTTCGAGTGGATTCCGTTATGAAGTGACCGCGGAAGGCGGATCGGATTTGATCCGCTCGAAAGTCCTGCGGGCGGTCCTTGACGAAGAACGCGACGTGATCTCCCGCGGCGACGGCCATCGCTCGGCGCTCGGGCGCGCGAACTACACGTTTCAGCCGGCGGGCATCGATGATGACGGCCTGGCCAACGTGCTCCTGTCGCCGCGCCGCAAGGAGCGGGTGCTCGTCTCGGGCAGGATGTTTCTGCAGCCCGACGACGGCAGTCTCGTGCGGCTGCAAGGACAGCTGGCCAAAAATCCGTCGTTCTGGATCAGGGACGTCGAAATCCAGCGATCCTACGAACGCATCGGTGGGGTGGTCGTCCCTGTGTTGCTGACGGCAAACGCCCAGGTCCGTGTGTTTGGCCCCGCGACACTGCGAATGACGTACGCGTACTCGGAAATCGACGGCCGTCGCACTCCAACGGCATCGTCCGACAGCAACTGACCCCGCCTGATTCTTCACCCGCCTATGGCGCGAGCGGCACGACGGCGGCAATCGCCGACTGATCGGCGCCGACGGCCTTGCCGTCAGTCGCCGCGTTCACGTACGGGCTGGCCGCCGTCAACCGATAGTTTCCCCCCGCCAGATCCACGAACCCGACCGCCGCGACAGTAGCGGGGTAGAAGTTGTCCACCGGATATGTTGACGCATGGCCGGCCGTGAAGATGTTGTGGTGGACGGACGCGCTCGGGTAGTACGTCGCGATCGTGGCGCTGCCGGCTGCCGTCCCGCTGCCTTTGATCCCGTAGATGTTGTCGGGGACGATGTTGTTCGTGAGGGTCAGACGCAGCACCGCCTCGCCGTCCGCCCACATGACCGACGTGCCGTCCGTGAAGACGGTGTTGTGATCCACGACGATGCCGTCGCCGCCGTTCGTGAGCAGGAACGTGCCGGTGCCTCCCCAGTTTGCAGCGCTCACATCGAGGAACAGGTTGTTGCGGATGGTGATCGTGTTGGTGGCTCGGCTGCTGTTCGGGCTGTCGTGCCCGAGCACGTTGAACACCGACGCCACGTGCCGGACGATGTTGTTCGTGAACTGCACCTGCTGCACGACGGTCCACGGCGCCGTTCCGTTCTGATTGCGCGGGGTCAGCACGATGGCGTAACCGATCTGGGCGGCCGCCCAGTTGTTTTCGATGAGGTTGCCGTCGATCGTGACGCGCTGCGCGTTCTTCAGCTCGATCAGGTTCTTGACGGTCCATCCCTCCGCGCGCCAGCTCAGGGGCTTCGAAATATAGTTCTGCCGCAGCGTGATGTCGGACGGCACGAGGTTCGCGATGAAGGGATCGGCGCCGCCGCACATCACGTTCTCCCCCGCCGACTCGAGGTAGTTGTTGGCAATGAGGTACGGCCCCGGGCCGTTCGAGCCCTGGATCGCCTGCGAATCCGACTGCGACGATTTGATGTTCGAGATATACGAGTTGACGATGGTCGTCGCCGCCGAATTGAGCGCGATCCCGCGCTTCTGCCCGTTCACGGCGTCGCCGTGGATGTAGCAGCGATCGATTACCAGATCGTGCGGCAAGGACGCGAGCGATGATTGCGTCGAATCCTGCGCGCCCAGCTTGATGATGTCCGTGTGGGGATAGGTATTCACGATCTCGAGGAATTGCAGGCGATAGTGATGCGCGCCTGCCGCGGTCGCGAACGCCGACATCTTGGCGAATCCGCCCTGCACTCTCGCGAGGCGGCTGGCGTACTGGGGACGATCCGGACGCCGTCTGCCGGGAGCGATGAGTCCGAAGTCGCGGGAAATCGGCGATTCGATTCGATTTGACTTCCGTACGTACGCAAACCACGGAGGTGTGACTGCCATTCTGGTCGTCCGTGTCGGTAAGACTTACGTTCTTCGTACGACTTGCGCTACGTTTGCGAGGTCGGTACGCTCGTCCGAGATGCCGCACCTGCGCTTGTACGTCCCCGAAGAATGGCTGCACGAGGACTTCCGGGTCAGCACGGGTTTCGACGCCAGGCGCCTGCTGGACCATCTGGTGGGCGTGGTCGCGAACCTGCGCATGGAAAATCCGGCGGCGGACGCCGCGACGAACGAGGTGCCGATGATCAATCTCAGCAACCTCAAGCACGCAATCGTGCCGCTAATCCACGCGCGCGTGGGCGGCGACCCCGGCCAGCGGTTCCTGCACGTGACGCTGGCGGCGGGAAACGACACGCCCGGCCGGACAGCGAACGTCCGTGTGCGCGCTGCCGCCGTTCTCGGAGACGAGATCGATCGGTTTGTCGGCGATCTTCCCGGCCTGGCGTCGGTCACGGTCCACGTGCAGGACATCGATCGTGACCGAGGCTATTCGACGACCGCCGAGCGGAAGAAACGCCGTTCGAGCGGTTAGCTGCAGGACGGCGTGACGACGCGCAGCGCGCTGAGTTTCAGCGAGCCGCCCGCCAGGACGCCGGTCGCGGCGACCCGTTTGCCGACCTGCGGCTGCAGCGCGTGCGCATCCGGCAGCTCCACGAGGGCAATCGACGACGAGTGCTTCTTCAGGAAGCCCGTGCGCCAGCTGCGTGCCTTGGGCGCCTCGACGCCTTCGGTGTCGGTCAGCCGGAACTCCGTTTCGTCCACGCTCATTTCAAGACAGCCGGTGATCGTCACCGGCGGCGGACCGACCGTCGCCGCTGCAGGCGCCAGCGCCGCGCTTCGGGCGGGAGCGGGCTCCGCTGGGGCCGCGGCAGCGGCCGCCGTGCCCGACACCTTCGCGGATTCTGCGGGGTGAATCGGCTGCGGCTTCGTCGCGACGGTCTTTGTCGCCGGTCTGCGGACGGGTGCGGGTGAGACGGCGCTAATGGTTGTACTGACAGAAGCCTGAGGCGCCGGTGCTGCCGGAAGCGGCTGCGCGGTCGCTGGGGCCGCGGTCGGCTGGTTCAGCAGCTGTAACGGCGCCGTTTGGCCTACCTTCGGCGCTGGCGGATTACCGGGGAGCGCCAGCCCCACGACCACGAAGGAAGTGGCAATGCCGAGAACCATCAGCTTGAGACGTTTCGATCGCTGTTGGCGCAGCTTCGTGCGTGGCGCCCGAGGCGGTTCCGCGGGAGAAGGCGCCGGCGATGTTGATGCTTGAGTGTTGTCCACGGTCCGCCTCCGTTGCTGTCGTTTCCTTGGCGTCGCTCTTCGCGCGCGCGGCCGGCCGCTCGCTCGGCAACCTGACGGCGCGCTTGGACACCTCCAGCCTGCAAGGCAATTCACATGCCCGACGGTTTTGCGCAGAACGGTGCGCGAAGGCAGAACGTCCGGTTACAGGTTGGTCAGTCGACTTGCAACTACGCCATCGCCTTGAAGATGGCAAGCCGTTGCTCGCGTATGGGATCGTTCACGACCGCACTCTGAGTGTTGAACACCATGGTCGGCCGAGCCGCGCTGTTGTACGCCGTCCAGGCCGGCAGCTTCGGCGTACTCGGATTCCCGGTGCGCGCGAACGCAATCCACGCGTCGCTCACCTTGTCGGCAAGCGCGATCGCTTCGGCGCCCCCGCCGGTGAGACGCGTGGCGGCCTTGATGTTGTCGAACGCGAACGGAATCTCGATCGTGTGCGGCGATTTCAGCCGGCCGCCGTCGACGGGCGTTTCCCAGCGCCAGTAGTACAGGTAGACGGGGCCTTTGCGCAGCGCCGAACGACGATCCGCAATCGTCATCACCGGTCCGCTGTACCGGTAGTCGCTGGCGATGAGAAAGTAGAGATCGGACGGCGACGCGCCCGGGTTCGCGCGGGTGTACGCGTCAATCGTCGCGCCGGCGCCCGCGCCGAGCAGATCGCCGATGCGCTTGCGCATGGCGGCGTCCGACAGGGAGAACAACTCGGCCGCGGCGCTCGAGGTCAGCTCGGTCCGCGTCGAGCCAAGCATCAGCGGAACGTCAGGCGACACGGTTGCCGCCGCCGGGAAAAACGGATGCTGCGGCACGGCCTTTCCGTCCACCGCCGGCGAGAACCCCTGCGTCATCTGGTCCACGTTCATCCGCCGCATCGTCTCGAAATAGGCCGACATCACCTTGTCGAGCGGCGCCATCTGCAGGTCGCGCACCCGCGTCTTGTCGAGTCCCATCGTCTTCATCAGCTCCGACGCGACGCGGGTTGCCTGATCGCGCTCGACGAGCTTCAGCGTGGCGCCGCTCTCGATGATGGCGCGATGAAACAACCCCTTCGCCTCGGGCATCGCCAGCAGCGTCGCGACTTTCCGGCCGCCGCCCGACTGCCCGAACACGGTGACCGTGCCGGGATCGCCGCCGAACCGCGTGATGTTGTCGCGCACCCATTCGAGCGCGCGGACGATGTCGAGCATGCCGACGTCGCCGGACGCCGAGTACTCCGGCCCGCCGGGCTCGCCGAGATAGGTGAAGCCGAGCACGTTCAGCCTGTGGTTGATCGTGACGACCACGACGTCGCCGCGGCGGGCGAGGTTGAGACCGGCGGTAATCGGCGACGATCCCGATCCCGACGAGAATCCGCCGCCGTGGCACCACACCATCACGGGACGCTTCCGCCCGTCGTCGAGGGCCGGCGTCCAGACGTTGAGCACGAGGCAGTCTTCGCCTTCCTGCGGCAGCCCCGCGCCGGCGACAGCCAGATCGGACGCGTTGCGGCGCGCTCCGGGTTCCGTCTGCGGCGCGCTCGGGCCGTACTCGAGCGCGTCGCGCACGCCGGTCCACTTCGGCACCGGCGCCGGGGGCATGAACCGGTTGCTGCCGGTCGTGTTTGCGCCGTACGGGACGCCCTTGAAGATCCTGATGCCTTCGACTTCGACACCGCGGACTTTGCCGGCGGTCGTGTCGGCGACGACGAAGGTATCCGCGGCGAACGCGTGCCTCGCGCCGAAAGCGCACGCGGCGGTCAGAAGGGACGCGTGCTTCACGAAGTCGCGGCGGGACAGGTGGATAGTCATGAGCGCTCCTTCGGGGGGATTCTACCCGAGCTGACCCGGTGCCATGGCGGTATGATGACTCGCCGCACCGGTCAGCGCCCCGGTCCACTCAGGCGTGGCCCCGACGGCAACAGCCGTAAGGAGTAGCAAATGAGGCGATTCCCGGTCTTCGTGTGGCTCTCGTGCCTGTTCGTCGTATGGGCCGCTCCCGCCCGCGCGGGTCAACGTCCGGCGCCGCCCCCGGCTTCGCCGGCCGCGTCCCAGGATCCGCTCGCGCGGATGAACGAGGCCGTGGACGCGCTCACCAAAAAAGTCTGGCCCAGCGTCGTCCAGATCCAGGTGACCAGTTACGGCGCGCAGGAAGGCGCTCGAAGCGAGGCCAGCGTCGTCGTCGGGCGGCAGCGGTCCGTCGGTTCGGGATTCGTGATCGACACGGACGGCTACATCATGACGAACGCGCACGTCGTGAACGACGCGACGAGGGTCCAGGTCGTCCTGCCGGCGGACAACGCGGACGGCACGCTGGCGACGGCGTTGTCGGGCCGATCGTACCTGGTGAGCGCGCGGATCGTCGGCGTGGCCGCCGAACTGGATCTTGCGCTGCTGAAAATCGATGGCCAGAAGCTGGCGGCGCTGCCGCTGGCCACTTACTCGCAGGTCCGGCAGGGCGAAACGGTCTTCGCGTTCGGAAGCCCGATCGGGATGCGCAACAGCCTGTCGCACGGGCTGGTCTCCGCGGTCGCGAGGCAGGTGGATCCGGATTCGCCGCAGATCTATATCCAGACCGACGCGCCCATCAACCCCGGAAATTCCGGCGGCCCGCTGGTCAACATCCGCGGGGAAGTGGTCGGCATCAACACGTTCATCCTGTCGCAGTCCGGCGGCAACGAGGGACTGGGATTTGCGATTCCGAGCGCGACGGTCAGGACCGTGTTCCGCCAGCTCAAGCAGTTCGGTCAGCTCCGGCGCCAGGAGATCGGCATCAGCATGCAGACGATCTCGACGGGCATGGCGGCTGCGCTCGGGCTCGTGAAAAATTTCGGCGTCATCGTGTCCGACGTCTGGCCCGGCGGCCCGGCGGAGAAGGCCGGCGTGAAGATCGGCGACATCCTCGTGTCGGTCGACGGGCAGCCCGCCGACAACCTGCCGACGGTCAGCTACAACTTCCGCCTGAGGGACTCCACCGAAAACGTCCCGGTGGTCGTGCTGCGCGGAGGGAGCCAGCAGAACCTCAGCATCGCGCCGGTCGAAGTACGGAGCGGCCTGGACGATGTGTCCGCCACGGCGGATCCTGAAAAAGGGCTGGTGGCCCGGCTGGGCATCATCGGCGTCGAAATCGATCAGCGCATCGCCGCCGCTGCCACGGGGCTCAGGGACCCGTTCGGCGTCATCGTTGTCGCGCGCGCGGTCGGGGCGGCGAGCGACGTGCCGCTCCAGCCGAAGGACATCATCCGCAGCCTGAACAATCGGCAGATGCTGACGGTGCAGGCGCTCAAGGATGCGCTGGGCACCCTCATGCCGGGCTCGCCCGTGACCCTGCAGATTCAACGCGACGGCAGGCTGACGTACTTGTCGTTCACGCTGGAATAATGGGGTCACGTGAGCCCGAGCCGCTGCTCGGAATCAGCTGTTTCGAAGTCCTGATCGGCGCCCGCGAAGTTGGTTTCGCCGAGGTGAGCCGGCTCACTTCGGAGACACTTCCCGGCGCTTCTGCGGATCGGCCGGTCCATCGTTTCGCGACCGTCGTGCTCAGGCGGGCGCTGACGACATCAACAGAGCTCTACGACTGGCGCCGGCTCATCGTCGACGGAAGGACGACCGCCGCGATGTCACCATCCGGCAGCTGTCCGCGCCGGCCGGGAAGATCGTAAACGCGTGGCGGCTGGCGCGCGCGTGGCCGCGCCGCTGGTCCGGGCCCGCCTTCGATGCGCTGAAACGACAAGGAGAACAGCGTGCGCAAGATCACCGGTCTGAACAAGGCGGCCGACGTCACGCTCAAGCGCGGGGTCATCGGGTCGTTGAATCTCTATCAGTGGCTCGACCAGATCCGGAACGGCGACGCGGCCGCCTACCGCAGTGTCGTGATCCAGCTGCAGAACGAGGATCACTCGGCGGTCGTGATGACGTGGAAGCTCCTGCGCGCGCGGATCATCAAGCACACGAGCGGACCCTTCAACGCGAAAGGGACGGACGTCGCGATGGAGGAGATCACGCTCGCGTACGAGCGGCTCGAACTGGAGTAGGTGGCTATCCCGCGGCGAATAGAGTACAGTCGCGGCACGGCTTTCCTGAATCTGCTGCCTGATTCTCGCCTGCGCTAGGCCTGTCTCGCATCAGTCTTCATCAAACACCGGCACGACGCGGGGTGGTGATGCGAAATGCAATCCAGGCACATGACGAAACCAATTCAGACGCGACGTGTCAAGGAAGCGCTCCTGCGCGTCCGGAATCTCTTCCTGGATCCCGGCGCCAGACTGACCACCGCCGACGCGGCGCAGATGGCAGGCCTCGATAGTCAGGTGTGCGGCGCGTTGCTGCAGGACCTGGTTGAAACGGGTTTTCTCGAGCAGCGCCTGCGCGGGGGCGTGTTCGTGCGCGCGGCGGGCACGGGCAAAATCGTTTAGAAGGAGCCTTATCATGAGTGGAAGTCTGCACCCCACGGAAACCCATCGACGCCGCCACCGGAAAGAGAAGCGCAACAAGCTGCGCGCGCGGCTTCGCGTGGCGCCGGCGGCCGGGCGCGCCGCGATCGAAGCGAAGCTGCTGAAAACATATGTGCTCGGCTCCGAGCCGCAGCCCACCAAGGGAACGGGATCATGATTAACGTGTCCGAAACGGCGGCGTCGAAAATCACCGAACTGCTGATCGAAGAACAGAAGGCCGGCGGCGGCTTGCGGGTGTTCGTGCAGGGCGGCGGCTGCTCGGGGTTCCAGTACGGCATGATGATCGAAGAGAACGGGCAGGGCGCGAGCGATCAGGTCTTCGAGTCCCACGGCGTGAAGTTGTTCGTGGACCCGATCAGCATCCAGTATCTGAAGAACGCCGAGGTCGATTTCGTCGACACGGTCACGGGCGGCGGGTTCACGATCAAGAACCCCAACGCCAAGTCGACCTGCGGCTGCGGGTCGTCGTTTTCGACCGAGTAAGGCGCGTGATCACGCTCGACAGCGAGGATCTCGACGACCATCAATCGCGATTACTCGATGTGCTCTGCGAGGAATTCGAAGCCGCTCCACGTCTCGACGCCGCGAACGGCCCGGGCCTTTATCACAGCCTTCGCACGCACCTCGCCGCGGCAGGGGCCACCGATGGCGATTTCGAGCTCCTGACAGGGCAGCTGGCGCGCCTCATCATCGAATCCGACAACCCGTTTACACCCCGGCAGAAAACCGCGCAATTGAAGTTGATATCAGAGATGTTTGCCCTGCGGGCTTTTCATCTTGTCGTCGACCGCGGCGCTGTTGTGAGCCTCGCCTTTGCAGAACGTCCGACCACGCACTAGCGCCGCTCGACTGGGTGCAACTCGCACCCAGTCTCTCTGGCGGGCCTGAAGGCCTGCACTACTTCAGTGGGCGATAGGCCAGCCGATCCGCGTTGAACGAGCCGAGCCACAGCTCGTCGCCCACCGGCATGGCGATCGCGGTGCCGGTAAACGCCGGCGTCGCAGGGCCGCGCGCCAGTTCCTTCACGGCCATCGTCTTCGGATCGATCGTCGCGGCGACGTAGCCGCGCGCGCACCTGATGCCTTCCTCGGTCTTCGGCGCGCCCCCGCATGCGGGCTCGTTGTCGATCATCCCGGCCGTGATCAGGCGGTTGTCGCTCGTCCAGCGCACGTTGTCGGGCCCGAACTCCGCCAGCTGCGCGGAGCGAAGCGGCTTGCCGGGATCGCTCCGCGCGAACGCGATGATGCGCTTCGTCGTCGTCGAGACGACGAAGAACTCGCGATCGTCCGGAGAGGTCTCGATGCCGTTGTTCGCCGACAGCTCGGTGCCGGGCAGCGCCTTGAACGCGGCGGAGCCGGGCGTCCACATGTAGACGGCGCCGGTGACGCGGCCGGCGAAGGCATCGGCGAATGTCTTGCCGGGCATGATGAGCACCGTCGCGAGCAGCGTGCCGTCCGTGAATGCCGCGACGCTGTTCGCTTCGAGGCCGTTCGGCATGAGCACGCACCCCACCCATGTTGCGGAAGGTGCCGCGGCGCGCGAGTCCAGCTCGAACACTTCAATCGACTGCCGGCCGCCGTGGTTGGTGGCGTAGACGGTGTAGAGGCCGTTCTGGCGGGGCGGAGGCTCAGGCCGTGCAGGACCGCCTTCTCCGGGTCGAGCGGACCGGGACAACCCGCGAACTTCGTCCGGTCCGCGCGGGTCTTCGCTGCGCCGGCGGCGTACAGGTTCCGGGCGGTCTTCGCCCGCGTGTCCACGAGGTGCAATCCGCTGCCGGGCGCCATCCCGCTGGCAATCAGCCAGCGCGTGTTCGGAACGAGCACGAGGTCTTCCGGGTTGGGCACACCGCAGATGAACGCGAGTCCGCCGGACGGCGCGCACGACGCCGACTGCGCGCCGATGGAGATCGATCCGCCGCGCGCGGCGGCGACAAACGCAAAGATTACGAGCAGGCGCTTCATAGGTGCATTCTCCGGCGCCCATCATACTTCCGCCGGATCAACTTCCTTACGCTGACCGGCCGCGCACCCAAGTAGAATGGCGGTCCACGCGCCAACCGGACGGGAGCGAGCGCGAGGGAGGCTGAAACGTATGGCGATTGGCATCTACTTCTCACCCCAGGCAATGTCGACGGCGCAGTATGACGAGTGCATCAGGTTGCTGAAGAAAGCCGGCGCCGGCAGCCCGTCAGGCCGGACCTACCACGCCGCGTTCGGCCCGCCGGACAAGCTGATGGTGTTCGACGTGTGGACGTCACAGTCGGCATTCGACAGGTTCGGGAAGACGCTCATGCCGATCCTTCAGCAGATCGGGCTCGATGCCGGAGAGCCGCACGTGATGCCGATGCACAAGATCATCGTGTCGGCCCCGAAAACGTCGCCGAAGAAGCGCGCCAAGACGGCTCCGGCGCGGCGACGGAAGCGATAGAGAACCAACCGCGGTCAGCCCGGACAGACAGGCGTCAGAGCGACGAACGCCCTGTCTGACGGGAAACCTCGCAGAGCAACTCTCCGACGATCCGCGGCCGCGCGACGGCCGCGATATCGGCCTGGGAAATGATTCCGGCGCAGCACCCGTTCTCGTCCACGACGGGTACGCGCCGGATCTGGTGTCCTTCCATCGTCGAAATGACATCCTCGAGTTGAGCATCAACCGGCACCGTGACGACCGGCGACGACATGCACGATTCAGCCGTATAGGCGCTCGGGTTCTTTCCCGCCGCCACGACCCGGCTCACGATGTCCCGATCCGTCACCACGCCGACAGGCTGGCTGGTGGCGTCCACGATCGGAATTTCTCCACAGTTGTTGTGAACCATCAGTGCGGCGACCTCATCGAGGGTCGTCGCTGGCGAGCAGCAGGCGGGGTTCGGCGTCATCACATCGCGGGCGAGCTTGGCCATATGTTCCTCCTCGGCGCCGATCCTGAAAGGTTGAGTCGGACCAGATGTTTTCTGCAACAGACGATCCACCAGTCGGATGAGGTGTGCGGGCTTGGGCGCTGCGCGATTGATTCAGCCGGCAGCGCTACAATGCGGCGCCAGGCGGGTACCAGATGCTGAAGATTGCAGGTGTGTTCGCGGCCGCGGCGTTGACGATGACGGCCGCTGCGCAGCCGAAACGGGTCGCGGCCTCGAGCAGCTGGGTGAAGCTGCCGGCGGCGGGCGAGGCGGGCGCGATGGCATTCGTCGCGATTGAAAACCCGACGATGTACGAAATTTACGTGGTGTCCGCAACCGCGGACGCGGCAGGAAAAGTCGAGCTTCGCGATGGCGGGCAGAGCGGCGACGCGCGCCTCAAGCCCGTGGAGTTCATCAGCGTGCCCGCGTACGGCCGCGTCGACATGGAGCCAGGTGGTCCGCACCTGATGCTGCTTGATTTGAAGCGGCCGCTGAAGGAAGGCGACAAAATCGGCCTGATGATCGCGACCGACAACGCCGGCACACTCGAAGTGGCGGCGGTCGTCCGCAAAGAGTAGGCGGAGAGCGGGGCTATCCGCCCCGCCCTGTGTCGTTGAGTGGGTTGCGCGACTACTTCGCCGGCTCGGCGTTGAGGACCACCGCCTGCGTGTAGGTGACATCGATGCGATCGCCGACGGCGACGTTTTCGATGTTCTTCTTGTCCTGGACCTTCCGGGTGATCGTATGCCCGTCCGCTGTCGTGACGGTGATGGACGGCACCTTCGGGTCCACGGCTTTCACGGTCACGGTCCGCGTCTGCTGAGACGCGACCGCGCCACCCGGCACGGCCTGAGTGCGCCCGGCCGCCACCGTGTCACCAGTGCTGTTCGACGCCGCGCCCGGCTTGCGCAGCTGCAGGACGAGCGACTCGTGGTAGGTCAGCCTGATTTTGTCGCCGACCTTGAGCTGGTTGAATCGCGTCACCTCGGGACCGGCCGTGAACGTATCCTCTTCACCCTTGTCGTTCCGGAGCGTCAGCGACCGGGTGGCGCTGTCGATCGCAGTGATCGTGGCGGTGGCGGTGACGGTGCCCTCCCGGGTCAAGGTCTGTGCCTGCGCGGTGGACGCCAGCGTCGCGATCAACATCCCCACCATTGCCCACTTCATCGTGCTCATGAATATCTCCTTCTCTGATTTGCAGTCGCGTCTTGCGGACCGTCAGGCGCGCCTGTTCTGACGCCGGACCGGCAGGTGTCCCCACCGCTCCAGGTCGGTCATCGTATCAACGATCGTCTCTTCGAGGGGCCGGAAGTGTATTCCCAGCTCGCGGCGAACCTTGCTCGTATCGTAGCGCGGCACGCGGCCGACGTGCGTCCGCAGATACGACCCCACGCCTTGCGGCTGCACGTACGACCCGAGCTTGACGATGACATCGCCGACAGGGTTGTCGAGCCCGACGACGGGCAGCTTGTAGCCATCGCCCCAGCCGTGCCTCTTCAGGACGCCGACAACCGTGCGCATCGAGGCGGTCTCGCCCGCACAGATGTAGCGCCCCGAGGCTGAGGGGGTATCCATCGCGCGCACGTGGGCAGCCGCCACATCGCGGACGTCCACAAAGCCCCACGTCAGCCCCACGATGCCGGGATAGGTGCCTTTGAGCAGATCGACGAAGACCTGATTCGACGTGTTGAGTCCGGGCACGAGCGACGGCCCGATCACCAGAAACGGATTGATGGCGATCAGATCGAACAAGGGCTGCCGCTGCCGCATGAAATCCCACGCGGCGCGTTCGGCCAGCGTCTTCGAGTAGTAATACGGATTCCGCGCGATTGACGACTTCGTGTTCCAGTCGGCTTCGGTGAGCACGCGATCGCTCTCGGGCTCGTCAGTGACCGCCGCCATCGACGACGTGAGGACGACGCGCGCGACGCGCGCCCGCTCACACGACGCGAGGACGTTGCGTGTGCCGTTGACGGCCGGGTCGACGAGCTCGCGCTGCGGGTTCGTGACCGTGAGCACGTACGGGCTGGCCGCGTGCACCACGCTTTCGCATCCGGCCGCGGCCCGATCGAACGAGCCGTCCGCGAGCAGCTCGGCTTCGACGAGCTCGAGACGTTCGCGTGCCCCCGGCAGCGCCCGAAGAGGCGCGAGGTCCTGCGTTTTCTTCAGCGATCTGACGGTGCCGCGCACGGTGCGTCCCGACGCGAGCAGCTGCTCGACAATCCGCGAGGCGATGAACCCCGTGGCGCCTGTCACGAGTATCGGCGCGGTGATAGCGGGCATGGACCTGCACAGCCTACGCGATTCTGCCGGCAACCCGACTCGACAGTTTGCACCGCGGAGGACGCTGCCGCGAACCGACGAAGGTGATTGCGCGATGACGGTATTGGGTGTTCCAACCCGCGACTGGGTTCACGCGCTGTTGATCTGTCTCAATAAGCCGAGTCTTCGTCGCGGGTTACGACAACGACGCAAACGACCCGAGCGGCACCCGGTTTGCTCGGTCGAACGCGGGGACTCTCTTGCGGGCCCCTGTTGAGGAGGCACCCGTGCGTGCACAAAGGGTGAAGAGGATCTCGGCGGCGCCGAAGAAAGCGGTCAGGACGCGGGCGAAAAAATCGCGGCGCCTTGCGCCGTGGGTGACGGGCCCGGGTCCCATCTTGTTCGGCGTGGCATGCGTCGCCTGCTTCGTCGGCGCCGTTGCTCTGAACGTCGCGCGCGATTCCCCGCGCAAGCCGGATGTCGCGATCGCCGCCGCCGGCGCCGATGCGAAGCCACCCGTTCCGCAGAAACCCCGCGCGAAACCAGAACGGCCGCAAGCTCCACCCGCGTCGTCGAGCGACGCGAAGAAAGCCGCTGCGCCAGAGGAGGCGCAGCCCGCGACGGCGCCGGCATTCAACGCCCCAGTCCACCAGGTGGCGGCGGTCACCATCACTGGATGCCTCGAGCACGACGAGGAGACGTTCTGGCTCACCGACGCGTCCGGCACGGACGCACCGACCGCGCGCAGCTGGAAATCAGGGTTTCTGAAAAAGCGGCCGTCCAGGATTGAGCTGATCGACGCGGAGCACGCCCTGCGGCTGACCAACTACGTCGGGCATCGCGTGTCGGCGACGGGCACGATCGTCAACCGGGAGATGCAGACGCGTTCGCTGCACCCGCTCAGCGCGACCTGCAGCTAGCGCGCATTTGTCAGCCGTAGCGTTCGCCTTCAGGCGGATGTTCCGGGCGTGGCCGGCTGAAGCCGGCCTGCTACGGCATGCGGACTGCGCTACTTCGGACTAGCGTGAACGGCGGCTGCCGCTGCTCGAGCCGCCGAGAATGGATCCCAGCGCGCCGCGGAGGATGGCGCGGCCGACGCCGGAGCCCACGGACCGCGCCGCGCTCTTCGCCGCGGAGTTGATCAGGCCGTCGTGATGCCCGCCCCGCGGGCCTGTCGTGCCGAACAGCACGCCGGCCAGCGTCCCCGCAAGATCCGTCATCGTCGAACTTGACGCAGGAGTCTGCTGCGGCTGCGTCGGCGCGTCCCCGCCGGCCTGTGCGGGCGCCGCGCCGACTTTCGCGGACGTCCGCGCCGTCAGCTTCTCGTAGGCCGACTCGCGATCGACGGCCTTTTCGTAGTGCCCGTACATCGCCTGCCCGTTCTTGCGAATCTGGTCGCGGGCGGCGTCCGTGATGGGGCCAATCTGCGAAGAGGGCGGCACCATCCACGCGCGCGAGGTGATCTGCGGCGTGCCTTTCGGATCGAGCGTCGAGACGAGTGCCTCGCCGACCGCCAGCTCCATGATGGCCTTCTCGACGTCGAGCTTGGGGTTCGCCCGCAGCGTCTGCGCCGCCGTCTTCACCGCCTTCTGATCCCTGGGCGTGAAGGCCCGCAGCGCGTGCTGGACGCGGTTGCCGAGCTGCCCGAGCACGTTGTCGGGGATATCCGCCGGGCTCTGCGTCACGAAGTACACGCCGACGCCCTTCGAGCGAATCAGCCTGACGACCTGCTCGACCTTCTCGACGAGCGCTGGCGGCGCATCGGTGAAGAGCAGATGTGCCTCGTCGAAGAAGAAGACGAGCGACGGCTTCTCGGGATCGCCGACCTCCTGCAGGTGCTCGAACAGCTCCGACAGCATCCACAGGAGAAACGTCGCATACAGCTTCGGCTGCCGCACCAGCTCGTCGGCGACGAGGACATTGACGATGCCGCGGCCTTTGGAGTCGGTCTGGAGGAGATCGTCGATGTCGAGCATCGGTTCGCCGAAGAACTGTGCGCCGCCCTGCTCTTCGATTTCGAGGAGCGACCGCTGGATGGCGCCGATCGAGGCGGCGGACACATTGCCGTAGTTGGTGGTGAACTGCTTCGCGTTGTCGCCGACGAACTGGAGCATCGCGCGGAGATCCTTCAGATCCAGCAGCAGCATCCCGTTGTCGTCGGCCACCTTGAACACCAGCGCCAGCACGCCCTGCTGGGTCGCGTTCAGATTGAAGAGCCGGCCGAGCAGGAGCGGACCGACGTCGGAGACCGTCGCGCGCACGGGGAAGCCGCGCTTGCCGAACACGTCCCAGAACGCAACAGGGTTCGCGCTCCACACGGGCTCCGCGATGCCGGTCGAGGCGAGCCGCTCTTTCAGCTTCGGCGACGCCGACCCCGCCGCCGCGACGCCCGAGAGATCACCTTTGACGTCGGCGAGGAACACCGGGACGCCGAGCTGCGAGAAATGGTCGGCGAGCACCTGGAGGCTGATCGTCTTCCCGGTACCGGTGGCGCCGGTGATGAGCCCGTGCCGGTTGCCCATGCCCGGGATGAATGTGACGTCGGTGCCGTCGGCGGTCCTCGCGATGACGAATGGCTCGGCCATGGCCGGCATCGTACCAGATCAAAGCGGGACTGCGGCCACGACGGCATGGTGTGAACCGCCGCGCCCGAGCTCGCTTCGGACGATCTCGACCGCGTCGGCCCGCCACTCGCCGAACACTCTGTGCTCCATCTCCGCGGCCAGCCTCGCGAGCGTGAGGGTTTCCTTACGGTTCAGCGATGTGCACCGTCCCAGCGTCGCGTGACCGGTGAACGACGGCTCGGGCCTTTCGGTCGTGAACGGCGCTGACGCGGAGTCGACGAGTTGGTGAAGCGTTCCGAGGCGCTCGTCGCGATCCGCCACCCGTACCCAGATCACGCGCGGCCGCCGGAGGTTCGGAAACATGCCGAGCCCCCGCGCGGTCAGCTGAAGCGGGCCGAACCGGGCGCAGGCGCGCCCGATGGTGCCGGTCAACTCGTCGCCGCGCTCTGCGTCCACGTTGCCGAGGAACTTCAGCGTGACGTGAAGCTGTTCCCGCCTGGTCCAGCGAACGGCCGGCGCCGGCAGCGCGGACCGGAGTTCTTCCTGCGCACGGCCGATCGCGTCCTTGGCGTGCGCCGGAATCGGAAGCGCGATGAAAAGCCGATGGACGCTCACTGCCGTTTTGAAGATCGACTATCGCACAGGAGCGACCGCCGCAGCCGCAGCCTGCTAAAGTTGAAGCCATCGTGAAGCGCAGGGTCGTGGTCCACGACAGGATGCAGCGCGGGTACGTCTATTACCGCACCGAGCCGGCCGGAAGGAACTTCGATCCGGCGTTCGCGCCGGAGCTGACACCGAGGCAGATGCTCGAGCTCGGCGTATTCGGCGGCCGTTACATGACCGATTGCCGCGCCGAGTTCCCGAAGAGCTGGTTCACCCGCGCGAAGCTGTGCCCCGCCAGGCACGACGCGGCGCTCAACTGCTTCGGCGTCAACGCCTCGCAGCCGCTCGCCGTGTGGCGGCGCAACGGCTGGGTGAGCGGCCAGGATCCCCGCGGCTGGTTCCAGTGGTACTGCCGCTACTACATGGGCCGCCGGAGCGCGGACGATGCGCGGCAGATCCGGCGCTGGCGCGCCATCGCGCGGCACATCGCCGCCATCCGGAAGCACTGCGAGCCCGGCGATGTGGACTGCCGCCCCCGGCAGCGGCAGGCGGTCCTGCATTGGGCGTACGACAGCCGGAAGCTCTGATGCCGCCGATCTTTTCTCCTTCGTCACGCGGCCGGCTCACCGATCGCGATCTGGATCGCTTTCCCGGGGCGACGCTTTTCCATCGCGTGGCGCGTGCCGTCTGTCATGCGGGCTGCCTGCCGCGGAAGGAACTGTACGAGGCGTGGGAGACGGCCCGGCGCGTGCGCCGGCTGTTTCGGGGCGGAAGGATCGTGGACCTGGGCGCCGGTCATGGCCTGCTGGGCCAGATCCTGATTCTTCTGGACGACTCGTCGCCGGATGCCCTCGCCGTTGATAAGACGGTGCCCCGGTCGGCGGGAAAGCTCCAGGCCGCACTGGCTGAGGCATGGCCGAGGCTCGCCGGCCGCGTGCGGTTCGTCGCGGGCCCGCTCGAGGACGTCGAAATCCTGCCGGGCGATCTCGTCGTCTCCTGCCACGCGTGCGGCAGCCTGACGGATCTGGTGCTGGACCGCGCGGCCTCGGCAGCGCGCGCGTGTTGCCGTCCTGCCGTGCTGTCACGATCTGGCCAGCGGCGACGCCGGCGATCTTGCCGGGTGGGTCGACGGTCCCGCAGCCATCGACATCATGCGCGCCGTACGCCTCAGGCAGCGCGGCTATCGCGTCTGGACGCAGTCCATTCCGGCAGGCATCACGCCAAAGAACCGGCTGCTCATCGGCGCCCCGGGCGAACACGCCGTTCAAGACGCGCCGCACTGAGCCCGCCATGCGGCTAGAATCGGAATCGCGGAGACTGCGATGTTGTTCATGGTTATCGAACGCTTCAAGAACGGCGACGCCAGGCCCGTGTACGAGCGGTACCGGGACAAGGGGCGGCTGACGCCCGACGGCCTGAGCTACGTCTCCAGCTGGGTGGACACGAAGCTGACGCGGTGCTACCAGCTCATGGAGACGGACGATCCGATCCTGATTCGATCACTGGATCGCCAGCTGGTCGGACCTGACGGACTTCGAGGTCATTCCGGTCCTCACGTCGAAGGACGCCGCCGACGCCGTGGCGCGCATGACGGCCGCGCTCGGCGGATGTGCCCCGGCGGCCGGCTCACAGGATGAGCGACACTGAATGCCAACAGGAGAACCCATGACCGTGCAGATTCCGCTCGTCGCGCGCCGTTCCTTCGTTTCCCGGCTGGGTATCGGGCTCGCCGCGTTCGGCGCGGCGCTGGCGCAGGGCACCGCTGCCGGCGCCCAGACCGCTCCCGCCGTCCCGCTGCCGCCCTGGAAGGCGACGCGTCATCCGCAGGACGACTGGCTGGATCGCGTGCCCGGCCAGCACCGCCTCGTGTTCGATACGACGATGCCCGACGGGCTGGGCGGGGCGATGTTCTACGCGAGCAACTTCTACACCGCGAATCAGAACGGGTACGGTCTCTCCAACGCCGATGCGGCCGTCGTCATCGTCCTGCGTCACAATTCGACGCCGTTTGCGTACAACGACGCGATGTGGGCGAAGTACGGCACCGTGCTCGCGGAGCGGAGCCACATCATCGATCCGAAGACCGGTCAGCCGCCGAAGATCAACATCAACAACGCGGCGACGCCGCAGAACCTGGGCACGACCCTCGACAGCCTGATCGCGAAAGGCGCGCACTTCGCCGTCTGCGAGATGGCCACGCGGCGCATCTCCGGCGCGATCGCGCAGGCGACAGGCGGCAACGCGGCCACCATCTACGGCGAGCTCGTGGCCAACCTGATCGGAAACGCGCACATGGCGGCGGCGGGCATCCTGGCCGTGAATCGCGCGCAGGAACGCGGATACGCGTTCGCCAACGTCGGGGTATGAGCCTCCCGCTGATCCTTCACGGCCTCGCGCCGATCCACTGGGCGCTCGCCGGGGCGGGGATCGCGGCGGTCACGCTGACGCTCCTGTTCGTCGCGAACCGCCGGCTCGGCGTCTCGTCGAGCTTCGAGGATCTCTGCAGCTTCGTCCTGCCGTCGCCGTACTTTCAGCGCAGCGCCGTCCTGTCCGGCCGTCCGTGGCGAATGCCGTTCGCCGCGGGCCTGGTCTGCGGCGGGTTTCTATCGGCCGTTCTCGGCGGCGGGTGGTCGCCGACGTGGGCGCTCGGCATGTTCGACACCGCGATCGGCTTCGGCCCCGCGGGCAAACTCACGTGGATGTTCGCGGGCGGCGTGTTCATCGGCTTCGGCACGCGCCTGGCGGGCGGGTGCACGAGCGGACACGGTGTGTTCGGCCTGTCGAACTTCGAGTGGCCGTCCTTCCTCAGCACGGCGTCGTTCATGGCGGCGGGCATCGTCACGACGCAGGTCGTCTACCGCGTGCTGTTCGCCTGACGCGACGTCATGACGCTTCTGTACGTTGTCCTCGGAACGATCTTCGGCTTCGTGCTGAGCCGGTCCGGCGCGGCCGATTACGATCAGATCCAGTCGATGTTCCTGTTCCGGTCATTTCAGCTGTACGGCATCCTCGGCACCGCCGTGACGCTGACGGCGGCAGGGTTGTGGCTGCTGAAGCGCCGCGGCCGCACGGCGCTGGGAAGGCCGCTCAAGATCGAGCTCAAGCCGCTTCACCGCGGCACGGTCGCCGGCGGCGTGCTGTTCGGGATCGGCTGGTCGATGGCCGGCATGTGCCCCGGGCCGATCCTCGTCAACATCGGCGAGGGAAAGATCTACGCGCTCGCCGTCCTCGCGGGCGCGCTCAGCGGCGCCGCCCTGCTCGGCGCCGTCTATCCGCGGCTGCAGAAGCCACTCAGGCTCCCTTCGATCTGAAGTAGTGCAGGCCTTCAGGCCTGCCGCACTGAAGTAGTGCAGGCCTTCAGCCTGCCGCGAAACTGGCGGACCTGAAGGTCCGCACTACTTCAGATCGAGATTCCCTTTAGAACAACGAATCGCCGGCGGCGTCGCCGAGCATGGCTTTTCGGATCAGCGGGAGCGGGAGCGGGCCGAGCTTGATGAACGCGTCGTGGAAGTTCTGCAGCGTGTAGTCTGCGCCGGTCTTCTTCTTGTAATCCTCGCGCAGCTTGAGGATCATCAGCTTGCCCATCGTGTAGTACCCGTACAGCGGATCGCCTGCGCCGCGCCTGGCTTCGAGCACTGCGACTGGATGCGGCTGGTGGCCCTGCGTTTCGAACAGCTTCGTCGCCTCGTCTATCGTCATCCGCTGCGTATGCAGTTTGATGCCGACGATGAAGCGGACATCGCGGAGAAGGGCGTCCTGCAGCTGGGCAAGCCGGTAACCTGGATCGCCGGCGTGGAAGCCCTCGTCAATCATCATCGCTTCCGCGTAGTGCGCCCAGCCCTCGACGTTTGTCGCGGCGCCGAACACCTTCCGGACGTCCGACGGAAACTTCGCGGCGTAGAGAAACTGCGTGTAGTGGCCCGGATACACCTCGTGCACTGACACGTTCGCGATCGCGGCGTAGTACCACGACTTGAGGAACTCCTCCTGCGCCGCAGCTTTGGCGCGCGGGTCCGGCAGCGTCATGAAGTAGAACGCCTCGAGACTGGTCGCCTCGAACGGACCCGGCGTGTCCATCGACGCGGACGTCGTCGATCGCCGGAACGGCGGCGTTTCCTTGACGGTCGCCGGATCGGACGGGGGAATCGTGATGATCTTCCTGTCGACGATGAACTGGCGGATCGAATCCAGGGTGTCCTGGGAGCTCTTGAGCAGTGCGGCGGCACTCGGATGGTCGTTCTGGAGCGCCGCGAGGACCCGTTCCGGCGGCTTCGTCGCGTCGATGGTCCGTGCGGCTGCCTGGAAGGCCGCTTCATTCCGTTGGCGATCCGCTTCGGCGATCTTGAGCAGCTCGTCGAGCGGCATGTCGATCATCTCGTTGGCCGAGAGCGTCTTCGCATAGGTCTCGGCGCCGATCGCGAAGCTGCCCTTCGCCTTTGGCAGCAGCTGCTTCTGCAGGTACGTCTTATATGCCGCCAGCGCGGCCATGGCCGCTTTGTTCGACTTCGTGAACTCGGCGAGGAGCGGCTTGTCGGTCACTTCGGCAAACGCCGCCGTGACATCGTTTCGAAAGAAGCGGATGTTGCCGTCGATCTGTTCGATCGCGATCTCGGTGAAGATGCGCGCCGGGCTGTCGAGGTTCCTGCGGCCTTCCTCCAGGAACGCCGGCATCTTCTGTTCGCGGGCAATCAGCGATTTCAGCCGGTCGGTCGGCGGCGCGAACTTGCGCTTCATGATCATGTAGGCGGCGCGCGTCACGCCCCCGCTGTAGACGTCGGGGTCTTTCGTCCACTGGCGAATCACGTCGTTTGCCAGGATGCCGGCGGTCATCGCGCGCACGAGCTGCTCGCGGTCGAGCTGCTTGTCGAGCGTCAGCGTCGCCGCGTCGATTGCGCGCAGCCGGCTCAGAAACCCGCTGAGCGCGGCGCTTTCATCGGCAACCGACCTCGCTGAGGCGTCGTCCATCTCGGCGTCGTACTTGTGGATGCCCAGGTCGGTGGCGCTGGTCGGATGGCGCTTGAAGTAGTCCTCGAGGATCTCGGCGGCGAGTGTCGAGAACGCCGCATCGCCGGATCCGGCCAGGGGCCGTGCCGGCGGCGGCGCGGTGCTGCACGCGGCGGCCAGGAGAATCGTCAGCAGAAAGGCGAAGCGATTCAGCATCCTGTCTTCCGCAGCCAGAGAGCCACAGAGAGCACGGAGCCATCGAGTCCCCGTGATCTCTGCGCCTCAGTGGCTGACGTGAGCGAGCGTCAGCGCAACAGATCCGCAACCTTGGCGATGCCCGCCTTCGCGCAGGCGTCGTCCTGCTCCTGGCTCGATCCCGAGCTGGCGACGCCGCCGATGACATCGGTGCCCGCCAGAATCGGCACGCCGCCGCCGAGCGCGAGAATGTCGGAGATGTCGCGCTGCGCCGCGTAATACGGGTCGTTGGTGCGTTTCTGGAACTCCAGCGTGCTGGTGCGGAACATGCGGGCGGTGTACGCCTTGCGCCGCGCCATTTCCACCTGCTGCGCCGTCGCCTTCTCGTCGCGCAGGACCACCAGCAGCTGGCCGGCGCGATCCACGACGGCGACCGTGGTGTTGAAGCCCTTGGACTTGCATTCCGCCAGCGCGGCTTCCGCGATGGTCTTGGCGAGCCCGAGCGAGAGGCTCCGCTCGGTGACGACGCCCTGCGCCGGCGCGTGGCCGGCCAGCAGGAGCGCAACGACGACGGTTCCCGCGACCACGGATATTTTCACAGGCACTCCTTCTTGACGCCGACCTGGACAGGGCCGAAAAGCCCCGCCGAAAAGGATACGGTACAATTCGCCGAAGCTGCCAGCCCCGTGGACCCCGCCGTCATCTTCGTCATCGTACTGCTCGTGGCCATCTTCGCCGGCGATCTCGCGATGCGCTGGTGGCGCGAAACGGCGTGGAAACGCCGCTGGCGCGGCGGCAAGGACGACAGTTGACGGACTTCGACGCCTGGATCGAGGGCCTGACGGCGCGGCACCAGTCCGATCTCACCTTCGCCGAAATCTCCCGGTCGCTCCGCGCGCTGTCATCCACGTATGTCGAACGCCGGCACAAGCTGCGTGAGGGCGCTGCGCTCGCAGGCGCGGGCAAACGCGCTGCTTTCGCGCTCTTTTACGGCCCCCTCCACTTCCTGTTGATTCGGGAAATCGTCCGGGCGCTGCCCGGCGCGGCCGACGGCGCGCGGACGCTGGTCGATCTGGGCTGCGGCACGGGCGCGTCGGGCGCGGCGTGGGCGTCCGAATGCCGTAGGCGGCCGGAGGTGGTCGGCATCGACCGGCATCCGTGGGCGCTCGAGGAAGCCGGCCGCGCCTATCGCCAGTTCCATCTCCATTCGCGGACGCGCCAGGGCGACGCCGCGACCGTTCCGCTGCCGAAGCCGCCGGCGCTGCTGCTGGCGGCGTTCACGGTCAACGAGTTGCCCGACGCGGCACGAGCGCCGCTGCTGCCCCGCCTGCTCGACCGCGCCGCGCAGGGCGACCGCCTGCTCATCGTCGAACCGATCGCCGGCGGCGTCGCGCCGTGGTGGAAGGAGTGGCGCGCCGCGTTCGAGCGCGCCGGTGGCCGCAGCGACGAATGGCGCGTGCGCGTCGAGCTCCCGCCGATTGTCCAGAAGCTCGATCGCGCCGCCGGTCTCAATCACCGCGAACTCCGAGGCCGCTCGCTGTACGTGTAGTGCAGACCTTGAGGTCTGCCGTGATCACGCAGGCCTGAAGGCCTGCACTACTCCTGTAGAATCGCCCAGACCTCATGGCTCCCGAGCTGCGTCGCACGCTGGGTTTTCGTGATCTTGTCCTGTTCTACCTCGCAACCACGCTGAGCCTGCGCTGGATCGCCACGGCCGCGGCGGCGGGACCGAGCGCACTCGTCATCTGGGTGTTCGCGGCGCTCGGCCTGTTTGTTCCGCTCGTGTTCACCGTCATCGAGCTGTCATCGCGGTATCCCGACGAAGGCGGCATGTACGTCTGGAGCAAGCGCGCGTTCGGTCCGTTTGCGGGGTTCATCACGGGGTGGACGTACTGGTCGGCCAACCTGCCGTACTTCCCCGGGCTTCTTTATTTCGCCGCCGCCAACATCCTCTTCGCAGGCGGTCCGTCCGTCCAGGCGCTCTCGTCCAACAGCACGTACTTCCTGATCGTCTCCTTCATCGGCCTCGGCGTGGCCGTCGGCCTGAACGTCGTCGGCCTGAATGTCGGCAAGTGGATGACGAACATCAGCGCGCTGGCCGGCTGGATCCCGATCGGGCTGCTGCTCGTCTTCGGCTTCTATTCATGGATGGCGTACGGATCGGCGACGCCCATCACGGCCGCGTCTCTCATGCCGAGCACCGGTTTCAAGGACGTCATCTTCTGGTCCACGATCGCGTTCGCGTTCGCCGGCGTGGAGAACGCGTCGACGATGGGCGAAGAAATCGTGGATGCGCGGCGCACCATTCCGCGGGCCATTCTCACCGCGGCCGCCTTCATCACGATCATCTACATCGCCGCCACGCTGTGCGTCCTGCTCGCCCTGCCCAAGGAGCAGGTGTCCGGGCTGCAGGGCCTCATGCAGGCCATCCAGGCGGTCGCCGGAAAGGCCGGCGTCCCGTGGCTCGTCCCGATGCTCGCCGTGCTCGTCTCGCTCAACGCGTTCGGCGCGGTGGCCGGCTGGTTCGCGGCGACGGCGCGGCTGCCGTTCGTGGCCGGCATCGACCGGTTCCTGCCGCGCGCGTTTGCCGAGCTGCACCCAAGGTGGCAGACGCCGCACGTCGCGCTATGGGTTCAGGGAGGTATCGCGGCCGTGTTCGTGTTCCTCGGCCAGGCCGGCACGTCCGTGCGCGGCGCGTACGAGGTGCTCGTCAGCATGAGCATCATCGGCAATTTCATCCCGTTCCTCTTCATGTTCGCGGCGATGGTCAAGCTGCAGGACGAGCCGGCCGCGGCCGGCGTCATGCGTGTGCCGGGCGGCCCCGGGGTGGCCCGGGTTCTCGGCGTCATGGGCTTCGCCGTGAGCCGGCGGCCATCGTGCTGGCGTGCGTGCCCGCCGACGACGAACCGCTCAAAGTGCTGGCGGTGTCGAAAGTGGTGGGCGCGTCGGTTGCGCTCGTGGCAATCGGTGCCATGATTTATCTCGTGGGGAAACGCCGCTCATGACACATCTGCTCCTCGTCGCCGCCGCCCTGACCATGCGGCTGGACTACTACCACACGGGCAACGCCACGCAGGAACACTTCAGCGTCGACCGGGTCGTCGTCGAACCGCTGCCGTGGCCGGGGAACCCGGCGAGGCCGATCGACAGTCTGGATCGCGGCAAGTACTTCTTCGAGGTCATCGACGCCGCGAGCGGAAAGGTCGTGTACTCGCGCGGGTTCGCGTCGATGTACGGCGAGTGGGAAACGACGGCGGAAGCGAAGTCCGCGAACCGGACGTTTTCCGAATCGCTCCGGTTTCCCGGTGTGGACAAGCCCGTGCGAATCGTCCTGAAGAAGCGCGACCCGAAGAACGCGTTTCGCGAGATCTGGACGACCGCCGTCAATCCCGCCGACAAGTTCATCGTGCGATCCGGGCCGCAGGCGAGCGCGGGCGCGCTGATGAAGCTGCACGAGCGCGGCGATCCGGCTGAGAAGCTGGACCTGCTGATTCTCGGGGACGGATATACCGCCGCCGAGCGTGGCAAGTTCGAGCGCGACGCGCGGCGCTTGATGAGCGTGCTGTTCGCCACCGCGCCGTTCAAGGAGCGTGAGCGCGACATCAACGTCTGGGGCCTCGTGCCGCCGTCGAGGGATTCGGGCATATCGCGGCCGTCGGACAACGTGCAGAAGCGCACGCCGCTCGGCACGATGTACGACACGTTCGACTCCGAACGCTACATCCTCACGACCGAGAACCGTGCCTTCCGCGACGTCGCCGCGAACGCGCCGTACGACGTGGTCGAGATCCTGGTGAACTCGGAAAAATACGGCGGCGGCGGGATTTACGGCCTGTACAGCACGGTCGCGGCCGACAACCTGTGGGCCCCGTACATTTTCGTCCACGAGTTCGGCCATCACCTGGCGGGCCTGGCCGACGAGTACTTCACCTCGGACGTCGCCTATCTGCCGTCCACCGAGCGAGTCGAGCCCTGGGAGCCGAACGTCACCGCGTTGCTCGACGTCGCGAAGCTGAAATGGAAGGATCTCGTCCAGCCCGGCACGCCGCTGCCCACGCCCTGGCCCAAGGAGCAATTCGAAAAAGACCAGCAGGACGGGCAGAAACGCCGCCGCGAGATTCGCGCCAACCGCCGTCCCGAAAGCGAGATGGACGCCCTGTTCCGCGAGGAGCTGGCGCGCACGACCGCGCAGCTCGGAAGCGGTCCTTTTGCGGGGAAAGTGGGCGCGTTCGAGGGTGCCAACTACGAGGCGAAGGGCTACTATCGGCCGCAGGCCGACTGCATCATGTTTACGCGCGACCAGGTCCCGTTTTGCGCCGTGTGCCGCCGCGCGCTGGAGCAGACCCTCGATTCCTATACCGGGCGATAATCGGAGCGGCCGGCGCTTGACGCGAGCGCGAAGCTTCGAACAGACTAGGCGCCCTGTTCCAATCGGGCTCCGAAAGAGGTGCGTATGGTGGATGATTTCGACAATGACATGGGACTTCCCGACGACGAGATAGCCGGCGGGTCCGACGGGGACATCAGCGATCTCGGCGGCGGCCTCGATAGCGAGCCCGACATGGTCGCTGAAACGCTCCCCGGCGGCCGTTCGAGCGGGGGCGTCCGGGCGCGGTCGGCGGCGCCGAGCGCGTCGAAGGCGGCAAAGCCGAAGACTGCAGCCAGACCGAAGGCCGCGGCCACGGCGAAGCCGAAGGCCACTGCCAGGAAAAAGCCCGCCAGGCCCGCCAAGGCTGCCAGGAAGAAGGCGAAGCCCGTCTCGAGGGGCAAGGCCAAGGCGAAGAGAGCCCCGGCGAAGAAGGCGCGGAAGGCCGGGAAGAAGAAGTAACGACTGGCTGGTGGCTGGTGGCTGGTGACTCGCGAATCGAGTCACGAGCCACCAGTCACGAGCGCCCCTCCTGCTTTCTCACCGTTTTAAAACAGATCAGCTCACGCCCGCACCCTGACGTGGTAGGTTCTCGCATCACCCTGGAGGGCCCCCATGTCGATTGTCGATGACCTGATCGAGAATCTTGTCGAGCGCAACGTCATTCAGCTGAATGGCACGCTGTCGGTGTCGCTCGTCGAGGGTGGCGTCAAGGTCAAGGGAACCGTGTTGTCCACGGTCGCCGACCAGAAAAAGAACAAGAACCTGCTCAACGTGAACATCCCGGTCGATGCCGACGTGAAGGTCGGTGAGATCGTCATCCCCTTACCGGTCATTAAGTAGGGCCGGGTGGGTCAGGTGGGGCCGGGTAGGGGCGGAGGACACATGTCGGATGTGAACACGTTTATCGACGCCATCGGCAAGGATGTCAGCGCGACTGTCGTTCCGCGCGTCGACAACCTCGCCGCCGGGCTTTCCGCGACGGTCCGCGACTTCGCAATCGCCTTGATCCAGGAACTGTCGCAGCGTTACCGGCCCGAGCTCGCCGGCGAGCTGCATACGCGCATCGTGCAGGGCGGCCTGGAGGTAACGGGACAAAACGTGCGGCTGGACCTCAAGCGCCGCGACACGGGCGCGGCCGTCGCGTCGCTCGACATCCCGGTGTCGCTGAAGATCAACGTCCCCGAACTCGCCGTGAACCTTCAGAAAACAACCATCAAGCTCGACGTCATTCGCTAGTCCTTGGTACTTGGTCCTTGGTACTTGGTCCGCACTGGACGCCGCGGCGTGGTTGGACCGAAGGACTCAGGACCCGGGACGGATTACGGACCCATGCACCAAGGCCCACGGACGACGGGTTACTTTCGGGCGTCCTTTGCGATCACCTCGGCGGCTTTCTCGCCGATCATGTAAATCGCGCTGACGATGAAGAGTCCGGGGACGCGGGGGAAGACGGACGCGTCCACGATCCGCAGGCCCTGCGTGCCGTGCACCTTGAAGTCGCCCGAGACGACGCCGCCGTTCTGCAGGTCGCCGATCGGGCAGCTGCACGACGCGTGGTGGCCCCAGGCGTTGTCCTTGACCCACTCCGCGATCGCCTCGTCTGAGGACACTGCCTCGCCGGGGAGTTCTTCCTTCGCGAGGCCGCGGCCTTTCAGCCCGCCGGCCATCTTTCGCACGAGCTTCACCCCTTCGACGACGGCCCGCACGTCCTGCCTGGGGCCGTCATTGCCCTCGTCGAAGTAGCTGAAGTTCACGGCCGGCGCGTCGCGCGGGTCGGCGGTGCGCAGCGTGACGGAGCCGGCGGTGTTGTTCGTGTGCCCCTTGAGGACCACCCACGTCAGGCAGTTCGGGTTTTTCGAGACGAGCGTCGAGTAGCCGGGAAAGTAGCCCTCGAAGCGGCCGATCAGGCCGTAGCAGAACAGATCCGGCTCCGGCTGTTCGACGGTGGATCGCGCGATGACCGTCAGCACCACGCCGTTGGTCGTGAAGACGCCTTTCCTGTCCTTCGACCACTCGGCGAACTGCGGATCGTTTTTCGTGAACGTCGCGCCCCTCAACGGCTCCCACGCATCGAACGACATGCGGTTGACGATGGCGACCTCGTAGCGATCCTGCAGGTTCCGGCCGACCCCGGGGACGTCGACGCGCACCGGAATCCTCAGCGCTTCGAGCTCCGCGCGCGGGCCGATGCCGGACAGCATGAGCAGCTGCGGCGTGTTGAACGCGCCTCCCGCGAGGATCACTTCGCGCGACGCGCGCGCCTGGCGCACGTCGCCGGCGGCCGCGTTCGGCTTCGCGTGCGCTCTGTACAGTCGCTCGCCCTTCAGATACTCCACGCCGACCGCGCGGTTGCCATCGTCGAACAGCACGCGGGTGGCGAGCGCGTCGAGCTCGATCTTCAACCGGTCAGGATACCGGCGCTGGATGTCCAGCAGCCGCTCGCGCGTGCCCACACGCGCGTGCTTGTCCGTCGTCATCGGCGCGTAGCGCACGCCTATGGCGCTCTCCGAGACGACACGCCAGTCGTTGGGATCTTCCTGGCTCTCGATACGGGCGCGATCGCCGAGCGGGCCCCCGATCGACGCCAGCGCGTCCTTCGCGGACGCGATGATTGCCCCGCGCAGGTTGTCGTCCTTGATGGCCGCCGCCGGAATCGCCTTCTCGGTCGGCAGCCAGCCGTCCCAGCCGTGCCGGCTGGGGTTCCGGCCGAACCTGCTCCAGAAACGTTCGAGACCGCGGTGGCGGCAGTCCTCGAGCCGTTCGAAGTACGTGCGCATGTGTTCCGCGCGCCACGACGAATCGCCGGTGATGTCCGCGATCTGATTCCAGTCCGAGTTGTGCGGGCATACCAGGATCATCGCGTTGTGCGCGGTGCACCCGCCGAGCGTGCCGGCGCGCGGGTACAGGACCCCATCCACGTTGCGGTCGTCGAACGTGGCGCGGAACTTGTGATCCCGCCGCTGGCGATCGTTGTCCTTGTAGTGGCGGACGAAGAAATCCCACCGCAGGGCCTCGTTTTCCGTCGCCAGCGAGTGGAATGCGGGGACGTCGTAGTCTTCCGGCAGCGTGTTGCGGCCGGGGCTCTGCGGATCGCCGCCCTGCAGGGTCCGGGGATCACCGCCCGCCTCGAGCAGGAGCACGCGGAACCCTGACTCCGCGAGCCGGGCGGCCACGGTGCCTCCGCCGGCGCCCGAGCCGACGACGATGTACTCGGGATTGAACGGCTGCGGCGCGGCCTGCCCGGAGACGGCGGCCTTGAGCCGCGCGAACGCGTTGGACGACGCTTCGGCGGCGGCCGTCTGGCGGGCCGCCAGCCACGCGGCGACCGCCAGTCCCCGCTTGATGAGATCGCGGCGATTCACGGTCAGAACGTTTTCACGAAGGCGATGAGCGCGAGCTTGTCCGCGTCGCTCAGCCCCGGTTCGTCGCCAAAACTCGTGCCGAAGTAGTGGCCTTTGTTGACCACGAAGTCCGGGCACTTGCTGAGCTCCAGCATCTGCTTCGCGATGTTCTGATTCTCGAAGATGTTGCGTCCCGCCTTCAGGTCGTCCGCCGCGTCCTGGAACAGCTTCACGAGCTTCTTCTGTTGCGCGAGCCGCTGCTCGTGAGGCATGTCGGCGCCCAGGTCGATGTTCGCGATGAGATTGACCGGCGTCCCTTTCTTGATCGGTCCGATCCGCACCTCGCCGTTCTTGACCAGTCCGGGAAACAGGCGTTCGGCGAGCCCGGTGAGGCCGCGCAGGCCGTCGGGGATGTAGCCGGGCGGCACCCAGATCTCGCTGTCCTCGGTCGTTCGATCGATCCAGCCGACGCCGGGCCCGTTGTCGTTGGCGAACATCGGATCCTTCCGGCGGCGCTCCGGCCAGAGCATCTGCTCGATCGATGCCTGGAAGACGCGCATGCGCGCCTCGACGGACGGGCTCGGGTCGAAGGGGCCGACGGTGTTGTTCTGCAGGAACGGCGCGGTTGACCACGCGCTGACGAGCGAGGCCGGCCGCGTGAACCCGCGCCCGCCGCCGGGCAGGACGAAATCCGACTCCGCGCCGGTGAGCGGATTGCGCACCTTCATCGTGCCGACCGACGGCAGCTCCTTGTAAGACTTCGAGGAGAAGTTGTCCCAGATGTTGTTTTCGATCGCGTTGGTCGCGATCGGGCTGCAGATGTTGGTCTGCATCAGCGTGCTCGGCACGCGCAGCTCGGTCGAAAGATAGTTGTCGGTCAGGAAGTCGTCCGCGAGGACGATCGGGCGGATCTGGTTCAGGAAGGCGATCGGTCTTCGTCCACGCCCAGTACGTGTTCCAGGCGGCGAGATAGTCCTTGCCGTTGGCGTTCTCGAGGTCGAGTCCCGCCGGCAGCGGCGGGATCTTGCTCGAGTGGCAGCGCGCGCAGCGCTCGGCGAACACGACTTTGCCCTGCCTGAGGGTCGCGGCGTCTTCGGTGAGATGCGCGGGACCGCCGGGCGCGTCGCGCAGGTGATGGGCGACAGACGCCTTGAGGAAGAACCGCGCCATGTACGGCGTCTGGAGCTCGGTCGCGCCCCAGTACGCCGAGTTCCTGCGCGCCACGGCGATCTCGATCGGCGAGATGTCCGTGCCGCCGATGAGCGGCGTGAAATGTGTGCAGCCATTCCTCGCTGAACAAGCCGATGTTGAGGTAGACGCGGTTGAGCGCCCCCAGCGCGCCGACCGAGTCCGATCCGTCCTTGAGCACGCGCGGTGTCCACGTCGTGCTCGGCGCCTGGAAGAACTGCGCCAGCGGGTCGCCCGGGGGAACGAATTCGTTGAACTGCCGGTTGTCGAGGCCGCCCCCGGCGAGCGTTTCCTTGCCCCATTTCTTCGCCAGGCCCATGCGCGGCCCGAGCAGGTAGACCGCGTTCATCGTGCGCGGGTTGTTGATGTTGTCGCTCGAAACGAGTGAAGTATCGAGCGATCCGGGCCGTGACGTGTGGAACAGCTGGAAGAAGAAGCTCTTCGCGTTGGTGTCGCCCTTCCAGTTGAAGATGCGATCGACCCAGAAATACTGCGCGCCGACGCTCGACGAGAGGTTCGCCCACCGCGGGTTCTCGGGATCGGCGGGCGGCCGCACCGGATCCGGGCCGACGTGGCAGAACCCGCACGACATGCCGACCCGGTACGGCTTGATGAGATCGCGCGACTCGTAGTACTTCGGGTCGCGGTAGTAGCGCTCGGCATCCCATTTCTTGCGGGCGTCCTCGTCGAAGGCGGGGTTCGGAAACAGGCGCAACCCGACGATTCCCGACGGCTCGCCGTAGTACGACCCGACCGGGACGGTCTTGCCGCGCGCGCCAACCTTGATGCCCGGGTATTTCGCCGCGTTCGCGAACGGATCCGGGAGGCACGACGGATCGCGCGACGTCGAGCCACAGGCCGTAGCGGGCGGGATCGGGGCCCGTCGCTTTCCTGAAGCACGGTTCGTTGACGAGCCCGAGGTACTCGAACCGGTTGTCGCGGTCGTATCGCTTCGGATTCGTCATCGCCGGGTGCGAGGACACCGTCTTGAGGAAGTCGAGCGTGCCGAAACTGGTTTGCGAGATCGCGTCCCAGAAGCGATCGTTGCCGCCGGTCCACACGATCCACATGTTCCGGCCCATCACCTCTTCACGACTGAGGCCCATGCCGCCGTCCATGTCGCGGAAGTAATCGTCGTCGGCCGCCGGCATCGACTGCGGCGTCCGGCCGGCGCGCATCGCCTCGTCTTTCTCCTTGCCCGATTTGAGCTTGTTGCTTCCGCAGGCGACGGTGACAAAGACGAGGACGGCCGCCAGCAGCAGGCCGCCCGGAGTCCTGATCGAGGCTATTCGTGACATCCGTTCCGACTCCATCGCCGCGCCCGGCGCGGCTTTGTCAAGTGAGCGAAGGCACCAGCGGCGCGAGCAGGCCGCGCGCGGCGAAACCGGTAAAGCGGTCGAGACGATCGAAGTAGTCCCGCTGCAGCGCCGGCGTGGGCTTCAGCGCCCACAGCACTTCGGCGTTGGTCCAGGCTGCTTCCCGCGCAGCCCGGACGTTCCACATGGCTACACGGTCGTCCAGGGGCGCCGTCAGGGCGTCCACCTTGCCGAGGAGGCCGGTGGCGAACTCCTCTTTGATCTCGGCCTCCACCGTCTGGAGGAGGTCGTTGACGCGCTCGAAATCGTTGTGCCGCGCATCCGCCGGCCGGGGCGCGCCGCCCAACTGGTCGAACACCGAAACGATGCCCCACGGCAGATCGCGATTGATGTGCGCGTTCATGCCCGCCAGGGCGAACTGCAGCGGGTGCACGTGCGCCGCCATCCGCGTGGACAACAGCGGCCGCCACGCGTGGGGCGCCGAGCCCGGGGCGGCCTTGTCAGCGGCCAGGGCATCGAAGTACAGGTTGGCGAAGACCACGTCGAGCCGCTCGAGAAACGGGGGGTCCCCGAACGCTGACGAGCCGGACATGGCCGCCCGTACGCTGAGCGTCACTCGCAGGTAGAGATGGTTGAACCACCACACGCCGTCGGATTGCGGCAGCGCCTGTTCGATGGCGGTCATCACACCGACGACTTCGTCGATCGACGCGGCGGGTTTCGTCAGTAGCGGCACGGCGGCGTCCTTATGAAAACACCGCGGCGGTGTCCGCGAGCCACGGCGTCGCCCGCATGACCTCGCGCCTGTTCGACGTCGAACGGGCCTCGCTGCTGGACGCGCCGTACTGCCTGGCCACGCGAACGACGGTTTCGCCGCCCACGGCAGCGAGGAAGTCCGCCTCCGACGCCCCCGCCTTGACCGTCTTCATCACCGTCGAGACGACGGATTGGGCGCCGGTGTCCCCGAACTGGTTGGCGACATCGAGCATGAACGCCAGCGCGCGCTCGGAGACGACGAGGGGCATGGTCTGCCTGATCCGCTGGGCGGAGGCGGTGAAGGCCGCCAGCGCGTTGGCAATCTGCGCGCGCTGGAAGACCGGCTCGCGGCCGGCTTCGAGGAACCGGCTGCGCCACGGTTCGGCAATCAGATCGTACTCATCGTCCTTCGTGACGCCGGTCATGCGGTCCACGCCCCCGTTGATGCTGCCGGTGTGCGCGAGGAGGCCGTCGACCAGCGCGCGATCCCCGGCGCCGAAGATCCGGACGAAGCGCGCCTCGTCGGCCCGCTGGAACGCGACGAGCAGCTCGTGCAGCCGCCCGGGCCGCTGCGCCCATTGGATGAGGCCGAACGACAGGCCGGCCCGGTCGGTGTTCCAGTTGGCGGCCGCGAACCGCCCGCCCCCTTCGAGCTGCATCGTCACCGTCGCGGGACGGAGCAGTCCGGTGGCCGTGATGTCCAGGGCGAAGGCCGCGTAGGCGCTCGACACGACGGGCGAACGGGCGGGAACCCTGGCCAGCGCCTGCAGCGTGCCGCGATCGATGCCACCCGTCGCCGGCAGATTCTGGTCGGACTGAAAAGACTGGAGCGCGCCGATGGTCAGCGGTCCGTAGATGCCGCAGTCGCGCGCCAGGATCGTCGGCATGCGGCTGAAACCGTGGCCGAGCAGCAGCGACTGCACGGCCGCGACCGCATCGCGATCGGCCGGCGCGATCGAGGGAGCATCCGCATCGGTCCACAAACGGTCAAGGGTCGCGATGCCACAAGTCATGGGAGAGGGCAGCTTAACCTACCGGCCGCTGCGCGCGGTCGGTTTCGATCGATTCCTGTGAAAACGGAAGGCGTGAAGACCATATCATTGGGCCTTGCTTGAAGACGCGCACGAGCGGTGGATCTCGGCTCAGCAGTTCCTGCTGAGCCCGGCGCCACCGCCTCTGACGCGTGATCAGAGGCCATGCCAAACAAACGGAAGAAGACCGAGAAAGAACTCTTCACGCCGCAGGTACTGGACAAGACCGTCATCGCGATTCCGCTGCTGGACATTCTCGACGAGGAAGAGAAGAAGAAGAAGAGAGGCGGGAAGCCCGAGCCGCAGCTGGTGATCATCGACATCAACCTGGAGTATCGCGAGGGGCCGGCGGCGGCGCGCGAGCGCATCAAGGCCGAAATCGCGCGCGCGATCAAGGAATACGGGTCGAAGTCCAAACGGATCGAGCAGGGCGTCAACGAGGCCAAGAGCGAACTGTCGGAACAGTACCTGTTCGCCCGCCTCGAAGTACCGGTCATCCGCGGCCTGGTCCGGATCGACAACGAGGAGCGCAAAGCCTCCGACGAACCCGGCGCCCGGCTCCGCCAGCGGGCGATCTACCGGATCTGGCCGGACTTCCCGATCAATGCGCTGATCAACCGCAGCCTGGCGACGGTGAAGGCCGACGCGGCGCGCACGTCGTTTTCCGCCAGCGGACAGGACATTGTCTGGGCGGTGCTCGACTCGGGCATCGACGAGCACCATCCGCATTTCGCCACGCACGGCACGTTGAAGATCGACTCGGCGCTGTCGCACCGCGATTTCACCGTCGCCACCGGCAAGGGCGATCCGTTGAAGGACGAGTTCGGCCACGGGACCCATGTCGCCGGCATCATCGCCGGGGAGATTCCGCAGGGATCGGCCAATCACGTCGTGGCGCTTGCGCGGCACCGCGACGAGCACGGCACGATCACGTTCGATCAGCTCAAGCTCGACACGATTTCGGGGATGGCGCCGAAGTGCAAGCTGATCAGCCTGAAAGTGCTGGACGCGGAAGGACAGGGCACCGCGAGCAACCTCATCGCCGCCATCGCGACGATTCAGAAGATCAACGGAAACGGGCGCCGCCTGCAGGTTCACGGCGTCAACATGAGCGTCGGCTACGACTTCGAGCCCGAGTGGTTCGCCTGCGGCCAGAGCCCGTTGTGCGTCGAGGTCAATCGCCTCGTGCGGAGCGGAGTCGTCGTGGTCGTCGCGGCGGGGAACACCGGGTACGGCTTCGCGCAGTCCGCGTTTCGCGGCACGGTGGCGGCCGGCATGGGCCTGACGATCAACGATCCGGGAAACGCGGAGCTCGCCATCACGGTCGGCGCGACGCACCGCGACTCGCCGCACATCTACGGTGTGTCGTATTTCTCGTCGAAGGGCCCGACCGGCGACGGACGGCTCAAGCCCGACGTCGTGGCGCCGGGCGAAAAGATCCTGTCGTGCGCCGCGGGCAAGATGAAGGCGACGGCCGTGGCGGAAGCGAGCGCGGGGCGCGTGGACAAGGCGGGCGCCGGCCTCTCGAAGGGCGAAAAATGCCTGTACGTGGAGGACAGCGGCACGAGCATGGCCGCGCCTCACGTCTCGGGGATCGCGGCCGCGTTCCTGTCGATCCGGAAGGAATTCATCGGCCGGCCGGAGGATCTCAAGCAGATCATCCTGTCGAGCGCGACGGACCTGAAGCGCGATCGATATTTTCAGGGCAGCGGCCTCGTCGATCTGATGCGCGCGATCCAGTCGGTGTAACGGCAGGCCTGAAGGCCTGCACTACGACTACGACAGAAAGAGGGTGGGATGAAGACCGTCAGCGGTTTTCCGTACTTCGAGGTGCAGTTCACCAAGGGTGGCGACGTGGACGATGCCGCCGAGGTGTCCGCGCTGCGCGATTACCTGAAGAAGCCGAACGCGACCGACCTCATTGTCATCTCGCACGGCTGGAACAACGACATGAGCGACGCGCGCAAGCTGTACGCGAAGTTCCTGGCGTGCCTGAGGGACGTGCTCGACGGGAAGCCCGTCGCGGGGATTGCCGGGCGTTCCTTCGCCGTCATGGCCGTGCTGTGGCCGTCGATGAAGTTCGCCGACGAGGACCTGATTCCGAGCGGCGCCGCGGGGATCGGCTCCGTCGTGAGCACCGATCTGGTGCAGGAAGCAGCTCGACAGGCTCGAGAAAGCCGTCGGGACCGCGGGAAGAGCAAGATCAGGAGCGCGCGGGCACTCGTGCCGCGGCTCGCCAACGATCCGAAGGCGCGCGAGAAATTCGCCGACCTGCGTGCGGTCCGCGCTTCCGAAAGGCGCCGGCGACGACGAGGACGCGTCGAAGGCGTTTTTCAAGAGGAAGGGCGGCGACCTCATGGATCGCCTGTCGAAGCCCGTCACGACGCCCGCGGCCCGGCCGTCGCGCGGCGGCGCCACCTCGATCGGCAGCGCCCGCGGCGGGGCGGCCGGCATCGGCGACACGTTCAGCGGCGTCCTGGCGGGCGCGCGCAACCTGCTCAACTACTCGACGTACTACCTGATGAAGGACCGCGCGGGAGATGTCGGCCGCGGTGGTGTCAACGGCGTGCTGCGCGACTTGAAAAAAGTGCGCCCGGATCTGCGGCTGCACCTGGTCGGCCACAGCTTCGGCGGCCGGCTGGTGACAGCGGCCGCGGACGGACCGGCCGGCAAACCGTCCGTGGAGATCTCGACGCTGACGCTCCTCCAGGCGGCGTTTTCGCACAACGGGTTCGCGGTCAAGTTCGACGGCACCAAGAACGGCGGTTTCCGCACCGTCCTCAGCGCGCACAAGGTCAGCGGGCCGATCGTCGTGACGTACAGCAGCCACGACAGGGCTGTTGGCGTCGCCTATCCGCTGGCGTCGCGCATCGCCGGCCAGGACGCGTCTGCGCTGGGGGACGCCAACGATCGGTTCGGCGGCATGGGGACAAACGGCGCCCAGCACACGCCCGAGAGCGTGAACGGCATGATGAAGGCGGTTGGCGCGGCTTACACGTTCGAAAAAGGGAAGGTCTACAACCTCGACGCGGACGCGATCATCGCGGACCACTCGGACATCTGTCACGACGAAGTGGCGTTCGCGCTGCTCAAGGCCGTCGCGGTTTCGTAGCAGGGAAGCATGCCGGCGTTCACCAGAGAGTTTCCGCTCGACCCCGACATCCTCGGCCAGGGGAGCGCCCTGAACCTCGGCGTGGACGCGCCGGGCAGCGCGGCGGCGGCCGCCGCGATTGCGGCCAACCGGCCGTTCCCCGACGGCCCGATCGCCCTCGGCCAGATCAGCGTCGCTGCGGCCACCGGATCAGGGCTCGTGTTCAGGTCCGGCGCGGCGACCGTCAGCTTCTCGAGTTCCGCGGAAATTCAGGCGGGCATCGGCATCTTCGATTCGCCTGCCGACGCCGTCGCCAGCTTTGCGCTGCCCGCGGCGAAGACGCTCGATCTGAGCGTCAAGCCGGCTGCCGGGAGCGGGTCGGCGCGATGGGCCGCCATGCGCTGGGCGTACAGCGTCACGGGCAACGTGTCCGGCGCGTATCCGATCGGGCTGGTGTGCGGGGCGACAGTCGGCGTCGCGGCGAGCCGCGCGGGCGTCTACGGCGTCGTGCACTGTTTCGATAGCGGCGCGGGCGCGCGCGACGTGCTCGCGGCGACGTCGAAAAGCTGGCGCCTGCCGCGACAGGTCAATTTCGATGGCGCCGACGTCAACCTCGCGCCGAATACCTGGCTGGTCGCCGAAGTGGATGGATCCGTCGCGCTGACGGTCGGCGCCAGGCTCGGGTACGAGGTCAGCTTCAGCCGAGAAACCTGCTGTTCGCCCGCGACCTCGGTGCGACCATCGACGCCAGGCTCAAGGCGACGTTCGGCGTCACAGCCAGCGGCAGCTACCTGCTGATGATCGGGCGAGAGAGCGACGCCCGCACGGTCAGGCTCCGCCTGCACAAACAGTCGAGGGCCGGGCTCGACTTCGCGCTCAATCTCGACGTCGGGCTGACAGGCACGGTGCCGCTGCCCAGACACGTTCGACGACTTCGTCGAGACGGTGTTCGGCGTCCACGGCCCTCAGGTCGTGCGGGATTTGCACGTTCTCGAGCAGTGGACGGGCCCGAAAGCCGATCTCGGCGAAAACGTCGCGCGCCTCACGACGAAGACCGGCCTCGATCTGCTCCGGCAGACGACGGGCCTCGATCCGGCCGCGAAGTTCGACGAGGCGAAAGCCATCGTGCTCGCCACGCTGAAGAAATGGGACGCGCTGCCGCCGGGTATTGCGGCGACGACGTGGCAGTTCCTGTCGAAGAGGACGCCGGCCGACGACGCGACGAAGTTCAAGTCGTTTCTGGAAACGCTCGCCGGCGTCGATGCGGGCAAGAAGACTCAGGCGCTGTCGGACGCGCTGAGCCAGGTGCTCGCCGACAAGCCCGAGCTGAAATGGCTGCAGGCGATCGCCGACCGCGGGATCCTCGCGATCGCGCAGGATCTCGATCGCGTCAGCGCGCTCGCGGCCGCCACCCTGGCCGTGCTGAACGGCGACGTGATGAAGCGCCTCCACGATTTCATCGGGGACAGCCTGGACCTCGGGCCGATCCGCCAGGCCGCGCAGGACGCGGATTTCGGCACCGTCAACGAGTGGCTGGTTGGACGGCTCGGGGATCTAATCGACGAGAAGACGCCGGGAATCGATCAGTTGAAGGAGGTTCAGAAAGCCATCTTCGCCGTGGATCGCAAGGTGAAGGACGTGTACGAGACCGGCATCGAGGCGCTCACCAAGCGGTACGCCGCGGAGTTTGCCGCCACTTACCAGCGCACGAGGACGGATACGGCGCTGCTCGACGTCACGTTCGACCTGTCACAGCCGAAAAGCCTCGCGCTCTTCCGAAGCGTCGTCGAAGACGGCGACTTGAGCACGCTGCTGATTACGGAGATCGAAGGCGTGACGCTGAACAACGCCGCGCTCAGCCACGAGCTCGGCCGGACGACGCACGTCGAGCTGCGGCTGCCCTTCTGGAGCCGGGACATTACACACGTGACGCAGAGCCTCGCCAACTTGTCCGTCGAGGAGCACGCAGGCCGCGTGCTGGTGTACGAGTTCTCGGCCTCCGACACGGTGACGACGGCCAACCGGGCGCGAAGCGAGCTGTCGGTCCTCGGCAGTCTGCGCGCCTCGCCGGGCAGCGCCGTCCCGATCGCGGCGAGCGGCACGGTTGCGTACGAAGCGCGCCAGGTCGCGAAGGGCATGCGCGCCATCGATTTCGAGCGGCGGACCAGGCCGTTCATCGAGACGTACCTGTCCGGGCTGTTCCCGGACGGCGAGACGTCCCTCGACGCGTTCTATCAGGTGGTTGAGGGTGACGGCGCCACAAAGAGAGATGTCGCCCTGTCCATGCAGGTGACGTACCCCGCCGGCGTCCTTGCCAGCTGGCTGCTGCCGCGCGACGAAATGGCGATTCGAGCCGACGGCATGAAGCTGTCGCGGTCCGTGCAGGTAAACCTGAGGCGGCTGATCGCGCGCACGCACTTCGAGAACATCGACAACCTCGAGTTCAACGAGAGCGTCGCCGCGCTGCTCGTGTGGACGTCCATGCCGGTGTCGACATCCATCGGGCGCAATCTCGATCCCGTGCGATTCAACACCGACCGCGGCTTCTTCTGGGACTACGCGGACCGCGACATGCGCTTCGCGGTGGCGCGGGATTTCCATACCGGCACGGCGCTCGGAGCGGCGCTGGCCGACGCATACATTCGGCTGCGCGCGGCCGGGAAACCGAACGCGGAGCTGTTCCGCCCGGCGCGTGCCGGCCAGTTCGTGCAGATGGCATTGGGCCAGATGGGCGACGACTACCTGTTCAACCTGCTCAACGCCGAATCGCGCATCGTGTCAGGCGCCACCGATGCGCTCCGCAAGATTGCGGCGGCAGTTGCTGCCGCGGCGACGGTACCGGCCACGGCCGTGAAGACTTTGTCCGAGTTCGCGGGGACTCTCGTGGACACGTTCAACGGCCGGCTGCAGTTCCTGTACACACCCGAGGCCGTCCGTACCCTGGGGCCCACGATCCTTGCCGAGGCGTCGGCGGCAATACACCCTTCGAGCGCTATTCGGCCGGGCGCGATGCTGAAGGTGTACGTCCTCGGGCCGGATCACGTGTTCGCGCTGAACGACTTCCTGAAGGGCGCGCTGCCCCCGGCCAAAGAAGTGGCGGCCGCGCAGACCCTCGTGAGCCTGTGATGCGAACCCCGTTCAGCGCCGGCGTGCTCGCTGCAGCGCTGGTGTGGCCGGTTGGGCCTGACCTGGCGTACCAGGCTTCCCAGCCGCCCGCTGACTCGTACGAATACGAGGGCCACGCGTTGACCGCCGACCAGAAGCTCGGTCGCGACACCTGGTACTTCTGGACCGCCGGCAACCAGAAGTTCTGGCGCAGGATGGCGGTCACGACGTCCGGCAACGTCGATCTGCTGACGTACGTCGACTCCCGGAACCACGCCGCTCGCTTCGAACGGTTCGGCGTCATCAACCATCCAGGCTGCGAGGCGGCGCGCGCGCCCGATCGCTACGGCCTCTGGATGGACGATTGTTCCGCGGCCGAACCTGTTTCCCGCATTCCCGGTCTGCCGGCCGGCATCGTCGGCCTGAGGCGGTTCGACAACCCGGCCTTCGACGCGGCGAAGTGGAATCTGCAGGCGTACCTGGCGGATCGAACGATCGAGCCGCCGTATCTGATCGGCATGTCGTGCGGGTTCTGCCACGTCGGGTTCAACCCGGTGAAGCCGCCCGCGGATCCCAATCGCGCGGCGTGGTCCAACCTGTCGCCGACGATCGGCAATCAATACTTCGAGGAAGGCAAGCTGTTCAGCCTCAACATGACGCCGTCGGATTTCCGCTGGCATGTCGCGAACCAGCAGCCGCCGGGTACGTCCGACACATCGCGCTTCGCCACGGACCACATCGACAACCCGAACGCGATCAACACGATCTTCAACCTCTCATTCCGTCCGGCGTTCGCCGGAGCAGATGCGCGACGGCTCCACGCGCCAGGTGAACCACATCCTCAAGGACGGCGCGGACTCGATCGGGATCGCCGGCGCGTCGCTGCGCGTGTACGTCAACATCGGGATGTGCGGCGATTACTCGACCACGCTGCACGACCCGATCTACGGCGTGAAGAAAACGCAGCAGCCGTTCGACATGGCCCGCGCGCGCGCCGAGTGCGAGGACTGGCGCAACACCGAAGCGCGGATGCCCGCCGCTGAGGCGTTCCTGAAGACCCTGGCACCACCCCGCCTCGCAGATGCGCCGGGCGGACGGGCATACCTGACGCGCGACGGACGATGACGATGTGATGCGCCGCGGGAAGATGGCGTATGCCGACAAGTGCGCGATCTGCCATTCGAGCAAGCAGCCGGCGGCCGGGGTTGCAGGCACGGCCGACGCCGTCGCGTGGTATCGGCAGTCGGTGCTCTCGGCAGACTTCCTGACAGGAAATTTTCTTTCAGACGACCAGCGCTACCCGGTCACCGTCATCGGCACGAACATTGCCCGCGCCATGGGCTCGAACGCGACGCACGGGCACATGTGGGATCAGTTCTCCTCGGAAACGTACAAGGCGCTTCCGCCGGTCAAACTGATTAAGGATCTGTACAACCCGCGCGACCCGGCCCGGCCGATCACCTTCGACGCACCTTCCGGCGGCCGCGGCTACTACCGGACGGCATCGCTGACAGGCGTATGGGCGACGGCGCCCTACCTGCACAACAACTCGGTGGGCGTGTTCATCAAGGATCCGTCGGTGAGCGCGCGGCTGGCGTCGTTCGCGGACGGGATGGAGAAGCTGCTCTGGCCCGAGAAGCGCCAGGGGGTTCGGTCCATCCCTGTAACGACAACCGATAGCACCGTCACCATCAGTGGAACAACGCGCGTCCTGCGGATCCCGATGGGCACGCCCATCGACTTCGTCGCTCGCGTCGATCCGACCGAGCTCGCGCAGCTCGTGGGCCGGCTGCCGCTGGCGGATCTCGTCCTCAGGCTGACGCCGGACGACGTCATCCTGTCGAGGCTGCTGTCGCGCAATCTGGCGCCTGATTTCATCGAGGATCGGGGCCACACGTTCGGGGCCGAACTGCCGGACGCCGACAAGCGGGCGCTGATCGAGTTTCTGAAGACGTTTTAATCGTGCCAGGCGTGGGCAGGCCCGAAGGCCTGCACCACTCCAGTCAAGGGGAAGAACTCATGCCAGACGATGTGATCTTTCAGCCGCTGAAGTTCAAGAACCTCACCGTCAAGAACCGCGTGTTCCGGTCGAACATCTCCGGGCGGTTCGACAACTACGACGGGTCGGGGAACCAGGCCCGCATCAACTGGGAAGTGAAGTTCGCAAAAGGAGGGGTCGGCGCGATCATCTCGTCTTTCGTGCCCGTGCACCTCAACGGGCGAATCCTGCCGAACTACGCGACGGTCGACACGGACGACAAGATCCCGTTCTGGCGGAAGCTGGGCGAGGAGGTGCACAAGTACGACTGCAAGTACATCATGCAGCTCAGCCACGGGGGCCGGCAGCGCGACGTGCCCGGCATCGAATACCCGACGAACATGAGCTCGACGGACAGGAAGGATCCGCTGCACGGGTTCGAGTGCAGGCGCATGACGGCCGATGACATCAAGGCGACGGTCGCGAACTTCGCGGAAGGCGCCCGCCGCGCGCGCGAGGCGGGCCTCGACGGCGTCGAGCTGCACGGCGCGAACGGCTACCTGATCACGCAGTTCCTGAGCTCCGCGATCAACGATCGCACGGACGAATACGGCGGGCCGCTCGAGAACCGCGCGCGCTTCGTGATCGAGATCGTCAAGGCGATCCGTGCCAGGGTGGGAAGCGATTACCACCTGCAGATGAAGATCAGCGCCGTGGACCACAACAACGCGCTGTTCGTCTTGAAGACCGAGAAGCCGGGCAACACCGTGACCGAGTCCATCCAGGTCTGCAAGTGGCTGATCGACGCGGGCGTGGACAGCGTGCACGTTTCCACCGGCAGCTCGTTTCCCCATCCGCGCAACCCGTGCGGGTCCGCGTTCCCGGTGGACATCTTTGCCGGCACCTACGAGCAGCTGGCGTCGAGCGGCACCAACACGCTGCGAAACCTCCTGCTGTTCCACAGCAGCGTCGGCGGGGCCGTTTTCAGCAAGCAGTGGCTGGATGCGGGCGTGCCGCCGGATCAGATCGAGGGGTTGACGCTGCCGGACTCGAGGCTCGTCAAGCAGGCCATTACCGTGCCCGTCATCTGCACGGGCGGGTTCCAGACCGCGTCGGTCATCCGCCAGGCCATCTCGGGCGGGGACTGCGACGGCGTCAGCATCGCGAGGCCGCTCGTCGCCAACAACGACCTCGTGAACCAGTTCGCCGCCGGCCGCGACAAGGCGGAAAAACCCTGCACGTACTGCAACAAGTGCCTCGCGCACGTCGTCGAGCACCCGCTGGGGTGCTACGAGGAGAGCCGGTACTCCAGCCGCGAGGAGATGATGGCGCAGGTGATGTCGGTGTTTCATCCGCAGCCGTTCAACTAGGGCAGAGAGCAGAGGGCAAAGGGCAGAGCAAAGGGCAGAAAGAGCGCAGGTCTTCATCAGAGGCCATTCACCATGTTGCGACTGATCAAGACAGCCGTCCTCATCGTCGTCATCGTGCTGATCGTGGCGGCCGTGTGGGCGGTTGCCGCGGTCCGGACCGATCGGCCCGTCGAGTACGCGGACATCACCGAGCAGTTCAAGTACGGGTCCATCGGCAGCGAACCGGGCGGATCGCTGCTGTCGCCCGTTGGCGGCGTGCTGCCGCCGTACGAGGTGTTCAAGACGCTGCCGCAGATCTGCAGCGACAAGCTGCCGGGCGGGCTCGCGTCCGTCGGATTGATTCTCGAGCCGGGTCACGACCTCCCCGTCGGCGTGTCGCGGCGCCGGCGGCTGGGGATCGATCAGGTCGGGTTCAACTGCGCGCTGTGCCATACCGGGACAGTCCGTGATACGCCCACGGCCGCGCCGCGTGTCGTCCTCGGGATGCCCGCGCACCAGCTCGATCTCGAATCGCTCGTTCGATTCGTGCTCGACTGCTCGCTCGACAACCGGACGACCGGGGAAAACGTCAGCGGGCGAATCGCGGCGATGGGAACGCGGGTGCCGCTGTTCGAGCGCCTGCTCATGCGGTTCGGGCTGATGGATCGGCTGAAGATCACGACGCTCGCGCTGCGCAACCGGATGGCGCCGAGCCTCGCGGCCGACATGCCGCAGTGGGGCCGTGGACGGGTGGACACCTTCAATCCCTACAAGGCGATCCAGTTCAACTGGCCGCTCGACAAGCTGCCGCGGTCGGAATTGATCGGCGCGTCGGACTACCCGTCGTTGTGGAACCAGAAGCCGCGCGAAGGAATGCACCTGCACTGGGACGGCGACAACACGTCGGTGGACGAGCGCAACCTGAGCGCCGCCCTCGGGGCGGGCGTGACGCCCGTTACCGTCGATCACGCGGCGATCAGGCGCGTGCGCGACTGGATCTGGACGCTGCCGCCGCCGGAATATCCGTATCCGATCGACAAGATGATGGCCGCGCGGGGCGTCACGATCTACCAGCAGCACTGTTTGGAATGCCACGGCAGCGACAAGTTCAGGACCGGCGTGAAGGACGGCGCGCGCATGGGGCTGGTGGAGGACATCGCGCGCATCGGCACGGATCGTCATCGCCTGGATTCGTACACGGACGTCTTTGCCACGAATCAGATCGCGCTCTATCCCGACTCGCAATACCGGTTCACGCACTTCTCGAAGACCAACGGCTACGCCAACCAGCCGCTCGACGGCATCTGGCTGCGGGGTCCGTATCTGCACAACGGATCGGTGCCGACGCTTCGCGACCTCCTCGAACCGCCCGAGCGGCGGCCGGCGAGGTTCTTCCGCGGCTACGACGTGATCGATCGCGTGAAGGTCGGCTTCGTCTCGAACGTGGGCCAGGCCGACGGCCGGAGCTTTTTCCTGTACGACACGTCCGTGCCGGGCAACGGCAATGGCGGCCACACCTACGGGGTGACGCTGCCGGATGCGGACAAGCAGGCGCTCGTCGAGTACCTGAAGACGTTCTGACGCCAATGGGAGCCTTTTCATGAGCATTGCACGCAGCAAGGCGGCGGTCTGGTTCGGGCGCGTGGTGTGGCTGGGCATCCTGGCGAATTTCGCGCTCGCCATCCCGTCGCTCTTCGCCCCCGATCGCGTCATCGCGATGGCGAACCTGCCTCCGGCAATGCCGCTCATGTGGCCGCGCTTCGCGGCGTGGCTGCTCATCCTGCTGAGCCTGTTCTACATGCCCGGCGCGATGGACGTGGATAAGTACCGCGTGCCCGCGAAGCTGTCGGTATTCTCCCGTCTCGCCGGCGTGGTGTTTTTCTGGCTCACGCAGCCGCCCGAGTACCGTCTGTTCGGCACTTTCGACTTCGTCTTCCTCGTGCCGGAGACGATTCTGTTGACGATGGCCCTCAGGCAGATCAGGGCGGTGGAGAAAGGCGGCCTGGCATGACGGGACGGCTTCGAACGCGTCACCCGATCCTCTGGCTCCTGCTCGTTGTTCTCGCTGTGGTGGGCGGGGTGGTCACTTACGTGAAATTCTTCCGTGAGGAGCCCGCGCCGTACTTCGCGTCCGACGAAGAGCACTTCCTGTTCGGGTCGGTGGGCACCGAGGGCGAACAAGGCATCCCGTACTGGATCTGGCTCGTGCTGCCGCGCATCTTCCCCGAATATCTGCCCGGACCAGGCGGATACGGCGCGGCCGGCATCTTGTCGAAGGACGGCCACGAGATGCCGATCGGTCTCTCGAAGGTTACGATCGGGTTCCCCCGTGTCGCGATCAACTGCGCGATGTGCCACACGGCGAGCTATCGCCTCAGGCCGGGCGATGCGCCCGTCATCGTCGCCGGGGCGCCGTCGCACGAGACCGCGCCGCAGCAGTACCTGCGGTTCCTGATCCAGTCGGGGAGCGACCCGCGCTTCACGCCTGACACCATCCTGGCGGAGATCGCGAAGAACACGCGCCTGTCGATGCTCGACCAGCTGCTGTACCGGTTCGCGATCATCCCGGGCACGCGCCGCGCATTGCGCCGCCTCGGCAGCGCGGACGCCTGGATGTGGGAGCGGCCCGACTGGGGCCGCGGGCGCATCGATCCGTTCAACCCGGTGAAGTACACGATCCTGAAGCAGCCGATCGACACCACCGTGGGTCACTCGGACATGGTGCCGCTCTGGAACCTGAAGGCTCACGCCGGCTACTCGCTCCACTGGGACGGCCTGAACAACAACCTGCAGGAGGTCGTGCTGTCGTCCGCGCTCGGCGACGGCGCGACGATGAAGTGGGTGGACCGGGATTTCGCAAAATGGAACAACACGAACCCCTCGGAGATGTCGAGCCTGCGGCGCGTGCAGAACTACATCAGCAACGTGCAGCCGCCACCGTACCCGTTCCCGATCAACCGCGCGCTCGCGTCGGCGGGGCAGGCGATTTACGACAGGGACTGTGGCTCCTGCCATGCGATCGGCGGCAACCGCACCGGCACCGTGATCCCTCTTGCGGAAATCGGCACCGACAGGCACCGCCTCGACATGTGGACGCCGGCCTCGGCCGCCGCCTACAACGCCTACGGCGCCGGCCACGCCTGGAAGTTCTCCGGCTTCAGGACCACCGGCGGTTACGTCTCGGTGCCGCTCGAGGGCCTCTGGCTGCGCGCGCCGTATCTGCACAACGGGTCGGTGCCGTCGCTCGTGGATCTGCTCGAAAAGACCAATCAGCGCCCGAAGGTGTTCAGGCGCGGCTACGACGTGTACGATCCGGTTCGCGTCGGCTTCGTGTCGTCCGGCCCTGAAGCCGATCATGTCGGCACGCTGTTCGACACGTCGCTGCCCGGCGGCGGCAACGATGGACATCTGTACGGCACCGAGCTGCCGGCCGCCGACAAGGCCGCGCTCATCGAATACATGAAAACGCTCTGACACATGGAACGTGAACGCATCGAGGAGCTGTTTTACGGCCGGCCCGAGCACCAGCGCCGGTTCACGCAGGACTTTCCGGTCCTGCCGGACGTGTGGATCGCGTACGGCCGCACGCCCGGCGACCGCATCGAAGTCCTGTTGACGCCTCACACGGAGTCGAACGCAGCCGCGGCGTCGAACGCGCTCCGCGCCCGCCTGGCGCAGGACCGGTCTGCGGAGGGCGGCGCCTGGACGGCCGAGCACCCCGGCCTCGGTTCGCCCCGGGTGCTGTTCAACGAGTCCGTGGTTCTCGCGACGCTGTCGTTCTGGGAGCTGCTGCGGGGCGCGTTGCCGCTCACCGACTGGTGGAAGCAGGTGATCGCGCCGCTCGGCCAGAGGATGACGCGCGACGCGCTGATTGATGTGGCGACCCGGCTTGCCGACGGTCGGTTCGCGCGCTCGGCAGTTCCCCGCGCCGATCCCCGGCTGCTGCTGAAGCTGATTCGGATCGCGGGCGCCATCGAATGCGAGCGCAGGCGCCGCCCGGCGCCCGAGGAGGCCGGCGACCGCCCGACGCCGCAGGAAATCGAAGGCTTCGCCGATCTGTTCGATAGCCTGCAGCCTGTCGAGGCCTCGGCGGAAGGCTGCATCTGGAGCATCAGCCTCAATCGCGAGGCCAGCACGAGCGTGTGGCGATCGCGAATGACGGTCAAAGCCGACGCGGCGGCGCGCGTTTTCGAGGGGCGCACCACCGGGATCCGGTGGGCCGTGCTCGACACGGGAATCGATGCGCGGCATCCTGGCTTTAAACGGGCGGGCGGGTCAGGTGGGTCGGGTGGGCCGGGTGGGGCTGGCGGGGACGAAATACAGAGCCGGGTGATCAAGACCTATGACTTCCTGCGCATCAAGGCGCTGCTCGATCCCGACGCGGAGGTGGCCATCGATCCGTCCGCGGGCGACGTCGAGAAGCTGGCGCCGGTTCGCGCCGAGCTGAGGCGGTCGCTGCTCAGCGGGCGCTCCATCGACTGGGGGCTGCTCGAACCGCTGCTGCGCGTGTCACACGCGCCGGCACTGTACAAGCCGCCGCTGTTCGAGTCGCACGGCACCCACGTCGCCGGGATCCTGGCGGCGAACTGGCCTGACGCCGCCGCGACGACGCCGCTCCAGGAGCCGCTCTACGGCGTCTGCCCGGACCTCGAGATCTACGATCTGCGCGTCCTGCCCGACGACCCGGCCGACAAGGCCGACGAGTTCACGATCATCGCCGCGCTGCAGTTCATCCGGTACCTGAACGCCAACAAGAACCTGATGCTGATCCACGGCGTCAACCTGAGCCTGTCGGTCCCGCACGACGTGGCGAACTACGCGTGCGGGCGGACACCCGTCTGCGAGGAATGCGAACGCGTGGTCGCCAGCGGCGTGGTCGTCGTGACGGCTGCCGGAAACCGCGGGTTCGACAAGCGTGAGCGCGAGCCGGCCGCGTACGGCGATTACCGGTACATCAGCATCACCGATCCGGGCAACGCCGACGGCGTGATTACCGTGGGATCGACCCATCGCATGCTGCCGCACAACTACGGGGTGTCGTATTTTTCCAGCCGCGGTCCAACCGGCGACGGCAGGACCAAGCCGGACCTCGTCGCGCCGGGCGAGCGCATCGACTCGTGCGCGCTCAACGACTATTACGAAACGATGGACGGCACGAGCATGGCCGCCCCTCACGTCAGCGGAGCGGCGGCGCTTCTGCTGTCGCGGCATCGCGAGCTCGTCGGCCAGCCGCGGCGCGTGAAGGAGATCCTGTGCGGGACGGCCACCGATCTCGGCCGCGAGCGCCGCTTCCAGGGTGCGGGGATGGTGGACGTCCTCCGCGCGCTGCAGTCGATTTGAACATGCGATTTGCGCTCGAAGCCCTCCAGGCAAACGACGGCGACTGCCTGCTGCTGCACTTTGCCAGCAGCAGCGGCGACGCCGCCACGCCCGTCCTCGTCCTGATCGATGGCGGCTCGCAGGGCATCTACAAGAACGTGCTGAAGCCGCGGCTCGACGCGCTGCGCGGGCAGGCGCCGCTCGATCTCCGGATGGTCATGGTCAGCCACATCGACGCGGACCACATCACCGGCATCGTCGACTTGTTCAAGGCCCTGAGCGAGCAGCAGAACGCCGGAGAGGATCCGTTCTGCCGCATCCGCACGATCTGGTTCAACGCGTTCGAGCAGGTGCACGGCGCGGCGCATCCGACCGTGGCGGCCGCGACGGCGGCGTCCCTCGGCGGCCCCGCGATCCCGGGACTCAACGCGCAGACGCAAGCCGTGGTCGCAAGCATCCCGCAGGGCAACCAGCTGCGGCGGCTCGCCACGGACCTCGACGTCGTGTTCAACGAGGGCGCGGGCACGCCGCTCGTGATGTCGCTGGCGGCCGGCGCACGGAAGGTTCCCATCGCGCCCGGCCTGACGTTCACTATCCTGGCCCCGCCGAAGGCGCTGCTCGATCGCCTCGAGCACGACTGGAACAAAGCGCAGGCGGACCATCCGGCGGATCCCGCCGCGCAGACGGCCGACTACCTGAACAACACAGTCCCCAACATGTCGAGCATCGTCGTGCTGGCCGAATCCACTGTGCCTGGTCAGGCGTCCAGGCGCATGCTGCTGACCGGGGATGCGCGCGGTGACGTGATTCTGGAGGCGCTGAGCACGGCCGGCCTGCTTGACGCCAACGGCCGCCTGCACGTCGATCTCCTGAAAGTCCAGCACCACGGCAGTAATCACAGCACGACGCAGGATTTTTTCGAGCGGGTCACCGCGGACCGCTACGTGATTTCGGGCAACGGCAAACACGGGATCCCGCATCCGCAGGCGCTCGGGTTTCTCTCCGCGGCGCGCCACGGCCAGGCCTGTGAGGTGTTTCTCACGAACAGAACCGGCGTCGAAGGACTTGACCAGATGCTGGACACGTTTCTCGCGGGGGAGGCCCACGACGAGCCGCTCCACGTGTACCGTTTCCGCTCGGAGCAGGATTTGTCCGTCACCGTGGAGCTCGGCGCCTGACCGTCATCGCTCTCTCCGGCCGGCGAATCGACCTGCCGGGCACGGCGCCGCCGCGGTTTCCTGCCGCGAACGTCGACGCCGTCCGCGCGCGGATCCGCGGAGCGCTCGAGCGTCTGGGGGCGGGCGTGCTGGTGTGCTCGGCCGCGTGCGGGGCCGATCAGCTCGCACTCGAGGCCGCCGGCCAACTGGGACTCACCCGACGTGTCATCCTTCCTTTCGACGAACCCAGATTCCGGGAGACGTCGGTCATCGATCGAGGGGTCGAGTGGGGAGCGCCCTTCGACCGCACGATGGCGGAGCTTCGCGCGGCGAACGCGGTGATCACGCTGGCGCGTGGCGCAGACGACACGGCGTCCTACGCGGCGGCGAACCTCACCATTCTCGACGACGCCCAGGCATTGGCGCGAACCGCGAAGGCCGCCGTTGTGGCCATGCTCGTCGCGGAGGGCGCGGCGGCGTACGAAGGCGTGGAAGGCAGCTTCGCCGAGGAGGCCAGGCGACGGGGGTTGCCGACCGTCTCGATCTCGACGCTCGAATGATCGAACAGCGGCGCGTTCTTATTTCGGGAGACGGTTCGCGAGCTTGTCGAGCTGCTCCTCGGTGGCCTTGCGCATCCAGTCTTCGGGGGCGTTCGCGAAGAGCTCGTCCCGGGCGGTGGCGAAGTTCGGGTCGGCGAGACCCATCATGGCTTCAACCCTCGTGGCCTCGAGCCAATACCACTCCTGGATGTCCTGCACACTTGCCACTGCCGTCCCTGGGCATCGCGTTGAGGGCGCTGTCCACGATCTCGAGCAGCCGGCGCCGTATCCGGCTGGCGATCACGTGGTCCGCGGTCGCTTCGGCCGGATCCGTCTGGATGCGCGCCCGATCGTCGAGCATGAACGCGCAGTTGATGCCGGTGTAGTAATCGAGCTTCATGATGAACGCGCGCTCGTATGCCCAGACACCCTCGTCGAGTGATGCGCGATCCGCGGTTTCTTCCCAGAGGCGCTTGTGAATCGCCCCCCACAGTCCCAGCGTTTCCACGTCGCCGCTCGTCCGCGGGTGCAGCGCGTCGAGGATCTGCTTCGCCTCCTTCAGCGCGTCGACGGCGTTCGGCTGGCGGCTCTTGTACGTCGCGAGGGCGTGCTGCTGAATCAGGTACGGATCGTCTTTGCGGCTCTCGCGCAGCTTCTCGACGTATGTCTTCGCGAGCAGGAAGTCGCCCTTCTTGCGGGCGGCGCGGAACGCGTCGAGCAGCACCGTGAACGTCGGGTTGTCCACTGCGGCGGCGGCAGGCGGCGACGGTGCGGCGAGGGCGGCGGCAATACGCAGCATCGGCTGGGCGAGATCCGGCAGGAAGGTGTAAACGGGGCTGTCCACGTTGTCGCCGGCGGAAATCGTCCTGATCGCCTGCGTCAGCTCGTTCTCGAGGCGCACCGCCTCGTCGTAGTCGATGCCGGTTCCGAGGTGCTCGTAATGGCGGATGACGATGTGGCCGAGATCGAACGGGAACTTGAACTGTTTTTCGGCGATCACGATCGTGGTGCGGGGCTTGAGCGCGTGGCGCACGCCGAGCTCGTAGATCGCGTTCTCGTTCGACGTCGAGAGATCGGCGATGGCGACGTCGGCCTCGAGCAGGTTCTCGTACATCGGCTTGTCGATGACGCCGGAGTGGACGATGTCGTCCGCGCGGATGCACTCGAGGCCCGCGCCGTCGACGGCCCGTTTGATGATCTTGTAGGTCTTGTCGAGATCGAGGGATCGGTTGGACTTGTAGTCCACCTTGACGCCAAAGCCCATCAATACAAAGCAGCGCTTCTTCGCTTCCATGTTCCCCCGGTGCACGAACGTGTTGACGCGACTGCCGCAAATGCTGGTCTGACGGATGAGAATTGTCAATCGGAGGGAGCACGCCGATGCTGAAATCGCTGGATGTCCTGATCGGCCTGACGGTCATCATGCTCGCCCTGAGCATGGGCGTCACGATGCTGACGCAGTTTGCCACTGCCATGCTGAACAGCCGCGGCCGCCATCTCAGACGGGGGATCATCGATCTGCTCAACCAGATCGATCCCGCGCTCGCGAAGAAGGCCGTCGGCGCAGGCGAATCGCTGGCGGGCAAGGTCGCCGACGCGGTGCTGACGCACCCGTTGATCTGCGCCAACGGCCGGCGCCTCGGCACGGTGGTTCACCGGGAGGAACTCACCCGGCTGCTCCTCTGGCTCACCGACGACCACGCGGCACTCGACGAGAACGCGAAAGCGGAGCTGAAGCAGGTGCTCGCCCGGAACGGCATCGCCGATCCAGCGGGCACGCTGAAGCGGATCCGCGAAGCGTCGATGACGCTCGAGGCCGAGAAGCCCGACCTCGCCACCAGCGTCCGCCAGACGATGGCGATTCTGCAGGAGGCGCGCAGCGACTTCGTCGCGAAGATCAACAACTCGTTCGACCAGGCCATCGACCGCGTTTCGCAGCGCTTCACCGCCCACGCACGCGCCGTCACGTTCGTCGCGGGCATGCTCATCGCCACCGCGCTGCAGGTGGACACGATCGGCCTCGTCAACCGGCTGTCGGCCGACGACATGCTGCGGCAGGCGTTCGTGACCGCCGCGACGCGGCAGACGACGCTGCCCGTCGCCGCGGATACCACCCCGGGAGCCCTGGATGTTCAGTACATGTCGTTCCTCGCGGAGAACGGCCTCGTGACTGCGCCGCGCTCGCCGGCCGAGTGGATGAAGCGCTGGGCGCAGACGAACGTCGTCGGCGTCCTGATCACGGCGCTGCTGCTCAGCCTCGGCGCACCGTTCTGGTACAGCGCCCTTGGCAAGCTTCTGCAACTCAGGTCGGTGCTCGCGGCGAAAGACGACGATCAGCGCAAGGCGCGGCAGGACGTCACCCAGAAGTAGTGCGGACCTTCAGGTCCGCCTGACGCAGGTCTGAAGGCCTGCACTACGACGTCCGCCTGCACCACGACGGGGCACTCACATGGCGACGCGGAGCTTATCGCGGATGCGGTGCCAGAACGACGAATAGTAGGTGTCCAGCCAGTTGTCGGTCCACACGACGAGCAGGAGCGACGCGGCGGCCATCAGGATGACCCAGGGGTAATTCCACACGGTGCTGGCGACGACTTCCAGCCAGTGCGAGCTCAGGCTGTTGTCCGCGACCCGGCCGGCGAAGCCTTTCCAGGTGTCCACCCCGGTCGCGCTGTCTGTCACGAATTTCCTGAGCAGGAGCCCGGCGCTGATGATCGTCGTCAGGACCATCAGGCCGTACCCGGCCTGCGCGAACCGCTGCCGTTTCAGCGTGCGCTGCACGAGCGGCGGCTGCCCGTCGAACGCGCAGGTCAGGACGCCCGCGATCTGATCGCGGACGTCGGGCCTGACCGTCGTGCTCACCACCTCGCAGCGATTCGGGAGCGATCCGGGTGCATAGCCTTCGGTGTTGCGCGCGATGCGCTCGAACACCGAGCGGTGCACCTGCGGCGTCACGTGGCACCGCGCGCACAAGGCCTGGATGTCGCGCGGTGTCCAGCGGTAGTAGATGCCGAGCCCTGCGCGCGAGTCGTACCGTTTGTCGTTCACATCGGCCGCCGCGCGGTACGCTTCCCGCACGTCAGAGTGGAAGCGAAGCCCCCTGGCCTCCGCCCGGTTCATCATCCAGTCGAGCGCGGTGAGCGACATGCCCTGCCTCGGGTAGCCGCCGCCGACGTTCGAATGCGCGCCGGCAAACCAGACCTGCTCGACGCGTCGAGGTTTGGCCGGATCCTCGGGTTCTTCGTCCCACAGCAGCGGCGCGAAGCTGCGCCTCGCCTCGTCGATGGCCACCGCGTGGCACGCGAATCCGACCTTCGGGCTCAGCTTCGTGTCGGGGAACTTGAACTGCCAGATGAACGTGTTGACGAAATCCGCCAGGTGCAGCGGCAGACCGACCGCGTCGACGGTGTCCCAGACGCCGATGAAATGGATGACGGGCGGCGGGCCGCCGGCGAATCCCGGAATCTCGACGTAGCGATGCTTCTGGAGCTCCGAGGGATCCGGGCGCTTGTCGTGCTCCCCGAACAGCTTGCGGGACAGCCACGTCTGATACTTGCGGCGGTACTGCTTGTAGGTGTCTTCGATGCCCTTCTTGAACATCGAGTTCGATCCGTAACGCGTGACGTCCAGGATGCCGCACGTGTTGATCATCCCGGCAAGCGTTCGCACCGTGAACGCGCCCCGGCTGAAGCCGAACACGAAAATGCGATCGCCGGGCTCGTAGACTCGCGCCAGCTCTCCGTACAGCTGCTTCACGTTCCGGCTGAGCCCGAATCCGGTCGCGCCGGTGAAGATCCGCAGCCACCGCATGGATTCCGTGCCGACGCCGTCATGGTAAATCGCCACCTGCTGCACCAGCTCCGGATTGGACCGGTGCCCGTTTCCGTCGACGGCCTCGTACAGCTTGAACACATTGGTCCCGCGCCCCTTGATGGTGGTGTTGCCCGTACCGTCGGCGCAGATGACGATGTTCTTCGGCATGGCTAGTCCGTGAACGGGTAAAGGGGCTGCAGATGAAAGAGCGCCTGGTTGAGGTGGACTTCCCGGACCACGTGAAAGTTCATCGCCTGTGCGCCCTGGATCATCTGCGCCACGAGCTGGACGGTCGAGTGCCGCGCCTTGGCCAGATCCGCATCGGTCACGATTAACGGGCTGCGGCCCTGGAAGAGGGTCAGCAGCGCGTCGCGCGCGCCATCGATGGGGAAATTGAGCTGCACCGCGGTGGCAACCGCGCTTTCCCACATCGCCGCGATCCGGACACGCGCCTCCGGCGGAATGACCTCAATCGCACCGATCATGCTCGCCGCGGTCTCGTCCGCGAGGCTTTCGACGATGCACGTCGCCGGAGGATTGGTGGCGCCGGTGAGCGGCGACACGGTGTAGTGCACGTGATCGACGGACGAGATCGGCCGGATCGCGAGCGGGAGCTTCAGCACCGGCTTGGGCGCCGTAGCCGGATTCGGCTTCAGCGCGGCGATATCCGCGTCGGAGATCGGCAGCCCCGCAGCCTTCGCCTTGCTGAACATCCACTTCAACGTGATGTCGTTCAGCCCCGGGTTGTTGTTGCCGCCGCCGATGTCCGAATGCGCGCCGCGGAACCACACTTCGGTGGCCCCCAGCAGCCGCGTCTGCAGAAACGACGGCCGGCGCTCGTCGAGCGCCATCGCGTGAAAGCAGTACCGCACCTTCGCCTTCGGCAGCGACAGGTGATGGCCGATGTTGAGATCGGTGAACCCGAGGCTGGCCAGGCCGAACGCGCCGACGACGTCCCAGACGCCGACGAACCGGATGTGCGGATCGGGCTCGACGACGACATCGCTGTTCGGCTGGCGGATGCCGTCGGACTTGATCCGCTGGCAGAAATCGAGCGTTGTCGCGGCGCCGCGCGAGAAGCCGACGACGTCGATGTCTCTGTCGCCGTTCGCCCATTGCTGGCACAGGTGGTCGTAGGCTTCGTTGATACGGATCAGCTCGCCCATCCCGAAAAATCCTCCGACAAGCTTGCCGAGCAGGTCGAAGCGCGTGCCGACGCCCTCGACGTAGAAGTCCTTGTCGCCCCGGCCCTTGTTGTATGCCCGGAAGAAGCGCACAACGTTCGTGTTCTCGTAGGTCTTGTCTTCCTCGGACTTCTCGGTGTTCCAGGTGCCGTCGAATGCGTAGAGGGCCATGGCCCGCTCCTCTCTTGAGTCACGCGTAGATTACGTCAACGACGGCTCAATATCCGTATGGCGCGGGCGCGGACTCAGATTGTGTGAAACTATGCGCGGATCAAGGAGTGATCAGATGCGTAACCGCACCGCGTTGACGTCGCTGACGGCTGGACTGTTCGTGATCGCGATGACGGCCGCGGGCGTCTGGGCTCAGAGCCACATCCAGACGCTGCCGAAGGGCGCCGGCGCAATCGGCAAGGGTCCTGACGCGCTGACGCCGCGCGGGTACGAAGACGTGCCGCGGCCGCCGGCGTTCAACGACAAGAAACGAGCCGAAACCGCCGAACAGGAAAAGGCGGTGGACAACTACACACCGCAGCCCGCATGGGCGGGGCAGACGCGCGCGCCCAAGCCGGCAAAGATCGCGCAGTACGAGGTGCAGACCGCGGTGGAGGGGCTCTTCAGCCCGTGGGGCTTCAGCTTTCTGCCCGACGGCCGCATCCTCGTCAGCGAAACGGGCAAGGGGCTGCGGATCGTCGACACGCACGGCCGCGCCGGCGGATATGTGTCGGGGCTCCCGATCGATTTCTCGAAGCGCGGGCAGCAGCTGCTCGACGCGATTCCGGACAAGGATTTCTCGAGCAACCGCGTCATCTATTTCCTGTATCGCGTTCCGCCTCCGGAAGCCGGCGACATCGGCCGCCGCGAAGAAGACGCGCCGGTTCACTACCCGCAAATCGAAATGGTGGGACGCGCCCGGCTATCGGCCGACGAGAAGAGCCTGGCGGACGTCAAGGTCCTCCTGAACACGCAGGGGATCGAAGGGCGCATGATCCAGGCGCCCGACGGCACGTTGTTCATCGACTCCGGTCCGCTCGCCGGCCGCGGCATCCTGTCCAGAAACTGGACGCAGTCGCAGCTGCCGGGCAGCCTCATGGGCAAGGTGCTGCACATCAACAACGACGGCTCGATTCCCAAAGACAACCCGTTCATCGGGCGGCCGGATACACGTCCGGAGATCTGGGCGTTCGGTGTCAGGGACGCGCAAAGCATGGCATTCGACGCGCGCGGCCGGCTCTGGACCGCCGAGAACGGTCCGATGGGCGGCGACGAGCTGAACCTGATCGAAAAGGGCAGGAACTACGGCTTCCCGATCATCAGCTACGGCCGCGAGTACTCGGGCGAGTTGATCAACGGCGGCCTCACCGCAAAGGCCGGCTTCGAGCAGCCGATCTATTTCTGGACGCCGTCGGTCGCGCCGTCGGGCATGACGTTCTACACCGGCAATCTGTTTCCGGAATGGCGCGGTGACCTGTTCATCGCGACGATGTCACCGCTGTTCGGCAGGAAGGTGATCCGCCTGGTGCTGAACGAAACGCCCTCGGGCATGCGGGTCGCCGGCGAGGAGTTTCTGCTCGCCGACCTCGGCGGGCTGCGGTTCCGCGACGTCAAGCAGGGTCCCGACGGCGCGCTGTACGTCTCGACGGACATTCGCCCGTCGACACCAGCGGGACCCGACAAGATCCTGCGGCTGGTGCCCAGGAAGAAATAGAGCAAAGAGCATAGGGCAAAGAGCAAAGGGGAGGGCTGAGTTCGCTTGGGCTCTGCCCTTTGCCCTCTGCCCTTTGCCTCTGCGTTTTGCCCTTCTCAGAAGGCTTCCTGGACGGCGAGGTAGAAACCGACCGAGCCGTTCTTGCCGAAGCCGAGGTCCGCGCACAGGTTGGTCCGCGATCGTTTGTTCAGCAGCAGCCGGACACCCGCGCCGCCGCCGATCGCGACCGAATCGAACAGGTGCTCGTCGCGATCCCGCGAGCTGACGGTGGTGGCGTTGACAAATGCGACCATGCCCAGCAGCCCGTTTGCCATCAGGGTCGCCCGGTACTCGACCTCGCCGTACATGAGCCGCTCGCCGCGAAACCGGCCTTCCTGGTAGCCGCGTCCTGACCTGCCGAACGTGTCCATGCCGGTCGCCGGGAGGTCGTAATACGGCGGCGTTCCCACCACCACGAAATCGCCGATGCCCCAGAAGGCCAGGCGGTGACGTCCATCTTTGCTGAGGTTTCGGTACATCCGGGCGTCGGCGTCGATCTCCTGCCAGCTCGAGTCGCCGCCGAAGAAGCCGTCGAAAAACGTCTGGTACGTCACGCTGACGTAGCGGCCGGTCCGCGCGTCGATCTGGCTGTCCCGCGTATCGGTGCGGGCCGCAAGGCTGAACCCGCCCGACGTGGATGAATCGAGCGGCATTCCGTGTGCCTTGCTATATGTCACGAAAGGCGACGCGTCCCACGTCCCTTCCGCGCCCTCCTCCGGCCTGATGTTCTGCCGGGTGCTGAAGAGAATCCCGCCTCCCGCGAACAACCCGCGGCCGAGCCGCTTGTAGGCGGTTTCGAACACACGGAAGTGATCGTAGTGCACGTTGACGTCGTCATCGCCCTGGGAGGACGTGCCGAGACCGAACGTATCCTGCGAGGTCCACTGAAAGCGGTTGTCGCCGACGATGAGCCAGCCATCGTCCTTGGTGAACGTGGTGAGCCGCACGCTGGTCAGCGTCTGCCCGTGCTGCGACACCGTCGCGCTGAGGACGCTCGTCGAAATATGCGTGGTTTTGGGACTGCCGTGGTATGTGGCGATGTTGCCCGCGACACCGAACAACGCACCCGGTATCGGGCTTGGCCCCGATGATCGGCGCCACGACGAACATGCGGTCCGGCGGGGCGTCGGGATCGACCGGCCGGGGACGCGGCGGCTTGTTCCGAATCGCCCGCACGAGATCGCCCACGTCGGTTTCGGCGAGCGGCGCCGCCGACAGCGCCTGTCCAGCGAGCGCCCGGCCATCGGCCAGCACGATGAGGAGCACTGCCGCCGCGACGATGAATGGAGTCGGCCTCGCGAGCACGGGGATCTGACTATAGCTGCTTTGCAGTCCTCATCGTCGAGCTCCACTGTGAGATCTGTCCTCGATCAACGGCTGTGGTTGTAGCGCTTTCAGACAGAATCCATCCGATGCAGGCCCAAACTCGCCAAAACTTTCGAAGGAACTGTGGTACGCAGCTTGCTCCAATACGGCGCGTGAACGATCGCTGGAGGACAAGACGATGAGCGCCACCCACGTCCGCTGCGGAATCGAAGATCTCGTCGTGCGCATTCAAGCCGACTTTCTGACGACGCCGTGGCTGGCTCTCAGGCTGCCCGCCGCGCAGGAGCGTTTCAACGTGGACGAGATCACCTGCGAGGCCGTGCTCGATGCGCTTGACCGAGGCACGCGTGCTCGAACGTTCACGCCAGGGTGTCTACGTGAGGCACTACCCGGACGCGCAGCCGCGTCGCGCGACGGCGGCAGTCAGACGCACTGCGCGTCACGCGGCATAAGTCGCGGCATCATTTCCCCGTCACGCGATCCGGCGTCCGGCCAGGACCGGATCGCGTCCGTTTCCCTGGTCCTCAATTTCTACATCTCAGGAAACCCGCGGATCACGTCGGCAGGTGCGACGCCGGCCGCTCGGAGGGCGCGCAGGCTCATCGCATCGTGCCGCTTGGCCAGCCGCTGGCCTGTGGCGTCGATTATCAGCGGGCAGTGAAAAAAGGCCGGCGGTGCGACGCCGAGGGTCTCGTAAATGAGGAGTTGCCGGGCGGTGGATTTCAGGAGATCCCGTCCGCGAACGATCTCGCTGATCTTCATGGCGAGATCGTCGGCGACAACGGCCAGCTGATAGGCGGGGACGTCGTCTCGACGCCAGACGATGAAGTCTCCAAAATCTCTTCCCGCCGTGAACGTCTGCGCGCCAACGCTGCCGTCGTCAAAGCGAAGCGTCACGCCGTCGGGCACGCGGAACCGCCAGGTGGTGCCCGCCGGATCGGTCGCATCGGATCGCTTGTCGCGGCAGCGGCCGCTGTAGAGCGGTTCGTCGTTGTCGGGGTTGTCGTGAGGCGCCTGCGCCGCTTCCGCGAGATCCCTCCGGGAACAGCTGCACGGATAAAGAACACCCTCACGGCGAAGCCGGCTCCAGGCGTTCACGTAAATCGTCGCGGCGTTCGCTTTGCCGGTACGGACCGAACGGTCCGCCGACGTCGGGCCCTTCGTCCCAGCGGATGCCGAGCCAGTGCAGGTCCTCGAGCATCGCGTTCGCGTACTCCGGGCGCGAGCGTTGCGGATCCAGGTCCTCGTCGCGCAGCACGAGCCGGCCACCGGCCTCGAGCGCGCGTTGAAACGCGGTCCAGAAGGTGCTGGCGTGGCCGACGTGCAGGAAGCCGGTTGGCGAGGGCGCGATCCGGCCGCGATATTCGGATCGGTTCACGCGAGGCAGTCTACTCCCTGGGATTGCCGCCCATTTTCATCTATGGTTGGGCGAGGGTGATGAGACGACGGCCTGAGATCCCGGAGGAGTTCGAGGACCATCGCGACGAGCGATGGCACCGTGAAGCCACCCGCCAGGTGGAAACCGCGCTCGACGCCGAGCAGTTCATCGAGCGCGTTGGCTTCGCTGCCTGCATGACCGACTGCCGCCGGCCCGGGCCGTCCCTCTACATCGCGGTGTGCGGGCGCCGCGACGCGGTGATGCCCCGCAACGTCCAGAAGGATCCCGAGGCGTCGCTCACGTGGACGCTGAAAGACGAGGTCATGTCGCGCGGCCGCGTGTACTACGCCAAGCTGGCGCGCGGCAAAGCGATGTTCCTCGCGCCGCGAATGATTCCGCATTTCCACGCGATCTGGGGCATTCGCAAGGCGCGACGAGGAACGGCGGCTCAGCCGGCACGCGCGGGCGATCCTGAAGGTGCTCCGCCGCGAGTGGGAGATGGCGACGATCGATCTGCGCATCGAATCGGGAGTCAAAGACCGCGCGGCGTTCACGCGGGCGATGGACGAACTCCAGGCCGCCATGATCGTCGTGCCGGCCGAGGCGCTCTACTCGCCGACGTTCACCTATATCTGGACGCTCGCGGTCAGCCGGTTTCCGGACGCGCTCACAAAACGGCGAACAGGAACTGACGGCGCGCGACACCGCGCTTCGCGAGATCGCCCGCGCGTTCCTGGCCTGCGCGGGCATGACGATTCCCGGAGAGCTCGCGCGTGTGACAGGATTGTCGCGGCGTGACGCCGGGCGCGGTAACCGCGCGCTCGTCGCGGAGAACTACGCGACCATGCTGGGTCCCGGGATATATCGCCTGGCGTCGGCCGTTGTTCCTCTTCGAGGGCTCTCGTCCTCTTCTTCACCCCTGTAAATCTTCGGCGTTTTGTCCGAAACTGGAGATGGCACGACTGTGTCCGATTTGTCCCGTCATGTCTGCGGCGTGTTCGCGTCGAGCCTGCTGGTGGCGGGGCTCGCGACGGGAGCCTCTGCCGCCGACCCGATTCCCGAGCTCGACCTGCGCGTGGGCCCCGGGACGCGCCTCCTGGTGATCGCGCCGCATCCAGACGACGAGGCGCTCGGGGCCGCGGGACTCATCCAGCGCGTCGTGACGGCTGGAGGATCCGTGCGGGTGATCCTCATGACGAGCGGCGACGCGTTTCCGGAAGGGGTGGAAGCGGCCCGGCATATCCGGCGCCCGAGACCGCGGGATTTCAGGAGCTACGGCGACCTGCGCGAGCGAGAGGCCACGTCGGCGATGCAGCGGCTTGGTCTCAGCCGCGCGCAGCTCCTCTTCCTGGGCTTTCCGGACGGCGGCCTCTGCCTGATTGCGTCGAACTACCTGTCGGCGAAAGGCGCGGCCGTTCGATTCACCCTTCACGAAACGCGACGAACCGCCGGTGTACGAGCGGCTGATTCCCGGCGTGAAGTACCGGGGCTCCGACATCCGGCGTGAAATCGAGCGCGTCCTCGTCGGCTACCGGCCGACGCTGGTGGCGCTGCCGCACGTAGAAGACGACCACCCCGACCACTGTTCGACGTATATCTTCGTGCGGGAGGCGCTCGACGCCGTCGTGGCGAGGCATCAAAACCGCCCCCCGCGCGTCCTGCAGTACCTGGTGCACTTCGAGCAGTGGCCGCTCGATGTTGGCCGCGGACCTCACCGCGCCGCTCGAGCCGCCGGCCGATTTTCCGCCCGGCGAGGGCGCCTGGCGCACGCTGACGCTGACGGCGGACGAAGCCGCGGCGAAGCAGCGCGCCCTCGGCGATTATCCCAGCCAGCAGCTCGTCATCGGCAGCTTCATGCAGGCGTTCGGACGATCGAATGAACTGTTCCTCGAGGGTCGTCCGGCCGCGGCGCCCGAGTGCTGGTGTGATGGCACGCACGTGGCCACGGAGCTCCCGCCGGCAAAGTACCGACGTCCGCCGGCGCGACGCCCGTGAAGGCCACCGCTCACCACCTGGAGTCGCTCGACGTGTTCCGCGGCGCCACCATCGCCGCGATGATCCTCGTCAACAACCCGGGCGACTGGAATTCCGTGTTCCCGCCGCTGCTGCATGCGTACTGGTTCGGCTGCACCTTTGCTGATCTCGTGTTCCCGTGGTTCGTCTTCATCATGGGCGTGGCGATGCCGCTCGCGTTCGCCCGTCGTCACCAGCGCGGGGATCGAACGTCGCAGGTGTTCGGCCGCATCGCGCAGCGTGTCCTTCTCCTGATCGGTCTCGGCCTCGCGCTGACGGCGGTGGCGAGCTGGCCCGCCGTCGTTTCGCTTCGTTTCCCCGGCGTCCTTCAGCGCATTGCGCTGTCCTATCTCGTCGCCGCGTTCATCGTATGGAATCTCGGCATCAGGGGATGGATCACCGCGATCGCGGTCCTGCTGCTCGGACACTGGGCGCTGCTCGCGCTGGTGCCATTTGGTGGTTTTCCCGGTGGAACGTTGACGCCCGAGCACAATCTTGCCCGCTACCTCGACACGCTCGTCTTCGGTCGCCATGCGCTGACCATTCCAAACGATCCCGAGGGACTGCTCGGCACGTTGCCGGCGGCGGCGACGGCGCTGATTGGCGCAGTGGCCGGCGAGCTGATGCGGCGGGCGGCGAACGATCGCGCCCGTTTTCGCGCGCTGATCATTTTCGGCGCGGCTGCGTTTGTCGCGGGACTGGCGTGGTCTTTCGCGCTGCCGCTGAGCAAACCGTTGTGGACCGGCTCCTACGTGCTGGTCGTCACGGGTCTCGGGATGCTCGCGCTCGCACTGATCTATCTCGTCGTTGATGTGTGCGGCCTGCGCACATGGGCGCGCCCGTTGCTCTGGCTGGGCGTCAACCCGCTTGCGATCTACGTCAGCTCGGAAGTCATCGGCCACCTTCTCGAACGGGTGTTCTGGCTGCCAGGCTCGGGACGCAACACGCCGAAGGCATGGCTCTTCTGGCGGTACGTCGAGCCCGCATTCCACCGGTGGCCGACGGTGTGGGCGTCGTTCGCCTTCGGCATGGCGTACGTCGCCTTGTGGGTGATGGTGGCCGGCGTTCTCTACAGCCGCCGGATTCGCATCCAGGTTTAGCGAACGTTCACCAGCACGGGGATCGTCGCGGTTCCCAGCCGTCAGCGCCTCGAGCGCCTTGCCGAGGATGGTCCCGTGCGCGTAGAGCTTCATACCCTGGATCTCGATCGGCTTTGCCCGCATCGCGTGCCCCGGCGTCTTCGCCGTTGTGAGGAAATCGCCGGCGCCTATCGCGCCGTTTTCGGCGCTGACCTTCACCGGTACGATACCGACCAGGGCCGACCGGCAGCCAGTTGTTATCACGCGTCGCGTCAGCCTTCTGAAACGCCTCAAGATGCAGCTGCGAGATGCGGCGGTCGCCGACGAACCCGGGCCGGGTCGAGTACACGCCGAGCAGCGCCGGCGACTGCGCTTCCGTACACTTGACCGCTAAGCCGCCCGCGTTGATCGTGAGGACGTCGCCGGGCGCGAAGTCCGACGCGGCGCCGGCCGCCGGCATCATCTCGGCGAAGTCAGCCGGGCCGGTGAACGGGCCGTCGGCAAACACGGTCCCGTCGCTCCTGACGGAAAACACGGTGCCGATCTGCGGGATCACGGTGCGGCCTTCGAACAGGGTGAAGCCGAACACGCCTTCGGCGAGGATCGCCGCCAGGCCCTGTCCGCCGCGGCCGACGACGCCGTTGCCGCGCGTGCTCTGGCCGAGAACTCCCGTCCCGCTTTCGCTCACGCCTTCGGTGCCGACGTGCGTCACCGACGCGCCGGACAGTCCGTGGCCGGAGAAGACCTCCGATCGGATGCCGTCGCCGGTGCCGTTCCGCGTGAACACGGCGAACCCGGCGCTCTGATCGACGACGGTAAGCTTGGCGTTCGGATCGGACGTGCCGATACCGACGTTGCCGCGGTGCTGGTTGATGATCGTGTGCACCACGCCGGGCTCCGCGATGTTGTTGAGAAACAGGCGCGCGCCCTCCTGGCCCACTTTGCCGTGCGCCCAGCTGCGGATATCGGAAGCGGCGCCCTTGGCGCTCAGCTCAAGCGTGTGTGTTCCGTCGAGTAACAGCGTGTCGGCCATGCGTCCTCCTCGATGTGTTCGGATAGTTGGTGCATCGAGGTAACGATCCGTTTCACGACCACGTCGAATGGGATCACAATGAGTGCCGATGTCTGACCGTTCGTTTCCCGGCGTGATCGTCGAAGAACAACCGGGCCCGCGGCCCATCGAGGGCGTCGCCACCAGCACGGCCGGGTTTGCCGGCATCACCGAACGAGGCCCCGAGTACCCGTGCTTGATCACCAGCTGGCCGGAATACCGGGGCTGGTTTGGCGGCGATCTGCCGGATACCGTGTCCTACCTGCCGCTCGCAGCGCGCGGATTTTTCGAAAACGGCGGCCAGCGGCTGTACGTCGCCCGGGTCGTCGCAGCGAACGCGCAATTCGCGAGCCGGCACGTCGGCCCGCTGCTCATCAGGGCCGTCGGCCGCGGAGCATGGGGCAACCGGATCTTCATCAGGATCGGCCGCGCCTCGCCCAGCACCGGCACGAACAACGCCGATGGGTTCGCAATGACGCTCCTCTACTACAGCGTCATGCCGCCCGTTCCCCTGGTCGATCCGCTGTCGAGCGAACCTGGCGATCGTGCGAACCCCGATCGTCGCGAGCCGGACCTCGTCGAACAGTTCGACGGCCTGACGCATGTCTTCGGCGTGCCGAACGGTGTCCAGACCGTCGTCAACACGGCCTCGCAACTGGTCAACGTCACGTTTGACGCCGGCGATCCTGAGCCGGTGCCGCAGGGGGACGTGCCGGAGTTCGTGCCGCTCGGGTCCGACGGATCCGACGGCGATCGCATGGACAGTGTCGAGGACGCCTATGCCGAGAGCCTCGCCGCGCTCGAGACCGTGGACGACGTCGCGCTGCTCGCCGTGCCGGACGAAGTGAGATTCGCGACGGCGGCAACCGCAGGGTCGGTCACCGCCGCCGTGATCGCGCAGTGCGAGCGCCGGAAAGATCGGTTCGCCATCATCTCGGCGGCCAGAGGCATCAGCGATGTGTCACAGCTGAAGACGCCGCGGGACACCGCGTGGGCGGCGTTCTACTACCCGTGGATAGAGATTCACGATCCGGTCACGGGGGGCAGCCGGCTGATACCGCCCGCGGGACACATCGCCGGCGTCATTGCGCGCACCGACACCGAGCGCGGCGTGCACAAGGCGCCCGCGAACGAAGAGATCCGGAGCGCCGTCGGTCTCGAGTTTCAGGTCACCGTTAGCACGCAGGACATCCTGAACCCGCGCGGCGTGAACGCCATCCGCGACTTCCGCGCGGCCGGGCGCGGCATCCGCGTGTGGGGCGCCCGCACGATGTCGTCCGATCCCGAGTGGAAATACGTCAACGTACGGCGACTGTTGATCTTCCTCGAGTCGTCCATCGACAAGGGAACGCAGTGGGCGGTGTTCGAGCCGAACGGCGAGCAGCTCTGGGGGAACGTGAAGGCGAGCATCAGCGACTTCCTGCTTCAGTTGTGGAGAGGAGGCGCGCTGCTGGGCAACAAACCAGAGGAGGCGTTCTTCGTCAAGGTCGATCGCACGACGATGACGCAGGACGACATCGACAACGGCCGCCTGATTTGCATTGTCGGCGTCGCGCCCGTGCGCCCGGCCGAGTTCGTCATCTTTCGTATTGGTCAGAAGACTATTCTTTGAGCCCGAACGTGACGAGCGAATTCCCGGAGATGACCGACACGTACTGCTTGCCGTCCACCGCGTACGAGATGGGGCCGTTGACGATCTGTCCGCCGAGGCTCGCTTTCCACAGTTCGGCGCCGGTTCGCGCATCGAGCGCGTAGAAGTAGCCCTCGCGGCCGCCCGTGAACAGCAGGTTGCTGGCCGTCGTCAGGATCCCGCTGTCGGTGACGTCGTACTGCTGGAACGTCCACTTCTTCTGGCCCGTCTGCGGATCGATCGCCATGACGGTGCCCTTGCCGACCGCATCGGTCCAGTTGTTGATGGGTGTCGTGCGACCGATGCGCACGCCGGGCGCGCCCGGCACCGGCGTGAACGGCGTTAGCGCCGCCGCCGGCGAAATTGCGGCCGGCGACGTAGTCGGCCGGCTCTTTCCGGTAAATCGACGCGTAGTTTTCCCATGCGGAGACGTAGAACAGCCCGGTCGACGGGCTGAACGACGGCGAGTACCAGTTCGTGCCGCCCTGGTTGCCCGGCCAGGTCGGCTGACCCGGCGGCTGCGGCGTCGCGATGGGCCGTCCTTTTGCGTCGAGCCCGCTCGCCCAGTTGACCTTCACGAACGGCGTGCCGAAGAGGAAGCGGCCGTTGGTGCGATCGAGCACGTAGAAGAAGCCGTTCCGGTTCGCCCAGAGCATCGCCTTGGTCGGCGTGCCTCGCCAGTTGAGATCCGCGAGCACCGCGACCTGGACGGAGTCGTAGTCGTAGGTGTCGTTCGGCGAAAACTGGAAGTGCCACTTGAGCTGCCCGGTGTCCGCGTCGAGCGCGACGACGCTGTCCGTGTAGAGGTTGTCGCCGGGCCGCAGATCGGAATTCCAGTCGGGGCCGGGGTTGCCGACGCCCCAGTACGTCTGGTTGGTCGCCGGATCGTAGGAGGGCGTGACCCACAGCGAGCCGCCGCCCGTCTTCCACGCGTCGCCTTTCCACGTCTCGCTGCCGGGCTCGCCGGGTGCCGGGATGGTGTAGAAGCGCCAGATTTCCTTGCCGGTCCGCGCGTCGAACGCCGCGATGAAGCCGCGAATGCCGTACTCGCCGCCGCCGACGCCGACGAGGACCTTGTCCTTGACGATGAGCGGCGCCATCGTGATCGAGTAGCCGAGCCGCGGATTCGCCGACCTCGACGTTCCACAACGGCCGGCCCGCTGTCGCGTCGAGCGCGACGAGGTGCGCGTCGAGCGTGCCCATGTAGAGCGTGTCGCCCAGGATGGCGACGCCGCGGTTGTTCGAACCGCAGCACACGCGCGCCTCGGGTGACACGGTGTACCGGTACTGCCAGAACACGCGGCCGGTTTTCGCGTCGAGCGCCAGCACGTCGTTCGGGCGCTGCGTGACATACATGATGCCGTTCACGACGAGCGGCGTGGATTGCCACGCGCCGAACACCTGGTCCGGCAGAATCCATTTGAGCTCGAGGTTCTTCGCGTTGCCGGGATCGATCTGTTTCAGCAGGCTGTAGCGCTGGCTGGCGTAGCCGCCCGAATACGTGAGCCAGTTCTGCGGCTCGTCCGCCGCCCGCACGAGACGGTCGGACGTCACCTGCGCGTGAAGCGCAAGAGAGCAGACGAGGACGGTCAATACCGACAGCAGCAATCCGCGTTTTCTCATGTCCGACCCTCTGCCCTTTGCCCTCTGCTCTCTGCCCTTTGCCTATGGCTCTCGCAACGTGAGCAGATACGCGACCGTGTCGGCGATCTCGTCCGCGGTGAGGCGATCGGCGAACGCGGGCATCGACGCCTTCGTGCTGACCTCGAGCACCTCGATGTCGCGCTTCGCGATCGAGAGGAGCCGCTCCTTGTCGTCGATCACCTGCACGGTGAAGGTGTCCTCGTTGAGGCGGCGGCCGTGGATGATCGTGCGGTCCTTCATCACGATCGTCACCGGTCGATGGATCGGCATCAGCGCGGACGACGGTTCGCGGATCGATCGCTCCAGCGCGGCCGGTGCGCGGGCCACGCCGATGTCGCTCAGGTCGGGCGCGACGCGCGGCCCGCGGCCGTTCACGCGGTGGCAGGTGCTGCACGTGCCCTTGCCCTCGAAGATGGCGCGGCCCCGCGCGGCGTCTCCCACGCGGACGGAGGCCGTGGTGTCGAAGTGCGCGCGGATGAACGCCACGATCCCGGTCAGCTCGGACGGCTGCAGCCTGAACGGCGGCATGCCCGCCGCGGTTCCGTTCGTGATGACCCTCGCGAGATCCTCGTCCGTGCTCGCGCGGCGGAACACGCCACGGCGGAGGTCGACGCCCGAAATCTGATCGCCGTCCCGCCCGTGGCACTGGTTGCACTGCGCGTTGTACACGCGGTTGCCGGCGGCGATGTCTTCCTGGCTGTATTGGCCCGGGTGATCCTGGTTCAGCAGCTGCTGCGCGCCGGCGGGGGCGGCCGTCGCCATCAGGATGCAAACGGCCCGCGCGATCACATGCGTGTTCGTAAACGGCATCGGCATCTTCTACACCAGCCTGCCGCGAATTCTACTCGTTCCGGGCCGGCCGTGACGTTTGACATCCATCGGCCGCGGGCGGACGATGGCGGTAATGGTCCGCGCGCTCGTCGCTGCCGCTATCGTCCTGGTCCTGTCGATCGCTCCAGCGGCGCAGGCTCCCAGTGTGCTCCATATCAAGGTGGGCCTGCTGGACGTCGAGCGCAAGGTCACCCCGGTGCCGCGGCATGCGCTCCTCATCAGCGACAACCCGGCAACCTCCTCGCCCCGCCGCGTCGTGACCGGGATCGACGGCACCGTGGACGTGCGGCTGCAAACCGGGGAACTACACCGTCGAATCGGATCAGCCGGTTGCGTTTCTCGGCAAGGCCTACCAGTGGACGCAGACGCTGGATGTTCGCGCCGGCCGCGACGCGGTGCTCGAGCTCACCGCCGCCAACGCGGAGATCGTTCCGATGAGCGCGGTGCCCGCGCAAACCGCCGCGGCGATCCCGCTCGAAACCGACCCGCGGATGCTGTTGCGGCAATGGCAGGAGAGCGTGGTGGCGCTCTGGACGCCGACCACACGGGCGTCAGCCTTCCTGATTGAGACTGGAAATGTGGCGAACGGGCTCGTGGTGACGAATCAGCGCGTCGTCGGCACGGCAATCTCTGTCGAAGTGCAGTTCTCGCCGTCGATGAAGGTCGCGGCGAACGTGCTCGCTGCCGATCAGGCGCGCGATGTGGCCGTCCTGTGGATTGACGCGAAGGCTGCCGCGTCTGTGAGGCCGGTGACGCTCGGATGCACGCCGGAGGCCACGCCCGCCATTGCCGAAGGGCAGGATATCTATCGCGATCGGGGCACCGTTCCGCCAGGACAAGGACACGGAGTCCGCGACCGTCAAGCGCGTGGAGACGCACGCGCTGCTGTCCGACCTCGAGCTCCCGAGTGGCGGGACCGGCGGCCCGGCGTTCACGGCCGGCGGCGCCGTGGTCGGGATTACCACGCCCGGAGACGAAAAGCTCGGCCAGTCGCGATGGAATTCGCGCGTCATCCGCATCAACGATGTGTGCGAGGTCGTCGCGGCGGCGGAGAAGAAGATGAAGGACGCCGCGTCGCCGTCCGGGAAGCTCCTGCCCGTCGAACCGGCGCTGACGTTTCCCGCGGGAGCGCTCGAGGAGGCCGCGAAGCGCCGCGTGGGCAATCTGAGCCCGTATAAGGTGTCGTCGCTCGACTTCGACATCGCGTTCATCACGCCCGTGCAGCTCAAGGGCACGCGCGGAGTCCCGCTGATGGAGTTCAGCAACTGGGCCGAGTACGTAGAAGACACGCCGCCGGTCCTGCTGGTCCGGGTGACGCCGAAGATGGTCGAGAGCTTCTGGACGAAGGTCGGCCGCGCCGCGGCGTCCACGCAAGGCGTGGCCCTGCCCGCGTTCAAGCACATCAAGACAGGCTTCCTGCGGATGCGGGCTTTCTGCGGCGAGGACGCGGTCACGCCGATCCACCCGTTCAAGATCGATCAGCGCGTCAGCGAGACGGAGGCGATTTACGAAGGCCTGTACGTCTTCGACCCCGGCGCGTTCGGCCCTTCGTGCGAGAGCGTCAAGCTCGTGCTGACTTCGGAAAAGGACCCCGAGAAGGCCGACACGAAGATCGTCGATCCGAAGATCGTCCAGCAGATCTGGCAGGACTTCGCGCCGCTGCGCGACCAGAAGTAGTGCAGGCCTTCAGGCCTGCCGTGCGGACGTCCGCCTGAAGGCGGACGCTACGGCCGCAGGGCAATCTCCGCCAGCACCGCCGCGACGACGCGATCGCAGCGCGGCGCCTGGAACTGGAAGGTGCCGGCGGCCGTGCCGCCGATGCGCGCCGTCACTGCCCGGCGAATCATCGCGCGCGCGCGATGCAGCCGCGTCTTGACCGCTTCCTCGCCGAGGCCCAGCCCCTCGCCCGTTTCCGCCGTGCTCAGGCCTTCGATGTCGCGCAGCATGAACACCGCGCGATACGTTTCCGGGAGGGCATCGACGGCTTCTTCGAGCACCCGGTGAAGCTCCTTTGCGTACGCCTGGCGCTCCGGATCCGGCTGCGGCGTTCTGACAGTGTTCATGAGCTCTCCAGCAACCTCGCCGCCATCCGACGGCACACTCGTCATCGACTCGGACTGCCGCATCTTCCGGCGCCGGCCGAACGCCTCGTTCAGCGCGATGCGCGTCAGCCACGTGGAGAACTGCGACCGTTCCTCGAACTGGTGCAGGTGCGTGAACGCGTTGATGTAGGCCTGCTGCATCACGTCTTCGACTTCGTGCTCGTCCTTCACGATCGCCCGCGCCGCGCGGTAGAGCTGCTGATTGTGACGGCGCATCAGGATCTCGAACAGCGCGCGTTCCCCCGCCCGCACGCGCTTCACGATGTCCGCGTCGGACAGCGTCGAGGCCGGCGCAACCGCGGTTCCGTCCGACCTGGTGTTTCCCATATCCATTAGAGTCTACGGCCGCGCTTTTCGTTGCAGCACTGCCGCGCTGTCACCTTTTCGCGGGCCGCTGCCTCCATCGGGCAGGAGGCACATGTGACAACCGATCGTCTGACCACACCCTGGTGGGCCCTGCGGACCGCGCTCGGCGCCGCGGCATTCCTGGCGGGTCTCGACAAGTTCTTCAACCTGCTCGCGGACTGGCCGGGATACCTCAGTCCGCTGGCGGCGCGCCTGCTACCGATGAGCGCGTCGGCCGTGATGCACGTCATCGGCGTCATCGAGATGGCCGTGGGCGCGCTCATCCTCTCAGGTTACACGCGACTCGGCGGATACGTCGCATCCGTCTGGCTCGTCGGCATCGCGGTCAACCTTGCCACCACCGGCCGGTATTTCGACATCGCCGTGCGGGACGTGGCGATGGCGATTGCGGCGTTTACGCTCGCCCGTCTCACCGAGGCGGGCGTGGGCACTCGAAGCGCAGCACGTCTGAGCGAAGGGAGGCTCCGATGCGATTCTTGATCGTCGTCGCGGCGGTCGCGGGCGTCAGCGGCATCGTCGGCATGTCCGGGGCAGCCGGCCCGGCATTTCAGTCTGACCAGGGAGCCCAGGCGGCGGCGACGAGCAGAGTGCCCGACGGCTTCGATGCCGTCATTCACCGCAACGCCGACAGGATGATCGAAGCCGGCCGGAAGATTTTCCGCTTCGACACGTTCGGCGACGAGGCCTTCTGGGGCGGGACGCTCAAGCTGCATCAGGCCATCGAGGGCGCACGACTCGGCGGCGTCGGTCCGGGAGTGAGCCCGGCCACCGCGCTGGCGGTGGGCTTGAAGATCGATGCGGAGGCGCTTCCCGCAGACCGGTGCTGACCGCGATCAGGCGCGGGACCGTCAATCTCAAGGATCCAGCCGTGACGGTGGCGCTGCTGGATGCGAACGCGGTCGTCGGGCTCACCGGCCACCGCGACAATGCCGGCGGCCTCAAGACCGATCGGCATTCAGTGCTCGCTGTGTCATTCGACGGTCGACAACTCCGTCGCGCCGGGCATCGGCCGCAGGCTCGACGGCTGGCCCAATCGGGATCTGAATGTCGGCGCGATCGTCGCGCTCGCGCCGGATCTCAGCGTCGTCGCCGATCTGCTGCAGACCGATCAGCCGACGGTGCGCAAGGTGCTGAACAGCTGGGGGCCCGGCAAGTTCGACGCGCAGCTGTTCCTCGACGGCAAGGCGTTCCGCCCCGACGGGAAGAGCGCCGCGACTCTTCTTCCGGCGGCGTTCGGGCTGGCGGGCGTCAACCTGCACACCTATACCGGCTGGGGCGGCGTGTCGCACTGGAATGCGTTCGTCGCCAACCTCGAGATGCACGGCAAGGGCACGTTCGTCGACGCCCGGCTCGACGATGCGCTGCGCTTTCCCGTGGCCGCGCGCGCAGGGTTCGGCCACGTGCGAAACGATCCCGATCTGATCACCTCGAAGCTGCCGGCGCTGCAGTTCTATCAGCTGTCGATTCCGGCTCCCGATCCTGCCGCCGGGAACCTTCGATGCGCGCGCGGCGAGGGCCGGCAAGGCGGTCTTCAACGGCGCCGGTCGATGCTCGACGTGTCACGTCCCGCCGCTCTTCACCGAGCCAGGCTGGAATATGCACACGGCGGAGGAAATCGGCATCGACGACTTCCAGTCCTCGCGATCGCCGGATCAGCGCTACCGCACGACGCCGCTCGCGGGTCTGTTCACGCGGCAGAAGGGCGGCTTCTACCATGACGGCCGATTCGCCGACCCTGCGCGCCGTCGTCGAGCACTACAACCAGGCGTTCAACCTCAATCTGGGAGAGCAGGCGAAGAAGGATCTCATCGAGTACCTGAAGTCGTTGTAGCCGATCCCGGCACGTTCTGGTCGCCTGCTCCGTGCGTCGCGCCGCAGACGGGGCACGGGGTAGGCGGCAGCGCGTTGTCCACGCGGTGCTTCACCGGCCGCACCGTCTGCAGGAACCGGAAGATCGCCCGGAGGTCTTCGTCGGTCTGCCCGGCGAATCTGGCCCACGGCATCGCGTCGTGAACCTTGCGTGCCTTCACCATGCCCGTGCGCATCACTTCCACGAACAGATCGGCGTCGTAGTACGGGATGCCGCTCGGATCCGGCGTCAGGTTGCGGGCTGCCACCTGTCCGTAGGGTCCTGTCAGGAGGAAGCCGCCGCTGAACTCCATGTCGGCAATCGGCTGGTTCCGCGCATCGACCGGCGTATGGCAATCGCGGCACGCACCCATGCGCGTCAGGTAGTCGCCGTACGCCGTCGTGTCGCGGCGATCCGGCTGCGGAACCGGCGCCGCAATCGGCTCCGGCAGCGCGTTGATCAGCCGGCTCACCGGAAACGGGACGTTCGTCTTCGGCAGCTCCCGTGTCACCGCGGGGATCGTCCGCAGGTAGACGATGAGGGACGCCAGGTCCTCGTCGGACATCGAGCGATACTGGGAATAGGGCATGACCGGGAAAAGGGTCCGCCCATCGTGACCGATGCCTTCGCGAATGGCGCGCGCCAGCATGTCGTCGGTCCACGTGCCCGCGCCGGTGCGGCGATCGGGCGTGATGTTCGGCGCCGTGAGAAACGGCAAGCCCTCGCGATCCCACACGCGGCCGCCGCCTTCTGTCCCGGCCTTGGCGGGGAAGCCGTTCGCCTGCCAGTCGAGCTCGCTGTGGCAGGAGAAGCAGCCGTTCACGCTCGTCGCGAGGTAGCGCCCGCGCTCGGCGCGCCCGGGCGTCGCTTCGAAGCGCCGATCGGTCAGGGCCCGCGAGCGAGGGCCGATGAAGGGGCGCGTGCCCACCGCGAACGGCAGGGCGGCTGCGCCCAGCGTGGACAATCCCAGCACGAAGAATCCAGCAATCCTGAACATCCGGCGCATCACATGTTCTCCGTTACCGCGCGCAACGGGGCTGCCGAGCGCCGATCCGGGCAGCCCGGCCAATCCGTCCCGCGGTAGCGGCCGAGAATCGTGCCGGCGAACACGATTGCCGGCACGAGGAGCTTCTGCAGCCACAGCGGGGCGAAGAGCACCGCCTGCGTGTGCCGGTGTCTCCACGCGAGGTGGGCCATGTAGAACAGCGGCGGGCGGTTTGCTGGTCCTGCGTTCAGGACCTCGAATATCGCCTGGAGGTACACATCCAGATCGATCAGGGGCTGTGTCACGCCCTCGAACACGAGCTCAGTGTCGCCGGCGTTCCACCAGCGATGGGCCGAGCCCTTCGGCAGGGCAGCCGTCCCGCCGGCTTCGACTTCAAAGACGCGCCCGTCCACTTCCGCCGAGAGGGTGCCCGCGACGACCGTCCCGACTTCGTTTTCCTCGAAGTGCATGTGAAGGGGAGGGCCTTCCTGCCTGGGCGGCAGCGCGCCCTTCAGTTCCAGGCACAACTGCCCGCTGCGGGCGATGCGCCGGAGCGCCAGGCGCTCGCCTGTGTGGCGGTTGTGGAGTACGCGCCAGCCGTTTGACTCTGATCTGTCCGTGTTCGCCGCGGTCGCCATGCCGTGCCTCATTTCCTGTTATACTTGACACCGTGTCAAGTTCATCGAGGCAGAAGACTACACGACAGCTTGACACCGTGTCAAGTGCCAACGCCGCGGGCCGCATTCTGGATGCCGCGCTGACGCTCATCACCCGGCGCGGCGACGCGCGCGTCACCATGGCGCAGATCGCGAAGGCCGCCCGCGTCTCGCGGCAGGCCGTCTATCTCCACTTCGCCGATCGGGCGGACTTGATGGTCGCCCTCGCCCGCCATCTCGACCAGACGCTCGGCCTGCCGGCGGACATCCAGCGGATCGCCGAGGCGCCGAGCGGCGCGGCGATGATCGAAGCGCAGGTGTCGCTGCAGGCGCGCCTGAATCCTGAGGTGTGGGCCGTTGCACGCGCGCTCGATGCCGTGCGCCGGACCGACACCGCTGCGGAGCGTGCGTGGCAGGACCGTCTCGACGACCGCCTTCGCGGCTGCCGCGGCATCGTCGCGCGGCTGGACGCCGAGGGCAACCTGCGCCCCGGCCTGGACGCGTCGATTGCCGCCGATCTCCTGTGGACGATGACGTCGCTGCGGATGTGGGAGGATCTCGTGCTCGGCCGGGGCTGGTCGCCGAGGCGATACCAGGAACACGTGACGCGGTTGCTGCTCGAGACGCTGACGCGCGCCGGCGCGTCAGCCGCGTCGCAGGTCCTCCACTGAACACGTGAGCCGCGGTCGATCGGGATCCGACAGGTCGAGCTGATCCCAGCGAACGACGTACCCGCCCGGTCGCTTGAAGCCGAGAATCAGACGCACACCCAGGCCGAGCCGTTCCAGCAGTCCCGCGGTCCCAACGACGTACTCGCTGATGATCCAGTCCTTCCCGCGCCGTGTGACACGAAATTCCTCCAGGCGGCCCAGCCGGCGATGGTTGGCCGTATGGACGGCGCGCCCGATCAGGCGATCGAGTCGAAGGCGTGCGCTCATTGAGCACCTGGCAGCCGTGAGACCCAGGCGCGAAGCCGCTGTTCGACGGCATCGACCGCTGTCTCGCCGATCGTGAGACGCAACCGCACCTTGTCGTCAATGCTGTCGATGTCGGCGAAATCGATACGGGCGGGCCGATTGCGATCGAGGCCGAACCATTTTTCGATTCGCCTCACGATTCGACCCACGGCTGGGTGCAGACGATCGCCGAGCGCAGCAGGGCCGATGACGATGGCCGAGAGACGAAGCGGGCGGCCCGCCTCGTGATCGAGCAGAATCCCATCGACCCGGCCCATCTCGCGTCCGTTGCGATCGACGACCTTCGTGTCCAGCACGTCCCGCGCGACGTCCATCAGCCGCCTCCGAAGATCTCCAGCGGGATCACGACGATCGCCATGAGCGCTCCCAGAATCGTGAGCGCGGCGAGAATGCCGTTGCCGAACGGCCCGCTGGTGTGCCGGCCCACGTACTCCTCGTCGTTCATGAGAACGAGAAATGGCAGCACGACGAGGGGCATGATGACGACCGTCAGCGCGGCGGAGATGAGCGTGACGCGCAGCGGATCGAACCCGAGCGCCGCGATCGCCACGGCCAGAACAAGCACGACCGAGAAGGCCGTGACGAAGCGGCTCACGTCGCGCCGCTTCTTGTCGATGCCCCACGTCCACCCGAGTGACTGGCCGAGCACATATCCGGCGTTCAGCGCGATCTCGACGGCCGCGCCGAAGCACCCGATCCCCAGAGACACGGCGAAGAGCGCGACGGCCCAGCGGCCGTAGACCGGCACGAACATCTGTGCGGCCTGTTCGTAGCTCTCCACCTTCAGATGCTGCGGCCCGAAGACGATCGCCGCCGTGACGAGGCATCCCATCGCGACGGTACTTCCGAACCCCATGCCCAGCCACGCGGTCGATCGATTGATCCAGAGATCCTGCTGGCTCCACTTTTCCTCGATGGCTCCGGACGAGTAGAAGTTCAGCAGGTAGGGGCTCACGGTGGCTCCGACAATGCTGACGGTCAGGAACGCATAGCGGGTCACGTCGTGATGGGGTACGGAAGGCGCGAAGCCGCGCGCCACCTGGCCGAGATCCGGGTGCAGACGCCATGCGGCCACGACGAACGACAGCGTCACCATCCCGAGCAATCCGATCCCGTCTTCGATGACGCTGAAGTTGCCGAACCACAGCACGAGCCACGCGAGGATTCCCGCCGGCAGCACCCACCATTCGAAATCGATGCCGGTCAGCATCTTGACCGCAATCGCCGCGCCGCCGAGTTCGGCTGTGAGCAGCAGCGTATCGATGACGAGCTCCGCACCGAGCGGAACGATCTGGAAGTGGAAACCGAAGCGCTCGCGAACCGCCGCCGCCATCGACTGCCTGCTGACCGCCGCGACGCGCCCGGCCATTTCCGCCAGCGCCGCAAGAAACAGGGTGGCCGCCGCGACCGCCCACAACAGCGAGAATCCGAACTCGGCGCCCGCCTGGACGGATGTCGAGATCGAGCCGACTTCGACGAATCCCCCGATGCTGGTGACAATCCCCAGCGCCAGATTGAAGATCTTCCTCACCAGCGCTCAGTAGTCGACGGCGTTCGCTTCGTCCCCCAGCTTCTGGCCATTACGCCACGTATTGGCACAGAGCGGGTGCGCGAACGGCGAGGGACCATCCGCCGACGTGAACACGATGTCGTCGGCGAACTCGCCCTTTTCCGGATCGAGCTGCGCGAGATGGCGGACCCTCTTCGCGATCTCGTGATCGGCGCACGCCGTGTCACCGCTGATGCCCAGGCCTCCGACGCGGGTCTTGCCCTTATACAGGGGCAGGCCGCCGCCAAACGCAATCGACCCGCCGCAGATCTTGCCGTTCGTCGCGTTCATGTCGGTCGGGCTCGACCAGGCAATCCACGCGGAACGGATTCGGTTCGCCGACGCCCCACAGCGAGTGCCCGGGCTGCGTCATCGTGTACAGCCGCGCCGTCGACATCGGCGAATCGTCGGCGCTGTAGGCGTTTGCGGTGTAGGCCTTGGCTTTCGAGACTGGCCTGGCTGCCGGGCCAGGTACTGGCCGGATCGTCAGTCGCGGACGCAGTCGCGCAGATCTCGCCCTGCCGGTTCACGATCGAGCCCCACTCCCGCTTGCCCGAGAACAGACCGCCGGCTTCGCCCTCGACGCCGGGAGCCGCGCGCAGCCACTTCCTGAGATCGTCTCCGGAGGGGAGGTCGCTGCAGCGCGCCGGCGCGGCACCGGCCCGGGGCGGGCGGTTCAATTCGAGTGCGGCGCCCGATTGCGTTTCGCCGCGACTCGAAGGTTGCGAGCACGCGATCGTGACCGCCGTGAACATGGCGGCGACCGTCCCTGTGATCGTAATGCGCGACATATGCGTCCTCTATTCAGTCGGCGGCGCCTGAGGCTCGTTGCGTGTACGAAGGGATTTGATATAGGTGACAAGCTTCCACGTCTGATCAGGTGTCAGGCGCGTGTCCCACGACGGCATGCCGTGCGCGCGTCCTTCCGCGATCGAACTGAACAGCTGCGCGTCGTCGCTCCCGTAAATCCAGTCGACGTCTCGCAGACTCGGCCCCATACCTCCACCCGCCCGTCCCCCATGACACCCGGAGCAGTTGAACCGGACGAAGAGCTGGCGTCCCTCACCCATCGCCGTGCGATCAGAGGCATACGGATTCGGGTGTCGCCCGTACGAGGTCTGAGGCCCCGGAATCGGACCGACCGCTGTGAGGATGGGCGGCGGCGCTGCGGTCGCTCCGCCGTGCGGCGGCGAGCCATGACACGCCGCCATGAAAACGCAGAGAGCGATCGCCCGACCAGCTTTGACGATCATCGGAGTGGCACTCCATACGCACGCAGGATGCGACGCATTTCACTGCCGCGCCGCGTGATGACGTCGTCGAGCGCGGCTCTCAGCAGCGTGTCGTCGCGGCGGACACCCATCGCGATGCCGAACGTGAACCGCGATAACGCGCTGCTGCCGGCGGCAATCAGCCTGACGTCGAGCGGCGTGGGCTGGCGTTGCGCGTAGTAGCCGGCCAGAGGACCCCAGACGACGGCGACGTCGATGCGTCCGGCCGCCACGGCGTCGACGATGTCGCGTTGCGGATCGGGCCGGGAGTAGTCGCCGTAAATCGTGAATCCCCGGACGTTCTGTACCATGTGACGCGAGGCGAGTTCCTGCGCGGCGGGCGGGTTGTTGTAGTCGTCGCCGGTCACCTGGATGCCGATGGTCAGCGCCGGCGAGCTCGGGCGCGTCGAAGGAATCGATGCGGAACTGCCGGTCGCGGCGCGTGACGAACGCGTACGCGGACCGATAGTAGCTTTTCGTCGGCTGCAGCAGGCCGTACTGCGCCGGGACACCCATCACGACGTCGCAGCGCCGGGCATTCAGTGAATTGCGGACGAAACCGCGCCGCTGCGGCAGCCAGAAGTACTCCAGTGGGCGCTGCAAGTCGCGGGCAACGAGCGTCGCGATCCGGTTCTCGAAACCCTCGCCGCGTTCGTTCGAGAACGGCAGGTTGTTCGGGTCGGCGCAGACACGCAGCGGCGACTGGGCAGTCGACGCGCACACGCAGACCATCCAGAGCGTCAGCAGGACGCCGAGGGACCTACAGACCGAAGACATACACCGTGCTTCCTGGCGCCGTGTACTTCTTGATGTCCTTCATCGCGCCGACCACACCGAGGGCGGCGTACGGGTCGTCCGCGGAGATTTCCGGGAACGCCACCGCGCCCATCCATCCGCCGATACCCGAGTAGACGGCGACGTACTGCTTGCCGTCAGGCCCGAGATATGTGATCGGATTGGCGACAATCCCCGACGCCACGTGGAACTTCCACAGCTCGGTTCCCGTTCTTGCGTCGACCGCCTTGAACCATCCGTCCATCGTCCCGTAGAAGACGACGTCGCCGCCCGTCGCGAGCACGCCGCTGTACACGGGAAACTTCTCTTCGCGAACTCCCCAGGCCTTGCGGTTGTGCGCGACGTCCCACGCGACCAGCTCACCCTGATAGCCGCCGGGACCCGGATACATCTTCACGTCCGCGCCGAGGTACGGCGTGCCGGCGATGTAGTTGGCCTCGATGCCTTCGTAGTCCATGCAGGTGTTGTGGGCGGGGATGTAGAGCAGACCGGTGCGCGGCGAGAACGCCGACGGGATGACGTCCTTGGCCCCGGTCGACGAAGGACAGATGCCCTGGGTGACCGACCCGAAATGCGTGTGCTTGGCGGGATCCTCGTTCGGCTTTGCCGGTCTTCAGGTCGTAACCGCTCGCCCAGTTCGTCGGCTCGTAGGTGTCCGCCGACAGCAGCTCGCCGGTTTCGCGATCGAGGACGTAGACAAAACCGGTCCGCCCCGGGTGGACGAGCAACTTGCGCGGACGGCCGCCGTAGTCCATGTCGACGAGCATGTTTTCCATGATCTCGTCGTAATCCCACGAGTCGTGGGCGGTCACCTGGTAAGCCCACCGCGCTTCGCCCGTGTCGGCGTCACGCGCGAAGATCGTCGAGGACCACTTGTTGTCGCCCGGGCGCAAATCCGGATTCCACACACCGGGATTGCCGGTGCCATAGAAAAAGAGGTTCGTCGCCGGGTCGTAGGAGATCCAGCCCCAGACCGTGGATCCGCCGAGCTTCCATTGCTCTGACGGCCACGAGGTGACGCCGAGATCCTTTCCCTGATCCTTCGCGTAGAACGCGTGAAAGCCGGAGCCGATCTTGACGTCGGCGTCCGGGCCGGTGTTGAACGCGCGCCAGAGCTCCTTGCCCGTCTTGAGGTCGAGCGCCGCCACGTATCCGCGGACACCCAGCTCGCCGCCGGAGTTGCCGACCAGCACGTGGTTCTTCACGATGATCGGCGCTGCCGTGAACGTTTCGCCCTTGTTGATGTCGCCGACGCGCGTCCGCCACGCCTCCTTGCCGGTCTCGCTGTCGACCGCCACGACGGTCGCGTCCAGCAGGCTGTAGACGATCTTGCCGTCCCCGAACGACGGCCCGCGGTTCACGACGTCGCAGCAGGCGATGCCGACCGCGCGCTGGTCGGGGTGCGGTTCGTAAATCCATTTGATCGCGCCGCCGGGTTTCGTCAGATCGACCGCGATCAGATTGTTGGGAAACGGCGTCACGACGTACATCGTGTTGCCGAAGACCAGCGGCTGTCCCTCGTGCCCATGCGGCACGCCGGTCGAGAATGTGGTGACGACGTGCAGGTTCATCACGTTCGTCGTCTTGATGGTGTCGAGCGTGCTGTAGCGAAGGTTGCCGTAGTCGCCTGCGGGCATCCGCCACTCGCCGGTGGACACATCCGAGACGAGATGCATGGTTGGCGGCGCGCCTGGAACGTTGCTGTGCACGGGGCCGAGGCCGCCACCCGGCAGGTCGGACTTCCGCTTGCATCCCGCGGCCAGGACGCACAACAGCGCAAGCGCGACGCCGGTGACGGACACTGCGTGTGCTCATCGGATACCTGTAGGCCGCACGAGCGGCCGCGATTGGAAACGTGACACCCGGTCGGACTGTCGCAGCCACGCGGCGAACAGGAACAGCGCGCCGGCGACGAAGGCCATCCCCGCGGGAATCCACATCAGCAGGCCTGCGAGCTGCTGGTCCTCGAGCGGCGTGAGGCCGGCCGGATGATGCGCCAGGTATGGCGCGTACCACACCCGCGGCGAGATGGTCAGCAGCGCGCCCAGCACGCCGCCGTGCACCGCCGTGACGAACAGGTAGACGACGGCCGCGCCGTAGCCCAGACGTCCCTGGCGGCCCTGCACGATGCCCCACCAGAAGAGCGCCGCCGTGCCGAAGAAACAGAGATGCTGGACGATGTGCACGGCCTCGTGCTCGAGCGCCTTGTCGTACAGCGCCGGAATGTGCCAGACCCACAGCGCAAGGCCATAGAGCAGGAACGCGGACGCCGGCGCGGTGATCGTCCGCCACAGGAACGGCAGCGGCGTCTGCTGGACTGTGCCGATAAGCGCGTGCCGAGCACGCGCGGGCATCGCCCACAGCATCCCGACAAGCGGTGCGCCGACGGCGATCAGGGGTGCGGCGACGACCATCAGCAGTTCGTGCTGCACCATGTGGGCGGCGAGCCACTGCTCGCTCCATTCGTCGAGCGGCGGCGAAAGCGCGATCGCCAACGCAAGCCACCCGGTGCCGAATGCGAGCGCCTCGAGCGGCCGCACGCCGCGCCCAAAACCGGCGTGACGCCATAGCCGGATGAGGCCGAGGCCGTACACGCCGAGCGACAGCAGGAGACTACTGACAAGCATCGAGCACCCAATGCGGAATGGCGCCCGCAAGGATCTGGAGCGCGAACAATCCGCACAATGCGAGACCGAGGATCGGCCATGAACCGCGCGCGCTGCCGCGGGCGGCCGCCGTCGCTCGGCACGTCCTGGGCCGTGCGCGTCAATGCCGCCCACGAAATGCCGGCCCCGCCGACGACGATGGCGAGGCTGGCGAGGGTGATGAGTGGCAGAACGGCGTAGTTGCGCGTCACACAGACCCACTTCACGACCGCGTAGCTCGCCAGCAGGTCGAGGGCCCACGCGGCGGGGCCCGCAACGATGCCCGTCCACAGAGGCAGCGGGCTCAGCCACCGGAGGTCGCCGGCCTCTACAGCAGCTCTTGGCGCCCAATAGATCACTCCATAGATCGGCAGCCACGCGAGCACGACGAAGTACCAGTAGACCGCGTTCTCCTCGACGTCGACGAACCGATGCTCTTCAATCGGCCCGGTGAACATCAGGACGGCCAGCACGGTGCTGTCGAGAAAGTCCGTCACGATGTGGGTCGTGTGGAGCCCGAGCAGCAGCCACACGATGGAACCGTACGCATCGCGATCCCACGTCACGTTCAAGTGCGCGAATTCGTACGCGCGCACGATGTTGAATGCCAATGCGAACACCAGGCACACGACCATCCAGATCCGCACCCAGCGGAGATCGACGCGCTCGCCCGCGCGCCGTGCCAATTCATTGGGAGCCAGGCTCCCGACCAGGACGAGTGTGTTCAGCGTGCCCCAGCCCAGGTCAGGCGCCGCGACACCGTGAGGGGGCCACGCCGGAAATCGCGAGACCAGGTAGAAGTACGCGCCGATGGCCAGCGCGAAGACGGTGCTCTCGATGACGACGATCCCCAGCGTGCCCCAGAAGGTCAACGTCCTCGAGCCGAACGCGCCCGGCGGAAGGGAGCTGACGTCGAGCACACGGACGTCGCTCATATGGCACCTCCGGTCGCCGGCGCCTCATCCGGCCTCGGCAGCGTGCGATGGGCCAGCGGCCAGACCGGTGTGCCGCCTTCGTCGGGACTCTTCGGCCAGAACCATCCGATCATCGTCACGAACACCGGGACGGCTCCGTACACGACGCCCCAGGGCGTGAAGATCGACCAGACGAACAAGATCGTGGTTGCGATCGCGGTGAGAAACGGCCAGATGGATGGCCTGGGAAACAACAGGCGATGGTCCGGCTCCGCATCCAGCACGTGCGTCACCAGCACATCGCGCGCATCGGAACGCAGCCCGACGACCACGGGTTGATCGGGTGGATTCTCCCAGAGCGGCTCACGGCCGGCCACGGTCGGGGGGTACGGAAAGTTGCTGTTCGGCGGCGGCGAGCTGGTCGCCCATTCGAGCGTGCCGGCATTCCAGGGGTTGGGCGCGGCGGCCATCCCCGTGACAAGCGCCCGGATTGAATCGAAGATGAAGATCACGACGGCGCATGCCATCAGGGCGGCGCCGCGCGCTGGCCAGCAGATTCAACGTGCCCCAGCCCATGGCCGCCGGATAGGTGTAGACCCGACGCGGCATCCCGTGGAGACCGAGGATGTGCATCGGAAAGAACGTGAGGTTGAAGCCGATGAAGAAGAGCCCGAACACCCACGCGCCGAGCCGCTCCGAGAGAACCCGGCCGGTGATCTTCGGGTACCAGTAATAGAACGCGCCGAACAACGGAAACACGGCGCCGCCGATCAACACGTAGTGGAAGTGGGCGACCACGAAAAAGGTGTCGTGGACCTGTGTGTTCAGCGGCACCGCCGCCAGCATCACGCCGGTCAGGCCGCCGGCGATGAAGATCGTGAAGAATCCGAGGATCCAGAGCATCGGGGTCTTCACCCTGAGGCGCCCCGACCACATCGTGGCGATCCAGCAGAAGATTTGCGTGCCGGTCGGGATGGCGATGATGATGCTCGCGGCCGTGAAGAAGCTCTCGCCCAGCTGCGGGAGCCCGGTCGCGAACATGTGGTGGACCCACAAACCAAACCCCATGAATGCCGTCGAGACGAGCGCCAGGATGACCGCCAGATACCCGAACATCCGCCGCTGCGAGAACGTGGTGATGATCGTCGAGACGATGCCGGTTCCCGGTATGAAGATGATGTAGACCTCGGGATGCCCGAAGAACCAGAACATGTGCTGCCACAACAGCGCATCTCCCGCGTGCTCGACGTCGAAGAAATGGGTCCCGACGAGCCGGTCGAGGATGAGCGACGTGCTGGCCAGCATCACGGCCGGCATGGCGAATATCACCATGAACGACGTGACGACCTGCGCCCACACGAAGATCGGAATCCGGTTCAGCGTCATCCCCGGCGCGCGCAGTTTGAGCGTGGTGGTGATCAGCGAGACCGCGACCGCGAGCGAGCCGACTTCGGTGAACGTAATCAGCTGCGCCCAGACGTCGGCGCGCCTGCTCGGCGTGTAGAGCGATTCCGCGAGAGGCGGATAGGAGAACCAGCCCACATCGGGGCCCGCGCCCAGCAGAAACGAGATGTAGAGAAACATGCCGCCGAACAGGAGCATCCAGTAGCTGAACGCGACGAGGCGGGGAAACGCGATGCTGCGGGCGCCGACCATCAAGCGGCACGAAATAGACGCCGAGCCCCTGCATCACCGGCACGGCGAACAGAAACATCATCGTGGTGCCGTGCGTGGTGAACATCTGGTTGTAGAGATCGGGGCCGACAATCGTGTTGTCCGGCCGCGACAGCTGCAGGCGCATCAGCGGCCGCCAGCACGCCGCCCATGAGGAAGTATGTAAAGGCGGTGACGAGGTAGCGGCGGCCGATCGACTTGTGATCGACGTGCGTGAACCAGCCGTACAGGCCTTGCGGGTCGGCCCACGTGTGTTCGAGCTGCTCGAGCCCCTCGGGATCGCGGTATTCGAGCTCCCGTCGCGGCATCATCGAAGGGTCCCCAGGTACGTCACGAGGGCCCGGAGGTCGTCGGCCGCCAGAGGATTGGGCGGCATCTGATTGCCGGGCTTCACGGCTTGCGGATCGCGGATCCACTCGGCCATGTTCTCGGTTGTGTTCGGCAGGGTTCCGGCGCCCAGTGTGGTGCGCGACGCGATGTGCGTCAGGTCGGGGGCGACTTGTGCCGATGCGTCCGTGCCGCGGATCGCGTGGCATCCGGCACACCGGGCCCGCATGAACACCTCACGGCCGCGGATCGCCTCCGTCTCCGTCTCCGGCGGATCCCGTCCCGGCTGCCGCATGGCTTCGAGCCATCCTTCGAAGTCGCGATCCGATTGAGCGACGACTTCGATGGCCATATGGGCGTGCTGCATCCCGCAGAACTCCGCGCACTGGCCGCGGTAAGTCCCTTGCTTGAATGCCTGCAGCCAGATCGACGTGGTATAGCCCGGGATGAGATCCCGCTTTCCCTGAAGATTCGGTACCCAGAAGCTGTGGATGACGTCGCGGGATGTCACCTTCAGCACGACGGGCCGGTCCGTCGGAATGTGCAGTTCGTTGGCCGTCAGGACGCGCCGGCTGGGCATCGCGTCTTCGTATTCGACCTCCCACCACCATTGATGGCCCGTAATCGCGACGGTGACGGCGCTCGAGGCGTGAGCCGTGCCGACGGTGCGCCCCGTCCAGACGCTCGCGACGAGCAGAGCTATCAAGGTTACGACCGTCAGCGCGACGGCACTGCCGACGACCCTGCCGATCGTCTGCTCCCGCGGTAGCTCTGACTCTTCCTTGGATCGGTTGCCGGTCCCGCGTATCACCGCGAAAAACACGGCTGTGAGTGTGCAGACGAACACGACAGTGCAGACGGTGAGCATGAGCAACCACAGCCCATGAATGGATAACGCCTGAACACCGGCGGGCGACAGGACAGACTGGTTCATCGCGCTCACTACCACGTCAACCATAAGCAAGTGAGCCGCCAATCTATCGACGCTTCGGCTTGTCCATCGCGGCGGCCACCAGCGCGTGGGCGCGCTTGCTCTCCGCTCGTCCCTTCACTTCAAAGCGTTTGCCCTTCATCTCGTTATACGAGACGAAGAAATGTTCGATCTGCGCGACCAGGTCCTGACTCAGATCGCCCAGACCGCGAATCGATCGGTGTGCCGCCGAATTAGCCGCGACGGCCAGCAGCCTGTCATTCCGTTCGGTCTTGCCATCCTCGGTTTGCTCCGCTTCGATGACGCCGATGAGGCGTGACGGGACAACGCAGCCGGGAAACACGGGCGCATCCATCAGGACCAGCACGTCGAGGGGATCGCCGTCCTCGGCGCGCGTGGAGGGCACGAAGCCGAAATCGAAGGGAAAGACGGCGCCCGCCGGCAGCACGCCCTTAAGGACGAACGTGCCGTAACGCGGCTCGAACGTCAGCTTGTTCGGTGAGCCCTTCGGCGTCTCGATGACGACCATCAGGGAGTCGTTCTCGAAGGGCGCCAGACGGTCGAGCGCTCGCACTCGCGGCGGGCGTGTTGCGGGCTTGCGTGGCATCGCCTACCGTCCGCCGCGTCGATTCCACCACCTGGTGACGAAGAAGGCCGCGGCAATCGCCGCGCCCACACCAACTTTCGGCGGCCTCGACGGCGGCACGCGAGCTGGCTGGACGGGCTCGGCCTGCGGCTCACCCCCATGCGGCCGTTCCTGGAACGCTCGCGCGGCCCGCGCGCCGAGCATCAGCTTTCCCTGCGCGTTCTTCTGACCCGGGGCCTTTCCGTAGGGCGACGCGTGTTCAATCTCCGCGTTCATCTCCGCGCCGGTCAGGAGGGCGATGCCTGACACATAGAACCAGAGCAGCACGACGATGACGGCGCCGACGGCGCCGTACGACGCTTGATAGTCGGTGAAGTTTGCGACGTAGAACTTGAACACGAGCGAAATCAACAGCCAGAGCACCGTCGCGACGACGGCGCCCGGCGAGATCCAGACCCAGTCCTGATCCGCGTCGGGTCCGAAGTAATACACGAGGCCGATGCCGGTGGCGACGAGCAGGAACACGAGCGGCCACTGCAGGATCAGCCACGTCCATTCGAAGGGCGCGCCCCAGCCGGTGGTCTGTCCCAGCTTCTCTGCGAGCGTTGGTCCGAGGAGCACCAGCGATAACGCGGTCAGGACGATCAGGGCCAGCCCGAACGTGAGTCCGATGGCAACGAGCCGGACCTTCCACCACGGCCGGGCCTCGTCGATGTCGTACACACGGTTCAACGCCCCCACGATCGAGACGAGCGCCGCGGAACTGCTCCAGAGCGCCCCGAGGACACCGAACGTGAGCAGGCCGCCATTCTGGTTGTCCGCGAGCCGCCGCATTTGATCCTGGATGAGCGACAGCACCTGCGGCGACACGAACGGCCCGAGAGAATTGCCGACGTCGTCTGCCACGTTCGCAAGCGGGAAGAAGCTCGCGACCGCAAGCAGAAACAGGATGGCCGGAAACAGCGCGAGGAAGAAATAGTACGACAGCTGAGCTGCCAGCCCCAGGACATCGTCGTCCTGCACCTCTTTCCACGTGCGACGCGCAAGCTCAGACCAGGAAAGCCGTACCGTCTCGAGCACACCGCACGAATTGCAAATGCCGAACCGCGTGTTGAAACGCATCGCGCACACGGCGCTACTTCATCGCCCGGGCACACGTCCAGGCGATCTGACGAGTCGCATGACCTGTCGTTGATTGAGGCACTGTGTCCAATCACGATGCACGCGGACGCCGACGCGTACTTCGAAAGCCGCGTGTTCTGTCATCGCAGCGGGTGTGATGCCGACTTCCGAGTGGTACGCAACATGCTCTGGTCGGGACATCTATGGATGCCGATGCTCTGTACAAACCGCTGACACACCTCGACCGTCTGGCTGGTGGGGTTTCGAAAGCCTCGGCAAGCAGCTAGCGTCCAGACCGCCGCCTCTCCGCAGCCCGAGAAAACAAGACACATGGCCAGATCCCGACCCGCAAAGTCCGCCCCTAAGTCCCAGCGCAAGAGCACGTCGAGGAACAGTCGTACGACCGTCAGCGGACCGGCCGAGCCCGAGGCGCCGATCCGCGGTGACATCGTCGCCGAGAAGGCCGCCGGAACCCTGAAGGTGGCGCGGGCGTTTCCGTTCAATTCAAATAAGGCGGCCGAATACGATCCCGACGCGGCGCTTGCGCCCCCCGAAGGCGCATCCGTAAAGCCCGCCGATCCGATCGTCGGTGCGAGCACGGTCAGCGAGGTAAACGGATCGGACAAAGTCGGCAGCGGCGGCCCCAACATCGGCCACAACCCGACGGTCGGTCCGCTCGACCGCGTGCGTGTCGATTCAACCAGCCGCGTTCTCACGACCAACCAGGGCGTCCCTGTCGCGGACAATCAGAACTCGCTGAAGGCGGGCCTGCGCGGGCCGACGCTGCTCGAAGATTTCATCCTGCGCGAGAAGATCACCCATTTCGACCACGAACGCATCCCCGAGCGGATCGTCCACGCGCGCGGCTCCGCCGCGCACGGCATCTTCGAGTGCACGAGGGCGATCCCGGAATTCACGCGGGCCAGTCTCTTCAGCCAAGCCGGCAAACAGACGCCGGTGTTCGTTCGCTTCTCGACCGTCCTCGGCGAACGCGGCTCGACCGACACCGCCAGGGACGTGCGCGGTTTCGCCGTGAAGTTCTACACGGACGAGGGCAACTGGGATTTGGTCGGCAACAACATCCCGGTGTTCTTCATCCAGGACGCGATGAAGTTTCCCGATCTGGTCCATGCCGCAAAACCCGAGCCGCACTTCGCGATGCCGCAGGCCGGCACAGCCCATGACACATTCTGGGACTTTGCGTCGTTGATGCCGGAGATCACTCACATGCTGATGTGGGCGATGTCCGATCGTGCGATTCCCCGCAGCTATCGCACGATGCAGGGATTCGGCGTGCATACGTACCGGCTGGTCGATGCCGAGGGTCACTCGCGCTTCGTCAAGTTCCACTGGAGTCCCAAGGCCGGGACCCATTCGCTGGTCTGGGACGAGGCGGTCAAGATTTCTGGCGCCGACCCCGATTTCCATCGGCGCGATTTGTGGGAAGCGATCGAGGCAGGCGCCTATCCCGAATGGCAGCTGGGACTGCAGATCTTCACTGAAGATCAGGCGGAAGCCTTCAGCTTCGACGTGCTCGACGCCACCAAGATCGTGCCGGAGGAACTGGTGCCGATCCTTCCGGTGGGCCGGCTGGTGCTGAACCGGAACCCCGACAATTTCTTCGCGGAGACAGAGCAAGTGGCCTTTTGCGTCGCGCACATCGTGCCGGGCGTCGATTTCTCGAACGATCCTCTGCTCGCCGGCCGCATCCATTCGTACGTCGACACGCAGATCTCGCGGCTCGGCGGCCCGAACTTTCACGAGATCCCGATCAACGCCCCGATCGCGCAGGTGCACAACAACCAGCGCGACGGCATGCATCGGCAGGCGATCAACCGCGGCCGGGTCGCGTACGAGCCCAATTCCCTGGGTGCCGGCTGCCCGTTCCAGGCGGGCGCGGCGGGATTCGTCTCGTTTGCCGAACCTCGCGAGGACGGCGACCACAAAGTCCGCGGAAAGGCCGAGCGCTTCGCCGATCACTATTCGCAGGCCACGTTGTTCTGGAACAGCCAGTCCGACGTCGAGAAGCAGCACATCATCAACGCCTTCCGCTTCGAGCTCTCACGCGTGCAGACAGCGGCGGTTCGAGAACGGATGGTCTCGGGCCTGATGAACGTCGCGCCGGAGCTCGCTGAAGCCGTGGCCGACGGGCTCGGCATCCGCGAGATGCCGAAGCCGATGCCGAAGGTCCTCACACGAGACGTCAAACCCGAGATTTCGGTGTCACCGGCCTTATCGCTGTTCGCGCGGCCCGGTGACGGCAGCATCCGCACGCGCAGAGTGGCGGTGCTCGTGGCGGACGGGTGCGGCGGGCGGTCGCTCGTCGCGCTCGCCGATCGCCTGACGAACGAAGGCGCGGTCCCGCGCTTCGTTTCGTCGACGCTTGGCGCGGTGCAACCGGCCGACGGCGACGCCATCGAAGTGGACGTCAGCCTGGAAGCGATGCCGGCGGTTCTGTACGACGCCGTGGTTCTGCCGGACGGGACCAGGGCAGTCGAGGCCCTCCGCGCGGACGGGCGGACTCTCGAATTCATCAAGGATCAGTACCGCCACTGCAAGCCGATCCTCGCGGTGGGCGCCGGCACCCGATTGCTCGAGGCCTGCGGGATCGATACAGCGCTGCCCGGCGGGAAGCCGGATCCGGGTGTGATCACGACGGCGGACGCGGGCAACGCGATCGACGGGTTCATCAAGGCGATCGCCAGGCACCGGCACTTCGAACGAGAAACCGATCCACCGCGCGTGTGAGGCACGGTGCGGTGACAACCACCACGAGGAGAGACGACATGGCTGAATCAGGCACGCTCCACGACGCGTTCATTGACGAGTTGCGCGACACCTACGACGCAGAGAAACAGCTGACGAAGGCGCTCCCCAAGCTGGCAAAGGCAGCATCGAACTCCAAGCTGCGACAGGCATTCGAGACCCACCTCCAGGAGACGCAGGGTCAGATCGCGCGCCTCGAGCAGGTGTTTGAGAGCCTCGACGAAAAGGTCCGCGGTAAGCACTGCGACGGCATCGCGGGCATCATCGAAGAAGGCAAATCGATCATGGAAGAAGACTTCGATGAGACGACGATGGACGCCTGCCTGATCGCCGCGGGACAGCGCGCGGAACACTACGAGATGGCCGCCTACGGCACGCTCGTCGCGTGGGCGCAGGGAATGGGACACACCCAGGCCGCGCGGCTCCTGCAGCAGACGCTCGACGAAGAGAAGGCCGCCGACAAGAAGTTGTCGGCACTGGCGGAGGGCGGGATCAATCAGAGTGCGGCCGACGCGGCGCACCCTGAGGAAGACGAGGAGGCCGAAGAATCGATGGCCGGGGGCAACGGCGGGAGGAAGAGCTCCGCCAAGGCCGGGCGCCGGTAACGTCTGGAGGCGAGGGCGTCATGGTGCTGATTCAGCTGCTGTTGCCGTCGTCGGGCGGCGCGGCAGCTGGCGACCGCCTGACGCCGCTCGCCGAGACGCGCCGGGAGCTGGCCGACCAATTCAGCGGTCTCACGGCGTACGTCCGATCGCCTGCAAAGGGCTGGTGGACTGCAGCGGACGGCCATACAGAACAGGACGACGTCGTGATGGTGGAGGTCGTCGACGGACACATTCGATCGCACGTGGTGGCGTACCTACGCCGCGACGCTGGCGTTGCGCTTTGATCAGCAGCGCATCCACGTGCGAGCCGTGCCCGTTGAGATGCTTGACGAGGATTCCGAACAGCAGGTCAGGGCCTAGGGGCGCATGTGACCCGCAGCGCCATCTCGGTGCCCGTCTCGGGAACCGCGCTGCTGCTGATCGACGTCATCAACGACCTCGCGTTCGAGGGGTCCGGGGCTCTGATCGCCCAGGCCGAGCCGATGGCCGTCAGGTTGGCGGCGCTCAAGCGGCGGGCCGGCGCCGCGGGCGTGCCCGCGATCTACATCAACGACAACTTCGGGCAGTGGCGCTCCGACTTTCGCAAGACGGTGGCGCACTGCGTCGCGCGCTCGTCGCCGGGGCGTCGAATCGCACAGCGCCTGCGGCCCGACCCACGCGACTACTTCGTGTTGAAGCCGAAGCACTCCGGCTTCTTCGATACGACCCTAGACACCTTGCTGGGCGCGCTTCGCATCCGCCGTGTGATTTTGACCGGCATCGCCGGCAACATCTGCGTGCTGTTTACAGCGAATGACGCATACATGCGCGATCTCAAGATCTTCGCGCCTGCGGACTGCATCGTCTCGAACACACCGGCGGACAACGATCACGCGCTCCGGCAGATCCATACCGTTCTGAAAGGCAATCTCACCGAATCGTCACGATTGGCATTTCGCGGCACGCGGCGCAGACAGGAGTCCAAGACATGAGAACCGAACTGGAGAAGTTCTACGAGCTCATCGAGGAGATCGAGGTGGCGATGATGACGACGCGCCGTCCCGATGGTCATCTCGAATCCCGTCCCATGGCGAACCAGAAGCAGGCCGGTGGCGCCGACCTGTGGTTCGTGACGGCCGAAGGCGGCGGCAAGTTGCGCGACCTCGAGTACGACCCGCATGTGAACCTGGCGTACTACAAGCCGGGCTCGTACGAATGGGTGTCGGTGTCGGGGATCGCCACGGTGTCGCGCGACCGCGACAAGATCCGCGAGCTGTACGAACCCGACTGGAAGGCCTGGTTCGGTCAGGAAGGCGATCCCCGCCACGGCACACCGGACGATCCCCGGATCGTGCTGATCGGCGTCGACGTGCATGCCGCGCTGTTCCTCGAAGTCAACAAACCGAAGCCCGTCGTCCTTTTCGAGCTGGCAAAAGGCTGGCTGACAGGGGAGCGGGTGGAGGCGGGCGAGACCCACGAGTTGCGGGCGCCGCATCGCTGACCGTTCTTCGAATCGGTGTGGTGCAGGCCTTCAGGCCTGCTGAAAGGACGATGATCATGCCCGCGAACAATGACGACACCACGCCATACTGGCAGACGACCGCGAAGTTCCCGCAATTCGGCAAACTCACTGAAGACGTCTCGGCCGATGTCGTCGTCGTGGGAGCGGGCATCACCGGGCTGAGCGCGGCGTACTTGCTGGCGAAGGCCGGCAAAAGGGTGGTCGTGCTCGAACGCGATCGCTGCGCGATGACCGACACGGGGCATACCAGCGCCCACCTCACGATGGTCACCGATGACCGCCTGGCCGAGCTCGTCAAGCGGTTCGGGCGCAACCATGCGCAGGCGGTCTGGGACGCCGGGCTGGCGGCGATCGCCACGATTGACGAGACCGTCCGCGAGCACGCGATCGACGCGGGGTTCGAATGGGTCGACGGATACCTGCACGCGCCGCTGACCGGAGAGACAGGACATGACCGTGAACACCTGCAGGAAGACGCGACGCTCGCCCGCGATCTCGGATTCGACGCCGAGTACCTGGACGCAGTCCCGCTTGTCAATCGACCGGGCATCCGCTTCGCGGATCAGGCCCGCATTCAGCCGCGCCGCTACCTTGCAGGAGTCGCCAGGGCGTTCGTGGAGTTGGGTGGCCGCATCTACGAGCACTCGGCAGCCGATGAATTCTGCCAGAACCCGCGCGCGGTGAAAGCGGCGGGCCATGCGGTGCGCTTCGACGACGTGGTCATCGCCACGCACAATCCGCTCCTGGGACTCAGCGGGGTCACCGGGGCCACGCTGTTCCAGACAAAACTCGCCTTGTACAACAGCTACGTAATCGCCGGAAGTGTGCCGAAGGGGGAGATTGCCGACGCGCTATGGTGGGACACGAGCGATCCGTACTACTTCCTGCGTGTCGAGACGCATCCGGACTCCGACGTGGTGATATTCGGCGGCGAGGATCACAAGACCGGCCAGCAGGAGGACACTGTCGCGTGTTATCGCCGCCTCGAACGGCGCCTGGCCGCGATCCTGCCTCGCGTGGAGGTCACGCATCGCTGGTCGGGCCAGGTGATCGAGACCCCTGACGGACTGCCGTACATCGGGTCGAGCGCCGACCATCAGTACGAGGCCACAGGGTATGCCGGCAACGGGCTGACGTTCGGAACGCTGGCGGGCATGATGATTTCCGACGCCATCCTCGGACGAAAAAATCCATGGTCCGAGTTGTTCGATCCCAACCGGAAGGCGCTCACCCGCGGACTCTGGGACTACGTCAAGGAGAACGTCGATTACCCGTACTACATGATTCGCGACCGCTTTGCGGGAGCGGATGCCCGGTCGCTTCGCGCGGTGAAGCGGGGTGAAGGCAAGATCATCGAGCGAAACGGCGCGAAGGTGGCCGCGTATCGTGATGCCGCCGGCGCCGTGACACTCCGCTCGGCGACCTGCACGCACATGGGGTGTGTCGTGGGCTGGAACACCGCTGAACGGACATGGGACTGCCCGTGTCACGGGTCGCGTTTTCAGTCCGACGGGCGACGTGATCTCCGGGCCGGCCGAGGCGCCGCTTCCAAGCGTGGACTGACGGGGAAAGCCATGGCAGCTCGCGCACCAGTCCGCTACGCCGTCGTCGGGCTCGGCCACATCGCGCAAGTCGCGGTGCTGCCGGCGTTCGCCCACGCGCGTCGAAACTCGAAGCTCGTTGCCGTCGTCAGCGACGTTCGCACCAAGAAGCGGGAGATCACGCGGCGCTACCGCCTGGATCACGCCTTCGGCTACGAGCAATTCGACGACTGCCTGAAAGAGGTGGACGCGGTCTACATCGCGCTGCCGAATTCGATGCACGCCGAATTCACCGTGCGAGCCGCACGAGCGGGCGTGCACGTGTTGTGCGAGAAGCCGATGGCCGTGACGACGCGGGAGTGCGAGCAGATGATCGCTGCGTGCCGGGCCGCTCGCGTCAAGCTCATGATCGCGTATCGCCTGCATTTTGAAACGCTGAATATTTCGGCGATGGAAGTGGCACGCCGCGGTCAGCTGGGGCAGCTGAAATTCTTCACGTCATCGTTCTCGATGACGGTCCGCTCCGGCGACATTCGCACGAAGCGGATCTATGGAGGCGGCACGCTCTACGACATCGGCGTGTATTGCGTCAACGCAGCGCGTTACCTGTTTCGCGCGGAGCCGACGGAGGTGTCGGCCGTATCCATCAACAGCGGGGTGAAGAGCCTGGCGGAGGTTGATGAAACAACAGCGGCGACGCTCCGCTTTGGCGACGGCCAGGTGGCGAGCTTTGTGACCAGCTTCAATGCGTCTGACGTCGCCGCGTACCGCATCGTGGGAACGAAAGGGGACCTGCACGCCGATCCGGCGTACGAGTACGCCGAGGGGCTGGAGTACAAGCTGACGATCGACGGGAAGACACGAACGAAGAAGGTTGGGAAACGGGATCAGTTCGGGCCTGAGCTCGTGTATTTTTCTGATTGCATCCTGAACGATACGCAGCCCGAACCGTCCGGTGAAGAAGGACTTCAGGACGTGCGCATCGTCGAAGCGTTGTACGAATCGGCGCGACGGCAGCGGCCGGTCAGCATCCGATCGTTTGCAGAAACGTGTTCGGCCGACGTTGCGACAGCGGATCTCGCGACCAGGCGTGAAAAAGCCGAGGCTGGTGAAAGTGCAGAGTGCGAGCCGTTGACCGCCAGACGGCGGCGGTCCGGACGACTTCGGGCGACTCTCGCCGTTTGAACGCTATAATGTCGGGAGCGACGGAAATCTCGGGGGAGCGCGGCGCGTCGGCCTGGCACCAGGAGCCGCGAAATCCCTAGGAATTCCGCGCGCGGTGAGGTGGCCGAGAGGCTGAAGGCGGCGGTTTGCTAAACCGAAGATCCGCCTCTCGGACATCGTCAATTTTCCTAGCAAATCTAACCGTCTCAACAACTTCGTCGATCGACTGACTTGGCCACTGTTGGCTCTGGAAGCCCGGTTTTGGCGGCTCGCAGGGACAATTCCAGGGACAGGCAAGCGATCGCAGGTGTGTCCGTTTATGTCAAATCTTGACAATTTACGACATGCCATCTAGCCTCGGCACGAGGGCAGATTCACATGAACGTCTCGCTCACGCCAGAGCTCGAACGACTCGTGAACGAAAAAGTTGAAAGCGGCCTGTACCAGACAGCCAGCGAGGTTGTCCGGGAGGCACTACGACTGCTCAAGGATCGCGACCAGGCGCGGGAGCAACTTCGAACCGACGTGCAGGCTGGCTTTGACCAGTTGGCTCGGGGCGAGGGTGGTGCGTACGACAAGACCACAGGTCGGAAGCTCGCCGAACAGATCAAGTCGCGCGGTCGATCAGCGCGCGCCAAGAAGTTGTAGATGCCCTATCGGCTGTCCACTCTTGCCGAGCAGGACCTCGACGAGATCTGGTCATACGTAGCCGATGACGCCAGTCCCGAGACTGCCGACCGACTCATCGACGACATCGTCGACCGCTTCGATCTGCTGGCCGAACAGCCGGGGATGGGCCGTGTACGTCCGGAGTTTGGTCCAGGCGTGCGATCCTTCGCGGTCGAGAACTACGTCGTCTACTATCGTCAAGAAGGCGATGTTCTGATCGCAAGGGTTCTCCATGGCCGACGCGACCAGATCGCGGCCTGGTCGGAGTCAAGCTGAGATCTCAAACGAGTCCCAACCGCCGCCGCAAGTCGGCGAGATCCGGTTGGAACACGGGTGATTGCTGTTCCGCTGAGCGCGCGAAGTCGTTGAGGAGCGCCTCCAATCGCTCGCGCCCCCTCGCCGTCTTGGCCGCCTGACGGGGCGTCCGGTTCCCGAGCGCTGGCACCTTCGTGTCAATCCACGCGTCCCAATGCCTCTGCATCAACTCTGCTTCGAGCGCCTGAATCTCGGGGGTGCGCTCCGGCTCGGTTGAGGACGTCATGGGCTCAGCGGTGTCGCCGCGCGCGCGCCGCTCCTGAAGTTCCTTGACGATGTCGGTGATCTTCGTCTCGACGAGCGTCGCCGTCGATCCGAACCGCTTCGAGATCTCCTTTGTAATCCGCTCCCGTCGCCGCGCCGAGTTGACCTCGATCACCAGGCGCGATCCGTCAAGGCGCATCGTGCCGAGCGTGGTGTTGTCCCAGTCCTTGTGCTTGCGGTTGCCCGCCTTGAGCCAGGTCAGCACCGCCGCTTCGATCCCGCCCGCAGCGTCGTAGCGTTCGTCGTCGACGTGCGCCTCTCCGCGGAGCGTTGCGAGAGGCCGCAGGCGGTCGAAGGACTCGGATGGCGTGACTCCCAGGTCATAGGTCATCGTCGTCATCTCAATCGGATCGCCGTCGGTGTTCTGCAGCGTTGGCAGTCTCGGGTTCACGATGGCGTCGGCGATTTGGTGATAGAGCCGGCGAACGTCGATGGCGAATTTAGACAGATCCGCGAGTGTCATGAGCCGGCGCGGGGAGAGCTGGTCGCGCAACTCGATGACGGGCAGGTGCCACGATGGCGGAATGACCCACGGCGAGGCACCGATCATGATGCTGGCGCCGCCGGCCGTGACGACGCGCGTGAAGGTGACGTCGCCGGTGCGCAGCATGCGCGAAGCGCTCTGCTCGAGCACATGAAAATGCCGGCCCGTCAGGATGTCCTTGAGATCGATCGATCGGCCAGGCGCCGTCGATTCGACGACGAAGAAGCTCGCGTGGCTCCTGCACGCCTGCTCGATGAACTCGCGGTGGAAATCGGGGCAGGACTCGACCTCTTGATGTAGGAAGTGCAAGGCAACGGGCTCAGTCGGCCAACCTGGCGGCAGGTCAGTCTCGGCGGCATCTGGTACGAACGAGAAGGTGAAGAACGGATCGAAGGTCGTCCCGAACTCGCGGGAGTTGTCGATGTCGTCGGGAACCGCGTCCCAGAGGAAGAATTCTTCCCATGCCTCGTCGAAGAACTCGTCGCCAAACTCGTCCGCGGCGTACGCAAAGAGCGCCGGGACCAGCACGCCTTCCGCGGTGCGGAGACGCATTCTGGCGGCGTCGTCGGCGTCATGCGCGCGCAGGCAGCAGTGTTTGAACTTGCGGCCGCTGCCGCACGGGCACGGGTCATTGCGACCAGTTGATGACATAGCTCGGTGGGTGATGGGTAAGTCAGCCCATGCGATCGCGATCGTACCTCAGCGACGATTCCCTCGGCGGAGTTCGCGGTCCGGCGCTCGAGGCGAAGGTGCATCCCTGGGAAGAGGCAGCGGTTCTTTAGACCGGTGACTGTCGGCCGGCGGTCTCGCAAGGTGCGTCTACAGCCTTGCTACGTCTTCAACCGGCCAATGCCCAAAGAAGTGGACGTCAGCTCGTGCGGGGAAGTGAGCCCCCGACAATGATTTGGGTGGATGGTTGCCGCCGAGAAAAACCGCTGCGTTGTGGGGTTCCGTTCGTAGGCGCATTCTTCGGCCACTCGGGGCCGGTTTTGAGCGTGGACAGGAACAATTTCAGGGACAATCGTGGGGACAATCGGCGGTTCGTAAGTGGCCATGTCGTATATACTTAGCTTTCTCGCGCGGTGAGGTGGCCGAGAGGCTGAAGGCGGCGGTTTGCTAAACCGTTATACGGCCCAAAAGCTGTATCCAGGGTTCGAATCCCTGCCTCACCGCCAGTAAATCGGCAATTTCCCGAACAAATCCGCGAGTTCTCACATACGGCTGAGCACGTTGCCACGCTGATTGCCACGCCGATCCAACAACCCAATCGCCGCTTCAAGAGCCGCGGGACTCAGGTGCATGTAGCGCTGCGTCGTGCCGAGATCGCTGTGCCCTGCGAGCTCCTGAATTGCCCGTGCCGGGGCTCCTCGCATCGACAGGTGTGAGCAGAACGTGTGACGCAGGATATGTATCCCGCGCCGAACAATGGGGCCCTTCTTGCTGGGGTGATTCCGATGACCTCGGCATGGCGAGCGTCGGTAGTGGTTCAGTTCGAAATCAACTAATGCGCGCCGACATGAGCCAAATCGACAGGCCGCCGCAAAAGAGGATGGCCCAAACGAGCAGCTGTCCCCACGGCATGCCGCGCAAGGGTTTGGCAGTGCGCCTTACCTTTGCGACTCCGAACAGCATGACGAGGGCAGCGACGGCGAGCAGTAGGTAAGGCACGGCTTCCTCCTAGTTCAAGAGTGCCACAATTTCCTCGATAGACCAGACGTGGTCCGCGATGCACGCTTCCATCGCTGGCGTCACGCGGAGCGTCTGATGGTGGTGGGTCATCAGCTTGACCGCCGGTGACGTCCGTGAAGCGCCTCGCCAGCTTTGTCAACATCTTCGGCCCTGACCATAAGCTGGGCTACGGCACCCGGAGGGAACGCTCCGGGAGCGCTATATCGTGAATTGACGATTGTCCGATCGGACTGGATCATGGATTCGATCCCTGCCTCGTCCAGAATGCCTTTGGCTGTCTGAGCATCCGCTCGTGACCGAAATGTCGAGACGGCGATCAGATCTGAGGATTTCATCGTCACACCTCCGGTTCCAACAAGGTCACGATTTCTTCAATGCCGCCGTCGAGCGCGGCGAACGGTCCACCAGAAACCAGCGCTGAAACCAATAAGCGCAGCGATCATCGCAGACCCTGATCCAACATAGGACGCTGCAACACCGCCTTCGTTTCTCATCTGAGAGAGGAACATCTGACCGTACAGGGGAAGCCAGAGCGCGGCTGCCACCCACAAGATAGCGAAAAGGAGTCCACTAGCGATTCCGACGGCCGCTGCCTTGCCGTAGATCATGGTCGGCCCTCAAACGAGCCCAGACAATCTCCGCAATCGACCAGACAACCGACCGCTACCGAATATTCCGGGGACCTAACAGAAGCAAAGCCAGCGCGAAGACCATGAGGAGCACCGGCACGGGCAAGCCATGGAATGGTCCCATTTTCATCCTCACGCCGCTCCCACGCTAGGCTGAGACTGTCGGGCGACGAGTCTGCGGAGAGTGTAGCCCTCGACCCCGACTGGGACAATCCCTCGCGGCCAGCTAGGCACTTTCAACCCGATTTGCTGGACTCTTGCGCGGCAGGATTCAGGCGGGACAAACACTGGTTTGTGGGACAGATCGCTGACCAGCCGACGCGCTGGCGTCAGGCGAGGAGCGTAGAATGGCGCGGCAGGGGGAAGTTCCTATGACTGCTCGACAAGGCGTCGTGAGAGGCAGTCGGGCCTTCGCAGCGATGGTGATTGTGGCCACCTTGCTCAGCCACCAGGGTGCCGCACGGTCCGCCACATCACAGGGACCACGCGAGCGAGACCAGTTCGCATCGGTCAACGGCATCCGGCTTCACTACGTCGATTGGGGCGGGACCGGTACGCCGATGCTTTTTCTCGGCGGTGGCGGCAACGGAGGGGCACACACTTTCGACTCGTTCGCACCTCGGTTCACTGACCACTTTGAGGTCCTCGGCTTGACCCGGCGTGGAGGAGGATTATCCGACAAGCCGCCATCATCGTATGACACGAACACGCTGGCGACGGACATCGCTGGATTCTTGGACGCGCTACACATCAGCCGCGCCATCCTCGTTGGGCACTCACTTGCCGGTGCTGAAATGACCCGCTTTGCTGGCACATATCCGAACCGTGTTCGAGCCCTGGTGTATCTCGACGCGGTGGTTGACTACGTTCGCATCGCTGAGATCTCAGCGGAGGCCGGTTTCAACGGACAAGGTTTTGATGAAACGCCGCAAGTGAAAGCGATTCAAGCTGGCGCGGCCCAATCGCATCCCGACTACACGAAGGTAACTGCGCCCGCGCTCGCCTTCATCGAGACCTGCGGTGCTCCGCCACAAGCGCGACCAGAAGATGACCCGGCCTACAAACGTTATCTTCAGTTGCTGTATGAGAAGGGGGTGTGGTGGGAGAGCATCAAGCAGTTTCGCGCGGAGATGAAACACGGGACAATTATCGAGTTGCCAGATTGCAATCACTTCTTTTTCAAAGACCCGCAGCAAGCCGAGCGTGCCGAGCGTGAGATGCGAACCTTTCTATCAAGGCCATGATGCCCGTTCACAGCGGACGCCAACAGGTCGGGCAACAGCAATCGAACGAACTGAGACGGCGGTGTGCTGTTTGCGGCCAGCAGCGACCAACCGCCTGAACTTGGCAAGCATTCTGCTCCCCGCGATGGCAACATCATGAAGTGCTCAGCATTCTGACTGATGCTGTGCTGCACTGGAACAATCGGCGTGTCTACTTTGCCAATCTAGAACAGCACTGAGCGACCAGATGGGGCAGAGCAGCAGCAACCCAGTCACCGATTGATTTCTACGCGCTCTTGGGAGTGGCACGCAGCGCCACGCTCGATGAGATCAAGACGGTCTATCGTTCGGGGATCGCCCACTACCATCCCGAGCGCAATCGTTCGCCCCATGCCAGCGCCGTAACGGCCCTGCTGAATGAGGCGTGGGAAGTGCTCCGCCGCGAGGAGCGTCGACAGCATTATGACGCGGTTCGGGTACCCGATCGCCGTCACACGAGACTTAGCACGGGCAAAAGCCTGGATCCGGGCTCACGCGCGCGGTTCAGAGCGATACGGCCTCGTGGCCTCATCGCAAGCGCAACGGCTGAAGCCATAGGGAATTGATGTCCGCGTGAATGTCGATCCGGTCCAGTGGTTCTTAAACGATAGGCGGGATACGCGACCGAGCTACTACCTGGAAGATGCGGCCACTGAATTCCAGGTACAGGGCCTTGAACTCGATTGGGTGTGCGTGACCTGGGACGCCGACCTGCGCCGACACGCTGAGTCATGGCGTTACCATTCTTTTCGAGGAAATTCATGGACGACGATCCACAAGGAGGACAGGAAGCGGTACTTACTGAACGCGTACCGCGTTCTGTTGACGCGCGCGCGGCAGGGGATGGTCGTCTTCGTTCCACCGGGTGACGAGTCGGACCCGACTCGAGTTCCGGCTTTCTACAACGACACCTACGAGTACCTCACTGGGGTTGGCGTCGCCGAAGTCTGACGGGGCGAACGCCGCGTCGTCGTGGTTCAGTCATGCCGCGGTGCGGCAGCGATATCCGGGCGGTGCGTTTGTGTTCGGCCTGGCCGTCGGCGCGCATTTCACGGACGGTGGCCAGCCGTGGAACCACACGTAGATGCCGCAACACAGATCACTCCCGGAACTTGTGCAGCAGGCTGTCCATCATGGACGGTTCGTGGCGTTCCGGCACCTCGGCGAAGCGGAAACGCTTCACCGCCTCAGCTCCCCAGAAGCGGCCAACCGCGATCAGCAGATCCAGCTCGGGCCGAATCTAATCCGGCACGGACGTCTTTGAACTCAATCTCCTCCAGTTCCTCGTAGCTGAGCTCGCGCAGATGGATGGTCTGCCGGCCTCGTTTGACTGCGTGGTCTGGCACCGTCGCACTCTCGATCAGGACGTGCAGGAGCCGCTCGCGCCAATCCCGGGGGAGCCGGTCGAGGACGGTGCGAAACCACATCGTGCCGAGAAGCCGTCTCAGTTCGGTTCTGTCGACGGGGATGTCCGATGTGGCGCCGTCGCCTGCCAGCGCCAGTGCCGCTGGATCGGAACGGTTGAGGGCAACTGCAAATTCCCGGAACGTGCTAAAGGCACGCGCCCGGGGCGGATCGACGACCTTCTGATCCGATGAATCCCTGCGTTGCTTGACCGGCTCAGGCGATTTCGCAGCAGCCAGTGGCGCGTCCTCGGCTGCGATCGGTTCGACCACAGTAGCAGTCGTACGCACGCCTCCCTCGAGGCTCCAATCGACTTCGAGCGGCTGCTGCGCTCCTGTGTACTCGGCAAACAACGCCGTCACGCCCCACGGTCTCGGCATGCCCACCGCTCGGGCGTACAGCGGACTGTAGGGGCTCCTGGCGTCGGCGCCCATCGCGACGGCGACCCGTCCCTTGATCTGTGCATCCACGAGGTTCGACCAGTCGCCTTCAATGCAGATCAAGGACGTCCCCGCGGGCTTGTGAAAGGCGTAGTACGGATTGTCACAGCATCGGCGGGCCGCGTGCTCCACCAGTTCATCGCTCGGATCGCAGCCCTCCGGAGGATCGATCTCTGCGAAGCCGATTCGCAGACGGCCCTTGCCGGCAAACAGGATCGAGAGATCGGACGGATCGACCTGCGAGAGATCCCACAGGACGTAAATCAGGCCGCGGAGACCGCGCGCGATCGGAACGTTCATTCGTTCCCAGACGACCGGCTGCGGCTGCGGATCGTGTTCCGCGTATCCGCGGTCGTTCAGAATCTCGATCAGCCGGATGCCCGCTGCGTCGAATTGCTCGATCGCGCGTACCGCGTGGTCGTAGTGCCGCTTGTCCACTTCGTGCCGCTCGAACGATGGCCGAACGAAGATCGGGATCACGAGCTTCTTCTGCTGACGCGCGATCTGCGCAAGTGGAAACATCGTGCCCGAACCGGTGCCTTTGCCTCCCGTGCCGATGAGGATGATGATCGAATACCGGCTGAACAGCTCCTCGACTTCGCTGCGTGATTCCTCGAGCGCGCGGAGCGCCACCTCCGGATCGTGCCTCGCGCCGAGACGGCCGGTCGTGCGAGCGCCGATCAGGCACCGCTCCTCCTTCGGCAAATCGGACAGCGCAAACTCGTTGGTGTCCAGAAATCGAGTGGTCACGGCGCTCCTGAGCCGTTCGGCGTGCCTGGGGTCGGTCTTCTGCGTCACCGCCAGGTCGCGCCGGAACGTCGCCATCACCGATCGCAGGATGTTTCCACCGCCGCCGCCGGCGCTCATAAGGAGGATATGCATGTGACACCTGATTGCTTGGGATCAGCCGTGAATTGAAACGGCACCACGATCCATCCCGCTTGCGTGTAGGGCGCACCGCTCACGAAGGAGTCGTCGGCGAGCACGTGCATCACCCGGGCGACGTCGTATTCGACGTTCTTCTTGTGGTCCGACAGGTTCGGATAACGCCTTCCCTCGCCCGGCGCGAGAAGAATGTCGAATCGCCTCAGTCGCGCGCCGCGGCGGAGACGCGATCTCACGGGACGCTCCCCGACATCGTACCGGACCAGTGGCCGTTCGAACTCATCGACGAATCGATGGACAAAGGACCGCACGACGATGGATGCCGTCTTCCTGCGAGCGAGATAGTCGTCGACGATCCGCCACCCGAGCCACGGCACGACCACCGCCGCGCAAAGCCACAGCATCGTGAGATCGACACCGCCGAGCCTTCGAAAGACGTCGGAGGCTGCGACTGCGGGCATCGCCGGTGCCATCGCCGGCGTCGGCGCTCGCGAGTGCGGTCGGCGCCGCGAGTACTCCGCGAACACCGGAGCCGTTGGGAGCTTCGGATACGTTGGGAGCTTCGCGCTCTTCGACGTGATTCACGTTCGAAGACAGGCTCCGGATGGCCGGCATGACGCAGGCCCGCCAGCCGGCATGAATACGGTCGTATTGCGACTTGGGAACGAACCTCGACGAGGCGTTCATGATCTGAAACCACGCCTGATACGCGTTCCGGCCGTTGCCGGTCATGCGCCGTGCGGCTTGTGTGGCAGACTCGCCACGCCGAATGGCATGGCAGACGGGCGACTGCGCGAAGGCGTCTGTCGGTAATGCCTCCAGCATCAGGACGATCAGCGCAGACCAGGCGACGCGCGTCATCGGCTGTAACCGGCACCTCATCCGGAAGACAGGAAACGTGAGCGCCATCTCGCGGCTAGCATACGCCCTTCGCGGCAGCGCAGATGAGGCCGCTGCCTGCTGCCGAGCTACGTTGTCCGCGAGGAATCACAACGGAAGAGGTCACGCCACCGGTTCCGCGCAACCGCGCAACCGCGCTCTAGCGGCTCGCCTGCCATCGGCCGAGGACCCCGGGCTCGGACTGCGCTGTCTGGCCCCATCGGCCGTCGACGAGTGCACGCCCGTCGTCTGACACAACGGCGGAGTACGAGCCGACGGCAAGATGAGCCGGACCGGGATGTGGAAGGTCCTTGACGCTCGTGCCCTCCAGGAAGAGCTGACGAGTGGCTCTGACATAGTGGCCGGTGAACTCCTCCGTGCCGACAAGGGTGTTGTCGAAACGCCACGAGAACGTACCTCGAAGCGCAAGGCCGTCAGCGACGTCTTCCTGCGATGTGAACTTGATCACCGAATTGTTCCAGTTGTTCTTGTCGTCATCGATCGCATCGTGAAGAGTCCATACCCCGTACATCAGGTTCGGGAGCACGGCGGGCGGCGTGAGCGCCGACGACCGTGCCGCGGAAGCCGCTGGCGACGAGACAGTTGCTGACGGGGGGACCGGCGGCATCCTGACAAGCCATCCGACAAGGACGAGCACCAGCAAGAGCCCGGCGGCGATGCTTCCGGCCGCGAAGGCGCGCCCACGCCAGGTTCGCGCACGGCCGACGGCTACACCGGCCTGTGCGTCAAGCGAGAGTGGTTGCGCGGGGGATCCACGGCACCCGTTTTCGCAATAGCCACGCGCAGCGCCTCGGTGATCTCGCGAAAGTTCTCGTGGCCGGGGTCGCCTTGCCAGTCGCTGACGTCCGCGGTCTCAAAGGAGCGGAATTCGAGCGGCGGCATCACGCTCTCGATCATCACGGGCACGAGCATCTCGCGGCGCGCGGCTTCTCGCGCCTCCGTCCTGACCGGCATGCTCGGCCTAATGTTTCCTGTCGTCCGTACCGGTGGAGCGAACCTCGAAGCCCAGCGAGGTCGCGGTGGTGGTGATGCGCTCCGTCACGCGATCGAACACGTCGATGTCGAACGGCTGGCCGATCTTGTTCCCGGCGAGGTCCTCGAGCGACGTATCGATGATCAGCCTGTACGAGCCAGCCGGCCACGCAGCCTGCGGTGTGAAACGCCACTCGGATTCTTCCCGGCCGACGCCGATGGTGCCCGCGACTTCACCGCGCGGGCCAGACACCGTCAGCAGCCGCTGCAGCAAGGCGAAATTCATCGGCCGTCCGAAATCGACCACAAAGGCGTCGCGGGAGTTCGCTGCGGGCGCGGTCACCTTCCACGTCTTCGGATCGGGCGGCTGCCGGACGGCCGGCCCTCCACGAAACGCTTTCGTGAACGTTCCGGTCATGGGAACGCCGTTCGCATCGCGCCAGTCGCCGTCGATCACGAGCGTGTAGCGGCGGCCCTCCACGATCGGCGTCCCCATCGACCGGTTCGAGATCAGGTCGCGCTTGATTCGTCCAGGGTCGAACGTCATCGTCAGGCGCCGATTGTTCGGATCCCAGAGCTCCTGGCCGGGAAGAAAGACGGCGGGCAGGGTCTTGCCGCTCGCATCGAGTAGATGAATGCGCCGCTCCGCTTCACCCTGGCTCATCGAAGCCGAGAAGTAGATAAAGATGCGAAGCTGATTGCTGGGCAGCACCCCGGCCGAGGGATAGACGTGCTCGACGTGCGCCGAAGGGGTTGTCGGCTTCGCGGGACCGTCGAACACTTTCTCGACAGGCGGCCGCACACCCGCGCCGCCGAAGACGGCACGATACCGGTACGCCCGCCGCAATCGGGTACTTCGGGCGAAAGACGAGAAGGCCCTGTTCGACGGCATAGGTTCCCACGAGCGGAGGCACGTTGCCGGTGCCCGCGTACACGCGGAAGATCGACGTCCATTCACCGGCGGGCGTGGATGCCGTTGGCGTCCATCCCAGGACCCTGAACGCAGCGCCGTCGAATTGAAGGGAAACGGACTGTGCGATCGCGGTCATCCCCAGTGCGAGGATGACCGCGATGCACGCGAGCCGGTGTTTCACGGCAGGCTGGACATTACGGAAGCGCGACGGTACGCAGACTCATCGGGCCGACGGCAGGTCCGAATCCGCCGCCGCCCGCGGCGGTCAGGATCAGCGCATTGCCGGCATCGAACTGCGCGAGGTGGCGAACGTTGGTCAGCGCCGTAATTTTGTCGTACGGCGCGCCTGCGACATCAACCACCGTTGGCGAATCGATAGGCTTGTACTGGCCGAGATTATCTGCGTGCAGCTTGACCACTCCGAACGACGAGTTCGCGATCAGGATGAACTCGTGGCCGTCCTTCTTGTACGGCACCATGTCGAGCGGCTGATTGCCTGCGCCCAGATCCGAAATCGTGACGCCCTTCACCTGTGCGCCGGCCTTCAGATCGCTCACGGGAATCTTCACGAGCGGCGTGCAGGTGTAGGCGGCCAGCACGTACTGCTGTCCGTCGATGGTGTAAGGAACGAACGTGCGCACCGGCGATTGCGTCTCGTAGCGTCCATGGGATGCGTGCCAGATCTGGAGCTGCGTGCCTTTGACGGCGGTCTTGAATGGATACGGGATGGAGCGCAGCGCCGACGACCACTCTTCGTTCGACATGCCAGCCACCATCACGTTGCCATTGACGAACGCCATATCGGTGATGGTCTGGGTACGCGGGTTCTGCCGCGCTGCCGTATTCACGTCTGGAACGTCGCTCAGGCTGATCGTTTCGTGCTTGATGTTGTCGAGCGGCAGCAGCGTCAGCTTGCCGGAGGAGTCCACTCGCACGACGAGCGGCGCCGCGTCGGGCCCGCGGCCGCGCGCGGCCGACACATAGACGTTCTTCGAAATCGGATTGACAGCGACGTCATTGATCAGAATGTCACCCGGGTTGACACCGACCATCGCCGCAACCTTCTCGTCGATCCCCTGCACGTCGACTTTGCCAGAACCGGGCGTGCGATCGGCGGTGTCGATTGCGGCAATCGCCCCGCCGGCAGAGTCGCCGACGAACAGCACGCCGTCCGGGCCGAATGCGAGCGCCCCGGCTGATTTCAGGCCGCTGTTTCCCGCGGCGAGGGCGGTCGCCGGGGCCGCCGTGCGCGCTGCCTGCACGGTGAAGGCCAGCGCGAGCGCGGCGCCAACGACGAGAATTACCTGAGTCATCATTTTTCGGTACTGCATAGGCCCTCCGAAACGAGTGAACGAAACCCCTCGAAGACTACAGTTCGATTCGCCCCGTGCTGTCGCCGAACGAATCCACCCGCGCGCCCATCTTGTCGAGCATCGTCAGCAGGAGATTCGACATCGGCGTGTGCGGCGCGTGGCGCACGTGCCGGCCGCCGCGAACCTGTCCAGCGGCGCCGCCGGCCAGGACGACGGGGAGCGGATCGAAGTTGTGCTCGTTGCCGTCGCTCAGGCTGCTGCCGTAGAGGATCATCGAGTGATCGAGCAGCGTGCCGTCGCCGTCGGGCGTCGCCTGCAGACGGCCCAGGAAGTACGCCAGCATCTTGATGTGGTACTGGTTGATGACGGCGAACTGATCCATGTTCTTCCGCTCGTTTGAGTGATGCGACGCGTTGTGGAACCCTTCGCGGACGCCGGTGGCGGGATAGACGGCGTTGCTGTTCTCGCGCGCGAGCATCAGCGTCGAGATGCGGGTGATCTCGGACTTGTAGGCGAGCACCTGGAGATCGAACATCAGCTTGAGATGATCCTCGAACCCGGCGGGAATGCCGACGGGCGCGTCCGGCAAATCGAGCTGACGTGAGAGCTGCGCGTCCACCTGCTTGACACGGCGCTCGATCTCACGCACCTCGTCCAGGTAATCACGCAGACGCCGGCGGTCGGCGGCGGGCAGATCCTTTTCGAGCGTCGGTACCTGCTGAGCGATCGAATCGAGCAGGCTGCGCGACTGCTGGCGTCGCTCCTGCCGCTGCGCGTCCGTGCTGCCGTCGCCGAACAGCCGTTCGAAGACGATCTGCGGGTTGTTCTCCATCGGCAGCGGCAGCGTCGCCGATTTCCACGACAGCGTATTCCGGTAGGCGCACGTGAAGCCGGCGTCGCCGCAGGTGAGGTTCAGCGGCTCCATCGACATTTCAATCGATGGCAGCGGCGTGTCCTGGCCAACCTGCCGCGCGGCCACCTGATCGATGGTCGCCCCGACGTGCGCTTCGTTCTTCTTGACGGGATGCGCGCCGCTCAGGAACACCGCGGCTGCGCGCACGTGGTTCTCGGCGCCGCCGGTGTCCTCGCCGGTCCAGGGCGCGACGGGCGCGTGCGCAAGATCGCTGATGACGTTGACGCGATCGCGGAACGGCGCCAGCGGCTGCAGGATTTCCGAGAACTCGAACGCCGTGCCTTCGCCCTTCGGCGTCCACTTGTCCATCGTCGCGCCGTGCGGGATGTAGATGCAGCCAAGCCGCGTCTTCGGCGCCGCGGCCGTCGCGGCGAGCGCCGTACCAGCCGGCACCATCGACTCGAGGAGCGGCAACGCGAGGCTGACGCCGGTGCCCTTCAGGAACGTCCGGCGTGACAGATGCTTCTTGGTGAGGAACGTCACGGCTGTGTGTCTCCCTCTTTCCGCTTCATCTGGAACGGCACGCTTTTGACGATGCCGACCACGAGTGACGAAAGGCGGTCGTCGGGCCCGGCATTGCGGGCAATGGCTCGCACGGCCGGCATGTCGAAGTACTCGAGCCGGCGGCCCAACGCGTAGGTTAGCAGCTTCTCGGTGGTGTTGGTGACGAACGCGTCGCGACGTGCAAGCAGGGCGCGGCGCAGGCTCGCCGGGCCGTCGAGCGCCGTGCCGTCCACCAGCTTGCCGGTAGCGTTCACCGGAACGGCGCCATCGGTTTCACGCCATTTCCCGATCAGGTCGTAGTTCTCGAGCGCGAATCCGATTGGATCCATGACCGCGTGACATGACGCGCAGGTCGGGTTGGCGCGATGGCGCTCGAGCCGCTGGCGCAGCGATGTTTCCGTCCCGGCCGGCCCGACTGATTTCTCGAGGTTGGTCTCGACGCCGGGCGGTGGGTTCGGCACCGGGGCTCCAAGCAGGTTCTCGAGAATCCACTTGCCGCGTTTGACCGGCGACGTGCGATTGCCGGCTGACGTCGCGGTCAGGACGCTGCCCTGGCCGAGCAGGCCGCGTCGAGGGCTGTCGGCGCCGAGCGCGACGCGCCGGAACCGGCTGCCGCTGACGTTCGGAATCCCGTAGTGCCGCGCGAGGCGGCCGTCCACGAACGTGTAATCGGCGTCGAGCAGGTCGAGGATGCTGCGGTCGTCGCGAAGGATGGTCTCGAACAGCAGCTCGGTCTCGCGACGGAACGCGTATCGCAGGTTGCCGTCGAACTCCTTCGTGCCCGGCGCGATCGAGTCGAGCTGCCGCAGCAGGAGCCACTGTCCGGCGACGTTGTCGACGAGCGCATCCGCCTTCGGATCCGCCAGCATTCGCCGCGTCTGCCGTTCGAGCACCGCCGGCGTCGTCAGCGTTCCCGCCTTCGCCGCGGCGAGCAGCTCATCGTCCGGCACGCTGCTCCACAGGAAGAACGAAAGACGCGACGCCAGCTCGAAGTTGTCGAGCCGGTAGACCGCACCCGCCGGCGACTGAGACGGCTCGCGCTCGAAGCGGAAGATGAAGCGCGGATCGACGAGCACGCGCGCGAGGGCGTACTGAATGCCGGTATCGAACCCGCGCCGCTCGAACCCGGACTTGTAAAACCCCATCAGGACGTCGATCGACGGATCGCGTTCGGGGATGGGCCGGCGCCAGGCGCGCGTGGCGAGTGCCGCGAGCGTCCGGCGGGCGCACGGTGTCTCGTCCTCAGCACGCGCGGGCCGGGCCTTCGACTCGGCGCTCAGGCCCGCCCCGAGCAAAGTCGAGGGGCGGCAGACGAAGATCTTCCGCCGGCTCGGCGTCTCGCCAGGCCCGGTCGGGTTGGACGGACCGGCGATCGTAAGGCTGCCGACGCCGGAGCTGATGCCCCATTCCGAAAACAGATCGTCCACGCCGCGCGCGTTCGCCTGGCGGACCACGGAAACGCCGACGGCGTGCGGACCTGGCGGTACGCGGACACGGTTGACGCGTGGCGCGTCGCGCCCGATCACGAGCAGCCGCGCGCCGTCGATGGTGATTTCGACGGGCTCCTCGGTCCCGACCGCCGGCAGCCCGAAACCACCGGCCGTGCGCGTCACCCTGAACTCGTATTCGGCGTCCAGCGGGAAGACGTGCTCCACGACGAAGCCGCCGCGGGTACCGGCCGAAAACCCTTCGCGCGTGTCCGCCTGCGACAGTCCCCTCGGCGCCGGGTAGGTCGCGGTGTCCGACGACGTCGTCGGATCGCCGACCGCGAGCCGGCTGATCTTTTCCGCCGCTGATACGTACGCCTGCATCAGCGCCGGCGACACGCTCAGCACGTTGGAGATGTTGTCGAACCCGTCGCTCGAGTCGTCGCCCGGCAGCATCGCCGCCGCATCGATCGGGAGATCGAGCAGATCGCGAACGGCGTTGGCGTACTCGGCGCGATTGAGGCGATGGAGGACCGGCGCGCCCGGGTTCGGCGCCGCAGTCGCCGCACGATCGAGAACGGTTTCGACGGAGGCGGCAAGCCGATCGAGCGTGCCTCGATCGGGACGCGGTGCCCCAGCGGGCGGCATCATGCCGGTGCGCAGCTTCCGGACGACCTTTTCCCAGGATTGCGGATCGCGATCGGGATGATCGACGTCGAGCTGATCGAGCAGTAGCCCGCCTGCCTTGACGCGCCCGTTGTGACAGGTCTGGCAGTAGCGCTGAACCACGGCGCGCGGCTCGTCTGGACTCTGCGTCTGGCCGTAAATGGGCGCGGCGGCGATCGCGATGAACAGGAGGTAGCGCAGGGCGTTAGAGATGTAGTGCAGGCCTTCAGGCCTGCGAGTCACAGCGCGCCTGATGGGCTGCACTACATCCGACGCGGACCTGAAGGCCCGCACTACATCAACAAGGGTTCTCACTTGGCGCCGAGCTGCTCGAGCAGCGCAATCGTCGTCGGCTTGCGCTCCGCGCCGACGGCGGCAAGAAACACCCCTTCGGCCCAGCGCAGGGGCGTGCGGCCCTCCCGGTCCTTGACGTCGAGGCGCGCGCCCTTCGACACGAGGTACTCGATGACCTCGTTCGATCCGCGATTGGCGGCGCCGAGGAGAGCTGTCAGCCCCATGGAATTTGACGCGTTGATGTCGTTGCCGAGCTCGAGGCACATTTTGACGGCGTCGAGAACGGCCTGCGGCGATTCCGTATACGTCTGCTGGACCACCCAGTTGACTCCGGACGCGGCCATCAACGGCGTCGTGCCCGCAGGCGTCGCCAGGTTCGGATCGGCGCCGTATTTCAGCAGCAATCGCATGACGATCGTGTCGCCCGACAGCGCCGCGCGGAGAAACGGCGTCTGCCCGGTGAGGTCCACCCACGACACGTCGCCGAGCGAGTACAGCCAGCGGCGGCTGGGCGGCACTTCGCGCGTCCGGGCGTTGACGCTCGCGCCCGCGTCGAGCAGTTCGTGGATGAACACCAGGATCGGCCCGCGGTCGACGAAATTATCCGTGGGGTTGTCCTGGTCCTTGTTGTTCATGTCGAGGTTGCGGTACTCGACGGTGGCCCAGAGCGGGGTGCGGCCCCAGAAGTCGTCCGCGTCAACGTCCGCGCCGTACTCGATCAGCAGCCGTGCGACGTCGAGGTGGTTGTTGAGCACCGCCATCAGCAGCGGCCGAATGCCGTTCGCCTCGGCCAGCTCGATGTCGGCGCCGGCGGCGACGAGTTTGCGCGCGCCGTCGATTCGTCCGTCGCGCGCGGCGTAGAGCAGCGGCGTCATACCGCCCTTCGCTTCGGCGCGTCGTCCGCGATCCGGGAGGCCCCCGCGGTTGATGCCGACGCCCTCGGACCCGCAGCCCGTGCCCTTGCACGGTTTGACGAACGGCGGCAGCGGACCTTTCCGCGTCTGCGCGTTGACGGCCGCGTGACGGCCGATCAGGAAATCGACGGCCTCGACCTGATTTTCGCGGACGGCGACCATCAGGCTGGTCTGCTGAAACTGCGTGTCGCGCGCGTCCACCTTCGCGCCGGCATCGAGCAACGCGCGCAGCGCGTCAGGAACACCCGTGCGCGCGGCCGTCATCAGCGCGGGCTCGCCGGCCGAATCCACGCTTTCGGGATTGGCGCCGGCCTCGATCAACAGGCGGATCATCTTCGCGTTGCCATTGAGGCACGCGAGGGCGAGCGGAGTGACGCCGTAGCGGTCCGCCGCCTGGACTTTCGCGCCGGCCTTGACGAGCAGCGTGGCGACCTCGAAATGATCCGTGAAGACGGCGCGGTGGAGCGGTGTCGAGCCGTCTACGCCCGCCGCATTGACGTCGGCGCCCTGCTGGAGCAGCGTACGCGCGAGCGCCTGATCGCCGTGCTCGGCCGCGCCAAGGAGAGTGCCGCTGGCCGGCCCGGCGAAGGCGGCTGCCGAAGCGAGCACCGTCGTCAGAAAGGCGGCGAGCAGGTGTCGTATGGCCATGCCTACCGGCAAAGGGTAACACCGAGCCACCGGGCCCCACACACCTCGCGATCGCTGGAGTGACGGACCTTGCGCACGAGCTATTACTCACATAGTATGAGTATATGAGTATGGTGCAGAGTTGAGCAGCCGGCTCCAGGTTCTTGTCCCGGAATCGCTTGACCGCCGCATCCGCAAAGCCGCTCAACGTCGGCGTCTGTCGACCGGCGCCTGGGTCCGTCAGGCCCTCGAACAGGCCCTGAAGGAAGACCGCGCGGTGGACCCCCTCGATCGCCTGTCGGGCCTGGGGGCGCCCACGGGCGACATCGATCAGATGCTCGCCGAGATCGAGTCAGGCCGCGGCTGATGGTCTTCGTCGACTCGAACGTCCCGATGTACGTCACCGGGCGGGATCATCCGCTCCGCGACCCGGCGCGACGCTTTCTCGAACGCGCGCGCGGTGGACACATAGACATCTGCACCAGCACGGAAGTCCTGCAGGAGATCCTGTACCGGTACGCGGGACTCAAGCGCCTCGACCTTGCCGCGGCGGTCTACGATCTGTTCGTTCAGTTGTGCCCGACGGTCCTCCCGCTCGCGCTGGCCGACACCGACCGCGCAAAGGAACTCCTGACCACAGTCGGGGGGTTGAGCGCGCGCGATGCCGTGCACGCGGCGGTGATGCTCAATCACGACATCGTACAGATTGCCACGTTCGATGAAGGCTTCGATCGTGTGGACGGCGTCACGCGCGTCCGACTGGAGTGACAACGCGACGATGAAATCTCCCGCACCTGCCTGCACGATTACTGCGGCTGGGGATATTACCGGCGGGTGAGCGTGCCGCGATACGTTGTCGTTCGCCCCGGCGTCACGAGCACTTCCGCTGACAGCGGCTCGTAGCCGTCTGCCAGCAGCTCGATGATGTGTGGCCCGGCCGGAATATCGAGGTGCCGATAGTAGCCGCTGAACGCCTCGACGATGCCGGCGTGACGGCCGTCGACGTACACGAGGGCGCGCCGCGGCTCCACGTCGATCTGCAGGCCCCCGAGGGGGCGCTCGATGTCGTTTCCACCTGGTTCAGGCGCGCCGGGAACCTGCGGCTGCAGCGTGTCTTGTCCCCACCACGCGTAATCAAACGCGACGAGGCCGAACCAGGGCAGACGGACAGGAAACACGCGATGCGGACGCAGTGGCCGGTAGACCATGGACGAACGAAAGACTGGAGACGGAATCGGTGTCGGCGCTGATCGCACAGGCGGCGATGGCCGCGCCGCCGCCGCTCCGCCGGTCCACCGCATTTGCGCAGACACGGAGCGCCCGCCGCCGCTGACGGCGAGCACCGCGATCACCACTGCCGCAAACAGCGTCTTCATAAGCAACAAACGCCGGGCCGTGGGCGGCCGCCCATGCCCGGCGTTTTCATTGATTCACTGCGTGAAACCACGCCTCCCGGCAGGAGCCAGGATCAAGTGACTAATCTAACGTCGCCTTGTTGTGCGCATCAGCGGCGGTTACCCGGAGCCGATGCGCGGTGCTGGATCGGTGGCTCGTCCATTTGGACCCTCCGCCGATGCGATGCGCATCTGCCAGTACATTTACGCCTGTCGGAGGAGAAGGTCAAGCTGGAACAGTCACGAGCCACGAGCCACGAGCCACGGCCCGCGTCAGCGAGCCGTGCACGGTGTGGGATCCCACTTCGATCCGTCGGCTTCTTTCTTGAAATCCGACGTGACGACGAAGGGGATGGCGAGGTACTCGGGGTCGGTGACGATCGTCATCACCATCAGGTGATCGTTGCCGTCGGGTTCGGTGAAGCGCTCGAAGTACTCGGTGACGGTCGTCTTCGCGCTGTACGGGATGCCGTTCTTCCGCAGGTAACCCGGTTTCAGGTTTGTCGTCACGACTTCGAGCGAGCGCGAGCGGATGCCCTGGCGCTGGCTCAACCCGAGCGGCAGCTGACCGCCGACGGGCGTGAGACCGGTGTCCCAGCGCGCGAGCGAGTATCCCTGCCAGCTCGGGGGCTGGTTCGGAGGCGCCTGCACCGCTTGCCCTGAGCCTGTCGAAGGGAATCGAAGCACGCGCGTCTGCGTGCCGGCGTCGGTTTCGACCTTGAGCGTGTTGTCGTCCTGCCACGTGATGTGCAGCCGGCCGGGCACGCGCATGATCGCGGGCGCGCCGTAGCTCTTGCACTGGTTGCCCGCGGCTTCGTCCTTCGCCGGATCCCAGTTGTTCATGATCTGCTTCGCCGCCGGGTTGATCGGCACGCTCGCCGAATCGCCCCTGATGGGCGTCACCATCCGCCAGCGCCAGTCCTCGGTGACGAGCGACACCCAGTAGCCGGTCAGATCGACCGGCGCCGCTTCTTTCGGCGATTTCGCCGGCTGCGCGCCGCCGCGTCCCTGCGCCAGCGTCGTGACCGGCAGAGCGGCCGCGAACGCCAGCACCAGCAGGCCTCGTTTCGTCATCGCGCCGCCAGTCCCTTGTAGATCGATTCGACGAATTGATCCGCCTTCACGAAGCTCTGCGGCGTCACGTACTCCGGATCGTAGTCGCGCGACGGCCGCGCGGCCTTGATCTGGTCGAGCGTCATTCCTTTCTTCACCATGTCCTGCACGCGATCGCGAACGATGGCGATCATGTCGCGGAACTCGACGAGATCCGCCTCGTCTGCGAGCCGCCCGTGGCCGGGCACGATGTAGGTGCCGCCTTCCTGCGTGTGGCCGGGCACGGCGAGCTGGAGCAGGTGGTTGAGGGCGGCGATCTCGCCCTGGACGCTGCCGCCGGCCGCGACGTCGATGAACGGGTAACTCCCGGGCGTGAACACGTCGCCCGCGCTCAGCACGTCCGAACCGCGGAACAATACGATGGTGTCGCCGTCGGTATGGGCGTTCGGCTCGTGATAGAGCACGACCGCCTCGCCGTTGAAGTGCATGTCCTTCGACGGCACGAAGTACTCGTCGATCGGCATGCCGCGAAGCCGCTCGGCGCCGCCCGGTTGCCCGGGCGCCAGCGGCGGCAGCGCCGCGGTCATGCGCCTCAGGACGTGCTCGTTCGCGATGATGTTGAGCGGCTGGAGCGGGTCGCCGGCGGGCGGGCCGCCCGCGCCCGAGAAATCGGGCCGCGGATCGACCGGGGCCGACGAGAACGCGACGTTGCCGCCGACGTGATCCGGGTGCGCGTGCGTGTTGATCAGGAACCGCATCGGCCGCGAAGACAGCTTGCGGATTTCGGCAATCAGCGCGCCGGCCGACGCCGCAACACCCGAGTCGACGACGAGCACGCCTTCGTCGCCGATTTGCACCGTGACGTTGCCGCCGGCGCCGAAGATCGCGTACACGTTGCGCTGAACTCGCAGCGTTTCAAGAGGTCCACCACGTCCGGGAGGTCCAGCGGTCGAGGTCCGATGCTGCGCGCGGATTGAAATCGCCGCCGTTGCCAGCAGGACCGCCGCGAACACTCCCCAAGACGCTCGGCGCATGGACTCTCCGCTACTTGAGGTTGCAGCCGCCGTCGTTCAGGCCGCAGTTGCAGTACCGCACGCAGATCGCCGGGGGTGGCGTTTCCGGCTTGCCCATCGTCTTCCGGTACTCCGGGTACATCGTCTCGGCGCCGCCGCGTGTCGCGGCGGCGGGGAGGCCGTACCACTCCGCGACCTCGCGCAGGAACGGGTTGGTGCCGGGAAGATGGTTCGGGACGGCCGACGCCGCTGACGGGACTTCGGGCACCGTCTCGCAGATGTCGCGCCCCATTTGCTGCGTCGGATCCAGCACCCAAGTCTGGCTGCGCACCAGCGGCTCGGTGAGGATGACGGGATCGGTGATGACGGTCTGCACCGTCAGGTAGTTCCCGTGCCGGACCCAGTGCTCGGTGAACGTGCGCTTGTCGCTGGCCGGGATCCCGTTCCGCCGGATGTAGTTTTCCTTGAGGTGCGTCGTGTAGACGTTCATCACGTTGTCCTGCCACGTGCCGACGGAGAAGCCCGACCACGTGTAGGGCGCGTTCGGCGACGGACGCGGCCGGCCATCGAGGTAGATCGTCCGCTCCATCTCCTGGAATCCCATGCGCAGGTGGTATGCGGTCAGCCGGTTGGTGACAGGATCGCGAATCGCATCGACGCGCATGTTCGCGAGGCCGCGCATCATGTAATCGCCCGCGTGCGGGCGGCACTGATATTCCTGCACGACGGAAATGCGATCGCTGTCGTAGCTGTCGGCGCGGAGGCGCCCCGCCTCGCTCAGCGGGATGCCGAGGTAGTCGCCCAGCTCGGGTCCGGGGAGACGCTCGGGACGATCCTCGTGGAAGAGCGGCGCCCAGTGTCCTGAGAAGTCTGCCTGCGCGAAGGCGGGCGGTGCGCACGCGACGGCCAGAAGGACGGCGCCCACCAGCCGGACAGAATTGATCTGGCTCATACCGACGAATCTCCCGGACTGAACTGGCCGATCAGTTTGCGGCTCGAGTGGTCCAGACGATAGTAGAAAGTCGGCATCAAGACAAGCCGACGGCGTAGAATTGGCGACCGTAGTCACACCGGAGGCTGAGGTATGCCCCGACGTTCCTTCCGCAGCGGACTGATGACGCTGGGCCTGTTGCTGGCCGCCGCGCCGGCGTTTTCCCAGGTGGACATCTCGGGCGAGTGGGCGGCCCGCGTCCACGAAGATCAACCGCACCGCGGACCCGGCGCCGAGCTCGGCGACTACACCGGCCTGCCGATCAACGAGGCCGTCCGTCAGAAGGCATCAACCTGGGACGCGTCCATCCTCTCGCTACCCGAGCAGATGGCGAAACCGCATCCGGCGCAATACTTCATGCGCGGTCCCGGCCCGAACATGCGGATCAACAAGATCAACGATCCCGTGACACAGACGCTGCTCGCCTACACGCTTGAAGGTGTGTTCGGACGCGACGACCGCGTCATCTGGATGGACGGCCGGCCGCACCCGTCCGAGTACGCGGAGCACACGTGGGACGGATTCTCGACCGGACGCGTCGACGGCAATCAGCTGACCATCACGACGACGCACATGAAGTACGGCGTCATCCAGCGCAACGGCGTGGCGAGCAGCGCGCATGCGACCATGACCGAGCACTTCATCCGCCACGGCGACTACCTGACGCTCGTCACGATCGTCGACGACCCCGTCTACCTCGAGGAGCCGTTCATCCGCACGTCCCAGTGGGTGCGCACGTCGAACGTCACGCTCGACGAGCGGTTCATCTTCGAGGTGGTCGACGAAGTGGCCGGTCATCCGCAGGGTTACGTCCCGCATTACCCACTCGGGACCAGGCAGGACGGCTACGCGAAGCACCACGGCCTGCCGTTCGAGGCGACGCAGGGCGGCAAGGAGACGATCTACCCGGAGTACGAGCTGAAGGTGCGTCAGATGCTCGCCGACATGGCGGCATCGCGGGCGCCGAAATGACGCGGGCGCCGAAATGAGATCGCGCCACCTCGCCATCGCCGCAGGGCTGGCGCTCGCCGCAGCCGCGCCGCACCTCGATGCGCAGCAGCCAACCCCAAGGGCGCTCACCGAACCCTGGCCTGAAATCGTCAAGGTGGACGGGATTGAAATCCTGCACGTCCAGCGGGGCGTCTACATGCTCGTGGGCGGGGGCACGAATGTCACCGCGCAGGTCGGCGAGGAGGGCGTCACGCTCGTGGACGCCGGCGGGCCGGGGCAGGGCGAGAAGATTGTCGCGGCCGTGCGCCGCCTGACGAAGAAGCCGCTGCGCTATCTTGTGAATACGAGCGCGGACCCCGACAGCATCGGCGGCAATGGCGCCATCGTCAAAGCGGCGGGCGGCACCAGCGGCCCGGCCAGCGGCGCACCTAACAGCGGCGTTCTGGTGATCTCGCACGAGAAGGCGCTCAACCGGATGATGAAAGGTACGCCCGGGTTTGCGGCACTCACCGGGGATGCGCTCCCGGCCTCGAGCTTCTTCACGCCGAAGAAGGATTTCTACGCCAACGGGGAAGCGGTACAGCTCCTCCATCAACCGCAGGCGCATTCCGACGGCGACGTCATGGTGTTCTTCCGCGGCTCGGACGTCATCAGCACCGGCGACATCTTCCGGACCGATAGTTATCCGGTCATCGACGCCGCGAAGGGCGGTACGCTCCAGGGCGAGTTGGACGCGCTGAACACGATCCTGGACATCACGGTTCCCGAGCGCAATCAGATGGGCGGCACGCGCGTGATCCCGGGCCACGGCCGGATCTGCAACGAGGCCGACGTGCTCGAGTACCGCGACATGCTGACGATCATCCGCGACCGCGTGCGCGACATGGTGAAGAAGAACATGACGCTCGAGCAGGTGAAGGCCGCGAAGCCGACGCTCGAGTACGACGGCATTTACGGCACACGCAAGGAATGGACGGGCGCGATGTTGATAGAGACGGTCTACGCGGAGCTCGCCCGAGCCGGGAAGAAGTAGCGTGGCGATCGAGTTCGCGAAACGCACGCTGATCGCACTCGTGCTGATAGCCGGCGTGTCCGTTGTCGCAGCCGGACAGGGCTTACAGGGACGCGGCGGCGCCGCCCAGCCGGCGCGGTCGCCCAAAGAGGCGTCGCCGGTCGATCTGACTGGTTATTGGGCAGCGGCGATTACCGAGGACTGGCGCTTCCGGATGGTGACGCCGCCCAAAGGCGACTACGCGAGCGTGCCGCTCAACGCGGACGGCACGACGGCGGCCGACGCGTGGGATCCGGCGAAAGACATCGCCGCCGGCGAACAGTGCCGCGCGTTCGGCGCCGCGGGCATCATGCGGCTGCCGGTGCGCCTGCACATCACGTGGCAGGACGACAGCACGCTGAAGGTAGACATCGACAACGGAAACCAGGTCCGGCTGTTCCACTTCCCTTCGGGGCAGACGCCTTCGCCGGCGAGCGGCGCGCCGAGCTGGCAGGGGCTGTCCCTCGCCGGTTGGGAGACGGTCCGGGAGGGCCAGAGCCTCGCGCCAGCGGCGGGCGGACGCGGCAACGCGGCCGTTGTCCCCACGGCACTCAGCGGGTCCCTGAAGGTGGTGACGACGCGGATGAAGCCGGGCTATCTGCGGCGGAACGGTGTACCGTACAGCGCCAACGCCGTGCTCACGGAATTCTTCGATCGCACCAGCGAACCAAACGGCGACTCGTGGCTGATTCTCACGTCCATCGTGGACGACCCGGCCTATCTGAATCTGCCGTTCATGCTGACCACGCACTTCAAGCGCGAGGCGGACGGATCGAAGTTCCGCCCGCGTCCGTGCGAAGTGACGCAGCCGGTCGCTGGAGAATGCACGATGACACGCAAGCGGCTCCTGATCGTGCTCGGGTTTCTGGCTCTCGTGTCCACGAGCGTGCACGCGCAATGGCTGAACTTTCCCACGCCGGGAACGCCCCGCACGCGCGACGGTAAACCTGACCTGACCGCGCCGGCGCCGCGGGCGCCCGACGGCAAGCCGGATCTCACCGGCGTCTGGATGCACGAGTTGACCTCGGTCGCGGAGATGAGACGCCTCTACGGCGATGTCATCGATGCCAGGGTCAAAGTCGATGTGCCTGGAATGGAAATTGGCACTCAGCACAAGTACTCCACCGATCATGTTCATCGACATGGCGCCGGCGGAAGCAGGATCGCTGCTGCGGCCCGAAGCCGTGGAACTGATGAAGAAGCGCGCCGCCGACCGCGATCCCTCGGACGTGTGCATGGGCGTCCTGGGATTTCCGCTAGCCGACCTCCTTTCCGAGCCCATCAAGATCATCCAGGCGCCGCGTACCACTGTCGTCTTGTATGAAGCCGGCAGCACGCATCGTGAGATCTTCGCCGACGGTCGCGCGCTCCCGAAACAATTCGAATTACCGGCATTCAACGGCTATTCGATCGGGCATTGGGAGGGCGACATCTTCGTCGTGGAAACGGCGGGTTTCAACGACAAGAACCCGCTCGATGGCAGAGGCCATCCTCGCAGCGAGGCCCTGCGCGTGACGGAGCGCTTCCGCCGCCGCGACTTCGGACACATGGACGTCGAGATGACCTTCGACGATCCGAAAATGTACACGCGGCCCTTCACCGTCAAGGTGCCGCACGATCTGATGCCCGACGCGGACATCTTCGAGATGTTCTGCGAGAACGAGAAAGACCGTGATCACCTCAAGCGGCCGTAGGCTGGCTTCCGGCTGTCTTGCGATCGTTGGAATAGCCGGAAGCATCGCGCTGGCCCAGACGCCGGCGGTTGCGCCGGCTGCGGGCGCGCGGCGGCTGGCGCCGGACGCCGTGCGTAGCATCGCCCACGTGCGCGGCAACCTGTATCGCGCGCACAACCAGGGCTGGACGACGGTGTTCTACGTGACGCCTGCGGGCATCATCCTCGGAGATCCGATCAGCGAGCCGTTCTCCACGTGGCTCAAGAGCGAGCTCAGTCAGCGCTTCCCGGGACGCCCGGTGCGGTACGTCGTTTACAGCCACAGCCACTTCGACCACGCGGAAGGCGCCGGCGTCTTCGCCGATACCGCACATCTGGTGGCGCAGGAGAACATGCTGCGCGAGATGGACGGACGCATCCCGCAGATGCCCGGCGACATGCTGGACAAGAACCAGAACGGCGTGTTTGAGGCGAACGAGATTCGCCCGCCGCGGTGCGGCACGCCCGACGGTCCGCATTTCGACCGCAACGGCGACGGCATCGTCACGGTCGCGGAGTACTTCGCCGACGTGCGGCGGCCGGATCTGGTTTACTCGGATCGGATGAAAATCGTCCTCGGCGGGCAGACCGTCGAGTTGTTCTACCCGGGCCAGAACCATTCGGTGGATGCCACCGTGATGTACTTTCCAGCTGAACGCGCGGTGTTCGCGACGGAGTTCATCGTCGATGCGGGCACGAGCGGCTTCCGGTCGTGGCCGGCGGCCTGCGGGGCCAATCCCGGGTTCGACGGGACGCCGCTGTCGGCGTGGATTCGCTCGATCCAATCCGTGGAGGCACTCGATTTCGACGTGCTCGTGCCCGGCCATCAGGATATCCAGCTCACGAAGGCCGACGTGACAGAGCTGCGCGTGTTCTTCGAGGACCTCGCGTCCACGGTGTCGGCGGGGATGTCTGCGGGCAAACCGCTCGACGAGCTGAAACGGACGCTGATGTTCGACAAGTATCGGAGCTGGACCGGTTACGAGCAGCGGCGCGTCCCCAACATCGAGGCCGCGTACAACAACCTCAGAACGTATCGCTAATCCCCAGCCCCCAGCCCCCAGCCCCCAGCCCCGAGTCCCTAGCCCCCAGTCCCCAACCTCCAACCTCTAACCTCTGATCCCCGTTCTTTACAGCCCCCCGGCCCCGGCGTAGTATGCCCGGGTCGGACGCCCGCGGGCGATTCCGAGGAGGCTCGTTGTATGAAAAAGCTGTCGCTCGCCGCCGTTCTTGCCGGTCTCGGGCTGCTCGTTTCGGGGGTGCCGGCCGGCGCCCATCATTCATTCGCGGCCGAATACGACGCGGCCAAGCCCGTCACGCTCAAGGGCGTCGTGTCGAAAATCGAGTGGACCAATCCGCACGCGCGCTTCTACATCGACGTGAAGGACGAAACCGGCACCCACACGTGGAACCTCGAGCTGGCCAGCCCGAACGTGCTGTCGCGCAATGGCTGGACGCGCCGAACGCTGAACATCGGCGACGAAATCAAAGTCGAAGGCTCTCTGGCGAAGGACGGGTCGAAGATGGCGAACGCCCGCGTCGTGACGCTGGCGAGCGGCAAGCGCGTGTTCGCCGGATCGTCGGCTGATGCCGAAGGCGCCCCAGCGGCGCCGGCGACGGGACGGTAGGAACCCATGAAAGTGCGAAGAATTCTCCTTGGCGTCGCGTTCGCGGCGGTGGCGATGCCGCTGCTGGTCGCGCAGGCAGCAGAACCCGACGTCTCCGGCCGGCAGCGGAGGCCTGAACACCGGACGAGGGCGCGGCGCGGCGGCGCCGTCAGGCCCCGCGCCGAAACTGGCAAACGGGCAACCTGATTTATCCGGCGTCTGGCAGGGCGGCGGCCCGGTCGGCGACCTGGAGCAGGGAATGCCGAAGGGCGAGAAGATCCCGCTCAATGCCGAAGGCATCCGCGTCATGGCGGCGCGGCAGTCCAAAGACGATCCGGAGGCCAACTGCCTGCCAACCGGCGTGCCGCGCATCGCACCGTATCCCTGGCGCATGCTGCAGACGCCGACGCACGTCTTCATCCTGTTCGAAGGCAACATCCACAGCTACCGGCAGATTTTCGTCGACGGCCGCAAGCACCCGGAGGATCCGGACCCGACGTGGTACGGCCACTCGGTCGGCCACTACGAAGGCAACTCGCTCGTCGTCGACACCGTCGGGTTCAACGACAAGTTCTGGTTCGACTTCCGCGGCCATCCGCACTCAGAAAAGCTGCATACGCTCGAGCGGTACACGCGAACCGACATGGGCTCGCTCGTCGTCGAGACGACGATCACGGACCCCGTTTACTACTCGAAGCCGTTCACCATCAAGTTCACGGCCCGGCTGCGGCCCGGCGAAGAACTGATGGAGTACATCTGCCAGGAGAACGAACAGGACGTCGGGCACATCAAGGGACCGGCGGGAACACCCTAGAAGAAAGTTTGAAGTTCAAAGTTCAAAGTTGGGAAGTGACGGAAAGTGCAGAAGTAGTGCAGGCCTTCAGGCCTGCCGTGACGAAGGAGTGCGCATGAACACCAGGCTCCGTTTGGTGTCGGCTGCGGTTGTGGCGGTGTTCGTGTCCGTGCTCGCGTTGCGTCCGGCGGCCGAGCCGGCGACGGCGAAACCGGAGGATGTCGGCCTTTCCAGCGAGCGGCTGGGGCGCATCACCGAGATGATGAAGCGTCACATCGCCGCGGGTGAGATCAGCGGCGGCGTCACGCTGGTCGCGCGCCACGGGCGTATTGCGCATCTCGAGGCGACCGGCGTGACCGACATCGAGTCCAAGAAGCCGATGACGAAAGACGCGGTGTTCCGCATCGCGTCGATGACCAAACCGGTGACCGGCGTCGCGATCATGATGATGATGGAGGAGGGCAAGGTTCGCATCACGGATCCCGTGTCGAAGTACATCCCGAGCTTCAAGGATCTGAAGGTTGCCGTCCCTCTGCCGCGGCAGGGTCCCCCTCCTGGCGCCGACGAGCCCCCCGCGCCGCCGAAGTTCTACACGGTGCCGGCCGAGCGCGAAGTCACGATCCGCGATCTCCTCACGCACACGTCGGGGCTCGCGAGCGGCCCCATGAGCAACAGCGACATCCGCAAGCCCGCGATCGCCAGGAAGCCGACCGACACGCTGGCGGACTACGTCCCGCGGCTCGGCATGAGCGCGCTCGAGTTCCAGCCCGGCTCGCGGTGGTCCTACAGCCCGCAGGCCGGCTTCGACACGCTCGGCCGCATCGTCGAGATCGTGTCGGGACAGGCGTTCGATCAGTTCCTGCGGCAGCGGCTGTTCGAGCCGCTCGGCATCAAGGACGTCTCCTTCTATCCGACGCCTGAGCTCGAGCCGCGCATGGTGACCGCCTATCAGCTGGACCCGAAGGGCAAGATGGCGAAGAACACGAACCCCGGGTCGATGCAGAGCAAGGTCTACTTCATGGGATCGGGCGGCCTCATCACGACGGCCGAGGAGTACGCGAAGTTCGCCCAGATGCTCGTCAGCGGCGGCGAGTTGAACGGCAAGCGGCTGCTCAGCCCCCGCACGGTCTCCTACATGGCGTCGGTCCACGCGCCCGACACGCTCGAGGGCCGTGTGCCCGGCGAAGGGTTCGGCCTCAGCGTGCGCGTCGTCAAGAACGCGGTGGCGAGCGGCGCGCGCGTGTCAGACGGCAGCTTCGGCTGGAGCGGCGCGTACGGCACGCATTTCTGGGTGGACCAGAAGGAAGATCTCATTGCCGTCATGATGATTCAAACGCCGGTACGCGACATGCGGCCGGAATTCGAGAACGCCGTGATGCAGGCCATACTAAAGTAGACGTCATGGTCACCGTTGAACGCACTGCGCCCGGCCGTGTGCCGGGAATCGGCTCGAAGGCGCTCGTCACGCTTGCCGCACTGCTGGCGGTCGTGTTCATCATCGTTGCCGCGTTGCCGTACCGGGCAATGCTGGGCCCGCAGGACGCGGCTCAGCAGGCGCTCCAGGGCTTTCAGTTCCAGTACTGGCCGCGCCGGGGCTGGCTGCTGACGCATGTCGCGTGCGGCATGATCGCGCTTCTGACGGGCCCGGTGCAGATCTGGCTGGGCCTGCACGACGTGAAGATGGAAGTCCATCGGCGGCTCGGCCTCGTCTACCTCGCCGCGGTTGCGATCGGGTCGGTCGCCGCCTTCGGATTGGCGCTGAAGACCGACGGCGGGGCCATCTTCGGATCCGGCCTGTTCTTCCTCGGGGTGGCCTGGATGACGACGACGGGTCTGGCGTACGTCGCGATCAGAAAGAACCTCATCGATCAACACCGCGAGTGGACGATCAGGAGCTACGTCGTGACGTTCGCGTTCGTGACGTTCCGGGCCGGGCAGGTCGCGATGGTCGGGCGCGGCGTCGAACTGGCGACCGCGATCGGCATCATGGCGTGGGCGTGCTGGGCGATTCCGTTGCTGGCGACCGAACTGATCCTGCAGGCACGGAAGATCGCCGCCGTGCGGGCCTGATCAGGTTCAAGCCCAAAGGAATAGGCCGGAAGGTGGGGACCCTCCGGCCTTCGATGCGAGTCCTAGCGTTCCATGCCTTTTGCCTTGATCATCGCCGCGTTGGCCGGCGCCATCAGGAAATCGACGAGGGCCCTGGCGCCGGCTTTTTCTTTCGCTTTGGTGCTGACGCCCGCCGTCATCACGACGTAGCTCTGCACGTCCGCCGGAAACGATCCCACGAGCTCGACCCCCTTCACCGGCAGGATCTCGCTGACCGGCGCGACGCCGATCTCCACAGTACCGTTCGCGACGACCTCGCCGACCTGCGACGCCGTCGGACGCAGGTTGTACTTGGGCTTCACCTGCGCCGCGATTCCGAGTTTATCGACCAGCGCCTCGAACGGCGCGGCGCTCGCGCCGGCCGTGGCGTAGGTAATCGATTTCGCATTGAGCAGCGCCTGCTTGAACGATTCGACAGTTTTGATGTCGGGCTTCTTCGAACCTGCGCGCATGGAGAGGCCGAGGCCCGAGCGCGCGATGATCGTTCGCGAGTCCGCCGCGAGCCGGCCGGCCTTGATCTCCTGGTCGATGAGCGGGGTGGTCATCACCGCGAGGTCGAACGCCTCGCCGGCTTCGATTCGCTTCTGAATCTGCGTGGACGGCTCGAACGTCAGCACGACCTTGTGGCCGGTCTTCTTCTCGAACATGGGCGCGAGCTCGTCGACGACGGCCTTGAGGCCGTTCGAGCAGAGCACGTTGATCTCGGCGGCCCGAACCGGCGCCGCGAGTGTGAGGAAGACCAGGACGGCGACCAGTCGGCTGATGACCTTCATGCTGCTCCTTCGGTTTGAACCACTAAGATCGCAAAGGACACAAAGCAACCCGATGTTTCTCCTTTGTGAGCTTCGTGATCTTTGTGGTTAAAAGTATGGCGCATCCGGATCAGTGTTTCCGAATGAAGTTCAGGACGGCGCGGTTGAAGACGTCAGGTTGTTCCCAGTAGGTCGAGTGACCGGCTTCCGGGACGACGACGGTTTCGGCGTGCTTGATGCGCGCGGCGAACATCCTCATCACGGGCGGCGGCGCGAACATGTCGGCGTCGCCGGTCAGCAGCAGCGCCGGAACCGTGATGGTTTCGAGAAGCGCGAAGGTGATGCGGTTCTTGAGCGGCTGTGCCGGGGCCGCGGGTCCCGGCGGGCGGCTGAGGTGCTCGAGCTCCACCCATCGGCGCGTGCCGTCGGGGTTGCCGGCGCGATACGACGGCGACACCTCGCGCAGTTCGGCGGGCATCGCCGTGAATTCGGGCGGGCGGATGCGGCGCCCGAGCTCGACGAACGATTCGTCCTGCACGCCGCCGATGCTGTTGGCGACGACGAAGCTGCGCAGGCGCTTTGGAAATGAGAGCGCCGTGTCGAACGCCACGAACCCCCCTGCCGCGGTGCCGACCAGGTGGAATCGATCGATGTGGAGGTGATCCATCAGGGCGATCAGGTCGTCGGCCGCCGTGCCGGGCGCCGCGCCGGGCGCGCTCTCGGTCCTGCCCCAGCCGCGGCGGTCGAAGGAGATGACGCGGAAGCCAGCCTTGGTGAACGCCGGGATCTGGTGCTCCCAGGCACGGACGCTGCCTGTGGCGGCATGCAGCAGCACCACCGGCACGCCCATGCCACCCGTGTCGATATAGAACAACCGGACGCCCGGAAGGTCCGCGTGCTGTTCGGCGATTTGTGGCGCCTGCCCGCGCGCGGACACGGCTGCCAGCAGCAGGATCGCGGGAATCGTGAGCCACCGCGCGTTGAACATCCCCAGCCCCCAGCCCCAGCCCCAGCCCCCAGTCCCCAGTCCCCAGCCTCTAGCCTCTAGCCTCTAGCCTCTGGCCTCTGGCCCCGAGGATTCTACTGCGGTAGCATGCGTCGCGGCTGAACCATGGCCTACAAGCGACACCCGCCATCCTTGCCCGCCCAGGTGATCTTTGGCGCCCTGATTGGCGGTGTGATGGGCCCACTCATCCGGTTCCAGGAGCGGCGCGGCGCGGCGGTGAAGTTCTTCGGGCGGCAGCACGACATCCAGGACAAGCGCACGCGCAAGAAGAACCCGTTCCTGCGGTACAACCCGGGCCCGCAGGACGTGTTCGTGATGACGTACGCGAAGAGCGGCACGAACTGGATGATGCAGATTGCGCTGCAGCTCATCTACCACGGCAAGGGCGAGTACGAGCACCTGCACGAAATCGTGCCGTGGCCCGACACGACGATCATGCCGTTCTTCATGAAGAGGTACGCGATCCCAATCGAGGAGGCGACGCACTGGGAGCAGTCGCCCGAACGGAAGCGCGTGATCAAGACGCACTTCAACTGGGACATGCTGCCGTATTCGGATCAGGCCCGGTACATCGCCGTCATCCGCGATCCGAAGGATGTCTTCGTGTCCAATTACCTGTTCGTCAAAGACGGCGTCTACGGCTCGGCGATGCCGTCCGTGAACACATGGTATGACCTGTTCCTGTCGCAGCAGTTCCCGCTCGGTGGATGCTGGGCGGCCAATACCGGCGGGTACTGGGCCGAGCGGCACCGGCCGAACGTATTGATCGTCTCGTTCAAGTCGATGAAACGCGATCTGCGTGGTGTTGTCGCGAAGGTCGCACAGTTTCTCGACATCGAGGCCTCGGACGCGCTCATCGACGAGGTGTGCCGGCTGTCGTCGTTCGAGTACATGAAGCAGAACGATCGCAAGTACGCAATGGGGCAGCTCGTGCCGTGGCGCGAGCCGGGAGCGATGATCCGCAAGGGCGCGCACGGCGGGTCGTCCGAGATGCTGAGCCCGGAGCGCCAGCGCCAGATCGACCAGCACTTCATCGCCGAGCTCCGCCGCCTCGGTTCGGATTTTCCGTACGAAGAATTCTGCGATCTTGCCAAGTAGGGCGGCCCTTTCAGGCCTGCAGAGACAGCAGGCCTGAAGGCCTGCACTACTTCTGTTCTATCAATACGGCGCCGGTGGACATCGGCTGCACGCTGCGCTGGTAGATCGACAGATACCCCTTCGACTTCGGCAGGGCGGGCTCGCCTCGCAGGACGCGCCGCGCGATCAGATCCGCTTCGGGCACGTCGAGATCGAGCGTGCGCGCGTCCACGTCGATCCGGATGCGATCGCCGTTCTCGACGAGCGCCAGCGGTCCGCCGACCGCCGACTCAGGCGACACCTCGGCGACCATGATGCCCTTGAGGCACAGCCCTGAGAGCTGGCCGTCGCTGACGAACGCGACGTCGTCGGTCAGTCCCGCGGCGTCGAGCGCGAACACCACGCGTGACGCCGGTCCCGCCATTCCCGGTCCGCCCTTGGGGCCCATGCCGCGGACGACGAGCGCATGGCCCGGCCGGACGTCGCCCTTCGCGATGCCTTCGATCGCCGCGAGGCCGTTCTCGTACACGATCGCGGTGCCCTCGAAACGCGTCTTCCTGCCCGGTCCGCGCACGCCCAGTTTCACGATCGCGCTTTCCGGCGCCAGCGATCCGTGCAGCACGACGATGGGCGGCTTGTCGGAGAAGGGCCGCTCGATCGGACGAATCACGTCCTCGTCCGACACGATCACGTCAGCCAGGTTGTCCCGGACGGTGCGGCCTGTCACGGTCAGCGCGTCGAGATCGAGCCGCGACTCGAGCTGTTTCATCAGCGCCCGTCCGCCGCCGGCCGCTTCGAACGCTTCGATCGTGTCCGACCCGTTCGGGCTGACGGCGCTCAGCACGGGCACGTCTTCGCCGAGATCGTTGAAGAGCTGGAAGACATCCACGTCCACGCCCGATTCGATCGCCGTCGCCTGCAGGTGCTTGATGCAGTTGATCGATCCGCTCACGGCCAGCACCGCCGCCGCGGCATTGCGGAACGCGCCGGGCGTCAGGATGTCGCGCGGCTTGAGATCGTCCCACACCATTTCCACGATGCGCCGGCCCGAGCGGCGCGCGAAGTCGAACATCTTCGGACTGTTCGCGAGCACGGGCGCGCAGCCGGGCAGCGCCATGCCGAGTGCCTCGCAGACGATGTGCATCGAGTTGGCCGTGCCCATGCCCGAGCAGACACCCGGTCCGCCGATTGCGTGATCGCACATGCCGCGGAGCGACTCCTTCGAGAGCTTGCCGAACATGGCCTGAACGGATCCCAGGAACACGTCTTCGATGTCGACGTGCTTGCCCTCGAAGTGCCCGCTCGGCTGGTAACCGCACATCACGAGGATGGTCGGTACGTTGAACCGGCCTGCAGCCATCAGGTGCGCCGGCGGCGTCTTGTCGCACGACGACAGGCACACCATGCCGTCGAGCTGCGCGCCTTCGACGGCGATTTCCATGTCGTTGACGATCAGGTCGCGGCTCGCGAGCATGTAACCGCCGCTCGCGCCTGCGCTGATGATGAAGTCGCTTGGCGCAGCCGTCCGGATCTCGAACGGCAGGCCGCCGGCGTCGCGCACCGCGTCCTTGACGACCTTCGCGATCCCGTCGAGGTGGCTGAAGCAGATCGCCAGCTCGGACGAGCTGTTGACGACGGCGATCTTCGGTTTCAGCATGTCCTCGTCGGTGAGGCCGAGCGCTTTCCACTGGGCGCGGCGCACCGCTTCGCGCGGCGACCCGGGCTCGAAATTACTTCTCAGCGCCTTCTTCATTCCGCGTAATCTATCCCACAAATGAGGCCGGCAACCAGTCAGCAGTCGGCAGTCGGCAGTCAGCAGTCAGCAGCCGACAGCCAGTCGGCAGCCGAGCCACCAGCCACGAGCCACGAGCCACCAGTCCCGAGCCTCCTTTCGGAGCAGTGGTACTGGTACTACGTCCTCGGGCTGCTGACGCTCTGCTACGTCGCCAACGTCGTCGATCGGTCGCAGGTGCTGGCGGCGTCGCTGCAGGCCATCAAGCGCGAGTTCGGCGCTACCGACGCGCAGCTGGGCATCCTCAGCGGTCTGCCGTTTGCAATCTTCTACTCCTTCCTCGGCATTCCCATCGCGGCGTGGGCGGATCGGTCCAGCCGGCGCAACGTGCTGGCGTGGTCGTGCGCGCTATGGAGCGCTGCGACGGGCGTGTGCGGCATGGCCGTCAACTTCGGGATGCTGTTCGGCGCGCGCGTGTTCACGGCCATCGGCGAGGCTGGAGGCAGCCCGCCGTCGCACTCGCTCATCTCGGACTATTTTCCGAAGCTCAAGCGGGGAACGGCATTTTCGATCTTCGCGCTGGCGGTGCCGATCGGGACGTCAATCGGCGCCGCGGTCGGCGGCTGGGGCACGCAGCACCTCGGATGGCGCGCCACGTTCTACCTGGTCGGCTTCCCGGGCGTCATCCTCGCGCTGCTCGTGCGGATGACGGTCATCGAGCCGCCACGCGGGTACGCGGACTTCGGCGGGAAGATCGTCGAGAAGAAAAAGGCGCCGCCGGTGCTGGACGTGCTGTCGTTCATGTTCCGGCGGCCGTCGTTCGTGCACCTCAGCCTCGCCGCCGCCCTGCACTCCGTGGTCTGGTATGCGTCGGGGGCATTCAACAACGCGTTCTTCCAGCGGTCGCACGGCATGTCCGCATTGCAGGCGGGCGGCTGGATTTCGCTGTTCAGCGCGATCGGCGGCCTCGGGACGTTCTTCGGCGGCTACATGGCCGATCGGTTGAGCAAGCGCCACAACGACCGCCGCTGGTATATGTGGATTCCCGGCATCGCCACGCTGCTGTGCGTGCCGTTCCAGTTCGTCGCGTACCTGTCGGGGGATCTCACGCTCGTGCTCCCGATGTTCGGCGTGATGACGTTCATGGCCGCGGTGTTCTTCGGGCCGTCGTTCGCGATGACGCAGGCGATCGCGACGCTGCGGATGCGGTCCGTCGCGACGTCGCTGCTGCTGCTCGTGCAGACGCTGATTGGCCAGGGTATCGGTCCGTGGGTGGCCGGCTTCATCAGCGACAAGCTCGGGCCGTCCATGGGCCGCGGCTCCCTCCGCTACTCGCTCGTCATCGTCGGCCTGGTGAACATCTGGGCCGCGCTGCACTACCTCATCGGCGCGCGCACGCTGCGCAACGACCTCGAGACGACAGAGAAACTGGCGGCGGTCTAATCACGAAGACACGAAGATCACGAAGATCTGATTTCGCGAGATAAGCCGTCTTCGTGCCCTTCGTGACTTCGTGATTAAGATCAGGGTACAACGTGGCTGTGAAGCTGACCGATGCCGAGAAAGAAATGCTCGATGGCCGCATGGGGAAGGCGACCCAGAAGGCGATGGAGTTGCTGGTGCGCTACGCCGACGCGCTGGGCGCCGAGCGGTTCGTGGACACGAACAACGTCGCCGGCGTTCCGGGATCGGCCAACCCATTTCTCCAGAACTACTACAAGGACCAGGGCACGAGCGAACGGGACGCGATATTTTCGTTCTTCGATCTCGACTCCGACGAACTGATCGAACCGCCGCAGGCGCTGGTGCAGACGTGCTGCCTGCAGGGCGGCGCGGACCCCGACAACTGGGAAACGCTGGGCACGAAGCCCGACGTGTTTCAGATCTACAAGGCCCGCGAGGACTTTGCAGCCAGCCACGGCGTCAAGATCCTCAAAACGTGCACGCCCTACGTCGTCGGGAACACGCCGGCGAGGGGCGAGCATTGCGCGTGGATGGAGAGCTCGGCGGTCGTCTATTGCAACTCGGTGCTCGGGGCGCGCACGAACACCGAGGGGCGCGAGAGCACGAGCGCCGCGATGCTCACGGGCAAGATCCCGGACTGGGGGTTCCACCGCACCGATTATCGCTACGGCACGCACCACATCGAGGTCGACGTGCCGGTGGAGAGCGTCATGGACTGGGGCATGCTGGGCTACTTCGTCGGCGACGTCGTCCAGGAACACATCCCGATGCTCACCGGGAGATTCGGCGTGCCCGATCTCGTCCGCCACAAGCACTTCGGGGCGGCGGCCGCGTCATCTGGCGGCGTCGAGCTCTATCACCTGATCGGGGTCACGCCCGAGGCGCCGACGCTCGAGGCGGCCGGCGGAAACCGCAAGGCTGCGGCGACGTTCACCTACGGACCGGCGGAGCGCCGCCGGACCTACGATGCGATTAACGCCAGCGCCAGCGACACGACCGTGGATTACGTGATGCTCGGCTGCCCGCACGCGGCGCTCGAGCAGATCGAGGAAGCGTGCCGGCTCCTTGCCGGGCGACGAGTCAGCGCCAACAGCGCGCTGTGGATCTTCACGTCGCGAACGGTGCGGGAATTGGCCGACGCGCGCGGGTACTCGAAGACGATTGCCGACGCCGGCGGCGTGCTGATGACCGACACCTGTTCGGCCTTCGCGCAGGCGATTCCACCGGGCACGAAGGTCGCAGCGCTCGACTCCGCGAAGCAGGCCCACTACCTGCCGGCGATCATGAACATCGAGGCGTGGTTCGGTTCCACTGCGGATTGCATCAATGCCGCGGTCACAGGCAAGTGGAACCCGGAACCATTGTGATTCGGGATTCTCTTTTCACGAAGACACGAAGGTCACGAAGCCATTGCTATAGACCCGAAAGAAGTCTTCGTGTTCTTCGTGCCTTCGTGACGAAGGGCTGATGATGAAGATCGTCATACACGGTCGCAAGGTCGTTGGCGGGCGGGCGGAGGGAGAGGCGCTCGTGACGCGCGAGACGATCCCGGGGTGGGGTGGGGTGAACCCGGTGCAGGGTGTGATCACCGAAACGCGCCACGAACTGCGGGGCGTCAGCTTCAAGGACAAGATCCTCGTCTGCCGCGGCGCCAAGGGCTCGTCGGGCTGGTCGGCGATGTTCCACACGGCGCGCCTCGCGGGCACCGCGCCAAAGGCGCTCGTCTTCAACGAGATGACGACGAAGATCGCGCTTGGCGCCGTGGTGATGCGCGTGCCGAGCGTCACGGATCTCGATCGCGACCCGCTCGACATCATCGAGACCGGCGACTGGGTGACGGTCGATGGCGACAAGGGAACCGTGGAGGTCGTGAAGCGTTAAGATGAACGCGATGAGCGGTCCCCGCCCGGAACAGCCGCAGGTCAAGATTCTCGACAAGGCCGTGCGCGTCCTGATGCTCTTCACCCCCGAGCAGCCGGAGTGGGGCGTCACCAGCATCGCGCGCCAGGTGGACATGTCCAAGAGCACCGTCCACCGCATCCTGCGGGTGTTCGAACAGCACGGGTTTCTCACGCAGAATCCCGAGACACGCCGCTTCCGCCTCGGCCTCGCCGGCATCGAGCTCGGACGCCGTGCGCAGGTCGGGCTCGAACTGCGGCGCATCGCGCTCCCGATCATGGAGCAGTTGAGCGCCGTCAGCGGCGAGACGGTGCTGCTCCAGGTCGTCAGCCCCGAGGGCGATCGCGTCGTCTGTATCGAACGCGTGCAGCAACGACGCGGGTTGCGCCTGATCCTCGACGTCGGTTCCACGGCGCCGCTGTATGCGGGCTGTTCGTCGAAGGTGCTGCTCGCGTACCTCAGTCAGGACGTCATCGATCACGTGTTGAGCGGGGAGTTGCACCCGATGACGGCGCACACCGTGATCGATCCCGACGCGATCCGCGCGCAGCTCGAAGAAATCCGCCGCAATGGGTACGCGGTGTCCTTCGAAGAGACCGACGAAGGCGTGGCCGGCGTGTCCGTGCCCGTCCGCGACTCGCGCGATCACGTGATCGCGGGCCTCTCGGTATCGGGGCCCATGACACGCGTGAACGCGTCGACGATCGATCACTACACGGAACTCGCGCGCGAAGGCGCCCGCCGCATCGCAGCCGAACTCGGCCATCAGCCGTCTCGGATCGCCCCCTCACACCCCCTCGAACTCGTCGGCGCCCGAACGTAGCCACACCGGGGAGGATCGGCCGGCAGGCCCGAAGGCCGCACTACCCGCGAACATCGGTCTTGCTTCTCGTAACCAGAGTTCTCCTTTAGCAACAACGACTTACGGAGTGTTTTCGTTCTTGACGGACGCCGTTTGCCATGGCAGAGTGTTCCACATTGTGGTTAGTCATCCCACAGTGAGGAACAAATGAGCTTCTCCGTCCACGAACCGGCGACTCTTGGCGAGGCGCTCGCGGTGCTAAGAGACGAGGGAGATGCCGCGGCGCCCCTGGCAGGCGGCACCGATCTTCTCCTGCGGATTCGTCGCCGCACGCGGAAGTACCGCTCGGTCGTCAACATCAAGTTCGTCCCCGGCTTGAACGAGCTGCACTGGGACGCGCGGAGCGGCCTGACGATCGGCGCGCTCACGACATTTCGGGCGATCGAAACCCACGACAGCGTGCGCGCGCAGTTCCCGGCGCTGGCCGAGGCTTCGCGCGTTGTCGCCGGGGTGCAGCTGCGCAACCTGGCCACGATTGGCGGGAACCTCGGCAACGCATCGCCGTCTGCGGACAGCGCGCCGCCGCTCGTCGCGCTGAACGCCACGATCGAGATCGCGTCGGCGGCGGGCACCCGGCAGCTGCCCGTCGAACGCTGCCTCACCGGTCCTGGCCGCACCGTCCTCGCCCCGGGTGAAATCTTCACCAGCATCTCGGTGCCGGCGGCGTCACCCCGCAGCGGCAACGCCTACGCCCGCTTCAGTCCGCGATCGGCGATGGACATCGGTATCGCGAGCGTGGCCGCGTCGATCACCCTTGACGCAGACCGGCGATGCACGGCGTGCCGCATCGTGCTCGGCGCCGTGGCGCCCGTCCCGCTGCGGTCGGGGATGGCCGAAGGCGCCCTCGAAGGGGAGCGTCTGACGGTCGCTCTTGTCGAACATGCAGGCGAACTTGCGGCGCAGGCCGCGCGCCCCATCACGGACATCCGCGGCACGGCCGACTACCGCCGCGCGATCGTCCGCGTCCTGACGACCCGCGTCATTTCGTTGGCGGCGTCGCGCGCCGAGCGGATGGCGTCGTGATCCCGGCACCAGAAGTCGAGAGGAGTGTGCAGCCCATGGAACGCAGCTACGAGTTCACGGTGAACGGCACCACACGCCACGTCAGCGCGGCCCCCCACGAGACGCTGCTCGACACGCTCCGCGATCGCCTGAACCTCACCGGCGCGAAGAAGGGCTGCAACGAAGGCGAGTGCGCATCCTGCACCGTTCTGCTGAACGGGGTTCCGGTGAACTCGTGCCTCGTGCTCGTCGGGGATGCAGCCGGCAAGTCAGTCATCACGATCGAGGGCCTCTCGACCGGCGGCACGCCGCACCCGATGCAGAAAGCGTTCGTCGAGATGGGCGGCGTCCAGTGCGGGTACTGCACGCCTGGCATGATCGTCAGCGCCTGCGCGCTGCTTGGCGAGCAGCCCAACCCGACGAGCGACGACATCAAGTTCTACCTCGCCGGCAACATCTGCCGCTGCACCGGCTACAACAAGATCGTCGCCGCCGTGCAATCCGCGGCGCGCGAGGTGCTGGCGGCCCCCAAAACGGCCCCGATGCGGAGGACTGCATGAGCACAGCCGTCGAAACCCGCGCACCCGAAGGTTTGATCGGCGCGTCGCCGCCCCGCCTGGATGCCTGGGAGAAGGCCACGGGCCAGCTCCAGTACACGGGCGACATGACGATGACGGGGATGCTCCACGGAAAAATTCTGTGGAGCCCGCATCCTCATGCGTTGATCAAGCGGATCGACACGAGCGCGGCGCTGGCCATGCCGGGTGTCCACGCGGTCCTCACGCACAAGGACGTCGCCGGGCCCAACCTGTACGGCGTCGCCGTTCTCGATCAGCGGGTGCTCGCGCAAGGCAAGGTGCGCAGCGTGGGCGATGCGGTCGCGCTGGTCGCCGCGGAATCCGAGGAACAGGCCGAGGCGGCCCTCGATCGCATTGTCGTCGACTACGAGCCGCTGCCCGGTGTGTTCACGATCGAAGCGGCGCTGGCGCCCAACGCGCCCCTCGTCAACGGCGACGACAACCTGTTTCAGCACACCACGCTCCGCAAGGGCGATATCGCGGAGGGCTTCGCACAGGCGGACGTCATCATCGAGCAGACCTACCGGACGCAGTCGATGGACCACGTCCCGATGGAGCCGGAGGCCGGGCTGGCGTACGTCGACAACCTCGGCGTGCTGAACATCATCACGGCGACGCAATATCCATTTCGAGACCGACGTCAGATCGCGCCGAACGTCGGCCTGCCCATGAACCGCGTGCGCGTCATCCAGGCGCCAGTCGGCGGCGGGTTCGGCCGCAAGGACGACATCACGACGGAGATTCACGCGGGTCTGCTGGCGATCAAGACAGGCCGGCCGGTCCGCCTCGTCTACACGCGCGAGGAGTCGTTGTTCGCGCTGACGAAGCGGCATCCGTTCACCATCCACTACAAGTCGGGCGCGCGGGCGAACGGGCAGCTGACGGCCGTCGAAGCAAGTATCTACGGCGACAGCGGACCGTACGTCTCGCTCGGGATGTACGTGATCAAGAAGGCCGGCATTCACGCCACCGGCCCGTACTTCGTCCCCAACGTGAAAGTGGACACGTACACCGTCACGACGAACAACCTCACGGGCGGCGCGATGCGGGGGTTCGGCGTGCTGCAGGTGGCCGTGGCCCACGAATCGCAGATGGACATGCTCGCGCGCGGGCTCGGCATGTCGCCGCTCAAGTTCCGGATGATCAACTGCCTCAAGCCCGGTCTGACGACCGCAACGGGGCAAGTCGTCAACGAGGGCACAGGCATCGGCGCCACGCTGCAGCGCATCCAGGAATATATGGCCGCCAACAGACTGGAGTGGTCCACGCCATGAAAAAACGAGGCCTTGGCGTCGGGTCGATGTTCTACGGCATCGGCTACGGTTTCAACCGGCCGGATATCGGCGCCGCACACGTCGAGGTGGCCGAGGATGGCACGGCAACGCTCTACACCGGCGTCTGCGATCTCGGCCAGGGCATTCAGACGCTGCTGGCGCAGATCGTGGGAACCGAGCTGGGCATGCCCATGAGCGACATCCGCGTCGTCAATGCCGACACGGGGAGCACGCCCGACTCGGGCCCGACCTCCGGCAGTCGCGCAACATTCGTCCAGGGCCAGGCCGTTCGGCACGCGAGCCTGGACGTGAAATCCCGCCTGATCGAGATGGCCGGACGAATGCTGGGCGTCGCCGCCCGCGATCTCGAGGTGGCCCGCGGTGAGGTCTACGCGCGCACTCTGCCCGACATGCGTCTGTCCGTCGTGCGCGTCGTGGACGAAATGCACAAGCAGGGCAAGCGCTGCATCGGCTGGGGCTGGCAGGACATCACGACGAAGGACGTCGATCCGCTGACGTCCCAGGGCGACGCCTACCAGACGTTTGGCTGGGCCACGCAGCTTGCGGAAGTCGAAGTGGACACGGAGACCGGCTTTGTTCAGGTGACGCGCCTGGTCTCGGCCACCGATGCGGGCAAGGCGATCAACCCCGTGGGCGTCGAGGGGCAGGTGCAGGGCGGCGCCGCGATGGGCCTGGGCTACGCGCTCTACGAACAGCACATCGTGGACGAGGGCCGGCCGAAAACGGCGTCGCTGGCGTTCTACCTCGTCCCGACGCCGCTCGACGTCCCGGAGATCGAGTGCCTGATCGTCGAAGTTCCCGATCCGAACGGTCCCTATGGCGCGAAAGGGGTCTCCGAGCCGGCGACGATCCCGACCACGCCGGCCATTCTCAATGCCATCTACGACGCCGTCGGCGTTCGCGTGAAGGAAACGCCCGCGACGCCCGAGCGGATCTATCACCTCCTCCGCGAGCAGGAACACCGTGAACCGCTGGCGTCATAGACGAGGGGGAGCGCGATGAGCTGGCGTGTCGGGCTGCTGATTCCCGCATCGAACACCGTAATGGAGGTGGATTGCTATCGCAGCCTCCCGCACGACGCCACGCTTCACGTCAGCCGGATGCACACGGCGGACTTCGCCGAATCCCGCGAAGCGGACGACGAGGATCTCGACCGCTTCGTCATCCCGGCCGCCAACGCACTCGCCGCGGTCGTTCCGCACATCGTCGTGTTCGATTGCGGGGCGTTGACGACGGTATCGGGCGGCGATTGCGAGCGCAAGCTGGCGAATCGGATCGGGGAAGCGACCGGAGCAACAGCCATCGGCGTCGGCGCTGCCACGCTCCAGGCTCTTCGCGATACGCACGCATCGCGTATCGCGGTCGTCAGTCCGTACGCAGACGAAACGAACCGGCGGCTGGCCGGCGTTCTCGAGGCCGGAGGCGTCGCTGTGTCCGCGCTGCACGGCATGCGTCTGTCGAGTGACCAACGGATCGGGATGACGTCTGACGCGGTGTACGCATTTGTCCAGTCGCGCCTCGGTCCGCGCGTTGCCGGCGATGCGCTCCTCATCGTGGACACGATCATTCCGGCGATGAGCGCACTGTCGCTTCTGAAGATTTCGTATGACGTGCCGATCGTAACCTGCAATCTTGCAGTGTTGCAGTCGGTGAAGCGTGAGCTCGAGAACCTGCGCCAGAAAGACATGGCGCGGCTGTCATCGTGAAAGACACGACTGCGCAAACGGACGGAGTTTTGCAGGGTAGACGCTATCCGAGACGATTTCGTCCAGCGGCCGAAACCGGGGAGTTGATTCATATGACAAGGCGTACGAGGAGCGTGGCGAGCCTGGCGATGGTGCTGCTGATCGGCGTCCTGGCCGCGCGGCCGGCAGCGCAGCAGTCGATCAAGGTCGGCGTCATCCAGCCGCTGACCGGCGCCTTCGCTGCGTCGGGCACGTACGTCTCGAACGGCGCCAGGATCGCCGCCGACGAGATCAACGCCGGCGGCGGCGTCCTGGGACGCAAGATCGAGCTCGTCGTCGAAGACAACAAGAGCAACCCTACCGAAGCCGCGTCCGTGGCGGAGAAACTGATCGTGCGCGACAAGGTGCCGGTGCTGATGGGCGCCTGGGGATCGAGCCTCACGCTCGCCGTCATGCCGAAGCTGATGGAATATCAGGTGCCGATGCTCGTCGAGACGTCCTCGTCCGACAAGATCACGACGATCGGCAACCCGTTCGTGTTCCGAATCTCGCCGCCCTCTTCGGTCGAGGCCACGGGGTTCGCGAAGCTGATCGATCAACTCAAGATCGGCAAGGCGGACTTCCTGGTCGTCAACAACGACTGGGGGCTCGGGACGGCGGATCAGTTCACCAGGATGTTCAAGGCGCACAACATCCGGATCGGCCTCGTCGAGAACATGGCGCAGAACGCCCAGGACATGAGCGCGCAGCTCGCCAAGATCAAGGCTTCCGACGCCGACACGCTCATCGTCACGACGGCCGTCGAGCAGCTGACGCTCGTGTTCAAGCAGGCGGCGGCTCTCGGCCTGAAGCGGCGGATCATCACGACGGGCGGTTCGCAGGTCCCCGATCAGCTGATCGAGCAGGCGGGCGGCGCAGTCAACGGCTCGAGCCACATCGCGTTCTTCGCGCCCTGGAACCCGGATCTCTCCGCCGATCCGGCGCGCGCGCGCGCGTTTATCGCCGAGTGGAAGAAGCGCGGCTACGCGTTCGCCGGCCTGACGGAGAGCTTCCGCGGGTACGACGGCATCCGCACGATTGCCGCGGCCGTTACCAAAGCCGGCAAGCCCGACGCGGCGGCGATTCGCGCGGCCTTGTGGAACGTGGAGCTCACGGGGCTCGGGGGGAAGATCAAGTTCAACAGGGTTGGTCCCTCCGGCATGGAAAGCGGCCAGAGCATCTGCGACATCTTCCTGGTCCGCATCGAGAACGGCAAGGTCGTCGTCCCGAAAGCCTAGAGCCGCGTGGCGACATGGACCAACTCCTTCAGCACCTGGTCAACGCCGCCGTCCTGGGGGGTACGTACGCGCTGCTCGGCATCGGCCTCACGCTGATCTTCGGGATCATGCGCGTCGTGAACTTCACGCACGGCGAGCTCTACGCGTTCGGCGCCTACTCCGTCTACTGGCTCGCCGCCACAGGCGGGGTGAATTTCTTTCTCGCCATTCCGATCTCGATCGCCGCGGGCCTGCTGCTTGGCGCCGCCGTCGAGTACCTCCTCCTGCGGCCGATGCGCGGCGCCGATATCGACACGACCATGCTCGTGATGATCGGCGCGTGGATCGTGATGCAGAACAGCGAAATGATCGTCTGGGGCGGCGTCGCCAAGTCCATCACCACGCCGTTTCCCGAGTCGCCGCTCGTGGTCGGACCCGTCTCGGTCTCGTGGCTGCGGCTGTTCGCGCTCGGCTTCGCGCTGGCGCTCATCGCCGGCACCTACGTCCTGATCAACCGCACGAAGCTCGGCCGCGCGATGCGGGCGACCTTCCAGGACAGCGACACGGCGGCGCTGATGGGCGTCAACATCCGGGCGATCCACACCGCGACGTTCGCGATTGGATCCGGCCTCGCCGCTGCCGCCGGCGCGCTGCTCGGGCCCGTCTTCCTCGTCGAGCCGACGATGGGCGACCTGGCGTCGTTGAAGGCGTTTGCGATCGTCATCCTGGGCGGCCTCGGCAACGTGACCGGCGCGACCATCGGCGGCTTCGTCCTCGCGCTGGTCGAGGAAATGGGCGCGGGCTACGTATCGTCGGGGTACCGGGACGCCATGGGTTTCGCGATCATCATCGTCGTCCTGCTCATCAAGCCGACGGGACTGTTCGCGCGCGCGGAGCGGGTCGGATGAGGCGCGCGCTGGCGTACGCGTGGCTCCTGGCGGTGTTCACGCTGCCAATCTGGCTGCCGGACCAGTACCTGCTCCACGTCGCGATCGTCACCGGCATTTTCATCATCGCCGCGATGAGCCTGAACCTGCTGCTCGGCTACACCGGTCAGCTCAGCCTGGGCCACGTCGGATTCTTCGGCATCGGCGCGTACGCGAGCGCGCTGGCCGCCGTCGGCTTCGACGTGGACGTGTTCGGCCACACGTTCGTCCACGATCCCTGGCCAGTGCCGGCGGCATTCGCGATCGGCACGGCCGTCGCGGGTCTCTGCGGGTATCTGATCGGCAAGCTGTCATTCAGGGTGCGTGGCGCGTATTTTGTCATCGTCACCGTCAGCTTCTCCGAGGTGGTCCGCATCGTCGCGGTGAACTGGGTGGACCTGACGCAGGGACCGCTGGCTATCACGAACATCCCACCGTTCGCGTTCGCGCTGCCGTCGCTCGGCCGGTACACGCTCTACAGCAAGATCTCGAATTACTACCTCGTCCTCGTCGTGGCTATCGCGGTCTACGTCACGATCAAGCGCCTCGTCGGATCGAGAATCGGCCGGGCGATGATCGCGCTGCGGGAGAACGAGCAACTCGCGGTCTCCGTCGGAATCGATGTCACGCAGTACCTGGTGCTCGCGGCTGTCGTATCGGCGGCGATGGCCGGCGCCGCCGGCAGCCTCTACGCACACTACATCCGGATCATCGACCCGGACATCTTCGTGTTTCTCTATACCGTGACGATGGTGATCATGGTGATCACCGGGGGGAAGGGAACGCTTGCCGGTCCGATTGTCGGCGGCCTCATCTTCGGCTTCGTCCCCGTCGTCGGCCGTTCGTACGCCAGTCCCGAGGTGCAGTGGATTCTGTACGGCGGGCTCATGATCGTGGTCGTCTTTCTCCTGCCCCAAGGGATCACGCCTGCCGTGCAGCGATTCACGGCGCGCATGGCGCCTCCGGCAAACGGCAACCTCGACGTGCTTCCCGATGCCAGCCAGGCGGGAGGGCGCGGATGATCCCCGAGTTGTCCGTCGAGCACATCAGCGTGACCTTCGGCGGGCTCGTCGCCATCGCCGATCTGAACTTCACGGTCGCGAAAGGCGAGACCGTCGGCCTCATCGGATCGAATGGCGCCGGCAAGACGACGGCGTTCAACGTCATCACCGGGTTTCAGCGGCCGACGGAGGGCGTGGTCCGGTTTCGCGGGAGGCCGCTCAACAGCCTGAAGCCTCACCAGGTCGCGTCGCTCGGCCTCGTGCGGACGTTCCAGCGCACGAGCGTGTTCCCGAACAACACCGTGCTCGAGAACGTTCTGATCGGCCTGCATCGCAGCGGCCGGTCGACCTTCTGGGGAACGCTGCTGGCATGGCCGGGTGTTGCGGCGTCCGAGCGCGCGATGGCCGAGCGCGCCTGGGAAATCCTGCGCCTGGTCGGGATCGAGCGGCGGGCGTCCGAACCGGGCGGCGCGCTTCCGTACGGAGACCAGCGCCTGCTCGGCGTAGCGCTCGCGCTGGCCGCCAATCCCTCGATGCTGCTGCTCGATGAACCAGTCTCCGGGATGAACGCCGTGGAGACTGCGCGCTTCGTCCGGCTGCTCGAAGCCATCCGCGGCCTCGGCGTCACGATTCTTCTCGTCGAGCACGACATGCCGCTCGTGATGGGCGTCTGCGACCGTGTGGTCGTGCTGAACCAGGGCCGCGTGATCGCGGAAGGCCAGCCCGCCGCGATTCAGCGGAATCCCGACGTCATCCGCGCCTATCTCGGGCAGGGAGCCGCCTGTGCTTGAGGTCCGCGATCTCGTGTGCGGCTACGCCGGCGTCAGCGCCATCAAAGGCGTCTCGCTGGCGGTCGCCGAGGGCGCGCTCGTCGCGCTCGTCGGCGCCAACGGCGCCGGCAAGACGACGCTGCTCCGCGCGATCTCGTGCCTGCTGCGTCCGAAGCGAGGACAGATCGTCTTCGACGGCACGGACATCACCAGGGCCTCGCCGCATGCCGTGCTTTCGCTCGGGCTCGCGCACTGTCCGGAGGGCCGGCGCGTGTTCGCCAACCTGACCGTCCTCGAGAACCTCGAGATGGGTTGCTACCTGCGAACCGACCAGCACGCGATTGCCGAGGATCTGGAACAGGTCTTCGACGAGTTCCCGCGGCTCGCCGAGCGGCGGCATCAGCCCGCTGGGACGTTGTCGGGCGGCGAGCAGCAGATGCTCGCCATCAGCCGGGCGCTCATGTCACGGCCCAAGCTCGTCATGTTCGACGAGCCCTCGCTCGGCCTCGCGCCAAACATCGTCGAGCGGATGTTCGCGTTCGTCAAGGAGATCTGCAGGGCCGGCACGACGGTGCTGATGGTCGAACAGAACGCGTACGCCGCGCTCGAGATGTGCGACTTCGCGTATCTGCTCGAATCCGGATCGCTCGTGCTGTCGGGGACCGGCCGCGAGCTCATCGGCAACCCGCACGTTCGAGCGGCCTACCTCGGAGGCAGCGCATGAACCCGAATGATTGCCGGATGGACGACGACGAGGCGGTGGCGCTCGCAGGCTGCGACGATCTCACCGGGTTGATGCGGGCGGCCGCAGCCCGCAGAGATCACGCGCACGGGCCGGTCATTTCGTACTCGCGCAAGGTGTTCGTGCCGCTCACGAAACTCTGTCGCGATCGATGTCACTACTGCGCGTTCGCGCAGGCTCCGCGGACCGGCGAGCCCGCGTACCTCTCGTTCGACGAAGTGCTGGCGATCGCGCGCTCCGGGCAGGCGGCGCACTGCAGGGAAGTCCTTTTTACGCTGGGCGACAAGCCGGAGCTTCGCTACCCGTCCGCTCGGCGCGAGCTGGATCGTCTTGGGCATGCAACAACAATCTCGTACCTGGCCGAAGCGGCCCGTCTCGTCCTCGAGGAGACCGGGCTTCTGCCGCACGCGAACCCCGGATGCATGGACGCCGGCGAGCTGTCGGCACTGCGTCGCGTCTCCGTCTCGCAGGGAATCATGCTCGAGAGCGCGTCCGCACGGTTGTGCGAGCCGGGCGGCGCGCACCACGGATCGCCAGACAAGGACCCGGCCGTGCGGCTCGCGACAATTCGCATGGCCGGCGAACTGCGAATCCCGTTCACCACGGGCATCCTGATCGGGATTGGCGAGACCCGGCTCGAACGTGTCGAGGCGCTGCTCGCGCTGCGATCGCTGCACGAGACGTACGGGCACCTCCAGGAAATGATCATCCAGAACTTCCGGCCCAAGTCGGGCACGCGCATGGCGGAGACGCCGCCGGCGACGCTCGAGGAGCATCTCTGGACCATTGCGGTGGCGCGGCTGCTGTTCCCGCCGGAGATGAACATTCAGGCGCCGCCGAACCTCAGCGTGGGCGCGCTGCGGCCGCTCGTGGACGCCGGCATCAACGACTGGGGCGGCGTCTCGCCCGTCACGCCCGACCACGTCAACCCGGAGGCGCCCTGGCCACACCTCCAGGTCCTCGAGCGAGCGACCAACGTGGCCGGAAAGCAACTCGTCGAGCGCCTCGCCCTCTACCCGGCGTACGCGCGGTCGCCGGAGACCTGGGTCGATCCGAAGCTGCAGACGATGCTGCTGCGGAAGATCGACGGCGACGGCTGGCCGCGGACCGATGACTGGTCGGCGGGGCTCGCGACGGCGGTTCCTCAGTCAGCAGTCGGCAGTCAGCAGTCGGCAGTCGGCAGTCGGCAGTCAGCAGTCTCGCCCCTTATCGAGAGGGCGACCGCCGGTGTTCGCCTCGACGAGCACGAGATTGCGCGGCTGTTCCAGGCGCGTGGCGACGAGTACGCGGCGGTCTGTTCCGCCGCGGATGCGCTTCGGCAGGACACCAGCGGCGACACGATCTCCTACGTCGTCACGCGCAACATCAACTACACGAACGTCTGCACGTTCAAGTGCCAGTTCTGCGCGTTCTCGAAAGGCAAACTCAGCGAGAACCTGCGCGGCAAGCCGTACACGCTGACGCTCGATGAAATCGCACGGCGGACGCGCGAGGCCTGGGACCGTGGCGCCACCGAAGTCTGCATGCAGGGCGGCATTGATCCCAGCTTCTCGGGGAGGACGTACCTGGATATCTGCCGCACGGTGCGTGAGGCCGCGCCGGGCATTCACGTGCACGCGTTCTCGCCGCTCGAAGTGCATCAGGGCGCCGCGACCATCGGTGTGCCCGTCGGCGAGTTCCTCGCGTCGTTGAAGGACGCAGGCCTGGGATCCCTGCCCGGTACCGCCGCAGAGATCCTGGACGACGAAGTCCGCGCGGCGCTCTGCGCCGACAAGGTGAACACGGCCCGATGGCTCGACGTGATGCGGACCGCTCACGGCCTCGGCTTCAGGACGACGGCAACCATCATGTATGGCCACATCGACCGGTACGTGCACTGGGCACGTCACCTGTTGCGCGTTCGAGACCTGCAGGCGGAAACGGGCGGGTTCACAGAGTTCGTCCCGCTGCCGTTCGTGCACATGGAAGCGCCGATCTACCTGAAGGGGCGCGCGCGGCCGGGTCCCACGTTTCGCGAGGCCGTCCTGATGCACGCAGTGGCGCGGCTGGCGCTGCACCCGCACATCACGAACATCCAGACGTCGTGGGTGAAGATGGGGCCTGACGGCGTGAAGACGTGCCTGCGCGCCGGCGCGAACGATCTGGGCGGAACGCTGATGGACGAGACCATCACGCGATCGGCGGGCGCGGTTCACGGCCAGGAAATGACGCCCGCGCGCATGGAATCGATCATCGGTTCGCTGGGCCGCGTGCCCAGGCTGCGCACGACGATTTACGGGACCGCTCCCGAAGAACGCCGGCGTACAGCTTTTCTCGCGGGGGCGAGACATTCCGCGCCCATCCACCTGGTGGCGACGCCATGAGCCTTCTCGTGACGCCGACGGTCGTGGATCAGAAGCGGCGGCGATCGGCGGTCGAGCGCCTGCGCAATGCCAGGGTTGTTCTGCCGACGTGGCGGCAGCTCTCCGAACCCGACGCGCTCCTCGGCGGGATGGTGCCGCATCCGTCGAACGTGAACGCCGACGATCCGGACCCGGCCAACCTGTGGCGCGTGCACTGGTTCAACGGTGCCGATCGCAAGCGCCGCGTCGCCGTACCGGAGCACATCGTGCTCCCCAGCGAGCTGACAGGCGTCGACGCACGCATCGTCGTGCTGCTGGGCCGCCACTTCCCGATGATCGGCGCGCACAAGGTGCTGGCGGCGTACGCGTGCCTGGTGCCGCGGCTCGTGACGGGCCGGTTCGATCCGGCGATCGACCGTGCCATCTGGCCGTCCACGGGCAATTACTGCCGCGGAGGCGTCGCGATTTCACGCATCCTCGGCTGCCGCGGCGTCGCCGTGCTTCCCGAAGGCATGAGCCGCGAACGGTTCGATTGGCTCGAGCGCTGGGTCGGAGATCCGGAGGACATCATTCGAACGCCGGGCACGGAGAGCAACGTCAAGGAAATCTACGACAAGTGCGCAGAGCTGTCCGGCGATCGCGAAAACGTCATCCTGAATCAGTTCTCCGAGTTCGCGAACTATCAGATTCACTACTACTGCACGGGCCGCGCCGTCGATCGCGTGTTCTCGCACCTGAAATCGACGAGCCCCGAGTACCGCCTGGGCGCATTCGTCTCGGCCACCGGATCCGCCGGCACGATTGCGGCCGGGGATTACCTGAAGGCGCTCCACGGCTCGAAGACGGTGGCCGTCGAGGCGCTCGAGTGCCCGACGATGCTCTGCAACGGCTATGGCGAGCACAATATCCAGGGCATCGGCGACAAACACATCCCGCTCATCCACAACGTCATGAGCACGGATGTCGTCGCCGGCGTCTCGGACACCACGACCGACGCGCTCAACCAGCTGTTCAACAGCAACGTCGGCCGCGCGTACCTCAGATCCCGTCAGAAGGTCGACCCCGACGTCGTGCGGCAGTTCGCTGATGTCGGGCTGTCAGGCCTCGCCAACATTGTCGCCGCCATCAAGGTCGCCAGGCATCTCGATTACGGGCCCGACGATGTGGTGATGACGGTGGCGACCGACGGCGCCGATCTCTACGCCAGTGAGAGGCGTGCGTATGCCGCGCGGCGCTATACGCGGGGCTTCGACGAGGTGAATGCGGGGGAGATCTTCGGCCGCTGTCTGGAGGCCGCCGCAGACGACAACGTGCTCGAGCTGGGGCACGCCGAGCGCACCCGGATTTTCAACCTTGGCTACTACACCTGGGTCGAGCAGCAGGGCGTGGCGCTCGACGACTTCGACTCGCGGCGGCACCAGCGCTTCTGGCGGAGCCTGGTCGAGAGCATTCCGGCGTGGGATCGCCTCATCGACGAGTTCAATGCCGATGTCGGCGTCACGTCAGCGCACCAGGTCGCCCGCGTCCGCACGGGTGCGCGCTCATGACGGTCACGGCGTACGCAACGCTCAGGGAGAACCTGGCCAGGCGCGATCGCAGCCTTCGCGAGAAGGTCATGTCGCTTGAAGAAGCGGTGTCGTTTGTCCGGGACGGCGACTGTGTCGGCATCGGCGGCAGCACGATGTCGCGGACGCCGATGGGGCTCATCTGGGCGCTGATTCGCGCCGGGCGGACGAAGCTGTCGTGCGCGCGGTCGATCGTTTCGAGTGACGGCGATCTGTTGTTCGCCTCGGGCGCGTCCGACCACATCGTGACGAGCTGGTTCAGCCAGGGAATCCTCTGGGGCGTGTCAAAAGTGATGCGGCACCACGTGGAGACGGGCAGCGCGCGATACGAGGAATGGAGCCACCTGGCTGTCGGCATGCGGTTCCGGGCGGGCGCCATGGGCGTGCCCTTCATGCCGATCCGCTCGATGCTCGGGTCGGGCGTGTTCGCGCAGCGGCCGGAAGCCGTCGAGATGATCTGCCCGTTCACGCAGGAGAAGGTGCTGCTGGTGCCGGCGCTGAACCCCGACGTCGCGCTGATTCACGTGCAGCGCGCCGACGCCTACGGCAACGCGCAGATCGACGGACTGCCATTCATGGATATCGATCTCGCGATGGCGGCCAACCGCGTGATTCTCACGACGGAGCGCATCGTGTCGAACGATCAGATCCGCCGCGCGCCGGATCACACGAAGATCCCGTTTTTCGCGGTCGACGCGGTCGTCGAGCTGCCGTTCGGATCGGCGCCGCACGAGTGCTACGGCGTCTACGAGCCCATGCTCCGGCACATGGAGTATTACGTGGGTCTCGCCAACGGCGACCCCGTGAACGGCATGCGCGAATACCTCGATCGCTACGTCTACGGCCCGGAGTCGTGGACGGCGTTTCTCGATCTGATCGGCCTCGATCAGCTGCTGACGGCCGCTCGCGCGGGGAGGTCCGTTGACGACGCTTAGCGCACCGCCGGCGGTGTCGGCGGCCGAGCTGCTGGCCATTCTGAGCGCGCGGCAGCTCAGGGACGGGCAGGTGGTGTTTGCCGGGGTCGGCATCCCGCTGCTGGCGGCGACGCTCGCGCAGCGCACGCGGTGTCCCGGCCTGACCATCCTGTTCGAGGGCGGCGTCATCGGCGCGTTCATCGAACCGGGCAGGCTGCCGCCGTCCACGAACGACCAGCGCTGCACCACGCGCGCCAACATGGTGCTCGGCAGCGCGGAAGTGCTGCTCCTGCTCCAGCGCGGGTATGTGGATGTCGGTTTCATGGGCGGCGCGCAGATCGACCAGTTCGGAAATCTCAACAGCTCGTTCATCGGCGATCCCGCGCACCCCAGGACGCGCCTTCCGGGGACGGGCGGCGGCAACGACATCGCGAGCCTGACGTCGATGATCGTCGCGATGAAGCACGAGAAGCGCCGGTTCGTCGAACGCGTCGACTTCGTGACGAGCCCCGGGTGGTTCGACGGCTACGAATCGAGGCGGGAGCGCGGGCTGCCCATGGGCGGAATGTTTCGCGTGATCACGGACCTGGCCGTGTTCGGCTTCGACAGCCACACCCGCCGGATGACGGTCGTCGCGCTCAACCCGTGCGTGACGCGCGAGCAGGTGCAGGACAACACGGGATTCGAGCTGGTGTTCGATCGCGAAACGGCGGTGACCGCGCCGCCGTCGCCGCAGGAGCTCGCGGCCTTGCGCGAACTGGACCCCGATCGTCTGTATATCGCGTGAGTGACGTAGCGTCCGCCTTCAGGCGGACGAATGCCGGCCGGCTGAAGCCGGCCGCTACGCCAGTTGAGGAGACATTATCATGGCCGGGCTGTCAGGAACATTCGGGATCGCCGCGCGCAACTTCACCGCGTATCCGGAAATGCCGGACGCCAACGCGCTGGTCGAGTACGGCGTGAAGATGGAGCAGCTCGGCTTCGACTCCCTCTGGGTCTGGGATCACGTGCTGCTCGGCGTGCAGCCGAACTTTCCGATCATCGAGTCGCTCACGCTGCTGACGGCCATTGCCGCGCGCACGAAGACGATCAAGCTCGGAACCGGCATCCTCGTCCTGCCGCTCCGCAACCCGGTGGTCCTCGCCAAGCAGCTGGCGAGCATGGATCGGTTGTCGAACGGCCGCCTGTTGATGGGCATGGCGTCGGGCTGGTACAAGCGCGAGTTCGACGCGGTAGGCGTGCCGTTCGAGAAGCGCGGCAAGATCATGGACGAGAACCTCGACATCCTGACGCGCTTCTGGACCGAGGACCTGGTCAAGGGGGAGTACACGTACCACAGCATTCCGGCGGGGGTGATGTTTCCGAAGCCGGTGCAGAAACCGCGTCCGCCCATCCTGATCGGCGGATACGTGGACCGCGTCCTGCAGCGCGCCGCAACGGCCGGAGACGGCTGGCTGACGTATTTCTACAGGCCCGAGAGCTTCGCGAAGTCCTGGGCCAAGATTCGCTGCTTCGCAAGCGAGGCCGGGAAGGATCCGGATTCGCTCCTCAACGCCGCGCAGCTGCCGATCCGGATCGGACCGTCGCGCGCCGCGGTCGAGAGCGAGATGATGGAGTGGCTTGGCAAGGAGTGGGACTACGCGTCGTGGAGCGACTCCACCAAGGACAGCGCGATCATGGGCACCGTCGACGAGTGCGTGGCGCAGCTGAGGGAGCACCTTGCGGCCGGCGTGCAGAAGCTGATCTTCGTGCCCTACAAGTACGAGATGGCTCAGATCGAGACGATCGCGCGAGAAATCATTCCCCGGTTGAGGGGCTGAGCGCGCTCCGCCAGCCGATCGGCGATGTCGAGGCTGGAGACGAACGCGTGCGTCCGCGTTTGAACGGCGGTCTCCACCGACAGGAACGCGACCAGATCATCGGGCCGGTCAATATCCTGCTCGAGGTCGGGGTTCTTCACTATTGATGTCCTGATACCCGCGTGCCTCGCGGCTTCACGATGCCGCCAGAAGCTCTGAGGCCCGAACAGCGGCGGAATCGCGGAGGCGGGCCGGCAGGCCAGCACGTTCGTGCCTCCATCCGCGGCCGCCTGCACGAACGCCACAGCCGGCGGGACATCGAGCAATCGGACGATGTGCTCGATTGCTGCGACGGACAATTGCGGGAGATCCGCGGGGACGACCAGCACGCCCTCGTCCGGAGACGGTTCCATGGAGCCGATCGCCCGCTCGATCGCCCCGTTCAGCCCGTCCGGCGAGTGCTCGGCGACGAGAGCCGCCCCGTGACGCCGCGCGATCTCCGCGGCCTGCCGGTCTGCCGTCGCCACCAGCACGCCGCCGAGCAGGTGACGGCTCGCGGTCAGTGCGGTGAGGACGTCTTCGAACATCAGCCGGGCCAGGTGTGCCCGTTCGCCCGCGTCGAGAACGGGCGCGAGGCGCAGCTTGGCTGCGTCGAACGGCTTCACCGGAACAATCGCCCAGACGGACCCGCCTCTCATGGGCCAACAGCCACCGGCCTGAGCCAGCCGCCATCCGCGACGTCGAGGCCCGCGCTGCTCAGCGTTGTCTCACCGGACAGCGTGCCCGCGAACGCGACCACCTCCCGTGCCAGCCGCTCGCGATCCGCAACGTCCGTCATCAACGTGCGCGTCACGAGCACCGGCACATCGATGCCGCCGGCCTCTGCCGCGTCCGCCTCGTCCAGCACCAGCCCGTCGATCAGCCCGCGATAGTGCGCCGCGACGGCGGCGGTGTTGGCGGCGATGCCGAGCTCCGTCATGATCTTGACGGTCGGCCCCTTGACCGCCTGACCGCCGATGATCGGCGACACGGCAATCACCGGCGCAGCCGCGTGTGCGAGCGCTTCGCGGACGCCGGGCAGCGCGAGGATCGGATCGATGCTCAGGTACGGGTTGGACGGGCAGATGACAATCGCCTGGGTTTCCGGGTCTGACAGCGCCTCCAGAAAACCGGGCGCCGGCACCGCATCGTCCGCGCCCTCGAACCGCAGCGACCGCACCACGGGCGCGCAGCGGCGCTCGACGAAATACCGCTGAAACGGCAGCCTCCCCTCGCCGGTGCCGACGATTGTCCGCACACGATCGTTCGTCATCGGGAGAACACGGGCACCGATGCCGAGCGCAAGCGCGGCGTGGGCGACGAAATCATCGAGCGATCTTCCTTGTCGGAGCCACCGCGTGCGCTCGACGTGCATGGCCAGATCGCGATCGCCGAGCTGGAACCACGCTTCTCCGCCGAGTTGGCGAAGCGCCTCCATGAAGTGCCACGTTTCATCCGTTCGACCCCACCCGCGCTCGCGATCCGCCACGCCGCCCAGGGTGTACAGCACCGTGTCGATGTCGGGAGAGATGCTGAGGCCGAGATGCTCGAAGTCGTCGCCGGTGTTCACGACGACGAGCAGGTCGGTGATCGGTGGACGGTGATCAGTGATCAGCGGACGGCGGTCGGTGATCAGTGAGAGGCCTAGCGCGAGCTTCGCGCCGCCGATGCCGCCGCACAGGGCCACCAGGGAACCGCTCATCGGAACATGTCCAGCTCGCGAGGACGAATGAGCGTCGACGCCGGCACCGGCTGGTCGCGGAACACGATGCCGCGAACGAGGACCGCCGGCACGCCCTCGTCGCTTTCGCCCATCAGGAGCGACGCCGCCGAGGCGATCTCGTCGGCGACGGCCACCTCGGTCACGCGCATCTTCCGCCCGAACAGATCGGGGCAGCCGACGAGATTTCTGAGTGCCGGCACGCCCGCGGCGCCCAGCGCCACGCTCACCACGCCCTGTCGCCACGGCCGGCCGAAGCTGTCGTTGATGACGACGCCGAGGGTGACGCTGAATTCAGCGTCGAGGCGGGCCTTCATGCACCGGGCCGATGCATCCGGATCTTCCGGAAGCAGGAGCACCTGCTCGGATCCTTCCGGGGCAACGTTCGATTGATCCACGCCGGCATTAGCCATCACGAACCCGAGCCGGTGCGCGACGATGAGGACGTCCTTACGATGGCGGACCACCTCAGAGGATTGCGACAGGATGACCTCGACGAGTCGCGGATCCTTGCAGACATCGGCCGCCAGCCTGGTCGCGCACGCCCCTGGCACGACGCTGGCCAGATCGAGGAACCGCCCTTCGGCTTTCGAGACGACCTTCTGCGCCACGACCAGCACGTCATCGTCAGCGGGCACGATCCCGGCGCAACGGAGTCCGGCGGCGAGCAGCGCGGCCAGGTCGTCGCCCGGTTTCACCATCGGCAGTCCGGCGAGCGCGGTGAGCGTCACGTGTCTGGCGGCCACGGCAGGCCTGAAGGCCTGCACTACTTCTGTCACTCCTGTTTCGCTCATGGCAGGCCCGTGATGCGGATGCCGGCCCCGGGAATCTTGTACCGGCGGTTGATCGCGATGAGCACCGACGTCAACGCCTCTGCGGCAGACGCGTTGGCGAGCACGCCGCCGTCCACACCCCGCGTCGCGACCGAGCTCGCGAGCTCCACCACCATTTCCCGCGCGGCCGCATCGTCGCCGAAGACCAGCACGTCGCAATCGGCTTTCTCGCCGTCCTGAAGCTTCTTCGCGCCGACATTGTGAAAGGCGGCCACCACCCGGACGCTGGAGCCGAGCTCGCGCTGGGCCTGAATGGCAGGCGACGTGGCCGGCAGCTGGACGACGGACACTTTTGGCGGCACCAGCGGAACGGTCGTGTCCACGACGATCTTTCCGTCGACCTCCGCCTTGATTTCCTGGACGGCGGCGTCGTGTGTGGCGTACGGCACCGATAGGACGACGATCCCGCCGGCGCGTGCGGCGCCGCGGTTGTCGTCGCCTTTCACGCAAAGATCGCCGTCCGCCAGTTCAGCGGCCACGGCTTCGGCTTTCTCCTTCGACCGCGAGCCGATCACGACGTGGTACCCGGCAAGCGCCCAGAGGCGCGCGAGGCCCGAGCCCAGGTTGCCGGTTCCCCCGATGACGGCGATGACTGGTTTGGGGTCCATCTCCGGCGTCACCGGCACCAATCGTGGATTGCGAGCGCGAGCGTCTTCGTCGCGATGACGAGGTTGTCGAGCGGCAGCCACTCGTTGGTCGCGTGCATCTGCGCCGTCACGCCGGGGCCAAAGATGACGGTCGGCGTGTCGCCGTGGCGGATCAGAAAACGCGTGTCCGCGGCGCCCATGCGCCCGCTGAACACGGGCTGCTGGCCCGTGACCTCGCGGAAATCATCCGCGAGCGTCGTGACGATCGGATGGTCGGTCGGGATCTCCGCGCCTTCGGCGATGAGCCCCTCGAACCAGACCTTCGGCTGGTGCTCGCTCAGCCACGGATCGGTCTGCGAAAACGTCTGGATGAAGGTCCGGAGCTGTTCCTTGACGGTTTCGATGTCTTCCTGCGGCAGCAGCCCCATGCTGCCGCGGAGAACTGCGCGATCGGGCGTGGCACTGGCGTAGTGGCCAGCTTCGAACCGCCCGACGGCGCACGGCAGCGCGCCGCGGTTGTCGGGATAGAGCGGATGCGTCAGCGTGTTGATCCGCAGGCCCTCGAGGTCCTCGATCGCCTTGGCGATCTTGTAGCCCTTGTCGAGCGCGTTGATCGCTTCCCACCGCCTGGAGATGCCCGACGGCTTTCCCCGGACCTCGACGACGAACCACAGGCGCCCGATGCACGCGGGTTGGACGTGCAGATCGCTCGTCTCGAGCGAGATGCCCGCATCGGCCTTGTAGCCCCGCTGGACGCAGGCGAGCGTGCCGAGGCCGCTGACCTCCTCGTCCATCACGTACTCCAGGATGACGGAGCCTCGCGGCCGAAGCCCGGTGTCGAGCAGGATCTTCAGCGCCATGGTCATGGCGGCGAGGCCCCCCTTCATGTCGGACGAGCCTCGTCCGAGAATCCGTCCGTCCACGAGCTCGCCCGACAGCGGGTCGAACTGCCAGTCGCTGACGGGCTTCCAGGGGATGGTGTCCACGTGGCCGTTGAACAGCAGCGATCGCGCCGAGGGATCGCCGCGGTGGATACCGACGACGTTGGGGCGGCCGCTGAAGTCGCGGCCCTCGGCGGGCACGTATGCGGGATGCCTCGCCAGTTCGGTGAGGTCAGGCACCCACTGATCGACGTCGAGACCCATTGCCGTCAGCGTCGCCGCCACGAAATCCTGAATCGGGCCTTCCTTGCCTGTCTCGCTGTCGAACTGAATGAGGTGGCCGAGGAACGACGCGATCTCGTGCGTCCTGTCGTCCACCGCCTGGAGAATGCTCGCGCGTTCCGTCGTGGTTGCGGTTGCCGTCATGGGAGTGATTCGAAGAGGGAGCAAGACCGGGACCACGTTCGCACCGGCGCAGGATCGCTTCGTAAGACGCGATTTGGAGGGAGGTGTCTCGCAGGCGGCAGGCAGTTTGGATCAACAAATGTGTCGATGACGACCGGAAGGCGACGACAAAAGTGTCCAGAGCGAGAAAGGGAGCGCGGCCCTTTCAGGGCCGCGGGGCGGGGCTGAAAGCCCCGCCCTGCAGGTTTGCCCTTTAGAACGTCACTCTGAAACCGAACTGCGCCTGACGCGAGACGTCTGCGGCAGTCGGAAGGCCGAAGCGCGACGTCGTCGCCGCGGACGTGGCGCTCAGTGCCGTGTTGAACGCCGTGTAGTTGGCGTAGTTGAAGACGTTGAACACTTCCGCCATAAGCGACGCCCTGAGCGAGTTGCCGAGGCGCAGCGTCTTGGTCAGTCGAAGGTCGACGCGGTTGTACGGCGTGCCTTCGAGGGCGTCGCGCGGAATCACGACGCCGGACCCGATGACCGCCGGCCCGAGCCAGCGGTCGAGCATGGCGGCAGGCACGGTAATCGCCGGCGCCGCGATGCCGTTCGCGCCGAGGTTGAGCCGGTTGCTCACCGTGCCACCGTACGGGTTGGACGCGATCAGCGCCGGGTAGCGGTTGCCCGACCCGTAGGAATACGTGCCGCTGACAGCGAGATCCCAGGGCAGGTCGTAATTGGCCCAGGCCCTCAGCGTGTTGCGCTGGAACGACTGGGAAGTCGCGTACTCGCCGTCCAGGTAGTCGAACGGGTTGCTCGCCGTCGACGCCGTGTCCTTGTAGTCGAACATCAGCGTGTAGGACGCGCCGCCTTCGACGTGGTTCGAGACGCGGCGTGTGAACGACGTCTGGAGCGCCGCGTACTCACCGTAGCCTGAAGAGACGCGATTGCTGATCTGGCCCCAGTCCACGTTGGGCACGCCCTTCGACGGGTTGACGTTGTAGCCGGTCACGGGATCGTAGTAGAGGTTCGGCGTAATGGTCTGCAGTTCGCGCAGCGTCTTTCGATAGACCATGTCCGCCGACACGCTGGCGCGCGGGCCGATCTGCTTCGAGAAACCCAGGCCGCTCTGCCACGACATCGGCATCTTGAGATCGCCGTTGACCATCGCGCCGCTCTGCGGGATGCCCTTGAGGAGGATGGCCTCGTCGTAGTTGTCGACCCCGTTGGTCGGGTTGCCCACGAAGTTCGGGTTCGTGCCGTTGTTGTTGAACTGCGCGCTGAACAGGTTGCTCGTGAGGATCTGGTTCTTCGTGTTGGCCTTCTCGTAGACGGTGTAGTAGAGGCCCGAACCGCCGCGAATCACCAGGTCGTTCCCCCCGTCCACGTTCCACGCAAAGCCGCCCTGTGGCCCGAAGTCGAGGTTGTCGTGGACGCCGACCTTGTAGCCGAAGTCTCCCGGCGCGAGGTACGGGATGTTCGTGCCGGGTATGTTGACGGTCGAGTACTGGGTGATCGGGATCGAGTTCGGGGTGATGCCGGGCGCCGTTGCACCGCCCCAGTAGTTCGTGTAACGCATACCGTAGTTGATGGTGAGGCTGTTGCTCGCGCGCCATGTATCGCCAACCCACAGTGCGAACTGCGGATCGGGAGTCACCCACTCGAAGTCCGTCTTCGGGTAGTTGATGTTGAAGCGCTGGGCGATCCCGTTGAGGCCGGTGAGGTCCCAGGCGGCCGGGTTCATGGCCTCCGAGGCCGGAATGCGTCTGGCGATGTCGAGCGGCAGCGACGTAAACGTCATCTGACCGCGGCCGAGGACGTGGTAGTCGTCCCACATCCTGGCGTTGGTGTACTCGCCGCCAAGCTTGAAGTCGTGCGACCCCTTGTGCAGGTTCAGATCGTAGCGGGCCGACACGAAGTCCTGCGCGTGCCACTGCGGCATCCAGTTCACCGGACCGACCGTCAGACCGGGGAACACCAGCTCGGGCGACGCCATGTCGGTGATGAGCGGGACGTAGGCGAACGAGTAGTGCTTCAGTCCGACCTTGATTTCCTGCACGGCCGAGGTACTGACCACCTTCGACCAGGTGCCGAGCACGTTGAACGAGCCCTGCGTCGCGTCAGAAGCCTGCGACGGGTGCGTATTGCTCGGCGACTGCAGGTAGAACGGGTCGGCGTAGGCCGACCAGGTGCCGCGAACCGACAGGCGGTCGTTCGTCGTCAGCTGGTCGTCCACCCGCAGCAACAGCGACTTGGTGAGCTGCGTGTTGGGGATGGTGGTGCTCTGCCCGAGCGCCTGAACGGTGTTGTAGAACGTCAGCGGCGTCCGCTCGTACTCGAACGAGAAGAAGTAGTGGAGCTTGTCCTTGACGATCGGTCCGCCGAGCGTCGCGCCCCATTGATCGTCGTGGTAAGGGAGCACGGTCTTCGACACCGCGTCCGCGGCGTTCAGGCTGTCATCGCGGAAGAACCCGTAGCCGCTGCCCGATACGGAGTTCGTACCCGACTTGGTGATCGCCTGCAGCTGAACGCCGGTCGAACCACCCTGCGTGACGTCGTACAGATTCGTCACGATCTGGTATTCGGCGATCGCTTCGCGGCTGAACTTCGGCTGGCCAAGTCCCTGCGACGTCTTGTTGCCGACAGCCTGGCCGTCGAGGTTCATGGCCCAGTTGTTCGCGTTCACGCCCGGGTTGCTCGTGCTGATGACGTTGGCGGTCATGCCTGGCACCATCTTCGCGAGTTCGAGCCAGTTGCGGCCGAGCAGCGGCACCTCCTGCATCTGCGTCGGGTTGATGTTGCCAGCCACCTGCGTGGACCGCGTGTCCACGAGCGGCGACTGGCCGGTGACGGTCAATGTCTCGCTGAGCGTCGCGACCTTCATCGTGATCGGGATGCTGATGTTCTGTCCGACCAGCAGCACGATCTTCTCCTGCACGACGCTTGCGAACCCGCCCAGCTCCGCCTGCACTTTGTAGTCGCCGGGCGTGAGCTGCAGCACGCGGTACTCGCCGCGCGCATCCGTGACCGCGACGACCTGCGTGCCTTTCGCCATGTCGGACACGGTGACTGTCACGCCGGGCAGCACTGCCTTGGACTCGTCGGTGACGGTACCGACGATGGTTGCCTGCTGCGCCGAGGCCACGCCGGCCAGCAACGCGACAAACAGGAATACTCCGACCGATACAGAACGGATCGCACGCATGTCCATGGTCTCCTTCGTCAGCAGATCGTTGGTGAGCGAACGGTAAAGAAATGAGCAAGAGTGGGACCATGCAGGCGTGCGGCGATCGGGAGAAGACGCGCGCGCGAGGTAAGACGCACGTCTTCGCATGTGCGCGCGCGGAGCGGCGTCGCTCAGCGCGAATCGACAATCATGTCGATCAGACAAAACGCGTGCGAACGGCCATTCGCATCGACATGTTTGTGCATCTCGACGAGCGATGAACCCGCGGGTTTGTCGATGTGGCAGCACCGCGTGCGACGAATCGGCGCGTCGCATCCGACATGCTTACAACGCCGCGACATTTCTGTTCATCGCCTGCGGCCGATCATCGACATGAATGTTCATGCTCGCGAGCGGCCGATGTGACGCGGCATCGCCGCCGCAGATGGATTCACCGATTTACTGAGGAAAGTTGGCGTTGGTGCTCGCGATCGCACGGCTGGTCCTCGTCTTGCTTTGCAGCCGCTCAGAGAGTCGTCGCCGGAACACTCGATAACTTCCGCAAGTGTTCCGAAGCCGACAGCGTCTACAGGGAGCAAGCATGGCGAGGATGTCGAGGGAAAGTGTCGCGTGGCTGTGCCTGTCGGGCAGCGTGTTCATGGGCGCCGGCTATTACAACGTTCACGCCGCTCGGCTGCAGGACGCAGGCGGCGCAGCCAGGGCCGCGCAGACGTCGACGGCCCCGGCAGCGGCGACCGCTGCCGAGCAGCGCGCGCTTCTCGATAAGTACTGCGTCACGTGTCACAACCAGCGGGCCAAGACTGCCGGGCTCATGCTCGACTCCGTCGACATCGAGCACCTCGGCGAAGCGCCTGAAACGTGGGAGAAGGTCGCCCACATGCTGCGTACCGGCTCGATGCCGCCAACGGGCCGGCCGCGACCCGAGCCAGCCGCCTCGGCCGGCCTGGCGACGTTTCTCGAAGACGGCCTCGACCGCGCCGCCGCGGCGGCGCCCAACGCCGGGCGCATCCCGCCGCATCGGCTGAACCGTACGGAATACGCCAATGCCGTTCGCGATCTGCTGGGCGTCGACATCCCGCCGACGCTGCTGCCGGCGGACAACTCCATCCTCGGGTTCGACAACATCGCCGGCGCGCTCACGGTGTCACCGATGCTGCTCGAACGCTACATGGCGGTCGCCCGCCAGGTGAGCCGCCTCGCCGTCGGCGACCCGACGATGATGGTCGCACCAGTCACCTACAACATCGACTCGTCGCTCCGGCAGACGGATCGTGCGAGCGAAGACCTGCCTTTCGGCGCTCGTGGCATCACCGTCCAGCACAACTTCCCCCTCGACGGCGAGTACCTCGTCCAGGTACGCCTGAAGCGCACGCAGAACGAGTACATCCGCGGTCTCGGCCGGAAACCCCAGCCGATGGAGCTCAGAGTGGATGGCGAGCGCGTCAAGGTGTTCGCCGAAGCGGGGCTGATGACGGGCATTCCGCCGGTCGAGGGCTATACGCAGTCCGATCTGGGCTCGGCGGACTGGGAGAAGAACTCGCTCGACGGCGATAACTCGCTCCAGGTCCGTTTCGAAGCGAAGGCGGGCACCCGCCTGCTGGCGCTCTCGCTTCCGGGCCGGCGCTGGGTGGCCGACGAGGATTTCGTCCTGCCGCCCCGCGCCGGGCGCGAAGAAAACCGCGACGGCAACATCGACATCAAGACGGTCGAGATCAGCGGGCCCTTCAACGTCAAAAAGCCAGAGGATTCGGCGAGCCGCCGGAAGATCTTCAGCTGCTACCCGCCCAGCGAGGCCGAGCAGGAGCGCTGCGCGTCGACGATTCTCGCGACGCTCGCGAAGCGTGCCTACCGGCGGCCTGTCTCCGACAAGGACGTGCAGACGCTGATGCAGTTCTGCCGCGCGGGGCTCGCCCGCGGCTTCGACGCGTGCATCCAGAACGCCCTCGAACGCATTCTCGCCAGCCCGTACTTCCTCTACCGAGTGGAAGGCCCGCTGGCGCAGTCAGAGCAGCCGGCGCCGCCCGCGACGTTCGCGCGAGGCGCGTTCAGCATGGCGACACCGCGAGACCTGGACGTCGTCGCCGCCACGCCATCAGGGGGACCGACGCCGATCAGCGACCTCGACCTCGCGTCGCGGCTGTCGTTCTTCCTGTGGAGCAGCATCCCTGACGATCAGCTGCTGGACCTGGCGGCGCAGCACAAGCTCCGCGACCCCGGGGTGCTCGACAAGCAGGTGCGGCGGATGCTGGCCGACCCGCGGTCGCGCGCGCTCGTCAACAACTTCGCCGATCAGTGGCTCGGCCTTCGCAGGCTCGAAGCGGCTTCACCGGTCGAGCGCGATTTCCCGGATTTCGACGGCGAGCTTCGCATGTCGATGCGTGAGGAAACCGAACGCTTCATCGACAGCATGCTGCGCGACGATCGCCCGATTCCCGAGCTGCTGTCCGCGAACTACTCCTTCATCAACGAGCGGCTGGCCCGCCACTATTTGATCCCGAACATCGTCGGCAACCGGTTCCGTCGTGTGACGATGCCTCCCGACCGGGTGGGTCTGCTCGGGCAGGGCAGCATTCTGCTCGTGACGTCGCAGGCAAACCGCACGTCGCCGGTCCTGCGCGGCAAGTTCATCCTCGACAACATCCTGGGCGCTCCCGTGCCGCCTCCGCCGCCGAACGTGGCGAACGGCTTCAAGGCGGAAAACGAGGCGGGCACGCCGGTGACCGTTCGCGAGGCCCTCGAGAAGCACAGGGCGAACCCCGTCTGCGCGAATTGCCACGCGCGCATGGATCCGTGGGGGTTCGCGCTCGAAACCTTCGATGGCATCGGCGCCCAGCGCTGGGACGAGGACGGCTACGAGATCGATACCACGGCGGTGCTGCTCGACGGCACGAAGCTCGACGGCCCGTCCGGCGTTCGCAAGGTGCTGGCAGGAAAGAGCGATCAGTTCGCGGGCACGGTCGCGGAAAAGCTCATGGTCTACGCGCTGGGGCGCCCGGTCGAGTATTTCGACCGGCCGGCCCTTCGCAACGTCACGAAAGAAGCGGCTGCCAGGGAGAACCGGTGGTCGTCGGTGATTCTTGGTGTCGTCAACAGCATGCCATTCCAGTTTCAGATGAAGGGAGCAGAGTAATGTTCATCACGAAGATGGCGATGAGTCGCCGGACTCTTCTGCGCGGGATAGGAGCGACGCTCGCCTTGCCGTTGCTCGACGGCATGGTGCCGGCGCTGACGGCCCTCGCCAAAACTCCGGGAAAGCCCGCCATGCGCCTCGGCGCGATCTATGTCCCGATGGGCATGATCATGGAAAACTGGACGCCGAAGACGACCGGCGCGGGCTTCGACCTCACGCCCATCATGCAGCCGCTGACGCCGTTCAAGAGCCAGCTCACCGTCGTGAGCGGCCTGAACAACGCCGGCGTCGGGCACCCCGGCGCTGCGAGCGCATTCCTCACCGACGTCCGCGCGCGGGGCGGCGCGAACATCCTGGCCGGCGTGTCGATGGACCAGCTCGTCGCGCAGAAGATCGGGCAGGACAACAAGCTGCCGTCACTCGAGCTCGGCCTTGAATCTCTCGCGATGGTCGGTGATTGCGAGAACGCCAACTGCGGCTATCTCACGACGCTGGCCTACAGCACGCCAACGACGCCGTTGCCCGCGGAAACCAACCCGCGCGAGGTGTTCGAACGCCTGTTCGGCGATCCGGAGAACACGACGCCAGAGAAGCGCATGGAGCGGATCAAGTCGAACCGAAGCCTGCTCGATTCGGTCACGAGCGACATCTCCGATCTCCAGCGGCGCATCGGCACCGGCGACAAAGCCAAGGTGAACGAGTACCTCGACGCGGTGCGCGAGGTGGAGCGGCGCATCCAGAAGGCCGAGAGCGAAAACAACGACCTGCCGCCAACGATGGAGGCACCCACGGGCGCGCCGGCCGTCTATGGCGACCACGCGAAGCTGATGTTCGATCTGCAGGCGCTGGCGTTCCAGAGTGACTCGACGCGCGTCATCACGATGATGATGGAACGCGAAACCAGCAGCCGCCGGTTCCCCGAGATCGGCCTGAACGAGCCGCATCACTCGACGACGCACAACCCGGATGTGGCCGCGCGTCTCGAGAACATCACGATGATCAACACCTATCAGGTGTCGCTGCTCGCGTACTTCCTGGATCGGCTGGCGAAGACGCCGGATGGCGACGGCTCGCTGCTCGATCACTCGGTCATCCTCTACGGTTCGGGCCTGAGCGACGGGAACATCCACCTGCCGGAGAACATCCCCATTGTCGTGGCGGGCGGCGGCGCGGGCACGATGAAGGGCGGCGTGCACATGATGCACAAGGGCGTGCCGCTCGCGAACCTGCACATGTCGCTGATGGACAAGTTCGGCGTCCACGTCGACAAGCTCGGCAACAGCACGGGCAAGCTGGAGATGATCGCCGGGGTGTGAGTGTTACGAACTGCGTAGCGGCCGGCTTCCAGCCGGCCGTTCCGTCCGCCTGAAGGCGGACGCTACGTCTGGGGAGCGAGATGATGAGAGCACATACGGTGTGGGCATGCTGCGCGGCGGTGATGCTGGCAGCGCCCGGTGTTTCATACGCGGCTGCTGCGGCGGGCGCGGCCGGTGGCGGCGGGTACGTCGTCGCGAACGCCGCAAAAGTGCAGGACAAAACGGCGCTGCGCGTGTTGATCAAGCAGAAAGCCGATGTCAACGCCGTGATGCCCGACGGCGCGACCGCCCTTCACTGGGCAGCGCACTGGGACGATCTCGAAAGCGCGTCGCTCCTGCTCAGGGCCGGCGCGAACGTCAATGCGAAGAACGACTACGAAGTCACGCCGCTGGCCCTGGCCGTCGAAAACGGCAGCCTGCCGATGGTCCAGCGGCTTCTGCGGTCCGGTGCCAGCGCGAACATCGCGTCGGCGACCGGCGAAACGCCGCTGATGACGGCGGTCCGCGTCGGAAACGTGCCGGTGGTCAATGCCTTACTGGTCGCCGGAGCCAACGTCAATGCGAAGGGCGGCGGCAGGGAGCAGACGGCGCTGATGTGGGCCGTCGAACAGCACGCGCACGACCTGGTGAGCACGTTGATTGCGCACAAGGCCGACGTGAACCTGCGCTCCGAGCTCAGGCCCGAATACGTGACGTTCTCCCGCGGCAACCCGCAGGGCGGAAGCCTGACGGGGCTGGCCGATCAGACGCTCGAGTCCGATGGCAGCCGGCCCGGCCTGCGCTGGATCCGCAAGGGCGGGATGACCGCGCTGATGTTCGCCGCGCGAGACGGCGACCTCGAGTCGACGAAGATGCTCGCCACCGCCGGCGCCCGTATCAACGAGACGAATCCGATCGGCAGCACGCCGCTGATGATGGCGATCCGGAACGACCGGACGCCGGTGGCGCTCTACCTGATCGAGAAGGGCGCCGATCCGAATATCGACGAGGCCGGCCACACGGCGCTGCACCTCGCCGTGGCCCGCAAGAACCCGGAGGTCGTCAAGGCCCTGATCGAGCGCGGCGCGAAGGTCAACGTGCGGCTCACGAGGGGTGAACCGGATCCGGACGGCAACCGCAATTACAACCAGCTCCCGGAGTATCTCCTCGGAGCGACACCGTTCCTGCTGGCGACGGCGCTGAACGAAACGGACACGATGCTCACGCTCGCCAAGGCCGGCGCGGACATCTCGATCCCGATGGAAGACGGCACGACGACGGTCATGGCCTCGATGGGGATTTTCCCTGGTGTATTCGGGTTCATTCCCTTCGTGAAAATCCCGCCGGGCGGCGCAGCGGGGGACAACACGGCGTACTTCCGGCGCAAGAACCTGTTCACGGAAGCCAAAGTCCTCGAAACGATGAAGCTCGTGGTCGAGATGGGCGGCGATGTGAACGGCGCGCGCGGCAACCTCGTCACGTATCACGTCGGCAATTCGCGGACGCTGGTCGGGCGCGACTCCGGCGACACGGCGCTTCACATCGCCACGGCCGACAAGTACCCGACCGTTGTCGAATTCCTGGTCAGCCAGGGCGCCAGGATGGACGTGAAGGACCGGCGGGGGCTCACGCCGCTGGCAATCGCGAAGCATACCGGGCGGCAGTTCATCACCGGCGGCGACAATGGCGAAAAAATCGGGGATCCGAAGATGGTCGCCGCGCTCGAGAAGCTCGGGGCTACTGAATAGGGCAGAGAGCATAGGGCAAAGGGCATAGGGTAAAGGGCGAGAGCAGAGGGCAAAGGGAGGGGGGCCTGGGCATTCCTGCGGCGCCTGAGCCCTCTGCCTTTTGCTCTTTGCCCTCTGCTCTTTCGTGAGGTGACGCATGCGCGGCAAGCTGACGGTTCTGGTGGCGCTCTTCGTGTTCGTTCTCCCGCTGCGGGCAAACGAAAAACCGGGTGAGGCCTATCAGAAGGCGGAGCAGGGACTGCAGGCCGCCAACAACTCGCTGAGGAATCACGTCAAGAACATCGACTACCCGGGACTGCAGAAGGACGCCGAGGCGTTCAAGGCGTCGTTCACGGTGATGCTGGCGTACTGGGAAGAAAAGAAGGTCCCCGACGCCATCACGTTTATCCGGGACGGGATCAAAGGCGCCGAGGCACTGGACGTGGCCGCATCGGCAATGAATTACGACGGCACGCTGGCAGCACAGAACGCGCTGGTCGGCTCGAATGGCGTCGCGTTCGTGGGCGAGTCCTCGGCGCTTCCCGGCGTCTGCGTCGGCTGCCACCTGGCGCATCGTCAGCGCATGCCGGACGGCACCTTCGAAATCAAGTAGAGCAGCGCAGGCCTTCAGGCCTGCAAGCGGAGGAAGGGAAATGCGCGGAATCGTGACGGCCGTTGCGTGTCTGCTGTGCGCCGCCGCCCTGGCGGCCAGCGAAAAGCCACCGGACGCGTACCAGCAGGCCATGAAGGATCTCAGTGCCGCCAATACGGCCCTGCGCAACGATGTCAGGGCCATCGAAGGCGCCGGAGCCTACCCGGACTACAACTCAATCGAGAAAGACGCCGCAGCCATGAAGGCCGCTTTCGAGAAGACAGCGAGCTTCTGGTCGGGGAGAGGCGCCGACGACGCGGTGAAGCTGGCGCAGGCGGGGATCACGCACGCCGATGCGCTCGAGGCCGCCCGCAAAGCGAAGGACTTCGACGCGCTGATGACCGCCGCCGCCGAGATCAGCAAAACGTGCGGCGGCTGCCATGCCGCCCATCGCGAGAAGACCGCGGACGGATCGTATGAGATTAAGTAACCAAACGTAGCGTCCGCCTTGAGGCGGACGTCGCCGGCCGGCTGAAGCCGGCCGCTACGTTTCTTCGGTGTCAGTGTTCGTGCTCGCGGTGATGATGGACCACCGCCTCCATTTCCGCGTGCCGTTGCTCCGTAAGGTCCTTCTGCGCGGCCTTCCGCCCTTGATCCCGATGGAGCTGACGCCGCTCGGCCGAGTTGACGGCAAACGATGACATCAGCTGCTGCAGCGCCCTGCTGCCGCAGGTCGGGCAATACGGACGTTCGGTCGACGGACCGGTCGTCGGCCGGATGAAGCGTTCGAACTGATTCCCGCACACATCGCACCGGTACTCGAAGATCGGCATGGGATCCTGGCGAACGGCCGGCTATTTGCCGGGCGCGCATTCTCCGTAGAACTGGGACACGGCCGGCTCGGAGACGTAGCCGGGCAGTGACATCTTCAGGTAATCGTGCCGCGAGCGCACCGCCCGCAGCTTGCCGGGCGTACCCTCGATCGAAAACACCGTCGTGACGGTGAGGCTTCCCTGCAGGGTGCGTTCCATGAAGTGCATGCTGCTCGCCGTCAACAAGGCGGTGATGTACACCGGCTCGGACGCGACCAGGCGCGCGCTCGCTTCCTGCGCATCGATGGATTCGACCTCGAAGGTGGTCTCTTCGTTCTTCACCTGCGGCGTCTGCGGAATGCCACCCTTCCAGCTCGCGGTTGCCGATACGGGAAACGTGCACTTAAGACTCTTGACGAGCGCCAGCGGGTTCCGCTCGGGATTCTTTTCCGGAATCTGGGCATTGACGGTCAGCACGCCGCCGACGGCCAGCGCCACCACGAGTCGTCGTCGTCTCACGAACGGTATGCGCATGGGGTGATTGGGGAGGATGCAAGCGTGATGCTCGATTCGAGCGGGGGCAAGGCGGCAGGACATCTACGTTTCTGTTCATACTTACGAGACGAAGTCGACAATCCTGTTCGGAGAAGCGCCTCACGTGGCATATCAGATGTCGTAAGACCGTGGATCGGATCGAGCAATCGCGGCCGGCATCGACAAAATAGTTCATCGGGGCCGACAAGAATGAAGCTCGCGGGATTCTGCCGGCGTGCGCCCGGAAGTTCTGCCATGAATCCGCGGCAAAACCTGCCGGGTCACGTGAAAATCTGGAACTCGGCTTGCTTGAATGGGGTCACTGGTGGCAACCGTCATGCCGGTTACTCTCCAAACGCCCGAGTGGCCCAATCTCCACGCCGCCGAGGTGCGCAAGCTCTCAACGCTGCTGGAAATCAGCCAGGCGCTGCTCGCGGCGCGCGAGCTGAGGACGGGGCTGACGAAGGTCCTCGAAATCATCGGGGCGCACCATGGTGCGATCCGCAGCACGGTCGTCCTGCTGAACCCGCAGTCGCGGGAGGTCGCCATCGAGGCTTCGGCCGGAGCGATCGAAGCGGGCAAGGCGGTCCGGTACCGCATCGGCGAGGGCATCACGGGCGAAGTGATCCGCACGGGCAACCCCATGGTGGTTCCGCAGGTCAGCCGCGAGGCGCGATTCCTGTTTCGCGCGGCCGCGCGGCCCGAGCTGGCCGAACAGGAACTGACCTATATCAGTGTGCCGATTGGCATCGACGGCCAGACCGTCGGCGCGCTGGGCATCGACCTGCCGTTCAACCCGCACCGCGACTACGAGCGCACGGCGAAGTTCCTGGGCGTCGTGGGATCGATGATCGCCCAGGCTGTGCGGGTGCACCGTCTCATCGAGGCGGATCACGAGGTCCTCGTGGCCGAGAACACCCACCTGCGCTCGGAACTGCAGGAGCGCTACGGCTTCTCGAACCTGGTCGGCACGAGCAGCGCGATGCAGGAGATGTATCAGCAGATCTCGCAGGTGGCCCCGACAAGCACGACGGTGCTGCTCCGTGGCGAGTCCGGCACCGGCAAGGAACTGATTGCCCATGCCATTCACTACAACTCGGCGCGGGCGAAGAAGCCGTTCATCAAGGTCAACTGCGCGGCGCTGCCGCAGGACTTGATCGAGTCCGAGCTGTTCGGGTACGAGAAGGGCGCGTTCACCGGCGCCTACGCGCCGAAAAAGGGACGCTTCGAGCTCGCCGAGGGCGGTACCCTGTTCCTCGACGAAATCGGCGAGCTGAACCTCACCACGCAGGTCAAGCTGCTGCGCGTGCTGCAGGAACGCGAGTTCGAGCGGCTGGGCGGCACGCACACCATTCATGCGAACGTCCGACTCGTGACCGCCACCAACAAGGAACTGGAGAAGGCGATCTCGGCCGGCGACTTCCGCGAGGACCTCTATTACCGCCTCAACGTCTTCGCGATCTTCGTGCCACCGCTGCGCGAGCGGAAGCCGGACATCCTGCAGCTGGCGAACCACTTCCTCGAGAAGTTCTCGCGCCAGCACGAGAAGAACGTCAAGCGGATCGCCACGCCGGCGATCGACATGCTGATGTGCTATCACTGGCCTGGCAACGTCCGGGAGCTCGAGAACGCCATCGAGCGCGCGGTCGTCGTCTGCGATACGCAGGTGCTGCACGCGCACCACCTGCCGCCGACGCTGCAGACGGCCGAGGCGTCGGGCACGACGATCAACTTGTCCCTGGACGAGGCGACCGAATCGTTCGAGAAGGACATCCTGCAGGACGCGCTCAAGAGCGCCCGGGGCAACAGAGCAAAGGCGGCGCGCCTGCTCAAGACCACCGGGCGGGTCTTCAACTACAAGGTGCGCAAGTACAAGATCGACTGGCACCGCTTTCAAGGCTAGTGGCGGGTCATCGCCGACGTTCATGAACCACAAAGGCGACGAAGCTCACGAAGCGTTGAGTTCTTGGTAATCTTGGTGGTTCCGAAGATCGCTTTCGCACCGGATCTCACGGTTTGTCTGACCTGCGTCGCTCTGATCGTCGGTCTTCAGGTTCAGGCGAGCGAAATGCCTCCGCCTGAATACCGGGCGGCCATGAAAGATCTGGAGGCGGCGAGCGAGATCATGCGTCACCACGCGCGCATGGTCGAGCCGGGCGGCGATTTCGGTTACGACTGGATCGAGAGCGACGCGATCAAGCTGAAAAGCGGCTTCGAACGGGCGCTCGCCTTCTGGACCGCTAAAAACGTGAAGCACGCGATGAGGCTCGCGCAGGATGCCGCCAGCGACGCAGCCGTCCTCGAGCGGGCTGCCAGGCGCAAGCACTACGACGGCGTCGTGGCGGGTGTGGGCGGTGTGCTGGCCGCGTGCGAAGGGTGTCACAACGCATACCGGGACCAGCTGCCCGACGGAACGTACGCCCTCAGGTAGGGCACGCGACGTGGTGCAGGCCTTCAGGCCTGCTATTGCTTCGCCAGGCCTTCGAGATCGGCCGACGCAGCATCGATGAGCGCCGTCAGCCGCGCGAGCGCCCTGGCGGCGCGAGCCACCTCACTTTCCGCCTCATCGTAACGGCCCTGTTCGATGCCCTCGCGAACGCCGGGCACCGTCTTGACGCCGTAGCCGGTGTAGAACCCCGGCGCATAGACAAGGTGCCGGTACCAGCTACGGCGGGGCAGGCCGGCATCGTCCAGGAGCTGGATCTCGGCGCGCCGCAGCCTGTCGTTGAGCCCGCGCAGCGCGGCGGCATCGGCGACGACCTTCGATCGCGCGGCCGCGAGGGCCCGCTCGTAGCGCCTGGCGCTGTCGGACAGCGCGGCGGCCGCATTGTCGAAAGGCGCGAAGTTGATCGCCGGCGGCACGGCTTCGACCTTCGGCAGCGGCAACGGCTTCCTCGGATCGCGTATCGCCGCGAACACGCCGTCGGCGATCTGACGGTTTCTCTCCCTCGCGTCGTCCTGCTTCCGGCTCAGGAGATCCTTCAGCTCGTATCCGTACTTCTGCACCGTCTCGGCGAGGCTGGTGAACTCGAACGGCGACACGTCCGCGTCGGCCAGGCGGATGACGGCCGTGCCCACCGTCTGCGCCAGGGCGCGTCCGTACGCGAAGTCGGTGTCGAGGAACCGGGTGTAGAAGTAGAAGTCGTCGTAAATCGAATGGTAGATGCCGTCCTGGTCTTCGTCGCCGAAACTGATGTTGATCGACGCGATGCCGGCGTGCTGCAGGAACGGTGTGTAATCCGACCCGGACCCCAGCGCCTCGATGCGCAGGTCCGGCCGCTCGCGCGCGTCTTTCTTTTCATCCGGCGTACCTCGGGCAATGAGGGCCGCCTGACGCCGCTTCCAGACGCTGAGGCCGGTCTCCGGATCGCTGACGTCGCGTGCGACACCGTTGAGGAACCGCTCGAGCGAATGCGAACCGCTCATGTTGAGAAATCCGCGGCCGCTGCCGTCGGTGTTGAGGTACGCGACGGCGTGGTCGCGCAGATCCTTCAGATGTGTCTCGACCCACTCCGTCGAGCCGAGCAGCCCGGGCTCCTCGCCGTCCCACGACGCGTAGACGATGGTGCGCTTCGGCGTCCAGCCCTGCCTGTGCAATTCGCCGAGCGCCCGTGCCTCCTCCAGTTCGGGCGCCATGCCGCTGACCGGATCGTTCGCGCCGTTCACCCACGCGTCGTGATGGTTCCCGCGGACGATCCATTCGTCGGGGAACGTGGAGCCCGGAATCTTCGCGATGACGTCGTACAGCGGCTTCGTGTCCCAGTTGAACGCGACCTTGAGGTGCGCTTTCGCCGGTCCCGGCCCGAGCCGGTACGGGATCGGCAGCGCGCCGCGCCACGCTTCAGGCGCCATCGGGCCGCCCATCGCCATCATGAGCGGCTGCGCGTCGCCGTATGAGATCGGCAGGACGGGAATCTTCGTGAGGACGGGGGATTCGTTGATCGGCGTCCGCGGGGCGCCGGGCACCGAGCCGATGCCGATCGTCAGCGGGTCGCCCGCCGCGCTCCCGAGGTCTTCGACCGATCCGCGCTGCACGCCGTCGCTCGGCCGCATCGGGCCGTTCGGAAACACCGCCCCTTGCGCAAACCCGTCGTCTTTCGGATCGGAGTAGATCAGGCAGCCCGCCGCGCCGCGTTCGAACGCGATCTTGGCTTTCACGCCGCGAAAGATCTGCCCGTAGCGCACCAGCACGATTGCACCGCGCGTCGAAATCCCCATGCGCTCGAGCTGGTCGTAGTCTTCGACGCGCCCGTAGTTGGCGTACACGAGCGGCGCCGTGACGTTGCCGTCGATCGAGTACGCGTTGTATGACGGCAGCTGCTCCGTCTTCTGGCCGCTCGTCGGGTCCGCCGCGACGACGGGCTCGTCCAGCTTCGCCGAGAACTTCGTCGGCTCAACCAGCTCCAGCACGCGCTCCTTCGGCGTGGGGAACAGCACGTCGAACTGCTCGATCGAGGCGTCCCACCCCCATTCCTTGAACCTCGCCAGCATCCACTCCGCGTTGTCTTTCGTGTACGCCGATCCGACGTGGTGCGGCCGGGCGCTCAGCCGCTGCATGTAGCCGCGGATGTTGGCGGCCTGCGGGATGGCGCGAAACAGTTCGTCCGCCGGCTTCTGTGCAGGGGGTTGCGCACTGATGAAGGCCGTCGCGCCGATCATGGCACTCACTGCCAACACGATGGTGGTTCGCATGGCAGGAATTCTTGCACCTTCCGCGCGACGACGCCAGCGCTGCGGCGGCACGGTCCTCGCAGCAGACGCGCACAACGCACCGCGGTTCCTGCGGTGTACGCGTCGAAAGGATGGCCAATGGAATCACGAACGCGGCGGGGGACGAGCTGGAAGAGCGGTTTCTGCAGTGGCAGGCCGAGACGCGCGGTGAATTTTCTGCCGTGCGGCACGAGGTGCACCGCCTGGCAGAAACCTTGCGTGTCGAGATTCGCGGCGGCGACGCCGAAACGCGCCGCTACATGCGCGTCCTTCACGAGGAGGTGCTGTCGCGAATCGCCGGGCTTCAACGCCGGTCCTAGCTTCGACGCGCCTCTTCTCATCACGAAGACACGAAGGTCACGAAGATCACAAAGCTATTTTGTACAACGGAATTCTTCGCGTGACTTCGTGCCTTCGTGATGTGCGAAGGCGGAGTTCAGTCTCGTCGATCGAGGTTGTCGTGCAGGCGCTGCTGGAACGCGTTCAGGTCGATCGCGTGCACGGGGCCTGAGCCGGCGAGGTCGAGCGCGTGCGCGGCGGCGGTGCCCATCGCGATGCAGGGCCCCATCACGCGGATGGCCGACAGCGCCACGACGTCCCCGTCCACGCACCGCCCGGCCGTGACGATGTTGTCGGCGCCGGCCGGGAGCATGCAGCCGAGCGGGATGTAGTACACGTGGTCCGGTTCGAACTTCTCCCAGTGGACCAGATCCGTCGCGTTGTGCAGTTCGACCCACCAGGCGCAGCGGGCGGCGGCGTCCGCGGGACGGACTCCCTTGCGGATATCGTCCACCGTGATCTGACGGCGACCCACGATCCAGCGCGTCTGCCGGATGCCGGGGTTTCCGTACGTCCGGATCCGCGCGTTCGCGAAGATCTTCGGAAACTCCGCCCTGAGGAAACGGACGACGTTGTCGGCCTGATCGCGCCCTTCGACCACCATGCGGCCGGTCTGCAGCGGATCGAGCGGCGTCTCGAAGTGCGTGACGTTGGCCAGCATGAAATCGTGGCCGGGGAAGTGCATCAGGAAGCCGTCGTGCCGCACGAGGCCGTAGGCGCCGCCGCGCTGCGCGAGCCGCTCGTGGACGTCTTTTATCACCAGGGCCTCGGCGGCCCTGGTGTCGTAGCCCTCGATGAGGAAGTTCAGCGAGCCGTACACGGGCGACTCCGGCTCGCGGACGTCGAGCCCTGACTCGTAGCTCAGCGCCGCGTCGCCCGATGCGTCCACGAACCCGTTCGCCGCGATGCGGACGGATCCAAACCGCGACGCGAGCTCGATGGATCGCAGCCGCCGATCCTCGAACGTCGCGCCGGTTACCACCGCGCCGACGATGGCGCGAATGCCCGCGGCCTCGACCTTTCGTTCGATCCACCGGCCCAGGCGCACTTCGTCGTACTGAAACGTGATCGTGCCGGTCATCGACACGCGCCGGTGAATGGCGCCTTCCTTCGTCAGGTCCGCGATGAGATCGTCGGCGACCCCGTGCGTGATCTGGTACGGCTGCGGCCCGTGCGTGTACAGCCCGATGATGGTGCCGATGATCGAGCCGATCGCCTGACCGCCGAGCGCGGGCGCGCCGTCGACGATCACGACCGTGCGTCCGAGCTTCGCCGCTTCAAGCGCGGCGGAGACGCCGGAGATGCCGGCGCCGAGCACGCAGATGTCGGCCTCGACGGTCTTGATGTTCCGGCCGACAGGACGCCGGATCGTGCGCGTGCTGGAAGCCTGCGGCACGGCGCGAACGCTCAGCTGAGATCGAAGATGCGCGCGGCGGCCACGCGGAGCCCCGGAATTCCCGGCGATACGGCCACGCCGGTGCTTCCGGTGATTGATGCGGCCCGATAGACATGTCCGTCAAGGGAGAAGCTCTCGATGGTCTCCTCGAACGGATCGACGATCCAGTATTCGCGGACGCCGAAACGTGCATAGGTCGCCTGCTTCCGCACGCGATCGTGCGTGGACGTTCCGGGCGAGATGACTTCGACAGTCAGATCAGGCGCCGCGCTCGTAGGCGCGTCGAGTTGTACGAGATGGCGTCGCGCCTCGCTGAAGTAGAGGAGATCCGGCTGGACCACGTCGTATTGCGTGAACACGACATCCGACGGCGCAAACAGCAGGCGGCCGCCGTGCTGCTGCGTGTACTCCATCAACACAGCCACCAGATTCAGCAGCACAAACTGATGCCGATTCGTCGGTGATGGGACCACGCGAACCTCGCCGTCGTACAGCTCGTACTGCCGCCCGTCGTCGGGCATCTGCTGCAGATCGGCGTAGGACACGAGGCCGGTGCTCATGCGCGCCATCTTAGCATCGTCGAACTTGCGAAGGCGATGCCGTACCGCGACGCAGAAACATCGAGGAATCTGCGTCAGCGTGGCACGCAGGTTGCGGAATCTGCGCGGTCCGGGGCGGCCAAGCAAGGCTGAATATACAATCGTCAGTTGTGTCATCCCCCCCGCGCGTCAGGTTCGCGCCCTCGCCGACCGGCTATCTGCACGTCGGCGGCGCGCGCACGGCGCTCTTCAACTGGTTGTTCGCGCGACGGCACGGCGGCGTGTTCGTGCTCCGCATCGAGGACACGGACGTCGAGCGCTCGTCGCAGGACATGGTGGAAGGCATCCTCGACGGCCTGCGCTGGCTCGGGCTCGACTGGGACGAGGGTCCGCTGGTGGACGGCCCGTTCGCGCCGTACTTTCAATCGCAGCGGCTGGAGATCTACCGCGCAACGGCCGAGCGTCTCGTCGGCGGCGGCCATGCGTACTATTGCTACTGCACGCCGGCCGAGCTGAAGGCCCGGCGCGACGCAGCGGAGGCGAGCACCGGCGGCTGGAAGTACGATCGCGTGTGCGCGCGTCTGAGCGCGGCCGAAGTCGCTGCGCGCGAAGCCGCCGGCCGGCCGCGTGCCGTTCGTTTCAAGGTGCCCGCAGGCGTCGTGACCGTCGAGGACATCATCCACGGTCCCATCGAGTTCGACAACGCACACATCGAGGACTTCGTCATCCTGCGGTCCGACGGCCACCCGACCTATCACCTCTCGGTCGTGTCGGACGATGTGGAGATGAGGATGACGCATGTGGTGAGGGGCGACGATCACATCTCGAACACGCCGAAGCAGATGCTGCTGTATCAGGCGCTGGGCGCGCCGGTGCCGCGGTTCGCGCACGTGCCGCTCATCCTCGGAGCGGACAAGAAGCGTTTGAGCAAGCGCCACGGCGCGACGTCAGTAATGGAGTACGCGAAGCAGGGCTACCTGCCGGAGGCGATGTTCAATTTCCTTGCGCTGCTTGGCTGGTCGCCGGGGAGCGGCAATGTCGAGGTTTTCTCGAGGGACGAGCTTTCCGCCGTATTCGATCTCAGGGGGATCAGCGGCGGCGATGCCGTGTTCAACGCGGAAAAGCTCGACTGGTTCAACCAGCAGCACATCGCGCGGCTGGCGCCCGAGGAGCTGACGCGGCGGATCCGGCCGTCGCTCGAGGCGGCCGGACTGTGGAAAGACGAGTTCCTGGCGTCGCGGCACGCGTGGTTCTTCGCGTCGCTCGAGCTGCTGAAACCGCGTGCGAGGCGGCTGGACGACTTCGCCGCGCAGGGCGCGTTTCTGTTCGCGGACGCCGTAGTCCTGGATCCCGCCGCCGTCGAGAAGCACCTGAAGGTGGAGGGGATGTCGGCGCACCTCGGGGCGGTCGATGCCGCCTTTTCGGCGCTGGCCGATTTCGATGCGCCGTCTACGGAGGTCGCGCTGCGGGGCGTGGCGGAGGCCCGCGGCGTCAAGGCCGGAGTGCTGATCCACGCCGTCCGCGTAGCCGTCACCGGCAAGGCTATCAGCCCGGGATTATTTGAGGTTTTAGCGCTGGTCGGCCGGCCGAGGGTCCACGAGCGGTTGGTTGCCGCCCGGCGCCTGATATAATCAGAGTTTCGGCCCCAGACATTCTCGCCAAGGGGGGCCGCGCCAGAACACTGGGAGGTCGTCCAACGGTAGGACATCTGCCTCTGGAGCAGGTTATCGGGGTTCGAATCCCTGCCTCCCAGCCACACCATCTGGTCATTTGGTCATCTAGTCATTTGGTCATTTAGTCAATTCAGCTGTCTATCAGCCTCAGTCCGAGTCGGGCGGAGCTTGTCGATCTGCTGCTCGATCGCGGTCGCTATTTGAGCGCTGTTGAGCAGCCGCTCAAATCGCGATTCGACGCCCGACCCATGAATGGCTGAACAGCGGGTGGTTGGCCTCGGGGTGAAAGCCAGCCACTCACTCGCTTCTGTCAAAGGCGCCGCGCCAGACGGAATCCCTGGGAGCATCAGGGTCTTGCTGACGCACCCACACAAAGTTATTCCGCCGATCGGGGCGCGTATTGCCTATGTACGTGCCGGTCAGTCGACCCTGAGACAGATACAAGGTCAGGAGATTGGCCGTGGGCTCTCCTGCCGCGTCCACGTGAGCGATGCTGACCAGGAATGCATTGCGACTGATCACGGCAGATTCGATAAAAGCTGAGTACGAGCCATCCTCGCATTTGGCATCGCATGCGATACCGAGGATGCGATCACCCACTCGTTTGAGAAGATAGGCGGTCGGACCCATTGGCGCTCTCCAGACGCCCAGCACCTTTTCTGGCGTGAGCAGCTCGGGCGGACCTGCCGGCATGTACGGCTCGGGTCCTCCGGATCGGCGACCTTCCGCCAGGAGAGCGGCTGCGTTCGGCGTGGGGCGCATCAACGTCACCGCAACCGACTGGCCGGGGTTGTCCTCACGCGAAGCGGTGAGGGTCATTCGCCCGCCCATAACTTTTCCCCGAAACGTCTCCCTGTAGGCCTTTCCGTCTGCCCGGTCATGGAGCAGAGTGAACGAGACCGCATCCCCCTGAACTCTGCCATCCGATACAAACGCAAGGTTGTTGAGATCGAAGCATCGCGTGCAGACGACCCCCGAGATCCGATCGTCTTGAACCGCGAAGATGTACATGTAGTGCGCACCGGTGCCTTCGGTGACCCACGAGCCTCTGACGGCGGCAGCTCGGTTCGGCGCCTGCCCGGCCGCTCCACACGAAACACGGTCGGAACCGGTCAATACCAGCATCGAGACGACGAAGACCATGACTCTCACAGCACCCCCACCAGGAAGTTCTGCGCACATTCTACCGAGCCCGTCTACACTCAAGCCACGCGAAGGCGGCTGCACGCTTCTGTAGTCCGCGCGGATGGAGAGCCCGTATGCGCACGTTCCTGCGTCTGTGTGTGATGGTGGCCCTGACAGGCAGCGTCGTGGCGTCTTTGTGGGCCCAGCCACCCCCTCCCCGTCCGAGGGGGATTCCCAAGCCTCCGGATCCGGGGCCGCTGTTCTTCAGGGAGAACTGGCGGAATCCCAGGACCTACGATGCCAACACGCTCCCGCTGACCAGCGTGACGCAGGAGGTGGTGACGACTCCAGACCTCGTGTTGACCGTCTACGATCCGAACGCGAAGTACATTCCCGACTACAGGAAGACATTACGCCCGGGTTCGTGGGCAGAGGACTGGACGGGTCCAACCTGTCTCATGATCTACGGCGTCGAGAGACCCGAGCTCTGGGGCGGCTCGTGCGGGGCCGTGACGGTGACGCTGCGCCACAAGAACAACTTCGTGGATCTGTCGAACCGCGGTCGTGTCATCTGGGGCACGTATGTCTCGGGGTTTCACGTGGCCAGACTCGTCGTGAAATTGGCGGACGGCACCTTCCTCGTTGGCGATCCGGGTACCGGCACACCCGACGTCTCTCATATCGAAAACGAAGTCGTACTGTCGTCACTTCGGTGGCTGAAGCTCGACGTGCCCCAGACGGTCACGCGCGGCACCTGGGTGGAGAAGCCAGACCTGTCCAGGGTGGACGAGATTGGCTGGGCGCAGCTGATGCCGGGTTCGGGCCACGGCGTCGGTGGCTTTGTCGCTGTCTCCAAATTCGAGGTCTGGGGCAAGCCGGTTGCCAGATAAGCCACACGAACAGCCGATTCGTTCAACGACAATAGCTGCTTCGTCCAATCCCGGCTGCCGCCCTGGATGAGAGACTCCTCTCGTTGGCATGACGTCAACATCAAACAAAGGAGCTACTCATGTCACCCCAGTCAAACGTCTGTGCATGCGCGGTCTGCGGCGGTTCCCAGTGCCAGTGCGGCTGCCAGAACACCGCGGCCCCGCCGGCGGCCTCGTGCCAGTGCGGCGAAGTCTGCAGCTGCGCGGAGATGTGCAACTGCAAGGCCTGCCAGCACGCGAACGCTCACTCCCAGAACCGGTGATGCACAGCTGGATATGGCGGGCGCCGCCCGTACGCGGCGCCCGCGATGCAAACGTCTTCCCAGCTCGTTCAAAAGCGAACCAGCGCGCCTAACGACCATTGGCGCGGCGCCGAGTGCTGACCCGGCGAGAACTCGCTGTCGCGCGCGATCACGAACAGGCTGTTCGCGACGTTCGTGACGTCCAATCGCACCGTCAGGCGGGGGCGCTGGTTCCCGTCGCGCAACAGGTCCATCGCGATGGTCGCATCGGCAGTGAAATGGGCGGGCACGCGAGCGGCAATCCCGTCCGCACCGGCGTCCGGCTCAGGCGCCTCGTCAACGCTATCGTGATGGTGCGGGGCCCCGTGTCCGACGGGAGTGCCGCTGCCGTACTCGACCGATAGTCCAGTCCAGAACCCGGTGCGCCGCTGATGATATGTCCCGGCAGCCGTCAGCGTATGCACCTGATCCATGGGTGCGTTGAACCAGTTCGTATCCGACAGGTGCTCGGCTTCGGTTACGAAGCCGCCAGTCACAGGGTTCCTGAACTCGACGCGGCCGAGGGCGTAATTCACGTACGCAGTCAGGCCACTGCGCGCGAACGCATTGACGTCCCCTCGCACTTCGAGGCCGTATGCCCGGCCGCGGTCGAAGCTGGCATACGAATAGATCCGCGCGTCTGGCCAGATGGTGGTGTGCACCGGGTTGTTCGTGGCGCGATAGTAACCGGTGACGTTCAGCTGGAGGAGACCCGACGACATCGAGCCCCCGAGCTCGAACTGGTTCTCCGTCGCCGGCCGCAGCGCGGGAAGCGCCACGCCGATTTCCCTGATCTGGCTGGTCAGGCCCGCGCTGCTCGACAACACGCCTTCGATCGGCGGCGGCACGAAGAAATGATTGTACGACGCGTGGACCACCGCACCCTGTCCCGCCCGATACGCGACGTTCACGCGAGGGCTGACCTGCGTTTCGTCGATGACCAGCGCGTGTCGATCGATGCGGACCCCGAAGTCGCCTGTCAGGCGGCCGCCAAGCTGGATGTCGTCCTGCGCGAACGCGCTCACCTGCCCGCCGCGTTCGCGGCCGGCGAACGAAATGCGCTGGTTCGCGATGTGAATGTGCGGCAGTGCCAGCAGGTGCGTGAGGTCGCGATACCCCGTGTAGTCGTAATAGAGATCTTCCTGCGGGCGAAGCGCTACCGCATCGACGCCGACCTTCAACGCGTGCCGCCCTGCGATACGTGTAATGTCGGCCTTGGCCCCGAACGTCTGGACTTCGCGCAGTAACGATGCGTGCGCGGCGAGCGGACCGGCCGCAGGCGACAGCTGCAGACGCGACCAGCGCTGATACGCCGTCGCATCGACGACGCCCGTCGACCAGGCGCGCGTCCAGCCAGCCGTGAGCGTCTGCTGCCGTGCGTCCTGGTCGGCGTTCGCGTCCGGCCGCAGCGCCGCGTCCTGCGGCGTTTTCGGGATCTGCGCGCCGGCCGCGTCGCCCATGACCACGACGTTAAGGGCGCCGACGTGCGGGTCGCTCCAGTCGACGCGACCGAACGCATGCTGTGCGTCGCCGGCATCGTGAATGGCGTCCCGGTCGGGAGGACTCAGGAACCGGTTCGACGCGAGCGCCGCGCCCGAGAAGAAATACCCGAAAGACCCGCGGCGGCCACCGGCCTCCGCCGCCGCCTGGCGCCATCCACTGCCACCGACACTGAACGTCGCTGTCCCGCGGTCCTGGAGGCGGAGTCCTGACTTCGTGGCGACGTCCACGACGCCGCCAAACCGATTACCGTATTCCGCCGGAAACGCGCCGGTCATCACGTTGGCCGTCTCGATGATGTCCGGGCTGACGCCGGCGGAGAACATCGCGTGCGGGTTCTCCCAGAACGCGACACCATCGATGATCGGATTCAGTGCGATCTCTTCGCCGCGCACGTGAACGAAGTCGTCGTGGCCGCGGATCATGCCCGGCACCGAGGCGACGATCGCGTCAGGCAGGCTGCGGCGGTCGAACGCCGGCAGCCGCTCGATCGACTTTCTCGTCAGGATGGTCGAACTTGGCGAGTGCGTCGCCGGAAGCGTGGGGATGTCCGCGGTCACGCGGACGGTCACGTTCAACCGTGCGACGTCGAGTGGCAGCGAAAGGATCCTGACCTCGCGCGGTTCGATCGTGACGACCATGTGACGGGACTCGAAGCCGTCGACAACGGCGGAGACGACGTACTGGTCGGGGGCGACCTGCGCAAACGCGAAACGACCATTGCCGTCGGTGGTCGCCTCTTGCGGCACGCGGTCTGCGGTGGCCTGCAAGGTGACCGTGACGCCGGGCAGCGCGGATCGATCCGTGGCGGCGATTACCTGGCCCTGAACGATGGCGTCGCTTTGCGCCGCCGCGGGAGTCGCAGGTGCGGCCACCGCGATGAGCGCCGCGAAGAGAAGAATGTGTCGTGTCATCAGAGTGCTCGAAGGAATGCGAGCAGGTCCGCCTTCTCCTGCTCGGTGAAGCGGGCCTGGAATCGCGTGTCGTAGAACCTGATCACCTCGGCCAGCGTCGCGGCCGAGCCGTCGTGGAAATACGGGGGCCGGGCAGCCAGCGCGCGGAGCACGGGACCTTTGAACTTGCCGACGTCGTTCCATTTGCCGGTCACCATCGCCCGTCCGGGATCGGTCGTGCGAACCGTCTCGCCGGTGGCGCGATGCCGCAGCGTGTAGAGCGGCAGGTCGGGTGTGCGCCTCGAGGCGTCCGTGATGCCGATGTTCAACGGCATCGGCACCGAGTGATTGCCGGCATTCGGCGTGTCGTGACAGACGGTGCACGTGCCGTTCAGCATCGGACGGCGCACCGGGTCGTCGGCGCGGCCGTTCAGGCCGGGCACGTTGTCGATGACGAACTGGCGCGTGTTGAAAATGGCCTCACCACGCGCGATCGCCTGGCGATGAGGAGCGCCGCTGTCCGTCCATCCGCGAAACAGCGTGAACACGAACGGGTCCAGACCACCGGACGACGCGCCGCACGCGCCGGGCATCGGCGGCCGCATGTCGAGCGGGTCGTTGATGCCGATGCAGAACAGCTCGCGGCCGATTGTCGCGGGGCCGCTGCGTGCCGCGCCGTCAGCGAGGCTGCCCGCCGAGCGATCGACGACCTGCGCGGCGAACAGCCCGAGCTCGAAGTCGACAATCGAATGAACCTGCGCAGGCGGAGGCGGCACGCCCTGCGCGTGGCCGGTGACCGCGTCCACGACCTGCCGGATCAGTCCGTCGCGGATCGCCTGGCCGGGATGCGAGGCGCGCGCGTCCCACATCACGCCGCTCAGGAACTTCAGGTTGGCGGAGGGCAGCGGCCGCCTGTACATCGACGCGGACGTCAGAGGCGCGGCGCAGTGATACGGATCGTCGACGGCGAGGATTTCGAACTCCGCCCGGGCGGGGAGGTCGAGCGGTACGCGAATCAGTCCCTTCTGCAGCAGGAGGCTGAACGCTCGCCGGCGCTGGCCGACGGTGGAGACGTCGGCGGCCTGGCAGTTGGAGCCGTCGTTCGTGCGAAAGATCGGATCGCGCCCATCGGTACGGTCGAACCGATCGCGCAGTTCCGAAGGCGTGATGCTCCAGGCCTGCGCCGGCTGGTGACACGTCACGCACGATCGCCCGTTGGTCCCGAGCGCCTGAAAGAACGGATTGGCGGAGCTCAGCTCGTCGAGGCCGACGGTTGCGGCGGCGCCGCTCGCGTTGGGGAACGTCAGCTCGCCCGTGCGGCGCGGCGGGACCGACGAGCCGTAGGCCGTCGCGATGACGGCCGTCACGGCCGCGACGACCGTCACGCCGGTGATCAACCGGCGTGACAGCCCTGTCTGGTGTTGCGGTGTGCGATCCATAAGTCACCTGTCAGATCGGTCCGCGCGCGGTTACTGCGTGGGGCCGTTGAAGGCGTCGCAGGAGATCCTCGTGTTCCAGTTCACGAACGTGCCGGTCGGGTTGTCCTTCCACGCCCAGACGTGCAACGTGTAGAAGCGCGGCAGCCCGAAACGGTTCGGCGCCTCGAACTGCTGGAACTTCTGGCCCATGAGCTCGGGCGAAGACGAGTGCTTCTTGTCCCATGCGTCCGCCAGCACGAGGTAGTCGGCGCCGGTGAGGCGCACCTGGCCGTTGCCGATCGGCTCGTAGAGGATGATCTCCGGCCGTTCCGGATCGATCTCGCCGTCCATCACCAGCGGCATGTTGACGTAGTGGAGTCCCATGGCTCCGGCATCGGGCCCGCTGACACAGCCAAACGCGAGACCGTACCCGGCCGCTTCAGCCGCGGCGACGTTCTTGTACTGCTCGGTGATCTGGCGCACCAGCTTCACCAGCGGGCCCGTCGTCGGGCCGCCGTGGTCGTGTTCGTCCGCGGCATGCGCGCGCGAAACGGACAGGCTCGCGACGGCCAGCGTGGCGGCCAGGGCAAACGTGAATCGTGTGACGAGTCCTCGAACGGTCATAACAGCCTCCATCGACGGACATTGCCGTCGTGAATGATGCGTCGCACCGGCACTGAGGCGCCGGCGGGGTCGTGCGACGCTGACATCTGATCGACCCGCACTCTGAAGATCGAAATGTCGCCGCGAAACACGACACGCGCCGGGAATCACACAGGAGGATGGGCGCGATGCGCCGGGCCGGTCAGCGGCCGCTGGAGGACGGCTGGAGGTGCGGAGCGGAATTCTGCAGGGTCGCGAGCCGCGCCTGGTTGGCGGCACGCTCGCGTTCCTGGATCCCGGGAACTGCCTTGAGCCCGCGGTCCGCGGCAATCATCAGCGGTTCCGCTTCCGCGTACCGCTTCTGCGACGCGAGGGCTGCGCCAAGCAGGCTTTGTGTTTGCGCGATACGCCAGTCGCCGGGCGGATAGAGCTTCTCGCGCGCGCTGAGTGCGGCGCGGAGCGAAGACTCCGTGGCCGCGGCGTCACCACGCGCGATGCGGACGCGGGCGAGATTGGCGACGAAGCCAAGCACGCGCGGGTGGTCGCTTCCGAGCTGGGGCTCCGAAATGTGCAAAGACTGTTCGAGAAGCGTCTGCGCTTCGGCGAGCCGGCCGCGCCATTCCTCAGCCAGTGCCAGGCTGTTCAGCGCCTGTGCGTACTCCAGTCCGTCTGGACCGAACACGCGCCGATAGACGTCAGCCGATTCCCGAAGCAACGCTTCGCCTCCTGCTGCGTCGCCTTGTAACAGCAGCAGCTGGGCGAGCGTTCCTTTTGCCGCGGCACTGTTCGGGTGGTCCGGTCCCAGCATGTGCACGGTCGTCGCCACGTTCTGCCGCAGGAACGGGTCGGCGCCCGCCAGGTCGCCGCGCTGCATCAGCAGACGTCCGAGTTCCGCCTTGCTCGTGGCGGTTTCACGGTGCTCTTCGCCAAACACCTTGCGTCGAATGGCGAGCGATTCGCGGATCGCGGGCTCGGCCTCGTCCGTACGTCCGTTTTCCGTCAGCACACGGGCGAGCTCGATGAGCGTCACGGCAACGTCCTTGTCCTCCGGGCCGAGCAGCCGGCGGCGCATCAGCAGGCTCTCGCGGAGCAGCGGTTCGGCAGCAGGAAGGTTGCCTTGCTCGCGGTACAGCACGCCCAGATCGTTGAGGGTCTGCGCCAGCGTCGTGTGGCCAGAGCGGAAGGCGTCGCGTCCGAGCACGAGCGCGCGTTCGAGCAACGGGAGCGCCTTCGGGTACAGTCCCATCCGCAGGTAGGTGCGGCCGACCATGGTCAACATCCGCGCCTGGAGCTCCGGCTCGCCCGTCATCTCCCTGTCGATTCGCTGCACGGCCAGATCGAGCGGGCTCTGAGCGTCCGGGTCGCGCGAGTCAGGCGTCCGATAGGGGTCGGCGCTGGTCAGCAGGCCTATCAGCAGATCGCTGACCTTTGACGATCGGGCGGCCTCCTGCCGCGCGCGATCGCGTTCGGTCGACAGGCGGACCGTGTAGAACACCACGAGCGCAGCAACGAGGGCTACCACCACCGTGGTGCCCGCCAGCACGCGGTAATGGCGTCGCACGAACTTCGCGGTGCGGTATCCGAACGCGTCGCCCCTCGCAGAGATCGGCAGATGCTCGAGGTACCGATGGAGATCGTCGGCAAACGCGGCGACCGATGGATATCGCTCAGCCGGATTGCGCTTGAGCGCCTTCGCCAGAATCGTTTCGAGATCGCCCTCCAGCGCCCGGTGCAGGCGCTCGGGTGCCATGCCCCGCGCAGCCGCACGCGCAATGACATCGTCGTCGTTGGCTCTGGGACGCACGGCGGCTGAAAGCCGCAGCGGCTCGCGATCGGTAATCGCGCGGACATAGTCCGCCGACGTTTGCGTCTCGACCCCGGCCGGGTGCCGGCCGGTCAGCAGCTCGAACAGCACGACGCCCAGGGCGTACACGTCGGTCGCCGTGGTAATCGGCCCGCCGGTCAGCTGCTCCGGCGCTGCGTACCTCGGCGTCAGCGCGACGTCGCCTTCGTGCGTCAGCATGGTCACGGCGGGACTGGCGCGGTCGGCTTCGAGCAGCTTCGCGATGCCGAAATCGAGCAGCTTGACCGTCCCTTCGGCGGACACCAGCACGTTCGACGGCTTGAGATCGCGATGGACGATGAGGTTCGCGTGCGCGTGGGCGACGGCCGCCTGGACATCGAGAAACAGGCGAATCCGTTCGTCGACCGAGCTCCGTTTCTCGTCGCAATACCGATCGATCGGAAGCCCGTCGACGTACTCGAGGACGAGATAGGGCTGCCCGGTGACCGACAAGCCGGCGTCGATGAGCCGGCCGATATGCGGATGCGTGAGCCGCGCCAGGATCGTGCCTTCGCGCCTGAACCGTTTCTCGGCCGAGCGGCCGAGCAGCGCAGCGTTCAGCAGCTTGACCGCCGCATGGCCGGTGAACCGGCCATCGCTGCGCTCGGCGAGCCAGACGCTGCCCATCCCGCCATGGCCGATCGGCGAAACGAGCGTGTACGGGCCGAAGGACAGGCCGGCCAGTGTGGCTTCCGGAGGATGGATGACGGGCGGCGAGGCCAGAAACCCCTCCGCCGTCAACAGATGGTGCTCGGTCAGGAGGGCCCGCACGTCCGCGGCGGTCAGCGGATCTTCAGCGCCGAGCACTTCCAGGTACTTGTCGCGCTCTGTCGTCGTCAGGTCGAGCAGCCGATCGAGATGCGGGCTGGCACGCTGCCACCGGTCGGCGCTGATCCCACTCATGTCCTGCCTGCTCGATCAGTAGATCGCAAACGCCGGTCAAAACCCGACATCAGGCCAGCGAGATGTCATTTCGGAGCACCTGGTGCAGGTAAATCCGTGCTTTCTGCCAGTCGCGCTGAATCGTACGCTCCGATACCGTCATCATCGACGCAATCTCCGCGAACGAGAACCCGCCGAAGAACTTCAGGTCCACGACGCGCGCCAGGGCGGGGTCGGTGACTTCGAGGTCGTCGAGGGCGCTGCTCAGGCGGGTCAATTCGTCGGCGTCGGCCGCGGCCTCCGCAATGTCCGTCGACAGCGACGTGATCTCGAACTCGCCGCCCCGTTTCTGCGCCTGGCGCCTTCGGGCGTAGTCGATGATCAGGCCGCGCATCGCCCGGGCTGCATAGCCCATGAAACGGTTGCGATCGGGGAACGCGACGCCTTCGCGATCCGAGATGTCCAGGTACGCCTCGTGCAAAAGGGTGGTGGCGCCGAGCGTCATGCCCGCAGCCCGTTTCGACAGCTCGCGCCGCGCCATGCGATGCAACTCGTCGTAGAGGGTGGTGAAGAGCTGGTCCGCAGCCGCACGATCGCCTTGCTCGGCGGACTCGATGAGTGAAGACAGCGCGGTGTTCATGGAAACGCCGGATTCCGGAGGAAGAATACTACGGCCGCCGCGTTTCCGCGATCGCCGTCAGCACGTCGCTCGCCGTGGCGGTCCGCTCCAGATGCGGGTACCTCACCCCGCCGTGATAGTCCACTTTCACCGTCTTGAAATAGCCACCATTTTCGACGATGAGCTCGATCGGCCCGGGAGCATCCCTGGAGGCGCGGAGCGCTCGCTCGAGCTCGTCGTGCGAGAACCGGCGGGCGTTCACCGCAACGATCCTTGTGCCGTTGGTGACGCCGGCGCCAAACGCGGGCATCCCCTGCCAGGCATCGTCGACGGTGCCGTCGGCGGTGACGTGGATGCCCAGGGATCCGTACGCGTTGAGGCTGCCGTCGAGGGCCCACGGGTCGGTGAACATGTTCGGCGCTTCCGTGTACACGAGCCTGTATCCGCCCCCTTCAACCCCGCCCAGGGGAATCGCGGCGGTCTTTGCCTGCAGCCGCTTCTCGAAAAATCCTTTCCAGTCGTACGGCGCAATGGTTGCGAGCGTGCGATACACCTCGTCTGCGTCGTATGGTTTCACCCAGACGCGGCCATTGTCGTTCTGGCCGTGAAATGCGGCGCAGAAGTCATCGAGCGTCTTCCGTCCGTTCGTGAGCCCGCGGATGGTCACGTCGGCTTCGAGCCAGATCAACGTGCCCTCGGCATAGAACGACGGCAGGCCGCCCGGCGCCTGACGCCGCGATCCGGACCAGCCCCCGCCTGCCGTGTACAGGAACGGCGCTGAATTCGCGGCATCCTGTAGCGTTCGCCAGGTGCGGCCCGGCGCGCTGACGGCCATCGCATCAGCGGCAATCTCGTCGAACCACTCGGCAGGCGAAATCAGGCCGGCACGCGCGGCCAGCAGTTCGCCGTAGTAGTTGGTGAGCCCCTCGTACACCCAGAGCAGATCGTCCTTCATCGGCCGTTCGTAACCGCCGGTGGCGAGACCGGCCGGACGGCGCGCTTTGCCGTTCCAGGAATGAAAGAACTCGTGAGGCAGCAGCAGGCTGCTGCGTTTGGCCGCGCCGTCGTCCACGAAGGTGTTCTCGGCGACGCGATCGTCGGCGCACTCGTGATGCTCGACGCCGAACGAACCCAGATTGTCGCTGAGCGTCAGCAGCCAGTGGTACTTGCGATAGTGGCCGACGCCGCCGAACACGGCCCGTTCCTCGAGGACGATCTTCTTGTAGATGTCGATGCGCGCCTGCGGAAACTGCAGTGCCCACTCGCTGTCGGCGACGACGTCGATGACGTGCTCGCCAACCTGTGAGTCGGCCGGCCACAGGGTGATGCTGCGGAAGTGCTCTCCGAGCAACACGGGGTGATCGTTCAGCATCTCGAGCGACGTCGGCGCGTAATGAATCGTGTCGCCGTCGATCGATGCGACGTCGAGCGATCCGCCGTGCTTCCACCCGGCGGGTGCTCGCAACGAAGCGGTCACCGAAATGGCGGCGGGGCTCTCGCCCATCGGGTACAAACCGACAGCGTACCAGTTAATCACCGCGATCTTGGCGGTGGTTGACGGCAGCGTGCCGTAGGCTCCGCCAACGTACGGCACGACGTAATCGTACTTGGCGGTCAGGGTTCTTGCGCCGGGCGGAACGGTAAAGGCGAAGGCGTTCAGCTCCACCAGGTCGCGCTGCCAGGCGATCTCCGTATCGTCGGCGAAGACGTGCAGTCCCGTGAGGTTGGCGATCGGGCCCGACGGCATGTGCTCGCCGGGAATCCATTTCGGATAAAAGAGGGTCATCGGGCCCGGGCGCGTCGGCAGCGAAAGGGTGGCGTGCAGGATCTTCATCGGCGCGTCGGTCGCGTCGACGTCCAGTGTCAACGCGGTGCCGGTGACACGGGCAGGCGTCTGGGCCGACGGCATTTCCCGGACGGTCAGCACCAGGACCGCAAGGATCAGCCAGATGGCTCGCGGCGATGGAGGATATCGATGGCACATGGGATAAACACTATCGCACGTCACTGGCCTGGCGGGCGCTCGCCGCAATCCTCTGTACGCCGAGGCGTCGAACGTACTCGACGAGCGGCGCGTACTCGTCCTCAGCGATCACGCCCTGCCACGCCGGCATCGGGACGCCCGGAGTGATGCCGGCCGGGTTGCGGATCCACGCTTCGATCGCTGCCGGCGATCCAAGATGGTCCGCCGCCCCCGTCAGATCGTGGGTGCCGATGCCGCTGAGCCCGTGGCACTGCGTGCACTGATACTTCAGGTAGATGGTTTCACCGCGGCTCGCGGCTGTTCGCGCCGGCGCGACATCCGGCGGTTGCGGCCGCGTCTTTCGAATCGCAGGCAGGGTGCGCAGGTAAGCGAAGATGGCCGCGGCCTCTTCGTCAGTCATCCCCGGGTACATCGACATCGGCGAGCGCAGCAGCGTGTGGTCGCGGCGGAAGCCGCGCCGCAGCGCGCGCACGAAATCGGCCTCCGTCCACGTGCCGATGCCCGTTTCCGCGTCGGGAGTGAGGTTGGCCGACCAGATCGGCGTGCCGTTCGCCGACACGAGAGCCGTGCCGCCGCCGAAGAACCCCGCGGAGCGCTCCGGCCGATCGTCGTCCACCTGTAGGAAGCCCGCCGAATGGCATTTGTAGCAGTCGTAGCGTTGAAGCGCGAGATACCGGCCGAACGCGACGCGATTGGTTGCCGACGGAGCCGCGATCGCCTCTGCAGGATAAGGCTTCGGCCGGAGCACCAGATGCGCCATCGCTTTGCCGAGGAGCGCAGGGCGCGCGGGGATCTTCGGTCTGTCCACGGCGCGCACGAGCGGATCGTCGGACCGAAGAAAGGCGACGATGGCGAGCAGGTCGCGGTCGGAGAGGTGGGCGAACGTCGGCATCGGCGACGCGAGCCGTCCGTCGTGGGTCACGCCGGTGCGGACGACGCGGGCGATATCGGCGTCGGTGAGGCTGCCGATGCCGTGCACCCGATCCGAGGTGATGTTCGCCGAGGCGAACTCACCGAAGATCGACGGCAGGTCGCGCACGCGCGCGCCGCTGAACGCGCGGGTCGCGGGATCGTAGTGGCAGCCCTGGCACATCATGAGCGCGAGCCGGCGGCCCTCGGCGGCGTCGGACGCGGTCGCGGTGGCGACGCTGAAGGCGATGGGCTCGGGCGCGTACCGGGGCAACGGCGCAAGAGCGATGTACGCGAGTGGCAGGCCTGCCGCCGCGGCGAGTACTGCGGATGCGCGCATGAGCAATCTAGACATGGAGACCTCCGGCCACTTCGCGCACGCCGTCCGCAATGGTGGGATACAGGAACGAGAAGCCGAGCGCTCGAAGCCGCGCGTTCGACAGCACGGCGTCCCGCTCGCCGTATTCCGCGAGGAGGCGACCGAGCAGCAGTGGCGCGAGCGCTCGCGGCAGGGTCAGCATGCGAAGGCGGCGGCCGAGCTGGCGGGCGAGCTGGGCCACGATCTCGTCGAGACGGGCGGGCTGATCGTTCGCGAGGAAGTACCGGCCGCCGACTTTTCCGTGCTGCGCGAGGTGCACGATGGCTCGGGCGCAATCGCGGACGTGAATCGCCGGCTGTAATGGCGTGATGCGGCCGAACCGCACGACGGGCCGTCCCGCGAGGATCGGCCGGATGACGTGCTCGGCGAACCACGAGCCGTTGCCGTAGACGATGCCGGGGAACGCGGAAACGATCGGGACGCCCATGAGGAGATGCGGCTCGACGAGATCGAACGCGTCGGACAGCACCCGTCCGAGCGCGTACGGCTGCGGCTCGACGTCCTCGGTGATCGCTGGCCCGCCGGAGGCGCCGTAGTAGCTGAAGCCGCTGACGTACACGGCGCGCTCGGCGCGCGCGTGGACCAGAGCGTCGAAGAGCGCGCGATCGACGGCGGTACGCACCCGTGCATATGCGTCGGCACGCTTCGAGCTCAGCCGGCCGCCGAACGGCGACGGAGAGCCGAGGTGGATGACCCAGTCTGCGCTGGCCGCCTCGTCCTGCCAGCTCCCCGCGCGGAGCAGGTCGCCCATGACGGCGTGCCCTCCGATCGATTCGACCGCGGCCGCACTATCCGCCGAGCGCGCCAGCGCCCGGACATCGTGGCCGCCCGAGACGAGCTCTGCCGTGACGTGTCTGCCGATGAACCCCGAACCTCCCGTCAGAAATACTGTTGCCATCGCGTCCTCCATGCGCGGGCTTCAGCGCCCGCGTTCATGTCCAAGTGTCGCGAAGGCGGCGGGGTGAGCCCACACACAGCGCTCACACACCACCCACACAGCCGGACGCGGAATGCGCGGGCGGCCCGCGATAAAATTCCGTATGCAGGCGGCGGGAAAGGCGGCGAACCGGTTCGGATCCCGGTTGAAAGCGCTGCGGCAGGCGGCCGGGTTCACGCAGGAGGAGCTGGCGACAATCAGCGGCCTCTCCGTGAACGCCGTCAGCGCGCTCGAGCGCGGCGAGCGGCGCCAGCCGCACGTCGAGACGCTGCGGGCCCTGGCGGCGGCGCTCGACCTGACCGGTCCCGCGCGCGACGAGCTGTTTGCGATCGCCCGAGCCGGCGGCGGCGAACCACACGCCGACGGCACGGCGCTGCCGGTTCCACCGACGCCGCTCGTCGGCCGTCAGGCGGATCTCACCGCCGTGGGTGCGCTGATCGCTCAGCCGGATACCCGGCTCGTCACGTTGATGGGTCCGGGGGGCGTCGGCAAGACGCGTCTGGCCATGGCGCTCGCCCTGCAGTTTGCCGACGAACCGCGCGCGGAAGCGCGATTCATCGGCCTGGCGTCGATCAATGACCCCGCGCTGGTCGCCGGCACGGTCGCCGAAGCGCTGGGTTTTCCCGAGATCGACGCCGCCTCCGTCGGCGCACGCTTCGCCTCGTCGCGCGGCGACCGGCCGCTGCTCCTGGTGCTGGACAATTTCGAGCACCTGCTCGAGGCGCGTGGGTTCGTGAGCGCCCTGATTGGCGCTCATCGGGCGCTCCGCATCCTCGTCACGAGTCGCGCGGCCCTGAACGTGCGGGGAGAGAAGCGCTACGAGATCGCACCGCTTCGGGGCGCGGCGGCCGACGGGATCGACCCAGCATCGGTGGCGCGCGATCCGGCCGTGCAGCTGTTCGTCGAGCGCGTGCGCGACGTGCGGGCGGATTTTTCTCTCACGCCCGAAAACGCGATGGTGATTGCGGCGATCTGCCGAAAGCTGGACGGCCTGCCGCTGGCGCTCGAACTGGCGGCGCCCTGGCTGGCGATGCTCTCGCCGGCAGACCTGCTGCGCCGATTGGCCGCCAACGACGATCTCCCCGCGACGGCTCAGCACGACCTTCCGGAACGCCAGCGGACCGTCACCGCCACGGTGGCCTGGAGTTATCAGCTGCTGCCCCCGGACGAGCAGGCGGCGTTCCGGCGCCTCGGCGTGTTCCCGGGTTCGTTTTCAGTCGAGGCGGCGGCGGAGGTGCTGGATCCGGGATCGTCGACAGGACGAGAGGCGCTGGCTCACCTGAAGGCCTTGCTGGACAAGAGCCTGATCGCCCGGGACACACGAAGAGGCGATCGCCAGGCGTTCTGGATGCTCGACACGGTTCGTGCGTTCGCCGCGGCTGCGTGCGCGAATGCGGGAGAGGAGCGCGAGGCTGCGGAGCGGCTGATTCACTACTGCGTTCGGCAGTCGGCGGCCGTGCGGGCCGGGCTGCCGACGCATGCCGAAGCTGAATGGCTCGATCGGGCGCGTGAAGATCTCGATAACCACAGGCGCGCGATATCGCTGCTCCTCGCCGGCGGCCGCTACGAGCAGGCGATCGAGATCGCGTGGAGCCTTGCCTTGTTCTTCATGATCCGCGGCCACGTCGTCGAAGGGCAGGGCTGGTACGACGCGATTCTCGCGGCTCCGGCGCTGACGCCGGCCACGGAGGCCAGGGCCGCGGCAGGCGCGGCGCTCATGCGGTACGCGCGCGCGCACTACGACGACGTCCTGCCGCTCGTCGATCGCGCGATCGAGCGGGCGACGACGTCCGGAGCGCCCGACGTTCTGCCATTCGCGTTGTGCCTGCGCGGCTATGCCTCGGCGGTCCGATCGGCCGCTGATATCCCGGTCGCCGACTTCGCCCAAGCCGCCGAGGCGGCACAACGCTGCGGCGACGTGTACGTGGAGGGGCTGGCGCTCAATGGGCTGGCGAACTCTGCTGCCAATTCCGCCCGCGATTTCGCCGAGGCGACGCGTCTGCTCGACCGCGCCGAATCCGTGCTCAGAACGGCCGGCTGCTGGTGGCCGCTGGGCGTGACGTTGAACCTGCGCGCGGCCGTCGCGCTGATGCAGGGAGACCCGTCACGCGTGCTTGCATATGCGTACGAGGCGCTGCCCCACATGCGCGCGCTGCAGGATCACTACAATGTCATCGCAACGATGAACCTTATGGCGGCGGCGCTGGCCCGCGAGGGCCAGCACGTTCGCGCCGCGCGGCTGCTTGGGGGCATCGACCATGCGGCCGACAGCACGGGCATCTCGGAGGGGTACGATGCGGCGGTCGTGACGCGGCGGGAATCGGAACAGCTCCTGCGCGAAGCCCTCGGTGCGGCGAAGTTCGAGCGGGCGTACACGGCGGGCCGATCCGCTTCGCTGGACCAGCTTCTGGATGAAGACCATGGCTGATATGACCGCGTTCTCGACACGGGCGCTCGTGAACGGCATCCACGTCTATTACGAAGTTCACGGCAGCCATGATGGGCCGCCTCTCGTGCTCCTCCACGGCGGAGGCTCGACGATCGACTCCAACTTCGGCCGATTCATCCCGTTTCTTGCCCGCACCCGGCGAGTGATTGCCCTCGAAGAGCAGGGCCACGGGCGCACCTCCGATCGGGATCAGCCCGTCACGTTCGAAGGTTCGGCGGACGATGTCGCGGGGCTGCTTCGCGAGCTGAAGATCGCGCAAGCCGATCTTCTCGGCTTCAGCAACGGCGCGAGCGTCGCACTGCAGGTCGCAATCCGGCATCCGCAGCTGGTACGAAAGCTGGTGTTCGCGTCCTCGCTGACCAAACGCGAAGGGGCGCACCCGCAACTCTGGGAGTTCATCAGGCAGGCGGACATCCTCAACATGCCGCAGGCGTTGAAGGACGCGTTCCTGGCCGTGAATCCTGATCTTCAGAAACTAAAAACGATGCACGACAAGGACGCGGCCCGCATGGTGGAATTCCGCGATGTCCCTGACGCCGCGGTTCGGGCCGTGCGCGCGCCGACGCTCGTGATCGCGGGCGATCGGGACGTGCCGCGGCTCGAACATGCGATCGAGCTGTCGCGGCTGTTCCCCGATGCCCGGCTCCTCGTGTTGCCGAGCGGGCACGGCGATTACCTGGCCGAGGCGTCGAGCGCGCCGGCGGACACGGACTACGCCGAGATCACGGCCCGGTTCGTCGAACGGTTTCTGGCCGACCCCTCATCGTATCGCTGATAGCGGATCCGCGCGTCCGGCGCGGAGAAGGCAAGGTCAGCCCCGCCGCGCCGCCTCGATGGTGGCGATGTCGATCTTCTGCATGGGCATCATCGCCTGAAAGGCACGCCTGGCCTCGTCTCCGCCCGCGGCGAGCGCCTCGGTGAGAACGCGCGGGGTGATCTGCCACGACAGGCCCCAGCGATCCTTGCACCAGCCGCACTGGCTTTCCTTGCCGCCGTTGCCGACGATCGCGTTCCAGTAGCGGTCCGTCTCTTCCTGCGTGTCCGTCGCGACCTGGAAGGAGAAAGCCTCCGTCTGCCTGAACTGCGGGCCGCCGTTGAGACCGAGGCAGGGAATGCCCATGACGGTGAACTCCACCGTCAGCACATCGCCCTTTTTGCCGCTCGGGTAATCAGCGGGCGCCTTGTGAACCGCGGTCACTTTGCTATCGGGAAAGGTGGCGGCGTAGAAGCGCGCCGCGTCGTGGGCGTCCTTGTCGAACCACAGGCAAATCGTGTTTTTCGGCGTCATGTGCCCATTATCGAACAGTACGTCCGGTCACGGGCGGTTCCAGGACGGACCCGTCGAGGAGCAGCTTGTGCGTGAGGCCCGCGAGTGCCGCGCCAACCACCGGCGCCAACCAGAACAGCCAGAGTTGCTGGAGGGCCCAGCCTCCCACGAACACCGCGGTTGCGGTACTGCGCGCGGGGTTTACGGATGTGTTCGTCACCGGAATGCTGATGAGATGAATCAGTGTGAGTACGAGGCCGATGGCGAGCCCCGCGAATCCGACCGGGGCGCGTTTGTGAGTCGCACCGAGAATGACGATCAGGAACATGAACGTCATCACGACTTCGCACACGAGTCCGGCGATGAGCGAATAGCCGCCGGGTGAGTGCGCGCCGAACCCGTTGGACGCGAAGCCTGCGGCGGCACTGAAATCCGCGCGGCCGCTCGCCACGACGTACAGCACTCCGGCGCCGATGATGCCGCCGACGACCTGCGCCACGATGTACGGCAACAGCAGGCCGGCAGGAAAGCGGCCTCCCGCCCACAAGCCGACGGAGACAGCGGGGTTGAAGTGCCCGCCCGAAACCGGTCCGAGGGCGTACGCGCCCGACAATACCGTGAGACCGAAGGCGAGTGACACGCCGAGCAGGCCGATTCCCACGTCGGGAAAGGCCGCCGCGAGCACCGCACTGCCGCACCCTCCCAGGACGAGCCAGAAGGTGCCGATCGACTCGGCAGCGAGTTTCGGGAACACTGGGGACTCCTTGCAGATGGCGGATCGCCGCAGGCCTGGCGAGCTGTTGAGGCCGCGCCCGCGTGTTGACGCGCGAGCGCGGCCCTGTTCGGCAGGCTGGCGGGAGTCGCCTAGGCCAGACGGCGCCTGAGCGTCAGGGCGAACCCCAGCGCAAGCGACAACGCGCTCGCGAGCAACACGAGTGGCCACGAACTGGCCGTCTTCGGCAGCGTGCGGGCGGCCGACGCCGACTGCGTGGAAGAACCACTGGATCCCGATGGTGCCGTGGAACTCGGGGGTGCCGTGGTCCGCGACGAGGCCGCGGAGCCCGTGGATGACGCGGAGCGGGCCGGCGCCGCCGCCGGTGCCGCCGCCGCTGGTGCTCCTCCTCCGGAAGCCTTGGCCGCCGCGAGGGTCGCGTTCACCTCACGCTGTGTCATGACTTTCGGCGGCAGCGAGGTGATGATGACTGCGCTCAGCCGATCGCCTTCACGGAGCTCCGACAGCTCCACCGGTTGTCCGTCGCGAACGATCTTCACGCCGCGCTTGTCGACGTCTCCCTGCGTGAAGCTCTTCACGCCCTCGCCCGTCCGGACGATGATGCCGGCGCTGGACTTCACCACGACCTGGCCGTTCTTCACTTCGGTGACCGTTACTGGCGTGACCGTGGTTCGCGTCGTGATCGTGGCCGTACCCTTCATGCCCGGCTTGAGCTCGTGCACGGACATCTGCTGCCCGTTGACGGTGAAGCGGAAATCATCAGGAACCGTCAGCTCTCTCGTGCCTTCCGGCAGCCTGACGTCCAGCTGATTGCCGTACACCGCGAGAACCTCGAAGTTCTTTGTCTGCGACGACGTCGTCGTCTGCGCCGGTGACGTGACGGCGGTCAAACAGACCATCGCCGCAGCCATCGCCATTCCAGTTGTTGCACGTGACATAACACTCTCCATTTTCTAAGCTCTGCGCCACCATTTACGAGATGAAAGAAGATCCGGATATCCAGATAAACCGCCGGGTGAGAACGCCACGCTCCCGCCCGCTCGCACTGCACGGACGATGAATCGCCGGGGCGCGGAGCCGACGTAGTAGAAGGGATAACAAGTGACCAGCGTGAGCGCGCGCGCCGGCGTATCGTCCAGCACGGAGACGTCGTCCGGGTCGACCACCCACGTCCGCTCGACGCGATACGAATCCTTCCCGTCGATCGTGTCGAGCTCAATGACATCGCCCTCGACGATGTCCTTCAATCCCCGGAAGAAACCGTCACGGTGCCCGGCGATGCCGGTGTTTCCGTCGGTCCCCGGTTTGGCCGTGCCCTCGATGTGACCGACCGCGCGGTCGAGCGTTCGATCGGCGGTGCCGGGAAGGACCGCGGCCTCGAGATGAATCTTCGGGATGCGGAGCACCGCGAGCGGAGCAGGCGACGGATCGCTCAGTGCCTTGCGCCAGGCGGCGATGCGATGCAGAGACCAGAGGGACTGGTCGGGCGTACCCGGATGGGGCGCCGCCGACTTGAGCGCGGCGAAACGCTCCAGGTTGTCGCGGGTTGAGCTGGCGACCCCGATTTGGAACACGCCCCACACGCCCAAGCCGGCCAGGCCAAGCATCCAGCAGGCGATCTCGACGACCAGCAACCGGCGATGTGTGTTCATGATTTGCCGAGCCGGGGGCGCGCAGCCTGTCGGAGGCCATCACGAGCGGCAGTTGGCAGTACACCGAAAAGTGCAGACGGCGTACCGTGAGGCGAAGGAGGGAGTAAGGCCGGATTTATTGGGAATTTATCAACGTCGCCGGTTTTCCGGCGATCCGGCCGTGCTGTGGCATCCGACCTGTCGGAGCAGGTCCGAACTGCCGTACTTGAATCGCGGTCGCCGCCGCGCGTGTGTCAGTCGATCTTCACTCGACGCCGGAACTGTTGATTCTCGTTACAGATGAACTCGATGAGCTCGTTGTCCACCATCACCTGCTGGTTGATCCGCACGGTGAAGGGCTTCGTATACGCCTTGGGATCTTCGATCGTGAGATCGATTTCGAGCTTGCCGAACGTCGGGCGGCGGAAGCGCTCGGTGAATTTCACCTCGTTGCTGTGAGGGCTGCCGTTGACGTCCAGCCAGCCGTCGAACGTGCCCATCTCGGCGCCCCTGACGTTGTTCGTTTCGACGACGAGCGTGTCGCCTTCCCAGCGCCCCACCGAATAGCCGTACCACCACGGTTGCGGCTCGCCGAGCGGCGGCAGCTTGCGTCCATCCGTGTGGATGAAGCGCAGCCCGTAGTTGGACTCATACGCGATCGCGAGAAGCTTGGGCGTCTGGATGATCTGCCGCGGGTCCGGGTGCGTGTGGAGCGGGTGAATGCCGAGCGGCAGGCAGTTCGCGTCCGGGTTGTTGACGCTGTTGGTGGCCATGCGCTGCTTTTTGATCTCCGCCGCCCAGGGCGTCAGCGGCAGGCCGTCCTTGAGGTTCGTCCCGATGTCCCAGAACGCCGCGACGGGCGGCGAGGTCGGATCGGTGGCGACAGGAGCAGGCGCAGGGGGCGCGCCGCGACCGCGTCCCGCCGCCTGATTACCGCCGTCGAAGAGCCCGGCCAGCTGGGCCGGTACCGGATCCCGATCGGTTCTTCGCCAGACGCCGGAGAGGTCGGGCTTCCCGTCGGCCATGCGAGGCGGAGGCGCGTCGAGCCGCGGCTGTCCCTTCGCGTCCCTCGGGACCCCGGCTTCTTCATGCTTGGGCCACTGCGCCGCGACGGACACCGAACACGCCACGGCAATGGCCATGGCCTTCAAGATCTTCTTCATGTGCACCTCGCGGCTGATTCCTGCGGCAAGTCTACTTTCGTCGCGGTCCCTGTCAAGCGGCGCGCGGCGGCTGACTCTGCGAATGGCCCGTGGCGACTTTGCCGGTCACTTCCTGAACACGGTTTCGTAGCGCAGCGGGGCGCCGTCCCGCCACGGGTGATAGGTGTTGCTGAACTCGATGCGCTCACCGAGCGGCGGATGATCGGCGCGCCACAGCTTATACAGCGGTCCCGGCCAGGGGTTCCCGAGCGCGTCCTCCTGCAGCTTCACGAACGCGGTCCCCGCGCTGTGATTGGTCTGCGTGATCTCGAGACCGAAACGATCTGCTTCATGTTCGAGGTGACGGCTGAGGGCGAGTGGCACCGGCGCGAATACCAGCGAGAACACGTTGGTGACGAGCAGCAGCAACGGCAGCGACGCTACATCGGCGATATCGGAGAACCCGAACCGGTGCGCCCAGCGCGCCACGATCGCGTCCATTGTCCTGTAGGCCGCGTAGAGCAGGACGAGGATCAGCAGCGATGACGCTGCCACCATCTGCCAGACATGCCCGAGGACGTAATGCCCCATTTCGTGACCCATCACGAAAAGGAGCTCGCGATCGTCCATGCGCGCGATGATCGTGTCCCACAGGACGATCCGCTTGGTCTGCCACAGACCGGCGACGTACGCATTGAGCGTTTTGGTGTCGACGCTCTTGTTGACCTCGAAAACGCGGCTGCCTTCGATGCCCGCCCGATCCGCGAGCGCGAGGATCCTGGCCTCGAGCGTCTTGTCGCGCATCGGCTCGAACTTGTTGAAGAGCGGCGCGATCCAGATCGGCGCGACGAGATTGGCGACGACGATGAACGGGATGGCGGCAGCAGCCGTGTACAGCCACCATCGCCGCGGGCTCTTGCGCAGCAGGAGATAGGGCACCCACAGGAACAGCCCGCCGGCCGCGCAGGTGACGGCCAGCGTGGTCAGCGAATCGGTCCACCATTTCATCAGCGTCTGATTGGAGAGACCGTAGTCATGCTGGCGAACGAACTCTTCGTAGTAGGTGAGCGGCAGCGTGACGACGGAGGTGACGATTGTGAACAGCGCAAAGTAGACAACGATCGTGAAGAACCAGTTGCGCCCGATCAGCCGGGCCCACGTGCGCAGGCCGGCGGACGCGCCACTGAAGAGGATGGCGGCGAGCAGCACGATCGACAGCACCTGGTCGAGCACCCACAATCGATTGCCGCTCGTGTAGTAGCGAAGCGCCGTTGGTGTCGCCGCCGGCACAGCGACCGGTGTCGCTTCGCGGACGGATGCCGGCGCCGGTCTCGCGGGTGGCGTGCCGGCAGGCTGCAATACGTTGAGCGCGATCGCGAGCGCGAACGCCGAAAACATCCGCGCTAGTGTCGCACAGCGGCGGCCGCTATTATCGGCGAGCGATCCCAGTGGGGTCGCGGTAAACAGAGGGAGACCACGTGAGCGCACGCGATGTGATTGCCAACCTTCGCGCCCTGGCGGCGCGGACGAGCGACGCCCATGGCGCCCAGCGTGTCGCGTGGGGTCCGGTGTGGCGTGACGCACGCGCCTGGCTCGGCGACCTGCTGGCTGAAGAGGGGCTGCGCGCGGAGCCCGACCTCGCCGGCAACGGCTGGATTACGGTGCCGGGCAAACGCCCGGATACCGTGATCATCGGCGGCCACCTCGACTCCGTGCCGAACGGCGGCTGGCTCGACGGCCCGCTCGGCGTACTGGCGGGGCTTGAGGCACTCCGCCGGTTCAGGGGCGCCACCCCGCCCGTCACGCTGGCCGTCGTGGACTTCGCCGACGAAGAGGGCGCCCGTTTCTCGCGCAGCCTGCTGGGGTCGTCGGGCGCGAGCGGCAGTCTCGTGCCTGACAGCGTGCGCAGCCTGGCGGACCGACAGGGCGTGCGGCTCCCTGACGCGCTGGCCGAAAACGGTGTCGACCTGAATCGGATGCCCGAGGCGCGCCGGGCCCTCGACGGGCGCCGCCCGCGCGCCTACCTCGAACTCCACATCGAGCAGGGACCCGTGCTCGAGGCGATGGGACGATCCACGGGTGTGGTGATCGGCACCTACGGTGTCGAGCGCCACGTGCTGCGGTTCGTCGGCCAGGCGGCGCACTCGGGCTCGACGCCGATCGCGATGCGGCGCGACGCGTTCCTCGCGGCCGCCGAGACGGCGCTCGCCTGCCGCGAGATCGCACGCCGCCATTCGACGTCTGCCGTCGGGATGGTGTGCACCGTGGGGACGGTCTCGGTGGAGCCGGGGATTGTGACCGCGGTGCCGGGCGTCTGCGAGATCGCGCTGGATCAGCGGGCGCTCGACCCCGGCACGTTGCGGCAGGCACTGGCGGACGCGCACGAGGCCGCGGCGCGAGCCGCCGCGGCGAACGGCGTCACGGCTGAGTGGCGGCATCTGTGGCGCATCGAGCCTTGTCAGTTCGATCCGCGTCTGGTCGATCTGTGCGGCGCCGCCGTGCAGGAGGCGACAGGACACGCACCACGACTGCCGTCCGGACCGCTGCACGACGCCGTCGAGATGGGACGCATCATGCCCGCCGTGATGATGTTCGCCCGTTCAGCCAACGGCCTGTCGCACTGCAAGGAGGAAGACACGCCGGAAGCCGACCTCGAGGTCACGATCGACGCGTTCATGCGATTGGTCGACAAGACGGTCGCGGCGGTCGCGGCGGAATAGACCCGGCGCTGCGCCGGGACCGTGACACAATCGCGCGGCGTGCCGACCGAGTCCAGCAACCGTCGCGGCGTCGTCGGTCTGCTCGTCCTGCTCTTTGCGATCACGTACCTCGATCGCGTCTGCATCTCGGTGGCGGGGCCGCGCATGCAGGAGGACCTGGGGATCGACGCCATCGGGTGGGGATGGGTCACCGGCATGTTCACCCTCGCCTATTGTCTCTTCGAGATTCCGACGGGCATGCTGGGCGACCGCATCGGGCCGCGGCGCGTGCTGACGCGGATCGTTCTGTGGTGGTCGGCGTTCACCGCCCTCACGGGAGCGATGACCAGCTACTACCCGCTGCTGCTCACGAGGTTCCTGTTCGGCGCGGGCGAAGCCGGCGCCTTTCCGAATGCGTCAGTGGTGGTGTCGCGGTGGTTCCCGCCGCGGCAACGCGCCACGATGTCAGGCGTGAACCTGATGGCCAGCCAGGTGGGTGGCGCCGTCGCGCCGTTGCTGGTGTTGCCGATCCAGATGCGCTACGGCTGGCGGATGTCGTTCTATGTCTTCGGCGTGGCAGGGTTGGCCTGGGCTGCGCTCTGGTACACGTGGTTCCGCGATTCGCCCGAAGAGAAACGCGGGCGGGTCGCGCCGCTCTCGACCGACGCCGCCGGTGGGGCGACGGCGGCGAGCCATGTGTTTCCCTGGCGCGCGGCCTTCCGGTCCAACACCGTGTTGTCGTTGATCGCGCTGGCGTTCTGCTACGTGTACGTCTACAACTTCTTCCAGACGTGGTTTCACACGTTCCTCGTCCGCGGCCGCGGATTCAGCGAGGCCAACCTGCTCCTCTCCGCGCTCCCGTATGTGGTCGCCGCGGGCGCCAACCTCGCCGGAGGCGCAGCCAGCGACGCACTCGTGCGGCGGCTCGGTGCGAAGCGCGGCCGACGAGTCATTGGCGCCACGGCGCTGACTGCGGCGGCGGCGTTCACCGTTGCGGCCATGCTCACGCACCACCAGCTGCTCACCGTGGTCTTCCTGGCGCTGACCTATGGAGCCATCACCTTCCAACAGTCCGGGGTGTTCGGGGTCTGCCTGGACATCGGCGGTTCGCGCGCCGGCGCCGTGGTGGGGCTGATGAACATGATCGCGCAAGTCGGCGGGCTCGCCGGCGCGGTCCTCTACGGCTACATCGTGAATCGCACTGGCAGCTACGACGCGCCGTTCATCCCGATGACGGTCCTGCTGCTCGTCGGCGCCGGGCTCTGGGTGAACGTCGATGCGTCGCGGGAGCTGTCGGCCGATTCACCCGACGACATTGACGACGTCGTCAGTCTCACAACCTGAAAGGTTACCTTCCGCCTTCGGACGTGCCGGCCTTCCTGGCGCGCTCCATGTCCCTGATTCTCTTGAGCACCGGCAAATCGTGCTCCTCTTCGTGGCACGCCGCCTCCATCAGTTCGCCTTTCAGGCGTTTGAGCGGCATCGCAATCGTGAACGGGCGCGTGTACACGATCGGATCGGTGATCGTCGCCTCGTACTCGATGGCGTCGGGGCCCACCGGCTTGAACCGTTCGACCACGTGTTCGGCATAGCTGAAGACGTCACCGACCTCGTTGCCCCACGTCTTGCCATTGAAGTTGGTCGTCTCGACAACGAGCGCATCGCCGTCCCAGTGACCGATCGAATCGCCCTGCCACAGGCGAATGCGGTCGGGCAGGTGCCGGGTCCTGGTGAGAGAAATCAGCCGCCACGACATGCGCTCGTGAAAAGTTCCCACCCAATCCCGTGTCTGAACGATGTGAAACGGTGTCGGTACGTAGATCGATCGCGGCACACCGGGTGGAAAGCAGTGCGCCGTGGGATCGTCGTAACCGCGAATCGGCGTGTCGCGGTATTCACGTTCGGTGCGCGCCCAGGGCTGATAGGGGAGTCTGCCATCCGCCGGGTCGATGACCACGCCGCGAGCCGCAGGCGTGAGCGCTCCGGCGCTGGCCGGGCGGCTTTCGAGGCCGTAATTGGATCCGCCGTGATCGGATTCGAACAAGCCGTTCAGGTCGGGTTTGCCGTCAGCCGTGCGACGTACGGAGGCCGGCGCCGTCCAGGGCTGCGGCCGCTGCACCGGCGGGCTGAACGCGAGCGCCGGCGCCGGTGCGTTCGGCCCGGGATACCACGTCCGCGGTTCCGGTTCGAAGTCGCCCGCCGCCTCTTCCTTCTCGGCCTGGCAGTGATATTCGAGAATCCGGTCCATGCCCTGCTGGCGGTAGAACGGCATGCTGATCTTCCAGGGCCGGGTGAAGACCTTCGGATCCTCGATCGTCACCTCGTACTGAATGGTCTCGGCGTCGCGCATCGTGTACCGCTCGACCAGTTTCAGCGCGTCGCTGTGGAAGTTGCCCGCTGCGTCCAGCCACGTTCCTTCGTTGTGGTTGGCCACGTCGACAACGAGCGTGTCGCCTTCCCAGCGGCCGCGCGCATCGCCCATCCACGGCTGCAGACGAGCGTCGTGCGTCGTCCCGTTCGTGTAAATCAACCGGTAGACCTGCGTCCATTCGAACGCCATCGCGATGTGATCGCGCGTCTGCAGGATCTGAAACGGCCACTCCAGGTACATCATGCGGGGCAGGCCCGCCATGAAGCACTTGTTCAGCGGGTCCAGCTCCGCCCGCTTCGCGAAATTCTCCGCTTTCTTCGCGGCGGCCCACGGCTGATAGGGAATCTCGCCGCCTTCGACGACGCTCCGGCCGGCCGGCATCATGTATCGGGACAGGTGATCCTGCAGGTCGTAGGCGGCCCGATTGCGCACCTGCCAGATCCCCTCGAGGTTCGGCCGCCCGTCGGGCGTCCGCGGGATCGTTCGAGAGGCCTGGGCCGCTTGAGCCCCTTGAGCGCTGACCCGTCCGTCCCCTGCGCTGACAATCAATAATGCGGTCGCGAGAGCGCCGCCACTCAGCCATCGGTAGAGATGCATGGTAGATAGTTATCTCACAGGTCATCCTTCTGACCCAGGAGACTGATCCTCAACCCTGGCCGTCCGGCTGGTCAGCCTGGAACGGGACGTGCAGCAGATGCGCCGAGGAGAGACTCAATGTTTCCCATTGGCGACGACAACAGCGGTCGACGGACTTTTCCCCTCGTCACATACGTGTTGATCGCCGTGAACGTTCTGTTTTTTCTGGTTGAGCTCAGCGGCGGCGACGCCTTCGTGAAGCAATGGGCCTTCGTTCCCAGTCGGTTCCTGGCCAACCCGGCCGCCGATTTCCCCACGTTGTTCACCTCCATGTTCATGCACGCCGGGTGGGTTCATCTCGGCGGCAACATGCTCTACCTGTGGATCTTCGGCGACAACGTCGAAGATCGCCTCGGCCATGGCACGTTCACCGTCTTCTATTTCCTCTGCGGCCTTGCCGCGACCTTCGCGCAGTTGATGTTCAGCGGCGGCTCACACGTGCCGAATCTCGGCGCGTCGGGTGCGATCGCGGGCGTCCTTGGTTCCTACATCCTCCTGTTCCCGCAGGGCCGCGTCCGGGTCCTGCAGGGACAGCAGGTCGTGCAGATGCCGGCCCTGCTGGTCATCGGCTTCTGGATCGTCCTCCAGCTGTTCAGTGGGTTCGGCTCGATTTCAAATTCCGCCGAAGCGGGCGGCGTCGCCTACATGGCACACATCGGGGGCTTCGTGGCCGGCTGTGTGCTGACGCTGCTTCTGCGGGGCGGCCGCACGGTAACCGCGTGAGGACCGGTCGCCAACATTCGCCTTGACGCTGGTCCCTCCGGACGGGCATGCTCAACCCGAAATGCGTCCCCCGCAGGGGGTGTACGGGCCGCTCGGATGGAGGACCACCATGGATTTTCGCCGAAAGACCAGCTGGATAAGGGTCGCGCTCGGGGCCGCCCTCGCGATGAGCGTGACGCTCGCGGCAACGACCGCCCGCGCGCAAAATCCGAATCCGGCCGCGGGGACTGCTGAGCCCTACACACCGGCCAAGGATGCCAAAGACCTGAAGGCCGTGCTCTTCAACTGGATGTGGGGCACCGGCATGCTCAAGGGCCACGACGAGCGCGACATGGTCGCCACGCTCGAATATCAGGGCAAGGGCACGATTCAGGTGGACGGGCAACCGTGCACGCTGACCAAATTCCGAGCGAGCACCAACTACCAGACCTTCAGCCAGCGGATTCAGTACGCCTGCACGCGCACAAACGGCCCGGCCGTCTCGAACATCGAGGTGGTCAGCGGGCTGTACAGCTGGAACGAAGACACGGTCGGTGCGGAAATCGGTCCTACGAAAGGGAAGGCGACGCCGATGCCGGCCGCCGTGCAGGAACGGTTGATCCGCATCTGGGCCAGTCCTCAGGGCGCGCCGAAGGCCGCCCTGATGGGGACCACCGAGACGTTCTTTCTGGGCGCGAACCCGGGCACGCTCTTCGACGGCGGTGCCGCCAAGGTGCGCAATACGTCCGTGTCGTGGGACTCCGGTAAGCCGGTCGTGACGTTCCCTGTTCCCGGCGTGCCGGGCGCGACCGCAGTCGCGACGCTCGACGCCAAGTACATGGTCGAACGCGTGGTGGTGACTCAGGGTGCGACGACGACGGAGTTCACCTACAGCGGCTATCAGGACTGGAACAACCCGCTGAACAAGATCGGCGTGTTGTACGCCGGCAAGATGACCGAGCGCCGGGGCGGCGCCGTCATCCGCGACCTGACGACGGACGTGACCGAGACGGGCAACGTATACGTCGTCGCGCCTGTGCCGGCCAGCGTGAAGGCGGCGATGAAGGTAACAGGGCAGATTCCGGTTGGCGTGTTCGCGAAGTACGGAACCCCCGGTCAACAAGTCGGCGCCGACGCCGCGGATGGGCGCGCATCCCGACCTGACGGGCAACTGGGTGTATACGGACTGGATCGGCAACTACATGACGGGCGGCGGGCGCCGATGCGGTCCGACGCAGCGCCAGGGATGCAACCGATCAACCAACCAGACGGAAGACTTCGAGCTCTACTCGCCGTCGCGTTTCGGCAACCTCGGTCGTCCGATCTACAAGCCGCAGCACTGGGACAAAGTGCAGCAACTCGACATGTGGACGAACAAGTACGACCCCGTCATGACCTGCCAGCCGCTGGGAGTCCCGCGCGAGGGTCCGCCGCGGCGCATCTACCAGACGGATCGCGATGTCACCTTCATCTACCAGGGAGGCGATGCCGGAGGCGGCTACGGTGAATATCGCGTGATCCCGACCGACAACCGCCCACGCTCGAAAGAGGCGGAGTTCGACATTACGTATTTCGGGAATGCCGTGGGACGCTGGGAGGGCGACACGCTGGTCATCGACTCGATCGCGTTCATCGACACGACGTGGCTGGGGCGCGGCGGGCTGTTTCACTCCGACCGGATGCACGTCATCGAAAAGTTCACGCGTCAGGGTGATGCGCTTCTGTACGACGTGACGGTCGAAGACCCCGAGGTGCTCGTGGAACCCTGGGTGTTGCCGACGCGTACGGTCCGCCGCAACCCGAACCCGGACGCCGGCCTCATGCGCGAGCGGGGCAATTGCGAAATTTACGAGGACGGCGCCGCCGTGACCCAGATTCGGCACTGAAGATTGAAGACCGGCACGACGATGTTGATGAGGTGTGCGAATGACTAAATGGACATTGCGATGCGTTGTCTTGTGCGGGTTCCTCGCCGGTGCGTCGCTGCAGGCGCACCATTCCCTCGCGGGCGCGTACGCGCTGGGCAAGGAAACGAAGGTCACGGGTGCGTTCACGGCGTTCCGGCTGGTGAATCCGCACTCGTCGCTGAAGCTCGAGGTCAAGAACTCGGACGGCACGGCGACCGAGTGGGCGATCACCGGCGGCAGCGTCACGAGCCTCGCGAGGCTCGGCGTGGGCAAGGAGGGACCGAACGCCCTTCACGTCGGGGATGAGATCACCGTCACGATTGTGCCCGCGGCGGACGGCAAGAGCCCGATTGGGCTTCTCGTCGCCATCACCTACCCGGACGGGCACACGGTTCGCTTCCGATCGCCGGACGAGTAGCCAGCCTCGAGGCGGCGGTCAGGACACCTGTTCTCACCGCCGCCGTCGGCTACATCCGCGCCGCCGCCGACTTCAACAGCTCAACGACCTGATCTTTCATCTCGCCTGCGAAGCCGCCATCGAGGTTCACCTGCAGCAGGCGGCCCTTGACGAGCGCGGTCGCACTGGCGAAGACGGGCGAGGCGGGTTTGAATACCGCGGCTTCGCCGACCTCAGGGACGACCGCATCGTGCGTCCCCGTCTTCACTGATTCCAGCAGCAGCTGCTTGATCTGGTCCGGGCTCATCCCCGGAAATAGTCCGCGCCGCGTCGTTGACGATGACGTCGAGCTTGAACCGGTCGGCGCCCACGCCCCATGCGTACTGGCACGTGACAGCGCCGAACGCCGGAAGGGAGGCCGCGACACCAGCGTTGACGGTCGTCTTGGGCGTGAGGTGCTCAATCTCCTCGACCTTGAGCAGCGCGCAAGCGTTCGGCTCCTGCGCCGACAGGGTGCCGCCTGAAGACAAAGGGCCGGGAGCGCCGGTCGCGACAAACGCCACCGCGAGGACGAATCCCCAGGCGAAGCGGCAGCCGGGCTGCGGCCGACCGGGAACCCGCGAAACGTGCATCATGTCCATAAGTCCCATAAGTATAGTTGCGCCGCGGCAAGCGGCGTCGCGCGGGCAGCGAAGACGAGCATGTGAATTCATTGGCATTTCCCCGAAGTGATGCCGGCCCTTGCGCGAGCTGGGCGACGGCGATCTCGCACGCGCGGTCGCGGCGTACGCGCGTGTCCGCCGAGCCGGCCGGGAGCGAGTTGTACCGGAAGCTTTGCCCCGCGTGTCGCGCGCCGCTGCTCAACCACATGCAGCGTGACGGTCTCCATATCCGCACCGGGCGAGAACGTCCAGTCCCACAAACAGATCCATCGGACGAGCCAATAACCCAGTCGATCGCTCAACGTCCGATCGATCTCTGCGTCGAGGATCGCTCTTTCCTGTGAACCGTAGCCGTGCTCGATCTTCGAGCGAAACGTCTCCCGAAGCTCGATGAGCATCAGGCGGATGCTCTCGACGCTTCCAGACAGCGGACGGCTGACGTCGGCAATCCAAAGCGCGACAGGTGAACCAGGCGCCATGGAGACCCTGCCGATCGACCGACTTGGGAGGAACGCGACGTGGCCGGGCCACTCAGCGTACAGCGGAGAAGGAAATCTTCTTCGTAGCGGCAATCCTCTTGAAACCCCACCGGTCCCCGCGCAACATGCGTGGAAACATCACATGTGCCCCAGCGGCCACGACATTTCTCCGGACAGAAGTTCCCATTCGCCTCGGGTGCCCCCTCGATGCATCATCGGACGATGAGAAATTCAAAGTCGGTCACGGAGTGAGCCAGCACGCATTCGATGGCCTCTCGAACGTATGGCTCCCCGTTGCGAACCGACAACACGACGCGGAGCTTCATCGATCTGATCCGGGCATAGGCCTTCGAGGATACAGCTCAGTACGCCTGCGGAGCGCCGCAACGAGCCGCTTGCACCAGCGCGGCGAGCGGGCTCTCAACGGCTCGACGTCAGGTTCGCCCAGCGTCCACAGCATCCCTGCGCTCCACGGAATGGCCGCCGCGACCAACGCAAGCAGTGTAGTCAACCCCGACGAGACTCGCCAGGATTCGAGCCCAAGCTGAATGGTTAGTGTGAAAGCGCAGGTAACACCAGCCGTAACGAAAGCACCGACCTGGACCCTCCAGTAGCTGCTCAACGCTGCGCCAGTTGCGCTCGAGGCCAGCATGGCAGTCGCGAAGAACATATAGATGATCGCCACGCTGACTGCGGCCGCCACGCCGGGGAGCCCGTAACGCAAACCCAGAAGCGAGCCGCCAATGACCAGAATGGCGTAGACCGCCTGATTCCTCAATTCGCCGTAAACGCGTCCAACGCCCTGCGCGACAACACCGCCGATGTGGTACAAGGCGCGGAAGTAGCCCGCGACGCACAGGATCTGCAATGGGAACACGGCTCCCGTCCACTGCGGCCCGTAAAGTGTGGTTACGAGGTGCGGTGCGACGACCGCGAGAGTCCCCATCGCGGGTCCTGCGACAATCGCGGCGAGCCGGGTCAGGAGCAGGAAAACGCGTCGCACGCGGGCCTGGTCTCCCTGAGCTTGCGCGATCGCCGGAAACAGCACGTTCGACATCATGCTGGCGGCGTAGGAATGTGGGAGATTCATCAAGTTGTACGCGCGGCTGTAAATGCCCAGGCTGGTCGCCCCCATCGAACGTCCCACCACGATGTTGTCCGCGTTGCGGGCAACGTAATTCACGCAGGCGCTCAACGACGATCCCACGCCAAATTGGAGCAATTCTCGGAGCTCTCGGCGGGCGAGCAACGGCCGAGCAGGATGCTGCGCGGTCACCAGCAATCCGCAGGAGGCTATCGACGTCTGGACGAGATTGCCCCAGACGAGACTCCAGACGCCGTGTCCAGTGAGGGCCAACACGGTCGCGACGCCACCGTAGCCCGACAGGTAGCTCACGGCATCGATGAAGAACTTCCGCTTGAAGTCCATGCGACGCTGTAGGAGAGCGCCCGCCACGACGCCCATGCCCCCGGCCGCATAGCTGGCGGCAAGCCCGCGCAGGACGGGGGCCACTCCCGGGTCGCGCATCACGAACGCCCCAACAGGCGCGGTCAGCGCAATCATCGCAGCGCCGCCCAGGCCAAGCAGCACCGAGAACGTGAAGGCCGTTCGCACGTGAGAATCGGAGATGGTGGCGCGCTGGACAATGGCGCTGCCGATGCCCAGATCGCCCAACGGTTGCACGACGGCCAGCACGAGAAATCCCAGCGTCATCAAGCCGAAATCAGCAGGGGTGAGAAGGCGGGCCAGCAGCACGCCGACCGCCAACTGGGACACGGCGCCAAACCCCGATCCGACAAGGCGCCACCGGGCAGCTCGCGCCGTGCGCGCCGTGAGACTCTCAGTGGCCGGCGTCAACGCGCCTCGCTGCCGCGCGAACCAATGGCTGCCCAAGGGCAGAGCCAACGGTCAACGTCGAAAACGGCGCACCATCGGCACAAGCAATCCCGCGGGGACCAACGAGAGGAGAAACCATTTCCATCTACGTCGCAAGAACTGATCTGGATAAGCGTCCCTTGCCTTCCGCTTCCAATGATCCAGCCAGTCCGAGCACTCACGGTTGCCACTCAGCCCCACCTCGAGGAAATGGGCATACCAGACGTCGAACTGCTGCTCGCGCGACAGGTAGCCCAGATAAGTGTCGAGCCGGTAGGTCCAGGCCGCAAGCCGGCTCTCGGTGAAGAAGTCGGCGCTGAGCGAAGTCGACGTGATCCGTCTGTTCACAAGCACGTGCGGGAGACATCGGAAGCGTCGCAAAGGGGGTGAGCATTTCGATGATATTCGAAGCCACATCTCCGAATCCGCCCCGACGCGGAGTGTTGTCAAGAATCGACCAACCTCGGAGAAGCACCGGGCGTCGATGAGGAGGCAGCTTCCATTGCCCGGCGGGCAGATTCCCCTGAACAGAGCGTAGAAGTCGTAGTTTCCGCCACGCGGAGCCCAGACCCTGCCGCCGGCGTCCTCACCAACGTTCACAGACCAGGAAAAAACCGCACCCACGTCGGAGCTCTTCGTCATCTCTTGGAAGGTCGTCGAAAGGAACGACGGCTCCCACGTATCGTCTGCGTCCAGGAACGCGACATACCGTCCGCGTGCCCGCTCAAGGCCTTCGTTTCTGGCTTGGTACGATCCAGCGTTCACCTGACGCGAGAGGACAGATACGCGTGGGTGTCTCGCCGCATATTCCTCCGCGATGGTCGCCGTGCGATCGGCGGATCCATCATCCACAATCAAGTACTCGAAATCTTCCAGAGTCTGTGACAGTACGGACTCAATCGCCTCGGCAATAAAGCGCTCCGCGTTGAAGGCTGGCGTAATGACCGTGATCAGAGGAGTCGACGGCAAGGGGACGTCACTGACCGCGGTTCGAACCGGAGACCGCGGCATCCGTGCGCGAATCGCCGTGGCGGTGTTGACGCACATCAACTGGCTGTTGAAGTCGAGGAAGCGCTTCCCCCCGGGTGTCGTGAGCGCGATGATCTCGTCGCCCGCCATCGGGTACTCCGCTTCGAGTGGGGTGAGGGATGTAATTGCCGAGGCGATTAGTTGATTAACGACACGTCCATTCTAGAGGATCCGGGCGCTGCACCTTCAAGCATGCCTGCCGCTGTACCCTCATATAATCACTGCGTGCCAGCTACGAGGAGTGTGCAGTGAGCGAGCCGGAACAAGATTTCGCCGCGATGTTTGAGGCGTCCGTCAAGGCGCGCCGGTTCGATCGCGGCCAGACCGTCGAAGGCACCATCGTCGGCTTCGGGCCGAAGGAAGCCTTCGTCGACGTGGGTGGCAAGGCCGAGGCGGTGGTAGACCTCGCAGAGCTGAAGGACGCCGACGGCGACGTCGAGGTGTCGGTCGGCGATCGCATCCAGGCGATCGTCGTGTCCACGAGCGGCGGGATCGTGCTCTCCCGCAGGGGCGTGCGCAACGCCGCTACCCAGCGGGAGCTCGAAGACGCGTTTCGCGCGGGGCTCGCCGTTGAAGGCAAAGTGGAGAAGGCCGTCAAGGGCGGGTACGAAGTTCGTATCGCCCGCGAGCGCGCGTTCTGTCCGTTCTCGCAGATCGACATCGTCCGCACGGCGGACCCCTCGGTGCACGAGCGGCAGGTGTACACATTCCGCGTCATCGAATACAAGGACGGCGGACGAAATGTCGTCGTCTCCAGGCGCAAGCACCTGGAGGAGCAGCAGCGGGCCAGCGCCGGCGAGGTGCGCAAGACGATCGTGCCGGGCGCGGTGCTCAACGGGCGTGTCGTCTCGGTTCCCGATTTCGGCGCCTTCGTGGACCTCGGCGGCGGGATCCAGGGTCTCCTCCACGTGTCAGAAATGGGCTGGTCGCGGGTCACCAGCCCCGGAGAAATCGTCGCAGCGGGCGATCAGATCACGGTGAAAGTGCTGCGTGTCGACGAGGCCACGGGCAAGATCGCGCTGGGTTTGAAGCAGCTGCTGGACGATCCGTGGACGATGGCCGCCACTGCGTATCAGGTGGGCCAGGTGCGGCCTGGGCCGCGTCACGCGGGTGGCGGAGTTCGGCGCCTTCGTGGAGCTCGAGCCAGGCATCGAGGGCCTGGCGCACGCCTCCACGTTCGCGCCGACCGGCCGCCCCGGCGGGTGGGCGAAGTCGGTGGCCGGTCGGCTCGACGGGATCGTTCGAGATCCTCAGCGTCGACACCGCGCAGAAACGCATCGGCCTCGCGCTCGTGGACGACGCGTCCTCACGAGCCGCGGGCGCCGCGCCCGCCTGAAGGCGCGCTCGTGCCGGGCGCGATCGTGACCGGCAAGGTCGAGCGTCACGAGAAGTTCGGCGTCTTCGTGTTCCTGTCGCCCGGGCGCACGGGCTTGATGCCGTCGGCCGAAACGGGTCTCGATCGCGACGCGGACATGCTGAAAGCGTTCCCGATCGGCAGCGAGGTGGAGGTCGTGGTGCTCGAGGTCGATCCCGCGGGACGACGCATTCGCCTGAGCAAGAAGGCGGTGGCGGAGCAGCAGGAGCGGGCGGAACTGCGCGATTACGCTGCCCGGTCCGATTCGGGCTCCACTGTCGCGCTGGGCTCGCTCGCCGACAACCTGCGGAACGCGCTCAGGGGACGTTGAGCCGCCGCATTGCAATGTTCCGGTAACTACGCTACCTTGCAGGCGTTTTGGCCGTGGAGGATGACATGAGACGCAATCGCCTGCTCGTCGTCGGGTTCGCGCTGCTGGCGTCGGTCACACTGGTGTCTCCGGCGCTGGCCCAGGCCAAAGCGGCAACGCAGCGGACTGCCGACGGCAAACCGAACCTCGCCGGCATCTACTCGTTCAGCACCATCACACCGCTTCAACGTCCTGACACGCTCAGCGGCAAGGCCACGCTCTCCGATGAGGAAGCGGCGGAATTCGAACAGTCCGAGAACAAGCGGCTCAATCGCGATCTGTTCGACCCGGTCAAGGGCCAGCCGAGCGCCGGATATGCGCCGAGGGCTGAAGGCGGCGTGCTGTCGTATAACGAGTTCTGGTACGAGCGCGGGACCAAGCTGACCGGCGACAAGCGCACATCGCTCATCGTCGATCCGCCGAGCGGAACGATTCCGTTCACCGATGCTGCGCGCCGCAGGAACGCGGAACGGGCGCAGCTGTCGAACTCGGGCGCCGGCGACTCGTACGAGGACCGGCCCGTCGGGGACCGTTGTCTCCAGGGGTTCAACGCCGGCCCGCCGATGACCCCGGGCGCCTACAACAACAACGTGCAGATCGTGCAGATCCCGGGAACCGTGGTGATTGTCACCGAGATGGTGCACAACGCGCGCATCATCCCCACGGATGGCCGGCCGCACACGACGCTTCGCCAGTGGTCGGGGGACTCACGCGGACACTGGGAAGGCGATACGCTCGTCGTCGAAACGATCAATTTCCGCCGCGAGACGAGCCTGCCCGGTTCGACAGCGGATACAAAGGTAATCGAACGCTTCACCCGAATGGACGCGGATACGCTCAAATACGAATTCACGGTATCCGATCCGAATGCGTACACCCGGCCGTGGAGCGCCATGCTGCCGCTGTCGAAAATCCCGGGACCGATCTTCGAGTACGGCTGCCACGAGGGGAACTACGCCCTTCCGAACATCCTCGCCGGCGCGCGGGCTCAGGAGAAGGGCAAGCCGTAGCGTCCGCCTGAAGCCGGACGCGGCGAACGTCGCAGCTGTGACGTTGCGGCTACTCGAGGAACCGCACGCTGCCGCTTTCGAGCTCGTACACAGCACCGACCAGCTTCATCGTGCCCTCGGCCGCGCGGGCTTTTGCTTCCGGCGTTTCAAGCAGCTGGTGCATCGACCACCGCACGTTCGCCTCCACGGCCGCGCGTAGCTCGGATTCCGGAGCGAGCTCCGTGCGAAGATCGCGCAGGCCAGGCAGGATGTTCTCGAGCAGCAGGGCGATCCGGGCAGGCTCTTGTGCGCCAGTGCGGGCGGCAAGCGCCGCGCTGACAGCGCCGCAGCCTTCGTGGCCGAGCACGACGAACAGCGGGGTGCGCAGGTGCACGCCGGCGTACTGCAAGGTCCCCATCACCTCGGGCGAGACGACATTCCCCGCCACACGAACGATGAACAACTCGCCGAAACCGGCGTCGAAGATCAGTTCGGGCGGCACGCGGGAATCGCTGCATCCGAGGATGGTCGCGTACGGCTGCTGACCCTTCGCGAGTGCGGCGAGGACCTCCTTCTGCACGGTCGGAAAGCGCGCTTCGCCGCGGACGAAGCGGCCGTTGCCGGCGATCAGGCGCGCGAGCGCCTCCTCGGCCGTGTACCTATTTCCCACTCGGTGCGCTGAGGGGAAGGCCCGGCAGTTTGCCCTGCGACTCCACGATGCGGCGTGCCAGGTAGTTCTGGACCTTCGCATCGTTACGGATAGCGGTGAGATAGGCCGCTCGCATGAGCTGTTCTTTCCGTCCGCGAAGTGTCTGGGTGATCTGCTCGCGCACTTCCGGCATCGACGGGTCGCGCTGTCCGGCCTGCTCGTGCGCGATGACCGCCACGATCGTGTGGGCTCCGCCCGCGCTGACCACGCTGACGGATCCGGGCGCCTTGTTCAGCACCGCGTCGCGCAGCGCCGGCGGCGCTGCCTTGAGCCTGCTCACCGGCACGAGGCCGAGGTCGCCGCCCCGTGGCGCCGACTGCGGGTCCTCGGAATAGTCCGCCGCGAGCTCCTGGAACGCCGCGCCGGCCTTCAGGCGGTCCATGAGCATCTGGGCCTTCGCCGTCGCCGCCTGGGGCGTGGCCGCATCGTCTCCGCTCCGATTGGACACCTGTGCTTCCCGTACTGGCGTGACGACGATCTGCGCGATGTGGTACGCCTCCTCCGGCACGTTGAACTGCGGGCGGTTGGCGTTGAAGAACGCGGTGATTTCCACGTCCGTCACGGCCACCTTCGATCCGACTTCCTGGGCGACCACCTTGCGCGTCAGCAGTTCGCGGCGGAGTCCTTCACGCAGCTCCACCGGCGTCAGGCCCCGCTTGGTCAGTTCCTGCTGGAATGCCTCGTCGGGAATGTTCTTCTTCGCGTCGGCGTAGGCGGCGTCGAGATCGCTCGTTGCGACGTCGATTTTGAGCTGAGTGGCCTTCGCGAGCAGGATTTCCTGCGTGACGAGATCGTTGAGCAGGTTCAGCTTGGCGGTCAGCGCCTCTTCGTCCGACAGCGTCTGTGACGTGTCCTGCTGCCGGCGGTAGGCTTTCTCGACATCCTGCCTCGTGATGTTGCGGCCGTCGACGACGGCCCAGGTGTCGGCGGAAACCGGCGCCGGCGCGGTGGTGGCAGTGGACCGGCAGGCTGCAGTCAGGCTTGTGGCGGCGAGCGCGCACACCACCACAAAGGCGTAGTGAATTCTCTTAGGCATGTCGAAACAGCGTACTGCGGTAGTAGCTTGCCGAACAATACCTATGCTCGGCCCTTCAGCCGCTGCAGCACCTCGAGCGATGCGCGTTCGGTGCCTTCCGCCTTCCCCCGCGTCGCCGCGTCGGCGCGGAACTGCGCCTTCGCCTGGTGCCAGCCCGCATCCGACGACAGCGTCCCGTCGGCTTCGCTCTTCCGCGCCCTGACCTTGTTGCGCCAGCTCTCCGCGTGCAGCCGCCAGCTGGCCGAGCGCAGACGGAGGTACTCGTCCGCATCCGCGACGAGGGCGCGATGCTCGGGCGGCACACCGCGGATGGCCATCAGGTGCGCGTCGGCGGCTTCGAGCTCCGGCACGATCGATCGATCGATCAGCTGCGCGAGCGCATCGGGGGTCATCGCGCCCTTGTTGACCCGCGCGAGCGCGGTCTCATACACGCCGGCCGTGCGGCCTTCGAGCGCGATGATGCGCGAGATCTCGGGGCGAATGTCCGCGATCCCGCGAAATGGAAGCGCGCAGGCGACCAGCGCCACGGACGTGACGCCCGCGGTTGCGAGCACCCGGCGCAGGTCCGGTGGCTGATGCGCGATCCCGCCTGCCAGTACCAAGCCGGCGAGAATGCCGACGCCGAATCCAGCCATGTCGGCTTTGAAGGCGAAGCCGTCGTTCAGCCACACGGAGAGCACGAAGAGCACCGTCCCCGGCACCAGCCACAGCAACGCCGTTATGGGAACGACGAGGATCGACGGCGGTTCCTCCGCCGCTTCCTCGACGGCCTCCAGCTCCTGTCCGCCTTCCTGTCCGTCGTCTTTCAGCTCGTCGTCTCCGTCGTAGCTGGGCTGCGGTATGACCGCCGTCCGGCGTGCATGCACACTGCGAATCATCGAAGCCAGCAGCAGTCCATAGAGGCCGAAGATCGCGCCGGACGCGCCCGTCGTTATGCCCATCGGGTAAGCGGAGATGTTGACGAGGGCGGCAAGCGTGCCGGCTGCCGCGAACACGACCGCAAGCGTGGACCGCCCCGCCAGACGCTCGAGCAGCATGCCGAGCTGTATGAGGACGGCAGCCTCGACCGCCATTCGCAAGAATCCGGTGTGGACGAATGTCGACGTCAGCAGACGGCACCACTCGCCGTTGGTCGTCCGCGGTCCGAAGTTCGCGCCCCAGGCGATGAGCGTGGCCGGATCGGTGAACGCGCCCGATCCGAACAACATCCTCGAGAAGATCATCACGCTCAGGACAGCGAGCGCCGGCGCGACGATCGCGTACCGGGTCCGCTGGCGGAGCGCCGCGCGAAATGGCTCGTGACGGGCGTATTCCTCCCGTGCGATGAGCGCCATCTCGCGGGCCGCGACAAGCGCCTTCCGCAGCAGCTCCTTGCGGTCGGCGCCTGTCGTCAGGCGATACCCGATGATGGCGACGATCACGAGGAGAAAGAGGAATGCCACGTGCGCAGCATGCTCAAGAGCTGTGCCATGCAACGCGGGATTTCAGGCGAATTCTTCGCGCTGCGCGCGAGCGGTGCACGGGCCTGGCGTCAAGACTCGAAGTGAACGACGAGTTTCGTAATGCAGGGGCGAAACCGCGGATCAGCGTCTTTGCATCAATACGAAACGGTCTATGAGTTGTCCAGGTAGACGAACAGCAGGAACAGGATCAGCGCTGCCAGCACGACCAGCGAGACCTTGATCCAGCTCCAGGGCCGCGAACCGGAGATGCGCCCGGTGACGCCGTTCACGACCACCTGGTAGGAGCTCGCGCCGTAGACGTATGTCAGCATCCAGATCGGCGCGAGGATGTGTTTGAACGTTTGACCGGTGAACGTGGCGTCGACGTTGAGGTTGCGATACGTGTCGCCGTGGACCTCACGGCCGCACAGTTCGCGGAGGGTGGCCTCCATCTGCGCCGCGAACGGTCGGCCGCCGCGATGAGATCGATCTGGTAGCGCTCGACGGTCCAACCCGACAGATAGCCGGGATCGAACGGCACCAGTGAATCCGTCGGAAACGGCTCGATGCTCCGCAGGCGGCTCGCATCGACGCCGACCGAGGCGCACACCAGCTGGTCGTCGAACAGGTGCGACAGCTCGCCGGATGCCGGCGTCCACCGCACCTGGCGCACGTTCTTGCCGCCCTGCCTCACGTAGTAGTACTGGCCCGCCTCGGCCGTCCACCGTGCGTCGGCCCTTGCGTCGAACGTCCAGTAGGGAAGATAGATGCCCTTGACGGTGTCGGTGATCGCCTGGAGCCTGAACCTGTTCGGCGCCAGCCATTGCCGGCCGTACCAGGAGCGAATCAGATCGCGTGCCTGCGACTCCGGGATCTTCAGCGGCAGCAGCGACTCCGGCCGGAACGGCTCCTTGACCTCTTCGTAGGGAACGAGCGCGGTCGACCCGCAGAACTCGCACCGTTTTCCGATCTGCTGTGGATCGAAGACGGAAATCGCCTGGCAGCTCTGACACCGGACCGACATCCTGGCGGTCTGCCAGCCACGCGCCGAGTCGGGAATGCCGCGAATGGCCTCCGCGAGATCGTGCTCGACGATCACGGTGTCGGCGCCGACCGTCTTCAGCTCCGCCGGCGACTCCGTCCCGCAGAACGGGCAGATGAGCGCTTGTTTGGCGGGGTTCCAGTTGGCCTCGGCCCCGCAGGCCGGGCAGTTGAATTTCTGCCGGGCCGATGCGACCTGTTCGCTCACTGCCGGCAGGGCTTCAGCCCTGCCCGTCCGGTACGGCAGGCCTGAAGGCCTCCACTCGCGCCGACCGCCGTCACTTCAGGAAGTCGGCGATGGCTGTTTTCGTGATGCGCCACTGCGTGCCGATCTTCTTGCCTTTGAGGTCGCCGGCTTCGAGGCTCGAGACCACGTCGGCTTCGGACACGCCGAGCATCTTCGCGGCGTCGGCGGGCCCGAGCGTTTCCGGGATGCCGGACGCCGCGGCGGCCGGAGCGCCGGCGGCCGGCGTGGCCTGCGCCGCGATGCCGCCAGGCTGGTTCAGCATCTGGTTGGCGATCGACATGCCGACGGCCATCTCCGCGCCGATGCCGCCCACGCCCGCGCCGCCCTTTTCCAGCCCCTGCGCCATCTGGTACTTCACGTAGTCCTTCAGGTTCCCGACCGCCGCCATGCTCGACCGCTTGTCGATCGCCGCCTCGACCTCCGGCGGCACCGACACGTTCTCGACGACGAAGCTCGCCATCTCGAGGCCGTATTTGTCGCGGAGCAGCGGGTTGATGAGCGGCAGCAGCGCGTCGCCGAGCTCCGAGTAGCGGGTCGCGACGTCGAGCACTGGTACCTTGCTGGTGGCGAGCGCTTCGCTGAACACACTCACGAGACGCGACCGCATGACGTCAGTGAACTCGTCGAGCCGGAAATGATTGTCCGTGCCGGCGACTTCCTTGAGGAACTTCGGCGGTTCGATGATCCGGAAGTCGTAGGTCCCGAACGCGCGCACCCGCACGATGCCGAAGTCCTGGTCGCGCATCATGACGGGGTTCGACGTGCCCCATTTGTTGCCCGTGAAGAGCCTCGTCGTCAGGTAGTAGACGTCGGCCTTGAACGGCGACTCGAATCCGTACTTCCAGCCCTTGAGCCTGGTGAGGATGGGGATGTTGTCGGTCGTGAGCGCGTGCTTGCCCGGGCCGAAGAGATCGCCGTACTGCCCCAGGTAGACGAACTGGACGGCCTGCGATTCGCGGACGATCAACTGGGCGCCGTTCTTGATTTCCTTGTCCTGGTCGGGGAAGCGGAAGGACAGCGTATCGCGCGAGTCGTCGGTCCATTCGATGATGTCGATGAACTGGCTGCGGATGAAATCGGTCAGGCCCATGAGCGCTCCTCGGAATGAGTTACGTATTCTGGCACGGCCTGGTTCAGGCGTGAGCCCGGCGTTTCTTCCCGGGTGTCCTCTTCCTCTTCGGCTTCTTTGCGCCGCGGCTCTTTGCCGACAGGCGATCCGAGACATCGTACGCCTCCTCCAGCCAGTCGGTCACCGGCGCCTCCACCTCGTCTCGGTGCGTGAGACGAACGACGTGAACGACCTTGACGGTTGAACTTCGAACGGCCTTTCGTATTTGCGGAGCTCTCACGGTCCGGCCGAGGAAGATGCAGACTTCCAGGAAGGTCTTCTTCGGTCGGACGAAAAAATAGCAGGCTTTTCGCGAAAACATGATCGATGAGTGGGAGGCGTAGATCCGCTGCTCGCCGAATGCGGCCGCGGTCTCCCGCAGGCGCTCCCACGCGTCCCGCAGATCCTCGGACAGGTCCTCGGTGAGCGCCGCCTCCGTCGTCGTCCAGCAGTCGTGCGGTTCTCCCTGTTCCACCTCCTGCTTGCAGTGAAAACACTGGCGCCCGGGCATTCCGCCATTTTAGGGGTTGCGCATTTCGAGTGACTTGTGGCATTGTCATCGAATTAACTGAATAATTAAATGAAACGGTTAACACGAAAAACGGCCGGAACCCGGCGGCCTGCGAGCCGCCGCGGGCACCGAACAGCAGATCCTCGACGCGGCCCACGCCGTGTTCGTGCGGCACGGCACATCGGGCGCGCGCATGCAGGACATCGCGGCGGAGGCCGGCGTCAACCAGGCGCTGCTGCACTACTACTTCCGCAGCAAGGAACGCCTGTCGGAAGCCGTCTTCAGGCGCGCCGCGGCGCAGCTCCTGCCGCGGGTCATCGAGGCCATGGCGTCCGAGCTGCCGATCGAGGACAAGGTCGCGCGCGTCGTGGAGATCGAGCTCGATCACCTGCTGCGCGTGCCGTACCTGCCCGGCTACATCATCAGCGAGCTGCACCATCACCCCGAGCGCGCGCGCCAGCTGCTGTCGGCCGTCACGGGCATGACGCCCGAGGACGTCCGCCCCAGGGTGGTCACGCGCCTGCGCGAGCAGCTCGACGCGGGCGTCAGGGACGGGCGCTTCCGGCCAATCGCGCCCGATCAGTTCATCGTCAATCTCTTCTCGTTGTGCATCTTTCCGTTCGCTGCGCGGCCGATGCTCATGGCGCTGCTTGGTCTGGATCAACCGGGATTCGAGCGCTTCATCGGCCAGCGCCGGGATCAACTCACCGCGTTCGTGCTGGGGGCGATGCGCCCGTGAACATGAAGAACACGACAATCGCCGCGGCATTCGTGATGGTGTGCGCGCTCGGCGCGCGAGCAGCGCGCGCGCAGCAGGTGCCGTCCGCGTCCTCGGCCATCCTGCAGCTGGCGGCCCTGCAGCAGGCGGCGGTCGACGCCGACCCGCGGTTCGCGCAGTTGCGGCTGCAGCAGGCCCAGACGGATCTTCGCGTCGGCAACATCGACGCCGAACGCAAGCCCTCCGTCGCCGTCGAAGGGCAGGTGCAGCTTCAGTCGGACGTACCGACCCCTCCTCCCTTCATTCCCGGCGGTAAGCCGCTTTTCCTGCCGCCCAAAGACACCTACGACGCGCATCTCCGGATCGAGCAGCGCATTTTCGATCCCACGCTCAGCACGCGCGCGGATCTCGAGCGCGCCGAGCTCGCGGAATCGCAGGCCCGCGTGCGCGTCGCGCTGTTCGGGCTCCGGCAGGAGGTGAACAACGCCTTTTTCGCGGCCGCGCTGCTGCAGGAGCGTGCCGGGGCGCTGGCTGCGGCGATCGCCGGGCTCGAAACGCGCCTGCGCGAAACCACGGCGCGGGTGAACGCGGGCACCGCGCTCGGCGCCGACGCAGCGTCGGTCGAGGCGGCGCTCCTTCAGCGCCGGCAGGAGGAAGCCGAGCTCCGCGTGAACCGCGCCGCCGCCCTGGCACGATTGTCGGCGCTCACCGGGCGAACGATTCCGGAAAGCGCCAGCCTCGATTTGCCGGACCTGCGGGATCGCCTCTCGCAGGTGAGAACGACGCTGAACAGCACGAGAGCGCGGCCCGAGTACCAGCAATTCGCCCGCTCGCGCGACCGAGTCGGCCGGCAGCAGGAGACGGTGGCCACCCAGACGCAGTTCCACGTGTCGGCCTACGGCCGGGTCGGCTACGCGCGCCCGGGCCTCAACATCATCAGCGACCAGTTCCAGTTCTACGGGCTGGTGGGCGTGCAGCTGCAGTGGAAACCCTTCGACTGGAACACCGAGGGACGCGAACGCGACGCGCTGGCGATTCAGTCGCAAATCATCGAGGCCGACGAAGCGGCGTTCACCAGGACCATCGAGCGCAGCACCGACACGGACCTGCGGACCGTCGATCGGCTCGCCGAGACGATCGCCCTCGACGACAGAATCGTGACGCTGCGCGAGCAGATCGATCGCTCGACCGAGACGCGCTTCCGGGAAAACGTCGTCACGGCGTCCGAGTATCTCGATCGCAACACGGAGCTGCTCGACGCGCGGTTCACGCAGTCCGCACACCGCGTGGAGCTCGCGCAGGCCGGCGCGAAGCTGCTGACGACTCTCGGCCTGGAGGTACGCTGATGCGCGCGACGCTGCGGCAGACGATGCAGGGCGCCATGCAGGGCGTAATGATAGTTGCGCTGGCAGCCTCCGGCTGTGTGCGGCAGGTGCGCCCGGACGCATACGGCAACGTCGAAGCCGTCGACGTCTTCGTCTCCGCCGAAGCGGCCGGTCAGCTGATGGCGTTCAACCCGCAGGAAGGGCAGAAGCTCGAGGCAGGTGCCCCGGTCGGCACGATCGACTCGACCGAGCTGGGGCTCGAGCGCGCCCAGTTGACCGCCCAGCGCCAGGCGAACGCCTCGCGCGTCAACGAAGTTGACCAGCAGGTGGGCGTGCTGCAGGCGCAGCGGCTCGCCGCCGCCGCCCAGCGCGATGCGGCGCGAGCGCAGCGGGCCTCGCTGGACGCGCAGATCGAGGTTTCGCGCCGAGCTTACGAACGCACGAAGCGATTGTTCGATCAGCAGGCCGCCACCGCCCAGCAGCTGGACCAGGCCGAGCGCGACTTCCGCGTGCTCGAACAGCAGATCCGCGCGCAGGACGAGCAGATCGCCGCCCAGGAACACCAGATCGCGGCGCAGGGCAGCCAGATTGACGCCACCCGCGCACAACGCAAGACGGCCCTCGATCAAGTCGCGACAGCCGAGGCGCAGATCGCGCGCGTGTCCGAGCGGGTGCGCAAGACCGACGTGCGGAACCCAGTGGCCGGTACCGTGCTCGCGACCTACGCCAAGGCCGGCGAGGTCGTCCAGCCTGGACAGCCGCTCTACAAGATCGCCGACCTCGGTTCGGTCGAGGTGCGTGCCTACGTCGGCGAGCGTCAGCTGTCCGCCGTACGCCTCGGATCGCCGGCCCAGGTGACGGTTGACGCCGGCGCCGGCCGGCAATCTCTTCCCGGCACGGTCTCCTGGGTGTCGTCGCAGGCGGAATTCACGCCGACGCCCATCCAGACCCGCGAGGAGCGGGCGGATCTGGTCTACGCCATCAAGATCCGTGTGGCCAATACCGGCGACCTGTTGAGGATCGGCATGCCCGTCGACGTCCGCTTTGCTGGCGAGGCCGCGTCCCGGTGAGGCCGGTCACGAAATGACGGACGCGGTCGTCGTCAACGGCGTCGTCAAGCAGTTTGGCCAGACAAGGGCCCTGGACGAGGTGTCGTGCGCGGTGCATGCCGGCGAGCTCTTCGGGTTCATCGGGCCGGACGGCGCCGGAAAGACGACGCTGTTTCGAATCCTGGCGACGCTGCTCAAGCCGGGCCGCGGATCGGCGACTGTCCTTGGCGAGGACGTTGTCCGGGGACTCTGGTCGCTGCGATCGCGCATCGGCTACATGGCAGGACGATTCTCGCTCTACGGCGATCTGAGCGTCGAGGAGAACCTGCGCTTCTTCGCGTCGGTCTTCGGCACGACCGTGGAGCGGGAACGCGATCGCATCGCACCGATCTACACACAGCTCGAGCCGTTCAAGGACAGGCGCGCCGCGGCGCTGTCGGGCGGCATGAAACAGAAGCTGGCCCTCTGCTGCGCGCTGGTCCACCGGCCCGAACTGCTGCTGCTCGATGAGCCGACGACCGGCGTCGACGCCGTTTCCCGGCGCGAATTCTGGGACTTGCTGGGCGACCTGAAACGCGGCGGTCTCACCGTGCTCGTCTCGACACCTTACATGGACGAAGCGAACCGCTGCGACCGCGTTGCCTTGATACAGCACGGCCGGTTGCTCGCCGTCGACGCTCCGGATGCGATCGCGCGGTCGTTCGGCCGTACGCTGCTCGCGGTCCACGCCGCCGACAGGTACCGCGCGCTGCGGACGCTCCGTGATTACGGCCACACGCACACGGTGTATCCGTTCGGCGAGAGCCTGCATTACACCGACGCGAGGCCCGACGCGCCGGCCGGTCAGATTGCGGCGGAAATCGGCGTGTTCCTCGAGGCCCACGGGGTTCACGACGCCCGCATCGACGCGATTCCAGCCACTGTGGAAGACGTGTTCATGGAGCGCATGGGAGGGCCCGGCGCATGACGGGCGGATTCGCGATAGAGGCCCGGGACCTCACGCGGCGGTTCGGCGGTTTCGTCGCCGTGGACCGCGTCACGTTCGACGTCCGCGAAGGCGAGGTCTTCGGATTCCTCGGCGCGAACGGCGCCGGCAAGACGACGGCGATCCGCATGCTGACCGGGCTGCTGGCGCCGAGCGGCGGCGAGGCACGCGTCGTCGGCCACGATGTGCGCACCGAGAGCGAGATCATCAAGCGGCATATCGGCTACATGAGCCAGCGGTTTTCGCTGTACGAGGACCTGACGATCGCCGAGAACATCCAGCTGTATGGCGGCATTTACGACCTCACCAACGCGCAGATTCGCGAGCGCACCACGAGCATGCTGGCGCGGCTCGGCCTGACGGGCGCCGCGCACGAGTTCGTCCGGTCGATTCCGCTCGGATGGCGACAGAAGCTCGCATTCTCGGTTGCGCTCCTGCATCAGCCCCGCATCGTGTTCCTGGACGAGCCGACGAGCGGCGTCGACCCTATCACGCGGCGTCAGTTCTGGGAACTCATCTACGCGGCCGCCGCCGAGGGCACGACCGTGTTCGTGACCACGCACTACATGGACGAAGCGGAGTACTGCGACCGCGTCTCGATCATGGTCGCGGGGCGGATTGGCGCGATCGGCACGCCAGCCGAGTTGAAGCAGCAGTATGGTGCCGCGACGATCGACGATGTGTTCGTGACGCTGGCGCGGCCCTCGGGAGGATTGGCCGCGGGGCCGGGCCAGCCGCGATGAACACGAAGGCGCTCACCGGCCTCCTGCGGAAAGAGGTCTACCACGTCCTCCGCGATCGGCGGACGCTGGCGGTGATTACGCTGATGCCGATCGTTCAGGTCATCATCTTCGGCTACGCGATACGCACCGACGTTGATCACGTGCGCCTGGCCATCGTGGACCCGGCGCCGGACCCGGCGACGCTCGAACTGCGCAGCCGGTTCGGTGCGACCGACACGTTCCGCGTGGCCGCCACGCTGCCCGCGGCGCACGATCTCGAACCGCTGTTCCGGCGCGGCCTCGTGCAGGGGGCCGTGCTGTTCGAGCCGGGGTTCGCCGACAGCCTCGGTCGCGGCCTGCCGGCAGACGTGCTGGTCGTCACCGACGCCACCGAGCCCAATACCGGGAGCGTCGTGCAGGCCTACGTGCTGCAGGTCATCCAGTCCTACGAGCGCGAGCGCGGCGCCCGATCGGGCGCCGTGCGGCTGGTGCCCTCGGTCCGCATGCGGTTCAACCCCACGCGCGAGAGCTCGAACCTTTTCGTCCCCGGGCTGATGGCGTTCGTCCTCACCATCATCTCGTCGCTGATGACCGCCATCACGATCACGCGCGAGAAGGAGACGGGCACGATGGAGACGCTGCTCGTCTCCCCGCTTCGGCCGTGGCAGATCATCGTCGGCAAGGTCGCGCCCTACCTTGCGATTGGCTTCGTCAGCGTGCTCGGCGTGATCGTCGAGGCGCGGCTGGTCTTCAACGTTCCGCTGCGTGGCAGCCTCGTCCTGCTCCTCGCCGAAGGTCTCCTCTTTATCCTGGTGTCGCTCTCGCTCGGCATCCTGATCTCGGCGCGCACATCGTCGCAGCGCGTGGCCATGATGGGGGCGATGGTCGGCACGATGCTGCCGACCATGCTGTTGTCGGGGTTCATCTTTCCCATCGAGAGCATGCCGTGGCCGCTGCGCGCGATCTCGAACGTCGTGCCGGCCCGGTGGTTCGTCGTCGTGGCTCGCTCCATCATGCTCAAGGGCATCGGTCTGAACTATCTCTGGCGGGAAACGCTGGTGCTGGCCGTGATGGCGACCGTGCTGCTGGCGCTGAGCACGCGTTCGTTCCGCGAGCGCCTGGAGTAGACGTGAGACGCGTCCTGTTCCTCGCCCGTGCCGAAGTGCTCCACATCGTCCGCGACCGGGCGACGCTCGCGCAGGTCCTGGTGCTGCCTATCCTGCAGCTGTTCGTCCTCTCGAACGCCGCGACCTTCGAAATCCGCAACACGCCGATGTACGTGGTGGACTTCGACCGGACGAGCGCGTCCAGGCAGCTGGTCGCGCGGTTCGACGCGTCCGGCCACTTCCGGATCATCGGGCAGTCCGCGTCGCTCGACGCCGCGGACGAAGGGCTGCTGCGCGGAGACGTGACGCTGGCGCTGATCATCCCGCACGACTTCGAATCGTCGGTGGTCCGGCGGCGCAGCGCCGCGGTCCAGCTCGCGGTGAACGCGGAGAAAGGATCGGCCGCGGGCATCGTCCAGTCGTACGCGATGCAGATCCTGAACGCGTATGCGTCCGAGCTCGGCACGACATTCCATCCGTCGATGATCTCCGTCCGCGCCGGCGACGCGGACGCTGGCCCGACGCGCGGGGGCGGGCGCATCGAGGTCCAGGTGCGGCACTGGTACAACGAGACGCTCGACTATCAGCACTACATGGTGCCCGGCCTGCTGGTGGCGCTCGTGACGATGATCGGCACCCTCCTGAGCGCGCAGAACATCGCGCGCGAAAAGGAACTGGGGACGCTCGAGCAGCTGAACGTGACGCCGCTGACGCGGGGACAGTTCATCGCGGCGAAACTGCTGCCGCTGTGGGTGCTGGGCCTGGTCGATCTCGGCATCGGACTGGTCGTCGGACGCGCCGTTTTCGGGGTGCCGATGCGCGGCAGCCTGCTGCTGCTCCTCGGCACGGCGGGCATCTACCTGGTGGTCGCCCTGTCGATCGGACTCTGGATTTCGACGCTGGTCGAGACGCAGCAGCAGGCGATGTTCGTGACGTTCTTCATCGTGAACATCTACCTGCTGATGAGCGGTCTGTTCACGCCAATCGACAGCATGGCGGACTGGGTGCAGGTGGTCTCGCTGGTGAACCCCGTGCGGCATTTCGTCACCATCGCCCGTGCGCTGCTCGTCAGGGGCGCGTCGTTTGCCGACATCCGAACGCCGTTCGCGATCCTGACGGTGTCCGCTGTCGCGCTGCTGGCGCTCGCGATCCGTCAGTACTCCAAGCGGACGGCGTGACACAGGGCATCCTCTCGTGTGCAGCGCCGCTGTTCGGGCCGGCGCGGCAGCATCGCATCGCCGAAGTTGATAGAATTCGGCCCGCCACGGCGACGGGAGGCACGGATGGTCATCGATTCGCACGGACACGTCACAGCGCCAGACAGCTTGTATGTCTATAAGGCCCAGATACTTGCGCATCGCGGCGCCCACGGCCGCGGCGGCAACCTGGCCAATGAAGACGACGTCAGGAAGGCGCTGAACGCGCCGGTGTTCGGCGGCAGCTCGCACCTCGCGCAGCTGAAGGAAGTCGGCACCGACCTCCAGCTGATCTCGCCTCGGCCGTATCAGATGATGACCAGCGAGCACCCGCGGCTCGTCAAGTGGTTCGTCGAGGAGACCAACAACATCATCGCCAAGCAGGTGGAGTTGTATCCCGACACGTTCCGCGGCGTGTGCGGCCTGCCGCTGACGCCGAACGTCAGATCCCGAAGGCGGTTGTTCCGTATCTCGAGCAGTGCGTGAAGAAGCAGGGCTTCGTCGGCTGCCTGCTCAACCCCGACCCCGGCGAGTGCAGCGGCATCGAAACGCCGCCGCTCGGCGATCGCTTCTGGTATCCGCTGTACGAAAAGCTGGTCGAGCTGGACGTGCCGGGCCACATTCACTCGACCGGCTGCCGCTCCGAGCGGCTGCCGTATTCGCTGCACTTCATCAACGAGGAAAACATCGCCGTCGTGTCGCTGCTGAACTCGCAGGTCTTCACCGATTTCCCGACGCTGAAGATCCTCGTCTCGCACGGCGGCGGCGCCATCCCGTATCAGTACGCGCGCTTCGAGGCGAGCTCGCTGCGAGGCAAGGGGCCGCGCTTCTCCGACCAGATGCGCAAGCTGTATTACGACACGGTGCTCTACTCGAAGGACGCGCTCGAGCTGCTGTTCAAGACCGTCGGCGTCGACCGGTGCCTGTTCGGCACGGAGCGGCCGGGCGTGGGCACCGTGAAGGATCCGAAGACGGGCCGCTGGCTCGACGAAACGCGGTTCACGATCGAAGCGATTGACTGGCTGACGGCGGCGGACAAGAAGATGATCTTCGAGGACAACGCGAAGAAGGTCTTCAACCTCAAAGTGACCGAGCCGGCAGCGGCCTGAGAAAGGATTCCGTGATGGCCACACGTCCCGTGCGTCGACGCCTCGTGTCTGTCGGCCGCGATCCTGATCCTCGCGTCCGCGGCGGTGGCAGCAGGCGCAGCAGCCGCAGAAGATCACCATCAACTACCCGACGCGCAGCGGCGCATCGTGGCCGATGTACATCGCGAAGGAAGGCGGCTACTACCAGAAGTACGGCCTCGACGTCGATCTCCAGTTCGGCGTGCATCCGGCCGGCGTCGCGATGCTGACGAGCGGCCAGGCGGCGATGGTGAATCACTCGCTCGAACAGGGCATGGTGGCCGGCTCGAAGGACGCGGCGTCGTTCGCCTTGCTCGGGCAGCTCGTCCAACAAGGGCCTGTTCGCGCTGATGGCGCAGAAGGAGTTCACGGATCCGAAGCAGCTCAAGGGCAAGCGCATCGCCGTCGGCCAGATCGGCGACGCGCCGTACAACTACACCGTCGCGCTGCTCGGCACCTACGGGCTGGGGGTCAGGGACGTGCAGTGGATCCCGGTCGGCACCGACGTCAGCGGCCGCGCCGCGGCGCTGCAGACCAACCGGGCGGACGCCACGCTGCTGACGGCGCCCAACTACTTCCGGCTCGAAGAGGCCGGCTACAAGACGCTCGCGAACCTGGCCGACCGCGACGTGTACGCGGCGACCGTCTACCTGTTCAGCAGGAAAGCCACGACCGCGTCGCCGAAGCTGGGCGAGGCGATCATCAAGGCGCACGCCGAGGCCATCAAGCGCTTCTACGACGACAAGGCGTTCGCGGTCAAAAGCTACATCGCGTTCGACAAGCAGCCGGAGGCCGATGTCGCGCGCATCTACGACCTCTACAAGAACGGCAACATCTTCGACCGCGTGCCGTACGTGCTCGCGCCGGCCATCAAGTCGATTGTCGCGCAGCAGGTCGATCCGCGGATCGCCGCGGATCTCAAGGCGTTCGACTTCCACAAGATCGTCGACAACAGCATCGTCGCCCGCCTGGTGAAGGAAGGCTACTTCGAGCAGCTGTTCGGCGCGGACGTCAAGGCCGAAGAGCAGCGCAAGGCGAAGATTGCGTTCTGAGGGCTTGCCACCGGGCTCACGCGCGGCGCGATGAAGCTCGACATCGAGCACCTGACCAAACGCTATCGCGTCGAGCGCGACGAGCGGGAAGTGCTCGCGCTCTCCGACGTGTCGTTGTCGGTGCCCGAGGGCGAGTTCATGGCCATCGTCGGGCCCAGCGGCTGCGGCAAGACGACGCTGCTCAACATCGTGGCCGGGCTGCTGCCGTACGAAGACGGGACGCGTGTCGATTGACGGCCAACGCGTGGCGGGCCCCGGCGTCGACCGCGCCGTGGTGTTCCAGCACGCGAGCCTGCTGCCGTGGCGAACCGTGGCCGGGAACGTCCGTTACGGCATGGAAATGCAGAAGCGCTTCGATCGAGCGGTCATGTCGCGAGCGCGCCGACCATTTCATCAAGCTCGTCGGTCTGGCCGGCTTCGAGCGCCACTACCCGTCGGAGCTGTCCGGCGGTATGCAGCAGCGCGTGAACCTGGCGCGGGCGCACGGCGGCCGACCCGCTGGTGCTGCTCATGGACGAGCCGTTCGCCGCGCTCGACGCGCAGACGCGCGAGTTGATGCAGGCCGAGCTCCTGAAGATCTGGGCCGAGGCGCACAAGACCGTCCTCTTCATCACGCATCAGATCAACGAAGCCGTCTACCTCGCCGACCGCGTCGCGGTGCTGAGCCCGCGGCCCGGGCGCGCTGAAAGACGTCGTGACGATCCCGTTCGAGCGGCCGCGGCCGCTCAGCCTGAAACGCGAGCCGCGGTTTCTCGAAGTCGAAGACGCGATCTGGCGTCTGGTGGAAGAGAACGTGAGGCGGTCGTTCTATCGCAGACACGAAGGCTTGATCCTCGGCGGCACCGCCGTGCTGCTGGCGATGGCCGCATGGCAGGCCCTGTGGTCGTCCGGGCGCATCTCGCCGTTGTTCTTCACCGGGCCGTCGGCGGTCGCCGTGCGGTTCCGGCGAGGAATGGACCCACGGCCGGCTCAAGGACGATCTGCTCTACAGCGGGCTGAACTTCGCGATTGGCGTCGGCCTGGCGATCGCGGCCGGCGTGGTGCTCGGCGTCGTCATCGGCTGGTACCGGAAGCTGGCGATGATCTTCGAGCCGTTCGTGAACGCGCTCTACGCCACGCCGCGCGTCGCACTGGTGCCGCTGATTCTCATCTGGTTCGGCATCGGCATGTGGTCCAAGGTGTTCATCGTGTTCATCAACGCGTTTTTTCCCGTGCTGATCAACACGATCGGCGGCATCCGCGCGACCGATGCCGATCTGCTGCGCGCCGCGCGCGCGTTCTGCGCGTCGGACTGGCAGATCTTCAAGACCGTGGCGATCCCCGGAGCCGTTCCGTTCATCCTCACCGGCGTCCGCCAGTCCGTCGCGCTCGGCCTGATCGGCGTCGTCGTCGGCGAAATGTTTGGCGGCAGCCAGGGCATCGGCTATATGGTCAACTACGGGGGGCAGACGTTCCAGACGGACACCGTGTTCCTGGGCGTCGCCATCATCGCGTGTTCCGGAATCATCCTGACGTGGCTTGCCGAGCGGCTGGAGCGTCGGTTTTCGCGCTGGAGAGTTCAAGACAATGGCTGAGATCGTCCTGGGAATCGGCGCCTCGCACGGGCCGCTGCTGTCCACGCCGCCCGAGCAATGGGACCTGCGCGCGAAAGCCGACCGCGAGAACAAGGGACACTGGTTTCGAGGCAAGACGTACGACTTCGAATCGCTGTTGAAGGCGCGCGCGCCGGGGTTCGCGAACGAGATCACGGTGGATGTCAGGCGCGAGCGGTTCGCCAAGTGCCGGCGCGCGATGGAGACGCTCGGAAAGAAGTTCAACGACGTCGACCCCGGACGCCGTCGTCATCCTCGGCAACGACCAGCGCGAGTTCTTCAACGCGGGCCTGACGCCCGCCATCACGGTGTATCGCGGCGCCGAGATCAGAAACGTCCAGCACCTGCACGAAGATCAGCCCGGCCTCAACATCGCCGAGCCCGGGAACTCGCCGGCCGAGGGCGCGACGTACCCGGGCGCGACGGCGCTCGCCGATCACATCCTCGACTCGCTCGGTGACGAGAACTTCGACCTGGCGCAGTCCGACGACACGCCGAGCGGGGCGCCTCGCGGCGGGATCCCGCACGCCTACGGTTTCCTGTATCACTCGATTCTGCAGGACCGGACGCCGCCCAGCGTGCCCATCATCCTGAACGTCCACTTCCCGCACAACACGCCGAAGCTGGGCCGATGTCTCGAACTCGGACGCGCGCTGTACCGCGCGATCACGAGCTTCAAGGGATTCAACCGCGTGGCGCTCGTCGCGTCCGGCGGTCTCACGCACTTCGTGATCGACGAGGATCTCGATCAGACCATCATGGCGGCCATGCAGAAGGGTGACGAGCACGCGCTGGCCGCGCTGCCGGAAAACCTGTTCAAGGTCGGCACCGCGGAAATCAAGAACTGGTATCCCGTCATCGCGGCGATGAACGCCGCCGGACGCACGTATCACCAGGTCGATTACGTGCCGTGCTATCGCTCGGAAGCCGGGACGGGCAATGCGATGTGCTTTGCGTATTGGGAATGAAGCAGACAAGACGACGTACAACACAGAGCACGCGGAGCACGCAGAGCATTTAGGTTCTTCTGTCTGCAGAACTCTGTGTGCTCTGTGTGCTCTGCGTTGTACGTACGTGATCCATGGATGACGTGCTGACACGGCTCGCGCGGCTGGACTCGTGCGCCGTGTCCGATGCGCTGGACAAACTCGGCCTGGCCGGCGCCGTCGCGGGGATTCATCGCCTGTCCACGGATCGGCGGATCTCGGGTCGCGTGGTCACGGTCAGGCTCGAACGCGACTGCCGGACAGCCGGTCGCGTCGCGTCACCTCGGCACCACGGCCATCGAGGCATCGCAGCCTGGCGACGTCATCGTCGTCGAGCAGCGCACCGGCATCGACGCGGCAGGATGGGGCGGCGTGCTGTCGCTCGGGGCGAGCCTGAAGGGCATCGCTGGCGTCATCATCGACGGCCCCACGCGCGACGTGGACGAGGCCCGCGCGCACGACTTCGCGGTGTTCGCGCGCGATCACACCGCGCGCACGGCCCGGGGACGGATCGTCGAAACCGGCACCAACGTACCGATCACGGTCGGCGATATCCCCGTTTCGCCACGGCGACTTCGTCGTCGCCGACGGGAGCGCGGTCGTGTTCGTCCCGGCGCAGGACATCGAACGGGTGCTCGACGCCGCGGAAGCCATCGCCGCACGCGAGGCCGCCATGGCGGATTCGCTGAGGAAAGGCGCGCCCATCACGGAGGTGATGGGGAAGACCTACGAAACGATGTTGAAGAAATGACCGACGACCACGTGGTCCGGGCGTCGAAGCTCGACACGACAGCCATCAGCGACGCGCTCGACAGACTCGGCATCGCCGGCCAGTGCCTGAACATCAAGCCGCTCGATCACCGGTTCCGGATGACGGGCCGGGCGTTCACGATTCTGTACGGTCCTGCCGGCACGCCCGCCGGGGACTGTCGGCGACTACATCGACGACGTCGCGGCCGGATCGGTTGTCGTGCTGGACAACGGCGGCCGCGAGAACGCGACCGTGTGGGCAATCCTGACATCCATTGCGCATCGCCGCGGGATCGCCGGCACCGTCATCGACGGCGCCTGCCGCGACACGCACCTCTCGCTCGAACTGGACTACCCGATGGCCCCGGAACGTCTGGGCCAGGAGCCACTCGATCCGCGGAGCGCTCTCGCTCGGCGTGATCCTGTACGAGATCGCGACCGGAGCGCTGCCGTTCGCAGGAGACTCACAGGAGCAGACGATCGCGCATCCTCGAAGTGATCCGGTGGCGCTCACGGCACGCGCGGCGGACCGGCCCGTGGAACTCGAAGATGAAGATATCGTTGATCGCCTGCTGAAGAAGCGGCCCGACAAGCGATATCAGTCTGCCACGCAGCTGCTCGAAGCCCTCCGGGTGTTCGGACGCGGCTCCCGCGGACGTTCAGTCGGGCAGATGGTCCGCCGCCTCATACGACGATCGCGAGCGCGCTGAACCCTCGTGGTTCCTGCCCCACACCGCTTTCAGGGCGGGAATAGTCGTCACGGCGCCGAACCCAATCAGCGACAGCGCAATGACGCGGCGCCGCGATTCCGGGATGCGATCCGCCAGTAGCAATCCGACGCCGAGTGCCAGAGCCGCTCGAGTGCCGACGACAAACCCCAGCAGCGGACGGCTCAGGTTGAGACTGTTCATGTGTTGACCTCCGATGCGGTCTGACGCAAGAAGCGTGCTGATTCGCTGCGACCCGCTTGAGCTCCCCGTCCGTTCCTCAGCTTGCCGTGCGCAAACCATCGCCGCAGAATGCCAGTCTGATCCTGTTGATAAGGAGAGGAGGTCACAGATGGCAAAGGCAAATCAGCCGATTCCTGCCGGACATCACACGGTCACGCCGGTCCTGACGCTCGATGACGCCGCGCAGGCGATCAAGTGGTACGAGAAGGCATTCGGCGCGAAGGAAATCGGCAGGTCAACCGCGCCGGATGGGAACATTTTGCACGCAGAGATCCAGATCGGCGACTCGCGCATCATGCTCAACGATCCAGTGATGGGGAACAAGAGTCCCAAATCGCTGAGCGGTTCGCCCGCGTCGCTGTTCATCTACGTGGAGGATTGCGACGCGCTGTTTGAACGAGCGCTCTCCGCCGGCGCTCACGTCTTCGGAGGCACGATCGGCAGGATGACGGATCAGTTCTGGGGAGATCGGATGGGCACCCTGACCGATCCGTACGGGTACCAATGGTCGATCGCGACGAGAAAGGAAGATCTGTCACAGCAGGAAGCGAAGCGACGACAGGAAGAATGGCTGAGGGATTACGCTCCTCAGCCGACCGTCAGCTGAAGACTGTTCGACCAGGGCGCGACCGCAGTGCGCGGCCGCGCCCCCTTGACTCCCTTACGGCTCGACGCGCGACAGCTGCTCGAGCAGCTTGCCCCTCGCGCTGTCGGCCGGCACGAAGCGCTGCACGCGTTCGCCGGCGAACACCTCGCCCGTGTAAAGATTGCCCTTCGAGTCGGTGGCTTCCATGTGCACGCCGAAGAAACTGCCTCCGCTCTCGCCCTGCTGGCCCAGCGTGCCCACGACTTTGCCCGTCTTGCGATCGAGGAACCAGATGTGGTTGTTCGTCAGGTCGGAGATATAGAGCAGCTTCTGATCCTTGTCGTTCGAGAACATCACGCCGCCGGCCGACTCCGCCCACACCCGTATATTCGGCGAGCTTGATTTCCTGCTTGAAGTTGCCCTGTTTGTCCGTGACGTGAATCCGGTTGCCCGTCCGGTCGGCCGCATAGACCAACCCGTCGTTTGAGAAATTGAAGGTGAGGTGGCCGACGAACTCCTTGGCCATCGGACCGTTCGGCGTGTAGGCATGGTCCTCGGGCTTCACGCTGATTTCCGACAGCTTGTGGCCGTACGCGCCCCAGCCGCGCTTGAACTCGAACTTGTCGAGCGAGAACACCATGACGCGGCCGCCGAAGGAATTGTCCGCCACATAGATCTCATTGACCGCATCGTCGGTGCGGATTTCTTCGATGCCTCCCACGATCATCGGCGTGGTCGGCGGATACTTGGTGACGAACGCTGTCTGCTGAAGCTGCGCCTGCGTCGCGGCTCCATCTCCACCGCCGCGACCGGCCCCGCGCCCGCCACGTCCGCCGCGCGCCGCCGTCTGCGACCGTGATGAATCCGGCAACGGGTCCCGCGGAGCCCTGGCCCTTCACCCACGCGATTCGCGGATTGTCGTCGAACGGCTGCCCGTTGGCGAGTCTCCGGGATGTGCGGTATGGCCGCCAGCATCTTGCCGGTCTTCGGGTCGTACTTGCGGACGGTGTTCTGCCCGATATAGATGAAGCCCTGCTTGTCGACCGCCATGCCGTGGCCCTGCGGCGCGTCGAACGATCCGATCACGTTGCCGGCCTTGTCGAAGTGAATCATCGCCGGCGCGTGCGCACAACAATCCGCCAACGGAGGTTCCTGCTCGGCGTGAACCTCGATGGACACGAGATCGTTGGGCCGGTTCAGGACCCACACGTTGTCGTCTTTGTCGACGGCCAGGCCGGTCACGCCGCCCATCTTCCACTTGTTCGGCAGCGGCTTCGGCCAGTCGGGATCGTATTTGAACCTCGGCGCCGTCTGCGCCTGAACGTCGCCACTGCCGGATCGGATGAGGAATGCCATGCCGGCGAGGAGGACAAGCAACGCCGCGATTTTCAAGGTGACTTTGATCATGGTGACGTCTCCGTCGGCAACAGGGTCCGCGGCTGGAGTCTAGCGCCGGTGGTCGGGCTGGTCAATCGATCTGCGGCGCGACTACCTGCCCACCATGTGGGGCAGATCCTTGTTGTTTTCCTGGCAGATGTATTCGAGCAACTCGGCGCCGGCCACCCATGGGATGGTGTAGCTCGTGGTCCACGGCGCGGTGTACGCGTGCGGATCGTCGATCGTGACCTGGTAGTGCAGCGTGGCTTCGTTGGTTCTCGTGAACCGCTCGACGATGTGCAGGGCTTCGGTATGCGGATGCCCCGCCTGATCGAGCCAGGTCGCCTCGTTGAAGCCGACGACGTCGGTCACGAGCGTGTCGCCGTCCCATCGGCCGACGGAGTCGCCCAGGAAGGAGGGATTCGGATCCTTCGGATGAGGCCGGCCGTCGGTGAAGATCGTGCGCCAGACGTGCGCGCCGCCTTCGAAGACGAACAGGACGCGGTCGCTCTGCTGGAAAATCTGGAACGGAAACGGCGTCGCCATCAGCCGCGGCAGACCCGGCGGCAGGCATCGCGACTCGGGATCGTGCTGCTGAAGATTGGTCTGGCGTAGCTCGTAGACGGCCTTCGCCCACGCTTGAAACGGGACATCCACGATCGTTTCGACAGGTGAGCGTCCGGGATCGCCCACGCCTGCGAGGTTTGCGATGACGCGCGGGTTCCACGCGCCCTTCCCGTTGCCGAGATCCGGACGGCCGTCCGCAAGACGGGGCGCCGGGCTGGAGGCTTGCGCCGGGCGTTCCGGAAGCCGCCCGGCGATCGGGACGGTCTGCGCAACCGCCCGCGACGCCAGCACGCAAACGAGCAACGCGCCGGCCAGCGGGATGTTCATTCAGGCACTGACGGCGTGCGGGAGGCCCGGCGCGCGAAGCAGGTCGGCGAACTGCGCGGCCAGGCTCGTCGTCAGCGCTCGCACCGGCTCACGCTGCTCGGCTCCGCGCGGCAGCTCCACCGCGAACACGCCGACGCATCCGGACGCCGTCATCAGCGGCACGACGACGGCGCCGTTGGCAGCCTCGCTGCTCTTGACGATGCAGGTCTGGGCCGAACGGAATGCAGCCGCCGTTGCGTTGTCGGCATCGCTCCGCACGCTCGGCAGCTGAGCGAGCACCCGATCCGAATAGCCGTGCGCGAGCGCCGGCACGAGCTCCGATTCTTTCGCGTTCCACGTCCAGACGACGAGGCCGACGGCGTCGAGCAGACCTGCCGCGCGCTGAAGCATCAGCGTTGCGTCATGTCCTTCGTCGGCGAGGTCGAGCTCGACGTAGAGGTTCGTGTCCGCCGGAATCGGCGCCGTCATGACGGGCGTCATGATGGGAGTCGTGACGGGCGGCGGCGGCGCGAGACGCTCGATCGGCTCCGCGAGTTCGACGATGTCCACTCGTTCTGCTACTGGATCCGCGACTCGCCGGCTTCTAGCCTGCAAGTCGGTCCACCGGCGCGCGACAGTGTCCATCGCGGAACGGACGAGAAAACGGACGCGCATCGGCGGGTTGGGGCGCACGCTGTCGTTCTCGCTGCCGGGCTCGACGGCGGGCACGGGCACGACGCATTCCGGGTCGGGATAACGCTCGAGAAACTCGCGAACGATGGCGTCGGCGTCGAGGTCGACGGCGCGCGCGTAAGAGCGAATGAACGCGCGGCGAAAAATTCCGGTCGGCCACTGCGAGACGTCGTCGCGCTCCAGCGCCTCGAGGAGCGAAAGCTTGATCTTGGTCTGCTCCGAGATCGCGATCAGGGAAATCTGCTGTTGCTCGCGCCGTTCGCGCATTCGCGCGCCGAAACTCTCAGCCATGCGGACACCTCGCGGGGCAGCGCACACGCTGCCGCACGCTGACGATCAGTACTGCCTTCAGGAAGATTGCGTGGTTCGTCAGCCAGGCGAGCTGTGACGCGCAACCTCGGGAGAGGCGGCCCCGCGCGTCGAGGGTTGACGAACCTTCCGCCGCAAAGAGTACCAATATGCGTACCGGAGTTCAAGGAAAGAAAAGCGCGTTTGCAAGCCTTTCTCAACTGTTCAGTGGCGTCGGCCGCTATGTTGCGCGGTCGAATGGAGATATGCTTCGGTTTGTCGTCGAACAGGACCGTTGTGCCCGCTACGGGCTAGTTGCAGCCCAAGACCAAGCTGACTTCCGCCAAAAGGCCATCGTTCCGACGGAATCAGTCTTCCTGTAGGTTGACTACTGTTGCTTCTTTGTAAGCCTTAATTACCTCAGCCAAATAACTTTAATCGATTTTCGCAGGCAATCCGTTAACACACCAATGGCACGGGGCTGGCTTGGCAGACTCCAACGCCCCAATGCCTCTGACGACGCCGGCTGAAAACGACGCGTTCCCAAGTGAAGAACCTCGACGACTGCCAGGCGCGTCTGCGGGAGTCCCCTTGAGGGACCGCTATCCCGCGCCACCGGCGTCGAACTCGTTCAAAAAACTGCTGACGTTCGGCAAGGGGTCCGAAGGGCCATTGGCCGATTTTCGGAGCGAACGTAGGGCCGCATCCGTGTGGGTATGGGTGTTGCTGGCGCTGGCGGCGGGCACTGCGATCGTCGGATCCGCGCTGATGTTCGCGCCAAAGTGGCGCATGAGCCCGCCTATCGCGCAGACAGGCCAGCTGATAGTGGTATCACAGCCTCCCGGCGGAGACGTGATCGTCGACGGACAGCTACGCGGTGTGACGCCGCTCACGCTATCACTGAAGCCCGGCCCGCACGCGCTGCAACTGAATCGCGCCGAGATCTCCCGCAGTATAGCCGTGACGATCAAGGCAGGAGCGGAAACGACGCACTACGTCGATCTCGACGCGCCCCGGGTGCCCGCGTCAGGCCAGCTTGTCGTGGGATCCGAACCGCCCGGCGCTCGTGTGACAGTCGACGGACAGGCGCGGGGTGCGACACCCGTCACCCTGAGGGACATTGCAGCCGGTGAGCACACGGTTATAATCCAAGGTGCGTCGGGGCTTGTGCAACGAAGCGTCACCGTCGAGCGGGGTCAGTCTGCGTCGTTGCTGGTATCGATGAACGGGCAAGCCTCGTTCGGTTGGGTTTCGATTTCGGCACCGGTCGTGTTGCAGATCCTCGAGGAGGATCGCAAGCTCGGTACGAGCGAAACAGATCGTATCGTGCTTCCAGCCGGTCAGCATACGCTGCGGATATCTAACCAACGGCTGGGTTTTCAGACGGCACGTGTGGTGCACATCACAGCAGGGGGAGGCGCCTCGATCAAGATTGATCTCCCGAACGGCGTCGTCAGCTTGAACGCATTGCCTTGGGCCGAAGTTTTCATCGACGGCCGCCAGATCGGCGAGACGCCGCTCGGCAATATCAAGGTTCCGATCGGCGAGCACGAGGCCCTATTCCGTAACCCGCAATTCGGAGAGCGGCGGCAGACTTTCCTGGTAACGGCTAATGAACCTGCGCGCGTGGCCGTGGACTACAAAAAATGACCTGAGCCCCTGGCGCCTCGCCGGGTGGCTGCTGTGCCTGACGCTCAGCCTGGCCGGCGCGCACGCGCAGTCAACCGCGTCGGTGGAGGATGCGCGAGCACTCTACGACTCGGCCTCGTTCGACGAGGCGCTGTCGATTCTCGACCGCTTCGCCCGAACACAGCCTGAGGTCGACGTCGAGGAGGTCCAGCGCTACCGTGCGCTCTGCCTGCTTGCGCTCAACCGCACGGCGGACGCGCAGACGGCTATCGAAATTGTCCTATCTCGGGATCCGCTTTACAAGTTGTCCGAGGGCGACGCGCCGCCGCGGATGCGGGCCGCATTCAGCGAAGTCCGCCGTCGACTGCTCCCGAAGGTCACTGAGCAGTTGTATACAGCGGCGAAGTTGAGCTTCGACCGTAAGGAGTACACGCTCGCGTCCACTCAGTTTTCGGATCTACTCCGGTTCCTCGACGAGCCGGATGCCCGCGAGCTGGCAATCCTAAAAGAATTCCGGACACTTGCCACTGGTTTTCGCGATCTCAGCGCCGCAGCGCAGTCGACACTGAAGGCGGAACCCTCTCCGGCCGCGCCCGCGAGCCCTCCCATTGCCGCTACGACGGGTACGCCCGGCGCAAGCCCGCCGCCAACGTCTGCTGCGGGTTCGCCGCCTTCGGCGCCCGGGGCGCCTGCAGGGGGCGTTCTCGTGCCCCCGGTGATCGTCCGGCAGCAGATGCCGCTCTGGCTGGGAATGGCGCAGTTTCTGCCCCGCGGCGGCCGCGGCAAAGTCCGCATCATCGTCAACGAGCAGGGGGGCGTCGAAGAGGCGCGAATGGTGGAGTCGGTTCACACCGTGTACGACGCGCTGCTGCTCTCGGCCGCGCGCACGTGGAAGTACGAGCCGGCCACGCTCGACGGCAAGCCGGTCCGATACATGAAGCTGATCGAAGTCGTCCTTAAGCCGCAGTAGCGATTTCCCCGTCCTACCGCAGCGTCGTGCCGCTGAACACTATAGGCACCGCCGCAATCGGCAGCCTCCGTATCCTCAGAAACAGCACCGCCGTGAGGGCTTTTTCGACCAGGATGAGCAGGTTGTCCACCGCCGGCGCACTACCGCCGGCGTTGGTCGCAAGAGGTCCACACGAAGTTGTACGGACGGCGGCCCCCGTATGGGTCCTGGTGGCTGCCGATGACAAGCAGAGGTCTTGGAATCGTGACAAAGCCCGCGTCGCTGGTTGGCCCTTCCGTCAGCGGCCAAGCGTAGCTGGCTCCCGCCACACCCTCGTTGATTTCTTCCGAGGTGGTCTCGCCGACGTCGTTGCTGAACATCCGGCCCGACACGGGCTGAAACGCAAACGTGTACGGTTCCTCAACCCCATCGCCCAGATCGAGCGATTGACGGCCGTCGCAGTGGATTGGAACGGATTGTCCGTCGGGATCGTGCCGTCGGCGTTGATGCGGAGGATCTTGCCCAAGCCGGTTGTCGATCGGCTGCGAGTTCGACCTGACGGCGTTCTCGCCCATCTCCGCATAGAGTCTGCCGTTGGACCCGAAATGGATCGAGCCGCCGTTGTGGCGCCACAGGCTGGCGTATCCAGTTGAGGGGATCGCATTAAGTTCCAAGGCGCAAGTCGAGACTGGCTTACAGCTTGTTCAGAGGGACTGGAGGAACGCCAGCAGTGCCGAGCGTGCGCGTTCGTCGAGGCGAACGAAGCCTTGCCGCGCGGCGTCGGCCTCGCCGGCATGCCGCGCGATCGCGTCCTCGATCGTCGCTGCCGTGCCGTCGTGCAGGAGGGGCCGCCGCATTCGCAGACCCCACAGCGCCGGCGTGCGGATCTCGTCGGTCGCCGCGGTCGAGTCTGCCTGGCGGATGCCGTCGCCGGTGCCGATGCGGTGCAGGAGGAGATCGGAGTACAGCGGCACGGCCCTGCGATCGAAAAGCGGGTTCGCGCTCGCGCCGGTCGTGAGCGCCGGCACGTGGCAGGCGGCGCAGCCGATGGCGGCGAACACGCGGTCGCCGTCGCGCACGGCGTCGTCGATCGGACCGCGCGCAAGCGGCGCGAGAAACTTCATGAACACGGCGAAATGATCGATGTCCCGCAGGCCGGTCACCGGATCCGGCTTGTCCTCGGGATCGGGGCTGACGTCGCAGGCGTGGAGCTGATCGGGGTGAATGCCGTAGGCGAGCTCCAGTGGGAACACGTCGTTGGTGATGCCCATTTCGTTCCGGTACGCGTCGCCGGAAAACGTGAGCAGCGTCGCGACCTGCGCCTTCCAGCCGAACCGGCCCACACGGCGCTCGCCCGTCGCCGCATCGATGACGACGGAGGCGCGGCCCGCGCTGCCGTCGCGGTTGCGATCCAGCGGGTCGGCCAGCGCGAGCAGCGTGTCGTCCGGGATCGCTTCGATCAAACCCGCGCCAAAGAGGGGAATCGGCACGCGCCGGGCGAAGACGTTCGCGTCGGGGGGCAGCACCGGCTGGCAGACATGGTTCGGCAGCGAGAACGTGTGGAACAGCGTATTGCCCGAGGCATCGAGCGCGCGAAACGTGCCGTCTGCATCGCGGTGCCCCGCGCGAAGCTCCGCCATCGGGCTGATGCCGCCCACGGCTGGCACGCTGTGGCATGCTCCGCAGCTCGTCCCGTTGAACGCCGGCCCCAGGCCGTCGTCCACCGTTTCGACGCCCGTGAAGGCGTTCAGGCCGACCCTGAAGGCGTCGAACTCGCGAGGTGTGATGCCTGGCAGGGGATCGCCAGGCCGCTGCAACGCTGCCTGGCCTGCAACCGGCGCGCCCGACAGAACCAGTGCCCAGACGATGGCGAGTGCGACCATGAGAACGCCAAAACCGCGCGTCATCAGTCTTCAACCACCAGCACGCCGTGCATGAATTCGTGTCCGGCTCCGCACAGCTTCGAACATTCGAAGACATATCGGCCCGCCTTGTCAGGCGTGAATTTCACGGCGATCGAACCGCGGCCGCGCTTCGGGATCACGCGGTCGATGCCGGTGCCGAGGATCCTGAAGCCGTGGTCGGTGTCGTCGCTCTCGAGGCGGAATTCGACCGTCTCACCGCAACGAATTTTGATTTGGTCGGGCGAGAACCGGAATCGTTCAGCGGTGACGCGCACCGTGACGGTGCGGCCCTGTGCGAACGGACAGGTCGCCATCCCCACGATCAGCACGGCCGCGATCGTCAGCCTGCGCATGGGCACCCGTCGTCTCAAAACCACCAGCCGAGCCCCACGCTGAACGCCTTCGGGGCCGCAACAACCGCGCTGTCGTTGCCGTTCACGGTGTAGTCGACTTTGACGACGACATCGGGATCGGGGAAGTACGAAATGCCGGCGATCCAGGCCGAACCCTTGAACGCGCCGATCGGCAGGTAGCCGGTGGGCATCCTGTATTGCGTGTCGAATTTCTCGTAGCGCACGAACCCCACGACCTCGCGCGGCGACGGGTACGGCAGGATCGGGTGTGCGGCTTCGGCGTAGAAACCCACCATCTGGCTGGCGATATTCGGATCGACGCCTTCGCGCAGCGCTCGAAGGCGGTTGAGCTCGTCGGCTTGATCGATGAACACCTGCGCGTACTCGCCGCGCAGCTCGAGCCGGCCTACGCGTCCCCGTCCGTCCGCTTCGATCAGGGTGACGCGCGGATCGAGGTTGCGCGAGCCGGTCGCGGACCGTCCGTTCCAGATGCTCGCACCGAGGGTGAGACGCGGAACACCCAGGTATTCCACGCGGCCCGTGCCGGCCCAGTGACGCACGACGGACCTCGATCCGTTCTGAGACGAGTCGGCGAGACCTTCTGCCGCGCTGAACTCCGCGGCATTGAGAGGCGGCATGACGTACGCGCGATAGCGCCAGCCTTTTCCGACGTCGCCGAACACGCCCGCGCCGACGTCGAACCAGGTTGTCGGGATGATGAACGTGTCCACGAAGGGGCGGTGGACACCGTAGTAGACCGGCGGCTCGTGGCGCTCGTTGATGATGCCGACGGGCACCAGCAGCTGGCCTGCGCGGATGCTGAAGCGGCGGTCGATGAGGAAATCGAGGTAGGCCTGCTCGAGCTCGAGCTCGCCTTTGTCTTCGCCGCCTTCGACGAGTGCGTGCTCGACTTCGAGCTCCGATACGAACCGGATGCGGTCCGAGAAGCGGTGGGCGAACAGCAGCACGAACCGGCGGAAGTCGATGAACGCGTCCGCGTTGGACGGGTCCACGAACTGCAGCTCCATGTAGCCCGACAGCGCCGAGACTGGTGCCGCGGGACGGTCAGCCGCTTGGGTCGACTGCCCGCGGGCCGGAGAGGTGATAAGACACCCCATAAGCGCAGCCGTCGCCACAACGACCAATCGCAGGCTCTGCTGGGACACGGTCAGAAGAGTAACCGACCGTTTTGATGAGAGTCAACAAACAGTTTGACGAATCAAACTATCAGTGCCGACCTGCGGCTCCGCCACTGCTGACTGCCGACTATTACTTCCCCGGCATCATGCCGACCGCCTTGTACACCGCGGCCGCATCGGGTGAGGCGAGGTACGCCAGCAGCGCTCTGGCTGCCGCGGGAGACGTTGCGTGCGTGGAGACGAACCCCACGAGGGCAGTCGGCGTGGAAATCTCTCGGGGCAGGGGCCCGACCGGCTCGACGCCCGGCTCCGTAAGGATTTCGCTGATGAAGGTGAGGCCAATCTCGACCTCCCCTTTTGCGAGCGCAGCCATCGCCGCGGCGCCGCCGCGCGCGAGTTTGATCTTCGGCTGCATCTGTTCGGCGATCCCGAGCGTCTTGAGCGTCTGCGGTGAAGCTGACGCCGGCGGCCGCGCCGCCAGCCGGATCGGGGTACGAGATCGATTTTGCCCCGAGCAGCATCCGCTTGATGGCGTCGGGCGTCGAGATGTCCGGCCGGGGCGCGCCGGTGCGCACGGCGACGCCCACGGCGACGGTGGCGAGTGGCGTGGCGCTCGCCGCGACGACGTGGCCGGACGCGAGCACTTCGGGAAACGGCGGCTGCACGATCGGCACGTCGAACGGCTCGCCGTTCGCCACCTGCCGCTTCGTCCCGAGCCCCGAGCCAAACGTCGCCTTCACCTTGTGGCCGGTCTTCTTCTCAAACGCCGGGATCAACTTCTCGACCGCCGCCTGGACGCCGCCGGGCCCGACGAGCGTGATCTCGTCCGCGCGGGCGGCCGGAACGCAGGCGAGCAGCGCCGCGCCCACGATGACAATGCCAAGAGTTCTCTGCGTTCTCGGCGTGCTCTGCGTTCTACGTCGTGTCGTCATCATCACGCCCGCCCTGCGAATTCGCGCGTTTCCGTGTGGACCTTGACCTTCTCGCCTTCCTTGATGAACAACGGCACCCGGATTTCGAGACCCGTCTCGAGCGTCGCCGACTTGGTCGCCCCGCCGGTCGCCGTGTCGCCCCTGACGCTTGGTTCGGTGTAGGTGACCGTCAGCTCGACGTGCGGCGCGAACTGCAGCCCGATCGGATTGCCGTTGAACTTCTGTATCTGGACCATCACGTTGTCCACGAGCAGCAGCCGATCGTCGCCGATGATCTCCGGCCGCAGAGTCAGGGTTTCGAAGCTCTCCTGGTCCATGAAGTTGTAGCCGCTGCTGTCGGTGTAGAGGTAGGACGCCTCGACCACCACCAGGTCGGGCTCCCGGAATTTCTCGCCGGCCTTGAACGTCTTGTCGAACACGGCGCGGGTGAGGAGGTTGCGCATCTTGAGACGTACCAGCGTCTGCCCGCCGCGCGCGGTCGGCTTCGACACCTCGACGTCGAGACAGTGGTACGGGGCTTCTTCGAATTCGAAGTACATCTTGCGTTTGATTTCGATCGCTTCAATCAGGCTGGCCATAGGATCTGCTTCTGTTCGCTTCAGGGCGGTCTGCCAGAGGTGATCGGCGTTGCCCGCGGCTGCACGCGCCGCCTGCCGGTACCCCTCGGGGGCACATGGTAGCAAAGTTATGTCGGCGCGCCTCTTGCCTGCTTTTCGGATCGGAGCAGAAAAAAGCGGGATGCCGGTCGCGTTGCGTTCCATCGATTACAAACCTGAAGCCCGACCCATCAGGACCGTCAGTCCGGGCGCGGGCACCGTTGCGCGCGCGGAGGACTTCGCCTCGGTGGAGGAATTTCTGCACCTGCTCGCCCGCGCGGTCCGGCAGTTCCACACGTATCCGCCCACCAGCCCGCTCTGCGCGGACGCCGTGGCCACCTGCCACAAGATCTACGCGACGCTCGAACGGCGCGATCGCCTGATCGTCCGCATCACGCCCACCGAGCTCATTGTCGACGACGTCGGGCTGGGCACGGGCACGATTGTCGAGCACGAGATCGTCCGCCGGCTGCACCGCGCGCACATCGCCTCGATCGATTTCGACCGCAGCGCGTCGATCCGCGACTTCTCGCGGTTCTGCGCCGACCTCCTGTCGTCGGAGGGCCTGGCGAAGACCAAGACGTCGCTCGCCGAGCTGCTGACCGATCACGGCGTCGAAACCATCGTGCCGCACCTGGCGCAACGGCCCGAGGTGCTCGACGTCGGCGCGCCCGCCCCCTCGGTCTGCACGCTCGTCGAGAACGAGCGCCGCCGCCGGGACTCCGCGTACGAAGGGAACGCGCCGGTCAACCATTTGTATCCCCCGGATAAGGGCTGGGTGCGTCTCGACCCGGCCTCGCAGTTCGACATCGTCTCGCTGACGGATCTCGCGGTGCTGGTGAACGATCCGTCCGAGGTCGCCACCATCCTGCTGCGGCTGACCGACGACGACGGCGGCACCGCCGGAGCGGGCGGTACCGCACTCGAGCAGAAATTCACCGACATCACGACGCTGTTTTCCTCGCTCGACCCGCGGCTGGCTCGCGTGATGTTCGGCAAGCTCGCGCGCGCGGTGCTCGAGCTCGATCCCGAGCGCCGGTCGGCGCTGCTGCAGCGGACGATACTCCCCGGCCTGCTCGACGGCCGCGCCGACGGCAATGTCCTGCGTGATTTTCCCGACGTCGATCTCGCTGAATCGCTGTGCCTGCTGCTCGAGCTCGAGACCGCTGCGCCGGAGGTGCTGACGGCCGCGTTGAACAGGCTCGATCTTCCGGCCGAGCGGCGCGAAACCGTGGTGCCGTTGATCGACGAGAAGCTGCGGGCGCGGCAATCGGCGAGCGAGCGCGCGGACGACGCGGGCCTCGATCGCCACGCGCGTCAGCTGATCAAGGTCAAGGACGCGCCAGGCAAGGACTTCACGGAGTTCGCGGCGTTCGATCTGTCGATGGACGAACAGGTCGCGAGCGCGCTCGGCGGCGTCCGCGACGGCATTCGGGCCACGGATCTCCCAGTCACGGGGCTGCAGTGCCTGCGCAGCCTCGTGCGGCTCGAGCCGAACGTCACCGACGTCGCGGCGTTCCTCCAGAAGTCGCTCACGATTTTCGGTGAGCTCGAAGGCGCCGCGCGCTGGCGCGACTTGTCGGACCAGGCGTCCAGTTATCGCCAGCTGGCCGCCGAGCTACGGGAGCGTCGTCCGGATGTTGCGGACGCGATCGATCACGCGATGGCGGCTTTCTTCACCGCCGAGCGGGCGCTGGAGATTGCGACGCTGCACGAACGGGACGGCGCCGGGCAGGGCAGTGCCGGCGCGCTCATCGAGGCGTTCGGCCCGGCGGTGGTCCCGGCGTGCGTCGGCCTGCTCGACGACCCGACTCGGCAGGCGCGGAGCCGATCGCTCGCGACGCTGATGTGCGCGCACGCGGCATTGCTCGCGCCGGCGCTTGTGCAGGAACTGCCGCACTGCGGCCTCGCGGCGCGGCGCGTGGGCGTCAAGGTGCTCGGGTTTGCCGGCGCCGGGTACGAGACCGCGGTGGCCGATCAGGTGGAGCACGGCGACGAACCGCTCGTCCGCGAAGCGCTCCGCGCCCTCGCCCGGATGGGCACCGCGCACGCCGCTTCGATCGTGGCGAAGCAGTTGCAGAACGGTAACGCGCGCAGCCGCGCCGCGGCCGAGGAAGCGCTGTGGCATTTCCCGCCGCCGCGCGTCGCCGCGTTCGTCCGCGAGCTGCTCGGCAACCGCGAGTTCGTGCTGCAGAACCCCGCGACCGCGACGCACGTGCTCGACCGCGCCGCGAAGGCGGGCATCGACGGGTTGGATCCAGTGCTCGCGGAGCTCGAGCCGCTGCGGTTCAGGTTCTGGAATCCCGGCCTCGTGCGCGTCGCGCTCAAAGCCAGGGAGATGCGCGCGCGATGACAACGGCGATGACGACCACCGCCGCCGCGGCGCCGCCCGGGACGCGCGGTCCGCTGCCCGTGCTGAAAGGGTTCGCCAGCCTGCGGCGCCTGGCCGGGACGTATCCCGCCGGGCACCCGATGCTGACGCAGAAGCTGAAGGAGCTCGACGATCTCATCCAGCTGCACCTGAAGATCGATCCCACGCTGCGCATCGACATCATCCGGGGCGACGTCTTCCTGGACGGCGTTTCGTTCGGCCGCGACGATCCGGCCAGCACGCAGGTGGTGCGCGAGCTGTCCGACCTCGGGATCGACAGTATTCACGTGCGCGACGGTGTGGGGCGCGACGAACTGCTGGCAACCGCCGAGTTCCTCTGGGAGATCAAAGCCACGCACACCGAGCCGGTCGAGGAGCAGCTGGCGCGGCGCAACATCACGCACGTCAGCCTCGGGAAAATCGTGGCGCTCGATACGCGGTGGAGCTCGCGGCAGTGGCCCGACGCGCCGACCGGCGAGCTCGATCCGGCGTACGCCGAGTCGCTGGTGCTGGCGCAGGAGACATTCGAGAACACGGCCGCCGGCAAGAAACTGGATCTGGTGACGGTGCGCGACCTGGTGCAGCTGCTCATCCACCGCGTCGCGCGCAGCAACGCCGCGCTGGGCCAGATTCTCGCCGTCAAGATGTACGAGAACCTCACGTATTGCCACTCCGTGAACGTGGCGATGTTGAGCCTGCTGCTCGGCAAGCAACTGGGCCTCGACGAGCAGGACATGGCCGCGCTCGTCGAAGCGGCGCTGCTGCACGACATCGGCAAGACGCGCATCCCGCTCGAGATCGTGAAGAAGCCCGGCGCGCTCGACCGGCGCGAGCGCAAGTTGATCGAAGCGCACACGCTTCTCGGCGCGGAGATCCTCGTGCAGATCGAAGGCCTCCGGCCGCTCACGCCGATCGTGGCGCTCGAGCATCACCGCGGAGTCACCGGCACGGGCTACCCCGAGATCGGCGATGCCATTCCCCACCCCATGAGCCAGATCGTGTCGGTCGCCGACATCTACGAGGCGATCACGGGCGCGCGGTCCTATCAGGACCCCACGCCGCCCGAGCACGCGTGCCTCATTCTGGCGCGCCTCGCGGGACAGAAGCTCAACGCCAACCTCGTCAAGGCGTTCGTGAACGCGATCACGTTCTTCCCGATCGGCTGCGTCGTGCGCACGAACCGCAACGAGATCGGCGTCGTGGTGCGCACGAATCACGCCGACCCGCTCCACCCTGTCCTCACGCTGGTCGACGGCGGCCAGAAGAGCCCGTCCGCGAGCGTGGACACCAGTACCCGGGACGGTTCAGGCGGCTACGAACGGCATATCCTCGAGACGTTGCGTCCTCCCGATGGGCTGGATCCGGCGAAGTTCCTCACGGCCGCCTGAGCGCCGGGTTTTGAGCCTTTTTTGCTGCGGATGCCCGCCCCGGGGGCTGGGATCGGGGCTCATCCGGCGATAAACTTGTGGATCCGTGCGGAACTACCTGCGGCTCGCCGCGCCCGCCCTGATCGCGCTGCTCTCGCTGGCCCAACCGGCCGCCACCGCCGTGGCTGCGCAAACGGCGGCCGCGACCGCGCAATCGTCCGCCCCAGTCGGGGCCGCACAAGCGGCCCCTGGGAGAAACGACACCCGCCTCGCCGAGGCGGCCATGAAGCGCGATACGTCCACCGTGCGCGCGCTGGTCGATCAAAAAGCCGACGTCAACGCGCCGGGCCGGGACGGCACGCCCGCCCTTCACTGGCTTGTTCGCGTCGACGATGTCGAGACTTCGCGGCTGCTGATCCGTGCGGGCGCCGATGCCACCCGCGCGGACCGCTACGGCGTCACGCCGTTGTACCTCGCGGCCGCCAACGGCAACGCGGAGATGATTCGCATGCTGCTCGAAGTCGGCGCGGATCCGAACCACGCCGATCCGGCCGGCGAAACCCCGCTCATGACCGCGTCGCGTGTGGGCAAGGTCGACGCCGTCAAACTCCTCCTCGACCGCGGCGCCATCGTCGACACGAAGGACCCGACCTTTCAGCAGACGGCGCTGATGGTCGCCATCCGCGAAAACCGTGCGCCGGTCGTGAAGCTGCTCGTGGAGCGCGGCGCCGACGTGAACGCGCAGACGCGCACCGGGCAGGCGCCTGCGTGGGTGCTGCCCAATTCGGTGCCCGGTTTCGGACACGGCATCGGGATCGTCCGCGGCGGGCTGCCCGAGCGCGGATCGCGATATCTGATTCCCGGCGCGCTGACGCCGCTGCTGTACGCCGCGCGCGACGGCCGGCTGGATTCGGCGCGGACGCTGGTCGCCGCCGGCGCCGACATCGAGCGCGCCGACGCCAACGGCATCACGCCGCTCCTGATGGCCATCGCCAACAACCACATGGACGTCGCGCGCTTCCTGATCGAGCGCGGCGCGCGCGTCAACGTGACGGACTGGTACGGCCGGACGCCGCTCTGGGCGGCCGTCGAGACGCGCAACATGGACGTCGACAACGCCGAGCCGTTCGAAAACGGCGTGGACCGCGCGCCGGTGCTCGATTTGATTCGCGTGCTGCTCGACCGTGGCGCGGACCCCAACACGCGCACCAGGGAGACGCCGCCCATCCGGCGGCAGATGCTTCGCATCACCGGGTCGCTCGCGTGGGTGGACTTCACGGGCCAGACGCCGTTTCTGACGGCATCGCTCTCAGGCGACCTCGAGGTGATGCACCTGCTGCTCGAATACGGCGCCGACCCCTACATCCCGACGTTCGGCGGCACGACCGCGCTGATGGCCGCGGCTGGCATCAACTGGGTGGTCGATCAGACGTACGACGAGGGAGCGAAGGCGCTGCTCGAGGCCGTGAAGTTCTGCGCGGACGACCTCGGCATGGACGTCAACGCCGTGAACTCGATGGGCCTGACGGCGCTGCACGGCGCTGCCAACCGCGGCTCGGACGACATCATCCGTTTCCTTGTCGCGCGAGGCGCGAGGCTCGACGCCAAAGACTCCGAGGGTCGCACGCCGCTGACGTGGGCGGGCGGAGTATTCCTCGCCACTCATCCCGCCAAGCCGAAGCCCGTCTCGATGGCACTCATCAGCGGGTTGCTGGAGAAAATCCAGCGATGAAGGTGGCGTTCAGACATCTTCTCCCGCTCGCGGTCACCTGGGCCGTCGTGCTCGCAATGGCGTCCCTTCAGGCGCAGCAGACGCCGGCCGCGCCGTCTCCTTCGGCCGCGGTGCTCACGCAGTATTGCGTCACCTGCCATAACGGCCGCCTGAAGACCGCCGGCCTCGCGCTCGACGCCCTGAGTGTGGACCACGTGGCCGCCGACGCCGCCACGTGGGAGAAAGCCGTCGTGAAGATCCGGGCGGGCATGATGCCGCCGTCGGGCGCGCGGCGGCCGGAGCGCGCCGCGCTCGACGCGCTCGCCTCGGACCTCGAAGCGCGCCTCGACAAGGCGGCGCTGCCCGGCGCGGGGCTGGATGCGCCCGCTATGCATCGGCTGAACCGGACGGAGTACGGCAACGCCATTCGCGATCTGCTGGCACTCGACGTAGACGTCGCAGTGCTGCTGCCGGCCGATGCATCGAGCGACGGGTTCGACAACATCGCCGACGCGCTGAGCGTGTCGCCGTCGCTCATTCAGGGCTACGTGACTGCGGCCATGAAAATCAGCCGGCGCGCGATCGGCGATCGGACGCTGACGCCGACGCAGGTCACCTATCCCGCGCCCGGCGGGCTCGCGCAGGACCGTCATATCGAAGGATTGCCTCTCGGCACCCGCGGCGGGATGCTGGTGAAGCACACGTTTCCGCTCGACGCCGAATACGAGTTCAGCGTCACGGGAGGCATCGGCTTCGGCGGTTCCGGCGGCGCGACGGTCGACGTCACGCTCGACGGCGAGAAACTGGTGACGGCGACGCCGCGGAGTTTTCGCGTCAACGTCACGGCGGGGCCGCACACGATCGGCGCGGCGCTCGTGGACCGCGTGCGCTCGGCAGGCGTGGACGAGGCGTACTCGGACTTCCGCATCAACTCGGCGTTCACGCCGGCCGGAGGCATCCAGACGGTCGTCATCACGGGCCCGTACAAGGCCACCAGCGCGGGCGACACACCGAGCCGTCGCCGCGTGCTGACGTGCAGGCCGGCCTCGGCAGCCGAAGAAACCAGTTGCGCGAAACAGGTCGTTTCGACGCTCGCGCGTCGAGCGTATCGAAGGCCCGCCCTGCCCGACGAAGTCGAGACGCTGATGAAGTTCTATCAGCAGGGCCGCTCCGACGGGGACTTCGAAGCGGGCATTCAGCAGGCGCTCTCGCGCCTCCTCGTGTCCCCGGCGTTTCTGTTCCGCGTGGAAACCGCGCCGCGAAGCGCGGCTCCCGCCACCGCGTACCGCTTGAGCGATCTCGACCTCGCGTCGCGGCTCTCGTTCTTCCTGTGGAGCAGTATCCCGGACGACGACCTGCTCGACGCGGCCGTCAAGGGACGGCTCCGCGACCCGAGCGTGCTCGAGCAGCAGGTCAAGCGCATGCTCGCCGACCCGAAGTCGGCGGCGCTCACGAGCAACTTTGCCGGCCAGTGGCTCTACCTGCGCGATCTCGCTAGCGTGCAGACGTCGGCGAAGGACTTCGACGATAACCTCCGTCAGGCGTTCCGCCGTGAAACCGAGATGCTTTTCGAGAGCATCGTCCGCGACGACCGCAGCGTGGTCGACCTGCTCAGCGCGGACTACACGTTCGTGGACGAGCGTCTCGCGCGCCACTACGGCATCCCGGACGTCCACGGCAGCTACTTCCGTCGCGTGCCGCTGCCAGCCGACAGCCCGCGCCGCGGCCTGCTGGGGCAGGGGAGCATGCTGACGGTCACGTCGGTGTCAACGCGGACGTCGCCCGTGCAGCGCGGCCGGTGGATCCTCGAAAACGTGCTCGGGACTCCGGCGCCAATCCCGCCGCCGGGAGTGGACACCAACCTGGAGAAGGATCCGGAAGCGGTGAAAGTGACGTCGCTCCGGCAGCGGCTGGAAGCCCATCGCGGGAACCCGGTGTGCGCGTCGTGCCACAAGATCATGGACCCGATCGGCTTCGGGCTGGAGAACTTCGATCTCATCGGCGGCTGGCGCGACCTCGACGGCCGGACGCCGGTCGATCCGTCGGGTCAGCTCGTGGACGGGACGAAGCTGAACGGCCCCGGCGACCTGCGCGCGGCGCTCCTGAGCCGCTCGGACGCGTTCGTGACCACGGCGACCGGGAAGCTCCTCACCTACGCCCTGGGGCGTCCGATTCATGCCGACGACATGCCGACGGTCCGCGCCATCGTGCGCCGCGCGGCTCGAAACGATCATCGCTTCTCGTCTCTCGTCCTCGGCGTCGTCGAAAGCGCGCCGTTTCAGATGAAACTGAAGAAACCGTAGGAGCTCGCAGCATGGCATTCCTGACGAAGAAACACCTGTCGCGGCGCACGTTCCTGAACGGCGTGGGTGTGACGATCGCGCTGCCGTTTCTCGAGTCCATGGTGCCGGCCGGCACGCCGCTCGCGCAAACCGCCGCCACCGGCCGGACGCGGCTGGGATGCATCTACTTCCCGCACGGCGCGACGATGGACAAGTGGACGCCGTCCGCGGCCGGGAAGGGCTTCGAGCTGACGGAAATCCTCCAGCCGCTCACGCCGTTCCGCGACAAGACGAACATCATCAGCGACCTGAGCCACCCGCAGGCCTACGGCGGCGGTTCGGCGACGTCCAACCACAACCGGTCGGCCGCCACGTTCCTGAGCGGCGCGCACGCCGAGGCCGGGCCGCAGGCGCATCTCGGCATCACGATGGACCAGTTCGCGGCGCAGAAGATCGGCCAGGATACGCCGCTGCCTTCGCTCGAGCTGATGATCGAGGACGCGACGCTCAGCTGCGGCGACGGCCTCAGCTGCGCGTACCGCGACACGATCTCGTGGCAGAGTCCCACGTCGCCGCTGCCGATGCAGAACAACCCGCAGGTGGTCTTCGAGCGGCTGTTCGGGGACGGCAGCACCGATGCGGAACGCCGTGGACGCCGTCAACAGTCGCTCAGCCTGCTCGATTCCGTGCTCGGCGAGGTCTCCGCGCTGCAGACCCGCCTGCCGGCGGGCGACCGCAGCCGCGTGGAGCAGTATCTCGGTGACGTCCGCGAGATCGAGCGCCGGATTCAGAAGGCTGCGCAGCAGGCGTCCATGGACTTGTCGCTGCCCGATGCGCCTGCCGGCGCGCCGAAGGACGTCGATCAACACATCAAGCTGATGTTCGATCTGCAGGTGCTCGCCTGGCAGGCCGACATCACGCGGGTGACGACGATGCTGCTGGCGAAGGAGCTGAGCAACGCCGTGTACGCAAAGAGCGGCGTGCGCGACGCGTTCCACATCCTCTCGCACCATTCGAACATCCGCGAGAACCAGGATCGGTTCGCGGTGCTCAACCGGTATCACGTCGGCCTGCTGGCGTATCTCCTGGGCAAGCTCCAGGCAATCCCCGACGGCGACGGCACGCTGCTCGATCACTCGATGGTGCTGTACGGCAGCGCGATGAGCGACGCGAACCAGCACAACCACGGGCCGCTGCCGATCATCCTCGCCGGCGGGGCGTCGGGCCGGCTCCAGGGCGGACGCCACATCCGGAACGCGCCCGACACCACGATGTCGAACCTGCTGCTGGCCATGCTCGACAAGCTCGGCGTGCCCACCGAAAAATTCGGCGACAGCACGGGGATGCTGGCGATCTAGGAATGTCGAATGAAGAATGAACGATGCAGAATGGACAACGAAGGCTTCTGCCTTCTTCATTGTTCATTCTTCATTCTGCATTGCTAAAAGGCCGGTCCGGCGGCGAGGGAATCGACGAACTGGCGCCAGGATGGCGTCGCGGTTTCTTCGAGCTCGGCGCCGCACAGCTGCTCGTTGTTCGTGAACGACACGCCGGTCCACACACGGTGCGCCTTCACGGTGATGCCCACCTGCGGCAGCGTGATGTCGAACACGGCCGGGATGTCCGCCTGCTGGCTGAAGGCCAGCCTCACGCCCCCATGGCTCATGTCGAGGACCTGCGCGAGCGCGTCGCCCGCATTCACGCGCATGGTGCCCGGCACCGGTTTGCGCAGCCATCGCCGGATCGCCGGTTGTGTCCGGCGGCTCTGCGCGATCGCGTTGCGCACGATGCGGAGGAAGTCGGGGTTGTCGAGAGGCGCCGCGACGAAGATCGCGCCCTGGCGCTTCGCTTCGGCCTCGAACGTGGCGTCGGGCCACTCGTTCGTGATGATGACCGGCAGGTTGGGGTGATCCAGGCGGCTGCGGATTGCCAGCTGCAGCCCGTTGTACATCCCGAGCCTGATGTCGGCGACCAGGACGTCCGGCGTCACGGACTCGAGGAGCTTCTTCGCCTCCGCCAGCGACGACACGGCCGCCACAAGGTGGCCGTCCGCCGAGAGAAGGGCATCAGTACGCCACAGGACGTCGGGATCCGCGTTGACGAGGATCACGAGCGCGGCCATACACCCGTTCCAAGGCCATACATGCTGCGGGGACCTTCGCAAAACCAAGTCCAGTGGAAAACCGTCTGCAGAGTCCCAGTAAGTCTTAATAAGTGAATCGAGCAGGCGGGTCGGGTCGGTGCCGTCACGCGAGGCGATTTCATTCCTGCAAGTGCGATTACGATTCCGGCTCGTGTATATCCAGGAGGATCAGCGAAATCCGAGCGGCGGGCGTTGGCACCGAATGTGGTTGTCCCTTGATCCAACCACCGATGCTCAATTGCCCCGTTGCTCTCGTCGTCAGCGCGGATCGCCAGGTGCGGCGGCTCATTTCCGCGAGCCTTGGCCAGATCGGCTGCACCTCGCTCGACGTCGCGACCGGCCGCGAAGGATTCGAATGCGCGGGCGCCGCACACGTCGATCTCGTCATCGTGGACGTGTGCCTGCCCGACGGGTACGAGACCGACATGGTCCGTCAGCTGCGCTCCGTCCAGCCCGATCTCAAGGTGCTATATCTGATTGGCCGCGCGAGCCCGTTCCTCAACCGGTATGCCGGCAAGCGGAGCACGGACGCGTTTCTCACGAAGCCGTTCGGACTGCACGAGCTGACTGACGTCGTGGAGTCGTGGCTGGACGACGCGCTCGCGCCGTTCAATGTGTCGGGGTTGCCGCTGAACTGACCGCTATTCTTCGTCTTCGAACCAGCCGCTCGCGCATCCGAAACACAGGCGCCGTCCGCCCATTATCAGCGACTGCGTGACGGGAGCCCGCTGCCGGCACATCGAGCACTCGAACGTCTCCGCAGGCGGAGGAGCGGGTTCGTCGGGGCGATCGGGATCCGGTGTCGGAGTCGCCACGTTACGCGGCGGACTCACCCAGGCGGGCGGTGGTGATCTGCAGTCCCTCGTCCTGCGCCCACGCGATCGCGTGGAGGTCGCACAGCAGGGCCACGCCGGTCGTCGGCTGCGCGATGAGCAGGCGATGGCTCGCGCGCTGCGAGCAGCTGCGGTCGAACGTGCAACGCGACTCAACCTGCGCCGGCAGGGGGGTGATGCTGAAACCTTCCCGGGTGACCGTCAGTCGAAGATTCGGGCTGCGCATCGCTCGCTCCTTGAGTGGTGGATCGAAACGAAACACACATCGCAAGGCGGGTGCCGACGCAGGATGCACGGAACTGCGCGCTTTGGCATTGCCGCCGTGCCACTTTTTGTCAGCCTGACCGACAATTTCTGGTGTCCCCCGGTCAGGCCTGTGCGTCCGAGGGACACTCCCGTAAGCCTAAGTCGAACACCAGGCGCAGTACAAGCAAAAACGCCGCGCCGGTTTGTGCAACCCTGGGATTTTTCGAATGTGGACTGCCGAGCACGGGTCTGGCGTAGCGTCGACGCGAGGACTGAGTGCCATGATGAACCTGCTGGCGGGCCTCGGCGTCTGGGCGGTTGCTTCGCTAAGCCTCGGGCTGCTGTTCGGTCTGATCACGCACGGGTATGCGGTTCACGAACTGCCCACGAGGGCTCCGCTGGCCGACGCGGACACCACTCCGCGCTACCGTCAGGCGGCGTAGCCGAGTCTGAGTTCTCTCGTCAGACGTTAAGCGGTTGATCGACAGCGCGGCGGCCGCCCGCGCGTCCACTCCGGCGGCGGTCGTACACCGTCACCTCGCGCCGATCCTGGGGAGGCAGCTTCGCCTGCGCGTATCCCCGCAGGACTTTCGGCAGATGCGGCCACACTTCGTAGAACGCTCCCGCCGCGCGAATCTCCCGCGCCATCCCCGCGTCGTTCGCTTCGGTATACACGATGCTTCGCGTGGGCAGGCCCGCGCCGGCGGCCAGGTACACGAGATTCAGGCCGTTGTATTCGTGCAAGCGCAGAGCAGTGATGAGCAGCTCCGGCGGCGCGGCGCGCAAACGGGATCGGGCCGTGGAAAAATCCGAGCACAACACGACTTCCGGGCCTGTGCGGACGCCTGTGTCCGGCTCGACGATGCGGGCCAGGGCGGTGGCGGCTGGAAGATTCGGGTCGACTATGAGCACGGAGACCAACGTAGCGGTTCGACGGCAAGCAAGCGAGCGGCCAGAAACAACACTTCTGCGAAAGCTCCCGCAACAGGTCAAAGATCTAAGAATTCCTGAATTTCTTCGTTGGAATGGTTCAGTTGGCGATGCCGACGCCCTACCGAAATCCGCGCGCAGTCCTTCTGGCCGAGACTTTTGTCTCAGCGCAAACGGTTGAAACTCGGCAGAATCATCACGTATCCTCGACGCAACGGTTCAAGCATACGGGACCGACCATGCTGAACATCACACGGCGGTGCGCGTGTTCATCCCTATCCGGATCATGTTCCGGCGTTCGGGCGAAGAGAACTGGCTCGTGGGTAAGGTCATCAACCTCAGCGAATCCGGCGTGCTGTTGAGACCGACGGACCTGCGACCGACAAGCAGGCGCCTAGGACCTCCTCTCCCCGCAATGCAGGTGGGCACCTTTGCGGCGGGCCAAGCACGTCTGCGCGGCGGAGGTCATGCGCGTGACGGATGTAGGCGTCACGGCGGTCGGTTCGACGAATGCCGGTTCCTGTGGAGTAGGGGCCCGCTCAGTGCAAGTTGGCCGGGGACTGTTCCTGCAGCGTGATCGTGATCACGTTGAGGTTGTAGTAGAGCGCGGCGGAGAACGCATCGCGCTAGATGAAAGGATACAGCAGACACTGCGACGTCGAAATCACCTGCATGCTTCGCTCGCGCCGTGCCAACGATTTCGCGAGGCGCTGCTGATTGGCAGTGTCGAGACTGGAGATATTTCGCAGGATGAGAGTGCCGGCGGACTGTGCGGGGGCTGCGAATTCGGCGCCGGACTTCTGTCACGGGTTGTTCGAACCGCCGGAGCAGCAGTTCGATAGAGGCCGGCAACCGCCGCATCCGGGCCAATCAGGAGAACGTTGGACTGAGCCGTCTGAAGGACGTGCCAGTCGTCAACCGTCACTCCGAAGCTGCCGGTCGCCAAACGCCCCTCGAATCAGCACCGAACGCAACCATAAACTATGTCGTCACTGGCACGTGGTGTCAAGCGGAGCGGCCTGTCGGAACCTTGCAAGTGATGCGTGTTGCAAGCGCCGATTGCGGGTACGATTTACAAAGAGCCGGCGGTCTTCTCCGATGACCAGACAAGTGGTGCTCTTGGTCGAATCAAACCGGCGCGTGGCAGACATCATCCAGGATTCCCTTTACCCGCTGGCGCAGGTCTACCGTCACTTCGAGTTCGAGTCTGCCCGCCGCCGCCTCGGCACGGCCCGTTTCGATTTCGTCGTTACCAACCTGCGCCTCGGCGCCTTCAACGGTCTTCACCTGGCGTACGCAGTCAAAGCCGTCGCCGCGACGCGATGCATCGTCTACACGGAATCGCGCGAGCCGGCGCTTGCCCAGGACGTGCGGCGCGCGGGCGCGTTCTATGAAGTCGCGGATCGCCTGCCCGTCACGCTACCGGCCTACCTGGTCGGCAACCTACCCTCGACCGATCGGCGCGACCCGGCCGTTCCCGATCGGCGATCGCCGTTTCGCGGCGGGCGCCGAAGCTGGGACCGTCAATTGTTCGACACGCTTGCCTGAGAGCGGACGGCGCTATGCGCCGCACGTGGCACCCGGTTCGATCCAGCCACCGGCGTCCGCAACCAGTTTGTCGGCTTCGACGGGCCCCCGGCTTCCCGTGTCGTACTCGCAGAGCGGGAGATCGGTGCTCAACACGCCGTTGACGATGCGCCAGGCGGCTTCGACGCCGGCCTCGCTGCCGAACAAGGTGCGGTCGCCGCGCAGCGCATCGCCGAAGAGGCGCTCGTACGGCGTCATCTCGTCGCCGGCGTGGTGATGCTCGACGAGTCGCACGTTCTCGCCCACCATCGCCTGGCCCGGAACTTTCGTCCGTGCCGTCAGTGAGATGCAGTCGTCGGGGCTCAGCCGGAAGTTGAACTCGTTGGGGCGGGCGGTCGTGGCGGCATCGAACAGCGTGACGCCGGGCTTCTTCAGCCGGACGCGAACTTCGTTCGCCGTCACAGCCAGCGCCTTTCCGCTGCGGATCGAAAATGGCACCCCGGCCCATCGGTCGTTCTCAATCCGGAGCCGCGCGGCGATGTAGGTTTCCACGCGCGACCCGGGCGCGACTTCCGATTCGGAGCGGTACCCGCGGTACTGCCCGCGCACGACATCGTCCGGTCCGAGCGGCCTGACCTGGTTCAACAGCTTCACCTTCGCCGCTTCGATCGCGGCGGCGTCGTCGCCATCCGGCGCGTCCATCGCGAGCAGCGTCAGTACCTGCAGCAGATGATTCTGGAAGACGTCGCGTGTCGCGCCGACTTCCTCGTAAAAGCGCCCGCGCCCGCGGATGCCGAATGCTTCCGACAGGATGATCTGGCAGCTGTCGACGTAAGTGCGGTTCCACAGCGGCTCGAGGAACGTGTTGGCGAAACGGAAGTAGAGCAGGTTCTGCACCGGCTCCTTTCCGAGGAAGTGATCGATCCGGTAGACGGAGGACTCCGGAAACGATTGGTGGATCGTCGCGTTCAGCGCTCTGGCCGACGCGAGATCGCGGCCGAACGGCTTCTCGACGATCGTCCGGCCGTTGGTCGCGCAGCCCGATCGCGCGAGGCCGGTTACGACGACCTCGAACAGGCTGATCGGGATGGCCAGGTAAAAGACGGGCCGCTCAGCGCGGCCAAGCGCCTTGCGAAGCCGATCGAACGTCGCGGCGTCGTGATATTCACCCGCGACGTACTGCAGGCGCGCGGCCACGCGGTCCACGACGGCGCCGTCGGCGCCCCCGTGATCCGCGATGCTCTGACGCATCCGCGCGCGCAGGCTGTCGAGCGTCCAGCCTTCCCGCGCGACGCAGATGATCGGGACATCGAGGCGGCCGTGCCGCTCCATCGACTGCAGGGTGGGGAAGATCTGCTGATACGCAAGGTCGCCGGTGGCGCCGAAGATGACGAGGGCATCGCCCCGCGATTCGGGGGTGGCCATTACCGTCCTCCCGGAGACTCATGATGGCCGCCGAACTGCAGGCGCAGCGCCGACAGCAGGCGATTCGAAAAGTCGTCTTCCCCCCGCGAGCTGAACCGCTGGAACAACGCCGTCGTGAGCACGGGCGCGGGCGTCGAGCTTTCGATCGCCGCCAGCGCGGTCCAGCGTCCTTCGCCTGAATCAGAAACGCGCCCGGCGAACGGCTGAAGGTCGGGGTGCTCGGCCAGCGCTCGCGCGGTCAGATCCAGCAGCCACGATCCGACGACGCTGCCGCGGCGCCACAGTTCGGCAATCTCCGGCACGGGCAATGTGTACTGGAAGCGGTCGGGGTCGCGCATCGGCGAGGTTTCGGCGTCGCCGGGCCGAGCCTGCGCGCCGGCGTTGGCGTGCGCGAGGATGTTGAATCCCTCGGCGTACGCCTCCATGAGCGCGTACTCGATGCCGTTGTGCACCATCTTCACGAAATGGCCGGCGCCCGCGGGCCCGCAGTGCAGGTAGCCCTGATCGGCCGTGCTGTTTGCCGTCCTCCCCGCTGTGGCAGGCGCGGCGTCGGCTCCAGGAGCCAGCGTCTTGAAAACGGAATCGAGGCGGGCGACCGCCGCGGCCGCACCGCCGATCATCAGGCAGTACCCGCGCTGGCCGCCCCAGACTCCGCCGCTCACGCCGGCGTCGACGTAGTCGATCTGCCGCGCCTGCAGCGCACGGGCGCGATGGATGTCGTCGACGTAGTGGGAGTTTCCGCCGTCGATCACGACGTCGCCCGGCTGCAGCAGCTCGGAAAGGGCCGCCAGCGTGCCCTCGACCGCAGCAGCCGGCACCATCAGCCAGATCGCGCGCGGCGTGTGGAGCGCGTCGACGAAATCGCGAAGCGAACGCGCTCCCGCGGCGCCCTCGGCAGCCAGCGCCGTCACGTTCTCCTGCTTCGAGTCGAACACGACGCAGGTGTGTCCGCCGCGCAAGAGGCGCCGGACCATCTCGCCACCCATCCGTCCGAGACCGATCATCCCGAGCTGCATGGAGACAAGCGTATCAACAAAGGCCCGGAAGGGCCGACCCGAACCGTCAAGAAAGCATCAAGCGGGACAGTGCGGAGGTTGGGCCGATTACTGCTTGAGCGCGTAGCCGTAGAGCGAGTTGCCGGCGGCGATCGCCACGTACTGGCGGTTGCCGATCGCGTAAGACATCGGGGCGGCTTGCACGATGCCGCCGACCGGGGCCTTCCAGAGCATCTGGCCCGTACGGGCATCGAGCGCGTAGAAGAAACCTTCGCGTCCACCGGAGAACAGCAGGTCGCTCGCGGTCGTCAGGATGCCGGCATCCGTGATGTCCGTCATCGAGAACTCCCATCGCTTCTCGCCGGTCTTCGGATCGAGCGCAACGACGGCGCCCGTGCCTTCCTCGGGCAACCGGCGGTTGATCGGCACGCCGTTGATGCTGATATCCGCGGCCGTCGGAAACGCGCCGAGAAACGATCGGCCCTCGACGTATTCGGCCGGCCGCCTCGAGAACGTGGCGGAGGTGTTGATCCACGCGGACACGTAGAACAGGCCTGTGCGCGGGCTATACGACGGCGAGTACCAATTCGTCGCGCCGCCGAGATGCGGGAACACGACGGTGCCTTCGCTCGTCGGCTTGACGACGTTCATCGGACGTCCGCGCGGGTCGAGCGACTCGGTCCACGTGACCTTGGTGAACGGCTTGCCCGAAAGAAACTCGCCGGTCGCGCGGTCGAGCACGTACCAGAACCCGTTGCGGTTCGCCCACAGCATGACCTTCCGCGGCCGGCCCCGCCACTCGATGTCGGCGAGCACGGGCACCTGCGTGGAGTCGTAGTCGAACTCGTCGTGCGGCGTGAACTGGAAATGCCACTTCAGTTTTCCGGTATCGGGATCGAGCGCCACGACCGAGTCGCTGTAAAGGTTGTCGCCGCCACGCTTGTCGCCGTTGAAGTCGGGCCCCGGATTGCCCGTTCCCCAGTAAATGAGGTTCAGTTCCGGATCGTACGACCCCGTCACCCATACCGCCGCGCCCCCGTGTTGCCATGAATCGGAGGCCCAGCTCTCGTGTCCTGCCTCGCCAGGCCCGGGAACCGTGTTGAAGCGCCACAGTTCCTTGCCGCTGGCCGGATCGAAGGCCGCGATGAAGCCGCGGACGCCGAAGTCGCCGCCGGCGGGACCGACGATCAGCTTGTCCTTGACGATTTGCGGCGCGACGGTGAAAGCGTAGCCGGCTTCGGGCCGCGCGCCGGCGACGGCGACGTTCCAGAGCGGCCGTCCGCTCTTCGCATCGACCGCGAGGAGATGACCGTCGATGGTGCCCATGAACAGACGCTCGCCCAGGATCGCGACACCGCGGTTCACGCGTCCGCAGCAGGGCCGCGCCTGCTGCGAGGGTTTGTAGCTGTAGGTCCAGAAGATGCGGCCCGTGGCGCCGTCGATCGCGACGATGTCGTTGGGCGGCTGGACGGTGTAGAGCACGCCGTCCACGGCGAGCGGCGTCGCTTCGAATTTCTCGAGCGACTGGGCCTGGAACACCCACTGCAATTCCAGGTTCTTCACGTTGGCCGGGGTGATTTGCGTGAGCGGCGAGTGACGCCGGCTGAACACGTCGCCCGAGTAGCTGAGCCAGTTGTCGGGCTCCGCGGCGGCGCGCACGATGCGGTCGAAGGAGATCTGCGCACGCAGCGGCGCGTTCGCCGCGCAGATAACCAGCAGCACGATCGTGCACGAAACGGTGAGCAGGCGTCGGGTCATCGCGGGCCTCGCAGGGTGGTCAGGTACGTGACGATGTCGGCGATTTCCTGTGTGTCGAGCGTTCCGCGCGAGGAGGGCATCGGCGATGTGTTGAGGACGGTGAACTCGCGCAGGCTGGCTCGATCGAACGCGCGCAGCTTCTCCGCGCTGTCGAGCATCTGCACCGAGAAGGTGCTCTGGTTGAGCAGGCGTCCCGTGACGACGGTTCCTGTCCTGGTGACCGCACGGGCGAAGCGGTAGTTGGCGTTCAGCGTTGCGCCCGGATCGAGAATCGACTGCTCGAGCTCGAGCGGTCTCCGCAGCATGCCGATATCGGAGAGTGGTGGCGCCGTCCGGGAGGTCTCGGAGTGGCAGGTGGCGCACTTGCCTTTACCGTCGAACAGCGCCTTGCCGCGCGCGCTGTCGCCGGCGGTCACGCTGACGCCGTCGCCGGCTGCCGTGCCCCGGAGGTAGGCGACGATCATGCCCGCTTCGAGATCCGTGTAATTGTTCGGCGGCATCGCCGTGCCGGGGATGCCCGAGATGACGATCTTCACCAGCTCTTCGTCAGTCGACGCGCGCTGGAAGCGGCCGCTCATCAGCGCGACGCCGCGCACCATGTCGCCTCGCGCGCCGTGGCACGTAGCGCAGCTGCCCAGGTACAGGTGGGCGCCGTTTTCGATCTCGGAGCGGGTGTAGCCGTGTTGGGCAGCAAGAGAGCCGCCCAGCAACAGCGCGGCCAGGGCGGCGACAGCGGTACGGACGAACGGCCATCGGACGTTCATTGGTCTGCGGCCTCCCACGGCTGCAGAGCTGGACGGGCACGAAGTCTAGCACCGTCGCTGCTCACGGTCGATGCCGGAAAAGTGATAGCGTCGTCGCATGGCGAACGAAGACTTGCAGGCGGAAATTGAACGGCTGCGCGCAGAGAACGAGCAGCTGAAAGGCCAGCGCGGACGAAGCGTCAGCCTCAAGGTGAGCGAGAAGGGCGGCGTGTCCGTGTACGGCCTCGGCCGTTTTCCTGTGACGCTCTACAAGGAGCAGTGGGCGAAACTGCTGGCGATGAGCGACGAGATCAAAGCCTTCATGAAGGAGCACGACAAAGATCTGAAGACCAAAGGCGACTAGAGCCGGCAGTGAATCGTCGGCATGAGCGCGTCCTGCGGCTCGTAACCAGGTCGCGGTGACGCGAAGCTTCGATCCGTGAGGGCCATCGCGCGCACCTCATCCAGCTTGAACGTCTTCCATCCGGTTACCTGTTCCGACCGGCTGAAGCCCGATACCTGATAGCCCCGCAGCAGCTCGCTGCCGTCTTTGCCGACGCCGTGCACGTGCGGCTCGATATCGCGCGTTCCCCCGTCGTAGTGGAACCGGATGACCTTCCGCTGCGCGATGGCCTGGCAGACGAGGACGTGCACCCCTCCAATATACAGACGGACCCGGCGCCGGCGCACACCGGCGAGTAGAATCCACGCATGACGATGACGACATTCACCGCCGCCGTCGCAATCGGCATCTCCGCGTCGGCCCTGCGCTCCGCTCGCTGCCGGGCAGCGTGGCGCCGCACCAGCCCCAGGGCGTGCGCGACGTCATGGTCACTGCCATTCCGGCCGTCATTGCAGCCGGCGCGACATGGACCCTCGCGTGGCAGGGCACCGACAACGCCGACGGCATCGTGGGCACCGACGATGGCGGCCTGCTGTTCGCGCAGGAGCAGCCGAACCAGATCAGCAGGCTCGATCGCAGCGACCGCGCGTCGGTGTTCCTGCGCGACACGCACGGCGCGGGAGCGTTGTCGGTGGACGCCGGCGGCCGCATCTTCGCGGTCGAACGCACCTGCACGGATCCGGGACGAGGCGCGGCGGCCGGACCGTGCAACGAGCCGACGGTGGTCGGCATTCTCGCGCCGGAGAGAAAGACGCTCGCTGACAACTTCGAGGGCAAGCCGCTCGGGCGTCTGAACGACCTGGTCGTCGACACGAAGGGTGGCGCGTACTTCACCGTCGGCGGCGCCTTCTACGCCAGCGCGACCGGCCGCGTGACGAGCCTCGGCGACAACATCCGCGCCAACGGCATCATCCTCAGCCGGGACGATCGCGTCCTGTACGTCACGAACGGGAACACCGTGCTGGCGTTCGACGTCCAGCCGGACGGCACGACCGGCAACAGGCGCGACTTCGCGAAGCTCGAGGCCGGCGGCGCGGGTGACGGTCTGGCGATCGATGCCGCGGGCCGCCTCTACGTGACGTCGGCTCCGGGCGTCCAGGTGTTCGACGAAGGCGGCAAGTACCTCGGCCTCATCCCGACGCCGCGCAGCGTGATCAGCGTGGCGTTTTCCGGCCCGGACAAGAAGACGCTTTACGTGGTGGGCAGCGGTGCGCTCGGGCCGGATGGCAGGGAATTCGTCACGCCGGAAGGCGTGCGGAACAACGCGAAGACGATCTACAGGATCCCGATGCTCGCCGAGGGTTTCAAGGGCCGCGCGAAGTAGCGGCGGCTACTCCAGCGCGCGCAGACGACGTTCCACGAGATCGTTTGTTCGGATCTGCACGTCGATGAACTGGTCGAGCTTACGTTCGACGCGGGCCAGGCCGGCGTCCATCTTGGCCGAAGCGGGCGTCCATCCTGGCCCGGTCCAGTCTTCTGCTCGAGCCGTGCGAAGGCGAACTCGGTGTATCCCGCTGCTCGCGCAATGCATCATCGACGGCCTGGAACCCCGCACTCATCGCCGAGGCCAGCTGGTCGACCTTGACCTCGACGACTTGGATGCGCTCTTCGAGTCTGTCGATACGGTCCGCCATGACCTCGTCTCGCCGCGAGTCTACCATCGTCGAATGCGATGGTGCACGACGTGTGCCGAACGCTGGATGCGGTTTCATTGACGATCACACGAGGGCGACGCAGAAACGGCTATTGCCTCCGCGCCGCCCGTTGCATTTCCTGCCGAAGCCCGCGCTGCCGTGCCCGACCTGCCCGACCTGCCCGACCTGCCCGACCTGCCCGACCTTTAGTAGTTCACGCGGACGCGGTACTTCAGCACCGCCGTTCCGTCCGCGACGACCGGCACCGCGAACTGCGCGCGCCCAGGCGTCGGTCTTCGTCCACTGGTGCGACGACTGCAGCATCCGCCACGTGCCGCCGATCGGCTCGTTCACCTCGACCGGCGACCGGCGCCGCCTTGTGGTTGCGGAGCGTGATCTCGTACTCGACCTCGTAGACGTTGCTCGCGATCTTCTGGAAGTCGGTCTGCTTGCGCTCGCAGACGACGTCGAACGCGTTGCCGATCTTGAGGTTGAGCGTCTCGTCCTTCGGCGTGTGGTCGATGCGATCCTCGCCGACGAACTGCACGCCGCCCTTCGAGTCCGACTGATACACGCGCACGGTGCCGGCGGGCATCGGCATGCCGAGGCCCGGCTTCTCGTCGTTCTTGAACTGGTAGTAGACCTGCACGACGTCCTTGATCGGCGCGCCGGGATGCTGCGCGTTGCGGTAGTAGAACGCCTGGCCGTCCACGACGTAGCGCTTCTGGACCGGGAACGCCGTCGCGCCGAGCATGCTGACCTGCTTGGTCTCGCTGTTGTTGACGGTCGTCTTCCGGCCGAGCGTGTAGAGGTGGTAGTCGGAGAACGCCTCCTGCGCCATCGCGGCGCGGCCGCCTTGGCCATGTCCATCCGCATCGCCTCGGCGGCCATGCGGCCGACGACCTGGCGCACGCGGTTGAGGTCGCCGGCGACGAGCTGCAGCGACGCGTTCCTGAACGACGTGCCGCTGCCGTTGACGACCGTGACCCAGCCGTCGATGTCGGCGGCCTTGTCGTCGCGCGCGACGGTCAGCACGTAGTCCGCGTTCCACGACAGCTTGCCGGCGAGATACGAGGCCTCGACGCGATGACGCGTGCCGCCGGTGTTGTTGAGCGTCCAGATCAGCGTCGGCCGCGAGTAGAGGTTGCCCGGCAGCTCGGGAAACCTGATGTGATCGGCGCTGCATGCCGGTGACGATCTCGCCGCCGATCTGCCAGACCGGCGCGTTGTTGTAGCTGAGGAGGCGCGCCGTGACGTTCTTCCTCGCGCGTCGTCGTTGTCGGTCCGCCGCGTGCGCACGAGCGTGACGTCGCGGCCGACGTACTTGCGCAGCAGCTTGTCCGGCTCGAGCAGGTCGTACTCGTAGTTCTGCTCGAGCACGCTGACGCGCGACGGCTCGGTCAGCGACCGGAAGTGCACGGTCGCCGGATTGACCGTCGCGGCGATGTCCATGAAGTGCAGATCGGACGTGCCGCGCGCCGAGCTGCAGGTTGCGCACGTCGCGAACCAGCGCGATGTCGGAGTTGTAGACGGTGACGGCCAGCTCGATCTGATCGTCGAGCGTCGTGGTGGCTGCGGCCTCCTGCGCCTGCGCGGCCGGCCGCGGCGCGCCAGCGGCTGGCGGGCGTGGCGGCGCGCTGGCCTTGTCCGGGAATGAACGTCCCGACGGCGAGCACGAAGGGTGCGACCCAGAACCTGGCGAGTATCGTCGTTGATGACATGGAACGGCTCCTTTCCCTTTGAACGGAGCCGCCGGGATTTCTTGCAGCCAGCAGTAGTGCAGGCCCTCAGGCCTGCACACATCGGCAGGCCTGCACGACTTCTGTTCTACATGCGTTCGATACGTGAGGGCGTCTAGCGGGCCGACCAGGTGACGCCGGCGTCGGTCGTGACGAACGTCCGGCCGTCGGCCGTCGAAACGGAGGCCGACGCGTCCGCCGGCGTCAACCGTGCGGACAGCCGACAGATCTGTGATCTCGGGAAACGGCACGCGCGCGCCACGTCTGGCCGTCCGTGGTGAGCAGCACGACGCCGTTCCGGCCGACCAGCCAGCACACGGTTGTCGACGGCGCGGCGCCCGGCGGTCAGCTCGGCGGCACGCCGACGCGGACGCGTTTCCCACGTCGATCCGCCGTTCGAGGAATGCTGCACGGCTGCCCCGAGAATCCGCCAGCGGACCGCGGGATCCGGTGAGACGATCTCCGGCGCGGCCAGGACGTTGGCGGCGCGGCGGGCCGACGCGCGGAATCAGCACGCTGCTCGGCCGGCGCTGCGACGGAGCCGCCTGCTGGAGCCGCCGCGGCAGCTGCCGCGGGCGCCGCCGGTTGCCGGAAGGCGTCGACCTTCGCCCTCGGTGACGTCGCGGTCAGCCGCCGATTCTTTCGCCACGCTTCCGGCCGCAGCCTGCTGATTCAGCGTCTCCGAGCGCGCCGCTTTCCTGCGAACCTCGGCCGATTGCGGCGATTGCGCCGGCGCAGCCGACGCCGGTGGGCGCCGTGCGGCAGGCGGGGCCTGCTCTGGTTCGCGCCCGGCTGACGGAGGCGACACGCGAGGCGCGAAGGAGTTTGACGCCGGCGCATCCGAGATTGGCGCGCGGCTCGGCGACGGTCGCAGGCGCGCCAGGATTGCCGGGCACGGCGAACCACAGCGCCACGGCCGTCGCCGCGGCCGTGAGCGGGATGAACCAGGCCAGCCACCGCCGCGACGAGCGGACGGGCTCCGCCTGCGGCACTGCCGAGCTGAGGCGCGCCAGCGTTCCGGCCATGCTCTGGCAGCGCGCGCAGTCCGCCACGTGCAACTGCGCGGCTTCGAGCGCACTGCCGGTCAGGCCGCCGGCCGTCCAGGCTGCCAGCGTCTCGGCATCCAGACACGCGTCCGTCACGCCGCCGCGCTGCGGTGTCCCGAGCGATTGCCGAAGCAGCCGCTCGACCGTTTGATCGCGTTCGCCAGGACTGTCCACGGCCTCTCCTCAACCAGAACGATCGGACGACGGATTTCTTGCGCGGCGTGGTCGCGGCGGCCGCATCCCCGAGCATCGAGGCGCAGATCCAGCGGGCCCGCGTCCTCCGCCACGCTCGCGAAGCACTCGCCGATTTCGGTGCGGCTCAGCCCTTCCGCCTTGAGTTGATGCTCGATGGCTGTCCGGAGCGCTCCGCGAGTCCGGGCGAGCTGACGCGACGAGGTGGCCTCGCTCTCGCCGAGCATCCGTCCCGTCTGCGCGAGCGTCAATTCCTGCGCATAGTAACAGGCCAGCCGGAGGCGGTCGCGCGCCTGAAGGCCGCGCCACGGCGTCGGTGAGCGCCCTGCGTATGAGTTGAACGTAGCGGTCCCGCTCGGGTTCCGACAGGCGGGTCGGCTGACCGCATGGCACCGGCCGACTCCTCCTCGGGCAGCGCGTCCAGGCGGCGGTGCCTGCGCAGGCGATCGACGTGCCGCTGCGCCAGCACCGCGCGCAGCCAGGTCGTCAGGCTGCTGCGTCCGTGGAAATAGCGAAACAGCGATTGACGCTCGCCGGCATGGTCGCCGATCCCGAACAGGTCCGCGTACAGCGAATCGGCGAGGTCGCGCGCACCGCCGCCCGGATCGAGCGCGTCGGCGGCGCGGTACAGCAGCGGCCGCTGCACGAGGACGAAGTGCTCCCACGCCGGTTCGTCTCCATGTGCGCACGCGCAGGCGAGCGCGAGATCTTCGAGATGAAGCGACGTCAGATATCGCTCGACCTCGCGCGCGGCGCTGTCTTTCCCCAACGCGCGCTCGGCGCTCGCCTCGAGCGCGCGGGCGAACCGATCCGCCGGCACGCGCCATCGCCCGGCTCTGGCCTGACGGTAGAGCCGATCGACGAGGTTCGCGTCGATCCGCAACCGGTCAACCCCTTGCCGACTGGTCATGGCTGCTCGGTGATCTGGCGGGTCTGATCCATCACGAGCGTCGGCCAGCCCTTTCTTGTCGGGATCGACCGGACGTGGCCGTCACGGTGAACGCCTGGCTGCCGTCGACGGCGACGACGAAAGCGTAGCCGCGCCGATCGGCGCTGCCGGTCAGCAGGTTGTCCTGCCTCAGCTCGTCGAGCGTGCCGTACGTCGAATGCGCAACGAGGTACTGGCCCTCGGCCTGCGCGATCGCCAGCAGCTCGCTTCTGATGCCCACCGTGTCGATTTGCTGCTGCGGGGGCGCGCGCCGGCTGGCCGCAGCCCACGCTGCAAGACCAGACCCAGGAGGACGATCCCGGCACTTCTTGGCATTGACGCTGTCTCGCACGAGAATACACCTTGTCGTATCATCCACCTCATATGAAGGATGTCCGGAGCGCGGCGATCGCCGCCCTCGTGTGTGTCGTCGGCACGCAGGGGGCTTCGCGGGTTCTGGTTCGCGCCGCGGCCGACACGCGGGCGCTGACAATCCTGCAGTCCGAGCTCCAGCGCAATTTTCAGACGCTGAAGCAGCAGCCCTCGCCCGCCTACTTCATCAGCTACACGCTGCACGACCAGCGGGCGACCCGCCTCGCGGCATCGTTCGGCGCCGTCGATCGCAACGACGAGTCGCGCAACCGCTTCGCGACCGTCGAGGTGCGCGTCGGCGACTACGATCTCGACAACACGCATCCGATCCGCGGCGACTCGCGGGCCATGGGCCCGCGCGTCACCCGCGTCGCGCTGCCGGTCACCGACGACGAGCAGCCGATCCGCCTCGCGCTGTGGCGCGCAACCGATCGGACGTTCAAGCAGGCGAGCGAAGCGCTCACCCGCGTCAAGACCAACGTCGCCGCGAAGGTCAAGGAGGAAGATCCGGCGCCGGACTTTTCGCGCGAAGATCCGCAGACCTACACCGGCGACACCGGCCAGCTACTCGCTCGACGCGAAAGCCTGGGAAGCGCGCCTCCGGCGGATCTCCGCGCCCTTCGCGGAAGATCCGCTCGTGTTCCGCAGCAACGTGTCGCTGTCGGTCGACTCCGACAACCGCTACTACACCAACAGCGAAGGCACGCAGATCGTCACCGGCGATGTCGCGTGCCGCCTGTTCATCCAGGCGGTCACGAAGGCCGACGACGGGATGGAGCTGCCGCTGTACCAGAGCTACTTCGCCAGCTCGCCGTCAGGGCTGCCGGACGAGAAGCAGCTGATCGCGGACGCCCGCAGCATGATGGACCTGCTCGCGCGCCTGCGCAAGGCGCCGCTCGTCGATCCGTTCTCGGGCCCGGCGATTCTCTCCGGCCGCGCGGCCGGCGTCTTCTTCCACGAGATCTTCGGCCACCGCGTCGAGGCCAACCGCCAGCGGAACGTCGACGATGGGCAGACGTTCGGCAGCAAGGTCGGGCAGCCGGTGCTGCCGGCGTTTCTGAGCGTCGTGTTCGATCCGACGCTGCGGAAGCTCGGCAACGTCGAGCTGATGGGCCACTACCTGTACGACGACGAAGGCGTGCAAGGCGCGGCGGGTGACGGTGGTGGACAAGGGCATCCTGAAGACGTTCCTCGTCGACCGCGCGCCGCGTCAAAGGTTTCGCCCGTTCGAACGGCCACGGCCGGGCCGAGCCGGGTTACGTGCCGGTGTCGCGGCAGTCGAACCTCGTCGTCGAGTCGAGCAAGTCGGTGTCGACCGAGAAGCTGCTCGACATGCTCCGGGACGAAGCGCGGAAGCAGGGCAAGCCGTTCGGCCTGCTGTTCGACAACATCGAAGGCGGCTTCACCAACACGGGCCGCGGATCGGCCAACGCCTTCAACGTGCTGCCGAACATCGTGTTCAAGATCTACACCGACCCCTCGCGTCCGCCCGAGCTCGTGCGCGGCGTCGATCTGATCGGCACGCCGCTCTCGGCGTTCGCGAAGATCGTCGCGACCGGCGACAAGGTGGACGTCTTCAACGGCGTCTGCGGCGCGGAAAGCGGCGGCGTGCCGGTGTCGGCATCGTCGCCCGCCGCTGCTCGTCAGCGAGGTCGAGGTGCAGAAGAAGGCGCAGTCGCAGGAACCGCTGCCGATTCTGCCCGCGCCCCGGCACGGTGGAGAAGTCCTGACATGCGCACCGCATCCATCTGCAGCGCTGCCTCGGCGGCACTCGCCGTCGTGCTGCCGCTCTCGCCGGCGCCGCACGCGCAGGAGACGCCGATTCTGTCCGCCATGCGCGACGAGCTGGCGCGGTCGATGGCCGATCTGCGCATGAAGGACGAGCCGGCGCCGTACTACATCGAGTACGAAATCGACGACATCTCCTCGATGCGCGCCATCGCGCGGCTCGGCGGCATCGTCGACGACGTGTCGGATCACTCGCGGACGCTGCGCGTCCAGGTGCGCGTCGGCGACTACCAGTTCGACAGCTCGCGCTTCGTCACCCAGGATCGCGGCGCGGCCGGCGCCGTCGCCAGCGCCACCGTGCCGCTCGACGACCACTACGACGCCATCCGCCGCGAGATCTGGCTGGCGACCGACACGGCCTACAAGCGCGCCGTCAGCGTGTTCGCCAAGAAGAAGGCGGCCTTCCAGAACCGGGCGGCCACCGATCAGATCCCGGATTTCTCGCGCGAGACGCCCGTGCAGACCGTCCTGCCCGTCTCGCCGCCGGCGCCCATCGACCGCCGATGGGTCGATCGCGCGAAGCAGCTCTCCGCGGTCTTCGTCGCGCACCCGGACATCGAGTCCTCGGAAGTCTGGATCTCCGAGGCCCACGGCACGAGCTTCTATCTGAACAGCGAAGGCTTCAAGGTCGTCACGCCGGTCTCGACCGCGTACCTCCGCATCACCGCCGACGCGCGGGCCGACGACGGCATGACCGTGCCCGACGTGTACGCGGCGGTCGAGAACCGCTTCGACGATTTGCCGCCGATGCCGGAACTGCTGAAGCGTGCCGGCGAGCTGGCGAGCCAGGTGAAGGCGCGGCGATCGGCGCCGGTCGGCGACGAGTTCACCGGCCCGTTGCTGATCGAGGGCCAGGCGAGCGCGGAGCTCCTGCGCGCAGACGCTCGCGCCGCTGATGCTCGCGCGCCGGGCGCCCGACGCCGAGAACCCGCGCTTCGCGCCGGGGCAGGGCCAGGCCACGCCGTTCCTCACGCGCATCGGACTGCGCGTCCTGTCCGATTCGTTCTCGGTGAGCGACACGCCGTCGCTGCGCGAGTTCGACGGCCGGCCCGTCGCCGGCGCCTACATCGTCGACGACGAAGCCGTGCCGGCGAAGGACGTGACGCTCGTCGAGAAGGGGCGGCTCGTCACGCTGCTGACGAGCCGGACGCCGCAGAAGAATCTTCTGCAGTCCAACGGCCACGGCGCGCAGCGGCAGCGTCCAGGCCGGCGTGTTCCAGGTGCGGAGCACGCAGGCGAGTCCCGCCGCGGGGCTGAAGGCGAAGTATCTGGACCTGCTCAAGGCGCAGGACAAGATGTACGGCTACATCGTGCGGCGCGTCGCCGCGCCGGGCGACGTCGCCGGCGGCGGCCAGGGCGGCCCGATCATCCTCGAAGCCGTGAAGGTGACGCTCGACGGGAAGGAAGAGCCCGTTCGCGGCCTGCGCTTCGGGACCGTCCCGTCGACCGCTTTCAGGGACATCCTCGAGGCCTCGCGAGGAGCGCGTGCTCCACAACTACCGGGTGGACGCGGGCACCGCGGCGTCGATCATCGTGCCCAACCTGATCTTCGAGGAGCTCGAGCTGCAGAAGACGCGCGAGATCGTCCAGAAACCGCCGGTGGTTCCTTCACCCGTTCGGTGATTTGCCGTAGTGCCGTGAAGGGCGGGCTGCCGTGATTGCCGTGCTGCTCGGTGTCGTTCTCGCGGCGGGCGGCATCGACATCGACGTGTCGGCGCGATCCGTCCGGCCGGGCGAGCTCGTCGTCTTGACGCTGACGCTGGATGAGCAAGCCGACCGCGTGACGGTTCATGCCTTCAGGGGCGCCGTCCCGGTGTACCGGCTGCGCGCGGGCGTGTGGCAGGCGCTCGTCGGCATCGATCTCGATCAGAAGCCCGGCACGTATACGGTGGCGGTCGAAGCACACGTGGGGCCGGCGATCATCCGCGGCGGCAAGGTGCTCGCCGTGAGGCCGCGCACGTTTCCCACGCGGACGCTGCAGGTGAACCCGGAATTCGTCAACCCTCCGGAAGGGCTCGTCGCACGCATCGAGGGTGAAGCGGCGTTCATTCGGGAGGTGACAGCGCGATCGGGACGCGATCGGCTCTGGTCGGAGGCGTTTGTCCGGCCGGTTCGCGAGGCCGCGAACAGCCGATTCGGCACGCGAAGCATCTTCAACGGCCAGGCGCGGCGTCCGCACGGCGGCGCGGACTTTCTGAGCCCCGAGGGCACGCCCGTGCGAGCGCCGAATGCCGGCCGCATCGCCGCTGCCCGCGACCTGTTCTTCACGGGCAACACGGTGATCATCGACCACGGCATGGGCGTGGTCTCCCTGTTGGCGCATCTGTCGGCGATGGACGTGCGGGAGGGCGACGTCGTAACGGCGGGCCAGGTGATTGGACGCGTCGGGGCGACGGGACGGGTGACCGGACCACACTTGCATTGGGGTGTGACCGTGGCCGGGGCGCGCGTGGATCCGCTGTCGGTTTTGGCCCTCATCGGCCCGCAGACACCGAAGTAATGCAACCGCGCGCTTGCGCGGGACCGGCGTGCGCGCGGCTGCGGCCTGAGGCCGGCGGAGGACGGTATGCGTATAATCAGCCCCTCCCGATGTCATTGTTCGAATGGCCCGCACTTGCCTGGTTGGCGCTCGCGATCTTCGCCGTGATCGTCGAAGTTTCCGTTCCGCACTTCGGGCTCGTGTTCGTCGGCGTCGCCGCGCTCGCGGCGGCGGCCGCGGCCGCGCTGTCCACGGGCGCCGCGGTCCAGATCGTGACGTTTGCCTTCGTCCTCGTCGTGTCGTTCGTGGTGCTGCGGCCCTGGCTCGTGGCGCGCGCCAGCGGGCCGGGCATCCCGTCGCGTACGCAGCAGTTGATCGGCCGGGAGGGTGTCGTCACGAGCGACATCGACCCCACGACCGGGACGGGCCGCGTGAACGTGGGCGGCGAGGACTGGGCCGCGCGGAGCTCAGGAACGATGGCGACAGGCACGCGCGTGACAGTGACGGGTTCCGACGGCATCGTTCTCGAGGTGACACGCACATGATTGTCTTCCTCTTCGTCGTCGCGGTGTTCCTGCTGGTGGTCCTGATGAAGTCCATCAAGATCGTCCCGCAGAAGCAGGTGAAGATCATCGAGCGCCTGGGCAAGTTCCACGGCACGGCCGAGGCGGGGCTCAACGTGATCCTGCCGTTCGTCGATTCGGTGCGGAACACCATCGACATGCGCGAGCAGATCACGAAGATCGAGCCGCAGCCGGTCATCACCCGCGACAACGTCACGATGGAGGTGGACGCGGTCATCTACTTTCTCGTCGTCGATCCGGTGCGCGCGACCTACGAGGTGCAGAACCTGGCATGGGGCCTCGAGCAGATGACCCTGTCGGCGCTGCGCAACGTCATCGGCCAGCTCGATCTCGACCACACGCTCGCGTCCCGCGACAGCACCAACTCCCAGCTGCGCGCCGCCCTCGACTCGGCGACGCAGCAATGGGGCGTCAAGGTGATGCGCATCGAGCTCAAGAACATCAACCCGCCCGAGGAAATCCGCCTGACGATGGAGAAGCAGATGACCGCGGAGCGGACGCGGCGCGCCGTGGTCACGACGGCGGAAGGCGATAAGTCGTCGGCCATCCTGCGGGCAGAAGGCCAGAAGCAGTCGCAGATTGTGAACGCCGAAGGCGCCAAGCAGGCGGCGATTCTGGCCGCCGAGGGGCAGGCCGAGGCGAGGCTGCGCGTGGCGCAGGCCGAGGCGCAGGCGATCCAGTTGGTGGCGCAGGCGATGGGCGGCCCGGCCGGCAGCCCGGCGCAGTATCTCATCGCACAGCGCTATCTCGAGTCGCTCGGCGCCATCGCCATGAACGCGCAGAAGCTGGTGTTCCTGCCGTACGAAGCCAGCGGCATCATGGCGTCGCTCGGCGGGATCCGCGAGCTGTTGAAGGCTGAACCGGCGAAGTAGCCGGCGGGATCAGCCGATGGCGGAGGCGTGGTGCGTGAGGAACGCCTCGATCTGCGCCTCTTCCACCGCCGTGAACAGCACGCCGGCGCGGTAGCAGAGCGCCCGGCCCGCCGACGGGGGTTCGAGGCGCGCCCACACGATCTTCCCGCGGCACGAAACGGCGCCTTCGGCCATCGGGAGCGCGACCTTTACCATGCGGTTCGGCTTCAGTGCGGTCGGCGAGATGACTTGGGCGCCCGTCGTCGACAGATCGACGAGTTGCGTGGCGCTGCCGTCGATCTGAATCTGCACGTCCTGGTTGAAGGCGTGCCGGCTCGCGCGTCGCGGCGCGTCGTAGACGGCGGCGGGCACCGGTTCCGGCCGGGCCGCTCGCTTCGGCGCGGCGGGCTCGGCGACCGGGGTCGGCTCGTCGTTCGTCTCTTCGAATTGCGGCTGCATCACCTGGAGCTCGAGCTCGCGGATGCGCTGTTCGGCGGCGTCATAGAATTCCTGCTGCCGCGCGCGTTCTTCCGCCTGCGAGGCTTCCGACGACACGCGGAGCGCCTCGAGCTCGGCGGCCAGTGCATCGCGCTCGGCGGCGATCACATCGCGCTCGCGCGTCGCCACTTCGAGACGCACGGCGTCTTCCTGCCATTCACGCATCAGCCGCTGGTGCTCAGCATCGAGCGCTTCGACGCGCGCGCCGGCAGCCGTATTGGCGTCGCGGTTGACCTGCGTTGCCGCGTCCAGATCCTTGGCCAGCGCGTCGCGCTCCTGTTCGACGGCCGCGGCGCGAGCTTCGGCTTCGTCGCGGGCCTTTTCCGCGGCCGCCAGGGCCGAGCCATCGCTCTGGCGCTCCTTCCGGGCCGCCTTGAGGTCGCGGGCCGCGGCTTCCCGCTCCTTGACCGCGGCTTCTGCCCGATCCTCGGCCTCCTGGCGGGCCTGCTTGGCGGCCGCCAGCGCGGCGGCATCGGTCTGGCTCGCCTGGCGGGCCGCGTCGAGCTCGAGCGCGAGGGTGTCGCGTTCGCGAGCGATGGCGCTGGCGCGCGACTCGGCTTGTTCGCGCGCGTGTTCGGCGTCCTTCCAGCGCTGCTCCAGCGCATCGGCGCGTGAGACCGCCGACTCGATTTCCGCCGATCGGGCGTCGGCGTCGTTGATCGCCGCCGCGAGCAGCGGCTCGAGCTTGGCCTGCGCCTCGGTCAGTTCGGCGATCGTGGCGCGTTCCCGCGCGAGCTGCTCGGCGAACTGGTCTCGTGCCCGGCGCAGTTCGGTCTCTGCGGCTTCTTCGGTGGCCGTCAGACGGCGGGCGGCGTCCTCTTCGGCGGCGGTGAGACGGCGGTCGGCCTCCTCTTCCGAGGCCGCGAGACGCTGGCCGATGGCCTCTTCGGCTTCCGCGAGGCGGCGGGCCGCGTCTTCTTCGGCCGCCGCAACCCGGCTGTCGGCGTCTTCCTGGGCGGCTGCGACCCGGAGGTCAGCGTCCTCGGTGGCATTCCGGATGGCGGCGCGGCTGCTTTCTTCCGCGCGGCTGGCTGCCGCGCGTGCGGCGTCCTCGGCCCTGGCGAGCGTCGCCTGCGCCTGCTCGACTTCGCGGCGCAAGGACTTAATCGCCGTGCGATCGGAATCGAGCGACGCGCGTGTTTTCTGCAGATCCTTCTGCAGCGCCGCGCTCGTTTCGCGTTCCGCTTTAAGGCCGCTGCGCGCTTCTTCGACTTCGCGCTGGAGCGTTGTCGTGTTCGCGCGTGTGGTATCGAGATCGCGATGCAGCGCCGCCGCCGTCGTACGTGCCGCCTCGATGGAGGTTCGTGCCTCGGCACGCGCGGCTTCGATCTGTACCTGCGCGTCGGACTGCGCGTCGAAGATCGCGCGTCGCGCCGCCGCCTCCGCCTCGTCCATGGCCACGCGCGCCAGATCGATGACCAGCGATTCGAGGGACTCGCAGTCGTCCGGGCTGGTGAGCGCGTTCTCGAGCGCCAGCAGGCGGGCGTCGAGCTCCGAGCGCAGCTCGTCGAGCTCGGTGCGCGAGCGCTCGGACAGATAGTTGCGGAGCGCGTCGGGCGATGGGCCCGTTCCGGATGAGGACAAGGTAGCGGCAGTATTCATGCGATCGCAGAGCAGTCAGACGGGCGTCCGCCCGACCGGAAGCCGTGCAATCCGGGAGCCATTTCCCGGCTCGACGGGTCGGGCCCCGACGCACCTCGCGCATCACCCGAAGACAGGCATGTTCTTCCAGGTACGAGGTTCAGCCGGCCGCGCGGAGCGGCGGCGCGCGCGTGTCCGAGCGTGTCTCAAAGACGGTACCTGGGGAGCTAAATCTGTAAGTCCAGTTGCGATCCTGTCCTGGCCAGGACGCGTTGACGAACGTGCCGTTCCGTTCACTGGAGCCGTTTTCTCAAGCCTTGGCGCGCGAGACGCATATATGTAAGCGGACGTGCGATCGGGCCTTCCGCTTGCTAGTAAGACAACGGTACCTGATGGCGCTCATTCTTGCGGTCGACCCCGAACAGCGGCAGCACGCGGCGCTCGCGTACCTGGCTCGCGAACTTGACGGCCACGAGCTGTTGTCGGCCGCGTCGTGCGCCGACGCGCTCGCCGCCCTCGATCGTCGGTCACCGGACCTGCTGCTCCTGCCGGTGCTGTTGCCCCAGGCCGAAGAGGGCGAACTGCTTTCGCGCTTGCGGGAGCAGAGCGGGACCGATATTCCGGCGCTGACCATTCCGCAGCTCAAGCTCCCGGACGCCGTCGCCCCGCCCGCGCCGGCATCCACGCACCCGGCCTGGCTAAACCAGATTCTGCATCCGCAGGACGCGACCGAGCAGCCGGGCGAGGAGTGCGAGCCCGCGGTCTTCGCCGATCTGATCCGGAGCTACCTGGGCCCCGTTCACGATGTGGTCGCCGATGCGGCATCGGCTGTGGCTGATGCGGCCCGCGCCGCCGCGGAACGGCGACGTGCCCACATGGTGGCGGCCGCGCGCGCGACCGTCGCGTGGGTCCGCAATCGGCGCGAGCGCTGGAACGATCGCCCACCAGTAATTGCCATCAGCGCGCTGCCCCTCGAGGTGGCGATGCCGCTGCCGCCGTCAGCGCCGGCACCCGTGGCGGTTCCGATTCCCGTAAAAGCGTCCGCGCCCGTGCCCGCGGCGGTCGGCATGCCGACGTCATTACCCGTCGCCGTGCCAGCGCCGGCCGCTGCGACGTACGTGGACCACTTCGAGGAAATCCGGGAGTTCTCGCCCCCGGACGTGACCTCGTTCGATCCCCTCGATACCCTCGAATCTGGCGTAGCGTTCGAGTCTTTCAACGAAGAGGAGAAGGGCCCGGGCGTTCTGGCCCGGGCCGTTGCCGCGATCGGGAAGCTGAAGGAGATCAGGCAGCCCGAAGCGCTCGATTCGATCGGTCCGACGATCGTGCGATGGCTGCCCAAAGCGGCCATCGTTGCAGTGGTGCTGACATTGGGCGTGACCGGCCGCGCCTACTGGCTGAAGACGGTGTCGGCGCCGCGGGTTGGCATGGCCGTTCTCGAGTCGCTCCCGAGCGGCGCCCAGGTGCTGGTGGACGGGCAGGTGATGGGCCTCACGCCGCTGACGGCGACGCTGTCGTCCGGCACGCACCGCGTCGACTTCAAATACCGCGGTAAGACGCGCACGATCGACGTCGTCGTCCCGCAAGGCGGCAAAGCGTCCGAGCTCGTCGACTGGTCTCCCAGGACCGTCGGCCGTCTGCAGGTCAATTCCGATCCTCCCGGCGCGCACGTCCTCGTCGACAACGTTCCGCGCGGTGTCACGCCGCTGACGCTCGACGACGTGCCGCTCGGGAATCACGTGGTGGTGCTGCAGAGCGGCACCGGATCGGTGAAGCGCTCGGTGACCGTCAAGAGCGACGAGTCGGCCACGCTGAACGAAAACATTTACGCGGGCTGGATCAAGGTGCTCGCGCCGTTCGATATCACGATCACCGAGGGCTCGAAGCTCCTCCGCGTCGACGATCGCGATCAGGTGATGCTGGCGGCGGGCCCGCACGACATCCGTTTCGAAAACCGGGCGTTCGGCTTTACGGAGACACGCCACATCGAAGTTCAGCCCGGCGTCACGACTCCGCTGTCGCTCGCGGCCCCCTACACGACGCTCACCCTGACGACTTCGGCTCCCGCTGAATTGCTGATCGACGGCGTCAACGTCGGTAAGACACCCCTCATCGATTACCCCGTGCAGATCGGCACGCGCGACGTGCAGGTGAAGAGCGCGGCCGGCGATCGGCGTCTGTCGATCGCGGCGACCGTGAAGCCGGTTGTTGTTGAGGTGGATTCGGCGAAACCGTAACGGTTCAGGGTTCAGGTGGGTTCAGGTTCGGGTTGACGACGCGCCGTGAACCATGAACCATGAACCTTGAACCATGAACCCCTTCGTTCGCACTATCCTCACCCTGTCGTTTCTCCTCGCGGGCTCACCTCTTGTCGCCCAGGATCCGGACGAGCTGTACCGGCAGCGCGAGGACCTGTCCAGCGCGAAGCGCGCCGCGGAAATATGGAGCGCGAATGCCGCGACGGAGTTCGACGCCGCGTGGAAGCTGGCGCGGGCGGCCTATTGGATTGGCGGGCATGCACCGGAAGGCGAGCGCCGGGCGTCGCTCGAACGCGGTGTGGTCGCCGGAGAAACGGCGGCGCGGCTAAGCCCAGAACGGCCAGAGGGCCATTACTGGCTCGCCGCGAACATGGGCGCGCTGGCCGAGTCGTTCGGCATGTCACAGGGCGTGAAGTACCGCTCGCGAATCAAGGCCGAGCTGGAGCGCGTGGCGGAGATCGACCCGGCGTGGGAGCAGGCCTCGGCTCTCACGGCCCTCGGACGCTGGTACTATCTCGTGCCGCGGCTCTTCGGCGGCAGCCACGCGAAGGCCGACGAGTACTTCCGCCGCGCGCTGCACCAGTTTCCGCACAGCGTCACCGCGCTGCTCTTCCTGGCCGAATCGTTGACCGCCCAGAAAAAGACCGACGAAGCCCGTACGCTCCTGCAGCGCGTCATCGACGCGCCTACCGAGGCGGAGTGGGCGCCCGAGGTTCGCGACTTCAAACGCAAGGCAGCCGATCGGCTTCACGCCCTCGGGCCTGCCGGGCGCCTGCCGTGACGCCGTCCGTGCGTGCCGCGTGCGCGTTTTTCATATCCGGCGCGCTCACCGCGGCATGCAGCCGCGCACCCGTGGCGACCGGCGCCGCCCATCTCGTCGAAACGTTCGCATGCGGCGATGGGAACCGAGGTCGCCCTGACCGCGTGGACGTCTGATGACTCGCGAGCCGAGGCGGCGTTTGCGGCGGTGTTCGGCGAGTTCGATCGTCTCGACGCGATGATGAGCGTCTGGACGCGAGGGCAGCGATATCGTCCGCCTCAACGCAGCAGCCGGCGACCATCCCGTTCCCGTCAGCACCGACACGCGCGAGGTGCTGGGCGTGGCACGCCAGATCAGCGAGTCGACCGGCGGCCGGTTCGACGTCACGTTCGCCGCGCTGTCCGGCCTGTGGAAGTTCGACAACCAGGACAAGGACGATCGCATCCCCGACCGCGGCGAGATCGCGAAACGTCTGCCGCTGATCAACTATCGCGACGTCGAAGTCGACGATCGCAGCAGGCACGGCGTTCCTGAAGCGGAAGGGCATGCGCGTGAACCTCGGCGGCATCGGCAAGGGCTACGCCGTCGATCGCGCGGTCGATATCCTCCGCCGGAGCGGAGTCCGCGACTTCATGATCCAGGCGGGCGGCGACATGTACGTCGGCGGGACGCGCGGCGACCGGCCGTGGCGCCTCGGCATCCGCGATCCGCGCGGCCCGGCTGATCAGGAGCTTCGCGATGCTCGATCTGACGGACGGCACGTTCAGCACGTCAGGCGACTACGAGCGCTTCTTCATGAAGGACGGCCGCCGCTACCACCACATCCTGGATCTGAGCGTCGGGCGAGCCCGCGCGCGGCTGCCGCAGCGTGACGCTCGTGACGGAGCGCGCCGTCATCGCCGACGCGCTGGCCAAGGGCGTGTTCATCCTCGGCCCCGACGCCGGCATGGCGCTCATCGAGCGCACGCCGGGCGTGCAGGGCGTGATCGTGAGCGCGAAGAACGAGGTGCTGATTTCGTCGGGGCTGCGGGGAAAGCTTACGCTGTTGGCGCCGCCGACTGACGCGCCGTGAAGTCGCTGCGCCGCCTGATGATGATCCAGTGCGGGCACTTCTGCTGGTCCAGGTAGAGCCGCTCGCAGTCGTCGCAGCGGACGCACTCGCTCTTGATGATCTTCGGGCCCTGAATGGCGCCCCACTGGCAGGTCTTCTCGCACATCTTGCAGGTGTTGCATTCCTTCCAGCGCTTGATCTTGAACACCGTCAGGTTCGAGAGCAGGCCGAGCGCGGCGCCGACCGGGCACAGGAACCGGCAGTAGAGGTTCCTGACGAACACGGTCGCGACGAGCAGCACCGCCAGGCCGATCCACATCACCACCGAGCCGTGGAAGCCGAACATCCAGAACGGCTCGATGTAGCGGTAGATCAACCGGTCGCGCGTGACGATGAAGTAGAGAATCGCGCCGGCGAGGATGCCGTACTTGATGAGCGACGCCCGGCGCTCGATCCTGAGCGGCACGTCGTAGCGCCAGCGCGCCGGCACGACCGCGATCCATCAGCTGCGTCAGCGCTCCGAACGCGCAGACGCGGCCGCAGTACAGCCGTCCCCACAGCACCGTCGACGACGACGGTGAACGTCGCCAGCAGGTACCAGGCGAGGCTGTACTTGAAGATCGGCAGGCTCCAGTCGACGCAGCGCGAAGATGTTGACGATCGAGATGAGCTGGCTCTTGTAGAAACCCAGGTAGAGCACGGCGGCCGCGAACGTCACGTTCTTGAGCGCGACGCTCTTGCGGAAGAAGCTCACCAGCGCCAGGACGCGTGAACGCGGCGAACAGGCCGAGGTCCAGCGCCTGGCCGCGCGGCGATCTCGCGCCAGCCCGGCTCCTTCTCCTCCTCGTCGTCGAACTGCCAGCCTCGCCGCGGCAGGCTGCGCCGCCGGTGCCGGCGCAGGTTGAGCGGCCGCCGGCTGCGCGAAGGCCGCGAGCGTGGACCGCGGCGGCCGGCGACGAACAGCGAGGCAGACGAGCAGAATCAGCGTCGCGGCCCGGCGAGGCGCTCATCATTTGGCGGGCTCCGGCGGCGCGAGCAGCTGCCGTGCGACACGGCGTGCGCTGTTTCTGACGGCGCGCGACGCGCTCGTCACGCTGATCGTGGCCCGCGAGACCGCGTCGATGTCGGCGCCGACCTTGAACGCGTCGCGGATGCTCTTGCCGCTGAACTGCGCGGCAAAGCCGGAAGGTCCACCGAGAAGTTGCCGTACGGCTCGTGATGCTCGGTCACGATGACGCCGGTCAGCACGCCCTTCGGTGTCCATGCCGACCAGCATCTTGATCGGGCCGTCGTACGCCCGCTCGAAGCGGCTCGCAGCTCCGTGGTCCAGAACGCCAGGCCGAGCAGCGTCTGCCCCGACCGCGCGTCGCCGGAGAAGGCCTTGAAGTGCGGCGGATCGCCCCCTTTGGGCGAAAATGCCGTGGCGGCGGGAAACAGCCGCTTGAGCAGCGCTTCCTGCTTGGCGTCGATGCTTCCCTGGGCGACGACCGCTCGCGCGGCGAGGACCGTGGCGGCAAGCAGGGCGAGAACGGCAGCGTAACGGATGTTGTTCACCGGTGCCTCGAGACGGCGCCGATTATATCGTGTATAGTTCGGGCCCATTCCCCGGAGATGCCCATGATGAAGATTTTCGCGCGGAGCCCAGCGTATTCTGGCCGTTCTTACAACAGTGTTCATCCTGGACGCCGCGATACCTCCGATGTCGGCCCAGAGCACGGATAAGAACCCGCTGGCGCAGGTCAAGAGCTTCAAGTGCTCGTTCCCCGTCTACACGGTGGGCGCGTGGAAAACCGGCGTGCCGCAGGCGCAGATCAAGCAGGCCGACCAGTTCACCCTCACCATCGATGAGATTGATACGGACAGCGGCAGCGGCCGCGTGACCGGAACGGCCGGTCCGGTCGAGGTCACGGCGCTGCTGACGGTCAGCAGCCTCCACTTCATGGAACGAAGCGTGACGGGCACGCTCAACATCACGACGATTTTCGTTTCCGACGGCGGCGCGAAGACGTTCCGGGCCGTGCACTCCCGCCACGACTACCTGCCGATGAGCATCCCTGGATTCACGTCCGAGCCGACAGTCACGCAGAACTACGGCACGTGCCAGGCCCCCTGAGCGCTGAACCCTGAACCTTGAACCTTCCAACTCTTGAACCACTCCTCGACATGCGCGTACAGGTGGGCCGCCGATCGAAATCGGCGCAGGTCGGGCGCGGACGGCGGCGCATCGTGCCGATCCTCGGCGGCACGTGCGAAGGCCGCGAGCGCTTTCACGATCTGCTGACGGGCCGCGTGCTGCCGGGCGGCGCCGACTGGCAGCTGATTCATGACGACGGGCTCACCGAAGCGGACGCGCGGTATACAATCGAGACGGATCGCGGGTCGCTCGTGTACGTGCAGAACCGCGGGCTCCGGCACGCGCCGCCGGACGTCATGAAGAAGCTGCTGGCCGGCGAATCCGTCGATCCCTCGCTCGTGTACTTCTGCTCGACGCCCACGTTCGAGACGGCCGCTCCGGAACTGCAGGCGCTCTCGCGCGACATCTTCGTCGGCGCCGGGGAACGTTACCCGTCCGAAGTGGTGATACGCTTCTGGAAGGTCGGATAACCCGTGAACGCCTCAGTCGCGCTGGCGGCTCTTGTCGAACAGCTTCGAACCGATTCGCCGATCGGCATCCTCGAAGAGGCGGAGCGCAAGCTCAAGACGCACCTTCGGCAGGAGCTGTTGACGCCGCTCGACGGATCGGCGCTGCGCGAACTGGCGACGCTTCAGCAGCAGCTCGGATTCCTGCTCAAGTACAAGTCGTACGCCGTCAAGGCGGCGAGCCCGCTCGGTTACTCGGTGTTCCTTCAGCGGCCGCGCGAAGGCTTCAGCTTCCAGCAGCACGTCGAGCACAAGACCGAGCTGTTCTACTTCATCGACGTGCTGCCGGGCGGCTACGTCTTCCTGTGCGACATCTCCGAGTGGCGGCAGGTCTACGATCCGGACAGGTTTCTGGCGTGGCTCGGCGGCGCGCCCGACCAGGCTTACGAGCGCTTCAAGTTCGTTCCACGGCCCGGCGACGTCATCGTCATCGACAAGCTGAACGTCGTCCACACGGTGGTCGGCTGCACGCTGGCGGAGTTCGCCACCGTGTCCACGGACATGGTCGATCGGCTCCACGACCAGAACCAGCACAGGCTCGTCCCGGCGGAATTCACCAGGAACTACGCTGAGGAACGGCTGCGCGGGCTGCGCTGGCCCGACGCGTCACAGCGCGTGACGGCCGGCTCGGACGGGTGGCGCCGCACGGCCATCCCATCAGACCGTGTGCCGGGCGGGCAGCGAACCCTGCTGAACGACGACGGCGTCGTGATGGCCGCGACGTACCGGTTCGGCGCCGGCGCAGTCAGCGAGATCGGAGCGGATTCGGCACGCGCCACGAGCCTGCACATCGTCAGCGGGTCGGGCCGCATCGTGCTGGGCGATGCCGGCCGAGATGCGCCGCACCTCTCCGCCGACACTGCCTGCGCGTGCGGGGGATCTGTTCTTCATCGCGCCCGGCGCGCACTTCGGCTTCGTCAACGAGCATACCGACCCGCTGGTGGTCGCCGAGCACCGCATTCCACACGAGATCGCGTTCGTCTGAGCACGTCTGCGGCCAGTGCGTGCAACCAGGAGAGGTGCATCCAGCCATCTGCTGCTGTCAGCGGTGTATATTTGTTTCTGTCCTATCGATTCGACAACCGCTTCGTCCTCTCGCTCGGTCTTTCGTCGCTGGTCGAGGGGGTTCGGATTGCGGGCCGGCGTGCACAACTCCCTGTTCGGCCCGATCGCGGACGCGGCCTCCCTGCGTCCGTGCGCGCTCGCGTACGGCGGCATGGTCGCTGTCGCCGGGCGCTCCTTCATCGGGCCGGCATCAAGCGACACTTTCTCGAAGCCTACCTGCACGTCGCGGCGAACGTGCTGTTTCTTGCGGTCCCTCCGGTGTTCTGGAGCGGGGGCACGAGTGGGTGTACGTGATGACCCTGTGCGTGCTCGCGGGCCTTGCCGCCGCCCAGGGCATTCGTCCGAAGAGATTCGCGTTCGTCGCGTACGGGATCCTCTATGCCTACGCCGGCATCTGCATCCAGGTGCTGCGTGACGCTCGCCGGGACTCGGGCGTGTTCGCCTATTTCACGGTGTCGGGCGTGCTGGTGCTTGCCGGCCTGATCGTGCTCGCGCGGCGCTTCGGCAGCGAGGAATGAGGCTCTACACGCCGGAACAAGAAGAACGGATCGGCGTGCAGGCGCTCGTCCGCGAGTGGGCGCGTTCGAAGCCGCTCGACCCCTTCAGCTGGCGCGGCTCGAACGCGATCTCAAGACAGATTTCCGGCGACGTTATGAAAGTTCTTTATCGTCAGTCTGGCCACCGCCTCCGTGCTTGCCACGGGCTGCGCGGGTTCCACATCGACCACCACGTCTCCGTCGTCGCCGTCCGGGTTTCCGGCGTCCCGGTCAGACCAAAAGGCTCTCACTCCGGCCCGGTAAATCGTCACGGGAACCCAAACCGGCTCAACCCCGGCTAATCTAGGCGGATGCACAGGACGGTACTGGCTCTTTCCTTTTCGTTGGCCGCCTGCGGGCTGCCGCTGATGGCGCAAACGGCGCCAACGAATACCGCTCAGCAGGTTCACGCCGACTTGAACCAGTTGATGCGCGGCGTCCTGTATCCGGCCGCCAACGTCGTGTTCTCGGCGCAATCCGACAACCCAGGAGATGTGAAGCCCATTCCAGGTCAGGACCCTTCAATGGCGACTGACCCTCTCACGAGCACGTTCGGGGGTTGGGTGGCGGTCGAGAACGCCGCGCTGGCCCTCGCCGAGTCCGCCAACCTGCTGATGATTCCAGGGCGAAGTTGCCGCAACGGCGCACCCGTTCCGACGAAGGACCCGGCCTGGGAGATGTTCGTGCAGGAGGTTCGCGACGTCAGCATGAAAGCCTATAAAGCCGCCCAGGCCAAAGATCAGGACAAGATGATCGACATCTCCGAGACGTTGAGCAAGGCGTGCGCCGGTTGCCACCGCAAATGGCGCGACCGGCGGACGCCGGACAACCGGTGCAAGTAGAGCGACTGAGTCACCCGCGGGTGTCTTTGGCCCGCAGCGCAATCGCTCGCAGCATCCCTCCGAAGATCACGGCGTGCACCGGAAGGAGCACGTACCAGTAGAGCAGCCCGGATAGCCCGGCGGGTTCGAACACGGCCGTCTGGTGGACGACGGCCCCGTCGGCAGCCGGCACGACGTCGAATTCGAGCCACGCGCGTCCAGGCAGTCTCATTTCGGCGGCGAGCCTCAGGCGCCGCCCGGGTTCGTATGCCTCGACGCGCCAGAAGTCGAGCGTATCGCCCACTGCGGGCTCGTTCGGATCGCGTCGTCCTCGACGCATCCCGACGCCGCCCACGAGCAGGTCGATCGCGCCCCTGATTCGCCACAGCCAGGTGGCGTAGTACCACCCCTGGTCGCCCCCGATCGTCGCGATCGACGCGAAGGCGCGCCCGGCGTCGACCGCCACGTGGATCTGGCGCCGATCGTTCAACCTCCCGCCGAAGCGCGTGTCGGCGGGTGACGATGCGGCTCCGCCAGAGGAGCGCGCATCCGACCACCGCGTCAGCGCGAAGGCTCGATCCTCGGACCGAATGGCGCGACCGATCGCTTCGCGCAGGCCGACCGGCCTGATCGGAAAGTCCGCCAGCGCCGTGCGATCGGTGACCACAGACCGGTTCTTCAGCCCCGCGATCAGTTCGCGCCCGACTCGTGCGTAGACGGGCGTGACGAGCCCGAGCCAGAGACTCGACAAACGAGGCGTCAGCAACGGAACCGAGATCATCACGCGCTTCAACCCACGCTGCCTCGCGTACTCGCGCATCACGTCGCCGTAGCTCGCTTGATCGGCGCCGCCGATTTCGAACGTGCGGCTCTCGCCGTGCGGCAGCTGAAGCGCAGCGGCAAGATAGGCGAGCACGTCGTCGATGCCGATCGGCTGCGCCAGCGTCGACACCCACCGGGGGCAAATCATGACGGGCAACCGCTCGACGAGCGCGCGAATCAGCTCGAACGACAGGCTCCCCGACCCGATCACGACGGACGCGCGAAATTCCACGACGGGAACGCCGCTTTCGCGCAGCACCCGTCCGGTTTCGATCCGGCTGCTGAGATGCTTGCTGAACACTTCGTTGCCCGTCGCCAGGCCGCCGAGGTACACGATCCGGCGAACCCCGGCTCGCCGCGCCGCATCGCCGAAGTGGCGGGCGGCCACGCGATCCGTTTCGCCGTAGTCGCCATGCGCCCCCATGGAGTGCACCAGGTAGTAGGCCACATCGACGCCTGCGAAGGCGCGATCGAGCGACGATGGGTCGAGCAGGTCCCCCGCGACGACCTCGGTTGTCGGCGACACCCGGGACGCGAGCGCAGCTGGTTGCCGCGCGAGACAGCGCAATCGAACACCCGCTGATTCGAGGACCGGTACCAGCCGTCCCCCGATGTAGCCGGTCGCGCCGGTCACGAGCACGTGTGGCCGATCAGGGAGTGCCGGCTCGTGCACCATCACGGATCGCGCCGCCGATGCGCCGAACCGTGATCGGATTCCGCCTGTTGGCCGCCGGCGAGCGACCTGAGCACGGCGTGCAGTTCATCGGCCCGCGACTGGTCGAAGGCGCCGTGATGAATCCACCGCACGATTCCTTCCCTGTCGACGACGATCAGGTAGGCGTCGTTTTCGTGCGCCGCAGAGTAGAGGAGCCGCTTCTTCCATTCGCCAGTGCCTCCGTAGACCGTGAGGACATGGTCGTGAAGTTCGGCGGGCGTGCCATTTCGCATGCCGCGGTCGATGAACCAGCGGCCGAGCGTCGCCGCGCCGCCAATCATCGGCACTTCGAGGAACGTGACTTCGGACGTCGAACCGATCGACGCCCGGTACCAGTCTGCCCATGCCTCGACCGGAAAACGGGACTTGTACGTGAAGCCCATCGCGATCAGCGCGACCTTGCCGGCCGCCGCCTGCGGAAGCACGGCCTCACTTCCTGTCAGGAGATGTCCACTGAGACGGGGGAGCGGATCGCCGATCCGCAGCGCTTCCTGCCCCGCCGCGGCTGCGAGCGTCGCAATGGACATCATGACGACTCCCATGAAACATACGGTGGCGAGAACGCGGGACATGATGTCTAAAACCGCCAGTCGAGGCCAAGGATCGGGAAGATGCCCTGCTGATCCCCGAACTGCTGGGTGTTGGTCCGCCGATTCCAGGTGTAGCTGGCGAAGTTGCGGCGATTGGACACGTTCTGTACCCCGAAGAACACGTTGAGCGGCTGGCCACCCACGACAAAGGTGCGGTCCACGCGGAGATCGACGCGCGCGTAATCAGGCGCCCGCTCGGCGTTGATGCGCGTGAGGTCGTACACGCCGCGCCGCTGTTCCATGGACGCCCCCTCGTCGTAGGGCGTGAACGGCCGGCCCGACAGAAACGAGACTCGGGCCGAGAGTTCCCAGGCCGGGGACAGCCGATAACCGCCGATGACGTTGAACACGAACGGGTAGTCGAACGATCCGGGCCGCAGCACCCGATCGAGGCCCGCATGCCGCGTGCGGGAAAACGAAAGATTGCCCTGGCCATAGAGCTTCGAGGTGAGTCGCTTCTCGGCGAAAAATTCCACGCCTTGCGAGTACCCTTCGCCGCTGCTCGTGAGCGGGAACAGGATCTCGCGCACGGCGAAGGTATCCCCGATGTTGGCCAGCGACACGGTGGGCAGATCGCTCGCCACCGGGTAGTCCGTGTACGTTTTCCGATACGCCTCGGCGGTGACACGCAGGGACCCGTCGGGCGACCACGCCAGGCCCGTCACGTAGTGGTTGGCACGCCAGGGCACGAGGGACGCGTTTTGCGGAAACGCCGACACGAAGAGGAACGCCGGCTGCTGATAGTACGATCCGGCGCTCGAGTTCCAGGACACCGTGTCGGCCAGGCGCACGTTGACGCCCGCGCGCGGGCTGAATCGGGCTTGCGACAGGATGGCGTAGTGGTCGAAGCGGCCGCCCAGCGTGACGTTCACGCGCGACGCCACCTGCTTCGAGGCCTGCAGGTAGGCGCCGGTCTGATACGAGCGGAACCGCGTGTCGAGAAAAAACGGGTCGATGCCGGCAACCGGCGAGTACGGCGTGTCGTTGCCGTAGGGCGATTCCACCGCGTAGCTGACGCGGAACGTCTTGAAGCTGCCTCCGGTCTGCACCGTGTCGAAAAATCGCAGGTGCACCGTGAGGTCGTACTTAATCGTCGTCTCGCCTTCGCGCGAGTCCTCGAAGTAAACGACCGGGCTCCGTGCGATGACGACCTCGGGTGGCACACCCGGCGGCGGCGCCCCCTGCGCCACCAGGTCTTTCACCTGCTGGCCCACCTTGGCTTCGGAGTGCGTGACGCCGAACAGGCCCACGCCGCGCGACCCGAACGTGCGCTGCCAGTTGAAGCCCGTGGCGCTGCGCCATCCGTCGTAGCGGATGTCGAAGTTGGCGATCTCCTCTTCGAGGTTCGTCGATTCCGTGAGGCCGAGCCGAACCTCGTCGACGCCCGCGATGTTGACCATCCAGATGCGGTCCCGCGGCGTGAGGTCGTACACGGCCTTGGCATTGAACGAATAGAGCACAGGCACGCCGCCAATACCGACGTCGCTCGTGACCAGATCCAGGAAGCTTCGCCGCGCCGACACCACCCAGGATCCCTTTCCGGAGTTGATCGGCCCTTCGAGAATGGCGCCTGCGCCGGCAAAGCCGACCGTGGTCCAGCCGCCGAACTTTTTGCGGTTGCCTTCGCGCTGGGTGATCTGCAGCACGCTCGACGTGCGGTTGATATACGGCGCCGGGTATCCGCCGGTGAGGAAGGTCACGTCCTGCAGGAGCTCGGCGTCGAGCAGGCTCACCGTCCCGCCGGCCGACGCGAAGTTGGCGAACGCGTTGATGTTGGGAATCTCGACGTTGTCGACGAGGAAGAGGTTCTCGAGCGGGCTGCCGCCTCGGACGATGATGTCGTTGCGGAAGTCGTTGGTGCCGATGACCACGCCGGGCAGGCCCTGCACGTAGCGCGATACGTCCTGCAGGGCCGCGGCGCTCTTGAGGATCTCGCGAGGATCCACCAGAAAGCTCGAGCTCTTCACCGCGTCGGGCGCCTGGAACGCCGGAGCAGTCACCGTGACTGTCTGCTGGAAATCCTCCGCCGTGGGCAGCGTGATTTCCACGGTGCCGTCCAGTCCGGCGCGGACGTCCACCTCGTCGCTGGTGAACGGAAGGCCTTCGCGGGGCAGAATCTCCAGCCGGTATCCTCCCGCGCGGAGCTCGCCGATGCGGAACACGCCGCGGGCGTCGCTGGTGGCGCACGTTGCGGTGTCGAGGGCGCAGACGCGGACGCCCTCTGCCGGCCGGCCGGCCGCGTCCACCACGACGCCGCTGATGGCGCCCACGCCGGTGGTGTCCTGGGCAGAGGCAGACGTGACGACGAGGGTCAGTACGGCGGCCGTCAGCGCAGCTGACAGGCGTGACGCCACACCGAACGATATGTTGCGGACGGTCACGGGATCACGCCACGTGCCCGCCGATGCGGACGAGCTCCTGCTGGTAGGCGTTGTAGTCGCGAAGAACCAGCCCACGCGGGCTGATGAGCGCGGCCTGGCGAGCGGCGCCGCGCCCGCCTGCCCACAGCTCAACCTCCTTCGGGAGATCGCGGACGATCGTGCGAAGTTCGCGTTCCCGGGCGCTCCCTGCCGATGTCGTGGTCAGCCCCAGCACCAGCACCTGCGCGCCGGCCGGCTTCACGCTGTCGACGATTTCGCGCGCCGGAAGATCGGGGCCGAGATACGCGACGCCCAACCCGCTGCTGGCGGCGAGCATCGCCGCCCCGAGCGTGCCGATCTCGTGGCGCTCGCCAGCGAGCGTCGCAAACAGCAAACGGGTCGAGACCGCCGGGCGTGCGTACAGCCGGAGGAACGATCCGAGGATGTTCCGCATCGTCGAGGAGATCAGGTGTTCGTGCGCGATGCGTACCGGGCCCCGGTGCCACTCGTCGCCGACGTGCGCCAGCGCCGGCATCAAGATGTCCCGGAGCAGTTCGAGCGGAGGCAGAACCGCCGCGAGGCGGCTGAGCTGCTGGTCGATCCCCGTCGCGTCGTATTTGTGCAGCGCGGCGATGAGCCCCGCGGTATCGAACGGTGCCCTTTGTATGGAAGGCGCCTCGGACCCGGCGCTCGCATCGCTGGTGGCGGCGAGCTGGCGCAGTTCCGCATCGGTGAGACCGGCGAGCCGGCCGATGCTGTGTCCGTGTTCCACCGCGGCGCGCAACAGGCGCAGGCGTGCAACGTCGGCTTCGGTGTACATCCGGCCGCGATCGTCGCGGACCGGGGTCACGGCGCTGTGCCGCCGTTCCCACGCGCGCAGCGTATCGATGGCGACCCCGGTCAGTTTGGAGACGGCGCGGATCGGGTAGTGCGCCGGCGTGTGGCGTGGTTTCCTCACAGGCCTTCCATCTCGCGAGTCTGGGTCGTGTGTTCCATCGGTCCGCGTCCTCGACAGCCGTTCAGGTTCCCAGCGTATTGCAGCCCGCTCCAGATGTCAATCGCTTGTCATGGACAAATGATTGACATTGCCCGCTCGTACTGTTACTGATTGGTGCGGCATGAACGACGCGCGGGGCGCACGCCTCGGGGAGGAGTGGTGATTTACGACATGACAGGCAAACTGTTGAGGGCACAGGACACGGTGGCCGGCGGAGAACTGCCGAAAGGGGTGCAGAGCGCGGCCATTCAACGAGTGCTGGCGCAAATCCGACAGGTCGCGCCCACGCCCGCCACTGTCCTGCTGCTCGGTGAAACGGGAACAGGCAAGGAGGTGATGGCGCGGGCGATTCACGACCTCAGCCCGCGGCGTCACCGCCGGATGATCGCCGTGAGTTGCGCGGCGATTCCGACGTCGCTCATCGAGAACGAGCTGTTCGGCCGCGAAAAAGGCGCGTACACCGACGCGCTGTCGCGGCAGATCGGGCGGTTCGAAGCTGCCCACCAGTCCACGCTCTTTCTCGACGAGATCGGTGAGTTGTCGACGGCGGTCCAGGTCAAGCTGCTCCGCGTACTGCAGGAGCGCGTGATCGAACGGCTCGGGAGCGCGCATCCCGTCAACATCGACGTCCGCATCATCGCGGCCACAAACCTCAATCTCGAGGACGCAGTCCGCGACCGGACGTTTCGGGAGGATCTGTACTATCGCCTCAACGTGTTCCCCGTGGTCGTTCCACCTCTGCGCGAGCGCGTCGACGACATCCCGCCTCTGGCGTGGACCTTCGTCGAAGAGTTCGCCCAGTCGTTCGGCAAGACGATCAAGTCGATTTCAGAGGAGAGCCTGTACGCCCTGCAGCGCTATCACTGGCCGGGAAACGTCCGCGAGCTGCGCAACGTCATCGAACGCGCGGTCATCCTGGCAACCGGCCCTCAACTCGTCGTGGCGGCTCCGCGGCCCGATGATCGCCGGATGCCTGCGAACGCGATGACGCTGATCGAACTCGAAGCCAGCCACATCCGAGCCGTCCTCACGAGCACCAACTGGCGCGTCCGCGGATCCGGCGGCGCGGCGGAGTGCCTGGGCCTGAAGCCGACCACGCTCGAGAGCCGGATGTCCAAACTTGGCATCGCGCGCATGAAACCTGGTGGGCCGCCAGGGGTGGACTGGTGATCGGCTCGGGCATGACTCGCGAACGCATCCGTCTCGGGATTTCGGCGTGTCTGCTCGGACAGCCCGTGCGCTTCGACGGCGGCCACAAGCGAGATCCATTCCTCGTGGAATCACTCGGACAGTTCGTGGAATGGGTGCCCGTGTGCCCGGAAGTCGAATCCGGACTGGAGCCGCCTCGTGAATCGATGCGGCTCGTTCAGGTCGATGGGCAGATTCGTCTGCTGACCAACAAGACGGGCCTGGATCGCACCGAGCTCCTGCGCGGCTATGCTCGGCGCCGGATCGAGGAACTGGCCGATGGTGAGCTGTTCGGGTTCGTGTTGAAGAAGGACTCGCCCACGTGCGGCCTCGAGCGCGTCAAGGTGTATGGCACCGCGGGGGTCCCCATGAAGTCGGGACGCGGGTTGTTCGCCGAGGCATTGACTACACGGCTTCCCCTGCTCCCTGTTGAAGAAGAAGGGCGGCTCAACGATCCGCGCCTGCGCGAGAACTTCGTCGAGCGTATCTTTGCGTACCGTCGCCTCACCGCATTGTTTACCGCCCGATGGTCCATGGGCGACGTCGTCCGGTTCCACACCGCGCACAAACTCACGCTGATGGCCCATCGGCCAGAGGCCTACCAGGCACTTGGGCGCCTCGTGGCATCGGGCAAAGCCATGGCGCGCCGCGAATTCCAGGATCGCTACTCGGCCGATTTCATGACGGCCCTCGGGACCATCGCCACGCCGCGCCGGCAGGCCAACGTGCTGCAGCACATGCTCGGCTACTTCAAGCGGACGCTCGACGCCGAGAGCCGGGCCGAGCTGCTGGCGCTTATCAGCGATTATGCCGCCGGACGCGTGCCGCTGGTCGTGCCGCTCACGATGTTCGTCCATCACATTCGCCGATGCGATGTGGCGTACCTCGCCGACCAGGTCTACCTGCGGCCGCATCCGGTTGAACTGATGCTGCGGAACCACGTGTGACGCCCGTAACACTCGTGTCGTTGTGGCTTGAATTGCATAGAATCCATCGGATCTTGATACAGTCGAGTCGCGACGAACCAGTTCCGTTCGTCCGGAGGCTTCATGAGATTCAGAGCCGTCACCGTCTTTTCGTCCCTGGTGGCCGTGTTGACGATCCAGGGCGCCGCGGCCGCCCAGGTCGCACGACAAGGAACCCCCGATCCGAACGCGTTCGTCTCGCCGATGGTGCTCGAGGCGAGCTTCGTGGCGGCGGATCGCTCGATCTGGGGAGACAAGTCCTGGCACGAGGGGCCCGACTACAAGGCGCTCGGTCAGTTCACATGCGACGGCGTCGCTCTTCGTGGCGACCCGGACCGCCAGACCAAGGCCGCCACAACCGGGCTCGCGATGCGGGCCAGGGAAATTCCCGACGGGAAGCTCGAAGTCACCATCGGGTTGTGGCTGCTGAACCCTGCTCGCAATCATGACAAGCTGGTCACCATTCTCGTCGAGGTGCTCGACGGCGCCGACGTCGTTGCGCACACGACGCGGGACAAGATCGAGGTTGAAGACAAAGGGCACGCCCGAGCCGCGTCTTTCCCCTTCGTGATGCCGACTGCGGCCATCAAGACCGAAGGAATGAAGATACGGCTGACCATGAGCACCAAGGACTACTGATACGGTGCATGGGCGTCCCGATCTCGTTCGTCCTGCTGCTCCAGGTCGCAATCATCTTCACGGTGTCACGCGCGGCGAGGCGGCTGTTCGTGCCGCTCGGACAACCCGCAGTCGTCGGTGAAATGGCCGCGGGCCTGATGCTCGGGCCATCCTGCTTCGGATGGCTTATGCCCCGGGCCTCGGCGGCGCTGTTCGCCGCGCCCTCCCTCCCCGCTCTGAACGCGCTCAGCCAGGTTGGGCTCGTGCTGTTCATGTTCCTCGTCGGCCTGCGGCTCGATTCTCCGCACCTGGATGCCCGAAAGCACGTGGCGATCGTCACGAGCGCCACCAGCATCATCGTACCGTTCGTGCTCGGCGTGTTGCTGGCGGTGGCCATACACGAGCGGCTTGCTCCGCCCGGGGTTGGGCGATGGCCCTTTGCGCTCTTCATCGGGACGGCCATGAGCATCACGGCCTTTCCGGTCCTGGCGCGCATCCTCGTGGACCACGGTTTGCTGACGACGCCGCTGGGGGTCGTGGCGATTGCCTGTGCGGCGTTCGACGATGTGACCGGGTGGATGATCCTCGGCGGCATCACGGCGCTTGTCCGCGCCGCTGATGCGCGGACGTTCCTCGCGCGTATCGTTCTGTTTACCGGCTACCTGGGCGCGATGGTCACCGTCGTCCGGCCGTTGCTGCGCGCCTACGGACGGTGGCGAGGTCCGCGGTTCAGCGGGTCGGGCGAGGCGCTCGCCATCGGATTGATCGTGATGACGGTGTCGGCGGCCACCACGCAATGGGTGGGCGTGCACGCGCTGTTCGGCGCGTTCTTTGCGGGCCTGATGATGCCCAGGGAAGCGGGGGTCGAACGGATCTTTGCCAGGCGCATCGAGGCGGTGACCGTCAGCCTGCTCTTGCCGCTGTTCTTCGCGTTCACCGGACTGCGCACGTCGGTGCAGCTGATCGACAGCGCCGCGTTGTGGCGTGACGCCGCGCTGATGCTGGCCGTTGCGGTCCTCGGCAAAGGCGGCGGGTCGTTGCTGGCGGGCCGCGCCATGGGGCTCACATGGGGGGAGGCCGGCGTGCTCGGCGTGCTCCTCAACACCCGCGGGCTCATCGAGCTCGTGGTGCTCAATATCGGCCTCGAGCTCGGCATCCTGTCGCCGGTCGTGTTTTCCATGCTGGTGCTCATGGCGCTCATCACGACGGTCATGACGTCACCAATGATTACGTGGCTTCTGCATCGCCCGAGAGACGCTGGTCGTACTGCCGCTGTCGGTTAGTCTTACTTCGTCCAGGCGTCGTTCGTGCGGACCCACGTCTTGTCGGGGTTGTACCGGGTGATCTGCTTCGCGAGGGCCACCGAGTCCGGCCCGAGATCCTTCTGATACACGATGCCGTCGTGATTGACGATGAATGTCTGGATGCCGGTGACGCCGTATTCGGCGGGCGTCGCGATCATCGCGAACCCGCCGATCATGGCGTCGCCGATCACGTAATCGAGCTCCCCGAGGGGCGCGGCCGGCCCCTGGCCCTTCAGGACCTGAAAGATGTAGCCGTGATACGCGGATGCCGTGTCCACCGCGTAGCCTTCGTCGATCGCCTTGGCCACCGCTTCGCTGATCGGGCCGCCGTCGGTGCCGTCGGCGTTCTTCCAGTACAGGCCGTCCTGCTTGCCTCGCGTGCTGATGATGCGCTGCGCGTACTGGTGCACGCGTGAGTCATCGTGCAACGCAAGCGCGTACTCGTGCTGCGACTCGACGAACCCGCGGCACACTTCGATCGCGTCGAGCTCGTTGGCGCCGACGCGGCGGAACAGGACCTCGTCGCGTCCGGCGCTGGCGTCGAAGTACCACTTGCCTGCGATCTTCACGAGCGGCACGGGCAGCGGCCAGGATTCGCGGCCCACTTGCAGCGTGGCGCGGCCGGGATTTCTCGGGCTCACGACAACCGCGTGTCTTCTCCTGCGCGAGCGAAGCAAACGCGAGCGCGTAGGACTTGTCGCGAACAGGGTCCCCGGTGCTCACGAGATCCTTGCCGCTCGGGACCGAACATCGCGGCGAGCGCCGGTTCATCAAAGCTCGACGCCGCCTGGATGAGCGCGGTTGCGGCCGCCTGCGCGGTCGGGAAGGCCTTTGCGCCGGGAGGCGGCACGGCGGCGGGGGCCGGTTTCGCCGTCGAAGCCGGCGCCGGGGACGTCTGCGACAACAGCGCGGGCGCACCGAACAAGGCGAACGCGAGTGCCGTCACGGCGAGCCGCCGCGCTGCCGTCGATCGGGCCGGGGTCGAAGTCGTTTGTGGGTTCGTCATGGCCGTTACCTCCGCCGCCCGCCGCCGCCCCCGCCCGAGCGCGCGCGCGACGCGCCCACGCTGGACGACCCGCGCTGGCTGCTGGCGCCGGCGGCGCTGCTGCTCGGCCGGCTGCTCGAGGCGCCGCCGAAGGCATTGCCGTTCCGGCTGGAACCCTGGCTGCTCGGGATGTTTCGATTGCCGACGCGATCGCCGCCCGCACCCGACGTCCCGCGGTTCGCGCCCGCGCTGCTCGCGGCAGGCGACGCACCGGCACGATTTGCGCCGGTGGCCCCGCTCCGATTGGTGCCGGCGGCAGGCTGTGTCCGCGCAGACGCGGCCGAATTCTGCCGGGCTGCCGTCTGTCGCGTCGCCGCTGAATCGCCGCGCGCCGTGCCGCCATAGCGGTTCGCGGTGTTGCGATCGGCGTAGGGGGTGCCGCCGCGATGCGCCGGGTTGTGATTCCAGTTGTTGCCGTACCGGTTGTAGCTGTTGTACCGGTTGTAGTGGTTCACATACCGGTTGTTCACGTTGATGTTGACGCTGCCGTAGCCCCAACGCGGGCCGTAGCCCCAGCCGCCGCCGCCCCAGAACGCGCCCATCGCGATGCCGACGCCGAATCCGATCGCGACGCCTGCAGCGTAATAGCCGGGGGGCGGATAGTAGATCGGCGGATACGGATAAATCGGCGGCCCGTACACAACGACGGGGTTGTAGGCCGGGACGTAGATCACCTGGGGATTCGCCTGCTGGATGACGATGACTTCCTTGGTCTGGACGACCTGCGTCGTGACCTTCTGCTGCTCGGTCGTCTTGAGGTTCCCCGCGGTGGACGCCTTTTTCCGCATGCGCTGCACGGCGTCCATGACGTCGCTCTGCTGCGCGAGGAACGCGTTACCGAGATCGGCCGTCCACTTGATGTCCTCGCCCAGTCGCTTGACGACGTCGGGCAGCGCGGCGAGCCCCTGAACGGCCGGATCCCAGCTTTCCTTCTCGACGGCGGCGGCGAGCGCCTCGCCTTTCAAGTCGGGGTGTTTGCCGAGCCACTGTTGCAGCTGGATGATTTCGAGCGGGTAGGTCGAGGCGGCCAGCACCTGCGCCAGGAGCGGATCCGGATAGAGGGCGATCGGAGCCACCAGCGAATCGAGCTGGTCGTTGGGAATCTTCACGGCCGCCGCCGGCGTCGCCGCTGCGGGCGCCGCCTGTGGATGCGGCGAGGCGAAGGCGACGTTTGACGGGATGAGGATCGCGACGCACACCGCAGCGGTGACTCGCATGCCGAGCGTCGCTCGGGTTGAGTTCATGGACAGGCTCTCCAGGGCAGCCCACCCGGGGGCCGCTGCGCGTTTTTGGTATGTGAGTCTCCAAGTATGCGCAGGTTGGACGGATGAGACAAGGAGGCGTCTTTTGCGGACGGATGGGTCGGCAGGACGGTGCCGACATATTCCGGTCGTGAACCACCAGAACGAAACTGTAAGTCGTTGTTCCAAAACGGATCGCTGTCTGGCGACCGAATGAACTAAACGTGCACGCGACTGCACGGCAGCCCATCAATTTAAGTATCTGCACTACAAAGAACGTTACCGGGCAGCCCCCCTAAAGGAGGTGCTGCGCTCGTGATGGCGTGACGGTTGCCTGACGACAACGCCATGCGTTCCAAACTCCTCCGTTCTCAATCACTGTTTCTATGCGTTGCCGTACTGACCGTGGCGGCGACGGTGACCCATGCGCAACAGCCGCCAGACGTGATTTCCAAGCTGGACGCACGGCTCGCGGCGAGCGTCCGCGCCGGTGACTCAGGCACTCAGCGCGTCATCATCCGGGCGGCCTCAAATGGGATCCCCGGGTTGACCATCGCACTGGAACACGCCGGTCATCGGGTGCTGCTCGCTCATCCGAGCATCAATGCGCTGACGGCTCGCGTGCCTGTTGCGGCGCTCGAAGGTCTCTCACACCTTCCTTTCGTCGCGTCCATCTCGATCGACGCGGTGGTGATCGCGGAGCAGTCGTCATCGGGAGATTCGACGCTTCGAGGAACGCTCGGTCTTCCAGTCCAGTCTCCCACCGGTAATCGGGTGGGTGTTGCCGTGATCGACTCTGGTCTGGAGGCAGGGCCCGAGTTCGGTGACCGGATCGCCGGCTTCTACGATTTCACTCAGGACGGGAGAGCCGCGTCGCCCTCGGACGATTACGGCCACGGCACTCACGTTGCCGGGCTGATCGCGGGCAGCGGGGACCTGTCGTCGGGGAAGCGTTACCGGGGAGTTGCGCCGAAGGCGCGGATCGTTGCCCTCAAAGTTCTGGATCAAAACGGCGCGGGCAACACCAGTGATGTGATCAGCGCGATCGAATTCGCGACGGCGAACAAGGACCGGCTTGGCGTCGATGTCATCAACTTGTCTCTCGGCCACCCCATTTATGAACCGGCGGCCACAGATCCGCTGGTCCAGGCAGTGGAAGCGGCCGTGCGCGCCGGCATCGTCGTCGTCGCGGCCGGCGGCAACTACGGCGTCTCTTCTCTCACGGGACTGCCAGGGTATGCAGGCATTCTGTCGCCGGGCAATGCACCTTCGGCAATTACCGTCGGATCGGTCAAGACGCTCGAGACGAACACACGCACCGACGATCGCGTCGCAGCATATAGCTCCCGAGGACCGACATGGTACGACGGCATGGCCAAGCCCGATCTGGTCGCGCCCGGCCATGGTCTCGTCGCGGCGGCCGCGAAATCGAGCACGCTCTACAGAGACAATCCGGCACTCAGGGTCGGCGACTCCTATCTGCGGCTCAGCGGGACGAGCATGGCGGCAGGAGTCGTCAGCGGAACTGTCGCGTTGATGATCGAGGCCAATCGAGGCGCGTTTCCCGCACCGCTGCCGCCTAATGCGGTGAAGGCCATCCTTCAGTACACGGCGCTGCCGGTCCGCGACGAACAGGGGGTCGAGTACGACTATCTCACTCAGGGCACCGGCAGCGTCAATACCGCCGGAGCGATCGCACTCGCGGCGCGCGTCGATCCGTCGGTGCCCCTCGAGTCATGGTGGCTGACCAGCGGCGTGGACGAGTGGACCGTGATCGACGGTCAGATCCAGCCCTGGGCAGAGACCGTTGCATGGGGCGACGCGCTCAGCGAAGGCCCCGTGGTGTACTTCAACGAGCTGGCGTGGACGCAGAACATCGTGTGGGGCAGCGACGACGACAACATCGTCTGGGGCAGCAACGACGACAACATCGTCTGGGGCAGCAGCGACGACAACATCGTCTGGGGAAGCAGCGACGACAACATTGTCTGGGGCAGCAACGTCGTGTGGGGGAGCAGCCTGATTGGCGCCTCGGATGGAACGTCCGTCTCGTGGGGAATGGCGGCGGCGGTCCCGTCGCTGACGGTCTGGGGTGCGCTCGACGACAGCGTCGGGTCGACCGGATCGGTTCTGACTTCGCCCTAGCAGGTTTCACATGCGCACGCTCAATCTCGATGAATGTCAGCGGAGGTGATCCAGTGACGCGTCGTCCCGTCCCCGGCCGGGCCTATGTGTACGCCATGATCGCGCTTGGAGCGGCGGTGATGGCCAACTCCTTGTGGTCCGTGCAGTTCCCGCGGCCCGGGCTCTTTGCAGCTTTACTGGTGCTGTCGGTCGTCAGTTCAGCCCTGAAGGTCGACATGCCGCTTGGGGCGGGAACCTCCTGCATCTCGCTCTCCTACGCGGTCGACTTCACCGCTCTGCTCCTCCTCGGCCCCGCCCCGACGATGCTGATTGCCATTTCCAGCGCCTGGTCGCAGTGCACCTTCAGGATGGGAGCACGCAACCCTGCGTACAAGACGCTGTTCAGCATGGCCACTCTGGCGATCAGTGTTGCCGCAGCGGGCACGACGTACACGTCCCTTGGAGGCACGTATGGCACGTTGCCGGCGGCGCCGCTGCAGCCATTGATGGCCGCAGCGATGATCTATTTTCTCGTCAACTCGCTGGCTGTCGCAGCCGCCTTCGGGCTCTCGACACGTCGTAACGTGTTGCGTGTCTGGCACGACAACTTCCTGTGGACGATCACCAGCTATGTCGTCGGATCAATCGCTGCGGGTATCGCTGTCGAACTCTTCCGCAGCGCAGGGCAGTGGCAGACGGTACTCGCGTTCATTCCGCTGGGCCTGACGTATCGAACCTATCGCATCTACCTCGGACGCATTGCCGATGAGCAGCGGCGCGTTGCCGAGTGGACGCAGCTCCACCGCGACAGCACCGAGGTGCTCGCACGCGCCATTCAAGCCAAGGACGCGGGCGGCAGTCGTCATGTGGAGCGTGTTCAGTATTACGCGGCGGCACTGGCGCGCCAGCTCGAGCTGCCCGATCTCGATCGACAAGCGGTCGAGATCGCGGCGTTGCTCCACGACATCGGGAAACTTGCGGTGCCGGAGCACATCCTGTCCAAACCCGGCCCGCTGACGCCCGACGAGCGGAAAAAGATGCAGCTGCACGCACAGATCGGCGCCGAGATCGTCAGCGCGGTTCCGTTCCAGTGCCCAGTCGCCCCGTTGATTCGCAGTCATCACGAGCGATGGGACGGCACGGGCTATCCGTCCGGACTGTGCGGCGAACAGATCCCTCTCGGTGCGCGAATACTCTCTGTCGCCGATTGCTTCGACGCGGTCACCTCCGAGCGGCCGTACCGGCCAGCCCTTTCGCCAGCTGCGGCCATCCGGATGATTCAGGAAGACGCCGGCAAGGCATTCGATCCCGGCCATCGTCGCCGAATTCACCAGGCTGGTGCCGATGCTCACTCCACCGACGAACGATGGCTTCCTGCGGCTGATGCCTCGCTCGCAGGAACCTGCGAGCCACGACCTTCCCACCGGCGGCGGCGAACGATTTGGAGCCGATGCGTTTGCCGAGATCGCATCGGCAAACCGCGAAACGTACGCGTTGTATGAAATCGCGCAGTCGATGGGTCGAAGCATGAGCCTGACCGAGACGATGACGCTGGTCAGCGCGAAGCTCAGCGCGCTCGTGCCGTTCTCGACGTGTGCGCTGTTCGTGCGGCGCGGAGACGAAGATCTGCACTGCAGATTCTGCGTCGGCCTGCACGCCGACCTGTTGGAGAATGCGTCGATCGCCGAGGGCAACGGATTGAGTGGGTGGGTGGCGCGCCATCGCCGGCCGCTGGTCAACGGGCTGCCGAGCGTGGAGTTCAGCGCGGCGGGGGCATTCGCCGCCGACCTCCAGCTGCAGTCCGCCCTGGTCTGCCCGTTGACGGTTGCGGACGACGTGATCGGCACGATCGTCGTCTTTCATCAGGACCGCGAATCGTACACGGAAGACCATCGCCGCGTGCTCGATCAGGTGGCCCATCAGGCGGCGTCAGTCGTACACAATGCGCTCGTGTTCGAGCGCACCCAGGAACAGGCATTCAAAGATGGCCTGACCGGACTCGCCAACCCGCGCGCGCTGCAGTTCCAGGTCGCGCGAGAGCTGGGGCGCGCCCGCCGGACGTCCTCAGAGTTCTCGCTCGTTCTGTTGGATCTCGACGACTTCAAGATCATCAACGACGAGTATGGGCACCTCGCCGGCGATCGTGCGCTGCAGGAGGTCGCCAGGGTGCTGCGGCAGACGACCCGGCCGTACGATACGTGCATCAGGTACGGAGGCGACGAATTCGTCGTCCTGCTTTCGTCGTGCGGCCGCCCCGAAGCCGAGGAGCGTCGCCGCCGGCTGCAGGACGCCGTTGCGGCAATCTCCCTGCACGCGGAGGATGGCCGCCAAATAGCATTACGCGTGAGCGCCGGCGCCAGCGTCTTTCCTGATGATGGCGAAACGTACGAACGCCTGTTGGCGCGAGCCGATCGGAGAATGTACCGGAACAAGGCAGAGTCGAAGGCGCCACGGCCGTTGCGGCTCAGGCCCGGCCGGGACAACGTTGCTCGTCTGCAACATCCGGTTGCGTGACGAGCCGCTTCCGGAAACGCCAAACGACAACAACGACTCCGATGACAGGGCCACCGACTATCGCGCGAACACGGCGACCCCGCACGCGATAACAGACATCACCGCCGCCGCGATCGCGACCACGAGCAGCCAGCGGGTACGGGCCTCGATCACCTCGACCGCCGTGGTCAGCGCCCCGACCTGCGCGGTGACCCGTGTGAGCAATTCCGCGGTTTCACGGTCGCGTTGCTCGAGCAGCGCGATTCGATCGGCAAGCGCCTGCACGTCGCTGCGAGACACCGCAGCCGGGCGGTGCGTTGTCTTCGCCACGAGTTCGTCCGCCGAGCGCAGGATGGAGGGCGCGTTCGCCAGGATCGTGTCCCAGGGAATCGCCTTTAGTGCGAAGAGCCATGGAATGCCCATGCGACTAGCCTAAGCGACTTGCCGGTCCGGATGGACACCCGTCTCCGATGGAGGCCTTGGCGCGACCAGCGAAATGGCGTAACGATCTGTCGATGGTCGATCCCCCCGCCCGCGAGGACGGGCAGCCAACGTTGGTCGAGCTTGGAGTCGGCGGCACGCGTGCGCCGCTGGTGGTTCTCCTGACCGTCTTGTCACTGGTTTCGTGGCTGTGGATTGTCGTGATGGCCCGTGACATGTACGGGCCGATGACCGGTGCGAGCGCCTGGATGATGACACCGGTGTGGGACGTGCCGCATCTGGCGCTGCTCTGGGCCATGTGGGCAGTCATGATGGTGGCAATGATGCTGCCGTCCGCATCACCGATGCTGCTGCTCTACGGCCGTGTCGCGCGGCGTCCCGCAGCCGGAGCATCCGCCGCGTCGCGTCAGATTTACGCGCTCGCCGCCGGCTACCTCCTCGCGTGGACCCTGTTCAGCTTCGGGGCCACGGCGCTTCAGCGGTTTCTGGCGAAGCTCGTGTTCGTGTCGTCGATGATGGAGGTCACCAGTCCTGTCGTCGGCGCGACGTTGCTCTTCGTCGCGGGCGTGTATCAGTTCACCCCGATCAAGGAGGCGTGCCTGCGCACGTGCCGGTCACCGCTTGGATTCCTGATGAGCCGCTGGCGGCCCGGGTGGTCTGGTGCGTTCCGGATGGGGCTCGAGCACGGCGCCCTCTGCGTGGGTTGCTGCTGGGCGCTGATGCTGCTGCTGTTTGCGGGCGGCGTCATGAATCTCGCGGTCATCGGCGCGCTGACGGTGTTCGTCGCATTCGAAAAGCTGACGCCATTCGGCGCCCGGGGCGCGCGCGTCAGCGGCGTCCTGCTGATTGCCGGGGCGTTCTGGATGCTCGTCGCCTGAAAGATGCATAATCTTGCGCGCTGTCCCGCAAAGCAGGATAGGAGACGTTATGGCAGACATTCCGAAGTGGCGCGTCCAGGGCGACTGGTTCGATACGTGCAACTGCAGCGTCCCGTGTCCGTGCACCTTTGCCCAGCCGCCCACCACTGGTGACTGCGAGGGCATTCTGGCGTGGCATATCCGCAAGGGGAACTACGGCGACGTGCGCCTGGACGGCCTCAGCGTGATGGCGCTCGGCGGTTTCAAAGGAAACCTCTGGGAACCGCAAACGAAAGCGTCGATGGCGATATTCCTGGACGAACGCGCGGACGAGCGCCAACGCGACGCGCTGCAGATGATCTTTGGCGGACGCGTCGGTGGCTGGCCGGGGATATTCGCGCAATCCATCGGCGAGGTGCGCGGGATGGAGTTCGCCCGCATCGACTTTCACGTCGACGACGACCTGGCTTCGTGGCGGGCCGAAATTCCCGGCAGGATGAAGTCGAGCGCCGAAGCGATCGGCGGGCCGACGACGCCACCCGGCAAGCGAGTGCAGGTGCACAACGCGGGTGGCTGCGAAACGGGCCCAGGCGGCGTGGCGACTTACGGGAAATCAACCGCCGACCGGGCCGACGCTTTCGGCTTCAAGTGGGATCGCGTCGGGCTGTCGAGCAAGCACATCGGGTTCGAGTGGTCGGGACCTGACCGCTGAACCTCAGGCGGGCTGCGAACTAAAAGAGCCCCCGGGCACAGCCGGGGGCTCTTGCTCGTGCAACAGGGTTGCTGCTTACCGGCTGGCCTGGAGGCTGGCTCCGCCACCAGGGCCGCTGTCAGGGCCGCTGCCCAGGACGTCACCGGTGGAGACAAGCTTGACCCAGAGCGAACCGTTGCCTTTGTAGTACGAGGTGGCGCTGGCCTTGCGAAGTGCATCCAGGCTGCTCTGCTCCGTACCCGACGCTGCCGTGGTGAATCCCGGCAGCTCGAACATCACCCACGAACCGGCATCCAGTTCCTTCACGCTGAGGGCCAGGGACGGCCTTTCGGTGGTCACCTTGATCTCGGTACCCGCTCGTACGTTGGTTTCTCCGGTGACGGGGAAATCCTTGCCATTGCGGCTGAGAACGACTGGCGGCCCCGCGGGTGCAGCGGCGCCCAAGACCCCGTTTCTGGGGCCAACGAGACCACCGAGGCCACCCCTGCCAGCGCCCGGACCGCCAGCTACCGCAGCGCCGCCTCTACCGCCGGCACCGGCGCCTGCGCCACGACCACCACCGCCGGCGGGGGCGCCAACAGTCATGCGCCCGACGTCGCCCTTGCACACCGCAGCGTTCCAGGTGGGCTTGATCTCGCAGGCGTCGTCGATGGCGATTCCGTCATTGTCGTCGTTGATGAGAATGAAGGAGTTCGGGACACCGTCGACCGAGCCGTCCAGGTCGTGGAAGACGGAGGTCTTATAGCTGCCATTGCCGTAATCGTCGTTGCTCCACTTGTACTCCATCGGCGGGAAATACACCGGCTTGGCGTTGACGAATTTCGCGCGCTGGATGGTGTTGTTGGAGCTCATGCCGAAGCTGGTATACAGCAGGTAGGAGATCGCTCCCGTCTTGCGGGTGGCGTTGTCCTGGAAATTCACGAAGGTGACATTGTCCAGTTCGTGATGGTAGTCGTAGAACTCGTAGCCGCGGATCGGGAAATCCGGCGAGTGCGGGTTCAGGCAAGCTGCGGCCGTAGGCCATTTCCGCCGGCGTCCTCGGGTTGCCGATGTTCTCGGTTTCGCCCACGAACCGCGAATCGACCACCCGTGACGTATAGGCGGAACGACCGAAGTTGCCGGACGCATGCGTGTAGCCAATGGCGTTGTCGGCCAGCTTCAGGTTCTTGAACATGTGCATCTCACCGCGCGCCCAGATGGCCGCTATTGCGGTTCTTGTAGCTGGTGAAATCCTCGAAGACCGACGCCACTTGAGGGCCGTTCGCGTCAGCGGGATTGGCAACGGAAATATGCCCGCCGACGGCGAAATGGCCATCGGCCCTGGGGCCGCGGTCCAACATGAAACTGTCAAAGTTCGAATGGGCGGTGTTGCCCTTGAACTCCCGCACCTGCGATTCGACGCGGCCAGGTCTTCGCACTGATCTCCGTGCCTTCGAACTTTCCCGTCGGATGCTCCGGCAAGGCGAACCAGAAACCTGTCGAATCGGACCCCGCGGCCACGTTGTCCCGGTAAATATTGTCCGGATTGGTGATCCAGAACGTCGACGCCGTGTTGTCGGACGGGATCAGGATGTCCTTGGCGTTCTGGCCGTCCGTAAGGAAGTTCTTGCCGTCCGCCGTTTTGAACGGAGCGAGGTTTGTCGGGACGCACGGCGCGTCCGGATGGCACTTGGTCAGGATCCCCAGGTTGTGGACGAACTGGTTGCCGTGCTCCACGGCGTCTTCGAGGAAGAAGCAGTGACCAATGTTGTTGTAGGTCACGTTGTTTTCAATGTCGAGGTAATTGGTGCCATGCACGGTCACGCAGCGGCTGTAGGTGTCGTGCACGGCGGAGTTCTTGATGTACTGCCCCTGCGCATCGCCGACCAGATGCCAGTGGATCGGATATCGCGCCAGGTGCATGTTCTGACCCATGCGATTGAGCTCGACGCCGTCGACCATCATCTTGCTCGCGCCCATCGCCATGATGTGGCCGCCAAAGAGGTTCGTGTCTGCGTCAGGCGACGCCTGGATCACGATATTGCGCGACAGCATGCCGACTTCGCCGCGTTCATCCACGTCGAACGTGATCTTGCCGAAGTGCATGTAGTCCAGTTTCTTGTCGAGCGTGATCGTGTTGCCGCGGATGGCCGCAATGGTTCGCCGCTCTGCCTGATGGGGATCGAAATCGGTTGACGCGAGGACAATCACGTCGCCGACCCGCCAGCCAGCGGCGTTCAGGACGTCAATCGAGGTGCTGCCGGCTTCGGCGGTCCTGGACAGCTTCGTCCAGGAGTTCGTCCGGTTGCCGTGCAGGCTGAGGGTTCCACCCATCAGCATGATCCCGCGGTCACTGCGGTCACTCGTGACACTCGCTGCGGGAACACTGATGTCTTCGTCTTTGACGTTGTCGGTGAGGGTAATGGTCGCCTTGCGCGTGTGGGGTTTGGCTTCCGTGCCGATCTCCAACGCCCCGTGCACCATGATCCACTCGGTGGTCAGCTCCAGATCCTTGTTATCCGCGAAGCTGAGCGTGCCGTCGAGTTTGACGCCATGCAGCGGCGGCGGACTGACGTCGAGGATGACGTTCATATCCTTCTCAATGGTGACCACGTCGTCTTTGGCGGGCACCTTCTTGTCAGGCCAGGTGGCAGGATCAGACCAGCGGCTGGCCGCCGGCGATCCAGCAGTCTGCGCGTGAACGACAGCGAATGCGCTGACGAGCAGGACTGCTGGCAGGAGCGAAGCAAGAAGGAACGAGCGATGTTGCGTACTCACGGAATCAACCTCCGTACTCGAAGACGACCAAGAACCGCGGCAGCAAAGCATAGCGCGAGAATCCGGCGCAGCAAAACATCAGGCAAACGTGCTGTCCGAGACTCTCGAACGGAAGAATGCGGGCGTCTGCCATATCCGACAGTAGCAGCTCGGGCAGGTGCTCTCGACGACTGCGTTGGTCGTAGCTGCCAACGGCTGCGCTGACGAAAACGTCTGCGCGCGCTTTGACAACATGACAACGACGGCGGCCTTCGCAGGGCGGCCGTCGATGGCTCTGAATTATTGATTCTAGAAGGTGGTGCGGAAGCGGGGGTTCGAACCCCGACGGTATTGCTACCGCCAGCCTCTCAAGCTGGCTGATTTGCCGTGCTGTCGCGAACTGACGCGTATCCCGCGGACGGAGGTCGTGCGGGAGCTTGCGGAAGCGAACACCAGCGACGATTCCATTCGCACAATTCGCACACGCCGACCGGGCACTTGCTGGGTGCAGGGTTAGGGCCACGGTTGATCGGCGCGTGCAATTCCCGCAATATCCCGGAAGACCCGCAGGGAGCCGGTGGGCTCGGGTATAGTGAGCGGTCGGAAGACGCCACCGGTGTCCGTGACCTCAATCGATCCCGTCGAACGGCGCGTGGCTGCTGCGCCAGCTCAGACCATCTCGCCGGAGCGCGCCGCCAGCTTCGTCGCTTCGGACATGTGGCTGGACTACGGTACCGGGCTGTGCCAGCCCGACCGTTTCGACCGCGCACTGGCCGCCCGCGTCCGCGAAGTCTCGAACGTCAAGATCCGCCACTGCCTGACGATGCGGCCTCGTGCTGTGCTGGACGCCGACCCCGAGGGCGAACACGTCCATACGTTCAGCCTGCACTTCTCCGGCTACGACCGGAAGAAACACGACGAGGGGCGGTGCCACTACATCCCCGTCAATCTCGGCGAGATCTCTGACTACTACCGGCGGTTCATGGCCCCGTCGGACATCGTCGTGTTTAAAACCTGTCCGGTGGACGAGCACGGCTACTTCAATCTCAGCGCCGCCAACCTGTGGCATCGCGCCATCGTCGAACGCGCCCGCATGGTTATCGTCGAGACGAGCGAGCGGCTGCCGTACGTCTACGGCGAGGGGACAAGCCTCCACATCAGCGAAGTGGACTACGTGATCGAAGGCACCGACGATGCCCCAGCGCCGGAGCTACCGAATCCGCCGGTTCGTGACGTCGACGCCGCGGTCGGGCGGCTCATCGCCTCGGAGATCGAGGACGGGGATTGCCTGCAGATCGGGATCGGCGCCATGCCCAACGCCGTGTGCGCGTTGCTCGTCGAAAGCGGCGTGCGCAACCTCGGTGTCCACACCGAGATGATGACGGACGGCCTCGCCGAGCTCTACAAGGCCGGCCAGATCACCGGTGCGAGAAAGCAGTTGAATCCGGGCAAGGTGGTGTACACGTTTGCCCTCGGCTCACACCAGCTGTACGCGACGCTCGACCGCAATGCTGATATGCACTGTTGTCCGGTGGAATACACGAATTCGCCGCACATCATCATGCAGAACGCTCACGTGGTGTCGATCCAGAACACCACCCAGGTCGACCTGCAGGGACAGGCCGCGTCCGAGTCCGACGGTCACCGCCACATCAGCGGCACCGGTGGTCAACTGCAGTTCGTGCGCGGAGCATACGCCTCGAAGGGCGGCAAGTCGTTCATCTGCTTGTCGTCGACCTACGACAAGCGCGGCGATCGCCGCAGCCGGATCGTTCTCGACCTGACGGCGGGCAACATTGTGACGACGCCGCGCTCCGACATCATGTACGTCGTCACCGAGTACGGGATGGCCAACCTGAAGGGTAAATCGATCGCGGAGCGCGCCAAGGCCCTCATCGGGATTGCGCATCCGGACTTCCAGGAGCAGCTGGAGCGGCAGGCGCACGAGCACCGTCTCATCCCGCGTGGCGTCTCGTTCTGACGCGATCGAGAAAGAAGAACGGACCATGACATCAGCTGCAACGACCGCTGCCGAGGCCATCCTGCTGTGCGAAACGGCCGACGGCATCGCCACGCTGACCCTCAATCGCCCGGCGCAGTTCAACGCGCTATCGGGTGCGCTGATCGACGAGCTGCAGTTGGCGCTCGACCGACTGGCCCAGGATACGAGTGTCCGGGTCGTCGTGCTCGCGGCGCGCGGGCGCGGGTTTTGCGCCGGTCACGATCTCAAGGAGCTTCGCGTCATGGGCGACGTGGCGGAGGTGGAGGCGTTGTTCGCTCGTTGCAGCCGCATGATGCTGACGCTCGCGCGGCTGCCGCAGGCGGTGGTCGCGAAGGTGCACGGTCTGGCCACTGCGGCTGGCTGTCAGCTCGTGGCCACCTGCGACCTGGCTGTCGCATCGTCGGCTGCGACCTTCGCCACGCCCGGCGTCAACATCGGCGCCTTCTGCGCCACTCCCGGCGTGGCGCTCGGCCGGGCTGTCGGCCGGAAGCACGCCATGGAAATGCTGCTGACCGGCGAGGCGATCAGCGCGAATCGCGCCCGCGAGATCGGCCTGGTCAACCGCGTGGCAGCCCCCGAGGCGCTCGACGCCGAAGTCGAGTCGCTGTCCCGCCTGATCGCGTCGAAGTCACCGGCGGCCATCGCCACGGGCAAGCAGGTGTTCTACCGCCAACTCGAGTTGCAGCTGGACGAGGCGTACGTGTTCGCTGGGCACGCGATCGCCTGCGACTTCGTCGGTGCCGACGGGAAGGAAGGCGTCGAGGCCTTCCTGGGCAAACACACTCCGCGGTGGGCGGATAGGAAGTATTAGGGTCGCTGGTCGACGAAAGCTCGTTGTGCGACCTTGGCCGTCGCATACACCCGCAAACGCGCCCCTCGGCGTGCGTTTCGGCTGCTGCATCGAATTCCGTGCTAACTGAATCTAAGTTGGTGCGGAAGCGGGGATTCGAACCCCGACGGTATTGCTACCGCCAGCCCCTCAAGCTGGTGCGTCTGCCAGTTCCGCCACTTCCGCAAGTGGGAGTTTTCCAGCGGGCGGACCGGCCAACCTGGCCCACAACCGGTCACCGCCGGAGACTACCAGTCCAGTTTATGCGAAGCGTCCGGCGGGGACAACAGACCGTCCACGGTGCATGCGGACATTCCTGCAGATACTTCGGTGACGGCCGGAGCGGCATTCCTGAAGCATCTCGTCTTCCTTGAAGGCCCGCTTGCGTTTGACGTCCAACCTTGACTGTGTCTGTGGTCGAACTGCGAGCCCTGAGTACTCGTCCGCGCTCACGCGTGCGTCATCTCGATGGACAAGGAGTGTTTATGCCCGTGCGTGCCTCGTTCGCCGCCGTCGTTTTGGTCGCGGGACCCATCTTCGCCGTCGGCCTGTAGTCAGGCGGGTCAGTCCACGTCACCGACGGCGCCTACGTCCACTCCATCCGTCGCGCCGTCCGCGGCGTCGTCATCGCTTGTCGTCGCGGCTGCGGCACCGAAGCAAGTGCCCTTCAAAGGAACGATGCAAGGCATCGACACCGACTCGGACGGTACGTCGAGCACGCTGGTGGTGACGACTGACGGCTCGGGCAACGGTATCCATTTGGGGCGATTCTCGTTCACACAACGTGTGACGCTAATCTTCGCGGCAGGGAGAACGACGGGTGCGGCTCATTTTGTCGCGGCGAATGGAGACCGCATCGACACGACGGTCGCCGGGTCGGGTCACCCGACGGCACCCGGTGAATTCGACATCACGGATGTCCACACCATCACTGGTGGCACGGGTCGGTTCGCGGGAGCCCAGGGCATTTTTACGGTGACGCGTGTCGCAAGCGGCATCACGTTCACCACCTCCGGCACATACGAAGGGACCATTACCTCCCCGGGGGCCGCTCACTAGCCGCTCCTCTGTGCCGTCGTAAACGCAATAGCGGACGCGCTACTTGATGACGCCGTATTTCTGCGCCCGCGACAGCCACTCGTCCTGGTCGATCAACCGGGCACGTCCCGCGGCAGCCGCCACTTCGCCGCTTCGTCGAACGGCCCGCCCTTCGCCTTCATGTCCTTCAGCGCGATGTGCATCGCGCCGATGCCGATGTCGTCGATATGGTAGAAGGCCATGTCCACGCCCCTGGCGTGCCACTCGGCGGCGGGGCCGCTCGAGCCGATCATCAGCGGCTTCTTCAGCGCCGCCTTCGCGCGCTGCTGCTGATCGAGCGTGAACCCGTTGATGAAGAATGCGTCGGCGCCCGCGTCCGATAACGCGGCCAGCACGTCGAGCGTTTCCGCCTCGGCGTAGCCCTTTGCCGGCCGGTCGGTTCGCGCCGTCAACATACGCGGCCGGCGTGATGCGGTATCGTGTCAGTACATGTGGCGCAGACGACTCCTTCCGGCGCTTGCCGCGCTCGCGATCGGCTGCACGAGCAGCGCGCGCCGTCCGTCGATCGCGCCCGACTCGCCAGCCAGGAAAACCGTCACCCTCTCGATTGTCGGCACCAACGACCTGCACGGCGGCATCCTGCAGCGTGAGGATCGTGGAGGGCTCGCGCTGCTCGGCGGTTACGTCGCCAACCTGCGCGCGGCCCGGGCCAGAGACGGTGGAGCCGTCCTGCTCGTCGACGCCGGCGACATGTTCCAGGGCACGCTCGAGTCGAACCTGACCGAGGGCTCGGCCGTGGTCGCAGCCTACAACACGCTCGGTTACGCCGCCGCCGCCATCGGCAACCACGAATTCGACTTCGGTCCGGTCGGTCCGCCGTCCACGCCGCAGCGGCCCGACGACGATCCCCGAGGCGCGTTGAAGGCGCGCGCCGCGCAGGCTGCCTTTCCATTTCTCGCCGCGAACCTGATCGACGCCGGAACGGGCCGGCCGGTGGATTTCAAGAATGTCAGGCCCTCTACCGTCGTCACCGCGGCAGGCGTGCGGGTCGGCATCGTCGGTGTCATGACGACGAGAGCGCTGTTCACGACGATTGCCGCCAACGTCCACGGTCTTCGCGTCGCACCGCTCGCGGAAACCATTGAAGCGGAAGCCAGGCGGCTGAGAGCCGGGGGCGCCACCATGATCGTCGTGGCGGCGCACGCGGGCGGCCGATGCACGGATTTCTCGAACCCGCGCGACGTCTCGTCCTGCGATCCGAACGACGAGATCATCCCGGTCGCGCGCGCGCTGCCGGCAGGGCTCGTCGATGTCATCGTGGCCGGCCACACACACCTCTCGATGGGGCACCAGGTTCAGGACATCGCGATCTCGGAGGCCTTCTCAGGCGGCCGGTCGTTCGGCCGCATCGACGTCGTCGTGAATGCGGCAACGAAGCGGGTCGTCGAACTCCGCAGCTTCGCGCCGCGCGACCTGTGCGCGCGTGTGGACCCGGGCACGGCTCGCTGCGATCCGGGAGGCGCACGCGGATCCCGCGTGACGGCGGAGTACGAAGGCGCGGTCGTGAAACCCGACCCGCAAATCGAAAAAGCCATCGAACCGGGCGTCAGGGCCGCGGTCGCGCAGAAGGCGTTACCGGTCGGCATCACGATCGCGACGCCGATCCGCCGCGAGACGGGAAAAGGCGAATCGCCGCTTGGAAATTTCGTCGAGGCTGCCTATCTCGCCGCGATGCCGGGCGCGGACGTCGTCATCAACAACACCGACGGCGCGCTCCGCGCGGACCTGCCGGCCGGCCCGCTGACCTACGGCGCCGTCTTCGAGATGATGCCGTTCGACAATCGCCTGGTGGCGTTTCACCTGAGCGGCGCCGACGTCCGCCGCCTGGTGACGACGTGGGTTCGCGCGATTTTCCCGGCGCTACCGGGCCTGGCCGGCCTGCGCGCACGCGTGGCGTGCAAGGGAAACACGCTCGACGTCACGTTGTTGCGGCCGGACGACGTCCCGATCAGAGACGACGAGCGGCTGCTGGTCGCGACGCCGGACTTCCTGGCGACCGGCGGGGACCGCGTCTTCGAATCGGTCGCGCCGCCGGACGGCTTTGCCGTAGAGCGCGACGCGGGCGCCGTCCGCGACGTGATCGTCGACGCGTTGAACCGGCGCGGCGGAATCCTGCGTGAGGACCAGCTGGTCGACCCGGCGAATCCGCACTGGACTCTGCCGGGACCTCGGCCGGTGACGTGCGGCGGGTGAGGTCCGGTTGGACGTCCGGCTAAAGCCGGACGCTACGGCACCGGACGCCGACGGACGCTATTTCGCGGGGGCCGGCGGCGGCGCTTCCGCGGGGGCTGTCGCAGGTGCCGCGGGCGCTGCCGGCGAAGTTGCGGGCGCGGCCGGCGGCGTAGCGGGCTTGGCCGCGGGCGGCGGACCGGCCGTGCCGCTGACGAGCGAACCAGGGCCCCGCTGGCCGAGAATCGCCAGCGCCAGCGCGAGCACCATGAAGAGCACGGCGAAGATGGTGGTGAGCTTGGTCATCAGCGTGGCGCCGGCGCGTGCGCCGAACGCCGTCTGGCTCGAACCGCCGCCGAACGCGCTGGCCATGTCGCCGCCCTTGCCCTGCTGCAGGAGGATGACCAGCAGCAGCATCAGGCAGACCAGCACGTAGAGAACCATGAGCGAGTAGTAAAGAATCATGCTCTTATACCGAACTCTGAATTATACCGCAGGGCGGCGGCTGCCTGTGATCGATGTCACGATCTCCGAAAAGCTCTTGAGATCGAGGCTGGCGCCGCCGACAAGCGCGCCGTCGACATCGGGCTCGGCGATGAGCTGGCGGATGTTGTCCGGCTTGACGCTGCCGCCGTAGAGAACGCGGCACTGATCCGCGGCTTCGGCGCCGAACCACTGCCGCAAACGCGTGCGGATGTGGGCATGAGCCTCGCCGGCCTGCGCGGCCGTGGCCGTCTTGCCCGTGCCGATCGCCCACACCGGTTCGTACGCGACGACAAGTTCGGCGAGCTGCTCTCCCGTCACCTTGTCGAGGCCGTCCTTGATTTGGCGGTCGAGAATCGCCAGGGTCTCGTTCCGTTCGCGCTCCTCGAGCGTTTCACCGACGCACACGATCGGCGTGAGGCCGGCGGTGATGGCGGCCGCCGTCTTGCGGTTGACGATGACATCGGTCTCGCCGAACAGGCGCCGGCGCTCGGAGTGGCCGATGATGACGTATTCCGCGCCGGCCTCCGCGATCATCGCGGCCGACACTTCACCGGTGAAGGCGCCCTCACGCTCCCAGTGCATGTCCTGCGCGGCAACGCCGATGTTGCTGTTACGCGCCGCCTCGACCACGGCGTCGATGGCCGTGAAGGGCGGCGCGACGACGATTCCGACGTCGGTCGACGTCCTTCACCAGGACGCGCAGCTCTTTCACGAACACCACCGCCTCGTGGACGGTCTTGAACATCTTCCAGTTGCCGGCGATCAGGGGAGTTCGCATGTGTATCTCGTGTCAGGTGAGGCGGGTGGGCGTTTAAGCTTCCGCCAGCGCGGCGACGCCGGGCAGCACGCGCCCGCCGAGAAACTCGAGCGATGCGCCGCCGCCCGTGGAAATGTGCGTGATGCGCGCGGTCATGCCGGCCTTCTTCACCGCGGCAATCGAATCGCCGCCGCCGACGATCGTCGTGCCGCGCACGGACGCCACGGCCCGCGCGACGGCGTTGGTGCCGGCCGCGAACGCGTCGATCTCGAACACGCCCATCGGCCCGTTCCAGACGACGGTTCGGGCGTCGCCGATGAGGCGCGTGTACGCATCGATCGTGGCAGGTCCGATATCGACGCCCAGCCGCTCGCCGATCGCGGCGTCGTCGATGGCCAGCACCTCGCTCGCCGCACCCGCCTCGAGTTTTCCGACGACCACGTGATCGAGGGGCAACGCGAGTTGTACGCCGCGACGTCCCGCCTCGGCCTCGATGCCGCGCGCCGCGTCGAGCTTCTCGTCCTCGACGAGCGACTTGCCGATGGCGACGCCGCGCGACTTGAAGAACGTGTAGGCCATCGCGCCGCCGATGAGCAGGCGGTCGACCTTGCCCAGCAAGTTCTGGATCACCTCGATCTTGTCCGACACCTTCGCGCCGCCGAGGATTGCGACAAACGGCCGCTCCGGCGCTTCGAGGACGTGGCCGAGATACTTCAGCTCCTGTTCCATGAGGAGCCCCGCGGCCGCCCGCGGCAGGCATTTCGTGATCGCCTCGACCGAGGCGTGCGCCCGGTGCGCCGCGCCGAACGCGTCATCGACATACAGGTCCGCCAGCGACGCCAGCGCCGCCGCGAACGCCGGATCGTTCTTCTCTTCCTCCGGATGGAACCGGAGGTTTTCCAGAAGGACGACCCCGCCCTTCCCGGCCTCCGTGACCGCGCGCGCCGCCGCCTCGCCGATGCAATCGTCCGCGAACGTCACCGGCTTGCCGATAATCTCGGAGAGACGCGCGGCGACGGGCCGGAGGCTGTACTGCGGCGAGGGTTTCCCCTTGGGCCGGCCGAGATGGCTCGCGAGGATCACGGTGGCGCCGTGATCGAGCGCGAACGAAATGGTCGGCACCGATGCCCGGATGCGGGTGTCGTCGCCGATCACGCCGTCCTTCAGGGGGACGTTGAAGTCCACCCTGACGAAGACGCGCCGGCCCGCCAGGTCGAGGTCGCGAATCGAGAGTTTCACAGCCCTTTCTTCACCAGCAGGCGGAGGAGATCGACGCACCGGTTCGAGTAGCCCCATTCGTTGTCGTACCACGAAAGGACCTTCACGAAGTCGCCGTCCATCACCTTCGTGTACGCCGCATCGACGATCGAGGAGCGCGGGTTTCCCTTGAAGTCGATCGACACGAGCTCTTCGGTCGAGTACTCGAGAATACCCTTCAGCGCGCCTGCCGACGCGGCTTTCAGGGCCGCGTTGACGTCTTCCGCGGTGGTCTTCTTGTCGAGGATCGCGGCGAGATCGACGACCGAGACGTTCGGCGTCGGCACCCGCATGGCGAAGCCGTCGAGCCGGCCCTTGAGCTCCGGCAACACCTCGCCGACCGCCGCCGCCGCTCCCGTCGTCGTCGGAATCATCGACAGGGCCGCCGCGCGTGCCCGGCGGAGGTCCTTGTGCGGGAGATCGAGCAGCTGCTGGTCGTTCGTGTACGAGTGAATCGTCGTCATCCAGCCCTTCTTGATGCCGAACGTCTGGTGGATGACCTTGGCGAGCGGCGCGAGGCAGTTCGTCGTGCAGGAGGCGTTCGAGATGATGTGGTGGGCGGCAGGGTCGTATTTCTCTTCGTTGACGCCGAGGACGAGCGTGATGTCCTGCCCCTTCGCCGGCGCGGTGATGACAACCTTTTTTGCGCCCGCGGCGATGTGCTTCGCGGCGCCGTCGCGGCTCGTGAACAGCCCGGTGGACTCGAACACGACGTCGACGCCGAGCTCCTTCCACGGCAGCTGTGCCGGATCGCGCAAGGACAGGACCTTGAACTCGTCGCCGTCGACGGAAATGGCGTCGCCCTTCGCTTCGACCTTCGCGTGCAGGTTGCCCAGCACCGAATCGTATTTCAGCAGGTGGGCCAGCGTCGCGGCGTTCGTCAGGTCGTTGACGGCGACGAAATCGATGTTCTTGTCGGCCATCGCCGCGCGCATGATGTTGCGCCCGATGCGGCCAAACCCGTTGATGCCAACCTTCACAGACATCGCTCTCCTCCAGCATGTGCTACGACGATCGCTCGCAGGACAAAGGTAACAGTGTAGTGAACGCGTTGCGGAGGGTCAAACCCGAACGCTATACTTTTCGCCTCCGCGGCCGTGGTTTCAGGGCGTTATGTACCTCCTTTACAGCCTGCTGACGCTCTTGGTTTTTGTCGTCGTTTCGCCGTACTTCGTCTACCAGGCGATTCGCTACAAGAAATACATCGGCAGCCTGCGGGAGCGCCTCGGCTACCTGCCGATTTCCTTCAATTTTGACGGCGAGGAATCGATCTGGATCCATGCCGTGTCGGTCGGGGAGGCGCTGACGGCGCGCGCCCTCGCGGCGGACCTGAAGAAGCGATATCCGCGGCTCAGGCTCTTCCTGTCCACCACCACCATCGCCGGCCAGCAGGTCGCGAAGGCGAGCCTCGGCCGTGTCGTGGACGCGGTCTTCTATTTTCCGTTCGACTGGGTGTTCATCGTGCGGCGCACGCTCGGCCTGGTGAAGCCGCGGCTCTTCATCATGATGGAGACCGAGATCTGGCCGAACCTGCTTCGCGAGTGCCGCCGCCGCGGCGTGAAGACCGCCGTCATCAACGGACGCATCTCGTCCCGGTCGTATCCGCGCTACCGTCTGATCCGGCCGTTCTTCCGCCGCGTGCTGGCCAACGTCGATCGCTTCTGCATGCAGAGCGAGGAATCGGTCCGGCGGCTGATCGACCTCGGCGCGGACCCGGCGCGCGTCACGATGACCGGCAGCCTGAAGTTCGATTCGCTCGAGGCGCCGCCGCCGTCCGGCACCGGCGCGGCGCACGGCAAACCGCGCGAGCGGCTGCTCCGATTCTTCCGGGTGTCGCCCAGCCGGACCGTCATCGTCGCCGGCAGCACCATGCGGGGTGAGGAAGCGGCCGTGCTCAAGGCGTTCAAACGGGTCAAGGACACGAAGTCGCACGTGCTGGCGATTCTGGCGCCGCGTCAGCCCGAGCGCTTCGGTGAAGTCGAACGGCTCGCGCGCGACGCCGGCTTCGTCACGGCGCGGCGCTCGGAACTGCCGATTGACGCCGAGCCGCGGGCCGACGTCGTCATCCTCGACACGCTCGGCGAGCTGGCGCAGCTCTATCAGGTCGCCACCGTGGTGTTCGTCGGCGGCAGCCTCGCCGATCACGGCGGCCACAACATCCTCGAGCCGGCGGTGTTCGGCAAGCCGGTGATCTTCGGGCCGCACATGCAGAATTTCAAGGAGATCGCGGAAGCGTTCGTCGGCAGCGGCGCCGCGATTCAGGTGCGGTCTGACCAGGAGCTCGACGACACCATCCTCGCGCTCGTGCGCGACCCGGTGCAGCGCGCGCGCCTCGGCGCGGCGGCGCGAGCGCTGGTCGAAGCCAATCGCGGAGCGAAGGGCAAGACGCTCGCCGTGATCGGGGAGCTGCTGCCTGCGGGGTCGGGCGGCGCCGGCGGCGTGGTCCGGCCGTTCCGGCGAGTGCACTAGTTGATCCAGACGCTCAGCACCGTATACGGGGCAGCCGCCGAATGGCGCCGCGCCTGGTACACGCGCCATCCGGGCCGCCAGCGCCGCCTCGAACGGCCGGTCATCAGCGTCGGGAACCTCCGGGTGGGCGGTGCGGGGAAGACACCGACCGTCGAATACATCGCGCGCCTGCTGGCCGCCGGCGGCGAGCGGCCCGCGATCCTGAGCCGCGGCTACGGACGCCGTCGCGCGCCTGCGGGTGTGACCATCGTCTCCGACGGAACGCGCGTACTGGCCGGCGTCGACACAGCCGGCGACGAGCCGCTGATGCTCGCGCGCGCCGTCCCCGGCGCCATCGTCGCGGTCGGCGCCGACCGGTATCTGGCGGGCCGCGTCGCGGAACGCAAGCTGGGCGCCACCGTCCACATCCTCGACGATGGGTTTCAGCATTTTCAGCTGGCCCGCGACGTCGACCTGCTCGTGACGAGCGAACACGACCTCAGCGACCGGCCGCTGCCGGCGGGACGCCTGCGCGAGGGGCTGGCGGCTGCCGCCAACGCGCACGCCGCGATCGTGGATGCCGGCTACCTGCCCGCCGCCGAGCGCGTCGGACGCGCGCTGGGCGTGCCGCGCGTGTTCCTCTCGACGCGCCTGCTCGGCCCGCCGCGCATGGTGCGGAGCGGCGACACGGTCATCGTTCCCGAGCACTCGCGCGTGTTCGCGACCGCGGCAATCGCGCGTCCCGAGCGGTTCTTTTCCGATCTCGTCTCGGCGGAGTGGCAGGTGGTCGGCACGATGCCCTTTCGCGATCACCACCAGTTCACGCGGCGTGATATCGCGCAGATTGCCGCCGCCGCCAAGGCATCGTCGGCTGCGATCGTGCTGACCACCGATAAGGACGCAGTGCGGTTCGCGGCCTGCGACCTCGGCGACCTGCCGATCGCCGCGGTCCCGCTCTCCGCGACGGTCGAACCCATCGACGAATTCCGGGCGTGGCTCTTCGAACGTGTGTGGCTGGCGGGACGGCCTCAGTGAGCCACTGGCTGGAGTACGTCGCGGTGCGGCTGCTTGTGGCGCTGGTCGCCATGACACCGTCGTCCCTGATCGTGCCCTGCGGGCGGGCGCTCGGCCTCGCGTGGTTCACGATCAATCGTTCGCGCCGCCGCATAGCCGACGCGAACCTGGCTGCGGCCTTCCCCTCGCGTTCGACGGGCGAACGCCGCGAGATCGCGCGCCGCGCGTTCGCGCATTTCACGGCGCAGGCCTTCGAGACGCTGAAGTTCAGCTCGCTCACGCGTCAGCAGATGCTCGCCCGTGTCGAGGTGGATGGTGAGGACCGCGTCCGTCTCGCGTACGGGCAGGGCAAGGGCGTGCTGTTCATCACGGGCCACTTCGGCTTCTGGGAACTGCACGCGATCGCGCACCCGCTGCTGTTCGAGCCGATCGGATTGCTGGCCCGCGCCCTCGACAACGTCCGCATGAACACGCTGCTCGAGCGGATCCGCCAGTGCACCGGCAACACGGTCATCTACCGCCAGGGTTCCATTCGGCGGGTGATGCGGATGCTGCAGGAGAGACACGGCGTTGCCGTCCTGATCGATCAGCACATTCACGGGCCTGACGCGGTGTACGTGGAATTTTTCGAGCGCCGGGCGGCGACGGCGTCAGCCGTGGCGGCGCTCGCGCTTCGAACGGGTTCGCCCGTCGTGCCCGTCTTTGCGCTGCCGCTCGGCAGCGGACGATACCGCCTCATCTACGAACATCCTGTGGAGCCGCCGGCCGGGAGCGAAGCAGGAGCGCCTGAGACGATCAGGGAATTCACGCAGCGGTGCACCGACGTCCTCGAGATGTACGTGCGCCGCCACCCGGACCTGTGGCTGTGGATGCATCGCCGCTGGCGCGACGATGATCCCGACGAGAGCGCCCGTCTGTTGCCGTAGCGCTATTTCTTGCCGTAATTGACCTTCGACGCCGCATCCATCAGCCCGGCGCTCTCGACGCCCGTGCAGCCGATTTCCATGATCTGATCGAACGGCGCGAGCCTCAGCGTCTGCGTCGGTACTTTCCACGGCCCCGTCAGGACTTTGGGATCTTCCACCACCGCGTCGACTTCGAGCGTGTCCCTGTCCACGCGCCGATAGCGTTCGACGATGTGCAGGGCGTCGGAGTGGAAGGAAACCTCGCCTTCGGCATGCATCCAGTTCGAGTCGGTGAAGTTTGTCGTGTCCACCACCAGCGTGTCGCCGTCCCAGTGGCCCACCGAATCGCCGCGAAACGACGGCGCGACGTCGTCACGGTGCTTGCGGCCGTCGGTCGGGATCAGCTTGAAGCTGTGATACGTCTCCGTGAGCATCACGACCAGGCCCGGCGTCTGAACGATCTGCCCGACGAACCCGAGTCCGTAGAGGCTCACGCCGAGCGTGCCGAATGCCACCGGGACGCAGCGCAGAGCAGGGTCGTCCTTGTCGCTGAGCGTCTTCGCCTTTTCCACGGCCCACGGCTGGTAAAGACTTTCGAACCGCGACATTCGCGCGCGCGCCGGCAGCGGCGCGGGAGCGGCGGCCGCCGAGGCGGGCGGAGCGGACGCGGACGACGGGGGAGTCAGCGGCGCGAGCGGCACGTCGCGGCCGGGCCACCAGACGCCGGACAGATCGGGATGACCGTCAGCCGTGCGCGGCGCCTGTGCGGCGGCGGCGGACGTCAGGACCACTGTCATGAGAAGGGCGAGGAATGCGCGCATCATGATGATCCTCTTCGCAATCAACGCGCCGGACCGACCATCGGCCCGATGGCGAACGCGCGGCCGTCTGCCGTAATCAGTTCGCGGCCGGCGCCGACGTTCTGCGACGCGTCGCGCGCGTGGTAGCCCTTGATCGTGACCTGGTCGCCGGGCTTGATGAAGCCGGGCTTGACGCCGCTGCGGATGAGCGACGTGGGCGTGCTGGCCTCGAAGCTCCATTTCTCGACCTTGCCGGCGGGATCGGTGGCTTCGAGAAAGAACCAGGAGTGCGGGTTCTCGAGCCGGACCTGCGTGATCACGCCCCGCACGGTGATCGGCGCGTTCGCGTCGAACTCCGCCGCAAAGGAGTGGTGCGCGAGGGCCGGTGCAGCGCCGAAGGCGGCAAGGACAAGCGCCACAGCGCCGGGCATCGCGAGATGGCTGTGTGTCATGCGGCAGGTGATACTACAAGTCGGTCTTCGCTGCAATCGGCATCCGCCATCCGGTGCCGAACGCCCGGTCGGTCACCTTCAGGCCCGGGGCGGCCTGTTTTCGCTTGAATTCAGCGCCGCCGACGAGGCTGAGCACGCGGCGAACGGTCGCGGCATCGAATCCCGCCGCGATGATTGTGTCGGCCGGCTCGTGGTGCTCGATGTACCGCTGGAGGATCGCGTCCAGGACGTCGTACGGCGGCAGCGAGTCCTGGTCGGTCTGGTCGGGGCGCAGTTCGGCGGATGGGGCCTTGGTCAGGATGGCGTCGGGTATGGCCGGGGCGGTGCGCGTGGCGTTCAGCCAGCGGGCAACCCGGTAGACCATCGTTTTCGGCACGTCCGCGATCACGGCGAGCCCGCCCGACATGTCCCCGTACAGCGTGCAGTAGCCGACGGCCAGCTCGGACTTGTTGCCGGTGGTCAGCAGCAGCGAGCCCTTCTTGTTCGAGATCGCCATCAGCAGGTTGCCGCGCAGACGCGCCTGGATATTTTCCTCGGTCACGTCGCGCGGAGTCCCGCGGAAGGCGTCCGCGAGTGTCTGGTCCATCGCCTTCATCGCGGGCTCGATGGGCAGCGTCAGCGTGGCGATGCCAAGGCGGCCGGCGAGGTCGAGCGAATCGTCCACGCTGCCGGTGCTCGAATAGGGCGACGGCATGAGCACACCGAGCACGTGGCCGGCGCCCGACGGCTTCGGCGGCAATCGCGGCCGTGAGCGCCGAGTCCACGCCGCCCGAGAGCCCCAGCACGACGGACGAGAAGCCGCACTTCCGCACGTAGTCCCTGGTGCCGACCACGAGCGCATCCCAGATGTCCGCTTCGACCGCGCGGTCCGGCGCCGGCTCGAGCGGCGTGCTCACGTCGAGATCGACGATGACGACGTCGGTGGCGAAGGCGCGGCCGCGCGCGACGGGCGCGCCCGAGGCGTTGAAGGCGGAACTGCGGCCGTCGAAGACGAGATCGTCGTTGCCGCCGGCCTGGTTCACGTACAACACGGGCCGTTCGTACTTGGCGGCCATGCTGCCGAGCATCTGATCGCGGAGGTGCGGCTTGCCGACCGAGAACGGCGACGCCGAGAGGTTCACCACCGCATCGGCTCCCGCGGCGAGGAGTTCCTGGATCGGATCGAAGTGGTAACGCCGCCGCTTCCAGAAGTCGCGATCGTTCCACACGTCTTCGCAGATGCTGATGCCGAGCCGGCGGTCGCCGATCGTCAGCACCTGCGGTCCGCGGAACGGCTCGAAGTAGCGGTCCTCGTCGAACACGTCGTACGTCGGCAGCAGCCCCTTGCGGAAGCGCGGGCCGATTTGCCCGCCGCGCAGCAGGACGGCGGCGTTGTACAGCGGGCGCCCTTCAGCCGATTCATTGGGCTCGGGCAGCCCGACGAGCACCGGCGGGCCGTCCCTGAGCGTCTCGGCCAGCGCCGCGAGCGTCGTCCAGCAGCGGCTCACGAAGCCGGGGCTGAGCAGGAGATCGCGAGGCAGATATCCCGCGAGCGCGAGCTCCGGTGTCACGGCGAGGCCGCAGTCGCTAGCGTCGTGCGACCTCCGCGGCCTCCGCGATCAGCCGGGCGTTCCCGGTGAGATCGCCGACCGTGGGATTGATCTGAAGGAGCGCGATCTTCATTGATACTATTAAACCACTGTGAAACGCCTCGTGGTCGTTGCGCCCAACTGGCTGGGCGATGCGGTGATGGCGCTGCCGGCCATCGCGGACGTGCGCCGGGCCCGTCCGGATGCCTCGATTGCCGTGGCCGCGCGACCCGCGGTCGCGCCGCTGTTCACGCTGACGCCCGACGTCGACGAGGTCATCACGCTGACCGATGATCGGCCGGCGGCCCTCTCTGGCCGCGAGACCGCGCTGCTGCTGCCGAACTCGTTTCAATCGGCGCTGACCGCGAAGCGCGCCGGCGTGCCGGAACGCTGGGGCTACTCGACGGACTGGCGGCGCATCCTGCTCACGCGCGCGGTCCGGCGCCCGCCGTCGGGCTTGCATCAGATCGCGTACTACCAGCAGCTCGTTGCCGCGCTCGGCTTCCCGAACGGTCCTGCGGCGCCGCGCATCGATGCCGCCCCTGCGCTTCGCGAGGCAGGTGCCGGCGCGCTGCGGCAAGGCGGGCTGGGACGGGCGCACGCCGATCGTCGCGCTTGCGCCGGGCGCCGCCTTCGGTTCGTCGAAGCGATGGGCGCCGCACGCGTTTGCGGATCTCGCGGCGGGGCTCGCGGACGAACATGTCGCGACAGTTCTCATCGGCGCCGCCGGCGACCGCGCGACGGCCGCCGAGGTGGTGCACGCCGCCAGGGGCCGCGCCACGTTGATCGACCTCGTCGGACAGACCGACGTGCCCACGCTCGCCGGCCTCCTGACGAACTGCCGCGCGCTCGTCGCCAACGACTCGGGCGCCCTGCATCTGGCCGCTGCCCTAGGAGTGAGCGTGACCGCCGTCTATGGGCCCACCGATGAACGCCTCACGGCCCCGGTGGCCAGTGGCGAGTGGCCAGTGGCCGGCGAGTCACCCATCGGCGGTCACCGATCACTGACCACTGACCACCGCCCGCTGGTGACCGTGATGACCAACCCCGTGTGGTGCCGGCCGTGCTGGCTGCGCGAGTGCCCGCTCGATCGCGCGTGCATGGACGGGATTGCGCCAACCCGTGTGCTGGACGAGACCAGGCGGATGCTGTGACACAACCCGACAGACAAGACGCGCCTGCCGCCCGGCGGGCGGTGTTTCTCGATCGCGACGGCACCATCATCGAAGAAGTCGGGTACCTCGACCGCCCCGAACGCGTTGAGTTGTATCCGTGGAGTATCGACGCCATCCGCGCCTTCAATCGCGCCGGTCTCATCGTGGTGATGGTGACGAACCAGTCCGGCGTCGCGCGCGGCTTCTTCACGGAAGCGGTGGTGGACGAGGTGCACCAGCATATGGCTGCGATCCTGGCCGAGGGCGGTGCGCGCATCGACGCCTATTACTATTGTCCGCACCATCCTGACGGCAAGGTCGAGGGCTACGCGCAAGCGTGCGAATGCCGGAAGCCCGGCCGCGGACTCGTCGATCGCGCCGTCCGCGAGTTCGGCGTCGATCCGGCGTCGTCGTTCGTCGTCGGCGACCGCTGGTTCGATGTCGGGCTCGCCCGTCGCGTCGGGGCTGAAGCCGTCCTGGTGAGGACGGGATACGGCATGTCGGAAGAGCACAACCCGCCGGACGGTCTCACGGCCGACGCCGTCGTGGACAACCTGATCGCCGCCGCGACCTGGATACTCGGCCGATGCTGATAGCCCGCTCAGTTCATCCGTTGCCCGGCGATGCCGAGCGCAAGGAACGCCTGCTTTCGCTCGTCGACGGGTTCAGCAGCCGGCGCGTGCTGATCGTCGGCGACCTCATCGCCGACGAGTTCATCTACGGCGAGGTCGCCCGCGTCTCGCGCGAGGCGCCCGTGCTGATCCTCAAGTACGACGCGACCGAGATGGTGGCCGGCGGCGCGGGCAACGCCGCGAACAACGTTGCCGCGCTCGGGGGCCGCGCCCGCCTTGCGGGACTGGTCGGCGCCGACCCGGAAGGGCGACGGCTTCTCGCGAGCTTCGCCCGCGGCGTCGAGCGCGCGCACATCGTGCGTTCACCCGCGTACCCGACCCCGGTCAAGACGCGCATCCTCGCCGGCGGCGTCCATGCCGCGCGCCAGCAGGTGGTGCGCATCGACCGCGAGACGGGCTGGCCGCTTACCGCCGACGTGAGCCGCGCGTTCGCAAAGAAGGTGGCCGCGCTGGCCGACGGCGTGCGATGCCGTTGTGCTGTCCGACTACGGATCGGGTCTCGTCACCCCCCCGCTGGCCGATGCCATCCGGAGTGCCGTCTCCCGCAGCGCACCGGCGCCGCGCCGTTCCGGTGCTCGTCGATTCGCGGCACCGGTTGTCCGAGTACCGCGGGCTGACGCTGTGCACGCCGAACGAGTCGGAGATCGAGCAGCTGCTCGGCGTCTCCATCGACGACGATGTCGAGATCCTCGAGCGCGCCGGGCGGCTGATGCTCCGGCGTTCGCGCATGGAAGCCGTGCTGGTCACGCGCGGGAGCCGGGGTATGGCGCTGTTCCAGCACAAGCAGCCGACCGTGCACATTCCGATCTTCGGCTCGGACGAAGTGACCGACGTGACCGGCGCCGGCGACACGGTCATCGCGGCGTGCGCGCTCGCACTGGCCGCGGGCGCCTCGTTTTACGAAGCGGCGCGCCTCGCGAACTACGCCGGCGGGCTGGTCGTGATGAAGCGCGGCACCGCCACCGTTTCCGCCCGCGAGCTCGGCGATGCCGTGACGAGCGATCACGACACGGCGACGGAGAGCTGGTCGCAGGAAGGGCCGCCGCAGGGGAGACGGAACGCGGAACGTAGAACGTAGAACGTAGAATGGGAAACGTCCTCTCGCGAGACCAGCTGGCGGACGCCGTTGCGCGCGACCGCGCCGACGGGCGCACGATCGCGCTTGCCAACGGCTGTTTCGATCTGCTCCATGTCGGCCACGTGCGCTATCTGCAGGCGTCTTCCAGGGAAGCCGACCGGCTGGTGGTCGCGGTGAACGACGACGCCTCGGCGAGAGCGCTCAAGGGCCCCGGCCGTCCGATCAACCCCGGGGTCGACCGCGCCGAGCTCGTCGCGGGGCTGCGCGGCGTGGACTACGTCGTCCTGTTCAGCGAGACCACCGTGGAAGCACTGCTGAAGCTGGTGAAGCCGGACGTGCACTGCAAGGGCACCGACTACACGGTCGATACCGTGCCCGAGCGCGCCGTTGTCTCCGCGTACGGCGGGCGGACCGCGATCGTCGGCGACGCCAAGGAGCACTCCACGCGCGAACTTGTCGCACGGCTGACGCGTGGCTGACAGCGCGCCGGTGAATCGAGTGTTAATCGTCAAGCTCGGCGCGCTTGGCGACATCGTGCACGCGATTCCCGTCGCGGCAGCGCTGCGCCGCACGTTTCCATCGGTCCACATCGACTGGCTCGTCAGCGCGAAGCATCGCGAGATTCTGGCCGTCGTGCCGGCCATTGATCGACTGCTGGTCATCAACGATCGCAGCGCCGGAGGCGGCACGGGCGTGTTCGCCGCGATACGCGAGCTGCGTCGCGGCCAGTACGATGTGGCGCTCGACCTGCAGGGGCTCGTGAAGTCCGCGATCCTCGCCCGCAGTTCCGGTGCCGCGCGCGTGATCGGGTTTGCATCGCGGTACCTGCGCGAGCCGCTGGCACGGCCGTTCTACACCGAGGTGCACGATCCGGGCGGCGGCGGCATGTACCACCGCGACGAGTCGCACGTGGTGTGGACAAACCTCGGCCTGCTTGCGCCGCTCGGGATCCACGTCGCCGCGCCGGAGTTTCCGATCGATCGCGTCGAGTCGGCGGCCGCCAGAGAAGTCGCCGAGCGGGCCGGAGGCCGTTACGCGGTGATCAACCCCGGAGCGGCATGGCCGACGAAACGGTGGGAGCCGTCGCGCCTGGCCGCCGTCGCGGCCGCACTGCGGGACGAACACTCGCTGCCGTCGGTGGTCACCTGGGGGCCCGGGGAGGAATCGCTGGCGCGCGAGGTGGTCGCCGCGTCCGCCGGGGCGGCGATCCTCGCGCCCCCGACATCGGTCGCCGATCTCGTCGCGATCTCGCGCGGCGCCGCGCTGTTCGTCTCCGGCGACACCGGGCCCGCGCACATCGCCGCCGCCGTGGGCACGCCGATCGTCGGGATCTATGGGCCGACGCGCCCGGCGCGCAACGGCCCGTGGTCGCCCGATGATGTGACCGTGTCGCGCGACGAGGTCTGCCAGTGCCATCACCTGCGGCGTTGCAGGCTCAAAACGATGTGTCTCGACGACATCAAGGTGGACGAGGTGCACGCGGCGATCGAGCGCCGTCTGGCGGGTGCACCGCGTGCCTGACGTCCAGCCGGCTGCGTCGCGCGCCAGGCGGGGCCTCGTGCAGCGGGTCGCGCGCCTCCGCGTGGCGCTCGGGTTCACGTGCGGGGTACTGGTGCTGTGGCTGGCCACGCCAACACGGACGACGATCGCCGCGGGCCTGGCGGTGGCAGTCGCAGGCGAGGCATTCCGCTTCTGGGCCGCCGGTCATTTGAACAAGTCCCGCGAGGTGACGCGATCCGGACCGTACCGGTTCGTGGCGCACCCCCTCTACGTCGGGTCGTCCGTGATTGGCGCGGGCCTCGCGGTCGCGTCCGGACGCCTCGCCGTCGCGGTCGTCGTGGCGGTATATCTGGCCGTCACGCTGACAGCGGCTATCCGAAGCGAGGAGGCCTTTCTGCGGGGGGCGTTCGGCGGCCACTACGACGCGTACAAGCGGACCGGCGTTGTGGATACCGCCACGAGGTTCAGCCTGGCCCGCGCGCTGGCCAACCGCGAGCATCGCGCCGTGGCCGGTCTCCTGGCGGCCTTGTTGTTGATGGCCTGGAAGGCGACGTATAATGGAGCGTTTTAGGGGACAGCCGGAGCCCGTTCAGTCAGACGGGCGGTTAGCTCAGTGGTAGAGCACCGGCTTTACACGCCGGCTGTCACAGGTTCGAATCCTGTACCGCCCACCAGGAAGAAAGTGGAAAGTTCCAAGTCGGGAAGTAGAAAAGTAAGTAAGAAGTCAGGAAGTAAGCAAGTAACGCAGTAAGTTTGCACTTCGGTTTGGGGTCGTAGTTCAGTTGGTTAGAACGCTGCCCTGTCACGGCAGAGGCCGCGGGTTCGAGTCCCGTCGACCCCGCCAACTATCCTGTTCTACCGAGACCAGTTAGCGGTCTCGGTAGATTCCGGTTCCCCACTGTTCCGCCGGAAAACAAATCCCCCAAGTTCCAGCCACCGAATCGCCCCTAATCGCCGCGGGACTCAAGTGCATATAGCGTTGAGTCGTCGAAACATCCTTATGTCCGGCAAACTCCTGAATCACTCTGGCGGGTGCTCCTCGCATCGCGAAATGCGAACAGAACGTGTGTCGCAGGCGATGGCCGCCATTCGGGGTGAGCTGAGCTCGCCGCGCTGCTCGCTCAACGAGGTGCTTGACGATATCCGTCGGCAGGGTCGACGCATCGTTCTGACACAACAATCGGCGGCGGATTAGCGCCTTGGCGGAACAGGATCCTGGTCTGTCGTCCCTGGTGATCAGCTCGTGGTAATGGTGCGTGACAAACTCGCCGCCGGCGCGCCGCAATGAGCGATCGCACCAGGATGAAACGGCTCGGCAGGATTCGTTGATCCACGGCGTTTGCTGATCGGCCGGCCGCACGCGTCCTTACCCTGCAGCCGTTCCTCTCACGCTGCTGTCGCCCAGACCTTGTAGCGGATGGCACGAACCTGGAGACAAAAAGCCTCCAAAACGAAGGCTTCCTTGGGTCGACAGCTCAGCGATTCGCCTGAATCTTCGGAAAAACGCCGGTTCGGTGAAAGCGGTCTCAAGGCTTCGAACTTGCTTCAACACGGCCTTCGTGGGGATCCCAATCAACTCTCGTAGCACAAGCATAGCTCCGCGTTATCGCCACGCGCTGTCGGAGCTGCTCGATCAAGCCGCTCACATTGCGGATGCGAGCGTCGCTGTCGCGGTGCGCTACCGCGCGCTCGCGGTCTCGAAGCGAGTGTGGCTGGCAGTAATGCTCGACGTCACCATCATCGCCGCAGCGACTTACGTCGCGTTCTGGTTGCGGTTCGACGGCAGCATTCCCCCCGAGTATCTCGTCACGTACCGACAGACCGTACCGTGGCTGCTGGTCGTCCGTGAGCTCTCGTTTCTGATGTTCGGGCTGTACGGCGGTCTGTGGCGATACACCGGCATCTCGGATCTCACGCGTATCGTGCTTGCAGTCTTCGCAAGCAGCCTTCTCCTCTACGGCACCGTCTATTTCGAGCTCGGCCCTGCTGTCTATCCCCGGTCAGTTGTCGCGATCGATGCGCTCGTGCTCGTATGGTGTCTCGGCGGTGTTCGACTCTTCCCGCGGCTCCTGGCTTCGATCATTCGGCCGAAACAGGGTCGACGCGTACTGATCATCGGCGCAGGCGACGCGGGCGACATGGTCGTTCACGAGATGCTGAAGATTCCTGGATATCGGCCGGTAGGCTTCATCGACGACGACCCGTCGAAGCTGGGCCGCACCATCCAAGGGGTTACGGTGCTTGGCACCAGAGCAGACCTCCCGCGCGTCGTCGCGGCGACGCGTCCTGACGAGGCGCTCATCGCGATCCCGAGCGCGACCGCAGAGATGGTTCGCAGCTGTGTCCAGCTCCTCGAGGGGTTCAAGCTGCCCTTGACCACGCTCCCGAGCCTGGCGGAAATCGTGAACGGCAGGATCGGCGTCAAGCAGATTCGCCCGCTGGCGATCGAGGATCTGCTGCCGCGCAGTCAGGTGGCCCTCGACACTGAGGACGGCCGGCGTCTCGTCAACGGCAAACGCGTCCTCGTCACGGGGGCGGGAGGATCCATCGGATCTGAGCTCTGCCGGCAGATCGCGTCGTTCGAGCCGTCGGACTTGATTCTCTACGAGCGTTACGAAAACAGCCTGTACGCGATCGCGGGCGATCTGGCCGACCGCGCCGTTGTCACGTCCGTACATCCTGTAATCGGGGACGTCACGGACGTTGCCCGGATGACGGCTGTCTTCGCCCAATACCGACCGCACCTTGTCTTTCACGCCGCGGCTCACAAGCACGTGCCGTTGATGGAGGCGAATCCGTGCGAAGCGATCAAGAACAATGTCGTCGGCACCCAGGTCGCCGCCAAAGTCGCCCGCGACTACGGTGTCGAACGCTTTGTGTTGGTTTCCACTGACAAGGCAGTTAACCCGTCGAGCGTGATGGGTGCGAGCAAGCGCGTCGCCGAGCTTATCGTCCAAGCCACGCACGTGGCCGGTGGAAACACCCGCTTCGTCACGGTGCGGTTTGGAAACGTTCTGGGAAGCAATGGCAGCGTCATTCCGCGAATGGTGGAGCAGATTCGAGCCGGCGGTCCTGTCACAGTGACGCATCCTGAGATCCGCCGGTACTTCATGTTGATTCCGGAGGCGGTCCAACTTGTGTTACAGGCGGCCATCCTCGCCGACAAACGAGAGACCTTCGTGCTCGATATGGGCGAGCAGATCAAAATCCTGGACGTCGCCCATAACCTCATCAGGTTATCTGGATTCGTCCCGGGCCACGAGATGCCGATCAGGATCATCGGGTTGCGCCCTGGCGAAAAGTTGTTCGAGGAACTGGCTGGCGGTGGCGAGCTGCTCGAACCGTCAAGAATTGATAAGATCTTCCGGGTGCGGCAGACGGAAGGGCTCGATTTGGCGAGACTCGCGGATCACATAGAGGCGCTGGTTGAGATGGCATTACGCGGGGAGTCGACGGAAGTTCTCCGCCGTCTCAAGCGAATCGTTCCAACCTTCGACCCGGCTGTTGCCGCGACGACCGAATCGCGCGGTGGCTCAACCGCAACATCCTCCCGCAGTACACCTGGGCAAGTGGGTCCTTTTCCCACGCTGACGGCTGCTGCTCGCGTTCCCAGCAGCGTCTAACGTCGCGCCAGATGGCGCTGAAATTGGCAGTTCAGTGAACGAGCCAAGTTCGCCTTCGCCGCCTCAAAATCGTGAACGGAAAATCTGCGCCGCGCCGGCCTGCAGCCGCATCGGTTCGAGTAATACGGGCGGCAGTCCGATCCCATTCGGCCGCTGTCGCCCGGCGCGCCGACAGCCTGCCACCACCTATTCGACTTCGACGTGGCTCAATCCAGTCGCGCTCTGGTTTGCGAACATCGAACGACCTGCTGGCGCGCGCCGGTTACATGTCCGTCGCCGACCTCTCGCGTAAGGAGTCGGCGATACATCGATGATTACAAAATCGCAATCGGAACAACGAATTGTAGTACCGCAGTGCGTACGGTCCTGTAGCGGGGCCTGAATCCTCACCCTCGGCGCGAGGAGGAACCTCAGCCGCGCAAGCGAAGACCGAAAGATCCAAATCGAATGACTATTTTCTACGCTTCCGCGCATTTCGGTATACGAGTCGGTACTCTGCAAGGCTTGGCGGTCCATTCTGCTCTGCGACTTCGACTTAGAGCGTCCAAGCCTCTCCAGTTTGGTATGTCGCTTGGCCTTGGCCTTGCTTCCCCTTACTACCTCGGCCGTACGCACAGTGTTTGACGTGTGTGTCGAACGCGATGTAACTGAGAGGGCGAAGCTATGTCAGCGCGGGGGATTCTGCTGAGCGGACGATGAATGGGGAATCGCCGAGCCACGACGCTCTCGACCCCAGCGCAGGACATTACTGGCGGCGATTGTGCACCGGATACTGAACTCGCGAACGCGACGAAACGAATTCTCACCACTTGACCGGACACTACCGTATCTCAATTGTGGATCTGGGCGCGGTGGCCTTGGCGGCGGTCGCAATGATCGGTGCCGCGCGGCCTGTCGGCGCACAGCCGCAGCTTGACTCCGATCCCCCGTACGATGCCCGCTTGCGAGCGGGACCGTTAACCGTGGCGCCGGTCATCCGGATCTGGAATGCCGGTCACGACAGCAACGTCTTCAATAGAGACTCCGTTAGTGACCCAAAGAGCGTCACGACCCTAACTGCCAGTCCGTCGGTGGCGCTGTGGCTTCGTTCGCGTCTCTTCCGTGCGACCGGATACGCCAATGCAGATACGTATTACTACAAAGAGCTGCCGGACCTCAGAGCGGCCGACACCGCGTCAGGCGCGCAGGTCGAGCTTCGGTTGAACCGGTTCATTCCGTTCGTCGACTGGAGCTTCTCCCACACGCGGCATCAGGAAAACCTCGAGATTGATGCCCTTGCCAGGCGGCGGAACGATAACGTGATGGCAGGTGTGTATCTGCGGTTGGGCTCCAGGCTGTCCGTCGGCCCCTATATGTTGTGGTCGCGCGTGAAGTACGACGAGAATTCTCTGTTTCTCCACACGGACCTGGCGCACGTGCTCAACTATGAGTCGACGGGTGAGGGCGTGGGCGCTCGATACGTGTGGACACCGTTCACGATGTTCGGCGTGCAGGTCGAACGGCAACGGGACCGTTTTACGTCTACCGGGGACCGCAATTCGGACAACCTGCGCGTTTTGCCGTTCGTCGAGTTCAACCCCTCGGCTCTCGTGAGCGGCCGGGCAACTGTCGGATTCCAAACGCGCAGTTTTGTGACTCCCGGCGAGCAAGACTTTACTGGAACTGTCGCACTGGTGAATCTGAGCTACACGTTTCGGAGCCGAACTCGTTTTACGATCGCCGCCAGCCGCCAATTGCAATACTCTTACTACGAGGGGCGACGGGACTACGTGGAAGGGTCAGTTACCGTCGGGGTGACGCGGCGCCTCGGCGACTCGTGGGACGTCGGTGGATCGCTGGGCCCCGCTCGCCTGAGCTATCTTGAGTCAAGCACGCCAGCCACCGCGGGTGCGCCCCCTTTCCCCGATGAATCCATCATGACATCCGATGCGGATCTCGGCTACAACGCTGGCCGCACGCGGGTGGGGTTTCACTTCGAGTATCGTTCGCGGCAGACAGATATGCCGCTGCTGGCGCGCGGCTACGAGCGATTTCGATTTGGCGCAACGCTGACGTACAGGTTCTAGTGCCTTTTTCGCGTCGCTTGTCCCTTCGTCGGGGTTGGTGAGAACGGTCATGATGTTATCAACACGCTTCTACGGGCTCGGCGGATATCGCTTGGGTCGCGTTCTTGGCTTACTGTTGGCGGTCGTGCCGGTCGCGTCTCTCTGCGCTGCGCAGCAACTCGCTGAGTATGTGGTCGGTCCAAACGACGTGCTTTCGATCACCGTCGTTGACCAGCCGACCTTAACTGGCAAATTCGTCGTGCGTGCGGATGGCACGTTCACACTGCCGTTGCTCGAGCGTGTCAAGGCCGGCGGTCTTACCGTCCAGGCCATCGAGGACGATATACGCGCCCGCCTTGACAAGGGGTACGTGAAGAATCCGCAGGTTGCTGTCTCTGTCGAACTGTTTCGAAGCCAGCAGATCTTCGTGATGGGTGAAGTCAAGCAGCCGGGGAGCCTCCAGTTCACCGGCTCGATGAGCCTCATTGAAGCGCTCGCCCGCACCGGTTCAACGACCGAGCGCGCCGGCCTGGAGGCCTTGGTCGTCCGTCCGACCGGCGGCGTGCCGCCTCGCGAGCCGGCACCCCTCGACGCGGCTGCGATTGACCGCGCACGCGATTCCAAGGATTCCGAAGTCATTCGGGTGAACATCCAGAACCTTCAGTCCGGCCAGCTCTCGCAGAACGTCGCGCTTCGCTCCGGCGACACGGTGTTCGTTCCACGTGCCGAATCGGTCTTTGTCTCTGGCATGGTCAGAACTGCGGGTGAGTATGTGATCCGTAAAGGCATGACGGTCCGGCAGGTGCTGGCGCTCGCCGGCGGCGTGAGTGAGCGCGGGTCTGAGGGGCGCATTCAGATCATCAGGCAGGTCGATGGGAGCGAAACCACGATTAACGTGACTCTTCAGGACACGGTCCGTGCCGGGGACACTGTGGTCGTCCGCGAAAGGTTCTTCTAGGATGTACGAGCAATTCTATGGGCTGGATGCGCGTCCATTCGACCTGACGCCCGATCCGCGATACCTGGTCCTGACGAAAGTCCATCAGGAGGCCCTCAGCAACCTCGAATACGCGGTTGCGAGCCGGAAAGGAGTGACGGTGCTCCTCGGTGAAGCGGGGACCGGGAAGACGACCATTATTCGCGCGGCAATCGCCAGGCAACCGAACCGGATCTATAGCGTGTATCTCCCCCATCCGGCGTTGAGCCGGGTGGAGTTTATGGAGATGTTGGCCGCGCAGTTCTCGTTGAGCGAGCGGGCCCGAACGTCGAGGACTGACTTGCTCCTCGAGCTCGAACAGTTGCTCCGGACGCGTCACGCGACAGAAGAAACGACAGTGCTGATTCTTGACGAGGCGCAAAGCCTGCCTCCCGAGTTGTTGGAGGAAGTTCGACTGCTGACCAACATCGAAACGAACTCCGAGAAGCTGTTGTCGCTTGTGCTCCTCGGGCAACCCGAGCTGGCGACTCGTCTGAACGAGCACTCGTTGCGTCAATTGAAACAACGGATTGCGCTTCGGTGTGACCTGCGCCCGTTGCAAGCGTCTGAGTCGGTCGCCTATGTCGCCAGGCGGATCACCCTCGCTGGCGGTGTGCCGGCGGAACTGTTTACGCGTGAAGCCGTCGTGCTCATCCACGAATACGCGCGCGGGATCCCACGCACGATCAATGTGATTGCCGACAACGCATTGCTCGGCGGGTTTGCTGCTGAGCAGCACACTGTGACCAGTCAAATCGTGGCTGACGTATGCCGTGACTTCGACATCCCGCGACCGACGGTGGCGAGCGCGAAAAACCGGCCTCTCCAGCTTTTGCGCCCGCCGGACCCGCTGCCGGCGTCTGAGACGCGGATTCCCAGTCCGAGCGCTCCGGCCACGCTCGACCCGCACGACGGGAAGGTGGTCGCGACCCGAGACAAGATCACCAATTCGAGGGCGCCAATGTTCAGCGCCTTCGGCTTCAGGAAACGCTGATCAGATGAGGATAGCTCAATGAATAGGGTCAGCGACGCGATGCGCCGCGCCGGCAAGGTCAACGAGGACCAGACGGCTGCGCTTGACGACGCCATGCCGTTCCTGCCCGGCGAGGAGCCGGCCGACGAGCCTGTGGCTCACGCCTCTGAGGATCTGATCTCCACTGCCCCTCGTTGGGAGCGTGCGTCGACACGCAACGGCGAGGCGCTGGTGAAACGCGACGCCGTCATTCCGATTGACGTACCGCGCAAGGCGACTGGCGACGACGTCGCGATTCTCGACCTGATCCGGGTGTTGAGGCGTAGCGTGTGGTTGATGGCCGCAGTCGTGGCGGCATCCCTGGCTACGGCGCTGGCGTACAACCGTTTTTCCACCCCGTACTATGAAGCGCGCGCTCGCGTGCTCGTCGAACCGAACTCACAGGATGTCGCGCCGTTCCGACTTTCGACGCAGGATCAAGGGCGGGTCGACTACTTCGTGACCCAGTTCGAAGTCCTTCGGAGCCGCTCGCTCGCCCGCAAGACGCTGGAGCGACTGGACCTCCTGAGTGCTGATCGGGGAATTCAGTCCACGCAGGTGAATCAGTTTCTCGCCGGCCTCACAGTGTTGCCCGTCAGGAGCGACATGGGTGAAAGCCGTGTCATCAATCTGACCGTGCAATCAGAAGACCCTGAGCGCGCGATGCGGCTCGTCAACGGGCTCGCGCAGACGTATGTCGAGCAGAACCTCGACACGCGACGGCAGGGGAGCCTGGATGCCTCCGAGTCATTGAATCAGCGATTGGCCGAACTCAAGCGCTTGGCGAATGCCAGCGAGAAAGCGCTGCAGCAGTACAGGGAAAAGCAGAATTCCGTGGCCATGGGAGACCAGCAAAACGTCGTGGTCCAGAGGTTGGCGCAGCTCAATGCCTCGGCGACAACAGCGCGACTGGAGCGGTTGGACAAGCAAGCCGTCTATCAGCAGCTCACGGCGATTCAACAGAGTGGGTCGCCGCTCGATACCTTTTCACCCATTCTCACGAATTCCTTCATCCAGGGGCTGAAGAGCGAGATCGCGGCGCTGCGGAAGGAGCAGGCGCAACTTGCCGACCGCCTCGGAGACCTTCATCCAGACCTCATCAAGGTGAATACGGCCATCGCCAACGCAGAGCGCCGGCTGAACGACGAGATGATGAAGATTGTCGAAGGCATTCGGAATGACTATGAAGCGGCGCAAGACAAGGAACGGAGGATGACTGCCGCGCTCGAAGGGCAGAAGCGCGAATTACTCGCCCTCAACCAGCAATCGATCGAGTTTGGCGAGTTGCAGCGCGACGCGGCCAGCACACAGCAAATGTTCGAAGCGGTGCGACAGAGGGTCAAGGAGACCGAGCTGGGCAGCGAGCTGCAGTCCAACAATGCCAGGGTCCTTGACGCGGCCGAGGTCCCGCGTAGCCCGGTCTGGCCGCGAAAGCAGCTCAATCTGATCATTGCGCTCTTGGGGGGTGGCTTCCTCGCCGTTGGCCTTGCGTTCGGTGTCGAGTACGCGAACCCACGCATTACGAGGGCCGATGACATCGCCCAGGCACTCGGCTTACCGCTGCTCGGAGCAGTTCCCCAGGTCCGCGGTTGGGAGAATCGGCCGGTCAGTCTGGACGCCTTGCCGCCCTCCTTCCAGGAAGCGCTCAGGAGTATTCGGACGAGAATCTTCCTGTCCCCGCTCGTCGCCGGGCGAAGTATAGCGGTCACGAGCTCGATTGCCGGAGAAGGCAAGTCGATGGTGGCCAGCAATCTGGCAGCTTCGATGGCCAGGGGCGGCCGGCGCGTCCTGTTGGTCGACGCCGACCTTCGGCGCCCGCAACTGCATCGTACGTTCAACACACCCAGGTCGCCGGGTTTGTCAGAGGTGCTGAGGGGCGAAGTCAAAGTCGACGCGGCGTCGGTCGAATCGGCGTTGCCCGGGTTGTTTATCCTGCCCGCCGGCGTGAGCGTCGGGAGTTCCGACCTGCTGGACAACGAACGCCTCCGTGTCCTGATCCAGGGCTTCAGCCAACTCTTCGATATTGTCGTGCTGGATTCGCCACCCGTGTTGGCTGTCGCCGATGCGGCAATCATCGCGAACGCCGCCTCGTCGGTGGTGTTCGTCGTCGGCTCGGGGACGACGACGCGCGAGGCGGCTCGGGTTGCTATCGACCGGCTCACTGGAGTGCAGGCGCAGGTGGTCGGCGTCGTGCTCAACAAGGCGAAGGATGATTCCGGGTCGTCGCCCTACCACTTTACGACCAGCTGAAGAAGGCATGGCGTAGGCGAGATGCGCTTTCCCATTGTCGAGTTTCGGGCCCGACGCGCTCGAAGCATGTAAAGAAGCATGTAAATGAGGTCCGTCAGCCGGCGTCTGCTACTCGTCTGGCTCCTGTGCATCATCGCAGGAACGCTGGCGCCCTACGATTTCGGGGCGGCGGGCACAGGTCAGGCAGGCGGTCTTCATGTATTTGCGACCGGCTCTTATGAGCAAGACCCGGTGCATTTCGCACTCAACCTGCTGATGTTCGTGCCCCTGGGCGCCTTGCTGCACCACGAGGCGCGGGACCGGACCATCAGCTTGCCGGTCGTCATGCTCCTCGCTGGCACGGCTGGTCTCCTGATTTCTTCGGTCGTTGAGTACGCGCAGGCATTTCTGCCGAGCCGCGATTCATCGCTCATCGACGTCGTCGCCAATTCGACTGGCGCGCTGATTGGCGTCATGGCCGACATGAAGTGGGGCATGCTCGTGGACGCGTACCTCAATCGGTTGCGTAGCCGGACGTCGCCAGCCATCCTCATTGGCCTCATGTCGGGCTTCCTGGCCGCGGAATTGCTGCTTTCGGGAGCCCTACAGAGTCGAACGCGGTTGAGCAACTGGAGCCTGGATTATCCGCTATTAATCGGCAACGAGCGTACAGGCGACCGGCCGTGGAGAGGACGTGTCTTCGCATTGACGATGACGGACGCGGCCATGCCCCTTACGTCTGTGCGCCGATTCTCTCGAGGCGAGTCGGTCATCCTGCCTGGTTCGCCGATCGCGCAGTTCAATCTAACCGGGGCTTCACCCTATACAGATTCGGCAGGCAATCTGCCAAGCCTCGAGTGGACTGAACCCCGGGACGCGTTGGTTGAGGGCGGCGCCAGCCTTCCCCATCCGTGGCTCCAAAGCGATGGGTCCGCTTCGGCCTTGGCACGCCGGCTACGCGAGACGAACGCCTTCACTCTTCGCGTGCACTGTGTCACCGACGACCCGGACCAGCAGGGCCCTGCTCGCATTGTTTCGAATTCGGTGAGTCCTCTCCTTCGGAACTTCACGATGGGCCAGCAGGGCGGCGACCTGGTGTTTCGCTTGCGGACGCCTAGTACCGGCGTCAACGGGTACCCGCTTGAGGTGTCCGCCCCTGATGTGTTTTCCGATGATCGCCCTCGCGAGATTCTCATCACCTATGACGGCGCCACCGTTCTCGTGGCGTTGGCCCACAGCGATCAGGTGTCTCGAACGGCGCTGACGCCCGGTTCCAGTGCCATACTCGCCATGCCGTTTCTGAAGTTGAATCCCGCCGGACTCCAGTTGTACGAACTGGTGTACGTCGCCGCGCTCTCACTGATCCCGGCGGTGCTGGTGGCTGTCTTCGGGCGCACGCGTCGTCACCGGTACTTGCTGGGCGCCGGCTGGGTGCTGGCGTTCGCAGTCCTGCTCGAGACGACGCTCGTAGCAGCCAGCGGGAGGACGTTCGATTGGGAAAACGTCGCGAGTACTGCCGCTGTCGCGGCCGCGGTTCTGACGCTCGTCGGACTGGCCCTCGTGCCGCCTGATGTACCGTCGCGCCGCCCGTCGGCGCATCCCTGGTGGGTCAGCGAAGCCCGTCCACACGTCTCATGACCACTTATATCCTCGGCATTTCGGCGTTCTATCACGATTCGGCCGCGGCGCTGATCCACGATGGTGAGATCGTCGCTGCGGCGCAGGAAGAACGGTTCACGAGACAGAAACATGATGCCGGCTTTCCCAAACATGCCGTGGCGTACTGTCTGAACGAGGCGGGTCTCAGCGCCGCGGATTTGGGAGCGGTGGCGTTCTATGAACGGCCGCTCGTCAAGTGGGACCGGCTGCTCGAGACCTTCCTCGGTTTTGCGCCTCGGGGTTTCGATCTGTTCGAAGAAGCGATGCCCGTCTGGGCAGATCTGAAGCTGCAGATGCCTGCGCGTTTGCGCGCGGAGTTACCGGGCTTCGCCGGCCCGCTGTACTTCGCCGATCACCACGAATCGCACGCAGCCAGTGCGTTCTTTCCCTCGCCGTTCGAGGAAGCCGCCATTCTCACCGTCGATGCGGTCGGGGAGTGGAGCACGAGTGCGCTTGGAATCGGTCGAGGCAACCGATTGTCATTGACGCACGAACAGAGGTTCCCCCATTCGCTCGGAATGCTCTATTCAGCATTCACGTACTACGCGGGATTCCGCGTGAATTCCGGCGAATACAAGTTGATGGGCTTGGCGCCGTACGGCAACCCTCGCTTCGTGGACGTTATCCTCGACAAGCTCGTGAAAGTCATGGACGACGGATCGCTGTGGCTGGATATGCAGTACTTCAGCTATGGCCAGGGATTGACGATGACCTCGCCGCGGTTCGATGCGGTGTTCGGAGGTCCGCCGCGGAAGCCCGAGGGGCTCATCACTCAGAAGGAAATGGATCTGGCGGCTTCGATCCAGGTGGTGTGTGAAGAGGCGATGCTGCGATCCGCTCGCCATCTTCATCGGCTCACCAACGCGCGCCGTCTTGTGATGGCGGGTGGCGTCGCGCTCAACTGCGTCGCGAACGGCCGTCTATCGCGAGAAGGACCGTTCGAGGAGGTTTGGATTCAGCCGGCGGCCGGCGATGCCGGTGGCGCGCTGGGAGCCGCGCTGCTCGTCTGGCACCGCGAAATGAAGGGTTCGCGCCAACCGGTGCGGCCCGATGCCCAGAAAGGCTCGCTGCTCGGTCCGGCGTTCCGCAACGACGACATCGCGTTGTTCCTGGACAGCATGGGCGCCGCATACGAATACATTGGCAACGAGGACGCACTGCTGGACCGTGTCGCGCGCCTGATCGCCGAGGAGAAAGTGATCGGCTGGTTTCAGGGTCGGATGGAATTCGGCCCGCGCGCGCTCGGATGCCGAAGCATCATCGGCGACCCGCGTTCGCCCCGCATGCAGCAGAAGATGAACGTGAGCATCAAGTTCCGCGAGTCGTTCCGTCCCTTCGCGCCGTGCGTGCTGCGCGAACAGGTCGATGAGTATTTCGACATGCGCGCTGGTGAAGACAGCCCCTACATGCTGCTCGTCGCGCCGGTGCGCGAGCGGTGGCGGACCGCGCTCTCCGACGCCGACCGCGCCAGGATGACGGATCCCGACCTTAGAGTGCGCGTGTCGGTTGCGCGCTCCACGGTTCCGGCGATCACACATGTCGACTATTCCGCGCGCGTTCAGACGGTTGATGCTGATCGGCACGGCCGGTACTACCGCCTGATGAAACGCTTTTATGCGATCACCGATTGTCCCGTGATCGTCAACACCAGCTTCAACATCCGCGGCGAACCGATTGTTTGCACGCCTGAAGATGCGTATCGATGCTTCATGGCAACCGATATGGACTGTCTCGTTCTCGAAAATCATGTGCTGCTGAAGAGCGAACAGATCTTCAGTTTGCTTCCGGATCTCGATGCCTACAGAAAGAAGTATTCCGGTGCCCTGGACTAGCGCGCCGCCTTCGATGGCGATCGGGCTTCGACGCGCAGAGGTCGCCGCCTTCTGGATCGTCTTCACGACGGCCGTGATGACGGCCATCGGGCTCCTGGTCTGGTTGGCGGGTCTGAATCGGCCTGCGGTCTGGGCATTGGCTGGCTTACTGATTCTTCTGCCTGGCCTGTTTCGAAGCGACTGGTTCGAGCTGGGCATCAAAGGATGGAACAAAGGTGTCGGCATCATCGCGGCGCTGCTGCGTGGGTACGTGCTGCGGGTGTGCTACTTCCTGTTCCTCGCTGTGACGAGCTCGAGCGGTTCCGCGCTGCGGCTTGGGCCTGGCGTGCTGGGAGCGTCCGGTTGGGTTCCTCGGTCTCTTCGCGACCTTCCGATGGACGTGAGTACCCTCGGAGCGTCGCGACTGGAGTTGCGGACGCAACTGTCGGGCGCGGCAGGAAAGTGGGCGAACGCCTGGATGCTACTGCTGAAGCCCTTCGTCGTGCTGCTTCGGTTGCTGCGCGCGGAGGCGCGGGACAGCGCACCTCCTTCGAGCACCTACACGCTTTACTGACCCGGTACGCATCATCATGATGTTCCGACTGTTCCTCGCAGTACTGATTCTGGTGCCGTGTCTCCTCCTGTTGGCACCGGTCTTTGCCGTCGCCGGGTTACTTATCGCGTTTGCTGCTCTGGTTCGCTTCATCGCGGTGAAGCTGGAGCCGCCATTCGTGTCCTGGAGAGAGCTCATCGATTTCGATCGCGAGCTTGGCTGGAAGCCGAAGCCGAATCTTGATACGTATTATCTGCCGCATCAGGACGACGTGTTTCGGGTGATGACGGACGCGGAAGGATGGCCGGGCCACCGGACCCTCGACGAGAGTGCGATCGTGGTTATGGGGGACTCGTTCGCGTTCGGGTACGGCATCGACCCGGAGCGCAGCTTCGCGAATCTCAACAAGGGCACGGCGATCAAGAACATCGGCGCGCCAGGTTACAGCATGGTGCAGCCGGTGATGTTGATGGAACAGTTTTGCCGACCGTCTCGCCGGTAAGCTCGTCGTCTGGTTTGTGTGCCTCGAGAACGATCTCGAAGACAACCTCAGCGCGGCCATGTGGCGGTATCGCTCACCGTTTGTGCGGCCGACGCGCAATGGTTCCGGGTGGGAGATTGCAAAGGATCACGTCGCTCCGGATCCGTGGCAGTGTTCGGAATACGGCCGCAAGCGCCTCTTGCCTTTCCTGTGCGCTCGATGGGCCGCTCGCGGACAGAGCATATGCAGCCGCCGGCTATTTGATCGATCGGGCGGCAGCGTGCTGCCGGAGCGTCGATGCACAGTTGGTGCTCGTGACCATACCGGATCCGATCCTGTTGACGACTGCTGGAGAGGAGCGGCTCGCCGCGATCACCGGGAAATCCGACTGCGATCCGAGTCTGCCGGATCGCAGGCTCGCAGAGATGCTGCCGGCAAAGCGGAGTTGCCTTTGTCGCCGGCAGAGATCATCTCTCTGCCAGCGATTACAAGAGTCGCGAAGGGATCCACTGGAACGAGCAGGGGCATCGACATATGGCCAACGTGCTCGCGCCGGCTCTACGAATCGTTCAGGTCGACCCCCTTGGCCGGCGCCGGGGTGGCGTCCCGTCATGTCGCAGATGACCCCCTTCGAGCCGTTGAAGAAGTTCTTACTGGATCACGATGAGAATTCCGCGGTCGTGAGGGTCCGCGCGTCGTAGCCGATAACAGACAAACCACAGAGGTTCTTATGAGTCAGCATCAGATGGATCGAGCAGCGCGGATCTTCGTTGCCGGGCATCGCGGCCTTGTGGGTTCTGCTGTCGTCCGGCATTTGCGAGCAGCCGGGTGCACCAACCTGCTCACGGCCACACGCGAGCAGCTGGATCTTCGCGATCAGGCGGCTGTGAATTACTGGTTCCGGGCGAATCAACCGGAGTACGTGTTTCTCGTCGCCGGCACCGTCGGCGGAATTCTGGCGAATTCGACGCGACCTGCCGAATTTCTCTACGACAACATGATGATTCACGCCACCGTTGTTCATGCCGCGCATCTTTACGGCGTCAGGCGGCTGCTCTACCTCGGCAGTTCCTGTATTTATCCGCGCGAGTGTCCTCAGCCGATGAAGGAAGAGTACCTGCTGAGCGGGCCGCTCGAGCCGACGAACGAGGCGTACGCGCTTGCCAAGATCGCCGGCATCAAGTTGTGCCAGACGTATCGAAAACAGTACGGCAGCGATTTCATCGCCGCGATGCCGACGAACCTCTATGGTCCACAGGACAACTTTGACCTGAACAGCTCTCACGTGCTGCCCGCGTTCATCAGGAAGTTCCACGACGCAAAGCTCGCGGGACGGGACGAAGTGGTCATCTGGGGCTCCGGCACTCCGCGCCGTGAATTTCTCCACGTCGATGATCTCGCCGATGCGTGCCTGTACCTGATGGAACACTACGACGCCGCCGAGCACATCAACGTCGGCACCGGCGAGGATCTGTCAATTCGTGAGCTGGCCGAAATGGTAGGGGAAATCGTTCATCCATCGGCGCGTCTGGTGTTCGACGCGACCAAACCGGACGGGACGCCGCGAAAGCTCCTCGACGTCTGCCGCCTGCATGGACTCGGATGGCGCCACACGATCGAACTCCGGTCCGGCATCGCCGCGACGTACGAGTGGTTCATGCATCAGCTCGTGGAGGCGGCGTAACCTTCAATGGACCGCGAGGGGCGCGTCGCGCGCCGGATCCTGGTAACCGGCGGGGCCGGATACATAGGGTCCATGCTGACAGGGACACTCCTTCGGCGCGGAGATCACGTCACCGTTGTGGATGATTTGCTCTTTGGCGGCGAATCACTCCTCGCGTACCTGCCACATCCGAATTTCCGTTTCGTCAAAGGCGATGTCTCCGACCGGTGCGTCCCGGATCAGCTCAAGCGGTCCGCAGGCAGCGTGACACCGTACGACGCCGTCGTACATCTCGCGGCCATCGTCGGGTTTCCGGCCTGCCAGGCCGTGGGGAAGCAGGTCTCCTGGCGGTACAACGTTGAGTCGGTGGAAAGGATGTTCGATTTTGCCGAAACCAGCGGAGCCGGGCGTTTTGTGTTTTCTTCTACTTACAGCAACTACGGCCTGTCGGCGGACGGAAGGCCGGTGACGGAAGATTCGCCCCTTCACCCACAGTCGCTGTACGCGGAAACGAAAATCGCGGCCGAGCAGTTTCTTCTCGACAGCGCACGGACATCCCGGTGTGCGCCGTTGCTCTTCCGGTTCGCCACGCTCTTCGGCATCTCCCCTCGCACGCGATTCGATCTCATCGTGAACCAATTCGTGCTCGAGGCAATGAGGCACCGGGAGCTCGTGATCTATCAGCGGGGGTACTCTCGCTCGTTTGTGCATGTGCGGGACGTCGTCGAAGGAATCGATCGCGGATTGTCTGCGCCGGTCGAGACGATCCGCGGCGAAGTCTTCAACCTCGGTTCCGACGGGGGGAATCACACGAAAGACGAGATCGTCTTGCTTATCCAGAAGCACGTGGAGGGCTTGAAGATCACCCACAAGGATCTCAGCTTCGGCGGCGACATGCGCGATATCGCCGTGTCCTTCGCGAAGATCAAGCAGATCCTCGGCTTCGAGACGCGGATCACCGTTGAAGATGGCATCCGTGAGGTCCGGGACGCGCTGCAGACGGGCCTGATCAAGGATCCGACCGGCGATCGTTATCGGAACGCGCAGTTCATCGTTCAATGACTCCTCAGCAAGCCAACACGTCGCCGCTTGTAAGTGTCGTCATTCCCGTCCACAACCGACCTGACGCGGTGCGACGCGCCATCGCCAGCGTGTTGGCTCAAACGTTTCAGCGGTTTGAGATTGTGGTGGTTGACGACGGGTCGACGGACGCTACGTGCGACGCGGTCTCCTCGGTCCGCGACGGTCGAGTAAGGCTGATTCGACACAAAAAGAATCGGGGGGGAAGCGCGGCGAGAAATACGGGCATTGAAGCGACCGGGGCGCCGTTCGTCGCCTTCCTGGACTCCGATGACGAATGGCTGCCCACGAAGCTGGAACGGCAGCTCGACGTGTTCGCACGCTCTCCGGATACGCTGGGACTGGTCTACACCGGGGCCGAGCGGACGTATCCTGACGGAAGCGTCAGCCGTGCCGTACCACGCCGTCGCACGAATCTCGTGCGAGCCCTGTTGCGAGCCAACGTCGTCGGTGAGACGTCGCTCGGGATGGTTCGGCGAAGCGTCCTCGAGGCACTCGGCGGCTTCGACGAGAGCCTGCCGTCGTGCCAGGATCTGGATCTGTGGCTGAGAATCAGCGAGCGGTTCGCCGTTGATGTCGTTCCGGAAGTGCTGGTCAGAATCGCGAACGGCAACGATCCCGGAAGGATTACCGTCAAGCGTGCGCTCCACGATGACGGGCAGAGCCTGTATTGCCGAAAGCATCGAGAGAAGATGATTCGCTTCGGTGTGTCTGCATCTCTTCCTGCGCGACAGCGGCTGGTGCCAGCAGCGTCTAGTCCGTGACTGGTCGCCTCGCTCGCCGTTTTATCTCGAGTCGCTCAGCGTGAAGCCGGTCGCGCCGTTGACCTACGTGCTGCTGCTCTCGACCTACCTGCCCATGTCGTGGTTCGACCAGATGGCACGTGTGCAAACGCGTGGCTGCCAGGCTGCTCGGGTTCGGACCTGAGAGCATGGTTTGCCGAGGACCATCGCCGGCCGGCGACGGCAATCCGCGACGCTCGCAAATTCGGCAGCCTCATGACGTCCCAGGACTCGCACTGCCTTATCGAAACCGACTAGTCTCGATGCGTAGCATCACACGCTGCCTGCTTTGGCTGTTCGTCTTTACGGTGCCGTGGGACGTCGTCGCCTTCCAGGGCATCGGCGCACTCAGCCGCCTCGTGGGGATAGCGACTGCTTGGTGCCGCGCTGCTGACCACAGCGATGGAGGGCCGAAGTTCCGAAAGCCGACCGCCATCTTCGCATTCGCCAGCGCGTATATCGCGTTCACGCGCTCTTTCGCTGCTGTGGACGATCTCGTATCCGGACACCGTCCAGATGGTGTTGACAGGCGTCCAGATTCTCGGAAGCGTCTGGGTCGTGACTGGAATTTGCCCGGACACGGGACCAGCAGCAGTCGCTGCTCGTCGCGTTCTGCCTCGGCGAGTTCGTCCCGCTCGCAGGCATCTTCTGAACAGTTTCAGGACGGGAAATCGCGCTCGACTGTTCAGCGACCGCTACACAGCGATCGGCTTCAACGCCGATGACCTCGGGTTGACGCTGGTGATCGGCATTCCGATCGCCTGGCATCTGATGATGACCTACGCCGGCTCTCTTCGTCGCACGGTCCGGGCTGCAGGTCTGATCTATTTTGCGGTTGCGCCGTTCGCGATTCTGCTGACCGGCACTCGAGGCGCAACTATTGCCGGAGTTGTCGCGCTTTCGATCGTCCCCCTCACCCTTCCACGGCGATCGCTGCGTTCTTTCGTCCTCATTGCAGTAATGCTGGTGGCGATCGCCGCCACGGCGACAATCGTCGTTCCTCAGCGCATGTGGGCGCGCATTCTCAGCATCAAGCAGGAGGTTCTCGAAGGCGGATCGATGACCGGTCGCGCCGGACATCTGGCAGGCAGGTTTGCGACCTGATTCCAGAACATCCACTTCTCGGTGTGGGCACTTGGCGCTTCGGGGCAGCGGTCGAACCAATGCTCAACAAACGTCAGGCTCCCACAACCTGCCGCTCGGCCTCTCGTGGAACTCGGCATCGTCGGCTTCTCGCTCTATGCGGCTCTTCTCGGAGCTTGCGGCGTGGCGATCTTCCCGCATGCCACCACCGGAACGAAAGCTGTGGGCTGTGCTGATGCTCTCCTGGCTGGTCGGTGTGATGTCGCTGAACTGGGAATACCGGAAGGTGACGTGGCTGCTGTTCGGATTTGTGGCGGCGCAAAGCGCCGCCGACAGGGTCAGTCGGCGTCTGTCAGCATCGCCGGCACCCGTCGGCGATGCCGCCATTGAACTGCGCTCTCTTCAGCCGGTTTATCGCCATCGGCCGATCAACGAGCAATTCGTTAGCACCCCGTCAATCACAACACAAGTGAGCTCCCTGTGCAGACCAAAGTCCCGTTCTATCGTCCTGAAATAGGTGAACCCGAAATTCAGGAGGTTGTCGCCGCTCTGCGATCGGGCTGGCTGACGACCGGGCCCGCGCGTGAAGCGATTCGAGGAATCGTTTGCGGCCGCCGTCGGCGCGACCGCATGCGGTCGCGCTGAATTCCTGCACGGCTGCGCTGCACCTCGCGGTGCATGCGCTCGGCCTGCGTCCGGGCGATGGTGTCCTGGTCCCTACGTTGACCTTTGCCGCGACGGCCGAGGTGGTTCGCTACGAAGGCGGAATTCCGATTCTCGTCGATTGCGATCCGGACACACTGAATATGGACCTCGAGCAGGCGGCGCGCACCGTGGCGCACCTCAGGTCAGGCGGCGCGCTCGCGGGTTGCCGCGGGACGTGCCGATCGTCGGCATGATTCCGGTGCACGTCGGCGGCATGATGATGAACGTCGACGCGATCAAGGCGTTTGCGCTCCGCCACAATCTCTGGGTGGTTGAAGATGCGGCGCACGCGTTTCCAGCGGCCTGGCGCCGCGCGCCGGAAGAGCCGTGGCAGTACTGCGGCCAGCAGACCGCCGCGGTCTCGTGCTTCTCGTTCTACGCCAACAAGACGATCACGACCGGTGAAGGCGGCATGGCGGTGACGGCCGATACCGGAGCTGGCCGCGCGCATGCGGCTGCTGTCGCTGCACGGCCTGTCGCACGATGCCTGGGACAGGTACTCGGGAAACGGAGGATGGGACTATCGCATCCTCGCGCCCGGCTACAAGTACAACCTGACCGACATCGCCGCCGCCATCGGAATCCACCAGCTTGCCCGCGCCGAGGACATGCGCCGCGCCCGAGAGGCGATCGCCGACGAGTTCCTCGAGCGGTTGGGCGATGTCGATGAGCTCGAGCTGCCGCCGATCGACGAGAATCGCATCCACTCGTGGCATCTGTTTCCGATCCGGCTGCGGCTCGAGACACTGACGATCGATCGCGACAGCGTTCATCCGCGAGTTGGGCCAGGCAGGGCGTGTCGCTGCGTCGGTGCACTGGCGCCCCCTGCACCTCCATCCCTACTACGAGGAGACGTTTGGCTGGCGTCCGGACCGATCTGCCCGTCGCGTCGGCCGTGTGGACGCGACTGGTCAGCCTGCCGATCTTCTCGACGATGACCCGTCACGAGATCGATGCGGTCGTCGACGCCGTTCGGGCGCTCTGCGGACGCTCGTCGCGGCGGCTGGCGGCAGCGCCGTAGCGTGTTTACGCCGTGAAAGCTCGTGCTGCGAAACGGTCCGCTCGGAGGCCGTTCAGAAAATCGGCCGCCGGACAGGAAGAGGGTTCACGCGCCTGGTGGAACTCGTCGGATTTGAGGTGGTGAGGGTCAAGCCTGCAGGGTCGAGGAAAACATCGGTCGCGTTGATCAGGCCCGGTTCAACAGGCAACAAACCACGGCCCACGCTGCAGATGAATAGCTCGAACGGCGCCGTCAGGTACTTCACCGTCAACATCGGTTGCGAGGCCGGCATCAACCATTTGAAGTCTGCGCTGCGCCTCTTGATCAAGGAATCGGTCTCGCTGAACCGGACTCCAGTGGTGTTTGCGCCGCGGTTTCTGGCCGCGCACAATTTCGACCGCGAGATCAGCGCGTCATGGGACAGGTACGTCGACCTGTGCAGGATCGGCGTCATCACGAACGGCACCGCGCAGTACATCGAAGCCCTGCCCCAGACAGTAATCGCCCATCGCGACGATTTCGCCGTCCTGGACGTGAAGGGAACGCATGTCGTGACGGATGCGGAAAACGCAGAATACACGCTCATCGTAAAGAACAACCCCAGTGGCCTGGGACTCGACGCGGCTTATGGACACGATGACTTCGACTTCGACGTCGAGCTGGTACCGTCGTAATGCCGTGGTTGACTTGGCCGAAGAGATCAAGCGGAAGCTTGGCGAGTATCACTCGATGCACGTGCGGCGCGGCGACATGCTTCACGAGCAAGAAACGATGTCCGAATCTCGAGCGCGATACGACACCGGCGAAAATCTATGAGACGGTGTCAGGCGTCCTGCCGAAGGGGTCGCGTCTGTACGTTTTAAGCGACGAAAAAGCCCGGGACCACTTCGACGTGCTCAAGAGGGACTATCGAGTATTCCGATACGTCGACTTTCCCGAGCTCAATCGAATCATCGAGGGCGACGCGCCGGACAATTTCCTTCTGTACGAGGTTGAAAAGCTGATCTTCGCAGACGCCAAAACGAAGATATACACGTTTGCGCACCCGAAGGGCGAGCCTCGGATTAGCCTGACAAAAGACCCTGGTTGGAGCTGATGAGCGCCACTCCTGTTCGTGTCGGTCGTCATGCCGGTCCGCAATGAAGCCGGATTCATCGCCGAGTCTGCTTCGAGCGGTGTTCGCGCAGGACTATCCGGCTGATCGCCTCGAAGTGATCGTCGCCGACGGGCATGTCGACCGACGGCACGCGCGACATTCTGGCCGGCGCTGCAGGCGCAGCATCCGCGTCTCGTTGTCGTCGACAATCCGGGCCGCATCGTTTCGACCGGCCTGAATCTCGCCGTGGCGCGCGCCGCGCGGAGAGATCATCGTGCGGATCGACGGCCACGCGCTGATCGCGGCGGATTTCGTGCAGGAGAACGTGGCGCTGCTGGCGGCGCATCCGGAAGCCTGGAGCGTCGGCGGACCGATTCGGCATGTCGCCACCACCACGCTCGGGAAGGCCGTCGGCGTCGCGATGTCGCATCCGCTCGGCGTGGGCAACGCCCGGCATCGGTATCCCGACTTCGAGGGCTACGTCGAGGGCGCGCAGTTTCCTGCGATCACGGCGCTGGGTGTTCGATCGCATCGGTCTGTTCGACGAGCGGCTGGTGCGGAACCAGGATGACGAGTTCAATTACCGGATCCGGTCGCGCGGGCGGCAAGATTTACGTCTCGCCGCGAGTGCAGTATTCGTATTTCGTCCGCGAACGTCATCGGCCAGCTGTTCAAGCAGTACTTTCAGTACGGCTTCTGGCGGATCCCGGTCGTCGAGAAACATGGGCGCCCAACCACACTCCGCCAGATGGCGCCGACGCTGTTCTACGCGGCATGCGTGGTTCTCGCACTGGCGGGCTGTGGTGGCGCGAACCGCTGCTCGCCGTCGATGTCTGCCGGCTCTCGTACGCCGACCGCGCTTCTCCTCGCGGGCGCTGCCAGCGTGCGCGGGAACGATCTTCGCGTGTCGTCGTGTGTGCCCGTCGCCATTGCGACCATGCACGCCGGCTACGCGTTGGGGCTGGGCTACGGCATGTGGGCGCGGTTCTTCCGAGCCAGGTGCGTGGGACGCCCAAGGAAAGATGGCGGCCATCAGCCGCTGAGTTGCCGTCACTCCAGTTACCTGATCAAACAAATATGTGCGGAATCGTCGGCATCGTCGCGGCGGATGGCAGAGTCGATCCCCACGTGCTGCAGCGGATGAACGACCTCGTCGCGCATCGCGGCCCTGATGGGGAGGGCTTCCTGCTGGCGTCGGGGGACTGGGATCAGCTGCGCTATTCGTTTCAGCGGCGTGCCGCCGACGGCGCGACGGGGGATTCGCCCGGTGCGCGTCGGCCTTGGCCACCGGCGTCTCGCCATTCTCGACCTGTCGGACCGCGGCTTGCAGCCGATGTGCACCCCGGACGGGCGGACGTGGATCGTCTTCAATGGCGAGATCTACAACCATCGGGAGATCAGATCGCTGCTCGAGTCCGCGGGACACGAGTTCGCGACGCGAACCGATACCGAGGTGCTGCTGAAGGCGTACGTCGAATGGGGAGAAGACTGCCTCGACCGGCTCGACGGCATGTTTGCGTTTGCGATCTGGGACGATGCGAACGCGACGCCTGTTCTGCGCCAGAGACCGGCTGGGGATCAAGCCGTTCTACTACGCGACGTCCGGCCGGCAGCTTCGTGTTCGCGTCGGAGATCAAGGCGCTCTTTGCCTTCCCGCAATGCCGGCGCCGAGGCGGACGACCAGGCGGTCGTCGGCTTTCTCGCGCACGGCAACTGCGACTACGCCGAGCGGACGCTGTTCCGAGATATCCGCGCGCTGCCGGCCGCGCATACCTTGACCGTCGACGCGACCGGCCGCACGGTCGATCCGCCGCTACTGGAGTCTCGATCCGCAGTCGAGGTGCGAACGGAGCGACGCCGAGCACGTGACGCGAGCTGCGCGAGACGCTCGATCGAGACGGTGCGGAGTCACCTGATCAGCGACGTCCGCGTGGGGAGCTGCCTGAGCGGCGGGCTCGACTCGTCGACGCTGGTCGGCGTCATCGGAAAGATTTGGCGCGAGCAGCCCGGAGGCGGCCGCGGCGATTGGAGACCGCCTGTACACGTTCACCTCGTGTTACGAGCAGAAGGCATTCGACGAACGCGAGTACGCGCTGGAGATCGCCCAATCGGCCGGCGCGAGGCCGCACCTGGTGTTTCCGTCGCCCGACGATTTCTGGTCGGACTTTCAGCGGATCGCCTGGCACCAGGACATGCCGTTCGGGGCGCTCAGCTTCTATGCGCAGTGGCGGGTGATGCGCGCGGCGAGCGAAGCGGGCGTGAAGGTGCTGATCGACGGGCAGGGCGGCGACGAGGTGTTCGGCGGATACGCGAAGTTCCGCTACGCCTACCTCGCCTCTCTGCTTCGCTCGGGACGATTCGGCACGGCCGCGCGGGAGCTGACGGGAATGCTGCGTCAGGGCGATCGCTACGTTCTCGATATCAGGAACGGCTATCGCTACCTGCCCCCATTCATGCGGCGTGCGTTGAACATCGATTCGGCCCTTCAGCACATCGTGACCGGCGACTGGAACGCGGCGGTGGCGGACGAGAGCACGCCCGCCGACGCGCTGGTGGCGCAATGCCCGGCAGAACGGCAATGGCTCGCGGTTGCACGTCTGCTGCAGCGAATCCAGATGGACGACATCGGCGTCGACACGCTGCCGCAGCTGTTGCGCATGGAAGACCGATCGTCGATGGCCTTCTCGCTCGAGGCCCGTGTTCCGCTGCTGGATCACCACGTGGTCGAGCTGGGCCTGTCGCTTCCGGACCACCTGAAGGTGAACAACGGGTGGAGCAAGTTTGCGGTACGCCAGGCCATGGCGGGCTGGTCCCGGACGCGGTCAGGCTGCGCAAGACCAAACTCGGATTCGCCGCTCCCGATCGCGCGTGGCTGGCCGGCGACCTCCGCGGTGCCATTACCGGCCTGCTCGGCAGCGAGTTGCGCTGCCGGCGATATGTGGATGTCGCTGCGTTGCGGCGCTGGTATGGCGCCTCCGACGCGCGAAGCGCCAACACCGAATCATTTCTCGGGCTGTTCAGGATTCTTTCGCTCGAGATGTGGATGCGCGCGTTTGCGTTGTAGTGACCAGCAGACGGATGCTTCGAAATGAGGGCGACCTCGCCCTCATGAAGGACTCTCATTAATGCGATCACGACTGATGAGATGGCTCGTTTGTCCGATCTGTGCAGGCGAGCTGAATCTCGTTGCATCGGCCGAAAATGCCGCGCGCCCGGCCGTCCAGGACGACGAGGTCGACTTCGGAGCACTCACTTGTGCCGCGTGCGCCGTGTACTATCCGATCTGGCGCGGCGTTCCCAGGATGCTCACTTATCGCACACAGGTCGCGAGCGCGCACAGGGAGTCCGCTCCCGACTGGATCGCCGCCAACCTCCAGGGGTTCAATCTCCCCGACCGAGAGCCGCCATTGGGAGAACTACGCGTCTTGAGGAACTTCTCGACCGAATGGCTCGGCTATGAGTGGACGGGAAAGAGCTATTGGAACGTCACCGTCGAACAGATGTTGAGAAGCAAGCGCTACGAACTCGGTGTTGCTCCCGGTGATTTGAAGCAGAAGCTCCTTCTTGAGGTCGGGATTGGCATCGGTGGCACCGCCGAGGCCCTGTCGCGCGCCGAGGACTGCGAAGTGGTCGGAATGGATCTCGGCTATGCGGTCGATCAGGCTTATCGGTATTTTGGAGGCAATCCCCGTCTGCACATCGTTCAGGCATCCGTTTTTGCACTCCCGTTCAGGCCGAATTCGTTCGACATGGTGTACAGCCACGGCGTCCTGCATCATACATATTGCACGGTCAAGGCGTTCACCGGACTGACCACGCTTCCGAAAACCGGAGGGGGATTGCTGTACGTATGGTTGTATTCTCACGAGCAAGAGAAGGCCACTCTCCTGCGCCGCGTCCTGATGATGATTGAGTCACTGGTTCGACCTGTCGTCTCCAGCCTGCCCAGCGCGCTTCAAACCATTCTTCTGATGCCGGCGTTGCCGTTCTACGTGTTGTATCAAAACTTGTATGGTCGAAAGAGTCTGGGGAAGCAGCATGGCGCCCGTTATGGTTGGAACGAAGCTCTTCATGCGGCCCGAGATCGTCTGACGCCGCCATTCGCATTCCGTCACACCTACGACGAAGTGGTGAAGTGGTACCAGGCGCATGGCTATACCGTGGTGAGGCAATTGCGTTACGAGCCGGTCCCCGAAGGAGTGCCGGACAGCTACGCCCTCAACGTCGGAGTCCAAGGACGACGGCAGTAAGTTGCCTTGTCGCCACAGGGACGCTCACGACTCAGGCTCCAAAACGGCGGCGGGCCCGGCGAAGGGTTCGTTCTGAACTTTGGCGGCCGAGGCGTTCGAAAACGCCGCGGCGTCGCAACGTAGTATGAGCAAACGATGGCTGGACATCGTCGTGGCCGGTGGTGTCCTTATCGCTACGGCCCCGCTGTTCCTGGTTGCCGCCCTGGGCATCTGGCTGACGAGCCCAGGCCCGATCTTCTATCGGGCGAAGCGGATCGGCCGTGACCTTCGCAGAAGTCTGGTCGATACTCGAGCCCCGGTCGAACTGCGTGAACGACGACGGCAGAATGGCTATTACGGCCGCGAGTTCACGATGTACAAGTTCCGGTCCATGCGGGTTGACAGCCACGGCTCGAGTCCGATTACCGCCGCGAAGGACTCGCGTGTGTTTCCATTCGGCGCGTTTCTCCGGGCAACGAAAATCGATGAACTGCCTCAATTGATCAATGTGGTGAAAGGTGACATGTCGCTCGTGGGGCCCAGACCCGAGGCCCCGGACATCGTGCGCAGCCATTACACACCAGACGATCTCACGACGTTGAAGATAGCGCCGGGGGTGACGAGCCCGGGCACGCTCTACTACTACACCCACATTGAATCAAAGCTCACCGCCGACGCGGTGGTCGATCAGTACGTCAAGGAAGCGCTGCCTGCAAAGCTGGCGATCGACCGCGTGTACATCACGCGCCCGTCATTGTTCTACGACATTCGCGTGATACTACGCACCATTTCCACGATTGTCGGACGAAGTTTCGGCAAGGAGCTGTTCCCCGATCCTCCGGAACTTGCGGAGGCGGAGGGAAGACCTGCTGCTCCCGCAGTACCAGAGGAGCAGGCTGACATCCCTTCACGGCTCCAGCGAGAACGTCAGTGACGGCGGTGTCGGCAATCTCGGCGCGGGACGAGGCTCGGAGCCAGGCGGCGACCGGTCCGATGCGGATCCTGCATCTGGTGAGCAGTGGGGGACTCTACGGCGCCGAGCAGGTCATCCTGAATCTTGCCCGCAGCGACAACACCGCTTCGTACGTCGGCGCGTTGTACAACGCCCACAGCCCGCACCTCGAGGTTATCGACGAGGCAAAAAAGCTGGGCGTTGGCACAGTCGTTTTCGACTCCCGAGGCCGGATCGACCTTGGCACTGTGTTTCAGATCAGGCGCTTTCTCAGAGAACATCGAATCGATATTCTGCATTCTCACGGATACAAGTCCGACATCATTGGATTTCTCGCGGTGCTGCTGTGGCGCCGGACCAGATGGGTCGCCACGAACCATGTCTGGCACCCGATGACGGGAAAACTGCGCCTCTATGAAGCAGCCGACGCGTTCGTGCTGCGGCACGCGCGTCGAGTCATCGCCGTCTCGAGTGAGATTAAAGAGGACCTGATTTCCACCAACGTCCCGTCCTCCAGCGTTCGCGTCATCGCCAACGGAATCGACATCGATCGTTTCGTGCAGCCGAGATCCACAGACCATGTGAAGGCGGCTCTGGGCATCGCCCGACAGGACGTCGTCGTCACGATCGTCGGGCGCTTGAGCCCGGAGAAAGGCCACCACACTTTCCTTCAGGCGGCAGAAAAGGTGTGTGCCACGCGAAAGCACGTCAAGTTTCTCATCGTGGGTGATGGACCGATCGCAGACGAGTTGCGGGCAGAGTCCGCGAGGCTCAGTCTTGAGGCTCGCGTCATTTTTACAGGATTTCGGAAGGACATGCCCGAGGTTTACGCCCTCAGTGATGTGTTAGTCAATGCGTCCTCGATCGAGGGGCTTCCGATGACGATTCTCGAAGCCATGGCCTCCAGAGTGGCGGTCATCGCGGCTCGTACCGGCGGCATCCCTGACGTCATCAAGGACGGCCGTACCGGGCTGCTCGTCGATGCGGGCGATGTCGATACCCTGCGAATACGAATGGAGTCTTTAATCGATGATGACGGTGAAAGACGCCGACTCGCGGCCGCTGCATTTGACTTCGTGACCACCAATCATTCTTTCAGAAGGATGTGCGACACGTACCGGCAGGTGTATCGAGAGGTCATCGTTGAAGGTCGATGAGCCCAGACCGGCAGTCTGGATTGACTGGGGCCGCCACCTGCGGAGCCAGACGCTTTCGCGCCGCCTCGGCGTAGACCTCGTCGAGATCTGTTGCGATGGCCCGCGGCTGTGGCGGTACGTGCGGAGCGCGCGCCGCACGATTTCGGCTATCCGGGAACGGCAGCCCGAAGTCGTTATCGCGACCAATCCATCGATTGTGCTTGGAATTCTGTTGCTCGCGCTTCGTAATTGGTACCGCTTCAAACTGGTGTCGGACGTGCACTATGCGGGGGTCAAACCGGAAAACGACAATCGACTGCTGCAACGCGTCCTCGATTTTCATAATACCCGTGTCGATCTGGCTATCGTCACCAACGAGGGCCATGCGCGGTATCTGTCGACCCTGGGCGGACGAACCTACGTCTGCCAGGATCCGCTACCAGAAATCCCTGATTTGGTCGACTCCAGCCCACCGGCCGATCGGTCGGTGCTGCTGATTTGTTCGTTTGACTCCGACGAGCCTTACGAAGCGGCGTTCGAGGCCTTCTCGAGCCTGCGTCAGGATGGCTACGCTCTGGAGGTTTCTGGAAATTACCGGAAGGCCGCCACGGATCTGTCGCGCTTTCCGTGGGTGCGCCTCCTCGGATTCCTGCCAACGCACGAGTACCTACCGCCATCTGCGCTCAGCGGTCGTGGTAATGGACCTGACGACCATGGAAAATTGCCTGGTCTGCGGGGCCTACGAGGCACTGGCCATCAACAAGCCGCTCATCGTCTCCAGGACGGCGTCCTTGAGCGAGTACTTTGGCGATGCCGCGGTGCTGACCGACAACACCGCAGAAGCGATCCGAGCCAGCGTGCTCGCGGCGTTTGCGCAACGCGAAGAGCTTGTACGGAAGGCCGAGGACTGGGTGAAGCGTAATCAGCCGTACATGGACGAACGAATTGCAGGCCTTCGGGCGCTGTTGGACAATGAAGGCCAACCAGGATGCGGATCCACTCGCTTGGCATCTGGCGTCACCAACGTGTCGGCGTGATGTCAGGCCATGGCGAACGGCGACCGATTACCGTTGCGCCCACGGAGGCTGATGAACCTGAGGCAGTGCGGGCGAGGTACGCACGTCGGCCTCCCGAAGTATGGCGCTATAGCCCGCTCAATCCGGCGGTGCTGCTGGCGACGCAGGAACGTCAGCGTGCCACCGCCGATCTGTTTGTCGGTCTCGGATGGGTCGATCTGTCTGAGTTGCATCTCCTCGAAGTTGGTTGCGGCACCGGGTGCAACCTGCTGGAATTTCTTCGACTAGGGTTCAAGCCGGAACATTTGCAGGGTATCGAACTTCTCGCCGCCGGCGTAGAGCGTGCGCGAAAAGACCTCCCTCCATCGGTGCGGATTGCGCTTGGAGACGCGGCGGGCGCCGAAAGCTCGTTCGTTCCCGAGGCCAGTCAGGATATTGTGTACCAGTCAACGGTGTTCTCCTCGTTGTTGGACGATCGGTTTCAGCAGAGGCTGGCCGATACGATGTGGAAATGGCTCCGCCCGGGGGGAGGCATTCTGTGGTACGATTTTATCGTTAACAATCCACGCAACCGCGATGTGCGAGGAGTGCCGGTTTCGCGCATCCGCGAGTTGTTTCCGCACGGCACAATGCGAGTACAGCGAATCACGCTGGCGCCTCCGGTGGCGCGGGCGGTCACGAGGCTGCATCCGACGCTGTACGCTGTTCTGAACTCGGTTATCTGGCTCCGTACTCATGTGCTCGTCTGGGTTGAAAAGCCGCAGTAAGTCAGAGGGTGGCCCTCCGGCTGAACGCCGTTTTTCCGCTTCGGCGGGATTGAAACGCCTGGCGCACCGCCTTCCCTTGAGGGTTCAGCAAGAGCTGAAGCGCATCTATTTTGCTCGCGCGTTACGAAACGGGACCTTTCGATCTGGCGAAAGTGAGTTCCAGAGACTCGAGGAGTGGCTTGAGCCGGGAGACTGGGTTCTGGATGTCGGGGCAAATGTTGGGCACTATACGGCGAAGCTGTCAGAGGTCGTCGGCGCAAGCGGAAGAGTGTTGGCCTTCGAACCAATGCGCGAAACTTTCGAACTGCTATCGGCGAACGTCGCCAGGCTTTCCCTACGGAACGTTACGCTGTTCAATGTCGCGGCGTCCGACTGCACCCGTCTGGCGGGGATGACCATACCTCGGAACGACGAGGACGTAGAAAACTACTATATGGCCCATCTGGCGGAAGGAATCGGAACATCCTCAGTACTGTGTTTGGCAGTGGATGCCCTTGGCCTCGCTGCCAAAATCAAACTCGCGAAGGTGGACGTCGAAGGACACGAGTTCACCGCATTGAAGGGAATGGAGCGCATCATTGCGCGCGATCGGCCTATATTGATCGTTGAAGGTAATTCCGAGAAAGTGGAGGCTTTATTGGCCCGATATGGTTATGAAGCCACACACGATGAACAATCGCCGAATAGAGTTTATACGTGCAACCGGCGCTAGCCTAGCGGCCTGTTTCGGTTTGCTGTAAACCCGTGTTACTTGCAACGGTGAGACATTTTGCCTCCGTGGCGATGCGAGGCGCCGTCCTCCTGCTAATTGCAAGCGCGAAGCAATCGCAGTCGGAACGGCCATAGTCGGCGCGGATCGGGCCGGGCACGCGGGGTGTGAAAATCGTGCACTGACTGACAGATCTGTAATACGGTCTTACACTATTGCGGTCTGTCTTCGGCGAGTTGCCAAGTCGAACGTGTATTTTGGGGCTTTTCTCTCCGGTACGTACCTTGCATCGCGGCCAATCGAGCCGTTCGCCGCGATAGCGGAAAACGTCGGCCGCGCTTCGGCGTTCGCGATACTTTCTAAACAGCAAATCATTCGAAGATTGGTTCAATGAAGAAACTTGTTTTGTGCATTCTGGTGCTTTGTGCGAGTTCTCCAGGGGCTGCTCTCGGAAGCACCTATTACGTCTCGAAATCCGGCAACGACGGCAATTCGTGCGCACAGGCCCAGTCCCCCTCGGGTTCGAAGCAGACCATCGCGTCCGGACTCAAGTGCCTGACAGCAGGGGACACGCTAACCGTTCGAGCGGGAACGTACGATGAGGGCATTAACAATAATGTCCCGTCGGGCACGTCTTGGTCCAGCGTGGTGCGGATTGCCGCCTATCCTGGAGAGACGGTGTGGCTGACGCCCAGTTCCGGGGAGTGGGCCGTGGTACCTTGGCAATGATGCTGGCACATCCATTATCAACACACAGTACGTCGAGTTCGACGGCATCAATATCAGTGGCGCGAATGTGAATGGATCAACAGTCACGTTTGATGACCGTGGTGGCGGTGTGCAGCATCACATCCGATTCAAAAATGCCGAGGTTCATGGGCGCGAAGGTGTCGGGGCCGGAAGTGCGGCGATTATGGTTGCAGGGCATGACAACGAATTTTTGAACCTGACCGTGCATGGCACGGGCGGACCGTACGCTTTTTATGTGCACGGTCAAAACAATCTGATCGATAGCTGCGATATTTACGACGTGTCCACGGGGGGGGTGCAGATCTATCACAGCACGTCGCAATCCTTCTATGCGCCGCCAACGGGCAATATCGTCCGGAACACCAAGATCCACGACATCACCCACAGTTCCTTCTTCGGAGCTCCCGACACGCGCCTGTGGGGCATCCTGATTTCCGGAAACAGCAACCAGATCTACAACAACCTCATCTACAACAATACGTTCACGTACCAAGGCGGCAATGCGGGCGTCTTCATCTACACGGGGTCTGGCAATAAGATCTACAACAACACCATTGCGAATAACACGACAGATGGGATTTACGTCGACAGCGCTGCTTCGAACACTGAAGTAATTGACAACATTGCGTATGGCAATACCGGGGCCAGTTTCACTGATGGCGGCAGCGGCAGCGTCCAGACGAGGAATCTGTTTGGAGTCGACCCGCTCTTCGTGAACCCTTCGGCGGGCAACTATCAGTTGCAGGCCGGAAGCCAAGCGATCGACGCAGGTACCCGTCCTCGATCGCGGCGACAGATTTCGCGGGCACCGTGCGACCTCAAGGGGCGGCCGTCGATATCGGCGCGTTTGAGTAACTCATCGACGACACGGCCCACGGCGCCCCAGAGCGTCAGAATTCTTCCATAGTATAGGGACGGTTTGAAGGGCTGCTAACGGCCGGCGGAGCGCCTGTATCAGCGTCCGCTGCCGAGGCATCTCCAGTGCTTCCATTCCCAATCTCTGCAGAGCCGCGCGACCACGGCGCCACTAAGAAATCGTCGAGGTTATCAGAAGCCGCAATGATAGGCGAACCATTCGATCGAGGCTGCTGGTCGCGTCTGGACTCTGATTGAACGCCGGATCCCCATTGGGTTCCAAACGGATTTCATTGAATGCGCTGTCCTGATCTGCAGGAGCTGCCGCCGCCGCCGCCAGGCAAGACCGGATGGCCGTGGACCGAAGCGAGCGCGTCGCTGCCCAATGCCAGACCGGACGGCATCCCCTGGCCTCGCATCAGCATCGTGACGCCGTCCTTCAATCAGGCGCAGTTCCTGGAGGCAACCCTGCGTTCCGTGCTGCTTCAAGGATACCCCGATCTCGAATATTTCGTCCTGGACGGGAAGAGCAGCGACGGATCGGTGGAGATCATCAAGAAGTACGCGCCGTGGTTGGCGTATTGGGTCAGCGAACGCGACGGCGGGCAAAGCGCCGCCATCAATCGCGGCTTGACGATGAGTTCCGGGCTGTTGACCACTTGGATCAACAGTGATGACATGCTCTATCGCGACGCGCTGGTGAATCATGCCAGCCAGATCGGATTCCGCGAGGGCATCGTGTACGTCGGCGACTGCCACATCATCGACGAACGATCGCGGCTGTTGCACGTCCATCGTGCCCGGGTTCACAATTTCGAAGATCTCGTCCGGATTCGCGCGATCTGGCGCGGTGAACCGCGCGGGTACATCGTGCAGCCGGAGGTTCTGTTCCCACGCCAGCTGGCACAGGATGCTGGCGGGGTGGATGTCCGAAACCACCGGACCATGGACTACGACTTATGGGGCAGGCTGCTGCTGTCAGGCGCGACGGTGCAGTACACGCAAATTCCTTTCGGGATCTTCAGGCAACATGCAGCTCAGAAGACTCACCAGATCTGGACGCAGACACGAGCCCTGATCGACACTGCCGTGACACTTCTCGGCCAGGCCCCCCACCTGCCGGAACATACTCGCGAGGGCTTCATCGCCGACCTCTATGCCTACCGTCGCGAGTACTGGCTCGAGACCGGCCCTCTGGCCCGTATCGGCCTGCCGGAAAACGTTGTTCTCCGGTTACGTGACATTCAGGCGAGTGTGCGCCGGCGAGCGGCCAACTTGCTGCGCGGCAGTCGCGAAGAGCAGCGAGGGTGATGATCGGCCCACGGGTGAGCAGCATCCTCATGACGTGCCCGCTGGACGCCGGCGTCGGTGGCGTGCAGGTCGTATTCCGCGATCTTGTGCATTGGCTCCGGCAGAATGGCCGCCGCGTCTCGCTCGTGTATCCTGCACCGTTGCCGGGTGTGGGCTCGGTCACACGGCCCAATTCATGGGGCCAGCCGGCCACGTACTGTCCCATGCCGGCCATTGTGAGAGACAGCGTGGTGCTGAGCGTCCCGCTGTTTGTGGCCTATCTGCCGATCTCGTTGTTTCACCTCGTGCGCCTGATGCGGCGACAGCAAATCGACGTCATCAACTGCCATTACCTCAGTCCACACTTCATCCATCTGGTCATGGCCGGACGTCTACTGCGTGTGCCGGTGGTCGTGTCGGTCCACGGAGCGGATATCGACACCTACCCCAACGCCGGAAAGGCGTACCGTCTGCTCTGCCGCCTCGTGATGCGCGGGGCCACTCAGATCGTGGCGTGCTCACATTTCTTAGCGAAACGAACGAGCGAGGTGTTTCCGGACGCACGCTGTAAAGTGACGTACGTCCACAACGGTCTGGACCTCTCGCATTACGGCGAACAGTCTGGCGAGCATCCGCTGCCGCAACCATTTCTCCTGTGCGTCTGCCGGCACGTCGAAAAGAAGGGTATCGACACGTTGCTCCGCTGCTTCGCGCTCGTCAGACGGAGCGCGCCGGAACTATCGCTGGTGCTTGCTGGTGACGGCCCGCTGTTGGAGACGCACAAGGCGCTCGCGACGGACGCTAGGCATCGAAGACGGGGTCCTGTTCATGGGGAAATGGGTTCACGGTGAGGTGTCGGCGTTGTTTTCCGCCTGCACCCTGTTCGTGCTGCCCTCCAGGGACGAGCCGTTCGGTCTCGTGATCCTCGAGGCTGCGTATTACAAGAAGGGAATCGTCTGCACTCGGGTGGGCGGTGTGCCGGAAATCATCGCGGACGGCGTCAACGGTTTGCTGGTTGCGCCTGACAATCCAGAAGAGATGGCGGCAGCCATTTTGAGGCTTCACCACGACCACGAACTTGCAGCCAGACTCGGCGCGTGTGCGCACGAAACCCTGATGCGAAGGTTCCTGTGGAAGGACCGAGTTGGCGACTACCTCGCGCTGTTCGACCAACCTGACAGAGACGCTCGGGGCGTGCTCACAACCGGCTCCTCCGATTCGGCCAAGCGGGCAAGCACGATTGGAACACGGTGAGGCGGCCTCCCCGAGTCGTAAACTGCGCCGCGGGCTGCACGATCTGGCAATGTTACGCCGGACCGTGAGGGCCTAAAGTCGGCTATCAGATGGACTTTCCCTCCTGTGCACGTCGAGGGGTCCACCAAGGCGCAGCTAAATAGGCTTTAATCAGTCACTTAGATGTACCCTACAGGGGTAATGATTGAGGCGCGGAGTCTGGAGCGGCTCTTGCTCCGACCCCGCTGATTTGCTTTCAGGCTCATGATCTTAAGAGATTAACGACATTACTCGGTCACGAGAAAAACGAGATCAAAACGATGGAGAGAGTGACGGTTCTCGGCGGCGGAATCAGCGGTCTTGCGGTGAGCTACTACGTCGGACACGACAATTGTGTCTTATACGAAGCGGATGCCCATTACGGCGGACACGTTTACAGCGAGACGCACGACGGATGCGTGTGGGACGACGGACCGCACGTGTCTTATACGAAGAACGAATACATCAAGCAGCTCTTCTCCGATCTCGTGAGCGGCCACTTCGAAGAAGTGCAGGCCGAAGTCGTGAATTACTACCGGGGCCACTGGATTGACCATCCCGCGCAATCCAATCTGTATCAGATTCCGGAACCACTGCGGAGCCAATGTTTGAACAGTTTTCTGGAGTCCAGAGTCCAGAATCCTCAGGATCAGAAAGCTCCCGCCAACTACGAGGAGTGGATTCGCGAGGCGTTCGGACGGGTGTTTGCCGATACGTTTCCAGCCGTTTACACACGCAAGTACTGGACGCGGGAGCCGGCGGATCTCGGCACCGACTGGATCGGCAAGCGCGTGTACTACCCGAAAGTGGAAGACGTGACAGCGGGAGCGAAAGGATCGCTCGGCCGCTCGACATACTGGGTCAACCTGTGGCGATATCCGTCCAAAGGCGGGTTTTACACCTACACACACAAACTCGCTGAGGGTGCCAGGATCGAATACGGGAAGAAACTCGTCTCGATCAATTTCGCGAAACGTCTTCTGGGCTTTGAGGACGGCACGAAAGCCACCTTCGAAACGCTGGTGTCGACGCTTCCGCTACCGACACTGATTCAATGCGCCGAAGATGCGCCAGGTGAGATTCGCGAGGCGGCGTCGATGCTCCAAGCGACGCGATTGATCCTGGTCCGCGTGGTAGCGAATCATCCTTCTGTCCGCAAGGAGCCATGGTTGTACGTCTACGATGACGATAAGATCAGCACCCGCGTCAGCATCCAGGAAAACTTTTCACCTCACAATGCCCCCGCCGGCAAATCGGCGATGTCCGTCGAAGTGTGCGGATCCGACGTCAAGCCGCTTCCATCGGATCGAAATGCCGTCGTCGAGCAGGTCAAGCGCGAGCTGATCGAGATGGGTTTGGTCGAGAGTCCGGCGGCCATCGGCGGCGTGTCGGTCAGGTACTGTCCCTGGGGGCAGGTGATATACGACCACAACCGCCGGTCCGCGCTGGATCAGATCAACAGGTTTCTCGAGCCGTTCGGCGTGATCAGAGCGGGTCGCTATTCCCAGTGGGGATATATGATGACGCACGACTGCGTGCTGCGCGGGAAGAAAATCGCCGAGCATCTCACCACCAAGAAAGAGGAATTGGCGGAGTTCGAGATCGATGACTGAGGAGCGTCACTCGACAAGACCGCCGCTGTTCAGCGTCGTCATCCCCACCTATAACCGCAGCGATCTTGTTCAGGGCGCTGTGCGTTCGGTGCTCGGGCAGACGTGTGACGATTTCGAGGTCGTCGTTTCCGACAACTGCTCCGACGACGATACCCGAAGCGTCATCGAAGGATTTCATGACCCGCGAGTGCGCTACGTCCGGACTCCTACTCATGGCGTGATCGCCGACAGTTGGGAATTCGCCAGGTCCCAGGCCAGGGGCACTCTGGTTATGATGCTGTCCGACGACGATGCGCTCATGCACAACGCGCTGGCTCGATTTGCCGAGGAGCACCAACGCCACGGGGCGGAGTTTCTGTTCTGCAATCTGGCCGAATACCGCGACCGGTCCTTTCAGGGACCACAGCAGAACACTGTCAACTGCCGCTCGTTTTCCGGTCGGACTCGCCTGGTCTCGGCTGAAGAATTCGTGAAGCCCCTATTCGCCTTCAGGCCGAAGTTCGATATGCATCCCAGCGCCTTCATGTTTTCCAGCGCCGTGGCTGCCAAGGTGGTGCAACGCTGCGGGCGCTTTTTTCAGACGAACGGCGTCGAGTACTTCGCCTGGCCCCTTGCCGCGGTGTTTGCGAGGACCATCGTCTACATCGACGTTCCGCTGGTGATCCTTGGAAGAACGGCCAAGTCCTGGGGGTCCACGGTTGTGCTGTCGAATCCTGGAAAGCAACAAATTCAAAAGATGATTTCGGACGCGGCGCAGAATCGCGACTGGGTGCCGTTGACTAACTTCACGCTTACAAATCTGATGGCCGAAGGCATGCTGCTGGGCAAACGGATCTTTCCGGAGGAGTTGCAGCCCTTTCCTTTCGATGAGCAGCAGTATCTGCGAAGAACGATGCGGGAGTTGAGCAGCCGTCGGGCCATGGGTGTCGATGTGGACCGCGAGCTGCAGGAACTCCTCGACTATTCCAACAAGTATCCGTCGCTGAAGGCTGAATTGCTGACGCCCGCGAAGTCCGGACGAAACGGGCAGGACTCGGTTCTTCGCAGTCTCGCGAAAACGTTGGGATTGGGCCGCGTGCACGGCCGGTTGGACGCGTTCAGGGAAGTCAGGAAGATCAGGCGAGGTGAGGTCCAATCGGGCTTTCTCGCATCGGGCGATAATTTCGGGTTCAGCGATGCTCTCGGGTGCGCCAACTTTCTCTCGAGGGTGACCTCGTCGGTGAATATGTGATTGCTCCTGCGTACGCGCTCGACGCACTGTTGATGAAACGACGCGCCGTGATTCGTCCGGAACACCGGGGCATCGTCTCCAACATCGCGGAGCTCTGGGAGTACCGGGAATTATTCTACTTTTTCATCTGGCGGGACGTGAAGGTGCGCTACGCGCAGTCGGTACTCGGCATTGGCTGGGCGCTCGTGCAGCCGCTCTTTCCCATGATGATCTTCACGATCGTGTTTGGGAGAGTCGCCAGGATTGGTTCTGATGGGATTCCCTACGCCCTGTTCAGCTATGCCGCACTGGTCCCCTGGACCTACTTTTCGAACGCGCTGAATGATTCGAGCGGAAGCCTGGTCAAAGAAGTGAACATGTTGAGCAAAATTTACTTCCCAAGGCTCATCATTCCGCTCACTGCGGTGCTCGGAAGACTTATCGATCTGCTCATCTCCTTCCTGCTGCTTTTTGTGTTGATGGCCTGGTACCGAACACCTCCGACACTGTGGGTCGTTCTTCTTCCGGTGCTCATCCTGATGACGACGGCCACGGCTGCGGGACTTGGGCTGTGGCTTGGCGCCCTCGCCGTCCAGTACCGCGATGTCAGACACGCCGTTCCGTTTGCCGTTCAGCTTCTCATGTATGCAGCGCCGGTGGTGTACCCCACCAGCCTCGTTCCTCACGCCTTTCGATACGCGTATGCGCTGAATCCCATGACAGGAGTCATCGAGGGCTTCAGAGCCTGCCTGCTGGGCTCCACAACGGTCCCGTGGGACCTGATTGCCATTGGAGGCGCGAGCGCCTTGATCATCCTGTCGATCGGAACGCTGTACTTCGTGCGCAAAGAATCGGATTTCGCGGACGTCGCCTGACGATGGCCACGACTGCCCTCACCGTCGATCGGCTGTCCAAGCGTTACCGAATCGGAGCGCGGCAGACGCGCCAGGACACATTGGGCGGAATGGTTATCGATCTGGTCCGCCGACCGTTGTCGAACTTGCGGGGCGTCCGCGATCTGACGACGTTCGCGGAGGACGAGGTAGAGGCAGACGACATTATCTGGGCGTTGAACGACGTGTCCTTTGAGGTCAAGGCCGGAGAAACTGTCGGCGTCATCGGTGCCAACGGCGCCGGCAAGTCAACGTTGCTGAAGATTCTCTCGCGTATCACGAAGCCGACGCGCGGGACGGCGATTGTGAACGGTCGGGTGTCAAGCCTGCTGGAGGTCGGCACGGGCTTTCATCCTGACTTGACAGGCCGGGAAAATGTCTACCTGAACGGCGCGATTCTAGGTATGAGCCGAAGGGAGATCGACCATAAGTTCGATGACATCGTGGATTTTTCGGACGTGGGCAAGTTCATTGACACGCCTGTGAAGCGGTACTCGAGTGGGATGGGTATGCGTCTCGCGTTCTCAGTTGCCGCTCACCTTGAGCCGGAGATCCTGATCGTCGACGAGGTCCTGGCGGTGGGGGATATTCGCTTCCAGAAGAAGTGCCTGAGCAAGATGGACGAGGTTGCCAGGGCCGGCAGAACCGTGCTGTACGTCGCTCACAACATGCCCGCCATCAGCCGTCTGTGCCAGCGAGCGATTCTGATGGGCAACGGGCGTGTGGTCCAGGACGGACCAGTACATGAGGTAATTAGCACGTACCTGAATTCCGGCCTCGGCACGTCCGCGGTCAGGGAATGGACGGATCTGGCAAGGGCGCCTGGCGGCGACATCGTGCGCCTGTGCGCGGTGCGCGTGCTGGACCAGAATGGTGAAATTCCAGACGCCATCGACATCCGGAGACCCTTGCGGATTGAGACGGAGTACGAGGTCCTCAAGCCGGGCTATGTGCTCTTGCCCAATCTCTACCTGTCCAACGAAGAAGGTGTTTGTCTTTTCGGAGCGCAGGATCTGGATCCTGAATGGCGAGGACGACCACGTCCGGCAGGCCGCTACATCAGCACCGTCTGGATGCCGGGCAACCTGCTGGCCGAAGGGATGGTGTTCGTTGACGCCAACATGAACACCTTGGAGCCGTTCATCTTTCAATACCAGAGCCGCAGCGCCGTGGCTTTCATGGTCGCAGACAGTCTGGAAGGAGACTCGGCCAGAGGTGATTGGACGGGGCATATGCCGGGAGTCGTGAGACCTCTCCTCAAATGGACCACACGGCATCTCGAGCCGAGTCATGCAGAATCGTATCGGTAAGCTCTTACGCGATCTCGATATCAAACCGGTGCTGATGGACGTTGGCGCCTCCGGAGAGCCGCCACCGATCTGGAGCGACCTGGCGCCGCACAGCACCTACGTCGGATTCGATCCCGATTCGCGCGAGATCCACGAGGATCGCGTGGCGGGGTTCCATCGATCCGTCATCATTAATGAAGCGGTGACTGAGAAGAATGCGAGCGAGATTAGTTTCTACCTGACCAGGTCTCCGTTTTGCTCCACCGTCCTGGACCCGAACCCACAGGCTACGGCCCACTGGCTCGAGCGGGATCTCTTCGAAGTTGAGGCTCGCGCCAGTGTTCGCGCGACGACGATCGATTCTGTCCTGAGACGTCTTGATATTTCGAGGATTGACTGGATCAAGCTGGACACTCAAGGAACCGATCTCCGCCTGCTCAACAGCATATCGTCCGACGTGCTCTCCCGAATCATGGCGGTCGACACGGAACCTGGACTGATCGACATCTATCAGCGCGAAGACCTGTTTGTGGACGTGCACCGGGACCTGACGACGAAGGGCTTCTGGCTCTCCGGGATGCATACGGGCGGCTTCGTCCGAATGCGCCGGGGGACGCTCGATCTTGCCGGACAAACGGATCCGAAGGTCGACGACGGCTACGTTCGGAGCATTGTGAAGACAAGCCCCGCGTACCTCGAGGCCAGATATCTCAGAACGCTCGAGTGGCTGGCCGACCACAGCTTGCCACAGCGTGAGTACATCATGCTGTGGATCTTCGCGCTGACCGACAGACAGTTTGGATTCGCCTTGGATGTTGGCGCGGCCTGTGACCGGATATTCGGTGAGACCGATGCGTCGCGCACACTCAAGACCGCGACCTGGGCAATGATCAATGGCGCCCGTCGCCGCTATGTCGTGGGGAGAATGTCTGGCACGCTGACGCGTCGGTTCAGATCGGTCTTGGCAAGACTCCTGGGGTAGCAAGGCGTGACAGCGGCCACACTTGGGGGCGGTGATGGAGAGGCGCTGCTGAACCTCGGATGCGGCACCGACTACCATTCCGCATTCGTCAATGTTGATCTCGTGGCTGCGCCCGGAGTTATCTCACATGATCTGAGACAAGGCATCCCCTTTTCAGACGGCACCTACGACCTTGTCTATCACTCGACAATGCTGAGCCATCTGCGTCCCGCCGATGCGCTCAGTCTCATGCGAGAGTGCCATCGGGTGCTGAAGCCCAACGGGGTCTGTCGCGTCGTCACCGAAGACCTGGAGCAGATGTGCCGTGTGTACCTGCAGAAACTCGAGGCGGCCTGGGAGGGTGACCGACAGAGTGCGGAAGAATACGGGTGGATGCTCCTCGAACTCTATGACCAGGCTACCCGAGAGTATCCCGGTGGAGAAATGGCCAGATATCTCAGCCAAGCTCCGCTGCCCAGCGAAGATTTCATCTACGCGAGGATCGGCGAACCAGGGAGGCGAATGGTGTCCTGGCGGAGGTCGCGTTCAAAGGGCGGCGAGAATCACGCCGATTCGCGCCCGGCTAAACGACGCACGGTGCGTGAGGGCCTTGTGAGTAGAATCCGGCAGTGGGTCCTGACGAGGGCGCTGGGCCGTGACGGGCTGAAGGCCCTTGAGATCGGCCGTTTCCGGCTTTCTTCGGGGCAGGTGAGCTATCGCATGTACGATCGTTATTCGCTCAAGCAGCTGTTCTTGGCCGCAGGCTTCGCTGACGTCGTACCGCGAACGGCGACCGAGAGCGGATATGCTCGCTGGAACGTTGTCAACCTTGATGTCGCTCCTGACGGTCGGGTGGCGAGGCCTCACGCCCTGATCCTGGAAGGCACCCGCCAATAAGTTGATTGGCCGCGCGGGCAGGAGCCCTGCTGCAGAGATGAGAATCAGAGTGGTCGCGGACATCGTCCTGACGGCGGGCGGCACTCTCGTGCTGCTGGTACTCGCGCGCGATTTGTATGATTTTGGTTGGAGTGAACATCGGCTGCCCCTTTCCGCGGCCTGGGTGGCCAAGCATGTGTGCCTGACCGCTATTGCTGCTCTCTTGTTTGCGTCGTTACGCTTACGGTCGGTTGTCAAGACTGCCGCTGCCTCGTTGTGCCTCACTGTCGTCGCTTTGGTATATGCGACGGAGATCGTGCTCGCCAGACCGACGTCAGCTTTCGGCCCCGAGGCCATGTTGCCGTTCTGGAGTATTGATTCCAGTTCACCGGAGCACAGGGAAGAGGTAGCAAAACTGGCGCGGGCAGCGGGGGTGAGCATTGACACGAGATCTCGTTCGGAGCTCCTCGACGATTTGCGCAGGCGATACTCCAATGCGGTGTCGGCCGTCATGCTCGGCGTAGTGTTGGAGGAGCGGCTCAAGTCCGGCGTGACAAACCCGGACGAGCTGATGCCGGCGGGCGGGCTATCCAGCACGATGACGCTGTTGTGTAACGAAGGCGGTCAGTACGTCACTGTACGAGAGCGACGAACACGGATTCCGCAATCCGGCCGGAGTGTGGCGTTCGGCTCGAGCCGATCTGGCGCTCGTCGGTGAGTCGCATGTCCAAGGGTACTGCGTTCCTGACGGCAAGGGCTTCGCAGATCTGTTGCGCGCGCATTTCCCTGTCACTCTGAATTTGGGCGTCTCGGGCCAGAGCTCGTTGCTGCAACTCGCGGCCATCAGGGAGTACCTCCCGCGCTATGCGCCGAAGGTCGTGTTGTGGATGTTCTCTGAGGGGATCGATCTCAAGGACTTGGGCGTCGAGGCGAGGCATCCGCTGTTGGTGCGCTACCTGGAGCCCGCTTTCGGCCAGGGGTTGCTGCGATCGACAACCTGAAATCGACCACGCCTTGCGTCGTTTTGCGTCGGCCTCGGAGAGGCGCGATCGCGAAGCAAGGTCAGCGCCGAAGGAAGACGCATTCGTCGAGCGGTCGCTGGGTGTGATCAAGCTGTGGCACTTGCGACGGAAGATCGACCTCATGTATGGACTCGACGAGGACGACGATGCAGAGGCGCTGCCGGAACGGGCGACTCACGAAATGTTGAGTCGTGCCCTGGCGATGGCGCAAACCGCGACGAGTAGCTGGGGCGGCACCCTGTACTTCGTCTACCTGCCAAGCTGGCAACGATACCGTAACGGTCCGGCGGTGTTCGAACGAGAGCGACAACAGGTAACGGCGCTTGTACGGGCGCTTGGCATTCCGATCATTGATGTTCAGGCCGCATTTCAGGCCCAAGACGATCCCCTCTTCCTGTTTCCGTTTCGTAGATTTGGCCACTATAACGAGAAGAGGCAACGAGGTCGTTGCCCAAGCCGTGCTCACATTCCTGCAGATGCGATGACAGGTGCCGCTAGCTTATTCAGCCGCGTCGGTCGCCTCTTTCGGCGTCGCGGTGTTACGGGGCAGGTGGCGTCGGGCGTGCCGCACTCGAATCCGGCCGGCGACGCTCAGGTAGAGAATGCTCGCAAACATAAAGACCAGACTCCGCGTCCCAATCGACAAGTTGCCTTACATACGAAGATTGCGCAAGATCGTTGACGATGCCGGTGCGTACGTACCAGGGCACTATTACTCACCGATACCGAGTCGCGAGGAGGTCTCGGAGGTCGTCACGCGCATTCGCGCCGAGCAGACGGGCAGGAGCGAACCGAAGGGTATCCGTCTGAATGGCGACAAGCAGCGAGACCTTCTCAAGACATTTGAGACGTTTTACAAAGACCTGCCGTTCCAGGAGGAACAAAGCGATAGTTGTCGATACTACTTTCGGCAGAGTCCCTATCCGTACCCAGACGCGATTTTCCTGTACAGCTTTCTCAGACACGTCCAGCCGAAACAGATTATCGAAGTCGGATCCGGATTTTCATCCGCCGTCATCTTGGATACGGTGGAGCGCTTCTTTCCTCAGCCACCCAAACTGACGTTCATCGAGCCCTACCCGGTCACTCTCACACGACTCTTAAGACCGGCAGACGCAAGAAAGGTGACCATCATCAAGGAGAGGGTGCAGACAACGCCACTGGAACTGTTCGAATCGTTGAATTCCGGCGACTTGTTGTTCATTGACTCCAGCCACATCGTGAAGTGCGGGAGCGATGTGTCATTTCTTATCTTTGAGGTGCTTCCCAGGCTGCCGGTTGGCGTCTACGTCCACTTTCACGACATATTCCAGTCGTTCGAGTACCCTGAAGAGTGGCTGCTCCAGGGTTGGTACTGGAACGAGGCTTACTTTTTGCGGGCCTTGCTGTCAAACAACCAGGCTTGGGAGATTCATTTTTTCAACAACTACGTGCGCACGGCTTTCGAGGACTTTCTCGCCGCAAAGATGCCTCTGTGTTTGAGAGATGTCGGAGGCAGCCTGTACATTCGTAAGATTGCTGAAGGTTGAGCACGCTCAACATCACTGGTGCCCTGAAGGCGCCTCGTTCGATGAAGCCTCTGTAACTGGGTCTGAATTTGTTCGCATAGTCTAGCAGGATGCTGAAAAACGGGTCATGACGGGATCGACAAGTCGATTCCGCCGTACTACGATCAGCGCACCCTTCTTCAAAGGAGCGAGCGCGTGCGCGGAGACGACGAGCAGAGCGGCCACCTGTTTAGTTACCTGTCGCCGGAGCAACGCGTGCCCGGCCGACCATCCGTTGCGGACGATTCGCACGATGACCGATGACGCCCTGCGCCGGTTGTCGCCGCGGTTCGAGGCGATCTATGCCACGACCGGCCGCCCCTCGATCCCGCCCGAGCATCTCCTGCGGGCGCTGCTGCTCCAGGTGCTGTATTCGGTGCGCAGCGAGCGGATGCTGATGGAGCAGCTGCAGTACAACCTGCTGTTTCGGTGGTTTGTCGGGCTCGGCATGGACGACGCGGTGTGGGCGCCGACGACCTTCACCAAGAATCGGGATCGGCTGCTCGAGGGCGACATCGCGCGCGCCTTCTTTGAAGATGTCGTCGCGCAGGCCCGCGAGCCGCCGCCTGCTGTCGGCCGAGCACTTCACGATCGATGGCACGTTGCTGGAGGCGTGGGCCGGCCAGAAGAGTTTCAAGCGGAAGGGACAGCCGAGCGACCCGCCCGACGATCCGGGCAATCCGACGGTCAATTTCCATGGCGAACGGCGCTCGAATCAGACGCATCAGTCGACGACCGATCCCGACAGCCGCTTGTTCAAGAAGGCCAAGGGCCACGAAGCCAAGCTGGCCTATCTCGGCGAAGTGCTGATGGAGAACCGGTCGGGTCTGGTCGTCGATGCGTGCGTCGTGCCGGCGACCGGCACGGGCGAACGCGAGGCCGCCACCAGTCTCGTTGCCAGTCTGCCGCGGCGACGGGTGACCATCGGCGGCGACAAAGGCTACGACACCCGCGGCTTTGTGGATACGCTGCGGCAGCTCGACGCCACGCCGCACATCGCGCAGCAGACGAACCGGCGCACGCTCGATGCGCGCACGACGCGGCATCCCGGCTACGCGATCAGCCAGCGCGCGAGGAAACGGATCGAAGAAGTCTTCGGCTGGATGAAGACGGTCGGCGGTCTGCGCAAGCTCCGCCACCGCGGCGGCGCCCGGGTGAACTGGCAGTTTCTCCTCGCCGCGGCCGCCTACAACCTGGTGCGGATGCGCACGCTGGAGGCGATCGCGTGATTCGCACCCGCTGGCCGAACGATGCTCCGGTGACGGGCAACGACCCTCGACGCTTGAATCGACTACTGAAGTCGTCATGAACGTTCGAATTTCAGCATCCTGCTAAGGTTCTGCATCCCACAGTCGGCTCGAATCGCACTCAAACGTCTGCACGTCGTCCCTCCTTACTTCCATCCTTTGCGCGGCTGAAGTCCGAGCACACCCGTCTTCAGCCGCCGCTTCACGCTTCCGTCACGATCTCTCGATACGGAACGCGTCGCAATCACGCGTGTTTACGCAAAAGTCGCGTCTGGCCTTGTATCATTTCAATTATTTGATAGGTCGGCGAAAGCAAAAAGGCATCCCGGAGAACCTCATGGCCATCAACTTGCCGGCACAACGCTGCTGTGCATCTGGATTCACGGTGACTCGAGCAACGCTTTCGATCTCGGGCGTGACCAGCCTTTCTCCGCTTTCAAACACCAAGCCGAGATGGAACACCGGCGCACTGCACGCGGTGTTAGCGGCGGGCGTAAATTCGACAGTTGTGGCGGACGAAAATCTGACAGTCGAGCAGCACGGTCTGGCTGCCGGCTGAGAGCCTCGCTCCCGGCCGATGATTCATTTCAGCATGCGTCTTCACTTCAGTGGAGACGCGATGATCGGATGGGAGAAGCGGATGCTACTCAGGCACTACTTGGCGCAGGGAGCGAGCAAGAGCGCGCTGGCCCGGCAGCTCGGGATCAGCCGAGACACGATTCACCGGTGGATCCGGTCGGGCGATCTCGATCGAGCTCTCGACACCACCGCCGTGCGGTATGGGCCGGGGCGGCCGTTGCCTACGAAACTGGACGCCTACAGAGCCATCATCGAAGCGCGACTGGCGGCCACCCCGAGTTGTCGGCCGTGCGCCTCCTCTCTAGACGCCAATCAGACAAGGCGTTCGCCTGAATTGTCGAACGATTTTGTGAGATGGCGTAGACAGGCGCGATCCGGCTTAAAATCCTGGGTCGCGCGAGCGGCGTGTTCGATCCCGCCCCAGCACTCGTATCTGAGAAATCCAAAGGGACATCGAGATGCTGAATCCGTTGAAGGTCGCACGACGGTTTCTTCGGCCTCTCCGGAGTATGAGTACTGGTGCTCTCAGGACCCGGAAGCTCTGGACTGCGAGGCGAATCCTGTGCGCTCCAGAAGATCTCCCGCCAGAACAACTCGATGCGTTTGCTCTCGAGAGCCCGCTTGACGACACGGAGAAGAGTCTCGTCCGCCGTGTCTCGCTGAGAGTCAGCCCGTCAGACTACATGTACGTTGATGGTTGGTCGACGAGCTATCTGACTGCGGGACTGTCTGCCGGCCGCGTTATTCGAGCATCGCTCGATGCCGCAGGCAAGGTCATCTCCACAGGCGCTGTGCTCGATTTCCCCTGCGGTTATGGCCGCGTTCTCCGGTTCCTGAAAGAAATGTTTCCCGATTCCCAAGTTGTAGGCGTCGAGATCGTGCAAGACGCGCTGAACTTTTGCCGACGAACGTTCTTGGTTGAAGCATACGCTTCCAGCCCCGCCCGCAGTTTCAGAAGCTTCTCCCTGCCTAACACGTTCGACTTGATTTGGTGTGGTTCCCTGGTCACGCATATCGATGAGCAAGCTACCCTGGACCTTCTTGACTTCTTCTGCCGCCACTTGAACAGCGGCGGTGTCTGTGTCTTCACAACCTTAGGGCGAAAAGTGGTTCATGGAATGCGCGCCGGGCACACGAAGCAACCCCCGTTAGTGGAAGGAGGCCTCAAGAAGCTGTTTGATGAGTATGAGCGCACCGGCTATGGGTACGCCGACTACGCACACACAGATGCCGGTTCCTCCGGGACCGGTGGGATTTCGTTGGTGTCGCGAGCGCGTATGGAGGAAATGACGCGGAGCGTCGGATCCTGGGAGCCCGTCTACTATCGCGAGAGCGGGTGGCACATGCTCAATGATGTGTACGCGTTCATGCTGCGCGGGCCAAACGTGCAACACAAATGATTGCCTGACGGGCTTGACGCGTGACTTTCGTTTACAGTTGGCTCAGTTCCACCAGCCTTTGCAGCGCGTGCCGCCTGAAATCACTCGAATTTCACCATCCACCTAGCCTCTAGTGGCTTGTACTAACGAGTTGTAAATCGTATGATGGCGCATGCCATCGACATCGCTGGTGCTGACCACCGACCAACGCACCGAGCTCGAAGCGCGCGTGCGATCGGGACGCGGCCGCGCGGATGCCGCGCGACGGGCGCGGGTCATTCTGCTGCTCGCGGAGGGCTGCAGCTACGCCGCGATCGCCACGATGACCGGATGCAGCTCGCGGACGATTGCCCTGTGGAAGCAGCGCTTCGCAAGGGACGGGCTGGCGGGATTGGCCGCCCGCCATCGCGGCTCGAAGCCGACCGTGCTGACGCCGGCCCTGGAAGCACGCATCATGACGTGGACGCGCCGACCGCCGCCTCATGGCGCCACCCACTGGTCTACCCGATCGCTCGGTCGCAAGATGGGCGTCCAACATACGATTATCGCGCGCGCGTGGCGCCACGCCGGCTTGCAGCCCCATCGACTCGAGCGGTACATGCGGTCGACCGATCCCGAATTCGAGACGAAGGCCGCGGATGTGATCGGCTTGTACCTCGATCCGCCGCAGCACGCCGTGGTGTTCTGCATCGACGAGAAGACGGCGATTCAAGCCCTCGATCGGCTCGACCCGGTCTTGCCGTTGTCGCCCGGACGCGCCGAACGTCACGGCTTCGAGTATTACCGGCATGGGACGCTCTCGCTGTATGCGGCGCTCAACACGCGGACGGGCGAAGTCGTGGGCCACACCGCGGCCCGGCACACGAGCGCGGAATTCGTCGGGTTTCTGCAGACCGTCGTCGAGACGCAGTCCCGCCGGCGCGAGCTGCATATCATCGTGGACAATCTCTCGGCCCACAAGACGCAGCAGGTGCGGACCTTCTTGCTGGCGCATCCGTCCGTCCATCTCCATTACACGCCGACCTACTCGTCCTGGCTCAATCAAGTCGAACTCTGGTTCTCCAAGATCGAGCGCGATGTCACGGCACGAGGCATCTTCACCTCCGTCACCGACCTGCGTCGCAAGCTGATGCGCTATATCAAGCACTACAACAAGACCGCGACGCCCATCCGCTGGTCCTACGCGGACCCGTCGCGGAGAGTCGCATGACGCGGTACAACTCGTTAGTACGGTCCACTAGTACGACTTTGTTAGATCCGGTGATTTATTCCGGAATGTTTTCGTGAATTGATGACGAAGACCTTGTACCGATCGGTGAATTCGGTACGCTGGCGCGCGGTGATCGATCGCACGGCGACCGCGCGCATTCAGCGCCTGATTCGCTGGCTCGAACCGTTTCAACGCTGCTTCGGCCATCGCGCGCAGCGGCTCGCGCTGCGGACGTACGTGCACGGCGTGTTCAGCGACAGCGATCGCAAGTCGATGCAGGCGATGCTGGCCCGCGTCACGCAACCCGATCACCTACCAAGCCTTTCAGCATTTCATCACGCACGCGGCCTGGGACGCCGACCGGATCTGGCGCCGGCTGCTCGAGGTGCTGCCCGAGCGCCGCGGCGTGTTGATCATCGACGGCACCAGTTTTCCCAAACAGGGCACCCATTCGGTCGGCGTGGCGCGTCAGTACTGTGGGGCGCTGGGCAAGATCGCGAATTGCCAAGTCGCGGTGACGGCCGCGCTGTGGACCGGCGCGCGGGCGTGGCTGACCGGCGCGCTGCTGTATCTCCCGAAGGCCTGGCTCAGCGACCCCGATCGGCGCGCGGTGGCGCAGATTCCGGCCGGCGCGATCCTTCCAGGAGAAATGGCGTCAGGCGCTCACGTTGATCCGACGCGCGCGCGCGGCGGGGCTGCAGATCACGGCGGTGCTCGCCGACGCCGAGTTCGGCGACGTCACCGCCTTCCGACGAGCGCTGCACCGCTGGCGCCTGCCGTATGCCGTCGGGGTCTCGCGGCATCTCACGGTGTTTCCCGGTACGCCAGCCGTCCATGTCCCGCCGAGTGGGCGCATGGGCCGGCCGCGATCGCAGCTGGTGCTCGTGCACGACACCCGTCCGATCGCCGTGCGCGCCGTTGGCGCTGGCGTTGCCGGCGCGCGCGTGGCGCCGGGTGACCTGGCGCAACGGGACCAATCGCCCGTGGGCGGCCCGCTTCGCGGCCGTCCGCGTCACCCCCGCCCACGACTGGCGCGATCGACGGCTGGCGCCCGAGGTCTGGCTCTTGTGCGAACAGGATCTCGGCGCGACGCCGCGCACGAAATACTTCTTCGTCGACCTGCCGGCCACGGCGTCGGTGAAGCAATTGGTCCGACTCGCGCATCAACGCTGGGCGATCGAGCAGCAGTATCAAGAGCTCAAGACCGAACTCGGCTTCGACCATTTCGAAGGCCGCTCGTATCCGGGGTGGCAGCATCACGTCGTGCTCACGGCCGTCGCGTACGCCTTCTTCCAGCGGGAGCGGATGCGACGCGGCGTCGACCCGTCGCTGACCTTTCCCGGCATTCGAGCGATCGTCCAGGAGATTTTCACGGCGCTCTTGTTTGCTCAACAACCGGACTATTTCAAACGCATCCAAGAATTGCAGCAAATTAACCTACGGATCTAACAAAGTCGTACTAGTTCGACTTTGTCAGATCCGTAGTTGGAGTTCGCGTTTCGCGTGTTCCATCCAATGCATATAGCGCGGTTTGGCGGCAAACAGCAGCGTCGTCGAGACACAGCCCCGTCGGCGCGAGCTGCACATCATCGTCGACAATCTCTCGGCCCACCAAACGCAGCAGGTCCGGACCTTCTTGGTGGCGCATCCGTCCGTCCATCTTCACGACACGCCGACCTACTCGTCCTGGCTCAATCAAGTCGAACTCTGGTTCTCCAAGATCGAGCGCGATGTCACGGCGCGAGGCATCTTCACCTCCGTCACCGACCTGCGTCGCAAGCTGATGCGCTATATCAAGCATTACAACAAGACCGCGACGTCCATCCGCTGGGCCTACGCGGACCCGTCACGGAGAATCGCATGACCGCTGTACAACTCGTTACTACAGCCATTAGTGTCTTCGTCGCGCAACTGCTTAAGCTCACGAGCCTCGACTGGCGACCATGCTGCCGGAAGCGGGCTTCCAGCGATAAACGGTTCGCTCGGAGATTCCGACCTGCCGGCACACGCCGCCGACGGGCACTCCGGACACCACTGCCGCAACACCGACGTGATTTGCTCGACCACAAATCACTTCTTCTTCACGGCACCCTCGTGGTCGATTGTCTCAATTGCTCGGCAAACCTCGGTCTCACATTGAACCGAAATCCGGGCACGCCCCACCTTGCATCTCCGGGTCGTTCTTGTCCCAGCGACGTCCCCCCACTTCTGAGTAGTTCTAAGAGTCGGTTGCAAAATTAACTGACCGGCCTCTTGTACTCCGACGAATGACTTGGTACGGTCGCCTGACCGACAGCGAGGCGGTCAGGCATGAGCCAGGCGCTTGTCGACGACGACTTATGGACACGGATCGAACCACTGCTGCCCAAACGGCGGCCGCGCAACCGCCAGTACGCCGGTCGGAAGCCGATTCCCGACCGCGCGGTGTTGACCGGGATTCTGTTCGTGCTCCGCAGCGGCATCCCCTGGAAGATGCTGCCGAAGGAGATGGGCTGCGGGTCCGGCAGCACGTGTTGGCGGCGGCTGGTGCGGTGGCAGCGCGCGGGCGTCTGGAAACGGCTCCATCGGGTCTTGCTCACGGAGTTGCGCCGACGAGGCCGACTCGATCTGGCGCGCGCGGTCGTCGACAGCGCCTCGCTCCGCGCGCTGCGCGGGGGAAAAAAACTGGACCGAACCCTACCGATCGCCGTAAGGCCGGGTCGAAACATCATGTTCTTACCGACGCGCACGGGATTCCGGTCGTCGCGCGCCTCACGTCGGCGAACCGGCACGACGTGACCCAGTTGCTGCCGCTCGTCGACAGCATTCCGCCCTTGCGCGGCCGCCCGGGTCGGCCGCTGCGGCAAGCCCGGCCTCGTCCAGGGCGACCGCGGGTACGACTCGCAGCCGCATCGCGACGAACTGCGCGCGGCGCGGCATCGCCAGCCAGCTGGCGAAACGCGGCCGCCCGCACGGCAGCGGACTGGGACGCACGCGCTGGGTCGTCGAGCGCACGCTTGGCGTGGCTCCATCGCTTTCGTCGACTCAATCTCCGGTACGAACGGCGTCCGTGCGTTCATGAAGCGTTTCTCACCTTGGCCTGCGCCTTGGTGTGTTGGAACTATCTCAAGCCGGTCAGTTAATTTTGCAACGTGCTCTAAATATGCATTTGTTGACCACCCTGACCGAGTTCCAGTCGCCATTTCGTTGACATAAACGTGGGACATCTGGTACGTCTACATCCACCGCGGGCGCCGCACCTGAATTCGAGAGCGGGGGAGACCCCCATTTTCTAACCTGCATTGAACCGCGAGCTTCTATGTGGCACACTTCAGTTCAAACCGTAGGATGACAGCTTGATGGCTTTTGAGAGACGTGAAGCCTCGAGCAGCATGTGAGTCGGACTCATCTATGGCGCTCGTGGCAGGATATTTCGCAACCGAATCACAATCGACGGACTCCATCCGTCAAAGGGTCGAGACTTTCGTGGTCGGGCTAGATGACGAACCCGGGACGAGCAAACATCGGATTGCCCCGTACGCGTCCGGACACATCATTGTCAAGAGCAGATTGGGATTTCCCCTCGAACCAGTTCTCGAAATCGACGCATCTGGAAACATTCTCGGTCTGCTCGGGTACACGATCGACGAGAAGAATGGTTCGTCACTCCTGATTTCCGGCGTCACGAGCTCTGGTGGCTCGCTTGAGCAACTCGAGGGTCAATTTGTCGCAGTTTTGGTCAGCGTGGCTACAGGCGTCGTACATATCGTCAACGACCGCTTCTCTTCGCGACCGTTGTATGTCACAACAGACCGAGGAATCGTTTATTTCTCGTCCAATCTCGCGTTCTTGTTTCATCTATCAGCCTCCAGATATCGGCCTGATGTGCAAGGGTGGCTCGAGGTCGCCACTGTCGGACACACTCTTGGAAGCAGGACGACGGCCGCATCAGTAAAGCGACTCCGACCCGCGACCCATCTCACAATTGGCGCCAATGGTGTCAAGGAACGGCAGTACTGGCATCTGCGGCATCGGCCGGATCCGCAACTGGATGCAGTTGCGCACAGCCGCGAGGTGTTTGGCACCTTTAGCGAGAGTACGGCACGAAGAGTGGCACTCGTTCCCAGGGGCGTCCTCGCTTTGAGTGGAGGCTTGGACAGCCGGCTGATCGCGGGGGCGATGCCGAAAGACGTTGACTATTCGGCGTTCACGTTTCAAGACGAAGCAGCGGGAGACAGCACGCCCGAGACCCGGGTGGCTTCAGAAGTCTGCTCTGCTCTGCACTTACGTCATCACGTGAAAGCGCTCCCGTCCGAGTCCGCGGCAGCGAAGGAGGTGATCCGTCTTACCGGCGGAATGCGTCCCTATCAACACATGGCCATTGTCATGGCTTATGTTCAGGAGATTAGGCGCCTGAGAGCGGGGTTTCTCATCGGCGGCGGACCAGGAGATGTACTCGCGGGAGCCTACATACCAGCAGCTAGGTACGTTGATCCCTCCCGGACCACCGAGTGTCTCAAGGATGCGTTGAGACAACGGCTCGACGTCTCGCAACTGTGGCCGCTCATCTTCAGAGACGACGTAATGAAGACGGGCCGACGGGCCGTCCGTGGAGCGCTCGAGGAATCTGTCGCGACCGTGATTGGGCCGACGGCGGCGCATACTATCACGGCATGGGCGATGGTGTATCGGCAACCCGCATTCACATTTACGTCACTCCTCCATACTCACCCGGAGGTGACTGAAGCTGCCTGCCACCTTGGATATCGCTACACAGATTTGATGCTTGCATTGCCAGCGGCTTGGCTCTACAAGAAGAGATTCTACGCGTTCATGATTTACACACAGCTTCCACAACTGCGGCACATTCCGTACGCCAACACGGGCGAATTGCTCTCTGGAAGTCCTCCTGATCTGGAGATAACGCGCGAAAGCGCGATCAGTCGCGTCTGGCGTCAACTTTATGGATTCAGCAGGAGATCGGCGGCGCGCGTCTACCGCTCCGTGCGCCCGGCACCTGGGACTGATCCGTCGCTGTTCTTCCGCGACCTGAATTTGTTGAACGAGGTTCAGGAGGCAGTTCATTCCATCGCTCTTCTGCGGGAGATCCTCGAAGTGCGGCGCTGCGACGAACTGATCGATCGCACCAAACGCGGTGAATGCCGCTCTGAAGAAATTCTTGGTACCCTGACATCGCTCGCCTTGAGCGCGCGAGTGCTGCCGACGTGATTGTCTGGGCTTACATAATCTGATTGCTACCTCGCAGCGGGTGAATGAGCCGGAAGCCGAGGCGCCGGGCGCCGTGCTGTGACGGACCGGAACCCGCAACTATGCGTCCCTCGGCTCCGGCAGTCATTGCTGCGATACACCAACGGAGCGACTACGCTTCGAACGCGGTTTACCGCAGCGCATCTACTGCGCGTGCTATCAGTAACTTTGTCAAGGCGTCAGCGCCGTTGGGCGTCCAATCGAGATGCAAATGCGAGCTGCAGCGGTGAGCGGGCTCATCGTGCCTCATACGGACGGAATCCCGAGGGAGCGGAACGGGCCAGGCGGAGTAGCGACGAGCGCGCTCGCGAACGAACGGCTCAGGACAACGGTCGGCCTAGGTTCCTCTCCGGATGCGCCGAAGCCCTCGGGAAATCTACGAGGCGGTGGCCAGCGCCTGGGGCCTGCCACACGTGGTCCACCTGAAACGCCTCGCGCCGCTTCATGACGGCGAACGCGTACAGCAACCACTTGTTCATGCACGCCACCATGGCCGGCATGGTCTCCAGCGGGCGCGCCTCACGCTGACGCAGCCGATCATAGTGCGCGCGCAGGCGCGGATTGTGTTGCAGCGCCGCCAGTGTCGCCAAGTAGACGACCGTGCGCAGGCCCGCCCGCCCGCGGCGACTGAGCATGGTGCGCCCGCGCAGTCGCGCCACTCTCATGCCGCGACGGATTCAGGCCGGCGAGTTTCACGAGCTGGCGGCCGTGACGGTATTTGCCGATCGTGCCGATCTCGGCGATCACGCCGGCGACCGTCGTCCACCCCACGCCGGGCATCGTCATGAGGTAGGCCGCTTCGTCCAACGTCGGCAGGAGCGTGCGAATCTCGGCTTCGACGTCGGCCATCTGATCGGTCAGCAGGTCCACGCGCGCGATGACGCGACGGATTTCGCGCATCATCGGCCCCGCGCCGTGTGGCAGCGCCACCGTGGACTGCGCGTGCGCATGGGCCTGCGCCACCTTGAATCGCCAGACACGCCGACCACGCCGGGCGGCCGCGACCTGCGCCGCAAAGTCGCTGAGCGTGAGCGCGGCGATCTCGAAGGGCGTCAGCCCGACGCGGAGGACGGCCAGCGCCCCGGGCGCAAAGACGTCCGACCACACGCCGAGCAGCTCGGGGAACGCGCCGTACAGCTGGTGACTCACCAGTGTCTTCAATCGCGCCCGCTCTTTGCGCAGTCGCAGAAACGCGCCCCAGGCGCGTCGCAGCATGAGATACGCCTCGGGCTCCAACTGGGTCCGCGTCGTCATGCCGGTGCGCAGCAAGTGGGCAATCTGCTCCGCGTCCGTGACATCCCGTTTGTCGCGTCCCATCTGCCGCGCCTCGCGCACCCGGAACGTCGCCAGCGGATTGACCAAGACATACGGCAGCCCCTGCTCCGCCAGCACATAGGCCACCGCTTCCCACAGATGCCCCGTCGCTTCAAAGGCATACACGGCCCGGCGCGCGTGCCACCGCTCCGGCGTCGCGCGCCGAATCAGCTCCGTGAGTCCGGCGCGGGAGTGGCCACGCGGAAACTCGTCAATCGGCGTCCGTCGGACGACAGGATCACGGCCTGATGGCCCTGACTCCCCAAGTCAAGGCCAACTGCGATATCGTCCGGTCCCAGGTGAGATCGGTCTGCGCTCATCATGTCCTCCGCGAGATGTGGTAATCACGCGAGGATACAGAAGACGTCGACCGGTCTCACCGGTCCCAACTCCCTGATTCTCGACAACGGCACGGAGTTCGTCAGTGTCGCGATGGATCTCTGGGCTACACCCAAAGGTTATTCTCGACTTCAGTCGACGCGGTAAGCCAACCGACAAGGCGCCGATCGAGTCGCTTCAACGGACGGTTCCGCGATGAAGTGTTCGAACGTGCACTGGTTCGCGTCGCTGGAGGACGCGCAGGCGAAGATCGACGCGTTTCGATGGGACTACAATGAGAACCATCCTCACCGTGCTCTCAAGGGCCTCAGCCCGAATGAATACGCCGGCGAGCGTTCAGAACGGCCGGAGACTCACCTTCGTAGCGGTCCAAAAACCCGGACCCCTTAACATACTCAGAATGAAAAACCCTCAAACTGTAAAAACAAACCTCGGTTTGTCCGATGTGAGCGGCTATTTCGACGCAAAAACGAATACTGACAGAATGAAAGTGGAATTGCGCACGTTCGAGGTCAAAGCCTCTCCGCTGTCCGTCAAATCCGTAGATGACGGGATAGTGTTGCCGCATAAGCCGGGTAATGGTTGGGGATTAGGCGGTGTCGTGGACGAGTCTGGAGGGATCGTCGCAGAGTCTGTTTATGACAACGGATGGACACGGTTTGGCGGGGCTTACGCCTTCAATGAAGCGGAGGCGGAGTATGTTGATGAAGAAGTCGTTTGGTTCGGCGTGTTCTTTCGTCACTGGGGACACTTTCTGATGGATTTCATCGGACGAGCCTGGTTCTTGTCCTCAGGCAAGAAAGTCGCGTATGTTTCAGATTCGCCGTCGATTGATGGTAATTACGCAAGGTTTTTGGAATTGCTCGGTGTTAATGCAGTCGATATCCTGAAAATAGAACGCCCGACAAAATTCAGAAGGGTCATTATTCCGGAATTATCTTACATCGAGGGAAGGTTCTATACAAAAGAGTACAAGGAAATGTTCGACCGGGTAGTGTCATCTTATGTGCATAGCGATCGGTTCTCGAGTCTCAAACAAGTGTATTTGTCACGCTCTGAGTTTTCGCAAGGATTCTGGAGCAAGGATATCGGTCAGGAGATAATCGACCAGCTATTCAGGATGAACGGTTGGACCATTGTATTCCCTGAAAAATTGACATTAGATGAACAGATAACGATATGGAACACTGCAAGCAGAATTGCATGTATAAACGGGACAATACCCCTGAATGTAGCATTCTCAAGAAGAACAACAGCGGAACTCATCGTTCTGAACAAATCCGATAGGCTACACCTCAATTTGCTGAGATATCAAAGAATATTCAATAGAGACGTCGTTTATGTCGATGTGTATAACCCGGCGTTGACCGGCTTTAGCCGTTCTCTGGGAGGCGGTCCATTCTGTTGTACGATCTCTCCATCCCTGACAGCGATGTGTGAGGATCATGGTCTGGCCGTGCCAACGGAACCGGCCATCCGCAAGAGCGGAAACGCCATGAAGCTGTTGATCGTTTGGATTAAAGACGGGATCACTCTACCTATTAAGAAACAACTCTCGCCCATTAGGAGGCGACTAAGGTCTTCTCGTGTACTGAGGCGAATGGCCTCCGACAAGCGCCCTCGCGCGACGCCGCCGGCACATCCTCTCCGTCCATCACGATGAAGCCGCTAGCTTGTCCAGTTTCGCAAAGGCGTTGACACTTCGTTCCACGGATTCATGCGGCGACGGCCGCCTTGAACATTGTGGCCGGCGTGCGCCCGTTGAGACGGTACTGACGTTGCCCCCTTTGTCAGACGGGTCCTACTTGGAGGCTGGATCCTGCCCCGGCGCGAAGGCTGGCGAGGTAGCGGTCTTGAATCTGACGACGAGGAACACCCCGCACGTGAGGTTGAGGCGCAGCAGCGCCCAGGGGCCGCCCCGATCAGACCGCGGCCTCCTGGCCAACCGCATCGGGCACGACGACTTGATGCTCGGTTGGTCGCACGACGAGCACGGGACATGGCGCCGTCCGGGCCACCCGCTCCGCGACGCTGCCGAGGAAGAAGCGTCCGATGGCCCCGCGGCCATGCGTGCCGACGACGATCACGTCCACGTGAGCCTGTTTCGCGTATTTGACGATGGCCGCGGCGACGGAGCCGCCTGCCACGCGAACGGCCGGCACAGTATGCAGCTGTTCGCGATCGGTCCCCGTCAGGAACGCCTCGAGACCGTTCTTCGCCTCCTCGATGAGTTCGGCCTCCACGTCCCGCGGACCATGCGGGTAGAACTCTGCCGCCGACGCCAGCACCACGGAGTCCACCACGTGGAGCAGATGCAGCGTGCCACCGAATGCGCGCGCGAGGTTGCGGCCGTACTCGAGCGCCTGGCGGGATGTTTCCCCAAAATCGGTGGCGACCAGGACGGAGTTAAGCAGAATCATCGCGTCCCCCTTGTGTGGTAGTGCAGGCGCCACGTATGGACCTCCTCGAGCAGGCGGCTGATTTCATACACCGTGCTCGCGAGCGACTGCTGCCGGACGCTTGGACACGACCCGGACGCGAGACGCGTTTCGATCTGATCGATCACTTCTTCAGCGAGCCGCTGCACCGTGACAATGTCAGTACTCGAGAGCTCCGCGGCGGCGCAGTCCGGGATCGTTTCCAGAAGTCGCGCGAACTCGGATGCGGCGTGTTCGAACGCGCGCATCTGGTTTGCCTTCCGTAAGCGCGTCGCCACGCTCACGGCCTTCGCGACGAGGTCCGTGTCCACGATCGCCTCTACGCGTGTGCCACGCCGGCCGGAGTGTCCGGAATCTTCGTGAGCGTCGTCATAACCACCTCCGGTCAGCTCGCCGGCCGATGATGTAATCAAACATCGCTCGTGCGTCCCTCTGGCCACTGACAAGGGCAACACCCGTGCCGCACCGGATTCGGCGCGTGGCCTGGATACAGCTCGTGAAAGGAGACGGGATGAGCGGACAGGCGCCTGAAGGCGGGGAGAAATCTCCCACGAGCGCTGGAAAACCCTCGGCTATCGCGTGGGGTAGTTGCGTTTGAGCACTCGCCAGCGGGGTCCTGAAGCGGAATCCCGCGATCACGGCTCACAGGTGCAGCCGGCGGGCGAGCTGCCGTTTCGCAACGTCGACGAGCAGAAGATAGGTCACCACCGCAGGAATCAGAAAAGCCATGTAGCCGGGAGGCAGGCTGGTGAAGCCCAGCAGCGTGCCAATGGGCGTCACCGGCAGCAGCATTCCGATTCCGACAATTGCAAGGGTGGTGATGACGAGTGCCCGGCTTGGCCGGCTCCGGAATGGACTGCCCATCGTCCTGATGACGAACAGCACGAGAGTCTGCGTCGCCAGCGATTCGACGAACCATCCCGTGTGGAACAGCGTCTCCGTGGCATGGAAGACGCGGAGCAGCACATAGAACGTCACGAAATCGAAGATCGAGCTGATCGGCCCGATGAACACCATGAAATCGCGAATGACGCGCATATCCCAGCGCTGCGGACGCCGGAGGTACTGATCGTCGACGTTGTCGCTGGGGATGGTGATCTGCGCCAGGTCGTACAGAAAGTTGTTCAACAGGATCTGCGTCGGCAGCATCGGCAGAAACGGCAGGAATACCGACGCCGCCGCCATGCTGAACATGTTGCCGAAATTCGAGCTGGTGCCCATGAGCAGGTACTTCATCATGTTGCCGGAGGCGCGGCGCCCTTCGAGAATGCCGCGGTGCAGGACGCGGAGCCCCGGCTGGCGGAGAATGATATCGGCCGCCTCGCGGGCGACGTCGACCGCTGTCATCACCGAAATGCCGACATCGGCGGCGTGCAGCGACGGGGCATCGTTGATGCCGTCGCCCATGAACCCGACCACGTGCCCGCGCCGTTTCAGCGCCACGATAATCCGGTTCTTCTGTCCCGGCGACACCCGCGTGAACACGGAGGCCTGCTCGGCGAGGTGACCAAGGGCGGCGTCGTCGAGGCGGGCGATCTCGTCACCCGTCACAATCCGATGTTCGTCGAACGCAATCTGCCGGCAGACGTGTCGGGCCACCAGCTCGTTGTCACCGGTCAGGATCTTCACCGCCACACCGTCGCGGCGGAGATCGGCCAGCATGTCTGCGACGTCCGGCAGCACCGGGTCGGCGAAGCTGACGAATCCCGCCAGGGTCAGCTCCATCTCATCGTCACGCGAGTATGCGGGCTTCGCATCGAGCCAGCGGTACGCGACGGCGAGCACGCGCAAACCCTCTTCGCTCATCGCGCTGTGCACGGCCGCTGAAGCCTGCCGCGCCGCCGCGTCGAGCGGCTGGACCCGGGCGTCGACCTCGAAGGCCGCCGAGCGCTCGATGATCGGTTCGGGTGCCCCCTTGGTGATCAGCAGCCGCCGGCCGTTTCCCGCCGGGGTCTCCACCACAACTGACAGACGGCGGCGTTCGAAATCGAACGGGATTTCGTCGACCTTCGCGAGGCCGGCGAGATCAATCGGAGCGTGCTCGAGGATCGCGGCATCCAGCGGGCTGCGGATGCCGGTCTCGAGCGCACTGTTGATCGAAGCGAGGGTCAACGCCCGCGGCGACGCATCGCCTGCAGGATCCACGGCCCGATCGAACCGCATCACGCCGCTGGTCAACGTTCCCGTCTTGTCGCTGCACAGGATGTCGATGCTGCCGAAATCCTGTATCGCCGGGAGATGCTTGACGATCACCTGGTCGCGGGCCATCCGCAGCGCCCCTTGTGTGAGCGCCACCGAGCTGATCATCGGGAGGAATTCGGGTGTCAGTCCGACGCCCAGCGCCACGGCGAAGAGCAGCGATTCGAACGGGTCGTGCTTGAACGCGATGCCCATCATCAGGATGAAGAGCACGAGCACGACGGTCGTGCGAAGAATCAGGAGGCTGAATCGCCGCAGCCCGCGCTCGAACTCGGTCTCCGGCGCGCGACTGCCGAGCCTCGCCGCGATGTCGCCGAAAACCGTCCCGGGCCCCGTCGCCAGGGCGAGCGCCGTCCCCGTGCCGCTGACGACAGACGTGCCGAGGAAAACGAGGTTCGGCGCATCCGGCCCGGCCGCTTGCTGATCCGCGTGCGCCTGGGCGCTCTTGTCAGCCGGCAACGATTCACCCGTCAGCATCGATTGCTGGACGGACAGATCGCGCGATTCGAGGAGCCGCGCGTCGGCCGGCACGAGGTCGCCGGCCGAGAGCCGGACGACGTCACCAGGGACGACGGTCCGTAAGGGTACGTCCAACCACGCGCCGTCGCGCCGAACGGTAGCCGTCGGCCTCACTGACGCCCGCAAACGCTCTGCGGCCTGCTGGGACCGGTACGACTGCCAGAAATTGATGGCCACGCCGAGCGCCACCATCGTGACGATGATGAGCGCGTCGACGTGCTGTCCCAACGCACCGGCAATGAGGCTGGCGACGAGCAGGATAACGACGAGGGGGTTGGCGAACAGGTGCGCCAGCTGGACGACCGTCGACAGGCGATGGACCGGAACCGGTTCGTTCGGTCCGTACTCAGACAGGCGCCGTGCAGCCTCAGCCCCGCTGAGCCCCGTTTCGCTCAACATTCGAGCCGGCAGCGACGCAAGTCGGCCTGTCGTCGATCCATGCTGTGGTGTCACACTGCAATTCTGCCGCCGCAGGCTGAGCTCGCGGCCCAGGTCGCCCGCTCCGCTGAGCAAGACAATTGCATCAGCTGGAGTGCAGGAGTATGGCATGTCGATCCTGACCTTGACCCATCGGCTGGTCGGAGCTGCGGCGCTCGACGTGGGCACCTACGAGGAAATCGAGGCCGATCGCGCGGCGACGTCGCAGGCATTCGTGATCGTTCTGGCCTCGAGCCTGGCGACGGGCATCGGCGCCATCGGGTTGGGCGGCCGCCCGACGGGGCAGATACTGCTCATGTCCGTCGCGGCGCTGCTCGGCTGGGCTGCGTGGGCGCTGCTCATCCTTCAGATTGGAAGCCGTCTGTTGCCGGAATCCACAACCCGCGTCGATATCACGGAACTCCTCCGGACGATTGGCTTCGCGTCGGCGCCCGGTCTGCTGCGCGTGTTCGGCGTGCTGCCGGCCCTGACGATTCCTGTCTTCGCACTCACGTCGATCTGGATGCTGGTGACGATGGTCGTCGCGGTTCGGCAGGCCCTCGATTTCACGAGCACGGCACGGGCGGTCGCGGTGTGCGTCCTGGGCTGGTTGTTCGCCGGCCTCATCGTCATCGCGTTTGGCTTGTGGCTGACGCCTCCGGTGTCGTGAATGCGGCGATGAGCGGCGCGTGATTTCACCCGTGGCGCGCGAAATATCGCCCGTGCACGACGAAGAAGCGAGCCAGGACGCGACTACGAGCCCCGCTGCGCCTGGCTCCGGAGGGTCAATACCGGACACGTCGCATGCCGGACAACCTGGTTGGTCGTCGATCCGAATACTTGTAAGTCGAGTCCATTCCGGCCGTGCACGCCGATGACGATAAGATCGGCACCGATGTCCGCGGCAGCACGCAGGATCTCGACGTGGGGCTTGCCGTGACCGACTCGCACTGCGACCGCGACTCCTGCCGCTGCCGATTCGTCCGCCAGCGCGGTGAGGCGCCGAGTCGCTCCAGTCTCCACATACCGCCGATACTCGCGCAACGCGCCGGCCTGCGCCGGGGGTAGTTCGTCGAAGGAGGGCGGAGGCGGCTCCGGCCACGGCCATTCGATCACCGTCACTGCCGTCAGCGCCGCCCCCGACTCGCGGGTCAGCGATCGCGCGAGCTCCAGCGCGCGCAGCGACCACTCCGAGAAATCCACCGCGCACAGCACACGCTTGAACGGAAGGGTCGACGTGCGGTTCGCGTGCGGAGGCACGGTCAGAACTGCGCATCCGGCCCGCCGAAGCACTTTCTCGGCGACGGAGCCCAGCACCAGGTGTTCGAAGCCGGTCGCACCGTGAGTTCCCATCACGATCAGGTCGGCCGGCAACATCGCTGCGCGTTCGAGAATGACGCGTTGCGGCTGACCCGCGCCGACGATCACGTTGACGGGAAGTCCGTCGCGGATGGCCGCGCCGAAGAGAGCGCGGACCTCGCTGCTCAACCTGATCTCGTCGGAGTCTGACACCCGCTGGTGCGAATCGGGCGGGGCCTCACTCGGGTTGTAAACGTGCAGTGCCGTGATCGAGGCGTGATACCAGCGCGCGAGCACGCTGGCTTGATCGACGGCGTGGAGAGACGCCGATGAGAAATCAACGGGACACAGGATGCGTGTGAACATGGCTATCATCGGATCGTCTGCCTGACCATGATGCGGGCGTCTGCGATGCGGCAGCCCTGACCAGGCGACAGGGCAATCACCGGATTCAAATCGAGCTCCGCGATCTCCGGCACTGAATCGGCGAGCCGTGAAAGGCGCAGAAGCAGATCGCGCAGCGCGTCGAGGTCGGCGGCGGGATGTCCGCGATATCCCTGCAGCAGTCGAAATCCTTTGATCCCGTGGAGGAGCTCGTCGGCGTCGCGATCCGTCAGCGGCGCGACTCTCACGAGAACATCCTTGAGAATTTCGACGTGAATGCCGCCGAGTCCGAAGGCAATGAGGGGACCGAACACAGGGTCCTGCACGATTCCCATCATCGTCTCGACGCCTCCACCGATCATCGGCTGGACGACCACGCCGTCGACCTTCGCGTCTGGCGCCACCTGCCGGACCGACAACAGAATGGCGTCGAACGCGTCACGAACCGCGGCGGCGTTCGGTACATCGAGCCGAACGGCGCCGATGTCGGTCTTGTGCTGGATGTCAGTGGAGCTGAGCTTCACCGCGACCGGAAAACCGATCTCGGCAGCCACGGCCGCGGCCGTGGCAGACGTGTGCGCCACGCGACCCGCCGCCAGGGGCATTCCAAAAGCCGCCAGGACCGCCTGCACTTCGTCGTTGTTCAGCCAGCCTTCTCCCCGCCTGGCGATCGCGGCGCGGCAGATTGCGCGAGCCTCGTCGACGTGGAGATCGTCGAAACCCCAGAGGAGCGCCGGTGCCCGGCGTCGCCATTCCGCGTAGGCCGCCGAGCGCCCGAGCGCGCGCACCGCGTTTTCCGGAAAGGCGTATGCGGGAAGACGTTCGCCACCCGCCTCGAGCGGCACGAGGCGGCCCCGTTCAGCCAGCAGGCAGGCCAGGACGGGCTTGTCAGCGCCGCCGCCGCGCCGGGCTGCCGTGACGCCGTCGCAGATGGCGCGAAGGATAGCCGCGGAGGATCCTGCATCGACCGGCGTGAAGATGACGATGAGCGCATCGACTTCCGCCGCGCTCAGCACGGTCTCGATGGTCTGCCGGTACTCGCGCTCACCCGAGGACGCCACCATGTCGATCGGGTTGCCAATGCCCGCGGCGGCAGGCAGATGCGCCGCCAGCCGTGCACGCGTGCCGCTCGAGAGATCGGCGAGTGTCAAGCCGGCAGCGTCACACGCGTCGGCGGCAAGGATGCCCGGTCCGCCGGCGTTGGTGACGATCGCGACACGACGTCCCGGCGGGAGGGGCTGTGTATCGAGGCACGCGGCGACGTCGAACATCTCGTCCAGCGTATCCGCACGAATCACGCCGGATTGATGAAACAGCGCATCGACGGCGACATCGCTCGCCGCGAGCGCGGCGGTGTGGCTGCTCGCCGCCCGCGATCCGGCGCGCGTGCGTCCGGACTTCACGACGATGATGGGTTTCTTGCGGCCGATCCTGCGCGCGAGACGAGCGAAGCGGCGCGGGTTCCCGAAGGATTCGAGATAGAGAAGGACCACGCGCGTCGCGGCGTCGCCTTCCCAGTACTCGAGCAGGTCGTTGCCCGACACGTCGGCCTTGTTGCCCACGCTGACAAATGTGGACAAGCCCAGCCCGCGCTGGGACGCCAGCTCGATGATCGCGATCCCCAGCGCGCCGCTCTGCGACAGGAATCCGATATGCCCGTTGGGCGGGAAGACGGGCGAAAACGAAGCGTTGAGCCGAACCGCCGGGTCGGTATTCAGCACGCCCATGCAGTTCGGGCCGACCATGCGCATCCCGTAGCCGCGCACCTTGTCGGTCAAGGCGTGCTGGAGCGCGCGCCCATCGCTGCCGGTTTCCGCAAACCCTGCCGAGATCACCACGATCGATCGGATGCCGGCGGCTGCACAGTCGTCCACGACGCCGGACACCGCCGCGGCGGGCACGGCGATGACCGCGAGGTCGACGTTGGGCAGTTCCCTGGCCGATGAGTACGTCTGGATGCCTCCCACTTCAGTGGCATGCGGGTTGACGGCGTATATCGGTCCCGTGAAGCCGGTTGCCGCGATCGCGTCAAGCACCCGCCTGCCGATGTTCGACGGATTGCGTGAGGCCCCGATCACGGCGACGGCGCGCGGAGCGAGAAGCGGGTAAATCGACGCCGCGGTTGCAAGGCGGTTCCGCTCTTCCTCGGCCGCGACGCCGGCCGCCGACGCCTCGAGCGACAACTGAACGTCGATACAACCCTCTGCCGATTTCGATCGAATCTCGAAGCCCGAGTCGCGAAACACTTCGAGCATCCCCGTGTTGTGCTCGAGCGTCGTGGCCTGGAAACGGTGGAAGCCATGGCTGGACGCCGCCACGGCGAGCCGCTCGAGCAGCGCCGTTCCCAGGCCTTTGCCCTGAAAGTCGTCAGCCACCGCGAACGCCACCTCGGCGGTGTCATCCGTGATCGCGATGTAGGACGCTGTCGCGATAATCCGGAGACCCGGTCCCGCCGGGCCGCCAGCGCGCTCGACGACGAACGTCAGGGCGCGCGATGGATCGGTTGAATCACTGAGCCGGGCGATCACCGCGTCGGGTGGCTCTCCGGCTGTGAGAAATCGCTGATAGCGCGAGACCGCGGACAGGCGCTCGAAGAACCGGCGAAGTGCCGCGACGTCGGCCGGCATCGCAGGGCGCACGCTCGCGGCCGACCCGTCGCGCAGCACGAGACGGGGCGACGTCATCGTGTCGGCCCCGGGAAGCGCAGGAGCAAGGGGGCGCATGACATGTGCCGGAGCACGGTTGATGCCATCGCAAGGAGAGCCCTGCCCGAAGACCAGCACGCGGCCGCGATCGGGAGTACGTGCGTGTCGCCCGTGAAAAATCGCGCGCACTCCTTGAAAAGTTCCCTCTCCGTGCACGTTTTCGTGACGCTCGTATCCCAGGCACAGCTTCGAACGCTGGCACGTGAGTTGCGACGTTCCCAGATAACGTTGCGAGGACATCGTGATCCCTGCACTCGGCGCCTTTGTTGGCCTGCTTGGTTTGAGCCTCGCGTACTGGTATCCGATACGACGGTGGTGCAGACACTGGGGCGCAACAAACGTTGAGATCGACCGACCCATGCCTGGCGATTCGGATGCCTCCGGCGCCGGATACGAAACGACGCTGGCCATTACGATCGACGCGCCCGCGCCCGCGATCTGGCCGTGGCTTGTGCAGATGGGGTATCGACGCGGAGGCCTGTACAGCTACGACTGGCTCGATCGCGCCTGTGGTTTTCTGGATGCTCCGAGCGCGACGCGAATTCTTCCGGAATTTCAGCAGCTCCATGCCGGTGATGTTGTCCCCGTCGGACGCGGCGGCGGTTTTCCGGTGCGGATCGTTGACCCGTGCCGGGCGCTCGTGCTCGGCGGCGAGAGCGATGGCGCGCTGTGGTTATGGCAGTTGGGCCTCTACCCGGTCAACAGCCGCCAGACGCGGCTCGTGTCGCGCAACCGGGCGAGGCTGCCGAGGACTGTCGGCTGGGCGTTGTTCATGTGTGTGCTCGAGCCGGCGGCTTTCATCATGACGCGCCGGATGCTGCTTGGTCTCAAACAGCGGGCGGAAGTGACGACGACAAGGCAACGTGCGCATGTCGGGAGTGATGCCGCATGACCGGAAGGCAGAAGGCGGGTTCCGCGGGGCGATGGGTCGCAGCGGCGGCGGGTCTGGCCGCCGCATCGTACGCGGCGTACGTGGCGACTGCCTGGTACCGGTACGGCAAAGCGGCACGGCGACGCGACGTCAGTCAGGATGCACTCCTCGATCGGTTCATGCCGGCGTATGACGTTGTCGAGCGGCACCACGTCCGGATAGGCGCGCCCGCGGCGGTCACGTTCCAGGCGGCCAGCGAGATGTACCTCGAGCAGTCCGCGATCGTCCGCGCCATTTTCAAGGCGCGCGAGTGGATCATGCGCAGCCATGCGGCGCGCGAGCCGGAGGCGCGTGGGTTTCTGGACCAGATGCGTGCGATTGGCTGGGGTGTCCTCGCGGAGATCCCCGATCGTGAAATCGTGATGGGCGCAGCAACCCGCCCGTGGATGGCCGACGTCGTCTTTCGCCCGCTGCCGCCGGACCAGTTTGCCGCGTTTGCCGAACCCGGCTACGTCAAGATCGCATGGACCTTGCGGGCCGATCCGGTCGGCGCGGACTCGTCGATCTTTCGGACCGAGACACGAGTGGTGACCACTGACCTCGCGGCGCGGAGCCGGTTCCGGCGCTATTGGGCGCTCGCTTCGCCGGGCATCATCCTGATTCGGTGGGCAGCGCTCGGGCCCCTGAAGGCGGAAGCGGAGCGACGGAATCGGGCCCTCCACGGAGCCTCAACCGCGGAGGCGGTTCCATGACACTGCCGTTCACTCCCGATGAATTCTTCGGCGTGCTGGCTGCCTATAACCAGCGATTGTGGCCTTATGCCCTTGGACTCTGGGTGCTGAGCCTTTGCGCGGTGATCGCGATGGTGCACGCCGGGCCGGGCCGGCCGCGCCTGATGCCAGCGGTGCTGGCCCTGCATTGGGCATGGTCCGGGCTGGCCTATCACGCCGCCTTCTTCTCGACCATCAACCCGGCGGCCTGGCTGTTCGCCGGTCTTTTCCTGGTCGAGGCCGTCCTGCTGATCTGTTACGGCGTCGTCGCGCGCCGGCTGCCGCTGGCCGGCGGTCCTTCCGTCCTCAAGCCTCTGTCCTGGGGGCTGATCGTCTACGCGCTGTTGTATCCGGCGATCGCGCGCGCAGAAGGACTCGTGTTCCCAAGCCTGCCGACATTTGGCGTGCCGTGTCCCACCACGATTCTGACGATCGGATTCCTCCTCGCAGCGGAGCGGCCTGTGCCGCGTGTGGTCGCCGTCATTCCCATCATGTGGGCGTTCGTCGGCGGGTCGGCTGCGTTCTTGTTCGGCGTGCACGCCGATCTGATACTCCTCGCGGCCGGAGTGGTTCTGGCAGTCGACATCCTGGCGTCGATGCGCCCGAAGAGTCCCATCCCGCAAGTGAGGAACGCGAATCCTTGATCAGACGACGGCCCCGAACAGTTTGCCGACAGCAGCCGTGACCGCCATCGCCAGCGCACCCCAGAACGCGACGCGGCCGGCGCCAACGGCTGCCGGTGCACCGCCCGCGCGCGCCGCCAGCGCGCCGAGAGCCGCGAGTGACACGAGCGAGACCAGGGACACGATCGCCACGAGAAACTGCGCAGGCGCCACGACAGCCGTCAGAATCGGCAGGACGGCCCCCACGGCAAATGTCCCCGCTGACGCAAGCGCGGCCTGCAGCGGTCGCGCCGCCAGCTCCTCCGAGAAGCCGAGTTCGTCCCGCGCGTGCGCGGCGAGCGCGTCTTTTGCCATCAGCTGGCCGGCGACCAGCCGGGCGAGGCCGGGCTCGAGGCCCCGCTGCACGTAAATGGAAACGAGCTCCTCTTCTTCCGCTTTCGGCTGCGTCGCCAGCTCGTATCGTTCGAGGTTGAGGTCGGCGCGTTCGGTGTCGGCCTGTGAGCTGACCGATACATATTCACCTGCGGCCATTGACAGAGCACCGGCAACCAGGCCGGCGACACCCGCGATCAGGACTTCATGACGACTCGGACTGGCGGACGCGACGCCGACGACCAGGCTGGCCGTCGAGACGATCCCGTCGTTGGCTCCGAGGACTGCCGCGCGCAGCCAGCCGATCCGGTGAGAGCGATGCCCTTCACTTTGTGGCATTGGTCCTCGACGATGGGGAGATGATCAAGATGTGAGTCCCATCATGCCGGAGTATCAGCAGCCCGTCGAGCGCCTCGTCGCGGCGCTCGGTGCCGATTTGCGGCGCGGCCTGACGGTGGGCGAAGCACGGGTACGCCTGGATCGGTATGGGGCGAACGAGCTCGCCTCGCCACCGCCGGTCCGCCGCTGGCGACGATTCCTCGCCCAGTTCGAGGACGTGCTCGTCATCCTGTTGCTGGTCGCCTCGGCGATTTCGGCCGCGTTGTGGTTGTACGAACGCGATACCGCATTGCCGTTCGAAACAATCGCCATCAGCGCGATCGTTCTGCTGAATGCGGTGATCGGCTACGTCCAGGAGGCTCGCGCGGAAACGGCAATCGGCGCCTTGCGCCAGATGTCGGCCGAACGGGCGCATGCGATTCGCGACGGCGATCTCCGGGCGCTTCCCGCCTCCGAGCTGGTGCCCGGCGACGTCATCCTGATCGAAGCCGGAGACATCGTGCCTGCCGACGCTCGTGTGATCGAGGGGGCCAGCCTGCAGACGTCCGAGGCGGCGCTGACGGGCGAAAGCCTGCCGGTGCTCAAGGATTCCGAGCCGATCACGGGCGATGTCGCGTTGGGTGACCGGATCAACATGGTGTTCAAGGGCACGTCGGTGACCTCCGGCCGAGGGCACGCCGTTGTCGTTGCCACCGGGATGCAGACCGAAGTGGGGCGCATCGCCGGAATGCTCGCGGCCGAGCCGAACGAGGCGACGCCGTTGCAGCGCGAGCTCGCCCGCATCGGCAGGACTCTCGGCCTTGTCGTCGCCATCATCGCCCTCGTCATGATGGCCACGATCCTGCTCGTCGAGAACGTGCGGGGCGTATCGGCCTTTCTCGACGTCCTGATCCTGGGCGTTGCCCTTGCGGTCGCCGCCGTCCCGGAGGGTCTGCCGGCGATTGTGACGGCTGTGCTGTCGCTCGGAGTGCTGCGGATGGCGCGCCGCAAGGCGATCGTGCGTCACCTGAGCGCGGTCGAAACGCTCGGATCCGCGTCGGTCATCGCCTCTGACAAGACCGGAACGCTGACCAGGAACCAGATGACCGTGCGCGAGAGTGTCACGGCGAGCGGCCGCGTGGTGTTCGGCGGCACGGGGTACGCACCTGCAGGCGATGTGGTGGACGACGGCGGCCGTCCTGTTTCGGGTCTGCTTCGTGCTGAACTCGAGCGCATGCTCACGGCTGCCCATCGTGCCAGCAACGCCGTGCTGCAGCAGCGGGACGGACAGTGGTCCGTCGAAGGCGACCCAACCGAAGGAGCGATCCTGGTGGCCGCGCAAAAGGCCGGACTCGACGCCGCAGCGCTCGAGCGGCGGTTCGAGCGCGTCGGCGAAGTCCCTTTCTCGTCCGACCGGCGGATGATGAGCACGGTCCATACCGACGCTGATGGCAACGGACGCGTCCTCACCTTCACCAAGGGCGCAGCCGAGGTGTTGTTGCCGCGCTGTACGAGGGAGCTGCACGGCAAAGATCCCAGGCCTCTCTCCGCCGCGCGACGGGCGCAGATTCTCGAGGCGAATGACGTCCTGGCGGGCCGCGCCCTGCGAACCCTCGCGGTGGCCTTCCGCGCCACGGATGATGGTTCACTGAGCCCCGCGAACATCGGCGACCACATCGAGCGCGACCTCGTCTTCGCAGGGCTCCTCGGCATCATGGATCCGCCACGAGAGGAGGCCGCCGACGCCGTCGCCCGCGCAAAGGCCGCGGGAATCCGTCCGATCATGATCACCGGCGACCATCCGAAGACCGCGTCGATCATCGGCCAGGAGCTTGGCCTGGACACTCACGGCCGGGCGGTCACCGGCGGCGAACTGCAAGGGATGACGGACGACACGATGGATGCGACGGTACGATCCGTCGCCATCTACGCCCGCGTCAGCCCCGAACACAAACTGCAGATCGTTCGCGCCCTGCAACGCACCGGCGGCATCGTGGCGATGACCGGCGACGGTGTCAACGACGCGCCGGCGTTGAAAGCGGCCGACATCGGCATCGCGATGGGCCAGGCGGGAACCGACGTCGCCAGGCAGGCAGCCGATATCGTCCTCGCGGACGACAACTTCGCGACCATCGTCGCCGCCGTCGAGGAAGGCCGATCGATCTTCTCGAACATCCGAAAGTCGCTCCGCTATCTGTTGTCCTCGAACATCGGCGAGGTGATGACGATGTTCTTCGGGGTGCTGCTGGCGAGACGCATCGGCCTCTATTCCGCAGATGCCGCCGTCGTGCTTCCGCTCACGGCCAGCCAGCTGCTGTGGATCAACCTGCTGACGGACGGCGCCCCGGCCATCGCGCTCGGCGTCGATCCGCCGGAGCCAGACCTGATGAAACGGCTTCCTCGCCCCGCTCGCGAAGGTATCGTCACCGGGCGCATGTGGGTCGGCATCTTCGCCATCGGCGCGATCATGGCGATCGGATCGCTCTACGTGCTCGACGCCGACCTGCCGGGCGGGTTGGTGGCGGGCGGCGGAAACCTGCGGCATGCGCAGACGATGACGTTCACGACGCTCATGCTGTTTCAGCTGTTCAACGTGTTCAACGCGCGGTCGGACGAGGAGAGCGCGCTGACCGGACTGCTCGACAACCGCTGGCTGCTGGGTGCCATCGCGCTCTCGATCCTGCTTCAGGTCGCGGTCGTCTACGTGCCGTTTCTCCAGCAGGCGTTTTCAACCGAGACGCTGTCCGGCTTCGATTGGCTCCGCTGCACGCTGGTTGCCAGCTCGGTATTGTGGCTGCGAGAGATTCAGAAGGCGGTCCGGCGCTTCGCATTGCGAAGAGCGCGCGTCCATTCGGGAGGGTAGGCCAGCACCGGGGCCGTCGCATGCGTGAGCACATGATATGACATGGAGCCTCGCCGTGCGCCAAACCAGCCGCGCCGGTCCCGCAGCGCCGTGGTCGAGAGTTCGATCTGCTCGCTGACCGCGACGGCGGCGATTTTCTCGGCGATCCGGCCACAGACAACGCGACTCTCGACGTGTACGTCGTCGCGCGCGATCGCAGCAAGCTGCTCGAGCTGATCTTCCGCCTCCCCGAGGAGCGTCCGCCGGCGGCCCTTCAGGTTTCCGCCTAGCCAGCTCGGCGCAACCGGCGCCGCGATCACGTGAAGCAGCAGCAGGGAAGAGCCGAACCATTTCGCAATGCGTACAGCGGCATCCACGTCGGTCCGCGAATCACCGTCGAGGTCGACGGCAGCAAGAATATATCGGCCGGGCCACGACGGCGGCGGTGCCGAATCCGTCTGGTTCTTCACGCGTGGCACCGTGAGCACCGGCACCTTGGCTCGCTGAAGGACGCCAATCGTCGTGGATCCCAGAAACAGTCGCTCCGCACCGGTCAGGCCGTGCGTACCGAGAACGATCAGATCCGCCCGGAGTCGTTCGGCTTCCTTCAGGATCTGATCGGCGGGCACGCCTGTCACCGTGCGGAAGGTAGGGACGCGTTCTTTGGACGAGCGGCGGGGGAGCGCAGTCTCGACGAACGTCTGCAGCTCTCGCTTGCTCTGGATGACGAGTCCCGGATAATGCAGGCGCGAAGACGCGGCCGCGACCAGCAGCGGATCGTTGACGTAGCACACGTGGAGGGCACCGCGTGCCCGTCGCGCGACGGCGTCGGCATAGCGGAGCGCCAGTCGCGACTGATCTGAAAAGTCGACCGGGCACAGAATTGAGCGAAAGCCCGCCCATCGCTCCGGTCGTCGACCGGCGGCCATGTGTCTACCGGCGTGTTCGCGACGTGCGGTGTGCACGGCGCGTCCGCTTGCGAATCGTGCGCTTGCCGACGGTCCGCGGCGGGCACAGCAGCCTGTCGATGATCCGCATCTGCGCCTGGTCGCGCTCCCACATGGCGTCGGTCACGGCTCGCACGACTCGATGTGTGGTTCTGTCGGACATCTCGGTGTCCTCAGGCAGCTCGTCCGGCTACCAGGCGCCGCCGGCGCGGTGCTGTTTCCGGTGCGGCACTTTATAGTGCAGTGCGGGTTGTCTGCCGCCGCGATGCCGGCGAGGCTCACCCGCCTGGTCCAGAAGATCCGCGAGCGTCACGATTCCCACCGCCTTGCCGGCATCAACCACAATCAGACACCCGATCGAGTGGCCCCTCATCACGTTGGCAGCCTTGTGAATCGACGTGTCGGGTCCAACCGCGACGACGTTCGGCGTCATGAACTCGGCGACGACGGTTCGTCGCGGTTCATTGGCCCGTTTCGCCTGTCGCGCCAGGTCGCGCGCGGAGAGCACGCCAACCAGTTCGCCGCCCTCCTTGACGAGGAGGTGGTGAATGCTTCCGCGGCGCATGTGTTCGCGGGCGGTGGCTGCCGGCGCTCCGGGTCTGATGACCTTTACGCCGCGCGTCATGATTTCTGAGACTGGTGTCATACACGTCAGCTCCGCAACAACGGTGCCATGGCAGCGGCGAGCCGAGTCTGGGCCGGGTTCCGTCGGATAGCCGGGAATGTCCGTGTGTCGCCACCCATTTCGAGACACGTGACCAGCCACGCGATAGGTAACGGGGACGTCGCGCGAAAAATTCCGCGCGGCAGGTGCGTTTTCACACGGTCGAGACGCGTGTTCTGCGGCCCTTCCGGTAGCAGGGAAATTGCAGATCCTCATCGTGACACGCAGGGAAATCGTGCGGTGGGAGGAAGAATGGACGAACCCTCGACCAGGCATGTTGCGGTGGTGCGGAAGCTCTATTCGGCGTTTCGAATGGGGGACGTGCGCGCGATATTGGAATCGCTCAGCGACGACGTGGAGTGGGGAGAACCCGACAACCCGTTCAATCCGGCCGCCGGCACGAGGCATGGCCATGCCGGGTTTCTCGAATGGCTGCGTCTCGGCAAGGAATCAGAAGACATTCTTGCACTCGAGCCTCGGCAATTCATTTCGGACGGACAGACGGTGGCGGTCGTCGGTCATACGAAATGCCTCGCCAAATCGACGGGCCGGACCTACGAGACGGATTTCGTCCACCTGATCGCCTTCGAGGGCGATCGGATCGCGCGGTTCCAGGAGTTCTTCGATACCTACGCCGCCTGCGAGGCGTTTCGCGCCGACCGTTAGGGTGTCCCGTGGGCACGGCTGTTGCATTTCAAACAGGTATGCGTGCGGCGGGGAGGCGATCATGAATCCACAGCCCAAGGTCATTTACTGGCATCGCGAACTGCCGCCACGCGACGCGGAGGCGATCGGCGAGCACACTCTCGAGGCGAGCAGCGATCGCGTGCCTGACACCATCGCGCACCGGGAGGAGCTCTGGAATCAGTGCAAGGATAATCTGGCGGCCCACGCAGACGAACGACTGCGCGCCGAGATCGCCCGGCTCGATGGCCGGTACGCGCACGTCCTCAACGAATCAATCGACACCAAACACGATGCGAGAACGGGTGAAGCCTGGCTTCACGGGCAGTTCACGTACATGTTGTACGGCTGAGACAACGACCTCGGCGCGCCGTGCCCGTTTCGCTCTTCCTTGAGGTTGATATGGCGACAACCAAAAAAGATACCCCGGTCCCGGAATCCCGCCCGGTCCGCAAGGGTGTGCCTTCCACTGAGTCCACCGAGAGGCACCCGACTCCATCGAGCCCGGAAGAGGGACACATGGGCGCGACGGAGGATCAAGTGAGTAAGACCCCGCCTCCAACCCCCGACGACGACGAGCCGAAGCAGGGGTAGCGTGCGAGACGGCGCGTGGCCGTTTTACAGGATCCAGATCGACGGCAGCGTTTCCTCGAGATCGATGTCCGCCACGTCGATTGACGGGCTGCGTTCGACCTGATCGCGCGTCAGCTTCACGTGAATCTTCTTCGCCGCGGAATCGATCGCGGTGACGACATCGGCCGAAATCAACACCGAGCGCCCGCCAATCCAGTTGCTCGTGTCGATCACGAGGTAGCGGACGGTCCACGCGCCCTCGTCCACGAGGAAATCGTCCACGTGCCCGACCTCGCCGTCGAGCGCCACGATGTGATACCCGATCATGCGGCTGGTCTTGTGCAGCAAGGTACCCTCCCGCGCTGCGCGTGTCGCGCGCGACAACGATTCTGTGGCTGCTATTTTAGCCCGCGGCCTCGTTCTCTTCCGCGCGCGTCCGTGCTGCTCAGGCTCGGCTGTTGCGCTTGCGACGCTTCCGCAGCTTCACCCTCAGCACCCAATCCACGTCGAAGAAATATCGCCAGAGGGCCAAGGCCGCCCCAAGCCCGAGTCCCCAGATTTCCATGGTGTCCTCCGGTAAAAGCCATGAGTACTCGGAGGGGTGACAGGCTGGGTCAGGCGGCTCACTTCGGGATGTGCGACGTGGACCTCTCGTTCTCGTTGCAGATGAATTCCATCATCTCCTGGTCGACCATGATCCGCTGGTTCACTCGCACCGTGAACGGCTTCGTGTAGGCTTTCGAGTCGTCGATCGTCACGTCGATTTCGAGCGTGCCGAAGTTCGGGCGCCGGAACCGCTCCGTCATCTTCAGCGCCTCTGTGTATGGGCTGCCGGCGACGTCCAGCCAGCCCGCCTTTTCGTCCCCGCGGAAGTTCGTGGTCTCGACGACGAGCGTGTCGCCTTCGAACCAGCCGCGCGAGTAGCCGAACCACCACGGCGTCGGCTCGTTGTTGGGTGCGGGACGGCCGTCCATGTAGATGTACCGCAGCCCGTAGTTGGACTCGTACGTGATCAGCATCAGGTTCTTCGTCTGGACCATCTGACGCGGCTGCGGATGGTTGTGGTACTGCATCAGGCCGATCGGCAGGCACCACACATCGGGGTTGTCCTTGCTGTTGTCGGCCATCCGTTTCTTCTTCAGTTCCGCGGCCCACGGCTGGAGCGGGAGCTCATAGCCCCGGCCGGCGACCTCTCCGAACTGGGACAGCGGAATCCCCTCGGGCGTCGTCGTCGGCGCCGGCGGACCGCCGCGTCCGCGGCCGCCGCCACCGCCGCCCGCACGAGTCCAGATCCCTGAAAAATCAACCTTGCCGTCCGCCGTTCGCGGCGCCGGCGCCTCCAGGTTCGGCTTGCCGTCAGCCCCGCGCGGCACGCCAGCGGTTGGATATGACGGCCATTGCGCGCCGACGGAGCGGGCAACCGTCGCCATCAGAAACGCCACGACACTCGCCTGACGAAGACCCGATCTCATCCGCCAACCTCCTGCTGCCCCGGCCGCACATCTGTCCGGGTCGATTAGTGTCCCACAAGTCGGAGGACGGAATTGACGTCGACGGCGTGCCGTCTTCACGCGAAGGGCCGATGTATGCTGTGCCTCGATGACAACCATAGGCGACAAATACCTGCTGACCGGCTCGGGGCGAAGCGACCACGATCGGTTGCGCGTGATCAGCGACATCCACGATGGCCGCACGCGCGAGTTGCTGATGCGCGCGGGGTTTGCCCCGGGCACACACTTCGTCGAATTCGGCTGCGGGCTGGGTTACGTCGCCCGGTGGGCGGCAGGGCAGGGCGCGCACGCGACCGGGATCGATCTGAACCCGGAACAGATCGCCGTGGCCGATCGCCTGTCGCGCGAAGCCGGGCTCCAGACGGCCGGATTTCGCCTGGGGAATGTCTACGATCCGGGGCTCGAGCCGGGCAGCATCGACATGTCCTACTCACGCTGGTTGATGGTGCATCTGAACAAACCCGTCGACGCGATGCGAGCCATCTACAGGGCGTTGAAGCCGGGCGGCGTCATGGTGTGCGAGGAGGCGGATGTGAGCGCCGTCTACGCGGAGCCGAACTCGGCTGCGTATGTCGAACTGCGCGAGATCTGCATGGAGGGCGGGCGCCAGCGCGGCGTTGACTACTCGGGTGGCCGCCGCGCTCATTCGTGGGCGAAGCAAGCGGGGTTCGATGTCGTCCACGTCGACGCCTATCACCCGCACTACCTGACCGGCGAACACAAAGGATTCTGGAACTGGACGCTGCGCGCGGTGGCCGAGGGATTGGTCCGCGAGGGAACGCTGACCACGGGCCGCCTCGGGGACCTTGTTGCCGGGATGAGCGAGGCTGACGCCTCACCCGACACGGTGGTCGCGCATTGCCGCATGCATCAGCTGATCGCAAAAAAGCCCGTACCGGCCAGCTGAGTCGTCCGTGTCATCACTTAGGGACATGAGCTCGCGACCGGCCAGGTCGTGAACGATTGCAGGGGAATTTCCGTCAGAGAGCTTACATGACGGACCCATCAGGCCGGCGGCCGCTCCGCCGGATCGTTTCACCGCTCATGCACTTTGTCGCGCGCCTGGCCGGGCGGGAATCGCCGTGGAAGCGCGTGCCGATGCGGCTGCCGGCGAGCGTGTTCGGGCCGGGGTCGTCCCAGCCGTTCGACAAGTACTTCGAAGGCGAGAGCCGCGTGCGCGTCGCGTCCATCGGCGACATCGTCGCGTGGCTGCAGACCTGCGAGTACGTCAGCGACCTGGAATTATTCCGGGAGCAGGACTTCTGGCAGCACCCGGCCGTCTTCGAGCAGCGGAAACGGGGCGACTGCGAGGATTTCGCGCTGTGGGCGTGGCGCAAGCTCGCGGAACTGGGCATCGAGGCCGAGTTCTGCGTGGGCCGAGTAATCTGTGATGATCAGCCGGAGATCGATCGCCAGCATGCGTGGGTGGTCTATCGCGTCAACGGGGCAGCGTTTCTGTTCGAGCCGGCCGCGCACACGCCCTCGAGCGTGATTCGGCCGCTGGCGGACGCGATGGGCCGGTACGTGCCGCACTTTGCCGTGGACTGCCGCTTCGATACCTATGCGTTTGCCGGATGTGCGGCCGACTCGCACCGCGGCGCCCCGACGCGCAGCGATCCCCGTCTCGCGATCTGACCCGCCGCACGCGCGGCCCGCTATGATGGTCACATGGCGGGCTGGCGTCTCGAGCACACCTACGAAGAACTGCCGCAGCTCTTCTACTCGCACGCAGCGCCGACGGCGGTTCGCGAGCCGCGCCTGGTCGCATTCAACCGCCCGCTCGCGATCGCGCTCGGACTGGATGCGGAAGCGCTCGACGGTCCGCACGGCGCCGCCATCTTCGCGGGCAACGCCATGCCGGAAGGCGGCCGTCCGATCGCGCAGGCGTATGCGGGCCACCAGTACGGCCGCTTCACGACGCTCGGCGACGGCCGGGCGATCCTGATCGGCGAGCAGATCACGCCGTCCGGCGATCGGCTGGACATTCAGCTGAAAGGGCCGGGGCAGACGCGATTCTCCCGGCGCGGTGACGGCCGCGCCGCGCTCGGGCCGATGCTGCGCGAGTACATCATCAGCGAGGCGATGCACGCGCTCGGCATTCCGACCACCAGGAGCCTGGCCGTGGTGAAGACGGGTGAGCCCGTCTATCGCGAGACGGTGCTCGACGGCGCCGTGCTGACGCGCGTCGCGGCGAGCCACATCCGCGTCGGCACCATGCAGTGGGCGGCGGCCCATGATGATCACGCTGCGCTGCGAGCTCTGTCGGACTACACGCGGGCGCGCCACTACCCGGAGCTCGCCGCCGCACACGAACCGCACATCGCGCTCTTCGACGCGATTCTCGAACGGCAGGCGCGCCTCATCGCCCGCTGGCAGCTCGTCGGCTTCGTCCACGGCGTGATGAACACCGACAACATGGCGCTGTCCGGCGAAACGATCGACTACGGGCCGTGCGCGTTCATGGACGCGTACGATCCCGCCACCGTGTTCAGCTCCATCGACCACGGCGGACGATACGCGTACGGCAACCAGCCGTCGATCGCGCAGTGGAACCTGGCGCGGCTGGCCGAGGCGATGCTGCCGCTATTTGATCCGGACGCGGACCGCGCCGTGGAGCGCGCGACGGCGGCGCTCGACCGGTTCCCGGCGTTGTTCGAGCAGCACTGGCTCGACGGCATGCGGGCGAAGCTGGGGCTGTTCACTTGCGAAGATGCAGACAAGGCGCTCGCCGACGACCTCCTCGCCTGGATGCAGCGGCGGTCGGCCGACTTCACGAACACCTTCCGGTCGCTGACGATCGCCGCCCAGAGCGTCGACGGCCACGCAACCGGTCGCCTGCTGCAGGATGCCACGGGGCCCGCTCCTGAAATCGAGGCCTGGTATCGCCGGCTGGTGGAGCGCCGCGGACGACAGCCGCAATCGCCCGCCCAGGCCGGAGACCTGATGCGGCGGCACAATCCGGCGTTCATCGCGCGGAATCACAAGGTGGAGGAGGCGCTGCAGGCAGCGGCCGCGGACGACTACTCCCCGATGCAGCAACTGCTCGACGTGCTCGCGACACCCGATGATTACGGCCGCGATTTGCCGCTGTTTGGCTCGCCGGGCCCTGCGGGTGACCGGCCCTATCGCACGTTCTGCGGCACGTAGACGGGCCGCGCCCTGGCGCGGCAGGCGGCGGCAAATTAGACGGGTTTTTGCGCCCGCGGCATCCACCGCGGGCTGATCATGGGTTCTTCATGCTGAAACAGCGGATCGTCATCCTCGCGGCAGGTGTCTTCGCCATCGCGCTTGGCGTCATCGCCACAGCGCAGACCGGCGGCACGCGTCAGGCGCCGAAAGGCGATGGCGCCGTTTCGCGCACTCCATGGGGCGACCCGGATTTGCAGGGGGAGTGGACGAGCGAGGGCGAGTACGGCGTGCCTTTCGAGCGCCCGCCGCAATTCGGCACGAGACAATTGCTGACCGACGATGAGTATGCCCGGCGCCTCAATGACGTCCGGGTCCGGGATGAGGGCGATCTCGCACCGGTCGACGTGCTGTCCGGCAAGGTCGACGCGCCCAGCGCGCCGATTCCGCACTGGCGCGAGTACAACACGACCTCGCGCCGCACGTCCTACGTGATCGATCCGCCCGATGGCCGTCTGCCGCCGCGAACACCGCAGGCCAGGCCGTTTCCCGTGCCGCAGCCGTGCGGAAGCCTGCAGCGTGGCGAGCCCTGTGATTCGTACGAGGACTACGGCCTCGGCGTCCGCTGCATCGTCCACGGCGGAGGGTATCCGGACGCGATGTTTCCGGCGGTCTACAACGCCAACATGCGGATCCTCCAGGGGCCGGGCTTCGTCGCGATCGTCTACGAGCTGATTCACGATACACGGGTCATCCCGATCGATGCTTCGCCGCGCGGCGCGTCCCTGTCGCCGGCGATCCGGATGTACATGGGCAACGCACGCGGGCGGTGGGACGGTACGACGCTGATCGTCGAGACGAGCAACTTGAAGGCGGGCACGCGCGGGGCGTCGCCGGGGCTGCACCTGATCGAGCGCTTCACACGCAGCGGGCGCGATGCCATGCACTACGAGGTCACCTTCGTCGATCCGGCCACGTGGACCGCACCCTGGACGGCGGCGCTCGAGCTGAAAGGGCGGCCGCCCGGTGCCGGCGTGTTCGAGTACGCCTGTCACGAGGGCAATTACGGCATGTCGAACATGCTCTCGGCGGCGCGCTCGCTCGAGCGTGCGGCCGGTGCGGACCGATCGATCCGCTCATCACAGCAGGAGCGATGATGATTCGCGCCACGCTCGCCGCCGGGCTCGCCGTCGCCGCGCTGAGTTTCGGCGGCGCGGCCCAGACGGCTCCGCCGAAGGCGCTGCCGCTCGACAACCTCGGCCTCGAACATCTCGACATCGTCGTGCCGGATCCTGCGGAGTCGGCGCGCTTCTACGCACGCGTGTTCAAGTCCGCGCTGCACGAGCAACCCGTGCGCGACACGTTGCGCTACTTCGTCCTGCTCGGCGGTCTGCCGCCCGATCGACAGGTCGGCTACATCGCCATCGGCGCGGCGGGCGCGCGGATGCCCGCGATCGGCCACTACTGCGTGCTGGCAAAAACCTACGATCGGGCCGCGGTGGCCGGCGCGCTGCAATCAGCGGGCTTTGGCGTCGCCGGGGCGGGCCCGACCGGCATGTGGCCCGATCCCGATCGACTCGAGTTGCAGCTGTTCCAGCCTCCTGCGGGACTGGTGACTGCGGCGGTGCCGTCGCCGTTGCCCACGGAGCACGACGGTGTCGTGCTTCCCCGCGGCGTCGATCACGTGCTGCTCCGTGTCAGCAGCCTCGAAAAATCGCTGCCGTACTACCGGCTGGTGTACGGCACCGCGGGCGAACAGCCGCGCGATTCGAACGGGCGCGTCTGGTTTCGGCTGGAGCGCAACACACGGCTGGGCCTCGAGGAAGTGGCGCCGGGACAGGCGCCGGCGATCGCCCACTACGCGATCAAGGTCGCACCGTTCGATCGCAGCGCAGTGCTGGCGAGGCTCCGGGAACTGGGCGCCCGTATGCCTCCGGCGACGGACGAGCCCGACGTCGTGCGCTTCGCAGACAACAACGGCATCGTCGTCGAGGTGAAAGCCGCCGACTGACGGATCATCGTTCCGGCTGGCGCGTGTACTTCCAGTCGCCGGATACGTGCCGCTCCACCATGAACGCCGCGGGGTTTCCCTGCGGATCGAAGTCGAAAGACAAGCCGTCAGTGCCCATGAACGTCGTATCGGAGTGCGGGATGAGCCGAACCTTCTCTCCGAGTAATCCGTTCAAGTACAGCGTGCCGTTTTCGAGCTGAATCCGGACCGTCCGCGGTCGCGTGATCCACAGCCCGCTGTAGACCCCGACGTATTTCACGAGCGTCTGCGCCGGCACGGCGACGGCGCCGTTCTCGGCGTCGGACAGACGGCCGACGAAGCGGCTCCTGTCTTCACAGACCGCTTCGACCATTTCGGTGTCCGGCTGAAATTCCAGGTCGTACGTCACCTTCCACGATTTCGCGAAGGCGCCCGGGTCCGTGACCGTGAGCTCGACCTGCATCTGTCCGACCGTGCGCCGGACGTACCGCTCGGTCGTCCGGAGCGCTTCGGTGTGAGGCATGCCGCGAGCATCCAGCCACGTGCGATCGTTGAATCCGAAGCTGTCCACGACCAGCGTGTCGCCTTCCCAGCGTCCAACGGAGTAGCCCATCCACGTGCGTTCCGGATTCGGTTCGAGCTGGCGACCGTCCATGAAAATGAAACGGTAGGTAAGGGTTTCGTACGCGATCGCGATGAGCGACGGCGTCTGGATGATGCGCCTCCAGCCGGCGAGCGTCTCGGGCCCTGCGGGCTGGCACCGGAACGCGGGCCGATCCTTCAGGTAGTTCTCTTCCCGCTCGTGGATGAGCGCTTTCGATTGTTCGGTGAGCGCTTCGTCGGGCACCCGGAAGGCCGCCGGCCGCCCTGTCCACGGGCCGGACAGATCAGGATGACCGTCGGCGCCACGCGGGGCCGGCGCCGAGAGATCTGGTTTGCCGGCGGGCGTTCTGGGGATGTTCGGCGTCGGGTGGTTGAGCCACTGCGCATGCGCCGGAAGGGAGGCGGCCAGCGACATGACGACGGCCAGCGTGAGCGCAGCTTTCATACTCACTTCCTCCTCACCTTTCAGGAGCCGGCGAACCCTGCCGGTATTTGACCGGAAGATCTCCGCAATGTAAACAGGAACATCTACTCACGACCGTCGGGCATCCAGAATGCATAGCGCGCGATGAGCCCGACGAAGGCGATAGCCGCCGAAGAAGGAGACGTGATGCAAAGGCGCCGGCTTGGAAATAATCTGGAAGTCTCAGCACTCGGGCTTGGCTGCATGGGCATGAGCTTCGGGTATGGCCCGCCCGCAGACAAGCGCGAGATGGTCAGGTTGATTCGGTCGGCCGTCGACCGCGGCGTGACATTCTTCGACACCGCCGAAGCCTACGGTCCGTTCACCAACGAAGAGCTTGTCGGCGAAGCGCTCGCTCCATGCAGGGCTGACGTCGCGATCGCCACCAAGTTCGGATTCAAGTTCGAATCCGGCGGCCAGCGGGGCCTCGACAGCCGCCCGGCACACATCAAAGCGGTCGCCGACGCCTCGCTCAAGCGGCTCGGCGTCGAATCGATCGACCTGTTCTACCAACACCGGGTTGATCCCGATGTACCGATCGAAGACGTCGCCGGAGCGGTGAAGGACCTGATCCAGGACGGCAAGGTCAGGCACTTCGGCCTCTCCGAGGCCGGCATACAGACGATCCGCCGCGCGCACGCGGTGCAGCCCGTCACCGCGGTCCAGAGCGAGTACTCGCTCTGGTGGAGAAATCCTGAAGCGGAACTGTTGCCGGTGCTCGAGGAGCTCGGTATCGGCTTCGTTCCGTTCAGCCCGCTCGGCAAGGGCTTCCTGACGGGAAAGATCGACGAGAACACGACGTTCGACAGCTCTGATTTCCGCAACATCGTGCCGCGATTCGCGGCCGAGAATCGAAAGGCGAACCTGGCGCTCGTCGATTTGCTGGCCGGAATTGCAGCACGGATGAAGGCAACGAGCGCTCAGATCGCGCTCGCGTGGCTGCTGGCCCAGAAGCCGTGGATCGTTCCGATCCCAGGCACGACGAAGCCGCACCGGCTCGAGGAAAACCTCGGAGCCGCGCACATCGAGCTGACGTCCGACGATCTCCGCGAGATCGACAAGGCAGCCTCGCAGGTTACAGTGCAGGGGGCCCGGTACCCCGAACAGCTGGAACGAATGACCGGCCGCTGACCGAACGCGACATGCGGTAAGGATAACGACGACATGGATATCAAGCGAAGTGGAACGCAACCCTCCGGGAAAGGCCCCGGCGAGTACTTCACCGGCACCGTCCGCATCGATCCCCTCTTTCAGGCGCCGGACCCGGCACGAGTCGCGGGCGCGAGCGTCACGTTCGAGCCGGGCGCCCGGACAGCCTGGCACACGCACCCTCTCGGGCAGACCCTCATCGTCACGTCGGGCAGCGGACGGGCGCAGCGCTGGGGCGGTCCAATCGAGGAAATCCGTCCGGGCGATGTCGTGTGGTTCGCGCCGGGCGAGAAGCACTGGCACGGCGCAGGCCCGACGACGGCCATGACGCACACCGCCATTCAGGAGCGCCTTGACGGAAAAGCGGTCGAGTGGCTGGAGAAAGTCAGCGACGAGCAATATGGCCAGTAATATCGCCGGCAAAGTCGTCGTCATCACGGGCGCCAGCAGCGGCCTTGGCGAGGCGGCGGCGAGGCATCTGTCCGCGGACGGGGCATGCGTGGTGCTGGGGGCGCGACGCGTCGATCGCCTCGAGGCGCTCGCGGCCGAACTGGCCAATGGCGGCGGCAAGGCTCTCGCGCTCGCGACCGATGTCACTCGCGTGGATCAGGTGAAGGCGCTGGTCGACGCCGCCGTGAAAGCCTACGGCCGGATCGACGTAATCATCAACAACGCTGGCCTGATGCCGCAGTCGCTGCTCGAGCGCCTCAAGATCGACGAATGGGACCGGATGATCGACGTCAACATCAAAGGCGTGCTGTACGGCATTGCGGCGGCGCTACCGCATATGAAGACGCAGCAATCGGGCCACATCATCAACGTGTCGTCAGTCGCCGGCCACAAGGTCCGCCCTGGAGGGACGGTCTATTCAGCGACCAAGCATGCCGTCCGCGTGATCTCCGAGGGATTGCGGCAGGAAGTGAAGCCGTACAACATCCGGACGACCGTGATCTCGCCAGGTGCGGTCGACACGGAACTGCCGGACCTCATCACCGATCCGGATGTCGCGGTGGCCATGCGCAAGTTCTACGACGACGTCGCTATTCCGGCCGATTCGTTCGCGCGGGCCGTCGTGTTCGCCATGAGCCAGCCGGACGACGTGGACGTGAACGAAATCCTCTTCCGTCCCACGCGCCAGGAGTTCTAGGAAGGCCGCAGGCCTGAAGGCCTGCACGACATCTGAGCGGAGAACGTTCCCGCTAGCGCAGCGCCGCGAGCGCGACCTGTGCACAGAGGATTTTGAGTATCGTCAACGACGGAAAGATCGTCGCGTACGCGGCGTCGACGCGGTCGCTCGGCTGGGCCTTGTTGGCGTAGACGAGAATCGCGGGGTTGCCGGCGATTCCCGCCACGACGCCGAGCAGATCGTCGGTCGCGATGCGGAGCGCCTGTCCGACCAGGAATCCGATCAGCATGGCGGCCGCGACGATGGCGGCCGCGATCGCCAGGAACAGCGCCCCGGCGCCGGCCAGGGTTTCCACGAACGGCGCGCCGGATCCAAGGCCTACCGCCGCCAGAAACAGCGTCAGGCCGAACGTCCGCAACGTGAGGTTCGCCGGCAGAGGCATGTGCCACGCCAGCGGACCGGTCCGGCCGAGCCTGCCGAGGATCAGCGCGACCACGAGCGGACCGCCCGCGACACCGATAGAGAACTGGCCCAGACCGGGAATCGGAACCTGCACGAGGCCGAGCAGCACGCCGAACGACATGCCCAGGCCGACCGAGACGTACGAGACCTCGGTCGTCGACTTGATCGAATCGCCGAAATGCTGTCTCAACGCGGGCAGGACCTGGCGCGACGCGATCACGGCTACGCGATCGCCGTACTCGAGCATCAGCGCCGGGTCGGCGATCAACAACGCATCGCCGCGGCGTACTTCGACGATTTTTGCATCGACGCCGCCGGGCCACGCGAACCGGCCGATGGGCACGCCGGTCAGAACGGCTCGGGACACGAAGAATCTGCCGATGTCGAGCGCGCTGCGATCGCCGGCCACCTTCCCGAACTCCACCTCGCCGAGCTGCTCGCGGGCCCTGTCGAGCGCGCCGGGTTCGCCGAACAGCAGCAGGCCATCTCCAGCGTCGAGCCGGATCTGCGGATCGGGCAGCTTGTTCGTCCGTCCCTGGCGAACGGCCACGATGTGCACGCCCACGGGCAGTCCGGCCGTGACCTCGGCGACCGTTCGATTGTCGGCGAGCACGATCTCGACGCTGGCAGGCGGCGCCGGCGCCGGCGCCGGACGGGCTTTCACGAGCCGCGAGAAGGCGAAGATCGCGAGGATGGGCACGATGATGCCGATCGGATAGGCGACCGAGTAGCCGACCGCGGGAGCGCGATTGCCGACGGCGTCGATGGCGGCCTGCAGTGTCGGGGTGCTGGTCATCGACCCTGCGAACAGTCCGAGCGTATGCGCAGGCGATACCCCGAACGCCGCGCCCGCTGCCAGTGCGACGGCGAGCGCGCACAACACACCGGCGGCGCCCAGCGCATTCCACATCAGCCCGACGCCACCGAGGCCCGCGAAGAACTGGCGGCCGTACTGGATGCCGATGCCGTAGAGGAACATGACGAGGCCGATGGAGCTCACGAGCGCCGGGGGCGCCGCCGCGGGCGCGATCGCCCCGAGCGCCAGGCCCGCAAACAACACGGCTCCGATGTCGAGCGAAAAGCCCGCGATCGAGATCCGGCCGATGGCGTAGCCGATGCCGATGGCCGCAAACAACGCCAGCAACGGGGATTGCTCGAGGAGAGAGCGGACGGGCTCCAGCACGCGTGCCTCCGGGGAGAACAATAGCGCAGGAACCGGCGAGGGTGCCGTTTATCGCGTCATGATTCCTCGAGAGCGGAGTAGAGCGCCTCCCGCAGCGCGACGTCGCGCGGATCGCCGGTCAATGCCGTCCCCATCTGGCTCGTCACGTAACCATAGCCGATGCCGGCTGCCGGATCCGAAAAGCCCAGCGAGCCGCCGGCTCCGGGAGATCCGAACGAGCAGGCGTTGCCGAATGGCCACGCCGCCGCCGACTTCATGAAGCCCAGCGAGAACTGGATGCCGTCCATCTTCATGCACTCGTCGTAGAACCCGCGCGCCGGAGAAACCGCCGGGGCGGCCAGCAGGTCCAGTGTCTTCTGGCGCAGGCCGAGATCGCGTCCGCCGTTCGCGAAGACACCGTAGGCGTGCGCGATGCCTCGCGCCGTGGAGACGCCGCCGCCGGACGGCACTTCGAGGTTGCGCGCGTACACGCGCACCTCGTCCAGGCATACGGCGGTACCCGGATTGATCACGAGCGCCCGGTAGATGTTCGAGTGATGATTCATCGTCTCCAGCCAGAATCGAAGCGGGAACCCGGTCAGCATGCGGAGCGGACTCGGCGGCGACAGGACAGACATGCGGCTGTTCGGGATTTCCTCGGGCAGCCGGATGTAGACGTCCTCACCGAGCGGGGTGGCGATCTCGTCCTGAAAGAACTGGCCCAGGCTGCGATGACGCGGGTCCACACGCCGCAGCAACTCGCCTTCGTAGAAGCCGAGGGTGAGCGCGTGGTAGGCCTGGCGCGTTCCCGGTTCCCAGGCGGGCGTCTGACGAGCGAGCACGACGGCGAGGCGGTCGAGGTCTGCGACGACGGCCCGATCGACGGGCTCCTCGATCGCGAAGAGCCCCGCCTGATGCGCGAGCAGCTGACGAACCGTGATCGTTTCCTTGCCGTGCTGCGCGAACTCGGGCCAGTACGTCGCCACGCGCTCCTCGAAGTCCAGCCAGCCGCGGGAGTGCGCGAGGGCGAGGGTCATGGCGGCCAGGCCCTTCGTCGCCGAATGGACAATCACCATGGTGTCCTGCTCCCACGGTTCGCCCGTTCGCCTGTTGCGGATGCCGCCCCAGAGGTCGACGATCTTCTCGCCGCGACGATAGGCGCAGCAGGCGCCGCCCAGCTCGCCCCTCTGCTCGAAGTTCCTGACGAACGCATCCCGCACCGCCTCGAAACCGCGGCTGACATGTCCGTGTACGTCCTGCCCCGAGGCGGCCGGCGCTTTTGCGAGTGCCATGCTCTCATGCGGGTGCATGCGCCGTGCCCCGGAAACCCCGGCGGCCAGATGCTGAAAATTGAGCGATATGGGGGGTGAATCCGCCAGGGCCGCTAGAAATTCCCTGGGTACGGGGAAGTTTCCAGGTGCAGGCGGGATTCCGGCGCCTTCACGGCCTTATCCGCGGCCGACGTAGGGCATCTTCGTCGCCATGACCGTCATGAACAGCACGTTGACGTCGAGCGGCAGCCCCGCCATGTACACCACCGCCTGCGCCGCGTGCTCGACGTCCATGAGCGGCTCGACCTCGAGGCGACCGTCGCTCTGAGGCACGCCTCTGGCCATCGCGTTCGCCAGTGACGTGTCTGCGTTGCCGATGTCGATCTGTCCGCAGGCGATATCGTGCGGTCGGCCGTCGAGGGCGGTCGATTTGGTCAGCCCGGTGATGGCGTGCTTGGTCGCCGTGTACGGGGCCGAGTTGGGCCGCGGCGTGTGCGCGGAGATGGACCCGTTGTTGATGATCCGTCCGCCGCGCGGCTGCTGACTCTTCATCAAACGCACGGCCTCCTGGGTGCAGAGGAACGTGCCGGTCAGGTTCACGTCGACGGCGGCCTGCCATTCGTCGAGCGTCAAGTCCTCGATTGGCGCGCCGCGCACCGCGATGCCGGCATTGTTGAACAGCAGATCGAGGCGCCCGAACGTGTCCCTCGTGCGCGCAAACATCGCCCGGACGGCATCGCGATCGCGGATGTCGGTCGGAATCACGAGCGTGGTGGCCCCGGCCGCCGACGCCTGCGACGCCGTCTCCTCGAGTGGTTCGCGGCGCCGGCCCGCGAGCACGACGGAGTAGCCGGCCCGGGCGAGCGCCAGGGCGACACCGCGACCGATGCCGGTGCCTGCGCCGGTGACGAGTGCAATCCTCTGCATGCCGCTCCCTGTCGCCGAGCTAACACCCGCCGGTATCGGCGGCGGTGCTGACCGAGAAGACGCTCCACTGATACATTTTGCCCATCCAGTTGTTCAGGTTGAATCGCCTCGCCCAGAGGGGCAGCGTTCGCGCCACCGGCGTGCACGCGATTCGGGCCGGCGGCCATCCAGTCGGGCGCCTGGAGCGACTGCTGGAAGAAGTACACCCGTCCCGGGCTTGCAGACATCGCGGCGCGCAGTTCGGAGACGTCGCCCAGGGGCTTCACGGTCACGTTCTCCGGGCGGTAGAAATTGACCGCATTGCCCGCCATGGAATACGGCAGGAGCGATGCGGTGTAGAGCACCATCGGCCCTTTCCGGCTTTCCTCGTACAACCGTTCATAGACGATCGCCGTTTCGCTCGAGGGCTTGAACGTCATCACCGCCAGGGCGAACAGGTTCAGCGCGACGAACACCCGTACCGCGGCCGCCGCGGCCCGCGGGTTCGGCCAGCGGGCGATCTTCGCGCGGAGCGTCTCCGGCAGCCGGTCGGCGCCGAGCACGAGAAGCGGCACGATGGCGTACGTGATCGGAACCAGGAATCGAGTTTCCTTGTGGCCGAGCAGGTTGTGCCCGATCACAAACGGAACCACCACCCACACGAACACGTTCTTCCGGCACAACCAGACGCTTGCGACGAGCACACCGACGAGCAACAGACTGAACGGCGGCACCAGCAGCGCCAGCATCTGCGCGAGATAGAACCACCAGGGCTGGGTTCCGAACGTCGCCGCTTTTCCTTCGACGAGGTTCGTGTAGAGATAGTTGTACGGCGTGAACACCCACTCCCCGTAGAGCCAGTGGTCGAGCACCACGTTCAATGCGCAGGCCGCCAGGAACGACACGGCCAGTGCGCCGATGCTGCGCAGCGGCGCGCGATCGACAACCAGCAGCCACGCGCCGGCGCCGGCGATGGCGAGGCCGACCTGAAAGCGGCAGTAGAATGCGGCGCCCCACAACAGGCCGACGAGCGCGAAGCGCACGCTCGAACGCCGGCGATCCGGGGAATCCCCCGCATCCAGCACGAAGCACAGGCCCGCGAAGAAGAGCAGGCCGCCCCAGTTCTCTGATGCGAACCGTCCGTGGATATACGGGAGAAACCAGAGGAAGAGCATGCCGGGGAGCAGCAGCCGCTTCAGGGAGGCATCACGCACCGACGGGAGTGTGCGGATGCAGAGCTCGAGCGAGATCCACAAGGCCAGCAGCCCCGACCCGACGCGGAGCAGGAACGCGGCAACGATCGGCGTGAACAATCCCAGCGCGCCGAGGCCCTTGAACAGACCGGCCGCAAGCCACGGCTGAAGAGCGGGGCGCATGCGCGCGGCGAATTCCCACGCGAGTGCGTCCCCGGGAGTCCGACCCAGCTTGTACCAGGCGAACTCGAGGATCTGGAAGTGTTCGTCGTGGCTGAAGAACCCCTGGTTGAACCAGGCCGACGCGACCACGACGGCTGCGGCCGCAGCCAGCATCGGCCGGACAGGTGTTCCCGGAAGCTGAGTGTCGAGCGTTCGCAGGACGCGAGATGGCATCGAACAGCCTACGCTTTTCGCGCCCGCTGCCGCTTCGCGGTGGGGGGCGCCGGCTGAGGAATGATGGTCTCGCCTCGCGCCAGCATGGCGACCAGCGCCGCGATCTTCTTCGCCCGCCCCGCCGGTGTTTTCATGTTGTTCGTCCGGAACGCCAGCGCGAACAGGTTAGGACGGCCGAGCGCGAGGAACGTCTTGCGTGCCCGCGGGCTGGCCATGATGGCGGCGCGCAGATCCGCGGGCATCGTCACGTGGCTGGCCGTACGCATGGGACCGTACGCGGCATCCCAGCGGCCGTCGGCCCTGGCGGCATCCACCTGCCGCTGCCCGTGCGGCGTCATACGGCCGGCTGCGGTCAGCCGCGCCACGTGATTGCGGTTGATTTGACTCCAGATGCTGCGCGCGCGTCGCGGCGTGTAGCGCTGCAGGAACGATCGCTCGTCGAATGCCTTGCGGATGCCGTCAATCCAGCCCCAGCACAAGGCGACATCGAGCGCCTGTGCGTTGGTCACCGTCGGCAGGCCTGACCCTTTCTTGTGTATCTTGAGCCAGATCTCCGTCTCGCGAGCGTGGTTCGCTTTCATCCACGCAGCGAACGCTGCTTCCGAGGGGAAGCTTTTGATCTTCGCGGGGTCGGGAACGATCGGCGCCATGCCTTCGAACGATCCTATCTTCTACCGGGACGCGGTGCCGGCCTCAACAGGATTGAAGTAGACTGCCAGCCGTGGACCTTCGGAGTTGAGTCGGATTATTGCCGCATTCGCGCTCCTGATGTGGCCGGTTCTTGCGTCAGCCCAGGAGCTCGAGCCGGGCGCTTACTGGCCCCTTCCAAGCGGTTTGAACATCCTGACGGGCGTCGGCGGCGTGAACTGGGGCGACGTCACGTTCGATCCCGCGCTCCCCGTGGAGGACGCGAGCGCAACGATCACTCGACGGCCGTGTCGTTTGCGCGCGCCTTCAATCTGGCCGGGCGCTCTGCCAACGTCGGCGCGGCGCTGCCCATCGTCGGCGGCCACGTCCAGGGCGTGTATCTGGGCGAGCACGCGGAGACCGATCGGTTCGGGCTCGGCGATCCGCGGCTCAGGATCGCGGTGAACCTGTATGGCGCGCCGGCGATGACACCTCGCCAGTTCGCGTCCTACCGCCAGGATCTCATCGTCGGTGTGAGCCTCGTGGCCGTGCCGCCGCTCGGGCAATACGATCCGGCGAGGGTCATCAATCTCGGCACCAATCGCTGGTCGTTCAGACCGGAGCTCGGGCTGTCGCAAACGTACGGCAAATGGGTCGTCGAGTTCATGGTCGGCGCGTGGTTGTTCACGGACAACACCGACTTCGTGGGCGGGCGGACGCGCGAGCAGGATCGAATCGTGTCGACTCAGTTCCATTTTACGCGGAGGTTCTCGTCCGCCATGTGGCTGGCCGCCGACGCCAATTTCTACGAGGGCGGCCAGACGACCGTTGGCGGGAATCAGAACCTGGATCTCCAGAAGAACTCGCGAATCGGCGCCACCTTTTCGAAAGGGCTCGGCGGCGGCCACGCGATCCGTGCGTCGGTAAGCCGGGGTGCGTACACGACCATCGGGGCCGACTTCACGTCCATTGCCGTCGGCTACAACTACGCCTGGCTGAATTAGAACGCATGTCATGGCTTCTCAGCCGCATGTGGACACCGCACCGTTGTTTGAAATACCTTGAAGTCCGCGCGAGCCGGGAAATACCTCCCGTCCTTCTTTCTCCGGCCAAAAACCTGGCGCGGCACTTGCTCGACACACGGCGGAGCGGCGACTTCATCGAATGACACGAACGGCACTCAGCGCGGCGGCTCTTCTGTTGACGGTCTGCGTCGGCGCTTCCGCAGAGACCACGCCCGAAACCGGGACACCCCCGGCGTCCGAAACCCAGGATCAGTCCATTAAAGCCGCCTCCGGGGGGGCACATACGGACGTCAAAGGGGCGCTCGAGGGTTCCTTGCGATTCCTGATGCTGGAGCATCTGGGCCGGATTGCGTTTCAGGAAAAGACCCGGCGGGAATTGAGCGGACCATTCTTCATCGACTACGCGCACTCGGTGCATGTGCCGGATCACTGGTCGGATGGAGACGGATGGTTCGTGAACTATGTCGGACACCCCATCCACGGTGCAGCGGCTGGATACATGTGGCTCGATCACGAGCCACAGGCGGGCAGCGAAAAGCTCTTCAGTGAAGGCTACTGGGCGAGCCGCGGGCGGGCGGCGGCGTGGAGCGCCGCGTTCAGCCTGCAGTTCGAAATGGGCCCGCTCAGCGAGGCGTCGATCGGCAACGTCGGCATGAATCCGGTATCGAGGGGATGGGTGGACCACGTCATCACGCCCGCCGGCGCGTTCGCGCTGATGGTCGGCGAGGACGTGCTCGATCGATCGTTTCTGAAATGGGTCGAGGCGCGTACGTCGAACACGTTCGTGCGGGCGACCCTGAGATCGGTCGGCACCCCGGGGCGTGCTTTGTCCAATATCGCGAATGGCCGGGCCCCGTGGTTCCGCAACGGGCGGCCGCTTGATTGGGACGGAAAATAAGGAAACCGAAAAACCTGTCCGCTCAGTGCGTGAGACCGTAGATCAGGTAATTCACGCCGAGCTTGTAGGCTTCGTTGGTCTGATCGAACGGTCGGAAACCCCGGCCTGACCACTCCCAGAACTGCGACACGTCGGTGTTGTAGTTGATGATCGCCATCAGCCGCTTGCTCCGATCGTTGTCCTCGAAGATGCCCTTGAACACCGGGTCGCCCCCGACATACGCCTGCGGAAAGTGATCGAGATCGTTGATCTCGAAAAAGGTGTGAAACACGGGGTCGTTCGGCGACATATCAAGGAACTCGACGTCCGGCAGCACCTTCCGCATCGTGTCCGCGAACGGTTCCCATCCGCCGCCGGGCACGCCGCGCCAGCCGGCGGGCTTGAAGTCGTCGACGAACAGGAACCCGCCTTTCTGGAGGTACGCACGCAGTCCGGCAGCCTCCCGGGAGTTGACCGTCCACCAGCCGACCTCGATCAGGTACGCGATCGGATACTTGAACAGCTCCGGATCGTCGAGCGTCACGGTGTTGATGTCTTCGCGGGCGCCGAGCAGGCTCACCTCGTTCATGATCCTGATCAGGTTCTTCTCGGCGAGCGGGTACCCGTGGATCCAGGAAGGACGCCGCCCAGGCCAGAAGCCGCCGGGAGCCGGACGGTAGCGTACGCGCGCAAACGTGAAGCGGCCGTCGTACGGGCTGTTGGGCAGCGGCTGGTACAAATCACGGAAGCCGCCGAACCCGAACTGGGCGAGGGCGACACTCGCCGTCGCAAAGACGATGGCCAGCACCGTCGTCGTCACACGGCGAACGGAACGGCTGCGCATCAGATCACGCCACGTTTCTGGGCGCGATGATCAGGGCTTTCTGGGAACCCGTGCTTCGGCGGCGGCTTGAAGATCAGCACGCCACCACGCGTCAGAGTTCACGCGCTGCGCCTGGTTGATACCTGCGACCACGACATCGCCGGTTTCGATGGGCGATCCGTCGAGCACCATGGCGGAATACTTGGTTTCACGCGCGTCAAGCGACCGCCGGCCGGGCGCGACCTGCCGCGCCTTCAAGGTGCCATCGGCTTTGAAGACGAACGCCATCACCGTGAACTGCTCGAGCGGCTCGTCCTTGAGGTTGGTGGCCGCATACACGAGAACAGGTGGGCCTTCGGCCGCCGCCACGACCGTGGCGTGCTCCATCCGTACCGGCGAGTCCGGGGCCTGAACGACCAGCACCGCCCGCTCCTGGGCCATCACGGCCAGCAGCGTCATCACACTCGCAGCCATTCGCATCTCGCCCTCCGGGAATCCTCGCGCCAGCGTAGCGTACAAAGGTCGCGGCGGCCGAGCAACCCATCAGATCAGCTGGTTCTCGCAGGCGCGCGACGCAGTCAGGAATCGGCAGTTCCCCTGATCGCGGCGCCCGACACAGCGGCGAGCAGCGCCAGGGTTGCGGCCGCCAGCATGACGACCCGGAACGCTGCCACGAAGCTCAGATCGATGACCTGCCGCGCGGCCTCACGCTCGCTGTCGTTCGATCGGCGCCGCGGCATCCAGGTCGGCGCCCGCCATTTTCGGCAGCTCGCGCTCGACGGCCATTCTCGCTGGCGCGCTCAGGCCGGCCGCGTCGAGAGCCGGTTCCGCTCGAGCCATGAACACGTTGGTCAGCACCACTCCGAATACCGCGATCGCGAGAAGGCCAGCGACGCGAGACACGGCGTTGTTGACGCCGGACGCAACGCCGGAATGACGCGGATCAACGGCGCCCATCGCGGTTGCCGTCAGCGGCGCGACGGTCACGGCCATCCCCAGGCCGAGTACGGCGACGGCCGGGAAGAACGTCGTCCAGTAAGAACCTCCGATTGAGGGTCGCGCCAGCAAGTGCCACGCCGAGCGCAGCGATCGCGGGCCCGATCGCGAGCGGCACCCTCGCGCCGGTGCTCGCGACCAGGCCGCCCGACCATCGCGACAACGCGAAGATGATCACCGGAAGCGGCAGCAGCGAGGCGCCGGCCTGAGTGGTCGTGTAGCGCTGCACCTGAATCAGGTTCAGCGGCAACAGGAACAGGACCACGGCGAGCGCGGCGTACAGCAGCAGCGTGAGGAGGTTCGCCAGCGTGAAGGTTCGCGACCGGAACAGGTCCGGCGACATCATCGGGTTCCGTATGCGGATTTCGACCAGCAGAAACAATCCGCAGCAACACGGCACCGGCGATGAGAGGGCCCAGGACGAGCGGATGCCGGGCTCCGAGCGGCGGCCATTCGAGCAGGCCGAACACGACTCCGCCAAGGCCGAGGACCGCCAGCGCGGCGCCGATCCAGTCGACCCCCGCGTTTCTCGAGGTGTCGCGGCTCTCGTCGACGAATCGCAGCGACAGCGCCACCACCAGCGCGGCCAGCGGCACGTTCAGGAAGAACGCGGCGCGCCAGCTGACGTGTTCGATCAGCCATCCGCCGAGCACGGGGCCGATGGCCGCCGTCATCGAGCTGAAGCCGGACCACACGCCGATGGCCCTGCCGCGGTCGGCGTCGCCGAAGGCAGCGCTGATGATCGCGAGGCTGCCCGGTACCAGGAACGCGGCGCCGATGCCCTGGAGCGCGCGGCCCCCAATCAGCGCGGCCGGGGAGGTGGCCACGCCGCACAAGATCGACGCGAGGGTGAAGGACACCACGCCGGCCAGGAAGACACGTTTGCGCCCGAACTGGTCGCCGAACGATCCGCCGACCAGGATCAGCGCGCCGAGGAACAGGGCGTAGGCTTCGATCACCCACTGCACGTCGGTGATGGTGGCGTGCAGATCGGTCTGCATCGCCGGCAGCGCCACGTTGACGACCGTCGCATCGACGAACGTCATGCCGGATCCGACGATCGTGGCGACCAGCGTCCAGCGGGAATGCGCGGACATCACGCCATCGGCGCGCCGAGAGTCGCCCTGAGCTTGTCGTACGGATTCACGAGCGGGTCGCGCTTCGTGCAGTCGATCCCGACGATGCCGTACAGCCAGGCGGGCAGCGCGACCGCTTCGATCACCAGCGGAATCAGCCGGCGCTTCCTGTCGCCCATGTCGAGCACCTTGCTGATGATCGCCTCCTCGAGCGCGTTCCCGCTTTCCAGGTACCGCGGCGAGATCACCGCGACGGTGAAGCGGCTTTCACGGATGCAGCGCTCCATTTCCAGCAGGAAGCTCGCGTTTGCGAGGAAGTCGCGCTCGTCGATCGCCACCCGATACCCGTCGGCTTCGAGGGCGGCGACGAGCTCCGTGACAAATGCCCGATCGACGGGATCGTGCCGGTAGCTGACGAAGACGTCGTATCGCGCCGCAACGGAACCGGCGCCCGCCGTCGACGCTGCGGCGCCCCAGCGGACCGGGGACAGAATCGTCGCGGGGACGGCCTCTGCCGTGGCCAGCAGGCACACGACGAGGAAGGGGATGGCGAGGAAATAGGTGCCGCCGGTGACAGCCCGGCAACGTCCGATCGACGATGGCGTCCAGATCCGCTCGGCGACTCCCGCCGCGTCGAACAGCAGATCGTCGTTCGCGAGGCCGGGATTCGCCTGTTTATACGCCGCGCCGAGCGGCGTGAACTCCATTCCGATGACGACCGGCTTGCCCGCGTAGCGCGCCGTGCACGTCCGCTCGGCGTAGCCGGAGACGGCGAACGAGGTGACGCCGGCCACGAGCGCGCCGACGGCGAGCGCGATCCACAAGACAGGCCGCGCGGCGCTGCGCCAGATCAGGAAGGGCAGGGTCGCGGATGCGACGATCGCAGCGGAGACAAGCGCAGCGACGCCAGCCCGTGTCCCGGCTTCGGCCAACGCAGCCGGCGGAGGTATGAGCGCGGCGGCGATCCCCGCGAAGAGGACACCGGCGACGGCGAACAGCGTCCGCCTGTGCCGCCCGAGCAGGCGGCCGGAGCTCGTCATCGTGCCGGCGTGGCGGGGACGGGCAGGTCGATGAGCAGATCCTTCTTGCCCTCGCCGACCTTGACGACGGTGCGTTCGCCGAGCCGCGCCGTCGTCGGATCCCGGACCCACATGACGTACCGGCCGGGAACGAGCGTCTCTTCGGTCGGGCTGCTCAGCTGCGGAAACAGGTCGGGGCTGGCGTTCGCGGCCGCTTCGAAGACCCTCGGCATGTAGAACACCTGCCAGCGCCGGCTTTCCTGTGCGCCGGCCACGGTTCTCACGCGCACGACGACGGATCCGCCCAGCTTGCCGCCGCTCAGGTTGCAGTGTTCGAGCTTGATGTCGAGATCTTCGGCGACTGATTCGAGTGTGACGGCGAGGGTCTCCGCCGTGCCGGCTTTCAGCGCGGCCTCGAGTGCGGCGATTTCACCCGACAGGTTGTCGCGGTAATCGTCGGGCGAGTCGGCGGGCCACTTCGCCGACAACGCCTGAAGCTGCGACAGCGCCGCGTTCGCACGCCGCTGCCCGGCGCGAACCGCAGGCGATGCCGGAGGAACCCGCGCCAGGATCGCCGCCAGCGTGCTCAAGCTCGCCTTGACCTGAGGCGACGGCGCCGGTGCGGCCGCACGGGGAGGCTGCCTCGGGATTCCTTTGTCGGTCAGAAAGGCCGCGACGTATTTGGCGGTCGTCGGCGACGGCTCGGCCCATCCGAAGACGGTTTGTCCCTGGTTGTCGGTCAGCGATGGGTCCACGCCCCTCGACAGGAGCGCCTGCATCATGCCGAGGTCGCCGTTACGCGCGGCGATCATCAGGGCGGTCGCGCCGCGTTCGTCGCGCTGGTTGCCCGGCGCACCCTGTGCCAGCAGCTGCCGCACGAGCGTGTCGTTGCCTTCCGCGGCGGCCTGCAGCATGCGGATGCCGAGCGCTTCGGCCTGCTCGAGCAGCGCGGCGATGTCGGCGTGCCCGCGGTCGATCGCGAGCTGACGCGCCTTGACGCCGGCCCGTGCCGCCGTCACGTCGGCGCCGCGGACCAGCAGCGCGCGAACGACCTCGATGAAGCCGTTGGCGGACGCCACCATCAGGGCGGTTGTACCGTCCTTCGCGCGCCGCTCGACGGCCGCGCCGTTTTCGAGCAGGAGCCGAACCATCTCGAGGTTGCCGCTCGCGGCCGCCCAGGTGAGCGGCGTGAAGCCGCGGCGATCGGCCGCGTTGACCGCCGCGCCCCTCGAAAGCAGATCGCGGGTGTGGGCGAGGTCCCCGTTTTTCGCGGATTCGATCAGGTCGGCGCCCGCAGCCGGAGCCGTGGCGGCGGCCGGGGCCGGCGCCTGGCTCAACAGCAGACCGACAAGAACGGCCGGAAACAGCATGCTCGCCTGCTTATCGGTTCGGCCATTCTAGCAAAGCAGGGCGGCTCACTTGTTCCTCGCCTTCGCGGTGACGAAGCGGTGCGCGCCGGCCACGAGGTCGCGCAGGGCGTCGGCGCGGACGCGTGACAGCCTGACGAGCACACAGGGGTAATTCAGGTAGTGGTCCTTCAAGTAGTAGGTGGAGGGGTCGTCCTCGATGAGCGCATCGCGGTCGGCGAACGCCATCATCACGACGAGCGTGTTCGGCTCCGCCGCCTTGTTGGCTGCCATGCACGCGATCAGCTTCCCGCGTACTTTCAGCGCCGGCTGACCGTATGCGGTCGTCACGTCCACGCCAGGCAGCGTGCGGCCGATCGCCTCGACGGTCTTGAAAGTGCAGCCGCGTGGCATCTGGCCGCATCCTACCGGATTTGCGAATCGTTACGCGGCTGCAGCCTTTCTTCGTTTCCTCGAACCCGTCGAACAGACGCCCGGCGTTCGCGCCCGCGAGCGTCTCCATCCGGTGCGGCTGGCCCTTCTCGACGGTGTAGCGCGCCACGGTGCCTCTGGATCGCAGGTACTCGGCTTCCTGCTTCATCTCGCTGTGCCACATGTACTCGTCGTTCTCGCCGACGTACATGAACACGCACATCTTCGAAATCGCCTGGAGCTTTGCGGGGCTCGGCTCCCACATGTATCCCGGGAATGCGGTGACAGAAGCGAAGTACTGCGGGTTGGCGGCCGCGACGTGAAACGCGGCAATCCCGCCGTTTGACGGTCCGGCGATGTGAAACTTCCCATCCTGGATCTTGTAGTCGGCCAGGATCAGCTTGAGGAATTCGGGAAAAATCCGGGCGCCGCCCTCGAAGAACAACTGGCCGTTCGGCGCCGCCGGCGCGACGATGATGTAGCCGCGCTTCTCGGCTTCGGCGCGGAAGTTGCGGTTCAGGATGCCGTCGACCGTGTTCATGGTCTGGGGACCGCCGCCGAGCGCGATGACGGCGGGATACGCCTTGCCCGAGTCGTAGCCGGCCGGCAGCACGACCTTGTACTGGACAGAGACGCCGCCGACCTTCGCCGTTTTCTCGAGCACCTCGGCCCGCGCCGGCGGTGCGGCGAGCGCGACCAGAGCGAGCGCGGCAACGGTCCGGACGATTCGTCGTGAAATCGAGGCGTTCATGAAGGGCTCTTCTTGAAACACGGGACTCACGCCATCCGCTGTGCACGTAGTATAGAGTCCATCCGCCATAATCGGTCTGTGACGCCGACGCCGCCCACGGAGATGCAGACCGCGAGGCGCGTCGCCCTGACGGGCATCCTCGCCAGCGTTGCGCTCGCCGTCCTGAACATCGTCATCGGCGTGCTGTCTCAGTCGACATCCGTGTTTGCGATCGGCGTGGAGTTCGCCGGCGACGTGCTCGCGTCGACGGTCGTGCTGCTCGGGCTGATCGCCGCCGCCAAGCCGCCCGACGAGAACCATCCGTACGGGCACGGGCGCATCGAAACACTGGCGGCGCTGCTGATCGGTGCCGTGCTGACCGCGGGCGGTGCCGGAATCTGCTGGAACTCCCTGCAGGCCATTGGCGCGGTGCATCCGACGCCGGCGATAAGCGCCATAGCGGCGCTCTGCATCGCGATCGTCGTGCGCGGCCTCATGTCGGGAATCAAGTTCCGCATCGGCAGGCGTATCAGGAGCACGTCGCTTGTCGCCGATGCGTGGAACGATCTCGTCGACATCCTGGCTGCCTGCGCCGCGCTGACCGCGGTCGTGCTCACGATCTACGACAGCAGCCGGTTCCGCGCAGCCGACCACTACGGCGGCTTCGTGGTGGGCATTGTCGTCATCCTGATGGGGCTTCGCATCCTCCGGCACGCGTCTTTCGAGCTCGTGGACACGATGCCGGACACGGACCGGATGCTGCGGGTCAGGACGACGGCGTTGGCGATCCCGGGCGTCCAGGGCGTGGACAAAGCCTACGCGCGCAAGACGGGCCTGCAGTACCACGTGGATCTTCACATCGAGGTGGATCCGGCGATGTCAGTGGCGGACGCACACGTGGTTGCCGGCCACGTGAGAGGGCGGATCCGGACCGATCTGCCGTGGGTGGCCGATGTGCTGGTTCACGTCGAGCCGGCCGCCCAGCGACCGGGTTGACGAGCACAGCAACGATCGGCGGGCAGCGTCAGCGTCACCGCGCCACAGCCAGTTCCCGCGTCGAGCAGCACGGCGCCCCGGGCACGTCTCCCGGTGTCGGCACGCAGCACCCCGTCCGCTTCTGCAGGCGCGCTGCATCGCGCTGGACTGCGGCGTCGTGCGCCAGCGCATGCCGCACAGCGTCCACGACGGCGGACAGCACCGGATCCTCCAGCTTGCCGAGCCGATAGTGAATCCACAGCCCGTCGCGGCGCGTCTCGACGAGACCCGACCGCCGCAGGTACGCGAGATGACGCGACGCCTTCGGCTGCGGGATCTTGAGGCTCTCGTGGATGTCGCACACGCAGACTTCGCCCGTCAGCAGCAGTCCCAGGATCCGCAGCCGTGTCGCGTCGCCGAGGGACTTGAACAGCGCTTCCATGTCGGTCAGGGCTCTCGCCATATATCTGCCTTGACAAATATATCACGACGCGGCTACAGTCGCCTATATTCGCATCAGCGCATATAAAGGAGGTCTGCATGTCATCGATCGAGCAGGCTGTTACAGCGAAATACGGGGCGATCGCCGCCGCTTTCATCGAGTCGACCGCGGCGCGACGGCGGGCTGTTGCGCGCCGTCCGCGTGCGGGTGCGACGACCCGATCACCTCAGACCTCTACTCCGAAGCCGAGCGCGGCGCGGTGCCGGCCGATGCTGTCGCGGCGTCCCTGGGGTGCGGCAACCCGACGGCCCTCGCGGAGCTGAAGAGCGGCGAGACCGTGCTCGATCTCGGGTCGGGGGGCGGCATCGACGTGCTGCTCTCGGCGAAACGCGTCGGCCCGACCGGTTACGTGTACGGGCTCGACATGACGGATGGAATGCTCGCACTGGCCCGTGAGAATCAGCGCAAGGCCGGTGCGACCAACGTGGAGTTCCTGAAGGGTTCGATTGACGCGATCCCGCTGCCTGACAACTCCATCGACGTCATCATCTCGAACTGCGTGATCAACCTGTCGGCCGACAAGGACGCGGTGTTGCGCGAGGCGTTTCGCGTGTTGAAACCCGGCGGCCGCTTCGCCGTATCGGACGTCGTGGTTCGGGGTGAAGTGCCCGAGGACATTCGCCGCGACATGGAACTCTGGGTCGGGTGCATCGCCGGGGCGCTCGAGGAACAGGAGTACGCCGCGAAACTTCGGGCGCGCGGGCTTTGCCGACGTCGAGGTGGAGCCCTGGCGGATCTACGAGAAGACACGGCGGCGCGTTTGCGAGCGCCTTCGTCCGGGCCCGCAAGCCCCAAGCGATCACGTCGAAAACGTGCTGCGGCCCGGAGTGCTGCTCCTAGCATGAGGGCTCTCGTGTCGGAACTGGTCGGCACGGCGCTGCTCCTGGCAGCGGTCGTGGGCTCCGGCATCATGGGCGAGCGGCTCGCCGGCGGAAACGTCGCCGTCGCGCTGCTCGCCAATACGCTGGCCACCGGCGCGGCGCTGGTGGCGCTCATCCTGACGTTCGGCGCCATCTCGGGGGCGCATTTCAACCCGGTCGTGTCGTTCGCGGATGCGTCGCAGGGCGGCCTCACGTGGAGGCAGGCGACGGCGTACTCCGTCGCGCAGTGTGTTGGCGCGGTCACTGGCGTGGCCGCTGCCGATTACATGTTCGGCGAGCCGGTTTTCCGCTGGTCCCGGCACATTCGCACGGGCCTGCCGCAGGCGTTCAGCGAAAGCGTGGCCACGTTCGGCCTGCTCGCGGTCATCTGGGGATGCTCCCGGCGCCGCGCGGCGGCCGTTCCCTTTGCCGTCGGCGCGTACATCACTGCCGCGTACTGGTTTACCGCGTCGACCTCGTTCGCGAACCCCGCCGTCACCATCGCGCGGTCGATGACCGACACCTTCGCAGGGATTCGACCCACGGACGTTCCACTGTTCGTGGCCGCCCAGGTGCTGGGAGGCCTGCTGGCCACGGCGCTCTTCGGATGGCTCGTACCGCGCGAGCGGGCGAGGCAATAGATGGAACGCGTCATCTTCGCGTGCGTCCACAACGCCGGCCGATCGCAGATGGCGGCGGCGTTCTTCTCGGACATGGCCGACCCGTCGCGAGCGACCGCGATGTCCGCCGGCACGCAGCCCGGCGACCGCGTCCATCCGGAAGTCGTCACCGCCATGCGCGAAGTCGGCATCGATCTCGGCGGAAACCAACCGCAGCTTCTGACGGACGAACTCGCACGCGGCGCCTCGCTGCTGGTGACGATGGGGTGTGGTGAAGCGTGTCCGTACGTGCCGGGACTCGAGCGAGACGACTGGCCGCTCGCCGATCCGAAGGGCCGCCCGATCGCCGAGGTCCGCGCCGTTCGCGACGACATTCGCCGGCGCGTGGCGGCCCTGATCGAATCGCGGCACTGGCGGTGATAGCGACAAGCTCGCTACGCATCCGCGCTTACGACGTCCCTATAGCCTCTTTTTGTTTCGGTGTAGTCGTCGTCCTTAGCGCGTGGTGCTCGGTCCGTCCAATGTCCAGTCGTCATGGGCTGTCCTTCGTCCACGCGTCCGCGACAGTCGTCTGGGACCGCGGACCTGGGCCACAAGGACGGACCAAGCACCAAGCGCCACGGACCGAGGACTGACGCTAGAGAGATTTTCAAATCCGCGTCTCGCCGTCACTTGGGCCGCGGCGCCCGAACGCCCGCGCCGGCGGGCCGCTCGCCCGCGCGAAGACGGCCGACGGCTTCGACCAGCGTGCGCGCGGCGTTGTCGACTTCCGTCATCAGCGCCGCGTCGCGGTCGAGCGCCTCGTGGCTCACCGCGTACGGCTCGTAGTAGCCGACATACCGGTCGATCACTGCGGGGAGCCCTGCCGGCACGAGCGCCATGTCGCACAGCCAGTCGTGCAGCGCGCGTCGCACGGTTTCGGCGCCCACCGTATCGCCGTGCACGACGATGGAGAACGCGCGATCGCGCAAGTGCTTCGGATAGTCCCACCCGCTGAGCTCGAGCGCCTTCGCTTTTTCCGGCTTCTTCCCGTCGGTCGTCGTCGGATCGGGATTGCCGCCGTCGGCGCAGACGAGACGATCCATCATCAGCTTCAACACGCTCGGCGCCTGGTACCAGTGGACCGGCGTGACAATCATGACGCCGTGCGCATGCACCCACCGCGGGTAGATCTCGTTCATCCAGTCGTTCACCTGTCCGAGCGCGTGGTTGGGATAGCACGAGCACGGCCAGTGGCACAGCGGCATCGCCGTGGACACGCACGCCTTGCAGGGAAAGATCGTCCGGCCGTGCTCCGAGGTGAGGTGGCTTAGATCGAGCAGATCGACGTCGCAGCCCCCCGCCGCGTGGAACGCCTGCTGCGCATGGCCGACGAGGCGAAACGTCTTCGACATCTCGCCGGGGCATGTCTCGTCCGAGCGGGGCGATGCGCAGATGAGCAGGATGCGCGATGGACCGTCAGGACGATCGTGCAGCGCCTGCGCGTCCTGCACACGCCGGCGTGCATCGAGCCATTCGACCGGCAGCTTGAACTCGGGGTTCGCGAACCCGGCGCCCGCGACGCGCGTGCGGGGACTCCGCTTGCCTTCCTCGTATGCCTTCCACGCGAGCTCCTCGATCTGATCGAGGAGCTCACTCGCGTCGTCGAAGATCGGGTTGAAGAACCGCTCGCGCCACCGCTGTTTGAACTGGTCGCGGGTGATCTTCGTCGAGCCCTGGCCTTTTCGAACGATCGGTTGCGGTCTGGCGTCGGCCACGGTGCCTCCAGCGCAGCCGTGGATGCACGATTCGCGCCGACGCCACCCCGCTGCCTCTTCAGCGCCGGTTGCGGTACTCCGGGCTCTGCCGCAGCTCGCGCTCCACGTCGGCCTGTGTCCAGTGGTCGCGCATCACGCGCTCGACGTAGCCCTGGGCGCCGGGGTCGGGATCGCGCCGCAGCACCGATTGATACGCGCGACGGACGACATCCTGCGCCTTCGCGGGCGTCATCGTCGACAGCTCGCGGAACTCGGGGCTGCTGCGCAGCGAATTGCGCACGTCGTCTTCGGTCCATCCGTCGCGCTGGACGCGGCTGCGGTACTGGCGGTATCCGCCTTCGTCCGGATCCCGGTGGAGAATGTCCTGGTATGCGCGCCGGATAATCCGATCGGGGTCCTGCCCGCCGCCGAGGTTCGAACCGCCGACACGAAACGACGAAATGCGATCGTTCCAGCCCTCGTTCTTCAGGTTCTTGATATTTCCGCGGAAGCTGGTCGAGCCCCCCCTGAATCGGTCGTCCCTGAACACGGTGACTTCAGCGCGTCCGAAGACTCTGACGGACGAGATGCGGTCGTTCAGGTTGTCCGGCACTCTGCCGGAGCTGTCGCCGACGCCGGCGCAGAAGTAATCGCCGCTGAAGTTGGGATCCTCGAAGAAGCACACGCCCTCTCTGGGGAACGGTTCACGCCCCCATCTCTGGGCGGCGGACGTCGACGAAGCGGCGAGCATCACGAACCCTGCGAACAGGGCACACGTTGATCGGCGGTCCATTCTGGCGGCCTCCTCGCCGGCGTTGGCCGGCGCACACGTCACGGTCTTTACGTTAGCAAAAGGAGGACCAGCGTAGAGCAGGGCAGGGCTGCAGCCTAAGCGCTGAAGGCTGAAGGGCTAAGGGCTGAGGGCGAGCGTTCAGCCCTTAGCCCTCAGCCCTGAAACTGTCCCCTTAGAAGTCCAGCGTGTAGTTGATCCGCATGAACCGCGCGGTGTAGATGCTGGTCGGGTTTCCCCACGTGCCGCCCTGCGCGGTGTTGCCGACGCTGTACGGGTAGGTGCGTGTTGTAGCCGGTCGCGTAGTTCGTGTTCAGCAGGTTGTTCAGATCGAGCGCCGATGTCCGACCGCGTCCGGCCGAAGCGCAGCACCTTCGCAAAGCGCATGTCGAGCTGCGTCCGGCGCGTCGTCCGCGTAGACGCGGTTGACGTTGTCGGCGATCTGGATCGTCGTCGTTGCCGGTGGCCGTCGCGCCGACCGGCAGATGGCCGAGCGCTGCTGCCACGAGAGAGTTCGGCACCACCCACTGCGCCGAGTTGCCGCCGCCCGCGACCGTGCCGGTCGCCAGGCCGAGCTGCACTGTGCGGCTGCGACCGGATCGTGGCGGCCGACGAGCACGTCGATCTTCGGGATGACGTAGCTCGCGAGGCCGCGCACCTGCGTCTGGAACGGATCGACGCTGTGGCAGCCGCGCGGGTCGGGTCCGGCGGCGACGTTGGTGTTCGCGTTGACCTGGTTGTACTTCGTCGCGATCGCGCAGTTGTCGACGACGGCGCGCCCGGTGGTCGTGCCGAACGACCCCGTGAAGCCCCCGCGCAGCCGCGCGTTGACGTTGAAGTCGACGCCGTGCCAGTGGCTGATGCGCTCCGGACCGTAGTCGGTGTCCCACGTCAGGTAGGTCTTCGACGGCACCGCGTTGGCCGCAGCGGTTGGCGTGTAGACCGTGATCGGGTAGCCGCCGCCGTCCGGCAACCGTGGGTCGGACGGCGCCGTCAGCGTGTAGGTTTCGTACCCCGTATCGACGTTGCGATTGAGGTCGTCGGTGACGAAGAACCCGTGGAAGTCGCGGCGGGTGTAGCTGACATCAGCCGACACGCGCGGCATGATCTCCTGCTGCAGGGTGGCCGCCCACTGCGTATCGCCGGGCCGCTTGCCCCACCCGCTCAGCACCGCGGGGTTGACGATTGTCGCCGACCCCAGCTTGCCGAAGTTGGCCTGGTTGCCGACCGCGGCGGCGCAGACGTCCTTGCCGGGCGCCGCCTGGGCAGCGGGATTGAGCAGGTCGCAGTCGACGACCTTGTTGTTGTTCGTGTCCGTCCAGCCGCGGTTGAGGACTTCGCGGACGACGGTGAACCCCGGGTTGGTCGAGGTGTACGGCGGATCGTTCGCCGCGTAGGCGAGGTACTTGCCCCAGTTCCCCTTGACGGCCGTCTTGCCGTTGCCGAACACGTCCTAGGTGGCGGCGACACGCGGCGTCACGTCGTTGTAGGCGTTCACGCCCGGCGTCTTCGGGGATGGTAATCGGCGACGGGTTCAGGAACGACGTCTTCGTCGTGCCGTTCTGATCGACCGGCGCGTAGCTCGACGCGCGGTCGTAGCGCAGCGCGCCCTGCAGCGTCAGGCGGCCGCGGGTCCAGCTGTCCTGGACGAAGATGCCGGCCAGACTGGTGATCGTCCGGCGGCCGAAGTCCGGCAGCCGATAGGTCACGGCGTTCGGCACGCCCTGGTTGAAGCGGTATTCGAGCTGCGGCTGGTTCGCGATCGTGTTGTCGAGCTGATCCAGCCGGTTGCCCTGATAACCGACCTTCATGCTGTGCGCGCCGGTGACGTAGGACGCCGTCGCCTGCCAGCCGTCGGTCTTGCCGACCGCCCATCCCCACGAGCTCGACACCGCGATACGCGTAGGTCGGCTGCGGCGCGTAGCGCAGGCCGGTGGCCGGGTTGATCGCGTTCGACTGCTCGGTGACGGTGATCAGGTCGGTGATGCCGTCCGGCGGCGGATGGCCGAAGATCGGGTTGTAGCGGAACGGCGTGTAACCGGCCTCGAGGAGCAGCTTGTTGCTGACCGGCATCGTCCAGGAAATCTGGTTGATTCGGTGAACGGCACGTCGAAGTAGCCGCGCGCCGCGGTGGACGTCGCCTCCGGCGACTGGAACGGCGCGGCGTTGTTGCCCAGGCCGATCCAATCGTCGCCGCGGTTGTGACAGCCCTGCGTATCGACATTCAGCGGCGTGCCCTCGCAGCGATGCTGGTATTCGTAGTTGTACGCGAGCCGGCTCTTGCCCAGCTGACCGGTGAGACGGCCGATGATCATCTGGCGGTCCTGCACGAGCCGCGCGCTGATCGGCGAGCCGACCCAGTCCCAGCGCGCCGCGTTGCCGGCGTTCGCGTTGGCGTTGATGCCCTCCATCGCCGTCTGCGTGTCGAGGTTGCGGTAGCTGCCGTAGAACCACAGGCGATCCTTCATGATCGGCCCGCCGTACGAGACGCTCGTGTCCTACGACGTGATGATGCCCGGCGTCTGCGTCAGGCCGATCGCGCGGAGCTCGTCGGTCAGGTTGTCGCCGCGCGACCAGTCGCCCGCGCCGTTGTAGAAGAAGGTGCCCTTGAAGCTGTTGCCGCCCGACTTCGGCACGAGGTTCGCCACCGGCCCGCCGATGTCGCTCTCGCCGAGGCCGCCGCCGACGGTGATGGCCATTTCCTGCGCGTTGGCCGTGTCGTACACGTACGACGAGACGCCGCCGCTCCGGGCCGCCGCGACCGTCATCCCGTTGAGCGTCATGCGGCCTTCGCCGAGCGTCGACGGTCGCATTCGACGGCGGCCGAGTGCGCCTGGAAGAACGTCATCGTCGGCGACAGCGCCGGACCGTTGGTGTCGACGAACAGCCCGGGCGTGGCATTGAGCAGCGCCCCGGCGGCGCGCGCCGCCGGCAGCGCCTCGATGACGTCCGTGCTCATGACCACCTGGCGTTTCGCGCTCTGCACGTCGACGACCGGCGTTTCACCGGTGACGGTGATCGTCTCCTCGACGCCGCCCACCTTCATCTCGGCGGGAATCGTGATGACCTGCGCGCCCGCGAGCTCGATGTTCTCGCGCTTGACCGTGTTGAACCCGGTCAGCGTGAACGTGAGCGAGTAGGTGCCGGGGCGCAGATCGATGATGCGGTACTGCCCGGTGCCGTCAGTGACGGCCGTGCGGGTCTTCTCGATGAGCGCCGGGCTGGCGGCCTCGACGGTCACGCCGGGCAGCACGGCCCCGGATGCGTCGCGAACGGTGCCCGTCAGGGACGCTTGCGCAAACACGGTTGCGGGGATGAGGAAGACGGCAAGAGCGGCCAGACACTTCGTCAGAGTTCGCATCGAACGTTGTCCTCCGGTCGGCGCGCACCGACCTGTCTTGCACGCAGCAAGGACGATTCTGCATGCAGGACCTGACGATACGGACCGGCTCAGTTGAAGTCAACGCCGAATTCAGGCCAGAAACGCGGCCGTAGGGAATGAGATTCTGATTATTGGATCGTGAAGCCGGCCGACCTGCATGCGTGCAGCACTTAGAGTGTCCCGACGTGCAGAAGCGGCGCGCCCGGGATATGGCGCAGGGTATCGGTGTCCGACATCGCGACAGTCAGCACCCGGCGCGCAAGGTGCGCGTGCTCGCGGGCCAGGCTCTCGGCGCGCCCGCCCTGGCGCTGCGCGATGGCCTCGATGATGGACCGGTGCTGATCGCTCGCGATCAGGAGGTGCGTGCCGGCGTTCGGCATCACGGAGGTCGGAAACACCATGGCGCTCGCCGATGCGAACGGCAGCGATCCGGCTTGCGCGATGCTGCGCTGCAGCATCGCACTCTTCGCCAGATCGACCAGGGCCGAGTGGAACGTCTCGTTGAGATCCATGTAGACCTCGAACGTATCGATCGTCAGGGACCCGAGCGCTTCCATCTGCGCGCAGGCGCGCCGCATGGCGTTCAGTTCACTGTCGTCTTTCAGGCGCTCGACGGCGAAGCGCGCCGCCGTGCCCTCGAGCACGCCGCGCAGCTCGATGGCGTCCAGCGCTTCGGCGAGGCTGAACCCGCGCACCGCGAAGCCGCCCGTCGGCAGCACGTCGAGCAGGCCCATCTGGGCGAGCCGTTCGAGCGCGAGCCGGATGGGCGTACCGGGACGTGCCGAGACGGGCGACGAGGGGAAGCTCGGAGATGCGTTCGCCGCGGACGAGCTCGCCGTGCAGCAGCATTTCCCGCAGGCCGATAAACGCGCGGCCGATTTGTGAGTCGTCGTTCGCCATCCGCGCATCCTACCCCATGCGCGGGGAGAGGTCAGCGGGTTCGGCCCAGCGCCCGTGTCAGCCGAAACGCCGCCCAGCACTCCACCATCGCGGCGGCCATGGCCGCTGCCGCGATGAGCGCGAGACCGCCTGCGAAGTCCGCTCGAAGGCCGGGCAGGACGCCGGCCATCAGCGTCCAGACGACGCCGAGCAACACCAGCCGGCGCCATACCTCACGGCAGAATGCCCGCACTTCTTCGAGGCGGAAGTAGGCGGCGAGAACCATAGCCGCCTGTGCGGCATCTGGATCCTCGGCGGTTCCCGCCTGAACCTCGACAAAATGCCGCATCGTTTCACGTTAGGGCCCGTCCGCCTCGGAAGCGCCAAACAAAGTACTAAAAAAAGCCTAAGACGGCGGATTCCCGTCAGGACGGCTGGCGTAAAGTGGGAGCCAACGGCCTAGACCGCTCCAACGGAGCGGTGCGGGGGACCCAACGGGGCGAATAGGCGCTCCAGGGGCGAATCCCACTGAAGCCCGAACGGGCGGAGGTGGGTAGAGGACTTCCAACCTCGAGCCCGTCAGCTAACCCCGTCGGCCCTTGGAAGGTCCCCGTGGCCGAAGAAGGACTGTTTTCCGGTTTCAAGCGACTCGTCGTCGGCAAGCCGATCCCCTCTCATCTCGCGCATCACGAACGGCTCTCCAGGGTCACGGGCCTGGCCGTGCTGTCTTCCGACGCGCTCTCGTCGGTCGCCTACGCGACCGAAGAAGTGCTCCGCGTGCTGGTGCTCGCCGGCACCGCGGCGTTCACGTTCGCGAGCCCGATCGCGTTCGTCATCGCGGGCATCCTGGCGGTCGTCGTCTTTTCGTACCGCCAGACGATCCACGCGTATCCGACCGGCGGCGGCGCGTACCTCGTCTCCAAGGACAACCTTGGCGAGATGCCCGCGCTCATCGCCGCCGGCTCGCTGCTCATCGACTACATCCTCACGGTCGCGGTGAGCATCGCGGCCGGCGTCGCGGCGATCACCTCGGCGTTTCCTGCCTGGCACGTCAACCGCGTCGAGCTGACGCTCGGCTTCGTGGCGCTCCTGATGATCGGGAACCTGCGGGGCATTCGCGAATCCGGCAACATCTTCGCCGTCCCGACCTACTTCTTCATCGTCACGACGCTGACGCTCGTCGGCCTCGGCGCATGGCACGTCATCGGCGGCACCGTGCAGGCGCTGCCGGTGGCCGCCGGCGCGGTCCCGTCCACGTTTCAGCCGCTCTCGCTGTTCCTGCTGCTCACCGCGTTCGCCAACGGGTGCACCGCGATGACCGGCGTCGAGGCCGTCTCGAACGGCGTCCCGGCCTTCCGCCCGCCGGAATCGAAGAACGCCGCGTCGACGATGCTGATGATGGCGGTGCTGTCGATCACGATGTTCCTCGGGATCACGCTGCTCTCGCAGGCGTACCACGTGATTCCCACCGAGCACGAAACGGTCGTCTCGCAGCTGGCGCGCGCGGTGTTCGGTTCCCGCGGCTGGCCGTACTACCTGGTGCAGGCGGCGACGATGGCCATCCTCGTGCTGGCGGCGAACACGGCCTATGCGGATTTTCCGCGGCTGGCGTCGATTCTGGCGCGCGACGGATATCTGCCGCGCCAGTTCATGAACCAGGGCGACCGGCTGGCGTTCTCGAACGGCATCGTCGGACTGAGTGTGTTCGCCGCCGTCCTGCTCATCATCTTCGGCGGCGACACGCACGCGCTGATTCCGCTCTACATGATCGGCGTGTTCGTGTCGTTCACGCTGTCCCAGGCCGGCATGGTCGTGCACTGGCGGAAGCTGGGTGGACGCGGGTGGCGGAGGAACGCGGTGATCAACGGTGTCGGCGCGCTGGTGACCGGCATCGTGCTCGTCGTCGTGGCGGCGACGAAGGCGCACGAGGGCGCGTGGGTCATCATCCTGCTGATCCCCGTCAACGTCTTCATCTTCCGCGTCACGCGTCAACACTACCGGGGCGTCGGCGAGCAATTGTCGGTCAGGGGGTGGAGCTCGAAAGGCACGAGAGGGAACACCGTGCTGATTCCTATCAGCGGGATTCACCGTGCCGTCGTGGAAGCGCTGGATTATGCGAAATCGCTGTCTCGCGATGTCCGCGCTGTGTACGTGAACATCGATCCGATCGAAACGGAACGGGTGAGGAGCCAGTGGGAGCGTTGGGGCGCCGGAGTGCCCCTGGTCGTCCTGGATTCGCCGTACCGGTCGCTGATGGAGCCGCTCCTCGAGTTCATCGAGCAGGTGTACCGCGATCATCCGGACGATTACGTCACGATCGTGCTTCCGGAGTTCGTGCCGGCTCGCTGGTGGCACAACCTGTTCCACAATCAGCGCGCGCTGCTCATCAAGGGGGCGCTGCTCTTCAAGCCGAACACGGTCGTCACGAGCGTGCCGTTCCACCTGCACCGGTAGATCAGTCCAGGTTCCTGGGCCTTCGTTCCAGGTCCGTTCACTGGGTCCATGGTCCACATAGTCGGTGTGTGGACCACGGACCACGGACCAGGAACCATGAACCTGGAACCAAGGACCGTGGTTCCGATCCCCCGCGTCCGGTGGTAGGCTTCGCCATGACCAATTCCACCCGGCGCATTGGCGTTTGTGCGGCCATGCTGTTTGCGGCCGCGTTGTTCGGCACGCATCGCCGGCTCGCGGCTGAAGGGGGCGCGAAGCAGGCGCCGATCTTCGAGGTGGATCCGCTCTGGCCGAAGCCACTGCCCAATCACTGGGTGACCGGTTCGACCATCGGGCTGGCCGTCGACGCGCAGGACAACGTCTGGACCATCCATCGGCCGAACACCGTCGAAGATAACTTCAAGGCCGCCGACATCAAGGTCGGCGACGCCCGGGGCCGCGACGACGAGGCACAGCCGGGCGCCCCGAGCGCGTCACCGGCGCGTGGGTCGGCTCCGATCGGCAAGTGCTGTTCGGTGGCTCCGCCGGTCCTCGTCTACAACCAGGCAGGCAACCTGGTGAAGTCCTGGGGCGGGCCCGGCCAGGGATACGACTGGCCCGACAGCAACCACGGCATCACCATCGACCAGAAGGGCAATATCTGGCTGGCCGGCAACGGGCAGAAGGACACGCAGATCCTGAAGTTCAGCGGCGCCGGGGCGTTCCTGTTTCAGCTGGGCAAGCACGGCGTCCACAACGGCAGCAACGACGTCGAGAATTTCTGGCAGCCCACGAAGATGTTCGAAGACGTGGCGGCGAACGAGATGTACATCTCGGACGGGTACGGCAATCGACGCGTCATCGTGTTCGACACCGAGACCGGGAAGTACAAGCGGCACTGGGGCGCGTATGGCGCCATGCCGAGCGACGAGAAGATGCCCGCGTACAGCCCGGGCGGCCCGCCGTCGAAGCAGTTCAACACCGTCCACTGCGTGATCGTCTCGAAGGACGGTTTCGTGTACGTCTGCGACCGGGTGAACGACCGCATCCAGGTGTTTCGCAAGGACGGGACGTTCGTGAAGGAAGTGTTCATCGACGTCAACACGTTCCGGTCCGGATCCGTCTGGGACCTGACCTTCTCGAGAGATCCTCAGCAGACCTACATCTACGCGGCCAACGGGGTCGACCAGAAGATCAACATCCTGCTTCGCGACACGCTCCAGGTGCTGACGTCGTTCGGCGACGGCGGAAGGGCGCCGGGCCAGTTCTTCGGCGTCCACAACCTGGCGACCGATTCGAAAGGGAACCTGTACACGACGGAGACCTACACCGGCGCGCGTGTCCAGCGCTTCCTCTATAAAGGTGTGGGTCCTGTCACGAAGGCGGAGCAGGGCGTCGTCTGGCCGAAGGGCCGCTAGGGCAGTTTCAGATTGGCGTGGGCTGACGGTCCCGGGTCCCTGGGCCTTAGTTCGTAGTCCGTCCCCGGTCATCCCCGTGTCTGCACACCGTGTCCCGCCACGAAGAACCAGGGACCACGAACGGACCAGGGACCAAGAACAAAGGACCAAGGACCGGTCATAGCGCCCTCCGCGGTTCGCTGCGCCGCTCCCCGCTGATCGTGCGCGTATCCGATTGACCCTGTAACGCGGCCCCGCCGGGGCTCACTACAACGACAGGGGATGTCGGGTGACGCCATGGCTGCAAAACATCGCGCGAATCGGACCAGATGCGGAGAACGCGTAGCGATCGCCGCTGTGCTGGCCGGCTCGCTCCTGTCGATCCAGTGCGCCCGCAAGCCGGCGGCGCTTGCGCCAATCGATCGCAAATCGTTCCCGACGTGTTCAGAACTCGGCCCTCACGACCCTCAGGTCAAGTATCTGGCCACCGGGTTGAAGGGCGGCACGTACGTCCTGCTCGGCGACGCGATCGCGAAGGTTGCCAGGGACAACCCGAGGACTCGCCTCGAAGTCTGCCTGACCGGAGGCTCGAGCGAAAATTTGAAGCTGCTGGCGGATGGCACCGTGCAGTTCGCGCTGGTGCAGCTCGACACGCTCCACTACGCGATCGAAGCCGCCCACAGCAAGGACGACGGCGACGAGGAAGAGGATTCCGAGCACGTGTCCCTCGACGCCGTGCGCTTCGTGACGTTCCTGTACAGCGAGAAGCTGCACGTCTTCGTCAAGCCGCACCTCTACCTCAACTCACCCGCCGACCTCAATCGCAACGGCGGCCGTAACCGCGAGAACGGTGTCACCCGGCGATCCAGGGTCTGGCTGGGGCCGCCCCGCAGCGGCGCGCGGCAGACCGCATCGAAGGTGCTGCAGGCGGACGGAGTACCGGACGAAGACATCGAGACGTTCGGGACGAAGCTGAACGATCTCACCTGGAACAAGGCGGCGAACTGCCTGCTCGCCAAGGGAGACCAGTCCCTGGTGGCGTATTTCCGGGTGATGGCCGTGCCGAAGCATTCGCAGCCGTCGAGGCCCGCCGATGATGGCCGCCATCCGCGCTCCGTCTGTCCGCCCTTCAGCACGGAGGCACCGCCGCTATCCGTTGACGATTTGCTGGAAGCTGATTCCCAGATCATGCCGCTGCCGCAGGCGCTGATCGATCGCCTGACGGAAGACAAGCTCTACGTGCCGACCACGATCGATCTCGGGACCTACGGGGAGTTGAAGCGCGGCGTGCCCACCATCGGCATCCCGACCGTCCTGCTGACGAGTCTCCCGGACGACGATGGCGGGGCTGCGGCGGTCAAGTCGCTCATCGGGGCGATCGAGCGCAAGAAGGGGTTGATCGAGGATCACATCGACGACGTCGAACTCGATCAACTGGGCAGGCGCGAACCGCTCCACGGAGTCGCCACGCACCAGGGCGCCAGGAAACATCTCGAAGCGCGCAATCCGACCGTGCTGTGGGCCGCTCTGTTCGCGCTCGGTCTGGCGGTCGCCCACGCGCGGCGCAATCCCGGATCGTTCCGGCGGAGCCTCGCGGCGCGCTCGTACATGCTCGTGCTGAGCGGATCGCTCACAGGCGTGTGGCTGCTGCTCAGTCTCGCGATGATGCGCGCGGAAGGCCACCTCAATCCGAAATTCCGCACCCTGGGGGCGTCGTTTCAGCACTCGTTCCAGATCGTCACGCGGATGAGCGACGATCGCCTGATGACGCCCGAAGGCGAAATCTGGCGGTGGCTCGGCCTGCTGCTGTTCCCGATCATCCTGGGCTGGCTGTTCTCCGATGTGATCAAGGAAGCCTTCAGGCTGTCGGCCGTGAAGCTGGCGCACCTGATCCGGCGCGCGCAGGTTCGCCAGGCACCGGTGGTGTTGATCACGACGGCGAAGTGCCTGCAGCGAATCATCCGGGGACTGTTCGGCGGACCGCCGCCTTCACCGGGATCGCTGGTGTTCCTCAACTGGAACTGCCGTGCCGAGCAGATTGCCCACGCGTTGACGAACGACGACCGGCTGCCGAACGGACAGGTCGTCGCCGTCTGCGCGGCGGGATCGGGGCCGCAGAGTGGCGGCGCGGCCGGCGCCGTCACGTTCGTGGAGGGAGATCCGGCGTCGCGGGCGGCGATGGAAAAAGCGGGCGTCCTCGATGCGAACGCGGTGACGATCGTCTCGGCCTGGACCCCCGCGGATCCGCGCGACCGCCGGCGGAACGTCGATCCCGAATACGCGGACGCAAAGACACTGCTCGCGCTCCTGGCGATCCGCGCGCTGTGCGAGGACGGCGACCGCTCGCGCGTGCTGCCGATTACCGCCGAAATCCGCCTCGCGCGCAATCAGCAGGAGGCGAAAAACGCCGTGCAGGGAGGCAAGCTCGCGCTTACGTGTGTCCCGGTGTGAAAGAAGGGCGGGTGGGTCAGGCAGGTCGGGCCCACCCGGCCCACCAGACCCACCCGGCCCACCAGACCAGCGTGTGCTTCAGGATTCGTCCACGACGCGTTCGATATCCGGTGCGGGAATGCCGTCGGCCGCTTCGTCGTAGCCCTGATTGTGGCGCGCCGGTTTACCCTCGCGTTCCAGCTCCTGGTCCCGATCGTTCGAACGGCGAATCCGTTCCCGTTCTGCTTCGTCTTCCTCGCCCGGCAACGGCACCACCGTCATGTTGTCCATCTCGTCGTCTTCGGCCATCGCGACCTCCGTCACAGCTCCAGCAAGCGGGGTGCCGGGGACATTGTCGAGATGCCGAGATCTTGAACGCAGAGGGTCGCAAAGAACGCGGAGAAGACATGTATCTCGGCGATCTCGGCGATCTCTGCGCTGGAGATGTCAACTCGGCTATCTCGCCGCCGCGGCTGCGGCGGGCTGATACGTGCCGACTGGTGGCCTGAACGCGATGGACAGCCGGTTCCAGCAGTTGATGACCACGACGCCGAAGGTGAGCGCCACGAGCTCGGGCTCGGTGAACTGGGCCGAGACGCGCTCGAAGACATCGTCGGGCACGTGCGAATCGCTCACGAGGGTGACCGCCTCGGTCCACTCGAGCGCGGCGCGCTCGCGATCGGTGTAGAACGGGGTTTCGCGCCAGGCATTCAACGCGTACAGGCGCTGCTCGGTTTCCCCGGCGTGCCGCGCGTCCTTGGTGTGCATGTCGATGCAGTAGGCGCAGCCGTTGATCTGCGACGCGCGGGTCTTCACGAGCTCGAAGAGCTTGGGCTCGATCTTCGCGGTCGCTTCGCTCGAGAGCGCGAACATCGCCTTGCCGAGGCCCGAGTTCAGGTATTTGCTGATGTCGATGCGGGTGCTCATGTGCCATCTCCTCTCTTCCGGTTCATGTGATTTAGACGCGAGAGAGGGGTCGGTTGTGACTGGTGCGTGACGTCGTGATTATGCGTTCGTTATCTCAGCTTGTCGGGATTGACGACAGCGTACACCGCGTGGATGTGCTCGCCGTCCGTGGCAATCGACATCGTCGCTGTGAGGCTGCCGCCGTCGCGAATGCAGAGGCCGGCTTCACCGTTGACGGTTTCGACGTGCAGCGTGCGATTCGCGGCCCAGAATTTCTCGCGGAGGCCGATCACGAGCCGGGCGATGCGATTGGCCCCGACGACCGGCTGCGGTGCGGCGCCGGTCCTGCCGCCGCCGTCAGCGGTCCACGTCGCATCCGGGGCGAAGAGAGCCAGCAGCGCCTGCTCGTTGCGCGCCTCGAGCGCCGCGACGAATTTCTGCAGCATGGCGGCCCGCGCCGATTCGGTCACCTCGAACCGCTTCCGGTCGCTGCGCACGCGCTCGCGGGCGCGGTGCACGACCTGGCGGCACGCCGCCTCGCTCTTCTCGAGCACCGACGCAATCTCTCCGTAGCCGACGTCGAACACGTCGTGCAGCAGGAAGGCGGCGCGTTCGTCCGGCGCGAGGCGTTCGAGGACTGTCAGGAACGCCATCGACAAATCGTCGGCGAGGTCGAGGTGTCGATCGGGCTGCTCGTGGGTCACGATCGGTTCGGGCAGCCATTGACCGACGTATGCCTCCCGCTCGACCTTCAGCCGCCGCAGCCGATCGATGGCCAGCCGGCTCGTCGTCGTCACGAGCCACGCCTCGGGGCTCTCGATGGCGTGCTGCTGCGCCTGGTGCCAGCGGACGTACGCCTCCTGCACCACGTCTTCGGCGTCGGCGCGCGAGCCGGTCATGCGGTAGGCGAGGCCGAAGAGGCGCCCACGCAGCGATTCGAAGACGGTTACCGGAACCCGCGCTGCATCCACATCCCTATTCTCCGGTACGAAGACGGATGACGGGTGCCGTTGTGACACAATGGCCGCGCTGATCGCCCAGGTGCTGCACAAGCCATGAAGGAACTCATCCTGCTCGCCCTGCAGTTGAGCATCATGTGCACGGTGTTCGGATTCGGCCTGGCCGCCACCGCGGCTGACCTGCTGTATCTGGCGCGCCGGCCGGGACTCCTGGTGCGCTCCCTGGTCTCGGTCTTCGTGATCATGCCGCTGTTCACGCTGGGCCTGGTCCATGTGATGAATTTCCCGCTCACCACGGCGGTGGTCCTGCTCGCGCTCTCGATGTCCGCGGTGCCGCCGCTGCTGCCGATGAAGCACGACAAGGCCGGCGGGCACGCGTCGTACGGCCTCGGGCTCATGGTCGTCCTCTCGTTCGCCGCCATCGCGGCCGTTCCCGCCGTGATTGCCGTCATGGAGCACTTCTTCGAACGGCCGATTGTCGTGGCGCCAGGCGCCATCGCCCTGGTCGTGATGAAGTCCACGCTGGCTCCTCTGGCAGCCGGTCTTGGTGTCCGGGCGATTGGGCCTGCGCTCGCCGCCCGCCTCGAAAAACCTGTCGGGGTGATCAGCAATGTCCTCCTGCCGGTGGCGGTCATCGCGCTGGTGGCCGGAGCGTTTTCGGCGATCTGGGCTGCCGTGGGGAACGGCACCGTGCTGGCCATCGTGGTCTTCACCGTTGCGGGGTTGGCGATCGGGCACGTCCTGGGCGGACCCGATCCCGATCATTCCGTCGCGCTGGCGCTCTCGACCGCGTGCCGCCATCCGGCAATGGCGCTGGCCATTGCCACAACCGCGGTTCCCGATCAGCGGTTCGGCGCCACGATTCTGTTGTATCTGCTCGTCAACATCGTCGCCGGCCTGCCCTACATCGTCTGGCAGCGCCGGCGCGCCCGCGTGCCGTCCGGCGCCTGACCGACGCCGGTCCCTCCGTCATTTCGGACGCTCTCCGACTACGCGGAGAAGTCGGCGCGGGTTTGCTGGGTATTTCCTGAAGTTCAAGGGGCATATACTTTGCCTCACTCACCGTACCGCCCGGAAACTGCGCACAGGGGGTTAGAGATGACGTCTGAAAATGACGGCCGCGACGGGTTCGTCCCTTCTGAACGGGAACTACAGGCGAACGAAGTTCCGGAAGGCGTGGATCGCCGGGCCTTCATGATGCGCAGCGCCCTCGTCGGCGCGGTCGCCGTGCTCAACGGCTGTTCTCCTGCCACGCCCCAACAGGTGGCCGCGGCACCAGCGGCGCCCGCGGTTCCGGCCAGCAAGCTGTCGCCCGAGCTCGACGTCGTCAAGAAGGCCAAGGCGCCCGTCATCACGACGCTCGACGAGTTCTACAAGGTCGGGCCCGGACCTTCGAGCTCGCACACGATTGGCCCGATGCGTATCACGTACGACTTCTATCAGCGCTGCACGAAGCTGCCGGCCGATCAGCTCGCGAAGGTGACCGGCTTGAAAGTGCACCTGTTCGGGAGCCTGAGCGCCACCGGCAAAGGGCACGGCACCGAACGCGCCGCGCTCGCCGGGGTGATCGGCAAGGAACCGGCGACCGTGGAGCCGGAGTTTCTCGACGGCCTCGCCGCCAACCCCGATCAGAGCTTCCCCGTGAAGCTGGGAGAGAAGACGTTCAATGTCTCGCTGAAGGACATCGTCTACGACGCGCCGAAAGGCGAGTTTCCCCATCCGAACACGATGACGTGCAAGCTGATGGGCGGCGACGCTGTCGTCTACGAGCTCGAGTACTACTCGGTCGGCGGCGGGTTCATCGAGTGGAAGGGCTATCAGCCGCCGAAGAAAGGCGCGCCAAAATACCCGTACGCGACGATGAAGGAACTGCAGGCGCACGCGGAGAGCAACAAGCTGTCGGTGGCCCAGGTCGTGATGGCTAACGAGGTGGCGGTGTCCGGCAAGAGTGAGGCCGAGATCACCGCATTCATCGACAAGATTCACATGGCGATGGTCAACATCGTCAAGGCCGGCCTGAAGGCGCCGCAGAGCACGCTGCCCGGCCCGATCAAGTTGAAGACGAAGGCCGGCGACGTGTACGCGCGCGCGATGGACGACAAGTACGCGACTCAGCGCGGCGTCGGGGTCGTGGCCGCATACGCGCTGGCCGGCTCGGAAGAGAATGCGCGCGGCCACCTCGTGGTCACCGCGCCCACAGGTGGTTCGGCCGGCGTCCTGCCGGCGCTGGTGTACGTGCTGGGCGAAGGCGGGCGCAAGCTGCCGCAGGCCAAGATCCGGAACGGTTTCCTGGCCGCGGCGGCCGTCGGGTACTTGTGCAAGCACAACGCGACGCTCTCGGGCGCCGAGGGCGGCTGTCAGGCGGAGATCGGCGTGGCCTCGGCGATGGGCGCCGCGTTCATCGCGGAGGCCCACGACTTCAATCATCAGGTCGTCGCGAACGCGGCCGAATCGGCGCTGCAGCACCACCTCGGCATGACGTGCGATCCGGTGGCCGGCTTCGTCCAGGTGCCGTGCATCGAACGCTGTGCCTTCGGCGCAGTCAAGGCGTGGACCGGGTTCATGATCGCGAGCAACGAGATCCCGGCGAATCGCCGCGTCGATTTCGACACCACCGTCGAGGCCATGGCGTTGACGGCGAAAGAGATGAACGCCAAGTACAAGGAGACATCGGAAGGCGGGCTCGCTGTGTCTCTGGTGCTCTGTTGAGGACGGGCGCCGCGTCGGCGAGCGCGTCATGAGCCGCGAAACGGGAACGGGAAAGTACGAACAGCTGCTGGTGCGATGCCAGAGCCTCCCGCCCGTCCCCACCGCCGTGGCGCATCCGTGTGAAGAGACGGCGCTGTCCGGCGCGGTCGAGGCCGCCGCCAAGGGCCTGATCGCGCCGACCCTGGTCGGGCCTGCGGCCAAGATCCGCGAGATCGCGAAGCAGCACAGCATCGATCTGGGGAACCTTCCGATCGTCGACGTCCCCCACAGCCACGCCGCCGCCGCGAAGGCGGTGGAGCTCGTGCGCCAGGGCTCCGCTGAAATCCTCATGAAGGGGAGCCTGCACACCGACGAGCTGCTCGGCGCCGTGGTCGCGCGCGAGACCGGTCTGCGCACGGGGCGGCGGATCAGCCACGTGTTCATCATGGATGTGCCGACCTATCACAAGGTGCTCGTCGTCACCGACGGCGCGATCAACATGGCGCCGACGCTCGAGGACAAGGCCGACATCTGCCAGAACGCGATCGACCTCGCCATCTCGCTCGGCGTCGCCAGGCCGAAGGTGGCCATTCTCGCCGCGGTCGAAACGATCAACTCGCGCATGCCGGCGACGATCGATGCGGCGGCGCTGTGCAAGATGGCCGATCGCGGGCAGATCAAAGGCGGCATCCTGGACGGCCCCCTGGCGTTCGACAATGCGATCAGCAAGGACGCGGCGCGGATCAAGGGCATCGTGTCGGAGGTCGCGGGCGATCCGGACATCCTGCTGGCGCCGGATCTCGAGGCCGGCAACATCCTCGCCAAGCAGCTCATCTTCCTGGCCAACGCCGACAGCGCCGGGCTGGTGCTCGGCACGCGCGTCCCGATTATCCTGACCAGCCGCGCCGACAGTGTCCGGTCGCGGATCGCCAGCTGCGCGGTCGCCGCGCTGGTGGCTCACGCTCGCCGCGGAACCACCCATGGCTGACGCCGGCCTCATCCTGGTTCTCAATGCCGGTTCGTCAAGCCTGAAGTTCTGCGTCTACCGAGACTCGGACAGTGCTGGCTCGCGGCTGGAGGCGCGCGGTCAAATCGAGGGAATCGGGACCACGCCGCGATTCTCGGCCGAGGACGGCGCGGGCGTCACCCTCGACGCTCGACAGCTCGACTCCTCGGTCAGCGACGCGAAGGCGGCGCTCGAAACGCTGGCGTCCTGGCTTCGCGGCCGCTTCGAGGGCGGACGCCTTCTCGGCGTCGGACACCGCGTCGTGCACGGAGGCGCCGCGTATGCCGCGCCCGTCCTGGTGACGCCGCAGGTACTCGACGACCTGCGCAAGCTGGTGCCTCTCGCGCCCCTGCATCAGCCGCACAATCTTGCGGCCATCGATGCGGTCGCCGCGCGGCTGCCCGGCGTGCCGCAGGTCGCCTGCTTCGACACGGGTTTTCATCGCGGGCACCAGGCCGTCGCCGATCTGATTCCGCTGCCGCTCGAGATCCGCAGCGCGGGCGTCCAGCGCTACGGGTTTCACGGCCTGTCGTACGAATACATCGCGTCGGCCCTGCCCCGGGTGGCGCCCGAGATCGCACAGGGCCGCGTGATCGTCGCGCACCTTGGAAGCGGCGCCAGCCTGTGCGCGATGATCGGCGGCCGCAGCATCGACAGCAGCTTCGGATTCACGGCGCTCGACGGTCTGTGCATGGGCACCCGCCCCGGCGCGCTGGATCCCGGCGTGGTCCTGTATTTGTTCCAGCAGCTCGGCATGTCGGCTCAGGATGTCGAGGCGACGCTGTACAAGAAGTCCGGCCTCCTGGGCGTGTCCGGAGTCAGCAACGACATGCGTGATCTCCTCGCGAGCACCGAGCCGGCCGCGCGCCTGGCCGTCGACTATTTCGTCTACCGCGCCGCCAAGGAGATTGGCGCGCTCGCGGCCACCATTCGCGGGATCGATGCGCTGGTGTTCACGGCCGGCATCGGCGAGCGCTCGGCGGACATCCGCCGCCGGATCTGCGACGCGTCGAGGTGGCTCGGCGTCGAGGTGGATCTCGAGGCGAACGCGCACCACGGCTCCCGTATTTCGATGCCGGCGAGCCGTGTCTCCGCCTGGGTGATTCCGACCAACGAGGAACTGATGATCGCGCGTCATACGGGGCTGCTGCTGGGGCTTGCCCTGAAAGCGTTTTGACAGGTACCGGAGGAGACATGGCCAGCAGGCGGCGAATCACCGTTGACGGAAACGAAGCAGCCGCGTCGGTCGCCTACCGGGCGAGCGAGTCGATCGCCATCTATCCGATCACTCCCAGCAGCAACATGGCCGAGCTCTGCGACGAGTGGTCGAGCCGCCAGGTGCCGAACCTCTGGGGCGCGATCCCCGAGGTCGCCCAGATGCAGTCGGAAGCCGGGGCGGCCGGTGCGGTGCACGGCGCGCTGCAGGCCGGCTCGCTGGCGACGACGTTCACGGCGTCGCAGGGCCTGCTGCTGATGATCCCCAACATGTACAAGATCGCCGGCGAGCTGACGCCCTTCGTCGATGCACGTCGCCGCGCGCACGCTGGCGACGCCACGCGTTGTCGATCTTCGGCGACCACTCCGACGTGATGGCCTGCCGCCAGACCGGGTTCGCCCTGCTGTGCTCGAATTCGGTGCAGGAAGCGCATGACATGGCCGCGGTGGCGCACGCGGCGACGCTCGAGACGCGCATTCCGTTCCTGCACTTCTTCGACGGTTTCCGGACGTCCCACGAAGTCGCGAAGATCGAGGAGCTCACCGACGACGATTTGCGCGCGCTGATCGCCGAGCCGCTGATCTACGCGCATCGGCAGCGCGGGCTGACGCCCGATCGCCCGGTCCTGCGCGGCACGGCGCAGAATCCCGACGTCTTCTTCCAGGCGCGGGAAGCGGCGAATCGTTTCTATGATGCCTGTCCGGAGATCGTCGAGCGGACGATGCGGGCGTTCGCGGAGCTGACGGGCCGGCGCTACGGGCTGTTCGAGTACGCCGGCGATCCCGCCGCGGAGCGCGTGATCGTGCTCATGGGATCCGGCGCCGAAACGACACACGAAGCCGTCGATTACCTGACGGCGCGGGGCGAGAAGGTCGGCGTCCTGAAGGTGCGGCTGTATCGCCCGTTCGCGCGCGGCGCGTTCCTCGCCGCGCTGCCCAAAACCGTCCGCAATATCGTGGTGCTCGACCGGACGAAGGAGCCGGGCGCGCTCGGCGATCCGCTGTATCTCGACGTCGTCACCGCGCTCGCCGAAGCACACGCGGAAGGCGTTTCGCCCTTCGCGGTCCAGCCGCGGGTGATCGCCGGCCGCTACGGCCTGTCGTCGAAGGAGTTCACGCCGGCGATGGTCAAGGCGGTGTTCGACGAGATGGGCAAGGCGAATCCCAAGCGCCATTTCACCCTCGGCATCGTGGACGACGTGACGCATACGTCGATCCCGTGGGACCCGGCGTTCCGGACCGAGGCGCCGGACGTATCGGCGTCGATGTTCTACGGGCTCGGCGCCGACGGAACTGTCGGCGCCAACAAGAATTCGATCAAGATCATCGGGCAGGAGACGGAGCTCTACGCCCAGGGCTACTTCGTCTACGACTCGAAGAAGTCCGGCGCGATCACCGTCTCGCACCTGCGCACGAGCAAGCAGCCGATCCGCTCGGCCTACCTCGTAAATCGCGCCGGCTTCGTCGCCTGCCACCAGTTCGAGTTCGTGGACAAGATCGACGTGCTCGAGCACGCGGCCGACGGCGCCGCGTTCCTGCTGAACGCGCCGTTTGCCGCGGCCGACGGTCTGGGATCAGCTGCCGCAGCGAACTGCAGGAACAGATGATCGAGCGCAAGGTCCGGTTCTTCGCGATCGACGCCTACGACCTGGCGAAACGATCGGGGATGGGAACGCGCATCAACACGATCATGCAGACGTGTTTCTTCGCGATCTCCGGCCTGCTGCCCGCGCGACGAGGCGATCAAGCACATCAAGAAGGCGATCGAGAAGACGTACGGCAAGCGGGGCCCCGAGGTCGTGCGCCGGAACTGCGAGGTCGTGGATCAGTCGCTGGCGCACCTGCACGAGATTCCCGTCCCGGCGAGCGTCACCGCGGCGCACAGGCGCCCGCCGCTCGTGTCGGAACGCGCTCCCGACTTCGTGCAGAAGGTGACGGCGGTGATCCTGGCCGGAAAAGGCGACCTGCTGCCGGTCAGCGCGTTTCCCGTGGACGGCACGTGGCCGATGGCCACGGCGAAATGGGAGAAGCGGAACCTCGCGCTCGAGATCCCGGTCTGGGACGCCAAGATCTGCATCCAGTGCAACCAGTGCGCGCTGGTGTGTCCGCACGCCGCCATCCGCGCGAAGGTCTACGACGAGGGCGCGCTCGCCGGCGCGCCGGAGACGTTCAAGTCGACGCCGTACAAGGGCAACGAGTACAAGGGGCAGCGCTACACGATCCAGGTCGCGCCGGAGGACTGCACCGGCTGCAACCTCTGCGTCAACGTCTGTCCCGGCCAAGGATCGCACCAACCCGAAGCACAAGGCGATCGACATGCACCCGCAGGCGCCGCTGCGGGAGCCGGAGCGCGTGAACTACGACTTCTTCCTCGAACCTGCCGGAAGTGGACCGGACGACGATTCCGAAGCTCGATCACAAGGGCGTCGCAGTTCCTCGAGCCGCTGTTCGAGTATTCGGGCGCGTGCGCGGGGTGCGGCGAAACGCCGTACCTGAAGATGCTCACGCAGCTCTTCGGCGATCGCCTGCTCATCGCCAACGCCACCGGGTGCTCGTCGATCTACGGCGGCAACCTGCCGACCACGCCGTACACGACGAACGGCGACGGCCGCGGCCCGGCCTGGGCGAACTCGCTGTTCGAGGACAACGCCGAGTTCGGATTCGGCTTCCGGCTCGCGCTCGACGGTCACGTGGCCGCCGCGCGCGCGCTGGTGCAGCACCTGGCGCCCCAGATCGGCGACCGGGCTCGCGACGGCGATGCTCGACGCGGATCAATCGAACGAGGCCGGCATCGCCGCGCAGCGCGAGCGCGTCGTGGCCCTGCGGCGTCAACTCGGCGCCCAGGAGTCGGCGGCGGCCCGCCGCCTCGAGACCCTGGCCGACTACCTGGTGAAGAAGAGCGTGTGGCTCGTCGGCGGCGACGGCTGGGCCTACGACATCGGCTACGGCGGCCTCGACCACGTCCTCGCCAACCAGCGCGACGTCAACATCCTGGTGCTCGACACGGAGGTCTACTCGAACACCGGCGGCCAGGCCTCGAAGGCGACGCCGCTCGGCGCCGCCGCCAAGTTCGCCGCGGCGGGCAAGACGGTCGGCAAGAAGGATCTCGGTCTGCTCGCCAACATGTACGGGCACGTCTACGTCGCGAAGGTCGCCTTCGGCGCCAAGATGGCGCAGACGACCCAGGCGTTCCTCGAAGCCGAGTCGTACCGGGGGCCGTCGCTGATCATCGCCTACAGCCACTGCATCGCCCACGGCTACGACATGGCCAACGGCGCGTCCCAGCAGAAGCTGGCGGTCGACTCCGGCGTGTGGCCGCTGTATCGCTTCGATCCGCGCAACGTCGAGAAAGGGGAGCCGCCGCTGCACCTCGACTACGGTCCGCCGAAGACCAAGGTCGCCGACTACATGCGCAACGAGTCGCGCTTCCGGATGGTCGAGCGCGCCGACCCGGCCCGCTACAAGGCGTTCCTCACCGAATCGCAGGCGGCGGCGCAGCGGCGCTACGCGGTGTACCAGCAGCTCGCCGGCATCACGGTGCCGATCATCCAGCCGGAGGACGAGGCGCCGCTCGCCGTCGTCGCATCCGTGTCCGCGCCAGCCGGATCGAAGGAGAAGTGATGGATCTCAGCACGACCTATCTCGGGATGCGGCTGCCACACCCGCTGATCGTCGGCGCGGGACCGCTCTGCGACGAGCTCGACCGGGTGAAGGAGCTCGAGGACGCCGGCGCGGCGCTGCTGGTGCTCCGCTCGCTGTACGAGGAGGAGATCACCGGCGAGCAGATGGACGAGTTCTTCAACTCCGAGAGCCACAGCGACTCGTTCGCCGAAGCCGAGACGTTCGCGCCCGAACCGGAGCTCTGGCGCTCGGACCCGACGAGTACCTCGAGCATCTGCGCCGGGTCAAGGCCGCCGTCGGCATTCCGGTGATGGCGTCGCTCAACGGCGTCACGCCCGGCGGCTGGATCGACTACGCGCGGCTGCTCGAGCAGGCCGGCGCCGACGGGCTCGAGCTGCACATCTACCACGCCGCCAGCGACATGTCGCTCAGCGCCGCCGACGTCGAACGCCAGGCGATCGAGATCGTGCGCGCGGTGAAGGGCAGCGTGCGGATTCCGGTCGCCATCAAGCTGGCGCCGCTGCTCACCGCGTTCGCGCATTTCGCCAGCCAGCTCGACCAGGCCGGCGCCGACGGACTGGTCATGTTCACCCGGTTTCACCGGATCGACATCGACGTCAAGGAGCTCGAGGTGATCCGCTCGCTGCCGCTGTCCGATTCGTCTGAGCTGCCGATGCGCCTCCGCGGCGCGGCCGCGCTGGCGGGACGGGTCAAGGCCTCGATCGCGCTCACCGGCGGCGTCCACACCGGCCTCGACGTCATCAAGGCAACGATGGCCGGCGCGCACGCGACGCAGCTGGTCTCGGCGCTCCTTCGCCACGGTCCCGAGCACCTGCGCACCGTCCGCCGCGAGATCGAAGCGTGGATGCAGGAGCACGAGTGGAACTCGCTCGGCGAGATGCGCGGCAACATGAGCCTCGAGCGCATTCCCGACCCGGCCGCGTACGAACGGGCGAACTTCCGCATGGCGCTGCGCTGACCGGCGCCAGGCTGCGACATGCAACAGCTTTCGGCGTTTCTGCACGAGTTCCCCGCGCTGTGCCTGTTCCTGAGCATGCTGCTCGGGGCCATCATCGGGCGCTTTCATTTCAAGGGCGTCGGCTTCGGGGCCGTCGTCGGGACGCTGATTGCCGGCATCGTCATCGGCATCGTCGCGAAACCCGAGCTGCCCGACCTGCTGCGCTGGACGTTCTTCTACCTGTTCCTGTTCTCGATCGGATATTCGGTCGGCCCGCAGTTTTTCGGGAGCCTGAAGAAGGACGCGCTGCCGCAGATCGTGCTGGCGGTGGTCGTCGCCGTCAGCGGCCTGGCCACGGTGATCGCCGTCTCCGCGATCTTCGGCTTCGACGAAGGCCTGGCCGTCGGGCTGCTGTCGGGCGGCATGACCCAGTCGGCGGCGCTCGGCACCGGCCTCAGCGCGATCGCCGAGCTGCCGATTCCCGAAGCCGCGAAGAACGACGCTCATCGCCAACGCGCCGCTCGCCGATGCGATTACCTACGGGTTCGGCGACCTCGGCCTGATCCTGTTCCTGACGTGGCTCGGCCCGAAGATCATGCGGGCGGACCTCAAGAGCGACGCGAAGGCGCTCGAACAGCAGCTCTCTGGCGGCAAGAGCAGCGGCCAGAGCTTTTCCGCCGCTCACTTCAGCCTGCGCGCCTACCGCGTCGAGAACGCCGCGCTGGCCGGCTCGAGCCTTGCCGCGCTCGAAGAGCGCTACGCCGGCGAACGGCTGTCGGTCCACCGGGTGCAACGGGACGGCGAGCTGCTGACACTGGAGCCGACGCTGGCGTTGAAGCGAGGCGATCGGCTCGTCGTCTCGGCACTCCGGGGCGCGTTCCTCCACGCGGAGCGGGACATCGGGCCGGAGATCGACGACGCCGACGCTGCTGTCGGTGCCGGTGCAGACGGTGTCGGCCGTCGTGACGAGCGCCGACGTGAACGGCAGCGACGCTCGAGGCGCTGGCGCAGGACCCGCACGCGCGCGGCGTCTACCTCGAATCGCTCCAGCGCGGCACCGAGCTGATGCCGCGCGAGCCGTGGACGGTCGTGCAGCGCGGCGACATCCTGCGCATCGTCGGCGCGCCCGACGACGTCGAACGCGCCGGCGAAGCACGTCGGCTTCGTCGAACGCGACCTGTCGAAGACCGATCTGATGTTTCTCGCCGGCGGGATCTGCGTCGGCATGCTGCTCGGCCTGCTCAAGCTCAACGCCGGTGGCATCGTCCTCGGACTCGGCACGGCGGGTTCGATTCTGGTCGTCGGTCTCGTCGCCGGCTGGGCGCGCAGCCGCTACCCGGTGTTTGGCGCGATCCCCGAGCCGGCGCAGCGGCTGCTGATGGACATCGGCCTGATCGTGTTCATCGCCGTCGTCGGCATGCACGCGGGGCCTCACGCCGTCGAGGCGTATCACACGAGCGGCGGCGCGTTCTTCGCCAGCATCTTCGTCGCCGGCATGATCGTCACGATCGTGCCGCTGGCGGCGGGCACCGATCGTGGCGCGCTACATGCTGAGGATGAGCCCGCTGATGACGCTCGGCGGTCTCGCCGGCGCCCAGACCTGCACGCCGGGCTTGAACGCGCTGCGTGAGGCGAGCGGCAGCAACATCGGCTCGCTGGCCTACACCGTGCCGTACGCCATCGGCAACATCCTGCTCACCGTGTGGGGACCGGTCGTGGTCGCCATCGTGCACGCGATGCGGACGCCCTGAAAGTGAAGAAGATGATGAAGCGCGGCTTCGACGTGCTCCGCGACAAGACGATCAATCGATCGATCACGTTCGGTCGCGAAGGAGCGGGATCGTCTCGGCCTCACGCGGACTGCTGCCGTATCGCGTCGCGACGCCGCAGCAGATGGTGGAGCGGGTGATGGCGAACCTCGAGCGGCTGCCCCGCGACATCGATCGCTACATGCTGCTCTCGTCGCTGCAGGAGACGAAACGAGCGGCTGTTCTACCAGACGCTCATCGCCCACATCGAGCGGATCCTGCCGATCATCTACACGCCGACGGTCGGCGAGGCGTGCCGGGAGTTCTCGCACATCGCGAGGGAACCCAAGGGCTTCTTCATCACGCCGAAGGATCGCGGACAGCATCCGGCAGATCCTGGGCAACTGGCCGCAGCGGGACATCCGCGTCATCGTCGTCACCGACGGACAGCGGATCCTCGGCCTCGGCGACCTCGGCGCCAACGGCATGGGCATTCCGATCGGAAAGCTCGCGCTCTACACCGCCGTGCGCCGGCATCGATCCGAACGCGTGCCTGCCGGTGACGCTCGACGTCGGGACCAACAACGAGGAGCTGCGGCAACGACGTGCTGTACCTCGGCTACCCGCGGCGGAGGCTGCGAGGGCAAGGCGTATTTCGATCTGGTCGACGAGTTCGTGACCGCGGTGCAGTCGCGCTATCCCGGATGCGCTGATCCAGTTCGAGGACTTCCTGACGCCGAACGCGTACGCGCTGCTGAACAAGTACCGGGATCGCGTGCTCTGCTTCAACGACGACATCCAGGGCACGGCCGCCGTGGCGCTGGCCGGCGTGTACTCCTCGACGCGCGTCACCGGCGTGCGGTTCAGCGATCTGCGGATCATGTTCCTCGGCGCCGGATCGGCGGCCACCGGCATCGCCGATCTGATGACCGCGGCGTTCGTCGAGGCGGGACTCGGCCCGGACGAAGCGCGGCGCCGCCTCTGGTTCGTGGACGTGAACGGCCTGGTCGTGAAGGAGCGCACCGACCTGATGGCGCACAACCTGCCGTACGCGCACGACCACCAGCCGCTGGGCTTCCTCGACGCGATCGATGCGATCCGGCCGCACGTGCTGATCGGCGCCACCGGCGCTCCGGGCACGTTCACGCAGGCGGTGATCGAGCGGATGAGCGCGATCAACCCGCGGCCGGTGATCTTCGCGCTGTCGAATCCGACGTCGCGGGCCGAGTGCACGCCGGAACAGGCGTACGCGTGGTCCGGCGGGCGGGCGCTCTTCGCGAGCGGCAGCCCGTTCGCGCCGGTGACGTACGGCGGCAGGGTGCTCCGGCCGGCGCAGGGGAACAACGCGTACGTGTTCCCCGGCATCGGCCTGGGCGCCGTGGCGTGCCGCGCGCGCACGCTGCCCGACGAGCTGTTTCTGGAGGCCGCGCGCAACGCTCGCGAAGCTGGTTCGGCAAGAAGGATCTCGACGAGGGCGCGCTCTACCCGCCGCTGAAGGAGATCCGGAAGATCTCGCTCGCCATCGCGGCGAGCGTCGCCACGAAGGCGTACGCGATGAAGCTGGCGCGAGCGCCGCGCCCCCGCGACATCCGCCGCAGCATCGCGGCGCTCATGTACCGCCCCTGACTGGTCCCTGGGTCTTGGTACTTGGTTCTCGGTCCATGCTTATACGGACCGAGGACCAGGGACGGACCAGGAACCAGGGCCCAAGTACCAAGGACCAGCGCGGTCACATCAATACTCGGCGAACAACCGCTGCACGTCGGCGACGTTGCGCGCCTTCAGCAGGGCCAGCCGCAGCAGCACGCGCGCCTTCTGCGGGTTCTTGTCGAGCGACGCCACGAACCCGAGCTTGTCGTCCTCGAGCTCGACGTTGCGGCCCACGCGGCCGGTGACCACGCGGCTGGCGCGCACGCAGACAACGCCTTTCTTCGCCACGGCTGCCAGGGCATCCACGGCCGGCTTCGTCAGGTTGCCGTTGCCGACGCCGGCGATCACGATCCCCTTCGCGCCGGCCGCGACCGCCGCGTTGATCAGCGCGCCGTCCATGTTCTCGTGCGCCATGATGATGTCCACGCGGGGCAGCGCGGTCACGCCCTGCAGCGAGAATTCCGACGTCGCCGTGTTCTTGCCGATCGGACCGCGGTAGAACTCGGGCTTGCCGTACGCGACCGTGCCGATCAGGCCCTCGAGCGGCGACATGAACGTCTGCACCGCCGTCGTGCTCGTCTTCGTCAGCGACTCGGCGTCGTGAATCCAGTCGTTCACCACGACCAGGACGCCCCGGCCCGCCGCGTTCTTGTCGGCGGCCACGGCGACCGCGTTGAAGAAGTTCAGCGGGCCGTCGGCCGACAGCGCCGTCGCCGGCCGCATCGCCGCCGTCAGCACGACCGGCTTGCGCGACTTGACGACCAGGTTCAGGAAGTACGCCGTCTCTTCGATGGTGTCCGTGCCGTGCGTGATGACCACGCCGGCGACCTCGGGCTGGGCGACGATCGCATTGATGCGGTTGGCGAGCTTCAGCCAGACCTCGTCGTTCATGTCCTGCGATCCGATGTTCGAGATCTGCTCGCCCTTCAGGTTCGCGAGCTTCTTCGCTTCGGGAACGGCGTTGATCAGCTGGTCCACGCCGAGCTGGCCGGAGGAGTATCCCGCCTGGACATTGCTGGCCGCCGCGCCGGCGATGGTGCCGCCGGTGGCCAGCACGACGACCGTGGGCAGCGCCGGTTTGGCCTGCGCGCTGAGGCGCACCGGCGTGACCCGGTCCGCGGCGAACGTCAGGAACGATGTGAGGAGGAACAGTGTGGCGAATCGACCTCGTAACATATCAGCCTCTCTTCTAGCGATTAAGGACCATTTCAGCGGACCGTCAGCCACAGCCACCCCGTGCCGACGACGGCGTAGATTGCGAAACTCGCGGCGGTGGTGATCGCGCCGTAGCGATACAGCTCGCCCTGGGACAGATACCCGCTGCCGGCGAACAGCAGGTTTGCGCTCGATCCTTGCGGTGTCAGCAACGAGAAGTAGTTCGTCGCGAACAGCAGCTGGAACGCGAGCATGGCCGGGTTGACGCCCAGCTTGACGCCGACGTCGAGGAACACGCCGAAGAGCGCCAGCATGTGCGCGGTCTGGCTCACGAACAGGTAGTGGAGCAGGATGTACGCGGCGACCAGGACGAGTCCGGCTGTTGGCGACGCGAGCCCGGCGAGACGGCCCGCCAGGCGGCGGCCGAGAAAGCCCATGAACCCGAGCTCGTTCAGCTGGCTGCTGAGCGTGAACAGCACGGCAAACCAGATGAAGGTCGCCAGCACGTCGCCCTGCTTCGCGATATCCGCCGAGCGTGATCACGCCGGTCGCCAGGAGCAGGCCGAGGCCGAGAAACGCGACGGCCGTCGAGTCGATGCCGAGCGTCGCGGCCAGTCCCCACAGTGCCACCATGCCGGCGAACACGCCGAGGACGATGCGCTCGGCGCGCGTCAGCGGTCCGAGCGCGTCGAGCGCTTTGCGGGCAGCAGCGGGCGCCTCGGGCGTGGACCGTACTTCCGGCTTGATGAGCCGGTAGAGCAACGGCGGCAGCAGCGCGATCGCGCAGATCGTCGGAACGCAGGCGGCGAGCAGCCAGCGTCCGAACCCGATCTCGACGCCGACACCGCGCGCGACCTCGCCCCCCAGCGGATTGGCCGCCATGGCCGTCAGCCACAACGCGGACGACACGCTGAGGCTCGCAATCCCTGAAAACATCAGGAACGCGCCGACGCGCCGGCGCCCCGGCTGATCCGGCCTGGCTCCTGCAGCGTCGGCCAGCGAGAACGCGAGCGGATACAGCACACCCGAGCGTGCGGTGTTGCTCGGAAAGGCGGGCGCGATGACGGCGTCAAGCAGGAAGATGGAATAGGACAATCCCAGCGTGGACCGGCCGAACAGACTGACGATCCAGTGGCCGGCGCGTTTCCCGAGGCCGCACTTCACCACGGCGTCGGCCACCAGGAACGCGATGACGATGAGCAGGATGGTGCCGTTCCCGAAACCGGCGTACGCGGCCGCCGGCTCGAGCAGGCCGGTAAGCACCGCCGCGGCTACTGCGAGCACGGACGCCGTCAGGATGGGCAGCGCGTTGACGACCACCGAGAAGATTGCCGCCACGAAGACGGCAAACAGCCGCCAGGCCTGGAGGCTCAGCCCGTCGGGCGGCGGCGTCCACCACAACGCCGCCACCAGAGCCGCAGTGGCGATCCGCGCCACGAGAGTCCGGTGGCGGCCGAGCATCAGCGGTGGGCCTGTCCCGTCATCGCGACCGGATCGAGCACCTCGGCAATCTGCTGTTCGGTGAGGATCTTCTTCTCGCGAATCAGTTCCAGGATGCCGCGGCCGGTCTTCATCGCTTCAGCCGCGAGTTCAGTGGAGCGTTCGTAGCCGATCACCGGGTTGAGGGCCGTTACGGTGCCGATGCTGTACTCGACGTAATGGCGGCACACCTCGGGGTTGGCCGTGATGCCTTCGACGCAGTGCACCCGCAGCGTGCGCGCCGCGTTGATGAACAGTGTTTGTGCTTCGAAGATGCACGCCGCGATCACCGGCTCGAAGACGTTCAGCTGCAGCTGCCCGCCCTCGGCGGCCATCGAGATCGTCAGGTCGCTGCCGATCACGCGGAAGCAGACCATGTTGACGACCTCGGGAATCACCGGGTTCACCTTGCCCGGCATGATCGACGAGCCGGGCTGCTTCGGCGGCAGGTTGATCTCGCGCAGGCCGCAGCGCGGGCCCGACGACAGCAGCCGGAGGTCGTTGCAGACTTTCGACAGCTTGATGGCGAGGCTCTTCATGCAGGACGAATAGAGCACGAAGGCCTGCGTGTCCTGCGTGGCTTCGATCAGGTTTTCCGCCAGGTAGATCGGCAGCCCCGTGACGGCCGCCAGGTGCTGCGTGCACTTGGCCGCGTAGCCGGCCGGCGCGTTCAGGCCCGTGCCGATCGCCGTGGCCCCCATGTTGACTTCGCAGATCACGCGCTGGATTCTCTCCAGCGCCTGCACTTCGCCGGCGAGCGTTGCCGCGAACGCTTCGAATTCCTGGCCGAGCGTCATCGGCACCGCGTCCTGCAGCTGCGTGCGCCCCATCTTCACGATGGCGCCGAACTCCTCGCCCTTCTGCCGGAACGCGGCGATCAGTTCTTTCACCGCGGCGACCAGCTGCTGGTTGCCGAGCGCCATGCCGACGTGCAGCGATGACGGATAGGCATCGTTGGTGGACTGCGAACAGTTGACGTGATCGTGCGGATCGCAGTGCTTGTATTCACCCTTCTTGTGGCCCATCAGCTCCAGGGCGCGATTGGCGATGACTTCGTTCGCGTTCATGTTGGTCGACGTCCCGGCGCCGCCCTGGAAGACGTCGAGCCGGAACTGGTCGTGCAGCTTCCCCTCGATGATCTCCTGGCAGGCGCGCTCCATGCCGGTCAGGATCTCCTGGCTGAACTGCCCGCACTCGAAGTTGGCGCGCGCCGCGGCCAGCTTCACCATCGCGAAGGCCTTGATCAGATTCGGATACAGCTGCAGCTGGACCCCGGAGATGTGGAAGTTCTCGAGCGCGCGGGCGGTCTGCACGCCGTAGTAGGCGTCGGCGGGCACGAACTTGTCGCCCAGCAGATCGTGCTCGAGGCGGGTGGCAGTATTCGACATGGAATCCTCACTCGGAAACACGGGCGATTGGACGGATCGACAGGGGTGGCTGCAAGAGCGATACCGCGACAGTGTCGCGGCAAATCGCGAGATCCAGCCCGGGAACCTACGTAGGATTCCACTGCGGCGCGAAAAAGTCCGATGGACCGGAGGCGCTCGGAGGCAGACGGCCGTCAGCGCGCCGGCCGCACCAGCCCCAGCTTGGCCATCCGGCTCTCCAGCGTGGTCGGCTTGAGACCGAGGCGCTCGGCGGCGCCGGCGGCGCCGCGGATCCGCCAGTTGGTGCTGTCAAGCGTCGCGCGGATGTGATCCGCCTCGAAGCTGGCGAGCGTCGTGGGTTTCTGGACGTCGCGGTCGATGCCCGCCTGCGGCATCGGCACCGTCAGGTGCGTGCCGGTTGCCAGGATGACCGCCCGCTCGATGACGTTGCGCAACTCGCGCACGTTTCCCGGCCACGGGTAGCGCTCCAGCTCGCCGATCGACTCCCGGGCAATCGACTCGATGGGCTTGCCGAAGGACTTGGAAAATTCGTCCACGAATTCCCACGCGAGCGCCGGGATATCCTCGACCCGTTCGCGCAGCGGCGGCACGACGATGGGGAAGACGTTGAGCCGGTAGAACAGATCCTCGCGGAACGACTTGTCCTCGACGGCCTTCTCGAGGTTGCGGTTGGTCGCGGCGATGATCCGCACGTCGACCTTGATCGGCTGCGAGCTGCCGAGGCGCTCGACGACACGCTCCTGCAGGACGCCGAGCAGCTTGACCTGGACTTCCGCCGGCAGCTCGCCGATCTCGTCGAGGAAGATCGTCGACATGTTGGCGGCCTCGAAGCGGCCGATCTGGCGGGCGACGGCGCCCGTGTAGGCGCCCCGCTCCCGGCCGAACAGCTCGCTCTCGATCAGGGCGCCCGGGATGGCGCCGCAGTTCACGCGAATCATCGGGCGCTTGCCGCGCGGGCTGCGCTCGTGGATCGCGTGCGCGAACACTTCCTTGCCGACCCCGGTCTCCCCGAGCAGCAGAACGGTCGCCGGCGTCGGCGCGACCTGTTCGGCCTGGGCCAGGGCCGTGCGGATCGCCCGGCTTCCCGACACGATCAGGCGGGAGCCGCTCAGCTCCCGCACGCGCGGCTGCCGGCACTCGGCGTTCGCGGGCGCGGGCTCGCGCAGCTGCTGCAGCTCGTCGAGCGCACGCTGCAGCGCCTCGTGGCCGGCCCTCCGCACCAGCGCCTGGCCGAACACGGCCGAGACGACTCGCAGCTGCTCGACGATCGCGGGCGTCCAGTCGTATTCGCGCGTCGAGGAACTGACCGCCAGGCCGGCGGCCTCGCCCGCGCCCGCGGCCAGCGGCACGGGGAACATCGCCGCCGACTTGATGCCCTGCCGCAGGAAGGTGCCGCGATCGACGGGGTTGTCCAGCTCGTCGAGCCGTGTGAAGAACACGGATTCACCCGTCACCAGCGCCGCGGCCGCAAGTGGCGTGAGCTCCGCCTGCGGCGGATCCGGGCGCAGCCGGTGCGAATTCCTGTTCCAGCAGTGCGACACCTCACCCGCGTCGCCGCCCGTCGTCTGCCACAGGACCGCGTGATCGAGCTGCAGCGCCTCGCCGATCCGGCCCAGGCCATCCCGGATGGCGTCGTCGACCCGCTCCGGCTCGACGGTCGTGAGCGCGGCGGCAACTTCGGCGATCATGGCCTGAACTTCCAGGTGAGTTCTCGTGGCAGAGGAAGGCCGCGCGTCGGCACGCCGGCCAATCGGGGCAACGGCGCCATGGTCGGTCAGGCACGAAGTCCGTCGCTCGGCGGCATATTCACCAGTGATAAACATGGGGTCTCTCCGGCGTGTCCAGTGTGGTTTGTGCAATCCAGCGCCTTGCCGTGCCGCGCAGCGTCGCGGACGGCGTTTCCCCGAACGCTTCCTTGTAAGATGCGGCGAACCGTCCGAGTTCAAAAAAACCGCAGCGCGTGGCCGCGCCGGTGACCGTTGTATCGCTGCGCGGGTCGCTCAGCTCGCGGCGCGCGTCCTCGAGTCGCTCCACGAGAAAACGGCGCTTGGGGCTCATCCCGCGCACGCCGTAGAACGCGTTGCGGAGCCCGCGCTCGCTGAGGCCGACGACGCGGGAGAGCCTGGAGATGGGAACGGACGTTCCGGCGTGGGCGCGCACGTAGGCTTCCGCTCGTTCGACGGCCTCGACGCGGAACGCCGTCCGGGAATGTCCGCGCCTGGCTGATTTCATGGACGCCTACGCTACTGCCCTCGCCGGCCCTGTGGAACTGAGTGAACTGGCAGGCGGGCCCGGTAAAACTGACAGGGGGAGCCTGCTTTACTACGCGGGGGTTGATCCAGCATGATCACCGCCTCTCGTTTGACATCGCGCGCGTGGCGGGCCGGGACGCCGATGAAGACATTTCTGTTCCTCGCCTGGTTGGCCTGCGTACCGGTGCCGGCGTTCGCGCAGGCCGCCATCAGCGGCTCCGCGAGCGACGCCTCCGGGGCGCCGGTACCGGGTGTGCTCGTCGAAGCCGCCAGTCCCGTCCTCATCGAGAAGGCGCGAACGGCCGTGACCGACGGCACCGGGCAGTACCGCATCGAGGACTTGCGCCCCGGCGTGTATACGGTCCGGTTCTCGCTCGAGCGGTGGAATTCCGTGCAACGGGAACCCGTGGAACTGACGGGTTCGATCACGGCCGTTATCAACGCCGTGCTCACCGTGGGCCCGCTGGCGGAAACCGTCATCGTGAGCGGCGAGAGTCCGATCGTCGACGTCCGGAGCGCACGGCACGAGGTCACGTTGACAGGCGAGCTCGTGCGTTCCGTGCCGACCGTCCGGAGCTACAACGCGCTGGTGGTGCTCGTGCCGGGCGTCCTCACGAATACCAACGACACCGTCACGGGGACCGCGACCGCATCGTTTCCTGTGCACGGCGGCCGGACGAACGAAGGTCGGCTGACGCTCGACGGGCTGACAATCGGCAGCCCCCCGAGCGGCAACTCGGCGACGAGCTACGTCATCGACACCGGCAACGCCCAGGAGGTCACGTTTACGACGTCAGGCGCGCTCGGCGAAGCAGAAACGGCCGGCGTGGTCATGAACATCGTGCCGAAGACGGGCGGCAACGCCTTCGAGAGCTCGTTCTTCGCGAGCGGCAGCGGGGGGAGCCTGTATTCCGACAATCTCACCCCGTCGCTCTCGAGCCAGGGCGTCACCGCCGCCAGGCCTCTGACGAAGGTGTATGACGTGTCCGGCGTTTCAGGGGGACCGATCGTGCGGAACCGCCTCTGGTACTTCGCCAACGCGCATGCGGGCGGAAGCACCCGCGAGAGCGTCAATGTCTACTACAACCTCAATGCCGGCGATCCGTCGCGCTGGCTGTACGCGCCGGACCTCAATCGGCGCGAGTACTCGGATCGAACCTTCGAGAACGGCGGCGGCCGTCTCACGTGGCAGGTCACGCCGCGCAATCGTGTGAGCGGTTTCTGGGACCAGCAGAGCCTGTGCCGGAATTGCACGGGCGCGACCCCCGGTCTCGCGGAACCGCAGCAGATTTCGCCAGAGGCGGTCGGTGTACTGGGACGGCCGCTGCGGGTATCGCAGGCCAGGTGGTGGTCGCCGCTCACGAACCGCCTGTTCGTCGAGGCGGGTTACAGCGGGACGTGGTTCGGCGTCGGCAACTTCGAGCGGTCGCCCAATCCGACGCGCGACCTCGTTCGCGTGACCGAACAGTGCGCGAGCGGCTGCGCGTCCAACGGCAACATTCCGGGACTGGTGTACCGGTCGCAGGATTTCAGCGTGGCGGATACGGGCTCGTACCTGTGGTCCGGCTCACTGTCGTATGTCACCGGCACGCACTCGCTCAAGGCAGGCTATCAGCACACGCTGATGACGGACGACCGGACCTGGTTCACCAACGACCAGAACCTTGCGTACCGGTTCAACAACGGCGTGCCGAATCAGCTGACCGAGTCGATCTCGCCCTGGGTGAACGACGCGCGGGCCGCCTGGGACGGGCTGTTCGTCCAGGAACAGTGGACGCACCGACGTCTCACCGTGCAGGCGGCGCTTCGGTTCGATCGGTCAGGCAGCTGGTTTCCGGAACAGCAGGAAGGTCCGTCGAGGTTTCTGCCCGGGCGATCGTCGTGCCGGAAACGCGCGGTGTTGATGGCTACAAGGACCTCGCGCCGCGGGTTGGCGTCGCGTACGACCTGTTCGGAACCGGCAGGACGGCTCTCAAGATGAACGTCGGGAAATACCTCGATGGCGTTGGTGTTTCCGGCAACTACGCCAACACCAACCCGACGCTCCGGATGCCGCAGACGACGCCCGTGTTCGGGACGGCCGGCGTGACGCGGGCGTGGACCGATGCCAACGGGAACCTGACGCCCGACTGCGACGTGCTGAACCCTGGCGCCCAGGATCTCCGCGCGACCGGCGGCGACCTGTGCGGCGTCATGTCGAACACGAGCTTCGGGCGCAACGTACTGACGAGCAATTTCGCGGCCGGGATGCTCGGCGGGTGGGGCGTCCGTCCATCGGACTGGAACGTCGGGGTCTCGATTCAACAGCAGATCGGCACGAAATCGTCACTCGAAGTATCGTATACGCGCCGGACCTACAGCGGGTTCTTTGTCGCCGACAACCTCGCGGTGCAGCCGTCGGATATGACGCCGTTCAGTATCGCGGCTCCCGCCGACCCGCGGCTGCCAGGCGGCGGCGGCTACATCGTTTCGGGAGTCTACGACGTCGTGCCCGCAAAATCGGGCCAGGTGAACAACCTCGTCGACAACGCGGACCAGTACGGTTCGTGGTCACAGTCGTTCAACGGCGTGGATGTCACCGCACACGTCCGTCTCGGCAGCCGGTTCGTGCTCGTGGGCGGCTCGAGTACGGGGCAGACGGTCGCCGACAACTGCGAGGTGCGCGAGCGGCTGCCGGAACTCGCCACCACGACGACGGGGACGAGCCCGTTCGGCGCGGGGCTGAACGGCTCGACGGTGTCGCCCGTGAGTCCGTATTGCCACGCCGCATACGGGTGGCTCACGCAGGTGCGGGGCCTGACGTCGTACGTCGTGCCGAAGGCCGAAGTCGAGCTGTCGGCGACGTTCCAGAGCAAGCCCGGAGCGATGCTCTCGGCCAACTACGCCGCGCCGAACTCGGTGGTTGCGCCGTCGCTCGGGAGAAACCTGTCCGGCAATGCGGCCAACGTCACGGTCAATCTCGTGGCGCCCGGTGAGATGTACGGCGAGCGCATCAACCAGTTCGATGTCCGCGCGGGCAAGACGCTGAAGTGGGCGGGCACGCGCACACGGCTCGCCCTCGACGTATACAACGCGCTCAACTCCAGCGCGGTCCTGACCTACAACAACGCGTACGTTCCCGGCGGGGCGTGGCTGCAGCCGCTGACGATCCTGACGCCGCGATTTCTCCGGTTCTCCGCGGAGGTCGACTTCTGATGCCGCGCGTGCCAATCGGCGCGCTTCGGGGCGCCATCCGCGGATGCGTGATGGTGGCGTTCGGAGCCGGGCTGGCCCTCGGCGCGCAGCGCGTCTCGGCGGCAGACGCCGTGAAAGAGGTGCTGGTCCTCTATTCGACCAACCGCGACGCGCAGATTGCCGCCGTCGGCGAGCGCGAGATGCCGCGCATTCTCGAACAGGGCCTGAGGAAGGGTTACATCCTCGATTACTACTCCGAGTACATCGACCGGGCGAGGTTTCCCGACGAGAAATACCGGAACGGCTTTCGCGACTTCCTGCGCGTGAAATACAACGGCCGCCGCTTCGACGTCATCATCGCGATGCAGGACCTCGCCCTCGAACTCGTCGGCGGCAGCCGGAACGACCTGTTTCCCGGCACGCCGGTCGTGTTCTTCGCGACCTCGGATGCGATCCGGCGTTTTCCGAATTCCACCGGCGTGATTTCCCAGTTGAACCTCGCCGGCACGCTCGATCTGGCCAGCCGGATGCAGCCCGAAGTCCGAAACGTGTTCGTGGTCGCCGGCGCCGACGCGGGCTCGCTCGAATACGCAAAAGCGGCACGGGAACAGTTCCGGCGTTTCGCCGGGCGGTTCGCGATCACGTACCTGAGCGGCCTGCCAGCGCGGCAACTCGAAGCCCGGCTCTCGACGCTGCCGCCGCAATCCATCATTTATTACCTGCTGGTCTACCGGGACGGCGCCGGCGAGAACGTCAATCCGCTCGACTACGTGGAGCGTCTGGGCAGCCTGGCGAACGCGCCGGTCTATTCCTGGGTGGATTCGACAATCGATCGCCGCACCGTCGGCGGGAGCCTCAAGAGTCAAGCGGCGGAAGTCGACGCCGTCGCGAACCTCGCCTTGCGCGTGCTGCAAGGGGAGCAGGCCGATGACATCCCGATGTCCACGCGCGATCTGAACATCAACCAGGTCGACTGGCGCGAGTTGAGGCGATGGGGAATCAGCGAGGCACTCCTGCCTCCCGGCACGCGGGTGATGCACCGGCAGCCCTCGGCCTGGGATCGCTACGGCCTCTACATCCTGAGCGCTCTGGCGCTGCTGGTGGCTCAATCAGTGCTGATCGCCGGGTTGCTGGTTCAACGTAGCCGGCGACGGCAGGCCGAAGAGCGAGTACGTGGAAGCCAGGAAGCGCTGCAGACGAGCTACGAACGCATTCGCGATCTCGGCGGCAGGCTCCTGAGTGCCCAGGAGACGGAACGGTCCCGCATCGCCCGCGAACTGCACGACGACATCAGCCAGCAGGTCGCCCTGCTGTCGATCGATCTCGAACTGCTGGACGGAAAAGCGATCGGGGCCGGGCAGCAACTTGCCGGCGACGCGCTCAACCGCACGCAGCACATCGCGAAGAGCCTGCACGACCTGTCACACCGGCTGCATCCCGCCAGGCTGCGGTTGATCGGCCTGGTCGCGGCCATCAAGGGCCTCCGCCAGGAAATGGCGCAGTCGGGCATCGCCGTCACGCTCACCCACGAGAACGTGCCACCCGCGGTTCCCCCCGATGTCACGCTGTGTTTGTTCCGCATCGTCCAGGAGGCGCTGCAGAACGCCCTCAAGCACGGACGCGCGAGGAAGCGTCTCGGTCGAGTTGAGGGCGGTCACCGGCGCGCTGACTCTCACGATCGCCGACGACGGTGTCGGGTTTGACGTGAACGCGTGCTGGGGGCGGGGGCTCGGCCTGATCAGCATGAACGAGCGCGTCGAAGCCGTCGGAGGATCGATGACGATCCGTTCGAATCCGCGGCACCGGGACGCGCCTCGAGGTCGCCGTGCCGGTGGACGCGGTAGAGGAGTCAATCGTCGGCGGGGCTGCGTGATGCCGATTCTGCATAGCGTCGTCCCTTATGTGTTTCGTAACGTGCAGGGGTGTGGACGCCCCACGCGATTGCCCCTGCCCGACGCGGTGCCAGGCCGCCGTATACCGTAACCGCCATGGCTCGCCCTCGAGTCCTGCTCGCCGACGATCACGTGCTGCTGCTCGGCGCCTTTGCCACGCTGCTGACGGACGAATGCGACATCGTCGGCCAGGTGTCGGACGGCCGCGCGCTGGTGGCCGCCGCCGAGGAACTGAAGCCGGACGTCATCGTGCTCGACATCTCGATGCCGCTCCTCAACGGCCTCGAGGCCGGACGGCAGATCAAACAGAAATTGCCGCGTGTCAAGCTCGTCTTCCTGACGATGAACGAAGACGGCGACCTCGCGGCGGAAGCGTTCCGGTCCGGCGCGTCCGCCTACTTGCTGAAGCGGTCGGCGGCATCCGAGCTGCAAACCGCAATCCGCGAAGTCATGCAGGGGCGCACCTACATCACGCCGCTCGTCGCCGAGAGTCTCGTGGGCTCGTTCGTCAATGCCGGCGAGCCCGGTCCCTCAGACGAGCTGACGCCGCGGCAGCGCGAAGTCCTGCAGTTGCTCGCTGAAGGCCGTTCGATGAAAGAGGTCGGCACCGTGCTGAATCTCACCGCGCGGACGGTGGCCTTTCACAAATACCGGATCATGGAACAGTTGAGAGTGAGAACGACCGCCGAGCTGGTTCGCTATGCCGTCAAACACCACATTGTCTAAGATCGCGCGCGTGCTCCTCGTCGACGACAACGAGGCCATGCTCGCTCGCGCAGCGGCCGTGCTCGCCTCCGCCTGCGAAGTGGTGGGATTTGTGAAAGACGGTCACGCCGCACTGGCGTCGGCGGCGGCGCTCGATCCGGATGTGATCGTGCTCGATATCTCGATGCCCGGCATGAGCGGGCTGGAGGTGGCGGCCCGCCTCCGCCGGGCCGGATCGCGGGCCGATCTGGTGTTCCTGACCGTGCACGACGAAGAGGAATTCGTTCTCGCGGCGAACGGCCGCGGGCGTGAAGGGATACGTCGTCAAGGGGCGGCTGGTGTCCGATCTGCTGACGGCGGTGCAGGAAGTTCGAGCCGGACGCTCGTTCGTCTCATCGATCCGCCGCTGAGCCCGGCTCGCGGATTTCGGCGATGTAATCGAGTCCGCGCGTCGAAGAGAGAAAATCGAACCTCACTTCCGGCGTCTTTTCAGCCGCTTCGACGATGCCCAGCACCGATGTAAACGCATCGGACCGTACGCGCGCGCTGCATGTCCGGCTCGGTCGCCCATTCCTCGAGGTAGTGCACCGTCGAATCGGGCTCGGACCAGGCCGTGCACAGCAGGCAGCCGGGCTCGAGCCGCGTCGGCACCATCAGCGACCACAAGGCATCCATCACGCGTGGGGCACGGGACGGCGACACCGCCAGGACCATCGACAGTCTCACCATAAGTCACGCACAAGCACTACCCGTTCCACGTCGCGAAACGCCGATCTTCTTGAATTGCTGCCCTGATTCCTGATCGTCCACTCGAATCTGCGGCGATCGCGGCCTCCGATATGCCGGAGTGGCTCCGCGCAGACAGTGTGCAAAATCGGGCGCGCGCCGGGAATAATCCGCGAGCCCTTCGGGTTATGCTGTGAATTCCGCCGAGATTCCGTCGATTCCAGGGTCGATGGTTCATGCGATGGGCGATCGCGAAACGGCACGCCGCGTGCTGTAGTCCTTGCTGCCGGTGCGCCTGGAGCCCTGCTGGGAGATCCTGTTTGAATTCACGTGCGATTCTCACGATGGCGAAGGTGTGTTTGCTCGTATTGGCGACGGCTGCGACGGCGCGGGCACAATCCGTCGAGGCTCCCGGCGAGACGGCGGCTGACCAGGCGACGCCCGCGGCCGGACAGGCGGCGCCGCCGCCAGGCGGTCAGGTGGCGAACCTCGTCACGTGCTCGTCGCTGATCGGTCAGCGCATTCAATGTTCGGTCGACACGTCGGCTGGCGTCGCGCTCGTCCGATCGCGGGGCGCTGCGCCATGTCTGTTCGGCGACTCGTGGGGCTTCGACGCAGCGGGCATCTGGGTCGCGGACGGCTGCAGCGGCGTGTTCCTGCTCGGCCGGGTGGCGCAGGTGCAGGCGACGACAGAAGTGAAGCAGAGCGCGCCGTCGTATGTGCCGAACGCGGGTTTCCTGCTCTTCGACGGCGAAAAGGGACAGATCTACTTCCGGCTGTTCAGCTACGCGCGCTACCTGAATCAGCGGAACCTCGATGAGACCTACGTGGACGCCTTCGGCAACACGAAATCGGTGCAGCGGCGCCAGGACATGCAGCTGGCGAAATTCTTCGCGCCGTTTTCGGGCTGGTTTCTCGATCGACGGTTCCGGTATTACCTGTACGTCTGGTCGTCGAACGCGTCGCAGGGCGATCCGGCGCAGGTCGTCGGCGCCGGCAACTTGAGCTGGACCTGGAATCGATTCGCGACCGCCGGTTTCGGCATCGCCTCGCTGCCGTCGGTGCGGAGCACCGAAGGCCAGTTCCCGTACTGGCTCGGCGTCGACGATCGATTGATCGCCGACGAGTTCTTCCGCGGCTCGTACACGACCGGCGCCTGGCTGAAGGGCGAGATCGCCACGAACGTGAAGTACAACGCGATGTTCGCGAACAACCTGAGCACGCTGGGCGTCAGCGCGGCGCAACTCGACAACAAGTTCGACACCCAGTCCTTCGCGCTCACGTGGCTGCCGACGACGGGCGAGTTCGGGTTGTACGGGACGTTCGGCGACTACGACGATCACCAGAAGGTCGCGACCAGGGCCGGCTGGCACTACACGCACAGCGTCGAGGACAAACAGTCTCAGCCCGGCACCGAAGGCATCGAGAACAGCCAGATCCGGCTCACCGACGGCAGCGTCATCTTCACGCCCAACCTGTTCGGCCCCGGCATCACGGTGAACGAAGTGAACTACCAGATGATGAGCATCGACGGCGGCGTGAAGTACAAGGGCATGTCGGTCGAGGGCGAATACTACCGGCGCTGGCTGAACAACTACGTCGGGCGTCAACACCGGCGCGGATCCCGAACATCACCGACAACGGGTATCAGATGCAGACGTCGGCGATGGCGGTGCCGAAGACGCTCCAGCTGTACTTCAGCTGGTCGCAGATCTTCGGCAATTACGGGGATCCGTGGGAATGGCGGACGGGCGAGAACTGGTACTTCCTGAAGCAGCGCGGCATTCGCGTCAACGCCGAATTCATTCACGTGAACCACAGCCCGGTCGGCTACACGGCGTACCCGATGCCGGTTGGCGCCAACGGCAACATCATTCACCTCAATCTCGAGATGAACTTCTGACGGACGGCGCAGATATGAATCACATGCGTGTTCGCCGTTCGACGGTTCTGTCGGCTTCCGATCGCGGGCCTGGCCGCTCGCTGCGTTCCTGCTCGCGCGTCCGATCCGGCGCGTCAGCAGGCAGCCGGCGCCGCGCCGAACGAGTTCTACGACTCGCACTTCCACCTGACCAACTACATCCAGCAGGGCATCACGCCGCGCCAGTTCCTGCAGATCATGGGCACGCGCGTCGGCCGCTCGACGCTGTTCGGCATCCCGCTGCAGCAGCAGTGGTCGTACGCGAACTCCGGGAACTTCGCGCCGACGTATTACCTGCAGAGCGACGCGCCGCTCTACTACTACTCGTTCACCGACGCCTACATCGCCAGCGTCTACAAGGCGCTGACGCCGGCCGAGCAGGCGCGCTTCGATCCGATGATCACCGGGTTCAATCCCGCCGACATGTACGGCGTCGATCACATCCGCCGGGTGCTGCAGGTGTTCCCCGGCGTGTTCACCGGCATCGGCGAGTTCTCGATCCACAAGGAGTTCGTGTCGGCGAAGGTGTCGGGGGAAACCGCCAGCCTGACCAACCCGGCGCTCGACCGGGTGCTCGACTTCGCTGCGGAATCCGGGCTCGTCGTCATCCTCCACAACGACATCGACATGCCGTTCGCGAAGACGGACGCCGAGCCGGTGTACCTGACGCAGACCAAGGACGTGCTGCGGCGGCACCGGAACGCGTCGATCATCTGGGCGCACACCGGCCTCGGCCGGATCGTGCACCCGGTGCAGGTGTCGGCCGAAACCGCCGAGCGCGACCCGAATTACATCGGCGTCGTCGAGGCGATGCTGATGGATCCGACGCTGGCACACGTGAACTTCGACATTTCCTGGGACGAGGTGGCCAAGTACGCCGTGGCGTCCCCGCAGTCGGCCGCCCGGGTCGCGACGGTGCTCAACCGGTATCCCGATCGGTTTCTGTTCGGGACCGACACCGTCGCGCCGGCGAGTGCGGCGCCGTACTATCGCCGTGTTCGACATGTGGGCAGCCGGTGTGGCGGCAGCTGACGCCGGACGCGAGCCTGAAAGTGCGGAAGGGCAACTACGAGCGCATCTTCAACGAGGGACGCAAGCGCGTCCGCGAGTGGGAACGACTGAACGTGAAATAGCGGCGGGAATATCAACAAGGAGCCATAGATGTTTTTGACACGGAAATTGCGAACGGCTGCGGCGTTGCGGAGCGGGCTGGCGTTTCTGATGCTCGTCGGCGTCGCGGGAGTCGTCAGCGCCGCCGAGCCTGGCAGATGACCCGGGCGCGCCGCCGGCACAGGCGGCGCAGGACGAGAAGGGCACGCTCGAAATCTACGGCTTCGCGCAGGCCGACGTGATCGCCGACTTCAAGCAGAACAATCCCGACTGGTACGACGTCAACCGGCCCTCGCGGCTGCCGAACGTCGCGAATCAGTTCGGGAACGACGGCCGTTTCTACATCAGCGCGCGCCAGAGCCGGTTCGGCGTCCGCGGTGAAGTGCCGACCGCCAACGGGCCCGTGAAGGGCCAGTTCGAGTTCGACATGTTCGGCGTCGGCAAAGACGCCGGCCAGACCACCATCCGCCTGCGCCACGCGTGGGGCCAGTAGAAACAGGTGGGCGCCGGCCAGACGAACAGCACGTTCATGGACGTCGACGTCTTTCCGAACGTGCTGGACTACTGGGGACCGAACGGGATGCTCTTCTTCCGGAACGTCCAGGTGTTCTGGGAACCGTTCAACGACGGCAGCTCGAACGCGCGCGTCGCGATCGAGGCCCCGGGCGCGAGCGGTGACGCCGGCGTGCTCGCCGATCGCGTGGAACTGCAGAACGTGAAGCCGCGGTTCCCGTCTCCCGACTTCACGGGCCACTACCGCCTCGGCGGCAAGAAATGGGGCTACGTCCAGCTCGGCGGCGCCCTGCGCAAGATTGCCTACGACGACCTCATCCCGAATGACCGGTTCGACCTGAACGGCAGCGTCTGGGGCTGGGGTATCAGCGTGAGCTCGAACGTGAAATTCGGGTCGAACGACACCCTGCGCCTGCAGCTCGTCGAGGGCGCGGGCATCGAGAACTACTTCAACGACGCACCAGTGGATGTCGCGATCAAGAGCAACCCCGGCAACGCGGTGACGCCAGTCGTCGGCGAGGCGCTTCACGACCTCGGCGTGGTGATCTATCTCGATCACAACTGGAATGCGAAGACCTCGAGCGCGATCGGCTACTCGCGCGTCGATATCACCAACAGCGACGGGCAGGCGGCCAACGCCTACAAGAACGGCGATTACTTCAGCGGCAATCTTCTCGTGACGCCCGCGAAGAACGCGCTGATGGGCGTGGAATTCCAGTACGCGCACCGCGAAAACAATTCGGACGGCTTCGCGGTCAGCGACTACCGCCTGCAGTTCTCGTTCAAGTACAGCTTTGGCTACAAGCTAGGAGGACAGTGATGTTCAGGAATCTGGTTGCAACGCGGCGCCGCCGCTTCATGGCGGGGATCGCCGCCAGTGTCATGGCCGGGGGGCTCGTGCTCACCGCCCAGGGCCCCGATCCGCAGACGGCCGTCAACAACGCCTACGCCCAGTTCAAGACGCTCAAGGAAGGCAAGAACGCGGACTACATCCCGGCGCTGGCCAAGGTGGATCCGAACCTGTACGGCGTCGCGTTGATCACCGTGGACGGCAAGGTCTACACGGCCGGCGACATCAAGACCGAGGTTTCGATCCAGTCGATTTCCAAGGTCTTCACGATGGCGCAGGTCATCCAGGAGCAGGGCCTCGACGCGATCGAGAAGCGGATCGGCGTCGACGCGACGGGCGCGCGATTCAATTCCATCATCGCCGTCGAAGGTGTCAAAACGGTCGTCGGCACCGGCGCGCCGGAGATGAACCCGCTCGTCAACCCGGGGGCGATCTCGGCGACCAGCATGGTGACTGGCGCGAACTCCGACGCGGTCTGGAAGAAGATCATCGGCACGTACAACGACTACGCCGGCCGTCAGCTGACCGTGCTCCAGGACGTGTACAAGTCGGAATCCGATTCCAACCAGCGTAACCAGGCGATCGGCGCCCTGATGCTCGCCTACGGCTACATCAAGTCCAACTGGCCGCAGGCCGTCGATCTCTACACCCGGCAGTGCTCGGTCGGCGTCAACGCCAAGGATCTGGCGATGATGGCCGCGACCCTCGCTGCCGGTGGCAAGAACCCGGTGACGGGCAAAGTGGTGCTCGATGCGGCGAAAGTTCCGGGCGTCCTGGCGGTCATGGCCACGGCCGGCCTGTATGACGACTCCGGCAAGTGGCTGTACCACACCGGCCTGCCCGCGAAGAGCGGCGTCGGCGGCGGGATCATCGCCGTGGCGCCCGGCAAGTTCGGGATCGCGGTTATCTCGCCCCCGCTCGACGATGCCGGGAACAGCGTGCGCGCGCAGCGGACGATTACGGCGATCTCGAACGCGCTCGGCGCCAATCCGTACGCCGTCCGGCCGAAGTAGGGCACGTACGGTTGACCCGCGGGGCGGCCGGGGGGCAGCCCCGCGGGTGTTTTGACGGGCCGGCGTTCTCAACGACTACAATCGTTGCGCCGCTCGGCTTGATTCAAGACTGTTGCTTGCTCCAGAGGGTTTCATGAAGATTCATCGTCATTCGTTCCACACAATTGTCGCGCTGGTCACCGCTGCCAGCGTGCTGTTCACGCCGATCGTCCCGGTGCTGCGCGCGCAGACGGCCGCGCCGAAGACCACCACCGCTGCCAAGCCCGCGGCTGCCGCCAGTACCGCTAATGCGGCGGCGGTTGACGGCGGATGGCCGCGGGACTTCGTCACGGCCAGCGGCGGCGCCTTGCGGGTCTTCCAGCCGCAGATTGCCAGCTGGGACGGTCAACGCAAGATGGTCGCCTATTCGGCGGTGTCGTTCATCCCGAAGGGGGAGTCGAAGCAGACGATGGGCACCGTCAAGTTCGAAGGCGACACGTCGGTCGCGGTCGACCAACGCCTGGTCAACTTCACGCAGGTGAGGGTGACGGAGTCGAGCTTTCCGAACGCGTCGAACGATCAGATCAAGGAAATCACGGGCGAGATCGTCAAGAACGGGCCGCAGGGCGAGATGGTCATCGCGCTCGATCGCGTCCTCGCGCGGCTGGACAAGAGCCAGATCATTCCGAAGAACGTCGCGGACGTGAAGGCGGATCCGCCGCCGATCTTCTACAGCGCGTCGGACGCCATCCTCGTGAACATCGACAGCGATCCGATCTGGAGCCCGATCATGGGCAACGATCTCAAGTTCGCCGTCAACACGAACTGGGATCTGTTCCAGCACACGCAGACCAACACGTACTACCTGCGCTACAACGAGAGCTGGCTGTCTGCCACCGACATCAAGGGCGAGTGGAAGCCGGCGGGCAAGCTCCCCGACAGTTTCAAAGAGCTGCCAGGGGAGAAGGACAAGGACAAAGACAACTGGAAGGAAGTAAGGGACGCGCTTCCGGGCAAGTCGCTGAAGGCCTCGCAGGTCCCCAAGGTGTTCGTGAGCACGACGCCGGCGGAGTTGATTTTGCTGCGCGGCCCGGCGAGCTACGTAACGGTCGGCAACACGAAGCTGCTGTGGGTGAACAACACGGAAAGCGACGTGTTCCGGCTGGGCAGGACCGGCCCGGTCTACTTCCTGACGTCGGGCCGCTGGTTCAGCGCGCCCGACTTCACGGGCCCGTGGACGTTCACGACGCTGTCGCTGCCGCCCGAGTTCAAGCAGATCCCGCTCTCGCACGACCGATCGCGCGTGCTCGCGTCGGTGCCGGGCACCGACCAGGCCGCCGAGGCGGTGCTGCTCGCGCAGATCCCGCAGATCGCGACGGTGAACAAGAAGCAGATCAAGGCGCCCGACGTCGCGTACGACGGCGGCATGCCGGAGTTCCAGCCGATCGAGAAGACGAACCTGCAGCGCGCGGCGAACACCGACAAGGACATCATCAAGGTCGGCGACCTCTATTACATGTGCTTCCAGGGCGTCTGGTTCATGGGCAAGAGCCCGACCGGCCCGTGGGAAGCGACCGGATCCGTGCCGGGCGAGATCTACACGATCCCGGCGAGCTCGCCGTCGCACAACGTCACCTACGTCACCGTGGAGGAAGACAAGGACGACACGGCCGTGTACGTCGCCGCCGCCGCCTACACCGGCATGATGATCGCGTGGGGCTGCGTCGTCTGGGGCAGCGGCTGGTACTACCCGCCATACTACGGCTACGGCGGCGGCTTCTACCCGTACTACCGGCCGTATTACCCGAGCTACGGGTTCCATGCCTCGTACAACCCGTGGACTGGCGCCTACAGCCGCGGCGTGTCGGCCTACGGTCCATACGGCGGCGCCGGCGTCGGCGCGAGCTACAACCCCAGGACCGGGACGTATGCGCGGGGTGCCGCGGCGTACGGCCCGTATGGGTCGCGCGCGGCGGCGAGCGCGTACAACCCGCGGACCGGCGCGGTCGGCGCGACGCGGCAGGGCTCGAACGTCTACGGCAGCTGGGGATCGACGGCGGTCGCGCGCGGCGACCAGTGGGCATCGACGTCTCGCGTCACGAACAACCGCACCGGCAACACCACGCGCGTCACCCAGGGGAGCGGCGGCGGCGAGGCGATTTCGCGCAACACGCCCGGACCGGGCGGCGGCACTGTCGCGCGAACGGGCAGCGGCGATGTCTACGCAGGCCGCGACGGGAACGTCTACAAGAAGGATTCGGGCGGCGGCTGGTCGGAAGCGAACGGCAACAGCGCCCGTCCCGACACCAACACGGCGGGGCAGCTCAATCGTGATTCGGCCGCGCGCGCCGAAGGCGCCCAGCGCACGAAGGATTACAGCAGCACCAGCAGCGGGCGGACGGGAGGATCGAGTTACCGCCCGAGCGGCGGCGGCGGCGGGATGTCGCGCGGCGGCGGCGGCGGACGGCGGCGATAGCAGTACAAACGCAGAAGATAAGGGGTGATGACATGAGAACGATTGGTATGTTCGCAGTGACCGGAATGCTCGCGCTGGCGGCGGTGCCCGCCTCGGCCCAGACGAAGACCCTCACCGGCGAAACGAAGACGGTCACCGCCAGCGTCGAGGCGATCGAGAAAGCGACGCGGGAAGTCACCGTGAAGAAACCGGACGGGACCTACGACGTGTTCTACTTTCCTGAGAGCATCCGGCGGTTCGACACGTTGAAGGTGGGCGACAAGATCACCGCCAAGTACTACGAGAACCTCGTGCTGCGCGTGAAGGCGCCGGGCGAGAAGGACGTCAACAGCGCGTCGGGCGGGACCGTCAGGTCTGAGAGCAAGGTGGCCGGCACCACGTCGCGTCAGCGCACGATTACGGCGACCATCGCCGCCATCGATCCGGCGATCCCGTCGATCACGTTCACCGGTCCCAACGGCTGGAAGTACAGCAGCCGCGTCGAGGACAAGAAGGCGCTGGAGAAGGTCAAGGTGGGCGACAGGCTCGACATCACCTGGACCGAAGCCCTGATCCTGTCCGTCGAATAAAGGCCACAGAGCCGGCAGGAAGTGATCGCGCCCATCATCTCTTGCCGGCTCGCGCGTGCCCTCCTGGCGCTGACCCTGTTGCTGGCCCTTGCCGGAACGGCCCACGCGCAGCCCAAGGCCGACGTCGTCCGCCTCGGCAACGGGGATCACATCACCGGCGAGGTGAAGAGTCTCAATCGAGGCCAGCTCGAGCTCTCGACCGACGACGTCGGGACGCTGTATTTCGAGTGGGATAAGATCGTGTCCCTCTCGGCGGTCGGGCAGTTCGACGTGACGACCACCGATGGACGCCGGTTCCTCGGCGGCCTGGCCGCCGGGGATCCGAAAACTCTCGTCATCGTCGAGGTCGCGACCCGTGTGCCGCTGGCGATGATCGAGGTCGCGACGATCGCGCCCATTGGACGCAGCTTCTGGACGAAGCTGGACGGCTCGTTCGACGTGGGCTTCAGCTACACGAAGTCGAGCGACATCACCACGCTCAACGTCAACTCGAACACGTTGTACCGCAGGCCGGCGTTCGAAGGGCGGCTCACCGCGTCGGGCACGCTGACGGCGAGCGGGGAGGACGGGCATCGCGACGATCGCGGTTCGATTCAGGCGTCGTATGTCCGGTATCGCGGCCCGCGCCTGTTCATCGCGTCGGCGGCGGGGTTCGACAGCAACGAGAGCCTCGGGCTGCTCCTGCGCTCGCAGGTCGCCGTCGCCGTCGGTCCGCGCCTCGTCAACAACAATCGGGCCCAGCTGTCCGATCGCCGCCGGGATCGCGGCCAACGACGAGCGCAACGTCGATGCCGATCCGACGCAGAACCTGGAGGCGCTCTTCACGCTCCGCCAGTCGTATTACCGGTACGATCGCCCCAAAACCAACGTCGATGCTGGCTTTCAGTATTACCCCAGCCTCAGCAACTGGGGCCGCCAGCGCATCCAGCTCGATGCCAGCGCCCGGCGGGAGGTCCTGAAGGATTTCTTCCTCGCGATCAACATGTTCGATACCTTCGACAGCCGTCCCCCGAGCCCGGACGCGGCGAAGAACGACGTCGGCGTCTCTTTTTCGATCGGCTGGAGCTACTAGAGAACGCAGAACGCAGAACGCAGAATGGAGAATGACGAATGATGAAGTTGGCGCGCCTTGTTTCTGCATGCATCATTCTTCATTCGACATTGGTCCTGGCGCAGGACTCAAAGGTCACCACGCGCGATGTGGCGGTCGTCGGCGGCAAAGTCGAGCGTCTCGATCCGTTTGCGCGCTCCGTGACGCTGCGGACGCCCGAAGGCCTGCTGCACACGGTCTACGCAGGCAAGGAGCTGAAGGCCTTCGACGCGCTGCGATCGGGCGACACCATCACGGTCCGCATCAGCGAGTCGGTCGTCGTCGCGGTGCGGCCGAATGCCAGGATGACGGTCCTCGAGGACAGCACCGCAGCGGCAAAGAAGGGCCCTGATGCGGCCGCCGCCGACGTGATGCAGCAGCTGAAGGCTGTTGTGCGGGTCGAGACGATCGATCCCGCGAGCCACGTCATCACCTATAGAACCGCCGACAACCGCACCGTCATGCGTCAGGTGACGGACGGCAGGCTGCTCGAAGGCCTCAAGCGCGGTGACACCATCGAAATCACCTACACGCGCGAGCGCGCGATCGAGATCACGAAGAACCGGTAGCCGTGTCCCTACAATGTCCCAAAACAAGGAGAAGACCATGACGAATCGACTCATCACGCTCCTCGGCGTCCTCTGCGTGACCGGCGTCTCGACCCTGCACGCCCAGAAGACCGTGAGCAAAGCGAACACGATCACGGCGACCGCCACCGTCGAGGCCGTCGACTACAGCGCCCGCCGCGTGACGCTGAAAACCGAAAAAGGCGAGACCGACACGTACGTGGTGGATCCAGCCATCAAGCGGTTCGATTCTGTGAAGGTCGGCGACAAGGTGAGGCTGACGTACTACGAGTCGCTGGTCTTCCAGCTGGTCAAGCCGGGGCAGAAGTCGAGCGGCGCCAGCGACGAGGCGGCCCTGACCCGCGCAAAAGGGGCGCAGCCGGCCGGCTCGATCGCCACGCAGGAGAAACGGACCGTGACGGTGAAGGCCGTGGATCCGTCCGTGCCCTCGATTACCGTGATGACCGACGACGGCCGGACGGTGTCGCGCAAGGTGGAAGACAAGAAGAACATCGAGGGGGTCAAGGCGGGCGACAAGATCGACATCACCTATACACAGGCGCTGCTGACGAGCATCGAGACGGCGAAGTAGGAGAGACCCGGGACGACGATGAGCGGCGGTTCGTGATGTTCGCGCCGGTGAAGTAGTGCAGGCCCCCCCTGGGCCTGCACTACGGCTGACTGACGCTAGAACCGGAAGGTGACGCCGCCCTGGAATTCGAGCTGGTTCGAGTACTTCGCGTTGCCGACCAGGTAGCAGCCCCAGTACGGGTCGCACCAGTAGCCGGCGGCTTCCGAGTTGATATATGTCGGTGTCCACAGCAGGCCGACACGCGCGCCGACCTTCGACGAACCGTAGAACTTCGCGCCGGCGCCCCAGGTGCTGGAGAACCTTGTCGAGCTCCCGATCGTCCCGGGCGCCCCTGTTGCCGATGTAGTCGACCGAGCCGAAGCTCGTGGCGCCGAGCCCGATCATCACGTACGGGCGAACTGCCGCGGACGATTCGCCGAAGTTGTACGTGAACGTGCCGTGGTAGGTGCTGACGGTCATGTCACCGATATCCACGACATTGGTGCCGCTGGCCTGCAGCGTCGAGAGCTGCTGCCCGTAGAGGAACCCCACTTCCGAGTTCGGCGAGATGAAGAACCCGACGTCGATGCCCCAGCCGAAGGAGTCCTTGGGATCGACGCGGCTGTACACGCCTCCCGGAGCAACCACGTTGCTGCCGAAATCAACGCCGTCTGAGAGGACCCAGCCGAAGGTGACGCCAACCTCGGCCTTCTGAGCGAAGGCGGGCATGGCCGCCAGCATTACCATGAACGCAATGAGAGAGATTCGCTTGAACATTCGTCGAAATCCTTTCGTTGAGAGGAAGACTGCCGGTCTGCCGGGTCTGCGGGATAAGACGACCGCGACCGCACCCCGGTTCTCGATTATGTCCCGGTCGGTACGTGTGATTAGGTCGAATTGCATTAAATTGCTCGAAGGGCGGCGCAAAAGTACGAACAATTGGATTTCGAGTCGATACCGTCGAGCCGCCTGCCGGCTCCAACCAGCAGATTTCGTGCCGCCTCGCCACCGTCACCGGCAGGTCCTTTCGACGGAATTTGCCGCGAATATCGAGTGCTGCTCGCGTTTGACGGATTGTCCGCAGCTCCGTCCCTCCAGCATTTCGGAGGCGGCCGCACCGCCGCCGGCGCCGTCGGTCGACTGTGATACGCTCCGGCCCCGGAGGAAATGTGATCCGTCGTTCCGTTCTCTCGCTCACGCTCCTGCTGGCGCTCCCCGCCGCCGCTCTCGCGCAGACGTTCACGGCGACCTGGAAAAATCCGGCGGCCTCGAACGTCGTCTACGCGGGAAAGAAGATCGTCGGCCTCATCGTCAGCAACGACATGCCGCTGCGGCAAAGCACGGAGGAAGCGCTGGCGCGCGAGCTGACCGCGAGAGGCGTCAAGGGCGTTCCCGCCTATCAGATGATCCCGAAGGAAGAAGTTCGCGACAAGGACCGCGCGAAGGCGTGGTTCGAGCGGACCGACACCGCCGCCGTCGTCATCATGCGGCTCGTGGACATCAGCAAGGAAACCCGCCCGACCGTCGTCGCCTGGGAGAGCTCGCCGTATTACGGATCGCTCTGGGGCTACTATCCGTACGCCTGGGGCGCGACCATCGATCTCTCCCCCAACAAGACCACCGTGACCGCCGTGGTCGAGACGCTGGTGTTCGACGTCACCGGCAACCGGCTGCTCTGGGCAGGCACGAGCGAGACGACCAACGCCAAGGGCGCACAGGAGCTCGTGAAGAAGCTCGTGAAAGCAGCCGCCGAGCAGATGCAGAAAGACGGTCTCATCCGCAAGCCGTAGCCGCTTGCGCCGCGTCAGGTTTCGTTAGGTCCTAGCCGCCGGCCTTCACGCGGTCGCGCTCGGTCTGCTGCTCCGTCAGGAGCTTGTAGGCGAGATAGTACTTGTAGATGTTGGAGACGTACTGCACGGTCTCACGGCCGATGGACTCGGCGGCGAGCAGCTCCACGTTGTTGAACCACAGATTGGGGTTCAGCCCGCGTTTCGCGGCGCGCGCCCGCAGCTGGCGGATGCGGCCCGGGCCCGCGTTGTAGGACGCGAAGGAGAACAAGCCCTTGTTGAGCTCGTCCATCGGCTCGTCGGCGTAGAAGTTGTCCATCATGAAGCGGATGTACTTCACGCCCGCGTGGATGTTCGGCTCCATCTTCTCGATGTCGCCGACCTTCATGTCCTTCCCGGTGGCCGGCATGACCTGCATCACGCCAATCGCGCCGACGGGACTCTTCTTGTTCTGATCGAGGCCGGACTCCTGGTAGCCCTGCGCCGCCATGAGGAGGTAGTCGAGTTTGTACCGGTCGCTGTACTTGCGCAGGAACGCGATCGTCTGCCGGAACCGCTCGCGGTCGGGGCCTGATGTCGCGCTCCTGGCGAATTTCACGTTCTTCAGGTACTTCTGGAACAACACGTTCCGCTGCAGCGATCCTTCCGGATACCGGCCCAGGAACGCATTCAGTTCCGCCATCAGCTTCGGGCTGCCCTTGCGGACCATCATCGCGGTTTCGCCGTCGGTCCGAACCTCGAACGACGTGTTGAGGACCAGGTTCGGGAAGATCTGCTTCCAGAACTCCGCGATGTAGTCGTCCACGACCGTCATCGGCACGAGCCCCGCGTTGACCATCTCGAGCAGGTCTTCGTCGGCGAGCACCTCGGGGGCGGGCTTGATCCGCACGGGCGGCTTGCCGGCGGCGGCGAGCCGGGCGTTGAATTCGTCCACGTTCTTCGCCGACACGTCCGAGGCGCGGACGTACACTTCCTTGCCGGCGAGATCGTCGAGACTCTTGAGCGGGGGCACGCCGGGGCCGGTCACGACGATCGACGAGATGCCCTTTCGCGTCGCGTTGGTGAAGTCCACCCGTTCGCGGCGCCAGGCCGTTGCGAGTTTGCCCGCCGAGACGATGTCGCCGCGTCCGTCGACTAGCGCCGGGATGAGTTCATCCGCGGCGACGGGAACGATCACGACGTGCACGATGACGTTCTTGTTCTTGAGCCGCTTGTTGAGTTCGTCCTCGAACAGCTTGAACGCGTCGGGAACCATCCCCAGCTGCGTGCCCTTGTCCACGAAGAACGTGGTCTTCGAGTAGACCGTCAGGACGCGGATCAGCCGCCGCGCGATCATGCCGTCGAGATCGCCTGTCCATTTTTCGGCGATTATTTTGAGCGGAATACCCTGGACCGATCCATCGTCATCCGCGGACCCGGCTGATTCGCCGTCGGCGGTTGTCTGCGGCGGCGCGGCTGGTCGTGGCAAGCCAGCCGATGTCTGCGTGTTCGCGGCAGGCTTGGGAGTTGAGTTACAGGCGGCGGTCAAAATGAGAACCGCCCACGCTGAGGCGAGGCGGCGAGGTCGGAGCAGTTGTCAAGAACATCTGCGTAGAACTGTAACAGCATAGCAAAATTTGTGCAGACCCGCCGGATGCATCCTGCCTTCGACCATGGCCTGTAATGTGTTCAGCGGGCTAGAGTTAAGCCGTTCTAGAGCAGCCCGACCTTTTTCATCTCGCGCACCGCGCCGGCGGCGAGCTCCTTGACGAAGGCATCGACGTTTGACGGGTTGGTGGTCTTGCTCTGGCCGGCCCACAACAGCTTGTTCTGCTTGAGGGAGTACACGAGCGTCTCGACGGTCACGATGGTGTCCGTGCGGATGTCCGCGCCCGTCCCCCAGGCGCCGCCCCAGCCGTACCCGTAGTAGCCGCCCCAGTACGGCCCGTACATCGGCCCCGTGTACATGGACGGCGTGCTGGTGATGGTCTTGTCCTTGGCCACCGGGCGCATGACCACGACGCCGGCTGCTCCCGAGGCTTCGACGGCGGTGCGGACCCGGGCTTCGTTGGTGACGATATCGTCGCTCGCGATGGTATAGCCCGGCACACCCTGTCCGCCCTGGGCGGTGATGGCCGCTGCCAGCGCGTCTTCAGCCGAGCGGCGGGCGGCGGTGTTCTTGGTGACCACCATCCCAATGACCTTCTGGCCCTTCAGCGAACCGATCGGCTGCGCGTCGGGCGCCCGCCAGCTCGACTCGTAGGTCGTGGTGGCACAGGCAACCAGACCGATCGAACCGAGAACCACGAACGTTCGCTTGAGCATCGTCATCATTCGAGCACCTCAATAACCGTGTTCACGCCGGCGTCGGCGAGGCAGGGTGGCACCAGCCCTCGACCGGCATTATGCACCACGGTGCCGTGGACGGCCTGGCCTTCAACTTGCGCGTGCGAAACGGGCGTGTTCGGCGACGAACCGATCGACCGCCTGCCAGTCGGTGAATTCCCAGTCGCGCGAGGTGTCGGTGGACGCGCCGTTCTGCTTCGCGATTCGCTTCATCACCAGCTTCACCAGGAAGTTGTATTTCGTATAGGCGAGCGCGCCCGCGACCGCGAGCGTGCGGGCCGGCGTCCACCCCGTGTCGGCCACGAACGCGTCGATCATGCGGCGCACGTCGGCGGACGCCACCCGGCGCCTCTCGGGCGGCGCCATTTCGTCCTGGACGCCCGCCTGCGACAGTGAGAGCGACAGCAACCCGGCGCCGGCGGCCTCGAGCTCGCGCCGGTATTGCGCGGCGAACCGCCGCATCTCCCGCTCGTGCCGGCCAAGGTGCACGGACGCGACGACGAACACGGTGCGGTAGGCGCCCCAGGAGATGGGGCCATGCAAGGTCCGGACGTCGAAGAGATCGACGTCGAACCCCTGCGACCTGAGGTTTACGGCGACGCGGTCGGCCACCCGCCGCGCCTGGCCTTCGCGGGTGGCGTAGAACACAGCAGCTCCGGGTGTCACGGCGTCCTCCTGAGATCAGGATCTTGCGCGTTGCACACTCGATAACGACGCAAACATCGTTCCGGAGACCCTGCCGAAATATCGACACGTTGAGATTAGCAGCGTGATAGGTTACGGTTTCAACTCTCACCCCAAGGAGGGCCCGCATGTTTCGCACCGGATTTGTCGTGCTTGCCATCAGTGCGTTCGCCGCAGTGGCGGCCGCCCAGGATGCTGCCGCCGGCGCCAAGGTGTACGCGGATCAGAAATGCTCCGTCTGCCATTCGATCGCCGGAAAGGGCAACGCGAAGGGACCGCTCGACGACGCGGGCAGCAAGCCGGCCGACGAGATCCGCGCGTGGATCACCGATGCCAAGGGCATGACCGAAAAGACCAAGGCGCCCCGGAAGCCCGTGATGAAGCAGTACTCGCTCCCGAAGAGCGACGTGGACGCGCTCGTCGCCTATCTGCAGACGCTCAAAAAGTAGACCTGTGACCCGCGATGTTCGGCTGATCCGCAGCCCGATTTCGGTTGCGGGCATGGTGCTGACGACGATCAGCGCCGTGGTGTTTGTCGTCGTGTTCCTGGCCGACCTGTTCGGCCTTCACACGAACCCGTATCTCGGCATCGTGTTCTTCGTCGTCGTGCCGGTCCTGTTCATCGCCGGACTCCTGCTGATTCCGCTCGGGGCCTGGATCGAGCGCCGTCGCCGCGCCGCCGGCAAAGCGCCCTCGGCAATGCAGTGGCCTCGCGTGGATTTGAACGACGCGCGGCAGCGGCAGATTACGGTCCTCGTGTTCGCGTTGACGATGGCGAACGTCGTGATCGTCTCCCTGGCCGCGTACGGCGGCGTCGAATACATGGACTCGGTCGGGTTCTGCACGCAGGTCTGCCACGTCATGAAGCCGCAGCAGCGCGCGCACCGGCAGGGGCCGCACGTCAGCGCCCGCTGCGTGGACTGCCACGTCGCGCCCGGCGCCGCGGGCTTCGCCGCCGCGAAGGCGTCGGGCACCCGGCAGCTCGTCTCGATTGCGTTCGGGACCTATCCTCGTCCGATCACCGCCCAGGCGCACGAGCTCGTGTCGGCGGCCCAGACGTGCGAGCGCTGCCACTCGTCGGGCGCCTACCACGGCGAAGTCCTGCGCAGCGTTGCCGAGTACGGGGATGACGAGACCAACACCCGGACGGTGACGAACTTGCAAATGCACGTCGGCGGAGGAGAAGGGCGGCTCGCGGCCGTCCGCGGCATTCACTGGCACGCGAACCCCGGCACGCGCGTCGAGTACATCGCGACCGACGAAACGCGACAGACGATTCCCTACGTCAAAGTCACGGCGCCCGACGGCACCGTCCGCGAGTACAAAGCCGAAGGCGCATCGTCGGAGCTCGTTTCCTCAGGGACACGCCGGCGCATGGAGTGCATGGACTGCCACAATCGGGCCGGGCACCCGACGCCGGCCACGGTGTCGCGGGCGGTCAACGAAGCCCTGGAGCGGAACGCGATTCCGGCGACGCTGCCCTTCGTGCACCGCGAGGCGGCGAAGGCCCTCACCGCCAGCTATCCGTCTGAGGACGCCGCCCTGGCCGGGATTGCGACCACGCTGAAGGCGTTCTATCAGACCCAGCAGCCGCCGGACGTCGCTCGAACGATCGCGACCGTGCAGGAGCTGTACCGCCGCAGCGTGGTCCCGGAAATGAACGTGAAGTTCGGCACCTATCCCGACAACGTCGGCCACGTCGATTTCCCGGGTTGTTTCCGTTGCCACGACGACGAGCACAAGACATCGGATGGCCGGGCCATCGGCCAGGACTGCGAAACATGCCACAAGATCGAGTAACGGGCGCCCTTCTTCCCAAGGGGCAGCACACCATGCGATGGCTGGTTGCCGCGGCGATATGCGTGTGGGCCGTGACGGTGTACGCCCAGCGGCCCGCTCAGCCGGCGCCCCCGGCCGCCGACGCGTTTGCCGGCGACGACACGTGCATCGCCTGCCACGAAACCGAGGGCAAGCGGTTGTCCACCACGCTTCACGGCCGCGCGCAGAACGTACGCACCCCGTCGGGGAACAAGAACCAGGCGTGTGAAACCTGCCACGGGCCGGGCAAGGAACACTCGGAGACCGGGGACAAGACGAAGATTCGCGTCTTCAAGGAGATGGCCCCGCGCGACGCCTCGGCGGTCTGCACCACGTGCCACAACCGGGGCGCCCATGCCCAGTGGAGCGGCAGCATGCACGACGCCCGCAACCTGAGCTGCGTCACCTGCCATTCCGTCCACAACGCGCAGACCGACCACGCGCAGCTCAAGCAAGCGTCAGTCACCGAGACGTGCGTGGCGTGCCACAAGACCCAGGTGGCCAAGCAGCAGCGCTTCGGGCACATGCCGCTCCGCGAGGGGAAGATGGAGTGCAGCTCCTGCCACAACCCGCACGGATCGACGAACCTCAAGATGCTGAAGGTCGGCAACTTCGTCAACGAGACGTGCGTGAGCTGCCACACCGAAAAACGCGGGCCGTACCTCTGGGATCACGCGCCCGTGCGCGAAGCCTGCAACACGTGCCACGACCCGCACGGGTCGAACAACGAGCGCATGCTGGTGGCGAAGCTGCCCATGCTGTGCCAGCGGTGCCACATCGGGACCAAGCACCCGTCGACGATTTACGACGCCGGCCAGGTGGCCAAGGGCAGCAACCGGATCATCGGACGCGGATGCGTGAACTGCCATTCGCAGATTCACGGGTCGAACAGCCCGGCCGGCAACACGTTCCTCAGGTAGGCCATGTTCATACGACTGCGATGCTCGCTCGCCTTCGTCACCTGCCTCCTGGCGCCGGTCGCGCTCTTCGCGCAGGAGCCGCCGACCGCGCCGCCGCTCTCGCCCGATTCCTTCCAGAACTACGCCGAGTTCACGGTGCGCGGAACGGCGTTCGCGGAAGGATCCGACGAAGCGCGCTTCATGCGGTACCGCGACCTCCGCAACGGCGGCACGCTCGACGTTCTCCGCATGACGAGGGCGTCGGATTCCAAGTGGTTCAACATCCAGGCCGACCACGTGGGCTACCGCGATCAGCGGTTCTACGGCGCCCTGAACGACTACGGCAAGCTGAAGGTGTCGTTCGAGTACAACCAGATTCCGCTGTTCTTCAGCGAGACGACGAGGACGCTCTTCTCGCCCACGTCGCCGCCGTCGGCCACCCTGCGCATCGACGATGGAATTCAGAGCGGCATCCAGAACGGCACGACCACGATTGGCGCGGCCTCCGGCCTGGCGGTGCCGTTCGACCTGCGCCTCAAGCGCAGCATCACCGACGTCAGGGCGACTTACACCGTAACGCCGGACATGGATGTGAGTTTCCTGTACAGGAGCACCGTCAAGAGCGGGAACCAGCCGTGGGCCGGCACGTTCGGGTTCTCCAACGCGGTTGAACTTCCGGGACCGGTCGATACGCACACGAACGAGATCGGCGCGGCGCTCGAGTGGGGCAACCAGCGGGGGTCGGCGCGCGTCGGCTACGACGGATCGTTCTTCCGGAACAATGTCGATCCGCTGATCTGGGACAACCCGCTGCGCATCACGGATTCGCCGACCGCCGGACCCTCCCAGGGCCGCATGTCGCTCTGGCCTGACAGCAACCTGAACGCCGTGAACGTCTCGGGCTCCGTGAACCTGGCGGCGCACAGCCGCGCCACGGCATATCTGTCGGTCGGCAACTGGACGCAGAACGATATCCTGATTCCGTTCACGATCAACACGCGCGCTGCCGGCCATCCCGCTCGATCGGACCACCACCGAGGCCGAGGCGCACGTCACGAGCATGAACTACACGTTCACCTCGCGCCCGTCCAACTCGCTGTGGCTGTCGGCGCGCTTCTGGACCTACGACTTCGACAACCGGACGCCCCTGTTCCACGTGAACCAGACGGTGACGTACGACACGAGCGTTTCGACGTTCCCCCCGGGCACCACGAGCCCGTACACGCTCGATCGCAAGGCATTCGACGCGGAAGTCTCCTATACGCCGTGGAAGAGCAGCGCCATCCGCGCCGGCTATACACGCAGCGACATCAACCAGACGTTCCGGTACGTCGACAGCACCGGAGAAAACATCCTGCGCCTGTCGTGGGACAGCACGAGGCTCGATTGGCTGACGGTGCGCGCCGCCTACGAACACTCGAACCGCACCGGCTCCGGGTTCGACGACCAGGTGCTGGACGACATCGGCGAGCAGGACTCGCTGCGCCAGTTCGACGTCTCCGATCGCACCGCCAATCGCGTGTCGCTGCTCCTCCAGGTCACGCCGATGTCCTCGCTCTCGTTCCACGGCACCATCGCGGCCGGCAACGAGGATCGCCCGGAGACGTCGCCGACCGGCGTCAACGGCGCGCCCGAGTCGGTGTTCGGCCTGCTCAGCAACGACAACCACTCGTATTCGCTCGGCGCCGATTACGTGCCGCGTCAGGACGTCTCGTTCGGCGCCGAGTATGTCTGGGAGCGGTACAACACGCTGCAGAAGTCCCGGCAGGCGAACCCGGGTCCGGAATTCGACGACCCGAGGCGCGACTGGACGACGGACGGCTCCGACAAGGCGAACACGTTCACCGCGTCGATGGACCTGCTGAAGCTGCTGCAGAAGAAGACCGATTTCCGCGCGTCGTACGACTACAGCCACGCGGTCACGCAGTACATCTACGGGCTCGCGCCCAACTCGACGCTGCCGCCCGTCAGCCAGTTGCCGCCGGTCGTCAACACGCTGCAGCGGCTGACCGCCGACCTCCGCTACCACTTCACGTCGCACTTCGGCGCCGGCTTCGTCTACTGGTTCGACAAGTACTCGGTGGACGATTTCGCGATGGGCCCGGAAACACTCAACAGCCTCTACATGCCGTCGTTCCTCACCATCGGCTATCTCGCGCAGCCCTACACCGCTCACACGTTCTCGGGGCGGTTTACATATTTCTGGTAGGGGCTCGGGGCTGGGGGCTGGTGATTCGTAGGGCGGCCCTTTCAGGGCCGCCGACTTCCGCCGACTCGCGGGCCTGAAAGGCCCGCGCTACACGAGATCAGCGGGCGACCCGCAGATCCTTGAGCCGCCGGTGGCACTGGTAGCAGGACGTCGTCATCGCGGTGTACTGCGCGGCAGCCGCGTCGAAGTCGTTCCGTTTCGCCGCCGCGTCGAGCTCGGCCACCGCCTTCAGGAAATTGTCGGTATACGCGCCCAGCTCGCGTGTTTTCAGCTCCGCCCACCGCGGCGACTTCGCGATGGTGACGAGCGCCCCGGTCTCCGCCGTCAGCAAATCGCGATTGCTCGTCGTCAGCGCTTCGAGGATCTTCTGCGCGTGCGTCAGCTTTTCGCGCATCATCGCGCCCGTCCGCGCCGTCTGGGCGGTGGAGCTGCCAGCCGATAGCGCGAGAATCGTGGCCGTGAGCAGAGCGGTGCGGATAGTCACTTTTGGATCGACTCCAGATAGGCGACAACGTTGAAGATGCGAACGGTCACGACCTTGTCGCTCGGGTCGAGAGCGGTGAACGTCGGTCCCCAGACCGGCATCGCGGTGGATCCGTGCGCGGGTATCGCGCGCTCGCCCGTCGTCACGAACGCGCGGACGCGATCTTTTGGAAACGCGCCGCCGTTGCGCCTGGACAGCATCGTCAGGTCGGCGGGAACCGTGTTGAGCGCCTCCGCCACGGGGCCGCGGCCCTTGCCGTCTTTGCCGTGGCACGGGGCGCAGTAGAACGCGTACGTATCGCCGCCGACGAGCGACGGGTTGGCCAGCGACGGTGAGACGTCCACCGTAGATCGCTGGCCTGCCGCTCCCGCCGCCATCAAGGCGACCAACCCCCCGGCCATCAGGCCCTTCAGCAGCATTCCGAGCCCCCTCGGCGCGTCACGCACGCGCGGCCGCGGTCACCTGCAGCGTGTCCGGCTTCACGAACTCGTGTTCGGGATGCCGCACGGTCAGCACGGGGCACGACGCGAGCCGGACCACGCGCTCGGCGACGCTGCCCATCACCAGGTGCGCCAGCGCGCCGCGGCCATGCGTCCCCGTGACGATGAGGTCGATGGCGTGGTCGCGGGCGTAATCGACGATGGCGTAGGCGGCGGAGCTCGCCGTCAGGACGACGGTCCTGGTGCGCGGACCGCTGCCGTCGCTGTCGATGACCGCTTCGGCCAATCGTTTCTTCGCAGCGGTTTCGATCTCCTGCTGCATCTCGGGCACGATCGCCGCGTAGGTCTCGGCGCCAAACGTCGTGACGTAGGCGTTTTCCGCGACGTGCAGCACGTGCAGCGTCGCGCCGAAGCGTCCGGCGAGCTCGCGGCCGTAGCGGAGCGCCGAATCGGATGCCTCCCCGAAGTCTGTGGCGACCAGGATGTTGTTCATGGCGATCATAAGTCCCCCTCTCGGCCGCGCGGGCCGGTTAACGCGTCACGCTGAAGTTGAAGGTCACGGTCAGCACGAAAGGCGTCGGGATCGCGTTCAGGACCAGCGGGCTGTACTGCCACTGCTTGAGCGCTTCCACGGCGGCCTTGTCGAGGAACGGATGGCGGGAGCGGAGCACGCGCACGCTCTCGACGCATCCGTCGGTGCCCACCGTGGCTTCGAGAATCACCAGGCCGGTCAGCTGCGCGGCTGACGCCAGCTCCGGATAGACGGGCTCGACGCGCTTGAGCAGCGCCGGCGCGGTCAGCTGCCCGCCGATCCGGACGGGTCCCCGCGGGGCGGGCGCCGGCGGGGGCGGCGGAGGTGGTGGAGGAGCCGTCACGGTGCCGACAAGTCCGCCGACGATGCCCCCGAGCACGCCGCCCTCCACGCCGCCTTCGACACCACCCTCGACGCCCGCCGACGCCACTCGAGCCACTTCCGGCGCGATCTCCGACGGCGCCACGACGGGCGCCGCCAGCGCGTTGGCCGGCGCGGTGGGCACCTGTTTTCCCGCGCCTCTCGGCGCAGTGGCGGCGGGCGGAGGCGGCGGAGGCGGCGGTGGCGGTGCGGCTTCCGGAACCGCCGCGACAAACGCCATCATCGCCGGCATCTCGGGCAGCGTGTTCGTGACGCGCAGCAGCGGGATGACGACCACCAGCGTCGCAACGACCGCGTGCACGGCCATCGAGACCACTTTCGGTCCAATCGCCTTCTTCCGCAATGGTCTTTCCGCAGTCCCGGTGATGAGGTCGAACATGATGCCCTCGCTCTCTCATCTGCAGGGGCAAGCAACGTGCCGGGCGCGGGCTCCGAAAACTCGGAGCATTCCGGCGTGTTTTGGAGCGGCGGGGTGCCGGGCCGCCGGGGCTTTTTCAGGGAAACCGCGGAAAAACCCGCAGAGTCGGCACGTGTGGCCGGCCATATCCGCCGATTGCCTGCTGTTTATGCCGCCGCCGCGACGGCACGCCCGTTGCCTTTTCGGCAGGCATCATGATCAACCAGGAAACCCTGTCCACCACGCCCATCTCACTTGACGACCGCCTGCGCGAGCTCGAGGCCAGCTTGATCAGCTGGGCTCTCACGGTCTCCCGGGGCAACAAGTCGAAAGCTGCGCGCCTGCTGCAGGTGAAGCGTTCGACCCTCGGCGACCGGATCAACCGGTGCGGGCTCGGCGGGCAGCCGGAGACCGCGCCGGCGGTCAGGCGCCCGGCGGCGGAAGTCACGTCAGAGCTCGTCAGCCGCTAGCGGTTCGGCCGTCGCCAGCTGGTGCTCGAGAACGTCGAGCGTCGCCTCGGACGCGTCGTGGCCGTGTTCGAGCCGTTGCCTGACCCTTGCCTGCAGGACGTGCTCGGGGGCCGGGCAGTCGAGGATGGCAAACGGCACGTGAAGGCCCGCCGCCGTACTGCGTAGCAGATCGCGTTGCCATCGTTCGAGGAACGCCGCGTCCACGACGACAGGATAGCCGGCCGCGACGATCTCGCCGGCCAGGGCGGCAAGCCGCTCGTAGGTGTGCCGGCTCGCGTCGCTCGTGTACACGCCCCCGCCGACGGGAGATCCCGTCCGCGCGCCGGCGTCGAACCCCATGAGCCGTTTGCGTTCGACATCGGATCGGATGCGGATGGCGCCTTCGGACTCGACGATGTCCTGCGCGCGCGTCGACTTGCCCGATCCCGTCACGCCGTGCGTAATGACCACGCCCAGGCGAGGAGGGCTTGTTTCGGCCGCCGCAAGGGCCAGATAGGTTCGATACTCCTCGACGAGACGCGCGCGCTCGGCTCCATCCGTTGTCTGCGCGATCCGGAGGCACGCGATCTTCGCGCGAACGATGGCCCGGTACACCACGTAGAAGCGCAGGACCGCAAGGCCGCCGTAGTCGCCGGTCGATTCCAGGTACGCGCCGAGCACCCGCGCCGCATATCCAGGACGGCCATGGTCGCGCAGATCCATTATGAGAAAGCCCACGTCGCTCATGACGTCGATCCAGCGCATCGCGGGGTTGAACTCGACGCAGTCGAAGAGCGTCGCCCTGCCGTCCACCAGCGCGATGTTGCCGAGGTGAAGGTCGCCGTGGCATTCGCGGACGAAGCCGCCGCGGTTCCGCTCCTCGAACACCGGCGTTAGCCTGGTCGCCTCGGCTTCGGTCCACGCGCGGAGCTGTTCGAGCCGCGCGCGATCGCCCGCGTCTTCGATGGCCTCTGGCATCTGAACGAAGTTCTGGCGGACCGGGCTCATGACACCGCCGGGGCGGCCGAACGGCGCATCGGGCTCGGCGCGTGCCGCGCCGGCGTGAAAGGACGCCACCGCCGCGGCGATCTCGTCCACGTGCGCCGGCGTGAGCTCGCCGCGCGCCAGCACCCGCGACAGCAGGCCGTCCTGGTCGAACTGCCGCATCTTCACGGCGTATTCGATCGCCGCGCCCTCGCCGCCAAGCACCGGCGCGTCCAGCGTGCCGGTGATGGGCACGACGTCGAGGTAAAGCGATGGCGCGAGCCGGCGGTTCAGGCGGAGCTCCTCATGGCAATAGAACCGCCGCGCCGCCAGCGTGGTGAAATCGAGGAAGTCCAGATCGACGGCCTTCTTGATCTTGTACGCAAAGGTCCCGTCGAGCAGGACGAACGAGATGTGTGTCTCGACGACTGTCAGGCCCGTCGCCGTTACCAGGCGTTGCTGGTCGGGCAGGGACATGGTTCTCCTCAGGATTTCCAGCTGTGCAGCGTGCGAATGTAGTACGCACGTTCGAACGCCGCCGGATCCGCTGCATCCTTCAGGCTGGCGCGCCCGCGCACATCGTCGATGTGCGCGATTTCGTGGCGCGCCATCCACCCCTCCAGGCCGCTGCGGAGCGTCGCGAAGTACGCCGCGCCGTTGCGCAGGATGGCCGACACGACCTGCACGGCGTCGGCGCCGGCGAGGATCGCTTTGATCCCGTCTTCGGGCGTGCTCACGCCGCCGGTGGCGACGAGAGACGGCCGCACCCGCCCGTGGAGGATCGCCAGCCAGCGGAGCCGCAGCAGCAGCTCGCCGCTCGTGGAGAGCTGGACGAGGGGCGACGTGGTCATCGTCGTAATGTCGATGTCCGGCTGGTAGAAGCGATTGAACAGGACGAGCGCGTCGGCGCCGGCGTGGTCGAGGCGGCGGGCGAGGTTGGCGATCGACGCAAAATAGGGTGACAGCTTTACCGCGATCGGGATCTTCAGATACTTCTTCAGGTCGGCGATCACGTGCACCAGCTGATGTTCCACCGCCTCGCTCGAGACGCGGAAGTCGGCCGCGACTTCGTACATGTTCAGCTCGATCGCGCTGGCGCCGGCCTGCTCGATCAGCCGCGAAAAGGTGAGCCACGATTCGGCGGTGGTCCCGTTGAGCGAACCGATGACGGGGATGCTCACGGCGGCGCGCACGCGGCCCACGTGTTCCGCGTACTCCTGCGGCCGGTACCGTGTACTCAGACGAGGCCGGGAAGTGCTTCAGCGCGGCCGCGTGGTGTTGGTCGAGCGGATCGGCGTGGCGGATGCGCCCGTCGGCTGCCATGGTGATCTGCTCTTCGAACAGCGACGGCAGGACGATCGCGGCCGCACCGGCGTCCTCGAGGCGCCGGACGGTGTCGAGGTCGCCGCCAAGCGGCGACGCCCCGGCGACGAACGGGTGGGGCAGGCGGAGCCCCATCAGCGATGAGGCAAGGTTCATGGATGCACCTTCAGTCAGCAGTCAGCAGTCACCAGTCACGAAGAGCACGACCAATGCCAACTGCCCTCGCGGAATTCCGGTAAGCTGAGCCGTGCACAGGTCACCTGACGAAGCGGCGCGCGAGCTGGCCGCGCTCGTCGAATCCTCAAACGACGCTATTTTCACGAAAGATCTGGACGGCCGCGTCCAGACCTGGAATCGGGGCGCGGAGCTGATGTACGGCTACGCGGCCGACGAAATCGTCGGGCGCAGCGTGAGCCTGCTCGTCCCGCCAGGCTATCCCGACGAGATCAACGGAATCCTCGCGAAAATCAAGGACGGAGAGCTGGTTCGGCACTACGAGACGATCCGGCAGACGAAAGACGGCCGCCGCCTGGACGTGTCCCTGGCCGTGTCGCCTCTGCGCGATGCGGACGGATCCGTGATCGGCGCGTCGACGATCGCGCGCGACATCACGGCGCAGAAGCGCGACGTCGAGCGGCTCCGCGAAAGCGAGGCGCGGCTGCGCTCGATCGTCGACGCCGCCGTGGACGGCATCATCGTCATCGACGCGCACGGGCGGATCGAGGCGTTCAATCCCGGCGCGGAGCGGCTGTTCGGCTATCGGGCCGCCGAAGTCACCGGCGTGAACGTCAGCGTCCTGATGCCGCAGCCCTATCGCGACGAGCACGACGGCTACATGGCGAGGTATCTGAAGACAGGCGAGCCGCGCATCATCGGCATTGGCCGCGAGGTGACGGCGCTTCGCAAGGACGGCAGCACGTTTCCCGTGCACCTGTCCGTCGGCGAGATGTCGCTGGCCGGCGAGCGCAAGTTCACGGGCATCCTGCACGACCTCAGCACGCGGGTGCAAATGGAAGATCGGCTGCGCGAGCAGGCCGCGCTGGTGCGCCTCGGCGAGATGGCCGCCGTCATCGCCCATGAAGTGAAGAACCCGCTCGCGGCGGTCCGCGGCGCCATCCAGGTGATCGGCAAGCGGCTGCCCGCCGGCAGCCGCGAGGCCGGCGTCGTCACCGACATCATCGCGCGCATCGACACGCTCAACCAGCTGGTGAAGGATCTGCTGCTGTTCGCCCGTCCACCGCAGCCGCACCTGCTGCCGCTCGACGTCTCGCGGGTGCTCGAAGGCACGGCCGCTTTGCTCACTCAGGATGCGGCCCACGCCGGCATGCAGGTGACGATCACGGGACAGTCGCCACCGGTCATGGCCGACGCCGAGCTGCTCAAGATCGTCTTCATCAACCTGTTCGTGAACAGCTCCCAGGCCATGAAAGGCCAGGGCCAGGTCGCCGTCACCGTGGCCTCCGGCGACGGCGCCTGTGTGATCGTCGTCAGGGACACGGGCCCCGGTGTTCTTCCTGAGGCGCGCGAACGGCTGTTCACGCCGTTTTTCACCACGAAATCGAGGGGAACCGGGCTGGGGCTCTCCACGGTGAAGCGTCTGCTCGAGGCGCATCACGGCAGTATCGAAATTGAATCGCCGGAGGCAGGCGGCACGCGAGCCACTCTCAGGCTGCCGCTCGCGTAACCTCACCGGCGGCCGATGGCCCGCTTATTGAAACAGGTGGGCGATGAGCGTGATTGCCGTAGCCGAATATCCGGAAATGTCCCCACAGATGGTGAAAATTCCCACACCGCTGCAGGTGCTCGTCGTGGACGACGAGTCGCTCATCCGCTGGTCCCTGGCCGAAGTGCTGGCCGATTGCGGATGTGTCGTCGACGAAGCCGGCGACGGCGCCGCGGCGATGAACCTGCTCGCCCACGGCCGGCGATTCGATGTCGTGCTGCTCGATTTCCGGCTTCCCGATTCGAACGACCTGTGCCTGCTCGAGACGATCCGCGCCATGTCACCCGGCAGCGCCGTCATCATGATGACCGCGTTCGGCACGCCGGAAATGGTGGAGGGCGCCCTGCGCCTGGGGGCGTACCGCGTCGTGCCGAAGCCGTTCGACCTGCAGGACATGGTGCGCCTGGTCGCCGAAGCGACGCGTCCGGTCCATGGTATATAGCTAGGGACCGATACTTGGAGAAGCGACTATGGCTGAGCGGACCTTCACGGAGTCTTTCAAAGTCGCCGGCGAACAGCTCGTGGACGCGGTGAAGAAACTCGTCCACGAAGGCAACGTCCGCCGCGTCATCATCAAGCACGACACATATACCGTGGCGGAGTTCCCGCTGACGGTGGGCGTGCTCGGCGCCGTCCTCGCGCCCCTGCTGGCGGCCGTGGCGGCGATCGCCGCCGTGCTGAAAGAGTGCACGATCGAAGTCGAGCGCGTCGAGACGACCACCGACAAAAAGGGCGCGGCCTGAGCAGCGCACGACGACCGGCGTAGCACGACGGTCGTCGTGCAGGCCTTCAGGCCTGCCGTCGGCGTCGTCGTGCAGGCCTTCAGGCCCGCTGCACGGCGGACCTGAAGGTCCGCACTACTTCTTGCCCAGAACGCCCCGCCCAGGAACGGCAGCATCCGGCCCCAGTAGATCACCCCAATCCACAGCACCAGCGAGGTGGCTGCGATGAATTTCGCTGACGCCGGTGCGGATTCGTTCGGACGGAGCGCATCGACCCGGCGGGCAACGCCCGTGCCGTAGAACGCGAGGGCATTCACGCCGGCGAGCACGATGAACAGCAGCTTCAGCCAGAAGACCGTGTTGTGGATGTACTGGAACGGATCGCCGGCGAAGAAGATAAAGCCGGTGATGAGGTTCAGCACGAAGCCGCCGATGGCCCAGGGGATCAGCCGTTCGAGCGGTCCGGGCACGATTTCACGTGCGACACCCAGCATCCGCAGATCCAGGATGCCGACGATGCCGACGAGCAGTCCCATGCCGATGAAGTGCAGCGTCTCGCATGCCGGCCAGATCCAGGGGTAGCCCCCGGCGACCGCCCAGCTGAGGCGCGTGCCCTGGAGCGCGTGCGAGAAGGATTCGACCAGAGGCATCATCACTCAACGCCCTCCTTTTGCGACCGCGCCCGCGCCCAGATACGCCGTCAGCCTGCCGGCCGTGACGGCCGCGAACCACAGGAACAGGGACGCCATCGCGAGCATCTTCAGGCGCCGCGGCACGGCGTCGTTGCCGCCACGCGCGACCGCGGCGTGCGGATCGAGATACAAGACGTGTCTGATGCGCGCCAGCGTGATGACAGCGAGCACGATGGCGGCAATCTTCACCCAGAACACCCAGCTCACCATCATCGTCGTTGCGTCGGCGATGAGCAGCGCGATGCCCGAGAGCGCGTTGATCCAGAAGCCCACCCACATCACCGGAAAGAGCCCGCGCATCGATGCGAGCGGCAGGCGGGGCGCGAAGCCGAGAAGACGCAGATCGATCGCTGCGTTCACGCCGGCGACGAACGTCAGTCCCACGGCGTGCAGGAAGATAATCGTCGGGTACGACCACAGCGATCCGGATTCGCGCACCCAGATGCCGACGCCGCTGTCTTCGATCGCACGCAGCACGTCCATCGCGAGCACCTCTCGCGCGTCCGCATCGCAACACGCGTGCCGGATAACACTAAGGGCAGAGGGCAGAAGGCAAAGGGCAAAGGGCAGGGCCAAGGGCGGGGCCAAGAGCGCGAAGGCGAACGCGGAGGCGGGGAATAGTTCGCAGCACGCACGAAAAGTTCACCGCCGGAGCGTTGGCTCCGGACCCTTCGGACCGTTCGAGCCCCTCGAACCTCTGGAACCTCGGACTCGAACCTCTGTTCTTCGGCACAGGTGTTGCGACCACTCCGCCGCAGGAGGTCGTTCATGGTCCAGCAACTGTTCGGGGGGCTGTTCGTCGTGACGCTTGTGGCCCTGGTTCTCGTCGTGCCGGTTGGAGTCGCGCTGCTCGCGTGGCCCCGCAGGATCCGGACTCCGCAGGTCGCCGCGGCCCGCGGCGCGTCCGCGCACGCCTGACGATCCGGCGCGTGTCAGTTCGCCGGCGCCCAGTAGTCGGGGAGCGCCGGTTTCGTGGCGGCGATGATCTCGAGAGCGGCTTTCCGATCCGCGGCGGAGAGCCGCTCGTAGCGCGCGCTCGCATCTTTGCCCGTCAGCACGTCGTGCAGCCGCTGATACACGCGCTCGCGCATCGCGCGCGGCAGCGCGTCGAACAGCTCGCTGTAAATCATGTAGGACACCGGGTAGCGGAACAGCCTGGTCCGCAGGTCGAACTCGCGGAGCGAACGGCCCTCCGGATCCCGCGGCCCTCCCGCGGCGAACATTTTCGTGAAGGTCGACACGCCCGCGACCGGTGAGGTGAGCGGCGCGGCCTCCACGAACAGCATGTAGTCCACCAGATCGCGAACGGCTCCATCCAGATCCCGCTCCGCGTTGATGGATCCGGCTCGCTGTGCGGCGGTGAACTGCACGCCGAGCGCGCCGAGCCGGTTCGTCATGCCCACCTGATGTTCGAGCGTCATGAGCGCGACGATGTCGCTCGTGCCAGTCAGGTATTTGCCGAGGTCGAACCGGCCCGCGAGGGACGTCTGGTTCTGGGTGTTCGCCTCTTCGAGATCCAGCGGGTGCTCGGGATCGAGCGCGACCGCGTTGCCGAGATGCGTCATCGACCCGTGCGTGCCGGTGACGTACCAACCGCCCCAGCGCCGCTCGAACGGCGTGCGGTGATCGATCGTATCGATGAACGCGCTCGTGTACGCGGGCACGCCCTCCGCGTTGGGGATCACCGACGCCACGACCATCGCGGCCGCGCCCTTGTTGCCGGGCCCGTGGCAGAACAGGCATTCCACGCCGCGCCGCTGAAACACGGGGCGCTCGACGCGCTTCGTGTCGAGCGTGTAGAACGCGAGGCCGCGGCCCGGTTCGACGGCCATCATCTCGTAGACACTGCCGCCCGGCACCATGCCGATCGACACGGCATCGTTGAAGTAGACCGCCCGGGGGTTCTTCGGATTGATCAGCGCGTGCTGAAAACTGGTCTTCGAGAACACGAGTACTTGCGAATCGATGCTGATACCGAGCTGCGCGAGCAGGCTGGGCAGATAGCCCGCTCCCTCGACGTAATCGAGCGTCGCGGCGCCGCTCGCGAGCCGGCTGCCGAACCGTCCGAGGGCGTCGCTCGCCGAGGTCTCGGGAGCCTGCGCCCGCAGCGCAACGACCGCACTCACAAGCAGGAGCCCTGAGGCCGCGAAAATCCGTCGTTTCCCCCGGTCGGGCATGGTGCTCAGATCAGCAACAATCGTACCGGTGGCGCGAGGCCGCGTTCAACGCTGACGGCGCAGTTCGTGGAGGAGCGTGCGATGGTTGGTGAGGCGGCGGTTGAGAATCGCCTTGGCCACGCTCAGCAGGTCGGCAATTCGCGGATCGGCCAGCGCGTACCGCACCGACGTCCCGTTCTTCCGGCAGACGACGATCCCGCTCGCGCGCAGCCGCGCGAGCTGCTGCGACACAATCGGCTGATCCAGATCCAGCCGCGCCTGCAGCGCCTGCACACCCTGCTCGCCGTCGGCTGACAACACCTCGAGCAGCCGGATCCTGGCCGGATGCGCCAGCGCACGGAAGAACTCGGCCTTCAGGGTCTGCAGCTCGAGCGACGGATGGTTCATGCGCTGGCCTCGTGTCGTTCCGCGATCGACCCGCGTTCGCGCGCGGCGTGCAGCGCCTCGGCGCGCGCGATCGCGTCGCCGATGTTCTGGCAGATATTGTCGTCGCCGACGTGCCGGTGGAAGTCGGCGCGTTTCATGAGGTGGGCGGGTTGCCGGCGCGCGCCGCACAGCAGCAGTTCGCGTCCGGACTCGTGCAGCCGATCCGCCAGCTCCTCGAACGCGAGCAGGCCCGTGCCGTCGATCGCGTTCATGTTGCGCAGGCGCAGCACGACGATTTCAGGCAGCGAGTCGATGTTGTCGGACACGACGTTCAGCTTGTCCGTCGCGCCGAACAGGAACGGGCCGTGGATGCGGAACACCTGCATGTACGGGGGAATGTTCAGCCGGTGCAGGCTGTGGTCCAGGCTGTCCTTGATGTAGTCCTTCGTCACGGCCGCGACGGTGGTCGTCTCGGCCACGCGGCGGATGAACAGGAGTGCCGCCAGCACCATGCCGACCTCGACGGCGACCGTCAGATCCGCGAAGACCGTCAGCGCGAACGTCGACAGCCACACGGCGATGTCGGCCTTGCTCAGGCGCAGCAGTTCCGGGATTTCGCGCCATTCGCCCATGTTGTAGGACACGACCATGAGGATGGCCGCGAGCACCGCCATGGGGATCGCGCCCGCAAGCGGCGCCGCGACGAGCAGGATCGCCAGCAGCGTGAGCGAGTGCACGATGCCCGCCACGGGCGTCCTGGCGCCCGATCGGATGTTGGTGGCTGTCCGCGCAATCGCGCCCGTCGCGGGAAGGCCCCCGACCATCGGCGACACGAGGTTGGCGACGCCCTGCGCGACGAGCTCCATGTTCGAATCGTGGCGATCGCCGCTCAGCTTGTCGGCCACCATCGCCGACATCAGAGACTCGATGGCGCCGAGCAGGCCGACCGTAATGGCCGGCATCAGCAGCGTCGGAATCAGCGACGCGCGGAACGCCGGCATGCCCATGTGCGGCAGGCCGGCGGGGATGCCGCCGAACCGCGATCCGACGGTTTCGATGCCCAGGCCGAACACGTGCGCCGCCACGGTGCCGACACACAGCGCGACGATCGCTCCGGGCACGCGCGGCAGCCACCGCGCGATGGCCACGATGATCGCCAGCGTCAGGATCGCCACCGCCGCTGCCTGCGGCGAGAACGTGCCGGCGCGCGACGCGAGCGCGGTCATGCGCGGCCAGAACTCCCCCGGAACGGCCGTCATCTGGAGCCCGAAGAAGTCGCGGAGCTGGGTGCTCGCGATGAGCACGGCGATGCCGTTGGTGAAGCCGACGACGACGGAGCGGGGGATGAAGCGGACCGCGGCGCCCAGGCCGGTGAGCCCCATGACGACCAGCATGACGCCGGCCATCATCGTGCACATGAAGAGGCCGTCGACGCCGTACTTTGCCACGATGCCCGCGACGACGACGACGAACGCGCCGGTGGGCCCGGCGATCTGCACGCGCGAGCCGCCGAGCGCCGAGACGATGAAGCCCGTGACGATGGCGCAGTAGATGCCGGCCTGGGGCGACAGGCCGGAGGCGATCGCGAACGCCATGGCCAGCGGCAGCGCGACGAGGCCCACGGTGACGCCGGCGGCCACGTCGGCCGCGGCGGTGCGCCGATCGTACGTGCGCAGGCAGGCGACGAGGCGCGGAACAAGCGGGACGGCAGTGGCCACGTCTCCAGTATATATGAATATAGCTATATATTGGCAGCGATCGCTGAGCCGTCGGGGTTCCGGCGACGAGTCCCGCGCGACGGAAACCCGAAAGCGATCCGGTCACATCACGGTCAGTGACAGCTGTCAGTGACCGCCGCGTGTCCGTCTGGTGACCGCCAGGCTGATCCAATTCGCCTCGGACGATCGTATGTTCGATAGAGAGGCGCGGGATTCACAAACGCGCGGGAGGAACAAGAACATGAGAGCACGGTTCATCGTCGCGAGCATCGTCGGCGCAGTCGCCGGAATGACGGCAGTCGCGGTGCCGGCATTCGCGCACCATTCGTTCGCGGCCACGTACTTCGAGGACAAGACGGAAACAGTCGAAGGCGAGCTGGTGCAGTTTTTGTTCCGCAATCCCCATTCGTTCGTCCACGTCGAAGGCAAGGACGCGCAGGGGAACGTCGTTCGGTACACCGTCGAGTGGGGCGCCGGGCTGCAGCTCAATCGGCAGGGCGTGACGCGCGAGACGCTGAAACCCGGCGATCACGTGATCATCACGGGCAACCCGGGCCGGAACCCGGAGGACCATCGCCTGCGCATGCGCACCATCTCACGGCCGTCCGACGGATGGAAATGGGGCGGGACGTTCGACTGAACAGGGTCTGGTGGGTCGGGTGGGCCGGCGGTCAGCAGTCGGCGGTCGGCAGTCGGCAGTCAGCAATCTGCTAGGGGGGCGTATGAAGACGATGTTTGCAGGGTTGACCGTGGCGGCGGCCTTGGTGGCGGCGACGGTGCCGGCGGCGGCCCACCACTCGTTCACCGCGGAGTTCGACGCGGCCAGGCCCGTCAAGCTCACCGGCACGGTCACCAAGATCGAGTGGACGAACCCGCACGCGTACTTCTTCATTGATGTGCGCGACGAGTCCGGCAAGGTGACCAACTGGGCTCTCGAGATGGGGAGCCCCAATGGCCTGATGCGGCAGGGCTGGACCCGCACGGCGCTGACGATCGGCGATGTCGTCACGGTCGACGGCAGCCGCGCCAAGGACGGGTCGAACGTCGCGAACGCGAAGAACGTCACGCTGGCGAACGGGCAGCGGCTGTTCGCGGCCTCGAGCCAGGGTAACGGCTCGTAGCGTCATTCCGGCCAGGTCGCGGACGGATCCATGTTGAGAATGGCCTGTGTCTGGAGCGTCGGGATCATCGGCCTGAGGTAGGGCCGCCCGACGCTCTTGTGACACGCGTAGCAGCTTTCGAGCATCGTTTTGTACGTGGACGCGAACTCCGCGCTGTCCTTGTGCTCGATCGCGGTCTTCACGGCGGCCAGGCTGCTCGTGTCGACGCCGTCGAAAATACCCGCGATGTCGACGTCCTTCTGATCGAGCTGCGACTTCATGACGGGCGACTTCCTGATCAGCCACTGAATGTGGCCGCGCGTCTCGTTGAAGTAATACTGGGCCAGCGGCCAGTTCTTCTTCTTCCCGGCCCACCAGAGGTTGGTCCAGTGAAACTGCACATCCATCATGATGTGGGAGTTGGACGGCACCAGCGCCTTGAGCTGCGCGACCTCCGCCGGCAGCTGCTCCATCGTCAGCGGCGCCGGGCCGCGGCGTCCGCCGCCTTCCCGCTGCTGCGCCGTGGCCGCGGAGATCACGCCGCGCTCGATGGCGACACCCAGCACGATACCGACTGCGATCAGCGACACGCTCTTGAGTAAAGTCTTCATAAGGACGCCCTCTCTGGTGTACGCGCGGGATTTTATCCGATCGAGCGGGCGTCCGGTGCTCCCGCGTCCGGCGTCCTCGCGCGTATTGATGTGAGGGTAATATGCGCACCACAGCGATCGTCTTCGCGGCCACCCTGCTCGCCGCCACGCCGGCGGTCGCCCAGCCGCCGCTGCCGGTCTTGCAGTACGACGCGCCGCCGAACTTCTACAAGAGCGCGATGACCAACCCCGACGACTTCTCGTCGAACGAGGTCAACGCGTCGGTGCAGGTCTATCCGTTCCGGCCGTTTGCCGGGAACATCCAACAGCTCGTGGGCCAGACACTCCTGCGCGACTGGATCGACCCGCGGTACCGGGAGGAAAACGTCGCGGGCCAGCCGGAGGTCAGAAGCGTCATGGTCCCCGGTGCGCAGGCCGCGTTCCTCGTGAGCTTCTTCGAGAACAGGGTCGGTCTGCCGAGGCCCCACGTGCGGCTGGTTGCCGTCGCCGGAGACGCGGCGGCGATTCTGGATCTGTCGGCGAACAGTCCGGTGACGCTTCAGCGCGTGTCCCCGGCCATGGACGCCATGATCAAATCGGTGCGGGTCGTCGCGGGCGTCGCGGCGCCGTCGATGACGCACGGATCGACAGCGGCAAGCCGCGCCCAGGCCGGGATTTACATGGGCTACAAGCAGAAGTTCCAGGTGAATCTCTGGGGAGGAGTCGGCAGCGGCACGTTCACGCCTGCGCCGCATTTCTACCTGTTCTCGCCGGACGGCCGCGTCTACCGCACCTTCGACATCCTGAAGGTTCCCCAGAACGGGGTCAGCGCGTTCGACTTCGCGACGGCTTCGCGCACCGACCCGGAGAACTCCGGCCAGTTCATCCTGCAGGGCAATCAGCTGGTCATGCAGTTCCGCGGGGCGAATCCCGAGACGGTTCGGGCGCCCGTTTCAGCCGCGGGCAGCTTCACTCTCTACAGCGTGACGTACGCGCGGCAGTAGCGGCCCGACTACCTGGGATCTTTGACTTCGAGGCCGCCAGTGACGCCGGTGACCTGGTGGCCGACCGCGGTCGCCCGCATCCGGGCGATTTCCGCCGGGGTGGCGACCTTGGGATCCACGTTGGCCTGCGCGCAGGTGAAGCCGCGCAGCGTGCACTCCGACGTGGGATGCGCGATGCCCCGCTCTTTCATCAACCGCGTCATCAGCGCCACGGCGTCCTCGTGGATGATGACGGCGTTGTTGGGCACGAAGGTGCCGACGCCGATCGCGTAGTCGACGGGCATCAGCGGCTCGACGCTCGCGCCGAACGCGCCGTCGTTCTTCTTGCCGAGATCGAACGCGCCAAGGTCGGCGCCCGCGTCGACGAGGTACTGGATGATCTTCGTGTCGCCCATATTGGCCGCGACCATCAGCGGCGTGATGCCGTAGTCGTCGGCGGCGTTCACGTCGGCGCCGCCTTCGACGAACAGCTTCACGACCTCCAGCCGCTCGGCGGGCGCGCGGCCCTTGCTGTAGCCCTGGATGAACCCGAGGCCGGCGGCCGCCTCGACCATCGTTTCGCCGTCCTTCGACGTAATCCGCGGGTCGGCGCCGTGCGCGAGCAGCAGTTTGACCAGATCCAGGTCGCCGGAAAAAGCGGCCCGCATGAGAGGGGTGGCGAAGACGATGCGCGGCGAGCCGGCGCGCATGCGCGCCCGAGGCGTGTTGTTGATCAGGGCGTTCGGGTTCGCGCCGGCGTCGAGCAGCTGCCGGATGAGCGGCAGTGGATCCGCGGTGACCATCCAGGGAAAGTTCGGGGCCGTTTCCATGTTGCGGCGATCGACAGCCCAGAAAAGCGGCGTGAAGCCCTGGGTGTCCTCCCGGTTGACCGCGGCCCGGCTGTCGACGAGCAGCGACGCCACCTGGTAGTTCCCGTTGAAGATCGCCAGGCCCAGCGCGTCCTTGCCGTCGCCGGCCACCGCGTTCACCTCCGCGCCGGCCGCGACCAGCAGCCGTGCCGACTCGACGTCGCCTTCGCGCGCCGCGAACATCAGCGGCGTCAGCAGTCCGCTCGCGAACTCCTCCGCGCCTTGCGCGGAGCTGCGAGCTGACGGCGTGCGGCCCTCGAAGCCGCGGCCGTTGGCGGCCGCCACGAACTTCGATCGCGCGTTGACGTCCGCGCCATGATCGATGAGTACTTTGACCGCCGCCGGATGGCGCTCGGCCGCCGCCCACATCAGCGCCGTCGTGCCGCCCCAGGTCTCCGCGGCGTTGACCTTCGCGCTGCCTTCGAGCAGCACTTCGAGCGCGTCGGTCTTGCCGGTGCGCGCGGCCATCATGAGCGCCGTGTCTCCGTACTCGGTGAGCGGCGCGTTCGGATCGGCGCCGGCCTTGATGAGCCGCACGATCATCGCGGCGCTGCCGTTGGCGGCCGCCAGCTGCATCGGCGTCATGCCTTCCCGGTTTGCGGCCGCTGCGCGCGCGCCCGCGCGAATCAGCAGGTCCGCCATCTCCCCGTCGTCGGCGCGCACGGCCCAGTGGAGCGCCGTGGTGCCGTCGACCTGCGGCGCGTTGACGTCGGCTTTGCGCGCCAGCGCGGCGCGGACGGCGTCGCGATTGCCTTTCATTGCCGCGTCCGCGACCTCGCTGGCGGCGGCGCCGGCCTGTGCGGCGACGAGCATCACGGCGAGCAGGGATCCGAGCACACGTGGGATGGTCATGTCGTACTCCGCTAGCGCGTCACGTGTTCGAGGATCGCCGGGGTGGCCGCGTAGTTGTCGAGGGCGAGCGTGTGGGCCTCGCTGTCGGCGACGACTTTCGCGGTGAGCGACGTTTTCCCTTCGCCTGAGCCCTTTCCATCGAGCCGGATTTCGACGAGCGTGAAGTCGTACTCAGTCGTCGCGGCCGCCGGCGTCGCGGCGGCGTCGGCGCCCTGGGCGGATTGCCACCCGGGTGAATACGCGCCGAGCCGCCGGTCGGTGGCCAGCACGATTCGCTCGCCGCCGCCGTCCCACGGCGCGTGGTACGCGTACTTGATCGCATATCCCGTCACGTCCGTGGTCCAGAGGTAGCCGACAGTGGGGGCCCGGCTGATCGCGGCTGTCAGCGCGGCGATCGGGCTCTGGGGCGCCGCGGCGTCGCTCCGGCCGCGCCCGTCCCCGGCTCCCCGTCCGCGCCCGGCCGCTGCACGGCCCGTGGCGTCCGTTGCGGTGGCTCCGGCCGCGCCGGCCGCGTCTGCCGCCGGCGTCAACGCGGCGATCACCGGGCTGCGCTCCGCGTCGGTGGACCAGCGATTCAGCCGAATCCGGACCGGGATGCCCGGCTGTTTCACGTTGGCGGACACGGCGGTGAAATCGATCTCGTGGCTCTGCGCGAGCACAGGAACGGACGCGAGCGCCAGGATCAGCCAGCCCGCCCGGCCGGCCCGACCTACCAGGCCTACCCGGCCTACCCGACCTGTATTCATTGGTTTGGATTCGTCCCCTTGACGCGTCCGAGCCACTCCACCAGCTTCTCGAGTTCCTCATCCCCGAGCTTCGCGCCGCGCTGCCGCATGTCGAGCGACACGACCCGCCAGCGATCGGCGCTGTAGCGCGCATCGTTCACGCGCTCGGCGCCGTGGCATGTCGTGCAGGCGCGGTTGACGACGGCTTCCGCCTCGGCGTCGCTGAAGAACGTCGTGATTTCCGGCGGTACGTAGGCGCGCGGGAACGGACGCGACGTCGGCCCGAATCTCGACACGACCCAGTCGAGGAGCACCTCGCGGTCCTTGTCGGGCATCGAGACCGGCTGCGCTTTGTGCTTCGCCTCGATCAGCGCGGCCCACCCTGCGCGATCGAGCGCCGTGTACGCGTAGTCGTCGATGCCGTGGCAGGACGTGCAGTACTTGAAGATGATCGATCGCACCTGGCCCTTTGGCGGATCGACTTGCGGACGGATGGGTTTTCCGGCGAGCTGAGCGGAGACGAGGCGACGGAACCACGAAGAGCCGAACCACGAAGGTCACGAAGATCGCAAAGGGCACGGGGCTTTTAGTGAGCGTGGCGGCCTTGTGGTTGCGTCATGATCCGTCGCTTCCGTGACCTGCCTGCGCTAGACCATTTCCAGCAGGGCTGCAGCCGGCCGGTGCTGGTGCCGATCTTCTCCTGCTCGATGCCGTACAGGTGCAGGATGCTCAGGAGCATGTTCGACGTGCGCTGGGTGTTGTCGGGAAATACGAGGTGGCGGTTTCCTTTGAACGTGCCGTCGATACCGCCGACCAGGACGACCGGGACCTTTTCGTGCGCGTGCCGGTGCGAGTTGCCCATGTTGCTGCCCTTGTAGATCAACACGTGGTCGAGCACCGAGCCGTCGCCGTCCGGCGTGTTCTTCAGCTTGTCGCAGAAGTACGCGAGGTTCTGCACGTGGTAACGGTTGATCTTCGCGTAGTTCGCGACGTTTTCCGGCTTGTCGCCGTGGTGCGACGTCCCGTGCCAGCCGCCGGTGAAGCCCGACTCGGGAAAGCTCGTGCCGGTGAGGTCGCGGCCGAGCATGAACGTCGCCGAGCGCGTGATGTCGCCCTCGAAAGCGAGGGCCATGAGGTCGTACATCAGCCGGAAATGAACGTGCTTGCTCTCCGGCAATCCGAACGGGACATCCTCGTTGGGTTCCTTGACGGCATTCTCCATCGCGATCCGGATTCGGCGCTCGAGCTCGGTCACGTTTTCGAGGTACGTGTCGAGGCGCGCGCGGTCGCCGGGGCCGAGGTCGCGCTTGAACAGGCCCAGCTCCTGCGTCACCGAATCGAGGATGCTGGCGTTCTGCTTCCGTCCCGCGAGGCGTTCCTCGGCGCTCGTGCCGTCGCCGAACAGCCGCTCGAAGACGACGCGCGGGTTCACTTGCGTCGGCAACGGCTGCGTGGGCGAGGCCCACGAGATCGAGTTCGTGTACGCGCAGCTGTAGCCCCAGTTGCAGTTGCCGAAGTTACCCGTGTCCTCGACGCCGAGCTGCAACGACGACAGGATCGTGTCCTGCCCGTACTTGCCGGCAATCGTCTGGTCGATCGTGGCGCCGAGGAACGGGCTCACGGCATTGCGCCGCGGGCGCGTGCCGGACAGCAGCACCGCGCCGCGCGCGTGATCGCCGCCGGGTTCGTCGTCGGTGGCCATCGCTTCGGGCATGTCGAGGCCCGTGATGAGGACGGTGCGGCTGCGGAACGGCTCGAGCGGCTTCGTGATGAAGGAGAAGTCGAAGTCGCGGCCCTCCTTCAGGGGGCTCCAGTAACCCGGCGCCGCGCCGTGCGGATGCCAGATGCCGACGAACCGTTTCACCGGCGCCGCGGCTGTCAGCCGCAGCGGCGTCAGCGCCGGGATCATCGACTCGAGCAGCGGCAGCGCCAGGGTCACGCCCGCGCCACGCAGAAACGTCCGCCGCGGAACATGCTTCTTCGAGATGAACATTGCTGCCTCCGTAGCGTCCGCCTTCAGGCGGACGGCGCTGGCCGGCTGAAGCCGGCCGCTACGACGGGGAATTACCCGACTTCACCCGCATCTGAAACGGCGCGCTCCGGACGATGCCCAGGACAATCGTGGAGAACCGGTTGTCGTGGCCCGCTGCGTCTCGCACGATCGAGCGCAGGACAGGCATATCAGTGTATTCCACCCCGCGGCCGAGCGCGTACGTCATGGTCTTTTCGGTGAACATCCGGACAAACTGCGGTGCATAGCGCAGCAGTGCCTGCCGCAGCCCGGCGGGCCCGTCCACGGCCTGGCCGTCGTAGAGCGTCACCGAGGCGTCGATGGGCGTGCCGCCCTCGCCGCCCTGCTTCGCCCGCCACTTGCCGTCGGCGTCGAAGTTGTCGAGGGCGAACCCGATCGGATCCATGATCTTGTGGCAGCCCGCGCATGGCGGGTTCTTGCGGTGCGCGGTCATCTGCTCGCGCAGCGTCAGCACTTTCTGCGAGCCGGCGGTCGCGTCCTCGAGCGGCGGCACGTTCGGCGGCGGCTCCGGCGGCGGGGTCCCCAGGATGTTCTCGAGCACCCACACACCGCGCTTGACCGGCGATGTCCTGAAATTCTGCGTCCACGTCACCGCGAGAAAGCTGCCCTTGCCGAGCAGCCCGCGGCGCGCGTCGAGGTCCGGCCCGAGCGTCACGCGCCGGAACTGCAATCCGTAGATGTTCGGGATGCCGTAGTGCCGCGCGAGGCGCTCGTTGACGAACGTGTAGTCGGCCGTCAGCAGGTCGACCACGTTGCGATCCTCGCGCATGATGCTCTCGAAGAACAGCTCGGCTTCGCGCCTGAACGCCTGGCGCAGCTCGTCGTCCCAGTCGGGGTAGAAGACGCCGTCGGGCGAAGTGGCCGGCAGGTTCCGCAGGTACAGCAGCTGCTGGGCGAAGTTGTGGACGAGCGCATCCGACCGCGGATCGGCGAGCATGCGCCGCACCTGCTGCGCGAGCACGACGGGGTCGCTCAGCCTTCCCTGGCCCGCGAGAGCGATGAGCCGATCGTCGGGGAGGCTGCTCCAGAGGAAAAACGACAGGCGCGACGCGAGCTCGAGGTCGCTGATGCGGTACGCGCGGCCCGCCGGCACGGCCGCAGGCTCCTTCTCGGCGCGGACGAGGAACTGCGGGCTCGCGAGCAGCCGCCGCAGAGCCAGCTCGATTCCGTCCTCGAAGGTGCCCGCGCGGCGGCCATCGGCGTAAAACCGCATCAGGGCGTTCACGTCCTGCGCCGTGGCAGGACGCCGGTACGCGCGCCGCGCCAGCGTCGTCAGGATCGTGCGCGCGCAGGGCTCCTCCTGCGCGGCGCCGGACGGATGGCACGTCAGGATCTTCCGAAGGCTGCGGGAGTCAGTCGGCCGCTGCGCGGCAAACGGACCCTGGATTCGCAGGAATCCGATCGCGGGGTAGTACTGGAGCTGCGGGATGCTGTTGTTTTCGAGCGACTTGCGATCGTACTGCCGGATCATGTCGAGGCTGGGGCGGTAGTTCCTCGCGAGGAATGTCGCTCCGACGACGCGCGAGCCGGCCTTGACCGGGATCGTCACGTCGAGCGAACCGTCGCCTTCGCCCGACATGCCCTGGCTCAGGCCGACGCCCTGGTACTTGAAGATGTGGGCGCGCTCGCCATCGATGATGAGTTCGAGCTGCTCGCCGGGAATGAAACTGCCGATGCCGAAGTTCTGGATCGAGAACTTGTACTCCCCGTCGGCGGGGAAGTCGTGGTGCGCAATCATGCCGCCGCGCGTGCCGAGCGGCAGCCCCTCGACGTGCTGATTCTGCGACGTGTCGCCTGGCGCGAGATACGTCGCCTCGGTCGGCGTCTTCCAGTACCCCACGGCCATGCGCGCGACGCGCGCGGCCGCCGTCGTGTAGGACTCGAGGAGCGTCGGGGAGATCGTCAGCGACCCGGCGATGTTGTCGAAGCCCCGGGCTGAATCGTCGGGCGGCAGCAGGGTGGCTGCGTCGATGTCGAGGTCCAGCAGGTCGCGGACCGCGTTTGCGTATTCGGTGCGGTTCAGCCGGTGGAGCACGACGCTGCCCGGGCTGACGCGCGGGGCTTTCCGATCGATTTCGGTTTCGAGCCAGTCCCGCAAGCCCTCGTATTCCGCGAGCGGCGGCCGCTTCACATCCGGCGGCGGCATCACGCCGGCGCGCAGCTTCCGCACGACCTTTTCCCAGAGCTCCGGATGATCGCCGACGGCGGCGAGATCGGAATGTTCGAGGGAGAGCTGCGCGGTCTTCAGCCGATCGTTGTGGCAGGCGACGCAGTACTGATCGAGCACGGCGCGGTGGCGGGCCGTTGTTGCGGCGACATTTCCTGAAGGTTGGCCGGCGGCCTGCCCGGGGCCAAGCAGCGCGGACACGATGCCAAAGCACGCCACCGCCCTGCGGTTCATCAGTGGCGCAGCGTCTCACAACAGGTCTTGGGTCTTCAAGCACGTCATCCCGATCCAGTCGCTCTGAATGTGTTGTATTGGGTATGATAAGGTATTTTAAGTAGACAGTATAAGGTTATTTGAGGTATTATAATGATAATGACCGCAGCCGAGCAATTTTATTCGATCGAACAGGTCGCGTTGCAGCTGGGCCTCCACGTCAGGACCGTGCGGAACTACGTGCGCGACGGCCGGCTGAAGGGCGTGAGGATCGGCAAGCAGTACCGCATCGCGCGCGGGGATCTGGATGCTTTAACGGGGCAGGCTGTTTCTCCGACGCACCCGGCTGCGGGCGATACGACCGGCCCGCGCGCCGAGGTCTCCAGCATCGTGCAGATCGAGCGCATCGACTTCGCGGCGGCCGGCCGCGTCACGAATGCGCTGATGGCTGCCGCCAAAGGACGTACCGAGGACGACGGGACGCTGCGCATCGACACCGTTCACGATCCGGAACGCGCGCGCCTCAAGGTGATCCTGATCGGCAGCATCGCCACCACCGCGCCCCTGCTGAAGTTCATCAACGCCCTCCTGGAGCCGTAGGAGCACCGACATGGCCGGAATCAGCAGCACGCTCGTGAAGACCCTCCGCGAGAAGACTGGTGCGGGGGTGATCGCCTGCAAGAACGCCCTGGTCGAGACACAGGGTGATTTCGAGGCGGCCGTCGATCGCCTGCGCGCCGTGGAGGCGTCGAAGGCGTCGGCAAAGGCCGACCGCGTAGCGGCAGAGGGGTTCGTCAGCCTCGTCGTGGACGAAAACCGCGGCGCGATTGTCGAGCTCAATACCCAAACAGATTTTGCCGCCCGGACGCCGGCGTTCCGCGAGGCCGCGTCGGCGTTGGCCCGGCTCGCCCTCGACGTGCAACGGCGATCGCGACGCGCTGCTCGCCGCCCGGGCGCCGGACGGCGACGGACGCGTGTCCGACATGCTGCTGCGTCTGTCGGCGAGGACGGGCGAGCATGTCGACCTCCGGCGTGCCGCGTGCGTATCGGTCGGTGCCGGGGCGATCGCCTCCTACATTCACGGCGCGATCGCACCGGGCCTCGGCCGCATCGGCGTGGTCGTGGCGCTTCAGAGTGACGCAGGGGCAGGCCACCTGCACGGCATCGGCCGCGCCATCGCCATGCACATCGCGGCGAGCGCGCCGCTCTGGGTGTCGCAGGAGCACATCCCGCCGGAGATCCTGGCAGAGAAGCGAATGGCTCTCCTCGAACAGGCCGAACAGACCGGCAAGCCGCCCGCCATCGTCGCGAAAATGGTCGAGGGCCGTCTGCAGAAGTATTTCGACGAGGTTGTCCTCGAACGGCAGCCGTTCGTGCTGAACCCCGATCAGCGGGTGGGAGAAGCGCTGCGCGAGGCGGCCGCGGCGACTGGACCCGCGTCGATCGGCGCATTCGTCCGCTTCAAGGCGGGCGAGGGTCTCGTCAAGACGGCCGAATGAAATTCACCGCCTCGTGCTTCACGAGCGCGACGGTCCACGATCGCGTCGCACCGTCACCTTCTTCCCGCGAAGCGTCGTGGCTCGAAGCGCAGCCATGATCTCCTCGGCGCGCGATTCGGGAACGTCGATCAGCGAAAAGCGATCGGCGATCTCGATCGCGCCCAGGTGCCTCGACGCGATCCCTGCCTCGCCGGTAATGGCACCCACGAGATCGCCCGGACGGATGCCGGCCTCGCGCCCGGCGCCGATGAACAGCCGGACGGCGTCTTCCATCGAGTCTCCGCGCTCCGCGAGCCGGAACGTGCCGCGGTGCGTGCTTCGCTGCGGCGCCCGGCGAGCGTGAGGGACGCCCTGTGTTGTCTGCCGCGCCGCGGTCGTGGCGCGCGGACCGATCCGGCGGAGCGACGGCCTCGATGTCGCGTGCCGATTCGTCCCCGGCCTCGGCTGCGTGCGCCAGCTTCACGGCGGCGGCCGCTATGTCGGCGAGATCGAACTCCTGCGCCAGCGACTCGACGACCACGCGCACGTCGTCGAGATCTCCCGCCAGGATCCGCTCCCGGATGGAGGCTCTCGTCACGTCCAGCCGCCGGGCCTTGAGCTCGGCCACGGTCGGCACGGTGGCCACGTCGATCTTCTGCTTCGTGAAGGCCTCGATGGTGCGCAGCAGGCGATGCTCGCGCGGCTCCACGAGCATGATGGCCGTGCCGGCACGGCCCGCGCGTCCTGTGCGGCCGATGCGATGGACGTACGCCTCCGCGGACGCGGGCACGTCGTAGTTGAACGACGTGCGAGAGATGTTCGATGTCGAGGCCGCGCGCGGCGACGTCGGTGGCGACGAGCAGATCGGCCTTGCCGCCCCGGAACATCTGCATGACGCGGTCCCGCTGCCGCTGTTCCATCCCGCCGTGCAGCGCCTGCGCGCGGCGGCCGTGCGCGCTCAGCGTCTCGACGAGCGACTCGACTTCGAGCCGCGTGCGGCAGAAGACGAGCGCGGACGTCGGGTTCTCCATGTCCAGCACGCGGTCGAGGACGGCCGGCTTGTGGGCGCGCGGCACGAGATACGCCAGCTGCCGCACACGCGGCAGTTTGCCGGCCGCGGTCTTCTCGCTCGCGATCGTCACGCGCGCCGGATCTTTCAGGTGGCGTTGCGCGATGGACAGGATGCGCGACGGCATCGTGGCGGAAAACAGCGCCGTCTGCCGCCCCTTCGGCGTCGCCTCGAGGATCGCGTCGAGGTCCTCCGCGAAGCCCATGTCGAGCATTTCGTCCGCTTCGTCGAGAACGAGCATGCGCAGGTGGGCGAGCTTCAGCGTCCCGCGCCGGATGTGATCGAGCGCGCGGCCGGGCGTGGCGACGACGATGCCGGCGCCGCGCTCGAGCGTGCGGATCTGCGTCGAAATCGCCGCGCCGCCGTAGACGGGCACCACCGAGACGCCGACGCCCTTGGCGTATTTGTGGATCGCTTCGGCGACCTGCATCGACAGCTCGCGCGTGGGGACGAGCACGAGGCCGCCCGTGTGGCGCCGGCTGTCGGCGTCCTGAAAGAGCGTCTGCAGCATCGGCAGCGCGAAGGCGGCCGTCTTGCCGGTGCCGGTCGCTGCCCTGGCCAGCAGGTCCTTCCCGGCAATCAGCAGCGGAATCGCTTCACGCTGAACGGGTGTCGCTTCTTCGTAGCCGAGCGCACTCAGGGCCGCCGACAGCTCGTCGACGAGTCCGAGACCGCCAAACCCGCGTGGTGCGCCGTTGTCTTTTGCCGGGCTCAATGCGATGTCACTCCTTCACGGAATGGTAGCTGTTTTCACGATCCGCCTGGCGGAGCGCCATCGTGTCTATACTGAGCGGCACATCCATGCCGGCCTGCCCTCTCCTGATCTCGGCGCTGGTTCTGCTTGCTGCGGGCCTGCCGCCGCAGCAGCCCACGCCGCCGCCGGTAAGCCTGACGAGCCTCGCCTGGATGGCCGGCAGCTGGGAAATGAACCGGGGCGGCGCGTGCATCGAGGAACACTGGACGCGGCCGGCGGGCGGCACGTTGATCGGCACGAGCCGCACCGTGGCGGGTGGCGAGACCCGAAGCTTCGAGTTCATGCGCATCGAGTCGAGAAGCGACGGCGTCTTCTTCGTCGCCCAGCCCGGTGGGCGGCCGGCCGTCGATTTCAGGATGGCGTCCAACTCGGGATCCGAAATCGTCTTCCTCAACCCGGGCCACGCCGATCACCTGAAACGCATCATCTATCGCCGCTCCGGCATAAACGAGCTCACCGCCCGCATCGAAGGCGAGGACGCCGGAAAGCCGTTCGCGGTGGACTACGTGTACCGCGCGGCGACTACAGCAGGCTGCCCTTGAGAACGACGAGCCCCACCGAGAAATAGATCACCAGGCCGGTGACGTCCACGAGCGTCGCCACGAAGGGCGCGGATGACGTGGCGGGATCGAATCCGAGCCGGCGCAGGATGAGCGGCAGCATCGATCCGACCAGTGTTCCCCACAGGACGATCGCGACGAGCGACAGCCCGACCGTCGTGGCGACGAGTGCCCAGTGCGGGCCGTACAGGGTCGAGAACATCGACCAGATGCTGATCCGCAGGAACCCGATCGCTCCGAGGATCGCGCCGAGCATCACTCCCGACACCGCCTCGCGCCGAACGACACGCCACCAGTCTTTCAGCCGCAGCTCGCCGACGGCCATCGCGCGGATCACCAGCGTCGACGCCTGCGATCCGGAGTTGCCGCCGCTCGAGATGATGAGCGGCACGAAAAGCGCCAGCACGACCGCGCGCGCGATCTCGTGCTCGAAAAACCCCATCGCCGTCGCCGTCAGCATCTCGCCGAGAAACAGGACGACCAGCCAGCCCGCGCGCTTCTTGACCATCCGCCAGAGCGCGATGTCCATGTACGGTTCGTCGAGCGCTTCCGATCCGCCGACGCGCTGCATCTCGCGCGTGGCCCTCCGCTCCGCCACATCCAGCGCATCGTCGACGGTGACGATGCCGATGAGGATGCCCTGTGTGTCGGTGACCGGAAGGGCGGTGCGGTCCTCGCGTCTGAAGACCTCGACCGCCGCGTCCTGCGAGTCAGTGGCCTTGAGCGCGACGAACCGCCGGTCCATCAGGTCGGAGACATGCCGGGCGAGCGGCACGACGAGGAATTCGCGCATCCGGATGTCGTCGATCAGCAGGCCGCTGTCGTCGATCACGTAGATCACGTTCAGCGTTTCGCTGTCCTGTCCGTGCGTCCGGACGTAGTCCATGACCTGCTGGACGGTCCAGTCTTCCTTGACCGCGATGTAGTGCGGCGTCATCAGCCGCCCGATCGTGCCGCGCTCGTAGCCGAGCAGCGTGATCGCTTCGTTCCGTTCGACCGGCGTCAGCAGCGACAGCAGCTGCTTCGTCACGTTGGCCGGCAGCTCGCCGAAGAGCAGCGTCCGGTCGTCGGGCGACATATGGTTGAGGACTTCGGCGACGTCTTCCTGGCCCATCGTTTTCACGAGGGCTTCCTGCAGCGCCGCCGGAAAATACTCGAAGACGTCCGACGCGAACCGTCGCGGCAGCACGCGGAACGCGATGACGAGGTCTTCTTTCGAGAGCGCCGACAGCGCCTCGGCCGCTTCCGGCGGCCGCAGGCTGGTGAGTGCGGCGCGCAGCCCCGCGAGGTCGCCGGACAGAAGTGACATCTGCACGTCTCTTGCGATCATCGATGCATTATCCTTGAACGAGGCCCATGATCCTCTCACGCGCCGTTCTCGCAACACCTGTGGGCGACATGCTCGCGCTCGATTCGGGCGAAGGCCTGTGCGCGCTCGAGTTCACCGGGCCCGAGAAACGCCTCGTCGGTCTGGAAGCGCGGCTGCGGCGATGGTTTCCGCCCCACGAGATCGTGGACGCTCGAGACGCCGACGATCGCCCGGGCGCGCGCGTGGCTGGACGGGTACTTTGCCGGCGCGAGCGCCGACATCAGCACGCTGCCGCTCGACATGAGGGGCGCGGATTTCGAGAAGCGCGTCTGGCAGGCGTTGAGGCGGATTGTGCCCGGCGAGACGACGAGCTACGGCGCCATCGCGAAGGCGCTCGGATCCGCAGGCGCCTCACGCGCCGTCGGGGCGGCCAACGGCGCCAACCCGATCGCGATCGTGGTGCCGTGCCACCGTGTCATCGGGGCATCCGGATCGCTCACCGGCTACGGCGGCGGACTCGACCGGAAGCTGTGGCTGCTGGATCACGAGCGCCGCCATTGGCCTTCGGAGGGCAAAGGGCAGAGGGCAAAGGGCAAAGGGGAGGGTCAAGGGATACTTTTCACTTAAGCCCTTCCCTTTGCCCTCTGCCCTTTGCCCTTTGCTCTTCTTCAGGCGGCATGACGCCGACAAACGCGCGATATAGCAGCACGTCGTACACGATCTTGAGCGTGCCGGCGATGAAGAACGGCAGGTTGATCCATGCCGGCCGCGCGAACATGATCCCGACAAACAGCGGGCTCACCGCCGCGCCGATCGTGCGCGCGACGCCCGTGATGCCCGCGGCCGCGGATCGCTCTTCCGGGGTGACCACAGCCATCAGGTACGACTGCCGCGTCGGCACGTCCATCTGACTGATGCTGAACCGGGCGAGCAGCACGCCGATGGCGAGCGGCAGCGTCGGCATCAGCGGCACGAGGATGAGAAGCACGTTGGACGGCAGGTGTGTCGCCACCATCGTGCGGACCAGGCCGAAGCGCGCCGCCAGCGTCGACGCGAGCAGCGCCGAGATCCCCGCCAGGATGTTCGCCCAGAAGAAGATCGCCCCGAGCGTGCCCGGATCGACGCCGAAGCGCAGGTAGAACCAGTACGCCGCGAAGCTCTGTATCACGAAGCCGCCGGCGAAGGCGTCGATTGCGAACAGCCCGGAGAGCCTCAGCACGACGTCCTTCGATCGGCCGAGCCCGGAAAGGTTCGCGAACGTCGATCGAAGCGGCGGCGGTCCGCCGCCCGTTTCCGGCTCGGCGGCCGGGGAGAGCCGCGAGAAGAGCGCGGCGAGCAGCAGGCCGAGCGCCGCGTACACGACGACGATGGCCCGGTAGCTGTCCCCACGGATGATGTCGGTGGACTGCAGCACGCGCGTCGCGGCACCGGCAGCCAGCGCACCGATGGCCGTCGCGACCGAGCCGGCCAGCGTGTACCAGGCGAAGACCTCCGTCCGCGCCCGGTCCGGGATGACCGACGCCAGCGCGGCCTGCTCGACGGAGAGGAACGGCCCGACTTCGTTTCCGCTCGGGCTGATGACGCCGATCGTGCCCGCGACGAGAAGCAGCCAGAAGCGGCTGGTGGACGCGAACGCGATGCCGGCCGCGGCCATCAGCAGCGCGCCGACGATGAGCACCCGCCCGCGGCCGAGCCGATCGGCCCGCGTGGTCAGGTACAACGACACCAGCGTGTCGCCCGCGAGCGTCAGCGACAGCAGCGTGCCGATGCGCGGTTCGCTGAGACCGGCGCCGACCAGGTAGAAAACGAGGACGACCGACACCGAGCCGTACGCGAACAGCCGGATGAAACGCGTGGCGAACAGCAGCCATCCGTCCCCGGTCAGGCGGCGGAGACTCGCCGGGATCATCAGGCGGGCAGCGGGTTGCGGTCGGCGACCTGGCGCTGATGCCAGTAGGGGTACGGCAGCGGCAGCGCGCTGGCGGCGTCCAGCTTCGCCCTCTGCTCCGCCGCGAGCGACCAGCCCACCGCGCCGAGATTGTCGCGCAGTTGCTCTTCGTTGCGCGCGCCGACGATCACCGACGAGATCGTCGGCCGGCCGATCAGCCAGTTGAGCGCGATCTGCGGAACGCTGCGGCCCGTTTCCCTGGAGACTTCGTCAAGGGCATCGACGACCTTGTACAGATGATCGTCGGCGACCTGCGGGCCGAAGGCGCCCGTTTTCGGAAGGCGGCTGACTGCCGGCGGCGGCTGGTTCCGGCGGATTTTTCCCGTCAGCCTGCCCCAGCCGAGCGGGCTCCACACCAGCGTGCCCACGCCCTGATCGTGGCCGAGCGGCATCAGCTCCCACTCGAAGTCGCGGCCGATGAGCGAGTAGTACGCCTGGTGCGCGACATAACGCGGCCAGCCGCGGCGATCCGACGCCGCGAGCGACTTCATGAGGTGCCAGCCCGAGAAATTCGAGCAGCCGATGTAGCGCACCTTGCCGCTCCGGACGAGCGTGTCGAGCGTGCTGAGCGTTTCCTCCACGGGCGACAGCGCGTCGAACCCGTGCATCTGGTACAGATCGATGTAATCGGTGCCCAGCCGGCGGAGGCTGGCCTCGCACGCGCTGATCAGGTGGTGGCGCGAGTTGCCGAGATCGTTTTCTCCGGGACCGGTGCGAAACGACGCCTTGGTGGCGATGATCGTGCGGGCGCGGCGTCCCGCAATCGCCTTGCCGAGGACTTCTTCCGATCGTCCGGCCGCGTATACGTCCGCGGTATCGAACATGTTGACGCCGGCGTCGAGACAGATGTCCACGATGCCGCGTCGCGTCCTTCACGCCCGTCGCACCCCACGCGTTGACGAATTCAGTGCCGTCGCCGAAGGTGCCCGTACCGAAGCTGAGCACCGGTACCTTGAAACCTGACTCACCCAGCCGCCGCGCTTCCATGTCGTCTCCTGATGTTGATTATAGAATGCGCCCACATGCCGAAAAGACCATCCTCGCCGCAAGCCGAGATGCGCAGCCTGATCGCGGGCTACTGGGTGTCGCGCCTCATCTACGTCGCCGCCAGGCTGGGCCTGGCCGATCTGCTAAAGAAGGGACCGTTGACGGCTGAAGAACTCGCCGAACGCGCGGGCGTTCATGCCGGGGCGCTGTACCGCATGATGCGGACGCTCGCGAGCTACGGCGTGTTCACGGAAGGGAAGGGCGGCCGTTTCAAGCTGACGCGGCTCGGCACCACGCTGCGCTCGGATGTGCCCGCGTCGATGCACGGGTTCGCGCTGTTTCTGATCGGCGCGCCGGTGTGGAACGCCTGGGAAGATCTCGAGTACGCCGTGAAGACCGGGCAGCTGCCGTTCGATCGCCTGTTCGGGATGCCGTTCTACAACTACCTGGAGCAGCACCCGGAGAACCTGAAGATCTTCGGCGAGGCGATGACGAGCTTGTCCGGCACGGAGAACCCGGAGTTCGCCCGCGTATTCCGGAGCATCCGGCAGCGCGCCGGCATCCGCACCGTCGTCGATGTCGCCGGGGGATTCGGCAGCCTGCTGGCGCTGATCCTGACGCAGAACCCGAAGCTGAAAGGCGTGCTGTTCGACATGCCGCCCGTCATCGCGCGGGCGCGCCAGGATCGCCACCTGACGGCCGCGCGGATCGGCACGCGGTGCGCGTTCGCCGGCGGCGACATGTTCGATGCGGTGCCCGCCGGGGGCGACGCGTACGTGCTCAAGTACATCCTCCACAACTGGGACGACGATCATTGCGTGAGGCTGCTCACGAAGTGCCGCGAGGCGATGAACCCGGGCGGCCGCATCCTCGTCGCCGACGCCGTCGTGCCGCCGGCCGAGACGCCGGACTGGGGCAAGCTGCTCGACATCCAGATGATGGTGGTCGTGCCCGGCAAGGAGCGCACGAAGGAGGAGTTCGCGGCCCTCTTCAAGCGCGCCGGCTTCCGGCTGACGCGCATCATCCCGACTCGCTGCCCGCTGAGCGTCGTGGAGGGCGTCGCGGCCCGAGCGAAATGATAGGATTCGCCGCATGCCGCTGAGCCGACGCGCCTTTCTCCGGACCGCCGCTGCAGGCGGCGGCCTGATGTTCTGCCCCTGCGGGTTGTCTCCGGCGCAGGCGCTGCTCGCCGCCGCGCAGGCGCCGGCACCTGCGCGACGCCAGGTCGTGGTCGGCGGCCAACGCGTCCGGACCATCGACATGCACGCGCACGTGTTCGTCAACGACGCCTGGCCCCTCGTCAAGGACCTGCCGCAGGTCGATCGCGCCATGGCCAACCTCGGCGCCAGCCCCATGGCAATCGACCCCGCGACGATGGACCGGCGGTTTCGCGAGATGGATCGCCAGGGCATCGACGTGCACGTCATCAGCGTCCACCCGAGCCAGTTCCTGTATTTCACGGAGCCCGGGTTGGCCGCCCGCATCGTGAAGATGCAGAACGAGAAGATCGCGGAGCTCGTGGCCGCCCATCGCGATCGCTTCGTCGGTTTCGGGAACGTGTCGCTGCAGCAGCCGGACCTCGCCGTCGAGCAGCTCGAGTACGCCGTGAAAATGCTCGATCTCCGCGGCTTCATTGTCGGCGCCAACGTCAACGGCAGTGAGCTGGCGAACCCGAAGCTCGACCCGTTCTGGAAAAAGGTCGAAGAGCTGCAGACGGTCGTCATGATTCACCCGCAGGGGTTCGACGACCCCGGGAAGCGGCTCGACGGCGCCGGGGCGCTCGGCAACAACATCGGGTTCCCGCTCGACACGACAATCGCGCTCGCGCACCTGATTTACGAAGGCGTCCTCGACCGGTTCGCGGGCGTGAAGATCATCGGCGCGCACGGCGGCGGCTTCCTGGCGAGCTACATCGGCCGCTTCGACAACTGCAACGCGCTGCAGGCACCGTGTCAGCGGATGAAACGCAAACCGAGCGAGTACCTGCGAGGCCCGCAGCTCTACTTCGATTCGCTCGTCTACAGCCCGCAGAACCTGCGCCACGTCGTGACGGCGGCCGGCGCGAGCCAGGTGGTGATCGGGACGGATTTCGGTTTTCCGATCGCGAGCAGCATGCCGGTCGATACGGTCCTGCAGACGCCAGGCCTCAGCCCGGACGAACAGGTGGCGATTCTCGGCGGGAATGCGGCGCGGCTGCTGCGGCTTTGACGAATGAAGAATGAAGAATGAGGAATGAAGAAACAGGACTCACGAATGACGCGCTGAAAAGCAAACGCGGCGCGAAGAGCTGATCCTCGCGCCGCGTGTCTGTTCTAACGTTCTACATTCAACGTTCTTCATTCTTCATTGCTCATTCTTCATTCAGTTGTTCGGGCACGTCCCGTAGACCGACCGCGCGGTGTTCGCGCGGAATTCCCGCGGCGTGCCTGGCGCGCCCATGACGCCTTCGACCTGCGTGCGGGCGCCGCGCCACGGCGACATGTCGAGTCCCATGATCTTCAGATCGATGGGGGGCGGCGGGGGCGGGGGCGGTGGAGGAGGCGCGGGGGGCGCGGGCGGCAGCGGGGCTGCGCCTCCGGCGGGCGCGCCACCAGGCGCTCCGGCGCCGCGGCCGGCTCCGCCGCCTGCTCCACGGCCGCCGCCGCCACCACGTCCGGCCGGCGCGGCTGCCGGCGGGGGAATCACCACGCCCGCCAGAATCCACGGGCTCTGCGTCGTTCCTTCACCTTTGACGCAGCCGATTACGGTCTGCACCTGAGGCGCGGTCGCCTGGCCTTGTGCAACCACAACCGCCGTGGTCGCGCAGACGAGGGCGACCCCGCCGAGCACTGCAAGCTTCATCGTTTTCTCCTCCGTTGTTCATGTCACGATCACGCGCCTGGTCTGCCGGGCCGACGCGTCCCCGGCGTCCGTGGCAGGTGCAAGTATAGGCGTGGACACGTTAGATCAAAGTGGCCTCCAAAAACAATCGGGCCGGTGGTGCTATCGTTGCCCGCCGATGGCGTTTCTGGCGTGGTTGAGCGGGAGCCCGCTCGGAGAATGGGTCAGCGGGTCCACCTGGGCGTACCCGGGGCTGTTGTTCCTGCACACGCTGGGCCTCGGCATCCTCGTCGGCCTCAATTCTGCCGTCGGCTTGCGGCTGCTCGGGTTCGCTCCGCAAGTGCCGGTGGCCGCGATGGAGCCGCTGTTTCCGTACATGTGGGCCGGCTTCTGGGTGAACGCCTTCTCGGGTGCCGTGCTGTTCGTCGCCGACGCGCCGAAGAAGGCCGCCAACCCGTCGTTCATCGTCAAGCTCGTGCTGATTGCGATCGCGGTCGTGGTCATGCGTGCGATGAAGCGTGAGGCCTTTCCTCGTTCCGGCGCGGCGCTGCCGCGCGTGAAGCTGCTCGCGGCGGCGTCGCTGGTCCTGTGGGCCGGCGCGATCACGGCCGGCCGGCTGATGGCGTACACGTCGCCGCTCAAATGATCACGTCGTTTTCGATGTGGCTCGAAGCGACGCGGGTCTCGCAGGCCGTCACGCACTACTCGTGGGTGTGGCCGACGTGTGAAACGCTGCACTTCATCGGGCTGGCGCTGCTGTTCGGCAATGTCGGCGTCCTCGATCTCCGGTTGCTCGGCGCGTTGAAAGCGATGCCGCTTGCGCCGCTCAACCGGCTCGTCCGCTGGGGCATCCTCGGCTTCGCAATCAACCTGTTCACGGGCCTCGTGTTCTTCGTGGGCGCCCCCTCGCAGTACGTCGCGAACATCGCGTTTGCGCTCAAGCTGGTCTTCATGGCGCTGGCGGCCGTCAATCTCACCGTGTTCTACGTGAGCGGCCTGGCCCGCACCGTCGAACGCCTCGGTCCCGGCGACGATGCACCGGCCTCGGCGAAGATCATCGCCGGCACCTCGCTGTTTCTCTGGGTCGGCGTGATGTTCTGGGGACGAATGCTGCCGTTTATTGGGAACGCGTTTTAGACGATCGCGCAAGGGACACGACGCGATCACGCAAAGGACGCGGTGCGATCGCGCAAGGTGCTGACGGAAGAGGCATCACACGAAGGACGGTGCTGATCGATGCAAAGCACAGGATTGAGTGGCTGTAAAGCGGCGTTCAGCGGCGGCGGTCAGCGGGCCACCGTGAGGCTTCGGATGCCGCCTGTCGCTGTTTCGAGCGCAAGAGCGCAGTGGTGGTACTTGCAGCGCGGCGCGTGTCAGAGATTCGATAACCGCGAGCACAGAGCCGCTTCGAGATAGCCTCGGTCGCGGCCATCGATCAGATGGTTCAGCGTCTCCATCAGGCGATCCGCGGGCAAATTCATGAAAGCGAGCGCGAGTCGAGCGGTCGGATTCGGCCGAACCCCTCGGCGATGTTCGCGGGCGCCGACGCACTCGAGGCCCTGATCTGATCGCGATATTTGAAATCCTTTGCCACGGGTCCCGTGGCAGTAAATGCGAACGACCTCGCACTTCAATTCGTGCGACAAGCGCCAGGCAAGCAGATCCTGAAAATCTCGCACCACGATGCCTGATCGACCGGCAGTTTGTGTGCCACGCGAGTCGGCACCTTGCGGGTCGCTCTCGCCAGTACCTTATCTGATCGCCCCGTAGCCTTTGTGCGATCGCGCCAGTGAGCCTTTACGTGAGCTCACCTACAGCGCCCTGACCAGTTCATTCACATCCTTCAACCGCTCGATACCCTCGATTAAGTCGAGCGCTTTCGCGATCGCGCCCGATCCGAGCGTGAGCTGCGCGCAATCGGTGAACTTCTCGCGCAGTTCCTCGCGCGTGAAGGGCTTCTCGGGGCCCCCGCGGTAGCGGTCGTCGGATGCCTGCACGATCGTGCGGCCGTCGGTGAGATCGATTTCAATCACGCTGCGAATCTTGTCGAACCCCTGGGCCTCGATCTTCTGATCGAAGACATTGGTCGACGCGGGGCATCATCTGCTGCACGGGCGCGCTCGCGACGAACTCGTCGGTGAACTCGCGCACGCCGGCCTTGCGCCGGATGATCAGGCTCGACATGAGGAACGGCAGACAGAACTTGGCCTCGAGCTCGTTGGTCGCGATCTTGTACCGCAACGGTTCGAGGATGTTCGACCCCGCCCGGACCCGCACGGCCTTGATCTGATCGGGTTTCAGATCGTGGTCCGACGACGGCCTTGAGCATCGCGTCCATCGTCGGATGGCTGAGCGAGCCGCACGGGTACGGCTTGAACGACGTGCCGGGGCTGACGATCGTGTACGGCTTTCCGAGCACGGGGATGAGGCGATCGAGATCCACGCCGGTGCCGAACACCTCGAAGAAGCCCCAGCGCCCGTCGAGCCCGTCGTCGCCGCCGGTGAAGCCGCGGGACGCGAGTTCGGCCGCGACGATGCCGTTCTGGGCGGCGCGGGCCGAGTGCAGCGGCTTGGTCATGGATCCGAAGTTCACGCGGATGCCGCTCGACATGCTCGATGCGATGGTGAGCATGTGGCGCACGGCGGGCGCGGGCATGTTCATCAGTTTCGCGGCAGCGGCCGCGGCGCCGAACGTGCCGATGGTGCCGGTCGAGTGGAAGCCGTGGTTGTAGTGCTCGGGGTCGATGGCCTCGGCGATCTTGCACTCGACCTCGAACCCGACGAGAAACGCTTCGAGAAACGCGGCGCCCGACGCCTTCTTCCGCTCGGCGACGGCGAGCGCGGCGGCCAGCGCCGGCACGGTCGGGTGCGTCAGCAGGCCGAAGGTCCGGTCCGGCGTCGTCGAGAGCTGGGTGTCGTCGTAGTCCATCGCGTGGCCGCTCGCGGCGTTGATGAGCGCCGCGTGCTCGGCCGACGTCATGAAGCCGCCCGCGCCGATGGCGGTGGCCTCTTTGCGGTCGCCTACGGTCCGCACGTAGTCGCGCACGATGGCGCTGCCCTTGACGGTCGACCCGGCGAGGATGACGCCGAACCCGTCCACGAGGCACCGCTTCGCCTCAGTCACCACGTCGGCCGGCATGCTGCTCAGGGTCGTCTTCGTGATGAACGCGGTGAGGGCGTCGGTGGTGCCTTTGATGGCGGCGCGAGTGGCCTTTGGCGACTTGGTTTGCGCTGCGCCGGCCCGGGGCAGCATCGAACCGGCAGCCCCGGCTGCGCTCATGTGAAGGAAAGTCTTTCGGCTGATACGCATGCGCGCTCCTCGAATCTGGTCATTTGGTCATCTCGTCATCTGGTCATCGTTGATCCATTTGTTCAATTTGAGAATTGAACAAACGATGACCAGATGACCAGATGACCAGGTGACTAGATTCACTGTCGCAGAAAGGGTTTTACGATCGCAAGAAACCCTTCGGTGTCTTCCTCGCTCGGATAGTGCCCAAGCCCCGGCATGACGACGACGCGGCAGTCGGGGAGCGTGCGTTTGAGCCGCTCCTGTGTTTCGGGCGGCACGATGCGGCTGCCGCCGCCGATGACGTAGAGCGCCGGCGCACGGATCTTCGAGACCGCATCCCACAGCTCGGTCTCGACGAAGCCCTTCACGAGATTCGGATCGCGCTTCCAGACCAGGCGTCCGTCGGCCCGCGCCTTGACGCCGAAATGCGCGTACGTGCGGAGCAGCGGCTCGGGCGTCCGCCGGTTCGCGGCGACGAGCTGCGGCGACGAGTTCGTCTTCGGTCGCCCACCCGTTGGCTTCCTGTTCGACCCGGCGCGCGAACGCGTCGGCGATGTTCTGCGGGCGCTCCGGTCCGACGTCCTCGACGACGATGCCGCTCGACGAGATCCGGATGCATGCCCGCGAACACCTGCACGACGCGGCCGCCCGTCGAGTTGCCGAGGAGCGTCAGCCGGCGCAGCCGCAGCGCAGCGACGAGCGCCTCGAGGTCGCCGACGTAGTCCTGCACGAGGTACGCGCCTTCGGGACTCCACGCCGAGTCGCCGTGTCCGCGCATGTCGAGGGCGATCACGTGGTGGTCGCGCGCGAAGGCGGGGGCGACGTGGTCGAAGGTGTGCGCGTGCCGCGCGATCCCGTGGAGCAGGATCATCGGCGGCTTCGCCGGGTCGCCCCATTCCAGGTAGTGGAGGCGCAGGCCGTTCGCCGTCGCCACCCGATCCGCGCCCGCCGGCGCCTGTGCCGCGGCCAGCGAGGCCACGCCCAGGGCCGCCACGACGATTGTCAGCCGTCGCATCGCGCCATTATGTATGATTGCGCCCGCAAACGACCTTCGCAGGTCCCAGGGGTCCAAGAGGTCCAAGAAGTCCAAGAAGTCCAAGAGGTCCGAGAGGTCCAGGAAGTTCGGACCCGCGGACCCCTTGGACCTTTCGGACCCTGGACCGTGTGGACCTGATTGGAGAGTCAGTGGAACCGTGGGTTCAGACGTATACGCCGATTGCGGGATCGCTGGGCCTGTCGGCCGTTGCGGCCGCCATCCCCATCCTGGTCCTGTTCCTGATGCTCGGCGGTGCTGCGGAAGGCGGCCTGGATGGCCGCGGCGTCGGCGCTCGTCTCGGCGCTGGTCGTCGCACTCGCCGTCTACGGCATGCCGCTGAAACTCGCCGTGATCGTCCGCGATCTTCGGCGCGGCCTACGGCCTCTTCCCAATCGCGTGGATCGTCTTCACCTCGATCCTGCTGTACCGGCTGGCCGTGGACACGGGCAAGTTCGAAATCATCAAGGACTCGGTCGGCGGGCTGACGAGCGATCGCCGGCTGCAGGCGATGTTCATCGCCTTTTCGTTCGGCGCGTTCATCGAAGGCGCCGCCGGGTTCGGCGCGCCGGTCGCCGTCTCCGGCGCGATGCTCGCCGGGCTCGGCTTCGACCCGTTTTTCGCGGCCGGCATCTGCCTGCTGGCGAACACGGCACCGGTCGCGTTCGGATCCATCGGCATCCCGGTCACGACGCTCGCGAACGTCACCGGTCTGCCGGTCGCCGGCCTCAGCGCCATGGTCGGACGGCTCTGCGCGATGATCTCCGTGCTCATCCCGGGCTACCTCATCGTCGTGATGACGGGCTGGAAGCGCGCCGCCGAGGTGCTGCCGGCCATCATCGCCTGCGGTGTGTCGTTCGCCGGGATGCAGTTCTACGTGTCGAACTACGTGGGGCCCGAGCTCACCGACATCATGAGCGCGCTGACGTGCATCGTCGTCATGGTGCTCGTGATGAAGTTCTGGAAGCCGACGCTCCATCATGAGGCTCGAGGGCGACAAGCCGGCCTCGATCGTCGTCCCGCATCATTCCGCCGGCGAGCTGATCCTGGCGTGGAGCCCGTATCTGCTGCTCGTCGTGTTCGTCCTGCTGTGGGGCGACGGGGACATCAAGCCGAAACTCAATCACTTTGCCGACGGCCTGCTGCCCGGATTCCTGCCGACCGTGCCGGAGACGGCCCGGCTGGCGTCCCGCCTCATGGTCCCCGGCCTGCACAACCTGATCACGCAGATCCCGCCCGTGACGAAGGCGCCGGCGCCGTACGGCGCGCTGTTCGAGTTGAACTGGCTGAGCGCGTCGGGAACGGCGTGCCTGCTCGCGGCCATCGCGACGTCGCTGGTGCTGCGCGTCTCGCCGAAGCAGTTCGTCAACACGTACGTGGCGACGTTCAAGCAGCTGAAACTCGCGATCCTGACCATCGCGTCGATGCTGGGCCTCGCGTATCTGATGAACTACTCGGGCATGACGTCCACGCTGGGGCTGTCGCTCGCCTCGACGGGCCCCGCGTTCCCCTTCTTCAGCGCCTTCGTGGGATGGCTCGGCGTGTTCCTCACAGGCAGCGATACGTCGGCCAATGCGCTGTTCGGCAACCTGCAGGTCGTGACGGCGCGCGCGCTGAATCTCAACCCGATGCTCACCGCGGCGGTGAATTCTGCGGCCGGCGTGATGGGGAAGATGATCTCCGTGCAGAGCATTGCCGTCGCCGTCGCCGCCACGGGCATGTCGCGGGCCGACGAAAGCCGGCTGTTCCGTTTCACGATCAAGCACAGCATCTTTCTTATGCTGCTCATGGCGATCGTGTCGATGCTGTACGCCTACGTCTTCCCGCAGTTCGTCCCCGTCGCGCCCTAGCGCATAAAAGATCCGTGCGCGTAATCCAAAAAATCCGGACGGTTCACGAAATTTCATCCAGCTCTCGCGATCAGAGCGTTGACACTCTGTAACCCCGACGTTACGGTTAGAAGTTCCCTAATCCTCCCCTTTCCGGGGAGGCAGGAGGCTAGAAGTGTTCAGAGTGTTGAAGACGATTGGCATGCTCTCGTGCCTCGTCCTGTTGCCGACGCTGGCGTTTGCCCAGGCGTCGATCACGGGCGTGGTCAAAGACTCATCCGGCGCCGTGCTGCCGGGCGTCACCGTGGAAACGTCAAGCCCCGTCCTCATCGAGAAGACCCGTTCGACGGTCACCGATGGCTCCGGGCTGTATCGCATACTCGACCTGCGGCCGGGCACGTATTCGGTCACGTTCTCGCTGCCCGGCTTCACCACGGTGAAGCGCGAGGGCATCGAGCTGACCGGCTCGTTCATCGCGTCGATCAACGCGGACATGAAGGTCGGCGGCGTCGCCGAAACGATCACGGTGAGCGGCGAAACGCCCATCGTCGACGTCCAGAGCGTCAAGCGCCAGACCACTCTCAGCAACGAAACCCTGACGACGGTGCCGACGGCGCGGTCGTGGGCGGCCACGGCCGTCCTGATCCCGGGCATCGTCGATTCAGGCGGGCACGAGCGCGGACATCCAGGTCACGCCGCAGATGACGGTGTTCGGCGGCGCCGGCGGGCGCGCGAACGAAGGCCGCATGCAGGTGGACGGCCTGAACACGGGCGCGGCGCTGAACGGCGGCGGCGTGTCCACGTATGTCGCGGACATCTCGAACGCGGCCGAAGTCGTCACGACGACCTCGGGCGGCCTCGGCGAAGCCGAAGTCGGCGGCCCGACGCTCAGCATCGTTCCGAAGAGCGGCGGCAACCAGGTCAAGGGTGCGGTTTACCTGTCGGGCGTCAGCAGCGGCATGGTCGGCACCAATTACAACGACACGTTGAAGGCCGCCGGCCTCTCCACCCCCGGGAAGCTCCTTCAGCAGTGGGACTACACGGGCGGCGTCGGCGGGCCGATCCTGAAGGATCGCCTGTGGTACTACGGCACGCTGCGCGACGAAGGCCAGCACCGCTCGATTCCCGGCATCTTCCCGAACCTGAACGCCGGCGACCCGACGAAGTTCACCTACGCGCCGGACACGACGAAGCAGGCGCAGGGCGCCGAGAGCTTCCAGCTCGCGAGCATCCGCCTGACGGCGCAGATCACGCCGCGCAACAAGTTCAACTACCACCAGGACCTGCAGTGGCCCTGCAACGGCTCGTCGTTCACGCCGGGCGGCGACGGATGCCGTTCGCAGGACGACACGGGCGCGTTCGTCGGCTCGCTGGGCCTGGGCGGCCTGACGGCCACGACCTCGCCCGAGACGGCCGGCTACCTGCACACGCTGGTGAAGAATACGCCAGTTCACGTGGTCGTCGCCGGTCACGAACAAGCTGCTCCTCGAAGCCGGCCTCGGCACGTATCGCGCGGCGTGGGGACCGTTCGAAGCGCCGGGCAACCCGACGCGCGGCCTCGCGCGCATCACCGAGCTGGCCGGCGCTGCAACGGCGCCAGCGCGGGCCTGCAGTACCGGTCGGCCAACTGGGCGCACGACTGGGACAACCCGAACACGTGGCGCGCGGCCGCGTCGTATGTGACGGGCGGTCACACGTTCAAGGCCGGCTACATCGGCGGCTACCTGGTCGAGGACATCCAGAACTTCGGCAACGATCTGAACCTGGCCTATACGTTACCTGAACGGCCGGCCCAGCTCGTTGACGCGAGACGCTGCGGGTCTACACGCAGAGCGACCGCGTCCGCTACGACGCGCTCTACGGGCAGGATCAGTGGACGATGGGCAAGATGACGCTGCAGGGCGCGCTGCGGTACGATCACGCGTGGAGCTTCTCGCCGGAACAGACCATCGGACCGACGAACTTCCTCGACTCCACGCTGTCCTTCCCGCGCACCGACGGCGTCAACTACAAGGACATCTCGCCGCGCGGCGGCGTGGCCTGGGACATCTTCGGCAACGGCAAGACGGCCGTGAAGGTGAACGTCGGCAAGTACGAGGATCCGGCGAGCAACCTCAATAACAACTACTCGATCAGCAACCCGATCGCGCGCATCGCGACGACCACGACGCGCACGTGGACGGACACGAACAACAACAACGTCCCCGACTGCAACTCTCAATACGCAGGCGGCCAACGGGGAATGTCTGGCGGCAACCAGCAGGCGTTCGGCACGGCGACGCCCATCACGGCGGCGATCGATCACAACCTGCTCAACGGCTGGGGCATCCGTCCGAACGACTGGCAGATCGGCGCGTCCGTCCAGCAGCAGCTGGGGTCGCGCGTCTCCGTCGAGGTCGGCTACTTCCGCCGCTGGCTCGGCAACTTCACGGCGACGGACAACCTGCTCGTCACGCCGGCGGACTTCACGAAGTTCAGCATCGCGGCGCCGTCCGATCCGCGCCTGCCCGGCGGCGGCGGCTACGCCGTCAACGACCTCTACAACGTCGTCCAGGCCAAGTTCGGACAGACGTCCAACGTCATCACGGACGCGGCCAACTACGGTGACCAGTATCAGAAGTACAACGGGATGCTGGTGAACTTCTCGGCCCGCAACATGAAAGGCCTGACCCTGCAGGGCGGCGTCAACACCGGCAAGACGGTGAACGACTACTGCGCGAACCGCGCGCAGCTGCCGGAAATCTCGATCGGCATCCTCGGACGCGATTGCGAGCCCGTCCAATCCGTGGTGCCACGTCGATCCGGGATTCGTCACGAAGGCGAACGCTGATCGCGTCCTACATCATCCCGAAGATCGACGTGCTCATCGCGAGCACGTTCCGGACGGACCAGGGCGCGCCGCTTCGCGCCACCTGGAACGCGCCGACGGCCACGGTGATCAACCCGGCCCTGGGCCGCCCGATTTCGGGCGGCGCCACCACGCTCGCGGTTGACCTCGTGAACCCCGGCGACGTCTGGGGCGACCGCGTCAACGAACTCGACTTCCGGTTCGGCAAGATCCTGAAGTTCGGCCGGATGCGGACCAACGTCGGTGTGGATATCTACAACATCCTCAACCAGGCGGCGGTGCTGACCTACAACCAGACGTACATCCCGGCCACGGCGACGGCGCCGAGCACCTGGCTGGTGCCGACCTCGCTGTTGACGCCGAGGTTCTTCAAGATCAGCGCGCAGATCGACTTCTAGACTGCGACTCGGTAGCGGAACGGGGCGGCGAGCGAGAGTTCGCCGCCCCTTTTTCGTCTGGGCCGCCCGGCCTGCCCGGCGACCCGACCCACCCGACTTACCGACCGCACCCGACCAGCCCCGACCTGCCCGACCTACGATCGTCCGCGCCCGACCGCGCGTTCCCACGTGCCCACGACCTGGGCCACGATCTCGTCCACGCCGACGTCGTTCTTGACCTGGGCGAACACCGTCGGGCCGTCGCCGCGCATCCGCTTCGCGTCGCGCTCCATCACGCCGAGATCGGCGCCGACGAGCGGGGCGAGGTCGGTCTTGTTGATCACGAGCAGATCGGACTGCGTGATGCCGGGCCCGCCCTTGCGCGGGATCTTGTCGCCGCCGGAGACGTCGATGACGTAGATCGTGTAGTCGACGAGCTCGCGGCTGAACTGCGCGGCCAGGTTGTCGCCGCCGCTCTCGACGAGCAGCAGGCTGGGCCGGACGTCTTCCATCAGCTCCTCGAGCGCGACCAGGTTGTGGCTGATGTCCTCGCGGATCGCCGCGTGCGGGCAGCCGCCGGTCTCGACGGCGCGGATCCGGTGTTCCTCGAGCGCCTTGTTCCGCACGAGGAACTCGGCGTCCTCGCGCGTGAAGATGTCGTTGGTGACGACGCCGAGGCTGTGCGTGTCGCGGAGCGCGCGGCAGAGCGCCAGCATCAGCGCCGTCTTGCCGCTGCCGACGGGGCCGCCGATGCCCACCGTGAAGCTGCGGGCCTGGTAGTCGCGGGCGATCGGCGCGTCGCGCTCGTGGAAGAGCCCGGGGTGATCGTGGTGCTCGTGCGTGTGCGGGTGTCCGATCTCGTGCATGTGCGTTCCTCTGTAGGGCGAGGCCTGCAGGCCCGCCCTCATGCGGCCTGAAAGGCCGCCCTACACGTGTGCCTACGACTGAAACAATCGCGAGTACAACCGATCGTGCGACGCCTGCCAGAGATCGGCCAGCGGCGCGGTCTGCGCGGCCTCTTCGATGGTCAGCGCCAGCGACGCCTCCAGCGTCCGATCGAGATCGCACGCGCGCTCGGCCAGCAGCCGCTGTCCGTCCGTGGTGCCGACGATGCCGAGGCGGACGGCGGCCGAGAGCGTGCCGCGGCACACGCCGAAGAGGAACAGCCGCGCGGTCGCGTCGCCGATCGACCCCCAGCGCGCGGAGCGCCGCGCCGAAGATCGGCGCGTGATGCCGGGCCTTCGACTGCGCCCGGACCGCCTCGCACATCGCGCGGACGTCCGGACGCGGGAACGAGCGCTCGACGGTGCCGATCCACGCCCGGCCCTGCACGCGGCTGGCGCGGTTGGCGACCGGGTTGCGCAGGAAGGCGTCGCACCGGGCATCGACGACGCCGAGCTGCGCCGGGTTCATCGTGCGGCCGCCAGCACGAACGGCAGGCTGCCGTGTCCGGCCTGCGACGACCGCATCGCGGACGAAGCGGCCGAGCGATCCGGCGTTCACCTCGCCCTGCTGCCACGCGGCTTCGAGACCGCTCGAGTGGGCGAAGCCTCCCGCGGGAAAGGCGGAGTCGGCGAGCTGCCACACGAGCCAGTGAATTGGTCATTTGGTCATCTCGTCATCTGGTCATCGTTGGCGATCTGGCAATTGATCAATGGAACAGCGATGACCAAATGATCAGATGACCAGATGACTAGATTCACCGACGTCAGAACAGGAAGTAGCGCTGCGCGAGCGGAAGCACCGCAGCGGGCGTCGACACGCAGTTTCTCTCCGTCGGCCGTCACCGTGTACGTTCCGGATCGACGCGGATGACCGGCAGCGCGTCGTTCAGCTTCATGTCGCGTTTGCCGAGCGAGCGGCATCCGCGGACGGCCACCATCCGCTTGCCGACGCGGTACCGGCCGGCGATGCCCGCGTCGAGCGACGCCTGCGAGACGAACGCGAGCGAGATCGCCTCGGTCGCGCGCCCGAACGCGCCGAACATCGGCCGCATGAGCACCGGCTGCGGCGTCGGAATCGACGCGTTCGCGTCGCCCATCTGCGCCCAGGCGATGAAGCCGCCCTTGATGACCATCTCCGGCTTGACGCCGAAGAACTCCGGCCGCCACAGCACCAGGTCGGCGAGCTTGCCGACCTCGACCGATCCGACTTCGTGCGACGACGCCGTGGGCGATGGCCGGGTTGATCGTGTACTTCGCGATGTAGCGGCGGATCCGCAGGTTGTCGTTGGCGCCCTGCTCGCCGGCGAGCCGGCCGCGCTCGCGGCGCATCTTGTCCGCCGTCTGCCACGTGCGGCAGATCACCTCGCCGACGCGCCCCATCGCCTGGCTGTCGCTCGACATCATGCTGATCGCGCCGAGATCGTGCAGCACGTCCTCGGCCGCGATCGTCTCGCCGCGGATGCGGCTCTCGGCGAACGCGACGTCCTCGGCGATGTTCTTGTCGAGGTGATGGCAGACCATGAGCATGTCGAGGTGCTCGTCGAGCGTGTTCACGGTGTAGGGCCGCGTCGGGTTGGTCGAGCTGGGCAGCACGTTCGGCTCGCCGCACACGCGGATGATGTCGGGCGCGTGGCCGCCGCCGGCGCCCTCCGTGTGATACGTGTGAATCGTGCGGCCCTTGAACGCCGCGATCGAATCGTCCACGAACCCCGACTCGTTCAGCGTGTCGGTGTGAATCGTGACCTGGACGTCGTAGCGTTCGGCCACGCTCAGGCACGCGTCGATCGCCGCCGGCGTCGTGCCCCAGTCCTCGTGGAGCTTCAGGCCGATCGCGCCGCCGCGGATCTGTTCGACGAGGCCCTTCGGGCGCCGACGAGTTGCCCTTGCCGGTGAACCCGAAGTTCATCGGGAACGCATCGGTCGACTCCAGCATCAGCCGGATGTGCCCGCTCCCCGGCGTGCACGTCGTCGCGTTGGTGCCGGTCGCCGGCCCCGTGCCGCCGCCGACGAACGTCGTCACCCCGCTGGCGAGCGCCGTGTGGATCTGCTGCGGCCAGATGAAGTGGATGTGCGTGTCGATGCCGCCCGCCGTGAGGATGAGGCCTTCGCCGGCGATGGCTTCGGTCGTGACGCCGACGACCATGCCCGGCGAGACGCCGGCCATCATGTCGGGGTTGCCGGCCTTGCCGATGCCGCCGATGCGGCCGTGCTTGATGCCGATGTCGGCCTTGTAGATGCCGGTGTAGTCGACGACGAGCGCGTTGGTGATGACGCAGTCGAGGGCGTCGTCTTCGCTGACGCCCGTGGCCTGGCCCATGCCGTCGCGCAGGACCTTGCCGCCGCCGAACTTGCACTCGTCGCCGTAGACGGCGTGGTCGCGTTCGACTTCGGCGATGAGGTCCGTGTCGCCGAGGCGCACGCGGTCGCCCGTGGTCGGGCCGAAAATCGCGGCGTAGTGGCGCCGGTCCAGGCTGTGCGTCATGGCTCGAACTCCCGCGCGAAGTCGTTGCCGCCGCGAATGACGCCTCGTCCCGCGATGGCGACGAGCGCCACGGTTCGTGTCTCTCCAGGCTCGAAGCGCACGGCGGTACCGGCGGGGATGTCGAGGCGCATGCCGTAGGCGGCCTTGCGGTCGAAATCGAGCGCCTTGTTGGTCTCGACGAAGTGGTAGTGGCTGCCGACCTGGATCGGCCGGTCGCCGCGGTTGGTGACGGCGAGCTGCGCCGTCCTGCGCCCCTCGTTCGCGGCGATTTCTCCAGGCGCCGCGATGATCGCTCCGGGCGCGCATCGCGGCAGCCGTCGCGTCAGCGTCGTAGTCGTGCCGGCCTTCAGGCCGGCCGTCGGGCACCGGCAGGAAGCTCCCGTACAGCGCGAGCTCCAGGTTGCCGTGCTCGGCGACGATCGGGTTGTGGACCGTCACGAGCTTGGTGCCGTCCGGAAAGGTCCCTTCGATCTGAACTTCGTGGACGAGCTCCGGCACGCCGTCCATCACGTCGGCGCGCCCGAGCAGCTGCCGCCCGACGTCCATCAGCTCGGCGACCGCGCGGCCGTCGCGGATGAACTCGAGGATCTGCGTCGCGATGAGCGCGACCGCCTCGGGATGATTCAGCCGCACGCCCCGCGCCAGGCGCTTCTGCGCCAGCACGCCGGCCTGGTGCAGCGTGAGCTTGTCGAGTTCCTGCGGGGTTAGATGCATTCAGCTCACCAGTTCCGTCCAGCTGAAGCCGGACGCGACGTACGCCTTCGGACCCCCGGGGACCTCTCGGACCCTCGGACCTGTGGACCTCTTGGACCTCTAGTACCGATGCCCCCACGGATCGTCGCCGAGCAGCGTGGGGACGATCGCGAGGTATTGCCGCAGCGCCGCGCCGACCTGTTCGACCGACAGCCCCGCCACGCGCAGCAGCACGCCGTCGTCTCCGAGAGGCGCCGCGGCGATCAGCAGGTCGGCCCGGCGCGGCACGGCCGCGGAGCCGAGCGATCCCGCCAGCTGCGCCGCCGTCGCGCGGAACGCCGGACCCGCCACGACGGCCGTGGCCAGGCAGTTGAAGCGATCCATGCGGTCCGGGAGCGCGCCGTCGCAGGGCGACAGCGCAAGGCCATCGTGCAGGATCAGCCGATCGCCCTGCCAGATCCGCGTCTGGCTGCGATAGTCGTCGAACTGCCCAGCGCTCGCCGGAGCCCACGCGGCCCGCCGTCAGCCAGTCCACGAGGACGAGGCTGGCGCCGGCGTGCAGGCGCACGTGTTGCTCCTGTGTGTATCGCGATCCCGCGAAGCAGGTGACCGGATCCGGCAGCAGCACCAGCAGGCTACCGTCATCGGCGCGCGCGTGCAATCGCTGCGACGCGCCGCGCTCCGATCGGTACACTTTTGTTGACGCTTGTGTGGCGACCAGCGCGTGCGCGCCGGCGCCGACCGACACGTCAACCGACAGCGCGTCGCCGCCCAGCAGGCCGCCGCCGTACGTCGCGAGATAGACCCACGCCGAGGGCCCGGCGTTCCTGGGGTTGAGCACCTTGAGCGGGCTGGCGGCGCGGACGCGCGTCAGCGCCGTGACGCCGCGCACGCGCGTGAATTGCAGGACGCCGGTGTCGGAAATGGGCGCTACTTTCTTTCGATCGTGACCGACTCGATCGTGATGGGCTTCACGGGACGATCGCCGGGCTTGCTCGTCGCGGTCTTGCCGATCTTCGACACGACGTCCATCCCGCTGATGACTTCGCCGAACACGCTGTGCTTGTTGTCCAGCCAGGACGTTTCGGTCAGCGTGATGAAGAACTGCCCGCCGTTGGTGTTGGGCCCGCTGTTCGCCATCGACAGGATGCCCGGCCGCGAGTGCTTCAGCGTCGGGTGGAACTCGTCCTCGAACTTGTAGCCCGGGCCGCCCGTGCCCTGGCCGAGCGGGTCGCCGCCCTGGATCATGAAGCCGTCGATCACGCGATGGAAGATGGTCCCGTTGTAGTAGGGGGACTTCGATTTCTTCCCCGTGCGCGGGTCGGTCCATTCCTTCGTGCCTTCGGCCAGCGCCGTGAAGTTCGCGACCGTTTTCGGCGCTTTCTCCTCGAACAGCTGAATCGTGAACTGGCCTTCGCTCGTCGTGAAATGCGCGTACAACATTGATATGCTCTCTCCGTGGTCGGCGTGGTCGGCCGCTGACGATGCCTCGATCATACCGGTACTTGCAGCTCGATGTCTTCACGGGCGACCTCTTCGGCGGAAACCAGCTCGCCGTCTTCCTCGACGGCCGCGGTCTCTCCGCCGGCACGATGCAGGCCGTTGCCCGGGAGATGAACTTTTCCGAGACGACCTTCATCTTTCCACCGGAGCATCCCGACACCGACGCGCGCATGCGCATTTTCACGCCCGGCGCGGAGATGCCGATTGCGGGACATCCGACGATCGGCAGCACGTTTGCGCTCGCGCGCGCGGGTGTCATTGCAGCCGGCTCGGAGCGGTTCGTGTTCGGTCTCGGCGCCGGCCCGACACCCGTGAGGCTCACGTGGCGCGAGGCCGACCTGGCGTTCGCGTGGATGACGCAGCCCCTGCCGACGTTCTACGATCCGCATCCCGGATCGCGAGCTGGCCGCGGCCGCGCTCGGTCTCGAGGCCGAGGCGGTCACCGCGACCGGCCTGCCCGTGCAGCCTGTCTCGTGCGGCGTCCCGTTCGTCTTCGTTCCCGTGAAGACACGGCGCGCGGTCGACAGCGCGGCGATCAACCCGCAGGCGTACCACGAGCTCATGACGCGGGCGCCGGCGCGCGCGAACGGCGTCTTCTTCTTCACGGCGGAAGCCGGTCCTGACGGCAGCAACCGTCTACAGCCGGAACTTCGCGCCGGACATCGGCATTGTCGAGGATCCCGCGACGGGGATAGCGAGCGGGCCGCTGGGCTGCTATCTTGTTCGGCACCAGGTGGTGGCGCCGGAGCAGGCGGGCACGATGCTGAGCCTGCAGGGCGTGAAGATGGGCCGCCCGAGCCACGTGCATATCTCGATTGGCGTCGAAAACGGCGAGATCCGATCGGTAGAGGTGGGTGGAGAAGCGGTTCTCGCCGGTGAAGGCACGCTGTATATTCCATAAGGAGATGGTTATGCGCCGTTCGTCCGTGTTTGCAGCCGTGTGGTCCTCCGTTGCGGCGTTGTCCGCGCTTCTCGCGCTCGCGCCGGCGCTCACCGCCGGCCAGGCGGCCCCAGCCGCGGCCAGCCGGCCGTCGAAGCTCCTCACGCCGGCGGCGCTGACCGCCAAGGCGCCTGCGCTCTTCAAGGCGAAGTTCGACACCAGCAAGGGCCCCTTCGTCATCGAGGTGCACCGCGACTGGGCGCCGCTTGGCGCGGATCGCTTCTACAACATGGTCACCAACGGGTTCTTCAGCGGCGTCCGGTTCTTCCGCGTGATCCCGAACTTCATGGCGCAGTTCGGCATCAACGGCAATCCGGCCGTGACGGCTGCATGGAACAAGGTCGACCTGAAGGACGATCCACCCAACAAGCAGAGCAACCAGCGCGCGTTCGTCACCTACGGCACGACGGGGCGCCCCGACAGCCGCGGCACGCAGATCTTCATCAACTACAAGGACAACTCCTTCCTCGATGCCGCAGGGCTTCATTCCGTTCGGCCAGGTCGTCGAAGGCATGGACGTCGTCGACATGCTGAACGCGGAGTACGGCAGCGCGCCGCAGAACGCGCAGGGACGCATTTCGGCGGAGGGCAACAAGTTCCTCCTCGCGCAGTTCCCGAAGCTCGACTTCGTCAAGACGGCCACGGTCGTCAAGTGAACGCGAATCTGGTCATCTGGTCATTTGGTCATCTGATCACTCATTGGGTGATTGACTGATCGCGCAGCGGCAGAAATGACCAGATGACCAGATGACCAGATGACCAAATTCTCCACAGGCGAGCCGTCCGTCGATCCGGCATTGACGGCGCTCGTCAACGGCGTGAGCCGGGATCCGTTCGCGCTGCTCGGGCCGCACGCCGAGGCGTCGGGCTCAGGGTGGGTCGTGCGGGCGCTGCAACCGGCGGCGCGGTCGATCGAGGTCCGTGCGATCCGCACCGGGGAGCTCCTGCCGATGGTGCTGCGCCATCCCGCCGGGCTCTTCGAAGCGCGCCTGTCGAGCGACGAGGCGGCCGACTACCGCCTGCGCATCGCCTTTCGCGCCAACGGCACCGCCGACCACCGCGTCGAGATCGACGATCCGTACCGCTACGGCCAGGTGCTCACCGATTACGACCTGCACCTGTTCGGCGAGGGGACGCACCGTCGCGCGTTCGAGAAGCTCGGCGCCCATCGCATCACCGTCGGGACGACGACGGGCGTGCACTTCGCGGTGTGGGCGCCCGCTGCCGATCGCGTGAGCGTCATCGGCGACTTCAACGGCTGGGACGGACGGGTCCACGCGATGCGGCTGCTCACGCCCTCCGGGATCTGGGAGATCTTCGTGCCCGACCTGCCGGACGGCGAGCGGTACAAGTTCGAGATCCGCACGAAGGCCGGCGACCTGCTGAAGAAGACCGATCCGTTCGGCGTCGCCTTCGAGGTGCCGCCGCAGTCGGCGGCGATCGTGCGCGACATCTCGGGCTACCAGTGGCAGGACGCGGCGTGGATGGCCGCGCGGCGCGAGCAGGGAGGCCGGCTCGATCGGCCGATGGCGGTCTACGAAGTGCATCTCGGCTCGTGGGCGCGCGTGCCCGAGGAAGGCAACCGGTTTCTCACCTACGCCGAGCTGGCGCACCGGCTCGTGCCGTACGTGAAGGAGATGGGCTTCACCCACATCGAGCTGCTGCCGGTCATGGAGCACCCGTTCTCGGGATCCTGGGGTTACCAGGTGCTCGGCTTCTTCGCGCCGACCAGCCGCTTCGGCCCGCCGGAAGACTTCAAGCTGTTCGTCGACACGTGCCACCAGGCCGGCCTCGGCGTGATTCTCGACTGGGTGCCGGGCCATTTTCCCAAGGACGAACACGGGCTCGCGCGCTTCGACGGCACGGCGCTCTTCGAGCACGCCGACCCGCGGCAGGGCGAGCACCAGGACTGGGGCACGCTGATCTTCAACTACGGCCGGCACGAGGTGCGGAATTTCCTGCTGTCGAACGCGCTGTTCTGGCTCGAGGAGTACCACGCCGACGGCCTGCGCGTGGACGCGGTGGCGTCGATGCTGTACCTCGACTACTCGCGCAACGAGGGCGAGTGGATCCCCAACGAGTTCGGCGGCCACGAAAACCTCGACGCCGTCAGCTTCCTGCAGGAGCTGAACGTGCTGACGCACGGCGATCATCCCGGCACGATCACGGCGGCGGAGGAGTCGACGTCCTTTCCGGGCGTGACCCGGCCCGTGCACCTCGGCGGCCTCGGGTTCACCTACAAGTGGAACCTGGGCTGGATGCACGACATGCTGCACTACGTCCACGAGGATCCGATTTACCGCCGCTGGCACCACAACGACGTCACGTTCTCAATGCTCTACGCCTTCAGTGAGAACTTCATCCTGCCGTTCTCCCACGACGAGGTGGTGCACGGCAAACGATCGCTGCTCGACAAGCTGCCCGGCGATGCCTGGCAGAAGCACGCGACGCTGCGGACGCTGCTGGCCTACATGTACGGGCATCCCGGCAAGAAGCTCCTTTTCATGGGCAGCGAGCTCGGCCAGTGGCGCGAGTGGAACCACGATCGGAGCCTCGACTGGCACCTGCTCACGGACCCGGCGCACGCGGGGCTCAAGCGGTTTGTTCAGGATCTGAACAGGAACTACAGGGACGAACCCTCCTTGTACGAATCGGACTTCGTACCGGAGGGCTTCCGCTGGATCGACTGCAACGACGTTGAACACAGCGTCGTCTCGCTGGTCCGGATGGGCAACTCCCCGCACGATTTCATCGTGATGGTGTTCAACTTCACCCCCGTCCCGCGCGAGACGTGGCGGATCGGCGTCCCCGAGGCAGGCCGCTATGACGAGGTCCTCAACAGCGACAGCGATCTGTACGGCGGGAGCAACGTCGGCAATCTGGGCGGCGTCAGCAGCGAACCCGTCCCCGCCAATGGATTCGATCACTCGGTGCGACTGACCGTCCCGCCCCTCGGCGCCTTGTACTTGAAGCGACGTAGCTAAGTCAGCGTCCGCTTTCACGAAGGCACGAAGCACACGAAGTCTCGTAAGGGTTCTGAACCTTCGTGATCTTCGTGTCTTCGTGATTAACTGGCCATCGAATTGCCCATGTCGCTGCGAGATTCACGCGCCTTTGCCGTCGCCCTCGTCACCTGCGCGACATTCACCGACGTCGTCGCGTACTCGATCGCGGTGCCGGTGCTGCCGGATCTGAGCCAGCGGCTCGGCGCGACGCCGACGATGATCGGCCTGCTGTTCGGATCGTTCGGCCTGACGCTGCTGGCCGTGGCCGTGCCGATGGGCGCGGTGTCCGACCGCGTGGGCCGGCGCCTGCCGCTCGTGGCCGGGATGATCGCGCTGGCGCTGGCGAGCGCGCTGTTTGCCGTCGCCCGGTCGCTGCCGCTGCTGTTTGCCGCGCGCCTCGTCCAGGGCGCCGCCGACGGCGTCACCTGGGTCGTGGGCTTCGCCCTCATCGCCGATCTGTACGGCCCGGCCGAACGCGGCCGCGTCATGGGCTATGTGATGTCCGGTACGAGCGTGGCGCTGCTCGTGGGGCCGTCGATCGGCGGCTGGCTGTACGCGATGGGCGGCATCGAACTGCCGTTCGTGTTCGTGGCAGCGCTGGCATTTGCCTGCGCGATTGGGATTTCTCGCGATCCGGCACAGCGCCGGCCGCCGCGACCCGGACGGCGCCGTCCGCGTGGTCCGTCGTGCGGACGCCCGCCGTCGCCGAATGCGCGGCCTACGTCGTCGTCATGGGCGCGACGCTGGCGATGCTCGAACCGGTGCTGCCGCTGTTTTTCAGCCGGCGGCTGGGGATGTCGCCGCCGCAGGTCGGCCTGCTGTTTGGCGCCGCGGCCGGCGTGCTGATCGTCATGCCGATCGTCTACGGTCCGCTGATCGGCAGGTGGGGCAACCGGCGCCTGGTTCGGCTCGGCCTCGTGCTGATGGCCGCGTGGCTGCCGATGCTGGCCCTGGCCGTCGGCCTCAAGTCCGCGCTGGCGCTGATGGTGGTGGAGTGGATGGTGCTGCCGCTCGCCATCACGCCGTCGCTGGCGTACATGGCGGAAGTCACCTCGGCCGACGGCGCGGATGCGTACGGCGTCGGATACGGCGTCTACAACACCGCGTGGGCGATTGGCCTGCTCATCGGGCCGGCGCTGGGTGGGTTCGCGTTCGATCGCGCGGGCTTCCCAGTTTTGCTCATCGCGTGGTCGGCAGCGGCGATCGCCGCCACCCTGCTGCTGGGGAATGTACAATCGATAGGCTCGCCCCCGAAGGAGATTCTATGAAACGTGCCAGTCTCGCGGCCTTGCTGGCCGCGTGTGCTCTGACGCTCGCGTCCCCCCGGCTCAATGCCGACGTCCGCTCCGACGAGAAAACCCACGTGGAGTTCAGCGGGATGATCGGCCGCATGGCCGGCATGCTCGGCGGAAAGGCCGCCCGCGAAGGCCTGACGTCGACAGTCGCCGTGAAGGGCGACCGGAAGGCCACGCTGAGCGAGGCCAGCGGCCAGATCATCGACTTGATGGAGGAGAAGGTCTACGACCTCGACATCAAGAAGAAGAGCTACCGCGTGACCACGTTTGCCGAGCTCCGGAAGCGGATGGAAGAGGCGCGGAAGAAGACCGCCGAAAACGCGGCAAAAGAACAGGACAAGCAGCCGGAGCCCGACAAGAACCAGAAGCAGATGGAGGTCGACTTCAACGTCAGGAACACCGGGGAGAAGAAGGCGATCAACGGGTTCGACACGCACCAGGTCGTGATGACCGTGACCGTGCGCGAGAAGGGCAAGAAAGTCGAGGAGAGCGGCGGCATGGTCCTCACCTCGGACATGTGGCTGGCGCCGAAGATTGCCGCGATGAAGGAAGTGGCGGAGTTCGATGCCCGCTACGCGAAGGCGCTGTACGGGTCGATGCTCGCCGGCGTGTCGCCCGAACAGATCGGCATGGCGCTGGCGATGTATCCGGCGATGAAGGACGCCATCGCGAAGATGAATGTGGAGGGCGGGAAGATCGACGGCACGGCCATCCTGACCACGACGACCACCGAGAGCGTGAAGTCAGCCGCACAGCTGGCCGAGGAAGCAAAGAGCCAGGGCCAGGACGACGACAAGGCCGTCAGCCCGGCCGGCGGCATCTCGGGCGCGCTGGGCGGGTTCGCGAAGAAGGCGATGAAGAAGAAGCCGGAAGGCGGGCCGCAGGCACGCTCGACGATCTTCACCAGCACGCACGAGGTGCTGAAGGTCGCGACCGACGTGGCGGCCGCGGACGTCGCGGTCCCGGCCGGCTTCAAGGAGTCGAAGTAGACAGCTTCTCGATGCGGCGCCACTCGGCGGCGCTGACGGGCATCACGGACAGCCGCGAGATTCGCACGAGCGCGAAGTCCTTGAACGCGGCATCTGCCTTGATTTCCTTCAGCGTCACCGGGCGGGCCAGCTTCTTCACGGGCGCGACGTCCACCACGGCGGCCTTGCCGGTCTTGTCGGTCGGGTCGGCGTACGCGTCGCCCATCGCCCGCGCGATGCCGACGACGGACTTCTCGTCGCCGGTGTGATAGTAGAAGATGGTGTCGCCTTTCTTCACCGAGCGCAGGTGCTTCTGGGCGACGGGGTTCTTCACGCCGCTCCAGACCGTTTTCCCGTCCTTCACGAGGGCGTCGAAACTGTAATTGGCGGGTTCTTCCTTGAACAGCCAGTTCATGATGCGATTGTAGTGCGAGACCATAACGAGTCATGCTTCGCGATCGGATCGAGCCGGGCGTCAGGGCCCTCTTCGTCGGCATCAACCCCGGAATGCGGTCCGAGGCGATCAATCACCACTTCGCGGGCTACTCCAACCGCTTCTGGAAACTGCTGCACGAGTCGGGGCTGGTGCCGGAGCCCATCCGCGCGGAAGACGACGACCGGCTGCCCGAATGGGGCTTCGGCATCACCAATCTCGTCGCGCGCGCCACGCCGGGGATCGACACGCTCAAACCGGCTGAGTTCGTCGCCGGCGCGATCGTCCTGCGGCGGAAGATTCGGCGATTCCGCCCGCCCGTCGTCGTCCTGATCGGCGTGACCGTCTTCCGGAGCCTCTTCGGGACAGCCGCCCGGTCCCCCGTCCGCCTCGGCCTGCAGCGCGAGCGCCTCGAAGGCGCGCGCGTGTTCGTGCTCCCGAACCCCAGCGGCCGCAATGCGAACTTCTCGTATGCTGAGATGCTCGCGGCATTTCAGAGCCTGCGCCGGCTGCTGGCCCGCCAACGTGGGAACGTTGAACCCTGAACCCTGAACCCTGAACCTTGAACCCTGACCGTTCCCGCCACTCCGACGCCGAGCTCCGGGCCATTTACGACCAGAGCTACGTGGACCAGTACGACCCGCATGCGGTTCAGCGGATGCGGCGGATGCTGCCGCTGTTCGACCTCGCTCCGGACGCCGTGGTCGCCGACTTCGGATGCGGCAACGGCGTCCTGCTCGAGCTCGTCGCGCCGATGGTCCGCGAGTACGTCGGCGTGGACTTCTCCGAGGAATTCGTGCGGGCCGCCGAGCGCCGCCGCGACGCCGCCGGCATCCGCAACGGGACGTTCCACTGCGGCGATCTCGTCTCGTTCTGTGAAGCCCACCCTCACCGGTTCGACGCCGCGTTCGCGCTCGACTTCTCCGAGCACGTGTACGACGACCAGTTCCTGCGCATCTTCCGCGCCATTCGCGGAGCGCTCAAGCCGGGTGCGCCGCTCTACGTGCATACGCCGAACGCCGAGTACTTCATGGAGCGGCTGAAGACGAGCGGGATCCTGACCCAGGTCGAAGGGCACGTCGGGGTCCGCGATGCGGCGCGTCACGAGGTGCTGTTCCGCGAGTGCGGCTTCACGGACGTCCGCATCACGTACCTGGCGCACTATCTCTACGTCGCGTCGCTGTTCCACTGGCTTGGCCGGCTTCCGATCGTCGGACGGCTCTTTCGCGCCAGGCTGTTCCTGACGTGCCATAGTTAAGCCTCACGCTCAACGCGAAGGGGGCAGGTCATGCTGAAAGGATTCCGTCAGTTTCTTCTCCGCGGCAACGTGATCGATCTGGCGGTCGCCGTCGTGATTGGCGGCGCGTTCGGCGCTGTCGTGACCGCGCTCGTCAAGGATCTGATCACGCCGCTCATCGCCGCCATCGTCGGCAAGCCCGACTTCTCCGCGATCACGTTCACGATCAACGGCAGCCAGTTCCCCGTCGGCGACTTCATCAACGCGCTCGTGTCGTTCCTGCTGATCGGCGCCGCCGTCTACTTCTTCGTTGTCGTACCGGTGAACGCGTTCATGGCGCGGATGAGCCGGGGCGAAGCGCCGCCGGATCCGACGACGAAGAAATGCACGGAGTGCCTGAGCGACGTGCCCATCGCGGCGCGCCGCTGCGCCGCGTGCACGTCCGTGCTGGCGTAGAGCGGATTTCAATCCTCTGTAGCGTCAATCCTTGGTGCCTGGTGCCTGGTGCCTGGTGCGTGCTTGGTCCGCCCTTGTGTCCCAAGTTCCGGGTTGCAGGCGATTTGCTTCGCGGACCCGTGGCCGAAGTCCAGCCCATGACGACTAGATGTTGACGGACCGAGCACCAAGCACGAAGGCCAAGGACGACAACTACACCGAAACGAAAACGCGATAACGGTGGCGGTTACGCGCTGACGTATCGGAACTGGAGCAGCGATGCGGCGGCCGGCGGCTTCAGGGTCAGCACGAACATGCGGTCGAACTCGTGGTCGTCGATGACGACATCAGCGGGCCCGCCGAGCGCTTCGATGAACTCGGGGACCGTGTCGCTGTGACCGACCACCACCACGCACGCGCCACCCGCCAGGATCTGGACCCTCGCCGCGGCGATGCTGTCGTCGACCTGGCGCGGCGCCACCCCGACCTTCGCGGCGAGCGGCGCGGCGGTCTGCTTCGTGCGTCCGGCGCCGCTCGTGAAGATCGCCGTCACTCCCGCCCCCGCGAACATCGTCGCGAGCAGCGCTGCCCGGCGCTTGCCGGCAGCCGTCAGCGACGGATCGCTTCCGGAGGATTGCCGTTCGGCGTGGCGGACGAGGATGACGATCATGCCGTCCTCCGAGCGATGATCTGTTCGGCCACCGCGCGCACGTCGGCCCCCACGATGTCCGGCGCCGGCGCGAGCGGGTAGAGGACCTTGCCCGGCCTGGCCACGAATGCCGCGCGGCAGCCGGCCCGCATCGCGCCGACGATGTCCCACGCATGCGCGGCAACCATGCGCAGCGCGCTCGTCTGGACACCCAATTCGCTCGCCACGAAACGGTAAGGTTCGGGAGCGGGCTTGAAGCGGCGGACCTCGTCAACCGAGAACACACGTTCGAACGCCGCCTCGAGTCCCGCGTGGCTCAGTTGCTGCTGCACGACTGCAGGCGCGGAATTGGTCAACGCCACGATTCGACAGCCGGCGTCCCTCAGCAGCCGCAGGCCGTCGTGAACGTCGGGATGAGCCGGGATCGATCGCATGGCCGCCAGGATCGCGCGTCGATCGTCGGCCTTCAGCACGACTTGCCGGCTGCCGGCGGTCATGTCGAGCGCCGCGCCCGCAATCGCGCTGAAATCCGCGTACGGGCCGGCCAGCGTGGCGACCTCCGAGTAGAGCAGGACCGTGGCGAACCACTCGCGGCACACGGAGCCGCTGCCAAATGCCCGCGCGAAATGCGGCTCGAGCGCATGCACGTCGAGCAGGGTCTCGTTGACGTCGAAGACGATGATGCGTGAGGGCATGACGCGTACGATGCTTCTAAAATAGGGGGAGTGTCCAGTGCGCCGCGCCTCGTTCAGCTCTTTCGCCGCTGGCTGAGCTCTGAAACCCGCGTCCTCTTCACCCTGACCGTCGTCGTTGGCTGCCTGAGCGGTCTCGCGGCCGTCGCGTTTCATCTCTCCATCGATGTCATCGCCGCTCGCGTGCTCGATCCGCTGCTGGCCAGGCCGCTGTCGCAGCGCGTCCTCCTGGTCCCGCTGTTGCTGGTGCTGGTCGGCCTCGTTGTGGGGCTGCTGCTGGACAAGGTCGTGCCGTTCGCGCGGGGCAGCGGCATCCCTGAAGTCAAGACCGCCTATGTGTTCGGCCCCGGGCCGCAGCTGTCGCTGCGGACCGTCGTGGGCAAGTTCGTCCTCGGCGCGCTCTCGATCGGGTCCGGGTTCTCGATGGGACGGGAAGGGCCGACGGTCCAGATCTGTGCGGCTATCGGCGCGGCCGTGGGAAAGGCGACTCGCCGTCCGTCGCGCGTCGTCAAGGCGCTGATTTCGGTCGGCGCGGCCGCCGGGATCGCGGCCGCGTTCAACACGCCGATTGCCGCGATCACGTTTGCGATGGAAGAGGTCATCGGCGATCTCAATCAGCGGCTGGTCGGCGCGATCGTCGTGGCCTCTGTCGCCGCCGCGGTCGTCGAGCGCGCGATGCTGGGCGGCCGTCCATCGCTGTCGGTGCCCGGCTACAGTCTCGGCGACTGGCGGGAACTGTTTGCGTACGCGCTGCTCGGCCTGCTCGCCGGGCTGGGCTCCGCCGTGTTCGTTCGCGGGCTGCTGTCGCTTCGCGCGTTCGTGCGAAGTCTGGCCGGGCTGCCCGTCTGGGCGCGACCGGCGGTCGGCGGCGCGATCATGGCGGCCATCGGCCTCGCGCTGCCGCAAACCTTCGGCATCGGCTATCCAACATTGTCGGCCGCGCTGCTCGGCCAGCTGTCACTGCCCCGCATGGCGCTGCTCAGCGCCGGCAAGCTCGCGGCGACGGTGACGTCATATGGCTGGGGGCTGTCCGGCGGCATCTTCGCCCCGTCGCTCTTCATCGGCGCGACGCTCGGCGGGTCCGTCGCGCACATCGTCCATCCGTTCGCGGGGCCGGCCCCCGACATCGTCGGGTCCTTCGCGCTCGTCGGCATGGGCGCGTTCTTCGCGGGGGCGATTCGCGCGCCGATCACGTCCATCCTGATCATCTTCGAGATGACCGGCGACTACGCGATCATCCTGCCGCTGATGATCAGCAACGTGATCAGCTACACGGTGGCCGCGCGCCTGCATCCGGTGCCGATCTACGACGCGCTGCTGCGGCAGGACGGCGTGCCGATGCCGGAGCACCAGGCGCACCGGGATCTGCGGGGCCTGACCGTCGAGCAGGCGATGCGGACGGATCTGCCCGTCGCGCGTCTTGCGGGCACCATTCGGGAAGCCGCCGGTCAACTCGAAGGCAGCGCCGCGCGCATCATCGCCGTCGTTGACGAGGCAGGCGGGCTGCAGGGTGTCGTGGGACGGCACGAGTTGCGATCGGCGGGAACCACGTTGACGTCAATCGCTGACGTGATGCGCCGGGACACGACCACGGTGTTTCCCGACCAGTCGCTCGACCTCGCGCTGCTGAAGCTCGGACGCCACTCCGTCCGCCAGGCGCCGGTCGTCACCAGGGCGGTACCGGCGCTGGTGCTCGGGATGCTGTCGCTCGAGGACATCTCGGCGGCGGTCGAGCGGTCGCACAGCTGACCTGCTCCTCGAGATTTCTACGCCGAGTGTTCGAGCACGTACCGGCCGAGCTCGTCGTGCGTGGCGCCGGCTGACGTCAGCGTGAGGTGCAATCGCATCGACGGCATCTGCTGCACGAGGGCCGCCGGAGTCGCCCAGAGCACTTCGCCGCCGAGTGCGGCCACGGGCACGTCGTCGCACTGGCCCAATGCCGCGCCGCCTGGCCCGGTGACCGAAAGCGTGACGGCATCGACACCGGAGAAGTCGGCGCGCAGAGCAGTGACGACGAGGTCGTCGCCGGGAAACACGGCGCAGGGTACCGTCTCCCCGGGCGAGAGCCAGAACATGCGCACGTGGACACCGTCGCGCTGCAGGCGGTTGAGAATGGAGCGGGAGACGATGCCCGCCACGCGCCCGTCGCGGACCAGCGCCGTCAGCCCTGTCCCGAGCGCAGCCAGCTGCTGCAGGCGGGCCGAGCACCCGGCGCACGCGAACAGATGCTCCTCGACCCGGTCCGACTCGGCGGCGTCCGCCAGGTCGTGCGTCCAGTAGTCGATCAGCGTGGCGTCGGGAATCGGAACGTCGCACGCTGCCATCACTGCACCCCGTCGCGGGACATCATGCACGTCCGCAGGCGCTCGATCGCCCGGTGCCGAATCACCCGCACGTTTCCTTCCTTGACCCCAAGCTCGTGACCAACTTCCCCGGCGGTTTTCTCTCCGTAGAACGTGAGGACGACGACCATGCGTTCCCGCTCGGCGAGCCGGGCGAGGCACCTCTCGAGGTGGTCGGCGTCGAGCGTGCTGTCTGCGGCGGGAATGTCGAACGCATCCGGCACCATGAAGGTTTCGCGCTGCTTTTCGCGCCGCCACTCGCGCCGCTTCCGGTCTCGCGCGATCGTCCGGCTGCAGCCGAGGATGAACGACGCGATCTGGTCCGCCTCGCGAATCGATCCGCTCCTGAGCTTTTCGATCGCCAGGAGCATCACCTGCTGGGCGAGGTCGCGCGCCGCGTCCTCGTCGCGCAGATGACGCAGCCCGTACAGCCGCACGCGCGGGGCAAAGCGCCGATACAATTCACTCTCCGCTGCCTCGGCGGACCCGTGTTTGCGGGCCGCGACCGCGCGCGCGAGATCGCCGTCACTGCAGTCGATGATCGTCGTCCCCCGCCGTGACGGTACTACCGGGCCCGCGACGGGGTCAATCACGCCGCGCACCCGGAGCGTCGGTCAGTCCGTTCCCCAGGGGTTGTCGATCACGAAACGCCAGGAGCCGTCAGGCTGGCGGCGCAGCACGTCGGCGTTGTGCGCCGTCAGCTTCACCGGCTCACCGTCCGGCGCGATTCCCGTGAACGACCACGTGCCGGCGACAAGAGCCAAATCACCCGCCTCGAGGACCCGGGTCACCTTCAGGTCGAGCGTGCCTTTCATGGCGACGAACGCCGACAGCGACTCGCGAACGCCCGGCAATCCGTGGGCGAGGGTCCCCGGCCGCGCCGCGAACGCCGCCCCGGCCTCGTAGAGCGGCATGAGCGAGTCGAGATTGCCCGTGTTGATGCCGTCGACGATCGATTCGAGGACTTGCTCCGGCGTGGCCTGGCCCTTCAGCGGGGCGATCTCGGCGGTGTGTGCAGTCATGTCGTCTCCTCCGGGCGCCTTCGGCGCCACTCCTGTCACATTGTCAACAGGGAGGATGTGTCACGATGCGGGGCTCCGTTACACGGTTACGCCGGCAAACCTACCCGGCTCGCTTTCGCGCTCGGGGCTTCGACCTCGTTTTGCCCTCGAGGTTGAGGGCCACCGCCGCGCGGATGAGGTCCTTCAAGGCCGCCGCATCGATCTTGTCGTTTTCGTGGATATCGATGGCGCGCCTGACATTCCCGTCGAGGCTGGAGTTGAACAGGCCTGCGGGGTCCTTCAGGGCGGCACCCCTGGCAAACGTCATCTTGACGACGTTGCTTGTACGTCTCTCCTGTGCACACGATGCCGCCGTGAGAAAAGACGGGCGTCCCCATCCACTTCCATTCCTCGACGATGTCGGGGTCCGCTTCGTGGATGAGCCTGCGTACTCGCGCGAGCATCTTCCCGCGCCAGTCCCCGAGTTCGTGGATGCGGTGGTCGATCGAAGCAGAAGCAGATTCGGTGGCTGCGGCTCTGGCGCGTGGCATGGCGACAATATACACGCCCCGAAGGAGTGCAGGCCTCAGGCCTGCTACGATATTTCGCACTGAGGAGGAGCGAGATGGACACTGCACCCGCGGCAAATTTCGTGAAAGCCGTCCATGGGGTCCGATACCAATCGAACGACGTCGCGCGCGCGGTGGCGTTCTACACGACACAACTTGGCTTCACGCTCAAGCACCAGCAGCTTCCGGCCTTTGCAAACGTGTCGCTCGGCGACGTGGACATCCTGCTCAGTGGACCGCAAGCCTCCGGATCCCGGCCGTTGCCGGACGGCCGTCAACAGTCGCCGGGCGGATGGAACCGGATCGTGCTGCGCGTCAGCGATCTTCCTGCCTGCATCGACGCGCTGAGAAAAGCGGGCGTGCCCTTTCGGAACGAGATGCTCGCGGGGCCGGGCGGGCGGCAAATCCAGATCGAGGATCCCGACGGCAACCCCGTCGAGCTGTTCGAGCCGGCGCCACGATGACGCGCAGGATCTCGCTAGCGGGCGAGCGCTTCACCGGTGGCCGCGAGGAACGCCCGCAGGGAGTTGACGTCCACCGGCTTGGTGAAGTGCCGATCGAAGCCCGACTTGGCCGCGTGCGCCTTGTCTTCCTGCTGTCCCAGTCCTGACAACGCGATCAGCACGATTGAGGAGGTCTCGGGTGCCTTGCGCAGCGCCTCCGCCACGCTGTAGCCGTTCATGTCCGGCATGCTGATGTCGAGAATCGCGACGTCGGGATGAAACGTGGCCGCCGTCTCGATCGCCGTTCGGCCATCGGCGGCCTCCGCGACGGTGTGGCCTTCCGCCGTCAGCAGGTACATCAGCATCTCGCGGCCATCGTCGTTGTCGTCTGCGATGAGGATGCGCAGCGGCCTCATCGCCGTCGGCGGTGCGGCAGGGTCGCTGGCCTTCTGCTCCGGCTGCGCATCGGGGTCGATCGGCAGCGATACGGTGAACTCGCTGCCGCGGCCCTCGCCTTCGCTGCGGACCTCGACCGTGCCGCCGTGCAGCGCCACCAGGTTGCGCACGAGCGTGAGGCCGACGCCGAGGCCGGCGCGAGTGCGCTCAAGCGAGACGTCGCCCTGCATGAACATGTCGAAGATCTTCGGCAGCACGTCCCTCGAGATGCCGACGCCCGTATCGCGAATGCGAATCCGGAGTTGATTCGGGCCGCGGGTGTCCTCGCAGGCCGTTTCCGCGATCAGCCAGATGTGGCCGCGTTGCGGCGTGAACTTGATGGCGTTGTTCAGCAGGTTCACGAGGACTTGCGTCAGGCGGACCGAATCGCCGTCGATCGTCACGGTCTCGTCCGGCAGCGAGATCGTCAGCGTCTGCCGCGACGCGTCCACGCCCGGGCGGCACAGCTCCACGGCCCCATTGACCAGGCTCGTCAGCTCGAGGCGTTCCCTGCGCAGTTCGACCTTTCCCTGCGTGATGCGCGAGACGTCGAGCAGATCGTCGACGATCCGGACCATGTGCGTCACCTGGCGGTCGAGGACCTGGCGTGCCCGCGTCAACTTTTCGACGTCGCCGCCGGCGCGCTGCATCGCTTCAAGCGCGAAGCGCATCGGGGCGAGAGGATTCCTGAGCTCGTGCGCCAGGATGCCGAGGAATTCGTCCTTCCGCTTGTCGAGCAGCCGCAGGGATGCGGCATCGATGCGCAGGGTTTCGGCCTCGCGCGCGTCGGTCACGTCGGACACGGACACGAGCAGGAGAGACGGGCGCTCGTCGCGGACGATGGTGGTGCTGTTCAAGATCAGCGTGCGTCGACGGCTGCGGACGGTCGGTTGCATTTCGAGCTGAACGATGGGCTGCTTGCCTGCGCACGCGTCGCGCAGGGAGCGACGGACGTCAGGGTTCGCGAACAGCCCTTCTGCAGTCTCCCAGATGTGCCTGCCCTCGATCTGATCCGCCGTCTCGCCGAGGAGGGCGTAGAACGCCTCGTTCGCGAGGCCCACGCGGCAATCGGTGTTCAGGACGACCAGGGGTTCGCGCACCGACTGGATGATGGCCATCGCGGCGTCCCGCCCTTCCCGCAATTCGTGGCTCTGCCGGATCATGTCGATGTCCACGGCGACGATCGTCGCACCGTCGATGCGATCGTCGCCGGTGCGGAACGGCAGCACGCGCAACAGCCACCAGCGGCCTTCGCGATCGCGGACGTCGCGTTCCCATGGCTGCACCGACGCCACAACGCTGTCGACGATCGCGCCGATGCCGTCCACCGCGAGCGAGAACTTGATGTGCTCGATCGATCGCCCGACGTCGGTCGGCAGGAGGTTGAACGCCTTCTGCGCCGCAGGCGTCAGACGGCGGATGCGGAGATCGCGGCCGACCGTCACCATCGGCAGATCCGCGCTGCTGATGAAATTCGACAGGTCGTCGGTCAACGCGTCGAGCTCGCGATTGCGGCTCATGAACTGCTCGTTGACCGTCGTCAGCTCTTCGTTCGACGACTGCAATTCCTCCTTCGTGGTCTCGAGCTCTTCGTTCGTGCTCTGGAGCTCCTCGTTGCTCGACAGCACTTCTTCGTGCGCGGCGCGCAGCTCCTGGCTCGCCGCTTCCTGCTCGTCGACGATGGACTGGAGATATTGCTTGGTGGCCGCGAGCTCCTGCCGGAGCCAGGCCGCGTCACGGGTGCCGTTCGCCGAGAGGGATTCATCCTGCGCGACCGCACCCGCGGACCACGCGGGCCAATCCTTCGACTCGAACAGCACGAGCAGGCAGCACTCGGTGTGGTGCCGGATTTTCACGGGCAGGACACGGAGCGTGAATTCGATATCGTCGCTGCCGTCGATGACGTGCAGCCCCTCCCTGACAACCGGGCCGTTGGTCGTCGTGGCCTCGGTCAGCGCGCTCCGCAGCTCCATGAACAGGCCCGGCTTGGCCATGCGGAGGATGTTGGTGGTCGGCTGCCCGCTCGGCGTCTCGAAGTATGGGGACGTGCGCCCGCGAAACTGCTGGACCTCGAACTCGTGGTTCACGAGGGCGCTCGGAGGCGAATAGCGGCCGAGAACCAGGCGGTCCGCTTCGCGCTGGAAATCACCGGGCGGGTGGTTCATGCCGTCCGGCGCGCTTCGCCGTTGCGCCGCCCAGCCAGTCGTCGGCCGCGAATGTCAGCTGCGGCCGGCCCGACGTTTCTTTCTTCCGGTAAATCTTCTGGGCGCGATTCGTGAGATCGAACAAGTCGTCGAACGACCCGACGGTCTCGGACAGGCCGAGGACCAGGAAGCCCCCCGGGTTCAGTGCGAAGTGGAACACGGGCACCAGCCGTTCCTGCAGGCGGGCCGACATGTAGATGAGCACGTTGCGGCACGTCACCAGGTCCACGCGCGAGAACGGAGGATCGACGGTGACGTTCTGCCGGGCGAAGACGCAGAGATCCCGCACGCTCTTCTGGACGCGATAGTGCCGGTCCTCTTTGGTGAAGAACCGTCTCAGGCGCTCGGGGCTCACTTCCGCCTCGATGCTCTCCGGGTAGAAGCCCGATCGCGCCTTGTCGAGAAAGGCCGGGTCGCCGAGATCGGTCCCGAAGATCTGGATGGACCGCGGGGTCTTGGCGGTCTCCAGGAACTCCAGCAGCGCGATCGCGATCGAGTACGCCTCCTGGCCGGTGGAGCAGCCGGGCACCCAGACACGGACAGGCGGCCCCTCGGGCCGGCCGTTGATGATGGCGGGGAAGACCTCGCGCTTGAGATCCTCGAACATCTCGGGATCGCGAAAGAAACTCGTGACGTTGATGAGGACGTCGCGATAGAGCGCCTGCGCCTCCTCGCGGTCGCGCTCGATGAACTGCGCGTACTCGCGGGGCGACGTGAAGCCGCGCAGCATCATGCGCCGCGCCGTCCGTCGTTTCAGCGTGGTGTCGCGGTACTGGCTGAAGTCGACCCCCGAACTGTTCCGCAGGGCCTGGATGACGCGCTGGAATTCCCCCTGATGCTCCCCGCGCTCCTCGGGTTCCGTGTCGTCGCCCGCCGCAGGCGCCAGATAAGGATGCTGGCGGACCTCTGCGAGACGCGCGGCGATTTGGTCCGGCGGAAGCACCAGGTCGACGGCGCCGCTGGCAATCGCGCTCTGCGGCATGCCGCTATGCTGCGCCGAGTGTTCGTCCTGCGCGAACGTCAGGCCTCCGGCCGCCTTGATCTCGCAGATCCCGAGGGTGCCGTCCGAGCCCGTGCCGGACAGAATCACGCCGACCGAGTACTGGCCCTGGACCGCGGCAAGCGACCGCAGGAAGTAGTCCACGGGATAGTGCGGCCGCCGATCGTCGGGACGCGGCGTGACGCCGAGCACACCGTCCGTGATCGCGACGCTGGTGTTCGGCTGAATGACGTAGACGTGGTCAGGCGCGACCTTGATACCATCGCTGGCCTCGACGACGGTCATCGAGGTGTGTGGCCGCAGCAGATCGGGGAGATGGCTGGCGTGCGTGGGATCCAGGTGCTGGATCACGACCAGCGCGAGCCCCGGCCGGGGCGGCAGCGCGGCGAGGAGCTGCGTCAGCGCGCCCAACCCCCCGGCAGAGGCACCGACCCCGACGATGGGGAATGGGTTTTCGGCAGGCGCAGCCATGTCGCGAGTCTAGGCGAGTATAGCCGTGCGAAGCCGTCCGTGCGGTGCGATTCGTCTGCCCTCGAGCTGACTTCTCGTGCAGAGATCTAATGAGGAGCTGCGGCGCGAAGCTCGGCTGTGTAAAAATAGCGTTGAGTGTAGGAACCTGACAGACCGGGTTCAGGGGGCGGCGTATCGTCGGCTTTTCCGTCAGCGATTTCTTCAACTCCCTGGACGCCGAGCTCTTGTGAGCCGCTCATGACCCGCTCATGAAACGTGTCGTGCCCACCGTCCGCATCTGGGTGGCCGTTGCAGCGCTGGCGATCGCGGCTGCCTTCCTGCTCTCCTACCGCAGCATCCGGCAGAACCAGGTCTCGATCGCGGCGATGGAACACACGCGACAGACCCTCTCCGCCCTGATCGCGCTCGAGGGGGCGGTGGCGGACGTGATCTTTGCGTCAGGCGACGATGGGATCACGCGCGCCACGGCGGCCGCACGCGCGCGACTCGACACGCTGTCGGCGCTGACAGTCGATAACCCGCGCCAGCAGGAGCGTCTGGTCCGCCTGGGTCATGAGATCGACACCGTGGCGACCACGCGCCGCGAGGGCATGCGAACCGGATTGGATCCGCGCCCGGAGGCCCTGGTCCCTCAGAGCCTTGCCCGAACGCTGCAGGAGTTTCGCCTCGAAGAGGTGCCGCTCCTGACCGCTCGCGTGCAGGCAAGCGACGTGGTGTCCCGCCGGTTGACGCGCATCCTGATTGCGGTGGGCATGGGCTCGGCCGTGTTGCTGGCGTGGGTCTTCGGCCTCGTCGTGCACGATGAACGCCATCGGCGTCAGGCCGAGGAGCTCCTGCGGCGCACCAATGAAGATCTCGATGCACGCGTCTCGACCCGAACGACGGAACTTTACAAGGCGCTCGGCAGGGAGCAATCCCTGCGGCGCAACGCGGAGGCCACCAGCCGTTTGAAAGATGAATTCCTGATGACGGTGTCCCATGAGCTGCGAACGCCGCTCAATGCGCTGCTCGGATGGGCGGACATGCTGCGGCTGGGCATCGTGTCGGAGGCACACCGGCAGCGGGCCGTGGACGTCATCTATCAGAATGCGAAGCTGCAGACGCAGCTGATCGGCGACCTGCTCGACACCTCACGAATCCTGACCGGTAAACTTCGAATCGAACCCGCCTTCGTCGATTTCGGCCGGATCGTGCAGGACGCGACCCAGGTCCTCGCGCCCGCCGCAGCCGCCAAGGGACTCGAGCTCACGGTCGACGTAGACGGCCACGGCTGCGTGGTCTTCGGCGACGCGGTCCGCCTGCAGCAGGTTGTCGGGAACCTGGTGTCCAATGCAGTGAAGTTCACCGAGCGAGGAACGGTGTCGGTGCGGCTGTCGCGAAGCGACTCCGAGAACCGCCTGCAGCTCGTCGTGGCCGACACCGGCGCCGGGATCGATCGCACGTTTCTGCCGTTTGTCTTCGATCGATTCAGCCAGGAAAAAACCGGGACCGCCCGTCCGTACGGCGGCCTCGGGCTCGGACTGGCCATTGTGCGGCAGCTCGTCGAGTTGCACGGAGGCACTGTGCACGTGCACAGCGAGGGCGGAGGGCGGGGCGCCGCGTTTCGTGTGAGCCTTCCGATGGTGTCAAGTCACACGGACGCGATCGGACCGCAGGACCTGGTGGACATCGCGGAAGGCCGCACGCGGCTGGCTGCGGCCCCCAGGATGCCGGCCCTTGATGGCGTGCGCGTGCTCGTCGTGGACGACGAGTCCAGCGCCCGCGAGATGGTCAGCGCGGTCCTCGAGCATTGCGGCGCGGTCGTCTCGGCAGCCGCATCCGCGGCTGACGCCAGGACGGCGCTGGTTGCCGGCGCGTGCGACGTCCTGCTCGTCGACCTGGCGATGCCGGAGGAGGATGGGTATACCTTCATACGGCGGATGCGCACAGAGGGCCTGCGCCATCCGGTCGCGGCGTTGACGGCGCTGGCCCACGAGACGGAGCGCGTGCGCGCGCTCGAGTGCGGCTTCGACATCCACATCCAGAAGCCCGTCGCGCCGCACGTGCTGGCCCAGGCCGTTGCCGAACTTGTGAGCTCGCGCACCTACGCCCACTGACTGGGCCGCTCGGCATCCGCGGGTTCACGTTATTTGCGAGGAGCCGTCTCCGCGCCAACGCGCACAACAGCCGCCGCGACGAGCGCGCCAAGCAGCACGAAGGGCGCCGCCAGCAAGCCGAGCATGATCAGTGCCTGCATGGGATTCCTACTAATATCGACGCACGACGGGCTCCGTCGGTTGGAGCTGGACGTTGCCTTCCCATGCCTGGGCTTTGCCATCTAACGTCCCGTGGCCTTACGCCGTCTGAAATCGACCGGCCATCGCGTCGACGCCGCCCTGCGGTGTCGCCAGGGACGCGAGGCCCTGGCGGTTCCTCCGGGCTGCAGCCGTATCCAGGCCCATTCGCCTGTCGCGCTTCCACCATGCCGGCCGCGGCTTCGCCGTCGTGATTGAAGCTCCATTGCAGCCGCGCGGGGCCGAGCGGCAGGTCGTCTCCCTTCTGGCCGTACATACCCGTCATCCACGTGTGCCACGTCTTGCCGTAGCTGTTGATCTTGCTTTTCAGCGCTTCCCTTTCGGCGACGTCCGGCACGCCAGGCAATCGGAGTTGGCCTGACAGGATTTCGAAGTTGTGTGGGTGCCAGTACGCTTTCTCATCCGCCGGAAGGGTGTCGTAGAGGTGGGCCGAGATGATGTATTCGACACCCGTCAGCCGCGACGCTGCGGCATTGCCGTCGAAGAGGGCGCACTGCGCGAAGTCTTCGTTCACCTGGTTGCAGTAGTGATGGGCCTCCATCTGCATCGTCGGGTCGTCTTTGGCCGTATCGATCACCTCGCGGAGGCGTCAACAAGCAGGAGACCAGGTCGCGCCTGCGCTATTCTGGTTTCAGAGGAAGGTGACATGGCAAAGCCGACGATCGGATTCATTGGTGCCGGACATATCGGAAGTCAGGTCGCGAGACTGGCCGTGTCGTGCGGGTATCCGGTCGTGATTGGCAATTCGCGCGGACCTGACACCCTGGCGGCGCTCGTCGGCGAACTGGGACCTGGTGCGCGCGCTGCGACGGCCGTGGATGCCGCTGCCGCCGGCGACATCGTCGTGGTCAGCATCCCTCTCAAGAACTACCGCGCCGTGCCCGTGTCACCGCTCGCGGGCAAGATCGTGATCGACACCAGTAACTACTATCCTGACCGCGACGGGCACATTCCCGAGCTCGACAACGAGTCCACGACGACCGCGGAGCTGCTGCAGGCGCATCTCCCGACCTCCAAGGTAGTGAAGGCGTTCAACCATATCTACGCGGCGCAGCTGACCACCGACGGGCAGCCGGCGGGATCGAAGAACCGCCGCGCGCTCGTGATCGCCGGCGACGATGCGTCCGCGAAGGCAGTCGTGACACGCCTGCTCGACGAGTTCGGTTTCGACACGGTGGATGCGGGCCCGTTGAAGGAAGGCTGGCGCATCCAGCGCGATACGCCGGGCTACGGTCCACGCCGCACGGCGGAGGAATTGCGCAAGGATCTGGCGGCCGCCAAACGCTACGCCGACCACTGAACATGCGTGACAGTCCCGCCAGTCGGCGCAGATGAGTACCGCCAGACTCATTCTGATCGTCGTTCCACTCGTCCTGATCCCGACGATGGCAGCCGCGTTTCCCGCCTGCGTGTCGCGGTGGGGATTCAGGCGCGGATACTTCGCCGCGTTCTGTATCTATTGGTTCGTCTGGTGTCTGGCCATCCCGTGGTCGGCGTTCGGTAGAGAGATCTTCGGCTTGTTCAGAGCGACACCACGGCCTTTCGGAAGCCCGGCCGCCCTCGGGATGCTGGCGCTGGCGGCGCCGCTGTGCCTCGGCTTCGGCTATGCCTTTCCGAAGGCGATTCGACAGGCGGATGCCGCTGTCGTGCTCCTCTCGGCGGGCATCGCGGCCGTCAATGCGCCGCTTGAAGAGCTGCTCTGGCGCGGCGCGTATCTCGGAGTCTTTCCCGACGACTGGCTGCTCGGTTACGTCTACCCGTCGATCGGATTCGCCCTCTGGCACCTGGCACCTCTGCGCGTCGCGCCCAATCGAGCGCCTGGGGGGAACTGGTCCTTCGTCCTCGTCTCGGGACTGGTCGGCTGCCTGTGGGGTTGGGTGGCCAGGACGAGCGGGTCAATTCTGTGGACCACGGCTGCGCACGTCCTGTTCGACTTTTCAGGTCTCGGCGCGAGCATCTACGTGCGCCGGCCGCGGGGTGGAGCGTGACGAACGGGGGAGAACGGGTCGCGCTCGTCACGGGCGCGAATCGTGGGCTGGGCTTCGAGACCGCTCGCCAGCTGCTCGCGAAAGGCCTTGTCGTCGTGCTGGCCGGCCGGGACGCCGCGGCGCTCGAACGCGCACGCCGAACCCTGGGAGAAGAAGAGCAGCGCCGCGCGATCGCCCTGCAGATGGACATCACGCGTGCCGAGACGATCGCCGCTGCGCAGCGCACCGTCATCGAGCAAGTCGGTTCCGTCGACGTCCTCGTCAACAACGCGGCAGTGCTGCTCGGCGAGACCGACGGCGTGCTCTCCATTCCGGCAGACGACTACAGGCAGACCTTCGAAACGAATCTGTTCGGCGCGATTGAAGTCTGCCGCGCGTTCGTGCCGGAGATGGCGCGCGCCGGCTACGGCCGCGTCGTCAACGTGTCCTCGGGCGCCGGACAGCTCGCCACGATGTCCTCGTATGCGCCCGCCTATTCGATGTCGAAGGCCGCCCTCAACGCGTTCACGCGGATTCTGGCGGCCACCTATCGCAGCAGCGGAGTCCTCGCCAACGTGGTCGATCCCGGCTGGGTGCGCACGGACATGGGCGGCCGGTCGGCGCCGCGGTCGCCGCAGCAGGGCGCGGACACGATCGTGTGGCTGGCGACGCTGCCGGACGGCGGGCCGACGGGGAAATTCTTCCACGACCGCCGCGCGATCGAGTGGTAGGCGCCGCTGGCTGAATTGCGGGCGCGTCAGTTCGGCGGGGACGCCGGACGATCCTGAAACGGCCGTGCGTCGAGGGGGATATCGATCGTGAAGGTGGTGCCGCGATCGGGCACACTGTCCACGTCGATGCTGCCGCCATGCGCTTCGGCGACGGCGCGAACCTGCGCGAGGCCCAGTCCCCACCCGCTCTTGCCGCTCGTTTCTGCGCCGCTCAACCGTTGAAATGCGCGGAAGAGCGTCTCCCGCTGTTCCGCTGGGATGACCGGGCCATGGTTGTGCACCGTCACGAACCCCCGGCCGTGCGTCTCTCCTACGGTCACCGTGATGGGACGTTCGCGCGCGCCATACTTCAGGGCGTTGCTTGTGAGGTTCTCCACTGCCCGTCCAAGAGCATCCGGCGCAACGTGTCCGCGCACCGGGTGAGGGGCCACCAGCACGAGGCGGTCGCCTGCCTCCGCATGAAAGTGGTCGAGACTCCGGCGAACGACTTCCACGAGATCGCACGGAGTGATTTCAAGCGTGAGGCGGGCACCGGTCTGTACCCGCATGGCATCCAGCAGATCGCGGACCATTCGATCCGCGCGACCGATGTTGTCGATGATGCGAGCCGCCCAGCCGGCCACGCCAGCCGCGTGCGGGTCGCGGGCGATGAGCGCCGCACTCGTGTGCGCGGCCCCGAGGGGATTGCGAAGATCGTGCGCCACGGTGGCAAAGAACTCATCTCGAAAGCTGGACTGCACAAGGGCGTACCCGGTGCAGGCCTCCATGATCATCTGATCGAGTGACGCATTGAGCGTGTTGCGCTCGTCAGCTGAGAGCTCGCTGTCCTCCTCGAGCACTTCGACGAGCACCTGCCGCAGGATCTTGTATTCCGCGATGAGGTCCTCGAGCCGGAAGTGGGTCAGCCGAACGCGCTCGCCGCCGTGCTCCTGACCGGCCGTGCTGCCCTCGGTGGCGGTCCTCCTGGGATGTTCAGGAGACAGCGCCTGGGCGAGCTGATCGAGAACGGCCGGCAATGTATTGATGAGGATCAACGACGGCTCGCGACCCGCAGCTGCGACAGTCTTCCGCAGGCGTTCTTCCCACAGCGTGAGAACGCGCTCCTTGTTCGCCAGCAGCCGGTCTGCGGCATTGGGGCCCTGTGCCGGCCAGCTGGTACTGCTCGCGTCGGCTCGGACATGGCCCTTCGTCATCGCTCGGTCCGATCATACGCATGCGACGTCCCGGATGGCCAGCCGGCGGTGGCCGTTTTGCAGAGCTCGGCCCTCGCGACCTTGACACGGACTCGGCCCGTTCATTTCCAGGTGCATTGTCAACGGTCATGGCGGACGAATATGGGTGGAGAACAGGATTGGCCGGCGGCAGCACCTTCTGTTTCGCGCTGCCGGTCGGCGTGCGTGCTGGCGGCAGGGACGGGAACGGAAAATAAAAGAGGCGGTGAAGTGTTCGAACAACTCGCCTGGCTCCTGAATGTGGTCAGAACGCGGTGACTCGTTCGACGAGCCAGAAGCTCGCGAGGCCGCCGATGGCATACGGCACGACGCGCCAGAGCCACGCGGTTTGCGGCAATCGAAGCCGTTGCGCCGCGCGCCAGCCAACGGCGACGACTGTCAGCGCGGCTCCGACGAACAGCAACTGGCCAATCTCGACGCCGACATTGAAGAACAGCAAGGCAACGGGGATCGACGACTGCGGCAGGCCGACCTCCGCGAGCGCGCCGGCGAAACCGAATCCGTGCATCAGCCCGAACATGAAAGACACGACCCACGGCCAGCGCGCCGTGATACCAGGCCGGCCCCGGTGGACCTGGACGATCTCGCGCGCGACGAAGAGAATGCTCAGCGCGATGCACGCCTCGACCGGCGGCTGCGGGACGTGGACCCAGCCGAGGGCTGCCGCCGACAGCGTCAGGCTGTGCGTGGCGGTAAACGCCGACATCGTGGCGACGATGCGGCGCCAGCCACCGACGAGGATCAGCATCCCGAGGACGTACAGCAGGTGGTCGAACCCCGTCAGGATGTGCTCGATGCCGAGAACGGTGTACGTCGTGATCACCTCCAGTGAGCCAGGGCTGGGCTTCGCGACGAACCGCGGGCTCACGGGCAGGATGCGTTCGAGCTGGACGCTGCCGTCCGGTCGCACGAGCCGTGCCAGCACGTCGATCCGGGTTTCCGACAACTGCGAGAAGAGAACGGCCTTCCCGTCGAGCCCGTCCGGCACGCGGATGCGCCAGCGCTGCACCGTCACACCGCGCGAGAAGGTACTGCGCATCTCGGTGAGCGCCTCGGTCCCGTCGGGGAACTGCGGCTTCACCTTGAGCGTGATGGCTTCGTCGATCGCCGGCACCTTCCAGAGAACATCGTAGGTGTCCTGGTCCAGCTGCGTGAGCTGCAGGTAGGCTGGTTTGAACTCGTCCGCGCGACCTGGAACTGTCGCCGTGAGGAGCAGCGCCGCGACGACCAGCGGGAGAGAGACAGTTCTCATCGCCGGTCCGTCGCCAGCTTCGCCGCGATGCTGACCTGATATTTGCCGCGCATCTTCGTGTAGGTGTCGTTGCGCGCGCGCTGGCGGCGCTCGTTTTCCCATTCGCGCACGACCTGGTCGCGGACCGCCGTGAGTTGCGGCGTCATCGCGGGGGTGCGATCCGAGACACGCACGTAGTGCGTCCCGAAGCTCGAGGCGATCGGCCCCACCCAGTCGCCGAGCGGCACTCTCTCGAGAGCAGCCGCAAACGCTGCGCCAAAGTCGCGCGCCACCAGGTCGGCAGGAGTCAGAGTCATGCGATACGGCAGCAATGTCGGCCTGCCAAGCTTCGCGGGGTCAGCACCGCTTCGAAGCCCCTCGCGCGTGGCCGCCACGGCGTGCACCACCGCTGGACCGGACGCGGGTTGTCCGAGAAATACCTGCTCGAAAGTCAGGATGGCGGGCTGCACGAAGCGCGCCGGGTTCGCCGCGAGGTACGCGGACAGATCCGTGTCGGTCGGCGCTCCCGTCGAGGCGTCCTCCTCCGCGATCAGCTCAATCTTCTGGCGCACTCGACGCTTCACGACGATGTCGTCACGTTCGAGCCCGAGTTTCACGCCTTCCCTGTACAGGATCTCATCGCGTACGTACGACTCCATCAAGTGGTTCAATTCGGTGGTGGACGGTTCGCGACCTCTCGCGGCCACATGCTGCGCCACGAGGTCGTCTACCACCCCCTGAGTGATGACGATGCGGCGCTCGCCGGCCTCACCGGGCGACCTCCATCCATAGGCGCCGAAGAGCGCGATGCCGATCAGCAGGAAGTGCAGCAGCGGCTCGCCGATAAGCTTTCGAGTGTGCATACGCGCCCTTACTTCGGCGAATACCAGATCGGCGACGTGAACGCGCGCTCCTGCGTCGTCATCGGCACGTTCGGGTCCGTGATCCTGATCTTGAAGTACGCCGCGTCGTACGCGGTCCAGCGCGGCGTCGGGATCTCGAGAACACGCGCGTAGTAGACCGCCCGCACCGACGGATCGAAGTCCGGGTCCTTCCAGACGGCGACGAGCTCCGGATCGCCGATCGTGTTGGTAAACGTGGCGGCGCCGACGTCCACGGTGTTTCCCACGGGAGTGAGCCTGCCATTGACGATTCGGCGTCGGTCCTGGTCGCCCCAGGCCACGTCGTAGATCTTTTCCTGCGGCTTGCCGTCCTTGCCGAGCCATCCCTTGATGATCTGGATGCGATCGAGGTTGCCGCTGTACCTATCTTTGAGCGCCGCGACGAGGAACGTCGGTGGCTTGCCGGGCGGCGCAGCGGGCAGATCGGCGCCCATCGGCACGCCTTTCGCGTAGCCGGCCACCGCCGGCGTGCGCGTGGCGTCAGCCTGAGTGAAGTCGTAGCCACCGAAGAACCGGACGATCATGCGGGGACCGCTTGTCGCGTACGTCTCACGGCGCATCATGGCGTCCCACAGCTCCGCACGCGTGTTGCCGGTCGCCCATACGGCCGTGTACCCGGCCGCGGTCATCTCCCAGCCTTTCACGATGCGGTCGGGACCGAAGTTCATCGCGTCTTCCTCCCAGCGATCCGGACGGGGCTCGGAGCTCGGAAATTTGGCGAAAAAGTTGTCCTCTTCAGCGGCCACGAGGCCGTTATGGGTGTCGGTTCCGCCCGCCATCCCGAACTTGAACGGGTTGGTTCCCAGGTCCTGTTCAACCTTCAGGCCGTTCTTGAGCGCTTCGCGCGCGTATTCGCCTGCGATCATGCCGGGCTTCTTCGGGGTCTGCGTCAGGTTGCCGCGGTCCCACAGCTCGTAGGCCGCGAAGTCGTCAGTGGGCGACAGCGACGGATGCGATTCGCTCTGCCCCTTCATCTGAATCGCTTCGAACAGCGGCTCCCACCGCTGTCGCGCGTCGGCCCATGCCTTGGTGAGCGGGTCACCGCTGAAGGTGGTCAGCGCGAACATCCGGCCGTTCGACAGGTTCCCGTTGTGCGGGATCGCCAGGATCCTGCCGCCGGTCGTCTTTTCCCATTCGGTCATCCACTTCCAGAGATCCTCCGGGTTCTCGCTCTGGAACGTGGTGTAGGGCAGCACCCGGTCGGCCTTGTCCTTGTTGTCGCGGTAGATGATGTTGCGGTGCAGGTTGTCGCCCCCGCCGGCGTTCGACGTCCACTCGTAGCCGATGAACGCGGTGAACCGCCCCGGTTCGTTGTACTTCTCCGCGATCGAGGTGGTCCTGGCCCAGACGCTCCTGGCAAACCTCGGATCGGTCGCGGCCGGCGGCAGCTTCCTGTTCGCCTGTGCGGCTACCAGTTCCATCACCGCCTTTTTCCCCTCCACTGGCCCGCCGTTGAACATGTCGCGCCAGCGTTTGAGCGTCGGGTCGGCCATCATCTCGGGATTGCCGCCTTTGATCTCGGTGATCATCCCCATCATGTCGGAGTGATCCGTGATGGCGACCCAATCGAGCGGCTGTCCGAGCTTCACCGGCTGGCCGCTCGTTGAGGTGACTTCCTCGCCGCGCGCAAACCGCGTCGCCTCCTCGGGACCGAGCGTCGCGCCACTCCCGCCGGCATCAACCGACCACGCGGTGTGGACGTGCTCGTCGCCGAAGTACGGGCGCTCGGGGTAATTCCTGCCTGCGTACGGCGAGTAGCCGGGCGTCTTGTTGAAAAGGGCTGGATCAGCCGGCTTGATATCGCCGGTGTCGGCGGTCGACGTCCCTGCGCCGGACGACGGCCCGCCAAGTTGCACGGCCTGAGACGATTCTGCGGCCGGCGTGGCCGGGCGCTGTGGCCCTCCGCACGCGGCGGCGAGCAACACTGTCCCAATCACGATGAGTGGTCTCATGGGTATGGCGCCTTTTTCATGTCTGTCGTAGACGGGGAGTCGCATCGGTACTCGATCCGTCAAGCGTGAACGGATGCGGGTCGCGCAAACGGACTCGGACGGCTCAGCGTGTGCCTGTGAACCCGTACACGTCGGTCTTGGAATCGCGCGGATCCGCGATCGCCTCAACCCTTAACGAAACGTCCAGCGCGCACGCGCTCCAGGACCGAGGGTCAGCGTGGAATGCCCGATTGGTTCCGACCGCGCCGTGCGGACCGGCGCGTTCAGCACGAAGTCGACCCGTCGCAGGCCGATTGACTCCCGGCGCACGAAACGAAACGAAAGCGTCATGCCGGCGCGGCACGCCTCAACCCGGTCGTCGCTTCGGGACAGATGGAACGCCGCCGCACGCAGCATCGGCTCCATTCGGCTGAAATCGTCCCGCGTGGTAGGTCTGGCGGCCGCGTAGACACCATCATCGGGCTCACTTGAGCTTCGCCAGCAATCGTTCGAACCGAGGGTCGCCGCGCAACGTGTCGTAGTCCGGATCGTGCTCGATCCAGTCCCGCTTGCCGCGGCCGTGTTCGAACGCGCGCTCCAGCAGCACGAGGGCCTGCTCGCGCAGTCCCGATTTGATGCGCACGCAGGCGCCGCAGACGAGCGCGCTGGTGTCGTCGGGATTCAACTCCAGCGCCCGTTGCGACCATTCCATCGCACGAACGTGCTGCCCGTCGGCAAAGAGCCCAATCGAGCCAATCGACAGGGCACGGACGTCGGCCGGGTTCAGCGCCAGCATGCGCTCCGCGCGGCGCACACCCTCCTGCGCGGCGGCACGCCCCTCGTCCACGCGATTGAGCATCTCCAGCGACTGTCCCAGGAGGATCGGGCTCTGGCAGTCCTCCAGGCGAACCTCGCTCGCCCGGCGAAAGAGCTCGGCCGAGCGCTCGACGTCGCCGGCCGCGAACGCCGTGCGCGCGAAGTAATAGTAGCTGTCGAAGAATTGCGGGTTGCGCGCGATCGCGTCTTCGAACGCCGTCGCCGCCTCGGCATAGCGGCGCGACAAGGCCAGCGCACAGCCTCGAGCCATGTGCGCCTCGGCAAGGTCCGGCGCCTCTTCGAGGGCGCGGCGACTCGCGTCTTCGGCTCCTGCGAGATCCTCCTGGTTCGCCCCGAACCACTCATACAGCGTGGCGTGAACGGTCGCCAGACCGGCGAACGCAGGGCCGTAATGGGGATCGCAGGCGGTGGCCTGCCGGAATAGGTCGAGGCTTCGCGTCAGGCTGGATCGCGTCATCTGAATCAGGTGTTGCCGCCCGCGCAGGTAGTACTCGTAGGCGATGGCGCTCGTGTGCGGCCGGGCCAGCCGCTGCCGCTCGTCCCCGTCGATCTGACCTCCGCCGACGCGCCGCGCGACGTGCCGGGCGATCTCGTCCTGCATCGCGAACACGTCCGCCATCGTGCGATCGAATCGCTCGGACCAGTGCTGATGGCCCGACGCGACGTCCACCAATTGCACGGTAATTCGAAGGTGGTGGTCTGCCTTCCGTACGCTGCCGTCGAGCAGAGCCGCGATGCCGAGGTGTCGCGCGATTTCGCGCACGTCACCGCCAGTTCGACGGAAGTGGAATGACGCCGCCCGCGCCGTCACGCGCAGGCGGGCGATCTGCGACAGCGACGTCATCAGCTCCTCGGCGATGCCCTCGCAGAGGTAACCCAGATCGCGCGCCGGGCTCATGTCGACGAACGGCAGAACGGCGATCGACGTAATGGGCGGCGGCGGGAGAGACGTGTCAGCGGCGCCCTCCACAGGCACGGGCGTCAGCGCGGCCGACGAATCCATAGCCTCGCCGGTACCGGGTCTCGATGAACCGCGGCCGCCTGGGATCGTCGTTCAGCGCTCGACGCAGTTCCTGCACGCACGAGGTCAGCGCATCGTCGCTGACGGCGACGCCGTTCCAGACCCTGGCGAAGAGGTCTTCTTTCGAGACGGGCGCGCCGGCGTGGATCACCAGCTCTTTGAGCACCTCCGCCGCCTTCGGCGTGAGCCGGACCTCGCCGTCGCCCGACCACAACCGTCCGGTCGCGATGTCGAATCTGAATGTCCCGCCAAAGCGGACGCTCTGAGTCATGGCCGCTCCCGCGCACGGACTCGGGACGATCTCGGAAAGAACCCGGCGAAGTCCCGGCTTTCTCCCGGGACTTGCGAGGTGCGCGTTCGGTACCTTGTGACATACCGGACGGAGCGAAGGCAACAGCGAATCGCAGGAGGTTGAGATGATGACTCGCAGACAAGTCGTACGGGGAGTCGGAGCCGGCGTTATCGTGGCCGCCCTGGTCGCGGGCGGCGGGTCGGCGCGCTCGCTGGCGCAGGCCGATCATTCGCACCAGGGCACGGCGACCAGCGCGTGGGACGGCCACCCGCATGGAGCGCTGGTCCAGGCCGTTCGACAGGCCACTGAGCCCTTGCAGGATCCGGCGTTTGCACAAGCCGTCGGCTACACGCCGATCTTCGGCTGCGTGAGCGGACCGGATCGCGGCGCCATGGGTCAGCACTTCGTCAACTTCTCCCTCGTGACCGACGGCCAGCTCGACGCCGCGCATCCAGAGCTCGTCATCTACGAGTCGCTGCCGGGCGGACACCTGAAGCTCACTGGCGCCGAATTCCTCGTGCTCAAGGACCAATGGGACGCCGCGCACGCGGCGCCGCCGCAGCTGATGGGGCAGCTGTTCCACCTCAACGAAGCGCCCAACCGGTATCGTCTGCCCGCGTTCTACTCGCTGCACGTGTGGGCGTGGAAGGAGAACCCGTTCGGCGCCTTCGTGAACTGGCATCCGCACGTGTCGTGCGAGGGCGTCGGTGAGGACACGGCGCCCATGCCGCCGCCGGATCCCGGTCCGGACGGGATCACCATGAAGAAATGATGGGAAGGAAGGAGTGACGTTATGGCGAGCGTTCAGGAATGGTTGTCAACGGCGAACGCGATTGTCCCGCGGCTCGCGCCGCACGAGCTCAAGGACTTGCTGTCACGTCCCGACGTCGTGCTGATCGACGTGCGTGACGCATCCGAGGTGCAGCGGTCGGGAAGAATCCGGGGCGCACACAACATCTCGCGCGGCATGCTCGAGTTCCGCGCCGACGGCGCGAGCGCCTATCACGACCCCGTTCTGCAGAAGGACAGGACGCTGGTCCTGTACTGCGCGTCCGGCGGACGCTCCGCGCTCGCCGCGAAGACGCTGCTGGACATGGGCTATGCCTCGGTCTACAACGCGGGCGGATTCAACGAACTGGCATCGGCGGGAATCGAGACCGAACACGCTTAGATCTCATGTCGGAGGCTGCGGCGAGGCGTCGAACGACACGAACGCGGACGCGTTCACCGCCGACAAGCGGCCCGTCGGCGCGTGACGGATGACGACGGCCTCCACTCCGTCGACTCCGTCCGCGCAGACAACCTCTGCACGTATCGTGACCCTGAGCTGACCGCCGTCGGCGCCGGCGCAGTTCAGGACATTCCTCCGGAGCCGCCGCGCTCCCCGCGTATCGGCAGAACGCAAGACGACGAGAACGCGGTGGCCGCGCTGCAGCGCACTGACAGCGGCGGCGCGCGCGGCGCAGCCATCGCCGGCGATAACGAGATCGACCGTTCGGATCATGGCGTCCGCCTCGGTGGATCGGGTTCGCTGACAACGATGGGGCCGCTCAGCGTCCGCAAGAACGCTTCGATCTGTCGCAGCTCGACGGGTTTCATCCGGAGCGGGCGCAATTCGCTGTGGCCGATGGCTGCGGCCGGCGCACGATTGTAGTGATCGAGCACGTCGGCGAGCGTCGCGAGCTGCCCGGCGTCCATGTACGGCGCCCGTTCAGCCACGTTCCGCAGCGAGGGCACCTTGTATGCGCGATCGAGGGTGTGCTCGCCCGTCACGATGAAGTCGAGCTCAGCGCATCGCTCGTGGGCGTCGCTCCAACGGCTCCGGCAGTTGAATTCATCGTTCAACACCGCCGTCGCGCCGGTCAGCCGGCCGTGGTCCATCGCGAGCTCCGGCCTCGGCGGCACGCCCGTGTTGTGGAATTCATTGCTGGTGAGCAGGGGGCCGTTGTGGCACTGCGTGCAGTTCGCCCTGCCGATAAACAGCCGCAAGCCGGCGATTTCGTCATCCGTCAGGATGTTCTGGCCTGACTGCCCCGTCGTTAGTGCGGCGACGTACTTGTCGAAGGGAGATGCCTCGAACTCGATCCGCCGCTCGTAGGCGGCGAGCGCCTTGCCGATGTTCACGAACACACGGGTCACATCGTCGCGCTGCGCGCCGCTCAGCGCACGCCACGCTGAAGCGGCAGCTCGATCCGTGACCGGACCCGCGGATGGAGCGACGCCGGAGAGATCGGGCAGCGCGTCCGAAGATCTGCTGGTACTGCGGAGCGTAGGACTCGGCGATGACGTGCGCGTACTGCGCGCGCGTGCCGCCGTGCTCAACCGGACTCTCCAGGGGACCGAGTGCCTGGGCCCAGAGACTGTCTTTCCGGCCATCCCAGAACAGAAACGGCGACCGCGCCATGCCTGCGATCGGCATGGCGCGCCGGGCGGTGGTGCCGACGCCGTTCGCGAGTGGGATCCCATCCTGGAAGCCCCGATCAGCCTGGTGACACGTGCTGCACGCCACACGACCGTTGGAGCTCAGTCGCGTGTCGAAGAACAGCCGCCGCCCGAGATCCGCGGCTCGCGGGTCGTCGGCGACGCGATTCGTCGGATCTCGAGGGAGTGAGTCGAGCTCCGCAAGCGACATCGATCGGAGCTCGTCGACCTGCGCGCTCGTCCAACCGCCGCGGCCCGATGCCGTCGACGGTCGCGATGGTCGTGAACAGGAGTACGGCTATTGAAAACAGGCGGTTCGTCATGGCAGCGGACTCGAATCACAGATCCAGGTTGAACGTGACGGTGTCCGCGCCGCGGGAACCCGCAATCGCGAGCTTGAACTCCCACCAGCCGCCCATGTTGAAGCGCACGCCTTCGATCTCGTAAATGCCGTCGCCGAGGGCCCTGGTCACGCGCGGCCGCGTCGGCAGCCCGTGACCGTGCTGCGGCATACCCCCGTCGATCGAGATCTCCGCCTCGTCAATTGCGCCGCCCTTCAGCGTCGTGAACGGTGACGCGGACGGTTTGCATCTGTCGGGGACGCAGGGGCCTGGCAGGCTCGAGCGTGGCAACGTAGCGGCCTCCCGCTGACGCACGCGGGCCCAATCCGAACTGGCTTGCCGCCGGCCGCTTCGCGCCGGTGCCGTGGATCATCATCATCGCGTGGCTGCACGCGGTCATGCTGATCGCGACGGTCATGATCGCGATCGTCAGCACAGTTCGCCGCATCATCGGTGTTTCAATACGCTGGGTGTCTCTCATCGTCGTCTCCGAATGTCAGCGCGGCGGTGATCGCCGCGGTGTGATTCGAAGCGTAGCGAGCCCACCGGTTCGAAGATTGAACGCTCAGGTCAAAGTTCTTGAACGTATCGGCATGTTGAAAACCGGCTACGGAGCGCGCCCGCTGGTACAATGCCGGCTTGTCATACCAGCCAAACGACGAGCCGTATCGCTGGCTGAGCCTTCCGCGCTGGTACCTGTGGGAGGGGGGCTTTCTCCTCACGGCCAGAGCTCAGGGCGTCGTGCCCGCTCACGCGCACCACGCGATTCAGATCGTCATCGCGCTCGACGGATGCGTCGCCATTGCCGGCAGCGATGGTGAATGGCGTGAGGCGCGAGCCATCGTCGTGCGGCCGGACGCCGTGCACTCCTTCGACTGCAACGGCGCGTTCGGGGTGATGATGTTCGTGGATCCGGAGTCCAGCGAAGGCGCCTGGTTGTCGACGTCGCTTCGGCAGGACATCACGGTGGTCCCGGATACCCGGCTCGATCCGATGGTGCCGGAACTTCGCACGTTCGCAGAACAGCCCGAGGAAACGCCGGATATCGCGGCGCTCGTTCGCCGGTGCATCCATGGCTTGAGACCCGGCCTCGCGCCGACTCGGCGGCTGGATTCGCGCGTGACGACGGTGCTCGACGCGATTCGAGCATCCGACGACCTGCGGATGTCGCTGGATCAGGCGGCGGACAAGGCCTGTCTGTCGCCGACGCGTTTCGCCCACCTGTTCAAGGACCAGGTCGGCCTTCCGTTCAGCCGGTACATGCTGTGGCGCAAGTTGACGCGAGCCATGGTCGCCATCGCGTCCGAGGGCACGATTGCGGCCGCGGCGCACGCAGCGGACTTCGCGGATGCCGCACACCTGACGCGGACGTTCTACCAGATGGTCGGCATGGCCCCGTCGGCGTTGATGCGTGGCGACTTCATTGAAATCCCGTCGCCGTTCAACACGTTGCCGGGGGATGTCGCCCGGCCCCGGTTTCCGCGACCGACCGAATAGCCGATTCATTCAACGACAATAGCTGCTCCATCCAATCCCGGCGACCGGCCGGGATGAGAGACTCCGTTTCGTTGACATGACGTCAACATCAGAAAAGGAGCTTCTCATGACCACTCAATCGAACGTCTGTGTATGCGAGACCTGCGTTGGGACTCAGTGCACCTGCGGCTGCCAGCATCCAGCGCCGGTGCCGACTGCTTCGTGCCGGTGCGGTGAGGTCTGCCACTGCGGCGACACGTGCAACTGCACCAGCTGCCAGCACGCGAACGCGCGCATCCTGGTGGCCCGGGATGAAAGCCATCGTTCGCGAGACGTACGGACCGCCCGACGTGCTGCACCTTGAAGACGTGCCCATGCCGACACTCCGTGATGACGACGTGCTGGTGAGAGTTCGCGCAGCGTCCGCGAACGCAGGCGATTGGCATCTGCTGCGCGGGAAGCCGTTGCCATTTCGTTTCGTCGCCGGGCTTCGCATACCCAGGTTCAAGATCATCGGCACCGACATCGCCGGTCACGTCGAAGCCGTCGGCCGGAACGTCACGCAGTTCCGCCCCGGCGACGAGGTCTTCGGGGAACTCTCCCGATGCGGCTTCGGTGCGTATGCGGAGTTCGCGGCTGCACCGGAGAAGGCGCTGGCGTTGAAGCCGGCCAACCTGTCCTTCGAGGAAGCTGCGACGTTACCGACCGCCGGCTGTACCGCACTTCAAGGTCTTCGGAAGGGACGGATACAACGAGCACACCGGGTACTCATTAACGGCGCATCGGGCGGCGTCGGAACCTTCGCGGTCCAGATTGCCAAAGCCTTCGGAACGCAGGTGACCGCCGTCTGCAGCACGCGGAACGTGGACGTGGTGCGCTCGATCGGCGCAGATCACGTGCTCGATTACACGAAAGACGATTTCGCGCGCGACGGCCAACGATACGATGTGATCCTGGCGGCCAACGGAGACCGGTCCATCTGGGACTATAGACGTGCGCTGACGGCTGACGGCTGTTACGTGATGACTGGCGGCTCGAATCGCCAGCTGACCGACGCCCTGTTGTTCGGACCACTGCTTTCGATGGGCCGTCAACAGTTCGGAAATGTATTAGTGAAGCCCAACCAGGCTGACCTGCTGGTGCTGAAGGAACTCTGCGAAACCGGAAAGGTGAGACCGGTGATCGACCGCCGATTTCCGCTGAGCGAGGTGTCGTCCGCCGTTCGGTACGTCGAGGACGGCCATCCACGAGGGAAGGTGGTCGTCACGATGTGACGGTGCCAGTGATCAGCAGTTGTACCAGTGAAGAGGTGCCCGGTCGAGCGGGGCGTGTCCGACGACGCGGGTCCGCCACGCTCAGTGCCTGAGGTGATAACGTCCGTGCAAGCGAGGCGAGTTGACGCATGTCTGTGATCACCGAACTCATCAATCGCATCGATGCCTATTGGCGCGCGGCCAACTACCTTTCCGTTGGCCAGATCTATTTACTCGACAACCCGCTGCTGCGTGAGCCGCTGCAAGCCGCGCACATTAAGCCCCGCCTGCTCGGCCACTGGGGAACGACGCCAGGACAGAATTTCATCTACGCGCACTTGAACCGCGCGATCGTCGAACACGATCTTGACATGATCTACATCTCGGGTCCCGGCCACGGTGGACCCGCCCTCGTTGCGAACACGTATCTGGAAGGGACCTACAGCGAGATCTATCCTGCGATCACCGAGGACGAAACGGGACTGCGGATGCTGTTCCGGCAGTTCTCATTTCCCGGCGGGATTCCGAGCCACGCGTCACCGGAGACGCCCGGGAGCATCCACGAAGGCGGCGAGCTCGGATATTCGCTGAGCCATGCCTTTGGTGCGGCGTTCGACAACCCCGAGTTGATTATCGCGTGCGTCGTTGGTGACGGCGAAGCGGAGACGGGACCGCTCGCAACGGCCTGGCATTCGAATGTGTTTCTCAATCCGGCGACCGACGGCGCCGTGCTGCCAATCCTGCATCTGAACGGCTACAAGATCGCGAACCCCACGGTGCTGGCGCGCATCCCGCGGCCGCGCCTTGAACAGTTGCTGCGCGGCTACGGCTGGGTTCCGCATTTCATTGAAGGCGACGATCCGCGGACGATGCATCAATTGATGGTGCAGGCCGTTGATCGAGTCGTCGCCGACATCCGAGAGATCCAGCATGCGGCACGCACGCGCGGCTTCACCGAGACGCCGACGTGGCCGATGATCGTCCTCGCGACGCCAAAGGGATGGACTGGCCCCAGGGTCGTCGATGGTCAGCGGATCGAGGGCACCTTTCGCGCTCACCAGGTGCCGCTCTCGGATCCCGCCGGTCTTCCCGCTCATCGCGCGCTCCTCGAGGAGTGGCTGAAGAGCTATCGTCCAGAGGAGCTGTTCGACGCGAACGGTACGTTCCGGCGGGAGATCGCCGCGCTCGCGCCGACGGCTGATCGCCGCATGGGAGCGAACCCACACGCGAATGGCGGTCTGCGCTTGCGGGCGCTCCGCGTCCCGGACTACCGCAGGTATGCCGTCGATGTGAAGGCTCCCGGTCAGGGTGACGCCGAGGACACGCGCGTGCTCGGACGCTTCCTGCGCGACGTCATCGTCGTTAACCGCGAACAGCGCAACTTCCGGCTGTTCGGTCCCGATGAAACGGTATCGAACCGACTGCAGGCAGTGTTCGAGGCGACCGGGCGGCAATGGGAAGGGCGGACTGAGCCCGATGACGAGTGGCTCTCGCCGGACGGCCGTGTGCTGGAGATGCTGAGCGAGCATCAGTGCCAGGGATGGCTGGAGGGTTACCTGCTGACCGGCCGTCACGGCGTCTTCAATACGTACGAAGCCTTTGCGCACATCGTCGATTCGATGTTCAACCAGCACGCGAAGTGGCTGAAGATCACGCGGAGTCTCCCGTGGCGGCGACCCATCGCTTCCCTGAACTACCTTCTGGCGAGCCACGTGTGGCGGCAGGATCACAATGGCTTCACCCATCAAGACCCGGGGTTCATCGATCACGCGGTGAACAAGAAGGCCGAAGTCGTCCGGGTCTACCTGCCACCCGATGCGAATTGCCTGCTGAGCGTCATGGATCACTGCCTGCACAGCCGCAACTACGTCAACGTCGTGGTGGCGGGCAAACATCCAGCTCCTCAGTGGCTCACTATTGATAGCGCCGTGCGGCATTGTGCCGAAGGCATTGGAATCTGGCCCTGGGCCAGTAATGACCATGGCACGGAGCCAGATGTCGTGATGGCTGCCGCTGGCGATGTGCCGACGCTCGAGGTGCTCGCCGCAATTGCGCTGCTCCGGTCACACCTGCCCGGGTTGAGAATCCGATTTGTGAACGTCGTCGACCTTATGAAGCTGCAGCCCGCGTCCGAGCATCCCCACGGGCTGCCGGATATCGATTTCGATCAGCTGTTCACGAAGGACAAGCCGATCATCTTCGCCTATCACGGCTATCCGTGGCTGATTCACCGGTTGACATACCGACGCGCGAACCATCGGAACCTGCACGTCAGGGGTTACAAGGAAGAAGGTACGATTACGACACCGTTCGATATGGCCGTGCTGAACGATCTCGATCGGTTCCATCTCGCCGCCGACGCCATTGATCGACTCCCTCAACTCGGTGCCCGGGCCGCGTACGTGAAACAGATGCTCGCCGATCGACTGACCGAGCACCGCATGTACATCCGTGAGCACGGTCAAGATATGCCCTCAATTCGTGACTGGAGATGGCCAGGAGTCTCCTGAGCATCCACGAATGCGCATTCGTCCGCACGACGGGCGCGAGCAGATGTGAATCGAATCAAACGTTGGGGTGCGAAATCGCAACGCCGGCGACCGAGCGCGTTTTGGATCGTTGCGACCCGTGGGTGCCATGGCCGACCGGCGCGCGCCTCAGTGTGTCTCCGAACCGTGATCACAACAGGACCGGATCGCAGACCGGCAAGGCAGAGTGCGACTGACCTGCCCCTTTGATCCCGCCACGGGTAGATGAGACCTCCGCGAGCGCCTTCCGGATCTGGGGCTTGTCTCCGGAGCCGGGCGAGTATTCGCTCGCTCCATCGGGTCAGGGGGCGACCTCAAATAGCGGGACCTCCGATTCGCCGCCACGCCGCCGCGGCGCATCAGATCGAGCGCGCCAGAATGTCCAGCCCTCTCGCGGCGGTCCGCTTGTCGATCACGAGCGACGGCAGCAGCAGCACCGTCGATCCTTCGGTCGACACGAGCAGCCCGTTGCGGCGGCACTTGTCATGGATGGCGTCCGCGTAGTCCTCGTCGCCGACATCGAGCCCGATCGCAAGGCCCTGCAGTCGAACCGCCGCCGGCCGGTCGAACTCGAGCTGCAACAAGCGGACGCGGAAATACTCGCTCATTTCCGCCACGCCGGCGAGCAGCCGCGACCGGTTCTCCTTGAGATCGCGCAGGGTCGCGATCGCCGCGGCGACGCTGCGCGGGTGCCAGCCGTAGGTCGAGTAAAAGGTCCCGTCGTTGTCCTCCATCGACGTCGCGATCGGCGCGGTGGCGATCACCGCCCCAATCGGCGCCAGGCCGCCGCTCATCGCTTTGGCGATGCACAGCATGTCGGGTTCCAGGTCGAAGTGCTCGCACGCGAACAGCCGACCGGTCCGGCCGAATCCGCTCGCGACTTCATCGGCGATGAACAGCGTGCCGTGCCGGCGGCAGAGGTCGCGTACGTGCCGAATGGCGTCTCGCTCTGGAATCAGGACGCCGAGGTTGATGCTGATCGGCTCCATGACGAATGCGGCGACATCGCGCCGCTTGAGCCGCTGCTCGATGCCGCGCAGTGCCTTCGCGTCGAGTGGCGGTGCAATCTTGCCGCAGTGCGGCAGCAGGTTTCTGATGCGCTCGCGGTTGTCGGACGCGCCGATGCTCAACCCGTCGTACATCATGGCCGTCCTCAGCCTGACGATGTGCCCGTCCCATCGCGCCCTGAGCGACATGTACGTCTCGAACCCGGCGGCGGGGTCGGCAATCGTGTTGATCCCGGCCTGCTGCATCCGGTCCAATGCCGCCACGAATCGCGTTCGCCACCGTTCGCGAGCGCCCGCGTCCGCCGGGGACCGGAGTGGAGCCGGCCCGCCGGGCAGGAATATTTCCTCCAGCATGCCCACGAGAAGCATCGCGGCGCGCCAGCATTGCGCGACCGTCGCCGACTCCTTCAGCCAGCTGTAGTCCTCATCACGCAGCGCGCTCTTCAGCAGCGAGACAGTGTCGAACAGCACCGTCGCGGTCTGCGACACCGAGTAGTACGGCTCGGAAAACCGGAAGTAGAACAGCAGGGGGTAGAAGTGGTGCGATTCCTTGATTTCAGAAGCGGTAAACGCGAGACTCGACAGAGTCGTGAATCCGGAATTGAACTGCCCGTGAGGTCCCAGACTCGCAATCAGCTCCGCCGCATCGCCGGTATCGTCCGAGAGCGTCTGAATGGCGAGCCCGAGCGTGTTTCGGGTCCTCAATGCGTTGTAGATCTGCATGACATACGTCAGCACCAGCGCCATGACGGACATGCCAATCAGCGAGTTCAACATGTAGAGCGCCTGAAACGCGGCCGATTGAGGCTTGAAGTCGCTGGCGCCGACAAACGACAAGCTGCTCGCTCCGGCATACAGCGCCGACATGAAGTCGGTCGGCGTGGCACCCTGGCTGGCGCGGATGGCTCCGCCGAGATGCGGATGCATGATCAGCGCGGACCCAAGCGCGAGTCCGGCAGCCCAGACGAAAATCAGTGCGATCAGAATCACCGGCCCGCAAAATGACAGCACGCTGCCGCGATGGCGGCCGAATGGACGCGAAAGCAGACGAAACACGAGCCAGCTCGTTCGTGCCACGACAGGGGAGACCAGCTCCACTCCTGCTCGCGCGTACAGGACGGTCAGGAAGACATCGAGCAGCACGACCACGGTCACTACCGCTCCCGCAATCTGTTCCACGATCGCCATTGTTTCTGCCCCAGGCAGCCGTAGACTGCCCGCCCGTGCCACTGTTCACTATCTGCCGCGACGTGTGGCCGGCGCGCCAGAGGTCCTGACGGCCGGCCGGGTCCGATTTACCGCAGCGCGCGCCGTGCCGGGCGGCCCTGCGCGAGCATGTAGATGTCGCCCGCCATCGCGACATAGGGTGCCGCCCACAGCAGCAGATCAAGCGGTTGATGCTTGAGGTCGGCGCGGTGCTGCCCGAAGCGCGTGCGGAAGGCGGAGCGCTTGAACTCGGCGAGTACGCCAGTCTCCGTGATGGGGTTGTCGGGCTGTCCTTTCAACAGGGTCGCGACGCGGCCCTCGAGGACGTCGACGCGATCGCCAAGGATCAGCAGCAGCCAGTGCGCGGTGCGGCCTACGCTGAACGTGTAGGCATACCGCCGAATGGCTCCGGAGATGCCGCGCAGCGGCTGCGCTGTGCCGAACACCGGCGTGACGAACCGGTGCTCCGTCGACTTCTCCCGTGTCCATCGTGCTGCAGTCCGCGCAGCCCAGGTGTCCACATGCGATACGCCGCGACGGGTCGGACGCGCTGACTACGGCAAGTCCGTGTGACGGCTATGAACAGGAAAGCTGAGACGCAATTCGGGCTCGGGTGTGTACAAGCTGCACCGTCACTCGAGGCATGCTCTCACGTGATAGGCAACGTGACTGCCTTTCCGCCTGTCCTCAACACTCCGCGCGCCTGTCGCCCAGCACCTCACTCAACCCCGGTCGTCACACAGTCGTTTGATGGTCGAGAGCAGGTCGCCCGTCCCTTTGCACACGAAGGCCGATGCTCCGACCTCGACGGATCGTTGCCTGATGTCCGGATCATTCATCGCCGAGAACACGACGACTCTCGCGTCCGGGTTGTCTTGCTTGATCTGACGACAGACATCGAATCCGTGGACGTGAGGCAGGTTGAGGTCGACCACAATCACGTCCGGTTCGAGTCGTTGCGTGGCGTCCAGTACGGTGCGGCCATCGGCGACGTGTCCCACGATGTCGCACTCCAGCGCCAGCAGCCGGCACATGGCTTTCGCCACTCCAGGGTGATCTTCGGCTATGAGCACGCGTGGTCGCTTGGGCAACGTCACGCGACACCTGCGGGGTCTGACCGGATCTCCCGTGTTCCGCTGCGGCGCAGCGTAACAGTGAATGTGGCGCCCCCTTCGGGATTGTTGCGGGCATCGATGGTGCCACGATGCGCCTCGACGATTGTCTGCGTAATCGTGAGTCCGATCCCGAGGCCCTGGGCTTTGGTGGTGACGAATGGTGCGAACAGCGCGCCGTCAATGTGCGCCGGCAAACCGCTTCCAGCGTCGCGCACCGAGACGTCGACATCGGCCGTTCTGACTTCGGTCGTGATGGTGACGCGACGACGCGCCGGCGGGGTCCCGGTCATCGCGTCCATGGCGTTCATCAGCAGGTTCACCATCACCTGCTGCAAGAGCACTTCATCGCCGGTGATGATGCACGGACGCGACGACAGATTGACGGTGGTCTCAATCTGCCGCGTCCTCATGTCGTGAGCGACGAGAGCAAGACTCTCATGGATGACGACATGGAGGTCGATCGGTTTCGTGTCCAGCTGATGGCCTCGGAGCATGGTCCGATGGCGATCGATGATCTGTGTGGCCTGGACGCCTTCTGTCTCGATGTCGGAGAGGATCTCACCCATCGTGTCGAGCGGCGCACGTTCGGCGGTGAGCATCATCCGACCCGCCTGGGCGTTGTGGATCATCGAGCTGAGCGGTTGTCCGAGTTCATGGGCAATAGAACTCGTCAACGCCGACATCGTCAGGCGACGACTGGCGTCGGCGGCGAGCGCCAGGTGGTTCTGGCTCTCGAGTTCGGCCCGCCGTCGTGCGCGGCGCTCATAGAGCAGTCCGATGATCAGGAGTGATTGAATGGCCAGCACGCCGATGGCGCTCAATACGGTGTTCCTGTAGGCGCTCCACAGGCTCGGAGCGCGATAGCGCATGAGACTCCCTGGCGGCAGCCGGCTCTCGGGGATGCCCCACCGTTGGAGCTCGCGCCAGTCGAACGTCGGCTGCCCGGGAAGCCGCACCGGTACGTCGATGCTCGCCGGCGCCGCGCCGTGCAACAGTCGAACAGCCACATCGGCCGTGTCGCGACTCATCTCGTCGATGGACAGCAGCGATCCGCCGACGATTCCGTGTCCCAGGAAAACGCTCTGCCCCGCAAATACCGGGGCATTGGCCGCTTCGCGAAGCTCGGCGAACAATTGCTCGTCGGGGAACGCGGCCCCGGCCGCGTCGGTTCCGAACGAGACATACAGGATCGCCGAGTGTTCCGGAAGGCTCGAGCAGCGGCGCAGGATCTGCTGGAGGGACAGATCGTTGGACCACACAAATGTCAGCCGGTCGTGAAATCGACCGAACTCGCTCTCGAGTTCACGACGCCAGAACCGGCCGAGTTGCCCTGACCCCATCACCATGAACACCTGCGTGGTCTCAGGCCGCAGTTGGAGAATGGTCTCGATGGTGCGCGAAAACTGGTTGTCGACCGCGACCGCGGCTTCCTTTTCTCCAAGCGGAGCGTCATCGAGAAAGCGTCGATCGACGGACGCGAACAGGATTGGCGTGTCGGGAAAGAGCTCCTGTCGATATCTGCGCGCGAAGACCGCGGCCGGCCCGGCGACAGCGACGACCAGGTCCGGCTTCGGACGGTCAAGGAAGGAGGATCGGATGTAGTCCACCACCACTTGTTCTGGCGCGCCCACAAACCCTGTTGGCCCCACCACGATCTGCACGACGTTGACAGGCTCCGGCGCGCGCCGGACCAATTCGATGCGGAAGTTATTGGTGAACTGGTCAACCGGGAACGTCCCGCGGTCGAACGATTGCAGCATCAGCACCTGGCGGACCGCCGGCTGGGCGTCGCTCGGTGCCGCGCCGAACAGAACCATGATCGCGAGTAAGCCCGTCGGTACCACCCGTGGGACTCTTCGACCCGGGCCGGTTGTGTTCACGATGCGGAGTAGGGGACGCGACACGGTTTGGCTCCGTGCAAGGATATACGTCTCCCATCGAACATGAAGACTTTGCTGGCTACCGCCCGCAGCCCCAGGGCCCATGCCGAGCATGCTCGAGACAACGAACACAATCATGCTGACTGAGATGGCCGCCCGTCTCAGATCCAGGCGTTTCTCGCGATTTGTGACGCTTCAGAAGCTGACGGCGCCTGACACCTGGAACGAATATCCCTGGTACGCGGCTCGATTCGCGAACTCCTCGAAGAACTTGACGCCGGCATTGAACCGTTGGTTCGGAAAGACCAGGTTCGTCGCGAACCCGATCGCATTGATCGCGTATCGTTCGCGCGATTGCTCGTCGCTCACCGACGGTCCCGTTCTCGCTGTCGTCTGGCGCTGTTCGTATCCCACGAGACCCACCTGCAGGCGCGTCGGGCCCTTTGCAAGGGCGAATGTCCTCAGCAACGAGTAGTCGAGATTGATCGTGTCACCAGGTTTCGTGCCGGTGCCTTCTTGCGTCGTATGCCACTCGTAGAGCTGAAACGCAGAGAAGGTCACCGAGTTGTCGGCCGTCAGCTGCACGGTCTGCCCTGACGACAGCGTCGGCGTCCAGTACCCAGATCCGACGTTGTCGCTGGCTCCTTCTGTGAAGCGGCCGGTCGGAGCGAGGATGCCGGCCAGCGCGCGGATCGACCCACGCTTCTTGTCCCAGCCGAGAATGAGCGGCAGGTAGTACGAGTCCGCGAACCCGCCTCCGCCGCTCAGCTGCCCGTGGATGTCCGAGACCAGCTGGTTTTTGGCGACCGGCAGCGTCGCGACAGCGGAATAGTGCGCCCCGCCAAGGAGTGTCCGCCGGCTCACCCAGATGAAGGAGTTCATATCCATGACGACGGCGTTCTGGCCACTCACTGGCAGCGTCGAGCCGTCATCCGCCTTGGACTCGTCGCGAGAGTAGAACAGCAATTGATTGGCATAGGTGACACCCGGGTCCGGCGTGACGCCGGAGCCAACGGCGGTCATGCCGAGCGGATACACGCCGCGGCTTTGCGCCTGCGCGCCGGCTGGAGCCAAGAGCATGCAGGCGGCCAGCAGCCGGGCGGCCTGACGCAGTCGCCGCATCACTTCGTCGCGATGTTCTTCCAGAACCGATCGAGACTCTCATCGCCGCCGAACAGCGTCGTGAAGATCGTCGAATCGGCCAGCAGGATGTCGCCGGCACGTTCGCCCTTCGGCGGCATCCACAGGAACATGTTGAACTCGCGGTGACCGGCCTCCGTGAAGGGGTGCGGCCGCGACAAATCGATGGGCTGCTGAGCAAGAAGATGAATAGCCGCCGCGTCGGTCGTCGTGATGGCGTAGTGAGGCAGATGCGGATGGAAATTGAACGTCGGCACGCCTTCGAGCCAGCCGCGCGCGTCGAGGTCGCCGCGCTTCATCAGGGGTTGGAGCTGTTTGGTGCCGCCAACGGTGGCTGGGCGCAATCCGTACTGATTGTGAACCGGCACACCCAGGCCTTCCATCACCGACCGTGTGTACTGGCCGAACCGCTGCTGCCGCGGTACGAGCGGGTCACGGTGATGCGCGTATTCCATGGCCCGCTGCTTCAGATCGTCGGACATGCCGACATCGTGGTGCGGACCGAGAATCAGGCACGTGCCTTCCCGCTTGAGCCATTCGCGCATGGCTTCGATTTCCGCCGGCGCGGCCTCCTGCTCGGTCACCAGGTGATCGAGGCCGAACACCATCAGCGTGTCCGTGTCGTCGAGGATGCCCGCGTCGATCGGCAGCTTCTGTCCCGCCTGGTCGACGCGCTGGTAGACGGCCACCGGATGTCCCGTCAGTTCTCCAGCCGTCTGCTGGAAACGCAGCAGCGACAGATGGAAGAGTTCGAGGGTTCCGGCGATACCCTGCAGAAACATCTTCGCTGAGTACTCGGGCGTCTCGTATGCCGGCCAGGCCACTCGGCGCACTTCGGTCATCGTCGAGAAGCGATTGTCCATCTCGGCCACGTCGCGGCTCGATTCCCACGGGTAGCTCCAGGTCCAGTAGATGCTGAAGCGCCGCCTCCCTGGCGTGTACGGACGAGGAACCTCGACCTGGTTGTATGTCCGCGGACTGGTGGTCGATCTCATGAAACGGGCTCCGCGCTTCCGATCGCGAGGAACCGAAGCGCCTTTCGGCAGATCAGATCTGTGGTCATAGGTACCTCTCTAGGTGTCCAGCTCGCCAAGCCAACGTAACGCTCGCATTCCAGGCATGAAGCAGTATTCGCCGCCGCGCGTCACGACAAACTGAGGAATGCCCTGAAACCGTTTGCGGAGCGGCTTGCGAGGCAGCGTAAAGTTCACGCCTTTGGGGTCGGAACCCGTAATCGGATCCTTGTCGTCCCCGGAACCAATGAAGACGCCGTCGTTAATCCATTGCGACTGGACGAACTCAAACTGCCGCCCCAAGTGTGCTCCGACGAACGCGAAGATCAAGCCCCGGTCAGCGCCGTCGTCGTCGAGTACGCCCTCGGGCAGAAGGGGACCATAGGCGGTCCCGCGACGAATCATGCGATGAATGCGTGCCACACCTGCAATGGACGCGTCACGCGGATTGGTGCGCCGAATGTGCGAGCCGGCCGGTGTTTTCAATCCGGTGGGATCGTCAGCTTCATACAGGAACGCATTATTGCGTGTCGGGTCGGCGCCGAGCGCCGGATCATCGTGCAATGGACAGAGGGCGAGCGGGGCGCCGCTCCGCCATCGGCCCATCATCTTGGCGGCCGTTCGTTCTTCATCGGCGGCGCCCTTCGAATTCGCTTTCACGTACTTGCGGAAGGCGGCGACGCGTTGATGAAGCTTGCGAAAGACGACATAGGTCCCATTGCGGCCGAGAACCTCAGGCTCAGTGTGCTGTGTGCCGCCCATCTCGTCTGCATAACCCAGCACAAACTCGCCCGCCTTCAGCGGCTTCTCGTGGGGATTGGTTCCGGCAATGCCGCTGCCTTCGATCGCCGGATGGCTGATCCCATCGCGGAACCCAAACGGTTCTGTCTCTGTGGGAAGCGCGTGACAATCCTGGCGCCAGATTGCCGTGATTCCCGACATGCCACGATAGGCGTCGCGCGCGCGGTCGAGCGCCGCCTCAAGCCTTTCGGAGTCGGGCGACACAGCCACCAGCACGACATGAAGATCGGAACTGCCCAGCGGCTGTTCCCAGTTGTCCGGATGGCTCTCGCCGGTGTCGCAGAGATCCTTGCAACGGGACGCCATTCCCTGACGAAATTCCCAGGAGAAGCTGTCAAGCGATTCCTGCGGGACGCCGAGCGCCTTCAGACCCTGATAGGTCAAGGCGACGCTGACCCAAGTGTCGGCCAGTGGACTGTTGGGGTTGGCAGCCGACGTCACAACCTCCGACACGCGACGCATCAAATCGCGACCAGCGTTCCGATCATCAATGCGAAAGGCAATGTACGTGGCGACGTATGGCGTCGGCCGCGGACGAAGCACGCCGCTTTGAATATCATCGAGTTCGAGCTCTGAGTTCTGTACGCTGGGCATGGTGACAGTAACCTCGCTTTGCCGTTGCAGATTTCTCCCGACGTGTCGGAGACTGTCGCCGATCGCTGACCTTGTCTCCCGCTGAGAAATGTTTGACGAAAGCGGGACTGCTCACTGCAATTGATCGAGCATTTCCGTCAACGCGCTCTTGACCGTTAGGGCCTTCTTGATTTCATCAGCGCTGACGAAGGGATACTCGCCGTATTCAAGGAAACTCGGGACCTGGTGCGCGCGCACAAATCTGACGAACCCTTCTGGGTTGGTCTGCCAATCCATCGGAAAGCCCTCGAGGTTCTCGAATACCGTCCTGACGCCGGCAGCGCCAAAAAGGGCCACGGCGTCTTCGGTGTACTTGTCGAAGTCGGTATCGAAAATGCCTTGGTACATGAAGTACGTGTCGCCATTGATCGGGAACAGCAACCAGCGCAGATAGTGCAGTTTGAGCGGCGCCAGAACGTCGGGTTGGGCTTTGACGGCCGCCTCGATGTTCTTCGCGTATTCATGAAAAACGGATTCGCGTCCGGGAATGATCTTGGCCAGGATCGAGAAGCCGTAGCAGGCCGGTGTCTTCGGATAGATCGGCCCGTACTTACCTTTGTCAAGATGATCGGTCTCGGCGGGAATCGCCATGGCTTGCGGTCTGATTTCCATTGTTGTGTGCTCCTCGTTGTCGGCTGTCTGCTCTTAACCGGGACTGCTGGTCAGTGCATTGCCGGCCCGGCGTATTGAAATATTCCGCAATCCGTTGATCCACAAGTCATGCTCCTCTGGTGTCCAGACCAGCAGGAACGCCATGGCGCCATAGAACGGCAGATGACCGATCAGCTCCACCCAGTCAAAGATCGTCAGCGTGAGATTGAACGGTAACCACGCCACGAGAATAATCACGCGAGGGAATAGTCCGAACAGGACGCACAAACCGACGAGTAGTTCAACGGTGCCGGCACACAGCACGAACGTGGCATCGGACATCGGCATACCCAACGCCGCGGTGAAGTTCAGTGGATGTTGCTGTAGAAAGGATTGAGCCAGCTGTGGATTTGCCAGCTTTTCAGTGAACGCGACCGTGACCAGGCTGATCCCAACGCCGATGCGCAGGGCGCTCGGCGCGAGGCGCATCATGTGGCTGGGAGGATCCCAACGCGGAAAGAGCAAGTGATCGATCGAAAACGGTCCTCGTCCAGCAAGAAAAAAGAAGGCCGCAAAGCCGATGTAGTGACTATTTTCCAACATCGGCTCGAGGCCAAACACGCCAATTCCAGTCAACCATGCGACACCGATGGCGATCGCGGCCAGACGGGTCAAGCCACCGTAGAACAACGCAACGGCAGCGCCCACCTGGATGAGGCCGAGCCAGTATTGCCAGACGCCGTGCAGATTGAGGTACGGGACGAACAGATGCCCTTGAATGCCATACACGAGAAGTGGCACGGCAACATGAATCGCCAGAATGACGGGGACCAGTGCATAAAAGCGGGTAATGCCGTCGGGGTCTGCCCCGAGGGCGACGGGCCCGGGAAAGACATTGGGACGCGCCAGGCGACGGCGCACGAGCGCGCCGGCGATTGTGATAACGACGACACCTGCAATCAAGGCCGCTGTCGGGAACTGCGCCAGGTGTCGCCAGTTCGCGGCTGCCCATGGGCCTTCGTGGAACCACTTCTCATGAGCGAACGCCGTCCTGGTGGAGAGGAAGAAGCCAATCGCCACGCCGCATCCCCACTTCACCGTCTCGACTACGCGGCGGTGTGCCAGGCGCCGGCCTCGATCGAGAGAGCCAGATGTCGAAGTCAACTCGGTCGCCGCTCGAGGCCCCATCCGGATGGCTCGTTTCACGCGATGAGCGTCTGGACTTCATCGGGAGGTGTGCTGGTCACGACGTCAACCTCTTGTGAGCTTATTCCCCGCGCCAAGTTCTTCCAGGACGGTTTCAGGCTCTACTCGGCGGCACATAAACGTACTGAACACCCTCGAATCCGCGAACAGGCTTCGCCGCGCGCGAGGGGCCCACGTGGCACCACGCGACGCGCACTGGCTGGGTCACCGTCTTTACCTGCTGGAACCGATTTCCAAAGTTGGTCTGCAGGAGACGTACCGTCCGCGCTTCGTGAAACGCGCCTCTCGGAAGCTGAAATGCCGCCGGATATCGACTGTCGAAGGCTTAGAGCCAAATCGTCGGAGCTTGCGCCTCCGGCATTCCGGAGGTGCTTCTCTCCGGCGGTAGTTCTTCCATGGTGTTTGGCGGCGGCTGGTGGAACGTGCTGACGCGCTCGGGTTCAAGGAGCCGGACCACTAGCTGTGGTTCGCATGCAAAGGGAACAAGCTGGATGCGACTCAGCCGATGAAGAAATGGGACACCGCGTGGCGCGCAGTCCGAGACGCTGCGGGTCTTCCTCGACTTGGGTTCCACGATTTGCGCCACACCGCCATCACCGAACTCGCGGAGATGGGCGTGCCGGATTCGCAGTCATCCCAATATGCGAGTAATGCTCAAGCATCCGCTGAGTGATGTGCCCGGCGATTGATTTCAACGCGCCAGCGGGAGGCGCTCGACGGACTTGATGCCTTCCGAGCAGAAGAAGTCCTGCGTTCCCTGCCGCACGCCGACGCAGAGACGGTGCAGTAGGACGTCGCGCAACCGAACCCCGTTTCCCCTTGACGGGTCGAACCGATTGGGTTACTATATCCGTAACGGATGTAGTGATGAAACGACCCAAACAAATGGGCGACATGCTGCCGCTCACGCCCGCGGTCTTCCACATCTTGCTCGCGCTCTCGGACGGTGAGCGGCACGGCTACGCCCTCATGCAGGAGGTGGCGGCGGATACCGGCGGTTCTCTGCAACTCGGTCCCGGCACGCTCTACGGCTGTCTCAAGCGCATGCTGTCTGCCCGACTAGTCGAGGAATCAGACGAACGCCCGGACCCGGACCTTGACGATGAACGCAGGCGGTACTACCGCATCACCACGTTCGGTGCGGGCGTGCTGAGAGCCGAAGCCGACCGACTTGCGAGCGCCGTGTCGGCAGCGCGAAGCAAACGATTATTTTCTCGGAAGAATCTGGCGCTGGCGGGGACGAGGCTCTGATGCTGTCGTCTTCGCAAGACCGATGGCTGCGGTGGCTCTGTCGCGTCTACGGTCTGATGCTGTGGGCGTACCCGCCCGACTTTCGAGGCGACTACCGCCGCGAGATGCTGGTCGTGTTCCGGACGGGTGCGCGAGATGTGATGCAGCGTGAAGGCAGCGCGGCTCTCCTGCGGTTCTTGCGGCATGTCAGTTGGGATTGGCTATACACCACGTTACGAGAGAGGGCGACTATGACGACCAGCATGCCCGCGCTTCGATGGGGTGCCGCACTTCCGTTGGCGATACTCGCGGCAGTCGCGGTGATGAGGCTTGACGGTTTCATCCTCGGCTTCAACGTAGTCCCGGACCACGACTTTCAAAGTGTGGGGACGAACGTGGGGTTTTTCTTGATGGCGGCGGCGTTTGTCAGTGTGGGCGTGTCGGTCGTTCCCGGTCGGAAGGACTCGGTTGCCCGCATTGCCCTCGCGGTCGTCGTCGTTCTTGCGACGTGGGGCATGGTAGTGGGCGCGATAAGGATGGCGATGACGCCGGTCGTTTTGGGAGTCTGTGCGCTCCTTGGCGGTGTGCTCGCCTATCTCCCGTGGCGACTGCATGCGCGTTCGCAGGTGCTTGGGAATTGAGTCCTGCGTGTCGCCGTTTGCACGAGAGCGCACTACTCGGGTTCGACGTCGCCAGCGTCGGCAGCGGACGACGCGGAGACCGTTCAATGAGCCCGTCACTTCACAATCACTTCACAATCCGGTTGGACGCCTCCGAGCACTTCCGCTAAACTGTTGATTCCACTCAACGGAGAGATGTCCGAGTGGTTGAAGGAGCACGCTTGGAAAGCGATTCCGGCGACTCTTACCGAGCAGCATCGAAACACTTCTTCTCGCAATCAATTCAACGATTTGGCGCCTTGAAATGCTCCTCGAGGTGACGCCGTAAACATCGGTGTTCGTCGGCGTTTTCGAGCCCACCTTACACAATTTCTACACAGCTTCGATGATCGGTTGTCTCGACGATTACCGGTGAGTACCGGCACGTACGCGGGCGACGCGAGCGTGATCGCAGGGGTGGGCCGTGATGGTGTCCGACGACGGACGCCCAGGGAGAGTGGAAAAGGCCGCGCGGGCTGACAGCGCGACGATCCGAGCGCGGTGGCGGTAGCTCAGAAAGTCAGTCCGACAGCGAAAACAAACGTGGGTTTGTCCTCGTCCGGATTGAGAACGTAGCCGGTCAGGCTCACCCTCTTGAAGGAGAGGCCGGCGAGCACGCCGCGCTGGATGTCGCGATCAGTCTTGTAGACCCGCGTCCGCTGCGTCACCATGCCGAACCGAAACCACTCGGCTGGCGCCAGCGTCAGCTCCGACCAGTTGTAGAAGAAACTGTCCGAGGAATTGCGCCGTGTCGAAGACATACTCGCCCTCGCTGTAGAGTTCGAGCTTCAACCAACGGAGCGAGCCTTTGTAGCCCGGCGCGATGCCGGTGGTGTCGCCAAACACGCCGCCGACGATCGGCGTGACCTCCCACGCCAGTTTCTGGCCCCCGCTGAAGTTGTAGCCGACCCACACCGAGCCCGTCTCGAGCGCTTCATAGTTGTAGCGCGCTTCGAGGTGCAGCCAGCCGCGGTCCGCCGTGACGGTGGGTTGTACGTATGCGGGGTCGTCGGGGACGACATACGTGTAGGCAGAGGCGGAGAAGGCCCACGCCTTGTCGTCGGCTTCGGGCGGCGTGTCTCGCCGCGGAAACGGGCCCCTTCGGCGGGGCTTGCGCGAAGGCCGCGTCATTCATGAGTGCGATGGCCATCGCCAGGCACGCCAGCAGTCGCACGTGCCTATCCTCCCAGCGCGATGGTGATGCCGACGAGCATGAACCCGAGCACAACCATCGCGATACCCACAAGCCACGGGTGACGCCTGGTCAGGCTTCCGAAGGCATAGCCCGTCAGAAACAACATCACGATGGCGACGGCATTGGACACACGCAGGGCCGGTCCGACGTTCTGCATGAACAGGAACGGGATGACCACCGGAAACGTGGTGACGAACACGATGAGAAACACGCCGATGGAGCCGAGCCACTCGTCCTTGCTCAGGTGTGCGCGTTCCGGCGGCTCCGGCAGTTGCATCAGCCGTCGGCGCATCGTTTCGAGTTCCGCCGGCTCCAGGACCGACGCGACCACCGGCGGCAACGCGTCTGCGATGAGGCGCTGGGCCTGTTGCGGATCGGTGGTCTTGCGCACGGCCAGGTACGTCGATGAGGCCTTGGCCCTTGTCGGCGAGGCAGCCCATCAGATACAGCATCGCATCAATGATGCCCCAGGCCACGTTGCACCCGAGCGCACCGATGAGCATCGTGCGAACATCATCGCGGCCGGCCTCGGCGACGCTCAGTGACCCGGTGAACGTGAGGACCATGATCAGTCCGAAGAGGACTTCAGAGATGCGATCGATCGGGTCCAGGACTCGCTTAGAGGATCCCATGGTCATGCCACTCGGGGCGGCAACAGGTACAGTGTCATGGCGAAGATCGCATAGACCATCAGCAGCAGGACACCCACGAACCACGTCGAGCGTCCGCTGTTGGTCACCAACGAGGCGCTCATCGTGGCGATGAACATCATCACGATGGCACCAGGCCAGAACTGCAGGTCCATCGGCGTCGGCCCGATCAGATAGCTCACGAGCACCAGCACCGGCGCGACGAAGAGCGCGATTTGGGACGCGCTGCCCAGCGCGACGCCGACGCTCAAGTCCAGGCGGTTCTTGCGCGCTCCCGAAAACGCCGAGGCCATTTCCGCCGCGGCGCCGACCAGCGCCACGACGATGAACCCCACGAACGCCGGGCTCATTCCGAAGGCCTCCGCCGCCTTCTGCACCGACTCGACAAACACCTCGCTGACCATGGCCACCAGCACCGTGACGCCGGCCAGCGTCGCGAGGGCCAGACCCATGGGCCACGGCGCGTCGCCGGCCTCGCCGGCTTCCGCGCTGGCGAACAGTTCGGGATGCGTTTTCAAAGAGAAGAACATGCCCAACCCGTAGGCGACGATGAGCAGCACGGACAGACCCACGCTCAATTTCTGAGTGAACGCGGCCCCGGCAACGGAGTCGGCTTGCGACACCGCCGAGGGAATCAACAAGGCGACCGTTGCCAGGAAGAGCAGGCCCGCTTGCATGCGGGCGCTGATGCGGTTGTATTCCTGGACGTGGTATTTGAGTCCGCCGAGGAGAAGGGACGCGCCCAGCATGAACAACGTGTTGGTGACGATCGCGCCGGCAAGGGACGCCTTCACCAGGACATATTGCCCGGCGCGCAAGGCGGTGAGGGCAATGACCAGTTCCGTCAGATTCCCCAGCGTCGCATTGAGCAGGCCACCGACCGCGTCACCTGTCTTGGCCGCCACGGATTCGGTGGCGTGACTGAGCAAAGCAGCCAGCGGCACGATGGCCAGGACGGACAGTACGAAGAGAAGCGTGTGCGCGTCGTGTTCGAGGGTTTCGGCGGCGAACACCACGGGCACGAAGGCCAGCAGCCAGAGCAGCTTGTTGTGCTGAATTTCTTCGAGCAGTGGCTTCATGCGTCAATCCTGTTCTGATGTGGATTTCGCCCGAAAGAAACTTGCTGACGACGGCGAAGAAATACCGGGTGGACAGTCCGCACATCAGGATGCCGGTCAAGCCCTCCACCGGGCCGAGCAGCCGCCACTTGTGCGGCAGCACCAAATCACCGTAACGCAGCGTGGTGGACTTGGCTCGTGTACGTCGAACATGCCATCCGGGCCGCGCGCGGACTTGCCAGCCTCACCGATCATTTCCACGGGTTGATTCATGGAGTCCGGTCCTCCGGGGCCCCTCAATCGACCCGGTGGATCTTGCGATAGCGGCTGACTGCCGCACCCAGCGTCGGGAAAAAGGCCTCCTCGCCGAAACGCGTGAACAGCCCGAATCGCTTCAGCTTGTCCGTGACCGGGTCCTTCATCTCGGCAAAACACAACTCGATGCTGGCCGCGCGCAGGGTTTCGTGCAATTCGACCAGGACATCCGCGGCAGTGACGTCCACGCTGGTGATCGGTTCCGCCGCCACGACGAGCCAGCGCACCGGCGTAGGCGATGTGGCCACCGCATCCAGCACGCGGTCATGGAACAGTTCGGCATTGGCGAAGAACAAGGGCGCATCCCAGCGAAACAGGACCAGACCGGGGACCAGGCGGGCATCGGGATAGCGCCGGATGTCGTGGTAGCCCTCGAGGCCCTCGGCGCGACCCAGCACCGCAGAGTACGGACGCCAGCCGTCCCAGAGGAATTCAATCACGGCAACCACGATCGCCAGCCCGATGCCCGGAATCGCGCCCAGCACCGCCACGCCGACGGTACAGACGATCGAGAGCCAGAATTCCCAGCGCTGGATGCGAAAGATTCGACCGAGGTCGGTGACCTCGATCAGGCCGATAGCCGAGGCGATCACGACCGCAGCCAATGCACTGGAGGGCAGATGCTGCAGGAGGTCCGGCGCGACCAGCAGCAGCAGGGCCACGCTGAGCGCGCCGACAACGCCGGTCAGTTGGGTTCTGGCACCTGCGGCTTCAGCCACGGGCGTGCGTGATGAACTGCTGCTGATGGGAAACCCCTGAAAGAATCCAGCGGCGACGTTGGCGGCCCCGAGACCGACCATCTCCTGATTGGGATCCACATACGTCCGCGTCCGGGCCGCATAGGAGCGCGACAACACGCTGGTGTCGGCGAACGACACCAGGGCGACGGCGAGGCCGCCGATGAGAACGGGGCCCATATCGGCGTAGGTGATCCATGGGATGGCGAACGCCGGCAGGCCTTGCGGGAGGGAGCCGAGTACCGACACGCCCGCGCGGGCCGCCAGGTCCATCGCACCCACGACGATCGTTGCTCCAACCACGGCGATCAGGATGCCCGGCACGCGCTTACTGCCCTTCAGCAGCAGGATCACCGCCAGGGTACCTGCGCCAACGAGGAACGTCGTCCAGTTGGTTCGGTCGTCAAGTATCGCCATCGCGATCGCCAAGAGGTTTCTCACCGGCCCGTTGCTCTCGATCGAGAACCCGAACAGCTTGGGCAATTGACTGATCAGCACCGTCAGGGCAATGCCGTTCATGTATCCATAACGGATCGGCTTGGACAGGAGTTCGGTGACGAATCCCAGACGTGCCAGGCCGGCCAGAATGCACACGGTCCCTGAGACGATCGCCATCATGCCGGCCAGAGCGATGGAACGCATCGGGTCACCGCCAGACAGCGGCAGGACGACGGCGAGGATGAGGGCAGCCAGCGACGAGTCGGGTCCCAGCACAAGGATGCGGCTGGGACCGAACAGCGCATAGGCCACCAGTGGAACGATGGTCGCGTAGAGTCCGTAGATGCCCGGCACCCCCGATGCCACCGCATAGGCGATCCCGACGGGCACCAGCATCGTTGTCAGCACCAGTCCGGCCACAATATCGTGGCGCAGCCAGGCCGACTGGTAGCTGGCTAGGGTGCGCAGACCCGGCAGCCACCGTCTCCAGCCCGCCTGATCCCGCTGTGCGAGCGCAATGCGGCCTGGTTCTGTACGCGCCGTCACCGCCTCAGCCTATCCGATCCGACGCGATACTCTTGACGCTTAGCTCACCGGCTCTGCACCTGGCCATCTCCAAGCTGTTCGTACACACGCGCCGAGCCTTTCACGACTGGTGGCAGTCTCCACTGCGAGGCATGTAGCGACGCTCGAGGCCACTCGTCATCGTCCTGTGTGTGTGATGATGGTCAACGCCGACGCTCGAAGCGGGTAGCTGGCGTTGCCGTACGCCGCCAGGCGGGGAGCGGAAAGGACTGACGGCCTATGGACAACGAGGAACGGCAAGGCGTTGTCATCATACGAGGTGACGCGACCGGTTTTGCCCAGGAGATCATCGCCGGCGCGCATCAGTTCGTCTGCGACGAACCGACATCAGTCGGCGGAACAGACCGCGGCCCGACGCCGTACGACCTGCTCCTTGCTGGACTTGGCTCGTGTACGTCCATCACGATCGCGATGTTCGCGCGGCGCAAGCAGTGGGCGCTTGAGCGTGTCACGGTTCGCCTCCATCATTCGCGCGTCCACGCCCAAGATTGTGCCGATTGCGAAACGCGCCCGGCCAAACTCACGCTCATTGAACGAGACATCGAGCTCGAAGGCATCCTGGACGAGGAACAACGTGCGCGGCTGTTGGCGATTGCTAATCGCTGCCCGGTGCATCTGACGCTGACATCCCAAATGGAGATCAGGACCAAACTGGTATGACGAGGGATCGATGATTCTCGTGACTGGCGGCATCGGGAGTGAACTGTTGCGATTGCTGTCACAGGCGGCTGTTCCCGCACGCGCGCTGACCCGCAATCTGCAACGAGCGCAGACACTGCCTGGCATCACATGGGTTGTCGGAGATTTGGCTCGACCAGAAACGTTAGCAGCGGCGTTCGAGGGTGCCAAGACCGTATTCCTTCTCACACACTATCTCGACGACATGGTGGAGTTGCAGCACAACGCGATTACTGCAGCGCGCGCCGCGGGCGTGACACACGTTGTGAAGGTTTCGGCCTTCGCCGCATCGGACCACTCCAACGCCCCATCGGGGCGATGGCACTACCAGGTCGAGAAGGAACTGCAAGCGTCCGGGCTGGCCTGGACGATGCTCAGGCCCTCACCACTTCATGCAGAACCTTCTTGCCCAGGCTGAGTACGTCATCAAAGAGGGCGCGATCTACTCGCCTTCAGGTGACGGCAAAATCCCTTACATCGATGCGCGTGACGTCGCCGCGGTCGCCTGTGTCACGCTCACTCAGCCGGGACATCTCGGCAAGAAATATGTGCTGACGGGAAGTGAAGCGATCTCGTATCGCCAAGCTGCACGGATCATCGGCGCCGTCATCGGCAAGAAACTGCGGTTTGTCGATGAGTCTCCAGAGGACGCGCGGGCGCGCCGCATTCGAGAAGGCATGTCGCCCGCCGTCATCGAGAGCATTCTCGCGATCGGTGCCTATCAGCGGGCGGGCGGAAAAACGTCACGATCACCAACACCGTCGTTGATCTCACTGGCCGGCCGCCACGAACCGTCGCCGAGTTCGTTCAAGAGCACGCTGCAGTCTTCCGCGGTTAACACGCCTGCATCGCTTGCTGTCTAAGAAGTCAACACAGATAAGACGCTAGCGCCAAATCGCAGGCGCCACATGCCGCCGTACGTGACAGCAAGAGAGTCGGGGGCATTTCGGCACAACATTTGGCTGAGGACTCAATACGCGACGCGTCGGCCACTCGCTCCGCCGCGCAGCCGGCGGGTCGAGGCCAGTGCCTGCTGCGCAAACTCTCGTTGCGCGAATCGCTGTAAGTGTTCAGACGAGATTCAAAGGTCTTACACAGTCTTCCCCCGACGCGCGGCGTCGGCTTTTCCAAGTCGCTGAATTTGCGCGCGTTAGCAGTTTGCTGCACGAGTGGTCGCGGCGTGTGCGATAATCGTTTGTCATCCGCTCGCAAGTGTTGATTCTAAAGATGGAGAGATGTCCGAGTGGTTGAAGGAGCACGCTTGGAAAGCGTGTGTAGGGGAAACCCTACCGAGGGTTCGAATCCCTCTCTCTCCGCCAATTAACTTGTTCTACCGAGCGGACTTAGCGATCTCGGTAGCACCCGTTGCCACGATGTTGCCACGAGTCGAGGGGACAGTCGGGGTTTCCAACAGTCGAATTGCGCTTTCAACCACCGCCGGCGTCAAGTGCATGTAGCGTTGCGTCGTCGTCAGATCGGCATGCCCCGCCAATTCCTGAATCGCCCGAGCCGGCGCCCCGCGCATCGCCAGATGCGAGCAGAAGGTGTGACGCAGCATGTGCGGCCCGTTGTTGAATAGCCCGGCGCGCTGCGCCGCACGACGCACCAACCCCTGGACCGCTCCTTCAGTGAACGGCAACCAGTCATCCTGATACAGCACTCGTGGCCCGCGAAGGTGCCGATGCGCGCG
>CAVWHY010000013.1:0-28568 GCA_963754955.1 uncultured Acidobacteriota bacterium
TATCGTGACAGATGCCAGATTCCCGGCGTGAGTAGTGCAAGCGACGCGAAGGCGCAGCCGAAGACGGCCATGCAGGGAACAAGAATCCGACGAGGGCTGACGCGATCCAGCAGGTAGCCGAGCGGAGGCGAACAAACGGCCACCGTCATCGCCGCGATGCCGAACCCAGCCGACACGGCCGCCCGCGACCAACCGAACTCCTCGACGAGCGGTTTCAGGAAGATGCCGAAGGTGTAGATGAAGAGAGACGCGAAGCTGACGAACACGCCGACGGCCGACGCGATCGCGACGCGCCACCCTTCGTAGCGCGCGTCGCCTTCGCCGTCTTCGAATCTGGTCATTTGGTCAGCTGGTCATCTGGTCATCGCTGATCCAGTGGGTCAGTTGTTCAGAAATGACCAAGTGACTAGATGACCAGATGACTCAATTCAAAAAATCAGTTTGACGCCGAACTGCATCAGCCTTGGCGGAGCGGCAGAGAGGATCCGGCCGAAGTTGGCGGAGTTCAGATCCGCGACGGGCAGGCCGAGGTTCACGGCGTTGGTCACGTTGAACGATTCGATGCGCAACTCGAGGCGCGTCTCGCGGCCCAGCTCGATGCTGCGAACCGCTGACACATCCAGGGCGGCGTAGCCCGGGCCGCGGACGCCGTTTCGGCCTTCGTTGCCGAACTGGCCGGCCTGCGTGACAGGGTTCAGCCGCTGGAACGCCGAGCGGCTCATCCACTCGTCGGCCGTGTGCGGACCTGCATCCGGATCGCCGACGCGGTTCGGACGGGCAGCAACGAACCCCGAGATCGGCGGGCTGTTCGCCTGCAGCGAGACGTTGGCGGAGTCGGTCACCGTGAACGGCGTCCCCGAGTTCAATGTGGCGATCCCGTTCAGCTGCCAGCCGCCAAAGATCGCGCGCACGGTCGAATTCGCGCCGTCCGGCACGCGCGGCCCCCAGCTCGCGCTGGCCACGAACCGATGGCGCGCGTCGAACAGCGACGGCCCGTATTCGGCGCCGACGTCGAACGGGTTCTGCGCCAGATCGTTCTCGCCCGCGAGCGCTTTCGCCGCTGCGCCCGAGAGGTTCATGGACGACAACTCGTCCTTCGTGCTCGACAGCCAGTACGAGATGTTGAACCCCACGCTGCCCGAATAGCGCCGCGACAGGCTGACCTGGCCGGCTTCGTAGTTCGAGTGCGTGATATACGACAGCATCGCGATGGTCGAGAAATCGCAGGTGCCGCCGTCCGCCGGGCAGTTGGCGTAGAGGCGTCGCCGGTCGGCGTTCTGAGCGGTGGCGCCCGGGCCGTACACCGCCGGGTTCTGCTCGATGTTTCTCGGAATGCGCTCGCCCTTCGCCGCCACGTAGCGGACCTCCAGCATGTACTTGTCGAACAGGGCGCGCTGCACGCCGACGTTCCAGTCCTGCGTGTAGGGCGGCTTCGCCGCCGTGTCGATCGTGAACACGGTGGACGGACGAACGAACGTGTTCGGCGCAGGATAGGCGTGTCCCAGATACGGGTTCTGGAAATTGAGGCCCTGGCCGCTGAACTGATTGAATTGCGCCCACGGGATGGAGCTGACCGGCACCTGCGAGGCCGTCCCGGCGCCGTTCTCGAACTGGTCGTAGAACAGGCCGTAGCTGGCGCGCACCGACCACACGCCGGCCGCGGTCGGATCCCATGCAAATCCCAGGCGCGGCATCACGCCGTTGGCGCGCTTCGCGATGCCGTCAGGAACACCCGGATCGCCAGGGAACACGAGGCCCTCGGGCGCCGACGGGAACACGACCGACTGCGCGCCGGGCGTGAACCCGGTCAGCCGGTTCTGCGCTTCGGTGATTGGGTTGATGCGCTCGTACCGAAGCCCGTAGTTCAGCGTCAGCCGGCTGCCGACACGCCATTCGTCCTGCGCGTACGCGCTCGCGCTCCACACGCTGATGTCGCGGCCGAAGTCACCGAGCCCCTGGTAGAACGTCACCGGCGCGCCGAGCAGCAGGTTGGCGACGGCGTTACTTGTGGGAAACGTGCCCGCGAACACGTAGAACGCGTTCGGCGCGATGGCCTGGAACATGTCGATCCCGGTGTGCTGGTACCCGGCGCCGAACTTCACCAGATGGGCGCCCCGCGTCCACGACAGCGCATCCTGCAACTCGAACATGTTCTGGGTCGAGTTGCGCGGCCCGGTAATCGCGCCCCCTATCGGGCTGTATCCGCTGACGTTGAAGAACGGGGGGCCCTGGCCCTCGGAGTTGGCCGAGGTGTAGCCAAACCCGAGCGCACCCGGCGGCGTCTGATTGAGCCGCTGATCGAAGAAGAACTTGTGGCGCAGGTAGCTGCCGCGCAGCGAGTTGATCATCGCCGACGAAAAGATGTGGTTCTCCGACAACGCCGCGGAATGCGTCGCGAGGTCGTCACGCGTCGGAAAGCCCGGGACATCGGTGCCACGCACCGAGATCGGGTTGACGTTGTAACCGCCCGAATACGAGTAGCGCCCGAAGAACTGATCGGACGAGGACACGTTCACATCGACGCGGCCCCCGGCCTGGTCGGAGTAATTCCGGCCCACGAGCGTCGCGCGGTAGATGGACGGCGAGACGTTCCCCAGCGGGTACATGTTGATGACGTTGAGCGCGACCGGGTTGATCGCCGCCGCCGGAATCCTGTTGCCGGGAATCGGCACGCCGCCGGCCGCGAAGTTGATCAGCGGCACGCCCAGGTCGGAGAAATCGCCCTGCCGCTGCCCCGGCGTCGGCACGGTGGCGCTGGTGGTGATCCCCTGATCGTTGCGGAAGCCTTCGTAATAGCCAAAGAACATCACGCGGTCTTTCTTGAGCGGGCCGCCCATCGTGCCGCCGAACTGGTTCTGCTTGAGCGGTTCCACATCTTCCGAGAAGTAGTTCTTCGCGTCGAACGCGTCGTTGCGGACGAACTCGTAGAGATTGCCGCGGTACTGATTGCTCCCGGACCGCGTCACCACGCTGGTGGTGGCGCCGCCGGTCCCCCCGAACTCCGGGGGCGCGCTCTGCGTCAGAATGCGAAACTCCGCCACCGCATCCACCGGCAGCTTCAACGCGTACCCGCCGTCCATCCGGTTGATGTTCTGCGCGCCGTCCACCAGGTACACGTTCTGTTCCGGCCGCATGCCGTTGACCGCATACGCCTGTCCCTGGCGCAGGCTGCCGCCTGCCGTCGCCACGCCGGCGGTCAGGGGCGCGACGCCGGTTTGAAGGAGGCCAAGTTGCGTGAAGTTGCGGCCGTTCAGCGGCAGGTCGAGGATCTCCCGCCCGCTCACCACCGCGCCGAGCGCGTTGCTGGACGTGTCGACGAGCTGCACGCGGCCGGCGACGGTGACTGACTCCGCGACCGTCCCGACTGACAGCTGCACGTCGACGCGCAGCGCCTGGTTCACGTTCACGGAGATCTCGCGCTGCGAGAAAGCTTCGAAGCGCGGCGCCTCGACCGTCAGGCTGTATGTGCCGACGGGAAGGGCCGTCACGCGGTAGAAGCCGTCCGCCGCGGAGACGGCCTCACGGCTGAATCCGGTACCGGTGTTCTTCACGATGACCTTCGCGGCAGCGACGGCCCCGGCGGTCTTGTCGGTCACGACGCCCTCGATGGCGCCGGTCGGATCCTGCGCAGACGCGCGGGAAGCGGCAAGCACGCACACCACGGCTGCGCCGATCAGACGTCGCACGATCATGGGATCACTCTGCCTTGGCTGTGCCGGCCGGGCCGGCCAGCGTCGAGGCGGCGTAGCCGTTGGCCGCGACCAGCGCCGCGCGCTGTCTGTAGAAATCGGGATCGTGGGGCATCCAGGTGGCGAGGCCGTCCACGTAGCGATTGCACATGCAGAACACGGCGGCGATGAGCACCGCGTCGTGAATCTCCAGGTCGCTGGCGCCCTCGTCACGAGCGCGCGCGACGTCGGCCGCGGTGACGTTCTTCCCGCCGCTGGCCGTCTTGCCCGCGATCGCGAGCAGGGCTTTCAGCTTGGGCGAGATGGCCGCCGCCTGGTAGTTGCGCTTGACGTCGACCACCAGCGGCTCGTCGTGCAGGTGATGCGCGGCGATGGCGCCGTGGATCGTCTGACAGGTACTCGCAGTCGTTCTGCGACGACACGTACGTCGCGATCAGCTCGCGCTCGCCGGGCGAGAGCGTGTGCGGTCCCCGCAGCAGGATGTCCACGAGCTCGTTCAGCGGCCTGGCCGTTTCGGGCCGGAACGCCATCGGGCCCCTGATGCCGGGCAGGTCGGGAGGAAGGGTGATGTGGGGCATGCAGTCAGCAGTCGGCAGTCGGCAGTCGAGGGTTAACGGTCGGCGGTCGGGCGTTGAACGTAGCCCTGCTCCGCCATGCGGCGGCCCATCTGGTCGTAGGCGTCGTGATCCGTGGGCGTCAGCGTCGCCAGGCCGTCCACATAACGGTTGAACATGCAGAACGCCGCGGCGATCAACACCGCGTCGTGGATTTCCCGGTCAGTCGCGCCCTCGGCCCGCGCCCGCATCACATCGTCGTTCGTCACGTTCTTGCCGCCCGCCTGCACCTTTCCCGCAATGTTCAGGAGTGCCTTGAGCTTCGACGACACCGGCGCGGACTCATAGTCGTGCTTCACCGCATCGACGATGGCGTAGTTGCCGTCGAGGTGGTGGGCGGCCGCGGCGCTGTGGCTAGCCTGGCAGAAATGGCAATCGTTCCTGGATGAGACGTACGCGGCGATCATCTCGCGTTCGCCGCTCGTCAGCGTGTTCGGGCCGCGGAGGAGCAGTTCGGCCAGCTCGCGCATCGGCTTCGCCGTCTCGGGCCGGAACGCGAACCCGCTCGTGATCCCGGGCAGTCCTTCGGGCAGGGCGATGTGAGGCATGGAAGAAAGTTCAAAGTTGAAAAGTGCAAAGTGGAAAAGTGGACCGTCAGCACGAAGTGCGGAGTCTACGAGACGGGCGCCGGCCGCTCAATAGTGCGAACGGACTATCAGTCAAATGGCCGACTGGATCGCAGTAAGCTGAGGGAAGAATGGCGCAAAACGGAGCAGGCCGGGTCGTGGCAATCACGGGGGCGTCGGCAGGGATCGGCCGCGCGACGGCGCTGCGGCTGGCGCGCGACGGGGCGGCCATCGTGGCGTGCGCAAGGCGGGCCGACCGGCTCGAGCAGCTCGGACACGAGATCGAAGCGGCAGGCGGGCGGGCGCTGACGGTCGTCGCCGACGTGACGCGCGAAGCCGACATGAACGACCTTGTCGCGCGCGCGGTCGAGCGGTTCGGCCGGCTGGACGTCATGATCTGCAACGCGGGCTTCGCCGTCTACGGCGCCATCGACGACATCAGGCCCGATCAGATGCACAAGCTCGTGGACGTCAACTATTTCGGCACCTACTACGCCACGCGGGCGGCCCTGCCCGTCTTCCGCCGCCAGGACGCGGGCCACATCGTCATGGTGTCGTCGATCGTCGGCAAGCGCGGTGTGCCGTTCATGGGCGCGTACTCCGCGACCAAGTTCGCGCAGGTCGGGCTGGCCGAGTGCCTGCGCTCCGAGCTGGAGGGATCGGGCATCCACGTGAGCGTCGTCTATCCGATCTCGACTGCCACCGAATTCACCGAAGTCATGCTGCGCGAAACGGGCACCGCGATCACGCAGTCCGTGGGACCGAGACAGACGGCGGAACAAGTGGCCGACGCGATTGCCGACGCGATCCGCCGACCCGGTACCGGAGGTTTACCCGTACACGAAATCGCGCGGCCTCGTGCTGCTCAACGCGATCGCGCCCGGCTTCTGCGATCGGCTGGTGAAGAAATACGGCCGCCAACCCGTAGCCGCGACCGGTCGCGAGCGCGGGCTCGCGCAGCCATGAGTGACTCTTCCTTCGACCGTGCCTGCGCCATCGCCGAGGCGGTGCGCGAGGCCGGCGGCCGCGCCGTGATTGTCGGGGGCTGGGTTCGCGACCGGCTGATGGGCCGGCAGTCCCCGGCGGACATCGATCTCGAGGTCTTTCGACTGCCCTCCGACCGCGTGCGCTCGCTGCTCGAAGGCCTGGGCCGCGTCGAAGCCGTCGGCGAGAGCTTTCAGGTCTACAAAACCGGTGACATCGACGTCTCGCTGCCGCGCCGCGAATCGAAATCCGGACGCGGACATCGCGGCTTCGATGTCACGGGCGATCCGGAGATGACATTCGAGGAAGCCGCGCGGCGTCGCGACTTCCGGGTGAACGCCATCGGCTGGGATCCGCTGACCGGGGAGTATCTCGATCCGTACGACGGACAGGGCGATCTGCAACGCCGTGTTCTGCGCGCCGTCGACCCCGCGACCTTCGCGGAGGACAGCCTTCGCGCGCTGCGCGCCGTTCAGTTCGCCGCCCGCTTCGGGTTCACGGTCGACACGGACACGCAGGAGCTGTGCCGGTCCATTGCGCTGGACGACCTGCCGTCCGAGCGCATCTGGGGTGAAATCGAGAAGCTGCTTCTCGCGCCGCGGCCTTCCATCGGCCTCGCGCTGGCGCTGGACCTCGGGATCGTCGCGCGGCTGTTTCCGGAATTACTCGCGCTCGTCGGCTGCCCCCAGGAACCCGAGTGGCATCCTGAAGGAGACGTGTGGGTCCACAGCCTGCAGGTCGTCGACCAGGCTCGGACCCGCATCGACGACCTCCCGCGTCCGCAGCAGCTGGCGGTGATGCTCGGCGCCGTGTGCCACGACCTGGGCAAGCCCGCGACGACGCGGCTGATGGACGGGCGGATTCGATCGCTCGATCACGAGGAGCAAGGCGTGGCGCCGGCGATGGCGCTGCTCGATCGGTTGAACGTGCATTCGATCGACGGCTACGATGTCCGCGGCCAGGTCGCCGGCCTCACTGCGCAGCATCTGAAGCCGGGCGCGTGGTACAAGGTGCGCGACGAGGTCGGCGACGGCGCCTTTCGCCGCCTCGCGGCGAAGGTGGACCTCGAACTTCTCGCGCGGTTGGCCAAGTCAGACTGCCTTGGGCGCGAGCCCGGCCGGTTCGACTGCTCCGCCATGGACTGGTTCCTCGAGCGCGCGCGCCAGCTCGGCGTCGAACACAAACCTCCCGGACCCGATTCTGCTCGGCCGGCATCTCCTCGAGCTCGGACTCAAACCCGGCCCGCGCGTCGGAGAGATCCTGAAAGCTGTTTACGAACTGCAGATGGACGGCACCGTGGCCACACTCGACCAGGCGGTCGACGCCGCGCGCCGCCTCCTGCCTTAGCCGCCTCCTCAGTACCGTCCGGCTTCAGCCGGACGTCACTGACGGGGCAGGACGCGGTCGAGCGGAAGCTCGAAACCCGGCAGGAGCGGCGTCGTGACAATGCCGCGCCTGTCGATGTGCACCGGCTGCCCGAAGCTGTCGCCGCCGCGGCGATAGATGGTCACCAGATCCTGTTCGGGATCGACGAGCCAGTATTCCTCGACGCCCACGCGTTCGTAGAGGTCGCGCTTCAATCGCTCGTCGCGTGGCCGCGTGCTGGGTGAAAGAATTTCAACAACCAGATCCGGCGCCCCCTGCAGATTCTTCGCAGTCAGCAGGTGCGCGCGCGCCTTGGAGAGGTAGATCAAATCGGGAACGACGACGTCGGTGAACGACAGCACGACGTCGAACGGTGCGCTGAACAACTCGCCTGTCGGGTGAACATCGAGATAGGACTGAATCAAGTGCAGCAGATTCAGTGAGATCCGCTGATGCCGCGTGATCGGCGACGCCGTCACGTAGTGCTCCCCGTCGATGATCTCGTGCCGCAGACCATCGTCCGGGAACAGCTCGTAGTCGGCGTAGGTGAGCTTGGTCGAGGGATGTCCCGGCTCCACTACCACCTCCCGCAGCACGGAGTGTACCATCGTCAGCAGCGCCGCCTGCCTCGCCCGCCCCACCAGGCCTGCCTGCCCGGTACAATCGCACTATGGCTCGATACACGCTCGTCTACGGGGTACGACTGGTTTCGGAAGGCACGCTCAAGGGCACGACGGACGCGACGCTGACGCTCTCTGACGGCTCGAGCGCCGGCGTCACGCTTCACACGATAGACGGCACGATCCCGCAGCTGCGGCGGGCGCTCGACCGGAGTCTCGACGCGTTTTTCGACCTGTTGCCGGGGGCGGAGGAAGAGGACCTGGAGAAATTTGGAGACTAGAACCGTTACGCCGTCTGCTCCTGCGCGTTCGCGTTCCGCCACTCCTCGAGCAGCCGCGCGGCGTTGCCGGCGACGGAGTGCAGGGTCGGCGACCAGCCGAGCGCGCGGGCGCGCGGGCTGCGCACGACGAGATCGAGCGCCATGGCTTCGGCGTAGGCGCCCATCTTCGACCGCGCCTCCTCGATGGGCACGTACCGGACATCAGGCTTCACCGACACGTACGGCCTGATCGCCGAGACGATGTCATTGACGCGCTCGTCGCCTTCGTCGTTCGCGTGGTAGATGCCCGACGCGTCCTGGTTCGCGACCAGCCGCGCGTAGAGGTCGGCCAGATCGCGGTCGTAGACGAGCGGCCAGTGGTTGTTGCCGTCGCCCACCACGCGGACCAGGCCGTTCGACGCTGACTTGAACAGGTCGGCGACCATGCCCGTGCCGCCGCCGTAGACAACGCCCGGCCGGACGACGATCGTCCGCAGCTGCTCGGTCGCCGCCCCGAGGATGAACTGCTCGTGGGCGGGCCGCCAGGCGGTCAATGCGATCGAGTTGACAGGGGCGGCTTCATCTGCCGGATCGCGCGACTGGCCCAGCACCCATACTCCCGACGTGTAGATGATGAATCGCCGCGCCGGCGCCGTGGGCGCCGCGGTCCGCGGCCGCTTGGCGGTCGCCACGATGAATTCGAGCGCCGCCTTCTCGATTTCGGGCCCCCGACCCGAGGCGCGGTCGTAGGCGGTGTGCACGTAACCGTCCTGCGCTTCGGCGCTTCTCTTGTAGGAATCGGGCTCGGCGAGGTTGCCCACGCACGGGATGCGCCCCCCGCTTCGCGACAAGGCGGGCCTTCCCGTTATCGCGGACCAGCGCTGTCACATCGTGGCCGCCGCGGACCAGCGCATCGAGGACAGCGCTGCCGATGTATCCCGTCGCTCCGGTCAGGAAGATGCGCATCGCGGGCGTATATCATAGTTCACTCGTGGCTCGCGAAACCCTCCTCGATTTTTTTCAGGATCTCACTTCGACTCGCGGTGATTTCCTCGTATACGACGACGGGTTCAGGAGCCGGACCTACACGTACGGGGCAATTGCCCTCATGGCGCGGACCTTCGCCGCCCGGATCCATGAGGCCGGGCTCCGGAAGGGCGACACGGTCGTCTTCTTCAGCGAGAACCGTCCGGAGTGGATCGCGGCGTTCTGGGGCTGCCTGCTGCGCGGAGTCGTCGTCGTCCCCATCGATTACCGCTCGTCCCAGGACTTTCTGCTTCGCGTCAGCCGGATTGTGTCCGCCAGGCTCGTGCTGGTCGGTCAGGACGTGCCGCCGCTGCGCGGGGCTTCCGATGCGCCCGCGGCGCCCGTGTGGCCGCTTCACGAGATGGAGTGGCCGGCGGTCGAGCCTGCCGCGCCCCCGCCCGTCACGGTCGTGCGGGACGATGTCGCCGAGATCATCTTCACCTCGGGGGCGACCGCGGAGCCGAAAGGCGTCGTCATCACCCACCGGAACGTCCTCGCCAACATCGTGCCCGTCGAGCGGGAGGTGCTGAAATACCGCAAGTGGAGCCGGCCGTTTTCTCCGATCCGGTTCCTCAACCTCCTGCCGCTCAGCCACATGTTCGGCCAGGCCATGGCGACGTTCGTGCCGCCGATGCTGTGGGGCGTCGTGGTCTTCATGCGGGGATTCAGCCCCGTGGATATCGTGACGCAGGTCAAGACGCGTCGGATTTCCGTCATCGTCTGCGTGCCGAAAATCCTCGACGTCCTGCGCGAGCACGTGCTGCGCGTCGCGCCGGAAGCCGCGAACCCGAGCCCGCACGCGGCACTGGGTCCGGCGCTGGTGGCACTTCAGGGGCATCCACCGGAAGTTCGGGTTGAAATTCTGGGCGTTCGTCGTCGGCGCCGCGCCGCTCGACGGCGCGCTCGAAGCGTTCTGGGGCGAGCTGGGTTTCGTGGTGGTTCAGGGATACGGCCTCACGGAGACCGCGCCGATCGTCACGCTGAACCACCCCTTCGGCACGAAGAAGGGATCGGTCGGCAAGGTGATCGCGGGCGTGGACGTGAAGATCGCGGAGGATGGCGAGATCCTCGTCCGCGGCGAGAACGTGACGCGCGGCTACTTCAACGCCGCGGAGGAGACCGCGCGGGCCTTCGAGGACGGCTGGTTCCACACGGGCGACGTCGGCGAAATCGGTCCTGGCGGCGAGCTGTTCATCCGCGGGCGCAAGAAGGAAATGATCGTCACGCCCGAGGGGCTCAACGTGTTCCCCGAGGACGTCGAGAAGGTGCTGAACGGGATCGCGGGCGTGGTCGAGTCGGCGGTCGTCGGAGTGGCGGCCGGCGGCGCGGAGCGCGTGCACGCCGTGCTCGTGCTGACGCCGGAAACCGATGCCGAAACGGTCGTGCGCGAAGCCAATCGCCAGCTCGCAGATCACCAGAAGATCAGGCGGGCGCTGGTATGGCCCGAGCGCGAGCTGCCGCGGACGGAGGGCACGCGCAAACTCAAGCGCACCGCGATCGCGCAGTGGGCATCGAGTGGCCAGGTTCCGGCGTTGACGGCCAAGTCCGCCGATCGCGTCATGGCGCTGGTCGCGAAATACGCGGCGGGCCGACCGGACCTCTCGCCCACGACGACGCTCGAAGAGCTGGGGCTCAGTTCGCTCGAACGCGTCGAGTTGATGGTCGCGCTCGAGGACGCATTCGAAACGCGTATCGACGAGGGCGCGTTTTCAGTGGCGCGCGATCTGGGCCAGCTGAAGTCGCTCGTCGAGCAGACGCGCCGAAGGCCGTCGCCGCATCAGCGGATCCGGTGGATTTCCCGAGGTGGAGCCGTTCATGGCCTGCGCGAGCGGTGCGGCGCGTGAGCCTGCCGATCTGGCTTCTGCCGCTGACGCGCGTCTTCGCGTGGATCCGCGTCGAGGGCCGCGAGCACGCGATCGCAACGAACGGACCCGTCATCTTCGCGGCGAACCACCAGAGCCATATGGACGCGCCGGTGATTCTCGCCGCGCTGCCGGCCAGGCGCCGCTACCGCGTCGCCACGGCGATGGCGAAGGAGTTCTTCAAGCCGCATTTTTTCCCGGAGCAGTTCAGCCGCGGCGCGTGGTTCACCAACAGCCTGAATTACTGGCTGGCCGCGCTGTTTTTCAACGCGTTCCCGCTGCCGCAGCGCGAAGCCGGCGCGCGGCAGACACTGCGGTATGCCGGGGACCTGCTGGCGCACGACTTCTCGATCCTCATCTTCCCTGAGGGCCGGCGATCGCATACCGGGGAGATCGGCCTGTTTCAGCCTGGCATCGGCATGATGGCATCGCGACTCGACGTCCCCGTCGTGCCGGTGCGGATCGTCGGCCTCGACAAGGTGCTGCACCCGTCGTGGCGGATGGCCCGCCCGGGCCGCGTGCGCGTGACCTTCGGAGCGCCGATGAGATTGACCGGGGACGACTATGCCGGGCTGGCGCGCCAGGTCGAGGACGCCGTTCGCGCGCTCGACCGGCGATAAGTGCTGCGAATCCGGTCATTTGGTCATCCTCGTCATCCGGTCATTTCCGCGTTATTACGAGGGGAAATACGTCGTGACTGAAATGACCAGATGCCCAAATGACTAGATGACCAGCTGTTTTCTGTGTCACAATTGAGGATTGAAGGGAAAGGATTGCTAGCCGATTGAGCAAGGACGATCTGATTGACATGCAAGGCACCGTCGTGGCGGTTCACAGTGGCGGTCTTTACCGCGTGCAGTGTGACGCCGGCCACGAAGTGCTCGCACAGCTGAGCGGCCGCATGCGCCGCTTCCGCATCAAGGTGGTTCCAGGCGACCGGGTGACCGTGGGGGTTTCGCCATACGACCCGGTCCGGGGCATCATCACGTTCCGTGCACGCTAGCCAAATACTGTTTGGATTCCAGAACAACCGATAGACGAGCTCGCCGCCCGCGCCGACCGTCGCGCGGTCCCGCGCGCCGAGGCCCGCACGTACCAGCGGCCCGGCACGCCACGCCGCACGCGCCGGCACTCGAGCCCACGCCCTGCGAGACCGCGCCGATTCCGTTCGCTTCGCTCAACCTCGATCCGCGGCTGCTCGAAGGGATTCGCGATCTCGGGTTCAGCGAGACCAGGCCCATCCAGAGCGCGGTCATCCCGATGGCGATGGCCGGAGACGATCTCATCGCGTGCGCCGAGACGGGCAGCGGGAAGACCTGCGCGTTCGTCGTGCCGACGCTGCAGCGCCTGCTCGCCTCAGGCGGGCACACGGGCAAGAGCCGGGTGCTCGTCCTCGCGCCGACGCGCGAGCTCGCGGTCCAGATCGAAGACGAAATGCACGGCCTCTCGTACCACACGACCATCACGAGCGCCGCGGTCTACGGCGGCGTCGAGATGGGCGGACAGGAGCGCGCGCTCCGCGCCGGCGTCGACATCATCGTCGCCACGCCGGGCCGGCTCATCGACCACATGCGCCAGCAGAACGCGGACCTGTCGTCCGTCGACCTGCTCGTGCTGGACGAGGCCGACCGGATGATGGACATGGGCTTCTGGCCCGACGTGCGGCGCATCATCGCCGCGCTGCCCGCCAGCCGCCAGACGCTGCTCTTCTCCGCGACGATGCCCGGACGATGTCGTGCGATCGGCGTTCGAAATCGTGCGGGATCCGAAGTTCCTGCAGGTGGGCGTGCGCAGCGCGCCCGCGAAGACCATCAGCCATCACGCGCACGTCGTGCCGTCGGGCCAGAAAATCGACTGGCTGATCGACCACCTCAGGCGGCCGGAAGGCCCGGTGCTGCTCTTCTCGCGCACGAAAATCGGCGCGGACCGCCTCGCGCGGAAGCTCGCATCGGCGGGTGTCAAGTGCGTCGCGCTGCACTCGGATCGCACGATGGATCAGCGCCGCCAGGCCGTGGAAGGCTTCCGAGGCGGTCGGTACAACGTGCTGGTCGCGACCGACATCGCCGCGCGCGGCCTCGATATCGACGGCATCCACACGGTCATCAATTACGAAGTGCCGGACTCCCCTGATACTTACGTGCACCGGGTGGGCCGGACCGGGCGGGCGAACGAGATCGGCAAAGCGATTACGCTCGTCGCACCGGAAGAGCAGCGCGCGCTCGCGGCGTTAGAAAAATCCGTCGGCGTTCATCTACAATGAGTCGCTCTGATGTCTGATCCGCTTTCACCGCTGCCGCCATCCGAGGACTCCGGGCCGACGCCCGTGGACGCCCCCGCGACGTCGCCCGCCGTGGCGCGGTTCAAGTCGTGCCGGTGGCGCCGTCCGCCGGAAGACGGACCGGAGTGCTGCGGCCACCGCGACGTCCTGCCGATGGCGGGCTCCACCGGGTTCGATCCCGAAGCCTGGTGTCCCGACTGCCAGTTCTACAAGCTGCGGCGCACGCCGAAGAAGCGCAGCCCGGACGAATACCGATACTGAGCGATCGAGTCAGGGCTGAGGGCTGAGGGCTGAGGGCTCAGCGCGCTGAGGGCCCTCCGAGAAGCCCTGAGCCTTCAGCCTTTTTGCCCTACTCGGAAAATTCCCTGGCGAGTTCGACCCACTCGCCTTGCGGCGCGAGCTGCTGGTACGAGCGCCAGTGCGGGCGGGCGTCCTGCGACTGCCCCATCTTCTCGAACGTCACCGCGAGGTAGAAGTGCGCGTCGGCGTAGAGCGGGTTGAGCCGCAGCGCCTCGCGGTAGCAGGCCTGCGCCTCGGGGAACCGATCGAGATCGTGGTAGATGTTGCCGAGGTTGAAGTGCGCCTCGAAGAAGTCCGACTCGAGGCCGATGGCCCGTTCGTAGAGCGCCTGCGCCTCGACCAGCTCGTCGCGGCTGTAGTGGATGTTGGCGAGGTTGATGACGGCCGCGACGAGATACGGATCGAGTTCCAGCGCCTTGCGGTACGCACCCGCAGCGCCCTCGAGATTCGCCTCGTCTCCGTCGTCCAGCTCTGAACCCTCGAGGAAGTAACGTTCAGCGAGCGCGACGTCGCGAGCCATCGTCGCGGCCTGCCCGGCGGGGCGCGGCGCCGGGTCCGCGGGCTTCTTGCGCAGCGCGATGATCTTGGCGGGCGCGGCGTCGAGGCGGAAATCGAACGCGAGCTGCCCGGCGCGTGCGGCCGTGAGCGTTCGCACGACGCTCCTGAACGACATGCCGCGCTCCAGCTCGTCGTTGGCCTGTTTGATGACGCCGAGGTCGGTGAACGCGAAGAACGTGTCGGCGTTGGTCCGCATGACCGGCCGGATGAGCCCGCACTTCACGAGATACCGGAGATGGTCGTCGCGCAGCGCGCGGTAACGGACGAGCAGATCGCGCGTCGCGTGGTATTGCCGCTTCAGCGTCTCGGGCGACGGCACGCCTGCCAGCCGGCAGAATTCGTCCTCGCTCAGAATGCGAATCCCGGCGCCGTGCTGAGCGTTCAGTTCCTCGGCTTTCCTCAGCTTCACGCTGCGGATGCCCTCGCCGCTTTCTCCTTCGACCGCAGCGTCGCCGGCATCGCCGGCCGCTGCGAGCCGCAGCCCCTCGGCCCCGATCACCACCATCGTCGTCTTCGCGTTCACATCCTCGGACGTAGCGCCGCCGAGCGCGGCGACCAGCGTGCACGCGTCCTTGCGGCCGAGCGAACTCAGCTTGCCGCTAAACACGACGAGTTGTCCCGCGAGGGCCTGAGGGTCGGGTTGGCCTGACGTTGTGTGTGAAGACGGTACGGGCAATCGGCCTCCGCTGGCGCCTGACGAGCGGGGGAACGGCATCAAGATGAAGGAGAATGAATCGAATGTCAATGGTGAATCTGCTCGCCGGCGACGTCGGCGGCACGACGACGCGGCTCGGCCTGTTCGAGCGGACCGCGTCGCGCCCGCATCCGGTCGCGGTCCGTCAATTTGCGACGCTGGACTTCCCCGATCTGCGTTCGATGATCGCGGCGTTTCTCGACGCGGCGCCGCGCGCGGAGCTTTCGAAGGCTCCGGCATGCTTCGGCGTGGCCGGACCCGTGAGCGGCGATGCGGCCAGCTTGACGAACACGCCCTGGCCACGGATGGAAGCGGACGTCATCGCCCGCGCGTTCGGCCTCTCGCACGTGCGTCTGCTGAACGATCTGGAGGCGATGGCATACGCCGTCCCCTTACTCGAGCCGCACGAGGTTCACGTGCTGCAGGAGGGACGGCCTGCAGCAGGTGCGCCGCCGGGTAACGTGGCGGTCATTGCCGCGGGAACGGGGCTCGGCGAAGCGTTCCTGCATCGCGCCGACGGACGCGATATCGCGATCGCGTCAGAAGCCGGCCACGCGGACTTCGCGGCCCGCACGGATCGAGATATTGCGGTGCTGCGGCACCTGGTGGCGCGCTCCGGTCGCGCGCAGGTCGAAGACGTGATCTCGGGGCGGGGTCTGCTGGAGATCTACCGCGCGATCCACACCGGTCCGTGTCAGGCGTCGATCGATCTCGGCGCCGCCGGCGCCTCGGCCGCTATCTCCGACGCTGCCCTCGGCCGGCCGGTGCAGCGGCTGCGCCGACACGCTGAACGTGTTCGTTGAAGCGTACGGCGCGGAAGCCGGTAACTTCGCGCTTCGCACCATCGCGACCGGCGGCGTGTTCATCGGCGGCGGCATCGCGCCGAAAATCCTGCCCGCTCTGACGAACGGGGTGTTCATGCGAGCGTTCCGCGCCAAGGCGCCGTTTGAAGCGCTGCTGGACGCGGTACCCGTGAAGGTCATCCTCGATTCCAACGCGGGTTTGCAGGGTGCTGCGAATTTCTGTTCACGTACCTGACAGAAGCGACAGCGAAAGGACACGAGCGACGAGTGCACGCAAATCGTAATCGGTCCGGCGCGCGCGCGCCTTTCGTGTTGTATTCTGGCAGAAAGCAGATGATCTGGTTCTTCGACAAAGAGGGCGATCGGCTGCGCTACGAGATCAGCCACGATCGCGAATCCGGCTGCTATCGTCTGGTCGTCACGCGCCCCGATGGTTCCGAGTCCATCGAGGAACTCGATCAGCCGAGCGACCTCATCGAGCGGTCCGTCGAACTGATGAACAACCTGCGCACCGAAGGCTGGCGCGTCAGCTGACGTGAAGGCCGTTGCGCTCGCGCTCGGCCTGATCCTCCTCGCCTCATACGCAACTTCTGCGGCCCGTACTGAAGCGACCGTCCCGTTTCGGCCCGGTGAAACGCTGACGTACGACGTCTCGTGGGCCACGTTCCTCGCCGCCGGCACGGTCGTCATGACGGTCACCGGCAAGAAGCCGTCGCTTGATTCGATGGCCTACGACATCGTCGCCGACGCGAGGCCCGCACCGCTCCTGGCCCGGCTCTACTCCCTGTACTACAAGCTGGACACGCTGCTCGATGTCTACTCGCTGCTTCCGCAGCGGGGTTCGCTGTACACCGAGGAAGGAAACCGGCATCGTCTCAAGACCACGCGTTTCGACCGGACGGCGAGGAAAGCGTTCTTCGAGGATCAGTCAACGACGACGGTCAGAGCGGATTTCCCGATCGCGCCCTCCACGCTCGACGCGCTCTCGTCGCTGTACGTCCTGCGGACGGTTCCCCTCAAGGCCGGCCTGCATGTCACGATGCCGGTGAGCCACGACGGTTCGAACTACAAGCTGGCCATAGACGTCGCCCCGGCCGAGCGGATCAAGACGTCACTCGGCGAGATCGCGGCGTGGAAGGTGATCCCGGTCGTCACGGACGACAAGGGCCAGCCGGTCGGCAAGAACCTCGCGATGTGGATTTCCAATGATGCGCGGCGCTACCCGATCAAGATCCACGCTGAGCTGGAAGTCGGCAGCTTCGATCTCGTCCTGCGCGAAGCCAGGTAGTGCAGGCCTTCACGCCCGCGTCACGGCAGGCCTGGAGGGCCACACTTACTTCGGTCAGGCGGCTTCTGCCAGCGTCAGCGCAAAGCCGTCCTCGCCATCGATCCACTGGTGAAGCAGACGGAACCCGGTGCGTTCGAGGTTCGTCGCGATTTCTTCAGGCGTGTACTTGTACGAGCTCTCTGTCCAGATCGATTCGCCGGCGGCGAACTCGATCTCGGCGTCCGCCGCCACATCGTCACCAGGGCCGGCGCCCATGGTCGTGAGGCGCACGCGCTGCGCGATCCGGCTCACCAGGTGCATTTCCACTCGCGAAGCCTCAGGCTCCCACACGGCACGATGCTCGAACTGATCCACGTCGAAGGTTCCGCCGAGCTCGCGATTGATACGGACGAGTAGATTGCGGTTGAACGCGGCGGTGACACCCAGGGGGTCGTCGTACGCGAGCAGCAGATCGTGCTCGGCCTTCACGAGATCGGCACCCATCAGCAGCGCATCGCCGCGCCGCATGTTCCCCCGGATTCCGCGCAGAAATTCTTCGGCGCCGGGACGATCGAAGTTGCCGATATTCGACCCGAGGAACAGCACCAGCGCGCGGCCGGACGTCGTATCGCCCGCCGCCTGGACCAGTCCCGACTCGTACTCCGCCGCGTAAGTGACGATCTGCACGCCGGACAGGGCGGCCAGGGATCGCGCCGCGAGATCGAGGGCGCTCGGCGAAATGTCGATCAACCGGAGATCGAGGCGCTCGCCGTGGCGACGGCCGCCGTCGACCAGCGTCGCGAGCTTGGTGCCGTTGCCCGGCCCGAGCTCGATGATCGTCCGGAAGCCCGGCAACGCCGCGAAGATCGCCCGCGCATGCGACCCGAGCAGCCGTGTCTCGGCGCGCGTGATGCCGTACCAGGGCAGCGCGCAGATCGCGTCGAACAGCGCGGAGCCAAGGTCGTCGTAGAAGTACCGCGACGGCAGCTGTCGCGGGGAGAGCGTCAGGTAGTACTGCACGTCGGCGGCAAACTGCGCGGTTGAGACTGCGGGAGTGGTTCGCGTGATCATTTGACGCACCTGAATGTCGCGTAGACGTACGGGTAACGGCCTCGGAACCAGTTGCGGAAGCTCGGACGGAGCAGCTCGCGGGCGGTCGCCGGCGACGCGCCCTTCATCACGAAGTGTTCGCCGTCGAAGAAATCTGCGGAGTACTCCGGATACGACGCCATCGGGCGGAAGCCGGGAAAGGGCGCAAACGGTGTGCTCGTCCACTCCCAGCCGTTGCCGGCCAGATCCTCGACGCCCCATGCGCTCGCACCCGCCGGGTGGCTGCCGGCCGGCTGGGGATCCCAGCTGACGAAGTCGAACACGCCCCGATCGGCCGTGGGCGCACCTTCGCCCCAGGGGTAAACCCGCGCGCCGGAGCCGTTGCGGGCGTTCTCACCGAATGCGGCGCGCTGGTACTCGGCTTCAGTCGGCAGGCGCAGGCCGCGCCAGCGCGCGTACGCCGCGGCCTCCGCGTGGCTCACGAACACCGGCCACGACAACGGCAGCGGCAGCATGTCGAACATTCCTCGCCACAGCCACCCGCGATCCGAACGCTCCCAGAACAGCGGGTGCGCGACGTGCTCGCTCTCCACCCACCGCCAGTCCTCGGCGGTCCACCACCGGCTGTCCTTGTAGCCGCCCGCATCGACGAACGCCAGGAACTGCGCGTTGGTCACGTTGTGGCGCTGGATCGAAAACGCCGGCACGTCCGCCGCACACGCTGGAAACTCGTTGTCCCAGCCAAACGGCACGGCGGAACGGTCGACGCCGAGGGCCGCGCGCCCTGCGGGGACCTGGATCCACTCCTCGACGGGCACCGGGCCTTCGACAACCGGCGCGTAGCCGTCCGGCCGGTGCTTTTCGTCGAAACCCAGGCGGTGCCACATGTACAGCAGCGTTTCCTGATGCATCGCCTCGTGCTCGAGGATGCTGAACACCGCTTCGGCGCGATCGAGCAGTGGATGGCCTGGTCGATCGAGCTCCTCTCGCGACAAGACGTCGATCACCCGCGCGTCGGCTTCGGCGGCGAACGCACGCACCACATCGCGATCGGGCCACGATGCCTGATGTCCGCTCGCCTGCGACTCGTGCGGGTCGATGCCGCGCGCGAACAGCGTCTCGAGTCGGGGGTCGACACTCGGCCCGCCGAGCCCTTTCTTTACCAGCGTGTTGAAACTGAACCCCGGAAGGTGGCCTTCGTAGAACACGATCGGATGCCGGAGGGCGATCGGGCGGCTGTAGTACACCTGCTCCGGGAGCATGTCGAACAGCTGCCGCGAACGGTCCCGGTTGCGGCGGTACCACGACAGTGCGGCTTGCCGGTCCACAGCCATCATCCGATCATATGCAACGACCCAGGACGAAACAACGATCCGTGGCTGCCGCACATGGACGAGTTCACGACGCCGGGCGGACCCGCGGTCAATTGTTCGTAACAAATTCGGTCAAGCTGATGTGGGATAAAATACGGCTCCGGGGACGACTGTGACGATTACTCTGAACGGGGATCCCTTCGACATCTCAGGTCCGCTCACGGTCAGTGAACTGCTCGCGACGCTCGACATCGACGCGCGCCGGGTCGCCGTCGAGCACAACCTCGTGGTCCTCAAACGCGCCACGTTCGACGATGCCGTCGTGCGCGAAGGGGATCAGGTGGAGATCGTGAACTTCGTCGGCGGCGGCTAGTCGCGCGGTTCGGGAGCAGTTGATTGCGCGCCTCAATAGCGCGCTGTAAAAATGGACACTTTCTCAATCGCCGGAAAAACCTTCACGTCGCGCCTGATCATCGGCTCCGGCAAATACCCGTCGCACGCCGTCATGGTCAAGGCGCACGAGGCCTCCGGCGCCGACATGGTCACCGTCGCCGTACGCCGCGTCAACATCTCGGATCGATCGAAGGAATCACTGCTCGATTACATCGACACCTCGAAAATGTTCATCCTGCCGAACACCGCCGGCTGCTACACCGCCGACGATGCGGTGCGGACGGCGAGGCTGGGGCGCGAGGCCGGGCTGTCGAACTGGGTGAAGCTCGAGGTGATCGGCGACGAGCGGACGCTCTTCCCCGATAACGAGGCGCTGATCGAGGCGACGAGAGTGCTGGTGCTCGAGGGGTTCGTCGTGCTCCCGTACACGAGCGACGATCCCGTCGTCTGCCGCAAGCTCGAGGACGCGGGGGCCGCGGCGGTCATGCCGCTCGGCGCGCCGATTGGATCCGGCCTCGGCATCCAGAACCCGAACAACATCCGTATCATCCGCGAGTTCTCGCGCGTACCCGTCATCGTCGACGCGGGCGTCGGCACCGCCTCGGACGCCGCGTTCGCGATGGAGCTCGGCGCCGACGGCGTGTTGATGAATACGGCAATCGCCGGCGCCCAGGAGCCTGCGGCGATGGCGGAGGCGATGAAATATGCGGTGCGGGCCGGACGGCTCGCGCACCTGGCAGGCCGCATTCCCCGCAAGCTGTACGCGACGGCCAGCAGCCCCATCGAAGGACTGGTCGGGCGCTGATCGCATGCCGAAAAGCCCCGACGATCTCGAGGGCCTGAAGGCGGAGCGCGCCGCCGCCGACCGGGCCTACAACGACGCCCTGACGCAACTCGACGCCGCGCTCCAGAAGCTGCCCGCGAATCTTCCCGATCCGCCACCGCATCCAGACGTTTACCAGCTCGCCTCGCTCAACACGCTCTGGGAAATCGCACCGTCGCAGCCGCAGCCGGAGGCCGACAGCAATTTCTTCAGAGGCCGCTTCGCCGCTGCCGTCCGCCGCGTCGTCGCGCCGATGTTCCAGCAGCAGCAGGCGTTCAACGGAGCGGTCGTCGATCACCTCAACCGCAACGTGCCGGTTCAGCACGCGAGCGGCGTGGCGATCGATGGCGGCCTGACCATCCTCCGCGGTCAGCTCGCCGAGCTCGCGCGTTTTCAGACGCGCCTCATCGTCTTCCTTCAGCAGATCACTCCGTACGTGGACACGCGCGACCGGGACGTCGCGGGTCTCCTGCGCGGTCTGTCGGGGGCAATCGACGCCGTGTCGAACGAAGTGCTCAAGCGGTCCGAAGGCCTGCTGGCGCACGACCGTCACCACGACCGCCGCCTGTCCGAGATGGAAACCGAGCTCCAGGACCTTCGCAAGCGGGTGGCCGAGCTGCAGGAACGCCTTGGATGACGGATCTGTCCGACAGCCACACCGAAAAGCAATCCGCCGCACTGACCGTCCTGGCGCCACGCCTCGCGGTGGCCGCGATTCCGTGCTGGCTGACCCTGTCATTTGTGACCAGCTCGAGCGCACCGGTGGAATTGCGAGCGATGGTCGGGATCGTCGCAATCCTCTCCGCGATTTATCCGACTGAGGGGCTGTACGCCGTCGCGGTGATCGTGCCCTTCGGCGATCTGATAACCATGGCGCTCGAATCGCCACCCGTCCGCCTGGCTGAAGCGATCGCCGTGGCGTTTCTGGCAGGTTGGCTGATCAGCCCCCGGTCCGTTCCGGCGCGCGGGCCGGTACCAAGCGCCATCATCAGAGCCGCCGGCTTTGCGCTTATCGGGTTGATCCTCGCCTCGGCAGCAGCGGTTACTTTTCAGGTGAGGGCCTACGTGCCGGAGATGTGGCCAGGGCTGTTCTCGCGGACGCATCACGAATATTTCGCGGCCGGGCCGGATGCGTTCGGAGCCATTGCCGGCGGGCGGCTGATCGAGGGGCTCGGGCTGTCGGCGGCCGTTGTAGTAGCTCTTGCGGCGCCGACCGATTCTGGCGGTCTGGATTCCCGAGGCGCTGGGGGTGGGCTGCGTCACGGCCGTCATCGCCGCGTACTTGCTGTGGTATGGGGTCGCGTTCCCAGCCGTGCTGTTGCGTTACTCGCTGATCGGCGAACGGATCGTGGCGCACGTCGCGGACATCAATGCGGCCGGCTCCTACTTCGCGCTGATGGTGTTCGTGGCCGCCGGCATGGCCGGCCGCGAAAGCGGTCAACGACGGCTCAGCTGGGCCGCAGTGCTGGCCAGCGCTGGGGCCGGCCTGTGGCTCTCGGCATCGCGCTCGGCGATGGCGGCTGTTGGGTTGACGGCGCTCGGCGCGGCGATCTGGTGGACCAGTCGTCGCTGGCAGATGGCGACCAAGTCTGTCGTGCTCGCTGTGTGCGCGATAGTTCTCGCCGGCGCAACACTGCTCCCGGTCATGGATAGCTACTTCGATGCGACGGGCCACGGCCCCAGGTATCGCGTCGAGTTCATGGAAAGCAGCTACCGGATGATTCGCTCTTATCGGTGGCTCGGCTTTGGCATCGGCCAGTACTATCAGGCCTCGCCGATGTTCCTGAACGCGCAACTCGCGTGGGTCTACGGCAGCGAGAACGCGCACAACTACTTCATGCAGGTCGCCGCGGAGATTGGGCTGCTGGGGCTTGCAGCGTGCATCGCGCTGGTCGCCGATATGGTCCGCCTGGCGGCGCGCGCAATGGCGCGGGCTCCCGACAACTGCCGCCTGCTCGGGCTCGGCTGCGGAGTCGTCGCTTTTCTGATGACGTGCACGACCGGACACCCGTTCCTCACGCCGGAAGTGGTGTTCCCTTTCTGGCTCGTCGCAGGACTCGTGGTCGCCCTGAGCGCTCCGACGGCGACTCGCGAAAGTGCTGTCGTGCGACGACGTAGCCTGCCCGCGATGGCGGCCTGCGCGATCGCTCTTGCGGTGTCGGTTCCCGTTCGCGCGCGCGAGGCTCCGCCTGGTCCGCGTCACGGGCTCGCGGTCGAGGGTCTGTTCGATTGGGAAATGGGAGAGGACGGACGACGCTATCGCTGGAGCGAGGAGTACGCGAGCGTCTTTGTCGGACGCGAGGCGCGCCGCGTGGAGATCCCGGTGCGCGCGCCGACGCAGGAAAGAGATACTGCCATGGCGGCGGATGTCTCCGTCGACGGCAACCGTGCCGTGCGGTCTCCAGTCGGCAACGACTGGACGAGCGTCACCGTCGATCTGCCGTACACGTCGTCAATTGTGCAGGCGCGCCGGATCAACATCCGATCGAGCCAGGTGCAATCGCTGGCGGACGGGCGCACCGTCGGACTGCAAATCGGAACACCGAAGGTGGTCGAACCCTGAGCAGAGCTCTCTAGTGAACGATGGTCTGCAATGCACTCTTGATTTGAAATAGCGTAAGCGCCTGGCAGAGGACGACGGGAATGACGATGGCGGCGGTCAGCCTTACCGAGAGATGCCGGGCACCCAGCAGCACCAGGCCCATCAGCGCCCACGACCAGTGCGCCGCGTACAAAATGAGCTCGTCTCCCCACAGGTTGTGAAACAGCATGGCGAAGAGAATCCATCCGATTGGCAGCCACACAAACGCCCGCGTCGTCGGATCGGCGACTGCCTGATACACACAGCCGAGAAGCAGAATCAACCACAGCACGGCCCCGCCACCCTGGATTTCCCTGTAGTAGCTCAAACGTAGCGGCTCGCGCGCCGGCTCGTAGCTCACCATGTTGAAATTTGGATGTTGAACAATGAGCGGGGTCGGGCCGACCGCCGGAGCGGCCAGAACGTAGATGGCGTAGACGATCGCGCGGCGCGGATCCCGCACCAGCCGGGCATTCGAGAACTCCGTGACGTAGATGTGGATGACGGTGGTCTTCAAATACAAACGACCTGCCGCCGGTACGTACTTGGGAAGGATCGCTCTGTTCGACAAGACCCAGCTTCGTGAGTCTGCGTAGAGAAAGACCGCCCCGACCAGGGCGATAGTTGCGGTCGCGACCATGACGCGACGCGTGCGCACCGAATCGAAGCCGTAGCGAAGGAGCGAAACGAGGGGGTACAAGACGTTGGTGATGGTCGTGCCCCCGCACAAGCCCGCGAGCACCGATAACGCTGCCGTCTTTGCCCTCGGCTTGGCGACGACGAGCGGAACGGCGAATGCGATGGAGAGGAGACCATTTGAAATGCCGAAATGCTCCGGCAGCGCGATCGTGCAGCTCGACGTGAACAGCAGGTACATCGCGAACAGCAACACACATTGCGCCAGTGCCATTCCGCTTTCGAGCGCCACAAACGCGAGAAAGCCGACGCCTGTTCCCGCAACGAGCGCGACGAGAACCCTCGCGGCAAGAACTCCAGCGAGATCGACAGGGACCAACAACCGGAGGACGTGGTAGAGCGCCTGGCACGGCATTCTCCAGAAGAACACATCCAGCGGATGGACCGCCAGGGTCAAAGGCTTATGCCAATAGATCATCTCGTCAATCCAGAGGTTGGTGTCTGAATTGAACAGCACGTTCTGCCGCTGCACCATCACCGCGCCAGGCACGATGTCCATCCAGCCGGACAACAGGACAAACCAGACGACAGCGACAAACCCGAAGCCGATGGCCGTCAGGACCGCGCGTCTGCCCCTGACCGGATTTGGCGGAGAATCGATCATTCGGGATTCACGTTCTTCAGCTCGCGCAGCACCATCCAGATCAGTCTGAACTCATGAACCAGCAGCCCGAACATCCCAAAACCGACTGACCAGCCCATGGCGTTCAGGTTGCCGATTGCGAAATTCTTGATCGCCCGGTCAAGGCCCTTGCTGTGGGTTTCGCACCGGGCGTTCACCAGCAGCGTGTCGAAACCGAACTCATGGGCAAAGATGAATGCGAGACTGTCGGAGGCCATCTCGATGTCGGGTGCGTCTGTTTCGATCTCCCGCAATTCGTCGAAGAAGCTGAATCGAACCGCCTGACCGACGTCGGTGAGCCGGATACGAACGGGTCCGAATATCTCGAGAAGCGGCAGTGCGGACAACATGCGCATCCAGGCCTTAGAGTTTGTGGCGAATATCCGCGACTGGTACGCCGCGCACTGTGCTTTCAGAGCCGCTAGATCGAAATCGCCGCGTGTCCTTCGGAGCTTGGCGGTCGGTATCCGGTCGTACTCGTGCTCCCAGAACTCAGTGGCGAGCGTGTTGTCGTGTGCCTGCCCCACGCACCACGTGTCCATGGGCTTCATCACGATCGGTATCGATTTCAGGCCCGCGCAGACATTCAGGAAGTCAGGGATGCGATTTACTGAATCATTCAAGTACGAATTTTCCTCATGACAGAACCTGACAAACGACGCAAACGGGATAACGTAGTCGGGCTCGAGATGCGTGAGCTGGTTGCGGACCACGTCGAGGCGTCGTTTCGCCCCCTCCTCGCGGAGCCTCTTACTACTTCGGCTGCCGACCCATCCGGCGTAGCTGAACTGGGTGAGCAGGACATCGACATGTCCAACGCGTTTTTTGATCGCTCGCAGGTCGGCAGCGGTCTTGACGATACAGTCGTTGATGTTCAGGATCCTTTTGGCTGGCGATTCGAAGAGACTCCACGAGTCGTATAGGCCGCTCCTGCCAATCATGAACTGTTCACGCGAGGACAACGGAAAGCGTTCGTGCCGGCTCAATTCGCGGACCGAGAACCCCCGGTCCGTGAGATAGCGTGCCACGCGTCGATCTCGTGTGGATTGAAACAGGACTTCGGGTTTCTTTCCGTCAAGCCGTCTAAAGAATTCCGGTGAGAAGTGATCTGGGTGCTCGTGTGAAATCCAGACAAACCTCGAGTCCGCTGCGAGGGGATAGAGCTGTTCAGATGTCCAGATGAGCTCCCATCCATTGTTGAATATCGATCCGGAAAGCCACGGGTCTGAAACAAGCGTGACGGCGTCGGTGATGATGCGAACGGAGGCGTGGTTGAGAAATTGAATCCTGACGGCGCCGGTCATTCCCTAGTTCCACCCGTTCGCGATGTAGTAGACCCAGGCCGCGTATTCGTATACCGCCTGATCCGACTGGTCCAGAGATGTTTGGGTCGGGACGAGCCACGCCGGCTGCGGCCAGTTCTCCGATCGCAGCGGCGACACGGATGGGACCGGGTCCAATCCGGCGGCGTGGAACACGGACAATGCCCGACGCATATGGGCGGGCGACGTCACCAGGATGAACTGTCTGACATGGTGGCGCTCAAAAATCGAGCCGAGGGTCTGCGGATGCTCGCGTGTCGTGCGGGCGCCCGGATCCTGAACGATGCGCTCGACCGGTACGCCCGCCTGAATCAGCGCATCGCGCAGCATTTCGCTTTCGGGCTTGAGCTGAAATCCTCGAGGCGGGATGCCGCCCGACACGATCACCAACCGCGCCTGGACGGCCTTATAGACTCTGGCAGCCTCGAGGACGCGCAGGAGGCTTCCCGACGTGAGAAATCCGACCACGGCGCCGCTCTGGCTGAAGGTGCCGGCGCCGCCGCCGAGGACCACCACAACGTCGGCCCCGCCCGCGGATTCCCGGCTTTGAAGCGGCGTTAAACCGTGCGCCAGGCCGAAGGTGAGCAGGCGGGCGCCAACGGGCGTTGCGAGCAGCCAGTACGTCCCGACGAATGCAAGCAACAACCGTCTGGGCCCGCGAGCGTCGGGCCATCGCCACAGCCAGAGGACGACGATAACCAGGACGCCGACCACGACGATCGGCGAATCGATGCGCACCTGCTTGAGAAAATCGAGAGTCACGACCGCGCGGCCGTCCACGAGGGGAGCTGCTGCAACCAGCGCTCGAAGCAGATCAGCATCCAGAGCCGCTGGCCGTAGTTCGCGCCACGGTGAAGATGGGCATCAACGATTCGCTGCACAGCGTCGGCACGAAGGTACGTGCGCCACTTGGCCGACGGCGCGAGCAGCGTATCGCGCGCGTAGTCGCGAAGTTCTGCGCGGAACCACGCGTCCACCGGGACACCGAAGCCCATCTTGGGCCGGCGATCCACCTCTGGCGGAATCAAGTCCGCGAACGCCTCACGCAGGATGATCTTGGTTCGTCGGCCGTCGAGCTTCCAGGCATCGGGCAACCCGGCGACGTACTCGACCAGCGCGGTGTCGAGCAGTGGACATCTCGCTTCGAGGGAGTTCGCCATCGTGCAGCGGTCTGTCTTCACCAGCAGATCCCCCGGCAGATAGGTCGAGAAGTTGGCGGCGAGCATCCGGCTGAGCGGAGACCGCCCCGGCGAGCCCGCATCAGCCTCGATCGATCCCGACGCTGAAGCTGCGCGCAACACTTCCGGTTGCACGACCTCGGTCACATCGTCCTGGAAGATGCTGTTCCAGCGGTCGAGGCGCTCGAGAAGCGGAGCGTCCATGAAGTTCGCAAAGCGGCGCGCGCGGGAGAGAAGATGCCGTTCGTTCGGGGCCGACGGAAGCAGCCGGAGGCCGGCGCGCAACAACGGGCTGAGCGCCCGCGGCACACGTTCGGCGGCAAGCGCTGCGACAAAGCGCAAGTAGCCGGCAAACACTTCATCGCCGCCGTCTCCGGTCAGCACGACCGTGACGTGCTGGCGCGTCAGCTCGGATACGAGGTAGGTGGGAATCGCGGACGAATCTCCGAACGGCCCGTCATGATGCCAGATGAGGCGATCCACGAGCTGGACGGCCGAGGGCCGCACGCGGAACTCGGTGTGATCAGTGCCAAACTTGTCGGCCACACGACGGGCCGCAGCCGTCTCGTCATACGCCGCGTGGCCCTCGAAACCGATGCTGAATGTCTTCACCGGCTCCGTCGCGAGCCGGCTCATGAGCCCCACCACGACGGTGGAGTCGATGCCGCCGCTCAGAAACGCCCCGAGCGGCACGTCGCTGACCAGACGCTTCGTGACGGCGCAGGTAACCAGCTGCCGAACGCGTTCCCGCGCTTCCGCCCGGCTCACCGCCGGGGAGGCGGTGCCGTCTGGGTATTCGAGTCGCCAGTAACCGCGCTCTGCGAGCCGGCCGTCGAGGTCGACAACCACCACGGTTGCGGGATCGACCTGGCGCACGCCTTGGTACAGCGTCTCGGGACGGTGCACGTAGCCGTGCACAAACAACCCGGGAATCGTGGCCGCTTCGATTCGCGCCGGCACATCGGGATGTGCGAACAGCGCCTTGATCTCCGAACCGAATACCAGACGCCGCTCGTCGCGATAGTAGAACAGCGGTTTCTTGCCGGCGCGATCGCGAGCGAGCACGAGACGGCTGGCCCGGTCGTCCCACACGGCGATTGCGAACATCCCGTCGATCACATCGACGAAGGCCGGGCCCCGCTCCTCGTAGAGATGGACGATTACTTCTGTGTCGGCGTGCGACCTGAAGCGGTGGCCCCTGCCCTCGAGCTCGGCACGCAATTCGCGGAAGTTGTAGATCTCGCCGTTGAACACGACGCGCACCGTGCCGTCTTCATTCGACATGGGCTGATTCGCAGCGGTGGAGAGATCGATGATCCTCAAGCGGCGGAATGCCAGGCCCGCGCGCCCGCTACCCGCCACGAAGAGGCCCCGATCGTCCGGGCCGCGATGAACGAGACGCTCGCTCATCGAGGCCAACACCTCGGCCCGAACTCCCGAGCCGGCCCCGAAGGTCAGCTCACCGCAAATACCGCACATTTTCCGTTGGTGAAGCGACTAGGACACGACGCGCGAACGGGCACTCTCGGACGGTGGCGCGTCGCCGTCGATGACGGTCTCGATGCCGATTGTCAAACGTAGCAGCGTAATCTTGTTCTCGGCGCAGAGCACTTCCAGGTTGTTCAGCCGCTCTGCAGGAAGCTGTCGGACTCCGATGACGATGCGGTCCACGGCGCCGGCCCTGGCGAGCACGGTGAGAGCCGA